>NZ_RBZU01000001.1:0-715696 GCF_003628125.1 Pararobbsia silviterrae
CGTCATCGGCGCGGACGCCGCGACGGGCGCCGGGGCCGCAGCCTGGACCGGCGCCGGCGCGGGTGCGGCGACGGGCGCCGCCGCGGCTTCCGGTGCGGCTTCGGTCGGCGCGGGCGGCACGCCCATCGAGATCTCGATCTGATCCATATCGATCACGAAGCAGCAGACGGCGATGATGTCGTCTTCCGTGCAATCGGTATCGAGCCAGATCGTCAGGCGGTCGCCGGCCTTGACCTGCGAGGTGAGCTTGCCGAGATTGCCGAGCTCTTCCGTCAGCAGATCCTGGTCCTTCTCGCCGACGCCCTTGAGGACGATCTTCAGATGCGGCTTGCCGTCGGGCTGAGCGGCCTCGTCACCGCCTTGAATCTTCGCGAGCGCGTCGGTCACGTGTACGGGCACGCCCGATTCATTCGGCGCGGAGGCGGCAGCGGGCGCGGGCTGCGGGGCGGCCGCGGCGGGCTTCGACGCCGGCGCGGCGGCAGCAGCCGCGGCCTGGCCCGATTGCTCGGCCGACAGTTTGTTGAGCTTCGCGCAGATCGCCGCGGCCTGGGCCGCGTCGGGCTCGGTCGACGCGCGATACGCGACGAGCTGGTCCGAGAGCACGTCCTTGGTTTCAAGGAACAGATCGACCATGTCCGTGCGCAGCGCCATTTCCCCCGTGCGCGCTCGATCGAGCAGCGACTCGAGAATGTGCGTCGTCTCGGTCAGCGCGACGAAGCCGAACGTCGCGGCGCCGCCCTTGATCGAGTGCGCACTGCGGAAAATCGCGTTCATCTGCTCGATGTCGGGGTTGCCCACGTCGATCTCGAGCAGCAGGCGCTCCATCTCGGCGAGCAGCTCGTCCGCTTCGTCGAAGAAGGTCTGATAGAACTGTGTAATGTCGAGTGTCATGCTCTTCTACCGCTTTCGGCTCACCCTTGCGGGCGCGGCCGGATAACTCGTTTCCAGGGAGTCCCGCGTGCCACCCGGTGCGGGACCGTCATACTGCTTTGTCTGCGTACTTCAAGCCGCTCAGGCGTCCTCGTGCGCGATGAGCTCGGCGACGACTTCGGCCAGCGTGAGCGGGTCGATCGGCTTGAGCAGCCAGCCGCTGGCTCCCGCGTCGCGCGCGGCGAGCTTGAACGACTCGCCGAACTCCGTCGTCAGCACGAGGATCGGTACTGCGTCATACGCCTCCATCTGTCGCAACGACTGGATCAGCTTGAGGCCGTCCATCGCCGGCATGTGCTGATCGGTCAGCACGAGGTCGAACTGCGACTTGAGCGCGAGCGCGAGCGCTTCCTGGCCATCCGACGCCGTCGTGACGTCGTACCCGGCTTCCTCGAGCGTGACGCCGAGGATCTCGCGCATCGCAGCCGAATCGTCGGCCGCCAATATTCGTTTGCTCATCGATATCTATCCCGTCCCCAGTGCTGCGCCGCGCAGAGTCGAAATCTCAACGCCGGCCCGGCGCCTGCACCGCGCCGCCCGCCGTCTGCCCCGCGTCGTTCGCAGTCGCGCCGCCAGCGGCCCTACTGCCCGAGCCGTCCCCGGTGCCCGCGCCGGCTGCGGCCCGGTTTGCAACCGACTCGGTCCTCATTTCTCCATCCTTCTGAATCGCGGACTCCGCGCGGCGGTTCATCACGATGATGCTGATGCGCCGGTTGACCGGATCGTACGGATTGTCGTTGTCGAGGTTCTGCGTCGAACCGACGCCGACCACGCGCAGCACCTTGGACTCGTCCATGCCGCCCGCGATGAGCTCGCGCCGCGACGCGTTCGCGCGATCCGCCGACAACTCCCAATTGCTGTAGCCCTTCTCGCCGCCCGAGTACTGCTGCGCGTCGGTGTGCCCCGAGAGGATCACGTGGTTCGGCAGCGTGTTGAGCGACTTGCCGATCTCGCGAAGAATCTGCTCCATATAGGGCTCGACGGCCGCGCTCGCGGTCCCGAACATCGGCCGGTTCTGCGTGTCGACGATCTGGATGCGCAGCCCCTCGGGCGTGATATCCATCCGGATATTCTGCTGATACGGCGTCAGCTTCGGATTCGACGCGACCGCCGCTTCGAGCCGCGCCTTCAGTTCGCGCAGGCGCTGCTGGTCGTCCTCGTCACGCCGCGGATTCGTCGACTTCTCGGACGGCGTGCGCCGGCCGGCGTCCGTCGTCGCATCGCCCTGCGTGCGCGACAAATCCGTACCGCCGCCGTCGACGATGCTCGACCCCTCGGACACCTTGTGCCCGCCGAGCAATGCATCCTTGAGCGGCATCTTGAAATAGTCGGCGATCCCGGCGAGTTCGGCCGTATTGACCGAGCTCAACAGCCAGAGCAGCAGGAAGAACGCCATCAGCGCGGTCATGAAGTCCGCATAGGCGAGCTTCCACGCGCCGCCGTGGTGCGCGTGCCGATGCACGCCGCCACGCTTGATGACGATCGGGCGCGCTGCTACTGCGCCCGGTTCGCCCTTTGCTGCCTTGCCTCTTGGCGCCATGCTCGACCTCGCCTATTTCGCTCTGACCGAACGCACGTGCTCTTCGAGCTCGACGAACGACGGACGCTCAGTCGAGAACAGCACCTTGCGGCCGAACTCGACAGCGAGCGCCGGCGCATACCCATTGAGGTTCGCGAGAATCGTGACCTTGATGCACTGGAGCATCTTCGTGGACTCGTTGACGCGCTGTTCGAGCAACGTCGCGAGCGGCCCGATGAACGCGTACGACAGCAGGATGCCGAGGAACGTGCCGACGAGCGCCTGGGCGATCAGCGCGCCGAGCTCCTGCGGCGGCAGGCCGGCGTTGGCCATCGTGTGCACGACGCCCATGACGGCCGCCACGATCCCGAACGCGGGCATCGCGTCGCCGAGCTTGTGCAGACAGCCGGCCGGCACATTGCCTTCCTGGTGATGCGTCTCGATTTCCTCGTCCATGAGGCTTTCGATTTCGAAGGCGTTCATGTTGCCGCTGATCATCAGCCGCAGGTAATCGGTGAGGAACTCGACGATGTGGTGATCCTTGAGGATCTTCGGGTGCTGCATGAACAGCGGACTGTCCGCGGGACCGTCGATATCGGTCTCGAGCGCGAGCATGCCGTCCTTGCGCGCCTTCGCGAGCAGCATGTAGAGCAGCGCCATGAGCTCCATATAGAGCGACTTGTTGTAGCGCGAGCCGCGAAGCAGGCCAGGCAACGCCTTGAGCGTGGCCTTGATCGCCTTGGCATTGTTGCCGACGATGAATGCACCGAGCCCCGCGCCACCGATCATCAGCAGTTCCACCGGCTGGACGAGCGCGCCCAGATGCCCGCCCTCCAGCAGATAGCCGCCGAAGACCGAGACAAGCGTAACGATGTATCCAATGAAGACGAGCACTGCGTGAATCCTCTTTTAATGCCGCTGGGGACACCGATTCCGGCGGCGGCCATTGTTGAGCGTGATAACGGCAGGGTCGTTGGGAAACTTAAGAAGGGCGCGGAAGAAACGCTTCGCACGCGAGCGACTGAGGGTAAACAACGAGACGCCGCGCAACGCTTGCCGGGCGGGCGATCGCGGGGGCCGACACGCCGTTTTCGCGAGGTTGTGCGCCGCGTGTTTTGTGCCGTGCGCGCGTCCTTGCCGCATCGCGCGGGCGATTCGCGCCGCCTTGGCCACGCGCCGTGGCGAGACCGAGCGGATTGCCGCTGTCAGCCGATCATTTCGGCGTCTTCGGTCGAGACGCGTTCGATCGTCTCGGCCGTCGACTTGCGCGTCTTGCCCGCACGCGACGGCGGCTGGCAGAGCCCGCAGACCACGCCCGACTTCGGATCGTGCGCATGCGCGACGAAGTGACCGCCGCACCGGCTGCACGGCGTCATCTGGAGCATCCCGCTGTCGAAGAAGCGCACGAGCGTCCATGCGCGCGTGAGCCCGAGCACGGCTTCGCCGCCCTGGAGTTCGACGTGTTCGAGATAGAGCCGGTAAGCCTTCACGACCGCCTGGATCGTGTCGCACTTGCCGTGCTGAATCATGAAACGGTAGGTGTTGTAGAACAGCGAGGAGTGGATGTTCGGCAACCAGGTCATGAACCAGTCCGTGGAGAACGGCAGCATGCCCTTGGGTGGCGAGACCCCTTTGAGTTCCTTGTAGAGCTTGATGAGCCGGTCGCGGCTCAGATTCGTTTCAGCTTCGAGCAACTGCAGCCGCGCCCCGAGTTCGATCAACTCGATCGCGAGCGTAATTTCTTTTGCTTCAAGGACTACGCTTTTGGATGCCATGTTGCTTCTCCCGCTCGCGCCTTCGCGACGCATCGCGCACTCAAACGATGCTTTGACGAATTAACCGATTTGCTCGACGGGCTGGCCCGCCAGAAGGATCGCCGCATGCGACGATGCCACTCCGGCGTTCTTGCCTGAATGCGTGAGCGATGACAGCACGGCGTGATCGTCGAAACGGAACCGGCATAGCAACTGGTTCGTTGCAGCCAGCTTGACCGTCTGGGACAAGGTCAGGTTCGCGAGCACGTCCGCGACGTGATCGGACAGACCCATGCGAAACATGCCGGTCGTTTTGTCTTCGCGCAGCAACCGTTGTGCGAGAAGCAAGTACGACAGATTGACTTCCTTGATTTCGTTGAGCATTTCGCTGCTGTAGCTCATTGATACCCTCGCTTGGTTGACTCACGCGGACGAACCGTTGCCCCGTGTTGTTGAGTCAAATTCTGCGTGAGAGGACGAGCCGCCGAAATCGGAAGAAGCGAAGATGCGAAATAAAGTTTTTCTAAAAAACGTGTAAGAAGAATTCCTACATTTTTGGAGGAATCCTTATTTGACAAGGGTTTGCGGGGGCTGGGGCAAACACCATGAAGCCTGAATGTCTTACCTCGCATCACGGCGTGTCTCCTTTTTCGCCGTATTTCTTACCGGAGACGCCGAGGTAAACATTCGGTAAACGCGACACTCGGATCGATATCGCAAAAGTTCACGAAGTTTACACCCAACCCTGGTTCACTGGTTTGTACAACTGTTCTATTTGGCACAAATTGCCGGAAAGCCTTGCGCGCAAAGGGCGATCCGGCGTCACGAACCGCCCGCCCGGAATCGATATCGGGCCGCGGCGCGCCGATACAACTGCTTCAAACCGCAAAATCCTGCTTTTGCAGAGGGTTTACCCTTGCGCACAACAATTGAGCGTGCGCGGCATTCCGCAACGGAATCGTCTCAAGGGCCCGGTTTTTTCGCGCGCCTGTCGCACCGCAACCCAGGAATCTGCGGCGGGCACGGATGTTTCCCGCCGTAACAAGCGCAAGTCTTTGAAAAGGAAGCTGAATAGACGCGGGGGCCGCCGAGATAATGAGGGCGTCGAATCCTGATGGTTTATCTGCGGCAACCGACTCGTGCCTCTATGGCAAGCGATCGGCGCCGCGCAGGGTTCTGGAATCCGTTCAAGGAGGAATCCGATGCGAATCGCCCAGATCGCCCCGCTCCACGAAGCTGTTCCGCCGAAGTTCTATGGCGGCACCGAGCGCGTCGTGTCCTATCTGACCGAGGCGCTCGTCGAGCAAGGTCATGACGTGACCTTGTTCGCCAGCGGCGACTCGATCACGAATGCGCGGCTCGAAGCCGCGTGGCCGCAGGCCCTGCGCCTCGATCCGTCGATTCGCGACACGTTCGCGCCGCACATCATGCTGCTCGAACACGTCCGGCGCCGCGCGCGCGAGTTCGACGTGCTGCACTTTCATCTCGACTATCTGCCGTTCTCGTTGTTCGCGGACATCGAGACGCCGTTCGTGACGACGCTGCATGGACGTCTCGACTTGCCCGAGATCGCGCCGATGTTTTCGGCCTTTCCGCAGGCGCCGCTCGTCTCGATTTCCGATTCGCAACGCGCGCCGCTGCCGAACGCGGGCTGGCTCGACACGATCTATCACGGTCTGCCGTCGGGCTTGCTCACGCCGCGCGCGGCCGCGAACGACGGCGGCTATCTCGCGTTTCTCGGCCGGATTTGCCCGGAAAAACGCGTCGATACGGCGATCGAGATCGCCGCGCGCGTCGGCATGCCGTTGAAGATCGCCGCCAAGGTCGACAAGGTCGACC
Source organism: Pararobbsia silviterrae (assembly GCF_003628125.1). GTDB lineage: Bacteria > Pseudomonadota > Gammaproteobacteria > Burkholderiales > Burkholderiaceae > Pararobbsia > Pararobbsia silviterrae. Next base: position 6,043 of record NZ_RBZU01000001.1, read on the forward strand.
GCGAGTATTTCGAGCGCGACATCGAGCCGTTGCTCGCAACCGCCGACGTCGAATTCGTCGGCGAGATCAACGAGAGCCAGAAACCCGCATTCCTGTCCGGCGCGGCGGCGCTGTTGTTCCCGATCGACTGGTGCGAGCCGTTCGGTCTCGTGATGATCGAATCGATGGCATGCGGCACGCCGGTCATCGCATTCCGGCGCGGCTCGGTGCCCGAGGTCATCGATCACGGCGTGACGGGCTTTATCGTCGACGACGTCGATGGCGCCGTGCAGGCGCTCGGCAATCTCGCCGATCTGTCGCGCGACGAAATCCGCGCGCAGTTCGAACGCCGGTTCACGTCCGACGTCATGGCGCGCCGATATGTCGACGCCTACGCCTCACTGATCCGCGCGCGCGAGCCGGTGCGCCCTTCGCTGTGCAGCGTGGCGCTCGGCTGAGTCTCGGTTCGAGCGCCGACTCTGCCCCGCTCTGCTCCAGGCCGGGCTGCGTTATGGCCTATGGATGGGTCTGGGCTAGGATCGGCATAGCGCCTGCACGCGCTCAGGCGTGTCCCCGAACAAGCCTTACGCGACCGGCGCGTCGTCCTGCAGGTTTTCGAGATCGAACAGTTGCGTCAGTTGTCGCGCGACGGCCGCGTCGAAGTTGTTGCCGATGCGCGGCACGTGCGGCAGACGCGCGATCAGATCGGGATTCGAATTGCCCATCATGAACGGCCGACCGGCCGTCTCGAGCATATCGATGTCGTTCATGTTGTCGCCGAACGCGACGCAGTCCGCGCGCGTGATGCCGAGACGATCGAGCACGACCTGCAGCGCGCGACCCTTCGAGACGACCGGCGACATGACTTCGAGACAGTCGGCCAGCGAATACGTGACGTAGAGCTCGTCGGCGAACTCGCGTTCGAGATTCGTCTCGACACGCGCCAGCGTCTCGGGCTCGGCGATATAGAGCACCTTGGCGACATCGTGGCCCGGATAGGCGCGCAGATCCGTCACCGCATATCGGAAGCCCGAATCCTGGTGATAGCGGAGCAGTTCGGGGGCATCACGGTCGATCAGCCAGTCGCGATCGAGAAACAAATTGACGATCGCATCGTCGGCGACATCGTGCGACACAAGCCGGCGAACGAATTCGGGCCGGATGTTTTCCGCGAAGATTTCGCGATCGTCGGGATCGTGAACGCGCGCGCCGTTCGACGTGATCAGATGCGCCCGCACACCGAGCACGTCGCGGATGCCGGCGACGTCCGAGTAGTGCCGGCCCGTGGCAATCGCGATCGCGACGCCCTGCCGTTCGAGTTTGCGAAGCACGTCGATCGTGAAGGGATCGACCTGGTGATGCGCATTGAGCAGGGTTCCGTCGAGGTCGGTGGCGATGAGTCGGTACATGGCAGGCTTCTGAAGTGACGACGTACGGAGCCTTGGCGACGACCGGCGCGGTCCGCGCTTGGCCCCGTGAACAAGCAGATCCGCATCGCGGACCCGTGACATTTTACGCCGCGCGCGCGACGCCGCGATTTAGACACGGCCCGCCTGGCGCGGCGGCGTCCGCGCGAGCCGCGCCGACGCAATCGCGAGCGCGCCGCCGACGGAATCGGCAACCGGCGCGCGCAAGCGCGCAACGAACCGTGCGGGCACATAAGGGGCGAGCGGACCCGCCAGGCCGCCGCACAATGCGATCGGCAACACGGCATCGGGATCCAGTGCGTCGATCATCCGCGCGATTTCGTCGCCGGCCTGTTCGAGCAACGCGCGCGCGAACGGGTGCGCGCGCTCGGCCGGGCCACGATCGGCCGCGCCGAATGCGAGCACGATCGGCGCAAGCGTTGCGTAGGCCGTCTGATTCGCGTCGCACGACCACGCGACGAGCGCATCGCGCGAGGTCGCGCCCGTCTGCGCGCGGAGCGCGGCCGAAAAGTCGTCGGCGGGCCGGCGTCCGTCCATGACCTGCTGCAGATAGACGAGCGCGCGCAGGCCGAGCCAGGCGCCGCTCGCTTCGTCGCCCGACGGAAATCCGTAGCCGCCCGAGATGCGTTCCTCGAGAGCCCCCGCAGGGGCGACGCGTGCCACGTCGGTCGCGTCGGTCGCGTCGGGCGCATCACTCGCATCGCTTGCGTGGCTTGCATCGATCACATCGGCCACATCGACCACGTCGGCTGAATCGGCCGCCTCTGCCAGATCGGCTGGGCCAGCCGGACCGGCATGCACGCGCGACGACGCGCGCGTATCGACGAGCGCGGCCGCGATACTGCCCGTGCCGAGCGCGACGATGACGCCCGGTCGCCCGCCATGCGCGCCCCAAAGCGTCGTGTACGCGTCGGACACGAGCGACAGTGCCGCGACGGGCGGCTGGAGCGCCTCGAATGCGCCGTGCCACGCGGCGTTGTTGACGCCCGACAGACCGCAGCACAGCGTGATCGCGCGCCAGTCGAACGGGATCCCGGCCGACGCGAACGCGTCCCGCGCGGCCTCGCCGATCGCGTCCCACGCGCGTTCGACACCGAGACCGAGCGCCGAGGGGCCCGCGTCGGCGCGCGCCAGCACCACGCCCTGCTCGTCGGCCAGCAACGCCCGCGTTCCGCTGCCGCCCCCATCGATTCCGACTGCAAAACGTGTCATGTGCTCTCCCAAGTGGCGACGATGGTCTGCGAGGCCGCCGCTCGCGCATCGCGGTCCGCGATAGGCGAGACCCGGCGCCTCGCCGTGTCGTGCATCAAACATTGCGCAAGTCTCGCGCGTGCGGTGCGCCGCCGCGCCGCCGTGCCGTGATGCGCGATAGTGCGTCGCCGTCGCGCCGCCGCCATGCTCCAGCGCCATTCAGCGGCGGCAAGCGGACAAAAAACCTCGATTCTGCCTTGCCGTGGCCCGAAAGCAACACGGCCGCGCGGTCCACCCCGCGCACTTGCGCGCGATTTCCTGCGTGTCAGAATTGCCGCCATCGTGAAAACACCAGTTCATCGTTACCGGGTAGCGCGGCTACATTCGGCATGAAAGCGATTGCGAACACGATTGCAAACACGCAAACGCACGCGGGAGACCAGACAATGAGAACCGTTCATTTCCTCAGCCATCAGCAAATTTTCGACGCTGCGGCGACGCATCTTTTCGCGCAAGGGCGCGCGGCGCTGCTGCCGCGCGGCGGCGGCGCCTATCGCGGCTATTGCGGCGGATGTCCGGTCGGCAACTTCATCAAGCCGCGCGACTACATGACGGCGCTCGAAGGCATTCCGGTCCGCTATCTGAACCGGCCCGCAAGCCAGATCCCCCGATACATGGACGCCGGCGTCGCGCAGTTGCGCAAGGCCCTGCTCCACTCGAAGATCAACGTTTACGATCCGACGACCGTCGAATTGCTCAGCTGCCTGCAGAATGTCCACGATGTGTTCGGCATCTGGGAATGGCGCGAGCGGCTCACGTCGATCGCGCGTCAGTTCGCCCTCAGCAGCGAACGCGTGAAATCCGCCGCGTAGAGGCATCGCACGTCGCACGCACGTCGTATCGCCGCGCATGCGACGCCCACGCGACCGGCCCCGATCCGCGACGATCGAGCCCCTCGACGACAGGTCGTCGCGCAACGCCGATCGTGTGCCGCCCTGTCGCCCGCACCGCCCACTGCACGACCCGCACGGCGTACGCCGCACCACCTCATCGCTACGGCCTCCCCGAATCGTCGATCCGCGGTCCCTCGCGCACCCCTCACCGAATCGTCGATCTGCGGTCCTTTGCGCAGCCCTTCCCGAATCGTAGATCCGCTGTCCATCGCGCGCCCTTTACCGAGTCGTCAATCCGCTGTCCTCCACGCGTCCCATACCGAGTCGTCAATCCGCTGTCCTTCGCTCGTCCCCTAGCGAGTCGTCGATCTGCTGTCCTTCGCGCGTCCCTTACCGGATCGGAAACCATCGCCTTTTTTCTTACCGGCAAGTCATCGCGATTCTCGCAATAACTGCCCGCCGCATAACGATTTCCGAACGGTTTTAGCGACCCAATATCGGCGCATGCCTTTTTTGATATCCGATCCGGTTCGCTCGCGATTCGACGTGATTCGATCCATCGAATTAATCGCACCCCAATTAACGCCCCATATCGATTCACGTCCGTGGACGATCCTCGTGAACCGGATTGCGATTGATATTTTCGCTGAATCTCTGCATATTCCAGCCAGAAGCGCACGAGATTGCGCCCCCCATCGATCGCAGCGCGCCGGTTTGCCGGCCTCGATCCTATCCGCCGAATGCGCGATTTTTAAAACAGCGCAGAGCGATTGAATCATTTTGAAGACACCACGCAGCACCAGTTCAGGTTATGGCGCAGCAGCGGAAATCAATAAACGGGGTCGCTGAAATTGCCTGGGCACGTCGATGAATATCCGAAACAAAGTCGTAACGCCCGACGGTAAGCGGCGCTTGCGCGCGCTCGAACGGGAGAAGATGCACGTGCGGCTCTCGATACCGGATCTCGTCGCGCGCGAGGCCGCCGAGCTGGCGAGCCGCCGTCATGAAAATCGGATGAGCGCGCTCGACGATATCCGCCGACGCATCACGCGCGGGCAAACCGCGCTATTCGAGCGCGCCTTTTTCGAATGTCTCGCCGACTGGCTCGGCGAACGGCAACATCAGGACGCGACGGATATCGTACGCGACTATATCGCTTCGCATCTCGCGCCGACGGAATCGTCATAAACGCCGCGCGCGTCGCCCATGGCTGATGGCGTCAGCGCGACGCCGAACCGAAACGCAGTTCGTGCGCGTGCCGATCGCGCTCGCGTTCGAGTTCGAGCAATGCGCGATTGAGATCCGAAATCAACGCGTGAACCTGGTCCGAGGTCAACGCGTATTGCGGATGTGCCGGATCGGCGTTGTAGGTCACCGCGTCGTTCGAGAACAACTCGAACGCGATGCCCAGCTTGCCCTCGGCCGCCAGCGTGTGAATTTCCCACGCGCCGGCCGCCCCGTCTTTCTTTTTCATAATGTGTCTGAATACCGCCCATCCCCGAAATTCTTCCGGTTATCGATCCGAGTCCGGTCCGCATATCGTGGCGGCCGGACCTCTTGAATAACCTGTCGCCGATGCACTGGGCGCTGCATCGCCAGGGCCCGATGTTACCCAAAATCCGGGCGCCGTAATCAACGGTGAGGAAAATCGTCGGAAAGCGACACCGCCCGACGGCCGCGCATTCACGACGATAAGCGGCGGCAATCGGCCAAAAAATAGGGTGGGAAATCCCTAGATCTCGATATGCGGCACGACGAATGCGCCTTTAAGCGACGTCAATTCCGCGCGATGCATCTGGGCGAGCCGCGCGAGCACGCTCTCGCCTTTCTCGAGCAGATGGACCTCGACCTGACGCCGGTCGGTCTCGCTGATCCGGCGCCGCACGAGGCCCGCGGTTTCGCAGCGCGTTACGAGCGCGACCACGCTGTGATGCGCGGCCTGAAGACGTTCGGCGAGTTCGCCGATCGTCGCCCAATCGCGGTCGGGATAGCCCTTGATGTGGAGCATCAGCAGATATTGGAGCGGCGTCACGCCTTCGCTCTGCGCCGCCTGCTCCGAGAAACGCTCGAAGCGCCGCATCTGATAGCGGAACTCGGAAAGCTGTTCGAAATCGGCTTTGGCAAGCGGTGTCGGCGAAGTCTTCTGCGTGCGCGATGTCATGGCGTATCGATCAAAGGGGGCTATGCGGCATGGCGCGCACCCCCGTGTTCGATCGAACGTTCAGGGAGGCCCGCCTGCCGATATACGCCCCGAATCATATCCGTCGGCGTGATCACGCCGACCACGCGCCGATCGCGATCGACGACGGGAACGTGGTGGTGACCGTGGTCCGCGAACAGCGGCACGAGTTCCGATACCGGCGCATCGATCGACACGGCGCGAACCTCGGTCGTCATGACGTCGCCGACCGTGCATCCCGGCGTGCGCTTCGCGGCCGGTTCGGCCGATGCGAGCCAGCGGCGCATGAGCCGCACGATGCGTGTCGCGCCGAGCTCACGCGCATCGGGCTGCATGAGATCCGCGCGCGTGACGATGCCGGCGAGCCGGCCCGCGGTGTCGCTGACCGGAAGCGCCTTGACGCGATGGCGCGTCAGACGTTCGAGCGCGAGCGTCGCGGGCATCCGCGGCCCGACGACGATGACGTCGCGCGACATGATCTCGGCGCACGTCAGCGTCGCGAACGAGCGCGCGTATGCGTGAAGCTGAACGTCGCGGAACAACGTCTCGAGGTCGTCGGGTGCGATGTCGAGCAGTTCGCGTTGCCGGGCGAGCGCGGCGTCGAGGTCGCCGCGCGTGAGCGGCATCGGCGGCAGCCCCTGCGCATCGCTGCCTCGCGCCATGCCGAGCGCTTGCGCGGCGTGGTTCGCATGCGGATATCGATGGCCCGTGGCGGCGTGATAGACGAGCGCGGCGCCGAGCAGGGCCATCGACTGAAACAAAATCGGCGAGACGACGAAGCCGAACCCGAGGGCATGAATGTCATGACCGCCGAGCACGGCCGTCAGCGCGACCGCGCCGGACGGAGGATGCACGCAGCGCAGGGCGAACATGCCGGCCAGCGCGAGCGCAACGGCGAGCGCCGCGGCGAGGAGCGGATCGGGTATGAGCTGCGCGCACGCGACGCCGATCGTCGCCGCGACGAGATTGCCGCCGATGATCGACCAAGGTTGCGCGAGCGGACTCGCGGGCACCCCGAACAGCAGCACGGCGGACGCCCCCATCGGCGCCACGAGCATCGGCACGGCCGCCGGATGGTTCGCGAGCAGCACGCGCATCGTGATGCCGACGCATGCGATGCCGATCAACGCGCCGACGCACGCGCGCACGCGTTCGGCCCCGCGCACGGTCATCGGCGCGGGAGAGAAAGAGGACAGCCAGACGCGCATCCGGCGAAACAGTCGAGTCACGGTCGTATCGGCGATTCAATGGATCGGAACAAACGCGATGCGCATCGCGAAATCCGCCCGGACGGCAGCACGAAACGATCGAATCTCGAAATTATATGTCGACGCGATATAAATGCCTCAAACAGGCAAGCGGCAGCGATCGCCCTTGACTACATTTCGCCCGCTTCATTGCGCGTGCTTCGCGACGCTCGATCCTCGCACTGCCGGCTCATCAACGCATCGAGCACTTCGCACGTATCGAATCTCCGGGCAGTGCGCACGCGACCGGTCGCGAGGGCGGCTCGGTTGATCGGTGACAAGACCGTGCGGCGAACAGCCGAGGACCGTCCCACAGGCATTCACGAAACATAGTCAGGTCCAGCATGAGCTTTTTTGTAGTAACAAATATTCCAGTTCGTGGTATTTTCTGTATCTACAATAATTCACATGGAAATCGAATTTGACGCGATCAAGCGTGACACAACGCTGATCGAGCGCGGCTTGGATTTCCAACGCGCTGCCGAGATTTTTGCAGGTCGCCACTACACGGCGCCGGATCTCCGCGAGGGCTATGACGAGCCACGCTACATCACGATGGGTCGCCTGGCCGGCCGGATGGTGATTGTCGTTTGGACACCTCGCGGCAAGGCCCGTCGCATCATCAGCATGAGGAAAGCAAATGAACGCGAACAAGAACGGTACGCGCACCGAGTGGGTTGATCCCGACGATGCGCCGGAACTGACCGATGCATTTTTCGAGCATGCCGACGAGTATGTGGGTCGCACGCTCGTGCGGCGCGGCCGACCGGCAGGCACGCATAAGACCCTCACGACGATCCGATTCGACGACGACGTCCTCTCGGCCTTCCGAGCGACCGGCAAAGGCTGGCAAACGCGGATGAACGACGCCCTGAAGGACTGGCTCAAGACGCACTCGCCCGAGGCCGTGCCCTCGACTTGAGTGCATCGATCCGCAGCCAAGTGTCCCGGTATGCTGTCGTCTTGGCAGCTTCGGCGCGACCCGTGCCGTTCAGTGGAACGCGTGAAACCTTGCGTGACGGCGACATGACCACGACGACGCGATCGCGTCCGCGCACCGTGTCGAGTCATCGATCATTCAGGCCGCATGCCCAGCGCGATCGGCTTCGCGCGGCGCCTCAGATCGTCTGTCGTCTCTCCTTGTCCATCGGGCCGCCAGCCGGGCGGCTCGGACACATAGCCCCAGGCGTCGCGCAGCGAGCGCGCCGAGACGAGATCGCGCCATAACGCGCGCCATTGACCGAACTCGATCGCGAGCACGTTGTATGTCGTCACGGGCTCGACGAGGCCGTACCGGCACGGCAGATCGCGCCGTTCCGCGACATAGGTCCCGAAAAGCCGGTCGAAGACGATCAGCACGCCGCCATAGTTCGCGTCGAGATACTCGACGTTCGACGCGTGATGAACGCGATGCGCGGACGGCGTGTTCAGAATCCATTCGAGCGGTCCGAGACGCGGGATCCAGTCGACGTGGAGCCAGAACTGATAAAGCAGGTTCAGCGTGAGCATCAGCATCACGACGCCCGGCGGCATGCCGAACAGCGGCGCGAGCATGAAGAATGCCGTCGACCCCGTCAGACGTCCGGTCCATCCGAAACGATAGGCCGCCGAAAGATTCAGCTGATTCGGCGAGTGGTGGACCGAGTGCGTACACCAGAACCACCGCGTCCGATGCGCCGCGCGGTGATACCAGTAGTAGCAAAACTCCTGGCCGACGAAGCATGCGAGCCAGCCGGTCCAATGGTGCATCGGCAAGGTCCACAGGCGGTGTCGCCAAAACCAGTCCATCCAATGGCCCCAGAACGCGAGCGGCAGCAGCCAGCGCAACGGGTACTCGCGCACGAGGAAATCGGTGATCGAGACCAGCGTGGCTTTCCAATCGTAGCGGTGCCGGCCATATCGCACGGCCAGCACGAGCGCCTCGATCAACGACGCAACGAGCACGGTCCCGTTCGCGTACTGAAGCAGATTGAGCAGCATGGCCATGGTCGTTCCCGATCGAAGAAGGCATGGTGGTCAGCGTAGAGAGGCCGCCCGCGGACCACAATCGACGTGGGACGAACCGCATGCACGGCGGGGCGAACCGGCTCGATCGCGACGCGAATGGCATGCGCGGACCGCTCGACGCGGGGTGCGGGGTGCGGGGTGCGGGGTGCGGGGTGCGGGGTGCCGAGCCTCGGGTGTCGGGTCTCGGTCTCGAGTACCGAAAGCGATGTGGGAGACAAGACGTCCCTTGCGGGACCTAGAGACGCAGGCGCGCGATCAATGCTTCGCGGTAGGGGCGGCTGCACGGTACCTCGGCGCCGCCGCGCAACACGACCGTCGCATCGCCCTTGCCGCGCGGCTGCACGCGCAGCACGGCGGCGAGCGCAACCGCGAAGCTCCGATGCGTGCGGACAAAAGCCGGCGAAAGATCCTCGAGCAAGGCCGCGAGCGTACGGCGCAATAGGAAACTGCGGTCGCTCAAGTGGAGGCTCACGTAGTTGTCCGCCGCCTCGATCCATTCGATGTCCGCGCATCGGACGACATGCGTCTTGCCCCGCTCGGCCACCACCAGATGCGCGGGCATCCCGACGCTCGCACGCGCCACGGCATCGGCCGGCTTGCGCAAGCGCTGCACCGTCCGCGCGAGACGCTCGGGGTCGACGGGCTTGAGCAAATAATCGACGGCCTGCGCGTCGAAAGCCCGCAACGCGTACTGATCGAACGCGGTCACGAACACGATGGCGGGCGGAGAGGCGAGCGCGGACACAGGCGCCGATGCAGATGCAGGTTCGGATACAGGTGCGGGTGCAGATGCGGATGTCAATGCAGGCGCAACACGTGCCGCGGAGTGAGACCGGGAAGGCGACACCCTGACGCGCGCGTTTCCAGACGCCTGCGCCGGAGCGGCTTCGGGCGTCGCCGCCGCGTCGGGCAACGACGCAGCGACGTCAAAGCCGTCGACCTCGGGCATCTGCACGTCGAGAAAGATCACGTCGGGCCGCAGTTCGGCCACGAGCGCGAGCGCCGTCGCGCCGTCGGCGGCTTCGCCGACGACCTCGACGTCAGGAAACACGCGCAGCATATGCCGGAGCTTGCTCCGCGCGAGCGCCTCGTCGTCGACGATCAATGCGCGCATGGCAGGCTCACGCCGACGATGAGTCCGCCGCCCGCACGCACGCGCAGGTCGAGACGCGCCTCGCCACCGTGCAGCGACTGCAGCCGCTGCGCGAGATTGCCGAGCCCCACGCCGCGCCGTTCAGGAACCTGCTGCAGATCGCCATCGTCCTCGATCTCGATGTCGAGCCGCCCCTCCCGGCATGTACCGCGAATCGCGATATGCGTCGGCGCCATGCGCCGTTCGACGACATGGTGAAAGCAGTTTTCAAGCAGCGGCTGCAGCGCCAGCGTCGGCACATGGCAATCGTGCGCGGCGGGATCGATATCCCACGTGATCCGCACGCGATCGGCAAAGCGCTGGGTCATGATCGCCGCATACGCGCGCAGCAAGGCGAGTTCATCGGCGAGCGGCTGCTCGGGCCGTTGACTCGCGTCGGTCGTCGCGCGCAGCAACGTCGCGAGACGTGTCAGCAGACGATCGGCCGAGTCCGGATCGCTGTGGATCAGCGACGAGATCGTATTCAGCGCATTGAACAGAAAGTGCGGCTGCAGCTGCTGCGTGAGTTGCGCGAGCTGGATCTGGCGTGCGAGGCTCACCTGGCGTTCGGCGACCAGACGCTCGTCGACCCATGCGCGATACGAGCGCAAGCCGAAATGAATGCCGCTGAACAAGGTGAAGTAGAGCAGGAAGCTCGTGACTTCGTACGTGAGCACGGCCGGCCAGGGTCCATGCCGGTATCGCTGTCCCGCGAGCGCGTACACGGCGAGCCGCAACGCATACATCCCCGTGACGAACGCAACGAACTGAAGCGGCATCCAGGCCCACAGGCGAAGAAACCATCGGATCGGCTGGTTCAGGAGACGACTCAAGCGATCGGCGCGTCGGATCTGCACGATCGCGAGCACGGTCGCCGCGATCGCCGACGATCCCGTATCGACGAGCGGGCGCCAGACCTGCAAGTGGCCCATCCACAGCGACTCCTGGACGCTGACAGCCAGCATCAGCAGCCAGAACGCGGCCCAGAACCACGACAGGCGCCGCCACATCGGCTTCGGAGTCGGAAAGACGTCGTTCATGATCGTTGAAGGGGTCACCTGGCGCCTCGCGCGGGCTCGCACTGGCTCATGCGCTCTCGGCCCGGACGCCGAAGCGGCGCGTGTCACGCCACGTCACACGCGGCCCGTTCGATCGAATCGGACGGTCGCAAGCGACGACTATGGTATGCGAAAACCCATCGCCGATTGAATCGCGCGCGCCGATGCATCGATGTCTGCGACCGTCACCGAGCATGCAGCCCGCGTCCAACGCGCCAACGCGCTAACGCGACACCCTCGCCCATCGATCGAGCCGCAGGCTCAACGCGATGCAGATCGCCTGCACGCCGACGACCGCGATCAAGGTGCGCACCAGCGCATGCGCGTAATCGATAGCGACAGGCGACATCGGCAACGACGCATAGAAAATCGAACCGAACGCGGCTGTACCGATCGCCGTGCTCAATTGGAGCGCCGTGTTGATTAACCCCGATGCCGAACTCGCCTCGTGCCGGTACACGTGTTCGAGCGTGATCCTCAGCAGCGACGCGATCGTGAGTCCATGTCCGAAGCCTGCGATCATCAGGCCGAGCGACGCAAGCACGGTCTGCCGCTCGGGATGCGCATACGTCGAACACGCAAGCAGGCCGAACCCGGCCGCAAGACTCGCGAAACTGATCGACAACGTGCGCGCGCCCGCGCGCTTCGCGATGCGCGCCGCCGTCATCGGCCCGAACACGAAGCCGAGTCCGAACGCGACCATCGTGTTCGCGGCGGCCAAGGGCGTAAAACCCAGCCCTTGTTGAAGGAACACCGCATACACGAGGAAAAATACGTTGTCGGTAAAGAACAGCAACGCGACGATCAGACAGATCCGGAAGGACCGCCGATCGAGCATGCGAACGTCGACCGTAAAACTACGCCCCGCGGCAATGCGCGCCCGCTGATAGCGATAAAACGGCACCATGCTCGCGAGCGCGAGCGCCCCGATGACACACTTCGACGTGAGGGCCAGCACGTCCGACGGTACGGCCAGCGGAATCACGATCCCCGAAAACGCAGCGAGCAGCCATGCCGAGCCCAACACGTTGACCGAACTCGATTGCGTCGAGCGCCGCCCCGGCAACCAGAACAGCCCGGCCAGCCAGGCCAGCGCGCCGACCGGCAGATTCACGAAGAAGATCGCCTGCCACGTCCAGCCGAACGGCCGCCACGCGAGCAAGCCGCCCGCGACGAACTGCCCGATCAGAGCGGCCGTGCCGTAGGCGATGCCGATGCCGCTCGTCACGACGGGATAGACACGGCTCGTGTAATGCGTTTTCACGAGCGACAGGATCTGCGGAATCATGGCCGCCGCCGACGCGCCCTGCGCGATGCGGCCCGCGATCAGCGCCCACGGCGTCGTCGCGGCGCCGCACAGCGTCGAGGCCAACGTGAAGCAGAACAGCCCCGTCAGGAACATCCGCTTGCGTCCATAGGTCTCGCCGAGACTGCTCGACGGCACGAGGCCCACGGCATAGGCGCCCGCGTAGCCCGCGAGACTCAATTGGAGCTGATACGGCGCGGCGTGAATCGAGCGGCGAATCTCGGGCAGCGCCACGTTGAGCACGTAGAAGTCCATCGGCGGGAGAAACGCACCGACGAGCAGCACCGCAATGGGTAGCCACGCATGCCAGTGCGCCGGGGAGATCAAGGCGTCGGCATCATGGTCGGACAGAGCGTCCGCGTGCCGCGGATCCGTCGCAGACCGATCGGGACCGCGCGGATCCTGGGTCGGTCCATCCGGTATGCGTCGATCGCCCGGATGTCGGCCCTGCGACCGACGATCCTCGATCGGCCGATCGGGAAGAGGTGCCGCACGACGCAGCCACATCGATATCCGAACCGCGACATGCCGGTATGAAGCCCACATCACCCTACTCATTCTCAGAACCTGTCCATGCTCGACGACCGTGCCCGCCCGGCGATCACCGGGCGATCACCGGGCGGTTATCGCGGGCCCGCCAGCATACCCGAACGCCCTTGCCGGCGAAGTGCAGGCACGCATCATCGCCACCGCGTCGAACGCGCCGGCCGATCGCGCGCCGCATCCCCACGCTCCGCGGCGTCGCCGTCGGGTTCGAACACGTGCAGCGCCTCGCACTGCGCACGCACGCGCGCAGCGAGCCGGAACCACGCGATCATGCCGCGCATCGCGCGCGCAATACGCGGTCCATGCGGGCGCCGCGCGATCCTCGACACTCGGCCATCGACGGATGAATCGACACGCGCCGGACAGCCGCGCGCGAGACGGCGCCGCACGCCGTCATCCCGCACATGCGCACGATCTCGGAGGCGGCGCATGCGATCACCACGGCAAGGGAATATCGAGCTTCTCGCGGTTGTCGCCGAGATACAGCCCCGCGAGGAAACGCGACAGAAACGTGAACTCGTTGTAGCAGTGCATCAGCAACGCCCGGCCGAATTCGTCGGGACACACCGCCGCGACCTCCTCGGGCGTCTTGCCGAGTGCCGGCAAGTCCTGACCGAGATAAAAGTGGCTGCGCAGCGCGAAACCCCATGGCGTATCGCGGCCGATATGCAGCAGCCGGCCGCCGATCACACGGCCATCGGGCATGCGCGGCGCATCGAAACCCATGCCCGTGCGCGCGCACACGGACGCGGTCACCTGCTTGTTCGCGCGCGCCTTTTCATAACCGTCCTTGCTGAAAAACTCGGTCGAGTCGCGGAACTGGATCGACAGTTTCTGCGCGGGCAGACCCGTGAAGTATTCCTCGGCGAGGTGAATCGAACCCACATGAGTATCCGACGTGCCCTCGATCCAATCGCTGCCGACATGATCGACCGGATGCCACCAGCGGTAGTGCCGCGTGTCGGGACGCGAACGGAACCACCATTCGAACATCTCGCCCGTGCAATTGTGGAAGTCCGTGCGGCACGCGACATGCAGGACCCCGTCGTCGAACCGTTCATATCCGGTTTCGAGCGGCATGGGCGCGGGGTCGAGCAAGCGTTCTACCTCGTCGAGTCTCATCGATGTCTCCTGTGGGTCAGCTTCGGATGGCTAGTCGGCGGTGCCGATATAGAGATCCCGCAAACGCGGGTCGTTTCGAATCGAATCGGTCGCGCCCGATAGCGCGAACCGTCCATGCTCCATGACATGCACTTCGTCGGCGAGATCGAGCGCGCGCTCGACGTCCTGCTCGACGATCAGCATCGTGAGGCCGGTCCGCTTGAGTTCGCCCAGCGCCTGATAGAGCCGGTCCATCATGACGGGCGCGAGGCCGAGGCTGATCTCGTCGAACACGATGAGACGCGGCCGGGCCATCAATGCGCGGCCGATCGCGAGCATCTGCTGCTGTCCGCCCGACATCGAAGTACCCGCGTTCGACCGGCGCTCGCGCAGATCGGGAAACAGCGCATAAACGTGGTCGAGCCGCTCGCGCATCTCGGGCGCACGCGCGCCGCGCGCCGCGAGCATGAGATTCTCCTCGACGGTCAGCGAACCGAAGATGCGACGGCCTTCCATGCATTGCGAGAGTCCGAGCGCCGTGACGCGATGCGGCCCGTGAGCGACCGCCTTGCCGTCGACGCGAATCGACCCCGCCGAGGGACGGACGACGCCCGAAATCACATTCGCGAGCGTCGTTTTTCCCGAGCCGTTGATGCCGAGCACCGCAATGACTTCCCCCTCGCGAACCGCGAGATCGATCCCGTTGAGCACGCGCGCCTGACCGTAGCCGGCATGAACACCTTCGAGTTCGAGGATCATGCGGCCCGGCGTTTTGGCCGTGATTGCCGCAGGTCCGGCGGGCACACGCGTCGGCGCCGATGCGGTCGACGGCGTGTCCGCGCGCGTCGCCACGGCGCGCATCAGTCCGTCCGTTTGCACGTCTGTCGATGCGGCCCGCGGCTGATGCGAGGTGCCCAGATAGACGGCCGCCACTTCGTCGCTCGCGAGGACGTCCCGCGTCGGCCCCTGCGCGAACGTGCGGCCGAAGTTGATGACGACGAGCCGCTCGCAGCACTCGCGCACGACGCGCAACACGTGCTCGATGATGATGATGCCGTCGACCTCGCCCTTGAGCGACCGGATCAGTTCGATCAGTTCCGTGACTTCGCTGTCGACGAGTCCGGCACCCACTTCGTCGAGCATCAGCAACTTCGGTTCGAGCGCGAGCGCGCGCGCCACTTCGAGCCGCTTGCGTCGCAAGAGCGGCAACGCGCGTGTCGCGAGATCCGCGACATCGAGCAGTCCCGTGCGGTCGAGCACGCGATCGCAGGCCGCGATCGCCTGGGCTTTCGGCACGAACGGAAACAGGCTGTAGCGCGCCGCGAGCAGGTTCTCGCGGACGGTCATGTTCAGGAACGGACGCGGGATCTGATACGTGCGTCCGATCCCGAGCCGCGCGCGCTGCGCCGCGCCGGCCTGCGTGACGTCCTGGCCATCGAAGACGACCGAGCCCGAGTCCGCCTTCGTCGCGCCGCCGAGCAGACCGATCAGCGTTGACTTCCCCGCGCCGTTCGGGCCGACGATGCCGACGACCTCGCCCGCGTCGAGCGTCAGCGAGACGTTGTCGGTTGCGACGAGGCCGCCGTATCGCTTGACGAGATTCGCGGCAACCAGCAGAGGACGTGCGTCGTTCATGATCGGGCCTTGCGGTTCAGAAGCGTGCGCGCGATGCCGGCCAGGCCGTACGGCGCGAAGCGAATGACGAGAATCAGGATCACGCCCGTCGTCGCGAGATGCAGCGCGGGATAGTCGGCGAGCGCTTCGCTCAGCGCGACGACGAACACCGCCCCGACGACGGGACCGATGCGCAGCCCCTGCCCGCCGATAATGACGATCGACAAGGCGCTGACCGTCCATTGCACGCCGAACGTCCCGTACGGCTCGATCGTGCCGAGCTTGAGCGCCTGCAACCCGCCTGCCACGCCAATCAGAAAGCTCGCGACGACAAACGCGACGAGCTTGATCCGGAACGTGCGCACGCCCATCTGCGCGGCCGCGTCTTCGTCGTCGCGGACCGCGCGCAACAGAATCGAAAAGCGCGAGCGCGTCGCGAGATCCATGACGACCGCCGTCACCGCGAGCAGTGCGAGCGCCATGAAGAACAGCGTGCGCAGGCCCGGCGGATCCTTCGATAGAAAGATGCCCGACGCGCCGCCGAATCCGCTGTAGTTGATCATGAAGAGCCGCAGCGCTTCGGCGAGCGCGAGCGTGCCGACCGTGAAATAGAGGCCGCGCAGCCGGAACACCGCGCGCGACACGATCCACGCGAGCGCCGCGCCGACGCATCCGCATAGCGGCAGCGCGGCGACGAACGACAGGCCGGCGACGTTGACGAGTCCCATGAACGCATACGCGCCCGCCCCGAAGAACGCCGCAGTGCCGAGCGAAACGAGGCCGCCGTACCCGGCGAGCAAATTCCACGCTTCGGCGATCGTCATCAGCAGCAGAAGACGAAAGCCGACTTCGAGCGCGTAGTCGCCCATGAACGGTGTCGCGAGCGCCACGAGCGCCAGCAACGCGGCCGCGATCAGCACGGGCTGCAGCTCGCCGGCCCACGCGTGCCGATGCGCGAAACCCGCGGGTGCGGCATCGGCCGCCGCGGCATCGGCCGCCGCACGGCCTTTCGTGAGATGGATCATGAACGGACTCCCTTGACGAGGCCCTGCGGCCGCAGCGTGAGAACGAGCAGAAACAGCACGAGGCCGACGAGATCGCGGTATCCGTCGCCGAACAGCAGCGCGCCGATGCTTTGCAGCACGCCGAGCACGATGCCCGCGACGAGCGTGCCGTAGATGTTGCCGATGCCGCCCATGACGACGACCGCGAAGCTGATCAGCAGATACGTCGCGCCGGTGCTCGGCGTGAACGAGAACGCGGTGCCGATCAGCACGCCGCCCATCGCGGCGCATGCCGCGCCGAGCGCGAACGTCAACGCGTGAACGCGGCCGACGTCGACGCCCATGACGGCCGCGGCCGACGGATCGGCCGACGCCGCGCGCAGGTCGCGCCCGAACGCCGTGCGCGTGATCAGCGCATGCACGGCCAACGCGAGCAGCACCGAAATCGCGAAGCCGATCAGATAGATCTCCGACACCGTCGCGGGTCCGATATGCAGCGGACGCGCCGCATAGGTCGTCTCGATCGCACGCGTGTCGGCCGTGAACGCAAGCAGATAGACGTTCTGCAGGATGATCGACACGCCGAACATCGTCATCATCGGCGCTTCCATGCCCTTGCCCGCGAGCGGACGGATCAGCACGCGGTGAAACGGCAACGCGAGCGCGCCCATCGCCACGGCGATCAGCGGAAGCGCCAACAGCGGATCGACGCCGAGATACTGCGTCGCGAAGTAGCCGAGATATGCGCCCGCGACAAGCCACTCGCCGTGGGCCAGATTGACGAGCTTCATGACGCCCAGCACGATCGACAGGCCCAGGGCCGTCAGCGCGAGCATGCCTCCCAGTAACAGACCCGAGACGAGACTGCTCGCGACGACTTCAAGATTCGGCAGCATGACGTGGGACCGTGTCGTGCGTTAGTGCGCCGCCGGCAGCGGGAAAATCAGCTTCCCGTTGGCGCGGTCCTTCGGCCAGACCGTGACGGCCTTGCCGTTCTGCCATTGCATCATCGCGATCGGAATGCGCGACGTATGGTCGTGATCGAATTTCACGGGGCCGACGACATAGGTCTTGTCCGTCTTCGCGATCGCTTCATTGATCTTTTCGCGGTCGAGCGAGCCGGCCTTCGCGATCGCGTCGAACAGAACCTGCGCGGCCGTGAACGAGTCGGCGATATGCTGGCTTTGCGTCTGCTTCGTCTCGGCTTCGAAACGCTTGCCGAGGTCCGCCGCGCCCGGATACGGGAAGCTCGGATCCCAGTAGCCGCCCACGAGCACGCCTTCGGCGAGCGGACCGAGCGCCGTCGCGAATTGCTCGGGCTCCGCGCCCTTCTCCATATCGAGCAGCTTCGGGTGATAGTCGGCCGCGACCATCTGCTTGCGGATCGAGATCGCTTGCGGCGGGATCGCATCGACGAGCGCGATATCGGCGTCGGCCGCCTTGGCCTGGCCGATCATCGACGTGAACTGCTGGCTGTCGACGGGGAAATCCTGCGACTGCACGACGGTATAGCCGCCTTGCTTCGCGGCCGCGGGCCAGATTTGTCCGCCGACGACGCGGCCATCCGGTCCGTTGTCGGCGAGGATCGCGACTTTCTTGTTCGTTTCGAGCTTGAGATCGGCGAGCATCCGGAACGGCGCGGTGCCGAGATCGCCCTCGTCGAAGAACAGCACCCACGCGTAGTTCCACTTGCGCACGGATTTGAACGCGCCGAGCGGATCGCAGCCCGACACGAGCGGCACCTTGCGCCGCTCGGCGACGAGCGCGCCGGCATTGACGAGCGCGGGCGTGCACGAGCCGAGCATCGCGACCGCGCCGTCGCGCGAAATCAACGTCTCCGTGTTGCTTGCGGTCACGTTCGGATCGGTCTTGTCGTCGCGGATCACGACCTTGATCGTGTATTTCTTGTCGCCGACGCTCAGGCCGCCCGCCTTGTTGATATCGTTGGCCGCCGTCTCGTAGCCCCACTTCTGGTACGCGCCGAAACCGGCGAGCGGTCCCGACAACGGCAACGATGCGCCGATGACAAGCTCGTCGGCGGCGATCGCGTGCCCCGCGAACGCGAGGGTCAAGGCGGACATCAACGTGCGTAGTAGGACGGGATACCTGATCATGTCTGTCTCCGATGACGTACTGTCTGTTGTTGTTTGAAGCCGTACCGTCGCGACGCCGGTGCCGTCGCGTCCTGCCGAATGGCGTGCCGCGCGACGCTAGAACGCGACGCGGTCCGCGCCCTTGAGATCCAGCATCGCCCGCGCTTCGTCGGGCGTGGCGACGCCGATGCCGAGTTCATCGAGAATGCGGCGGATCTTCGAGACCTGCGCGGCGTTGGTCTCGGCCATCTGTCCGCGCCCCAGATACAGACTGTCTTCGAGGCCGACGCGCATGTTCGCCCCCATGACGGCCGCGTGCGTGAGCAAGGGCATCTGATGCCGTCCGGCCGCGAGCACGGACCAGTGATAGCTGTCGCCGAACAGGCGGTTCGCCGTATCGCGCATGAACGTCACGCATTGCGGGTCGGGTCCGATGCCGCCGAGAATCCCGAAGATCGTCTGGATCAGGAATGGCGGCTTCACGAGGCCCGCATCGACGAAGTAGGCGAGGTTGTACAGATGGCCGACGTCATAGCATTCGAACTCGAAGCGCGTGCCGCAGCCTTCGCCGAGTTCGCGCAGGATGTGGCGGATATCGCGGAACGTGTTGCGGAAGATGATGTCTTCCGTGCCCTCGACATAGGCCTGCTCCCACGGATACTTCCAGTCCTTGATCTTGTTCGCGACGGGGTGGATCGAGAAATTCATCGAGCCCATATTGAGCGACGCCATTTCGGGCTTGAAGCGCAGCGGCGGCGCGAGGCGTTCTTCGAGCGTCATCTTCGTCGAGCCGCCCGATGTGATGTTGATGACCGCATCCGTGCCCGCCTTGATGCGCGGCAGAAACTGCGCGAAGACGTCGGGGTCGGCGCTCGGGCGGCCGTCATGCGGGTCGCGCGCATGCAGATGCAGGATCGCCGCGCCCGCGTGCGCGGCGCCGAGCGCCTGGTCCGCGATCTCGTCGGGTGTCAGCGGCAGATACGGCGACATCGACGGCGTATGGATCGCGCCGGTCACGGCGCACGTGATGATGACGTTGTTCGACTGCTTTGCCATGGTCGTCTCTCTCAGCGGCCTTCGTTCGCGTTCATGAGTTTGAGGTGTTGGAGCACGCGGCTGCGCAAGGCGTCCTGTGCTTCGGGCGTCCATTGCATGAAGCCCTCGCCGGTCTTCATGCCGAGCCGGCCCTCACGGACCAGCGCTTCGAGATACGGCGACGGACCCGCGTGGTTCTCGATTTCGGGCAGCAGCACGCGATGGATCGCGAGCGTCAGATCGGTCCCGACGAGATCGGCGTTTTCGAGCGGTCCGAGCACGGGCAGGCGGCGGCCGAAGCTCGCTTTCACGACGGTATCGACCGTCTTCGCGTCGCAGACGCCGTCGGCGACGAGCGCGATCGCCTCGCGCCAGAGCGCGTGCTGGAGACGGTTGCCGATAAAGCCCGCGATGTCCTTCTTGACCATCGCGGGCGTCTTGCCGACGCGCGCGAGCAGATCGAACATCGTCTGCGCTTCGGACGCACCCGTGGCCGGCGTCTTGACGATCTCGACGAGCGGCACGAGATACGGCGGGTTCCACCAATGCGTGCCGAGCGCGCGATGCCCTGACGCGAGGCGCTCCATGATCCGCGTGATCGGGATCGCCGACGTGTTGCTCGCGAGCAAGGCATGCGCGGGCGTCAGCGTCTCGAGTCGACCGAACAGGTCTTGCTTCCATGCGAGGTCCTCGGGACCCGCTTCGAAGACGACGTCGGCATCGCGCACCGTCTCGCGCAGGTCGGCGACCGGCGTGATCCGTTGCGCGGCGGCCGCGTCGAGTTCGAGGTCCGTGAGCGTGCGCGCGGTCCGCGCGACCAATGAATCGAGTGCGGCTTGCTGAACGTCGTGCACGTTCACGCGATGGCCCGCGAGCGCGAAGACCTGGGCGATACCTTGCCCCATGAGGCCCGCGCCGATGACTGCGATCTTTTCCATCGTGCGCGTCACCCCGCCGTGTATCCGCCGTCGGCGTACACGGTATGGCCCGTGTGGAAGTCCGACGCGCGTGAACAGAGAAAAAGCAGCGGACCCGCGAGATCTTCGGGCTCGCCGAGACGGCCCAGCGGCACGCGCGCGAGAAAATCGGCGCGGACCTTGTTGGCCTTCTCGTTGTCCTCGAACATCCAGGCCGTCAACGGCGAGCGAAACACGGTCGGCGCGATCGCGTTGACCGTGATGCCGTATTTGCCCCATTCGCAGCCGAGCGCTTTCGTGAGCCCGTCGGTCGCCGCCTTCGACGCGCAGTACGCCGAATACCCGGCCGGGTGGCCGAGCTTGCCGCGCGCCGACGAGACGAGCACGACCTTCGCCTTCGTGCCGCGCGCGATGACACGCTGCCCGAACGCGCGGCACAGCAGCCACGCGCCCGTCAGATTGCCGTCCATCACGCTCTCGAAGCGTTCGAGCGACATGTCCGTGATCGGGCACGGATCGTTGAGACCCGACCCGACGACGAGCACGTCGAGCGCGCCGTGTGCCGACAACGCGGCATCCATGATGGCCTCGCAATCGGCTTCGGTATTCGGCCGGCGCGCGACGGTATGGACCTCGGCGCCGAGCGCGCGGCATTCCGACGCGACCTCCGCGAGCGTCTCCTGATTGCCCGCGGCGAGGACGAGTTTCGCGCCCGCGCCCGCGAGGACTTTCGCCGCGAGACGCCCGAACGCGCCCGAGGCGCCCGTCACGACGGCGACCTTGCCGCTGACGTCGAACAGCGACAGCGGGTTCTTCAGCCAATCCGCGCTCATGCCTTCGCCTCCGGATACGGCATCACGACGATCATCGTCGCGACTTCGTTGCCGTTGTTCTTGACTTCGCGGATCTCGTTCGCGGCGATCGTGCAGCTGTCGAGCGGTCCGAGCACGACCTCGCGGTCGGGCGTCTTGACCGTCACGGCGCCGGCGAGCACGACATAGACCTTTTCGAGCGGCGAGCTGTCGGGCCCCGCGCCGCCGCCGGGCAGGAAGTGCGAGAGGCCGACCCAGAACTGCTCGGGACCGCCGGGCGCGAACCCTTGCAGGCGCAGCGCACGCACATCGAAATGATTCGGCGCCGAATAGGCCTGCGCTTCGCCGAAACGCGTGACGTTCATGATCAGGCGGCTCCGGTTTCGATGCGGTATTGGCCGCGCTTGTCGACGATCGCCACGAGCCGCACGATGCAGCCGTCGCCCTGCGTCCAGCGCCACGGGAACGCGGCGAACGTCACGCGCTTGCCGGTCACCTTGTCGATCTCGCCGCCGACGTTCTCGATGCCGCAAATCCCCGAGCTCAGGATCGCCTGATGGCACGGCTCCCATTCGGGAAAGTCCTCGATGACCTTGCGGCCCGTCTCGCGTTCGTACTCCATGTTGACTTGCGGCAGCAGACCGTGAGGCCAGCCGGGACCATGCGGACCGATGGCCGTGCCCAGCGGATGGTCGAGCGCCTGTGTGTCGGTGCCGATCATCTTGACCTTCTTCTTCGCGAACCATTCGCCGGCTTCCTTGTAGAAGCCCGGCGAGTACGCGTAGTACATGCGGCTGTCGGCGTAGTGCTTATGCCAGCCCGTGTTGACGATGACGATGTCGCCCTCGCGGATTTGCGGGCTCGCGTTCTCAAGGTCTTCGGCCGTGATGACTTCCCACTTTTTCTTCGGAATCGAGACGACGACGCCGGTCCCGAAGAAATAAGGCAGCGGGACTTCGTCCATGAACGGCGTACCCTCGACGACGTGCGCGGGCGCGTCGATATGCGTGCCCGAGTGCATGACCGTCGTGATGCGCTGCGTGAGCACGCCCGACTTCGCCATGTTGTGAAGCCGCTCGATCTTGACGTCCTCGAAATACGGCCAGCACGGCTGGCCGAGTCCCCATGGGTGGCTCAGGTCGTAGAACTCGAGCCCCATGTCGTTGTTCAGATTCTCCTGGTAGTTCACACCGCGCACCGTAATCGTCATCACCCCACTCCTCGTTGTCGGGACCGCATCCCGTTCATCGATTTTTCTGCACCGCTATTCGGTACAGATGTATCTCATTGCGGTTATGATGATGTTAGGGCGTGGGGATGCGATCGCCATCAGGGGCTTCCCCATCAGGGTTTACCGTGCTCGCTGCATGCGCGCCGCGAAGGTCGCGCGCGATACGGCGCCCCGTCCGGTTTTGACGCAGACGACATCCATGCGGGAACGGAGGCACACGTGGAAGAGAACATCTCAGCCGAACACAATGACGCACCGACGACACGCGCGGATCGTTCGGGCGTGCAGGTCATTGCGCGCGCGGCGGCATTGTTGCGCGCGCTCAAGGCGCATCCCGACGGTCTGACGCTCGGCGAGCTCGCGAGGCTGCTCGCGTTGCCGCGCTCGACGGTCCAGCGCATCGTCGACGCGCTGCATGCCGAGAACCTCGTGATCGCGGCGTCGCTGTCGCGCGGCGTGCGGCTCGGGCCCGCATTGATCTCGCTGGGCGCGGCCACGCGATTCGAAATCGCCGAGCTTGCGCGCCCGATGCTTCAGCAGATCACGCGCGAATGCGGCGAGACCGTCGATCTGTCGTTGCTCGACGGCGATCGCGTCGTGTTCGTCGATCAGGTCGCGGGCGTGCATCGTCTGCGCGCCGAGTCGGACGTCGGGATCGCGTTCGCGCTGCATTCGAGCGCGCCCGGCAAAGCGATGCTCGCGGCGATGACGCCCGAACGTCTGCAGAACCTGCGGCCGACGTTGCGCTTCACGCGGCTCACGCGCAACACGATCGTGTCGTGGGCGACGCTTGAACAAGCGATATCGGCGATCCGCGAAACGGGGATCGCGACGGACCTCGAAGAGAACTCGCTCGGCATTTGCGCGATTGCAGCCGCGCTGCGCTTACCCAACGGCGAGCTCGCGGCCATCTCGATCCCCGTTCCGACGCAGCGTTTCGTCGAACTCCGCGTGCATCTCGAAGCGTTGTTGCGCGACCATTGCAGTCGCCTTCAACAGCGTCTGGGCGGCAATCGAAACGTCTGAAGGCGAGGCGCGGCGTTGACGTCCGCGGCGGCACCCCGCGCGCATTCGGCGCGAAGACCGCCTTGTATAATCGGCGGCACCGTGTCTTGCCTCGAACATCATGGCGGCTGAGCCTCAAGAATCCCGAAACGGCGTGCAGGTCATCGCGCGCGCAGCGGCCGTGCTACGCGCGCTCGAGCAGAACCCCGACGGCCTGACGCTCGGCGAAGCCGCGAAAATCGTCGAACTGCCGCGCTCCACGGTCCAGCGCATCGTCGATGCGCTCGCGCTCGAAGGTCTCGTCATGAGCGCCGGCAGCGCGGGCGGCTTGCGTCTCGGTCCCGCGATTCTGTCGCTCGCGAGCGCGACGCGCTTCGAACTCGCCGACGTCGCGCGCGACATCCTCCGCGATCTGTCGCGCCGCTCGGGCGAGACGGTCGATCTGTCGATCATCGATCAGAACAAGGTCGTGTTCATCGATCAGATCACGGGCAGCCATCGCTTGCGCGCCGTGTCGGCCGTCGGCGTGACGTTCCCGCTGCACTGCTGCGCGCCCGGCAAGGCGATGCTCGCCGCGCTCGACGACGACGAACTCGAACGCGTGCGGCGCCGGCTGCGCTTGCACGCCGTCACGCGCAATACGATCACGTCGTGGGAGGCGCTCGACGACGCGCTCGAACGCGTGCGCGAAACGGGGATGGCCGAAGACCGTGAAGAGAATTCGATCGGCATCTGCGCGGCCTCGGTCGCGCTCAAGGGTCCGAGCGGCGAACTCGCCGCGGTATCGATGCCCGTGCCGACGCATCGATACCTCGAAAACGAGCAGAAGTACAAGGACCTGCTGCTCGCGAGCGCGCGCCGGCTCCAGACGCTACTTGCTCGTACGAAGATAGGATGACGCGTCGGGCGCGCCCGAGTAACCGCGGCGCGTCGTCGAACCGGAATCGGACATGCCGCTCGCCGGCAGCAGCCAGACCGCAACGCCGGCCGTCGCGAACGAGATGCCGCACAGCGCGATCCCCGTGCCGAGACTGTAGTGCGTGGCGATGCTGCCGAGCAGAAACGGCGCGAACGCCGAGATGCCACGGCCGACGTTGAAGCAGAAACCCGCGCCCAAACTCTTGATGCGCGGCGGATAGAGTTCCGCGAACAGCGAACCGAACACGCCCGCATACGAGAAGAACAGGGCAATGACGGGGCCGGCCCAGAACAGCAGCACGCGATCCTCGCATTGCACGTACAGCGGCAGCGTGATGGCGCCGCCGAGAAAACACAGGATCAGCGAAAGCTTGCGGCCGATACGGTCCGCGAGATAGCCGAACAGCTGATACCCGATGAACATGCCGACGTTGAGCATGACGACGTAATGCGCCATCTCCTGCGGGGACAAGCCGCGTTCGCGCGTGAGAAACGACGGCAGCCATGTATTGACGCCCCAATACGCGACGAGCGCACAGCTTGCCGATACCGTCCCGACGACGGTTTGACGAAGCAAGTGCGGCGCGAAGATCTCGCGCAGGCGCACGCGCTCGTTGGTCTGATCCGCCGCATGTTTGCCCGCGAGCCAGACCTCGGATTCGGGCACGTAGCGCCAGATGAAGAAGGCGAGCGGAATCGCGGCGAATCCGAACAGGAACAGCACGCGCCAGCCGTGGACCGGGATGACGGCCGCCGCGAGCATGGCCGCGATGCCGAATCCGATCGGCCAGGAACTCAGGACGAACGCCGCGGCGCGCCCGCGCTGCGCGCGCGGCCAGGTCTCGTTGATATAGGCCGCCGCGACGCCCCAGAGTCCGCCCAAGCCGAGCCCCGCGATGAAACGCAGCACCATCATGTCGGTCCAGTCGCGCGCGACCGATATGGCCGCGGTCATGATCCCGAACACGAGCACGCTCACGATCATCGCGTTCTTGCGGCCGTAGTTGTCCGAGCACCAGCCGAGCAGCCACGCGCTGAAGCCGACGCCGAGCAGCCCGGCCGTGCCGAGCAAGCCCGCCTCGGTCATCGACAGGTGCAACTCGCGAATCATCGTCGGTAGCGCGACCGCGAGCAGCATGAAGTCCATGGCGTCCATGCAATAGCTCATGAACGCCGCCCAAAGCACGCGCCACTTTCCAGGGCCGATCGCCTCGTCGGGCCCGATGTTTCCTGTCGTCATTGTCTCCCCTCTCCGTGAATTGAACCGTATTGCGGTACACATCAATCGCAATACGAATAAGTAGGCACCGCTGAAGAGGGAATGACGATTGGGGAAAGCACTACGAAAATGCCTTGATTCACGCCATTAATCGGCGAAACGGCTTATGCCATGCGCCGATCCGGCGGATGAAACGTGTCACTCACCGCATCACCCTCATCGCAATTTGTACCGCAATTCAGTACACAATCGACTTCAGAGAGCGTCACGTTTCGCAGCGGGAGATTCGACGTCGCCGCGAAAGATCGCGACGCATCGACTCGCGCACTTCCGAGAGATCGTCGGGACGGTGCTTGAGGTGCTTGAGGTACGCGGAGTACGGAGTAGCGTGTGTGGCGCGCGCGGTCGCCGCCGCGCCCTATGCCGCGACGCGCGGCGTGCCGCACGAGGCGCGCACGATCAGCGGCACGGGGCTCGTCGAATGCCGTTCGGCGGGCTGCTCGCCCGCGATAAGCCGCACGAGCAACGCGGCGGCTTCGCATCCTTGTTCATACGGCGCGGTCCGGATCGTCGTCAGCGGCGGCGCCGCATAGGCCGCGAGCGGGATATCGTCGTAACCGACGACCGCGACGTCTTCGGGCACGCGCAGACCCGCGTCGCGCAGCGCGGCGATCGCACCGAACGCGATCGTGTCGTTGCCCGCGAAGAGCGCCGTGATCGGGACCTCGCGCGCGAGCAGCGCACGCATCGCTTCATGGCCGCTTTGCGCGCTGAAGTTCGCGAACGCGACGCGCTCGGGGTCCATCTCGATGCCGAACTCGCGCAGCGCGTCGCGATATCCGTAGAGACGTTCGCTCACGCCGTGGTATTCGTTCGGCGCGAAGCCGATATGCGCGACCTGCCGATGCCCGAGCGCGAGCAGATGACGCGTGGCCGTGCGCGCGGCCTCGCGCGTATCGACGTCGATACTGTAGATACCCGCGTGCGCGTCGAGATTCGAGCCGAGCACGACGAGCGGAAACCCCTCGGCCGCGAGATGCGCGAGGTGCGCGTCTTCGCTGCGCGGTACGTTGAGCACGATCAGGCCGTCGATACGGCGGCTGTCGACGAGATCGACGAAACGGCCGGGCCGTCCGGCCTCGATCATCGGTTCGAACAGGACCTTGTAGCCGCGCGCATGGCACGTCTCGTTGACGCCCGCGAGCATGCGCGGAATGAAATTGTCGACCTTCAGATGCTCGTTATGCGGCACGACGAGCGCGACCGTGCGCGTGGCGCCGCTCACGAGCGAACGCGCGGCCGCGTTCGGCACGTAGCCGAGCTGACGCGCGGCGAGCAGCACGCGCTCGCGCGTCTCCTCGCTGATGCCCATCTGCGGTACATCGTTGAGCACGAACGATACCGTCGTGCGCGATACGCCCGCGAGCTTCGCGACTTGCGTGCTCGTCACGCGGGCAGAGGTCTTCGGTCGATTCATCCTGGCATCCACAGCATCATCGGGGGCGTCGCCGCCGGCCGCGCCCCGATCTTCCCGCGAGCGCCGGCGCTCAGGCCGCGAGCTCGACGCGCGATCCTCGCTGCAGACTCTCCGGCAGCCGGTCGCGATGCGCATCGAGCAGGTCGTCGACGAGCGACACGATCTGCTCGACGTCGAGCTCGGCCGCCGTGTGCGGGTCGAGCATCGCCGCATGATAGACGTGATCGCGCCGGCCTGTCAGCGCCGCCTCGACCGTGAGCTCCTGCACGCCGATATTCGTGCGCATGAGCGCCGCGAGCTGCGGCGGCAATGCGCCGATGCGCGTCGGCTGCACGCCGTTCGCGTCGACCAGGCACGGCACTTCGACGCAGCACCCTTCGGGCAGGTTGTCGATGAGCCGGTGGTTCGGCACGTTGCCGTAGATGACCTTCGGCGAGCCGGTTTCGATCGCGTGAATGATCGTCGCGCCGTATTCGACCGAGCGCCGCACCTTGCGCAAGCCTTCGAGATTGCGCACCGCGCCGTCATGGCGCTTGTCCATGACCTTGATGCCGCTCGCGAGCAAGGCCGCGCGCAGCGCCTCGGGATCCTGCGAACCCGGTTCGCGGAGTTCCTTCTCGAAGTATTCCCACGACGCCTCGTAGACCTGGCACCGGCCCGGATACTCGTCGAGCGGGATATTGAATTTCTCGAGCAGCTCCTCGCGGCCGCGCTTGATGAACCAGGGCACGTACTCGCTGAAGTGCTCGCTCGACTCGGTCGGGAAATAGCCGAGCCGATGCAGCATTTCATAGCGCACGCGATTGAAGTCCGGTACGCGGCCTTCGGCGCGCACGCGATGGAGTTCGGGATAGAGATCGCGTCCCGCGCGTTCGAACTTCAGGTAGAACGCCATGTGATTGATGCCCGCGCACAGATAGTCGATCTCCTCGAACGGCACGCCGATGTCTTCGGCGAGTTCGGCGGCCGTGCCCTGCACGCTATGGCATAGGCCGACCGTGCGGATGCGCGACGCCCGGCTGATCGCCCAGCAGAGGATCGCCATCGGGTTCACGTAGTTGAGGTGCACGACATCGGGGCACAGACGTTCCATGTCGCCGAGGATGTCGAGCATGACCGGGATCGTGCGCAGGCCCCGCATGATGCCGCCGATGCCGAGCGTGTCGCCGATCGTCTGTTCGAGACCGTAGCGCTTCGGAATCTCGAAGTCGATGACCGTGCTCGGCTTGTAGCCGCCGACCTGGATCATGTTGAGCGCGTAGTCGGCGCCATCGAGCGCGCGCGCGCGATCGGTCGTCGCGACGATGCGCGGCTTCACGCCGAGGTGGCCCGCCACGCGTTGCGCGACGAGCTCCGACAAGCCGAGGCGTTTCTCGTCGATGTCGTAGAGGGCGATCTCGCTGTCGGCGAGTTCGGGGTACGCGAGGATGTCGCCGAGCAGATTCCGTGCGAACACGGTGCTGCCCGCGCCGACCAGCGTGATCTTGATGGGCCGTTTCGATGCCATGACAAGTCTCTCCGTTTCAGATGCGTATAGGGGCTCAGTGCTGCGCGACGTCGTTGACCTTCGCGTTCGCCTCCTTGAGCGCGGTCGCCGCGTCGGCCTGGCCGAGCAGGATCGATTCGATCGTCGCGTTCATGATCGAGTCGATCTGCGCGCCGCCCTTCGCGATCGGCGGCTGGAAGGTCGTGGCCTTCGTCATGTCGAGGAAGGCTTGTGTATCGATGCCGCGTTTCGCATGCGCGTCGACGGCGATCTGATCGAGCTGCCGGATCGCGGGAAAGACCACGCCGCGTTGCGCCACGATCGTCTGGCAGCTCGACGAACCGAGGAACTTGACCCACTTCCACGATTCTTCCTTGTGCTTGCTGCCGCTCCAGATCGAATCGGCGAGGCCGTTGAACATCGTCGCGCGGCCGTTGGGTCCTTGCGGCAGCACCGCGTAGCCGACGTCGAACTTCGCGTTCTCCGTGTACCAGTTCACCATCCACGAGCCGTCGGCGACCATCGCCGTCTTGCCGGCCGCGAAGAGCGCCGGATTGCCGAGCTTGCTCGCCTCGTCGAAGCGCGCCGAGTAGCCCTTCTTGCTCAGATTCGCGAGCCACTGGAGCGTGCGCGCGAGGCGCGGATCGTCGTAGTGGTATGTCGTGGTCCACGGACCGTCGTTGAACTTGAAGCCTTCGGACACCGCGAACGGACTCCATTCGCTTTGTCCCATCATGCCGCCCGTCGTCGCGACCTGGTAACCGCGGACCTTCACGTGCTGCGCGTCGAATTTGGGCGTGTCGCCGCGATTGCCGTTGTCGTCGATCGAGAGCTTCGCGATCGCGTTCTGGAACGTGCCGCCGTCGCGATCGTTCCAGTTCCAGTTCGCGATCGTCGCGGGATCGATGCCCGCGTCCTTGAACATCTGCTTGTTGTAGACGAGCACGATCGTGTCCCAGTCCTTGGGCAGGCCGTATTGATGGCCGTCCTTTGCCCAGTTCGTCAGCAGCGTCGGGTAGTAGCCGTCGGTCGCGACCTTGTCGCGCTGGATATACGGCGTGAGATCGACGAGCTGGCCGTTCGTGACCATCTCCGGATACTTCATCAGATGGTTCGTGATGACGTCGGGCGCGGTGCCCGAGACGAACTGCGTCGTCAGCGCGGTCCAGTAGTCGGCCCAGCCCACTTGCGAGATCTTGATATGGATGTCGGGGTTCTCTTTTTCGAATTGCGCCGCGCAGGCCTGATAGGCGGGGCGCTGGTTCGCGTCCCACAGCACGTATTTGACTTCGACGGGGCTCGCCTGGACCGAGGCGGCGAACGCCATCGACAGGCTCGCGATCATCGTGGGGATCAGCGCAATGCGTTTCATCGAGTGTCTCCGATTGGATGTGTTGTGGATCGAGCGGAACGGCGGGGCCGCGGTGCGCGTGTTCATCGCTTACTTGCCGCCGCTGAACTGGACCGACTCGACGACACGGCGTCCGAACGCGATGAGCAAGGCGAGCGTCGGAAGCACGGTCAGGAAGGCGGCCGCCATGAGGCCGGTCCAGTCCGGCGCGCCTTGCGGGGTTTGCGATTTGAACGCCTGGAGGGCGACGGTGAGCACCTGCATGTCGTCGCCGTTGGCCACGATGAACGGCCAGAAGAATTCGTTCCAGGCGTTGATGCCGGACAGAATCGCCACGGTTGCGAGCGGCGTCGCGCTGAGCGGCAGCACGATGCGCCAGAAGATCGCGAAATACGAGGCGCCGTCGAGGCGCGCGGCTTCTTCGAGTTCGAAGGGAATCGACAGGAAGAACTGGCGCAGGAAGAAGATCGAGAACGCCGAGACGAGGCAGAACGGCGCGACCATGCCCGCGTACGTGTTGAGCCAGCCGAGGTCTTTGATGAGGATGAAGTTCGGGATGAACAGCACGATATTGGGCAGCATCATCGACAGCAGGAACAGCGCGAACAGCGGTTTGCGGCCGCGAAACCGCAGACGCGCGAACGCGTAGGCCGCCATCGCGCTGAACACGACCTGACCTGTCACGACAACGCCCGCGAAGACCACCGAATTCAGCAGCGACTGCGAGAAGTTGAAATCGCTGCCCGAGCCGCCGTCGGCGAGCGCGGCGTCGCCGGAGACGAGGCCGAGCACGCGCCGGAAGTTGTCGAGCGTGAACGCGGGCGGCACGAGCGCGGACGCCGACGCATAGAGTTCGCGCGTCGGCGTGAGCGCGGTGCGCAGCACGATCCAGAGCGGGACAACCGTGATCGCGATCATCGCCGCGAGGGCGAACCAGGCGAGACAGCGGCCGAGATTGAAGCCTGGCGCGTGGACGCGGCCCGAGGCGTGGGCGTCGATGAAGTCGGTACGGGGACGGGACATGGTGGGGGACGCCTCCTCACGCGAGATCGGATTCGCCGGCGCGCAGGACGCGCAATTGCACGGCGGTGTAGACGATCATGATCAGCAGCAAGGCCATCGACATCGCCGAGGCGTAGCCCATCTTGTAGAACTTGAAGGCGTTCTCGTAGATGTAGTAGACGATGACGCGCGTCGACTCGGCGGGGCCGCCGTTGGTCGTGACGGCGACCGTGTCGAAGATCTGGAAGGATCCCGTGATGCTCGTCACGAGCACGAAGACCATGACGGGTCGCAGCAACGGCAAAGTGATCCGGAAGAACATCTGCCGCTCGCTCGCGCCGTCGAGCGATGCGGCTTCGTAGAGCGTGCGGGGAATGCCTTGCATGCCCGCGAGGAACAGCAGCGAGACCATGCCCATATAGCGCCAGATATTGACGGCGGCGACTGTCGCGAGCGCTTCCATGGGGGAGCCGAAAAACGAGTGGTTCGCGAGGCCGAGGGCGTGGAGCAGCGCGTTGACCCAGCCGAGCACGGGGTCGAGGAGCCAGACCCACATCAGGGCGACGAGGACGTTCGAGAGCAGATAGGGCAGCAGGAGGATCGCGCGCAGCGAGACGGCGCGGATCAGCCGATCCATCAGGGACGCGAGCAGCAGGCCGAGGACGGTCTGCAGCGGAATGTTGAAGAGGACGTAGTAGGCGGAGAGCTTGAGCGCGTGCCAGAACTTGCCGTCCGCGAGCATCGCGCGGTAGTTGTCGAGCCCGACGGGACGCGGGGCCGACATGAGGTTCCAGTCGGTCGCGCTGATGCCGATCGCGCGGATCGTCGGCACGAGATAGAAGACGACGAGACCGATGAGCGAAGGCAGCACGAGCAGCCACGCGGTGGCCGCCTCCGGATTGCGGAACCGGCGCGTTCGATGGGACGGCGACGCGGGGGAATGCGCGTCGATCGTATGCACGGTCGCCATGGCGTCTCCTTTTTATTGAATCAACTAACTCGTGTTAGTGGCGTGATCAAAAAAAAAGACGCCTTCTTTAGAACGGCGTCATGCGATGACGTCAAATCGATTACCTGCCATGTGTTGCGGCGCGGAAGTGGATATTCGACGTCTGGCGCTTTGATGACTAACGCGAGTTAGCAATGTAAGCAAAGCGGGAGAGCGAATCAAGTTTTGAGGAGACGGTGATTTCCCTTAGAGCATGTCAAGCAACGATTCGAAAACGTCGGAGGACCTCACAAAGCGAAAGGCCGTTTTGTCGTTCGTTAAAGCGCGCCGAGTCTGGTGGGGACAAGTCACCGCTTTGCTGCCTGCCGGGCGTCAGGGGTCCCAACGACACGGTCACCTGGGCTAAGCACAGACTCACCTCGGCTCAAGAAGATCAACACATTGGAGCGGAGAAGATTTGTCAATGATCGCTAAGGCCATGTTCGCCTTTGCAACCAGCTCGAGCGGCCTGATTCCCTGTTCATATTGGGCGTGAGTGATTCGATCCATGCCTGCTCCAGCGAGTTTGGCAACGGTTCGCAAGCTCGCGTGCAACGCAACGCTATCGAGTCGACCGCCATGAAGGATCAGGTTGCGTTGTCTGTACAAGCGATGAAACGATTCTGCAATGAGCTCTTTGATCGTCTGCAATTCCGGGTGCGGGTTCAAGAGCAACTTTCTCATCCGTGCGACGGCTGCTTGATCTGCGACGGAGGGCATCACAGGCAGACGATTCTCAAGGATCATCTTCGCCAACACGCGCGACCGCTCTCGGTTTACCTCGATGCCGACAAGTTCCGCGCATTCAGCGGGGTAAATCCGCTCAGCGCGTCGTGACAGTGCCGTGAGTTCGGCACGCGGGAACGAGCAGGTCACCAGCGTCGCCAGATTGTCCGCCGCCGAAGCTCGGTCGCTTGGATCGGCAAGCAGGCCTTCGATCGCCCCCCAACCTCCCGCAATGGCGGCAGGTGGCGAACTGTTCTCCAGATGCGCGAGCAACTCCAGTGCGGCGTCCACGTCTTGGCTGACGCCACTGGCGAAAATGCGATTGCCCCGAAATAGTTCATTCACCGCGACGCCTCGCGAACTCGCTTTGATCGAGTATTCCTTCGCGCTTCCACGCACCCAGACACTCGGAAGGAGATCGAGCGGTTTGCCGGTCGCGAGCAGCGCCCGGGCCGAATATCGATCGGACTCATTGCGCGCCGCGATCGCCGCCCCGATTTCGTCCCTAGCCGTCACCGTAACGACCATTGCCGCAGCAGCTCGCACACCGGTCGTGTCGAACGCATGCTGTCTCAACCATTGGGTTACGGCTGCGGCCCGCAACCATGGCGCATGCGAAGCACCGCTTGCTTGCGCCATGCTTTTGACTGCGATCAACACGCTAAACGGACGTGTCGGGTTCGACCGGATCACATCCTGGAGCGCTTCACAAAGCTCCGCCAATGTGATCGGTTCAGGTTCGTCACGTCGGCTCGCGATCCAGTCACGCAAAAACTGAGTGGAGAATCCCGCATCTAGCAAATGCGCACCGACGTGACGCGCGAAGTGCTCGGGCCGAAAATTGCCTTGTCCCACGGCCGCCGCCCAGCGAGATAAGTAGTCCGAAGACACGCGCTGGCATAGCTCTCGAATGATGAAATGCGCAACGCCCTCCGCTCGCGGGACATGTCGCACCTGTTCCGCAAGGAGTTGCTTTTCGGCCGCGGTGAAGGCGGGATGCAAACCAACGCGCCTCTGCAAAGAAGAAGCGATACGTTTGACAGATCCTTCACTGAGATGTCCTTGCTTCATGGCGCTGCACGCCTCGAACAACTCGTCCATCGCGAGCACCGTACCGATTCCCCAAAGCGACCGGTACCAATGCTTCTGGTCCGAGAAAAACTCGTGCAAACGTGCGAATGCCGTTTGCTGGGCGTGATTGACAAGGTTAAGCATGCAACTTAGTATTTCTTTTCGGTCAACAGTCGTGTTGATCTACCGTCTAGTGGGGCGCGACCCAAACGAAGGCGACAACCTGAGGTTGTTTAGTTCGAGCGGCTCAAGCCCCCAGTTCTTTAAGGCCCTGCATATGCAGGGCCTTTTCTTTTGCGCTTTGCACATGCTTGGCGAGCCGCTGCGTATCACCAACACCTGCGAACAACACATCAACATCTTGGTATTGACCGTGCAGGCTTAGCCTCGGGCGGCAGGGATCGATCTATTCGCCGTCCTCGACGCGTTTTCCGACATGGGTTCGGCACATTTCGACCTTGCTCCGCAGCGCGAGCGCCGTCTGCCACGCGCGATTCGCGTTGCGTGGCCCCCTAGACGCCGCTCTCGGGAAGAGAAGACGAAACATGACCGAACACGCGGAACGAAGCTAGCGCCGATCGGATGGGCGTCGAACTGAATTCAGGAATTGGAAAACGTGTGCAGTTACCCTTCGGCCGTCCGCGAAAGCGAACCTACCGTTGGCCAAAACTGCGCAAATTGGAGAAAAAGGTGAGCGCTGAGGAGCGACGAGAGGAATCTACTTGTGGCCGTTTTTGCGGTGTCTAGTCTAGACCTGGTCTGGCACCACACCGGGTCGAAATTCTCCACGTCTCCGGCATGATTCGATGCGCCACGTCGCATATTTCGGGGTTATCCTGTTGCGAGATGTACGTTCTGTTCCAAACGTAAGGCCGTGCTGCTATGCCTAATGAAGATCAATCGAATGGCGAGCATAAGGATGCCGATGGTGGCGGCATTCCCCCGATTCTCCGGTGGATCGCTATCTCGCTGTGCACGATGTCGGCTTTATCTAGCATTGGGCTCTATGTTTACCCGTACGTGGTCCGGGTGATACGGTGATATGTCGTTCGATTCAGTCTCGGGTCGGGCATGTCGAAAGGTGCCTGTTCCGCGGGGTCGACAGAGCGATCGAATCATGCCACCCGTCGATGTGTGTCGACGCCCACACCGAATTTATGATGAGTTGGGATCGTGCTGATAGAAATCTACAGGTTCATCAAGCGCGTTTGGATCGGAATATTTGGTACCGCGGACTCGCCGGTTGACCAACCCGCGCAAGAGCAATCCGAAACGCAATGGAGCTACGAACTCTTCTCTTCGGTTTCCGCATCGAAGCGGGCCACCGAATCCCCGTTTGTGATTGCTCTGATTGGCTCGGCTGACAATCTAAAGTGGGCTAGATTCAAATGCCCTTGCGGGTGCGGAGAGGTCTTGGCGCTCAATCTGATGCCAAGCCATTCTCCTCGCTGGACCGTCTCATCGGCACCTGATGGCGCCATTTCCATCTTTCCGTCTGTCGACGCAACGGCTTGCGGCGCGCATTTTTGGATTCGAAACGGGCGGCTTCGCTGGGCGTGATCGCTCTATTCCCGTCGATGGGTGAAGGCAGGCTTTTCGTTCGGCCCGCCTTCGATTGAATTTTTTTGCCCAGGGCAGACGGAGCGAATGGCTGCTCAACCGTCGGCCCAAACGAGATCCAGGAAAGGAGACTGATCCCCACGTCCCCACTCGGATGCTACGGAGCAGAAGCAATTCTCGTCGGGCCGTGATCTGTTCGCGCCGATGCGATTGCGATCGATCAATAGAACGACTTCGGATGCGACGCGGTTCGCTCCCATGAAGCCAGTCAAACGATGCAGAAGCTCGCTGACGGCGTGACTGGCCGTCAGCGACGTGAATGCGATTACGGCCGGAGCGGGAGTTTCGAGTTCGGGAGCATATCCTTGCCGAATCTGCTGCTGACGATCCTCGTCGGACAAAGCTTCGATCCGAAGGCGTTCGGGCGTGATTCTTCCGCGGCAGAACAAGCAAGCGTCGCCGGCTGTCAATGTTGTGACACGACCGAATATACCTTCGATGACACCATCTTGAGAGTCGATAAGCACACCCATGTCGAGCACGGGGATGTGGTACTTCAGCGCTACCTGACAGAGAATCGAACGCGGAAGCTCCTTGTCGGTACATCCGAAGATGACATCACACTCCCGCAAACGTCTCGCGGTTCCTTGCTCCAAAATCGACGCCGGCACCGCTTCGTATGTTCCGCCCAATCCAGCCGCTGCGAGCCTAGCAGCCGCCAGCACTGCTTTATTGCGCCCCACGTCATCCGAATTGGCGCCGTACACGCGATTGAGGTTGGTGCCATCCAATCGATCATGGTCGAATAGAAGGAGACGGCCAATGCCCAATCGCGCTAACTGTTCCGCGCAGGCCGATCCAGTACCGCCGAGACCGACAATTCCAATGGTCAACGCATCGAGAGACTGCTGGATGGCTGGGCCAAACGCGCGAACTTGCCGATCGTAGATCGGATCAAGGTTGGATACATCGTGGCTGTGCAAGCGGATCCGTTGTCCGACGACAATTACATCATCCACCTCGTATCGCTGCGACGAATAGATCCGTCCGGCGATGCTCTCCTCAGTCAGCACCAATGTTCCGTGTAACCTGTTCGGAACACGTGCCTGAAAAAATGGAACCAGCTTTTCCTCCTCGCGATCGTCTTGCTCGGAAAACGCAGTAAGCCCGCCCGGGTGGGAGTGTGCAAAGACGATAGATAGCCCCTCATACCGAGCGAGCTTAGTCGCCTTGACAAGAGCGGCTGAGGAAATCGAAAGACGATCGGATTCCCACGGGTGCGGGAAGTAGGAAAGGGACGTCTGCACCGGCTCCCGACCCATGCCATCTTCCTTGGGCATCGGAAGCGCGATCTGATGAACGTGATTGCCGTATTGAACCATGAACATCAGATAGGGACACCCCAAGACCGACGCTTTCCTGCGAACCAACATGAAGCTGATCTTGTCGTTGGGTATCAATCACACCGACGCCGAACGAAGGTACTTTGAAACAGAGTGTGCTGAGCTCGTGGCGGAGATGATCGAATGCGGTGGCTACGGCCTCCCCACTCCTCCCATCGAAGGCGGGCCCGCCATCTTCCTCAAGCATGCCGTTGACTCAGGCTTTGATGGAGTTTCCGCGCGTTTGGCTGAATATTTGGGTGTTACAAGAGCCAATTTGAGCCTCTGGCTAGGGGGTAATCGCGCCCATCACTTCCCGTCCTCTTGCGAATTGCCTATGCATGTGAAACCTCCATCGTCGACGTGATCGCGGGCAACAAAGTCGAAATCGGAGGATGCAGGCCTATTGAAGAGCATGCGACACGAAAGTTCGACTCTACGCGCCCTGTCGAAGTAGGCATCTACAAGAAATTTCACGCGTTGGTCAAAAATCGGCAAGTGCGCAATGTAGCGGAGGCATGCAGGGTACTAAGCGTCAACGAGAAAACGTTGAAGCGCGTCGATCCGGAACTTTGTGCATCTCTATCTGCTTCGTGGCAGCGTGAATGTGGACTGGCGAGGATCTCGCGAGAGGAGCGGTTCGACAACCAGTACATCGACGAGTATCTGCGGATCTCCGCAGCGGGCATTAACCCAAGTCGTCGCACGGTGCTTCGAAACCTCGGGACGGATGTTTCGGCATATCGGTTCGAAGATGTCGAGCGAGCAACGCGAAAAGCGAAGGAACGTCTCAGCGTTCAATGAAATGCGATCCATCTGAGACTTCGGTATTGAAACTCACCGCGTCGCTGTTTTGACTGGATCAGTTCGCTGAAATGCCTTTGCGTCGCCCTGAAATTCACCAAATTGGTGAATATATGAGATCTACAGTTGGCCAAACGGCCACGAGTAGGGTAACTGCACAAAACGGGAATGTACGCGCAGAAATGCGCTAAATGGCGCGCCCGGCTGGGATCGAACCAGCGACCCTTGGCTTCGGAGGCCAATACTCTATCCACTGAGCTACGGGCGCGTATAAGACGAAGGCGCTGGTCCGACCGGACGCAGCGCCCTTTGCGAGTCCGAGAGCATACCCGTTTCGCCGCCCGCCGTCCACCGCGTGAAAGATTCCGTTGCCTGTTCGCCGGGATGTCGAGAAAGTCACGCCGGTCTCGCATGTCCAGTCTGTCTGTTCGGCTAGGCCACACGATCCCCACGGTATGGCTGCTCTGCGCACGACTGAGCTTGGGCCGTGGCGGGTTGGCCCGCTCGGCTTGGGCTACCGGGATTGCTGCCGGGGCTGAGCTGCCAGACTCGGGCTGCTGAGCTCGGGCCAAAGGCCTTGAGTAGCTGGGCTCGGATTGTTGGGCTCGGATCGCTGGACCTGGGTCGCCGGGCCTGGGTCGCCGGGCCTAGGTCGCCGGGCCTAGGTCGCCGGGCCTAGGTCGCCGGGCCTAGGTCGCCGGGCTTGGTCTGCCGAGCTTAGGCCACCGGCGCCGGATCTGCTGCGGCTCGGGCCACTGAAACAGGGGGCGCGCTGGGTCAGAACCCCGTCTGTGCCGCCACGACACGCCTCGACGACCGCGCTTCAACCGCGCCACCCGCACCGACGAGACCTCGTCGTCGTCCTCGCGCACGATTTTTCTTACCGATCGCCCGCTTCGACGGGATTTTGCTGATCGCGTCGCCAAAACACTTATGCCTATAATCGTTTACAGATGTTGGAAGTTGGTCGTTGCGTTATCGCCCTGAACAAAACCATTCAAGAGACGAGACAGGCATGAGCGATGAACATCAGTCCCCAATCAAAACCCCAGGTCAGCTCATTGCTGTCGCAGTAGCGAGTTTCCTGCTTCCGATTATCGTGATCGTACTGATGGTCCAGTACGTACAGAACATGAACCGCGTCGGCGCCGGGACCGACGCCTTCTCCGACGATCAAGTCAAAGCCCGTATCGCCCCCGTCGCCCAGCTCACCCTCCACGACGCCAACGCGCCGCACGTCTTCAAGACCGGCGAAGAAGTCTTCAAGGCTGTCTGCACGACCTGTCACACGCCCGGCGCCGCCGGCGCGCCGAAGTTCGGCGACGCGGGCGACTGGGCGCCACGCATCGCCCAAGGCTACGACACGCTGCTCAAGAACGCCCTCTCGGGCAAGGGCAATATGCCCCCGCGCGGCGGCACGAGCCCCGACGACTACAGCGACTACGAAATCGGCCGCGCGATCGTCTATATGGCCAACAACTCAAGCGCCCATTTCGACGAACCCGCCGCACCGGCCCCGGGTGCAGCCCCTGCCGCCGCAGCGGCAGCGTCCGGCGCCGACAGCACGAACGCCGGTGCCACCGACGCGGCATCGGCCGCAGCCGCCGCGATCGCGGCGATCCCCGCAGCCTCGTCGGCTCCGGCCGCTGCGGCAGGCGGCAGCGCCGACGCCGCGCAAGCCGGCAAAGCGCTCTATACGTCGGTCTGCGCAACGTGCCACGGCGCGGGTCTGCTCGGCGCACCGAAGTTCGGCGACGCCGCGGCCTGGGCGCCCCGCCTCAAAGACCCGATCGACACGGTCTACAACTACGCGCTGCACGGTAAAGGCCAGATGCCGCCGAAGGGCGGATCCACGGCCTCGGATGACGACGTCAAAGCCGCCGTCGACTATATGGTCGCCGCGGCCAAGGGCAGCTGACACCGTCCCCCGAATCGCGGGCCCCGTTCGGATGCATGACCGACACGAACAGCCCAAACAACAAAGCGTGCCGACTCACCCGGAGCGGCACGCTTTTTTTCGACCTGTCTGCAACGCTTGCGAAAGACCGCGGCCCCCAACGAGCCCACGCCGGCAGGCTCGCATCCTCATCCGAATGCGCTGACGACGCGCGAGCTGCCTGGGCGAGAACGATCATCGCGATCGAGCTCCGCGTGCCCGATTCGGAGAGCGGCAGCCCTCCCGCCGCCTTTCCGCGCGCCTCCCGCAAGCCTCATCGTCGAGCAATTTCGTCGTGTCAGCCACGGATTGGGGCCGCTGGAGCGAGGGGTTCGGGGTTCGAAATGCAGCCCGTGCTGCAAGGTATGCCGCAGCGCAGCATCACATGCGGGCAAGCCCACCTTTGCAATCCGGGCGTGTTGCCTATACTCCTGACAAGAGGTCCACGAACGGGACGGAGACACGCATGAACTTCAACTTCGAAATGTTCACGATCAACGACTTTATTCTGTTGATCCCGATGGCGCTCGCAGGCGCCTTGTTTCTCGGCGCGATCCCGATGCGCACGAAAATGCGAACCAACACGCTACGCCTGCTCGGCGCGGCGATCGGCGCGCTCTGCGGGATGGTGCTCGTGGAAGCCCTCCCCGCCATGCTCTGACGACGCGGCCTGACCCACCCGGGCAGACCGCTCCTAGACAACGGTTCATCAACAAACGGGCGAACGCATCGCGTGCGCTCGCCCGTTTCGCTTGCCTGTTGCCTCCGCTCCAACTCCAGCCGTAACGCAGCGTCAGTCATGCAGAACCCGCGCCTTGCTTGAGCCACTGCCCCGCCCACGCGTGTACCGTGCCTCGCTCCGGCACGGCCTCCGTTTCGCTTGACGTCGGCCGAGCAAAAGCGCTCACGCCCAACCGTCAGGCGCGCCATCTCCCCTCAACGCGCGACGAACAGCGTCTCCGCGAACGGCCATTCGGCATCCGTCCACTGCGCGAGCTGCTCGAACCCGGCCACATCGCCAAGATGCGCAATATCGTCGAGCGTGTACTTGTGGCTCGCCTCCGTCCAGATCGTCTCTCCGCGCCGGAACTCGACGGTCAAGTCCGCCGCCCCGATCGTCACGGTCTGATCGCTGCGCGCGCGCAAATGCATCTCGATCGCCCGGGCAACCGGATCGAATCGCGCGACGTGCTCGAACGCGCGCAGATCGAAATCCGCACCGAGTTCGCGATTCAAGCGCCCCAGCATATTCAGGTTGAACGCAGCCGTTACGCCGGCCGGATCGTCATACGCCTCGATCAGCACAGGCTCGGGCTTGAGCAGATCCGCACCGAGCAAAAGCGCATCCCCCGCGCGCATCAGATGCCGGACGTCACGCAGAAAATGCGCTGCCGCGAGCCGCCGGAAGTTCCCGATCGTCGACCCCAGGAACATCACCAGCAATCGCTCGTCCGAGCGCCCGCGCGCGTCCGCGACACGCTTCAATCCGTCGAGATACTCAAACGCCTGCCCTTCAACACGCACCCGCTCAAGATCACGGAGTGCGCGCTCACATTGCGCGAGCGCGGCGGGCGAGATTTCGATCGGGCAGTACGTCACGTCACGTCGCGCGGTCAAGGCCTCGAGAATGCGGCGGGTCTTGCGGCCGCTGCCGCTGCCGAGTTCGGCCACGCGCGTCGTATTCGGCACGAGACGCGCGAGATCGGCCGCATGGGCGATCAGCACGCGCTCTTCCGCGCGCGTCACGCCGTATTCGGGCAACACGGTAATCACGTCGAACAACGCGGAACCGACGGCGTCGTACAGATACTTCGACGGCAACTCCTTCTGCGGCACACGCGTCAAACCGAGCCGGACATCCTCGGCGAACGCGCTGCGGACTGCGTCAGCAAGCACGGGGTGGGCCATATCGTCTCCTCGTGAAGCCGCGTCATCAAGCGTCGACGCAGCGGAAACCTGCATACACATACGGGTAGCGCGGCTGAAACCAGTTCCGGAACGACGGCCGGATCATGCAGCTCGCGGTACGCATCGAGCCGCCCTTGAGCACGTAGTGCTCGCCGTCGAAGAAATTCGCCGAATACCCCGGATAGCATTCGAACGCCTCGAATCCCGGCAACGGACCGAACGTCGTCCGTGTCCACTCCCAGCCATTCCCCCACATGCCGACGACGCCCGCCTCGCTGCGCTCGTGCAGATCGGCATCGACGGCCATCGGATCGAAATACGCGAAATCGAAATTGCCATGGTGCGCGTGGCGCGCGCCGGCCGCACGCTGCCACTGCGCTTCGCTCGGCAACTGCTTGCCGGCCCAGCGCGCATACGCGCTCGCCTCGGCATAACTCACATAGACAGGCCAGTTCAACGGCAACGCGATCTCGTCGAACATCGTCACGAACGTCCAAGCCGTGCCCTCGCCTGACGCCTCGATGGCCGCGTTCGGCCTCGCGGAATCGGACGCACCACCGTCCGAACGCGCCTCATTCGCCGCAGCCAAGCGCGCGTGGGCTTCATGCGCGTCTTCGACGTCACGAGACGGATGTGCGCCCTGTGCGGCGCCAACGCCATGCACGCCACGATCCTCACGCTCGCCCCGTGCGCGACGCCAGAACACCGGATGCTCGATCCCGTTCGCCTCACGCCATGCCCAATCGGCTTCGCTCCAGTACGCCGGATTCCGGTATCCGCCTGCCTCGACGAACGCGAGAAACGCGCCGTTGCTGACCATATACGTGTCGATCGAGAACGCCGGCACATCGACATCGAGCCCGTCGAACTCGTTGCACCAGCCGAACGCCGACGTTGCGTCAGCGGGCATGCCGAGCCGCGCGCGCCCCGCGGGAATCTCGACCATCGACGGCTCGACGCGCGGGGCATCGGGCACGAACGAGCGCGGTCCTTCGACCTTGCGGTCAAGCGGCAACTGATGCAGCAAATACGCGAGCGTCTCGGCATGCATGAGCCGGTGCTCGATCGCGACATTGAGCAAGCGCGCCGCCGACTCCCCCGCCGCGCCGTCCACGACGCCCGCGTGCGCGCACCGGCGCAGCTCGCCATCGATGATCTCGCGCACGGCGCAGCAGTACTGCTCGACCTCGGCTCGCGCGGGCCAGTCCGACACCGAGTCCGACGGCAACTGACCGTCGATCGGATCGATGCCGA
Organism: Pararobbsia silviterrae; assembly: GCF_003628125.1. Classification (GTDB taxonomy): domain Bacteria; phylum Pseudomonadota; class Gammaproteobacteria; order Burkholderiales; family Burkholderiaceae; genus Pararobbsia; species Pararobbsia silviterrae. The sequence continues at coordinate 48,902 of NZ_RBZU01000001.1, forward strand.
ATGCGAACAGGCGATCGTGGGCGGGATTGACGGACGCGCGATCGAACAGGCGTCCGTTGAACAGATTCCAGTCGAACGCATCGAGATGGCCTCGATAGAAACCGATCCGGTGTCGTTCGGCGATCGTGCGATCGTAAAACGCGTCATCGACGAGCAAGCCGAACAGGCTGTCCGTCGCCGCGCGCGCGTGATCGAGACGCGCCAGCAGCAAAGGCCACGCGTCGCGCGGCGTGGGGGAAGTTTTCGTCATCTCGCGCTCGCTCCAAATGGACAGGCCGGCGTGATCCGCAGCCGACTGAATGCGAAGAGTCTGCAAGACTTGCACGAATATGCCTTTCGCGTAGGGCAGCGATTCGAACGCGCGCCATGACCGCCGACGCGCCCCGTGGAATTGCGCGGGGTCGGCGCGCTTCGGCGAACGCGCAATACGGACGGATGCAGCACGATCCGTTCCGGTCGATCGCGCCGCTGCTCGGCACGGCACGCGCTCGACATGGTCTGCGGCAAACCCAATACGACGTTCGTCTGAATACGCTTAACCCGACGAACACGTCCTATTACGACGCACGGATTGCGTCGAGCAGCGGCCGGGCGGTGCCGGGTGCCGGCCGCTCGCGACGGGCACCTATCGCTTCTGAACGTCGGCGCAGCCAAGCAATGAGGCCCAAGCGTTCGGTTCCACCTCAAAAACCGATCGAGGGCTGTCGCTCCCGATACCGCCTCAAAATCACAATACCTACAAAATGCTAACGAAAGTCCTTACGAATCAACGGGTAAGTTTTTTTGATTGCCTTACACCGGTAATAATATTGATTCTCAATTAGAACTGAGTGCAGTCTGCGTGCTTCGCACGGCGTTGTCGGCTTATTTATGCCGATGCCGAGCGATCCCTGGCCTGCCTCGATAAGCCAGCCAGGCACCGCACACACGCACCGCATCTTGGTCCAGCCGAGAGGCTCGCGGCCATGCGTCAGGTTCGCCAAGCCAGCCGATATCCGAACGCGTTCATGAACGCGCTTCGCCACGCCCATCAAGGGCCTACGACTGACCAGGTAACCATGACGCTACGTTCTTCCCCGCTTTCGGCGGCGCTGCTGTCCGCCGGCGCCATTTCGCTGTCCGTCGCGCTGCCCGCGCACGCGCAGACCGCCCCGCCGGCATCGGCCACGGCCATGCCTTCGACGACCGCCGACCCGTCGAACGCCTCCCAGAAAAAGCCGTCGGCGACGCCCGCCACGGCTGCGTCCTCACACGACGAGGGCGCGTTGCCCACGGTCCAGGTCAACGGCGCCGCGGACAAGGACGCGTTCGCGGCCGATACGTCCACCGTCGGCGCAAAGGTCCCGACGGCGCTGCGCGACATCCCCCAGCAGGTCACCGTCATCAACCGCTCGCTGCTCGAATCGCAAGGCGCGACGTCGTTCTCCGATGCGCTGCGCAATGCGCCGGGCGTCACGATCGGCGCGGCCGAGGGCGGCACGATCGGCAACAACGTCAATCTGCGCGGCTTCACCGCGCGGACAGACATCTATCTCGACGGCTTCCGCGACCGCGGCCAGTACTATCGCGACACGTTCGATCTCGAATCGATCGAAGTGCTCTACGGCCCGTCGTCGATGCTGTTCGGGCGCGGCTCGACGGGCGGCGTCATCAATCAGGTCAGCAAGCAGGCCCAACTGACGCCGGTCTCCGAGGTCTCGGCGACGATCGGCTCGAACGACCGCTACCGGACCACCGTCGACCTCGACCGTCCGCTGTCCGACACGTCGGCGTTCCGCATCAACGCATTCGGCCAGAGCATGGGCTCGACGCGCGATATCGAAAAGATGAAGGACTTCGGCTTCGCGCCCGAGATCAGCTTCGGCATCGGCACGCCGACCGAAGTCACGCTGTCGGCGCTGATCCAGCACAACGACGACCAGCCCGACTATGGCGTCCAATCGATCAACGGCCATCCGGCCGATGTCGACAAAGGCACGTTCTACGGACAAACGACCGACCGCACGATCCAGGACACCGAAATCGTGTCGGGCCGCATCACACATCGCTTCAACGACAACGTCACGCTGCGCGACCAGCTCCAGTACTCGCACTACACGGTCGATGCGCGCGAGACCGCGCCGCAAAGCGTGCTCACGGGCCCGCTCGCGTCGAGCCCCGCGCTGTCGAACGGCAATTACACGAACCTGCCGCTGTCGGATCTCTATATCAAGCTCCAGTCGCACGATCGCGTGATCACGGATTCGTCGCTTTACAACACGACGGACCTCCTCACGAAATTCGACACGGGCGGCATCAAGCACGACGTCGTCACGGGCATCGAGATCGGCCACGACAACTACACGAACCAGTCGTACACGCGCAGCAATTTGCCGATCGTGTCGCTCGTCGACCCGCAGATCACCGCGTGGGACCCGGCGACCTCGCCCGAAGTCGCGGGCAACTACGCGAACGCCGGCGCGAACAGCATCGGTATCTACGCGAACGACACGGTCTCGCTCGGCGAGCACTGGAAGGTCGTCGGCGGACTGCGCTGGGACCGGTATCAGGCCGAAATCTCGAACACGGTCAGCGCGCCGGGCTACGCGGCGCAGACCAACGATTTCACGAGCGTGCGCGGCGGCATCATCTGGCAGCCGACCGACACGCAGTCGTACTACGCGTCGTACGGTACGTCGTTCGACCCCTCGCTCGAAACGCTGACGGTCACGTCGGGCACGCAGAATCTCGCGCCCGAAAAGAACCGTTCGTATGAAGTCGGCGCGAAGTGGGATCTGCTCGGCGGCAATCTGTCCGTGACGTCGTCGCTGTTCCAGATCGAACAGACGAATTCGCGCACGGAAACCGATACAGGCGTCTACGAGCTGACCGGAGACATCCGCGTCAACGGCTTCCAGACGGGCATCGCGGGCAACCTGACCGACAAGTGGAAGGTCTACGGCGGCTATACCTATCTCGACGCGCTCGTCGTCTCGGCCAGCGACGGCACGCAAGGCCATACGCCGGCCAACACGCCGCGCAACACGCTCACGCTCTGGTCGACCTACGAGCCGCTGAGCCACTGGGAAGTCGGCGGCGGCCTCACGTATCTGTCGTCGCGCTATGCGGCGAACACGAACTACGTCTCGGTCGGCGGCTATACGCGCTGGGACGCAACCCTCGCATACCGCCGGCCCAAGTACGATATCCGCGTCAATCTGCTGAACCTGACGAACAAGTACTATTACGACGCGCTGATCCCGTCGGACGGCGGCCGTGCGGTGCCGGGCATCGGCCGCACGGTGCTCGTGACGGGCACCTATCGCTTCTAATCCGATTCGCGGTGCATGATCCCCGGGGGGCGCTTCGCCCCCCTTTGCACCTGCCGTCGTCCTACACGCTCGTCACCATGATCCTGTCGATTCCGCATTTGCTTGACCGCGACACCGTCGCCGCCCTCCGCGCACGCCTCGACGCGCCCGACGCCCCATGGGTCGACGGGCGCGTGTCGGCCGGCTACTCGGGCGCCCCGGTCAAGCTCAACCAGCAAATCGACGAGCTCTCGGGCCTCGCGGCCGAGCTCGGCGACCGGATTCTCGCGCTGCTCGAACGCAATCCGCTGTTCATCAGCTTCGCGGTGCCGAACCAGGTCTACCCGCCGATGTTCAACCGCTACGGCGAGGGCATGACGTTCGGCAACCACGTCGACGGCTCGGTGCGTATTTCGCCGGCCACGGGCCGCAAGATCCGCGCGGATCTCTCGATCACGGTCTTTCTCTCGGATCCGGCCGACTACGACGGCGGCGAACTGCTGATCGAGGACACGTACGGCGTCCACGAAGTCAAGCTGCCCGCCGGCGACGCGATCGTCTATCCGGCCAGCAGCCTGCATCGCGTCTCGCCCGTCACGCGCGGCGTGCGCGTGGCGAGCTTCTTCTGGATCCAATGCCTCGTGCGCGACGACGCGAAACGCACGATCCTGTTCGACCTCGACAACGCGATCCAGCGCCTGAACGCGACGTCGGCCGACGACGCCGCGCGCCGCACGCTCGTCGGCTGCTATCACAACCTGCTGCGCCAGTGGAGCGAGACCTGATTTCGGTCCTGCCGGGCAATTCCATTTAGCTATCGCCCGATCATCGAATGCGATTGGTCGGCTATCGCGTTGCCGATATAGTCGTCCGAACGACAACGAACGATTCGGAGACACGGTGAACCAGATCGACTTGAGCGGGCGCGTGATCGTCGTCACGGGCGGCGCGCGCGGCATCGGTTACGCAGTCGCACAGCGCGCGCTCGAGTCGAGCGCGCGCGTCGCGCTTTGGGACGTCGACGCGGCGCGGCTCGCCCAGTCGGCCGGCGAACTCGCGGCGCTCGGCCAGGTATCGACGCACGTCGTCGAGCTGACCGACGAAGCCTCGGTCAACGCCGCCACCCAGGCCACGCTCGATGCGCACGGCCACATCGACGGTCTGGTCAACAACGCGGGCATCACGGGCGGCAACGGGCCGCTCTGGGAACTGCCGCCCGACACGTGGCGCCGCGTCATCGACGTCAATCTGATCGGCCCCTACCTGACGTGCCGCGCGATCGTCCCGCACATGATCGCGCGCGGCTACGGCCGCATCGTCAACGTGGCGTCGGTCGCCGCGAAGGAAGGCAATCCGAACGCCTCGCACTACAGCGCTTCGAAGGCGGGCCTGATCGGCCTCACGAAGTCGCTCGGCAAGGAACTCGCGACGAAGAACATCCTCGTGAATGCCGTCACGCCGGCCGCCGCGAAGACCGAGATCTTCGACACGATGACGCAGCAGCACATCGACTACATGCTGCAGCGCATTCCGATGGCGCGCTTCCTGCAGCCGTCGGAGGCCGCGGCCATGATCCTCTGGCTCTGCTCCGAAGACTGCGCGTTCAGCACGGCGTCCGTGTTCGACCTCTCGGGCGGCCGCGCGACGTACTGACCCGCGCTCGATCGCGTCGCGCGCGGCCCGAGCGCGCGCGACCGCCCGCGACATCCCGAATGCCCGGTTTTGCGGCGCTGCGGCTCGACGCACGCAGCGCCCGTTCCTCGACGGAGATCCACCATGTCCATGCCCAAGATTGCCCACGTCCGTGCGTTCACGGTACGCGGAGGCGGCGCCGATTATCACGACCAGGACGACGGTCACTGGATCGACGACCATATCGCGACGCCGCTCGCGCGCTACCCCGAGTACCGGCAAAGCCGCCGCAGCTTCGGCATCAACGTGCTCGGCACGCTCGTCGTCGAAATCGAGGCGAGCGACGGCACGGTCGGCTTCGCGGTCACGACGGGCGGCGAGATCGGCGCGTTCATCGTCGAAAAGCATCTCGCGCGCTTCCTCGAAGGCCAGCTCGTGACCGACATCGAAAAGATGTGGGATCTGATGTACAACGGCACGCTCTACTACGGCCGCAAGGGCATCGTGCTCAATACGATCTCGGGCGTCGATCTCGCGCTCTGGGACCTGCTCGGCAAGGTCCGCAAGGAACCCGTGTTCCATCTGCTCGGCGGTCCCGTGCGCGACGAACTCCAGTTCTACGCGACGGGCGCGCGCCCGGACCTCGCGAAGAAGATGGGCTTCATCGGCGGCAAGATGCCGTTGCAGCATGGCCCGGCCGAGGGCGAGGAAGGGCTGCGCAAGAACCTCGCGAAGCTCGCCGACATGCGCGAGCGCGTCGGCGATGACTTCTGGCTCATGTACGACTGCTGGATGAGTCTCGATCTGCGCTATGCGACGCGCTTCGCCGAACTCGCGCGGCCCTACGGCCTCAAGTGGATCGAGGAGGCGCTGCCGCCCGACGACTACTGGGGCTATGCCGAACTCCGGCGCAACGTGCCGCGCGGCATGTGGGTGACGACGGGCGAGCACGAAGCGACGCGCTGGGGTTTCCGGATGCTGCTCGAAATGGGCTGCTGCGACATGATCCAGCCCGATGTCGGCTGGTGCGGCGGGATTACCGAACTCATCAAGATCTCGGCGCTGGCCGATGCGCACAACGCGCTCGTCGTGCCGCACGGCTCATCGGTCTACAGTTATCACTTCGTCGTGACGCGGCACAATTCGCCGTTCTCGGAGTTCCTGATGATGGCCCCGAAGGCCGACGAGGTCGTGCCGATGTTCACGCCGCTGCTGCTCGACGAACCGGTCCCCGTCAACGGCCGCATGAAGGTGCCGGATACGCCGGGGTTCGGCGTGCGGCTCAATCCCGATTGTGCGCTGCACCGTCCCTACGAACACTGAGCCGGCATCGGCGGCCCGGCCCGAGACCACGATTCACCTATGAACATCGCGCGGCCGACCGGACCCGCCGAAACCGCCGCGCGCCGCATTCAACCCGACAACGGAAGCCCGCCATGCTGCTCGAGAACAAAGTCGTCATCGTGACCGGCGGATCGCGCGGCATCGGCCGTGCGATCGCGCTCGCCTGCGCGCGCGAAGGCGCGCACGTCGCGATCAATTACTGGGGCGAGAACGACGCGTCGTACCACAAGCGTTCGGCCGTCGAGACGGTGCTCGACGAGATCGGGGCGCTCGGCCGCCGCGCGATCGCCGTCGAGGGCGACGTCTCGCAGCCCGCGACCGCGACCGAACTCGTCGCGAAGACGGTCGATGCATTCGGCCGCGTCGACGTGCTCGCGAGCAACGCGGGCATCTGTCCCTTCCACGCGTTCCTCGACATGCCGCCCAAGGTCTTCGAGACGACTGTCGCGGTCAATCTCGGCGGCGCGTTTTACGTGACGCAAGCCGCCGCAAACCAGATGAAAGCGCAAGGCGACGGCGGCGCGATCGTCGCGACGAGTTCGATCAGCGCGCTCGTCGGCGGCGGCATGCAGACGCATTACACGCCGACGAAGGCCGGCGTCCATTCTTTGATGCAATCCTGTGCAATCGCACTCGGCCCTTATAAAATTCGATGTAACTCGGTCATGCCGGGCACGATCGCGACCGACCTCAATGCCGACGATCTGTCCTCGCCCGAGAAGAAATCGTATTTCGAACGACGGATTCCGCTCGGCCGGCTCGGCCGCCCAGACGACGTCGCCGATGTCGTGGTGTTCCTGGCCTCCGACTTGGCGCGTTATGTGACGGGCGCCGCGCTGCTCGTCGATGGCGGCTTGTTCGTCAACCTTCAATAGTGCCGTCGAGTCGAGCGCCGTAGCGCGCGCGATGGCCGAGTTCGCGAGGCAAGCTTGAAAGTCGCGCTGTTTGTTCCGTGTTTCATCGACGCGTTCTATCCCGAGGTCGGCATCGCCACGCTCGAGCTGCTCGAGCGATTCGGTCTCGACGTCCACTATCCGGCCACGCAGACCTGCTGCGGCCAGCCGATGGCCAACAACGGCAGCGAAGCCGACGCGGCCGGCTGCGAGCAACTGTACGCCGACAGCTTCGCGGGCTACGACTACATCGTGGGCCCGTCGTCGAGCTGCGTGCATCATGTGCGATCGCACATGACGGCGATCGTCCAGACCGAGGCCGTCACGCAGGTCCGCGCGCGGACCTATGAACTCGTCGAATTCCTCCATGACGTGCTCGGCGTGCGCGACTTTCCGTGGGCCGAGTTTCCGCACAAGGTCGGTCTTCACAATAGTTGCAGCGCGCTGCGCCATCTGAAGCAGGCCTCGATCAGCGAAGTCGACGCGCCCGCGTTCTCGAAGCCGCTCGCCCTGCTCTCGAACGTCAAGGGCATCGAATTCGCGGCCCCCACGCGGCCCGACGAATGCTGCGGATTCGGCGGCACGTTCTCGGTCGGCGAGGAAGCCGTGTCGGTCCGCATGGGGCAGGACAAGGTCCGCGATCATCGGACCGCGGGCGCCGAATACATCGTCTCGGCCGACATGTCATGCCTCATGCATCAGAAGGGCTGCTCGGACCGGATCGGGCTCGGCATGCGCTTCATCCATATTGCGCAGGTCCTCAACGGAGCCCGCGAATGACTGCGACGATACACGGCAAGCCCGGCAAGATCGATCACGCGAAAGCGGCCGGCAAGTTCATCGCGCGCGAAGACCATATCGCGTTCCACGACAAGCGCCTCTGGGACATCCGCCAGAAACGCGACACGCTGATGCACGGCATCCCCGAATGGGAGCAGCTGCGCGCGGCCGCATCGGCGCTCAAGGAACATACGCTCTCGCATCTGTCACAGTATCTCGAACAGTTCGCGGACCAGGCCGAAGCGCATGGCGTGAAGGTGCATTGGGCGGCCGACGCGCACGAGCATAACGAGATCGTTCACCGGATCCTGTCGGAGCGTCATGTGACGACGCTCGTCAAGAGCAAGTCGATGCTGACCGAGGAATGCGGCATGCGCCCGTATCTCGAAGCGCGCGGCATCGAGATCATGGAGACCGATCTCGGCGAACGCATCCAGCAGCTCGATCACGAGGATCCGAGCCATATCGTGATGCCCGCGGTCCACAAGCTGCGTCAGGACGTCGCCGAGGTCTTCTCGAAGACGATCGGCAGCGATCCGAAGAACACCGATATTCCGTATCTCGCGGAAAGCCAGCGTCAGCATACGCGGCCCTACTTCCTGCGCGCCGAGGCCGGCATGACGGGCTGCAACTTCGCGGTCGCCGAAACGGGCACCGTCGTCGTCTGCACGAATGAAGGCAATGCGGATCTCAGCGCGAACGTGCCGCCGCTGCATATCGTGACGATGGGCATCGAGAAGCTGATCCCGCGCACGCGCGATCTCGGCATCTTCGTGCGGCTGCTGTCGCGCAGCGCGCTCGGCTCGCCGATCACGCAATACACGTCGCACTTTCGCGCGCCGCGCGAAGGCGCGGAACTCCATTACGTGATCGTCGACAACGGCCGCAGCGAACGGCTCGCGATGCAGGACTTCTGGCATTCGCTCAAGTGCATCCGCTGCGGCGCATGCATGAACACGTGCCCCGTTTATCGGCGCAGCGGCGGTCTCTCGTACGGCAGCACCTACGCGGGCCCGATCGGCGCGATCATCAATCCGACCTACGATCTCAAGAAATTCAGCGCGCTGCCCTATGCGTCGACGCTCAACGGCAGTTGCTCGAACGTCTGCCCGGTCAAGATCGACATCCATGACCAGCTCTACAAGTGGCGGCAAGTCGTCGCCGCGCATCACGAGCTGCCGTTCGTCAAACAGAAGGCGCTCAGCGTCGCGGGACGTCTGCTCGCGAGCCCGAAGCTCTATCGGACGACGATCAAGTCGATGTCGACCGCGCTCGAACGTCTGCCGAACTTCATGCTCTACAACCCGCTGAACATCTGGGGACGCCACCGCGATCTGCCCGGCGTGCCCAAACAAACGTTCCACGAGTGGTATGCGACGCACCGCGGCACGCAGTCCGTCGAACCCGGACAGGAGCAGTCATGAGCTCACGAGAACGCATGCTCGCGAAAATCCGCGCGTCGCAGCCCGCGCCGGTCTCGATGCCCGACGTGCCGCTGTTCGAAACCCCGGCCGGCGATCGCATCGAACGCTTTATCGCGGGACTCGCGCTCTATGGCGGCGTCGCCGTGCGCGTCGATTCGATCGATGCGGCACGCGCCGCGATCGACGCGAAATTCGGGCCCGACGTCGCGCTGTGTTCGGTCGTCGACGCGATTCCGGGCTCGCGCGTGCTCGCGCCCGATACGCCGCCCGCGTCGCTCCACGATGTCGAGGTCGCGGTCGTGCCGGGTCGTTTCGGCGTCGCCGAGACGGGTTCGGTCTGGCTCAGCGAAGTCGAATATCGCGTGAATTCGATCGGCTATCTCGCGCAGCATCTCGTCATCGTGCTCGACGAAGCAAACGTCGTCGACGGCCTCCAGGACGCGTACCTGCGCGACGACTTCAACGGCGTGCGCTACGCGGTGCTCGTCACGGGCCCGTCGGCAACCGCCGACATCGAGGGCGTGCTCGTGCGCGGCGCACAAGGCGTGCGCTCGCTGACGGTCATGCTGGTCGGGTCCCGCTGAACGCGAGCGCGCGCAACGTCGGTCCCGCGTGCTGAAAGAACTGTTTGAGCCCCGCGCACAGATAGTTGAGCCGCGCGCGACCGTCGGCGGTCCGCACGATCCGGTTCTTCGGGCACTCGCCCCAGCACAGGCGCAGATGCGGACACGCGCGGCAATCGTCCGAGAGGGTCTCGCGCTTCGCGAAGCCGAAGGCCTTCTGCCGGTCCGAGAACGCGAGGTCGCCGAGATGTTCGACGCCCGTATCGCCGAGCGCGTACTCGGGATAGACGAAGTGATCGCACGAATAGACGCGCCCGTCGTGTTCGATCGCGAGCGCCTTGCCGCAGAACTCCGACGTCACGCAGAGCTGCGACGGTCCGCCGCGCGTCTGCACGACGGCCGTCTCGAACAGGTTCACGAGCACGCGGCCGACGTCCTTGCGCGCCCATTCGTCGAACGTGCGCTTCAGGAAATAGCCCCAGTCGTCGGGATCGACGGACCAGTCGGTCACGATCGAGTCCGGATGGCCGGGGCGCGCGGCGGGGGAGCCGACGAGCGGCAGCGCCGCGAGATCATGCCCGAGCGGCTCGCGGGTTTCGAAATCGCGTGTCTCGACGCACGGGCTGAACTGGATATAGGTCGCGCCGATCTCCTGCGTCAGGAAACGGTAGACGTCGACGGGCCTGCGCGCGTTGATCCGGTTGACGACGGTCAGCGCATTGAACGGCACGCCGTGACGCTTGAGCGCGTCGATGCCGCGCATGACGGCATCGAACGTCGGCTTGCCCGTGCGCGTGACGCGATACGCGTCGTGCAACGCGCGCGGGCCGTCGATCGATACGCCGACGAGAAAATCATGCTGCTTGAGGAACGCGCACCATGCGTCGTCGAGCAGCGTCGCGTTCGTCTGCAGATCGTTGACGATGCGCACGCCGCTCGGCCGGTACCGCTGCTGCAACTCGACGATCCGCTCGAAGTAGTCGAGCCCGAGCATCGTCGGCTCGCCGCCTTGCCACGAGAACACGATCTGCTCGCCGTCCTGCGCCTCGATGTACTGGCGGATGAACGATTCGAGCACCGCGTCGCTCATGCGCCGGCCGCGATGCTGATCGAGCAAGGGCTCCTTGTGCAGATAGAAGCAATAGCTGCAATCGAGATTGCACGTCGAGCCGATCGGCTTGGCCATCGTATGAAAGCGCCGCACGGCGCCTTCCGGTGCACGGTGCCGCTGCACCGGATGCGCGCGCACGATCGGAATCACGGCAGCGGTTCCGCCCATATCGACGCTCAGTCCGGATTGCCGAGCGGCAATTTGACGCCTTGCGATTCGAGCTGCTTGCGCAGCATCGCGTTCTTCTCGTATTCAGGCAGCGTGATCGGGCCCGCGTAGCTTTCGCTTTGCTGCTTGCGCGGCGGGTACTTGATGTAGGTCATCATGAGCTCTTCCATCGCATGGCCGAAGATCGGCAGCGTCCACGTGCGCTCGGTGTAGTTGTTCATGAAGATGTCGTAACGCTCCTGCGGATCCTGCTGCAGATCGAAAATCTGCGGGACGGTCGCGACATACTTCGCGGGGCCCTTCCAACCGAGGTTCGAATCGACAGCGAGACCGCCCGTCAGCACGCCGCCGTCGCCGCGCAGGTTGTAGACGGCCTTGTAGTTGCCCACGCGCACGGCGCCCGGCGACAACTCGTCCTCGGTAAAGAAGTACCACGTCGTGCGCGGATCGGGACCGGTGCCGAGCAGCACGGGCGTGATGTCGTAACTGTCGAAGATCGTCGGCTTGCCCGCGCGATCGGTCGTCGGCAGCTTCGCGCCGCCGAGCGACGCGAAGGTCGCCATCAGATCGAGGCCCCCGACGATGTCGTGATTGCGCGAATGGTCCTTGATATGGCCGGGCCACCACGCGATCGTCGGCACGCGCGAGCCGCCTTCGCGCACGGTCCCCTTCGTGCCGCGGAACGGCGTGTAGCCCGCATCGGGAAAGACGTCCTGCCACGCGCCGTTGTCCGACGTGAAGATCACGATCGTGTTGTCGGCGAGACCCGTCGCGCGAAGCTTGTCCATGATGCGGCCGACGCGCGTATCGAGCTCGACGACCGAGTCCGCATACTTCGTCTTCGACATCGACTTGCCCTGGAATTCGGGGGCCGGCATGTTCGGCTGATGGAGCTTCATGAAGTTGACGTTCATGAAGAACGGCTTGCCGTCGTGCTGCGCCGCGACGCGGTCGAGATAGTCGAGCGAAGCGCGCTCGACGTATTGATCGTAGAACGGAATGCCGACGACGCCTGCCGTATCGACGTATGCGCCGTTGATCTTGAAGTCCTCGTGCGGCTTTTCACCGGCCTTGCCCGACAGCGCGCCGCGCGTGACCTTCGAGAACATCGCGCGCATGTTCGGATCCATGTCGGGGAACCACGCGGGATCGGCATACGTATATGCGTTCAGGTGATAGAGCCCGACGTAGCGCATCTCGTCGTAGCCATGCGCGTTCGGCAGCGACTCGTCGGCTTCGCCGAGATGCCACTTGCCCACGAAGAATGTCTTGTAGTTCGCGGTCTTGAGCACCGACCCGAGCGTCCATTCGGCCGCGGGCAGACCGCCGCCCTGCCCCTGGAACGCAACGGTCGTCATGCCGCTGCGGTTCGGAATGCGGCCGGTCTGGATGGCCGCGCGGCCCGGCGTCGAGCTCGGCTGGCCATAGAACGAATAAAACGTCATGCCTTCGTCGGCGAGCCGATCGAGGTTCGGCGTCGGCATGCCTCGACCGACACCGCCGCCGTAGACGCCGAGGTCGCCCCAGCCCACGTCGTCGCCGACGATCAGCACGATATTCGGCCTGGGCGCCTGCTCCGCCGCCACCGCCTGGGCGCCCACGCCAAGCACTGTCAAACCAAGGGCGACGGCGCGCGCGATGCGTGCTCGTACAGGTCGTTTCGTCATGAGTCCACTGTTCCGCGTCGAGTCAAAAAGCGTGCGTAGGCTAGTCATGCGCGCCGCACCGCGGGAGACAACAAATGGTGATCGCCAGCTCGCCGCCCGCGTGGGCGGCACCGCGTTCGTCTATTCGCGACGGCATGCAAGCGCGTGCGCGCGCCGTGCCCGACCGCCCACGAATTTATGAGAATCGAAGGCCGTCGTGCGCCCGTTCATGCGGGATGGTGCGACATTGCGTCGCATCGGTATCGGACGGGTGTCGTCGCGTCAGCACGGGACCTCAGGTCGTCGCGCCGGGTCGCTAGTTCAGGCCGCTAATTCAGGTCATCGCGCCAGGTCGGCGCATCAGGTCGGCGCGCCGGCGTCGCGTCAAGCCGGCGCGTCGGCGTCGCGCGGTGCGGCGCCCGAATACTTGCGCAGCAGCGCGGTGAAGCGCGACGCGGCCTCGCCGAGGGGTTCGTGCTTGCGCACGAGGATGCCGAAGCCCGTGAGGTTCTTGCCAATCTCGACGGGCAGATCGACGAGCAGCCGTGCACGCAGGTAGTCGCGCGCGACCGACTCGGACAGCATCGCGACCGCATCGCTGCTCTGGAGCAACTGGAGCGTCGCGAAAATCGATGCGCACTCGACGAGATTCGCGGGCGACGACAGCCCCGCCGACGCGAGTTCCTCCTCGAACAGCTTGCGCGCGGGGCTCGTGATGGGCTGCACGACCCACGGCCATTCGATGAGGTCGGCGAGCCGCGGCGCGGGCTGGCCGATCAGCGGATGCCGCGCGCGCACGACGAGCTTCATCGTCTCGTTCGCGATCGGTTCGAAGTCGAAATGATTGTGCTGCAGCGGGTTCGTGAAGCGCCCGAGCGCGAGATCGATTTCGCGGCGTTCGAGCAGTTCGACGACCTGGTCGCTCGTCTCGCCGAGAATCCGGATATTGAGCAGCGGCCGTTCGGCCTTCAGATCGGCAACCGCGACGGCGACGAGATCGGGCGCGGCACCCATGATCGCGCCGACCGTCAACTGCCCGTGTCCGCCGCGGCGCTTGACCTCGAGGCCCTCGGCGAAGCGCGTCAGGTGCGCAAGCGACTGGCGCGCGTACGCGAGCGCCTCGATACCGAGCGGCGTGGGCTCCATGCCGCGCGCGTGCCGCTCGAACAGCGCGAAGCCGAACGCCTCCTCGATATCGGCGAGCATGCGGCTCGCGCTCGGCTGCGCGACGTTGATGTCGGCGGCGGCCTGATGGAGATTGCGCGTATCGTCGAGCGCGACCAGCAGCGACAAATGCCGAAATCGCAAGCGATTCACGAGTGTCACGAACGAGGGTGAAAGGGTCATCGCACCGATCCGCTTTTCTGATCGCCTGATCGTAACATCGGATTGAATGGTTATCGCTGGCCCGCTTATAGTCGAAGCACGGAATAAAACAATGCAACGGAGACAGGCGGCGCGCCGACGGTGCGCGACGTCCATGGAAACAGGATGTCGATGGAGACGATCGCCTTTCGCATGACGCTCAAGCCGGGCATGAAGGACGCGTACCGGCAGCGCCACGACGCCATCTGGCCCGAACTCGCAGCGGCGTTGCGCGAGGCGGGTATCCGCGACTACTGGATCTTTCTCGACGAATCGACACACCACCTGTTCGCCGTACTCAAGCGAACGCCCGATCACGCGATGGACGCGCTGCCGGGCTTGCCGATCATGCGGCGCTGGTGGGATCACATGGCCGACCTCATGGATACCGAGGCCGACCATGCGCCGGTCGTCGTGCCGCTCACGCCCGTATTTCATCTCGCGTAAGCGGCGCGGCGCGACACCTTGACGGACAGCATGCGCGGCGTGCTGTCGTGGATTTCCTTCTGCGAACGGATGCCGTGCCCATGAAGATCGTCGATCCGCATATACACCTGTGGGACCTCGATACGCACCACTACCCGTGGCTCGCGAACCCCGGCGTCTCGTTCGTCGGCGACGCGCGCGCGCTCAAGCACAACTATCTGATCGCCGATTTTCTCGCCGACGCCGACGCCGCCGGCAGCGCGCATGCGCCCGAAGCGCACGCCGTCGCCGACGCGAACGCCGCGGCGACGAATCCGACGGCGTCGCCCGAGCGCTTCGAGCTCGTCAAGGCCGTTCATATCGACGCGAATCACGATCCCGCCGACCCCGTCGAGGAAACCCGCTGGCTGCAGTCGGTGGCCGACGGCGCCGCGAGCCGAGGCATGCCGAACGCGATCGTCGCGGGCGCCGATCTGTCGGCCGACAACGTCGAGGCCGTGCTCGCCGCGCATGCGGCGTTTCCGAATACGCGCGGCATCCGGCAGATCCTCAACGTGCATGCGAATCCGCTCTACGACTACGTGGGCCGCCACTATATGCGCGAGTCGGCGTGGCGCCGCAATTTCGGATTACTGCGTAAATACCGGCTCTCGTTCGATCTGCAGCTCTACCCGTCGCAGATGCCCGAGGCCGTCGAACTCGCGCGGGAAAACCCCCATACGCCGTTTATCGTGAATCACGCGGGCATGTTCGTCGACCGCGACACGCCGCTCGGCTGGCGCGCGTGGCGCGACGGCCTGCGCGCGCTCGCCGCGTGCGAGAACGTCGCGGTCAAGATCAGCGGCCTCGCGATGTTCGACCACGCGTGGACGGTCGAGAGCCTGCGTCCGTACGTGCTCGAAACGATCGACGCATTCGGCGTCGAGCGCGCGATGTTCGCGTCGAATTTTCCGGTCGATCGATTGTTCGGCGGCTATCACGCGCTCTGGTCCGCCTACGC
Organism: Pararobbsia silviterrae; assembly: GCF_003628125.1. Classification (GTDB taxonomy): domain Bacteria; phylum Pseudomonadota; class Gammaproteobacteria; order Burkholderiales; family Burkholderiaceae; genus Pararobbsia; species Pararobbsia silviterrae. The sequence goes on from NZ_RBZU01000001.1 coordinate 64,544, forward strand.
GGCGATCGTCAACGGCGCGAGCGCCGCCGAAAAAGAAGCCCTGTTCCGGCGTACGGCCGAACGGGTCTACCGGATCTGACCGCGCGACGCGGCACGCACGAGGCATTCGCCATGACCGACCCCACGACCGCGACACCCCGCCTCGCGCTGCATCGCGCGAGCAAGACCTTCGGCCGCGTGCGCGCGCTCGAGGACGCCTCGCTGACGCTCTGGCCCGGCGAGATCCATGCGCTGCTCGGCGAGAACGGCGCCGGCAAATCGACGCTCGTCAAACTGCTCGCCGGGGTCTATCAGCCCGACGGCGGCGAGCTGCGCATCGACGGCCAGCCGCGCGCGTTCGCGACGCCCGCCGACGCGCGCAACGCGGGCATCGCCGTCATCTATCAGGAGCCGACGCTGTTCTTCGATCTGTCGATCGCCGAGAACATCCATATGGGCCGGCAGCCGCGCGACCGCGCGGGCCGCATCCGCTACGACGCGATGCATGCCGACGTCGACCGGCTGCTCGAATCGCTCGGCGTGCATCTGCGCGCGCAGCAGCCCGTGCGCGGCTTGTCGATCGCCGACCAGCAGGTCGTCGAGATCGCGAAGGCGCTCTCGCTCAACGCGAACGTGCTGATCATGGACGAACCGACGGCCGCGCTGTCGCTGCCCGAAGTCCAGCGTCTGTTCGCGATCGCCGAGAAGCTCCGCGCGCGCGGCGTCGCGATCCTGTTCATCACGCACCGGCTCGACGAAGTCTTCGAACTCACGCAGCGGATCACGATCATGCGCGACGGCCGCACCGTCCACTTCGCGATGACGCGCGAGATGACGACCGATTCGATCGTCGCGAAGATGGTCGGCCGCGATCTCGATACGTTCTACCCGAAGGCCGACACGCAGCCCGGCGACGTCGCGCTGTCGGTGCGCGGCCTCACGCGCACGGGCGTGTTCCGCGACATCTCGTTCGACGTGCGGCGCGGCGAGATCGTCGCGCTCGCCGGACTCGTCGGCGCGGGCCGCAGCGAAGTCGCGCGCGCGATCTTCGGCATCGATCCTGTCGATTCCGGCGAAGTCCATCTGCTCGGCAAACGTCTTGTATTGGGCCGTCCCGCGGCGTCGGTACGCGCGGGGCTCGCGCTCGTGCCCGAGGATCGGCGCGGACAAGGCCTCGCGCTCGAACTCAGCATCGCGCGCAACGCGTCGCTGACCGTACTCGGCCGACTTGCGCGCGGCGGCCTGATCTCGGCGCGCAGCGAGGAACAGCTTGCGCAGACGTGGGGCCAGCGCCTGCGCCTCAAGGCCGCGAGCATGAGCGCGCCGGTCGGCACGCTCTCGGGCGGCAACCAGCAGAAGGTCGTGATCGGCAAATGGCTCGCGACCGATCCGAAGGTGCTCATCATCGACGAGCCGACGCGCGGCATCGACGTCGGCGCGAAGGCCGAGGTCTACCGGACCCTGGCCGATCTCGTCGGCGCCGGTATGGCCGTGCTCATGATTTCAAGCGAACTGCCCGAAGTGCTCGGCATGGCCGACCGCGTGCTCGTCATGCACGAGGGCCGTCTGAGCGCCGAACTCCCGCGCGCCGAGGCCGACGAGGAGCGCATCATGAGCGCCGCGCTCGGCCAGCGCTGGGAGCGTGCCGCATGAACCGCGCTCCTTCGATCTCCCATCGTCCGCATCACGACCTCTCCACGATGAGCTCATCGCATCCGTCCACTCCGAAGGCCCCCGCCCCGCCGCCCGCGGGACCGACCGAGCCGTCCGCCGGCGCCGCCGCGCGTCTGGTCTCCGCGCTCGCGCGCAATCGCGAAAGCACGCTCGTCGTCGTGCTCGTCGTCGTCGTGCTCGGCACGGCGCTCGCGCGGCCCGGCTTCCTCAACGTCCAGAACCTGCGCGACGTGCTGCTCAACGTCGCGATCATCAGCCTGCTCAGCGCGGGCATGACGGTCGTCATGCTGATGCGCCATATCGATCTGTCGGTCGGCTCGGTCGTCGGCATCACGGCCTATCTCGTCGGCACGCTCTATGTCGTCTTCCCGGGCATGCCGGTCGTCGTCGCGCTGCTCGCGGGCGTCGGCATCGGGCTCGTCGCGGGGTGCGTCAACGGCGCGCTCGTCACGTTCGGCCGCGTGCCGTCGCTCGTCGCGACGCTGTCGACGCTCTACATCATCCGCGGCGCCGACTACGCATACGTGCATGGCGGCCAAGTCAACGCGACGAGCCTGCCCGAAGCGTATTCGCGCCTCGCGACCGGCGCGTGGCTCGGCGTGCCGAATCTCGTGCTGATCGCTGCGGTCGTGCTCGCCGCGATGGGCGTCTATCTGCGCTACTACCGCGGCGGGCGCGAGTACTACGCGATCGGCTCGAATCTCGAAGCCGCGCGGCTCGCGGGCATCGCGGTGGACCGGCGCGTGTTCATCGGCTTTCTCGTCAGCGGCGCGATCGCGGGCTTTGCGGGCGCGCTCTGGCTCGCACGCTTCGGCACGGTCGACGCGAGCACGGCGAAGGGCATTGAATTGCAGGTCGTCGCGGCGGCCGTCGTCGGCAGCGTCGCGATCACGGGCGGCGTCGGCACGATCTGGGGCGCCACGCTCGGCGCGCTGCTGCTTGGCGTCATCAATATCTCGCTCGTCGTGCTGCGCGTCTCGCCGTTCTGGCAGCAGGCGATCCAGGGCGCGCTGATCGTCGCGGCGATCACGCTCGACACGCTGCTCGCGCGCTCCGTCGCCAAACGCATGATGAAGAAGCGCGAGCACGCGTAAGCACACGCAAGCGCGCCGATCACGATTGAATGGAACGACACGTCATGTCAGATACCGGCCTCAAACCCGACTCCGCCCCCGCAGCGGGCCGCCCCTCGCGCCGCGCGCTGCACTGGCCCTGGGAAGCCTCGCTCGCGGTCGTGCTCGTCGCGTCGCTCGCGCTCGGACGCGTGCTGTCGCCCGACTTTCTCGGCGCGGCGAATCTCTCGAACATGCTCGCCGACTTCACCGAAATCGCGTTGATGGCCTTGCCGATGACGCTGATCATCGTGGCCGCCGAGATCGATCTGTCGGTCGCCTCGGTGCTCGGCGCATCGAGCGCCTTGATGGGCGTGCTCTGGCATATGGGCCTGCCGATGCCCGTGGTCATCGCGATCGTGCTCGTCGCGGGAACGCTCGCGGGGCTGCTCAACGGGCTCGTGATCGTGCGGCTCAATCTGCCTTCGCTCGCGGTGACGATCGGCTCGCTCGCGTTCTTTCGCGGCCTCGCGTACGTGCTGCTCGGCGATCAGGCGATCGCCGACTTCCCGCCCGAATACACGTCGTTCGGCATCAACACGGTCGGCAATTCGTTTCTGCCGCAGCCCTTCGTCATCGTGATCGTGGGCGCGATCGTGTTCTGCGTGCTGCTCCAGGCGACGGCGTTCGGCCGCAGCCTCTACGCAATCGGCGCGAATCCGACGGCCGCGCAGTTCTCGGGCATCGACGTCGCGCGCACGAAACTCAAGCTCTTCGTGATCTCGGGCGCGATGAGCGCGCTCGCGGGGATCATCTACACGCTGCGCTTCACGAGCGCGCGCGGCGATAACGGCGAAGGCTTCGAGCTGTCCGTCATCGCGGCCGTGCTGTTCGGCGGCGTCAGCATCTTCGGCGGACGCGGTTCGATGATCGGCGTGCTGCTCTCGCTCGTGATCATCGGCGTGCTGCGCAATGCGCTGACGCTGACCGACGTGTCGAGCGAAGTGCTGACGATCATCACGGGCGCGCTGCTGCTCTCGTCGGTGCTGATCCCGAATCTGTTCGCGCGCTGGCGCGCGATGCGCGAACGCCGCGTGCTCGCCGCGCGCGCGGCCGCGCGGGTCTAGCGCGAAACATTCGTCTCACCGCAGTACCCACCCACGCACCGTCATCCGGCTAGCCGGCAGAAGAGTGCAACCTTAGGAGGCTTCACATGTTGCGAAACGTTCGAGCGATCGCGATGCCGGCCCTGTGCGCGGCGTTGCTTGCGGTCAGCGGGGTCGGCCACGCGGCCGACCTCAAGGAGGGACTCAAGATCGCGTTCCTGCCCAAGCAGATCAACAATCCCTACGAGGTCATCGCGGACAACGGCGGCCTCGACGCCATCAAGGAATTCAAGGGCGACGGCAAGGTCGTCGGTCCGTCGGACGCCGGCGCGTCGTCGCAGGTCCAGTACATCAATACGCTGATCACGCAGAAGGTCGACGCGATCGTCATCGCCGCCAACGATGCGAACGCCGTCGTGCCGTATCTGCAGAAGGCGCACGCGGCCGGCATCAAGGTCGTCACGTTCGACTCGGATACCGCGCCGGCCGGCCGCCAGATCTTCGTCAATCAGGCCGTCAGCGAGGACATCGGACGCGGTCAGATTCAGTTGACGTCGAAGCTCATCGGCGGCGAGGGCGAGATCGCCGTGCTGTCGGCGACGCCGAACGCGACGAACCAGAACACCTGGATCAAGTTCATGGAGGATGAACTCAAGAAGCCCGAGTACTCGAAGATCAAGCTCGTCAAGGTCGCTTACGGCAACGACGACGACCAGAAGTCGTTCGTCGAGACGCAAGGTCTGCTGCAAGCGTATCCGAACCTCAAGGCGATCATCGCGCCGACGACGGTCGGCATCGCCGCGGCCGCGCGCTATCTGTCGACGTCGCCGAAGAAGGGACAAGTCGTCGTGACGGGTCTCGGCACGCCGAACCAGATGCGCGCGTTCGTCAAGAACGGCACGGTCAAGGCGTTCCAACTGTGGGATCCGGGCGCACTCGGCTACCTCGCAGCCTACGCGGCCGCGAACCTTGCGTCGGGCACGATCACGGGCAAGGAAGGCGATTCGTTCGACGCGGGCAAGCTCGGCAAGCGCACGGTCGGCAAGAACGGCGAGGTCGTGCTCGGACCGCCGACGACGTTCGACGCAAGCAATATCGACAACTTCAACTTCTAAACCACCGCATCCGCCGCATCGGTCGATCGATGCGGTCACGGCCGCCGGCACACTCGGGCGGCCCGCATGAAAAACAAAGCCCGGCGGTCATCCGTCGGGCTTTGTCGTCAGGTCGGCCGTGCGTCGAGCGGCCTATCGAAGCGCGCCGTCTTCCACGTCTGGATTCCGTGTCTGCCTTCCGCGCCTGGATCGCGGTGGACCGGCGCCCTCGCCGATCACCGCCTCGATCACCGCCTCGATCACTGCGCGCGTTCGTGCGCGACGATCGCGAAGCACTCGGCGACCGATCGAACGACGGGCGCCCAATCGCCCGGCTTCTCCTGCCGGAACTGCGTGAGCGTCGGATACCACGGACTGTCGATCCGCTCCTCCATCCAGCGCCAGCAACTGTCGAAGCGGTTCAGCAGCCAAACCGGCTTGCCGAGCCCGCCCGCGAGATGGGCGACGGCCGAATCGACCGAAATCACGAGATCGAGCTGGCTGACGAACGCGGCGGTCGAGGCGAAGTCCTCGAACTCTGCCGTCCAGTCGATCGCGCCGGGCAAGGGCTCGGCGGCCCCCTTTTGCAGCGAATAGCAGACCATGCCCGGATATCCGACGAGCGATGCGATGACGTCGAGCGGCACCGAACGGCTGCCGTTGCGCTGATGCAGCGGGCTGCCCGCCCAGCAGAGGCCCACGCGGAAACCTTCGTGCTGTTCAAGCCGCGCGCGCCAGGCATCGGCTTCGGCCGCGACCGGGAACAGATAGGGGACCGTGTTCGGCACGGTCTCGGGCGTCGAGCGAAACGCGCCGATCAAATTGTGCAGCGGAACGCGGACGTCGCCGGCATCGCGAAGTTGTCCGAACGGCACGACCTCGTCGACGCCGGGCGTGTTCGCGATGAGCCGCACGAGCTCGGGCTGACATTCGACGACCACGCGCGCGCCGAGCGCCTGGAGTTCGCTGGCATAGCGGACGAACTGCATCGTATCGCCGAGGCCGCTGTCGGACGACAACACGACCGTGCGTCCGTCCTGGCGGATCGGATGCCCCGCTTCGTCGACGAAGCGCCCGGTCTGATCGCCGATCTCCGGATAGCGCCCGCGCCAGATCCAGCCGATGCCGTTCGCGCCTTGCGCGAAATCGCCTTTTTTCAGGTATTGGCGCCCGCGCCAGATATGCGCGTCGGCATGATGCGGATCGATGCTCAAGGCTTCGTCGAGGTACGCGATCGCATCGTCGGTGCGGTTCGCGCTTTCGCAATACTTGCCGAGCGCGCAGAGCACGTCCGCCCGCTCCGCGCCCTCGAAGCGCGTACGGTTCGCGTCGAGCACCTCGATCGCCGCGTTGAAGTCTCCGAGCGCTTCGAGGCTCGTTGCCAGCGCGCGTATCGCGCGCCGCTCGTGCGGCGCGAGCACGAGCGCGCGCCGCAGCAACGCGCTCGCCTCGGCATGCCGGCCGGCGTCGCGCTGATGCTCGCCGAGATTGACGAGCGCATCGACATGATCGGGCTGCACGTCGAGCGCGCGCCGCAACAGCATCTCGCGCGACTCGCCGTCGCAGATCAGCGCGAGATTGTTCAGCGATGCGACATGGATCGGATCGGCTTCGAGAATCGCGACATAGGCATCGCGCGCCTCGACGAGGCGTCCATGCCGATGATGGTCGATCGCCGCGGCGAACGTCGCCTCCACATTGAAGGCCGCCTCGCGCGGGCGCTTCTTGAGCACGAACTCGATCGCCGACTCCGCGAGGCTGTACATTGTCTGGTCATAACGCGGCTGGCGATAGTCGAACGTCGAATCGAGCTTCTCGAGCTTGAGAATCTCGACCTCGCCCTGGAAATGCGCGAGCAGTTGAACGACGTTGATCGAGCGCGGCGACCAGCTCTCGGGCTTCAGGATCGTGAAGGTCCACTTGTGATCCTGATTGAACGTCGAGGGCCAGACGCCCTGTTCGTAGAGGTCCTCGTCGGGCACCGTGATGACCACGTGTCCGCCGGGCTTGCAGATCCGGATCCAGTTCGCGAGCGCGGTCACGGGATCGACGAGGTGTTCGAGGCAATGGCTCGAATGCACGAAGTCGTAGCTGTCGTCGGCGACGCCGTCCATGAGCATCGCATCGCCATCGGGCAGATCCCAGGGACGCACGGTCCGCATGAGCGGAAAGAAGTCCGACACTTTCGAGAGCGGGTCGGGCCCGCAGCCGATGTCGATGCCGTCTCCGACGATCCAGCGCGTGCCGAAACGTCGGTCGCTCGCACGGCGGAGCATTTGCTTGCTGGTTTCGTTTGCCATAGCGGTGCGCGCCTCAACCGAGTTCGTCGACGAGTCGCGTGAATTCCTTTTCCAGATTGCGCACGAAGCGCGGGGTATCGAACAGCACGCCGTCGCGCTTGACGTCGGCAAGACGCGCGCGCAGGTGGGCGAGCGCGCCGGGATCGAGCGCGAGCGCGACGGCCTTGTCCTCGTAGTCGCGCACGTCGGCCGTGATGAGTTCCGGCAGACCGCCCGCGGTCAGCAAGGCGCCCGCCATGCGCGACGCGAACGTGCGCCCCGTGCGCGTGAGCACGGGCAGTCCGGCCCAGAGCGCATCGTTGGCCGTCGTGCCCGCGTTGAACGGGAACGTATCGAGAAACAGATCGGCCGCGCTCAGACGCGCGAGATAGTCCTGCGGCGCGACGCGCGGCGCGAAGATCAGGCGCGCGCCGTCGACGCCGCGCTGCTGCGCCTCGCGACGCAGATTCGCCTCGGCGTACGGATTGTCGGCGAGCAGCCAGAGCACGCTGCCCGGCACGCGGCTCAGGATCCGCATCCAGACGTCGAACATCTCGGGCGTGAACTTGAAATTGTTGTTCAGCGAACAGAAGACGAAACCCGTCGGCGGCAGCCCCGCGCGCTCGCGCGTCGGCACGTCGCCGATCACGCGCTGCCGGTCGCTGACCTGGTAGACGTCGGGCAGATACAGCGGCGTCTCGCTGTAGTACTTCGCCGAATCCTCGGGAATCAGGAAGCGATCGGCGATCACATAGTCGATGAACGGAAAACCCGTCGTCGCGGGCAGGCCGAGATACGTGATCTGGATCGGCGCCGGACGCGCAGCGAGAATGCCCGTGCGCGCGCCGAAGGTCTGTCCCTGGAGATCGATCAGGATGTCGATCTCGTCGGCGCGAATGCGCTGCGCGGCGGCTTCGTCGCTGAGTTCGCCGATACGCTCGAAATGGTCGACCGCGTCGATCACGCGCTTGCGCAGGCTCGAACCGTCCTCGCGCGTCCAGCAGTACGCGTACACCTCGAAATGCTCGCGATCGTGCAGTTCGAACAGCTCGGCCGTCAGCATCGCGACCGGATGCAGACAGAGGTCTGAAGACAGATAGCCGATGCGCAGCTTCGCGTGACCGTAGCCGCGCCGCTCGGTCAAAGCGGGCACGTCGCAGTTCGTCTTCGTTTCGACGTAGTGGCGCGCCGCGCGCAACTGCGCTTCGGGATCGTCGGACTGCGAAATCATCGCGAGCGCCGACGTCGCGCGACGCATCGCGTCGACGCTCACGCGCGGCAGCGGCGCATAGACGGGCCACGTGCACATCTTCGCGCGCAGGAACACGAGATGATGGAGCACGTCGTTCTGATCGGGCTCGACGTCGAGGCTCCGGCAGAGCCAGTCGTGCGCGTCGGCGTACTTCTTTTCGATCTCGAACAGGCGTCCGAGGTTGTTCATCGCCTGCAGCCGGAACGACCGGTGTTCGAGATCGTTCGGCGACACGGTGTGCGCGACCCACATCCACTCGGCGAGCGCCGCCTGGGGTTGCCCCATGCGCTCGTAGATCATGCCGAGATTGAAGTGAGGCTGCGCGAACCCGGGCGAGAGCTCGATGGCGCGCAGATACGCCTTGCGCGCGTCGTCGAAGCGCGCAAGCGTGTTGTACGTCGCGCCGAGATTGAAGTGCACGAAATGGTTGAACGGCGTGGCGTTATGCGCGAGCCACGTTTCGTAGAGCACGGCGACAAGCTCATGCAAGCCGGCCGAACCGAGCACGTTGCCGTAGTCGATCAGTTCGGTCAGCGGCAGCGTGCCGCGCCATGCGCTCGCGATTTTGAACGCGTAGCCATGTTCGACCGGGGAAAGAACTTGATTCATGAACTCGGGTCGGTCCGTCTGTGGTCTTCGCTTGTCCGAGCTCACCCGATTGGCGAATCGACGCCGGCCGTCGACGCGACGCGTGCGCGTCGCTCAACGGAATTCATCAGGTCCGCGAACCGAATGGACGCTCGATGCCTCCCGGATCCGCCATCGCAAACCGGGCGGCACGCATGAAACAACGACTGGGGACATCGCGCGAGCGATATCCCCAGCCGGATTGTAATCGACGGGTGGATCGTACCGGACTTGGGGCATATCCCTGCCCCTCGACCCGCGTCGCGCGCGACGCGTTGCTCCGCGTGTCGACGGGCCGGAGCCCGGCGACACGTGGGAGCGGTGCGCGGTATTGCCCGCGCAGCCTGGTACGACAATCGAACCCGCTTATACCTGCAGCACCGAGACCTGATCCGAGGTCAGACCCGCGACCTGCGCAGCCGACAGCGAGTTCAGCTGCGTCAGCGTCAGCGAAGCGAGCTGGTCGGTCGACAGCGCGTCGATCTGATCGGACGTCAGGCCCTGGAGCTGGCCCGTCGTCAAGGTGCTGATCTCCGACGTGCTCAGACCCGCGACCGCGTCCGTCGTCAGACCGTTGAGCTGCGACGCGCTCAGGGCCTTGACATCGGACGTCGACAACGCGGCGACCTGAGCCGACGTCAGCGCGCCGATCTGCGCCGTCGCGAGGCTGACCGCTTGCGCCGTCGTCAGCACCGCGATCTGCGCCGAGCTCAGACCCGCGATGCCTGCCGCGCCGAGTGCCTGGACCTGGTTCGTCTTCAGGGCCGTGACATCGGTCGTCGAGAGTGCGCCGATTTGATCCGTCGTGAGACCCGCGACTTGCGTCGTCGTCAGACCCGCGACCTGCGCCGTCGTCAGCGCGCCGATCTGGTCGGTCGTCAGGCCGGCCGTGCCGACGTGGCCGATCTGCGTCGCCGACAGGGCGCGGATGTCGTTCGTCGAGAGCGCCGCGACTTGATCGGAGCTCAGGTTCGCGACTTGGACCGTCGAGAGACCCGCGACTTGTGCCGTCGTCAGCGCCGTGATGTCCGTCGTCGAGAGACTCGAGACTTCGGCCGTCGTCAGCGCGTTGAGGCCTGCCGTCGTCAGCGACGCGACTTGCGTCGAGCTCAGGGCCGCGACGCCCGTTGCGCCGAGCGCCGTCACCTGGTTCGTCTTCAGTGCCGCGACGTCGGTCGTCGAGAGCGCGCCGATCTGATCGGTCGTGAGGCCCGCGACTTGCGTCGTCGTCAGACCCGCGACTTGCGCCGTCGTCAGTGCGCCGATCTGATCCGTCGTCAGGCCAGCCGTACCGATATGGCTGATCTGCGTGGTCGACAGGGCACGGAGATCGGTCGTCGACAGTGCCGCGACTTGATCCGAGCTCAGATTCGCGACTTGCGTCGTCGAGAGACCCGCGACTTGCGCCGTCGTCAACGCCGAGATGTCCGTCGTCGAGAGGCTTGCGACTTCAGCCGTCGTCAGCGCGTTGAGGCCTGCCGTCGTCAGCGACGCGACTTGCGCCGAGTTCAGGGCCGCGACGCCCGTTGCGCCGAGTGCCTGAACTTGGTTCGTCTTCAGTGCCGCGACGTCGGTCGCCGAGAGCGCGCCGACCTGATCGGTCGTCAGGCCCGCGATTTGTGCCGTCGTCAGACCCGCGACTTGCGCCGTCGTCAGCGCGCCGATCTGGTCGGTCGTCAGACCCGTCGTGCCGAGGTGGCTGATCTGCGTGGTCGACAGGGCGCGGAGATCGGTCGTCGAGAGTGCCGCGACTTGATCCGAGCTCAGGTTCGCGACTTGCGTCGTCGAGAGACCCGCGACTTGTGCGGTGGTCAGTGCCGAGATGTCCGTCGTCGAGAGGCTCGAGACTTCAGCCGTCGTCAGCGCGTTGAGGCCCGCCGTCGTCAGCGAGGCGACTTGCGTCGAGGTCAGGCCCGCAACGCCCGTGGCACCGAGTGCCTGGACTTGGTTCGTCTTCAGCGCGGCGACGTCGGTCGTCGTCAGCGCGTCGACCTGCGTCGTCGTCAGACCCGCGACCTGCGCGGTCGTCAGGCTCGCGACTTGCGCCGTCGTGAGCGCGCTGATCTGATCCGTCGTCAGGCCTGCGGTACCGATATGGGCGATCTGCGTCACCGTCACCGCGCGCAGGTCCGTCGTCGTCAGCGCCGCGACTTGATCCGAGCTCAGGTTCGCGACTTGCGCCGTCGAGAGGCCCGCGACTTGCGCCGTCGTCAGTGCCGAGATGTCCGTCGTCGAGAGGCTCGAGACTTCAGCCGTCGTCAGCGCATTGAGTTCCGCCGTCGTCAGCGAGGCGACTTGTGTCGAGCTCAGCGCCGCGACGCCCGTCGCGCCGAGTGCCTGCACCTGGTTCGTCTTCAGGGCCGCGACGTCGGTCGCCGAGAGCGCGCCGATCTGGTCGGTCGTCAGCCCCGCGACTTGCGTCGTCGTCAGGCCCGCGGCCTGCGCCGTCGTCAGTGCGCCGATCTGATCCGTCGTCAGACCCGTCGTGCCGAGTTGATCGATCTGCGCGACCGACAGGGCCCGCAGGTCGGTCGTCGTGATCGCCGCGACCTGATCCGAACTCAGGTTCGCGACCTGCGTCGTCGTGAGCTTCGTGATCTGGATCGTCGTCAACACCCCGATCTGGTTGGTCACGAGACCGATCGTGTTCAACGCGGTGATCTGCGTGGCCGTCACGGCCTGGATGTCCGATGTCGTCAAGGCGCCGACCTGCGTCGACGTCAGGCGCGAGACCTGCACCGTCGACAGACCGGCGATCTGGTTCGTCGCGAGCGCGGCGATTTGGTCCGTCGTGAGGCTCGTGACCTGCACGCTCGACAGCGCGTTGAGTTCGGTCGTCGTCAAGGCGCCGACCTGCGTCGACGTCAGCGACGCAATGCCCGTCGCGCCGAGCGCGACGACCTGGTTCGTCTTGAGCGCGCGCAGATCGGCGGTCGAGAGACCCTGGACCTGATCGGACTGCAGCGCGGCGAGCGCCGCCGTGCTCAGCGTGACGATCGACGACGCGCTGATCGCGCCGATTTGCGACGAGTTCAACGCGGCAACGTCCGCGGAGCTCAGTGCTGCGATGTCGGCCGTTCCGAGCGCGGCAATTTGTTGCGTGGTAAACCCTGCAATCTGTGAGGGTGACAGCGACGAGATGATGGACGTCATTTATTCAATTCCTAGATGGGTTTCCACGTACCGTTGCGCTCGAGGCGGACTGCAAGCATCGGCAGGTTCGCGTCTGGAAAAACGGGTAACTCTTTCCCTTCAAATCACTTTCAATCCAAAAGTCCCCCGCATCCTCAGAGGGCTCCCATCCCGATATCGGCGTCCCTTTTGCGGACTTAAGAGCAATTCCAAAAAAAACTTTCCGCACATTACGTGAGTGTTCTCAAGCACTTGCGAACCCGAACACGCGTTTATACTGAACACGTCCACGCGCTTGGCGACGACTAAACAAATACGCAATAAATACCGATCCTTGGTGCCGGAGCCTCCATGCCATCAGTAGTGCCTTTTTTGTCGATCGTTATTCCGACTCACAATCGTCCGGCCCTGCTCGAAAGAGCGCTGAACTCGATCCGGTCGCAACGCAGCGCGCTGCCGTGCGAAATCATCGTGGTGTCCGATGCGGCGCATGCGGATAACGATGCGGTGTGTTTACGCGCGCTCGGCCCTGAAGATATTCAAGTTCGACGAAACGGCGCGCCGGGGCCGTCGGCAAGCCGTAATCTCGGCATCTCGCTCGCATCGGGGCGGTATTTGATGTTTCTCGACGACGACGACGCATGGCATCCCGGCTTCCTCGCGCGGGTCGCCGAGATGTCCGCGCTGCGCGAAGACCGCTTTGTTTATTTCGATTGCTCGGTCGTCACCGAAAATCGCGCTCAGCCTTTACCGGTGGCCATTTCGGAGCGAAAGCTCGACCTTTCGGCGCAACTCGACGAACGCGTCTTTGTGAAGAACCAGATTCATATGTCGTGCCTCGCTTTTCCGCGCCGCCTGATCGGCGACACGCGCTTCGACGCGCATATGCGAGCCTACGAAGACTGGGATTTCCAGCTCGCACTCTACGAAAAAGAATGGCCTCGGCATGTGCCGATACAGGCCTCCGTCGTTTATGAAGTAAACGATGAATCGACGGACCGTCGCGGAAGCAGCCAGAACGCGAATAACTTCCATGCGGTCATGGACTATCTATATGTCTATCGGCGACACCCCGCGCCGAGCGCGAACGTCCGCGAACAGCGTGCCGAACTCATGCGTCAGGTCGGTATTTCGGCGCCCGCTGAAGTGTTTTGACGCGTCGATTCTTTCTTTTTCATTCTATTTTTCTTTCACATCCTTTACCGCGACGGCGTTCATCAGTCGATCTTCATGGACCATTCACGCGCGCTGCACGAGTTCGACGGGTTCAAAAGCCGGACGATTTTCTGTCTTTGGACCGGCGACGAAGTCATGTCGCCCAACCGGATCCAGGCACTCTGGACGATCTATAACAACACGGCCTGCCCGATTGCGATGATCAATCGACACAGCGTCGAAGACTGGATCCGGCAGGATCATCCGCTGCACCCGGCCTATCCGTATCTGAGTTCGGTACACAAGTCCGACTACCTGCGGTGCTATTTGATGCACCACTACGGCGGTGGATATACGGACATCAAGATCACGAGCAAGAAGTGGTGGGGATTCTTCGAAGCGCTTGAAGCCTCGGACAAGCCGGTGCTCGGGTATGCCGAGCTGCCGCACGGGATTCCGCACGTCCAGGGCGAACTCGGGGATCGGATTCGCGGCGCGCACGCGGAGCTCATCGGTCTGTGCGCGTTCATCTTCAAGCGACAGTCTGCTTTGACGGCCGAATGGCTCAGGCAGACCGAGGCCTTGCTCGACCGCAAATTCGAAGCGCTGCAACGCCATCCGGCCTGCCATCCGCTCGATCAAACGGGCGTGCTGCTGCCGGACGGCACCCCGTCGCCGTATCCGCTGCGGTGGGCCGAGTTGCTCGGCGAGATCTTCCATCCGCTCGTCTATGCGCATCGCGCGGCGCTGCTGCAGGCGCCGATCGAACCGCATTTCGGCTCGTATCGTTAGCGCGCGATGCCGCGTCCGCGAGTCCGTGCGCCGGCCCCTGAAGACCGGCTCACGGCGTCGGGCTCATGACGTTGGGCTCATGACGTTGGGCTCAGGGCGTCGGCGCGCGAGGATGCATCCTCGAATCGGTGCGCCGAACGTCGGCGACCGGCCTCGACGCCAACGCCAACGCCGATTTTGCGTATCGCCGACGCGCTTGCGCAGCGCGTCGGCGCCTTCGATCAGCCGAGCCGCTGATCGGTCGACGGCTTGACCCAGAGATTCACGCCGCCTTCACGTGCATGGCTATCGATCTCGTCGAGCTCCTGCTGCGAGAACGCGAGGTTCTGAAGCGCCGCGACGTTCTCGACGATCTGCTCGGGCCGGCTTGCGCCGATCAGCGCCGAGGTCACGCGTGCGTCGCGCAGCGTCCACGCGAGCGCCATCTGCGCGAGACTCTGACCACGGCGTTTTGCGATCTCGTTGAGCTTGCGCACATGCGTGAGGTTCTGCTCGCTCAGGTGCGACACCTGCAGCGAGCCGCCGCCGGGCTGATTCACGCGCGCATCGGCCGGCACGCCGTTCAGGTACTTGTCGGTCAACAGCCCCTGGGCGAGCGGCGTGAACGCGATGCAGCCCGCGCCGGTTTCGTCGAGGGCGTCGAGCAGATCTTCCTCGATCCAGCGATTGAGCAGGTTGTACGACGGCTGATGAATCAGCAGCGGCACATTGAGCTCCTTGAGCAGCGCGGCCATCTCGCGCGTCTTCGCGCCCGAGTACGACGAAATGCCGACATAGAGCGCCTTGCCTTGCTGGACCGCGCTCGCGAGCGCGCCTGCGGTTTCTTCGAGCGGCGTGTCGGGATCGAAACGATGCGAGTAGAAGATGTCGACGTAGTCGAGACCCATGCGCTGCAGGCTCTGATCGAGACTCGCGAGCACGTATTTGCGCGAGCCGCCGCCCTGGCCGTACGGACCCGGCCACATGTCGTAGCCAGCCTTCGACGAAATCAGCAGTTCGTCGCGGTAGGGACGGAAGTCGTCCTTGAAGATGCGTCCGAAGTTCGTCTCCGCGGTGCCGTACGGCGGTCCATAGTTGTTCGCGAGGTCGAAATGCGTGATGCCGAGATCGAATGCGGTGCGCAACATCGCGCGCTGCCGGTCGATCGGTGTCGTGTCGCCGAAGTTGTGCCAGAGACCGAGCGAGATCGCGGGAAGCTGAAGACCGCGCTTGCCGCTGCGACGATAAGGGACGCGACCGTCGTAGCGATCGGATGCAGCAAGGTACGTCATCGTGTGTCCTCGAAATGGAAAACGGCCCGGTCTTGCGCCGGGTCGCGGCGCGGCGCCACGTGCAAAGCGGGAGGGCGCCGCAGGCGGCCGACTATAGCAAAGGGCCACCGTTCTTGCCGGCGCTGGCCACGTGCATGTCGGGCGGCGCGCTAGGCACGTCGGGAGTGTCGGCTGCGTCGGGCGTGTCAGCCGCGTTGGTGCGTTGGCACGTTGGGGCGTTGGGTGCACTGGGGCACGGGACGCATCAAACGCGTGGCGTGCTTTGCACGGCTCACGTCATTCGCGTCACAAACATGACAGGTCATCGACGCCGTTCACGCGACGCCGTTTGAAACCGATTGTGACGACCCATTGCCCGCCATCTCGCAATCCGCCACGATAGCGGCGGCGTGATACCTTCCTGCAATCCCCGGCGCGCGAACGCGTGCCTTCCTTGAGCGGAGCGGTTTGATGACGAGAGCGATTTCCCTGGCCCTGGTGATCGGTGGGGTGTTGCTGCTGTACTTCGGCGGCCAGTCGTTGCATTCGTTCGGCAACGACGTCTCGCGATTCTTTACGGGCGCGCCGACGGACAAGACGATCTGGCTGCTCGTCGGCGGCGCGGTCGCATTGATCGCCGGACTGATCGGCCTCGCGGCGTCGGCGCGGCAATAAGCGCCCGACGATTGCACGTCAGACGCGCCCGACTCGCGCACGCGCTTCGCTACACGCGGCTCCCGATCGACGCTTCGAGCTCGATCTCGGGCTTCGACGTCGAACGCGTGCCCGCCACGGGCGGATTGCTTTCGCCGCGATACGTGAAAACGAGCGAGAACTTGATCGCGTCGCTGAGATTCTTTCCCGCCGAGTGCAAGGTATTGCAGTGAAAAAACACGGCGTCGCCGGGCGCGAGACGCGGTGATTCGGCCGTCCGGATCAGCGCCGCGTTCTCGGCGTGGTCCGCCCGGAAAAACTTCGCTTCATCGAAGCGCGACGCATCGAACGGCATGCGGTGCGATCCGGGCACGAACCAGAGCGCGCCGTTGTCGATCTCCTCATCGCCGAGCGCGAGCCAGACCGACACGAGGTCCTCGCGCGTGAACGACCAGTATCGGATATCGCGATGCCATCCCGTCAAGCTCCCGTACAGCGGGTGCTTGGTCATCAGGCAGTTGTGATGCGCGCGCGACATGAACACGCGCTCGCCGAAATACTCGCGCATCCATGCCCCCGTCTGCGGCGAGGCGCCCCATTGCGCGAACAGCGGCTCGCGCGCGTAGGCGTCGAGCAGGCGTCGGACGGTTTCGCCGCCGGCCGCGTCGCGCGATGACGGTGCGCCCGGATACTGGAGGTCCGCTTCGAATTCGAGGGGGGCGGCGCGCGCCGCGAGATGCGCGCGCGCGGTGGCGTTGAGGTTCGCGAGCGCGTCGTCGGGAATGAAGCCCGGCACCACCACGAACCCTTTGTCGCGAAGTACTTCGATCTGCTGCTGCGTTGCATGCTGCCCGGCCATGACCCTCGACTCCCGTTCAAACCCTTCAGTGCGAATGCCGTTGAAGGTAACACGAGTCTCTTTGGGAAGGCGGCGCAGCGCGGCGCAATCGGAATCGCCCTACACCGGCGCGTGGGAATTCCACACCATCAGCAACACGGCCCCCATCGCGCCCATCGTTGCATTGAACGCGCGTGTCGCGGCCCCCGCGTCGATGTTCGCGTGCGGCCAACCCAGCGCGGCGCGCGCCCCGGCCGACAGCACGTCGGCCGCGGGCCGCCAGTGCGGCAGCCGGTGCGCATCGATGAGCGCGGACAGTTCGGCCGCATCACCGAGCGCGCGATCCGGGTTCCCGTGCAATCGGCTCAGCGCGCCGTCGACGACGAGCGCATGGGCCAGCGCATGGGGATCGGCCACGCGCCGCGCGCGTTCGAGCGCCATCGCACTCGCCGCGACGGCAGCCTCGGCATGGCCCGCCTGCCAGCGCGCGATCGCGAGCCAGGCGAGCGCCATCGTGCGTGCGTCCGCGCCGAACGTCAGATCGATGACCTGATCGGGTTGCGCGACCAGTACCGCTTCAAAGGCCGTGAGCGCTCTGCGCGTGCGTGCGCGGATCAGATGCGCGACGCCGATCGCGAGACGCGCCTGCGCGCGCGGAACGGAAACCAGCGTGGAAGCCGATGCCGGAGCGAATGCGGGGCTCGGGCTTGGATCTAGACCGACACCCGAGCCGAGATCTGAATCCGGACCCGAACTCGGACCTCGGCTTGAGCCTGGGCCTCGGTTCCGATTTGCGCTCCGGTTCAAACCGGACGCCGATGCGGGCACCGGCTCCGATCCGGATTCGGCGGCCGGTCCCGGATCGACGTGCTGTTCGACGAGCGCCAGGGTCGATGCGTGCGGCTCGGCGTCGAGTTCGCGCGCAAGCGCCCCCCTGCATCGTTCGAGCTCATGGAGCGCCTCGTCGCGGCGTCCGCTGCGCACGAGCAGATCGATCAGCAATTGCCAGCCCGGTTCATGGTGAGGCGCCAGTTCGACGAGCCGCCGCGCATACCGGATCGCCTCGACGATACGCCGCATCCGCGCTCGTTCGCGCGCGAGCCGCGTCAGCGCGAAGACAAGACGGCGCGCGTAGGCTTCGCGCTGGCTGTCGAGCCAAATATCGAAATCGGGCGCGTCGTCAATCCGCAGCCCCTGGAGCAGCGGCCCCCGGTAGAGTTCGATCGCGCGTGCGCAGCGATCGAGCGCCTCGGACGCGCGGTCGGCATCGCCCGAGAGACCGGGCGCGTCGTCAACCATCGGAATGACCGGATCCGTATCGGTCTCGAAGGCGATCGCGTCGACCCAGACCGTCGAAATCGGCGCGAGACGCACGACATACCGGTCGCCTTCGATACAGGCGTCGCCGAGCGCTTCGCGCAACTCGAACACCATGCGCTTGAGCTTGTCGCGCCCTTGCACGGTCGGTTCGTTGGGCCAGAACAATTCCGCGAGGCTGTCGCGCGTGTGGAATCCGCGTTCGAGCGCGAGGTAGGCAAGCAATCCCCGCGCTCGGTTGTATTTAAGCGTCGCAACACCGCCGGCTCGCTCGATGCGAGGCGGTCCGAGCACATACAAAGATACGGTCGGCGCGGTAGAAGACATGGAATCGTCGCGATCGAAACGCGGACGCTCAAAAATGCCGGAAATGAAAATGCAAATCGGCGAGATGGGATAGCACTATGCAGCAATTACCACGCCACTGCTCACCGGCCCATTCGGAAATATAAATCAGGAATATCCGATCGGGTGTATTTCAGGATGTCGCGCTAAAAACAAGCGCGCCCACGCCCGCCTGAAGGCGCTCGGGCGAAAAATGTCCTCGCCTCCCGCCGCGCGCATTCGACGCTTTCGAACGGATATCGCACGCCGTGTCACGCGATTCGCAATCGAATCGCCGGGCAATCGAAGGTGCGATTTACAACGACCGTGAATCGGTCGTTTAAGTAACCGATCACATATCGAATTTGGCCAATACGGTACCGTGCGCGCTTTTCAAGCGCGCACTCAAAACGATCGAGCGAAAACCGTCAATCGCGGCTCACCCGCCGAGCAAGGCCTTCAGATTCGCGAGACGGTCTTTCGGCGTCATCGGCGCCTCGTCGGCCGACGGCGGCGGCGCTTCGTCGAGCAGCATTTCCTGGATGAAACGCGAGGGCTCGCAGACGATCGTTTCGCGCGCGCGTTTGCGCTTCTTGCAATACGTGAGTTGGAGGCTGCGCTGCGCGCGCGTGATCGCGACGTACATGAGCCGCCGTTCCTCCTCGATGCGCGCGTCGTCGATCGGCTCGTCATCGTCGCTGCCGCCGCGATGCGGCATGATCCCTTCCTCGCAGCCGACGAGAAACACATGCGGATATTCGAGGCCCTTGGACGCATGAACCGTCGACAGACGCACCGCGTCGGGGTCTTCGTCGCGTCCTTCGAGCATCGACATCAGCGCGACGGTCTGGATCAGGCCCAGCAGGTTCTTGCCCGTGTCGGCAAGGCCGTCGGACGTATCGAAGCCCGTCGCGGCATCACCGTCGCCGCGCTCGCCCTCGACGGCCGCATCGACGCCCGCCGCTTCGGGCCGCGTGCCTTTCTTCTTGAGCCAGTCGAGAAATTCGAGCACGTTGGACCACTTGTTCTGCGCCTGCCGTTCGTCGAACGCGTCATACAGATAGGCTTCGTAGTGAATGCCTTCCATCATGTCGTCGAGCACGGTCGTCGCCGGATCGGTTTCGGCGCGCGCGGCAAGACGCTGGATGAAGTCGCAGAACGCGCGCATCGGCTCGATCTGCCGGTCGGACAAGCGCGCCTCGAGGCCGCCCATATAGACGGCTTCGAACAGCGACACCTTGGCCTGGCCCGCAAACGATCCGAGCGCCTCGAGCGTCACATTGCCGATGCCCCGTTTAGGCGTCGTGATCGCGCGAATCAAGGCCGGATCGTCGTCGTGATTCGCAATGAGCCGCAAATACGCGCAAATATCCTTGATTTCGGCACGGTCGAAAAACGAGGTGCCGCCCGACAGCACGTAGGGAATCCGCTCGCGGCGCAGCACCTGTTCGAAAATACGCGCCTGGAAATTGCCGCGATAAAGAATCGCATAATCGCGAAACTGAGCGCGGCGCTCGAATTTATGCGCCGAAAGACGGAAGACAACCGATTCGGCTTCATGCTCCTCGTCATTCGCGGGCGTCACGGTAATCGAATCGCCCATGCCGTGATCGCTCCAGAGCTTTTTCTCGAACAGCTTAGGATTCTTTGCGATCACATTATTTGCGGCCGTCAGAATGCGCACCGTCGAGCGGTAATTCTGTTCGAGCTTGATGACGTGAAGCTTCGGAAAATCGATCTGCAGTTGCTTGAGATTCTCCAGCGTCGCGCCGCGCCAGCCGTAAATCGCCTGGTCGTCGTCGCCGACGGCGGTAAATGCGGCGCGCGGTCCCGCGAGCAGTTTGAGCAACGAATACTGGCAGCTATTCGTGTCCTGATACTCGTCGATCAGCAGATAGCGCAGCTTGTTCTGCCAGCGATCGCGGACCGCTTCGTTCGCCTCGAACAACTCGGCCGGCAGCCGGATCAGGTCGTCGAAATCGACGGCCTGATACGCATGCAGCGTCGCGACGTAGTTCCGGTAGACCATCGCGGCGACGTGCTCGTCTTCGTTCTGCGCGTTCGCGAGCGCCTGCTCGGGCAGCACGAGCGCGTTCTTCCAGAGCGAGATCGTGTTCTGCACGCGGCGAATCAGCGGCTTGTCGGTCGTCGCGAGCTGCTCCTGGACCATCGCGAAGCAATCGTCCGAGTCCATGATCGAAAACTGCGGCTTGAGGCCCAGATGCTCGGCTTCCTTGCGCAGAATCTGCACGCCGAGCGAGTGGAACGTGCAGACCGTCAATTGATTGACGGGCACCTTGCGGCCTTCCTTTCCGGGCGTGGACAGCGTCTGGCCCTCGAGAAGCTTCGCGACGCGCTCGCGCATTTCGGCCGCCGCCTTGTTCGTGAACGTGACGGCGGCGATGTGGCGGGGCTCGAAGCCCTTGTCGACGATCAGATGCGCAATCTTCTGAGTAATCACGCGCGTCTTGCCGCTGCCCGCGCCCGCGAGCACGAGACACGGACCGTCGAGATAGCGCACGCCTTCGTTCTGGGCGGAATTAAGACCGGCGGACATCGATAGTGGGAAAACAACGCAAGGGGCGACGATGTTAACACGGGGCTTCGCGGCCCGATTCGACCCCAAGCGATGTCAAGGCTTCGTAATGAAGCGGATATTGAAGATGGTCATTTTGACGTTGAACCGATAAGCAGAGGGGTTTCTGCCGCTATTTCGACCGATTGACCGATGGACGTGCGTGCAAAAATAGGTGACGCTGCACCGTTGCGTCCTAATTCAATTTTTGATTCCCATGCTGAAAGTCGGTCTCGTCGGATATGGATTTGCCGGCGCGACGTTCCATGCGCCGCTGATCGAAGGCAGCGGACGTGCGAGCGTCGCGGCGATCGTTACGTCGCAGCCCGAGCGCGCGCGCGCCGATTGGCCGAGCGCGCGCATGCTCGCGTCGTATGACGATCTGCTCGCGGACCCGGCGATCACCGTGGTCGCGATCGCGACGCCGAACGACACCCACTTCGACCACGCGAAGCGTGCGCTCGACGCCGGCAAGCATGTCGTCGTCGACAAACCCGTCACGCTGAACGCCGCCGAGGCGCGCGCGTTGGCCGCGCTCGCGGCCCAGCGCGGCTTGTTGTTCGCGCCGTTTCACAACCGGCGCTGGGACGGCGACTTTCTGACGGTCCGCGCGCTGCTCGCGAGCGGCGTGCTCGGCCGCGTGACCTATTACGAATCGCACTTCGACCGCTTCCGGCCGGACGTCCGCGCACGCTGGCGCGAAGAGGCGTCGCGCGGCGGCGGCCTGCTCTACGATCTCGGACCGCATCTGATCGACCAGGCGCTCGCGTTGTTCGGCGCGCCGCAGACCGTGTCGGCGACGGTGACCGCGCGCCGCGACAACGCGAGCGCCGACGACTTCGTGCATCTCGTGCTCGGCTACGCCGAGCGCGACGTCGTGCTGCACGCGACGGTGCTGGCCGCCGCGCAGACGCCGCGTTACCTGATCCACGGCACGCGCGGCAGCTATACGAAATACGGTCTCGACTCGCAGGAAGACCAACTCCGCGCGGGCCTGCGTCCGGGCGATGCGGGCTGGGGCGCGAACCCGCCCGGACGCCTGCGCACGTCGGACGGCACGCTCGAACTCGACGGCGAGTTGACGACGCTCAACGGCGAATACGCGGCGTACTACGCCGCGGTCGCCGACACCATCGAACGTGGCGTGCCGTTCCCGGTCACGCCGGACCAGGCGGTCGACGTCATGACCGTGATCGAACTCGCGCGAGCGAGTCATGAACAGGGACAGCGATTGCCGTTCGAACGCGCCGCCACACCATGACGACAGACTTCGACATAGAAATCGACCCCGCGCAGATGCGTGCGGGCGACCCGCGCTCGACGAACTCGCGCAAGGCGCTGCTCACGCGGCTGCGCCAGTCGCAGTTCTCGGAAGAAAAAGCGCAGCGCGCGCTCGAGAACGACAGCGACGACGACGAGGACGCCGAGCCGCCACGGCCCAGCGTGTCGCCGCGCGGCGAACCGCCGCGCGACTGGGACGTCATCGTGATCGGCGGCGGCGCGACGGGGCTCGGTGTCGCGGTCGATGCGATGACGCGCGGCTTCCGGACGCTGTTGCTCGAACAACGCGACTTCGCGAGCGGCACGTCGAGCAAGGCGACCAAGCTCGTGCACGGCGGCGTGCGCTATCTCGCGCAGCGCAATTTCCCGCTCGTCAAGGAAGCGCTGCATGAGCGCGGCCTGCTGCTCAAGAACGCGCCGCACCTCGCGAAACCGCTCGGCTTCGTGGTGCCGACGTACAAATTCCACGAGAAGCCGTTTTACCAGCTCGGTCTCAAGGTCTACGACCGTCTGGCCGGCCCGCTCAATATCGCGCGCAGCCGCGCGCTGTCGCGCCAGCAAACGCTCGACGCCGCGCCGACGCTCAACGCCGAGCATCTGCGCGGCGGCGTGCTCTATTACGACGCGCAGTTCGACGATGCGCGCCTCGCGGTTGCGCTCGCGCGAACCGTCGCCGATCACGGCGGCCTCGCGCTCAACTATATGAAGGTCACGGGCCTGCTCAAGTACCAGGACCCGATGTTTCCGCTGTCGACGCACCGCGTGTCGGGCGTCTCGGTCACCGATACGGAAACCGGCGAATCGTTCGAGGTCACCGCGCACTGCGTGATCAACGCAACGGGCGTCTGGACCGACAGCGTGCGCCGGCTCGACGACGCGAACGCCTATTCGACGGTCAAGCCGAGCCAGGGCACGCACCTCGTGCTCTCGCGCGATTTTCTGCCCGGCGACAAGGCGATTCTCGTGCCGCGCACCGACGACGGACGCGTCTTGTTCATGGTGCCCTGGCTCGGCCATACGCTTGTCGGCACGACCGATACGCCGCGCGGCGATCTGCCGCTCACCGAACCCTCGGACCCGACGCCGCTCGACGACGAGATCGACTTCATCCTGCAGACGGCCGCGCGCTACCTGACGCGCGCGCCGCAACGGGCCGACGTCTTGTCGGCGTGGGCCGGCCTGCGGCCGCTTGCCGATGCGCGCCCGAGCGAGGGCCCGACGTCGCAGATCTCGCGCGAGCACACGATTTCGGTGTCGAACTCGGGGCTCGTCAGTGTGACGGGCGGCAAATGGACGACGTACCGGAAGATGGCCGAGGACGTGCTCAACGCGTGCTTCACGGCGCATCTGCTCGAAACGCGTCCGTGCGCGACCGAATCGCTGCGGCTGCACGGTGCGCCGCGGCTCGGCGAATTCAGCGACAGCGAGTACGGCACCGATGCGCAGTCGCTGCCGATGATCGAGGGCGCCGACGAACGCATCGTGCCGCAGTTCGATCTGACGATCGGACAGGTCCGGTATGCGGCGCGCTGCGAATATGCGCGCACGGTCGAGGACGTGCTCGCGCGCCGGCATCGCTGCCTGATGCTCAATGCGCGGGCAGCGCTCGCGGCAGCGCCGCGCGTCGCGTTGACGCTCGCGCTCGAACTCGGGCATCCGCCGGTCTGGATCGAGAAGCAGCTCAAGGAATTTTCGAAGGTCGCGGCGCCGTTCCGCGTGACCTCGCGCGACGGCGCGCCCGAATCGACGCGGCCCGAGTATCAGGCCGCGATCACGGCCGCGCATCAGGCCGCGGCCCAGCAGGCGCTCAACGAACAAGCCGCCGCGCGCGCCGCGCAGGCGGCCGCGCCCGCGCCGGCGTCGGAACCCGTGTCGGCTTCGGAACGCGCGGCCCAGCCGGAGGCGACAGCCGCGCCGGCGGCCCCGGTCACGGCATCGGCTCCGGTGTCGGCATCCGCGCCGATCGCGGCACCGGCTCCGGCGCCCGCGTCCGAATCCGCCGCGGCACCCCATGCGGCTTCGGCATCGGATGTCGCGCCGATGCCTGCGCCAGTGCCCGCGCCGACTTCGGGGCCCGCGTCAGGCTCTGCTTCGGCGGCATCGCCCGTCTCCGCGGAGACATCGGCTCGCGCATCGACACCGGCACCGGCACCGACTTCGGCAGCCGGATCGGCGACTGCGCCGGTATCTGCATCTCCATCTGTGCCTGCACGTGCGCCGGCTTCCGCGCCCGCCGCGACGCCGGTTCGTGCAACGCCGCCCGCTGGAGCACCAGTCTCGCCGAGTCCGGCCGCTTCGGCTCCGGCCACGACGCCCGCGCGTCCTGCTGCACCAGCACCTGCACCTGCTTCGGCTTCGGCCCCCGCGGCGAAGCCTGCTCCGGCGGTCACGCCCGCGCGTGCGGCGACACCGGCTCCTGCGACCGCACCTGCGCGTACGCCGGTCTCGTCGGGCGCGCCGACTTCGGCTCCTGCTCCTGCTCCGACGCCCGCGCGCCCGGCCGCGTCGACCCCCGCGGCTGCACCGGCGCGTGCGCCCGTCTCCCCGGCAGCGCCGACCTCGGCATCCGCCGCAGCACCTGCGCGTGCGGCGGCCCCCGCACCGGCCCCCGCGATGACGCCGACGCGTACGCCTGCGCCGACGTCCGCCACGCCTGCGGCTTCGGCACCGGCGCCCACCCCTGTGCCGCCGTCCGCGCCGGCACGGCCGACCGCGCCCGCCACCGCGCAAGCATCGGCGCCGGCGGCGTCCGGCGCCCCCGCGACGACCGCCTCGCGGCCGCCCGAAGCGCCCGCGACAACGGTGCCCGGACGCTGAACCGAGCGCCCCGCGCGCCCGGCTATTGTCCATTTGACACTGGCCGGGCCGCTGGCATACAGTCGCGGGGCGCGTCGGGAGAGCGCGGTGAACGTCGCCGTTCATCGCCGCCGAAGGGGAACACCCGCAAACTCTCAGGCAAAAGGACCGTCGCGCCGGCAACCTCGATCGCCGCGCAGTTCGATCCCCGGCTCCGCCCCCGCGCATAGTCCCGCACGGGTCCGGCACACCGGACGCATCGACAGGCGTCGGTCTCGTTGACGTATCTCTGGAGAGCGACGGCACGCTGCGCCCATGCGCGGCGCGAACCGTCCACCGAAGGGGCACGCGCAGCCCGACGCCCGCAGGCGTCACGAAGCTGCGTCATCTCTCAGGTAAAAGGACAGAGGGGAACCTGTTCAGGTCGCTTTGCGGCCTGGCTCCCTTTGTTCCGTACCTGCAGAGCGCGACGCCCCATGACCACGCTGAAACACACCCCGCTGAACTCCGTGCATCGCGCCGCCGGCGCCCGCATGGTCGACTTCGGCGGTTGGGACATGCCCGTCAACTACGGTTCCCAGATCGAAGAGCACAAGGCCGTGCGAACCGATGCCGGCATGTTCGACGTCAGCCATATGTGCGTCGTCGACGTCACGGGGCCCGCGGGCTCCGACGCCGCGCGGCGTTTCCTGCGCTATGCCGTCGCGAACAACGTCGACAAGCTCGCCACGCCCGGCAAGGCGCTCTACTCGTGCATGCTCAATCCGCACGGCGGCGTCGTCGACGATCTGATCATCTATTTCTTCCGCGACGACTTCTTCCGGATCGTCGTCAACGCGGCGACCGCCGACAAGGACCTCGAATGGCTCGGCGAACTCAATGCCGAAGGCGAATTCGGTCTCACGATCTCGCCGCGCCGCGAACTCGCGCTGATCGCGGTCCAGGGACCGAACGCGCGCGCCAAGGTCTGGCAGGTGCTGCCCTCGGCACGAGCCGCGACCGAAGGACTCAAGCCGTTCAACGCCGCGACGGTCGCCGACACGCCGTTCGGCGAAACGATGATCGCGCGCACGGGCTACACGGGTGAAGACGGTTTCGAGATCGCGCTGCCGGCCGAACACGCCGCGGCGCTCTGGAACGCGCTCGCCGGCGCGGGCGTGCGGCCCGCCGGTCTCGGCGCGCGTGACACGCTGCGCCTCGAAGCCGGCATGAATCTCTACGGCCAGGACATGGACGACGCCGTCTCGCCGCTCGACGCGGGGCTTGCATGGACCGTCGATCTCGTCTCGGCGCGCGATTTCGTCGGCAAAACCGCGCTGCGCCCCGACGCCGCGAAGGCGTTCGTCGGCCTCGTGCTGCGCGAGAGCGGCGGCGTGCTGCGCGCGCATCAGAAAGTCGTGACCGCGCATGGCGACGGCGAAATCACGAGCGGCACGTTCTCGCCGACGCTCGAACGCTCGATCGCATTCGCGCGCGTGCCGGCCGCCGTTTCGGTTGGCGACACCGTCGAGGTTCTCATTCGCGACAAGGCATTGTCAGCGAGCGTCGTTAAACTGCCGTTCGTGCGCAATGGCAAGGCGCTCGTGTCGTAAGTCAAACGGATCGAACCGCCGGCATCCGGGCCGCCACGCAATGGCCGCCTGCCGGACCCAACCATCAGAACAATCGAACAAGGAATCGACATGTCCGTTCCAGCAGATCTGAAGTACACCGAGTCCCACGAATGGATTCGTCTCGAAAGCGACGGCACCGTGACGGTCGGCATCACCGACCACGCGCAGGAAGCCCTCGGCGACATCGTGTTCCTCGAACTTCCGGACGCCGGCAAGGCCGTCTCGGCGGGCGACGCGATCGCCGTCATCGAGTCGGTCAAGGCGGCGTCGGACATCTACGCGCCCGTCGCGGGCGAGATCGTCGCGTCGAACACGGAACTGGCCGGTGCGCCCGACAAGGTCAACGCCGAGCCGTACGCGTCGTGGCTCTTCAAGCTCAAGCCGGCCGACGCGGCGTCGCTCGACGGCTTGCTGACGGCGCAGGCCTATAGCGCGTCGATCGGCGAATAAGCGATCAGGCGCCTGGGCGCGTCGCGCGGCATCACGCCGCGGCGCGCCCAGGCGCCGCAGTACGGGCGCCGTCCGCGCGGCGGTCGCCTTCATTGATGCCGGGCGGTCCGGCCCGACGATCGAGTTCGACCGTACTCGATCGTCAGGCCGCCCCCTTCGCAGCACGACACGCTGCGCCACCCGCGGGCTCGCCCGCGTGCAGCACACCATGCAGGACCTTGCCATGAAGCTCGAACATCCGACCCAGATCGATCGCCCGTCGCTCGCGACGCTCGAACGCCATGATGCGTTCGCCGAACGCCATATCGGCCCCGATTCCGCCGAGCAGCGCGAGATGCTCGCGGCGCTCGGCTTCGCGTCGCGCGACGCGTTGATCGACGCCGTGATCCCGGCCGGCATCCGCCGCCGGGACGCGCTGCCGCTCGGACCGTTCGCGCAACCGAAAAGCGAAGCCGAGGCGCTCGCCGCGCTGCGCAAGCTCGCCGACAAGAATCAGGTTTTCCGGACCTATATCGGACAAGGCTATTACGGCACGCATACGCCGGCGGTGATCCTGCGCAACGTGCTCGAGAACCCCGCCTGGTATACGGCCTACACGCCGTATCAACCCGAGATTTCGCAAGGCCGTCTCGAAGCGCTGCTCAACTATCAGCAGATGATCACGGACCTCACGGGTCTCGCGATCTCGAATGCGTCGATGCTCGACGAAGCCACCTCGGCGGCCGAGGCGATGACGCTCGTGCACCGCGTCGGCAAGCCGAAGTCGAACGTGTTCTTCGTCGCCGACGACGTCTTGCCGCAGACGATCGAAGTCGTGCGCACGCGCGCCGAGCCGCTCGATATCGAGGTCAAGGTCGGTCCCGCATCGGATGCCGCGCACGCGAACGCATTCGGCGTGCTGCTCCAGTACCCGGGCGCCAACGGCGACGTGCGCGACTACCGCGCGCTTGCCGAAGCCGTCCATGCGGACGGCGGCCACGTGATCGCCGCGGCCGATCTGCTCGCGCTCACGCTGCTCACGCCGCCCGGCGAATGGGGCGCCGACGTCGCGATCGGCAACTCGCAACGCTTCGGCGTGCCGCTGGGCTTCGGCGGTCCGCACGCGGCCTACCTCGCCGTGCGCGATGCGTTCAAGCGCCAGATGCCGGGCCGTCTCGTCGGCGTGACCGTCGACGCGCAAGGCAAGCACGCGCTGCGCCTCGCGCTGCAAACCCGCGAGCAACATATCCGCCGCGAAAAGGCGACTTCGAATATCTGCACGGCGCAGGCGCTGCTCGCGATCATGGCGAGCATGTACGCGGTCTACCACGGTCCCGCGGGCTTGCGCGGCATCGCGCAGCGCGTCGCGCGCATGACCGCGATCCTCGCGGCCGGCCTGCGCAAGCTCGGCTATCCGATCGTCAACGCCAGCTTCTTCGATACGCTGACGCTCACGTCGGGCGCGCATACGGACGCGTTGCACGCGGCGGCGGCGGCTCGCCGTTTGAACCTGCGCGCGATCGACGCGCAGACGGTCGGCGTGTCGATCGACGAAACGACGACGCGCGCCGATCTGCTCGATCTCTGGAGCGCGTTCGCCGAAGCCGCGAACGTCGACGCACTCGTCGCATCGGATATCGACGCCTTCGACGCCGACGCGCAGGACGGCTTCGACGCGACCCTGCGCCGCGAGACGCCGTTCCTCACGCACCCGGTGTTCAATCGCCATCACAGCGAACACGAGATGCTGCGCTATCTGCGCGGCCTCGCGGACAAGGATCTCGCGCTCGACCGCACGATGATTCCGCTCGGCTCGTGCACGATGAAGCTCAATGCGACGTCGGAGATGCTGCCCGTCACGTGGCCCGAGTTCGCCGACATCCATCCGTTCGCCCCCGCCTCGCAGACCGTCGGTTACCGCGAGCTCGTCTCGCAGCTCGAAGCGATGCTCGTCGCCGCGACCGGCTATGCGGCCGTGTCGCTGCAACCGAATGCGGGTTCGCAGGGCGAATACGCGGGTCTGCTCGTGATCCGCAAGTACCACGCGTCGCGCGGCGAAGGCCATCGCGATGTCTGCCTGATCCCGGCATCGGCGCACGGCACGAACCCCGCGTCGGCGCAGATGGCCGCGATGCGCGTCGTCGTCGTCGCCTGCGACGCGAACGGCAACGTCGATATCGACGATCTGCGCGCGAAGGCGGCCGAACACGCCGAGCGTCTCGCGGCGATCATGATCACGTACCCGTCGACGCACGGTGTGTTCGAGCAGAACGTCCGCGAAATCTGCGACGTCGTGCATGCGCACGGCGGCCAGGTCTACGTCGACGGCGCGAACATGAACGCGATGGTCGGTCTGTCGGCGCCGGGCCAGTTCGGCGGCGACGTCTCGCACCTGAACCTGCACAAGACGTTCTGCATTCCGCACGGCGGCGGCGGCCCGGGCGTCGGCCCGATCGGCGTCGGCGCGCATCTTGCGCCGTTCCTGCCGAACCAGGTCTCGACCGGCTATGTGCGGGGCGAGCACGGCATCGGCGCGGTATCGGCCGCGCCGTACGGATCGGCCGCGATCCTGCCGATCTCGTGGATGTATATCGCGATGATGGGCGCAAGCGGTCTGCAGGCCGCGACCGAGAACGCGATCCTCAGCGCGAACTACGTCGCCAAACGGCTCTCGCCGCACTTCCCGGTGCTGTACTCGGGTCCGGGCGGACTCGTTGCGCATGAGTGCATCATCGATCTGCGGCCGATCAAGGAGTCGAGCGGCATCAGCGTCGACGACGTCGCGAAGCGGCTGATGGATTTCGGCTTCCATGCGCCGACGATGAGCTTTCCGGTCCCCGGCACGCTGATGATCGAGCCGACCGAGTCGGAGCCCAAGATCGAACTCGACCGGTTCGTCGAAGCGATGACCGCGATCCGCGACGAGATCCGGGCCGTCGAGGAAGGCCGCGCGGATCGCGAGGACAACCCGCTGCGCCATGCGCCGCATACGGCGGCCGTCGTCACGGCGAACGACTGGGCGCATGCGTACACGCGCGAGCAGGCCGCGTATCCCGTCGCCTCGCTGCACACGAACAAGTATTGGCCGCCGGTCGGACGGGCCGACAACGCGTATGGCGACCGCAATCTGTTCTGTTCGTGTATCCCCGTGTCGGACTACGCCGCCGACTGACGCGGCGCCGGCCGATCGCCGGCGTCGGGTTGTCGTCAGGCTGTAGTTAGTGCGCGCCGGTGCCCGAGCAGTTAACATCTGAGGCGCCGGACGGGCCGGCAACGGGAGGATGGCGCATGGCGGTGGTCAAGAACGGCGAGGCACGGGATCTGTGTGCCGCACAGCAGCAGATGACGGGCACGACGGCACGCGGGCCCGGGCTCGCGCGCACGCCGGCACGCCGTTCAAGCGCGCGCGCCGGTGCGGGTCAGAACGCGGGTCCGTGTGCGCCGCGCCGGATCGGTGGGCATGGCGAGGTCCGTATTGCGGTTCATATCGCGGACCGTCTTGCGGCGCGTGTCGCGCCCTGGATCGCAGCCCGTCTTGCGCCCCGGATCGGCGTGTGGCTCGCCACGCTCGCCGGACTGTGCGCCGTTGTACCGGCCGCGCATGCGGCCATGAACTTCTGCGCGGCGCCCGCGCTCCAGAACGGCGAACGCGAGGACGCGAATTCGAGCGTGCACGCGATGATCGTCGAAGCGCAGGCGCATATGAACGACACGCCGCAGCCGCTCGTGCGCCTGCACACCGAGGGCACGCTGCCGCACGAAGGCATCTACGACGCGTCGATCGAGGCCGCGAAGGAACTCGAACTCATGCGCGACACGGCGCTCGCGTGGCGCGCGACGGCCGACCCGCGTTTTCTGAAGATGGTCGACCGCTTCCTGCTCGCCTGGGTCAAGACCTATGAGCCGAGCTTCAATCCGATCGATGAAACCCGCCTCGATTCGCTGATCCTCGCGTACGACCTGACGGCGAGCGCGTTGAGCGCGTCGACGCGCAACGCGACGGTCCAGTTCCTCCAGCAACTCGGCGCCGGCTATATCGCGCAGATCGACGCGCAGAAGCGTCCGCTCGGCAAGACGTTCGCGAACAACTGGCAGAGCCACCGCGTCAAGCTCGTCGCGATGACCGCGTTCGCGCTCGACGACCGCAAGATGATCGATGCCGCGCGCCGGCTGTTCGTGCTCCAGCTTCAGAACAATATCGGCGGCGACGGACAGGTGCTCGATTTCGGCGAGCGCGATGCGCTCCACTACGTCGTCTACGATCTCGAACCGCTGACGATGGCCGCGCTCGCGGCGCGGCGTCATCGGATCGACTGGCTCACGCAGCGCGCGCCGAACGGCGCGTCGCTGCAGGCCGCGCTGGCGTGGCTGACGCCGTACGCGCTCGGCAAGCAGACGCATGAAGAGTTCGTGCATTCGCAGGTGCCGTTCGACGCGCAGCGGCGCGAGGCCGGCGTGCCGGGCTTCGCCGGGCAATGGGATCCGAAGTCGGCGACGACGCTCTTTTACCTCGCGTCGCGGCTCGACAAACGCTATCTACCGATCGCGCAGCAACTGGCGGCGAAGCCGCCCGCTTGGCTGGGTGTCTGCCTGCCGACGCCTTAGGCTCGCCCCCTCAGGCGCGCGACGCACGCCCGCATGAGGGCCGGGCACGCACGCGGCCGGGTCGGCATCGGTGCTTCGCCCGGTCCGAGGGTCCGGACAGCCGAGCGGAAATCGATCGAACCTGCCCGGATCGTTCGGGCGTTTGAGGGGAATCGTCATGGCCGTCAGCGTTTTCGACTTGTTCAAGATCGGCATCGGCCCGTCGAGTTCGCATACGGTCGGACCGATGCGCGCCGCGCTGATGTTTGCCGAGGCGCTCGAACGCGAGGGGCTGCTGCCGCGCGTGGAAAGCGTCCGCGTCGAACTCTACGGCTCGCTCGGCGCGACGGGAAAAGGGCACGGCACCGACCGCGGCGTCATCCTGGGACTCTGCGGCGAAGCGCCCGACACGATCGACCCCGCGACGATCGCGCCGAAGATCGCGCGCGTGCGCGACAGCGCCCGGTTGCCGTTGCTCGGCCGTTATCCGATCCGCTTCGTCGATCGCGAGCACATCGTCTTTTATCGCCAGGCGCTGCCCGAGCATCCGAACGGGCTCAAGCTGCAGGCTCGCGACGCGGCCGGCAACGTACTGCGGATGTCGACGTATCTATCGGTCGGCGGTGGCTTCGTCGTGACCGCGCATGCGCCGAATGCGAAGGTCCTCCACGCGCCCGAGCAGTTGCCGAATCCGTTCACGAGCGGCGAGGCCTTGCTCTGGATCTGCGGCCAGAAGGACCGTTCGATCGCGCAGGTCATGCTCGAGAACGAATGCACGTGGCGCACGCATGATGAAGTCCGCGCGGGGCTGCTGCATATCTGGGCGGTCATGCAGACGTGCGTGTCGCGCGGATGCGGCATCGACAATCCCGATGCCGACATCGAGTTGCCCGGTCCGTTTCACGTGCGGCGGCGCGCGCCGCAGCTTTATCGTGCGTTGCGCGCGAATCCCGAGGCAGCCTTGCGCGATCCGTTATCCGCGATCGACTGGATCAATCTGTATGCGATCGCGGTCAACGAGGAAAACGCGGCCGGCGGCCGTGTCGTCACGGCGCCGACGAACGGCGCGGCCGGCATCGTTCCGGCCGTGCTCCATTACTACGCGCGCTGCGTGCCGCACGCGACCGACGACGGCGTCGTCGATTTTCTGCTGACGGCCGGCGCGATCGGCATTCTCTACAAACTCAATGCCTCGCTGTCGGGCGCCGAGGTCGGATGCCAGGGCGAGGTCGGCGTCGCGTGCTCGATGGCGGCGGGCGCGCTCGCGGCCGTGCTGGGCGGCACGCCCGCACAGGTCGAGAACGCGGCCGAGATCGGCATGGAGCACAACCTCGGACTCACGTGCGATCCCGTGGGCGGGCTCGTGCAGATTCCGTGCATCGAGCGCAATGCGATGGGCGCGGTCAAGGCCGTCAATGCGGCGCGGATCGCGCTGCGCGGCGACGGCACCCACGCGGTCTCGCTCGATTCGGTGATTAAAACGATGCGGCAAACCGGCGCCGACATGAAAACGAAATACAAGGAAACGTCGCGCGGCGGCCTGGCGGTCAACATCGTCGAATGTTGAATGGCGACACACCGAATACCGTTGAACTGGCCTCGAAAGTCCCCGTTCCTTATTCAATCGGTATTGCATACGCGTGCTAGATTAGCCACGATCGCGCCTGACGTCTTCCAAGGCATGCAAATACGCTGAGTCATGCACTCGATCAGTCGATTGTTCTGCCATCAAACGGAAATGGGGCACGCTGGATGAATTCGGAACGGGGTAACGTTCTCGTTGTCGGTAATTCGCAGGTTCGCACGAGCTTGCTTCACGCGTATTGCGCGGACGACGTGTTTCGCGACTGCGAGCAGAATTGGGCCGAGCGCCGCGTGTTTCGCGGCGAATTCGTTGTGGAAGACGGCACGCCGTTTTCGTACGTGGCGTGCAATGTAGGGCTGCTCGGCAACACGCGACTCGATGGCAATACGCTGACACCGCCGCGCGGCATGCTCGAGTTCATCGAGCAAACGCCGAATAATCCCAGCGCGATTGTCGTGATGCTGCGCGGGAACGAATTTGCGCTCGAATCGCTCGTCGATTCCGTGCCGAAATGGGATTTCTCCTATCAGGGCAATCACGCGCAACGGGGCCGTCAGTTCATCCCGACCACCGATGTGCTGAATCATTTTTCACAGGTCACGCAGCACATTCTCGCGGTCTGTGCGCTCTATCGACACGTGCGCCCGAATTCGCCCGTCTACCACGTCGCGGCACCCGCGCCCGTCGAGTCGGAGAAACACATTCTCGATCTGCCGGGCTCGCTGGGTCCGATGTTCGAGCGCTACGGCGTGCGACCCTTCGCGCTTCGGCTCAAGATGTATCGCGCGATGTACGATCAATTGGCAGGGCAACTCGAACGCTATGGCGTGCGGACTCTATTTACGCCGCAGGAATGCCTGACCGAAGCGGGCGGCTTGCGAGCCGACTATGCGCATGGATGGCTCCATGGCAATCAGCGGTATGGTCGCGCCTTGATTGCCGAGTTCAAGAAGGCAGGCGTGTATGCACCCGTATAAGCATCTACCGGCTGAAAATTTCTGGAAACGATCGGTCTCGGATCACGTTTGGTCGAGCTTAAATTTCAAACCGAATACCCGATTCAAGATCCAGGCGAACGACAAGGTCTCGACAGCAGGCAGTTGTTTCGCGCAACATATCGCGCGCAATTTGCCGTCGCTCGGACTTCATCATTTCGTCAGCGAAACGCCGCACCCGATGATGACGAAAGCGCGCGCCGACGAATCGCAATACGGCGTATTTTCGGCGCGCTACGGCAATATCTATACCGCGCGGCAGTTGCGCCAGCTCATTGAATTCGCATTCGATATTCGCGAGCGCACGGTCCTTGTCGCGCAATGCAAGGACGGCTGGGCCGATATGCTCAGGCCGTCCATTCCGGCGAATCACTTCGCGAGTCCCGAAGACGTGGCCGCCGATCGGCATTTCCATCTCGATTGCGTGCGCCGCATGTTCATCGAATCGGACTATTTCGTCTTCACGCTCGGCTTGACCGAAGCCTGGTTCGATACCGAGACGGGCATCGTGTTTCCGGCATGTCCGGGAACACGCGTCGGAGAATATGACGCGACCCGCCACCAGTTCGTCAATTATTCGTTCGGCGAGATCCTCGACGATCTCAAGTGGTGCATCGCGTTTTGTCGCTCCGTCAATCCCGGTCTGCGCTGGCTGTTCACCGTGTCGCCCGTCGCGCTCGCCGCGACGGCGACCGAACATCACGTCGTCGTGGCGACGGCCGCGTCCAAGGCGATTCTGCGGGCCGTCGCCGACGAGATCTGCCGGTCCGAAGCGCACTGCGACTACTTCCCGAGCTTCGAGATCATTTCGAGTCCCGCGTCGTTCGGTCAATTCCTCGATGGCGATTTGCGCTCGATCTCGCCGCGCGGCGTCAGTCTCGTCATGGATGTGTTTCGGCGCTCGTTCGTTCAGACGACCGTCACGCATCGGCAGATGGGACGGCCGATCAGCATCCCCGATGAACATCAGACGGCTGCGGCCGCCGTGCGGGAAGCCGTTCGGGCCGAATGCGACGAGGCCTACAACGACCCCGATGCTGTAGGTTGAGGACGTGAAGAAAACCGGCGCCAAGGCCCCGGGCCGCGCGCCTTCCGCCTCGGCGGGCGCATCGTCCGAATGGCAGCAGGCCGTCGCCCTCCATCGAGCCGGCCGGCTCGACGAAGCGGCGCGGCTCTATGAACGCGCGATCGCGCGCGATCCGCGGCATGGCGAAGCGCACTCGCTGCTCGGCCTCGTCGCGCTCAAGCAAGGCGACGCCGCGCGCGCAGCGGACCTGCTGCGCCGTGCGACCGAACTCGACCCGGCTTCAGTCGGTGCGCACGCGAATCTCGCCGCGGCATACAAGGCGCTCGGCGACCGCGCGCGCGCCTTGCGAAGCTATGAAACCGCGCTCTCGCTGAATCCGGCCTACGTCGACGGTTGGATCCAGGCCGGACATCTGCTCGGTGAACTCGGCCAACCGCGCGATGCGCTCGACCGATACGACCGCGCGCTCCAGATCGACGCCGCCCACGCGGGCGCATGGGTCGGCCGAGGCATCACACTGCGGCGTCTCGGCGCGTACGCGCAAGCGCTCGCGTGTTTCGACCGCGTGCTCGCGCGCGATCCCAACCGGCTCGACGCGCGACACCATCGCGGCGCCGTCTTGCTCGAACTCGGCCGCGACGCCGACGCGCTCGCCGAGTTCGACACGCTGCTCGCGGCGCGTCCCGACGACGGCCCCGCATGGAGCAGCCGCGGCTTCGCACTCATGCGCCTGCACCGCGACGCCGAGGCCGTCGCCGCGGTCGAACGCGCGGTCGCCGTCGCGCCGCACTACCCGCCGGCCTGGGTCAATTGCGGCACGGTCATGCTCGCGCAATGCCGCTATGCCGATGCGCGCGCCGCATTCGAGCGCGCACTCGCGCTTGCGCCCGCGCTCGTCGACGCGCGCTGGAATCTCGCCAATCTCGATTTGCTCGAAGGCCGGTTCGACGCCGGATGGCGCGGCTTCGAAGCACGCTGGCATTCGCGACATCACGAGACACGCCGCCACGCGACGATTCCCGCATGGCTCGGCGATGCATCGATTGATGGCGCACGCGTATTGCTCTGGCACGAGCAGGGACTCGGCGACACGCTGCAGTTCTGTCGCTTCGCGCGCGATATCGCTGCGCGAGGCGCGTCGCCCGTGCTCGAAGTCCAACCCGCACTCAAGCGGCTGCTCTCGTCGAGTTTGCCGGGTATCGAGGTCATCGAGACAGGCGCGGCGAGCGACACGACCGTCGCGGCGGATTCGAGCGATACGACTG
Organism: Pararobbsia silviterrae; assembly: GCF_003628125.1. Classification (GTDB taxonomy): domain Bacteria; phylum Pseudomonadota; class Gammaproteobacteria; order Burkholderiales; family Burkholderiaceae; genus Pararobbsia; species Pararobbsia silviterrae. The sequence continues at coordinate 101,219 of NZ_RBZU01000001.1, forward strand.
GTGCGAGCCGTTCGAGCAGTTTGAGCGACGCAACCGACATGCGAAAGACGCAAAACGCGAACCGCGCGTACGACTACGCAATCCCTTTGATGAGCCTGCCGCTCGCGCTCGGACAGACGCTCGCATCGGTCCCGGCCGAACCCGCCTATCTGCACGCCGACCCCGCGCTATGCGCCGATTGGGCCGCGCGCCTGGGCCCGCGCTCGACGCGTCTGCGCGTGGGTTTCGCGATCTCCGGCAACAGCACGCATCGCAACGACGCGAACCGTTCGATCGCGCTGCGCGCGTTCGCGCCGATCCTCGACCGCGTCGACGCCGTGATGCTTCAGAAGGGCCTGCGCGATGCCGACGCCCATGCACTCGCGGACTATCCGAACGTCCGCTACATCGGCGACGCGATCGCGGATTTCGCCGACACAGCGGCCGCGATCGCACAGTGCGATCTCGTGATCAGCGCGGACACGTCGGTCGCGCATCTCGCGGGTGCGCTCGGCGCGCGCGTCTGGGTGCTCGTGCCCGCGAATCCCGATTGGCGCTGGCAACTCGGCCGCGACGATACGCCGTGGTACGCGAGCGCGACGTTGTTCCGGCAAACGCGAACGGGCGACTGGGGCAGTGTCTTCGAGCGCATCCTGCGGGCACTCGACTCACTCGACGCGCATCGTCGATCGACGCCCCCCTGACAGAAGCGACGCAAGGCACACCGAGCGCGGCTAGGGCGTGTCGCTGCTCTCTCGCTCGTCGGCGGGCAGGTCGCCGGCCGGATCGCGATACATGTAGAGCACGTCGGTATTCACGCGCCGCAAGTTCTGTCCCGCATCGACGACGAAATCGACACCGTTATAGGCCGGACCGGCGAGCAAGCCGATCGCGGCCGCGAGATCGTCGGCCGACGCCACGCGCGCGAGCGGCGTCGCGCGCGCGCTCGCATAGCGGAAATCGCGCTCGGTCTGGACGTCGCTCGGCAGCATCAGCCCCGGATACACCGCGTTGACGCGCAATGTCGGCGCGGCCGAAATCGCGAGCATCTGCGTCATGTTGCCGAGCATCGCCTTGCCGACCGTGTACGTGAAATGGTCCGCGTGGAAGTTGTCGCGCACCTTCTGGTCGATCACGTTGACGACGGCGCCCGTCTGCCTGCGCTCACGCGCGTGGCGGCAATAGGCGCGCGCGAGCAGGATCGGCGCGCGTCCGTTGACGGCCCAGTTCGCGTCGAGCGTCGCGATATCGAAGTCGGGAAATCGGTCCTGCGCGAAATCGGACGCGCAGTTCACGAGCACGTCGAGCCGCCCGAATTCGGCGTATGTTGCGTCGAGCAGCGCATCGATCGCGCCGGCGTCGGCGAGATCGGCCTGCACGGCGATCGCGCGCCGACCGAGCGCGCGGATTTCGTCGACGAGCGCATGCGCGGCGGCGGCCGATGTGCCGTAGTGCACGACGACGTCGTGCTCGTGCGATGCGAACCATGTCGCGATGCTTCGGCCGACGCGCCGCGCCGCGCCGGTCACGAGGGCAACCTTGCTTTCCACAGACGGGATTCCTTGATTCGACACACCGTGCGGCCCGGTCACGCCAAGGGCGTCAAACCGCGCACGGCGCAGTGCGGGCTATTTTGACACGCACGGGCCGCACCCGTCGCAACCGGCGCGTGCGTCAAGCTGACCCGAACTCCGCGCGCTTATCGACGCTTCGGATCGCCGGAAAGTCCGGACAATACGTCATGGATCCCCAGTCTTGGCCCCCCATCGATGGTTAAAAAGCACGTTCCCCCGACGCGTCGGGCCGCGGGCGCCGTGGCGCGCCGCCCCGATGCCGCGCGGCGATCCGCCGCCGTCGCGGCGACGCAGCCCCCTGCGTCCAGCGCGGAGTGGCAACAGGCGATCGCGTTCCATCAGCAGAACCGCTTCGATGAGGCGGCCGCCTGCTATGAAGCCGTACTGGCCCGCGATCCCGTACATCGCGACGCCCTGCAAATGCTCGGCCTCGTGTGCCTGACCCGCGGCGATGCCGTGCGCGCGGTCGAGCTGATCCGCCGCTCGATCGAGGTCGATCCGTATCTATACACGGCGCACGCGAATCTGGGCGCCTCGTACAAAGCGCTCGGCCAGCTCGACGCCGCGTTCGCCTGCTACGACGCGGCCGTCGCGCTGAAGCCGGACTACGTCGACGGCCCGATCCATGCGGGCAATCTGCTCAGCGAACTCGGCCGCATACCCGAAGCGCTCGCGCGTTTCGATGCGGCGCTCGCGATCGACCCGCATCATGCGGGCGCGCTCAATAACCGGGGCAACGCGTTGCGGCGCCTCGGACGCCACGATCAGGCGCTCGCGTGCTTCGACCGTCTGATCGCACGCGAGCCGAACCGCCCCGACGCACAGCTGAATCGCGGCGTCGTGCTGCTCGAACTCGACCGCCATACCGAAGCGCTCGCGGCGTTCGATCGCCTGATCGCGCAGCACCCGACGCACGCGATCGCGTGGAACAATCGCGGCAATACGTTGATGAAGATGCGACGGTACGCGCAAGCCATCGAAGCGCTCGACCGCACGCTGCAACTCGCGCCCGACTACGCGCCCGCCTGGGTCAATCGCGGCAACACGCTGCTCTCGATGTGCCGCTATGCGGAAGCACGTGCGGCGCTCTCACACGTGCGTGCGCTCGCTCCCGGACTCGCCGAGGCGCAATGGAATCTCGCGAATCTCGATCTGCTCGAAGGGCATTTCGCGCGCGGCTGGCGCGACTTCGAGGCGCGCTGGAGAGTCGGCAGCCTCGAACCCCGGCGGCATACGTCGATTCCCGCGTGGCTCGGCGAAACCGACATGCGCGGCAAGCGCGTGCTGGTCTGGCACGAACAGGGACTCGGCGACTCGATCCAGTTCTGCCGTTTCGCGCGCGAATTCGCCGCGCGCGGCGTGACGCCGGTCCTCGAAATCCAGCCCGCGCTCAAGCGGCTCGTCGCGGCGAGTCTGCCGGGTGTCGAAGTCATCGAAACGGGTGAATCGGCGCCGCCTTGCGACGCGGCCATTCCGCTCATGAGCCTGCCGCTCGCGCTCGGCATCGACATCGGGTCAATGGATGCGTCCGCGGCCTATCTGCGTGCCGACGCGGCAGGCCGCGCCATGCACGCGCATACGCACGCGGTCGCGCCACACGAGGCGGGCGCAGGCACGGATACCGACACGCGCTTGCGCGTCGCGCTCGCGGTATCGGGCAACCCCACGCATCACAACGACGTGAACCGTTCGATCGCGCTCGCCGCACTCGCGCCCGCGCTCGCGGGCATCGACTGTGTGCTCGTCCAGAAAGGTCTGCGTCCCGACGATGCGCGGCAATTGCCGCACCACGCGAACATCCGCTATGCCGGCGACGCACTGACCGACTTTGCCGACACGGCCGCCGTGCTCGCCGACTGCGATCTCGTGATCTCGGTCGATACGTCGATCGCCCATTTGGGCGGCGCGCTCGGCAAGCCGACCTGGGTGCTGTTGCCCGCGCATCCCGACTGGCGCTGGCAGCTCGGCCGCGACGATACGCCGTGGTATCCGAGCATGCGGCTCTTTCGACAGACCCACGCGGGCGATTGGGCCGGTGTGATCGCCCGCATGGTGACGGCGCTGCAGACGTTCGCGCGCGGCGAGCCCGCGCGCGTGCCGGTCTGATACGGCATTCCGGCGAACATGGACGCCCTCGCGCATCTCCGTCTCGGCAAGGCTTTGCAGGAGATCGGGCATCACGCCGAGGCGATCGCGCTGTTCGACGAGCTGCTCGCACAGGGGCCGGACCCGATCGATCTGCGGTTCCATCGCGGCGTCTCGCTCGGCGCGCTCGGCCGCGTCGACGCGGCGCTCGCCGACTATCGCGCGGTGCTCGCGCGCGATCCCTCGCATGCGGGCGCAGCAAACAATGCGGCCAACGCGCTGCGCCGGCTCGGCCGCCATGCCGAAGCGCTCGACGCGTTTGACGCGGCGCTCGCCGCGCATCCCGATCATCCGGATCTGCGGCTCAATCGCGGCGCGATGGCGTTCGAAGCGGGCGACCTCGAGCGCGCGCTCGCGGACTTCGACGCGCTGCTCGCCCGCCTGCCCGACCACGCGCTCGGCCTCAACAATCGCGGTAACGTGCTGAACCGGCTCGGCCGCCATGCCGAGGCGCTCGCGATGTTCGACCGATCGATCGCCGCGCGGCCCGATGCGATGTCGGCGTGGGTCAATCGCGCGAGCGCGCTGCAGGGACTCGCGCGCTTCGACGACGCCCAGGCGAGCTACGCGCGGGCGCGCGCCCTCGCGCCCGACGCGGCCATTGCGCGCTGGAACGCAAGCCATCTCGCGTTGCTGCGCGGGCAGTACGCAAGCGGCTGGCCCGACTACGAGGCGCGCTGGGCGTCCGGCGTCGATCTCGAACCGCGGCGGCACACGACGCTGCCCGAATGGCGCGGCGCGGACGATCTGCGCGGCAAGCGCATCGTGCTCTGGCACGAGCAAGGCCTCGGCGACACGATCCAGTTTTGTCGGTACGCACCGCACGTCGCAGCGCGCGGCGCGCGCGTGGTGCTCGAAGTTCAGGCGTCGCTCAAGCGGCTCGTCGCCGCGAGCCTGCCCGGCATCGACGTGATCGCGACCGGCGAGCCGCCCGGTCCCTGCGACTACGCGACGCCGCTCATGAGCCTGCCGCTCGCGCTCGGGACCGATGCGGATTCGATACCGGCCGCGCCGGCCTATCTGACGGCTGACCCAGACGACGTCGAACGCTGGCGCACACGCCTCGCGCCACGCGCGCGCAGTCCGCGCGTGGGCCTCGCGTGGTCGGGTAACGCAGCACATCGCAACGATGCGAATCGCTCGATGCCGGTATCGGCGTTGATGCCGCTCGCCGACCAGGCCGACCTCTACGGGATCCAGAAAGACGTGCGGGCCGCCGATCGGCAGACGTTGTCCGCGCACCCGTCGATTCGGTTGCCGGGCACTGAACTCGGCGATTTCGCCGATACCGCCGCGCTGATCGCGACGCTCGATCTCGTCGTGACCGTCGACACGTCGATCGCGCATCTCGCCGGCGCGCTCGGCAAGCCTGTCTGGATCCTGCTGCCCGCGCTGCCCGACTGGCGCTGGCAGCTCGGGCGCGAGGACAGTCCGTGGTATCCGAGTGCGCGTCTGTTCCGTCGGCCGCGCGATGCGGACTGGGCGCCCGTGGTCGCCGCCGTCGCGCATTTTCTTGCAAATAGCTTTCATCTCCGCTGATCAGGCCCGCTCGCGCCCCTTGCCGCACCGCCGAAATGACCCGAAACTTGACCGTTGTTTCGTCAAATGCCGGCGTGGCGCCGATCTTAGAATTTCATCCCATAATCCGGCTGTCCGTTCGTTCGTTGACTCGGTTGCAAAGCGCGCCGGAGACGGGTGATCTCAGAACCCGTTGATTTCCGCGGCCATGCGGGCCGCGACGAAAGCAGCGTCGGCGCCAGTGCGGAATCGCTGCAACCGAACTCAACGAAGGACAAAGCGCCGCGTGAACATTCTTCTCATCAACGACGAGTTCTATATGACGGGCGCGAGTGCGGCCCTCTATGACCTCGCGATGCATCTCAAGGGCGTCGGGCACGCGGTGTCGGTCATGCCGCGCGTGGACGGCGACGGCGTGATGCGGCAGCGCTACATCGACGCCGGCATTCCGATCACGACGAGCGCGAACGGCATCGATCTCGTGATCGCGAACACGATCTCGCTCGGCGACAACGTCGCGAAGTTCGGTGCGCAGTTCCCGATCATCTGGTGGCTCCACGAGGCCGAGATCGGCCGCGCGATGATCCTGCGCACGCCCGCGCACGCCGACGGTTTCCGTCGCGCCGCGCACATCGTGTTCCAGACGGATTTCCAGAAAGAGGTCTATCACTCGTTCCTGTACGACACGCGGACCGAGACGAGCGTGATCCCGTTCTGGAGCGAAGCGGTCTATCAAAAGCGCCCGACCCGTCAGAAGTCGAAGACCGGCAAGCGCCGGATCGTCGCGATCGGCACGATCGAACCGCGCAAGCGCATATCCGACGTCGTGATGGCCGTCGAGATGCTCCACGACAAGAATCTCATCGAGTGTCTGTTCATCGGCAAGGACTACAACCTGCTCGAACCGCCGATCCTCGAGATCATCCGCAAGAATCCGAACCGGTATCAGTTGCTCGGCGAACAGCCCGCGGCGTCGACGCTCGAATATCTCGCGTCGGCCGACGCGTTCGTGCTCGCAAGCGATAGCGAGTCGCAGCCCTTGTCCTTGTTCGAAGCCTTCGAGCTCGGCATTCCCGTCTGTCTGTCGTCGCTCGAAACGTATCGGCACGTCGGCATCATGCACGGCATACACGGCCTCATGCATCCGGTCGGCAACGTGCCGATGCTTGCGGCCAATCTGCGCACCGTGCTCGGCGACCCGATCGTGCGCTCGAACCTCGCCAAGGGCGCGAAGCTCCTGATCGACACGAAGCGCAAGGTCGATTGGAAGGTGTCGTTCGAGCGGGTGATCGAACGCGTGTGGAATCAGCGGCGGGCGGTCACACCGGTGGCCGCCGCAACGGAGCCCGAGAAAGCACGAACGAGCGCGACCGCATAAGACGCGCGGGGCGCACCTCAGCGCGCGCCGCTTTCGAGCCTCGCAAGCGCCGGGCTCTCGGCTGTTCAGCAATCGATACGCGGCATAGAAAAAGGGAGGCTCGGCACCCGGTGCCCAGCCTCCCTTTTTCGCATGTCGATCATCGGCGCATCAAGCGGCCAGCGGCTCCACGTCGCAACGAAACACCGTCACATCGGAATGCGCACCGATCTTGCGAATCGACTTGAACTTGCCCGACTTGCGCAGCGATTCCTCAAGCGGCTCGTAGAAGAACAGCATCGCATTTGCAGCCCGCGCAAGATAATCGGCCGCATAGCCCGATACGATCAGCGTCTGCTGCGTCCGGTCGACGAGCAGGTCGACGAGCTTCTCGTATGCCGATCGCGTCGGTTGATGGATCAGCACCTCGAAGCAGAGCACCAGGTCCTTCGAAGGAATCGTCTCGCGCACGTCCGAGCCGTCGAGCAACTGGAACTGCCAATCGGGTTTGGCGCGACGCGCAACCTCGATCGCGCGATCGGATGTGTCGAGGCCAACGTAATTGCGTAGCGCGAGTCCCTTGACCACCTCGAGATCGCCGCATCCGACATCGAGCACGCTCTCCGCGTCCTGCGCACCGTTCTCGATCAGGAGTTCGCGCTTGTATTGAAGATTCTCGCCGCGCGATCCGACACCCGAGCCGCGCTCAATGAAATGCGCGTACCGGAAATTCCAGAACAGGGTGCTATGGAAGTGCTTGTCCATCTGCGCATTCGCCTTGAGCACCGCGTCTCGTCCACGCGCATCCAGCGTCACGCGCGGCTCCAACTTGCCGGTCACGCCGATGCTTGAGTCGTGGTAATGCATCATCGCGATCGGCGCCTTTTCGTTCAGGTATCGATGCTTGCCTTCGGTGTGGATGAAGTAGTTCAGATTCGACGGCGCGTTGCGATAGGGAACACTGCCGACATTGATCGCCAGCCACATTGAAATCTGATCGACGTGGATTTCCTTGCCCGCACGCCGCAACGGCTCCATGTGCTTCAGAAGCCAGTTCGCCGACGTGCGCCACATCTCGTCGACCATCTCGCACATCGCTTTGGGAATCGAGTAAAAGCCGCCGTTGCAATTGCCGACATACGTGACGTCGTCGCTGGCATCGACCTGCATCGGCTGCGGGACGCGCTTCATCTTCGCGAGCCGTCCGATCTCGTCGAGCACGTCGGTCGACGGATTGGGAAAGTCGACGACCTTCGCCATCAGCGCATCGTCGCGCAGGAACGGACGAATATCGGCGAGCACGATCGTGTCCGTATCGAGCAGAACGGCTTTGCCGAACTTGTACGCGTGCAGATTCGCAAGTTGCGCGATCTTGTTGCAGTAGCGTCCATCGCCAAATCGTTCGATCTGATGGACCGAGCACCCCATTTCGACGAACACGTCGCGTACGTCCGCACCGACCTCGGGCGTGAACTGGACGTGCACTTCAGACGGGTGATCGCAACTATGTTCGATCAACGAGTGCGCGAGGTAGTAACCCTGGTACGCGAACTTGGTATCGACATCGACGATGAACGAAAAAATCGCATCCGGCACGCCCTTCGGTCGCTTTTTGTTCGTGCTCGGCGTGACCGAGGACACGACCGGCACAACGGGCGCGTCATTGGAGCGTAACGCCGAAATGGGCGTCGTCGCGGGCGCGATACTCAGGTCCGCATGCATCGCGGGTCCGCCGGTCTGCGGTGCCGTCAGCACCGGACCCGACGCGTCGAGCGCGTGCACCGTGGGAGGCGCAACGGCGACCGCGCTGTTGCCTGCGTTCGCAATCGCGTTCAACGCCTGCTCTGCCTCGTGTTGCACGAGTTGCTTGACGAGATCCTGCGACTGCTTGAACTGGCCAGCCAGGGCCTGCAATTGACGCTGCGATTCGGCGATGACCCGATCGCGTTCCTGAATACCGTTCGACAAGGTCTGAATTGCTCGATCGCGCTCGGCGATCTGCTTCTGGAGGTTGCCGACTTGCGGACTCGCACCTGCTTCGACGCGTTGCAGAATCGGCGTCAGATCGCGCAGCAACGCGCGCCCGCGTTCGACGGCGGACACCAGTGCATCCGATTCCGATGCGCCGCGACAGGCGCGGTCGAGCGCCTGGAACAGCTGCGCGACAGCGGGCGGGGACACACGAACCAGATCGAGATCCTGCGGCTGGAACCGCGTGTGACGCAGGCCGCCTTCGAGAAACTCCTCGCTGAAGGTCTGCACGTGCCGCGCGTCGAGCGCAAGCCCCATCTCGCGCGCCATGCGTTCGAGCTCGGGTCCCGGCGCATCGAGCAACGTGTCGTAGTCGACAAGCACGCGCGATACGTCGCGCGTCGCGATCAGCGCGGGCACCACATGGGCAAGCCAGAGCAGGTACGACAACTCTTCGGTGAAGCCATCACGCTTGGCGAGCGACTGCACGACACTCATCGGATTGCGCACCGCGATCACATAACTGACCGGGACCCCCACGCGATCGAACACCGGTTTCCAGAACGCCATCAGCCGCGCAATACGCGGGTCCTTGAGCGCAAAGATCCGGCCGTTGATCTTGCCGCGCAGCAGGGTCAGCGCGCGGATCTGGAAACCGTCGAGCACCGCGGGCGGGAGACGCTCGAGGTCAAAATCGCGGATCGAATGCCACTCGATGCCGAGCGCGTTCATGAGCTCGATATTGAGTCGATTGACGTCGACGTCTTCGAAGAATCCCTTTTCGTTGTTGCCGCCCACCGCGGGCATCAAGTTGTCGCCGAAGTCCGCGCCCAACGTCGCCATCGCACGCGTGATCGCGCTCGTCCCGCTGCGATGCATGCCGAGTATGACTATCAGGCGACCCTGCGTCGCGCCGCTTTGGAATTGAGTCTCTTCCATCATCGTTTCCTAATGAATTGCGTTGAAACACGCAGCACGCCGCGTCCTGGGCCCCCACAGGTGCGACGTCCGCGCATCAGCCGATCGCGTGCGCTTCGGCTTCCTTTTCCGCGCGCGGCAATGCGTCGCTCAACGCGGCTCGATTCAGCATCGCGATGATCGTTGCGGCTGCGCTTTCGGGTGAGCACGATGTCGTGTCGAGCACGATCTCCGCGTGTTCGGGCCGCTCGTAAGGCGAGTCGATCGCCGTGAAGTTGCGGATCTCGCCGCGTCGCGCCTTCTTGTAGAGCCCCTTCGGATCGCGCGCTTCGGCAACGTCGAGCGGCGTGTCGACAAAGACCTCGATGAACCGCCCCGCGCCGATGAGTTCGCGCGCGCGACGCCGGTCCGCGCTGAACGGCGAGATCAGGCAGACGATCGTGATGAGACCCGCATCAACCATGAGCTTCGCGACTTCAGACACGCGCCGGATGTTCTCGACGCGATCCGCATCGGAAAAGCCCAGGTCGCTGTTCAGGCCGTAGCGCAGATTGTCGCCGTCGAGCAGATATGTGAGCCGTCCCGCCGCATGAAGCTGCTTCTCGACGACGTTCGCGATCGTCGATTTCCCCGCGCCCGACAAGCCCGTGAACCACAACACGCATGGGGTATTGCCGGTCAGTGCGGCGCGCGACGCCGCGCTGACTTCAACCTGTTGCCACACGACATTCGAGGCCCGTTCACGCGGTGCCCGCGCCTCGGATGCACGTCGTTGTTCGTTCCATCCTTCCTGCATGATCGCCACCTTGGAATCGTTGCGCGGCGTCCTGCTTGTCGCGTCGTCCGCCGCCCCGCGCCGCGCACGAACGACAGGACCGTCGACCGTCGGCCACGTACGCCATTGCGCGAGTTTCGAACAGTATGCGGCGGGAAGTCGCGCGCGAAACCCTGGAATAACGACGCAAATGCGCTGCAATTCATTGCGCGGAACGTGTTGCGGCGACAATGCTCACACGGTCGATACGCTCGCCCGTTCGGGCGCGGTCACGAGCATCTGTGCCAAGCGGGCCGCATGCATGCGCAGCTCGGGCACCGCGGTCGCTTCCCAGTCGCGCGCGCGCAGCAGCGGCCCCGCATAGCGGAGCACCGAACTCAGCCGGCCGTCGGCGCCGACGAGACGATAGGCGTCATCGACGTCGATGCCCGTGCGCGCCGCGTCGACCTGCATCGTGCCGTCCGCGAGCAAGGCCTGAATCAAGGGATCGGCGACGCCGGTCACTTGACTGCTCGGTCCCGTGCAATTGATCACGTAGCCGACCTCGAACGACGTCACGGACGACGTGCCGCGCTGCCGAAGCTCGACCGCGATCGCGTCGCCGCGTGCTTCGAGGCGCACGAGATGTCCCGCATGAATCCGCAAATGTCCGGCGCTCACCCAGTCGTGGAACATCCGATGCGAATCGGGTGCGGTCCGATGCCGATGCACGTCCCAATAGGGTTGCAGATGCCGCAGGAAGCGCCGGCGCTCGGCGAGCGCCAGACGCTGCCAGAGCGCGGCCGTATGGGGCCGAAGCGCCGCGACGATATCGCGCCAGTCGAACCCTTCCGCCTGCCGCGCCTCGATTTCCTCGCGCAGCGCACGAACATAGCCACGCACATGCGAACCCATGCGCAGCACAAGTTCCGATGCATCGAACGGCGTCGGCGTTTCGTGGCCCGTCCGGTGACCTTGCGGCATGAGCCCGCGACGTGACACCGCATGACACCGGCGCGCCGGGTTATCGGCCGCGAGATGCAGCGCGACGTCCACGGCCGTCAGACCCGTGCCGATCAGCAGCACGTTTTCATGCGCGGGCACGCGAGCGAGCGCACCCGGTTGCCACGGATCGCGAATGTAGCGTGTGTCGGCATAGACTGACGCGTCGTCGAGACGCGGATTCGCGGGCGCGAAATGGCCACACGCGAGCACGACGTGATCCGCATGCACGGTGTCACCGTCGCGCAGACGCACGACCGCCGACTCGCGTCCGTCATCCGTACGCAGCGATCCGATGCGCACGACCTCGCCGACGAGCCGGATCAGCTCGCCCCGCGAGGCGTGGCGCATCTCCGCGTCGCTCAGACAGTGTTCGAGATAACTGCCGTAGATCTGCCGCGCGACGAACGTCTTGGGCGTGACGGCCGGATCGGCCGCGCGGCAGAACTCGACGAAACTCTGGGGGTCGTCGGCGAGCAAGCTCATATTGCCCGCGGGCACGTTGAGCAAGTGCTGATTGTCGTGCGTCCCGTAGGCGACGCCGCGCGCCATCTGGCCCGATCGGTTGATCATGACGACGCGCACGCCCTCGGGCGCAGCCATGCGCAGCACGTTCACCGCGAGCGCGGTGCCCGTAAAGCCGCCGCCAATGATCAGGACTGTCCGTTTCATCTTTCGTGCCTCATTCAGACAGGGTCATGACAGCATGCGCCGCGCACGCCGTCAGCGTGCTTGCCCTGTCGAACCCAACTCACAATTCTGCACGCGCTTCAATGCAGTTGCAGCGTGCCCGGCGCTTGCGCGACGCGCCGATGTAGGTGTCCGCAAAACTCGGCGCCCCAATCGATCTGCGAATGTGCCTGCTCCATATGATCGAGCAACAGCGCGCTCGCGAGCCATTCGACCGCCCGAGCCCATCGACGGCCGTTCGCGCGGAGTTCCGCCGCCGTGTGGTGCTTGAGGAGCCCGCGCAACACCCGATCGACATGCTCGACAGCCTCGATCCAGAAATCCTTTCGATAGACGCCGACGTTCAGCGCCCCAGGTACGACTCGCACCGGATCAACCAGCGCCGACTGCTGATCGGGCCTCAACACACCGAGCTCGATCGCGATCGAGGCGAGCCGTTCGAGCGTCGCGCGATCCGGCGTGTTTGCATCGCGCGTCACAGGCTCGGGTGCCGCAAACAGGAAATCGCGCGTTCCCGGCTCCATGGCGCGCGCGACGCCGGCTTCATCGTCGAGCGCAACCCCGACGAACGCGGGCGGACTGATGAACGCGTCGTCATGACAGAGTCCGATGCGTAACACCTTGATGCCCTTCGACAGATACTCGCGAATCGCAAACATCCCGACGATCGGGCCGAGCGACTCGAAATGAGGCCCCCAGGTCGGTGACAGATTGCTCGCGCTGACCACCTCTGTGCTTCGCGGCGCGTTCATCACCACGCGCGAGACATACTTCGGATACGCAAAAGACGGCCCTGCGTCGATCAGGCTCACGTACAGAATATGCGGCGTCTTGACCTTGACCGTCCGAATGAAGCCCTTCTTGGTCGGTTCGTAGCTCGCCCCTCTGCAAGCGACCATAATCGTGCCGCGCAACGTATAGAACGCTTCGAGAAGCTTCGGATCCTGCGTCACGAGGTAGTCGTTTTTCAGGCGATCGAGCAGCATCATCTGGTCGATGTATTGGATATACGCAGGCTCGGAACTCGGCATCTTGCGCACGTCGTACGCGCAGACACGCACGTTCGGCGACAGGGCGAGCACGAGCGACGCGATGCGCTCGAGCAGAAAGACCTTCATGCCGACGGGCAGCCGATAAATCGTGTTCGAGTTGAGCAACGTGGCAAGCTCGGTCTGATTCGCCTCGCACATCTCGAAGAGCCGTTCGGTCAGTCCGAACCACATTTTCCAGAAACTCGGCTTCGCGACGAAGTAATTGCAATAGACGGCCGAGCGCAGCGTCATCACGAGCTTCTCGATGTCCACATCGAGACCGATGGTCTGCAAATACTGCTGCGCGACTTCGAGATGCCCCGGATGATTGAGATTGCCCTGCTCGAAGACGTTCAGATAGCAGGCGGCATCCTGGATGAACGGCGAAAACGTATAAACGTCATGCCCGGGATTCGCCTCGATAAACGCATGCACGTCTTGCGCGCTGAGGTGCGTCTTGTTCCTAAACGCCGGCGAGAAAAACCCATACAGCGCATTCGCGTCGAGCGTCGTATTGAGGAAATAATTGCGGATCGCCCAGTATTCGCGCCAATCGGGGCGCGTATTGGCGATGTTATCGAGCGGAATGAATCCCGGATCGGCCTGCGAACGCGTTCGCTCGTCGTAATAAATCTGAAAGATGTTCGCTTGCATCGCCTGCCATCCGCTTTTATCCCAATATCGAGTATCGGTGAGATTCGCGGACGGCGAATCCGCGAACTGGAGCCCGATTCGGGCCCAATTCGCGATCATTACACCTGAAAACTACTTGCCGCCGACCGTCTGCAACGTCGTCCACTTGCCGTCGACGACCTTGTACAGCGTGATGCCGCCGTTCTTGAGATCGCCCTTCGCGTCGTAGCCGAGGTCGGTCGACGTGACCGACGGCATGTCCGTCTTCGCGAGGAAAGGCAGATATTTCGCCGGATCGGTCGAATTCGCGGCCTTCATTGCGAGGAACAGCGCCATCGCGCCGTCATAGCCGTACGGCGAGTACGTTTCCGGATCCTTGCCGAAGCGCTTGCGATACGCATCGAGATACTTCTGTCCGCCCGGCATGTTCTCCATCGGCAGACCGGCCAGCGAGGCCACGACACCGTCCGCCGCGGGGCCCGCGATCTTGAGGAACGTATCGGACTTGACCATTTCGCCGCCCATCAGCGTCGACTTGATGCTGAGTTCCTTCATCTGCTTGGCCATCGGCGCGGCCTGCGCGTCCGCGCCGCCATAGAACACGCCGTCCGGACTCTTCGACTTGATCTTCGTGAGCACGGCCTTGAAGTCGACCGCCTTGTCGTTCGTGTATTCGCGATCGACGATCGTCGCGCCGGCGGCCTTCGCGGCCTTCTCGAACTGGTCGGCCAGACCCTGGCCGTATGCCGTGCGGTCGTCGATGATCGCGATCTTCTTGAAGCCGAGCCCCTTGACCGCGTAGGTCCCGACAACCGAGCCCTGCTGCGTATCCGACGTCATCATCCGGAACGTCGTCTTGTAGCCTTGCTGCGTGTATTCGGGTGCGGTCGCCATCGCGACCTGCGGGATCCCCGCGGCCGCGTAGATACGCGAGGCCGGAATCGTCGTGCCCGAATTGAAGTGGCCGATCATGCCCTTGATGCCGTCGTCGACGAGCTTCTGCGCGACCGTCGTCCCGACGCGCGGATCGGCCTGATCGTCAGCCGTATCGAGCACGATGCGCACAGGCTTGCCGTCGATCACGGGCTTGGTCGCGTTGAAATCCTCGACAGCGAGCGTGACGCCATTGAGGAAGTCTTGTCCGTAGTGCGCCTGCGCCCCCGTCATCGGCGCCGCAAAACCGACCTTCACGTCCTCGACCGTCTGTGCCGAAGCCATGCCGGCCAGGGCCACATACGCGGCTGCCGCGGCAGCGCAATGTTTGATCGTCAATTTCATTCGCTTTTCCCTCCCTGATGCCTGTTGTCAAAAATCGGACACGCGTTCCGATCGCCCCACTCTTGCTTACCGTCGCGCCACCGGGATCGCCGGTCAGCCGATCGTCATCAAGTTTGCATTGCCGCCTGCCGCGGCCGTGTTCACGCTGACCGACCGCTCGCTGAGCAGACGCTCGACCGCGTAGTCGTCGTGTCCGCTTTCGAGCGCACCCGACGCCACGCCCTGCACCGTCACGATCGGACCCGGCCGCCGCGCGACCCGCCGGATCAGCGCGTGCAATTCGTCGCTGTCGCCTTCGAACAGCACGGCGTCGTAATGCACGCTGTCGTCGTCGGCGGCCTGGACCTCGATCCGGGCCTTGAGCGATGCCGGGACGTTCGCGGCGAGTTGTCCGCCGATGCCGGGCACGAACAACGCGCGATTACCCGTCGCGAGCGCGCACGCAAGCTGAGCGCGCGCTCCGCCGAGCGTCGACGGCACGCAGAGCACCGTGCCGCGCGGGCGCAATGCATACGTATTGCGCTCGCCCGTCGGGCCCGGCAGCGTCGCGCTCGCGCCCGCGAGCGGTCGCGCGAGATAGCGATCGCATCGCGCGACGTTCGTCGCGTCGTGTTGCGCATCGAGCCAGTCGCGATACGCGCGCAGCGCCTCGCTCGCCGATGCCGACGCGCCGGCCGCGCCATGGGCGGCGCCCGCGGATGCATGCGACGACGGTACCGATGCCGATGGCAGATCGACGCTCAACGCCTGAGCGAGCGACGCGGGCAGCTCCGGCGGGCGCGTCGACAGCAGGCGCGGCAGGTAGAGCGGACCGCCGGCCTTCGGACCGGTACCCGACAGCCCTTCGCCGCCGAACGGCTGCACGCCGACGACCGCCCCGATCACGTTGCGGTTCACATAGATATTGCCGACATGCGCCTGGTCGATCACATGAGCGATCGTCTCGTCGATCCGCGTATGGATGCCGAGCGTGAGTCCGTATCCGGTCGCCTTGATCGCGTCGAGCAGCGCGTTGATCTTGCTGCGCTCGAAACGCAACACGTGCAGCACGGGACCGAACACTTCGCGTTCGAGTTCGGCGAGCGTGTCGATCTCGATCAACGTCGGCGGCACGAAGGTGCCCGCACGCGTCGCATCGCCCGGATCGAACTGATGGACCGCATGGCCCTTCGCGCGCATGGCTTCGATATGGCTGTCGATCGTGCGCTTCGCCTCGGCGTCGATGAGCGGGCCCACGTCGGTCGACAGTCGATCGGGATTGCCAACCGAGAGTTCATTGATCGCGCCCTTGAGCATCGTGAGCACGCGCCCGGCGATGTCTTCCTGCAGACACAGCACGCGCAGCGCCGAACAGCGTTGCCCGGCCGAATCGAACGCCGACTGCAGCACATCGAACACGACCTGCTCGGCAAGCGCCGACGAGTCGACGATCATCGCGTTCTGGCCCCCCGTTTCGGCGATCAGCGGGATCGGCTTGCCATCGGGGTCGAGCCGTTCGGCGAGCGACGTCGCGATCAGGCGCGCGACCTCGGTCGAGCCCGTGAACATCACGCCGCGCGTACGCGCATCGGCGACGAGCGCCGCGCCGACCGTACCGCCGTCGCCGGGCACGAGTTGCACGGCACCGTGCGGCACGCCCGCCTCGCGCAGAATCCGCACGGCTTGGGCGGCGATCAGCGGCGTCTGCTCGGCCGGCTTCGCGACGACCGGATTGCCCGCGGCAAGCGCGGCCGACACCTGCCCCATGAAGATCGCGAGCGGAAAATTCCACGGACTGATACAGACGATGGGACCCAATGGGCGATGCGTATCGTTCGAGAACGCCTGGCGAATCTGCGCCGCGTAGTAGCGGAGGAAATCGACGGCCTCGCGGACTTCGGCGATCGCGTTCGGCAACGACTTGCCGGCTTCGCGCACGATCAGGCCCATGAGCGTCGGCATGCTCGCTTCGAGCAGATCGGCCGCGCGATCGAGACAATCGGCGCGCGCATCGACAGGCGTCGCGGCCCAGATCGGCGCGGCGCCGACCGCGTTCGACATCGCCGTCGCGACCTGTGCGGCGCTCGCGTCGATCGTCGTGCCGACGATGTCGCGCAGGTCCGCCGGATTGCGGACCTCGCGCGGCGTACCCGGTGCGGCATCGGCCTCGACGAGCATCGGCGCCGCATGCCAGTTCTGGTTGCCGCTCGCGAGCAGCGCCGACGACAGCGAGGCCAGACGGTGCTCGTTCGCGAGATCGAGCCCCATCGAATTCGCGCGCTCCTGTCCGTAGAGTTCGCGCGGCAACGGGATCTTCGGATGCGGCGCGCCGACGGGCACGACGGCCGACGCCTGATCGACGGGGTCGGCGACCAGCGCGTCGATCTCGATGCCTTCGTCGCCGATCTGATTCACGAACGACGTGTTCGCGCCGTTTTCGAGCAAACGGCGCACGAGGTAGGCGAGCAGCGTTTCATGCGTGCCGACGGGCGCATAGACGCGGCATGGCCGATTGAGCTTGTCGCGCCCCGTGACTTCCTCGTAGAGCGGCTCGCCCATGCCATGCAGGCACTGGAATTCGTATTGCCCGGGGTAGTAGTTCTGGCCCGCGAGATGGTAGATCGCCGCGAGCGTATGCGCGTTGTGCGTCGCGAACTGCGGATAGAACGCATCGGGCGCGCCGAGCAGCTTCTTCGCGCAGGCGAGATACGAAACGTCCGTGTAGATCTTGCGCGTGTAGACCGGATAGCCTTCGAGACCGTCGACTTGCGCGCGCTTGATCTCGCTGTCCCAGTACGCGCCTTTGACGAGCCGGATCATGAGCCGATGGCGGCTGCGTCGCGCGAGGTCGCCGAGATAGTCGATCACGAACGGACAGCGCTTCTGATACGCCTGCACGACGAAGCCGATGCCGTTCCAGCCCGCGAGGTCCGCGTCGAAGCACAGGGCTTCGAGCACGTCGAGCGACAGTTCGAGGCGATCGGCTTCTTCGGCGTCGATATTGAGGCCGATGTCGTAGCCGCGCGCGAGGATCGCGAGCGCGCGCACGCGCGGGAGCAGCTCGTTCATCACGCGTTCCTGCTGCGCGCGCGAATAGCGCGCGTGCAGCGCCGACAGCTTGATCGAGATCCCCGGACCCTCGTAGATGCCGCGGCGGCCCGCGGCCTTGCCGATCGCGTGGATCGCCTGCTCGTACGATGCGTAATAGCGTTGCGCGTCGGCTTCGGTCGTCGCGGCCTCGCCGAGCATGTCGTACGAATAGCGAAACCCGCGCGCCTCGAACTTGCGGCTGTTCGCGAGCGCTTCGGAAATCGTCTCGCCCGTCACGAACTGCTCGCCCATCAGGCGCATCGCCATATCGACGCCCTTGCGGATCAGCGGCTCCCCGCCCCGGCCGATCAGACGCGTGAGCGCCGACGACAGCCCCGTCTCGCTATTGGTCGTGACGAGCTTGCCCGTGATCATGAGCCCCCACGTCGCCGCATTGACGAACATCGACGGCGCATTGCCGACATGGGATTTCCAGTCGCCCTTGCTGATCTTGTCGCGGATCAGCGCGTCGCGCGTCGCGCGGTCCGGAATCCGCAGCAGCGCCTCGGCGAGGCACATGAGCGCCACGCCTTCCTGGCTGGACAGCGAAAACTCGTGGATCAGCCCTTCGACACCGCCGCCCGTGCGCTTGCCGCGCAAGGTCGCGACGAGCCGTTTCGCGAGCGCGTGCGCCGCCTCGGCCTGAGCGGCCGGCAGCCGCGCCTGTCCGATCAGCAAGGGCAGGCATTCGGGTTCGGGCCGCCGAAACGCGGCCGTGATCGCCGAACGCAGGACCGATTGCGGCTGGACGCCTTGCGCGAAGTCGAGAAACGGATGCGGGGGTTCTTCTTGCGAGCCGTTCGCCGGGACGGTGTCGTCGGCGCCGCCGCCGATCCCCGCGAGGCCGGTTGCACCGTTGAGCGCGCTGCTCAGTTCGGGGGGAAGTTGACCGCCTTCGATCTTTTCGAGATACGCGAAGATGGCTTGCTTGATCAGCCAATGCGGGGTGCGCTCGATGCGCTGGGCGGCATCGCGCAGGCGAGCGCGCAAGGGTTCGTCGACTTTGACGCCGAGGGTGGTGCTGGCCATGGTATTCGATGCATCCAACGCCGGCACGAACGGCCGGCGATCTGTGAGGGTCGGGGGCATCGTACGCCCGCCAGAAGACGGGTGCAACCCGATCAATATAAGGGGTTGCGCCTACGCCCGGCAAGATTGACCGGTCGTTTCGCGCGGACTCGGGTTTTTACCGTTCAAGCCTGTGCAACGCGTGTCGTTATACGAGGCATGGTGGGGATAAGAAGGCGGTTCGCGGCCATTCGAGCGCGCGATTTGCAAACGCCGCAGCGCCCGCCGATAACGACATCGGGGTTCGAGCGAGGGCGATATGGGACTCTCAAATTGGCTGATCTGCGGCGGCATCTGGGCCGCGTGCGCGTGTTGCGCGCTGCTGTTCATGCGCGGCGCGGGTCTGGCCAACGCACGCAGTGCGGAAATCGAGGAAGACTACGCGGAATATCGTGCGCGACGCACGCCCGCGCCCGTCGCGCGCGCGGTTCACGCGTCGCGGCGTTCGCTGCCGAGATCGCTCGGCTGATCCGCTCGCGCATCGCATCATGAATCGGCGCAACGATCGGGCTACCGATCGTTGCGTATCACGCGCGGCTGAATCGGCCGCACGCATCGTTCGGCGAGACGAGCCGATCGTGCAGCATACAGAGGCGACTCTCGGCGACGCTCGCGCCGAAACCGGACCCGAGGCTCGCGAGCCCCGGAATCAACGCTTCGAGATCGGCGCGATTCGCCGAACGGTGGGCGCAGTCGCCGCACCGTCCGGGCGCCGGTTCAACGGGACGGATCGCAAACGTGCGGTCTGCCGTCCCTGAAACACGCGTGTGGCGTTCGCTCACTGTCCAAGTCCTGTCCAATACGTGCCGAACACGTGAACCGACAGCACGTAGCCGAGCACGATATTGACGGCGACACCGATCGTGAACGCGAGGAAGGGCTTGACGCCCGTCTTGGCGAGCGTGCCGAAGCGCGTCGTGAGCCCGATGCTGAAGAAGCAGAAAATAAACGCCCAGGTCCGCAAGGCTGTAATCGGTGCGACGAGACCCGGCGTCACGACGCTGCGGTATTCCGCGAGTGAATAGTGACTCGCGACCCACGTCACGAGCGCCGACGCGAGCACGAAGCCGATCACGAACTTCGGAAACCGCGCCCAGATCTCGCCGGCGCCGACACGCGCCCGGAACGCCGTCGATGCGGCGCCGCCCTGAGCGACCGCGTCGGCTTCGGGTTCACGCTCCCAGCGCGTCGTCGCGACGATCGCGAGCACGAACGCCCAGATGCCGATCCAGATGTCACGGCCCACGACCTTCATCAGCGTGAAGGCCTGCAGCGCCGCTTCGGGCGAGCCCGCGATCGCGGCGTCGCCGTGCTTCGCGAGATCGCCATACGCCTGAGCGGCCGCGATCCCGGCGGCATCGGCGAATTCTGACGTACCGATCCACGCGCCTGCGATGCCGGTCGGCAAACCGAGGGCGCGCGCGACGAACGGCAGCACGAAGATCATGACGATCGCCCAGAGGATCACGAGCGTGATCGACACCGATGCATGTTCGCGCTTGGCGCGGACCGCGCCCGCAATCGCAATCGACGCCGAGACGCCGCAGACCGCGCCGCCCACGCCGAGCACGGCGGCAAAGCGCTTGTCGAGCCCGAGTGCGCGGCCGGCCGCGAAGATCACGCCGAACGTCACGAGCGACACGATGCTGGCCTGCACGACGGCGACCGGGCCGGCCCAGACGAGCAGCGTGAACGGCAGCGTCGCGCCGAGCAGGATGATGCCGACCTTGATGTAGAACTCGACGCGAAACCCGGCCGACAGCCAGTCGGGCAGACGCACGACATTCGAGATCAGCAGACCGAGCACGAGCGCGACGAGCGGCGGTTCGAGATTGTATTTCGAGGCATTGGCCCAGGCGCCGAGTTCGAAGATCAGCGTCGACACGACGAACAGCACGAGGAACGAGACGAGGAACCGCGACACGCGGTGTCCGATGATCGCGAGGCTCACGCCGAACAGCACCGCCCAGACGACGAACAGCGACGCGTATTGGGGCAATTTCTTGCCGAGATCCGCGGCGGCTTCGCCGAGCGTCGTCCATTTGGTCGGCGCGACGGCGAGCCATTTGATGCTGCTGCCCGATGCGAACAGGCCATACGAAACGACGATGATCGCGAGTGCGATCCAGATCGCCCACCAGTCTTCCTTCGCGACGAGATCGCGCCAGAAGCCGGGTTTGAGGTCGCCGCCTTGCGCACGCGCGGCGATCGTGGATTGGGTGTCGCTCATGTGGTCCCCCGTTGATGGACAGTGCCCCGGAAAGACGCCTTTTTGAATAGTCATCGGCGCACGTACAGTGCACGCCGGCGTCAGGCGTGCCCCGATTATCGGCGGCGCGTCTGTAAGGCAAAACGAAGCAATCGTTATATTCATATGCGCACGGTCCGGCGCGGGGGCGGCGCGGGGGCGGCGCGGGGGCGGCGTGGGTTCGGCGCGGGTTCGGCGCGGGGCCAGCACGAGTTCGGCTCAGGGCTCGGCGTGAGATCCGACGCGCGTGCTGCGCGACATCGGCGCCGCTCCCGGACGACGCGTCGCAAGGACTTGAGACCGGGGCTCCCCGAGGTTCGCCGTCGATCAGATATCGAGCGGATCGACTTCGATCACCCAGCGGAGCAAGCCGCGCGTTTCGCCGCCCTTGATCTCGCGCAGCCGCGGCTGCCAGGCGCGCAACGCGGCCTGGAGCGCCGCGCGCGAACCGCTTTCGAGCAGCAGCTGCGCGCGATGGACGTTCATGACCTTGACGATCGTCAGCGGCACCGCGTCGTAGCGCGTCACATGTTCGGCGCCCGGCAGTCCGTCGAGCGACGCCGCGGCCTCGTCGAGAAACGCGAGCGCCGCTTCGAGCGTGCGCGCGTCGGCGCGCAGCAGCGCCTGGAATGCGAACGGCGGAAGCCGCGCCTCGCGCCGCTCGGTCAGCGCGGCACGCGCAAACCCTTCGTAGTCGTGCCGCATGAGCGACGCGTAGAGCGGATGGCTCGCATAGCGCGTCTGGATCATGACTTCGCCCGGCAGCCCGGCGCGCCCCGCTCGCCCGCTGACCTGCATGAGCTGCGCGAACAGCCGCTCGCTCGCCCGGAAGTCGTGCGAAAACAGCGCCGAGTCCGCATTGAGCACGCCGACGAGCGTCACGCGCTGGAAGTCGTGTCCCTTCGCGATCATCTGCGTGCCGACGAGCACGTCGACATCCCCCGCGTGAACGTTGTCGAACAGGATTTCGGCACTGCCTTTGCGACGCGTGCTGTCGGCATCGATCCGCAGGACGCGCGCACCCGGCACGACACCGCCGATTGCCTCCTCGACGCGTTGCGTGCCGCGGCCGAGCGGCGCGATATCGACATTGCCGCACTCCGGACACGCACGCGGAATCCGCGACTCCCATCCGCAGTGGTGACACCGCAGCGTGCGGTCCGCCTTATGAAGCACCGCATACGCGCTGCAGCGCGGACACCCCGCGACCCATCCGCACGCATCGCAGGCGAGCGCGGGCGCATACCCGCGTCGGTTGACGAAGATCAGGCTTTGCTCGCCGCGTTCGAGACGCGCGCGCATCGCCGCGATCAACGTCGGCGACATGCCCTCGATCGTGTTCACGCCGCGCTTCTTTTCAAGGTCCTGATCGATGAGCCGCACCGTCGGCAACACGGCGTCGGCAATCGCGCGCGTCGCGAGCGTCAGGCGCCGGTAGCGGCCCTGTTCGGCCTGATGCCAGCTTTCGAGCGAAGGCGTCGCGGAACCGAGCACGATCGGAATATCGAGTTGCTTCGCGCGCCAGACCGCGAGATCGCGCGCCGAATACCGGAGTCCTTCCTGCTGCTTGTAGGCCGGCTCGTGCTCCTCGTCGACGACAATCGTCGCCAGTCTCGGCAGCGACGCGAGAACCGCGAGACGCGTGCCGAGCACGATCCGCGCCCGGCCTTCATGCGCGGCCAGCCAGTTCTGCGTGCGCGCGCCTTCGGCGAGACCGCTATGCAGACTCACGATCGCATCGGACGCAAGGTGCGCGAAGCGCGCCCGGAAGGTCCGTTCGAACTGCGGCGTCAGATTGATCTCGGGCACGAGCACGAGCGCTTGCGCATCAGGACGCACGAGCAGCAGCCGTTCGAGCGCGCGCAAGTAGACCTCGGTCTTGCCGCTGCCCGTCACGCCATAGAGCAGGAACGACTCGAAACCGGACGCCTGCGCGATCGCATCGAGCGCGGCAGCCTGGTCCGGCGTGGCTTGCGGAGAGAGCGCGACACGCTGGGCATCGACGGCGACGTCGGCGCGCGCATCCTCGACGCCGCTACCGACGCGATCCGATCCGGCCTCGACGACCCATCCTTGCGCCGACCACGCTTCGAGCGTCTGTATCGCCTTCGCGTGAAACGCACGCGCCTGGCTCGCGCCGAGCACGCCTTCGTCGATCAATGCGCCTGCGAGCCGGCGCAGCGCGGTCGCGCGCGCGGGCAGCGCATCGGGCAAGGCGCGGCGGCCCGCATCGGTCGGCGCGAAGCGCGGTTCGCGCGCGAACAGCCGTTCCCATCGTTCGGCTTCGCGCAACGGCGCCGGGAGCGCGGGCAACGCGACTTCGCCGAGCGCGCGCTGGTAATAACTCGCCGCGAACGCGACGAGTTCGAGCCAGTGCGCCGACACCGGCGGCATCGCCTCGCAAGCCTGCTCGACGGGTTTGAGCCGCTCGGCCGGCACGTCGCTCGTCTCGGCGACTTCGAAGATCAGGCCCACCGCGCTGCGCCGTCCGAACGGAACGCGGACGAGTTGTCCGACACACGGCCGCTGCGCCGCGTGCCAGCGATAGTCGTACAACGCGGCGAGCGGATGGTCGAGCGCGACCCGGACGATGATCTCGCCGTTCACGTCAGACCTCGCCCGGCATCGACCGCCTCGAAGACGGAATGGCGCCGCGATTCGAAGAACCTCATGTAAAACATCAACTTTGTCGCTAAGTTTCGGATTCGACGAAGATTTTGCGAGGCTCGCGCAAACCTGTGGATAACTTTGTTGAAAAGCCCGCCTACGCCGCGTCGCGCGGGCTCTGGCACGGTTTTCCACACGCGCTCTCGCGCGCGCCAAGCGCCATTAAAAACTCTTATAAATCAAAAGCTTGAACGATTAACCTCAGATTTCGAGGAATGCATTCCCGATCTCGTGATGTTTGACGCGGCGCAATGCCTCATGTGTGTATAAGTGAGGTATTGACTTTCGCGGAACGCAGCGTAGACGGTGCTTCCGGCGGACCATCCGAACCGCCGTGTCAGATCCATGAGTCGCGATGCAACAACCCTTAACGGCCGAACGGTTTACTGGCGAATCGTCCGACTATAGGTATGCACCTCGTCGACAAGCGCCGTCACGCTGTCGATCGGCGCGAATTGATTGATGCCGTGTCCGAGGTTGAATACGTGTCCCGGATGGGGGCCGTAGGCGTCGAGCGCCGCGCGGACCTGGGCGCGCACGGCGTCGGGCGGAGCGAACAGCGCCGACGGATCGAGATTGCCCTGGAGCGCGACGCGATCGCCGATGCGCTCGCGCGCGCGGCCGAGATGAACGGTCCAGTCGAGGCCGAGCGCGTCCGCGCCGATCTCCGCGAGTTCGTCGAGCCAGAGGCCGCCGCCCTTCGTGAACGCGATGACGGGCACCGACACGCCGTCGCGCTCGCGCTTGAGCAGGCGAATGACCTGCTTCATGTATGCGAGCGAGAACGTCTGGAACGCCCCGTCGGCGAGTGCGCCCCCCCATGAATCGAAGATCATCACGGCTTGCGCGCCGGCGTCGATCTGCGCATTCAGATAGGCGGCAACCGACCGCGCATTGATGTCGAGTATCCGGTGCAGCAGGTCGGGACGGCCGTAGAGCATCGATTTGACGAGCCGGAAATCCGACGATCCCGCGCCTTCGACCATATAGGTCGCGAGCGTCCACGGGCTACCGGAGAAGCCGATCAACGGCACACGCTGGCGTCCATCGGAGCCGACGAGCGCACGACGGATCTGTGAAACCGCGTCGGTCACATATTTGAGCGAGCGGTCGATATCGGGCACGGCCAGCCGCGCGACATCGTCCTCGGTGCGCACGGGACGTGCGAAACGCGGCCCTTCGCCGGCCTCGAACGACAGGCCGAGGCCCATCGCGTCGGGAATCGTCAGGATGTCCGAGAACAAGATCGCCGCGTCGAGCGGGAAACGATCGAGCGGTTGCAGCGTGACCTCGGTCGCGAAATCGGGGTTTTGCGCGAGATCCATGAAGCTGCCGGCTTTGGCGCGCGTCGCCTGGTATTCGGGCAGGTAGCGGCCTGCCTGGCGCATGAGCCAGACGGGCGTGTATTCGGTGGGCTCGCGGCGCAGCGCGCGCAGGAACGTATCGTTGGAAAGCGTCGTGACCACGGCGTGCTCGGGCGGGGGGCAAACGCGCATTCTACCGGAGCGGGTCGAGAGGGCCGGCCAAAGGTGGGGGGCATTGGTCGAGTATCGGCGCAGCATTGAGTGCCGATCCGGTCGGCGCCAGGGTCGGTATCGGTATCGGTATCGGTATCGGTATCGGTATCGGTATCGGTATCGGTATCGGTATCGGTATCGGTATCGGTATCGGTATCGGTATCGGTATCGGGTCAGTACCGAGCGGGCGCGACTTGGTGCGCGGGCGCCTCGGGTCGCACGACGTGAGGATTGGCCATCCGGCTAGGTGGGCAGTTCGCGCATCCGTCCTTATCATGCGTGCACGCGTCGAGGCACGACGCCGACACCACGCCAACGCGACATTTGATTCGAGGGCTTCCGATGCGAGCAGGACTCATAGCAGACGCGACACGCAACACCACCCGAGACGCGACCCCGCTCACGACCGGACGCCATGCGCGTGGCGCCCGCGGATCCAACGGCCTCCGTGGATTCGGCTCGCCGCTCCGATGGGGAGCGTTTGTCGCGGGGCGTTGCCTCGCGCTCGCGTGCGCGACGTCGATCGCGATCGTCTCCACCACCGCGACGGCACAAGTGCAGTCCTCGCCGATCGCGGTGGAATCGGCCGCCCCCAACGCGTCCAGCACGGCCGGATCAACGAACCCGCATGCGGGTTCGCCGTCCCCCTCGACCGCCTCGACCTCCTCAAGCGCCACGCCGGGCGCGGCCGGATCGCGGCTCGACACGGTGCTCGCATCGCATCGACTCCGCGTCTGCACGACCGGAGACTACAAGCCGTATGCATTCCTGCGCCCCGATGGCCGTTACGAGGGCATCGACATCGATCTCGCCGCGTCGCTCGCGCGGTCGCTCGGCGCCGAGATCGAGTACGTCGCGACGACCTGGCCGAAACTCACCGACGATTTCATCGGCCGATGCGATATCGCGATCGGCGGGGTCTCGACGACGCTCGAGCGCCAGAAACGCGCGGCGTTCTCGACGCCCTACCTCGTCGACGGCAAGACGCCGATCGCGCGCTGCGCCGATGTGAGCCGGTTCCAGACGCTTGCGCAGATCGACCAGCCGAGCGTGCGCGTGATCGTGAATCCGGGCGGCACGAACGAGAAGTTCGCGCGCGAGCATCTGTCGCATGCGCATCTCGAGGTCTACCCGGACAACGTCACGATCTTTCGGCAGATCGCCGACGGAAAGGCCGACGTGATGATCACCGATGCGTCGGAGACGATGCTGCAGCACAAGCTCAATCCGTCGCTGTGCTCGGTCAATCCCGACACGCCGCTGCAATTCGGAGAGAAGGCCTTCATGCTGCCGCGCGGCGATGTCGTGTTCCAGCAGTATGTCGATCAATGGCTGCATTTGCTGCGCGCGACGGGCGCGTTCCAGCCCATCGTCGACGCCTGGCTCAAGTAGCGCCGCGCGAGGTCAGAGCATTTCGCGCAGCGCGACCCCGGCTTGCCGCATCCAGTCGCGCGCGGCGTTCGACATGTGCTGGAGACGGGCAAAGCCGTGTGTCATGTCCTTTGCCTCGATCAATTCGACGTCGCCGCCATGCTGTTCGAGGAAGCGCGCGTAATCGACGCCTTCGTCGCGCAGCGGATCGACGCCTGCGACCATGACGATCGCGTCAGCAGGCGCATGCTCGGGAATCGACGCGACGAGATTGACGCGCGGATCGGCCATCCAGCGCTCGCCTGCGCCGTCGGCCATGACGGGCGCGTCGAGAAAGGTCGTCCAGAACCAGAGCATCTCGCCGCGCGTGAGACCCGGCCCGTTCGTGAAACGCTCATAGCTCGGCGTATCGATCCCGGGGTGCACGACCGGGTACAACAGCAACTGCGCCTTGACGAGGCCCGGCACGATCTCGTTGGCCTGACGCGCCGCATAGGTCGCGAGGAATGCGCCCGCGCTGTCGCCCGCCACGCCGATCGGCCGAACGGACAGGCCGAATCGCGGCCGCTGCTCGGCGAACCAGAACAGCGCGTCGAGCGCGTCGTCGTTCGCAGCGGGAAACGGATGCTCGGGCGCGAGCCGGTAGTCGATCGACGCGACCGCGACGCCCGCATCGAGCGCGAGCCCGACCGCGACCTGTTCATGCGTATCGAGATCACCGAGCACCCAGCCGCCGCCGTGGTAGTAGACGACGAGCGGCAGCGCGTCGTCGAGATGCGACGGCCGGTACAAGCGCGCGCGGAGCGTGCGGCCTTCGAGCGGCACGTCGATCGCGTCGATATGCACGCCCCGCGGCGCGGGTGGCGCGAAGCGCTCGGCGACCTGCTTGTTGCGGGTGCGCCGGGTCAACGCATCGGCGTCCGCGATCGGGGGAAACGCGGCGGAAACCTGCGAATAGTAGGCATTGAGTTGGGGATCAATGTTCAAGAGCCAGTCCTCGTTTGAGCGCATGCGGTCGCGTAACACGACTCCAATGTCTGCGATCCGCGCACGTCCGCGTTCGCAATTTCGAGTTCGCAGAGCATTCTATTCAGATGCATGCGAGACGACACGTCGAGCCAAAAAGAGATATCCGAAATGCGACGGAGATCGATCAAACGACTGATCTCGGTATTTTTTACATTTCGAATACCGTGCGGCCGATCGACCGACAGCGACTAAACATGACGCTAAAATCGGTCGAAATTGCGTTTGAAATCGCGTTCGAAATGGCTGAAACCCTTGCTGGGCGCGGGTTACAACCTGAAACACTTTGTTACGCCAACCGGATATGAATTGACCCACAATGCCCTTCAACGGTATCTGCACGGATGTGCACCGCTGGATATGACGTGAGCGGACGTCGGATTCAGTGGTCGGTCGGTTCGCCGAAGCCCTCGATGAGGGGCATCCTTGCAGGGGCCGTTCACGACAAGTCTAGTGTTCTACTCGTCGTGCTTGTGGATCGGCGGCAAGTCTGGAGTTCTACCTGACGCTCGATGCCCGGCTTGCAGCAAGTCTAGTGTTCCACCTGCTGCATGGCCTGTTATTCAACGGTACCCAACATTGGTCTCCTCGCGCTAACCCCGTAGCGTGTGGTTTTTAGCGGGCCCTAAGGCCCGCTTTTTTTCGTCCCGCTTTTCTAGCTTTCAATACTGCAGGGTTTCGCCCCCGCAGATATGGCCCATGCGGCAGATCGCGCCGGCGCGGCGCATTCAGGCCGTTTTCGCCGTCTTCAAGCCCAATTCCTCGATCATGCGGTCCCGCATCACGAATTTCTGCGCCTTGCCGGTTACCGTCATCGGGATCGCGTCGACAAAGCGGATATAGCGCGGAATCTTGAAGTGGGCGATCTGGCCTTCGCAGAATTGCCGAATATCCACGTCGGTCAGCGTGCGCCCCGGCTTCGGCACAATCCACGCGCAGATTTCCTCGCCGTATTTCGCATCGGGCACACCGAACACCTGAACGCTTTGAACGTCGGGATGTTGAAACAGAAACTCCTCGATTTCGCGCGGATAAACGTTTTCACCGCCGCGGATCAGCATGTCTTTGACGCGGCCCACGATGTTGCAATATCCGTCCTCGTCGAGCGTGGCGAGGTCGCCGGTCCGCATCCATCCGTCGACGATGGCTTCACGCGTTTTATCGTCGTCATCCCAGTAGCCGACCATGACCGAATACCCGCGCGTCCAGAGTTCGCCCTTGACGCCGACGGGAACGGTATCGCCGTCAGGGCCGACGATGCGGACTTCGAGATGGGGCTGAATCCGGCCGACCGTCGTCACGCGTTTGTCGAGCGGATCCTCCGTCGAACTCTGGAACGACACGGGGCTCGTTTCTGTCATGCCGTACGCGATCGTGACCTCGGCCATGTGCATGCGCGAGACGACCTTCTTCATCGTTTCGATCGGGCACGGCGAACCGGCCATGATGCCCGTGCGCAAGCTACGCAAGTCGAACGATTCGAACTCGGGGTGATCGAGCTCGGCGATGAACATCGTCGGCACGCCATGCAGGCCCGTACACCGTTCGATCGAGACCGCCCGCAATGTCGCGCCGGCATCGAAGCCTTCGCACGGGAACACCATCTTCGCGCCCGACGAGACACACGCAAGGACCCCGAGCACCATGCCGAAGCAGTGATAGAACGGCACGGGAATGCACAGCGCATCGCGTTCGTCGAGCTTCATCGCCATGCCGATAAAGCGTCCGTTGTTGACGATATTCCGATGCGTGAGCGTCGCACCCTTCGGGTTGCCCGTCGTGCCGCTCGTGAACTGTATGTTGATGGGCTCGTCGCAGTGAAGCGTCGCCTCGCCGGCCGCGAGTCGCGTCGCGCCCGCGCATTGCCGCGCCTGCATGCCCGAGTGCACGACATCCGCATAGCGGAGCATGCCCGCCACGGCCGCTTCGCCCATTTGCACGACATAGGTCAGATGCGGCAGACGCGCGCTCGACAGGCGCGCGTGCCCCGCGTCGAGCTCGGGCGCAAGCGTGCGCAGCATGTCGAGATAGTCGGAGGTCTTGAAACGCACGGCCGAGATCAGCACCGTACAGCCGACTTTATTGAGCGCGTATTCGAGCTCGTGCAACCGGTACGCCGGATTGATATTCACGAGAATCGCGCCGATCCGCGCGGTCGCGAACTGCGTCACGAGCCACTCCGCGCGATTCGGCGACCAAATGGCAACGCGGTCGCCCTTTTTGACGCCGAGTTCGAGCAAACCGAGCGCAAGCGCATCGACCTGTTCGTCGAACGCTTTCCAAGTCCAGCGAATATGCTGGTCGCTGAACACGACCGCGTCTCGGCCGGGAAACCGGCGAACCGTATCGCGAAGCACGCGGCTGACCGTCGAATCGAGCAGCGCGATATGCGTCGTGCCACGCACATAGGACACGCCATCGCGCGGTGCAATGATGGCGTCGTCGGCCTGAGCGGCTTCGTTCATCCTCGTGTCTCCGCAATAAACGCTGGACGCCGGTAGCCCTGTCGCCGCCGGTCGCATCGATTTTCGCCAGACGCCCCGCATGCTGGTATTGCTTCAAACCCTGCTTTTTCGAAGTCGGCCGCATCCGCGATCACGACCGGATGGGACCGAATCTTGCGCGAGTCAGCACGTCGGGATCGCAAAGCGTCGTGCGGCTTCCCCATGATGTCGCGATCGCTGGAATCGTATGTGCGTGAACGAAGGAAGGGGCTAATTCACTTCATACCTTGTTACAACGGCGCGTATTTGCGTTACAAAGCGCGTCAGCGTGAAATGATCTTGCCGCGTTACCCTGATTACGTCCGACATCTCGAATAGGACGACCGGAGAAACAATGAACAAGCCCATCTCGTGGCGCATCGCACGCGCCGTTTCGCTGACATTCGTGCTGGCAAGCCTCGGTAGCGCGGCGATCGCGCAAGACGCCCCGGAGCCCACGCAGCTCGATGCCGGCACGCCGGCCGCGGATCCGCCCGGACGTGTCGCGCGGCTCAACTATTTCGATGGGTCCGTGACTTTCGAGCCGGCGGGCGGCAGCGACTGGGCCTATGCCGAACTCAACCGGCCGATGACGACCGGCGATCAGCTCTGGGTCGACAACGGCGGCCGCTCGGAATTGCATATCGGTTCGACGGCGCTGCGTCTCGGCTCGCAGACTGCGGTCAGCATCGTCAATCTTGATGATCAGAACGCGCAGATCAAGCTCGCGCAAGGCACGCTTGAATCGCGCGTGCGCGAACTGCCCGCGGGACAGAATTACGAAGTCGACACGCCGAACGTCGCGTTGCAGGCGAACGGGCCGGGCATCTACCGCGTCGACGCGGCGCCCGACGGCAGCACGACGACGGTCACGGTCCGCGACGGCACGATGACCGCGTATGGCGATACGGGCTCGGTCCAACTCGGCGCGGGGCAGCAGATCACGTTCAGCGGTACGAATCTTCAACAGACGGCGAACGGCTCGGCGCCGGCGCTCGACGCATTTGACGACTGGGCCTACACGCGGGATCGCGCCGAAGACAACTCGCCGTCGGCGCGTTATGTCTCGCGCGACGTGCCGGGTTACGAAGACCTCGATCAGAACGGTTCGTGGGAACAGGCGCCCGACTACGGCGCGGTCTGGGTGCCGCGCGTCGCCGCGGGATGGGCGCCCTACCATCAAGGTCATTGGGCATGGGTCGCACCGTGGGGTTGGACGTGGGTCGACGATGCGCCCTGGGGCTTCGCGCCTTTCCACTACGGTCGCTGGGCGTATTGGCACAACCAGTGGGCGTGGGTGCCGGGTCCCGTCGTCGCGACCGCTCCGCCGTGCTATTCACCGGCGCTCGTCGCGTTCGTCGGCGGCGACAATGGCGGCTGGAACGTCTCGCTGGCGATCGGCGCGACAGCGGCGGCCGGCGTCGCATGGCTGGCGCTGGGCCCGGGTGAACCCTGGCGGCCCGCGTATCACTACAGTCCCGGTTACTACAATCGCGTGAACGACACGCACATCACCGTCGTCAACAATACGGTGATCAACAATCGCATTACCTATATGAACCGTGGCGCGCCGGGCGCGGTCATGGGCATGCCGGCCAATCAGTTCGTGCGTGGGCAGGATACGCGTCGATACGGTCAACCGCTCGCGGCCACGCAAGTCCAGCGCGCGACGTTCGGCGCGGGCGCGCCGTCGATCGCGCCGGTGCGCGAGAGCTTCGGCGGCGCATTGCGGCCCTCGAACGTTCGCCCCCCTCAAGCCGTCGCGCAACGCGATGTGATCGCGACGCGCACGCCGCCGACGCCATTCGCCTATCGCGATACGCTCGCCCAGCACTTCGCGAAGTCGGGCGGCACGGTGCCGGGCGCAGGCCAGCCTGTCGTGCGCACGTCGCCGCCGGCAAGTTATCTGCATGCCGCAGGTGCGGCGAACACGCCCGCGCGTCCGGGCGCACCGTCGCCGGCACAGGCGCAAGCACACGCGGGCGGACAACCGGGCTTCCGCGTGGTCCAGGCCGAGCATCGGGCGCCGACGCCGGAAGCGGGCCAGCCCGCGCGCACACCGAACGCGATGACGGAATCCGCTCGCCCCGGACAGCCGCCGACGGCGCAGCCTGGCGGCGCGCGTGGCCCTTCCGAGGCGCAGCGTCCCGAGCAAGGATCGGCGGCCTCGCGTGATAACGGCGTGCCGCGTCCGCCCAGCGCGATGCAACAGCAAGGCGGCCGTCCGGGCGCCGAGCCGAACGGTCAAGAACCGCGCGGGCAAGCGCAGCAGGAATCGCAGCGCGCGCAGCAGATGCAAGCTCAGCAGGAACAGCAACGCAATCAGCAGGCGCAGGCCCAGCAGGAGCAGCAACGCAGTCAGCAGGCGCAAGCCCAGCAGGAACAGCAACGCGCTCAGCAGGCGCAGGCCCAGCAGGAGCAGCAACGCAATCAGCAGGCGCAGGCCCAACAGGAGCAGCAACGCGCTCAGCAACAGCGTGCGCAGCAAGAGCAACAACGCAGCCAGCAGATGCAGGCACAGCAGGAGCAGCAACGCGCTCAGCAACAGCGTGCGCAGCAGGAGCAGCAACGCGCGGCCGCACAGCATCAACAAGCGGAACAACAGCAACGTGCTGCACAGGCACAGGCTCAGCAACGTCAGCAGGCCGCGGAAGCGCAGCGTCGTGCACAGGCTCCGCAACCGCAGCGTGAGCAGCCTCATCCGGCACCGCAGCAGGGCCGTCAGGAACCGCAAGGCAATCGCGGACACGACGACCAGCACGGCTGATCCAACGGAAAATCGGCAATGCGGCTTCGCTGTTCGAAAGCCGCCCATGCGCCCCTGCTTCGCCAGGGGCGCATGCTTTGACGCCGCGATCTTGACGATCGACGCAGCCGGCGTAGCCAACGTTGACGCTTTGCACCGGCCCCAAGATCTTGGTCAATCGCGATGCGCTCGACACTCGACATCGCGTTCAGCGATCAGCGATCAGCGAGCCCTAGACCCGTACGCCAAGTCGCTTCGCGTGTTCAGGTGACGGATCTGTTCCCGCCGCCACTTCGACGTCGAGATCAAGCGACATCGTGACTGACGTCCGTTCGCGCACATCCTGTCGCGCAATTTACGTCCGTGCAAAAGCCAAAGGGGCAGTCCGATGGACTGCCCCTTTGGCTTTGAAACATCGCGCATCGGCACACAGGCCGACGCGCGTGATACCGATTACTGCTGACCGCGACGACGACGCATGCGTTGAATCGCAGCGAGCTGAGCCGTCGCATACGCGAGCTCGGCTTGCGCCGTCGCGTATTCGAGGTTCGCGCCCGTGTTTTGCAACGCTTCTTCGGCCGCACGGCGTGCCTGCTCGGCCTTCGCTTCGTCCAGGTCCTTGCCGCGAATCGCGGTGTCGGCCAGCACGGTCACGTTGGTCGGCTGCACTTCGAGAATCCCGCCCGCCACGAACACCAATTCGGTCTGGCCGTTCTCGGTCTCGATCTCGACCGTGCCCGGACGAATGCGCGTGATCAGCGGCGCATGCCCCGGCAGAATACCCAGCTCGCCCGCTTCGCCGGGCAGGCTGACGAACTTCGCCTGGCCCGAGAAGATCTGCTCTTCCGCGCTGACGACGTCTACTTTGATGCTTGCCATATCGACTCCTGCTTGCTGCCCGCGCAGTGCATCGCGTCCCCTTGCGAAGACACGATCCGCACTGCGTCAGGCCGCGGCCGTTACTGGATCTTCTTGGCCTTCTCGAACGCTTCGTCGATCGTGCCGACCATGTAGAACGCTTGCTCGGGCAGGTGGTCGCACTCGCCGTCAACGATCATCTTGAAGCCGCGGATCGTTTCCTTGAGCGGAACGTACTTGCCCGGCGCGCCCGTGAACACTTCCGCGACGTGGAACGGCTGCGACAGGAAACGCTGAATCTTCCGCGCACGCGCGACGCTCAGCTTGTCTTCCGGCGACAGTTCGTCCATGCCCAGAATCGCGATGATGTCGCGCAGTTCCTTGTAGCGCTGCAGCGTGACCTGCACACGGCGCGTGACCGTGTAGTGCTCTTCGCCGATGACGTTCGGATCGATCTGACGCGAGGTCGAATCGAGCGGGTCAACCGCCGGATAGATACCGAGCGATGCGATGTCACGCGAAAGCACGACGGTCGCGTCCAAGTGACCGAAGGTCGTCGCGGGCGACGGGTCGGTCAAGTCATCCGCAGGGACGTACACGGCCTGAACCGACGTAATCGAGCCTTGCTTGGTCGACGTAATACGCTCTTGCAGACGGCCCATTTCTTCAGCCAGCGTCGGCTGATAGCCCACTGCCGACGGCATACGGCCGAGCAGTGCCGACACTTCCGTACCGGCGAGCGTGAAACGGTAGATGTTGTCGACGAAGAACAGCACGTCACGACCTTCGTCGCGGAAGTGCTCGGCCATCGTCAGACCCGTCAGCGCCACGCGCAGACGGTTGCCCGGCGGCTCGTTCATCTGGCCGTAGACCAGCGCGACCTTGTCGAGAACGTTCGAGTCCTTCATTTCGTGGTAGAAGTCGTTGCCCTCACGGGTACGCTCGCCCACGCCCGCGAACACGGAGTAACCGCCGTGCTCCTTCGCGATGTTGTTGATCAGTTCCATCATGTTGACGGTCTTGCCGACACCGGCACCGCCGAACAGACCGACCTTACCGCCCTTCGCGAACGGGCAGACCAAGTCGATCACCTTGATACCCGTTTCGAGCAGTTCCGTCGACGGCGAGAGCTCGTCGAACTTCGGCGCTTTCTGGTGAATCGCGCGTACGTTTTCCTGGCTGATCTCGCCGGCTTCGTCGATCGGACGACCGAGCACGTCCATGATGCGGCCCAGCGTCGGCGTGCCGACCGGCACCTGAATGCCGTGGCCGAGATTCTTGACCGTCAGACCGCGGCGCAGACCGTCCGCCGAACCCAGACAGATCGTGCGCACGACGCCGTCGCCGAGCTGTTGCTGGACTTCGAGCGTCAGTTCCGAGCCTTCGAGAATGAGCGCGTCATAGATCTTCGGCATGTTCGTACGCGGAAACTCCACGTCGATCACGGCGCCGATACACTGAACGATCTTGCCTTCTACCAAACCAGTAGCAGTAGTCATCGCTTTTCCTTTCGATACTTGATTCATATGTCGCGCACGGCACCGCCGCGCAGCGAAGCGTTAAACCGCAGCGGCGCCGCCGACGATCTCCGAAAGCTCTTTCGTGATCGCTGCCTGGCGGCTCTTGTTGTAGACCAGCTGCAATTCGTGGATGACCGTCTTCGCGTTGTCGGACGCTGCCTTCATCGCGACCATGCGCGCCGATTGCTCGGACGCCATGTTTTCAGCCACCGCCTGATAAACGAGTGCTTCGACGTACCGCACGAGCAAATCGTCGACGACCGTCTGCGCATCGGGTTCGTAGAGGTAATCCCACGAATGCTTCTGCGCGCCGCCGACACCCGACGACGGGCCCGCACCGCCCGCACCCTCGCGCTCGCCGAAGCGTTCGTCGAGCGGCAGCAGCTGTTCGATCACCGCTTCCTGCTTCATCGTGTTGACGAAGCGCGTGTAACCGATATAGACCGCGTCGAGTTGGCCTGCCGCATACGCGTCGAGCTGCACCTTGACTGCGCCGATGAGCTTTTCGAGGTGAGGCGTGTCGCCGAGCTGAACGACCTGCGAAACCACCTTCGCATTGAGTCGCGACAGAAAACCGAGACCCTTGCCGCCGATGGCCGTCGCTTCGATCCGCAGACCTTGCTGTTCAAGTTCCTTGAACTTGTTCAGCGCGGCGCGCATCACGTTGGTGTTCATGCCGCCGCACAGGCCCTTGTCCGTCGTGACGAGCACGACGCCCACGTGCTTCGCGCCCGCATGCTTGACCATGAACGGGTGCTTGTACTCGGGGTTCGCCTGCGCCATATGCGCGGCGATGTCGCGGACCTTGTCGGCATACGGACGCGCGTGACGCATGCGCTCCTGCGCGCGGCGCATCTTCGATGCGGCGACCATCTCCATCGCCTTCGTGATCTTTCGCGTGTTTTGCACGCTCTTGATCTTGCCGCGGATTTCCTTCATTCCGGCCATTGCCTACTCCTTGTTCGCTCGGTGCGCGGCACGCCGCGCACCTTGCAGGATCATGATCAGTTCGCTGTTCGATCAGTAGGCGCCGGATTTCTTGAAGTCGCCGATCGCAGCTGCCAGCAGCGGCTCGTCTTCCTTCGTGAGTTCCTTCTTGTCCTCGATACGGCCGATCAGGTCCGCGTGCTTGCTCTTGAGCACATCGCGCAGGCCCTTTTCGAAGTCGAGCACCTTGTTGACTTCGAGATCGTCGAGGTAACCGTTATTCGCGGCGAACAGCGAGACAGCCAGTTCCCACACTTGGAGCGGTTGGTATTGCGGCTGCTTGAGCAGTTCCGTCACGCGGCGGCCGCGTTCGAGCTGCTTGCGCGTCGCGGCGTCGAGGTCCGACGCGAATTGCGCGAACGCGGCGAGCTCGCGGTACTGCGCGAGGTCGGTACGGATACCGCCCGACAGCTTCTTGATGACCTTCGTCTGCGCAGCGCCACCGACGCGCGACACCGAAATACCGGCGTTGATCGCGGGACGGATACCGGCGTTGAACAAGTCGGTTTCCAGGAAGATCTGACCGTCGGTAATCGAGATCACGTTCGTCGGAACGAACGCGGTCACGTCGCCGGCCTGCGTTTCAATGACGGGCAGCGCCGTCAGCGAACCGCTCTTGCCCTTGACTTCACCGTTCGTGAACTTCTCGACGTAGTCTTCCGACACGCGCGCCGCGCGCTCGAGCAGACGCGAGTGCAGATAGAACACGTCACCCGGGTACGCTTCGCGGCCCGGCGGACGGCGCAGCAGCAGCGAGATCTGACGGTATGCCCAAGCTTGCTTGGTCAAATCGTCATAAATGATCAGCGCGTCTTGACCGCGGTCGCGGAAGTATTCGCCCATCGTGCAGCCGGCATACGGTGCGATGTATTGCATCGCGGCCGATTCCGACGCCGACGCGGCGACGACCACCGTGTATTCCATCGCGCCGCTTTCTTCGAGCTTGCGCACGACGTTCATGATCGACGATGCCTTCTGGCCGATCGCGACGTAGATACAGAAGAGGTTCTTGCCCTTCTGATTGATGATCGCGTCGACGGCGACGGCGGTCTTGCCCGTCTGACGGTCGCCGATGATCAGCTCGCGCTGACCGCGGCCGATCGGCACCATCGCGTCGATCGACTTCAGACCCGTCTGAACCGGCTCCGACACGCCCTTACGCCAAATGACGCCCGGTGCGATCTTTTCGATCGCATCGGTTTGCTTCGCGTTGATCGGGCCCTTGCCGTCGATCGGGTTGCCGAGCGCATCGACCACGCGGCCGACGAGTTCGGGGCCGATCGGCACTTCGAGAATGCGGCCCGTGCACTTGACGGTATCGCCTTCCGAGATGTGTTCGTACTCACCGAGAATCACGGCGCCGACCGAGTCGCGCTCGAGGTTCAGCGCGAGGCCGAACGTGTTGCCCGGGAACTCGAGCATTTCGCCCTGCATCACGTCCGACAGGCCGTGGATACGGCAGATACCGTCGGTCACCGAGATGACCGTTCCCTGATTGCGAACGTCTGCGCCGGATTCGAGACCTTGAATCCGGCTCTTGATCAGCTCGCTGATTTCAGAGGGATTGAGTTGCATGTTCGCTCCTAATGTTCAATTCTGTTGCGTGCCTGCGGCTTCGCACGGGTCGCCTGGTCGCGGGGCCCGTACGGTATGCACGGAGCGCGCGGCGCGAGACTTCTCGCGGCCAAAGATTCTTCGCGTCAGGCGGCCAGCGCGACCTGCATCTGGGCAAGGCGCGCACGGACCGACGTATCCAGCACTTCGTCGCCAACCGTCACCTTCACGCCGCCGATCAGCGACGGATCGACGTTCACATGGGGCTTCAGCTTGCGGCCGAACTTGCGTTCCAGCGTCGCGACGAGCTCGGCGAGCGGCTGACCGTCGAGCGGAAATGCGCTGTCGATGATCACATCCGCGGCGCCTTCCTGCGCGTTCTTGAGCGCGTCGAACTGTTCGGCGACCTGCGACAGCACATCGAGACGATGGTTGTCGAGGATCGCGCGCAGGAAGTTCTGCGCGCGCGGCTCGCTCGCGGCGAGCGGCGACTTCGAGAGCGACAGGATCAGCGTGTACAGCTGATCGCGGCCGATCTTCGGGTTGCCGGCGACCGACAACAGCTCGGGCTGTGCAGCGAACGCGGCGAGCTCGTTGACGAAGTCGGACCATTGCGACAGATCGCCGGTCTTGGCGACATCGAACAGCGCTTCGGCGTACGGGCGGGCGATGGTGGCAAGTTCGGCCATGATCAGAGCTCGGCTTTGAGTTGGTTCAGCAGCTGGGCGTGAGCATTGGCATCGATCTCGCGCTTGAGGATCTGCTCGGCACCACGCACGGCCAGTGCGGCGACTTCACCACGCAACGATTCGCGCGCCTTGATGATCTGCTGGTCGGCATCGGCCTTCGCAGCGGCGACGATGCGCGCGGCTTCCGCCTGCGCATTGCGCTTGATCTCGTCGGCGACGACTTGCGCACGCTTCTCGGCGTCGGCGATACGCGCCTGGCCTTCGTTGCGTGCCTGCGAGAGTTCCTGGTCGACGCGCTTGTTCGCGGCATCGAGCTCGGCCTTGCCCTTTTCAGCGGCGGCGAGCCCATCGGCGATCTTCTGCGAACGCTCGTCGAGTGCCTTGATCAGCGGCGGCCACACGAATTTCATCGTGAACCACGCGAGGATCAGGAACACGACCATTTGCGCGAGCAGGGTAGCGTTGAGATTCACGGTGTTTCCTTACTGTGTCTTGGTCGGATGGGTGGCTCAAAGGAAAGCGCGGGCCGGTTCGGCGCATTCGCGAACACGGTGTCCCGCGCGTTTTCCTACTTCGCCGTCCCCGTTCGGTTTAGAGCGGGGCGAGGACTTCCGAGTCCGCTCAGCCTGCGAGCTTCGACAGCAGCGGGTTCGCGAACGCGAACAGCATTGCCACACCGACACCGATCAGGAATGCCGCGTCGATCAGACCTGCCAGCAGGAACATCTTCGTTTGCAGCGGGTTCATCAGTTCAGGCTGGCGTGCGCATGCTTCGATGTACTTGCCGCCCATCAGACCGATACCGATACAGGCGCCAATTGCACCCAGGCCGATGATGATGCCGATACCGATGGCGGTCAGACCTTGGATGTTGGCGATGAAAGCTTGCATGATCACTCCTTTGTGAAAAGTCTTAAGAACTTGAAGAACAGAAAATCAAAAACGGATGAAGCTTGAAACTGTTTCGATGACTGTCACTGCTTAGTGCGCGTCGTGCGCCTGACCGAGGTACACGAGCGTCAGCATCATGAAAATGAAGGCTTGCAGCAGCACGATCAGAATGTGGAAGATCGCCCACACGCTACCCGCAATCACGTGACCGACAAAACCGAGCACCGACGTATCCGCGCCAAAGCTCCAGATCGAGCCGAGCAGCGCGATCAGCAGGAACAGCAGTTCACCGGCATACATGTTGCCGAACAGCCGCATCCCCAGAGAGATGGTCTTGGCGAGGAATTCGATGATGTTGAGCAGCAGGTTCGGCAGCCACAGCAGCGGATGCGCACCGAACGGCGCCGACAGCAGTTCGTGAATGAAGCCGCCCGCGCCCTTGATCTTGAAGTTGTAGTAGATCATCAGCACGAACACGCCCAGCGCGATACCGAGCGTGCCGTTGAGGTCGGCGGTCGGCACGATGCGCATATGGTCGATGGTGCCGGACAGGCCGACCCAGCCGAGCACGCGGCCTGCAAGGTCAACCGGCAAGAAGTCGAGCGAGTTCATCAGCGCGACCCAGACGAACACGGTCAGCGCGAGCGGGGCGATGAAACGGCGATTGCCGTGAATCATGGCCTTCGATTGGTCTTCGACCATCTCGACGAGCATTTCGATCGCGCACTGGAAGCGACCCGGCACGCCAGGCGATGCCTTGCGGGCCGCCGCGTAGAGGATGACGATCGTCGCGATGCCCATGAGCACCGACCAGAACAGCGTGTCCCAATTCCAGACCGAGAAGTCGACGATGCTCGTCTGATGCTTGCTCGCGAAATTGGTCAAGTGGTGCGAGATGTACTCGGACGGATCCATCAAGTGCGGTTCGGCTGCGGCCATGTCTGTCAAACACCCCAAATAAAAAATTGTCGATCCCGCGCGCAGGGCGCTCCGGGGATGTCTCAGCGCAACGCCAGCGCGACCCAGTAGGTCTTCAGCGCAACGAGGTAGGTTAACAGCAACGGCAACCAGCGAACATCGGGGACGAACTCTGCAATGACCACGAACATGGCCACGGTCACCCCCATCTTGATCGCCTCGCCGACCATCAGGCCGACGACCGACTGCTGACTGCCAAACCCCCTCAGGCGTAACGCGAACAACGCGCCCGGTACCCAGCAAATCGCTCCACCCAATAGCGCCGATCGCGCGGCATCCCCCGGCCGGCTCAGGAACTGCCAGCAAATCAGGGCTGCAACCAGGGACACAACCATTTGCGCAGCCACGACTTTGAACGGCGTAACGCGCGATGGACGACTCACCTTGGCGCCAAACAACTGCTCGGCTTCGGCACGTGTGAGCGGAACGATATTGTTGTCTGTTTGCTCGACATCCCAGTCGTCGTGAGCTGCGGCCGGCGAGTCGCTCGCGGCGTTCGAGCCTTCCGTCGTCTGACGGAGGTCGTTCGTCGTGGCGCCTTGCTGCGGTGATCGCTGCTGCCCGGTGTGGTTTGCTGCGGAAGGGTCGGTCATCCGTGAACTCGCGGCTTCGTGCGCTGAACGGTGCAGCGCATGCGACGCGGCGCCGTTCAAAGAAGAGGATGCGTGTGTCGCACGCCTCGACTCGAAATCCGGCGCCTTTGCGGAGTCCTCATCGAACGCATTCCTGCTGATTCCGTTCGACTCGCCGCCGGCCATCCATGTCCCCAATAACCAACCGAGCTTTCGCTCAGCTTTCGACTGTGTCGCGCAAATAAATCCGGGCGATTGTAAGTGATTCTTACAGGCAATTCAAGCCTTTACGTACGCCAAAAACATCGGGAAAGCCTTGCCAATGAAAGGCTTACGTAACCGAAAGATTCCTTACGCCTCAGCCTTGTCGCTTGCACTCGCCTCCTTCGTTAAACCGTGTGAATCGGCCAACGACGCGACCGCTTTTCATCGCTCAAAGTGCGTGGATCAGATACGCGCCGGCGATCGCGGCAAATACGAAAAACGGCAGCGATAACAGATGAAAGCGCCAGAACAATCCCTTGACGGGCGCGAGCCGCATCGCAATCAGGTTCGCGAGCGAGCCGATGCACCAGCCGAAGCCGCCGACGCTGACCCCATACGCAAGAGCCTGCCATCGTTGTGTGAACGATTCGAGCATAATCGCCGCCGGCACATTGCTGATGACCTGCGACGTTATCGCGCCCGCGACATAGGCGCGCATGGGTTCGTCGAGATTCGCATGCGCACAGAGATCGTGGATCAGCGGAAGATTCGCGACCGAGCGCAGCACGATGAACATCAAGGCGAAGACCGCGAGCAGCAGCCAGTCGATTTCCAGAATCGTGCGCCAGCGGGACACGCCGAAGACGATGAGCACCAGCGCGCATCCCCATGCCGCATGGTGAAGATCGGCGATCGCGACGAATGCCGCGAACGTGACGGCCGCGATCGCAAAGGCGCGGCGATCGACGCGCACGTGATCGACGCCGTCGGGTATGTCGAGCCTGCGCGCGTGAAAGATCGCGCACGTCAAAACAACGAGGCCCGCGATCAGGATCAGCGTCAGCGGCGCGAGGGTCACGACGAAGCCGCCGAAAGAAACACCGCTCGCGTGCCAGAGAAACAGATTCTGCGGATTGCCGAGCGGCGTCAGGATCGACCCCGCATTGACGGCGATCGCGATGACGATCACGAGACGACGCAGCGATAGCGCGACCAGTTGCTGGATCGAGATCGCAATCGGAATGACGGCAAACAGCGCGACATCGTTCGTCAATACCGTCGAAATCGCGGCCGCGAATAGAACAAGCACGAGCGCGAGGCCACGCTCGGTATGCACGCGATGAATCAAGCGCTGCGCGGCCCAATGCATCGCGCCCGTGTGTTCGATGGCTTTCGTGAGGACCAGCAGACCGCCGAGCGTCAGCAAGGTCTCGCCGTCGATCATCGCGATCAACGCATGCGCGGATTGCGGACGCAGGGCTTGTAGCGCGATGAGCGCGACAAGCAGAACGATCAAAACGGCTTCGCGTTTGATGAACGCAACGATGGATCGCATGGCGATGTGTTAGGGCAACGACGAGGGCGGAACGGGGTTCGACATCCTTCGATCGGGCGCAATGCCCGGCCCGAAGTGCAACCGGTGCGCGCGCACATCCGATCGGATGCGCACGCGTCATGCCATGTCACGCCGCTTCACCGCCGCGCAGACGTCCAAGGATGCCCTCGAGCGAATCGAGATCACCGAATTCGATCGTGACCTGTCCCCTGCCCCTACGGCCCATCTTGATCTTGACGGCCGCGGCCAACAAATCCGAGAGTTCTTCCTCGAGACGCTGGACATCGCGATCATTCGCACCGGGCGCCTTCGCGCGGCGCGCGGCATTCGGACCCGGCTTCAGCGATTCGGCGACGAGTTTTTCCGCATCGCGGACGGACATGCGCTTGTTGACGACCTGATTCGCAAGCGTGATTTGCGACGCGGCGTCGACCGACAGCAGCGCGCGCGCATGGCCCATGTCGAGGTCGCCCGCCAGCAGCATCGTCTGCACGGGTGCCGCAAGATTCAGCAAGCGCAACAAGTTCGACACCGCGCTACGCGAGCGTCCGACCGCTTCGGCAGCCTGCTCGTGGGTAAAGCTGAAATCGTCGAGCAAACGCTGAATGCCTTGCGCTTCTTCAAGCGGATTCAGATCTTCGCGCTGGATGTTCTCGATCAGCGCCATCGCGGCGGCGGCCTGATCGGGCACGTCCTTGACGAGGACCGGCACTTCGCTGAGTCCGGCAAGACGCGCCGCGCGAAAACGCCGTTCGCCCGCGATGATCTCGTACTGCTCGCCACCGACGCCCCGCACGAGAATCGGCTGCATGAGCCCTTGCGCGCGGATGCTCGCCGCGAGTTCCTGCAGCGCGCCTTCGTCCATCCGCGTACGCGGCTGGTATTTCCCCGCCTGCAGGCGATGCAGCGGCAGCGTGGTCGGCACGCCTTCCTCGCGAACCGCCTCGGTGATGTCGGCGCTACCGCCGAGCAAGGCTTCGAGCCCGCGGCCGAGCCCCTTCTTTTTTACAGCTGCTGCGTTCATGACGGTGTGTCCGATGGGCTGATATTACGAAATGCTTTCACGTCGATCAGAGCGTGCGAATGCGATCGATCATTTCGCTGCCGAATTGCAGATACGCTTGCGCGCCACGTGAGGCGCGATCGAAAACGATACCCGGCAATCCATAACTCGGCGCCTCGGCCAAACGGACATTGCGCGGGATCACGGCGTCGAACACCTTGTCGCCGAAGTGCTGCTTGAGCTGTTCGGACACTTGCTGCTGGAGCGTCACGCGCGGATCGAACATCACGCGCAGCAAGCCGATGACCTTCAGATCACGGTTCAGATTCGCGTGCACCTGCTTGATCGTGTTGACCAGATCGGACAGGCCTTCGAGCGCAAAATATTCGCACTGCATCGGAATGATGACGCCGTTGGCCGAACACAGGCCGTTGAGCGTCAACAGCGAAAGCGCAGGCGGGCAATCGATGAGCACGAAATCGTACCGATCGGCGGCGGCTTCAAGCGCCTGCTTGAGCCGCTTCTCGCGCGCGTCGAGCGAGACGAGTTCGATCTCGGCACCCGCGAGTTCGCGATTCGAGGGCAGCACGTCATACCCGGCGGCTTCGGACTTGACGGCCGCCGCTTCGATCGTCGCGCCGTCGACGAGAACCTCGTAGACCGTGGTTTCACACTGGCTCTTGTCGATGCCGCTGCCCATCGTCGCGTTGCCTTGCGGATCGAGATCGATCAGCAATACGCGCTGGCCTTGCGATGCGAGGCTCGCGGCGAGATTCACGCTCGTCGTGGTCTTGCCGACCCCACCCTTCTGGTTCGCAACGCAAAAAATCTTCATTCAGCGTATCCGGTTGCTCAGCTATGCGAGGAAATTCGAATTTCAATCAGATGCCGCTCGGCATCGAGTGCGGGTACGTTCAAGCGAATCACTTGAAGGACTTCGGCATCAGCCGGCAAACGCGCGATCTCGTCGTCGGGACGCACACCCTTCATTGCCCAGATTCGTCCGTCAGGCGCGAGCACGCCACGTGAAAGTTCGACGAAGTCGACAAGATCCGCGAAGGCGCGCGAGACGATGATCTCGAACGGCCGCGGCACGTCGACGCCGGGCTTGAGCCGCTCGACACGGCCATTGACGACGGCGAGGTTCGGCAACGCCAGCGCCGTTTTGACCTGCGTCTGGAATGCAC
The DNA here is from genome assembly GCF_003628125.1 of Pararobbsia silviterrae. Lineage (GTDB taxonomy): Bacteria > Pseudomonadota > Gammaproteobacteria > Burkholderiales > Burkholderiaceae > Pararobbsia > Pararobbsia silviterrae. The sequence continues at coordinate 146,043 of NZ_RBZU01000001.1, forward strand.
TCTTTTTCTGGACGATATCGTTCAACGTGACGCGCCACGCGGGATGCGCGATCGCGAGCACACTGCCCGGCAGACCGCCGCCCGAACCGACGTCGAGCACGTCGATCTCGCGCGCGCCGACGCCATTCGCACTCAGATGCGGAACGATCGCGAGCGAGTCGAGCACGTGCTGAATCATCATCTGACGCGGGTCGCGAATGGCCGTCAGGTTATAGACGGCATTCCATTTACCGAGCAGCGCGACATAGTCGACGAGTTTGCGTCGCTGCTCGGCGTCGAGTTCGACTCCCAGCCGGGCGACGCCGTCGTCGAGAAGATCCGCCAGTTGTGCGGTTTCTGCCGCCGCTCCGTGCGCGCGATGTGCGGCTCCCGTCATTGCGACGACCGCCCTTGGTGCGACGGATCGAAGGCGGTCGTACTCGTCGCCTCGCTCGCGGCGAGCGCGCCGCGACGTGCGAGCCCCTTCTTCAGATGGACCATTAACAGCGAAATCGCGGCGGGCGTCATGCCCTGGATACGCGAGGCCTGGCCAATCGTCTCGGGTTTGAATTGATTCAGCTTCTGACGAACTTCGAACGACAAGCCTCGCACTTCCGCATAGTCGAGATCGTTCGGCAAGCGCGTGTTTTCATGCGCTTCATTGCGCTCGATCTCACCCGCCTGGCGGTCGATATAACCCTGATACTTGATGCCGATTTCGATCTGCTCGCGGACCTGCGATTCAAGGACGGGATCATCGACCAGCGCTTCTGCCGGTGCAAACTCGCCATTGCGAAGCGCCATCAACGCTTCATAGCTGACACCCGGTCGCTTGAGCAGATCGGCGAGATTGTGTTCGTGTTCGATGGCTTTGCCGAGCAGCGCTTCCGAGTCTGCCGACGGCAAGGTCTTGGGATTGACCCAAGTGGTCCGCAGACGCTTTGTTTCACGTGAAACAGCGTCGCGCTTAGCCTCGAAAGCGGCCCAGCGTACATCGTCAACACAGCCAAGCTCGCGACCCATCTCGGTCAAACGCATGTCCGCATTGTCTTCACGCAGGCTCAGCCGATACTCGGCCCGGCTCGTGAACATCCGATAGGGCTCCGAGACGCCTCGCGTAACGAGATCGTCAACGAGCACGCCAAGATACGCCTGGTCGCGACGCGGCACCCACGCCTCGCGCTGCTGTGTATGAAGCGAGGCATTCAGTCCAGCAAGCAGACCTTGCGCAGCGGCTTCTTCATAGCCCGTTGTGCCATTGATCTGACCCGCGAAAAACAGGCCCTGGATCGCACGCGTTTCGAGCGATGCCTTGAGGCCTCGCGGATCGAAATAGTCGTACTCGATCGCGTAGCCGGGTCGCAGGATGTGTGCGTGTTCAAGACCGACCATCGAGTGCACGAGATCGAGTTGCACATCGAATGGCAGACTCGTCGAGATCCCGTTCGGATAGAACTCGTTCGTCGTCAGGCCTTCGGGCTCGAGATAGATCTGATGCGACTCCTTGCTCGCGAACCGGTGAATCTTGTCCTCGATCGACGGGCAATAGCGCGGCCCCACACCTTCGATCACACCCGTGTACATAGGCGAACGGTCGAGGCCACCCCGGATAATCTCGTGCGTGCGCACGTTCGTGTGCGTGATCCAGCACGGCACTTGTTGAGGATGCTGCTCGACACGGCCGAGAAACGAGAACACCGGCACGGGATCCAGATCGCCGGGTTGCTCTTCGAGCTTCGAAAAGTCGATCGTTCGGCCATCGATTCGCGGCGGCGTACCGGTCTTGAGGCGTCCCTGCGGGAGCTTGAGCTCCTTCAATCGCGCCGACAAAGAGACCGCTGCCGGATCGCCGGCGCGCCCGCCCGTATAGTTGTTGAGCCCGACGTGAATCTTGCCGTCGAGGAACGTGCCGGCCGTCAGCACAACCGCACGACTCCGGAAGCGAACACCGACCTGTGTCACGGCGCCCACGACACGATCGCCTTCGACAATAAGATCGTCGACGGCCTGCTGGAACAGCCAGAGATTGGGCTGATTTTCGAGGCGATGACGGATCGCTTTCCGATAGAGCACGCGATCTGCCTGAGCGCGGGTCGCCCGGACAGCCGGTCCCTTTGACGAATTCAAAATCCGAAACTGAATGCCCGCCTCGTCCGTCGCGGCGGCCATCGCGCCACCCAGCGCGTCAATTTCTTTGACCAGATGGCCTTTCCCAATGCCGCCGATCGACGGATTGCAGCTCATTTGGCCCAAGGTCTCGATACTGTGCGTCAGCAGCAATGTCTTGCTGCCCATACGCGCGGCTGCAAGAGCGGCTTCGGTTCCTGCGTGGCCGCCGCCGACCACAATCACGTCAAATTCTGTTGGATAAAGCATGATGGCTCCGCGAGAACGCGCGGACCGACTGAAAAATGTAGGCGAATTATAACGGTTCGACACATCGCGAGCGTCGCCCGTCCGAAGAATGGCTGTTCGATCGAGGTGTTGTTTCACGTGAAACACTTGAATCTTGCCCGCCTGCTCTGCGACAAAGCGGCGAGATTCGAAGTTGATTGAACGGAAACGACTCAATCAAAGTGCGAAGTCTTCCACGGAGATGCGCTCAACGGCCCCTCAGCCGCCCCATTTCCCGAGTGCGAAGCGGCCTCGTCGATGGTTAGCGAAGGAGGATCGCCAGAGTCTCTCTGCTTCGTTCAAATGCGTGATCACGGTGGTCCGTGCACGATGAGGCGGATACGCCACGATTCACTTCGATCTCGGCACCTGACAAGCCAGATCTCGTACTTGCCGCGACACCGGGCGTGGCCGCTTTCACGCGAAAACGCGGCTCGCCTATTCGCGTCGTTCGCGACCGAAAGCAGCGACGCGTCACGGTTGTCCGTGGATCACCCACCCACTACACGCTATCTCGCGGTACCCGATTCATTCGCACGGGGATCACAACCCGATCTGACCCATTGCAATTGCGGTGGGACACACATGGGCACACGCGACGGCTCTCCGGCAGCCCGCGGCATTCGAGCACCGTGTGCGAACCAAGCAAGCGTCGTGACGCCCCTACGCCCACGCTGACGCGATCAATCGCCCCGATCGTCTTGACGATCGCGCACCGTACGGGTCGAGCGCAAGTCCCCGACTTCGAGCTCGCGTTTCGTCCAGGCCATCAGGGGCGTGTCCTTCGCAAACTGGCCGGTGACTATCACTCGCGCAGATCCGGCTTGAGCCCTTCCGCTCGTCGGCAATATCGGCCCCATACAACGCTTCTGAGTGTCCTGACTCGATTGACGGCCAGTCATCCGAACCCATGCAATAACGCACTTCATCGCGATTCTGCCGTCGCCGAAGGACGGAGTTGTTCAGGCCTATGCCGGTGAGCGTCGTCGCCTCGGCCACGCCTTCATGCCTGGCGCGCACCGTGTGGGTCTGCCCTCATCGTTAAGCCCAGCGCGGGTTCGAATGCAATCCAGTGAACGAGCATGTGATAAGGATGGATCTCAAGACACACATCGGACGCGCTCGGAGACAATGCGGGCGTCTCGTCCTTCGCGATTCGAAACGAGCGATGAAAATGCGCTGCGCCGAGCTCTTTCCGCCGTCGCATCAGCGTCGCATTCTCGTTACGGACGAGCGCGTGTCTCTGCCGTCGCGAAAGTCGCCGGCACTCCGGATGCCATGCATTGAACGAGCACGCGGTAAGGATGGGCCTCAAAACTCAGATCGGATGTGCTCGGAGACAATGCGGGCGTCTCGCCCTTCACGATTCGAAACGAGCGATGAAAATGCGCTGCGCCGAGCCCTTTCCGCCGTCGCGTCAACGTCGCACTCTCGTTACGGATGAGCAGGTGCTCTGCCGTCGCAAGAGTCGCTGGAACACCTCTGCGAAAAGGTCGATATCGGGATGAATCGGCGCGGCATCGTCACGCCGCGGGCTTTCGCCGGTTTGATGGCATTGCCGATCGGACTGGCGATTGAACTGTCGCTCGATCGCCTCTGCATTCGAGAGACGCCCGCCGAATGGAGGCAAACACATTGCGCGCGGCCACGCCGCGGCGGCCGCCTACTCAATTGATCGCTCGGCCTGCGCAAGCGATTCGGCCGATCACTGAATCAGTCCACGGGAAGCCCAAGCGCTCTCGAACGCACCCGCTCGAATCCGCCCGCGTGGCCGACATTCGACTGCGACCGGCTCGGGTCCAAAATAGCGGGGATCGCGGACATCGGCGGCCCCGCGAAGTCACGCGACGACATCCGCCTCGGCAGTTTCACGTGAAACACATTGGCCGTCGCAACTTGGCGACAACCCATCCAGCGCTTAGTGAGCCGGATCGCCAATCGGAGACGACCCGGCCCGATCGCATCGTTTCACAGCAACCGAAACGGTGGCCGCCCCGCCGCCCGTTTCACTGGCCCTGCAACTGCCATTTCCCGTCGACGATCTCGACCATCACGCGAGCGCGCGCATCGAAGCCGTTATGGTCGGTGGCCGACATATTGAACACGCCTTGCGAGACTGCGAGATCCTTCTGACTCTCAAGCGCGTCACGCAACGCCGCCCGAAATGCATCGGTGCCCGGCGCCGCCTTTGCGACCGCGACCGGAATCGCGTGAGCCAGCAGTTGACCCGCATCCCACGCATGGCCGCCGAAGGTCGATACGCTGCCCACGCCGTACGCCTTCTCATAGGCTTGCTTGTATTCAAGCGCCGAATGTTTGACCGGATTCGAGTCGGCCAATTGATCGGCGACGAGCAGCGGGCCCGCCGGCAGCCACGTCCCGTTGCACGCCTTCGTGCAGACACGCAGGAAGTCGTTGTTCGCCACGCCGTGCGTCTGATAAAGCTTGCCCGTAAAACCACGATCCTTGAGCGCCAACTCGGGCAGCGCCGCCGGCGTCCCCGACGCGCCGATCAACACGGCGTCCGGATGCGCGCTCATGACCTTGAGTACCTGACCCGTCACCGACGTATCCGTACGTTGAAACCGCTCGGCGGCAACCACCTTGATCTGATGCGCGCCGGCTGCCGCCGTGAACTCCTTGAGCCAATTCTCGCCATAGGCGTCCGCGAAGCCGATGAAACCGACGCTCTTGACGCCTTGCTTCGCCATCTGCGACGCAATCGCATCCGCCATCAGGCTGTCATTCTGCGGGGTCTTGAACGCCCACGCGCGCTTCGCGTCCATCGGCGCGATGATCGATTGCGAAGCCGCCATGGAAATCATCGGCGTATGGGACTCAGCCGCGACATCGAGCATCGCCAGCGAATTGGGCGTCACCGTCGACCCGATGACCGCATCGACATGATCTTCGCTGACAAGTTTGCGCATCGCCTGCACCGCCTTCGTCGCGTCGGTGCCATCGTCGAGCACGACATACTCGACCGACTTGCCGGCAATCTGCGTCGGCAATAGCGCGATCGTGTTTTTCTCGGGAATCCCCAATGACGCCGCGGGTCCCGTCGCCGAAACGACGACCCCGATCTTGACCTGCGCGTAAGAAATCGACGCGGCCGAGCACAACAACACCATCAAGGCCGACGTGCGAACCCGCGCGCTAAAGCGATTGCCAGAGAGACGCATTATTGTTTTTCCGGACGAAGAAGGAAGGGGAAACGGCGGTCTGAAAATACGTGACGCGGTGCGGAAGGAGGCGTCGACATCGGGCGCGCGCCCGACTCGGCAAAAACGGACTCAAAAGACACTTTATCTTTCAAAATCAGCGATTTAGCGAAAGAAAATAAAAAAGCGCTGTTGGATAACCAACAGCGCTTTTTCGCGGGCTTAATACCCTATTGTCTCCTCGTTCCCCACCTCAAATTAATGCGGTGCATCGAACTGGCTCGAAGATTAAACAAGCATGACAGGGCCAGCAACCTAGCATTTACCCTAGGTGGTGCACTGAGCCTTGCTGCGCACCGGTTTGGCGCGTTTCCGCGCACGCGGTAATACTTTAAATATTCACTTCACGATGATTTCGAATGCAAGAAACACGTCGCTGAAACCTTGCTGATCGAAACGCCGGGCCGCCGATTACCGTCATGCAGCACGACACCATGACGCAAATCGTCGTCAGACGCTTCAGAATCCCTCAAGCATCCGATCGCGACCTTGAGCCTGACATGGACATCCCCACCCTCACTCGGCCGCCTTAGAGCGTGTTCTCGCACCGCCCAGCGCCCCCGCGCGCGCGACAATCTCGCCGACGATGCCGCGACGGAACGCAAGCACGCAGACGATGAAAATCACCCCCGTCACCGTCGTCACCGAGTCGCCGAGCCCCTCGAACGCCTCGATGTGCGTCACCGAAGCCAGCGCCGCGCCGATATCCCCGAGCCGGTCCTCGAGCGTCACGATGACGAGCGCGCCGACAATCGGCCCGAACAACGTCCCCATCCCACCGACGAGCGTCATGAGGATCACGAGCCCCGACGTCGTCCAGTACGCGTCGCCGAGCGTCTCGAACCCGAGCACAAGCGTCTTCAACGCACCGGCAAAGCCCGCGAGACCCGCCGACAAGACGAACGCGAGCCACTTGAACGTATCGGCCTGGTAGCCCAGCGACACCGCGCGCGACTCGTTTTCGCGAATCGCGGTCAGGACCTCGCCGAACGGCGAATGGACGATCCGCACGATCAGCCCGAACGCGAGCACCATGACGACGAGCACGACGTAGTACAGCGTGAGATCCCGTCCGAGATCGAGCACGCCGAACAGATGCCCGCGCGGCACGCCCTGCAGACCATCCTCGCCGCCCGTAAACGGCGCCTGCAAAAAAATGAAGTAGACGAGCTGTGCGAGCGCGAGCGTGATCATCGCGAAGTAGATGCCCTGCCGCCGAATCGCAAAGAAGCCCGTGATCGCGCCGAGCGCGAGGGCCGTCACCGTGCCGGCCAGGACGCCGAGCTCCGGCGTCACGCCCCACGACTTGATCGCATACCCGGTCATATAGCCCGCGCTCGCGAGAAACGCCGCATGGCCGAAAGAAAGCAGGCCCGTATAGCCGATCAGCAGATTGAACGCGCTCGCGAACAGCGCAAAGCACAGCACCTTCATGACAAACAGCGGATAGGCGCCCGCCAGCGGCGCGACGATCAACGCGACCAGCAGCAACGCATACAGACTTTTTCTGAGCATCGCGTCTCCTATCGTTCCTTGCCGAACAAGCCGGCGGGCCGCACGAGCAACACGAGCGCCATGATCACGAAGACGACGGTCGCGGATCCTTGCGGATAGAACACGCGCGTGAGGCCTTCGATCAATCCGAGCCCGAGCCCTGTCACGATCGCGCCGAAGATCGACCCCATGCCCCCGATGACGACGACGGCGAACACCGTGATGATCATCGGCTGCCCCATCAACGGCGAGACCTGGATCACGGGCGCGGCGAGCACGCCCGCGAAGGCCGCGAGCGCGACGCCGAATCCGTACGTCAGCGTGACCATCAACGGCACGTTGATGCCGAACGCCTCGACCAGCTTCGGGTTCTCGGTTCCCGCGCGCAGATATGCACCGAGACGCGTCTTCTCGATAAGGAACCACGTCGCGAAGCAGACCGTCAGCGACGCGACGACAACCCATGCGCGATAGTTCGGCAACACCATGAAGCCGAGATCGGTCGCCCCCGCGAGCAGCGCGGGACCGTCATAGGGCTGCCCCGACGAACCGTAGATCGCGCGAAAGATCCCTTCGACGACGAGCGTCAGACCGAACGTGAGCAGCAGTCCGTAGAGATGATCGAGCGAATAGATCCATCGCAGCAGCAGGCGCTCGAACGCCATGCCCGCGATGCCGATGACGACCGGCGCGATGACGAGCATCGCCCAGTACGGCAGTCCCGCATATTCGAGCCCCATCCATGCGCACATCGCGCCGAGCATGAACGTCGCGCCATGCGCGAAGTTGATGACGTTGAGCAGCCCGAAAATGACCGCGAGACCGAGACTCAGGATCGCGTAGAACGATCCGTTGACGAGCCCGAGCAGCAACTGGCTCAGAAGCGCCGGTAACGGTATGCCTAAGATATCCATGCGTCGTGGGTCTCGCGTCTGTGCCGGTTACTTCCAGAGCGCGCAACGCGTCTCGGCCTTCGTGCCGAACGCCTGCTCGCCCGGAATCGTCTCGACCACGTTGTAGTAGTCCCACGGCTCCTTCGACTCGCTCGGCTTCTTGACCTGCATCAGGTACATGTTGTGGACCATCACGCCGTCTTCGCGCACATAGCCGCCTTGCGCGTAGAAGTCGTTGATCTTCGTCTTCTTGAGTTCGGCCATGACCTTGTCGGCATCGGTGCTGCCGACCGCCTGGACCGCCTTCAGATACGTCGTGACGGCCGAGTAATCGGCGGCCTGCACGCTCGTCGGCTCCTTGCGCGTCTTGTCGAAGAAACGCGACGAGAACTTGCGTGTCTCGTCGTCCTTGTTCCAGTACCAGCTGTCGGTCACGTACATGCCCTGCGTCGCGTCGAGGCCCAGGCTATGCACGTCCGAGATGAACATGAGCAAGCCCGCGAGCTGCATCGTCTTGTTGACGCCGAACTCCTTCGCGGCCTTGATCGAGTTGACCGTGTCGCCGCCCGCGTTCGCAAGCCCGAGGATCTGGGCCTTCGACGTCTGCGCCTGCAACAGGAACGATGAAAAATCCGATGCGTTGAGCGGATGCAGCACCTGACCGACGACCGTGCCGCCCGACGCCTTGACGACATCGGCCGTGTTCTTCTCGAGCGACTTGCCGAACGCATAGTCGGCCGTCAGGAAGAACCACGATTTCCCGCCGCGCTTGACGACCGCCGACCCCGTGCCGCGCGCGAGCGCCATCGTGTCGTACGCATAGTGGACGGTATAGGGCGTGCATTGCTCGTTGGTCAACGTGTCGGCGCCCGCGCCGATATTGATGTAGACCTTCTTCTTCTCGCCCGCGACGGTGTTCATCGAGAGCCCCGTCGCCGAGTTCGTGCCGCCGACCAGCAGCGTCACGCCGTCGCGATCGAACCATTCGCGCGCTTTCGATGCCGCGATGTCGGCCTTGTTCTGGTGATCGGCCGACACGAATTCGATCGGCTTGCCGAGCACCTTGCCGCCGAAATCGGCGATCGCCATCTTGATGGCTTCGACGCCGCCCTGCCCGTCGATATCGGCATAGAGCCCCGACATATCGGTGATCAAGCCGATCTTGACCGCATCGTCCGCCGCGTGCGCAGGCAGCGCCGCACATGCCGCCATCACGCTTCCCACGGCAACCGCCACTCGCTTGAACTTCGTCATGGTGATGTCTCCCCCGATAAACAGTTGTCCGACGCAGAAATCCCACACGCGCGGCACACGGCCCTCGCGTTCATCCGGCACACGACATGCGCGCCGACACGGCGCGCATCACGACTCACGCACGCGCTAGACGCCCAACAACGCGTTGAGCACCGGCATCTTCGCTTCGAGCTCGCGCGCGGCGAAATGCTCGACGATGCGTCCGTGCTCCATGACATAGAACCGGTCCGCGAGCGGCGCCGCGAAACGGAAATTCTGTTCGACCATCACGATCGTGAAGCCGCGCGCCTTGAGCGCGAGAATCATCCGCGCGAGCGCCTGGACGATCACAGGCGCGAGCCCTTCCGAAATCTCGTCGAGCAGCAGCAGATTCGCGCCCGTACGAAGAATCCGCGCGACCGCGAGCATCTGCTGCTCGCCGCCCGAGAGGCGCGTGCCCTGGCTCGCGCGCCGCTCGCGCAGATTCGGGAACATCGTGTAGATCTCGTCGACCGACATCGCATTGCGCGCCGCGTCGCCCTTGACGCGCACGGGCGGCAGCAGCAGGTTTTCCTCGCAGGACAGGCTCGCGAAGATGCCGCGCTCCTCAGGGCAATATCCGACGCCCAGCGATGCGATCCGATACGTCGGCAAGTCGATCGTTTCGTCGCCCGCGATGCGGATCGATCCCCTGCGACGTCCCGTGAGTCCCATGATCGCGCGCAGTGTCGTCGTGCGTCCCGCGCCGTTGCGGCCGAGCAGCGTGACCACTTCGCCGCGTCCGACGGTCAGATCGACGCCATGAAGAATATGCGACTCGCCATACCAGGCCTCGAGTCCCGCGAGTTCGAGCGCGGGCATCGATTCGAGCGTCAGCGCGGGCAGCGCGCCCTCGGTTTCGGGCTTCACGGGCGCGTTCATGCGTGGGCTCCGCGCAGACCGTCGGCGGCACTGCCCATATAAGCCTCGACAACCTGCGGATTCGCCGAGACTTCGTCGTACGTCCCTTCGGCCAGCACTTCGCCGCGCTGAAGAACCGTGATGCGATCCGAAATGCCGGCGATCACGTTCATGTTGTGCTCGACCATCAAGATCGTACGGCCCGCGGCGACCTTGCGGATCAGCGCGGTCACGCGATCGACGTCTTCATGCCCCATGCCCTGGGTCGGTTCGTCGAGCAGCATGAGTTCGGGATCCATCGCGAGCGTCGTCGCGATTTCGAGCGCACGCTTGCGGCCATACGGCAGTTCAACCGCGCGCCATTGCGCATAGTCGGCAAGACCGACCTCGTCGAGCAGTTCGATTGCGCGCGCATCGAGCGTGTCGAGCGATCGCGCGCTGCGCCAGAAATGAAACGCCGTGCCGACCGCGCGCTGAAGTCCGATGCGCACGTTCTGCAGGACGGTCAAATGCGGAAAGACCGCCGAGATCTGAAACGAACGGATGATCCCGCGACAGGCGATCTGCGAGGGACGCTCGCGCGTGATGTCGACGCCGTTGAATACGATCTGCCCCGAGGTCGGGACCAGAAACTTGGTCAGCAGATTGAAGCAGGTGGTCTTGCCCGCGCCGTTCGGGCCGATCAATGCGTGAATGCTCCCGCGGCGCACGCGCAGGTTCACCTCGTTCACGGCGGTAAATCCACGGAATTCCTTCGTCAGGCCCCGTGTCTCCAGGATCGTGTCGTTGTGCGCCATGTGTCCTGCCGGGTTAGCCAGCCTTCGAGTCCGTCGATTGTCGCGCACGCGCGCAACCCGACTCATCGGGATTTGCACTTACCCGCGCCGGTGGCCGGCTCGCGTCGAACGCCCGCTTGCGCGTCGCGCACGATGTGCGCGACCGCATCAATGTGAAGCGAGCACCTCGGCGAGGGCGTCCGTCTGCGCATCGGACATCGTGGAAATGTGACCGGCCCGGATCAAGATGGCCGCCCGCTCGGCAATCATGACCGTCGGCGAATTCGTGTTGCCCGATGTGATGGTCGGCATGACCGACGCATCGACGACGCGCAACCCCTCGACGCCGATCACGCGAAGATGGCTATCGACCACTGTGTCGGGTTCGTCGGCACGTCCCATCCGACATGTGCCGACCGGATGAAAGATCGTCGTACCGATCGCGCCCGCGGCCTCGACGAGTTCCGCATCGGTCTCGAATACCGAGCCCGGCTTGAATTCGTCGGGCACAAACGGCGCCAGCGCATCGGATGCGACGATACGGCGCGTGAGCCGCAGCGCGTGCATCGCAACGCGCCGGTCGTAGTCGGTGCTCAGATAGTTCGGCGCGATCTCGGGCGGCGTCAACGGATCGGCCGAGACGATATGCACACTGCCGCGCGAAGTCGGCCGCACGTGACAGACCGACGCCGTGAATGCACCAAACGCATGCAGCGGCTCGCCGAAACGATCGAGCGACAAGGGCTGCACATGGTATTCGAGGTCGGGACGGCCCGTCGGGTCCTCACCCGAATGCGCGAATGCGCCGAGCTGCGACGGCGCCATCGACATCGGCCCGGTCCGCGTGAGCGCATAGCGCAAGCCGATTGCAAGTTTGCCCCACCATCGCGCGCTAAGCGTATTCAACGTCGTTACATTGCGGACCTTGAAGCTCATGCGCAATTGCAGGTGGTCCTGCAGATTTTCGCCGACGCCCCGCAAGGGCTGCACGACGGGAATACCCAAGGAGGCGAGCCGCTCGGGCTGCCCGATGCCTGACAATTCGAGCAACTGCGGCGAATTGACGGCACCCGCGGCGAGCAGGACCTCGCGCCGCGCGCGCGCTTCGCGCAACACGCCGCCGCCGAGAAACTCGACACCACGGCAACGCACGGGCGGCCGGTCATGCGCGGCGCCATGCGTCGCGCGGCGAGCGTCTGCTGCCGCGTCGTCGTCGCGCGGCGCGAACAGCAACCTCGTCGTCTGCGCACCCGTCATGATCGTCAGATTCGGGCGCTTCGATGCGGGCCTGAGAAACCCCTTCGCCGCGCTCCAGCGCAAGCCGCCCTTCTGATTGACCTCGAAATACCCGACGCCGAAGTTGTCGCCCCGATTGAAATCAGGCGTCGCGGGAATACCCGCCTGTACGGCCGCCGTCGCAAACGCGTCGAGAATCTTCCAGCGCAACCGTTGGCGGCTCACGCACCATTCGCCGCCCGCCCCATGCCACGCGTTCGCGCCGCCGTGATGGTCTTCGCTGCGCTTGAACAACGGTAAAACCGCGTCCCACGACCATCCCGGATCGCCGGTCGCGCGCGCCCAGCCGTCGTAGTCGCCTTGCTGGCCGCGCATGTAGATCATGCCGTTGATCGACGACGATCCCCCGAGCACCTTGCCGCGCGGATAGCCGAGCGAACGTCCGTGCAGTCCGGGCTCGCCGCGCGTGCGGTAGCGCCAGTCCGTGCGCGGATTGTCGATGCAATAGAGATAGCCGACGGGGATATGGATCCAGTGATAGTCGTCCTTGCCGCCCGCTTCGAGCAAGAGCACGCTGACCGACGGATCCTCGGTCAATCGGTTCGCGAGCACGCATCCGGCCGTGCCCGCCCCCACGATCACATAGTCGAACTCGCCTTCCTGATGCGCCACGGCCGTCTCCTCCGCGCTCGAACCGACTCGCCGCGCCATGACCGCGATCGGTCAACGCATCCGTGAATCGGCTTGTTGTGCGGTCATTCTACGACCGCCGCCGATCGTCATCCGAATCCGTGCGCGATGCGCGTGTCGGCCGACACGCTTTCGCGCTCGCGATACCGCTCGCGCAGCGTCACGAGCGATGCGCACGCAAACGGGCCTCTGAGCATCGAATCGACCCAACGACCCCGGTCGTGCGCTGTCCACGGCACCGCGCACGCGTCGGTCCGCGCGGCATTGAAAAAGACATGGAGCGACGTCCCTCTCCACGGCAACAATGCACGATCGAGCGCTCGACCGCGCCAATACGAACCCTTGCTCATGCATTCGGCGGAAGTCGGAAGCAGGCCGTGAAAATCGAGCGCGCGCAAGAGTGCCGTGTTCTGAACGCGTCCGAGCGCGATCGCCGAATAGAAATTTTGCGTCGCGCGCGACCCATACCCCTTCTCCACGAGCAACTCGCCGCGTCTGCGTGCGCGTTCTTCGACTTCGGAAACACGCCAGCGCCCCTCTCGCAACGCGGCGTCGGCAGCGCTCGCGAACTCGAACGCAAGATGTCGCGGACATTCGGCCATCGTTTCGAGATGTCGCGCAAACGACGGCACCTCATAAACCGTATACACGTTTTCGAGCGCAAATCCGTTACGGCCGAACAGCAGATTGAGCACCGAGCCCGGTTCGACGCAACGCACCAGACAGGCCGCGCGCAGCACGTGCAGATATGCGGTATTGAGATTGAGCGCGAAAACCCGATCGCACGCCCGCGCGCAACGCATGACGAGCATCACGGCCTGCATCAGATATGGCGATCGGAGCAGACGCTCAAGCGTTGCGGTGGCGCGTAGGTCGGACGGCGGCCTCAGAATCGTCATGCAGGCCGCGATGCAGGCCGCGACATTCGGAACGAGCGAATCGCCGACCAGCCAGCGGTTCGAGAGGGGGTCGGCAAACACATCGCCCCAGAAGTCCAGGGCCGTGATCAGAGACGGTTGCGGCAGCACGCTCAATGCACGTCGCGGCATCGATACGCACCGCGGGCGCGACACCGCGGTATCGCGTTCGGGTAGGCTGACTATCGACGGCGTGACGGCGACACTGACGCGCAACACGGTGTCTGCGCCGCGCGCCGAGCGTCGCGGCACGTGCGCGCCAGGCGAACGCGGACTCGACGCGGCGGCTTTCGATACGGAAGACGGACCAGGCATGAGATTCTCCGGAGACTGTCGATCACGGCCTCGACTGTCCGCCCGCGCGCTTCTCATGACTTGCCGGAGTTGTTCAGCGCGCGTCGGCTGAAACACGCCCCATGTTTCGTGTAACGTGACGTGCACCACCGTTCCGTCACAATCATGTCGGTACACTCTTTGTTCGACGACTGGAGAACTTCATGGCCCGTAATATCGAGATCAAGGCACACGCCCGTGACTACGACGGTTTGCGCGAACGCGCGGCCGCCCTCGCCGACCAGGCGCCGATGCATTACCGCCAGGAAGACACGTTTTTTGAAATCCGTTCGGGACGCCTGAAGCTGCGCCGCTTCGACGACGGTCAGCGCGCGGAACTGATCTTCTATCAACGCGACGACCGCGACGGCCCGAAGGTGTCGTATTACCAGAAGAGCCCGGTCAGCGACGCTGACGCAATGCTCGCGCTGCTCGCGGCGGCCCTCAAGGTTCGCACGATCGTCCAGAAGGAACGGACGGTCTATCTGGTCGGCCGCACGCGTATTCATCTCGACAATGTCGACAACCTCGGCGCGTTCCTCGAACTCGAGGTCGTGCTCAAGCAGGACGAGGATGAAGAGGCGGGCTATCGCGAAGCGCGCGAGATGTTCGAAAAGCTCGGCGTGTCCGAGCGCGATCTGGTTCCGATGTCGTATGCCGACCTGCTCGATCCGCACTACGCGCCAAGCCCGAGCGAAAACGGCGCCGCCGAAGCGATCGAAGCCGCCTGGCCGCCCGCGCGTTGAACGCGCGAACCGTTCGGAAGTCTTGATCCGGTCTTGCCGGCCGAATCAGGACTTCGGCAAGGCCAGGCGATTGCCATCGGAAAGGTGCCCGAGCGGCAGCGGTCCCGAGCGCTTGAACGTCGTCAGCACGATGTTCGAGCGCACGCTGTCGACGCCCGGTACGCGCATCAGCTTTTTCATGACGAAGGCCGACAGCGCATTGAGATCCGGCGCGACGATGCGCAGCAGATAATCGGCATCCCCGACCACCGCATGACATTCGAGCACCTCGGGCAGCAGTTCGATCTGTTCCTGGAACTGGTCGATGATCGAATCGCCATGATGCTTGAGTCGCAGACTCGTGAAGGCCGTCACGCTGAGTCCAAGCATTTCGGGGCGTAACACGACGCGATAGCCGTCGATGACGCCGATCGATTCGAGGCGCTGCAAACGACGGCCGATCTGGGAAGCCGAAAGCGGGACTTGTTCGCCGAGCTGCTGATGCGTCGCACGTCCGAAACGCTGGAGGACGTCGAGCAACGCCAGATCGAAATGATCGAGTTCAACCATGATTGCGCTCCGCATCGTTCGCCGGTTTGATGCGGCAGTATCGCATAGCCGGTATCGGCATCCATGTGGACGCGCCATGGCAGATCGATTTCGTGCGATTCGGCGAATACACTTTGCATAGCGAACCGATCGGCGCCGCTCCGCTTAAATCGAGTCGATATCGTACGGTTCGTTTGCGTTGCAGTGCATCAATTCCGTCCGGACGGTATCGATGCGGGAACGGTCCGTGCGCACCCAGTTACAGGAGGACATCGAGATGATCACGAAGCTCACGGCGGAAGAGCGCAAATCAAAGCTGTCCGCGTTGCCGGGATGGGAACCCGCGGTCGGTCGCGACGCATTGCAAAAATCCTTTCGATTCGAGGATTTCAACGCGGCGTTCGGATTCATGACGCGTATCGCCATCAAAGCCCAGGAAATGAATCACCACCCGGAATGGTTCAACGTCTATAACCGCGTCGAAATCACCTTGTCGACGCATGAAGCCGAGGGGATCACGCAACGTGATATCGACCTTGCGGCATTCATTAACGGCATCGCGCCTGCGGGTTAACCGGGTGGCGTCCGATGCGGGAATCAGCTTGCATTGCCCGCCTCGGGAGACGACGATACGGCGATGAACACCTGCCAGGCATCGAGTGCCTGCTTGTCAAGCTCCGTAAGGTCAATGAAGTTTCGGCGCTGTACAATCATTTGCGCATAAGGTTTGCTTAGCGCGCTGGCTTCCGCACCGAGCGTCATTTCATCGCCATGCGACGGTGAGCGGTTCCGCCAGAAATTGATTGCGGCTTCGAGTTCGGTGATGGAGATGTCGGGCATGCGAGTCCGATGTCGAGAACGCTGCCTTTGGCCGGCAAGCGCGAAATGAATGCCGCGCAGACGCTGTCCGGCAGATACCCTGAATGTGCCGTTCGCGATGTCGTCGCGGTCGCCATCGGGAGACTGCGGGCCCCCGGATGATTCCGGAAATTGTACTTGAGTGAAAGACATGCGACTCCTGCTGATTGAAGACGACCGCCCGATCGCACGCGGCATCCAGAGCAGCCTCGAACAGGCTGGATTCACCGTCGACATGGTTCACGACGGTATTTTTGCCGAGCAGGCACTCACGCAGAACCGGCATGAACTCGTGATTCTCGATCTCGGCTTGCCCGGCATCGACGGCATGACCTTGCTCACGCGTTTCCGTCAGGGCAACCGCCATACGCCCGTCATCGTGCTGACCGCGCGCGACGAGCTTCACGATCGCGTCCAAGGTCTCAACGTCGGCGCGGACGACTACATGATCAAGCCGTTCGAACCCGCCGAACTCGAAGCGCGGATCCGTGCGGTCATGCGCCGCAGCGGTCCGCACAACGATGTGCCGCGCCCCGAAGTCACGCTCGGCGGCCTGCGTCTGTCGGGCGTCGATCGCCGGATCTTCAATGGCGAAAAGGCACTCGAACTCTCGCCGCGCGAATTCGCCGTGCTCGAACTGCTGCTGTTGCGTCATGGCCGCGTCGTCAGCAAGGCACAGCTCCAGGATCACCTCACGCACTTCGGCGGCGATCTCGGCGACACGGCGATCGAAGTCTATGTTCACCGCGTGCGCCGCAAGCTCGAGAACTGCCGCGTCGAAATCGTCACGGTGCGCGGCTTCGGGTATCTGCTCCAGGAAATCCGTCCCGCTTCGTAAGTCAGGATCCGCATGCCGTTGCGCACGGGAGCGGCACCGAGCCTGCGCCGGTCGCTGTTGCGCCGGCTCGCGGCACCGTTTTCGCTGCTCGCGATCGCGAGCGGCTTGATCGCGTTCGGACTCGCCCTTCAATACACCGAACGCGTCGTCGACCGTTCGCTGTCCGATCTCGCGACTGCCATTGCACAAGAAGTCCACGTGTCGGGCGACCGTGCCGACGAAACGGTACCGTCGCTCGCCGAGGCGATGTTCTCGGATCCCGTCGAACAACTCGTCTATCGCGTGACCGACGGTCAGATCGAACTCGCCGGCGATCCCGATCTTCCGCTCGAAGGCATCGACGTACGCCGCATGGATCGCGCGACCTTGTTCGACGCCACGTTCGAAGGCAATAGCGTACGCGTCGCCCAGGTGCTCGCGCCGCGCGTCAACGGCCGTCCGCTCGTCATCGAAGTCGGCCAGCGGTTCGGACGCCGTTATCGGCTCGCCGCCGAATTCCTCTCGGCGATCATGCTGCCGCTGGTCATCCTGCTGCTCGTCGGATCGATCATCGTCTGGCGCGTCGTGAATCAGCAGTTGGGGCCGCTCGGCGCGCTCGCGGACTCGTTGAACAAGCAAACGCACACGTCGCTCGAACAAGTCGACGAAACCTTCGTGCCGGTCGAAATCCGACCGCTGACGAGCGCGGTCAACGGCCTGCTCGAACGGCTGAAGCTCGCGCTCGACGCGCAGCGTAAATTCATCGCCGACGCGGCCCATCAACTCCGCACGCCGATGACGGCAATCAAGCTTCACGCCGAACAGGCGGTCCATGCCCGCGACGAGATCGCACAACGCGCGGCGGTCAACGAGCTGCGCGCATCGGCCGATCGCGCCGTGCGTCTGTCGAATCAGTTGTTATCGCTCGCGCGCGCGGAACCCGGCGAGCAGACCAAACGTTTCGTGCGCGTCGATCTCGCCGCGCTTGCCTTCGAAACCGGCGCGGAATGGGTGCCGCGCGCGATCGCACGGCATGTCGACCTCGGGTTCTCGGACAATGGCGATCCGATCGAGCGCAACCATGGCGAGCCGCTGATCGTCAGCGGCAATCCGGTCCTGCTCAGCGAAATGATCGCGAACCTCATCGACAACGCGATCAAATACGTGCCGCCTCATCGTTACAACGACGGACGCATCACGATCTCGGTCTCGCGGTTCGGCACGGCCGTCGATGCGCCGCTTGCCGAACTCGTCGTCGAAGACAACGGGCCGGGCGTGCCGGCGCCCCTGCGCGTGGATTTGTTCAAACGGTTTTTCCGCGGCGACGGCCACGGTGAACTCGAAGGCGGCGCGGGTCTTGGGCTCGCGATCGTCCGGGATATCGTCGTGCTGCACGGCGGGACGATTCACTACGAGAACTCGGCCGGCGGCGGCTCGCGCTTCGTGGTCCGGCTCCCGCTCGCCGCAGCGCCCGCCGCCTGAGCGCAAGCCTGCGCGCTCAGGCTCAGCCCTTGGGCGCGAGCATCGTGTGACGACAATCGGGCGCGCCGCACCGGCATTCGTATTCGCGCAGCAGCTTCTTCGTATATCGCGCATTGACGACGAGGCCGTAGTCATAGAAGAGTTCTTCACCCTTCTTGATCGGACGTAGCGCGTGAATGAACACGTGTCCGTCGACCTCCTCGGCCTCGCAATTCGGCGCGCACGAGTGATTGATCCAGCGCGCGCTGTTGCCGCCGAATTTCCCGTCGATCACGTCGCCGCTGTCGAGCGCGAAATAGAACGTGTGATGCGGATCATCGGGATCGTGCGGATGGCGGCGCAATGCCTCCTTCCACGAAATCCGCTCGCCCTTGTATTCGAGTAATTGCTCTCCAGCGGCGATGCGCGAAGCGGCAAACACGCCTTTGCCATGCACACCTGAGCGACGCACGACAACTCTGCGTGAACTCATCGACGGATCCTTACGAAACAGCGCGTTAATGGGGAATGGGTGTGCCGAGCAAGAACACACGCAGCGGCATCGTACCGTCGTGGCCTCGCCGTTTCAATCGGCTTGGAAATCGACAACCGTCGAAATCGTCATGCGCATGCGCACGCACCGATGCATGGAGAGCAATCAGGCAACAGCTGCAGAAGCGGCAACCGGTTCACGAGCCGGCCGAGAATAGCACGCCAGATTCGTGAATGCCGATGGAGGACCGCTTCGACATGCCGCGCGTTTCGCGACGTTCTGAACGCGATCGCGCATGAGCTCAAGCGCAATACTCGGGCCGAGTGCTCAAGCCGAATACTCGGCCCGGAGAGTCAAGCCTGATGCTCAGGCCTGCTTGAGGATCTTCCAATGACGCGCCTGCGTGGCGACATCGGCCGCCTCGTAGGCGAGGCAATCGAGACGCAACGAGCTGCGATCGAGCGGTTGCGACAGCGTCGTGCATCGGAACGCGGGGCTCGCGGCCGTCGCCTTCGTGGCCTTGGTCGCGGCACGCGCGCCGCGGCGGGCCGTGCCCGCTTCGGCCGTGGCGCCCGTTTCGAACCAGCGGCACGTCCCGCACATCCGGTGCGCCGGCATCGTGCCCTGGATCTCGAGTTCGCGAATCAGCTTGAACAACCCGCTATAAAGCGCCGTTTGTTCCTCGTCACGCAGCGAACCGAGCGCGCCCGACACAAAACCCGGCCATTGCGCGGCGCGCTTGGCGGCCGTACGGCCGCGCGCCGTGAGCTTGACGGCCAGCGCGCGCCGGTCGTCGGTGGCCCGCCGCTTTTCGACAAGCCCTTTTTCCTCGAGCGTGCTGACCGCATCGCTCGTCGTCGCCGCGGTCAATGCCGTTTCCCGTGCGATGTCGTTCAGACGCAGCGCGGTCCGGCGCTGCATCAGCAATACCAGAATCTCGCCCTGCGTCGGCGTCAGCCCAGCGCCTTCGGCCCAGTTCCAGGCCCGGTTACGCATCGCCGTATTGAGGCGCAACAACCCCTGCGTAATCCGGTCCGCCGGCCGATCCCCGTTTACCGCCTCTTCACTCGTCTGCGCAGCTTTGGTCATTTTCGCGTCGAACTCGCTTCTGATTTTTTCGACATTCTAAGCGAGACTAAAAAACATTTCAGTGACTTTATCCACCGATGCTTGTGTATAAGTCCGGGATAAGTAGCGGTAAACCATGTGTACCGATTCTGCATAAATGACAGCAGTGTCCGCTTCATGAAAATTTCTCCACGGCTACACACGCTGATCCGCGTCGTTATCCCTAAGGTTCTCCATTACACAACGCATTGATTTCAATGAGCAAACCGGTGTTGCTCACAGCTTCGTCCGATGCTTGTTAACTACTACCACGTATACATACGTAAACATCTAAACCAACAAACAGATCGACCGTTGAAAAGAAATTTTTCTTAATCAGAACGGGTTGCCGATCTGCCTCACTTACGCACGGCGCATGAGTTCGCATGCGATTGAAATCCACTGACACAAAAAATCAAGGTCACCGGTCGACGATCGGATTCGTCCTCACGCGCGCCACTGGAGGCATTGCTGACGCACGACTTCGGGAAGCGACTCGCCGTGCAGATAGGTCTCGCGCAACCACGTCGCGTCGTTGATCTGACTACGCGCGATCGACGCGATCTCCTCGAGCGCCTCGGTCGAACCCAAGGCCTCCGCATGCGGACCCAGTCGTTCGAGCGTCGCGAGCACGTCGTCGGCGATCATCCGGCGTTCGCCGGTACCGGGTGCGACAAGCGTGCCGCCGAGTCCGAAACGGCAGGCTTCGAAGCGATTGAACGTGTAGACGAGATAATCGTCCTCATTGAGCGTCAGCGGACGTTCAAGCAACAGGTACCGCGCGAGCGTTTGAATGTAGGCGGCCAGCGCAGCCGCGCGATCGACCGACAGCGGCGTATCGAGCACGCGAACCTCGATCGTGCCGAATTCGGGCTTGGGCCGGATATCCCAGTAAAAGTCCTTCATGCTGCCGATCACGCCGGTGTGGATCATCTTCGAGAAATACGCTTCGAAGCCTTCCCAGGTCAGCACGTAGGGCGCGCGGCCGGACATCGGAAACGCAAAAACCGAATTCAGACGTGCCGAATGAAATCCCGTGTCGACACCCTGCACGTACGGCGACGACGCCGACAACGCAATGAAATGCGGGATATAGCGCGACAGCGAATGAAGCAGAAACAACGCACTGTCCGCTTCGGGACACCCGATGTGCACATGCTGGCCGAATACCGTGAATTGCTTCGCGAGATAGCCGTAGAGTTCGGACAGGTATTGAAAGCGCGGCGCGTCGAAAATCTGCCGTTCGTTCCATTGCTGGAACGTGTGCGTTCCGCCGCCGCACAGTCCGACATTGAGTTTGTCGGCCGCTGAAACCAGCGCATCGCGCAGCGTCCGCAATTCATCGCGCGCCTGCGAAAACGTCGTGCAAATGCCGGTCGCGATCTCGATCATGCTTTCCGTGATCTCGGGTTTGATATCGCCGGCGACCTTGCGCTCGCGAATCAATCTCATGAGATCGGACGACGCGTTCGTCAGATCATAATCGTGCAGATTGACGATCTGAAGTTCGAGCTCGACGCCGAACGTAAACGCTTCGGATCGGTTGAATGCTTCAAGTGCCATACGAGCGAGTCCTGTGTTTTCGTCGGTCATCGACCGACCGCGATGCATGAGGCCTTATTGGCCGCGTTCGTTCACCGCGGCAAGCGCGCGATAGATGAGCAACGGTGCGACCAGCTGAAGCAGCGCGATCGAGCACATGATGATCGCGCGAAGTGCGGGATCGAAATTCGGATAGAGCGTGTACGTGTCCGAGACGAGCAAGAACGCGAGCGCCGACATCGGCGACAGCGCAACGCCGAGCGCGCCGCCCTGCTTCCAGCCCAGTCCGCTGGATCGCGCGAACAGCAGTACGCCCGCGAGTTTCGCGACGAAGCGCGCCCCGACCAGCGCGAGTGCGGCGATACCGCCGAGCGCGATATATTTCCATTCGAACGAGACGAGCGTCACGCCGAACAGCACGACGGTCAGCAGCCAGCCGGCCGTGCCGAAATGGGTCGGCCAGAGCTGCGGCCGGGGATCGAGATTCTTGAAGATGATGCCCGCCGCCAGCAAGGCCATGATCGTCGACAGCTTGAGCGTATGCGCAATCGCGATCGCGAGCAGAATCAGGCCAAACAGCACGACAAACGAATGTTCGTCGGCGCTGCTGATCCGGCGAAACAGAAAATTGCAGCTGATCGCGAGCCCATAAGCGAGCAGCAATGAACCCACGATAAAAAACGGCGGTTGAATCAGCGTCGCCCAGACGTTGCCGTAAAACTCCTGATGAATCCATCCGGAAAGCAGCTTGAGCACCACGACCGCGTACATGCTGTTCAACGCGCTCAATGTCATGAGGCGTTCGGTGACCTGACCTTCGCTTTTGAGCTCGGATCGCAGTTGAATGATCATCGCGGGCGACGTCGCCATCGCAATCGTCGCGGCGACGGCGGCCGTCATCGGCTGCACGTGCAGCACATGCAGAACGAACCAGACGGCGATAAACGTCAACGCGGCTTCGCCGACGCTCATTGCGACGAGCCATGGATTCAGACGAATCCATCGCAGACTCACACGGCTGCCGAGTTCGAACAGCAGCAGTCCGATCGCGATATCCATGAGCCAGCGCGCATCGTCGGCGAGCACGGTATCGATGACGCCGAGTCCGGCGGGTCCGGCCACGAGACCGATAACGCCATAACCGATGAGTCTCGGTACGCGCCAAGCGCGCCAGCACAACTCGCCACAAATGCCCGCTGCGAAAAGCGTCAATCCGACCCAGAACGCAAGATCCAGGGTCAATGGCCAGCCAGGTAAAAAGGCGAACGCGGACTTCATCGGCAGTCATTCCTCCTATCGGGTAACGGACCGGCATGAATCTGCGCGATGCGCACCACTCGCATCCCGCATGCCTGGTCGTTCGATGCATCACTGACTGACGTCAGTTTCGATCATGGGCTGCGTATCGCGGTATCCGCCGGACACCGAGATCGCAAAACTGAATGCCGGATACGCGAGCAATCTAGCGCGCATGCCGACCATTGGACGAACGTCGGAGCGGGACGTTCGGGTATTGCCCCCGGCGTTTCATGAGGGTGTGCTCGGGCATTGTGCCATAGCTCGCCGTTCGGATTTCGGATCGGGCAGAGCCCGAATCCGCCGTCGCGCCGCCTCGATTGAGGTCCGACGACAGGGTCTTTAGTTCTGTTAACGCCTTTGTGTGTATACACATAGTAGAAGTTAACAAAGGGCCGTCCGATCTGTGGATAACCGATCTTTTCTTTTTCTTATCAGCGATTTGAAGAACGAATAACCGCGTGTGCGAATCGTGGAGTTCGACGGCGAACCCGGGAGAACCTTGCCGACGATTTTCGGTGTGTCCGGCTTATACCCAATCGATCCACATGCAATCCGACCGGGATATCCCCCGTTTATAAACAGCTTCGTGTGGATAAGCGCCCAAAGCGCCGTCGGGCGGGCATCGGGCGATTCCGGACGCCGTCAGCGAACTTCGTGCTGGCGCAATGCGCGCATGAGAAACCGCGCGGGGTCGAATGCATCGGCGAGGCTACGCGGCACGGGCAAGGGTTCGCCAGCGATCTGCGAAGCGACGATTTCAGCGCCGAGCGCAGCCCACACGAGTCCGCGCGAGCCGTATCCGTATGCGCCGTACAGGCCTTGCTCGCGCGGCAGATCGAGGGGCCATGCGCCGGCGAGCCGCGCGGCATCGCGTCGCGCGGCGTCCTCGTCGGCGAGCTGGCCGATCATGGGCATGCGGTCGCTCGTCGCGCATCGGATCGCGGCACGTCCCGTGAGGTGCGTGGCTTGCGCGTATTCGTCGAGCGTCCGTGCACTCGATGGGACGAGTCTGGAAAGACGATCGATGTTTTCGCGCTGGCTCGATAACCGAAGCGCGGTATCGAATGTATCGAGTTCGTACGATGCACCCGTGAGTTGGTGTGTCGCGTCAGTCCGACGCGGTAACAGGTAGCCGTCGCCGATCAACGGACGGCGAAGCGTCGCGAGGCCCGCATCGTCGATCCACGACAATTGCCCGCGAATCGGTCGTGTCGGCGCGTAGTCGAGCGATGCGAGGCGTGTGGCGTCATTCGCGTTCGCGACGATCGCGATCGCGGCCTCGGCAATACAGCGCCCCGCGCCATCGAGTACGCGCCATCCCATGGCATGACGTTCGAGCGCATGCGCTTCGCGGCCGAAACATTGCGTCAGCGACGTTCGCGCATGCGCGGCTCGCAATTGCGCGCGACAGAGCGACATTGGATCGACGATGCCGCCATGCGGGAAATACAAACCGCCATAAGCCGGTTCGACATCCAGTATCGAATATGCATCATCAACAGATACATATCGAACGAGATCGTCTGGGAGATCCTGCATCGAGACGGCGTGCTTGAGCGAAGTCTCTTCTTCGGGCGATGTCGCGATCTGCACGAGTCCGTCGGCGCGCCAGTCGAACGTGAATCCCTGTTGTTCGAGCGCGCGCCAATATGCGAGCGCGTAGAGAAATCCGGCACGTGTCGCGCGCGACGCGAGACTGTCGTCACTTGCGACGATCGGGTGAAAAACGCCGGCCGGATTGCCCGATGCACCGGTCGCGGGACCCTCGCCCGCGTCGATGATCGCGAGACGATAACCGCGCGCGGCGAGACGTTCCGCGACCGCGCACCCCGCAAGACCCGCGCCGACGATCAACACATCGTGCATCGTGGGGTCTCGATGCTTTGTCGCGTGTCGGGGCGGCGAGTCCAATGACGAATAAGTTACCGTGTCAGTTTCATATGAAGTCGACGCGATCGGTCGAATTGCTTCGGCCGATTCAAGGACGTGTTCACGAAAAAGCTCGATCGCCGGCGATGGAGGTTCATGCCGGCGAACGCGCCATTTCGGCGCGAATGCAAATCGTCGGCATGCGGGTTGGGCTTCGGATGTATCGGCGAGCTCGAAACCCGAATGACGCAGCGCTTTCTCAAATGCCGCGTGCGACGCTTCGACGTGAAGCACGGCGCCATGCGCGGCGAGTCTTGCGATGCCCTTTGCGAGTCCCACGGCATCGATGGCGTCGTCCCGATGCGCGGGCGATGTCGCCACTGTCGCGATCCGTTCAAGATCGACGCCAATCCAGTCCGCGCACATCCAGAGATTCGACAACGCGCCGGCAATCGATTCGCGTACGAGCGTGAGCGTCAATTGACCGCGCTCGAATTCGATCCGATGCAGACCGCTTACGCGAGCGGGCCATGCGGCGTCGAGTGCGCGTGCGCGTCGATCTGTATCCGACAGTGTTGCGTTTGGATCGGATGGCGCGATGCCGTCGAATATTGCGTGCGCATCGTCGATGCTGCGTTCGAGCAGGCGTGAAACGCCCCGATCGGCGCGGAGGTCTGCATCCTCGCCGATGACGGCGACGACTTGGAGTTTCGCGCAGCGCTTATCGGGCGCATCGGCAAGCCAGGCGTTCCAGAGACGCAGCACGTGCTCGCGTATCGAACTTCGCAGGTCGAGCACGGTGTAGACGCCTCGTGATCGCCAGTATTTGGACCAGCGCTCGATTGCCATTGGATCGTGTGTCATGTCAATCCGCGTTTTTACGCCTCAACGAATCGGTTGATGCGCCGAAAAGCCTTAGTAGGTAAGGCTTGCAGCGCATTGTGTCGAACTGTTCCTCGGTTGGACGCGTATGCCTGTATTTTGTAAAAATCCCGCGAACGCCCGTGTTTACTGGCTTTGCGTTGGGTTATCATGGCCGCGCGACGAGTGCTCGCGTGGTTTTGCAAGTCGGGTTGGTACCCGCAAAGCCTTGTCTGGCGGGGCTGATCGGTCGACGGCACAATCGGCGCATCTATCATCGGCGTGTTTGTGCCGTTCGTTTAAACCTAACTCAGAAAGGACTTCCATGAATAAACAGGAACTGATCGACTCGGTCGCCGGACAGACGGGCGCAAGCAAGGCGCAAACCGGCGAGACGCTCGATACGCTGCTCGACGTGATCAAGAAGGCCGTTTCGAAGGGTGACGCAGTGCAGCTGATCGGCTTCGGCAGCTTCGGTTCGGGCAAGCGCGCAGCGCGCACCGGCCGTAACCCGAAGACCGGTGAAACGATCAAGATTCCGGCCGCCAAGACTGTCAAGTTTACCGCCGGCAAAGCATTCAAGGACGCCGTCAACAAGAAGTAAGGCGTTCGCGCATTCGAGCCGGGTGCCCATCGGTCTCGTGCGGATGCACGAGGCGATCGGAAAAAACGAACGGCCGAATACTGAAAACCCGCCAAAAAGGCGGGTTTTTTTTCGTCTGGCAGCCGCGTGTCGGCGGGGAGCGGCTGAAGCGATTCGATCGATGGATGGCGATCGACGGCGACGTGCCGTCATCGCACAGACCGGACGACGGCCGCGTCACATTCCGCGGCTCGGCATGCGGTGTTCAGTGTCGATGTCCCGATGCGTCATCGTCGTGATCGTGCGCGTGACGATGATCATGGCCGCTGCCGGAATTGTCCTGCGTGCGAGTGCTTCGATCGTCAGCTTGCGCGTGATCGTGCGAGCGAGCATGCGCATGTCGCGAGTCATGGTCGTCATGATCATGACGCTCGTACCCGTCGTCATGGTCATGTTCGTGATCGTGATCTTCGTCCCACTGCGGAAACGGATCGTCGAATGCGGCCCAGGCGTCGGACCCGGCATACAACTCGGCGTCGTCGAGCAGGCAGGCGTCGAATGCGCGCTGCCACGCCTCGCGATCGAGATCGATACCGATCATCACGAGTTCCTGACGTCGGTCGCCAATCGTTTCGACGCCATCGGCATCCGGCAGCGAAAACCAGTCGGCCTCGATTTCGGCCTTGAACGCCGCGTCATCGGGCCATTCGCTCGGCGGCTGCGCGGCCCACCAATACCCGGCCGGGCCGTGACGGCACGTACCGCCGACTTGCGACAGCGTGCCGGCCATATCGTGACGCGATGCGAGCCAGAAATAGCCCTTGCTGCGCAACACGCCCTGCCATTCCTGATGAAGCAACGCAAAAAGGCGCGCGGGATGAAACGGGCGGCGGGCGCGATAGACAAACATGCCGACGCCGAATGCATCGTCGTCGACAAGCGATCCGGCATCGTGTTCAAGCGCCATGAGCCATCCGGGCGCCGAAGCGGCGGCTTCGAAATCGAAGCGCCGGGCGTCGACGACCGCGTCGATCTCGACATCGCCGAACTGCGTGACGATCTGCGCGGCGCGCGGATTGATTTTCGCGAGCACGTGGCGCAGCCGCTCGAGGGCGGTTTCGTCGGCGCGATCGGCATGATTGATCACGATGACGTCGCAGAACTCGACCTGTTCTATGACGACTTCGCCGACGGTTCGATCGTCATGATCGGGGGCTGCGATACCGCGTTCGGCAAGGGTTTCCGATGATGCAAGGTCTGTAAGGAAGTGCACGGCATCGACGACGGTCACGATCGTGTCGATCTGCGCGTGGACCGGCGGCTCATCGGACACCGAAGCGGGCTCCAGTCCGGATTCCACATCGTCTTCGTTCGCGTCGTCGGCATAGGCACCCGCCGATACGCATGCTTCGGCGAAGACCATCGGTTCCGCCCAGGCCGGAAGTTCGACGATGACCGCGTCGGCATCGCGATGCGCGGCGATCTGCGGCATCGCGTCGAACGGGTCGCCGATCGCGAGTTGCACAACACGGCGCCCGGCGGCTTGTGCCGCAAGCGCGGCGCACAGGGTCGATTTACCGGCGCCGGCAAAGCCGCACAGCGCCGTGACACGCAAAGACGAATCAGTCATCGAAAGGCGGGATCAGATCGGAAAACGGCGCGCGGCGTCGCGGGCCTCGATACACAGTCAGTATGGTACGCGTCGCGGAATCGGATGGATTCGGACGATCTCAATGCTCGACCGTCACGATATGCCACTTTTCGAGGATCGCGATGATCTCTCGCGCATAGGCATCGCGCAGCGCCGGCGTCGCCGAATGATAAGCACCGACTGCCTGCCAGGTATTGCCGTACTTATTCATCTGGTGGCGCAGATGCCACGCGGCGATATAGACGTTCTTGCACGGCTCCATGAGCGTTTCGGACGAAATGCCGTACTGAGACAAGGTCGGCAAATGTATCGAATTGATCTGCATGAGACCGTAGTCGGTCGATCCGTTGTCGTTCTTATGGACCGCGTCGCCGCGGTTATGCGACTCGCGCCATGCAATGGCGCGTAACACGAACGGATTCACATGCTGATACGCGGCGGCCTCGTCAAAGCAATCCGCGTGCGCATTTTGCGCAAGCGAAACACTCAGTAAGGCAATGACGGCGATCAGGGTTTTCATGAGGTCGGCAACGTGCTGGAGATCCGAGCCGACGCCATCATACCCGCTCGTCAAATCGCGTTACAGCACGGTAGCCCACATAAACTGATGTTTTTTCTTGTGTCTGTCATTGAGCAGTCGCATCATTTCGCTCCGCCCGAGCATGCCGGCTGCCGAACGCATTGTGTAAACCGCTCACGCGATGTTAGAAGTCAGTAAGCAAAGTGTCGGGGCTGGAAAAGCTGTTAATGTTCGAAATTACGCGAAAGACTGCACAAGAGACACGGCTGGCGGGGTGTTCGACGGTTGCCAGCATGCGCGCTATTCCCACGGATCCATGACTAGAAAACTGTTTGCCGCGAAACGCATCGTTCGAGCACTGGCGCTGGCGGGCCTTATGAGCGCAGCGGCGGCGCACGCTCAGGTGACGCTCAACTTCGTCAATGCCGATATCGATCAAGTCGCAAAGGCAATCGGCGCGGCGACGAATCAGACGATCATCGTCGATCCGCGCGTCAAAGGTCAGATCAACCTCGTGTCCGAGCAACCGGTGCCCGAGGATCAAGCCATCAAGATTTTGACGGCCGCGTTGCGCATGCAGGGTTTCGCGATGGTCACCGACCACGGCGTACTCAAGGTCGTACCCGAGGCCGATGCGAAACTGCAAGGCGTACCGACTTATGTCGGCAATGCGCCCGTCGCGCGCGGCGACTCGGTCGTGACGCAGGTTTTCCAGCTTCATAGCGAATCGGCGAACAACCTGCTGCCCGTATTGCGTCCGCTGATTACGCCGAACAACACGATCGCGGCGTATCCGGCGAACAATTCGATCGTCGTGACCGACTACGCCGATAACGTGCGGCGCATCGCATCGATCATTCAAGGTATCGACGGTGGCGCCGGTCAGGCCGACCTCGCCGTGGTGCCGCTCAAGAACGCGAATGCGATCGATCTTGCAGCCGAGCTCGTCAAGCTGCTCGATCCGGGCGCGGTCGGCAATACCGACGCGACGCTCAAGGTCGCCGTGCTCGCCGATGCGCGGACCAATTCGCTGATGCTGCGCACGTCGAACGCCGCGCGCATGGAAATGGCCAAGCGCCTCGTGGCCCAGCTCGATGCGTCGACGCGCGAACCCGGCAATATGCACGTCGTTCAATTGCGCAACGCCGATGCGGTGACGCTCGCGAAGACGTTGCACGGCATGCTCGGCGAATCGAGCGGTTCGAGTTCCTCGTCGAGTTCGAACAGCAAGGACTCGTTCAACCAGAACAACGGCGGGATGTCGAGCGGCGTCGGTTCGTCGTCGAGTTCGAGTTCGTCGTCGTCGAGCACGACGCCGCTGCCGACCGGCATGGGGACGTCGTCGGGTTCGGGCAGTTCGGGCGGGCAAGGCGGCTTGCTCGGCGGCAGCAGCAAGGACAACTCCGACGACAACCAGGCCGGCGGCATGATCCAGGCCGACGCCGCGACGAATTCGCTGATCATCACGGCGCCGGACCCCGTCTACCGGAACCTGCGCAATGTGATCGATCAACTCGATCAGCGTCGCGCGCAGGTTTATATCGAGTCGCTGATCGTCGAAATGGCGAACTCGGACAGCTCGGCGCTCGGCATTCAGTGGCAGGGCATCGTCGGCGGCGGCAACACGCGGCTGTTCGGCGGCACGAACTACGGGACGTCGGGCAACAACATCATCGATCTGACCGCGGCCGGCTACTCGGTGGCGGGCGGCAGCACGACGGCGCTCTCCACGGCGGTGTCGTCGATCCAGCAAGGTCTCAACGTCGGTCTCCTGCATAACTTCGGCGGCAATCTCGCGCTCGGCGCGCTGCTGCAGGCACTCGGCACGATCGGCAACGTCAACGTGCTGTCGACGCCGAACATGATCACGCTCGACAACGAAGAAGCGCGGATCGTCGTCGGCCAGAACATTCCGATTCTGACGGGCTCGTATGCGCAGACCGGCACGACGTCGACCGTCTCGCCGTTCCAGACCTACGATCGCCAGGACGTCGGCATCACGCTGCACGTGAAGCCGCAGATCACCGAAGGCGGCGTGATCAAGCTGCAGATCTATGAAGAAAGTTCGAGCGTCGCGGCGACGACCTCGCTGACGGCGACGCAAGGCGCGACGATCAACAAACGCTCGATCCAATCGACGGTCATGTCCGACGACGGGCGCATCATCGTGCTCGGCGGTTTGATCCAGGATCAGTACAGCGACAGCGCGAACAAGGTGCCGTTGCTCGGCGATTTGCCGTGGATCGGCGGCCTGTTCCGCTCCGAGAGCAAGTCGCGCACGAAGACGAATCTCATGGTGTTCCTGCGTCCGGTCATCATGCGCGACGCCGCGCAGAGCGACTCGGTCTCGCTCGACCGGTACGACTACATCCGCGCGGTCACGGCGGACTTCAAGTCCGACAATCACCTCGTGCCGAACACGGAAATCCCGCTGCCGCCGCCGCGTTCGGGCAGCGCGCCGGCCACGGGCAATCTCGGCGTGATCTACGTCGATCCGAAGACACAGCAGCCGCTGCCGCAACCGCAACAGATTCCGCCGGGCGCGATGTCGCCCTCGCTGCCGAACGGCATTTCGGTCCAGCCGGCACCCGCGCAGCCCGCCGTCTCGACGCCGGTGCCGAACGTCGCGCCGCAGGCGGCGCCGGTTTCGCCCGCCCCGTCGTCGGGACAGTAACCGCACCGGAGCTTGCGCATGACATCCGCTGCGTCACACCCCTCGAATTCGGCCCCGGCCCCCGCAGGCGGCGGGGCGTCGTCGTCTGCGAACCCGCCGCCCTCGCCGCTTGCCGCGCGGACGCTGCCTTACGGTTTTTCGCGCAATAACCAGATCCTCGTCGCGCATCAGCATTCGGACGGCCTCGAAGTCTGGATCAGCGAGCGCACGCCGGCGGCCGCGACCGCGGAAGTCGCGCGCAATTTCGGCGCGCTGCGCCTGGTGACCGTCGACGCCGCCGAACTCGCGCTCGCGATCAGCAGCGCCTATGCGCGCCAGGAAGGCAGCGCCGCGCAAGTCGTCGGCGAGGTCGAAGGCGAAGTCGATCTGTCGCTGCTCATGCAGGACATTCCCGAGATCGAGGATCTGCTTGAATCGGAAGACGACGCGCCGATCATCCGCATGATCAACGCGTTGCTCACGCAGGCCGCGCGCGAAGGCGCGTCCGATATCCATATCGAACCGTTCGAAAACGCGTCGGTCGTGCGCTTTCGCGTCGACGGTACGCTGCGCGACGTCGTGCGCCCGAAAAAGGCGCTGCACGGCGCGCTGATTTCGCGGATCAAGATCATGGCGCAGCTCGATATCGCCGAGAAGCGCCTGCCGCAGGACGGCCGCATCACGCTGCGCGTCGGCGGACGGCCCGTCGATGTCCGCGTGTCGACGCTGCCGACCGGGCACGGCGAACGCGCCGTGCTCCGGATGCTCGAAAAAGACTCGCAGCGGCTCAATCTCGAGGCGCTCGGCATGTCGCGCGACACGCAGGCGCAGTTCGACAAGCTCATTTCGAAGCCGCACGGCATCGTGCTCGTGACCGGCCCGACGGGCTCGGGCAAGACGACGACGCTTTATGCGGCGCTGTCGCGGCTCGAGACCGAGACGAGCAACATCATGACGGTCGAGGATCCGATCGAGTACGACCTCTCGGGCATCGGCCAGACCCAGGTCAACGACCGGATCGGGATGACGTTCGCGCGCGCGTTGCGCTCGATTCTGCGGCAGGACCCCGACATCATCATGATCGGCGAAATCCGCGATCTGGAAACCGCGCAGATCGCCGTGCAGGCGTCGCTGACGGGTCACCTCGTGCTCGCGACGCTGCATACGAACGACGCGGCATCGGCCGTCACGCGTCTGACCGACATGGGCGTCGAGCCCTATCTGCTCGCGTCGAGCCTGCTCGGCGTGCTTGCCCAGCGGCTGGTGCGGCGTTTGTGTCCTGCCTGCAAGGTCGAACGCGACGGCACCTGGCATCCGGTCGGATGCGAAGCTTGCGGGCGCTCGGGCTATGCGGGCCGGCGCGGCGTCTATGAACTGCTCACGATCGACGATGCGATCCGCACGCTGATCCACGAGCAAAAGTCGGACGCCGAAGTCCTCGCTGCCGGCCGCGAAGGCGGCATGCATACGTTGCGTGAGGATGCCGACCGATGGATCGCCCAAGGCTATACGTCGCTCGAGGAAGTCATCCGCGTGACCGGCGGCGACTGATGTGATCTCCGACGAGGCCGCCCGATAAATGCCAGCATTTCGTTTTGAAGCGCTCGATACGACCGGAAAGTCGCAACGCGGCGTGATCGAGGCCGACAGCGCGCGCGGCGCGCGCGGCCAGTTGCGCACGCAAGGACTCACGCCCGTCGTGGTCGAGCCCGCGGGGCAACGCGTGCGCGGCGAACGCACCGAGCGCCTGGCGTTCGGCCGCAAGCTTTCGCAACGCGAGCAAGCGTTGCTCACACGCCAGCTCGCGAGCCTGATGGTGGCCGGCCTGCCCGTCGACGAAGCGCTCCAGGTGCTCGCCGATCAGGCCGAGCGCGACTACGTGCGCGAACTCGTCGCGGCGATTCGCGGCGAAGTGCTCGGCGGTCAATCGCTGGCGGGCGCGCTTCAGCGGCATCCGCGCGATTTTCCCGAGATCTACCGCGCGCTCGTGTCGGCCGGCGAACATACGGGCAAGCTCGGCGTCGTGATGACACGGCTCGCCGACTACATCGAGCAGCGCAACGCGCTCAAGCAGAAGATCGTGCTCGCGTTCACGTATCCGGCGATCGTGACGCTCGTCGCGTTCGGCATCGTGTCGTTCCTGCTCAGCTATGTCGTGCCGCAGGTCGTCAGCGTGTTCGCGACGACGAAGCAGGCATTGCCGACGATCACGCTCGTCATGATGGCGCTGTCGGATTTCGTGCGGCGCGACTGGTGGATCACGCTGATCGTGCTGTTCGTCGTCGGCTGGCTCGTCAAGCGCGTGCTCGCGCAGAAGGGGCCGAAGCTCGCGTTTCATCGCTGGCTGCTGACCGCCCCGCTCGCGGGCAAACTCGTGCGCGGCTACAACACGGTGCGCTTCGCGAGCACGCTCGCGATCCTGACGGCGGCCGGCGTGCCGATCCTGCGCGCGCTTCAGGCCGCGGGAGAAACGTTGAACAATGTCGCGATGCGCGAGAACGTCGACGATGCGATCGTGCGCGTACGCGAGGGGACGTCGCTGTCTCGCGCGCTCGCGGGCACGCGGACGTTTCCGCCCGTGCTCGTGCACTTGATTCGCTCGGGCGAAGCGACCGGGGACGTCACGACGATGCTCGATCGGGCGGCAAACGGCGAAGCGATGGAACTCGAGCGGCGCACGATGTTCCTGACGAGCCTGCTCGAGCCGTTGCTGATTCTTGCGATGGGAGGGATGGTGCTCGTGATCGTGCTCGCGGTCATGCTGCCGATCATCGAGCTCAACCAGCTGGTCCAGTAGTTCCGGCGGTAGGACGCGCGGGCGGCGTCAACGAACCCAGATCGTCGGTCCGGGGCCGTTCGCGGGCATCGTGATTTCGGATTTGACGCCGTTATGTTCGATGACGATCGAACGCGAACGGACTTCGCTGAGCGTCGCGCCGCCGCCGACGACCTGACCGAGCGCCACGGCGTGCGGCGGTTCGCCGTTGTAGCTGACGATCGCGGCGCCCTGATGGTCGCCGAGGCCCAGTACGCCGATGAGCTGGACTTGCGTGGCGCGCGTCGGCTGGCTGCCGAACAACTGCGCCGCGTCGCCGACGCCGGGTTCGACTTGCGCGGCGGCCGCTTGCGAAGGCGCGGCGGGATGCTGGGTCAGTGTGATGGCCCAATAGGTCAGCGTCGCGCAGAGCACCGCGAAGAGCGCGAGCGATACGAGTCGAAAGTAGAGTCGGTTCATGCGCGCCATTGTACGGCGCGTGCGCGGCAGCGCGATGACGTTTTCGGCGGCGTCGCGAAGCGGGTTGCCCGGATGAGAGCACGAAGCAGTGACGCGCGACCGTGTCGGCGCGTCATCTTGGGGTTTTACAATGGTTTTCGCGAGCGAGTGGCCGCGACGATGGCGTGCTCGTGTATGAAGCGTTTTTTTTAGAAGAGGCAGTCAGTCATGCAAATGCAATGCGAATATCCGGCGTCGGTCGAGGCCGTCGAGACGGCGCCCGCGCAACCCTCGCGTGCGCGCCGCTTGCGCAAGCAAAGTGGGTTCACGCTGATCGAGGTCATGGTCGTCATCGCGATCCTCGGCATTCTCGCCGCGCTGATCGTGCCGAAGATCATGAGCCGTCCCGATGAGGCGCGCCGCGTCGCGGCACGCCAGGACATCGCGACGATCACGCAGGCGCTCAAGCTGTACCGCCTCGACAATGGCCGTTATCCGAGCCAGGACCAGGGTCTGCAGGCGCTCGTCAAGAAGCCCGACACCGACCCGGTGCCGAACAACTGGAAGGAAGGCGGCTATCTCGAACGCCTGCCGAACGATCCTTGGGGCACGCCGTATCAATACCTGAATCCGGGCGCGCATGACGAGATCGACGTGTTCAGCTACGGCGCGGATCGCAAGCCCGGCGGCGAAGGCAACGACGCCGATATCGGCTCCTGGCAATAACGCGGGACGTTCGGAACGGCCATGCGTTGCGTCATGCCGCCGCGCGATCAGCGCGGCTTCACGTTGATCGAGATGCTCATCGTGCTCGTCATTGCGGGCATTCTCGTCGCGGCCGCGTCGCTGTCGCTCACGCGCAATCCGCGCACCGATCTCGCCGAGGAGGCGCAGCGGCTCGCGCTCGCGTTCGAAACGGCGAGCGACGACGCGCAGCTTCGCGCAGCGCCGCTTGCCTGGGTGCCCGTCAACGGCGGGTATCGATTTCTTTCGCGCGAGAACGGCGGCGCATGGCGCCCGCTGACGGACGATCCTTTGCTCGTGCCGCGCGCATGGAGCACGGAAGTCGATCGCGTGTCGATCCGCTATCCGAGCGTATCGGGTGACGCGGGACGCCCCGAACGGCTCTTTTTCGGCGTCGAGGTCATCGACATGCCGGCCGTTGTGACGCTCTATGGTCCGTCGGCCGAAGTCAGTATCGTCAGCACGGGCAATGGCCGCTATGTCGTTCAATAAGCTGCGGGGCCGCCGCCCCTGTTCGACGGCGAGACGGTCGACGAAAAGCGCGGGCTTCACGATGATCGAGGTGCTCGTCGCGCTCGCGATCATCGCGATCGCACTCGGCGCGTCGCTGCGCGCGGTCGGCAGTCTCGCGGGCAACGCGACCCGTCTGCATGAACGCATGCTCGCGGGATGGAGCGCCGATAATGTACTCGCGACGATGACACTTGATCATCAATGGCCCGAGATCGGCACGACGGTCGAACCTTGCCCGCAAGGCAATCTCGATCTGCGCTGCTCGATCACCGTGCGTTCGACGCCCAATCCCCTGTTCCGCCAAATCGATGTCGTCGTGCGCCGCGGCGAAAACGACGAATCGCTCGCCAACATCACCACGGTCGTGCCGAATGAATCGCGTCGCTCGCTCTAAGCGCGCGCCGCGTCGCGCGGCCGGCTTCACGCTTATCGAAATGCTCGTGGCGATCGCGTTGCTCGCGATCGTCGCCGTGCTCTCGTATCGCGGACTCGATGAAATCATCCGCGCGCGCGAGTCGCTGACCGCGAATATGTCGAACGAACGCGCGCTGTCGCAGTTGTTCGCGCAGCTCGACGTCGATCTGCGCAACGCGGCGCGCGACGACGAAGTCGGCCAGCCGCCCGTGCGCGTCGGCGGCGGCGTGCTCCAGGTCGTTCGAGAGATGCGGATCGCGGGTGCGCCGCGTCTGCAAGTCGTTCGGTACCGCGATATCGACCATCGGATCGTGCGTCAGGCGTCGCCCGCGATCGCAACGGTCGGCGATCTGCGCAAGGGTCTCAATGCAAAGCCGAACGATCAGTGGAGCTCGGTCGATCTCGTGGGCGGCGTCGAGGATTTCGGATCGCAGGCGTGGGTGCCCGATCATGGTTTCACGTCCGATATGAACGTCGCGCGCGACCAGCTCGACGCGGACGTCAAGGCGCCGGCGGTGCCGCAGGCCGGCAACGGACCGTTGCCGCGCAGCGTGACGGGCGTGGCGATCGATGTCCGTCTGCACGGCGATCCCGCGCCCGTGCGGCGCGTGCTGCTCGTGGGCGAATGATCATGTGGACTGCATCGACATACTCGTGCCGCGGCATACACGTGAAAAACGGCGTGAATAACGGCATAAATAGCGGCATGCCAGGTGGCGTGAGAGGCCGCATGCATCGCGCGCAGCGCGGCGTCGCGATCATCAGCGCGCTGCTCGTCGTCGCGCTGTCGGCGATTCTCGTGGCCGGGATTCTCTGGCGTCAGCAGGTTCAGATCCGGCGCATCGAAAACCAGCGGCTCGTCAACCAGTCCGAATGGGTCGCGCGCGGCACGATCGACTGGGCGCGGCTCGTATTGCGCTCGGGCGCCGATACCTCGCCTGTTGACTATCTCGGGGGCGTCTGGGCCGTGCCGATCGCGCAAACGCGCTTGTCCGACCTGCTCGGCAAGTTCGGCGGCGGCTCGGGCGGCGATCTCGAGAGCGCGAACGACAGCTGGGTGTCGGGCTCGATCGAGGATGCGCAGAGCAAATTCAACTTGCGCAATCTCGCGAGCTCGTCGATCACGACGTCCGCCTCGATCGATCCGGTTCAGGTCAAGGCCTTCCAGAAGCTGCTCGCCACGCTCGGTCTCAACGGCGAACTCGCGGACCCCGCTGCGCAATATGTGCGGCGTTCGCTCCAGTACGCGATCGGGCGCACGCGCCAGAGTTCGAGCAGCACGCAGGCGAACATGACGTCGATGCAGGCCGCGCCTCCGACGGGCGGCGCGGACGGCCAGTTCACGAACAGCCCCGGACTGGCCGATAGCGACGACGATTCGGCGCCGCGCCCCTTACCGATCACCTCGATCTATGCGCTGCTCGACGTGCCGGGCTTCACGCCCGATACCGTCGCGCGCCTCGCGCCGTTCGTGACCGTGTTGCCGACCGTGACGACGATCAACGTGAATACCGCGAGCGCCGAGGTCATTTCGGCCGTCATCCCCTTGCTCTCGCTGTCGAACGCGCAGGGGCTGGTGTCGCAACGCGATCAAGTATTCTTCGTTTCGGTATCGGACTTCACGAACCGCGCGAGCGCGATGTTGCCGCGGACCGTGACGATCGATACGTCTGACACAGACGTGCGAACGAGCTACTTCATACTGCATGGCCAAATCCGGCGCGGACGCGCCGAATTGCACCGTAATGCGCTGATCTATCGGGACAGTCTCACGCATGCGACGCGTGTCGTCAGCGTCGACGATGCGTATTGATCCCCCACAACCACGGACGCGTACGCCTTGACTACGTTGATCGTTCAACTTCCCCCGCGCGATCCTGCCGCGCCCGCACAGGAATGGAGCCTGCCCGCGCTGCCGTTCGTGCTGCTCGACAAGCGCGGCCGCACGATGCGCTCGGGTTCGGCCGGCATGGCCCTGCTGCCCAAGGCGGCGCTGACCGTCGCGCTCGTCGCCGCGCGCGATACGCTGCTGCTGCGCGCGAAGGTGCCGCCGGTCAAGGGGCTCAAGCTTCGCCAGATTCTGCCCAACGTCGTCGAGGATCAGATCATCCAGGATCCGCAGACGTGTCATATCGCGGTCGATCCCGAGCCGGCCGTCAACGGCGTCAAGCTGCTCGCGGTCATCGATCGCGGCTGGATGCGCTTTCTGACCGAAGCGTTTTCGACCGCCGGTCACCGGAACGTGCGCATGGTGCCGCTGACCGCGGGGCTGCCCGCGAGCGACGACAGCGCGTTCGTCGGCGTGCCGTCGGCGACGGGGATCGAGACCGACGAGGACGCGCTCGAACCCGTGCTCGACGCAGCGACGGTGGCCGCCGCCGTGACGGTGGACGGCACGCGGTCGGCTGTCTCGCAGGCGCGCGCCGATGAAGCGGCCGACCGCGTGGCGCGCGAACAGCGCGTGCCCGTCGTGGCCGCGATGCTGGGCACCGTCGTGACGACCGATCCGCTGCTGGCCGGCGATGCGACGTTTACGCCCGCGCTCGCCGAGGTGCCGCGCATCGAACTCGCGATTGCGCGCGGTCGTCTCGGCGAAGGCATGGCGGTGCCGGCGAACGCGCTCGATGCGACGCTGAACGCGGTTGCAGCGGGCGCGCCGCTGACGGTCTATCGTTTGAGCGCGATCCCCGGCGCGGAACCCGGCATCGACAGCGGCGCTTCGCATTGGCCCGACGCGCATGGCGCGTCGCAACCGATCTCGGCCCGCGCGATCGCGTTGCCGTTCGAATCGGTCGCGCGCGCGGCGCTCGCGAGCCGGTTCGATCTGTGCCAGTTCGAATTCGCTTCGCAGGGCTGGCGGCCGGGCCGCCGCACGTGGCGCCTGTGGCGTCTGCCTGCCTTGCTCGCCTTGGCCAGCGTGCTCGTGACGGTCGTGGGGCTCAACATCCAGTGGTTCACGCTCTCGCGCGAACGCGATGCGCTCGTGAGCCAGCAGACCGAAACGCTGCTGTCGGCGTTTCCGCGCACCTCGGTCGTGCTCGAACCGGCGTCGCAGATGGCGCGTCAGCTCGATCAGTTGCGCCTCGCGGCCGGCCAGCTTTCGCCGAGCGACTTCCTCTCGCTGTCGGCGGGACTCTCGCGTTCGCTCGGTAACGTGCCGTCCGACGGGATCGCGTCGATCGCGTATCGCGAACGCACGTTGACGGTCACATTCAAGCCGACCGTGCATGTGGATCCGGGCTTCGAGTCGCGGCTCGCGGGCAACGGTCTCGCCGGTCAGCAGGCGAATGGCAAGTGGACGATCAAGAGCGCAAGCGCGGGGAATGCAAAATGAAGAACACGACGAGCGCGCAGACGTGGCATGCGATCAGCACGGCGATCGACGAATTCTGGAGTGCGCGCGAACCGCGCGAGAAGCGTTTGCTGACGATCGGCGGGATCGTGCTCGGCGTGGCGCTGTTCTATAGCGTCTGCTTCGCGCCCGCCTACGAAGGCCGCGCCGAGCTGCGCGAAGCGTTGCCCGATCTGCGCGCGCAACTTGCGCAGATGCAGGCCGAGGCCCGCGAAGCGCGCGAACTGCAGCCGGCCGCCCAAGGCGTGCCGCCGACCGGCGATGCGCTGCGCCAAGCGCTCACCGACTCGCTCGGCGCGCATGGCCTGCAGGCGGTTCAGGTTACGGCGATCGGCAACTCCGTGCAGGTGCGCGGCAAGAACGTGCCGTTCGGCGACTGGATCGGCTGGCTCGACGACGCACGCAAGCAGAACAAGGTGCAGGTCTCGGAAGCCGAGGTCACCGCGCTCGACAAACCGGGTCAAGTCGATTTCGACGCAACGCTCGCGCCCGCGACATCGCGTTGAAGGACCGGCATCGATGAATCGTTTTGGCTATGCAGTATCGCGCGCCGCGCCTTGGGTGTTCGTCGGCTTCGTCGCGATCGTTGTGACCGTGCTCGTCATGTTGCCCGCCGCGTGGATCACGCCGCAATTCGCGGCGCGCACCGGCGGACGCATCATCCTCGCCGATCCGTCCGGCTCGCTCTGGCACGGCAGCGCGACGTTGCGGCTCGCGGCGGGTTCGGACTCGGGCGACCTGACCGAGCTGCCCGGCCGCCTCGAATGGACGACGTCGTTCGGGTCGTTGTTCGCGGGGCGCGTCCATATGACGCTGAATCAGACCGATGCGATGCGCGCGCCCGTCGAGGTCGTCGCGTCGATGCGCGAGGCGACGCTCGGCGCGGGCGGCATCGACGTGCCGGCGAGCTTGCTCGACGGACTCGGCGCGCCGTTCAACACGCTCGCGTTGCGCGGCGTCGTGCGGCTCGACTGGGGCGAGTGGCGCGTGTTCGGCCCGCGCGCGTTCGGCCGGATGACCGTCACGATGTCGGACGTCGCCGCCCGGATCTCGCGGGTCCGGCCGCTCGGCGCGTACCGGCTGGTCTACGAG
Organism: Pararobbsia silviterrae; assembly: GCF_003628125.1. GTDB lineage: Bacteria > Pseudomonadota > Gammaproteobacteria > Burkholderiales > Burkholderiaceae > Pararobbsia > Pararobbsia silviterrae. The sequence continues at coordinate 186,426 of NZ_RBZU01000001.1, forward strand.
GCGCAGGGCGATACGGCGTCGATGACGCTGACGACGATCCGCGGCCCGTTGATGCTCGACGGCACGGGTACGATGCGCGACCGGCATCTGATGTTCACGGGGTCCGCGCACGCGGAGCCCAACTATGCGGACAACCTGAGGTCGCTGCTCGATCTGCTCGGACGCAGGAGTCCTGATGGCAGTTACGCGCTCGTCTTTGGGCGATGAGACCGCAGGGCGCATGGTGAGCGCGCGCCCCGCAACGCCGACGCTCAGTGCCCCGAAGCCGCGTGCGCGACCTTCGGCGGGCGCGTAAACCAGACGAGCACCGCAAGCCCCAGAAACGCGAAGCCCGACCATCGGAAATAGTCGTTCGTCGCGAGCATGAACCCTTGCTGCGTGACGATCGAGTTGATCTGGGCCGTCATCGTGTCGCCCGTGATGCCGAGACCCGTCAACGCATCCGAGAACGCGTTCGTGTTCGCCGAGTATGCGTTGACCGATTCGCTGAGCACGGCGTGGTGATAGATCGCCGTGTTTTCCCAGATCGTCGTGCTGACCGCGGTGCCGATCGCGCCCGAGAGCGTGCGCAGGAAATTCGACAGACCCGATGCGGCCGCCATGTGATCGATCGACACGCTCGAAAGCGTGATCGTCGTGACGGGCACGAAGAAGCAGGCGACGCCGATCCCTTGCGTGAGCCGCGGGCCGATCAGCTTGAGGAACGGCGTGTCGAGCGTGAACGACGCATTCCAGAACGAGACCAGCGCGAACACGCAGAACGCGAACGACGCGACCATGCGCAGATTGAGCCGCGTGATGTTGCGCCCGACCATCGGCGAGAGCACGAGCGCAAGTAACCCGACGGGCGCGGTGGCGAGTCCGGCCTTGCCCGCCGTATAGCCCATGACGGTCTGCAGCCAGAGCGGGAAGATCACCACCGATCCGAAGAACGTGCAGTAGCCGAGCGCCATGACGAGCACGCCGAGCGCGAAATTGCGGTCCTTGAAGAGCGAGAGATCGACGATCGGCTGCGATTCGGTGACTTCCCAGATCAGCAGCATCGTCAGCGCGACGGCGGCGATCAGCCCCAGCGTCAGGATGAACGACGAGTTGAACCAGTCGCGGTCCTTGCCGAGGTCGAGCATCATCTGCAGCGAGCCGACGCCGACGACGAGCAGCGCGAGCCCGATCGCGTCGATCGGGATGTGCATCGTCGGCGTGTCGCGTCCCTTGAGCGCCTTCATGCAGACGAGCGCCGAGAAGATCCCGATCGGCACGTTGATATAGAAGATCCAAGGCCACGTGTAGTTGTCCGTGATGTAGCCGCCGAGCAAGGGACCGAAGATCGGTGCGACGACGACGGTCATGGCCCAGAGCCCGAGCGCGAGGCCGCGTTTGGCCGGCGGATAGCTGCGCAGCAAGATCGTCTGCGAAAGCGGCACCATCGGACCCGAGACCAGACCTTGCATAAGGCGGAAGAACACGAGCGACTCGAGGTTCGTCGCGAAGCCGCAGAGCGCGGACATCAGCGCGAACAGCGAGACCGACATCGTGAACAGCTTGACCTCGCCGACGCGGCGCGCGAGCCAGCCGGTCAGCGGCACGGCGATCGCGGCGGCGACCGAATACGAGCTGATGACCCACGTGCCCTGGCTGCTTGCGACGCCGAGGCTGCCGGCGATCGTCGGGACCGACACGTTCGCGATCGAGGTATCGAGCACTTCCATGAAGGTGCCGAACGCGAGCGCGAGCGTCAGCAAGGCGAGCGTGCCCGGCGTAAAGCCCGGCGCGGCGCTGCCCGGTGCGGCACCGCCGGGCGGTCGACTCGGTGGAGCGGCGGATGCGTCTGCGGATGGGGCGGGTGAGGCGGCGGCGTCAGACATGGCGCGATCCCTGGTAGCGTGCGTGAAGCGAATCGGTCCGCACCGTACGCCACGCACACGTGTTAAATGGTTATTTAAATATCTGCCCCAGCATCTTCTGCCCAGACAGTAATCACAGCGACCCGACCGTTTCCAGTGTGCGCGCATCGTGGCGCGTGATCGGTCGATTCAATCGGAAAGATCAGGTCGTTTCGTCGTCCGCGCTTGCGTTGCTCAGCGCGATCGGAATCTCGTGCTCCGCGATTCGCGTGAGCAGGCGGATCAGGATCTCGACTTCGTCCTTCGAAAACGGCGCAAGCACTTCGGACATCACGCTGCCGCAGACGTTGGGCAATTGCGCGGCGATCGCGCGGCCCGCGTCCGTCAGCGCGATTTCGACGACGCGACGGTCCTGCTCGCTGCGCGTGCGCGCGATGAAGCCCTTCTTTTCGAGCCGGTCGAGCATGCGCGTCATCGAGCCGCTGTCATAGGCCAGCGCGCGCGAGAGTTCTTGCGGCGTCCGCGCGAGACCTTTGCTGAGCTGGAACATCACGCCGATCTGCTGCGGCGTCAGGCCCAGAGGGGCGACGGCCGTGTCCATCCGGTGCAGCAGCACGTTGCGCGCGCGCGCCAGGTAGTACCCGACACTGCCTTCGAGGGAGAAGTCCTCGGGTTTCGGGGCGCCTGTCATGTGGGGAAATCCGCTGTTTTGGGCAATCGTGCCGTAGGTTTCGAATACTAGTTGCCTAGGCAGAAAAGTCAAGCGTTGCAAAGAAGCGAATATCCACGCCGAAGTCGAGGCCGAGCCTTGTGGATTAATTGCATAGGCAATAAGATATGCAAATCGAAAACGATTAGCCATAGCAAATGCGCTAGCCCATTGCCGGCTCCCCTGCCGGATGCCTGAAAACATCATGAATACGCTCAAGACCGCCACCGCCCGCCTTGCCCAATTGACGCCTCAGGGACGGCTGCGCTGGTTGAAACTCTCGGTCTATGGGCTCGTGTTCCTGCTGCCTTTCGGCATGGCGATGCTTGCACTGCTCGTCTATCTCGAACGGCGTAGCCGCGTCGCCGGCGCCGATTCGGGTGTCGAGCCGAGCGCGTCGGCCCCCTCATCCGCAAAGCCGCGTCGCGCGGCGCTTCCGCACTACTGCAGCAATCGGCCCTGATCAGTCGGCGATCGGCGAGTCCTGACGCGTCAGGACGCGTAATGACGCGTAACGGGACCGTCGACGCGTCCGACAGACAGCCGCGCCTCGCGCCGCTACGCTTGCGGGTCAAACCGGACGCGGCTCCTGAGATTAAGATCCACACGCTGAGCCGTCCCGCCTTCTTCCCGCAGGAACTCTCGATGTCCATCCGTCGTTCGATTCGCGTTTCGCGCGTGTGTGTCCGGGTGCGCCCGACTATCCTGGTCGCGGCGCTGGCGTGCGGCGCCGTCGTGTCCGGATGCGCGGTCGGCCCCGACTATGCGCGCCCGAGCGTCGCGATGCCCGCGACATTCAAGGAAGCCGCGCCGGGATGGAAGGTCGCCGAACCCGCGGATCGACACGACCGCGGCGACTGGTGGCGCGTGTTCGACGACGACACGCTCGACCGGCTCGAAGCGAAGGTCGACGTCTCGAATCAGACGATCGCCGGCTACGAGGCTGCCTATCGTCAGTCGCACGCGCTCGTCGACGAAGCGCGCGCTGCGTATTTCCCGACGATCTCGGTGTCGGCCGGCGGGACGCGATCGGGTACGGCAAGATCGTCGCTCGCATCGAGCGGCGCCGTGACGTCCTCGGGCGTCTCGAATACGTTCTCGCTCGAAGGCGACGCGACCTGGGAACTCGATGTCTGGGGCAAGGTGCGTCGCGAGGTCGCGTCCGAAAAGGCGGGCCAGCAAGCGGCCGCGGCGGATATCGCCAATGCGCGGCTGTCGGCTCAGGCGACCCTCGCTCAAGACTATTTTCAGTTGCGCGCGCTCGATGCGACGCAGAAGCTTCTCGACGACACCGTCGCCGCCTACCAGAAGTCGCTCGAACTCACCCAAAATCGCTACGCGCAGGGCGTCGCCGCGCGCTCGGATGTGTTGCAAGCGCAGACACAGCTGCAGTCTGCGCAGTCCAGCGCCGTCAACAACGGCATTGCACGCGCGCAGTACGAGCATGCGATCGCGGTGCTCGTCGGCGAACCCGCCTCGACGTTTTCGATTCCGGTCATGCCGCTGGCGGCCGAGCCGCCTGCGATTCCCGCTCAACTGCCGACCGCGCTGCTTGAACGGCGGCCCGACATCGCTGCGGCCGAGCGCCGCGCGGCGGCGGCCAACGAGCAGATCGGCGTCGCGATCGCGGCGTACTTCCCGAGCATCAGTCTGTCGGCGACGGGCGGGTATCAAAGTTCGCTGCTCGGCAGTCTCGTGTCGGCGCCGTCGCGGTTCTGGACGCTCGGGCCGCAACTCGCAGAGACTGTGTTCGATGCGGGTCTGCGCGGCGCGCAGACCGACGCCGCGCGTGCGGCCTACGATCAACAGGTCGCGAATTACCGGCAAGCGGTGCTCGCGGCGTTCCAGGACGTCGAGGACAATCTCGTCTCGCTGCGCGTACTCGAGCAGCAGATCGTGATTCAGCGCGCCGCGGTCGACTCGGCGCGCGAGGCGCTCGCCATCGTCACGAACCAGTACAAGGCGGGTACGTCGACGTACCTCGACGTCATCACATCGCAAACTGCCGCTTACCAGGCCGAACAAACGCTCGCGAATATCTCGGGCCAGCGCATGGTGTCGGCGGTCGGACTCGTCAAGTCGCTCGGCGGCGGCTGGAATACGTCACGCATGGACGACCCCGAAGCGAAGGCTGCCGACGGCAGCGCGGCACCCGCACCGGGCGATACGCCGACGGATGCGCCCGACGCGGCAGCGTCATCGTCCTGAACTCGCCGGCGCGATGCCTCGATCGGCGCGCTGGGCGATACGCCGGCAGACGCGCCCGACGCGGGAGCGTCATCGTCCTAAGCTCGACGGCGCGATGCCCGGATCGGCACGTCAGATGCGGCCGATGGGTTCGATCGCCGAGTCCTAGCTTCCGATGCCGTCGAGCGTGAATGCGCGGTAGGCGGCCAGGAAGGTATCGAAATCGCCGTGTTGCTCGCGTTCGAGCGCGGCTTGGCGCTCAAGCGATTCGCGCGCGAGCGACTCGAAGATCTGTTGGAGATCGGCCGGCAACGGCCGCGCGCGGAACCCTTCGGCGATTCGGCGGCTCTGCGCGAGATTGAACTCGGCAAACGACACGTTCTGATCGAACAGCGCCGCGAGCGCGCGCGCCGAGGGCGTGCGCGAGGCGTCGTCGAGCTTGAGGCGCTCGGCGTCGAGCGCGCTCCGGTGCACGTCGTCGCCGCGTACCGCATCGAGCAGATCGGCGGCCGCCGTCATCCGGTCGAACAAGACATGGGCCCAATCACGCATCGCGATCGCGCTGCCTTCGCGTTGCAGCACGAGACCCGGGCGACGCCCTTCGCGCGAGACACGGCCGAAATTGTCGGAGCTTTCCGCAAAACCTTCGGCTGACAGTCGCGGGCTGTCGTCGAGCGCGCACATCAGCAGGAATACATCGATGAATCGGACTGTCGATTCGGCGATGCCGATCGGTTCCGACGGATCGATATCGAGGCAGCGGACTTCGACGTACTGAACGCCGCGTTCCGCGAGCGCCGCGAGTGCGCGCTCGCCCGAACGCGCGACGCGCTTGGGCCGAATCGACGAGTAGAACTCGTTCTCGATCTGCAGCACGTTCGTGTTGATCTGCACCCATTCGCCACGGCGTTTCGTGCCGATCGCCTCGTATGGCGGATACGGCTGACTGACCGCGCGCGCCAGGCTCGACACATAGCTCGCGAGATCGTCGTAGTTCGGGAGCAGGTCGGCCTGGGCCGACGTGTTGTGATAGCCGAGATCGCTCATGCGCAGGCTCGTCGCGTACGGCAGATAAAGCGTGTGGTCGCCGAAGGCCTCGAGCGTATGCGCCGCGCCGCGCACGAACCCCGCGTCGAGCGCCGGCGACGCGCCGAACAGATACATGAGCAGCCAGCTGAAGCGCCGGAAGTTGCGGATCAGCGCGAAATACCGGTCCGACTGGTAGTCCTGCATCGAGACGCCGCGCGCGTGCTCGGGCTCCGCTTCGCGAAGCCGCTGCCAGAGCGTCTCGTTGAGCGACCAGTTGAAATGCACGCCCGCGATGCACTGCATGGTCTTGCCATAGCGGATCGCGAGGCCTTCACGATAGACGTGCTTCAGACGTCCGATATTCGACGTGCCGTAGTACGCGATCGGAATATCCGCTTCAGCGGGCAGAACGCACGGCATCGACTGATTCCAGATGAGCTCATCGCCGATCTTGGAGTAGACAAAGCGGTGAAGCGTATCGAGTTCGTCGAGCGTATCGGCGCCCTCGGTGTGCACGCCGGTGATGAATTCGAGCAGCGCTTCCGAGTAGTCGGTCGTCAGCGCGTCGTGCGTCAGCGCCGAGCCGAGCGATGCCGGATGCGGCGTCAGCGCGAGCGCGCCGTCCGGCGACACGCGCAGGCTTTCCTTTTCGATCCCGTGGAGTCCTTGCGTGAGCAGCGAGCGATTGGCCTGCGCACCGAGCAATGCGAGACCGGCCGCAAGGCGGCCGGGGTGTTCGCGATTCGTCGTCGTGTCGGGCACCGCGAACGCGGGCGCCGACATCGTGTGCGGCGAAGAAGTAGACATGCTCGGATGGTCGGATCGTGAAGTGACGGGCACTTTAACACTTCGTCCAAATGCGTGTGCCGCGCGCCCTTTGACCTTGCACGACGAAGGTCTTTTCATTCAAGGACTTGCAAAGGGGCCCGCGACACGGTCATTTTAGGTCGCGATCCGGCGCGACGGTGTGCGATCGGGCACGTAGAGGCAAAAAATTCCTATCACCGAATACATTAGTATTCAAGAAGTCAAAATGCTTGTTGTTAAATTGAAACGTTGATGGCAAACCCCACTTGCGTATTGCGATGCAGCAGTGTTTCGGGTACTATCGTTTCTGTCTCCTCCATGTCTCCTCCTGATATGGATTCAGCCCGCCCAATGAGGCGGGCTTTTTTTCGTCCATCGTTTATGCGTCGGTCGATCTTCGTCGGCCGATCGCGCGCGAGCGAACGCGTCCGATCGGCGTTGAACGGGCGTCAACGGGGCTGAAGGAAAGCAGGAAGCAGAAGGTAGGAGGCCGAAGCCCGAAGCCCGAAGGCTAGGTGTGCGGCGCACGCCGTGAGATTCAAGTCGCGCGCGGTCGGATTCAAGCGCCGTGCGCGAGCTGCGGGCCGCTCCCTAAAACGCCGCGACACGCGAAATCGCCGTGCATCGATACGTCTCGACGTCCCGAGCGGGCAGTCAGGATGACCGAGCGACGGGCTCGCGCCAGCGTTCCCATTCGACGAGGACCGGCTCCGACGCCGCATCGCCGAGCCACATTTGTCCGTCCTGAATCGTGCACTGGAGCCGCATCGTCCGTTGCGCAAGGCCCGCGAGTGCGGCTGCGCATCCTTCGCGCAGATTCAGCACGGTCAGGTTGCGCACGCGCGCGACGCGCGATTCGACGGGTTTCCACCAGATCTCCGACGCCCTGCCGCCATAGCTGATGACGCGCACCTGTTCGGCCCGTCCCGCTGCCTTGAGGATGCGTCGGTCGTCGGGCTGACCGACGTCGATCCACTGGACGATCGCGCCGGTGAGGTCGGTTTCCCAAAGGTCGGGCTCGTCGACATCCGACAGGCCCTTGCAGAACTCGAGTCGCTCGCTCGCGAACAACGCGAACGCGGCGAGCCGCACCATCATGCGTTCGTCGGTTTCGGACGGGTGCAGTGCGATCGTCAATGCGTGGTCGGCGTAGTAGTGCCGATCCATGTCGGCGATCTGGAGATCGGCCTTATAGATGGTCGATTTGAGGGCCATGAGTCCGCGAAGTCCGTTTCAAGAGCGAGGCGCGATGATAACCGCTGCGCGCACGAGCGCCGGAACACGCACGCCGAGCGTCACGGCGCGCACGATCATGAAGAGCATGAACGCGGCCCACAGGCCGTGGTTTCCGAACGCGTGTCCGAGACCCATGGCGGCTGCGAGAAACAGCGCCATCGCGATCGCCATCGAGACCATCATGTCGCGCGTGCGCGTCGCACCGATGAACATGCCGTCGAGCGCGAAGCTCCATGCGGACAGCAGGGGCGACAGCGCCGCCCAAGGCAGATACGTGCGCGCGGTCGCACGCACGGCCGCCTGGTCGGTCAGCCAGTCGATGATCGATGGACCGATCGCCAGATAGCACAGGCTGAAGGCGAGCGCGCCGCCGCCGGTCCAGATCAGCGTCACGCGGATCGCGGCGAGCAGCGCCGCGCGATGACGTGCCCCGAGCGCGGCCCCGACGAGCGCCTCGGCCGCATTCGCGAAGCCGTCGAGCGCGTAGGCCATGAACGTCTGGAAATTCAGCAGCAGGGCATTGGCCGCGAGCACGGTGTCGCCGAGTTGCGCGCCCGTGTGCGCAAACCATCCGAAGCTCACGACCAGACAGGCGGTGCGCACGAAGATGTCGCGATTGATGCCGATCATATGAAGCATCGCGTGCCGCTCGAATACGGCAGGCCATCGAATCGGGCGCAAGCCGCGCGGGCGCAGGATCGCGAGCAACGCCATGCCGAGGACGAATCCGACCGCATCGGCGCACGCGGTGGCGGCGCCGATGCCTGCGATGCCCCAGCCGAAGCCATAGACGAACGTCAGCACCGCGACAACGTTGGCGACGTTGACGACCCATTGCACGAGCAAGGCGAGCCGCGCATGTTGCGTGCCGAGCAGATAGCCGAGCACCACGAAGTTCGCGAGCACGAGCGGCGCCGCGAAAATACGCGCCGAGCAATAGGCCATGGCCCGTGCCTGGGCCGTCGGACTGCCGCCGAGCAGACCGATGACGAACCGGATCAACGGCGCGCGGACGGCGAGCACGACGATGCCGAATGCGAACGCGAGCGACAGCGCACGCAGCACGATCGCGCGGAGCGCCTCGGCGTCACCCGCGCCATGCGCCTGAGCGACGAGACCCGTCGTCCCCATGCGCAGAAACGCGAAGCCCCAAAAGACGAACAGGAAGAACAGGCCGCCGAGCGCGACGCCGCCGAGCACGGACACGTCGGCCATGTGGCCGGCGATTGCGGTATCGACGGCCGACAGCAGCGGTTGCGTCAGATTCGCGAGGACGATCGGGATCGACAGGCCCAGCACCTTGCGATGCCATGCGCCGGGGCTCGACGGAAAGTCGGTGGACGGACTGGACAGGCTGGCCGGCGCGCTCAATTCGTGGGCTCGTCAGAGGGTGTCGAATGGGGGCTCTATTATCGACAGGTCGAAGCGATGTGCACAGCGTGCGCGTTGTGTCGAGCGAATGCGCAGCGAAGGGCGAACGGCGCGCCGAGGAACGCGCGCCGTCGCAAAGGACGAATGGCCGAGCGAGGGGCGAACAACCCGGCGGCCGATGGCCGAACACACAGACTTCGCGCCGTGTGTCGCGCATCGGGCTGATGCGCGCCGCCATTACTCGCCGCCGCTACTCACCGCCGTTACTCGTCGCCACTACTCGTCGCCATTCGAGCCGGCTCGCCACGCGAGTCGTCGAGCTTGGCACGGATCGCATGGGCCCGGAACCGCAAATAAATCGAACGCGTATTACACCTGTTTACCGCACGCGCGGCCCTTGTTTCATCGTTGCGTTGAGCGCGCACAGGCATAGAATGTCCGGCAGCCGGGCGTGTTCGATTCGACCCGGCCTTGACCACCCGAAACGGAAATATCATGCAGATCGGCTCCATCGTGAAGTCCACACATATTGCGGTGCCGGCTGGCGCACTCGGCATTGTCACGCGCATTCTCGGCAATATGGCGATGGTGACCTGGTACGAAGGTCACCCGGGTGCATCGCGAAAGCTCAATACCGAGCCCTTTTTCCTCGAAGACCTCATCGATACGGGCGACCAGATTCCGTCGCCGAGCAACTCGATGCATTGATTGCACTGATGACGCGCGAAGGGCCGCCAATCCCGCGACCCTTCGTCATGGCGTCCTCCGGAATCGTGTGCGCGGCGTGATCTGCTCGCCATGAGCATGCATCACGCATGCCCTCCATACCGTGCACGGCGGCTTGCCGCGATCGCCTGAATGGCCCGAATCGCCCGCTTCGATCGGTGTCGGGCAGAATGGCGGTATGGATCCCTCTGCCCTTTCCCCCGCACCGTCGTCCGACGTGCCGTTTGACGGACTGACGCCCGAGTGCGTGCTCGACGCGATCGAAAGCGTCGGTCTATGGCCCGACGGTCGCCTGCTCGCGCTCAACAGCTACGAGAATCGCGTCTATCAGATCGGCATCGACGGCGATGCGCCGATCGTCGCGAAGTTCTATCGTCCCGCGCGTTGGAGCGACGCCGCGATCCTCGAAGAACACGCGTTCGTCGAGACGCTCGCGAGCCGCGAGATTCCGGCTGTGCCGGCCCACGCGATCGGCGGCCGGACGCTGCATCACCACGCAGGTTTTCGCTTTTCGATCTTCGAGCGTCGCGGCGGCCGCGCGCCCGAACTCGAGGATCGCGATACGCTGACGTGGCTCGGCCGCTTTCTGGGCCGCATCCACGCGATCGGCGCGCTGACGCCCTACGACGCGCGCCCGGCGCTCGATATCGCATCGTTCGGCCGCGAGCCGAGCACGTATGTGCTCGACCATGATTTCGTACCGGCCGATTTGCGCTCGGCGTATCAGACCGTCGTCGGCCTTGCGCTTGAAGCGATCGAGCAGGCTTTCGAACGCGCGGGCGACGTCGCGCAGATCCGGCTGCATGGCGACTGCCACGGCGGCAATGTGCTCTGGACCGATGCCGGACCGCACTTCGTCGACTTCGACGACAGCCGCATGGGACCGGCGATCCAGGATCTCTGGATGCTGCTGCCCGCGGGCCGGGCCGAGCAGGCGCGCGCGCTCGGCGATCTGCTGGCGGGCTACGAGGACTTTTGCGACTTCGATTCGCGTGAGCTGTATCTCGTCGAGGCGCTCCGGACGCTGCGACTCATCCACTACAGCGCGTGGCTCGCACGGCGCTGGCACGATCCGGCATTCCCCGCCGCGTTTCCGTGGTTCAACACGCAGCGCTACTGGGAAGACCGGGTCCTCGAATTGCGCGAGCAGGTCGCCGTGATGACCGAACCGCCGCTCTGGCCGGTCTGATCGCGCGGCCGATCGCCTACTCGCGCGGCGCCTCGCTGCGCGACGCGTGGAGCGTGCGCAGACAGTGTTCGGCATCGCCCACGACGAGATGCGCCGAGCGCGCGAGCATGAGATTTCGGGGGAGACCGAAGTCTTCGACCGTGAAGCCGCTCGAGTCGATCGCGATACCGTGCGCATCGCGGCGATGCGGCACGTGATCGACGATCGGCCGCGCATCGTCGATATAGGCCCAGACGGGCTTGTCGAGCGCGATCGCGAAACCGACTTCGAATGCGGTGCCGGAATCGGGTTCGTATCCGCGAAATAGATTGAGGTTTGCGAGCACGAGATCCGCATCGCGAATCAGCGCGATGTTTTGCTCGTAGATCCAATGCGCGGCCGCGGAGCCGGCAAGGCCCGCGGGCAATGCATTGTCGAGCGGATAGAGACCTTCGAATCCGTAGCGCGCGCAGAGTCGCTTGAGTTCGGCGCCGCGCTCGACCGCGTCGGCGCGGAACACGTCGAAGCCGGCAAGATAGATGCTTTCCAATCCGGGACTCCGTATCGAGGGAACGGGGTCCTTGAATGTATCAGGTCCGGGCGGCCCTGCATTCGTGCGCGCGGCGGTTCAGCGGCGCGAGGTGTCGGAAGACTCGACGACACCGTTGGCATCAAGCAATACCGACGGCATCAAGCGACGCCGCCGACATCAAACGACACCGCAAGCATCAAGCGACACCGCAAGCATCAAGCGACACCGCCGACGCCATTAAGCGATCAGCCGCATCATCCGATGTCGGTAGCATCCGTCGACACCACCGGCATCGTCCGACTGCGTGCGATCAACCTGCGTTGATGTACGCCGTCTTGACCGTCGTGTAGAACTCGCGCGCGTAGGTGCCTTGCTCGCGCGGACCGTAGCTCGATCCCTTGCGGCCGCCGAACGGCACGTGATAATCGACACCCGCCGTCGCCGCATTGACCATGACCATGCCGGCCTGCGCATGACGCTTGAAATGCGACGCGTACTTGAGCGAAGTCGTGCAGATCCCCGTCGACAGACCGAACTCGGTATCGTTCGCGGTCGCGAGCGCTTCGTCGTAGTCCTTCACGCGAATCACCGAGGCGACCGGACCGAACACTTCCTCGCGATTGATCCGCATCGCGTTCGTCGTGCCCGTGACCAGCGCCGGCGCAAGAAAGAACCCTTCGGTATCGCGCTTGACCTGTTCGCCGCCGACGACCGTTCCACCTTCCGAACGCGCGATCTCAATGTAGTCGAGATCCTGCTTGAGCTGCTTCGCATCGACGACCGGCCCGATCTGCGTATCGGCCGCAAGCGCGTGACCCACGCGCAGCGCACGCATCTTCTCGGTCAGCGCCGCGACGAAGCGATCATGAATCCCGTCGGTCACGATCAGGCGGCTCGATGCCGTGCAACGCTGCCCGGTCGAGTAGAACGCACCGTTGAGGCAGGCCTCGACCGCGACGTTCAGATCGGCGTCGTCGACGACGACCATCGGGTTCTTGCCGCCCATTTCGAGCTGCACCTTCTGACCCGCGGCGAAGCATTTCGCGCCGATCGCGCGTCCCGTCGCGACCGAACCCGTGAAGCTGATCGCATCGACGTCGGACGAGCCGACCAGCGCTTCGCCGACGACCGAACCCCGGCCCATCACGAGATTGAGCACACCGGCCGGCAACCCCGACTCGACGAGAATGCGCGCGATCTCCCACGTGCAACCCGGCACGAGATCCGCGGGCTTGATGACGACCGTGTTGCCGTAGGCGAGCGCGGGCGCGATCTTCCACGCCGGAATCGCGATCGGGAAGTTCCAGGGCGTGATCATGCCGATGACGCCGAGCGGCTCGCGCGTCATTTCGACCGTGAGACCGGGCCGGACCGACGGCACGAGCTCGCCGCCGATACGCAGCGCTTCGCCCGCGAAGAACTTGAAGATCTGCGCCGCGCGCCCGACTTCGCCGATCGCCTCGGGCAAGGTCTTGCCTTCCTCGCGCGCGAGCAGACGGCCGAGCTCTTCCTTGCGCGCGAGTATCGTCGAGCCCGCGCGATCGAGCACGTCGAAGCGCAGTTGCGGCGTCGATACCGACCACGACTTGAATGCGGCGCGCGCGGCCTGGACCGCCTGACGCGCTTGCGCGGCGTCGGCTTGCGCATATTCACCGACGATGTCGGCCGTGTCGGACGGATTGATGTTGCGGCTGATGCTCGCGCCGCCGACCCATTGACCGTCGATCAGATTCTTGAATTCAGACATGGTGCGTGATCCTATGAGGTCCGGGCCGCGCTCGAGGCCCGAGAAAAAACGCGCGCACCCCCCTGGAGACGAGATGCGCGCGCCAAATACCCCCTGCCAGGGGTGACCGGTGAATTTTAAAGCTGCACGACCGAACCCGGCGCATTGCGCGTTTCGAGCGCCGCGATCGGGTTCGACAGCGGTGCGCCGAAGCCGGGCGCCGAAATGCGGAACACATCGCCGAGCTGCGTGCGGATGCCATCGGCGAACGACAGCGTTGCCGTGCCGAAGAAATGCACGTGCAGATCGCCGGGTTCGAGGAACTGCTCGTACTTGAAGTGGTGGAATTCAAGGTTCTCGAGCGTGTGCGACATATTCTGCGCACCCGACAGGAACGGCTTTTCCCAGAGGACCTTGCCGTCGCGCAGGATCTGCGTCGTGCCTTCGACGTGCTCGGGGAAGTCGCCAAGGATCAACTCGGGGCCGTACGAGCTGTAACGCAGCTTCGAATGCGCGAGGTACAGATAGTTGCGCTGTTCCATCACGTGATCCGAGTACTCGTTGCCGAGCGCGAAGCCGATCCGATACGGCTTGCGATCCGGACCGATCACGTAGAGCGCGGCGATTTCGGGTTCTTCGCCCGCGTCTTCGGCAAAGCTCGGCCACGGCAGCGCCGCGCCCGGCGCGACGACCGACGAGCCGCTGCCCTTGTAGAACCACTCGGGCTGCGAGCCGATCTCGCCGCTCGCGGGCTTGCCGCCCTCGACGCCCCACTTGAAGATCTTCATCGAGTCGGTCAGCGTGTTCTCGTCCGTCGAGATCTTGTGATGCATGCTGTCGCGCGTCGTCGCGCTGCCCAGATGCGTGAGGCCCGTGCCGCTGACGAACCAGTGCGCGGGATCCGGATGATCGACGGGCGGCAGCGCGCGTTGCTCGGACAGGATCGCCTTGACGGAGTCCGTGCCTTGCGTGCCGCGCTTGGCGATTTCCTGCGCGAGGCCATGCTTCGCGGCAATCGCGGCTTGCGCCAGCGCGAGAACGGATTCGGTGGATTGAACGATGCGTACGGTGTCGTCGTCACCGTCTGCGCCGGTCACGCCGACCGCGCGTTGACCGGATGCAAGCTTGAACTGAATGAGTCTCATGATTTCGAATAAGGGTTCCGCGAGGCGCGGAGATCTGCCCGGCAGGTCGTTCATGCGCCTGAAAGCGACGCAACCCGCCGGTATGGTGCGCGATCGCGCGTGTCTCGGCGCGCGACAGCCCGGATGAGTGTGCAGAGGAGTTTACTTGCCCGATGCGCGCTTCGATAATGAAACATTGGGATCATGTGAAAACCAAAGGTTATCGCCATGCTGCCGAGCATTCATTCGATCATGCGTCGCCTGAGAGGCCATCATCTCGCGTTGCTGATCGCGCTCGACGAGACAGGCTCGGTGCGCAAGGCCGCGACGCAGATGGCGTTGAGCCAGCCCGCGATCACGAAGGCCCTGCGTGAGATCGAGACCACGTTCGGCACCGAACTGTTCATGCGGTCCTCGCGCGGCATCGTGCCGAACGAAGTCGGACGCAGCGTGATTCGGCATGCGAGGCTGATCCGTTCCGAACTCGGCGACCTGCGCGAGGAGATCGCGGGCATTCTGCGCGGCAGCGGCGGCACGCTCGCGGTCGGCGCCGTGATGGGCGCGATTCCGACCTGGATGACGCCGGCCCTGCGCCTGCTGCGCGATCGCCAGCCCGATATCTCCGTCGAGGTCTCCGAGGACACGAGCGCGCGCTTGCTCGGCATGCTCGATCAGCGCGCGCTCGATGTCGTGCTCGGGCGTCCGAACGTGAGCATGCATGCCGAAGCGTACGACTTCGTGCCGCTCGCGGCCGAGCATCTCGAGTTCGTCGTCGGCGCGCAAAGCCCGCTGGCCACGCGCAAGCGCGTTCAGCTACGCGAGTTGTCCGGGCTGCAATGGATCGTGTTTTCGGCGCAGATGCCGATGCGGCTCGTGCTCGAACAGGTCTTCGACGACGCGGGGATCGATTTCCCCGCGCATGCGCTCGAAACGTCGTCGACGTTTGCGACGGTCTCGCTGCTGCGCTCCGACGACAAGCTCGTCGCGATGATGCCGAGCATGGTCGCGTCGTATTTCGAAACCTGCGGCCTGCTCAAGGTCCTGCCGATACAGGTCAATAGGATGAGCGTGCCGTTCGGCGTCGTCACGCGCAAGGGCGCGCCGCATTCGCAACCGGTCGAAGCGTTCATCGCGTGCTGCATGTCGCTCGACAAGGCGATGCGCACGCCGTAGACGTGGACGCCGTCAATGGCACGCGGTCAATCGCACGCCGTTAATGCACGCCGTGAATGCACGCGTCATGGATGCACTCGCCGTAAACGCACACGCCGCGGCGAACCGCGGCGTGTCTTCCGTGACCGACCGAGTGCAGACTCGGCCGGACGTCATGCGGGATCCGGCGTGGACTCAGTGCGAGTCGCGCGGCACGGGCGCCCCCGAACTGCCGACGAGGAAGTCGAAGTCCGCGCCCTGATCGGCTTGCTGCACGTGCTCGACATAGAGCTTGTAGTAGCCGCGCTTGGGCGACTCGGGCTTGACCCATGCCTGACGGCGGCGCTCGAGTTCCTCATCGGACACTTCGAGATGCAGCTTGCGCGCCTCGACGTCGAGTTCGATCATGTCGCCGGTCTGCACGAGCGCGAGCGGGCCGCCCGCGGCCGCTTCGGGCGACACGTGCAGCACGACCGCGCCGTACGCGGTGCCGCTCATGCGGCCGTCCGAGATCCGGACCATATCGGTGATGCCCTTGCGCAGCACCTTCGCGGGCAGCGGCATGTTGCCGACTTCGGCGAAGCCCGGGTAACCGCGCGGACCCGCACCCTTGAGCACCATCACGCAGTTCTCGTCGATATCGAGCGATTCGTCGTCGACCTTCTCGTGGAGCTCTTCGATGTTTTCGAACACGACCGCGCGGCCGCGATGCTTGAGCAGGCTCGCGGTCGCCGCCGACGGCTTGATGACCGCGCCGTTCGGCGCAAGGTTGCCCTTGAGCACGGCGATGCCGGCCTTCGCCTTGAACGGGGCCTCGAACTTCGTGATGACCTTCTCGTCGTAGTTCGGCGCGTCCTTGACGTTGTCCCAGATCGTGTTGCCGTTGACCGTCAGCGCGTTCTTGTGCAGCAGGCCTTGCTCGCCGAGCTGGCGCAGCACGGCCGGCAGACCGCCCGCGTAATAGAGGTCTTCCATCAGGTATTCGCCCGACGGCTGGAGGTTCACGAGGCACGGCACGTTCGAGCCGAGTTCCCAGTCCTCGAGCGACAGCTCGACGCCGATACGGCGCGCGAGCGCGATCAAGTGCACGACGGCGTTCGTCGAGCCGCCGATCGCGGCATTCGTGCGGATCGCGTTTTCGAAGGCTTCACGCGTGAGGATCTTGTCCATCGTGATGTCTTCGCGAACCATGTCGACGATGCGGCGGCCCGCCATATGCGCGAGCACCTGACGGCGCGCATCGACCGCGGGAATCGCGGCGTTCTGGGGCAAGCCCATGCCGATCGATTCGACCATCGACGCCATCGTCGACGCGGTGCCCATCGTCATGCAGTGGCCGCGCGAACGGTTCATGCACGACTCGGCTTCGGTGAATTCTTCCTTCGTCATCGTGCCCGCGCGGACTTCCTCGGACATCTGCCAGACGCCCGTGCCCGAGCCGATGTGCTTGCCGCGGAAACGGCCGTTGAGCATCGGACCGCCCGAGACCGCGAGCGCGGGCAGATTGCACGATGCGGCGCCCATCAGCAGCGCGGGGGTCGTCTTGTCGCAGCCGACGAGCAGGATCACGCCGTCCATCGGGTTCGCGCGAATCGATTCCTCGACGTCCATCGACGCGAGGTTGCGGAACATCATCGCGGTCGGACGCAGGTTCGTCTCGCCGAGCGACATGACCGGAAATTCGAGCGGCAGACCGCCCGCTTCGCGCACGCCGCGCTTGACGTACTCGGCGAGCTCGCGGAAATGCGCGTTACACGGCGTGAGCTCCGACCACGTATTACAGATGCCGATCACCGGCCGGCCGTCGAAATTGTCGTGCGGGATGCCCTGGTTCTTCATCCACGATCGATGGAGGAACCCGTCCTTGCCCTCGATACCGAACCATGCGGCACTGCGCAAAGGCTTCTTGCCGTTCTTGTTGTCGTTTGAATGATCGCTGCTCATCGCTGTCTCTCCGTGTCCTTCAAGGTCATGCCGCGCCCCGTCACCGGCCCGATGCGGGTGACATATGCTGCACTGCGCCACGTCTGCCGCGACGTCTCCAATCGCGGCCGGTGTGACAAAGGCATTGAGGGTAGTCTTGCGTCAGGCTCGGCGTCTAATGAAATGTCGGCCGTCAGGCATATAAAAATTGATATAGTTCGCGCGTCCTCTTAGATGCCTGAAGTTCAAAAATGGATACCGCCCCGCAGGACAAGATGCCGCAGCGACGCCTGCGGCTTCAGCAATTGCGGCTGCTCGTGAGCCTCGACGAGACCCGCAACATGGCGCGTTCGGCCGAGAGTCTCGGCATGTCCCAGCCCGCGGCATCGCGCGTGTTGCGCGAACTCGAGGAACTCATGGGCATCGCGTTGTTCGAGCGCTTGCCGCGCGGCCTGCAGCCGACGTGGTTCGGCGACAGCATGATCCGTCACGCGCGCACGGCCCTGTCGGCGGTCGATCATGCGTTCACCGAAATTGCCGCGATGAAGTCGGGCCTCACGGGCGTCGTGCGCATCGGTACGATCATGTCGCCCGCGACGGCCCTGATCCCCGATGCCGTCGTGCGCGTCAAGCAGCGCTTCCCGCAGGTCCGGATGATCGTGCGCGTCGAGTCGAGCGACACGCTGTTCCCGATGTTGCGCCAGGGCGAACTCGATATCGCGATTGCGCGGCCGCTCGAGGAAGACAAGAACCAGGACATCGAATTCGAACCGCTCGCCGGCGAGGACGTCTGCGCGATGGTGCGCGTCGGCCATCCGCTCGCGCGCGCGTCCGAGGTCTCGCTCAACGAGCTCGCGCGCTGGCCGTGGGTCGTGCCCGAGGCCGGCTCGGTGCTGCGCCGCCGTTTCGACCAGCTGTTTCGCGTGAACCGCGTGACGCCGCCCGCGGACTTCGTCGAGACGGGCGCGCAGTTGCTGATCACGAGTCTCGTCGGCCGCTCGGACACCGTCGCGCTGCTGCCGCGCGAGGTCACCGAGTACTACGTGAGTCATGGCGTCGGCGCGCTCGTGCCGATCACGCTCGATTGCCGCATGGACCCGTTCGGCATCGCGACGCTGCTCGAAGCGCCGCTGTCGCCGGCCGCCTTCGCGGTGCTCGAGACGATACGCGAGCGCGCGGCCGAACTCTATCTCGACGAACGCGAGCCCCAGACCGGCGCGCGCGTCTGACGCGCGGCATGCGCGCGCCGCGCCGGTTCGGGAGGGCGATGTCACGATTCGAGCGCGCGTGACGTCATCGGGTGTTCGATCGCGTTCTGCACGGCCGGCGTCTTCGCGGACGGCCGATCGACGTGCTTCACGCGTCCGCCTTGCGTCGTGCCGCCCGTGCGGCGGTCGGCGCGCGCATGGCGCTCGATAATGCGCTGCAGCAGGCAGAACACGCAGAGCAGGGCGCCGATGAAGATCCGCGTCCACCACGAACTCAGCGTGCCGTCGAACGTGATCAGCGTCTGAATCGTGCCGAGAATGCCGACGCCGAACAACGTGCCCACGACATAGCCGACGCCGCCCGTGAGCAGCGTGCCGCCGATCACGCTCGCCGCGATCGCGTCGAGCTCCATGCCTTGCGCCTGCAGTCCGTATCCCGAGAGCACGTAGAACGTGAATGCGACGCCGCCGAGCGCCGAGCAGAAGCCCGACAGCGCATAGACGCCGACCTTCGTCGACGCGACGGGCAGGCCCATGAGCAGCGCCGAGCGCTCGTTGCCGCCGATCGCGTAGACGTTGCGCCCGAAGCGCGAGTAATGCGCGACGTAGATCGCGGCGAGCAGGGTCACGAATGCAATGACGACGTTCGTGCTGACGGCCGCCGAGCCGATCGGAATCCGCAGCGTCGAAATGGCCTTGAACGTCGGGTCGGTGATCGGAATCGAGTCGAGCGTGATCAGGAAGCAGATCCCGCGCGCGACGAACATGCCGGCGAGCGTGATGACGAAGGCCTGCAGCTTGAAGAAGTGGATCAGCGCGCCCTGGATCGCGCCGAACAGCGTGCCGATCACGAGCACGATCGGCACGATGACCCAGACCGACCAGTGCCAGTGTTCGGCCATGACGGCTTCGGCGATCGTCGTGAACGCGACGACGGAGCCGACCGACAGGTCGATGCCGCCCGACAGGATCACGAACGTGACGCCGATGCCGACGATCAGCAGGAACGCGTTGTCGACGAGCAGGTCGAGCAGCACCTGCAGCGAGAAGAACCCGGTGTACATGACCGAGCCGAAACCGAAGAGCGCGATGAACAGCACGATCGTGACGGTCAGCGGCAAGGTCCGCGGATCCGTGACGGCGGCGATGCGCGAGACAAGCATCGAACGGATATTCATGGTGTGACGCTCCGCTTGCCGAACGCGAACAGGATGTAGAACCGCGCGATCGGGGACTGGATGATGCTGACGACGAGCACGACGGCGGCCTTGACGACGAGGTTGGCCTCGGGCGGCACGCCGATCGAATAGGTCGTGTACGTGAGGGTCTGGATGATCAGCGCGCCGAGCACGGTGCCCATGAGGCTGAAGCGGCCGCCGAGCAGCGATGTACCGCCGAGCGTGACGGCGAGAATCGCATCGAGTTCGAGCAGCAGCCCGGCGTTGTTGCCGTCGGCGCTGCGCACGTTCGAGCTGATCAGCACGCCGGCCATCGATGCCGTCAGCCCCGAGAACACATAGACGAGAAACACGATCGCCTTCATGCGCAGGCCGACGAAGCGCGTCGCCGTCGGGTTCACGCCGATCGCGCGGATGAACAGGCCGAGCGCCGTGCCTTCCATCAACGCGAACGTACCGAGCACGATGACGGCCGCGACCCATACCGAAAATGGCATGCCTAGCAGGTAGCCGCCGCCGAGAAACAGATAACCGGGCGTCGAGATCGGGATGATCTGGCCGGCGGTCAGCAGTTGCGCGACGCCGCGGCCCGCGACCATGAGGATCAGCGTCGCGATGATCGGCTGCATGCCGACGAACGAGACGAGCGTGCCGTTCCAGATCCCGCTGAGCAAGCCGACGCCGAGCGCCGCGAGGACCGCGATATAGACGGGATAGCCGGCCGACGTGATGGTCGGGACGAGCAGCGTCGCCGCCATGGCGCCCGCGATCGCGACGACGGCGCCGACCGAGATGTCGATGCCGCGCGTTGCGATGACGAGTGTCATGCCCAGCGAGACGAGCGTGAGCGGCGCCGCACGGTTCAGGATGTCGATCGGCGCGCCGAACATATGGCCGTTGAGCAGCGTGATGGACAGGAAGGCCGGATGCACGACGAGATTCAGTGCGATCAGCAGCACCAGCGTGAGCGCCGGCCAGACGAGCGGACTCCGCAATAGGCCGCGCACTCCGCCGCGCGAGTCGTCCTTGGTCATTCCGAGGCCCCCGAGATCAATCGATAGATGTTTTCGTCGGTCGCTTCGCGACCGCTCAGTTCCGCGATCTTGTTGCGGTCGCGCAGCACCGCGACGCGATGGCTCATGCGCGTGACTTCCGACACCTCGGACGAGATGAACAGAATGCCGAGCCCCTTCGCGCAGAGCGCGAGCATCTGATCCATGATTTCGAACTTGGCCGCGACGTCGATGCCGCGCGTCGGTTCGTCGAGGATCAGCAATTGAGGCTCGGTCGCGAGCCAGCGCGCGAGCAGCACTTTCTGCTGGTTGCCGCCCGAGAGCAGACCGATCGGCTGCTCGGCGTCGGAGGCCTTGATGCCGAGGCGCCGGATGTAGTCGTCGGCGATCGCGCGCTGACGCTTGCGCCGGATGAAGCGCCGCCAGCCGAGCTTGGCCTGCAGCGCGAGCACGATGTTTTCGCGGATCGACAGATCGGCGACGATGCCTTCGCGCTTGCGGTCCTCGGGGCAAAACCCGATGCCTTGCGCGACGGCGTCGTGCGGCGAGCGCAACTTGACCGCCTGACCGTTGAACGCGACGTCGCCCGCATCGGCGCGGTCGACGCCGAACAGCAGACGCGCGGTCTCGGTGCGGCCTGAGCCGAGCAGCCCGGCCAGGCCGAGAATCTCGCCGCGCCGGATATCGATATCGACGGGCTGCATCTGGCCGCGTTTGCCGACCCCGCGCATCTCGACAAACGGCGCGGCGGCGCCATGCGCGGCCGCGTCGCGCTCGTCGAGACGTTCGGCGAGCTCGGCCGCGGTTTGTTCGAGACGTTCGCCGACGCCTTCATGACCGACCATCTTCGCAACGAGCTGCGCGGGCGAGAGATCGCGGGCGAGGTATTCGCCGACGCGTTCGCCGTTGCGCATGACCGTGATCCGATCGGAGATCGCGTACGTCTGTTCGAGAAAGTGCGTGACGAACAGGATCGCGATGCGGCTTTGCTTGAGCTGACGCAGCACGGCAAAAAGCCGCGCGACTTCGTCCTCGTCGAGACTCGAGGTCGGCTCGTCGAGGATCAGCACGCGCGCGTCGACACTGAGCGCGCGTGCGATCGCGACCATCTGCTGAATCGCGATCGGGTAGTAATCGAGGGCCTTCGAGACGTCGAGGCCGATATTGAGCCGGGCGAGCGCGTCTTGCGCGCCGTCGCGCATCGCGGCCCAGTCGATCTTGCCGTTGCGCATCGGTTGCCGGCCCGCGTAGATATTCTCGGCGACCGACAGGTTCGGACACAGGTTGACTTCCTGATAGAGCGTGCGCACGCCGCAGGCTTCGGCCTGTTTCGGCGAATTGAACCGCACGGGCTGGCCGTCGAGCACGATCTCGCCGCTATCGGGCACGAACACGCCCGTCAGCACATTGATCAGCGTGGATTTGCCCGCGCCGTTCTGGCCCATCAAGGTATGGACTTCGCCGGGCAGCAGGCGGAAGTCGACCTGCTTGAGCGCGTGAACCCCCGGAAAGCGCTTGTCGACGCCCGTCATCTGGAGCACGGGGGCGACGTCGGCGCGTGTTGCTTCGTTAAGCACAGTGTCGTTGGTCATGACCATCGCGTATGAAGCGCTTTTCGATCGATGCGACAAATCGCCGTTGCGCTGCGCGCAGCGGCGATGCCTTCAATCAAGATAGTGCGGATTTCGAGATGCCGCGCGCCCGCGGGCGGCGCGGCATCGTGCAGCACGGATCCGAATGGATCAGTACTTGCGCGTCGGCATGATCTTTGCCGCGTCAGCTTGCACGAAGACCGTTTCTTCGGTCTTGATGCGGCGGGGCAGTTCCTTGCCCGCGACGACGTCCTTGACGGCTTGCATCAGCTGCGGTCCGAGCAGCGGGCTGCATTCGACGTCGACATTGATCTTGCCGTCGACCATCGCCTGGAAGCCGCCATGCGTCGCGTCGAACGAGACGACCTGAACGTCCTTGCCCGGGTGCACGCCGGCTTCTTCCATGGCCTGGATCGCGCCGAGCGCCATGTCGTCGTTGTGTGCGTAGACGACGTTGTACTTGCCGGCGTAGGTCTTCGCGAAGGCTTCCATGACCTGCTTGCCGCCGGCGAGCGTGAAGTCGCCCGATTGCGACGCGATGATCTTGAACTTCGGATCCTTCTGGATGATTTCGACGAGGCCCGCGTGACGGTCGTTGGCCGGTGCCGAACCGACGGTGCCCTGGAGTTCGACGATGTTGATCGGGCCCGGGTTGTCCTTGTAGTGCTCTTCGAGCCAGCGACCGCCGCGGCGACCTTCTTCAAGGAAGTCCGAACCGATCATCGTCACGTAGAGCGACGTGTCCTTCACGTCGATGTTGCGGTCGGTCAGGATCACGGGGATCTTCGCGGCCTTGGCTTCCTGGAGCACCGGTTCCCAGCCCGATTCGACGACCGGCGAGAATGCGATGACATCGACCTTCTGGGCGATATACGAGCGGATCGCCTTGATCTGGTTTTCCTGCTTTTGCTGGGCGTCGGCGAACTTGAGGTTGATGCCCGCAGCCGGCGCCGCAGACTTGACCGATTCGGTATTGGCCGTGCGCCATGCGCTTTCGGCGCCGACCTGCGAGAAACCCAGTGTGATTTGCTTGTCCGCGGCATGTGCGCCGAAGCTCGCACACGCGACCACTGCAGCAGCGACGAATGCGCGGAGTGCGCCTCGCTTGACATCAGCCATGTCTGTCTCCTGATTTCGTTTTTTTCATAAGGCCGGGCCGGTGGACCCGACACCTTTTTCAGCCTAGCAATCGGGCCTGACACCGTCTAATCCCATTTATCCGCGGAACCATATCGAAACCGATATGGATGGGCCGCAAGCCACGACAGGCAATGCGGACGGGCCCGAGCGGCTCGACCCGGATTGGGCGGCGTTGCGGGAATTCCCTGATCGAAAAACGGGCCCGACGACCGTGCGCGCGCGTACATACGGCGTTCGCCGCGTTCCCTATCCTCGTTCAAAAGTACAGAGGCGTCGTCGCCGCGATGCGCTGCATGAACCTGCGCCACGCGCGATACGAACACAGCGTCAATGGGCACTGATGACGCGATTAGGGGTTAGCCGGCCATGAACTGGACATGCAAGACTTTTGGCGAATTGTCGTCGAGCGAGCTTTATCAGATCCTTCGGGCGCGTAGCGCCGTATTCGTCGTCGAGCAGTCGTGCGTGCGTCTCGATATCGACGGCAAGGACGAACGCGCGGTCCACCTTTTCGCGCACGACATCTCGCCGATGCCGATCGCCGCGTACGCGCGCGTGAGCGTCAACGACGACGACGAGCCGGAGGTCATCGTCGACCGCCTGTTCACGGGCGCGCAGCGCCGCGGCGACGGCACGGCGGAACTGTTGCTCGAACATTTGCAGCGCGAGGTCGCGCTGCGCTGGCCCGGCCATCTCGTGCGCCTGAGCGCACCGACGTTTCTCAAGTCGTTCTATGAGCAGTTCCGGTTCCGCAAGGTCGACGGTCCCTACCTCGACCACGGCATGCCGCATATCGGCATGAGCTGGCGCGCGCCGACCGGCCTCGATGCAGTCCTGCAACCGCTGCGCGGCGCCCGGGCGCTCGAGCGCACGCCGAGCAGCCTCGGGATGCTTTGAACGACCCCGGGCGCCGCCGCACCGGGGAGACACGGTGCGCGGGCCCGACGCATGGGGATTCAAACAAGGGTGTACTCAGGGCGGCCATTCGCGTTGCATTCCATTCGGTGGCGACCTAGTATTTTGAGAAAAACGACCCCATGGGAGGCATCTTGGCACTCGACGCGTTTTCGCAGCGAATCCTGCGCCTCTTGCAACTCGACGCGCGCCGCTCCGTCCAGGAGATTTCGGACCAGGTCGGCCTGTCGAGCACACCGTGCTGGCGCCGCATCAAGGACATGGAACAGTCGGGCGTGATCCAGCGCTATACGGCGCTGCTCGATCGCGAGAAGCTCGGCTTGCATGTCTGCGCCCTCGCGCATATCCATCTGAGCCGGCACGCCGATGGCGGCGCCGAATCGTTCGAACGCGAGATCAGCACGTTTCCCGAGGTCACCGAGTGCTACAGCACGACGGGCGAGGCGGACTACATCCTCAAGATCGTCGCGACCGATATCAAGGCCTACGACACCTTCCTGCACGAGCGGATCTTCAAGATTCCGGCCGTCGCCCAGGTCAGAACGAGTGTCGTGCTGCGCGAGATCAAGTTCGATACGCAATTGCCGCTTTAGACCGTCTGCGTCGTTTTATACGCACGTTCGAATAACGGGTCATATTACGGGCGCCGGCAATCGCCCCGGGTTGACCCTTTCCCCTTGATTCGCGCTGTCGCGCGTCGCATTGCGCGCGGCCATGTATCGCTCCCGCTCCGTTGCGGCGGGGCTTTGTACAGAAATGGGCGTGTCGCCGCGTACGCCATGCGAACGTGTGACGCGCGCATCAAATGCGCGGATCGAAATCAGCGAGAATCCTTACAACACATTACCGCGTACGCAAATATTCGAGGCCGAATACTTACGCAGATTCGGAATTAAACGACTTATTCGTCAGACTATATTGAGTGCACGAAGATTTACCTGACATCGAATCGATGTTCGGCAGTCGCATCGGCGAATCGGTGATTTGAAAAGGAAACGCCGCTCGACCACTATTGCGGACGGACGGCGTCATATGCGGCGGGTGCTACACGGAAAACGTCGGAATCGGATCAAGCGATCGAATCAGGTCGATGCAAAGCGGCGTCTTGTACCGATTAGGGCGGCGGTCCCTTAGTTTTCCGTTTCGTAGCCGGCTTACTTCTGGATCAGGAATTGGTCGCGATTCTGGCCGGCAATCCACTTCGGCGGCTTGCCGCGGCCCGACCACGTGCTGCCGCTATTCGGATCGCGATACTTGGGTGCGACGCCTGCGCGCGCGCGGACCTTGCCGAGCTTGGCGCCGCGGCCGGCATTGATGCCGAGGTCCGCAAGCGTCACGCCGTAATCCGCCATTTTCTGCTTGATGTCCTCGACGACTGCCGTGAACTCGCGCTCCTTGGCCTCTTCGATCTGCTGTTCCAGCTTCTCGCGTTGCGCGAGCAGTTCCTTGTATGAAGACATTGCGATTCCTTTTTGTCTATGAGTCATCATGCCGTTCAATCACGCCGCCGCGAATGAGCGCATGTCGTCACCAGTCGTGCATTATGGCTGGTTCGAATAATACATGAGGCATTCAGAAATGGGAAAGAAATCTCGGGTATTCACCGTGTTATCGATTATTAAACTTTTTGATCAATCATCGGAAGAATTTACGCCATCAATCAGACATCGACTCGATCGATCCGTTGAAGATGTCGAGCGTATGTCGCGCGGACCTTGCGCGTGAGCCTGTATGAAGCGTCTGCAGAAACCGTCGAAAGCGCCCATCGACCAAGCTATTCAACGCGATTCACCGCTCAAGGATGATTGATTCGCGCGAATTTTATTGTCTGAGGATTGAATCGGAGACGTTTTCCGTCTTCTTACAAAAATGAAATAATCGTTCGATTTATTCGAGCCGAAGTCGCGGCAAATGCGACGATCGGTCGCATGCGTGAGACTCAGCGAATGGCCGAGTATTTGGCCGCCAGATTCACGAGCGTGTTCGAAAGCGCGGTATGCAAAGCCGTGGAATCGGTCGCGGGCGAGTCGAACGTTTGACGTAATCGCTGTCCGTCGATGTCGGCATCGACGCCAAGCCGGTCGATGCCGAGCAGCGACACGCCCGTGGGCAGCGAACCCGCCGCCGCATCGAGCAGCGCGGTCTCCTCGGCTTCCTCGATCGGCGCGACGCGATTGAGGTCGTGCGCGTCGATCCAGCCCATCGCGCCGAAACCGCCGATATGCCGGAGCCGGGCGGGGACGAACGTGAAGAACGCAAAGTCGCCGAGCGCGAGATACCGCTCGGCGTCGCGGTGGTAGCGCAGATAGCGGCGCGCGGGCGAGGTGCCGCCGCCGCCCGCGCATTCGCTCGGCACGGCGCGGCCGGTCAGCGTCGTGCGCGGCGACGACAGCACGTCGTTCGAACCGGCGTCGAACAGCAGAAAGCCCGCGTGGGCGTCGGATTGGAGGTTGCGTGTATGTTCGGCGAGCCGGCTGACGAGCATGACCGGGCGGTGCCGCGCATCGGGCGCGAACGGCAGCACGGTCGGATACGGGCAGGCGTCCTCGCGCGAGCGCGTCGCGAGCGTGCCGAAACGCAGGGTGTGGAGCAGCAGCAAAGGTTCGTCGAGGGATACGTTCACGGCAACTCGCGAGATCGAGGAATCGAAGGCGGCCGGCGCAGCGTGCGTCGCCGTCTCGTCAAGGGTAGCAAAGCGCCCGCGCTTGCGTACGATCGTCGGGAGTCGGGAGTCGGGAGTCGGGAGTCGGGAGTCGGGAGTCGGGAGTCGGGAGTCGGGAGTCGGGCGCCCGAAGCCGGACACGCGAGATGCAACGCGAGCGCCAGCGATAAACGCGAACAAGCTCTAGAATGATCGCCCGCGCAAGCTTGCCGACAGGATGCCGTACGACCCCGGCCGGACAAGACCGCGACCCGGCTGCTCCGCGAATCCGCTCAACCACTCATCGACGCCCGCCAAACGGCCCCCGCCGCCGCTCGGCAAGACCGCCATTCCGACCGATCGTATTCCCGTGCCCGATTCTCATCACTCCAGCATTTCATCCCTGAGCGCCGCCCGACGCGCGCGCCTCGCCAGCATGGGCCTGTTCTTCACGGCCGGCTGGGTGTTCGCGTCGTGGGGCGTCCATGTCCCGACGGTCAAGGAAAAATTCGGCCTCGACGACGCGCAGTTGTCGGTCGCCTTGTTTGCGGTCGCGGGCGGCTCGATCGTCGCGATGCCCAAGATCGGCAAGTGGGCCGCGCGCGTCGGGACGCGCGCCGCGTGCACGGTCGGCGGACTCGGCGCGTGCATTGCGACGTCGCTGATCCTGCTGATGCCGTGGTATTGGCCCGTCGTCGTGCTGCTCGCGATGTACGGCGCGCTCGGCGCGGCGCTCGACGTGTCGATGAATACCGAGGCGGCCGACGTCGAGGCCGCGCTCGGCAAGCCCATCGTGTCGTCGCTGCACGGCATGTTCAGCCTCGGCGGGCTGGCCGGGGCCGCGGCCGGCGGTTTCGCGCTGTCGCACGGCATGGCGCCCGCGCTGCATTTCGCGCTCGCGAGCGCGGTCGGCGCCGCGATCATCCTCGTTTCGCGCCCCTATCTTCTGCCGCATGTCGCCATGCCCGAACCCACGGCGTCGGAGCAGCAGGCGCGCGCCCGCGCCCATGTCCGGCGCGGCGTGCTCGCGCTCGGCATACTCGCCCTGGTCGCGCTGATCGCCGAAGGCGCGATGTACGACTGGTCGACCGTCTATATGCGCGACGTCGTTCACGCGAGCACGGGCATCGCGAGCGCCGCCTATGCGGCGTTCTCGGGCGGCATGGCGCTCGGCCGTTTTTCGGGCGACGCCGTGCGAGCGCGCGTCGACGACGGACGACTGGTCGTCGGCAGCGGCATCCTCGCGAGCGGCGGCATGGTGCTGGGCCTGCTCGTGCCCACCCCGTGGGTTGCGCTCGCGGGCTTCGCGCTCATGGGGCTGGGTCTGTCGAACATGATGCCGGTCATGTTTCTCGCGGCGGCGCGCGTGCCGGGGCTGCATGCGGCCGAGGGCGTCGCGCGCGTCGCCGCGATGGCCTATATCGGTTTGCTGATCGGACCGGTGCTCATCGGCGTGACCGCGCATGCGACGACGCTGCCGATCGGCATGTCCGTCGTGATCGCGTGTGCGGCGCTCGTCGCCGCGGCGGGCCCGTACGTGCTGCGCCCGGCGCGCCGCGAGGCGCGCGCGGTCGCGAACTGAGCCTACTGGAGCGGACCGACGGTCTCGGCGTCGAGCGGGGTCAGCAGGCGCCGGCTGATCTCGTCGGCGTCGAGCGGCCGCGCGACGCGAAAGCCCTGGACGGCGTCGCAGTCGACCATGCGCAGGAATTCGAGTTGCGCGTCGGTTTCGACGCCTTCCGCGATGCAGCGCAGCCCGAGCGCGCTGCTCATCGCAACGATGGCCTCGGCGATCGACATCGCATCGCGATCGCCCGGCACGCGGCCGATGAACGATTTGTCGATCTTGAGGGTCGAGATCGGAAAACGCAGCAGATACGACATCGACGCATAGCCTGTGCCGAAATCGTCGATCGAGAAGTGGATCCCCATCTTCTGGAGTCGCGTCAGATTGAGCGCGAGCGTCGCCGAGTCCTGCAGCAGCAGCGATTCCGTAAGTTCGAAATCGAGCCGCCGCGGCATCGCCCCGCTTTCGCCGAGCGCCTGTTCGACCGTGTCCGCGAGGTTCGACCAGAGCAACTGCTTGGCCGACACATTGAGCGCGACGCGCAACGGGACGCGTCGCGGCGTGCCGGGCGCGAGCGTGGCCGCGTGCGCGCTTTGCAGCGTCTGCCAGCGCGCCGCCTGGCCGAACACCTGTTTCATCGCCCATTCGCCGATCGGCACGATGAGGCCCGTCTCTTCGGCGAGCGGCACGAATTCGGCGGGCGCGACTTCGCCGAGGTCGGCCGAGCGCCAGCGCAGCAAGGCCTCGACGCCCGTCATCTCGGCCGAGCGCAGATCGGTCACGGGTTGATAGACGATCGACAGTTCATTGCGGTCGAGCGCACGGCGCAGACCCGCCTCGACGCGCGCGCGGCGTTCGAGATGGGCGTTCATCTCGGGATTGAAGATCTCCGCCTGATGGCGGCCGTGCTCCTTCGCGCGATACATCGCCGTGTCCGCGTGGCGCAACAGGGTCGCGAGATCGAGACCGTGCTCGGGTGCGATCGCAATGCCGATCGACAGCCCGATGCTCACGCTCAATGAGCCGAGCGCGCACGGTTCGGCCGCGATATCGATCAGCCGCTGCGCGACGGCTTCGGCCTCGCGCGCATCGTCGAGCAGCACGAGAAATTCGTCGCCGCCCCAACGCGCGATGTGTCCGGCGGGGCCGACGATCTTTTCGAAGCGGCGCGCGAGTTCGACGAGCAGACCGTCGCCGACCGCATGTCCGAACGCGTCGTTGACGCCCTTGAAACGGTCGAGATCGATATAGAGCAGGGCCGTCGAGGCGCCGCGCAGCTTCGCGCGCGGCAAGGCCGCGCCGGCCGTCTGTTCGAACGCGGCGCGATTGAACAGGCCCGTCAGCGAATCGTGCGTCGCGAGAAAACGCACGCGGCGGCGCGCTTCACGGACTTCGGTCACGTCTTCGAACGAGATCATGACGCATCGGCCGCGTCGCGCCGCCGCGCCGTCGGCGGCTTCGAGCGCGCCCGTCGCGCCGGATGGACTCGACGCGCTCGGCGCGCCGCACGCATCGTCGGCGAGCGGCTGACACGTGACGACGAGCCAGCGCACGCTGTTGTCGCGTGTGTTCACGAGCCCGACGAACGCTTCGCGGACCGTCTCGCCCGTGCGCAGCGCGCGCGCATCGGGCCAGTCGCGCCGGCGCAGCGGGCGGCCGTGTTCGTCGAGCACGGTGTGCACGAAGCGCGGCGCGAGCGGATCGAGCAAGGCGTCGCGCGTCGTGCCGAGGATGCGGGCCGCGGCTTGATTGGCGTAAATGATCGCGCGGCTTCCGAAGCAGAGCAGCACGCCTTCGGCCAGCGCCTCGACGAGGCCGAGCAGCGGTGTCATGTATTCGCTCGCCACGCGTCGCGAGTCGGGCGCAGTCATGGAGTCTCCGAAGGGGGCCGCGTGGGTGCGCGCCGCCGCGTGACGTCACGGGACAAGGGGAGCGGTGTACGCATGCGGCTGCGCGTGCCGGGCAAGGCCGCTTTTGTCGGCTGATTTTAAGGATTTCTTCAGCGCCGACTGTGCGGCCGGCCGCTTAACGCGCGCGATGGCGTCTATCGCCCGAGACGGTTTGAGCGCGACATGCACGCGCCGCAGCGCGCGCAAGCGGACCGATTTGTAAGGACGTGAAGTACGTTTGACAAACAAAAACGGCACGGGACGCGTGATCGCATCCCGTGCCGCCGGGTGTCTGCGGCACCGCCGCACAGGTGCGGCGATACCGTTCGCGCGGGCGGCAGGCTTCGGTCGAAGCCCGCGCCGCGAGGTCTTACATCTTGACGATGTCGAGCAGCGTCTTCTTGCCGGCCTTGTAGTCGTAGAGCGAGATGACCGGCGACTTCAGATCGCCGTGCGAGTCGAACTGCGTTTCGCCGATGACGCCCTTGTAGTCGGTCGCGGGCATCGCGGCGAGGATCTTCGCCGGATCCGTCGAGTTCGCGCGCTTCATCGCGTCGACGATGATGTAGACCGCGTCATACGTGAACGGCGCATAGATCTGGATCGGCTGGCCGAAACGCTTCTGATACTTGGCCGAGAATTCGGGGCCGCCCGCCATCTTCTCGAGCGCCATGCCGGCTTCCGAGCAGATCACGTTGTCGGACGCGTCGCCCGCGAGCTTCGACAAGTCTTCGGTACAGACGCCGTCGCCCGCGAGCACCTTCGCGGTGATCGCGAGCTGCTTGGCTTGCTTCGCGAACGGACCGCCCGTCGCATCCATGCCGCCGTACATGATCGCGTCGACCTTCTCGCCCTTGATCTTCGTCAGAATCGCGCGGAAGTCGACGGCCTTGTCGTTGGTCGCGTCATGCGAGACGACGTTGAGGCCCAGTGCCTTCGCGGTCTTTTCGAATTCGTTCGCGAGACCTTCGCCATATGCGGTCGCGTCGTCGACGATCGCGACGTTCTTGATCTTCAGGCTCTTCGCCGCGTAGTTCGCGAGCGCGGGACCTTGTTGCGCATCGGTCGCCACGACGCGATAGGTCGTCTTGAAGCCCTGTTGCGTGTAGGTCGGATTCGTGGCCGACGGCGAGATCTGGACGATGCCCGCGTCGCTGTAGATCTTCGAAGCCGGGATCGACGTGCCCGAGTTCAAGTGACCGACGACGCCGACGACCTTGTCGTCGACGAGGCGCTGCGCGACTTGGGTCGCCTGGCGCGGGTCCGCTGCGTCGTCTTGCGGATCGAGCACGAGCGTGACCTTCTGGCCGTTGATCGTGAGGCCCTTCGCATTGATTTCCTCGACCGCGAGACGTGCGCCGTTCTCGTTGTCCTTGCCGAGGTGAGCGATACCGCCGGTCAGCGGTGCGACGTGTCCGATCTTGACGGTCTCGTCCGCGTACGCGTGCGAGGCGAGCGTCGCGTAGAGGACCGCAGCCGCGGCGATCGGAAACACTTTCTGCAGCGTGTGCGTCATGTAAGTCTCCAGTTCAGGTCAAAAGTCTGCCGCACCGGTCAGACGTCTCGTAGACGCCCGACGTTTCCCCGTGACGACTGCGCGTTGCGTATCGTCGGGCTTCGTGGCGGAGGCCGGCATCGATATCGTCGTGTGGCGGCCGGTGCCCTGCACAACCAGCGCCGAGTGTAGTGCGTTTCAAAAAGCTTGGTGTTGGTTTTTCGTTCGACGCGGCGCTTCGGCACACTCTAACGCCGATTGCGCGATCCCCGCCCACCGGGGTTTCCCGCAATCGGATCGCCGTCGGATCGCGCTCCGTATTGCGGCTCCTATAGTGCTCGATATCGCACTCAGGATCCGATTCGGGCGCGGTCGTTCGAGCACGCGTTTCGATGTCCTTCAGCCGCATGTTTGACCCGGGGACGGCGTGGCGGCCGGCGCATGGGTGCATGCGGTCCAAACGGGCCGCGCGCCGAGGGGGTTGACGGTCTAGGTGTAAGCCCTGCCGGCGCTTCGCTGTCCTGATGGCTGTCCTGACGGCTGTTCTGATCGCCGGCCTGATAGCGATCCGGATGACTCGCCTGATGGCTGGCCCGACCGAGGTCGGGCGGCGCAGCCGGCCTGCGATGCGCGTGCGCGGTCGTCATGGACGCCGTGCGCGCTTGCGAGCGATCGTGGCGTTGCGCCGCGACCGTGAGATCGAGTTCGATCCGCGGGTTCGATCCGCGGGTTCGATCCGCGGGTTCAATCCGCGGGTTCCATCCGCTACTTGAGGCCGGCCTTATCAGCGCGTTTCGTTAGGCCTTCTTCGAATAGGCGTTGCACCAGCCGTTGGCCGATACGAGCTTGCCGCCGAACATCGGACACGGTCCGGAAGCCGACCCGGCCGCGCCCTGATAGAGCGCGCAGTTCCCGCATTTCTGATCGGGCGTGTAGCGCGCGAATTTGGTCTTGTCGACCTTGCTGCCGTCGGCCTTGTAGCCGAGCGCCTGCGCGGTCGGATCGCTTTCGGCAACCGGGTCCGCTGCGCTGGCCGTGCCGGAGAGCGCGAGCGCCGACAGGACACCGGCACTGTGCAGCAGGAACGAGCGACGTGCGTGTTTCATGGGGCCAATCCTTTTCTGTTTTTGAATGTGGGGACCACGTATGCGTGGCGCGAACGAGCATAGCAACATTGCGCGCGTTCGCGCCACGCAGGACATCGGAACCGGCTCCGATGTCGGTCGGAATTCGATTAAAAACCCCGTCAAAAATCCGCTCAAAAGCCGATCGGACGACGCTTCGCGAGCCGGTCGATTTCGACGTCCTCGGCGATGACGGCATCGCGTCCCGCGAGCCGCGCATTGCCGAACGCATGCAACGTCGCGCGGCGCATTTCGCGCGGCTTCATCGCCGCGAGTTTGTCGAGCGGATCCTCGCCGAGCCACTCGGGGAAGCGCGCGCCCCATGCATGCGAATCGCGAATCTCCGTGTAGATCGTCTGCGCGATGCGTCGCGCGCCCTCGATGTCGGGCGCCGGAATCTCATAGACGTTCATGCGGTTCAGGATCGGTTCGGGAATCGAGCGCGCATCGTTGGCCGTCGCGATCCAGACGACGCTCGCCGCATCGATCGGCACCTCGGCGAACTCGTCGGTGAAGCTCGACGCCGTTTCGTGTTCGAGCAGCGCGTAGAGCGCGCCGAGCGGATCGTAGTTCGTATCGCCGCTCGCCTTGTCGATCTCGTCGATGACGATGACGGGATTCGCATAACTGCCGTTCACGAGTGCTTCGAACACTTTGCCGGGCTTCGCGTTCTTCCATTGCGACGAGGCGCCCGAGAGGATCCATCCGGCCGTCAGCGAACTCATCGCGACGTAGTGCGATGTCGTGCCGAGCAGCCGTGCGAGGTGCTTCGCGAAGTGCGTCTTGCCGATGCCCGGTTCGCCGAGCAGCAGCATCGGCGTCAGTTCGAGCCGGTCATCGGTTTCGCTGCACAACGCGACCTGACGCCGGACGTCCTCGAGCGGTTCGAGGAAATTGGGCAGTTCTTCGCCGATCTGATCGAACGCCGGCATCCGGTTCGGTTTGACGCAAAAGCGCAGACCGCCGATACGCAGCATCTTTTCGTACGTCGCGCGCAGCGCGTCGTTTGCGTTGTCGCCGAGTTCGCCGAGCGCGGCCTCGATCGCGCCGATGTCGTAGACCTTCTTGAATGCCGCGACCGCCAGTTCCTGCCGTACGACTGCTGTCGTTGTCATGATGACCCCCGCGTGCTGAAACGACCGAGGCACCCCCGTCGTGCCTTGAATTCAGTGTAACGGTGGACATAAAGGACGCAAGTTAGCAACCCGATGGTTGTGCTGCCAAAAGCGCCGTCGCGCGGCGTTGTCGGGGCCTCAGGACGCCGCGTCAAGGGGTTCGCGCCAAAGGGCGCGTGCAAGCCGCGCGCGGGCCTGTCGCGCCCGTACGACAGGCCCGCGCGCGCACGCGCGTTTTACTCAAGTCGTTGCGGCGCTTGCCGTTAACTCGGCGAGCAGGGGGGGAGCGTATGCGAAGCCCGACTTCGCGATCGCGCGAATTGCCTTGAGGACGCGTATGAACAGTTCCTACAACCTGTCGCTTGTCGCGCTGTCGCTCATTGTGGCGACGATGGCGTCGTATACGGCGCTCGATATCGCGGGGCGGCTCGCGAATCCGGTCGAGCGCGGACGTCAGACGCGCTGGCTGATCGGCGGGGCGCTCGCGTTCGGTCTCGGGATCTGGGCGATGCACTTCATCGGCATGCTCGCGTTCGAGCTGCCGATCCGGATCGGTTTCGACTCCCGGATCACGTTCGTTTCGCTCGCGGTCGCCGTCGGGGTGTCGTATTTCGCGCTGCGCGTCGCGTCGGCGACCATCCTGTCGGCGAGACGGCTCGGCATCGCCGGGGTCCTCATGGGCTTCGGCATTTCGTCGATGCACTACCTGGGCATGGCCGCGATGCGGATGTCGCCCGGCATCGACTTCAATCTTCCGCGTGTCGGTCTGTCGGTGCTCATCGCGATCGTCGCGTCGATCGCGGCGCTCTGGATCGCGCACGCGTTGCGCATCGAGCAGGGCCGCAACGTGACCGCGCGGCGCTGCGGCGCGGCCGTCGTCATGGGGATCGCGATCTGCGGCATGCATTACACGGGCATGTGGGCCGCGTCGATCGAGCCGCACGCGATCTGTCTGTCGGCCAACGACGTCGACACGCGCTGGATGGCGCTGACGCTGACCGTCTTCACGATCTCGCTGCTGAGCGCGACGTTGTTGCTGTCGATGGCCGAGCGCCGGTTCGTGCGCCGCACGGCCGAGATGTCGACGTCGCTGTCGACGCTCAATCGTCAACTGCTGCGCCTCGCGACGCTCGATGCGCTGACCGAACTGCCGAATCGATCGACGCTTTCCCAGCGTCTCGCGCGCGCGATTGCGCGTTCGGGGCGCACGGGCCGGCCGTTCGCCGTCCTGTATATGGATCTCGACGGCTTCAAGGGCATCAACGACTCGCTCGGACACGCGATCGGCGACGGTGTGCTCAAGGCCTTCGCGCTGCGTCTGCGTCACGCGGTGCGCCGCTACGGCACGATCGCGCGCATCGGCGGTGACGAATTCGTCGTCATGGTCGAGCAGCTCTCCGCGCCGCAGGATGCCGCGGCCGTCGCCGCGTTGATACTGACGCGCATGGAAGAGGACCTGCTCGTGGACGGCGTCCCGCTGCGCATCACGCCGAGCATCGGCATCGCGATGCATCCGCGCGACGGGCTCACGGTCGACGATCTGCTGCGCAACGCCGACGCCGCGATGTATGTCGCGAAACAGAGCGGCCGCAACACGTACCGCGTGTTCGAGCCGGAGATGATGAAGACGGCGATGCGCGTGCACAGCATCCAGCGCGGGCTTCAGGAGGCGTTGACGTTCGGACGCTTCACGCTCGAATTCCAGCCCAAATATGACGGCGCGGCAGCCAGGCTCGTCGGCTGCGAAGCGTTGCTGCGCTGGACCGATCCCGTGCTCGGCGTGCTCACGCCGCTCGAGTTCATTCCGGTCGCCGAGCGCTCGGGCCATATCATTCAGATCGGTTACTGGGTGCTCGCCGAGACGTGCCGCACACTCGTCGCGTGGGACAAGGCCGGACTCGCGCCGACGAAGGTCGCGATCAATCTGTCGCCGGTCCAGTTGCGCGAACGCGATCTCGTCGAGCGCATGCGCGCGATCGTCGATGCGCACGGCATCGGACCCGAGCGGATCATGTTCGAGATCACCGAGTCGGTCGCGATGCACGATGCCGAGAAGACCGTCGCGTATATACGCGGCTTCCACGAGCAGGGCTTCGAGATCGCGATCGACGACTTCGGCACCGGTTATTCGAGTCTGGCCTATCTGCAGCAATTTCGCGTCAAGCAGCTCAAGATCGATCGCTTCTTCACCGACGGGCTCGACAAGCACGGAGAGGAAGCCTACGCGATCGTGTCGGCGATCATCGCGCTCGCGCACTCGCTCAAGATGGACGTCGTGGCCGAAGGCGTCGAAACCGCGACGCAGCTCGAAAAGCTCAACAGCCTGTTCTGCGATCAGGTGCAGGGCTTCCTGCTCGCGAAGCCCTTGCCGCCCGACACCTTCGCGGATCTGTTACGTGCGCAGACGCTGGCCGCGCCCGCGCAGGTCGGGTGAGGCGAGGCCTCCCGCAAGCGGGGCGAGCCGCGATCGCGTTACTATGCAGCGTCACCCCGAACCGGAGACGCTTATGAAGTGGCGGACGCCGCGCGCTTGCGCGGCCGCGGCAATTGCGTGCCTGGCCTATATCGGCGGAGTCGGGTTGGCTTACGGGCAGGCCTCGACGCCGACCGTACGCTGGCAGCTCGACGTCATTGAAAACGGCGTGACGGTCGATACATTCAAGGCCGACACGCCGCTCGAACAGACCCAGACGCAGTCTCGCGAACACGAGGTCGTCCATGCGGTCGGATGTGCGCAGGTGCCCCAGGCACGCGCTTCGCTCTCACGTTCGATTGCCGTCACGCCGTCGTCGGTCGACGAGCGCGGCGTCAGTTTCGCGATCGATGCGACCGAGACGCTCGAAGACCCGGCCTCCCAGCACACGAGCGAAGGGTGTACGTTGCCGCCGCAACCGCGCGTCGTTCACGCGACGCATCCCGCGCTGATCGTCGGCAAGACGAACTGGACCGATTGGACGGTCGTCGCGCACGACCCGACGCTCGTCTACCGCCTGCAGGCAAGCGTATTGCCGGCGGCCGACGACGAGGGGACGCGTCCTGCGGCGTCGAGTGCCGACGCCGGATCGGCGACGGAATCCGGATCCAAATAGTGCGATCGGCGCATGCGAAATCCCGACGACAACACGATTTTCGGCCGCGACGCGTTTCTCGCGGTCAGCTGGAATCTGCATAAGGGCCGTACGCCGCTGGGCTTACAGGCGTTTGAGGCGATGCGCGACTGGATCCGCACCGTCGGCGCCGACGCGTATTTTTTTCAAGAGGCCATGGCGCGCCGCTTGCCGGTCGCGTCGCAGACGTCGCGCTTCGGCGAAGCCGTGGCCGCGCTGCCGCCCGAACTCTGGGACTGCCAGGCGACCGAGATCGCGACGTCGCTGCGGCTGCAGCTCGCGCTCGGACAAAACGTGTTCAAGCCGTCGTGGCGCCACGGCAATGCGATCCTGTCGCCGCATCCGCTCGATCTCGGCGGCCGTTGGGATATCTCGGCGCACCGCTTTGAGCGTCGCGGGCTGCTCGTGGCGCGCGTCAATTTCAACGGGGTCGACGTGCATCTGTTGTGTGCGCATCTCGCGCTCACGCGCGCGGCGCGATTGCGTCAGATGACCTGGATCGCGCACTGGATCGAACGCGACGCGCCGACCGGGCCGCTTGTGTTGGCCGGCGATTTCAACGACTGGAAAAACGATTCGGTGCCGTTGTTCGGCGCGCTCGGCATGACCGAGGTCGCGACCGCGCTGGGACGGCCGGGCCGGACGTTTCCCGCGTTCTCGCCGACGCTCGCGCTCGACAAGATGTTCGTGCGCGGCTTCGCGCCCGTCGATTGGATCGAACCTGATCGACGCACGGCGTGGCTGTCGGATCATTTACCGTACATCGCGCGGCTCGAACTTGTGTGATCGAGAACGGGCTGTCCTGGTGTCGGACAAGACGTATTCGCTGTGCGCCGTGCAACCTCAGACGGGGTCACCGGTCCGTAGAACGCGACGCGGAACCGGAGGTCGATCCCATGACAGTCTTTTCAAATCGCCGCGCCATTTGGCGCGGCATATGCGCGGTGTGTTGGGCGGGGAGCGGGATGGCGGGGGTGTGCGTACCCGTCGGCGCATCCCCGCTTGACGACCCGAATGGCGGCCCGCCTGCCCGGTTCCTCGCGCGCGATGCGCTCGGCGAATCCGCTTACGATCGCGCTTACGAACCCGCTTACGAACCCGCTTACGTACCCGCTTACGAACCCGTTTATGATCCCGCGAGGCGCAACATCGCGACTCCGCCTTCGCCCGCTCGAAGCGTCTCGGATCCCGTGCCGCGCGCGCAGACGTGGCGGGATCTGCCCGCCCCGTCCGCGAAGACGTTCCGGGTACGTCCGAAGTCCGAATCGGACGCCGCTGCGTGGATATCCGCCGAGCCGTCGTTGACGCGCGGGTCGCCCCCCGGCGCGCGCGACGACGATCGCGATCTCCTCGACCCTCGCACGGATCGGACGACTGTGTTTCGAGACCGGATGCATGCAGGCTACCCGTATACGTTCCCGCCCGTCCCATCGTGGCCCGAGTCGGAGCAAGGATCCGGCCGGCGACCGGAGGACGCGCTGGGCGATGCGGTGCGTGCGCGCGCTCGAACGGACTGAGCGCCGGATACCCCCGGACCGAATCGGGACATCCCGACGCCGACGGTCGAAGCGCTCGATGTATTCGGCGCGCGCCCACGCCGAAAGCCGTCGGATATGTCGCGGCTGCGCGCCAAACGCTCGACATCGAATGTGGCGGTTTTATTGGTAAAGTGATCGCACTTCGACGGCGCACGCCGTGCGCCGCGCCGGCCACCCTGGACGAAACCAGACCGATGACAGCGTTCGAGATCTTCGAATTGGGCGACCATGCGCTCGTGGCGACGGCGGTCGACGCAGTGTCGTTCGAGACGCAGCGGCACATCTGGCGGATCGCCGAACTCGCACGGGCATGGCCCGATGTCGAGGAGGCGATTCCCGGCATGAACAACATCACGCTCGTGTTCGACCCGCTGGCGACCGACCTCGGCGCCTTGCGCGCGCGGCTCGAACGTGTCTGCGTACCCTTCGGCGCGGATGACGGCACGGACGATGCCATTGAGGACGGCCCGGAGGCGGACGGCCGCGACGCGGCCGCGCAACGGGCGTCCGATGCCGATACGCTCGACGAGGCGCTTGCGGACGCTTCGGGAGCCGCTGGGAGCACAAGCACGAGCACGAGCGCGTCGCGGTCCGGTACGACGCGCGATACCGGACGCGCGGGCGGCACGCGCAAGCGCGCCTCGCGGACACACGCCGACGATGCCGAGCCGCACGATCTCGGCGACGCGCCCGGACGTCTCATCGAGTTGCCGGTCCACTACGGCGGCGTCGACGGCCCCGATATCGAAGCCGTCGCGCGCCACGCGGGACTCAGCGTCGAGGCGTTGATCGAACGGCATGCGCAGACCGAATACACGGTCTATTTTCTCGGATTCCAACCGGGCTTCGCCTATCTCGGCGGACTCGATCCGGCGCTTGCTGCGCCGCGCCGCAAGGAGCCGCGCGTGCGCGTGCCGGCCGGTTCGGTCGGCATCGGCGGCGCGCAGACGGGTGTCTATCCGACCGCGTCGCCCGGCGGCTGGCAGTTGATCGGGCGCACGCCCGCGACGTTGTTCGACGCCGAGCGCGATCCGCCGTCGCTGCTTGCACCGGGCGACCGCGTGCGGTTCGTGCCGAGCGGGGGCGCGCGATGATCGACGTCATCAAGGCCGGCGTCTTGAGTTCGGTCCAGGATCTCGGCCGCCGAGGTCACCGGCATCTCGGTGTCGCGCTCGCGGGTGCGATGGACCCGCTGTCGTTCGAGATCGCGAACCGGCTCGTCGGCAATCCGGTCGACGCGGCCGCGATCGAGATCACGATGGGCCCCGTTGCGCTGCGCTTCACACACGCGACGCGCATTGCAATCACGGGCACCGACTTCAATGCGACGCTCGACGATGCGCACGTCTCGTCGTGGTGGAGCCTGCCGGTCCAGGCCGGACAATGTCTGACGCTGCGCGCCGCGCGGCGCGGCATGCGCGCTTACGTCGCCGTCGCGGGCGGTATCGACGTGAAGCCCGTTCTCGGGTCGCGCAGCACGGATCTCAAAGCGGGTTTCGGCGGACTCGGCGGACGCGCGCTGCGCGACGGCGATCGCCTGCCGCATGGGCCGTCTGCCGCGCTTGCGCGCGACAGCGTGTTTTCGCCCGATGCGCCGACATTCGGCGTCAAGGCGCCCGCCTGGAGCAAGTTCGCGGAGATCGACTACACGCCCGGCCCGCCGCACTACGACGGCAAGGTGCCGGTCGGGCCGACGATCGTGGTCCGCGTGCTGCGCGGACACGAGTACGGCGATTTCACCGAGGCGTCGCACGAAGCGTTCTGGACGCGCGACTGGACGATCACGCCGAACAGCAACCGCGTCGGCTATCGGCTCGATGGCCCGGTACTCGAACGCGGCATCGGCGACGAGCTGCGTTCGCACGCGGTGCTGCCGGGTACGATCCAGGTGCCGCCGAACGGCAAGCCGATCGTGCTGCTGGCCGATGCGCAGACGACCGGCGGTTATCCGAAGATCGGCGCGGTGATCAGCGCCGACCTCTGGCGGCTCGGGCAGGCGCGGCTCGGCAGCGCGGTCCGGTTTGTCGAATGCACGCGCGACGAGGCGCTCGAAGCGTTGCGCGCGACACAGCGCTATCTCACGCAGGTCGCGGCGGCGCTCGATATGAAACAACATGATCAGGCCGCGCGGGCGCGCTGAATCTTTTGGAATGACACCATGCAAATCGATCTGAACGCGGATCTTGGCGAGGGCTGCGACAACGACGCGGCGCTGCTCGATCTCGTGAGTTCCGCGAATATCGCGTGCGGCTGGCACGCGGGCGGCGCGGACGTCATGCGCGCGAGCGTCGCGGCGGCCATTGCGCGCGGCGTGGCCGTCGGCGCGCACCCGAGCTTCAACGATCCGGCGAATTTCGGCCGTACGGAGATCGCGCTGCCGCCCAATGCGGTCTACGCGGCCGTGCTCTATCAGCTCGGCGCGCTCGCGGCGTTCGCGCGGGCCGAGGGCGGCCGCGTCGCCCACGTCAAACCGCATGGCGCGATGTACAACCAGGCCGCGCGCGATCCCGCCATGGCCGATGCGATCGTCGCGGCCGTGCGCGATTTCGATCCGTCGATCGCCGTGTTCGGCCTCGCGAATGCCGAGCTCGTGGCCGCGGCGCGCCGGGCCGGACTGACGTCGATCGAGGAAGCCTTTGCGGATCGCGGTTATCGCGCCGACGGCTCGCTCGTACCGCGCAGCCAGCCCGGCGCGCTGCTCGACGACGAAGACCTCGTGCTCGAACGCACGATCGCGATGATTCGCGAACGGCGCGTGCAATCGGTCGACGGTCATTGGGTTCCGCTCAATGCGCAAACCATCTGCCTCCATGGCGATGGCCCGCATGCACTCGCGTTCGCCCGCCGGATCCGCGGCCGGCTCGACGCCGAACAGATCCGCGTGGGCCCGACATCGCCGGCGAGCGCGACGGCGTGAGCGCGCGGACGGGCGCGATGGCGATAAAGCCTTGCCTCGCCGCACGCAACGCACGCAACGCACGCGCCGAAAGCGAGGCCGTCTGCCGGCTCAGCCCGGCTCGATCGAGAAGCCGTTTTCCCTGAGCTTCGCGAGCACACCGCGCGGGCCGCCGAGATGCAGCACGCCGACCGCGACGAAGATCGGCTTGTCGGGCAGCGAGAGGTCCGCGATCCGGCGCGCGAACCGCCGGTTGCGGCGATAGAGGATCTTTTCATCGAGCGCGTTCGAAAGCTCGGGCGTCTGTGCGAGCCGTAACGAGCGCGCCGCGCTCCAGGCCGCGAGCTTGTCGGCGTCGCCCTCGCGCCAGAGCGCGTGGAGCTGCCGCGTATCGGCCGCGTTCTGCTGGGGCGTCTGCGCGAGGTCCTGGGCGAGC
This sequence comes from Pararobbsia silviterrae, assembly GCF_003628125.1. Lineage (GTDB taxonomy): Bacteria > Pseudomonadota > Gammaproteobacteria > Burkholderiales > Burkholderiaceae > Pararobbsia > Pararobbsia silviterrae. The sequence continues at coordinate 228,814 of NZ_RBZU01000001.1, forward strand.
ATTTCCCATTGCTCGGCATTGCGCAGATTCGTGAACGCGCGCATCTGATCGTTGAGCGTCTCGAGCCCGACGATCGGATATTTCGCGTAGACGTTTTCGAGCTGGGCTTCGGTCCCGTATTCGGTCTGCAGCCCGGCGGCGAGCGAATCGTATGTTTCGATCAGCAGCGCCGCGAGCCAGGGCCGCATCTTCTGAATTTCGGCGAGCGCCTCGGGGTTGTCGCGCAGCCGCCATTGCAGACGCTTCCAGAGCGCATCGGGCAATTGCTTGGGCAGGCACGGCGTATCGCAGACGCCATAGCGCGTCACATCGTTTTGCGAGACGACGAGATCGTCGGGCGAGAGCTCGAACGCAAGCAGTGTCGCGCGCTTGAGCGCATCGAGAATCTCGGGCCGGAACGGCTGGTTCGGCGGATAGTCGGCCGGTTTGGCGGCGTGCATCGTGCCGAGGATATAGACCGTGCGGTTATTGGCTTTGCGCGCGATATAGAACGGCAGTCGCGGCGGCGCCTGCGCGGCGCCGGCCGCCGTACGCGGGGCCGATGCGGGCGCGGCCAGCGCATCGACGGCCGAACCGCCGAGCGCGCATGCCGTCATGCAGACCGCGAGCCAGCGCCGGATCGATCCGGCTCGCACCGCCCGGGTCGATTCGGCGGGCGTCGCATGGCCTGCATCGGTCGGCGTCTCGCGCACGCGCGAGTCCGGCCCCGGATACCTGCCGATCCTCAACGAAAGCTGCCACACGTGTGCTTGCACCAGATCGCCTGCGCGTCACATTCGGCGGCGGTAAGCCAACGCTGCGCCGCGCCAAGGTGTTACTCCCCCGTCTCTTCCGCGCGATGACACGCCACACTGCGGCCATCCACGTCGCGCAGCGCCGGCCGTTCGACACGGCATCGTTCGACGGCCATCGGGCAGCGCGGATGGAAGCTGCAGCCGGACGGGGGATTCAACGGCGAAGGCAGCTCACCCGAGAGTCTAACTTGGAGGCGGCGCTCCGACGCACGGATCGCGGGCGTGGCCGACAGCAGCGAGCGTGTATACGGATGACGCGGCCGGCTCAGCACCCGGCGCTTGTCGCCGAGTTCGACGACGCCGCCGAAGTACATGACGAGCACGTCGTCGGCCACATGTTCGACGACGGCCAGATTGTGCGAGATGAATACGAAGCTCACCGCGTACTGCTGCTGGAGATCCATGAACAGATTGAGGATCTGCGCCTGGATCGACACGTCGAGCGCCGACACCGGTTCGTCGGCGACGACGATGCGCGGCTCGACGATCATCGCGCGCGCGATCGCGATGCGCTGCCGTTGGCCGCCCGAGAACATATGCGGATAGCGGCGCGCATGCTCGGGCCGCAGGCCGACGACGCGCATCGCGTCGGCCACGCGCGCGGCGCGCGCCGCGCGATCGAGCGGCGTATTGATCGCGAGCGGTTCGTCGAGCGTCTGCGCGATGGTTTTGCGCGGATTCAACGACGCGAACGGATTCTGGAACACCATCTGCACGCGGCGGCGCAACGCGGCCGGGACGTCGCTGCCGAAGCGCGTGACGCGTTCGCCGCCGATCGTCAGCGTGCCGCCGCTCGGCGTTTCGATCATCGTGAGCTGGCGCGCGAGCGTCGATTTGCCGCTGCCCGACTCGCCGACGACCGCGAGCGTGCGGCCTTGCGCGAGCGAAAACGACACGCCGTTCAGCGCATTGACGCTCGCGTGCCCGAACAGGCCGCGGCGCACCGCGTAGTGCTTGCTCAGCACGTCGGCGACGAGCACGGGCTCGGACGACGCGCGCGCCGCGTCGCGCTCCCCGCGCGCGTCGGGGCTCAATCCGGCGTTCGATCCCGCGTCGTGCGCGCGTAGACCCGCCGCCGTGCCGATACCGGTGTCGGGGCGCGTCGTCATTGCACGGCTCCTTGCGCGCCGGCGCGCGCGAGATTCAGCGGGCGGATGCATCGGACGGCCGCATCCGCGTGCGGATCGCGCGAATCGAGCGGATCGAGTCGCGCGAGCGCCGGCCGCGCCGCGCGGCACGCATCGACCGCATGGACGCAGCGCGGCGCGAACAGGCACCCCGAGGGCCGGTCGTCGCGGCCCGGCACGACGCCGGGCAACGCCGCGAGCCGCGCCGCGCCGGGATTGTTTTCGGGGATCGCCTGCAGCAGCGCGTGCGTGTACGGATGATGCGGCGCATCGAAGATCGCGGGCACCGTGCGCGTCTCGATGACCTCGCCCGCGTACATGACGGCCACGCGCTGCGCGACCTCGGAGACGACCGCGAGATCGTGCGAAATCAGCACGAGCGCCATGCCGCGTTCCTTCTGGAGCGAGAGCAGCAGCCGCATGATCTGCGCCTGGATCGTGACGTCGAGCGCGGTCGTCGGCTCGTCGGCGATCAAGAGTTTCGGATCGCACGCGATCGCCATCGCGATCATCACGCGCTGGTTCATGCCGCCCGAGAGCTGATGCGGAAACGCGCCGATACGCGCCTTGGCGTCGGGGATCTCGACGTGCTCGAACAGCTCGACGACCCGCTTGCGCAGCGCCGATCCGCGCAGGCCCTGATGGCGCCGGAGCACCTCGGCCACCTGGAAGCCGACCGTATAGCTCGGATTGAGGCTCGTGAGCGCGTCCTGGAACACCATCGACATGTCCTTGCCGACGATCCTGCGCCGTTCACGCGCGGTCGCGGCGAGCAGATCGACGCCATTGAAGCGGATCTCGTCGGCGCGAACCTGACCCGGCGCATCGACGAGCCCCATCAGCGCGAGCATCGTGACGCTCTTGCCCGAGCCGGATTCGCCGACGATGCCGACGACCTCGCCGGGCGCGACGGACAGATCGACATGATCGACCGCCGCGAGGCCGTCGAAATCGACGCTCAGATTGCGTATCCGCAGCAAGGGGGTGGGGGTGCCGTGCATGGCGCGAGTCGCCTATCGGATCCGTTTGAGTTTGGGGTCGAGCGCGTCGCGCAGGCCGTCGCCGAACACGTTGATCGCGAGCACCGAGATCAGGATCGCGAGGCCGGGCATCGCGACGATCCACCATGCCGTGTCGATATAGTCGCGCGCCGAAGCGAGCATCGCGCCCCATTCGGCGTAGGGCGGCTGGACACCGAGGCCGAGGAAGCCGAGCGCCGCCGCGTCGAGGATCGCCGACGAGAAGCCGAGCGTGGCCTGCACGATGAGCGGCGCCGCGCAGTTCGGCAGCACCTGCGAATACATGAGCCGCAGCGTGCCCGCGCCCGCCACGCGCGATGCCGTCACGTAATCCTTCTGCAGCTCGCCGAGCGCCGATGCGCGCGTGAGCCGCACATACGCGGGCAGGGCCGTGATCGCGATCGCGAACATCGTGTTCGCGAGACCCGGGCCGAGCACCGCGACGATCGCGACCGCGAGCAACAGCGAGGGCAAGGCGAGCAGCACGTCGATCACGCGCATGATCAGCGCATCGAGCGCGCCCGCCGAGAACGCGGCGACGAGTCCGAGCGCGACGCCCGGAATCAACGCGAGCACGACCGACACGAGACCGATCGAGAACGACACGCGCGCGCCCGAGATCAGGCGCGAGAGCAGATCGCGCCCGGCCTCGTCGGTGCCGAGCAGAAAGCGCGCCTGGCCGCCGTCGAGCCAGGCGGGCGGCGTGCGGATCGCATCGCGGAACTGTTCGACGGGATTGTGCGGCGTGAGCCACGGCGCGCAGAGCGCGACGAGCATCAGCAGCGCGAAGACCGCGCCCGCGACGACCGCGCCGCGATGCGCGGCGAAATGTCGCCAGAACGCGCGCGCGGCGAGCAGGCGGCTGTCGGCCGACGGCGGATCGATGACCGGATTCGAGAGATCGGACATCGGCGTCACCTCGTATGCCGGATGCGCGGATTCAACACGCCGTAGAGCATGTCGACGCAGAAGTTGACGGCGATCACGAGCAGCGCGATCAGCAGGATCGCGCCTTGCACGACGGGATAGTCGCGTCGCGCGACCGCGTCGATGAGCCATTTGCCGACGCCGGGCCACGAGAACGTGGTCTCCGTGAGCACCGCCCCCGCGAGCAGCAAGCTGACCTGCAGGCCGATCGCCGTGACGACGGGAATCAATGCATTGCGCAGCGCATGCACGACGATCACGCGCAGCGGCGCGAGACCTTTGGCGCGCGCGGTCCGGATATAGTCCTCGCGCAGCACTTCGAGCATCGACGAACGCGTCATGCGCGCGATGACCGCGAGCGGAATCGTGCCGAGCACGATCGCCGGCAGCACGAGATGACTGAGCGCCGACCTCAGCGCGCCGGGATCGTTCGAGAACAGCGTATCGATCAGCATGAAGCCCGTCACGGGCGTCACATCGTATTCGACGGCGATGCGTCCCGAGACGGGTGTCCAGCCGAGCTTGACCGAGAAGAACATGATGAGGATCAGCCCCCACCAGAAGATCGGCATCGAATAGCCAGCGAGCGCCGTGCCCATCACGCCATGATCGACGGCCGAGCCGCGCCGCAGCGCGGCGACCACGCCCGCGGGCACGCCGACGATCAGCGCGAACAGTAACGCGCACAGTGACAGTTCGACGGTGGCCGGAAAACGCGCGAGAAATTCCTGCATGACGCTCGTGCTCGACACGAGCGATGTGCCGAGATCGCCGTGCAGCGCATGCAGGAGATAACGTCCGTACTGAATCGGCAGCGGCGCGTCGAGACCGAGCCGGTGCATCGCCTCGGCATGCGCGGCCGGCGTGATGCCGCGCTCGCCCATGAGGACTTCGACCGGGTCGCCCGGAATCAGATGGATCAGGATGAACACGAGCAGCGTGATGCCGATGAAGGTCGGCACCACGCTCAGCAGCCGTGTCAAAGCGAAACGAATCATGGCGATTTGAGGCCCACGCCCGCGAATTGCGTCGGCCCGAACGGATCGATCGCGAAACCGGTCACGTTCTTGCCGAGGGGTTGATAGACCGTCGAATGCGCGATCGGCGTATAGGGCACTTGATCCTTGAAGATTTCCTGGGCCTGCGTGTAGAGCTTCGTGCGCGTCCCGATGTCGGTCGTCGCGCGCGCTTTTACGATCAGATCGTCGAACGGCTTGTAGCACCAGCGCGCGTAATTGCTGCCGTTGATCGCATCGCAGCCGAGCAGCACGGCGAGCCAGTTGTCGGGGTCGCCGTTGTCGCCGGTCCAGCCGATGAGCATCGCGTCGTGCTCGCCGGCCTGCGCGCGCTTCATGTACTCGGCCCACTCGTAGGTGACGATCTTCGCGTGCACGCCGATCTTCTCCCAATCCGCCTGGATCATCTCGGCCATCAGGCGCGCGTTCGGATTATAGGGACGTTGGACGGGCATCGCCCAGAGCGTCACGTCGAACCCGTTTGCGAAGCCCGCTTTCGCGAGCATCGCCTTGGCCTTGGCGGGATCGAATGGCGCGTCCTTGAGGTCCTTGTCGTACGACCATTGCGTGGGCGGCATCGGTGCGCTCGCGCGTTGTCCGGCGCCCTGGTAGACCGATTTGATGATCGCGTCCTTGTCGATCGCCATATCGAGCGCGCGCCGCACGTCGACGTTGTCGAACGGCTTGTGCTGCGTGTTGTACGCGAGGTAGCCAAGATTGAAGCCCGCCTGGCTCGGCATCTGGAGATTCGCGTCCGAGCGGATCATGTCGAGATCGGCCGGCTTCGGATAGGCCATGACCTGGCACTCGTTGCGTTTGAGCTTCTGCACGCGCACCGACGGATCGATCGTGATCGCGAAGATCAGCTTTGAAACCTGGACGTCGCCCGGTTTCCAGTAGTCGGGGTTGCCGTCGAAGCGGATCGTCGCGTCCTTCGTGTAGCTGCGGAAAATAAACGGACCCGTGCCGACGGGCTTCTGATTGATGTCGGACGCCGTGTTCGACTTGAGCAGCTGGTCCGCGTATTGGGCCGACAGGAGCGACGTGAACGGCATCGCGAGGTCGGACAGGAACGGCGCATTGACGGCGCTCAGCGTCATGCGCACCGTGTACGGATCGAGTTTCTCGATCTTCGCGATGCTCTTGTCGAGGCCCATGTCCGTGAAGTACGGAAACCGGACCGGATAGGCCTTGCGGAACGCATTGTCCGGGTCGCGCATGCGATCGAACGTGAACAGCACGTCGTCGGCGTTGAATTCGCGCGTCGGCTTGAAGTACGGCGTGGTCTGAAACTTGACGCCGTGACGCAGGTGGAACGTGTACGTGAGTCCGTCGGGCGCGATTTCCCAGCTTTCGGCGAGGCCGGGCTCGACCTTCGTGCCGCCCTTCGCGAACTCGACGAGCCGGTTATAGACCGGATACGCCGACGCCGTCGATTCGACCGAAGTCGTGTATTGCGCGGGATCGAAGCCGGCGGGGCTGCCTTCCGAGCAGAACACGAGCGTCTTGTCGGGCACGGCGGCCGAGGCCGGGAGCGGCGCGTTGCACAGCGCCGCGCATGCGGCGAGTGCGGCGATGCCCCGGACGACCGCGCCCCGAAAGCGCGGCGCGTGAATGGCGACGCGCCTGGCGGCGATCCTGTCGACAGCGCACCGATCGATCGACACGACGGCGAGACGCGCGCGCACGCGACGCAAACGACCACGGACGAGGTTCATCGGGGCCTCTCTGGGTGGCGCGACGGGATCGACGCGGTGAACCGATGTTACTGACGATCAAAATGACGAACAAGGCGCGATCTTGCGGATCCCGTCGCGCGATCGGTCGTTTTGCCTCACGCGCCGCGTGCCGCCGCGCGGGCGTTTCCGTCCCGCGCGCGATTCGTTCAGTCCTTGTTGCGCAGCCGTTCGTAGATCGCGCGGCTCGCGGCCGCGGCGTTCAACGTATAGAAGTGAAGCCCGGGCACGCCGTGATCGAGCAGCCGTTCGCAGAGATCGGTCACGACATCGAGGCCGAACGCGCGAATCGATTCGCGGTCGTCGCCGAAGCCTTCGAGCCGCTTGGCGATCCAGCGCGGGACTTCGGCGCCGCACATCTCCGAGAATCGCAGGAGCTGCGAGTAGTTCGTGATCGGCATGATGCCCGGCGTGATCGGCACCTCGACGCCGAGCGCGCGCGCGTCGTCGACAAAGCGGAAATACGCGTCCGCGTTGAAGAAGTACTGCGTGATCGCCGAGTCGGCGCCCGCCTTGACCTTGCGCGCGAACGCATCGAGATCGTGCTTGGGCGAACGCGCCTGCGGGTGATACTCGGGGTACGCGGCGACTTCGATGCGGAACCAGTCGCCCGTCTCCGCGCGAATGAATTCGACGAGATCCGACGCATAGCGGAATTCGCCGATCTCGCCCATGCCCGACGGCATGTCGCCGCGCAGTGCGACGATGTGACGGATGCCGTGTTCGCGATAGTGCTTGAGGATCTCGCGGATGCTTTCGCGCGTCGCGCCGATGCACGACAGATGCGGCGCCGCTTCGAGGCCGTCGCGTTTCATTTCGACGACGAGATCGAGCGTGCCTTGTTGGGTCGAGCCGCCGGCGCCGAACGTGACCGAAACGAATTTCGGGTTCAGTGCCGCAAGCTGGGCGCGCGTGGCGCGCAGCTTGTCGAGACCGTCGGCGGTCTTCGGCGGAAAGAATTCAAACGAGAGTTCGCAGCTAGCCATAGTGTTTCGATCAATACCAGCGTGTGATGCCTTCGCGGTGACCGAATACGATCGCGGTCAGGATCCACGAGATCACGCTGTAGAGGATCGAGCCGAACAACGCGGCCCAGAATCCATCGACCTCGAAACCCCTGACGAACCATGCCGCGAGCTGGAACAGCAGCGCATTGATCACGAGCAGGAACAAGCCGAGCGTGAGAATCGTCACGGGCAAGGTCAGCAGCACGAGCACGGGCCGCAGCAGCACGTTGATCAAGCCGAGCACGATCGCGATCACGAGCGCGGTGCCGAAGCTCCGGATGTGAATCGAGGGGATCACGTACGTTACGCCGAGCAAGGCCACCGCGTTCAACAGCCAAGTCACGATCAGATGCATCGCCGCTCCTTTCGGTCAGTCTATAAACGAACGCGCCGGGCCGATTCAGGGCCCGACGCGCAACTCCGATACCTCGCCTGACGACAGTTCGCTCGCGCGAACTGTAAGCGGATCAGTAACGGTAATGCGACGGCTTGAACGGACCGTTCTTGTCGACGCTGATGTAGTTCGCCTGTTCGTCGGTCAGCACGGTCAGGTCTGCGCCGATGCGGCCCAGGTGCAGGCGCGCGACCTTTTCGTCGAGGTGCTTCGGCAGCACGTAGACCTTCTTCTCGTACTGGTTGCCCTTCGTGAACAGTTCGATCTGCGCGAGCGTCTGGTTCGTGAACGAGTTCGACATCACGAACGACGGGTGGCCCGTCGCGCAGCCGAGGTTCACGAGGCGGCCTTCGGCGAGCAGGATGATGCGCTTGCCGTCAGGGAACTCGATGTGATCGACCTGCGGCTTGATGTTGTCCCACGTGTACTGGCGCAGCGACGCGACGTTGATTTCCGAGTCGAAGTGACCGATGTTGCAGACGATGGCCTGGTGACGCATCTTCTTCATGTGATCATGGTCGATCACGTGGAAATTGCCCGTCGCGGTCACGAAGATGTCGGCCTTGTCGGCCGCATAGTCCATCGTGACGACGCGATAGCCTTCCATGGCCGCCTGCAGGGCGCAGATCGGATCGATTTCCGTGACCCAGACCGTCGCGCCGAGGCCGCGCAGCGACTGCGCGCAGCCCTTGCCGACATCGCCGTAGCCCGCGACGACCGCGACCTTGCCCGCGATCATGACGTCGGTCGCGCGCTTGATGCCGTCGACGAGCGACTCGCGGCAACCATAGAGATTGTCGAACTTCGACTTCGTGACCGAGTCGTTGACGTTGAACGCGGGGAACGGCAGCTTGCCGTCCTTTTCGAGCTGATACAGGCGATGCACGCCCGTCGTCGTTTCCTCGGTGACGCCCTTGATTTCCTTGAGACGCTTCGAGTACCACGTCGGATCGGCGTCGAGGTGCGCGGCGATCGACTTGAACAGCGCCGTTTCTTCCTCGTTGGCCGGCTTCGAGATCACCGAGCGGTCGCTCTCGGCCTTGGTGCCGAGAATCAGCAGCAGCGTCGCGTCGCCGCCGTCGTCGAGGATCATGTTCGCTTGCTCGCCGTTCGGCCATTCGAAGATCCGATGGCTGAATTCCCAGTATTCGTCGAGGCTTTCACCCTTGAAAGCGAACACGGGCGTGCCGTTCGCGGCGATCGCGGCGGCGGCGTGATCCTGCGTCGAGAAGATGTTGCACGAGGCCCAGCGCACTTGCGCGCCCAGCGCTTCGAGCGTCTGGATCAGCACGGCGGTCTGGATCGTCATGTGCAGCGAGCCGGCGATGCGCGCGCCCTTGAGCGGCTGGCTCGTCTTGTATTCGGCGCGCGTGGCCATCAGGCCCGGCATTTCCGATTCCGCGATCACGAGTTCCTTCTTGCCCCAAGCGGCAAGCGACAGATCGGCGACGACAAAATCCTGGGAATCGACTACAGCGGCGTTCATCACGCCCTCCTTTCTAAAAAAGACCTAGAAATTAAAGACGTGAGCGCCGTTCAGAACGGGGCCGCGTCGGCGATCCCCGGTGAGATTCCGAGCCTGGCGGAAGAAATTCCGTCGCAACGCTCCTCGGAAGGTGGCGCAGATTGTAGCAAAGAAGCGCGTCGGCGGCGCGCGAAGACCCATGCCCGGTGCGGGTCATGCCTCGATTGACTTAAACTCGGATCTTGCATTCCAGACCGGAATGTTCATGCGCCGGGAACCGGACGCGCCCTTCGGAGACCGACCCATGGAATTGCGCGCTCTGCGCTACTTTGTCGAGGTGGTTCGGCAGCAAAGCTTCACGCTCGCGGCCGAGTCGCTCAGCGTGACGCAGCCGACGATCAGCAAGATGGTCAAATCGCTCGAGGAAGAGATCGGCACGCCCTTGCTGCTGCGCGAAGGCCGGCAGCTCGTGTTGACCGACGCGGGACGCATCGTCGCGCAACGCGGGCAGGACGTGCTCGCCGCGCACGCGCAATTGCGCGCCGAGCTCAACGATCTCGAATCGCTCGGACGCGGCGAGCTCCGGATCGGCATTCCGCCGATGGGCGGCACGCTGTTCACGCCCGCGATCGCGGCGTTCCGGCAACGTTATCCGAAGGTCGAACTCAAGTTGTTCGAGCACGGCTCGCGCGCGATCGAGGCGGCGTTGCTCGAAGGCGATCTCGAACTCGGCGCGGTGCTGCTGCCCGTCGACGAGGCCGTGTTCAGCCTGCTGCCCGTCAGTCACCATCGGTTGTGGCTCGTCGCGCCCGCGACGTCGCGCTGGCGCGGCGCGGACCGCGTGCCGCTCGCGCAGCTTGCCGACGAGTCGTTCGTGTTCTATGGCGAGAGCCTGGCGCTCAACGATATCGTCATGCGCGCGTGCCGCGACGCGGGCTTTACGCCGACGATCGTCGGGCGCAGCGGACACTGGGATTTCATCACGGCGCTCGTCGGCGCGGGGGTCGGCATCGCGTTGCTGCCCGAGCCGTACTGCAGGCCGCTCGACCCCGAACGCTATACGCTCGTGCCCGTTGTCGATCCCGTCATCGCGTGGGATATGGCGATTGCGTGGCGCAAGGACGGTTATCTGTCGCATGCCGCGCGTGCGTGGCTCGATGTCGCGCGTGCGTTGCCCGGAGACGAGGGGCCGAGCAGCGCGTCCGCCGATCTCTGGCTCGGCGGCGCGCGCGCCGGCGCGACACGCAAGGGCGCCTAGGCGCGTCGATGCGCAGGCGCGCTTACGCGGGGCGCCATGCAGAAACGCTCAGGCGCGCCGATGGGGTTCGCGCGCCGGACCGGGCGCGCCGCTCATGCGCCCGCGGGCCCCAGTGCGGATCCCGGCGCGAGCACGAGGGGCGCGGCGGCCGGCGACATCGTGCCGACCATGCGATCGACCGCACGCTCGGCGATCATGATCGTCGGCGCATTCGTATTGCCGCCGATGAGCGTCGGCATGATCGACGCGTCGATGACGCGCAGCCCCGTGACGCCGCGTACGCGCAGATCCGGATCGACGACCGAGGCGGGATCGCTGCCCATCCTGCACGTGCCGACCGGGTGATAGATCGTCTCCGCATCCGCGCGGACCGCCGCCATGAGTTCGGCGTCGGTCTTGAGGTCGTGCGTGCGCAATTCGCGGCCGCCGTGGTCGGCGAGCGCCGGCGCTTCGAGAATGCGCCGCGCGGCCTTGACGCCGCGCAGCATCGCTTCGGCATCGTAGGGATCGCTGAGGAAGCGAGGATCGACGACGGGCGCATCGCGCGTATCGCGGCTCTCGATCGTGACGGTGCCGCGGCTGCGCGGACGCAGCACGCAGACATGCAGCGAGTACCCGGCGCCGTAGTGCAGTCGCCGGCCGTGCTCGTCGACGAGCGCCACGCAGAAATGGAACTGGATGTCGGGGCGTCGCAGCGCGGGGTCGGTTTTGACGAAGCCGCCGGCTTCGGCGACGTTGCTCGCGAACAGGCCGCGGCGGTGACGCCGATACATCGACCAGCGGCGCACCCACGCGGGGAGGCTGCCGATCGTGAGGCCGACCGTTTCGGTATCGCCGGGTATGCGCTTCTGGAACGTGAAGTCGAGATGATCCTGCAGGTTCGCGCCGACGCCCGGCGCGTCGTGCACGACGTCGATGCCGAGGCCGCGCAGCGTCGATGCGGGCCCGATGCCTGAACACATGAGCAGTTGCGGCGAGCCGAACGCGCCGCTGCAGACGATGACTTCGGCGCGTGCGTGCAGCGTTTCGGCGCGTCCCGCGCGCGAGATGTCGACACCCGCCGCGCGTCGGCCGTCGAACACGATGCGTAGCGCGTGGGCGTGCGTGATCACGTGCAGATTGCCGCGCACGCGCGAATGGAGATACGCGCGCGCGGCGTTCCATCGTTCGCCGTTGCGCTGCGTGACCTGATAGATGCCGACGCCCTCTTGCGACTCGCCGTTGAAATCGTCGTTGGGCAGATAGCCGGCCTGGACCGCGGCATTGACGAAGCGCCATGAAAACACGTTGACGTCGCGCAGATCCGACACGATGAGCGGACCGTTTTCGCCGTGATAGGTACTCGCGCCGCGCACATTCGATTCGGCGCGCCGGAAATACGGCAGCACGTCGCGCCAGCCCCATCCGGGACACCCGGCCGCTTCCCACTCGTCGTAGTCGAGCGGGTGGCCGCGCGTGTAGACCATCGCATTGATCGAGCTGCTGCCGCCGAGACCGCGTCCGCGCGGCTGCCAGGTCTTGCGATCGGAGAGCGCGGCCTGCGGGGCCGTGCGGAACATCCAGTTGTAGCGCGAGCGCCGCGCGACGAGCGCGGCGAGACCCAGCGGCGTGTGGATCAGCGCGCTGTGATCGGACGGCCCCGCTTCGAGCAGGGCGATCGTCGCATGCGGGCATGCGTCGGCGAGTCGCGCCGCCGTCGCGCAGCCGGCCGAGCCGGCCCCGACGACGATGTAGTCATAGGTCGAGGACCTCGCGGTGGATCCCATGAGGTGTTGTCTCCCTGCGCCTTGGAAGTCGGCGCCTTTCAGTCGGACGCCAGCATAGCCGCGCTTTTTTTTGGTAGGGAGCGCGCCGACGTCTCGAAATATGCGACCTCGGGATTCTTGAGCATTCGGTCCCGGCGAGCATGGGGATAAACCCGCGCGCGCGATTGAGCGCGCGCTCTAATTCGCGACGAGGCGCTTGCCGGCGCGCGTGGTCGCGATTCCGGCGCGCGGATCGGGATCCTTACGCTTGCGCATGGGCGTGCAATCGACCATGCTGAGCCCTTCGCTTGTCATCCCGCGTTCTGCGCGAGCATAGGGAGCTCACGGAGCCATGGACTGGACTACGCACGAAGTGACCAATCAGGTCCCGCCGCTTGTCGACTACAACCTGTTTGAAACGGATGTCGTATTGAGCGGGGCCGTCGAGCGCGACGGCGCGGGCTGGCACCGCGACGCGCTCTATGCGATGGGCGCGCGGCTGGGGCGCGCCGATGTCCAGGTGCTGGCCGAACTGGCGAACCGGCATACGCCCGAGCTGTTCACGCACGATTCGCGCGGACGGCGTCTCGATGCGGTCGAGCTGCATCCGAGCTGGCATGCGCTGCTCGACTTGCTGCGCGCGCACGGGCTGCAGGCGCTGCCGTTCTCCGATCCGGGGGAAGGCGCGATGAGCGCGCGCGCCGCGGGTTATTTCCTGCATGCGCAGATCGAATCCGGCACGCTGTGTCCGACGACGATGACGTTCGCGAGCATTCCCGTGCTGCAACGCGAGACTTCCTTGTTCGAACCGCTGCGCGACAAGCTTTTCGCGCGCGAACACGATCCGCGCGATCTGCCGTTGTCGGAAAAGCGATCGATGCTCGTCGGCATGGGCATGACCGAAAAGCAGGGCGGATCGGACGTGCGCACGAACCAGACGCGCGCGTTTCCGATCGAGCCCGCGTACACGGGGCGCGGCGCCGCGTACCGGCTGGTCGGGCACAAATGGTTTTTTTCGGTGCCTCAGGCCGATGCCCATCTCGTGCTCGCGCGAGCCGACGGCGATACCGGTCTCTCATGTTTCTACGTGCCGCGTTTCACACCCGACGGCCGGCGCAACACGGTGCGCGTCCAGCGTCTCAAGGACAAGCTCGGCAATCGCTCGAACGCGAGCAGCGAGGTCGAATTCGAAGACGCGTGGGGCGTCCTGATCGGCGAAGAAGGCCGCGGCATCCCGACCATCATCGAGATGGCGAACTACACGCGGCTCGACTGCGTGATCGGCAGCGCGGCGCTGATGCGCGCCGCGCTCGTGCAGGCCGTTCATCATGCGCGGCATCGCAGCGCGTTCGGCCGGATGCTGGCCGAGCAGCCGCTCATGCAGAACGTGCTCGCCGATCTCGCGCTCGAAAGCGAAGCCGCGACCCTGCTGATGATGCGGCTTGCGCATGCGTATGACGCGTCGGCCGAGCCGATCTCGCAACTCGATCGCGGCTGGCAGCGCATCGTGACGCCCGCGGCGAAGTTCTGGGTCTGCAAACGCGCGCTCGAATTCACGGGCGAGGCGATGGAGGTCTGGGGCGGCAACGGCTACGTCGAGGAGAGTCCGATGGCGCGCTTCTACCGTGAGGCCCCGGTCAACTCGATCTGGGAAGGCTCGGGCAATGTCATGTGCCTCGACGTCCTGCGCGCGATCGAACGCGAACCCGACGCGGCGCGTGCATTGCTCGACGACTGGCGCGATGCGGCCGCGGGCGATCGCGGGCTGCTCGACGCGCTCGCGTACGTGACGCGCGTGCTCGGCGCGTCCGCCGCCGAGCGCGAGGGGTCCGCGCGCCGGATCGCACAGACGATCGTGCTGATCGCGCAGAGTGTGCTGTTGCGACGCCACGGCGCGGGAGCGAGCGCCGATGCGTTCATCGCGACGCGGCTCGCCGACGGCGCGGGGTACTGCGGGCGCGTCTACGGCACCTTGCCCGCATCCGAAACCGCGTGGCATGCGCAGTTGATCGAGCGTGCATGGCCGTCGCACGTGAGCGTATGAGTCCGTATTCGCCGCAGACACATAAAGACAACGACACGCGATGAAAAACGATTTCGATCCGACGCTCGATCTGGAGAGGCTGCTGAACGCGCAGCGCCTTGCGTTTAACGAAGACCCGATGCCGAACTGGGCGCAGCGCGCCGCGCATCTGCGTGCGCTCGACGCGATGATGCTCGCGCATCGCAAGGCCATCGCCGGGGCGATTCATGAGGACTTCGGCAACCGTGCCGAAAACGAAACCGATATCGCGGACGTGCTCGGCTCGCATCTCGGCATCAAGCACGCGCTGCGGCACGGACGCCGATGGATGCGCGCGCGGCGGCGTTCGCCGGGCATGCTGCTCGCGCCCGCGAGCGCGAAACTCGTGCCGCAGCCGCTGGGCGTCGTGGGCATCATCGTGCCGTGGAACTACCCGCTGTTCCTTGCCGTGGGACCGTTGACGGGCGCACTCGCGGCGGGCAACCGCGCGATGATCAAGCTGTCGGAATTCACGCCGCGTTTCGGCGAGCTGTTTGCGCGGATTATCGCGCAGACCTTCGCGCCCGACCATGTGACTGTCGTCAATGGCGAGGCCGACGTCGCGCGCGCGTTTGCGTCGTTGCCGTTCGATCGGCTCGTGTTCACGGGGTCGACCGGCGTCGGCCGCCATGTGATGCGCGCGGCGGCCGAGCACCTGACGCCCGTCACGCTCGAACTCGGCGGCAAGTCGCCCGCGCTGATCGGGCCGGGCGCGCGCTTCGCCGAAGCCGTCGACGCCGTGATTTCGAGCAAGCTGTTCAATGCGGGCCAGACGTGCGTCGCGCCCGACTATGTGCTCGTGCCGCGCGGGCGCGCGCAGGCCTTCATCGAACGTGCGCGGGCGCTGACCGCGAAGCTTTATCCGGACTTCGCGAACAATACGGATTACACGTCGATCATCTCGGTGCGGCACGTCGAGCGGCTCGATGCGCTGACGCAGGAGGCCGCCGCGCGCGGTGCGACGCTCCATGCGCTCGCGGATCTGCGTCAAGCCGCGTCCGGGGCGATGCCGGCCGCCGCGCGCGAACGAGACGCCGTGCGTCGCGTGGTGCCCCAGATCATCACGGACGCGCCCGACGACACCGCGATCATGCGCGAGGAGATTTTTGGCCCCTTGCTGCCGCTCGTCGAATACGACCGGTTCGACGATGCGCTTGCCTATATCAATGCGCGGCCGCGTCCGCTCGCGATGTATCTGTTCGAGACGAACAACGCGGTCGTCGACCGCGCGCTCGCGCGCACGCATTCGGGCGGCGTCACGATCAACGACACGCTGCTGCACGTTGCATGCGATGACCTGCCGTTCGGCGGCATCGGACCGAGCGGCATGGGCGCGTATCACGGCGTCGAGGGGTTCCGGACGTTCTCGCATATGAAGCCCGTCCTGACGCAAGCGCGCTTCAATTTGCGCGCGATCGTGCGGCCGCCGTATGGCAAGCGCGTCTCCGCGGTCGTGCGGATGTTCCTTCGTTAGGATCCGTCGGCTGCCGACCCCGCCAATCGCCAACCGCTGGATTGGCCGACCGTCCGAGCGAGCCTGACGATCGCGCAAACAACAACGCCCGACAGGACGAAGCCTGCCGGGCGTGGATCGGGATGTCAGTCGCGCATCATGTACGGCGTGTACCGCGCGAGGGTTCGAAGCCGGCGCGAGGGGCGCACCGGAGGCGCGGCCTACACCGCCCGCCCCCGTGCGCATCTAGCGCGCGATCATGCGCCGACGGCGGTCGGCTCGATGTTCGCGGCCTCGGCGAGCGCAGCGGCCTTGTCGGTCGCTTCCCACGTGAATTCCGGCTCTTCGCGGCCGAAGTGGCCGTACGCCGCCGTCTTCTCGTAAATCGGACGCAGCAGGTCGAGCATCTGCACGATGCCCTTCGGGCGCAGATCGAAATGCGTCTGCACGAGTTCGTTGATGACCGCATCGGGTACGCGGCCCGTGCCGAACGTGTTGACCATGACCGAGGTCGGACGCGCGACGCCGATCGCGTACGAGACCTGGATCAGCGCGCGCTTGGCGAGCCCCGCCGCGACGATGTTCTTCGCGACGTAGCGGCCCGCGTAGGCGGCCGAGCGATCGACCTTCGACGGATCCTTGCCCGAGAACGCGCCGCCGCCATGGGGCGCGGCGCCGCCGTACGTGTCGACGATGATCTTGCGGCCCGTGAGACCGCAGTCGCCTTGCGGACCGCCGATGACGAAACGGCCCGTCGGGTTCACGAGGAACTTGATGTCGCCCTTGATCAGATCCTTCGGCAGCACGGGCTTGATGACTTCTTCGATGACCGCTTCGCGCAGTTGCGCGAGTTCGATGTCGGGCGCGTGCTGCGTCGAGAGCACGACGGTGTCGATGCTGTGCGGCTTGCCGTCGACATAGCGGATCGTGACTTGCGACTTCGCGTCCGGGCGCAGCCAGGGCAGGCGGCCGTCGCGGCGCAGATCGGCCTGGCGCTCGACGAGGCGGTGCGACAGATAGATCGGCAGCGGCATGAGTTCGGGCGTTTCATCGCACGCATAGCCGAACATCAGGCCTTGGTCGCCCGCGCCTTGATCGAGGTTGTTGTCGTGCGCGCGATCGACGCCTTGGGCGATGTCGGGCGATTGCTTGTCGTAGGCGACGAGGACCGCGCAGCCCTTGTAGTCGATGCCGTAGTCGGTGTTGTCGTAGCCGATGCGCTTGATCGTGTCGCGCGCGACCTGGATGTAATCGACGTTGGCCGTCGTCGTGATTTCGCCGGCGAGAACGACAAGACCCGTGTTGCAGAGCGTTTCGGCCGCAACGCGCGAATATTTGTCTTGCGCGAGGATCGCATCAAGAATCGCGTCGGAAATCTGATCGGCGACCTTGTCGGGGTGCCCTTCGGAAACGGATTCGGACGTGAACAGATAGTCGTTCGCCACTTCGCATGCTCCTTAAATAATCGGTACGTAACCGGAAAACCCGAGTACTGGCGCTTCCACGTAGCCGACTTCGGACCGAAGCGGCGACGCTTTAGCGGAATTTTTTGCCAGATATCGGATATCCGGCACTCGCCCCGCAAGTTGTCCATTAACTCGGCGAAGCCCTTATTATAGCGGCTTCGTTTTTTTATGCTTGAGCCCCGCGCGTGCCCCTGATCCCAACATTGTTTCGTTCGCAGCCGCATGGCCTGCGCGCCGCCGCGCGACGGCCGGGGTGCGCGACCTGCATCGGGTGCGCGCGGCGTCGGCACGCGGAGGGCGCATGCTAGGCAAAATCGGCACGTATCTCGCGGTCGGGCTGCTCAAATTTCTGGCGCTGCTCCCGTACGGGCTCGTGGCCCGATTCGGCGATGGGCTGGGCTGGCTGCTTTATCAGATCCCGAGTTCGCGCAAGCGCGTCGTGCATACGAACCTGCGCCTGTGTTTTCCGGAGTGGGACGACGCCGAGCGCGAACGCGTCGCGGGCCGGCATTTCCGTCACGCCGTGCGCAGCTACGTCGAGCGCAGTTATCAATGGTTCGGCTCGGCGCGTACGATCGAAAAGCTCGTCGTCGTCGACAGCGAGATCGATCTCGAGGATCCGGATCTTCCGCCGACGATTCTGCTCGGCTATCACTTCGTCGCGATCGAGGCCGCGTCCGTCGCGATCAATCACGCGCTCAAGCGTCGCTGCGGGTCGCTCTATCAGCCGTTCTCGAATCGGGATCTCGATCGGATCGCAAGCGAGGCGCGCGGCCGGTTCAATGCGGAGATGGTCTCGAAATCCGACAGCGCGCGCGCCGTGATCCGGATGTTGCGCAACCGCCAGCCCGTGATGCTCGGCGCCGATATGGACTACGGTTTGCGCAATTCGGCGTTCGTGCCGTTTTTCGGCGTGCCGGCGTGCACGCTCACGTCGACCGCGCGGCTCGCGGCGACGGCGCCCGCGCAGATCATCGTGTTCGTCGGCGAAGTGCTGCCGCACTACAAGGGCTACCGGCTCAAGGTCTTCAAGCCGTGGGCCGACTATCCGAGCGGCGACGACGTCGCCGATGCGCGGCGCATGAACGCGGTGCTCGAAGACCTCGTGCGCACGATGCCCGAGCAGTATTACTGGGTGCACAAGCGCTTCAAGACGCGCCCGCCCGGCGAACCCGGCTTCTATTGATCCGCGCATGACCCGCGCGCGCTATTGCCCGGGGCGACGCGTGTCGGCGCGCGCGCTCGGATGCGCGAAGCCGGTCACGAGACGCGACGTGCGAGAAGCGAGATATGAGAAGCGAGACGCGACGTACGAGAAGCCCGGTTCGAGATGCGAGATGTGAGACGGGAGAAGCCGGATCCGAGAAACCGGGTTCGAGAAGCGCGGGCCCGGGAGGCCCTACAATAGCGACATGATGCTCAATTTCACCAAAATGCAGGGCGCGGGCAACGATTTCGTCGTGATCGACGCGACGTCGACCCCGTTCACGCTCGATTCGGATCAGATCCGCCGCGTCGCCGATCGTCATTTCGGCGTGGGCGCCGACCAGATGCTCGTCGTCGAACGGCCGACCATCGACGGCGTCGACTTCCGCTACCGGATCTTCAACAACGACGGCGGCGAGGTCGAACATTGCGGCAACGGCGCGCGGTGCTTCGTCAAATTCGTGCTCGACAAGGGGCTGACGACGCAGCGCACGGTCCGCGTGCAGGTCTGGCACGGCGTGCTGACGCTGACGATGCACGATAACGGAGACGTCGAAGTCGACATGGGCGCGCCGAAGTTCGAGCCCGCGCAGATTCCGTTCGACGCTGCGGGCGTCGCGCCGCGCGCCGAAGCGAACGACACGCTGTGGCCGCTCGACGTAGGCGGCGCGACGACGTGGATTTCGGTCGTCTCGATGGGCAATCCGCACGCGGTCCAGGTCGTGGCCGACACCGAAACGGCCCCGGTCGGCATCGACGGTCCGCTGATCGAGCGGCATCCGCGGTTTCCGCAGCGCGTGAACGCGGGTTTCATGCAGATCGTCGATCGGCACGAGATCCGGCTGCGTGTCTATGAACGCGGCGCGGGCGAGACGCTCGCATGCGGTACGGGGGCGTGCGCGGCCGTCGTCGCGGGTATCCGGCGCGGCTTGCTCGACTCGCCGGTCCGCGTCCAGACGCACGGCGGCGTGCTGACGATCGCATGGACCGGCGCCGAGGTGCATATGGCCGGGCCGGCGAAAACGGTTTTTGAAGGCTCCATCGAAGTTTGACTACGGACGCATCCATGTCGCTTAACGAACGCGAAATCGCCGAATACCTGCTCGCGAATCCGCAATTCTTCGAACACCATGCCGAGCTGCTCGCGAGCATCAAGCTCATGAGCCCGCACGGAAACCGCGCCGTCTCGCTGCAGGAACGCCAGATGGACATGCTGCGCGACAAGAACAAGCAGATCGAACGCCGGCTTGCCGAGCTGCTGCGCTACGGGCACGAGAACGACAGCATCGCCGCGCGCTTCACGCGCTGGACGTCGCGCGTGCTCGCCGAGCGCGATCCGCATGCGCTGCCGGCGACCGTCACGCGCGGCTTGCTCGAGATCTTCGAAGTGCCGCAGGCGGCGCTGCGTCTGTGGGATGTCGCGGAGACGTATTCGATGGCCGATTTCTCGCGCTATGTCGGCGAGGAGGTCCGGATTTTCGCGAACAGTCTCGCGACGCCGTATTGCGGCGCGAACACGGGCTTCGAGGCCGCGCAATGGCTCGTGAGCGCGAACGCGGAAGCGCGCGCGATGACGGCCGACGGCAGCGACGGAGCCGGTTCGGCCGCGACCGACGGATCGACCGCGTCGATCGCGCTCGTCGCCTTGCGCGATCCGCAGCGCGAGGAAAGCGCGAACGCATTCGGTCTGCTGGTGCTCGGCTCGCACGATCCGCGACGTTTCCATGAGGGCATGGGCACCGATTTCCTCTCGCAGATCGGTTCGCTCGCGAGCGCCGCGCTGAGCCGGCTGCTCGCGCACTGAACGGGGATCGCGATGAACGGGGGCCCCCGCGAGCCACGCCAATCGGATCGGGGGGCGCCGGATGCCGAGGGGGATCCGACGTCGGCGACGCCCGAGTCGGACCGCCCCCACGCGGATCGTCCCGCGCAGCGCGATCCGTTGATCGCGGGGTATCTCTCGTCGATCGCGAACGAGCGCAAGCTATCGAGCTACACCTTGAGCGGCTACACGCGCGAGCTCGACGTGCTCGCCGCGCTGGCGGGGACGCGTCCGCTCACGGCGCTGAGCGCGGTCGACATCCGCGGGGCTGCCGCGCGCGCGCATGCAAGCGGGCTCGCGCCGCGCACGATCGCGTACCGGCTTTCGATCTGGCGCAGCTTCTACCGCTGGGTCGCGCTGCACCACGAACTACCCGCCAATCCCGTCGCGACGGTGCGCGCGCCGAAACGCGCCAAGACGCTGCCGAAGGCGATCTCCGCCGACGACGCGGCGCGCCTCATGGAGGCGCCGCCGATCCATCCCGACCATCCCGTCGAAAGCGCGCGCGACAAGGCGATGCTCGAACTGTTCTATTCGTCGGGCCTGCGGCTCGCGGAACTCGTCGGTCTCGACGTTCGATACACGGATCGCGACGGATACCGCTCGCTGGGCTGGATCGATCTCGATGCGGGCGACGTCCACGTGACCGGCAAGGGCAAGCGTCAGCGCATCGTGCCCGTCGGCGCCAAGGCGCGCGAGGCGTTGCTCGCATGGCTCGCCTTGCGCGACCAGTGGGTGCGTCACGATCCGCATCCGCTGTTCCTGTCGGTGCGCGGCAACCGGCTCTCGCGTTCGGTCATCCAGGATCGCGTCAAGCGGCTCGCCTTGCGCGCGGGCGTGCCCGCGAATGTCCATCCGCACGTGCTCCGGCACTCGTTCGCGACCCACGTGCTGCAGTCGAGCGGCGATCTGCGCGCCGTCCAGGAGATGCTCGGTCACGCGAGCATCGCGGCGACGCAGGTCTATACCTCGCTCGATTTCCAGCATCTCGCGAAGGTCTATGACGCCGCGCATCCGCGCGCGAAGAAACGCTCGTAAGTCCTGTCTCCTATATGAATACGCTGACCCTGAAGCCGGGCAAGGAGAAATCCTTGCTGCGCCGGCACCCGTGGATTTACCTGAACGCGATCGACCGCATCGACGGCCAGCCGGCGGCCGGCGCGACCGTCATCGTGCGTGCGCACGACGGCCGCTTTCTGGCGCGTGCCGCGTTCAGTCCCGTGTCGTCGATCCGCGCGCGCGCGTGGACGTTCGACGAGCGCGAGAGCGTCGATCATGCGTTCTTCAAGCGGCGTGTCCAGCGCGCGCTCGAACACCGCCGGGCGATGGTGAGCGGCACCGGCGCGGTTCGCCTGATCTTCGGGGAGGCCGACGGCCTGCCCGGCCTGATCGTCGATCACTACCGGAGCGCCGATCAGGCGCGCGAGCAGCTCGTCTGCCAGTTCATGGCCGCGGGCGTCGAGGCCTGGAAGGACGCGATCGTCGCGGCGCTCGTCGGCGCGACGGGCTGCGCGCACGTCTATGAGCGTTCGGACGTGTCGATCCGCGAAAAGGAAGGGCTGGCGCAGACGACCGGCGTGCTCGCGGGCGACGCGCCGCCCGATACGCTGATCGTCGACGAAGGCGGCGTGCGGTATCACGTCGACGTCCGGCACGGCCACAAGACCGGGTTCTATATCGATCAGCGCGACAACCGGGCGCTGATCGCGCGTCACGCGGCGGGCCGCGAGGTGCTCAACTGCTTCTGCTACACGGGCGGCTTCTCGCTCGCGGCGCTCAAGGGCGGCGCGACGCGCGTCGTATCGATCGACTCGTCGGGCGACGCGCTCGCGACGGCGCGCGCGAATGTCGAAGCGAATGCGTTCGACCCCGCGCGCGCCGAATGGCTCGATGCCGACGCATTCCGGACCTTGCGCTCGCTCCATGACGGCGGCGCGCGCTTCGATCTCGTCGTGCTCGACCCGCCGAAGTTCGCGCCGTCGCAGCACCATATCGAGCGCGCCGCGCGCGCATACAAGGACATCAACCTGTCGGGCTTCAGATTGTTGCGCCCGGGGGGCCTGCTTGCGACGTATTCGTGTTCAGGCGCGATTGATGCGCTGCTGTTCCAGAAGATCGTCGCGGGCGCGGCCGCCGATGCGGGCGTCGACGTGCGGATCCTCGGTCGGCTCGGTGCGGGCGTCGATCACCCGATGCTCGCGAGTTTTCCTGAAGGCGAGTACTTGAAAGGACTCTGGTTGCAACGCATCTAGGGGATCCGGCCGGACGGCCGGCGAAGCCGTGCGCGCCGCGCGTCGATTGCGAGGATCTTGACGCATGTGCTTCAATGTAATGTTATTACGCCGGCCCGGTACCCCGGGACGGCGACCGACCATCACGCTGCGGCGGTCCGTCTGGACACCGCGGCGCATCGACGAGACAAGTTATGGCGAGCACGGCTAACAGCATGATCCCGGTCACGATCCTGACCGGATTTCTCGGCAGCGGCAAAACCACGCTGCTCAAGCGGATTCTCGGCGAGCAGCACGGTCTCAAGATCGCGGTCATCGAGAACGAGTTCGGCGCGGAGAACATCGACAACGAAATTCTCGTGCAGGACAGCAACGAACAGATCGTCCAGATGAGCAATGGCTGCATCTGTTGCACGATCCGGGGCGACCTGGTCCGCGCGCTCGGCGATCTCGCCGCCCAGCGCACGCAGGGCAAGCTCGATTTCGATCGCGTGGTCATCGAGACCACGGGTCTCGCGAATCCCGGCCCGGTGGCGCAAACGTTCTTCATCGACGATCAAGTGGCGTCCGATTTCCTGCTCGACGCGGTGATCACGCTCGTCGACGCGAAACATGCGAACCAGCAGCTCGACGAACATGAGGTCGTTCAGCGCCAGGTCGGGTTCGCCGATCGCCTGTTCGTCACGAAGTCCGATCTCGTCGACGGCGGCGCGCTCGAAGGGCTGCGCCATCGCCTGCTGCATATGAACCCGCGCGCGCCGATCAGCACGGTCAACTTCGGCGAAGCCGACATCAAGCAGATCTTCGATCTCAAGGGCTTCAACCTCAACGCGAAGCTCGAGATCGATCCCGACTTCCTCGCCGAAGACGCGCACGATCATGACCATGACCACGCGCATGATCACGATCATGCCGACTGCGATCACGATCATGGCCAGTGCGCGCACGAGGGTCACGATCATGCGCACCATCACCACGCGCATCATGACGACCGGATCAAGTCGTTCGTCTTCCGGAGCGACCGTCCGTTCGACGCCAAAAAGCTCGAGGATTTTCTCGGCGGGGTGTTGCAGATTTATGGTGAGCGGCTGCTCCGATATAAGGGCGTGCTATATATGAAAGGCATCGACCGCCGCGTGGTGTTCCAAGGCGTGCATCAGATGATGGGGAGCGATCTGGCGTCGCGCTGGATGCCGGCCGACAAGAAGAACAGCAAAATGGTTTTTATTGGCGTGGATTTGCCGCAGGACCTGATTATCGATGGTTTGACCGCGTGTCTCGCGTGATAATCGGAGCGTGCAGGCGGGGATTATTTCCGGTGGCTTCGCGTTGGTTTGGGCCAATCTGATTCAGTTACAATACGACCCCACTGGAGATACCACGGAGTTCGGCCCCGTGCCGGCGTGGCGCGTCGAGGCCCGGAATATCGGGCTTGCGGCGGAGTCGCCACTCCGCGACGGACATTGCAAAGCGGGTTGATACTCGCACGGAAGATAGCAAGCAAGATGACGAAACGACTCTTGACGGAAGCCGAAATCCTGAAGATGAGCGAGAAGGATTACATGAATGAAGATCAGCTCGCGTTCTTCAAAAACCGGCTCGAACAGCTTCAGGCGGAGATCCTTCGCAACGCGGGGCAGACGACCGAAAACCTCCGTGAAACCGTGATCGTGCCCGACCCGGCCGACCGTGCGACGATCGAGGAAGAGCATGCGCTCGAACTGCGCACGCGCGATCGTGAGCGCAAGCTGCTCAAGAAGGTGCAGCAATCGCTCGCGCGGATCGAATCGGGTGAATACGGTTGGTGCGAGGAGACCGGCGAGCCGATCGGTGTGCCGCGCATGCTCGCGCGCCCGACCGCGACGCTCTCGCTCGAAGCACAGGAACGTCGCGAACTTCGCCAGAAGCTGTTCGGCGACTGATCGCCTGCCGGGCCTGCCGCGACTCGGCGCAGCGCGCCGTGGGTGGCTGTCCGTCCTTGAAAAAAACCGACTGTCCGTCCAGTCGGTTTTTTTTCGCCGATGCATCGCATCGGTGTGCCGACGCCGACGCCGAGAGCCGAGAGCCGAGAGCCGAGAGCCGAGAGCCGAGAGCCAAGAGCCAAGAGCCAAGAGCCAAGAGCCAAGACGTCATGTCGCGGCCTGTCGAGCGCGCATAAAAAAACCCGCCGTTGCCCCGGCGGGTTTTGTGTCTTGCGGTACAGCCGTCGCTTAGAAGCGCGTACGGATGCCCGTCGTGACGACGACTTGATTGGCCGTCGACGACGTGCCGCCCGAGTACGAGATGTACGCGTGGTTATCTTGGCCGATGGCGTGCTGATACAGGCCTTCGACGTAGACGTCGGTCCGCTTGGACAGTGCGTAATCGATCTGGAGGTCAGCCGACGTCCACTTCGGATCGGTTTCACCCGAAGCGCCCGGGCCGAACGCGCTGATCGAACCGTCGGTGTACGTGAACGCGCCGCCGATGCTCAGTGCGGGCGTCAGGTTGTACTTGCCGTTGGCTTCGTAGTTGTTGAACTTGTACGAGCCCGCCAGCGTGCCGTAGTACTGCGATTGCGTGTAGACGAAGGCGACGAGTGCCGGTCCGACCGCGTAGTTCACGCCGCCGCCGAAGATCCGCTGGGTTTGCGCAGCGATCTGGAAGCCGTTCGTGCCGAACAGCGTCGTGTCCTTGCCGACCGAGCTCGATTCCTTCTGGTCGACCGCGCCGGCCGTCGAGCCCGCGTTCTGCGCGCCCGTGTTGCCCGAGCCTTGAACTTGCAGGTAAGCCGCGGCGGCCTTCAACGGACCCCAGTTGTAGCTCGCACCGAAGCTGTACAGACGGTTTTCCGTGAAGTCCGTGCTGTTCGAGAACGCGTAGACCGCGCCGGCCTTGAAGCCATTGATCAGCGGCGAGGTGTACTTGACGGCGTTGTCGACGCGGAACGAGTTGTTCAGGTTGTCGTTATCGAAGACGTGCTGGAACCACGTACCGCCCCACGAACCCGTTGCCGACAGCGGCGCGACGAAGTCGACGACCGAGTCGTACTGACGGCCGAGAGTGATCGTACCGTATTGCGTGCTCGACAGACCCACGAACGCTTGACGGCCGAACAGGCGGCTATCCTGGCTGCTCGTGCCGTTCTGGATGTTGAAGCCGCTTTCCAACACGAAGATCGCGCTCAGACCGCCGCCGAGATCTTCCGTGCCGCGCACGCCCCAGCGGTTGCTGCTGGCTGCGCCGTAGGCGGCTTGGATCAGATGGCCCGCCGTACCGGCGTTGTTCGTGTAGGCGATGCCGGCGTCGAGCAAGCCGTACAGCGTGACCGAGCTTTGGGCATGTGCCATCGAAACGAGGGCGCTCGATGCTGCGAGAGCAAGGAGAGTCTTCTTCATCTGTACAACTCCGTAAGTGGGCGCTCGGGGTTCGAAAGACCCGAGATCGGAGCCGAGTGTAGGGAAGCTCGCTCACGATCGCATAGTTCCATCAGACGTAACAGTCTTTTACGTAATTTGATTTAATGAAGAATGTTTTAGCCAAGAAGCCTTTGCGGATAAGGGTTTGCTATGATCGCGCCCCATTAAATTTTCTTTATCAGATTGAAACGATATTTTTGTGAATGTTGCATTACAGAGACATCACGAATACGCAACGCGGGCTTTCCCGTAGCGGGAATTTGTTTATTCGAGACAAACATATATTGATCGTCTAGGCCCGCATAACGCGCGAGGCGCCTCTTGATAAATCGAAGTACGCCCTAACGTACCGACCCATGTTGCCGTCCAAGCGGCATGGATTCGAAGATTTCAACCAAGGAACGCTCATGGAGCAATATCACGGCACGACGATCGTCTCGGTCCGGCGCGGCAAGCAGGTTGCGCTCGGCGGGGACGGCCAGGTGACGCTTGGCAATGTCGTCATGAAGGGTTCGGCGCGCAAAGTCCGCCGGATCTTCAATGGCAAGGTGCTCGTCGGATTCGCGGGCGCCACCGCCGATGCGTTCTCGCTGCTCGACCGGTTCGAGGGCAAGCTCGAGAAGCACCAGGGCAATCTGACGCGCGCCGCCGTCGAACTCGCGAAGGACTGGCGGACCGATCGTATGCTGCGCAGGCTCGAGGCGATGATGATCGTCGCCGATGCCGAGACGACGCTCGTGCTCACGGGCAACGGCGACGTGCTCGACCCCGAAGGCGGCGTCTGCGCGATCGGCTCGGGCGGCAACTATGCGCAGTCCGCCGCGATCGCCCTTGTCGAGTATACGGAGCTCAGCGCGCGCGACGTCGTCGAGAAGTCGCTCAAGATCGCCGGCGATCTCTGTATCTATACGAATCACAACCTCGTCATCGAAACGCTCGAGTAAGGACACCCCATGAGCAATATGACGCCCGCCGAGATCGTCTCGGAGCTGGACAAACACATCATCGGCCAAGGCAAGGCCAAACGCGCCGTGGCCGTCGCGTTGCGCAACCGTTGGCGTCGCCAGCAGGTCGCCGATCCGCTGCGGCAGGAAATCACGCCGAAGAACATTCTGATGATCGGGCCGACCGGCGTCGGCAAGACCGAGATCGCACGCCGTCTCGCGAAGCTCGCCGATGCACCGTTCATCAAGATCGAGGCGACGAAGTTCACCGAAGTCGGCTATGTCGGCCGCGATGTCGACAGCATCGTGCGCGATCTCGCCGAAATCGCGATCAAGCAGACGCGCGAGACCGAGATGCGCAAGGTCCGCACGAAAGCCGAGGATCGCGCCGAGGACCGCGTGCTCGATATCCTGATTCCGCCGACGCGCGCGCCGGGCGGTTTTGGCTCGTTGCCGGCCGAGGAAGACGACAACCCGACGCGTCAGACGTTTCGCAAGCGTCTGCGCGAAGGCCTGCTCGACGACAAGGAAGTCGAACTCGATATCGAGGCGCCGCAACCCGGCATGGACATCATGGGTCCGCCGGGCATGGAGGAAATGACCGAGCAGATCCGCGGCATGTTCGCCAATATGGGCGGCGGCAAGAAGCAGCGGCGCAAGGTGCGCGTCAAGGAAGCGATGAAGCTGCTGATCGACGAGGAAGCCGCGAAGATGCTCAACGACGAGGAGGTCAAGACGAAGGCCATCCAGAACGTCGAGCAGAACGGCATCGTGTTTCTCGACGAGATCGACAAAATCGCGTCGCGCAGCGAGGTCGGCGGCGCCGAAGTGTCGCGCGCGGGCGTGCAGCGCGATTTGCTGCCGCTCGTCGAAGGGACCACGATCAATACGAAATACGGGATGATCAAGACGGATCACATCCTGTTCATCGCAAGCGGCGCGTTTCATCTCGCGAAGCCGAGCGATCTGATTCCCGAGCTGCAGGGCCGCTTTCCGATTCGCGTCGAACTTGATTCGCTGTCGGTCGAGGACTTCGAGTCGATCCTCGTGCAAACGGATGCGAGCCTCGTCAAGCAATATCAGGCGTTGCTCGCGACCGACGACGTCGCGCTCGAATTCGCGCCCGACGGCATCCGGCGTCTCGCGGAGATTGCGTACTCGGTCAACGAGAAGACCGAAAACATCGGCGCCCGCCGTCTGTATACGGTGATCGAGAAGCTGCTCGAGGAAGTCTCGTTCGAGGCCGGGAACCACACGGGGCGAACGGTTCACGTCGACGCGCAGTACGTCAACGATGCGCTCGGCGAAGTCGCCGAAAACGAGGACCTCTCGCGCTACGTGCTCTGATGGACGACGAAACCCGGCTCCGGCCGGGTTTCGACATGCGTCGGCGAGGCCGGCGGCACGATCCGCGGTTGGGCCTGCGTCGGACTTGGATCCGACGCAGGCGGCCGTCCATCGTGTCGCCGGCCTCGTTTTGCTATTGCTTGACCGGTCGCTTCGACAGCTTGCGCTGCAGCGTCCGGCGATGCATGTTCAGCGCGCGCGCCGTCGCCGAGACATTGCCGTCGTGATCGGCGAGCACGCGCTGGATGTGTTCCCATTCAAGCCGCTGGACCGAAAGCGGCGCGGCCTTCTCGAGTTCCTCCTCGGCCCGCACGACGCTCGCGTTCTCGTGGAGCGCGTCGAGGATCATTTCGACGTTCGCGGGTTTGGCGAGATAGTTGTCCGCGCCATCCTTGACGGCCTGGACCGCCGTCGCGATGCTCGCGAAGCCCGTCAGCACGAGAATGCGCGCGCGAGGCTGCGCATTTCGAATCGTGCCGATCAGCGCGAGCCCGGAGTCGGCGCCCAGATTCAGGTCGACGGTCACCTGCCCGAACGGCATCGCGCTCACGAGCCGCAACGCGCTCGCTGCGTCATGCGCCTCATGGACGACATAGCCGCGGCGAGCGAGGCCCCGTGCGAGTACGCCGACAAACACCGTGTCGTCGTCGATAACAAGGAAATTCGCGTTATTCATGTCACGCCATTCATAGTGCTGCATCCAGATCGGAGTCGAGGCTCCGATACAAACCTGCGTTTTCGCGTCGTGCGGCATGCCCGCGCATGCGATGTGTGCGTCCGAGGCTCGGTCCAATGCGCGGTGCCGTGCTCGGTCCAGTGTATCGCGGCCGGTACGCACGCCGCAGCGGCCTGAGCTCGGCGCGCCCGAGCCCGCGAACCGCGCCGGACCGTATCCCTGCGATGAATCGGACGTCATCGAATGCTCCGTGCTTGCGAGAGCGTGACCGTTCAGCGCCGGGCGAGGGCATCGCCCGAGTTCGCGCGCTCGGCGCGCTCCAGCGCGCGCGCGGGCAGCGTCAGCGTCGCCCGCGTGCCGTGCGGATCCGCCTGGCTGATCTCGATGCGTCCGCTCAGTCGTGCCGCCGTGACCGACGCGAGATACAAGCCGACACCGTGTCCGCCTTGATCGCTCGTCACGGGCGCTTTGCCGAGCTGCGCGCGCAAGGGCGGCGCAATGCCGGGCCCGCGGTCCTCGACGGTCAGCAACAGCGACGCATCGACCGCGTCGACCGTCAGCGTCACGTAGTCGCGGCTCACGCGCGCGGCGTTGTCGAGCAGGATCGTCAGCGTCTGGCCGACGGCGACGGCGTCCTCGACATAGATCGATTCGAGCGCCGGCGCCGTGCGCCACTCGAAGCGGACGTGCGGGTGACGCAGCCGCCACTGACGCGCGAACACGTCGAGCCAGCGCCCGATCTCCTGCCTGTCAGGCGAAGCGGCGCGCGACTGGAGCCGCGCAAGCGCCGAGCGGCACAACGCGATCTGTTGTTCGAGCGTCTGAAGGTCGGCGCGATAGGCGCCGAGATCGCCGTCCGTCTCGGCCGCGAGCCGCAATTCCTCGGCGAGCATCGAGATCGTCGACAGCGGCGTGCCCATTTCGTGCGCGACCGTCGCGGCCTGCGCGCCGAGCGCGACGACCCGCTCGTCGCGCAAGAGCTGCTGCTGCGCGCTCGCGAGCGCGGCGTCGCGCGCGCGCAGCGTCCGCGACATCCGCGCCACGAACCACGCGATCAGCCCGACGCTGACGACGAAATTGATCCACGCGCCCGTGCGGTAATAATCGAACAGGTTCGACGGTTCATCGATATTGAGCGGGATCGATTCGACGGCAAGCAGCCCGTAACAACAGAGCGAGAACGCCGCGAGGATCAGCGCGAGCGTCCACGGCAGCACGGCCGCCGCGATCGCGAGTCCCGGCAGATAGAGCGACACGAACGGATTCGTCGTCCCGCCCGACAGGAAGAGCAAGGCGGAGAGCGTGCCGAGATCGACGAAAAGTTGGCCAAAGAGCTCGCGCTCGGTCTCGGTCCGGGCCTCGTTCGCGCGCCAGAACGTCGCCGCGTTGAATAGCGCCTCGAGCGCAATCACAAACAGCATCGCGGCAATCGGCAGATGCACGCCGAGCAGCGTCTGGGCAATCGTGATCGTGAGCAGCTGGCCCATGATCGCGAGGCACCGCAACCAGAACAGTTGGCTCAGATTGACGCGCGGACTGTTGCTGAAACGGTTCATTTGTAAAGTGTACCGGTTGAAGCGCAAAAAGCCCGTCTTGCCGGCGGCCTGCGACAATATGTCGCGCCGACCGGTCGAATCGGCACGAATCGCGCAAATCGCCGTGCATCCGGCACGCCATGCAACATCGATGCGCTGCCCGTCCAGCCGTCACGTGCGTCCTGTACAATTCGCGCATTTTGAACCCGTCCTCACGCCTGCCGCCATGTCCGCCTTGCCCGATCTGTCGCAAATCGCGCCCGTTCTGAAAGCCGAAATCCTGGCCGAGGCGCTGCCCTATATCCGGCAGTACCACGGCAAGACCATCGTGATCAAATACGGCGGCAACGCCATGACCGAGGAACGGCTCAAGCAAGGCTTCGCGCGCGACGTCATTCTGCTCAAGCTCGTCGGCATCAATCCCGTGATCGTGCACGGCGGCGGCCCGCAGATCGACCAGGCGCTGCGCAAGGTCGGCAAGGAAGGCGTGTTCGTCCAGGGAATGCGCGTGACCGACGAAGAGACGATGGAAGTCGTCGAATGGGTGCTCGGCGGCGAAGTCCAGCAGGACATCGTGATGCTGATCAACCATTACGGCGGCCAGGCCGTGGGCCTGACCGGCAAGGACGGCGGCCTGATTCACGCGCGCAAGCTCATGATGCCGGACCGCGAGAAGCCGGGCGAGTTTCTCGATATCGGTCTCGTCGGCGAAGTCGAGGCGATCAACCCGGCGGTCGTCAAGGCGCTGCAGGACGATGCGTTCATCCCGGTCATTTCGCCGATCGGTTTCGACAGCGAAGGCCAGTCGTACAACATCAACGCCGATCTCGTCGCGGGCAAGCTTGCCGTCGTGCTCAACGCCGAAAAGCTGCTCATGATGACGAATATTCCGGGCGTCATGGACAAGTCGGGCAACCTGCTGACGGACCTGTCGGCTCGCGAGATCGACGCGCTGTTTGCCGACGGCACGATCTCGGGCGGCATGTTGCCGAAGATTTCGTCGGCGCTCGACGCGGCGAAGAGCGGCGTGCGCTCGGTGCATATCGTCGATGGCCGGATCGAGCACTCGGTGCTGCTTGAAATCCTGACCGAGCAGCCGTTCGGAACGATGATCCGCTCGCATTGAGCGCGGATCCCTTCCCGGTGAGCGCAGTTCCCCCTCGCGGCGCCGACGCGCGCCGCACGCCGACCCCGCGCGCGGCCGAGGCCGCCGCGCGACGCCGCACCCCGCTGGCGCGTGTGCGGCGCCGGCCCGGACAGCCGGTCTGGCTGTTCGATCTCGACAACACGCTGCATCACGCGTCGCATGCGATCTTTCCGCGCATGAACGTGGCGATGACGGATTTCATCGAGCGCGAGCTGAATCTCGCGCGCGCCGAGGCCGATGCGTTGCGCAGCGCCTACACGCGGCGATACGGCGCGGTGCTCATCGGTCTCATGCGTCGGCACGACATCGACGCCGCAGCGTTTCTTGAAGAAGTCCACCGGTTCGACGCGCTCGACCAGCTCGTCCGCTTCGAACGCGGCGTGCGTCAGGCCTTGCTGCGCTTGCCGGGCCGCAAGATCTTGTTTACCAACGCGCCCGAGGATTACGCGCGGGCCGTGCTCGACATCATCGGCATCCATGACGTTTTCGAGCGCGTGGTTGCGGTCGAGCATATGCGTGATCGCCGCGGCTGGCGGTCCAAGCCCGACCGTGGCATGCTGCGGCGGACACTTCGGCAGTTGCAGGCCACGCACCGCGAGACGGTGCTCGTCGAGGACACGCGCTCCCATCTCAAGCACTACAAGCGCACCGGTCTCAAGACGGTCTGGATGGTCGGACATCTGCGCTCCGTGCCGACTCCGCAAGGCGGCCAGCCGGCGGACGTGACGGGTGGCCACGCGCAGCGACGGGGCGAGAGCGGGCGGCCGCATTATATCGACCGGCGGATTCGTTCGATAAAATCGCTCTGACGTTGATGGCGGGCGGGGTCCGGGGTGGGCCGCCGCGCAGGTTCTGGCTCGACACGAGGCGACCACGATGCAGCACACACTTTCACAAGACGCTGCGGCAAACAGGGATGGCCCATCCGATCCAGGCGAAACGGGGCCGGCCGCGAGCGGTCGCGCGCCGCGTCTGAAGCCCGGCGAGCGGCGCGTGCTGATCCTTCAGACGCTGGCCGCGATGCTCGAATCGCCGAAGAGCGAAAAGATCACGACCGCCGCGCTTGCCGCGCGGCTCGTGGTGTCCGAAGCCGCGCTCTATCGCCATTTCGCGAGCAAGGCGCAGATGTTCGAGGGGCTCATCGAGTTCATCGAGCAGACCGTCTTCGGTCTCATCAACCAGATCACGAGCCGCGAAGAGAACGGCGTGCTCCAGGTCCGCGCGATCGTGACGATGCTGCTCGGCTTTGCCGAAAAGAACCCGGGCATGACGCGCGTGCTGACCGGCGAGGCGCTCGTCGGCGAGCACGAGCGTCTCAACGAGCGGATCAACCAGACGATCGACCGGATCGAGGCATCGATCCGCCAATGCCTGAAGCTCGCGGTCAGCGCGAACGATCCGACGCTGCCGTCCGACTACGACGCGCCGCTGCGCGCGAACCTCGCGACGACCTTCGTGCTCGGACGCTGGCAACGCTACGCGAAGACCGGTTTCGTCAAAGCGCCCGGCGACCATGCCGATGCGATGATCCGGATCATCCTGCAATAAGGATCGAGGGGTCATCGGCTATACTTGCGCACTTGAGTAAACGCGCCGATTTGCTGACACGATTGCGGGCGCGTGAACCCGACGCGGGTGCGTTGCCCGCGCGACGGTTCGGACAAATTCGGCTAAAGCGGTCGTCAGCGGTCTCCACCGCGAGTCACAGCCGACGCTTTAGCCCCTCTGGGGTCGAGTCATGGATTCATCTGTCGGCGTCGTCGTGCCGCGCCAAATGCATTTCACCGAGCCGCTCGCGCTGCGCAGCGGCCATTCGATCGCCGATTACGACCTGACCGTCGAGACCTACGGCACGCTGAACGCGTCCCGCACGAATGCCGTGCTCGTCTGCCACGCGCTCAACGCGTCGCATCACGTCGCGGGTCACTACGCGGACGCGCCGTCGAACGTCGGCTGGTGGGACAACATGGTCGGTCCCGGCAAGCCGCTCGACACGAACCGGTTTTTCGTGATCGGCGTCAACAACCTCGGCTCGTGTTTCGGCTCGACGGGCCCGATGAGCCCCGATCCCGCGACCGGCCGTCCGTACGGCGCACGCTTCCCCGTCGTGACCGTCGAGGATTGGGTCAACGCCCAGGCGCGCGTGGCCGACAGCTTCGGCATCGAGCGTTTCGCGGCCGTCATGGGCGGCAGTCTGGGCGGCATGCAGGCGCTCGCCTGGAGCATCCTGTATCCCGATCGCGTCGGCCATTGCATCGTCGTCGCCTCGACGCCGAAGTTGTCGGCACAGAACATCGCATTCAACGAAGTCGCGCGCTCGGCGATCCTCTCGGACCCGGATTTCCACGGCGGCGACTACTACGCCTATAACGTCAAACCGCGTCGCGGCTTGCGCGTCGCGCGCATGATCGGTCATATCACCTATCTGTCCGATGACGACATGGCCGCCAAGTTCGGCCGCGCGCTCCGACGCGCCGAAGGCGCCGACGACGACTACAACTTCAATTTCGATATCGAATTCGAGGTCGAGTCGTATCTGCGGTACCAAGGCGACAAGTTCGCCGATTTCTTCGATGCGAACACGTATCTGCTGATTACGCGCGCGCTCGACTATTTCGATCCGGCGAAGCGATTCAACGGCGACCTGACGGCCGCGCTCGCGCATACGCGCGCGAACTACCTCGTCGTCTCGTTTTCGACGGACTGGCGGTTCGCGCCCGCGCGCTCGCGCGAGATCGTCAAGGCCCTGCTCGACCACAAGCGCTCGGTGACCTACGGCGAGATCGACGCGCCGCACGGACACGACGCGTTCCTGCTCGACGATCCGCGCTATCACAATCTCGTGCGCGCCTACTACGAACGCATCGCCGCGGAGGTCGGGGTATGAACCGCGAAGGCTATCTGAAAGTCATCGACAACCTGACGCCGCGCGCGGACTTCCGCGTGATCGCGCGCTGGGTCGAACCCGGTTCGAGCGTGATCGATCTTGGCTGCGGCGACGGGTCGCTGCTC
The DNA here is from genome assembly GCF_003628125.1 of Pararobbsia silviterrae. Taxonomy (GTDB): domain Bacteria; phylum Pseudomonadota; class Gammaproteobacteria; order Burkholderiales; family Burkholderiaceae; genus Pararobbsia; species Pararobbsia silviterrae. The sequence continues at coordinate 263,601 of NZ_RBZU01000001.1, forward strand.
GCGTTGCTCGCCGAGGAACTCGATGTCACGGGCTACGGCATCGAGATCAACGACGCGGGCGTGCTCGAGGCCGCGCGCAAGGGCGTCAACGTGATCCAGCAGAACCTCGAGGACGGCTTGCGCTTGTTCGAGGACCAGAGCTTCGATCTCGCGATCCTCTCGCAGACGCTGCAGACGATCCATCAGACCGCCGCGATCCTGCGCGAGACCGTGCGTGTCGCGCGCGAGGCGATCGTGTCGTTTCCGAACTTCGGCTACTGGGCGCATCGCGTGTCGGTGCTCGGCGGACGGATGCCCGTCTCGAAGTCGCTGCCTTTCCAATGGCACAACACGCCGAACGTCCGGGTCCTGACGATCCGCGACTTCGAGGCGCTCGCGCCCGAGACCGGCATCGAGATCCTCGACCGCGCGGTCCTGCACAACGGCGCGTCCATCGCTTGGGGGCAGAACTGGCGTGGTAGCCTTGCGGTCTATCGGGTCACCCGCGCCCGCTGACACGAACCTGCCCGATCCTGCATGACGTCGCCGCACGAAGATACGCTCGCCGCCACGCCCGCGTCCGAACCCGCTGTCGCGCATGACGACCCGCCGGCCGCCGGCGGATGGCGCGTCTATCTGAACCGGCGGATGCTGATCTGTGTGGTCCTCGGGTTCACCTCGGGCCTGCCGCTGTTCGTCCTCATCAGTCTCGTACAGGCGTGGCTGCGGTCGTCGGGCGTCGACCTCAAGGCGATCGGACTGTTTGCGCTGATCCAGTTTCCCTACACGTGGAAGTTTGTCTGGTCGCCGCTGATGGACCGCTTCGTGCCCGCGTTCGGCATCTGGCGTCCGGGCCGGCGGCGCGGCTGGATGCTCGTCACGCAGGTGCTCGTGGCCGTGGCGATCGGCGCCATGGGCTTCGTGTCGCCGCGTGACGCGATCTGGACCGTCGCGGCGCTCGCCACGCTGCTCGCGTTCTTCAGCGCGAGCCAGGACATCGTGCTCGACGCCTACCGTCGCGAGTTGCTGCCCGATCGCGAACAGGGGCTCGGCACGGCGATCCACGTCAACGCGTACAAGGTCGCGGGGCTCGTGCCCGGCTCGCTCGGCCTGATCCTCGCCGACCATCTGCCGTGGCAGACCGTGTTCCTCGTGATCGCGGTGTTCATGCTGCCGGGCATCGTCATGACGCTCGTGATCGGTGAGCCGACCGTGCGCGGCGCGCCGCCGAAAACGCTCGAGCAGGCGATCGTGCTGCCGTTTCGCGAATTCGTCGCGCGCGACGGATGGCGCGGTGCGATGCTCGTGCTCGGTTTCATCTTTCTCTACAAGCTCGGCGACAGCATGGCGACCTCGCTCGCGACGTCGTTTTATATCGACCTCGGTTTCACGAAGACCGAGATCGGCGTGATCGCGAAGACGGTCGGTTTTTGGGCGAGCCTCGTCGGCGGACTCGTGGGCGGCGTCTGGCTTGTGCGGCTCGGCATCAATCGCGGGCTTTGGATCTTCGGCCTCTTTCAGATGCTCTCGTCGGCCGGATTCGCGTGGCTCGCGCATCACGGACCGACGACGACGGGCCTTGCGCTCGTGATCGCGCTCGAAGCCGGCGCGGCCGGCCTCGGGACGGCGGCCTTCACGGCATACATCGCGCGCGCGACCGATCCGCGCTATACGGCGACCCAGTTCGCGCTGTTCACGAGTCTCGCGTCGGTGCCGCGCACGTTCGCGAACGCGGGGGCCGGCTTTGTCGTCGCGCAGATGGGGTGGTTCGAGTTCTTCGTCGTGTGCGTCGTGCTGGCCGTGCCGGGACTCCTGATGCTGCCGCGCGTGGCGCCATGGGGCCGCGATCCATGAAAACGACGGGCAGGATTGCACGGATCGCGGGCCGGGCGCGCGCCGCGGCCGCGATCGGCGGTCTGGCGCTTGTGCTCGCCTGCATGGGCGCGCGTGCGGCGGAAGCGCCGGCGGCCGACAGCCGCGATCCGACGGGCGAGTTGCGCGTCGGCAATCCGATGGCGATACGCGGCGCGGCAACCGATGCGATGCTCGAGCAGATCGCATCGATCGAATACCGGCAACTCATCGGCGACGCGCTCGCGCAGCATCGTGCCCTCGCCCAGACAGACCCGCGCGTGCGACGCGTGCGCGGCATCGTCGACGACTTGACGCCCTACGCGTTCAAATGGAACGAACACGCGAGCAAGTGGACCTGGGAAGTCAACGTCGTGCGCTCGGCGCGGCTCGACGCGTATTGCATGCCCGGCGGCAAGGTCGTCGTGTTCACGGGGCTTTTCGACAAGCTGCGTCCGACCGACGACGAACTCGCGATGCTGATCGGACACGAGATCGCGCACGCGCTGCGCGAACACGCGCGCGTGATGCTCGACGCGTCGATGCTGAGCCGCTACCGCGGCACGCTGAGCGCGCCGCAGTTGTTCGGCTATAGCGACTTCGATTTCGATTCGGGATCGGGTTTTCCGGATCTGCGTTACGACGCCGACGACGAGCGCGAGGCCGACGTCATCGGCACCGAGATCGCGTCGCGCGCGGGGTTCGATCCGCGCGCGGCCGTCACGCTCTGGCAGCGCATCGCGGCAATCGATCACCGGATGCCCGTCGAACTCGCCGAAACCCACCCGATCACGATGGCGCGGATCGACGATCTCCGGCGGCGGCAGCCCGACATGCTCGCGATCTATGAAAAGGCCGCCCATCGCGGATTCGAGCAAGTGCGCGAGTCGAAGCGCACGCCGAAGGTCACGTCGAAGCTCAACGCATCCGATCGTTGATCCGGCCTCGATCCTGTCGATCGGGGCGCGACTCGCATGGACGGCGCGCGATCGGCGACGCACGCGGACGATGCGTATTCAAGGCGCGAATCCAAACGCCTGATTCATGCGTTATCGGCAATCATCGGGCGTTCAAGCTCCCGGCGCGATTGCCGATATCTCGTTCAGGAGGCCGGAACGAACCGGCCATCGACACGGTTGCCGGCCGGCGCCGGTCGTGAACGGGAGGCTCAGTCATGCAATTCAATTCACGCTGCGCAGTGTCGGCGATGGCCGTTGCCATCGCGGGCGCGCTCACGATGGCGCCGATGGCCGCGAACGCGGATACGGCCGACGGCGATGCATCCGGCGACGTGTTCGCGTCGCGGCTCGTCGCCGCGGTCGGCGCGGACGCGCTGGCTCACGTGACGGGGAACGTCGGCGTCAATATCGCGGCCGGCACGGGCAATCGGCAGGACAACACGTTGACGATCGTGAAAACGGGCGAGTCGGTGGCTTCGGGCAACGGGAACCCGACCGCGCCGTCCGCCGTGACCGTCAACGAGACGACCGCGGCGAGGGGAAGCGCGGGCGCGATGCCCGTGCGTGTCGCGATCGCGGCGCTCGGCGCGGGTGCGCTCTCGGACAGCGTCGGCAATATCGGCATCAATATCGCCGCGGGCAACGCGAACGTGCAGCGCAACGTCATCGTGTCGCGCTAGCCTCAAACCTTGCGCCGATAGACCTGCTTGAAACGCGCGTTTTCGACGAGGCCGTAGTCGCCGGGCGCATATTGCATGACCCAGTCGTGCGCGACGCCCTTGAGTCGATCGCCGCCCGCGACGCGCGCGATCGAAAACGGTTCGTGGATCTGCTTCGCGAGCACGGCGACGGGCCGCGCGCGATAGGGGCCGTCGCCGCCCGCGAGCGTCGGTGCGACGGGCACGTACTTGAGATCGAAGCGATCGCGCGTCACGCTCCAGCGGTCGCCGGTCGATCCCGTGATCAGCGCGTCGCCCGCGCGGTACCGATTCGGTCCCTCGCGGCTCAGAAGCTCGCCGTCCTCGCGCGCGAACGCGACCGTGACGATTTCGTCCTTCACGTATTCATGCGCGTCGGGGTCGTCGCGCAGATCGATGGTGTCGAGTGCCAGCATGCGTCGAGTCCCGCGCGTCAGCGCAATGTCCAGTCGTATTCGATCGTCAGCGGCGCGTGGTCGCTGAACTTGATGTCCTTGAAGACCGAAACGGACTTCGCCGTCGCGGCGATGTCCGGCGTCGCGATCTGATAATCGATGCGCCAGCCCACGTTCTTCGCATAGGCCTGGCCGCGATTGCTCCACCACGTGTACTGTTCCTCGCGCGGATCGATCGAGCGATGCACGTCGACGTAGCCGACGTTGTCGAACAGGTTCGTGAGCCACGCGCGTTCCTCGGGCAGGAAGCCCGAGTTCTTCAGATTGCCCTTCCAGTTCTTGAGGTCGATTTCCTTGTGCGCGATGTTGATGTCGCCGCACAGCACGACTTCGCGCTCGCGCCGCAGTTCGGTCAGATGCGGCAGGAACACGTCGAGAAAGCGGAATTTCGCGGCCTGCCGGTCTTCGGAACTCGAACCCGACGGCACGTAGACCGAGACGATCGAGAGCTTGCCGTAACGGACTTCGACATACCGCCCCTCGGGATCGAATTCCTCGCTGCCGAAGCCGATGATGAAGTCATCGGGTTCGTGCCGCGTGTACAGACCCGCTCCGCTGTAGCCCTTCTTGACCGCGTGCTGGAAATAGCCGCGATAGCCATGCGGCGCAAGGAACTCGGGCGTCATGTCGTCCTGCTGCGCCTTGAGTTCCTGCACGCAGACGAAGTCCGCCGCATGCGTGCCGAACCACTCGAAAAAGCCCTTTTTGGCCGCCGAACGGATGCCGTTCAGATTGGCCGCGACGATCTTCAGCATCGATGAGTCCTCGTGTTCGAGTCCGGACCGCGCGTCGAGCACGCGCGCGGCCACGGGTGCGGAGCGTGTCCGCGATGATCGGGAGCGGCCCGCGTTATTTGACCTTGATCCCTTCGAGATCGTGTTTCGCGGGCGGATATTCGAGCTTGAGCGTGCGCATCGTCTCGGCGAGGATCGTCGCGACCATCACGTTGCGATGCGTCTTCGAATCGGCCGGCACGATGTACCACGGCGCTTCGGGTGTCGAGGTCGCCGCGAGCGCGTCTTCGTAGGCGGCCTGATAGTCGTCCCAGTACTGGCGCGCCTCGAGATCGCTCGGGTCGAATTTCCAGTGCTTGGTCGGGTCATCGACGCGCGCCTGCAGACGCTCGCGCTGCGTGTCCTTCGAGATATGCAGGAAGCACTTGATGATCGTCGTATGCGTGTCGGCGAGCAGCGATTCGAAGTGGCGGATATGCGCGTACCGGCGCTCGCACTCGCCCTTGTCGATCGCGCCCGTGACGCGCGGCACGAGCACGTCTTCGTAGTGGCTCCGATTGAAGATCGCGAGCTCGCCGCCGGCCGGCGTATGCCGATGCACGCGCCAGAGGAAATCGTGCGCGATCTCGTCGGGCGTCGGCGCGCGAAACGCCGCGATGCGCAGGCCCAACGGATCGACTTCACGGAACACCGCGCGAATCGTGCCGTCCTTGCCGCTCGTGTCCATGCCTTGCAGCACGAGCAGCACGCGCTCGCGCGTCTGCGCGTGCATGCGGTCCTGGAGCACGTCGAGTTCCAGGCTCAGATCCGAGAGCTGCTGGCGATCCGCGTCCTTGCCGCCCGCCGAGAACGGTTTGGCGGCGCAGTCGTACGACGCGAGCTTGAAGCTCCCGTTCTTGCCTTCGGACGCGGTCTTGTCCTTGAAATGCGGGACGCGGAACGCGTCGATCGTGACCTTCGACATGGGCACTCCTTCGATCAAGTGAGGATGAAACTCCGCATCGGTAACCGCGACGATGACAGATCGATCAGCCCGCGAGCTTCTTCTTGAGGAGCTCGTTGACCTGCGCCGGATTCGCCTTGCCCTTCGTCGCCTTCATCGCCTGGCCGACGAGCGCGTTGAACGCTTTCTCCTTGCCCGCGCGGAATTCCTCGACGGATTTCGGATTGGCCGCGAGCACGGCGTCGATGATCGCGTCGAGTTCGCCCGAGTCGGAGATCTGCCGGAGTCCCTTGGCTTCGATGATCCGGTCGGCCGCGCCGTCGTCGGTCGCGCGTTCGTCCCAGATCGCCTGGAAGACTTCCTTCGCGATCTTGTTCGAAATCGTGCCGTCGGCGATCCGCGCGATGAGGCCCGCGAGTTGCGCCGCGCTGACCGGACACGCGTCGATCTCGAGCCCGTCCTTGTTCAGTTGCGACGCGAGTTCGCCCATGATCCAGTTCGCCGCCGTCTTCGCATGCGCGACGCCGGCTTTTGCGACGACCGCTTCGAAATACGCGGCGCCCGCCTTCGACGCCGTGAGCACGCCCGCGTCGTAGCGCGCGAGCCCGTATTGATCGGCAAAGCGCTGTTGCATGGCTTCGGGCAGCTCGGGCAGGTCCGCGCGCACGCGCTCGATCCACGAGGCGTCGATCGCGAGCGGCAACAGGTCCGGATCGGGGAAATAGCGGTAATCGTGCGCGTCTTCCTTGCTGCGCATCGAGCGCGTTTCGCGACGGTCCGGATCGTAGAGCCGCGTTTCCTGGACCACCGTGCCGCCGTCCTCGATCAGTTCGATCTGCCGGCGTACCTCGAAGTTGATCGCTTCTTCGAGGAAGCGGAACGAATTGAGGTTCTTGATCTCGGCGCGCGTGCCGAACGCGTCCTGGCCGACGGGCCGTACCGATACGTTCGCGTCGCAGCGAAACGATCCTTCCTGCATATTGCCGTCGCAGATGCCGAGCCACGTGACGAGCGAATGCAGCGCCTTCGCATAGGCGACGGCCTCGGCCGCGCTGCGCATGACGGGCTCCGTGACGATTTCGAGCAGCGGCGTGCCGGCGCGATTCAGGTCGATGCCCGTCATGCCCTCGAAGTCTTCATGGAGCGACTTGCCCGCGTCTTCTTCGAGGTGCGCGCGCGTGAGCTCGACGACCTTTTCATAGGCGGGCTTGCCGGTCTTCGCATTGGCTTCGACCTGGATTGTCAGCGTCCCGCCCTGCACGACGGGGATTTCGTACTGGCTGATCTGATAGCCCTTGGGCAGGTCGGGATAGAAATAATTCTTGCGCGCGAAAATCGAACGCGGTGCGATCGTCGCGCCGATCGCGAGCCCGAAACGGATCGCGCGTTCGACGGCGCCGCGATTCATGACCGGCAGCGTGCCGGGCAGCGCGAGGTCGACGACCGAAGCCTGCGTGTTCGGCTGTGCGCCGAATTGCGTCGACGCGGTCGAGAAAATCTTCGAGACCGTCGAGAGCTGAGCGTGCGTCTCGAGGCCGATCACCACTTCCCATTGCATAGTCATACTCCCGCCGTCGCGAGCGCAGGGGCCCGCAGGTGCCAGTCCGTCGCACGCTGGAACGCATCCGCGACCTGCAGCATCCGGCTTTCGTCAAAGTAATTGCCCACGATCTGCAGACCGACCGGGCGTCCGTTCGCGCCGAAACCGCACGGCACGCTCATGCCCGGCAGACCCGCAAGACTGATCGACAGCGTATAGATATCGGCGAGATACATCGCGACGGGATCGTCGCCCTTGGCGCCGAGATCCCATGCGACGGTCGGCGCGACCGGACCCATGATCACGTCGCATTGCGTGAACGCCTGCTGGAAATCGCTCGCGATGATTCGGCGGATCTTCTGCGCCTGCAGGTAGTAGGCGTCGTAGTAGCCGTGCGAGAGCACATAGGCGCCGACGAGGATGCGTCGCTTGACCTCCTCGCCGAAGCCTTCGCTGCGCGACTTCTTGTACATGTCGAGCAGATCCGTGTACTGCGCGGCGCGATGGCCGAAACGCACGCCGTCGAAACGCGAGAGGTTCGACGACGCTTCGGCCGGCGCGATCACGTAGTAGACCGGGATCGACAGCTCGGTTTTCGGCAGCGAGACCGGGACGCGCACGGCGCCGAGCGCCTCGTACTGCTTGAGCGCGGCCTCGACGGCGTCGCGCACGTCGCTTGCGAGGCCGTCGCCGAAGTACTCGTTCGGCAGACCGATGCGCAGGCCGTCGAGCGGCTTCGCCGCGTTCGTGCCGCCGTTCCAGCCCTTGCCGATCGCGCGCGTGAAGTCTTCGTCGGGATGCTCGAGGCTCGTCGAATCGCGCGGATCGAAACCGGCCATGCCGTTGAGCAGGAGCGCGCAATCGTGCGCGGATTGCGCGAACGGACCGCCCTGGTCGAGCGACGACGCGAACGCGATCATGCCGTAGCGCGACACGCGGCCATAGGTCGGCTTGATCCCCGTGACGCCCGTGAACGAAGCGGGCTGGCGGATCGAGCCGCCCGTGTCGGTGCCGGTCGCCGCGGGCACGATGCGTGCCGCGACGGCTGCCGCCGCGCCGCCCGACGAGCCGCCGGGCACCGCGCGACGATCCCATGGGTTCTGGACCGGACCGAAGTGCGAGTTCTCGTTCGACGAGCCCATCGCGAACTCGTCCATATTCGTCTTGCCGACGCAGACCATGCCGGCCGCGGCGAGGCGTTCGACGACCGTCGCGTCGAACGGGCTCCGGTAGCTGTCGAGCATCTTCGAGCCGGCCGTCGAGCGCCAGTCGCGCGTGACGAAGACGTCCTTGTGCGCGATCGGCAGTCCGACGAGCGGGCCCGATTCGCCGCGCGCGAGGCGCGCATCGGCGGCCTTGGCCGCGGCGAGCGTCGGCTCGGGGTTCACGTCGATGAATGCGTTGAGTTCACGCGCGGCCTCGATGGCCGCGAGCGATTCCTGCGCGAGTTCGACCGCGGACACCTGGCGGGTGTCGAGTGCGGTGCGAAGGGCTGTAAGACTCTTTTCAACCATGATCTGGATCCAGTTCGCCAGTTCGGCGGTTTCAATACGGTCCGGCATTGCGGTCCGGCATCGGGGCGCCCGACCGGTGCGCCGCGGGCGTCGGTGCGACCGATCCCGGAGCCGTCTGTGCGGCGGTGCGGCACGCGGGCGGTCGGGCCCGCATCGGCGCATCGGCAAATCAACACGCCGACGAATCGGCCGTCATCGCGTGCGACCGGCGCGCGTCGCGTCTGTCCGCGATGCGGCTGCCGCAGCGCGCTGCGTCGGCGTGTCCCTATTCGATGACCTTCGGCACGAGGTAGAGCCCGTCCTGCACGGCCGGCGCCGGCGCCTGATTCGCATCGCGATCGATGACGGCGGTCGCCGCGTCGTCGCGCAAGCGCAGCGCGACGGACTGGATCTGCTCGATCGGGTGCGCGAGCGGTTCGATGCCGGCCGTATCGACCGCCTGCATTTGCTCGACGAGCGAGAAAAAATGATTGAGTTGCGTTTGCGTGCGTTCGGCCGCGTCATCGGCGAGCTCGAGGCGCGCCAGATGCGCGATCCGTTTGACGTCGGTCAAAGTGAGGGACATGCGGTCACCGGAAAAAATGGATCGGACGGCCACCATTGTCGTGCTGTCGAACGCAATGGCGACGCGGGGGTCGGGGACGGGAAAACACGAGCAAGAACAAGGCGAAGCGTCGCCATTTCCCTTCAAAATAGCCAAAATTATAAGGTATGATTACGCCCTAAACTCAAATCCGGACGAGCTTGCCTCGCCTGAGTTCGCGCCGATGTCGCGCGAACGACGGATGACCGAACCGATTGCAAGGATTCCGACAGGATCCGCTTGCGCGAAAAACGGTTTCGGTGATCGTGTCGGCTGCCCGGAGCAGCCTCGGTAATCAAGGCAGTAGGCAGGACGGCCGGTCAAGTCATCGGCAGCTTCGAGTTCGCGCAGCACCCGCTTGAGGGCGGCCCGCGGTCCCACGAAGCTGTTATTTTTTTCCGCTGTCGGCGCGCCTCGCGCGTTCGACCCGAAGCGACACAGGATTTTGAATGTTCGGTTTTCTGCGCAGTTACTTCTCAAACGACCTGGCGATTGACCTCGGCACGGCAAATACGCTGATTTACATGCGCGGCAAGGGTATCGTGCTCGACGAGCCCTCGGTTGTCTCGATTCGCCAGGAAGGCGGCCCGAACGGCAAGAAGACGATCCAGGCCGTCGGCAAGGAAGCGAAGCAGATGCTCGGCAAGGTCCCGGGCAACATCGAAGCCATCCGTCCGATGAAGGACGGCGTGATCGCCGACTTCACGGTCACCGAGCAGATGATCAAGCAGTTCATCAAGATGGCGCACGAGTCGCGGATGTTCTCGCCGTCGCCGCGCATCATCATCTGCGTGCCTTGCGGTTCGACCCAGGTCGAGCGCCGCGCGATCAAGGAAGCCGCGCACGGCGCGGGCGCTTCGCAGGTCTATCTGATCGAGGAGCCGATGGCTGCCGCGATCGGCGCGGGCCTGCCGGTCTCGGAAGCGACGGGTTCGATGGTCGTCGATATCGGCGGCGGCACGACCGAAGTCGGCGTGATCTCGCTGGGCGGCATCGTCTACAAGGGCTCGGTCCGCGTGGGCGGCGACAAGTTCGACGAGGCGATCGTCAACTACATCCGCCGCAACTACGGGATGCTGATCGGCGAACAGACCGCCGAAGCGATCAAGAAGGAAATCGGCTCGGCGTTCCCGGGTTCCGAAGTCAAGGAAATGGAAGTCAAGGGACGTAACCTGTCGGAAGGGATTCCGCGCAGCTTCACGATCTCGAGCAACGAAATACTTGAAGCGCTGACCGACCCGCTGAACCAGATCGTGTCGTCGGTAAAAATTGCGCTCGAACAGACGCCGCCCGAACTCGGTGCGGACATCGCGGAACGGGGGATGATGCTGACGGGCGGCGGCGCGCTCTTGCGCGATCTCGATCGCCTGCTCGCCGAAGAGACCGGCTTGCCGGTGCTCGTGGCCGAAGACCCGCTTACGTGCGTCGTGCGGGGTTCCGGCATGGCGCTCGAGCGGATGGACAAACTGGGCAGCATCTTCTCGTACGAATGAAGCCGCAACGCTGATCCGGGTCGACCGCCGGTCCGCCACCCCAGTGCAAACGCCGACTGGCTCCCGCGGGAGCCGTTTCGCAGCAGACGCATTCGGACAGGGCGAAGCCGCGCGGTTCCCGACGTTGCCCTTGCATTCGACCCGCTCACGCACTCCGTCATCCTGACCGGCGCAGACGCTCATGGAATACAGTCCGCCGCCACTTTTCAAACAGGGCCCTTCGGCGCTTGCGCGCCTGATCTTCTTCGTCGCGCTTGCGCTCGGCCTGTTGATCTCCGATGCACGGTTTCGCACGCTCGAGGCGATTCGCGAAGTGATCGGCACGGGGCTCTATCCGCTGCAGCGCGCCGCGCTCGTGCCGCGCGACATCGGCCTTGCCGTCGCGGATTTCTTCGTGACCGGCACGGCGCTCCATCGCGAGAACACCGAACTCAAGTCGCGTAATCTCCAGCTCGCGCTTCACGCGGGTCAGGCCCAACAGCTCGAAGCCGAAAACGCGCATCTGCGCGCGTTGCTCGAACTCACGCGGCGCTCCGCGATTCAAAGCGTGCCCGCCGAAATCGCCTATGACACGCGCGATCCGTTCACGCAGAAGGTCATCATCGATCATGGTTCGACCGCGGGCATTCAGCCCGGCGCACCCGTCGTCAACGAAAACGGCGTGATCGGTCAGGTCACGCGCGTCTACCCGTTGCAGGCCGAAGTCACCTTGCTGACCGACAAGGATCAGGCGTTGCCCGTGCAGCTCGTGCGCACGGGGCTGCGCAGCGTCATTTACGGCACGCCGGCCGGCGACGGGCTCGACCTGCGCTTCGTGCCGATCTCGGCCGACGTCAAGGTCGGCGACCAGCTCGTGACGAGCGGTCTCGACGGCGTCTATCCGGCCGGCCTGCCGGTCGCGCGCGTCGTGCGCGTCGATCGCAAGACCGATACGGCGTTCACGCGCGTGCTCTGCGAGCCCGTGTCGCCGATTCATGGCGAGCGTCAGGTGCTCGTGCTGCACTACGACAACGTCCTGTTGCCGCCGCCGCCCGACAGCGCGGTCGGCGAGCAGATCAACGGTCCGCAGACGAAGGCGACGTCGAAGGACGCCAAATCGAAGAACAAGGCGGCGTCGGCGTCGAGCGAGGCATCGGGCGCGGCGGTCGGCGTGGCCGCGAGCGACGCGTCGCTCGCGCAGACGGTCGCGGGCAGCGTCAGCTTCGACGGCGATACGCACGGCCACTTGCGAGGGCACGCGTCGGGCCAGGCTGAAGTCGCAGCCGAAGCGTCGGCGGCTTCGGCCGCCTCGTCGGCCAAGGCCGCGCAGGTCGCCAAGCCCGCACCGGCCGCACCGGCGGCGTCGGATGCCGCGGCAGCCAGCGCGGCGGCATCGTCTGCGCCTGCCGCGAAGGCCGCACCGCGCGCGCCGGCGCCCGCCAAGCCCGCCGATGACGGCCCGCACGTACCCGCACGCGGGGGGATCGACGAATGAGCCGCCCGCAATACATCCTGCTGCCGGTCAACCCGTCGTTCATCGCGTTCAGCATCGCGGCGGCGTTCGTGCTCAATTTCCTGCCCTGGGGCCGCACGGTCGGGATTCCCGATTTCGTCGCCGTCGTGCTGCTGTTCTGGAATATTCATCAGCCTCGCAAGGTCGGCATGGGCATCGCGTTCGTGCTCGGCATCCTCATGGACGTCCACGACGCGAGTCTGTTCGGCGAACACGCGCTTGCGTACACGCTGCTTTCGTATGGCGCGATCTCGCTGCATCGCCGCGTGCTCTGGTTCTCGCTGCCCGTGCAGGCGCTGCATGTGCTGCCGTTGCTCGTGCTCGCCCAACTCGTGCCGTTCGTGATCCGCCTGCTCGCGGGCGCCGCGTTCCCGGGCTGGGGCTATCTCGTCGACGGGTTCGTCGAGGCGCTGCTCTGGCCGGTCGCGAGCCTGCTGTTGCTCGCGCCGCAGAAGCGCGCGTCCGACCCTGACGATACGCGGCCGATCTGATCGGCGCGCCCAGCATGACCGAGTTCAAGAACACCGAACAGCAGCTGTCCCGCTTCCGCCTGCGCGTGGCGGGCGCGGCGTTCTTCGTCATGCTCTGCTTCGGACTGCTGGGCTTTCGCTTCGTCTATCTGCAGATCTGGAAGTACAGCGAATATTCGCTGCAGGCCGACGAGAACCGGATCTCGGTCGCGCCGATCCTGCCGAACCGCGGCGTGATCACCGATCGCAACGGCATCATCCTCGCGCGCAACTATTCCGCGTACACACTTGAAATCACGCCATCGAAACTCGATGCGCCGCTCGATCAGGTCATCACCGAACTGGGTCGCGTGATCCCCGTCGAGGAGCGCGACCGGCGCCGCTTCAAGAAGCTGCTCGAAGATTCGAAGCACTTCGAAAGCCTGCCGATCCGTTCGCGGCTGACCGACGACGAGGTCGCGCGATTCACCGCGCAGCGCTATCGCTTCCCGGGCGTCGACGTGCGCGCGCGGCTGTTCCGCAGCTATCCGCTCGGCACGACGTTCGCGCATGCGATCGGCTATATCGGCCGCATTTCGCAGCGCGATCGCGATCATATCGAGGCCGCCAGCGAGCAGAACGACAACGATCCCGATCACTACGATCCGCGGCTCGACGAAAACAACTACAAGGGGACCGACTACATCGGCAAGATCGGCGTCGAGCAGAGCTATGAAACCGAACTGCATGGCCTGACGGGCTCCGAGGAAGTCGAGGTCACGGCCGGCGGCCGGCCCGTGCGTACGCTGTCGAGCACGCAGGCGACGCCGGGCAACAATCTGCGGCTGTCGCTCGACGTCGGCCTGCAGGAGACCGCCGAGCGCGCGTTCGGCGATCGCAAGGGCGCGCTCGTCGCGATCGATCCCTCGACGGGCGAAGTGCTGGCCTTCGTGTCCGCGCCGAGTTTCGATCCGAATATCTTCGTCGACGGCGTCGACCAGCAGACCTGGGACGATCTCAACAATTCGCCCGACAAGCCGCTGCTGAATCGTCCATTGCGCGGGACCTACCCGCCGGGTTCGACGTACAAGCCGTTCATGGCGCTCGCCGCGCTGACGCTGCACAAGCGCACGCCCGAGTGGGGCTTCCAGGACACGGGTTCGTACACGTTCGCGGGCCATGTGTTCCACAACGACGTGCGCACGGGGCAAGGCTGGATCGATATGAATCGCGCGATCACGGTCTCGAACGACGACTACTTCTACATGCTCGCGCACGACCTCGGCGTCAACGCGATCTCCGACTTCATGAAGCCGTTCGGCTTCGGTCAGATCACGGGCATCGATATCGAGGGCGAAGCCAGGGGTATCCTGCCGTCGACCGACTGGAAACGTCACGCCTACAAGCGTCCCGAGATGCAGAAGTGGTACGAAGGCGAAACGATCAGTCTCGGGATCGGCCAGGGCTATAACTCGTTCACGATGCTGCAGCTCGCGCATGCGGTCGCGACGCTCGCGAACAACGGCGTCGTGATGACGCCGCACCTCGTGAGCGGGATCGAGAACCCGATCACGCATCAGATCCGCACGGTCGATTCCGATCCGACGGGCAAGATCGACGTCAAGCAGCAGGACATCGACTTCATCAAGCACGCGATGCAGAACGTGATTCTCAACGGGACGGCCGCGCAGCCGTTCCGCGGCGTTCAGTACGAGGTCGCGGGCAAGACGGGGACGGCGCAGGTCTATTCGCTCGGCGGCGAGAAGTATCATGCGAGCGCGGTCGCTGAAAACCGGCGCGACCACGCGCTGTTCACCGCGTTCGCGCCGGTCGAGAAGCCGCAGATCGCGCTCGCGCTGATCGTCGAAAACGGCGGCTGGGGTGCGGAAGCCGCCGCGCCGGTCGCGCGCGCGGTGCTCGATTACTGGATGATCGATCGCTTCAAGCCCGGCGTGCTCGCCGCGGCGGTCGCGAACGCGGTCGCCGATTCGAATGCGTCGGGCGGCGGCGTCGATACGGCGCCCGTCATCGGCGGCGGACCGCAAACGCCGCTGCAGGCCGCCTTGCCTGCGTCGGTCGCGGCGGCCCTGCCGGGTGGAAGCGCCGCGACGGCGGCCGCGATCGCGGCATCGGCGGTCGGTGTCGCGCAGCCCGCGTCCGCGGCAAGCGGCGCGGCCGCCGTGCCGCGTGGTGCGAGCGGTGTGAACGGCACGAGCGGTGCCGCCGCGAGTGCGGCCGAAGCGACGCCGCCGCGTTCGGACAAGGCGGCGCCGAAGCGGCCGCTGCCGAATGCGCCGACGACGCCGGCCGACAACACGGGCGCGCCGCTAGCGCCCGCTCCCCGCGTGACGGTTTCGCCGGCCGACGCGGACGTGCCGGCGGACGACCATAGCGTCAACTTGAACGGCGTCGATACGGGCGGCAACACGCCCGTGTCTCACGCGAGCCCCAACGGCGACGACTGACGAGGTCCCTTATGCAACTCGATTCACGCGCCGTTTTCACGCACATCAAGCGGTTGTTCATCGGCTTCGACAAACCGCTCGCGCTGTTCATGTTCCTGCTGCTCGGCGTGGGCATCGTCACGCTCTATAGCGCGAGCCTCGACATGCCGGGCCGCGTCGAGGACCAGGTCCGCAATATCCTGCTGACGTTCGCCTTGATGTGGGCGATCGCGAATATCCCGACGCAGACGCTGATGAAACTCGCCGTACCGCTCTATACGGTCGGCATCGGTTTGCTTGTCGGCGTCGCGCTGTTCGGTCTCACGCGCAAGGGCGCGAAGCGTTGGATCAACGTCGGCGTCGTGATCCAGCCGTCCGAGGTCATGAAGATCGCGATGCCGCTGATGCTCGCGTGGTATTACCAGAAGCGCGAAGGCGTCGTGAAGTGGTTCGACTATATCGTCGGCCTGATCCTGCTTGCGATCCCGGTCGGGCTGATCGCGAAGCAGCCCGATCTCGGCACGGCCGTGCTCGTGCTCGCGTCGGGTCTGTTCGTGATTTATTTCGCGGGCTTGAGCTTCAAGCTGATCCTGCCGGTCCTGCTCGCGATCGTGATCGGCGCGGGGACCGTCGTCGCGACCGAGAGCAAGATCTGCCAGCCCGAGGTCAAGTGGCCGATGATGCACGACTACCAGAAGCATCGGATCTGCATCCTGCTCGACCCGCAGTCGGATCCGCTCGGCCAGGGCTTCCACACGATTCAGGCGGTCATCGCGATCGGCTCGGGCGGCATGCTCGGCAAAGGATGGCTCAAGGGCACGCAGGCGCACCTCGAGTTCATTCCCGAGAAGCACACCGATTTCATCTTCGCCGTGTTCTCCGAGGAGTTCGGTCTCGTCGGTGGGGTCACGCTGCTCTTTCTCTACTTATGTCTGATCGCGCGCGGACTCTATGTCGCGGCGAACGGCGCGACATTGTTCGCGCGCTTGCTAGCCGGCGCACTCGCGATGTCGTTCTTCACGTACGCGTTCGTCAATGTCGGCATGGTCAGCGGGATTCTGCCCGTGGTCGGCGTGCCGCTGCCGTTCATGAGTTACGGCGGGACCGCGCTCGTGACGCTCGGGCTCGGCGTGGGCATCATCATGAGCGTCGGCAAACAGAAGCGGCTCATGCAGAGCTGAGGCGGCGCGATGCGCCGGCGCGCTATTCGCTGGCCGGCGCGTCGTGATCGGCTGCAGCCGGATGCAGTTTTTCGGTCAGCGCCTTGTAGTTGACGAGCGCGGCCGGATCGCCCTGCGCGGCCGCCTTCGCATACCACTGCCGTGCGGTCTCGAGATTCGGCGTAACGCCGTCGCCGCCGCGCTCGTAGTAGGTGCCGACGATGTATTCGGACGCCATGTCGCCCGCGAGCGCCGCCTTGTGATACCAGACGAACGCCTGCGCGAAATCCTGCTTCGTGCCGCGGCCGTCCATGAACTGATTCGCGAGCGCGATCTGCGCTTGCACATGTCCCTGCTTGGCGGCTTTCAGATACCAGATATGGGCTTCGCCCGGATCGAGCCGTTCGAGCACGCCGTCGTCGAACAGACGGCCGTACGCGTACTGGGCGTGCGACATATCGGCCTCGGCGGCTTTCTTGAGCCAGTGCTCGGCTTCGGGGACGTCGACCGGCGTGCCTTCGCCGTTGAGCTTCATCATCGCGTAGTTGAATGCCGCGAGGCGATTGCCTTTCTCGGCCGCATCCTTGAATTCGCCGAGCGCGGCCGGATAGTTGCCCGCCTCGTAGTCGTCGATTGCGGTCTGCGTTTCCTTTTGCGCGGGGGCGGGCTTCGCGTGCAGGGGCTGGGCGTCTTGCGGTGCAGTCCGAGGCGGGTTGCTCGCGTGGGGCGGTGCTTCCGATGCGGTCGATCCGGAGGCGATCGATGCTGCGGCGGCCATGACCGGCACCGCGGCGCTCGCGGGCGACGTCACCGTACCGATCGTCACGAGCAGTGCGGCGATCCGGGTCAAGACGATGCGCGCAGGTCCGGAGCGCGCGCGCGTGATTGCGCGCGCATGGGCATGACCCAGGGAGCGGATCGAATCGAGATCGGGCATGTCCATCGTTCTCTCCCTACGGGTCTGCTGCGCTCCCCATGATACTGGACGTAAAAAAACCGCTGCATGGCGCGTGCCGTGCAGCGGTCGTCGGACCGTACGGGATGCCGGCGTTTATGCGCGTTCGGCGTCGGCCCAGCAGTTCGGCGTCTCATAGAGACGTACGCGCTTGAGGCGCAAGTCCACGCCGTAGTGCTGGTCGTAGACCTTCGACAGGATGCCGAACGCCGCCAGCGCGAGATTTTCGACGGTCGGAATCCGATCGAGCACGACCGTCTTGTGGCCGGGCATCGTCGCGAGAAAGTCGCGGACCTGCGTGTCGCCTTCGAAGACGAGGAACGCGTGGTCCCAGAGGTCGACGAGGTGCGTGTTCGCGAGCGATTTGACGTCGGCGAAGTCCATGACCATGCCGCGGTCGGGCGCGCCTTCGACGTCGACGAGTTCGCCTTCGAGCGTGATCTCGAGGACATAGCGATGTCCGTGCAGATTGCGGCACTGGCTCCGATGATCGGGAATGCGGTGGCCCGCGTCGAATTCAAGTTTTCGGGTAATCGAAAGCACGGCAGACCGCTCAGGGAATGTTCAGATATTTGTGGGTTTGCATCGACAGACGCCAGCGCGGGTGCCGTTTGCACCAGTCGATCGCAAGTCGCGTGTTCAGCGTGCGCGACGCATTGTCCATCGGCTGGACCATGAAGTACGTGAAGTCGAGGCGTTCGTAGTCCGCGAGCCGCTGGTTCGCCTGCGGCACGACGACCTTGAGTTCGTCGCCGCGCGTGACGACGAGTTCCGCATCGGCCTTCGGGCTCACGCAGACCCAGTCGATACCGTCGGGGACGGGCAAGGTGCCGTTCGTTTCAATCGCGATCGTAAAGCCGGCGGCGTGCAGCGCGTCGATCAGCGTCGCGTCGATCTGCAGCAAGGGCTCGCCGCCTGTACAGACGATGAATCGATAGGCCTCGTCTTCGGGCCACAGCGATGCGACGCGCGCGACGAGCGCCTCGGCGCTCGCGTACTTGCCGCCGTTCTCGCCGTCGGTGCCGACGAAGTCGGTATCGCAGAACTGGCAGACGGCCTCGGCCCGGTCCTGTTCGCGGCCCGACCAGAGATTGCATCCGGCGAACCGGCAGAACACGGCCGGGCGCCCGGCATTCGCGCCTTCGCCCTGCAGCGTATAGAAGATTTCCTTGACAGCGTAAGTCATCGTAACAGCGTCATATCAGCACCGGATCTCGGCCCGGTGCGTGTTGGGGAGCGTGGCGCTCACCGTGTCGGATCGGCGCCGACGGGTTCATTGGCAAGATACGCCTCGTAGCCGCGCTTGCGCAGCTTGCATGCCGGACACTCGCCGCAGCCATAGCCCCAGTCGTTGAGCAGTCCGCGTTCGCCGAGATAGCACGTGTGCGTGTCCATGCGAATCAGGTCCACGAGCGGGTCGCCGCCGAGCGACCGCGCGAGGCGCCAAGTGTCGGCCTTGTCGAGCCACATCAACGGCGTTTCGAGCACGAAGCGGCTGTCCATGCCGAGGTTCAGCGCAACCTGGAGCGCCTTCAGCGTATCGTCGCGGCAGTCCGGGTAGCCCGAGAAGTCCGTCTCGCACATGCCGCCGACGATCACGCGGAGTCCGCGCCGATAAGCAATTGCCGCCGCGATCGTCATGAACATCAGATTGCGTCCCGGCACGAAGGTATTCGGCAAGCCCGATGCCGTCGTGACGATCTCGATGTCGCGCGTCATGGCCGTGTCGCTGATCGCGCCGAGCACCGAGAGGTCGATCACGTGATCGTCGCCGAGCCGCGCGCGCGTCGCCGGCATGACCTCGACGATGCGCTCGCGGAATTGCGTGCGGCATTCGAGTTCGATCCGGTGGCGCTGGCCATAGTCGAAACCGAGCGTCTCGACATGGTCGAAGCGGTCGAGCGCCCAGGCGAGGCAGGTGGCCGAATCCTGACCGCCCGAAAAGAGCACGAGCGCGCCTTGGCGCGCGCTTTCACGCATTGTCGATTGCACAACGGACTCCCGATGATCCCTGCGTCGTCGCCGGAACATTGAAGCTTGGGGGGCAGCGGCAAACGACTAACCCGCTATTGTAGCCGAGAGCGCCGTCCGGAGCCCAAGCGCGCCGCGCGTGGCGCCGGATCGCAGGCCGGGTCGCATACACGATGAGCCGCCGCTATCCGCCTATCCTGCGATGCCCAATCGTTCGACATCGGTCGCTAGGCGCGCGACCCGTCGCGTTCGTCGAGCCCGAGCCGTGACCGAATGGCCGGCATCATGCGTTCGACGGCGGCTCGGCCTTCCTCGATCGCGGGCGCGGCGTGATGGAAATCGAAGATCCGCATGCCGCCGAGCCGCGGCTGAATCAGGATGTCGGCCGGTTCGCCCGCGAGCCGGCTGCGCGTGATGCGAACCTGCATGATGTCGATGCTCTGGCCGATCGCGCTCATCAGCGACGGGATCCGCGCGCTCGGGGCCGGCGGCGTATGGACGTCGTACGCGGGGTTCGGCGCGAGCCATCGAGGCCACGGCTTGCCGTTCTTGCGTAGCGCGACGGGCCGCGCCGGGTCTGCTTCGGCCTCGGCCGCGGCCGGCAAAAGGACATCGGAGACCGAGGCGTGCGGCGCATCTCCGGCCGTAAGCGCTTCCTTCGCGATCGGCGGCGGCAAGTCGGGCGCGGGACCGCCGAAGTCGCGCCCGTTCAGAATGTCGTTGTTGAGGTCGATCGCGATCACGCAATCGGCACGCATCGCACGCGCGACCGAGACCGGTACGGGATTCGCGAGTCCGCCGTCGACGAGCCAGACGCCGTCGTGAAAGACGGGCTGGAAGATCCCCGGAATCGCGATCGATGCACGGACCGCGTTGACGATGCTGCCTTCTTGAAGCCAGATCTCGCGTCCCGTATCGAGTTCGGTCGCGACGGCCGCGAACGGTTTGGCGAGTTCGGTCAGCGTGCGCCCGTTGAACTGGCGCGCGAAGACATCGAGGACCTTCTTGCCGCCGAGCAGGCCGCCCGAGAACTTGAGATCGAGCAGGCGCAGCACCGATTGCCACGTGAGCCGCTGAACCCAGTCTTCGAGCCAGTCGAGATCGCCGTTCGCATAGACCGCGCCGACGAGCGCGCCGATCGACGTGCCGCAGACGATATCGGGGTGAATGCCCGCCGCTTCGAGCGCGCGAATCGCGCCGATATGCGCCCAGCCGCGCGCGGCGCCGCCGCCGAGCACCAAACCGAGTTTGCGGGGTGCGTGCCGATGGATCATTGCGCGCGCCTCCCGTGTGCATGCACGCGGGACGTGCGCCGCGTACCGCGTCCGTAATCCGGGCGGTGCGCGTCGATCGACGCGGTCGCTGTCGGCGCTGCGTGGAAAGTCATTGTTGCGATCGGGTAAGCGGCTTCGAGTGCGAGTCATTATCGCACTATGAGGCGCGACGCATGGTCCGTGCCGGATCGGGCGCGATCCGATCGGATGCGCTGAATCGGACGTCGGAACGAAAAAGGGCGCCGAAATGCAAAAAGCCCAACCGTTCAGGTTGGGCTTTCCACTCGATTCCGATGGTGGCCTGGGGCGGAATCGAACCACCGACACGCGGATTTTCAATCCGCTGCTCTACCAACTGAGCTACCGGGCCACGCAGAAGCGAAAGTATAGCAGCGATTCGACGAGCGGTTCAAGCCTCGGCGGAAACTTTTTTCGAGCGGCCGGATTTCGCTTATTCGCCCTTCTCACTCGCCCTTGTTCTTGCCGAGGTCGACGCCGAGCTGCTTGAGCTTGCGATACAAGTGCGTGCGCTCGAGTCCCGTCTTTTCGGCGACGCGCGTCATGCTGCCGTTCTCGCGCGCGAGGTGGTACTCGAAGTACGCGCGCTCGAACGCATCGCGCGCGTCGCGCAGCGGGATATCGAACGAAATCGCGCCCGCATGCGAAGCGGGTGCGCTCGGCGTCGCGGGCGCGCCGTCGATGCCGGGCGCGGGCTCGATGCCCGGTGCGCCGGCCGGGGCTGCGGGCGGCGCGACGACGGGCGGCATCGCGCCGCGTTCGAGACCCTGCTCGACGGCCTTGAGCAGCTTTTGGAGCGTGATCGGCTTTTCGAGGAAATTCAGCGCGCCGATCTTCGTCGCCTCGACGGCGGTGTCGATCGTCGCGTGCCCCGACATCATGATCACGGGCATTTTCAGCTGGCCCTGAGCGGCCCATTCCTTCAGCAAGGACACCCCGTCGGTGTCCGGCATCCAGATATCGAGCAGCACCAGATCCGGCGATTGTTGTTCGAAGTACTCACGCGCCGCCTGCGCGTTTTCTGCGACGTCCACCGCATGCCCTTCGTCGCTGAGTATCTCCGACAGCAACTCGCGGATGCCCATTTCATCGTCTACCACGAGGATGGTTGCCATTTACTCTACCTTTGTATGCGCTGTTGCTTTTGTTCTCTGCGTGGCCGTGTCGTCCGCGAGCTCGAGAAACAGGATCGAGACCTGCGCACCGGCAATCGATCCATCGCCTGCCTTGGTTCGGTTGCGAATGTCGATTCGCGCACCGTGCTCGTCGACAATCTTCTTGACTGTTGCAAGTCCGAGGCCTGTTCCCTTGGCCTTGGTCGTCACATACGGCTCGAATGCGCGCGTCAGGATTCGCGCGGGGAAGCCCTGCCCGTTATCGGAGATCGATAGCCGTACCGACTGGCGACTGCGACCCAGCGCATCGGGGTCTCCGTATTCTACTGTTCGCGTTTCGAGCAACACGCGCGGCCCTGGCGTTTCGGCCACCGCGTCGAGCGCGTTCTGCAGCAGGTTGTGAATGACCTGCCGGATCTGCGTCGCGTCGCCGCGAATGATCGGCAACGGCATCAGCTCGATCTTGAGCGGCCCCTTCGCATCGTCGATGCCGTACAGCGTGAGCACCTCCGCCACCAGATCGTTCAGCTGCAGATTCTGCAGCACGGCCGGCGGCGTCCGTGCGTATTCGCGGAAGTCGTCGACCATCCGTTTCATCGCGGCGACCTGATTGACGATCGTCGTCGCGCCGCGCTTGAGGACATCCGCATCGGCCGGCGCGAGCTTATCAGTCAGCTTCATCTGGAGACGTTCGGCGGAGAGCTGTATCGGTGTCAGCGGGTTCTTGATTTCATGTGCGAGCCGGCGCGCGACCTCGCCCCATGCGACCGAGCGCTGCGCCGATATCACATCCGAAATGTCGTCGAACACAATGACGTACCCATCCGTCGCTGCAACGTCTTCCGGCGCCGCGCCGTTGACAGGGCTCGCGGGCGCGCGCAGCAGCGGCGCGCCGCGCACGAGCAGCGTCAGCGGATCCGCTTCGCCGGGCACGGGGATTTCGAGTTGCTGCTGCCAATGGCCGCGACGCTCGCCCATGTCGGGGCCCGCGGTGGCCTGACTGTCGGCGAATGCCTTGCGGACCATCGCGCCCAGTTCCTTGAGCGCGCCGATCTGATCGAGCGGCTGATTCAGCGCCGCGTCGAAGGGCTGGCGGAAGATCCGCTCGGCGCCGGCGTTGGCGGTCGTCAGGCGGAATTGACGATCGAATACGAACACGCCGGCCGTCAGGTTCGCGAGAATGCTTTCGAGATAGGCCTTCGATTGTTCGAGCGCCGCACGATTGCGCTCGACGGCCACGCGCGCTTCGGACAACTGACGCGTCATCGCGTTGAACGATTGCGTGAGGAAGCCCAGTTCGTCGTTCGACTTGATCTCGCGTTTCGGCGTGTAGTCGCCGCGCGCGACTTCCTTGGTGCCTTCGGCGAGCAGGAACAGCGGACGCGCGAGCTGATTGCCGAGCGCAAGCGCGAGCAGCATCGCGATGAAGGTCGCGAGGAACAGCGCGAGCGTCAGCGTGCCGATGTACATCTTGCGCAGGCCCGTGCGTCCGAGCGCCTTCTCGGAGTATTCGCGATACGCGCGCTGGACGGCTTCGGCGTTCTGCGCGAGCGTCGGCTGGACGGGCTGCGTGACCTGAAGGAACCGTTCGTCGTTGCGCAGACCGGCGCCGAGTCCGCTCGGGATCCGGACCACGACGCGCAATTCGAGCGGCGTGTTCTTCGCCGGCGCCGCGCGCTTGGCCGAGTCGCCCGACAGGGTCGGGTCGCTGTCGGGTTCGCCCTCGACCGCCGCATAGCCGCGCGCGCGCGCCTGCTGGATCATCAGATTCGTCGGCAGATCGTCCGGCACGAGCGCCGCAAAGTTCGACGAGGCTTGCGCGATCACGTGGTTGTTCGCGTCGATGATCGTCGCGTCGTGCACGCCGAACTGATCGCGCAGCCGCAGCAGGGCCAGTGTCGACGGATCCTGGTCGGTGCCGAGCTGGTCGGCCATCGCGCGCGCCTTGCCTTGGAGATCGGACAGCGCGTTGTCGAGCATGCCGCGGCCGAGGTCGAGGCCCGATTCGAGCGCGGTTTCGATGTTGATGTCGAACCACGATTCGATGCTTCGCGAGACGAACTGCAGCGACACGAGATAGATGATGCCGCCCGGCAGGACCCCGACGAGCGCGAAGAAGATCGCGAGCTTCGCAAGCAGCCGCGTGCCGAAGCGGCCTTGCCGCAAGCGTGCGTAAATGATCCAGACGAGTCCGCCGATGATCAGCAGGAACACGAGCGCGATCGCCACGTTCGCGGCATAGAGCCACGAGTAGTAGCGGTCGAAGAAGTCCGTGTTCGCGCTCGCGAGCGCGAGCAGCACGAGCAGCAGCAACGCCGTGATCGCGACGGTCGACAGCAGCAGCCGGGTCAGGAAGCTCTTGAGGTTCGCGTTACTGTTTGCCATGGTCGCTCACAGTAAAGGAAAAGCGCTTCCAATCCGATGCGAGATTCCAGTCGCGGTTGTTGACCGCGTCGATCTGGAACGGTTTGGGCATCAGCGCGACGTCGAGCTGCATGCGTACCGATGCCTGATACGTGGTGTCGTTCGAGACCTGGTTGCGATCGATGACATGCCACGAGGTCACGTGCTGCACGACGGCGAGTGCGTCCTTGAGGCTCGGAAACGCGAGTTGCAGACCGCTGCCGGTCGAGACGCGGTATTCGCGCGTCAAGGGCTGGAACGACAATCGAATGCTTTGCTGGGTCCGGACGGCTTCTTCGTCGAACCAGTACCACCGTCCGCGCGTGAGCACGAACTCGGTGGTGAAGTAGAGCGGAATGCCCCGGTTGACCGCGTCTTCGAGGCTGCCGTTCAGGTCGAACGCGAAGCGCGCATCGAGGCTCCAGCCCGACGTGCCGTCCGCTTCGAGCGACGCGCGGTCGACTGCGATCGTGTCCGCCCGGGCGGCATGGGACATCCACATCGCAAGCACGATGCAGCACAACCCAAGCCAACGCAGCGGGAAATGGCGTAAGCGGATCACCGTTTTAGAAAGCGCGCGTAGAAGAATCCGTCGTGATCGAATCCGGAACCAGGCATCGTGTCGCTGGCCGGACTCACTCCGGTGATTGAGGGAAGCAACTGACCCGGCGCGTCCAATCGTACCGCATCTGGCTGCGCCGCTTCAAACCACTGGGCTTGCAGTTCGCCTTCCTCGGGGAACAGCGAGCATGTCACATAGAGCAACTCGCCGCCGGGCGCGAGCACGGTCCAGAGCGCCGTCAGAATCCGGCGCTGCTCGGCCGCGAGCGCCGCGATGTCGGATTCGCGGCGCAGCCAGCGGATATCGGGGTGGCGGCGCACGATACCTGACGCGGAGCACGGGACGTCGGCGAGGATGCGGTCGAACGGCGTGCCGTCCCACCAGGATTCGGGCGCTGCGGCGTCGCCGACCTTGACGGTCGCGGCGAGTGCGAGGCGTTCGAGATTCTCGGTGATGCGCGGCGCACGCTCGGCGCTCGACTCGACGGCGACGAGGTCGAGCGTCGCGCGTTCGAGCAGATGTCCGGTTTTGCCGCCGGGCGCCGCGCACGCGTCGAGCGCGCGCATGCCGTCGGTGGCGCCGAGCAGCGGGGCGGCGCGCTGCGCACCGCTATCCTGGACCGACACGTCGCCGTCGAAGAAGCCCGGCAAGCGATCGACGGGGACGGCGCGCTCGAGCACGATCGCGTCGGGCGCGTCCGCGCCGGCGAGCCGCGCTTCGAGGCCGGCTTCGGCGAGGCGCGCCAGATAACCTTCGGGTGTCGTCTTGCGGCGGTTGACGCGCAGCGTCAACGGCGCGCGCGTATTCCCCGCGCTCAGAATCGCTTGCCAATGGTCGGGCCACGCTTCGCGCACGCGATCGATCCACCACTGCGGATAGTTCCATTGGGCGGGTTCGGCTGCGCGAGCGGCGGCGAGCAATGCGTCGCGTTCGCGCAGGAAGCGGCGCAGGACCGCGTTCACGAGTCCTTTGGCAAAGGACGTCTCGCGGCGCGCGGTGACGGCATGGACCGCCTGATCGACGACGGTGAAGGTGTTGTACGCGGGTGCGGTGCCGGGTTCGTCGACGAGCAAGGCCAGCGCGCAGACGAGCACGTCATGAACGTGCTCGGGCGGCGCCTTCTGCATCATCCGCGCGACGAGGGCGTCTGCGGTCGCGAGCGCGCGCATCGTGCGATAGGCGACGTCCTGCACCGCGCCGCGCGCGAGCGCCGCCTTGTCCGAGCGCGTGACCTCGGCGATGGCCGCGGGCAGCGACGTTCCCGCGCGCACGGCGCGCACCGCCTGGGCGGCGCTGTCGAGCGCGAACCCGAGTGAGTCGGGGGCGAGATGAAGGACGGAAAGACGCTTGCGCAAATTCAACGACCGATCGGAAGCAAAAAAGCCGGCGACCCGGATAGGTCGCCGGCGGGATCGGTATTGTAACGTGGGCGTCGGCGCAGGTCGGGTCGCTTCCGATGCGGGCCGATCGGCGTCAGGCGCGCCGCCGGCGATCGTTTTGGGCGCGGCGCTCGAGGGCGCGTCGGATCTCGGCGCGTGACTGCGTACGCCGCGTCGCTGTTTGAGACTGATCGCTTACGCCGCTTACGCCGCTTACGCCGCTTACGCCGCTTACGCCGCTTACGCCGCTTACGGCGATCACGGCGATCACGGCGATCACGGCGATCACGGCGATCAAGCCGCTCCGCCTCTCACGCCGAACAAGCCGTCATAGATCGTATCGGCCCGTGCGCGCCATCTCCATGAGCCGCGCGACGCGCTCTTCGGTGCTTGGGTGCGTCGAAAACAGATTCGCGACGCCGCGTCCGGACAAGGGATTCATGATCATCATCTGTGCCGTCGCCGGATGCGCTTCGGCCGTCGGGAACGGCGTGCCGCTCGCATAGCGGTGGATCTTGTCGAGTGCCGACGCCAGCGCCTGAGGGTCGCCCGACATCTCGGCGCCGCCGCGATCCGCCTCGAACTCGCGTGCGCGGGAAATCGCCATCTGAATCAGGCTCGCGGCGATCGGGGCGAGGATCATGACGGCGATGCCCGCGATCGGGTTCGCCGGGCGTCCTTCCGAGTCGCGGCCGCCGAACAGGAACGCGAGATTCGCGAGCGCGGAGATCGCACCGGCCATCGTCGCGGAGATCGTCGAGAGCAGGATGTCGCGATGTTTGACGTGGGCGAGTTCATGCGCCATGACGCCGCGCATTTCGCGCTCGGACAGTACGCGCAGGATGCCGGTGGTCGCGGCGACGGCGGCGTGTTCGGGATTGCGGCCCGTCGCAAACGCGTTCGGGGCGGCTTCGTCGATCAGGTAGACGCGCGGCATCGGCAGGCCCGCGCGTGTCGCAAGTTCGCGGATCATCCGATAGAACTGCGGCGCGCTCGTCTCGTCGACTTCGCGCGCGTTGTACATGCGCAGCACCATCTGATCGGAGAACCAGTACGAGAAGACATTCATCGCCAGCGCGATGCACAGCGCGACGACCATGCCGCGATGACCGCCGAGCACGCTGCCGATCACGATGAACAGCGCGGTGATCGCCGCCATGAGCATGGCGGTCTTGACCCAGTTGAACATGGACGTTGCCTCGCGGGAAGCTCGATTTGAAAGGAGATTGTTAGATTTGGGTTGCCGGCGGAAATTCAAGGCGCCGGATCGATCGTGCCGACTCGATTCAAGCACGCGTTTCTGAGCGGATCATGATGCCGCGACCCAAGCGATTCGATTTCGCAAAGCGAGCGCGCAATGCAGACGTCAGGCGCCGGATCCTCCGCGTCGCGCCGCCGCGCCGCCGTGCGTTCGTGCCGCGCAGGCCGTCCCTGTGCAGCGCTGCGCGACACGCCGCGTGACCGGGCTTTCTCGCGTTCAACGATGCAGGGCCGCGAGCCGCATACCCAGGCCGATGAATGCCGTGCCGACGACCCGATCGATCCATCGACGCACGGCGGGCCGGCCGCGCATGCGTTCCGTGACCGAACCCGCGACCCATGCGACGCCGCCGTTCCAGACGGTACTCATGAGCACGAAGACGGCGCCGAGCGCGAGAAACGCGAGGGTCTTGTGGGGGCTCGCGGTGCTGACGAACTGCGGAAAAAACGAGACGAAGAACAGGATCACCTTCGGATTCAGGACGTTCGTCCAGAAACCCGAGACGAAGATCGATCGAAGCGGCCGCGCGGGCTTGATCTCGGCCGTCGTCGATGACGGCGCGGGCGCCGGCGCACCGGGGTCGTGTTTTGCCGCGTGTTCGGCCTGCGTCGCGGCGATGCGGGCGCCGGCATTCGCCGCGGGGGCGGTCTTGTGAGCCAACAGCAGCCGGACGCCGAGATAGATCAGATAGATCGCGCCCGCGATCTTGATGACCGTGAAGGCAGCTGCCGAGGCCGCGAGAATCGCGGTCAGGCCGAACGACACCGCCAGCGTGTGAACGATGCATCCGGCCGAGATGCCGAGCGCGGATACGATGCCGGCCTTGCGTCCTTGGCTCACGCTGCGTCCGACGATAAACGCCGTATCGGGGCCCGGCGTGATGTTCAGCAACAGCACGGCGACAACGAAAAACGGAAATGAGGTAATGCCTAACATGGGCGACTCCAGACCAGCGCTGCGGCGCCTGCACGACGAAACCGCTTCATTGTAGAGCGATGCAGCACGATCGCGGCGGGCCTTCACGGCCTGGTGGGCGCTGCAAGGTTTCGCGCGGCATGGCTTGGCGGACATGCGCGGCCCGGGCCCGACTCGACACAGCCCGGCCCGACACAGCTCGATCCGACACAGCTCGATCCGACACAGCTCGATCCGACTCAGCTCGATCCGACTCAGCTCGATCCGACTCAGCTCGGCGCGAAATGTGAGCGCTTGCTCTCGTCAGGAAGCGCTATGTGTAAGCGTTTGTCCCGATCGCAGGTCGACGCCCGCGAGAAAATCTCGTGCGGACAGACGCTTGCCGCCCGGCTTTTGCAATTCGGTCACGCGCAGCGTACCCTCGCCGCAGGCGACGACAACGCCCTGGGTGTCGGCCGAGACGATCGTGCCCGGCGCGACGGCGCCGACGTTTTCCGGCGCGTTGACGAGGTCGGCCGACCAGAGCTTGAGCGTCGTGCCGTTCCAGTGCGCGATCGCGCCCGGAAATGGATCGAAGGCACGGATCTGCCGTTGCAGGGCGCGCGCGGACCGAGTCCAGTCGATCGCGGCCTCTTCCTTTGAAATCTTTTGCGCGTACGTCGCGCCGTCGGCCGGTTGCGCGCGCGCCGCGAGCGCGCCGTTCGTCTCGAGTTCGACGAGCGCGTCGACGATCATCTTTGCGCCGAGTGCGGCGAGCGTGTCGTGCAGCGTCGTGTAGGTGTCGCTTGCGCCGATCGGCACGGCCGATTCACGAATCATCGGGCCCGTGTCGAGCCCCGCGTCCATCTGCATGATCGTGATGCCGGTTTGCGCGTCGCCCGCCTCGATCGCCCGATGGATCGGCGCGGCGCCGCGCCAGCGCGGCAGCAGCGACCCATGGATGTTCAGACAGCCATGCGGGGGGATATCGAGCACTTCCTGGGGCAACAGCAGGCCGTAGGCCGCGACGACCATGACGTCGTGCGGCGTCGATTTGAGCGTGTCGAGCGCCGCCGCGGCTTCGGCCGGGTATTTGCCTTCACGACGCAGCGACGGCGGTTGGCAGACCGGGATTCCATGCGCGAGCGCGGTCTGCTTGACCGCGCTGGCCGCGAGCTTCATGCCGCGGCCGGCGGGACGATCGGGTTGGGTGAGCACGAGCGGCACCAGAAAGCCGGCCGCGACGATGGCTTCGAGTGCTGCCGCCGCGAAGTCGGGGGTGCCCGCAAAGATGACGCGCAACGTATGGGCCATCAGGCGGCCGCGGTCTGTTTGCGCATCTTCGTCTTGATCCGCGTCTGCTTGAGCGGCGACAGATATTCGACGAACACGCGGCCCATCAGGTGATCCATTTCGTGCTGAATGCAGACCGCGAGCAGTCCGTCGGCGTCGATTTCAAACGTTTCGCCTTTCTCGTTGAGCGCACGCACGCGCACGTGCTCGGGACGTTCGACCTTGTCGTAGATGCCGGGTACCGACAGGCAGCCTTCCTCGTACTGCTGCTTTTCGTCGCTCGACCAGACGATTTCCGGATTGATCAGCACGAGCAGTTCGTCGTGCGACTCCGAAATGTCCATGACGATCACGCGTTCGTGGACGTCGACCTGTGTCGCGGCGAGACCGATTCCGGGCGCGGCATACATCGTTTCAGCCATATCGGCGACGAGCTTGCGGATGCGGTCGTCGACCTGAGCGACGGGTTTCGCGACCTTGTGCAGGCGC
The DNA here is from genome assembly GCF_003628125.1 of Pararobbsia silviterrae. Taxonomy (GTDB): domain Bacteria; phylum Pseudomonadota; class Gammaproteobacteria; order Burkholderiales; family Burkholderiaceae; genus Pararobbsia; species Pararobbsia silviterrae. Next base: position 293,509 of record NZ_RBZU01000001.1, read on the forward strand.
TTGTCCGGGTACTGAAGAATATTGAGCAATGCCATATCGAAATCCGTGCGAAATCTAAGTCGGCCACGCCGTCACCGGAGCCGCGTCCCGCGACTGGCCGTTTGGCCGAATTGTCGCGCGCGGTCGGCGCCCAGCAGAATATGAGGACGATTTCCCCGGATTCAATGCAAATAGCCGCGCGATCGCGGCACCTTGAGCGAAGCTGCGGTGATCGGGGCGGTGGGCGCCAACTGCAAGAGATGGATGAATGGCTGAAGTCTAGCACAGGGCCGAGAGCCCCGTCTGACGGGCGTTGCGGGCGAATTTCCCGGCCGTCTCGCTTGGCTGGTCGGTGGAGCGGCGCGGACAACGCAGGTGGTGCAAACCGCGTCGGCGATGACACAACCAAGCCAACCGACACAACCGACACAACCGACACAACCGACACAACCGACACAACCGACACAACCGACGCGGGCCGACCGAGATTTCCCCGTCGGGTTCGCGAACGACGCTGGAGCGCGCAATGACATCAGACCCCAAGCGGGACGAGACGCATCGACCGAAATCGCCCTCGCACATCCGCGCGCAGCGTCTCGACCCGGACGAGCTTCATGCGTGGTTGCGGCTCGCATGGACGCCGCAGCTTGGCCCGATTCGGATCCGTCGATTGCTCGATCGATTCGGCTTACCCGTTCATATCGTGAATATGCGACCCGCGGCGCTCGAACCTTATATCGGGCGCGCCGTTGCCGATTATCTCGTCGGACCACACTCGGCGGCGTTCCTTGCCGATGTCGACCGCGTCTCGGCGTGGCTCGCCGAGACGCGCCATCATCTCGTCGTGCTCGGCGATCCCGCGTATCCGCCGGCGCTGCTCGAATCGCCGGATCCGCCGCCGCTCCTCTTCGTCAAGGGGCGGCTTGAACGGTTGCATCCGGGGCCTGCCGGGGAGCCGGCGATCGCGGTGGTCGGCAGCCGGCGCGCGACGCACGCGGGTCGGGTTCAGGCCGATAAATTCGCGCGCGCGTTGGGTGAGGCGGGCGTTACCGTGATTTCGGGGCTGGCGATGGGGATCGACGCCGTGGCCCATGCGAGCGCGCTGTCGACGCCCGGAGGAACGGTCGCGGTCGTCGGGACGGGCGCGGATCGTATCTATCCGCATGAGAACATCGATCTCGGCGAGCGCATCGGCATCGACGGCGCGATCGTTTCCGAGTGGCCGCTCGGGACGCCGCCCCGGCCCGCGCACTTCCCGAGACGCAACCGGGTCATCGCCGCGCTGGCCAAGGGGGTGCTCGTCGTCGAGGCGACGCCGCACTCGGGGTCGTTGATCACGGCGCAGCTTGCCGTGGATTATGGGCGCGATGTCTATGCGATCCCGGGCTCGGTCGAGGCGTCCTACAAACGCGGCTGCAATCGGCTGATTCGAGAAGGCGCGATGCTCGTCGAGTCGCCGGTGGATCTGCTCGCCGCGCTCGGACTCGTGTGTCCCGAGGCCGAAGTCGCCTCCGGGTGTGGAAAGGCCCAGCGGCGGAGTCGCTCGCGCTCACGGCATGCGCAGCGCCCGCGGCATTCGCACAATGCTTCGAACACGCCGAACACGCCGAATACGCCGAATACGCTGAACTTGCAGGAAGAGCAGCAAGAGCAGCAAGAGCAGCAAGAGCGAGACGGCCGGCGCGCGTGCGTTGATTCGCCATCGTCCACGATTCGAGGACGCGGGTTTGGCGCGTGTCCGTCGCGTCTGTCACGCGCGTCGGGCCCATCGCGTGCGGTCGAAGCGGTCTGGGAGGCGCTCGGACACGATCCGACGCCGCTCGATGTGCTGATCGCGAGGACCGGGTTCGACGGCGCCGCGGTTCAGGCTGCGGTGCTCGCGCTCGAACTCGATGGGCGGGTCGAATGGCAGTCGGGCTGTGCGCTCGTGAGGACAGGCGCTTGAGGAGCGACGCAGCGAGACGCGATGCCCACCACCGTCAACCCGCATCACGGACCTGCATCGGCCGATCCGATTCTGCAGGGCGCGCGACGCGACGTCACGCGACGCGGTGTGCATGTGCGCTGGAGCCCGCGAACGCGATGCGCTTCGACATCACGCCGGCGCGAAGCTCGACCGAATGTCGAAGCGGGCGTCGGCGCGGGGTCGATGATCACGGCCCCCGTCGGACACCCCCAAAGAATGTCGACAAGCCGCCGATAACCCTGATAGGGGCATCGATCACGCGGTCACGCGCGGCATGCTACATTCGGTTCGATTGGTGCTCGCTTGGGTGCGTGTGCTGCGCCGCACCGTTTCGCGCAACGCGGAACGACGGCCAATCGCGGTTTCAGACATTTCAACACGTATGGCGATTCTCGACCTCGATACCGACGCAGAAACGATTGCGTCGCGACTCTCCGATCCGACAACGATGCTTGTCGTGTGCCTGTGCGCCGAGTGGTGCGGCACCTGTCGCGAGTATCGGGCCATGTTCGAGACGCTCGCGCGCTCGCATCCGGCCGCGTGTTTCGTATGGATCGACGTCGAGACGCACTCGGAGTTCGTCGATGAACTCGATGTCGAGAATTTTCCGACGATCCTGATCGAAGATGGCGTGGCCACGCGATTTTTCGGAACCGTGCTGCCGCAGCCTCGAATCGTCGAGCGCATGCTCGAGGAATTCTCGAACGACGGCGGGGCGCTCGGCGGACTCAAGCTGCGTAAGGCACTCGCCGCAGCCTAGATCGCGCGCCCAGGCGCGTCGACGGGCGCGCCGTTTGGCCGGTGCTTGGCGGCCACGACGTCGCGTTCGCGCGCGTCCCTGCTTGCGTGGCCATCGGGGCGGCCCTAAGATGGCCGCCGCATGGCAGGCCCGAGCCCGCCGCCGACCACGACTGGCGCACCCTTTGCTTGACGAGCGCGCGACGGGGCAAGGACGGGGCAAGTCGAGACCGCCCCTGGTTCTCGGCGAACGGTGTGCTATAAAGCGTTCGTCTCACAGTCAACCTCTTTACAGGCCACACCACTGAATCGTCATGGGAAAAGCACTGATCATCGCCGAGAAGCCGTCGGTTGCGAACGACATCGCACGCGCGCTGGGCGGCTTTACCAAACATGACGAGTATTTCGAGAGTGACGACTATGTCATCTCGTCGGCTGTCGGCCATTTGTTGGAAATCGCCGCGCCGGAGGAATACGACGTCAAACGCGGCAAATGGAGTTTCACGAATCTGCCCGTGATTCCGCCGCATTTCGATTTGAATCCGATTGCGAAAAGCGAATCGCGACTCAAGGTGCTGACGCGCCTGATCAAACGCAAGGACATCGACCGCCTGATCAACGCATGTGACGCGGGGCGTGAGGGCGAGCTCATTTTCCGGCTGATCGCGCAGCATGCGAAGGCCAAGCAACCCGTGCAGCGCCTCTGGCTCCAGTCGATGACGCCGCAGTCGATTCGCGAAGGGTTCGCGAGCCTGCGTACCGACAACGAAATGTTGCCGCTGGCCGATGCCGCGCGCTGCCGTTCGGAGGCCGATTGGCTCGTCGGCATCAACGGCACGCGCGCGATGACCGCGTTCAACAGCAAGGGCGGCGGTTTCTTTCTGACGACCGTGGGTCGCGTCCAGACGCCGACGCTGTCGATCGTCGTCGAGCGCGAAGAGAAGATCCGTCGCTTCGTGTCGCGCGACTACTGGGAGGTCAAGGCGAACTTCGTTTGCGCGGCGGGTTTCTACGAAGGCCGCTGGTTCGATCCGAAGTTCAAGCGCGACGAGTTCGACCCCGAGAAGCGCGAATCGCGCCTCTGGAGCCTTGCCGCCGCCGAGTCCGTGGTCGCGGCGTGCCGCGACAAGCAGGGCACGGTGACCGAGGAGTCGAAGCCGTCGACGCAGATGTCGCCGTCGCTGTTCGATCTGACGAGTTTGCAGCGCGAAGCGAATGGCCGATTCGGTTTCTCGGCCAAGAACACCTTGGGCCTCGCGCAAGCGCTCTACGAAAAGCACAAGGTCCTGACGTACCCGCGGACCGATTCTCGCGCGCTGCCCGAAGACTATCTCGATACCGTCAAGGGCACGCTCGAGATGCTCAAGGGCTCGAACAACTACCTGCCGTTCGCGAAACAGGCGCTCGACAAGGGCTGGGTCAAGCCGAACAAGCGCATCTTCGACAACTCGAAGATCAGCGACCACTTCGCGATCATTCCGACGCTGCAGGAGCCGAAGAACCTGTCGGAACCCGAGCAGAAGCTTTACGACCTCGTCGTCAAGCGCTTCCTCGCGGTGTTTTTCCCGGCGGCCGAATTTCAGGTCACGACGCGGATCACCGAAGTGGTCGGTCATTTCTTCAAGACCGAAGGCAAGGTGCTCGTCAATCCGGGCTGGCTGCAGATCTACGGCCGCGATGCCGCGGGCGACGACGCGAACCTCGTGCCGGTTGCGAAGGACGAGAAGGTTCGCACGGAGTCGATTGCCGCGCATGCACTCGTGACCAAGCCGCCCGCGCGCTATAACGAAGCGACGCTGCTCTCGGCGATGGAGGGCGCGGGCAAGCTCGTCGAGGACGACGAGTTGCGCGAGGCGATGGCGGCCAAGGGACTCGGTACGCCGGCCACGCGAGCGGCGATCATCGAAGGTTTGCTCGCGGAAAAGTATCTGCTGCGCGAAGGACGCGACCTGATTCCGACGGCCAAGGCGTTTCAGCTCATGACGTTGCTGCGCGGGCTGGGCGTCGAGGAGTTGACCGCGCCCGAGCTCACGGGCGAATGGGAACACAAGCTGGCGCAGATGGAGCGTGGCCTGTTGCCGCGCGACGCCTTTATGCGCGAGATCGCGCAGATGACGCAGACGATCGTCAAGCGCGCGAAGGAATACGACTCGGACACGATTCCGGGCGACTATGCGACGCTCGAGACGCCGTGTCCGAATTGCGGCGGTCAGGTCAAGGAGAACTATCGCCGCTTCGCGTGCACGAAGTGCGAATTCTCGATCACAAAGGTGCCGGCGGGGCGTCAGTTCGAGATCGCCGAGGTCGAGGAGTTGCTCGGCAAGAAGGAAATCGGCCCGCTGTCGGGCTTCCGCAGCAAGATGGGCCGGCCGTTTTCGGCAATTCTCAAGCTCACGTTCGACGACGAGATCAAGAACTTCAAGCTTGAATTCGACTTCGGCCAGGACCAGGGCGGCGAGGATGGCGAGGCCCCGGATTTCTCGACGCAGGAGCCGGTCGGCACGTGTCCGAAGTGTGGCGGGCGCGTGTTCGAACTCGGGATGAGCTATGTCTGCGAAAACACGACGACGAGTCCGAAGTCGTGCGATTTCCGCTCGGGCAAGGTCATCCTTCAGCAGGAAATGTCGCGTGAGCAGATGGCCAAGCTGCTCAACGAGGGGCGTACCGACTTGCTGACGGGCTTCAAGTCGTCGCGGACGGGACGCAATTTCAAGGCATTCCTCGTCAAGCAGAAGGACGGTTCGATCGGTTTCGAGTTCGAGAAGAAGGAGCCGAAACCGGGCAAGGACGGCGCCGCGTCGAAAACGGCCGGCAAGGTGGCCGCGAAGTCCGCGCGATCGGATGATTCAGCGGAATCCGACGGCGACGCCGCGCAAGGTGCGGAGGCCGTGTCGGCGCCCGCGCGCAAGACGGCAGCCAAGACGGCGGCCTCGAAGACCCCGGCCAAGTCGACGACAACGGCCGCGAAGTCGGGCGCGACCAAGACGGCGGCCTCGAAGACCGCCGCCACCAAGGTCGCGGCGAAGAAGGCGCCGCGCAAGGCGACCGAGTCGACCTGATCGGCGTGGGCGCCCGCGACCGGGGGCATACGCTTGCGTTGCCCTGGATGCGGATCGAATGCGCGCGTCGCGTGAAATTCCGTGCGAGTCGATCGAATCGACCCGATCGGGGTGGGCGCCCGCGTCCGGGGGCGTACGCCAGCGTTGCCCGGATGCGGGATCGAATGCCTGCGTCGCGTGAAGAGGTCGTGCGATTTGATCGAGCCGACCTGATCGGCGTGGAAGCCGGCGTCCGGGGGACATACGCTTGCGTTGGCCTGGATACGAATCGAATGCCTGCGTTGGGTGACAAGATCGCGCGAGGCTTTCGAGTCTGCTGATCGGCGCTTGCATTCGACCGGGCCGTGCGTTGTCTCGTCGGCTCAGGCTCCCGTTTCGCATCCGGCCTCGCTTCGGCGATTGGCGAAACCCGCGAAATGACCGAAGTGCGCGCGCCATGCGTCTCTGTCGACGTGGTGCCCTACGGCCCCCTCGCGGGTTCGCGTGCGCGCCGCTGCATGATGACGGCGCTGCCAGTTTGATCGCCCCTCCGTGCGTTTCAACCGTTTGGGCACGATGCCGACGCTCGCTCGCCGAGCCGTCCGCCGCGGATGCCTGATGCCAGGCCTGATTCTTCGGATGCCTTGCGGCCTCAAAAACTTGCGTGAGCCGTTGACGAACTGTTACAACTACAAGGCAAGCGCGCTCGGACACGCGCTGGGTCTATCGTGTTCAATGGCGATATATGCCTGCCTCGAATCCAGTAAAGATGAAAATTGCCATTCTCGACGACTATCAGGACGCAGTCCGTAAGCTTGACTGCTTTTCCTTGCTCGCCGATCACGACGTCAAGGTGTTCAACAACACGGTGCGCGGGATCGGTCAATTGTCGAGCCGGCTTGCCGAGACGGAAGCGCTGGTGCTGATTCGCGAGCGCACGCGCGTGACGGCGCAGTTGCTCGACAAGCTTCCGAAGCTTCATGTCATTTCGCAGACGGGCCGTGTCGGGAGCGGACATATCGATATCGACGCGTGTACCGAACGCGGCATCGTCGTTCTCGAGGGCAGGGGGTCGCCGGTCGCGCCGGCCGAATTGACGTGGGCGTTGATCATGGCCGCGCAGCGGCGCATTCCGCAATATGTCGCGAACCTCAAGCAGGGCGCCTGGCAGCAATCGGGTCTCAAGACCTCGTCGATGCCGGCGAACTTCGGCCTGGGTCATGTGTTGCGCGGGCAGACGCTTGGCATCTGGGGTTATGGAAAGATCGGGCAACTCGTGGCCGGATATGGTCGTGCTTTCGGGATGAAGGTGGTCGTCTGGGGCCGTGAGCATTCGTTGACGGCGGCGCGCAAGGATGGCTACGACGTTGCCGAAAGTCGTGAGGCGCTTTTTCGGGAGTCCGACGTATTGACCGTGCACCTGCGGCTGCATGACGACACGCGCGGCATTATCAATCGCCACGATCTCTTGCAGATGAAGCCGACGGCGTTGTTCGTGAACACGAGTCGCGCCGAGTTGCTCGAGGAGAACGCGATCGTGAGCGCGTTGACCGAAGGGCGGCCAGGGATGGTCGCAGTCGACGTGTTCGAGAGCGAGCCGATCCTGCAGGGACATAGCCTGTTGAGGATGGAGAACGCCGTGTGCACGCCGCATATCGGCTATGTCGAGCACGAGAGTTACGAACTGTATTTCAGCGTCGCGTTCCAGAACATTCTCGACTATCTCGACGGCAAGACCGAAAGTGCCGTCAATCCCGAAGCCTTGAGCAAGCATCGTCGCGCGAGGACGTAGAGGGGCGCGGGGTGCGGGTTGGGTTGCGAGAGGACGGTGCGGTCGGCCTGTGAGCTTCGGTCGCTGTCGTTCGCGCGGTATCGGTCGAGGTGCGCTTGCCGTTCGATGGCAGGTCCGATTGACGCTCGAATCGAAGCCTTGTTGGCTCGCTCTGCCGAGGCTTCTCGCGAGGCCTGTCGAAGACCCGGCCGAAGTGCTCGCCGAAGCCGCGACCGAGACCCGGGGTAAAGTTTCTGTCGAAGTCCCTGTCGAAAGCCCAACCGAAGTCCCGATCGACGTTCCAACCGAAGCCACGGTCGAAGCGCTAACCGAAGTCCCGACCTAAGCGTCGGCGGAAGCCTCAACCGAGGTCCCAACCGGAGGTCCCAACCGAAGCTACGGTTTTAGCGGAAGTTGCACGCCATGGCATCAGCAGGTGCGTGCGCGATTCGGTACGGCGAGCCTCGATGGAGGCCCGGTCAGCGTAGGGCGATCATGCGGCGATATGTCATTGTCGAGCGCACGTATCGGCGTGTGGCGACGTGTTCGAGCGATCGTGTGGTGCTTCGTCGCGGCGTCAGTGTGCGAGCGTCGACGCGATGAAGTCGGGCGCGCGTTCGATGAAGGCGTCGCCGTCGCGGCGGCCGAGGTCATAGGCGTGCTGCATCTGCTGGGGGCTCGTGTAGTCCCAGCTCGAGATCGGCACCTTGCTTGACGGTTGCACGTAGAGTCGGTGCTGGAGTTCGTGATTGATCACGAACATCTGCGGGCGAGGATAGCGGCGCGTGACGAGCACGAGCACCATGCCGGGCGTGTCATCGAGCCCGTCGACGGGTACGTTGTCGACCATGCCGCCGTCGAGCACGGGTTTGCCGTCGCGACGCAGCACGGGCGTGAACGGTGGCGTGCAGGACGACTGGAGCATGAGGTCTGCGAGGTGTTCGACGCTCGGGCAGTCCTGGACGCGAATGAATTCTCGATGAAAGCCGATCTGGCGACCGAGTGTCGGGTGGAGCGTCTTGCGGATGTGTTTTTCGATGTTGTACGCGATCAGTGCGGTCATGACGCCCGAGCGCGCGCCGAGCCAGCGTGGCAGATGCGAAATGCCGACGCGGATTTCAGGAGCGCGCTGGAGCATCTCGAAGGGCTCGCCGTAGATGTCGAGCAGGGCTTGTCGATAGATCTTGTAGTGCGGAAAGATGGGCTTGCCGCGTGCGATGAGGTTGCCCCAGTAGACGTTTTTCTTGTTATGACGGAGCGCGTCCTGGTAGTAGTTCATGACCCATTTCGAGTCGCGCGTGAACAGCATGCAGGCGGTTGCCGCGCCGGCCGAGATCCCCGAGATCAGACGCGGTTTGAGGTCGAAGCGGGCGGACACGACGTTCCAGAACCCGGCTTGCCACCAGCATCGATTGCCGCCGCCGGCGAACACAACTTGATCGAACATCCTGAATCCCTGGGAGCAAAGGCGAGGCAATATGGCCTCCGAGGCTCCGACAATACCGCGTCGGCCCTGATTTGACGGGCGAGGACGGGCTCTAGGTGCAGAAATATCGGAATTTTTTCGAATAGAGGTGGCGCACTGCAAAAAAGCTGTGCTATAGTTCGGCCTCTGTTGGGGCGTTAGCTCAGTTGGTAGAGCAGCGGACTCTTAATCCGTAGGTCGAGTGTTCGAGTCACTCACGCCCCACCACCGAATTCGAAGGGCCTAGCGCACGCTAGGCCCTTTTCTTTTGCGAGGCCGTTTCGCTCGACGGCACGCCCTCTTCTCGCTCCGCAATCCAGGCCCTCGCTCCGCAATTCACGCCTTTGCTCCGCAATTCACGGACATCGATATCGACCGACATCGACGCCGTCGCACTCGACGGCGCCGACTCGAACGCGGCACACGTCACACCGCCCCTGCCTCCTCCACCTTGAACACCGCCATCAACTGACTCAGCTCCGCCGCCTGCTGTCTGAGACTTTCGGCCGCGGCCGCACTCTCTTCGACAAGCGCCGCGTTCTGCTGCGTCATCTCGTCAAGCTGCTGGACCGCATCGCCGATCTGGTCGATGCCCGAGCTCTGCTCGAGACTCGCCGTCGCGATCTCGTTCATCATCGTGCTGACCCCCTGCACCTGCGAAACGATCTCGCTCATCACCTCGCCGGCCTCGCCGACGAGACGCGAACCCACTGCAACCGTCCCCGCGCTGTGCTCGATCAACGTCTTGATCTCCTTCGCCGCCTGCGCGCTACGCTGCGCAAGATTGCGCACCTCCGACGCGACCACCGCGAAGCCCCGCCCCTGTTCTCCCGCCCGCGCCGCTTCGACCGCGGCATTCAGGGCGAGAATGTTCGTCTGGAACGAAATACTGTCGATCAACACGATGATTTCCGAAATCTGCTTCGACGCATCGTTGATCTGCTCCATCGTACTCACGACCTGCCCGACCACCTCCCCGCCTCGCCCCGCCGTCCGTGATGCATCGGTGACCATCTGCGCGGCACTCCGCGCCGTTTCCGTGTTGTTCTTGACCGCCGCCGTGATCTGCTCCATCGACGACGCCGTGCGCTCGAGGTTGCCCGACTGCATTTCGGTCCGCGCACTCAAATCCGCATTGCCCGTCGCGATCTGCGACGAGCCGGTCGCAATCGACGCCGACGCCCCACGCACCCGATGCACCAGCGTCGACAACGACGACACAAAGCGATTGAACGCATCGGAGAGCTGACTGATCTCGTCCTCTCCCTCAACCGTCATACGACGCGTGAGGTCGCCGTGCCCGCTCGCGATCTCTGACAACAACGTCGCCGCGCGCCGGATCGGCGCCGAAATCGCACGGCCGACAAATACGATCACAAGCAATGCGACACCCAATCCCACCACCGCCGCCAACACCGAAACATTGCGAATCGCCCGCGTCACCGGGCCCAGCAACTCCGCCTCCGGCGCCTCGACGACGACATACGCATTGAGCTCGGGAATGAACGACGTCGCGATGAACCGCGACCCGCCCGCGCTCTTGTACGCCATGTACGCGTACGGCTGTCCCGCAAGCAACGTCGCTTGCGCGCTGTCCGGCATGCCCGGGAAATCCTTGAGGAAATGCTTGCCGTCGATCAGCGACGTATCGCGATGCATCATGAGCGCGCCGTCAGGCCGCACGAGATACGCGAAGCCGGTCTCGCCGATCTTGTACGTCGCAATCCCCTTCGCAAGCGCATCGACGGACAAGCTCATGCCCGCCGCGCCGATCGCTTCGCCCGCGCTGTCTTGCACACGCGCGTTAATGAACATCATGTAGCCGCCGAGCCCCACGTCGTGGTCCATATTGACCTCGAACGGCTTGCCCGTCGCAAGGAACGCGCTCAACCACCGATCGCCGTCGCCGATCTTGCGCAACAAACCCGACTCGGAATAATAGTTGCCGCTTTTCGTCGAGACCCACTGCACGGACGCGGCATGCTGCTCGGCCTTCATCTGGTTCGCGAGCTGCGTCCAGATCCGTGTGCCCGCGTCCGGCTCGCCATCGGCCTCCCATTGCTGGAGGAACGCATCACCCGCCACCGCGCGCGAAGCCGCAATGGGGCCCGCAAGCTGACGCTGCACATCCGCACGAATCCCGTTGACCGCCGTCGGCAATTCCTCTTCGACGACACGCGTCCGCATCGTGTCACCGATCAGCCAGACACTCAGACCACTCGAAATGGCGACGAACACGAGCAGGCAACTTGCCATGCTCATGATTAATTTGTTTTGAATCGACAGCTTTTGCCAGATACGCATTCGAAAATCCTTGAGAGTTGCCGGGCCCTACGCATCTCTCTATCGGCAAAATGCACCCATCCCTAAGGCCGTCACCGGTGATATCGATGCAAATATTCGCTATTTGCGCGCCGATATAATCGCGTCACCAACCGTAATAAAAATAAATTCACTTAGAAACATGGGGTTGCTGATTTTTGTTGTGCTGACAAACATGTCAGTTTAATGGCAATGGCGATTCAGGCGGCGGTCGATATTGCCCCTTTTAGGCAACGATGCCGATTGAATGGATGTCGAAAGCCTTTCCGGACTGGCGATTCAAGACACGCTTACAAGGCTTTGAATCGGTCCATATAGAGGCGGCTCACGGCAAGCTTCGCCGGATGTCGGCGCAGGCTCAATGTGAGCTTGCCTGTTTCGTCGCGCGATGCGCTCGCGATCGCGTCGGCGCGCACGATGGTGCCGCGGTGGATCTGCCAGAACCGCGCGGGGTCGAGTCGCGGCAGCAGTTCGCGCAGCGGTGTACGGATCAAGTGCTCGCGATCTTCGGTCATCACGCGCACATATTTGTCCGCGGCCTCGAAATAGATGACCTCGTCGATGGCGATCATCGTGATCGTATTGCCCGCGCTGGCCTGAATCATCCGCAGGGGTTCGACGGCCGACGCCGCGCCCGCCGTGCGATCCGCCGTGCCGAGCAGGCCGCGCAATCGATCGATCATCGGTTCGAGCGCCGTATCCATGCCCGAGCCGACAGTCCGCGCACGCGCGCGCAGCGCGTTCTGCAAACGCTCGCACGTCCTCGCGAGACGCTCGGGCTGCACGGGTTTGAGCACGTAGTCGAGGGCCGCGCGTTCGAACGCATCGACCGCGTACTCGTCGAACGCCGTGACGAATACCAGCAGCGGCATCGGTCGACCGGTATCGGGCCAGTCCTCGATCAGCGCCTGCGCCGCGTCGAGGCCGCTCATGCCCGGCATCCGGATATCGAGAAACACGATGTCGGGCTGGGCGTCGAGGCTGCGTTCGAGTGCCGACGCGCCGTCGCCGACGCATGCGACGATCTCGAGGTCCGGCCACCGGCGCATCAATTCCGCTTGCAGGTTCGCGGCCAACAAGGGTTCGTCTTCGGCAATCAAGGCGGTCGCGTGCATGAAGTCATCCTGGAGGCAAAGAGCGCGTCGATCGGTACCCGGCGGCGATACAGACGCATCGTGGATCGTCCGACCTACGCGATCGGCACGCGCACGGTGGCGAGCGCGCCGCCGCGACCGTCGTCCGGGGACGTGAGTTCGAGATGCGCCGCATCGCCATAGAGCGCCGCTAGCCGCTCGCGGATCTGTTGAATACCGAATCGCGCGCCGTCCGCGGGCGCGTGCGCGAGTCCGACGCCCGTATCGCGGACGCGGAGCACGAGCGTCTGTCCCTCGCGCCGGGCTGACACGTCGATGTCCCCGCCGGCGATGCTCGGCTCGAGACCGTGCTTGATCGCGTTTTCGACAAGCGGCTGCAACAGCAGCGGCGGGACCGGCAGCGCGCCGAGATCGCCCGGCAGATCGAGCGTGCCGCGCAAACGGGGACCCATGCGAACCTGCATGAGCGCGAGATAGTCGCGGATCCGCGCGAACTCGGCCGACAACGCATGCGTGTCCGAACGCGACGCATCGAGCGTCGCGCGCAAAAAGCCGTTCAGATGATCGAGCATCGCCTGGGCGCGTTGCGGATCCTGGCCGATCAGCACGCGCAGATTCGCGAGCGTGTTGAACAGCATGTGAGGCTCGAGCTGTGACACGAGCAGCTTGAGCTGGGTCTCGGCCGCGCTGCGCAGCGCGGTCTGCGTGCGCACCTCAAGGACCGCCAGCCGGCCCCGCGCATAGAAAAAATACGTGCATCCGATCGCGAGCGCGAACGAGGGACCGAAGTTCGACATCCATGTCGATGCGTCATGGAACACCGCGAACGGGGTGCGGTGGACACCGTTGAGCCGATCGCCGATCGCGTGTCCGCAGACATACCCGACAGCGACCGAGAACGCGAGCCACGGCATCATCCAGGCCCAGCCGGGCCACGCCCGGTGGGCGGGCGCGGCGTCGCCCTGATGTTTGCGCTGCGTGGCGGCGAGACCGTAGCGACCGGCCTCGATCAACGCCTGGATACAGATCGTGATGCTGAACGTATAGATCAGCGTCGATCCGAGCGGCTGCTGCGCGATCGTCATCGACAGGACCGTGCTCGCGATACCGATCAGGATCGCGACCCGCAACTCGCGCCCGAACCACTTGAGCGCACGCGATGCGTCGAACTTTCGGCGATCCGGATCGAGGCCCGTGCGGGCCTGAACAAACGTCATAGCGGCGAACTCGCGGCTTCGTGGTGGAGGGCTTCGTAGGCAACGCGCCACATGGCGACGCCGCGTCCGAGGAATGTACCGCTGAATGCGCCATAGATGAGACCGACCACGCTCGCGAAACCGGCGTCGCCGCCCATCGCCGGATCGGTCGCGAGCACGATGCCGACGCCGAACTTGACGATGAAGATCACGATGAACAACACGAGCGGGATGAAACTGCCGGGCACGACGAGGCATCGTCCGCTCGCGGACCAGCGCACGCCGCGCCAGGCGCCGGTCGCGAGCGATCCCGCGAGCAAGGCGCCGGCCCCGAGGGCCCATGCGACGAGCGCGAGCGGTTCGTGCGCGAAATTCGACGCCACGCCATAAAGCGACAGCGCGGTCAGCACGAGCGGCAGTGCGATCGCGCTGCGCACGGAGCGGCGGCGCGGCAGCGTCTGCTTGACGCCGACGACGATCAACAGCGCGAAGACGCCCCAGACCCAATGGGGGGTATGAACGAGGATGCTGGTGAACATGGCGATGGCCCCTATATAGAGCGTGCGATGGGATCGTGCGACGGGCGTCGCGACGCGATCGATGAGGCGCATCTTCGGATGACCCCGCTCGGCGGGCGAGGCCTGTGCGACGAAACGCGGCCGCGCGTCGCGAGCGATCGTCGAGCGGGCGTGAAGCGCATGCGCTTCGTCACGTACGGACCCGCCCGTCGACCCCTACCGATCGGATTCCGAAGCGTCGAAATTCCCCGCTCACGCTTATGTGGCGCGGGTTTACGCGCAAACGCCCCGATCGGGGCCGGTTTCGGCAAAAAATCACGTCGCATGAATACAACGTTCGCCGAAAGCGCTTTCGCCGAAGCGCTCGGATCACTGCCTTGGCAAGTGATGAATAATAATATTCAAGGTAAATTAGTAACCTGCTTATTATCTACGCGTTGTTATTTTTTAAATCGGCACAAGCTACTGTTTATAAAGGGATCATTATTTTTGCAGTCACTGAAAAGGGACTGTCTTCTCGCGCTACATCATCCGATTGGCCTCTGCAAGCATCTGATTGCACAACGTTTTCCCTAAGACTGAGACGCGGTTGCGACAAAAAAAGTGAAACCTATAATTGCGCCGAAATGTGATTACGAACATTTCGCACATTCGGACGTTTGCCGGTACTCAATACCGGCACATAGGGGCGCCGCCCGCGTTTTAATCCTCGAGGAGACGTAATGAAAAAGGTTGTTTTGACCACGTCGCTGCTGGCGATCGCAGCCGCTGCTCAAGCACAAAGCAGCGTCACGCTGTATGGCCGTATCGACAACGGCATTCAGTACATGAACGGCCTGCCTGGCGGCCATCAGTGGGCCGCGGAAAGCGGTGACTGGGGCTGCTCGTGGTTCGGTATGCAAGGTACCGAAGATATCGGCGGCGGCACGCAAGTGATCTTCCAATTGGAAGGTCAGCTCAATACGACGAACGGTCAACTCGCTGGCGCCCTCTTCGGCCGTCACGCAACCGTCGGTGTCCAGAACGCCAACTACGGTACGTTCAAGCTGGGTAACCTCGGCGCTGGCGAACTCATGCAAGATAGCTGGGGCCTCGACCCGCAGCTGATGCAGGCTTACGCCATCTCGTCGCTGGTCCGCGGCCGTAACTGGTCGAGCGCCACGAACGGCTTCGAATACACGACGCCGAACCTGTACGGTCTGACGTTGAAGGGTCAATACAACCTGACCAACAACTACAACTGGAACACGTCGGCGACGGCAGGCGGCCAAGGCCGTACGGACGGTATCGAAGCTGTCTACGATCTCGGCGGCCTCGAACTGCGCGCGATCTATGACGAAGTCCGCGGCGCGGATGGTCACTTCGACGACGTCTACAACCATTCGCGTTCGGCGATGGCTGGCGGCACGTTCACGCTGGGCCCGGTCAAGTTCTACGCCGGTTACCAACACCTGAACGCACCGGATGCAGTCGACAACGCAACGCTGGCCGCCGGCAACCCGGATGGCATCGGCGTTCCGACGTCGGTTGACCACGAATGGGGTGGCGTGGCCTGGCAAGCAACGCCGGCTGTGGCTCTGACGGGCGCGGTCTACCACGCGAACGCCAACAACGGCAACGGTAACGCAACGCTGTACACGCTCGCCGGCACGTACAACCTGTCCAAGCGCACGTTCCTGTACACGGAATTCGGCTACGTCCACAACAGCGCAACGTCGAACCTGTCGGTGGCTGACAGCGCCTACGGTAACCAGTCGAACACGACGTCGACGGGCGCGTTCGCGAACGGCAACCCGGGTTATGGCCACAGCCAGACCGGCGTGTTCGCGGGGATCATGACGGGCTTCTAATCGAAGCGCGTTCCGCAGGACCTGTCGTGCGATAAGTCGTTAAAAATATTCGCAGCATCTTGATCTACGTTTCGTAGAAATGACCGGTGTGACGCTACCCCAGCAGCGTCCCACCGGTTTTGTTTTTTGAGCGGCGCCTATCGGGTATCGAGCGTGCCGGACATCCCGCCTGCATGTCTCGCGCGGCTTGCCGCCGCCGGACTTTTCCGTCATCGTCGCGCCCGGCCTTGAGCGCGATGTCCTCCGAATTCGGCACGATGCCGAATCGCATCGCCTTCCAAGCCGTTTTGCTGCAATGCGATAAAGGGTTTCTCCCATATTTGAAAGCGCTTGCAAGAACCCTAAACTGGATCCCATGAATGATTCAGTTTCACGTACGGGTAATGTCACCCTTGAGGAAATCGCGCGTGCGGCGGGGGTGTCGCCGAGTACGGTGTCGCGCATTCTCAATGGCACGGCACGTGTCTCTGATGCAAAGCAGCAGGCGGTCGAGAAGGCGATTGCGGAATTCCAATACCAGCCGAACGTCCTCGCGCGCAGCCTCGCGAGCGGCCGCACCCATACGATCGGTGTGCTTACGCAGGCGATCGCGAGTCCGTTCTATGGCGAGTGGCTGCGCGGTATCGAAGATACGTTGCGCGAGCCGGGCCTGACGCCGTTGTTCGTCAGCAGTCACTGGAGCCCCGAGGAAGAGGCGGCAAGGCTCGAACAACTGCTCGCGCGACGCGTCGACGGCGTCATCGTCCTGCATGGCCAGATCTCGGAAGACTTGCTCGTGCGCTATTCGGCGCGTGCGCCGCTCGTCGTGCTGGGCCGATCGCTCGCGCCGCGCGCCTCGCTCGCGTGTCTGCCGATCGACAACGAGGCGGGCGCGCGCGACGCGACCGAACATTTGCTTGGGCTTGGGCACCGGCATATCGCGTTCGTCGCGGGACCGCCGGATCACGGCGATTCGATCGAACGACTCGTCGGCTACCGGTCGGCGCTGGCCGATGCCGGTGTCGCATTCGACGAGTCCCTTGTCGTGCAGGCCGATTTCACGGAGGCCGGCGGTTTTCGCGCGATGGAGCGCTTGCTCGACGCGGCGCCGCATCTGACGGCGGTCTTTTGTTCGAACGACCAGATGGCCTACGGCGCGCGGCTCGTGCTCTATCGGCGCGGCATCCGTGTGCCCGAGGACGTGTCGCTGGTCGGCTTCGACGATTTGCCGACCTCCGTCTATATGACGCCGCCGCTGACGACGGTCCGGCAGCCGACCTACGAGATCGGCTGCCTCGCGGCGCGCGCCGTCGTGCAACTGATTCGAGGAGAGACCGTCACGATGGATCCGATTCCGCTCACGCTCGAAGTCCGCGAGACCACGCAAAGCTGCGCGGCGCGGCCGGCGCTCGACCGCGCATCGAACACCGTGGCGGGGTAGGTTATTTTTTTCGAGCGCAAATGAATGCGCTTTCAAAGCGACGAATGCAAGCGATAAACGCACGCAAAAAGCCGGCGTGCGGCACGAAAACAGAGGGGAAGCTGCAGCGCGCCGAGCCTGACGAAGCAGGGCAAGGTGGAACGCAAACCGAACAAGGGCAGGACGAAGACACAAGGAGACGTTACAAAATCACCGATCGGCGTTGAGATTTTGCCCGACCGGGGTCCGTCCGAATTGTTGAGGGTGAAAGTCGGGGCATACAATCACCGACCGATCTCCAGCTTCGATTCGGATGCGCGGTTCGCTGACGCACGCGGCTTAACGACCCGTAACGACGGGCGCCAAGGCTGCGTGCTCCGCGAGCGCGCGAACGGCGGATCATAGGTCCCGACGGGACCGCCGATCCGAGGTGCGGACACCCGACCACGATTTCGATCTTTTCCGGTCAGGTCCACCGCCCATTCAGCGGCTGGATATCGGTTACGCGGGCCGCGATCCGGGCTTCGGCCAAGGACCGCGCGTCACGCGACGTTATTGCGCACCATACAGGCGCAACCGATCGTTAACCGGAAAAGGGCATGCTGTCAGGGCTGTCCAGTATTGAAATCAGGAGATGTAAAGATGGGCGAACTCGTACTACGCAACGTCGAGAAATCATACGGCGAAGGGCCGAAGGTGATCTCAGGGGTCAATCTCGAGATTCCGGATGGTCAGTTCACCGTATTTGTCGGGCCGTCGGGCTGCGGCAAGTCGACGATGCTGCGCATGATCGCGGGCCTCGAGACCGTCACGGGCGGCGACGTCTTTATCGACGGTCAACGTGTCAATGATTTGCCGCCCGCGGATCGCGGCATTTCGATGGTGTTCCAGAACTACGCGCTGTATCCGCATATGACGGTCGCCGAGAACATGGGTTTTTCGCTCAAGCTCTCGGGCGCGTCGAAGAAGGAGATTCAGGATTCGGTCGGCCGCGCCGCGGAGATTCTGCAGATCGGCCATTTGCTCGAACGCAAGCCGAAGGCATTGTCGGGCGGTCAGCGTCAGCGTGTCGCTATCGGGCGCGCGATCGTGCGCAAGCCGCGCGTGTTTCTGTTCGACGAACCGCTGTCGAACCTCGATGCGGCGTTGCGTGTGCAGATGCGGATCGAGCTCGCGAAGCTGCACCGCGATCTCGGCACGACGATGATTTACGTGACGCACGATCAGGTTGAAGCGATGACGCTCGGCGAACAGATCGTCGTGTTCAACAAGGGCAACATCGAGCAGGTCGGTGCGCCGCTCGAGCTTTACGACCGTCCGGCGAACAAGTTCGTCGGGGGCTTCCTCGGCTCGCCGCAGATGAACATGCTGCCCGCGCAGCTCGTGTCGCAAGGCGAAGCCGGCGTGGTTGTCGGCCTCACGAGCGGCGCCGGGCAGATCACGCTGTCGGGCCGCGCGCAGAGCGCGCTGTCGGGTGATCTGACGCTGGGCGTGCGGCCCGAGCATCTGAGCGTCGCGCCGGTCGGCGAGGGGTTCGCGGCGAAGGTCGAACTGCTCGAGCATCTCGGCGACGTGTCGATCCTGCACGCGCGGATCGACGGTGTGTCGAAGCCGATCGCGATCAAGGTCGACAAGCAGGACGCGGGTCTGGCAACGGGCGCGTCGATCGGCATCCGTGCGACGCCGGACGCCGCCGTGCTGTTCGATTCGGCGGAGCGTGCAGTGAAGTTTGAACGCGGCGATACGCTGCGGGCGGCCTAAGGTCGCGGGAAGCGCTTCGCATCGCGGGCTGTCGGCGCGATGCGAAGCGTGCAGTCGGCAGCATCGTTTCTTGCTGCTTGCATGCTCCCGCGCCTGGCGACGCAGCGGAATCGTCTCGATTGAGGATTCCGGTCGATCAGGGTGGAGCATCGGGCGGGTTTGAGTTCGCCGGGCGCCGGGTTTGTGTCGGCGCCCGCTACTGGGAAACGAGAGATGGAAAAGCGTGTTTCGAAAACGGTCTTCAAGGCCAAGGCCTGCGAATTTCTACGGCATGTGGAAACGCTCGGTGAGACGGTCATCGTGACCGATCGCGGCGAGCCGACGGTCGAGATCCGGCCGTATCGCCGTCCGCAAAGGAGTCCGCTCGACGTCCTGCGCGCGTCGATCGTTCATTTCAACGGCATCGACGAACCCGCGGGCGAAGTCGCCGCGAACGGTGTCGAGAGCGGTGAATGATCACGCTGGACACGCATGCGCTGGTCTGCTGGTTGAGCGGCCGCCGCTCGTTGAGCAAGGCCGCGCGCGACGCGATCGAAAAAGAGCTCAATGGCGGTGAAATTCTGATTTCGTCGATCAGTGCGCTCGAAGTCGCCGATCTCGTCGAGGGCGGCAAGCTTGTGCTGTCGATGGATACGCCGAGCTGGCTCGCGACGGTCGCGTCGATCGAAGGCGTTCGGATCGTGCCCGTCGACGCCGAGATCGCATTTCGCGCGGCGCGGCTCTCGCCGACCTTGCCCGCCAATCAGCGCATCATCGTCGCAACGGCTCGCACGTTTGGCGGCGCGCTCGTGACTCAGAACGCGAAAGTCCGCGCACTCACGCATGTCGAGACGATCTGGTAGAGGTCGCGCGACATCGCGTCGCCTTTGCGCATCGACATTAAATGTCGCGCAATACGATCGCGCGCGAATCGAATCGCGCGGAATGGCGGTGTCATCCGCGCGCGTGACCGTTGCTATTGTGCTGAATTAAGTCGATACAACGCATGGCGCACGCGCGCCGAGACGCATCTCTGCGACACTGACGGCCATGTCGCACGCATGTCGAATTCCCCCCAATCTCGTTCTTGCTCGCGGCCCATGCGCGGATTGAATCCGTCAAATTGACCGATTTTCACGCCATGCAGATTTTTTGATTCGCCGTGTCATCCGTCGCCTTGATGAAAACGTTTGCAGTCCATCAAGCGGAATTGGAAAGGCAAGTCGGCGTCACTGCCGCGGGAGTATCAGGTGGGGCAAGCTCACAAATTCTTGAAGTTGCTGCGACTGTCGGGTTTTACGCCGATGGCGGTCGCGATGTTCGTTCTCGGAACGGCGCTCTCGTTCACGGCTCCCTACGTTTCGCTCTACGGTGTGAATCACGCCCATATGTCTCCCGGACATCTGGGTTTCTTCATGACGATGATGGCGGTCTCCGGCGTTGCGATCAGCCGGTATCTCGGCAAGCGGTCCGATGCCGCGCCGAATCGCCGTCCGTATGTGCTCGTTGCGAATTTCGCGGCCGTGATCGGTTATGGCGGTCTCGGTCTCACGAGCAATTACTGGATCATCATGATTCTCGGCTGCGTGTTTCTCGGCATTGCCGCAGCCATTCTTCCCCAGATGTTCGCGTTTTCGAAAACGGCGCTCACGTTTTCCGATGACGAACAAGAAGATCTCGGCATGGCCGGACTTCGGACGCTCGTGTCGATCGCCTGGGTGTTCGGGCCGTCGATCGGCGCGATTCTGCTGAGCCTGCTCGATTTCGACGGCTTGTTCGGCATCGCGGCCGGATGCTTCCTGCTGGCCGGTCTGCTCGTGCTGCGCGTGAAGGCGCCCGCGGTACCGCATCACACCGTGCGCACGCAGCCCGCGGCGCCGCTCGACAGCGGGATGGTCGAACTGACGATGCCCGACTGCGCGACACCGTGCACGGACGGCGCGCCGCGCCGTGCCGCGCCCGCGGTCGCGTCGCGCGCCTCGACGGCGACGCTCGCGCAATCCGCGTCGCGCGCGGCTGTCGCGGCCCCGAAAGCCGCGCATGCCGGCGCAGTGCCGTCGAAGGAGGCCGCTGCCGCGGCCGTGCCGACGAAGGATGCAGGCACCGCCGCGTCGCCGCGCAAGCCGTTCGACATGACGATCATGCTCGCTTTCACGGCGTTCACGTTGATCGGCGTGTCGGGTGCGGCGCTGATGATTGCGTTGCCGATCTACATGGTCAACGTCCTGCACGGCAATAGCCACCAGGTCGCCATGATGTTCGGCTGGGGCGCGCTGCTCGAGGTGCCGATCATGCTCGGCTTCGGTCTGAGCTCGAAGCGTCTGCCCAAGAGCAAGCTGATCGCCGCGGGCGCGTTGATCCACGTCGTCTATTTCGTGAGCATTCTGTTCGCCGACAGCGCGGAGCATCTTGTGCCGCTCCAGGCGGCAAATGCGTTCGTCGTGTCCGTGTTTTCGTGTCTGGGCATGCAGTATTTTCAGGAACTCATGCCTGGCGAACCGGGCGCCGCGACGACGCTGTTCTTCAACACGAACCGTGTCGGCGCGATCGTCGCGGGCGTGCTGACGGGATGGATCGCGGGCCTGTTCGGCTATTGGCAGGTCTTCGTGATGTGCGCGTGCCTGTCGGGCATTGCGTTCGTGATGCTCGTCTATCTCGCGCGCGCAGAAGGTCGGGTGCGCGGCAAGGCGGGCAAAGCCAAGCTCGCGAGCTGAAGTCGTTCAAGCGGGTCGCGGGGTCGTCGTAAAGACCGTCGCTGAAAACGCCGGCAGCCCGAGTGTCTCGGGCATCCATCGGCCGGCCCGAGCGGCTCGGGCCGACATGCATCAGCTCACCGCATCGAGCGGCTTATTGCCGGATAAACGCGTCCGACGTCCAGAGACCTTCCGTATCGGCGTTCGAGGCGCCGACGAATTCGACGTCGTGTCCCACGACACGGATCGCGCGGAATTCACTTTCCTGCGGCGTGTTGACGCAGTCGAAGCCCGTGAAGAACTGCTGCGCCTGCCCGTGTTCGCCGGCTTGCTCATGCTGAAGCGCGGCGTCGAACTTGTCCTTCGACAGACAGCCGAACGCGTTCGCCTTGAAATGAAAGCTCTGCGACGCCGCGATCGAGCCGTCCGCATGAGCGAGTGCCCCGAAGCCCATCAAAGCGGGCGCGGCAACGACGGCCGAAATGAATGCTTGCTTGAGTTTCATGAGATGTCTCCAAACGGACGGATGCTCAGTTGAGCTATGTACTTAATTCCAAATGCTGCGTCCGCAATGTTCATGCTAGAAGATTCAAACCTTTAAACAAGAAATTTATATGTGCGAACGCAGCAAGAAAATCCGTGATGTTTGTAAGTCACCCAATAAACATAAATCCCGGATTGCTGAGTACAAACACTAATTTTTGTGCAAAGCCGCAATATCAGGGATTTCCTGATGAAATTTATACGGTGGTCGTGCGGTTTTGAGCGACTCGGGAATCCCGGGTTCAGGCAGTCGAAGGCGGCCCGGGGAGGCGCCGTGCAGGGCGGGCATTGTGGCGAAAACGCATAATCCGTGGAACTCCCGATGGGCGGAAGCGGGCCGGCGCACTACATTTTGAACTGCGAGGAGACCACCGTCCAAGCGCGTGACAACAATAATCGACACAGCGCAAAAAAATGCCCGGCGCTTGCGCCGGGCTCAAACTCACCGGGTAGTAGAGACACACACTGCTTGGCTCAAAGTCCTGAGCCGCTTTCTATTTCGCAAAAGACATGCCCGTTTTTCGGCGGGCGGGTTTTCTTTTGTTTCGTCGGGTCCGTCGGATTTGCGAAAGCACGCGGCGCGTGCGTTTCGACGCGATGCGGACCGGCGATTCATCCCTAATCGCATCGTCACGACGATATTCGAGCTCCGCGGCGCGATTCGCGTGGCGGCCGCCGATTGTCAAAATGACAATTGCGTTGCATCGATTACGCGGCCTGGATGCGCACGCTTGCGCTTCGCTCGACGTCATCAAACCGGGTTACGCTTGCGGTTCCCTAATCACGTAGCCCCGGAATGGCGTCCGAGTGAGGAAGAACCGCATGCTGATCGTTGAGAGTGTGTTTGTCGTGCTGATCGTCATCTGGTGGATGGTGTTCCGATGGCTACCCGCATGGCGTTGGCTCACCGTGACGGTCGGGGTGGCCTGTGTGGCGGCGATCCTCTCGGGCTGGTTTCCGGCGTTCATGCTTGCGCGGCTACGGGTGCCGGAGGCGGCGCTGCCGCCCTGCGCGCCGTCGGTATCGATCGTCGTGCTCGGCGGCGGCACGCGCTTTGACGATGACCTTCAGCGATACGTGCCGCAACGCGATTCGGACACGAAGCTCGGTACCGCGCTGAGCTTGTATCGACGCTGCGAGCAGGCTTCGTCGCATTGCACGATCTTTCTGAGCGGCGGCGATCCGCAGCGTCATGGCATTGCCGAGGCCGAGGCATTCCATCGGGACCTGCTCGCGCTCGGGGTGCCCGACCGCGATATCCGTCCCGAAGACCGAAGTCTCAATACGTATCAGAACGCCAAATACACGACGCCGATGCTGGGTGCGCCGGGCTCGAGTCAGGTTTATCTGGTCACCGCGCCGTACCACATGCGGCGTGCGCTCGCGATGTTCGGGCGCTTCGGCGTTGCGCCGATCGCGGTGGCGTCGCCGCTTGCGGGGCCCCTCACGCACGATTTTTTCCGCCCGATCAGACCGATGCTTGAAAACGTGCGGCTCACGCTGGCCGGCGTGCACGAGGTGCTGGGTCTCGTGCAGTTGCGGATGTATATGGCGTTGGGGTGGTATTAGGCGAGGCTGGCTAGGGGTAGCCGGCTGGCGAGGCCGGCCGGGATGGCGCTGCTTCGGCTCACGATGTTTCGCGTGATGCTGTGCGCGTGGGGTCGGCGGCGCGTTGATTCGATCGATCGGTGTTTAGAAGAGGGCGACTCGTGAAACGCTGGCTAAGTGTCGGGGCGGCTTGGCTGCTGGTTGCGGGGGCGCAGGCCGCTCCGCTTGATCAAGGGGAGCTCGTGACGTTCCCGACGCGCGATGGGGTGACGCAGAGCGTGTTTGTCGAATCGCCGTCGGCGAATCCGCCGTGGGTGATCGTGCTGTTCGCGGGGACGACGGGCGATCTGCATCTCGATGCCGACGGCGCGACCTCGCTCAGAGGCAATTTCCTGATTCGTTCGGCGAGCCATTGGGTCGACTGGGGTGACGCGGCCGTGCTCGTCGACACGCCGTCGGACTACGCGGATGGGGTTGACGACACGTTCCGCCGGAGTTCGGCGTCGTTTGCCGATACGCAAGTCGTGATCGCGACGTTACGCAAGCGCTTCCCGAGTTCGAAGATCGCCATCGTGGGCACGAGCGCGGGGACGGTGTCGGTGGGCAATGCGCTCGACCGCGACCCGACGCTGGCCGATGCGTTTGTGCTGACGTCGCCTGTGACGATCGCACGCAAGATAGGCCCGACGATCGCGGATCTCGATGTCGACGGGACGAAATACCGCGTGCTTGTTGTCTCGAATGCGGGCGATCGGTGTGTGGCGTCACCCGCGTATGCGGCCAAGCAGCTTGCCGAGCGGAATCATTTCGACTTCATTTCCGTGGAATCGTCCGAAGGCGGCGGTTCGAAAACGGAAGAATGCGGCGGCCATTCGCCGCACGGATTCCTCGGCATCGAGGTCGAGGTGCTCAAGGGGATCCGGGATTGGCTGGGGGCGAAGGTTGGGCAGGGGACCTGACGAGGGGATCGTTCGGGCGCTTCGCCGAAAGGATGATTCAGGGTGCCGTTTCCGGGCGAGTGGATTTCGGAAACGGCTCGTGTTCAATACATAACCTAGCAAAGTCGTTGTGTGCCGTTGCTGGCGCGTCCTTGCAAGAAGGTCATGATTTTTGTGTACTAACCTGTGTACTAAAAAATCGAAGTGACGTGGGTTGTCCACAGGTTTGAGTACCGATGGAAGCATCGGCAACGCGGTTGAAATGCCACTTGGCCTACAATCGAGCCGCGTGGTCACCGGAGGTTTAAACCATCCCGCCCTGGTAGCGTGCGAGGTACCTTACTTAAACGGCGATCCCGCCTGTGCGGCAACCGGAGGTTCAAACTAGCCCGCCCTCGCAGCGGGAGGTACCTTACTCAAACGGTTGGCCGCGCACCCTTTCCGAAACACTGCCCATGCGCGTCACCTGTTGAACCCGTCTTCGCTCGTCGGACGGTTCACCGAATCGCGAGCGTCCGAAAGACTGGCCGATAGCGCTGGCAAAGTCGAGATTATGGCGTTGCTCGCGGCGGAGTCCACATGATCGATGCTCGCGCCGGGCCGCGACTTCGATACCCTTCAGCGGGAGATGCGGGCGATCAGCGAGCGAGATCGCCCTCTGTCGTTAGAACGCGTGAGCGCAGCGGAGAGACAGCGAGCTGCCTTTAAAGTAGCCGTCTGTTTCCGTAGCCGTGGCGGGCGAACTCAGGACTAAAACGCCGTCGACCTCCTGAATCGTGTTGGCCGCGTCTTCGGTTGACGACCAAAACTCTGCATTCTCCGTGTCCGTGAGCAAGCCGACCGCGCCTAACGTGGGAAATGCGGATTGCGTTCCGCCGACCAGTTCCTGAATAGCAGGCAGGTACCAAGACGTCACGTCACCATCGGTGACTTGCGCGCAGGTCTCGGCAGCAGAGGCCGCCGTCGATCCGAGCACATTGATGATGGCGGTCGTATTCGATTGCCCGTTGGTCGTACTGCTCGCGTTGGTAGTTGTAAGCGCGGCGGACCAGACAGCAGGAGACGAGGTGGCGTTCGTCATTTCAAAAACCACGCCGCCCGCACTTGCGGCCGCCGCGGGCGTGTCGTCGATCGAGTACACGTAGCCGCCCTGATACACGCTGCCGTAACCCAAGATGCTGACCGCGACGTTCACGGCCGTCGCGTTCGATCCCGACGCGGCCAACACGAGTGGCCTAGCGCTTGCGTCGCCCACCCCTGCGGTCGGTGTCGCTCCCGGTGTGATCGTAAACGTGCAGCTCGATCCGACGGCGATCGTCGAGCCGCACGTCGTGGATGTCTGTGCATCGTTCGGCAACGCAGGTGTCACCGCAACCTCGAAGTCCACCACTGCCGCGCTACCTGTGTTCGTGAAAGTGAGGGTCCGAGCCGTACCAGTCAGGGCTGCATTGGTGCCGATATCGTTGACCGAGAGCACGAGCGTCGATGCGCTTGCGGACAGTGTGGTGGGTGAGGCGGAAGGCGTGGTCGACGCCGTGCTCGCCGTGCTTGGCGTGTTCGATCCGCCACATGCAGCCAATGCGCTGCAGAAGACTATTCCGGTAACGCGAAACAATGATTTCTTCAACGGATTCATGACTCGTCCCTTTTTGGTATGTTTGCTCTCAACGACTCGGCGCGTACTTGTCGGACGAGATTTTCTTTGAGCAGTGAACGATCAATCCGTCGAATAGAAGGTAGTAATTGCCGCAAATCGAGTAAAACATCTTTTTTTGGGGCGTATGCATGGAAAATATTACCAAAATATTTCGTTTCTTTCATTATGCAAAATGCACGCGCACGTACTGTTGCAAAAGCCTGAACGCCCTTCGCGATTCGCCGCGTCGGCCTCGGGGTCGCTAATCTGATACGACGCGCTCTACTGTTACATCGGCTGTTACAGCGCCTGCGGTACGCACTCGGGAGAGCCCCCTTTCCGTGCGAACCTGACTGCGAACCTCGGCGGCGCTAACCACTGGCATGGTTTTCAAATCCCCGCCTTCTGTGGAAACCAACGTGGAAACCACGCTCGCGAGCCGTTGCCTAACTTGCAACAATCGTCGTTAGCTGCCGTCTCGGCGCGGAATTATCTGCGAGGAAATTCGTTCAGAAATTCCACCCGCAATCGGCCGCTTCGCCACATCGCACAAGGCTTTCGCAGTTCCGAAACATGCGAACAAATACGCGGACAATTCGGCGGCACCAGGGCGATGACAAACATCAAACCTCATACAGCCGCCGTTCGTGTGTCCGCGAACGCGAGTCGCTCATCAATATTTAAGGCGTCGCCAGGGCGCTGTAGGCACGAACCGCGCCCCAAACAGGTAGAGCAAACGCCGCGACGCCGAAGGCTATTGAGACGTAGTTGGCAGCACCGCCAAGCTGATCCCAGCGCTTACTCTTCGTTGCTCCCTCGGGCCGCCTTGCTCGCATCGCGGCAGCGTACGACGCTTGCGATATGTATCGAAACCCAGTTCCAAATCCGGCGCACGTCAATCCGATCGAGAATATAAGCATCGCGATCCCAAAGCGCACAAGGACGGGCTGCCCCGGAACTAGATAGCCCTTGATGACTGAGTTTCCCGCAAACGCGAGCAGCGCAGCGGCCGCACCGCCATTAATAACGATGGCGGATTTCAAGGCCGTCTGTCCGGCTTCGATAACTGATTTGAACATCTCCACGCTATGCATCGAATCCGATGCGAGCGTCGCTTTCCAAATTTCGAGTTGCTGAGCCTGCTGCTCGGGCGTCAGCGCCTTCGTGGGCTCCGCCTCGCTCGTCTCCGCTTCGTCGAAAAGCTTCGCGATGAATTCGCCCATCGCGGTCACCGAAATCACGCTTTGACCATCGTTACGGACGCCATCAATCGCAATTTGGATTTGCCGCAAGACCTCGGTTGCTTTCAAGTGAATCTCCTGAAGGACAAACGATGTCCCTTAGAGGGCGCTTCTCGATAGATCTGCGCGGCACCATTTTGCGTTGACCCACACTTTGGTCCGGATTGCATCACGCAGTCGCGCCGAAACGACGACTCGGAACAGACGACGGGGCGGCCCCGTCACGAGGACGGACACTGACGGGAATGATGCCAAGGGTGACACAGCTCGCCTCGACGCCGCTCGGACGATGATAGCCACACAGTCGATAGTTTAGAAGCGGCGGATCGGGGGCGGGCTCTTTAGGGACTCAAGAAACTCAGTCTGTCGCGCGCTCGCAGTTGACGCAGTGCAGGAACAGGAATCGAGGCCTGTCGCTGTCGGGCAAGGCCGGTGGGTCCTTCCCCCCGGGATCTCCTCAGGGGCAATTGCGCGCTGCGTTGTTTTCCTAGCGCAGAGTTCCAAAAATTGGTTTCAGGTTTCAGATAGCGGCGCGCGGCGATGCTCGTCTCGAAGGCCGAATTCGGTCGGATGCATGGTGTCTCGCACACTGCCGTGAACAAATGGCAGAAGGCTGGATACCTTGTCATGCAAGGCTCCAAGGTCGATGTCGATGCCTCGAACGAGAAGCTGAAGCGCTATCGCGACTCGACAGACGGTCGCCCGGCGCGAGCGCGCGGAAAGGTTTCAGATGACTTGAAACCTGAAACCAAAGATGAAACCGAAACCGATGCCGAGGTTTCAGGTTTCAACAGGTAGTGGTCGGACTTCGAACAAACCGACCGTGACTTGTGTAACGCGAGACCGTGTAACGTTTTTCACGTTCGGTTGAGCAGAAGCACGCGTAGGCGTTACACCGGCATCGCCAGAGCCTGCGCGGCGTTTGCCTGAATTCGATGCGGCCATGGCGTGTAACGTGTAACGCGTTTTTTTTGCACAGAGGAACGGGAAATACGGGCGCGCGCAATGCCCGCGTTGTTCCGAAGCCGTTTCCAGGACCCACGATGGCGTACGGTCGATCGGCCTCGGCTAACCGCTCTCGCCTCGTCGAAAGCCGCGACTACCTTTCCTACGAAGATGTAGAAAACGCCACTGGCGGCCGTCCGCGCAAGGAATTGCGTCGTAATCATTGATGCGGGCAAGCACATTGCGATGATGAGCGGCACCCGACGTTGTTACCTCTCGCTGCGACGGGTAACAGTCGCCGGCCTGTTACCCAAAACTGTTACCCGCGCGCCAAGGTAACAAGCGAAACACCCGTAAAGCGCCGTCCCGTCTAGGTCCGCTGTTACCTGTTACCCAAATTTGAAAAGTGCGCAGCTAGAGAAACACCGAGGCGCGCAATTGCCCGTGCCCCTCCAAGCCCAGGGAGGACCCGTCCGTACCCCTGGGCCTTGCCAGGAAGGTCGTCACGCCGCTCGTGGCAAAATCCATAGCTTGCATTGACCGTCGCAGCCAACCGAACAGGAGGCTTTCCATGCAGGAGTTTCATTTGCGGGTTCAAGGTTCTGCCGCAGATCCATACGACGTTCGATTCGTTTCGCTTGATGGCGAGTTGTACGCTTCTTGTTCGTGTGCTGCCGGTGATGCAGGGCAATCGTGCAAACACCGAATGTCCATTCTCGACGGTAAGTTAGGTGGCGTCGTTGACGGTGAATCCTTTGTCCCAGTGATCTCCCATTTGCTTGCTGGAACCAGCCTTGATGTCGCGATCCAGGAACTCGGCGCAGCGGAAGCCGAGCTAGAACGCGCCAAAAAGGCCGTCTCAGACGCCAAGAAGAAGGTAGCGCGCGCCTTCCATATCCCGCGTTGACCTCATAGATGATCCACTGCCGGCGAATACTGCGAAACTTTCGTCGTATCGATCGCCGCGCACGATGCTGAGCTGAGGCGGTTTGCGCTCGCGCTCATCGCAGCAGTCATCAGCAAAGGCCCGGCGACGCTTGCCGTCCGGTTCGATAAAGCTCACGGCGTTCCAACAACCTTCGGCCTCGTCGAACGACGTGCCGTTGGCGCAGCAGATCGCGAGACTTACGTTCATGGTCTTCCTCGCAGATCGTCGTTCATGTCGTCGTGTGCTGCCGCCCGCCGCGGGACTAAGCCTGATGCTGGATCAGTTGGAGAACCCGCTTCCAAAAGCGTCGGCAACTGCCGGTGTTGTCCCCACCGCCGGCTGGGGTGCCTTGCATCACTGGTTCAACGTCACACCGACTGCTTGCAGGTCGGCAACAATCTCGGCATAAGCCAAGTCGGAATTGCCGCGCTCGCTCATCCAGCGTGGCCCGGGAAGCTGAGGTTCGTATTTGCCGAGCATCTGGAACACTTCACGCGTTTCAGGTGTGACGTAACGGGGAGCTCCTCCGGTCGGTCTCTCGCGACCGCTGTGGCCCCAAGGGATCGGCAAGCGCTCGTGCCTTACGCGCTCAATCAGCGCTTCTCCGGGTAGTGATGCGGGCCTGCTGATCGGCTCGACCTGGCGGATGGCTCGGTCCGCAGATACGGCACGCGCGAGGATTCCGCCCAACGCCTCGGCAGCCGCGACATATTCATTGATGGCCACGGTACGTCGCTCCACCAATATGGCGAGAATTGCGGCTGTGCGCTGCGCCGTCAGGTCTGCAATTTCGGCGTCGAGGTTGGATATGTGTTCCTGAAGAATCGCCGCAGCTTCGTCGGCAACGGCCTTGGCCGTCCGTAGATTCGCGCCGGCTTCGTCGACGATCGCTTGCTCTGTCTCGTACGCGCTCACGTCGGGGTCCCGTGCCTCAAGCACGGCGCATGCATGTTCTTGCGCTTTGCGCTTGCGCAGCTGTTCTGCGGCAGCATCGTGTTCGGCGTTCGCGTTTGCGATGTTTGCAGCCTGCGAATTTGCCCCCGACTGTATGCGGTCACGCTCGATCGACTTTGCTTGAATCTGCTTGCTGAGGGCTTTGATTTCTTTCATGGATTGGTCCCGAGTTCGAATGGTCACAGCTCACCGCGGCGCTTCTTGTCCGCCGCGATGATTTGACGGGCGACGCCGACGGCATTGGACGTCGGTTTCACATCGGCATTGGCGCGAACGTCGATGTGGCGTCCGGTCCACGCGCCGTTTGCCATTTCCGGCCAGCTTGCCGTGGCGGCTTGCGCTTGTGAACGTGACGCAGCAACCTTGTGAGGCGTCGATTTCGCGCCGGTAACCACCTTGCTCGATGCAGTGCCGCGGAAACCGCCCATCGCGTCAGAGAAAGGGGTTTGACTACGCGTCGTTGTCGCAGTGGGGCGGGTGTTACCCGACTGCTTAGGCGCCCGATTCGGTGCGGCGGCCGATGTCGCAGCGGCTTTCTTCGACGCGCCCCGCGGGAGACCGAGAAGCGACGCGTAGGGTGAAGTGAGAGCCATGTGAGGTTTGCTCGTTTGCATGTGTTGATCCTTGGAAGGGTTTGAGGCTTACACCCGCACGTGCTCGACGGTGTGCAACCCATCAAGCAGAGCGATCGCGTCGTCAGCCGGCATCTCTGAGTCAAACGCAAGACAGCCTGCATAAACGGTGGCGCCGATGTTCATGCCGTGGGCGAAAATTTGAGCGCAGCGCATGCGCTCATCGGCGCGCGCGGCGGCCAGGTGCGGGTTAGCTTCCTGGTCGGCGTCGTCGAGCATGGAAATGGGGTGTCCGGGATGGCTCATGAGTGCCCCCGTTACGCGAGCGCGCGTCGTAGATCGCCGACGCGCCAAACGAGTACACCGCCTTCTTTCATCGGCGTCGGAACTGCACCCGTTTGGATGCGGCGGCGAACCGTGCTGACGCTGCACGACAGCAGGCCCGCCAAATCGTGAATCCGCACACGCGCGATATCGGGCTTTGCGTCGAAGCTCGCGAAGTCACCTTGATAGCGTGGAATCGTATTGGTCATCGTTAAACATTCCTGAAGTCCGATGACCAAATTTGACGCTGTTTGACAGTTACTTCATCTGCGCCAGTCGACGTAACTAGTACGCACTGCCGCGATGCCGCAATCCGCTTGATGACACTTCAATTGATCGGGAGCGCCGTCGCAGCGCGCTCGCCGTCGGTTGCGGAACAGTAGTTCGAGCCGGTCGACGAGTGAAACCCATCTCGGAAGCGAGCTTTTTCAGATAACCACGCTTTCGACTGATTCCCATGCTCTTCAAATTGGCGTGTGCCTGATCGATGGTCGAGCCGATCAACGCGATCGTGATCGACATGCGATTCAATTGGTCGGCCCGTGCCAACGTGGCCCGTTTGCCACCCTTCGGAAACAATGCGCGCTCCGTCTGCGAGGGCGACGTGGCTGCCAATAGCGGCTCATGAAGTTTTTCCATGGCTCGCATGACACAACGACGAAGCACCTGCCATTCGCGGCGCATAGGCAAATTTGCGCCACGATCTACTATCCAAACGCGTTCCGCGAGATTGATTTTTGCAAGAGCGTCGAAAAGTAACAGAGCGTTTCGGCTCGATCTCCACGCCCGAAAGTAGGCCGCCCCCGCGAGGATCGCATCGTCGGAATGTTCATGAATGACGATCACGCCATCCTCCCTTCATTCGCCAATTCACGTCGCAGCTCAAGTGCTCGTGTCTGTGAGCACCCTAGAAAGCGTCTGATCTCGGCGACCGTGCAACGCAGCCGGCCCGCCGCGATTTCGGCCGCTACTTGCCCCCGGTCATCCGTGACGATCTCCGCGACTTGCCCCGTTACTGACTCGCTACCGTCTGTCACGCCGACCGGCGCAGAGGCACCAACGGGCGCACCGTACGGCCCCGAAGCGATCACGGGAGCCTTCCAAGGGGTTGTTTCGAAAACTTCGTCCATGGGCTTTGTTTCCCGATTGCGGTCACGGACATGGTTGCCGGGTTCGGCGGCCAGTAACCAGCAGAAGCACGCGACGCCCTCCAGCACCGCAGCGAACGCGAGGCCGGTCGCCAGATCGACGCGGGATTGTGACCAGCCAAGTACGGCAGCGACCCGGCTTGTCACGGGGTCAAGCTGCGCCCCGTCGCGCCGCGACTCGGCTCGATCCGTTTCGATCGTCAGTCGATCGGCCTGAGCCTCACTGCGCCGGGTTTCAATGGCCTCGGCGTCAAGCGCATCGATTCGGGCGCGCAGCGTGGCGCGTCGTGCGGCACACCCGGGTGCGCACCGGGCAGCCAGATCGGAGACCAGCGCAGCGCGATCCGATGCAATCGCGCCGAGGTCCCGGCCCGCCGGTTGAACGGGAGCGGCGGTTACCATGCCGTCGTCAAGACGGGCCGCTCGCAGCTCCCCTGCATGTTGCTGCGCCAGCACGAAGAACGTCAGGTGGCCATAGCACGTCGCGAACATGCAGCAGCCCCACAGACCGATCCCGACACAACGTAGCGCCCACCCGCGCGACCGACTAAGGGCGGGTAGCAGATGCGCGCCGATGACGAGCGCAACGCCGATCGCGACCCACAGAAGTCGCTCAGGTAACCAGCCCCCACGCTGCCATCCCGCCATCACGGATAGGCTGGCGGCCGTGAGGGTCGTCGGTACCGCGAGCCACACAGGTGACCATCGCATCATCGTGGCCTCCGGTCATCGCGCTCGTTTCTGTCCCAAGCGGGATGATTGAGAAAGGCGCGCTTGGCGGCATCGACACGCGCTACGCGAAGGCGCTCTCCGAAATGCCGCAGGTTGGGGAAGATGTCGCCAACCGGGCCGGCGGCCATCTCATACGCCACCGCATCGACCAGTTCGTCCGGCCAGCCCTCAAGCTCGGCAAGCTCATGCGCCATTTCGAGAAGGCGAGTTCTGAGTCCGCAGATGTGATCAGCGCTCAGGTACTCCCCCCACGCCATCGTCGCGCCCCCTGTCTGCTCAGAGGCATCTTTACGGTTTCCATCGATCACGATTGCACCCCGATGTTTTGTTGTGACGCGCTCGCCAGCCCGTTCCATCGCATCCCTAGGCCCCCCATTCCATTTGGCAAGAGAACACAGGGAACTGAAGGAACAGCCGTATCCAGCAAGGCTGTCGGCCGTTCTCTCGCGCGCTTTAACGGGAGAACGCGGGGAACAGACCAACCCGGCGTTCTCTCGCGTTCTCCTGGGCTCGCGAGTGCAGGGAACGTCGCAAACCCTTGTCGGACGGGGGCGTTCCCTGTGTTCCCCGCGTTCCCCTGCGGAAATGCAGACTCGTGCGCAATGAAGTGGTGATTCATCACAGCCCCTCCCCGAGTGCCCCTCGGTCAATGTGGTATAGGGCGATCGGCTCTCCGCCGGGGATGCGCGTTTTCTTCGATCGCTTTCCGCCGCCTGCATCCCGCTCCACAATCACGCCCGCATCATCGAGCGCCTTTAGCGAACGAGCGAAGTCATAACCCTTCGTCGCTTCGCGCAATCCGCCAGAGGTAAACAGGTACCGACGACCTTCGCCGTGCTGCTTCCAGTACCCTGCGCGGTCCCGAACGAGATCCGCGCTGCCTTCGATACTGGAAAACCGGCTGTCTCCGTGGCGGTCGATGAAGTCAGCCACCGCGCGCAGGATGCTCGCGTGCTCGGAGCCGTGAGCGGATGAGGCCCGCTGCCCCCGCCACAGGTTGAAGGCATGGAGGGCTGCTTTGAGCGGGGACTCCTTCTCCCATGGGGTAATGCCCCACGATGCCGACAGCTCGCCGGCGAGCGCGCACAGTGCGAAGGTACGGGCCGCACGTCGCTCCTGATCCGAGCCATCGGGAAAATGCTTCATGATCCAGTCAAGCGAATCCGGCAATCGCAAACCGCCTGCAAGCTTCTCGATCAGCTTCTCGACGAAGCGCGGCCCGGCATGGCCGTAGTGCTTTGCCGCGAGATTGCGTACCTCGTCGGAGAGCACACCGCCCGATACGCGCCCGTGCAGCTCGTCAAACACCCCGTGCCGGCCGCTTACCGGCACATCCAGGATGCGGATCGCCTGCCCGGCCTTGGCTTCGATGCCTCCCGCCCCCATGCGCGCGCTGACCGTCAGTTCTCCCGTGGACATCAGGAACACGCGCCACCGCGCTGCCTGCCGCGCTTCGCCGGTTCGGTTCGCCCGAGTCTTGCCGACACCGTTGATCAGCGCATAGGCTGACTCGTACAAGTTGCGCGGATCGATTTCTCCGATTTCATCGAGCGCGAGCAGCGTGTCCGAGTGCATCCCGCCAGCGCCCTCCAAGCCGTTTGCCGTCGCGCGCCACGTCCGTTTAAACGCCGGACCGCCCCAAACACTGATACTCGCCATGAGGGCGGTTGTCTTGCCGCTCGATGAGTCGCCGAATAGGTGTGCACCGCCGCCGTCGATGTTGAGCGGATGCAGAAGCGGGCCGGCGAACGCGGCCGACATGGCGAACATCAACAGTGGATTGCCGTTCGCCAGCGCAGCCAGATCCTGCCAGCCTTCGAATGTCCCCGCGCTCGCATAGGACGCCGTGCGCCCGGATGCCTGAAACCAGATGTCGTTCGCGCCGATGACTAGATCGGGCAACACAAACGCCCCGTCGTGCCAGCCGGTCATGCTGGCGGCGCGCATCGTGACGTTGGGGTGCTGGCCGATGATGTAGTCGGTCACGCCGCCACGGTTGCGCAGGTCGAGCAACACGCCTTCGCTGAGCAGCACTGCACGCACGTCATTTCCGTCGCCCGCAAGCATCGACATCGGCATCGACCACTTTTTGAGGCGCCCCGACGGCGACAGGATCTCTAGCAGCCGCCCATAGTCCCCGTCCTCACGATTCCGAGTGATCGCGCACACCCACAGCGGCGAGCAAATCCACTTGTCGACGAGCTCGGGCTCGCCGTCGCTTCGTCCATGCTTCACGCCGTGCGAATAGACGCCGGGTTTGACCTTGCGACCGTCCAGCCGCTCCCAGTTCTGATAGATCCGCCAGCACGGGCGTTCCTCCAAACTCGGGAAGGCAAACACAGGGGCCGAGCCCGGTTCCTTGTCTCCATCCGGTTGCCGATCATCCGCCGCCGGCTCCGCCGCCTCATCGATGCGGTGCTTCACGGCCACCTTGCCGTGCTCCACGTGCAGATCGTTGAAATCGGTTTGGTCGTCGCGTCGCTCGGCACCGAAATCCGGGAATACGACCCGGCCGCCCACAGTGCGCGCAGCCTCAGTCGCCTTATTCGCACCATTGCCGAGATCGCCGAGGATCACGATTTGCGCGTTCGGATAAGCCTCGTGCATTGCTTGCGCCGCCTTTGTGAGATTGCCGCACGTCAGTGCCGCCACGGCCGGATCGCCCGTGCATTGGTGAGCGGACAGCGCCGTCGCCACGCCCTCGGCAATCAGGATGCGCGGTGAGTCTTCGCCTGGAGCGGATGCAATCCAGTAGCCGCCCGATTTCTCTCCGCCGGCCAGTGCAGACTTACGCCCAGCGCCGTCGATGAATTCAAGGCTCTTCAGGGTTTCACCGATGCGGATGCCGGCGACCAGGATTCGCCCACGCAATGGCTCGTCGCTCGACTTCGGCGCGTACCCGATCAGCCCCTTAAGCACGTTCGCTTCAATCTCGCGAAGTGTGTCGATCGAGGCGAGCCCTTTGCGCATCAGATATTCATGGTCATCGCGGGCCGGCATCGCTTTGCTCCAGACCGCGAGCGAATGAGTTGCGGCCTGGCTGTGCCCCAGGAGCCGTTTATCCGCCTCTCGTTGTGTTCGGGCTGCACGCTCGGCTCGACGAAGTTCGATCTCGCTCGGATCGACAACGGGCGCGTGGGCCGCCTTCGTGTCGAACCCGTATTTCCTTGCGAGCGCGTACAGCGTGCCGATCGTGATCCCGCCATCCGCTTTCAACGAGCGCCATGTGTCGCGGGCGGCCGTCGCACTGTACGAATCAGCCCCTTGGCTCCAGGCGTCGAAGATCTCGAACCCATCCCCACCGAGCTCGTGCTTGAGCGACGCAGCAATTCGAAACCACTGCTCTCGATCGACGGTGGGCGGGATGCACGCAAGCGCCGCCTTGATGCGGTGCTCTTCATTGAGAATTGCGCTCATACGCTTCCTTCGCCGAAAAGCTGCGCCATGCGTCGGATGTGCTCACGCTCGGATCGCTCGGCGACCTTGGCGACATCGAGAGCATTGGGCGGCAACAACGATTCAACCTCTGCGCGCAGCAGGTTGCGAAGCGTTCGCGCCGGCATCGCTTCTGCCTCGACCGTGCTCTTGACG
Source organism: Pararobbsia silviterrae (assembly GCF_003628125.1). Lineage (GTDB taxonomy): Bacteria > Pseudomonadota > Gammaproteobacteria > Burkholderiales > Burkholderiaceae > Pararobbsia > Pararobbsia silviterrae. The sequence continues at coordinate 330,378 of NZ_RBZU01000001.1, forward strand.
TGCAACGAGCGTTTGTCGGTCGTCTTACGAGGCTTCGTCGGCAGATCGAATTCCTCAATCTGCGCTTCGTTGATCCCGATTCGAATGAAGCGCATGTCGACGTCGGTCCGCAAGTGCGCCCGCAGCTCGCGCTGCAATGCCAAGTCGATCAACACACCAGCCGGGTCGTAATCGCCGATGTACAGCACCGTGAGTGGCCGCTGATCGCCGCTCTCGTTGTGCTGCACGGCCGCCTCGTGCACGAAGCTCACGCTACTGAAGCCGCCACACGGATAGAGAGGAACGGCCAGCTCCGCGCAGTCGGCCTGAATCACCGATGCAATGGAGCGCGACTCTGCCCACACCTCACAGCGATGGTCGGAGTCTTGCCAGAGGTCGGACCGATACAGCCCTCGCATCCGCATCAAAAAATCGCCCGCATCGCTGAACGTGTTGACGAAGTAGCCGCGGCGACTCATGTCGGCGATCCAGCTATACGGAAGCAGACCCGAGCGACGCAGCTTGACGCAGCGATCCTGCACATGCCGATAGCCGCGATCGGACTTTTCAACTGGTTCCGCCATGCGAGGGTCGGTCATCCGGTAGAACACGTGCCGAACCGACTGCGGATGATCCGCGCGCAACACGTCGATAATCTGTTCGTCGAGCTTGTCGAGCTGTGCCCTGGTGCGACGCTCACGTTTTATCGTGCTAGCACCATAAACTTTGGGTTTGGCTTTCAAAGTAAGCCTCCCTCACGGATGGCTTGCTCGATGCACTGAAAACCATGTTCCGTGTTTGCGGACATGTTCTCGACGATCCACGAGCCACACTCGATCAGACTCGCCAACGCTTCAAACTCACCGGCGCGGCGCTCGTTAGCCGGTGTGCCGGTGATTCGGCGCATCGCGAAAAACAGTCCGGACAGCATCGAGAGGTGGCTGTCCGTCAGACTTTCGAGATCGGTGATTTCGTTCGAGATTCTGTTGTTGACGTGTTTATCCACGGCGCACCTCCGCTACAACGGAATCGCCGAACAACGCCTGCAGTTCGCTCAGGCACTCTTGGTTATCGTGCAGACGCCGCGCTTCGGCGACAATGGCTTTCCACTCGGTCGGCGTGACGCGATCTTTGAACATCTTGATGAGGTGGTCGCTCAGATTTTGATACCGCTTCGCCACCGTGCCCTTTGCCTTGATTTCGCTTAGTTGGCGACTGATGTAGGCAATGCGGCCGCCTGCGCGGGCATATTCATCTGACTCCGCGTCAAGCATTGCTCGCGACTGCTCTGTCGAGCGCAGCGCTTGCAGCAAACTCTCGCGCTGCTGTTCGAGCGAGAGCACCTCCTGAGCGATCAAATCCCAATTCAGAAGATTGACGCCGCGACTACTGCCATGCGTCGAATGGGATGCAGATCGACGACGCCATGTCTCGCCGTTGATGACTGCCTTGCTCATCGCGACACCTCCGCGCGGGCAAGCTCAGCAAGGCGGCGTAGCGCTTCGCCGGCCACGTCGAGCGCATCGAACACGGTTGGCGCGATTGCGGCGTCGCGCAGGGCGGCGCGGATGATTTCGATGGGGGATTGCGGCGCCGAACGGGTCGCGCCAGGCGAGGTTACTGCGCGTCGAGCGTGATCGTTGCGCCAGCTTTGCGCATCCGATTCAGCACCCGTTCGATGGTCGCCGAGTCCAATTCGAGTTGCGCCATCATCACGAAAAGCATCTGCGCACTCATGGGCCGTTGATTGTCCGGATTGGGGTTCGTATATTTGCGCCAGTGCTGATCCCCGGCAAGCCACGCGAGATCCGCCATTTGCTTGCCAGTGAGTTGCAGTTCGTCCTTCAGCGTCGCTAAATCTACCGGTGTTGGCGGGATGTATTTGATGGGCATGATTCTGCCTGCCGTGTATGGGCATGATGTTTCCGTCCTTTCGGGATAAGCGGGACTCGCAGATGCGTTTCCCTATGGACGGAAGATTAGCTCCCAAGGAGCTAATTTGCAAGAGGGTGTAATTCACTGCGTCACCCCCGTCTGTGCCGCATCGAGCAGCATCAACAGCACGTTGTTCAGATCCGCACGCGCGACGAGCATCGCCGGCTTACGCTCAGGGTCGGGGCTGGCGGACGTGCGAAGCCATACCAAAGCGGGGTCATCGGCGGGTTCCATGTGAGCGAAGATTGCACTCATGCCGCCTCCTTTTCGCCGGCCAGAAAATAGACGCCGATGCGATGATCGACGCCCGCTTCGGTGGCCTCGATGCGCGTGGGCGACCGCCCGAACTCGTGGGCGGTCGTGAGGCTATTGGCGGAAAGCTCGTGGACGCGAACCTGAACGAGAGCTGCATCGTTGACGCGGAGCGTTAGGGTCGTAGGTGCGCAGCGGCCCACTTGCATTTGGGTTGTGCGCATTGCTCAGCTCTCCGCTCGATAGCCGACCGGATCAGCAAACCAGCGATGCAATTCGCGATTCGACCACGCTGCACAGCGTTGGGTTAGATGAACACGACGCGGGAACCGGCCTTCCTTCTCGCGTTTGCGCAGAGTCTCGCGGCTGAAGGGGACAAGATCCCGCAGGTTGTTCCAGCGGGAGAATCCGTCGGCCGGTAATGCTTCGGGGGTGGGGAGAGACGCGCCGCCGATCGGTTGCGCGGTTGCTGCTTTGGTCGCCATGAATTGACCCTCGTCGAAGGTGGTTAATCATGGCGAAAGCGTATTTTCACAACTTCCGAAGAAAAAGCAGTCTCCGGCGTACGGCGTACAGCCTACGACGGAGAACGTACGATCTACGGCGGAGGCGCGTTAACGCCAGACCACGCCAATCTCAGTAGCTCGCGCTCTAATCCAATCACGCACGGTTCTCTGGCTGAATGTGAACCCTTTTCCTGGAATATCGGAAAGCCAGGTCTCGAAGTATTGCCCAGCTTTTTCGGCCGAAGAAAATCGACTGGTGTCGCGCTCCCATTCCGCAAGGACAAGCGCTTGGGCCTCCCTGTTTTTCTTGTGGCGTTTGGCATTAAGATCTGCTGATCTCTTTTTCTTGGCTTGCATTTGCTCAGCAATGTGTTTTTCCTGCAGTTCCTTTGAGGCCGCCGATAACACCTGATCGACTTTTTCCGCAAGATCCCTCCTGACCTTGTTCACTTCGTCATACTTGGACGCACAGGTTATCGCCTCCATTGCATCTATCGCGGCTTCGCAAGCAAATCGGAAATCAGTATTTATCGGACGGCAGAATTTACCAGTGCTTCCTTCCTTTACTTCAACAAATTTTCTCGTCGCCTCATAAAGCTCGACCATCATTTTTTCTGCGGCGGCCGACTCGCCCTCGGGCTCCATCCATCTGTTAATATACCAAATTGATTTTTCGACATATTTCAACGCCAACGCAGCGAAATACAGCGACTCCGATTGATCGCCGAAAGCAGTTTCGGAAAGATCAAACCAATCTATGCACGAATCGAGCGCCCGCACTTCCGTAGTATTTGTTTCGTCTGGAATATCGAGATCATCTCTATAGCGATCATTGAATTCGTTGATTTCTAAACGATATTCATCCCAATCATCGCCATAGAAATGACGCTCCACATGGAAATATCCAATCGCACGCTGGTCACCATCCTCCGCTCGCCTTCGCAGAGCGCTAACCTCGTCCTCATACAAAGTTTCAAAGAAGATCGAGACCCATTCCTCAATCGTCTCTTGTGCAGATCGCACCTCGATCGATGCGCGTTTATTCAAATACCGACGAGCTCGATGCGCAATGTCCAAGAGGTGCGGGATGATCGACGCCTCAACCGGCGAAATCATCGGGTCGAACGTATCTTCTGACAGCATTGCGCCCTCACGCAAAGCCCTTTATGAGGAACCGCGCCAGTCCGGTAAGGGAGCCGGTTTTTCGGGGATCAGCCTAGGCGCGGTTTGATTTTCCGTCGCCATAGATTGGCAACGATTGCTAATTATTGTAGATCGGAATACTGTATTTTTATACAGATGAAAGTCAGTCAGGCAGCAGAACCGAATTTGCCAATAACGACCTTGCGTCCTTCATCAATCTGGCCGTCGACGAACTCGGCCCATAGCTGCAGGATCCGCCGCCGCTCGTCGGCATACTCCGCCCGGTTGTAGACGCCCTTGATGCCCTTGATCGTGTGTGCGAGTGCCTTCTCGATCGCGTCCGACGATTGCCCCATCTCGTGCAGGTGCGTGCTGGCGGTGCGACGGAAGTCATGCAAGACGAAGTGCTGGACTTCCATGTCAAGTGCGCGGATCGCTTGGTTCAGCGTGCTCTTAGCGATCGGTCGATCGGTGCCGCGCACGGTCGGGAACACGTATTCCTGGCTGGTGCGCCCTTCGTGGAGTTCGCGCAGCATCGCGATGGCCTGCGGCGCAAGATAGACCCAGTGCTCACGGTCCTTTTTCATGCGTTCCGCGGGGATGCGCCAGATACCCTCGTCGAGGTTGAACTCGTTCCAGCGGGCTTCGATCAGCTCGGACTTGCGGACCATCGTCAGCACCAACAGATGAATCGCCAGCTTCAACGGCCGGCGGATGCTGGACGCGTACACGGCACGCAGTACCCGGCCGAGCTCTTCTGGCGACAGCACGCGGTCACGACTTTCCTGAGTGGCTACAAAACGGGCGACAACCGCCGCGGCGGGGTTGATCGTCACAAATTGGCGCGCGATCGCGTACTCGAACATGCGCTTGATGACGTTGCGAGTGTGGAGCGCCATCTTTGGCGAGCCGCGCTTCTTGATCCGGTCGCAGATCGCCAGCACGTCTCCGGGCGTCACATCGGGCAGCGGCTTATTGCCGATCGCTGGATATACGTCCTTTTCTAGTGCGCGGTTCGTGGTCCTTCGGTACTCGTCGGACTTGTCGCTCATCTGCTGCTCGGTCCAATAAGCGCCGAAGTCCCGCACCGTGTTCAAGCTCTTCTCTGCGCCGCGGTCCTTCTTGGCATCGGCCATTGGCGAGACACCGCCAGCGACGATCTCAGCATATCGACGGGCGCGCTCCCGCGCCGCCATCAGGCTGGTGGCGGGGTATTCGCCAATCGTGACGACGGGTTGCTGTTTGCCGTGTAGCGAGTACCGATAGCGCCAGATTTTCGAGCCGGACGCCATCACCTCAAGCACTAGGCCGCCACCGTCCGAAACGGCGTAGCGATTCGCCTTCGGCTTGAGCGCCTTGATGCGCGTGTCATTCAGGGGCGTGGCGAGCTTGGGCATGTCGTTAGTACACAGGGGAAAGTACACAAGCGCTTTGTGTACTTAAATGTGTACTAATAGGGACTGGCTGTCAATTGCAGAGGTTTGGCAAACGTGGAAGGCAAGAGCCTTTCTGATAATGGAGTTTCGGCGATTGGGTTGCGAAAGATTGACAGCGCTGGGCAACCGGTTATTTTCCAATACAAAACCGACTGAAAATCACCCCCAGCAAATCATCCGAACTGAATTCGCCCGTAATCGAATTGAGCTGGTCCTGAGCGAGTCGTAATTCCTCCGCGAACAGATCGAGGGATTCGGAGCGTTGCTCGGCGTGCTCGTGCGCAATCGACAGATGTCCGGATGCCGCGCGCAAGGCAGACAGATGCCGTTCGCGCGCGAGAAACACGTCCTCGCCGCCCGGCTGCCAGCCCGCGATCTTCAGCAGCGCCGCACGCAGCAGATCAATGCCCTCGCCGTCGCGCGCCGATAGCCGGACTTCGACGCCCTCGCCCGCATCGTTCGATACGACCTCCGCATGTTCACCCGCGAGATCGATCTTGTTGACCACGCGCAGCACCGGGACACCCGCCGGGAATCGCGTCGCGATCTCGACGTTCTCCGCCGTCATGCCCGTGCGCGCATCAAGCAGATGCAACACGACGTCGGCACGTTCGATCTCGCTCCACGAACGCGCGATCCCGATGCGCTCGACTTCGTCGTCGGTCGCACGCAGCCCCGCCGTGTCGATCACGTGCAAGGGAATGCCTTCGATCTGGATCGTTTGCGCGACCTTGTCGCGCGTCGTCCCCGCGATCGGCGTCACGATCGCCAGCTCGGCGCCCGCCAGCGCGTTCAGCAACGACGACTTGCCGACGTTCGGCTCGCCGGCGAGCACGACCGACATTCCCTCGCGCAACAACGCACCCTGCCGCGCCTCGGCGAGCACGCGCTCAAGCGACGCGCGAATGGCCGCCAGCTTGCCGCGAGCGTTCGCGGCCTCAAGGAAGTCGATCTCCTCTTCCGGAAAATCGAGCGTGGCCTCGACGAGCATTCGGAGGTTGATCACGTCGTCGACGAGCGCATGCACGAGTCTCGAAAACGCACCGTCGAGCGAACGGCCCGCGGATCGCGCGGCAGCCTCGGTGCTCGCTTCGATCAAATCGGCGACGGCCTCGGCCTGCGCGAGATCGAGCTTGTCATTGAGGAACGCGCGCCGCGTGAACTCGCCAGGCTCCGCAAGACGCACGCCGATCGCGCGCCCCGCATCGAGGCAGCGCTGAAGCAGCAACTGCATGATGACCGGCCCGCCGTGCGCCTGCAGTTCGAGTACGGCTTCGCCCGTATACGAATGGGGGCCGGTGAAATACAACGCGATACCGCGATCGAGCACCGCGTTGCGCGCATCCCGAAACCCGCAATAGTGCGCATGGCGCGGCGTGAGCGGCTGGCCGCAAATCGCCTCGATCATCGCTTCGACGACTTCGCCACGATGCCCGCCGAACGACACGCGCACGACCCCGATACCGCCTCGGCCGGCGGCAGTCGCTATCGCGGCAATCGGATCGTGGTCGGTCGCAAGCATGGTCGGCTCTCAATCAATCGCGCACCGGTCGGGGCACGATGGGGTGGCGGCGCATTGTAGCGTGTCGTCAATCGACGCGGCGCGCGTAGCCAAGTACCGGGCCCGCGATCGCACGGATGGACCTCCTGTACAGAAAAGGCTGATTCGCGCTCAGTGCGCGACTCAGTCGACACTGGATCGGCGCTGATTTAAACCAGGCGGGATATCCGCGACAAGATGTCGCACGGCTGTCGCACGTATGCTCGGAAGGGTGTGCGCGGAACCCGCAAGCGATGGATTGGACGGCATTCGATAGAGACGGATGCGTGTGCGAGATCGCGCACGCGCGTCCGCGATGGCGCCTATCCGAGTCTGAACGAACGATCGCTTGGGTAGTTGAGCATCACGGAATTCCTGACTGCAGAATTCGCCCATGCCCTCAAATACCGAAAAACAGTCGTTCTCGCTTCGCCTGCGTGCCGCGCTCGATCATGCGACACGGGTTAGGGGCGCGACCGATCTTGCGCGTGAGTTCAACCTTCAGCATCGCGATGGCGAGGGTGTGAGCGTTCAAAGCGCCCATAAATGGCTGAGCGGGAAAGCCATTCCGACCGCGGACAAGTTGGGGACGCTCGCGCGCTGGCTCGGCGTGACCGAACATTGGTTGCACTACGGTCCGCCCCCGGACGCCGAAGCGTCGAGCGCGCTCGCCGGACCATCGGGCGACAAGGCGCGCTACGGATCGATCGAATGCGTGTCGCTCGCGCGCCGGATCGAAGCGTTGTCGCCGCGACATCGTTTGCTCGTCGAAGAGATCGTCATGCAGTTCCACGCGATATCGACGAATTGAAGTGGGTCGATGTGGGAGCGCGCCACACCGAAGGCACGCGGACCGTCCGAAGGGCACGCGAGCCGTCGTGCGCCACGCTCGCGGCGCGAATCCGCTCACGGCGCGCTTCATCCAGGCAAAAAATTCAGGCAAAAAAATAGCCCGGTGTAGATGGGCTACGCCGGGCTAAATCCATATCGGAGGACATGGAGGAGACAGTTCCAATGTACCGATTCGTTTTTTGCGTTGCAACAACAAAAAATTAAACGCTTTACCGACCATGGTGCTTCTTTGCGCTCTGGCACAGTCAATGCGTTGCAATCGCCCGCCGGGTGAGCCTTGCGGGGCAAGGATCATCGTCAAGCTGACGACATGTAATCGTTTGCGCAAACGGATGTAATCGAGCAATCGAGGCCTTCCTCTAGCGGCCCGACTCCCCAAAAATGGTGTGGTGCACATACGACTCGATCGGGCGCTTTTACCGCGCTGAACTTGAGGGTTCAGCCGGGCTGGCTCGTCGCGAGCCCGCGGTGATCGAGTTCCGGGTAGTGCCGGAAGATGCCGGACTCATTGAACGCAAGCCGGCGTGGAGACTCGAGGTAAGCGGCGATCCGCGCGAGTGCGCGCACGCGTTCGCGCAGCGCGGCGAGGCGCGGCCATGCGCGATCGAATCCCTCGACGGCAAGCGGGAATGCGTACTGCGTGCCTTCGACGATCTGGAATATCGATAAGTCGACATAGCTTCTCGATGCGCCGACCATCCACGCGTCACCCGCGGGATTTTGAGCCAGCACCCGCTCGAAGTAATTCATGAACTTCGGCACGCGATGCTCGAGGAACGCCTTCGTACGGGCCTTCGCGGCGGGCTTCTGATCTTCGAAATACAACGCGTTCGACAGCGGATGATGCGTGTCGTGTACCTCGCTCACATAATCGGCGATCGTGAGTTGCAGTCCGTGCGCCCAATACTTGCCTTGCTCGTCGGATGGGGCGAGTCCGTGTTTCTCACCGAGATAGAGGAGCGCGTTCGCAGTCTGGCAAAGCGTCAAATCGCCGATCTTGAGAAACGGCGGTGCGAATGGGATGACGGCTGCCTGCCGGTCCTTCATCGGCGCCAACATCGCTCGCACGCCGCCGTGCTCCGCCGTGGACTCGCGGGCGACGTCGACATAGGGTTCGCCGGCTTCTTCAAGCGCGAGTCGAATGAACTCGCCGCGTCCCGGCAGCCCATCCCAATAGTGAAGTTCGTAGTGCGGACGTTTGCTTCGTGTGTCGGACATGGATTCTCCGTGACTCAAGGGATCTCGGAATCCCGTATCAAACGGGCTCGGGCCGGGTGCTACGGCACGCGCGTTCACCATAACAGAACGCGCCATGCGAGCTCGATCGCGCAAACGGCGAGCGGCAAAAGCCGAAAGCCCGAAGCCCGGTGTCGCGCACCGATAGCGGAGAGGCAAGAGCTAAGGGCCAGGAGCTTAAAGGCCAAGTGCCGAGGACGAAGGACCAATGACGAATGAGCAAGGAGCAAGGAGCAAGGAGCAAGGAGCAAGGACCAAGGACCAAGGACCAAGGACCAAGGACCAAGGACCAAGGACCAAGGACCAAGAGCCCAACGGCCGGCCGGCCCCGCCGTGCGCTCACGCCACGGCCGCCACGGTAGAATCCGCTGTTTCACAGGCCCGTCACCTCATGAGCGCGAACCCGACAATCGAATGGACCGACGGCGATCTCACGCATTCGGCGCGTTGGCGCTCGGAAGCCGGATCGCCCCCGCCGCGCAGCGTCGTGGTCGCCGACGACACCTTGACCGCGGACACCGCCTATCGCCTGGCCAGCGAAGGCACGGCCCTGCTCTGGCACGGCGACTTTCAAAACGCGCGTCAGCTTCTTCAAGCAATCGCGCGTCGCGTCGACCGTCCGCCCAAGAAAAAGAAGGCCGCCCCCGCGACGCCGATCGATGCGTTCAATCAGCATCGGCAGGCGCAATCCCAACGCGCGCGCACACTCAACGCACTGCTGATCCCGATCGAGCCCGACTACGGCATCGCCTTGCGTCGTGCGCCCGATATGCGCGCCGCATGCGAACAGGCATACGGCCCCGCCGACGATCAGCCCTCGGTCGCCTCCTTGCGCGAACTTCAAGGGCTCGTCGGCGCCTACGAGTGGCGCAAGAAGGGCGTTGAGATCCCCGCGCTCGGCGAGCGGATCCATCCGCACTACGGCGTCTTCTCTCCGGTGCGCGGCGAATATCTCGATCTGATCGCCGAAGCGCCGCTGCCCGCGACCACGCTCGCATTCGATATCGGCACGGGCACGGGCGTCATCGCGGCATTGCTCGCCAAACGGGGCGTCGAGCGCATCGTGGCAACCGATCAGGACCCGCGCGCGCTCGCATGCGCGCGCGACAACATCGACCGGCTCGGCTATGCCAAGCGTGTCTCGATCGTCGAGGCGGACCTGTTCCCTGAAGGCCGGGCGCCCCTCATCGTCTGCAATCCGCCGTGGCTGCCCGCACGGCCGAGTTCGCCGCTCGAACACGCGATCTACGATCCCGAGAGCCGCATGCTCAAGGGCTTTCTCGCCGGACTTGCCGCGCATCTGACACCGAATGGCGAGGGATGGTTGATCCTCTCGGATCTCGCCGAACATATCGGTCTGCGCGAACACGACACGTTGACGAATGCGTTCTCGCACGCCGGTCTCAAGGTGCTCGACAAGCGCAGCATCCGACCGCGGCATCCGAAGGCGAGCGACGCCGACGATCCGCTTCATGCGGTACGTTCGCGCGAAATGACCTCGCTCTGGCGGCTTGGCGTGGCCGCATCGGACGGGCCCGCGTCGTGAGTCGCAAGCGGGTTTGAGTCGATGCGTTCGGCGTCCAACCGTGAAGAAGCGGACGGCGGACGACGGCTTCGCGCCGCTACCGCGTCTCTCCGAGATACGCCACGACGCCGCGCCCCGCCACGCGGCCGCTCGCGAAACAGGCGGTCAACAGATAGCCTCCTGTCGGCGCTTCCCAATCGAGCATCTCGCCCGCGCAAAACAGGCCCGCGCGTCCGCGCAGCATGAGCCGTTCATCGAGCGATTCGAACCTCACGCCGCCCGCGCTGCTGATCGCTTCCTCGATCGGCCGCGCGCGCTCGACGCGCAGCGGCAGGCGCTTGATCGCCGCGGCCAGCCGCGCCGGATCGTTGAAATCCGCCTTCGCCACGCATTCGTATACGAGTCCGGCCTTGACGCCCGCGATCCCGAGCCGGCTTCGCAGATGACTCGACATCGATCGCGATCCGCGCGGATGACGGACCTCGTCCAAGACGCGCGCCTCGCTGAGTCCAGGCGCGAGATCGAGCACGATCGTCGCGTGTCCGTGCTCATGGATCGTTTCACGGATCACGGACGATAGCGCGTAGACGAGACTCCCCTCGATGCCCGTCTCGGTCACGACGCATTCGCCCTGGCGCATCGGCGTCGTGCCCTGTGCAGTCACGACGCCGAGCGAGACGGATTTGATGAAGTCGCCCGCGTGACGCGTGCGAAAGTGCTCGCTCCACGCCACGTCGAAGCCGCAGTTCGCCGGTTGAAGTTGCTCGACGTCGATCCCCGCTGCACGCAGCCATGCAACCCACGCGCCGTCGGAACCGAGTCGCGGCCAACTGCCGCCTCCGAGCGCAAGCACGACGGCGTCGGCCGTGAACGGCCTTTCACCGTCAGGCGTTTGAAACCGAAGCGCGAACGGCGACGGCCTGCCTGCGTCGTGCGTCCCCGCCGTAGCGGACCCGCGTGCGGCATCCGTCGTTTCAAACGCGCCCGTCCATCGATGACGCATATGAAACCGCACACCGAGTTCGCGCAGTCGATGCAGCCAGGCGCGCAGCATCGGCGCGGCTTTCATATCGGTCGGGAAGACGCGTCCGGACGTTCCGACGAACGTTTCGAAACCGAGCGCATGTGTCCACGCGCGCAGCGCCTCGGGACGCATGCACTCGACGATCGGCGCGAGCGCGTCGCGTCGCGCGCCGTATCGCGACAGGAAGGCCTCATAGGGCTCGGCGTGCGTGAGGTTCATGCCGCCCTTGCCCGCCATGAGGAACTTGCGCCCGACGGACGGCATCGCGTCGAACAGATCGACCGCGAACCCGGCTTGCGCGATGGTCTCGGCGGCCATCAGACCGGCGGGGCCGCCGCCGATGACGGCGATGACCGGACGCGTCGCATCGTGCGTCGGTGCGCGATGCGACGCATCGGCGGGCAGTGTCGAATGCGCGGCCTGGCCGCGATGTTCCTCGTTTTCCATGCAATGCTCTGATTAAACGGTGCGACGGTGCGACGGTGCGACGGTCCATCGCACGTCCCGGACGCGACGCGCGGCGGCGCTCGGTGTCGTCCGAATGCCTTTCGACCCGTACGCTGGATCGATAGGATCCGATCTAACGAAGCGCGGACGAGACCATACCGCGAACGCCAGCGCCGCGCGAGTGCCGCGCCGCACGGCGCGGCTCAGGCCGTCGTCGGGCCCTATTGTGCGGTCGGGCACGGACGCGTGTCGGCGCACCTGCGAGACTCCTTTCGGAAAGGTTGCGCGAGAACGGATCGCGGATAGTGGATCGCCGCGCCGGTAGCCGGTTCGTGACCTAGACTCAAAGCGTATGTCCCGTGCGAAGGGGAGTCCGACGTGAACGACAGAGAAGTGCTCGTTTCAATCTGCATTCCGACCTGCGATCGGCCGGAGTTGCTCGAACTTGCGCTCGCGTCATGCCTCGCCCAGACCCACGCGCCGATCCAGATCGTCGTCGGCGACGACTCGCGCAACGATGCGACGCAGACGATGATGCGCACGCGCTACGGTAACGACAGCCGTATCCACTACGTGCGCAACACGCCGCCGCTGGGCCAGGGCCTCAACGTCGCGAGTCTGTTCACGCGCGCCGAAGGCGACAAGATTCTGCTGCTGCACGACGACGATCTGCTCGAACACGATGCGATCGAATCGCTGCTCGGACTCTGGCAACGGCATCCCGATCTCGAGATCGCGTTCGGCGATCAATACGTGATCGATATCCACGGCGCCGTCGATCTCGAACAAAGCCGCGCGGGTAATATCGCGTTTTATCGTACGAAGGCCGCGGAAGGGCTGCAGAAAGCGCCGGGCCGCACGGGCCTCGTTTCGATGTTTCCGAACAACGGCTGGCTCGCGAACGCGGATCTCGTCAAGCGCGTGAACTACAAGGCGCAATTCGGTTCGGGCTGCGATTTCGCGTTCGGCGTCGAGGTCTGTCTCGCGGCGTCGAAGATCTACTACCTCAAGCGATACGTCTCGTCGTATCGCGTGACGCCGGGTGCGATTTCGCAGACCACCGGGGCATCGATGAATTCGGCCGCGGTCGAAGCCTATCGGATCGTGCATGGATTGCGGCTCGCGCGCGAACTCGAACCGGCGCGGCGCGTGGCGTACAAACGCATGGTGCCGATCGTCGTCTCGACGCTCTCGCGGCACGACGAACCGGTCAAAAGCCTCAAGCTCGCGCTCATGCATCTGCATGCGTACAACTACGGGCTGAGTCCGCGCTTCTACTACCACATGCTGCTGATCGGCAAATCGATGCTGCATCGCAAGCGCGGCCGCCTCGCGAATACGTGAACGCCATCGTCGAGCATCGAAGGTCATAAAGCATTCGATGCAAGCCGCCCGATCGCGGCATCGCCCCCTGAAAAACAAACACCCTACGGCGCAACGCGCGCGTAGGGTGAGGGTGGCGCGGCCGCGAAGCCGCTGCAATCAAGCGTATCGAGTCGTATTGGCCCGTCTCGACCCGATCAGCGCGCCGGTTCCGCCTGACGCTGCCGTTGCGCCTGCTCGGCTTGACCGGCGGCAATCGTCTGCTCCTGGACGTCGAGCCGCAGCAACGGGTGCGTCGGGTTCATCGCGCCGAGTTCGGCGCTGAGCTGGTTGCGCAGCGCCGCTTCGCCGGCCGCACGCGATTCAAACAGCGCGTTGCGTTCCATCGCGTCGTTCAGATGCTGCTTGAGCTTCTTCGCATACGCGTCCCACTTCTCGTAGTTGCTGTGGACTTCTTCCATCTCGGCGTTGCGGCGTTCGACTTGCGACGCCAGTTCGCGCTGGAGCTCCGTGGCCTTCTTCACCGCGTCGTTGCTCGCTTCGCGTTCGGAGACGAGGTCCTGCTGCGCCGCATTGATCGTCGTCGCGAGTTCGGCCAGGCGTGCATCGAACTCGTTCGCGCGCGTTTCCGCCGCGACGACGCGCGAGTCCGCATAGTCGAGTTCATTCAACAGACGATCGATCTCGGCCTGCTGGTCGCCCGAAACGGCCGATCCGGCGGGCGCGGCGGCGGCGAGCTGCTCGCGTTCGGCGTCGAGCATCTGGATCGAGCGGCGCAGATCGTCGTTCTCGCGCGTGACCTGCGCGAGCGATTCGGCATGGCTCGCGCGATGCTCGGCGAGTTCGGCGTGCGCTTGGGCAAGTTCGATCCCGAGTTCGGTCACGCGCGACTGCAGCTCGCTCTGACGCGAAGCCTCGCCGATCGACGCGACATGATTCGTGCGTTCGTTCTCGAGATCCGCCTGAGCCTGTTCGAGCGACGCGGCAAGCGTCGACGAACGCGCTTCGAGTTCAGACGAGTGCGCTTGGAGTTCGGACGCGCGGGCTTCACTCGACTCGATGCGCTGCGATTGCGCGGCAATCTGCGCTTCGAGCTCGGCCACCTTGGCCGCGTTCGTGTCGGCGTGCGCCGCGGCCGGCGACAATTCGGCGATCTCGGCATTCAACGCGTCGATCTTCGACTGCGCGGCCGCGACCTGACGTTCGAGCGCCTCGACGCTGGCCGCCGACGAGGCGGCTTGCGAGCTCAGGTTTTCGGATTGCGCGGCCACTTGCTGCGCGAGGCCGTCGGCATGCGAAGCCGACGAAATGATCTGCTCCTGCAGCGCATTGATCTGAGCCGTCGACTCCTGCGCTTGCTGGGTCAGGGCATCGACCTGCGCGACGGCCGCGGCATACCGCAGGCTCACGCTTTCGGCCTTGGCTGCGGCGTCGGCGTGTTCGCGGCGCAGCGTGTCCATTTCGGCTGCGGCATGCGCGCGTTCCTTGATGAGCGCGTCGAGTTGCGCAGCCGATTCGGCGTTCTTCGACATCAGCGTATCGACCTGCGCGGCCGAGATCTCGCCTTGCTGGCTCAAGCTGTCGATCTGCGCTGCCGCGCCGCTTGCCTGCTGCGAGAGGGCGTCGATGCGCGCGGCCGATTCGGTGGCTTCGCGCGTCAGTTGCTCGACCTTGGTCGCATATTCGCCGGCTTGCTTCGCGAGGGCGTCAGCACCGGCGCTCGATTCGGCGACGCGCTTGTCGGCATCGGCAAGCCGCGCGTTGAGGCCATCGATCTGCGTGCCGAGTTCGGCGATGCGGGCTTCGCCTTCGCTGGTCTTCGCGCTTGAATCGGCCGCGGCGTTCTTGGCTTCGGATGCCTGATTGGCGAGCTCGCTCGCGAGCGCGCTGACTTCGGTGACCTGAGCGTTGAGCTTCGCGATCTCGGCGTCCTTCGCCAGGAGCTGCGCGTTGAGCGCGTTGACCTGGGCCGCGTGCGCCGCGCCCTGATCGGCGAGCGCCTGGAGTTCCTTCAACTGCTGCGCGTACGCGGTGTTGTCCTCGAGGCGCTGTTCGTTCGCGGCCGCGAGTTCATTGCGCGCGCGTTCGAGATCGGTCGCCAACTGGAGCATCTTGTGCTCCGAGTCGGTCGAGCGCGCTTCGGCCTGCTCGGCGCGACTGTTCGCGTAGATCAGGTCCGCGGCGACGCGCGCGAGTTCGTCGCTTTTTTCCTGATACGAATCGGAAAGCTCGCCCTGGCGGCGGCGGTTGGCCTCGAGCTCCTCGACGGTGATCTGCAGTTCCTGAAGCGCTTCGTCGCGCTCGGCGTTGGCTTCGTCGATGCGCTTCGACGTGAGGCGCAGGCGGCGCGAGGCGTCCTTTTGTGCTTCCTCGTTCGCGGCCGACCAGAGCCGGTCGAGCGCCGACAGCATCAGATCCGAGATTTCGTTGGGCAGCGTCGGATGTTCCTGATGCTGGCCGAGCATCATCGATTGCGACTCGCGCCAGCGGCGCAGCGCTGCCGCGACCGTCACGATCGACCCGCCATGGACTTCGGACCAGACTTCGAGGGGAGAGACCTTGCGGCCTTCGACGGTCAGACGCTGGGCGATCTCGCTGACCAGATCGTCGCTCACTTCAGGGGTAATGCCAGCCATATTGCCTCGGCAATCGAATAGAGATGTGGACTCTGCGATTCATCTCGGGCGACGCCGGCGTTTCGGGGGATCCGCGGGCGCGCACCGTATTACGCAATGCGGTGGCGAGATCGCGGGCCGGCTTCCGGCACGTGCTCTTCGCCACGGTACAGGCGATACAGTAGCCGAATCGCCGCGTATCGATCGGCCAAACAGAGCGCCGAACGCCCCTTAATTCGCGACGGTTTTGAGGTGTTCGCGCGCGTCGTCATGCGATTCCCGCGACCCGGCGGCGCCGCGAAGCGCCGGACGCGGCTCGGGCAGCGGCATCGCATCGAGCGCGGCGTCGCGCCATGCGCGCGCGACAAGTTCGACGTCGTCGGGCGCTTCGCTCGAATGCACGCCGTACAGGCCCTCGATCCGGAAATCGACGGCCGTGCAGTGCGGGTAATCGCGTACACGCAGGGTCGGATCGATCGTCGTGAAGATCGCGGTCGTGGGCACGTCGAATCCCGCGGCGGCATGGACGGCGGCCGAATCCGCCGTGACGAGCGCGCGCGCGTGGCGGATCCAGCTCAGGAAGGCCGGGGTATCGGGCGCGTGCGACCGGATCGACGTGTAGCGCGGATGATCGATCGGCGTAAAACCGAGCACGGGCAAGCCGTAGGCGTCCCAGAGCCGATCGATCCACGCGGCGTGGACCGCCGCCGGAATGGTTCGCACGCGACTGCTTGCATCGGGACTGAACAGCACGTAGGGCGCGTCGCGCCACGGCGCGGGCAGAGCGGGCAGCGCGAGCTCGGCAAGCCAGCGGTTCGCTTTCGCATGGGGCGGCACCTGGGCGGCGTCGACGCCGATCGCCTGAAGGAAGAAATCGATCATCGGCGTGGTCGCGAACGACGGCCAGAACACGATATTGCCGATGTCGACGATGCGTTCTTCCTTGGCGATGCTCGCGGCGGGCCAGGGCAGATCGCGCAGCGTCCCGAGGCCGATCGATTTTGCGAGCCGGTACAACTGCTCGACATAGTCGGGCGACGAGGCAGGCCGATAGAGCACGAGTTCGAGACTCGGATGCGTGCGGCGCAGCCAGTCGAGCGCCGTCAGCCCGATGATCGAGTCGCCGAGCACGACGCCCATCGCGCTGATCAGATGCACGACGTCGAGGTTCTGCGCGGGCAGGATGAACGGCCGCCGTGCGGCGCTCGAGACGTTGCGCAGCGTATCGAGTGCGCGCGGCATGCGTGTCGGAAACGGCCGGCCGCCGGTTTCGAAATCGTAAGGCAGCTCGATCAGGCGCGCGTCGGTGAGCCACGATCCCGCACGGGTCAGGATCGCTTGCCGATCCGCGGCGCCGATCGCGTCTGTCGCGTCTGTCGCGGCGGGCGTCGTCGGGTTCGGATCACGCGTATCGGTTTTCACAGGCGGCGGCCTCGTACGTCGTATGCGTTGCGCGCTACTTTACCGCGTCGGGCCTCGGGTGTCGGGACAGGCGCGCGACGCGGCGTCCGCGCATCGCGGCATCGTCACCAGATGCCCGACTCGCTCACGCCCACATCGAGCGCGACGTCGTGCGGCTCGCGCGGGAGGGTGTCGACGCGCCCCACATCGAACGCCACGCCGACGGCGATCGGCCGGCGTGCGCCGCGGGCCTCGAACGCCGCGAGCGTGCGATCGTAGAACCCGCCCCCATATCCGAGCCGAAACCGCGCGCGATCGATGCCGACGCACGGAATCAGCAGCAGGTCGGGTTCGACGTCGATGGGCATCTCGGGCACGGGAATGCCGAACAGGCCGCGGCGCGTCGGCGCGCCCGGACGCCAGGCATGGAACACCATCGGCGCGTGTCGTTCGACGACGACGGGTAGCGCGGATTGCGCGCGCGTATCGATCGCGAGCCAGCGCTCGATCGCGGGTCTCGGATCGAATTCACCCGCGATCGGCCAATAGATCGCGACACAGCGCGGCGCGCGTTCGACGAGCAGGTCCACGATCCGATCGGTGAATCGGGCATCGCGCGCGGGGTCGTGAACCAACTGTTGTCTCGATGCCAGCAAAGCCTTGCGCAGGGCCGTTTTTGAGCCAGCGGGCGCGGGATCGCATGCTATGCTGTGCGCCACTGAAATGCCTCGTGTCAATGATGTCGAAGAGTCTCGTTCGAGTATATCGCGTGGTCGCCGCCCTGATCGCCGGCACCGCGCTCGTTGCCTGCAGCAGTGCTTCGCCGATCCGCTCGCAGGCTCCGGCCGAACTTTCCACGGACGATCTCGCTTTCATTCAGCTTCGCGATGCCGCGCGTCAGAACGACGCGGCGCAGGCCGCGAGTCTCGCGGCGCAGTTGTCGAGCTATCCGATCCCGTCGTACGTCGACTACTTCGCGCTCAAGCCTCAGTTGTTCGACGGCTTCGGCCACGCGAACCCGAACGCTCCCGACGATGCGATCCTCGCGTTTCTGAGCAAATACGACGGACAGGCGATCGCGGACCGGCTCCGCAACGACTATCTGCTCGTGCTCGGCGCACGCCACGACTGGAAGAATTTTGACGCGCAATATCCGCGCTTCGCGCTCGACGACGATACGCAAGTCAAGTGCTATGCGCTCGAAAGCCGGCTCAATCACAACGAGAACGTCGGCGATGCGGCGCGCGCGTTGCTCGTCGAGCCCAAGTACTACGGCGACGCATGCGTCGACCTCATCACCGCGCTGGCGCTCAAGGGGCAGTTCACGTCCGACGATGTCTGGCAGCAGATCCGCATCGCGTACGAGGACAACTACGTCAACACGGGCAACCGGATTGCCGATGCGCTCGGTCCGCAACGACCCGACGACACGCTGCTCGATCTCGCGGCGAACAAGCCGCCGCTGCTGCTCGCGCGCGGCGTCGCGATGAACGCGCCGTCGCATCAGCTCGCATTGCTCGCGATCACGCGGATGGCGCGCAACGATCCGGCGATCGCGGCCGCGACGTATTCGTCGATCGTCCAGGCGCTTGCGCCTGAAGAACGCGCGATCGGATGGGGCACGATCGCGTATCAGGCCGCGCTCAAGCAAGTACCGGGCGCCGTCGATTGGTACCGCTTGTCGGTCAATGCGCCGCTCTCGTCGCCGGCTTATGAATGGCGCGTGCGCGCGGCGCTCGCGATCGGCGACTGGACGATGGTCCGCTGGGCGACGGAATCGATGCCCGCCGCGCTGCGCGCGCGACCCGCATGGATCTATTGGCACGGCCGCGCGCTCAAGGCGCTCGGCGATCCCGTCGGCGCGGCCGCCGATTTCGGCCTGGTCGCGACGCGCTTCGATTTCTACGGACAGCTTGCGACCGAAGAGCTCGGCAATCCGATCGTCGTGCCGCCGCGCACGTCGGTGACCGACGATGAAATCCGCGCGATGCGCAATGTGCCGGGTTTCCTGCTCGCGCAGCGTTTCTACGCGATGAATCTGCGTTTCGAAGGGAATCGCGAATGGAACTGGGCGTTGCGCGGCATGACCGACCATCAGTTGCTCGCGGCCGCGCAGTATGCGAAGTCGATCGAGCTCTATGACCGCGTCGTCAACACGGCCGATCGCACGCAGCAACAGCATGACTTCTCGCTGCGCTATGCGGCCCCGTTCAAGGACATCGTCGAGCGCGACGCGAAGCAGAACGATCTCGATGTCGAGTGGGCCTACGGTCTGATTCGCCAGGAATCGCGCTTCGTGATCGCCGCGCAATCGGGCGTCGGCGCGCAAGGGCTCATGCAGTTGATGCCCGGCACCGCGAAGCTCGTCGCGCGCAAGATCGGTCTCGGGCCCTTGTCGCCCGACCAGATGTCGGACATCGACACGAATATCCTGCTCGGAACGACGTATTTGTCGATGGTCTACAATCAGTTCGACGGTTCGGCCGTGCTGGCCTCGGCGGCCTACAACGCGGGACCGGGTCGCTCGCGTCAATGGAAGGCGGCGCTCGCGAAGCCCGAAGAGGGCGCGATCTTCGCGGAGACGATTCCCTTCACCGAGACGCGCGACTACGTGAAGAACGTGTTGTCGAACACCGTGTATTACGCCGCGTTGTTTGAAGGCAAACCGCAATCGCTCAAAGTGCGGCTCGGCTTTATCGAGCCCTGACCATCGAGCCCTGACTCGGCGCACCGGCGATCGCTACGGCTAGGAAGCGGCGCCCGCGCGGCGCATGACGGGCCACGCGCATCGTCGACGTCGGGAGGGCGAAATTGGAACACAACACCGTGGTGGTGCTCGGCGCGTCCGGGTTTATCGGCACCAGCGTGATCAACCGGCTCGTCGCGCGCGGCCATGTCGTCAAGGTCGCGACGCGGCGTCGCGCGCATGCGCAGTCTCTGCTCATGCTGCCCGTCGACGTCGTCGAAACCGATATCCATGATCTTCAGAAGCTCACGGCGCTCGTATCGGGATGCGATGCCGTGATCAATCTCGTGGGCGTCTTGCACGGCGGAAGCGGCGATCCGTACGGGCCCGGTTTTTCGGTCGCGCATGTCGAACTCCCGCAGAAGCTCGTGCTCGCGTGCCGCGCGACGAAGCTGCGCCGCGTCGTGCACGTCAGCGCGCTGCATGCGGACCCCGAAGGGCCGAGCATGTATCTGCGTTCGAAGGGCGACGGCGAGCGCGTGCTGCGCGACGCGCGCGAGCTTCAGACGACGATCTTCCGGCCCTCGATCGTGTTCGGCCCCGGCGATCGCTTTCTGAACACGTTCGCGAAGCTTCAGCGCCTGTTTCCCGTGATTCCGCTCGCGTGCCCCGATACGCGTATTCAGCCGGTCTTCGTCGGCGATCTGGCCGACGCGATCGTCAACGCGCTCGATCTCGATCTGACGTTGAACACGACGTATGACGTCGTCGGCCCGCGCAGTTATACGCTCGAAGAACTCGTGCGCTTCGCGGGCGTCGTGATCGGACATCCGCGCAAGATCATTCGCTTGCCGTCGTCGCTCGCGCATCTGCAGGCGCTGAGTTTTGAAATGTTGCCCGGCGAACCGCAACTGACGCGCGATAATCTCGCTTCGTTATCGATCGATGTGACGTCGGACGTGCGGCTGCCGCCCGAACTCGGCGTGCGGCTCACGAGTCTCGAAGCCGCCGCGCTCGAGTACATGCGAGGCAGCGCGACGCAGGCCCGGTTCGACGAGTATCGCGCGGGTGCGCGCCGATAGCGACGACGCGTCTCGCTTCGACGTTGCACGTTTTCCCGAGAGATCCCCATGAAGCTCGTGATTGCCAACAAGAACTACTCGTCATGGTCGATGCGTCCATGGCTGCTGCTCAAGCATTTCGACATCCCGTTCGACGAAGTGCTCGTGCTGCTGCGGCAGGCGGATACGCATGAACGGATCCTCGAACATTCGCCGTCGGGCCGCGTGCCCGCGCTCGTGTGCGACGAGGGCCATGTCGTATGGGATTCGCTCGCGATCGCCGAAACGCTCGCCGAGCGTTATCCCGCGCATCGGCTGTGGCCTGCCGATCCGATCGAGCGCGCGCACGCGCGATCGATCAGCGCCGAAATGCACTCGGGCTTCAGCGATATCCGCGAGGCGATGCCGATGAACATCAAGATGCGTCGGCCCGATATCGGTCAGCGCGAGCAGTATCGGCCTTCGGTGTCGCGCATCGATGCGCTATGGCGCGCCTGTCTCGCGAAGCACGACGGCCCGTTCCTGTTCGGTGAATTCGGCATTGCCGATGCGATGTATGCGCCCGTCGTCATGCGCTTCATGTCGTACGAGCCCGTCGGACTGTCGTCCGAGTCGCGCGCGTATATGGAGCGGGTGAAGGCCTTGCCGGCCGTCGTCGAATGGATCGCCGGATCGCAGGGCGAGCCCGCGATCGCCGCTTACGACGAGATCGCATGAAAGTCTATGTCGTAGGCGGGGCGATCCGCGATACCTTGCTCGGCCTGCCCGTCAAGGACCGCGACTACGTGGTCGTCGGCGCGACGCCCGAGCAGATGGTCGCGCAAGGGTTTCGTCCGGTCGGCAAGGACTTTCCGGTGTTTCTGCATCCGCGCACGCAGGAGGAATATGCGCTCGCGCGGACCGAGCGCAAGACCGCGCTCGGCTATCACGGGTTTCAGTTCTACTTCGCGCCCGACGTGACGCTCGAAGAGGACCTCGCGCGGCGCGATC
Source organism: Pararobbsia silviterrae (assembly GCF_003628125.1). GTDB lineage: Bacteria > Pseudomonadota > Gammaproteobacteria > Burkholderiales > Burkholderiaceae > Pararobbsia > Pararobbsia silviterrae. The sequence continues at coordinate 352,329 of NZ_RBZU01000001.1, forward strand.
TCACGATCAACGCGATGGCGCGCGAGTGCGCGCCCGACGGAACGTGGATCGGCGAGATCGTCGATCCGTATCAGGGACGGCGCGATATCGCGGACCGCGTATTTCGCCATGTCGGCGAAGCGTTTGTCGAAGACCCGGTTCGGATTCTGCGGCTGGCGCGCTTCGCGGCGCGGTTTTCGGATTTCACGGTCGCCGACGAGACGCGCGAACTCATGCGGCGCATGGTCGAGGCGGGCGAAGTCGATGCGCTCGTGCCCGAGCGCGTCTGGCAGGAACTGTCGCGCGGACTCATGGAAGACGCGCCGTCGAAGATGTTCGAGGTCTTGCGCGACTGCGGCGCGCTCGCGCGGATCCTGCCCGAGGTCGACCGGCTCTGGGGCGTGCCGCAGCGGGCCGACTACCACCCTGAAGTCGATACGGGCGTGCACGTCATGATGGTGCTCGATCACGCCGCGCGGCAGGGACATGGGTTGTCCGTGCGCTTTGCCGCGCTCACGCACGATCTCGGCAAGGGCACGACGCCGGCCGATATCCTGCCGCGGCATATCGGACACGAGGGGCGCAGCGTCGATCTGCTCAAGCCGTTGTGCGATCGGCTCAAGGTGCCGAACGACTGCCGCGATCTCGCGGTGCTCGTCGCGCGCGAGCACGGCAACGTCCATCGCGTGCGCGAGTTCGGCGCCGCGGCGATCGTGCGCATGCTCGAACGATGCGACGGCCTGCGCAAGCCCGACCGGTTCGAGCAGGCACTTCAGGCCTGCGAAGCCGATGCGCGCGGCAGGCTCGGCTTCGAGGACAGCGCGTATCCGCAGGCGGACCGCTTGCGTCATGCGCTGAACGCGGCGCGCGGCGTCGATGCGGGGGCGGTGGCCGCGCAATACGCGGACCAGCCCGCGAAGATCAAGGATGCGGTGCATGCCGCGCGTGTGGCGGCTGTGGAATCGGCCCTTGCGACGGTGTGAATGATGCCCGTGCGCTGAGCGCCGCATGATCATCGGCCGAACGCCGCAGCGGTTGCGGCGTCGGCATCGTCGCGGCGTGATCGGCGCGTCGCGCCGGGCGGCGGTCGAAGTGACGTTCGAAGTGACGCTCGACGCGGCGGGCGTTACAGCGTGTGCGACCGGTCGCCGCTCACAAAGGCGGTGATCGCATCGGGATCGACGCCTTTGCCGAACGCGATGACCTTGAAGAGCTCGCCCATTTCGGCTTCCGAGACGAGCTTCTGCACGGCGTTCGCGGCCGGCAGAAACGAAAGCGTTTCGCGCGGATCGAACTCGGTCAGCGTGTCGGCGAGGCCGCTGTTGAGCAGGAAGCGGCCCTGCGTCATATAGCCGAGCAGATCGGCGCCCGCGTCGATGCCGGCCTGAGCGATGCCCGTGAAATCGACGTGCGCCGTGATGTCCTGCAAGCCCGGGTAGACAAACGGATCGCCGTGCGCGCGGTGACGGTAGTGGCACATGAGCGTGCCTTCGACGCGCTGCGGATGGTAGTACTCGCGCTCGGGGAAACCGTAGTCGATCAGCAGGATCACGCCGCGTTCGAGTTTTTCGGCGAGCGTGCGCGTGAAGGCGCGCGCGGCTTCGTGCGATTCCGTCACGAACCCTTCGTCGGCGTCGATCGTGTCGAGCACGCTCAGCAGCGCGTCGTCGAGCGGCGTGGCGCGGTCGCTCCACGCGAAACGCGAACGCGTACCGGATCCGGACGTCGTGCCCGCATGGCCTTCCGTGCCGCCTTCCGCGTCGACGACGACGCCGCGTTCGAGCCAGCCGTCTTGCGCGCGCGTATGGAGCCGGACCGGCATCGCGTCGAGGACTTCGTTGCCGATCACGACGCCTTCGATGCGCTCGGGCAGCGTGTCGAGCCATTCGACGCGATCGACGAGATGCGGTACGCGCGCCGCGATCGTCTGACGTTGTTGTTCGCGCAGGGCGCCCGAGAGGTCGACGATCGTGTAGCGGTCGAACGGGATCGACCATTGATCGAGCGTTTCGAGCAGGCCCGCCGCAAGCTTGCCGGTGCCCGCGCCGAATTCGTAGAGCGTGCGCGTGCCCGAGCCGACCAGCGCGTCCGCGACCGGGCGCGCGACGGTGCGCGCGAACAGGGGCGTGAGTTCGGGGGCGGTCACGAAGTCGCTGCCGTCCTCGGGACGGCGTCCGAAACGCACCGAACCGCCGCTGTAGTAGCCGAGTCCGGGCGTGTAGAGCGCGAGTTCCATGAAGCGCGAGAAAGGCAGCCAGCCGCCGGCCGCCTCGATCTCGCGTGCGATGCGCTCCACGAGGGCCGCCGAGTGCGCGAGGCCGTCCTCGTCGGGAGCAGGTAAACTACCGGGTTCAAGATCAGATGCCATAGCCCGGCATTGTAAATGAGCGACCGAATCACCTCGACCCTTTCCGACCCGCCTCGCCGTGTCGCGCTGATCACCGGCGCGGGCCGGCGCATCGGCCGTGCGCTCGCGCTCGGCTTCGCGGCGCATGGGTGGGATGTTGGCGTTCACTATCACCGATCGCGCGATGCAGCCTCGATGGTCGTCGAGGAGATCGAGGTATTGGGGCGCCGGGCGATCGCGCTCGAGGCCGATCTGGCCGACGAAGCGGCGGTGGCGAGTCTCGTGCCGGATCTGGCCGATGCGCTGGGCGTGCCGAACTGCGTGATCAATAGCGCGGCGGTGTTCGAGGAGGACGGCGCGACCGATTTCCGCTGCGACACGCTCGCGCGGATGATGCAGATCAACGTCGGCGCGCCGCTTGTGCTGGCGCGGGCGCTGCATGCCGTGACGCCCGACGCCGCGGTCGACGACGAGCGTTTGCGCGGCGTCGTGATCAATGTGCTCGATCAGAAGCTGTACAACCTGAACCCCGATTTCCTGTCGTACACGCTGAGCAAGGCCGCGCTCGACACCGCCACGACGATGCTTGCCGAGTCGCTCGCGCCGAAGCTGCGCGTGGTCGGGCTTGCGCCGGGGCTGACCTTGCAGTCGTTCGACCAGAGTCCGGAGGCGTTCGAGCGTGCGCATGCAAAGACGCCGCTGCGTGCGGGTTCGCGTCCGGCCGATCTTGTCGAAGCCGCGCTGTATCTGGCCGAGGCGCGCGCCGTCACGGGCACGACCTTGCTCGTCGACGGCGGCGAGCACCTGAACCCGTCGCTGCGCCCGGGCGCCGACCATTAGAACGAGATCCGCCATGTCCTTCGTCCTGTCCCACCCGAGTCTTGCCGAGTGTCGCCGGCTGTTTCTGCGCAATTACGAAGTGCAGATGAAGATCGGCGCGTACGAGTCGGAGAAGGCGGGGACGCAGCGCGTGATTTTCAACATCGATCTGTTCGTGACGCTCGCCGCGTCGACATCCGTCGCCGACAAGCTGACCGAGGTGGTCGATTACAACCTGATGCGCAACACGATTGGACAACGCGTGGCCGCCGGCCACGTCCATCTGCAGGAAACGCTGTGCGACGACATCGCACAGGCCATGCTCGATCATCCGTCCGTGCGCGCGGTGCGAGTGTCGACCGAGAAGCCGGATGCCTATCCGGACTGCGAATCGGTCGGAGTCGAAGTTTTCAGAATCAAGGCAGCCTGACATGAACGCTCCCCACGAGCCCGGCGCACTGTTTGCGTCCCCTGAACTTGCGTCCACCGATGTGGCGTCCGCTGACGTCGCGTCCGCTGAACGCGCATCGGCCGAGTCGGCGCATACCGACGCCGCGGCCGCGCCGGCGCGGGTGCATCCGAGCACGCGCCGCGAGCAGCGCGATCAGTACGAGAACAACAAACTGTTCAAGCGTCTCGCGCGCCAGGTCGGCCAGGCGATCGGCGACTTCAAGATGATCGAGGATGGCGACAAGGTCATGGTCTGCCTGTCGGGCGGCAAGGACAGTTACGCGATGCTCGATATCCTGCTGCGCCTGCGCGAGCGCGCGCCGATCGACTTCGAGATCGTCGCCGTGAATCTCGATCAGAAGCAGCCGGGCTTTCCCGAGCATGTGCTGCCCGAATACCTGACGAAGCTTGGCGTGCCGTTTCATATCGAGAATCAGGACACGTACAGCATCGTCAAGAAGCTCGTGCCCGAGGGCAAGACGACGTGTTCGCTGTGTTCGCGTCTGCGGCGCGGGATTCTGTATCGCGTGGCCGGCGAGCTCGGCGCGACGAAGATCGCGCTCGGCCATCATCGCGACGACATTCTGCAGACGCTGTTCTTGAATCTGTTTTACGGCGGCAAGCTCAAGGGCATGCCGCCCAAGCTGCAATCGGACGACGGCAAGAACATCGTGATCCGGCCGCTTGCGTACGTGAACGAACTCGATCTCGAACGTTATGCCGAGCTGCGTGAATTCCCGATTATTCCGTGCACTTTGTGCGGCAGTCAGCCGAACCTCAAGCGTGCGGAAATGAAGGCGATGATTCGCGATTGGGACAAGCGATTCCCGGGGCGCATCGAGAATATGTTCAATGCGTTGTCGAATGTCGTGCCGTCGCATCTGATGGATCGCAATCTGTTCGGTTTCGAGGGATTGCGTGCGACGGGGCAGGCCGATCAGAACGGCGATATCGCGTTCGATGAAGATCCGTGCGGGACTGAGTCCGCGCGTCCCGCGGAGCAGGCCATTTCGTTCGTCAAATTCGACGAGGATTGATTCGCGAATCGTCGCTTTTCGATGCTTGGGCGCGTGCGTCGCGACTGTTGTAAATGAGCCCGTAAGCCCTTACGCGTCAAGGATTTGACGTGTGGGGTGCGTGCTAGAATCCCGCTTCATTTCTTCCGGGAATTCACGCCGTGAATATCGTCATTCTGGCGGCGGGCGCAGGCAAGCGCATGCGCTCCGCTTTGCCGAAGGTGCTGCATCCCCTGGCCGGCCGGCCGCTGCTTTCCCATGTCATCGAAACCGCGCGCGGATTGAATCCGACGAAGCTCGTCGTCGTCGTCGGACATGGCGCCGAGCAGGTTCAGCATGCGGTGGGCGCGCCCGATATCGCATTTGCCGTGCAGGCGCAGCAGCTCGGCACCGGGCATGCGGTTCAACAGGCGCTGCCGTTTCTCGATGCATCTGTACCCACGCTTGTACTCTATGGCGATGTGCCGCTGACGCGCGCGTCGACGCTCGAACGTCTCGTCGCGGCGGCCGCGGGCGGACAGTATGGCGTGTTGACCGTCGATGTCGCGGATCCGACGGGTTACGGCCGCATCGTGCGCAATGCGCATGGACGTGTCGTGCGTATCGTCGAACACAAGGATGCGACGCAGGCCGAGCGCGAGATCGCCGAGATCAATACGGGGATCGTGATTGCGCCGACCGCGCGCTTGGCCGCATGGCTGGCCGCGCTCAAGAATACGAATGCGCAGCAGGAGTTCTATTTGACCGACGTCGTCGAATCGGCGATTCGCGATGGCGTCGAGGTCGTGACTGCGCAGCCCGATGAGGAATGGGAAACGCTCGGTGTGAACAGCAAGATGCAGCTCGCCGAACTCGAGCGCATTGCGCAACGTAATACTGCGTATCGCTTGCTTGAAGAAGGCGTGACGCTCGCAGATCCCGCGCGTATCGATGTGCGTGGCACGTTGCGATGCGGCGCGGATGTGTTTATCGATGTGAATAGCGTATTCGAGGGTGAGGTCGATATCGGCGACGGTGTGTCGATCGGTCCGAATTGCGTGATCCGTAACGCGAAGATCGGCGAGGGGACGCAGATTGCCGCTTATACCGCGATCGACGATGCGGTCGTCGGCGAGCGCACCGTGCTTGGGCCATATGCGCGCTTGCGTCCGGGCGCCGAGCTTGGCGACGAGTCGCACGTCGGCAATTTCGTCGAGATCAAGAATGCCGTGCTCGGTGTGGGTGCGAAGGCGAATCACTTGAGCTATATCGGCGACGCCGATATCGGTGCGCGCGTGAATATCGGCGCGGGCACGATCACGTGCAATTACGATGGGGCGAACAAGCACCGGACGATCATTGAAGACGATGTCTTCGTCGGATCGGATACGCAGCTTGTCGCGCCGGTGCGTGTGGGGCGCAATACGACGATCGCGGCGGGTACGACGGTCTGGAAGGACGTGGCGCCCGATATGCTCGTGCTCAATGAGAAGACGCAGAAGACGCGCGAGGGGTATGTGCGGCCGGTCAAGAAGAAGTCGAAATAGCAGCGCCTGAGTCAAGCCCGTTCACGCCAATTTACTTTCAGGAATATTGCTCATGTGTGGGATTGTTGGAGCCGTCGCAAAGCGCAATGTGGTGCCGATTCTCGTTGAAGGTCTTCGCAGGCTCGAATATCGCGGCTATGACTCGTGCGGTGTCGCCGCGATTATCGACGGGCAAGCGCAGCGTGCGCGAAGCGTGGCGCGTGTGGCGGATCTTGACGAGCAGATTCGCGAGAGCAAGCTTGAAGCGGTGACGGGGATTGCGCATACGCGATGGGCGACGCATGGTGCGCCGGTGACGGACAATGCCCACCCGATTTTTTCGCGCGATGCGATTGCGATCGTGCATAACGGGATCATTGAGAATTACGAAGTGCTGCGTGAGGAGTTGCGCGCGAAGGGGTATGAATTCGTATCGCAGACGGATACGGAAGTCATCGCGCATCTCGTGCATAGCGTGTATCGCGGCGATTTGTTCGAGGCGGTGCGTGCGACGGTGGCGCGTTTGCATGGCGCGTATGCGATTGCGGTGTTTCACAAGGATGAGCCGCATCGGATCGTGGGGGCGCGTCAGGGGTCGCCGTTGGTCGCGGGTGTGGGCGAGCACGAGAATTTCCTTGCATCGGATGCGCTCGCGTTGGCGGGCAGCACGGAACGGTTCATCTTCCTTGAGGAAGGGGATGTCGTGGATGTGACGCTCGATGGCGTGCGGATCCTCGATCGTGACGGGCGGTTTGTCGAGCGCGAGGTTCGGCACGTGGCGGCGTATGGCGGCGCGGTCGAGCTGGGGCCGTATCGGCATTTCATGCAGAAGGAGATTTTCGAGCAACCGCGTGCGATCTCGGACACGATTCCGGGCGGCGATGTGTTTGCGCCTGAGCAATTCGGAGAAGGGGCGGCCGAGGTGCTCAAGGGGATCGACAGCATTCTGATTCTTGCGTGCGGCACGAGTTCGTATGCGGGGATGACGGCCAAATACTGGCTCGAATCGATTGCACAGATTCCGACGCAGGTCGAAGTCGCGAGCGAGTATCGGTATCGGGATTCGGTGCCGAATCCTAAGGCGCTTGTCTTGGTAATTTCGCAATCGGGCGAGACGGCGGATACGTTAGCCGCGCTTAAGCATGCGCAGGCGCTTGGGCATCGGCATACGATGGCGATCTGCAATGTCGCGACGAGCGCGATGGTGCGGCAGACGTCGTTGTCGTTCCTTACGCATGCGGGGACGGAAATCGGCGTGGCGTCGACGAAGGCGTTCACGACGCAATTGACGGCGTTGTTCGTGCTGGCGTGCACGATCGCGCGTTTGCGTGGGCGGCTTGATGCGTCGCAAGAGGTGTCGTTCACGCATCAATTGCGTCACTTGCCGGCGGCATTGAATAGCGTGCTGGCGCTTGAGCCGCAAATTATCGCTTGGGCCGAGGAATTTTCGCGCAAGGAAAATGCGTTGTTCCTTGGACGCGGATTGCATTATCCGATTGCGCTTGAGGGTGCGCTTAAGCTTAAGGAAATTTCGTATATCCACGCGGAAGCGTATCCGGCGGGCGAGCTTAAGCATGGTCCGTTAGCGCTGGTGACGGAAGCGATGCCGGTGGTCACGGTCGCGCCGAACGACGCGCTGCTTGAGAAGCTCAAGTCGAATATTCAGGAGGTGCGCGCGCGTGGGGGCCAGCTTTATGTGTTCGCGGATTCGGATACGCGGATCGTCAACGCGGAAGGGCTGCATGTGATCCGCATGCCTGAGCACTATGGTCTGCTGTCGCCAATCCTGCACGTGGTGCCGCTGCAGTTGCTCGCGTATCACACGGCGTGCGCGCGTGGGACGGATGTGGATAAGCCGAGAAATTTGGCTAAGTCGGTGACGGTGGAGTAGGGGGGGCTTCTGTCTGCGTGTGTGGTGATTATTTGCAATTATGTTTGCCCCTTTACAAATATGTTTGCCTCTTTGCAAATATGTTTGTCCTGAGTTTGGGGTTGCACAGGGCTTCCAGTGAGGTAGTCGACGTTTGGGAAGAGCCATCAAGGAAGCGGAGGCCGCGGACGAGCGGCCTTCTGGAGATCGGGCGCACGGGGACGATGAGCCCGAGGTACTGACGCAAGCCGGTCTCGGGCCGCAGATCTTGTGCGCTCCGGCCATTCCGGGCGAAAGCTTGGTTTCCCAGGTCGGGCGTTATCACGTCACCAGCGGTAACCCGACCACGCGGGACACCTACACTGATCTGTTTCGACGAGATCCGTTCCAGCTCACTTTCTGGGTTCCATCGCATATCGGCGCGCTCTGTGACCGCCTTCCCGGCCGACCAGCCGCAGCGATGCTCCGTCTTCTTCGGGAAAGTACGCTGTTTCCCTTGCTCGAGATGTTTACCGGCGCGAGGTTCTCCGCACGGGATAACCGGGAGAATATCGACGCGGTACTTCAGAGTCTTCCGAAACGGATGGTTGGCGCATATGGGTGGACCCGCCTTTGCCCTTTGTGCTTGAAGGAAGACGAAGTGAAGTACGGGACACCGGCAATCCACAGCGCGCACCAGATACCGGGTGTTTTGGCCTGCTTTCGTCATTGCACTCCGCTCCTAGACAGGTGTCCCACATGTCGATGTCCATTTGAGAGAAAGCACGACCTGGTCATGACGCCCTGGCATGGATGTCCAGCGTGCGGCGCCAACATGAGCGACGGAACGTCGGAAGCGAGTGTGTTGTCTGCCGACGAGAACGTTGTGGGTTTTGCTCGCTTCACTGCCCAGTTGTTGGCGTCGGGGGGGCGTGGAGCGTCTCGCGAGGGGCTGATCAAACTCTACCGGACGCGCATCAGGGAACTGGGCCTGAGCCGCGGGGGCACGGTTGATCGCAAAGAGTTGATTCGGCAGCTCGTCGCTGAGTTCGGCGAAGAACTAGTCAGCCATGTTGATCCGGCGTATCGCACTGCTCGGTTGTCAGGTTGGTTCCATATCCTGATTGCGAGCACGACCTGGGAAGTTCACGTTGGGCGGCATTTGCTGCTGTCCTACTTCCTCTACGAAGATGCCGATAGTTTTCTTAAGCACTATCGCCAGATAGCACTTGATTCGACTGTGCCGATTGGCTTGCGCTCGATTCGACCGGTGATACCGGAGGCAAAGCCAAAGCAGAGCGATCTGATGCTGCAAGTCATTGATGCGTCGAATGGAATCGCAAATTGCGATCTGGATGCTCTATGGCGCGAACATTACGGCCTATTGAAGCGTCTGATTCGGCAAGATCCTGACGCACTCACAAAGCTGGAATCGGCGCTCGATCGCAACCGAGGACGTAAGACCAATGCAGCGGAAATTGCTACGGTAGACGCCCATCCGGACGATGCCTCATGGGCTGAGAGACTTCGGCAGTCTGTGCCCGGTTTCTATGACAGTGCCGAGTGTCCGCAGAATGGGACTCGGAATCGTCTGCTGAGGCGAATTGGTTGGACGCGCAGCAGCACCATCGATTTGCCGCGGTTTCCCCAACTTAAACGTGTTTTGGATGCCGCGTGCGAGTCGCCGTGGCACTTCTATATACGCAGGATTTTGTGGGCCTTGGCCCAGCCATCAGCTCATACGTGGTCGCGTGGTCAGATTCGTGATTCGTCTGGTGTCGAATGGCACAAGGCGATTGTCCTCGTTGACTATTGCGCGCAAAGGGGCCTTCCGAAGACCGCGAACTCCACGAGCGTGATGGCAATACTGCAGGACTGGCAGATCGATCTGAACTGGGAGGGGCCGTGCCCGGAGCGGGTGTTCGCTAGTGCCGGGAGAAACTATCGGCCTCGGAAGCACGACGGCGAGTAGGAATGCCGGCGACGCGATGCAGTTTGGATGGAGCGGGAGAAAGTCCCTCCTTATCTCTCAAATGCCGCTCCCACCACTGTAAGCGTCGCGCCTGAAATTCAGCAACTGTTTCAAGCACGTCCTGGAGCAAGATGCTGCAGATTGGCAGTTTGGCGCGCTGTTTTTCTAGCCAAGACGATCGGCCGGTTCGCCGTCCCAATTCGCTCAGGCTGATTCTGATGGGCACATCCTCGGAGGCACGTATTGCTTGCGCTGCGGATCGAATAGCCCTCGCCAAAGCGATATCTCGCGCAATCCAATCTACCCTGCGCTTCTCCGCCCTCCGCCCACGAGGCAACTCCAGCATGCGCTCATCGAGCCACGCACGGTCATTCCGATAGAGCCACATGTAATACGTCGGTATTTTGTGTCGCAGCTCGCTTGGCGAAGGCGACGGCCGCGATCCGGCCACATCCAGCAATCGACTCCTGGCTTCATCGCGTCGTATGGATCTTTGCTGTCCCCTCGGTGTCCTGATGCAGCGCGAGGTAGTCCCCCTCGCCGAGGCGATTCATATGTGACAACCGCTGAACTTGCCCCGCCTCTCGGTTGAGCTCAAGGAATTCTTCAAATTTGTCCGGGTAGCGGCAGTCCACATTCAACGCTTCATTCCAGCGATTCGCGACAGGAACTAACCAACGATAAAGTGAATCGCGCCACGTGGCCCATGGCCCAGGTAGCTTGGCGCCGAATCGCAGCATATGGCCAACTCCCCGGTTTATTGAGCTCAGTGATTCGCTATGGAGTGAGTCCGATACATCGGCCTGAGCTGCGAGCTCTTTCGCGCGGTCGGGAGCGAGAACGCCTGACAACACGGCGAATCCTTCGGAATCGAGTTGTGCCGCGACGTAGTTTGCATCGACCGACTTCAGTAGAGTTGCGACAGGCGTCATGATTGGAGCTCTTGTGTGTCTTCAGCGCTCGGCGCCGCAGCTTCTCGGCGGAGCAGTTCCCGTTTACGGTCTACGCCCCATCGGTAGCCGGAGATGTCTCCGTCTTGCCGTACGATGCGATGACAGGGAACCGCGACGGCTATGTGATTTGCACCGCACGCTTGCGCGACTGCACGCATGGATTTTGGCGCTCCGATACGCTTGGCAATGTCGGTGTAGCTTGCTGTCGTGCCTGGTGGAATTTCGCGCAGAGCTTGCCAGACGCGTTCCTGAAAAGCTGTTCCCCGCACATCCAGCGGGAGATTGAGCCCGATTGAAGGCGCTTCGACAAATCCGACAACCTGCGCGACGAGTCGTTCGAATTCGGCGTCTCCGCCAATGAGTTGGGCCTTCGGGAATTGGTCCTGCAAATCGCGAACGAGGGTGTTTGGGTCGTCATCTATCAAAATTGCGCAGATACCGCTCTGGCTTTGCGCAACCAGAATCGCGCCGAGAGAGCATTGCCCCACTGCGAAACGAATGACGGTTCCAGTGCCCCCGGAGCGGTACTCCCGAGCTCGCATGCCCAATAACTGCTGAGATTGTTCATAAAATCGGCTGTTGGAATTGAAGCCGGCGTCATAGATGGCGTGCGTCACGTTGGCGTCGGGGTTGCTCAACTCTTCACGCAAACGACGCGCACGCGATGCAGACGCGTACGCCTTTGGCGTCAGTCCGGTCTCCGCCTTGAATAAGCGATGGAAGTGGAAGGTGCTCACGCCAGCGAGAGTGGCGAGGTCCTCGAGGTTGAGCGGCGTTTCTGCTTCGTCGATGAGCCGGCAGATGCGAGCTACAAGCGCCGCACGCTCGGTGGCGACGCTCGTTTGGTCACCTCTAACTCGACGACTTTTTCGATAGCCTGCTGCCTCTGCTTCTTCCGCCGTGTCAAAGAAAACTACATTCTCGCGCTTGGGTAGTCGTGTGGACGAGCTTGGGCGGCAGTACACGCCGGTCGTCCGAACTGCATAGACGAAGTGACCGTCAGCGACAGAGTCGCGGTTGCGAATTGCTTCCCAGCGTGCATCGTCTGTGTCGTAACTTGATGCGATGGCGCTCATGACGAGTGTCCCTATATTCCTTATCTGCGAACCAGAATAGGTCGGGACTCGTTTGCAAGAACTCCGATTCTTGCGGACAAATTCGCTCGGCATATGGCGAATTTTATGGCTCGAACCGCCGCTGCAAAAGGAGTGCCACAAGCGCCGCTCGCCGTGAGGTGTACGCGGTGGGCCTCAACCGTGACGTGCGAACAGATTGGCAGCGGGGCGACACCCTTCGGATACTCGTGTATCGCCCTGAAGGAGTTGTGCGTTGGGCCTACGCCTGTGTTTCAGAAGTGAAGAGTCTACGTATTCTTGCTGTTTTCTGGCCTCGTCGAACGACATCTTCGCGGCGACAATCGACGGCGCGGATGACGTTCTTATTCGCCACAGCTTTTCACCCAACGCTCCGCACCGCGCCGTCACTGACGTGTGAGCCGTGAAGTGCCCCGCGAAGTCCCATCCGCAAGAAGCGCGAGTCCGGCGGAGTGATGTCAACGAGCGCTCTGTTTTCACCGTCGAAGCCCGAGCAGCGCAATATCGCTTCGCCGGCGAGACACCCCAAGCACGCCGTTCTACTCGTCCGCATCCGCCTCCGGATACGCCGCCGAAATCCGTCGCCAAGCCTCCTGAATATGCTCTTCCAACGCCTTCACCGCCGTAGCCTCGTCGCGCGTATCGATCGCATCGATAATCGGCCAATGATCGACCGCAGCCGCCTCAAGACTTTCGAAGCGATTCTTCACGAGCGTGATCGACATTTGCACTTCCGCGCGAATATTCAAAAATCCGCGCAGCGTTTGGCTATTACCCGACAACTCGACAATACGCAGATGGAATGCGTTATCCGCTTCGACGAGCGCCATTTCATTGCCCGCTTTCGCCGCATCGACCATTTTCTGTACGATGCCCCGAAGTTCCGCATGGTCCTCGGGGGTCATGCGCGGTAACGCCTGTCGAATCGCAAACGCTTCGATTACGGTGCGAAACGAGAAAATATCGGCCATGTCCTGCTTCGAGAACGAACGGACAAATGTGCCGCGCCGCGGCGCCGATACCAACAGCCCGCGCTCTTCAAGCTTTCGAATGGCTTCCCGAATCGGGTTGCGGCTAATACCTAACGTCCGCGCAAGCTCCGCTTCATTGATCCGCTGACCGCCGCGTAAGCGACCGCTTACCAATTGACGGAAGAGATGCGTGGCCACTTGCTCGGACAACATGCGGCTGTCGATGACCACGGGGTCCACCAAGGACGGCGTGGCCGGAATATTCGTGGAATCACTCTTCATTGCCTAGCCCGCAGCTTCTTTCGCTTGAGATTCGCTATCGAAAATTCGCGTGCGCCGATTATACCCTCGCGTCGATACATCAGAACCACGAGCATGGCGCCCGAAAGCACCAATTCCTGAACACCGCTCGGCAGCGCCAGCGTCGTCCCCGCGATCTCGACACCCGACTCCAACCAACGAAAAATCTCCGTGACCGCTTGAATCACAATAACGCCCACCACCGCACCAGCCATACTCCGCATTCCGCCCACGATCAACATCGCTAACGTAATAAACGTCAAATCAAGAAAATAAGAATCCACGGAGATCGTGCCCACGAAATGCGCCTGCATGACGCCCGCCATTCCCATGACCGCACCCGATATCGTGAACGCAATCAGACGCGACCAATACAGGGAGACGCCCGCCGCCTTAGCTGCAACCTCGTCTTCCCGGCTAGCGCGCAACAGCAGTCCCCATCGGGATCTTTGATAAAGAAATGCAATCAGCAGCGCAATCGCCGCACCGGCAGCAGCGACCGGCACCGTGACAAACGTCGGCAGTCCCACAATCGAACCCGTGCCCATTGTGACGCTGTCCCAATTCGAATAGACCGTGTTCCACACGAATAGCACGGCAAGCGTCGAAATCGATGCGGCGAGTCCGGACAGTCGCATCAGCACAAGTCCGACGACAAACGCCGCCGCGGCCGCCAAGGCCGTCGATGTCGATGCGGATACCCAAATCGGCAAACTCCGATCGAGCAAAAACGCGGGAAGACCGGACATGACCATCGGCTTGAGCGCTTCACAACACGTCTGCCACGCCGACGCATACGCCGCGATGGCCATGAACGTCACCTGGCCGAAGGAAATAATTCCCGAGTTGCCGATGAAGATATAGAGCCCAAGCACGGTCACCACGCGAATCAGCAGCAACGTCACCATGCTCTGCAACTCCGGACTTCCGAAGCCCGCGACAAGTGACGCGCCGGCGAGCAACGGAACAAGGATCAACAGAAACGGCGACCAGTCGATTAGCCGAGCCTCGACTCGATGCGGAAGCGCGGCGCGCGGTGGGGTGATGCGTGCGGTATCGGATGGGTTGATCATACGCGTTCCCGATTATTGCTATTGGCGATGAGTCCGTTGGGCTTCACGAGCAAAGTCAAAATGACAAGCGCGAACACGCCCGCATCGCGGAATGGGCGGAGGTCGGACGGCAAGTACGCCTGCAGGAACACGCCGAAACATCCGACGATAAAGCCGCCAAGAACGGCGCCCGCAAGCGAACCCATGCCGCCGATGACGGTGGCGAAAAACGCATAGATCACCGGAAGCGAACCCATATGAATGTCGAGCGTGCCGGTTTGCATCACGAACAACATCGATACGGCACCGGAGAGCACGCCGCTGATCGCAAAGGCGACCGCGATGATGCGGTTCGCCGGAATGCCGAGCAAGCGCGCCATTTGAAAATTCTCGGCCGCGGCTCTCATCTGGATGCCCATCGGCGTCAAGCGCAAGAACATCAACAAAGCGATGAGCAGCGCCGCGCATACGCCGATCGTGATCAACTCCGTGCCAGGTACGCGTAATCCGCCGATGCCGATCACCGTATTGAGGCCGTGACTGATATCGATGGACTTCGGGCGGCTCGTGTACACGAGCATCACCAGATGCTGAAGGAAATAACTGACCGCGAACGACGACACCAAGAGTGTCGCCGCATTCGTTTGTCGCAGCGGGCGAAACGCAATGCGCTCCGTGACCAAGGCAATCACGATGACCAGCGCAATGATCGCGCATAGCATCAACGGAATCGGCAATGCCCCGAACATCAATCCGGGCGCGGCGGCCGCGCTCGGGACAATCAAGGAATACGCGCCGATCGTGATGTAGTCGCCTTGCGCGAAATTGATCAGACGCATGATGCCGAAGACAAAGCCGATCGCGAGCGCAACAAGCGCATACAAGCTACCCAGCGCGGCGGCATCGACGATGGTTTGAGCAAAATACATTTAGGCTGCCTCCGGTTGGCTATCGCGATGTGTTGCCTTGTCGCCCAGATAGGCCCGACGCACGGCTTGGTTTGACTGAATTTCCGCAGGCGTGCCCTCCGCAATACTTTTGCCTCCATCGAGGACATGGATGCGTTCACACGCACCCATGACGACGTCCATATTGTGTTCAATCAGCAGCACGCCACAGCCGAAGTCACGCGGGATCGCGGCAATCAAATGCATCAATGCCTGACATTCCGCCTCGTTCATGCCCGACGCGGGTTCGTCGAGCAACGCGAACTTCGGGTCGAGCGCCAAGGCTCGACCGATGCCAATACGGCGCTCGTTTCCATAAGAGAGGCTGTCGCAGGGTTGATCGATCATGTCGAGACACTCCATCCAGTCGAGGATCTCCGCCGCGCGCTTTCTCGCGAGCCGATTTCCGAGGCCCGCGCTCATGGCCGCAACGGCGAGATTTTCTCCGACGCTAAGCCCTCTAAAGAGCCGACCCGCCTGAAACGTCCGACCGATTCCCGCGCGGGCAGTCATATGCGGACCCTTGACGCCCACTGCGACGTCGTCCAACTTCATGCTCCCCCGCGTGGGTTGCTGGAACCCGCTCAAGACATTGACCATCGTGGTCTTGCCGGCCCCGTTAGGTCCGATTAACCCGAGGACTTCACCTTGTCTCAGGCTTAGCGTGACATCCGTGAGCGCGGCAATTCCGCCGAAGGTGACATGCACACCTTCGGCGACCATGCGAGAACCGTGAGCTGCTTTCATATCGCCGATGATCAAATATGTGTCTTGCTGGAAAGGGGGAGGGCGAAATGCTTAGCTGCCGATTCGGAACAGAAGCTTCGTGTCCGGCGTGAGTTGGTTTTTGTACATTTCGACGGCGTGAAACGAGCCGTTCGAGACGTCCATGATCAGCCACGGGCGATTCACCTGAATATGCAGATCCTTTCGATACGACGTCGGACCCGCCAGGAACGGTTGGTTGTCGAAGCTGTTCATGGCCGCGACGACCTTGTCGGTGTCGGTCGAATTCACCTTCGTCACGGCGAAGGCCCATTGTTCGATCAAGCTATAACCGAGCACGGAATACGACGAGACCGGCGGTTGGCCCCAACGCGCTTTGAAATTGTTCACGAACGCATTCATCGCGGGGCGCGGATCGTCACCATAGAGCGACATCAGCGCGGGCACGTAAAAGTCCTTCAAATTCGGCACGGCGCTGAGCCAGTAGTTATCGGCCATCGCGGTGATGCTAAGAATCGGCACGGTAATTCCCGCGGCGCGAAGCTGACGGACTGCTGATGCGCCGCCCGGCGTGCGGCTGCACAAAAATACCGAGTCCGGCTTCTTCGCCAAGCTGTTGATCCGCGTGATCTGCGGCGCAATCGAAGGGTCTTCGTTCTTGAACGTGTCGTCGCCGAGGATCGTTTCCTTGCCGCCGTCTTTGGCCCATGCGGCCCGGAAGCCCGCGCAACCCGATTTCGTATATTCGTTCGACGTGTCTTCAAGCACATACGTCGTCTTCAAGCCCAATTTCTTTTGTGCGTATTCGGCAATCGCAATGCCTTCGGATTGCGCGGCGCTGGTCGCGGTGAATGCGTATTGCCCGACGCCCTGCGAGCCCATCTTGGGGTCGGCGGCACACAAGCTGATCGAGACGATCTTGGCCTTCTGCGCGGCGAGCGCCGCAGGCGCGCCGAAATCGTAGTCGCACGACACCACGAGCAATTTGACGCCTGCCTGAACGAGTTCCGCGCCCGCACTCGCCGAGCGCTCCCGATCCGTTTTCGTGTCGATCACTTTGTAGGTCACGGGTTGACCCAAGAGGCCGCCGGCCTTGTTGATTTCGTCGATCTTCAACACGGCGGCCTTGAACGGCGCGGCGTCGTAGTTTTGCAGCCAACCGGACTCGGCGATCGCGAAACCGATGGTGGGCGGCTGACTCTCCGCTCCGCTCGCAGACGAAACAACCCCTGTCCCTAAAACGCCAAACACCGCCATGGCCGCCGCGACCCGCTTAAAGAAACTGCGCATTTTTGCCCCTCGTTAGTGACCCGCTACCCAGGCAAGCCATCCGGCTCGCGTTCTGAATTTCGTCCACTGTGGACTGTGGACAGATGAAATATTCGAGAGCACAATAAAGTTAGTCAAGTGCTTTGTGGTCCGACTCGGGTCAACCCTAGCCTCTTGAAAACACGGACTGGATCGAATTCCGAGCAGATCGACAACGGGGGTATCGAGAGTGTTAGAGATCAAAGAACTGCATGCTTCATACGGTCAACTGATGGCGCTTAACGGCATCGATCTGACAATTCGCGCGGGAGAAGTGGTCTTTGTCGTCGGGCCCAACGGCGCGGGAAAATCGACCTTGCTCAAATGCATTTCGGGTCTGCTCAAGCCTCGATCGGGCTCGATTGCTTTCGCGGGACAACCGATCGTCGGCGAGCAGCCTGAGCGACTGTGTCGACGCGGGCTCGCTCTAGTGCCCGAAGGACGCCACATCTTCGGAACGCTGACGGTCGAAGAAAATTTGCGGCTCGCGACGATGCACCGCAAAGATCGCGCGGATGTGCGCGCCGATCTCGAACGCATGCTCAAGACCTTTCCCATTCTCGAAAAGCGTCTTAAAGGGGCTGCCGGTTATCTCTCGGGCGGCGAACAGCAGCAACTCGCCATTGCGCGCGCCGTGTTGCTCAAGCCCTCGCTCATGATGATCGACGAGCCCTCGCTCGGGCTCGCGCCCTTAGTGACCGATCAGGTCTACGAGGGCCTTCGAACGCTCAACGAAAGCGGACTCACCTTGCTTGTCGTCGAACAATCGACTTCGCGCGTGCTCGATCTTGCCGATCGCGTCCTCGTGCTGCGCAACGGCAAAGTCGTCAAGACGCAAGAGGCCGATGAACTGGGTAACGGAGACACGCTGGAAGCCGCGTACTTCGGATACGAAACCGAGCACGCGTAATGCGGAATGCGGCATAGCGGGATGGCATCGCCGCGCATTCGAGTGTGTTTTACCGCATCGCGTGGATCCATCGTCGCCGCCGCATTGCACCGCATTCTCGGGTCTAGATCGTGTTCGAGAATGATGGAGCGGCCGACCCGATCCACTCAATCCACAACCCGTCTTTCTTTGGAGAGCTTTATGGTTTCGGCCAGCGATCTAAACGTACCGCAGGCACCTATTCGCGTGGCGGTGGCACAAACCGATCCCCGTCTAAACGATGTTCCGCACAATCAAAACATCGTGCGGCAAATGACGCTGCAAGCCGCAGAGCAGGATGCCAAGCTCGTCGTGTTTCCCGAGTGCATGCTGACGGGCTATTGTTTCGCGAGCCGACAGGAAGGCTTGGATAACGGGCTCGATATCGACGGCCCGGAAATCGCCGACGTGATTCGATTGGCCGCGCAAACGCAGATGCATATCGCTTTGGGCTTCGTCGAAGTCGATCGAACAGGGGCGACCGAGAAGCTCTACAACACCGCGGTTCTCATTACGCCGCAGGGCCGCGTGCACGCCTATCGGAAAGTCCATTTGCCGGACCTGGGGGTCGATCGTTTCGTCGACACCGGCGATTTGCCGATCACCGTGTTCGACACCGATATCGGGCGCATTGCATTCAGCATCTGTTACGAAGCGCGCTTCCCCGAGCACAGCCGAGTGCTTGCGCTGCAAGGTGTCCAACTGCTGTTGCACATCACCAACCTGCCGCGCATCGCAAATGCGGTCGTCGATGTGTTGCTGCCGGCCAGAGCACTCGAAAATCATGTTTTTGTCCTGTCGTCAGGACGGATAGGATTGGAGCGCAACTATCAGTTCTTGGGCCATAGTCGAATCTTCGGCTTGCAAGGCGAGATCCTGGCGCGAGCGAGCGGCGACACCGTCGAGCTCATCACCGCCGATCTGTCGCCCGCGCAGGCCGACCTGAAAACGCAAACGATCGATGCTCAAGACGGCAAACCGGATCCGCATCAATTCAGGATGTTTAGCGACAGGCATCCCGAGCTTTACGGTCTTATTAGTCACTCGAACTAATTCAGTGGAGAAATCATGTGCGACTACGTCCATCCCCGAACGCTCAAGGTCAGTCTTAGCCCGTGGGGGCCCGACGATGAAATCGGCCGACTCAATTGGATCACGGACGAAAGCCGCGATCTCGTGATGCGATCGATCGACAGCAGCCGATCGTTCGATGTGTCGGTCAAGTATTTTCTCGGCATGCCGTCATGGTCCGCGGCGGGCGATCCGCCGTTTCAGATCTGGATGACGCATACGCCGAAGGGCAACGAAAACGACGCGCTGTTGAACGTCTCGCAAGAAAGCAAAGAGCTCATCAGTTATTCGGGCGACGCGATCTCGATGTACACCCACTGCGGCACGCACATCGATACCTTCAATCACTTCGGTTATCGCGGTCAGATCTGGAACGGATACAAGGAAGCCGACGATTTGGGCAGCCGGCATTGGAACAAATGCGGGCCGGAGAAATTCCCGATCATCTGCGCGAGAGCGGTGTTGCTCGATATCGCGGCGTGCAAGGGCGTCGACCGACTGCCTCCGTCGTATGGGATCGGCAAAGCGGATATCGACGAGGCGATGGCAAAGCAGGGCGTCGAGATTCGCAAGGGCGACGTCGTGATGCTGCGCACGGGCATGATGACGGTGTGGCCCGATCGCGATCTGTTCATGAAGCACTCGCCGGGCTTGAACGTCGAAGGCGCTGAATATCTGGCCGGCTTGGGCGCGATGATTATCGGCGCCGACAACATCTCGCTTGAAAACGCCCCGTCGCCGGAACCGGATAACTACTTCCCCGTGCATACCTATTTGTTCAGTGAAGTCGGTATTCCGATCATTGAACTGTTGTGGCTTGAGGAATTGGCGAAAGAGAAGGTCTACGAGGTGGCGTTCATCGGTCGGGCCATGCCGATCGTCGGCGCAACCGGCGCGCCGCTGCAGCCCGTCGTGTTTCCCCTCAAGCGGTCCGCTTGAACGCATCGTGCGTTGTCATCGCATGAGCAACGCTCGCCCGTCTCAAATGGGGCGAGCGTGTGTTCCCTACGTTCGCGCAGCCTAGGGCCACATGCCGCGCGTGTGTCTTTTGACGCACACGCCTCGTCCGTGACGCGCCGCGTTCCACAGGCGCGTGCGTAAAACATTGTTCCGTATACGTGACCGATGACGTCGCGCTCCGCGCGCGACGTCATGGACCCTGTTCGACCTCTCTACCGTTTCAAAGCCAACGTGAAAGAAGCCAAGCCGTTCGAGGCCAGCGCCGCCCTGCTGCAAAATCTTGAGAGCGAACTTCGCGCGACGGTTCGCGGCGAGGTTCGATTCGACGCGGGCGCCAAGGCGCTGTACGCCTCGGATGCATCCAACTATCGGCAAGTGCCGCTGGGGGCGGTGGTGCCGGTCGACGTGGAAGATCTCGTCAACACGGTACGTGTATGCAGGGAACAGGACGTCCCGTTTCTGACGCGCGGCGGCGGCACCTCGCAAAACGGACAGTGTGTGAACGTCGCCGTGGTCGCGGACACGAGCCAATATGTGAATCGCGTCGTATCCGTCGATACTGACGCGCGAACCGCGATCGTCGAACCGGGTGTGATCTGCGATCAGCTACGCGATGCGGCCGAGCAATATGGCTTGACGTTCGCCCCCGACCCCGCGACGCATAGCCGATGCACCTTAGGCGGCATGATTGCCAATAATTCATGCGGCGCGCACTCGGTCATGGCCGGCAAGACCATGGAAAACGTCGAGTCGCTGGAGATCGTGACGTATGACGGCGCGCGATTCTGGGTCGGGCCCACATCGGACGAGGAGCTCGGCCGGATCATCGAAGAGGGCGGGCGTAGAGGCGAGATATACCGCGAACTGCGCGATCTTCGCGACACCTATGCCGACCACATTCGAGCGGGTTTCCCAGGCATCAAGCGTCGTGTTTCCGGATTCAACCTCGATCAATTGCTTCCGGAGAATGGCTTCAACGTCGCGCGCGCGCTCGTCGGCACAGAAGGCACGTGCGCCATCACGCTACGCGCAAAGGTGCGCCTGGTCCAAAGTCCGTCGTGCCGCGTATTGCTCGTTCTCGGATTCGACGACATCTTTGCCGCGGCCGACGCCGTGCCGCATTTCACGCGATTTTCGCCGATCGCAATCGAAGGACTGGACCGCGCGATCATTCGTGGTTTGCAAGCGCGCGGTCTTAAGCAAAAAGAAATCGCGCTCCTGCCGGGCGGGGACGGTTGGGTCGTCCTCGAGTTTGGTGCGGATAGCGTGGCCGACGCGCTTCGGCAAGCGAACACGGCGGCGGCGTATTTCAGGGAAGGGCTAGGGGGCGATCGTGTGACGGCGCTCGTCGTCGACAAAAAAGATCAGCAGCAAGCCATCTGGTCGATACGCGAAACCGGGGCGTCCGCCGTTGCGCTTTCGAATGATCCGAGCCGGCCCGATCCCATCGTCGGCTGGGAGGATGCGGCGGTCGATCCCTTGCGTCTTGGCGATTATCTTCGCGAGTTCCAGGCGCTCGTCGACACGTTCGGATACGAGACCTGTTTGTACGGCCATTTCGGAGATGGTTGCGTACATGCGCGGATTACCTTCGATATCCGGTCGGCGGAAGGCGTCCGCACGTGGCGCGCATTTCTCCGCGAGGCCGCTCAACTGGTCGTGAAGTTCGGCGGCTCGTTGTCCGGCGAGCATGGCGACGGCCAGGCCAAGGCCGAATTCCTGCCGATCATGTATGGCCCGGAACTCATGCGGGCCATGGAAACGTTCAAGGCGATCTGGGATCCGGCGAATCGACTCAATCCGGGCAAGGTCGTGAACGCCTATCGCGCGGATGAGAATCTGCGAATGGGGCCTGTCTATAAGCCCGTTCGTCTGACGACCAAGCTGACGTTTTCGAGTCCCGAGGGCGACGGTCTGCAGCGCGCGGTCGAGCGATGCATCGGCATGGGGAAATGCCGCTCGCTCGATGGCGGCACGATGTGCCCAAGCTTTCGAGCCACGCGTGAGGAACGGTTTTCGACGCGCGGTCGAGCGCATTTGTTTTGGGAAATGCTGCAAGGCGATCTGATTACGGATGGCTGGAACAGCACCGAGGTCAAGGAAGCGCTCGATACGTGCCTTGCGTGCAAGGGCTGCAAGTCGGACTGTCCGACGCACACGGATATGGCTTCGTACAAAGCGGAATTTCTGTCGCACTACTACGAGCGCCATCGACGGCCCCGTCAGGCGTGGATGATGGGCCGTATCGGACAATGGGCCCCGCTTGCGGCACGGTTGCCATGGTTGGTCAATTTCGCGACCTCGTTCGGGCCGCTGGCTTCCTTGAGCAAGCGTGTGGCCGGCGTTGCGCTCAAGCGTCCCATCCCGGCCTTTTCGTCGCGGCCCTTCCGATCGATGGCGGCAAGCAAAAAAAGAATCGCCGAGAGACGAGCGGGCACGCGCGCGCGCAGGGTCATTCTGTGGGTCGACACGTTTAACGATCACTTCACGCCGGACATCGCACAAGCCGCGACCGAGGTGCTCGCCGCGCTCGGCTATGAGGTGGTGCTGCCGCGCAAGCGGCTCTGTTGCGGACGTCCGCTCTACGATTTTGGTTTGGTCGACCAGGCGCGCGAATTACTGCGCGAGGTCATTCATGAATTCGCCGACGACATTCGACAGGGGACGCCGCTCGTGGGCCTTGAACCGGGCTGCCTTTCGGTCTTCAAGGACGAGTTGCTCAAGCAGTTGCCCGCGGAGCCGCTCGCAAAGCAACTGGCTCAACAGACGTATATGTTTTCCGATTTCGTTTCCGCGGTGGATTTCGCGTGGCCGACGCTGGATGCCGACGTTGTTCTGCATGGACATTGCCATCAGAAAGCGCTGTTCGACATGAAGCGAGAGACGGCCTTGCTCGATCGAATCGGCGTGCGTTGGACCCTACTCGATACAGGCTGCTGCGGAATGGCCGGCTCGTTTGGCTTTAATGAGGAACACTACGATCTGTCGATGAAGATCGGCGAGGAGAAGCTTTTTCCATTGCTGCGCGCGACCGCATCGGAGACGTTCGTCGTCACAAACGGATTCAGTTGCCGCGAGCAGATCGAACACGGTGTGAATCGGACGACGCTGCATATCGCCCAACTCCTGCAACGCGCGCTCAACCAGAGGCAGGTTGTCTGAGCGGGATTTCTCCGCTTTGCCGAAGTGTTTCGGGGGATCGGCAAGGAATCTCGGAAGTTCGCAAACGACGCCTTAAAGGACTGGCTCAAAACGCATTCGTTAGAGACGGCGCCCTCGAATCGAGGGCGCCGTAGCTCGTAACCTTTATTCAAGCGATCACTCAGTGAGTCGCATTCGAAGCGTGAGACCCACGAAGCGATTTGCGATCAAGCCACTGCGGCAGCGGTACCGTACTGGAAAATAATGAGCAGACCCGGGCCGCCGTTTCCGCCGAGACCGCCGGTGACGGAGCCTGCACCGGCACCGCCGCAACCAGGAGCCGTTGCAGAACCATCTGTGCCAGTATGCCCTAGACCCCCAGCCCCGCCGAACGTAGAGCCGCCATTCCCTCCCTGCTTAGCCCCGCCACCGCCCTGCGCTAACGTCCCACCGACGTTAAGAAAGCCACCCGTTGCCGTACC
This sequence comes from Pararobbsia silviterrae, assembly GCF_003628125.1. GTDB lineage: Bacteria > Pseudomonadota > Gammaproteobacteria > Burkholderiales > Burkholderiaceae > Pararobbsia > Pararobbsia silviterrae. The sequence goes on from NZ_RBZU01000001.1 coordinate 376,199, forward strand.
GCCGGCCCCACCGATGGCCGTGGCGCTCCCCGTCCCTGCGATGCCCCCCGTGGCCGATGCGAGCGATCCATAAGATGTCGCACCGCCATCTGTCGCCGCCGTCGCGTTTGTTAGTCCCCCAGTCCCACCAGCACCCACTGTGACCGACACGGGGCCCGTGTAATTGAAGAGCCCCTCAAAATAGCCGCCGCCCCCGCCACCGCCACCCGCGTTTGCGCCGCCCACCACCGCACCGCCTCCGCCCCCACCGCCAGACCACCCGCGGACATGCACGAGCGTGGTACCGGGCGCAGCCGTGAACGTTCCAGACGCGGTCAGCGTTTGTACCGAAAGAAACCGCCCCGTCGCTTGGCCAAGTTGCATTGCCTGGTCGCTCTGGACTGCGGGCGCAACTTGCTGCGCACCGCCCGCGCAACTCAGCAGCACCCAACACACGCTGCCATCGTTGAGCAAAGGGCCGATATACGACACTAAGGTGACGTTACCGCCTGCGACGATCTCGGCACCTTGAAGCGCTTGAGCTCCTAAACCGAAGATGGGCGCCGCAGTCAGTCCATCCGGTGCATACGTGGACGCCCCATCATTCGTTACGGTCGCCTGAAATGTTTGCACAATGCCACTTGCTGTTGGCAACGCGCTCATGGGTAATGAATTTGCGGCAGCATACGCAGTCATCGATTTTTCCTCGTATCGAATTGGCCGACAACAGACGACACAAAAGGATTTTTCCTTTGCGCGCCATAGAGTGAAAAATTCACTCGCAGGCATCGTAGCAATTGATATGAGGAAACTCTATCGCACAGCAAACGTTTTTTATTCAGTGCATTACGATATATTTCTTCGATCATCGAAAATATCGATGAATATCGATCGGCGAGTGCTGCATTTAATGAATTTGGCGAAACGTGCCGTGTTGAGTTAATTTCTTTTATATTAAATTGATATTTGCATCAAACATCGTCGTCGTATTCGCGCCTTAGCACCGAACCGCGTAGCTCACCGCGATGTCATATCGATCATCGCCTACCCATGGGGTATCCGGAGCACGTTGCTCCATCACGCACAGCGTGAATAGCCTTGCGGATTGAATCGGTAACAGCGAGTTGCCCAAAGTTTCGCGTCACTCGACCGGATTTCTCCGCTTCGCCGAAAGAATGGCCAAGCCCGTTACCGCGTAAATGGAGAACCCGAGTGCTTGCGAGGCGGCGAATATTTTCGCGCCGTCGGTGAGCGGCGCGAGGTCTCCATACCCGAGCGTCGTCGCCGTGATCACGGAGAAGTAAATCGCCCCTTGCACGCTAAGGCCCGTCGCGATTTCGTTCGCAAGGTCGCCCACGTTCGCAGGGTTCGGCGCGCCGACGCATCCGAGCAACCACCATTCGAGCGTATAGAAGACGAGCAAGATGACAAAGCCGAACACATAGGCAAACGGAATCGTCTGGTCCTGATGCTTGATCTCCTCGTCCTTGACGGTGACTTGCGTCATGCGAAGCAGCAGCGAGACAAGCAGGACCACGCCCGCGAACGCGGCGAAATAGAACGCGCCATCGTGAATGCGGTACGTCTGCCCGAAGTACACGGAGACGAGGATCGAAGCCGCCGCAAGGATCAGCGAAGTGACCGCAGGGAGATTGCCAAGCGATTTGCTTTTCATCGTTCCGGTCGCACCCTACTCAACGTTGAGTGATTTTCTTTGCCTGCCGACGCCGATCTGTGTCGACAACCAGCACAGACTCGATCCCGCGCAAATCATCAATGCGCCCTTCCAAAACGCGCCCGAAAGCGGCACGTGCAATAGCGCGGCGGACAGCGCCGACGACAACACCGGCGTGAAGTAGGACGCGCCCGCAAGCACCGTGACGTTGCCGCGCAAGATACCGATATTCCAGGCAGCATAGCCCAGTCCCATCGCCGCCCCCGCGCAGATCACATAGGCGACTGAACGCGCCGTGAACGCCATCGTGTCGCCTCCGCCTAGCAGGAACTTTACCCATAGCGTCGCCGCGACGAGCATAAAGAAAAACGTGACGCCGTTCTTCCCGTTCGCCATCCCCTTCGTGACCGAGCAATACGTGGCCCAGATCAAGGCGCCGAAAAACGCCAGACTGTAACTCAGCGGGTTGTCGCGCAGATTCACGGCCATGTCGGCGAGATCGAATCCTTGACTCCCGCCAAGCACGCACCCGATGCCGAGCAAAGACAGCACGAATCCAGGCACCACCAAAAGATTCGCTTTTTCCCCGTTGAACAGTATCGCGGCAATCAGCGTGAACGTCGGCCAGAGATAGTTGACCATCGCGACCTCGACGGCCTGACGGCCGCTATGCGCATACCCGATCGACAGCGCCAGGCACACCTCGTAGCTCACGAACAGCAGGCTTCCCCAGAGCAGATATCTGCGCGGGAATGTCTTCAGGTTCGGAACGCCGACCGTCACGCACAGACACGCGCTCGCCGCGGTATAGATCAACGCGGCGCCGCCGGTCGCGCCCATGGTTTCGCTGACGCCGCGGATCAGCGCGACCATCGTGCTCCATAGCAGGATCGCGATCAGGCCGATCCACGTAGCCTTGTTCTTGCTTTGCATATCCATTGCCAACATCTGTAGGCTGACTGCAAGGCGCGATCGCTGTCTGTCTTTCGCAGCATCGAGCCCGCATCGTCGACGCGGCAGGATACAACAGTCGTGTCGCAATTCACGGCCGCATCGCAAGGCTTGATCGCGAGCCTTAAAATAATCGAACGCCGAACGCCGAACGCCGAACGCCGAACGCCGAACGCCGAACGCCGAACGCCGAACGCCGACACATTCAAATACGACTTCGAAGGAGACAAGATCCCGTGATCCCCGACATTGCCACCGAATACGTCGCGACGATCGACGTCGAAGTCAGCGAACCCCTCGAAACGGGCCACGGCGCATTGGGTAATCGTCGTCTGATCCCGATCGTGCGGGGTCATGTCAAAGGACCCAAAATCGATGCCGTCGTGCTTGAAGGCGGAGCGGATAGCCAGATCGTGCGGCCCGACGGATCGATCGAATTGTCGGCGCGGTATATGTTCAAGACCGTCGACGGCGCCGTGATTTACGTCGAAAACAACGGTATTCGCAGGTCGCTTGAAGATGCGGAACGCCTTCGACTGTTGTCGCTAGCCGCAGCGAACGGCAGCGAAGACACGGCATCGAAAGTCCAAAAAGACGCTCAAACAGACGTTCAAGCAAGCGTCCAGAACGCGACCTATTTTCGAACCGCACCCCGCTTCGAGACCGCGCATCCCGGCTATCGATGGCTCACGAACCGCATCCATGTCGCGACGGCCGTGCGGTTTCCCGATCGCGTACTGATTCATGTGTACCGTGTGCTGTAACGGTTCGCGACGGCTGATCGTGCTTCGATACTAGCTGTCGACCGTACACATCTCGAACGACGCATGCCGCGTCGCGATGCGCCAGACTCCGTCCTCGATCAAGAAGGTATCTGCAAACGCACCGACGATCTGAGGGCCGCGCACAGGTCGGCCAAAAGGCCCCGGTTCGACTTCCGCGCGCGTCGCCCAGAGCAGGATCCGAGTTGTGGCCGACGCACTTGCTTGATGGACTGAATGAAACAAAGTATTGAGCACAAGATGCCGCGTGATGCGATCGGCGGGCCGCGATGTGTACGCCGCAATGATCGCCTCGCGACCTTCGAGCACGCTTCCGTTCGGGCGCACCAGTCGAGCGTTCGCGGAAAATACATTCGACAATGCGTTGAACTGCGACGCATCGACACAGTGCGCCGACTGCGCGACAAGCCGCCGACATGCATGTTCGATCACCATCAGCGATACCGGATCCAGCGCTTCGTCTTGCATGAACGTCCTCGCTATTGCACTCACCCTAAAGCAAACTGCCGCACGATCCGATTAAACGCGCCTGCATTCGAAATATTCATGCCGTGCGACGCGCCGGCGATCGTTTGACGCTCGGAGAACGGCATCCACTCCTCGAGCTTCTCGACATTATTGCGGAACATCTTCGGGCTCTTTTGCCCATCGATCAGCAAGGTCCTGCACCTGACGTCCACGGCGTGATCGCGCGAATACGCGGGCAGCGGATCGAGGAATTGCTTGGGCAAGGTCTGTGCATTCGCGAGCGCCATCATGCGGAAATCCGCGGGGCTTTTGCGCCACGTGCCCGGCATGCTGACCGAATCGACGAACAATTCGAGCCCCGCATCCTCCGACCCGCTCATGATCAATTCCGCCGCGCGCGTGCGCAGCGTATTCGTCGCGGGAGGCAGCGCCGCATCGACCGCGTCATTGAGCTGCAAGGGCCCGCCGGGATCCGCAAGCGTCAGCGTCTTGACGAGACGCGGATACGCCTTCGCGAGCTGAAACGCCACGCATCCGCCGCGCGAATGTCCAACCAGATGAACCGGCTCGATATCGAGCGACTCGATGAACTCCGCGACCTCGGCCACGTGATTCGCCCATCCGAACGCGTTCTGAATGCCGGCGTCCGACGCGGGCCAGTAGTGACTGAGGCTCAGCGCAATACAACGAAACGCGTCCGATAGCGGCGCGAGCTGACTCGTCCAATACCGGTAATCGCATAAGGAACCATGGATAAACAGAAGCGGCTCGCCGCTCCCGCGTTCCACGTAGGGAATCGTGATGCCCGAAAGCCCCGTCGAATAGCGGACCTCGTGGTCGACGAGAGGCGCAGGAGGTGTTGGAATATTCATGATTGCGCTTGGGGACCGCACGGCAAAATCGCAAGGGCGCGCCCGCCCGATTCCTTAGGCCGGCGCGCTCGGTCATCCAATATACCGAATTTGTTGAAATTCGAAAGTACTTGCGCTCACGCCTGCTTGCGATACTCGCCCGGTCCCTTCCCCGTCCATCGCTTGAGCGCCCGGCGAAAATTCGCGCCGTCGCTGAAGCCAAGCAGCATCGCGATGTCGTCAGTGGTCATCGTCGTCGTCTTCAAGTACTCGGTCGCCAGCGAGCAGCGCACGTCGTCGACGATCGCGACATACGAGGTGCCCTCGGCTTCGAGATGACGACGCAATGTTCGCGACGTCATCTTCAACGCATCGGCGACGACCTCCATGCTCGGGAATTCACCGGGCTTACGCATGAGCACCTGATAGACCTCGCCCGATGCGCCCGACGATGTCTTCGCTTCGCCGATCAATCGATCGCACGTCTCCTGAAGCAGCGCGGCGGAGTGCGGATGCGCAAGCTGCGGCTGTTGTTCGAGGATCGCGCTGTCGTAAATGAGCTCGCACTGCGCTTGATCGAACTCGCACGCGCAACCGAAATATTTCGAATACAAATCGGCATGCGCGGGCGCCGGATACGAGAGGTTCGCCTTGATCGGCGGACACGTATGACCCGCGACGTCCTGCAGATGCGTGACGTGCTGCGTCAATTGCTGTTCGAGAAGAAACGATCGAAGCTCGGGCGACGGACTCGATACGAACGCATCAGGAAACGTCCATACGCCGCGATCCGGGTACTCGGTCCAGACGATCGTCAACGTCGGTGTCGCCAGGCGATGATATTTGACGCCAAGCCGGAAATAGTCGCGCAGCTTCAGGCATGACATCAGGGCATACCCGTACATGCCATACGCGGACAGATGCAAACGCGCGCCGGTCTTGAAGGGCGTCTCGGGCGAACACTTCAACGCCAGCGCATTCTTGCAGACCGCGATGTACTGCCGCACTGACGTCAGGACCGATGTGTCGTTCAGATGCGCGGGGTCGATTCCGCTGCCCTTGAGGCTGTCTTCGGGCGCGATGCCTTGCTCGGCGAGCACCTCGACCAACGCCGCAATCTTGTACGGCGCATAAATCCGCTCGTTCAATAGCGGGAATCTCGACGACATCGCGCGCTCCATTAGTGTCCCCGGCGGACATTCCCGTGTCCGGAAATGACCTTACGCGAGAAATCGTATCTCACTACCATGGGCGTCACAAGGCGCGGACCGCCGATCGCCATGTCGGATCGCCTCGCGCCTCGCGTTGCGCGGGACGTCGTGCGGGACGTTGTGCATCACGCCCCGCATCGCCCACCTTACGCATGCCTTGCGCACGCTCGCGCGTTGCAATAGATGGGATCACTGAGCGGCGTAGCGCTTAGCGAAATACCGATACGCAAAGACTGACGCGCGCGTTCGCAAAGCGTCGGCGATATCGTTGGAGACAAGGATTTTTTCATGAGCAATGCCAACCGGAAGGTCATCATCACATGCGCGGTCACAGGCTCGGCGCATGTGCCTTCGATGTCCGAGTATCTGCCGCTGACGCCGGAGGACATCGCGACGCAAGCGATCGAAGCCGCCGAAGCCGGCGCCGCGATTCTGCATCTCCACGCACGCAATCCGTCCGATGGCCGGCCCACGCCGAGCCCGGCCGTCTATCGGCAATTCGTTCCCGCGATCGCGCAGGCGACCGACGCCGTCATCAACATCACCACGGGCGGCAGCACACGCATGACGCTCGACGAGCGGCTCGCGTATCCGCGTCTCGCCAAGCCCGAAATGTGTTCGTTGAACATGGGCTCGATGAATTTTTCGCTGCATCCGATCGCCGCGAAAATTTCGTCATGGAAGTACGACTGGGAGAAGGACTACGTCGAAGGCATGGAAGACATGATCTTCCGGAACACGTTCCGCGACATCAAGAACATCCTCACGGAATTCGCCGACTACGGTACGCGCTTCGAGTTCGAGTGTTACGACGTCGGACACTTATACAACCTCGCGCATTTCCTCGACCTCGGCCTGCTCAAGCCGCCGTTCTTCATTCAATCGGTCTTCGGCATTCTCGGCGGGCTCGGTCCCGATCCCGAGAACATGATGGTCATGCGCACGACGGCCGACCGTTTGTTCGGACGCGACAACTATCACTTCTCGATTCTCGGCGCCGGCAAACACCAGATGTCGCTCGTGACGATGGGCGCGATCATGGGCGGCAACGTCCGCGTGGGCCTCGAGGACAGCGTCTACGTGGCGAAAGGCGTCAAAGCACGCACGAACGCGGAACAGGTTCGCAAGATACGCGGCATTCTCGAAGCGCTGTCGTTCGAGATCGCGACCCCCGCAGATGCGCGACAGATGCTCGGCCTCAAGGGCGCCGACAAGGTCACGCTTTAGCCGAAGCGCCCGATTTTCCTAGCCGCGATTCGATCGCTTCGCGCTCAATGCATCGCGCATCGAATCGCTTAGTTCCTCCATAAAAACAAAAGCACGTCGATTGCTTCCAGGAGACATCATGGTTCACCATCCCATCGATCAAGACACGGGCAGCGTGCACACGCTCGCCACGCGCAAGGCGATGCAGCGGCTGCTGCCGCTGATGTTCGCGATCTACTTCCTTTCATTCATCGATCGCACGAACGTCGCGCTGGCCAAGACGCGCCTCGCGGCCGATCTCGGCATCAGCGCGGCCGCATATGGTCTCGGCGCGGGGATTTTCTTTATCGGCTACGCGCTGCTCGAAGTGCCGAGCAACCTCGCCGCGCATAAATACGGACCGCGCACGTGGATCGCGCGGATCGCGGTCACGTGGGGCATCCTCTCGACCCTCATGATGTTCGTGCAGGGCGAATCGTCGTTCTACGTGCTGCGCGTGCTGCTCGGCATCGCGGAAGCGGGGCTGTTTCCGGCGCTCATGTATATGGTCACGCTGTGGTTCGCGCCGCACGACCGGCCCGTCGCGGTCGGATGGATCTACACGGCGCCCGCGATCGCGCTGATTCTCGGCAATCCGCTCGGCGCGAGTCTCATGCAGCTCGACGGCGCGGGCGGACTGCACGGCTGGCAATGGATGTTCCTGCTCGAAGGCATCCCGACCATCGTCTTCGGCGTCGTGCTGTTCTTCATTCTTCCCGATCGTCCGAGCCTGGCCAAATGGCTCTCGCGCGACGAGGCGCAAGCGCTCGAAGCGCACGCGGTCATCGACGTGCATGGCCGTCGCGAACTGACGACCGCGAATTGGATCGCCGCGCTCAAGCGTCCTTCGACGGTGTTGATCGCCCTGATCTACTTCCTCAATCAGGTCGGCTTCGTCGGGCTCTACTTCTTTACGCCGTCGATCGTTCACCAGATGAACGTGAAGTCGCCGCTGCTCGTCGGGTTCCTGTCGAGCAGCGTCGGCATCGGCTTTCTGATCGGCGTGCTCATCCTGCCGCGTCTGCATCGCAAACTCGACAATGATTGCGCGTACCTCGGCGCGTTGACGGCGGGGATGCTGATCAGCGCCATCGCGTTCATCGCGATCCACGATCAATCGATCCAGATCGTGCTGCTCGGCATCACGGGCTTTTTCGCGGGCGGTATTCTGCCGTCGTACTGGGCGATCGCGATGAAGCGCTTGCAAGGCATTCAGGCGGCCGCAGGGCTCGCGTTCATCAACACCGTGGGTCTGCTGGGCGGCTTCGTCGGTCCTTATCTGTTCGGCTTGGCCGAGACGATGACGGGCCGCAGCGATTCGGGTTTCAATGTCGTCGTGGTCGCATCGCTGCTGAGTCTCGTGCTCGTGCCGTTTCTCGCCAAAGCCATCCGATACGAAGACCGCACGCCCGCCCAAAGCGAGCTCGGTTTGACCTAAGCCATGAAGGCGTACCCGCATGCATTCGGCGCAATCGATGCATGCGGGGCGTCGATGTCACCGTCCAAGGAAGTCCCGTATGAACATGATTGAACGATTGAAGCCGAAAGCAGGGCTCAGAGTCCTGATTTCCGGCGCGGCGTCGGGCATCGGCGCCGCGATCGCCGAGGCGTTTCTCGAGGCCGACGCGCAGGTCTACATCTGCGATGTCGACGCCTCGGCTGTCGACGCGATCCAGCGCCGGCTCCCGAACCTTCACGGCAGTCAGGCCGACGTATCGAAGCGCGTCGACGTCGAACGTGTCATCGACGATGTGCGGTCCAAGCTCGGCGGTCTCGACATCCTGATCAACAACGCCGGCATCGCGGGTCCGACGGGCGGCGTCGAAGACATCGATCCCGAACAATGGGAACGCACGATCTCGACGAACCTGAACAGTCAGTTCTATTTCCTGCACAAGGCGGTGCCCTTGCTCAAGCAGACGTCGGACGCACCCGCGATCATCGCGATGTCGTCGGTCGCGGGCCGCCTCGGCTATGCGTTCCGCACGCCGTATGCGGTGACGAAATGGGCCATCGTCGGGCTCGTCAAATCGCTCGCCGTCGAACTGGGTCCCGACAATATCCGCGTCAATGCGATCCTGCCCGGCGTCGTCCAAGGCGAACGCATGGATCGCGTAATCGCGGCACGCGCGCAATCGCTCGATATCAGTGTCGAGGCGATGCGCGACGAATACCTGAAGAAGATCTCGCTGCGCAGGATGGTCACGGTCGAGGATATCGCCGCGATGGCTTTGTTTCTCGCGTCGCCCGCGGGTCAAAACATCTCGGGGCAGGCGATCAGCGTGGACGGCAACGTCGAGTATCTCTGAGGCGCGGCATACGGGTCGAGCCCGCCGGGTCAGGTCTTCCGAGTCAAGGCTTCCGGGTCAAGCCTTCCGGGTCAAGCCTTCTTCCCCGCGCGTCGCGCGACATGCTCGCCCGCGCGCGGATTCAACCGAACGCTGTCCCAGACGCCGATCAGCGCGGCCCCCGCAACGATCAGGAACGCGACCCGGAACGGCGCGGCGGGCGATGCGCCCGCTGTCGCGACAAGGCCGCCCACGCGCCACGCAATGGCGGCGAGCGCGATGCCGAGCCCCATTGCGAGCTGAAAAGCCGCGGAAAACAGCGTGTTGGCGGCGGCCATCGCGGTCTGCTCGATATCGGCGAACGCGACCGTATTGAGCGCGGTGAATTGCATCGAACGCGTCATGCCGCTCAAGAACAGAATCACGCAGACGAGCGCAAGCGGCATGGTCGCGCCGACTGTCGCGCAGGCCGCGATCGTCGCGGCATTGAGCAGGCCGTTCACGATCAGCACGCGGCGAAAGCCGAAACGCTTGAGGATCGACGTCGTCATCGGCTTCATCGCGAGATTGCCCGCGAAGACGGCCATCAGGAGCGCGCCCGCCTTGAACGCGTCGTAGCCGAAACCGATCTGGAACATCAGCGGAAGCAGGAACGGTACCGCGCTGACGCCCATGCGGAACAGCGAGCCGCCCCATATCGTGACCGCGAACGTCGGGACGTCGAGCGAAGCGAGATCGACCATCGGATGCGGCGTGCGCTTGAGATGACGCGCGACCGACACGAGCAGTGCGACACCGACGACGGCGAGCGCCAACGCCTCGAACCCCGCGATGTGCGCGCGGCCGAGCAGTTCCGCCACATAGAGCAGACAGAAGAGCGCGGCGCCCGACAACACGAAGCCGGTCCAGTCGAAGCGCAGGGCGCGATTGCCGCGCGCACGCGGCACGAGGATCCATGCGAGCCCGCATGCGACGACGCCGAGCGGCAGATTCAACCAGAAGATCCAGCGCCAGTTCGCATGTTCGGACAGCCATCCGCCGAGCGGCGGCCCGAGCACGGGGGCGACGAGCGCGGGCCACGTCAGCATCGCGATCGCATGGATCAGCCGTTCCTTCGGCGTCACGCGCAAGACGACGAGCCGTCCCACGGGCACCATCATCGCGCCGCCGATGCCCTGGAGAATGCGCGTGAGCACGAAAGTCGAGAGCGTCGGCGCGAGCGCGCACAGCAGCGAGGCCAACGTGAACAGCGCGATGGCCGACGCGAAGACCTTGCGCGCGCCGAAGCGATCGGCGATCCAGCCGCTGACGGGAATGAAGATGCCGAGCGTCAACATGTACGCGCTGACGCCCGTATTGAGCGCCACCGGCGGCACCGCGAAACTCGCGGCCATCTGCGGGATCGCGGGCGTGATGACGGTTCCGTCGAGGTTCTCCATGAAGAACGTGCCGGCGACGAGCAACGCCACGGATGTCATGCCGGCTTGCGTGAGGGTTTCAGGGGCGTCGTGCGTCGCGTTCATGGATGTCGGGCAGGGTCGGGGCAGTGCGGCAGGGCGTCGTGCGTGCGCCGGGTGCGGCTCACGATAGTCGAAAAACGCCCGAATGCCTATGGTTCCGTCCCGGTCGCCGAAAGCGCACAATGCCGGTTCGCCCGATCCGGCCGCTCGTTCGACCCGCATCGATTCCGCTTTGTACGTGATGCACGCGATGACCGACCTGACCTCTCACTTGACGTATGTGTGTGACTCGCGGGACCTGCCGTCCGAGTCGGCGAAGGCCGTCGTCGTCGATGCGCGAGAGCTCGTCGCCTGGCGCGACTCGGCCGGCGACGCGCATGTCTGGGATGATCGCTGTCCGCATCAAGGATCCGACCTCGCGTCGGGCGGCGTCGAGGGATGCGTGCTCGTCTGCCCGTCGCATGGCTGGCGGTTCGATATCAACGGTCAGTTCGTCGTGCCGCTCAGAGTGTTTTCCGAGTCGCGTCGGCCGCCCGTGTTCGCTCGAACGTACGAGACCGTCGAGCAGGATGGGCGCGTCTTCGCGCGCCTCACCGATTGAGTCGACGATTCAGTTGAGCGCCGCGTGACGATATGCGCGCCGCCTTCCGTGTTGATCTAGTCGTAGTCGATCTCTAGGCCGCGTTCATGACGTCGAAGCCTTAGGCCATCGCGTTGCCCGAGAGCGGGCCGATCTTGACGGTCGTGTCGGTGATGCCTGGATCCGTATCGGCATGCGCCGCGCCGACGGCGAGTGCGAGGAGCGATTTGAAGCGGGTCACGGGAGTCTCCTCCGTATCAGATGAATGCGTGCTGGGATTGTGGGCTCAGGATGCCGTTATGTATGCATGTAAATAAGGATATCGCCGGCATTCGTCGCTGTTAGCGATGGTTTATGTCGGCATGTATACTTGGCACCCTTTCAATCCTCCAGATTCGCTTCGGAGCCATCGTTTTGGAAACATTGTCGGAACAGGTCACCGAAAAGCTTAGAGACGCCGTCCTGCATGGGCGGTACAAGCCGGGTGAGCGCATCGAGGAGATCCCCACCGCGCTGGCGATGGGTGTGTCGCGCACGCCGGTGCGCGCGGCGCTGGCGGCGCTCGTCAATCAGGGGCTGATCGTGCATCAGGCCAAGCGCGGCTATGTCGTGCGCGAGTTCGATATCGACGTGATCGTCTCGGCGTACGAGGTGCGCGGGGTGCTCGAAGGGCTCGCGTGCAAGAGCGCGGCGCTGCGCGGGGTGTCGGAAGCCGACGCGCAGGTGCTCAAGGATTGCCTCGCGGTCGGCGACCGGATACTCGCGAAAGGGGCGCTCGAACCCGAGGACCGCGAGCCGTATCAGAAGATGAATGTCGATCTGCACAACACGTTGATCGACGCGTCGGGCAATCCGTGGCTCGACCGGTTCGGAGAGCAGGCGCGCAATATTCCTTACGCGTCGGATCGCATCGTGTTGTGGGAGGTCGGGCACGCGGTGATTCTGCGTTCGCACGACGATCATCACCGGATCGTCGCGGCGGTGCTCGAACGCGACGGCGGCCGCGCCGAGCAACTGATGCGCGAGCACGTCTATTACTCGGGCATCATCTTCAAGAATAACTACGACCGTCGCATGAACCCGGTCAACGCGGTGGATCCGGTGAGCGCGGTGTCGATTTAGCGCCTAGATCAGCGCGGCGGCTTCGCGCAGGCGTCGAGCGGTGGCGGGGAGTCCGGCGCGCTCAAGCGCGTATGCGAAGTCGTCGGCGCTAGTCTCGGGTTTTTTCCGGCGCGCGCGCATGTGTTTGAACGATGTCATCGCCGTGACGGGATCGAGGTCCCATTGATGGATGATGAAACGATCCGGGTCCACGACTTCGATCCCGTAGGCATTGACGATTCCGCTCGGAAAATCGCGCAGATTGGCCGTCACGATGCAATCGGCGTGTCCGGCGACTGCCGCCGCGAGCACATGCCGATCGTCGGGGTCCGGCAGCGCGTAGGCCGCCGCCAGCGGACCCCAGGCGGTATCCGGGACCTCCCAGTCCGGCACGGCTTCACGCATGCAGTCTCGCCGAAATAGGAGTCGGTCCCTGAGGTCGGGGCGCTGCGCTTCCAGTGCGGCGATCCATTCGGATTCGATACGTGTCGACCATTTGGCCGCGAAGAGTCCTGCCGTCGCGAGACTCAGCAGGGCATCCGCGATCGCAATCGAATACAGGACGCAGGCATCGAGCAGTGCGGTGTACTGGGCATTGCCCGCCATCAGTAGTCGAGTCCGAGCTCGCGCGCGTTGTCGGCCAGTCGGTCGAGTGCCGTGGCCTGCTTCTCGCGCATCGTGTTCGCGTACTGCACGAGATCGTCAAAGGCGATTCGCCGATGTGTACCGACCATTCGATGCGGCAGCCGGCCTTCCGTGATTTCCTTGATCACGAACGGACGCGACACATTCAGAAAGTGTGCGGCTTCGACTGTCGTGAATTCGCGCTTCGCGGGCATTAGCGTGATGGGCCGCCCTTCGCTCAATGCACCGAGCAGTTGTCCGATCAATTTCAGCGCCGCCGGCGGCACTTCGACGCTCGGATGCGTGCCCGTATCGGTCGTCAGGGTGATGGCCGCAGCCCTCGAATGGTCGAGGGCTTCCATGATGCAGCGCTGCGCGACGCGCGCCATTTCGAGTTCCTCGTCGGTGAGCAGCGGCGGTGTGACCTCGCGGATTCGGTCTTCAGTGGTCATGAAAGACGGCCTTTTTAAAGTGCACAACGTGATGGGCGGCGTGTCGGGCCAGCAGGGGCCGGGTGTGCAGTGCAACGCCGCACCAAACGCAATATCTGCATTAAACGAAATATATGAATTAAATGCAACGCTTGTCGAGGGTGTCCGTGGCGTCGACGAATCGAGCCACAGGTGCACCTCACGGCCGTTCGCCGGGCCCGGCGGTGGCTTCCGAGCGATGAGCCGAACAGCCGAGCAGCCGGATTAGGCGGGATTTTCGCTGCGCTGAGCGGACGCGGTCTTGAACGTTTCCTTCATGTCATGCGAATCGCGAAGGCGGGACGAATCGTGCAGAAAGCGCTCGGGCATCGATTGCGTCGGGGACGGAAGGGGACAGTCGTCTGCCGGATATCGGCGGAATGCTGTTCGGTTTGCCGGCCGATCCATAAAAAAAGCCGCCGGCGCTGGATTCAGCGCGTGGCGGCTCGATGCGTTATTGATCGAATCGGATAACGCGATGCGCGATCAGTGGTTCACGCAATGCACGTGATCGCCGTCGACCGAGCAGGCCATCTGATTACCCGGCGAGTAGTGCTTGAGGCCGGCGAAATCGTAGACGTCGCTCACGCCCGCGGGGACGTCCGCGCGCACATAGCTGTCCGCCGAGTTGATATCGCCGCCGGCGTACCGCACCGTCGACGGATACGGGAAGACGGGGCGGCTCTTGAGCACGGTGTCATCCTTCTCGCTCTTGACGAAGTTGACGACGACCTTGTCCGGCGCGGTGCCCGTTTCGACCCAGCTCATCAGCGGCGTCAGGAAGTCCTCGGTCGCGGGCGAGGGGCCGCCGTTGCAGTGATAGACGCCGGGGATCATGTAAAGGCGCGCGAATTTGTCGAACGCATCGGCGCCCACGAACGCCTTGACCTTCGACACGTAGTTCAGCGTCGTGAAAGGCGATGCGCCTGTATCCGCCCAGCCGTGCCAGATCACGAGCTTGCCGCCGTGCGCGATGAACGCGCGCAGGTCCGGATTCGTCGGATTCCAGAGACCGTCGAGCTTCGTGAGCTTCGTGTATTCGGCCGACGTGAACGCCATGTTCGCGTTCGTGATGCCCGTGGGGGCGCCGAACTGAGCCATATAATTCGGGAAGTCCCACGAGAACGCCTTGTCCGCCGAATTCTTGAGGCCGATCGGATCGCCGACATGCTTCGGCACCATACCGCCGAGCCAGCCCGCTTCGCCGCCGATCGGCATGTCGCCCGCGGTCAGATGACGTCCGTGTTCGTCGACGGGACCCGACCAGATCTTCCGGACCACGGCGATCTGTTCCTGTGTCAGACACGTATCGTCGTCCTGACCCTTCGCGCAGGCGATCGTACGCGGGTCGAACGTGCATGCGCGCGGGTCCTGCACGAGGCCGCCCGCATCGCCGCACGCTTGCGTGACGGCCTTGACGAGCGCGGGGATCTTGTTCGCCGTGAGAATCGGCGAGCCGTCGGGCTTCGAATTCACACGCACGTTCCAGGCGTGATAGAACGTATTGGTCTCGACTTCGTCGATGACGGGCGCGCCGACGAGCATGCCGTCATAGTCGGTCGGGTAGCGCTGCGCCTCGTGGAGACCCTCACGGCCGCCGTCGGAGCACCCTGAGTAATAGGATTTCGCGGGCGCCTTGCCGTAGTACTTCGTGACGAGATTCTTGACGACGACGGTTGTCGCGTGCATGCCCGAATACGCGAGGTCGACGACGGCGGTCGGGTTGTCCTTCGCCCATGCGCCGTCGGGGTAATCGCCCTTGTGACCGAGATCCGTCGCGACCGTGGCGACGCGATTCGACGTCAACGGCGCACAGCCCTTCGCGGCTGCATCGACGCCGCCGTTGTCGATATTGACCATGCCGCAGTATCCGCCGCAGCCGATCATGAGGAAGCGCTGCGTATACGTCTGCAAAGGCAGACGCGCTTCGAAATGGATACGGCCTTCGACGGTGCCCTTGACGTCGCAGAAGCCCGTGTCGCCGCCTCCCGAGACTTCCGCGCTCGTGACGGTTCCCGCGATGGGGCCGCCGTTCGCGAGATCGGCCGACTTGAGATCGGCGCATTGCATGACGGGCTGTGCGACATCGAGCTTCGCGAGTGCTTCGGCGGGTGCGTCGGCAGCCGCATGGGCCGTTCCCGTCATGCCGGCCGACAGCGCCGCGAGGAGGCTGAGCGGCGCGACGACGGCACGGGTGAAGGTGCGGCCGACCGAGCGCGGCGAGCGGCCCGCGGCGATGAAATGAAGCATTCGCGTCGCGAAGCTTCGATAAGGGTGTCTCATGGATGTGCCTTTATGCGTTCTATCAATCGGACACGTGCTGACGCTCGAATCGCGGCCACGTGAAAAAAAAGCGTACTACGCAAGGTGTCTGTAGGGAAACGCGCGTGGCTCGGCTGCGTACGATGTGCGAACGCGCGCGTGCGTTGATCGTTCGGATCTAGGGTTAAGGAGAGGGCGCCGATCGTACGGGCGCGACGGTCCTCAGATCGGCATTGACATGCATGTCGACGTGGGTATCGCGATCGAAAACGGCGCGATATGTACGGATTGCCGGTGCAGTTCGGTGTGCGATCGATGGCGCTTGGGCGTGCGTCGCCGATGCGGGGTATGTGAATTCCGCGTGCCTTCGCACGGGCGCTGATGCCGGGCGACCGTGTATGTTTTACCGGATGTCGAATCGCCGCAGCGCCGCCGACGGCCGCTCATTTTCCGTAATATCGCCCGGCCTTATGCCGTGAAATCGCAGCGTGCATAATGTCGCGATCGACGGATCGCGACGCGCGGCGCCTCTGCGCGCATGATCGATTCGGCATTCGTAACGATGACGTGTCGCGCCGCGACGGATAAAAGATGAAGACTTTCGTAACACGCATGCTGGCCGCGGGACTGTTCGGCACCGCTTTGCTGGCCCACGCGGCGGACGGACCGGCGCCGACGTACCTGCCGTTCAACGCCGCGAACGGTTTCCAGAATGCGCCTTCGATCGTCGAAGGCGCGAGCGGATCGGCGGTCAAGACGACGATCTATGTTTTCATGGATCCGAACTGCATTTACTGTCACCTCGCATGGAAGGCGCTTCAGCCGTACGAGGCTGTCGGTTTGCAGGTGCACTGGATTCCGATGGGCTTTTTGAAGCCCGATTCTCCGGGCAAGGCGGCCGCGCTGCTGGTGTCGAAGGATGGCGCGGCGCTGCTCAAGACGCTCGAAACGAATTATTCGGAGCAGGACGAATCGGGCGGCATCGCTCCGCTCGCGACGATCCCCGATGCCGTCAAGGCGCAGCTCGACGCGAATGCGCAGCTCTTCCAGTCGCTCGGTCTATCGGGAACGCCGACGATCATTTATCGCGCGTCGGGCGGCCGATGGGCCGATATCGACGGCCTTCCGAAACTCGCGGCTCTCGCGCAGATGTTGAATTTGCCCGCCCAGCCGACGACCGATCCCGAACTCCAGAAATATCAGTGAACGCGTGCAAGCCCTACATCGACGCGTCGATACCGGGGCACGACGTCGGCAGTCCGTCGAGCTGCTGACGCCGATGTTCGAATGACGCGTTTCGGCTGCCGTCGGCGTTCGTCGTGAGCCGCACGACGTAGAGACTGTCGAAGTCGTTGCTGTTCCACTTCGGCACCTGACCCGGATCCGCGCCGTATTGCTTGAGCAGGTCGATGACGGCGGCGCGCGCGAGGTGGTGCTCCCACGCGACGAAGACCACCGCGTTCGCATAGTCGGGCGAGGTCAACGCTTTGCGCAGGCGGTCGGTGTCCTTGAAGCCGATATCGGTGTTCACAGGCAGCGAGAACGCGATCGCGGTCGGTTCGATCGTCGCGAGCGGGCGCACATAATCGTAGGACGCGCCGCTGTCGTCTTTCCGGATGCTCGGGTTCGGCGCGAAGATCGCCGTCGGCTTGCCGAACAGATGATTCAGCACCGCGGGCAGGCGCAATGAACGCTGAAGCCCCTGACAATCGAGCTGCCCGAGCCCGGCCGCGGGCTTTTCACCGTGACGAAGGAACACGATGGTCTCGTCCGCGAGGCAGGCGTTCGAGAACGTGAAGACTGCGGCGGCGACGCATGTCGCCCAAATGGCTTTCATGGGATTCCTGTCCATCGAGTGGAAGCGAGCGCGTTCGGTCGGATGGGTCGCGCGCGGCGCGAGCGGGCGGCACGCCCGGATCGGCGCGACGCATTTTCTCATTTCGTGGATCGCTGCGTGTTTGAAGGACGCTCGCCCCTACCTTATTTGAACAGGCCCATTGGCATCCGGCGGGTCGGCGATACGAGCGTGCGGCGAATCGCGCCTTATTTTCCGCAAATTATGCGGTGAATGAGGCGTCATGCGGAGATTGCGTCTATAATCTCCGCATGAAACGCGGAGATTATCTCTACATCTGGCAGGCGCCCGACTGGCCTGATTGGCACTACGACCTCGCCGCATTAGCCGAGCCGCTCGCGCGGGTCAGCCGCGCCCAGGGCGTATTGCTCGGTCGGCTAGCCGATGTCGACGAACGGCTGCGTGGCGAGGCCAGTCTCGGCGCGCTGACCGACGACGTCGTGAAGACGAGCGAGATCGAGGGCGAACAGCTCAATGCGGCGTCGGTGCGGTCGTCGATCGCACGACGGCTCGGCGTGGATATCGGTGCATTGATGCCCGTCGATCGACACGTCGAGGGGGTCGTCGACATGACGATCGATGCGACGGCGAATTGCAATGCGCCTGTCACCGAAGACCGGTTATTCGCGTGGCATGCCGCTTTATTCCCCACGGGCTATTCCGGGCTGACCAAGATCACGGTCGCCGCATGGCGCGACGATGCGCATGGGCCCATGCAAGTCGTCTCGGGGCCGATCGGCCGTTCACGCGTGCATTACGAAGCACCGCCCGCTGAGCGACTGCGCGACGAAATGGCGCGATTTCTTGATTGGATGCTGACGCCGCCCGCCGATTCGCGAGAGCCCGCGTTGATTCGCGCCGCGCTCGGGCATCTTTGGTTTGTGACATTGCATCCGTTCGACGACGGAAACGGGCGCATCGCGCGCGCGATCGGTGACTTGCTGCTCGCGCGCGCGGATGGCAGCCCGCAGCGGTTTTATAGTCTGTCCGCCCAGATTCAGCGTGAGCGCAAGGCGTATTACGCAATCCTCGAATCGACCCAGAAGGGCAGTCTCGACGTCACGGCCTGGTTGCTGTGGTTTTTGAACGCGCTCGGTGCGGCCGTGAATCAGGCGAATCGCATGGTCGATGCCGTCCTGGGCAAGACGCGCTTCTGGCAGCGATTAAGCGGTGTCGTGCTCAACGAACGGCAGATCAAAGTGCTGAATCGGCTGCTCGATGGATTCGAGGGGAACATGACGGCCGCGAAGTGGGCCGCCATGACGAAATGCTCTCCGGATACGGCACTACGCGATATCCGCGAACTCCAGGATCTCGGCCTGCTCAAGCGATCGGACGCAGGCGGTCGCAGCACGAGTTATGCGCTCGTGATGGCGCGCGCAGAGGCCGACCGCACGGACTGAGCGCCCGTCGTCTCGCCGGCCGCGCTTGGCCTCACGACCTCAACGCGTCCCGTCCGCCTTCTGCGCGGGATAGATCGTCTTCCAGTCGCGCTTCATGCTGACGACGATCCATCCGCGTGTCGCGGCCTCGTCGAGGGCCTTGTCGAGTCGCGCGAATTCCGAGTCCTTGTCATAGGCGAATTCACGCGCGCCGTCGTCGTGATGCACGAGCAGCGCGAGTGTTTTGCCGGGGCCGCTCGTCGTGTATTCGAGCATTTCTCGATCGCCGTCCGAATTCCCGAACGCGAGGATCGGGCGTCGTCCGATCGCGCGAAAAATCCCGACCGGTTTGCCGGCGCCGTCATCGAAGAAATCGAATCCGGGCTCGCGCACGAGCACGGACCGCCCATCGCGGACCTCGTATCGAAGCTTCTCCTGCGTGCCGACGATATGATCGGGCGCAATGCCATACGCGCGTTCAGTCCAGACACGCATGAATTCCGACGTGCCGCCCGAAACGATCCAGATCGTGAATCCATGGGCGCGAAGATAATCGAGCAACTCGAGCTGAGGCTGATACACGAGTTCCGTATACGGGCGGTCCAAGGTCGGGTGACGGCTGTTTGCGAGCCACTTTTGAATCGACGCGTCGTATTCGTCGGTCGTCATGCCGCTATTGGCGGCCGACAGCAGATCGAGCAAGGCCTTCTTGTGTTGCGCCATGGCCGCGCGATCATGCGCGAGCAATGCCTTGAACGCCGGGTTATCCGCCCATTCCGGATGCTCGGACGCGTGCGCCTTGAGCTGGTCGATCATGAATGCGATCTGGAACGGCAACGGCGCTTCGCTCCAGAGCGTGCCGTCGTTATCGAACACGGCAATGCGCGCCTCGGGCGCGACATAGTCAGGCGACCCTTCGCGCGTCACATCGGCCACGAATGCGAGCAAGGCATCGCGCGCGGCGCCGTTTTGCCAAGCGGGCAGCACGCGCGCGGCAGGCACGTTCGACAGCGCCGATGACGCGACGGCGGGCGTCTCGGGCATCGTCGCGGTCGAGGCCGCATGACTGATATTGAGGGACAACGCGAAACACGCGCCGGCCACGAACGAACCGGTGCAGCGACGCAGGCGAAGGATGACGCGATGCGCGCGCGTCGGGGACACAAGGCGATGCATGATGATCGAATCCTCAAGCAGGGAATGGGCGCGACGAGTGTGCTCCGCTCTCGAAAACGTGTCGATACGGCTCGATGTTTAGCGAAAACGTCTGCCAAAGCGATACGTTTAGCGATATTTCCGGATGCGGCGCATTCGCGTACGCAGCGTCCTCGCGACGCGAAGCAAGGACGCGCGCGCGACGATCATGAATCCAACGGCAAGTCGTGAGCGCGTGATCGATCACGTCAACGACGCGGATCGCATCGCGTGCGAGGAATCCGGATCGAACGTTCCATCGAGGCGGTGTTTCGATTGCGATATGTCTGAGTGAATCTGAGGTGTAGTCGCAGTCGGCACATCGGCACGTCCTGTCGTGTCGATCGCGCGTTTGAGTGCATGAATACGAGACTGCACGCATTTTCCCCACGCGATGCATTTTTCTGCACATAATGCGCGCGAGCCGGATCGGTCAGGCTCGACGACAACGATTTCGAGGGGAAAACCATTCGATTCATCGAATGCGAATCTCCGCCAAGGCCCGCGTTTTCGCTGCAATGCAAACCAAGACGGGCCGCTGTTCTGTGTGACGGCGCGCAGTGCGATGCATGAAGGCTCAGTAGCATCGGACGGTGTGCCGGGATCAAACGGATGCTCGATACGAGCATCGACGGTATCGTGGGACCGGGCTCACATGGCCTGGGCCGGTTTGCATCACGCAAGCGGATTGCGCGTTCGCGCGCACTGCGTGACATGCTTTGGAATTCCAATGAAATTGAACGTGCCTCAATTCGAAATTCAACCGCATTCGAGTCCGGCAAGCATGTATGACAGTCTGCCGACGACGCTCGATCAATCCGTGCCGATCGCGTTTTCGCACGGCGAGCGCGGCTTTGTGACGCTGGTGCACCTCGAACCGCGGTTTTATACGCTTGTGATCAATCAGGCGATCCTGTTCACGGGACCTGCGCTCGGCATCATCCGGCAGATACGTCACTACGAAGAAAACCGCACCGTGTTGCCGACCGACGACGACACGCCGCCGCGCGAACGCGAATCCGGCGACGGCTGACGATCGGCGCGGCAAGCGGTCCCGATGCGCTTACGACTGAATCATCGTGTGGTGTTTCGTATCGCGCATGCCTGCATAGACGAGCAGCGAGCAGAAAATCGCGGCCGTCACATACCAGTAGAACAGCGATTCATGGCCGGCCTGCTTGAGCCAGAGCGCGATGTATTCGGCCGTGCCGCCGAAGATCGATACCGTCAGCGCATACGGCAAGCCGACGCCCAACGCGCGGATCTGCGCCGGGAACAGCTCGGCTTTGACGACGGCGTTGATCGATGTGTATCCCGACACGATCACGAGCGCGCCAACGATTAATGCAAAGGCGACCCATGCGCTCTGCGTCGTGCTGATCGCGGTCATGATCGGGACGGTCAGCAGCGTGCCGAGCACACCGAACGCGATCAGCACGGGACGGCGTCCGATACGATCCGACAGCGCGCCGACGAGCGGCTGGATCAGCGCGAAAACGGTCAAGGACACCGCCGAAATCAGCGTCGCGTCGTGCTTGCCGAGACCGACCGTATTGACGAGAAATTTCTGCATATAGATCGAGTACGTGTAGAACGCGATCGTGCCGCCCATCGTGAGCCCGACGACCGTCAGTACCGCGCGCGGATGCTCGCAAAGCGCGCGGATCGACGAGCCTTGCCGACCCGTCGCCCGCGTCCGTGTGAACTCTTCCGTTTCCTGCATCGTCGCGCGCAAACGCATCGCGGCGAGCGCGCACAGCGCGCCGATAAAAAACGGAATGCGCCATCCCCAGCTTTCGAGTTGTTCCGTGGTCAGGATCAGGCGCTGCAAGACGACGAGCAAGCCGAGCGCGAGCAATTGCCCCGCGATGAGCGTCACGTACTGGAAGCTCGAATAGAAGCCGCGATGGCGCGCGCTGGCAATTTCGCTCAGATAGGTCGCCGACGTTCCGTACTCGCCGCCGACGCTGAGTCCTTGCAACAAGCGCGCCGTCACGAGCAGGGCAGGCGCCGCAACGCCGATCTGTGCGTACGACGGACACAGTGCAATGATCAGCGAGCCCGCGCACATCAACACGATCGACATCAGCAATGCCGAGCGGCGTCCGTATCGATCGGCGTACAGACCCATCAGCCAGCCGCCCGCGGGACGCGCGAGGAATCCGACGGCAAAGACGGCCGCGGTATTGAGCAGTTGCGCGGTTTGATCGCCGCTTGGAAAAAACGCCCGCGCGAAATACAAGGCGAACGCCGAATACACATACCAGTCGTACCACTCGATCAGATTGCCGATCGATCCCGAGAAGATCGATCTAAGCCGGTCACGTGCGCGAACGGTGCGAGGCGCATCCTCGTGGGCGTTTGAACCGGGGGCGGACGTGGGCGCGTGAGCAGCGCTGTCGGGCAGCGTGTCGTCGGAAAGGGTCGGGTCCATGGCGTCTCCTTGAATATTCTTGATCTGCCGGCAGGCGCGGCAGCAGGTGAGTCGCGGTCGACAGCGCTGATGCCTGCGTCCCGCGAAAAGCGCTCAAGTGTCGGCTTGAATCGATCCGTTGAAATGGATGAAGCCCGATTTTCAGAAGCGTCTTACGATCAAGCGGATGGGGATGACTGCGACGCGCAAGCGCGTCGACGGATGGACTGCGTGGAGTGACGCGGAAGACTGCGGATGCGATCGCGGAAAGACAACTTGATACACGCGATGAAGCGTTTGATCGTGCTGACTGCGATCCGATGCAAACGAAAACGCCGACGCTAACGCCGGCAAAATAAAGCGCTAAGAAAGTGTGCGAGGAAAAGCGTCAAGACCACGCGTTGCGTCGATGCGTGAGGTCGATGCATGGAGACGATGCATCAAGACGAAATACCAAGGCGAAGCGTTAGGTTATCGTGCTAAGACCAAGCACTAAGACTAAACGCTAAGAAAAATCGCTAAGACAAGGTGCTAAGGAAGATGCTTAAGATTAAGCACTCGGCCAGCGACGTGTTCAAACGAATCGCCAAACCAAAGAAACGCCAAGACATCGACGCGTCGATGCGGCTCAAGCATCGTCATCGACCTTGAACGATGCACTCGGGTCGGTCTCGCGCAAGTTGTCGATGGTCGTGATCGTGTCCGCGCGCTTCATCGAGTGAAGCGGCAAGGCGACGAACACGCTGATACGTCGCAGGATCTGCCGGAACACTTTTTCGAATGCGCGAGCCTGCTCGGCGGTCGAGCCCTGTGCCTCGACCGGATCGGGAAAATTCCAGCGGCAGAAGATCGGGGTGCCCGGAAAGAGCGTCGGCGAAAGCGCACCCGATTGCGCGCACATGGCGATGATGATGTCCATGGGTTCCGCGTCGGCGTCCGCGAAACGTCGCCAGCTCTTGGGATGCACGGGTTGCTCCGACGTCACGTGCGGTTCGAGCTGCGCGAGCGCGAGCGGATGCGCGCGCGCGGCGGGTTCGACGCCCGCGCTGAACGCGCCGAACTTCTTGCCTCCGAGCTCGCGCAACAGCGATTCGGCCATGATGCTTCGCGCCGAATTCGCCCAGCACAGGAACAGCACATTGCACTTGTCTTTCATCGTGGACTCCGCGAACGCCTGATGTTCTCCCGCCGTGATGCGATGCCTCGCTCGCCGTCGGTCGAATCCGTCAGGACCCGCAAAGCGCTCGTGCCTCGAACGAAACAACGTCTTTTTCCGCTAAACAGCGACGTGTCGTGCGCGCTGCGTTCCCGCGAGCACGCCACCCTTCTGTTTATCGGATGCGGATCGCAAACCTTGACCGGAACGTGTCGAAGCAATCTGCTAATCCATAAGCAAGGTGCATGAAATCGGGCGGTCGATCGATGACGCGCGTTCAGCGACGTGCGTTAAGCGGCGTACCTAAGTGACGCCCGTAAGCGATGCGCGGTAAGCGGCGCGCGGCACCGCGATATCGCGCGTGTTCGTACTGGCGAGATATACTCACCGTCCATGATTGAGCCAGCCCGGCGCGGCCCGAGTCACGACGCCGCGCGGCAATGCGCTTGCCGGCCCGTACGATTCCTTCAGGGGCCTTTCCGACATCTGCACCCTGCGGTCACGGCATAGAACCATGGAACGGTGGTCCCTCAAGTCTCGCGTTGTGTCGATGACCGTCGCGGTGCTCGCAGTGTTGATGCTGTTGTTGATCCTCGTTGCGCGTCACTATTCGAACATCGGCCTGCGGCACGTCCTTCAGGAGCAGCAAGACAATCAGGTCGCGCTCGTGGCGACCCAGCTCGACGACAAGTTCGAACTGCGCATCCGGATCCTGCAGGCCGTTGCCGTGCAGCTTGCCGACTCGATCGATTCGAATCCCGACCGGCTGCTGGCCCTCGCACGGCGCTCGGTCGCGCTGCCCGCTTCGTTCGACTGGCTGCAGTTGCTGGCGCCCGACGGCAGTCGAATCTTCGATACGCGTACGCCATTGGCGCGTTATCCGAGCGCGGTGGATCGCACGTACTTCCGCGAGATCATGGCGGGCGCACCGCATACGATCACCGGACCGCAACTGAGCCGTACGACGGGCCGTCCGGTCGTGACGCTGTCGGTCCCCGTGCTGAGTGCCGACGGGCGCGTCGTCGCCGTGCTCAATGGCGGACTCGATCTTCAGAACCGGAATTTCCTGACCGAACTCGCCAGCATGCGGCCCATGCCGACGAGCGCGTTCTGTCTCGTCACACTGGACTCGCCGTCGGTCTACGTCATGCATCCCGATACGTCGCGGATTCTTGCGCCGGCCCGCGGTGCGCGCGAATCGTGCGGCGAGGATCGCGCGCGGCGACTCTGGACGCTGGGGCCCGCGCTCGCGCCGATCATCTCGCATCGCGGGCTCGAAACGATCCATTGGGAACTCGTCTCGAATCTGCCGCCCGAGGAAGCTTATGTGCCGTTCGCGAATGCGCGGCCGAAGGTCGCCGTCGTGTGTCTCGTCGCGCTCGCGCTCGGCGCGCTGCTCGTCTATGTGATGGTGTGCCGGCTGCTGGTGCCCGTGCAGCAGATGCATCGCGTCGTGCTCCAAAGCGCTCAGGATCCGGATGCCTACAAAGCGCTTGCGACGACGCGCTCGGATGAGGTCGGCGATTTGTCGCGCGCGTTTGCGTCGTTGATGGAGCAACTCGCGATCAAGACCGAAGGCCTGCACGAGGCCGGCAAACTCGCGCTCGAGCGCAAGCAACTGATCGAAGCCATCGCCGATCGCATTCCCGATCTCGTCGCCTATCTCGATCGCGACGAACGCTACGTGTTTGCGAATCGCGCGTACGAGGCGCGATTCGGCTGGTCGGTCTCGGCGATGATCGGGCGTACCGTGCGCGAAGTCTGGGGCGATGCGCTCTATGACGCGTATGTCGCGCCGAACATGGCGTTGGCGCGCCTCGGCGAACCCGTGTCGTTCGACTATGTCTGGCAGTCGCCGAGCGGGCCGCGCACGTTCGAGGTCATGTACAAGCCCGTCAGGGATGCCGACGCGTGCGTCGCCGGTATTCACGTCTATTCGCGCGATGTCACCGACGAACGCGAAGAGCTTCGGCGTCTCGAACAAACGACGCTCGTCGATCATCTGACGGAACTGCTCAATCGCAAGGGTTTCGATCGCCGCTTCGCGGAGGCATTCGAGCGCGCGCATGAGACCCGGCATGAGACCCGGCAGCCGATCGCATTGCTGCTCGTCGATCTCGACGATTTCAAGGACGTCAACGACACGTTCGGGCACGCGCGCGGCGATCGCCTGCTCGGCCTCGTGGCCGCCCGTCTCGAAGGCTGCGTCAGTGCGCTCGACGCCGTCGCGCGGATCGGCGGCGACGAATTCGCGGTCGTGCTCGAACGCGTGGTCGCGCCGCATGCGGTCGACACGGTCGCGCTGCGGATCGTGCGTGCGCTCTTGGAACCCTATGAGATCGACGGATGCGTCGTGCGTTGCAGCGCGAGCGTCGGCGCGGCGATTCACGATCCGCGCGACAGCAGTTCGCCCAATGAGCTGTTCATGCGCGCCGACACCGCGCTCTATGCCGCAAAGCATGCGGGCAAGGGCCAATACACCTTGTTCGACCACCATCGCGCTCGCGCGGTCTGACGGCGCGGACCGGCTCCGTGTCGGCGGGCTTACGGTTTTTTCCGTGGGGTTTTGCGCGCGCGCGATGCGGCGCCGCTGCGTTTGCGCGATCCGGGCTCGACGCCGATGCGTGCGTCGCGGCGCCCGACGAGACGCGCGAGCTTGAGCGCGATCGATTCGAATTCCGGATGGGTTTGCGATACGTAGAGCCACTTGCCGATCACGGGATGGACGACGAGTTCCGGAACGTCGTCGAGCAGGCTCGCGTGATGATCCTGCGATGTGCAGACGGCGAGGCCGTTCCAGGGTTCCTCGCCTTGCGAGACCGCGAGACACAGCAGGCCGTCGAGATATGCGGCGTCCATCATGAAGAACTTGCGCGTCATGAAGCCGGGATCGTCTTCGAGCGATTCGAAGACCCAGAACAGCGGGCTCACGCGCCGGACTTTGGGATTCAGGTCGATCGGTTTCATCGGATGACTCGTGTAGGGCCAGCGGGAGGCGCACGGCGTGCAGGCGGTGTTGGCGCGCCGTGAGGCCATCGCGAACGGCCCGATGCACGCGGAGCGGCGGGCGATGCCGTCGGCACGATCGTCTATTGTGCGGGAATTGCCCGGGGGCGGTCGGATTCAGTAGTACGATAGCCGTGTCCGGCCTCTAGCCGGGCGAAGTCAATGAAGCCCCGAACTCCGCATTTCAAGTCTCTTCCCAGGTAGGAGGTAACCATGGAACACGCTTCGCACGGCATCATCTTCTGGATCATCATCGGCGGTATTGCAGGCGCATTGGCAGGACGGATCGTCGATGGCGGCGGGTTCGGTATTCTGATGGACATCATCGTCGGCGTGGTCGGCGCGTTTATCGGCGGCTGGCTCGGCGGCGTGCTCGGCATCAGTCTCGGCGGCGGTATCCTCGGATCGTTGCTCACGGCGTTGATCGGCGCGGTCGTGCTGCTCGCGATCCTGCGGCTGCTCGGGCGAGGGCGCAGCGCTTAGTACGGATGCGCCGCGGGCGTTCGAGATGGGCGCCCGAAGCAGGTAAGCAGCGCGTCTTGAGGTCCGTTCGGACGTGCCTGACGTGCGGCTTGAATACCTGGCGTATCACTGAATATCGGGCGCGAAGCGCGTGCGGCCCGGTTTGAACCGAATCGGCGCGCGGTATGCCGATTCGGCTTCGATATGTATCGATTCGCATCGCAGTGCATCGATTCGCGTGGCTGATCCGCGCGGCTGATCCGTGCTCGATGTGACCCTAAGCGCAATGCGGCCGGGCATCGTGTTCGTCGTGTGCGTGCCCCGCGTCGATGCAGTCTTCGTCCTCGATTTGCACGGTCACGTGCGTGATGCCGTAACGCTGCTCCAGCCGCCGCTGCACCGCGATCACGACCTCGCGCGCCGTCGCGCCGGGCATCGGGTGCACGTGCAGCGTGAGCAGATGCTGTTCGGCCGTGATCGACCACGCATGAATATGGTGTGCGTCGCGTACGACGTCGACGTGATGTTCGAGATCGGCCTTGATCTCCGCGAGATCGATGCCTTCGGGTGTCCCTTCGAGCAGGATGTGCGCCGACGATTTGACGATACCCCACGCGCTTTTGAGAATGATGAGCGCGACGAAGATCGAGAGGATCGGATCGATCGGCGTCCAACCCGTGAAGAGAATCACGACGGCCGCGACGATCGCGGCAGCGGAGCCGAGCATGTCGCCGAGCACGTGCAGCCATGCGCCGCGCAGATTCAGATTCTCGCGATTGCCGCCGTGCAGGATCATGAACGCCGCGATATTGGCCGCGAGACCGATGACGGCGACGACGAACATCGTGCGTCCGGCGACGGGCACGGGCGCCGCGAAGCGCGCGATCGCTTCATAGACGATCCAGGCCGCGATCACGAACAGCGCACAGCCATTGACGAACGCGGCGAGAATTTCGAGCCGCTTGTAGCCATACGAGAGTTCGGCCGTCGCGGGGCGCTTGCCGTACTGAATCGCGAGCCAGCTGAAGCCGAGCGCGGCGGCGTCGCTGATCATGTGACCGGCGTCGGCGAGCAGCGCGAGCGACCCCGACAGCACACCGCCGACGACCTCGACGATCATGAACGCCGCGATGATCGCGAAGGCCCAGCCGATGCGCCGCTGATCGGTGACGCCATGCAAGTGGTCGTGGCCCGCATGGCTATGACCGGCGTGATGATGGCCCGCATGACGGTGCCCCGCGTGATCGTGATCGGCGTGCGCGTGATCGACTTGGTTGTTACCCACGTGATCGTGATCGGCATGACGGTGATCGGCGCACGCGTGATCCGCGTGTCTGTCACCCGTGTGATCGTGGTCGGCGTGATCGTGACCTGCTTGGCCCCGACCCGAATGATTGTGGCCCGTTTGGCCGTGGTCGGCGTGGCGGTGGTCCGCATGATCCCCGTCGCGATCATCATGCGCAGGGTCATGTGCATGACCCTGCGCGTCGTGGTCTTCTTCGGCGCGCGGGGGCTGTGTCATGGGTTTCGTGGCGGGCGCGCGATGCAGGTCATCGGCCATGGCAAATCTCGCTTGATCAATACGTCAAGCACGCATTATATAGACGTATAAACGTTCGTTGATATGAATAAATCTGGAGCGACGATGCGCGCAGCGGACTTGAGCGACGATCAGATCGTCGAACTCGCCGAGATGTTTCGCCTGATGGGAGATCCGAGCCGTCTCAGGATCATCGCGGCCTGCCTGGCCGAGCCGACCTATGTGTCGGACCTCGCGGCGCGGCTTGGACTGTCGCAGCCGCTCGTGAGCCATCATTTGCGGCTTTTGCGCGCCGCGCGCGTGCTGCGCGCCGAACGCAAGGGCAAGCAGATGTTCTACGAGGCGGCCGACGAGCACGTCACGCGCGTCATCGACGACATGGCCGCGCACGTTTGCGAACACCCGGCTTCGGATCTCGAAGACGGTATGCGATCTGACTAGATCAATCTGGTCATATCGCGTCGAAACCGTTCAGGATCGTTCCGATCCGCAGGCCCATTTTCATTTGTAGGTAAATAGGACGAATCGGAGACTTTCCGGCCGTAATGTTGAACGCAGGGCTGCAAAGACAGCGAGTTCACCAGGGGGCCAACATGACTCATCTCGACGATGCCGAATGGGCGCGTATCGCACATTTGTTCGACGAACCGCGTTCGCGCAAGGGCGCCGGACGCCCGTGCGCCAATCCGCGCGCGATTCTCGACGCGATCCGCTGGGTCGAGCAGACGGGTGAACGCTGGCTCCATCTCCCTGCCTCGTTTCCCCCCCAGCAGACGTGCTATATGAAATTCCTTCAGTGGCGCAAGGACGGCCGAATCGCCGAGGTCGAGCGTCTGCTCGGCACGGTTGCGCAAGACGACGCGTCGGTCGAGCCGGCGCGTCAACAGGCGGCCTGAAACGCGCGGTCGGCGCCGCGCGCCGCGTGCGCGAGGCGCGTCTGGGGCATCGAGGCTCGCCGCGCGACGCGCGGTGTCTCCGGGCGTCCGATGCGCGATTCGAATCCTTCGGAAAGTCGAAGCCGTCGATGCTCGACGCACGTTCGTCGGCGGCGCGCGGCCGCGTACCGATCGTGCGTTTGAATGACACGCACGGCCGATACAATAGGCGCCCCTCTTCCTTTCCGATTGGAGAACTCCATGAAGTCTCGCGTGGCCCTGCTCGTCTCGATGATCGTCTCCGCCGCGTGCGCCACGAGCGCACTGGCCGGTACGATCGAAAAACTGCCCTCGGGCGTGATCGTCGAGCACCTCGTCGACGGCAACGGCCCGAAGCCCGCCGCATCGAGCACGGTCAAGGTCAACTATCGCGGCACGCTTGCGAACGGCACGGAGTTCGATAGCTCGGCCAAGCACGGCGGCGCGGCGACGTTTCCGCTCGATCACGTGATCCCGTGCTGGACGCAAGGCCTGCAGACCGTCAAGGTCGGCGGCAAGGCCAAGCTCACGTGCCCGGCGGCGACCGCTTATGGCGACCGCGGCATCGGCCCGATCCCGCCGAACAGCCAGCTGACGTTCGAAGTCGAGCTCGTCGGCATCGTCAACTAAGATCGGCCGAACCAGGCCAAGCTAAGCCGGGCTCGCCGCGACACGCAACGACGTCGGCGGCGGCGTATCCGGAAACGTCGCGAGCCGCAGCGAAATCAGCGTGTGCATGACCTTCGCGGGCTCGCCGCGCGCCGCGGGCTCGATCGACCGATCGAGCGCCGCGTCGATGGCCTCGAGCAGGCTATGCGGCGGAATCTGCCGCGTGTTGTGCTCGACGCAGCGTTCGAAATGCGCGCGCACGCCGACGAGCACATCGTCGATCGCGGCATGCAGGCGCGGATCGGCGATTTCGCGTTCGACCTGAAGATCCAGCACATTGAGTCCGACGCGCATATCGCGAAACGTCTCGACCTGCGGGTGCAGACGATCGGGCGCATCGGTCGACGCGAGCCGCGGCAGCAATTGCAGCAGCCGATCGAGCATGCGCGCCGCCATCTCGCGCTGCGTCGCCAGCGCGTGAGGCGAGGCCGCGAGCACGAGATCGTTCCAGCTCGACCGCGTGAGCCGCCGCGCGGAAAGCTCCGCGCCGAACGGTCGCGTGACGCGGACCCAGAGATACGCGAACAGCAGCCCGACTTCGGCCGACAGATTGCCGTTCAGAAACGTCTCGAAGTTGGCTTCGTACGCGCTCTGCAAACTGATGAACGTCGCGGTCGAGAACGCCACGACGCCCGCGGTCTGGCTGAACTTCGGATTCGGTATCAGCGTGCCGATGCAGATGAACGGCACGGCGAATGCCACGACGACCATCTCGAACGTATGGATGTTCGGCAGCACGACGAACAGATAGACGCCCGCGACGACGATGCTGATCGACGACGCGATAAAAAAGCGAAACACCTGCGGCGCGGGATCGTCGAGCGCCGCGAAAAAGCAGCAGGCGACGGCGCCGAGCGAGACGCCGCCCGCGCCGTCGACCCAGCCCGTTTCGATCCAGAGCACGGAGCCGACGAGCACCGCGAGCACGGTCGACAGCGTCGAGAACAGCATCATGCCGTAGTCGAAGTACGGCTTGACGACGCCGATGCGCCAATGGCGGAACTGCGGCGCCCACGAGCGCGTTTCGTCGACGCTGATCGCGTGCTGGAGCGTGACGCAGTCTTCCCAGATGTCGACCATGAACTTGAGCCGCCACAACACCGTCGAGAGCAGCGCGGCGTGCCAGTGTTCGAGCGTTTCGCGCGGCGGTTCGAGGCTTGCGATCTCTTCGCGGAGCTCACGCGCGACGAGGCGTACCGTGCTGTCCGCGTGCGAACCCGGCTTGCGCCGCGTGTCCTCGATCCAGACCGACAGGCGCTCGACGACGTCGCGCATCGTCGCGGCTTCGCGCGTCGGCTCGGCGAGCAGGCTGCGCAGCGGGTCGGAGAGCGCCGAGATGATCGGCAGCAGCAGCGACATGCGCGCGCGCAGCTCGCGCGCCTGAAGCACGATGTCGGGCCGCGTGCCGTCGTACGAAAGCTGACTCAGCAGGAATTCGAGCGAGTTGATCATCGTCGCCATGCGCTGGCGGCTGTCGGTCGAGGCTTTCTCGGCCGTGCGTCCCGCGAGCGTTTCGCGTGCGTAGACGGCCGCGTCGCGGAACCAGGCGGCCGTGCGTTCGCCGAGCACGGGCGCGAGCTTCGACGGAAACACGATCGAATTGACGACCGCGCCGCACGTGATGCCGAGAATGATCTCCTCCGAGCGCGTGATCGCGACGTCGAAGATGCCTTCGGGAGCGTTGACGGTCGGCAACGCGATGAGCGCGAGGCTATAGCCCGCGAGCAGAAACACGTAGGACCGCGCGGTCCGGTCGGTCATGGCGAGATACAGCATGACGCCGATCCAGAGCGCGGACGCCAGGCTCAGCACGAACGGCATTTCGACGAGCGGGGGCACGAGCAGCACCGAGACGGCCGCGCCGAGCAGCGTGCCGAGCGCGCGATAGAGCGCCTTCGATGTCGTCGCGCCGACGAAGGGATTCGAGACGATATAGACCGTGGCCATCGCCCAGTAGGGCCGCGGCAACTCCGACGCGAGCGCGATATACAGCGCGAGCATCGCGGCGACGAACGTCTTGATTGAGAAAATCCAGTCTCGGGTCGAGGGCAGCGTCATGTCCAATGATCGATTCGACGATCCGCAGAGTATGCGGGCGGACGATGGCGCCGTGCAGGGCTCGGACGCAATTTTTTCCGACGTCGCGCGAGGGCTTGCCTCGCGGCGACGGTGGGAGATGCCGCCGCATTCGCGCGCGACGCGGCGTCGTTCGGATCGACGCCGGGAGGGTCAGTGCAGCCGGCTCGACCGGCTTATTCCGCGCCTTCCGGGCGCTTCATGCAGGCCGCGACGATCAGCGAGATCAGGCAGCCGCCCGCGAGATACGCGGCGACCGGATGCCACGAACCGCCGGCCAGGCTCACGAGCCCGACCGCGATGAACGGCGTGAACCCGCCGCCGACGACGCTCGCGAATTGATACCCGACGCCCGCGCCGCTGTAGCGGTAGGCCGTGCCGAAGAGTTCGGTGAACAGCGGCTGCTGAACGCTGACGATGAGGTCGTGCGCGCCGTTGGCGAGCATGACCGCGAAGATCACGATCCAGACGGTCGAGCGCGCATCGAGCGCGAGGAAGAACGGCACCGCCGAGGCAAGACCGATGACGGCGCCGATCATATAGATCCGGCGCAGGCCGAAGCGGTCGGCGCACAGGGCGAAGATCGGAATCGTCACGCAGCTCACGGCGCCGACGAGCAGGCCGATGTTGAGGAAGAACTCGCGCGGCATGCCGAGATTCGTCGTCGAATAGCTGAGCGCGAATGCCGTGACGATGTACATCGTGAACAGCTCGGCGAGCCGCAGCGCGATGATCAGCAAGAAGGCCTTCGGATGATTGCGCAGCGCCTGCAGGACCGGCAGACGGACCTTCTTGTGGCCGCGCTCGACGGTGTCGACGAACTCCTGCGATTCCTCCATGCTCGACCGGACCCAGAGGCCGATCAGCACGAGCACGACGCTGAACAGGAACGGCAGGCGCCAGCCCCAGGACTTGAACGCGGCGTTCTCCATCGTCGCGCTGAGCAGCGAGATGATGCCCGTCGACAGGATCAGACCCACGCCATAACCGACCTGCACACCGCTGCTGAAGAACGCCTTGCGGTTCGTCGGCGCGCTTTCGACGGCCATCAGCGCGGCGCCGCCCCATTCGCCCCCGACCGCGAAGCCCTGGATCGCGCGCAGCAGCACGAGCAGCGCCGGCGCCCACCAGCCGATCGTCGCGAACGTCGGCAGCAGGCCGATCGCGGCTGTCGAGAGGCCCATCATCATGACGGTCAGCACGAGCATCCGCTTACGGCCGAGCTGGTCGCCGAAGTGGCCGAATACGATGCCGCCGAGCGGGCGGAACAGGAAGCCAACGCCGAATGTCGCGAACGCCGCGAGCGTGCCCATCGCCGGGCTGACCTTCGGGAAGAATTCGCTGTTGAAGATCAGCGCGGCGACGATGCCGTAGAGCAAAAAGTCGTACCAGTCGACGACCGCGCCGACAAAACTGCCGAGCGCGGCCTTGCGCGCGCGCGAGGCTGACGTGCCGGCCGACGCCGAAACGGGGGTGTTTATCGCGAGGGTCATGCTGTCTCCAATCCATGTCCATGCATGAGCGAGCGTTGCGCGGGCTTCGTCATGCGTCGGTGCGGTCTGCGCGCGGGGCATCGGTGGCCGGGTGGATCGCTCGGGATCGGGAAGGCGCGCAGCGTTTGCCGGTTTGCCTTCGGCAGCGCGGGGCTGGCGGGACATCCGGATGCCAGAAGGTAGCCACGGCGATCGTTTCGCACAAGTGATATTTGTGACAGACGATCGTTTATCGAACGATGGGGCGCGTTTATCGAACGAAACGCGGGTTATGCCGAGCAGGGCGCGAGGCGGGGTCGAGCGCGGCCGGACGGCCTGCAGGCATGGTGCGACGCGGTATGGGCGCGTGCGGCCGCGTTCGTGCCGCGCGGCTCGTCGCGGCACGCGCGGCGACCGTCACGATCGCGGCACGGCTTCAATGCCGTCGTGCGATCGTGCAATCGTGATCGAGCAGTTCTTCGGACGACGCGCGGTCCAGACCGTCCACGCGATCGTTGAGCACGATAAAGCCGGGCTGCCCGTCGGCGAGCGTGGTGCCCGTCACGAGCAGCGTCTGGTCGCCCATGGCCTCGCCGCGCGATGCGATGTCGGCCGCGAGGGCCTTGAACGGGTCGTCGCGTTCGAGCGTCGCCTCGTCGATCACGCGCGCGCGGTAGCGATGTCCTTCGAGCGCGACGGGCAGCGTGCGCCATGCGGCGTCGAGCGTGCCGCGTTGCGCCGCGAGCGCATCGGCGACGTCGGGCCGCATGCAGTCGATATGGATGTGCAGCTGATTCTGCGTCCGGCCGCTCGCCGAGTTGATCGCGAGTCCGACTTCGTCGCGCCGCAGCGGTACGTCGAGTTTCTGCTCGACATAGCTGCGCGCATGCCACGCATCGGGCCAGTAGTTCGGCGCATCGGCGTCGAGCAGCGCGGGACTTTCGATGCCGCTCACGCGCCGCGTCGGGATCAGCAGGTACTGTGCGACGCCGTTGATGTCCTTGAGCAGCGCATAGCCGCCGCGCATATCGACGTACGCGCACGCGTTCTGGCCGGCGCCCGTCTCGGCGGCCGGCACGCATTTCTGGCTCACGATCTGCCAGAGCGCGTCGGGGTTCGCGGCGTGGGCCGCCAGCGCGACGAGACCCGTCAGACACAGCGCGCCGGCGGCGCAGGCGGTTCGTTTGAGGCGATTCAAGATCATGGCGAAAAGTGTTTGAAGGACGCGAGCGCGCGGCCGCGATCGGCATCGTGCCATTGTCGCAACGGCGCGGCAGGGCATGGCAGGGCGCGCGGACGGAAGGCGCGCGCCCGTCCATGGTAAATTCTTGCCCGCGCAAATACCGTCATATCGCAATAGAAAGGGCGTCCATGAACATTCCCAAACGCATCCGCGAAGTCTCGAAGCTGACCGGCGACTTCCTGCTTCGGTCCGGCAAGCGGAGCAACGTCTACTTCGACAAATACCGTTTCGAATCCGATCCGGTCCTGCTCAAGGCGATCGCCGAGGCGATGGCGCCGCTGATCCCGGCCGGCACCGAAGTGCTCGGCGGCCTTGAAATGGGCGGCATTCCGATCGTCACGATGCTCAGTCAGGTCACGGGACTGCCCGCCGCGTTCATTCGCAAGGAAGCCAAGGAATACGGCACGTGCCAGTACGCCGAAGGCGCCGAACTCAAGGGCCGCAAGATCGTGCTCATCGAGGACGTCGTGTCGAGCGGCGGCGCGATTTCCGATGCCGTTGAAAAGCTGCGCCGCGATGGCGTGCCCGTCGATCTGACGCTCTGCGTCATCGATCGCGAAACGGGCGGGAAGGAAAATCTCGCGGCGATCGGCATCGAGCTCAAGGGGCTCTATACGTTCTCCGAGATCGACGGCGCCGAATAGTCGGACGCACCGGACGCATCGAACGCACCGGACCGATGGGTTCCGGTCGCGGTTCCGGTCCCGTCGGGCTCGGCCGCATTGCGCGATCGAACGCGGTGCGGCATCGGCGGCGACCCTCGCTCGACATCGCCGCGCCGCACGCGCGGCCACCGTGCCAGCGGCGCATTCAGGCATCGCATGCCGGCGTCGCATTCAGACGAGTCCGGTCGCCGTCTTGTCCTGCTGTTTGTCCTGCATATAGCGCGCCGACACGCTCGCCACACGCGCGATGTAGTGTTCGAGATCGGGCGTATCGAGTCCTTCGACCTTCGCCTGGTCGTCCCAGCGCCGCAATTGCAGCGCATCGTGCGCGTAGGGTTTCGCGAGAAACGCCTGGGCCTCTTCGATGCTGAAGACGCCCCCCTGCAGCTTGAGGCTGCGGACCGAATCCGCCGAAAGCTTGGCGAAATATCCGTCGTCGATCGCGCAGAGACAGCGTTTCGCATCGACGTGGAGCCGAATCGGTTCGAGCACGGCCTCGGGCAGCACGCGCCGCAGGAACGGCAGCGCGAAGTACTGATGCTGGTCGTCGATGCCCTGCACGGTCGGCGATTCGCCTTGCAGGTTCAGCAAATGGCCGAGGTCATGAAGGAAGGCCGCGACGACGAGTTCCTCGCGTGCGCCGGCCTGCTCGGCCAGCATCGCCGATTGCAGCGCGTGCTCGAGCTGCGTGACCGGTTCGCCGCTATAGGCAATGCCGCCATGTGAGCCGTAAAGCTGGCGGATGTCGTCGATACTCAATGCCATGCTGTGTTTTCCAAAGTGCCCCGGGCCTGTCGCCAGGCCCTGTCCGGATTCGGTCAGCCCCAGGGTAAGGAAAACGTCTTCAGGTTCGTAAAGCTCTTCATCGCTTCCTGCACGCCTTCCTTGTACCCGAGCCCCGAATCCTTGATACCACCGAATGGTGACAATTCGATTCGATAGCCGGGCACTTCCCATACGTTGACGCTGCCGACCTGAAGCTCGTCGACGAAGCGCCGGATCAGATCGAGCCGGTCGGTGCATAGACCCGACGACAGGCCGTATGCCGTGCCGTTGCTGATACGTATCGCGTCGTCGATCGTATCGAACGCGATGATCGGCGAGACGGGCCCGAACGTCTCTTCGCGCACGACGGTCATGGCCGGATCGACGCGGTCGATGACGGTCGGCGCATAGTTCGCGCCGTGTCGCACGTTGCCCGCGAGCAGGCGCGCGCCTTGCGCGAGCGCTTCGTTGACGCGCGCCTCGAACAGCGCCGCCGCGCGTTCGTCGATGACCGTCCCCATTTCCTTGTTTTCGTCGAACGGGTCGCCGTACGTCCAACGTCGCGTCAAGTCGACGACGCGCTCGGTAAAGGCCGGCGCGATCGAGCGCTGAACCAGCATGCGCTTGACGGCCGTGCAGCGTTGTCCGGAATTCCGATACGAACCCTGGACCGCGAGCGCGGCCGCGCGATCGAGATCGGCGTCCTCGAGCACGATCAGCGGATCGTTGCCGCCCAGTTCGAGCACGACACGGCGATACCCGGCGCGCGCGGCGATCCGTTTGCCGATCGCCACGCCGCCCGTGAACGTGACGAGCTGCACGCGCGCGTGCGTGACGAGCTCGTCGGCGATCTCGCCGGGGTCGCCCGTGACGACTTGAAGCATCGGTTCAGGCAGGCCGGCTTCATAGAGGAGTTCGGCAAGATAGTAGGCCGACAGCGGGACCTTTTCCGAGGGCTTGAGTACGACGCGATTGTTCGTCGCGATCGCGGGCGCGACCTTGTGCGCGACCTGGTTCATCGGGTGATTGAACGGCGTGATCGCGACGATGACGCCGTCGAGCGGCTCGTGCTGCGTGAACACCCGGCGCGCCTTGCCGTGCGGTGTCAAATCGCACGAGAACGCCTGGCCGTCGTCACGCAGCGCTTCCTTCGCGGCGAACTGGAACACGTCGGCCACGCGTCCGATCTCGTATCGCGTGTCTTTCTTCGAGAGTCCCGATTCGCGCGTGATCAGATCCGAGGCGGTTTCGATGCGCT
Organism: Pararobbsia silviterrae; assembly: GCF_003628125.1. GTDB lineage: Bacteria > Pseudomonadota > Gammaproteobacteria > Burkholderiales > Burkholderiaceae > Pararobbsia > Pararobbsia silviterrae. Next base: position 414,216 of record NZ_RBZU01000001.1, read on the forward strand.
CGCGCACGAGCGCGGCCGCGCGTTCGAGGATCTGCGCGCGTTCGAAGCGCGTGAGGTGCGCGCGGTACGCATCGGCCGTCTCGATCGCGCGGCGCACGTCGTCGACGCTCGCCATCGGCACCGTGCCGACGCGCTGGCCCGAGAAGGGATCGCATACATCGAGGGTGCGCGCGCGGTGTTCGCGCCGGCCACCGATCAGCATCGACGCGGCGCGGAATGCGGGGTGTTCGTGAGTGGCGGTCGACATCATGCGTCCAGATGATTGAGCGCAATCTCGATGACATCGAAGTTGCGCAGCCGCGCGCGGTTCGGCGCGAGCGTCGCGGCGCGATTGAAGATCAAGGGCACGGTCTGCTCCGACAAGCCGCCGTGCGAGCGCAGCGGCACCGTGAGCCCCGACAGATCGTGATCGGCTTCGCGCGTGCCGAGCACGACATGGACGTCGGCGATCACGACGAGATCGCCGATGCGATCGGCGGGCAGCTCGAAGCGCTCGGCCGCGGCCGCGTTATCGAGCACGAGTTGCACGCCCGGTCGTGTCGCGATCCATGCGGCCACGCGCTTCACGTCGGCGTCGGCGCGGTCGTCGAGATAGACCGTCGCGAACGAGCCGAGGGCGCCGTGATGCACGACATACGGGTCCGTGATCGGCAGGATCACGCGCGAACGCGCGGCGCCGAGAAACCCGTCGAGCGCATCCTGCAGATAGATCACGTTGGGTTGGCCCGACGCGGGGTCGTGCTTCGCGTTCATGCCGTGATCGGCGGTCAGGCCGATGCGCGCGCCGAGCGCATCGAAACGCGCGAGATAGCGGTCCATCATCGCGTAGAACGCGTTCGCGCCCTCGCTGCCCGGCGCGCATTTGTGCTGGACGTAGTCTGTCGTCGACAGATACATGAGGTCGATCGGACGCGTTTCGAGCAGACGCACGCCGGCCGCGAACACGAACTCGGACAGCGCGGCGCTGTAGACGTCGGGCACGGGTTGACCGACGAGTTCGAGCACGTCGTCGATGCCGTTGTCCGCGAGGCTCGCTCGATCGGCTTTCTCGGCCGAGAAGCAGATCCCGTCGAGTCCGGCGCCGAGCAAGCGCTGAAGTTTGTCCTTCGCGGTGACGACCGCGACCCGGGCGCCTGCCTGCGCCGCCGCGGCCAGGATCGTTCCCGCGCGCAGATAGGCGGGGTCGTTCATCATGACTTCGGCGCCGCGGCCGTCGTTCGCGGCCGGATCCCAGAAGTAGTTGCCGCAGATGCCGTGCACCGACGGCGGCGCGCCGCACACGATCGACAGGTTGTTCGGATTCGTGAACGACGGGATCACGCAGTCGCATTTGAGCGCCGTGCCGCGCGCGAGCATCGAACCGATGAACGGCGCGACGCCGGCCGCGACGGCCGCTTCGAGATAGTCGTACTCGCAGCCGTCGACGCAGACGATGACCGTCGGCGTGACGGGCAGCCGGTAGGCGCGGCCGTTGACGGTGATTTCGGACGCAGGGTCGCGTGCAGTCATGCTCGTATCCTCAAGTGCGGCGATTCAGTGTTCGTTCATTCGATGCGGCTTGCCGATGCGCCGCTCGCGAGAGATTGAATAGATTGCCGCATTGTGCAACATATATACACGGTTTGCCACATTTTCGGGTGTGATGCGGGATGGCAGATCCGAGTCCGCGATCCCGCTCGGGTGCGTCTATACGGCCCCTCCGGGATCGCCCGCACATGCGGGCGGATGCGCGACGCGGGCCGGCGCCGCGCTTACTTCAAACTCATCACGCACTCACGCCGCGCGTCGGCGCGGCATCCGGACCGCGATCAACGAGAGCGCCGCGAGCGAGGCGACCAGCATGATCAGCGACAACGCCGAAGCCGGCAGGTAATAGCCGCGTTCAACCTGGCCGACGACGACGATCGGTACGGTCGCGAAGCCCGGCGGATAGACGGTCAGCGTCGCGCCGAGTTCGCCGAGCGACAGCGCGAAACCGAGCGCGAGGCTGGCGCGCAACGCGGGCACGAGTTGGGGCAGCACGACCGCGCGCAGCACCATCGACGGCGGCGCCCCGAGACTCGCGGCGGCTTCGCGCAGCACCGTGAGTTCGGGACGCAACGCGGCCGCCGCGCAGCGATAGCAGAACGGCAGCACGAGCGCGAGCTGCACGAGCACGACGATGGCCGACGAACTCGACAGATCGACGGGGCGCTTGTGATACGCGATGAGCACCGCGAGGCCGAGCACGACGCTCGGCACGCCGTTGGGCAGCATCGCGATCGTATCGACGAGCGCACCGAGCCCCTTGCGGTCGCGGCCTTCGAGCGCGAGCGCGAGCCAGACGCCGAGCAGCGTGCCGAGTCCGGCGACCGCGAAGCCGACGACGATGCTCGTCGTCAGCGCATCGAGATCGCTGCCGCCGAGCCGTTCGAACCAGCGCAGGCTGAAGCCGGTCGGCAGGATCGTGCCCGACCAGTGCGAGGCCACGCTCGACAAGCCGACCACGACGACCGGCAGCACGAAGAGCCAGAAGCAGACCAGCGCGGCGAGGCCGACGCCGAGGGCGGACAGCGCGCGGCGCGCCCGGTGCCGTCGAGGCGTCACGCGTGGCGGCGCGGCGTCAGCGGGATGTGCGTTGGACATGGCGTTGATTGACCTGGCGATAAAGCATGTAGAGCGATACGGACATCGCGAGCATGAGGACCGCGCCGGCCGCGGCCGCGTTGAGATCGAGATCGACCGTCGCCGAGCTGAAGATCGCAACGGGCAACGTCACGAGCCGCGCGCTGCCGAGTACGAGCAGGATGCCGAATTCGTTGAGCGTAAGCAGGAAGCACAGGATCGTGCCGGCCGCGATGCCGGGCCACGCGAGCGGCAGTACGACGCGCAGGGCGACCATCGCGCCGTTCGCGCCGAGGCTGCGCGCGGCCTCGATCAGGCGCATGTCGAGCAACGCGAACGAGGCGAGCGTCGGACGCACGACGAACGGCGCGAAGAAGACGACCTCGGCGAGCACGACGCCCCATCGCCCGAACAGGAAATCGAGCGGCGGGACGTCGAGATGCAGCCACTGCGCGAGCGCGATGCTGACCGATCCCTGGGTGCCATAGAGAAAGATCAGCGTGAATGCGACGAGAAACGACGGAAACGCGACGAACAGCTCAAGAAAGCGCGTCAGCAGGCGTGCGCCCGGGAACGGTTTGAAGTGCAGCAGCGCGGCGATCGAGACGCCGAGTATCGATGCGATGCCCGCGCTCGTCACGAGAATGCCGAGCGTGGTCCGGATGATGCCGCCCGCGTCGCCGGTGCCGAAGAAGCGCGCGTACGGCGCGAAACTCGCTCCGTGCTCGCCCGTCACGCTGAGGATCATCAGGCGGCACAGCGGGTAGATGATGATCGGCCCGAGCGCGAACACGAGCAGGAACAGCATCTGCCACCATGCGGCGCGTTCGCGGCGGCGGCGCATGAGCGTCTGACGCGGCACATGCGGGTTCAATGCGTCGGCGACCGCGGCTTCGGCGAGCGCCGCATTTGGTTCACGGACGGATGAGTACGACATCGTCGACCTCATATCGAAGCGAAACGCGATCGCCGCGTATCGGTGTGCGCCCGGCGCCGTGCTGCATCGACACGAGCGCCGGGACGCCGGGCATCGCATCGAGCTCGACCGCCACCGACAACGTCGCGCCGTACCAATCGACGGCGCTGATCGTGCCGTGCAGCGGACTCGAGCCCAAGGCATCGATCTTCAGTTGTTCGGGACGCAGGCAGGCGAGTTTTTCGCGCTCGGCGTGACGCGCGTCGCCGATCGGAAAGACGAGCGAAGGCGCGAGCAGGTTCGCCGCGCCGAGATAGCGCGCGACGAAGCCGTCGGCCGGGTTTTCGTACAGCGCTTGCGGCGTGCCGAGCTGCGCGATGCGGCCGTCGCGCATCAGCAGCGTGCGGTCCGACAGCACGAGCGCGTCGTCCTGATCGTGCGTGACGCAGACGATCGTGAGATCGGGCAGACGCTCGTGAAGCGATTTGAGCTCGGAGCGCACGGATGCGCGCAGATTCGCGTCGAGCGCCGACAAGGGCTCGTCGAGCAACAGCACATCGGGTTCGATGACGAGCGCGCGCGCAAGCGCGACGCGTTGTTGCATGCCGCCCGAAAGCTGCGCGGGCATCAGATGGCCCGCGTCGCCGAGCTGCACGAGCTTGAGCGCATCGGCGACGCGGCGCGCAATGTCGCCGCGCTTGACGCGACGCGCGCGCAGTCCGAATGCGACGTTGTCGAACACGCTCAAGTGGGGGAACAGCGCATAGCTCTGGAACAGCAGGCCCAGATTGCGCTGATGCGGCGGCGCGTCCGTGAGGTCGCGCCCGGCGACCGTCAGGCGACCTGTCACGTAGTCGGCCTCGACGAAACCGGCGATGAACCGCAGCAACGTAGTCTTGCCGCAGCCGCTGCGTCCGAGCACCGTCAGGAGTTCGCCGCGTTCGAGCGTCAACGACAAATCGTCGAGCACCGCGCGCTCGCCGAAGCGCACGGTGAGCCGGTCGATCTGCACGCCCGCTGCGCGTGTCGTGTCGCGCGCCGCGGCGCGGTCGCGGTCGCGGTCGAGCGCGCGCGGTTCCGCGCTCAACGTCGAGGGAGGGCTGGCAAAATTCACCGGTTCGATCTCCTGCATGTCGTGCGAGCGGGCCTTACTGCTTGGGCTTGACGACGTCGAGCGGTTTGCCCGAATCGGCGATCACATTGCTTTTCCAGCGCGTGACCCAATCCGCCTTCTTCGCCATGACCGCGTTCCAGTCCACGGGAATGAGCTCGACGCCCGTGATCGCCTGCTTGACGGCTTCGCCGTTCTTGCCCGTGAGCGGCACGTCGGTGCGCGCGGGAATGCCGAAGATATCGGGCACTTTGGCCTGGACCTCGGACGACATCAGATAGTCGATCAGCTTGCGGCCCTCGTCGGCGTTCGGCGCACCCTTGATCAAGCCGATCGCATAGGGCAACTGGAACGTCGTCGGCTTGCCGCCCGGCTTGACCGACAGAAACACGGGTTTCAGCGAGAGACCGCCGTTGGCCGCATCGTCGAGGTCCATCTGCAGATCGCCGTTGGCGACGGACAACTCGTCGCGCGAGAGCAGCACGTCGAGATAGCCCGTGCCCTTCGTGTGGAATTTAACGCTTTGTTCGAGCTTCTTCAGGTAGTCGAAGGCCTTGTCCTCACCCATCAGCGAACTCGTCAGGATGATGACGGCCATGCCGTCGCCCGCCGTCGCCGGATTCGAATAGGCGACCTTGCCCGCATAGGCGGGGTTCAGCAAATCGTCGAACGTTCTCGGGTCCGGCTTGACCTTGTCGGGATTGATCGCGAACGAGAAGTAGTTGTTGACGAACGTCGACCATGCGCCGTCGGTTGATTTCGCGATCTCGGGCACGTTCTTGTAGTTCGCGCTTTGGTACGGTTGGAGCAGGCCCGATTGCGCGGCCTGCTGGATGAAAGGCGGCAACGTGACGATCACGTCGGCCTTCGGCGAATCCTTCTCGACCGTGGCGCGATTCACGACTTCGCCGCTGCCGGCCGTCACGATCGCGACCTTGACGCCTTCCTTTTTCTCGAAGGCAGGCAAGACGTCCTTGTAGAGATTCTCGAGGCCGTCCGCGGTATAGAGCACGACTTCGCCCGCGGCAAATGCATGGGGCGCGACGCCGAGCGTGATGAGCATCGCGGCGGCGCATCGCAAGGTGCGGGCCAGCGGGCGGGATGCGCGCGGTTCGGTGAGGGTGGTCATGGCTCGGTTTCTCCGTGGGTCGGGACGCTGGTGGCCGGCGAATCGGCCGGATGAATGCGTGTCGAAGATCGTGCGTGTCGAGGCTGCGGTGCGCGCGATCGCCGACGAATCTCGATTCGATCCCATGTTCGCAAGCGCGCTCGAACTCGATGGCCGGCGTCTCGGTGCGACGTGGGATCAGACAGGTCCAAGCTTCATCGCATCGTATGACGCAACGATGACGATGCAAAAAAATTCCAACAACTGACACATTTCGCCACTAAACTACACGGGCTCGAAACGGGCAAGCGACGAAAAATGTGGCGTGTGAATTCGGCGGGAAGGGCCGCCGGCGCGGCGCGCACGTGCGTTTGCGTGCCCCGCGCACGGACGGTGTGTTGCGTCAGAGGTGAATGGAGCGTGGTGTGCGCGAATGATTTGCGTGCGATGACTTGGCGTCGAGACGCGCGTGATGCGTGCGCGGCCGGCGCTTCGCGCGCAATCGCGATGGCGCGCCGTCAAGCGACGAAGTGATCAGGCGATAAGGAGATCGAAAGACCGACAGATCGGATGGTCGAAAGACCGAGCGGTCGGGAGATCGAGCGGTCCGGCGATCAGGCGATCAGGCGATCAGCAGTTCCGGTCCGGCGGCCGACAACGCTTTGCGCAGCGCCTTGTCGGGCGCGAGTTCGGTGACGAGGTATCGCGCGGATTCGAAGTTCGCGACGCGCACGGGCGTCACGTGGCCGAACTTCGAATGGTCGGCGACGACGATCGCGGTCTGCGCGGCGACGAGCATGCACGCGCGGACTTCGGCCGCCATGCGCGTGTAGTCGGTCAATTGAGCATTCGAGGAGATGCCGCCCGCGCCGACGATCGCGATGTCCGTGCGGTACTGGCGCAACTGATGGAGCGTGTCGAGTCCGAACGTGGCGTCCTCGTGATCCGAGAGTTCGCCGCCGAGCACGGTGAGACGGTTGTCGTTGCGGCGTCCGAGCAGCAGCGCGATGCGCCAGTCGTTCGTGTAGATCGTGAGATTGCGGCGTTCGAGGAGCTCGCGCGCGACCGCGAGCGTGGTGCTGCCCGAATCGATGACGAGCGATGCGCCGTCGGGGATGAGTTCGGCCGTGCGGCGCGCGATCGCGCGTTTCGCGGCGGCGTTCGATGCTTCGCGCGTGTCGACGTCGGGCTCGGTGCGATCGGCGGTCAGCGCGCCGCCATGCGTCGTGACGAGCAGGCCGCGCTCGGCCAGCGCATTGAGATCGCGCCGGATCGTTTCGCGCGAGACGTCGAGTTCGTGCACGAGTTCGGCGACCGACAGGGCGCCTGTGCGGCCGAGCTGTTCGAGGATCCGTTGCTGTCTCTGTTTCGCAAGCATGGGCGCGGGCGGGGGCGTGGATGACGATGGGGTTGGGAAGCGCGGCTATTTTATACGGCCTGCGCGATGCGGTATGCCGCATGCACGGCGCGACGCGCGATGCGCGCGCGCATGCGTCTGCGGTCTTTTGCAAGGAGCTTCAGATTGGATGCTGTCAAACCTGTTCGCGAAACCGACATCGCGATTGTCGGAGCGGGAATACTCGGCTTGTCTCATGCGTATGCGGCCGCGTTGCGCGGTCTTCGCGTGACCGTCTTCGAGCGCACGGGCACGCCGACGGGCGCCTCGATCCGCAACTTCGGACAAGTGCTCGTGACCGGCCAGCCGCCGGGCCCCATGCTCGCGCTCGCGAAGGCATCGCGCGCGATCTGGCAACACTGGGCATCGCAGGCGGGGTTCTTTGCGCGAGAGGCGGGGTGCTTGCTGTTCGCTCGCACGGACTGCGAAGTCGCCGTCATCGACGAGTTCGTCGAAACGCGCGCGCAAAGCGGCGGTTACGACGTCGCACGGCTCGACCAGGCGGCGCTCGGCGCACTCTACGACGGCCGCTTCGCGCATCATCGGGCCGCGCTGCACGGGCGCGAGGACATGCAGGTGTTTTCACGCGAGGCGTTGCCCGCGATCATCGCGTATCTGCGCGATCGCCTCGGCGTCGAGTTCGTGTTCGACACGCTCGTCAGGCATGTCGACGACGGCTACCTCGATACGACGGCCGGTGCATGTCGCGCGGCGCATATCGTCGTGTGCTCGGGCCACGACTATCTGACGCTGCTCTCGGATGCGCTCGCCGAGATCGGACCGCGCGTCTGTCGTTTGCAGATGCTGCGCGTGCGCCCGACGCGCGAGATCGCGCTTCGCCACGCACTGCTCACGGGACTCAGCTGCTTGCATTACGGCGCGTTTTCGGATCTGCCGTCCGCGCGCGCGTTGCTCGACGACGTCCGGCGCACGGCGCCCGAGCTGCTCGACGCGGGCATTCATTTGCTCGCGAGCCCCGCGCCCGACGGCAGCGTGATCATCGGCGATTCACACGACTACAACTCCGATCCGATGCCGTTCAACGACGAGCGCGTCGATCGGCATCTGCTGGATTTGGCCGAGCGTCTATTCGATGAGCCGCTCGCCGTCGTCCAGCGATGGCAGGGTGTCTACGGATCGCGCGCGCGGCACGAGCGGCCGTTCAGCGTGCTCAAGGCATCGCGCGGCGTCACGGGTGTCTGGATGCATACGGGCGTGGGCATGAGCGTCGGCCCGGGACTCGGCGAGTCCGTGATGGCGGAGATCGTCGAGCACCGCATGCGAAGCGCGGCGTGAGCGGCAGCATGCAATGTGCCGCGAATAGCGGCGCGCAGCGTGTCGTGAATTGCGGCATGAAGCGCGCGTGAATCGCGGCGTGAATCGATGCACGAGTCGGTGCACGAGTCGGTGCCGCGCGCGCCGTGTGTCGGCCGGGTCCGGTCGACGGAGGGCGCGATATCGGACGCGCGCCTAAAATACGGTCTATCGGCGCCGGATACGTCGCAGCGGTGGATTGACCGCCTCGATCGATGCGCCGTGCCATCGCGATGACGCGCTGGCCCTTGCGTTCAAGAGGTGAACAATGAGCCGTAGAGTGTGGATCGGCGCGCGCGGCGCCCTGGCGATCGCGCTGGCCGCGATCGGTGCGATCTCGATCGCCGGATGCGCGACGAACGATCCGGTCTGGCAGCGCAATCAGGCCGAACTCAAGCAACTCGAAGCGTGCGGATACGTGCCCAAGGCGTTCGATCCCTACTACCCCGAGGATCTTCAGCGCGCCGAAGCGCGTGCCGAGCGCGGCGAATGCGGGACGCATTGACGCGGCGCCCGGCCCGGACACGGGTGACGACGAGATCGCGTGCGTTCGAACGTCAGCGCGCCGGCGTGCGCGTCTCTGACGCGACCTCCGACCCGATCTCGGGCTCGGCGCCTCGTCTGCGCGACACGCTTTCCCACGCGGCGACGACGATGAGGATCAGCGTCGTGAGTCCCGCGACCATCAGCCTGTCCGTCTCGAACGCAAAAGGAAACAGCAGCAGTAACAGACCGATGCCGACGAGGTGCGAGAGCGGAAACGCACCATAGACGATGCGCTTGTACAGCGCATTGCCGAAGACATAGACCATCGGCGCGCCGACGAGCACGCATGCGGTCGCGAAGCGTATCCGCTCGTCGGGGTGTTCGATGACGAGGTCATCGCCCGCCGCGACACCGATCACGCCCGCCACGAGAATCGCGTGGACGTAGTGGAAATAGGCGGCCATCTGCCCGGGCCGCTCCGCGCGCGCGATCCGTTCCGAACCGGCGCGGCTGCTCGTATCGAAGTAGATCCACCAGAGCGCGACGGTGCCGAGGAAGCAGACGAGAAACGCGATGATGCCGGGCGCATCCCACTGCCGCGTCTCGCTGAGCGTGCCGCCCGTCGATAGCAGCGATTCGCCGAGCACGATGATCACGAACGCCTGGCATCGCTCGGCGATATGACTGCCTTCGGCGCTTTGCCAGTCGCTCGACCGTGAACGTCCGAGCCCCGGCAGCGCGAAGCCGAACATCGGCGACACGTATTCGCAGACCACCGCGGCGAGCCAGAGCGCGAGCCGCGCCGGCCCCTCGACCAATGCGCCGGCGATCCAGAGCACGCCCGAGATCGAGAGCCAGCCCGTGATCCGCTTGAAGTTGTCGCTCAAGGCATGGCCGTGGCCGAGAAAGCGCACGGCCACGAGACTGCGGCCGACCTGCATCACGACATAACAGAGCGCGAACGTCAGGCCGCGGTCGTCGAACGCGAGCGGCAGGCTCGCGGACATGACCGTGCCGATCAGCATGATCGCGAGCAGCAGCACGCGCACGGGCAGACGGTCGGGGTCGAACCAGTTCGTGACCCAGCACGTGTATTGCCATCCGAGCCAGACGGCGAACCAGAGCACGATGGTCTGCAGGCCGCCGAGCAACGTGAGGTCGCCCGCGAGCTTGTGCGAAAGCTGGGTCACGGCGAACGCATAGACGAGGTCGAAGAACAGTTCGACGTTCGTCACGCGCGCTTCCTCGCCTGTGCGCTCGCGGAGATAGCGCGCCGGACGGCGCAGGGATTCGGGCATCGGGCGGGCTCCTTGTCGTTGTCGGCGGTGCGCCGTGCCGCATCAGCATGCAGCAAAGCGACGACCGCTGGCAATGCGCCCGCGCGTGTCCGCGCGCTACTGTTGTTGGGAGGCTGCGCCGGCGTTCGGGGCCGGGGCGGCGTCGGGGGGCGCCATCGGCGGCGTACCCGCGGGCGCCGACGCGGCGCTGTCGTTCGAGGCGCTCGACGTGCCGCGCGTGCCGCGTCCGCCGCCCGAACCGGAACCGCGGCCGTGGCCGTGCTTGCCCGAGTCCGCCGCCGGGTCGCTGGCCGCGACCGGTTTCGCGGGCGGATTCGTGATGAATTTCCAGTTGTCGTTGATCGCGCCGCTCTGCGGACCGTCGTCGACCGTCACGCGATGCGTGAACACGCTGCTTTGGACCGGTTCGCTCGCTTGCGCGAAGGCCGACGACGCCGCGCCCAGCGCAGCGAACGCGAGCGCGGCCTGGGCGATTCGCGCGCGAATCGTGCGCGATCGGGCGAGGTCGCGGCGCGCGTGCGCGTGGAGCGACGAAGCGGCGTTCGCAGGCCGCGCGCACGACGAAAACAGGTAAGGCTTGAGCATGAAAAGAAGCGCGGAAGAATGGCGTCGCGAGGATTCTAGCGGCGTGTGCTCGCGGAGGTTGTCACGGCGTTTTACGTGCCGTTACGTGCGTGTTGGCGCACAAACGCACCGTACCGTGCCGAGTCGGCTAGACTTGCGGTTCGCCTTTGAGGAGTGCCATGAGAAATGTGTTGTTGCCGGTGCTCTGCGCCGCCGTTCCGCTTGTTGTCGCATCGGCGACCGTGGGCGCCCAGCCGCTCGGAGACTGGATTCCGATCGCGCAAAGCCAATCCGAAACGCTGCTGATGAAACGCACGGCCGCCGAGATCTACCCGGACGGCACGCGCCGCGCATTGGTCAAGACAGCGTATCAGGCGCCGCAGTCGGCCGGCGGCATCGAGTTCACGACCACGATCGCGCGTATCGTGTTCGACTGTAAGAAGCATCAGGCGAAGATCGTCCACACCGATTTCATCGAAGCGAGCGGCGAGATCGCGTATGCCGACGACGTGCCCGACGCGCCGTACAGCCCGATCGAACCCGATTCGGCGCCCGCGCTCGTCGAACAGGTCGTCTGCCTGCCCGGGAAGCCGAAGAAGAAAGCAGACTGAACAAGCGGTCCCGGCGAGCGGTCCCGCAAATCAGACTCGTTATAAGGACCGCGCCGCGCGGACCGCGTATGCGGGCTCAGTACGCGGTCCTCGCGAACCCGGGAAGCCGCGCGGGCGTTGCCGTTATTGCGCCGTGGCCGGCACGGGAATGCCGCTTGCTCGACGATGCGCGGCGATGCGCGGCGATGCGCGATCGTCGGGCATTGCCGCGCGCGGAACCCTGTCGGAACCCTGTTGCACGATCGAACCGCCGCCAGCCTTACCGGCGCTTAGAGTGGGAAATTTATGAATGGCGTACCCAAGCCGCCGCGACCGCCCGCACAGGTCGCGCCGGTCGAAGCTCCGGGCATCCGCGTCCTCACGACGCTGATCGCGACCGTCATCATCGTCTGCGCGCTCTATTTCGGGCGCACGGTGCTGATCCCGATCACGCTCGCGATTCTGCTGAGCTTTCTGCTCGCGCCGCTCGTCGACGGCCTGCGCTCGATCGGGCTCGGCCGGATTCCGGCCGTGATCTCGGCGATCGTCTTCGCGTTGCTCGTCGTGCTCGGCGTCGGCGGTCTGATCGGCGTGCAGGTCGCGCAGCTCGCGTCGTCGCTGCCGCGCTACCAGGCCACGATCGAGGACAAGATCGAGACGGTCCAGGAGAAGACGCTCGGCCGCGCCGACGATCTGCTCACGCGCGCCGCGCACGCGCTCAAGGAATCCGGACAGCATGTGCAGGACAGCACGACGCCGGGCCCCAACGATGCGGATACCGACGTGCGGCCTTTGCCGGTCGAGGTCCACGAGCGCCACGCGTCGCCGCTCGAACTCGCGCAGCGTTATCTGTCGCCGGTGTTCGACCCGCTCGCGACGTCGGGCATCGTGCTCGTCGTCGCGATCTTCATCCTGATCCAGCGCGGCGATTTGCGCGACCGCCTGATCCGGCTCGTCGGGTCGAGCGACCTGCATCGGACGACGACCGCGCTTGACGAAGCCGCGCGGCGGCTGAGCCGGTATTTCGTCGCGCAGCTCTCGATGAACGCGGGCGTGGGCCTCGTGATCGCGCTCGGGCTCGTCGTCATGGGCGTACCGGGGGCGCTGCTGTTCGGCGTGCTCGCCGCATTGCTGCGCTTCGTGCCGTACGTCGGATCGTGGCTCGCGGCCGCGGCCGCGGCGATTCTCGCCGCGGCGGTTCAGCCGAACTGGACGCTGTTCGTCTGGACCATCGTGCTGTTCGGATTCATCGAAATCCTCGCGTCGCAGGTCATCGAGCCGGTGCTCTACGGGCACAGTTCGGGACTTTCGCCGTTCGCCGTCATCGTCGCGGCGATTTTCTGGAGCTGGATCTGGGGGCCGATCGGCCTGATCCTGTCGACGCCGCTGACGCTGTGCCTCGTGATTCTCGGCCGGCACGTGGACCGGCTGCAGTTCCTCGAAGTGCTATTCGGCGATCGACCCGCGCTGACGCCCGACGAGAACTTCTATCAGCGCATTCTCGCGGGCGATCCCGACGAAGCCCTCGCGCAAGCCGAGGTCCTGCTGCGCGAGAACGCGCTGACGGCCTACTACGACGAGGTGTCGATCAAGGGCCTGCGGCTCGCCTACAACGACATGGCGCGCGGCGTGGTCACCGAAACGCAGTTGCGCCGGATCAAGCAGGCCACGCGCGACCTCATCGAAGGACTCGAAGACGTCGCCGACCGGAGCGCGCATGTGACGCAGGCCGGCGAAGGCCCCGCGATCGGCGACCTGCTGCCCGAACGCCTCGAGGGCGCGCCGCGCGCGGCGCCCGCATCCGTGCCCGAGCACACGGCCGCGCGTCGTGCGGTGCTCTGCATTTCGGGGCGCGGCGAACTCGACGAGCTCATGGTGTCGATCGCGATGCAGTTGCTGCGCAAGCACGGCCTCGACGTGACGCACGTCGCGTCGGATACGCTGCCGCGCGACAGTCAGGCCGTCGAGCAGGTCGTGCGCGCCGAGGTCATCTGCATTCTGTCGTTCGACGCCGAATACCTGCCGTTCTATCTGCGGTACCTGACGCGGCGCATCGAGCAGCGCGTGCCCGACGCGACCGTCGTGTTCGGACTCGGACGCGACTGGGCGCCGTCGATGCCGAAGGCGAGCGGACCGCTCGCCGACCTCGGCAACGCGAATCTCGTCGCGACGCTGCGCGAGCTGATCGAGGCCTGCGTGCTGGCCGCTCAACTCGGACCCGGCGAGCGTCTGCCGGTGCGGCCGCGCGACGCTGACCCGGAGGCCGACGGCGAGCGCGATGCCGAGCGCGATGCGGCGGCCGGTGCGGCATCCGCGACGGCGCATGCGACGTCGCATTGAGCGCGGCGCGCTCCAAGCAGTCCTGCGCGATGGTCGATAAAATAGCGCGACGTCCGCGCGGAATCGTCCGCGCGGCTTCATACAGTCGAGCTTGAATGGCCCTTACCTACAAAACCCCGGACGACATCGCGAAGCTGCGCATTTCGGGGCGTCTCGCCGCCGACGTGCTCGAGATGATCGCGCCGCACGTGCGGCCCGGCGTGACGACGGATGAGCTCGATGCGATCTGCCACGACTTCATCGTCAACCATCAGCGCGCGATTCCGGCCAATGTCGGCTATCACGGCTTTCCGAAGACGATTTGCGCTTCGGTCAACCATGTCGTGTGCCATGGCATTCCGAGCGCCAAGCAGACGCTCAAGGACGGCGACATCATCAATATCGACGTCGCGGTCATCAAGGACGGTTACTACGGCGACACGAGCCGGATGTACTTCGTGGGCGCGCCGAGCCCGAAAGCGAAGCGGCTCGTCGAGACGACCTACGAGGCGATGGTCGCCGGTATTCGGCAGGTGCGTCCGGGCGCGACGCTCGGCGACGTCGGCCATGCGATCCAGCGCGTCGCGCATCGCGAGGGCTATTCGATCGTGCGCGAGTATTGCGGACACGGCATCGGCAAGATCTACCACGAGGAGCCTCAGGTGCTCCACTACGGCCAGCCCGGCACCGGATTGCGCTTGAAGACCGGCATGGTGTTCACGATCGAGCCGATGGTCAATCTCGGGCGCGCGGCTACGCAGGTGCTCGACGACAACTGGACCGTCATCACGCGCGACAAGTCGTGGTCCGCGCAGTGGGAACACATGATCGCGGTGACCGACGACGGCTATGAGGTGTTGACGTCCTGGCCCGACGGCACGGGCGAATATCCGGTGCCCTGACGCGTTGCAGTGCAATGCGTTTTTTGTCGCGAGGCGTGGCATTGCGTAGCGTTCGTGAGTGCGTGTTGTGTTCGCGGCGTGTCAGAGCGCGGAGGGCGCGCGTCCGCGCGGCGTCTTCGTAGCGCGATCGAACATGCGCGCATGCACATGCACATGCACATGCACATGCACATGCACATGCACATGCACATGCACATGCACATGCACATGCACATGCACATGCACATGCACATGCACATGCGCGTGCCGAATCGACGCGTCGCCGCCGCTCTTTGCTCGAAAATTGAAATCTTGTCGAAAGCTTCGCCGGTCGCTAGAATGCGCTCCGTCATTGGGGAGTAGTCTTCTTCCTCTCAAGGAAGAGAGCGCGTCAACATCATCGGCCGCGGCCGTGGCGCGTTCGACCTTCACGGTTTGGCGAGACCATTGACGCGCTGTTTCGTTCTGGCCGGACGGAAGCGGTGCGTCATGGAAATCGCGTCCGGCCACAGGGGCTCGCGTGACTTCTCTCGTTCTCGAATTGCTGCTGATGCTGGTGATGATTCTCGCCGCGGCAGAACTGTTCACCAACGCCCTCGAACATCTCGGCGAGCGGCTCAAGATCTCCGAAGGTGTCACGGGCTCGCTGTTCGCGGCGGTCGGCACCGCCCTGCCCGAAACGACCGTGCCCTTGCTCGCGATCCTGTCCGGCGACGGCGCGACGGGACGCGTCAACGAGGAGATCGGCGTCGGCGCGATTCTCGGCGCGCCCCTCATGCTCGCGACGCTCTCGACATTTTTGATGACCATCGCCGTGCTGCGCGTGCGCACGCTGTCGGGACGCATCGCGCCCGAGCGCTCGGGATTCGAGCGCGATCTGAACTTCTTTATCGGCGCCTTCGTGCTCGCGACGGCCGCGATGTTCGTGCCGCATCAGAACCTGATCGTGCGCGCGCTGATCTCGCTCGCGCTCGTCGGCGTCTATGTCGGCTATGTGGCGTCGACGCTGCGTGCGTCGGGTACGCTCGTCGAGGCCGGGCACGGCACGGAGGCCGAGGGCACGATGCTGCTCGCGCGGCTCGGTTTGCCGACGACGCTCGTGACGATCGTCGCGCAACTGGCGATCGCGGTCGCGTTGCTCGTCGGCGGCGCGAAGGGGTTTATCCATGGCGTCGAGGGCGTATCGAAGGCGCTCGGCGTGTCGGCGCTGCTGCTGTCGCTGCTGATCATTCCGATCGCGACCGAATTGCCCGAGAAGATCAACAGCATTCTCTGGATCCGGCGCGGCAAGGACACGCTCGCGTTCGGCAACATCACGGGCGCGATGGTGTTCCAGGGCACGCTGTTGCCCGCGATCGGCATCCTGCTCACCCCATGGGAGCCGCGCATCGAGGTGCTGACCGGCGTCACGATCACGCTTGCCGCGGCGATCTGGGTGCGTCTGCATTCGCGCACGCGCGGCGTGCGCGTCTGGGCGCTGCTCGTCAACGGCGGGCTCTACGCCGCGTATCTCGCGATCACGCTGGCGCGCTGAGCGCGCGTGAACGATGCTTTCGTGCGGTGCGGTGCGGTGCGGTGCGGTGCGGTGCGGTGCGGTGTGCGTGCACGTGTGCGCAAGTGTCGCCGAGCTCCCGTCGGGGGCGCATGACGCGGGCGTCGCGTGACACGCCGTACGCGTCTTCTTTGGCAGAATCCTGCATGCCGACCGCGCGAGCGTCGCACGACCCTTTACACTTGCACGGCCTCGCGAACGGAGACCTCCGATGCCATCCCCAAGCAAGCCATCGACGAAGACCGCACCCAAAGCGCTCGATGCACCCAAAGCGCCCAAAGCACCCAAAGCACCCAAAGCGCTCGACGTGCCCAAAGCGCCCGATGCGCCCGACACACGATCCGTCGCCGCCGTCGCGCGTTGTCACTGGTGCGGCGAGATTCCCGAGTATCAGCACTATCACGATCACGAGTGGGGCTTTCCCGTCGACGACGACCGGCGTTTGTTCGAGAAGATCTGCCTCGAAGGGTTTCAGTCGGGTTTGAGCTGGATCACGATCCTGCGCAAGCGCGAAGCGTTCCGGCGCGCGTTCGTGAACTTCGACGCGCGCAAGGTCGCGCGCTTCGACGAGCGGGATATCGAGCGTCTGCTTGCCGACGCGGGCATCGTGCGCCATCGCGGCAAGATCGAAGCGGCGATCAACAACGCGCAACGCCTGCTCGAATTGCTCGAAACCGAAAACTCGCTCGCGGCCTTTCTCTGGCGCTTCGAACCCGATCCGAAGACGCGGCCGACGAAGCTCACGCGCGAGCTGCTGAGCACGATGGCGACGTCGCCCGAGTCGATCGCGATGAGCAAGGAACTCAAGAAGCGCGGATGGAAGTTCGTCGGGCCCACGACGATGTACGCGCTGATGCAGGCGATGGGCCTCGTCAACGATCATCAGGACGGCTGCGACGCACGCACGCGCGCGCTCGCGGCGCGCAAGGCGTTCAAGGTGCCGACTTGAAGGTCCGGGAGCGGAATCGCTCGGCCCTCATTCTCCGAGAACCTGGGTCTTCGCGCCCCTTAGTCCGTCGGTCCCTGAGGCACTGAGTCCCCGAGTCCCTAAGGTCTCGGGCTCCCAAATCCTAAAGTTCCCCAGTCCCCAGTCCCCAGCCCCCCAAGTCCCCGAGGCGCGCGGCTCAGCGTTCGCCGTCGAGCAGATCGTTGAGCAGGCCGTCGAAGCCCATTTGCGCGTCTTCGAGTTCCTGCAGCGCGGCGTCGAGGACCTGCAGCGCGAGCTTCGACGGCTGGCCGCCGCCTTCGGGCGGAAACTGCGACTGCAGGGACGTGAACGCCGCCTGGACCTTGTGTGTCGCGGCCACGACGCGTTCCATCGCTTGCGCTTCTTCGGCGCGTTTCTGTGCTTCAGTCGGTTCGTTCATGAGGCTCTCTTCGGCGGGCGTCGCGCGATGCGACGGTTCGCGCATTATCCTCGCGCGGCGTGTTCGCGGGTATCGACACGGTTATCGACGCGGGCGCCGGCACCGGTATCGGCATAGAGCCGCTCGGCGTCGCGCCGGAGCGCGTCCGCGATGCCGGGCTCGAACGTGTAGTGTCCCGAGGCCTTGACGATCGACAACTGCGCACCGGACCACGCATCGGCGAGCGCCTGGGCCTGATCGGCGGGGCAGACCATGTCGAAGCGGCCGTGCACGATATAGCAGGGCAGATGCGCGATGCGGTGGACCTGCAGCAGCAGATCGGGCGGCGGCAGTTCGTCGGCCATATAGTGCCGTTCGAGCAGCGCCATCGAAATGGCCGACGAGGGGACGGCAGGGGAAGCGGCTTGCGTCGCCGTCGCGGGCGCGTCTTGCGCGTCATCGCCCGATTTCGCCGATGCGTCCTCGGGCATCGGACCGACCGCCGACAACCCGTATTCATAGTTCGACCACAACTGCGCGAGACGCAGACCGGCCGTATCGAAACGCGTGAGCGGCGCCTGCGCGAAGTCGAGCACCTGGGCCGCGTTCGCGGGCCGTCGGCCGCTCGCGCGCTCGATCGCGTCGAGAAAACGCGCGTGCGCGTCGGGGAACACGCGCCGCACGTCCCAGAGGAACCAGTCGATATCCTGCCGCCGCGCGAGAAAGATCCCGCGCAGCAGAAAGCCCGTGCAGCGCTCGGGGTAGCGCGCGCCGTACGCGAGCGCGAGCGTCGTGCCCCACGATCCGCCAAATACGGCCCACGCCTCGATGCCGAGCGCCGCACGCAGCGCATCGGTGTCCTCGACGAGCTTCGCGAGCGTGTTCGCGCGCAATTCGCCGAACGGCGTCGAGCGTCCGCAGCCGCGTTGATCGAACATGACGACGCGCCAGCGTGTCGCGTCGAAGAACTCGGCCCAGCGCGGATTCGACGCGCCGCCGGGCCCGCCGTGCAGGATCACGACGGCGGGGCCGTCGGGATTGCCATGGCTGCGCCAATAGATCGTGTGCCCGTCGCCGACGTCGAGCATGCCTTCGCGAAAGCCGGGGCGTGCAGCGGGGGCCGCGGGGCCGTCGTTCTTCAGATCTTCCATCGATGTGTGTGCGGGAGAAACCTAGACGGGCAGCAGCTTACCCGGGTTCAGGATCCCGCGTGGATCGAGCGCCTGTTTGATCGCGCGCATCGTCGCGAGCTCGGCCGCGCTGCGCGAGACCGGCAGGAAGTCGCGCTTGAGCACGCCGATGCCGTGCTCGGCCGAAATCGAACCCGCGTAGGGCGCGAGCAGCGCGTAGAGTTCGCGATCGATGACGTCGTGCGGGACGCCGGGCACGCTCCGGCCATCGACGGTCACGTGGAGATTCGAGTCGCCGATATGGCCGAAGTAGTAGGAGACCTGACCGGGCCAGCATTGCTCGAATCGCGCGCGGCACGCGTCGGCGAAGCGCCCGATCGCGCCGATCGGCAGGCTCACGTCGAAGTTCACGGGTTCGAGCCGGCTCGGAAATTCGGCGGTCGCCTCGCGAATCGCCCAGAGCGCGCGCGTCTCGGCGAGCGATTGCGCGATCACGGCGTCGCGCAGCGCGCCCGCTTCGAGCGCCTGCATGAGCACGTCGGAGAACGCCACACCGCGATCCTCGGGGTCGAGTCCCGCGTGCTCGATCAACGCGTACATCGGATGCCGCGCATCGAACGGCGAGCGCGCGCCCGGCGTCAGCGAGACGCCGAAGTCAAAAAAGTCCGGCCACATGATCTCGAACGCGCCCACGTCATTGCCGAAACGCGCGCGCATCGTGTTGAGCAGCGCGACGGCCGCCTCGTAGCCGTCGAGCGCGACGAGCGCCGTATGCCGCGCGCGGCGCGGCGGCGCGAGCTTCAGCACCGCGCGCGTGATGACGCCGAGCGTGCCTTCGGAACCGATGAACAGATGCTTGAGGTCGTAGCCCGTATTGTTCTTGACCATCTTGTTCAGCGAACTCAGGACCGTGCCGTCGGCGAGCACGACTTCGAGGCCGAGCGTCTGGTCGCGCGCGGTGCCCGACTGGATCACGCGATTGCCACCCGCATTGGTCGCGAGATTGCCGCCGATCTGGCACGAGCCGCGCGCGCCGAGATCGAGCGCGAGTTCGAAACCCGCCTCGCTCGCCGCCTGTTGCGCCGTTTCAAGCAGGGTTCCCGCGCGCACGGTCATCGTCGCCGACGCCGTGTCGATCTCCTCGACGCCCGCCAGCCGTTCGAGCGACATGGCGATATCGGACGCCCGCGCGATGGCCCCGCCCGCGAGCCCCGTCATGCCGCCCTGGGGTACGACGGGCTGATGCGCGTCATGACAGATCGCGAGCGCCCGCGCGACCTGCTCGGTCGTCGCGGGCATCAGCACGGCGGCCGGCCGCGTCGGCGTCATGCGCGTCCAGTCGGTCAACGCGCGCGCGCCGATCGCATCGCCCGTCCGGACCGCGTCGTCGCCGAGCGCGGCGCGCAGCGCGGCGAGCACGGCTGCGCTGTCGGGCGTCATGCGCTGCGCTTCCGGTAGGCCATCGAATCGTTGATGCGTCCGAGGATATAGTCGCCCGCCGCGATCGGTGCATAGCGCGCGGCATCGGCCGCGACGCCGAGTTCGCGCGGATCGACGCTGGCGTCGTAGGTCGGGTCGTAGAACGTCGCGATCGAATAGCGTTCGCGTCCCGAGCGATTGATCACGCGATGCAGCGTCGAGCGGTAGCGGTCGTTGCTCCAGCGCGCGAGCAGGTCGCCGACGTTCACGACGAAGGTGCCTGGCATCGACGGCGCGTCGATCCACGTATCGTTCGCGATCTCGCGGACCTGCAGACCGCCGACCGTGTCTTGCCAGAGCAGTGTGATGCAGCCGTAGTCCGTATGCGGCGCGACGCCGAACTGGTCGGCATCGGACATCGGCGGCTGCGGCGGGTAGTAGACCATCTGCGTGCGCTGCATGCGCTTCGTGTAGCGCGGCGCGAAGAAGTCGGGCGCGAGGCCGAGTCCGCACGCGATCGCGCGCAGCAGATCGGCGCCGCATGCGCCGATCGCCTCGTAGTAGTCGTAGAGCGCGGGCTGCAATTCGGGCATGAAGTCGGGCCAGTTGTTCGGCCCGCGCAGCGCCTGTCCCGCGCGCACGTCGGGATCGTCTTCGGGCAGTTCGAGGCCGATGCCGAAGAACTCCTTGAAATCGGGGCGCTTGGCCTGATACATCGTCGCGCCGCCGATCGCGTGAAAGCCGCGATGGCGCGCATTGACGGCAACGCGGCTTTTCGTGTCGGCCGGAAACGCGAAGAACGTACGCGCCGCGTGCTCGGCGCGATCGATCGTCTGTTGCGGCACGCCGTGATTCGCGAGATAGAAGAAGCCGATCTGCGTGCACGCCTCGTGGATCTCGCGGCCCACGCGCGCGAGCGCCGCGGGATCGTGGGCGCGCGGCTCGCCGCTGCGCAGTCCGCTGAAATCGATGATCGGAATCCGGTTCGACGACGACATACACGCTCCTGACCCATGGCAACCACGACCGTACACGGCCTCGACGGACCGCGCTTCTCACCTTGCATCCACACGCTGTATATACCGCGAAAACGCGGCGCGCAAGCGGCGCTTCCCCGAGTCACGCACCGCTGCGTGACGCACGCTCACGTATGCTCGATCAGGGCTGATCTTTATTTTTTTGCCTGAAAAGTGCGGTATATACTGCGTCGCACTGTTCGACCCCCGCGGGCCCGCGGCACGCTGTCATACCCTGGTTTACACGGAGATCTTTCATGAAGATTCTGGCAGGCTGGAAGCGCAGTTTGATGATGCTGGCCGTCTGTGCGGCCGGCGCGGTGAGTCTCGGCGCACATGCCGAAGACGAGCTCGCGAAGGTCAAGCAGGCCGGCGAACTCGTCGTCGGCACCGAAATGCAGTTCGCGCCGTTCGACTTCCTCGAGAACGGCCAGCAAGCCGGCTTCAACAAGGACCTGTTCGCCGAAGTCGGCAAGGAACTCGGCGTCAAGGTTCGCTTCATCGATCTGCCGTGGCCGAGCGTCTTGCCGGGCCTCGAAGCCGGCAAGTTCGACATGGTCGGCGGCCCGCTCACGATGACCAAGGCGCGCGCCGAACGGTATGCGTTCTCGCTGCCGATCGCCGATGCGACCGACGCGCTGCTCAAGCGCGCGAATGACGCGAGCCTCAAGACCTCGGCCGATATCTCGGGCAAGGTCGTCGGCGCGGGCAAGAGCTCGGCGCAGCTCGATCAGCTCAAGACCTATATCGCGACGTTGCCCAAGCCGCCCGAAGTCCGCGAATACGTCGACAACAATCAGGCCTACGCGGACCTCGCCGCGGGCCGGATTTCGGCGGTCGCGAACTCGCTGACGAATATCGCCTACGTCGCGAAGCAGCGGCCCGACACGTTCGCGGTCGTGCAGCCCGCATTCGGCGCGAAGGTCTATTTCGCGTACTGCCTGCGCAAGGACGCCGACAGCAAGCCGCTGCTCGACGCCTTCAACGCGGCGCTCGTCAAACTCAACAAGGACGGACGGCTCGCGGCGCTCCAGAAGAAGTGGTTCGGCACCGCGATGGACGTGCCGACGACGGAACCGACGTTGAACTACTAAGCGCTTCGCGATCTCGCACACGCGGACCGGTTCGGCGCGCATGCCGAGCGGGTCCGCGGCGCCGCCCGCCGGCGAGCGCCTGTGCGAGGGGCGTCGAGGCGCGGATCGAACGCGACGGCATCATGTTCAGCTTCAGTGTCTTTCTCCAGGGCTTTCCGCTGCTGTTGCAGGCGGCGCTCGCGACGGTCGGCATCTCGGTGGCGGGACTGTTCATCGGATTCTTCGTCGCGGTCGGCGTCTGCAGCGCGCGGCTCTCGCACGACCGCTTCGCGCGCGCGTTCGGCGGCGCGTACGTGTTCTTCTTTCGCGGCGTGCCGCTGCTCGTGCAGTTGCTGCTCGTCTATTACCTGCTGCCGTTCGTCGGCATCAACGTGCCGCCGCTGGTGGCCGCGATCGGCAGTTGCGCGCTGTGCTCGGCGGCCTACGTCGCCGAGATTTTGCGCGGCGGCTTTCTCGGCATTCCGCCGGGTCAGATCGAAGCCGCGCGCCTGCTCGGACTGTCGCGCTTCGACATGCTCACGCGGATCCAGGTCCCGCAGGCCTTCCGCCTGACGCTGCCCGCACTCGGCAACGAAATGGTGCTGCTGCTCAAGGCCTCGTCGCTCGTCTCGGTCGTCGGCGTCGCCGAGCTCACGCGGACCTCGCAGAACATCGCGGCGAGCACGTATCGCCCGCTCGAAGCGTATCTCGCGGCGGCCCTGATTTATTTCGTCATCAACGGCGTGCTCGCGCTGCTCGCGCATTACGCCGAGCATCGCCTGCGGGCGGCGTGAGCGATCGTCATGGTGAGTTTCGACCCCGGTGTCATCACCCATAACCTGCCCGAGATCGCGCACGGCATGCTCGTGACGCTCGGCACATGGGCCTCGGGCGTGGCGATGGGCGTGGTCCTCGGTTTCCTGATCGCCGTCGTTCAATTGTTCGGCGGGCCCGGCGTGCGCGGCGCGCTGCGCATCTATATCGAACTGTTCCGAGGCACGCCGTTCCTGATCCAGCTCTTCCTGCTTTACTACGGCGGTCCGAGTTTCGGACTCACGCTCGAACCGCTGACGGCCGGCGTGCTCGGACTGGGCCTCTACGGCAGCGCCTATTTTGCCGAGGTCTTTCGCGGCGGATTCCAGTCGGTGCCGCGCGGGCATGTCGAAGCCGCGCAATGCCTGGGGCTCTCGCGCTGGCAGAGCATCGTGCGCATCCAGCTGCCGCAGATGCTCGTGATCATCGTGCCCGCGTTGACGAACCTCATCATCGTGCTCAGCAAGGAGACGGCCGTGCTCTCGATCGTGACGGTGCCCGAGCTGACCTTCGTGCTGACCGGTATCGGCACCGAGTCGTTCGCGTTCGTCGAGACCCTGCTCGCGCTGTGCGTCTGCTATCTCGCGCTTGTCGAGCTGACGTCGCATCTGGGCACGTGGGCCGAGCGCCGGCTGTCGCGCTTCGCGCTTCGCTGAACCTGGCAACTTGGGAATTTGGACGAGGACACCCCGATGAACACGACACAACCCGTCATGCGCAGCGCGTTGGCGGGCGCGCCCGGCGATGCAGCCGCTCCCGCGGACGCGGCGGGCAGCGCCGCGCGCGCGCCGGACGGCGCGTTGATCCAGGTGCGCGGGCTGCGCAAGCACTACGGCGACGTCGAGGTGCTGCGCGGCGTCGATCTCGACATCGGCAAGTCCGAAGTCGTCTGCATCATCGGCCCCTCGGGGTCGGGCAAAAGCACGCTGTTGCGGTGTCTCGCGTTTCTCGAGGAATACGATGCGGGCGACGTGCTCATCGAAGGTGAATTGCTCGGGTATGCGACGCGCAACGGCAAGCGCGTCAAGGCCTCGCATGCGCAGATCAATCACGCGCGCCGCAACGTCGGCATGGTGTTCCAGCAATTCAATCTGTGGCCGCACATGACCGCGGCGGGCAACGTCATGGAAGCGCTGCAGCGCGTGCGCGGACGCTCGCGCGACGAAGCGCGGCGCACGGCGCTCGCGATGCTCGATCGCGTCGGGCTCGCGGCGCGTGCGGATGCGTATCCGGCGAAGCTCTCGGGCGGGCAGCAGCAACGCGTGGCCATTGCGCGCGCGCTTGCGATGGAGCCGCACATCATGCTGTTCGACGAGCCGACGTCGGCACTCGATCCCGAACTCGTCGGCGAGGTGCTGCAGGTCATGAAGCAGCTTGCGCGCGACGGCATGACGATGGCGGTCGTCACCCACGAGATGGGATTCGCGGCGCAGGTCGCGGACAAGGTCGTGTTTATCGACGAAGGCCGGATCGCCGTGCAGGGCTCGCCGCACGACGTCTTTCACGACGCCGACCATCCGCGGCTTCGGCAATTCCTGCAGAACTACTTCGATCGCAACGCGTTCTGGACGCGAGGTGGCGATCAATGAGATCCGTGGCCTCGCGCGCGCCGCAGCGGGCACGGCATGCGGAGCCGGTCGCGCGCTATGCGCGCGTCAAGGAATATATCCGCACGACGATTCAGTCGGGCACGTGGCGCGCGGGCGATCGCATCCCGTCCGAGCTGAGTCTCGTCGATACGCTCGGCGTGTCGCGCATGACGATCAATCGCGCGCTGCGCGAGCTGACCGACGAGGGCGTCCTCACGCGGACGTCGGGCGTCGGCACGTTCGTCGCGCAGGCCAAGCCGCAGTCGACGCTGCTCATGATCGCCGATATCGGCGACGAGGTCCGTTCGCGCGGACACGAGTACACGTGCACGAACGTGGTCGTCACGCGCGAGGCCGCGCCCGCGCTCGTTTCGACGGCGCTCGGTCTCGAACCCGGTGCGTCGGTGTTCCGGATCATCTGTATCCATCGCGAGAACGGTTTGCCGGTTCAGCTCGAGGATCGTTACGTGAACCCCGCGATCGCGCCCGCGTTTCTCGAACAGGATTTCGAGCAGGTCCGGCCGTCGGAATATCTGAAGAGCATCGTGCCCGCGCACGAGATCGAACATATCGTCGATGCGGGACTGCCGACGCGGGCCGAAGCCCAATGGCTCGAAATCGCGCCTGAGGTGCCCTGTCTGACGCTCGCGCGCCGGACGTGGTGCGACGGTGTTGCCGTTACGTTCGCGCGGTTCGTGCATCCGGGGTCGCGCTATCGGCTCGGTTGCCGGTTCAGCCCCGATATGTCGCAGAGCCAGAGCTGAGGCCGGCCTAACCGCGCGTCGCGAGTTCGACGACGCCGCGCGAACGGAAGCGCGCGCGAAAATCCTGCGGCGCGACTTTCAGATGACGCTGGAACGCGAGCCGCATCGTCTCGAGCGAATTGAATCCGCAGCGGCGCGCGACGGTCGTCAGCGGGACGTCGCCGTCGGTCAGCAAGCGCCGCGCCGCATCGATGCGCAGCGCCTGCACGAACTTGCCCGGCGGCGTGCCGAGCGCTTCGGCGAAGCGGCGCGCGAAATTGCGCGGACTCATCGACACGCGCGACGCAAGGCGTTCGATCGAAAGGTCGCCGTCGAGATGCTCGGCCATCCAGCGCGTGAGTTCGGCAAATCGGTCGGGGTCGGCCGCGCTCGCTTCGGCGGCCATATGCGCGCTGAATTGCGACTGTCCGCCGGGCCGCCGCAGGAAGACGACGAGTTCGCGCGCGACCGCCAGCGCGATCGGCCGGCCGAGATCCTGCTCGATCAGCGCGAGCGCGACGTCGATGCCGGCCGTGACGCCCGCCGACGTATAGAACTTCCCGTCGTGTATGAAGATCGCGTCGGCGTCGACTTCGATGCCCGCGAAGCGCCGCGCGATGACGTCGCAGTATTTCCAGTGCGTCGTCACGCGGCGGCCGTCGAGTTGCCCGGTCGCCGCGAGCACGAACGCGCCCGTGCAGATCGATACGACGCGCGCGGCTTTGTTCGCGAGGCGTCCGATCGCCGCGACCGCCGCGGCATCGTCGGCCGCCATGCGCGCGCCGCGACCGCCACACACGACGAGCGTGTCGGGTTCGAGGCTTTCGTCGAAGAAGCTCACGCGTGCGTGCAGTTCGAGGCCCGACGCCATCGGCACGAGCCCGACGCGCGGGCCGGCGAACGTGATCGCGTAGGCGGGCGCGCGTCCGTTGCGCTCGCATGCGGTGTTGGCTTCGGCGAACGCATCCATCGGACCCGTGACGTCGAGCATCTGAGCATCGTCGAACGCCACGAGCACGATGCGATGACGTGAAGCGTCGGTGGCCATGCACATCACTCCTGAACCCGGGCAATAAGCGCGATTCTAGGCGTTCGACGGATTGGCATCAATGTCAGTTCGTCCAAGCTTTCTGCCAGATCCACCTCGCCTGAATGCGCTTGCCTATCGCGCGATCGCTCGGCGTTGGCGATTTTTTACGACCCGATCTGATCGTTTACCCGTCTTTTGAGCTTTGTTTCTTGACGCTCGAATCTCGAACGGTTTTACTAATTCACATGAAGTGATTTAGTGATGAGACCGGCGAATCTCCGGGGTGTCGCGCGTATCGCGATGCGTGCCCCGCGGCGCGACGCACGGTCACCCGTCGATAACAACCGGAGGAAGACGCCATGAAGCCACTCAAACGCACCCTGTTCGCGCTCGCCATGACGGCCAGCGCGGTCGCATTCGCCGATCAGCCGATCATCGGCCTGATCACGAAGACCGACACCAATCCGTTCTTCGTCAAGATGAAGCAGGGCGCGCAGCAGGCGGCGGATGCCGGGGGCGCGAAGTTGCTGGCGGCCGCGGGTCGCTACGACGGCGACAACGCGACGCAGGTCACCGCGATCGAAAACATGGTCGGCGCGGGCGCGAAGGCGATTCTGATCACGCCGAGCGATACGAAGGCGATAGTGCCGAGCATCAAGAAAGCCCGCGACGCGGGCGTGCTCGTCATCGCGCTCGACACGCCGACCGAGCCCAAGGAAGCGACCGATGCGCTGTTCGCGACCGACAATTTCAAGGCCGGCGAACTCATCGGCGAATACGCGAAGGCCGCGATGAACGGCAAGCCCGCGAAGATCGCGACGCTCGATCTCGCGCCGGGCATCAGTGTCGGCGTGTTGCGTCACACGGGCTTCCTCAAGGGCTTCGGCGTCAAGGACGGCGACCCGAGCATCGTCTGCAGCCAGGACACGCGCGGCGATCAGGCCAAGGGCCAGACCGCGATGGAAAACTGCCTGCAGAAGGACCCCGGCATCAATGTCGTCTACACGATCAACGAGCCCGCGGCGGCCGGCGCGTATCGCGCGCTGCAGGCGGCGGGCAAGGCGAAGGACGTGATCCTCGTGTCGATCGACGGCGGCTGCGAGGGCGTACGCAACGTCAAGGCCGGCCAGATCGCCGCGACCTCTCAGCAATACCCGCTCAAGATGGCCGCGCTCGGCGTACAGGCGGGCATCGAATACGCGAAGACCGGCAAGAAGCCGAGCGGCTATACCGACACCGGCGTCACGCTGATTACCGACAAACCGTTGAGCGGCATCGACAGCAAGGATACGAAGTTCGGTCTCGACGAATGCTGGGGCACGAAGTAACGCGCACCCGCATGCCGTAGCCGTCGCGGCCCCGGAGCCGGCCCTGCGCCGCGCGCGTCGAAGCGCGGCGCGCCCCCGGCCCGGTCGCCGCCCGCCTGACTCAGGAGCACATGATGAATGCCACACCCGCCTCACCGATCGCCAAGCCCAAGGCGAAGCTGTCCGACCACCTGCCGCCGCTGACCGTACTCGGGCCGCTCGTCGCGCTCGTGCTCGCGTGCCTCTTCTTTATTTCGCAGACGCCGCGCTTTCTGTCGGTCCAGAACCTCTCGCTGATCCTCCAGCAATCGATGGTCGTCGGGATCATCGCGATCGGGCAGACGCTGATCGTCCTGACCGCCGGCATCGATCTGTCGTGCGGCATGGTCATGGCGCTCGGCTCGGTCGTCATGAGCAAGGTCGCGGTGGCCAACGGCCTCAACCCGTATCTGTCGATCGTGCTCGGCGTCGCGGTCTGCACGGCGTTCGGCTTCGTCAACGGACTGCTCGTCACGCGCATCAAGCTGCCCGCGTTCATCGTGACGCTCGGCACGCTCAATATCGCGTTCGCGATCACGCAGATCTATTCGAACGCGGAGAGCATCTCGAACCTGCCCGCGCCGCTCACGTTCTTCGGCAACACGTTCGGCATCGGTGCGGGGACGGTTACCTACGGCACCGTGCTCATGCTGCTGCTCTATCTCGCGACCTGGTTCGTGCTGCGCGAAACCGCGCCGGGACGCCACGTCTACGCGATCGGCAACAACGCCGAAGCCGTGCGGCTCATGGGACTGCCGACGCAGCGCATCCTCATCACGGTCTACACGCTCGCGGGGCTCAGCTACGGCATTGCGGCGCTGCTCGCGGTCGCGCGGACCGGGGTCGGCGATCCGCAATCGGGGCAGACGGAAAACCTCGACAGCATCACGGCGGTCGTGCTCGGCGGCACGAGCCTGTTCGGCGGACGCGGCACGATGATGGGAACGCTGCTCGGCGTGCTGATCGTCGGGGTGTTCCGCAACGGGCTTACGCTGATCGGCGTCTCGTCGGTCTATCAGGTGCTCGTCACGGGGATCCTCGTGATCCTGGCCGTCTCGGCCGACAAGATTTCCCATCGCTAAGCACGGCGTCGCCAGGAGCCCATCATGTCATCGATCCATTCGACCTCGCCCGCGGCCCAGCCGTCGTATTCGAGCGTGCGCGGCGACGCCGCGGCCGTGCCGCAATCCGGACTCGCGCCCGTGCTCGCCGCGCGAGGGCTCGTCAAACGCTATGGTCACGTCACGGCGCTCGACGGCGCCGACTTCGAATTGCTGCCCGGCGAGATCCTCGCGGTCATCGGCGACAACGGCGCGGGCAAATCGTCGCTGATCAAGGTGCTCTCGGGCGCCGTGCGGCCCGACGAAGGCGAGATGTATCTCGACGGCAAGCCCGTCAGTTTTCGCGGGCCGCTCGATGCGCGCGCGCAGGGCATCGAGACCGTCTACCAGGACCTCGCGGTCGCGCCCGCGATGACGATCACCGAGAACCTGTTCCTGGGCCGCGAGCTCTACAAGCCCGGCTTCATCGCGCAGAAGCTCCGCATGCTCGACAAACGCCGGATGCTCGCCGAGGCGAATGCGCATATGGCGAGCCTCAAGATCGGCATCCGTTCGATGAAGCAGGCCGTCGAAACGCTGTCGGGCGGTCAGCGCCAGGGCGTCGCGGTCGCGCGCTCGGCCGCGTTCGCGCGCCATGTCGTGATCATGGACGAACCGACGGCGGCGCTCGGCGTCAAGGAGTCGAACATGGTGCTCGAACTCATCGGTCGCGTTCGCGACAAGGGCTTGCCTGTGATACTGATTAGCCACAATATGCCGCACGTCTTCGAGATCGCGGACCGTATCCATATCCAGCGGCTGGGCCGGCGTGTCGCGCTCGTGAACCGGCGCGACATCGATATGAATCATGCCGTCGCGGTCATGACGGGCGCGGCCACGCTGCAGTGACCGCGTGAGCGGCGGCGCGCGCCGATGCGGCGCGCGCTTTTTTGTGTGCTTTTCAGAGTCGAGCCGTATGAGCAAGACCAAGGCGGGTCACGACGCGTCGACCGAGCAGGCGGCCCCCGACGCGGCGCCCGGACCCGCGTCGGCGCGCATGTCGCGCGTGCGCACGGAGCGCGTCGCGCCCGATGCCGATCGCGCCGCGGGGGCGGCCGTGCGCACCGCGCATCGTCCGCCGCACGTGGTGGGTACGGTCGGCTCGAATCACGTCGGCATGCGCCAGTTCAACGAGCGCATCGTGCTGCAGGCGATCCGCCTGCACGGCGCGCTGCCCAAAGCCGAACTCGCGCGCGTCACGCGTCTGTCGATGCAGGCCGTCTCGGTCATCATCAACGCGTTGCTCAACGACGGTCTCGTCATCAAGCAGGATCGGCTGCGCGGCCGCATCGGCCAGCCATCGGTGCCGATCGCGCTGAACCCCGACGGCGCGTTTACGCTCGGGATCAAGCTCGGGCGGCGCAGCCTCGACGTGCTCGCGCTCGACTTCGCGGGGCAGGTCCGGTGCCGTGAAATCGTCGAATACGACTATCCGGACCCCGAGATCATCTTCCCGGCCATGCGCGGCAAGCTCGCGCTCGTCGAGTCGATGCTCGGCGACCATGCGTCGCGGATCGTCGGCATCGGCGTGGCCGCGCCGCTCTGGATGGGCGGGTGGCGCGACCTGATCAGCGCGCCGGGCCAGGTGCTCGACGCCTGGAGCCGCATCGACATCCGCGAACGCGTCCAGCAGATGACCCGCTTGCCGATCGAGTTCGCCAAGGACACGACCGCCGCCTGCGCGGCCGAACTCGTCACCGGGCACGGTCAGCGCGTGCACAATTTCCTCTACGTGTATATCGGGACCTTCATCGGCGGCGGCCTCGTCATCGACGGGCGTCTGCATCACGGCCCCAACGGCAATGCGGGCGCGATCGGCTCCGCGCCGATCGACGGGGCGACGCAATTGCTTCACCGCGCGTCGGGGCTCGTGCTCGAACAGGCGATCCGCCAACAAGGCGCGCCGGGGCGCGCCGCACACGACGCGCGCGCGCTGTCGAGCGCGTTGCGCGGCGTAACCGATGCGTGGATCGCGGACGCCGCGCGTTCGCTGGCCTCGACGATCGCGACGTCGGCCGCGGTGCTTGATCTCGACGCGATTGTCATCGACGGGTCACTCCACCGTGATCTGATCGCGGCGCTGATCGAGGCGACTTCGCGCGCGCTCGAAACCCAGCGCTGGGAGGGCATTGCACGGCCCGCGCTGCTTCAGGGACACGCCGGCGCCGACGCGCGCGCGATGGGCGGAGCGATCTTGCCGTTGTATGCGCACTTCGCTCCGAGTCATCAATTGTTCCTGAAGACCGCACCCGCTTATACTTGACGCTTCTTTGACCAGCAATAGCACCGGGGCAGTAGTCATGTCGTTGATTAAGCTGGCGCGCGCCGATATCCAACTCGGCAAGCCACTCGAGTACGCGATCTACACCGAAACGAAGCAGCTGCTGCTCCAGCGCGGGCAGATCATCAACAGCCCCGATCTGCTCGCGAAAGTCCGCGAAATGGGGGTGTTTCGCGAGGACGGCGTCGGTCGTCCGAAAACCCAGGGTCTGCTGATGTCGGTCAAGCCGAAGCTGACCGACGAGGAGGAGGCGCTTCCCGAACGCACGGACAGCGCCGACCGCGACGAAGTGCCGTTTCCGTCGCTGCGCAAGGGCGTCGAAGCGTTCCAGCTCTCGGCCCTGACCGACAACGACGCGGCCAATGCGCCGTTCCGCGTCGCGTATCTGGGTGTCATGAAGGACGTCAGCATCATCGTGACGCCGCTTACGGGCTTTCCCGTCGATGCGCTGCGCGAAGGCCAGGAACTCAACGCGAAGATGTTCTCGGGCCGCCATATCTACGAATTCCGTACGATCGTCGCGAAGATCTGCGTCGAGCCGTTCGAATATCTGCATCTCAGCTATCCGTCGCGCGTGCGCCAGATTCCCGTGCGCCAGCACATCCGCGTCGAGGC
Organism: Pararobbsia silviterrae; assembly: GCF_003628125.1. Lineage (GTDB taxonomy): Bacteria > Pseudomonadota > Gammaproteobacteria > Burkholderiales > Burkholderiaceae > Pararobbsia > Pararobbsia silviterrae. The sequence continues at coordinate 445,856 of NZ_RBZU01000001.1, forward strand.
CGACGTCGTCGCGAAGATGCTGACGAATGGCTTGCAGCCTCAGCTTCACGAAGCGCGCCTGTCCGACATCAGCCTGATCGGCGCGGGCGCGACGTCGTCGTCGAGCGTGTTCGAGGTCGGCGAGCGCATCAAGATCTCGTTCAAGCTCCATTCGGGCGGCTGGGATCGCCCGGTCGCGCTGACGACCGTCATTCGGAACAAGCGCGTCGAGGAAGGGCTCACGCGTTACGGGCTCGAATTCGTGTCGATGCCCCACGAAAGCCGTTCGACGATCCGCAATTACCTGTTTGAAACGGTCACGCAGACCGTCATCCCGGACTAAGCCGCGTCGCATCCGAGCCGCGCCGATCAGCCCCGTTCTCGACAGACGGGGCTTTTTTGTGTCTTTTCCGCGTGCGATTCGGCAGCGTTTTCCGGATGCATCGGCGACCGTTGCGCAGCCCTAAAGATTTTTCCGATAACTGCCGTTACGCAGGTAACGGACCGGTTTTGTTCGGCATCGGATGCCGCGAGCCGGACGGGGCATGAAGCCCAGTATGCGGAAGGAAGGGGAAGCACCATGACAGCCGAAATCGTGATTCGGGAAACCTCCGAGGGGGTCGAGATCCTGGCGGGCGAACGTCGTCTCACCCAACTGCTCGCCGTGCGCGACGAAGTCGTGATTACCACGCCCGAACTCGGCGAAGTCGTCGTCGCCCGTTTGCCCGACGGCCGCCTGCGCGCGTCGTGCGATCCCGAGCTGATCAAGCTGTTTCGTCAGTCGTCGTGACGCGGCCTTCGTCGCGCGATCGCCTACGCGCCGCACTGGCACGGTCGGTTGGCGCGCAGCGTGGCCGCGGGCGTCAAACCAGATAGATCTCGAACGGACGCAGCCACGGCGTGAGCGTCGCGTCGCTCAATACGGCTTTCTGCTGATTCGACGGATCGTCTTCGAGCTGGCTCGTAAAGGCATCGATCGCGTGGCGCTTGCGCGCGTGCGTGCTCGCATCGAGCGACAGCCGTCGCGCGCGGCCCCAAGGCAGGCGCGTGTCGCCGGGCGCCGAATCGTGCCAGGCCCAGATCGGCGCTTCGACGAGATGAGCCCCGCTCGCGACGCAGGCCGCCGCCGCCGCGCGACCCGTCGCCTCGTGATCGGGATGGCCGTCGAAGCGCCAGGTCGTGATCACGACGTCGTCCGCATGGATCAGATGTTCGATCTGCGACTGCAACGCGCGCTCCGAAGAGCCCACCGTGCCGTCGCCGAAGCGCAGACGCGTGACGTCGACGTTATAGGCGCGCAGGCGCTGCAGCGCTTCGCGTGTCTCGTTCGGGCGTGTTTCGCGCAGACGATCGGCGGTCCAGACCGTTGAATTCCGATGACTCGCATCGCCGTCGGTGACGGCGATCAGCGCGAGTTTGCGCTGGAGCCGCGCGAGCCGAACCATGAGTCCGCCCATGCCGAGCACCTCATCGTCGGGATGCGGCGCGATGAACACGGCCCGGCCGTGAAGCGGAACGAGACGATCGGGCTGCAGTTCGGGCAGCGTGTCGAACTCGTCCCATGACGGCCGACGTCTTTCGGGGGCGCCGCGTTTGGCGTTGTCTGAGTGCGTCAAGGCGTCCATCCAGCAAAGTCCTGTGTTTGCGTACGAGCGTGACGTCGCGCACGGCGCTCTGGACACCGCGGGGCGCGCCGCGGTGCGAAGTCGTGCGATGCGTCAGTCTCGAATCCGCAATCGTCATGCCAGACGGGCGGGGGCGGACGGGGCAGAACGGGGCCGGAACGCGTTACGCGCGCGAGGATCCCGACGCGACTGCGCTGTTCGCGGGCTGGTCGCGCGCACCCCAGCGCTGCGCGAGCACCGCGCACGTCATGAGCTGGATCTGGTGGAACAGCATGAGCGGCAGCACGACGGCGCCGACCGCATTGCTTGCGAAGATCACCTTCGCCATCGGGATCCCCGCCGCGAGGCTCTTCTTCGATCCGCAGAACACGATCGTGATCTGATCGGCCCGGTTAAAGCCGAGCCGCTTCGCGGCGAAGCCCGTCGCGACGAGTGCGATCGCGAGCAGCACGATGCAGAGCACGACGACCATCAGCAGCGCGAACGGCGACACGTGGTGCCAAAGCCCCTCGACGACCGCCTCGCTGAACGCGGTGTAGACGACGAGCAGGATCGAGCCTTGATCGACGAACTTGAGCACGCCCTTGTTGCGTTCAATCCATTGGCCGATCCACCGGCGCGACAGATGACCCGCGATAAACGGCACGAGCAACTGGAGCACGATCTTGAACATCGAATCGAGCGCGGACGTATGCGCGCTCGATTGCGTATTGACGATGACGTTCGCGAGCAGCGGCGTCAGGAAGATGCCGATGAAACTCGACGCCGACGCGCTGCAGACCGCCGCCGACACATTGCCGCGCGCGATCGACGTGAATGCGATCGACGACTGGACCGTCGACGGCAACACGCAGAGAAACAGCACGCCCGCATAGAGGCCCGGCGTCACGAGCGGGGCGAACACCGGACGCAGCAGCAGGCCGATGACCGGAAACATCACGAACGTCGACAACAGGACGAGCAGATGCAGCCGCCAGTGCGTCGCGCCCGCGACGATCGCGTCGCGCGACAGCTTGGCGCCATGGAGAAAGAACAGCAGGGCGATCGCGATCGTCGTGATGTCGTTGAACGCGGTGGCCACCGCGTCGCGGCACGGCGCGAGACTCGCGATGACGACCGTCGTGACGAGCGCGAGCGTGAAGTTGTCAGGAAGGAAGCGAGGGCGCGACATGATGGCGGCGAGGCTCGAAATGGACGGACAGACCGGCATTGTGGACGCGGATCATTCAACTAACAAATTCATTTCAATCTTGAATTCAGTTGTCGCACTCATGGCGAGGAATCCGCGCGCGGCGGCGTGCGCGACGTCTGTCAATCAGGCCCGTTCGCCGTGTGGATCCGGCTTGCGCGCGATCGGTGAGCGAGAGTCCTAAGTCCCTCATCTATTGGGTTTTTTTACGAGTAACACGTCGTTACACACACGTCCCGCACCTAACATTTTTCGACTCGACAGCGCCCGGGCGGATACCTAAATTGACGACAAAGCCCGGCGTCTGCGCGCATCGATGTTCCGCGCGGATGCCGTGTCGAACACCAGGCGCGCGTCAAGTCGCGCCGGATCATGCTCCCGGTCGTCAACTCGCCATGTCCTTGCAGTCTGGGTCTAAACAATTCGTCGCGTGGAGTCTCGCGTGCGCGTTCGCCTGCACCGGTGCATGGGCGAACGGCGTGCGCGCCGATGAAGGATTTCGTCCGGTCAGCGAGGAATTTCACGGCGCGCCGCACGGGCCCGATGACCTGTCCTTGCGCTCGAATTCGATCCGCACGGACGTGAGCCGCTACAACGCCGAGCGCTCGACCCCGCGCGCGCCGTCGAACGGCGGCGACGCGAATCGTCCGGTGCCGCCGATCCGGAACGGTTACCGAACGAATTAGCGGCCGATCGACCGCCCGATTAAAAAGCCTCGTCAAGCCTGTCAAAACAACGCCGCGCGCATGCTGCCGCGGCGTTTTCGCATCCTCGTTCGTTTCGTCTAAAGCCCCGCCGGATAAGGCGCTCCGGCGAGTGTTCCCTCTTTTTCTCACCTTTCGTCCCGGACCATTCGAAATCGATATACCGCTGATAACGGCGTTCGAATTCTTTCCAAAAAAAGACCGCTGAGCATCTGCAAACCGTTTGGTGCACTGCACGATCGCGCCACATGGCGGATCCACCGGGTCCGCGCCGATTTCGAATTTGTAGTCCTTGCCGTCCGGGCGACACCGTCGCCGGCCCCTGTTTTTTTAATCCAGTGATCGACTTCGACGAGGAAGAGGAATGAAACCCATGTTTAAACGGGCCCTGATTGCCGCAGCATGCTTGAGCACCGTCCTGAGTTCGGCCGCGCGCGCCGACGATGTGGAACTCTATGGATTGGTCGATATGTTCACGGGCAGCCAGACGGCGCCGGGCGGCAATCGCGCCTGGGTGTCCGAAAGCGGCGCGATGTCGACGTCGTATTGGGGGATGAAGGGCAGCGAAGATCTCGGCGGCGGCTTGCAGGCAGTCTTCGCACTCGAAGGCTTCTTCCTCGCGAATACCGGCGCGGCCGGGCGCTTCACGGGCGACGATTTCTTCGCGCGCAACTCCTATGTCGGCGTCGTCTCGCCGACCTGGGGTACGGTCACGGTCGGCCGGCTCACGACCGAAGCGTTCCTCTCGACGATCATCTTCAACCCGTTCGTCGATTCGTTCACGTTCTCGCCGATCGTGCTGCATACCTTCATCGGCGTGAACGGCCAGGGCCTCATCGGCGATTCGGGCTGGAACAACGCAGTGCAGTACCAGTCGACGTCGTTCGGCGGATTCTCGGCGAATGCCATGTTCTCGTTCGGCGATTCGACCGACTTCAGCCAGCACAAGTGGAGTGCGGGCGCGAGCTATTACCACGGCCCGCTCGGCGCGACGGTCGTCTATCAGGACGTCAAGTACAACAACGTCGCCGACGATCTCACGCCCGGCATGACGGGACAAAACGCCGTGCAGGCCGGTGTGTCGTACGACTTCGGCGTGGTCAAGCTTTACGGCCAGTACATGTTCGTCAACAACTCGATCAACACGGGCAATCTCAAGGTCAACACGGGTTCGGGCGGTTTCTCGGTCCCGCTCGGCGGCGGCGCGATCCTCGCCGACTACGCGTACTCGAAGTCCAACGGCGCCGCGACGCAAAGCCGCAGCACGTTCGCCGTCGGCTACGACTATCACTTGTCGAAGCGCACCGACGTCTATGCGGCCTATCTGTACGACAAGGTCACGGACGAGTCGACGGGACAGACGTATGGCGTGGGGATCCGCTCGATGTTCTGAGCGCGCGCGTCCGCGCCCGATCCGCGGGCCGCGAGTCGTCATCGACAGCCCGGCGAGTCCGTTCGCCGGGCTGTTTGTTTTGCGGGCCCGGGACGGTGGATCGAGTTCGAGCGGCGGCGATCGTTGCAGTCCGTGCGGCCCCGCGATCGAGCCGACCCCCGTGGACGCGCGTGGATCGCGCGATTGCCGATGCGCGACCGGTGAAGCGTGAACGGCGGCCGTCGAGATCGCTGACGGGCGATGGGCTACGCGCGTTCGCCGACCCCGGACCTTGAGCCGTGGAACTTGGACCCCGGACCTCGACCGGCGCCGAACTGTGCGCGGCGCTGCACAGTTGACGGCGGACGGCATGGATGTCGCGCGGTGCGCGCCTCATGCGACAATCCGCAGACGCATCAGATCAACGAGGAGCTTCAATGTTCGGCGACGTAGCCAGTTTTCTGCTCGACACCGTGTTCACATTATTTGGCGCCGTGCTGTTGCTGCGCGCGTGGATGCTCGCGGTGCGATTGCCGCCGTTCAATCCGATTTCCCACACCGTCTTCCAGCTCAGCAACTGGCTCGTGCTGCCGCTGCGCAAGGCGATCCCGAACGTGCGCAACATCGATTGGACGAGCCTCGTCGCCGCCTACGTCGTGGCGCTCGTTTATCTCGTCTTGCTGGCCGGGTCGACGGGCGCGTCGCCGCTCGGCGTGTTTCCGCAGGCCTTGCTGATCGCGCTGCTGACGGTCATCAAATGGGCGCTCCAGTTGCTGCTCTGGACGACGCTGCTGCTCGCGGTGCTGTCGTGGGTCAATCCGCGCTCGCCGGCGATGGGCGTCACGATGCAACTGACCGCGCCGTTCCTGAATCCGATCCGCCGCGCGATCCCGCTCGTCGGCGGCATGGATCTCTCGCCGCTCGTGCTGTTTCTGATCATCCAGGTGCTGCTGATCGTGCTCGCGCGCCTGACCTTCTCGACGGCGCTGTTCGGCTTCTGATCGCGACGCTGTCGCTCGCGCGAGGGCGCGCTTCACGCTGAAGCGCGTCCGCTCGCACGATGGGCCGTCCCTTCGTGAAACGATTCTCCTGGCGCGGCGATCTTCATAGGGCAGGAGGCCCCTCCAGGGCGGCAATCCCCTCAGTGGGAAGCCCCAGTGTGGCGACCGCCCTCTGCGATGCGTCGCTCAGCGTGCCGCGATGCGTTGCCGCGCCGCGTCGTACTCGGCCCGCAAGCGGCCGATCAGTTCGGCGACGCTCGGCACGTCGTCCATGAGCCCGACACCCTGACCGGCGCCCCAGATGTCTTTCCACGCCTTGGCTTTCGCACCCCCGTCGCCGAAATTCATGCTCGACTTGTCGGACACGGGCAGGTTCTCGGGATCGAGTCCCGCGTTGACGATGCTTTGCTTGATGTAGTTGCCGTGCACGCCCGTGAACAGGTTCGTGTAGATGATGTCCGATGCGCTCGCATCGACGATCGCGCTCTTGTAGACCTCGGCCGCATGGGCTTCCTGCGTCGCAATGAAGCGTGTGCCGACATAGGCGAGATCGGCGCCCATCGCCTGCGCGGCGAGGATCGCGTCGCCCGTCGCGATCGACCCTGACAGGATGATCGGCCCGTCGAAGATCCGGCGCACTTCGCCGACGAGCGCGAACGGCGACAGCATGCCCGCGTGGCCGCCGGCGCCGGCCGCGACGAGGATCAGCCCGTCGACGCCCGCTTCGAGCGCTTTCTGCGCGTGACGCAGATTGATGACGTCGTGCAGCACGATGCCGCCGTACGCGTGCACGGCGTCGATCATCTCGCGCGGCGGCGCGCGCAGGCTCGTGATGAAGATCGGCACGCGATGCTCGACGCAAACCCGGATGTCGTGTTCGAGACGCGCGTTCGACGCGTGCACGATCTGATTGACCGCGATCGGTCCGATGGTCGCGTCCGGATGCGCGGCCCGATACGCGGCGAGTTCTTCCTCGATCTGCGTGAGCCACTCGTCGAGTTTCTCGGCGGGGCGCGCATTGAGCGCGGGGAAGGATCCCACGATGCCGGCCTTGCACTGGGCGAGGACAAGTTCGGGGTAGCTCACGATGAACATCGGCGACGCGATGACCGGCAGCGTCAGGTTTTGCAGAACGGATGGAAGCGCCATCTACTGTCTCCTCGTTGATCGGCCGCCGCGGGGCGCGGGTGTCGAACCCGTCGGCCGCGGCAGGCGGCGCATGGCGGATGCGTTCGGATCGAGCGGACTCGCGCGTGTCGCGTGCCGGCTGTCCCGGCACACAACATGACGCAAACGAGGGGTTCGGTCAATTTGCGAACGACCGTTCTATTGTAGGGGCATTGCGCAAATCGTGCTCGACGGGTTTTCGAACGAGTACTCAGGTTCTACGAAAACCGGCCCTCAAACGCAGTCTCGGACACGCCAGCCTCCTACAATCTCCCGACTTGCTGCGCGACGATCCGGTACGCCGACGCGCGGCGATGCCGATCGATGGGCGGCCTCGGCGCGCGACTCGGGCGCGACGCACGATCGGCACATGGATCTCTTCGAGGACACGAACGCGATGCGTTTTGCGGATTTCACGGATTTCGAATGGACGACGGGCGGTGCGTCGATGCGCGGCTATCGCGCGGGCGAAGGACCGCCGCTGCTGCTATTGCATGGTCACGCGCAGACCGCCCAGCTTTGGGAATCGATCGCGGGCCGGCTCGCCGAGCGCCATGCGATCGTCGTCCTCGATATCGACTTCGAAGGAACGCGTGCGACGCGCGCTGCCGCCTCGGCGCCGCATGAATCGCACGCGTCCGTGCCGAGACACGGCGCCTCTTCGCAGGGTGCGCGCGATATCGCGGCCGATTGCGCCGCATTGATGGATGCCCTGGGTTTCGCGCAGTTCATGATCTGCGGACACGATACGGGCGCGCGGGTCGCGCAGCGCCTCGCGCTTGACTACGGCGGCCGGATCGATCGGATCATGGTGCTCGATACGGCGCCGGCGCTGCCCGCCGATGCGGATCGACTCGTGGAATCCGATGACCGCGGCGATCCCGAACGCGACGAGCGCGAGCGCACGCGCGCGAATCTCGAGCGCGGGCAGAAGATCGCATGTCCGGTTCGCGTGCTCTGGGCCGCGCGCGCGGATTGGCCCATCGTGCCGATCGAGAGCTGGAAGCAGATCGCGCGCGACACCTCGGGTCGCGCACTCGAATGCGAGCCTTGCATCCCCGAGCGCGCGCCCGATGCCTTGCTCGACGAGATGTCGCGGTTCTTCGATACGCGTGCGTGCTGAAACGCGCGTCGGTGCGCGCTTACGGGCGCGTTTGGCGTTCAGCTTGCAGGCGTATGCGGCGTTCAGGGAAAGTCCCGATGCTGGCCCCGTGGGCGCGGCGTAGCATCAAAAACGACGGATGATCACGTCACAATTGGGCCGTTCGCCACTGTGCGAGCGGCTTTCTTTTGGGTCGATGGTTCACAGGACTCCGAATCGATCGATCCTCCTTGAGCGACCTCCATTCGAAGCGCGTGACACGCGGGTGCGCGAGCCGGCGAGCGCATGCCGCCGCGCCGCCGCCGTACGTTCGCCTACGCGGCGCGTGCGCATCTCGCACGCGTACCTCGCAAACGCGCACCTAGGACAAGCGCACCTCACACACGCGCACGTCGCAAACGCGCATGTCGCAAACGCGCATGTCGCACACGCGCATGTCGCACACGCGCATGTCGAACTCCGACCTCGCACACGCGCGGCACGCGCCGTCCGTACCTAGATCTTCTCCGTGACGAGCACTTTGGCGCTGCCGGTCACGAGCGTGTCGCCCGCCTCGTTCTTGACGGTGCCCTCGAGCGTCACGATGTCGCCTTCGAGCGTGTCCTTGTAGGTGGCATCGGTCACGACCCAGCGGAAGATCAGCAAGTCGGTCGCCATCGCGGCCTTGCGCAGCTGGAAACCGAATTCGAGGCCGAGCGGCTGATGCGCTTGCGAGTAATGGCTGGCGGGCACGGCCATAAACAGCGACAGGACCTGCGTCGCCGATGCGATGAGCCCGCCGAAACGCGAGTCCATCGCATAGAGCGTGTTGTGATGCAGCGGATTGTGATCCTCGGCGGCGTTCGCGAACTTGCGCACGTTCTCGGGCGTGAGTTGAAACGTGTGATGCAGGATTTCGCCGGTGCGTACGATCTTCGGCGCGAAACTGGAATGTGTTGTCATTGTCGTCGAACCATCTGATACACAGGGATGAGGCCGCGCACGATCCGCGCCCTCGACACGCTTACTGCACTCGCTACGCCCTTGACTGCACCGGTTCCTGCTGCTGCATACGTCGACCCTATCCGAGGGTCCGCCGGTCGCGCACGCGTTTCCCCGCGCGTGCATCGGTCTCCCGATGTCGACCGGTCCTTCCACACTGCGATGCGACTGCTTCGATACCGCGACTTCGCCACGCCTTCGTCGCTACCCGCCTATGCCTTGACGTCGACGACGGGCGCGCCCGTCAACGCGACGAGTTCCTGCGGCGACAGATTGAACACCGCATGCGGGTGCCCGGCGGCGGCCCAGAGGCTGTCGAGTCCGAGCAGATCCGCGTCGATCAGCGTCACGGGCTTCGTCGCGTGTCCGATCGGGCAGACACCGCCGATCGCATAGCCGGTCTGCTCGCGCACGAAGCGCGCATCGGCTTTGCCGAGCGGTCCGACATGCGCGGCGACCTTTGTTTCGTCGACGCGGTTCGCGCCGCTCGCGATGACGAGGACCGGCGCATTATCGGTCACGCGGCGAAAAATGATCGACTTCGCGATCTGCGCGACTTCGCAACCGAGGCCCGCGGCGGCTTCGGCCGACGTTTTGCCCGTCGCGGGCAGCATGACGATCGGCTTCGCGCAACCGTGCGTTTCGAGGAGTTCGGCGACGCGGCGTGCGGCGTCGGGCAATGCGTCGTGCGGTGTGGCTTCCATCGTGATGCTCAATGTGTGAGGCGTGTCAGGAGAGGGCCGCTTCGCGCGCGGCCCGGTGTTGGGTCGACAGCGCCTTGCCGGCGCGCGATCCGTTCGGTCGACCGAGCGCCTCGGAGATGAAGGCGCCGGCTGCGACGACCTTCGCGAGGTCGACACCCGTTTCGATGCCGAGACCGTCGAGCAGATACAGCACGTCCTCGGTCGCGACGTTGCCCGTCGCGCCCTTCGCATACGGACATCCGCCGAGCCCGGCGACCGATGCATGGAAAATCGTGATGCCGGCCTCGAGCGACGCGAGGATGTTCGCGAGCGCCTGACCGTAGGTGTCGTGAAAGTGACCCGATAAACGCGAGCGATCGATCACGCGCGAGACCGCGTCGAACACGGCGCGCACGCGGCCGGCGGTGCCGACGCCGATCGTGTCGGCCACGTCGATTTCGTCGCAGCCGAGTTCGTCGAGCATCTGCGCGACGCTGACGACCGACGCGACCGGCACGTCGCCCTGATACGGGCAGCCGAGCGCGCAACTGATCGCGCCGCGCACGCGCACGCCCGCATCCTTTGCGGCGCGCGCGACGGGCCGAAAGCGCTCGACGCTCTCGGCGATGCTGCAATTGATGTTCTTCTGCGAGAACGGCTCGCTCGCCGCGCCGAAGATGACGATCTCGCCGACGCGCGCGTCGAGCGCCGCTTCGAGGCCTTTCATATTGGGCGTCAGCGCTGAGTAGAGCGTGCCGTCGCGCCGTCCGATGCGGCGCATGACGTCGGCGCCGTCCGCCATCTGCGGCACCCACTTCGGCGAGACGAACGACGCGGATTCGACGTTCGGAAACCCCGCGTCGGCCAGACGGTTCACGAGTTCGACCTTGACCTCGGTCGAGACGAACGCCTTTTCATTCTGCAAGCCGTCTCTCGGACCGACCTCGACGAGCTTGACCTTGCGCGGCAGCATGACTGTCTCCTCCTCGATCCGCATGCCGGACGCGGCACGGGATGAACAGGCTCGATTGTAGGCCCACTGCGCGCGGGCCGCACTCGATCGACCCGGCTTGAGCCGTCGCGCTCAGTTCATCGCGCTCAGGCCCCCGGATGCGGACCATCGCGTTCAGATCGTCATGCTCAGCGCGTCCCGCATCGTTCGTGCCGCTCAGTTCGCCGCAGTCTCCGAGCGCATGCCGAGCCGTTCGAGCAATCGGCGATCCGCGTCGGCCTGCGGATTGCCCGTCGTCAACAGCTTGTCGCCGTAGAAGATCGAGTTCGCGCCCGCGGCGAAGCACAGCGCCTGCAGCGCCTCGTCCATCTGCTCGCGACCCGCCGACAGACGCACCATCGCGCGCGGCATTGCGATCCGCGCGACCGCGATCGTACGGACGAACTCGAACGGATCGATCGCGGCGGTGCCCGCGAGCGGCGTGCCTTCGACCTGTACGAGATTGTTGATCGGCACCGACTCGGGATACGGATCGAGATTCGCGAGCTGCGCGATGAGACCCGCGCGTTCGCGCCGCGATTCGCCCATGCCGACGATGCCGCCGCAACAGACGTTGATGCCCGCGTCGCGCACGTGTTCGAGCGTATCGAGCCGATCCTGATACGTCCGCGTGCTGATGATCTGGCCGTAGAACTCGGGCGACGTGTCGAGGTTGTGGTTGTAGTAGTCGAGTCCGGCTTGCTTGAGCGAGTGCGCCTGGTCCTCGCGAAGCATGCCGAGCGTCACGCACGTTTCGAGGCCGAGCGCCTTGACGCCGCGCACCATCTGCGCGACCTGTTCGAGATGATGGTCCTTCGGGCTGCGCCATGCGGCGCCCATGCAGAAGCGTGTCGCACCGTGCGCTTTCGCGTTGCGCGCGGCGTCGAGCACGTCGTCGAGCGGCATGAGCTTGTCGGCGTCCACGCCCGTATCGTGATGCGCGGACTGCGGGCAATACGCGCAGTCCTCGGGGCAGCCGCCCGTCTTGATCGACAACAACGTCGAAAGCTGCACGAGGTTCGGATCGAAGTGCGCGCGATGGACTTGCTGCGCCCTGAAGAGCAGATCGTTGAACGGCAGATCGAAAAGCGCGACGACGGACGCGACGGTCCAGCGCGCGGTCGAGGCGTTCGGCGTGGCGTGCGCGGTCTGAGCGTGGGCGGCGGATCCGCGGGTCGTATGGCCGGCGTCGGCCGGGCGCGTGGGGATGGAGGTGTCAAGCGTCATCAGGTCTTCCTTCACGATCGGACGCCGCGAGCAGCGGTGCGACGTCGAGGCTGGCGGCCGCGATACGCGGTTGCGCCGGTTTCAGAAACGGCACGATGCCGAGCATCGGCACGGCATAGGGGAGGCGGCCCGGCCCGCTCGCGACGCCCGGCGACGCGAAGCGGCGGCGCAGCGTGTCGATGTTCGCGTCGGCGAGCGCGAAGTCCGGGTCGATGCGGTTCGCGACCCAGCCCGCGAGTGTGAGTCCGCGCGCGACGATGGCTTCGGCGCTCAGCAGCGCGTGGCTCAGGCACCCGAGCCGCATGCCGACGACGAGCACGACGGGCAAGCCGAGCGCGACCGCGAGATCGCCTGTGTCGAGCTGCTCGTCGAGCGGCACGCGAAACCCGCCGACGCCTTCGACGACGACGTAGTCGGCGCGCGCCTGCGCATCGTCGTGACACGCGACGATACGCGCGATGTCGAGCGTCGCGCCCTCGCGCGCGGCGACGATATGCGGCGCGGCGGGCGTCGGAAACAGATACGGCGTCATGATTTCGGGCGGCAGCTCGACGGCGGCCGCGTCGACGAGCGCATCGACATCGTCGTTGTGCCACGCGTCGTCGCGCCAGACCGCGCCCGATGCGATCGGCTTCATCGCCGCGGGACGCACGCCGATGCCGCGCAGCGCATGCAGGATCGCGCACGAAACGAACGTCTTGCCGATCTCGGTGTCGGTGCCGGTCACGAACACGCCGCGCGCACGGGCCGCACGCGGTTCGGATGTCGAAGGAGTGTGCAGGGTCATGGCGGTGTCCGGTGGCGAGTCAGGCATGCGCGTCATGCCGCGAGCGGGGCCGCGCTCGCGGCGACGAGGCTGCGCTCGAGACGATCGAGATCGTCGTCCGAATGATCGGCCGACAATGAAATCCGCAGCCGCGAGGTGCCGGCGGGGACCGTCGGCGGACGGATCGCGGGGACCCAGAGACCGTCCGCGTCGAGTGCCGACGCGACGGCGAGCGTGGCCGCGTTCGAGCCGATGATCAACGGCTGGACGGCCGTCGTCGAAGCGACGGCGCGCCAGCGCGTGCGCGCCAGCAGCGCCCGCGTGCGGCCGATCAGGTGCCGCAGGTGGCGGCGACGCCGCTCGCCTTCGTCGCCGCGGATCAGCGCGAGGCTCGCGAGGACCGCGTGCGCGACGGCCGGCGGCGAAGCCGTCGTGAAGATATAGGTGCGCGCGCGCTGCACGAGCCACTCGATGACGCTCGGATGTGCGACGACGAATGCGCCCGCGACACCGGCTGCTTTACCGAGCGTGCCGACGTAGATCAGATGATCCGAGCGCAGGCCCGCGGCGTCGAGCGCGCCGCGGCCTTCGCGGCCGAGCACGCCGAAGCCGTGCGCGTCGTCGACGACGAGCCATGCGCGATGCGTCTCGGCGAGCCGCAGCAGCGCGGCGAGCGGTGCGATGTCGCCGTCCATGCTGAAGACGGTGTCCGTCACGATGAGTCGCACGGGCGCGTTTGCATTGGTCCCTGCGTGGGCCCCTGCTTCGGTACGCGCACTCGCATATCGATCCGCGTCGGCGCGCAGCATCGCATCGAGCGCGTCGAGATCCGCATGGGCAAACACGCGCACGGTCGCGCGCGAGAGCCGCATGCCGTCGATCAGCGAAGCGTGGTTCAACGCGTCCGAGTAGATCGTCGCGTCCGGGCCCGCGAGCGCCGAGATCACCGCGAGATTCGCCATATAGCCCGTCGAGAAGAACAGCGCGCGCGCATGATCGACAAAGCCGCCGCAGAACGCCGCGAGCGCGTCTTCGAGCATCGCATGCGACTCGGCGTGCCCGCCGAGCAGATGCGATCCGCCGCTGCCCGCGCCGTATTTCGCGGCGCCTTCGGCCAGCGCCTCGCGCAATGCGGGGTGCGAGGCGAGGCCCAGATAGTCGTTGCTCGCGAAGCCGACGAGCGTGCGGCCGTCGACGCGCAGATGCGCGGCGCAGCCCGTTTCGATGACCCTGCGCGAGCGGGTCGCGCCTTGCGATCGGAGATCCGCGAGGCGCCGGTTCAAATCGTCCAGCAAATGCATAGCCAACTACAGGTCCAGAGCCATCACATGTTCGAAGATCGCGCGCGTGCGCCAGCCGAGCAGATCGATGTCCTCGTCGCCGAGGATGTACGGCGGCATGACATAGACCGTCGTGCCGATCGGGCGCAGCAGCATTTCGTGACGCAGCGCCGTTTCGAAGAAGCGGCGCGAGAACGTCTTCGCCGACTCGGGACGCGTGATCGCCGCGTCGAACGCGAAGATCGTCCCGCATTGGCGCAGATTCCGCGCGGCCGGGTGGTTCGACAAGGGTTCGAGCACGCGCGCGAGGCGCGCGGATTTCTCGCGGTTCGTGTTGAGCACGTCGCCGCTCTCGAACAGATCGAGCGTCGCGATCGCCGCGCGGCAGGCGAGCGGGTTGCCCGTGTACGAGTGCGAATGCAGGAACGCGCGCGCGGTGTCGTCGTCGTAGAACGCGTCGAAGATCGCATCGCGCGAGAGCACGACCGACAACGGCAGATAGCCGCCCGTGATGCCCTTCGACAGGCACAGCAGATCGGGCCAGATGCCGGCCTGCTCGCACGCGAAGAAGGTGCCCGTGCGACCGCAGCCGACCGCGATCTCGTCGGCGATCAGATGCACGTTGTACATGTCGCAGAGCTTGCGCACGGCCGCGAGAAACGCGGGCGGATGCATGACCATGCCGGCCGCGCACTGGACGAGCGGCTCGACGATGAACGCCGCGATCGAATCGCCGCGCGCCGCGAAGAGTTCGGCGAGGGCGGCCACACTCGCGCGCACCGACGCCTCGTCGCGCGAATCGGGCGCCGCGACCGTATGCGCGCGCTGGATCAGCGGATCGTAGGCGTCGCGGAAGATCGCGACATCGGTCACGCCGAGCGCGCCGATCGTTTCACCGTGATAGCTGCCCTTGAGGCAGACGAACTCGCGCTTGCTCGCGCGGCCGCTGTTGCGCCAGAAATGGAAGCTCATCTTGAGCGCGACCTCGACGGCCGACGCGCCGTCGGAGCCGTAAAACGCGTGCCCGAGCGTGTGTCCCGTCAACGCCGACAGCCGCTCGGCGAGTTCGATCGCGCTTTCGTGCGTGCAGCCGGCGAGCATCGCGTGTTCGAGCGTGTCGAGCTGGGTCTTGAGCGCGGCGTTGATCGTCGGGTTCGCATGACCGAACAGATTGACCCACCACGAGCTGATCGCATCGAGATAGCGTTTGCCGTCGACGTCGTAGAGCCACGGGCCCTGGCCGCGCGCGATCGGGATCATCGGCGACGTCTCGTGATGCTTCATCTGCGTGCACGGATGCCAGACCGCACGTTTGCTTCGTGTCACCCAGTCCGCGCCGGGCGATGGATTCGATCGCTGATTCAACTGCCTTACCCCCGTGTTAGCGCGCCGCCCATGGCGGGCTGTCTTTTTGTAGAAAACTGGCGATACCCGCGCGGCCCTCTTCGGAGCCGCGCACGCGCGCGATACGGTCGGCCGTGTCGAGCATGAGCGCGGTGTCGATCGGCCGCCCCGCGATGTCGCGCACGAGGCGCTTGCATTCGATGACCGCCTGCGGGCCGTTGCCCGCGATCGCCTGCGCGACGCGCTCGATCGACGCGTCGAGCGCGTCGCGCGGCACGACGTCGTGCACGAGTCCGAGGCGCAGCGCCTCGCGCGCATCGAACCGTTCGGCGCTCACGACATAGCGTCGCGCCGCGCGCTCGCCGATCGCGCGAATCACATACGGGGCGATCGTCGCGGGCAGCAGTCCGAGCCGCGCTTCGGACAGGCAGAACTGCGCGCCGTCGGCTGCGATCGCGATATCGGCCGCCGCCACGAGACCCAGACCGCCCGCGTAGGCGTCGCCCTGGACGCGCGCGATGACCGGCTTCGCGCACGTATAGAGCGTGTTGAGCATCGTCGCGAGCCCGACGGCGTCGGCGCGGTTCTCCGCCTCCGAAAAGTGGGCCATGCGCTGCATGTATCCGAGATCGGCGCCCGCGCAGAACGCCGTGCCTTGCGCCGCGAGCACGATCGCGCGCACGGAGGCGTCGTCCGAGAGCGCGCGGAACGCGCCCGTCAGCTCGACGATCGTGAGATCGTCGAACGCATTGCGCAGCTCGGGTCGCGCAAGCGTCACGGTCGCAATCGCGCCGCGCTGTTCGACGGCGATACGCTGGAGTGTCGCGGGAGATTGTGTCATCGCACGCATTCCTCTTGGCAAAGGCACCCGGCGACGCTCGACAGTCGATGCGTTCGCCGGTCCGGCAGGTGCCCGATTATTCCTCAAACCGGACACTTGCGCGACATTGCTTTATCGGCCTTGCCAGACGACGATGTCGTCGATTGCGTAGGCTTTGCACGGCGTTCGCGCACGTTGAGAACAAGTGTCGATAGCCTCGGCGAACGGGTCGTCTCCTCCGGCGGCCCATGACCAGCGTCCGGATTGCGAAATCGCAAAGACGCGGGGGTTCGGTTGCGCGAGAAAGCGCAAATAAGCGATGCGGCCCGTGTCGTCGAGATAGGGCACGGCGTCGACGGCATCGAGCGCGGCGTAGCCGCTCGCGTGGGGGCGCGGCCGTGCGTCGCGCGGGTCGTCGATGCGGTACGCGATCGCGGTCGGCATGCCGACCGCCTGTAGAAATCGTTGCGTCGCGGGCCACCAGATCCGGACTCCGTCGCGATCGCCGACGAGACCGTGCGCGTCGTCCTTGTAGCGCCCGTAGTCGATGCGCGTCGCGATGCCGCCCGCCGAGACATAGGCGCGATCGAGCGACGCGACGAGCGGCGCGTCGAAGACGCGGTCGTTGTCGCCGTAGAACCAGAGTGTCGGCACGCGCGTGCGCGCGCCGAAGTCGGCGAAGGCGCGTGTGAGCGTGTCGCGCCATCGTGCGCAGGCGTCCTTGCGCAGGCCGCCCGAGAAATTCAGGATGCCGCGCACGCGCAAAGGCGCGGCCGTGCCCGTCGAGCTCGCCGTGCTCGCGAAGTCGGACGCGCCATAGGCGAGGCTGGCAAAGCCGCCGTGCGAGACCCCCGCGACGAGCACCCGGGACGCATCGACATAGCCGGTGCGCGCGAGCGCGTCGACGGTGGCGGCGATATCGCGCGCCTGCGCGACGCCGTCGGCTTCGAGATCGCAGCCCGTGTCGGGATACGTGCCGTCCGAGCCCGCGAAGCCTCGGCGATTCGGCACGGCGACGACATAGCCGCGCCGCACGAACTCGCGCGCGAACGCGAGCGGTCTGCTGCGCGGCTGCATGCGCGGGTCGCCCGCATCGCGCCCGTGATTGAAGACGACGAGCGGAAAAGGACCCGGGCCGTCGGGTTTGAAGATCGTCGTCTCGAGCCGGAGGTCCGGCGCATCCTGCACGGGAATGCGCACGACGGATTCATTCATCGCGGCATCGAGCGGACTCGCCGATACAAGCGCGATGGTCATCAGACTCAACGAGAGCGCGGCGAGCGCACGACGCAACAGCGAGATCCGCCGTAAAGCGCGTGCGCACGGATTCGTCATGATTCGGAGACGTTGCCGTCGACGTAGCGCCAGCGCCCGTCGTCGGCGCGCGTGAAGCGGCTGATCTCATGGAGCCGATGCCCGCGGCCGCCGGTCTTGTATCGCGCGACGAACTCGACGATCGCGTGCGTCGCATCGGATTGCACGTGAAGTTTGACGTCGAGACCGAGCCACTGAGGGCCGGGTTCCGCGCCGAGGTCCGCGGGACACGTCGACGGATCCCACGTCGCGCGCAGGTAGTCGTAGCGTTCGAGCACGTATGCCGTATAGCGCGAGCGCATCAGTTGCTCGGCTGTCGCGGGCAACTGGCCCTCTTCGATGAAGCGTGCGCAGCATGTGTCGTAGCTTGCCGCGGGTTTCGACTTGGCGTCGAGCGCGCGGCCGCCGCACGGACACGGCGCGAGCGGCGCGCGCTTGCCGCCGCCTGAGAGGTTCGAAGGGCGCGTCGTGTTCACAGGACCTCGATGGCCAATGCGGTGGCTTCGCCGCCGCCGATGCACAGGCTCGCGACGCCGCGTCGCGCGCCGCGGCTGCGCAGTGCGCCGAGCAGCGTCACGACGATGCGCGCGCCCGAGGCGCCGATCGGATGACCGAGCGCGCACGCGCCGCCGTGTACGTTGACGCGATCGTGCGGGAGCGCGTGCTCGCGCATCGCCGCCATCGTGACGACGGCGAAGGCCTCGTTGATTTCATAGAGATCGACGTCGGCGGCGCGCCAGCCGGTTTTGTCGAACAGGGTGGCGAGCGCGCCGATCGGCGCGGTCGTGAAGTGATCGGGCGCATGCGCGAACGTGCTGTGCGCGACGACGCGCGCGAGCGGCACGGCGCCGAACTTCGACGCCGTGGTCTCGCGCATCATGACGAGCGCGGCTGCGCCGTCCGAAATCGACGAGGCATTCGCGGCGGTCACCGTGCCGTCGTGTCGGAACGCGGGCTTGAGCGTCGGAATCTTGTCGGGGCGTGCCGAGTACGGTTGTTCGTCCTTGTCGATGCGGTGCTCGCCGGTTCGCGTGGCGAGCGTGACGGGTGCGATTTCCCAGTCGAACGCGCCGCTGTCGTTGGCGTGTCGCGCGCGTCGGAGCGATTCGAGCGCGAAGGCGTCCTGCGCCTCGCGTGTGAAGCCGAATTCATCGGCGCAGGTTTCGGCGAACGTGCCCATCAGACGGCCCTTGTCGTAGGCGTCCTCGAGTCCGTCGAGAAACATGTGGTCGAGGACCTGGCCGTGTCCCATGCGCATGCCCGCGCGCGCCTTCGGAAGCAGGTAGGGCGCGTTGCTCATGCTCTCCATGCCGCCCGCGACGATGACGTCGAGCGAGCCCGCGACGAGCATGTCGTGCGCGAACATCGCGGCGCGCATGCCGGAGCCGCACATCTTGTTGACGGTCGTGCAGCCCGTCGACAACGGCAGTCCCGCGCCGAGCGCGGCTTGTCGCGCGGGCGCCTGGCCCTGGCCGGCCGGCAGCACGCAGCCCATGACGACCTCGTCGATCGCCGAGGCCGCGAGGCCCGCGCGTTCGACGGCCGCGCGGATCGCGTGGGCGCCGAGTTGCGGCGCGCTCAGCGATGCGAGTTCGCCTTGAAATCCGCCGAGCGGCGTGCGCGCCGCGCCCACGATCACGATGGAATCCGACATGCGTGTCTCCCTCAGAATGGTTTCCGGCGCGTGCCGTCGCGCGATCCTCGGGTTCGCGTCGGCTTGCGCGTCGTGGCATCCCGCGTCGAGGCCGTCAGGCTAGGCGCCGACGCGGCCCGTCGCCGTTTCGTTTCATGCCGCGGGGACTTCGGGCGAGCGTTCGGGCGGCACGTGACGCAGGCGTTGCGCGCCCGGCGCGAGCGAGGCGACGCATGCCTCGTAGACGGGGTCGAGCGCGTCGCCGGCATCGACGGTCATGCCGAGATCGCGCAGGCGGCCGTCGTGTACGCCGTAGACCCATGCATGAACGGTCAGCGACTGGCCGCGCGCCCAGGCGTCGCGCACGACGGTCGTGCGGCACACGTGTGCGGCTTGTTCGATCGCGTTGAGTTCGACGAGCCGACGATGACGCGCTTCGCCGAGCGGCCAGTTCGCGAGCAGATCGCGATGTTTGTCGTGGACGTCGTGGACGTGCTGGAGCCAGTTGTCGGCAAGGCCGACGCGCTTGTCGAACACGGCCGCGCCGACGCCCGAGCATCCGTAGTGACCGACGACCATGATGTGCTTGATCTTGAGCAGATCGACCGCGAACTGGATGACCGACAGGCAGTTGAGATCCGAGGGGCCGACGACGTTCGCGATATTGCGGTGAACGAAGACTTCGCCGGGAGGCAGGCCGATGATCTGGTTCGCGGGTACGCGTGAATCGGAGCAGCCGATCCAGAGGAAGTCGGGCGACTGCTGGTCTTTGAGTCGCGAGAAGAAGTCGGGATCGTCGCCGAGCATGCGCGAGACCCATTCATCGTTGTTGCGGAACAGCTCGTCGAGCGAGAACGAATGGTTGTGCGGTCCGTGGTCTGTCATGAGGCTCCTTGAAGCGGGGCGTCGGGCCGCAAGTGCGAGCCTGAACGCGGGGGATGCGCGTGGCGCATGCGGGATGGGCGTTATTTTACGGAAGGTTGGGGGATGAGCGGTGTGCATCGCTTTCGCCCCGCTTCACGCCGCGTCCGCCGCGTCGTCGCGCGACGCACCGTCGAGCAACGCTTTGCACTGCGCTTCATATTGCGCGAGATCCTCGAGCGTCGCCGTCAGGTCTTCGAGCTGGCGTTCAAGCACTTGCCGGTGGTCGGCGATCGTTGCGAGAAAGGCCTTGAGTTGCGGTACGGTGTCGGTCGGCGATTCGTAGAGATCGAGCAGCCGCTTGATCTCGGTCAGCGTGAAGCCGAGCCGCTTGCCGCGCAGCGTGAGCCGCAGACGCGTCCGATCGTGGCCCGAATAGACGCGGATCTGGCCGCTCGCGCCTTCGCGCTGCGGCGCGAGCAGACCCTGGTCTTCATAGAACCGGATGGCGCGCGGCGTGATGTCGAATTCCTTCGCGAGTTCAGCAATCGTGTAGCGGGTGCTCATGGCGAGGTACGGGGAAGGCGGGAACGATGCCGCGTCGAATCGTCGCGAAGCCCGGCGGCGCGCGGCCGGGAGGCGGTTGTCCGCGTCCATGGGGCCTGCCGATCTCACGCGTCGCCGACGGCATCGGATTCGGACGATTACAATCGAGGTTGACGTAATCGTCAACCTCGGGCCGCCGCGACACACGGCGCGCGGGTTCATCGATCCGGCCTCTTTTTTCCGATGAAGCGCTTATGAACGTACTCGAACAGCAACTGACCTACCCGCTTGGCGAGCGTTTGCCCGATGCGGGGCATGTCGTCGAGGTCGCGCCCGGCATCCGCTGGGTCCGGATGCCGTTGCCGTTCGCGCTCGACCATATCAATCTCTGGCTGCTGCGCGACGAGATCGACGGCCAGCCCGGTTGGACCGTCGTCGATTGCGGGATCACGGACCCGACGATCAAGACCCATTGGGAACGCATCTTCGACGCCGAACTCGACGGTCTGCCCGTGCTGCGCGTGATCGTCACGCACTTCCATCCCGATCATGTCGGGCTCGCGCACTGGATCTGCGCGGGCGGCGATCGCAAGCGCTGGGACGTGCGGCTCTGGATGTCGCTTGGCGAGTACATGACGGCGCGCACGCTGTGCATCGGCGACGTATCGGGATCGAGCGCGGGCGGTGAAGCCGCCGCGCGGCATTTCGTGCTGCACGGCATGCAGGATGCCGATGCGATCGAGAGAATCCGCGCGCGCAAGGATTACTACAGCAAGCTCGTGCCGCGCATGCCCGACGCGTATCGACGCATGCGCGAGGGCGACACGATCCGGATCGGCGCACGCGATTGGCGCGTCATCACGGGTTTCGGTCACTCGTCCGAACACTGCGCGCTCGCATCGGCGCACGGCGATGTGCTGATTTCGGGCGATATGGTGTTGCCGAGGATCTCGACGAATGTGTCGGTGTTCGATGTCGAGCCCGAGGCGGACCCGCTTGCGTGGTTTCTCGCGTCGCTCGACCGTTATGACGCGTTGCCCGAGCAGACGCTCGTGTTGCCGTCGCACGGCAAGCCGTTCGTCGGCCTGCATACGCGGCTCGCGCAATTGCGCGATCACCACGCGGCGCGGCTTCAGGAGGTGCGTGACGCATGCGCGTCGCGGCCGTGCAGCGCGGCCGATATTCTGCCGATGATGTTCAAGCGCGCGCTCGATACGCATCAGATCACGTTCGCGATGGGCGAGGCGCTCGCGCATCTGCACGTGCTCTGGCATCGCGGCGAGGTGCGGCGCGAGCGGGGTGAGGATGGGGTGTTGAGGTTTGCGGCGTAACGATGGCGCGGCCCTAATTCACCGTCACCTGCGTAAAATCGACGCGCCCGAACGGACTCGCCGCAAACCCCTCGACATTCGGACGCATGACCGCCGCCGCTGTCGGATACGCGAGCGGCACCCACAGCGCCGCGTCGTGGATCATCTGCCGGGCCTTGTCGTAGTCGGCCGCGCGCTTGGCCGGGTCGTTCGTTCTGCGCGCGTCGCCGATCAGCGCGTCGAGCTTCGGGTCGCAATAGCGCGCGAAATTGATGCCCGATTGGACCGAGGCACAACTGAATTGCGGCGTCAGGAAGTTGTCCGGATCGCCGTTGTCGCCGGCCCAGCCCATGAACAGCAGATCGTGCTGTCCCTGCTTCGCCGAGCGGATCAACTCGCCCCACTCGACCACCTTGATCTGCGCCGTGATGCCGATCTTCGCGAGATCGGCCTGCAGCAATTCGGCCGACAGTTTCGGATCGGGATTCAGTACGCTGCCCGTCGGGCGCGTCCAGATCGTCGTCGTGAAGCCGTTTGCGTAACCCGCCTCGGCAAGCAGCTTCTTCGCGGCGGCGATGTCGTGCGGATAGGGCCGCGCGCCGCGCGCGTCGCGCGAAGCCGCCTCGGCCGAGGCACGGGCGTACGATGCCGCTGCAGTGGATGCCGCCGCGGAAGCCACCACAGATGCCGCCGTCTCGGGATACGGCCCGACCGCGGGCGTCGCGGTGCCGTCGAACACCGCCTTCACATACGTATCGCGATCGAACGCGAGGTTGATCGCCTGACGCACCTTCGGATTGTCGAGCGGCGCGTGCTGCGTATTGATCGCGACGAAGGCCGTCATGAACGCGGGCCGCTCGCTGAGTTTGAACTTCTTGTCGCTGCGCGCGGCGAGCACATCCTGCGGCTTCGGTGACAGCGCGATCGCGCACTCGCCGGTCTTGACCTTCTGCAGACGCACGGCCGTGTCGGGCGTGATCGCATAGATGAGCTTGTCGAACCGTGGTTTCGCGCCCCAGTACGCGGAATTGACGTCATAGCGAATGACGGCGTCCTTCGTGTAGTTGCGCAGCATGAACGGGCCCGTGCCGACGGGCTTCGTATTCATGTCGGCAGTCCGGTTCGCCTTGAGCAACTGATCCGCATATTCAGCTGAATAGATCGACGCGAATCCCATCGTCAGAACCGGCAGGAACGTCGCGTTCGGCTCGCTCAGCGTAAAGCGCACGGTTTGCGCGTCGATCGCGTCGATCGAACGAATGAGCTTGGTCAACTGCATCGACTGCGCATGCGGAAAGCCGCTCGGACCCGCGACCTTGTGCCACGGCGCCTGCGGGTCGAGCATGCGCGAGAACGTGAAGACCACATCGTCCGCATCGAATGCGCGCGTCGGCGTGAACCACGCGGTCTTCTGGAACTGCACGCCGCCGCGCAGATGGAACGTATAGCGAAGTCCGTCCGCGCTGACGTCCCATCGCTCGGCGAGCGCCGGCACGACCTTGCCGCTCGATGCATCGAAAGCGACGAGCCCGTTGAAGATCACGTCCGCCGACGCATTCGTCGTCACGAGCGAATTGAATTCGACGACATCGAATCCGTCGGGACTCGCCTCGGTGCACACGACGAGCGCCGCCGCATGCGCGCGCGAAGGCGCGAACATCGCCGTCAGGCCGACGGCCATCGTCCATGCGGCAAGCGCGATCTTCCAACGGAACGCCTTCATGACGTCATCCTTCTGTATCAGTCGGCCGCACGTTTCTTGCGCGGCGCACGCTCGAATGCCAGATCGTAAAGCCAACGCGGCAGCACGTGCAGCAAGACCGACACGATCGCCATCGGCCAGGGAATCACGCTGAACCTCGACTTGCGCGCGATCGCGCGCACGGCTCGGCGCGCGAACACGTCGGGCTCGATGATGAACGGCCGCGGATAGTCGTTGCGCGCGGTCATCGGCGTGCGGACATAGCCCGGCGCGATCGTGACGACGTCCACGCCCGCCGCGCGAAGCTCGACGCGCAAGCTCTCGAGATACCGCGTCGCAGCGGCTTTCGACGCGCTATAGGCGCCCGCGCCGGGCATGCCGCGTACGCCCGCTACGCTCGTGATGCCGACGAGCATGCCGTGTCGGCGCTCGGTCATCGGTGCGATGAACGGCTCGAATGTCGCGATCGTCGACAGATAGTTGATGTCCATGATCTCGCGAAACACGTCGAGATCGCCGCGTCCCGTGACGGAACCGGCGCTGATGCCCGCGTTCGCGATCACGATGTCCGGGCATCCGAAGCGCACCATGAAGTCGCGCGCCGCGTCGGCGAGCGCCGCATGATCGCGCACGTCGAGCGCGTAGACCGCGATGTCGAGCGCCGGATGCCGCGCGCGGAATGCCTCGAGCAGTTCGCCGCGTCGTGCGATCAGGCCGAGCGTCGCGCCTTGCTCGGCGTAGCGTGTGGCGAGCGCGAGGCCGAGCCCGCTCGACGCACCCGTGATCCAGACCTTCTGTGCGGACTCCGGTTTCATATATGCGCCCCTTGGCGACCGTGAAAACGACCTGTTGGACTCGTGCGGCAAGACCATCGTCATGCGCCGCGAGTCCGGTTTTTCGCTGTGAATCTCGCGCCGTGCGGCGCGTCATGCGCGGCGTCGATTTGCCGCGACATTCGAAAAAAATCCGCGGTTCACCGGAATGAAGACCGCGGATCGGATCGACGCGCGTCGAGCATGCCCGACGCCGACGACGTTTTACATCTTCTTCGCGCGTACCTGCGCGACCAGAAAGTCGAGCACCTTGAGCGTGCCGTCGAGGCTGTTCGTGATGCCGGGGCCCGTTTCGTACTTGCCCTGGACCGCGAGCGTCGGCACGCCGTCGATCTGGTAGTCCGCGATCATCTGCTCGTCGCGCTTGACCATGCTGTCGTTCGCGAACGAGTTATAGGCGGCGAGGAACTTCTGCTTGTCGACGCCGTTCTTCGCGAGGAAATCGGCCTGGGCTTCGGGCGTCAGCAGATAGTCCTTCTGCACATGGATTTCGTTGAAGATCTTCGGCGTCAATTGCGGTTCGACGCCGAGTTCGACGACTGCGTGATAAAGCTTCTGATGCGGCACGAACTGCGGCTGGAACGCGACGGGCACGCGCTTGAACACGACGTCGGGATTCTGTTTCTTGAGCCATGCCTCGAGGTGCGGTTCGAACTCGTTGCAGTGGGGGCAGCCGTACCAGAAGAATTCGGTCACTTCGATCTTGCCGGCGGGCACGGAGACGCTTTGTTGCGTCGGCAGCGTCTTGTAGTCCTTGCCGTCGGCGGGCGCGTCGACGCTCGCGAACGAGGGCGCGACAAACGCGGCGCTCAGCGCGAGCGAGGCGATCAGAGTACGAAAGAGAGAGGTCATGAGAGTCCTGGGGGTCCGGGGAAGAGGCGGCCGCCTTCAGACGCGCCGCGCGCGCCGAAGTTCAGCCGCGCGGCGCACCGTCGAGCCGGCCTATTGCTGCGTATCTTTCTGGAAGCGGATCACGACGGTGTCGATGCCCGCATCCGAGAGCTTCTGACGCGCGGCGTTCATGTCGTTGAACTTCGTGAACGGGCCGACGCGGACACGGAAGTAGGTCACGCCGGCCGCGTCGCGGCGCGTGACCTTCGACTCGAAGCCCTGGAACGCAAGACGCGCGCGTTGCTGCTCGGCATCGCCCTCGGTCTTGTACGCACCGACTTGCAGCAGGTAGCCCGAGTTCGCGTCGTTCGCGCCGGCGGCTTGAGCGGCCGATTGTGTACCCGATTGCGCGGCCTGCGGCTGGCCCGGCTGCGCGGGCGCGACGTTCGCCGCGTTCTGAGCGGGCTTCGCGGCGGGCGCGGGCGCTTCGGCGGTCTGCCCGTCGGTGCCCGGCACGACCTTCGGCACGGGCGCCTGCATGACGGGACCCGAAGCGGGCACCTCGATGATCTGCGGTTCGATGTTCGCGCCCGCGTTCCCCGCTTGCGGCTGCTGCGCCGGCGCGGCACCCTGCACGGCCTGACCCGGCGACTTGCCTTGCAGCGAGCGATTCAGATCGACATCCGATGCGGCGCTCGCATCGCTCGCGCCGTTGCCGCCCGTGAGCTTCGCGACGAACGGCGTCGGCGAGCGCGTGATATAGAGCGCGACGATGACCGCGATGGCGAGCCCCACGATGAGGCCGAGCACGATCCCGACAAAGGTGCCGCCGCCTTGCTTGGCCGGTGCGCCGCGTTGCTTTGAACTGGTCCGACGTTGTGTTGCCATCGCGTGTGAAATTCCCGGAACGGTGATCGATTATAGACGCGCGGTGTTACATTTTTTCGGGCGCGCTGACGCCGATCGTCGCCAGCCCGTTCGCGAGCACCTGGCGTGTCGCGGCGAGCAGCGCGATGCGCGCGGTCCGCAACGCCGGATCGTCGACGAGCACGCGGTCCGTGCCGTAGAACGAATGGAACTCGCTCGCGAGGTCGCGCAGATAGAACGCGACCGCGTGCGGCGCGAGTTCGTCGGCCGCGCGCGCGAGCATCTCCGGGTACTCGGCCAGACGCTGGAGCAGCGACTGCGCGCGTTCGCTCGTGAGCGGCGCGAGATCCGGCGCGCCCAGCTTGGGCAGCGCGTCGAGCGCGCCGCCGTGCTCGGCGACCCACGTGTTCAGAATCGAGCTGATCCGCGCGTGCGCGTACTGGACGTAGTAGACCGGGTTCTCGTCGTTCTGCTTGAGCGCGAGATCGACGTCGAACACGAACTCGGTGTCGGCCTTGCGCGAGATCAGGAAGAAGCGCACGGCGTCGCGGCCGCGCAGGATGACCTCGGGCGTCGCGAACGTCGTATCGCTCGCGTGCGCGTGATCGGCGTCCGCGCCGCCGCCCGACCAGACGATGAGGTCGCGCAAGGTCACGTAGCTGCCAGCGCGCTTCGAGATCTTGACCTCCTTGCCGTCGCGCATGACCGTGACCATCTTGTGGAGCACGTAGTCGGGATAGCCCTTCGGAATGCCGAGGTTCAGGCCCTGCAGGCCCGCGCGTACGCGCGCGATCGTGCCGTGATGGTCCGTGCCCTGGACGTTGATGACCTTCGTGAAGCCGCGCTGCCACTTCGTCAGGTGATAGGCCACATCGGGCACGAAGTACGTATAGGTGCCGTCGGACTTGCGCATCACGCGGTCCTTGTCGTCGCCGTCGTCGGTCGTGCGCAGCCACAGCGCGCCGTCCTGTTCGTAGGTCTTGCCCGACTCGACGAGCCGCGCGACGGCCTGCTCGACGCGGCCTTCCTTGTAGAGCGACGACTCGAGGTAGTAGCAATCGAACATGACGCCGAACGCCTGCAGGTCGAGATCCTGCTCGTGGCGCAGATACGCGACCGCGAAGCGGCGGATCGCGTCGATGTCGTCGAGATCGCCGGCGGCCGTGACGGGTTCGCCGTCCTTCGCCGTGACCGTTGCGCGATGCAGATAGTCGTCGGCGATATCGGCGATGTATTCGCCGTTGTACGCGGCCTCGGGCCAGTCGGTGTCGCCCGGCTTCTTGCCCTGGCCGCGCGCGAGCGTCGACGCCGCGAGATTGCCGATCTGCACGCCCGCGTCGTTGTAGTAGAACTCGCGATGCACATTCCAGCGCTGCGTTTCGAGCAGCTTCGCGAGCGCATCGCCGAGCGCGGCTTGACGCGCATGGCCGAGATGGAGCGGGCCCGTCGGATTCGCCGAGACGAATTCGACCATCACGCGCTCGCCCGCATGGGGCGCGTCATCCGGCGCGAAACCGAAGCGCGCGCCGAGCGCGAGGACTTCGCCGACGACGGCTTGCTTTGCGGCGACGGCCACGCGCAGATTGATGAAGCCCGGGCCCGCGATCTCGATCGCGTCGATGAGGCCGGCCGAGCGCGGATCGGCGTGCGCCGCATCGGCGATCTTCTGCGCGAGATCGCGCGGGTTCAGCTTGAGCGGCTTCGCGAGCTGCATCGCGAGGTTGCTCGCGGCGTCGCCGTGCGCGGCGACTTTCGGACGGTCGAGCGAGACCGAGGGCGGCGCCGGCGGGGTCTCGAGGCCGGCGTCCGCGATGAGCTTCGCGGCGGCGTCGGCAAGGATGGATTCGATCGTTTGACGGTGTTGGGGCAGCATAAAGGCTCGGCAAAGCAGCTTGGACAGCGCCCGTGCGGGCTGGGCAGCGGCACGATCGGCAAGGCCGCGGGGGCGGCGCTCCGAACGGCGCATCGGCACGCCGGGCGTCGGAAAACGCGAGTTTATCAGGTGCTATGATGGAATCTGATAAGCAAGGCGCGCGCGAGCGTGCGGCATGCCGGCCCGGCGACCTGCGACAACACAACAACATTCAAGGAGTTTTCATGCTGATCACGTTCAAATCGGCCGCGGCGCCCGAAGTCATCATGCTCGATAACCTGGCCCAGTATCTGCTCGGCATTATCGGCAAGCATCTCGGCGAGCGCGGCGTCATCACCCATCACGAACTCCCGGGCGCGATCGAAAAGCTCGAAGCCGCGATCGTCGTCGACAAGGACGCCGAAGCGCATCACGAAGCACTCCATCATCACGACGAACGCAAGCACCACGAAATGCCGGTCGGGCTCGCGCAACGCGCGTTTCCGTTCCTGGACATGCTGCGCGCGTCGCTGCGCGAGAACGCCGACATCATCTGGGGCGTTTGAATTGCGGCGCGCGGTGGCGCCTTTCGTTTATTTCAGGCTAAGCTGGTTCAAGCGAACGACTTTTACCACCTGGAGGGTACGATGCGCCACGCCATTGCCGTAATTGCCGCCGCGCTTGCGCTGAGCGTTTCCGTCTCGTCGCATGCGAGCTCGCAAACCGACAAGATGACGGCCTGCAACAAGCAGGCAACCGGAAAGACCGGAGACGACCGCAAGGCCTTCATGAGTCAGTGTCTGTCGAGCGCGCCCGTCGCGGCGTCCGCGCCGATGACGCAGCAGCAGAAGATGAAGGATTGCAACAAGCAGGCGACGGGCAAGACGGGCGACGACCGCAAGGCGTTCATGTCGAGCTGCCTGAGCAACAAGGGCTGAACGCACGCGTCGGCGCGCGTCGCATGCGTGGCATGTGACGCGCGTCCGATCCGTATCGCGCTTGCGCTCAGAGGTTCGGCGATAGCGCGCGACGCGCGTCGTCGAGCGAGACCTGCGCGCGCAGCGCATAGTCTTCGAGCTGGTCCTGTCCGATCTTGCCGACCGAAAAGTACGTGCTGTCAGGGTGCGCGAGATAGAAGCCCGACACGCTCGCGGCGGGCAGCATCGCGAGCGACTCCGTCACGGACATGTGGATGCCGTGACATTGGAGCGCGTCGAACATCGGTTTCTTGACCGTATGGTCGGGGCACGCGGGATAACCGGGCGCGGGCCGCACCCCCAGATATTTTTCGGCAATCAGCTCGTCGTTCGAGAGCCGCTCGTTCGACGCATAACCCCAGAGGTCCGTCCGAACGCGTGCGTGCAGGCATTCGGCGAACGCTTCCGCGAGGCGGTCGGCGAGCGCCTTGAGCATGATCGCGCTGTAGTCGTCGTGATCGGCGAGGAACTGCGCTTCCTTCGCCTCGATGCCGAGGCCCGCCGTTACCGCGAATACGCCGATATAGTCGGCCACGCCCGATTCCTTCGGCGCGATGAAATCGGCGAGCGAGCGATTCGGACGGCGCACGCCATCGACGACCGGACGCTCGGTCTGCTGCCGGAGATTGCGCCACGTCAGCGCGACGTTGGTGCGCGAGTCGTCCGTATAGATTTCGATGTCGTCGTCGTTGATCGTATTCGCCGGCAGCAGCGCAATGACGCCGTTGGCCTTGAGCCAATGACCCTGGATCAGCCGTTCGAGCATCTTCTTGCCGTCCGCGAACACCTGGCGTGCCGATTCGCCGACAATCGCGTCGTCGAGGATCGCCGGGAACGGACCCGCGAGATCCCAGGTCTGGAAGAACGGCGCCCAATCGATGAAGCGCGCGAGCTCGGCGAGATCGAAGTTCTCGAAGACGCGGCGGCCGATGAACTTCGGCTTGACCGGCGTGAACTGCGTCCAGTCGATCCGGTGCTTGTTCTCGCGCGCTTGTTCGAGCGTCACCATCGGCACGCTCTTGCGGTTCGCGTGCTGCTCGCGAATGCGCGCGTAATCGGCGTTGAGTTCCTCGACATAGCGCGCGGCGCCCTCGTCGGACAGCAGGCTCGATGCGACCGAGACCGAGCGCGACGCGTCGGGCACATAGACGACGGGGCCGTCGTAGTTCGGTGCGATCTTGACGGCCGTGTGCACGCGCGACGTGGTCGCGCCGCCGATCAGCAACGGGATGTTTTGCTCGCGGAAATGATCGTCGCGCTGCATCTCGGAGGCGACGTAGGCCATCTCCTCAAGACTCGGCGTGATGAGCCCCGACAGCCCGACGATATGCGCGCCCTCGGCCTTGGCCGTCGCGAGAATCTCCGAGCACGGCACCATGACGCCCATGTTGACGACGTCGAAGTTGTTGCACTGGAGCACGACCGACACGATGTTCTTGCCGATGTCGTGCACGTCGCCCTTGACTGTCGCGATGACGATCTTGCCTTTCGAGCGCACGTCGGCGCCCGCGGCTTCGAGCCGCTTCTTTTCTTCCTCGATGAACGGGATCAGATGCGCGACGGCCTGCTTCATGACGCGCGCCGATTTGACGACCTGGGGCAGGAACATCTTGCCCGCGCCGAACAGGTCGCCGACGATGTTCATGCCGTCCATCAACGGACCTTCGATGACTTGAATCGGACGCGCGAACTGCTGGCGCGCCTCTTCGGTGTCTTCGACGATGAACGTCGTGATGCCGCTCACGAGCGCGTGCGCGAGCCGTTCGTTGACGCTCTTCTGCCGCCATTCGAGGTTGTCCTCGCGCTTGGCCGCGCCGCCCTTGAACTTGTCGGCGATCTCGAGCAGGCGTTCGGTCGGCGTGAGCTCGCCCGGCACGTCGCGATTGAGCACGACGTCCTCGACGCGCTCGCGCAGTGCCGCGTCGAGGTCCGCATAGACGCCGAGCTGGCCCGCGTTGACGATGCCCATGTCCATGCCCGCGTTGATCGCGTGGTAGAGGAACACCGTATGGATGGCCTCGCGGACCGCATCGTTGCCGCGAAACGAGAACGACACGTTCGACACGCCGCCGCTGACCTTCGCGTACGGCAGGTTCTGCTTGATCCAGCGCGTCGCCTCGATGAAGTCGACCGCGTAGTTGTTGTGCTCTTCGATACCGGTCGCGACCGCGAAGATGTTCGGATCGAACACGATGTCTTCGGGCGGGAATCCGACTTCGTCGACGAGGATCCGGTAGCTGCGCGTGCAGATCTCGGTCTTGCGTGCGAACGTATCGGCCTGGCCTTTTTCATCGAACGCCATGACGACGGCCGCCGCGCCGTAACGCTTGATGAGCCGCGCGTGATGCTTGAACGGTTCGACCCCTTCCTTCATCGAGATCGAGTTCACGATCGCCTTGCCCTGCACGCACTTGAGGCCCGCTTCGATGACCTCCCATTTCGACGAGTCGATCATGATCGGCACGCGTGCGATATCGGGCTCCGAGGCGATCAGATTCAGAAACCGCACCATCGCGGCTTTCGAATCGAGCATCGCCTCGTCCATATTGATGTCGATGATCTGCGCGCCGTTCTCGACCTGTTGACGCGCGACCGCGAGCGCCTCGTCGAACTGGCCGTTGAGGATCATGCGCGCGAACGCCTTCGACCCCGTGACGTTCGTGCGTTCGCCGACATTGATGAACAGCGAATCGGCGTCGAAGTTGAACGGTTCGAGACCCGACAGCCGCGTCGGGTGCTTCGGACGATTGGAATCGGTCATGCGACGTCCCGGTATTGTTGTGGCCATTGGCGGGGGGCGACCTCGGCGAGCTTCTTCGCGATTTCGGCGATGTGGGCGGGCGTGGTGCCGCAGCAGCCGCCCGCGACGTTCACGAGACCCGATTTCGCGAATTCGCCGAGCAAGCCCGATGTCATCTCGGGCGTCTCGTCGAAGCCCGTGTCGCTCATCGGATTGGGCAGGCCCGCGTTCGGATAGCACGACAGATAGCAGTCGCAGAGCTTCGCGAGCTCGGCGATATACGGACGCATGAGCGCCGCGCCGAGCGCGCAGTTGAGCCCGAACGTCAGCGGCTTCGCGTGACGCAGCGAGTTCCAGAACGCTTCGACGGTCTGGCCCGAGAGGATGCGGCCCGACGCATCGGTCACGGTGCCCGAGATCATGATCGGCAGCACTTCGCCTGTGTCCTCGAACAATTCGTCGAGGGCGAAGAGCGCCGCCTTCGCGTTGAGCGTATCGAAGATCGTTTCGACGAGGAACACGTCGACGCCGCCGTCGAGCAGTGCCTTGGCCTGTTCGTAATAGGCGTCGCGGAGCTCGTCGAAGCTCGTGTTGCGCGCGCCCGGATCGTTGACGTCGGGCGAAATGCTCGCGGTCTTCGGCGTCGGTCCGATCGCGCCGGCGACGAAGCGCGGCTTGTCGGGCGTCGAGTAGGCGTCGCACGCCTCGCGCGCGAGCTTCGCCGACACGAGGTTCATCTCGGCCGCGAGGTCTTCCATCGCATAGTCGGCCTGCGCGACGCGCGTGGCGCCGAACGTATTCGTTTCGATGATGTCGGCGCCGGCCGCGAGATATTGCTCGTGGATCTCGCGAATGATCTGCGGTTGCGTGAGCGAAAGGAGTTCGTTATTGCCCTTGATGTCGCGATCGAGGTCCGCAAAGCGCTCGCCGCGATAGGCGGCTTCATCGAGCTTGTATTGCTGGATCATCGTGCCCATGGCGCCATCGAGAATCAGGATCCGTTGCTCGAGCAGGGTCGCCATCCGCGCGCCGCGTGTAAAGCGGCGTACGGTACCTGCGGTGTCGGGGGAGATCGTTTCGCTCATGATCGTCGTGTCGGGTCCATCGAATGGAACAGTGCAAAGCCCCGTGCGGCGGGGGGTTAGGGCGCATCGGCGCGCGCCGCGCAAACGGGCAGACCGGCATTTTACCGGGTCGCCTCACGATTCACATGGAGTCGTAAGGCGCGCGCGTGATGTGGCCGGCGTTTGCCGGTATGCGGGATACCGGCCGATCGAACGCACGTACGAGCGCGTGCGCG
Source organism: Pararobbsia silviterrae (assembly GCF_003628125.1). Classification (GTDB taxonomy): domain Bacteria; phylum Pseudomonadota; class Gammaproteobacteria; order Burkholderiales; family Burkholderiaceae; genus Pararobbsia; species Pararobbsia silviterrae. The sequence continues at coordinate 478,853 of NZ_RBZU01000001.1, forward strand.
GTCGTGTGTCGTCGTGCACATCGCATCGTGCGTGTGATCGAGCCCGAAATTGAAGCCGTGGCCGATGCCGAAATCAAAGCCGAATCGAAGCCGTGATCGACGGCACGTCTCGTCGCGCTATCGTCTTGGCGACCAAAGCGAAGGCCCCGGCCGCATCGCGGCTCGGGGCCATTCGTCAAGCATGAGGGACACGCGCCACGGCGTGGCGCGTCGGCGTCGCGGATCAGGCCCGCATGTCGAGCTTCACCGAACGATTGCGCGAATCAGTGGAGCACGACCGGTTGTTGCATGAGGCTGTCGAACTGGCCGAGGAACTCGTCGACTTCATCGAGCGAGGGCTGCGATTCGATGAGTTTCTGGACGTGTTCGCGAAAACGCGCGGCCATGAAGCCGTCGATGTAGAGCTCGCGCTGCAGGTTCTTGTCGACGATCTCGTAGCCACCCGACGTCAACGCGATGTTGTCTTCCTGCGCGGGGAATTCGACGACACAATAGTTCGGGCTGTTATAGATCATTTGCATGGCGACGCTCCTTTTCCTGCTGCTCGATTCACGGGTTAGCTCGTAAATGGAGCGGGTTGATCGGAATTCAAGAGGTCGACCCGGATGCGCCCGCTTGCGCTGCTTCCGAATCTACATTTAGACCGTGCCGTGGAGAAACGTTTTCAGCATAGTCGCAAATCCAGGCCATTGCAGTGAGACAACGCACGCACGGTCATGTTGTGTGTCTCAAGTTGCGCGATGGCAACGTCCACGGACCGAATCGCCCTACCCGCGATGTTCAGCGGGTGACGGGCTTCACGCATCGGCCCACTTGCCGAACACGGCGCGCTCGCGCGTGCCGTGCATCCGGTTCGTCGAGCGTGCATCTGGACCTTGCCCTTTAGGCCTTAACGCACGCACGCATCATTCCGATGACAACAGAGCACATCGCGCGCCTGAACACGGCCCCTGCTGTAACGAAACGTAAAGACATCCGTCGTTATTCGATGCCTCGCGATCTAAAAGACCGTCGCGCGCCGGTTTCGTTCGGTGGTTCGACGCGTGGGTGCGAGATTCCGTCGGGGCGCCGCGCCGATGCTTGACACAAGCACGACCGCGCCGGTCGACGGCGCCGTGCTTCGTGCTCGGCATACCGCGCGACGAGACCGGGATACCGTGACATCGCATGAACCCTTCATGCATGAAGGGCATGCACTGGCGTGGACGCGCGTTTGAATGCGCGGACAACGCGCCCATACGGATCGTCGATGCGAACGATCACCGCACGCGCGCAGGCTTATCGATGCGCCGGTTCCGGTGTTGCGTTGTCATGCGAGGACGGCGAAGGGGCCGATGTTCCGTGTGTGTCGTCACGTGACGCGTCGCCCATGTTCCCGTCGCGTGTCGGAGCGGCATCGTCATGCGCGATCGAACCCGCGAACCGCAGTTCGATTTGCGTCCCATCGGGTTCGGTCTGAACGAATCGAATCGGCAGCCAGCCGAGCGACTGCGCGAGCCATACGTCGATCTTGCGGCGATCGCCTTCGCGTCTCGGTAAACGCGTGAAATGACGCGCCGGTACGAAGCCCTGCGACGTGCGGACGACTTCGTCACCGACCGTTTCGATCGGCCATGTTTCGCCGCTGTCGTTGTCGAGCACGAAGAACTGTCGCGTGACGCCCGGCGTATATCGAGTCGGATTGCCTCGGACAAGGCTTGAGAGTTGCATGAACATGCTGAAGCGGTCTTGCGCGCCAGGCGGCAGATCGACGCTCGACGCGGCGCGCGTGAAACTCGCATGCGGCTTGCCGTCGTTTTCGTCGCGATCGAAGGTCGTGACATCCGTGCCGCGACGGCCGTGTTGTTCCGTATAGCGCAGCGGCGACAGGCCGAACGCGTCGATACGGCCTTCGCTGATGTACGAATAGGTGCCGACGAACGGCAGCGGAATCGAGACGATCATCTGGTACGTCGTGCCGTCGGTGGTCCAGTGAATCGTGCCGCTCGGGTTTTGCACGCCGTTGTAGAAGCTGTCATATCGGAGTTCGCTCGAAGGCGGCAGCGAGAACTTCTCGCCGTCGTGTGCATTCGCCGCGTGCGCGGCGACACCGGGGCCCGCGCCTGCATCGCTCGCCGCGGACGCGCCGAGCGACGCGGTCGCGGATGCCGGCGACGACGCGTCCGCTGTCGGTTGCGGCGTTGTGGCGGCGGGGGCGGCCGAGGATCCGTCGGTCGTCGATCGATCGGCGGCGTCGGCCGTGTCGATGTTCGGCGGCGTCGTTGCGGCGGCGTCGCTCGCGCGCGTCGGTGGGGCCGGTGGCGCTGTCTGCGCCTCGGTGTCGGATGGGGGCGGCGTCGTGTGCGCCGGCGGTTTCGCGCGAGCGATCGGGGCGGACTCGCGCGTGCCGCGCTCGCTCGCGGAAGCGGCGTGACGCGCGGATCGGGGCGGTGAAGGTTCGGGCGTCGCGGACGCGTGCGCCGGCATCGCATCGCGATGCGCAGGTGCCGCCGGCACGCCGATCCGGCCTTCGAGCGCGCCCGCATCCGGTGTGCCGCGCGCGGATGCGGACGCACCCGGCGCGGCCGGCGACGGCGTGTGTTCCGATGCGGCGGGCGCGTGCGGCGTCGAGCTGTCGGTCACGGCCTGGGGCGTCAGCAGCGCGACTTGCACGGGGAGTGTCGCGTGGTCCGGGCGATCCTCGCCGATACGCGTGGCCCGGATCACCCAGATGCCCGCGTAGAAGTGCAGGGCCAGCACGACGGCGAGCGCGACGCACCAACGGATCCAGCGTCGGCGAGGCGGATGAATGGGCGCGAGCGAGGCGATATCGGCAGTCATGCGGTGTTCGAAGGAGCGGCGCCGGAGCCGGGCGCGTCCGGCGATGTCGGACGGCTTCGGTGAGCGCCACTTGTAGAATACCGGGATTCCCACTCGTTCCCTGTGACTCGATGAAGCTGGCCACCCTCAAGGATGACACCCGGGACGGACAATTGATCGTCGTCTCGCGCGATCTGCGCCACGCGGTCATCGCCGACGCGATCGCGCCGACACTCCAGCGCGTCCTCGACGACTGGAATTTCTACGCGCCGCAACTGGAGGCGCTCTACGACAGCCTGAACCAGGGGCGCGCGCGCCACGCGTTCGACTTCGACGCCCATGCCTGCATGGCGCCGTTGCCGCGTGCATATCACTGGGCGGACGGCTCGGCTTACGTCAATCACGTCGAACTAGTGCGCAAGGCGCGCGGTGCCGAGATGCCGCCCGAATTCTGGACGGATCCGCTGATCTATCAGGGCGGCAGCGACGACCTCAGCGGTCCCGAGGACGACATCGTCTGCGTGTCCGAAGACGACGGTGTCGATTTCGAGGCCGAAGTCGCCGTGATCGTGACCGACGTGCCGATGGGTACGACGCCGGACGCCGCCTTGCGCGCGGTGCGGCTCGTGACGCTCGTCAACGACGTGTCGCTGCGCAACCGGATTCCGGCCGAGCTGGCGAAGGGCTTCGGTTTTTACCAGAGCAAGCCCTCGACGGCGTTCTCGCCGGTCGCGGTGACGCCCGACGAACTCGGCGACGCCTGGCTCGACGGTCGCGTGCATCGGCCCTTGACCGTTCACTGGAACGGCAAGCGCGTCGGACAGCCCGACTGCGGGACCGACATGGTGTTCCACTTCGGTCAGTTGCTCGCGCATGTGGTCCGCACGCGCAATGTGCGCGCGGGGACGATTCTCGGCTCGGGGACCATCTCCAATACGGACCGGTCGAAGGGCTATGCATGCATCGCCGAAAAGCGCATGCTCGAAACGCTCGAGCATGGCGAGCCGAAGACCGCATACATGCAGTTCGGCGATCGCGTTCGGATCGAGATGTTCGATGCAAACGGAAAGTCGATTTTTGGCGCCATCGAGCAAGCGGTCGTTCCGCTCGAGCGCACGGCTTAGCACCGCGCGCGGGCTCGTGCCTGCGCGCGCACATGGATCTTCGCTGGGGGTATCGATGACTGAATCCGCGGGTACGCCGTTTGGTTATGACATGTTCGAGAAGATGTGGGGCATGTTTCGCAGCAATCCCTTCGCGATGCCCGGCATGGCGCCCGGAGGGGCTTCGCTGTCGGCGATGTCGGATATGGTCGCGCCGTTGACGAGCGTCGAGGAACTCGACAAGCGCATCGAGGAGATGCGGGCGGTCGAGCAGTGGCTCAAGCTGAATCTGAACATGCTGCAATCGGCGATCCAGGCGCTCGAAGTCCAGCGCGCGACGCTCGCGACGTTGCGAGCGTTCGGCGCATTCGCGCAGTCGTCGGTCGCGGCCGCCGCGGAGGCCGGAGCGGCCGTCACGCGAGAAACGACGAAGGCCGCCGAGTCGGCCGCACACGCCGCGCGACGTGATCCGGCTGCCGGCGAGGGCGCGTCGTCCGCGGGCGCCGCGTCGAGTTCGCCTGATGCGGCCGGCCAGGGCGACGAAGCGGCGCAGGCCCATCCGGCGGCCGGCATGGGCGCGGCGTTCGATCCGAACGGCTGGTGGAACTTGTTGCAGGCCCAGTTCAACCAGATCGCGAGTCTCGCCGCGGCGAGCGCACAGGCAGGCGCGGCGGCCGTCGCGACGGCCCAGCCCGCGGCGGATGGCGATGCGCCGCCGGCTGGACGCGCGGCCAAGGGCGCATCGGCGAAGTCGGCTTCGAAGTCCGCATCGTCGTCGGCGGCGTCCCCCGAGGGCCGTGCGCCGCGATCCGACGGCGGACGCGCCGAGAGCAAGGCGGCGAGCGCGCCGAGCGCCAAGGCAGCCGTCAAGCCCGCGCGCACGGCGCATGCCGATCGTGCCGGGTCGGCGCGCGCGCCGAAGAAGACCCCGTCGTCCGCGGCGGCGGCAAAGAAATCTTCGTCATCCTGAGTTTGGACGTACCGCACCGATAAACGTATCGGTGACGGTCACACTTGATACCGATGTCGAACGATAGGGGCGCGTCGGCGATGCCGATGCGCGCCGCCTGGCCGTGCGCGCCATCGCGCCTTTGTTGAGCGTAGAGGCGTTCCGCCGTGGCGCATGCAGTCGTCCACCGGACGGGCACGCGCGTATGCAGCCGGCCCGGTCCGGATCGCGAATGCTTGCCTATTCGTGTCCGCGCCGTCGACGACCGGGCGGTGCGATGTCGCCGCGCCGGCCCGTATCGGATCGCGCAATGAGGGCCGGATGGACAACTCGGCAGCGAGACTGCGTGGCCCGCCGAATGCTCTTCAATCGTGTCAATCGTCACGCGAACGCGAATCGTTTCGCTTACACTGAGACAACAGCACGGGCGTGCGGTTGAGCGCGGTAGGCGGACGTTAGGGGTGGGTCCGATGGGCGCTCGCCGCGTTCGCGCCGGAAGTCGGGGATCCGCGGCATGCTAAAATCGGCGGATTTCTCGTCACCGGGGTGATCTGACCCGGGCGGGGCGGTGCTCGTGCAGGCCGGAAATCGTCGGAGCGCGGCATCCGTCATGTCATTTGCTGCGTAGAATATTCAAAGGTCGGCCTTGCATGAACGGGGGTTGGCAGGCGCTTGACTGGGGCGGCGCGCCGGGCGGCAGACGCTTGGCGCGGGCCTCGAGGCACGGCGCTGAAAAGGGGTGGGAACATGGAAACGATGCTTTATCCGGAACTGTACAAATCTCTCGAATCCGTCCGATGGGACATGGCCAAGGACATCCCGTGGGATAGTTTCGACGCATCCAAACTGTCGGACGAGCAGGCCAAAACGATCAAGATGAACGCCATCACCGAGTGGGCGGCGCTGCCGGCCACCGAGATGTTCCTGCGCGACAACCACCACGACAGCGATTTTTCGGCGTTCATGAGCGTCTGGTTTTTCGAGGAGCAAAAGCATTCGCTCGTGCTCATGGAATACCTGCGCCGCTTCAAGCCCGAACTCGTGCCGACCGAAGAAGAACTGCACGCGGTGCGTTTCACGTTCGATCCGGCGCCGCCGCTCGAAACGCTGATGCTCCATTTCTGCGGCGAAATTCGTCTCAATCACTGGTATCGCCGCGCAGCCGAGTGGCATACGGAGCCCGTGATCAAGCATATCTACGAGACGATTTCGCGCGACGAGGCGCGTCACGGCGGCGCGTATCTGCGCTACATGAAGAAGGCGCTCGTGAACTTCGGCGACACGGCGCGCGCGGCGTTCGCGAAGATCGGCGTGCTGATGGCGTCGGCGCGACGCACGGAAAAGCCGCTGCATCCGACGAATCTGCACGTGAACCGCGACCTGTTCCCGCGTGACACGGTGCAATCGCGTTTGCCCGATCCCGAATGGCTTGAGCATTGGCTCGACGAGCAGATCCGGTTCGACGACAGCTGGGAAAAGAAGGTCGTCGAGCGCATCCTGCACAATCTGTCGATCCTGTTCGAGCGCACGTTCACGACGGCGCAGGAGCTCAATCGCTATCGCAAGGAAATCGTCGCGCGGCTCCAGCCGGCGGGTAGCGAAGAAGGGCCGAGCCAGCAACCGGCCTGAGGCCGCGGCCGGTTTGTCATGCTTGTGTCGAAAGCCCGTCGCCGACGGGCTTTTTCGTTGGTCTTCTCCGAATATTCCGATGCCAGCCTCATTTGAACGCAAGATCGTCAGCCGCGACCAGCTTGCGGCGCTTCGCGCCTCGCTCACGGGCCCCGTGGTATTCACGAACGGCGTGTTCGACATCCTGCATCGCGGGCACGTCACGTATCTCGCCGATGCGCGGGCGCTCGGCGGCACACTGATCGTCGGTGTCAACAGCGATGCGTCGGTCCGTACGCTCGGCAAGGGCGACGACCGGCCGATCAATGCCGAAGCCGACCGGATGGCGCTGCTCGCGGCGCTCGAGAGTGTCGATTGGGTCGTGTTGTTCGGTGAATCGACGCCGGTCGAGCTGATCGGCGCGTTACACCCGGACGTCCTCGTCAAAGGCGGCGACTACGACATGGACGTGCTGCCCGAATCCGCGCTCGTGCGCGGCTGGGGCGGACGCGCGCTCGCGATTCCGTTCGAGCATCAGCGCTCGACGACGTCCCTGCTCAAGAAAGTCCGGGCCGCGCAGTAAGGCGGTATCGACGGAAATGCGCGGGCGATGTCGCCCGACCTTCCGCATGCGATAAAGGGGCCGCGGCGCCCGGACGAATCAATGCGATTGCGACGCCGCGCGAGCGGGGGCGGCCGCCGGTGCGCTGTTCGACGCAGCGGCCGTCGTGGCGGCGCTTGCGCCGGCTGTCGCGTTGGCGCTTGCCGCCGCGGGTGCATTGGCGGCGGCCGGTTCGCTCGCCTGCGCCGATGCAGCCGACGCCGCGGCGGCATCCGAACCCGGCAACGCGCTCGCGGCGGGTGCCGATGCATCGACAGGCGCACCGACGACGGCGCTCGACGCGGGCGCGCCGGCGAGTTGCACGTCGAGGCGTTCGGGATGGACCTGACTGCTCGTATGGCCGGGCTCGAGTTCGCCGGCGGACGGCAGCGGACCGAACGCACCGCTGACCGCGGCGAATGCCGCGAGATTCGCGATAAGCAGGAAAGCGATCACCCAGCGCAACATCGTTGAACTCCTTCGTTATGTATTCGACCTCGCTCGCTGCCGCGAGCCTACGACCCTGTCTGTTCCGCGGTCCACGATGCGGCACGGGCTCGCGAAACATCGTCGCGCGGCGTGGTCCTGGCTCGTGACTCGCTCCGAGCGACCTTGCAGTCCCGCCACGTGCGCGGCCTGACCTGTCAACGCGGCTCGCGATCCCCTGACTCGGCGTCCGCCGACGCCGCCTCGCATGCGATCCAGAGCAGGCCCTCGAGCACGAGGCCGTCGTGACGCGTGAACGGGACGCGCAGCGCGGCACCGACCGCGTCGGCCGCGCCGCCGCCGACAATGCAGCGCACATCGCCGTCAAACAATATCCGGGCCTCGCGCCACGCATACTCGATCAATGCCGTCTGGGCGGCGCGACAGCCCTCGCTCAGCGATGTGCGAGTATCGCATGCGAATGCGCCGCGATGATGTTCGGCGGCGTCCATTGAGCGGATCAGCTTTGTCGCATCCTCGGCGTCGAGCGTGGGTAACTGAGCGGTGCGTTGCCCGAGCGCGTTCATCATGAGCGTCCATCCGGGCGCGATAAGGCCGCCCGCAAACAAGCCATCGGCACGCACGGCCTCGAACGTCGTCGCCGTGCCGAGCGTCGCAATCAGCAGATGTTCGCCCGGATAGGCGGCATGCGCGCCGATCATGCCGCACCAGCGGTCGGCGCCGAGTTCGGTCGGGTCGAGATATCCGTTCGTCACGCCGGCCTGGCGGTCGCGCGGACGTACCCAGACGCAGTCGAGGCCGGGCCATGTCTGCTCGATCAGTGTGCGAATCCGTGCTGCCGCGTCGGGTCCCGCGACATTGGAAATGACGGCCCGAGCCGGTCTGCCGAGGCTTGCCAGTCTTGCGCGCTGCGCGGCTTCGTCACCGTGATCGAACACGCCCGACGCGATCGTTCGCGTGGCGTTCGGCTCCGCATGCGCGGTCCTTGCGTGCGGCGCGGCGGTCTCGGCGAAGGCCCACTTGACGCGGCTATTGCCCGCATCGATCAGCAGGGCGCGGCTCATGCCGGACGCAGCGAAACGTCGCCGCTCGCAATTGTGCGGATGCCGTCCGCGGTTTCGAGCAGCAGGTGGCCGACGTCGTCGACGCCGCGCCCGATGCCGGAGGTCGGCGCATCACCGCCTTCGTATAGCGCGACGGGGCGATCGCGATAACTGTCGGCCGCGCACCATGCATCGCGCATCGGCGCGAAGCCGTGAGCGCCGAAGGTCTCGAACGTCCGCGCGAGCGCATCGAGAAGCCGTGCAAGCAGATCCGTCATCGACGGATCGGACCAGATGGCATCGAGCGCGGTCGGGGGTGTCGGCGGCGGCATGGCCACGGGTTGTGACGCGTCTGCGCGCGCATTCGCCCCCGCGCTCGCGCCTGAGCTTGAACTCGAACCGACATCCGCCCCCGCCCCCGCCCCCGCACCCGCACCCGCACCCGAGCCTGAGCCTGAGCCCGCATGCACACCGACATTGGCCACCGCGGTATCAGCGACGCCCGAGTTCACAGCGGCGGTCGCATCGGCGCCCCGATTCGCCGCATCGCTTTCCGAACGTGCCGCCGCCGCGCGCTGAATATCGCGCGCAATCGTCGCGGCCCCGCGCAGATTGATGCCGATTCCGACGACGAGCGCGGTCGCCCCGCGCGTCCCACCGGCGGTCTCGATCAGGATGCCGGACACCTTCGCGCCGTCGACGAGCACGTCGTTCGGCCATTTGAGCGCGACGCGCGAGGCGTCGACGGGCAGTGCGCGGATCGCGTCATGGACCGCGAGTCCGACCGCGAGACTGAGTCCGCCGAGACCGTCGATGCCGCGCGGAAGCCAGCCGCCGACCGAGAACAACAGCGCGTCCCCGGGTTCCGCGATCCACGCGCGCCCGCGCCGCCCGCGGCCGGCAGTCTGCTCATAGGCGACTTTCACGCGTGCGCCGGCGAGTCCCGTCTGATCGTCATGCGTTGCCGGCGCGGACCGTGCGTGGCGGAACGCGTCGAGCAAGTCCGCATTGGTCGAGGTCGTGCGCTCCACGACCTCGATCGACCAGGCGCGCGCGCGCGGAGATAGCTGGGCGTCGAGCCGCGCGCGGTCGATCGCGCGATGAGAATCGGGAGTGGGCGTCGTGTCCTGAACAACAGCAGTCATCTAGCGGTAATCCATCAAAAAGTCAGCGTGGCGCGTCGCACGTCGTGGCGCCGTGTATGTCGGATGCGCCGAAGAACCGAAGAACCGAAGAACCGAAGAACCGAAGAACCGAAGAACCGAAGCAGCGGTGCTCCGGGTCACGGAACCACGTAAGTCCGGTTTCACCGCCGGCACGTCGCCGCCCCTCGCGCGCCGCGAGACGGTGCTGCCCGGATGCGTCGCCCGGTCATCGCCGCCTTCGTCGCCTTCGTCGCCTCGCGTCCCGTCTTTTTTGTGATTCTTGATCCCTGCAAGCGCCGACCGGTACGATTCGTGCGCATATTGTAGCGACCGCTGCGCAACACGCCTGTGCATGGCGTACCGGGTCGGGTGCTCGATCCATGTGTTCGTCAATTGCGTCATGAAAGCGGTCCGATACAATGCCGCGAGCATCGTCCTATTAAACGCTTCCCTTGCGACTGTCTTGGATTTCGATACGCCTCCACAACTGCAGATCGATACGGGCGACCACGGCCCGATCGTGCGCCTGTCCGGCCAGTGGACGGCGCTCGCGCTCGCGCTCGACGAGCAAAAGGGCGGCGTGGGCCGCAAGATCCGGCAATTGACTCATGTACATGCTCACGAATGGGACCTCTCGGGCATCGAGCGGCTCGACCATTCGGGCGGACAGGCGCTGTGGCGCGTCTGGGGCAGGCAATGGCCCGCGGCCGTGCGGCTCACGGACATGCAGCGCCAGATCTTCGACCGCATCGCCGCGCTCGACGCCCAGTACGAGAAGCCCGACAAACCCGAGCGCATCGATATCGCGACCGCGCTCGGCTTTGCGATCTTCCGGTTCCTGCATCACATGACCGAAGGCATCATCCTGTTCGGCAGCGTGATCGTCGATGCTTTCCACGTGCTGCGCGGCGCGCGCCGTTTTCCCTTGAGCGACGTCTCGGCGAATGTCTTCAGCGCGGGCGCGCGCGCGCTGCCGATCACGGCGCTCGTCGGGTTCCTGATCGGCATCGTGCTCAGCTATCTGTCGTCGCAGCAACTGCGCATGTTCGGCGCGAGCACGTATATCGTCAACGTGCTCGGCCTCACGATCATCCGCGAACTCGGTCCCGTGCTCGCGGCGATTCTCGTCGCGGGCCGCTCGGGCTCGGCGATCACCGCGCAGATCGGCGTCATGCGCGTGACCGAGGAACTCGACGCGATGCAGGTCATGGGCATCCCGCACAGCCTGCGGCTCGTGTTCCCGCGTGTCATCGCGCTGGCGATCGCGATGCCGCTGCTGGTGCTCTGGACCGACATCATCGCCTTGCTCGGCGGCGCGATGGCCGCGCACTTCGCGCTCGACATCGACATGACGCTGTTCGTGCATCAGTTGCCGAACGTCGTACCGATCCGCAACGTCTGGATCGGTCTGCTCAAGGGCGTCGTGTTCGGCATGCTCATCGCGCTGACCGGATGCCACTTCGGTTTCAGGATCAAGCCCAATTCGCAAAGCCTCGGCGAGGGCACGACGTCATCTGTCGTCGCGTCGATTACGGTCGTGATTCTGGCCGATGCCGTGTTCGCCATCATGTTCCAGCGCGTGGGGCTCCGATGAACAGCCTGCCGACATACGGCGCGAACGCCGCGCCCCCCGCGATCGAAGTCCGGGGCCTGCTCAAACGCTACGGCCCGGCGATCGTCCACGAAGACCTCGATTTCGAGGTCCGGCACGGCGAAGTGATTTCGCTCGTCGGCGGGTCGGGTGCCGGCAAGACGACGCTCGTGCGCCAGATCCTCGGTCTCGAGAGTCCGACCGCGGGCACGATCCGCGTGCTGGGCCAGGATCTGTCGAAACTCTCGGAACGCGACGCGCGCCTGATCCGCGCGCGCTCGGGCATGTTGTTCCAGCGCGGCGCGCTGTTTTCGGCGATGTCCGTCTTCGACAACATCGCGCAGCCGATTCGCGAACTCGGACACGTGCCGCCGGACCTGCTCCATGATCTCGTGATGCTCAAGATCGAGATGGTCGGGCTCTCGACGCGCCATGCCCAGAAGATGCCCGCCGCGTTATCGGGCGGCATGATCAAGCGCGTCGGCATCGCGCGCGCGATCGCGCTCGAACCCGAACTGCTGTTTCTCGATGAGCCGACGGCCGGTCTCGACCCGCAGGCATCGGAGGAATTCGTCGAGCTCATCGCGGGTTTGCGTCGCGCGCTCGATCTGACCGTCGTCATGGTCACGCACGATCTCGACACGATGACGTCGCTGTCGACGCGCGTCGCGGTGCTCGCCGACCGCAAGGTCATCGTGAACGCGCCGCTCGAACAGGTCGCGTGTGTCGATCATCCGTTCATTCAAGAGTATTTTCTCGGCGCGCGCGGACGGCGCGCGTTGCAGGCGCTGCCCGCGCACCGGCGCGCGCAATTGCCCGAGGCCGCGATGGAGCCGGTGCCGGCCGATATCGCGCGCTAGGGGAGACAGGACATCATGGAAAACAAGTCACACGCATTCTGGGCTGGCGCATTCACATTGGGGTTGCTCGCCGTGGCCATCCTCGTGATCGCGTGGTTCAACCACGATCGCGCGGTCCGCGTGCCGTACGACCTTATCGCCAAGACGAACGTCACGGGCCTCAATCCCGATTCGATCGTCCGGTATCGCGGCATCGCGGTCGGCCGGGTCCGCACGATCGAATTCGATCCGAAGTCGCCGGGCGTCATCGTGGTCCATATCGCCGTCAATCCCGATACGCCGATGACGCATGGGACGTTTGCGACGCTCGGCTACCAAGGGGTGACCGGGCTCGGCTTCATCCAGCTCGACGACTCGGGCGACGATCCGACGCCGTTGCAGTCGTCCGAGGACCACATCGCGCAACTGACGCTGCGTCCGGGCTTGCTCGACGATATCCAGAAGCGCGGCGCGGAGATGATCAAGCAGATGGAGCAGGTCACGGTGTCGCTCAACCACATGCTCAACGACCAGACGCGCGAGCAACTCATCCATACGCTGCAAAGCGTTCAGCACGCAGCCGACGGGGTCGCGACGATCGCGAAGAATGCGAACCCGGCCGTGGCGAAGCTGCCCGAGACGGTCGCGAAGCTCAACGGCACGCTCGATTCGGTGCATCAGCTCATCGGCACGATGAACAGCCCGAGCGGTCCGTTGATGACGAACCTCAACAAGATCGGCGATGCCGCGAGCCGAACCGGTGCGGCGGTCACGCAACTCAGCGACTCGATGCAATCGATGAGCGCGACGCTCAACTATGAAACGCTGCCGCGCGTCGCGTCGCTGTCCGACGACATCCGCGCGGCGACCCAATCGTTCAATCGCGCGGCGGATTCGATCTCGAGCAATCCGCGCGGCCTGTTGTTCGGTCAGCCCGAGCCCGAGCCCGGCCCCGGCGAGGCGGGCTTCAATTGGCCGGCCGCGGCGGCGCCCGCGGGCACTCACTAAACGATCACAGGAACATCGACCATGCGACGCCCGATTCTCGCGCTCTCGCGCCCCGCCTTCGCCGCGGCCTTGCTGGCTTGCGCCGCGCTCACGCTCGTCGCGGGCTGCTCCGTCGGCGGCCATGCCGCGAGCGCGCCGCTCGCGCGCTTCGACTTCGGTTCGCCGCCCGAGGCGGCGGCGAACGCCGTGTCGCTGTCGACGCCGATTCGCGTCGCGGCCGTGTCGGCGCCGTCGGCGTTGAGTACGGATGCGTTCCAATACCGGCTCAGCTACGCGGACGATCGTCAGCCTCACGTCTATGCGACGAGCCGCTGGACGATGCCGCCGCCGCAATTGTTGACCGAGCGGCTGCGCGACCGGATCGCGCGCCAGGGCCATGTGCTCGACACGAGCGACGGCGGTCCGTCCGTGCCCGTGCTCAAACTCGAACTCGACGAATTCGCGCAGGTGTTCGACAAACCCGGATCGAGCGAAGGCCGCGTGCGCGTGCGCGCGACGATCCTGCACGGCAGCGCGTTGATCGCGCAGCAGACCTTCATCTCGACATCGCCCGCGCCGTCGCCCGACGCCGAGGGCGGCGCGCAAGCGCTCGCGAGCGCGAGCGACGCTGTCATCGGCCAGGTTATCCGCTGGCTCTCGACCCAGAATCCGTAATTTCATTGCGATCGATCATGACCCCGTATTTTGAGCATCACGTCTTCTTCTGCCTGAACCGGCGCGACCCCGGCGATCGTCCGAGCTGCGCGAACTGCGGGTCCGAGAAGATGCAGGAGTACGCGAAGAAGCGCGTCAAGCAAGCCGGCCTCGCGGGCCCCGGCAAGGTTCGGATCAACAAGGCCGGCTGCCTCGACCGATGCGAGGAAGGGCCGGTCATCGTGATCTACCCGCAGGGCACCTGGTACACGTATGTCGACGAGACCGACATCGACGAGATCGTCGAATCGCATCTCGCCGGCGGCAAGATCGTCGAGCGCCTGCTGATCGACAAGCCCGATACGAAGCCGGCGGGGTAAGGCCGGCATGAACGCGTACACGCAGAAGTATTTGATCGACGGCCCGGTCGGCAAGATCGAGGTCGCGCTCGATCTGCCCGATGCGATGCGCGAGCACGGCGCCGCGCCGCGCGGCCTCGCGCTCGTCGCGCACCCGCATCCGCTGTTCGGCGGGACGATGGACAACAAGGTCGCGCAGACGCTTGCGCGCACGCTCGTCGGGCTCGACTACGTCGTCATGCGCTCGAATTTCCGCGGCGTCGGGCAGACCGAGGGCGTGCACGACGAGGGCCGCGGCGAGCAGGACGATCTCCTCGCGGTCTGGACCCATTTGCGCGAGATCCATGGCGCGGAGGGCCGGCCGTTCGTGCTTGCGGGATTTTCATTCGGCACGTTCGTGCTCTCGCATGTCGCCGAGCGGCTCGCGCAGGCAGGGACGCCCGCGCAGCGGCTCGTGTTCGTCGGCACGGCCGCGAGCAACTGGCAGGTCGCGAACGTGCCGCAGGACACGATCGTCATTCACGGCAACGAGGACGACACGGTGCCGATCCAGTCGGTCTACGACTGGGCCGCGCCGCAGGAATTGCCGGTCATCGTGATTCCGGGCGCCGAGCACTTTTTTCACCGCAAACTTCACATCCTGCGTCGCGTAATCACCGAGGCGTGGCGCGTATAATCCTGCAGACTTCGCGATGACGCGGCGGCCGTGCCGATGCGTCATCCCGAAATGCTGCACGACCTGTGTCGATGCCGTGCGCCGTGAAGGCGGGTTGATGGGATGAAGCAGCGCGCAACGCCGTCCTCGACGGTGAACTTCGCGGTGCCAAGCGAGTCAGCCGACGTGTTCACGCTGCATGTCGTCTCGTCTGCGGGGTTCCGGACCGCTCGCCGGAATCAAGCGACCGCGGGCGATGTTGGCCCGCGTTCTTGAGATTCCCGACTTTCCGTAATTCAGCTTACCGACCTATGCGCTTGACTGCCCTTCGTATCACGACGCCTTTCGAGGCGTCTTCGCGTGCCGTTCGCGCCGCCGCGCTTGCTCTGACCCTGCTGTCGCCGGTGTGCGCCGAAGTCGCGCATGCGCAAGTGCCGCCGCCCGAGGTGACCGCGCGCTCGTGGGTCCTCATCGATGCGACGAGCAACCAGATGCTCGCTTCGGGCAATTCGGACGAGCGCGTCGAGCCCGCGTCGCTGACCAAGCTCATGACCGCGTATCTCGTCTTCGATGCGTTGAAGACGAAGAAGATCTCGATGGATCAGACGGTCGTGCCGAGCGAAGCGGTGCGACGCGTCGGCAACGACGAATCGCGGATGTTCATCGAGGCGAACAAGCCCGTGACCGTGCACGACCTCGTCTACGGCATGATCATCCAGTCGGGCAACGACGCGGCGATCGCGCTCGCCGAACTCGTCGGCGGCAGCGAGAGCAATTTCGTGACGATGATGAATGCCGAGGCGCAAAAGCTCGGCATGACGCATACGCACTATGCGGACGTCAACGGGATGCCCGATCCGAATCACTACACGAGCGCCGGCGATCTCGGGATCCTGTCGACGCGTCTGATTCGCGATTTCCCCGACTACTACGCGATCTTCTCGATCAAGGAATTCAAGTACAACAACATCAAGCAGCCGAACCGCAATCGTCTGCTCTGGATCGATTCGACGGTCGACGGCCTCAAGACGGGTCATACGCAGGCGGCGGGCTACTGCCTGATCGCGACGTCGAAGCGTCCGTTGCCGTCGTCGCCCGATATCGCGCGCCGGCTCGTCGTCGTGATGATGGGGGAGCCCAAGGAATCGGATCGCGTGCAGGACAGCCTCAAGATGCTCAACTATGGGTATTCGGCGTATGACGCGGTGCGCTACTACAAGCCGGGTCAGGTCATCGATACCGCGCGCATCTATAAGGGCACGCAATCGACGGTCAAGCTCGGCGTGAACCTCGATCAATTGATCACGGTGCCGAAGGGCTCGGCCGACAAGCTCAAGCCGGTCGTGTCGTACACCACGCCGCTGCTCGCGCCGCTCGCGGTCGGACAGGCGGTCGGCACGGTCAAGGTCCAGGCCGACGGCAAGGACGTCACGTCCTATCCGCTCGTCGCGCTCGAAGCGGTCCCGCAGGCCGGCATTCTCGGCCGCCTCTGGGACTCGGTCATGCTGACGTTCCACAAGAAATAAGCGCGGACTGCGCGCGCCGGGTTTCGGCGCGCGTGTGCGGCACGGGCGACCAGCGTCGATGCGTGTGTCGCGGCGCGGGCGACCGGCTTCGACGTGCGCGTCGTGGAGCGGGTGAGCGGCTTCGGCGCGTGTGTCGCGGCGCAGGCGACCGCTATCGGTGATCCTCAAGACGGGCATGCTGGCTGAACGGCGGCCGGGTGCGGTTCGGATACGGCCGATGGCATGTCGATTGCGGCGCCACGCGATCAGTGCGCCACAACGCCGACCTGCGTTTCTGCCCCTTGAAGAATTGGGGATCGACACCCATATCTGTCCGATGAAAGCCCGGCCGATGCCGGGACTGACCTGGCACGGAGCGCCGTACGGGACGTCACGCGCGGCGGCACGATGCGCCATGCCGGCATGGTCCATGCGAGGTGTCGCGTTCCGGGACGTCATGGTGTCCGGTCCGACGGATCGTAGCCGGTGCGCGATGCCAGGCCCGTCAATGCGGCGTATATATCGATACGTGTGTGCGTGCGTTGATTGGCACGTATTTGTCGGCACGTCGTTATCGGCGCGTATTGAACGGCGCATCTATCGCTTAACCGCGCGTGAAACCGCGCGACTGTCTGCACGAGAGGATTCGAGATGACTGCTATTCCCACTGACGACTCGCTGTTCGAGTTTCCGTGTGACTTTCCGATCAAGGTCATGGGCAAGTCACACCCCGAATTCGCCGAGACGATCGTTCTCGTGATTCAGCGGTACGACGATGCATTCCACAGCGGCTGCGTCGAAACTCGCCCGTCGAGCGGCGGCAACTACACGGGGCTGACATGCACCGTGCGTGCGCTGAACCGCGCGCAGCTCGACGACATCTATCGCGCGTTGTCGTCGCACCCGATGGTGTCGGTGGTGATGTAAGCGGCCGCGGTGGAGATTGCGCGTCGAATGCGCGATCTCGATCGCGGGTGTCGTAGGAGGCCCGGCCGGCGGCTCGGGTCGCATCCGATACGGGAGGGCCGGTCGGCCCGAGGTGACCGGCAACGCGGCTGGCCCAACGATCCGACGCCCCACCGGCTCAAAAGCTCAAAAGCCTGATGATCGTGCAGCCAAGCGGCCAAGCGGCCAAGCGGCCAAGCGGCCAAACGGCCAACCGACCCAACGACCCAACGACCCAATGACCCAACGACAACGGATCCGTAGTGATCAGCGATGGCCGACGAGTCATAGCCAACAGGCGCTCCGTTTATTCGAGCGCCTGTTTCTTTTTGCGCGGCTGATTGCGCGTCGTCGTGCGATCGGTCGGTGTCTTCTCGCCTTGACCCAAGGGCGGGAATGACTTGAGACCTGTCGTTCTGAGGCGGCCGTGTCCGCGCGGAGAAACGTGTTCCGATGATCCGCTATGGGGCGCGGGTGGCGCCGCCGTTGATCGCTCCTGAACCTCCGATTGCCCCAAGACCGCATGAAGCGACGCCGTCTCGGGCGCGAACGGCAGCGAGGCGGCGGGTTGTCCGGGCTGCGCGGCCATGAATGTCCGGGCCTCGGCGACGACCCATTCGCGAAATCGCGCAACCGGTGTGCGCTCGGCATTCGCTTTCGACGAGACGACCCAGTAGCGCCACGGCGACGGCGCGACGATCTCGGGAAACAACGGGACGAGCCGTCCGGTCGCAAGCGCATCGGCCGCCAGCGACGAACGGACCATCGCGATGCCGAGTCCCTCGACGGCGCCTTCGATAAGCAGCGACGAATCCTCGTAAATCGCGCCGCGCACGGGCGTCTGGATGCCGTCGAGGCCGGCTGCGTCGAACCAAAGCCGCCAGTGTTCGTAGTCGGAACGCAGCAACGTGAAGCTCGGCAGCTCGGCGGGCGTACGCGGAAACACGCCGCCGTTGAACGTCGGGCTGCAGGCGACGAGGAACGTCTCGGACATCAGCGGTTCGACATGGAGATCCGGATACGGGCCCGTACCGAATCGAATCGCGACGTCGACGTCCGCATGTTCGAGATCCACGATATCGGTCGTCGAGCGGAGTTCGAGATCGATCTCGGGGTTCGCGAGGATGAAACGGCCGAGACGCGGTGCAAGCCAGCGTGCGGCGAACGACGGGATGGTCGACAGGACGAGACGCGGTGTCTTGTGGTCGCGCACGATGCTCGCGGTCGCGGCGGCGATGTTCGCGAACGCCGCGGAAACCTGACGTGCATACGCCTGCCCGATTTCGGTCAGCGCGACGCGGCGCCCCGAGCGCTGGAACAGCGTCGCGCCGAGTTCGGTTTCCAGCGCGCGGATCTGGTGGCTGATCGCGCTATGCGTGACGAACAACTCCTCGGCCGCGGCCGAGAAGCTTTCGTGCCGCGCCGCGGCCTCGAATGCGCGCAGTGCATTGAGATTCGGAAGTCGGCGAGGTGAAGTGGCCATGGCAATCGGAACGTCGTGTGAATCGCAGTCTTGGGTCGTGCCGCGTTACGGTGGATCGGATCAGATCGCGTTGCGTTGCGTCTCCGGTCCAGTCGGCTCAGCTCAGCTCGGCCCGGCCCGGCCCGGCCCGGCCCGGCCCGGCCCGGCCCGGCCCGGCTCGGCTCGGCTCGGCTCGGCTCGGCTCGGCTCGGCTCGGCCCGCGGTTCGCCCGCAAGCGGGATCGGTTAGCGCGGCTCACGGATTCGGTTAGAAAACATCGTCATGTGAATTTTTCTCACAATTCACGCCAAAATATCTCGTTAAGAATAATCCAGTATCGCTTCTATCATGAGCTTCATGTCTTCTCGCAATGATTCGGGAGCTCATCATGAAGGAAATTTTCTCAACAGTGGCATTTGATCTGCAGCCCGGCGAGCGCGTCGGTGTGCGTGTCCGGCGCGGGCTGGCGCTCGCGGTGACGGGCGAGCGTGTCTGGCTTACGCGAAGCAACGAGGCGGTCGACTATTTCGTTCATGACGGCGAGTCGTTGAGCTTGCGGCCGCACGAAACGCTCTGGATCAGCGTCGACGGCGAGCGTGCGACGCAGCTTGTGTTCACGCTGGCGGCGGGCACCGGCAGCCGTGTCGCCGATTGGGGCGTCGGCGTCTGGCAGCGGCTGCGCGCCTGGACGCCGCGCGGCGTGCTGGGACTTCGGATCGGCTAAATTCGAGCGGCGGCCCGAGGCGATGCGACTCGCCGCGCCTTCCGCGAGACCCGAGTATCGCGAGGCTGCTCGCGCACCGTCGAATCATCGGGCCGCGTCGCCTCGCCTCGCCGCGTGCGCCGCGCGGCGCGAGCCGGTGAGGCTCGGCGGAATTGATTACACTACGTCCAATCATGGACGACCTGTCTCTCAATACTCTCGCCTCGGGCGCAGACCGCCGGATCGATCCGGCCGACGCCCGGGTTTCGTCTGTGGACGTTGCCGGCCGCACCGGCGCCACGGACGTTCCGGCTTCGCCTCCCTCGACGCATCCGCACGGCGCCGCCGACGCGCCCGCAGTGCCGCTCCCGTCGTCCGCCGAGCGCCTCGATGCGCCGCCCGTCGACGTCGTCTGGCGCGGCATCGAAACCTACGCGGTGAGCTTCGACGCGATGCGTGCGTTTACCGAGGCGCGGAGCGCCGAGACGCGCGACGAAATCTGGCTCGTCGAACATCCGCCCGTTTATACGCTCGGCCAGGCCGGCGACCCCGCGCATTTGCTGGCCGAGGCGTCGGGGATACCGCTCGTACGCGTCGATCGCGGCGGGCAGATCACGTATCACGGTCCCGGCCAGGTCGTCGGCTATCTGATGTTCGATTTGCGGCGTCGCAAGCTCATGGTCCGCGAGCTCGTCACGCGGATCGAGCAGGCCGTGATCGATACGCTCGCGGCGTATAATCTCGCGGGTGTCCGCAAGGCGGGCGCGCCGGGGATCTACGTCGACGGCGGGCCGTTCGAAGGCGCGAAGATCGCGGCCCTCGGGCTCAAGATCCGCAACGGTTGCAGCTACCACGGCGTGAGTCTGAACGTCGCGATGAATCTGCAGCCGTTCGACGATATCAATCCGTGCGGGTACGCCGGTCTACGCACGGTCGACATGGCCTCGCTCGGCAGTACGGCGACGTGGGCCGATGTCGCGCAGACACTGGCGCAACACCTGATCGCGCAGATCGGCGGTCGGCAGACCGCGATCGCGGCCTGAGGAGTCCGGAACGGCGAAGCGCTCGACCGGGCCATTCTCAAGCGGAATAAGGCATTCCGCGCGAGCCTTTAACTGGAATCGACATGACAACCGCAGCCCCCGGCAACGCCGCCCCCGAACCGACGGATGCCGTACCGGCGCCCTACGACGCCACGGCCAAACAGAAGTCCCAGGCCAAGACCGCCCGGATTCCGATCAAGATCATCCCCGCCGAGAAGCTCAAGAAGCCCGACTGGATTCGCGTCAAGGCGGCCACGGGCAACTCGCGTTTCAGCGAGATCAAGACGATCCTGCGCGAGCACAACCTGCATACCGTCTGCGAAGAAGCGAGCTGCCCGAATATCGGCGAATGCTTCGGCAAGGGCACGGCGACGTTCATGATCATGGGCGACAAGTGCACGCGGCGCTGCCCGTTCTGCGACGTGGGTCACGGCCGTCCCGATCCGCTCGATCCGAACGAGCCCGAGAACCTCGCGCGCACGATCGCCGCGCTCAGGCTCAAGTACGTCGTGATCACGAGCGTGGACCGCGACGACCTGCGCGACGGCGGCGCGGCGCACTTTGTCGCCTGCATCGAGCGTACGCGCGCGTTGTCGCCGCAGACGCGCATCGAGATCCTGACGCCGGACTTCCGCGGCCGCATGGACCGCGCGCTCGAGATCCTCAATGCCGCACCGCCCGACGTGATGAACCACAACCTCGAAACGGTGCCGCGCCTGTACAAGGAAGCGCGCCCGGGTTCGGATTATCACCACTCGTTGATGCTGCTCAAGAACTTCAAGGCCGCGCATCCGCATGTCGCGACGAAGTCCGGCCTGATGGTCGGTCTCGGCGAGACCGAGGAGGAAATCCTGCAGGTCATGCGCGATCTGCGTGCGCACGACGTCGACATGCTGACGATCGGCCAATATCTGCAGCCGTCCGAGCATCATTTGCCCGTTCGCGAGTACGTGCATCCGGACACGTTCAAGCGTTACGAAACGGCGGCCTACGAGATGGGCTTCGAGCATGCGGCCGTCGGCGCGATGGTGCGTTCGAGCTACCACGCCGATGTGCAGGCGCACGAGGCCGGCGTGGTGTGACGCGTATCGACGCGTATTGCGATGCGTGACCGGCTTCGAATGAACGCGTGACGCGTCTCGGTGAGCGTGCCTGCATGACGAACACGGCTCGCGCCGACTGCGACGCGGCACGCTGCGTGGACGCCGCATCGAACGCGAACCGCCATGCAAAACGCCCGACGGCTGAGCCGGTCGGGCGTTTTCTTTTGGGCGCGCGCGCGGGATCAACGTGGGCGCATCGGATCCGTGTGTCGAGGCGGGGATCCTACCGGCGTCAGGGTGTCAGGCTTGCTTCGAGAGCGCGTCGGCGAGCAGCTTGTCGAGTTCGCCGTATTCGGGTTCGCCGACATAGCGCTTGAGGATTTTGCCGTCCTTGCCGATGACGAAGGTCGTCGGCGTCAGTTGAACGTTCCCGAACTGCTTGGCGGCCGAGCCGTCATCCATCGCGACCATGAACGGCAGGCTGCGCGTTTTCGCGTAGTTCACCACGTAGCTCGGCGGATCGTAGTTCATCGCGACCGCAATGTACTCGAGACCTTCGCCTTTGAACTGGTTGTAGGTCTGGACCATCTTCGGCATTTCCTGGATGCACGTCGTGCAGTCGGTCGCCCAGAAGTTGATCAGATAGACCTTGCCCTTGAGTTGATCGGTCGTCACGCGCTCGCCCGACAGCAGCGTGAACGAGGCCTGAGGCACGTGTTTGGACGAATTGAACGCGAACCAGCCGGCGACGGCGACGACGATCGCGACGACGGCAATCGCGATACCCGCGATCGGCGTTTTGGAAGAAGCGGTACGGGTCATGGCGGAACCCTGATCAGAAACGGAATTTGGCCGCTATTGTAGCGCTATCCGCGATCGGCGTTCGTGCAGGGCGCGCGTCGAGGAGAACGCCGGGTGTCGAGCTTGCGTCGGCGATGCGTGCGAGGCGGGTGTCGGAGCCGCGGAGCGCGTCGGCTGCCTAGCGGGCTCCTAGCGTGCTCCTAGCGTGCTCCTAGCGGGCCGCCTTGTCGGCGATGACGGATAATAGGCGACCCGAGCGCTCGATGCGCCGGGCCGCTTTTCTCGCGTCCTTCTTTTCAGTCTTCGACTCAATCCGACTCAAACGACCCGTGCTGTCCCTTCGCGCCCTGTTTTCCTCCGCTGTTCGCCGCCGTCTCGCGCTCGCCGCGCTGGTGCCCGTCCTCGCCGCGTGTTCGCCGAAGTACGAATGGCGGACCCTGACGAATGACGACGGCCGGTTTTCGGTCATGTATCCGGCCAAGCCGGCGCTCGACGAGCGCGTGCTGCCGATTGCGGGCCATACGCTCAAGATGCGGATGCAAGCCGCGCGCGCGGGCGATGCGATGTTCGCCGTCGGGTCGGTCGAGCTGCCGAGCAACGACCCCGCGCTTCAGCGCGCGGTGCTCGACGCGCTGGAGTCCGGCATCGCGCGCAATGTCGGCATCGACGATGCACCGAGCCGGATCCAGGTGCCGCTGACCGAGAATGGCCGCTATGCGGACGGGGAGGCCCTATCGGGGCGCGGCAAGGTCGCGGGGCGCTCGGAGCACCGGACCGTCGAAGCGCGGTTCGTCGCACACGACCGGCGCGTCATTCAGGCCATCGTGATCTCCGACAAACCGGTTCCGGCCGATCAGGTCGCACAGTTCCTCGATTCGCTGCGCGTTTACGAGTGAGCGTGGGGTCCAGATCGAGGCGCAACCCAGTATCTGGACGCCTCGCTGCCCTGAATCGATTCGTCCGGCGCGTCGCAATTTGCACGCATAACTTGAGCTTAGCGCGCTAAGCCCTCGATTCTCCAGCCAAAAATTCGGTATCCACAGATCCTGTGGATAAGTGTGTGGGTAAGCGCTCCAATCGACCCGGAACCCGCGCCGCATCAGCCTTTCAGTCACATTGCCTCGAAACTGCGCAGCGAAGGGCTTTTGTTAAAAATCAGTGACTTGAGCGATACGTGTCAAATGGGCACCGATTCGGCCCGAGACTCGGTGCATGGGCCCATAGATTGTGCATAAGTCAAGCCCTTGAGAAGCGCGGTAAGGATTTACTCGCTCCGGATCGATCGTCGGTACTGAATCGCTTCGGCCAGATGATCGACCGTCGGTTGCACCTCGCCCGACAGGTCGGCGATCGTGCGCGCGACGCGCAAGGTCCGGAAATGCGCGCGCGCCGACCATGCGCGGCGTGACGCCGCGCGCTCGAGCAGATGTTCGGATGCCGTATCGAGCCGGCAGACATCGCGAATTTGCCGCGCGCTCAGCATGCGATTCGGGACCCCCTGGCGTTCGATCTGCCTGCGATGCGCGGCTGTCACGCGCTCGCGGATCGCGCGGCTCGACTCGGGCGTCGCCGCATGCCGCCCCGTGAGCTCCGCGGGCACCAGCGCGGGCACGTGGACCACGACATCGATCCGATCGAGCAATGGCCCGGACAGCCGGCGCTGATAGCGATCGATCGCTTCGCTCCCGCAGCGGCAGCGCCCGCTTGCGTCGCCGAGCCATCCGCACGGGCACGGATTCATCGCCGCGATGAGCTGACAGGACGCCGGATAGTCCGCGTGACGCGCCGCGCGGCTGATCGTCACATGGCCGGTTTCAAGCGGTTCCCGGAGCATCTCGAGCGCGCGCCGCTCGAATTCGGGCCATTCGTCGAGAAACAGGACGCCGTGGTGCGCGAGCGAAATCTCCCCCGGCTGCGGCGGGTTGCCGCCGCCGACCAGCGATGCCGCAGTGGCCGAATGATGCGGCGCGCGAAACGGCCGGCATCGCCAGTTCGACGGATGGAATCCGTGCCGGCTCGCGCTGAGCAATGCCGCCGAAGCGAGCGCCTCGTCGTCGGTCATCGGCGGAAGTATCCCGGGCAAGCGGGCCGCCAGCATCGATTTGCCGGAACCCGGCGGACCGACCATCAGCATATGGTGCGCACCCGCCGCCGCGACCTCGAGCGCGCGCCGCGCGCTCATCTGCCCGATCACATCGGACATATCGGCGATGACCTCAGTCTGTGCGAGGTGTTCGTTCGATCGATCGAGCGAAGGATCGGCGCCGATCGGCATCGGCTTCAGCGGGGTCGCCTGCATGAGGCTCTGCTCGGGGTGTTGCGCAAGGTGCGCGCAGAGCGCCGCGAGGTCGGGCGCGCCGTATACGCCGACGCCTTCGACCAACGCCGCCTCGCGCGCATTCGCGGCGGGGACGAAAAGCTTGGGCGTAGGGCGCGTCTTGTCTTGTGCGATTCCGCATGCGATCGCAAACGCACCGTGCATCGAACGCAATTCGCCCGTCAGCGAAAGCTCGGCCGCGAACTCGGCGTCGCGCGCGCAGTCCGGCGGCAACTGTCCGCTCGCGATCAGGATGCCGAGCGCGATCGGTAGATCGAAGTGTCCGGCGGACTTCGGAAGATCGGCCGGCGCGAGGTTCACGGTGATCCGGCGCGTCGGGAATTCGAATCGCGAATTCTGGATCGCCGCGCGCACGCGGTCACGGCTTTCGCGGACCTCCGTCGCGGCGAGTCCGACGATCGCGAAGCACGGCAAGCCGTTCGCGAGATGCACTTCGACTGTGACCTCGATCGCGCGCGCAGCCGTCAGCGCGCGGCTACGGACGACCGCGACGGATGGAGACATGAGGTATTCCGATACGAAGTGCGTGAACGCGCCGAGGATCGCGACGCGCCTCGCGCAATGGGTTCGATTGCGGTTTAGGCAGCGGCGCGCGGCCGTTGCAAGAGACGCGCGCAGCGTCGACGCGGCGCGCGTAGAAGGGGAATCAGATTGCTGCAGTCACGGCCAAGGCCAAGGCCAAGGCCACGAGATCGGGATCGGGATCGGCCGCGCTTCGGACGCGCACGCGCGCCGCGCAGCGGCGCACGCATCCGTCGCGATATCAGGGCGTTTCGGGCGCCGAGATCCGTTGTTCGAGCGTCGCGACGCGACGTTCGAGTTCTTCGAGCCGTGCGCGCGTGCGCGCGAGCACTTGTGCCTGGACGTCGAATTCCTCGCGCGTCACGAGGTCCAGCCGAGCAAAGCCTTGGGTGAGCATCGCCTTCACGTTGCGTTCGACATCTTTCGCCGGCGAGTTCCGGAACAGTTCGCCAATCTTGTTCTGGATGTCTTGAAATGCTTCATTCGGTTTCATTTGAATTCTCCTTGCATGCATCGCTTCGAGGCGTTTCGCACAGGTGTCGTGCGCACGCCCCCGATTCGTTCGCGGTGCGCCCGCGCGAGCGCTACGCTGGTGCATCGATGCCCGTGTTCGAAGCATCGGAGCGTATCTCCGAGGCTCGTGCAAACAACTGTAGCACGAAGCGGCACGCACTCCGGCCCCTCAACCCATTCGTTAGCCGTTTGGCAGAGGGGCGAATTTTCCCTTGCGAATGAGGCGCTTGATGCGTCCCTTTCAAAACTTGCCGTTTTTTTTCGCGCAATTGGCATAGAGGTTGCTCTTACCTGCCGCGGCATGGCGGCGAGTCGGTTCATGACGGATGGGTCGATCCCGAACGCGCCGCATGTGAGGACATAAACGCCTGCAAGCGTGCAACACCGTCGCGCAGCGGGCCTGAGCCGGACGCCAAGGCGTCGGCTGGGCGCGGGGTGTTGGGCAGCCGTCGAGGTAAAGACTCATTCATCCGTATCGCACACTCTTTGACGGAGTTTTCTATGAAATTGATTACAGCAATCATCAAGCCCTTCAAGCTCGATGAGGCGCGCGAGGCCTTGTCGAGCATCGGGGTCTCGGGCATCACGGTGACCGAGGTGAAGGGCTTCGGCCGTCAGAAGGGCCATACCGAGCTGTATCGCGGCGCGGAATACGTGGTCGATTTTCTGCCCAAGGTGAAGATCGAAGCCGCCGTCTCGGACGACATCGTCGAGCAGGCGATCGAAGCGCTCGAGCGCGCGGCACGTACGGGCAAGATCGGTGACGGGAAGATCTTCGTCACGCCGATCGAACAAGTCATTCGCATCCGCACCGGCGAAACCGGCGCGGACGCTCTCTAAGAAACAGGGGAATTCGACCATGCGCAAACTTTTGTTGGCCCTTTTCATGGCGGGCTCGCTGCTCGGCGCCGGCGTCAGCTCGGCACTCGCGGACGATGCCTCCGCACCGGCGGCGGCGTCGGCTGATGCCGCACCCGCAGCAAGCGCTCCTGCAGCCAGCGCACCGGCGGCCGATGCCAGCGCGCCGGCTCCGGCCGCCGCAGCAGGCTCCGACGCCAGCGCAGCCGCTGCCGCATCCGATGCGGCCGCTGCCGCGCCGACGGCGCCGGTCTCGGTCGACTCGTCGAAGATCAATTCCGGCGACACGGCCTGGATGCTGACCTCGACGGCGCTCGTGCTGTTCATGACGATCCCCGGTCTCGCGCTGTTCTACGGCGGCATGGTCCGCAAGAAGAACGTGCTCGCGACGCTCATGCAAAGCTTCGCGATCACCTGTGTCGTGACGATCGTCTGGGTCGTCGTCGGCTACAGCCTCGCGTTCACGCCGGGCGGCGCGTTCATCGGCGGCTTCTCGCGCGTGTTCCTCTCGGGCCTCGCGTACGTCAAGGGTGACAAGGCGACGACGCTGACCGTGAGCCACCTCGCGACGACGATCCCCGAGTCGGTCTACATGACCTATCAAATGACGTTCGCGATCATCACGCCGGCCCTGATCACGGGTGCTTTCGCCGATCGTATGAAGTTCTCGGCCATGCTCGTGTTCATGACGCTCTGGTCGATCATTGTGTACTCGCCGATCGCACACATGGTCTGGGAACCGACCGGCTGGCTCGCAGCCGCTGGCATCCTCGACTTCGCAGGCGGCACGGTCGTTCACATCAACGCCGGTATCGCGGGTCTGGTGACCTGCCTCGTGCTCGGCAAGCGTGTCGGTTATGGCCGTGAAGTCATGGCGCCGCACAACCTCGTGCTGACGCTGGTCGGTGCCGCGATGCTGTGGGTGGGCTGGTTCGGCTTCAACGCGGGTTCGGCAGTGGCGGCAGATGGCCGTGCCGGTTTCGCGATGCTCACGACGCAAGTCGCGACGGCAGCCGCTGCGCTCGCCTGGATGTTCGCCGAGTGGATCTTCAAGGGTAAGCCGTCGGTGCTCGGTATCGCTTCGGGCGCAGTCGCGGGTCTGGTCGCCGTGACGCCGGCTTCGGGCTTCGTCGGCACGATCGGCGCGCTCGTGATCGGCATCGCTGCAGGCGTGGTCTGCTTCTGGTCGGCGACGTGGCTCAAGTCGAAGCTCGGCTACGACGACTCGCTCGACGCGTTCGGCGTGCACTGCGTCGGCGGGATTCTCGGCGCGTTGCTCACGGGTGTCTTCGCGGTCAAGGACATCGGCGGCGCGGACGGCAGCGTCATCCTGCAAGCCAAGGGCGTGCTGACCACGCTGGTCTACAGCGGCGTCGTGAGCTACATCCTGCTCAAGATCATCGACGTCGTCATCGGTCTGCGCGTGACGGAAGAAGAAGAACGCGAAGGCCTGGACGTCGTGCTCCACGGCGAGCATGTCGAGTAAGACGCAAGGCTCGGGCGCGCGGCGCGCGCCCGTTGCACGCAACAGGGTTTTATCGAGGTAGCAACGCGGTATTCGGACCCGCCTCCCGGCGGGTCTTTTTTTGCCTGTTTTTTTGCGTGCCGGACTCGCCTGGCGCATGCGGCCGTCGGCTGCGGGCGCCCGTCCCGCGAAACCGCGAAATCAGCCGCGCGCGCTCCGGCCTGTTTCGCGAACCGCTCTCTGCGTCCCGCCGTACCGGCGATTGCGCTTTCGTGATGGCCGGCGTGACGCCCGCACGACAAGCAAGGGCGCGTCCGGCGCGACCCTCGCGCATCGATTGATGCGTTCACGGAAAACTGGCCTCAAATCCCCATTTCCGTGCAAAGGACTTGTATTCCGACCGGTCATCCCCAGATGCGGGAGGCAGATACCCTACAATCGTCGTTCCCCCGTACAGAGAATTCCATGGTTCCGCACCTCGTCACCGCGCTCGATGGTCCGCTGCTCGACCTTGAACAGCGCGTTCTGGAGGCGACGCCGGCCATCGAGCGCTGGCTGCGCCTCGAGTGGATGGAGCACACGCCGCCGTTCTACTGCGGGGTCGATCTGCGCAACGCGGGGTTCAAGCTCGCGCCGGTCGATACGAATCTGTTTCCGTCGGGCTTCAATCATCTGGCGCCCGACGTCATGCCGCTCGCCGTGCAAGCCGCGATGGCCGCGATCGAGAAGATCTGCCCCGACGCGAAGAATCTGCTCGTGATCCCCGAGCGCCATGCGGGCGCGGGACGGCAGTCGTTTTACCTCGAAAACATGGTGCGGCTTGCGGCGATCATGCGTCAGGCGGGCCTCAACGTCCGGTTCGGCGCGCTCGACGACGAACTCCGCGAACCGCTGTCGCTGACCGCGGCCGACGGCCAGAAGATCGTCATCGAACCGCTCGAGCGCTCGCAGCGCCGGCTCGGACTCAAGAACTTCGATCCGTGTTCGATCCTGCTCAACAACGATCTGTCGCTCGGCACGCCGCAGGTGCTCGAAGACCTTCACGAGCAGTACCTGCTGCCGCCTCTGCACGCGGGCTGGAGCACGCGGCGCAAGTCGAACCACTTCAATTGTTACGACGACGTCGCCAAGCGTTTCTCGAAGATGCTCGACATCGATCCGTGGATGATCAATCCGTATCACGCGAGCGTGAGCGGCGTCTATTTCGAGACGCGCGAAGGCGAGGCGCAACTCGCCGAATCGGTCGACGCGGTCCTGCGGAAGATCGCGCGCAAGTATCGTGAATACGGTATCGAGGATGCGCCTTACGTCGTGATCAAGTCCGATTCGGGGACGTACGGCATGGGCGTCACGATCGTGCGCGACGCGTCCGAGGTGGCCGGACTCAACCGGCGCGAACGCAGCCGCATGGCGGTCGGCAAGGACGGTGTCGAGATTCGCAACGTGATCGTCCAGGAAGGCGTGCAGACGTTCGAACATGTCGAGGACGCCGTGGCCGAGCCCGTCGTCTACATGATCGACCGGTATGTCGTCGGCGGCTTCTATCGCGTCCATGGCGCGCGCACGAACGAAGACAATCTGAACGCGCCCGGCATGAAGTTCGTGCCGTTGCCGTTCGAACACGCGGCGCTGCCCGACGTGCACGCGAAACCGGGTGCGGCGCCGCCGAACCGGTTCTATCTGTACGGCGTGGTCGCGCGGCTCGCGTTGCTGGCGGCCTCGATCGAACTCGAAAAGACCGATCCCGAAGCGATCCAGGTCTGACGCGCGTACGCGTTCCCAACGAACCCAGCTCTGGCGACTCACAGGCCGACATGAATATTCTCTTTATCGCGGACCCGCTCGATCACTTCAAGATCTACAAGGACAGCACGTACGCGATGATGGCCGAGGCGGCCCGGCGCGGGTACCGCATCCATGCGTGCGAGCCGTCCGATCTCGCTTATTCGCGGGGTATCGTCGAGGCGCGCACGCAAGCGATCGAGCTCATCGGCGATCACCGCAATCACGAGCCGCATGTCTGGTATCGCGCCGAGCCGGCCGTCGTCGAACCGCTGACACGGTTCGACGCCGTGCTCATGCGCAAGGATCCGCCGTTCGACATGGAATACGTGACGTCGACCTGGCTGCTCGAACTCGCGGAGCGCGCGGGCGCGCGGATCTTCAATCGGCCTCAGGCGATTCGCGATCACTCCGAGAAGCTCGCGATCGGCGAATTCGCGCAGTTCGTCGCGCCGACACTCGTCACGCGCGACGCGGACCGGATCCGCGCGTTTCATGCCGAGCACCGCGACGTGATCCTGAAGCCGCTCGACGGCATGGGCGGCATGGGGATTTTTCGCGTCAAGGACGATGCGCTGAATCTGGGGTCGATCATCGAAACGCTGTCGGACAACGGCGCGCGCACGATCATGGCGCAACGCTTCATTCCGGAGATCAAGGCGGGCGACAAGCGCATCCTGCTGATCGGCGGCAAGCCGGTGCCGTTTGCGCTCGCGCGCATTCCGCAGGGCACCGAGGTGCGCGGCAATCTTGCGGCCGGCGGGATCGGCGTCGCGCAGCCGCTGTCCGCGCGCGATCTCGAGATCGCCGAAACGCTCGCGCCCGTGCTCGCGGCGCGCGGTCTGCTGCTCGTCGGCCTCGATTCGATCGGCGACTGGCTGACCGAGGTCAATGTCACGAGTCCGACGTGCTTCCGCGAGATCATGGATCAGACCGGATTCGACGTTGCCGGAATGCTGATCGACGCGCTCGAGGCCGCCGTCGGCCGGTCGGTGCGCGAGACGGTCTGATTCGCGCCTCGACGCGCGAGCGCGGGTACGCGGGTACAATCGGGGCCAATGGACGGAGTCCGGAATTCCGAGCAATCATGGCAGGCATACTGATCATCGCGCACACGCCGTTTGCGAGTGCGCTTCGCGACTGCATCGCGCATATCTACGGCGGTTTGCCCGCACGCATCGGATGTATCGATGTCACCCCGAGCTGTGATCCCGTCGAGCAACTGAGCCACGCGAGTGCTGAAGTCGAGCGGCTCAGGGAAGAAAACGGGGTGCTCGTGCTGACCGACCTCTACGGCGCGACGCCCGCGAATATCGCGGCGCGGCTCGCGGCGCTACCCGAGGTGCGCGTGCTGGCCGGCGTCAATCTGCCGATGCTCGTGCGCGCGGTCTGTTACCGTTCCACTCCGCTCGACACGCTTGTTGACAAAGCGCTTTCAGGCGGCGCGAAAGGCATTCAGGGCGTGATTCCACCATCGGTGGCCTCGCCGCTGACTTCGATTCTGTCTCCCTGCGAACCCGCAACCGAAACCGAGCACCATGCTGCAACAAGAAACGACGATTGTTAATAAACTGGGTTTGCACGCACGGGCTTCGGCCAAGCTCACACAACTGGCCGGGCGTTTCCAGTCGGAAGTCTGGATGACGCGAAACGGTCGCCGCATCAACGCGAAGAGCATCATGGGCGTCATGATGCTCGCGGCGGGGATCGGCTCGAAGGTCGAGATCGAGACCGACGGCGCCGACGAGGCCGAGGCGATGGAAGCGTTGCTTGCCCTGATCGCGGACAAGTTCGGCGAAGGGCAATGATCGAATGCGGGAACGGCGCGTGATGTGCCGGACGATGCGGTCGGTATCGATGCCGTCATGTGCTCGCCTTGTGCGCGCGTGATCGCGTCGAGCGCATATGTGACGATCGCGAGGCGGGTCACAAGTCCGATCGCGCGAGCGGCATAAGACCGACGGAAGTCCGATATATGGCCGACATCAGTCCGAATAAGGCCGACGTAAGGCCTTGCAACGCACCGGCATAGGCTGCGTCCGACGCGGACCGAACCTTATAATGCATCGAGCGGTCTACCTCTGCATCTGAACGCGGAGAGCGATGAATGACGCGCTGCGACAGCGGACGATCCGCATGTCTGCGCCATCGCACACCGCGGGCGCCATACAACAACCCATCACGGAGGCGCGCGTGTCGTTTACGCTGCACGGTATTCCGGTTTCCCGCGGCATTGCGATCGGACGGGCCTACCTCATCGCGCCGGCTGCGCTCGACGTCGATCATTATCTCGTCGAGCCGAATCAGGTCGAGGCCGAAGTCCGCCGCTTCTGCGCGGCGCAAGACGTCGTCCAGCACGAACTCGACACGCTGCGCGCCGATCTGCCGCCCGATGCGCCCAGCGAAATGGGCGCGTTCCTCAACGTCCACACGCTGATCCTGCGCGACGCGATGCTCGCCGAGGCGAGCGTCGAACTGATCCGTACGCGCCGCTATAACGCCGAATGGGCGCTGACCGAACAGCTTCAACTGCTCGGTCGCGTGTTCGACGACGTCGAAGACGAATACCTGCGCGAGCGCAAGGCCGACATCGAGCAGGTCGTCGAGCGCGTGCTCAAGGCACTCGCGGGCGCGCCGGTCGTCGCGGGCGAACTCGGGGCTGCCTGTGCGGACGAAGAGATGATCGTCGTCGCGCATGACATCGCGCCTGCCGACATGCTCCAGTTCAAATCGCAGACGTTTCGCGCGTTCGTGACCGACCTCGGCGGCCGCACGTCGCATACGGCGATCGTCGCGCGCAGTCTCGGCATTCCGGCCGCGGTCGGCGTGCAGCAGGCGAGTGCGCTGATCCGGCAGAACGATCTGATCATCGTCGACGGCGATCGCGGCATCGTGATCGTCGATCCGGCGCCGATCGTGCTCGAAGAATATTCGTACCGCCAAAGCGAAAAGGCACTCGAGCAGCGCAAGCTCCAGCGGCTCAAGTTCGCGCCCGCGCAAACGGTGGACGGCACGGCCATCGCGCTGTGCGCCAATATCGAACTGCCCGAGGACGCCGCCGCGGCCGTCGCGGCGGGCGCGGTCGGCGTGGGGCTGTTCCGCACGGAATTCCTGTTCATGAATCTCGGCAACCATATGCCCGGCGAGGATGAGCAGTTCGATGCGTATCGTCGCGCGGTCGACGGCATGGGCGGACATCCGGTCACGATCCGCACGATCGACGTCGGTGCCGACAAGCCGCTCGACTATCGCGATGAATCGCGCGACGGCTATGAGGTCGCGCCGAACCCGGCGCTCGGCCTGCGCGCGATCCGCTACAGCTTGTCCGAGCCGCAAATGTTTCTGACGCAGTTACGCGCGATTCTGCGCGCGTCGTCGCTTGGGCCGATCAAGATTCTGATTCCGATGCTCGCGCATGCGCGCGAGATCGATCAGACGCTCGACTTGATCGCCGAAGCCAAGCGTCAATGCGACGAGGCCGGGCACGCGTATGACCGCAATATCAAGGTCGGCGCGATGATCGAGATTCCCGCCGCCGCGATCGCGCTGCCGATGTTCCTGAACCGGCTCGACTTCCTGTCGATCGGCACGAACGACCTGATTCAGTACACGCTCGCGATCGATCGCGCGGATAACGCCGTCGCGCATCTATACGATCCGCTGCATCCGGCCGTGCTCCACCTGATCTCGCATACCTTGCGCGAAGCGAAGCGCGCGGGCGTGCCCGTGTCCGTCTGCGGCGAAATGGCCGGCGATCCGGCATTGACGCGTCTCTTGCTCGGCATGGGCCTCACCGAGTTCTCGATGCACCCGAGTCAGTTGCTCGAGGTCAAGCAAGAGGTGCTGCGCGCGCATATCCCGACTGTCGAGCGGCATGTCCAGGACGTGCTCGCCGCCTACGAGCCGAACGAGCTGCAGGCCGCGTTGCGACGGCTTGAGCGCTGCTGACGGGCGCTCAGTATCGAATCGTATCTGTCGATGTGACAGATCGCGGTGCGATGAACGCGCGGCTCACGGTTTGCCGCATACGGGGCATGTCGTCTGGCGCGGAGCGGCGAAGCTGTCCCAGCGCATCGAGAGCGCGTCGAACATCAGCAGACGGCCGACGAGCGGCGTGCCGAATGCGCCGATGACTTTCAACGCCTCGGTGGCCTGCATCGATCCGATGATGCCGACGACGGGCGCGAGCACGCCCATCGTCGAGCACGCGACCTCTTCGAACGCGTCGTCGGGCGGGAAGATGCAGGCGTAGCAGGGCGAGCCGGCGTCGCGCGCATCGAACGTCGCGAGCTGCCCGTCGAAACGCAATGCCGAACCCGATACGAGCGGCACGCGATGCGCGACGCACGCGCGATTGATGGCGTGCCGCGTGACGAAGTTATCGGTGCAATCGAGCACGACCGTCGCGGTCGGCACCAGCGTATCCAGCAACGCGGCATCCGCCCGTTGTGCGACGGTCGCGACCTGGGTCTGCGGATTCAGGCGCGCAAGCGTCGCGCGCGCCGAGTCGACCTTGCGCTCTCCGATCGTCTGCGTCGTGTGCGCGATCTGCCGCTGGAGATTCGTCAGATCGACCGTGTCTTCGTCGACGAGCGTCAGACGTCCGACGCCCGCGGCCGCGAGATACATCGCGACGGGCGAACCCAATCCGCCCGCGCCGACAATCAGCGCATGCGCGTCGAGAAAGCGCTGCTGCGCTTCGATGCCGACTTCATCGAGCAGGATATGGCGGGAATAGCGAAGCAGTTGATCGTCGTTCATCTCGTACAGGCGGCCCGCTTGGGTGCCCGCCACTTAGGTGCTCGATACATCGGCGCTTGATACGTCGGTGCTTATGCTCACGGGCTTGGTTTTTTGCGCCCGATATCGGCACCCGATAACGGCGCCCGATAAAAAAGCGGCCGGTGCATCATGCACCGGCCGCTCGCATTCTACGTCCGTGTCGCTGTCTTCGACGGCTTAGTGGGTCAGTTGGCCCGTCGGTGCCGACACCGGCAGCGGCGCCGAAGCCGACGACGCGGGGGCGGCCGGCGGAGCCGACGAGGCGCCCGCAGGCGTCGCGCTGGGTTTCGTGCTGCTGTCGTCTTCGGCGAACACGCGCTCGAACGGCGACTTCGAACGCACGACCGGCTTGCCTTGCAACTGGTTCAGCGCCTGCTGGAGCATGAAATCGTCCTTGGTGCCGAATTCGACCGGTGTCCGGTTGCGCTGCTTCTCGCGTTCGGCAGGCGTCAGCTTGTCGTTCTTCTCTTCGAGTTCGCGCAGCGCGTCCATGCGTTCCTGCTCGCGCTTCTCCTGCTCGGCCTTCTCGTTCTGGTCTTGCGTATTCGCGAGGTGGTTCGAGTAATCGACTTCGCGCGTGACGAGCGCGTCGTCGGGATCGCCGTCCGAGTACTGATCGACCGGTACGTCGGGGCGGATGCCCTTGTTCTGAATCGAGCGGCCCGACGGCGTGTAGTAGTACGCGGTCGTCAGGCGCAGCGCCGTATCGGCCGTCAACGGGCGCACGGTCTGGACCGAACCCTTGCCGAATGTCGTCTTGCCCATCGTGATCGCACGGTGATCGTCCTTCAGCGCGCCGGCGACGATTTCCGATGCCGATGCCGTGTACGGGCTCGTCAGCACGACCATCGGGATCGTCTTGAAGATCGAGGGCTCGTTCGCGAGCGGATCGGTGTCGAACGAAGGCAGACGGTAGTCCGAATACGTATCGCGGTAGACCTGCTTCGAGTCCGGAATCTGGCCGTTGGTCGACACGACGACCGAATCGTTCGGCAGGAACACGCCGGCGACGCCGACGCCGCTTTGGAGCAGACCGCCGCCGTTATTGCGCAGATCGAGCACGAGACCCTTGAGATGCGGGTCCTGACGCACGAGGTCCTCGAGCTTGGCCTCGAGGTCGGGCACCGTGCGTTCCTGGAAGCTCGTGATGCGCACCCATGCGTAACCGGGCTCGACGATCTTGGCCTTGACGCTCTGGATGCGGATCTCCGCGCGCGTGACCGTGACCGGGAACGTGCGCTCTTCGCTCTTGCGATAAATCGTCAGCGTGACCTTCGTGCCGGGCTCGCCGCGCATCTGCTTGACGGACTGGTCGAGCGTCATGCCGCGCACGGGCTTGTCGTTGATCCGCGTGATCAGGTCGCCCGGACGAATCCCGGCGCGGAACGCCGGCGTGTCTTCGATCGGCGAAATCACCTTGATCAGGCCGTCTTCCTGGCCGATTTCGATCCCGAGACCCGCGAATCGGCCGCGGGTCTGCTCCTGCAGGTCTTCGTAGTCTTTCTTGTCGAGATACGACGAGTGCGGATCGAGGCTCGACACCATGCCCTTGATCGCCGCGGTCAGCAGCTTCTTGTCGTCGACCGGCTCGACATAATCGTGCTTGATCTGTCCGAAGACTTCCGCGAGCAGTCGCAACTGTTCGAGCGGCAGCGGGGACGGGGCGTTGTCGGGTTGGGTGGCGGCGACTGCGGAGAATTGGTGGGTGGCCAGCACACCGGTCATGAGGCCGGCCGTGATCAAGGCCAGGTGTTTCACGTATTTGCGCATCGTAGAGATCGAAAGGTAAGGCGGCCGGCGGTGTCGCCGATGGGGCAGTATAACTAAGATCAACACAGCGTTGCCGACGGCAAGCCTTGCAATGACCCGACGCGACAAGGATTTCCGTGGCGAATCGCACATGTCGTGCCACCCCTTGTCGATCGTTGTCTTCGACGCGGCCCATGCGACAAGGTTCTCGATTCGAGACGGCGGGCGCGCCGCACGGCGGGCAGATGCAAGACTGGCGCGGGTTTGCGCGATGCGACTCCGGGTTTACACGTGTCGTGTTGTTCCGTGCCCGTGCACGGCTGCGACCGGTTTGAAACGGTCGAGACCGACGGGGGCATGCAACGAATGGTGATGTCGGAAGCGAGACGGCGTGTAGCGAGGGGTTGGCCGCGAGGTCGGTGCGGCGCAGGCATTCGGGGCCCGTCGGCCATGTAGGCGCGTCCCGCGCGCATCGCAGCCGCAGGCGAATCACGCGGGTGCTTTAAAACGCCGGACGACACCTCGCGCCCGGCGTCCGCGGTCCGTGACCGCGATCAGGCCGCCTTGCCCTGATTGGCGACGGCGGCTTGTGCCTTCGCGATCGCGTCGGCGTCACCGAGGTAGTAGTGCTTGATCGGCTTGAGCTCGGCGTCGAGTTCGTAGACGAGCGGCACGCCGTTCGGGATGTTGAGCGCGACGATGTCATCGTCGGAGATATTGTCGAGGTACTTGATCAGCGCGCGAAGCGAATTGCCGTGCGCGGCGATCACGATGCTCTTCCCGCTCTTGATGGCCGGTCCGATCGATTCGTTCCAGATCGGCAGCACGCGCGCGACCGTGTCCTTCAGGCACTCGGTCAGCGGCAGCTCGGCGCGCGGCACCTTCGCGTAGCGCGGATCGTTGTACGGCGCGCGCTCGTCGTCGGCCGTCAGCGCGGGCGGCGGCGTGTCGTAGCTGCGGCGCCAGACCAGCACTTGCTCGTCACCGTACTTCGCGGCCGTCTCGGCCTTGTTCAGACCCGCGAGCGCACCGTAGCTGCGCTCGTTGAGACGCCACGAATGGACGACCGGGATGTACATCTGGTCCATTTCGTCCTGCACGTGCCAGAGCGTGCGGATCGCGCGCTTGAGCACCGACGTGTACGCGATGTCGAAGCGATAGCCCGCGTCCTTGAGCAGGCGCCCAGCCTGGCGCGCTTCGTCGGCGCCCTTCTCGGTCAGGTCGACGTCGACCCAGCCAGTAAAGCGGTTTTCCTTGTTCCACGTCGATTCGCCGTGGCGGATCAGGACCAGTTTGTACATGGGATGTGCTTTCCGATGGTGATGCGGGGGTTGAACGGGATCCTGCGGCGAGCCCACGCGGGACCGGGTACCGACGCGGTCGCGCGCTTCGACGGGGGCTCGCATGATGGGACGCGAAGGCTCGGCGTGCGTCGATCGGCGATGATCACGGGCTGACCCTAAATGATCGAAGTCTGTGAGCCGTGGCGTCAAGCAGATATTTTATAATGCCGGCTCGCCACCTTACCGAACGGACTTTTGTGAGCTTCTTTTCGAATTACCTGAATATTGCGCTGATCGCGATCGCGGTCGTCTCGGGTGTGATGCTCGCGTGGCCGACGATCATGCGGCGCGGCCACGGCGTGTCGGCCGCCGACGCGACGCAGATGATCAACCGTCGCAACGCCGTCGTCGTCGATCTGCGCTCGACCGACGAATTCAGCAAGGGCCATCTGCCGCAGGCGCGCAGCGTGCCTTTCGAAACGCTGTCGGAAAAGGCCGCGCAAGTCTCGAAGAACAAGAGCGCACCCGTGCTGCTCGTGTGTCAGACGGGCCAGCGCGCGCGCAAGGCCGAGCAGGTGCTGACCGAGGCCGGCTACGCGGAAGTCTACACGCTGCAGGGGGGAATCGAGGCGTGGCAAACTGCCGGCATGCCGGTGGTCAAATAAGGAGCCCGCACCATGAGCAGCAGCGCGAATGAAGCGCAAGTCGAGAACAAGGTCGTGATGTACAGCACGACCGTCTGCCCGTATTGCCAGATGGCCGAGCGTTTGCTTCGCGCGCGCGGCGTCGAGCATATCGAGAAGATCCTGATCGACCGGGAGCCGGGCAGGCGCGAAGAAATGATGACGCGGACCGGTCGACGCACCGTCCCGCAAGTCTTCATCGGTCAGCAGCATGTCGGCGGCTTCGACGACCTCTCGGCGCTCGATCGCCGCGGAGGGCTCGTGCCGCTGCTCGAATCTGCCTGATTGCGGCGCGGATGCCGTCCGCCGCGCATGCGGCGACCGGCGTCAGGCGCTCAAGTTGAACAATCCGAGGGCGCCTAGCGGGGTTTTGCGACACCGCCAGGCGCTTTGTCATGGTTGCGCGGCATTGTCTTATCGTTTTTCCACCAAGGAATTTTCATGGCAGACCAGAATAACCAGCCGTTCTTCAATATCCAGCGCATCTACCTGAAGGACCTGTCGCTCGAACAACCGAATTCGCCGGCGATTTTCCTCGAGACGGAGATGCCGTCGGTCGAAGTCGAAGTCGACGTCAAGGCTGAAAAGCTCGCCGACGGCGTGTTCGAGAGCATCGTGACGGGCACGATCACGGCGAAGGTCAAGGACAAGGTCGCGTTCCTCGTCGAAGCGAAGCAAGGCGGCATCTTCGACATCCGCAACATTCCGAACGAACAGCTCGATCCGCTGCTCGGCATCGCGTGCCCGACGATCCTGTTCCCGTACCTCCGCGCGAACATCGCCGATACCGTGACGCGCGCGGGCTTCCCGCCGATCCATCTGGCCGAAATCAACTTCCAGGCGCTCTACGAGCAGCGTCTCGCACAGTTCCAGGCGCAGCAAGGCGCGGCGAACGGCGGCGACGCATCGAGCGTCATCGCCGACGCATCGCAAAGCAAGCACTGAGCGGCTCGCGCATGAAAGTCGCAGTACTCGGCGCGGGCGCCTGGGGGACGGCGCTCGCCGCGCATCTCGGCGAACGCCACGATACGGTGCTCTGGGCGCGCGATGCGGCGCTCGTCGAGGCGCTCGCGCGCGATCGCCGCAATACCGCGTACCTGCCGAGCGCCGCGCTTCCCGATGAGCTGCGCTATGAGCCCGATCTCGCGACCGCGATTCGTCACGCGAGCGGCGACGATGCGCTCGTCGTCGTCGCGACGCCCGTTGCGGGGCTGCGCACGACGTGCGAGACGATGCGCGACGAGGTCGGCGTGCCGTCCAATCTGATCTGGCTGTGCAAGGGCTTCGAGCAGGCGACCTCGTTGATGCCGCATCAGGTCGTGCATGCGGTGCTCGGCGCGCATCCGAGCTGCGGCGCGTTGTCGGGACCGAGTTTCGCGCGCGAGGTGGCCGCGCATCTGCCCGTCGCGTTGACGATCGCGAGCGCGTCCGAAGTCTGTCGCGCGCGCACGGTCGAGGCGTTTCACGCGGGCGCGATGCGCATCTACACGGGCGACGACGTCGTCGGCGTCGAAGTCGGCGGTGCGGTCAAGAACGTGCTCGCGATCGCGACGGGGATCTCCGACGGGCTGCAGCTCGGGCTCAACGCGCGCGCCGCGCTCGTGACGCGCGGACTCGCCGAAATGA
Organism: Pararobbsia silviterrae; assembly: GCF_003628125.1. Lineage (GTDB taxonomy): Bacteria > Pseudomonadota > Gammaproteobacteria > Burkholderiales > Burkholderiaceae > Pararobbsia > Pararobbsia silviterrae. The sequence goes on from NZ_RBZU01000001.1 coordinate 518,736, forward strand.
CGCGCCTGGGCGTCGCGATCGGCGGCCATGCCGAGACTTTCATGGGTCTCACGGGCATCGGCGATCTGATCCTGACCGCGACGGGCGACCTGTCGCGCAATCGGACGGTCGGCCTCGAACTCGCGAAGGGCCGTACGCTGGCCGATATCCTCGGCAGCCTTGGCCATGTCGCCGAAGGCGTGCGCTGCGCGCAGGGTGTCGCGGCGGTGGCGCGTGCGCATCATGTCGAGATGCCGATCACCGAAACGGTCTGCGCCGTCCTGTTCGATGGACTCCCGCCCGCGGAAGCCGTCGATGCGCTGCTGCGTCGCGATGCGCGCGCCGAAGGGGCCGCGGCGAGCTGATCGCCGTTGCGCCGCGAAGCGCTGGGTGGTCGCGGCGCGCGACGGGGGCGTCGGACGGGGCATCAAGTCGGCGGCGCGTTCGTGTGCCGCCTTCTGTTTGCGTGGTCTGCGTGGTTGGCGCGCGGCGCGTGATGCACGCGCCGCTTCTTGTTCACGCGCCGCCTTCGAATCCCTGTTGTCTCCACGCTTCGTAGACGACGACCGCGACCGTGTTCGACAAGTTCAGACTCCGGTTGCCAGGGCGCATCGCGAGCCGTACGCGCTGCGCCGTCTCGAACCGTTCAAGCACATCCGCGGGCAGTCCGCGCGTCTCCGAACCGAAGACGAACCAGTCGCCGGGCCCGAACGCATGGCCGTGAAACGGGCTCGACCCGCGCGTCGTGAAGGCGAACATGCGCGCCGGATCCGGCTGCTCGCGCGCGATGAACGCATCCCAATCCGCATGGACGGTCATTTCCGCGTACTCGTGATAATCGAGTCCCGCGCGGCGCATCTTCGCATCGTCGAGCGGGAAGCCGAGCGGCTCGATCAGATGCAGTCGCGCGCCGGTATTCGCGCATAGCCGGATCACATTGCCCGTGTTCGGCGGAATTTCAGGGTGTACGAGTACGACGTTGAACATGGTCAGGGCCCATCGGAATCAGGGGTTGGCGTGCGCAGCACGACGAGTGCGGTCACGCGCGCCGCGCCTGCGCGTTTAAGGGCGCGGGCTGCGGCGTCGAGCGTCGCGCCCGAGGTCATCACGTCGTCGACGAGACCGATATGCGCGCCGCGCATGCGCTCGGGACGGTGCGCGACGAACGCGCGCCGCATATTGCGCCACCGATCGACGCCTCGCAACCCGGATTGTGCGGGTGTGTCGCGCGTTCGGGCGAGTCCGCGCGCGATGGCGGGGCGATCGATCGCGCGCGCGAGCCGTCGCGCGATCTCCCAGGCCTGGTTGTACCCGCGCGCCGCGAGCCGCGCGTCCGACAGCGGGACGGCGACGATCAGATCGGGCGGCGCGGCGCACGCGGACCGGATACGTGCGGCGAGGCACGACGCGAAACAGCCCGCGAGCGAGAGCTGCGCGCGGAATTTCAATCCGATCGCGAGCGTGTCGGCCGGCTCCGCGTAGTCGGCGACGCAGACGGTCGCGTCAAAGGCCGGCAGTCGCGCGATGCAGTGACCGCAGAGTGTCGTCGCGTACCGTTCGACGGATTCGACGGACGCGACGGACACATTGGGTTCGGCGGCCAATGACGCACACGGCGCGTCGGCGCGGCGTGCGATCGGCAACGCGCAGCGCGTGCAGCGGGTCTGCGTATCCGCGAGGCAGGCCGCGCATCCCGCGCAGAGCAACGCGCGCGAGGTGGCCCCGCATAAGGCGCACGCGCTCGGCAGCAGCGTGTGCAAGGTCGACGCGCACGCCGCGCCGAGAAATGACGATCCGGCTCGGCGGGCCGCGTGGAGAGCGCGTTTCATCGGGGCAGGTCACAATTCCGGACCGGGTATACTGCCGGTCTTGCGCGCGGTCCACCGCGAAAAACGACCCACGATGTCTTCTTCCTATACCGATTCGGTTCGGCCCGATGCCGATATTCGTCGAATCACACGCATCTTCGATCGCCGGGCGGCGTCCTTCGCGGAGGTCGCCTTCCTGAACCGCGAGGTCGCGCAGCGGATGCGTGAGCGTCTCGATTACATAAAGATCGACGCGCGCGCCGTGCTCGACGCGGGGTGCGGGCAGGGCGACGATCTCGCGTCGCTCGCGACGCGCTTTACGCAATCGACGGTGTACGGCATCGACGCGTCGCCGCGCATGCTCTCGCATGTCCCCAGCGCGAGCGCGCCCGCAAGCGGGCTGCAGCGGCTGTTGCCCGGTGCGCTGCGCGAGCGTTTCGCATCGCGCCGGCCGCCGCTCGCGCAGGCCGATTTCGGCGCGCTGCCGTTTGCGCCGGGCGTATTCGATCTCGTCTGGTCCAATCTTGCGTTGCACTGGCATCCGCGTCCGCACGATGTGTTCCCCGAATGGAATCGCGTGCTCAAGACGGGCGGCCTGCTCATGTTCAGCACGTTCGGACCGGACACGTTCAAGGAGCTGCGCGCGGCGATGTCGGCCGTCGAATCGGAGGCCGGCGCGACGGTCCCGCATCGAGGCCGGCGCGTCATCGATTTCACCGATATGCACGACTTCGGGGACATGCTTGTCAACAGCGGTTTCGAAGTCCCGGTCATGGATGTCGAGCGGCTGACGGTCACCTACCCGAGCGCCGACAAGCTGCTCGCCGACGTGCGGCGCTGGGGCGCCTATCCGTTCGGCGATCGGGCTTCGGAACGCTTGATGGGGCTCGGCTCGAAGCGTTGGCGCGCCGCGCTGGGCGCCGCGCTCGAGCGTCAGCGCGGACCCGACGGGACGATCGCGTTGAGTTTCGAGCTTGTGTACGGGCACGCATGGAAGGCGCAGGTGAAGGCGACAGCCGAAGGGCACGCGATCGTGCGCGCCGACGAAATCGGCGGGCGTCGACGCAAAATGTGACGCGCCGATGTCGTTCGATATCGATCCGGCGCAGACACAATCCGCGCGCGGCGAACACCGTCTCGCGAGACGCCGCCACGCGCGCGATCTTGCGGGCCGCTTTGGGCGATCGCCCGCAAACCGCCGTCCGGCGTGCCTCCCGCGCGAATTCCGTTTGCTTGTCGCTGATGGGGAACCCGCCTATAATGCGTCCGTTTGCGGGTGGGGTCTTGCGAGGCCGACGATGTACGCCGACAGCGAAGGGGTCGAAAACGAGCCTGTCCTGAAGGACTGGATGCTCAAGCGGAACTGCTCGGTATCACCGAAGCAGTTTTTCGTTTTCTATGTAGGGCTGTGTCTGGTGTCGTTGTCGATCGCGTTGACGGTCGTGTACTGGGGTGCGTGGCTAGTACTGCCGTTTACGGGGCTTGATCTGCTCGTCGTCGGGGTTGCCTTCGTGATTTACGCACGGCACGCGGTCGATTACGAATATATCCGGCTGTGCGAACATCGATTGGTCATCGAGCGGGTGTCGGCAGACCGAGTGTCGCAATACGAATTCAATCCGCGCTGGGTGCGGGTCGAGCCGGGAGCCACGCCTCGAGACCGCATTACGCTGCACTCCGCCGGACAATCCGTGACAATCGGGCAGCACCTCGCCTGGCACCTCAGATCGCAGTTCGCGAATGAGTTGCGCAGCTGGTTGAGACGATGCGCCTGATGCGGCACGGGCGAGGGTTTGAAGTAATTTTGGGTAAGGAAGCCATGAAAATAATGAAGCGAGCCCTCGCGGTTCTGCTCGCGGGCGGCGGTTTGCTGACTGCCGGCCTGGCACAGGCGGTCAACGACAGTCCCGGCGGTCCTGCGCTCTACGAGCTGAACTTCCAACCACCGGCAACCCACATTGCCGATCTGCTGTACAACCTGCATACGATGATGCTGATCATCTGCCTGGTGATCTTCATCGGCGTGTTCGGTGTCATGTTCTATTCGATCGTCATGCACCGGAAGTCGCGTGGCGTTCAACCTGCGCACTTCCACGAAAGCACGACCGTCGAAATCATCTGGACCGTCGTGCCGTTCCTTATCGTGATCCTGATGGCGCTGCCCGCGACGCGCGCCGTCGTCGCGATGAAGGACACGACGAACTCCGACTTGACGATCAAGGTCACGGGCTACCAATGGAAATGGGGCTACGACTACGTCAACGGCCCGGGTCAGGGCATCTCGTTCATCTCGACGTTGACCACGCCGCGCGCTGAAGTCGACGGCGACATGCCGAAGACCGACACCTATCTCCAGGAAGTCGACAACCCGCTCGTCGTGCCGGTCAACAAGAAGATCAAGATCGTGACGACCGCGATGGACGTCGTGCACTCGTGGTACGTGCCCGCGTTCGGCGTCAAGCAGGATGCGATCCCGGGCTTCACGCGCGAAACGTGGTTCAAGGCCGACAAGCCCGGCACCTATCGCGGCTTCTGTACCGAACTCTGCGGCAAGGAACACGCGTTCATGCCGGTCGTCGTCGAAGTGCTGTCGGATGCCGACTACGCGAAGTGGGTCGACGATCAAAAGAAGAAGATGGCCGCGGCCAACGACGATCCGAACAAGACGTACACGCAAGCTGAACTGATCGCGCGCGGCCAGCAGGTCTACACCGCGAACTGCGCGGTCTGCCACCAGGCCAGCGGCAAGGGCGCAGGCGCCTTCCCGGCGCTCGACGGCGACGCCGTCGTCCAGGGTCCGCTCGCCGACCATATCAACGTGGTGCTGCACGGCAAGCAGGACGCCGGCAAGCCCGCGATGCCGAATTGGGACAAGACGCTCAACGATGTCGAGATCGCCGCTGTGATTACGTACGAGCGTAATTCGTGGTCGAACCACACGGGCGAAACTGTCCAGCCGAAGCAAGTGGCCGCCGCGCGCGACGGCAGCAAGACCTAGGAGAAGCACGATGTCGACGATCACGGACCACGAACACGCCGGCCACGCAGGTCACGAGCACGACGACCACGCGCACGACGACCACGCACACGATCATCCGCACGGATGGCGTCGCTGGCTCTATGCGACGAACCACAAGGACATCGGCACGCTCTATCTGATCTTCTCGTTCGTCATGTTCCTGACGGGCGGCGTGATGGCGCTGCTGATCCGCTCGGAACTGTTCGAGCCGGGGTTGCAGATCATGCGTCCCGAGTTCTTCAACCAGCTGACCACGATGCACGGGCTGCTGATGGTGTTCGGCGCGATCATGCCGGCCTTCGTCGGCTTCGCGAACTGGATGGTGCCGCTGCAGATCGGCGCGTCGGACATGGCGTTCGCGCGCATGAACAACTTCAGCTTCTGGCTGCTGCCGGTCGCGGGCGCGCTGCTGTCGGGTTCGTTCCTCGTGCCGGGCGGCGCGACGGCCGCGGGCTGGACGCTCTACGCGCCGCTGTCCACGCAGATGGGCCCCGGCATGGACCTCGGGATCTTCGCGGTCCACTTGATGGGCGCGTCGTCGATCATGGGCGGGATCAACATCATCGTGACGATCCTGAACATGCGCGCACCGGGCATGACGCTCATGAAGATGCCGATGTTCGCATGGACCTGGCTGATCACGGCGTTCCTGCTGATCGCCGTGATGCCGGTGCTCGCGGGCGCCATCACGATGCTGCTGTTCGATCGCCACTTCGGCACGTCGTTCTTCAATGCGGCGGGCGGCGGCGATCCGGTGCTGTACCAGCACATCTTCTGGTTCTTCGGTCACCCCGAGGTCTACATCATGATCTTGCCGGCCTTCGGGATCATCTCCCAGGTCGTGCCGGCGTTCTCGCGCAAGCCGCTGTTCGGCTATAGCTCGATGGTCTACGCGACGTCGTCGATCGCCGTGCTGTCGTTCATGGTCTGGGCGCACCACATGTTCGTGACGGGCATGCCGGTCACGGGCCAGCTGTTCTTCATGTACGCGACGATGCTCATCGCGGTGCCGACGGGCGTCAAGGTGTTCAACTGGACGGCCACGATGTGGCGCGGTTCGCTGACGTTCGAAACGCCGATGCTGTTCGCGATCGGCTTCCTGTTCGTGTTCACGATGGGCGGCTTTACGGGCCTGATTCTGTCGGTCGCGCCGCTCGACATCGCGATGCACGGCACGTATTACGTCGTCGCGCACTTCCACTATGTGCTCGTGGCGGGATCGTTGTTCGCGTTGTTCTCGGGCTGGTACTACTGGTCGCCGAAGTGGACGGGCTGGATGTACAACGAGACGCGCGGCAAGATCCACTTCTGGAGCTCGCTGCTGAGCTTCAACCTGACGTTCTTCCCGATGCACTTCCTGGGTCTGGCCGGCATGCCGCGTCGCTATGCCGACTACCCGGCGCAGTTCACGGATTTCAATCAGATCGCGACGATCGGCGCGTTCTGGTTTGGTCTGTCGCAGGTCTACTTCCTGTTCTTCGTCGCGTTGCCGACGTATCGCGGCGGCGGTGAGCACGAGAAGGCGGGCGACAAGCCGTGGGACGGCGCAACGGGCCTCGAATGGACGATCCCGAGCCCGGCACCGTTCCATACGTTCGAAGAGCCGCCGACCGTCGAATAAGCGGAATCGGTTCGCCCCGGCGCTGTCGTCGGGGCGTTGTACGATTCGGTGACGCGGTCGATGGTCGATGGTCGATGTCGGTACGGCGTTTTGAACGCATTCGGAAGGACAGCGCCGCGCGCGGCGCGGGAAAGCACGATGACGGGGCAACGACACAAGCCACTGCCGCACGATAACGCGGGGCGAGACGCCAGGATCAAGCGCAACAACCGGTGGCTCGGCCTGGTGCTGTTCGTGATCGCGGCGGTGTTTTTTGCCGGTGCGATCATTCAGCAGTGGCGGTCACATTGAACAGGGCTTCGCCGATGGGTGCGGAGAATGACGAAGGGGGCCGCGCTCGCGATGTCGAGGCGGATGCCGAACGCTCGGCGACGGATCGGCCGATTCGTTTCAGCGAGTCGTTCCGTGCCGTGTTCTGGTCGTTCTTCGGTGTGCGCAAGCGGCGCGATCTCGAACGCGACGCCGCGCGGCTGAATCCTGTTCACGTCGTCATCACGGCGTTCGTGATGATGGCGTTGTTTATTGCAATATTGGTCACGGTCGTGCATTTCGTCGTGTCGGCGAAATGATCGCGGGAACCGAGCATCGCGAAGCCCGTTCGACGTGCACGGGCGCAGTGGCGGAATACAAGAAACGGATCGAAGTGGAGAATCCCTGATGAACGCTCAGAACCAGAGCCCTTATTACTTTATTCCGCATCCTTCGCGGCATCCGATCACGGCATCGATCGGCCTGCTGTGCATGATGGCGTCGCTCGCGTCGTGGATCAACGGCGAGAAGCTCGCGCCGCTCGGCGTCTTCGTCGGTCTCGCGTGGCTGCTCTTCGTGCTCTGGCACTGGTTCGGCGACGCGATCGCGGAGTCGGAAGGCGGACAGTACGGCAAGCGCGTCGACAAGTCGTACCGCTGGAGCATGAGCTGGTTCATCTTCTCCGAAGTCATGTTCTTCTGTGCGTTCTTCGGCGCGCTGTTCTACACGCGCGAATTCGCGCTGACGCTGCTCGGCAGCCTCGACAGCAAGCTCGTGTGGCCCGATTTCGCGGCCGTGTGGCCGAACGTCGGTCCCGCGAATCTCGTGTCGCACTTCAAGCCGATGCAACCGTGGCCGGTGCCGACGATCAATACGGCGCTGCTGCTGTCGTCGGGCGCGACGCTGACCGTCGCTCACCATGCGCTCCAGCATGACGAGCGCAAGAAGACGATCGTCTGGCTCGCCGCGACGATCCTGCTCGGCGTGATATTCCTGTTCATGCAGGGCTTCGAATACTTCCACGCGTACAACGAGCTGAACCTCAAGCTCACGTCGGGCGCATACGGTTCGACGTTCTTCCTGCTGACGGGCTTCCACGGTTTCCACGTGACGCTCGGCGCATTGATGCTGACGGTCGTGCTGGTGCGCGTGATTCGCGGCCATTTCAAGCCCGATCATCACTTCGCGTTCGAAGGCGCCGCATGGTACTGGCACTTCGTCGACGTGGTCTGGCTGGGTCTCTACGTCGTCGTCTACTGGCTGTAAGACGCGCATCCAGACCCGAGACGTCGAGTGATCGACGGGGCCAGGGCGGCGATCGCCGCCCGACGCCGGATACCGGATTGCAGTTGTGAATCGCTGTTTCGGAACGACGCCGCCCCATGGGGCGGCGTCGTCGTTTACGGGTCGAGCGGACAACGGACGATGGGAACGACGCGTGCCGATCCGCGCGAGAACGGTGTGGTCTGCGTGAGGACGATGCGGCCGCGCGCGGAGGGCAAGCCGTACGAGGATGGCGTGTCTGCGCGGTGCGCTAGCGTCCGAGCGGAACCTGGGAGGTCTGAATCCAGCCCATCCAGTGTGCGAAAAGGATGATCAGGAACAGGCTGATCGACAGGCCGACACGCGTCGCGAGCGACCAGACCATACGTTGCGACTTGCCCTTGTCGTGCATCATGAAATACAGGGCGGACGCCATGCTTGCAATGATCAGCGCGAAGGCGATGGGAACCAGGATGTGCATGAATCGAACCACGGGTGTGATGGCGCGCATTATCGCACCGCACGGGCCGCGCGGCACGGTCGCCGGCGCCCTGCCTGACATGCGCAGCATCGCGCGTGCCGGCGGCGCGCCTGGCGACGCGCGTGACTGCACACGAGGCGGCACACAAGGCGGCACACGGGGGCGCCCATGCTGAAGATTCGTTTCTGGCCGGCGTTGATCGTCGTCGCGGTCATCCTCGTGACGACGCGCCTCGGCTTCTGGCAGCTCTCGCGCGCGCATCAGCGCGAAGCGCTCAATGCGCATCTGACCGAGTTCCAGCATGCGACGCCGATCGCCGTGGGCCCGCAATCCGTGCCGCTTGCCGCGATCGAATATCATCGCGTCGTGACGCATGGGACGTGGATGCCCGAGCGCGTCGTCTATCTCGACAACCGGCCCTATAAGGACGCGCCCGGTTTCTACGTCGTGATGCCGCTGAAGTTCGCCGACGGCAGCGCCGTGCTCGTGAATCGAGGATGGCTGCCGCGCAGCGAGGAGGATCGGACGAAGATCGCGCCGTATGCGACGCCGGCCGGCGACGTCGAAGTCGTCGGTCTTGCGCGGGCCAATGCAAGCCAGGCGTTCGCGCTCGGACAGAGCGGCGCCGAAGCGCATCAGTCGATCCGCCAGAACCTCGCCGTCGACGCGTACGCGCGGGAAACCGGACTCCGTCTGCAACCGTTCGTGATCCAGCAAGACGACGGCGCGCGGGACGGACTCGTGCGCGATTGGCCGACGCAGGTCGCCAACGCCCAGCAGAACTACGGCTATATGGTCCAATGGTGGGCGATGGCGGTTGCCGCGCTCGCGTTCGGACTCTATGCGGCGCGTCGCGCCGCCTTGCACGAACGGCGCGCGCCGGTCGCCGAGGCGCCGGAGACGCCCGATACGCCGGAAATACCGAACACGCCAGACAAACATTGAGGTCGAGCTTGACTGAATCGAATCACGCATCGTCGCGCCAACGCACCCATCGGCCCTCGCGCGAGCGCAACGTCGCCTCGCGCGCCGAGGGCGACGCCGCGCCCCGCGGGAGCTGGAATACCGGCCGCTGGGTGCTGTTGCTGATCATCGCGATCTGCGCGGCGCCCGTCATCGCGTCGTATTTCACCTATTACGTCGTCAAGCCGCGCGGCGGACAGACGAACTACGGCGCGCTGATCACGCCGCAACGGCCGATTCCGGCCTCGCTCCACGTGACCGACGAGCAGGGCCACGACATGCCGCTCAGCGCGCTCGAGGGCAAGTGGCTGATGGTCAGCGTCGACGCGAGCGCGTGCGGCGATGCCTGCGCGAAGAAGCTCTATTTCATGCGGCAGATCCGTCTGACGCAGGGCGCCGATCGCGATCGCGTGCGCACGGTCTGGCTGCGTACCGATTCCGCGCCCGTGCCCGACAAGGTCAGCGCGCCCTACGCGGACACGCGTACGCTCGTCGCCGATCCGGCCGCGCTCGCAGCGTGGTTGCCCGCCGATGCCGACACGCCGATGACCGACCCGATCTATCTCGTCGATCCGAACGGGAACCTCATGATGCGTTTTCCGAAGGATCCGAATCCGTCGAAAATCAAGGCCGATTTGAGCAAATTGCTCAAGATCAACACGGGCCTCGGCACGGCGGACTAAAGTCGCGCGTGCGCCGCGCCGCGCGCGACTCATCGAGCTTTTGACCGGATACCACGACGACACCGTTCCATGTTCATTCTCCAACTCGGCCTGATCGGCCTGTGCGTCGCGCTTGTGCCGTTGTCTTACGTCTGGGGCAGCGGAGACCCCGATAAATTTCGCAAGCTCGTCTGGATCACGACATTTCTCACGCTCGATCTCGTGATGTTCGGCAGTTTCACGCGGCTGACCGATTCGGGACTCGGCTGTCCCGACTGGCCCGGCTGCTACGCAAGTTCGTCGCCGTTCGTCGCGCACGCGGCGATCCACGCGGCCGAAGCCGCGATGCCGACGGGACCCGTCACGATGAGCAAGGCCTGGATCGAAATGGTCCATCGCTATATCGCGATGGCGGTCGGCGTGCTGATCATCGCGCTCGTCGTCATCGCATGGGCGCGTCGCGCGCGCCTCAGGATCAATCCGTGGGGACCGACGGCGTTGCTCGCGCTGGTGCTCGTGCAGGGCGCCTTCGGCGCGTGGACGGTCACGCTCAAACTTCAGCCGGTCATCGTGACGACGCATCTGCTGCTCGGTCTGTCGCTGCTCGCGGGCCTCGGCTGGCTCGCCGCGACGCGCTCGGCCGACACGGGCGTCGGGCCGCGCGGCACACCGTTCGGCGGCGCGATATCGGCGCGTAGCGCGGGATTGCGCACGGCCGCGTGCATCGCGCTCGTGCTGCTCGTCGTGCAGATCGCGCTCGGCGGCTGGGTCAGCACGAACTACGCCGTGCTCGCGTGCACGGACTTCCCGACGTGCAACGGTCAGTGGGTGCCGCCGATGGACTTCGCGAACGGCTTTCATCTATGGCGCGCGCTCGGCCGCACCGGCGACGGCGGCTTCATCACGCAGGACGCGCTCGTCGCGATCCACTGGACGCACCGGACCTTTGCGTTCGTCGTGTTCTTCTACGTCGGCTGGCTCGCGCTGAAGCTGCGCGGCGATCCCGCGCTGCGCCGGCTCGCGACGACCTTGCTCGCGGTGCTCGTGATCCAGATCGCGAGCGGCCTGTCGAACATCCTGCTCGATTGGCCGTTGCCGGTCGCGGTCGCCCATAACGGCGGGGCCGCGATCCTGCTGCTGACACTCGTCATGGTAAACTTCCATCTCAATTCTCGTCGCGCCCGTGCCGCCGCCGCGCCTGCGCAGGCCGGCGTCAGCGCCTGATCTCACCATGCCCGCATCCATCGTCCAGCCGTCGACCGGCAACCGTCTGGCCCAGTATTGGGCGCTGACGAAGCCGCGCGTCACGCAGCTCGCCGTCTTCTGCGCCGTGATCGGCATGTTCCTGTCGACGCGCGGCATGGTGCCGCTGCGGCCCCTGATCGGCGGCACTATCGGCATCTGGCTGCTCGCGGGGGCCGCGTTCGCGATCAACTGCCTCGTCGAGCAGAAAGTCGATGCACTGATGCGCCGCACCGCATGGCGGCCGTCGGCGCGCGGCGAGATCTCGTCGTTTCAGATCATTGCGTTCTCGTCGGTGCTCGGCGCGCTCGGCATGTGGACGCTCGACACGTTCACGAATGCGCTCACGATGTGGCTCACGTTCGCGACCTTCGTCGGTTACGCGATCGTCTACACGATCATCCTGAAGCCGGCGACGCCGCAAAACATCGTGATCGGAGGCGCCTCGGGTGCGATGCCGCCCGCCTTGGGCTGGGCCGCGGTCACGGGCGCCGTGCCCGCCGACGCCTGGATTCTCGTGCTGATCATCTTCGTCTGGACGCCGCCGCATTTCTGGTCGCTCGCGCTTTACCGCCGCGCCGACTACGAGAAATCGGGCCTGCCGATGCTGCCGGTCACGCACGGCGAGAAGTTCACGGGCCTGCACGTGTTCCTCTACACGATCGTGCTGCTCGGCGTGACGCTGCTGCCGTATGCGACGCGCATGAGCGGGCTCGTCTACCTCGTGTCGGCCGTCGTGCTCGGCGCGATCTATCTCGTCTACGCGTGGCGGATCTGGCGTCACTACAGCGATGCGCTCGCGCGCCGCGCGTTCCGTTATTCGATCGTCTATCTGTCGCTGCTTTTCGCGGCTCTGCTTGTCGATCACTACGTGCCGCTCGGCATCGGACTCTGAGTGCGCGCGCCGATGCATGCAGATCGCGCGGCCCGCGCGCCGATCTCGCGCTGGACACGGATCGCGGCGACGGCCGTCGTCGCCTGCGCGGCGCTGCTCGGCGCATGCAGCAAACCGCAGGATTTCACGAACGTCGACATCACGGGCAGCAAGAGCTTCGCGACGGATTTTTCGCTGCCCGACACGCATGGCAAGGTCCGTACGCTCGCGGACTACAAAGGCAAGGCGGTCGTGCTGTTCGTCGGCTACACGCACTGTCCCGATGTGTGTCCCGCGACGATGGCCGAGCTCGCGCAGGCGATGCAGCGACTCGGTCCCGATGCGTCGAAAGTCCAGGTGCTGTTCGTCACGCTCGATCCCGCGCGCGATACGCCGGCCGTGCTCGATGCCTATGTGCACGCCTTCAATCCCGCCTTCGAGGGCTTGCGCCCCGCGAGCGATGCGGATCTCGCGGCCTTCGCGAAGGCCTTTCGCGTCGTCTATGCGAAGGTCCCCGACAAGTCGGGCGACGGCTATACACTCGACCATACGGCGGGCAGCTATGTGTTCGACCCGTCGGGACAATTGCGCTTGTTCGCGCGCGACGGGCAGGGACCGGACCCGTGGGTCCATGACCTTCAACTCTTGCTGGGCAGCTGAACGCTTCATCGGCTGAGCGGCCGGTCACTCGCATCGGCGTTCCGTTCCCGCCTGCTTCCCCAAATGTCGACGCTTGCATCGTGACCTGAGCGGTCATCGTTGCGGCCCCGAAATCCTCGTCGGCATCACCGATCCCGCAGGGCAGCACCCTTATCGTGCTGACGCTTCATGCGACCCGCGTGTTTGCCGCGGCGTATCCGGCGTCGATGCGATGCATCGCGTTTCATCGCATCGGCCCGCCACGCGGGCCTCTTCCGTCTGCTGCGTACGCACAGCGCACACCGCCTGTACGCGGAATCCGATGCGCGCCGATCGTGCACGCGCACCTCGCGCGCTCGCGTCGCGTGATGTTTTCGTGCGCCGCCGCATGATACCGGTGCATGTCAAATTCAATGAACTGGTATGCATCAATGTCGGGATATACCCTGATGCGAGTTCCCTCATCACATCAAATTCCGGCGCAAATCCCTTTATCGACGGGGCATTAAGCAAAATCCCCAGATATTTTTGTCCAGATTGACTGGTATTACTTTGGTCCTATAATGGCCCGCAAACAACAGCCGTATGACGATGCCGACGGAAGGCCGATGGAAACACGCTGGCAAGAGTTGAAACCCGATCCCGATAGCGTGACGCCGCTGTATCTGCAGCTCGCGCGCAAGCTCGCCGACGCGATCCAGGCCGGCGTGTGGTCGGCGGGAGAAGCGCTACCGTCCGAGCGCGCGCTGTCCGAAGCGCTCGGCGTCTCGCGGATCACGTCGCGCAAAGCCATCGCGCTGCTCGTCGAGCAGGGGATGATCAAGCGCACGCAAGGCGCCGGAAGCTTCATCACGCCGCGCCTCGAAGATCCGCTGTCGCAACTGACGGGCTTCTCCGAGATGCTGCGGCGGCGCGGCTTCACGCCGAGTTCGCAGTGGTTGTCGCGCGAGATCGTGCCGGCGAATCGCGCGGAGGTCATTCAGCTGGGTCTGTCGCCGGCGGCGGCCGTCGTGCGGCTGCGGCGCTTGCGGCTCGCCGACGACGTCGTGATGGCCGTCGAGCATTCGACGTTTCCCGCCGCGCTGATTCCGGAGCCGACGGCGATCGGCGATTCGTTGTACGCGTACCTCGACAAGCGCGGTCTGTCGATCGTGCGCGCGCTTCAGCACTTTCGCGCCGTCAACGCGACCGAGGAAATCGCGGCGCGCATGGGGATCGCGACGGGCGAAGCGCTGTTGCTGATCACGCGGATCGGCTTCACGGCCGACCAGCGCGCGATCGAACTGACGGATACGTATTGCCGCAACGATTACTACGACTTCGTTGCGGAACTGAGGCGATAGGCGAACGCCACCCCACGCTCCGGCGTCGCGCCGGGCGATGCAGCGAAGCGCGAGGGATCGATGCGGGCGATGCGCATGCCGCACGCCGCGCCGATTCCCGCCATCCTGCTAGCCCGGCGCGTCGCGCCGGGCCTCGCGGGCACGAACACAAGGAGTCCCTGTGCTGACGGGCAATATTTTGACTTCCGCGGGCTGGCGCCACGGACGCATCGACATCGACGCCGGCCGGATCGCCGCGATCGATGCGGTGCCGGTCGACCCCGCGGGCAACGACGCCCCGTACATCGTGCCGGGCTTTATCGATCTGCACGTCCATGGCGGCGGCGGCGCGGACACGATGGAAGGCGCGGCGGCGGCCGTCACGATGGCGCGCCTGCATGCGTGCCACGGCACGACGAGCCTGCTCGCGACGACGATGACCGCGCCGCGCCCGGCGCTGCGCAAGGTGCTCGTCGAGCTCGGCGAATGCGCGCAGACGCGTCCGGCCGGTGCCGCGCGCATCCTCGGCGTGCATCTCGAAGGGCCCTATATCAGCCCGTCGAAGCTCGGCGCGCAGCCGCCCGAAGCCGTGGTCGCGGTGCTCGACGAGGTGCTCGACTATCTGAGCGTCGCGCCGATCCGCGTCGTGACGCTCGCGCCCGAAATCAGCGGTCATCCGCGGATCGTCGGCGAACTCGCCGCGCGCGGCGTGCGTGTCCAGGTCGGTCACACGCTCGGCACGTACGACGAAGGCGTCAATGCGCTCAAGCATGGCGCGACGGGTTTCACGCATTTGTATAACGCGATGTCGGGCCTGCATCACCGCGAGCCCGGCATGGTCGGCGCGGCGCTCGCGCACGCGCAGTACGCGGAGCTGATCCCCGATCTGCTTCACGTGCACCCGGGTGCGATTCGCGTCGCCTTGCGCGCGATTCCGCAGTTGTACTGCGTGACCGACAGCACGGCCGCGGCGGGCATGCCCGACGGCGAGTACCGGCTCGGCAGCCAGGGCGTCGTCAAGTGCCTCGGCGCGGTGCGGCTCAAGGACGGCACGCTCGCGGGCAGCACGCTGACGATGGACAAGGCGCTGCGCAATCTCGTCTCGCTCGGCCTGCCGCTCGCCGACGTGTCGAACTACGTGTCGCGCCACGCGGCCGATTATTTGGGGTTGTCCGATCGCGGTCGGATCGAAGTGGGGGCATGGGCCGATCTGGTCGTGCTCGATCGCGCGCTTGCCCTGCAGGCGACCTACGTCGAAGGAGAGGAAATTGTCGTCGAATATGCTTAAAGAGGCGCTCGCATCCGCGGATGCAGTCGCCGCACAACTCGCGGCCCAGGGCCCGGTTGAACGCGTCGCCGCCGCGCTGCGCGCGCGCGACCGCCAGGTCGCGCTGACCGTCGCGCGCGGCAGCTCGGATCACGCGGCCAGCTATTTCGCGGGCCTCGCGATGAGCGTCGCCGGCGTGCCCGTCGCGTCGCTGCCGATGTCGATCGCGACGCTCCAGCAAGCGCCGCTGAAGGTCGAGCACCAGTTCGCGCTCGCATTCTCGCAGTCGGGCAAGAGCCCCGATCTCGTCGATACGATGAAGGCGTTGCGCACCGCGGGCGCGCTGACCGCGGCGGCGGTCAATGTCGCCGACTCGCCGCTCAGCGCTGCCTGCGAATTCACGCTGCCGCTGCTCGCGGGCCCCGAACTGTCGGTGGCCGCGACGAAGAGCTATGTCGCGATGCTCGCGATGTCGGCCCAGCTCGTCGCGCATTGGAACGGCGACGCGGCGCTGCTCAAGGCCATCGAAACCTTGCCGGAATCGCTGCGCGCGGCCGGCGCGCTCGACTGGTCGAGTGCGGTCGACGCGCTCGCGGGCGTCGATCAGATGATGGTCATCGGACGCGGTCTGTCGCTCGCGATCGCACAGGAGTCGGCGCTCAAGCTCAAGGAAACGTCGGGCATTCAGGCCGAGGCGTTTTCGAGTGCCGAAGTCCAGCACGGCCCGATGGAACTCATCGACCAGGCGTATCCGCTGCTCGTGTTCGCCCCGCGCGGTCCGACTCAGCCCGGGCTCATCACGCTCGCGGCCGACATGCGCAAGCGCGGCGCGCGCGTGCTGCTCGCGGCGCCCGACGACGTCGCCGAACGCGACCTGCCGCTCGTGACGACCGCCGACCCGCGCCTCGATCCGATCGCGGCGATCGTGAGCTTCTATGTGATGGCGGCATCGCTCGCGCAGGCGCGCGGGCGCAATCCCGACACGCCGCGCCATCTGAAGAAAGTGACTGAAACCCATTGAATTGAGTCCGTCGGACGGACGACACGCCGAGGAGGCGTCGTAATGAATCGCCAGGTTAAGGAAATCGAGCTGCTCGCGCCGCTCACGGGCCCCGTGGTCCCGATCGAAGACGTGCCCGATCCGGTGTTCGCGGGCAAGATGTTCGGCGACGGGATCGGTCTCGATCCGCTCGACACGCTGCTCGTCGCACCGTGCGACGGCACGATCTCGCATCTGGCCCGCACGGGCCATGCCGTGACGCTCACGACGGAAGAGGGCGCCGAAGTGCTGCTCCACGTCGGCATCGATACGGTCGAACTCAAGGGCGAGGGTTTCACGCCGAAGGTTCAGCAAGGCGATCGCGTCGTCGCGGGCCAGTCGCTGATCGAGTTCGATCCCGACTATGTCGCGCGTCGCGCGCATAGCCTCGTGACCGTCGTCGCGATCGCGAACGGCGATGCGTTCCAGATCGCGAGCCGCGCGAGCGGTTCCATGCAGGCGGGCCGCACGCGGCTGCTGACGCTGGTTCCGACGGGGCAGCCCGTCATGAGTCCGAGTGCGTCGGATGCCGAGCGCGCGGAGGCCGCGGCGCAGGCCGTCGGCGCAACGGCTGCGGCGGCGGGGGCTGCTGCTGCTATCGTCGCCGACGCCTCGCCGTCCGTCGAGGCGCGCGGCGAGGTCCAACTGGCCACCAAGGGTGGTTTGCACGCCCGCCCGGCTGCGCGCGCGCGTGACGCCGCGCGCAAGTTCGCATCGAAGGTCGAGCTCCACTACGGCGGCAAGTCGGCCTCGCTGAACAGCATCGTCGGGCTGCTCGGTTTGGGCGCGGGCGAGGGCGCGAGCGTGACCGTCGTCGCGATCGGTCATGACGCGCGTGAAGCGCTCGAAGCCGTCATCGCCGAACTCGGACACGACGCCCCCGACGAGAACGAACAGCCGAGCCCCGCGCATGCGGTGTCGCCCGCGCCGCGCGCGGCCGCACCGGTCGCCGCGCGAGCGCTCGATCCGAACACGCTGGCCGGCGTCGCGGCGTCGCCCGGCGTCGGCGTCGGCACGCTCGTGCGGTGGGACGACGGCGACGTCACGCCTGTCGAACGCGCGACCGGCACGCCGGCCGCCGAAAGCCGCGCGCTCGACAAGGCGCTCGCGGCCGTCGATGCCGAACTCGAAGCGACGGTTGCGCGCGCCTCGCAGCGCGGCGCGGTCGGCGAGGCCGGGATTTTCGCGGTCCATCGCGTGCTGCTCGACGATCCGGCGCTCGTCGATGCCGCGCGCGATCTGATCAGCCTCGGCAAAAGCGCGGGCTTTGCGTGGCGCGAAGCGGTCCGCGCGCAGTCCGCGATGCTCGGCAATCTCGAAGACAAGCTGCTCGCCGAGCGCGCGGCCGATTTGCGCGACATCGAGAAGCGCGTGCTGCGCGCGCTCGGTCTGTCGAGTCCGAGCCGCACGCGCGAATTGCCGCCCGAGGCCGTGCTCTGCGCGGACGAGTTCACGCCGTCCGATCTGGCGGGACTCGATACGACGCGTGTGACCGGGCTCGTCACGGCGCGCGGCGGCGCGACGACGCACGCGGCGATCATCGCGCGTCAGCTCGGCATTCCCGCGCTCGTCGCGATCGGCGATGCGCTGCATGCGGTTCCCGACGGCACGCAGGTGGTCGTCGACGCCAATGCGGGCCGCCTCGAATATGCGCCGACGACGCTCGACATCGACCGCGCGCGCGCCGAGCGTGCGCGAATTGCCTCCGTGCGCGATCAGAACCGCAAAACCTCGCAGCTTGCCGCGAAGACGACCGACGGCCACGCCGTCGAGGTCGCCGCGAACATCGCGACGGCCGCCGATGCGCGCGTCGCCGTCGAGAACGGCGCCGACGCCGTGGGTCTGTTGCGCACCGAACTCATGTTCATCCATCGGCCGACCGCGCCGAGCGTCGACGCGCACCGCGACAGCTATCAGGCGATCGTGACGGCGCTCGAGGGCCGCACGGCGATCATCCGCACGCTCGATGTGGGCGCCGACAAGGAAGTCGACTATCTGACGCTGCCGCCCGAACCGAACCCGGCGCTCGGTCTGCGCGGGATCCGCCTCGCCCAGGTGCGCCCCGATCTGCTTGACGACCAACTGCGCGGGCTCGTCGCTGTCCAGCCGCACGGCGCGGTCCGGATCCTGTTGCCGATGGTCACGGACGTCGGCGAGCTGATCCGCTTGCGCGCGCGCATCGACCAGTTCCAGCGCGAGGCGGGCCGCACCGATCCGATCGAGGTCGGCGTCATGATCGAAGTGCCGTCGGCGGCGCTGCTGGCCGATCAGCTCGCACGCTATGCCGACTTCCTGTCGATCGGCACGAACGATCTCACGCAGTACACGCTGGCGATGGACCGCATGCAGGCGCAGCTCGCCGATCAGGCCGACGGACTGCATCCGGCCGTGCTGCGGCTGATTGCCGCGACGACGCAAGGGGCCGCGAAATACGGCCGCTGGGTCGGCGTCTGCGGCGCGCTCGCGGGCGACCCGGTGGCGGTGCCGCTGCTCGTCGGCCTCGGCGTGACCGAATTGTCCGTGGATCCGGTGTCGGTGCCTTCGATCAAGGCCCGTGTCCGAACCCTGGATTATCAACTGTGCCGTCAGCGCGCCCAGGATGCGCTGGCGCTCGAATCGGCACAGGCAGTAAGAGCAGCAAGTCGCGAGGTCTGGCCGCTCGACTAGGAGGACTTGGCGCACCGGCTTGGCCGATGCGCCGCCCGCCGCGGCCCGTGCGTCGATCACGGGCGGCCGGCGGGCGGTGCGAGGCGAGCCGGCGCAACAAGAGACGCCTGGAGGAGACAAGCGGGTCGCTCGCAAATGGGGAAGCGCGTGGTGTGCGCGCCGGTCGCAAGGCCGCGCGGATCGCACCAGCCAGTAAATCAACGACGAGAACTTCTGGAGAACTATATGGATTCGAATCCATTTGCAAAGGTCCAGCGATTGGGGCGCGCCCTGATGCTGCCGGTCGCGGTGCTGCCCGTGGCCGGGATATTGTTGCGGCTCGGTCAGCCCGACGTGTTCAACGTCGCGCTGATCGCGAATGCGGGCGATGCGATTTTCTCGAACCTCGCCCTGTTGTTCGCGATCGGCGTCGCGGTCGGCTTCGCGAAGGACAACAACGGGACATCGGGCCTCGCCGGCGCGATCGGCTATCTCGTGCAGGTCGCCGTGCTCAAGTCGATCGATGCGAAGCTCGACATGGGCGTGCTGGGCGGCATCATCGACGGGATCGTCGCGGGCATGCTCTATAACCGGTACAAGGACATCAAGCTGCCCTCGTATCTGGCGTTCTTCGGCGGCCGGCGCTTCGTGCCGATCGTCACGGGCTTCAGCTGTCTGATTCTCGGCGTCGTGTTCGGCTTCGTGTGGCCGCCGATCCAGACGCTGATCTCGAACGTCGGCAACTGGATCGTCACGGCCGGCGCGGTCGGCGCGTTCGTCTACGGCGTGTTGAACCGCCTGCTGCTCGTCACGGGTCTGCACCACATCATCAACAGCCTCTGCTGGTTCGTGTTCGGTAGCTTCACGGGCGCCGACGGCAAGGTCGTCACGGGCGATCTGCACCGCTTCTTCGCGGGCGATCCGACCGCGGGCGGCTTCATGGCGGGCTTCTTCCCGGTCATGATGTTCGGTCTGCCGGCCGCCTGTCTCGCGATGTATCACGCCGCGCCGAAGGGCCGTCGCGCCGTCGTCGGCGGTCTGCTGTTCTCGATGGCGCTGACGTCGTTCCTGACCGGCGTGACCGAGCCGATCGAGTACGCGTTCATGTTCCTCGCACCGGTGCTCTACGCGATCCACGCGGTCCTCACGGGCCTCTCGCTCGCGATCTGCAGCGCGCTCGGCATCAAGCTCGGCTTCACGTTCTCGGCAGGCGCGATCGACTACGTGCTGAACTACGGCCTGTCGACGAAGGGTTGGGAAGCGATTCCGGTCGGTATCGTCTATTTCATCGTCTACTACGGGCTGTTCCGCTTCTTCATCGCGAAGTTCGATCTCGCGACGCCGGGTCGCGAAACCGACGCGGAAGTCGCGGCCGACGGTCCGTCGCCCGTGTACGGCGGCAACCAGAGCGCGCCGGCCACGGCGTCGAATACGCGTGCCTCGAAGTACATCGCGGCGCTCGGCGGTGCCGGGAACCTGACGGTCATCGACGCCTGCACGACGCGTCTTCGCCTCAACGTCGTCGATAGCGAGGTCGTTTCCGAACCTGCGCTCAAGGCTGCGGGCGCCCGCGCGCTGCTGCGTCAGGGCAAGACGACGGTCCAGGTCATCATCGGACCGGAAGCCGATCTGATCGCCGACGAAATCCGTCAGGAAGTCGATGCGGGCGTCGGTCGCGCCGCCGCTCCGAGCGCCGCGCCCGTGAAGGCCGCCGACGCGGGTCCGCTCGACCCGGATCCGGTGCGCTGGATCGCCGTGTTCGGCGGCGCGGGCAATGTCTCGGCGCTCGACGCCGTGGCGACGACGCGTCTGCGTGTCGTCGTGCGCGATCCGTCGGCGGTCGATCGTTCGCGTCTCGACGCGCTCGACGTCGCATGGGTCTCGCCCGACACGTTCCACATCGTCTGCGGCAACGCGGCGCAACGCTACGCGCAAGTGCTGGGTGCACGCCTGGCGTCGGGCGGCGCGGCGCCTCAACCGGCATAACGCGCATCCGCGCGTGATGGGCGCGCCGGTCCAGGAGATCGCGCGCGCGGCAATCTGAAGTCTGGCGTGGAGTAAGCGTCCTCGCGGCAATGCAAAAGGGGTGGCCCATCAGGCCACCCCTTTTTTTTATGTGCCACGCGGGTTCACGCGTCGGGCGCATCGATCGCGCCGGCCATCATGCTTCGATGCGATGCGTGCGTGCCGCGCATCGACGCGCATCGACGCGTGTCGGCGTCAGGGCGCGCTCGCCGCGCGGTGAGTGTGCCCCGTGGGCTTCGCACGCGGGCGGTGGCTGATATCGCGCGCGTCATGCGATTCGAACCAAAGCGCGCTGATGACCCCTGCGGCGAGCGCAACGCCGATGCCGAGAATCCAACTGAAGTACCACATACGATGACTCCTTTAGTACATGACATGCGAATCGCGCTCGATCGACTCGGCGCTGACTTTGCCGCGTAGCACGCGGTACACCCATCCCGTGTAGAAGAAGATCACGGGCACCAAAACGATCGTCACGAACAGCATGATTTCGAGCGTGAGGCGGCTCGAAGCGGCGTCCCAGAGCGTGAGGCTGCTGCGCGGATCGAGCGACGACGGCATGATGAACGGGAACATCGCGCACCCGGCCGTCAGGATCACGCCGAGGATTTGGACGCCCGTCGCGAGAAACGCGACGAGGCCCTTGCCGCGACCGGCGCAGAGGCAGACCACGAGGCTTGCGACGATCGCGACGAGCGGCGCGAGCAGCGTAAGCGGATGGCGTCCGTAGCTATAGAGCCAAAGTCCCGGTCCCGCGACGACTTCCTTGGCGAGCGGATTCGCCGGGCCCTGGGTCGCGATGTCGCCGACGATCGCGTAGCCCGGGATCGTCGTCAGCACGAAGTAGCCGGCGGTGACGAACAGCACGAGCGTGAGCAGGGACGCGTATCGCGCCACGGGGACGGCGCGACGCGCGACGATGCCGTCGGTCTTGAGTCTGAGAAACGCCGCACCATGCGCGACGAGCATCGTGACGCTCAACACGCCGGCGAGCAGCGCGAACGGATTGAGCAGCGCGAAGAAGTTGCCCGTGTAGGTCGAGCGCAGGTCGCTGTCGAAGACGAACGGCACGCCTTCGAGCAGATTGCCGACCGCGACGCCAAACACGAGCGCGGGCACGAAGCTCCCCGCGAACAGCGCCCAGTCCCACGCGGAACGCCAGCGCACGTCGTCGATCTTGCCGCGATAGTCGAATCCGACGGGCCGCATGAACAGCGCGAACAAGACCAGCAGCAGCGCGACGTAGAAGCCCGAGAACGAGGTCGCATAGACCATCGGCCAGGCTGCGAACGTGGCGCCGCCGAACGTGATGAGCCAGGTCTGATTGCCTTCCCACGTCGGCCCGATCGCGTTGATGACGATCCGGCGCTCGATATCTTTTCGGCCGATGAACGGCAGCAGGATGCCGACGCCGAGATCGAAGCCGTCGGTCAGCGCGAAGCCGATCATGAGCAGGCCGATCAAGCCCCACCAGATCAGTTTGAGGGTTTCGTAGTCGAACATTGAGGATCCTTGTGCGGTTCAGGTTCCGTTGAGTGAGGTGTCGCCGCGGTATCGACAGGTGGCGTCCGGGTTTGAGGCGTGATGAAGCGGCGTCTTGTCGGGCTTGGGTTCGGGCTCGGGTTTGGGTGGGGGCTCAGCGCGGTGCCGGAGGCCGCTGCGACGGCCTCCGTGCGATGCGCGATCAGGGCGAAGTCGGCAGCGGACCGCCGGCGAGGCGTTGCGTGTCGGTGGGGTCGGACGGCGCTTCGAAGTGATACCGGCCCGTGTGGAGCGACGAGGGTCCGCGACGCGCGTACTTGAACATCAGATACATCTCGACGAAGAACAGGACGGTGTAGAACAGGACGAAGCCGCCGAGACTGAAATAGAGGTCGCCCACGGTCAGTGTCGAGGCCGAAGCGCTTGTCGGCAGGACGCCCGCGATCGTCCAGGGCTGGCGGCCCATTTCCGCCGTGATCCAGCCGAATTCCGCGGCGAGCCACGGCAAGGGAATCGCGCAAACGGCCCATCGCAGGAACCAGCGCGAGCCGGGCTTATCGAACTTTCCGCGCACGGACAGATAGCACGCGATCACGAAGGTTGCGAGAAACAGCAAGCCGAGGCCGACCATCAGACGGAACGAGAAGAACACGGGCGCGACGGGCGGAATCGAATGGCGCGCGGCCTCCGCGATCTGGGCATCGGTGGCGTCGACGACGTTCGGCGCGATCGGCTTGAGCAGCAGCGCGTAGCCGAGGTTCTTCTGATGCTCGGCGAACGCGGCCCGAGCCGCATCGGTCGGATTGCCCGCCTTGATTTCCTGGAGCGCCGAATACGCGACGATGCCGCTGCGCACGCGCGCTTCGTTCGCGTGAATGATGTCTTTGAGACCGGTGACCTGGCCGTCGAGCGAACGCGTCGCGATCAGACCGAGGACGTACGGAATCCGGATCGCATAGTCGGTCCGTTGCGCCTCCTGGTTCGGAATCCCGAACAAGGTGAACGAGGCAGGCGCCGGCGTCGTGTCCCATTCCGATTCGATCGCGGCGAGCTTGGCTTGCTGGACTTCGCCGGTCGTATAGCCCGATTCGTCGCCGAGCACGATCACGCAGAGCGTCGAGGCGAGACCGAACGCGGCGGCGATCGCGCACGAGCGCAGCGCGAACGCCGTATCGCGGCGCTTGAGCAGATACCAGCACGAGACGCCGAGCACGAACATCGCGGCCGTCACATAGCCGGCCGACACGGTGTGCACGAATTTGACCTGGGCGACCGGATTGAACAGCACGTCGCTCATGCTCGCGAGTTCCATGCGCATCGTTTCGGCGTTGAAGACGGCGCCGACCGGATTGTTCATCCAGCCGTTCGCGACGAGGATCCAGAGTGCCGAGAGATTCGAGCCGAACGCGACGAGGAACGTGACCATCAGGTGCTTCGCGCGCGAGAGCTTGTCCCAGCCGAAGAACATGAGGCCGACCATCGTCGACTCGAGGAAGAAGGCCATCATGCCTTCGACGGCGAGCGGCACGCCGAAGATGTCGCCGACGTAGTGCGAGTAGTACGACCAGTTCGTGCCGAACTGGAATTCGAGCGTGATGCCCGTGGTGACGCCCATGGCGAAGTTGATCGCGAACAACTTGCCCCAGAAGCGGGTCATGTCTTTGTAGATCGTCTTGCCGGTGATCACGTAGCACGACTCCATGATCACGAGCAGCCACGCGAGGCCGAGCGTCAGCGGGACGAACAGGAAGTGGTAGAGCGCGGTTACGGCGAACTGAAGCCGCGAGAGTTCGACAACGTCACTACTTAGCATGGTGGGGTCCTTCAGCGGAGACGGCAGGCCCGAGCAGGGCCTGCGCGACGGTGGCCGGGGGTAACTGCATGTGTTCGGCGGCGGGATGGCTGAAGCACAGCGTCTTGAGCACGAACAACAGTGCTGCCTTGATGAGCAGCACGGCGGCGAGTTCGAATTTGAGCGTGCCGCGGCGGCGCGCCCGATCGAAAGCGGAATGGAGCAGATTCATGATGTCGGGCTGCCGCTCGTCGGGAGCCGACGGTGCGCGTTCGGATTGCGCATGAGTCGGTGAACGACTTAGCCTGGCGCGATTGTAGGAATCCGCTTAAATCCAGAACATGCGCCAAATTGTCGCAGTGCAGCGCCCGTCGGCTGGAGGGCCGGCCAGCCGGGAGGATTGACTGCTGCGCTGCGACAATATGTCGCAGCAAGCGTCAAGACGGAGCCCGAGAATCAGGTTTAATTCACCTACTGTCAGTAGGTGATTGGAACAGGAAACTCGGCGGGTTCGGTGAGCTGCCGCAGCGGGACGACGCGAGCACGGCGGACGAGGCGGCAGCAAGGCTGGCGAGGCTGGCGAGGCTGGCAAGTTGGGCAAGCCGGGTGAGGCGGGTGAGGCGGGCAAGGCAGGTGAGGAGGGTGAGGCAGAAGAGGCAGAAGAGGCGAGCGAGGCGGTGCCGTGGCGGCCAGACACGACAAATAAGACGGGATGGTCAGCGAATTCGGTGCGCCGAAACAAAAAACCAGCGAAGCCGTGAGGCCACGCTGGTTCGGATCGTCGGATAGGCGCCGTCGCTTCGGCGCCGCCGGCTTTATGCCGTTTCGGCGAGCGCGACGCGCATTTTCTTCATCGCGCTGGCTTCGATCTGGCGGATCCGTTCAGCCGACACGTTGAATTCGGCCGCGAGATCGTGGAGCGTTGCGCCGCCGCTGCCGTCGTCGGACACGTTGAGCCAGCGCGCCTCGATAATCCGGCGGCTACGCGCATCGAGCGAACCGAGCGCGGATTGCAGGCCGTCCGATTGCAAGTGATCGTATTGACGCGCCGCAATCACTTCAGTCGGTTCCTGA
This sequence comes from Pararobbsia silviterrae, assembly GCF_003628125.1. Lineage (GTDB taxonomy): Bacteria > Pseudomonadota > Gammaproteobacteria > Burkholderiales > Burkholderiaceae > Pararobbsia > Pararobbsia silviterrae. The sequence goes on from NZ_RBZU01000001.1 coordinate 544,183, forward strand.
CGCGTATCCGACAGGTACGCGATCGGGGCATAGCTCTCCTCGCCGTCCTCGACTTGACCTTCGAGCGCCACGTCGCCGCCCGAAAGACGCGTTTCCATCTCGACGACGTCCTCGCGCTTGACGCTGAGTTCCTGCGCGAGCCCGTCGATCTCGTCGGGCGACATCGCCTGGATGCCCTGCTTGTGGCTGCGCAGATTGAAGAACAGCTTGCGCTGGGCCTTGGTCGTGGCGACCTTGACCATGCGCCAGTTGCGCAGCACGTACTCGTGGATCTCAGCCTTGATCCAGTGCATCGCGTACGACACGAGGCGGACGTTTTGCGTCGGGTCGAAGCGCTTGACCGCCTTCATGAGGCCGATATTGCCTTCCTGGATCAGGTCGGCGTGCGGCAGCCCATAACCTAGGTAGTTACGCGCGATCGACACGACGAGCCGCAGATGCGACATCACAAGGCGGCGCGCCGCATGGAGATCGCCGCGCTCGCGGTAATCCGTCGCGAGTTGCTTTTCCTCGCCCGGCGTCAGCAGCGGAATCTTATTGACGGCCTGGATATATGCGTCGATGTTGCCGAGCTGGCCCGGCAACATCGCGTTCTCCACAAGCGCAAGCGCACCCATGGACGCGGCGGAAGAACGGTTCATGTTCGGCAGTGTGGCAGTGCTCACTCGGCAAGCTCCTCAAGAATCGGGGTCCATCTTAGCACTCTCCAAAACTGAGTGCTAACTGCTTGGACACGTCAACCGTCCAAGGGTTTCCCATTGCTATTGAATTCTAGATGATGATAGTCATCTGTCAAGATTGATTCAAATGAGACAGAGCATGGCGTCTCGGCAACCGATTTTCGACAGACGTAGGAAGCCCGGCGTTCGTGGTGTAAATTTCAGCACATCGGTGGTCCGATGCTTTCCAGGCGAAGAGGTTCCGACGATGGCGGCAAAGTTCAGCGAGACAGTCGTGAATACGGTCAGAGAACTCGAACGCGAGCGGTTCCGCGCGATGGTCGAGGGTGACGGTGATCAGCTCGATGCGTTGCTGTCCGACGCCGTCAGCTATATTCATACGAATGGAAAGCGCGAGACGAAACCCCAGTTTCTGGCGGCGATCACGAACGGCAAGCGCCGCTATCGTCAGATCGAGGTCGAAACGCAAGACATTCTGCTTGCCAGCGACACCACGTGCGTCGTGACGGGTAAGGCGATCGTCGAGCTCGAGGCGAACAACGGCGCGCTGCTGTTCCATATCGCGTACACGGCCGTGCAAGTCCTCGAAGACGACGGCTGGCGACTCGCGGCGTGGCAGGCCACGCGCTGCGCGACGGAAAGCTGATCCGCGGGCGCACCACCCGAGCGGCGCGCCGCCGACCTCAAGCGCCGACCTTGGCCGCGCATTCGAGCCGCAAGGTCACGGGTATCACTTAGGCCGCGAGCGCCGATTCGCTGACCGCAATCGCGCGTGCGCCACGGTTCACTGCACAGACGACGGCATCGATGACCGCCATGTCCCGCGAATCCCGGATCGACGCGCCGTACCGATGCACGCTTCCGTCGTCCTGCCCGACATCGGCCCGCGCGCCGTGCCGCGACGCGCCGCCGATCCGGACGCCGACGAACACCGCCGTCTTCCCGTCAGCCGTGCGCTGTTCCTCGATATCGACGACCCCGACCGCTTGGCCAATGACCTGGGCGATCGCCGCCGCGACCTTGCCCGCATCGACCGGACCGGCCGGCATCCCGAAGTCGGTGTCGACGAAGCGCAACGTCTGCGGCGCGACGCGCTCGACCGGGCCTGTCGCCTCGAGATAGACCTGAGCGAACAAATCGCAAATCCCCTGCGGCGTGACCTCGATGCCGGTTTCGTCCGCACGTTCCTGCACGATGCGGCTGAATTCGATCTGCATCCGGCGCGGCGGCGTCGCGCCGATGCCGCGTTCGAGCAAGTAAGTCGTACCGCCCTTGCCCGACTGGCTGTTGACGCGAATCACCGCGTCGTAGCTGCGGCCGACATCGGCCGGATCGATCGGCAAATAGGGGACTTCCCAGATCGCGTCGACATCCTGCTGGGCGAAGCCCTTGCGGATCGCATCCTGATGCGAACCCGAGAACGCCGTGTAGACGAGATCGCCCGCATACGGATGGCGCGGATGGACGGGAAGTTTGTTGCAGTGTTCGACCGTGCGCCGCACGGCGTCGATGTCCGAGAAGTCGAGCCCGGGCGAGATGCCCTGCGTATAGAGATTCATCGCGAGCGTCACGATGTCGACATTCCCCGTTCGCTCGCCGTTGCCGAACAAGCATCCTTCGATGCGATCCGCGCCCGCGAGCAAGGCCAACTCGGCGGCGGCGACCGCCGTACCCCGATCGTTGTGCGGATGCACCGACAAGACGATGCTGTCGCGGAACGCGAGGTTGCGGTCCATCCATTCGACCTGGTCCGCAAACACGTTCGGCATGGCGGCTTCGACGGTCGCCGGCAAGTTCACGATCATCTTGTGCGCGGGCGTCGGACGCCAGACGCCCGATACGGCGTCGCAGACCTCGCGCGCGAAGCTGAGCTCCGTCATGCTGAAAGTCTCGGGCGAGTACTGGAAGGTCCAGTGCGTCTGAGGCCGTTCGGCCGCGCATCGCTTGATCGTGCGCGTGCCTTCGACCGCAAGCGCCTTGACTTCGTCGCGGCTCATGCCGAACACGATCTTGCGGAACGACGGCGCCGTCGCGTTGTAAAGATGGACGATCGCGCGCGGCACGCCTTCGAGCGACTCGAACGTGCGCTCGATGAGATCGGTCCGCGATTGCGTGAGGACTTCGATCGTCACGTCGTCGGGAATGCGCTTCTCGACGATGAGGCGGCGGATGAAATCGAACTCGGTCTGCGAGGCCGAAGGAAAGCCGACTTCGATCTCCTTGAAGCCGATCTTCACGAGCGCGTCGAAGAATTCGAGCTTCGTCTCGATGCTCATCGGATCGATCAACGACTGGTTGCCGTCGCGAAGATCGGTGCTCATCCAGATCGGCGCCTGGGTGACCGTGCGCGACGGCCATCGGCGGCCGGTGAGCGCCACGGCGGGGAACGGACGGTATTTGGTGGACGGGTTGGTGATCATGTTCGCCTCGGATTCGAATTCGGAAATCGCTTGTCTACGGGGTGTGGCTCAAGGCGAACGGAATTGCCACAGGCACGGGTTCCGTCAGCCGATCGGTAGCGCTAGCGTTAGGGTCGAATCGAGAATCGCGATGCGGAACATGACGTTTTCCAGATCTGGCCGCCGGTTGGGTGGCCAAAGGTTCTGAAATGGTGCGTTCGGCGGGCGGATGGCCTCGTACCGTCAAACCACTTCAACTGTAACTGGGGATGCTGCGGGAACTGCGGATGCGCTGACGCGCAGGGGCCTTACGCTAGCGCCGGTAGTCGGCGTAGCGATAGCCGCTGCGATAGCAGGCGAATAACGCGGAGGGAGAAAAGTGCGATGGATTGCATAAATGCGACTATAGAGGCGCGCGTCGCGGACTGTCAACCCGCTTCCGGGGGCGACGAATCGAATCCCGCGCGACGCCCCGGCGCGGCGCACGCTTGGCCGGCCCGTTCCGGGGCGCATCGTTCGGCCGCACGCGGCGCGAAGCATGACGCCCCATAGGCAATATTCGACCGTATGCCGGGCGAATCACGCCCCGCATCGATGTTCGGGCGCGCACGAGGCGGATCGCGCCCCTCAGACACCGTTCAAGCCCGTGCGGCAATCCGTTTGATGACCTCGACCTGCCGCACGATTTCGGGCGGCGCCGCCTGTTCGCCGGCGAGGACACGCTCGATCCAGCGCGCCGTGGATGCCGCGTCGCGTTCGGGCAGCTCGGCGGGGGGCGCATCGTCGGCACGCCGTTCCGATTCGACGAGCGTCTCGGCTTCGCCGTCGTGGATCCAATCGATTTGCACCTGACGACGCGTGTCGGCGACCGCTTCGCCTTCCGTGCCGCGCGCGAGCAGTGCGCCGCCCGCCGCCGCGTCCGGGTGATCGCGGAACAACTGCGAGAGATTGTCGCGATACGGCGGATGCGTGTAGTTGACGAGCCGCAACGCCGGCTCGGCGAATGGCTGGAGCAATTTGACGAGCGTATGCGTCGAGTTGCGCACGCCGAGCACGCGACGCAGCGCGAGCAAGCGGGCCATCTTCGGCGAGAGCGTCGCAATCGGCGCAAAAGCGACATGCGCGCGTGCGAGTCCCTCGTTGACGTCCGCGGTTTCCGAGGCGGCGGATATGCCGAGTTCGGCAAATATCTCGGCGCTCGTGACGCGTCCGGGGTCGTCGGTCACGCCGTGCACGAGCACGGGAACGCGTTCGCGCGCGAGCAGCATCGCGAGCAGCGGCGTCAGGTTGGCCTGTTTGCGCGCGCCGTTATAGGTCGGAATCGACACGGCGCGATAGGCGCCGTCGGGGGTGTCGAGCGGTTCGATCGTCGCGTGCGCGGCCGCGAGCATGCCCGATAGTTCCTCGGGCGTCTCGCCCTTGAGCCGGTAGGCGAGGAGTACGGCGCCGAGCTCGACGTCGCTGACGCGCCCGTCGAGCATCGCGGCATAGAGATCGTACGCATCGTCGCGCGAGAGCGGACGCGCGCCGTTCGGGCCGCGGCCGATTTCCTTGATCAGGCGTGCGCAGGAAAACGTCGACACTGTCATTGTTTGAAATCTCGTGGGGAGAGCAATGCGCATTATCGCGCGAGCGTGCGGCGCGCGCGTCCGGCGCGGATCGTACAGGCGGCGGTGCCGACGCGGGGCTAACCGGTCGCCGGTACGGCGCGGTGCTGACAGGTCGCCCTTCAGGCGCGGAGCTGGCAGGTCACGGGTCCGGCGCAGGGCCGACAGGGCACCCGTCCGGCCCGGGACCGACAGGTCGCCCGTCCGGGGCCGGTCGCAAAGACATCCGTGCCGGCAGGAGCGGTGGCGCCTGCGTCAGGCGCGGATCGCGAACCCGTCCGCGTACGCGCGCGGATCGGCGGCGTCCCAGACGGTGCCGTCGACCAGCGTCGAGCGCCGCAACGGGCTCGCCGGTAACGCGACGCCCGTCGCGCGCGCCGCGTCGGCGTAGAGATCGATCCGGTTCACGCGCTCGGCGACGGCCTCATAGTCCGGATGGTCATTGACCATGCCCCAGCGCTTGTGCTGGGTCATGAACCAGATCGCGTCGGAGAGATACGGATAGTTGACGGCGCCTTCGGCATGAAACCGCACGCGATGCGGGTCGTCCCATGCGTGTCCGGCGCCGTCCGCGTACCGGCCCAGCAAGCGTGGCGCGATCGCGAGCGGATTGACGTCGACGTATTCGCGCGCCGAGACGACGCCTGCCGTGCACGCGCGATTTTCGTCCGACGCATCGATGAAGCGCGCGGCGTCGAGCAACGTCGCGATCAGCGCACGCGCGGTATCGGGATGACGCGCCGCGAAATCGGCCGTGCAGGCGAGGACTTTTTCGGGGTGGTCGGGCCAGATCCGCTGCGACGTCGCGATCGTGAATCCCGTGCCGCGCTCGATCGCATCGGCGTGCCAGGGCTCGCCCGCGCAGAAGCCGACGACGCGTCCGTCGGCCATATTCGCGACCATCTGTTGCGGCGGGACGCTCAGTGTGCGCACGTCGCGCAGCGGATCGATGCCGTGCGCCGCGAGCCAGTAGTTGAGCCAGAGCGCGTGCGTGCCCGTCGGAAACGTCTGCGCGAAGATCGCGCGCCCGTCTGCGGCGCGCAGATAGCGCGCGAGCGTCTCGCCGTCCGTGACGCCGTCGCGGCGCAGTGACGACGAGACCGTGATCGCCTGACCGTTCTGATTGAGCGTCATGAGTACGGCCATGCCGGTTTGCCGGCTGCCGATCCCGAGTTCGGTGCCGTAGACCATCCCGTACAGCGCGTGACCCGCATCGAGCTCGCCCGCGATCAGCTTGTCGCGTAGGGCGGCCCACGACGCTTCGCGCTGCGCGACGATGCGGATGCCGTGCTTCGCGCCGAGTTCGAGCGCGATCGCGACGGCGATCGGCGCGCAGTCGGTCAACGGAAGAAACCCCACGCGAACTTCGGTTTTCTCGATACTCATGCGGATATCCGACTCGTTAAATGGCACGCCGCCGCCGGCTCGTTCGTCTAGTCGACCTCGCGTGGGCGCGTCCGCCCGGCACGTGCGCGTCCCCGCTCACCGGCCTCCACCCGCCACTCCCACTCCCACTCCCACTCCCACTCCCACTCCCGCAATTGCCGCCGATGTTCACGGCTTCAATCGCCCACCGCCGCGGCGATATCGATGATCCACTGGGCGGCCTGCGCGAGGCGCAGCTTTTTCTCCATCGCGAGGCGGCGAAGCCGGTGATAAGCCTCGTCTTCACTGATGCCGAACTGCTTGATCAACAACCCTTTCGCCCGCTCGACGAGCTTGCGTTCGGCGAGCTGATTGCGCGCGGATGCGAGCTCGCCGCGCAATTGTTGTTCGAAGCCGAAGCGCGCGAGCGCGACGTCGAGCACGGGCTTGACGCGCTCGGGCGTCAAGCCGTCGACGATATATGCCGTAATCCCCGCGGCAAACGCGGTCCGCATGCGCTCGGTATCATTGTTGTCCGTGAACAGCACGATGGGCCGCGGCGCATTGCGCGTCGAGAAGCAGACGTGCTCGAGCACGTCGCGCGCGGCCGCCTCCGATTCGATGATCACCATGTCGGGTTGCGACCGCTCGATGCGTTCGGGCAGATCGACATCCGCGTCCGCCACGCTCACGAGTTCGTAACCCGCTTCGGCCAATCCGGTACGGATGGCCTCGACATCCTCGTCGTGCGAATTGAACGGATCGCGCACGAGCAGGATGCGCAGCGCCGCGCCTTTGGGCGCTTCGCCTGCAGGCATGGGGCGGGAGGGCGGGGGCGAGTTCGGATCCATCGTGCTCAGTGGCAAGCCGCGCGGCGCGCCGGCCCGGTCCTCATCGCGCAAAACGCGTGGGGGTCCGATGCGGCGTCGGCGGCGCGGACTGTACCATGTCAATATCAGAGCCCATAGTCCGGATCGGATTCGGACATTTTCGTGGAGGTTGCATGACTTACGCATTCCCGCCGGCACCCGTGATTTCGGTGCCGGTCGCCGGCGTCGACGCCCAATTCCCGGTCCGCCGGATCTATTGCGTCGGACGAAACTACGAGGCGCACGCGCGCGAAATGGGGCACGATCCGAACCGCGAGCCGCCGTTTTTCTTTGCGAAGCCGGCCGATGCGATCGTCGTCGTTCCCGAGGGCGAAATCGGTGAATTCCGCTATCCCGCGCAAAGCGAGGACGTGCACCACGAGATCGAACTCGTGGTCGCGCTGAACGGCGGCGGCGTCAATATCGACGCGGAGCGCGCGCTCGATCATGTGTTCGGTTACGCGGTCGGTCTCGATATGACGCGCCGCGATCTGCAGGCCGAGGCGAAAAAGCTCGGGCGTCCGTGGGATACGGGCAAGGGCTTCGACGGCAGCGCGCCGATCGGACCGATTCATCGCGTGGAAGAGATCGGTCATCCGACGCAGGGCGCGGTCTGGCTCGATATCGACGGCAAGCAGGCCCAGCGCGGCGATTTGCACGAATTGATCTGGTCCGTCGCCGAGACGATCGCGTATCTGTCGCGGTTCTTCGAACTCAAGGCGGGCGATCTGATTTTCAGCGGCACGCCGTCGGGCGTCGGCCCCGTCAAGCACGATCAGTTGCTTGAGGGCGGCGTCGAGGGTGTCGGACAGATCAAGCTGTACGTGCGCTGATCGGCGCGGCTCGGCTGTGGTGCGGGGCCGCGGGGTGTTGCCGCGCGGCCCCGGATTCGATCAACGCCGTGTGACGTACCGGCGGGACGCCTTGGCCGTCGTGTCCGACGGGGCGGCGATGTAGTCGAAAGCGCGGCGTCCATGGCCGCCATGTGATCGGACCGGACATGCACAGGGGCGTGCCCTCAGGGTGCCCAGCCCCAGCGCCCAGCGCCCAGCGCCCAGCGCCCAGCGCCCAGCGCCCAGCGCCCAGCGCCCAGCGCCCAGCGCCCAGCGCCCAGCGCCCAGCGCCCAGCGCCCGCGGCACGTTACCCGTTACCGAGCCGTCGTTCTCGTCGGTTTTAGCGCGTGGGCGCGTGTTCGCTCGGGTACGGCGACATCATCCGAGTAGCGCGTCGGCGAACTCTTCGGCCGAGAACGGCTGCAGATCCTCGACTTTCTCACCAATGCCGATGAAGTAGACCGGCACGGGCCGCTGGCGCGCGATGGCCGCCAGAATGCCGCCCTTGGCCGTGCCGTCGAGCTTCGTGACGATAAGACCCGTGAGGCCCAGCGCGTCATCGAATGCCTTGACCTGCGCGAGGCCGTTTTGCCCCGTGTTCGCGTCGAGCACGAGCAGCACTTCGTGCGGCGCGCCCGCCATGGCCTTGCCGACCACGCGCTTCACCTTCTTGAGTTCTTCCATCAGGTGCAACTGCGTCGGCAGGCGGCCCGCGGTGTCGGCCATGACGACGTCGATGCCGCGCGCACGCGCCGCGCCGATGGCGTCGAAGATCACCGCCGCCGGATCGCCGCTTTCCTGCGACACGACGGTCACCTGGTTGCGTTCGCCCCAGATCGCGAGCTGTTCGCGCGCGGCCGCCCGGAACGTGTCGCCCGCGGCCAGCAGGACGGATTGATCGAAGCTCTGGAGGTGCTTCGCGAGCTTGCCGATACTCGTCGTCTTGCCCGCGCCGTTGACGCCCGCGATCATCATGACGAGCGGTTCGGCGCGGCCCAGCACCATCGAACGTTCGAGCGGACGCAGCAGGTCGATGAGCAGCGAACGCAGCGCCGCCTTGACCTGAGCGCCTTCGGTCAGTCGTTCGGCGCGCACCTTTTCGTGGAGCGCATCGAGCAGATATTGCGTGGCGTCGACGCCGGCGTCGGCCATCAGCAGCGCCGCTTCGAGTTCCTCGTACAGCGCTTCGTCGATCTTGACGCCGACGAACAGCGTGCTGAGGTTCGAACTGGTCTTGGACAGCCCCTGACGCAACCGCTGAAGCCACGAGGTTTTCTTTTCCGGCGCGACGGGAGGCGGCGGAATGACGATGGTTTCTTCAGGCGTGTCGTCGATCGGGGCGGCCGAGGCGGCGAGCGACGATGGCGAAGCCGAAGCTGAAGCTGAAGCCGGAGCCGGAGCCGGAGCCGGAGCCGGAGCCGGAGCCGGAGCCGGAGCCGGAGCCGAGTTGCGACTCGAGGGCGCGGGCGCGACGGCTTGTGTGCTGTCAGGCGAGCGGACGGGGCTCGATGCGGGCGCCTTCGCATCGCCGAAATCCAGGGCGCGCGGCGCGGCGGACGCGGGCGAATCGGCCGGCGTGGGCGCGACGACGGGCGCCGGTTCGATCCGCGCAGGCTCGGGTGTTGTGCGAACAGGCTCGGGGGGGCGCGCAAGCTCGGGCGCAGGCGTGCGCACAGGCTCGGCGGACGCGGGCTCGGCGCGGTGCTCGTCGCGCGCGTCTTGCGCGGTGTCGACTTCAGGCGTGGCCGTGTCGCTCGACGTCTTCGAGCCGGATTTGAAACGTTTGAAAAAACTGAACATGGCGGAAGGTCAGAACCCGTCGGGACGTCGGGTCGGTTGAAGGCCGAATCTTAACAGAGCGAGCGTACCGGCATCCGCGCCGACGTCCGCGCAGGCCCGCGCCGTCGGTCATTCGCCGTGCATTCGCGGCGTCATCGGGCATAATTCGGCGTCTCGAAGGAATTCATCATGCCGCGCCACCCCACTCACGACGCTCCGCCATCGCGACCGGCCGTCAAGCTGCGGCACGCGCCCCAGCAGGTCCGCATCATCGGCGGTCTCTGGAAACGCACGCCGCTGGCCGTCGCCTTGATCGACGGATTACGGCCGACGCCCGACCGCGTGCGCGAGACGGTCTTCAACTGGCTCGGACAGACGCTCGACGGCCTTGTCTGCGTCGACTTGTTCGCCGGAACGGGTGCGTTGGGTTTCGAAGCAGCGTCGCGCGGGGCGCAGCGCGTCGTGCTCGTCGAACAGCATCCGCGGGCGGCCGCGCAGCTTCGCGCGGTCAAGCTCAAATTGTCGGCCGAGGCCGTCGAGATCGTCGAGGCCGACGCGCTCCGATTCGCACGCGGCAGTACCCCGAAAAGCGCCGACGTGGTATTTCTCGATCCGCCGTTTGATTCGTCGCTGCTGGCCGACGTCTGGCCGCACGCGCTCAAGCTCGTCGCGCCGGGCGGCGCGCTGTACGTCGAATCGAAGGCGCCGGTCGAGGACCTCGGCGAACTGCCGCCCGATTGGGCGGTCGTGCGTCGAGGCCGCGCCGGCCTCGTGCACTACCATTTATTGCGTCACGACGTTCAATGAATCAGGCGCCCGTCGAGGTCGCGACGGCCCGACAGGGTGGCTCTTAGGAGGATGGCTATGGTGGTTGCGGTGTATCCGGGCACGTTCGACCCGCTGACTCGCGGACACGAGGATCTCGTGCGCCGTGCCTCGAGCATTTTCGACAAACTGGTCGTCGGCGTCGCGGACAGCCGAAACAAGCGGCCGTTTTTCAGCCTCGAAGAGCGTCTCGACATCGCACGCGAGGTACTGGGCCATTATCCCAACGTCGAAGTCGAGAGTTTTACGGGGCTATTGAAGGATTTTGTCCGCAAGAACGATGCGCGCGTGATCGTGCGCGGACTGCGCGCCGTATCCGACTTCGAATATGAATTCCAGATGGCCGGGATGAACCGCTATCTGCTGCCGGACGTCGAAACGATGTTCATGACGCCGTCCGATCAGTACCAGTTCATTTCGGGTACCATCGTCCGGGAGATCGCCCAATTGGGCGGTGATGTCAGCAAATTCGTGTTCCCGTCCGTCGAGGAACGCCTGATCGAGAAGGTGACGGTGCTTAAACGCGCTTGATCGCGCGGAATCGCCGCAAATTATGGCTCTGTTGATTACCGACGAATGCATCAACTGTGACGTCTGCGAGCCCGAGTGCCCGAACGATGCGATTGCGATGGGGGTCGATTACTACGTGATCGACCCGCATAAATGCACCGAATGCGTCGGGCATTTTGATGAACCGCAGTGCCGGCAAGTCTGTCCGGTCGAATGCATTCCGTTGAATCCGGAATGGGTCGAGTCGAAAGAGCAACTGATGGCCAAATATCTTCGGCTCACCGCTGAAAAGGCCGGCAAATAGCTATAGCGCGATCGCGCCGCCTCGGATTCACACGCATCCCGGCCGCGCGCGGATGCTATTTCAAGTCCCGAGTCCCGAGTCCCGAGTCCCGAGTCCCGAGTCCCGAGTCCCGAGTCCCGACTTTCGATTCGTTTCCTCACGCTGCGCGCCGATCCCGCTCGTCTTCCACCGCTTGGCTTGAGACGGCATCGGCGCGACCCCGCCCGACATTCGCTTAACTCGCGACCTTGACCAGCGTCTTGAGCGCGTCGATCAGTGCCTTGCACTCGGCATCGGTGCCGACCGAGATCCGCAGAAACTGCTCGATGCGCGGCAAACGGAAGTGCCGCACGAAAATCTCGCGTTCGCGCAGGGCCTGAGCGAGCGCCGCGGCGTCTTCGTCGGGATGGCGCGCGAAGACGAAATTCGCCGCGGACGGGAGCACCTCGAATCCGAGCGCCTGCAAGTCGGCGGTCAGCGTTTCACGTGTGGCGATGACGGCGTGGCGCGTCTTGTCGAACCATTCGACGTCGTCGAGCGCCGCAACGGCGCCGACCTGCGCGAGCCGATCGATCGGGTAGGAATTGAAGCTGTCCTTCACGCGCGTGAGCGCCTCGATGAGATCGCGATGGCCGATCGCGAAGCCGACGCGCAAGCCGGCCAGCGAGCGCGATTTCGACAGCGTCTGGACGACGAGCAGTTGAGGGAAGCGATCGATGAGCGCGATCGCCGACTCCGCGCCGAAATCGACATACGCCTCATCGATCACGACGACCGAATCCGGATTCGCGACGAGCAAACGCTCGATCTGCGCAAGCGTCAGCGCGCGGCCCGTCGGCGCATTCGGGTTCGCAATCAGGATGCCGCCGTTCGGGCGGCGATACGCGTCGACGTCGATCGAGAAATCGGACTCGAGCGCGATCGTCGTGAATTGGACCTCGAACAGACGCGCATACGTCGGATAGAAGCTGTAGGTCACGTCGGGGAACAGAATCGGCTCCGCGTGGCGCAGTAGACCCTGGAATATGTGTGCGAGTACCTCGTCCGATCCGTTGCCGACGAACACCTGTTCCGTGTGCACGCCCATGCGTTGCGCGATCGCCTCATGCAGCGCGCGCGACGTCGGATCCGGATAGCGGCGCAGCGTGTCGGCCTGACCGCCGAGTTCGGCGCTGAGCGCGGCCAGCACGCGCGGCGACGGCCCGTACGGGTTTTCGTTCGTGTTCAGCTTGACGGGGTGCGCGACCGCCGGCTGTTCGCCGGGCGTGTACGGGCTCAGACGGTGGACGATGTCGCTCCAGAATCGGCTCATGTTTTCAGCTTCTGTCAGTCACTTGCATGCGAGAGATGCGCGAGGCGTCCAGTGTCGCGTGTTCGACGCGTCGCGCGCAATAGGCGGGTCCATTTCGTCGGTCGCCCGACGACGTTCGAGGACATGGGGGCGCTAGGGCTGACGATGCAATTGCATCATGGCGCGCTCGATCTCGCCCTGGATGACCATCGGCATGACGGCGCTCGCACGTTCGAGCGCCACGTCGATCGCTTCCTGTTCTTCGCGGCGCGGCGGCTTGAGCACGAAGTTGACGACGTCGGCCTTGCCGCCGCCCGGGATCAGATCGCGCGGATGCCCGATCCCCACGCGCAGCCGGTAGTACTGCGGCGTCGTCAGATGCGCGCTGATGTCCTTGAGCCCGTTATGGCCGCCGCTGCCGCCGCCGAGCTTGAGCTTCGCGACACCCGGCGCGAGGTCCATTTCATCGTGCACGACGACGATCTCGTCGGGGAGGATCTTGTGAAAACGCGCGAGCGAGACGACCGACAGCCCGGACCGGTTCATAAAAGTCTGTGGCTGCAGTAGAAACACATCTTCGCCATGCAGGCGCGCCTTTGCCGCGAAGCCGTGGAAGCGCGACTCGTTGCGCAACACGGCGCCCGCTTCGCGCGCGAGCGTGTCGACGAACCAGAAGCCCGCGTTATGGCGGGTGGCCGCGTATTCCGCGCCCGGATTACCGAGACCGACGATCAGCTTGATCATGAATGCGTGCTCGTGTGGACCTGCCTGTGCGCGTACAAAAAAAATCCGCCGGGGCGTGTGCCGCGGCGGATAGTTCGACCGTCGCGAGACGGTTCGAGAGGATCGCGTAATGCGTATGAGGACGCCCGAAAGCGTCCTTCGAGCCGAACTTAGGCCGCGTCGCCGCCTTCTGCAGCTGCGCCTTCCTCCGAAACCACGGCTGCCGGCACGGTGACCGACAGGAACACGGGGTTTTCTTGCTCGACGTGCGGTGCGAGCTCGACGCCCTTCGGCAGGTTCAGATCCTTGACGTGCAGCGACTTGCCCACTTCGACGTTCGTCAGATCGACTTCGATGAATTCCGGCAGGTTCGCCGGCAGGCACACGAGGTCAACTTCGTTCATCACGTGCGTGAGGACCGCGCCGCCTTGCTTGACGGCCTTCGACGTTTCCTGGTTCAGGAAGTGAAGCGGCACCTTCGTGTGGATCTTCTTCGACGGATCGACACGTTGGAAGTCCACGTGCAGGATGATCTGCTTCCACGGGTGGTACTGAACGTCGCGCAGCAGCACTTGTTGCGACTTGCCCGCGATTTCGAGGTCGAGGATCGACGAGTGGAAGGCTTCCTTCTTCAGTGCGTGGAAGAGCGCGTTGTGATCGAGTTCGATCAGTTGCGGCTCGGCCGTTGCACCGTAGACGATGGCCGGGGTCTTGCCGGCGTTACGCAGGCGGCGGCTCGCACCCGTTCCCTGCAGACTGCGCTCGAAAGCGACGACTTTCATGGTGTTCTCCAAAAACTGTCCGCGACCAGACAGTGGATTAGGACTCGACGAGTCCGGTTTCTAAATAACGAAAGCGACGCCGTATGCGTCGCTTCGATTCCCGATACGGACGCGTACCGGAAAATTCGGCGGACCGCCGCGAGAACGGCGATCCCAATTCATGCACTTCGCTCAGGCGGCGTGTTCGGCGAACAACGACATCACGGACTCGCCGCTGCGGATCCGCTTGAACGTCTCGGCGAGCAGCGGGGCGCTCGACAGCAGTCGAATCTTCGAGCACTGGCGCGATTCCTCGCTGAGCGGAATCGTATCGGTCACAACGAGTTCGTCGAGCACCGACGACGCGAGACGCGCTGCGGCGCCGCCCGAGAGCACCGGGTGCGTCGCGTAGGCGAACACGCTCAGCGCGCCGCGATCCTTGAGGACCTGAGCCGCCTTGCAGAGCGTGCCTGCGGTATCGACCATGTCGTCCATGATCACGCATTGACGACCGGCGACATCGCCGATGATGTTCATGACTTCGGCGACATTCGCCTTCGGCCGGCGCTTGTCGATGATCGCGAGATCCGTGTTCAGCTGCTTCGCGAGCGCTCGAGCACGGACGACGCCGCCGATATCGGGCGACACGACGAGCAGATTGTCGTGATTCTGCTTGCGCAGATCCTGCAGCAGAATCGGGGTCGCGTAGATGTTGTCGACCGGAATGTCGAAGAAACCTTGAATCTGGTCCGCGTGCAGGTCCATCGTGATCACGCGATCGACGCCGGCGATCTGGAGCATGTTCGCGACGACCTTCGCCGAAATCGCGACGCGCGCCGAGCGCGGACGACGGTCCTGACGCGCATAGCCGAAGTACGGAATCGCCGCGGTGATCCGACCCGCCGACGCGCGCTTGAGCGCATCGACCATGATCATCAATTCCATCAGCGTGTCATTCGTCGGCGCGCAGGTCGACTGCAGGACGAAGACGTCCTTGCCGCGAACATTTTCCTGGATTTCGACTTGGATCTCGCCGTCCGAAAAACGGCTGACCATCGCTTTGCCAAGCGGGATGCCGAGAGTTTGGGTCACTTCCAGAGCAAGGCCAGGGTTGGCGTTGCCAGTGAAAACCATCAGGCCGTCGCTGCTCATCGTGTACCTGCAAATGACGCCCTACGCGAAGGAGCGACTGGACGCAAACTTTGGCAAAAGCGAGATATTTGGCAGGGGAGGAAGGACTCGAACCCTCGAATGCCGGAATCAAAATCCGGTGCCTTAACCAACTTGGCGACTCCCCTACACTAACCGATAGCTTGTCGGGTCGTAGGATACCCGGCAAAGCAAAAACTTATGACGCGAAGCTATACAACGGATGACGCTGCAAGCTTGCTGTTACGACGCTTCTCCAACTCGGAGGCACTTTCGCTTGCGCTTCAAGTGCGGCTTCCTTGCTGGGGAACGCGGCAAACACGCACGCTCCGGAACCCGTCATACGCGAGGCCGCGATTATATCCAACCAATCGAGCACTTTCGCAACTTCCGCGTACTTTTTTGCCACCACCGCCTGCATATCGTTTCGGCCGAAGCTGTCTGGCCAACCGATCGTGCTGCCGTGCTGTGCAAGAAAGTCCGTTATTGTGACGGCTTCACTGTCGCGTGTCAATTCCGGATCTGAAAAAATTTCGACAGTCGGAACATGCGCGTTCGGCACAATCACGAGGAAATGCCGAGCCGGCAATTCTACAGTGTCGAGCTCTTCGCCGACACCCCCCGCGAATGCATTTTCTCCAAAGATGAAGAACGGCACATCGGCGCCCAACTTGAGGGCGATGCGCTGCAAATCCTTGCGCGACACGCGCGTGTCCCACAAGCGATTGAGCGCGAGCAGGGTCGTGGCCGCATCGGAGCTTCCGCCGCCGATGCCGCCGCCCATCGGCAGACGTTTGTCGATCTCGATGTCGGCGCCGAACGCGGTCCCCGTATGCGCTTGCAGCAGCCGCGCGGCGCGCACGGTCAGGTCCGTGTCTTCGGGGACATTCGCGATCTCGTTGACGCGCCGGATCGCGCCGTCGTCGCGGCGCGCGAAGTGCAGCACGTCGCCCCAGTCGATCAACTGGAACACCGTCTGCAGCGCGTGATATCCGTCGGGGCGCCGACCCGTGATGTGCAGGAACAGATTGAGTTTCGCCGGCGCGGCGCAATCTCGAAGGGAAGTCGTCATTCGGGTCAAACAGGCAACGTAAAGAGGGCGTCCGCGTTCGAACGGCCTTCAGTGATCGAGCACGATGCGGATCGCGATCGGCGGCTCGGTGCGCACGAGATTCATACGCTTGACCGAGTTGTCCGCGGCGTACTCGTAGTAGTCGACGGTCCAGCCGTCCTGCTTGAGTTCCTTGATGCGGCCGTTGCTCGGATCGGTGTCCGTCGTGGCTTTCGAACCGGGCGCGGGCGCGGGTTCGAGCCAATAGCGAAGATTCGACACGGGCAACGCGAAACCCAGCGCGTCGTGCATGAGGTCGTCGACCTTCGGCGCGGTTTGCGGCGCGCGGTTCGGCATTTCAAGCGTCGCGCTCGCGGGTGCGGACTCGATGACCGCAAGCGTCTGGCCGAGCGGACTCTTGAGTTCGACGCTGACCGTCTCGCCTTCCTGATGCCATGTGAAATTGCCGTACGCGTTGCGTTCGGCGCCGTTCTGATCGTTGTACTTGATCGCAAAACGGCCTTCGTAATCGATCTGCGTGCGCGCGGTCGCCGCCGCTTGCGCGGGCGACGCCGGCTTCACGGGCGCTTGCGCGCACGCACCGAGCAGCAGGGTCAGGGCCGCCAGGCAGGCGGCCGAATCAAGCCGGAAAACTCGCATCAGGGGTTGGTCACGTCGAAATGCTTGAGCGTGTTGAGCACGGTCTCGTTGTCGGGTTCGAGCTTCAACGCATCGTGCCAAGCCTGCTTCGCTTCGTCCTGATGACCCGAGACCCAGAGGACTTCGCCGAGGTGCGCGCCGATTTCGGCATTGGGCTGGATTTGGTAAGCATGACGAAGCAGCGTGATCGCCTGGTCCTTGTCGCCCTGGCGATACTTGACCCAGCCGAGGCTATCCATGATGAACGCGTCGCGCGGCGAGAGCGCGGTCGCGCGTTCGACGAGCTTCTGCGCTTCAGGCAGACGCTCGTTACGATCGGCGAGCGAGTAGCCGAGCGCGTTGAAGGCGTTCGGATTGTTCGGCTGAAGCGTCATGAGCTTGCGCAGATCGGTCTCCATCGGACCGTAGTCGGCGAGCTTTTCCGACGCCATGGCGCGGTCGTACAGCAGATCGGGATCGTCGGGGAACTTCGCGATCGCTTCGTTGAGCCGCGCGCGCGCATCCGCATAGCGCTTCGCATCGAACAGAATGCCCGCGTCGGCGCGCATGATCTCGGCCTGATCGTGCGGGTCGGCCGATTGAAGCGCCGCGAGCGTACGGCGCGCGCCTTCGACGTCGCCTTGCTGCGCTTGAATCTGCGCGCGCGTGATCCGCGAGCCGATGTATTGCGGACTGCCCGACGTGATCTTGTCGAGCCACTTGAGCGCCGCCGGATAGTCCTTGCGATTGACCTCGATCTCGGCGAGATAGATATACGCCTGCCCGGCATCGACGCGCAGCGAATTCGATTGCTTCTCCGCGCCTTCGGCGTACTGCTGCAGATACGCGCTCGCTTCGTCGAATTGCTTTTGCTGAAGGTCGATCAAGGCGAGCGCGAGCAACGGTGCGAGATCCTTCGGATCGTTCCCGTGCATGGCCTCGAACTGCTTGCGCGCATTGTCGATCTGATCGTCGCTCAGATAGAGCTGCGCGAGCGTCGTGCGCAGGTCGCGCGTCGGACTGGCCTGCACGGCCTTTTCCATGGCCGCGATCGCTTCCTTGCGCTCGTCCGGTCCGATCTGCGCGAGCAGCAATGCCGCCGGCTCGAAGTCGGGTTTGAGCTTGAGCGCTTGTTCGAGCGACGCGCGCGCGCCTTGCTGATCGCCGACGATCAGTTGCTGGCGCGCGATCACGAGCGACGACACCGGCCGCTGCATGTCGTTCTTGAGCAGGTTCTGCAGCAACTTGAGACCGCCGCTGCGATCGGGGCCGCGCGCGATCAGCACCTGCAACTGCACGATCGTCGGAATGCGCTGATCTTCGGGTACCGCGGCGAGCTGCGTCGCGAGCAGCGGCTGGGCTTCGTCGAGTTTGCCGTTGAGGATCAGCAGCGATGCATCGAGCTGGGCCGCCGATTGATCGTCGGGCGCGTACTCGTGCCAGAGCCGCACGGCGGTCAACGCATCGGCGGGACTCTGCGCGCGCAGCGCGATTTCGGCCGCGCGCTTGGCCATGCGCGGATCCTTCGTGTCGCGCGCAAGCTCGACGTAGGCATTGAAGGCAGGCCCGGGTTCGCCGCGTTGAAGCGCGATTTCAGCGGCCAGCACCGTATAGAGGATTTCGCTCGACAGTTCGACGTTGGGCAGATCCTTCGCGTCGTCCGGGATCGGCGCGCTTGCGACGCTCGCGCCGGGATCGTCGGCATCGTCATCCGAGGGCTGCGCGTGCGCACCCGAAACCGTGAGTGCAAAGACTGCGAGTGCCGCGGCGCTCAATCGCGCGAGCGTACGCTTGGGGGAAGTAAGAGGCATCGACCGCTTCGAGAGAAGGTCCGCGAAAAGGAATTCCATAAAAATCCGGGCCAGGTTTCCGATGATTGTAACGCGGGTGGATAAAATAACGCGCAACGTGCCCACCCTGTTCAAGACAGCAGACCGATTCCCCATGCCAGAGTTGCCGGAAGTTGAAGTTACGCGCCGCGGCATATCACCGCACATTACAGAACAGGTCATCGAGCGCGTCGACGTGCGCACGCCGATGCTGCGCTGGCCGATCCCGTCGGGCTTGAGCGCGCTGGTCGGCGGCCAACGCGTGACGCGCGTCGAACGGCGCGGCAAATATCTGCTGATCGAAGTCGGCGCGGGCTGGCTCATCGTCCACCTCGGCATGACGGGCACGTTGCGCGTGTTGCCGCGCGCCGCGCTCGAACGTCTTCCCGACAAGCACGAGCACGTCGACATCGTGTTCGGGCAGACCGTCTTGCGGTTTCGCGATCCGCGCCGTTTCGGCGCGATTCTCTGGCACGCGCGGGACGCGGGCGACGTCGCCGATCATCCGCTGTTGCGCGCGCTCGGCGTCGAGCCGTTTTCGCCCGATTTCACGGCGCAACTCATGTTCGACCGCACGCGCGGACGCTCGGTGGCGATCAAGCAGGCCCTGCTCGCGGGCGATATCGTCGTCGGCGTCGGGAATATCTACGCATCCGAGAGTCTGTTCCGCGCGCGGATCCATCCGGCGCGCGCGGCGGGGCGCATCGCGCTATCCCGGTATGTGGCGCTCGCCGAGGCGATTCGCGATACCTTGGCCGAAGCGATCGCCAAGGGCGGCAGCACGTTGCGCGATTTCGTCTCCAGTGACGGATCGCGCGGCTACTTTCAGCTCGATTACTTCGTCTACGACCGCGCCGGCGAACCCTGCAAAGTCTGCGGCAACGCGATCCGCCAGATCGTGCAGGGCCAACGTTCGACGTTTTACTGTCCGCACTGTCAGCATTGATCGTGCCGCACTCACGCATCGCCTTTCTCGCGCGCCCGCCGCGCCGACCATGACCTCGCAGAACGATACCTTGCTTACTCCGCGTGCTTCCCATCGTTCGTCGAAGACCGATGCGAGTACCTCGATGATCGACACACTCGGGCCGGCATCCGGACGCCGCGCGCTCATCGAGTCGTTCGCGCCGACGCTGATCGCGTGGCAACGCGAGCACGGACGTCACGATTTGCCTTGGCAGCAGAGCCGTGATGCTTATCGCGTCTGGCTGTCCGAGATCATGCTGCAGCAGACCCAGGTCTCGACCGTGATTCCGTACTACACGCGGTTTCTCGAGCGGTTTCCGACGATCGAGGCGCTTGCGGGCGCGCCGTCCGACGAGGTCATGAGTCTGTGGGCCGGGCTCGGCTACTACTCGCGCGCGCGCAATCTGCATCGCTGTGCGCAGGTCGTCGTCGAAGCGTACGGCGGGCACTTTCCGCGGACGGTCGAGGCGTTGTCGAGTCTGCCGGGCATCGGGCGTTCGACGGCCGCCGCGATCGCCGCGTTTTCATTCGGCGCGCGCGAGGCGATTCTCGACGGCAATGTCAAACGCGTGCTCGCGCGCGTATTCGGCATCGACGGCTTTCCCGGCGAGAAACGCGTTGAAAACGCGATGTGGACGCTCGCGCAGACCTTGCTGCCCGCGCACGGCGACGCGGATATCGACGCATACACGCAGGGCCTCATGGACCTCGGCGCGACGCTGTGCACGCGGGGCCGTCCGGATTGCGCGCGCTGCGCGTTCACGCCGCATTGCGTCGCGTACGCGACGGGACGTCAACGCGAACTTCCCGTTGCGCGTCCGCGCAAGGCGGTGCCGGTCCGCCACACGCTGATGCTCG
Source organism: Pararobbsia silviterrae (assembly GCF_003628125.1). Classification (GTDB taxonomy): domain Bacteria; phylum Pseudomonadota; class Gammaproteobacteria; order Burkholderiales; family Burkholderiaceae; genus Pararobbsia; species Pararobbsia silviterrae. The sequence continues at coordinate 564,601 of NZ_RBZU01000001.1, forward strand.
TCATGCGTCGCGGCAAATCGATCTGGCTCGAACGCCGGCCGCCGACCGGGATCTGGGGCGGCCTCTGGAGCTTGCCCGAGGGCAGCGACACGACCGCGCTCGCGCGCGTCGCCGAGCTGCACGGGTATCACGACAGCGCGAGTGCGTTCGAGCCGCTTGCGCCGCTTTCGCATACGTTCACGCATTTCAAGCTCGACATCGAGCCGATGCTGCTCGACATGGTCGCCGCGAAAACGCCATCGGCGCGCGACGATGCCGCGGGCCGCTGGGTCGCGCTGTCGGAGCTCGATGAATTCGGCCTGCCCGCGCCGGTCAAGAAACTGCTCGCCGGTTTGACGGGAACGCTGATCTGATCTCAGGGGCCACGCGATCCGCCGATCGTGCGGCGGCGAAGCTTGGGAACCGTGCGCGACGTCGCGACGCTTCGACGCCGATCGCGTTGCGGCGCCGATGCGATCGGCGTCGCACGCCATGGCTCGTTCAGAGCATCTGATGTTGTTGCATGAAGTGATGGACGATCTCGAGCCGCGCTTCCGCATCCTCGATTTCCATGAGCTTTTGTCGCGCGCGCAGCGGGATGGGCAGGATTTCCGCCAGCCGGTTGGACAGCCAGATCGGGTCTTCGAATCGATAAGGCTTGAGGAACGGCACATTGTTCGGATCGCGGTCGGCCACGCCCTTGATGATGCGTTCGAGGACTTCGGCACACGCCGCGTGCGGCGCGAGATAGGCGCGGCCGTCGGGGGGCGGGTCCTCGCCGATCGGTTCGGCCATGCCGCGCAGCAGACCGCTCGGTTCGACGCGCGTCGAGAGCAGTCGGAATCGATGGCCGCCCTTGACCTTGATCTGCATGAGCCCGTATTCCTGCACATCGCAATCGAGCAGATGCGCGAGGCAGCCGACGGACTCGGGCACCGTCGGCTCGTCGGGCCGCGCGACTTCATTGCCGCTGCGGATCATGCAGACGCCGAACGGGCTCTGGTCGCGCAGACAGTCGCGCATCATGTCGAGATAGCGCGCCTCGAAGATCTTCAACGGCAGCAGGCCGTCCGGAAAAAGCACCGTATGCAAGGGGAACAGCGGCAGGTCGGCGAGGATGGATGACATGGCGCTCCGCAACGTGATGCAAAGGGGTCAGGCGATCTTCCTGAGTTCGTCGGGTGGCGCAATCTCGCGGTGCCTGACGAGCACTTGCGCTTCGCCCGCAAAGCGCTTCCCGAGCGTCTCCGAGATGAACACCGACCGGTGCTGCCCACCCGTGCAGCCGATGCCGACGGTCAGGTAACTCCGGTTGTCGTCGCGAAAACGCGGCAGCCATTTGTGAAGATACGACGATATATCGCCGATCATCTCAAGCACGTCGGGTTCGGCTTCGAGGAATTCGATCACGGGACGATCGAGCCCGGTCAGCGGGCGGAGCCGATGGTCGTAATACGGGTTCGGCAAGGTCCGTACATCGAAGACGAGATCGGCATCGAGCGGAATGCCGCGCTTGAATCCGAACGACTCGAACATCAACAGCAGGCCCGTATGCTCGTGTTCGACGAATTTCTTGACCCACGCGCGCAGGGCGTTCGCGCGCAGGTTGCTGGTATCGATCTGGTGCCCGAGTTCGGCGAGTCCCGCGACGAGTTCGCGTTCGCGCTCGATCGCATCGCCGAGCGAGTCGATGCCGACGTCGGGATTGCCGCCCGACAGCGGATGCCGGCGGCGCGTTTCCGAAAAGCGCTGGATCAGCGCGGTCGTGCTCGCGTTGAGAAACAGAATGCTGACCTGATGCGCGGTGCGCAATTCGCGAATGATGTCGGGCAGGCCCGCGATCGATGTGCCCGAGCGCGCGTCGATCGCGACAGCCAGGCGCGATTGCCCCTCGTTCGCGAGATACCGCGCAAGCTCGGGCAGAAAGCCCGCCGGCAGATTGTCGACGCAGTAGTACCCCGCGTCCTCGAGCGCGTTGAGCGCAACAGATTTGCCGGAGCCGGATATGCCGGTGATAAGGACGATGCGCATGGGTCTGAAGAGTTTCAGCCATGATACCGTCAGATTCGGGTCGCGGACAGGCCCGGACGGCACCCGCGCCGCCCGGCTACGCGCGGGCGGTCAGATCAGCTTGCCCGGGAATTGGCTGTCGGGATCCTGCATCGCGAGACGCTGGCGATCCATGAAGTCGCGCAGCGTGTCGATCCCGCGCAGCTGGAGAATCGTGTTGCGGACCGCGGCTTCGACGAGCACCGCGAGGTTGCGGCCCGCGGCGACCTGAATCGTGACCTTGCTGATCGGCAGCCCGAGCACGTCGATCGTTTGCGATTCGAGCGGCAGCCGCTGGAACTCGCCGTCGGGGCGGCGCACGAGCTGGACGATGAGCTTGAGCTTCATCTTCCGGCGTACGGCGGTTTCGCCGAAGATCGTCTTGATGTCGAGCAGGCCGAGGCCGCGCACTTCGAGCAGGTTCTGCAGCAGCGGCGGGCAGCGCCCCTCGACGAATTCGGGCCCGAGACGCACGAAGTCGACCGCATCGTCGGCCACGAGGCCGTGCCCGCGGCTGATGAGTTCGAGGCCGAGCTCGCTCTTGCCGAGGCCGGAGTCGCCGGTCAGCAGCACGCCGACACCGAGGATATCGAGGAACACGCCATGCATCGTCGCGCGCGGCGCGAGGATCCGGGACATGTACAGCCGCAGGCTGTCGATGACGGCCGCGGCCGACATCGGCGTCGTGAACAGCGGCGTCGACGAGCGCGTCGCGCGCAGCACGAGATCGGGCGGCGCTTCGATGCCGCCGGCGACGACGAGAAACGGCGGTTCGAGCGCGATGAGCTCGGCCATGTTGCGGCGGCGATCTTCGTCGGTCTGACGCTGGTAGTACTGGATTTCGGCTTCGCCGAGCACCTGGATCCGGTTCGGGTGGATCAGGTTCAAGTGGCCGACGAGATCGGCGCTCGATGTCGCGGTCGCGACGGTTTCCGGGAGAAAACCGCGTTCCCAACCCTCATGCCCCGTGAGCCAGCTGAGTTTCAACGACGCGGCGTTGTCGTCGAAGATGCTTTGAGCGTTGATGCTGGACGTATCCATGGGGGTGTACGCAATCGTGGAAAGGGCGCCCGGCTATCGGCAGCGCTCGTCGTCGGACGTCGGGCATCCGGACATCGGATGTTCGGACAAATGGGCCCGCCCGTGCATCAGGGTTGCCACTCGGTAATCAGTTGATGAACGACGTTTCGGTCCGGCTCGGTCGTCAAGCGCACACGGACGTCACGGTCCGACAGCAATTGCGCGATCTCCGACAGGATTTCCAGATGTTGCTGCGTCGCTTGCTCGGGGACGAGCAGAAAAATGAGCAGGCCCACGGGCTGACCGTCGGGCGACTCGAACGCGATCGGCTCCGACAGGCGCACAAATGCCGCGAGCGGCTGCTTGAGCCCCTTGATCCGGCCGTGCGGAATGGCGACGCCTTCACCGAGTCCCGTCGAACCGAGCCGCTCGCGCGCGAACAGGTTGTCGGTGACGATGCTGCGCGCGATGCCGTGCTGGTTCTCGAAAATGAGACCGGCTTGTTCGAACACGCGCTTTTTGCTGGTGACGGCGAGCCCGAGAACGACGTTTTCGAGCGGTAAAAGTTTGGCTAGACGATTCATATTGTCAGGCGGATCGCGCCCTCGTGGCGCGTCCGGCACGACATTTCGAACTGCGAGCCCGGCAAGGGTTCAACAGTGTGTCGGGTCGTGTCGCGTTTTCCGGCTCTGTGGGTCCCCGTTAAGAGTCGGAACATTATAGATCAGCCAATCGGGCGATGGTGCGACGCGGCACCCTTGCCGCGCCGGGGGGGGCGCGCTACCGCGTGAACGCTTCCCGCTCATGCCCCCGTAAACGAGGATGCCCCGCGCAAGCGGGGCATTCGATTGAGATTACGTTCGAGATCAGATTCGCTATCGGTCCCTCAACGGGTTCGCAGAGCGCCGGCCGTCCGAGACCGGCCATTCCTGATCGGCCATTCGTCACCGGCCATTCGCGAACCGCGCACCGTTGTCCGCGTACCAGCGCTTCGCCAGCGCGCGGATTCGGGGGCACGCGTGGGCGCGTGCGTTCAGACCGCAGGTTGCTCGTTCAGCGTCGGCGACATCGCGTCGCCCTGATGCTTGATCGCGTGATGCGCATAGCCTTGCAGCTTGTCCTTGTAGCGCAGGACCTGACGATCGAGTTTGTCGATCAGCAGGTCGATCGCTGCGTACATATCCTCGTCACATGTTTCGACGAAGATGTCCTTGCCCTTGAGGTGGAGGTTGATTTCCGCCTTTTGGCGCTTTTCCTTTTCTCTATGATTGTCGACGGTCAGTAGTACCGCGGTCTCGATCACTTGGTCGAAGTGGCGTAGCACGCGGTCCAGCTTGGATGTCACGTAATCGCGCAGTGCGGGCGTAACGTCGAGATGGTGTCCACTGATCTTCAAGTTCATAGTGCTCTCCGTACAGAAAGCCGCTCACGCGTACTTTCGTACGACCACAGTGTCGGTCGGCTTGAGCCTGCCGCGCATCGGTAAGGATGCGCGCGACACGTCCGGGCCGAGATGCCGTGCAAACATGCAGTGGAACCCCGTCGAGGCGCGCTCTTCGTCGGCCGGCCTGGATCGCGCGATGCGTTCGCGGCCGGAAAATGCCTGCAACGGTATGTCGCGGGCTTATAAGGACTTGCGCAGGTTGACGGCTGGAATCTTCAAGGCTTCGCGGTACTTGGCCACCGTGCGGCGGGCCACCACGAAACCCTGTTCAGCCAGCAGTTCAGCGATGCGGCTGTCTGAAAGAGGTGTCTTCGGTTCTTCGGCTCCTATCAGTTGCTTGATGAGCGCCCGAATCGCCGTCGAGGATGCTGCCCCGCCGGTGTCGGTCGAAACGTGTGAACCAAAGAAGTACTTGAATTCGAGCGTCCCGAACGGCGTCAGCATGTATTTGCCGGTCGTCACACGGGAAACCGTCGACTCGTGAAGCCCCAGCGTATCAGCAATCTCACGCAAGACCAAGGGCCGCATGGCGATTTCGCCGTGAACAAAAAAATTCTTCTGCCGATCGACGATCGCCTGCGCAACTCTCAATATCGTTTCGAAGCGTTGCTGGATATTTTTTATCAGCCAGCGCGCTTCCTGAAGCTGCTGACGCAGCGACCCGCTGCCCGGATCGCCGCGATTGTTGCGCAGGATGTTCGCATAGAGATGATTGATCCGAAGGCGCGGCACGATGTCCGAATTGAGGTCGGCGAACCAGCCGTCCTTCGTCTTGCGAACGATGACGTCGGGCACGACATAGTCGGCCTCGGCCTTGCCGTAGGCCGCGCCCGGGAACGGTTCGAGCGAACGGATCAGCGTGTGCGCATCGCGAAGTTCGTCGTCGCCGACCTTGAGTTGCTTGCGAAGCCGCGTGAAATCCCGCGCCGCGAGCAGTTCGAGATGCTGCGACGCGATCTCGATCGCGAGGGCGCGATTCGGCGAGTCGTCCATGCGCAGCAACTGAAGCTTCAGGCACTCCGACGCCGAACGCGCGCCGACGCCCGGCGGATCGAAGCTCTGCAGCAAGGCGAGCGCCGCGGCGGCCTCGTCGGTGTCGATCTCGAGTTCTTCGGGCAAATCGGCGACGACTTCGTCGAGCGAGATCGACAGGTAGCCGTCGTCGTCGAGCGATTCGATCAGGAACGTCACGAGCGCGCGATCGCGCGGGCTCGCATTCGTCAGCCGCAACTGGGCGCTCAGATGATCGCGCAGGCTTGTGCTCGACTCCTGGAGCTGCATCGGCGGCAGATCGTCGTCGTCGGTCGCGGTGCCCGGACGCGAATAATCGTCGAGGCTCCACGGCGAATCGCCGTCGTTGTTGCCGTTGCTGAAATCGTCGAGTCCGTTGCGCTCGCGCGTGTCTTCGCCGTCGCCGTTGCTCGACGAGGAGGAGGACGTCGTCACGGGCGCCTCGGGGGCCGTCGGCGGCGCGCTTTGCTGCGATGCGAGCAGCGAACCGTCAGCCGCGACGCGCAAGGGGCTGCTGAGCCAGTCCTCGTCGTTTTCGAGCAGCGGGTTCTGCTGGACGGCGGTGGCGACCTCCTGCTGCAGTTCGAGCGTCGACAATTGCAGCAGCCGGATCGACTGTTGCAATTGCGGGGTCAACGCCAGATGCTGCGAGAGACGAAGTTGGAGGCTCGCTTTCATGTCGGGTGTGGTCCGTCAGTGTGCTGGTCGGCATTCGGTCAGGCAGGCACCGACGATGACGGTCGTATTCATTGTAGAGAGTTTGCCGCGCAGCGGGAACCACGGCAGCGCGGCGGGGTTTCAGCGCTTGACGCATGAATTCGGAGGCACTAAGGCCGGTTTCACCGTTCGCGCCGCGCACGTTCGGCGCGGGCGCGCGTCGCGCAAGACGCCTCCGCGTACCCCTCGTGCGACAGGCGAACGCGCGCGTCGGATCGGTCGGCATGCGCGATTCGGACGGCCCGCGACGGCCCGCCCGCGGCGAACCCGGATCGGCTGGGCCGCGCCCCCGCGCTTACATGCGGAAGTGCTCGCCGAGATAGACGCGGCGCACGCGTTCGTTTTCGATGATGTCCTTCGGCGCGCCCGACGCGAGCACGCTGCCGTCGCTGATGATGTAGGCGTGATCGCAGATGCCGAGCGTCTCGCGCACGTTGTGGTCCGTGATCAGCACGCCGATATTGCGCTCCTTGAGAAAGCGCACGATTTTCTGGATCTCGAGCACGGCGATCGGATCGACGCCCGCAAACGGCTCGTCCAGCAGAATGAAACTCGGGTTCGTCGCGAGCGCGCGCGCGATTTCGACGCGCCGGCGTTCGCCGCCCGACAGCGAAAGAGCAGGGTTGTCGCGCAGATGCGTGATCTGGAGCTCGTCCATCAGCGCCTCGGCGCGCGCGGACACGACGTTCGGCGTGAGCGGCTTGTCGTTCGCGTCGACCTGCAATTCAAGCACCGCGCGGATGTTCTGCTCGGCCGTCAGCTTGCGGAAGACCGAGGCTTCCTGCGGCAGATACGACAATCCGAGGCGTGCGCGCTGATGGATCGGCATACGGCTGATCGAATGGCCGTCGAGTTCGATATCGCCGCGATCGAGCGGCACGAGCCCGACGATCATGTAGAACGACGTCGTCTTGCCCGCGCCGTTCGGGCCGAGCAAACCGACGACTTCGCCGCTCTTCACGTCGATCGAGACGTCCTTGACGACGGTCCGCGCGCCATACCGCTTCTGAAGATTGCGGACGTTAAGCGTGCTCGTCTTGCCGGCGAGGCGCGGTTGGCTGATCTCGGGGATGCTCACTGCTTGTCCGTCCCGGGCGTCTTGGCGGCGGGCGAGGCCGCATTGCCGCCGTCCGCCGGCCGCGACGCGCTCGCGGCGACGGGCGCCGACGCGCCGTTGTTGTACGCGGGCGAGAGCATCGCATGCACGCGCGGGTTGCCCGTGCTCGATCCGCTCGTCGAACTGGCCGTATAGAAGTCCTTCTGGCCGTCGTACGTGATCACGTCGCCGCTGACCGTGTCGATGACTTTCGACAGGCCCTGCAGGCGGCGCACGATTGCGCGGCCCGTGAGCGTCGTGAAGTCGCGTTTGCCGTCGTATTCGAGCTTGTCGGCATTGCCTTCGATGTATTCGTCGAGTCCGTCGCGCTTTTCGCGGAAATAGGCGAGGCCGCCCGAATCCATCGTTGCGACCGCGTACTGGTAGCCCTGCGGATCCTGCGTGACGACCGCGCGATCGGCCTTGATCAGGATCGTGCCCTTGGTCAGCACGACATGGCCGATATAGACGTTGACCTGCTTGAGGTCGTCGTACGTCATGTTGTCGGCGTCGATGAACACGGGCTTGTCGCGGTCAGCGCGCTCGGCGTGCGCGGCCGTCGCCGGCAGCAACGAGGCAATCAACAGCGCGATCGCGGCAAGCAGGCGTGCCGGCAAAGCCGGGCGGCGGTCGGGCGGAAGGGTCATGGAACGCGTCAAATTATTCTGTTCGGTGAGAGTCGGAGGCGACGAACGCGCGGCGCGCGCGGGTCATTTCGAACTGCCCGGCATGGTCTCGGACGCGGCAATCTGGCCGCGGACATTGCCGAGCAGGTGCATCGTTCGCGTGACATTGTTGTAAACCATGCCGTTCGCGGTGACGACGGATTGACCGCGCACAAGTTTAACCGGCTTTTCGGTTTGGACGATGTCGTCATTGACGAGCACGTGAAAATGCTCGGAATACGCCGCCATCGCGGGATCGCCGGCGCCCGGGTCGCGCAGCACCTTCGCATTCTGGTAGAGATCGATGATCGAGCCGTCGCCCTTGATCACGCCCCAGTCGCCGTACGACGTCACGTCGGGCTTGCCCGGCGTGAAGCTCCGGATCGACGGCAGCGTCGCGTCGATATTGTCGTCGTCCTCGTAGTGGACCATCTTCGTCGCATTGATCCGGTATTGCGTCTGGCCGGTTTCGTCGAGCGTCGTGATCGAGAAATGGTCGGCGAAATAATCGGGCCGGTGCGTTTTGGGGCGCACGGCCTGATGGACGAGCGACGGCAGATTCAACTGCAACAGCCAGTAGGTGCCGCCCGCGATCGCGGCCATCGCGAGTACGGGCAACCATTGCAGCAAACCCATGCGCCGCAGCATCACGACACTCCGCAGGCGTGTTCGAGCAGCGCGTCGTAGTAGCCGCGCGCGCGCAGGATCAGGTCGCAGACCTCGCGGACCGCGCCGCGTCCGCCGCGTGCCTGCGCCACATAGTGGGCGCGTCGCGCGAGTTCGATATGCGCGTTGGCCGGCGCGGCCGCGAAGCCGGCCTTGAGCATGACGGCGAGATCGGGCCAGTCGTCGCCCATATAGCCCGTGTCGGCCGCCGCGATGCCGGTCTTCGACAGCAGCTCGGCAAACACGACGGTCTTGTCGTGCACGCCCTGGAAAACGTGGTCGAACCCGAGTTCCTTCGCGCGCGATGCGACGATCTTCGAACTGCGTCCCGTGATGATCGCGGTCTGCACGCCGGCGCTGCGCAGCAGCTTGACGCCATGGCCGTCGAGCGTGTCGAAGGTCTTGATCTCTTCGCCGTCGGGTCCGTAATGGAGCCGGCCGTCGGTCAGCACGCCGTCGACGTCGAACACCATGAGCTGGAGCCGCGCGGCGCGCGCGGAGGCGGCCGCGAGACGTTCGGCCAGGGCGGCGTCGATGCCGGAGGGGTCAACGGGTACGGCCATCACATCACCTTGGCTTCGAGAAGATCGATCGTATTGAGCGCGCCGATCAGCGTGCCGTCGCGGTCGACGACGAGCACCTGATTGATCCGATGACGCTCCATGAGTTCCACGGCGGCCACGGCGAGGTGATCGGCCCCGATCGTGCGCGGACGCGAGGTCATGACCTCGGTGATCGGCAGGTTGCGGAAGTCGCCGCTGCGCGCGAGCACGCGCCGCAGATCGCCGTCCGTGAAAATGCCCGCGACATGGAACGACGCGTCGACGATCGCCGTCATCCCCATGCGCTTGTCGGTGATTTCGAACAGCGCCTCGGCGACGTTCGCGTCAAGACCCACATGCGGGATCTGATCACCGGTCCGCATGACGTCGCGCACGTACGTAAGCAGCCGCCGGCCGAGCGCGCCGCCCGGATGCGAGCGCGCGAAATCCTCGGAACTGAAGCCGCGCGCATCGAGCACGGCCATCGCGAGCGCGTCGCCGAACGCGAGCGCGGCCGTCGTGCTCGCCGTGGGCGCGAGATTGTGCGGACATGCTTCCTTGTCGACGCGCGCATTCAGGTGGATGTCCGCGATCTGCGCGAGGCTCGATTCGGCATTGCCCGTCATCGCGATCAGGTGGGAACCCGTGCGCTTGACGAGCGGCACGATGTTCAGCAACTCCTCCGTTTCGCCCGAATTCGACAGCGCGATGAAGACATCGTCGGCCGTCACCATGCCGAGGTCGCCGTGACTGGCTTCGGCCGGATGGACGAAGAACGCGGGCGTGCCCGTACTCGCAAATGTCGCGGCGAGTTTGCGCGCGATATGGCCGGATTTTCCGATCCCCGACACGACGACACGGCCTTTGCAATCGAGCAGGACCTGGACCGCGTGCGCGAACGCGTCGTCGAGCCGGTCGATCAGCGAACGCACCGCGTCCGCTTCGATCTCGAGCACCTCGCGAGCGAGCTCCAAGGCCCGATATCCATTGATTTTCGCTATCATGCGCGGAGTATAACAAAGCCCTCCCAGCCAGGCGGCGCAAGCTGTCGCGGCCTATTGACGCACTTGGAGAAGCCGTCCGCATGACTTCGCCGCTGGAACTGACGCTTGTGCTTTTGGCTGCCGCGGTCGTGGGGGTCGTCGTGTTTCGCAGCCTCAATTTGCCGCCGATTCTCGGTTATCTCGTCGTCGGCATCCTGATCGGGCCGCATGCGTTGGGCGTCGCGAGCGACGCGCCGCACGTCCAGTACCTCGCCGAGTTCGGCGTCGTGTTCCTGATGTTCTCGATCGGCCTCGAGTTCTCGTTCGCGAAGCTGCGCGCGATGCGCGGCATCGTCTTCGGACTCGGACTGTCGCAGGTCGTCAGCACGATCGCGCTGACGATCGTGGCCGGCTTCGCGATCAATCTCGTGCTGCCATTCAGCTGGCAGGCGAGCCTCGCGCTCGGCGGCGCGCTCGCGATGTCGTCGACCGCGATCGTGACCAAGCTGCTCGCCGAGCGCCTCGAACTCGATTCGGCGCACGGACGCAATATCGTCGGCGTGCTGCTGTTCCAGGATCTCGCGGTGGTGCCGCTGCTGATCCTGCTCGAGGCGCTCGGCGGCGACTCGACGCATCTCGCGAAGGCGATGATGATCGCGGCGGTCAAGATCGTCGGCGCGCTCGCGCTGCTGCTCTGGGTCGGTCAGCGCGTGATGACGCCATGGTTCAACGTCGTCGTGCGCCGGCGTTCGCAAGAGCTGTTCATGCTGAACCTGCTGCTCGTCACGCTCGGCATTGCGTTCGTGACCGAGGCGCTCGGGCTCTCGATGGCGCTCGGCGCGTTCATCGCGGGCATTCTGATCGCCGAGACGCCGTACCGGCATCAGGTCGAGGAGGACATCAAGCCGTTTCGCGACGTGCTGCTCGGGCTGTTTTTCATCACGACCGGCATGCTGTTGAATCCGTCGATTCTCGTCGCGCATCCGCTGCTCGTGCTCGTGTTCTTCATCGTGCCGACGCTCACGAAGGCGGTGCTGACGACGGGGCTCGCGCGCCTGTTCGGCGCGAGTTCGGGCGAGGCGATGCGCACGGGCATCGGACTCGCGCAGGCCGGCGAATTCGGCTTCGTCATGCTCAACGTGATCTCGGGCAACAAGCTCGTGCCGCCCGAGCTGCTCAACGAGGTGCTCGCGGCGATGCTGCTGTCGATGCTTGCGGCGCCGTTCATGATCCAGAATGCCGACCGGATCGTCATGCGGCTGTCGTCGACCGAATGGATGCGACAATCGCTGCAAATGACGCGGATCGCGACGCAGACGATCAAGACGAGCGGGCACGTGATCATTTGCGGATACGGCCGTTGCGGGCAGAATCTCGCGCGCATGCTCGAACAGGAGGGGCTCAGCTATGTCGCGCTCGATCTCGACCCCGATCGCGTCAGCGCGGCCGCGTCGGCGGGCGAATCGGTGGTCTACGGCGATGCGGCGCGGCGCGAATCGCTGCTCGCGGCCGGACTGCACCGCGCGGCCGCGGTCGCGATCACGTATGCCGAGACGCCGTCGGCGCTCAAGGTCCTGCATCATGTGCACGAACTCGAACCCGCGCTGCCCGTCATCGTGCGCACCGTCGACGACGCGGAGATGGAGCGGCTCATCGCGGCGGGCGCGACCGAGGTCATCCCCGAAATCGTCGAGGGCAGCCTGATGCTCGCATCGCATACACTCGTGCTCGTCGGCGTGCCGATGCGCCGAGTCGTGCGGCGCGTCGAGGAAATGCGCGATGCGCGGTACAGTCTGCTGCGCGGCTATTTTCACGGCGCCGACGACGAGGAGGACGACTACGAACGCGAAGGTGTGCGTTTGCAGCCGATCCCGCTGCCGGAGAATGCCGACGCCGTGGGCCGCACGCTCGGCGATCTGGCGCTCGACGAGCTCGGGGTCAGCGTGACCGCGATTCGCCGTCATGGCATCCGCGGCGTCGAACCCGATTCGAGCACCCGGCTGCGCGCGGACGATATTCTCGTGCTGCGCGGGCTGCCCGACGCGCTTGCGAAGGCCGAACAACGTTTGTCGGTGAATCGGCGAAGTACCCCGAGCACCGTCTGATCTTTCAAAACTGGAGTCACCATGTCGGAATCGCCGACTCAGGGCGGGCCGTCCAACGGGCCGGCCCACCAACACGCGGCGCACGCCGCCGCCGAGCGCGTCGCGCCGCGCGAGGCCAGCGCCTATGTGCGTAGCCTCGTCAGAACCGTGCCCGACTGGCCCGAGCCCGGCGTGCAGTTCCGCGACATCACGCCCGTGTTTCAGAACCCGAGAGGGTTGCGCACGCTCGTCGACGTGCTCGTCGATCGATACTTCGACGCGAAGCTCGACGCTGTCGTCGGGCTCGACGCGCGCGGCTTCATGATCGGCCCGATCGTCGCCTACGAGCTCAATATCGGCTTCGTACCCGTGCGCAAGATCGGCAAGCTGCCGTGGAAGACGATCAGCGAGTCGTACGACCTCGAATACGGCAGCGCGACCGTCGAAGTGCATGCCGATGCGTGCAATGCGGGCGACCGCGTCGTGCTCATCGACGATCTGATCGCGACGGGCGGTACGATGCTCGCGGGCATGCATCTGCTCGAACGGCTCGGCGCGAAGGTCATCGAAGCGGCCGCGCTGATCGATTTGCCCGACCTCGGCGGCTCGGCGCGGCTGCGCGCCGCGGGCTTGCCCGTGTTCTCGATCTGTGAGTTCGCGGGGACGTGATGGATGTCGTGAGCCGGTATCCCTGCGTGCGCGCGGCGCGCCGCTTCGACCCCGCGCGTCATCTGCCCTTCGTGATCGCGGGCGTGCGGGCCGGATGGATCCGCCGCAGCGATCTGCCGTGGCTCGACGCGTGGCGCGAAATCTTCGAGATCGACGACGTCCAGGTCGGCCTGCACGCCGGGCTCGATACGGTCGAGGCGCGCAGCCGCGCGCTCGGCGAGGTCATCGAGGCGCTTGCGGCGGACGGGCGGATCCGCGGCTGGCGCAATGAAACGTACGCGATCCGCAATCGTTTCGACGCCGCGCCGCTCGCGTTGATCGAGCGCGCGGCGTCGCGTTTCTTCGGCACGCAGACGTATGCCGTGCATCTGAACGGCGTCGTCGGCACGCACGCGATGTGGATCGCGCGACGCAGCCCGAACAAGGCGACCGACCCCGGCATGCTCGACAATCTCGTCGGCGGCGGCATCGGCTGGGGCTACGGCATCGATGAAACGCTCGTCAAGGAGTGCTGGGAAGAGTCCGGCTTGCCCGCGGCGCTTGCACGGCGCGCGGTCCGAGGCGGTACGATCCACGTGCTCCAGGAAATCGACGAAGGCACGCAGGCCGAGCAACTGTTCATTTACGACCTCGACGTCGGCGCGGATTTCGTCCCGCGCAATCAGGACGGCGAGGTGGCCGACCATCGGCTCGCGTCGATCGATACGGTGCTCGACTGGCTCGCCGACGGTGCGATGACGGTCGATGCGAGCCTCGCTGCGCTCGACTGGATGGCGCGCCACGGCGCGCTCGACGCGGCCGAACGCACGGCGCTCGCCACGCTCGGCGCGCCGCCCGCGATCGCCGAGCCGGCGTCGGAAGGCGAGGCCGGGCTTGCCGGCCGACCGGCCGATCTCACGCCCGGCGCCGCGCGGTGAGCCGTACCGCGCGCATCGGTCCGCGATCGACGACGCGACGATTCGACAGCTCGACGATTCGACGACCGAAGCATGACGATGGACGCAGGACCCGCTTTCGGCGCGCCGCATTCGATGCGGCGCGCCGCGCATAACAAGGACAACACTGCATGACGACCGAACACAGTTTCATCCTGACGCTCTCGTGCGCCGACCGGCCCGGGATCGTCCACGCCGTCTCCGGCTTTCTCTTCGAACGCGGCGCGAACATTCTCGATTCCGCGCAATTCGGCGACCGGTACACGGGCGAATTCTTCATGCGCGTGCATTTCCAGCAGATCGGCGGTGACCCCGGCGAGCAGAAGCTGCGCGCCGATTTCGGCACGCTCGCCGAGACGTTCGGCATGCGCTGGCAGCTTCATGACGCGAACGTCAAGCCGCGCGTGCTGATCATGGTCTCGAAGATCGGTCACTGTCTCAACGACTTGCTGTTCCGTCATCGGACCGGACAACTGCCGATCGAGATCGCCGCGATCGTCTCGAACCACAAGGACTTCTATCAGCTCGCCGCGAGCTACAACGTCCCGTTCCATCATTTCCCGCTCGCCGCGGGTGCGCCCGAGTCGGCGAAGGCCGCTCAGGAAGCCAAGATCATCGAGATCGTCGACGCCGAAGCGATCGATCTCGTCGTGCTCGCGCGCTACATGCAGATCCTTTCTCCTGCGCTATGCAAGAGGCTCGAAGGCCGCGCGATCAATATCCATCACTCGTTCCTGCCGAGCTTCAAGGGCGCGAAGCCGTACTACCAGGCGTTCGATCGCGGCGTGAAGCTGATCGGCGCGACCGCGCATTACGTGACGGGCGATCTCGACGAAGGTCCGATCATCGAGCAGGAGGTCGAGCGCGTCGACCACGGCATGGACCCCGAGCAATTGACCGCGATCGGCCGCGATGTCGAGTGCGTGACGCTCGCGCGCGCGGTCAAGTGGCATGTCGAACACCGCATCGTGCTCAACGGTCACAAGACGGTCGTGTTCCGGTAATGCGTTAAACGGGCGGGGGTCTGCAGGCGAGCGCAGACGCCTCGACACAGATCGGGGGCGAGGCGATCGCGTGGCCGGCATTTTGCCGGTGTTCGCGATCCGCCACGGCGCGCGCCGCGGCGCTCAGACGAGCTGCGCGACGATCAGCTCGCGCTTGATGTACGCGTAGAAGATCGGCGCGGCGATGACGCCCGGGATCCCGAATGTCGCTTCCATGACGAGCATCGCGATCAGCAGCTCCCATGCGCGCGCCTCGATTTCGCCGCCGATGATGCGTGCGTTGAGGAAGTATTCGAGCTTGTGGATCGCGACGAGGAAGGCGAGCGACGCGATCGCGACGGGCAGACTGACCGACATCGAGATCACGAGAATCGCCGTGTTCGAGATCAGATTGCCGATAACGGGCAGCAGACCGACGACGAATGCGAGCAACACGAGCGTCTTCGACAACGGCAGATACGTGTGAAACAGCGGTAGCGCGACGAGCAGATAGAGGCCCGTGAACACGGCGTTGATGAACGAGATCTTGACCTGCGCGAAGACGATGCGGCGGAACGCGTCCGAGAAGCGCGAGGCGCGCGCCGCGAGCGCCGCCGTCAGCGGTAGTTTTTGACCGCGGCACGACGCGACGCTGATCGCGATCATCGCGCCGAGAATCATGCCGATCACGATATGCGTGAGCGTGCGCGCGATGCTGATGCTGCCTTGCTGCAGATCGACCATGTGCTTGCGCGCGTACTCGAACACCATATTGCGCATATCGTCGTGGTCGACGGGAATATAGACCTGTGCCCATTCGGGCAGACGCGCGCGCGCGCCGTCGAGGATGCTGCTGAGTTGCGCAACGAGCACTTGGGCGTTGGGGATCACCCGTTCGACATGATCGACGGTGCCGATGATCGCGGCGGTCAGCAGGCCGATGATGGCCACGGACAGCAGCACGACCGAGATCCAGAGTGAGCGCCGGCTCGACAAGCGCCGTTCGAGCAGCGGCGCCGTGATCAGAATCAACTGGTAGACGAGCAGACCGGCGAGCACGCCCGACAGCAGATGCAGCACGAGAATCGCGACGAGCGCGATCGCGGCGATCAGGAAACTCGCGATTTCGACCTTCGTATAAGTGACCGGCTCGCGATTGATGGCGCGCAACTGGCGCGCGTTCATGCGCCGTTCGGGCGACAGGCCTGGCCGTACGACCTGCGCGCCCGGGCCCCGGTCCTGAGACGCTGGGCGGTCCTGCCTGTCTTTGCGGGCATCGTGCGCCTGACGTGACATCGCGTACTCTCCGCGGACGCCGATCGGCATCCAGTCCAAACCCATCAATCTTCGCAGGCCGCGAGGCCTGCGCCTTGCCCGCGCGCCCAAGCGGCGCGCGCGCCGAACCCCCGTCGTCAGGCGTTGCCGCTTTTCACCGGTGTCGCGCGCGCGAGCAGCGGCGCGAGATACCGGCCGGTAAAACTTGCCTTCGCGCTCGCGATGGCCTCCGGCGGACCCTGGGCGATGATCTGTCCGCCGCCGGCGCCGCCTTCGGGGCCCAGATCGATGACCCAGTCGGCGGTTTTGATGACATCGAGATTATGCTCGATGATCACGACCGTGTTGCCCTGATCGCGAAGCCGGTGAATGACTTCGAGCAGCAGCGCGATGTCGTGGAAGTGCAGGCCCGTCGTCGGTTCGTCGAGGATATAAAGCGTCCGACCCGTATCGCGCTTCGACAGTTCCAGCGAAAGTTTGACGCGCTGCGCTTCGCCGCCCGAGAGCGTCGTCGCGGACTGGCCGAGCCGGATATAGCCGAGACCGACTTCGAGCAGCGTCTTGAGCTTGCGCGCGATGACCGGCACGGCGCGGAAGAATTCATGCGCCTGTTCGACCGTGAGATCGAGCACCTCGCTGATGTTCTTGCCCTTGTACAGCACTTCGAGCGTTTCGCGGTTGTAGCGCTTGCCGTGACAGACGTCGCAGGGCACGTAGACGTCGGGCAGGAAGTGCATCTCGACCTTGATGACGCCGTCGCCCTGGCACGCCTCGCAGCGGCCGCCCTTGACGTTGAACGAGAACCGGCCCGCTTCGTAGCCGCGCTCCTTCGCCGCGGGCACGCCCGCATAGAGCTCGCGTATCGGCGTAAACAGACCCGTATAGGTCGCCGGGTTCGAGCGCGGCGTGCGGCCGATCGGCGACTGATCGACGTTGATGACCTTGTCGAAATGTTCGAGGCCGTCGATCGATTCATACGGCGAGGGTTCGGTCGCCGATCCGTAGAGGTGGTGCGCGACCGCGTGATAGAGCGTGTCGTTGATCAGCGTCGATTTGCCCGAGCCCGAGACGCCCGTGACGCACGTGAGCAGGCCGACCGGCAGATCGAGTGTCACGTTCTTGAGGTTGTTGCCGCTCGCCTCGACGATCACGAGCCGGCGCGCATCGGGTTCATTGCGCTTCGCGGGCAGGGCGATCGCGAGGTCGCCCGACAGGTACTGGCCCGTCATCGACGCGGGATTGCGCTTGATCTGTTCGGGCGTGCCCTCGGCGACGACGATGCCGCCATGCTCGCCGGCGCCCGGCCCCATGTCGACGACGTGGTCCGACGCATTGATCATGTCCTCGTCATGTTCGACGACGATGACCGAGTTGCCGAGATCGCGCAGATGCATGAGCGTCTTGATGAGCCGGTCGTTGTCGCGCTGGTGCAGGCCGATCGACGGTTCGTCGAGCACATACATGACGCCCGTGAGCCCCGAGCCGATCTGCGACGCGAGCCGGATGCGCTGGGCCTCGCCGCCCGACAGCGTATCGGCGCTGCGATCGAGCGACAGATAGTCGAGCCCGACATTGTTGAGGAACGACAGGCGGGCCGTGATCTCCTTGATCACCTTGTCCGCGATCTCGTGTTTGGCGCCTTCGAGACGCAAGGTCAGGAAGTAGCTGAGTGCGTCGCGCAGCGGCTGATTGCTGATCGAGTAGATCGGCCGCGCATGATCGCCTTCGCCGAGCATCACGTGGCGGGCCTCGGTGCGCAGCCGCGTGCCTTCGCAGGCCGGGCACGGCTGATTGTTCTGATACTTCGCGAGTTCTTCGCGGACGGCGGCCGAATCGGTCTCGCGATAGCGGCGTTCGAGGTTCGGGATGATGCCTTCGAACGCGTGGTCGCGAACCGTGGGCCGGCCCCGCTCGTTCATATAGGTGAACGGAATCGTTTGCTTGCCCGAACCCTGGAGGATCACGTTGCGCGTGTCGGCGGGCAGATCCTCGAACGCTGCGTCGATATCGAAGTCGTAGAACGCCGCGAGGCCCTGCAACATTTGGAAATAGAACTGGTTGCGGCGATCCCAGCCCTTGACCGCGCCCGATGCGAGCGACAGCGACGGATGCGCGACGACGCGCTTCGGATCGAAGAACGTGATCTGGCCCAGGCCGTCGCAGTGCGGACACGCGCCCATCGGGTTGTTGAACGAAAACAGGCGGGGTTCGAGTTCCTGCAGCGAATACGAGCAGATCGGGCACGCGAACTTCGAGCTGAACAGGTGTTCGGCGTTCGTGTCCATTTCGAGCGCGATCGCGCGGCCGTCCGCGAGGCGCAGCGCCGTCTCGAACGATTCGGCGAGGCGTTGCTGCATGTCGGGACGCACGCGGAGCCGGTCGACGACGACGTCGATCGTGTGTTTGTCCGTTTTCTTGAGCTTGGGCAGCGCGTCGACTTCGTAGACTTGTGCGTCGCCCTCGTGCGTCGTGCCCCCGCCCGAGCGGATCCGGAACCGCACGAAACCCTGGGCCTGCATTTCCTCGAAGAGTTCGAGGTGCTCGCCTTTGCGGCCCGCGACGACGGGTGCGAGGATCATGAGCCGCGTTTCGGCGGGCAGCGCGAGCACCGCGTCGACCATCTGCGAGACGCTTTGCGCCTGCAGCGGGATATGGTGGTCGGGGCAGTGCGGCGTGCCGACGCGCGCGTACAGCAGGCGCAGATAGTCGTGGATTTCGGTGACGGTGCCGACCGTCGAGCGCGGATTGTGCGACGTCGCCTTCTGCTCGATCGAGATCGCGGGTGACAGACCCTCGATGAGGTCGACGTCCGGTTTCTCCATGAGCTGGAGGAACTGGCGCGCGTAGGCCGACAGACTTTCGACGTAGCGGCGCTGGCCTTCCGCGTAGAGCGTATCGAACGCGAGCGACGATTTGCCCGATCCGGACAGGCCGGTAATCACGACGAGTTTGTGCCGCGGCAGGTCGAGATTGACGTTTTTCAGATTGTGGGTGCGAGCGCCACGGATCCGGATCTGTTCCATGTCCTGCCGAAAGTAGGGGGGGCCAAACCTGCTACTATAGCGACTTTTGCGGCGAGCCGATCGGCCCGCCCGTCGCGGTCCCACCTCGGTATTCCCCATGTCTCAAACGACGTTCACGCCCCAGGCCGCATCGCGGATGAGCCCTCAGGAAGTCCGTTCGAGCGCGTCGCTGGCCGCGGTGATCGGGCTGCGCATGCTCGGTCTGTTCATGATCATCCCGGTTTTCACGATCTACGCGCGCACGGTGCCCGGCGGCGAGAACGCGACGACGGTCGGTATCGCGATCGGGATCTACGGATTCGTCCAGGCGCTGTTCTACATTCCGTACGGCTCGTTGTCCGATTTTCTCGGGCGCAAGGTCGTGATCGCGATCGGGCTCGCGATCTTCGCGGTCGGCAGCGTGGTCGCGGCGCTCGCGCACGATATGAACGGCCTGATCGTCGGACGTGCGATCCAGGGGCTCGGCGCGGTTTCGTCGGCCGTCATCGCGTTTGTCGCCGATCTGACGAGCGAGGCGAACCGGACCAAGGCGATGGCGATGGTCGGCGGTTTCATCGGCATTTCGTACGCGATCGCGATCGTGTCGGCGCCCGTGCTGTTCGGATGGATCGGCATGTCGGGCATCTTCATGCTGATCGCGGCGCTCGCGGTGCTCGCGATCGCCGTCGTGATCTGGATCGTGCCGACGCCCGATGCGCGGCCCGTGCATCGCAAGGCGCCGTTTTCGACGGTGTTGCGCAACGTCGAGTTGCTGCGTCTGAACGTCGGCGTGTTCGCGCTGCATGCGACGCAGATCGCGTTGTTCGTCGTGATTCCGCGTGCGCTCGTCGCGGCGGGGCTGCCCGTCGCGCATCACTGGCAGATGTATCTGCCGGTCATGGGCCTGACGTTCGTGCTGATGGTGCCCGCGGTCATCGTCGCCGAGAAATACGGCAAGATGAAGCCCGTCTTGCTCGGTGCGATCGCGCTGCTTCTGCTCGGGCAGGTCTTGCTCGCGGCGGAGCCGCATACGCTGTGGCTCGTGGCGACGTTCCTGTTCATCTACTTCCTGGGCTTCAATATTCTCGAAGCGTGTCAGCCGTCGCTCGTCTCGAAGCTCGCACCGGGCGAACGCAAGGGGGCGGCGATGGGCGTGTACAACACGACGCAGTCGCTCGGCTATGCGGTGGGCGGCGCCGGAGGCGGCTGGGTGCTCGCGCATTGGAACGCGAACGCCGTGTTCGGGGCCTGCTCAGTCCTCGTTTTCGTGTGGCTTATAATCGCTGCCGGCATGGCGCCGCCGCCGCAACGCGGCCACGGCGGGGCCACGACGGGACAGCATTGACATCTCCTGCCGCGACGGTGTGTCGCGCGCTTGGCGGGACAGTTCGGAAAGTTCAGTTCAGAGCGGATCAGCAGCCGCCCCCGCGATGGCGGGAGGGTGTCGAATCGGCCGACCGGCCGAATCGACGTGCGGCAATCTACGGGATAGCGTTAAGGCATTCAGAGGAGAAATCATGGCATCCGTCAACAAAGTCATTCTGGTCGGCAACCTGGGTGCGGACCCCGAAACGCGGTATCTGCCGAGCGGCGATGCCGTGACCAATGTGCGGCTCGCGACGACCGACCGGTTCAAGGACAAGGCGTCGGGCGACATGAAGGAAATGACCGAGTGGCATCGTGTCGCGTTCTTCGGCCGTCTTGCCGAGATCGCGGGCGAGTACCTGAAGAAGGGATCGTCGGTGTATGTCGAAGGCCGGATCCGCACGCGCAAGTGGACGGATCAGTCGGGACAGGAACGGTATTCGACCGAGATCGTCGGCGAGCAGATGCAGATGCTCGGCGGCCGCGGCGGCATGGGCGGCGGCGGTGGCGGCGATGAAGGCGGTTATAGCCGCGAGCCGATGGAGTCGCGCGGCGGTGGCGGCGGCGGTTCGCGCGGCGGCGCGTCGGGCGGCGGCGGTCGTGCCGCGTCGGGCGGTGGTGGCGGATCGGGCGGCGGCCGGTCGAATGCGCCGGCAAGCGGCGGGTTCGATGAGATGGATGACGATATTCCGTTCTAGGAAACAGTCGTACGCAAAGTGTGAATTCAGGGCTGAAACTGACGCGTAATCGGTAGGTTATGCGAATGGTTTCAGCCCTTTTCTTTTTCGACCTCGACCTCGACCGCGGTCGCCCGATGCCGCTCCGCGATATAAGCGCCCGCGGTGCACGCGTCCGGCGCGACGTCCTCGCCGCGGCATGACGGCACGCGCTCGATGATCGCGTCATAGCGGGGATCGAAGAAAAACGCGATCGAGTACCGATCCGTCCGCGCAGCGGACGTTTTGACGCGATGCAATGTCGATCGGTATCGATTGCCGGTCCACATCGCGAGGAGGTCGCCGATGTTGACGATCAACGTATCGGGCAGCGGCGGCGCCTGGATCCACACACCGTCGACGTTCCGCACCTCGAGTCCGCCGACCTCGTCCTGCGCGAGGATCGTGATGCCGCCCCAGTCCGTGTGCGCTCCCGCGCCGATCTGATTCATCAACGCATGATCGGGATGCGGCGGGTATTTGAGCAGACGCACCGTCGTCATCGGATCCGCGTAATACGGCTCGAAGAAATCGTCGCGCAGTTCGAGCGACAACGCGATCGCACGCATCACGCGCAGACCGAGCGACACCATCGCATCCGCATAACGCCCCATGCTCGTCGCCATCTCGGGCTTGCCGCGGGGCCATTGATTCGGTCCGTAGGTCGGCAGTCCGCGACCGTATAGCGGATGATCGCGCGCGGGCTCGGGACCGTAGCGAAAGCTCTCCTTGAGATCGGGCGGCGAGCCGTCGTCGAGCCGCTGCGTCGCGGCCGGCTCGTATCCGCGTTTTGCGGCAGAGCGGGATTGCGCGATCTCCATTTTCACGTCGAGCGGAAGATCGAATAGTTCGCGAGCCAGCGCGTACTGCGTATCGAAGACCGCGCGCGGCACGCCGTGATTTCTCACGTAGAAAAAGCCGATGTTCCGGCATGCGTCGCGGATCTGCGCGGCAAGCGTCAGGCGCGCATCGCGCGACTCGTCGAGCAGCGACAAATCGACAATGGGCAGCGCGCTGACCGATTGAGGCGGGGTGTAGGGAATCATGGTTTTCACAGACGCCAAGCCCCGCGCCGAAGCCGCGGTGCATGAATGAACGATGCCGGGTTCGACGCGCGTGACCGCATGCGTCGACGTCATCAAAGACCAGGGCACGATGAGCGCGATCATGACCCGACCGTGACCCGATCACGACCGTGTCTGTGACCAGACCACGACCACGACCACGACCACGACCACGACCACGACCCGATCAGGGCGTGAGCTTGAAGATGCGCGCGTCGCGCGCGGGCAGAAAGGCGCGATCGAAGATGCGCTCGGGCTGCGGTTTGTTCGGCAAGCCGAGCGCGCCGACGACGATATCGATGCTTTGCGCGAGGCGTCGGTCGTCGACATCGCCAAGACCGAGCGTCGCGACCTCGGGGCTGCTCATATCGTTGGCGAGCGTGAACAGCAGCTTTTGCTTTTCGAGGTCCGTATTGAGGATCGGTTCGCGCTGCACGAGATGGCGCACGCCCTCGTCGGGGTCGGCGATCACGTCCTTGATCGCATGATTGAGCGCGCGGACAAACCCGCGCACGGCGTCGGGATGCGCCGCGATAAACGGCTGCGAGAAAAACACCGTATTCGCGTACAGGTTCATGCCGTTGTCGCGAAAGCGAATAAAACGAATCGTCTTCGACGGATCCGCGCCCATGGCCTTTTCGGCAAACGTGAACGTCGTCACATAGGTCGAAGCCGCGTCGATCTGGCCGCGTTCGAGCAACTGAGCCGACAGATTCGGCGCGATATTGACGATCTTCACGCGCGACGCATCGATGTGATTGATGCTCGCAAGTGCCGGAAACAGCTTGAGCGCGGCATCGTTGACGGCGCCGCCGACGGTCTTGCCTTCGAGATCATGCAGCGTCTTGATCGGCCCCGACGCCTTGACGGCAAACGCGAACGGCGCAACGTTGTAGAGCGTGAACACACCGACCGGCGCGGCGTCCGGATGCGTCGCGGCGAGCTCGATCAACGCGTTCAGATCGCCGAAGCCCGCATCGTATGAACCGTTGGCGACTTTCGGAATCGAGCCGGCCGACCCGTCACCTTGGTCGAACGACACGTCGAGACCTTCCGCGGCGAAATAGCCTTTGTCGAGCGCCACGAAAAACCACGCCTGCGGTCCCTCGTACTTCCAGTTCAGAATGAATTTGATCGGCGTCGCGGCAAAGGCCTGCGACGACAACGCGAATCCGATGAGGCCGGCGAACCACACCGTGTAGCGGATCCAGCGGCGCAACAACGCGATGCGATGCAATGCGAAAGTCATGGTGATCCCTCGATGAGTCGATAAGTCGATGAGTCGATAAAAAGGATGTCGAACCGCCGGTCCGTGTCCGGGGCGCGTATGGCGTGAACGTCAGTCGGACGACGCTTCCGATGCGGCGCGCGTCGGCCGCTTCACCGCGGTCGAGCCGCGCGTGCGGACTCGAACGTGACTCGATGTGTCTCCGAGGCGGCACGGCGCGACGCGATATGCAAAACAAACAAGCGAGCCGCTCCCTCACGACCGCACGGGTCGCGTCGGTACGTCAGACATGCGATGGAAAAAGAGGCGTCGCCGACGCCCTCAGTCGAACGTCATGCTTCGAGCTCGAACAGAATCTCCTGCGCGCCGTGCCAGAGCACGCGCTTGCCGAGCTCGGGCAACTGCTCGCGCCCTTCGACGATCGTCATGAAGTGGTTGCCCGCGAGTTGTCCGAGCTTGCTCGAAAAGCAGCAGGATCCGTAAGCGAGCAGGATTTCGGTCTCGCTATAGCCGCCCGGATGAAACAGGACGTCGCTGACCGACGGATGGCTCGTGTGATTCTCGAACCCGACGCGTTGCCCCTGATGTTCGAGCACGTAGTCGCCGAGCGGCACCCAGCACGCTTCGCCGCTCCAGCGAACGTGAATCAGATGCTGACGATACGGCAGCAGCGAAAGAAAAGCGCCGACGGTCTGCGCGGCGGCATCGTGCGTGACGGCGACGAACTTCAGTTCGCCGACCGTGATCTGGATTCGTGGCATCGTGATCCACCGTTAAAGAAGTATCGGGAGCAAGCATGTCGGAGCCGCATCACGCATTCGGCTGACCGATCCACTTGGTGACGGTCGGCGCGCGCCACACCTCGAGCGCATCGAGGAGCGGCGCGGGACGACTGTCGAATACGGGCATGCGCGCATGTTCGATTTTCATGAAGCCTTCATCGACCGCGTGGCCGAACATCTCGCGCAAGGGCCGGTAAAAGTCGAGCACGTCGAGCAGGCCGAAGGGCTTGCGATGCTCGCCGAGCTGGGCGAGCGTCGCGATTTCGAGCAGTTCCTCGAGCGTGCCGAAGCCGCCCGGCAACGCGACGAACGCATCCGCGAGATCGGCCATGCGCGCCTTTCGCGTGCGCATGTCGCCGACGATTTCGCTCGACGTCAAACCCGCATGCTGCTGGCCGCGCACGGACAGCGCCTGCGTGATGACGCCATGCGCTTTGCCGCCGTTCGCGAGCACCGCGTCCGCGACGACGCCCATCAGACCTTTGTCGGTCCCGCCGTACACGAGCTGCCAGCCGCGTCGCGCTATCTCGGCGCCGGTCTCCCGGGCCGCGTTGCGATAGGCGTCGACGCGGCCGAAATTCGAGCCGCAGAACACCGCGATCGAATGAATGCTGTTGCGGGGTACGGTCATGAGAGGGCTCCTACGTCGATACGTCGTTGGGTCCATCCCGTCAGCCTGCTTTCGACCCAGGACGACAGGGCATAGAGTGCGACACCGAGTATCGCAAGCACGAACAGACCCGCGAAAACGAGCGGCACGTTGAAGTTGCCGCTCGCGATCATCATGATGTTGCCGATCCCCTTGTTCGATGCCACGGTCTCCGAGAGCACCGTGCCGACGAACGACAACGTGATCGCGATCTTCAGCGACGCGAACAAATACGGCAGCGATCGCGGGATGCCGACGTTTCTGAGGATATCGAAGTTCGATGCGCCGAGCACGCGCAGGACGTCTTCAAGCTCGGGCTCGGTCGCGGCGAGACCGGTTGCGACGTTGACGATGATCGGAAAGATGCTGATGCTCATCGAGGTCAGGACGGCGGGAATCGTGCCCGCGCCGAACCAGACGACGAAGATCGGTACGACCGCGACCTTCGGAATGCTCGAAAACCCGACGAGCAGCGGATAGGCTGCGTCGTACAGCACCTTCGACGCGCCGATCGCCACACCGATCACGACGCCGACGACCACGCTCAACGCGAAGCCGACGAGCGTGGTCATCAGCGTCTGCAGCGTGTCGGGCCACAGCACGGGCGTCTTGTCGATCATGACCGCGACGATCTGGGTGGGCCTCGGCAAGACGAGGTCGGACACATGCGCGAGCCGGCATACGCCTTCCCAGACGACAAAAAACGCGAACAGCACACCGAGCGACATCAGTTGCCTGCGCCATGCGATCGATGACGGATTCATGCGCGTTCTCCCGCGAAGACATGCGACGCACGCGGCGCGCCGTCGGCTTGAACCTCGGACGGCGGCATGCGCGCATCGGCGATGCGCTGGCGCAGATGCTGAACGAGTTCGGATCCCGCGCTCCCGTAAGTCGCGTCGAGGGTCCGCGGCCGGTCGAAGGGCACGGCGCGGTCTTCGAGTATGCGTCCCGGCCGCGCGCTCATCACGCAGATCCGGTTCGCGAGATAAGCCGACTCGCGCAGATCGTGGGTCACGAGCACGACGGTCGGCCGCCGCGTCATCCAGAGCGATTGCATGATGTCCCAGACCTCTTCGCGCGTGAACTGATCGAGCGCGCCGAACGGTTCGTCGAGCAGCAGCAGATCCGGCTCGTGGATCAGCGCGCGGCACAACGACGCGCGTTGCAGCATGCCGCCCGACAATTGCCATGGACGCTTGTCGCCGAAGCCGGCCAGGCCGACTTGCGCAAGCAGCGCATCGGCGCGTTCAGCGAATTCGCCGGTGCGCTTCGCGCGATAGTCGTGCCGATACGGGGCGACGATCTTGAGCGGAATCGACACGTTGTCGCGTATCGACAGCCACGGCAGCATCGTCGGGTTCTGAAACGCGAGGCCGACGCGGGTGGCTTGCACGCCCGGCGCGCCGACTTCGCGCCCATCGACGATGACGCCGCCCGACGTAGGCCGGATCAGCCCGCCGAGCAGTTTGAGTACGGTCGATTTGCCGCATCCGCTCGGACCGACGAGCGCGACGAAATCGCCGCGCGCGATCCGGAGATCCGTGCGGTCCAGCGCGACGGTGCCGCCGCCGTATCGGACGCTGACGCCCGATAGTTCGATAAAGGGGCGCGTGTTCACGTCGATGCCTCGTCGATCGGCGCATCCATCGTCGTGTGCACGCGGGGCCGCGCGTGCGTCCGTATGCGCATCTGCGCGTTCACGTGCGGGCTCATTCGCGTGCCGATCCGCGTGCCGATCCGCGTACCGATCCGCGTACCGATCCGCGTACCGATCCGCGTGTTGATCCACGTGTTGGTGCGGGTGTCGTGCCCGGGCCGCGGATGAGCACGCAAGCCACCGCGGCGATCAGGCTGTTTCATGGGACTGGGGCGCATCGATCGCATCGAGGGGCTCGGCTGTCGGCCGTACGCCTGCCGGTGTGGTCAGGATTGCGCTCGTATAGTGCGCGGTATTGAGGGGGCGGGGCGTCGGCATCTGCTGGATGGTCTTCACGGAGCGGCCCCAGCCGAGCGCGTCCTCGACGAGTGCGCCGTCGCGCATGACGAAGCGGCCGCGCACGAGCGTATGTACGGGATATCCGTGCACGAGGCGGCCGTGCCACGGTGAAATGCGGCTCACGCTATGGAGCGTGTGCTGCGAGAGCACGCCCTTGCGATCGAGGTCGACGAGCGCGATATCGGCATGCGCGCCCGGCGCGATGACGCCTTTGGTGCCGTAGAGGCCCCAGGCCTTGGCCGGTGCGACGGCGCTCCACCGGACGTATTCCATGAGGCTCGCGCGGCCGCGATTGACCTCGGTCAGCATGAGGGCCATCTGCGTTTCGACGCCGGGAAAGCCGCAGTCGCATTCCCAGATGTTCGACCGCGTCTTTTCCTCGACGGCATGCGGCGCATGATCGGTCGCGATCATATCGATCGTGCCGTCCTTGAGCGCCTGCCAGAGCGGGTCGTTGTGGCGCGGCTCGCGAATCGGCGGATTGAGCCGCAGGATGCCGCCGAGACGGCTCATGTCGTCGGTGTTCAGCAGCAGGTATTGCGGACACGTTTCCACCGTGACGTCGACGCCTCGCCGTTTGGCGTCGCGAATCAGGAACAGCGAGTCGGCGGCGCTGTGATGCGCGATATGCACGCGCGCGCCGGTCCATTCCGCGAGCGTGAGCACGCGTCCGATCGCCTCGATCTCCGCGACGGCGGGGCGCGCGGCGAGATGAGCGAGCGCATCGATACGCCCCGCGTCCTGCATGCGTTTCTGGCGACGTGAAAGAATCGACGAGTTTTCCGCGTGCACGACGGTGCGGACGCCGAGCGGCGCGAGTTTTTCAAACCCTTCGAGCAAGGCGCCGTCGGTCGGCGCGGGCAAGTTGCCGAAGGTATTGCCGACGAAAGCCTTGAAGCTCGTGACGCCGGCCTCGACGAGGGCTTCGAGATGCGCGATCGTGTCGTCGCCGAGCAGGCCGTGAATGCCGTAATCCACATACGACGATCGCGCGGCGCTGAGCTTCAGTTCAAGCGCGTCGAGCGTGCCGGTGGGCGGATTCGTGTTCGGCATGTCGAACACGGTCGTCACGCCGCCGCAGGCCGCGGCGGCTGATCCCGTGCGCCATGTTTCCTTGTGCGGATAGCCGGGGTCGCGGAAATGCACGTGACTGTCGATGGCGCCCGGTAATAGATAGAGCCCGGTCGCATCGAATGCGTCGCGCGCGGGCGGCATGGCGTCGTCGCGGCCGACGGCGACGATGCGTTCGCCGTCGATGGCCACCGATGCGTCGATGATCGAATCCGGCGAAACGACCTTGGCGCCGCGAATGACGAGGTCAACGGGTTGCATGGTCGAGGCCTCCATCACAGCATCGCGAATCCGCCGTCGACGGGCAGATCCACTCCGGTGATTTGGCGCGAGACGTCACTCGCGAGAAACAGGCACGCCTGCGCGACATCGGTATCGGTCGAGACGCGCTTGAGCGCGTAGTCTTCGGCGTGGCGGCGCATCGCCTCCTCGATCGTGATGCCGAGCGCGGTCGCCATGTTCGCGCAGACCTTCTTGCGGAAGCGGTCGCCGTCGACCATGCCGGGGGCCACGCAATTGACGTTGATGCCGTGCGGTCCGGCCTCGATCGCCATGCTCTTCGTGATGCCGCGCAGCCCCCACTTCGACGCGGAATACGCCATGCGCCCGGCGCGGCCCCGCATGCCGAACGTGCCGCCGACGTTGACGATCTTGCCCGACTTGCGCTCGATCATGCCCGGCAGCACGGCACGCATCGTGTTGAACGGCCCCGTCATATTGAGCTGCACGATGTCGTCGAATTCGGGTTGGGTGGTCTCCCATCCGGTCTTGCCGATCGGTCCCGATCCGCCCGCGACGTTGACGAGCACGTCGATCTGTCCGAACGCGTCGAGCGCCGCCGCGGCGAGCGCCTGGGCTTCGTCGGTCTGCGTGACGTCGCAGGTCTGCACGATCACGTCGACGCCCTTGTCGCGCGCCTCGGCCGCGACCGCTTCGAGCGCGTCGCGGTCGCGCGCCGTGAGAACGAGCCGCGCGCCTTCGTCGGCGAAGCTCAGGCTGATCGCGCGGCCCATGCCTTTGGCCGCGCCGGTAATGACGACGACCTTGTCTTTCAGATGGAGATTCACGACGGCGTTTCCTCGGGGTTCGGTGCGTTGAGCGATGTCAACACGGCGTCGGCCGTCGCGATGAAGCCATGCAACTGCTCGACGATGAAATGGATGGCTCGGCTCACATAGGTCGGCGACGGCGTCGAACAGGCGTCCTTGAGCAGCACGCAGTCGTAGCCGAGAAAGGCCGCGTCCTGGAGCGTCGAGAACACGCAGCGATCGGTATTGATGCCGACGAACAGCAGGGTCGTGATGCCGCGCATGCGCAGCACGCTGTCGAGCTCGTTGTCCCAGAAGCCGCTAAGCCGATGCTTGAACACGTGAACGTCGTCGGGCTCGGGCTGTAGCTCATCGATGACCGCGGCGCCCCATTCGCCCGCGACCAGCGCGGGGCCGTGATCGATGGCCGAATGCTCGCCGTAACCGACGTCGTGCGGCGTGCGCTTGCCCTTGAAGTGAATCGTGGGGCTCAGATTCTGGCGATCGGCGCGAATGCCCCAGTTGAGCCAGATCACGTGTCCGTGCCGCTTGCGCCATGCGGGCAGGAGTTTTTGAATCTTAGGGATCGGCTTGCGCGTGGCGCGCATATCGACACCCTTCTGCGCGAACCATCCTTCGGGATGACAAAAATCGTTCTGCATATCGACGACGATGATCGCGGCGCGGCGCATATCGAGCTCGATATGCCGGGATTCGGTGCCGGCCGCGGTGTGGGTCTCGGTGCGGTTTTTGCCGCCGGTCTTGCCGCCGGCCGCGGTCTCGATAGCAAACCGCAACACGTGCGGCTCATGCACCGCGCGCACGAAGCTTACGGTCCCGGCGTCGGCCGACCACGCGTTGGACGGATGTGCGCCATAGGTCTCGCGCGGTTCGGCAGGCGTCGACGGCCTGGCACGGATGGAGGCGGGTTTCTTTTTCATGCGTGTCCCTTACGCAGCGGATGTGCCAGTTAGCGCTTCCCTTTGAAACCTTTTCGATGCTTGCCCGTTGCCGTTTCGGCAACGCTTTCCGCGTCGACGCGATGCGATGGGCTTCGCGATACTGCGTAAATGCGTGCGCATGCCGCGTTGCGCGACAAGACATCGAGGCACAGCGGACCGTTCAGCGGGAGACCGGACTTCGCGTGTCGCCGCGCGCGTGCCCTGTAATGGGGAAGGGTGAATGCGCGTGGTGCAGCGTATTCACGCGATGCGTGCGCGGAAGCGCGACATATTCAAGCCTGCCGATGCGGGGGCGCGGTCGGATCCGCAACGAACGTTGACGATCGCGCGAGGCGCTGACAGTCTGTACGGACTGTCGCCAGGGACGCCGCTTCGATGAATCATCTTCGCTTTCTTCACTACTTCGACGAAGTCGCCAAGACCGGTTCGATCAGGCAAGCGGCCGATCGGCTGCACGTCGCCGCGTCGGCGGTCAATCGAAGGATTCAAGACATCGAGGACGAGTTGGGCACGCCGTTGTTCGAGCGTTTGCCGCGCGGTGTGCGATTGACGGCGGCCGGTGAGATCTTCGTGCGATACGTGCGCAGTCGAGCGGCCGACCTCGAGCGCGCCTTGTCGGAAATCGAGGATCTGCAGGGCTTGCGGCGCGGCGTCGTCAAACTGATCGCGAGTCAGGCCGTCGCGCCGAAATTCCTGCCGCGCGCGGTCGCGAGTTTTCGCAAGGGGCGGCCGCTCGTCGGCCTGCAGATCCGGATCGCGGACCATGTCCAGGCGCTCAATGCGCTACGCGCGTTCGAGAGCGACCTGGCCCTCGTGTTCAATCTGTCCGACGAGCCCGATATCCGCGTGATCGGCGAGTTCGAGCAAGGCGTGTTCGCGATCATGCATCGCCGTCATCCGCTTGCGAAGGAACCGGGCCCGATCAAGCTCAAGGACTGTGCCGACTATCCGCTCGTGATGCCGCATCGGGAGATCGGCGGGCGACAGCTCATCGATCAGTTCCTGACGCGACGCTCGCTCAAGCTGCGCCCCGTGATCGAAAGCAATAGCTTCGAGTTCTTGCGCGGCTACTTGAGTTACGAGGACGCGCTGTCGTTTCAGATTGGTCTCGGGGCCCACGGCGAGGGCGGTGAATTCGTGAGCCGCAGGATCGACGATCGCGGCTTTCCGACGGGGCGTCTCGTGCTCGCGAGTCTGGCGGACCGGCAACTGCCGCTGATCGCGCATGCGTTCGCCGAACACCTGCTCGATGCGCTCTCGAAAGCCGAGATCGGCGTCGCCGGATCGTGAATCGCGCGCCCGGCCAGGTCTTGTCGACGGCACGGCGGGCGCGCGTTCCTTGCGTCATCCAAGCGACGCGTAGCGCGATCTCAGACGTTGCCGCGTGATCTCGCCGCCCAGATACGCACGGTGCAGCACGTCGAGCTCGGACAGCTCGTCGACCGAGCCCTGCGCGACGACACGGCCGTTTTCGAGCGCGTATCCGTACTTCGCATAGCGCAGCGCGATCGCCGCGTTCTGCTCGGCCAGCAGAAAGCTCGTGCCCGTCGTCTCGTTGAGCTCCGCGATGATGTCGAAGATCTCCTCGACGACTTTCGGCGCGAGTCCCATCGACGGTTCGTCGAGCAGCACGAGCGTCGGGCGCGCCATCAGCGCGCGTCCGATCGCGACCATCTGCTGTTCGCCGCCCGACGCGTAGCCGGTCAAGGCCTTACGCTTGTCCCGCAGACGCGGAAAAATCGTATAGATCCGTTCGAGGTCGCGCTCGACGTCGGCGCGGCGCGCGCCCGTCGGAAACGCGCCGAGCCGCAGATTGTCCTCGACGCTCAGATGGACGAAGCATCGGCGCCCCTCGAGCACCTGGACCAGGCCGCGCGAGACGAGCGTCCACGGATCGGCCGTGTCGATCGGATTGTCCTGATAGAGGATCCGCGTCGCCGAGCACGTACCTTGCTCGGCGCGCAGCAGGCCCGAGATCGCCTTGAGCGTCGTCGTCTTGCCCGCGCCGTTGCCGCCGAGCAGCGCGACGATGCCGCGCTCGGGCACGCTGAGCGACACGCCGCGCAGCGCCGTGATCATGCCGCCATACGTCGCGACGAGATCCTCGACCTGCAGGAGCGGTCTCGAACTCACGTTCCGCGGACTCGCGATCGGCTGACTCACGAACCGATGTCCTTGCTGCAGTCACGCGGCGTGATGCCCTTTTCCTTCGCATAGGCATTCGCCGACTGATCGATGATCGGGCGCAGGAACGCGCGATCCGCCTGGACCCAGTCGCTGATGAGCTTCCACTTCTGTCCGTCCCATTGCTGGAAGCGCACCGCGCCGCCGCCTTCGTGATCCGAGCACGAGAGCTTGAGCGGCTGCACGAGTCCGAGCGCGCCGAGGGCCTTGAGGCGCACGTCGTCGAGGTTCAGATGCTCGAAGCCCCAACGGACTTGCTCGCCCGTCAGCGGCTTGTTGCCGAACTTCGCCTGCGCGGTCCGCACGGCTTCGACGTTCAGGATGCCGTTGACCACGCCGAGGTTGTAGTAGACCGTGCCGAAGCGCGCCGGGTCCTTGAGGTTGCCGTGTCCGGGCTTGATCACGTATTGGTCGATGGCCTGCAGCACGGGGAAATCGGTGCCCGACGGGTGGGTCGTGATCGCGATGAAGCCCTTCGCGGCGTCGCCGGCCGGACGCACGTCTTCTTCGGAGTTGCTCCAGATATTGCCGATGATGTGATCGGCCGGGAATCCGACCTTCTGCGCCGACTTCAAGGCGACCGGGTTCATGACGCCCCAGCCGCGCAGAATGACCCAGTCGGGATTGATCCGGTGGATCTGCAGCCACTGCGATCCCTGCTCGTTACCCGGGTGCGGCACTTCGATCTGCGTGAGCTCGAAGCCATAGTGCTTCGCGAGCAGTTCGAGCACGGGGATCGTTTCGCGGCCGTACGGCGAGCCGTGGTACAGCACGACGATCTTCTTGCCTTTCAGATTCGCCGCGCCGCCCGATTGTTGGCCGATGTAATTGACGATCGCCGAAACCTCGCTGTACGGGTTCAACTGGAGCGGGAACACATACGGGAACACCGCGCCGTCGGTCGAATCGGTACGGCCGTGGTTGATCGTGATCAGCGGAATCTTGTCGGCCGTCGAACGGTCGATCGTCGCATAGGCGATGCCGACCGACAGCGGATTGGTCGCCGCCGTGGGCGCGCCGTTGAGACCGCCCTTGAGCCGCTCATAGCATTCGACGCCCTTTTCGACGACGTATTCGGTCTCGCACTCGCTCCACGTGAGCTTCACGCCGTTGACCCCGCCGTCACGCGTGTTGATGAGGTTCATATAGTCGATGAAGCCGCCGAAGAAGCCGCTGCCGCCGGCCGCGTACGGACCCACGCGATAGCTTTGCAGCGGGAAATATTCTTCGCCCGCGGCCTGCGCGGGAGAGACGGCGCCGAACAGCAGCGCGCACGCGAGCGTCGCGACAGCCGGAAGCGCATGGCGAGCCGAACGAAATCTGGAGAGTGCCGAGTGTGTCATGTCGTTAGTATCACTAAGGTAAAAACAAACGTTGAAGTTCTGCTAAAGACCGGTCCCGCGACGACGGGGCCGGCGCGGGTTTCAGGCGTCAGGGTTTGAGGGGCCAGTCGCGCAGACGACGCGCGGCGATCTGGGCAAGGCGTGCGAGTCCGTCGGGTTCCTTGACGAGAAAGCCGATGATCAACACGCCGAATACGATCTTCTGGAGGTTCTGGAGCGCGCTCGCATCGAGACCGATCGTCGCGAGCGCGCCGCCGAGGTTCGACAGCAGGATCGGCAGCAGCACGATGAAGGCCGCACCGAGGAAGTTGCCCCAGATGCTGCCCATGCCGCCGATGATGATGATGAACAGCACGTTGAACGACAGGCTCAGATCGAAGCCGTGCGGCTCGACCGTGCCGAGATACGCGAACGCCCAAAGCGCGCCCGCGATGCCGATCACGAACGAGCTGACCGCGAACGCGAGCAGCTTGGTGCGCGCGAGCGGAATGCCGATCACGCTCGCCGCGGTGTCCATGTCGCGCAGCGCCATCCAGCGCCGCCCCAGTTCGCTGCGCACGATGCGGCTCGTCAGCACGAACAGCGCGGTTGCGACACCGAGCACGAGCAGATAGCGCGTCGCCGGCGAATCGATCCTGATGCCCGCGATCGCGAGCCGCGGCGCGCTGAGCACGCCCGACGTGTCGTCGTTCGAGAACCAGCTGAAGCGCGTGAACACCCATTCGACGAAGAATTGCGCGGCCAGCGTCGAAACGATCAGATAGAAGCCCTTGATGCGCAGGCTCGGCAATCCGAAGATCACGCCGACGATCGCGGTCACGATGCCGCCGAGCGCGAGATCGACGACGAGCGGCAACGCCGGGATGCGCAGCACGAAGTTGTACGTCGCATAGGCGCCGACCGACATGAACGCGGCGGTTCCGAGCGAGAGCTGGCCCGCGTATCCGGTCAGCAGATTCAGCCCGAGACCCGCGATCGACAAGATCAGGAACGGCGTCAGAATCGCGCTGAGCCAGTAGTCGTTGCCGATGAACGGCACGACGATCCAGGCGAGCGCGAGCAGCGCGGCGATCGCATAGGCGGGGCGGCGGCGTCGCGTGCGCGTGCCGTACGGAACGGCGAGCGATGCGGCGTCGGACGTGATGTCCGACGTGATATCGGATGCGGCGTGCAGTGTCGACATGAATGATCTCAGACGCGTTCGATGGCCGGTTCGCCGAACAGACCCGCCGGACGCGCGAGCAGGAACAGCACCGCGAGCACATACGGGAACCAGTTCTCGATGCCGCCGCCGAGCACGGGCCCGACGAACACTTCGGCGAGCTTCTCGGACGCCCCGACGATCAGGCCCGCGACGATCGCGCCCGAGATCGACGAGAAGCCGCCGATGATCAGCACGGGCAAGGCCTTGAGCACGATCAGCGAGAGCGAGAACTGCACGCCGAGCCGCGCGCCC
This sequence comes from Pararobbsia silviterrae, assembly GCF_003628125.1. GTDB lineage: Bacteria > Pseudomonadota > Gammaproteobacteria > Burkholderiales > Burkholderiaceae > Pararobbsia > Pararobbsia silviterrae. Next base: position 599,568 of record NZ_RBZU01000001.1, read on the forward strand.
CAGAGCAGACCCGCGATCAGGCTCACGAGACCCGCGAGACCCCAGACGATGGTCCAGACGCGCGGCAGCCGGATGCCGACCGCGAGCGCCGCGAGCGGATCGTCGGCGACCGCGCGCAACGACAGGCCGAGCCGCGTGCGATTCGTGAGCAGCGAGAGGCCGACCACGAGCACGCCCGCGGTCCCGGCCGCGAACAGATCGAACTGACTGACCATGACGCCCGAGATGTTGAGCGGCTTGTCGTCGATGCCGAGATCGAGGCCGTGGACCTGCGCGCCCCAGACGAGCTGCGCGAGTCCTTCGAGAATGAAGCTCAGACCGAGCGTCGCCATGAACAGCACGATCGGCGGCCGATTGACGAGCGGCTGGAGTATCGTGCGTCCGACGACGAGCGCCACGACGATCAGCGCGGCGAGCGTGATCGCAAACGCGATCGGCGCGCGGATGCCGCGTTCGACGAGGCTCACGAACGTCAGCGCGCCGAACAGCACGAGCGAGCCCTGCGCGAAATTGAATACGCCCGATGCCTTGTAGATCAGCACGAAGCCGATCGCGACCATCGAATACATGACGCCGGCGAGCAGGCCCCCGACGAGGACCTCGATGACAAAACTCATGGGTTTCTCCTAGTGCCGCGTGCCGAGATAGGCCGCGATCACATCGGGATGCGCACGCACGTCGGCGGGCGCGCCATCCGCGATCTTCTTGCCGTAGTCGAGCACGACGACGTGATCGGACAGGCTCATGACGACGCCGATATCGTGTTCGATCAACAAGACCGTCACGCCCTGCCGGGTATTCGCGTCGATGATGTAGTCGACCATCGCGGCCTTTTCCTCGGGATTCATGCCGGCCATCGGTTCGTCGAGCAGCAACAGCCTTGGCGTTGCTGCGAGCGCGCGCGCGAGTTCGACGCGCTTCTGCACACCGTACGACAGCGATCCGACGACGGTGTCGCGATACGGCTGCAGATCAAGCGCCTCGATGAGCGTCTCGGCCGCGTCGCGTTGGGCGGCGACATCGCGCCGCGCCGACGGCAGGCCGAGCGTCTGCGCGACCCAGCCGCTCGTGCGATGCAAGGTGCGCCCCGTGAGCACGTTTTCGAGCACGGTCATCCTGCGGAACAGCGCGATGTTCTGAAACGTGCGCGAGATGCCCAGATGCGCGGCATCCCAGGGCTTCATGCGTTCGAAGCGGCGGTTGTCGAAGGCGACGCTGCCTTCCTGCGGAAGATAGACGCCGTTGATCACGTTGAGCAGCGAGCTCTTGCCCGCGCCGTTCGGTCCGATCAGCGCGCAGATCTCGCCGGATTGCACGGCGAAGCTGATGTCGGTGACGGCTTTGACGCCCTTGAACGAGAGCGACACGCGATCGACGCTGAGCAGCGGGGACGTTGAATGGGTCATGAAGGCACGCGTCCGTATTCGATGTGTCGATCGTCGCGATCCCGGTGCGCGGGAGCGTGCTGCGCGACGGCAGTCTCGCGAGGATGCGCGGTGCCGGCGTGATGCGGGACCGGACGCGGCCCGACCGAACGCGGCCCGACCGAACGCGGCCCGACCGAACGCGGCGCGACCTGACGCCAGTCCGACGCATCGGGCCATGCATGCACGTCGACGTCGAGCGCCGCGAACAGGGCGCTCGTGCGTTCGTCGAGCGGCGCGCCCGCGACGAGCGCGACGCGCGTGCGCGCGAAGCCGATGACCTCGCGCAGCGGCCGCGCGACGCCCCAACGCGCGAGCCGGCGCGTCACGGGGCCGCCGGTTCCGCCGAGCGCGGCGTTGACGAGTGCGCGGCGCCATCCCGAAGCGGGCAGACGCTCATGGACGAGCGCGGCGACGCGCGCATACGTCTCGCGCGTGCCGGCGACGAGCGTCGGGGCGATCTCGCGCCGATCGGCGTCGCGCGTCGAGAGCGCTTCGGGAAAGTGAAGACTGAAGCCTGCGATGAGCCACGGCGCGATCAGATAGCGCGCCTGGGCGCTCGCGGCGAATGCGCGCGTGGCGAACGCTTCTTCACGCGCGTCGAGCGCTTCGCGCGCGACGACGGCGCGGCCGTCGTGAATCAGCGACGCATGGGTCAGGTGTTGCGTCACGAGCGTCCCGTCGCCGAGCGCGTCGACGAACAGGAATGCCGTATCGTCGGCGCGCGCGAGCGGTTCGCCCGGCAGCAGCGGGTCATGCTCGGCATCGCCCGCATGCGGTTTCTGAAGCGAGGCAAGGCCGACGACCGCGGGATCCGGATGATCGCGCAAGCCGCGCGGATTGCCGTCGATGATCTGCACGCCGAGCGGCAGCAGGCGATCGAGCGTCGCGTCGTCGTCGGCGAACGCCAGGCGCGCCGACAGATGCTCGATGGCATGCCGCAAGGCGGCATCGCCGAGCGCCGTATCGATCGGCACCGCGACGCCGCCGAGCCATTGCGCCGCGAGCGACAGCAGCACCGCGCGCTCGGAAGGCGGCGCCGCGAGCAGCAGCGTGTCGCCCTGACGGAAGCCGCGCCGAGCGAGGCCTGCCGCGAGCGCGCGCGTGCGCGCCGCGACATCGTCCCAGCGCAGCGCGTGCCACGATCCGAGTCGCTTGCTGCGTATCGCGGGCGCTGGCGCGCGGCGTCTCGCCTGTTCGGCGAGCCACGCGGGCAAGGTCGCGGGTTCGGCGTGCGTCATCGTCAAACGACCTCGGCTTGCTTCGCGAGTTCGAGTTCGCGCACGAGCGGCAGCACCTTCTCGCCGAAATACTCGACTTCCTCGATGAAATGCAGGAAGCCCGCGAGCACGAGGTCGACGCCGATCGACTTGAGCTCGACGATGCGCTCGGCGATCTGCCGCGGCGTGCCGATCAGGTTCGTGCGGAAGCCGTCGTTATATTGGACGAGATCCTCGAACGTCGACTTGGCCCAGTTGCCCTCGCGCTCGGGCGAGGCCGAACCGGCTTGCTTGACCGCGTCGCCGAACGCATGGACGGCTTCGACGTGCGCGTGCTCGATGATGTCGGCGAGCACGGCCTTGGCTTCTTCTTCCGTATCGCGCGCGATGACGAACGCGTTCACGCCGATGCGGACCTTATGGTTGTTCTTCGCGGCCTTCGTCTGAATGTCGTCGATCTGCGCCTTGAGATTCTCGGGCGTGTTGCCGTTCGTGAAGTACCAGTCGGACACGCTCGCCGCGTTATCGCGCGCGGCGCGCGAGCTGCCGCCCTGGAAGATCTCCGGATGCGGTTTCTGGACCGGCTTCGGACTCAGCGTGTAGTTGTTGAAACGATAGAAGTCGCCCTTGAACGTGAAGCCGTCCTGCGTCCAGATGCCTTTGAGCGCCTGAATGAATTCGTGCGAGCGCCGGTAACGCTCGTCATGTTCGAGCCACGGTTCGCCGATCGCGGTGAATTCGCCCTTGAACCAGCCGCTCACGACGTTGATCGCGATGCGGCCGTTCGAGATGTGATCGATCGTCGCGATCTGTTTCGCGACGACCGCCGGATTCCACGGACCCGGCAGGATCGCGGCGAGCACCTTGAGCTTGGTCGTCGAATGCAGCAGGGCCTGGCTGAACGAGACCGACTCGTGCTGATACTCGGCGCCGTAGCCGGCCGTGAAACGGATCTGGCTCAGCGCATAGTCGAAGCCGGCGCGCTCGGCCGTTTGTGCGAGCTTGACGTTGTAGTCGAGGCTCCAGTCGGTGCGTTGTTCGATCGTGCTGACGACGAGGCCGCCGCTGACGTTCGGAACCCAGTAGGCGAACTTGATCGGATCGCGCGAGGAAGTGTCGTGGCTCATGAGAAATATCCGTCGAAATGGAAGAGATCAGGCGGCTGCCGTGTGCGGTTGCCGTTGCACCGGCTGCGATGACTGTTGCGCGAGTGCCGGCACGGCGGCCTCGCTCTGCGCGCGCGGGTGCAGCCACGGAACGGCGCGCGAGACTGCCAGATCGATGCGCGCATTGAGCTCGGGACTCGAGATCGCGTAGCCCGAGAAATCGGCTTCCGATGCGTAGACGCCGATCGGCAGCGTGCGCGACTGGAAGAAGCTGAACAGCGGGCGAAGCTGATGGTCGATCACGAGCGCGTGACGATCGCTGCCGCCGGTGGCGGCCAGCAGCACGGGCACTTCGATCAGCGCTTCGTGATGCACGAGATCGAACAAATGCTTGAAGAGACCCGTGAACGAGCCGCGGAACACCGGGCTCGCGACGATCAGCACGTCGGCCGATTCGATGGCGTCAAGGTGTTGTGCGATGTCGGCCGACGCTTGCGAGCGATAGGTGATCGCGGCGAGCCCCGAGGCGATCTCGCCGAGTTCGATCAGGTGCACATCGATCTTCACGGCCTTGCCGAGTCTCGCGACGAGTTCCTGCACGAGCGCGAGCGTGCGCGAGGGCCGTTGCAACCCGCCCGATACGGCGACAACCTTGAGTGTGTGGCTCATCAACGTCTTCCTTTACTGAATAGCAATGTGATGCCTATGCGATGGGGTCATGCGAATACCGTGCCATCCATCGCGCGAAGGGGGAGGACCGGGACGCGATCGCATCCTTCGGTCCGCGCACGCGCCGTGGCGCGCCGCTTTTCGCCGATATGCGATTTCGTGCGAATCACATATCGGCAGAACAGCATTCGTTAGCATTCCTCCTGATGACGCTCAGCCAGCAGACTTGCGCACGCGATGCTGTTGGATCAGCAGATCCGACATCGCGCGGGCGCGCAATGCGCCGCGCCCTTGCATGACAGGTTCATGAATAGAACGACGGACGCGGCAGTCCGTCGTTGAGCGCCCAGTCGCCGAGCTCGCGGACCTTGTAGTCGACCGGATCGTGGAGCGTGTGCACGCGCAGGTTTCGCCAGTAGCGATCGAGCCGCAGCGCGGCCGTCGTCGCGCGCGCGCCCGTGACCTCGAACATCCGATGCGCGACGTCGAGGCCGGCGCGCGTCGAGGCGACCTTCGCGGCCGCGACGGCGATGGCGGTTTCGCCGCGCTGCGCCTCGGTCAGCGATGCGCCGTGACGCCACGCGTCGTCGAACAGCGCCGCCGCGCGCGAGGTCAGCAGTCGCGCGGATTCGAGACCGAGCCAGAAGTCGCCGAAATGCGTGAGCACATAGGGATCCTGCTGCGGGGTCGCGGCGGTCGATGCGATCCACGGACGCTGATTCGTCTGCACGAAGGCGCGCGCCTCGCGCAATGCGCCGTTGCCGAGTCCCAGATAGATATTCGACAGAATCAGCTGCGCGAGCAGCGGACGCAGGCATGCGAACGGCGTCGACAGCGGACCGGGGTCGGTCAGCAACGCGTCGGCGTCGAAGCGCACGGCGTTGAAGTCGACGGTGCCGCTATCGGTCTGACGCTGGCCCATGTTGTCCCAGTCGTCGCGGATCGAAATGCCTGCGCGCGTGGTCGGCACGACGCCGATCAGCAGGCGGTCGTCGTGCGTGAAGGCCGAGGCGACGAGCATGTCGGAGTCGCTCGCGCCCGAGCAGAAGCGCTTGGTGCCCGAGAAAAGGAAGCCGCCCTCGGCGTCGGGGTCCGGCGTCGCGCGCGCGCCGCGATCGAGCGGATTGAGCGCATTGCCCCAGAACCAGCGATGGCGCGCGGAGTGTTCGTACCACGGCGCCCATTGCGATTCGCGCCCGAACAGGCGCGTCGTCGCGAGCAGCAGATGGTGAAAGCCGAACAGATGCGCGAGCGAACTATCGACCTCGGCGAAGCGGCGCACGACATCGAGGACCGATGTCCAATCGGCGCCGAGGCCGCCGAGCTCGACGGGTGTGCTCAACGTGAGCAAACCGCTTTCACGGATCACGTCGCGTTCGGCTTTCGCGGTGCCGCCCGCGCGGTCGCGTTCGATCGCCGTGTCGGCGAGACGCTTCGCCACGGCTTCGACGGTCGCGTTCCAGGGTTCGCTCGCGAACTGCGATTCGGCATGGAAGTGTTTCATCGGCGCGCTCCCGTGCGTTCCGCCCGATGCGCGGCTTCGGGGACGCGGGCCGTGCGTGGGCCGCACAAGGAATACGTGAACGACGCGTCAGGATGCATGGCAGTACGTGAACGAAGACAGGGGAGCCGTCCACCTTGCACATTGCATGCCGGATGCGGTGTCCGAGGCCGCGAGCCCAGACGCGACAGGCCTGCACACCGCGTTGCATCGCACCGGGCGCACGCACGCAGTGCGACGCGAAGTGCTGCTCAATCAGCAGCGATGCAGCAGGTTGCGTCGTTTGACGCATGTGCTGCGGCGCGCGTGCTGCCTAAGAAGCAGATTGACTTTGCTTACCCGAACAAATTGCTTCGAATCGCCGCGCGGATCGTCACAATACGCTTCTCAGGCAGCAGCCCGAACGCATCGGCGTTCATGGCGTGCCTGATCTCATCGTCGGTCTCGTACCGCAGACATCCAGAATTCGATGCGTTCAACTTTCGTCATGCCGGTCGATCCGGCTTCGATGCATGTGTCGTCCGCGGCGTCGCAGTCGGCGTCGCCGTTCGAGATCGCGCGCGCGCTCGCGGCCACGTTCGCGGCGAGCGCCGCCGAACGCGACGCGCGCGGCGGCACGCCGAAGGCCGAGCGCGACGCCCTGCGCGAAAGCGGCCTGCTGCGTCTGAGCATTCCCGTCGAATTCGGCGGGCTCGGCGCACGCTGGCGCGAGACGCTCGACATCATTCGTCTGCTCGGACGCGCCGACAGCTCGCTCGGGCACGTCTTCGGTTTTCATCATCTGATGCTGGCGACGGTCCGCTTGTTCGGCTCCGCCGCGCAAGCGAGCACCTTGTACGGACAGACGGCGCGTCATTCATGGTTCTGGGGCAATGCGCTCAATCCGCTCGATACGCGCACGGTCAGTACGACGCACGCCGAGTGGCGCGAGTTCAGCGGTCAGAAGAGCTTCTGCTCGGGCACGGTCGACTCCGAGATGCTGATCGCGTCGGCGCACGACGCACAGACGGGATCGCTGCTCGTGGCGGCGATTCCGACGGGCCGCTCGGGTGTCTGCGTCGCGCATGACTGGGACAACATCGGACAGCGCCAGACCGACAGCGGGTCGGTGACGTTCCAGCGCGTGCGTGTCGAGCGGCACGAATTGCTCAGCGATCCCGGACCGCTGTCGACGCCGTTCGCGTGCCTGCGTCCTGTGCTCGCGCAATTGATCCTGACCAATATTTATCTGGGCATCGGCGAGAGCGCGTTCGGCGACGCGCGCCAATACACGCTGCACGAATCGCGGCCGTGGTATGTCGCGAACGTCGAACGCGCCGAGGACGACCCCTATATCCTCGGTCAGTACGGCGAGTTCTGGGTCGGACTCGAATCGGCGCGCGCGCTCGCCGATCGCGCGGCCGAGCGCTTCGATGCGGCCTGGGACCAAGGCGCTACGTTGGGCGAAACCGAACGCGGCGAAGTCGCGCTGGCGGTCGCGACCGCGAAGGTCGCCGCGATCGAGGCCGGACTCGCGATCTGTACGCGCATGTTCGACGTCGCAGGCGCGCGCGCGACGCACGGCGGCCTGCGGCTCGATCGCCACTGGCGCAATCTGCGCACCCACTCCCTTCACGATCCGCTGGCGTACAAGCTTCGCGAGATCGGTGAATGGGCGCTCAAGCAGCAATATCCGACGCCGAGTTTCTACTCATGAACGCCACGCTCCGAAATGAAGTGCCGGTTGCCGCCGGCCTGGACGACGCTCAAGCGTCACCGTTGATCACGCTGCCGGATCGGCGCGCGTTGACGACCTCGATTCGCGCGAGCGCGCAGATCTTCGCCGACGCGCGATCGATCGCGTTGCTCGAACGCATCCGCATGATCGCGCCGAGCGACGCGAACGTGCTCGTGATCGGCGAGACCGGCACGGGCAAGGAGCTCGTCGCGCGGCACGTGCATAACCTGAGTCATCGCAAGAACGGACCGTTTATCGCAGTCAATTGCGGCGCGTTTTCCGAAACGCTCGTCGAGAGCGAATTGTTCGGCCATGAAAAGGGCGCGTTCACGGGCGCGTTCTCGTCGAAGCCCGGATGGTTCGAAGCCGCGAACGGCGGCACGTTGTTTCTCGACGAGATCGGCGACCTGCCGTTGTCGATGCAGGTCAAGCTGTTGCGCGTGCTTCAGGAGCGCGAGGTCGTGCGGCTCGGATCGCGCAAGAGCATTCCGATCGACGTGCGCGTGATCGCCGCGACGAATATCCATCTGCAGGACTCGGTGGCCGCCGGACATTTCCGCGAAGACCTGTTTTACCGGCTCAATGTCGTGCATCTCGCGGTGCCGACCTTGCGCGAACGGCCCGGCGACATTCTGCCGCTCGCGCACTACTTCATCGACGAATATCGCGGCCGGCTCGGCTACGGCGCGTTTTCACTCGATGCGCGCGCCGAGCGCAAACTGCTGCAGCATGGCTGGCCCGGCAATATTCGCGAACTCGAGAACGTGATCCACTACGCCTTGCTCGTCTGCGGCGGCGATACGATCGGCGAAGCGGACCTGCAATTGTCGTCGTGCTTCGGGGCGCCGAAGCGCGTGGGCGCCGAAGCGAAGCTCACGCCGATCGAGACGCTCGAGGAAGCGTTGCGCAATCTCTACGTCGAGGCTGAAGACAATCTGTTCGAGCAGATCGAGGACACCGTCATGCGCGTCGCCTTCGAGTTCTGCTACCGCAATCAGATCCAGGCCGCGAAACTGCTCGGCATCAGCCGCAACGTGTTGCGCGCGCGCTTGATCCGATCGCGGCAGATTTCGGCGCAGAAATAGCCTGAAGCCGCGTGCGCGAGCGGGGCGTGTGCGTTCGCCCCGTTCACGCGCGTCGATCATCCGCGAATGCTGCCGATCTGCCAGACGTACGGCGGCACGGTGTCGTTGATATGCCAATCGCCGACGATGCGTTCCTTGTAGATCAGCGGATTGTGCGACGCGGCCGTGCGCGCGTTGCGCCAGTGACGATCGAGCTGCTTGTCTTCGCTCGTCGCCGACGCGCCGAGCGCGTTGAAGAGTTCCGTCGTCGACGTGAGGATCAGGTCCGCGATCACGACCTGCGCCTTCGCCGAATCGATTTCGGCGAGCGCGTTGGCCTTCGCCTCGGCCGCATCGTCATTGCCGAAACGGGCTTCATAGGCGAGCTGCGACGCTTGCGCGGAGCGCACGGCGGTCGCCTCGGCCGCATAGACGCGCGCCGCGATCTTGCCGACGACCTGCTGAATCTGCGCGTCGTCGCTCACGCGCGGCGCATTCCCATGCGAATAGACGCGCGTGCGCTTGCGAACCTCGTGCGAGATGTCGCGCAGCGCGGCGCGGCCCACGCCGGTCAGCACGGCAAGCAGCACGAGCTGATAGAACGCGGTCTGATACTTGAAGCGCGATTCGAAGTCGATCAGGTGTTCCTCGTCGACGACGGCGTTCTCGAACACCGATGTCCCGCTGCCTGTCGTGCGTTGACCGAAGCCGTCCCAGTCGTCGTTCTGCCGGACGCCGGCCTGATGCACGTTGACGGCCGCGATGACGTTCTGGCCGTTGTCGTCGCGTTGCGCGAAGACGTCGATCCAGTCCGCGAAGATGCTGCCGGTGCTGTAGTACTTCGAGCCGTTGACGACCCAGCGTCCGTTCTGTTTCGAGACGCGCGTGATCACGTCGCCGATCTTGACGCCGCCGACCTCGGTCCAGGCGTTGCCGACGATATCGCCCGCGACGAAACGCTCGAACCATTTGTCGCGTGTCGCGCTCGGCTGCGCGTTGAGCTGGTCCTCGACAAACGCGAAATGGCCGCGCAACGCTTGCGGCAGATTCGAATCGGCTTCGGCGAGCTCGATGAGCAACCGGACCAATTGGGGCAGCGAGATGCCCGCGCCGCCGTATTCGACCGGCACGCGCACGCTGCCGAAGCCGGCGGTCTTGAGCCACGCGATCTGTTCGAACGGCAGCGTCCGCGTGCGCTCGCGATCGGCCGTGCCTTCGGCGATTCTTGCGAAGATCGGGCGGAAGCGCGCGGCGACTTGCTCATAGTCTGCGCCGCGCGACAGCGTGGCGGGTTCATCGAGTTCGGGTAGCGACATAGAGGGTGTCCATCGGTTGGAGTGAGGCGCGATGCGTACGTGCAGCGCATACCCGTATCTAGCAGGACGTGTGCCATTGCGCGGGATCGCCGAAGGCGCCGGGCCGAGCGCCGATGCGGCGGGCCGAGACGGCGCGTCGACGTCGCGCGCGTGCGTCGCGATGCGCGCGCGACGTCGCTCTTCCAGCAGCACGATGCTGTTCTTGTGCTGATCGGCGTGCAGTTCGTGAGCACGATGCGAGCGAGGTGTGCGGCGGATGGGAGGGATCCGATCGATCGGTAACGAGGTGTAATTGGCGGTAAACACCTGACATCCGTCGGCCCAGGGAGCGGGCGAGACGGCGATACTGGCTTGTCGCTGTACGCGGCATTCGCCACGCCATTTATTCGGAGGACTCCATGCGCTTCTCGCTCCCTGTTATCGCCGCCGCAACGGCCGCCACGCTTTTTTCCGCGACCGCGCTCGCCGACGTCGCGCAGCCGGACATGGACGCCGCGCTTCGATCGCTCGAGACCGCCAAGCATCAGATCGAACTCGCGGACAAGACACCCGACAAGGAAGGCCACGCGTCGAAGGCATCCGCACTGATTCTTCAGGCGATCGACGAAGTTCGCGCCAGCATCAAGGCGCGCAACGAGGACGGCAAATAAGCGCTTCGCCGATGCGCGGTCGAGTCCTTGGTATCGAACGCATGGGTTGAGCGACGGAACGCGATGCGCATCCCGCGCCGCGTCGATTTCGGATTCACCATTGGCACCGGCCCGGCCCGGCCCGGCCCGGCCCGGCCCGGCACCTGCACCGGCACCTGCGCCGGCACCTGCGCCTGCACCGGTTCGACATCGATCTCGGACCCGGACCCGACGTCGGGCCGCGACGCCCGGAAAACATGCCCGCCGTCTTGCGATCGCGGGCATGTTCCTTTTCAATGTCGACACGCGCGTGAGAGGTAGAAAACAAGCGGAAAACAGACAGGAGACAGGCGGCCTTGAGCGATACATGGCAACTCGAATGGCGCTTCGGTTCGGCCGAAGTGCAGGGGCTCGGCGGCATGCTGGCTCCGCTGATGTTTGAACTCGGCGACGGCCGGCGCCTGCAGTGCATGCAGATCGCGCCGTGGGCGGACACCGAGCAGGCCGAGCGCTTGCCCGGCATCCTGCGGCGGCTGCGCGGCGAGTGGCCGTGCGTGCCGTTCGGGCGTCCCGACACGCCGTCGGACCTGCCGCCCGGATGGCGCGGCTTGCGGCCCGACGACACGTGGCCGCACGGGTTCGCGTCGAACCACGTATGGCATTGCATCGATGCCGGCCGCGATCATTTGACGATCGCGATCGACTATCCCGAGGATGCCGCGATCGCGCGGCTCGAACGTCGCTTCGCGGTCGTACCCGACGCGCCGCGGCTCGATATCGAACTCGTGATTCATGCGCGCAGGCCGGTCCGCGTGCCTGTCGCGCTGCATCCGACGTTTCGCGTGCCGCGCGATCCGGGACGGCTCGTCGTCGAGCCGGCCGCGCATGGAGGGATCCATACGTATCCGGTGCAGGCCGAACGCCATGTATCGAGGCTTCGCCCGAATGCGACGGCGCGCGCGCTCGCGCAGATGCCGAGCGATGGCGCGACGATCGATCTCACGCACCTGCCGCTGCCGTTCAAGACCGAAGAATTGCTGCAGATCACGGATATCGGCGTGCGCGACGTCGACGCACAGGTCGTGCTGCGCTATCTCGATGAAGACGTACGCGTCGGACTCGGCTGGGACACGCATGCGCTGCCCGACGTCATGCTCTGGGTCAGCAACGGCGGTCGGGACGGTGAGCCGTGGTCGGGGCGGCACTATGCGCTCGGTGTCGAGCCCGTCAACGGGCTCTTCGATCTCGGGCGGGTCGCCGCGGTCGACGCGTCGCACGCGCTGGCGAGCCGCACGGGGCTGGTGCTCGATCCCGCACATCCGTCGCGTATCCGGTATCACTTCGCCGCATGGTGAAGGGCGTGACGCGCGGCCACCGGCCGGCGATGCGTTTGTGAACGAACTGCGGCGCACGGTGCGCACGACGCATCTCGATTTCTTCTTTATTTCGATACCCCTATAGTTCGTCGAACTGACGGTATCGAAAGCCTTCGATATCGCGCAACGCGTATTCGCGCGGGGCGTTTCGAAGGGGAGTGGCAGGCGGACCATGCGACCGCATCAATTGAAGGCGCTGATCGCAGCGGCCGAACAGGGCAGTATCCGTGCGGCGGCGCGCAGCGTCTTCCTGTCGCAGGCAGCGCTGACCAAATCGCTCAAGGAGCTCGAAGACGATATGGGCGTCGCGCTGATCACGCGCACGGTACGCGGCATCCATCTGACCGAGGCCGGCCGCGTGCTCTACGGACGGGCCTGTGCGATCGTCGCCGAAATCCGCGCCGCGCGCGACGAGGTCGAACGTCTGAAGACGCACGCCCACGGTGTCCTGCGCGCGGCCTTTGCGCCCTGGCCCGCGTTGACGATCCTGCCCGCCGCCTATGTCGCGTTCAGTCGCGTGATGCCCGACGTGCGCGTCGAGCTGACCGAAGGTCATCTTCGCGATGCGCTGCCCAGGCTGCGCGACGGCACGCTCGATTTCATCGTGGCGGGCGCGCTCGATATCGACGCGTCGCGCGAATTCGTGCGCGAATCGCTGCGCATCGACGATATCGTCATGGTGTGCCGGCGCGGACATCCGCTCGAACAGGTGAGCACGATCGAAGACATGCTGCCGCTCGACTGGATCGCGTATTCGGCCGACGCAGACTACGTCGCGTTGCATGACGCGACGCTCGCGCTCAATCAGCTTCCCGCGTCGAAACGGATCCTGCGATGCGCGAGCATGACGATCGCGCTGTCGTTGCTGACCGATACGGATGCCGTCGCCTTGCTGCCGCGAAGCCTGCTTGAATCGAACGGGCTCGCGTCGCGGCTGGTCCGCGTGCCGGTGTCGCTCGAAATGCCGCGCTTGTCCGTCGATCTGCTGACGCGTCGTCATGGTGTGCTTTCCGCGCCCGCGCAATCGATGATCGCGTGTCTGCGCGAAGCCGCACGCATCTAGCGCATTGAGCGGACCTGGAGCGGACTAAGCAGATTTGGCGGATCTAACGGGTCGCCTCCTCGCCGAAGCGCTCGACGAGAAAATCGACGAACGCACGGACCGCGGCCGACGATTGACGATGTTGAGGATAGACCGCGAAGACGCCGCCTTTGGGCGGCTCGTAGGGTTCGAGCACCTTGATCAATTGTCCGCTGGCCAACGCCGCGCTGACGATGAACGTCGGCAGCATCGTGACGCCGAGGCCCGCGACCGCCGCGTCGCGTGCGATCTCGCCGTTATTGACGCGCACGCGCCCCGTGACGGGCACGCCGCGCGCCCGGCCATGAATCGCGAACGGCCACTCGACGCTTTTGCCGTGTCCATAGAGCAGGCATTGGTGATGCGCGAGATCGGCGGGCGTCTCGGGGCTGCCGTACTGCGCGAGATAGGTCGGACTCGCGCACGCGACCATGTCGAACGGCGCGATGCGTCGCGCGATCAACGACGAATCGGACAGCACGCCGATGCGCACACCCATGTCGTAGCCCTCGCCGACGAGGTCGACCGTGCGGTCGTTGAGATCGATATCGAGCGTGACCTCGTCGTAGCGATGCATGAACTCGGGAATCACGGGTCCGAGGTGCATCGTGCCGAACGACATCGGCGCGGTCACGCGCAGCGCGCCGCGCGGCTTGGCGTTCTGGCTCGCGACGATGCGCTCGGCGTCCGCGACGTCGGCGAGAATCTGGACGACGCGCTCGAAGTAGTCGCGGCCGACCGGTGTGACCGAGAGCCGCCGCGTGGTCCGCACGAGCAGCCGCGCGCCGAGTTGCTCTTCGAGCGCCATCACGCGCTTGCTGACGAATTGCTTCGACAACCCGAGCCGGGCGGCCGCGCCCGTGAAGCTCGCGGCCTCGACGGCGGCGACGAAGATGCGCATGTCCTCGAGTTGCACGATTGTCCTCAGAGGGTTGACAGTTTGTCTGATTGTAGGCGGTTTATTAACCGTGAGGGTGACACTACACTGGATCCCATGGTGCTCGAACAGCGCGACGCCCAACGGCGCGCGGGACGGCACAGCGGGCATGCCGAGGGCCCGGGCGCAGCGCGCACGGGCACAGGCAATCGATTGAAGTTCACCCTGGAGGTCAAAATGCTTGAAGTTCGCAAGGCGGGCGACCGTGGCGTTGCCGAGCACGGCTGGTTGAGTTCGCGTCATACGTTTTCGTTTGCCAACTACCACGACCCGAAGCAGCAGGGGTTTTCGGACCTGCTCGTGATCAATGACGATCGCGTGGCTGCGCGGGGCGGGTTCGGCAAGCATCCGCATCGCGATATGGAAATTTTTTCGTACGTGCTCGAAGGCGCGCTCGAACACAAGGACACGATGGGCACGGGTTCGGTGATCCGTCCCGGCGACGTTCAGATGATGAGCGCCGGCACGGGGGTCGCGCATAGCGAGTTCAATCACTCGCAGACGGATCCCGTGCACTTCCTTCAGATCTGGATCATGCCGGGGAAGAAGGGCGTCGAGCCGCGGTATCAGCAGCAGCATTTCGCGGCGACGGACAAGCGCGGGCGTTTCGTCAACATCATCGCGCCCGACGGCGCGAACGGCTCGCTCGCGGTCCATCAGGACGCGCGTGTGTACGCGGGTCTGCTCGACGGCGACGAGACCGCGACGGTCACGCTGCCTGAAGGCCGCTATGCGTATGTGCATGTCGCGCGAGGCGGCGTGACGGTGAACGGCGTGGCGCTCAACGAGGGCGACGGCGTGCGCGTGCGTCATGAGACCGCGCTTGCGTTCTCGCAGGGCAAGGACGCCGAAGTGCTCGTGTTCGATCTGCGTCCGCACGAGCAGCCGGTCTGGTGAGCCCGGTAAGCCCGGTAGGCTGGGTGAGCTGAGTAAGCCGGGTGACCCGGGTAGGCTGGACGCCGCGCAAACCGCATGGGTTTGCGCGGCGTCGCGTTTTTTCGCGGTCCGATTCGCGCGCGGTCTGCGTGCGCCTGAGCGTTCGGCTAGCATGCGCGGATCCTTTCCTGCTCGATCGTCTCATATGGACCTGCTCAGCCGTCTGCTCGCGCTCATGCCTGTCAGCGGACGCGTCGATGTGCGATGCCACTTCGGCGCGCCGTGGGCGGTCGCCCATGACCAGGCCGGCGTGCGCGAGATTCCCTATCACGTGGTGCTCGGCGGCGAGGCCGTGGTCGAGGACGGCGCGTCCGCGCCGCTGACGATCCGCGCGGGCGACATCGTCGTGTTCCCGCGCGGCGCCGCGCATCGGCTTCATGACGGCAGCGGCAAGAAGCCGCGCGCGATCCAGACGCGCGAAACGCCGACGCTGACGATCAAGGAAAACAGGGGCCCCGGCGTGGGGGCGGGTGCGGGGTCGTCGATCGATCTGCTGTGCGGCACGTTCGTTGTCGCGAGCACGCAGGATCGGCTGCTGCGCGATCATCTGCCCGATCGACTCGTCGTGCGAACCCGCGACACGCGCGCCGGATATAAGCCGCACGAGCGACACGACCCGCGCGATGCACACGACCCGGAAGGTGCGCATGATCCACGCGGCCCGAACGGTCCAAGGGGACCGAATGGCCCTAATGATCCAAATGACCCGAACGGTCCAAACGGTTCAAACGACCCGCATGGCGATCGGGCCGCGCCGCTCGTTCTGCTCGTCGAACTCATGCGCGACGAAGCCGTAGCCGAACGCCCGGGCGCACGCGCCTTGCTCGACTATCTGTCGGGCGCGCTGTTCGCGATGACGCTGCGTTTGGCGAGCGAATCCGACGCGCCGCCGCGCGGGCTGCTCGCGCTCGCGCGTCATGCACGGCTGCAACCGGCCCTGTCGGCGATGTTCGAGGCGCCCCAGGAGGCCTGGACTTTGCCGTCGCTCGCGGCGCGCTGTCATATGTCGCGCGCGACGTTCGTGCGGCATTTCGAGGACTCGGTCGGCCGATCGGCGAGTGCGTTGCTGACCGAGATCCGCATGACGCTCGCGGCCCGACAGCTCGTGCAAAGCGATCAGTCGACGGGCGCGATCGGCGAGGCCGTCGGGTATCGATCCGAAGCGGCGTTCCAGCGCGCGTTCAAACAACAGATGGGCATCACGCCCGCGAAATGGCGCGCCGCACGCGGCGCGAAAGCGAGCGAGACCGTCGAAGCGCTCGCCTGATGTCACCGACGACGCGGACGACGCGGATGGGCGGACGCCCCCGCATGCACGGGCGCGACGAGGTCCGCGGCGCGATGGGGATGAGCAGCGTTATCGAGCCTGTTATCGAGCCTGTTATCGAGCGAGGAGACGAACGATGATGGCGACCGAACGATTCGAGTTTCCGGGGGCGGACGGGCAGCACTTGTCGGGGCGGCTCGATCTGCCCGAGGGCGCGCCGGTCGCGTATGCGCTGTTCGCGCACTGCTTCACGTGCGGCAAGGACATTTTCGCGGCGACGCGGATCGCGCGCGCTCAATGCCCATCGGATCGCTGTGCTGCGCTTCGATTTCACGGGGCTCGGCGCGAGCGAAGGCGAATTCGAGAACACGAACTTCACGTCGAATCTCGCCGACCTCGAGGCCGCCGCTCTCTATCTTCGCGAGACCCATCGCGCGCCCGAACTGCTGATCGGCCACAGTCTCGGGGGCGCGGCCGTGCTCGGCGTGGCGGGGCGGCTGCCCGAGGTCAAGGCGATCGCGACGATCGCGGCGCCGAGCGATCCGCATCATGTGACCGGTCTGTTTCGCGATCACATCGGCACGATCGAAACCGAGGGCGTGGCGGACGTGCAGCTCGCGGGACGGCCGTTCCGGATCAAACGTCAGTTTCTCGTCGATGTCGCCGAGCAGCGGTTGAGCGAGCGCATCGCGGCGTTGCGGCGTCCTTTGCTCGTGCTGCACTCGCCGACCGATGCGACGGTCGGCGTCGCGAACGCCACGCAGATCTTCACGGCCGCGAAGCATCCGAAAAGTTTTGTGGCGCTCGACGGCGCGGATCATCTGCTGTCGCGGCAAGCCGATGCGATCTATGCGGCCGATATGATCGCCGTCTGGAGCGCGCGGTATCTGGCGGATCCGCACGCGGTGTGATCGGCCGCAGGGGGCGTCGATGAAGCGGCGCTTACGGGTGTGTCTTGGTGCGTCCGCGTGCGTACCGTTGCGCTTGGGTGCTCGGGTGCTTGAGTGCTCGGGTGCTTTGGGTGCGCTTGGGTGCGTATCGGCGGCGTGCGCATCGCATCGACGGTCGCGCGTCGGACCTTCAGCGTGGACTCCGCGCTGAACGACAAAGCCGCCTGCGTCGGCATGAACCGAGGCAGGCGGCTTCCGGTGTCGCTCAGGGCGCGCGCGGACGCGCCCCGTGCGATCGATCTCAGTCGGCCTTGACGCCTTCGACCTGGATCTGGAGCTTGGTCAGCGTCTTGAAGCCGTACTTGACGCCCCAGTCGATGCCGTAGTCGGCGCGGTCGAATTCGGCGCTCGCGTCGGCACCGCAGACTTCACGCTTGAGCATCGGGTGCTGGAAGCACTTGAACGAGTTGATCTTGAGGTTCAGCGGCTTGGTCACGCCGTGCAGCGTGAACGTGCCGTCGACTTCGACGGGCGTGTCGCCGTCGAACTTGATCGACGTGCCCTTGTACGTCGCCGTCGGGAATTTCTCGGTGTCGAGGAAGTCGGGCGACTTCACGTGCTTGTCGAGCGGTGCGTTGCCCGTGTCGAGCGAGGTCGTGTCGACCGTCACGTCGACCGTGCCCGTCTTCGCGTCGCGATCGAGCGTCACGACGCCCGTGCTCTTCGTGAACTTGCCGCGCCAGACCGACACGCCGCCGAAGTGATCGGCTTCGAAGCTCGGGTACGTGTGGTTCGGATCGAGGTTATACGTGGCCGGGGCCGCGATGGCCGAACCGGCGAGCAGGGCGAGTGCGCCAAGCGCGATCAGGTGCTTTTTCAAGTCAGACTCCTTGCGTGTCGTCGAGCGGCCTTACTGGCCATTGGAAACGATGTGGAACTTCAACTGGACGTCGTCGGCGACGAGCGAGGTATCGCTCCATTCGCCCTGTCCGACGCCGTATTGCAAACGCTTGATCGGCAGCACGCCGTCGAAGACCTGCGCGCTGCCGTCCTTGTGATACTGAACCGGCACGACGACCGTGTTGCTCTTGCCGCGGATCGTCAGCGTGCCCGTCACCGAGTAGGCGCCGTTCGCGCCGGCCTTGATCGCGTTCGAGACGAACGTCGCGTGCGGAAAGTCCTTCGCGTCGAACCAGTCCTTGCCCGCGACCTGGTCGTTGTATTCGGGGCTGCCGAGATCGATGCTCGCGACGTCGACGTCGAACTGCGCCTTCGAGGCGGTCAGGTTCGCCGGATCGAACTGGATCGTCGCGCTGATCTTCTTGAAGCTTGCGTCGACGGGCACGTTCATTTGCTTGAACGTGGCCGTCAGCGTGCTTTTCGCGGCGTCGATGCCCGCCCGGGCCGGCGACACGAAGGCGGTGGCCGCCGCGAGGACGCTCATCGACAGCGTCAGCGTGCGCAGGGTCTTGTTCGAAAACATGGTTTGCCTCGGCAAAGGTGAATGACGGGGTGGGTGACGCGGTGCACGATCGCCGTCACGATAGCGCGAGCCGGCGACCCGTGCATGAAACCCGCTCGGCGCGCTCATCGGCCGAACGGCAGCATGCGCGACAGCACGGGCACGCGGTCGATCAGATGATGCTTGATGACAGCGAGCACGTGGCCCGCGACGGCCGCGGCGAGTGCCCAGTTCAGATAGATATGGATGGGCTTGAGCACGGCCGCTGTCGCGTGGTCGGGCGCGATCACCATCGGCAGCGGCAGCACGCCCAGATAGACCACGGGCACGCCGGCCGCGCAGGTATAGAGATAGCCGCTGACGGGGATCGCGAACATGAGGACGTAGAGCGCGAGGTGTCCGGCGTGCGCGGCGGCTTTTTCCCAGTCGTGCATGCGTTCGGGCAGCGCGGGCGGACGATTCAGCGCGCGCCAGACGAGGCGCAGCACGGCCAGCGCGAGGACCGTGACGCCGATCCATTTGTGCCAGGAAAAGTAACGCAGCTTCGTCGGCGTGAAGCCTGGAATGTCCGTCATGATCCAGCCCAGCGCGAAGCCCCAGACGATCAGCGCGGCGATGATCCAGTGGAACGCCATCGCAACGGTCGTGTACTTCTGCGCACGGTCAGTGCTCGGGTACGGCTGCATCGTCAGGGTTTCCACTGAGGTTCGAAGCTCAGCACTCTACGCGTGCGGCCGGATAGAGACAATGGCTTAGAATCGATCGTTACTATCGAGATTTTCGATGGCATATCTTATCGCTCATGTCCGATCGCTCTCCCACCCTCGACCAGCTGCGCACCTTCCTTGCCGTCGCCGAAACCGGCAGCTTTTCGGCGGCCGCCGAGGTGCTCGACAAGGCGCAATCGGTCGTCAGCTACACGATCGCCAACCTTGAGGGCCAGCTCGGCTGCGCGCTGTTCGAGCGCGCGCGGCGCAAGCCGGTGCTCACGGAGGCGGGGCGCGCGATGCTGACCGATGCGCGGCGTGTCGACCTGATGATGCGCGCGATGACCGCGCGCGCCGCCGGCATGACGAGCGGGCTCGAAGGCGAGGTGTCGCTCGCGGTCGATGTCATGTATCCGTCGGCGAAGCTCGTCGCCGTGCTCCAGGCGTTCGCGAAGCAGTTTCCGACGGTGGCGCTCAAGCTGCAGATGGAGGCGCTCGGCGGCGTGTTGCGGCTCGTGCTCGACGGCGAGAGCGGTCTGGGTATTTCGGGGCCGCGCGAAAGCTGGCCCGATCCGATCGAGGCGGTCGCGGCGGGATCGGTCCGGCTCGAAGCGGTCGCGGCGCCGTGTCATCCGCTCGCGCAGCACACGGGGCCGTTGACGGTCGCTGCGCTGCGCGAGCATACGCAACTCGTCTTGTCGGACCGCAGCAAGATGACCGAGGGTCGGAATTTCGGCGTCTACGGCGCGCAGACCTGGCGATTGGGCGATCTCGATGCGAAGCATCGACTGCTGCTTGCGGGTCTCGGTTGGGGATCGATGCCTGAACATATCGTCGCGCAGGACATCGCCGACGGCACGCTCGTCAAGCTGTCGCAGCGCGACCGCAGCTACGCCGTCTATCCGTTCTCGCTGATTCACCGCGTCGACGCGCATTCGGGGCCCGCGACGCAATGGCTCGTCGAACGGTTCGCGGCGATGGCATCGGACACTGCGCCGATCGATACGGACACGTTCGTGCGCAGCATGCGGCGCGCGGGGCGATAGGGCAGTACAAGGCGATCAGGCATCACGCGGCAACCAGGCAGCACAAGGCAACCAGGCAGCACAAGGCAACCAGGCAGCACAAGGCAACCAGGCAGCACAAGGCAATCAGGCAGCGCAAGGCGATCAGTTCGCGCATGGCGATCAGGCCGCGCTGTGCGGCGACGCAGTCGGTGAGGCCGTCAGGTCGCGGAGCGGGGAAGCGTAAAGGTGATGAAGCAGACGCGGTGCTCCTCGCGCGAGCGGATCATGCGCTGCGCGCACGCCGAGCGATTAATACGGCATCGGTCCTTCGGCTCTCGCTTGCTTGAGCGCACGCGCGTACCAGAAGAGCTCCGCCAGAAAACGTTCGAGCGAGCGCGATACCCAGTCCGCGCTCGGCATACCCTGCTCGTCGAGCGTGCTCGCGATCTTCGGGATCGGCATCAGGCTCGGAATGCTCGACATGCCAATCTCGGCCAGCATCGCGCGCAATTGCACCGCGGCACGCACGCCGCCGTACGCGCCGGCCGAATAGCAGACGATTGCCGACGGACGCCAGAAATATTCCTCGAGGAAATGGTCGAGCAGATTCGAGAGCGCGGGCGGAATGCTGTGGTTGTACTCGCCGCTGACGATCACGAACCCGTCGGCGCGACGATACAGCGCGGCCAGCGCCTCAAGCTTCGGCGGCGCTTCGCCCGGCTTGTATTCCTTGTACATCCGGTCGAGCAGCGGAAGCGCGAGTTCGAGCGGATCGACGAGCACGGCCTCGTGCCCGTGCGCTTCGAGTGCGCGCACCACGAGCCGCGCGGCGCGGATGCCCTGCCGATCTCGGCGAACCGAGCCGAGCAGGACGGGAAAAGTCAGGCGCTGCGGCGTGTCGCTCATCGAAAACACCTCGCTTCAGGTTGCCGGCACGGTGTGCCGAACACGGTGCCGCCCGGTGTACCGCACGCGTCGAAGTCGCTCGATCTTGGCGCGTACGTCGAGCGAGCCCGTGCATGACGCGACGCCCCGCGCGCGCCTGCCGATTCGTGCGCTAGCCTTGTTGAAGCCGCTCGATCTGTGCCGGTGTGTCGGGCGCGCCCATCCGTGCCGCCGCCGCGGCCGCGTCGTGCCCGCCCGCATCCTGCGCACGCACGTCCGCGCCATGCGCGACCAGATAGTCGACGATCTCCGTGCGATTAAACATCGCGGCGATCATCAGCGCAGTCCGCCCGTCCGGCGACGCGCCTTCGACGTCGGCACGATACTCGACGAGCAGCTCGATCATCGGCAACTGCCCCTTGAACGCAGCGCCCGCGATGGGCGTCTGTCCGAGGGTGTTGCGCAAATCGGGATCGGCGCCGCGTTCGAGCAGGAGGCGCGCCGCGTCGAGGTGTCCGTGATAGCTCGCGAGCATCAGCAAGCTGTCGCCTTTTTCGTTGCGCAGATTCGGCGGCAGGCCCTGGTCGAGCAAGAAGCCGAGCGCCGAGGCGTCGCCCGCGCGAGCCAGATCGAACACGCGGGTCGCGAATTCGCGTGTCGCGTCGTCGAGTTCGGGGCGCGTGTCCGCGTCGGTCGGGTTCGGATGAGTATGCATCGGGCAGTTCCTCGAATGGGCTCGGCGCGCGCCGCATGCCGGGTGATCACGCGCGTGGGCCGGTCAATGTCGTTTCAATGTCGTTTAAATCGGGGGCCGGACCGTGTCGGTATGGCATGGCGCCATTGTCCATGGCGACTCGGCCCTGTCCATTTGCATATGCGTATCGGCCCGATAGTTAGGGCAGGCACGAGCGGGGACAAGCGTGCACAACCGGGACAAGCGAAGCAATAGAGGCGAGCGGATCGGCCGACGCAAAGGGAACCCGGCGAGACGGGCGAGACCGGAGCCAAGCGGGGGCACGACGACGCGGGGGCGCCAAAGTGCGAGCGTGAGGACGCAAGGGCTCAAGGGCGCGTGCCTGCGTCCCCGCAACGGTCTTCAGAGCATCGACTTCGCTTGCGAGAGCACCTTGTCGCAGACCTGTTTGGTCGCTTCGGCCTTGAGGCCGCCGCCGCTCAGATCGAGCTGCTTGCCGCTGCTGCTCGTGAGCAAGCCCTTTGCGCCGTCGGTGTATCCCGAATCCGAGCTCGGCGAGCCCTTGCTCGACAGCTTGGACATGAGTTGATCCTTGACCCCCGACGCGTCGCCGCCGCCGAGATAGTTGTTCTTGATGCAGAACTCGAGGACGCCCGTCGCGTTGCCGAGGCTCCCCGAACTCACGTTGCCGAGCCCGCCGAGACTGCTGAGGCTTCCGAGACTGCCGGTCGAAGAACCCGTGCTGCCCGTCGCGCCGTTCAACATATTGCCGAGTTGCGCGTGCGCGAGCACAGGCGGCAAGCACAACGCGATCGAGAGGACGGTCCGTATTGCGCGGTGAGAACGGAAATTCATATCGGCGCTCCGCGGGGTCGGTGGGACGAGTCTTCAATATAGGCCGTGATCCGGCGGCGCGGGAGCGTCAATGACTGCGTTCGTTTGCGCGCACGGGGTCTCGGGGCGGCAGCCGCGCGTGCCGTCGCTCGAACGCGAGACCGTATCGTCGCGCGCGACAGGCCGTACGCCGCGCTTAAGCCTGCCGAACGGGCCGCTTCGCGCCGCGCATGCGCGCGACCGAATGGCGTTCGGAGACGGAGACCGGAAACGCGCGCGTCACGGGCAATTCGCCGCCATAGCACGCGTTGATGAGCCAGCGCACCGCGTTGGCGGTCATTTCTTCCATCGGGATATGGACCGAGGTCAGCGTCGGCGCGGTATGCGCGGCCGCGTCGACGTCGTCGTAGCCGATGATCGACAGATCGTTCGGCACCGAGATCCCCGTATGCCGCAGGTATGACAACGCGCCGATCGCCATATCGTCATTCGCGCAGAACAGGCCTGTGAAATCGCGGCCCTGATCGAGCAGCGCCTTCATCGCGCGCCAGCCGCCATCGGGCGTGAAGTTGCTCTCGACGCGCTTGACGTCGGCCGGATCGATGCCGTGCTCCGCGACGACGCTCAGGAATCCCGCGATCCGTTCGAGGTTGTCGGGCGCGGTCGCGGGCCCCGCGATGACCGCGAGGTTCCGATGGCCGTTGTCGAGCAGCGTCTGCGCCGCGAGCTCGCCGCCGCAGCGGTGATCGACCGAAAAGCACGCGTCGCCCATCGCCTCGGACGCGCGATTGAGCACCACGAGCTTCGGCATGCGCTGCCGAATGCGGATCAGATCGTCGTCGCGGAGTTCGTGGCTGATCACGACGATGCCGTCGCAATCGCGCGAGATCAGGAAATCGATCGCGTCGAGCGCCTGCTCGCGGCCGTTGCTGTCGCCGCTGCCGTCGCCGCTGCCGTTCGCGACGACCATATGCCGGTGCACCGCGCGCAGCTCGTTGTCGGTCGTTTCGAGAATCGTGCCGTAGAAGTTGCCGCGAAACGACGGCACGAACAGGCCGATCATGCCGAGCGACTGCTTCGAGAGCGCGCGGCCGATCGACGAAGGACGGAAATCGAGCGCGGCGATCGCGGCATGCACGCGAGCGGCGGCCTCGGGTGACACCGAACCCTTGCCCGAAATCGTGCGCGAAGCCGTGCCGACGCCTACGCCGGCCAGTTTCGCGACATCCTTGATCGTTGCCACGCGCGCTCCCCTGTGCTTGTCCCGGCTGCGTCGAGCGCCCGTGCGCCGGACAAAATTCGGCGATTATAGGGCGTTCACCGCACGCCTCTAGTCAGAAATAAATAGTCAGGTCGCGCCCGATCGGCGCAGCGCGCGTGCGGCGCTGCGCACCGACGGCCGCTCGGCGGCCGCGATGCGGAGTCCCACCGGGGCGATTCGCGTCGAACCGCCCCGCGCGTCAGATGCGTTGGCCGCTGGCTTGATCGAACAGCGAGATATTGCGCGGATCGATCGTGAAGCCGATCGACTCGTCGAGCCGCGCCGTTTCGGTTTCGCCCGCGATCGACGAGAACGTCTTGCCCGCGTAATCGAACCAGACGACGTGGTGATTGCCCATCGGCTCGATCAGCGACACCGTGCCGCGATATTTCGCGTCGCCGAGCGCGACGTGCAGATCCTCGGGACGCACGCCCGCGGTCACCGTCGCGCCGAGCGCCGGCTCGCGCGCGAACGCGTAGTGCGACACGTCGATGGCGATGTCGCCCGAGCGGAACACATAGCCGTTGCCGCCGCGTTCAAGCTTGCCTTCGAGGAAGTTCATGCCCGGCGAGCCGAGGAAGCCCGCGACGAACAGGTTCGCCGGCTTCTCGTAGACCGCCGCGGGCGCGCCGATCTGCTGGATCACGCCGCCGCGCATGACGGCGATGCGCGTCGCGAGCGTCATCGCTTCGACCTGATCGTGCGTCACGTAGATCATCGTCGAGCCGAGCGTCTTGTGAAGCTGCTTGAGCTCGCGGCGCAGTTCCGTACGCAGTTTCGCGTCGAGGTTCGAGAGCGGTTCGTCGAACAGGAACACGTCGGCTTCGCGCACGATCGCGCGGCCGATCGCGACGCGCTGACGCTGACCGCCCGACAGTTGCGCGGGCTTGCGCTTGAGCAGCGGCTCGAGATGGAGGATCTCGGCCGCGCGTTTGACGCGGCGCTCGATCTCGGGCTTCGGCGTGCCGTTGATGCGCAGGCCGAACGACATATTGCGCTCGACGTTCATCGTCGGGTACAGCGCATACGACTGGAACACGAGACCGATCTGGCGATCCTTCGGATCGGCCCAGGTCATGTCCTTGCCGCCGATTTCGATCGTGCCGTCGGTCGCGTCGATCAGACCCGCGATGCTGTGCAGCAGCGTCGACTTGCCGCAGCCCGACGGGCCGAGCAGCACGACGAATTCCCCTTCCTCGACGTCGAGGTTGAGCTTCTCGATGATCGCATTGCCACCGAGGACGATATCCAGATTACGAACGGAAACGTTAGACATGTTCTAGCCCTTGACTGCGCCGGAGGCGATGCCGCGAACAAACCAGCGGCCGGAAATCAGGTAAATCAGCAGCGGCACTGCCGACGTCAGGATGGTCGCGGCCATGTTGACGTTGTAGAGCCGTTCGCCGGTCGTCGTATTGATGATGTTGTTGAGCTGCACGGTCATCGGCAGGTTGTCCTGACCGGCGAACACGAGGCCCAGAATGAAGTCGTTCCAGATGCCCGTGACCTGCATGATGATCGCGACGATGATGATCGGCGTCGACATCGGCAGCATCAGTTGCAGGAAGATCCGGAAGAACCCGCCGCCGTCGATGCGCGCGGCCTTGAACAGCTCGCCCGGAATCGTCGCGTAGTAGTTGCGGAACATCAGCGTCATGATCGGCATGCCGAACACCGTGTGGATGATCACGATGCCGGGCAGCGAGCTGAACAGATGCACGGTCGCGAGCACGCGGACCATCGGATAGATCATGACCTGCAGCGGGATGAACGCGCCCATGAGCAGGATGCCGAACAGGATGTTCGCGGCCTTCGTGCGCCAGAACGACAGTGCATAACCGTTGAGCGCGCCGAAGAAGATCGACAGGATCGTGCTCGGAATCACGATCTTGACCGAGTTGATGAAGCCCACGCGAATCCCGTTGCACGCGAGACCCGTACAGGCCTCGGTCCACGCGGAGACCCACGGCGCGACCGTCAGATGCATCGGCAGCGCGAACAGATTGCCGAGACGGATCTCGTCCATCGTCTTGAGCGAGGTCGTGACCATCACGTACAGCGGCACGAGGAACACGATGGCCGCGGTCACGAGGAACGCATAGATGCCCAGGCGCGCGGGCGTGAACGCCGGCTTGTGACGGCGCGCGGCGCGCTTCGCGGGGTGAGGCGCGGCGGTCGCGCCCGGCACGGCGGCCTGACTCAGTTTGATATCTTCCATTACGCCCCCCTGACGGCCAATGCGCGATGACGCGCGTAGAGGATCGGTGCGACGAGCGCGGCTACCGTGAGCAGCATGACGATCGAAGCGGCCGATGCGAGGCCGAGATTGGCGCGGCCGAACAGGTAATCCATGATGAATTTCGCGGGCACTTCGCTGGCCGTACCCGGGCCGCCCTGCGTCATCGCGACGACGGCGTCGAACAGCTTGATCACGGCGACGAACAGCAGCACGAACGCGGTCGCGAACGACGGCGCGAGCATCGGCAGCACGATGCTCAGATAGACGCGCCAGCGCGGAATGCCGTCGATGCGCGCGGCCTTCCAGATTTCTTCGTCGACGCCGCGCAGGCCCGCGAGCAGCAGCGCCATGACGAGACCGGAGGCCTGCCAGACCGTGGCCATCACGATCGTGTACATGACCTTGTCCTGGCTGATGATCCAGTCGAATTGAAAACTCGTGAAGCCGAGCTTCTGGATCACGGACTGCAGCCCCAGCGTGGGGTTCAGCATCCATTGCCAGACGAGCCCGGTCGCGACGAACGACATCGCGTACGGGTACAGGAAGATCGTGCGCAGCACGCCTTCGCCGGTCACTTTCTGATCGATGAAGACGGCGAGCAGGAACCCGATGATCATGCAGGCAAGAATGAACAAGATGCCGTAGACGACCAGATGCTGCAGCGACACGATCCAGCGATCGTTATTGAACAACCGCACGTATTGGGTCAGCCCGACGAAGTTGTTCGACGGGAATGTACGTGAACTGCTCATGGAGATTTTTGCACTCCATACCATCGTGCCGAGATAGACGAACACGACAGTCAGGGCCATCGGTATCAGCGCCAGGTAGGCCGTCCACGGATAACGCTGTCGGCGAGGCTTTTTGGCCACAACTTCCTCCAGGTCAAACCAATTCAGTCAAACGAGAACGGCCAGCCGGAGTCCTGTCGGCTGGCCGCTGGGCGCTGCCCGACAGGGCAGCATCCATACTACGCCAGAGCGCGATTACGCACCCTTCATCGCGCTCACAAAGGCCTTCTGGGCGTCGTCAACCGACTCGTTCTTGTTCCAGAAGTTCGTGATCACGTCCTGCAGCGCGCCGTTCAGATCCGGTGCGACCAGCATTTCGGCGTTCGGCAGTTGACGCGACTTGTCCTTCATCGCTTCGATCCCTTCCTGCGCGCACAC
Organism: Pararobbsia silviterrae; assembly: GCF_003628125.1. Classification (GTDB taxonomy): domain Bacteria; phylum Pseudomonadota; class Gammaproteobacteria; order Burkholderiales; family Burkholderiaceae; genus Pararobbsia; species Pararobbsia silviterrae. The sequence continues at coordinate 626,959 of NZ_RBZU01000001.1, forward strand.
GTCGAGCTTCGACGCGTCGACGTCCGTACGAATCGGGATCGAGCCCTTCTTCGCGCTGAACGCGACTTGCGGTCCCGGCGACGTCATGACCGTGGCGAGCAAGTGCTGAGCCTTGAGCGCGTCGGCGTTATCCGTCTTCGGGAACACGAACACGTCGCCGGCCACGATGTACGGCGCCTTCGGACCGAAGCCCGGCAAGCAGCCATAGTCCTTGCCGGCCGATTGGTTCGCGGCGATGAATTCGCCCTTCGCCCAGTCGCCCATGATCTGCACGCCCGCCTTGCCTTGAATCAGCAGCGCGGTCGCGTCGTTCCAGTTACGGCCCGGCGAACCTGCGTCGACGTAGTCATGCAGCTTCTTGTACTGCGCGAGCACGTTCTTGAATGCCGGCGAGCTGGCGGCCGCGATGTCCTTGTCGCGGTAGACCTTGAGGTACAGGTCCGTGCCGCCGACGTCCGCGAGGACGGCGTCGAACGTGAGCTTTTCTTGCCACGGCTGGCCGCCGAGCGCGAGACCCGTCAGGCCCGCAGCCTTGAGCTTGCCGAGGTCGGCGATGAGTTCGTCGTAGTTCTTCGGATCGCTCGTGATGCCGGCCTTCGCGAACGCGGGCTTCGAGTAGAAGATCCAGGCCGGCATGTGGATATCGACCGGCGCCGCGTACCAGTGGCCCTTGACCTTGATGCTGTCGATGACCGGTTGCGGAAGGATCTTGTCCCAGTTTTCCTTCGCTGCGACGTCATCGATGTTGTTCAGCAGACCTTGATCGATGATGTCGTGGAACTGCTTCGACGTGTTGAATTGAGCAGCCGTGGGAGGATCGCCACCGATGATGCGGTTAATGGCGGCCGCGCGAGCCTGTTCGCCGCCGGCGATGGCCTGATCGACCCAGACGCCGCCTGCCTTGTTGTAGGCGTCCGCGAATTGCTTGATGGCTGCCGATTCGCCACCCGACGTCCACCAGTGGATGACCTGCGCCTTTTCGCCGTCGGCATGGGCCACGGCTGCGCCGAGCACCAGTGCGACGCTGGCGGCGATTTTCGTCAGCTTTGCTGCTTTGACCATGTAGACCTCCTCCGTTGTAGACCGCTCGCTGATGGGCGCCGAGCCCGCCGCGAGCGTGTGGTTGCTGCTCTCTTTACTGCGGTTTTCAGCTCCGGGCCTTGCGATCAGCCAGGAACTGGGCAATTTGCAGCGCGCTGCGCTTGGGCGTGCGCTTCTGCGTCGTGTAGTCGACGTGGACGATGCCGAAGCGGCGCTCATAGCCGAACGCCCATTCGAAGTTGTCCATCAGCGACCAGATGAAATAGCCGCGGATGTCCACGCCGGCCTTCGCGGCGTTGTCGAGCGCGGCGAGGTGGCGGTTCAGGAACGAGATGCGCTGGTTGTCGACGACTTCGCCGTTGACGACTTCGTCATCCGACGCCATGCCGTTTTCGGTGATGTAGATCGGGGGCAGGTTCGGATACGTCTTGTGGAAGCCGATCAGCAGATCCTGCAGCCCTTGCGGGTAGACTTCCCAGCCCATCTGCGTGCGCTCGACGTTGGCCGGCGGCGCTTCGACGAAGCCGTGCGCGCCGTCGCTCTTCACGTTCGTGCGGAAGTAGTAGTTGATGCCGAGGAAATCGAGCTTCGCGCCGATGATCTCCAGGTCGCCTTCGAGCACGAGCGGCTCGCATCCGGGCCACAGTTCCCAGAGATCCTTCGGGTAGGCCTTGTTGAGCAGCGGGCCGAGCACCCATGCGTTGTGCTGGACTTCGAACAGGTGCGCCGCGCGCTGGTCGGCCGCGCTGTCCGAATCGGCCGTGCCGCGGCCGACGTTCGCGACGATGCCGACGCCCGCGTCCGGATCGTTCGTGCGCAGGACTGCGACAGCCAGGCCGTGGCCGAGCAGCAGATGGTGCATCGCGGTCGGCGCGTAGCGCAGCGTCGCGAGGCCCGGGGCGTGGTGACCGTTCGCGTAGCCGAGGAAGGCCGAGCACCACGGTTCGTTGAGCGTCATCCACGCGTCGACCTTGCCCTTGAGCGCGCGGCTGATCACGTCGGCGTACTCGGCGAAGCGATACGCGGTGTCGCGGTTGAGCCAGCCGCCGCGGTCTTCGAGGTACTGCGGCAGGTCCCAGTGATAAAGCGTCGCGTAGACCTTGATGCCCTTCGCGCGCAGCGCGTCGGCCAGGTTCACGTAGAAGTCGATGCCCTTCTGGTTCGGCGTGCCGTCGGCGTGCATCACGCGCGGCCACGCGATCGACAGGCGATAGCCGTCGACGTTCAGCGACTTGAGGAGTTCGACGTCTTCTTGCCAGCGGTTGTAGTGATCACACGCGAATTCGCCCGTGTCGCCCGCGAGCACCTTGCCCGGCGTGGCCGAGAACGTGTCCCAGATCGACGGGATGCGGCCGTCGGCGTGAATCGCGCCTTCGATCTGATACGAGGCCGTTGCGGTGCCGAGCAAGAAGTCCTTGCGCCACAAGATCGAATCGGAAGGCGGAGAGAACGTCTGATCACCAGCGTTCGAGGCATACGGCGCGTCGTTGAACACAAACACTCCTACGGTGTGAATATTTCAGAAATAAAGAATTGGAAACGGTTCCAATCAAGTTCGCGAAATGTAGCAGTCGTCCGTTCGTCGCGGGAATAGGGGTTTCTACAGGGGGAGGTCAGGGCTACGCCCGTCAGCCGGCCATCGGCGGGGCGCGGGCGCGGCGCAAGCGGGAAAATGCCTAGATCGGCCGATTGTAGTTTCAGTACAGCGGCGGGCGTCGACGGTGCCGCGGGACGGATTCGCGCAGGCACGGCGATGCTTCACCGTTGGGCGGGCGGCCGAGGCGCGTGGGTGGGCCGACGTCGTGTCGAGGTGCCGAAGCGGCCGCGTGCGCCGCCTCGGTATCGATAGCTCTCAGCGTGTTTGCGGTGCGCAGGCGGGATCGGAGTCAGCGCCGGCGGGGGTGTCGTCGCGCGTGAGCGGCGGCGTTTGGCCGACGACGCGCGCGCCGACGGCCGCGATCGCGCACGCCGCGGCGAGCAGCAGCACGAAGGCGACGCGGATGCCGAGCATGTCGGCACAGAATCCGATGATCGGCGGGCCGATCAGAAAGCCTGCATAGCCTGCGGTGGCCGTCATCGAGACGCCGATGGCCGGCGTTGCGCCCGCGCGTCCGGCCGCGCTGAAGATGATCGGCACGAGGTTCGAGAGGCCCACGCCGATCAGCACGTAGCCCGCGCAGGCGACCGGCACGACGGGCACACCGATGACGACCAGAAAGCCCAGCGCGGCGAGGCCGCCGCCGACCCACATCGTGCGTTGCTGGCCGAGCCGGCGCACGATGAGGTCGCCGACGAGCCGGCACGCGGTCATCGCGAACGCGAACGAGGCATAGCCCATCGCGGCTTGCGCCGCGGTGCCATGCGTGATCGTGCGCAGATAGACGCCGCTCCAGTCGGTGACCGAGCCTTCGGTCACCATCGACAGGAACGCGACCGCGCCGAGCAGCAGCAACAGGCGGTTGCGGAACGTGAACGGCACTTTTTCATGATGCACGCGCGGGGCTTCGAAGCCCGGCCGCAGGCCGATCGCCGCGCTCGCGACGACGATCGCGGCCGACACGAGGGCCGGCAGCGCGAGCCCCGCGCCGACCGAGTATCCCGATTTGGCGATAAAGCCGCCGAATGCCGCGCCGAGCAGGCCGCCAAAGCTCCATGCCGCGTGGAATGACGACATGATCGGCTGGCCCCAGCGCGTTTCGATATAGCTCGCATGACCGTTCATCAGCACGTCCATCGAACCGTTGGACATGCCGAGGAAGAACAGGCCGAGCATCGTGATCGGCAGCGAAGGCGCGTAGCCGGGCAGGCCGAGCAGCACGACGAACGCGCACGACGCGATCAAGGTGGAGCGCGGCGTGCCGAGCCGCAACGCGACGCGCCCGGCCATCGGCATCGCGAGAATCGCACCGGCGGCGAACGAGAGCAGGGCGATGCCGAGCAGTGTGTCGGAGAGTCCGAGATGTTCCTTGATGCGCGGAATTTCGGCGGCCCATGCGCCGATGCCGAGTCCGTTCGCGAAGAATGCGCCGATCGTCGCGATGCGCTCGCGCAGCGGCGTGGTGGGCGTTGCGAAGGGGGAGGTCGTGGCGGCGCCGCGAGCGGACTGGGGCTCGGTCATGCTGTCTCCGTCAGGCGAATCGTGGGAATGGACGTCGGCGCATGTTATCGCATCGAAAGCTCGCATCGGCGGCGCGGCGAGCGCGCGCTCGCGTCGTTCGGATCGCGCGGCGGCCTGCGCGATGACCACATTCGCCCGACTACTTGGCATGCGGCGCGGCACGGGGTCGAGCGTGCGCAAACGGTTTCGCTCGGGGCGCGCGCGTTGGACGGTGTCGCGCGCGGGATGACGTTTTTTCGCGGATGTCGCGAAAAAACCGCAGGGGCGGGGCGTTCGGAACGCGGCGCGCGGCCTGTACCGCGCGACAAGGCGCCTGATAGAATGGCCCGCAGCGGTTCATCGTCCTATTCAAGAACAACTCACGCAAAGCCACCGGATCCATAGCATGCGCGTTTTCTGGAAGTGCGTGATTCCAATGGTGTTGGTCGGCGTGGCCGGTGTCGCGCACGCGACCAAGTGGGTTCGTCTGTCGGCGGCGCCCGATTTGTCGTTTTCGGTCGATACGGACAGTGTGATGAAGGACGAGGACGGGTATATCAACTACCTGACGCTCACGACGTGGAAGGACCCGGCCAATCCGCCGGGCGCGACGGCGCCGGTTGCGTCGGCGGTCACGCGCTACAAGATGGATTGCTCACGCCGCCAATCGATGGCGATCGACGCGCATTACGTCGGCGCTGACGGTTCGCCGGCCGGCGTGCACAGTTTTCCGCCGAATGCATGGACGCCGGTTGCGCCGGGGACCGTCGTCGACGCGATCTATTCGAAGATTTGTTGACGCAGATGGGGACGTACGTCTCGGCGGCCGCCGCTCGGCGCGGACCGCACGCTTGCGGCACGGGACGCCGCGTGACCGTCATCCGAATTCGCTTGATGTGCGTGCGCCATGGCAGTCAGGATTTCCGGACCCTATAAGGGCTTCTACATCACGGTCGAGGCGACGCCGTCGCCCGACCTGCGCCCGCGCGACGCGCGTCCGGCGTTTGCCGCGACGACCTATATCTATCGGCATGCGCCGAGCGGCGACGGGCGCGGCATCAAGGTCGAGGTGAGTCCGGGGCGGCGTTTCGCGAGCGTCGCGGACGCGTTCGTCGTCGGCGAGACGTTTGCCCACGCGCAAATCGACGAGATCGAGGTCTGAACGGACCGCTTCACGGCGGGATGCTCGGCGTCTTCATGTGAGGCGAGGGCGCGACCGCAGGCGCGTCAAGCCGATGGGAGGCGATGCCCGTTGCTCTCCGTTTCCGTCCGGCCCTAAGCCGGTGTCCAACGCCGAAAGCCCGAGGCCGACACTGACAACCAAAGCCCAAAGCCCAAAGCCCAAAGCCCAAAGCCCAAAGCCCAAAGCCCAAAGCCCAAAGCCCAAAGCCCGAAAGCCCGAAAGCCCGAAAGCCCGACGGCTCGAACGTTCCAAGCTCGAAGCCGGAGAGCGGACCCTGGGTCTAAGCGGCGTAGGCCATCCCGCGGTCGTCGCGTTGCTGGAAGTGCTCGATCGCGAACTCGACGAACGACCGCGTCTTAGCCGACAAGTGGCGGCGTCCCGGATAGACGATCGAGACCTCGCTGCATGCGTCGGTCGGCCGGAACGCGGGGAGCACGCGCGTCAACGCGCCGCTCTCGATATCGGCGCTCACGAGCGACTCGGGCACGAGGGCGATGCCCATGCCCGCGAGCGCGGCATGCCGGATCATCGTCGCATCGTTCGACGCGTAGTCCAGTTCGAGCGTGACCTGCTTTGCCGTGCCGTGCGGCCCCTCGAACGACCAGACGTTGTCGCGCAGCGTGCTCGTGGGCCCGAGGATCGCGTGTTCGAGCAGCGCCTCGGGCATATCGGGCCGTTCGCGCATGGCGAGATAGTGCGGGGCCGCGACGATCGTGCCGTGGATCGTGAGCAGCGGCCGGTGCACGAGGCTGCCCGTGGTCACGAGTTCGGGCGAGACGATGCCCGCGTCATAGCCTTCCTCGACGAGATCCACGCGACGATTGAGCAAGGTCACGTGCAGCCGCACGTCGGGATAGTGCGCGCGGTAGGCCGAGAACATCGGCGTCAGGCCGCCGAGCGAAAACGAGGTCGAGGCGACGATGCGCAGCGTGCCCGACGGCGTCGTCGCGGCGTTGCCGATCGACGACTCGATCTCGTCGATGCGCGCGAGCACTTCGCGACAGCCTTGCGCGTATTCGCGGCCGGCCTCGGTCAAGGAAACGGAGCGTGTGGTCCGGTTGAGCAGCCGCGCCGTGAGATGCGTTTCAAGCAGCGCGACATAGCGCGTGACCGCCGCATTCGAGATATCGAGGCTCGCCGCGGCACGGCCAAAACTGCCTGTCTCGGAAACGCGCAGGAATACACGCATCGCTTGCAACACATTCATCGGTCGAACTCCTACGCGGCACCGCTTCGAATACGGCGCGCAGATCGCCGAATGATGCCGGGTCGCGAAAATCGAGATGTTCAGGACATTCCGAAAGTTGCGTAGGATTCGCGCACGCCAGACGATGTAGCGATCGTGGATGGCTTCGGATGAAGGTGATGCACGAGGTGGCGACTGCGGGGGCGCGTGCGGTGACGTATGAGCGACGCATGGGCAGCGCGCGATGCGTCGCCGACGTTCGTCACCCTGGCGACGCCTCCCGGCACGCGTGCTGATGCCTCGCCGTAGCGGCGTTCGCGCGTGCGCACCATGACATGGGCGTCGCCGACGTCCCTCACTCCGGCAACGCCTCCCAGCACGCACGTACGCATGCTTCGCCGTAGCGGCGTTCGAGCGCGCGCACGGTGAAGTGGGCGTCGGCGATCTTCTGGAAATGATCGATGAACGCCGCGTTGACGCTTGCGCCGACGACGGCGCCGATCGCCGGCACCGATTTGGCCGCGATCTGCTCGCTGATCTGGACCGAAAGCCGCGAGGCGATCTGCCGGATCAATTGAAGCAGGACCGATGACGAGTGCGCGCCGAGCCCTTTCGACGCCAGCTCGCTCGATGCGCGCGACACCGCCTGCGCGAGCGTGCCGCGGACCATGAAATATCCCCATTGCGCCTCGTCGTCGTCGGGCGCGGGCCCGCCGAGCGCGAGCACGAGCAGACACTGGAGCTGGACCGCGGGATCGCCGAGCGACTCGCCTTTCGACTGCGCGATCGCGCAGATCGAGCGAAACATCAGCGTCGTCGTGACCGGCAATTCGGCCGGCAGCGCGAGCAGACCGAACGCGCCGCCCGCGGCCCCCGTGCCGATCACCGCGAGCTTGTGCAGGCCTCTCGACCGCGCGCGCGCCTGGGCGGCGATGCCGCTCGGCGCCGCCGTCGCGCCGTCCGAGAGCGTGCGCAGCGCGACGTCGAGGCATCGGCGCAGCGCGGCCTCGGCGAGGTCGGTGATCTTGTCGTGCAGGCCGCCCGGCACATGGCGCAGCAGGGTGTCAATGCGCATGCCGACGCCCGACGCGATGCGGATCGCGAGCGACGGACGCAGCAAGTCGGCCTTCGCCTGCGCGAGCGCGCGCCGATCCTCGTCGCGCATCGGCGCGAGCACTGCCTGGACTCCATCCGGGTTCGACGGCATGCTATGATCCTAAAAATTGTCGAGTCAACAATTGCATTGTCAAAAAATATGGCGGTTCATACAGCGACGCCCCACTCGCACGGGCAAGTTCTTCCGTTTCGCGAATCTCTCCTCGCCATCCTCGGCATCGCATTCGTCACGATGCTCGTCGCCCTCGACCAGACGGTCGTCGGCACGGCGCTGCCGACGATCGTGGCCGAATTGCACGGCTTCGAGCTCTATGCGTGGGTCGCGACCTCTTATCTGCTTGCTTCGGTCATCACGGTGCCGATTTTCGGCCGCCTCGGCGATTATTTCGGCCGCAAGCCGTTCGTCATCGCATCGATCATCGTCTTCACGGGCGCCTCGCTGCTCTGCGGCGCGGCGAACTCGATGCTGTTCCTCGTCATCGCGCGCGGGCTCCAGGGCATCGGGGGCGGCATGCTCGTCGGCACCGCCTTCGCGTCGATTCCCGACCTCTTCCCCGACGCGCATACGCGCCTGCGCTGGCAGGTCGTCATGAGTTCCGCGTTCGGCATCGCGAATGCAGTCGGTCCCTCGCTGGGCGGTTTTTTGACCCAGTACTATGGGTGGCGTTCGGTCTTTTACGTCAATTTGCCGATCGGTCTGCTCTCGGTTGTCTTCGTCTGGCGTTTTCTCCCGCATTTGCGCAACAGCAAGCATGAGGGCCCGATCCGGATCGACTGGCTCGGCGCGGCGTTGATCGCCCTGTCGCTGGGCGCGCTCCAGATGCTCGTCGAAGAGCTGCCCAAGCATGGCGTGACGACCTACACGAGCGTGCTCGGCGTGCTGGCGATCGTCGCGTTCGGCGCGCTGTGGCGCTGGGAACGCCGCGCGGCGCAGCCGATGCTGCCGCTCGACATGTTCGCGAACCGCGCGCTGTCGACGCTGTTTCTGCTCGCGGTGCTCGGCGGATTTTCGTTGTTCGCGCTGCTGTTCTACGCGCCGCTGTTGCTGCAGGGCGGCTTCGGCATGTCGCCGCAAGAGGCGGGCCTGGTGATTACGCCGCTCGTGGTCTGCATCACGATCGGCAGCATTACGAACGGGCGCATCGTGACGCGCCTGCGCAATCCGAACCTCATGCTGTACGTGGGGTTCGTGATGATCGCCGTCGCGTGTCTCGGCGTCGGCGTCGCGACGCGGTCGACGTCGCATGCCGTGCTGTTTGTGATCATGTTGGCTGGTGGCCTGGGACTCGGTTTTGTCTTACCGAATCTGACCGTTTTCGGGCAGCAAGCAGCCGGACGCGAGCATTTCGGGATCGCCACGGCGCTGTTGCAGTCGTTGCGCATGGTGGGCGGGATGTTCGGCACGGCGCTGACGGGCACGGTCGTCACGCATTTTTATCGGCATGGCGTGCACGTCGCGCTTGAGGACGCGAACGCGATGCAATGGCTTGCGCATTTCGGCGATCCGCAGATTCTGATCGACCGCAACGCGCAGGCCGCCTTGGTAGCGGAGCTCGCGAAGGCCGGGCACAATGGCGCGCTGCTGATCGAGCAGGCGCGCGAGGCGCTGGTCGGCGGCATTCATTTGGGCGAGGTCATCGCGGCGGTCGTCGCATTCGTCGCGGTCGTGTGCTCGCGGCGTGTGCCGCCCGTCAAGCTCACGCGTACGGTTGAGCCGCCCGTCGTAGCGGAGTAAGAGGTGAGTCATGAACGAACGTGAACGTATCGCGCTGATTCAGCAGTTTGGACGGACCTATCGCGCGTTCATGGCTGCGTTCGAAGGCCGCGTCGGACAACCGCTGCCGCGCTGGCGCGTGCTGATCGCGCTCTACGACAACGGCGGCGCGCGCTCGCAGCGGCAGCTCGTCGAGCAATGCCGGATCGATCCCGGCGCGCTGACGCGTCAGGTCAAGGCGCTCGAGGCGCTCGAATGGGTCGACCGTCGCACGGATGAGCGCGACAACCGCGTGACGAACGTGTCGCTGACCGATGCGGGCCGCGCGATCGTCGAAACGTGCCTGCCGCAGCGCGATGCGTTTCTCGCCGAAGCGATGAGCCGGATCGACGATACGACGCTCTCGGCGCTGTCGAGCGGGCTCGCCCTGCTCGAGGCCGGCGTGGCCGACAGCATCGCATCGCACGCCGTGGCGGCCGTCGCGGATCCGGTCGAGTGATCCGGCGCGCGCGCCGCGCCTACTGACGCGCCGTGCGCGCGTTGTCGGGGCTCGGCATGCTGAAGTTCGTCCGGAACGGATTGATATCGAGCCCGCCGCGACGCGTATAGCGCGCGTAGATCGCCAGGCGCGTCGGACGGCATTCACGCTGGATGTCGACGAACATCTGTTCGACGCACTGCTCGTGAAACCCCGTGTGGTTGCGGAACGAGATGATGTAGCGCAGCAGTCCGGCCTGGTCGATCTGCGGGCCGTGATAAAACACTTGCACGCTGCCCCAGTCGGGCTGGCCCGTCACCGGGCAATTGGTCTTGAGCAGGTTCGAGGTAAGCGTTTCCTCGACGGGCGCTTCGTCGAAGTTCGCGCCGAGCAGCGACGCTGTCGGCTCGTAGACGTCCGTGTCGAGATCGAGCCGGTCGAGCGACAGTCCGTCGAGTTCGTCGAATTCGAGCTTGCCGAATTCGAACGGCGACGTAAGCCGAACCTTGACCGGCGCGCCCGCGACCGCCGACAGATCCGTGCGCAACGTCGCGGCGAGCGCATCGGCCGACTCGACGACGGTATTCGCGAACGAACCCAGATACAGCTTGAACGACTTCGATTCGATGATGTGCGGCGACTCGGCCGGGATCGCGAACGTCGCGATCGCGATCTGCGGCTTGCCGCGCGCGTTGAGCCACGACAGCTCGTACGCATTCCAGAGATCCGTGCCGAAGAACGGCAGCGCGCCGGTCAGACCGATCGCGGAGCGCCCGCGCAGCCGTTCGATCGGAAACAGCAGCGTCGGATCGTAGTGTTGGAGATACTCGGCGGGCTTGCCGAGCGGAGACTGGTCAGGATTCATCGTTCGAAATACCGGAGATGACGTGACCCGTCGGCGTCACGGCGAGCGCCGATTCGCAATGCAGGGTCTGGTCGTCAAAAAAGAAATCAGGCTCGAATTCTCGCAAAAAACGGCCCTTCTCGAGTCCGCCGAGAAACATCGCCTCGTCGACATAGATGTCCCACGCCATCAGCGTACGGATCGCGCGCTCGTGCGCGGGCGCCGAGCGCGCGGTCACGAGCGCCGTGCGGATGCGCATCGGCGCGTCGGAATCGGCGGCGCTCTGGAGCCGGTGCAGCGCTTCGAGCAAGGGCTTGAACGGCCCGTCGGCGAGCGGTTTGCCGACCCGGCGCGTTTCGTGGTGCTGGAACGCGTCGAGTCCCTCGCGCTGGTAGACGCGCTCGGCTTCGTCCGAGAACAGCACGGCGTCGCCGTCGAACGCGATCCGGATCTCGTTCGGCCTGCGCTCGGCCTGCTTGACCGACTCGGGGAACACGCGCGCGGCCGGAAACCCGGCATTGAGCGCGGCGCGCACGTCGTCGGGGTTCGCCGACAGGAAGAGATTCGCGTTGAACGCGTTCAGATAACCGAACGGCGGGCTGCCGCGCGTGAAGACGCCGCGCTGAATATGCAGATCGTGCCGTTTGGCCGACTTGAACACGCGCAGGCCGCTGACCGGGTCGTTGCGCGACAGGATCACGACCTCGACGCGATGCACGTCGCCCTGGTTGAACTGCTGGAGCTTGCGGATCAGGGGATAGGCGACGCCGGGTTTGGCCGGCACGTCGAGCCGGTCGAGCTGGAGCTTCATGTACGGGCGGTCGTCGCCGTTCGCTTCATCGAATGCGCGGTTCTCTTCCTCGAAATCGAACAGCGCGCGCGATGAGATCGCGATCACCAGCTTGTCGTCGAGCGTGAAGGCCATGCACGTGTCTCCAGATCGGTCGGCGGTCCGCGCGACTCGCGACGCGCGCGAACGCGCGGTCTCGCGGCTACGACGCCGCCAGGAACAAACGATAGACCGGATTGCGGCTTTCGTCGTAATACGGATAACCGAGCGTCGTCAGGAAATGCTCGAACTGCGCGATCTCGTTCGTCGGCACCTGAATCCCGACGAGGATGCTGCTGTAGTCGGCGCCCTGGTTCCGATAGTGGAACAGGCTGATGTTCCAGTTCGGCGCCATCGACGACAGGAAACGCATGAGCGCGCCGGGCCGCTCGGGGAATTCGAACCGGTAGAGCAACTCGTTCTGCGCGAGCGGCGAATGGCCGCCGACCATGTACCGGATATGCTGCTTCGACAGTTCGTCGTGCGACAGATTGACCGTCGTGAAGCCGTGATTTTCGAACGTCGAGCTGATCTGCCAGCTCTCGTCGCGGTTGCGGATCTGCACGCCGACGAAGATCTGCGCTTCCTTCTTGTCGGCGATCCGGTAGTTGAATTCGGTCACGCTGCGATCGCCGACGAGTTCGCAGAAGCGCTTGAAACTGCCGCGCTCCTCGGGAATCGTGACCGCGAACACGGCCTCGCGCGCTTCGCCGACCTCGGCGCGCTCCGCGACGAAACGCAACCGGTCGAAATTCATGTTCGCGCCCGACGTGATCGCGACGAGCGTCTTGTCGCGCACGCCCTCGCGTTCGACGTAGGCCTTGAGTCCGGCTAGTCCGAGCGCGCCCGCCGGTTCGAGCAGGCTGCGCGTGTCCTGGTAGACATCCTTGATCGCCGCGCACAGCGCGTCGGTGTCGACGACCACGACCTCGTCGAGATAAGCCTGGCAGAGCCGGAACGTTTCCTCGCCGACGAGCTTGACCGCCGTGCCGTCGGAGAACAGCCCGACCTCGGGCAGCGTCACGCGCTCGCCTTGTTCGAGCGAGCGCGCCATCGCGCACGAATCCTCGGTTTGCACGCCGATGACCTTGATCGACGGGTCGAGCGTCTTGACGAACGCGCCGATACCGGCCGCGAGCCCGCCGCCGCCGATCGGCACGAAGATCGCGTGGATCGGTCCGCGGCCTTGCGCCTGGTACTGGCGCAGGATTTCCATCGCGACCGTGCCTTGACCCGCGATCACATCGGGATCGTCGAACGGATGGACGAAGGTCAGGCCGCGGTCGCGCTGGATCTCGGCCGCGCGTTGGTAGGCGTCCGAATACGATTCGCCGGTCAGCACGACTTCGACGGCGCTGCCGCCGTGCGCGCGGACCGCGTCGATCTTGACCTGCGGCGTCGTGACGGGCATCACGATGACGGCCTTGACCTTCATGCGCGCGGCCGACAGCGCGACGCCCTGCGCATGATTGCCGGCCGACGCCGTGATCACGCCGCGTTCGAGCGCGTCGGCGCTCAGATGCGCCATCTTGTTATAGGCGCCGCGGACCTTGAACGAGAAGACGGGCTGGTTGTCTTCGCGCTTGAGGTAAATCGCGTTGCCCAGCCGTCCCGACAGATTGCGTGCGAGCTCGAGCTCGGTTTCATGCGCGGCGTCGTAGACACGCGCCGTCAGGATTTTTTTCAGGTAGTCGGGGGCGGACATGGGTCGAAGCGGAAAGGGGCAAAAGATCGCCATGATAGCGCCCGCCGCCGGCGGGGCGGGCGGGATGCGCTTCCAGGACAGGCATCCGGCACGTGCATCCGGGACAGGCATCCGGCCACGGCCGGGCGGCAGGCGAGCGGGGTACTAGATCTGGGCGACGGCGTCGAGATCGGACGGCGTGTCGATATCGCGCAGCACGCCCGCGTCGAGCGTGTCGAGCAGCGTCACGGGCACGGCGTCGAGCAGGCCGCGCGCGCCGTCGTCGCCGTCGAGCGCGGCGAGCGCCGCTTCATGCGCGGCCCCGAATCCGACCGGGTGGCCGCGCCGGCCCGCATGGCGCGGCGCGACGATCATCTCGGCGCGCGCGCCGGGCGCGACGAGGGTCTGTGCGATTTCGAGGATCGTCGCGGGCGCGATCGCCGGCATGTCGGCGAGCGCGACGAGCCAGCCGTGCGGGTTGGCGCTCGCGCGCACGCCCGCCGCGAGCGCCGCGTTCATGCCGCGCTCGGCGTCGGCGCTGACGACGACTTCGCAGCCGGCCTCGGCCAGCAGCTTCTGCAGCGTTTCGCTGTGCCGCGCGGCTTCCGGGCTTTCGGTGCCGGGCCGCACGACCGCGACGACGCGCGGCAGCACGCTGCGCAGGCGGCGCGCCGCGACGAAGGCGACGGGCAGTCCGCGCGTCGGTCCGGCGGGCATCGGTTCGGTGAGTTTGTTGCGGGCGCCGGCCGGATCGAAGCGCGCGCCTCGGCCCGCGGCCAGCAGGATGCCGACCGGAAGGTCCGGCCGGATGGATTCTCGGTGTCGCATGACGGTCTCCTCGGTGCGCGATTGTCGCATCGATCGGGGCCGAAAACCCCACGGAGCCTGGGGCGAACACCGATCGGGCCGATGCAGTACAATCGCCATTCAAGAAAAGGACCCCGCAATGCCCTGGCAGCCCGCCCTTTCCCGCCATGCTTCAGCGTCGACGCGCATCACCTGCGCGGCTGTGGCACGTCCGCTGCTGCCGTCCCGATCGTGGCGCCCGACCGAATCCTGCCGACACTGACAGAATCAGTGCATGAGCCCAGGCGGTCGATGCATCCGTACCCTTCGGATGCCGGTCCCGCTGCCGGCCAGCCTCAGCCAGCCTTTTCCGAGCAAACCGCGCGCACTGCGCGCAGCCGGCGCCGGTCTGACAGACCCCGAGCCGGACAAATGAATTGTCGAACATGAACGCTCCCCAAGTATTCGACCCGCTGCCGAACGACGCGACGGTCGCTGCCCACGAGAACGGCCCCCGTCTGCGCGAGATCCCGTACAACTACACGTCGTTTTCGGATCGCGAGATCGTGATCCGGCTGCTCGGCGACGAGGCCTGGCGCGCGCTCGACGAGCTGCGCGGCGAACGCCGCACCGGCCGCTCGGCCCGCATGCTCTACGAAGTGCTCGGGGATATCTGGGTCGTCCAGCGCAACCCGTACCTGCAGGACGATCTGCTCGACAATCCGAAGCGCCGCGCCCTGCTCGTGAACGCGCTCTATCACCGCCTCGGCGAGATCGAGAAGCGCCGCAAGGCCGATCTCTCGTCGCATGACGACATCGCGGGCCGCGACCGCGCGACCCGCGTCGAAACGCTCGTCGTCGCTGCGCGCAAGGCGGTCGAGACGTTCAAGGCGCAGTTCGAACAGACGTACGACTTGCGCAAGCGCGCGACGAAGGTCTTCGGCCGCGTCACGCAGAAGGACAACGTCAAGTTCGACGGCCTGTCGCGCGTCTCGCACGTGACCGATGCGACCGACTGGCGCGTCGAGTACCCGTTCGTCGTGCTGACGCCCGATACCGAGGAAGAGATCGCCGGCCTCATCAAGGCCTGTTTCGAACTCGGACTCACGGTGATCCCGCGCGGAGGCGGCACGGGCTATACGGGCGGCGCGATTCCGCTGACGCCGTTCTCGGCCGTCATCAACACCGAAAAACTCGAATACCTGAGCCCCGTCGAAATGACGGATCTGCCGGGCGTCGACCGCAAGGTCGCGACGATCTACTCGGGCGCGGGCGTCGTCACGCGCCGCGTGACCGAGGCCGCCGAAGCCGCGGGCTTCGTGTTCGCGGTCGATCCGACCTCGCTCGACGCGTCGTGCATCGGCGGCAATATCGCGATGAACGCGGGCGGGAAGAAGGCCGTGCTCTGGGGCACCGCGCTCGACAATCTCGCCTGGTGGCGCATGGTCGACCCGCAAGGCAACTGGCTCGAAGTCACGCGCCTCGACCATAACCTCGGCAAGATTCACGACATCCCGCTCGCCCGCTTCGAATGCAAGTGGTTCGACGGCAGCTTCGCGCCCGGCGAAAAGCTGCTGCGCTCGGAGATCCTCGAGATCGAAGGCCGCCGTTTCCGCAAGGAAGGGCTCGGCAAGGACGTGACCGACAAGTTCCTCGCGGGGCTGCCCGGCATTCAGAAGGAAGGCTGTGACGGGCTCATCACGAGCGGCCGCTGGATCCTGCACAAAATGCCCGCGCATACGCGCACGGTGTGCCTCGAATTCTTCGGCCAGGCGCGCGATGCGATTCCGAGCATCGTCGAGATCAAGGACTTCATGTTCGAGCAGACGCGCCAGGGCGGCGCGATTCTCGCGGGTCTCGAACATCTCGACGAACGCTATCTGCGTGCCGTCGGCTACGCGACGAAGAGCAAGCGCAACGCGTTTCCGAAGATGGTGCTGATCGGCGACATCGTCGGCGACGACGCCGATGCGGTCGCGAGCGCGACGTCGGAAGTCGTGCGCATGGCCAACGCGAAGAGCGGCGAAGGATTCGTCGCGGTCAATGCCGAGGCGCGCAAGCGGTTCTGGCTCGACCGTTCGCGCACGGCGGCGATCGCCAAGCATACGAACGCGTTCAAGATCAACGAGGACGTCGTCATCCCGCTGAATCGCATGGGCGAGTACACGGATGCGATCGAGCGGATCAATATCGAGCTGTCGAACAAGAACAAGCTCCAGCTGGTCGACGCGCTCGAAACATTCTTCCGGTCGGGCAATCTGCCGCTCGGAAAGAGCGACGACGCGAACGAGATCCCGACGGCCGAGCTGCTCGAGGATCGCGTCAATCAGGCGCTCGATCTGATCGCGCGCGTGCGGGCGCGCTGGACGTACATCCAGACGCATCTCGACGCGCCGCTCGCCTCGGTGCGCGACGAGCTGTTCGGCCTCGGCTACGCGGCGCTCGCCGAGGCCTTCGCGAAGCGTCTCGAAACGCAGCCCGACGCGCGCGTGTTCGATCTCGCGCAGGACCGCACGATCCGTGTTTCTTGGAAGCACGAACTGCGCGCCGAACTTCGCCAGATCTTCAACGGCGGCGAATTCAAGCCGATCCTCGACGCCGCGCAGGCGACGCACAAGAAGGTGCTGCGTTCGCGCGTGTTCGTCGCGCTGCACATGCATGCGGGCGACGGCAACGTCCACACGAACATCCCCGTCAATTCCGACGATTACGCGATGCTGCAGGACGCGCATCAGGCCGTCGCGCGGATCATGGATATCGCGCGCGCGCTCGACGGCGTGATCTCGGGCGAACACGGGATCGGCATCACGAAGCTCGAATTCCTGACCGATGCCGAGATCAGCGAATTCCGCGAGTACAAGGCGAAGGTCGATCCCGAGGGCCGCTTCAACAAGGGCAAGCTGCTCGGCGGCGCCGATCTGCGCAACGCCTATACGCCGAGCTTCGGCCTCATGGGCTACGAGTCGCTGATCATGCAGCAAAGCGATATCGGCGCGATCGCGGACAGCGTCAAGGACTGCCTGCGCTGCGGCAAGTGCAAGCCCGTCTGCGCGACGCACGTGCCGCGCGCGAATCTGCTCTACAGCCCGCGCAACAAGATTCTCGCGACGTCGCTGCTCGTCGAGGCGTTCCTCTACGAGGAACAGACGCGCCGCGGCGTGTCGATCAAGCATTGGGACGAGTTCAACGACGTGGCCGATCACTGCACGGTCTGCCACAAGTGCGTGACGCCGTGCCCGGTCAAGATCGACTTCGGCGACGTCACGATGAATATGCGCAATCTGCTGCGCAAGATGGGCAAGAAGAAGTTCAACCCGGGCTCGGCCGCGGGCATGTTCTTCCTCAACGCGACGAACCCGAACACGATCAATCTGACGCGCAAGGTCATGATCGATTGGGGCTACAAGGCCCAGCGCCTCGGCAACGACGTGCTCAAGAAAGTCGCGCGCAAGCAGGTCGCAAAGCCGCCCGCGACGGTCGGCAAACCGCCCGTCGTCGAGCAGGTCGTGCACTTCATCAACAAGAAGATGCCGGGCAATCTGCCGAAGAAGACCGCGCGCGCGTTGCTCGATATCGAAGACGACAAGATCGTCCCGATCATCCGCAACCCGAAGGCCACGAACGTCGATTCGGAAGCCGTGTTCTATTTCCCGGGCTGCGGTTCGGAGCGGCTCTTTTCGCAGGTCGGACTCGCGACGCAGGCGATGCTCTGGCACGTCGGCGTGCAGACCGTGCTGCCGCCGGGCTACCTCTGCTGCGGCTATCCGCAGCGCGGCGCGGGCCAGTTCGACAAGGCCGAGAAGATCGTGACGGACAATCGCGTGCTGTTCCATCGCGTCGCGAACACGCTCAACTACCTCGACATCAAGACCGTCGTCGTCTCGTGCGGGACGTGCTACGACCAGCTCGCGGGCTATGAGTTCGACAAGATCTTCCCGGGCTGCCGGATCATCGACATCCACGAGTTCCTGCTCGAAAAGCAGGTCAAGCTCGAAGGGGCGACCGGGGTCCGGTATATGTATCACGATCCGTGTCACACGCCGATCAAGACGATGGACGGCACGAAGCTCGTCAATCAACTGATGACGACGGGCGACAACGGCGGCTACACGATCGAGAAGAACGACCGGTGCTGCGGCGAATCGGGCACGCTCGCGGTCACGCGTCCCGACGTGTCGACGCAGGTGCGTTTCCGCAAGCAGGAAGAAATGCAGAAGGGCACCGCGAAGGTTCGCAAGGACGGCTACGAAGGCGACGTCAAGATCCTCACGAGCTGCCCGTCGTGTCTGCAGGGGCTGTCGCGTTATCAGGGCGATACGGGCGTCGAGGCCGACTATATCGTCGTCGAGATCGCGCGCAATCTGCTCGGCGAGAACTGGATGGCCGACTACGTCTCGAACGCGAACTCGGGCGGTATCGAACGAGTGCTCGTCTGAGGCCGGGGCGGCGCGCGCGAGGGCGTGCGCCGTCGCGGATGCGTCGAAGCGGGCGCAATGCGGGTTGCGGGACGAATCGGCACGCGGGTGATGAAGCGGGTCAAGGCGCGGATCGACGGGCGGATCGATATGCGGATCCATGAGCAGGTCAACAGGCGGGGGCATCGATGAGCTGTGTGTTTTGCGATACCGACGGCGGCACGGTGCTCTGGCGCGATGCGGCGCTGCGCGTCGTGCTGGCCGACGAGCCCGGCTATCCGGGCTTTTGCCGCGTGATTGCGAATCCGCATGTCGCGGAGTTCAGCGATCTCGATGCGCCTTCGCGCGCGCATCTGATGGAGACGGTCGCGGCCGTCGAGCGCGCGGTGCGGCATGTCATGAAGCCCGGCAAGGTCAATCTCGCGAGTCTCGGCAATCAGGTGCCGCACGTGCACTGGCACGTGATCCCGCGCTATGCCGACGATGCGCATTTCCCGAAGCCGATCTGGGCCTCGCCCGAGCGTGACGTCGCCGAGGCGCGGATCCATGAGCGCGAGGCGCTCTCGATGGGCCTGCGCGACGCGGTCGCGCGCGAGATGCAGGGCGTCGCCGCGGCGCGCCGACCCGGATGAACACGAATATGATGACCGCGATCGCGGCCGGAGCGAAATCATGAGCGCGTCGCCGACGCCGTCGGGCCTTGTGCTGCACAAGCAGTCGAAGGTGCTCGAAGTCCAATACGAAGACGGGCGTGCGTACCGGCTGCCGTTCGAACTGCTGCGCGTGATGTCGCCGTCGGCCGAGGTCAAGGGGCACGGCCCCGGCCAGGAGACGCTGCAGACCGGCAAGCGCGACGTGGCCATCGTCGGGCTCGCGCCCGTCGGGCACTATGCCGTGCAGATCATGTACTCGGACGGCCACGATTCGGGCATTTACACGTGGGACTATCTGTACACGCTGTCGACGCGCCAGGACGAGATCTGGGCCGACTACCTGTCGCGTCTCGCGGCGGCGGGCCTCGACCGCGACGCGCCGATGCCGTCGGGCGGCGGTCATGCGCACGGCCACGGCCACGCGCACTGACGGATGCGCGGGCGCCGGCGCGGGACTTCCCGTGCCGCTGACCCAAAAAAGCGCGACACGGGTAAACTCGCGCCCATTCCAACACGATTCGGCGCAGATCGGGGCCGCGCTGCGCGGGGTCTCGGATGCCACGCGCGCGCGGCGCGCGTCTTTACAAGGGTAGGCAGCAATGAGCAAAACGCACTTCGGGTATGAGACCGTCGACGAAAACGACAAGGCGGGCAAGGTCGCCGGTGTGTTTCATTCGGTCGCGTCGAAGTACGACGTCATGAACGACATGATGTCGGGCGGCCTGCATCGCTTGTGGAAGGCCTTCACGATTGCGCAGGCCGGCGTGCGGCCCGGGTACAAGGTGCTCGACATCGCGGGCGGCACGGGCGATCTGTCGAAGGCGTTCGCGCGTCAGGCCGGGCCGACGGGCGAGGTCTGGCATACGGACATCAACGAGTCGATGCTGCGCGTCGGCCGCGATCGCTTGCTCGACAAGGGCATCATCACGCCGTCGATGCTCTGCGACGCCGAGAAGATTCCGCTGCCCGACAACTACTTCGACGTCGTGACGGTCGCGTTCGGTTTGCGCAACATGACGCACAAGGACGTCGCGCTTGCCGAGATGCGCCGCGTGCTCAAGCCCGGCGGCAAGCTGCTCGTGCTCGAATTCTCGAAGATCTGGGAGCCGTTGTCGAAGGCGTACGACGTCTACTCGTTCAAGGTGCTGCCGTTTCTCGGCGAGAAGATCGCGGGCGATGCCGAAAGCTATCGGTATCTCGCCGAATCGATCCGCATGCATCCGGACCAGGACACGCTCAAGACGATGATGGAAGAGGCGGGCCTCGATCGCGTCCGCTATTTCAATCTGGCGGCAGGGGTCGTCGCGTTGCACGTCGGCATGAAGTTCTGATCGCGATCCAGCATGTCCATGACCGTTGCCGCCCAACCCGCGATCGCCGCGATCAATCATCTTCTTGCGCGTGAAGCCTGGGCGCGCGAGAAGCTCGTGCCCTATGCCGGACGCCGCGCGCGCATTGCGTTGCCGCTCGGCAGCCTCGATCTCGAAGTGCGGGCCGACGGCCTGTTCGGCCACGCTGCCGACGCGTCCGCGGCGCCGGGCGATGCGCAGCCGGCGACCGATGCCGCCGGCGCGTCGTCCGCGCAGGGCGAGCGGGCATTCGACGTGACGATCACGGTCGAAGCCGGCGCCGCGCCCGCGTTTGTCTCGGGCGGTCAGGCTGGCGCGATGAAGCATATCCGGATCGAGGGCGATGCCGAATTCGCGACGGCGCTCGGCTATCTCGCGGAACATCTGCGCTGGGAGCCCGAGGAAGACCTCGCGAAGCTGATCGGCGACGCGGGCGCGCATCGCGCGGCGAGCCTCGCGCGCGAGGTCGCGGATCGCGCGCGGCGCACGGGGCGCAATTTCATCGAATCGATCGCCGAATATCTGCTCGACGAAGATCCTCAACTCGTTCGACGCGGCGAACTCGACGCGCTCGTTCACACGCTCACGCAGACGCGAGACGCGGTGGCGCGCCTCGAAAAGCGGCTCGAGCGGCTTGAGCGGACATCGCCCGGCGCGCGTCCGCCGGGCGGCGCGCCGACTTCAGCGGACGGGAATCGCTGATGCGCGCGCTTCGATCCATCAAGATCTTCTTCACGATCTGGCGCTACGGCCTCGACGAACTCGTGCTGTCGATGTTCCGTGGCCGCGGCGTGCGCATGCTGCTCCAGGCGATCACGTTCGGCCGCCGTCTCGACGCCGTGCCGCGCGGCGTGCGTCTGCGCCTCGCGCTGGAAAGTCTCGGCCCGATCTTCGTCAAGTTCGGCCAGGTGCTGTCGACGCGCCGCGATCTGCTCGCGCCCGATATCGCCGTCGAACTCGCGAAATTGCAGGACCAGGTGCCGCCGTTCAGCTCGGCGCTCGCGGTGTCGATCATTGAAAAGGCGCTCGGCAAGCCGGTCGACGTGTTGTTCGACGATTTCGAAGCGGTGCCCGTCGCGAGCGCGTCGATCGCGCAGGTGCATTTCGCGAAGATCAAGTCGGGCCAGCATGCGGGCAAGTCCGTCGCGATCAAGGTGCTGCGACCGAACATGCTGCCCGTGATCGACAGCGACCTCGCGCTCATGCGCGACCTCGCGCGCTGGGCCGAGCGTTTGTGGGCCGACGGCAAGCGTCTGCGGCCGCGCGAAGTTGTCGCCGAGTTCGACAAGTATCTGCACGACGAACTCGATCTGATGCGCGAGGCCGCGAACGCGAGCCAATTGCGGCGCAATTTCCTCGGTCTCGATCTGCTGCTCGTGCCCGAGATGTATTGGGAGTTCTGCAGCCAGCAAGTCATCGTGATGGAGCGCATGGTCGGCGTGCCGATCTCGCAGGTCGACACGTTGCGCGCCGCGGGCGTCGATATTCCGCGGCTCGCGCGCGAAGGGGTCGAGATCTTCTTCACGCAGGTGTTCCGCGACGGCTTTTTTCACGCGGACATGCATCCGGGCAATATCCAGGTCAGCCTCGCGAACGAGACGTTCGGCCGCTATATCGCGCTCGATTTCGGCATCGTCGGCGCGCTCTCGGACTTCGACAAGAACTACCTCGCGCAGAATTTCCTCGCGTTCTTCAAGCGCGACTACCACCGTGTGGCGACGCTCCACCTCGAGTCGGGCTGGGTGCCGCCCGATACGCGCGTCGAAGAACTCGAAGGTGCGATACGGGCCGTTTGCGAGCCGTATTTCGACAAGGCGCTCAAGGATATTTCGCTGGGTCAGGTGCTGATGCGGCTGTTTCAGACGTCGCGCCGCTTTCAGGTCGAGATCCAGCCGCAGCTCGTGTTGCTCCAGAAGACGCTGCTCAATGTCGAAGGACTGGGCCGCGAACTGGATCCCGAACTCGATCTCTGGAAGACGGCCAAGCCCTACCTCGAACGCTGGATGGCCGAACAGATCGGTCCGCGCGGGTGGCTCGAACGGCTCAAGGTCGAGATTCCGCAGTGGAGCAAGACCTTGCCGCAATTGCCGCGGCTCGTGCATCAGTTGCTGATCGACACGCAGCGCGACGTCGACGACAGCGACACGTTGATGAAGGCCGTTCTGCTCGAACAGCAGCGCATGAACAAACTGCTTCACGGACTGTTGCTGTTTGCGATTGCCGCCGGGGTCGGCGTGCTCGGCACGCATCTGTGGACGATGTGGTTCGGTCATTGAGCCGGCGATCGGATGACTCGATGACGCGGTAACTCGAAGAACCGGCGACCTGGTCGCGATGGCGGGTTGAATGCGCGCACGCGGGTGTCGTGGTCCGGATGTGATCGAAGGGCGCCGTCCAGGCGCTATAGCGGGAACCGTCGAAATGAGCCAGCCCAGTCGCGATCAGTTTGCTTTCCATGACCCCGCGCGCCCCGAGTTCTGGAGCGAGCGGTTCGACAAGGGGTTCACGCCCTGGGACCAGCATGGCGTGCCGCGCGTGTTCGAGACGTTCGCGGGCGACGTCCTGCGCGGCGATCGGGTGTTCGGCGGCATGCCCGTCGCCGCGGTGCAAGGGGGACATGCCGCGGCGGCCGTCGAACGCGATCGGCATCGTTTGCGTACCTCGAACGACCCGAACGACCCCAGCCACCCAAGCAGCCCAAGCAGCCCAAGCCGGCCTGACGCCCGCTTACCCCACGTGCTGATCCCCGGCTGCGGCCGCGCCTACGAGGCCCGGTGGCTCGTCGAACACGGCTTCGCGGTCGAGGCGATCGATTTTTCGCCGACAGCCGTGGCCGTCGCGCGCGAGCAGCTCGGTGCGTCGCACGCCGATATCGTGCGCGAGGCCGATTTCTTCGACTTCACACCCGCTCGCGAGATCGACTGGATCTACGAGCGTACGTTCTTCTGCGCGCTGCCGCCTGCGATGCGGCCCGCTTATGCGGACCGCATGGCCGATTTGCTGCCGCGCGGCGGCGTGCTCGCGGGGCTGTTCTTCGTCACGCACAAGCCGTCGGGGCCGCCGTTCGGCACATCGCTCGACGAGCTCCACCGTCTGCTCGACCCGGCGTTCGAATGCCTGAGAGAGCGCGAGGTCGACGATTCGATGGCGCTGTTCGCGGGCGTCGAGCGTTGGCTCGAATGGCGCCGCCGCTAGGCCGTGCGGGCTCTCGACGCGCGGCCGCGCGAGGGCCCGTGTCGAACGGATCGGGGCCGTGTACGTCGCGCCGATCTTGCATTTCGGCTTTCCGTCTATAATTCAGGGTTTTGCGTCACCTGTCAGGGATACCAGTCATGCCGATCTATGCTTACCGGTGCGAATCGTGCGGTTTCGCGCAGGATCTCTTGCGCAAGATCTCCGATCCGCCGTTGTCCGTATGCCCCGAGTGCAATAAGGACACCTTTCGCAAGCAAGTGACGGCCGCGGGGTTCCAGCTCAAGGGCAGCGGTTGGTATGTCACGGATTTCCGCAACAATGGCGGTGCCCCGGCGACGACGGGCAAGACGGGCGCGGCCGCGACGAGCGGCGGCGCCGAGTCGGCCTCGACGGCCGGCAGCGAGACGTCGTCGGCAGCGACCTCGGAATCGTCGTCCACCGCGTCGGCGGCTCCGGCCTCGAGTTCGGGCGCAGCGTCCTCCGACGGCGCGGCGTCTTCTTCCTAGACAAGACCGATGACAGCAAAGACTGCGAAGACGACCAAGAAAGTCACGCTCAAGACGTACTTCCTGACCGGCCTGCTCGTGCTGGTGCCGCTGGCGATCACGCTCTGGGTGCTCGGGCTCGTGATCGGCACGATGGATCAGACGCTGAACCTGTTGCCCAGCGCGTGGCAGCCCGAGCGCCTGCTCGGCTACAACCTGCCCGGCATCGGCGCCGTGCTCACGCTCGTCTTCATTTTCATCGTGGGCCTGCTCACGCAGAATTTCATCGGGCAGAAGCTCGTCATGTGGTGGGAGACGCTGCTCGCGCACATTCCGATCGTCGGGCCGCTCTACACGAGCGTCAAGCAGGTGTCCGATACGCTGCTGTCGAGCAGCGGCAATGCGTTCCGCAAGGCGCTGCTGATCGAATATCCGCGCAAGGGCTGCTTCACGATCGCGTTCATGACGGGGATTCCGGGCGGCGACGTCGCGAATCACCTGCACGGCGATCATGTGAGCGTCTATGTGCCGACGACGCCGAACCCGACGTCGGGATTCTTTCTGATGTTGCCGCGTAGCGAGGTCGTCGAACTCGACATGACCGTCGACGCGGCGCTGAAGTACATCGTGTCGATGGGCGTGGTGGCGCCGAGCGCGCCGGTGCGACGCCAGATCGATCCGCCGCTGTAAGTATCGAAGTTCCCTATACCGAATACACGAAGCAACGAAGCTACTGAGCGAAAGTCCATATCATGTCGATGAGAACTCAATACTGCGGGCTGGTGACTGAAGCCCTGCTCGGCCAGACCGTTTCCCTGTGCGGCTGGGTCCATCGCCGCCGCGACCATGGCGGCGTGATCTTCATCGATCTGCGCGACCGTGAAGGCCTGGTCCAGGTCGTCTGCGACCCCGATCGCGCCGAGATGTTCGCGGTGGCCGAAGGCGTGCGCAACGAATATTGCGTGCGCGTGTCGGGCCTCGTGCGCGCGCGTCCGGCCGGCACCGAGAATGCGGGTCTCAACAGCGGCAAGATCGAAGTGCTCTGCCATGAGCTCGAAGTGTTGAATCCGTCGATCACGCCGCCGTTCCAGCTCGACGACGACAACCTCTCGGAAACGACGCGCCTCACGCATCGCGTGCTCGATCTGCGCCGTCCGCAGATGCAACAGAATCTGCGTCTGCGTTATCGCGTCGCGATGGAAGTCCGCAAGTATCTCGACGCGCAAGGCTTCATCGACATCGAGACGCCGATGCTCACGAAGAGCACGCCGGAAGGCGCGCGCGACTATCTCGTGCCGTCGCGCGTGAACCCGGGCCATTTCTTCGCGCTGCCGCAGTCGCCGCAGTTGTTCAAGCAGATGCTCATGGTGGCGAACTTCGATCGCTACTACCAGATCACGAAGTGCTTCCGTGACGAGGACCTGCGCGCCGATCGTCAGCCCGAATTCACGCAGATCGATTGCGAAACGTCGTTCCTCGGCGAGCAGGAGATTCGCGACCTGTTCGAGACGATGATCCGGACCGTGTTCCGCAACACGATGAACGTCGACCTCGGTGACTCGATCCCCGTCATGAAGTACGAAGAGGCGATGCGCCGCTTCGGCTCGGACAAGCCCGATCTGCGCGTGAAGCTCGAATTCACCGAGCTGACCGACGCGATGCAGGATGTCGAGTTCAAGGTCTTCAGCACGCCCGCGAATACGAAGGACGGGCGCGTCGCCGCATTGCGCGTGCCGCATGGCGGCGAGCTTTCGCGCGGCGATATCGACAGCTATACGGATTTCGTCAAGATCTACGGCGCGAAGGGTCTCGCGTGGATCAAGGTCAACGAAGTCGCGAAGGGCCGCGACGGTCTGCAAAGCCCGATCGTCAAGAACCTGCACGACGCGGCGGTCGCGACGATCCTCGAGCGCACGGGTGCGCAAGACGGCGACATCATTTTCTTCGCGGCGGATCGCGCGAAGGTCGTCAACGACAGTCTCGGCGCATTGCGTCTGAAGATCGGCCATTCGGACTTCGGCGTCGAGAAGGGCTTGTCGGAACAGGCATGGCGTCCGCTGTGGGTCGTCGATTTCCCGATGTTCGAGTACGACGAAGAGAACTCGCGCTGGGTGGCGGCGCACCATCCGTTCACGAGCCCGAAGGACGAGCACGTCGACTATCTCGAAGCCGATCCGGGCCGTTGCCTCGCGAAGGCGTACGACATGGTGCTCAACGGCTGGGAAATCGGCGGCGGATCGGTCCGGATTCACCGTGAGGAGATTCAGAGCAAGGTGTTCCGCGCGATGAAGATCGGCGCCGAGGAAGCCCGCGACAAGTTCGGCTTCCTGCTCGACGCGCTCCAGTACGGCGCGCCGCCGCATGGCGGTATCGCATTCGGCCTCGACCGCATCGTCACGATGATGGCCGGCGCGGATTCGATTCGCGACGTGATCGCGTTCCCGAAGACGCAGCGCGCGCAATGTCTGCTCACGCAGGCGCCGAGCGAAGTCGACGAAAAGCAACTGCGCGAGTTGCATATCCGCCTGCGCACGCAGGAGCCCGCGAAGACGGTCTGACGACGTCGCGGCGCGCTTCGGCATTCGACGCACGACCTCCCGGTGAAAGCCGGGAGGTTTTTTTTCGCCTCATACTTCGCTGAGGATGGGCGAACAGGTCGGGAAGGTCGTACCAGCATGGTGTGTCGAATGCCGTCGTGAACGTCGTGTGAACCTTGTTTCGCAGCGATACCTCGAGCAGATGCAGCCCGTGCGTCAGACGCTGGCAGACGTCCATGTTGTGCACGTAGCGCGCGACGAGGTTGAGGTTCGACGATCGCGCCGCATGATCGTGGTACTTGTCGAGTCGCGGGGCCGACAAGGTCAGAATCAACTGGTCGTAAAAGTCTTCCATTCCTAAACTCCTTGCATGATAGAGTTGCGCTCGTATGCCCCGGCTCTGTCTTCTCCTGGCCACGCCCGCGCAAGCGGAGTGCCAAACAGTCAGTGCTCAGACTCCGGGGCGGAACGGAAAGGGCGCCTAATAAGCGCCCTTTCGCATTGGTGTGTGCAGGGGATGCAATGCACCGCGGACTTCGACAAGCGTCGCACAGGTCATACGCCTTGGGCCGTCGATAGCCCATTGTTGGTCTTTTGGCCATCGCGCCATTTCAACGCTCGCCTGCTATCGTTACGGTGTTTTCACTCCCGTCACCGACAGCGGCAATCGCAATGCGGCCTTTCAAGATTCCCGAATCCGTCCTCGTCGTCATCCACACGGCCGAGCTCGACGTGCTGCTGATCGAGCGCGCCGACCGGCCCGGCTTCTGGCAATCGGTAACGGGATCGAAGGATCGGCTCGACGAGCCCTTGCTCGATGTCGCCGCGCGCGAGGTCGGCGAGGAAACGGGTATCGCCGTCGGGACCGATCGCGTGCCGCGCACGGCATTGGCCGATTGGCGTCATACGATCGACTACGAGATCTATCCGGTGTGGCGCCATCGCTATGCGCCCGGCGTCGTGCGCAACACCGAGCACTGGTTCGGACTCACGGTGCCGCGCGATATCGACGTCGTACTCGCGCCGCGCGAGCATACGGACTGGGTCTGGCTGCCATATCGCGAGGCCGCCGAGCGCTGCTTCTCGCGATCGAACGCGCAAGCGATCCTTGAACTGCCGCACCGTCTGCGGACCGCCGCATGACGCCGAACCCCGACAACGCGATGCGACCTGCGCGAGCCCAGGAGTTCGCGTCGCCCGGGTTGGGGTCCGGGTCTGGATCCGAGCACGAGCACGAGTCCGCCCACCCCGCGAGCGACACCGCGCGCGCATTTCCGAAAGCGCGCGGCAGCGCGCGTCTCGCGTTTTCGGCCGGCAATCGCCTGCGCTTGTTCCGCTCGGGCGACGCGTATTTCGAGGCGCTCGTCGAACGGATCCGCGCGGCCACGCGATGCGTCGTGCTCGAGGTCTATATCTTCAGCGACGACGACGCCGGCGAGAAGGTCTCCGCGGCGCTTGTCGACGCGGCACGGCGCGGGATCGACGTGCGCGTGATCACCGACGGCATCGGCACCCATCGCGTGCTGAGGTTCTACGACGACTGGCGCGCGCACGGCGTGCGCTTCCGGATCTTCAATCCGCATCTGTTCGGCCGTTTCGGCTTTGCGCGCACGCACCGCAAGATCGCGTCGATCGACGAGACGATCAGCTTCGTCGGCGGCATCAATATCGTCGACGATCTCGAAAACGAAGGCGTCCGGCTCGATGCGCCCCGATGGGACTTCGCGGTCGAGCTGATCGGCCCGGTCGCCTCCGAGGTCGATGCCGCGTTCGATCTTCAATGGCAACGGCTTGACCGGAATCCGGTCGCGTCGAGCCTCGAACGCACCTTGGCCTTCGTGCGCCGCACGCTCACGCCCTCGATCGAAGCCGCTTCGCGCGCGTCCGAGGTCGCCTTTGTCGCGCGCGACAACCTCAATCGCCGGCGCACGATCGAGAAGACCTATCTCCATGCGATCGGCCGCGCGCGCGAGGAGATCCTGCTCGCGAATCCGTATTTCGTGCCCGGCCGCAAGCTGCGTCGGGCGCTCGTCGAGGCGGCCGAGCGCGGTGTCGCCGTGCGCCTGCTGATCGGCCGCAAGGAATTCCGCGTGCTCGACTACGCCGTGCCGTCGCTCTACGGCATGCTGATGGCCGCTGGGGCGCAGATTGCCGAATACAACAAGACGCTGCTGCACGGCAAGGTCGCCGTCATCGACGGCAACTGGGCGACGGTCGGTTCGTCGAACCTCGACGCGCTGAGCCTCGTGCTCAACCACGAAGCGAACGTCGTGATCGTCAACGACCCCGTCGTGTCGAGCCTGCGCGAGGCGATCCGCTCGGCGTTCGACGACTCGCCCGCGATCGATCCGCAGCGCTACGCGGCCCGGCCGCTGCCCGTGCGATTCGTTAACTGGTTCACTTACAACGCGTACCGGCTCGCGATGAAAATGTTGACGATCGGTGAATACGATTAGACCGCTCGTTCGAAAAGGCGGCGATCATTGGGCGACACGACGAGACGGCCGCTTGAAACGCCGTCTCGCCCGAACCTCCCCCAGGCCCGCGCGCGATCCCCAGCGCGTCGGCCCGCCCCGAGGCCGATCCGGCTTCCGGATCCGGCCGTCCCGGTTAGATCACGGTTTCTAATAAAAAGCTTGTGGCACAGGCGGCCGACACAACACAATAGTACGGCCGTTCGTTTTTAGTTTGACATGTTGGGACGGTAGAAAAAGATATGCGAAAAGGCGAACAAACACGAGCCGCGATTCTCGATGCGGCGCTCGATCTCGCAAGCCGCGACGGTCTCGAGGGACTGACGATCGGCTTGCTCGCCGAGCGCATGCAGATGAGCAAGAGCGGGGTCTTCGCGCATTTCGGTTCGCGCGAGGATCTGCAGGTCGAGGTGGTCAAGGAGTATCACCGCCGTTTCGAGCAGGAGGTGTTCTATCCGGCCATTCGCGAGCCGCGCGGCATGCCGCGTCTGCGCGCGATGATGTGGCGCTGGATCGATCGGCGCGTGCAGGAAGTCACGACGGGCTGCATCTACATCAGCGGCGCCGTCGAGTATGACGATCGCGCGGACAGTCCGGTTCGCGAGGAGCTCGTGCAGAGCGTGACGATCTGGCGCGAGGCATTGCTGCGTGCGATCGGTCAGGCGATGGACGAGGGTCATCTGCGCGAGAACACCGATCCGCAGATGATGGTGTTCGAGCTGTACAGCCTGACGCTCGGCCTGCATCACGACGGACGCTTCCTGCGGCTGGCCAACGCGGTCGATATCGCGCGCAGTGCGCTCGAAAAGCTGTTCGATTCATATCAGAGCATCAAAGCTTGACGCGTGCGCGGCGAGCCGCCGCGGCGTAGTCGGATTTTTTTGGAGAGACACATGGGTGAGTACGCCGCGCCGCTGCGCGATATGCAATTCGTCCTGCACGAACTGCTGAATGTCGAAGCCGAACTCAAGCAGATGCCCAAGCATGCGGACATCGACGCCGAGACGATCAATCAGGTGATCGAAGAGGCCGGCAAGTTCTGCGCAGATGTGGTGTTCCCGCTGAACCGCAGCGGCGACGAGGAAGGCTGCCATTGGAACGACGGCGTCGTGACGACGCCCGCGGGTTTCAAGGAGGCCTATCAGCAGTACGTCGAAGCGGGCTGGCCCGCGCTCGCATGCGATCCCGACTTCGGCGGCCAGGGCCTGCCGATGTTCGTGAACAATGCGCTTTACGAAATGCTGAACTCGGCGAACCAGGCCTGGACGATGTATCCGGGTCTCTCGCACGGCGCATACGAAGCCCTGCACGCGCACGGCAC
This sequence comes from Pararobbsia silviterrae, assembly GCF_003628125.1. Taxonomy (GTDB): domain Bacteria; phylum Pseudomonadota; class Gammaproteobacteria; order Burkholderiales; family Burkholderiaceae; genus Pararobbsia; species Pararobbsia silviterrae. Next base: position 657,346 of record NZ_RBZU01000001.1, read on the forward strand.
CGACGAACAGAAGCGCATCTATCTGCACAAGCTCGTCTCGGGCGAATGGACGGGCACGATGTGTCTGACCGAGCCGCATTGCGGTACGGATCTCGGCATGCTGCGCACGAAGGCCGAACCGCAGGCCGACGGCACGTACGCGATCTCGGGCACGAAGATCTTCATCTCGAGCGGCGAACATGACCTCGCCGACAATATCGTTCACCTCGTGCTCGCGCGGCTGCCCGATGCGCCGGCCGGCACGAAGGGCATCTCGCTGTTCGCGGTGCCGAAGTTCAACGTGACGCCCGAAGGCGGCATCGGCACGCGCAACGGCATCCAGTGCGGCTCGATCGAGCACAAGATGGGCATCCACGGCAACTCGACGTGCGTGATGAACCTCGACGGGGCCATCGGCACGCTCGTCGGCGAGCCGAACAAGGGGCTCAACGCGATGTTCGTCATGATGAACGCCGCGCGCCTGGGCGTCGGCATGCAAGGTCTGGGGCTGACCGAAGTCGCCTACCAGAACTCGCTCGCCTACGCGAAGGACCGTCTGCAGATGCGCTCGCTGACCGGCCCGAAGGCGCCCGACAAGCCCGCCGATCCGATCATCGTGCACCCCGACGTGCGCCGCATGCTGCTCACGCAGAAAGCCTATGTCGAAGCCGGCCGCGCGTTCTCGTACTGGATCGCGCTGCAGATCGACCGCGAGCTTTCGCATGAAGACGAAGACGTGCGCAAGGACGCGGCCGATCTCGTCGCGTTGCTCACGCCGATCATCAAGGCCTTCCTGACGGACAACGCATTCGAGGCGACCAACCTCGGTCTCCAGGTCTTCGGCGGCCACGGTTTCATTCGCGAATGGGGCATGGAGCAGTACGTGCGCGACGCGCGGATCAACATGATCTATGAAGGCACGAACACGATTCAGTCGCTCGATTTGCTCGGCCGCAAGGTGCTCGGCGACATGGGCGCGAAGATGAAGAAGTTCGGCAAGATCGTCCAGGAGTTCGTCGAGCAGGAAGGCGTCAAGTCGGAGATGCAGGAGTTCATCAACCCGCTCGCCGACATCGGCGAAAAGCTCCAGAAGCTCACGATGGAAATCGGCATGAAGGCGATGGCGAACCCCGACGAAGTCGGCGCGGCCGCCGTGCCGTATCTGCGTGTCGCGGGTCACGTCGTGTTCGCGTACTTCTGGGCGCGCATGGCGCGCATCGCGCTCGACAAGCAGGCGAGCGGCGATCCGTTCTACAAGGCGAAGCTCGCGACCGCGCGCTTCTACTTCGCGAAGCTGCTGCCCGAGACGGCCTACCAGATCCGCGCCGCGCGCGCGGGCGTCAAGCCGCTGCTCGAACTCGAAGCCGAATTGTTCTGAACCGAATCGTCATACCCGGAGAATCTCTGTGAGCAATCTGATCATTCGCAAGGTCGCCGTGCTCGGCGCGGGCGTGATGGGGGCGCAGATCGCGGCGCACCTCGTCAACGCGAAAGTGCCGGTGCTGTTGTTCGATCTGCCCGCGAAGGAAGGCCCGAAGAACGCGATCGCGCTCAAGGCGATCGAGACGCTCAAGAAACTGAGCCCCGCGCCGTTCGGCGTCAAGGACGACGCCCAGTACATCGAGCCCGCGAACTACGAGGACGACCTCGACAAGCTCAAGGACTGCGATCTCGTGATCGAAGCGATCGCCGAGCGCATGGACTGGAAGCATGACCTCTACAAGAAGGTCGCGCCCGCGCTCGGCGCGAACACGATCTTCGCGTCGAACACGTCGGGCCTGTCGATCACCGCGTTGTCCGAGGGCTTCGACGACGCGCTCAAGGCGCGCTTCTGCGGCGTGCACTTCTTCAATCCGCCGCGGTACATGCATCTGGTCGAACTGATCCCGACCGTGACGACCGCGCCGCAGATCCTCGACGATCTCGAAACCTTCCTGACGAGCGTCGTCGGCAAGGGCGTCGTGCGCGCGAAGGACACGCCGAACTTCATCGCGAACCGCGTCGGGATCTTCTCGATCCTCGCCGTCGTCACGGAAGCCGCGAAATTCGGCCTCGGCTTCGACGTCGTCGACGATCTCACGGGCGCGCGCCTCGGCCGCGCGAAGTCCGCGACGTTCCGCACGGCGGACGTCGTCGGTCTCGACACGATGGCCCACGTGATCAAGACGATGCAGGACACGTTGCCCGACGACCCGTTCTATCCGGTCTACCAGACGCCGGCGGTGCTCAAGGCGCTCGTCGAGAAGGGCGCGCTCGGTCAGAAGACGGGCGCGGGCTTCTACAAGAAGGAAGGCAAGACGATCAAGGTGCTCGACGCCGCGAAGGGCGAGTACGTCGAGTCGGGCGCGAAGGCCGACGAACTCGTCGGCCGCATTCTCAAGCGTCCCGCGGCCGAGCGTCTGAAGCTGCTGCGCGAGTCCGACAACGCGCAGGCGCAATTCCTCTGGTCGATCTTCCGCGATGTCTTCCACTACATCGCCGTGCATCTCGAGTCGATCGCCGACAACGCGCGCGACGTGGACCTCGCGATCCGTTGGGGCTTCGGCTGGAACGAAGGTCCGTTCGAAGGCTGGCAAGCCGCGGGCTGGAAGCAGGTCGCCGAATGGGTCAAGGCCGATATCGACGCGGGCAAGGCGCTCTCGAACGCGCCGCTGCCGGCATGGGTCTTCGAAGGCCGCGTCGCCGACAACAACGGCGTGCATGGCGCGAGCGGCTCGTACTCGCCGGCCGCGAACGCGTTCGTGCCGCGCAGCCAGTTGCCGGTCTACGGCCGTCAGGTCTTCCGCGCGCCGCTCGTCGGCGAGCAGGGCGCCGATCCGCTCAAGTACGGCAAGACGCTGTTCGAAACCGATACCGTGCGTGCATGGGTCGACGATGCGCCGGGCGAGGACGACATCGTCGTCGTCTCGTTCAAGAGCAAGATGAACACGATCGGACCGTCGGTGCTCGACGGCATCGCGAAAGCGATCGATCTCGCCGAGCAGTCGTACAAGGGCGTCGTGATCTGGCAACCGACTTCGCTGAAGCTCGGCACGCCGGGCGGCCCGTTCTCGGCGGGCGCGAATCTCGAAGAGGCGATGCCCGCGTTCATGACGGGCGGCGCCAAGGGCATCGAACCGTTCGTCAAGAAGTTCCAGGACGGCATGATGCGCGTCAAGTACGCGAACGTGCCGGTCGTCGTCGCCGTGTCGGGCATCGCGCTCGGCGGCGGCTGCGAGCTGTCGCTGCATAGCGCGAAGCGTGTCGCGCACGTCGAAAGCTTCTTCGGTCTCGTTGAAATCGGCGTGGGTCTCGTGCCGGCCGGCGGCGGTCTCAAGGAAGCGGCGCTGCGCGCCGCCGAGGCGGCCGCGGCGGCGGATAGCACGAACCTGCTGCAGTTCCTCACGAAGTCGTTCACGAACGCCGCGACCGCGAAGGTGTCGAGCTCGGCGATCGAGGCGCGGCAGATGGGGTATCTGAAGCCGAGCGACACGATCGTCTTCAACGTGTTCGAACTGCTTCACACGGCGCGCAACGAAGCGCGCGCGCTGTCCGACGCAGGCTATCGTCCGCCGCTGCGTCCGCGTGCGATCCCGGTCGCGGGCCGCTCGGGCGTCGCGACGATCAAGGCGCAACTCGTGAACATGCGCGACGGCCGCTTTATCTCGGCGCACGACTATCTGATCGCGAGCAAGATCGCCGAAGCCGTCTGCGGCGGCGATGTCGAGGCAGGCAGTCTCGTCGACGAGGAATGGCTGCTCAAGCTCGAGCGCAATGCGTTCGTCGAGCTGCTGGGCACCGCGAAGACGCAGGAACGGATCATGGGCCTGTTGCAGACCGGCAAGCCGGTTCGCAACTGAGCGCACACTGGAGCATCAAATGAGCAAACAACTGCAAGACGCTTATATCGTCGCCGCGAGCCGTACGCCGATCGGCAAGGCCCCGCGCGGTGTGTTCCGCAACACGCGCCCCGACGAATTGCTGGTTCACGCGATCCAGTCGGCCTTCGCCCAAGTGCCGGGCCTCGATACGAGTCTCGTCGAAGACGCGATCATCGGCTGCGCGATTCCCGAAGGTGAGCAAGGCCTGAACATCGCGCGTCTCGGCGTGCTGCTCGCGGGCCTGCCGAACACGATCGGCGGCGTGACCGTCAATCGCTTCTGCGCATCGGGCGTGACCGCGCTCGCGATGGCGGCGGACCGCATCCGGGTCGGCGAGTCGGACGTCATGATCGCGGGCGGCGTCGAGTCGATGAGCATGGTGCCGATGATGGGCAACAAGCCGTCGATGTCGCCGACGATCTTCGAACGCGACGAGAATGTCGGCATCGCATACGGCATGGGCATGACGGCCGAGAAGGTCGCCGAGCAATGGAAGATCAGCCGCGACGCGCAGGATCAGTTCTCGCTCGAATCGCATCAGAAGGCGCTCGCCGCGCAAGCCGCGGGTGAGTTCGATGCCGAGATCGCGCCGTTCACCGTGCGCGAGCACACGCCGGATCTGTCGACGGGCGAGGTCAAGATCCGCGAGCGCGTGATTCGTCTCGACGAAGGTCCGCGCGCCGATACGTCGATCGAAGGCCTCGGCAAGCTCAAGACGGTGTTCGCGAACAAGGGATCGGTCACGGCCGGCAACAGTTCGCAGACGTCCGATGGCGCGGGCGCGCTGATCGTCGTGTCCGAGAAGATCCTCAAGCAGTTCAATCTGACGCCGCTCGCGCGCTTCGTGAGCTTCGCCGTGCGCGGCGTGCCGCCCGAGATCATGGGGATCGGCCCGAAGGTCGCGATTCCGGCGGCGCTCAAGGCAGCCGGTCTCAAGCAGGACGATCTCGACTGGATCGAACTCAACGAGGCGTTCGCAGCCCAGGCGCTCGCGGTGATCCAGGACCTCGGCCTCGACCGTTCGAAGGTCAATCGGATGGGCGGCGCGATCGCGCTCGGTCACCCGCTCGGCGCGACCGGTGCGATTCGCGCGGCGACGGCCGTGCATGCGCTGCACCGTCACAATCTCAAGTACGGGATGGTGACGATGTGCGTGGGCACCGGCATGGGCGCCGCGGGCATCATCGAGCGCGTCTGAGGATCGCGCCGGCGATGTTCACCTGAACGACGGCCTGCCTTGTGCAGGCCGTTTGTGTTTCGACAGAGGAGACAGAGATGGAGACAGGAGTCGAGAGCAACACGGACGTCGTGGTCCGCCGCGACGGCGCCGTGCTGGTGATCGCGTTCAATCGCGTCCAGAAGAAGAATGCGATCACGGTCGCGATGTATCAGGCGATGTCGGACGGTCTCGCCGAAGCGGCCGCCGACGCATCGGTGCGCGCGGTGCTGATTCATGGCGATGCGCAGGTGTTCAGCGCGGGCAACGATCTCGCCGACTTCATGAAAAACCCGGCGAGCGGCGAGAACGCGCCCGTGTTCCAGTTTCTGCGCGGCATCGCGAACGCGCGCAAGCCGATCGTGGCCGCGGTCGCGGGCGTCGCGGTCGGGATCGGCACGACGCTGCTGCTCCATTGCGATCTCGTCTACGCAGGCGACAACGCACGTTTCTCGCTGCCGTTCACGCAGCTCGGCCTATGTCCCGAGGCCGCATCGAGCTTGCTGCTGCCGCAATTGACGGGCTATCAGCGCGCGGCCGAGAAGCTGCTGCTCGGCGAGGCCTTCGATGCCGCCGAGGCGCTCGCGATGGGGCTCGTGAGCCGCGTGTTGCCGGCCGGCGAGGTCAATGCGTTCGCGCTCGCGCAAGCCAAGAAGCTCGCCGCGCTGCCGTCCGCCTCGCTGCGCGCGACGAAGTCGCTCATGAAGGACGCGAATCGTCCGGCCGTGCTCGCACGCATGACCGAGGAAGGCGCCCAGTTCGCGAAGATGCTCGTCGCGCCCGAGGCGCGCGAGGCGTTTGCGGCGTTCATGGAAAAGCGCACGCCGAACTTCGCGCAGTTCGACTGAGCGGATCGGGCGGGCCGAGCGGATCGAGCGGATCGAGCGATCAGGCCGGCGCGTATTCGACGAAACCGTCGCCGCGCGCGAATGCGACGAGCCGGATGCCGGCCTGCTTCGCGATGTCGATCGCGAGCGAGGTCGGCGCGGAAATCGTCGCGATCATCGGCACGTTCACGCGCGCGGCCTTGCGTATGAGTTCGTAGCTCGCGCGGCTCGACAGGAACACGAAGCCGTCCTGCGTCGAAGCGCGCGCGAACGTGACGGCGCCGATCAGCTTGTCGAGCGCGTTGTGCCGGCCGACGTCCTCGCAGACGTGGACGATCTCGCCGGCCGCGTTGCACCACGCGGCCGCGTGGACGCCGCCCGTTTGCTTTTGCAGGGTCTGCCGATCGGGCAGGCTGGCCGCGGCGCGCGCGACGGCCTGCGGATCGAGCGTCGACAGAAAAGGGCCTGGTGCGACGGGCTCGGCCGCGAGGTCGAGCAGCTCGATGCTCTCGATTCCGCAGACGCCGCAGCCCGAGCGGCCCGCGAGACTGCGCCGCCTGACCTTGAGTTCGCTGAACGCATGCTGGACGAGCGTGACCTCGACCTCGGCGCTCGCGGCGTGCCAGACGACTTCGATGTCGACGACGTCGCTGCGTCGCGCGGCGATGCCCTCGGTCAGCACGAAGCCGAGCGCGAACGCGTCGAGGTCCGCCGGCGTGCACATCATGACCGCATGCGAAATGCCGTTGCAGACGATCGCGACCGGCCATTCCTGCGCGATGCGGTCTGTCGTACGGCTCGCCTGCTCGCCGCGATGACGCACGACCGGCACGCTCATCGTCGTGTGGATATCGCTATCGGTAGATTCGATCATGCGCTGCGCGTGGGAATGGGGGGACTCGCGTGCCACAATGCGGGCGTTCGCATGACCTCGATTTTAGGCGCTGATCATGACTTACGCTTCGAGCCTCTATCTGTTCGCGTTCGAGCGCGCGCAACCGGAACCGCTTGCGTTCATGCCGCTCGGCGTGCGGTTCTACCTCGACCGGTGCGGATACCGGCTGTCGCTCGCGCAGTGGCAGGCGCTGCCCGAGGGCGATCGCGCGACACTCGCGCGCATCGAACCGGCATTCGACGAGGCGAGCGCGACGGCGTTTGCGCGCGTGCTCGAACCTTGCGTGAGCCACGCGTCGATCGGCCCGGTCGAGACGCAGGCGTGCGAGGACGTCGAGACGCTCGCGCCGGCGGCGGTGCCCGATACCGTCATCGCGCAAGCCGCGCAGCATGGCGTCGACGATATCGCGCAGCAAGCGTGGTCGGCGTTGACGATCGGGCAGCGATACGCGCTCGCGAAGCTCGCGCGCAAAGCCCGGCGTAGTGAAGACTTCGGGGCGGCCATGACCGAATTCGGTCTGCGCGCGCACTGATCGTCGCTCGGATCGGTGCGTTTCGGCAGGGCGGTGCCTGCGTTGATCGCCGGCGGCGTTCGGACGATCCGAATTGAATATGTTTAGCGAGTTGGCGGTGTGTTGGGCGATTTAACCGACGAATGCGCCCACATTTATTGTTTTCGCGCTCATGATTTTTGGAATGGTGCCGTTACCCGTTGGATAGACCGATTTTTACGCAATCCATACACGGACGCCGGCGAGACCCCGCGGCGAAAACGGGGATATGAGCTCCTTTTTTTCCAAACGACTCCTGATCACGCTGGCCGTCGTCTGCGCGGCCGTCGGCGCGAACGGGTTCATCGCCTACACGCAGATACTCGGACAATCCGAGGCGGATACGTGGATGGCGCGGTCGCTTCAGATGAAAGAGGATCTCGAAGCGTATCTGCACGGGCTCTATGACGAGCGCGCGCTTTACGAGGCCGCCGCGAAGCATCACAAGGACGTGCCGCAGGCCCAGGTCGAGCGTAGCGCGACCGACCTGCGTCGAATCGCCGAGCGGATGCGCCGCACGGTCGCCGGCGACCGTGCGCAGCTCGCGGCGCTCGACAATCTCGACGACAAAGTCACGCGCTGGCGCGCCGATCTCGAACTCGCGACGCCCGGGCACGGCACCGTGCCCGACGATCCCGAACTCGCCGACGATCGGCGCGACGTCAGCGATGCGCTCGCCGCGCTGCGCGTTCACGAGGACCATGCGCTGGCCGATCGGCTCGCGCAGTCGGCGCATCGCACGCGCGCGGCGACGATCACGCTGTTGTTCGCGACGCTCTCGGGCATCGGCCTGCTCGTGTATGCGTTTGCGATCCGCGACCGTGCGGCGCGCGAGCGCATGCGCGCCGCACAGGTCGCGCGCCAGAGCGACGCGCGGTTTCGCCAGTTGTTCGACGCGCACCCCGTCACGATGTGGATCTACGACGCGTCGACACTCGAGATCCTCGCCGTCAACTCGATGGCCGTGAAGCAGCTCGGCTACTCGGAGTCCGAGTTCCGCGCCATGACCTTGCTCGATTTCCGGCCCGACAGCGAGAAGCAGCGCCTGGCGCGGTTCCTCTCGCGTCATGCGCCGAACCAGCTCGACGACGGCCGCACGCGCGCGGGCATCTGGCATTACCTGCGGCGCGACGGTTCGATCTTCAGCGCCGACATCACCTTCTATCCGCTGACGTTCGACGGGCGTTTCTCGACCGCCGTGCTCGCCGAGGATCTGACGTCGCAGCTCAGCGCCGAGGCCGCGCTCACGCAGTCGAATCAGATGCTCGAAAGCATCATCGACAACATTCCGCAGCGGATCTACTGGAAGGATCTCGATTCGCGCTTTCTCGGCAGCAACTCCGCGTTCGCGCGCGATGCGGGCTTCGCCTATCCCGAGCAGGTCGTCGGACGCGCCGATGCCGAGCTGCCATGGGCGCACGACATCGATCGGCAGCGCAAGCGCGATCTCGACGTCCTGACGACGGGCGTGCCGCAACTGAATTACGAAGACGAGATCGTCGTCGACGGTCAACGCCACGCGATCGTCGCGAACGTGCTGCCGCTCAAGGATGCGAACGGTCAGACGGTCGGCGTGCTCGGCTCGTACACGGACGTCACGGATCGCAAGCGAACCGACCAGGCGCTGCGGATTCAGAGCCGCGCGGTCGATGCGAGCGTCAACGCGATCCTGATCACGATGCATGTCGACGGCCAGAACGTCATCGAGTACGTGAATCCCGCGTTCCGGCGCATCACGGGTTACGAGACGCATGAGGTCATCGGCAAGGACTGCCGCTTCCTTCAGCGTGACGACAATCAACAGGAAGGTCTCGTCGCCCTGCGTTCGGCGATGCGCGCGAATCGCGAGGTCAGCGCGGTGCTGCGCAACTATCGCAAGGACGGCGCGCTGTTCTGGAACCAGCTGTATATCGCGCCCGTGCCCGATGCCGACGGCACGATCACGCATCACGTCGGCGTCATCAACGACGTGACCGAGCTCATCCGGTACCAGGAACAGCTCGAATATCAGGCGAATTACGACGCGCTCACGCATCTGCCGAACCGGAATCTGCTGCGCGACCGGCTCAGTCAGGCGCTCAGCCGCGCGCAGCGCGGGTCGGGGCGCGTCGCCGTCGTGTTCCTCGATCTCGACGGATTCAAGAACGTCAACGACAGCCTGGGCCACAGCTTCGGCGACAAGCTGCTGACCGTCGTCGCGGGCCGGCTTGGCGCATGCGTGCGCGCGAGCGACACCGTCGCGCGTCATGGCGGCGACGAGTTCGTCGTCGTGCTGACGGACCCCGAGGACGAGCGCGCGCTCAACAACTGGGCCGAGCGCGTGCGTCATGCGATCGGCGAGCCGGTCTGGATCGACGAGCACGAGTTCTACGTCGGCTGCAGTCTCGGCGCGAGCCTGTTCCCGCAGGACGGCGAGGATGCGGAAACGCTGCTCAAGAAGGCCGATCTCGCGATGTATCGCGCGAAGGATCTCGGGCGCAACCGGTTCCAGTTCTATCAGCCCGAGATGAACGAAAGCGTCGGCACGCGTCTGAATCTCGAGCGGCGTTTGCGCCGCGCGCTGCGCGACAACGAATTCGTGCTCCAGTATCAGCCGCAGATCGATATCGCGACCGGACGCATCGTCGGCCTCGAAGCGCTTGTTCGCTGGCAGGACCCCGAGGCGGGTCTGGTCATGCCGTCGGAATTCATTCCGATCGCCGAAGAAAGCGGCCTCATCGAGGCGATCGGCGAATGGGTGCTGCGCGAGGCGTGCCGCCAGAACCAGGCGTGGCAGGATGCGGGCCTACCGCCCGCGCGCGTGTCGGTCAATCTGTCGGCGCGCCAGTTTCATCGCGCCGATATCCGGCAGATCGTGCTGTCCGTGCTCGAACAGACGCGGCTCGCGCCCGAGTACCTCGAAATCGAACTGACCGAGAGCGTCATCATGACGAACGCCGAAGAGGCGGCCGAGATGCTCAACCAGCTTCACGACATCGGCATCCATCTGACGATCGACGATTTCGGCACCGGGTATTCGAGCCTTTCGTATCTCAAGCGCTTTCCGGTCGACCGGCTCAAGATCGATCGCTCGTTCGTCAGCGATATCGGCGTGTCGCACGACGACGAGACGATCATCACCGCGATCATCACGCTTGCGCATGCGTTGAATCTGCAGGTCATCGCGGAGGGCGTCGAAACGACGTCGCAACTCGACTTCCTGGTCGCGCACGGCTGCAATGAGATCCAGGGCTATCTGTACAGCCAGCCCGTCGACCACGGCTTGATTCCGGAGCTGCTCTCGTCGGACGGCATCTTCGAAGCCGCGACGGTTTGACGCGAAGCGCAGACCGCGCGGCACGCGGCCTGCCGTCCGGATCGATCAGGCGAGCGGCGGCAATTCGCGCGGCCGGCGATCGGGACCCGTCGCGACATACGTCAACGTCGCTTCGGTCACCTTGACGACTTCATCGGCCAGGCGCATGCGCTGCGCGAACACGACGACCTCGACCGTGATCGAGGTGCGTCCCGTCTTGACGATCTTCGTGTAGAAGCTCAGCAGATCGCCGACGAAGACCGGCTCGCGGAACACGAACGAATTCACGGCGACGGTCGCGACGCGGCCGTTCGCGCGGCGGCCCGCGGGAATCGAGCCGGCGATGTCGACCTGCGACATGATCCAGCCGCCGAACACGTCGCCATGGACGTTCGCGTCGTGCGGCTGCGGCATCACGCGCAAGGCGGGTTCCTGATTGTTGGGGAGCTGGTTCGGAAGGGCGTCCATCGATAGGGCCTGAGTCGGATGCGGGGTACGGGAGCGGGCCGCGGCGCGGAGCCCGAGCACGCTCGGCGGCGGGTTCTGCGACAATGACGGCACCCGCAATTGTACGGGACGCCGTGGCGTGCTGCACTGCACACCGCCGGATTTCCCTCTTCGCTCACGCCCTCTTCGCTCACGTTCTCCATGCGTCGTGTTTCCGCACCTTCCGAGCCGGGGCCGCCCGCTATCCCCGGCGCTCCGCGCAACGACTGGCAGACGATCCGTTCGCTGCTGCCCTATCTTGCCGACTATCGCCTGCGCGTCGCGCTCGCGCTGACGTGCCTGATCGGCGCCAAGCTCGCGAATCTCGGCGTGCCGGTCGTCATGAAGTCGATCATCGATCATCTGTCGGCCTCGCGGCATCTGACGGCGCTCGCGCGCGCGCAGCAGGAGCCCGCGATCGTGCTGCTCGGCGGCCTTGGCGCGCTCGTCGTCGCCTATGCGCTCGTGCGGCTGTCGACGTCGGCGCTGACCGAGTTGCGCGAGCTGCTGTTCGCGAAGGTCACGCAGAGCGCGGCGCGCAAGATCGCATTGCGCGTGTTCGAGCACTTGCACGCGCTGTCGTTGCGGTTCCATCTCGAACGCCAGACCGGCGGCATGTCGCGCGATATCGAGCGCGGCACGCGCGGCATCCAGTCGCTGATCTCGTACTCGCTCTACAACATCCTGCCGACGATCGTCGAAGTCACGCTCGTGCTGTGCTTTTTCGTGTTCCGCTATGAGCCTTACTACGCGATCGTCACGCTGATCGCGCTCGCGTCGTATGTGATCTTCACGATCCAGGTCACCGAGTGGCGCACGCATTTCCGGCGTACGATGAACGAGCTCGACTCGAAGGCGAACGCGCGCGCGATCGATTCGCTGATCAACTACGAGACGGTCAAGTACTTCGGCAACGAGCGCTATGAGGCCGAACGCTACGACGTCAATCTGCAGAAATACCGCAGCGCCGCGATCCAATCGCAGCAGTCGCTGTCGATGCTCAATTTCGGGCAACAGTCGATCATCGCCGTCTGCATGGTGTTCATCCTCTGGCACGCGGTCTCGGGCGTGATGGCCGGCAAGCTCACGCTCGGCGACCTCGTGCTGATCAACACGTTCATGCTGCAGCTCTATATCCCGCTGAATTTCCTCGGCGCGGTCTATCGGGATCTCAAGCAAAGCCTGACCGACATGGACCGGATGTTCGGGCTCATCCACGTCGTGCAGGAGGTCGCGGATCGGCCCGATGCGCCGCGGCTCGCGGTGGCGGGCGGGACGGTCCGGTTCGAGCACGTGGACTTCGCCTATGAGCCGACGCGCCGCATCCTCGAGGATCTGAGCTTCACGATCGAAGCCGGGACGACGACGGCCGTCGTCGGACACAGCGGTTCGGGCAAATCGACGCTGTCGCGGCTGCTGTTCCGCTTTTACGATCTCGATCGCGCCACGGGCGGCCGCATCACGATCGACGGGCAGGATATCCGCGACGTCACGCAGGATTCGCTGCGCGCGGCGATCGGCATCGTGCCGCAGGACACGGTGCTGTTCAACGACACGATCTACTACAACATCGCATACGGCCGCCCGTCGGCGACGCGCGACGAGGTCATCGCCGCCGCGCGCGCCGCGCATATCCACGCGTTTATCGAGAGCCTGCCCGCGCAGTACGAGACGACCGTCGGCGAGCGCGGGCTCAAGCTGTCGGGCGGCGAGAAGCAGCGCGTCGCGATCGCGCGCACGATCCTCAAGAACCCGTCGATCCTGATCTTCGACGAGGCGACGTCGGCGCTCGACTCGAAGTCCGAGCGCGCGATCCAGCACGAACTCGGTCTGATCGCGCAGGACCGCACGACGTTGATGATCGCGCACCGTCTGTCGACGATCGTGCATGCCGAGCAGATTCTCGTCATGGACCATGGACGTATCGTCGAGCGCGGCACGCACGCGTCGTTGCTGAACGCGGGCGGTCTCTATGCGCAGATGTGGGCGCTGCAGCAGCGCGCGGCGGCCGCGACCGAGCAGGCCGCGACCGCGCGCGAAGCCGCGGGCGAGACCGACGACGCGTCGAGCGGCGCCACCGCGCACGCCGATCCGGCCGCGCTCGCGACCCACGCGGCGCGGTGAGCGCGCGATGGAGCTCAAATGGCTCGAAGACTTCGTCTCGCTCGCCGAGACGCGGAGTTTCAGCCGGTCGGCCGCGCTGCGGCATGTGACGCAGCCCGCGTTTTCGCGGCGCATTCAGGCGCTCGAAGCGTGGGTGGGGACCGAGCTCATCGATCGCTCGACGTTTCCGACGCGCCTCACGCAGAGCGGCGAGGTGTTTCATGCGCAGGCGCTCGTGATCCTCACGCAGGCGCACGAGGCGCGCGCCTTGTTGCGCAGTCACGAAGGCACGGCGTCGACCACGATCGAATTCGCCGTGCCGCATACGCTGGCGCTGACGTTTTTTCCGCACTGGCTGTCCGGTCTCGAACGTGACCTCGGATGCCTGCGGACCCGCCTGCGCGCGCTCAATGTCCACGACGCGGTGCTGATGCTCGTCGAGGGCGGCGTCGATCTCGTCATGGGGTATCACCATCCGGGACAGCCGCGGCCGCTCGATCCCGCGCGGTATGAATCCGTCGTGATCGGCAGCGAAAGCGTCGCGCCGTATTCGGCGACGCACGCGGACGGTACGCCCCTGTTCGCGCTGCCGGGCAGCGCGCGCGCACCGGCGCCCTATCTGTCGTACACGCCGAACGCGTATCTCGGCCGCATGACGCAGATATTGCTCAGCAAGGCGGCCACGCCCGTCCATCTCGACAAGGTCTACGAGACCGATATGGCCGAGGGTCTCAAGGCCATGGCGCTCGCGGGGCACGGCGTCGCGTTCTTGCCGCGCAGCGCCGCCGCGGACGCGATCGAGCAGGGCCGGCTCGTCTCGCTCGATACGCGCGGCGACCTCTCGTTGACGATGGAGATTCGTCTCTATCGCGACACGCTCGCGGTCCCCACGGACGAGCGCCGCGCCGCGCTGGTCGGCAGGCTCTGGCGGCACGTGGCAACATCGCTCGACACGCCCCATGCCGAACCGACATAGCGTGATGTAGAAACGGCATTGGCCTTGTTCGACCGGGGTTCGCACAATGCGATCAGTCGCCGTATCCGGCCTCGGCGACCGTGCCGCGCGGCGACGCCGTCGCGTGGGCGGTCCGGCCGCCGGCGGCTTGAATCCGCAGCGGACAAGCGACGCCCGATCGGCGCACGGTCCGCTCCGACCGACCGGAGAACCGTATGTCCATCGAACAACAACACGTTCTGCCGTCCTATCTGCGCGCCGACGATCTGGGCCCGTGGGGGATCTACCTCCAGCAAGTCGACCGCGTCACGCCCTATCTCGACAGCCATCTTCAGCGCTGGGTCGAAACGCTCAAGCGGCCCAAGCGGATCCTCATCGTCGACGTGCCGATTCAGCTCGACGACGGCACGGTCCGGCACTTCGAGGGCTATCGCGTCCAGCACAACACGTCGCGCGGCCCCGGCAAGGGCGGTCTGCGGTATCACCAGGACGTGACATTGTCGGAGGTGATGGCGCTCGCGGGCTGGATGTCGATCAAGAACGCCGCGGTCAATGTGCCGTACGGCGGCGCGAAAGGCGGTGTGCGCGTCGATCCGCGCACGCTGTCGCGCAGCGAGCTCGAGCGCATGACGCGCCGCTACACGAGCGAGATCAACATCATCATCGGGCCCAATAGCGATATCCCCGCGCCGGACGTCAACACGAACGATCAGGTCATGGCGTGGATGATGGACACGTATTCGATGAATCTCGGCCACTCGTCGACGGGCGTCGTGACGGGCAAGCCGATCTCGCTCGGCGGCAGCCTCGGGCGTCGCGAGGCGACGGGGCGCGGCGTCTATGTCGTCGCATGCGAGGCGGCGCGTCAGTCGGGGCTCGAGGTCGAGGGCGCGCGCGTCGCGGTCCAGGGTTTCGGCAATGTCGGCGGCACGGCGGCGCGTTTGTTCGTCGACGGCGGCGCGAAGGTCGTGACCGTGCAGGACCATACGGGTTCGATCATGAATCTCGCCGGTATCGATGCGGCGGGGCTCGCGAAGCATGTCGCCGAATTCGGCGGAGTCGCGGGCTTTCACGGCGCGGAGAAGATTGCCGACGAGGATTTCTGGGCGATCGAGACCGAGTTCCTGATTCCGGCCGCGCTCGAAGGGCAGATCACCGCGGCGAATGCGACGAAGATCCGGACAAAGATCGTCGTCGAAGGCGCGAACGGTCCGACGACGCCCGAGGCCGACGACATCCTGCGCGCGAACGGCGTACTCGTGATTCCCGACGTCGTCGCGAATGCGGGCGGCGTCACGGTGTCGTATTTCGAATGGGTGCAGGATTTTTCGAGCTTTTTCTGGACCGAGACCGAGATCAACGAGCGGCTCGAACGCGTGATGCGCGAGGCGTTCGCCGCGGTCTGGCATGTGTCGCAGGAGAAGAAGGTGTCGGTGCGGACCGCGGCGTTTATCGTGGCCTGCACGCGGATTCTCACGGCGCGCGACGTACGTGGCTTGTATCCGTGATGCGAGGGGGGCGCATCACGCATTGTGCGAGATGCGTCGTTCGATGTCGTTCGGGATCGCATCGCCGATCCCGGTCACGTGCGTGAATGACGTGGCCGGTACGAAGCCTCGATGTGCGCGGCGATGCGGTACCGTGATGTCACGGCGAAGCGGCGAAGCGGCGAAGCGACTAAGCGACTAAGCGACTAAGCGACTAAGCGACTAAGCGACTAAGCGCGGTCGGCTATGTGTACGTGCCGATGTTTCAGTTATGGAGTCTGCGGCACGCTCTGAAGATCGATCGTACCGGCGGCGCACGGCGATTGCGACGCCTTGATCCGCACGGCGTCGGGAACCGGCAGCGTCGCGCGCATCGCGGGCTCGCCGTTCTGGAACATGACGCATTCGCCGGGCTGCAGACGCGTCCAGACTTCGTTGTCGGTCAACGGTTGCGTCGCGATGACCGAGACGCAGTCGTCGGGCGTCGTGTAGTTCGCGAAGTCGACCGT
This sequence comes from Pararobbsia silviterrae, assembly GCF_003628125.1. GTDB lineage: Bacteria > Pseudomonadota > Gammaproteobacteria > Burkholderiales > Burkholderiaceae > Pararobbsia > Pararobbsia silviterrae. The sequence goes on from NZ_RBZU01000001.1 coordinate 673,508, forward strand.
CATGTCTTCGTCGATCAGGTGCGCGGTCGAGAACGGCCATTTGCGCACGAGATAGTGGAGATGCGTCGAGCAATGCGCGAAGAGCGCCTGGCCGTTCGACATCAGGAAGTTGAATACGCCGTGTCGCGAGATCGCTTGCGTGAGGTCCTGGATCGCGGCGAACAGCTCGGGCAGCGGCGGCTGCGCGGTCGGAAACCGCTCGCGCAGGCCTTCGAGGATCGCGCAGAACGCATATTCGCTGTCGGTCGTACCCACGGGCTGGAAGACGCCCGTCAGCGCGGGTTGGAATTGCGTGGGCTGGACGACGACCGTGGTCGTGTCGCCGACGGTCGTGCCCTCGGGCAAGGCCGCGCCGAGCGGATCTTTCTGGAGGTCGCCGTTGTGCGCGAAGATCCAGTGCCGCCCCCAGAGTTCGCGTTGGAACGGGTGGCAGTTTTCGAGCAGGATGCGTCCTTGCGTCGCCTTGCGAATATGCGCGATCGTGTTCTTCGACTTGATCGGATAGCGCTTGACGAGTTCGGCGATCGGCGACGTCGCCGATGATTCGTGATCGATGAAAAGGCGGCACGCCTTGTCTTCGAAGAACGCGATGCCCCAGCCGTCCGCATGATGGTCCGTGACGCCACCGCGTTTGGCGAACCCCGTGAACGAAAACGTCACATCGGTCGGGGTTGCGCAGTTCATTCCTAGCAGTTGGCACATGGGTCAGTCGTCGCGCGTCGCGCGGTAAGTCTGGAGCGGGTCGGTAGAATACGGGTTTGTCCGAGCATAGCACCCGTCCGAATTCGATGAGCACCTTCTTGAAGCCCTCCGCCGCCGCCGGCCAGCCGGTGTCCGCGACCGATTCCGCCGCGCCCGATACGTTGACGATCGCGCGTCCCGACGACTGGCACCTCCACTTGCGCGACGGCGCGACGCTCGCTGCGGTGCTGCCGCATACGGCGCGCCAGTTCGGCCGCGCGATCGTGATGCCGAACCTCAAGCCGCCGGTGACGACGGTGGCCGCCGCGGCCGCCTATCGCGAGCGCATTCTCGCCGCGTTGCCGGCGGGCATGTCGTTCGAGCCGCTGATGACGCTGTATCTGACCGACAACACGCCGGCCGACGAGATCCGTCGCGCGGTCGAGTCGGGTTTTATCCACGGGGTCAAGCTGTATCCGGCCGGCGCCACGACGAATTCGGACGCCGGTGTGACGAGCCTCGCGAAATGCAAGGGTGCGCTCGAGGCGATGCAGGCGCTCGGTTTGCCGTTGCTGGTCCATGGCGAGGTCACGGATGCGTCGATCGACTTGTTCGACCGCGAGAAGGTGTTCATCGATACGGTCATGATTCCGCTGCGTCGCGACTATCCCGCGCTGCGCGTCGTGTTCGAGCACATTACGACGGCCGATGCGGCGGCGTATGTGCGCGAGACCGAGGCGGCGCCGGGTCAGATCGGTGCGACGATCACGGCGCATCATCTGTTGTTCAATCGCAATGCGATTTTCCAGGGCGGCATCCGGCCGCATTACTACTGCCTGCCCGTGCTCAAGCGCGAGACGCACCGGATCGCGCTTGTCGAGGCCGCGACGTCGGGCAATCCGCGCTTCTTCCTCGGCACCGACAGTGCGCCGCATGAGAAGGGGACGAAGGAGCATGCATGCGGTTGTGCGGGGTGCTATACGGCGCTGCATGCGCTCGAACTCTATACCGAGGCCTTCGACAAGGCCGGCGCGCTCGACAAGCTCGAAGGTTTCGCGAGCTTCTTCGGTCCCGATTTCTATCGTCTGCCGCGCAGCACGGAGCCGGTGACGCTGCGGCGCGAATCGTGGGTATTGCCCGGCGAGTTGCCGATGGGCGACGGCGTGGTCGTGCCGCTGCGCGCGGGCGAATCGCTCGGATGGAAGCTCGTTTGAGCGTTTGATTGGCGAGGCGTTGGCCAAGCCCAAGCCCAAGCCCAAGCCCAAGCCCAAGCCCAAGCCCAAGCCGGCCCGAATGCTGGGGCGTCTGAGTGTTTTGGGGGCCAACGCGTCGCGCGCAAGGCGCGCGGGTGTCGGACAGCGTCCGGGCGTGTCGATGCGGGCGAGGGCACGGACGGGCGCGTGATAAACTCGCGTCCGCAAAGTGGGACAGGCAGTCGCCGCCTCCGCAAGGAGGGGGAGGAAAGTCCGGACTCCATAGGGCGGGGTGATGGCTAACGGCCATCCGTGGCAACACGCGGAACAGGGCAACAGAGAACAGACCGCCGATGGCCGCGCGCGCAAGCGCGCGGATCAGGTAAGGGTGAAACGGTGCGGTAAGAGCGCACCGCGTCTACGGTGACGTAGACGGCACGGTAACCTCCACCCGGAGCAATTCCAAATAGGCAGGCAAGCGCCTTCGCGGCGCAGGACGGGGCCCCCGTTCGTCTGCGGGTAGGAAGCTTGAGCGCGTCAGCAATGGCGCGTCTAGAGGAATGACTGTCACGCGCGCCGGCAACGGCGCGTGCACAGAATCCGGCTTATCGGCCCACTTTGCCTTCTTTCTTCCGAATCCCGATTCGGTGCGGCGCGCGTCATCAGCGCGACCGCGCGGCGTGACGGTCGTCGCCGAGGCCCGTGCGTGGCCGATTGCCGAGGACCGGTCCCACGAAATCGGCGAGACGGGATGGCGATCCCGCTCGCTCGGCAGGAGATTCGATTCGCTGTGCCTTCAGCCTTCAGCCTTCAGCCTTCAGCCTTCAGCCTTCAGCCTTCAGCCTTCAGCCTTCGACGATCTCGAACGAGTGCGTGAGTTCCGCCGTTTTCGCGAGCATGATCGACGCCGAGCAGTACTTGTCGTGCGACAGGTTGATCGCGCGCTCGATCGTCGCCGGGTTCAGGTCATGGCCCGTCACCGTGAAGTGGAAGTGAATCTTCGTGAAGACCTTCGGGTCTTCGGGGGCGCGCTCGGCCTTGAGCTGGACCGTGCAGCCGCGGATGTCCTGTCGGCTCTTCTTCGCGATCATCACGACGTCATAGGCCGTGCAGCCGCCCGTGCCGAGCAGCACCATTTCCATCGGACGCGGCGCAAGGTTGCGTCCGCCGCCTTCGGGGGCGCCGTCCATATTGACGATGTGTCCGCTACCGGTCTCGGCCGCGAACGCCATCCCGTCCTTGCCCATCCAGCTGATCTTGCATTCCATGCTTGTATCCCACGTTGGTCCAGCGTCGCATTGTAGCGGGGTCGCGTAGATTCAGCGCAAACTGGGAAATGTTGCTTTGCAGCAATTCGTTGCGCTGCGGGATTTCCCTTGGATTTTTGTGTGTTTTCAGGGATCGCAACGCAAGCTAGCGCATTGAATTTTAAACAAACCATTGATTTATATAAGCAACGCAGAATCCGTGTGATTTCGATTTATATTTCTTGATATGAAATTAGATTTCGTAATGTAGTTTCTCTTGCGTCGCACAAGAAATCTCTCTATACTGCGTCTCATTGGTTGGCGAGAGATCGTCACCTCCGCTTGTCTCCTCCACCCTCCTCCAAAGGTGGATTAAGCCCGAACCTCGAGTTCGGGCTTTTTTTTTGTCGGTCGCACGTCAAGCGCACGCCACGGCCACGGCGAGGGCGAGGGCGAGGGCGAGGGCGAGGGCGAGGGCGAGGGCCAGGGCCAGCGCTCCGGCTAGTGACTTCGGTCCTGCAATGGCTCGACGCGCCCCGAAACGAGCCTCGCGCGAACCGAGCCTCATCGGCGGTCGAGGCGCGTCGATGCGGTCGGCACGCCGCCTTTGGCCGGCGATCGGGCTCGAAATCCGTGGGCGCTCGCAGTTTCATCTTGCCGAGCGAGCCAAAATTCCTTTAGAATCCAGGGTTTTCCGCAAATGCCCGCGGAAAAAGATTCAGGGAGAGCCTGCGCGGATCGCGAGCGCGACGCGGCCGGCGCCCGTGAACGGACGGTTCCAAGCCCCTTCGGCCATGCCGGATGGAACGAATCGAACGCTCGCGACGCGTGCCGGACAGACGTCGAGCCGACGGCCACCAACAAGCAGGAAGCAAGCAGGGCACAGACTTAATTTGGATCGATCATGAAGACTTTTTCCGCCAAGGCACATGAAGTGCAGCGCGAATGGTACGTGATTGACGCGACGGATAAGGTTCTCGGCCGTGTCGCCAGCGAAGTGGCACGCCGTCTTCGCGGCAAGCACAAGCCTGAATTTACCCCGCACGTCGATACGGGCGATTTCATCGTCGTCATCAATGCTGGAAAGCTGAAGGTGACCGGCAACAAGACGACGGACAAGAAGTACTACCGTCACTCGGGCTACCCGGGCGGTATCTACGAAACGACGTTTGGCAAGATGCAAGAACGCTTCCCGGGCCGCGCGCTCGAGAAGGCAGTGAAGGGCATGCTGCCGAAGGGCCCGCTCGGCTACGCGATGATCAAGAAGCTCAAGGTCTACGCTGACGCAACCCACCCGCACTCGGCTCAACAGCCGAAGGCGCTCGAGATCTAAGGGAGCCCTACTGTGATCGGTAACTGGAACTATGGCACGGGCCGCCGCAAGAGCGCGGTCGCGCGTGTGTTCATCAAGGCTGGCAAGGGCGAGATCGTCGTCAACGGCAAGCCCATCGCTGACTACTTCTCGCGTGAAACGTCGCTGATGATCGTGCGTCAACCGCTCGAACTCACGCAGCACGCGACGACGTTCGACATCAAGGTCAACGTCTCGGGCGGCGGTGAAACGGGTCAGGCAGGCGCGGTTCGCCACGGCATCACACGCGCGCTGATGGACTACGACGCCACGCTGAAGTCGCAACTGTCGAACGCCGGCTTCGTGACGCGTGACGCGCGTGAAGTCGAACGTAAGAAGGTCGGCTTCCACAAGGCACGCCGCCGGAAGCAATTCTCGAAGCGTTAATTCGCTTCGATCGTGCAAGGCTTGCCCGTCGGGCAAGCCGTCGCAACGAATCCGAAAGCCGCAGGCCTCGCGCTTGCGGCTTTTTGTTTATGTCGCCGCCATGTGGTTGATCAAGTACGCGCCGGGAAACGTCGGACACTTGAAAAACCCCTTTGCCGACACGACGTTGCGATAAGGACTACAATCGACCCCAAACCCCTTGGGAGAAGTTTATGAATGCAGTTACCGATAGCGCCGTGGCGGAAATGCCGGCGCCGCTCGTGTTTACCGACAGCGCAGCGGACAAGGTCAAGCAACTGATCGACGAGGAAGGCAATCCGGCGCTCAAGCTCCGCGTGTTCGTCCAAGGCGGCGGCTGCTCGGGCTTCCAGTACGGCTTCACGTTTGACGAGGAAGTCAACGACGACGACACGATCATGACGAAGGCCGGCGTCCAGCTCTTGATCGACTCGATGAGCTACCAGTACCTCGTCGGCGCCGAGATCGACTACAAGGACGATATCAACGGCGCGCAATTCGTCATCAAGAACCCGAACGCGACGACGACCTGCGGCTGCGGTTCGTCCTTCTCGGTCTAAGTTTCAATACCGCCCGCCTGTGTGACTTCGGGCGCGGCGTCGTATCGCGCTGGCCCGTTCGGGCCGACAGGCGCTTCACCGATTGGATTTCGATTCAATCGGTGAGGCGCTTTTTTGCGTGCGGCGCATCCGGCCGGGTCCGGCCCAAGCCAAGGGAAACGGCCTGCCCGCGTGATCAGCGCGGATACAGCGCGCCGAGCACACGCGGGCCGCGCGCGCCCGTCACGGCGACGAGATTGCCCGGCTCGCGGTGGATGAAGCGATACGCAAGCCACGCGAACGCGAACGCTTCGACATGATGCGGCGGCACGCCGAGCGCGGCCGTCGAATGGACTTCGGCGCGCAATCCGCGCCGGTTCAGCGACGCGTCGAGCATCGACATCAACGTGAGGTTGTAGGCGCCGCCCCCGCAGACATAGACCGCCTCGCACGACGGCGCATGGCGCGCGACGTCGTGCGCGATCGTCTCGGCGGTCAAGGCCGCCAGCGTAGCCTGCACGTCGGCGGGGTCCGGCAGCACCGCCACCTCGCCGAGGCGTTGCGACAGCCAGTCCGGATTGAAGAGATCGCGTCCCGTGCTCTTCGGCGGCGCGGTCACGAAATACGGATCCTCGAGCAGCGCGTCGAGCAATGTATCGTCGACCGCACCGCTCGCGGCGAACGCGCCGCCCTCGTCGTAAGGCATCGCGCGATGCTGGTTGACCCAGTAGTCCATCAGCGCGTTGCCGGGCCCGCAATCGAAACCCGTCACGGCGCCGTCGGCCGCGAGGACCGTGATGTTCGAGATGCCGCCGATATTGCAGACCACGCGCGTTTTGCCCGGCGCGCCGAACATCGTCGCGTGGAACGCCGGCGCGAGCGGCGCGCCATGCCCGCCCGCCGCGACATCGCGGCTGCGGAAGTCGGCCACCACGTCGATGCCGGTCAATTCGGCCACGAGGGCCGGATTGTTTGTCTGGCGAGTGAAGCCGAGTTCGGGGCGATGCCGGATCGTCTGCCCATGCACGCCGACGGCCCTGACCCGGTCCCGCGCGATCCCGTTGTCCGTGAGCAGCCGCTCGCAGACCGCCGCATAACGTTGCGCGAGCGCATTGGCCGCAAGCGCCTCGTGATGGATTTCATCAGGTCCGGAGGACTGGAGCCGATGCAGCACGGTTTTGAGTTCGGGCGGAAATTCGACGAACGTTTCGCCGAGCACATGCGGTCGAGCCGCGTCCGAGAAGTCGACGGCGAGGCCGTCGACGCCGTCCATGCTGGTGCCCGACATCAGGCCAAGATAAATATGCGGGGTCATCGGCGTTCCCTGAATCCGTGTCTAGCGTGACGGCGATTATCGCCCGCGCATGCCGCCGCGCAAGCCTTGCATAGAGCGGGCACGTCGGCCCACCCTGAAACACCACCCAAGCGGACGATCCGAGAACCCGCGCCGCCGCGCCAAAAAAATCCCGGTCAATCAGCGACATCACGTAAAATCCAGCGCTGAACCACGCGTCGAGCGACACCCCGTCGCGCCGGCGCCAGACCGTCGTCGATCTCGACGGCCGTCCCCGATCGCCGTCCGCCCACGCGCCTCTGCTTGTCGACGGGCCTCTGTGCGAAGCCTCGGACGTTTCCCAATCCATTCAGTCGATCCAGCATGTCGAGTCCGCAATCTCCGAACCCCGTTGTGTACCCCTTGACCGATGAAGTCCAACACGCGCTCGGCGTCGCGAAACGCGGCGTCGACGAGTTGCTGATCGAGGACGAATTCGCGCAGAAGCTCGCGCGCAGCGCCGCGACGCGCAAGCCGCTGCGCATCAAGCTCGGACTCGACCCGACGTCGCCCGACATTCACATCGGCCACACGGTCGTGCTCAACAAGATGCGCCAGCTTCAGGATCTCGGCCACCAGGTCATTTTCCTGATCGGCGATTTCACGTCGCTGATCGGCGATCCGTCGGGCCGCAACGTCACGCGTCCGCCGCTCACGCGCGAGCAGATCGAAGAGAACGCGAAGACGTACTTCGAGCAGGCCAGCATGGTGCTCGACGCCGAGAAGACCGAAATCCGCTACAACAGCGAATGGTCGCTGCCGCTCGGCGCCGACGGCATGATCAAGCTCGCGTCGCGCTACACCGTGGCCCGCATGCTCGAACGCGACGACTTCACGAAGCGTTATCAAGGCGGCGTGCCGATCTCGATCCACGAGTTCCTCTACCCGCTCATGCAGGGCTACGACTCGGTCGCGCTCGAATCCGATCTCGAACTCGGCGGCACCGATCAGAAATTCAATCTGCTCGTCGGTCGCGAGCTCCAGAAGCAATACGGCCAGGAGCCGCAGTGCATCCTGACGATGCCGTTGCTCGAAGGGCTCGACGGCGTCGAGAAGATGTCGAAGTCAAAGAACAATTACGTCGGGATCCAGGACAAGCCCGAGGACATGTTCGGCAAGCTCATGAGCATTTCCGACACGCTCATGTGGCGCTACTTCGAGCTGCTCTCGTTCCGCGACATGGCCGAGATCGCGGGCTTCAAGCGCGAGGCCGAAGGCGGACGCAATCCGCGCGATTTCAAGGTCCTGCTCGGCAAGGAAATCGTGACGCGCTTCCACTCGGCGGCCGATGCCGATCGCGCGCTCGACGCGTTCGACAAGCGCGCGAAGGGCGGGATACCCGACGACATTCCCGAAGTCAGCCTCAGCGGTGCGCCGCTCGCGATCGGCGCGCTGCTCAAGCAGGCCGGTCTCGTGCCGTCGACGAGCGAAGCGATGCGCAACATCGAACAGGGCGGCGTGCGAATCGACGGCACGCAAATCGCCGACAAGGCGCTCAAGGTCGATCCGGGCACGTTCGTCGTCCAGGTCGGCAAGCGCAAGTTCGCGCGCGTGACGCTGACCGCCTGATGCCGGGCAGACACGTCCGTATCGAGCGCCGCCGATGATCGCCCTGATCCAACGCGTCAAGCGTGCGGACGTCACGGTCGACGGCCGCGTGATCGGTGCGATCGACGCGGGCCTGCTCGCGCTCGTCTGCGCCGAACGCGACGACGACGAAGCGACCGCCGAACGGCTCGTCGCGAAGATGCTCAACTATCGTGTGTTCGAGGACGGCGCGCAGAAGATGAACCGCAGCGTGCGCAATCTCGATGGTCAGGATCTCGCGGGCGGCGTGCTGCTCGTGCCGCAATTCACGCTCGCGGCCGATACGTCGAGCGGCACGCGCCCGAGCTTTACGCCCGCCGCGCCGCCTGAACGCGGCCGCGCGCTGTTCAATCATTTCGTCGCGACCGCGCGCCGCCAGCATCCGATCGTCGAAACCGGCGAATTCGGCGCCTATATGCAGGTCGCGCTCGTCAACGACGGACCCGTCACGTTCTGGCTGCATGCGCGGTCCGAGCGCGCACCCGCAAGGAACGAAGCATGACGACCACGCTGATCCTGATTCGCCACGGCGAAACGTCCTGGAACGCGATCAAACGCATCCAGGGCTTTACGGACATCCCGCTCAACGAGGTGGGACTGCGCCAGGCCGACGATCTCGGTCAGCGTTTCGCGGGACTTGTCGCGCACGTGAGCGACGCGGAATCGGCCGACACGATCGATCCCGTCGCGCGCGATCTCGCGGCGGCCGACGCCGGCCTCACGCTCGCTGCCAAGCCGATCGCGGCGGTCTACACGAGCGATCTGCTGCGCGCCCGGCAAACGGCCGCGCCGCTCGCCGCCGCGCTGGGCCTCACGCCCGTGCTCACGGCGAGCGTGCGCGAGCGGAACTACGGTCTGTTCGAAGGGATGAATCTCGAGGAAGTCGCTGCGCGCTATCCCGACGACTATGCGCAATGGCAGACGCGCGACCCCGACTATCGGCCGGGTCCCGGCGAATCGCAGCGCATGTTCTACGACCGGATCGTCGCCGCGTTGCACGCGATCGCGGCCGATCATCGCGATCAGCGCGTCGTGGTCGTCGCGCACGGTGGCGTGCTCGACAATGCGCGACGCTATGCGGAGTCGCTGCCGCTTGGGCAAAAGCGCGACTATCTGCTGCTCAACGCGAGCATCAATCTCTTCGCGTTCGAGTCGGACTGCGCACGCCTGATCCGCTGGGGCGACGTCGCGCATCTGCACGACGACGACGCCGCGCAGGACGATACGCGGACCCACCCGCTGCCGGATACGCGCGTGCTCTGAGCCAGGTCAGCCCGGCCCAAGTCAAGCCGATCCAAGTCGGCCGCGGGCCAGCCATCGAGCCGATGCTCAGCTTTCGCGCGCGGCGTCCCAGAGATCCTTGATCGGGCCCGAGTCGGGCGCCGCGAGTCCGAAGTGCCGGTAGGCGAGCAGCGTCGCGACGCGTCCGCGCGGCGTGCGTTGCAGAAAACCCTGCTGGATCAGATACGGCTCGAGCACGTCTTCGATCGTGTCGCGCTCCTCGCCGATCGCCGCCGCGAGGTTGTCGACGCCGACCGGGCCGCCGTCGAACTTGTGCAGGATCGCTTCGAGCAGCTTGCGGTCCATGAGATCGAAGCCGACGCCGTCGACATCGAGCATGCGGAGCGCGGCGTCGGCCACGGCGGCGCTGATCTTGCCGTCGGCGCGCACTTCGGCATAGTCGCGCACGCGGCGCAGCAGCCGATTCGCGATCCGCGGCGTGCCGCGCGAACGCTTGGCGATTTCGAACGCGCCGTCTTCCGCGATCGAGGCGCCGAGCAGATCGGCCGAGCGCGTCACGATCCGCGTGAGTTCGGTCGCGTTGTAGAACTCGAGGCGCGCGACGATGCCGAAGCGGTCGCGCAACGGATTGGTCAGCATCCCGGCGCGCGTGGTCGCGCCGACGAGCGTGAACGGCTGCAGATCGAGTTTGACGCTACGTGCCGCGGGACCCTCGCCGATCATGATGTCGATCTGATAGTCCTCGAGCGCCGGGTACAGGATTTCCTCGACGACCGGCGAGAGCCGGTGGATTTCGTCGATGAACAGGACGTCGTTCGCTTCGAGGTTCGTGAGCAGCGCGGCGAGGTCGCCCGCGCGTTCGAGCACGGGGCCCGAGGTCTGCCGCAGATTGACGCCCATTTCGCGCGCGATGATATGCGCGAGCGTCGTTTTGCCGAGACCCGGCGGCCCGAACAACAGCACGTGATCGAGCGCTTCGGCGCGTTTGCGCGCGGCCTGGATGAAGATCTCGAGCTGATCGCGGACCTTTTGCTGGCCGACGTACTCGTCGAGCACCTTCGGCCGTAGCGCGCGCTCGAACGCTTCTTCGTTCGGCGACGCCGGGGTCGCGGCGATCACGCGTTCGCTGGAGAGTTTGTCGGATTCAATCATGGCGACGATTGTACAGCGCGGGGCACGGCGGATTGACGATCACGGTACCGGCCGCGCCGTCGGTCGCGTGCCAGTCCGCGTGCCAGTCCGCGTGCCGCCGAAGCATGCCGGCGTGTCGCCCACCGTGGGGCCACGGTGGGCGGACTGCGGACGGACTGCAGATCGACCGAGGGGCAACCCGCGATCGATCGTCCGCACGGCGTGAGGGCTAGGTCTTCGACAACGCCTTGAGCGCGAGCTTGATGCCGTCGGACACGCCGGTGCCGGCGGGCACGGTCTTGACCGCGGCCAGCGCTTCTTTCTCCGAGTAGCCGAGCGCCAGCAGCGCATTGAGGATGTCGGACGCGTGATCCGAGGCCGACACGGTCGCCGCCGCCGCGCCGAGGTCGGCGCCGAGCTTGCCCTTGAGTTCGAGCAACAGGCGTTCGGCGGTTTTCTTGCCGATGCCGGGCACCCGCGTGAGGCGCGCGGCGTCCTGTAGCGTCACGGTCTGCGCGAGCTCGGCGACACTCATGCCCGACAACACGGACAGCGCCATGCGCGCACCGATGCCCGAAATCTTGAGCAGTTCGCGAAACGCCGCGCGTTCGTCGGGCGAGCCGAATCCGAACAACTGATGCGCATCCTCGCGCACGATCTGCTGTGTGAGCAGCACGACGCGTTCACCGGTCGACGGCAGGTTATAGAACGTGCTCATCGGCACGTCGATCTCGTAACCGACACCGTTGCAGTCGACGAGCAGGTGAGGCGGATTCTTTTCGAGCAAGACGCCCGCAATGCGACCGATCATGGCGAATCAGCAGAAGGGAAAGGCTGAGTGTATCCGAAGCGTCGACGCGTCAAGCGCAAACGACGCGACGGCCGAACGCGCGCGGCGTGTTGCCGCCGCATCTATCCGACCAGACGTCCGCGCCGCACGCGATACCCTTTTTTCGCGAGCCCCGGCGCCAGCGAGCCGATCGCCGTGACCGTGTTGCTCGCATGCGCATGACAGATCGCGACGCCGAGCGCATCGGCGGCATCGGTCGTCGGCGTGCCCGACAACGAGAGCAGGCGCACGACCATGTCCTGCACCTGCGCCTTCGTCGCGCGGCCCGTGCCGACGACGGCCTGCTTGAGCTGGAGCGCCGTGTATTCCGAGACCGGCAGGCCGCCCGCGACGAGGCCCGCGATGGCCGCGCCCCGGGCCTGGCCGAGCAAGAGCGTCGATTGGGGATTGACGTTGACGAAGACCTTTTCGATCGACGCCTGATCGGGGCGATGCTCGGCGATCAGCGTCGAGATGCCCGCGAAGATCGTCCCGAGCCGCTTCGCGAGATCGCCTTCGGGTGTACGGATCACGCCCGAAGCGACGTACCGCAGGGCGTGCCCGTTCTTGTCGATGACGCCGAACCCGGTCACGCGAAGGCCGGGGTCGATCCCGAGAATACGCAAGGTCGGCGGCTCCCGTTGAGGGCGTGGACGTCAGCGACGCGCGATCAATGACGGAAGTGACGCGTACCCGTCAACACCATCGCGATGTTGTGCTCGTCGGCCGCGGCGATGACTTCGTCGTCGCGGACCGAACCGCCGGGCTGGATCACGCACGTCGCGCCCGCGTTCACGACGACGTCGAGGCCGTCGCGGAACGGGAAGAACGCATCCGAGGCCACTGCCGATCCGTTGAGCGAAAGCCCCGCGTTCGTCGCCTTGATGCCCGCGATGCGCGCCGAGTCGACGCGGCTCATCTGGCCCGCGCCGACGCCGAGCGTCATGCCGCTCGCGCAGAACACGATCGCGTTCGACTTGACGAACTTCGCGACGCGCCACGCGAAGAGCAGATCTTCCATTTCCTTCGGCGTCGGATGACGCTTCGTGACGACGCGCAGCTCGCTCTTCTGAACGTTCTTCGCATCGGCCGATTGCACGAGCAGACCGCCGCCGACACGCTTGAAATCGAACGGATTGTGAACGTCGCGATCGGCCGCCGTCAGCGGGATTTCGAGCAGACGCACGTTCTGCTTCGCCGCGAACACAGCCTTCGCGCCCTCGGTGAACGACGGCGCGAGCAGCACTTCGACGAACTGCTTCGCGACGGCCTGCGCGGCCGCTTCGTCGACCTCGACATTGAACGCGATGATGCCGCCGAACGCCGACGTCGGATCCGTCTTGAACGCCTTCTCGTAGGCTTCGAGCGCGTGCGCGCCGAGCGCGACGCCGCACGGGTTCGCGTGCTTGATGATCACGCATGCGGGGCCGTGGAACGTCTTCACGCATTCCCAGGCTGCATCGGCGTCGGCGATGTTGTTGTACGAGAGTTCCTTGCCCTGGAGCTGCGCGTAGTTCGCGAGCGAGCCCGACGGCACGACGATGTCGCGATAGAACGCGGCCTTCTGATGCGGGTTCTCGCCGTAGCGCAGATCCTGGACTTTCTCGAACGCGAGATTCAGCGTGGCCGGATACGGATTGCGGTTCTGGTGCGAAAGATCGTCGCCGAGGCTCGTCAGGTAGTTCGTGATCGCGCCGTCATATTGCGCCGTGTGCTTGAACACCTTCGTCGCGAGACGGAAGTTCGTCGCGTAGCCGACCGTGTTGCCGTTCGCGCGCATTTCGTCGAGCACGACCGCATAGTCGGCCGGATCCACGATGACCGTCACGTCGCGATGATTCTTCGCGGCCGAACGCAGCATCGTCGGGCCGCCGATATCGATGTTCTCGATCGCGTCCTCGAGCGTGCAATCGTCTTTCGCGACCGTCTCGCGGAACGGGTACAGATTCACGACCATGAGATCGATCGTCGGGATGCCGTGTTCTTCGAGCTTGGCCATGTGCTCGGGCAGATCGCGTCGCGCGAGGATGCCGCCGTGCACTTTCGGATGCAGCGTTTTCACGCGGCCGTCGAGCATCTCGGGGAAGCCCGTGTAGTCGGCGACCTCGGTCACCTTGAGGCCCGCGTCGGCGAGCAGCTTCGCGGTACCGCCCGTCGACAGCAGCGACACGCCGAGCGCGGACAGGGACTTGGCGAAGTCGACGATGCCCGACTTGTCGGAAACGGAAATGAGCGCTTGCTTGATCATGTCAATTGGGGAGGCAAAAGTGAGGGCGGTGAGGGCGGCCGGCGCGCGAGCCGGGTCACAGCAGGCCGTGCTGCTGGAGCTTCTTGCGCAAGGTGTTGCGATTGATGCCGAGATATTCGGCGGCGAGCGACTGGTTGCCGTTCGCATGTTCGAGCACGAGTTCGAGCATCGGCTTCTCGACGATCGAAATGACCATCTCGTAGATGTCGTGCGGACGGGACCCGTCGAGGTCCTGGAAATACATGCCGAGGCTGTCGCGCACGGATTGTTCGATGTTGTTCTTGCTCATGCTGCTAGTCGGTCGAGATGATCGGGGCCGCCGTCCGAGTCGTCGTTGCCGTCGCCGTCGTCGACATAGACGAGCCGGTCGGAAAACTCGGCTTGCTCGTCGAAGAACGCGTTGACGGCGGCAAGCTGCTCGCGGGTGGAATCCAGCGTATTCATCCGGTGACGGAAACCCTGTGCGCCGGAAAGGCCGCGAGTGTACCAGCCGATATGCTTGCGCGCCGTTCTGACGCCCGTAAATTCACCGTAAAACGCGTAGTGATCCTCGAGGTGATGATTCATGACCTCTCGGATTTCGTCGATGCGAGGCGGCGGCAGGAGCTCGCCGTGCGCCAGAAAATGCTCGATCTCGCGAAACAGCCACGGACGCCCCTGCGCCGCGCGGCCGATCATCAGCGCATCGGCGCCCGTTTGTTCGAGTACGTATTTCGCTTTCTGCGGCGACGTGATGTCGCCGTTCGCGACGACCGGGATCGACACCGCGCGCTTGACCGCCGCGATCGTCGCGTACTCGGCCGCCCCGTGATAGAGGTCCGCGCGCGTGCGGCCGTGCACGGTGAGCATCGAAATGCCGGCTTCCTGCGCGATGCGCGCGATCGTCAGCGCGTTGCGGTTCTCGGGGTTCCAGCCGGTACGGATCTTGAGCGTCACGGGCACGGCATCCGGGCCCGTGCCGACGGCGCCGACGACGGCCTCGACGATCTGCCGGACCAGACCTTCGTTCTGCAGCAGCGCCGATCCCGCGGCGACATTGCAGACCTTCTTGGCCGGACAGCCCATGTTGATATCGATGATCTGCGCGCCGTTGTCGACGTTGTAGCGCGCGGCTTCGGCCATCATCGCGGGGTCCGCCCCCGCGATCTGCACGGCGATCGGCTCGACCTCGCCCGCGTGATTCGCGCGCCGCATCGTCTTCTCGCTCTTCCAGAGCTGCGCGTTCGACGCCACCATCTCCGACACCGCATAGCCGGCGCCGAGCGACTTGCAAAGCTGGCGGAAAGGACGGTCGGTCACGCCGGCCATCGGGGCGACGAACAGGTTGTTGCGCAGGGTGTGACGGCCGATCGAACGCATGGCGGAAGCGCGCGAGATCCTCGTCGAGGGCTCGGGCGGCGTGGAAAAATGCGTATTTTACAGGCAAACAAAACCGCCTTCGAACAGAAGGATGTTAAATCTGTGACGGTCTGAAATAACGGTGCGCCGCAGCGTGCCGGAACGCGGCGCGCGTGCGGTGAGCGTGCGGCGCGAGAGCGTGCGCCGCGTGCTAGCGGCGCTGCCCGAACATCATGTGGCGCGCGAGCGCCGTCTTCGCCGCGGGGACCAGATCGAGCGCCGCGAGCGCGCATCCGCGCAATGCGCTGAACGGACCGAGATCGACCGTGAAGATGCGCGCCATCGTGTCGGTGAGGCCGATCGTCAGGCGTCGATCGATGCCGCGCCGCGCGCTGAAGTCGCGCAATGCTTCGGGAGTCGGGCCGTGTTGCGCGAGGCTGTCGACGAGGACGTGCGCATCGCGCAGGCCGAGGTTCAGGCCTTGGCCCGCGACCGGGTGCAAGGTCTGCGCCGCGTTGCCGATCGCGACGATGCGGCCGTCGACGGGGTCCGCGAGCGCGGTCAATCCGAGCGGGAACGCCGCGCGCCGCGCGATCGACGTGAACGTGCCCATGCGCGTGCCGAATGCGTCGCCGAGTTCGGCGAGGAACGCGGCATCGTCGAGCGCGAGGCGGCGCTGCGCTTCGGCGGGCTCGCTGCACCAGACGAGCGCGTACGCGCAGCGCGCGGGATCGGCGCTCGTATCGAGCGGCAGCAGCGCGAGCGGGCCGCCCTCGGTAAAACGTTCCCATGCCGTATGACGCCGCGGCGCGGACACTGTCACGACGCCGACCAGGGCCGTCTGGCCGTAGTCGCGTTGCCGCTGGGCGCGGTCGTCCATGCGTTGGGGCGTGCGCGGCGCGTCGGATGCCTCGGATGCGTCGGACGCGCTCGCGCGATAGAGCCCGCCTTCGGCATTGACCAGCACGCGCGCATGCAAGGTCGTGCGCGCGCCGTTTGTGTCGAGCGTCAACGCGACGCCGTCGCGCGTCTGTTCCGATGCCGTCGCGTTCGCGCGCGTGACCTCGACGCCGAGGCGTCCGACGCCCTGCGCGAGCGCGCCGACGAGCGCGCCGTAACGCGCGACATAGCCGAGCGCGGGCACATCGTGCTCGTCGTGCTCGATCAGCGCGCGTCCGAACGTGCCGCGTTGCGAGACGTGAATCCGCTCGATCGGCGTCGCCTCGCGCGGCCAGCCGATCGGTTCGAGCAACACGCGGCTGCCGTGCGAGAGCGCGAGCGCGCGCGGATCGTCGAGCGCGGCGTCGGGGCCGCGCGCATCGAGCAGCGCGACCGACAACGGCGCGGTCGCGCCGCGGCGCGCGAGCCAGCCCGCGAGCGCGAGACCGACGGGCCCCGCGCCGACAATGGCGATATCGCAGTCAAGCGTTGCGGATGTCATCGTTTCATCAAGTGTTCGATTGCGTCGATCTCGACCGGGACGTCGCGCGTGAGCAATTCGCAGCCGTCGGGCGTCACGACCGCGTCGTCCTCGATCCGGATGCCGATGCCGTGGAACGCCGCGGGCACGTCGTCAGCCGCGCGCACGTAGAGGCCCGGCTCGATCGTCAACGCCATGCGCGGCACGAGCGTGCGGCGTGGGCGCGCCACGTCGCCGCCCTGCGCGAGGACCGCGCCGGCGTGCTGCGGCCCGGTCGCCGGCGGTTCGAAATAGTCGCCGACATCGTGCACGTCCATGCCGATCCAATGGCTCGTGCTGTGCATGTAGAAGCGCCGGTAGGCCTTCTTTTCGATGACGTCGTCGAGTTGGCCGACGTCGTCGCGATCGAGCAGCTTCGTATCGAGCATGCCCTGCGCGAGCACGCGCACGGCCGCGTCGTGCGGCGCGTCGTAGCTCGCGCCCGCGCGCGTGGCGTCGATCGCCGCTTGCTGCGCGGCGAGCACGATCGCATAGAGTTCGCGCTGCGGTCCCGTGAAACGCCCGTTCGCCGGAAACGTCCGCGTAATGTCGGACGCATAGCCGTCGAGTTCGCAGGCCGCATCGATGAGGATCAGATCGCCGTCGCGCGCGATCGTGTCGCCGGCCGGATAGTGGAGGACGCACGCATTGGCGCCGCTCGCGACGATCGACCCGTAGGCCGGACTCTGCGCACCCTGACGGCGGAATTCGTAGAGCAGCTCGGCTTCGAGTTCGTATTCGCGGATGCCCGCCCGGCTCGCCTGCATCGCGCGCCGATGGGCCGCCGCCGAGATGCGGGCCGCCCTGCGCATGATCGCGAGTTCGTGGTCGTCCTTGTGCACGCGCATCTCGTCGACGAACACGCGCAGATCCCACGCATTGGCGGGCGCGACCACACCGACGCGCGCCTTCGCGCGCACCGCGTCGAGCCATCGCCGCACGCGCGCATCGAGTTCCGCCGAACTGCCGAGCGCGTAATGCACCGAGCCCGCGTGCGCGAGGATGTCGGGCATGCGCGCGTCGAGCTCGTCGATCGAATAGGCGGCCGAGAAGCCGAACGCGTCGCGCGCGGCGTCGGGGCCGAAGCGGAACCCTTCCCAGATCTCGCGCTCGACGTTCTTGTCGCGGCAGAACAGCGTCGATTCGCGCGTCGTGCCGTCAAGCACGAGCCAGGCCTCGGGCTCCGCGAATCCGCTCAGATAGTAGAAGCTGCTGTCGTGCCGGTACGGATACTCGGCGTCCTGATTGCGCAGCGCCGACGGCGCGGTCGCGATGACGGCCACGCCGGCCGTGTGCGACAGATGATCGAGGACGCGCGCGCGGCGCGCCGCATGGACATCGGCCGCGCTCTGCGCGAGACCGGCGGCGGAGGGTTCGTTCGCGAGATTCATGGCGAGATTGTAGCGCCGGGGGCTGTTATGGACGCGGCGTCGCGCGCAGATGCGCATCGACCCTCGCGAGTTCGTCCGGCGTGCCGACGTTGAACCAGACGCCGTCGAAGCGCTGCGCGCTCGCGCGCCCCGCGGCGACGGTCTCGGCGAAATAGGGCGCGAGCTTGCGCGCGGTGCCGGGCGCGATCGCGCGGAACATCCGCGTGTCGTAGACGCCGATGCTGCCGAACGTGAGCCGCGGCCGCGCGTCGTCGAGGCTCAGCACGCCGTCGTCGCCGAGCACGAAATCGCCGCGCGGATGGAACGGCGGATTCGGCACCATGACGAGGTGCATGCCGGGCTCGCTCGCGCGCGCGAGCCGCTCGGCGTGCGCGCGCAGCGTCGCGTAGTCGAACTCGGTATAGAGATCGCCCGCGATCGCGACGAACGTCGTCGGCGCGCCGTCGATTTCGAGCAACGGCCGCGCATGCGCGATGCCGCCCGCCGTTTCGAGCGCCTGTCCCTCGGCCGAATAGCGCAGCGCGACGCCCCAGCGCGAGCCGTCGCCGAGCGCCGCCTCGAAGCGCTCGCCGAGCCAAGCGTGATTGATCACGATCGTCGTGAACCCCGCGCGGGCGAGGCTTTCGATCTGCCAGACGATCAATGGTTTGCCGCCCGCTTCAAGCAGCGGCTTCGGGCATGCGTCCGTCAGCGGACGCATGCGCTCGCCGCGGCCCGCGGCGAAAATCATCGCAATCGAAGTCATCGGCGGCGCTCAGAACGTATAGCCGACCTGCGCCGACGTGCCCTCGATCTCGTCGAGCAGTCGCGCGAGCGGCGCGAGCGGCCGGTACCGGACCGCGACCTTGCGCGCATAGGCGATGAACCGCGGGATGTCCGCGAGATAGCGCGGCTTGTGGTCGCGATAGGTCAGGCGCGCGAACAGGCCGAGGATCTTCAGGTGGCGCTGGAGCCCCATCCATTCGAGTTCGCGATAGAACTCGCCGAAATCCTCGCGCACCGGCAGGCCGGCTTTCTTGGCCTGCTCCCAGTACCAGACGAAGCAATCGAGTTCGAATTCCTCGTCCCAGCTGATGAACGCATCGCGCAGCAGCGACGCGACATCGTAGGTAATCGGCCCTTCGACGGCGTCCTGGAAATCGATCACACCCGGATTCGGCTCGCCGACCATGAGGTTGCGCGGCATGAAATCGCGCAGCATGTAGATCTGCGGTTGCGCGAGCGCGCTGTCGGCGAGCAGCCGGAAGATCGGCGCGAGCGTCGCGCGGTCCTGCGCGAGGCGCGCGGCGTCGTGTCCGAGGTGGCGTTCGAGGTACCACTCGGGAAACAGATTCATCTCGCGCTGCAGGAACGCGTCGTCGAACGCGGGCAGCACGCCCGGTTTCGACGCGCGCTGCCATTGCACGAGCGCGCGCAGCGCGTCGCGCATGAGCGGCAGCGCCTGCGCGGGTCGCGCCGGATCGAGCACGTCGATATACGCGGTTCCGCCGAGATCGGATTCGAGCATGAAGCCGTGCTCGAAGTCGTAAGCGAGCACGTTCGGCACGTGCACGCCGGCTTCGGCCAGCAGGCCCGCGATCTGTACGAACTCGCGGCACTTTTCAGGGGGCGGGGCATCGACGGCGATGACGGTCGATGCCGGCGCGCCGGCGCTGCCCGCACGAGCGGGTGCGGCGTGCGGCGCATCGACCGAGAGCCGGAAATAGCGTCGCGCGCTCGCATCGGCCGAGACCGGCGTCAACGTGGAAATCTGCAGGCCGCGCGGCGTGGCGAGACCGGCCAGCCAGGCGCGGAGCTGGTCGAGTCGGGGATCGGAAGCAACCATCGAATTCAGGGCGTGCGCTCGGCGCGGGAAAGAATGCGGGCAAAGGAGCGGCGCGTAATTTAGGATGCGGTCGCCCGTAAAACGTCTTGCCATATAATACCCCACGACTTTTTATGCGCGACCCGCGCAAGCTTGCTTCGCTTCCGCCCGAGGGCCGCCACGGAAGGCTTTCCGGCCGGTGCCGCCATGCGGGGCAACCGAGCACAGCGCGGGACCGCTTGACCATTGCGTTCATGCCGCCGAGACAGACCCGTCGAACGAATTTCCGCCGCCGCTCCCCGTTGCGCGCCACGCCGCTGTTCGCGGCGATCGTCGCATCCGCGGGCTGGGCGCCGCATTTCGCTCATGCACAACTCGTCGGCCGGGCGGCCCAGGCGACCTCGCTCGACGATCAGTGGGGACTCAAGCTCGCGCCGCAGCTCGAGGAATCCACGCCGCCGCCCGATCAGAAGTCCGCGCGTTTCGCGATTGCCGATCATGCGGCGGGTACCGTCGATCAAGACATCGCGCTCACGGGCAACGCCGAGGTCCGCAGCACGCTGACCGTCATCAAGGGCGACCGGCTTCACTACGACGAGGACACCGATCGCGCCGACGCGTACGGCACGGTGCATCTCGTCAACAACGGCAACACGTTCATCGGACCCGAGGCGCATCTGAAGGTCGAGGCGAACGAAGGGTTCATGCTGACGCCGACGTATCGCTTCAATTCGACGGGCGGCAACGGTCACGCGAGCCAGGTCAATCTGCTCGACCCCGACCGCACGGTCATCGATCACGGCACGTACACGGCGTGTCAGTGCGTCGACGACCCGTCGTGGTACGTGTCGGCCACGCAGGTCGACCTCGACTCGGGCACGAATCAGGGGATCGCGCACAACGGCGTGCTGTTTTTCGAGCACATGCCGATCTTCGCGACGCCGTACATGACGTTCCCGCTCAACGGAGATCGTCAGTCGGGCCTGCTGCCGCCGACGGTGTCGATCAGTTCGACGACGGGCTTCGACTATTCGCAGCCTTACTATTTCAACATCGCGCCGGACCGCGATCTGACGCTGACGCCGCGGCTCATGACCCAGCGCGGCGCGCAACTGACCGCCGACTATCGCTATCTCGGCCCGACGTATTCGGGCGAGCTCACGGTCGCCGATCTGCCGCACGACCTCGAGACGAAGACCGACCGGTACGCGATCGAGTTCAAGCACACCCAGCAACTCGCCGACGGCCTGAACTTCTACGCGATCTACAACAAGGTCTCGGACGATCAGTACCCCGAGGACCTCGCTGCGCCCGACGTCTACGCGAACGGCACGCAGGTGCTGTATCAGCAGGAAGCCGGGCTCACGTACAACAAGGGCGACTGGTCGATTCTCGCGCGCGTGCAGCACTGGCAGACGCTGCCGCCCTCGACGGCGCCGTACGGCCGCGAGCCGCAGTTGAACATCAAGTACGACAAGTACGACGTCGACGGCTTCGACTATGGGTTCGAAGCGGATGCGTCGCGCTTCCGCGTGACGACCGACGACATGACGCAGGGCGACCGGTTCTACTTCGACCCCTACCTCAAGTATTCGCTGATGGGGCCGGGGTACTTCGTGATCCCGAAGATCGAGGCGCATGCGGTCGCGTACAACCTCGACTATCTCGCGTCGACATCGCCGGCCGGGCAGACGAAGGACCCGAGTTCGTTCACGCCGACGTTCAGCCTCGATTCGGGGCTCGTCTTCGAGCGCAGCATCCGGCTGTTCGGCATGGATTTCATCCAGACGCTCGAGCCGCGCGCGTTCTACGTCTATACGCCGTATCGGAATCAGAACTTCCAGCCGCTGTTCGATACGGCGCAGTCCGACTTCGGCCTCGCGGAAATCTTCACCGAGAACACGTTCGTCGGCGACGACCGTGTCGCCGACGCGAACAAGCTCACGGTCGGCATCACGACGCGTTTCATCGACGCGGGTTCGGGCGACGAACGCGCGCGCTTCACGATCGCGCAGCAGTATTACTTCACGCAGCAGCGCGTCACGCTGCTGCCCGACGAGACGCCCGACACGGCGAACCACTCGGACTTGCTGCTCGGCACGCAGTTCAAGCTCGGGCCGACGTTCGCGACGGGTCTGGCGTTCCAATATAATCCGAGCACCGAGCAGCTGCTTCGCTCGGACCTCGGTTTTGCGTGGAGCCCCGGCGAGCGCGAGGTCATCAATATGTCGTACCGCTATACGCGGACGACGGCCTCGACGACCGACACGCCGATCAACCAGTTCGTGACGTCCGCGCAGTGGCCGTTGACGCACCGGCTCTACGGCGTCGGTCGCATCAATTTCGATCTGAACGAGCACCGCGTCGTCGACGGGCTCATCGGGCTCCAATATGACGCCGATTGCTGGACGCTCGGTCTTGCGTTCCAGCGCTATGCAAACGGGGTCGAAACGAGCGGCGTGCCGGGCACCGGCACGCGGGTGCTCGCGCAACTGGAACTCAAGGGCTTTTCGAAGATCGATAACGGTTTGGTTGCCCAGTTCCGCGCGAGCGTGCCGGGTTACCAGGAAACGCCGGCGTTGCCGCCGGCCCAGTCGCGTTTCACGAATTATGAGTAAGGCCATCGATGCCGGCCCACGTCGCCGGCCGGGCAATCGGAAGTGCAACCCTGTACGCGCGGCCGTGGCACGCGGCGCGCTTCGCAGCAGAATTTAAACGGAGTGTCTGTTGGGAATCATGAAAATCGTCAAACCCACGGGTTCGCGCTTGTCGGTCGCGCTGGCCGTTCCCCTGCTGGCGCTCGCCGCCGCCTGGATGACTTCCGAGCCCGCGCGCGCGCAAGCCCTGTCGGGCGGTGCCAACGGCGTCCAATCGATCGATCGCGTCGCGGCCGTCGTCAACAACGGCGTGATCACGCAGCGTGAACTCGACGATCGCACGAACCTGATCATGAACCGGCTCAAGAAGCAGAATTCGCCGATGCCGCCCGAAACGGAACTCAAGCGCCAGGTGCTCGACCAGATGGTGCTCGAACGCATCCAGCTCGAGAAAGCCGAGGACGACGGCATCGTCGTCGACGACGACATGGTCCAGCGCACGCTCGCGCGGCTCGCGGCGCAGAACCAGATGACGCTCGATCAGTACCGCGACCGGCTGACCGCGGAAGGGGTGCCCTGGTCGACGTTTCAGCGCGATGCGAAGAACGAGCTGATCCTTTCGCGTCTGCGTCAGCGCGAAGTCGACAGCAAGATTCAGGTCTCGGATACCGAAGTCGCCGCCTATCTCGCGAGCCAGCGCGGTCCCGGCGCGCCGCAGAACGATATCGATGCGCAGGTCATCGAATTCAATGCGCCGCAGACCTTGTCGGCCACCGAACTCGCGGCCGTTCAGGCCAAGGCCCAGATCGTCCTCCAGCAGGCCGTCGATCCGAAGGCCGACTTCGGCAAGCTCGCCGCGCAGTATTCGCAAGCGAGCGACGCCGCCAAGACGAACGGCGACCTCGGCTTCAAGTCGCCGACGCTGCTGCCGCCCGCGGTCGCCGCAGCGACGTCGGACCTGCGCCCCGGCCAGGTCGATGCGTCGATCATCAAGGGCGAGGACAAGCTTTACATCGTGAAGCTCGTCGATCGCCGTCCCGCGCAGAACTCGGGCGCCGACGCGCCGAAGATGCAGCAGACGCACGTCGAGCACATCCTGATCCGGGTCGGCGGCAGCACGTCCGAGCCCGCGGCGCGTCAGCAGCTCGTCGACATCAAGGCGAAACTGCAGGCGGGCAATGGCGATTTCGGCACGTATGCGCGTACGTATTCGCAGGACGGTTCGGCGCAGCAGGGCGGCGATCTCGGCTGGGTCAGCCCCGGCGAGACCGTGCCCGAGTTCGAGCGCGCGATGAATGCGTTGAAGGTCGGCGAAATCAGCGACCCGATCCGCACGGAATACGGCTATCACCTGATCCAGGTGCTCGGACGCCGCGACGCGGACGTCAACGTCCAGCAGCAGCAAGATCTCGCGCGCCAGGCACTCGGCCAGCGCAAGAGCGAACAGGCGTACTCGGACTGGCTGCGCGAACTGCGCGACAGCTCGTACGTCCGCTACGAGACGGACCCGCTCCAGGCATCGAAGTAAGCCTGGCGTGCTGTTTGACCCTTTGTCGCGAGCATGACGCCGTGAACGGACCTCGAAGCGCAACCCCGTTGCGGATCGCAATCACGACCGGCGAACCCGCCGGGGTCGGTCCCGAGCTGACCGCGCAGGCGCTTGCCCAGGCGTTGTCGATGCACGCGGATGCACCGTCCACGCAAGCGGGCGAGGCTGGCGCGTCGCGCTGGCCCGGCGTACAGATCGTCGTCATCGGCGATGCGGATCTGCTCGCGCAACGCGCGGCGCGTGTCGGCATCGACTGGCGCGCGATCGTCGCGCGCGACGACGTGAGCGTCGAGCATCGCGCGCTGGCGGCGCCCTCGGTCGCCGGGCGCCTCGACGCGGCCAACGGGCGCTATGTGCTCGGCCTGCTCGATGCCGCGATCGACGGCGCGCTCGAAGGCCGATACGCGGCGCTCGTCACGGCGCCGCTCCAGAAGAGCACGATCAACGACGCGGGCGTCCCGTTTACGGGGCACACCGAATATCTCGCCGAGCGCACGCGCACGCCGCGCGTGGTCATGATGCTTGCCGGCACGGGCGAGCGGCCGTTGCGCGTCGCGCTCGCGACGACGCATCTGCCGTTGCGCGACGTGTCCGCGGCCCTGACGATCGAGAGTCTCGTCGAGACCTTACGCATCATCGATCACGATTTGCGGTCCGCTTTCGGTCTCGCGTCGCCGCGGATCCTCGTCACGGGTCTGAACCCGCACGCGGGCGAGAACGGCTACCTTGGACGCGAAGAAATCGACGTCATTTCGCCGGCGCTCGACCGCGCGCGCGCGGCGGGCATCGACGCGCGGGGGCCGTATCCGGCCGACACGCTGTTCCAGCCGCGTTACCTGCGCGATGCGGACTGCGTGCTCGCGATGTTCCACGATCAGGGCCTGCCCGTGCTCAAGTACGCGACCTTCGGCGAAGGCATCAATGTGACGCTCGGGCTGCCGATCGTGCGCACGTCGGTCGATCACGGCACGGCGCTCGATCTTGCCGGCACGGGGCGCGCCGACGCCGGGAGCCTGCTCGCGGCGATCGATACAGCCGTCACGATGGCGCGGCATCGCGCGCAAGCCGACGCCGGGCATCCCGCGATTCCCCAGCCGCCGCTTTCGACCTAGGCGTTCCATGAAGCAGACCTCCCATCAGGGCCACGTCGCGCGCAAGCGATTCGGCCAGAACTTCCTCGTCGATCACGGCATCATCGATTCGATCGTCTCGGCGATCAATCCGCAGCCGCGCGACCGCATCGTCGAGATCGGTCCGGGTCTCGGCGCCTTGACGACACCGCTCGCGGCGCGCCTCGAACAGATGCATGCGGTCGAACTCGATCGCGATCTGATCGGACGCCTCACGCGCACGTTCGGCGACAAGCTCGTGCTCCACGCGGGCGACGCGCTCGATTTCGATTTTCGTCCGCTCGCCGACGTGCCCGGCGCGCCGGGCCCGCGCAATCTGCGTATCGTCGGCAATCTGCCGTACAACATTTCGAGCCCGCTGCTGTTCCATCTGACGACGTTTGCCGACGTCGTCATCGATCAGCATTTCATGCTGCAGGACGAGGTCGTCGAGCGGATGGTCGCCACGCCGGGTACGAAGGCCTTCAGCCGCCTCTCGGTCATGCTTCAGTACCGGTACTGGATGGACAAGCTGTTCGACGTGCCGCCCGAGTCGTTCGAGCCGCCGCCGAAGGTGAACTCGGCGATCGTGCGGATGATCCCGCGGACCGCCGACGAGCTGGCCGATGTCGACGCGCGCGTGCTCGGCGAGCTCGTGACGGCCGCGTTCAGTCAGCGGCGCAAGATGCTGCGCAATACGCTCGGCGACTATCGCGAGCGCGTCGATTTCGATGCGCTGGGGTTCGACCTCCAGCGACGCGCCGAAGACGTGCCCGTCGAAGAATATGTGCGCGTCGCACAGACGCTGACACCGCGCGCCGGCTAAGCACGCGACACCCGATCCCGTCGTCGCGCGTCGGCGACGGCCGTCATGCCGGCATCGCGGGCCGGTCTTCGCTCAGTCTTCGAGTTCCGTCGCGGCGTCTTTCGGACAGACGACGACCGTGCCGATCCGCGGTCCCACGAGCGCCTTGACCGTGATCGTCGCGGGTTCGAATTCGATGACCTGACCCGGCAGCGGAAGCTCGCCGAGACGATCGAGAATCATGCCGCCGACCGACTCGGCGAGTTGCTCGCCGAAGTGCACGCCGAGCACATGTTCGAGCGAGACGATCGTGAGGCTCGCCTGACCCTCGACCGAGCCATCGGGCAGTCGCGCCCATTCGACGGGCGTCGTGCGCACGTCGTCCTTGATCTGTCCCACGAGCGCGCTTGCGAGATCCGACAGCGTTACGAAGCCGATCGGCGCGAGCGTCGGGCGGCCGACCACGGCGAAGTGCGGCGCGCCGGCGCGGAATTCGCGCAGCAATTCGAGCGCGGGGGTTTCGGGCAGCACGTGAAGCACGGGGCGCATCAGATCGGTCAACGCGAGCGCTTCGCGATGGTCGGCCTGCGCGAACAGCAGATCCGCGAGATCGATCATGCCGACGACCGTGTCGCCGTCCTCGCCGAACAGCGGATACCGGCTGAAACGCTGGACGCGCGCGACAGCGACGACCTTCTCGAACGTATCGCCGACGTCGAATCCGACCGCGTCGCGCAAGGGGCGCATGAGGTCGGACGACGTGAGCTGGCCGAATTCGAGCGAATGCGAGAGCGTGTTCCACTCGTCGCGCGTGAACTGGCGAGGCCGTTCGCTGCCGCGCAGGATCACGCGCAGTTCGTCCTCGCCGTACGGCTCGTCCGCGTGACCGGCCGCGGTCAGCCCGAAGGCCGTGAGGATGCGGTTCGCACATGCATTGAGCAGCGCGATCGCGGGATACATGATCCAGTGGAATACGTAGAGCGGCGCCGCGGTCAGCAGACCCATGCGCTCGGGCACCCGGATCGCGAGCGACTTCGGCGCGAGCTCGCCCGCGACGATATGCAGGAACGAGATCAGGATGAACGCGAACGCGAGTGCGATCGCATCGCCGACCGCGTGCTCGACGCCGAACGCGCGAAACACGGGTTCGAGCAGATGCGCGAATGCGGGCTCGCCGAGCCAGCCCAGGCCCAGCGAAGCGAGCGTGATGCCGAGCTGACACGCGGACAGATAGGCGTCGAGATGACCGTGGACGCGCCGCAGCAGACGTCCGCGCCAGCCGTATTGCGTCGCGATGGCGGCGACGCGCGTCGCGCGAAGCTTGACGAGCGCGAACTCCGCCGCCACGAAGAATCCGTTGAGCGCGACGAGCAGCAGCGCGGCGATCAGTGAGAGGAATGTTTCCATTCAGTTCGTATGCAAGACGCGTTCAGTGCGGATGCCATGCGGGCGCCATGCCGATCCGCACACGCATGCACGCGCATAGACACACGTCCAAGCACATGGATGCGCCGCGGCGCATATCAATGCGCTTTGCGTTCGATGAACTCGATCTTGTAGCCGTCCGGATCCTCGACGAACGCGATGACCGTCGTGCCGTGCTTCATCGGACCGGCTTCGCGCGTGACCTTGCCGCCCTTGTGACGGACGTCGTCGCAGGTCTTTGCCGCGTCGTCGACTTCGAGCGCGATATGACCGTAGCCCGAGCCGATCTCGTAGCGTTCGGTGTCCCAGTTGTGCGTGAGTTCGATGACCGCGGTCTTGTCCTCGTCGTCATAGCCGACGAACGCGAGCGTGAAACGCCCTTCGGGGTAATCGTGCTTGCGCAGCAGGCGCATGCCGAGCACCTGGGTGTAAAAGTCGATCGAGCGGTCGAGATTGCCGACGCGCAGCATGGTGTGAAGCATTCTCATGATGTGGGGTCCTGATGCGAGACAAGTGAGTGGCCGCGAGCATCGCGCCCGCGCGCCACGCGGCCATCGTACCGTCGTCCGCCTGTCGTGCACATGGCATTGCGACGCATCGCAGTCATGCGCGCTTTGCAAGACACGTCGCCGTGCCGGCCGCGGACGGACATCGTCTATAAGGCCGGCAGCAGTTCGGGCGGATGATGCTTGAGCGTATGACGCGCTTCGCGGAATTCGGGGAAGATCGATGCCACGGTTTCCCAGAAGCGCGAACTATGGTTCATCTCGCGAAGATGGGCAAGCTCGTGGGCCACGACATAGTCGATGATCGACAGCGGGAAGTGGATCAGCCGCCAGTTCAAACGGATCTTGCCGTCGCTCGTGCAACTGCCCCAGCGCGTGGACGCCGATGACAGACCGAACTTCGTGTAGGTCACGCCGAGCCGCTGCGCATAGAGATCGAGGCGCGGCGCGAAGACGCGCTTCGCTTCGCTCTGAAGCCAGCCCTGCACGCGATCCTTGATCTGCTGCACGTCGGCCGATGCGGGCAGTCCGAGCGACAGCAGATGGGCATCCTCGTCGAAGTGCAGGCTGCCGGTCGCCGATCCGACCGCGATGCGCAAGGTCTTGCCCATATAAGGCAGCTCGGCGCCGTCGTTCCACTGGATATCGGGCAGCGCGCGCCGTTCGGCACGGCCTTGCCATTCCGTGAGCTTGTTGACGATCCACGTCTGCTTGTCGGCGATCGCATGCTCGATATCGGTCAATGTGACCCAGCGCGGCGAAGTGACCGTCAGGCCCGTGCCGTCGACGACGAAGCCGATCGTGCGGCGCGACGAGCGCTTGAGCCGATAGGGCAGCACGCGTTGGCCGAGCAGCACATGCCGCAGCCGCGATCCGTCGGGCAGCGTCGTGGGCGGCGGCAGTCGCGGCGACACCGGCGCGGCGTTCGGATCCGTGGATCGTGCGAGAGGCGAGGGAAGCGATGCGGGAGAAAGCGGAGAGGACAGCAAGGCCGGCTCGTCGAACAGCGGCAGGTCGAGCTGCCGTGTATCGAGCGCTGCGGTGCGCGGTGAGGGGGCCTGAGGCATATTCAGCGGTACTCCGGGGCATCCGTCGCGCATCCGCGCGCCCGATGCAGTCTGCGTTGGGGGCAAGTGTAGACGATTTATAAAAAATCGGCGAACGGCGTGCCGCGAGCGAGGCGTTCGCGATCCGCCGCGCGTGGTGCAGGGCATCGGGCGCCACACCCTGTCGTGCGATCGGTGCCAGCCGTGCCATCTGTGTGAGCGGCCGAGCCGGACGTCGACCGCGCGCGGTTTTAGTCGGCCGCGCGCCGTCGCGACGCACGCGTATAGAGCGTCGCGTCGTCGGGCGAGAACGGGGCGTCGTAAGCAGCGGGATCGATGCGGCGCATCTCCGTCTCGATCCATGCCTCGACTTCGCGATTGACCTCTTCGATCTCGCGACCCGCGGTCGGGATCGGCTTGCCGATCGACACGGTCACCGCGCCCGGGTACTTGAGCCACGAATTGCGCGGCCACACGTGGCCGGCATTGTGCGCGATCGGAACGATCGGCGTTTCGGCGCCGACCGCGAACCGCGTGCCGCCGCTCTTGTACTTGCCGCGCCGGCCGACCGGAATGCGCGTGCCCTCGGGAAACATGATGACCCATGCGCCCTCGGCAAGCCGCGCGCGCCCTTGCTTGAGCACCGAAGCGAAGGCCGCGCCGCCTTGCTTGCGGTCGATCTTGATCATCTTGAGCAGGCCGAGCGCCCAGCCGAAGAACGGTACGTAGACCAATTCCTTCTTGAACACGAAGCACAGCGGATGCGGCATCAGCGCGGGCAGCGCCAGCGTTTCCCACGCCGACTGATGTTTGACGAGCAGCACCGCCGGACCATCGGGCAGATGCTCGAAGCCTTCGATCTTGAACGTGATGCCGTTCAGACGCTGTAGCACGCACAGCGTGACGCGGCACCATCCCGCGGCGACCCAGTATCGGCGCGTCGCGTTGAGGAAAGGAAACACAATGAAGCAGAACGTCGCGTACGGAATCGTGAACGCCGCGAAGTAGAGCAGGAGAAGGATCGACCGGATGCGCGTGCCCAACATGATGTCCGAGATGAAGTCCTGAGTGATCGGGGTGCGGATCGTGCCGCTGATCGTGGTGCTGATCGTTTTACCAAGCGCGTCGTCCGGGCCCCGCTACGCGTGCTTGTCGTCGCGCAACCACGCGCGCGCGAAGGCGAGCAGATTGTCGTGGACGACCGTGCCCTGCGGCATGCCGCCCGCGGCGAGCGTGCCCTCGCCCTTGCCCGTCAGCACGAGGTGCGGCTGGAGACCCTCGGCCGCGCCGGCCTGCAGATCGCGCAACGAATCGCCGACGATGGGCGTTTGCGCGCGGTCGATATCGAATCGTTCGACGATCATCTTGAACATGCCCGACTTGGGCTTGCGGCACTCGCAGTTGTCCTGCGCGGTATGCGGACAGAAGAACACCGCATCGATGCGGCCGCCGAGCGCGGCGAGCGCCGTATGCATCTTCTGATGCATCGCATTGAGCGCGGCCATGTCGAACAGCCCGCGTCCGATGCCCGATTGATTCGACGCGACGACGACGCGATAGCCGGCCTGATTGAGCAGTGCGATCGCCTCGAGGCTGCCTTCGATCGCGACCCACTCGTCCGGGGACTTGATGAACAGATCCGAATCGACGTTGATCACGCCGTCGCGGTCGAGGACAACCAGTTTGCGCGTCGGGGTCATCATGCGGCCAGTTTCGAGATGTCTGCGACGCAGTTCATCTGCGCATGCAGTTGCGAGAGCAGCGCGAGCCGGTTGGCGCGCAGGCCCGGGTCTTCCGCGTTGACCATGACGTCGTTGAAGAACGTATCGACGGGCGTGCGCAGGCTCGCGAGCGCGGTCAGCGCGCCCGCGTATTCACGTGCCGCGAGCTGCGTCTGCACGACCGGCGCGACATGTGCGAGCTTGTCGAACAGATCGCGCTCGGCGGCTTCGCCGAGCAAGGCCGCGTCGACCGTCAACGGCGCGCCCGCGGCGACGTCGTCCGACTTCTTGAGGATGTTCGAGATCCGCTTGTTCGCGGCCGCGAGCGCGTCGGCCTCGGGCAGCGTCGCGAATGCGCGGACCGCATCGATGCGCGCGACGATATCGTCGATGCGCACGGGTTGCTGGCTCACGACGGCTTCGATCTCGTTCGCGGTGTAGCCGCGCTCGCGCAGCAAGCCGCGAAGCCGGTCGAGCAGGAACGCGTAGATCGCGTCGACCGAGTCGCTCACATGCGGCTGCGTCGCGAATTGTGCGTACGACAGTTGCAGAAGCTGTTTGATGTCGAGCGGCAGGCCCTTTTCAAGCAGGATCCGGAGTACGCCGAGCGCATGACGGCGCAGCGCGAACGGATCTTTTTCGCCGGTCGGCGCGAGGCCGATCCCCCAGATGCCCGTCAACGTTTCGAGCTTGTCGGCCAATGCGACGATCGTGCCGGTCTGCGTCGACGGCAGCGCATCGCCCGCGAAACGCGGCTGATAGTGCTCGGCGCAGGCTTGCGCGACGTCGGCCGGCTCGCCGTCGTGCAGCGCGTAGTAGCGGCCCATCGTGCCCTGCAGTTCGGGAAACTCGCCGACCATGTCGGTCAGCTGATCGGCCTTCGCGAGCTGCGCCGCGCGCTTGGCGAGCGCGAGATCGGCGTGCATCAGCGGCGCGATCGACGCGGCGATCGACTCGATGCGCCGCACGCGTTCGAGCTGCGAACCCAGCTTGTTGTGATAGACCACGTTCGCGAGCAGCGGCACGCGATCGGCGAGCGTCTTTTTCTTGTCCTGCTCGAAGAAGAACTTCGCATCGGCCAGGCGCGGACGCACGACGCGTTCGTTGCCCTCGGTGATCTCGCGCGGCGTGTCCGTCGCGATGTTCGAGACGATCAGGAAGCGCGAGCGCAGCTTGCCCGACGCGTCCGTCAACGCGAAGTACTTCTGGTTCGTCTGCATCGTGAGGATCAGGCATTCCTGCGGCACCGCGAGGAACGCTTCATCGAACGCGCATGCATAGACGACAGGCCATTCGACGAGCGAATTGACTTCGTCGAGCAGCGCATCGGGCATGACGACCTGATCGGCGCCCGCTTGAGCGAGCAGCGCGTGGCGAATCTGCTCGCGGCGCGCGGCATAGCTCGCGACGACGCGGCCTTCGTCATTGAGCTGATTCGCGTAGGTATCGGCCTGCGCGATGTCGAAGACGCCCTTCGACAGGAAGCGATGTCCGGCGGTCTGGCGACCCGCGCTCAGACCAAGCGCCGACACGGGCACGACCGCGTCGCCATGCAGGGCGATGAGCTTATGCGCGGGGCGCACGAACTGCACGTCGTCGCCGTTCGGGCGCTGGTACTTCATGACCTTCGGAATCGGCAGTTTCGCGAGCGTCTCGTCGAGCGCGGCCTGCAGGCCTTCGGCGAGCGTCGCGCCCGGCGCGGTGTAGCTCAGGAAGAACGCGTCGGCCTTGCCGTCGGACGCGCGTTCGAGCTTGTCGATCGTGAGATCGGGGAACCCGAGCGCGGCGAGTTTCTTCGCGAGCGGCGGCGTCGGTTCGCCTTGCGCATTGAGCGCGACGGAGACGGGCAGCACCTTTTCGCGGATCTCGCGCGACGGCGCGACGCCGCGCACGTGGCGCACGACGACGGCGAGGCGGCGCGGCGTCGCGAAGGCTTCGAACGAGGCTTGCGTGGCGGACGTCGCGTCGGCGACGAGGCCGCGCGCCGCGAGCCGCTCGGCGATGCCTTGCGAAAACGCTTCGGACAGGCGCGCGAGCGCCTTCGGCGGGAGTTCCTCGGTCAGCAGCTCGACAAGCAGCGAGGCGGTAGTGTGATCGGTCATGATGCTCAGCGTAGCGGTGTCAGGTGGGGTCTGCAGGCCGGTTCGGTCAGGCGGGCAGGACCCTGCGGATCGGATCGGCGGGGGCGGCTGCGTTCAGACGGCCGGAGCCGCCGCGCGCAGCGCCGCACCCGCGGCGCCGAGCATCGGGAAACCGAGCCGCTCGCGCGAATCGAAGTACGCCTGCGCGACGAGCCGCGACAGCGTGCGAATCCGGCCGATATACGCGGCCCGTTCGGTCACCGAGATCGCGCCGCGCGCGTCGAGCAGATTGAACGTGTGCGCGGCCTTCAGAATCATTTCGTAGGCGGGCAGCGCGAGCTGCGCGTCGAGCAGGCGCTTGGCCTCGCTTTCGTAGTTCTGGAAGAAACCGAACAGCATCTCGGCATTCGAATGCTCGAAGTTGTAGGTCGACTGCTCGACTTCGTTCTGATGGAACACGTCGCCGTAGGTGAGCACGCGCCGCTCGCCGTTTTCTTCCCATTCGGTCCAGATCAGGTCGTACACCTTCTCGACTTTCTGCAGATACATCGCGAGACGTTCGAGACCGTAGGTGATTTCGCCGAGCACGGGCTTGCAGTCGAGGCCGCCGACCTGCTGGAAATACGTGAATTGCGTGACTTCCATGCCGTTGAGCCAGACTTCCCAGCCGAGCCCCCAGGCGCCGAGCGTCGGGTTTTCCCAATCGTCCTCGACGAAGCGCACGTCGTTCTGCTTGAGATCGAAGCCGAGCGCTTCGAGCGAACCGAGGTAGAGGTCGAGGATGTTTTCGGGCGCCGGCTTGAGCACGACCTGGTACTGGTAGTAGTGCTGGAGGCGGTTCGGATTCTCGCCGTAGCGGCCGTCCTTCGGGCGGCGCGACGGCTGGACGTACGCGGCGCGCCACGGCTCGGGGCCGATCGCGCGCAGGAAGGTCGCCGTGTGCGACGTACCCGCGCCGACTTCCATGTCGTACGGTTGCAGCAGCGCGCAGCCTTGCGCGTCCCAGTAGGACTGGAGCTTGAGAATGATTTGCTGGAAGGTGAGCATCGTTCTGTTCAGTGCGGTCGCCTTGCGGCCTGGCCATGCGCGAACGGGCGCCCGACAGGGGCGCGCCGCCGGTGCGTTGCGCGAAACGTTGAATTTTACCCGGAGTTCGGATCGCTACCGTGTTTTTGCCGAGTTCGCCCGCGCGCGGCCGTTGCGCACCGCGACGCCCGCGAGAATCAGCAGCGAACCGAGCACCGCCGGCCAGTTGCCGAGCGCGATATACGGCGTCAGGCCGTCCATGCCCTGGACCGTGCCCATCAGCGCGCCGACCGTGAACGGCGTGAGCCGTCCCGCGACTTCGCCGCTCGCGTCGATCATCGCCGTGATGCCGGTATTGGTCGAACTCAGCACCGGCCGGCCGGTCTCGATCGCGCGCATGCGCGCCATCTGCAGATGCTGATCGAGCGCGATCGTGTTGCCGAACCAGCCGAGATTGCTCGTGTTGACGAGGATCCGCGCGCGCGGATTCTGCGTGCGCAAGGTGCGCGCGATCTCTTCGCCGAAGATGTCCTCGTAGCAGATGTCGGGCGCGAGCGTCTGATCCTTGACCGTGAACGGCGGCTGCAGCGCGGGGCCGCGATCCGAGTCGCCGAGCGGGATGTTCATCATCGCGACGAACCAGTGGAATCCGTTCGGCACGAACTCGCCGAAGGGGACGAGATGGTGTTTGTCGTACTCGTAGACGCCGTCGTGGCGCGGCGTGAGGCCGAACAGGCTGTTCATGATGTGCGTCGGGCGGCCGTTCGTCATG
Organism: Pararobbsia silviterrae; assembly: GCF_003628125.1. Classification (GTDB taxonomy): domain Bacteria; phylum Pseudomonadota; class Gammaproteobacteria; order Burkholderiales; family Burkholderiaceae; genus Pararobbsia; species Pararobbsia silviterrae. Next base: position 707,923 of record NZ_RBZU01000001.1, read on the forward strand.
ATGTCGCCGAACGCGCCGAACAGGATCGACGACTGTGTCTGGTCCGCGAATTGACGGATCGTCGTGGCGAACGGGGCGGGCAGGTCTTGGACCAGCAGCGGGATCGCCGTTTCGGGCGTCACGATGAGGTCGGCCGGGTGCGACGTGATCAACGTCTGATAGAGCGCGATCGACGAATCGACGCCGGCTTGCTCGAATTTCATCGCCTGCGGCACATTGCCCTGCAGCAGCCTGACCGTGATCGGTGAACCGGCCGGCTGCGTCCATCGGATCATCGACGCACCCATGCCGACGATCAGGATCAACAGCGCGGCGATCAACGGCGCGAGGCGAGCGCGCGACGGTCGCTGGGCGCGATCCGCCGCGGTGGGCGTGGGCTCGGACGGCGCGGCGGGATCGTCCGGTCGGGGATCGATCGTCACGCGGGCGCGGTCGGGTTCGGCGACGCGCTCGATCGAAGCGTTGGCGCCGAGCGTCTCGCCCGACGCGGGATGCGGCGCCGCGGCGTCATGCGGGATCGTCGAGTCCATGGCCTGGGCGTCGGACGCCTCGGCCGCGCGCGCCGCGCGGCGTGCCTTCATCTGCGGATGCCGGCTTGCGCCGCGCGCCGCGGGATTCGGCAGCGTTTTCCAGCGCAGCACGGTCTGGACGCCGAACGCCGCGACGAGCGCCGTCGCGAACCCGACGCCGTAGACGCCGACGATCGACGCGAGCCCCGCGAGCGGTCCGTCGACCTGCGCGTAGCCGCTGTTGAGCCAGGGAAAGCCCGTGAGCATGAGGCCGCGCAACCATTCGCCGATCGTCCATGCGGCCGCGAACGCGAGGCTCGATCGCCAGCCGACGCCCGTCGACACGCGATACCAGAGCGCGCCCGCGATCGCCGGGTAGATCGCGAGATACAGCGAAAAGAGCACGACTGCCGCCCATGCGAGCGGTGCGGCAAGGCCGCCGTAGTCGTGCATGCTCACGAAGAGCCACCAGACGCCCGTCACGAAATTGCCGAACCCGAATGCGCCGAGCCGCAGCGCCGCGCCCGCGGTCGAGCGCGCCCCTTGCAGCACGAGGAAGGCCGCGGCGATGATCAGCAATTCAAGCCAGCCGCCACCCGGCGTCGGGGCAAAGGAAAGGGTATTGAGCGCGCCGAGTATCGCGGCGCCGAAGACGGGCAGCCAGGTCGCCGATGCGGGGCGCCGGGCTGCAGGGGTGGGACGGTCAGCGTTCTTCGTCAGTTGCATCGGCCAGTCGGTGGGTCGGCTCCGGATCGCGGTGGACCAGGAGCATATGAATCTGTCGCGCGTCGCCGCGCAGGATTTCGAACGTCAGATCGTCGATCTTGACGGCCTCGCCGCGATGCGGGACGCGCCCGAACCGATGCGTGACGAGACCGCCGATCGTGTCGACCTCGTCGTCGCTATAGTGCGTGCCGAATACGTCGTTGAATTGACTGATCTCGGTCAACGCGCGCACACGGTACGCGCCGTTCGGCGAGACGATGATGTTGTCCTCTTCCTCGTCGAAGTCGTATTCGTCCTCGATATCGCCGACGATCTGTTCGAGCACGTCCTCGATCGTGATGAGCCCCGCGACGCCGCCGTACTCGTCGACCACGATCGCGATGTGGTTCCGGTTCACGCGAAAGTCGTGGAGCAGCACATTGAGTCGCTTCGATTCGGGAATGAATACCGCGGGCCGCAGCATGCCGCGCACGTCGAATTCATCCTCCGCGTAGAAGCGCAGCAGGTCTTTCGCGAGCAGAATCCCGATCACGTTGTCGCGGTTGCCTTCGAACACGGGATAGCGCGAGTGCGCTTGTTCGAGCACGTACGGGATGAAGTCCTCGGGCTTGTCGGCGATGTTGATCGCGTCCATTTGCGCGCGGGGCACCATGATGTCGCGCGCGCAGAGCTCCGCGACCTGGAACACACCTTCGATCATCGACAGCGAATCGGCGTCGATCAGATTGCGGCTATGCGCGTCCTGAAGCACTTCGAGCAATTCGGCGCGAGATTCGGGCTCGGGGGAAATCAGATCGGTGACACGCTCGAGAAGCGAGCGCTTTTTTTCAGGAAAACGTCGACTGGGAGGCTGGGGGTCGTTCATGTTTCGGCCGTCCCGGGCAAGGCCGGCGCGCTGTATCGGAATGCACAGCATACACCATGGTCATGACACGCACGGACCGGCGCGGGATCGCGTCCGATGGATCGTCCGAGGGCCGCGCGCATCGAGTCGGACCCTCATGGGCGCACGTCTTTTTTCGCTGTACCATGCGCGGCTGCGGATCGCGCAGCGCGGTCGAAACGGGCATCGGCCCGGCACGCCAGGGGCCGGGCATTACGGGGAACGCAGGGAATGTCGGACGAATTCGAAGTACACGGACCGCACGATCATGCGGTCGAGCATGCCGCCGAACATGCGGCGCACGGCAGCGATGCGATGGCGTCGCGCGTCGCGGTCATGACGGCCGTGCTCGCCACGGTGGGCGCGATGGTGTCGTACCAGAGCGGCAACGCCGAGAATCTCGCGCTTTACTATAAAAACGAGGCCGCCATCCGGAAGACCGAGGCGGCGAATCAATGGGCCTACTATCAGGCCAAGGGCGAAAAGCAGAATCTCGCGGAGCTCGGCGCGCAACTCGCCGCGAACGATCCGAAGGGCGCCGCGCATTTCGCCTCCGAGGCCGCGCGCTACAAGTCCGAGAAGGAAGTCATCCTCAAGCAGGCCGAGACGCTCGAAGCGGAAGTCAAAGCCGCCGACGAGCAAAGCGAAGGTCTGCTGCATCGTCATCATCGATGGGCGCAATCGATGATGGTCGTGCAGATCTCGATCGCGCTCGCCGCGATCACGCTGCTCGTGCGCAAGTCCTGGCTCCAGTTCTGTACCTATGGCGCCGCCGCGACGGGTATCGTGCTCGGCGGGCTCGCGCTGCTGGGTGTCTAGGCGGACGCGGCACGCCGGCTCAGGTGCATCGCTTGAGCAGCGCTTCGAGCGCGAGGTCCGGCATGCCGCATTCGCGTAACGCGGTCACGGTCCGCGCGACATAGTCGTGTGTCGTGCCGTAGCGGCCCGACGCGCACTCGAACACATGCCGGATCATCGCGTCGTCGAGCTTGCCCGTGTAAGTCAGCGCGTCGCGACGCATCACGAATGAGAGCGCCTTGACGCGCCGTCCGTCGAGCAACGAGCAGTTGAGCCAGGCGGGGCGATACGACCCCATCGCCATTTCGCGTTTCCAGAGCGCTTCGAGATGCGGCATCGCGCCGCGGCCCTCGATCTTGAACGCCATGCCCGGACACGAGCCGCCGCGGTCGAGCGCAAGGACGAGGCCGGGCACATCGGGCGTACCCCGGTTCACGCGCGACCACAGATAGAGTCCCCGGTGGTAGCCATGCACGCGTGCGCGCACGCTTTCGAGCGCGGGCATGCCGGGATTCCAGATCAACGAGCCATACCCGAACAGCCATAGATCGGTCTGTCCGTCCCAGTGCGAGAACGTCTGCGCGAGCGAGGCCGCGAGTTCGGATTCGCTCAGATGGCGCGCTTCGCCGAGAAACGGCGGATAGCCCTCGCAGCAAGGCGGCACGTGCGTAGGCTGAACGTGCGTATTCGGTGCGCGGTCGAGCGGGCCGCCGGCATCGGATTGAGCGAGCCGCCCCGGCTCAGCGGGTCGATCGAGTGGAGCAGGATGCGCGGCTTGGCCGTGCCGAGCGGTGGGATCGGCGGGCGCGTCGGGCCCGGTCGGTTGCGCGGCGCGCTCGGGCGGATCGATCGGATCGCGCGTATCGCCGGGAGTTGACGGATTCGACTTCGATTCGTCATCGGACGGGGCGCGCGGCGTCATGATCGAGGTCCGGTTCACACTTCCTTGTACGGGTCCGGAAAGCCGAGCGTGCCGAGCACGTCGGTCTCGATCCCTTCCATTTCGTTCGCCTCGTCCTCGTCTTCGTGGTCGTAGCCTTGCGCATGCAGCACGCCGTGCACGATCAGGTGCGCGTAGTGCGCTTCGAGCGGCTTGCCTTGCTCGCGTGCCTCGCGTTCGACGACGGGGCAGCACAGTACGATGTCGCCCGTGACGGGATCGTCCTCCGACTCCGCGTAGGCGAACGTCAGGACGTTGGTCGCATAGTCCTTGCCGCGATAGCCGCGATTGAGCGCGCGGCCTTCGTCGGCGTCGACGAAGCGCAAGGTCAGTTCGGCATCGGCGAACAGCGTCGCCTTGACCCAGCGCATGACGGTCGCGCGCGGCAGCACCGCCTTGTGTTCGGGGAACGCCTTCGTCGCGAACTGCAGCGAAAGCGTCAGGTGCGGTGCGTTCGCCATCAGGCGGAGCCCTGCTGCGGCGACGTGTCCCGGCCGGACACGGCATGACGGCCGCCGCGATAGCCGCGGCCCTCGCGTTCGCCTCGCGCGTCGCCGTGCGGGTCGGCATCGTTGGCGTGCTGCGCCTGATGCAGCTCGTATGCGTCGACGATCCGCGCGACGAGCGGATGGCGGACGACGTCCGCGCTCGAGAATCGCGTCATCGCGATGCCTCGGACCTTCTGAAGCACTTCCTGCGCCTCGATGAGGCCGCTTTTCTGGCCGCGCGGCAGATCGATCTGCGTCGTATCGCCCGTCACGACCGCCTTCGAGCCGAAGCCGATCCGCGTGAGGAACATCTTCATCTGTTCGGGCGTCGTGTTCTGCGCCTCGTCGAGAATGATGAACGCGTGATTCAGCGTGCGGCCGCGCATGTACGCTAGCGGCGCGACCTCGATCATCTGGCGTTCGAACATCTTCGCGGTCTTGTCGAAGCCGAGCAGATCGTAGAGTGCGTCGTAGAGCGGGCGAAGATACGGATCGACCTTCTGAGACAGATCGCCCGGCAGGAAGCCGAGCCGCTCGCCGGCCTCGACCGCGGGACGCGTGAGCACGATGCGCTTGACCTGATCGCGCTCGAGCGCGTCGACCGCGCAGGCCACGGCGAGATAGGTCTTGCCCGTGCCCGCGGGGCCGATGCCGAACGTCACGTCGTGCGCGAGCACGTTTTTCAGGTATTCGCGTTGCGCAGGCGTGCGGCCGCGCAAATCGGAGCGACGCGTATACAGCGTCGGCGCGCCTTCGTCGGCTTCGCCGTCGGGCGCGTCGAACGGGTGGTCCGGGTCGTTGTCGGCTGCGGCGGGTTCGCGCTCGCGCGGCTTGAAGTCGGGGTGGCGCGTGCGCGGATCGAGCGACGCATGGCGCGACTCGACGAGCGCGAGCTGAACGTCGTCGACCGACAGCGGGTCGCGCGCGCGGTTATAGAAGTTTTCGAGCGCCGAGATCGCGACGCGCGCCGCATGGCCGCGCACGGTCATCCGGTGGCCGCGTCGCGTGATCGTTACGTCGAGCGCCTGTTCGATCTGACGCAGATTCTCGTCGAGCGGGCCGCAGAGGTTGGCGAGTCGCGCGTTGTCGTCCTTCGGCGCGGTGAATTCGAGGTGCGGGATCGGCTTCATGCGGCCTGATCGTCGCGCAGCGCGATCACACCGCGCAGCGAGTGCGGATACGCATGGTTGATTTCGATATCGATCATCTGTCCGATCAGTCGCGAATGCGATGCAAGGGGCGCCGGGAAATTGACGACGCGATTGTTTTCCGTGCGGCCCGCGAGTTCGGTCGGATCCTTGCGCGACGGACCTTCGACGAGCACGCGCTCGATCTTGCCGACCATCGACTGGCTGATCTTGAGCACGTTCGCGTCGATCGTGGCCTGGAGGATTTGCAGGCGTCGCAGCTTGACGTCGTGCGGGGTGTCGTCGGCGAGATTCGCGGCCGGCGTACCGGGGCGCGGACTATAGATAAACGAATAGCTCGTGTCGTATTCCATCTCGTGCACGAGCGCCATGAGCTTGTCGAAGTCGGCATCCGTCTCGCCGGGGAAGCCGACGATGACATCGGTCGACAACGCGAGGTCGGGACGGATCGCGCGAAGCTTGCGCACGATCGACTTGTATTCGAGCACCGTGTAGCCGCGTTTCATCGCCATGAGCACGCGATCGGAGCCGTGCTGGACCGGCAGGTGCAGGTGGCTCACGAGCTTCGGCACTTTCGCGTACGTGTCGATGAGCCGTTGCGTGAATTCCTTCGGATGCGATGTCGTATAGCGGATGCGCTCGATGCCGGGAATATCGGCGACATATTCGACGAGCATCGCGAAATCGGCGATTTCGCTTGACCCGTCGCCGAAGCTGCCGCGATAGGCGTTGACGTTCTGGCCGAGCAATGTGACCTCGCGTACGCCCTGGTCGGCGAGCCCCGCGATTTCGGCGAGGACATCGGGCAGCGGCCGAGAAACTTCATCGCCGCGCGTGTAGGGCACGACGCAGTAGCTGCAGAACTTGCTGCAGCCTTCCATGATCGAGACGAACGCGGTCGGGCCTTCGACCTTGGCGGGCGGCAGATGATCGAACTTTTCGATTTCGGGGAAGCTGATATCGACTTGCGATCGGCCCGTTTCGCGGCGCTTGTGGATCATCGCGGGCAGGCGATGGAGCGTTTGCGGACCGAAGACGAGGTCGACGTAGGGTGCGCGCGAAATGATCGCGGCGCCTTCCTGACTCGCGACGCAGCCGCCGACGCCGATCACGAGGTCGGGATTCGCTTCCTTGAGCGCGCGCACGCGGCCGAGGTCGGAGAACACTTTCTCCTGGGCCTTTTCGCGGACCGAGCACGTGTTGAACAGGATGACGTCCGCATCGTCGGGCGTATCCGTCTTGACGAGACCTTCGGCGCTACCGAGCACGTCGACCATCTTGTCGGAGTCGTACTCGTTCATCTGGCAGCCGAAAGTCTTCACATAAACTTTCTTGGGCATACTTCGTTCGCCGTTCGCAGTGGTTAACCTGGGGGCGGATATCGGGGGAAAGACGGAATTATAGACCTTTCGGCTTCCGCGGCTGTATGGACGGAATGGGGGCGGATCCGGCGTTCGGTGTGCCGTGTGCGAGGTCGCAATGCGGTGCGGCGTTCCGGTGGGCTAGCCAGGCCGGGCGTGGTCCGGTGCTCGGCGGGGCGGGGCGCGGGGCGGGCGTGGCAAGGCGAGCTTCGGCGTTGCGATCGGGCCGACACGGGGTCCGATTCGGTATCGGCCCCCGTGCGGGTGGACAGGGTTGGTGGACAAGGCCGGCATCGGTGAGCGACGCCAACACGATGCACTCGGTCGGTATCAGGGCATCGGCTGGTGTTGCTGCGTGATCGCCTTGGCGACCATGATGGTCGTGTCCCAATGTGACATCACGAAGCCGCCGACCGAAATCGCGACGGCGCCCATAAGCGTCGCGAGTTGTACCTTTTGCGCGACCGGGGAGAGCCGTCTGTCGACGGCGTCGATGCGCGCGTTGACGTCGTCGAAGCGCGCATGGATCCGCGCGAAGCACAGATTCATCGTCTCAAGTCGCGCATCGCCTTTCTCGAAGCATTGATCGGTCTTTTCGAAGCGTTGACCGATTCTGCCGAAGTGCATATCGACTTGGTCGAAGCGTCGATCGACGTGCCTGAATCGATCGTCCAGCAGGTCGATCCGTTGACCGACGTGATCGATGCGCACGCCGAGATCGAGTTTGACCTCATCGATGCGATGGCTCAAGCCGTCGACGCGCTCGTTCAAGACGTCGACGCGGGTGTTCAATCCATCGAACTGCTCGTTCAAGACATCGACACGGATGCTCAAGCCGTCGACGCGCTCATTCAAGACATCGAAGCGGGTGCTCAAGCCGTCGACGCGCTCATTCAAGACATCGAAGCGGGTGCTCAAGCC
>NZ_RBZU01000001.1:715792-1202958 GCF_003628125.1 Pararobbsia silviterrae
CGACGCGCTCATTCAAGACATCGAAGCGGGTGCTCAAGCCATCGACGCGCTCGTTCAAGACATCGACACGGATGCTCAAGCCATCGACGCGGTCGTTCAAGACATCGACACGGATGCTCAAGCCATCGACGCGCTCGTTCAGGACATCGACACGGACGCTCAAGCCGTCGACGCGCTCGTTCAAGACGTCGACGCGGGCACTCAAACCGCCGACCTGCTCGTTCAGAACGTCGACCCGCCGGCCTACGTCGTCGATTCGCTCGCCGAGTACGCCCAGCGTCGTGACAACGACATCGAGCGTCGTGGCGATTTTGCGCGTGCAGAGCTGTAAATCGGCGATGGCGTTCGCGTCGCGAGTCGCGTGTCTTGATGCGCGCCGTCCGACCGTATTGCGCGCGGGCCGCGTACGTAGGGCTGGATGTGCGTGCATCATGGCGCCCCCTCGTTCGACCGCTCAAGCGCAATCCGCTTGCGCGATTCCCCGCGACCGTCGCCGGCCGATATCCGCCACGTGAACTTCATACTCACCTCTCCGATCGCGACGCAAGCGCACGAATGCTTGCACTCGAGAAACGAGCTTACGCCCCCCTCTCAAGTTGATCGAGGTAAGCCAAGAAGTTCGCGTGTAGGACTATTCAGATACAACGCCATCCTTTCTCAACTTGCTTAGACGTTCGTCAGATAGCCATTCGGCATCGTTCCGGCTGTATTTTCAGGACGCGATGGTGTCCGTTTGGTCGACTTGCGAATCGGTTGAAAAGGGGCCATCCGCCGCATCGTCGTCTTGCGCCTTCGCGAGCGCTTCGCGATACGCGACGAGTTCGGCGATCGTGAGGCACGGCAATGCATGTTCGCGTGCGTAGCGGAGCACCTGCTCGCCGCGCGCCATCGAACCGTCGGGATTCATGAGTTCGCAGAGCACGCCGGCAGGTTTGAGTCCGGCAAGGCGCGCGAGATCGACCGTGCCTTCGGTATGGCCGCGTCGTTCGAGCACGCCGCCGGGTACGGCGCGCAACGGGAACACGTGGCCAGGCCGCGCGAGATCGTCGGGGCGCGCGTGATCGGCGATCGCGGCGCGAATGGTCGTGACGCGGTCGGCTGCCGATACGCCGGTCGTGACACCGTGCACGGCTTCGATCGACACGGTGAACGCCGTGCCGTAGCGGCTCGAATTCGACTTGACCATCGGCGGCAGATCGAGCGCGCGCACGCGCGCGTCGGTCAGGCACAGGCAGACGATGCCGCTGCAATCGCGAATCATCATGGCCATGCTCTCGACGCCGATGCGCTCGGCGGCCACGATCAGATCGGCCTCGTTTTCGCGGTCGTCGTCGTCGAACAGCACGACGGGGCGGCCTTCGCGCATCGCGTCGAGCGCGGCGCCGATTCTCGGGGGAAGGGGAACTGAAGGGTGCAACGTGTAAGACATGAAACGCTCCTCGCTAGCCATATGGCGAAAAACGTTTCAGGGCGACGCGGCCACCGACCGACGCAACGCAAACCCGCGCAAAGCAGTGCAAAGACAATTCGCCGCGCAGCACGCCGACGACACGGCATCGCGCCACGACACCGTGGTTCGACGATCCGCGACGTTCCGCAGCGACAATCGTGTACACCGTTTCGCGCCGTCCGCGCAGACTGCCAGACAGCACTTCCGCGCATCTTCTCTCATCCGGACTCTAACCGTCGGCTCTGGCTTCGCACCAGATCTGCTGACCTTGCATCGCGTGAGCGGCTCTCGATGTGCCGTGCGCGACGCAAGCGCTCGCGGGCTCGCCAGATTGCCTGGCATACCGCCGGTGGGGAATTTCACCCCGCCCTGAAGACGCACTTGTTTGTGCAAGCCGGCTCACGCGTCTCCGCGGAGCCCGGATCTTGCAGTGCAATAAGCTTACCTCATGGTTGAAGAGTTTGCTTGTGTTGGCCCGACTTCAACCAGGGGCTTTACCGCGCGGGGCGTGGCCTACCGCTTGGCGTCAGACGGAATCGGCCCATGCCTTGGCCGCCTCGACGGCGCGATGCCAGCCGCGCAACTGCTGCTCGGCGTCGCTCGACGCGATCGCCGACGTGAAGTGGCGATCGGGGCGCCATTGCTCGGCAAGCGCCTCGATGCTCGGCCAATACCCGACTGCAAGGCCCGCGAGGTATGCGGCGCCGAGCGCGGTCGTCTCCGTGACCTGGGGACGCACGACATCGATGCCGAGCAGATCGGCCTGGATCTGCATCAGCAGGTTGTTCGCGGCGGCCCCGCCATCGACGCGGAGTTCCGAAATCGGCTTGTCGGCGTCGGCTTCCATTGCCCGAAGCACGTCGATCGACTGGAACGCGATGCTGTCGAGCGCCGCACGCGCGAGATGCGCCGATGTCGTCGCACGTGTCGCACCGAACATCGAGCCGCGCGCATGGGCGTTCCAGTGCGGCGCGCCGAGGCCCGCGAACGCGGGGACGAGGTAGACGCCGCCGCTGTCCGGGACGGCGCCCGCCAGGCCTTCGATGTCCGCCGCGGTGCGGATCATGCCCATGCCGTCGCGCAGCCATTGGACGACCGCGCCGCCGATGAAGATGCTGCCTTCGAGCGCATAGTCGACGCGTTCGCCGATTTGCCAGGCGATCGTCGTCACGAGGTGGTTGTTCGATTCGATCGGCCGGCTGCCCGTGTTCATGACGAGGAAGCAGCCCGTGCCGTACGTGTTCTTGACCATGCCCGGGCGGATGCACATCTGCCCGAACAGGGCCGCGTGCTGATCGCCCGCGATGCCGGCGATCGGTATCGGTGCCGCGAATAGCGAGGGGTGCGTCATGCCGTACTGTTCGGACGACGCGCGCACCTCGGGCAGCAGCGCGCGCGGAATATCGAGCGCGTCGAGCAAATCGGGATCCCACTCGCGCGTATGGATATTGAACAGCATCGTACGCGAGGCGTTCGTGACGTCCGTGATATGCAGCGCGCCGTGTGTGAGGTTCCAGACGAGCCAGCTATCGACCGTACCGAAGGCGAGTTCGCCGGCTTGCGCACGGGCGCGCGCGCCGTCGACGTTGTCGAGGATCCAGCGGATTTTCGTCGCGGAAAAATACGCGTCGACGGGCAGACCCGTTTTGGCGCGAATCGTCGGCGCGAGGCCGCGCGCCTGAAGCGCATCGCAGAGCGCGGCGCCGCGGCGGTCCTGCCAGACGATCGCGTTGTAGACGGGCTGACCGGTCTTGCGATCCCAGATCAGCGTGGTTTCGCGTTGGTTCGTGATCCCGATCGCGGCGATGTCGTGCGGTCCGACACCCGCGCGCGTGACCGCTTCGGCCGCCACGCCCGCCTGCGTCGACCAGATTTCACGCGGATCGTGCTCGACCCAGCCCGACTGCGGATAGATCTGGCTGAATTCCTTTTGCGCGATCGCGACAATGGCGCCTTCGCGATCGAACACGATCGCGCGGGAACTCGTCGTGCCCTGATCGAGCGCAAGGATGTACGGGGCCGGACTCGGCATGCGGATGTCTCCTCGTTATTGTGGCGGCTGCGTGGCTGCGGCACGATCGGTTGGCGTGATCGGTCGGCGCGTTCGGTCGAAGTGCGTCGCGCATCGCGTCGCAGCATGCATCGGTATCGGACAAGGTAACAAACTCGTACGAGCTTGTCGCGCACGACGACGCAGGCGTCGGTGTGATCTCCATCGCCGGGGCGCGATGACGGAATGCGTGTCAGTCGGTGCCGCCGGGCCGATGCGAACACACGACTGATTGCCGAATATTGCCGTAAGCCTCGCGTTTTTTCGGCGCCGCCGCGCACGTGCTTCGGCCTTGCCAGTCGGGCTTCGCACAGCGATTCGCCGTTGCGCTCGGCAAGGTTCGCGTACGAGCCGGCAGATCAGTCGGGCATGTTTTCTGCGGATGACCAATAATAGGGTAACCACGCATACGGAACCGAAGCGCAGTCGCTGCGGTCTTTTAGGCGACGAGAATCGGTTGTCGAACAGACGCGTACGTTTCGTGGCCTGGTTTCTGTTCAGATTGCGATCGGCTTGCAGGAAATGGCTTATCGCCTCTTGTCACGCGCGGGTCGAGCGCGGCCGGCACAGCGCCGGGCGCTAGTGGGCCGGCGTGACGCGGGAGGCCTCAGCACGACTGGAGGGCGGGAAAGTGCAAAACGAAAAAATCGTGGTGATGCCCTGGCGGATCGAAGACCTCGATCTGTCGCGCATCGACCGACAGGCCGCGACGGCCGATGAAGACTTGATGCTGTTGCTCTGCGCGTCGTCGTTCATCGAAAGCGGCTCGGATCTCTATACGACGAACCTCTCGGCGTATTTCGGCGGCGATGCCGAAGTCGAAGGCTGGCTCAACGATCATTGGGAACACGAGGAGCTTCAACACGGGCGCGCATTGCGCGCCTATATCGAGCACGTGTGGCCCGACTTCGATTGGGATCTCGCGTTCCGCAATTTTTTCGACGAGTATTCGAAGACGTGCTCGATCGAAGGTTTCGAAAAATCGCGCGCCCTCGAGATGGTCGCGCGCTGCGTCGTCGAGACGGGCACCGCGACGCTTTACCGCGCGATCAGCGAGTTGTCGACCGAGCCCGTGCTCAAGGAGCTCACGAACCTGATCCGGTCTGACGAAGTGCGTCACTACAAGCACTTCTTCCGGTACTTCCGTAAATACAACGAGAAAGAGAATCACGGCCGCTTCGCGGTGCTCGGCGCACTCGCGCGTCGCGTCGTCGAGATCAAGAACGAGGACTCGGAAATTGCCTTGCGGCATGCGTTCGAGATCCGCTATCCGGATCGCGCCGGCGACAAGGCGTATTTGAAGGAGAAGTGCGCGCGCGTCAATGCGCTCGTGAGACGGAACCTGTCCGCCGATATGTGCGTGAAGATGTTGCTGAAGCCGCTCGATATTCCGCCGCGCATCTCGCCGGGCGTGCACTACCCGCTCGCGAAGATCACGCAGCACGTGTTTTTCCGCTAACTCCGCGGACCCGCGCGCCGGTCCGCATCGTGCAGAAGCAGCCGCCCTGGCTGCGGCCGTTTGCGATGGGTTTGCGATCGCTGACGGACGCCACGATCGCGGACCGTCTCGGCGGCGATATCTGTCTGTGCAGCTCGACGGCTTGGGCGATCACCGATTGCCTCGGCGATCGCCGCTCACAGCGTCAGGCGGTTACTCGCCCCGTGTCTTGGCGCGCGCTTGCGGTTGGGCGCGCTGGCCGCCGTGCGACGGATGCGCGTTCGACTGTGCGTTGCCCTGTCCGCCACCGAGGATCGCGGCGCGGCGCGGTCCGTTGTGGTTCCGGTTGCCCGCATTCGCATGCGAACCGTTGCTGCCTTCGCCGTTGCGCTGTCCTTGACCCCCGCCCGAGCGTTGAGCCGAGCCGCCGGCGCCATCGCGCGCCGGCTTGTTGGTCGAGAAGCCGCGGCCGCCGTTCTGATCCTGACGATTGCCCGATGCGCGTTCGCCGTGACCCGCGCGGTTGCCGTTCGACCCGGCGCCTTGACCTGAGCGAGGGTTCGCGGCGCCGTTCGACGCGGGCCGCGCACCGTTCGATGCGGCGTTGCCCGGTGCATTCCGGTTGCCGTGTTCGTTACGTCCGCGTTCGCCGCCCTGGGTCGCGCGCGCACCCGACTGACCCGCGGGCGCACCGCGCCGCGCGCCGTTGCCGCTCGCGCCTGCCCGGTGACCGTCGCGCGGCGCATTGCGCGGCGTGTCGCGTTGGCCGCTGCGGCGCTGGATCGGTTCGGGCTTTGCGTTCGGATCGGGCTCGAAGCCCGGTACGACCTCACGCGGCAGGGCGCGCTTGATGAGCTTTTCGATATCGGCGAGCAGGCCGTGCTCGTCGACGCACACGAGCGACACCGCCTCGCCCGTCGCCCCCGCGCGGCCCGTGCGGCCGATTCGGTGGACGTAGTCCTCGGGCACGTTCGGCAGGTCGAAGTTGACGACGTGGGGCAATTGATCGATGTCGATCCCGCGTGCCGCGATGTCGGTCGCGACGAGCACCTGGAGGCTCGCATCCTTGAACTCGGCGAGCGCGCGCGTACGCGCCGACTGGCTCTTGTTGCCGTGGATCGCCATCGCGCTGATGCCGTCCTTGCCGAGTTGCTCGGCAAGCCGGTTCGCGCCGTGCTTGGTCCGCGTGAAGACGAGGACCTGGAACCAGTTATGTTCGCGGATCAGATGCGTGAGCAATTCGCGCTTCTTGTCGCGATCGACCGGGTGGACCTTCTGAGCCACGCTCTCGGCCGTCGTATTGCGGCGCGCGACTTCGATCATCGCGGGCTTGTCGAGCAGATCGTCGGCCAGTTGCTTGATCTCGTCGGCGAACGTCGCCGAGAACAGCAGGTTCTGACGTACGCGCGGCAGCACCGCGAGCACTTTGCGGATATCGCGGATGAAGCCCATGTCGAGCATCCGGTCCGCTTCGTCGAGAACGAAGATTTCGATGTGCGAGAGATCGATCGTCTTTTGCGCGAGGTGATCGAGCAGACGGCCCGGCGTCGCGACGACGATATCGACGCCGCGGCGCAGCTGGTCGATCTGCGGATTGATGCCGACCCCGCCGAACATCATCATCGACTTGAGGTTCAGATACTTCGCGTAGTTGCGCACGCTTTCCTCGACCTGCGCGGCGAGTTCGCGCGTGGGCGTCAGGATCAGGGCGCGGATGACGGGTTTGCCGCTGCGCTGCAGCGGTCGCGTCGAGAGACGATGAAGGATCGGCAGCGTGAAGCCTGCCGTCTTGCCGGTGCCCGTCTGCGCGCCGGCGAGCAGGTCGCCTCCCGCGAGAACGGCCGGGATCGCCTGGCGCTGGATCGGAGTGGGGGTTTCGTAACCGAGTTCACGGACGGCTCGGACGATTTCGTCTGCGAGGCCGAGTTCTGCAAATGACATGGAACGCCTGAATATTGCGGTCGCGCATCACCAAGCCTGCACGGCGATGCGGAGGAATGAAAGCGAAGGGCGCGTCCGACCGGAACGCGCCCTTGCTGAGTCGCTTGTACGGCGCCGTCGTCAGTCGAGCGGGGCCGAGCGGAGATCGTTGACTTGCTGCGGCGACACCGGCGTGCCGTGGTTACCCCACGACATCCGCACGTAGGTCACGACGGCTGCGATTTCCTGGTCCGAGAGACGTTGCGCGAACGGCGGCATGCCGTGCGGCTGCAGGTTCTCGGTCGTCGACGGCGGATATCCGCCGTTGAGCACCATGCGAATCGGGTTCACGGCCGACGGCATCTGGATCGACTGGTTGTTCGCGAGCGGCGGGAAGCCCGGCGGATGACCCAGACCATTGGCCGCGTGGCACTCGACGCACTGGCTCGTATAGATCTTTTCGCCTTGCGCGAGCAGTTGCGAGCCGAATTCCTTCGACGTCTCGAGCTGCAACGCTTCCGGCGCGTCTTTCTTCTGCGGCAGCGACTTCAGATAGACGGCCATCGCCTTGACGTCGTCGCTCGTCATGTACTGGAGGCTGTTGTGAACCACTTCAGCCATCGGACCATAGACCGCGCCGCGTTGCGACACGCCCGACTTCAGCAGCGTCGTGATCTCGTCGAGATCCCAGTCGCCGAGACCGGCTTCCTTGTTCGACGTCAGCGACGGCGCATACCAGTTCTGCAGCGGGATCAGACCGCCCGCGAAGGCCGCGTTCTGGTTCGCACCGCCGAGCGCGTTGATGCTCGTATGGCACATCGTGCAGTGGCCGAGGCCCTGGACGAGGTAGGCGCCGCGGTTCCACTCGACCGATTGCGTCGGATCCGGCTTGTACTCGCCTTCACGGAAGAACAGCGTACGCCAGCCGATCAGCGCGTTCCGGTTGTTGAACGGGAACGGCATCGCGGGCGTCTTGTTTTCCTGATGCACGGGCTTGATCGAACGCAGGTAGGCGTAGATCGCGTCCGCGTCTTCGCGCGTGACCTTCGTGTACGACACGAACGGGAACACCGGATACAGCAGGCTGCCGTCCTTCGCGCGGCCCGTATGCATCGCGCGATAGAAGTCGTTTTGCGTCCACTTGCCGATACCCGTTTCGTCGTCGGGCGTCAGGTTCGGGGAATAGAGCGTGCCGAACGGCGTCGCCATCGGCAGACCGCCGGCCATCGGCTCGCCGCCGCGGACGGTATGGCAAGCGATACAGTCGCCGGCGCGCGCCAGATATTCACCCTTCTTGATGAGATCCGCGTCGGTCGTCGGCGTGGCGGCTTGCGCCGTGCCTTGATGTTGGCTCGAACCCGGCCAGACGACCGGGACCAGCGCTGCCGCAGCGACGATGACGACCGCCGACAGCGCGAAAAGGCTCTTGCGTTGCATGGTTCTCTCCTGATCGCTTACTGCGGTTCGCTGCCGCAGGCGAGCGGCGTCTTCAACGAGCCAGCCGGAGCCGGCACGGGGTTCTGCGGCGCCTTTTGCGTGGAGAGCCATGCGGCGACGGCGCTGATGTCTGCGTCGTTCAAACGCGTAGCGATTTCATGCATGCAGTCCGGCGCGAGCGCGTGACGTGTGCCCGAGCGCCATGCGCCCAATTGGGCGCTGATGTAGTCGTTGTGCAGTCCGACGAGACCCGGAATCGCGGGTTGCATGCCGGTCAGGCCCTTGCCGTGGCACGCGATACACGCGGGCACGTTCTTCGAGGGGTCGCCGTTGAGCACGATCTGCTGGCCGCGCGCGACGACGGAGTCGGGCACGGTCGGCGCCGACGGCGTCGGGTACGGCGGACGCTGATTCGAGAAATACGTCGCGATCTGATGCAGATAGTCGTCCGACAGGTACGTCACCAGGTAATTCATCGGCGGGTACTTGCGGCGGCCTTCGCGGAAATTCTGGAGCTGGTTGAACAGATAGTCGGCCGGCTTGCCCGCGAGACGCGGGAAATAGTCGTTGTCGGTGCCTTGACCCTGAGCGCCGTGGCAGGCCGCGCACGCCGCGACCTTCGATTGCATCGTGTCGGGGGCCGGGCTGTTCTGTGTATCGGCAGCACGGACGGAAAGGCTTGCGCTGGCGCCGACGAGCAGCAAAAGAGCCAGCAGCGGACGAAAAATGCGTCGTGAAGACACGCTTTACTCCATCAATTACGGGGGACCTATTGGTTGCCATTCCCGGTCGCGACACCTGGGCGGCCCTTCTTCTAACCCTGTTCAACCCCGTCGCGTCGTCCGCGCAGTCGCCCGCGGGCGAAGGATCGGAGCGGCGTTGGGTACGGCAATCGTCTGGCGGATCCGGCGCCGTCGCGAGACGCGCTCAAATCCAAGGATTGCCGCAGCGCCGCATTCTAGCATCGGCCCTCGAATGCATCACTGCAGACCCGAGAACCCGGCGTTGGCCCGAGATTATGCATCGATTCCCGCGCGAGCGGGAGGGTAAACACCGTCGGGCGTCGGGCGTCGGGCCCGAGCCCCCGGCGCGCGCTGTCGCGCACAGCGCTCAGGGCCTGCCTGCGGGCGTTTCACGGGCACCGGCCGGAATCGAAATCCGACCCCTTTGCCTCACGCCGAGCGGACCGCCCGGGAAAAGTGTCGCAGTTTTGCGAATGCGGTCCGCGTGCGGCGCACAGCCTGTGTCGAACGACAAAGAAAAACGGCCGGGAGATCCCGGCCGCGTTTCAAGTCGGCTTCTTGTTATCGGACGCCGCCCAGGAGGTGCCGCTCGCGTCTAGGCGGCGACCGGCTCCTCCAGGCGTACCACCATGTCCTCGTGGAACATCTCCTGGCGCAGCTCGCCGATTGCGTCGAACCACTGGCAGATCAGCCAGATGCCTTCCGCGAAGGCCACCGGTCCGACCTGATTGACGGTCATCGACGCCCCCCCGGACTTGAGGCGCACCACGTCGCCGATTTCGTAGCGTGTTGTCATTGTCTTCCCCGTCGGTATGGCCGGTCCTGCTTGGTATGCGTGGGTCGTGCACGCCCGGGTCGATCGTGCTGCTCGGGCGCTGCCCGGGTGCCGCGTCGCACGGACCAGCTGAGACGCGCGGCTTGCCTGGTATTCATTCATCTCTGGAATCCAAAATTGCCGTAAAGCGCGGACACACCCACATAGGCGATCGCACAGCCGATGAGCTTGCCCTCGAAGATCGGCCACGCGAGCCTCGCGAGCGTGCCGTCCGCGAGCAGATCGGCAAGCTGCGGCAGCACGAACAGTCCGACGAGCGCCAGATAGATGCCGTTGATCGTCGAGCGGCGCAGCGCGTGGCTCGCGCCGATATTGAGCGCGACGACACGAATCACCAGAAAGGCGAAGAGCGCGCCGACCGCATATTGTTCTCGAAGCAGGTAATCCGGAATGTCGCCGTACATGATTCGCCCCGTGGATGCATGTTGCGTGACGACATAAGAGCAAGGATCGGGCCCGATTGATATTTATTTTCCTAAAGTCCGATTGATGATGAAAACATTCGATTGAATTTCGATAAACAGGGAATAAATATCCTTTTGGGCCGGTTGGCGAGCGGGAGTCGCCGGCAGGCCGCCAAAAAACGTTACGTAGGCGAAACGTGACATCGGGTACACGCGCCGTAACGTGGCGTCGCGCGGCGTGCGCCGATCGTCGGACGCAGAGAGGACGTATGGAGGACGGGCGCCGATACGGGACGGCGTGCGAGGCGGGGGCCGGTGTCGGACCATCGTCCGTGCACCGAATGTTGCAGTGCTGAAACATGATCGGGGTTTTCCCGATCCGTTTTTACGTGTGCGCGAAGGATCGATTCAATCTTGAGACGCCGGACGACGGCCGGGCTGCCGGTCGGCGGGTCGGTTCGGTTGGCGGCCCGGTTGGCGGGTCGGTTTGCGGCCGGCTCGGCGGCGCGGCCGCTGCGGAAGGCGTTTGCGCTCCGACAACTGCATCCAGTTGCGCAGGGCGATCAAGCCCCCGATCGCCTCGAGCAAGGCCGCCGGCACCCACATGACGAGGCCGCCGATCGATTGATCCATCGATTGCGTGATCCCCCCGAACGCACGGCCGCAGAGGTCGAACACGGGGTAGAGATCGTGTTGCGAGAACGTGATGTACGCGCCGGCCAGGATTTGCGGCGACATTGTGATGACGGGCGAGAGCACGCGCATGCCGGCCTTCATGCGCGCGGGCGGCGCGGGCCGGTGGTCGAGCAGCATCCACCAGTAGACGAGGCCCGTGATCGTGACCGACCAGTTCATGAAATGGTAGAGACGCCAGTCGAGCATCGATACGAACTGGATCGACGGCACGAGCCAGATCAGGACCGAGAGCACGAACACGAACGTGACAAGACCCGGATGCAGCAGGACCGCGCTCAGGGCGCGCATCGCGGGCCGTCGCGCGAGACGGCGCAAGCGCATACGCCAGGCGAGCGGCAGTCCTTTCCAGAGCACGGGGCCCGGCAGCCCCGACATCAGAATCAGCGGCGCGAGGTGGTGCAGGATCAGATGCTGGATCCGGTGAATGAAGAATTCGTGCTCGGCGTAGTAGTCGAGCCGTGTGTGCAGCGACAGATAGAGCACGAGCGTGCCGGTCCAGAACGCGAACTGGCGGCCGAACGACACGCGCTGGCGCCGCGCGCCGCGGACATAGAGCGCGATCCCCGCGATAAACAGCAGGACCAGAGGGGGGGACGGTTCCCACGGAATCAGATAGGACAGCAACGGAACCTCGAACTTTCAGGCGCCCGGCGGGGCAAGCCGTGCCCTTCTCGCCGCGCCGCGTTCAGGCGATGATCCGCGTCGACGGGCGCACACTGGCGTCAACGGCGCTCATCTTACCAGCGCGGCGTACCGGGCTCCGGCTAGAGGGAATTCCCCGACTGGAAGCCCTGCGGGCTCCCGATACCATCTGCGGTCATGAAAAAGTCTTTTGGTCCGCCCGAGACCGTCACGCTGGCGAAGATTGCGCGTGCGGCGGGCGTCTCGTCGAGCACCGTGTCGCGGATTCTGAATGGCACGGCGCGCGTGTCCGCCGAGAAGCAGCGCGCGGTCGAGGAAGCGGTTCAGCGCTACAACTACCGGCCCAATGTGCTCGCGCGCAGTCTCGCGAGCGGCCGCACGGACACCATCGGTGTCCTCACGCAGGACATCGCGAGTCCGTTCTATGGCGAATGGCTGCGCGGCATCGAGGACGAACTCACGCAGACCGGCCGCTCGCCGTTGTTCGCGAGCGGCCATTGGAACGCCGCCGACGAACAGCGGCAGCTCGAGAATCTGCTCGCGCGATGCGTGGACGGCGTCATCGTGCTCCACGGCTTCGTCGATCCCGATTATCTGCGCGCGTACTCGGAACGCGTGCCCGTCGTCATGCTCGGGCGTCCGCTCGATCCGTCGCCGCGCCTCGTCTGTCTGGGCGTCGACAACCGGCAAGGCGCCTATGACGTCGTGACGCATCTGATCGAGCTCGGTCATCGGCGCATCGCGCATATCTCGGGTCATGCGCTGCAGCCCGATTCCGAGCAGCGCTTGATCGGCTATCGCGAGGCGCTTGCCGACGCCGGGATCCCGTACGACGACACGCTCATCGAACGCGGCAACTTCGAGGAGTCGGGCGGCCTGGTCGCGATGGAGCGTTTGCTCGACGCGGGGGTGTCGTTCTCGGCCGTGTTCGCGTCGAACGATCAGACCGCCTATGGCGCGCGGCTCGCGCTGTACCGGCGGCATGTTCGCGTGCCCGACGACGTGTCGCTCGTCGGGTTCGACGATCTGCCCGGATCGCTCTATCTGACGCCGCCGTTGACGACCGTGCGCCAGCCGATTTACGAGATCGGCCGGATGGCGGCCGACGCCATGGCGCGACTGTTGCGCGGCGAGGCCGTGCCGACGCAGATCATGCGCGTCGAACTTATCGAGCGTGAAACGACCGCGCGGATCGGGACCGGCGCGGCGTCTTGAGGTGGCGTCTTGAAGCGGTGGCGAGGGGCGGTGTCTTGGAGCGGTGTCTCGAAGCGGTGGCGAGGGGCGGCGTTGCGAACCCGGCCGACGCATCGGCGCGTCGTTAGACGGGGGCCGGCGGGGGCAGACGCGTACGTCGTCGAGGTCGTCCCGCGCGAACGCGTTCCGATTTTCAAAGATTCGTTGAAGATGAATTCGCGGCCAGGTGGTTTGCGGGGCCGATGTGCACACGCATGATGCGACCCAAGGGCTGGCGCACGAATCGGTGTTTGAGCGCAGCGCGCGGCAAGCCGGCCCACTCATCCGAACATCCTGACCATGAGGGTTGCCATGAAAGCCATCGCCTATAGAAAGTCGTTGCCGATCGCCGAGCCGGATTCGTTGATCGACATCGAATTGCCCGAGCCGACGCCCGGCGAACACGATCTGCTCGTCGACGTGCATGCCGTGTCCGTGAACCCGGTCGACACGAAGATCCGCCGCAACGTCGCGCCGCCCGAAGGCGAGGCGAAGGTGCTCGGTTGGGATGTGGCCGGTGTTGTCCGGGCCGTCGGCTCGAAGGTGAGCCTGTTCAAGGTCGGCGATCGCGTCTGGTACGCCGGTTCGCTGGTTCGTCCCGGCGCGAACAGCGAGCGGCATGTCGTTGACGAGCGCATCGTCGGGCATATGCCGGCGAGTCTCGATTTCGCGAGCGCCGCCGCGTTGCCGCTGACGACGATCACCGCGTACGAGATGCTCTTCGATCGTCTCGGGATCGCGGAGGGCGCCGCGAGCGCGGGGAAGCGGCTCCTCGTCATCGGCGCCGCGGGCGGCGTGGGCTCGATTCTCGTCCAGCTTGCGCGCCAATTAACCGGATTGACCGTGATCGGCACGGCCTCGCGTCCCGAGACGTCGGCGTGGCTCGAAACGCTCGGCGCGCACCACGTGATCGATCACACGAAGCCGCTCTCGGAAGAACTCAAGCGCATCGGCATCGCGCACGTCGAGTACATCGTATCGTTGAATCAGACCGATACGCATTGGCCGCAGATCGTCGAGTCGATCGCGCCGCAAGGCAAGCTTGCGTTGATCGACGATCCCGAGCACATCGACGTCCGCATGCTCAAGCGCAAGTCGGCGTCGCTGCATTGGGAGTTCATGTACACGCGTTCGATGTTCGGCACGGCCGATATGATCGAGCAACACGTGCTGCTCGATCGCGTCGCATCGTTGATCGACGCGGGGACGATCCGCACGACGGTCAGCGGCAACTTCGGCACGATCAACGCCGAGAATCTCAGAAAGGCGCACGCCTTGATCGAGAGCAACAAGGCCAAGGGCAAGATCGTTCTCGAAGGGTTTTGACGGGAGCTGTTGCGTCAGTGAGGCTTCGCCGGCCGGTCGTTACGCGCGACCTGTTCGTCGAGGCGCTCGTCGTCGAGCCCGGTCGGTTCGAGGTGCGCGGTCACGTCGGCCTTCGGAAAGAGTTCGGCGACGGCCTGCTCGACGGCGTCGCAGACCGCGTGGCCGTCGTGGACCGACAGCGTGCCGTCGACCTCGACGTGGAAGTCGACGAATACGCGATCGCCGCCATAGCGCGTGCGCAAGTCGTGCATGCCTTGGACGCGATCGCAATCGAGCACGGTCGCGCGAATTTTTTCGCGCGTCTCGTCGGTGAGTTCGCTGTCGAGCAGTTGCGCAAGCGACTCGTTGGCCATGTCGCGCGCATTCCAGAGCATATAGGCCGAAATCAGCAGTGCGCCGATCGAGTCCGAGCGGGTCCAGCCGAAGACGTGATCGAGCGCGAGCGCGGCGAGGACGCCGAAGTTGACCGCGATGTCGGTCATGTAGTGCGCGCGGTCGGCGGCGATGGCGGTCGAGCGCGTTCGCTTGACCACGTAGGTTTGCACCGCGACGAGCGCTGCCGCGGTCACCGTGCTGCCGATCACGACCCAGATGCCGAGACTCAACGCTTCGAGTTCGACCGGCGTCACGAGCCGGACGATCGACTGCGCGCCGAGACCGAGCGCGGCGCCCGCGAGCAGAATCGCCTGCACGAATGCCGCGACGGCCTCGCCCTTGCCGTGCCCGTATCGGTGTTCGCGGTCCGCCGGTTGCGCCGCGTATCGGACGCCCGTGAACGTGACGACCGATGCGACGACGTCGACGAGCGCATCGGCGGCCGACGACAGCATCGAGATCGACCCCGTCGCGGACCAGGCCCAGACCTTGACGCCGACAAGCACGAGCGCCACGCACATCGACGCGATCGACGCGACGTTGCGCAACGCGGCATTCGATTCGGCGTCGAGGGTGGGCTGGCCCGCGCGACGCGCGGGGTCGAGTGTGGCGTCCGAGATCACGTCGGGTCCTTGAAGGGTTGGGGGAGCCTGATCTCGCAATTATGCGTGGGCCGGCCCGCCGGGTGGGTCTTAACCCGTTTTTCGGCTTTTGAAGAGAATCGATCCGATTCTCGTTTTCGTCGTCGGTGGCGTCGTGCGACGTGCTCGCGAGGCACCGCCTCCCGCTTGAGCACGCGCTAGTCTGCGGCCGTTTTGTGACAGTTCGGTTGCGCGCGAGCTTGCCGACACCGTCCCGCGGATCGGGGCCGCGCCTTGCGTGCACGGGAGCAGACGCTCTAGTCGAACGTAGTCGGGAATGTGTTCGCGCCACCGTGGCATTGCCGAACGGGAATCGTTTCGAAGCGTACAGGGCTTACGCGTCATTCAGCGTGTTCCTACATCGGAGTCGTTTTTGGTTGCCGTTTACGTAGAAGGCTCGCGCGGGAAACCGTCTCGCGCGAAGCGAGCGAATCGGCACACGAACGGGACAATGTAAGCGTACATGCATAGCATCAAAATCAAGATCGTCGTTGCGTTGGGTATTTGCGTCGCGTTGATCGTCGCAGTCGGGGTGTTTGGACAGATCGGGATGGCGAGGTTGACACAGGGTTTGCGCCAGACCTTCGTACAGAACACGATACCGGTCGAGGATCTCGCCAGCACGCGGACGAGCGAATATGAAGTTCGGCTCGGCTTGCGGCGGGTTCAGGTGTTTCCTGACCAGACGAAAGCCGAAGTGGTGAAGATTCGCGCCGCGCAGACGCGTTTGAATGCGGCTTGGCGTCACTACTACCCTGACGGCATCTCCAACGACGTCGAGCGCCAGCTCGCCGATCGTATCGATGGCCTGATGCGCCAGTTCAACGAGGCGACCGATAGTGCATTGACGGCGATCGAGGGCGGCGATCTGAACGGTGGTGTGGCGGGCGCGGACACGGTGCCGAAGGTCGGGAACATCCTCAGTGACGCCCTCAATGAAGATGCCGACATGAATCTCGATATGGCGCTGCGGTTCGCCGATCGAAACGCGGAGATGGCGCACTCGATACGGTTGATCGCCGTCGTATTGGTCTGCCTGGGCGCCGTGATCGCGATCGGCATTGCCGTGTATCTGGTTCGTGCGATCTCGAAGCCGCTCGAACAGGCGGCCGACGTCGCGGACCGGATCGCGCGCGGTCAACTCGACAATCGGATCGAGCATGAATCGAAGGACGAGGTCGGCCGTCTGCTCGATGCGCTGGCGCGCATGGACGCGCAATTGAGCGAGACGATTCGCGGCATTCGTTCGAGCGCCGAATTGGTCACGGTCGCCGCGCACGAGATTTCGGAGGGCAACACGGATCTTTCGGCGCGTACCGAGGAGCATGCGTCGTCGCTCGAACAGACGGCGTCGAGCATGACCGAGTTGACCGAGACCGTGAAGCACAACGCGGACAATGCACGGCAGGCCGGCACGCTTGCGACGCGCGCGACCGCGGTCGTGACGAACGGCGACGAATCCGTGCGGCGCATGGTTCAGACGATCGGCCGGATCAGCGGCAGTTCGAGCAAGATCTCGGAGATCACCGGCGTTATCGAGGGCATTGCCTTTCAGACCAATATTCTTGCGTTGAATGCCGCTGTCGAGGCGGCGCGAGCCGGTGAACAGGGCCGTGGTTTCGCCGTCGTCGCGAGCGAGGTCCGCAGCCTCGCGCAACGCTCGGCTGCCGCCGCGAAGGAGATCAAGGAATTGATCGGCTCGTCGGTTTCGATGATCGAGTCGGGCGCCGAGCAGGCGAGCGAAGTCGGCGAGACGATGGACGAGGTCAAGCGTGCGATCGAGCAGGTGTCGGGCATCGTCGTCGAGATTGCGAGTGCGTCCGAAGAGCAGAGCCGCGGCATCGAACAGGTCAGTCACGCAGTCGCGCAGATGGATGGCGTCATGCAGCAGAATGCCGCGCTCGTCGAGCAGGCCACGGCGGCGGCTCACTCGCTCGAGGAACAGGCGGAGATACTCAGGGATGCTGTGTCGGTGTTTCGCGTCGGCGACAGGGCGCGCGCGTTGGTCCCCGCGTTCGCGTGAGGCGGGGCGCTCGGTGTGCGCGTGGGGGTGCTCACCAACGCCAGCGCATGCCCGCGTTGCCCGTCACGAGGCTTCGGTGCGCGCCGTTCACGTTCGTCGTGTAGCTGGCGGCGGCAAAGGCGCTGCCGTGCGCACTGAAGTTCGCCGCGAGGCCCAGGTCGAATTCGGCGGCCGTCGAGGCGACGCGCGCCGAAATCACCGTCGTGTTCGCATAGGTTTGCGTGTCGGTGCCGTCGAACGTGCGCCACAGGTTCGCGCGCGCGTAGGGCACCCATGTCGTGCCCGCGCCTTCGACCGTGCCTTGCGCGCGCACGCCGATACGGCCGATGAGACCGCTGTCGGAATGCAATGCGACCGTCGAGATGCCGTCGTCGATATCGTCGATCGCGACATGTTGGAGGATCAGTTGAGCCTGCGGTTCGATGCTGAGCGTGCCGGCCAACGGCATCGGCAAGCCGCCCTCGATCGATCCCGCTTCCATATGGCCGTGCGAGCCGCCGACGACGCCTGAGTTTGAGGTGGGGTCGATCGACAGCAACGAGCCCATCAGAACTGTATCGGTGTACGCGCCGCCCGGACCGACGTGGGTCCAATAGGCTCCGACGCTATAGGCGTCGATCGCGAGGCGTCCTGCAGCGTACTCCGGAAAGCCGAGCGCGAAGCCGCTGACATCGCCGCTCGCGCGTGCAAAGCCGACGATAAGGCCCGCGTGGTTGCGATGGCCGTTCTCGGTCACGTCGGCGTAAACGTCCTGACCGATCTGGAGGCCTCCCGTATCGCCGCTGAATTCGGGGGTCACGGTGCCCGTGTTGGTTTGCGCCAGATGACTGCCCCAGATGTGCGCCCAGGATGCCGAGAGCAGTCCCGTGTCGGTCAGCGACGCGGGATCGCCGTGCCGGTCGTCGAAGGTGCCGAGTTGCGCGATGCCGAGCGTGCGCGCGAGTTCGGGCATCTCGGCGTAAATGGGGACGTCGATACGGTAGAGCGGTGTCGGGTCGGAACCCGGCGGCGGCGCGGCCGGAAGCGGCGGTGTGCCGATGGCGGCGATGGGTGTCGGCGTCGCGGCGGCCGTCGGAGCCGGTGCGGGCGCGACGCTCGAACGCAGATACCAGTTGTCCGACGTGCCGGCGTTCACGCCGCCCTTGAACAACGCATAGGCGTACGCGCCGGCCTCGAGCGGCGCTTGCAACGTGAACGCGCTTGCGGTCGTCGTCGCGCCGTCGAGCGCTTGTACGACGAGGATCCCGTTCAGCAGGGTCGCCGCGCCCGTGCCGCCGACGTTCGCGACGCCGATCGCTGTACGGCCTGTCGCGCTGCCTTGCGAGATCACGAGTCGATCGCTCGGCGCGTTGTCGTCGCCGAGCACGGTCTGCAACTGCAGCGTGCCGTTGAGGCCGATGTAGTTGCCGTGGATCACGAGCGCGTCCGTCGTGCTCGCGCCGCCGTTCGTCAGCGAGATTGTTCCCGCGTTGCGGACTGTCACGAGCTGACCCGCGATGGCGGGCGCGATCGGCGGATCGCCGAGTCCGCCCGCGAACAGGGTGCTTGTCGCGTCGATGCCGAGGGCGCCCGTGCCGATGACCGCATTGCCGAGCGTCAGGCCGGGGGTGTCGAGCGTCAGTTGACTCGCGTTCGTCAATTGCACCGACGTCCAGTTCGTGAAGCGGCTCGCGATGTGCGTCTGCGTGTGGTCGAGCGTCAGTGTGCCGGTCCCCGTGCCGCTCGATAGCGTGGTGAGCGCGTTCAGGTTCGTGTCGGTCAGGCCGATCAGCGTGGCCGTATTGTCGAGCCCGGCGAGCACGATCGATCCGATCACGACGCCTGCGTTGCGCCAGACGAGCGAGTCCGACGGACCCGTTGACGTCGTGATGCCTGAACCGACGGTGCCGCCCGTGATGACGATCGCATTCGCGCCGGCGCCGAGATTGACGATGCCCGTCGTCGAGCCGCCCGACATCGTGAAGGTGTCGTTGCCGGCGTCCGTTTGGACCGCCGCGACGGCGCCGCTGAGTGTGCCGCTGTTGTCGATCGACACGTTGACGTTGCCTTGTGCCTGTATCGCGATGAACGCGGTGCTCGTGATCGAACCGGTATTCGTGATGAGGGCGGGGGCGCCGACGAAGAGGCCGGCATCGCGGGCGTCGATCGATCCTGCGTTGTCGAGCGTGCCGCCGCCGTTCGCGATGACGCCGTTGACGGATGGCGCGACGATGCGCGCGCCGGCGCCGTTCGTGAAGGTGGCGGATTCGTTCATGAAGACGGCGTCGCCGCCTTGGCCGGTCATGGCGATCAGACCGTCGTTCGTAACGGTCACCGGGTCCGAGTTGAGTGTGAGGATGCCGAATGCGCCGGGGCCGGACGCTGTGATGCTGCCGGTGTTGATGAGCGTCGCGGCGCCGGATCCGTAGGGCGTGCGGCCGGAGATGTCGCCTGTCGCGTAGAGTCCGGCCGTGGTGGGGCCCGTTACCGTGATCGAGCCGGTGTTGACGAGGGTGTCGTTCGGCGCGATGCCGGCCATGCCATATGAGCCCGTGCCCGAGGTCGAGAGGTAGCCGTGGTTCGTGAGCGTCGTGTTTCCGGGGCCTTCGAAATCGATCATGGCGCTCGCGTTGTCGCCGGTCGTCGTGATCGAGCCGGTCGTGTCGTTGAGCAGGTTCGACGAAGCGGCCGAGGTGTAGAGGCCTTCGGAGAATTCGCCGGTGGTCGTGATCGAGCCGCGGTTGACGAGCCGATCGTTTCCCGCGCCTGTGCCGTTGGCCATGATGCCTTTGGCGACGTATCCGTTCGTGTTCAGGGTGCCGTCGTTGAAGACGGTGCTTTGATCGCTGACGACGATCGCGGTCGTCGTCGTGTCGAGTTCGGCGCCGGGCAGGATGTTGACGGTGACGTTCGTGCTGCCGGGGATCGCTGTGATCGTCGCGCTGGTGGGATTGGGTGCGCTCGTGTCGCAGGTGACGGTGTCGCCGGTGTTCGGCGCGAGGAGGTTGCAGGCGGCGAGCGCGGCGGGTAGCGGGCCGAAAATCGGCCCGATAATCGATAGTCCGAAAACCAATGGGCGCACATCGATGCGAAGGTGGGGCGTCGCGTTCGCGTGAGCGGGGCGCATGGGGGCCTCCGGTCTGGCTTGGCATGCACAGGCTTCGTGTGTCGGACGATCGTGTGCGGATTCGGGCGAACGCGTCTAGCCGAAACGCGAACATTCGGTGGCGTGTCGTGTGATTGCCTCGATCGGCATCCGACGGGATGTCACTGCGGAACGGAGCGTGCGCGGGATGGGCCGAGTGGGATGGACTGGCAGGCGCCGAGGGTTCGCATGCGGGCCGCAGAGCGATGCATGGCGGTGTTCATTCAGTTAAAGGTCGAAATCGGGCGGGACGCAAGGGGTGTTTGGGGGGACAGCCGGACGTCGAGGCATTCACGCGGAGAGGGGAGATGTCGGTGAATCAGGGGAAGCGATCCGTCGTGATCGCGGGCATCGATGTGGGTGGTATCGAGAAGGGATTTCACCTTGTCGTGATGCGGGGATCGAGCATTGTCGATGTCGTGACCGACCGGGATCCGGGCGAATTGCATCGACGGTGTTTGCAGCACGAGGTCGAAGTGGTCGCGATCGATGCGCCGAGCAAGTGGGGCGTGGAGGGGGCGAGGCGCGAAGCGGAACAGGCGCTCGCGAGAGAACGGATATCGTGCTTTCCGACGCCTACGCTGGCGCGTGCGCAAAGCTCGACGACGACGTTCTTCAAGTGGATGTTGAATGGCGCGCGGCTTTACGAGGTGTTTGCGCAGACGCATCCGGTCGATGCGGTGCCGGTTTATGCGGGGCGGCGGGCGAGTATTGAAGTATTTCCGTATGCGATCACGTGTGCGTTGCTCGGGCGCGATGTCGCTTCGGCCAAGCTCAAGCGCACACAGCGCAGACGGTTGCTGGAGGATCTCGGCATCGATACGGCGAGACTCAAGTCGATCGATTTTCTCGACGCGGGATTATGCGCGGTCGCGGCGCGGTGTTTTGTCGAAGGGAAAACGCGGGCGGTGGGGGATGTGAGCGGCGGGTATATCGTGTTGCCGGTGGGGATTCGATTAATTGATCAATTGCTGTTTTGAATTTGTCACGATGGGAGTCACTATTCGAAAAATGGGTTTTCCTTTCTTATAAGTCTCGGGTGATTTTATTTTTGAATTAAAAGGAAATGATGAGATGAAGGTGGTTAACTGGATTTCTGCTGATTGTCGAGGAGGTTTTTCGTATGTGAATGATGTGACCTTCGTTGGGCTAATGCGTGATTAACGAGTGGGGAATATTTTCGTTGCGTTTGCAATGAAGCTATCATCGTGTAACGTCGAGTCAAGATGCGTGTGAGTAACGTATTATAGAACGAAGATGGTTGCGTGTGTAACAGGAGCGGGGTCGTCATGTCGCTGATAAATCGAGTCTATCGTGGGGGTTTGCATAGAATTGTTGTCCGTGAAAAGGATGTGTGGGTGCGGCTCGTGATTATTAATGAGATCTGCATGGGTTGCCGGTTTTATGATAATTTTGGGTATTATGGAGTGTGTTGATGCACTGGGGGTGAATGTTTTTTTGATTTTATGGGGAGATCATGATCTCGCGAAATCCATCTAGCATTGGGCCTGAAAATACGTGATCACTATTGGTGATTTTGGCGATGTAGTTATGATATTGTCCTAGCCATTGAATTTTTTCAAGAACACTAGGGGTTGCGTTATTTGTATTGTATGTCTTTATTGTAGTCAGGTGTTCATCTAGTGTTTGGTGTTGCAAATAATTAAGAAAAATTTGATTGTCACGATCGGTCAATAAAAGGCTTTTGGTTGCGTTTGTATTTTCAGGTGTTGTGTCGTTGTTGTGGAAATACCAATCCAATAAATCTGGATCTACCAGGATGCGTGGAAAACGGGCCTTGTCACGTTCGAGAAGGTAGGCGCGAATCAACGCCTCTGAGTAGATTAGTGTATCGTCCGCAAAATGCTTTCCAAATGCCACGCCGCCGCGGACTAGCACGCCCCCGCCAACCAACAATCGCTGAAGTGATATGACTGAATTAAAAAGAAGAGTCACTCGATCGCTTTTTAAGGGCGCCGAAATCACAATGCAATCGGAAAATGCGCGTATATCAAGGCCTTGTGAGGCCTCTTTGACTTTTCCAAGAAGCGCTCGCAATTTCTCGAGATGATTTGGTTGAATTGAATTGGAGTCTGCTGTCACAAGTGCCGAAAATCCTAATATATCGACAAAAGCTACCGCACCATAAGACCAGTTTGCTTCCATGTTGTGTTACTCGATTGCTAATTTTGCCAGCGAAAAAAAACGATCGCGAAATTCTCTCATGGCGGATGAGCGCTGCTCCCACACATGTCCTTGCCATTCGGTATCATCTTTCGTCAATCGCCAAACGGGCTTGCTATTCGATAGCATCATTGGCGCTAAGCTTGCAAAATCATGAATTTCGGCGCAAAGAGGTTCAGTTAAGCAATGCTTTGCCACCCCTTCAGCACCGGAGGCATCAATCAAGGCAGGAATTAATTCTTCGGTGGCTCGTTGGCGAACTCGATCAATCCAGACTTTGAAACCAGCTTTTGCTACACCGTTATGGCGTTGAAATCGCTGCATCACGATGCCACGAAGTACCGGCGCACGGGTCGGGACATTGAGCGATAGTTTTTGAAAATCTGGAACGACTTGCATGTGCTCCACGATCCATTTATTGAGAATGTGACTTAAAGAGCCGACAGCCTGATAGTTGAATCGATCGGGCGCAACTGGTACCAAAAAGCTGTCACATGCCAGAAAAAATGATCTAGTAAGCGCGGCCGCACTCGGCCCGACATCTACTAAAATTACGTCGAATTCGTGCAATTCGCCGAGTCTACGTAACATGTCGTTAACGGCTACATATGTCCGTTTTTGGTGCATATCCGATGTCATGCGCTGGCTATATGCGTATGAAAGTCTGTCTTCCGCTTCGCTCAGTCCGATATCACCACGAAGAATAAAAAGAGGAAATTCTTCGTCAAATTTTGTCAAAACGATACTTTCAACATCGACATTAGCGCGTTCACCTTCGAGTCTTGGCCAAAGTGCATCCTTCAATGAAGAACCCGGGAGCGTAGTTGACTCACCTTTTTCTTCCTTTATATCTAAGGCATCGATCACCTTGGAAAGACAGAGTTCGGTTAGATTGCATTGCGGATCAGCGTCAACCACGAGTACTTTCATTTTCATTGCCTCCGCGAAGGCATATGCAAGATGATATGTCGTAGTCGTCTTCGACACTCCTCCTTTGTGATTATATAGGGTGATGATTTTGGTCACGCTCGATTTCCTCACTGTTAAGATTTTTCTTCACGATACCGAGATGTTGCCGCCTACAGCATAACCGATAATCGATGCTATCGATTGATTTCTGTTGCGAACAAGAAAGATTGTTGCGACTTCTGACATGAAATCGTGACGATGCGGGAGGTCTCGATTGTGAGTTTATGTCGACGACGCCCGCCTCCTGCGGCGAAGGGGAGGTTCGATAGAGTGTGCATTTACCGGAACCTTTCCGAACGAGTGTCAACGCTTTCAGATTGATTGTACGTCTGTCGATTCAATTAATGCGGTCTGAAAAGACCGCGAGCAACACGCTAGTCGTCTTCATGGTCGTGATCTCGGCGACTTAGTCTCGGGCGACGAGGGAGGTCCATCGTATCGGAATTCAGCACGCGAGAACGATGACAGATACCAAACGTTTTTTGTCATGAAATACCACCAAGGAACCTAGGCGTGATTTTGGCGCCACGCCAATCCAGCAATTGCCGCAGAGCAACACATATTGTGATATCGCCGATATGGACGAGAGCTATGATGCGAACGTACGCGGCTCTTTTCGTGATTTCGTCACACCAGTTCGCGAGGCGACTCAGTCCACGTTTCGGCATGGATCGCAAACACGTGTCCAAACTTGGTCAAGGAAGGCGAAGAATCCTCATTAGGGTCGACACAACGCGGACAAAGGCAAACGACGAAAAAATTCCGATCATTACCCAGCTCGTAGTCCAATAGGTGGAAAGTTGAGCGTTGTCCTTCATCGGGAAAAACGCACAGAGACTCAACACGGAAAACGCGAGACAGCCATACAGTGCTTGAGCAAGGTGGGGTACCAGTTCATTGATGTAGCCCGAATTCCGAATGCGCCCCATCATCGAATCGTTCGGCAGAGCAGCGAGGATCGCCAGCGCTGTTGCTACGAACCCGGTCAATATTGCCCCGACCGACACTGCCGCCGACATGAATTCTTTCTCGGCTGTTGGAAGATTGAGCCCAAAATGATACCAGAGCCCTCCCGCTATCAGCCCGGCGCACCATGGATAAGTACGTTCGACGAACAGGCCGTGTTTCACTCGCATATCCGGTTAAATGTTGTGCCAGCCCCTCCTAGCCCTCGTGAGACCTTCCCACCGCGAGGCGAGGGTGTATCTCAAATCCGCACCGAGTACAAGCCCATCGATTCTTTCTTCTAACTTTTCCGCGAGGAGATTGATTTCCTCCGCAGGCTCGACGACCGAATCTTTCCCGTAGACCTTAAATGCCTGCACTACCGGTGTCGCGGTATTGGCGTCGTCCGCAACAAATTGCTGCAGCTTCCTTATGATCGCACCAACACGCCCGGTGTCTAGCATTGCATTTTGAGAGCGACCGGCCGAGACGGTCACCTCAATCGTGTGTCCGTGCAGTTCCTGACTCAGGTCAAGCGCACGGTTAAGGCTCACGCCCGCGCGCCGCTGCGCTGCCGACATGGCGATCGGCGCGATTCGAAAATTCAGCTTCGTGAGAATCTGCTTCTGCGCTAGGCGAACGTTGGCGTCATCGTTCATAAAGATCTGAAAGTCGTAATTCAGAATCTGCGGCGTGTCTGGGCTATTGGCATTGTACAAGGCGAAGTAGAGCTTAATCACCGTTGCTCTGACCCCATGATGGTTGTACTGGATAAGCACCTGATGCTTTATTGGATCGTACAGGACAGCGGTTTCTTCGCCAAAGCCTTCGTCTGAAGCGAGCGCGAAGCCTTGCGATGCGGCGGTCAAGCTAGCTCGACTGGGACCGTGGTCGAATCTGAATTTGGTGAAATCCAGAAGCCAATACGGCGTGGGGTTGCCGACGCTATTCGGTGGCGCGATTTGCTCGAGCCGTACGTCCTGCCGCCCAACTTTGCGATTTCGCTGCTCGATAGGATCGCCAGTGATCTGGCTCAGCAAATCTTCGAGTGGAGGGACGGTATCGCCCCGGTGTATTCGAAATGCGTGAACCAGCATGTCATTTGCCATATCGTCCCTCGGTCTTATTTTCGTGTTCAGCGTGCGCTGACAATTATCTGCCGTAACGATACCTCATACGAAAGGCTGCGTTGAGACTTCGTCGATGCTGATTGCAAAAAAATGGCCCGCATTGCTGGGCGCCGTGACCTTACCCCGCCGAAGTATCCCGCTATATAAGTTAGTGGCAAGGCCGCAGGAGAAACCTTGTCATGAAGAAATCGCGGTTTACGGAAGAACTGACCATTGACGTTCTGAAGGAAGCCGATGCGGGCATGAAGGTCGCGGATTTGTGCCGCAAGCATGGGATCTCCGATGCGACGTTTTATAACTGGCGCAGCAGATACGGCGGTATGGTCGTGTCCGAGGCGCGGCGCCTTCGGAAATTGGATGAAGAAAATCAGCGACTGAAGCGGCTGGTTGCGGAGCACGCGCTCGAGATTCAGGGCGTACTGGGAAAAATGTGAGTTCGCCCGCACAGGGCCGAGAAGTTGTGCAGCAGGTGATTGAACGGCACGGCTACTCGGAGCGCCGGGCGTGCGATCTTGTTGGGCTAAATCGACGAACCTTCCAACGCCCCGTTCGTGCAGACATCGACCATGAAGCACGGCAGCGCCTGCGTGAACTTGCTCAGGAGCGTCCTCGGTTTGGCTCAGCTCGGCCTTCACGTACTACTGCGTCGCGAGGGCTTGGTAGCGAACCATAAGCGAACCGAGCGGAAGGGCTATCGCTGCGAATGAAACGACGCAAAAAGCATCCGAGTTATTTGAACGCATTGAAGCGCGGCGAACCGAGTACAACTTAGTACGCCCACATAGCGCTCTAGGGCGGTTGGCGCCGAGCCAATTCCGGCCGTTGCAACAAACGAAATCCGGCCAATCAACTAACTTACGACTGGTGTACTCGGAGGGGTAAGGTCATCGCGCCCGATCTTCAGCGTTGCGTTTCGTACGCAAAGTTTTCGCGGCCGTCGGCCATCCGACGCGTCGGATGGTTGCTTTCCAAGTGCCTGAGGGGGGGGCAGTGCAGCCATAGTGCTCCTTCGTTGAGGTTTGCACCGCGCATTGCACCGAATTCGCACCGCGAGAGGATTGTAAAAGAATGATCTCGCGAACAGACCGTAGGGGCCGAAAGCAAAAAACCCCTGTAGATCAAAGATCTACAGGGGTTTCGCATTTGGTGGCGAATCAGGGATTCGAACCCCGGACCTGCGGATTATGATTCCGTCGCTCTAACCGGCTGAGCTAATTCGCCAAAGAAGCGAGATTATCGTGAGGCGAGGCGCGTCTGTCAAGCGTCGAGTCAAATTTCTTTGCCTCATCGAGCCGCAACCCACCTCAACCCGCCGCAAATCAATCGTTCGCGTAAATATCCCGATCCTTCGTCTCGCGCACGAACACCATCCCGATCACGAACGATGCCACCGCGATGATCACCGGGTACCAGAGCCCCGAATAGATATTCCCGTTCGCCGCCACGATCGCGAACGCGGTCGCCGGCAGGAAGCCGCCGAACCAGCCGTTGCCGATGTGATACGGCAGCGACATCGACGTGTACCGGATCCGCGTCGGGAACATCTCGACCAGCATCGCGGCAATCGGCCCGTACACCATCGTCACGTAGATCACGAGAATCGCCAGCACGACGACCGCCAGCGTCTTGTTCATCTGCGCCGGATCCGCCTTCGCCGGATAACCCGCCGCCTTCAGCGTGCCCGCCAGCGACTTCTCGAACGCCGCCGTCTGCTCCTTCGCATCCGGCGCCTTGCCGTTGACCGACGGCACCACCTGCTCGCCGACCTTGATCGTCGCCATCGTTCCCGGCGGCGCTTCGACGTTCGTATAGTTCAAGCCCGCCTTCGACAACGCCGCCTTCGCGATATCGCACGACGTCGAGAACTTCGACGTCCCGACCGGATTGAACTGGAACGAACATTCCTTCGGATCCGCCGTCACGACAATTGGCGAATTCGCCGTCGCCGCTTCAAGCGCCGGATTCAGCGCATGCGTGAGCGTCTTGAACAACGGGAAGAACGTCACGGCGGCGATCAACATGCCGGCCATGATGATCGGCTTGCGGCCGATCCGGTCCGACAGCGAACCGAAGAACACAAAAAACGGCGTACCGATCAGCAGACCCGCCGCAATCAGCAGATTCGCGGTCGTACCGTCCACCTTGAGCGTCTGCGTCAGGAAGAACAGCGCATAGAACTGGCCCGTGTACCAAACGACAGCCTGACCCGCAGTCAAGCCCAGCAACGCGAGAATCACGACACGCAGATTCTTCCATTGCCCGAACGCTTCGGTCAGCGGCGCCTTCGAATGCTTACCCTCGGCCTTCATGCGCTGGAAAACCGGCGACTCGTGCAGTTGCAGACGAATCCAGACCGAAATCGCCAGCAGCACGATCGACACGAGAAACGGCACGCGCCAGCCCCAATCGGCGAACTGGCTCTCGCTGAGCGCAAACCGGATCGCGACGATCACGAGCAGCGAAAGGAACAAACCGAGCGTCGCCGTGGTTTGAATCCACGACGTATAAGCGCCGCGCTTATTGGCCGGCGCATGTTCGGCGACATAGGTCGCCGCGCCGCCATATTCGCCACCCAGCGCCAGCCCCTGCAACAGTCGCATGCCGATGAAAATCACCGGCGCCGAAATGCCGATCGATGCATATCCAGGCAGCAAACCGACGATAAACGTCGAAATCCCCATGATCAGAATCGTGACGAGGAACGTATATTTGCGTCCCACGAGATCGCCGAGCCGGCCGAACACGATCGCGCCGAACGGACGCACGGCGAAACCCGCCGCGAAACTCAATAAGGTGAAGATGAAGGCCGCGGTCGGATTGACGCCCGAGAAATACGCCTTGCTGATAAACGCGGCGAGCGAACCCGCGAGATAAAAGTCGTACCACTCGAACACCGTGCCCAGCGACGACGCAAGAATCACCTTGCGCTCGGCCGCTGTCATTCGCGGCGACGATACATGTCCGCTAACGGTAGCCATAAGCTCAGTCTCCAATTTTTTAGTCGTAGTGTCGGCCCGCCACTGCCTTGGGCACGTCTGGAGATTGGCATCGCGAACTTACTGCCCACTGACACTGCCTATCGCCAGCTTCATTCGAATGCGATGCGATAACGTGCCGCGTATGTCGGCTTAAATGCCGTGTATATGGACAAAAATCGTCGAATATCGCTGAACGATTCAAATCGGCAGTCACCCGATTCGCGTCAGCTACCTTGCGCCTAGGGGTAAGTCCGGTCGTCGAATAGAGGCAGGAAAACCCTGACGATGACGCCCGGATGGGTCGTCGACTCTGAAAACGGCGGATCGGCGATGTCGAGCGTGCCTTGGTGCATCGCGGCAATCTCGGACACGATCGCGAGGCCCAGGCCGCTGCCTTCGGCCTCGCGGCCGAGGATCCGGTAGAACCGCTCGACGACGCGCGCGCGCTCGTGCGCGGGAATCCCGAGCCCCGTGTCCTCGACCTCGATGACGGCGCGAGGCGATGCCGCTTGCGAGTCCGCGTCTTCCTCACGCAGTCGAATGGTTACGCTGCCGCCCGCGGGCGTGTAGCGAATCGCGTTGTCGATCAGATTGGTCAGCAATTCGCGGAGCATGACGCCGTTGCCGACGATCTCGACGCCGGCATCGGGCGCTTCGAGCCCGAGATCGATCCGGCGCGCGCTCGCCGACGGGAACCACTCGCGCACGACATCGCGCACGAGCGGCGCAAGCGACATGCGATCCATGCCGCGCGCAGGCAAGCCCGCATCGGCCCGCGCGAGCGCGAGCAACTGGCTGACCATCCGCGCCGCATTCTCCGAACTCGCGGCGATCTGTTCGAGACATCGATGCACGTCGGCCGACACGTCCTGCCGCAGCGCGAGCTCGGCCTGCGTGCGCAAACCGGCAAGCGGGGTCTTCATCTGATGCGCGGCGTCGGCGATGAATCGCTTTTGCGCGGCGACGTTCTGTTCGAGGCGCGTCAGCAATTCGTTGAACGACGTCACGACGGGCGCGATTTCGAGCGGCGCCTGCTGGGCATCGAGCGGCGAAAGATCGTCGGGCCGCCGCGCGCGAATCTGCGACTGAAGCGCATGCAGCGGCGCGAGCCCGCGCGACAGCCCGAACCAGACGAGCACGATCGCCAGCGGCAGAATCACGAACTGCGGCAGGATGACGCCCTTGATGATGTCGTTCGCGAGCGCGTTGCGCTTGTCGAGCGTCTCCGCGACCTGCACGAGCGCGGATTGCGTGCCGCCCGGCACCGCGACATACGTGTAAGCGATCCGGATATCGTCGCCGCGCAGCGCGCTGTCGCGAAACGCGACGATGCCCGGCGCGAGGCGCTCGTCGTCGCTCGGCGGCGGCGGCAGGGTCGCATCGCCGCCGATCACGGCGTTGTCCGGGCCGCGCACCTGAAAGAAGACGGCGTCGACATTGTCCGTGCGCAGAAAATCGCCGACGACGTTCGGCAGCGCCAGCGTCACGACGCCATTGCGCATGCCGACCTGCCGCGCGAGCACATAGGTGTCCTGTTCGAGCGCACGATCAAACGGCTGATTCGCGATCGACTTCGCGACGAGATACGTGACGGCGAGGCTCATCGGCCAGAGCAACAGCAGCGGCGCGAGCATCCAGTCGAGCACTTCGCCGAACAGGGATTTCGCGCGCGGTTCGTCGGCGACGGGCGTCGGGTCGGCGAACGGATCCCGGTAGCGGACGTCGCGCAGCGCATCGGCGTCGGCCGCATCGAGCGGCATGCGCGGCGGCGTCTCGGTATGGCCGCGCGCGTTCACGTCGGCAACGGCGCGGCGGCCGCACCACTCGGTTGCGGCTTCTCCATGCAGTACCCGAGCCCGCGCACGGTCGTGACCTTGACGTCGGGTTCGAGTTTCTTGCGCAGCCGATGGACATAGACCTCGATCGCGTTCGTGCTGACTTCCTCGCCCCATTCGCACAGATGGTCGACCAGTTGCTCCTTCGACACGAGGCGGCCCGGACGCAGCAGCAGCACTTCGAGCAAGCCGAGTTCGCGCGCGGACAGTTCGATGACGCGGTCGTTCAGATAGGCCACGCGCGCAACCTGGTCGAAGGCCAGCGCGCCGTGCCGGATCACGGTCGATCCGCCCCCCGCGCCGCGCCGCGTCAGCGCCCGCACGCGCGCCTCGAGTTCGGACAGCGCGAAAGGCTTGGCCATATAGTCGTCGGCGCCGAAGTCGAGCCCCTTGACGCGCTCGTCGACGCTGTCGGCGGCGGTCAGGATCAGCACGGGCAACGTCGAATTGCGCACGCGCAGGCGGCGCAGCACCTCGAGGCCGCTCAGGCGCGGCAGTCCGAGATCGAGAATCAGCAGATCGAAGGTCTGCAGCGATAAGGCATTGTCGGCGTCGGCGCCATTGTCGACGTGATCGACGGCATAGCCCGATTGGCGGAGTGATCGAGTCAGTCCGTCGGCGAGTATGCTGTCATCTTCGGCGATCAGGATTCGCATGGAATGGTCTGCGCGGGGCGGGCGAGCGACAGTGCGCGGCAGGCGCGCATGTGGCGCTTGTCAAAACTACTGTTCTTTTATACAGTGTCGCCAATCGCGGCCGTTCGCCTGTTTGAGGCCCGCGCGTCGGGCTCGCGACAGCGCGCCGTTATCCCGAAAAAGCGCCGTTCATCATAGCAAAGGACCATTCATGGAAGAAAGCAAGAAAGGCGCGGCCGGGCTCGCAGCCGAAAAGGGTAAAGCGCTGGCGGCCGCCCTCGCTCAGATCGAGAAGCAGTTCGGCAAGGGCTCGATCATGCGTCTCGGCGACGGCGAGGCCATTGAGGAAGTCCAAGTCGTGTCGACGGGTTCGCTGGGTCTCGACATCGCGCTCGGCGTAGGCGGTTTGCCGCGCGGCCGCGTTGTCGAAATCTACGGTCCGGAATCGTCGGGCAAGACGACGTTGACGCTTCAGGTCATCGCCGAAATGCAGAAGATCGGCGGCACCTGCGCGTTTATCGACGCCGAGCATGCGCTCGACGTCACGTACGCGAGCAAGCTCGGCGTCAAGGTTCCCGATCTGCTGATCTCGCAGCCGGACACGGGCGAGCAGGCGCTCGAAATCTGCGACGCGCTCGTGCGTTCGGGCTCGATCGACATGATCGTCGTCGACTCGGTCGCGGCGCTTGTGCCGAAGGCCGAAATCGAAGGGGAAATGGGCGACTCGCTGCCGGGTCTGCAGGCGCGTCTGATGTCGCAAGCGCTGCGCAAGCTGACGGGCACGATCAAGAAGACGAACTGCATGGTGGTCTTCATTAACCAGATCCGAATGAAGATCGGCGTGATGTTCGGCAACCCCGAAACGACGACGGGCGGCAACGCGCTGAAGTTCTATTCGTCGGTGCGTCTCGACATTCGTCGTATCGGCTCGATCAAGAAGGGCGACGAGGTCATCGGCAACGAGACGCGCGTCAAGGTCGTCAAGAACAAGGTGGCGCCGCCGTTCCGTGAAGCCGTTTTCGACATCCTCTACGGCGAGGGCATTTCGCGCCAAGGCGAAATCATCGATCTCGGCGTGCAGGCCAAGATCGTCGAGAAGTCGGGCGCGTGGTACAGCTATAACGGCGAACGCGTCGGCCAGGGCAAGGACAATGCGCGCGAGTTCTTGCGCGAAAATCCCGAAATCGGACGCGAGATCGAGAACAAGGTCCGTACGCAGCTCGGCGTGACCGCGATGCCCGGCCACGTGTCCGAAGACGACGACGTCGAAGAAGAAGCCTGATCCCGTGGACGCCGCCGCACGCAAGCACGTCGATGTGGCCTTCGCATAAGCGGCCGGAGCGCGAAGACGGACGCGAGTCCGACGATGCGCCGGCCGCGCCCTCCGCAGGGGTTCCCTCCGCATCGGCCCGGTCGAGCGCGCGTGAGCGCGCAGCGGCGCGTCGGCACGAACACGCGACGTCGTCCCCCTTGTCTGCTTACGCGACGGGGCAGTCCTTCGATCCCCCCGAATCGGCCGATGCGTCGGACGTCGCGGCTCGAAGCGGTCGCGAACGGCCGAAACGTTCGCTCAAGATGCGTGCGATCGGCTATCTGTCTCGACGCGAGCACAGCCGGGCCGAACTCGAGCGCAAACTCGTGCCCTTCGTCGAAGAAGGGGAGCGACTAGAGGACGTCCTCGACGCGCTCGAACGCGAGGGCTGGTTGTCCGACCAGCGATTCGCCGAAAGCGTCGTGCATCGGCGGTCGGGCCGTTTCGGGGCGAGCCGGATCGTCGGCGAACTCAAACGCAATGCGGTCGATGGCGAACTCGTCGAGCAGGTGGCGAGTCAGCTTCGCGATTCGGAGCGTGCGCGCGCCCAAGCCGTCTGGTCGAAGAAGTTTTCGAGTCTGCCGGCCACGCCGGCCGAACGCGCGAAACAGGCGCGGTTTCTCGCGAGTCGCGGCTTTTCGAGTTCGGCGATCTCGGCCGTGCTCAAAGGCGGCGAGTGGCTCGACGAGGCGGGCGGCGACGTTGCCGAGGATTGATCGCGACGCCGGATGCGCGTGCTCGGCGGCTGCGCCGGGCGGCACGATACGGGGGGCGCGTGATAGGCCGTGCATCGCGATCGACCAACGGGTCGACCACAGGTCCTGAC
Organism: Pararobbsia silviterrae; assembly: GCF_003628125.1. Classification (GTDB taxonomy): domain Bacteria; phylum Pseudomonadota; class Gammaproteobacteria; order Burkholderiales; family Burkholderiaceae; genus Pararobbsia; species Pararobbsia silviterrae. The sequence goes on from NZ_RBZU01000001.1 coordinate 748,944, forward strand.
CACATGGGCCAACCACACAAGCTAGCCACAGGCCGACGCGTACTCGCTCGTTTTCCCGCTCGGCCGATTCGGCCCGGCGATTTTCTCGGGATTCCCCCCTAATGGCCGACCCGGCCCTGGCACCGGATTGAAGAACGTGCTGTGTTAAACTCGCCCGGTTCAGAGATTACGCAGCGTCTTGTCCGCATGTCCCTTCCACCGAACCTTCCTTGCAGATCGCCTCGTCCGTGTACGAAGGGGGTCGAAGTGTTTGTGCATCAAAGGGATATCCGCCCCGCAAGCGTTGCAGTTCAGACCGGCCAGCGCCGTTTCAATCGTCCCACCTTCCGGCGTTCCGTCGGTCAGATCTCTCCCTGTTTTTTGCCGTCGAGTGCGATGCAAGCGTTCACGGTGTCTCCAACTTCCGGTTCCAGTAACAAGAAGTTCATTCCATCCAGCTCCTCCTTATAGGGATCACGTATGAAGATTCACGAGTACCAGGGTAAGGAAATCCTGCGGAAATTCGGAGTCGCGGTGCCGCGCGGCAAGCCCGTGTTCAACGTCGACGACGCAGTCAAGGCGGCCGAAGAACTCGGCGGCCCGGTTTGGGTCGTCAAGGCGCAGATCCACGCGGGCGGCCGCGGCAAGGGCGGCGGCGTCAAGGTCGCGAAGTCGCTCGACCAGGTTCGCGAATACTCGCAACAGATCCTCGGCATGCAGCTCAAGACCCATCAAACGGGTCCGGAAGGCCAGAAGGTCAACCGTCTGCTGATCGAAGAAGGCGCTGACATCAAGAAGGAACTGTACGTCGGTCTCGTCATCGATCGCGTGTCGCAAAAGGTCGTGTTCATGGCCTCGAGCGAAGGCGGCATGGACATCGAAGAAGTCGCCGCGAAGACGCCCGAAGCGCTGCACAAGGTGGCCGTCGATCCGGCCGCCGGCCTGACCGACGCCGAAGCCGACGATCTCGCCACGAAGATCGGCATCCCGGCTGCGTCGCTGCCGCAAGCGCGCGTGATTTTCCAGGGCCTGTACAAGGCGTTCTGGGAAACGGACGCCTCGCTCGCCGAAATCAACCCGCTGATCCTGACCGGCGACGGCAAGGTCATCGCACTCGACGCGAAGTTCAACTTCGACTCGAACGCGCTGTTCCGTCACCCGGAAATCGTCGAATACCGCGATCTCGACGAAGAAGATGCGGCTGAAGTCGAAGCATCGAAGTTCGACCTCGCCTATATCTCGCTCGACGGCAACATCGGCTGTCTCGTGAACGGCGCCGGTCTCGCGATGGCGACGATGGACACGATCAAGCTGTTCGGCGGCGAACCCGCGAACTTCCTCGACGTCGGCGGTGGCGCGACGACCGAGAAGGTCACCGAAGCGTTCAAGATCATGCTGAAGAACCCGGGGCTCAAGGCGATCCTCGTGAACATCTTCGGCGGCATCATGCGTTGCGACGTGATCGCCGAAGGCGTCATCGCCGCATCGAAGGCTGTCTCGCTCAAAGTACCGCTGGTCGTGCGCATGAAGGGCACGAACGAAGACCTCGGCAAGAAGATGCTGGCTGAGTCGGGTCTGCCGATCATCGCAGCCGACAGCATGGAAGAAGCGGCGCAGAAGGTTGTCGCCGCTGCCCAAGGCAAGTAAGGGTCCATTCAGCTAACGAACAGAGGTCATTACATGTCGATTCTGATCAATAAAGACACCAAGGTCATCACGCAGGGCATCACGGGCAAGACCGGGCAATTCCACACGCGTACCTGCCGTGAATATGCAAACGGCCGCGAAGCCTACGTCGCGGGCGTGAACCCGAAGAAGGCCGGCGAAGATTTCGAAGGCATTCCGATTTACGCGTCGGTCAAGGAAGCGAAGGCTGAAACGGGCGCCACCGTTTCGGTGATTTACGTGCCGCCGGCAGGCGCCGCGGCCGCGATCTGGGAAGCCGTCGAAGCCGATCTCGATCTCGCGATCTGCATTACCGAAGGCATCCCCGTGCGCGACATGATCGCGCTCAAGGACCGCATGCGTAAGGAAAACCGCAAGACGCTGCTGCTCGGACCGAACTGCCCGGGCACGATCACGCCCGACGAACTCAAGATCGGCATCATGCCGGGCCACATCCACCGCAAGGGCCGCATCGGCGTCGTGTCGCGTTCGGGCACGCTGACGTATGAAGCGGTCGGCCAACTCACGGCGCTCGGCCTGGGCCAATCGTCGGCAGTCGGTATCGGCGGCGACCCGATCAACGGTCTCAAGCACATCGACGTCATGAAGATGTTCAACGACGATCCCGATACGGACGCCGTGATCATGATCGGTGAAATCGGCGGCCCGGACGAAGCGAATGCGGCGTACTGGATCAAGGACAACATGAAGAAGCCCGTCGTCGGCTTCATCGCGGGCGTGACGGCGCCTCCGGGCAAGCGCATGGGCCACGCCGGCGCGCTGATCTCGGGCGGTGCCGATACGGCCGAAGCCAAGCTCGAAATCATGGACGCGTGCGGCATCAAGGTCACGCGCAATCCGTCCGAGATGGGACGTCTGCTGAAGTCGGTGCTGGGCTGATTCGAGGCCTGATCGCCTGACTCGGTTGAGTCGTCGATGCGGGGTATCCTTCGGGATACCCCGTTTTTTTTGTCTGTGCGTCCGATGCCCGAATTCATCGCAGACATTCACTGGAGTGCCGTGATTCAGATCGTCGTCATCGATCTGCTGCTCGGCGGCGACAACGCGGTCGTCATCGCGCTCGCGTGCCGCGATCTCGATCCTCGGCAGCGCGTCCAGGGTATCGTCTACGGCACCATCGGCGCGATCGTGCTTCGCACCGTACTCGTCGCATTCGCGGTCGTGCTGCTCGATCTCCCGTTCCTCAAGATGTTGGGTGGCGTATTGCTGCTCTATATCGGCATCCGGCTGCTCCAGCCCGACGACGCGGAACGCGGCGAGGTCGCCGCCGCCGATCGTTTGCTCTCGGCGATCCGCACGATCATCGTCGCCGATCTCGTCATGAGCATCGACAACGTCGTCGCCATCGCGGGCGCGGCCGAAAACGCGCCGCCGCACCACCGGATCTATCTCGTCATATTGGGCTTGCTCGTGAGCATCCCGCTCGTGGTCGGAGGCAGCACGCTGCTGCTTCGCTTGATCGAGCGCTTTCCGGTCATCGTGCTCGGCGGCGCGGGCTTGCTCGGATGGATCGCCGGGGGCTTGATCGTCGACGATCCGTTTATCGACCGATTCGACTGGCTTCAGTCGGATCTCGCCGCCTATCTGTCATCGGCCGTCGGCGCGGCGCTCGTCGTAGGCGTCGGACTCGCGATCAAGTCGGCGCGAGCGAAACGGGGCGCCGCAGGCATATAGCGTTTCCCTTCACGCCGAACGAATACCCGCGATCGGGTGGCGCGCGATTGCGGGTGCGTTGGCTCCGGGACGGGTTCGGAAGGGGCGCGGCGTGCGTTCACGACGCGGTGTCGAGCTGCCGCCTGCCATTGCATCCGATTGTTGGCCGTTCGGCCGACTGCCGGTCCCGAGCGCGCTTGCCTACGATCGGTATTCGCAGTCGACCCCCACCTTGTCTGTCGGCTGCCTCGATCTGGAGTCTCGCGATGAACGCCGCCGCCGCCGAACACCCCGCACACCCCGCAGATCCCGCAGATCCCGCACGTCCCGCACGTCCCGCGCAGGCGGCGAAGACGTGTCGCGTCAGATCCGATGCGGTGACCCGCCCCGCGCGCGCACGATCGGCGCCCATGCCGGCCGCGATGACGCCCGCTACCGCGAGATCGACCGCGCCGCGGGAAGTCTCGGTGAGCGAAAGCATGTCAAGGCGCTCCATGGCGCGGCATCGGGCCATGGAGGCGGCGGCGGAGAAGGCGCACGCGACAACGACGGCCGACGCGATTGACGTGACCGATGCAACCGATGCAACCGGGCGCGCGTTGAGAGCGTGCACCGAGCGGGCCGCCGCGAACCGGGTGCTGCACGCCTACGTGCTCGGTTTCACGATGATCGAGCTCATGATCGTCCTGGCGATCGTCGGCGTCATCGCGGCGTACGCGGTGCCGGCCTATCAGGACTATGTGGTCCGCAGCCGTGTCGGCGAAGGCCTGGCGCTGGCGGGCTCGGCGCGGCTTCTCGTCGCCGACAACGCGGTCAACGGCGTGCCGTTCGATCTCGGATATGTGCCTCAGCCGGCAACACGCAATGTCGAATCGCTCGTCATCGATTCCGACACGGGAGAGATCGAAATCCGCTATACGGCGCGTGTGGCACCCGCCGGGGCAAATTCGCTCAAGCTTGTACCGTCGACATCGGCCGCGGCCGACCCGTCGAGTGGATCAAGTGGATCGAGCAGCGGCGCGACCGCGCGCGTCACATTGCACGCGGGGACGCCGCCCACGGGTCTCCTGGCCTGGGAGTGCTTTGCGGCGAGCAAGGCGAAATCGTCGTTCAGCGAACCCGTGCCCGTGCCGCGCGCCGCGGCGACGCTGGCGGCGAAATTCGCGCCGGCCGAGTGTCGCGGATAGGGCGCGAGGGCATCGCGGGGACGTGCGGCAAAGTCGGAATTCGAGCGGGCTGCAAGGAAAGTTTTGTATAGTGCGCGGTTTGCATCTCAATCCTTCGAATTCCGATGCCTGTCCAGTTGCCGCGAATCTTGACGCTGTTCTTGCTGATGCTCGCATTGACGATTCCGTACGGCGTCGTCACCCATACGTATCCGATTCCGACGTTCTATGCCGAGTTCGTCGCGTACACCTTGTTTCTGCTGATGTCGCTCGGTGTCGCGTGGTACGCGAGCACGACGCGCAGCGCGAACCTGCTCGCGTCGCCGCGTTCGGGCGTGATCATGCTGTTGTTCGGCATCTGGCTCGTGCTCCAGACCGTGATCGTCCCAACGACGCTGCCGCGCATGAATCTGCTCGGCTTCGGCTACGTGATGCTCGCGCTGCTCGTGATGCATGCGGGGTTCTGGTGTTCGCGGATGTTGATGGCACCCTCGGTCGTTCGCGCGGCCGCGATCGCCTTGGTGATCGGTGCGCTGTTCGCGGTGTTTTGCCAAGTCGTCCAGACGTTCGGATGGGAGCTCGCGATGCGGCCTTTCGTGGTCGCCTATCGCGTGGCCGACGAGCGCCGGCCGTTCGGCAATATGGCGCAGGCCAACCATCTGGCGACCTATATCGCCTTCGGTCTGACGGCGGCCACGTATCTCGTGCTGACGCGCCGGCTGCCCTGGATCGTCTGGGTCGTCGTCAGCGCGCTGTTCGCGATCGGGCAAGCCTTGACCGTCTCGCGCACGCCATGGCTGCAGACCGGCGTCATCGTGCTCGGTGCGCTTGCACTGGGCCTCAATCGTCAGCCCGAGGCGAACGGCGAGGCGATTCCGACGCGCCGGCCGGCGCCGGACGGGGGAGCGAAGCGCTGGCGCGCGTGGATCGCGCCGATCGGTTTGTTCGCGATCTTCGTCGTCGCGAATGTCTTCGTACGGTGGGCCAATACGGCATGGCATCTGCGTCTGGCGACGTCGGCCGCCGAACGCTTCCAGGAAGCCGGGCAGATTTCGCCGCGACTCGCGCTCTGGAAGTACGGGTGGTCGATGTTCCGGGAAAGTCCGCTGTTCGGTGTGGGTTGGGGCGAGTTTCCGATCCATCAGTACGGCCTGACCGAAGCGCTCGGCAAGATCGAACTCGCGAACAACTCGCATGACATCGTCATCGATCTGCTCGGGAAGACGGGGATCATCGGCACGGTCATCGTCTTCGGCGGTCTCGCGATGTGGCTGATTCGCGTGCTGCGTGCGCGGCATAACCCCGGGATGATCTTCGGCCTCACGATCCTCGCGGTGCTGGGTGTGCACGCGCTTGTCGAGTATCCGCAGCAATACATGTTCTTTCTGCTGCCGGCGGCGTTTATCGTCGGCTTGCTCGAACCCGCGGGCGCGCGATTCGTCCCGGTTCCGGTGACGCGCGTTGCCTATGGTTTGCTGCTGGTTGCCGGGCTCGGCGCCTTGTATCCGGTGCTCGCCGACTACGGGCGCGCCGAGGTCCTGTACTACGGCGAGTCGCCCGAGAAGCAATATCGCGCCGCGCCCGCGGAGATCTTCAAACCATGGGGCGATTACGGTCTCGCGACCTTGCTGACGCTTGACGCGAAGGACCTGTCGTCGAAGATCGACATGCATCGCAAGGCGATGTATCTGCTGCCGGGCGACGTCGTGCTGCGTCGTCAGGCCGCATTGCTCGTGCTCGCCGGGCGCGAGGACGAGGCGCTCGATACGGTCCGGCGCATGAAGGTCTACGCCGATGGCGTCGAGCAATGGCCGAGCTCGTTGTCGGGGCTCTATGAAGAATGCGACCAGATGGGCCCGCCGCTCGCGCACTTCAAGGCGAAGGTGCTTGCCGAGTACGGCCAGCTGCCCGAACAGCCGAAGTCATCCGATGACGATGACGACGACAGTGACGATTGAGCGCCAGAGGGAGGCGGCCGTTTCGGATGGCCGCTTTTTTACACCGATGCACCCTTAGGGCGTTGGTGTCCGTCGGGAACGTCTGACAGCGGCACGCTCGGGGGATGCGGATCAAGTCGCGTGACGGTGAAGCGTCGCGAGACGTCCATGCCGTGAACGCAACGCAACGCGGCAGCGAGGTCCGACACGATCGATACCGGATGCGCCGCGCGGTTGCGCGTGGAGGCTAACCCGCCTGACCGCTCGGGGGCGCCGTCCAATGCCCCGACTTCCCGCCGATTTTCTCGACGAGACCGATCTCCGTCATGACCATCCCACGGTCGATCGCCTTGCACATGTCGTAGATCGTGAGCAGCCCGACCTGGACCGCGGTCAGCGCTTCCATCTCGACGCCCGTGCGGCCGACCGTTTCGGCCTGCGCGATACACCGCACGCCGGGCAATACCGCGTCGAATTCGAAATCGACGGCCACGCGCGTCAGCGCGATCGGATGGCATAGCGGGACCAGATCGGCCGTGCGCTTCGCGCCTTGAATCGCCGCGATGCGCGCGATCGCGAGCACGTCGCCTTTCGATGCGCGTCCGTCGCGAATCACGTCGAGCGTGTCGGGAAGCATCCGGATACTGCCGCGCGCCACCGCGACGCGCCGCGTGAGGTCCTTGTCGCCGACATCGACCATCTGCGCGCGACCCGCGGCATCGAAATGAGTGAGACCGGAAGACATCGGGCAATTCCTGTTTTCTGAGGCGCTTTGGGGACCTATCATAGCAGCCACCTCCCGCCTCGACGCCGCCGATTCCTCGCTTGAACTCGAGTCCTTCACGTCATCGTTCGCGTGTGCGCCAGCCGCGCTTCCGTTCGCTGTGGATCGGCGCTTCGATCGACGGCGTGATCGCCGCGCTGATCCTCTCGTTCGCGATGCCCACGGTCTCCGTGTGGGCGCAGGCCTTGCAGACTCCCACCACAGCAGCGTCCGCCGCGGCCGCCACGGCTGAAGCCGCGAGCGCCGCCGCGGCGCGCACGCGCGAGAACCGGCTGCTCGCGACGGGCTCGGCCGCGTTCCCGGCGAAGCAGGCTTCGGCCGCGCTCGCCGCATCCGAGCTCCGTGTCGTGCCGGTCCTGCCGATGGAGCCGCTTCGCTATCTCGCCGAAACGCCTGACGACGAAATCGCCGATCGCACATCGGGCCTCAATGCGCTCGAATCGCCCGTCGGATTCAAGAGCCCTTTCTTCATTCAGCCCTTGCCGAACCTCGGCGACGGCTCGGGCGGCGATCTGTCGCCGGCGGCCGAACGCAAGCTCGGCGAGCGCGTGATGCGCGAGATCCGCTCCGACCCCGACTACATCGACGACTGGCTGCTCGTCGACTATCTGAACGCGGTCTCGCATCGTCTCGCGTCAGCCGCGCAAGACCAGTTTCTCGGCGGCTATGTGCCGAACTTCGAAGTCTTCGGCGTGCGCGATCCGCAAATCAACGCGTTTTCGCTGCCGGGCGGCTTCATCGGCGTCAACACGGGACTGATCCAGATCACGCAGACGGAGTCCGAACTCGCGTCGGTGCTCGGCCATGAAATGGGACACGTGCTTCAGCGCCATATCGCGCGTTCGATCAGCCAGCAGCGTCACGCGGGCTATACGGCGCTCGCGGGCCTGCTGTTCGGCGTGCTCGCCGGTCTCGTCGCGCATAGCGCCGACCTCGGCGAAGCGCTCGCGCTCGGCTCGCAGGCGCTCGCGGTCGACAATCAGCTGCGCTTTTCCCGGACCGCCGAACACGAAGCGGATCGCACGGGCTTTCGCATGCTCGCGGGCGCCGGCTACGACCCGTACGCCATGGCCGAGTTTTTCCGCCGGCTCGATGCGGCGTCACACGATAGCGGCCTCGTCCCGGCCTACGCACGCACGCATCCGCTGACGACCGATCGCATCGCCGATATGGAAGACCGCGCGCGCCGCACGCCCTATCGTCAGCCGAAGCAGAACCCCGAGTATTTCTTCGTGCGCGAGCGCGCCATCGTGCTGCAGGCGAATTGGCCCAGCGATCTGCGCGAGGACGTCCGGCGCTTCGATGCCGACATCCAGATGCAGACTGCGTTGAATCCTGCCGCGTCGTGGTACGGCAAGGCCGCGGCGCAAAGCATGCTCGACGAGACAGCGGATGCGCAGGCATCGCTCGCGAAGGCACAAGCGCTGTTCCGCGCGCAGACGCACGACGAGAACGCCGACTCGCCGAGTCTTGCCGTGTTGTCCGTCCATCTCGCGGTCCAGGACGGGCGCGACGCCGATGCCTTGCGGCTGGCCGATGCCGCGCGCGGCCGCTGGCCGCAGTCGAACGCGGTCGTCGACGTTCAACTCGAGGCGCTGCTTCATGCGCGCCGGTTTACGCAGGCGCAGGCCCTCGCGCGGCAGCAGACCGTCAAGGCCCCCGACGAACCCGCATGGTGGGCCTATCTCGCGGAGGCGAGCGACAAGCTCGGCGATTCGGCGACGGAGCATCGCGCGATGGCCGAACGTCTTGCGTTGCGCGGCGCATGGCCCGCGGCGACCGAACATCTGAAGGCCGCGGCGCTCGACAAGAGCGTCAACTTCTACGAGGCCTCCGCGATCCAGGCTCGACTCCATCAGATGGAAGCGCAGTACAAGGAAGATCAGAAGCAGAAGGACGACTTGAACTGAGGCGGCGCTCGCGACCGGCTAACGGTGCGCGTCGTGCGCGGCCAGTGCCGCGGGACTCGCGACAAAGCCGAACTGTGCCGCGACGTCCTCCGCGCGGATCGTCGCGATCGGCAGGATCCGGTCGCGACGCCAGACGAACTGGAGCGGCGGCGATGCGTGATCGGGATGGCGACCCGCGTCGCCGTCGAGACGATCGGCGAACAGATCGAGGTCGTGATCGTGCAGCACGGCGATCCTCGCGCGCGCATCGCCGTGCGCATGTCCCGAGAACAGCACGGCGCCGCGATCGTCGGTCCAGCATGCAACGGGCTCCCAGCTCGCATCGGTCTGGTCGGTCAACGTCAGCGCGTCGCGCGCCGTATCCGCATCGCGGGCGAGCCGCACGACGTACGGCGTGTATTCGAGCTCGAGATAGACGCGTTGCGGACCGTTCTGGAAGTACCACCGCCCGTGTTCGTCGACGTCGTAGTTGCGCACGATGAACGCAATCAGCGCCGCGTGCCGCACGGGCGAACCGAGGCTTTGCGCGCGCTGTGCGGCCTCGTCCCGCATACGCCATGCGCCGCGGCGATCGAGCATCAGCCACCCATAGCATGCGGGGACGTTGGGCCATTTCGCGAGGGCCGCGCGAACGATGTCATCCATGACGAAGCACTCCGTACCTCAGCAAACGCGCATGTCGCAGACGCGCATGTCGCAGACGCGCACGTCGCAAACGCGCATGTCTCATACCTACGTTGCAAATTGACCGAAGAAGTGAAGCAGGCGCGCGCCGAGCCAGTCGATCCGGCCCGGGAACGCGCCGGTCATAAAGCCGACGTGGCCGCCCGTATCGGGCTGTTCGAGTTCGACCCGCGGACTGACGTGCACGCGCGTCGGCAATGCGCGTGCGGGCAGAAACGGATCGTTGCGCGCGTTGAGCACGAGGGTCGGCACCTCGATCTCGCCGAGCACGTGAATCGACGAAGCGCGGTTCCAGTAGTCGTCCGCATTCCTGAAGCCGTGCAGCGGTCCCGTCACGATATCGTCGAACGCGTGGAGCGTGCGGGCGCGCAGCATCGCCTCGACGTCGAACAGGCCCGGGAACTGTGCATGCTTCGCGAGGCTCTTGACCTTCATCGTTTTGAGAAACGAACGCGCATAGATCAGGTTGATGCCGCCCGACAGCGCGTGTCCGCCGGCGGGAATATCCACGGGCGCCGAGATCGCCGCGGCCGCATCGACGATGCGCGCCGCCTCGCGTCCGCGTTCGCCGAGCCAGCGCAACAGGGCATTGCCGCCGAGCGAGACGCCCGCGACGAACAGCTTGCCCGTATGCCGCTCGCGCAGACGACGCAAAATCCAGTCGATTTCGGCGCTGTCGCCCGAATGATAGAAGCGCGGCGCGAGATTCATCGAACCGCTGCAGCTCCGAAAGTGCGGGACGACGCCGCGCCAGCCGTGCGCGCGCGCAGATGCCATCGTCGTCAATGCATAGTGGCTCGACGAACTGCCTTCGAGGCCGTGAAACAGCACGAGCAGCGGAGGCGTCGCGTGCGGCCCAGGCGTGCTCAGGGTGTCGCCGAACGGCGCCGTGTCGCGTGTTCGGGCCGCGAAGACATCGGATCGCGTCGCGTCGTCATGCGACGGCGCCGCATCGCGAGCCCCGACCCGATCGACGAGATGATCGAGATCGATGAAATCGCCGTCCGGCGTATTCCAGCGCTCGCGCTCGAACGCGACCTCGGGCCGGCGTCCGAACACGGCGGGTACGATCGTCTGCAGATGCCCGCTCGGCAACCATCGCGGGCTGGCATAGATCGGCGGGGCGTTCATGACAGGCGGGCGCGCGCGATCGCGCCTCGCGTCAATGCAGCGGTCCCGCGTCGCGGCGCAAGCGGGTCGCAAACTGATCCGCGGCCTTCGGCGGCATCGTGCTCGAATGGATATGCGCGATGCGCCACTCGCCGCGTTCATGGACCATCACATAGGTCGAGAACACCATCTCGGGCACATCGAGCTCGTCGAGCGCGCGATGCGCCTCGGCGACCGCGTAGACGATCGTGCCGAGACTGTCATAGACGCGAACGTCGAGCGGCTCGATCTGCGTGCGCGGAAACTCGAACTGCTTCGCGAGGCCGGAGCGGATCTGGTCGAGCCCATGCAGATGGGCGCCGTCGGGGCAGATGTAGGTGACGGCTTCCTCGTCGATCCACAATTCCATCAGGCCATCGAGATTGGCTTCGCTGACCGCGCGATAGAACGCATGCAAGGTGTCGGCGGCGGCTTCGAACAGGCGGGCAAATCGTGGCATCGGTCGGTCAAAAGTGCGGCGGTTTAACTGCGCCGGCAAGCACCGCCAGCCCGAGACTGGCGCGCGGGACGACCGCCTGGCGGTCCCGCGCAGCGCCGCTTCCGCGCATCCGGCGCGGGCGGCACGCTGCACTACCGGCGCGCGAGCAACATTTCGCGCAACTGCTCGAACACTTGTTCCGGACTCAGATCGCGCATGCACTTGAAGTGACCCAGCGGGCACTCGCGCTGAAAGCACGGGCTGCATTCGAGGTGCAGCCATTGTACCTTCGCGCTCTCCGACAAGGGCGGCGTATGGCGCGGATCCGAAGATCCGTACAGCGCGACGAGCGGCCGCCGGAGCGCGGCGGCGACATGCATGAGCCCCGAATCGTTCGAGACGACCGCGCTCGCGCGCCCGATCAGCGCGCAGGCATCCGACAGCGACGTCTGGCCGCAGAGATTGCGCACGAACGGCGCATGCTCGGCGATCGCGGCCGCGACGCTCGAATCCTTCGACGACCCGAGCGCGACGATCTGCGCATACGGAAACGCATGTCGCACGAGCTGCGCGAGCGCCGCGAACTGCTCGGGCGGCCAGCGCTTGGCCGGGCCGAATTCGGCGCCCGGGCAGAACACGACGAGCGGCACGCGCGTATCGAGCGTGAACCGGTTCGAGACGCGCACGGCTTCGTTGAGATCCGAATCGATGCGCGGCATCGGCAGCTCGTCGGGCAGCGTTGCCCCCGGCTTGTACGCGAGCGCCGCATAGTGGCGCACCATCGGCGGGCGTTCGTCCTTACGCGGATTCGCGTGCCGGACGTTGAGCAGCCCGTAGCGCGACTCGCCCGTATAGCCGATGCGCAGATTGATCCCCGCGAGCCACGGAATAAGCGCCGACTTCAGCGAATTCGGCAGCACATAGGCCGCATCGTAGCGATGCTCGCGAAAATCGCTCGCGAACTGCCAGCGATTCCAGAGCTGGAGTTTGCCGTGCGCGAGCGTGCTCGCGTAGACGTCGTTGATCTCGGGCATCCGCTCGAGTACGGGCGCGACCCATCCGGGCGCGATCGCGTCGATCGTGATCCGCGGGTTCAGCCGTTTGAGCAGCGTGAACAGCGGTTGCGCCATCAGTGCGTCGCCGATCCAATTCGGCGCGATAACTAAAGCGCGACGCAGGCTCAATGATGACCCTTGATCACTTCGCCTTCACGGAGCTTGTAACGCGTGCCGCAGTACGGGCAGCGCGCTTCGCCGTGCGTGACGTCGATGAACACGCGCGGGTGCGAGCTCCAGCGCGCCATGTTCGGGTTCGGGCAGTACGCAGGCAGGTCGTGTGCGCTGAGTTCGACCAGCGGCATTTGGGCTTTATCGTTCATGGGGACCGTTCTTCTACCAGGGCTTGAGGGGGCGCGAGCGCCGCTTTCGGCGGCTGTCGCTGAATTCTGCGTCGCGCGGCGTCGCCTTGCAATGCAGGGCGGCGCCGCGCGGACCCGAGCCGTGCTCGCGGTGAATCAGACCGTTGCGAGCCAGTTCGTGTACTTCGGGTTCTTGCCCGCGACGACGTCGAAGAACGCGCTTTGCAGCTTCTCCGTGATGGGGCCGCGGCTGCCCGAGCCGATCGTGCGGTTGTCGAGTTCGCGGATCGGCGTGACTTCGGCCGCCGTGCCCGTGAAGAACGCTTCGTCGGCCGTGTAGACCTCGTCGCGCGTGATGCGCTTCTCGATGACTTGCAGGCCGAGGTCGCGCGCGAGCGTGATCACCGTGTCGCGCGTGATGCCGTCGAGGCACGACGCGAGGTCCGGCGTATAGATCTTGCCGTTGTTGACCAGGAAGAAATTCTCGCCCGAGCCTTCCGACACGTAGCCGTCGACGTCGAGCAGCAGCGCTTCGTCGTAGCCGTCGGCCGTCGCTTCCTGATTCGCGAGGATCGAATTCACGTACCAGCCCGACGCCTTCGCGCGGACCATCGACACGTTGACATGGTGGCGCGTGAACGACGACGTCTTGACGCGGATCCCCTTCGCGAGACCGTCCTCGCCGAGGTAGGCGCCCCACGGCCATGCGGCGATCGCGACGTGGATCGTATTGCCCTTGGCCGCGACGCCGAGCTTTTCCGAGCCGACCCAGACGATCGGGCGGATATAGCACGACTCGAGCGCATTCGTGCGCACGACTTCAAGCTGCGCGTCGGCGATCGTCTGCTGATCGAACGGGATGTCCATCTGGAAGATCTTCGCCGAATTGAACAGCCGCTTCGTATGCTCGGCGAGGCGGAAAATCGCGGTGCCCTGCGCAGTCTTGTATGCGCGCACGCCTTCGAAAACGCCCATGCCGTAGTGCAGGGTGTGGGTCAGGACGTGGATCTGCGCATCGCGCCAGTCGATCAGCTTGCCATCCATCCAGATCTTGCCGTCGCGGTCGGCCATGGACATCACGATTCTCCTCAGTTCTTAAGCGGGCATTGAGCCAAGTCACGCATTGTAAATCAGTCGGTCGCGGCACTGGCTATTTGCGAAACCGACCGGTTCGCGCGCTATCGATCCGTATTTAAATCTCAAAATTGATGCGCAAATCTCATGAGCACGCCGCGCGGGGCGGGTTCATTGCGATTTTTGCCAGATCGCCGGCAGATTTCGGGACATTGCGTTGTCACATTGGATCGCGGATCGGATCAGGTAAAATACCGTTCCCTTTCGCTCGAAGCGCGGCGCGTTGTGGCGATGCGCGATGCGGCGCGTGCAGTGTCCCACCCAATCCGGAACTCCCACAATCACATGACCCACGTTTTGCGTCTCTCCGATCTGGTCGCCGACGGCAAGCTCTCCGGCAAGCGCGTGTTCATTCGCGCCGATCTCAACGTGCCGCAGGACGACGCCGGCCACATCACCGAAGACACGCGGATCCGCGCATCGGTGCCGGCGATCCGCGAGGCGCTCGACGCGGGCGCGGCCGTCATGGTGACGTCGCACCTCGGACGCCCGACCGAAGGCGAGTTCAAGCCCGAGGATTCGCTCGCGCCGGTCGCCAAGCGCCTCGCCGAACTGCTCGGCCGCGACGTGCCGCTCGTCGCGAACTGGGTCGAGAACGGCGTCGACGTGCAGCCCGGCCAGGTCGTGCTGCTCGAGAACTGCCGCGTCAACAAGGGTGAAAAGAAGGATTCCGACGAACTCGCGCAGAAGATGGCCAAGCTCTGCGACGTCTACGTGAACGACGCGTTCGGTACCGCGCATCGCGCCGAGGCGACGACGCACGGCATCGCCAAGTACGCGCCCGTCGCGTGCGCGGGCCCGCTGCTCGCGCAGGAACTCGACGCGCTCGGCCGCGCGCTCGGCGCGCCCAAGCGCCCGCTCGTCGCGATCGTCGCGGGCTCGAAGGTCTCGACGAAGCTCACGATTCTCAAGTCGCTCGCCGAAAAGGTCGACCAGCTGATCGTCGGCGGCGGCATCGCGAACACGTTCCTGCTCGCGGCCGGCAAGCCGATCGGCAAGTCGCTCGCCGAAGCCGACCTCGTCGACGAAGCCAAGGCGATCATCGATCTCATGAACCGGCGCGGCGCGTCGGTGCCCGTGCCGACCGACGTCGTGACCGCGAAGACCTTCTCGGCGGACGCGCCGGCCGAAACGAAATCGGCCGATGCGGTCGCCGCGGACGACCTGATCCTCGATATCGGCCCGCAGACGGCCGCGCAGCTCGCCAAGCAGATCGGCGAAGCGGGCACGATCGTCTGGAACGGTCCGGTCGGCGTGTTCGAGTTCGCCGCGTTCGAACAGGGTACGAAGACGCTCGCGAAGGCGATCGCCGATTCGGCCGCGTTCTCGATCGCGGGCGGCGGCGACACGCTCGCCGCCATCGCGAAGTACGGCATCGCCGACAAGATCGGCTACATCTCGACCGGCGGCGGCGCCTTCCTCGAGTTCCTCGAGGGCAAGACGCTCCCGGCCGTCGCCGTGCTCGAATCGCGAGCGAAATAACATGACCGCGCGCCGCAAACCGGCTTCACCGAAATCGACGGACGGCGCATCCGGCGCCGCGTCGGGCAGCGCATCAGGCGCGCCGCAGCCGGCCGCCGACACCGTCGCGCAGACGGGCGCCGGCGAAACCACGGGCGCATTGCCCGTCGCGGCCGAGACCGCGCACGACGTCGCGGACCTGCTCGATGCGCTCGATGCGGCGAGCGACGCGGTCGCGCCGGCTGCCGTGCCCGATGACGCCTCGGCCGCGGACGTGTCCGCGCACAACGCCGCCCATGCCGCCCATGCCGCCTCGGCGATCGGCGCAGCCGAGCCCGCGCCCGTCGCGGCGCATTCCGCGGGCGCATCCGCGCCGGCCGCCGCATCCGTTCCGAATACCCATCTGACAACAAACCCGACAGCCGCCGATCACCGGAAGACCCCGGAGTCGGACCCATCGGCTGCGTCTTTCACCAGCCCTGCCCACCGCAGAACGAGGAGATCCATGCATCGCGCCACCAAAATCGTCGCAACTCTCGGCCCCGCTTCGAGCTCGTTCGACACCCTGCATCAGATGATCAAGGCAGGCGTCGACGTGGTGCGCCTGAATTTCTCGCACGGTAAAGCGGACGATCACCGCCAGCGGGCCGAGACGGTTCGCGAGGCCGCGCGCCAGGCGGGTCGCGAAGTCGCGATCATGGCCGACCTGCAAGGCCCGAAGATTCGCGTCGGCAAGTTCGAGAACGGCAAGACGACGCTGATCGCGGGCAACGCGTTCATCCTCGACGCCGCGTGCGAGCTCGGCAACGACGATCGCGTCGGCCTCGACTACAAGGATCTGCCGCGCGATCTGAAGCCCAACGACGTGCTGCTGCTCAACGACGGCCTGATCGTGCTGACCGTCGCGCGCATCGTCGGCGACGAGATCCATACGATCGTCAAGATCGGCGGCGAACTCTCGAACAACAAGGGCATCAATCGCCAGGGCGGCGGCCTCACGGCGCCCGCGCTGACCGCGAAGGACATGGAGGACATCAAGACGGCGATGTCGCTCGGCGCCGACTATATCGCGGTCTCGTTCCCGAAGAACGCGACGGATATGGAGATGGCGCGTCAGCTGTCGAACATCGCGGGCGAGCAATACGGCCTGCGTCCGAAGATGATCGCCAAGATCGAGCGCGCCGAAGCGATTCCCGTGCTCCAGTCGATCCTCGACGCATCGGACGGCATCATGGTCGCGCGCGGCGACCTCGCGGTCGAAGTCGGCAACGCGGCCGTGCCCGCGCTGCAGAAGCGCATGATCCGCATGGCGCGCGACTCGAACAAGGTCGTCATCACGGCCACGCAGATGATGGAGTCGATGATCCAGAACCCCGTGCCGACGCGCGCGGAAGTGTCGGACGTCGCGAACGCGGTGCTCGACGGCACCGACGCCGTCATGCTGTCGGCCGAGACCGCGGCGGGCAAGTATCCGATCGAGACCGTCGAGGCGATGGCCGCGATCTGCGTCGAGGCCGAGAAGTCCGAGCATGTCGAACTCGACAACGACTTCCTGAACCGCACGTTCACGCGGATCGACCAGTCGATCGCGATGGGCGCGCTGTTCACGGCGTACCACCTCGATGCGAAGGCGATCGTGGCGCTGACCGAATCGGGCGCGACCGCGCTCTGGATGAGCCGCCACTGGATTCATGTGCCGATCTATGCGCTGACGCCGCGCGAGAGCAGCGTGCGCGCGATGTCGCTCTATCGGAACGTGACCTCGGTCTCGATCGACTCGAACCGCGATCGCGACGCAGCGCTGACCGACGCGATCAACATCATCGTGTCGAAGGGCTATGCGAAGCACGGCGACAAGATCGTGCTGACCGTCGGCGAGCCGATGGGGGCGGCGGGCGGTACGAATACGCTCAAGATCGTGCGGATCGGCGAGCCGATCTGAGCGAACGGGACCGGGCCCGCGCGGCACACCGCGCGGACCCCGTGCGTGCGGACGCATGCCGTGTGATGCGGCGTGCCACGTCCGGTGCGCGCGGGTGCCGCGTGCGTCCTGCGTGTGGTCCGCATGTGTCCCGCGTGTGTGTTTGGCGCGCGCTTCAAAGTGTGTTCGCGAGATCGCGAGCCGAGCACGCTTTGGAGCATGCATCAACGGGTGGCGCGTCGCGCAAGCATCGTCGCGCGCGCTACCGTGGGTGACAACGGGTGTGACGCGTGCCGAATGCGTGAGACTCCGGTTGTTCGCTGTCTGCCGTGCCGGGCGCGCCCGAGGCGATCGGGTGCGACCGCGTGTCGTATCGCATCGATCGACGACGCGCCCGATGACACGCGCCGCGAACCCGAGCCGATTCGCACGACGGGATCCGCCTGGCCGCCAGATTTATACACTGCTAAGGAGTTCAACATGCCTCTCGTATCAATGCGCCAGCTGCTCGATCATGCAGCGGAGCACGGTTACGCGCTTCCGGCGTTCAACGTGAACAACCTCGAACAAATCCAGGCGATCATGGCGGCGGCCGACGAGGTCAACTCGCCGGTCATCATGCAGGCGTCGGCGGGGGCGCGCAAATATGCGGGCGAGCCGTTCCTGCGTCATTTGATCGAAGCCGCGGTCGAGTCGTATCCGCATATCCCGGTCGTCATGCACCAGGATCACGGCCAGTCGCCGGCGGTCTGCATCGCGGCGATGCGCAGCGGGTTCACGAGCGTCATGATGGACGGCTCGCTCGAGGAAGACGGCAAGTCGGTCGCGAGCTACGACTACAACGTCAACGTGTCGCGCCGCGTCGTCGACATGGCGCACGCGATCGGCGTGACGGTCGAGGCCGAACTCGGCGTGCTCGGCTCGCTCGAGACGATGAAGGGCGACAAGGAAGACGGCCACGGCGCCGAAGGCACGATGACGCGCGAGCAACTGCTGACCGATCCCGAGCAGGCCGCCGACTTCGTGCGCAACACCCAGTGCGACGCGCTCGCGATCGCGATCGGCACGTCGCACGGCGCGTACAAGTTCAGCAAGAAGCCGACGGGCGACATCCTGTCGATCGAGCGGATCAAGGAAATCCATACGCGTATTCCGAACACGCACCTCGTCATGCACGGGTCGTCGTCGGTGCCGCAGGAACTGCTCGCCGAGATCCGCGAATTCGGCGGCGACATGAAGGAAACCTACGGCGTGCCCGTCGAGGAAATCCAGGAAGGCATCAAGCACGGCGTGCGCAAGGTCAATATCGACACCGACCTGCGCCTCGCGATGACCGGCGCGATCCGTCGCTACCTGTTCGAGAATCCGTCGAAGTTCGATCCGCGCGATTATCTGAAGCCGGCGCGCGCCGCCGCGCTCGCGGTCTGCAAGGCGCGTTATCTGGCGTTCGGTTGCGAAGGCATGGCCGACAAGCTCAAGCCCGTCGCGCTCGACGCGATGGCGCAGAAGTACAAGAAGGGCGATCTCGCGCAGGTCGTGCACTAAGCCGCGCGCGTTCGCACGGATGGCGCGGCGCGGATCTCGCGCGCGGCGCCGCCCGGTTCAGGTACGCCACCCATGGCCCGGGTGGCGTTTTCGATTCCATGTTTGATGTAGAAGCACGATTGCAAAGGCTGCCATGTCCTCGACTCTGTATGAATCCTCGCTCCACTCGCTGAAGCTGCTTGGCCGCGGCAAGGTCCGCGACAACTACGCCGTCGGCGACGACAAGCTGCTGATCGTGACGACGGACCGCCTGTCGGCGTTCGACGTCATCATGGGCGAGCCGATTCCCGCAAAGGGTCGCGTGCTGAACCAGATGGCGAATTTCTGGTTCGAGAAGCTCGGCCATCTCGTGCCGAACCATCTGACGGGCATCGCGCCCGAGTCGGTCGTCCAGCCTGACGAAGTCGCGCAGGTCCAGGGCCGCGGCGTGGTCGTCAAGCGGCTGCAGCCGATCCTCGTCGAAGCCGTCGTGCGCGGCTATCTCGCGGGCAGCGGCTGGAAGGACTATCAGGCAAGCGGCGCCGTGTGCGGCGTCAAGCTGCCCGCCGGTCTGCAGAACGCGCAGCAATTGCCCGAGCCGATCTTCACGCCCGCGGCGAAGGCCGAGATGGGCGAACACGACGAGAACATCTCGTTCGAAGACGTCGAGCAGCGCATCGGCGCCGAGCTTGCCGCGAAGATCCGCGAGGTCAGCATCCGCTTGTACAAGGAAGCGTCGGCCTATGCGGCGACGCGCGGCATCATCATCGCCGACACGAAGTTCGAATTCGGACTCGACGATGCCGGCACGCTGCACCTGATGGACGAAGTGCTGACCGCCGACTCGTCGCGATTCTGGCCGGCCGATCAATACCAGGTCGGCAGCAACCCGCCGTCGTACGACAAGCAATTCGTGCGCGACTGGCTCGAGGCGCAACCATGGGGCAAGACGGCGCCCGCGCCGAAGCTGCCCGACGACGTCGTCGAGAAGACGGCCGCGAAGTATCGCGAGGCGCTCGAACGCCTGACCGGCGAGACCCTCAAGTAAAAGCCCAATATCGCAATCGACCCGCGCGGCCGACCCCGCGCGAAGGGACAGCAAGGAACGACGACGTGAGTGATTCAGTACAGGTAGGCGTGTTGATGGGGTCCAGCTCGGACTGGGACGTCATGAAACACGCAGTCGCGGTGCTCGAGGAATTCGGTATCGCGCACGAGGCGAAGGTCGTCTCGGCGCACCGGATGCCCGACGAAATGTTCGACTATGCGGCGGGCGCGCGTGCGCGCGGGCTTCAGGCGATCATCGCGGGCGCGGGCGGCGCCGCGCATCTGCCGGGCATGCTGGCCGCGAAGACGACGATTCCCGTGCTCGGCGTGCCGGTGCCGTCGAAATACCTGAAGGGCGTCGATTCGCTGCATTCGATCGTGCAGATGCCCAAGGGCGTGCCCGTCGCGACGTTCGCGATCGGCGAAGCGGGCGCGGCGAATGCTGCGCTCTTCGCGGTGTCGTTGCTCGCGAACGCGTCGCCCGAACTCGCGGCGCGTCTCGATGCGTTCCGCGCGCGCCAGAACGAGGTCGCGCGCAACATGACGCTGCCGCCCGCCTGACGCGCGTCGGGCCGGATCGGCGTCACGGAGAACCGCCGGCACGATGCCGGCTGTTTCCATTTGTTCATTCAGATTGGCAGGACACACCATGAGCGTTTCGCTATCGACTCCCGCTTCGATCGTCACTCCGGCGCCCGGCGCCGAACGCGGCTCGGCGCCCGCGGCGCCGCTGCTGCCGGGCGCGTGGCTCGGCATGCTCGGCGGCGGCCAGCTCGGCCGCATGTTCTGCTTCGCGGCGCAGGCGATGGGCTATCGCGTCGCGGTCCTCGATCCCGATCCGTCGAGCCCGGCGGGCACCGTCGCGGACCGTCATATTCGCGCGGCCTATGACGACGAGTCGGGACTGACCGAACTGTCGCGGCTCTGCGCGGCGATCTCGACCGAGTTCGAGAACGTGCCCGCGGCGAGCCTCGAATTGCTCGCGCATTCGAGTTTCGTCGCGCCGAGCGCGCGCTGTGTCGCGATCGCGCAGGACCGCGCGGTCGAAAAGCAATTTCTCGTCGAGTGCGGCGTGCCGGTCGCGCCGCACGTCGTCATCGAGTCGTCGGCCGCGCTCGCCGCGCTCGACGATGCGACGCTCGATACGGTGCTGCCCGGCATCCTGAAGACGGCGCGTCTCGGCTATGACGGCAAGGGCCAGATCCGCGTCGCGAACGCGAACGAGGTGCGTCTCGCGCATGCCGAGATGGGCGGCGTCGCGTGCGTGCTCGAAAAGCGGCTGGCGCTCGCTTACGAGGTGTCGGCGCTCGTCGCGCGCGGTGCGGACGGACGTTCGGCTGTCTATCCGCTCGCCGAGAACGTGCACCATCACGGCATCCTCGCCGAGACGACCGTGCCGTCGCCGCGCGCGAGTGCGGCGATCGTCGCGCAGGCGCAGTCGGCCGCGCAGGCAATCGCGGCGCAGATGCACTATGTCGGCGTGCTCTGCGTCGAGTTCTTCGTGCTAGAGGACGGCACGCTCGTCGCGAACGAGATGGCGCCGCGTCCGCACAACTCGGGGCATTACACGATCGACGCGTGCGCGACGAGCCAGTTCGAACAGCAGGTGCGCGCGATGACCGGGCTGCCGCTCGGCGATACGCGCCAGCATTCGCCGGCCGTCATGCTCAATGTGCTCGGCGATATCTGGTTCCAGAACGACGTGCCCGTCACGCCGCCGTGGCACGACGTGGTCGCGCTGCCGCCCGCGCGGCTGCATCTGTATGCGAAGGAAGAAGCGCGCCGCGGGCGCAAAATGGGGCACATCACGCTCGCTGCAGCGACGCCCGAGGCAGCCCGCGAGGCCGCGCGCGAGTGCCAGCGCTTGCTGCGCATCGAATTCGACGCATGATGGGCCCGGGACTCGGGACTCGGGACTCGGGACTCGGGACTCGGGACCCCGGACCAAGAACCACGGACACGGGGCACGGAGCATGGACATGCGGCACCGAGCACCGATCATGGACGAGCGCACGATTGCATGGACGTCGCCGCTGCCGCGCGCCGTCCGATCCCTTTGACACAGCGATATGACTGACGCGCATCCCTCCTTTCTCCAACCGGACGCGGCCGGCATTCAGACCGCGGCCGAGGTGCTCGCGCGCGGCGCCTTGCTCGCGTTTCCGTCGGAGACGGTCTACGGCCTGGGCGCGAATGCCGAGGACGTCGACGCGGTCAATCGGATCTATGCGCTCAAGGGGCGACCCTCGACGCATCCGGTCATCGTCCATGTGTCGCCCGACAGCGATCCCGGCTACTGGGTCCATGACTTGCCGCATGCGGCGCGTCTGCTGATCGACGCGTTCTGGCCTGGCCCGTTGACGTTGATTCTCAAGCGCGCCGCGCATATTCCCGACGTCGTCAGCGGCGGGCAGGATTCGGTCGGCTTGCGCTGTCCGTCGCATCCCGTCGCACAAGCCTTGCTGCGCGCGTTCGACGCGCTGCGCGACGGGCACGGCGGCGTCGCCGGGCCGTCGGCGAACCGCTTCGGTCATGTGAGTCCGACGACCGCGCAGCATGTGTTCGACGAATTCGGCAGCGCGGTCCAGATTCTCGACGGCGGACCGTCGAAGGTCGGCATCGAGTCGACGATTCTCGATCTGTCGCGCGGGTTTCCGGCCTTGCTGCGCCCCGGCCATCTGACGCCGGTCGAGATTGCCGAGGTGCTCGGCGAGATGCCGCGCCTGCCCGACGGTTCGGATGCGAGCGCGCCGCGCGCGTCGGGCACGCTCAAGGCGCACTACGCGACGCGTACGCCGCTTGCGCTGGCCGATGCGGACACCATCGCCGCGACCGCGATCGAACGGTCCGACGAGCGGATTGCGATCGTCGCGCGGCCGTCGGCGATCGGCGATATCGCGAAGCTGCCGAACGTCGCGTTTATCGCGGCGCCCGAGGATCCGCCGCGCTATGCGCAGGCGCTCTATGGTTTGTTGCGGGAGCTCGACCGGTCGGAGGTTGACCGGATTCTGATCGAGCGTCTGCCTGCGACGCCCGAATGGGCGGCGGTCAACGACCGCCTGGGCCGCGCGGCGGCCGCGTTTGACGACGACCTGCCGGTCGACGATTGATGGCGCTTCCCGTGTCGCGTACGCGCATGCCGGCGCTTAGACGGGACCGCATATAAGGGACGGCCGCGCGAGCGATCCAGGCATCCGTCCGTCCATGCAGGCGCGTGGACGGATGTTCGATGCGGGCCGCCGACGAACTGCGGCCCGCATTCAGTCTTAGTTCGCCGTCAGACCATACGCCGTATTGATCTGCGACTCGACATACGCGGCGAACAGCGCGTGCAGATGCGTCGTCGGGTGGATCTGGTCGGCGAACATATACGTCTGGTCCGCGTTCGCCGCCACGTAGAGCTGCGGCGAGCAGAACAGCGAGCTTTCGAACGACGCCGCTTCCGTGGTCGAGAGGCCGCTCGCGAGCGCGTTCTCGTACATCTGGGTCAGGTTACAGGCGGTGGCCGTGTTGCTGACGCTGAAACCGTTTGCCTGGTAGTTCGTGACCGCGTTGTCGATGAAGGTCGCCGAGTCGACCTGCACGACGGCGGAGCCGAAATTCGCCGTCAGCGCCGTGGACAGGGCCGTGTTGAAGCCCGTGACGAGCTGCTGGAACAGTGCCGCTGTCGCGCCTCCGTCGTTCGCGAGCGTCGCGAGCGGCGTCTGCGAGATATCCGGAATGTTGACGACGACGACGTGCGTCGCACCCTTGGCGAGTATCGTGCCGACATCGGTGACGAAGGCGGTAACCGCCGCTTGGATCACCGTGGACGCGTTGGCCAACTGAGTCGGATCCGCCGAGACCTCTTCCGCGAATTGAATGAGGTCGTTCGCGCCGCCCTGGATCAGCACGAGCTGATTGCTGTTGAACGAGCCGTGCGTGGTCAGGTAGTTCGTGACCTGCTGCGTGACCGGTACGGTCAACGCGGCCGCGCCGTTGGCTTCCCAGCCGTTGCCTTCGGTGCCGCTGATCAGCGCGCCGCCCTGCGCATAACCATAGCCGTTCGGATATTGCGTGATCGTCGCGCCGAAGCCGCCCGTTTCGGCGGGCGTCAGCGTATCGCCGTAGTACGTCGCGACTTCCTGCGTCCAGACTTGCCCCGGGCTCGTCGTAAAGCGGCCGCTCGCGCCGAATTCGAGTTCGATGTTCGGGGCGTACGTGCCGACGTCCGACAGGCTGTCGCCGAACGAGACGACCTGGAAGCTCTGGTTGACCTGGCTCTTAAGCGTCGACGCTGTCGTGCTGTCGCTCCCGCCGCCGCCGCACGCGACGACCGAGAACGTGAGAGCGACCGCCGCTGCGGCTTGCAGCATGCGGCGGGCCGTTTGATGAGACTTGGGGCTGAACTTCATTGCGCTCCTCGCATGAATGCGTCGTAGTTATTAGCGGACTATCGATTTCGCGACGCGCATTGAAACGTATGGACTGCCGATACATTTCGCATGACGTGGCGCGACGAATCCGCGATTTAAAAAGCGATGACGGGGCACGTCTCGCCTTGTCTCCCATGGCGCGCAGCGAAGCTGTGAACGCCTTTTTCTTATATCCCTCGTCGTTGAAACGCGCGTTTGTCCGATGACGGCAGGCCGGTTTTGCCGGCGAGCGGCATGACATCGGCATCCCAAAATCAGTCGTCACCGCGACGGTCTTGCGGCCGCGTTTCGCACGAGCGATTTTTTCCTGAACTGTAACGAAGCGTACAACGCGGGATTCACCGTGGCGATAGCAGGCGATAGAGGATCAATTCGAATGCGGCGTCGCGATAAAGCATGTATATGCGGTGCCGCATTTTGCATGCATCGATGCCGCTCATTAATCAGGTGTCAATTTTCATAAGTTTGATGTGTAACTTTTATAAAAGTGTGTTGTTTTGGCGACATTCGTTTATGTCCGCTCGCTTGGTGTTGAACGCTGCGCTACTGTGCATTCGGTATCGACGTTCATGAACATAATATTGCGGAGAGCTGAATGAAACGACTCATCTTGTCTTCCCTCTCTCTATCGATGCTCGCGGCAGCAGGGGCCGCTCAGGCTCAGAACAGCGTCACGCTGTATGGCGTCATCGACGAAGAATTGACCTTTGTGGATCACGCGAATCAGAGCGGCCAACATCTCTGGACGCTGGGCAATGCGAGCGGCGGCGACTTGGCCGGTACGCGCTTCGGCATGAAAGGCAATGAAGATCTCGGCGGCGGCACGTCGGCCATCTTCACGTTGGAAGGCGGCTTCGATCCGAGTACGGGCAAGTCGCAGCAAGGCGGCGCCCTGTTCGGCCGCCAATCGTTCGTGGGGCTGACCAACGACCAATACGGCACGTTCACGCTCGGCAAGCAATACGACCCGGTCGTCGACTTTGTTCAGCCGCTGACGGGCGACAACTACTTCGGTTCGATCTTTGCGACGCCTGGCGACGTCGACAACTACGACAACTCTTCGCGCACGACGAATTCCCTCAAGTACGTCTCGCCGACCATCTCGGGCTTCCAGGTCGAGGGTATGTATGCGTTCGGCGGCGTGGCCGGCACGACGGGCTCGGGCCAGACCTGGTCGGTCGCGGCGCAGTACAACAATGGGCCGTTCGGTATCGCGGCCGGCTACTGGGTCGCCGACAACTCGAACGCGAGCCTCGGCCGACGCGATGGCTGGTCGACGGGCGCGACGTCGACGGGCACGTTCGACGGCGATCTGATCAACGGCGCCTATGCATCGGCCCGGTCGATCGCGGTCGCGCGCGTGGCGGGTCAATACGTGTTCGGACCGTTCACGTTCGGTCTGAGCTACAGCAATGCGATGTACCGTCCGGATACCGCATCGCTGTTCGGCACGACCGAGAAGTACAACTCGGGTTCGGGCTTCGCGAATTACCAGGCCACGCCGGCGCTGCTGCTGGGCCTCGGGTATACGTACATGCACTCGAGCGGCAATACGACGGCGATCTATAACCAGGGTTCGCTCGGCGCCGATTATTCGCTGTCCAAGCGCACCGACGTCTATCTCGTCGGCGCGTATCAGCATGCGAATGGCCAGACGGGTTATCTGCCCGACACGATTACGGACACGACGACCGTTACGGCAGGTCCGGCTTCGGCATCGATCGGTTCGTACGGTTATCCGGGTACGTCCGAACAAGTCATGGTTTCGCTCGGTTTGCGTCACCGCTTCTGATCGAAAAGCGGGATCCATATCCCGCTATATCGAAGCATCTCAAAAAGCCAGTCAGTGGTTTTACCACTGGCTGGCTTTAATTATTTGTGAGCTATTGAAATGAGCCGAATAAGCGGTGAAAACGGATGCGCGCCGTATGCGAATTGGCGTGCGGCGCGTCATTCAAGCGCATCGGACGAATGAAGCGACTTCCATGCCATTCAGTGCACCGGTCGTCGCGTTCGGCGCGCTTAAGTCCGCGCGCGTCTGAACGCGCTCGCCTGTCGGTCGATTGCCTGAGCGGATAAGGTCGCACGTCGCGCCGGCGGACGCAGACCGGCACGGTGCGCATGCATCGCATCCGTGCACGCGGTCGTCTTGATGCCGCGGAACGTCGTCGGATGGGGAATCGATGGCGTGTGCACGCATCGTCTCGGTGCATGCCGGATGCGCCGTTCCGGCATCTCTGTCCGATGCGTCGGGCGCGGCGCGCTCAACCCTGCGTGCAGAACGCCAGCGCGTCGGTCACGAGGGCCTTGAGCAGCGGCTCGATGGCGTGGGCCTTGGCGTCGTCGTATGCGTACGGCGACGTCTCTTCCATGTAGCTGATCTGCGTGAGTTCGAGCTGGACCGCATGGAAGCCGCGTTCGGGCGTGCCGTAGTGGCGCGTGATGTAGCCGCCCTTGAAGCGGCCGTTGCCGACCGCCGAATAACCGCCGTGCTGCACCACGCGGTCCGCGAGCAGCGTCGCGAGACCCGGGCGCGCGCTTCGATCGTCGGCGGTACCGAAATTGAAGTCGGGCAGGCGTCCGTCGAACAGCCGAGGCACGACCGAGCGGATCGAATGCGCTTCCCAGAGCAGCACACGGCCGTGTTCGCGCTTTAGGCGATCCAGCTCCTGACGCAGTGCGTCGTGATACGGCTGCCAGTATCGATCGCGACGGGCCGCCTGCGCGGCCGCGTCGGGCGCCTGACCGTCGAGATAGAGCGGCGCCTTGTCGAACGTATCGACAGGGAAGAGGCCCGTCGTATCGCGGCCCGGATAGAGGCTCGCGCCGTCGGGCGGCCGGTTCAGGTCGACGACATAGCGCGAGTGCGACGGCGTCAGAATCGACGCGCCGAGATCCTTGGCGAAGCCGTAGAGCCGGTCGAGATGCCAGTCGGTATCGTCGAGTTCGCGCGCGACGGCGTGCATCGTCGCGGCAATGTCGTCGGGCAGATGCGTACCGACGTGAGGGATGGAGATCAGCAGGGGAATCGTGCCGCGATGAAGCGAGGCGACCGGTCGGGCTGTGTGTTCCGTCATGACAGTGCGTTTTCGTGTGGCGGGTCTGAGAGTGCGGGCGACGTGCGGCGCGCCCGTAAGCATAGCCGTTGCGGCGCAGGCCGATGAACATGGCATGGTGCACGCGCGCGATGCAGGGTCACGCCGCGCATCCCGTTGACGATGATCGGCCGCGGCGTCCGGCGTCGCGTTTCAATCGGCGAGCAATTCGCGCAGGACGCGTCGATAGTCGGCGAACGCCTCCTCTTCCTGCGCATGCCGGCCACGCTCGACGCGCCGCTGTCCGCCGACGTACACATCGCGCACCGGCGACGCGCCATGTTCGCCGAACACCGCGCCCGAAAGCCACATCGATGGCGGACGTTCGGCGAGGTTCGGATGATCGGGGTCGAGCACGATCCAATCCGCGCGTCGGCCGACCGCGATCGAACCGACCGCGCGTCCCGTGGCCTGCGCGCCGCCGTGTGCCGCCGCGTCGAACAGATGATCGGCGACAGCCGGTTGCGC
This sequence comes from Pararobbsia silviterrae, assembly GCF_003628125.1. Classification (GTDB taxonomy): domain Bacteria; phylum Pseudomonadota; class Gammaproteobacteria; order Burkholderiales; family Burkholderiaceae; genus Pararobbsia; species Pararobbsia silviterrae. Next base: position 776,753 of record NZ_RBZU01000001.1, read on the forward strand.
GCGCGACGCGAGCACATTGCGTTCGCGGCGCGCGAGGCGTTGACCGTATTCAAGCAAGCGAAGCTCCGCGCGCCAGTCCACCGCGATATGACTGTCTGACCCGATGCCGAACCGGCCGCCCGCGTTCACGTAGTCGAGCGCGGGGAACAGGCCGTCGCCGAGATTGGCCTCGGTCGTCAGGCACAAGCCCGCGGTCGCGCCCGTGTGCGCCAGCGCGCGCGTTTCGTGTTCGTCGAGATGCGTCGCGTGCACGAGGCACCAGCGCGGACCGACCTCGAACTGATCGAGCAGCCACCGCACGGGCCGTGCGCCCTCGGTCGCGATACAGGCGTCGACTTCGGCGGTCTGCTCGGCGATATGGATATGGATCGGCGCGCCTTGAAAATCGCGATCGAGCCCCGCGAGCAGTTCGCGCAGCGTGTCGCGCGAGACGGCCCGCAGCGAATGCGGCGCGACGCCGTAGCGTCGCATCGGATCTTCGGGATAGCGCAGACGCAGGCCGTCGAGCGCGCGCAGCAGGCTGTCGGGCGTATGAATGAAGCGCCGCTGATCAGGATTCGGGGCGCGCGCGCCGAATCCGCTGAATTGATAGAGCACCGGCAGCAGCGTCATGCCGATGCCGGTCCGCGCCGCTGCGTCGACGACGCGCTCGGCGGTCTCCGCGACATTCGGATAGGGGCGGCCGTCCGGTCCGTGATGCAGGTAGTGGAACTCGCAGACGGACGTGTAGCCGGCCTTGAGCATCTCGATGTCGAGCCAGCGCGCGATCGCGCCGATGCCGTCGGGCGTGAGCTTCGCGGCAAAGCGATACATGAGCGCGCGCCAGCTCCAGAAGCTGTCCGTCGCATTGGCGCGATGTTCGGTGAGGCCCGCCATCGCGCGCTGAAACGCGTGCGAGTGCAGATTCGGCATGCCCGCGACGAGCGGGCCCGCGGCGCGCGCGAGCGGCGCGGCGCGGGCGGAATCCGGACCGCCGTCGCGCGACGCAAGGTCGCCGGCGAGCGCGTAGTCGGGCGACACGCGCGTCAGCGTGCCGTCGGCGTCCCATTCGAGCAGCACGTTCTCGCGCCAGCCATCGGGGAGCCGCGCGTGCGCGGCGAAGAGTGCGCGGTCGTTCATGAGGCGGGTCCGGAAACGTGGGGCGTTTCGCGGCGCACGCGCGTGTCGCGGCCGCCATCGAGGTCGCGGCCCTCGTGAACACGACGCGCATCGCGCGCGATGCGTCCATGCCGGACGACGATCGCGCATCGATCGAGTCCGCTCCAGTACGCAAGCTCGGCGAGCGATCCGATGTCCCATGCGACGAAGTCGGCCCATGCGCCCGGGCGGATCTCGCCGCAGACATCGGGATGCCCGAGCGCGGTCGCCGCATGCCGCGTGACGCCCGCGAGCACTTCGCCGACCGACATCCGGAACAGCGTGCACGCCATATTGAGCGTTTGAAGCAAGGACGTGATCGGCGACGTGCCGGGATTGCAATCGGTCGAGACCGCGATCGGCACCTGATGACGCCGCAGCAGATCGAGCGGCGGCAACCGGGTCTCGCGAATGAAATAGAACGCGCCCGGCAGCAGGACCGCGACGGTCCCCGCGCGTCGCATCGCGAGCACGCCGGCCTCGTCGAGGAACTCGAGATGATCGGCCGACAGCGCGCCATACTCGGCGGCCAGCGCCGCGCCGCCCATCAGCGAGAGCTGTTCGGCGTGCATCTTGACGGGCAGATCGAGCCGCCGGGCCGTTTCGAACACGCGGCGCGACTGGTCGAGCGAAAACGCGATGCGTTCGCAGAACACGTCGACCGCGTCGACGAGGCCGTCGCGCGCGAGCGCGGGCAGCATGACGTCGCAGACGAGGCCGATATAGTCGTCGGCGCGTCCCGCGTACTCGGGCGGCAACGCATGGGCGCCGAGGAACGTCGTCGAGACCGTGACCTCGCGCGCGGCGCCGAGGCGGCGTGCGACGCGCAGCATCTTGCGTTCGGTCTCGAGATCGAGTCCGTAGCCCGACTTGATCTCGATCGCCGTGACTCCTTCCGCAAGCAGCGCATCGAGCCGGCGCAGCGCGTGTTCGAACAGATCGTCCTCGCTCGCGTCGCGCGTCGCGCGGACCGTCGAAACGATGCCGCCGCCGCGCTTCGCGATGTCTTCATAGCTCGCGCCGTCGAGCCGCATCGCGAATTCCTCGGCGCGATTGCCGCCGAACACAAGGTGCGTATGGCAATCGACGAGACCCGGCGTCACGAGCCGACCGCCGAGGTCCATGCGCACCGCGTCGCGCGCCGACGGCGGCGCCTCGACAAGCGGGCCGATCCATTCGACGCGTCCGTCGCGCACAAGCAGCGCACCGTCTTCGAGCAGGTTCGCCGGATCCGCGCTCGGCGCGATTCGCGCGTGATGCCAGAGCGTCAGCGCCGGCGTCGTGATTGACATGCGAGGCTCCCGGTCGTCATGCGGATGGGCGCGTCGCGCGCACGAACGGCACGATGCGCGCGTCGATCAGGACCGAGTCGGCGCGTGTCGGCTGCACGTCGAACGCCATATCCGCATCGAGATCGATACGCAGCGCGTCGCCTTCTTCGAGTTCGACGGGCGCGCCGTCGTCATCGAGCGCGCGGATCGAGAACGCCCCGGTCGCGCAATACAACACGGCCGTTCCGTCCGTCATCGCGAGCGACTCGGCGTCGCGATGCACGTGCACGCTGCCTCGCCCATGCGCACGGCGCACCATCAGATTGAAATCGCGCGTCGGACCGCTCGGCAAATGCGCGGTGATCGGCGCTTCGCCGGGGAACGCATAGGGCTCCCAGCAGGCGAGCCGCAGCGCGGTGTCGTCGCGCCGGATCACCATCTGGTCGCCGCGGATCACGACGAGGATGCGGTCGACGTGCTCGAACGTCGAAAACGGTCCGGGTTGATCGACGTCCGCGACGCTCACGCGCCAGTCGAACGTATCGTCGCGCGTCGAGGCCTGGCGTGCGATTTCGCGCGTCACGCCGCCGCGATTCTTCCAGAGCACCGGCTGGCGGCTGGCCGCGCTGATCTTTTCAAACGTCACAATAGGCGAGGCGTTGTGCATGCGCTTAGTCCGTGATGAAAGGCAGGTCGAGTTGTTGTGCGCGCGCGCAGTCGATGGCCTGGCGATACCCGGCATCCGCGTGACGCATGACGCCTGACCCGCAGTCGTTGACCAGCACGCGCGCGAGCCGCTTGTGCGCGGCATCGGTGCCGTCGGCGACGATGACCATGCCCGCGTGCTGCGAATACCCCATGCCGACGCCGCCGCCGTGGTGAAGACTGACCCATGTCGCGCCGCCCGACGTGTTGAGCAGCGCATTGAGCAGCGGCCAGTCCGATACGGCGTCCGTGCCGTCCATCATGCTTTCGGTCTCGCGGTTCGGACTCGCGACGGAGCCCGTGTCGAGGTGATCGCGGCCGATCACGATCGGCGCCTTCAGTTCGCCGTTGCGGACCATCTCGTTGAACGCGAGCCCCGCGACATGACGTTCGCCGAGACCCAGCCAGCAGATGCGCGCGGGCAGGCCCTGAAACGCGATGCGATCGCGCGCCATGTCGAGCCAGCGGATCATGGCCGCGTTATGCGGGAAGAGTTCCTTGAGCTTGCGGTCCGTCTTGTAGATGTCCTCGCGATCGCCGGACAGCGCGACCCAGCGGAACGGCCCCTTGCCCTCGCAGAAGAGCGGGCGGATATAGGCGGGCACGAACCCCGGAAAATCGAATGCGTTCGCGACGCCGTCGTCCGATGCGACCTGCCGGATATTGTTGCCGTAGTCGACCGCGGGCACGCCCATCGCATGCAGATCGAGCATCGCCCGCACATGCGTCGCGCACGAGGCTTGCGCGGCGGCCTTGAGTTCGGCGTGCCGCGACGGGTCGCGGCTTGCCGCGGCCCATTGGTCGAGCGTCCAGCCGCGCGGCAGGTAACCGTTGATCAGATCGTGCGACGACGTCTGGTCGGTCACGAGATCGGGGCGGATGCCGCCGGCCTGTGCGCGCCGTACGATCTCGGGCAGCACGTCGGCCGCGTTGCCGAGCAGGCCGATCGAGATCGCGTCGCCGCGCGCCGTGTGATATCGGATCAGTTCGAGCGCGTCGTCGAGATCCTTGGCTTGTTTGTCGAGGTAGCGCGTGCGCAGGCGGAAATCGATGCTCGCTTGCTTGCATTCGACCGTCAGCGAGACCGCGCCCGCGAGCGTCGCCGCAAGCGGCTGCGCGCCGCCCATGCCGCCGAGTCCGGCGGTCAGGATCCAGCGGCCTTTCCAGTCGCCGCCGTAGTGTTGGCGACCCGCTTCGACGAAGGTCTCGTACGTGCCCTGGACGATGCCTTGGCTGCCGATATAGATCCAGCTGCCGGCCGTCATCTGCCCGTACATGAACAGGCCGCGCCGGTCGAGTTCGTTGAAGTGCTCCCAGTTCGCCCAGCGCGGCACGAGGTTCGAGTTCGCGATCAGCACGCGGGGCGCATCGGGATGCGTCTTGAAGACGCCGACGGGCTTGCCCGATTGCACGAGCAGCGACTCGTCGTCTTCGAGGCGGCGCAGCGTCTCGAGAATCTTGTCGAAGCATTCCCAATTGCGCGCGGCGCGTCCGATGCCGCCGTAGACGACGAGGCTTTGCGGATTCTCGGCGACTTCGTCGTCGAGATTGTTCTGGATCATGCGATAGGCCGCTTCGGTGAGCCAACTCTTGCATGACAGCTCGGTGCCGCGCGGCGCGCGGATCGTGCGCGTCGGATCGGTGCGCGTGCCGATCGATGTGTCGGGGGCATTCATCGTGACTCTCCTCAAGAACGGGTGAACGACGCTCAGGCGTCAGAAGCTGCCTGAAAATTGAAAACGGTTCGCGGGATGCGAGAGCGTGACCGATGTCGCGACCTGCGTGCCGACCCATGTGCGGCGCCAGAGCATCAGGCACGGTTCGCCGATCTCCATGCGGAGCAGACGGCGCAGGGCCGCATCGGCCTGTTGCGCGAAGATCCGGTATTCGGCGCGCTGGATCGGCGCGACGCGCACCATGTACTGGTTCGGCGTGTACTGCGTGAAGTCCTGCTTCAGATACTCGGGAAAGACGGCGGGATTCACGAAGCGATCTTCGTGCTGAATCGGCTCGTCTTCCTCGTAATGGACGATGCGCGAATGAAAGGCCGGCCCGTGCGCGAGACCGAGCGCTTCGAGCGCCGCCGGATCGCGGCTCTCGTCGAGCGAGAGCACGTGCGCGCGATGGCGATGGCCGCGCGCCGCGATCTCGTCGGCGATGTTGCCGATCTCGACGAGCGTCGCTTCGTATTTGCGCGCCGCGACGAAGGTGCCCGCGCCTTGCACGCGCGTGAGCACGCGTTCGCCGCTGAGTTCGCGCAGCGCGCGCGTGACGGTCATGCGCGCGACGCCGAACTGTTTCACGAGTTCGCTTTCCGACGGGATCATGTCGCCGTCGCGCCATGTGCCGGCTTCGATTTGCCGGATCACGTAGCGCTTGATCTGCTCGTAGGCAGGCGGCGTCTTGGCGGGTTGCGTATCGGATTCCATAGGCGAGGTCGAGCGTTTCCAAGAACGAGATGCAGGTTCACAGCCGATTGCGCGGCGCCGAGTCGGACAGCGGCGCGGCGGCACGCGACGCACGGATCGAGCGCGTGCGACACGCATGCCGCCGTATCTTGTATAGACAAGTTTGCGGACGAATTTCGGGTAGTGCAAGTGATAAATAAAACGGACGCGATCGATCAGTGTTTTTATAACTAACTGATTGTGCGAAATAAATTCAGAATTTTCTGATTGTCTGTCAACGTTTGGAGGGTAAACCCCGGCCGATGATGACTAGACATTTGAGATGAGTGCTCGGCATGAGTGTGCTTCACGCGCAGGCGGGCGCACGGGTGCGCGTCCGCACGATGGGCAGGCGGACGATGGGCGTGCGTGCGCGCCGAGGCAGGGGAAGACCGGTCGGTCTTCCCCGATGCGCGGCAAACTCGGAGGGGATGAGGCGGGGTGTGCACGTCGGCGCGTGCACGGATGGATTGCGCGGATTCAAGGCGCGGGTTTATCGCACGGACTTATTGCACGCGGCCTTATTGCGCGGATTGATAGATCCACTCGAGCAGCGCATCGTGCGCCGCGCGTCCCGCTTCGGCGCGCGGGCTGTTGATGAAGCTCACGACGACATAGGTGTTGCCGTTGCGGCTCGCCACATAGCCCGCGATCGCCCGGACATCCGACAGCGTGCCGGTCTTGATCCGCGCGTTGCCGACGACCGGTTCGTTCGCCAGCCGATGCCGCATCGTGCCGTCGACACCGGCGATCGGCAGCGAGTCCGTGAAGACCTGGGCCACCGGGCTCTGGTTCGCGGACTGCAGCAGTTCGGCCATGCCGACGGCCGTGATGCGTTCGTCGCGCGAGAGCCCGGAGCCGTTGTCGAGCACGAGGTCGGGAATCGCGATGTTGTTCTTCGCAAGCCACGCGCGAATGATCGATGCCGATTCATTCGTCGTCGCGGGCGGCTTGCCTTCGACGGCGCCGATCGTCAGGAACAGGTTGCGCGCCATCACGTTGTTCGAAAACTTGTTGATGTCGTGCACGATGTCGCCGAGCGGCGGGCTCTGGTGCACGCCGAGTTCGTGTGCGCCCGGCGGCGTCGGCCCTTCGTGGACCGTGCCCTTGAACGTGCCGCCGTTTTGTTGCCACAGGGCCAGGAAGCCGCCGCCGAAGAACGCGGTGTGATCGAGCACCGCGATATTCGTCACGTGATCGCCGCAGCGCGCCGAATAATCGCCCGAGAACGTGGCATCGACCGTGCCGTCCGCATTCGGCGTCAGATCGGGCGTCAGCGCGGCGCTCAGGCAGGGACCGCGGCTCAGGCGCAACTGATTGCTCACGTGGAGCTGAGCGAGCGGCGGCAACACATCGATGCCGACCTGCCCCGCCGCATCGTCGGGATGCATCGAGAACGTCAGCGACTTGAATGCGTAGAGCAGCGGATCGGGACCGACGTTATAGGGCGCGTCGGCCGCATCGTCGAGCGGCGGGGCGTCGCGCGTCGAGGGATCGAAATAGCGCTTGTCGAGCACGAGATCGCCTTCGAGACCGATGATGCCGGCCGCGCGGATCCGGTTCACGAGATCGACGAGTTCCTCGGGCACGAGTTTCGGATCGCCCGTGCCCTTGATGTAGAGATTGCCGTGCAGCACGCCGCCGATGACCGTGCCGTCGGCGTAGGCCGTGGTCTTCCATCGGTAGTCGGGACCGAGCATCGACAGACCCGAATAGGTCGTCACGAGCTTCATCGTCGATGCGGGCGCCATCACCGCGTCGCCGTGCAGGTCGATCAGCGGCACGGTCGCGCCGATCTTCTCGACATAGATGCTGATCGCCGACAGCGGAATGTGTTCGTGCGTCAACGCTTCGGCGACCTTCGGCGGCAATTGCTCGGCGCCGGGCAGCGTCGTGCGCAGGCGCTTGTGCGAGTACGTGCGCCCGTTATCCGCGCCGCTGCCGTTGCGCCGGTATTTCGACGTGGCGTGCACATCGTTCGGGGTACCGAACATCAGCGCGAGCGCGCTCGTCGCGATCAGCAGAGAGGACAAGGAACGGCGCATGGCACGAGGCGCTGAGGGCAGGGCGGGCTGCGCCGCGCGCGCGACGCGCACAGGCAGGCATGAGGCAGGACGAAAAGCGAAAAACATGGGCTGAATGCGGGTCGAAGCTAAGCATGCAAGGTCGTCGCCGGACGGCCGTTCCGATACGCGGGCCAGGCGCGCCGCCCGATCCTCGAATCCGGCGGCGGCGCCGTCGGCGAGCGATCCGCCGGGCCCCGCCGACATTTCAGGTCTGACCCCCGGATCGAGTCGTCGGCGCGCCATGCGCGATTCGGCCCGTCAGGGTCCGGCGCGAACGAGGGCTCATTGTAGAGATAAAATCGTCGGCGCCGCCTCGGCGGACATTGAATCGCTGCATGCCTGCAACGCTTTAACGGCGCGCGGGCGCTTGACTTGAGAGGACAACGCCGTGCGCGTACTGCTCGTCGAAGATGACCGGATGATTGCCGAAGGCGTGCGCAAGGCCTTGCGTACCGACGGCTGCGCGGTCGATTGGGTTCAGGATGGCGCGAGCGCGATTACGGCCGCGGGAAGCGAACCTTACGATATCGTGCTGCTCGACCTCGGCCTGCCGAAGCGCGACGGACTCGACGTGCTGCGCACGCTGCGTTCGAGCGGGCGCGACGTGCCTGTCATGATCGTGACCGCGCGCGATGCGGTCAGCGATCGCGTCAAGGGGCTCGACGCGGGCGCCGATGACTACCTCGTCAAACCTTTCGATCTCGACGAACTCGGCGCGCGCATGCGTGCGCTCGTGCGCCGTCGCGAGGGCCGCAGCGACGGGCTGATCCGGCATGGCGCATTGACGCTCGATTCCGCGACGCACGAGGTCACGCTGCATGGCGAGCCCGTCGCATTGTCCGCGCGCGAGTTCACCTTGCTCGCCGCCTTGCTCGCGCGGCCCGGCGCGGTGCTGTCCAAGGCGCAGCTCGAAGAGAAGATCTATGGCTGGGGCGAGGAGATCGGCAGCAACGCGGTCGAGGTCTATGTGCACGCGCTGCGCAAGAAGCTCGGATCGGACCTGATCGGCAATGTCCGCGGCCTGGGCTATATGATCAATCGGCCCGCAGAATGAGCTCGATTCGCCGACGTTTGTTGCTCTGGTTGCTGATGACCGTGCTCGTGGGGCTCGTGATCGCGGGCTTTCTGATCCGCTCGCAGGCGCTCGCCGAGGCGAATGAAATCTTCGATTTCCAGCTTCAGCAGACCGCCGCGGCGTTGCCTTCCGAATCGTTCTCGTCGGTGTTCGGATCGAACGGCGATACGGACGAAGGCGTCGTGATCCAGATCTGGAGCCGCACGGGCGTGTTGCTCTACTACTCGCGCCCGAACGCGCAGCTCGCGCCGAATGCGGCGCTCGGATTCAGTACGCAGCACACGCCGCATGGCGACTGGCGCGTCTACGGCGCGATGGTCGGCGACAACGTCGTGCAGCTCGCGCAGCCGATGAGCGTGCGCGATCATCTCGCGGCGCAGATGGCGTGGCGCACGATCCTGCCTTTGCTCGTGTTGCTGCCGCTGCTCGCGATCATCGTCTGGCTCGTCGTCGGTCGCGGCCTGCTGCCGCTTCAGCGGTTCGCGCGCGCGCTCGACGTGCGCAAGCCCGATGCGCTCGAACCGCTGCAGGACACGATGCTGCCCGAAGAGATCCAGCCGCTCGCGAAAGCGCTCAACGGGCTGCTCGGCCGTCTCGGGCAATCGCTCGACGCGCAGAAGGCGTTCGTCGCCGATGCCGCCCATGAATTGCGTACGCCGCTTGCTGCGTTACGGATCCAGTTACAGTTGCTCGAACGCGCGCGCGCGGACGAGGATCGTACGGAAGCGCTCGGCGATCTCAAGAAAGGCGTCGAACGCGCGACGCGCCTCGTCGAGCAATTGCTCGCGCTCGCGCGTTCGGAACCCGGCGGCGATGCGGCGTCGGTGTCGCGCGAGCGCGTCGATCTGACGGCGATGCTGCTCGAATGCGTGACGGCGCACGCGCCGATCGCGCAAGGCAAGCGCGTCGATCTCGGGGTCGGCGAACAGGCGCATGCCGAGGTCGACGGCCAGGCGCCGGCGTTGCGCGTCATGCTCAACAACGTGCTCGACAACGCGGTCAAATACACGCCCGAGGGGGGCCGCATCGACGTCTCGGTGACGCGCGCCGAGCATGACGGCGCCGCTGTCGCGCGTGTCGTCGTCGACGATTCGGGACCCGGCATTCCGGTCTCCGAACGCGAGCGCGTGTTCGATCGTTTCTACCGCGGCGTGCACGACACCGGGCGCGATCCGTCGGGCAGCGGACTCGGTCTCGCGATCGTGCGACGCATCGCCGAGCGCCATGGCGCGACGGTCAAGCTCGCGGACAGCGCGAACGGCGCGGGCCTGCGCGTGACGATCGATTTTCCGCTCGTCGCGCGGGCCGGTGCTCCGGCCGTTTGAAACGGGCTATTGCCTTGTTCGACAAATACTTAAGTTTGTTTTAAGAGACGTCCCTTAGTCTGCGTCCATCCAATTCCGATTGTGTGCGAGGAGCCCAACATGCCAACAAAACGGTTCTCACGCAGCCTTGTCGCCGTCGCGGTGGTGGTTGCGATTTCAGCAGGTTTCGTCGCGGGCCGGCATGACGCCGCGCCTCAATGGATCGACAACGCGCACGCGGCCGGGGCGGTGCCTTCGCTGCAGCCGGCGGTACCTGCGCCGGCCTCCGCGCCGATGATGCCGGCCGAAGCCGCGCGCACGACGGGCATGCCCGATTTCTCGGGTCTCGTCGATGCCTATGGTCCGGCGGTCGTCAATATCAGCGCCGAGCATCTGGCGAAGAGCAAGCCGACGGCGAACGGGCAACGCCGCGTGACGCCGTTCGGCAATATGAGCCCCGACGATCCGTTCTTCCAGTTCTTCAAACGCTTCTACGGCGACCAGTTCCCGGGCGGCGGCGCGGGCGGCGACGACGACGGCGGCGGCGCGTCGGATCAGAACAGCATGAGCCTCGGCTCGGGCTTCATCATCAGCCCCGATGGCTACATCCTGACGAACGCGCACGTGGTGGCCGGCGCGAACGTGATCACGGTCAAGCTCACCGACAAGCGCGAGTTCCGCGCGAAGGTGGTCGGCTCGGACAAGCAATCGGATGTCGCGGTCCTCAAGATCGACGCGAAATCGCTGCCGACCGTCAAGATCGGCGATGCGAGCAAGTCGAAGGTCGGTCAATGGGTCGTCGCGATCGGTTCGCCGTACGGCTTCGACAACACCGTGACGTCGGGGATCATCAGCGCGAAGGCGCGCTCGCTGCCCGACGAGAACTACATCCCGTTCATTCAGACCGACGTGCCGGTCAACCCGGGTAACTCGGGCGGCCCGCTGTTCGACATGAACGGCAACGTGATCGGCATCAACTCGATGATCTTCAGCCGCACGGGCGGCTTCCAGGGGCTGTCGTTCGCGATTCCGATCAACTTCGCGATGAAGATCAAGGATGATCTGATCAAGTCGGGGCATGTCGAGCGCGGCCGTCTCGGCGTCGCGGTCCAAAGCGTCAATCAGTCGCTTGCGCAGTCGTTCGGCTTGCCCAAGCCCGAAGGCGCGCTCGTGAGCTCGATCGACAAGGATGGTCCCGCGGCGAAGTCGCAACTCAAGCCGGGCGACGTGATCCTCGCGGTCGACGGCGTCACGATCGACGACTCGGCGACGCTGCCGACGATCATCGCCGACATGAAGCCGGGTTCGACCGCGCATCTGACCGTCTGGCGCGACAAGAAGGAGAAGGACATCACCGTCTCGATCGGCACGTTCCCGAATGCGACGAAGGTGGCATCCGACGATTCGAACGCGTCGCAGGTCAAGCTCGGCGTCGCGGTGCGCGCGCTGACGCCCGACGAGCGCCGTCAGGCGTCGGTCGCGGGCGGTCTGCTCGTCGAGCAGGTCGCGGGACCGGCTGCCGCGGCGGGCATTCAGCCCGGCGATGTGATTCTCGCGATCAACGGCCAGCCGCTGACGGCGGCCGATCAGCTCAAGGATCGCCTCGCGAACGCGGGGACGTCGGTGGCGCTGCTGATTCAACGCAACAATCAGCAGATCTTCGTCCCGGTCGATCTCGAGTAAGCGTTGTGTCGTAGGCGAGGCCGCGCGTGACGCGGCCTCGTCGATTCTTGCCGGGATCCTGCTGAGATCCCCACGGAGATCCCCACGGAGATCCCCACCGAGATCCCCACCGAGATCCCCACCGAGATCCCCACCGAGATCCCCACCGAGATCCCCACCGAGATCCCCACCGAGACGGGCGGGCGCGCTTTTTGCGCTTCCTTGGGTCTCGGATCAACGAGGAGTGAACGATGACGCGATTCAATGCATCACGCTGGGTGCGGAGCATGGCGGGCGGCGTGATCGCGCTGGCGATCGGCGCCGGCGCGGTCGGCGCGGCGTGCGCCCAGAGCAACGACAGCGGCGTCGCGCCGGCCGGGATGCCGGCCGTCAAGCAGTCGGGCGATGTCAGCTATGTGACAGGCGGCGTCGGCCTCGACGAGTCGCACGCGCTCAAGGCCGCGGCGCCGCATTGGCCCGTCGAGTTGCTGTTCGCGGGCCCGGGATCGGACTATCTGTCCGACGTGCACGTCGATGTGACGGGCGGCGGCGGCAGCGTATTCCATGCGACGGCCGACGGTCCATACATGCTCGTGAAGTTGCCGCCCGGCGACTACGTCGTGCATGCGTCGTACAAGGGCGAGGAAAAGACGCAAGCCATCAAGGTCGGCGGCGCGCATCAGAAGGCGTCGTTCCGCTGGAATACGCAATAGCGGCGTCACGCAATAACGACGTCGCGAATGCGTCGACGGCGGTAAAACGGGTCGCGGGCCGGCAGTGTCGCCGGCCCGTTTTTTTTGGGCCGGGGTTTTTAGCCGAGTCCCGGGGACGAGGGTCGCGGCGGCACGCCCGGCGACATCGCGTCGGGCTCGCCGATCGCGCCGAGCCGCAGCGCGGGCGAGTGATGGAGCATGTCGAACAGCGCGTCGATATACGTGCTCGCTTTCCGCGCGAGATCGATCTGATCGGGCGTGAGCAGCCAGTCCGCGAGCATGCCGTTCAAAAAACCGTGCAGCATGACCGCCGCCCGGTCCGCGTCGAGGTCGTGCGGGAGTTGCCCCTTGGCGACCGCGTTGCGCAGGCCCGCCGCCATTTTGTGCCGCGCGTCGCGCATCGCGTCCGTATGGCGCGAGAGGACGACGCCCATGTCCTCGGTAAATTCACACTTGAAGTACAGAATGTCGAGCACGCGCGCGCGTTGCGGATTGCTCGCCGTGCCCTCGAACACGAGCATCAGCACGTCGCGCATGCGCTGGAGCGGGTCGGGTTCGCCGAGGTCGATCGTCGCCTCGATGAGCTCCTCGAAGGGCATCTTGATACGCGCGAACATCGCTTCGAACAGATCGGACTTGTTGCGAAAGTGCCAATAGATCGCACCGCGCGTGACACCCGCCGCGACCGCAATATCGGTCAACGACGTCCGGGAGACGCCCTTTTCAAAGAAAACATGCTCGGCGGTATCCAGGATTCGGCAACGCGTTTCCTGCGCCTCTTCCTTGGTGCGACGCGCCATGCTTCTCCTCCTCAGCCCCTTGTCTCGGTTTTATTTTCCGAATCTGAAATCTTAGTAAGATTCCTGTGGATACATACATCCGTGATTGTATCTATAATGCGAGGCTTGGAAAATCTGCCCCGGCAGGAATTACCCGCAAACATGACGATTTTGCGCGGTAATATCACTCCCATTTTTCCGCCGCCGGAAAGCGGAAAAACCGCACGGGCGTTCGCGTACGTCGTCGTCGCGGGGGGCAGTCAGAACGCATAAACGGTGCGCGCGCCAGACCACGGCGTCGAGGCCGAAGATCAATTCTCAGTTAATAGAGGTCGTTCATGCACGTCGATCGGGTATCTGCACGATTTATCGGTGTTACGGGCACCGCGGCCGCAGTGCTGGCAGTGTTCGCGCTGTCCGCTTGCGGCAAGAAGGACGGGCCGCCGCCGCCTCAGACACCCGAGGTCGGCGTGATCACGGTTCAGCCGCAGCCGGTCGAGGTCGTCGCCGACCTGCCGGGCCGCACGAACGCCTATCTCGTCGCGCAAGTGCGTGCGCGCGTCGACGGCATCGTGCTGCGCCGCGAATTCACGGAAGGCGCCGAGGTCAAGGCCGGTCAACGGCTTTACAAGATCGACCCGGCGCCGTATCAGGCACAGTTCGATAGCGCGAAGGCCACCCTCGCGAAGGCCGAGGCCAATCTCGTGTCGGTGACCGCGCAGGCCGATCGCTACAAGGTGCTCGTCGCGCAGAACGCCGTCAGCAAGCAAGACTACGACAACGCGGTCGCCTCGCAAGGCCAGGCTGCCGCCGACGTCGGCACGGGCAAGGCCGGCGTGCAGACCGCGTCGATCAACCTCGGCTACACGGACGTCGTCTCGCCGATCTCGGGCATCGTCGGGATCTCGCAGGTCACGCCGGGCGCCTATGTCCAGGCGAGCGCGGCGACGCTCATGGCGACGATCCAGCAGCTCGATCCGATCTATGTCGACGTCGTCGAATCGACGACGGACCTGCTCAAGCTGCGCCGCGCCGTCGCGAACGGGCAAGTCCAGTCCGCGAGCTCGCACGCGGCCAAGGTCAGCCTGACGCTCGAAGACGGTTCGAAGTATGCGCAGACGGGCAAGCTCGAGTTTGCCGACGTGACGGTCGATCAGACGACGGGCACGGTCACGCTGCGCGCGCTGTTCCCGAATCCGAACCACACGCTGCTGCCCGGCATGTTCGTGCACGCGAAGCTTGCGCAGGGCGTCAACGCGCAGGCGATGCTCGTGCCTGAAGTCGGCATCACGCATACGCCGAAGGGCGACCCTGTCGCGCTCGTCGTCAATGCCGACAGCAAGGTCGAGGTGCGTCCGATCAAGGTCTCGGGCACGCAAGGTTCGAACTGGATCGTCGAAAGCGGCCTCAACGCGGGCGACAAGGTCATCGTGCAGGGCACGATGAAGGTCCAGCCGGGCATCACGGTCAAGGCGATCGACGCGAACCTGCCGCCGGCCGCGGCAGCGGGCGAAGAGGCCGCCGCCGCGAGCGCCGCGGGCGTGTCGGGCACCGACCAGAATCTCACGCGTCCCGCGAGCGGCCCCGCCGCGGCGAGCAGCGGTGCGGCCGCGTCGGCCGGCAACGCGTCGAGCGCCCAGGCGCAATAATCGGGAGCTTGCGATATGGCCAAGTTTTTTATCGATCGCCCGATCTTTGCATGGGTGATCGCGATCGTCCTGATGCTCGCCGGCGCGCTCTCGATCGGGCGTCTGCCTGTCGAGCAGTATCCGACGATCGCTCCGCCGTCGATTCAGATCAGCGCGTCGTATGCAGGTGCGAGCGCGAGCACGGTCGAAAACACCGTGACCCAGGTCATCGAGCAGCAGATGAACGGGATCGACCACCTGATGTACATGAGTTCGACGTCGGACGACTCGGGCACGGCGACGATCACGCTGACGTTCGAAGCCGGCACGAACCCCGACATCGCGCAGGTCCAGGTCCAGAACAAGCTGTCGCTCGCGACGCCGCTGCTGCCGCAGGAAGTTCAGCAGCAGGGGATCAAGGTTACGAAGTCGAGCAGCAGCTTCCTGCTCGTGCTCGCGTTCGTGTCCGACGACGGCAGCATGACGCGGACCGACCTCGCGAACTACGTCGCCTCGCATATCCAGGATCCGATCAGCCGCGTCAACGGCGTGGGGACGGTGACGGTGTTCGGCTCGCAGTACGCGATGCGTGTCTGGCTCGATCCGGTCAAGCTCAATAACTACGGGCTCACGCCGGTCGACGTCACGAACGCGCTGAGCGGTCAGAACGTCCAGGTGCCGGCCGGCCAGCTCGGCGGCACGCCGCCCGTGCCCGGCCAGATGCTGACGGCGACGATCACCGAGGCGACGCTGCTGCGCACGCCCGAAGAGTTCGGCAACGTGCTGCTCAAGGTCAACACCGACGGATCGCAGGTTCGGATCAAGAACGTCGCGCGCGTGGCGCTCGGGCAGGAAACCTACGTGTTCGACACGAAGTACAACGGCAAGCCGGCCGCGGGCTTCGGTATCCAGCTCGCAACGGGCGCCAACGCGCTCGCGACGGCCAAGGCCGTGCGCGCGCGGATCGCCGACCTTCAGCAGAACTTCCCGCACGGCCTCGTCGTCAAGTATCCGTACGACACGACGCCGTTCGTTCGCCTGTCGATCGAGGAAGTCGTCAAGACGCTGTTCGAAGGGATCGTGCTCGTGTTCCTCGTGATGTATCTGTTCCTGCAGAACCTGCGGGCGACGATCATCCCGACGATCGCGGTGCCGGTCGTGCTGCTCGGCACGTTCGCGATCATGGCGGCGGCCGGATTCACGATCAACACGCTCTCGATGTTCGGGCTCGTGCTCGCGATCGGGCTATTGGTCGACGATGCGATCGTGGTCGTCGAGAACGTCGAGCGCGTGATGGCCGAGGAGGGACTCTCGCCACGCGATGCGACACGCAAAGCCATGGACCAGATCACGGGCGCGCTGGTCGGCGTGGCGCTGGTGCTCTCGGCGGTGTTCGTGCCGATGGCGTTCTCGAGCGGTTCGGTCGGCGCGATCTATCGTCAGTTCTCGCTGACGATCGTCGCGGCGATGGTGCTGTCCGTGCTCGTCGCCCTGATTTTGACGCCCGCGCTTTGCGCGACGATCCTCAAGCCGATCGAGCAGGGCCATCACGAAGTGAAGAAGGGCTTCTTCGGATGGTTCAACCGGACATTCGAGCGCAGCCGCGACAAGTATCACGACGGCGTGCATCACGTGATTCGCCGCTCGGGACGCTGGCTCGTCATCTATGCGGCGCTCGTCGTGGGCGTGGGTCTGCTGTTCGTGCGCATGCCGACGTCGTTCCTGCCCGATGAGGATCAGGGCACGATGTTCGTGCTTGTCCAGACGCCGCCGGGCGCGACGCAGGAGCGTACGCAAAACGCGCTCGACGCGGTCAACGACTATCTGCTCAAGGACGAGAGCGGCATCGTCGAATCGGTGTTCGAAGTCAACGGCTTCAACTTCGCGGGCCGCGGCCAGAACTCGGGTCTCGTTTTCGTGCGGATGAAGGACTGGTCGGTGCGTACGCATGAGAATCAGAAGATTCCCGCGCTTGTGGGCCGGCTCTTCATGCACTTCGCGCACTACAAGGACGCGATGGTGATTCCGGTCAATCCGCCGCCGATTCCCGAACTGGGGACCGCCGCCGGCTTCGACTTCGAACTCCAGGACCGTACGGGCGCGGGTCACGCGAAGCTCATGGACGCGCGTAACCAGTTGCTCGGCATGGCCGCGAAGGACCCCGATCTCGCGCTCGTGCGCCCGAACGGCCTGAGCGACCAGCCGTCGTACCAGGTCGACGTGAACCGCGAGAAGGCGATCGCGCTCGGCCTCAGCGAGACCGACGTCGACAACACGTTCTCGATCGCGTGGGCATCGGCGTACGTGAACAACTTCCTCGATACGGACAACCGGATCAAGCGCGTCTACGTGCAGGGCGATACGTCGTTCCGGATGAACCCGGAGGACGTGAACCGCTGGTACGTGCGTAACGCGTCGGGGACGATGGTGCCGTTCTCGTCGTTCGCGACGGGCCACTGGACGTATTCGTCGCCGAAGCTCGAACGCTACAACGGGATTTCCGCGGTCGAAATCCAGGGTGCGGCGGCCGCGGGCAAGAGCACGGGCGCGGCGATCGCCGCGATGGAGCGGCTCGTGAAGAAGCTGCCGCCGGGCTACGGTTTCGAGTGGACGGGTCTGTCGCTGCAGGAAAAGATCTCGGGCTCGCAAGCGCCGGGGCTCTATGCGATCTCGATCCTCGTCGTGTTCCTGAGCTTGGCCGCCCTCTACGAGAGCTGGTCGATTCCGTTCGCCGTGATCATGGTCGTGCCGCTCGGGATTCTCGGCGCGCTGCTCGCGGCGACGGGCCGCGGGCTCGCCAACGACGTCTACTTCCAGGTGGGTCTGTTGACGACCGTGGGTCTGTCGGCGAAGAACGCGATTCTGATCGTCGAATTCGCGAAGGATCTCCAGCAGTCCGAGGGGATGAGCGCGTTCGACGCGGCCACGGAAGCGGCGCGGCTCCGGTTGCGGCCGATTCTGATGACGTCGCTCGCGTTCATTCTCGGCGTGTTGCCGCTCGCCGTGTCGAACGGCGCGGGCTCGGGCAGCCAGCACGCGATCGGTACGGGCGTGATCGGCGGCATGTTGAGCGCGACGTTCCTCGCGATCTTCATGATCCCGATGTTCTTCGTGGTGATTCGCGACCGCTTCAGCAAGGGCAAGGGGCAGGCCGGCACCGGCCAGGCCGCAGCCGCGACGTCGGCGGACCAAGGACATTGATATGAAAAAGACAAGCAAGCGCAATTTGCCCCGCGTCGCGCTGAAGGCTTCGTCGCTCGCCGCGCTCGCGTTGTGCGCGGCGTGCACGATGATTCCGCACTACGACCGGCCCGAGGCGCCCGTCTCGTCGACCTATCCGACGGTCGGCGACGCGGCCAAGGGCATGGGCGGCGGGACGACGCTCGCCGCCGATATCGGCTGGCGCAACTTCTTCAACGATCAGCGTCTGCAGAAGCTCGTCGAACTCGCGCTCAAGAACAACCGCGACCTGCGCGCCGCGGCGTTCCAGGTCGATTCGGTCCGCGCGCAGTACCAGATCCAGCGCGCGGCGCTGATGCCGTCGATCAGCCTCGGTGGCTCGGAATCGCGGACATCGAATGCGTTCAATTCCGAGACGTATGGCACGCGCACGGTGTCGGAATACCAGGTCGGGCTGCAGCAGTCGAGCTGGGAGCTCGATTTCTGGGGGCGTCTGCGCAGCCTCTCGCAGGCCGCGTTGCAGACGTATTTCTCGACGGCCGAGGCGCGCCGCGCGACCGAGATCCTGCTGGTCTCGCAAGTCGCGAATCAGTATCTGACGCTCATCGCGTATGACGCCGAGCTCAAGGTCACCGACGACACGTTGAAGACCGCGACCGAGTCGTACCGGCTCACGAAGCTTCAGTTCGACGTCGGCACGGGATCGGAACTCGATCTGCGGCAGGCCGAAGGCGTCGTCGAGAACGCGCGTGCGAACTATCAGACGCAACTGCGGCTGCGCGCGCAAGCGCTCAACGACCTCGTCGAACTCGTCGGCGAACCGTTGCCTGACGATCTGCCGCCTTCGACGTCGCTCGCCGACCAGAACATGATGGCCGATATTCCGGCCGGCTTGCCGTCGGATCTGCTGACGCGGCGTCCCGACGTCATGGAAGCCGAGGCGAACCTGAAGTCGGCCAACGCGGACATCGGCGCGGCACGCGCGGCGTTCTTCCCGCAGATCACGCTGACGAGCTTCGGCGGATCGATCAGCGAGTCGCTCGGCACGCTGCTCAAGCCGGGCATGGCTGCGTGGAGCTTCGCGCCGTCGATCACGTTGCCGATCTTCGACGGCGGCGCGAACATCGCGGGTCTGCACGAAGTCCAGGCGAATCAGAAGGTCGCGCTCGCGAAGTACGAGAAGGCGGTCCAGGCGGCGTTCACGGAAGTCGCGAACGGCATCGCGGGTCGCGGCACGTACGATGCGCAGATCGAGGCGCAAGGCCGCGCGACGTTCGCGTCACAGCGTCAGCTCGACCTGTCGACGTTGCGCTACAAGAACGGCGTCGACAGCTATCTGAACGTGCTGACTGCGCAAACCTCGCTGTATTCGGCGCAACTTGCGCTGATCGAAGCGCAGCTCGCGCGGCTCACGAATCTCGTGAACCTCTACGAAGCGATGGGCGGCGGATGGATCGAGCATACGGGCGATACGCCGCGTCCGGCGGACGCCGAGTATTCGATCGAGCCGGCCGCGCCCGCGAGCGCGGCATCGGCGGCGACCGCGGGGTAGGAACGGCGGGCCGTTGCGGCGAGATCGCATGATCCGCCGTGACGGCGAGCCTGCGGGCTGCATGCATTGCGGTCCGCGTAACATCCCGGATCTTTGACGAGCGCACATTCGAGTCGCTCGTGTTACGGCGGTGCGGGTCGACGGGTCGGCCCCGCGATGACCGCGAGCCTCCGAAGGGGGCGCCCGGCTAAACCGTGCTTCGGACGAAGGCCAGCAGCAACGTGTAATCGCCTCTGTCCGCGGCACGCAAGGCGATCAAGTAATCCGATCGAGCGTTATCGGCTTTGACCAACGTGCCTCCGCCGCCCCACGAAAACGGCGCCCGGTTCTGGCTGCGCAGGAGCGCATCCGCCATCATGCGCGAGTGTCGACCGTTGCCGTTGGGAAAGGGATGAACCCAGACGAGTTCGCGGTGAAAGCGGGCGGCAATCTCATCGGGTGGAAACGTGTCGTTGTCGACCCACCATCGCGTGTTATCGAAAAGGTTGCGCAGCTTGACGCTGACCTGCGTCCAGTCACACCCGATGTTCTTGTCGGACTTGCGGAAGGTGCCTGCCCACGACCAAGTCTGGTCGAACATTTTCTTATGAAGGGTTCGACAGAACGCCTCGCTAAGGACATCGACCTTGCGTTGACGGCGAGCCCATTGCACGGCTTGCAGGATGTTCTCCTGCTCCCAGTCGTTGAGGTCGCCCTGGGTCGTCAAGTGCGTCGGTATCAGCCCTGCAAGCTCGTTCGGGTCGAGCGGTGTCTGGCCTTCCTGTTCGGCTAACGCTATCGCCATAGGTCGGACCAGCGGCCCCGGAGGAGTTCCGCGGTTCTCTGCTCGACCTGTTTGCGAAGTCGCTCGGTTGCCGGACGTTGATCTTCGAGACTCATGGTGTGTGCAACGCCGCTCACTTCCTGCAGCGCGATCGAGCGGGCCCGGTCTTCTACCACTTGAGTCAGCGGCTTTCTGGGCACCAGTGCATAGACCAACTCGCAGTCCAGCCCATTCGCCAGTTTGCGCAATTGTCCGAGCGTGATTCGCTCTTCCGCCTCCGCCGTCTCCGACTTGTGCAAGGCCGAACCGGTCACGCCCAATCGGTCCGCTTGCTGTCGCTCGGTCAGCCCCAACGACTCGCGGATGGCCTTGAGCCATCCACGTGGCGGAGGCCGGCGGCCTGTCAAATCCGAATAGGCCGACGCCGACGCCTGAACCTGCTCAAGTCGAAGTTGCCGCATTTTGGGATCCATTGTGCTGACCTATAGGTTATCGAATATGGAGTAAATGATAGCCTATGATGAAGTTAATTCAATTGAACTGCTTTATTAAAAAGAAGCAAATAAATTCTGATTGCGTCGATATGGCGACGCAAAACTGAATACATTGCTTCTCCATAGTGAAGTGGCGAGCGTCTTGATGCTTTGCGATACGGCGGCAACGAAGTGACGTCGAAGTGACTGGCGGAGTGACTGGCGGAGTGACTGAGGGAGTGACTGAGGGAGTGACTGGCGCGGTTTGAGTGTTATGTTATACCATCTGCACCCTGACTGAATCCGAGATGCCGCAGCGGCGGCACGCTCTGCCGGAGACGATCGATGAAACTCGTATCGCGTTCCTTCGTGAACGCCGCCATTCGCCCGACCAGGCCTGCGAGCCGTGCCGCGATGTCCGCGCTCGTATCCGCCGCATTGTTCGGCTTGTCCAGCCTTTTCGGCCTTGCCGTCGCGGCGGATGCGCACGCGGCTGCGAGGGTCCCGGTCGTTGCCGCCGAGAATTTCTACGGTGACGTCGCGACGCAGATCGGCGGCGATCACGTCGCCGTCAAGAGCATCATGAGCAACCCCGATCAGGATCCGCATCTGTTCGAGACGAGCCCGTCGACGGCGCGCGATCTGTCGAGCGCGCGCATCGTGCTTTTCAACGGCGCGGCCTACGATCCGTGGATGCAGAAGCTCCTGAGCGCGTCGCCGCGTCCCGGTCGCG
This sequence comes from Pararobbsia silviterrae, assembly GCF_003628125.1. Taxonomy (GTDB): domain Bacteria; phylum Pseudomonadota; class Gammaproteobacteria; order Burkholderiales; family Burkholderiaceae; genus Pararobbsia; species Pararobbsia silviterrae. Next base: position 798,241 of record NZ_RBZU01000001.1, read on the forward strand.
TTCTGATCGAGGCCGGCGCGCTCGTCGGTGCGAAGGACGGCGACAATCCGCATCTCTGGTATCACCCCGCGACCATGCCGGCGGTCGCGAAGGCGTACGCCGACGCGCTCAAGCAGGCCGATCCGTCGAGCGGTGCCGACGTCGATGCGCGCCTCACCGCGTTTCTCGCGTCGCTCGCGCCGATCAATGCGAAAATCGCGAGCATGCGCGCGAAGTACGCCGGCATCCCGATCACGGCGACGGAACCGGTCTTCGGCTATATGGCCGATGCGATCGGCCTCGACGTGCGCAACCGGCGTCTGCAGACCGCCGTCATGAACGACACCGAGCCGACCGCGTCGGACCTCGCGGCGTTCGAACAGGATCTGCGCAACCGGCGCGTCGAGGTGCTCATCTACAACGCGCAGGTCAGCGACGAAATGACGCGCAAGATGCTCGCGATCGCCAAAGCCTCGGGCGTGGCGATCGTCAGCGTGACCGAAACGGAGCCGCACGGCGTGAACTATCAGACCTGGATGAGCGAACAACTCGACGCGCTCGACGCCGCGCTCGCGAAGCAGGCGCCGCACGCGCATCGCGGATCGTCGTCGGGGGCGGCCGCTCAATGAGTCACCCAACGGGCACCGGGCTTGACGACGCGACACGCGAAGGCGCGCGCCACGGCACGCGCGCGGGGACGCACGCGCCGGCGAGCGCCGCGACGCGTCCGGTCATCGAACTCGATCATGTGACGATCGAACTCGCGGGTCGTACGGTGCTCGAGGACGTGAGCCTGTCGATCGGCGCGGGCGAGTTCATCGGCGTGCTCGGCGCGAACGGCGCGGGCAAGACGACGCTCATGCGCGCGCTGCTCGGTCTGGTCGAGCCCGTCGGCGGATCGATCCGGATCCTGGGCAAGCCGGCGTCGCGCGGCAATCCGGCGATCGGCTATATGCCGCAGATTCGCGCCACGCTTGCCGAACGCCGCCTGCGCGGCCGCGACTTCGTCGCGTGCGCGCTCGACGGGCATCGTTGGGGTATGGCGCTCGGCCGCAGCGCGCGCGTGCGTCGCCAGGTCGATGCCGCGCTGGCACGCGTCGGCGCGCTCGAGCTCGCCGAGCGTCCGTTGATCTCGATGTCGGGCGGCGAGCGCCAGCGCCTGCTGCTCGCGCAATGCCTGCTCGGCGAACCGGGACTCTTGCTGCTCGACGAGCCGTTGATCAGTCTCGATCCGCATCATCAGCAGGCGACCGTCGATCTCGTCCATACGCTCCAGCGCGAGTTCGGCATCACGGTGCTGTTCAGCGCGCACGAATTGAATCCGCTGCTGCACACGCTCGATCGCGTGCTCTATCTCGGGCGCGGCCAGGCTGCGCTCGGCACGGTTGACGAGGTCATCAACGGCCCCGTGCTCTCGAAGCTCTATGGTTCGCGCATCGACGTCATGCGGCTCGGCGGCCGGATTTTCGTGATGTCGGGCGCGTCCGATCTCGAACATGACGAGCACCGGCACGAAGGCGACTGCGGCGGCGCGCATGCGCATGACCATGACCACGCGCACGACGCGCTGCATCGGCCGGCGCATCATCACGTGCACCGTCACTGAAGCGTGCGCCGTGCGCTTCGACCCGCGTTGCCTCCCTCGTCCGATCACGACCCTCACGACTCGAATCCGGAACCCGAATGTTTGAATACGACTTCATGGTCAACGCGTTTGCGGCGTCGGGCGTCGTCGCCGTGCTCGCGGGCATCGTCGGCTATTTTCTCGTCATGCGCGGCCAGACGTTCGCGGGCCACGCGTTGTCGCACGTCGGCTTCACGGGCGCGACCGGCGCGGTGCTGATCGGCGTGTCGCCGCTCTGGGGGCTGATCGGGTTCACCGTCCTCGCGGGCATCGGCATGGGCGCGCTCGGCGAACGGCTCGCCGGACGCGATCTCGCGATCGGCATGATCCTCTCGTTGTCGCTCGGCTTCGGTTTGCTGTTCCTGCATTTCTATACCGCGTATGCGACGCAGGTCACCGCGCTGTTGTTCGGCAATGTGCTCGGCGTGAGCCGCGAGACGCTCGCGGTGCTTGTCGTGCTCGGTCTGATCTGCGTGATCGCGCTCGCGGCGATGGGGCGGCCCTTGCTGTTCGCGACCTTGCAGCCCGAGCTCGCCGAGGCGAAGGGCGTGTCGTTGCGCGGCGTCTCGATCCTGTTTCTCGTGATCGTGTCGGTCGCGGTCGCCGAATGCGCGCAGATCGTCGGCGTGCTGCTCGTGTTCACATTGATGGTCGGACCCGCGGCGGCCGCGCAGAACATGACGACGCGCCTCTCGGCGGGCATCGCCTGCGCGGCGATCCTCGCGCTCGCCGAAGCGTGGTTCGGCATCACGTTCGCGTACTACACGGACTGGCCGAGCAGCTTCTGGATCACGCTGTTGTCGGCGCTCGCGTATGGCGTGAGCCTGCCGTTCAGGCGTGCGCACTGACGCTTGACTGACGTGCGCGGCAATCGGATCGGAGACGTGTTCTCCGATCCGATTGCCGAGGTGCTTACCCGCGCGCTCACTGACTCGCTCATCGACGTGCTTATCGACCCGCTCACCGACGTGCGCTGCGTCGATCCAATCGAGCGGATGCGTCGCGCTCGCGCTCGCGTGCTTGGTATCATCTCGCTTACACGACGCGTCCGTGTCGCGTGACCCCGTACCCACCCGAGCAATTCAGAGTTCCGATGATGACGACTGCCGCAGCCTTGCCCCGCCTGCTTGTTTTCGGCGAAGCCCTGACCGACTTCGTGCGCACCGGCCAGAACACCTGGCAAAGCGCGGCCGGAGGCTCGTGCTGGAATGTCGCGCGCGTGGCCGCGACATTGGGTCTGCCCACGGGCTGGGGCGGCGCGGTCAGCGACGATCTGTTCGGCAAGGAAATCGTCGAGAAGTCGATCGCGGCGAATCTCGACATGCGCTTCCTGCAAGTCGTCAAGAAGCCGCCGTTCATGGCGATCGTGCATAACGCGAATCCGCCCGAATATTTTTTCCTCGGCACCGACACGGCCGACCTCGCATTCGACGAACGCAAGCTGCCCGACGGGTGGCTCGACGCGTGCGAGATCGCGCACTTCGGCTGCATCAGCCTCGTGCGGCAGCCGCTTGCGGCGCGTCTCGTCACGATCGCCGAAATGCTCAAGACGCACGGCGCGAAGATCAGCTTCGATCCGAACTATCGGAATCTGATGGGACCGGATTTCCCGGCGTTCGTCGAACGCATGGCGGGCCTGTCGGACATCATCAAACTGTCCGACGAAGACATCCTCAAGATCTACCCCGATGCGACGCCCGCCGAGTCGCTCGCGCGTCTGCGTACGCTCGCGCCGCAGGCATTGATCGTCTATACGCGCGGCAGCGAGGGCATCACGCTCTACACGCCGGACGGCGAATACGAGCAAGCCGCGAGTCGCGTGACGGTGGCCGATACGGTCGGCGCGGGCGATTCGTGTATCGGCGGTTTTATCACGAGCATGCTGACGGAGCCCGATGCGGGCTGGCAGCGTCATCTGCAATTCGCGGCGGCGACGGCGGCCGTCGTCTGCTCGCATACGGGTGCGTATGCGCCGACGCATGCGGAAGTCGAGGCGCTGATCGGCGTGTCGGCCTAGTTCGCCGTACGGATTCGGCTTCGCGCGCCGCACGCTTCGAATCGGATCGAAGCCGTCGGCGCGGATGGAACGATGCAACGTTGGGGCAGCGCATGGGCGGGCGCGCCAGGCGGCCCGCACGGCGCCGCGCCGGTCACCGGATCACGTTCAGGACTTCGTAGCACGCGCCCATCGTGTGATAGTCGACCTTGCCGGCCGGGCTCTTCTCGTCGCTGTATTTGCGGTTATCGGGCGTCAGGATCCGGTACCACGCGCCGTACTGGTGGTCGACGAAATGCGTCCACGCATAGTCCCAGAGCTTGTCGTACCACTGCCAGTACGCGTCGTCGCCCGTGCGGTCCGCGAGCAGCGCGGCGGTCGCGAGCGACTCGGCCTGCACCCAGAAATACTTGTCTTCGTCGTAGAACTTGCCTTCGGTGTCGAAGCCGTAGACGAGGCCGCCGTGACGCGCGTCCCATGACAGTTCGACGGCGCGATCGAACAACTCGCGTGCACGCGCCAGATGCCAGTCGGCCGGCGCATGGCGATCGAGAATCAGCAGCAGCTTCGCCCATTCCGTCTGGTGGCCGGGCTGATAGCCCCACGGACGGAAGATGTTGGTCCGGTCGCCCTTGTTGTATTCCCAATCGACCGACCAGTCCTTGTTGTAGTGCTCCCAGACGAGCCCATCGGCGAGCTTGGCCTGGCGGTTGACCATGTTGTCGGCGAGCTGCTTTGCGCGCTCGAGATAGCGCGATTCCTTCGTCGCCTCGTAGGCGGCGAGCATGGCTTCGCACGCATGCATGTTCGCGTTCTGCCCGCGGTAGTCCGAGACCTGCCAATCCGGCGTCGCCTCGTCGGCGTAGAGACCGTGGGCGGGATCCCAGAAGTGCCGTTCCATGAGATCCCATGTTTCGTTCAGGTAGCCGCGCGCTTCGTCGAGACCGGCTTCGATCGCCTTCGAATATGCGAGTACGACGAATGCGAGGCCGTAGCAGTGGTTCGTGCCGTCCTCGACCTTGCCGTCCTTGAGTTGCCATGCATATCCGCCGGTGTGCGGATTGCGATGCGCGTTGCGCAGAAATTCGACGCCGTGACGCACGCCGTCGCGATAGGCCTCGAGGCCGAATTGCTTGTAGGCCATCGCATAGTTGAAGACGAAGCGCGTGCTCGAGACGAGGTGACGCGTGCTGCGGTCGTAGATGCTGCCGTCGTCGCGGAAGAAGTGGAAGAATCCGCCCGCCGGATCGATGCACGCCGGGTGGTAAAACGCCATCGTATGGGCGATATGGTCGATCAGGAATTCACGGGAGCGGAAGTTGGGCATCGTCTTTATGCGGCGTCGGAAAGAGGGCATCCGCGGCTGCGGATCCGGGACACGGGAGGCAGGGCATTCTAAACCAGACGCACGGGCATCGTGTCCGCGCGCACCGTGCATGTGCGGATCGGTGTCGTATGGAGTTGAGTGTGTTCGTGCCGCTGCCTGGCCGGCGATTCAGGCGATTCACGGCGCGTCGGCGGCCCCACGACGACCGCGTGCCGCCTTCGAGGCGCTTGGACGTCGAAATCGCCCTGTCGACGGGCCGAACGGATCTCGCGCAGCGGCGAGGGTGCAAAGGGATCGGGGGAAGCGCGGGCGAGGAGGCGGTGAGTCGGTGTGCCCGTACGGCTCGAACGGGGAGTCGACCCGGAACGGTGCGACGTGCGCGCGTAAAGGGCATATAAGCACCATCGTGGTGCTGTAATGCGGCGCAGCCACGCTGACGGGTGGCGCTCGATGATCGAAAATGGGGCGTCGGTCGAACGACGCCCCGTCGCGGGCCGGGCGCACACCTCGCCAGGAAGGTGCGCCGCCTGCGGATTTACTTCGGAATCGAACCGTCGACGCCTTCGACGAACCAGTTCAGACGCTGGAGGTCAGGATCGGCCAGCGTCGCGCCCTTGGCGATCTTGATCGCGCCGGACTGATCCTTGATCGGGCCCGCGAACGGATCGAACTTGCCGGCGGCGATTTCCGTACGCTTGTCGCTGATCGCCTTCTGCGCGGTCGACGAGACGGCATCCGTATTGATGTCCTCGAAGTCGAGCGCCTTTTCCTTGAGACCCCACCAGACCGGCGTGTTCTTCCACTTGCCGCTGAGCACCTGATCGATCGCCCACGCGTAGTAGACGCCCCAGTGGCTCACGCAGGCACCGATTTGTGCGTTCGGACCGAACTTCTTCATGTCCGAATCCCAGCCGATCGCGTGGACCTTCTTCTCTTCGGCGGTTTGGATCGTCGCCGTCGAATCGGTGTTCTGGATCAGCACGTCGGCGCCCTGGCCGATCAGCGTTTCAGCCGCTTGCTTTTCCTTGCCCGGATCGAACCAGCTGTTGATCCAGACGACCTTCGTCGTGATCTTCGGATTGACCGAGCGCGCGCCGAGCGTGAACGCGTTGATGTTGCGCACGACCTCAGGCACCGGGACCGATGCGACGAAGCCCAGCGTGTTCGACTTCGTCGTATAGCCCGCCGCGATGCCGGCGAGATAGGCGATCTGGTAGGTCCGCACGTCGTACGTGCCGAAGTTCGGCGCCTTCTTGAAGCCGGTCGCGTGCAGGAAGACCGAATCGGGGAAGTCTTGCGCGACCTTGAGCTCGAAGTCCTGGTAGCCGAAGCTCGTGCCGATGATGATCTTGTTGTCCTTCGTCGCGAGATCGCGGAACACGCGTTCCGAATCGGCCGATTCGGGCACGTTTTCAACGCGCGTGACCTTGATCTTGTCGCCGAACTTCTGCTCGACTTCCTTGACGCCCTGTTCGTGCGCGTAGGTCCAGCCTGCGTCGCCCGGGTTGCCGAGATAGACGAACGCGACGCCCACGGGCGCGGCGCTCGCAACCGGCGCGAGCGCGCCGAGCGTGAATGCGGCCGTCAAGGCCCCGAGCAACTTGTGCAGCTTTCTTGTCATGCCGATCTCCGGTCGAGTGTATGAGTCCAGTGGTCGCGGAATCGCTCGCATCGCCCCGTCGTCCCCGCGATGCAACCGGCCCGCGGCCAGCGCGTAGGGCAAAGCAAGGTGCGGGCCATGCCATCCTATTCCGTCTATATGACTTGGCGGATAAAGGGATCGGTCATCGTGCCCGGCGCGGGCTCCAGTTTGCTGAGGCAAAGCGGTCTCGCCAAGCGGACTAACCCGAATGGGGCGCGGCGTCGCCGAGGACAGCGCGGTGTGCGCTGCCGTGTCCGCACATCGGGCACGGGCGATGGACTGCTTCGCGCGTCTACAACCACTCGCTGAGATCGTGCGGGCCGTGATCGTTGGTCGCGAGCGCCGTCAGGTAGTCGCCTTCGACATAGCGGACGTCGTACTGGCGCAGCATGCGGAATTGAGCGTCGTCGCGGATGCGCTTGAAGATCAGCGGCACCTTGAGGCGGTTCGCATAGCCGACGAGCGGCTTGACCATCGAGTCGCGGATCGCCGCGCTCGAATCGATCTTGACGAAGTCGAGCCGGCTTTCGGCGGCCGACAGGATCTGCCCCGCATTCGAGAGATTGCCTGCGACCTTGAATCCATAGCTCTGATAGCTCTTGGTCAGGTATCCGAGGAACGTCCGATGGGCCGACGCGGCTTCGGGAATCTCGATGACGATGCGTCCCGGATTCAAACCGAACGACAGCAGCACGAGCGAGAAATACCGGCCGTGGTCGTAGCGCACGCTCTTGAGCAGCCGTTCGTGGACATTGAGGAACAGGAGTCCGTTGCGGTGCGTGCCGAAGAAGTTGATCGCATGAAGCGCGCGCGCGAGCCGGTCGAGCGCGACGAGCTGCTGGTCGTCGCGGATCGTCGCGAACAGATCGGCAAGCGACAGCACTTTGCCCGTCGTGAGATCGCGAGCGCGAAGCTTGGCTTCGAAGCCGACTTCGTCGCCGAATTCGCCGACGCCCGACATCGCGGGCGCACCCGAGGACGCATACGACGCGAGGTCGTAGATCGCGAGGTACTCGCTGCAGAGTTCGACGCCCTGGGACCGCGCGACGATCCCATCCTCGCCCTCGTGGAGTGCGCCGGCCAATTGCGGATGCGAGGCGGCAAGCTCGAGTAACTCGCGGATGGAATGGATCGTCATGGACTTGCGTCGAGGGCGCGAATGCGGGACACGCCGGTCGATCGTAGCAGCGCCGCGCACGTTTGCCGCAAATGAATACAGATAAGCTTCAGCGCCGCCGCATCCGAACGACATGAGGCGCCCGGCGAAGAGCAAAGAACCACGTTATCCCCAATCGCATTGCAGCAAGAAGCGGTCAATACGAAATGCGCGAGGTTTGAGGGTAAACGAGGATCTCCGAGCCGGATGTCCGCGCGGCGAACGCGCGCGGACGGGACTGTCTCAGGACGCGCTCGACGCCGCGCCCGACACGCCGCGGCGTTCGAGCATGGCCGACGCGGCCATGACGCCGAGCGACAGCAGCGCGCAGACGACGCCGACCCAGGGCAGCTTCGTCAGCGCGACGCCCGCCGAGATCGCGGTGCCGCCGAGCCAGGCGCCGGTCGCATTCCCGAGATTGAATGCACCTTGGTTGAGCGTGGCCGCGAGATTCGGTGCGTCGTCGGCCTTGTCGACGATGCGCAGTTGGAGCGGCGGCACGATCGCGAACGCGAACACGCCCCAGAGGAACAGGGTCATCACCGCCGCGAGCGGGTCGTGCATGGTGACCGTGAAGACGAGCTGCACGACCGCGGTCGCCCCGAGGAACGCCAGCAGCGACGGCATCAGGCGCCAATCGGCGAGCCGCCCGCCGAGCGTGCTGCCCGCGGTCAGCCCGAGACCGAACGTCAGCAAGGCCAGCGTGACGGCATGTGGCGCGAGTCCGGCGATGTCTTCGAGGATCGGCGTGATGTAGGTGAAGACCGAGAACAGGCTCGCGGACGCGAGCGCGCTGCCGCCGAGCGCCATGAGCACCTGGGGATCGCGGAGCACGCGGAATTCGCGCGCGAGGCTCGTGCGCTGCATTTCGATGTTCGAGGGCACCCAGCGCGCGACCGCGCCGGCCGCGACGAGCGCGATGGCGCTGACGACCCAGAACGGCGCGCGCCAGCCGGCGATCTGCCCGAGCGCCGTGCCGAGCGGCACGCCGAGCACGTTCGCGAGCGTCAGCCCCGTGAACATCAGCGCGACGGCCTGGGCGCGCCGGTTCGGTGCGACGAGGCTCGCCGCGACCACGGATCCAATACCGAAAAACGCGCCGTGACCGAATGCGGTCACGATGCGCGCGATCATCAGAATCGTGTAGTTCGGCGCGATCGCGCAGAGCGCGTTACCGACGATGAACACGCCGATCAGGCCCATCAGCGCGCGTTTGCGCGCCACATTCGCCGTGGCCATCGCGACGATCGGGGCGCCGATCGTGACGCCGAGCGCGTAACCGGTGACGAGCATCCCCGCCGACGGAATGGAGACCCCGAGGTCCCGCGCGACATCAGGCAGCAGCCCCATGACGACGAACTCCGACGTGCCGACTCCGAAAGCGGCGATGGCAAGGGCAAACAGAGCGAGCGGCATGACAGAAACCAGGGGAGGGCGGCCGCCCGCAGACGTGCGGACATCGGGCCGGACGCGGCGAGGCGCGTCGGACTCGATTCTACGGGATCAGTTAAACGTTTGCCTTCCCAATGCTGCGACGCCGCGACAAGCGTGGCGCAATGTCAACAGGGCCGTGCGGGGCGATCGGACGGCTCGTCGGCGAGCGCGGCCGACAGTGCGCGTAATCAAATTAGACAAGTGCCCTAATTTAGCTAAGACGATCCTTAGTCGGCTGGATTCTGACCGGCCCGTGAATCGGCATCCGCGCTCAACACGTCGGATTGAACTGAGCCTGGAAGCGGCGTGTGCTGTTCAAGGTGTCGGGGGCCGCAGAGCAAAAAATCATCCTGCCTTAAGTCTTAGGAATCGTCTTGGTAATTCGGATGGACGAATTCCGGGCCTTCGACGGCACGACGGGACCGGCATGCGACGCCCGAGCGTGTTGCGCGCGCAGCGGCGACGCGCGCCGGGATCCGACATCGAACAGGGAATAGGACTAGAACCGAATGAAGCGAATCATCATCGTAGACGACCATCCCATTATCCGAATGACGCTCGCGGGCGAGCTCGAGCGCAGTGGCGAATTCGCCATCGTCGGACAGGCGCCGGATGGCGAGGAGGCGTTGCGGCTCGTCGCGCATTGCCGTCCCGACCTGATGGTGCTCGATCTCGAATTGCCGAAGCTCGACGGCTTGTCGGTGCTCGAGCGCCTGCGTTCGCAGGGCAGCCGGCTGCCGATCCTCGTCCTGTCCGCGAAGGATGAACGCGTGATGGGCACGCGCGTACGGGCCGCGGGAGCAAACGGTTTCGTGAGCAAGTTGCGCGACGTCAAGGAAGTCGTGACGTCGATGCGGATCGTGATGTCCGGCTATCAGTGCTTCTCGCAAAGCATCTACGAATACCGGGTCGGCGACAAGGATCGACGCCTGCGCGGTCTATCGCAGCGTGAGCTTGAGGTCCTGCGCTATGTCTCGCGCGGGTTCAACAACAAGGACATCGCGAACCGGCTGTTGATCAGCGACAAGACAGTCAGCACCTACAAGATGCGGTTGATGAAGAAGCTCGAGGTCCGGTCCGTGTTCGAATTGACGGAGTTCTCGCGCGCGAATCAACTGATCGACTGACGCACGCCCGGCGGTACGGGATCGACGCGGGCGGCTGAAGCGGCTGAAGCGGCGGATGCGACCGACGCGCTCGGCCCGGATATGTGCTCGCCGGGCGCACGGATTGACGTGGACGCCGCGGCGAGGCTCGACGCGCGGATGACGCGTCCGGCGCTCGCCGCGCGTCGTGTCACGACTTAGCGACGGTAGTCGTTGCCGTGGGGGCCGTGCGGGCCATGGGGGCCGTGACCGTAGTATCCGCGCGGCGGCGGGGGCGGCGGCCGATGCCAGCGGTCGCCGCCGTAGTAGACGACCGGCGGCGGCGGCGCATAGACGGGCGGTGCGTAGACGACGGGCGGCGGCGCGGCAACGACGCCCGGCAAGCCGATGCCGATGCTCAGGTCGACGCGCGCCGAGGCGGCGAAGCTCGCGCCGGCCGCCATCGCGCCGAGCGCGGTGAGCACTATCCATTTCTTCATGATCGATCTCCTTGTGCTTGCCCGGACAAGAGGCCTTGCGGGGTGCGCGCTGCCGCGCTTTCGCGCAGTGGCGCATCCTGAATCCGTCTCGTCCGGGCGCAATGATTCTGTTCGAGCCGCGTATCGAATCCGACCGGGGCCCGATCGACCGCATCACGCGGCGCGCGTGGCGGCGGCTGCGTTACTTGCCCGCTGCCGAGGCGGCGTCGGCCGGCGCCGCTTGCGGCTTCGGATGGTGACGCGGGGGCTTGCCACCCGGGTGCGGTTGGCCGGTATGGCGGAACTCGACGTCGGCCGCTTTCTTCTGCGTGTCGGACAACGCGGCGTACAGCGGTTCGAATGAGGCTTCGAGGTTCTTGATGCTGTCGGCGTGGGCCTGGGCCAGATCGCCGTACGACTTGAGATCGTCGATCGCCGTGAACGTGTCGGTCTGCGTCATGCGCTGTTCATAGAGTTCGCGCATATGCTGCGCATTCGAACGCATCGTGTCCGCGAGCTTGCCGAAGAGCGCTTCCTGGTCCGGCTTGATCTGCAGCTTCGCGTGCAGGTCCTTGATCCGGTCCTCGAGGCGCGCGTCGGCCTTCTGATCGAACTTCGCGACCTTGGCAGCGGTGGCAGCCGATGCCGGGGCCGGCGCGCTCGCGGCCGCTTGCGCGTAGGCGCCTGATGCACATGCCAGCGAGGTGGCGGCGGCGAGAGTTGCGAGTACCAGTTTCATGGATTCTCCTTCTTGGATGGTCTTCAAGATTGGTGCGCCATGCCGCGCATCCATCGCACGGCGTGACGTTTGACGCCTGGCGCAAGCGCTAGGTCTTCGCATGTCCGGCATGCCTGCATGCCGTGTGCAGAATTGACAGGCGAGGACCGCATTTGCGTCTAACCGTCGCGGAGCCGAAAGATTCTTCCGCCCCTTGTGCGCATTGACGCGCGGACGGACTCTCGCGTTGACGGGCGTTACAAGTGTTGCACTCTGGTTTGACGCTTTGACGAAATAACCGTGCTTGAACAAGCAATTACGGTTCCCGGCCCGGATGGGGCGAAGCCGCGATGAAATTCGACGTTACGGAATATGACGCGCTAGGATAGGCACCATGCGCCGGTACCCCGGCCGTCACTGACCTGTCATGTGGAGGAGCGATCTGATGAGCCCTACCGAATTGTCGGCAGACCTTGTGCACACCATCGAGAGCGATCGAACATCGCTGAGCAAGGATTCTTTCAAGCGCGCGTTCCTCGACAACCTGTTCTACACCCAGGGCAAATTCCTGCAGGTTGCGACACACATGGACTACTACCTCGCGCTCGCCTACACCGTCCGCGATCGTCTGCTTTATCGATGGGTCAGTACCGCGACCGCGTACACCGATCATGCATCGCGCACCGTCAGCTATTTGTCGGCCGAGTTCTTGATGGGACCGTCGCTCGGCAACAACCTGATCAACCTCGGCATCCTCGAAGAGGTGCGGCAGGCGATTGCCGAGCTCGGCCTCGACCTCAACGACCTGCTCGACCAGGAAGCCGAGCCGGGCCTCGGCAACGGCGGTCTAGGACGCCTCGCCGCCTGTTTCATCGACTCGCTCGCGACGCTCGAACTGCCCGCGCTCGGCTACGGGATCCGTTACGAGCACGGTATCTTTTATCAGACCCTGCGCGACGGCTGGCAGGTCGAGAACACCGATAACTGGCTGCGCTACGGCAACCCATGGGAGATCCGCCGGCCCGAGTGGTCTGTCGAGGTCAAGCTCGGCGGCTATACGGAGACTTATACCGATGCCGAAGATCGGCATCGCGTGCGCTGGGTGCCGGCCAAGACGGTTGTCGGCGTGCCGTTCGATTCGCCGATCCTCGGATATCGCGTCAACACCGCGAACACGCTGCGGCTCTGGAGCGCGGAGGCGACGCAGTCGTTCGACTTCGAGATCTTCAACCGCGGCGACTACATGGGCGCCGTCAACAAGAAAGTCACGTCGGAGAACCTGTCGAAGATTCTTTACCCGAACGACGAAACGCCGCAGGGCAAGGAGTTGCGTCTCGAGCAGCAATACTTTTTCGTCGCGTGTTCGCTGCAGGACATGTTTCGGATCCTCCAGGGGCAGGGCGTCTCGATCGAGCGGTTTCACGAAAAATTCGCGGTCCAGCTCAACGACACGCATCCGGCCATCGGCGTGGCCGAACTCATGCGCATCCTCGTCGACGACTACGTGCTGCCCTGGAACGACGCGTGGTCGATCACGACGCGCACGTTCGGCTATACGAATCACACGCTGCTGCCCGAAGCGCTCGAACGCTGGCCGCTCGAACTGTTCCGGCGCGTGCTGCCGCGACATCTCGAAATCATCTTCGAGATCAACGATCGTTTTCTCCACGACGTGCGCATCGCGTTTCTCGGCGACGACGCGAAGGTTCGCGCGCTGTCGCTGATCGACGAAAGCGGCGAGCGTTACGTGCGCATGGCGCATCTCGCGAGCGTCGGCAGCCATGCGATCAACGGTGTCGCGACGCTGCACTCCGAGCTGCTCAAGAAGGATGTGCTCGCCGACTTTCATGCGCTGTGGCCGCACAAGTTCTATTCGGTCACCAACGGCGTCACGCCGCGGCGCTGGCTCGCGCTCGCGAATCCGCGCTTGAGCGAGCTGCTGCACGACACGATCGGCGACGGATGGATTCGCGATCTCGACCGTCTACGCGAACTCGAAGCGTATGCCGACGACCCCGCATTCGGCGCGCGCTGGCGCGAGATCAAACGCGCGAACAAGGTCCAACTGGCCGAGCTCATCGCGAAGCGCACGGGCATCGAGGTCAATCCCGATTCGCTGTTCGACGTGCAGGTCAAGCGCATCCACGAATACAAGCGCCAGCATCTCGCGGTATTGCAGGTTATCGCGATGTATCACCGGCTCAAGTCGAATCCGTCTGCCGAGATCCTGCCGCGCACGTTCCTGTTCAGCGGCAAGGCGGCGCCCGGTTATTTCATGGCGAAGCTCATGATCCGGCTCATCACGGCCGTCGGCGACGTGATCAATTACGACCCCGAGGTGCGCGGCCGTCTCAAGGTCGTGTTCATGCCGAATTTCAGCGTGACGACGGGGCAGCGCATCTATCCGGGCGCCGACCTGTCCGAGCAAATCTCGCTGGCGGGCAAGGAGGCCTCGGGCACCGGCAATATGAAGTTCGCGATGAACGGCGCCTTGACGATCGGGACGATGGACGGCGCGAACATCGAGATCTGCGAAGAAGTCGGCGCCGAGAACTTCTTCACGTTCGGCATGACGGCGGAAGAGGTCGATGCGCGCCGGCGCGCCGGCTACGACCCGCGCGCGGTCGTCGAGTCCAATCCCGAGCTGTACGCGGTCGTCGAGCTGATCCGCAACGGGTTGTTCTCGCGCGGCGATACGGAGCTGTTCCGGCCGATCGTCGATCATTTGCTGACGCATGACACCTATATGCTCGCGGCCGATTACGCGTCGTATTCGGCGTGTCAGTACGAAGTCGATGAAGCGTATCGCGACGTCGCGCGATGGACGCGCATGTCCGTACTCAATGTCGCGCGTTCGGGACGCTTCTCGTCGGACCGTTCGATCGACGAGTATGCCGGGAAGATCTGGAAGATCTCGCCGGTGTCGGTACCGCTGCTTTAGTCTCGGGCCGAATCGAGTCCCGAACCGAATCAATACGGCGCGCAGACCGATGTTCGGCCTGGTGATCGACGCTAAGGGGAGGTGTGCGGCGGACTGCGTTCGACGACTGCGGGCTACGTGGACTGCGGGAAGCGGCGGAGATTTGCGGCGACTTCAGCGTGGCATCGGAACGGGCCGATTCGCACACGCCCAACCTGGCACACGCTTGAGTGCGTGGTCAGGATACTGCGTTCATGCGTAAGACGTCGGCATCGAGGCGGTTCAGTGCGCGTACGTGACAAGCACCGCGCGCGTCGCGTTCTGCGCCACCGGATCGGTGTCGAGCCAGTTGGCGAGGGCTTCGGCCGCGGGCAGCGCCGCATCGGTCGAGACGCCGGCCGGCTCGGTGCCGAACGATGAACCCTTGACGGAATCGTCGAGCATGATCGCGCTGATGATGCCGAGGAAGGCGATCAGCAGCGTCGCGGTCACGGCGAGCATCAGGCGCGACGGCGTCGATTCGTGTGCATCGTGGTGTTGCGGTTCCGGCTCGCGCGTCTTGCGCGGCAGTTCGGCGCGTTGCTTCGCCTTCGCCGGCTTGGTCGCCTGGCGGGGGTAAGGGCAGTACAGAGTGGCATTCATGGCGAGACCCTATTGCTATTGATTTTGATCTATGGCACGGATTGTCTCGCGCGGATTGCTTTTGATAAATGCTTGAATTTGGTAATCACTGTTCAGGAATTCGCAACAGCGCCTGGCACGGTTCGCCCGTCGGACGGATTTGAGTTTCGAAAAATCCAATGGCGACAAGGGTTTGCGCGATGTTGTGTTGAGTCGGCTGCGTCAAAGTCAGACGTTTTATAGGGTTATCTAGGTCATGTGTTCGGACCCCGCGAACGCGGCAATCCGACGAGCTCGCAGTCTCCATAACGGATGTAGGGTCATGATCATCGGGCATTGAGCGCAATGGACAAGCCGATCTTTTGCTCCGAAAGCAGTCTGCGGGACCGCTTGAACATCGGGAGCCGATCATGTTTGCGATGCGCTGTGCCGTGCGGTCGTCGACGACCCGCGCGGATCGTCCGTGCGACCGACATCAGACGCGCGCCATAGGCCGGAGGCGAGGTTCGCGCGCCGCGCGGACCGGCCGCCATGCGGGTCGCCTGCCGTTCGCCTCGGCATGGCGGATCGCGGCGCTCGCGTTGTCGGCCAGCCTGGCGTTGCCCGCGCACGGGTGGGGCCGCACGGGTCATGCGGCGATTGCCTATATCGCCGATGCCCAGCTCTCGCCCGAGGTGCGCCGGCGTGTCATGCAGTTGCTCGCGACAGATCGGTCCGGGCTTGCCGATCCCAAGGATCTCGGCGACGAGGCGAACTGGGCCGATCGATATCGCGACGCGGGCCGACGCGGCGACGCCTATCGGATCACGCAACCGTGGCATTTCGTCAATCTCGACCGGTACCGGCCCGATCTGCGCGCCGCGTGCCTCGGACGCGTCGAGACGGATGCCGCGGCATCCGAATCCGGTGAGTCCGCGCATGCATGCATCGTCGACGCACTGATCGCGCTCCGGGGCGAGCTGGCCGATACGTCGGCGCCCGCGCATCGGCGTTTGCGCGCGTTACAGTTCGTCGTGCATCTGATCGGCGATATCCATCAGCCGATGCACACGATCTCGAACCGCGACCGCGGCGGTAACGAAACGATCGTCGTGATGCGCCACGGCCGTGCCGACACGCTCCATCATCTCTGGGACACGGCGCTCGTCGAGCGCTTGGGCGATGTGCTGGACACGGGCCACGATGCGCGCGATAGGCCGGCCAATGCGCATGACTGGCAGGCGGATGCGCGCGCGATCGCCGATGCGTTGCTGATACGCCTCGAGCGCGGCGGTGCGGCGCCGTTCGAGGCGCCGCTCCCGGACGCCGCGTGCATCGCGCGCACGGCGTTCGATCCCGAGGCGTGGGCTTGGGCGTCGTTCGGCATCGCGCGGACGCTCGCCTATCGTCCGCTGCGCGCGTCGCGGCACGGCGCGCGCTACCGTCTTGGCAAGCGCGACGAGCTGCGCGCGGTCGAGGCCGTCGCGCAGCAACTCACCTGCGCGGGATTGCGGCTCGCGCGCGTGCTCGAGGACGCGTTCGGCACCGATGACCCGGCGTCGTGATGCGATCTTCAGGATTCTCGCAGCCGTAGCACGCGGCCAGCCCACGACCCGCCATCCTGCATGCCGAAGCGCGCATGCCGACGCCTGCACGCCGATGTCTGCATGCCGACACCCGTACGCGAGATCGCCGGAGACCGCGCGCCGGCTAACTCAGCACCGTATATTCGCCGCCGCGTTCGAGCGCACGTTGATAGGCCGGGCGTGCATGAATGCGATCGAGAAACGCGTAGATGTTCGGGAATCGCGCGCGGTTGGAGCCGCGCGCGCCGGCCGCTTCGAGCGGAAAGCTCATCTGCACGTCGGCGATCGTGAACGCGTCGCCCGCGAACCATCCGGTCGCCGCGAGCTCGCCGTCGATGTACTTGAGGTGCATGGCAAGTTGCGGGTCGATGAACTGATCCTGCAAGCCCGATGCGATCTTGCGCGCGATCGGTTTTGCGAAGAAAGGCATCGGCGACGTGCCGATGCGTCCGGCGACGAGCTTGAGCAAGAGCAGCGGCATCGCCGACCCTTCGGCGTAGTGGAGCCAGTAGCGCATCTTGAGGAATGCGGGCGTACCGCGCGGCGCGACGAAGCGACCCTCGCCGTAGGTGTCGCTCAGGTATTCGATGATCGCGCCCGACTCGGCGATCGTGAGTCCGCCGTCGACGATGACCGGCGATTTGCCGAGCGGATGGATCGACCGGAGTTCGGGCGGCGCGAGCATCGTCTTCGGGTCGCGCTGGTAGCGCTTGATCTCGTAGTCGAGACCGAGTTCCTCGAGCAGCCAGAGCACGCGCTGCGAACGGGAGTTGTTCAGATGGTGGACGATGATCATCGCGGCGCGCTCGCTCGTGGATGGGGCCTCTATGCTACCGCGCCGCGCATGCGCGACGCCGACCGGGTGGCGCGATCCGGCACCGTGCGCGTAAAGCGCTTCGTTGATCTGTCGAGCCGAGGCGCGGCGGCGCGATCCCGCCAATCCGGCGTGCATCAGGCGCCGTGCGAGCGGGCTCCTGTACGTGGGCGCGCTCGCGCGCTCGGCTCGCGAAATCGAGCCGATCAGCGGCGCTGAGGCGCCCCCCCTTCACCGACTCTAGGCAGACCAGACCGTACGTCGATCACTCGCCGAGTGCAGCGAGCACCTCGTCGGCCTGCCGCACGAATCCCACGCGAGGGAAGATGAATTTGACCGACGCGTCGTGGTGCTCGGTCGCGCCCGCGCTCATCGCGTCTTCGACGAGCACTTGCTCGTAGCCGAGCTCGTAGGCGACGCGCGACGTCGATTCGACGCCGATATTCGTCGAGATCCCGCCGAGCACAATCGTCCGAATCCCGCGCCGGCGCAGCTGAAGATCGAGTTCGGTGCCGTGGAACGCGCCCCATTGGCGCTTCGTGATGTAAAGATCCTTGTCGCCGGCTTCGAGCGCATCCGGAAAGTCGAGCCAGTTCGCGGGCAGCATGCCGGGCGCGAGGCGCGTCGGTTGATCGGCGGGCAGCGCGAGCGAGTCGGCGAAGTCGTCGTGCCAGCCCACGCGCACGAGCACGACGAGCGCGCCGCGCTCACGGAAACGCTTGGCCAGGCGGGCGGACGTCTCGAGCACGGCGTCTCCGGTGCGCGGGCCCTTGGCGAACGGCAGGATTCCCTGCTGGAGATCAATCAGCACGAGCGCAGTTGTGCGAGGATCGAGGCTTTGCATGAAGTGGGTCCTTGGCCGCGGCAATGGGCGGCAATTAAGCTTGAATTCCGGCGGATGCGGGTCAAACAGGGTTAAATGTGAGGAAGTCCTCGCATTGGAGTATATGAGTATGTCCTCACAAAATGCAAGCGATCCGGTCGATGCGGTGGATTCGATCGATCCCGGTGCGACGGCGCGCGCCAAGGCGCCGCAGCGCGAGCGCGGGCGTGCACGCGTTGCGGCGCTGCTCGAGGCGGCCGGGCAGGTTTTTGCCGAGAAAGGCTACGACGCCGCGACGATGACGGCGATCGCGGCGCGCGCGGGTTCGTCGATCGGTTCGCTCTACCAGTTCTTTCCGACGAAGGACGAGGTCGCACAAGCGCTGCTCCAACGTTATCTCGACGCGCTGATGGAGCAGATGCACGCGCTGCGCGCCGAAGCGGCCGCGCTTGAAGCGCATGGGATCGCGGGCTTCGCGGCCCGGCTCACGCGCACGCTGATCCGGTTTCGCGATGCGTATCCGGCGTTCGCGATGCTTGCCGAAAGCTACGGAAGCGTGCCGGGTTCGGGCAGCATCCGGGGCCGTTTGCGCGCCGAGATCGGGGCCGTGCTGCTCGCGCTCGCCCCCGCTCAGTCCGCCGAGCGCGCGGAAGCGCGGGCGGCCGTGGTTCAGCATCTGATGAAATCGGCCGTCGCGATCAACGGCGACACTGCGTTCGCCAATCGCGAGGCCGCTGTCGTCGAGCTCGAACGGCTCGTCGAGCATTGTCTGCACGACTGGATCGATTCGCAGCCCGCCTGAGCGGTCGCGACGTCCGAGCGGTGGCCATGCCTGAGTGGCTGTCCTGCCCGAACGGTCGCGATGCCCCTCCATTCCTCAGTCCACGTCGCAAAAAATTCATCGAGGTTGTTCTAAAGCCCCTCGCCGGGCGCGCCGTTACACCGGACAGGTGATGACGAAATCCAGCGCGCGGCGGCGGGTGATCTCCCGCCGAGTACCGACGTCGCAGCACGATGTCCGAAGGGGTCCAGGGTGAATCGGTTGAGCTTGAATGCCAAGTTGTGGTCTGCGCTTGCGGTCATGTGGGTGGGACTCATCATTCTTGGAAGCTGGGCCGCTTATCAATCGCGCGCATCGATGCTCGAGGAGCGCAAGACGGCGATCCGCAAGGTTGTCGAATCCGGTTATGCGCTGGTCGCCGACTATGCGGCGCGCGCCGACCGCAACGAACTCAGTGTCGACGACGCGAAGCAGCAGGCGATGGCGCGCCTCGCGTCGATGCGCTTCAGCGGCAACGGCTACTTCATCATCACCGACGCCCATCCGACGGTGCTCATGCATCCGACGCTCGCCGATCTGCGCAACAAGGACGTGACCGATTACAAGGACGCCAAGGGCGTCCGGATGTTCGTCGAGATGGTCAAGGTCGCGCAGGCGAACGGCGAAGGCTTCGTGCAATACGATGCGCGGCTGACGACCGCGAACCACTCGGCGCCCAAACTCACGTTCGTCAAACAGTTCAAGCCGTGGGACTGGTATGTCGAGTCGGGGCTGTATCTCGACGACGTCGATGCGGCGTTCTATTCGATGCTGATTCGCTATCTGCTCACGGTGCTCGTGATCGGCGGCGTGATCACGGGCGCGATGCTCGCGATCATCCGCAGCGTGCATCGCAGTCTCGGCGGCGAACCCGACTACGCGGGCTCGATCGCCGAAGCGATCGCCGACGGCGATCTGACGGGCGCCGTCTCGCTCAGGGGCGCCGACGAACACTCGATGCTCTATTCGATGAGCCGAATGCAGCACACGCTCGCCTCGACGATCACACGGATTCGCGTGGGGACCGATGCGATCACGGTCGCATCGCAGGAGATCGCGGCCGCGAACGACGATCTCTCGGGACGCACCGAACAGCAGGCCGCATCGCTCGAACAGACGGCGTCGAGCATGGAGCAGCTCACGGCGACGGTCAAACAGAACGCCGACAACGCGCGTCAGGCCAGTCAGATGGCGGCGAACGCGTCCGAGATCGCGCTCGAGGGCGGCGGTGTTGTGCGCGAGGTCGTCGCGACGATGCACACGATTTCGGCGAGCTCGAACAAGATCGTCGACATTATCTCGGTCATCGAAGGCATCGCGTTCCAGACCAATATTCTGGCGCTCAATGCCGCCGTGGAAGCCGCGCGCGCAGGCGAGGAGGGGCGCGGCTTCGCGGTCGTCGCGAGCGAGGTGCGTTCGCTCGCGCGCCGTAGCGGCGACGCGGCGAAGGAAATCAAATCATTGATCGAGCGCTCGGTCCAGCGGGTCCACGACGGCGAGTCGCTCGTCGAACGGGCCGGCACGACCATGGAGTCGGTCGTGCAGGCCGTGCGCCGCGTGACCGACATCATGGGCGAGATTTCCGCTGCATCCGAGGAGCAGAGCAGCGGGATCGAGCAGGTCAATCGTGCGATCACCCATATGGACGAAGCCGTCCAGCAGAATGCCGCGATGGTCGAAGAGGCCGCCGCGGCTGCTAAATCGCTCGAGGAGCAAGCAAATGAATTGCGTGATGCGGTCAACACCTTCCGCGTCTCGAACCAGGGTTCGGGCGCCGCGCAGAATTCGGCACAGCGAGCACCGTTCGGCACAGGTCTGCGAACGGCAGTCGGTTATTGAACTGGTTCTGCCCGAGTCGCGATTGCCGCAGACCCGGATTCCGCCGTGCCCCTGGCGGCGCAGTCCGGGGCCGGTCTAGGCCGTCGCCGTCGCTTCGCCTGGCGTTGCGCCGACGCGCGCGAGCGGCGCTCGACGGGCCGTGCGTGACGAGGCCCTGAGCGACGGGTTCCGAATAGAGGGCCCTGAGAGAGGGACCGGCCTGCGGCGCGACGCGTGCGCGGCCGATCCGTCGTGATCGCGCGTTATCGCGTCTTCTGGAACGGCGCGCCCGAATGTTCGCGAAGTTCGTTGAACGTGATGTCGGGCCACGACTCCTTGGCCGCGTTGATTTCGGCGACATGGCCGGCCAGAAAGGTCGGCGCGTCGGATGCGTCGAGCGCGAGGCGGTCCGTATAGAAGTCGACGAATTTCTTGAGCCGGCTCGGATCTTCGGCCGTGATCCAGCGCGACAGGCGGAAACGCGCGGGCGCCATGCGCACGTCGACCTTGTACTCGTTCGACAGGCGGTGAGAGACGACTTCGAACTGCAGCGCGCCGACCGCGCCGAGCACGGTCATGCCGCCGACCATCGGCTTGAAGACCTGGATCGCGCCTTCGTCGCCGAGTTGCTTGAGCGCTTCGCCGAGCTGCTTCGCGCGCATCGGATCCTTCGCTTCGACGGTCTGGAAGATCTCGGGCGCGAAGAACGGCAAGCCGAGGAACTGAAGCGGCTCGCCTTCCGACAGCGTGTCGCCGAGACTCAGCGTGCCATGATTCGGAATCCCGATGATGTCGCCCGGGTACGCGTCCTCGACCGTTTCGCGACGTTGCGAGAGGAACGTGACGACGTTGTTCGCGCGGAACGTCTTGCCCGAACGCGTGACGCGCAAGGCCATGCCGCGCTCGAAATGGCCCGAGCACACACGGATAAACGCGACGCGGTCGCGGTGCGCGAGGTCCATATTGGCTTGTACCTTGAACACCATGCCCGTGAATTTCGGCTCTTCGGGCGACACTTCGCGCTGCGCGGTCATGCGGCCCGAGGGCGGCGGCGCGAGATCGATCAGCGCGTCGAGAATTTCCTTGACGCCGAAGTTGTTGATCGCCGAGCCGAACAGCACGGGCGACTGATTGCCCTCGAGAAACGCCGCGCGGTCGAACGCGGGCGTCGCACCCGTGATCAGGTCGACTTCTTCCTTCGCCTTGCGCCACGGTTCGCCGAAGCGCGCGATGCCTTCGTCGTCGCCGAGACCCTGGAGTGTCTGAACATCGCCGCCGAGCGTGCTGTCGCCCGGACGGAACACGCGGACCTGGTCGGCCTGGATGTCGTAGACGCCCTGGAAATCCTTGCCCATGCCGATGGGCCAGGTGAACGGAATCGCGGACACGCCGAGATGCTGTTCGATTTCGTCGATCAGATCGAGCGGCTCGCGGACTTCGCGGTCGAGCTTGTTGATGAACGTGACGATCGGCGTCTTGCGGCTGCGGCAGACTTCGAGCAGCTTGAGCGTCTGTTCTTCGACGCCGTTCGCGCCGTCGATGACCATGACGGCCGCATCGACCGCGGTCAGCACGCGGTATGTGTCTTCCGAAAAGTCCTGGTGGCCCGGCGTATCGAGCAGATTGATCACGGCGTCGCGGTACTCGAACTGCATGACCGAACTCGCGACCGAGATCCCGCGCTGCTTTTCGATCTCCATCCAGTCGGAGGTCGCGTAGCGATTGCTCTTGCGGCCCTTGACGGTGCCCGCGATATGGATCGCGCCCGAGAACAGCAGCAGCTTTTCGGTGAGCGTCGTCTTGCCGGCGTCAGGGTGAGAAATCACCGCGAAGGTGCGCCGCCGTTGAACTTCTGAAAGTGACATCGAAACCGTCGAATGCGTTGAATAAAGGGCGTGCCGGTGTCGCTCGGACCACGGCGCGCAGCGGCGCGACTGGGGGCGAAACGGCAGGAAAACGCGCATTTTACCCGTAAGCGGCGGCGTCTTCCGGACCGCGCGCGGCGTGCGGATCGAGGGCGGCCCGGTGTGCGGTCCCGCGTGCGCTCCTGAGCACGCTCCGATACGCGGCGCATCGGAACTTGTTATGATCGGCCCCCGACCCGCCGAGTCTCGCGCGCCTGTCGCCCGCCGCGGGTCGAGTTGAATTCACCGCACGCCGCACGCCGGCGTGCGCGCATCGAGGTCCGATCATGTCTACGCCCCCCGAAATCAAGCCCGGTCAGTCGATCGAGCTGCTCAAGGCGCTTCATATCCTGACGCGCGACGGGAAGATGAACCAGGATAGCCGCCGCAAGCTCAAGCAGGTCTATCACCTGTACCAGTTCATCGAGCCCCTGCTCGAGTCCGCGCGCGCCGAGCATCCCGATCTGACGCTGGTCGATCATGGCGCGGGCAAGTCGTATCTCGGCTTCATTCTCTACGATCTGTTCTTCAAGTCGCTGCCCGCGGGACCCGCGATCTACGGCATCGAAACGCGCGATGAACTCGTCACGCAGTCGCGCGAACTCGCGCAACGCCTCGCGTTTCCGGGCATGACGTTTCTGAATCTGTCGGTCGCCGAGTCGATCGCCTCGGATGCGTTGCCCGCGACGGTCGATATCGTGACGGCCCTGCATGCGTGCAATACCGCGACCGACGATGCGATCCGCTTCGCGCTCGAGAAAAAGGCGCGCCACATCGTGCTCGTGCCGTGCTGCCAGGCCGAGGTCGCCGCGGTGCTGCGCAAGAACAAGCAACAGGCGCTCGGACGCAGCGCACTGACCGAACTCTGGCGGCACCCGATTCATACGCGCGAATTCGGCAGCCAGATCACGAACGTCCTGCGCTGCCTGCAGCTCGAAGCGCACGGCTATCAGGTCACGGTGACCGAACTCGTCGGATGGGAGCATTCGATGAAGAACGAACTGATCATCGCGACCTTCAAGGACTTGCCGCGCAAGCGCCCGGCCGATCGCATGCACGAGATCCTTCAGACGCTCGCGCTCGAGGAAATGCGGGAGCGGTTCTACGTCGATTGAGTCGCGTGTGAATCCGCGTCAGGCACGTTCGGCGCGTGTGTTTTTTCGCGTTCGCGCAGCATATCGCGATGCGTGAGATAGAGCCGCAAATCGAACTCGATTTGCGCATAACCGGGCTGCATGTGCTCGCAGAGCCGGTAAAAAGCCTTGTTGTGCTCGCTTTCCTTGAGGTGCGCGAGCTCGTGCACGACGATCATTTCGAGGAATTCGCGCGGCGTGTCCTTGAACAGCGAGGCGATCCGGATTTCCTTGCGCGCCGTGATCTTGTTGCCGTGCACGCGCGAGATCGCGCGATGGTGGCCGAGCGCGTTGTGCAGCACGTCGAGTTTCGCGTCGTACAGCACCTTGTCGATCATCGGCGCGCCGCGCAGGAACTGCAGCCGTAGATCGTTCGTGTACTGATAGAGCGCCTTGTCGGTCTGGACGGCGTGCCGCTGAGGATATTTTTTCTCGAGGTAGACGCCGAGCCGGTCGTCGCGAATCATCGCGCGGACCTGATCGAGCAGATTCGACGGATAGGCGCCGAGGTATTTGAGGTGCTGCATGGGGCTTTGCGGTCGCTCCGGGGTGCGCGGGGTCGCGCGCACGTTCTTGCTGCGGGGCGGGGCGACGGTCGTCGCGTCCGGACACGTCCGAGAGTATGCCTGCAATGACGCATGAGCGGCCCGGACGTCTAGGATGTCCCAAACGTCTCTAACGTCTCATGCTGCCGCGCTGTAAGATGCGACCTTGCCTATTCCTCTGCCTGGATACCGCTGCCCGAGATGTTTTCCGCCACGATCGATTCAAGCCTGTCCAAGCCCGCGCGCTATGCCGAACTCGTCGAACAGGCGCGTGCGCTGCTCGTCGATGAAACCGATCGCATCGCGAACGCGGCCAATTTCTCGGCGCTGATCTTCCACAGTCTGCCCGACCTCAATTGGGCGGGGTTCTATCTGTTCGACGGCACCGAGCTTGTCGTCGGCCCGTTTCAAGGCAAGCCCGCGTGCGTGCGCATCGCGCTCGGACGCGGCGTATGCGGCACCGCGGCGCGCACGCGCGAAACGCAAGTCGTGCGCGACGTGCATGATTTCCCCGGCCATATCGCTTGCGATGCCGCGTCGCAATCCGAAATCGTCGTGCCGCTGATCGCGGGCGATGGCACGCTGATCGGCGTCTGGGACGCCGACAGTCCGCGCGTCGCGCGCTTCGACGACGACGACCGCGCGGGCATGGAAGCGCTTTGCGCGATATTCATCGAGCACGGCTGGACCATCTGAAACAGGCGCGGACACAGATCGAAATCATGCGCGTTCGATGATGCGATCGCGATCCGAGTTTGAAGCCAATTGAAAGCCCCACCCGCACAGGCCTTTTTCATTCGGGTATACCGCGACAAATCATGTCAAATTCATGACAGAAGCGAAGAGCGTTGTTTCACGTGACATTGTCGTTGTGGATGTGCGACGCGATCGAACCCCTCGCGCTTATGTAAATGTTTTGTCATGTCTAGGTTGGTAACCTGCGGCCAGCTTTTTATGGACGAGGTGGATCGCGTCCATATGCAGCTGCTCACCACACCTTAGATCGAGAATATTCATCCAATGAAAAAGTCGCTTATCGCACTGGCCGCGCTCGGCACGGTGGCTTCGGCTTCGCAGGCTCAAACGAGCGTCACGCTGTATGGTTTGATCGATGCGGGCGTTACGTATGTCAATAGCACGTCGGTGAAGGTGACGGGCGGTACGGCCGGTCACTCGCTGATCGCTCAGCAAGACGGCGCGACGGCCGGCCTGTCGGGCAGCCGTTGGGGCGTGCGCGGCACGGAAGATCTCGGCGGCGGTCTCAGCGCGATCTTCGTGCTCGAAAACGGTTTCTCGTACAACACCGGCGCGCTGGGCCAAGGCGGCGACTTCTTCGGCCGTCAAGCATTCGTCGGTCTGTCGAGCACGCAGTACGGTACGTTCACCCTCGGTCGTCAATACGACACGGGCGTCGACCTGATCCAGCCGATCGCCGCTTACGGCACCTGGGGTAACCTGACGGCTCACGCAGGCGACATCGACAACATCGGTAACCTGAACCGTGTGAACAACACGTTCAAGTACACGAGCGCTACGTACTCGGGCTTCAAGGTCACGGGCATGTACAGCCTCGGCGGCATCGCCGGCGATTCGTCGCGCAACGGCCTGATGTCGTTCGGCGCGGGCTACTCGAACGGCCCGATCAACGCAGCAGCAAACTACTTGTTCGCGAAGAACCCGAACTACGGCTTCTTCGGGATGAACCCGAACGCCGGTACGACGTCGGCGCCGGCGAACAACTTCGGCAGCTCGCACCTCGCATACTCGGGCTTCTCGACGGCGGGCAGCGAACAGATCATCGACGTCGCGGGCAACTACGCGATCGGACCGGCAACGCTGGGTCTCGTCTACTCGAACATCAAGTTCTTCAACCTGGGTTCGTTCACGGATTCGGCGAACACGAACAAGTTCGCGAACGGCGACACGGCAACGTTCAACGACGTCGAAGCGAACATCAAGTACGCGCTGACGCCGTCCGTCCTGCTCGGCTTCTCGTATAACTACACGAAGGGCCAGTCGATCACGATGCTCAACGGTACGCAAACGGGCGCGACGTACAACCAGTTCAACCTGGGCGTCGACTACCTGTTCTCGAAGCGCACGGACGTCTACCTGCTCGGTATCTATCAACACGCCAGCGGCATCGATTCGACGGGCAAGCAAGCTGTCGCTTCGATCACGGGCGAAACCCAATCGACGACGCCGAACCAAGTCGCGATCACGACGGGTCTGCGCGTGCGCTTCTAAGCCACGCGTTGCAACCGGTTCGCCACAAGCGAACCGGCTGGCCACCGTCGTGTGGCTTTGCAAAAAAAAAGGGAGCCTTCGGGCTCCCTTTTTGTTTGTCCTCCGGATCGCGCGCATGAGGCTGCGCCGTCATTTGCGTTCTCGGTGGCGAAATGCGCCTGCGATGGGTACATATCGCAGGCATCGATACGCGCAGTCGACGTGTTCGCGCGATGCCCGCGCATGCGCCTCAATGCAAACGGCCCGCTTGGAGCGGGCCGTCAAGTGCATCAATAGTGGTGGTGATGGTACGCGTAGTAGTCGTGGCGGCCCCACCAGCGGCGACCGTCCCAGTAGCGGTTGTCATGCCAGCCGATCACGACGGCCGGCGCCACGACGACGGGTGCCGCGCCGTAGACGACCGGACCCGGTGCCGGCGCATAGACGACGGCAGGCGGGGGCGGCGGCGGTGCGTAGACCGGAGCCGGCGCCACATAGACCGGAGCGGGGACACCCAGATTAATGCCGACGCTCACGCCCGCAGATGCGCTTTGCGCGGCCCCGAACGCCACGAACGCGGCGCCAATACCCACGAACAACTTAGTTTTCATTTTCCTTTCTCGCCGGAAATACCGAAAGCGGCTCAACTATACAGAGGCTGCCGATTTTTTGATTACTAGGAGGCAACACTTTCGACTCGCTGATGATCGAGCCGTGACCGATCAGGTAACCGCCGGAACGCCTGCTGGCGGGCCTGACGACCGAATTAACGGCGGCGCGTCTGTAATATTTAGATGCAACTTCGTTCGTGCGCAACATAATGCCCGCAATAAGGGTCGGCAGAAAAGCGACACCCGACGCCCCGACTGCCGCGACACCCGATGTCTGATTCGCCGCGTTAACCGTGTGATGCTCGGCGTATGACGATCGACGACGCGTTTCAGCGCGTCGCATATCCCGAGTTTTGCAATTCGCCGAGCGGGACCCCACGGCGCGACGCCGAACAGCACGCGAAGCCGTATGCCAGGCGGCGTTGCGCGGATTCGACGCCGCGAATTTCAGACGTCGTGTGTGCCGGATCGCACTAACAAAATCCTTGCGCAATGCTCCAATGCAAACGCTGGGCGAAAGCCGCCGAGCGACCCCGCGCTATCCGATTCCCATTGCGTTCCCATTACGACGAAGCCATGCAGACAGAACCGATGATCGAGGTCCGCTCACCCCGTCCGGCGCGCGTTGCGCTCGGTCTCAATACGCCGGTCGCGGAATGGATCGCGTGCGTGCTGGTTCCTGTGCTCTGCGGCCTCTATTCGCTGTGGCTCGGCGCCGATGCCGACTGGGACCTGGCCAATTACCATATCTACAACCCGTTCGCGCTGCTCAATGGCCGCTTCAATCAGGACTTCGGCGCCGCGGGCATGCAGACGTACTTCAATCCGCTGCTCGATGTGCCGATCTACTGGATCCACATGCATCTGCCGTCGAGACTCGGCGGGTTTCTGCTGGGCGTGTTCCACGGCTTGACGTTCGTGATGGTGCTGGCGCTCGCGAAGCGGACCGTGCCCGCGTTGCCCGAGCGCGATCGGATTCGCGTCCCGTTGCTGCTCGCGATCGCGGGCACGCTGAGCGCGAGCAATGTGACGGGCATCGGCAATTCGATGGGCGACATCACGACGGCGCTCTTCATCTATGCGGGGCTGCTTGTGATGCTCGCGCGCTGGGACCGGTTGAGCGCGCGCGGCGCGGGCGCCGTGCTGACGCTCATCGCGTCGGGCGTGCTCGTGGGCGCCGGCGCGGGGCTCAAGCTCACGACGGCCGTCTCGGCCGTTGCCGCGTGCGCGGCGCTGCTCGTTTATCCGGCGAGCCTGCTGACGCGCATCCGGCTGTGTTTCGTGTTCGGCATCGGCGTGCTTCTCGGGTTCGCCGCGACGGGCGGCTACTGGATGCTGTTCATGTGGCAGACGTTCCGCAATCCCGTGTTTCCGCAATTCAGCACGATTTTCCCGAATCCGCTTGGCGCGCCGATCACCGTCGGAGACGCGCGCTGGGGTACGAAGGGCGTCCTCGAAGCGTTGCTTTGGCCGTTCATCTTCTCGGCCCATCCGGTCCGGATCAGCGACCTCATCATCTACCAGATCATCTGGCCGCTCGCCTATATCGTGTTCTGGGTCGGGGTCGTCGTCGAGATCGCCGCGCGGCTGCGTCGCCGCACGCTCACGCAGATCGATTCGCGCGCGTGGTTCGTGCTGCTCTACGTGGTCATCGGCTACATCGTCTGGATGAAGGCGTTCAGCATCTATCGCTATCTCGTCGCGGTCGAAGTGCTGCTGCCGATCGCGGTGTTCGTCATGCTCGTGAGAATGCTGCCGTATCCGAGCGCGCGGCGCGTCGCGCTATGGATTCTCGGCGCGTCGACGCTCATGAACATCGGCACGGGACTCACGCGAAGCTGGGGTCACGAAGCGTGGGACGATCCGCTTTATCGCGCTGAAGTGCCCGCGATCGCGCAGCCGGCGAAGACGACGGTGGTGCTCTATGTCGAGCAAAGCGCGTGGGCCTGGCTCGCGCCGCTGTTTCCGTCCGAAGTCGCGTTTACGCAGATCGAGAACGCATATTTCGTCGGCACGCCGGCGTATGCCGAGCGCGTGCGGAACCTCGTCGCTTCGCGCGGCGGGCAAGCGTACGCGATCATCGACGGCGCGAAACAATGGCGCGCCCGAAGCCTCGATGCCCGCAACGACATGCTGCGTAGCGTCGGCCTGCTGCAAAGCGCGAGCGGTTGCGCGTTCGTGCAGAGGGCGTTGAACACACTGCATTTGCATGAGCGCGTCGAGCCCGTATCGAGTGGCGGCGACCAGTGCAAGCTGGTCCCGCTCGACGAAGACAAGGTCACCGCCGCCGACGCGAATCGCATGTTTGCCGAGCAGGCCGTGGCCCCTTATGCGCGCAGCGGTTTCACGCTCGATCCCGCGACGTGCAAGCCCTATCAGTCGTGGATCGGCAAGGGTCTCATCGTGTATCAGTGGTGTCCGCTGACGATGCGTTGACGGCGCGTCGATGCATGTCGATTCACGTCGACGCGTGTCGTTTCGTGTCGACTCGCGCTGATGACGCACGCGGCGTGAGCAGCGCGTAGATCGTATGCCGGGCCGCAGCCCGGCATACGGGTCCTCGGACACGCTTCTTGGAAATGAGCCATGCAGATGACGGACGATCCCGCAGTGGTCCCGCAGTCGCCGCATGTCTGGCGGCGCGCATGGAATCTGAATGCACCGTTCGCGCCGATCCTCGCGGCCGTGCTGATGCCGGTGCTGTTCGGCTTGTACTCGGTCTGGCTCGGCGCCGATACGAACTGGGATCTGACCAACTATCACATCTACAACCCGTACGCGTTTCTGCATGGCGGCCGGCTGTCGATCGATCTTGCGCCCGCGGGCGTCCAGACGTATTTCAACCCGCTGATCGACGTTCCCGCGTACTGGATGTTTACGCATTGGCCGTCGCGCGTCGTCGGCTTCGTGTTGGGTGCCGCGCATGGTCTGATCTTCGTGTTCTTGCTGGGTATCGCGCGGCAGGTCGCGCGCGAGGTGCCCGACGCCGACCGGTATCGCGTGCCTCTGCTGCTTGCGTTGGCGTGTGCGCTGACGCCGGCGGTCGTGACCGGCATCGGGAATTCGATGGGCGACGACACGTCCGCGCTCTTCACGATCGGCGGCCTCTTCGTGCTCATCCGTCATTGGGACGCGTTGCGCGAGCGTGGGCTTCGCGCCGTGCTTGCCGCAGTCTGCGGTGGTCTGATCGTCGGCATGGGTGTGGGCCTCAAACCGACCACCGGCATTTACGCCGTCTCCGCGTGCGTCGCGCTGCTCGTCTATCGGGCGCGCTTCGTCGTTCGCCTGCGTATCGCGTTCCTGTTCGGCGTCGGTGTCGCGTCGGGCTTCGCCGTGACCGCCGGATATTGGATGTTCGAGTTGTGGCACCGGTTCGGCAACCCCGTCTTTCCGCAGTTCAGCTCGGTTTTCCCGCATCCGTGGCTTTTGCCGATCAACACGGCCGATCCGACGTTCATTCCGCATGGCTTCCTGAGGATCCTGTTTTTCCCGTTCATCTTCACGCTGCGCGCGACGATCGTCGCCGAGAATCCCGTGCATCAGTTGATCTGGCCGATTGCCTATGTGCTTTTCTGGATCTGGGCGGCGCGGGCGATCGCGTTGAAATGGTCGAGGCGCGCGCACGACGCAGCGCAAGCCCAGACGCGCGACTCGATGCGCGACCCGATGCGCAGGCCGTTCGATGCGCGCGCGCAGTTCGTCCTCGTCTATGTCGCGCTTGGCTACGTGCTCTGGCTCAGGGGCTTCGGCATCTACCGTTACACCGTGGCGATCGAAGCGCTGTTGCCGATCGCCGTGTTCGTGCTGCTCAATCGTCTGTGGCCGTATCCGGTCGCGCGCCGTCGCGCGGCATGGATCATCGGTGCGGCGGCGATCCTGCCGTTGCTCGTCGGCGTGCGGAGCTGGGGTCACGAAGCATGGGCCGATCCGATCTATGACGCCGATGTCCCCGTCATCGATCAGCCTGAACGCGCGACGGTTGTGATCAAGATGCCTGCCGGTGCGTTCGCGTGGCTCGTGCCGTTCTTTCCCGAGCAGGTCGCGTTCGCGCAAATCGAGAGTCGGCAGTTTCCGGCATCGCCCGCGTTCGCGGCGCGGCTGCACGAGATGGCGGTCGCGCGCGGCGGCGATCTTTACGCGGTCGTCGACGGCGTGGTCGCATGGCGCGGGCCCGTCGTCGCGCGGATGAGCGCAACCGCCGAACGGTTCGGCCTGACCCGGTCCGTGCTTGGTTGCAAGGCGATACGCTGGTATCTATCGCACTATCTGATTCATGCGGAACTCGAGCCCGTGTCCGACGGTGTGCATCAATGCCGTATCGCCGCGGCGTCCGACGATGCCTTGGGGCACGACGCGGTGGACCGGGCGCTCGCCGAGCAGGCGGCGGTGGCTTTCGCGCGCAATGGTTTCGTGCTTGACGTGGCCTCATGCAGACCCTATCGGGCGCGCATCGGAACAGGGCGGATGGAATATCAATGGTGCCGGCTGAGCGCGCGCTGAGCGCGGGCTTCAGATCGATTGACTGGGAAACGAGCCATGCAGATAACCGAAGATCCCGCAGTGGGTACGCAGTCACCGCGTCTGCAGGCGCGTGCGTGGAACCTGAATGCGCCGTTCGCGCTGGCCGTGGCGGTCGTCATGGTGCCGTTGCTGTTCGGCCTGTACTCGGTTTGGCTTGGCGCCGATTCAAACTGGGACCTCGCCAATTACCACATGTACAACGCCTACGCGTTCCTGCATGGCGGGCGTCTCTCGATCGATCTCGCGCCGGCCGGTATCCAGACGTACTTCAATCCGCTCATCGATGTGCCCGAGTATTGGATGAATACGCATTGGCCGTCGCGCGTGGTGGGCTTTGTGATGGGTGCGCTGCATGGCGTGATATTCGTCTTCGCATTGGGCATTGCGCGGTGCGTGATCCGCGAGGTCCCCGATTCCGATCGGTATCGGGTTCCGCTGCTCGTCGCGCTCGCGTGTGCGTTCACGCCGGCCGTGCTGACGGGCGTCGGCAATTCGATGGGCGACGATACCTCGGCAATCTTCACGATTGCGGGCCTCTATGTGCTCATGCGGCAGTGGGACGCGTTGGGCGGTCGCGGGCTTCGCGCGATGCTGGGCGCCGTCGCGAGCGGTTTGATCATCGGTCTGGGAGCGGGTCTCAAGCCGACCACGGCCGTCTGTGCGGTCGCCGCATGTGTCGCGTTGCTCGCTTATCCGGCGAGCGTCGGGGTGCGATTGCGCGTCGCTTTTTTGTTCGGCGTGGGTGTGTCGCTCGGCTTTGCCGCGACCGCGGGCTATTGGATGGTTCAGCTCTGGCTCATGTTCGGCAACCCCGTGTTTCCGCAATTCAGCGCGATCTTCCCGAATCCGCTGGTGCAGCCCATGCATTCGGGCGATCCGCGCTTTATTCCACACGGGTTTTTGACCGTGCTGTTGTGGCCGTTTCTATTCACCTTGCATGGCACGCTCGTCGCGGAAGGTCCCGTTCACCAACTGATCTGGCCGCTCACGTATGTGCTGTTCGCGGTCTGGGCCGTGAAGGCGATCGTGGAAAAGGTGTCCGGCCGGCCGCGTGCCGCGGAGCCGGGGCCGATCGACGGACGCGCGCAGTTCGTGCTGCTGTATGTCGCGTTGGGCTATGTGCTTTGGATGAAGGGATTCGGGATCTATCGGTATATCGTCGGGGTCGAGGTGCTCGCGCCGCTCGCCGCGTTCGTGCTGATCACGCGCCTGTCGACGTATGCGGTTGCGCGTCGTCGCGCGGCATGGTGGCTCGGCGTCGCCGCGCTCTTGCCGCTGGTCGGCGGCGTGAAGTCCTGGGGCCACGAGGAATGGGCCGATCCGGTGTATCACGCCGACGTTCCGGCGGTCGCCCATCCGGAGCGTTCGACCGCGGTCATCTACACGCCGAACGGCGCGTGGGCCTGGCTCGTGCCGTTCTTTCCCGAGCAGGTGTCGTTCGCGCAGATCGAGAACCGGCAGTACCTCGCGACGCCGGTATTCACGCAGCGCTTGCACGAGATGGCCGCGGCGCGCGGGGGGGAGGTCTATGCGATCGTCGACGGAGCGAATCAATGGCGCGCGGCCAATATCGCGAAGATCGACGCCAATGTCCGCGCGGTGGGCCTGACCCGGTCGGCGCTCGGATGCAGGGCGATTGCGTGGGGACTGTCGCACTTCCTTGTGCATGCGCGGCTCGAGACGGTGAGCGATGGCGTCGATCGATGCCGTGTCGGATTAATGCCCGATGACGCGCGCGGTCCGGAGGTCGAGCGGCTCGACCTCGCCCGCCGCGCTGCGTCGGCATTCGCGCGCCACGGGTTCGATCTCGACATCGGATCGTGCCAGCCGTATGCGGCGCGCATTGGCAAAGGAGCGATGGAATATCAGTGGTGCCGGTTGAGCACGCGATGAGATGAACGCTGCGCGATGCCGGACGCGACGTTGACATTCCATTTACACCCGGATATAAATCGAGGTGTCTTTGGCCTTGATTTATATCCGATGAGCCGCGCCGCGCCGACCCCGTACACCGTATTCAAAGACCATCGACGATTCGCCTCCGGTCCGCTCGCGCGCGTGGCCGTGGAGATTCATCGGGCGGCCGAGGCGCTTGGCGATGCAACGGTGTTGATCTTCGATGACACGACGGGTCGCGCGATCGATGTCGATTTGAGCGGCACGGAAGCTGAGATCCATGCGCGCTATGCGTCGCAAGACGAGGATGAGCCGAGTGCGGGAGATGCATCCGATCGTGGCGCGGAGCCGGGTGCGCCATCGAGCGACGAGGCCGGCACGGGACCGAAGGCAGAATTGAACGCGGGACCGAACGCACCACCGAACTCCGAAGCCGGCGCGGAGCCGCGCGGCCGCGGTCGGCCGAAGCTGGGAGTCGTCGCGCGCGAGGTCACGTTGTTGCCACGCCATTGGGCGTGGCTCGCCGCGCAGCCGGGCGGCGCATCGGTCGCGCTGCGCAAGCTCGTCGAGGAAGCGCGGCGCGCGCGCGAAGCCGACGACGCGCGCCGTGCCGCGAAGGACCGTGCCTATCATTTCATGTCGGCGATCGCCGGCGATTTACCCGGTTTCGAAGAGGCAATCCGCGCGCTGTATGCCGATGACCGTGCACGCATGGACGCGCTGATCGTGGATTGGCCCGACGATATTCGCGACCACGCGCGTGCGCTCGCCGATGTGCGTCTCCCGGATGGGACGCGGCGAGACGAACCGGCGTAGCGCTGTCTTTCGTAAGTTCGGTGCGCGGGCGCCGTCGATACGCTTTTCGATCGGATCGGATGTTCCGTGAGTGAGAGGGGCGTGCTGCGTCGCCCGCACGACGGTGCGTCGTGACGCATCGCTTGTTCATGTTCCGAGTGACGGTCGCGCCGCAATCCGACCGCTCAAGTGTGTGTTCCTGAGCGGTATGGCGTTGCACCACGGCACCACGGCACCACGGCACCACGGCACCACGGCACCACGGCACCACGGCACCACGGCACCACGGCACTATCGCCGATCTCGCCCAGCGCCCATGTCCATCGCCGACGGCAACTTCGCCAAGAAATTGCACTGCGACGCAAAATCGATGCGCTTAAGTGCGGTGGCGGACATTCCGTTGATTACCCCCGCTGTAAAGTCGTTTACAGAGCCCCGCAGATTCAAGCGATCGGGCCATCACATCCCGTTTATTCGATTTTGAACTTTCGGCGTACGTCATTGCGACGTCGTCGCGAGTGGTTTCGCGTATGCGAAGGCGGGCGTTCGTCCAATTGCCAAGCGGCGGCGTCTTGGCAACGGATAGTCGCGGCTTGCCGATTGTCGTGATCAGAAAGCGAATTCCATTGATCCGCTCATCGAATCGGAGCGGATTGCTCAATGAATGTGCAAGAAAAAACGTTACGTGATCCGGGTGATAGAGGGGTTAGAAAATGGAACTGACGATTTTAATGCCGTGTTTAAATGAAATCGAAACATTGGCGACGTGCATCAACAAGGCGAAGCAGTTCCTCGCACGCACGGGCATTTCGGGCGAGATCCTGATTGCCGATAACGGCAGTCAGGACGGCTCGATCGAGACGGCATTGGACTGCGGCGCGCGCGTGGTCAGAGTTCCGGTGCGGGGATACGGGGCCGCGCTGATGCATGGGACGCTCGCCGCGCAGGGTCGCTACGTGATCATGGGCGACTCGGACGACAGTTACGATTTTTCGCGCCTCGAGTTATTCGTGGCGAAACTGCGCGAAGGCTACGATCTCGTCATGGGTAATCGATTCCAGGGAGGGATTGCGGATGGCGCGATGCCGTTCCTGCATCGTTATCTCGGTAATCCGGTATTGAGTTTTCTCGGCCGGTTGTTTTTCTCGATTCCGATTGGCGATTTCCATTGCGGATTGCGCGGATTTAATCGCGATAAATTAGTGCGACTCGGTCTGCAAACGACGGGAATGGAATTCGCGAGTGAAATGGTCGTGCGTTCGGCGCTCTCGGGTTACAAGATTTGCGAAGTGCCGACGACGCTCGCCAAGGATGGGCGCTCGCGTCCGCCGCATTTGCGGACCTGGCGCGACGGTTGGCGTCATTTGCGGTTTCTGCTGATGTTCAGCCCGCGGTGGCTGTTTTTCTATCCGGGCTTGCTGTTTTTCTTCGGTGGATTGCTGCTGACGTTTGTCGCATTGCCGGGACCGTTCCAGCTTGCGCCGGGCATTGCACTTGATGTTCATACCGTCGTGCTTGGTTGCATGAGTACCTTGATCGGCGCACAGTGCATTTCATTCGCGCATATAGCGCGACGATATGCGGCATTTCGAGGCTTTTTACCGGCGGCCTATCCATTCCAGAACGTCTCCGCGCTGTTCACATTGGAGCGGGCCGTGCTGGTCGCGGGGATTCTGGTCGTGTTGGGCTTGCTCGGCGTGGCGTCGTGTATGGTGGCGTGGGCGCGCGTGGGATTGGGTCCGCTTCCCTACGGTCAATTGGTCAGAGTGCTCGTAACGTCCGGCACGTGCGTATCGATCGGACTTCAGCTCGCATTTACGGGTTTCCTGTCCGAAGTGCTTGAAATCAAATCCGGGTCCGAGAGCGATGTCGAACATCAATTGGTTCCTGCAGCATCGTCTGCTTCAGCATGATTCGGCGCGGTTTATCGTGGTCGGCGGGACGAGCGCGGTGTTTTATTTCGTCCTGACGTTCGCGTTTCAGCGTGCCGCCGGGATGAGTGCAACGGTGGCGAGCGGGGTGGCGTACGTGATCAGTTTCGTGGTCACGTATCTGACGCACAAGCGTTTCACGTTCCGGAGCACGTCGGGCCATGGCCGCGCGTTGCCGCGTTACGCGCTGGCGCAGGCGATTGCGGTGATGCTGACGATGGGGCTCGTGCATCTCGGCACGCAGGTCCTCAAGATGCAGTCGGAGGCATTGATCTCGCTGGGCGCCACGATCGTGGCGTCGGGTTCGAGTTATGTGCTCTCGTCGAAATGGGCATTCGCGAACGCGAAGGAAGATGTCGCGTAGACGATTTTCTCGGAAGTACTGTATCGAAACGCCGCCGGACCTTCAGGGTTCGCGCGGCGTTTTTGCTTGCTGGGCGGCGGTTGGAATGCGGGGTTCGCCCTGAAATGACGTGGCCGCCGGTGATGTGCATACCGCGTGCAGCGTTCGCGTCCGTACCGCGCGCAAGGTTCTTGAGCCCCGATCCACGCCTCCCCCTTGAAAACCCCCGACCCCGTCCCTATACTTAGCACTCGTTGGCCGCGAGTGCTAACACACCCGGTTCCGGCGGGGCGGCCATGCCGACCTGCCCAATCAAAGCGTTTCTGTTTCGAACTCAAAGAGGAGTGTGTATGAACCTTCGTCCGTTGCACGATCGCGTCATCGTCAAGCGCCTGGACCAAGAAACGAAGACCGCCTCGGGCATCGTTATTCCCGAAGCCGCAGCCGAAAAGCCGGATCAAGGCGAAGTCCTGGCCATCGGCCCGGGCAAGCGCGATGACAAGGGCGCTCCCATCGCGCTCGACGTCAAGGTCGGCGACAAGGTCCTGTTCGGCAAGTACGCCGGCCAGACCGTCAAGGTCGACGGCAACGAACTGCTCGTGATGCGCGAAGAAGACATCATGGCCGTCGTCACCAAGTAAGCGTCCCCCGCTACTGGTGTAGAAGGTTAATAAGCCTGGTGTCCGACGTAAGCGGGCACTCGCTTCATTCCCGATTCAAATAGTTTGAAGGAGCCTCAAATGGCAGCTAAAGACGTCGTGTTCGGCGACATCGCTCGCGCGAAGATGGTCGAAGGCGTGAACATTCTCGCCAACGCAGTGAAGGTTACGCTGGGCCCGAAGGGTCGTAACGTTGTGCTCGAACGCAGCTTCGGCGGCCCGACGGTCACCAAGGACGGTGTCTCGGTCGCGAAGGAAATCGAGCTCAAGGACAAGCTCCAGAACATGGGCGCGCAAATGGTCAAGGAAGTCGCTTCCAAGACCAGCGACAACGCCGGCGACGGCACGACGACGGCGACCGTGCTCGCACAGTCGATCGTCCGCGAAGGCATGAAGTACGTCGCATCGGGCATGAACCCGATGGACCTCAAGCGCGGTATCGACAAGGCCGTGGCTGCCGCCGTCGAAGAACTGCGCAAGATCAGCAAGCCCTGTACGACGAACAAGGAAATCGCACAGGTCGGCTCGATCTCGGCGAACAGCGATTCGTCGATCGGCGACCGCATCGCCGAAGCGATGGACAAGGTCGGCAAGGAAGGCGTGATCACGGTTGAAGACGGCAAGTCGCTGACCGACGAACTCGACGTCGTCGAAGGCATGCAATTCGACCGCGGCTACCTGTCGCCGTACTTCATCAACAACCCGGACAAGCAAGTCGCCGTCCTCGAAAACCCGTTCGTGCTGCTGCACGACAAGAAGGTTTCGAACATCCGCGATCTGCTGCCGGTGCTCGAACAAGTCGCGAAGGCAGGCCGTCCGCTGCTGATCATCGCTGAAGACGTCGAAGGCGAAGCGCTCGCAACGCTCGTCGTCAACAACATCCGCGGCATTCTGAAGACGACGGCCGTCAAGGCTCCGGGCTTCGGCGATCGTCGCAAGGCCATGCTCGAAGACATCGCGATCCTGACCGGCGGTCAAGTCATCGCCGAAGAAACGGGTCTGACGCTCGAGAAGGCCACGCTGGCCGAACTGGGCCAAGCCGTGCGTATCGAAGTGGGCAAGGAAAACACGACGATCATCGACGGCAAGGGCGACGCGAAGAACATCGAAGCGCGCGTCAAGCAAATCCGCACGCAAATCGAAGAAGCGACGTCGGATTACGACCGTGAAAAGCTGCAAGAGCGCGTGGCCAAGCTGGCCGGCGGCGTGGCAGTGATCAAGGTCGGCGCTGCGACCGAAGTCGAAATGAAGGAAAAGAAGGCACGCGTCGAAGACGCCCTGCACGCCACGCGCGCAGCCGTCGAAGAAGGCATCGTCCCTGGCGGCGGTGTCGCCCTGATCCGTGCTCGCGCTGCCGTGTCGGCAGTCAAGGGCGCGAACGCTGATCAAGACGCCGGCATCAAGATCGTTCTGCGCGCTATGGAAGAACCGCTGCGCCAGATCGTCACGAACGGCGGCGAAGAAGCCAGCGTCGTGGTGGCCAAGGTCCTCGAAGGCAAGGGCAACCTCGGTTACAACGCGGCAACGGGCGAGTACGTCGACCTCGTGGAAGCCGGCGTCGTGGATCCGACGAAGGTGACGCGTACGGCACTGCAAAACGCGGCTTCGGTCGCCGGTCTGCTGCTGACGACCGACTGCGCTGTCGCCGAACTGCCGAAGGAAGACGCACCGGCTCCTGGCGGCATGCCGGGCGGCATGGGCGGCATGGGCATGGACATGTAATTGGCCTAGCGCCGATTCACGGTCCCGAGGCGGTGCAAGCCGCCTCGACCTGTGCAGCATTTCCGCGGTATATCGACACCCGGCGACGGGCGTCGATTGTCGCGACTCCGTCGGTTTGAATGGGTCGTGCCCCGATCGGGGTTATCGATTCGACCGATGTGAGAAGGCCGAGTCCTGTTTCGAACAGGGCTCGGCCTTTTTCGTTTGTGGGCGGCGGTTGGATGATCGGTTCTTGCGTTGCTGCCTAATGGGAACCCATAATAATTATGGGTATGTCCTCAGATCCCATCCCATTCAAGCTTTGCGACGCGACGATGCTGCGCTTAGTGCGCGAGGCCGCGCGGGATTCGGGACGTGTGTTCGTCGTGGCCCATGCCAAACGACGCATGCGCGAAAGACAGATCACGCTGACACAGGTGCTCGATTGTCTGAGACGAGGGTCGATCTGCGAGCCCGCGTGCGTGAATATCCACGGGCATTGGCAGTGCACGCTGGCGCGTAGACATGCGGGCGACGACATCCGTGTGGCGACGGTGCTCGAGCGCCGCGATGACGCGGGACAGTGGGTCATTGTCGTAACGGTCTTTTGAGGGTGAGGAACCCATCATGTATCACTACACGGAAACCGGCCTGCACAACGTCTGGTTGGCCAACGGGTATCGCGAGATCGACACCGCGTACGGAAAGGCCGTCTCGATCGAAGATGCCGACGGACTGCATCTCGCGATCGGCCGCGCGATCGCGCACAAAAGCCGGCTCACGGAGCGCGAATTCCGCTTTCTGCGCAAGGAACTCGACTTGTCCCAGCATCGCGCCGCGGACCTGCTCGGTACGACCGAGCAGACCGTGGCGTTGTGGGAGCGGCGCGGCAAGATTCCCAAGACCGCGGACCGGATGTTTCGCGCGATCTATCTCGAGACGATCGACGGCAATGTGAAGCTCAAGGAGCTCATCGAACGGATCGCCGATCTCGACCGCCGCGACGACGACAAGATGATCTTCGAAGATACCGACGCAGGGTGGTTACCCAAGGCCGCCTAGCGTCGGCGCCGTCGGCGGGCTAGGCGGGCGTTCGTGCCCAAGCGGGCGTTGCCAGTGAGGCGGGTGTTGGCCACGAGGCAGGCGTTGGCAGCCGAGTCGGTGTCGGCCGTCGAGCGGGTGTTCGCAGCCGAACAAGCGTTCGCGGCAGCGGTGCGAACGCCGGGTCGACTATCGGGCGGGCGCCACGCGGCCGTTCAGTGCAGTGCGTCGCCGCTGCCGATGTCGCGGCTTCGCGCCGGGATGTCGGATTCCGGATCGGACGATTCCGCGTCTTCACCTTCGTTTTCACCCTTGAGCTCGTCGCCCTTGGCCCAGAAGAAACGGTCCGGCACGTAGCCGCCCATGCCCGGGCGAAACGCGCTGCGGCTCGCCTGGAACACGTATTCCTGGGCTTCCCGAACGGCTTCCGGGGCTTCGATCCCGTTCGCGAGCAGCGCCGTGATCGCCGCGGCCAACGTATCGTTCACGCCAAGCATCCGATTCGGACTGCGTTCCCACGCGTCCTGCCGAATCTGGCCGTCTTCGCCGTACAGCGTGTTGATGGCCTGTTGCGTCGTGCCGTCGATCGCGAGCACATATTCACACCCGTGCGACAGCAAATGGCTGATCGCGTCTTCCTGCGAGGGCGCTTCGGCATCCGGGTCGGGCTGCGCGAGCTGAAGGAGCGCCGACGCATCGGCGACAAGCAGGGTCGTCTGCGGCGCAAGCAATTCGGCGATCGACTCGCGCAGTTCGTCGGCCGACAGCACATGCTCGTCGTCCATCGTGAAATCGGGCGACAGGATCAGCGGCACGTCGTCGTAGTCGGCCACGACTTCGGCGATCGCGCTCGCGATCTCCGCGCGCAGCGTCGCCCCGACCTTGAATGCCGCGATCGGCATGTCTTCGAGCAGCATGCGCGCCTGATTCGCGACGGCGTCCGGGTCGAGCGCCGTGATTTCATCGGCGCTGGCCGAA
Source organism: Pararobbsia silviterrae (assembly GCF_003628125.1). Lineage (GTDB taxonomy): Bacteria > Pseudomonadota > Gammaproteobacteria > Burkholderiales > Burkholderiaceae > Pararobbsia > Pararobbsia silviterrae. Next base: position 839,346 of record NZ_RBZU01000001.1, read on the forward strand.
TCGCGCACGGCGTAGCCCGTCAGAACAGTCACACCGTGACAGCCCATGCTCGCAAGGGTCAGCAGATCGGCCTGAATGCCGGAAGCGGATGTCGGATCGGACACGCCGAAGCAAAGCACGATCGGCGGGGAGTCGTTGGCCATGTGGAGTGCGTTTCGAATCAAAGGAAGGCCAGGGTTCCGCGGGAAGCGCCGCTAGGCAGCCCTCCGGCAAAACGGTAACATCAAGCCTTCGCATTGTAGCGGATCGGCTCAGGCCGACAGCCCACAATAATTGCCTGGCGGCGCGGCCTGTTCGAGCGTGTGCGGAGACCTGATCGACGCCTGGCTCGGCCTCGCGCTGCCCGGTTTGAACGCGTCGGACCGGCCTCGGGCCGACCCGGCGCGCCTTTAGGACGCGACGACGGGAATGGAATACAAAAGCTGGATGTGCCTGATCTGCGGCTGGATCTACGACGAAGAAGCCGGCCTGCCGGACGAGGGCATTGCGCCCGGCACGCGCTGGGAAGACGTCCCGGTCAACTGGACGTGTCCCGAGTGCGGCGCCCGCAAGGAAGATTTCGAGATGGTCCAGATCTGACCGAATCGCACTCACCGGCGCACGGCTGCCCACGCGGATGGATGCTTCCTCGATTCGACTCGAAATAGGCTTCAATCCGCACGGCGGCGCGCTGCCGGATGCCGAGCAGGCGCTCGCGGACGCACGCGCCGCGGTGCGCGCGGGCACCGACCCGTTCAGCGGCGTTCACCGCGCCGCAGCAGCGTTTCGAACGGCCGGCTGGATGGCCGCCGTCTTGTTCACCGAAGCGATCGACGCGTGTACGCCGATCGCGCATATCCAGACCCCTGTCTACGACAACGCGCTCTATGCGCTGTCCTATGCCGTCTCGATGCGCAACCTGCGTGCGCTGACGCGTTCCCCGAGTCTGTTCGAATGCTATCGCGCGTTGCGTATCGCAGCGGAAGGCGAAGGCGTTCACGTCGGCTACGAAACGTTCGCGATGGCGGGGCGGATCGTGCCGAACGCGACGCTCGCGCGCATTCCCGAGCGCGACCTCGGCGCGGTCCGTGAACGGTACGAGACGGCGCTGCTCGGCGCGTTGCGCGGCGGCGTCGAGCCGCTCGTGCGCGAGTCCGCGCTCGTCGAACTCGAATGGTGCGCGTCGGCGCTGGCGGGTCCCGAGCCGCTCGACATGTGGCGTCTCGCGGGGGCGTGCTTGCGCGTCTTGCGCGAGCGCGGCATGCAGTTGTCCGACGATCGCCGGCTGCTCGCAGGCTTCAATATGCTGCTCGCCGATCAAGCCGCAGGCGCGACGCGGGCGCCGCGCGAGCTCGTGCGTAGCGCGGTCGCCTTGCTCTGGCGCGCCTCGTCGCCGCCTTCGGGCAACGCGGCGACGCGCGCCGAATACGACGCGTTGCTGCGCGACTACGGCGTGTGCGTCGGCCAGCCCGCCTCTCCCGTCGATACGCCTGAAACGCTCTGGGAAGAGGCTGCGGCGCGCGACGAAGTCCGCTCGCGGATCGCGCGCGGACTGACGGGCGACGCGCTCGAAGTGGACAGGACGCGGTATATTGGCCCACTTGTCGTGGCTGCCGGGGCCTACGAGGATTTCCTCGCGACCGCGGACGCATCGATGGTGTCGCTCAGTGACGCGGGGCGCTTGTCGTCGCCGAGTTCCGCCGATGCCGCGCACGCGTCGGAGGCCGCGTTCCGGATGGCGGCGGCCTCGGCCGCGCTGGGCCTGGGTCAGGTCGGCTTGCTGGCCGACGCGCTGGCCCTCGTTTGGCGCATGCGCGCACGCGCCGTCGCGGGCGCGCGGATGTCGAGCGTGTCGGGTGTGTCATCGCGTGCCGGGGATGCCGCGTTGTCGCAGGGTACGGACGCGTTACGCGGCGCATTGCTGCGGATTGCGGCCGGCATTCCGCCGCTGCCGCTCGATCAGGCCATCGCGAAGCTCGGCGAGCTGATCGATTGACATCCGTAACACGCCTGTTCGATTCGACCTGGGGGCTGCATGGGCGACGACAGGACAAGCATCACACGGTCGTACCGAACCACCGCATGAGACGAGAGACCCAATGCAGTCAGGCGATAGCAGCAGCGTAGCGAATATGGATTCGATGGGCGTCAAGCTCATCGACTTTTTCGACGTCACTCCGACGTCGTTATGGCTCGAAGACTACAGCGAGCTGCGGGCGCTGTTCGACCGCTGGCGCGCGCAAGGCGTCTCCGATCTGCGGCGCTACCTCGAGGACGATACGCGGCGCGTCGCCGAATGCTCGGCGTGCATCCGCGTGCTCAAGGTCAATCAACACACGCTCGATCTCTACTCGGCCAAATCGTACGACGAGCTCGTTTCGCGCCTCGACCACGTGCTGCGCGACGATATGCTCGAAGCGCATGTCGACGAACTCGTCCAGATGTGGGAAGGCGGGACCACATTCGAGAGCAAGAGCGTCAACTACGCGCTCGACGGGCGCCGTCTCGACATCCTGCTCAAGGGCGTGATCCTGCCGGGGCACGAACAGCGATGGGACCGCGTGCTCGTCGCGGTCGACGACATCACCGAACTCGAAGATGCGCGGCGCCGCACGTCGCTCAGCGAGGCCTATGCGCGCGGGATTTTCGAGTACGCGCCCGTTTCGCTCTGGGTCGAGGACTTCGAGGCCGTCAAGGATCTGCTCGACGATCTGCGCGAGCGCGGCATCACCGATCTGCGTACGTTTACCGACGTGCACCCCGAGTTCGTCGAGCGGTGCATGGCCGAGATCGAGGTCGTCGACGTCAATCAGCACACGCTCGACATGTTCAAGGCCGACAGCAAGGCCGTGCTGCTCAATCGCCTGTCCGACGTGTTCCGGGGCGAGATGCGCCATCACTTCCGCGAGCAGCTGATCGATCTCTGGGAAGGCAGGCTGTTTCACACGCGCGAGGTCGTCAATTACGCGCTCGACGGCGAGATCGTCAACATTCACCTGCAATTCTCGGTGTTTCCTGGGCACGAGAAGCACTGGGACCTCGTGCTGCTCGCGTTGACCGACATCACCGCGCGCAAGAAGGCCGAAGCGTATCTCGAGTTCCTCGGCAAGCATGACGTGCTGACCAAGCTCAAGAACCGCTCGTTCTATGTCGACGAACTCAACCGGCTCCAGCGCAAGGGGCCGTTCCCGATCACGGTCATCATGATCGACGTCAACGACCTCAAGACGGTCAACGATCAACTGGGCCACGCGGCGGGCGACGAGCTGCTGCGCCGCGCGGGCGAGGTGCTGACGAAGGCGGCGGACAAGCCGTATCACGCCGCGCGGATCGGCGGCGACGAATTCGCCCTGCTGCTGCCGGGCGCCGACGCGCGCACGGGCGAGCAGATCCTCGAACAGATCGAGCAACTGATCGAACTTAACAACCAGTTCTATACGGGCACGCGCCTGAGTTTCTCGATGGGCAGCGCGACATGCGACGGCAAGGAACGGCTCGAGGATGCGATCCGGCGCGCCGATCTCGCGATGTACGAGTCGAAGCGCGCGCACTACGATGCGAGCGGCACGCATCGCCGCCCCTGACGCTCAGTCCGGATCCAGGCGTGTGTGCTTGACGACGTCGAAGCGTTCGAGCGTGCGGCGTCGCGCGAGATCGTGATCGACGATCGGCATCGGATAGTCGCGGCCGAGCGCGATGCCGGCTTCGCTTAGCGCGGCGGGTTTCGCGCGCCACGGTGCGTGGATGTCTCGATCCGACAGGCGCGCGATCTCCGGGATGTAGTGCCGGATGAAGGCGCCGCGCGGGTCGAATCGTTCCGATTGCGTGATCGGATTGAAGATCCGGAAATACGGTTGCGCGTCGCATCCGGTCGACGCGGCCCACTGCCAGCCGCCGTTGTTCGCCGCGAGATCGAAGTCGTTGAGCTTCGCTTCGAAATAGGCTTCGCCGCGCCGCCAGTCGAGTCCGAGATCCTTGACGAGAAAGCTCGCGACGACCATCCGCAAGCGGTTATGCATATAGCCGCTCGCGTTGATCTGACGCATCGCGGCATCGACGAGCGGATAGCCCGTGCGGCCTTCGCACCATGCGGCGAAATGCGCATCCGCGGCCGGGCCGCTTTCCCATTGGATCGCGTCGTAGACGGGGCGGAACGCGCGATGCGCGCCGCGCGCGCCGACGTGCGGAAAGTGCCAGAGGATCTGAAAGAAAAAATCCCGCCAGATGAGTTCCGAGAGCCAGGTCGCGGCGCCCGCGCTGCCCAGACGTTGCGCATCGTGCGCCTCGCGCGCGAGTCCGCGGATCGAGACGGTGCCGAAGCGCAGGTGGATCGACAGATAACTCGGACCCTTGATCCCCGGAAAGTCGCGCGTACGGTCGTAGTCGGCCATGCGGTCGCGAAAATCCTCAAGCAGCGCGCTTGCGCCCGAGCTGCCCGCGGGCAGGTCCGGCGGCCGCGCATCGGGGAAACCGAGTTCGGCGAGCGACGGGATGCCGGGAACGCGCGGGCGGTCGGACGCGGCGTGGACACTCGCAGATGAGCCTTCGGCACGGTCGTTGCGTTGCGTGTCGTCGGGATGCGCCGCCGGCCGCCCGAGCACACCTGCCGTGTCGAACCATCGCGCGCCGAGCGTCGGCGGCGGCGCGAGCGCGTCTCGGTATGCGTCGACCGCATAGGGCGCGAGCGTCTCGTGCGTCAGCGCGGTGAGCCATGCGCGTTTGTAGGGCGTGAAGACCGTGTACGGGCGATTCTGACCCGTGAGCAGTTCGTCCTTCTCGAAGACGACCTGATCCTTGAACGTCAGGAAGGCGATCGACTGCGCTGCGAGCGCGCGCTCGACGTCGTGATCGCGCGCGATCGCATCGGGTTCGTAATCCCGGTTCGTGAACACCGCCTGCGCGCCGAGCTCGGCGGCGAGCGCGGGAATCAGCGCGACCGGATCGCCTCGGAGCACGGTCAGCCCGCCGCCGGATTCCCGCAATGCGGAATCCAGTTCGACGACGCAGGCATGAATAAACGGGACGCGCCGGTCGTCTCGCGGCAGCGGATCGAGAATGTCCGTGTCGAAGATGAACGTACACACGACGCGCTGGCAACGGCTCAGCGCGTGATAAAGTGCAGCATGGTCTGCGGTGCGCAGATCGCGCCTGAACCAAACGAGCCCGCAGGTGAAATCGGACATGTCGTCTGTTTGCTAAAATCTGGATTATGTCCAAGACCTCAGAGCGCATCAATCTCACGAACCAGTTCCTGATCGCCATGCCGAACATGGTGGATCCGACGTTTTCAGGAACGGTCGTCTATCTCTGCGACCACAGCGAGCGCGGCGCGCTGGGTCTCGTGATCAATCGTCCGACCGATATCGACCTGCAATCGCTGTTCAATCGCATCGACCTCAAGCTTGAAATCGAGCCGCTGCTGCACCTGCCCGTTTACTTCGGCGGCCCCGTGCAGACCGAGCGCGGCTTCGTGCTGCACGAACCGATCGAAGGCACGACGTATACGTCGTCGATGTCGGTGCCCGGCGGACTCGAGATGACCACGTCGAAGGACGTGCTCGAGGCCGTCGCGAGCGGAACCGGACCGAGCCGTTTTCTGTTGACGCTCGGCCATGCAGGCTGGGGCGCGGGCCAGCTCGAGGAAGAACTCGCCAAGAACGGATGGCTGTCCGTCGCGGCCGACCCGTCGGTCATCTTCGACGTGCCGGCCGAGGATCGCCTGTCCGCCGCGCTGTCACTGCTCGGCATCAGCCCGTCGATGCTGTCCGGCGAAGCGGGTCATGCCTGACGCGGCCGTGACCGTCTACCCGAACCGAGGGCGCACGTGAGCGATGCCGCCACGTTGCTCGCCTTCGACTACGGCGAGAAACGCATCGGCGTCGCGGTGGGCAATACGCTGCTCAAGCAGGCCCGCGCGCTCACGATCATCGAGAACCGCAATCGCGACTATCGCTTCGAAGCCGTCGGCAAGCTGATCGGCGAATGGAAGCCGCAGGCGCTCGTCGTCGGCTTGCCGCTCCATCCGGACGGCGCCGCGCATGAACGCACCCAGCTCTGCAAGCGTTTCGGCAACCAGCTCAACGGCCGCTTTTCGTTGCCCGTGACATGGGTCGACGAACGCTATTCGTCGGCCGCCGCGGCCGACGCGCTCGGGCGCGATCACGACCTCGACGCCGAGGCGGCCCGCATCATCCTCCAACAATTTTTCGACCAGCCATGACACCGTTCGACGCCGAAGCGCTCTACACGGCGCTGCGCGAGCAACTGCGCGCGGCCTACCCTGACTGGACCCGCGCCGACAGTCCCGTACTCGCGGGCATTCATACCGGCGGCGCATGGATCGCCGAGCGGCTTGCCGCCGAATTCGGCGTCGAGGACTACGGCACGATCAGCGTCGCCCTGCATCGCGACGACTATTCGCGCCGCGGCTTGCAGGCCGAGGCACGCGCGACGTCGCTGCCGTTCGCGATCGAAGGCCGCCGCGTCGTGCTCGTCGACGACGTGCTCAATACGGGTCGCACCGTGCGTGCGGCGATCAACGAACTCTACGACTTCGGCCGCCCGGCCGCCGTCGAACTCGCCGTGCTCGTCGACCGCGGCGGGCGCGAATTGCCCTATGCGGCGCGATTCGCCGGCGCCGTCGTCGACACCGTGCCGGCCGGCACGACGCTCGTGCTTGAACGTGATGAGGCCGGCGCTTCCGGACGCTTCACGTTCGGAAGCGAAGCCGCGCGCGCATGAGCGCACGTGCGCGCCGGCCCGAACCCGATACCGCGCATGGCATCGTGCGCGCTCAGGCGAGCGGCATCGCGGTGAACGCGATCACGTGTGCGCGCCGCACGCCGTGCGCGGCGGATCGCCTCGCCGGTACCCCCGACACGGGCCGCCTTGCCGGCACCCCCTTCATTTACGAGCAGGAATCGTCATGAGCACCGCAACCCAGCCCGCGCCGGGCGCCGCGCAACCGATGCGCCAGGGCTTTCTCCGACACAACCCGCAGCTCACGCGCAACGGCGAACTCAAGCATCTGCTGACGATCGAAGGCCTGCCGCGCGACATCGTCACGCACATCCTCGATACGGCCGATCAGTTCGTCAGCGTGACCGATCGCGACGTCAAGAAAGTGCCGCTGCTGCGCGGCAAATCGGTCTTCAACCTGTTCTTCGAAAACTCGACGCGCACGCGTACGACGTTCGAGATCGCGGCGAAGCGCCTGTCGGCCGACGTCATCAATCTGAACATCAACGCCTCGTCGACGAGCAAGGGCGAGTCGCTGCTCGACACGATCAACAACTTGTCGGCGATGCATGCGGACATGTTCGTCGTGCGTCATGCGTCGAGCGGCGCGCCGTATCTGATCGCGCAGCACTGCGCGCCGCACGTGCACGTGATCAACGCGGGCGACGGGCGCCATGCGCACCCGACGCAGGGCCTGCTCGACATGTACACGATCCGGCACTACAAGAAGGACTTCCGGCAACTGACCGTCGCGATCATCGGCGACATCCTGCACTCGCGCGTCGCGCGCTCCGATATCCACGCGCTGACGACGCTCGGCGTGCCCGAGGTCCGCGCGATCGGTCCCGCGACGCTGTTGCCCGGCGGACTCGAGCAAATGGGCGTGCGCGTGTTCAACAATATCGAGGAAGGCCTCAAGGGCGTCGACGTCGTCATGTGTCTGCGCCTGCAGAACGAGCGGATGAGCGGCGCGCTGCTGCCGTCCGCGCAGGAGTACTTCAAGAGCTACGGTCTGACGCCCGAGCGCCTCGCGCTCGCGAAACCCGATGCGATCGTCATGCATCCGGGACCGATGAATCGCGGTGTCGAGATCGATTCGGCGGTCGCCGACGGACCGCAGTCCGTGATCCTGAACCAGGTGACCTTCGGGATCGCCGTGCGCATGGCCGTGATGGGCATCGTCGCGGCGAACAACGACTGAGGCGCGAGAGAAAACACGCAATGAAGATTCATATCAAGGGCGGCCGTCTGATCGATCCGGCCGCCGGCACCGAGCACGTCACCGATGTCTTCGTCGCCGCGGGCAAGGTCTGCGCCGTCGGCGCCGCACCCGCGGATTTCACGGCGAATCGCGTGATCGATGCGACGGGCAAGCTCGTCGTGCCGGGTCTTGTCGATCTGTCCGCGCGACTGCGCGAGCCGGGCTACGAGTACAAGGCGACGCTCGAATCGGAGATGCACGCGGCGCTCGCGGGCGGCGTGACGAGTCTCGTATGCCCGCCCGATACCGATCCCGTGCTCGACGAGCCGGGCCTCGTCGAGATGCTCAAGTTCCGCGCGCGCAATCTGAACCAGTCGCATGTGTATCCGCTCGGCGCACTGACGGTCGGCCTCAAAGGCAAGGTCATCACGGAGATGGTCGAGCTGACGGAGGCCGGCTGCGTCGGCTTCTCGCAAGCCGATGTGCCCGTCATCGATACGCAGGTGCTGTTGCGCGCCTTGCAGTACGCGACGACGCACGGCCTGACCGTCTGGCTCCGGCCGCAGGATGCGTATCTGTCGGCGGGCGGCGTCGCGGCGAGCGGCGCGATCGCCTCGCGTCTCGGGCTGCCCGGCGTGCCGACGATGGCCGAGACGATCGCGCTGAACACGATCATCGAGCTCGTGCGCGCAACGGGCGCGCGCGTGCACCTCTCGCATCTGTCGTCGGCCGCGGGCATCGAGCGCGTGCGCGAGGCGAAGAAGGAGGGTCTCAAGCTCTCGTGCGACGTCACGATCAATCATCTGCATCTGACCGAAATGGACATCGGCTACTTCGATTCGCAGACGCGTTTCGATCCGCCGCTGCGCACGCAGCGCGACCGCGATGCGATTCGCGCGGGCTTGCTCGACGGGACGATCGACGCAGTCTGCTCGGACCACACGCCCGTCGACGACGACGAGAAGCTGCTGCCGTTCGCCGAGGCGTCGCCGGGCGCGACGGGACTCGAACTGCTGTTGTCGTTGGTCGTCAAATGGGCGCGCGAAGCGCATGTGCCGCTGCCGAATGCGATCGCGAAGGCGACGCTCGCGCCGGCGCGCGTCTTGGGTTTCGACGCGGGGACGATCCGCGCGGGTGCGGTCGCCGACATTGCGATCGTCGACCCCGATGTAGAGTGGATGGTCGAGCCCCGCGCGCTCAAGAGCCAGGGCCACAACACCCCGTTCCTGGGATATGAACTGCCGGCGCGCGTCAAGACGACGATCGTGGCCGGCCACATCGCCTACGAGGCCAAATGAAGACGACGATCCGCAATGAAGCGGCACGGCTTTGGTACGCATTGAAAATCGCGGCGGGCCAGAATCCGGCCGCGCCCTCGAAAGCGGCCAAGCGGGCGGCTCGCCCGCTGCGGGCACGCCATCCGGCGCTGGTCGCGCTCGCGCGCGCCGGGCGCAAGAGCGTGCAGGCCGAGCATCGGCGCGTGGCGCAGGCCGATGGGCGCCGGCCCGCCTATGCGCTGCCTTATAGTCCGAGTCCGAGCCCGCGCGCATTGGCGCGACCCGTCGAGCCGCGTGCCGTGGCATCGGCGCGTGTCGACGGGGACGCGGACGTCGTCATGTGAGTGTGCCGCCGGATGGCGCTACGGTCGTACGTGTCGGATCGTGGCGCCGCGGATCGATCTGCGTTGGAGCGTGCCCGCCCGTACGCGTCGATCCCTGTCCGATCTCGCTACCGTTTTACCCGATAGTGTTTCGATCGTATGAGTCACAGCCTGCGTAAAGCGCGCATTGTTCTGCATATCGCACGCGGCGTGCTGCTTGCGGCGACGGTCTTTCAGCGCGCGAGCGCGGCCAAACGGCAGGACCTGATCCGCGCGTGGTCGCGGCACCTGCTGCACCTGTGCGGCATGAAGCTCGTCGTGCACGGCGACGCGCATACGATCGACGCGGGCACGCTCGTCGTCGGCAACCACGTCTCGTGGATCGATATCTACGTCGTCAATGCCTGGCGTCCGACGCCCTTCGTCGCGAAGTCGGAGATCGCGAAATGGCCCGTGATCGGATGGCTCGCGAAGACGATCGGCACGGTGTTCATCGAGCGCGAGAAGCGCGGCGACGCGCGCCGCATCATGCACCATCTCGCCAGCGAGTTGTCGGCCGGCCGGAATATGTTCGTGTTTCCCGAGGGGACGACGAGCGACGGGCAAGGGTTGCTGCCGTTTCACTCGAATCTGTTCCAGGCGGCGGTATCGGCCGGCGCACCCGTGCAGCCCGTCGCGATGGTCTACAAGGATGCCGCGGGCAATCCGACGCGCGCGCCCGCCTATATCGACGATATGAATCTGCTCGATACGCTCAACGCGATGCTCGACGCCGCGCCGCTCGAAGTGCATCTGTATGTCGGCGAGGGCATCGAACCCGGCGCGCAGCGACGCGAATTGTCGGCAATGGCCGAGGCGACGATCGGCGCCGCGCTCGACGCGATGCGGCGCGGCAGTATGCCCGTGGAGATCGATCGAACGAGCGCATCGGTCGTGTCCGCTTAGTCGCGTCGGCTTAGCCGCGCCCGTGTGTGTGAAGCACGACTCGGCGTGCCTGCGGCAACAAGCGGCCGACCGAGCACGCGTCTAAGGACCTGACTCAGTCCCCGTCTAAGCGCCCGACGATTCCCCGCATTTGACTTGAATCAGCGTGCGATGCTCGGGATCGGGCACGAGGCGCAGCGCGCTGAGCTTGTTGCCCCAGACGCATCCGCTGTCGAGCGCGCAGATATCGCTGCGCAGATGCAGCCCGAGCGCCGCCCAGTGCCCGAAGACGATCGGCGTACCCGCGGTCTTGCGGCCCGGCACGTCGAACCAGGGCAGATAGCCGGGGGGGGCGCTGTCGATTCCGCCGTTGGCCTTGAATTCCATTTTGCCGTTCGGATCGCAGAACCGCAGCCGCGTCAGCGCATTGACGATCACGCGCGTGCGGTCGTCGCCCTTCAACGTGCCGGACCACGCGGCGGGCTCGTTGCCCCACAAATTCTTGAGGAAGGCCTTCCAGTTGTCGCCGCGCAGCTCGCGCTCGACCTCGGCGGCGAGCGCGAGCGTCTGCTCGACGCTCCATTGCGGCAGCACGCCCGCATGCACCATCAGGAAGCCGTGATCGAAGTGGGCGAGCGGCTGGCGGCGCAGCCAATCGATCAACGCTTCGACATCGGGCGCGCTGAAGATGTCGTCGAGCGTGTCGCCCTTTTTCTGCGTGTGCGCGCCGGCGGCGATCGCGAGCAGATGCAGATCGTGATTGCCGAGCACGACCTTCGCTCGATCGCCCAGCGCGATGACCGCGCGCAGCGTGTCGAGCGACGCGGGGCCGCGGTTCACGAGATCGCCCGTGAGCCAGATCGGCGTCGTCGCGTCCATCTCGATGCGCGTCAGCAGTCGTTTGAACGCCGTGTGGCAGCCCTGAAGATCGCCGATGGCGACAGGGTAGGGGACGAAGGATTGGGCGTGCATGAGTGTTGTGCGAGAAGGTTCGGGCACGGGGCGCGGCGCATGCGTCGTTCCAGCTAGGAGTCGGCGATCGCCCGGATGCCAGCCACTATAATAGATTCCCTTCGGGACGCCTGTCGTCCGTGGCCACTTCAAGGAAGCCTATGATTCTCGTGACGGGCGGGGCTGGCTTTATCGGCTCCAATTTCGTGCTGGACTGGTTGCGTCAACATGACGAAGGCATCGTCAACGTCGACAAGCTGACCTATGCGGGCAACCTCGCGACACTCAAGTCCCTGTCGGGCGATCCGCGGCATATCTTCGTGCACGCCGATATCGGCGATGCGCCGGCCATCGAGCGCGTGCTCGCCGAGCACCGGCCGCGCGCGGTGCTGCATTTCGCGGCGGAAAGCCACGTCGATCGTTCGATTCACGGCCCCGCGGCATTTGTGCAGACCAACGTCGTGGGTACGTTCACGTTGCTCGAAGCCGTACGCGGGTACTGGAACACGCTCGATGCCGACGCGCGGCTCGCGTTCCGTTTCCTGCATGTGTCGACCGACGAGGTGTTCGGTTCGCTCAACGCCGACGATCCCCCGTTTTCCGAAACGACCGCCTATGCGCCGAACAGCCCGTATTCGGCTTCGAAAGCGGGCTCCGATCATCTCGTGCGCGCCTACCATCACACGTACGGCCTGCCGGTGCTGACGACGAACTGTTCGAACAACTACGGTCCGCATCACTTCCCGGAAAAGCTGATCCCGCTGATGATTCTCAACGCGATCGACGGCAAATCGCTGCCCGTCTACGGCGACGGCAAGAACGTGCGCGACTGGCTCTACGTCAGCGATCACTGCGCGGCGATCCGCACGGTCCTGTCGGCCGGCCGCGTGGGCGAGACGTACAACGTCGGCGGCTGGAACGAGATGGCCAATCTCGACGTCGTGCACTTGCTGTGCGATCTGCTCGACGAAATGAAACCGAAAGCATCGGGTTCGTATCGCGACCAGATCACGTTCGTGACCGATCGTCCGGGTCACGATCGGCGTTATGCGATCGATGCGCGCAAGATCGAGCGCGAACTCGGCTGGCGCCCCGCGGAGACGTTTGCCACGGGCTTGCGCAAGACCGTGCAGTGGTATCTCGACCATCCGCAATGGGTTCGCGACGTTGCAACGGGCGACTATCGCAAGTGGGTACAAACGCAGTACTCGTCATCGAACTGAGGGGTTATGGCGCGCAAAGGCATTATTCTCGCGGGCGGTTCCGGCACGCGGCTCTATCCGATTACGCTTGGCGTCTCGAAGCAACTGCTGCCGATCTACGACAAGCCCATGATCTATTACCCGCTGTCGACGCTGATGCTCGCGGGGATACGCGATGTGCTCGTGATCTCGACGCCCGAGGACACGCCGCGTTTCTCGGCGCTGCTCGGCGACGGCGCGCGATGGGGCATGCATATCGAGTACGCGGTGCAGCCGTCTCCCGACGGACTCGCGCAGGCCTTCGTGATCGGCCGCGATTTCGTGGGGCGCGACCCGGCCGCGCTCGTGCTTGGCGACAACATCTTCTACGGGCACGATCTGCCGCGTCAGTTCGAACGCGCGGATGCGATCGAGTCCGGCGCGACGGTGTTCGCGTATCACGTGCATGATCCCGAGCGCTACGGCGTCGTTGAATTCGATGCGCAGAATCGTGCGCTGTCGATCGAGGAAAAGCCGGCCAAACCGCGCTCGAACTATGCGGTCACGGGGCTGTACTTCTATGACAACGACGTCTGCGACATTGCGGCGAGCATCCGGCCTTCGACGCGCGGCGAACTCGAGATCACCGACGTCAACATGCGCTATCTCGAAGCCGGCAAGCTCAATGTCGAGATCATGGGACGCGGTTACGCGTGGCTCGATACGGGCACGCATGATTCGCTGATCGAAGCCTCGACGTTCATCGCGACGCTGCAAAAACGGCAGGGATTGATGGTCGCGTGTCCCGAGGAAATCGCGTTGCGCAAGCACTGGATCACGATCGACGAACTCGCCGCGCTCGCCGCTCCGTTGTCGAAGAACGCCTATGGGCGTTACCTGCAATCGCTAATCGCCGATCATCACGCATGAGCATCCAAGTCACCGATACCGCGCTTCCCGAAGTCAAGCTCATCGAACCGAAGGTGTTCGGCGATGCGCGCGGGTTCTTTTACGAAAGCTTCAACGCGCGCACGTTCGCCGAACGGACCGGCGTTACGACGCCGTTCGTTCAGGATAACCATTCACGCTCGGCCAAGGGCGTGCTGCGCGGCCTGCACTATCAAATCGAGCATGCTCAGGGCAAGCTCGTGCGCGTCGTCGCGGGAGAAGTCTTCGATGTGGCCGTCGATATCCGACGCAGTTCGCCGGACTTCGGCAAATGGGTCGGCGTGCATCTGAGCGCCGACAACCACAAGCAGCTCTGGGTGCCGCCCGGATTCGCGCACGGGTTCGTCGTGTTGTCCGATAGCGCGGAGTTTCTCTACAAGACGACCGACTATTGGTATCCCGAGTTCGAGCGCAGCATCGTCTGGAACGATGCCGATCTCGCGATCGAGTGGCCGCTCGACAGTGCACCGATCGTCGCGGCGAAGGATGCGGCCGGGCAGGCCTTCGCGCATGCCGAGGTCTATGCATGAAGATCCTCGTAACCGGACGTCACGGACAGGTCGGCTCGGAACTGCGGCGCGCGCTCGCGCCGTTGGGCGAGGTCGTCGCGTTCGATCGGCATGAACTCGATCTCGCGCAGCCTCGCACGCTCGCGGCGCGTGTCGACGCGATCCGTCCCGACGTCATCGTCAATGCGGCGGCACATACGGGTGTCGATGCGGCGGAAAGCGAATTCGAACTTGTGCACCGTGTCAATGCGGAATCGGTCGGCGTGCTCGCGGGGCTCGCGCGTCAGCACGACGCGCTCTTCGTCCACTACTCGACAGACTACGTGTTCGACGGCAACGGGTCGCGCCCCTACGTCGAAACGGACCCCGTTTCGCCCGTCAATGCGTACGGCCGAACCAAGCTCGAGGGCGAGCAGGCCACGGCGGCATCGGGCGCGGACTGGCTCGTGTTCCGGACCTCATGGGTCTATTCGCCGCGCGGCCGCAATTTCCTGCGTACGATGCTGCGGCTCGCGGGCGAACGCGACCTCTTGCGCGTCGTCAACGATCAGCACGGCACGCCGACTTCGGCACGCATGATCGCCGACCTCACCGCGCATGCGATCCGGCATGCGCAGCATGAACGCGCGCAGCGTACGTTCGCCTCCGACGTATTTCACCTGACGGCCGCCGGTGCGACGACATGGCACGGCTTCGCGAGCGAGATCGTCGCGCTTGCGCGGCGCAGCGGCGCATTCGAGATCAAGGCGGCCGAGGTCGCGCCGGTCGGTACGGATGCGTATCCGACGCCCGCGCGGCGGCCGCGTTATTCGGTGCTCGACAATACGCGATTCGAACGCCGCTTCGGACTCGTTCGCCTCGCGTGGCGCGATGCGCTTGAACTGGTATTCGACGAGTTGACGCGCGTCTAGTCCCGCGGTGAAGAGGTAAGGAAATGTAACGCGTTGTATGCGAACGGCGTCGATCGACGCCGCGTCGCGCGATGCGGCGTGCGCCCGTATGCCGCATGCAGCCTTGTCATCGGCCTTGAATACCCAGGGTTTTGCGGTGCGTCGAAAGCCTCATTTGGCGCGTTCGCCCGGCATGCCGCATCCGTATGACGCCGTGATTTCTCGAAAGCGCTTGAGTTAGAATGCGCTCTTCTTGCAACGCTTTGCACGAAGCGTCAAGCCAAGAAACGTAAGCCGTTTGCATGCAAATTATTCGCGTGGGCGCTAAGGATCGAGCTCGATCGCGTATCGAGGCACACGATGTTTTTACCAAGAAGCGGCGCCTGGTCCGGCAACTAGAGCGAAGCCTCACGAGGAATGCACTGAGATATGAAGGCCGTCATATTGGCTGGGGGATTGGGGACGCGGATCAGCGAGGAGACAGCCGTCAAGCCGAAGCCCATGGTCGAAATCGGCGGACGTCCGATCCTCTGGCACATCATGAAGATCTATTCGGCCCATGGGGTCAACGACTTCGTGATTTGCTGCGGATACAAGGGCTATGTGATCAAGGAGTATTTCGCGAATTACTTCCTGCACATGTCCGACGTGACGTTCGATATGAGCCGCAACACGATGGACGTCCATCAGCGCAACGCGGAACCGTGGCGCGTGACGCTCGTCGATACGGGTGACGCGACACAAACTGGCGGACGTCTCAAGCGTGTCGCGCCTTATCTCGATGACGAACCGTTCTGCCTCACGTACGGTGACGGCGTCGGCGATATCGACATCACGAAGTCGATCGAATTTCATCACACGCATGGCCGGCTCGCGACGATGACCGCGACGCAGCCTTCCGGGCGCTTCGGCGCGCTCGATCTCGACGGCACGGCGGTGCGCAGCTTCGTCGAAAAGCCCGCGGGCGGCGCAGGTTGGATCAACGGCGGATTCTTCGTGCTCTCGCCGAAGGTCGTCGATCTGATCGACGGCGACGAGACGCTCTGGGAGCGTGAACCGCTCGAGCAGCTCGCGCGCATGGATCAGTTGCAGGTCTTTCAGCACTCGGGATTCTGGCAGCCGATGGATACGTTGCGCGAAAAGAATCAGCTCGAAGATCTGTGGGCGGCGAAGAAGGCGCCCTGGAAGGTTTGGGCATGAAGCCTTCGTTCTGGCAGGGCAGGCGCGTTTTCCTCACGGGGCACACGGGTTTCAAGGGCAGTTGGATGTCGTTGTGGCTCCAGTCGCTCGGCGCCGAGGTGACGGGCTATGCGTTGACGCCGCCGACACAGCCGAGTCTGTTCGAGCTCGCGCGCGTCGCAGACGGCATGCGTTCGATCATCGGCGACGTGCGCGACGCGAATGCATTGCGCGACGCGATGGTCGAAGCGCGGCCCGAGATCGTGTTTCATATGGCCGCGCAACCCCTTGTGCGCTACAGCTATACGAATCCTGTCGAGACGTATGCAACGAACGTCATGGGGACCGTCCATCTGCTCGAGGCCGTGCGCCAGACGCCCGGCGTGCGCGCCGTCGTGAACGTCACGACGGACAAGTGCTACGAGAACCGCGAATGGCATTGGGGCTACCGCGAGAACGAAGCCATGGGCGGCCACGATCCCTATAGCAGCAGCAAAGGGTGTTCGGAACTCGTGACGGCGGCGTACCGCGCATCGTTTTTCGGACCCGCGACGTATGCGACGCACGGCGTCGCGCTCGCGTCGGCGCGCGCCGGCAATGTGATCGGCGGCGGCGACTGGGCGAGCGATCGCTTGATTCCCGACATCGTCGCTGCGTTTTCGGCGTCGCGCCCGGTGCTGATACGCAATCCGAATTCGGTGCGTCCGTGGCAACACGTGCTCGAACCGGTGCGCGGGTACATGATGCTCGCCGAGGCGCTGCACGAGCGCGGTACGAAGTATGCGGAAGGATGGAATTTCGGACCCTATGACGAAGACGCGCAACCCGTTCGATGGATCGTCGACGCGTTGTCGCAGCGGTGGGGCGGCGATGCGCGCTGGCAGATCGACGGTGCGGACCACCCGCATGAGGCGACGTTCCTCAAGCTCGATATTTCGAAGGCCCGCGCGGAACTCAAATGGCAGCCCGCGTTGCGTCTGCGTGACGCGCTCGGCCTGATCGTCGACTGGACGCACCGTTGCGCTTCCGGCGAGAATTGCCGATCGGTCACGCTGGATCAGATCCGCGCCTATCAGGACCTCAGCGCAACGCCCACCCCACATTAGAAGCCGGAATCGAGCGACGGCGGGGGCCTGTATCGTCGCGGCGTGAAGGCCGCGCGGCGAGCGCCACGCCAAGCTTCATATCCGGCACACAAGAAACAGAGATCGACTATGGAAAACGCCAAGACTCAAGCCCTGCGTCAGCAGATCGCGTCACTCGTCGAAGAGTACGCGTCGATCGCGCTCGCGCCGCAACCGTTCATGCCGGGCGCGACGGCCGTGCCGCCTTCCGGCAAGGTGCTCGGCGCGGCCGAACTCAAGCTGATGGTCGAAGCCTCGCTCGACGGATGGTTGACGACGGGCCGCTTCAACGACGAATTCGAAAAGAAGCTCGCGCGATTCATCGGCGTCAATTATCTGATTACCGTTAATTCGGGCTCGTCGGCGAACCTCGTCGCGTTCTCGACGCTGACCTCGCCGAGGCTCGGCGATCGCGCAATCCAGCCGGGCGACGAAGTCATCGGCGTGGCGGCGGGTTTTCCGACGACCGTGAACCCGATCCTTCAGTTCGGCGCGGTGCCCGTGTTCGTCGACGTTGAACTCGGCACCTACAACATTGACGCGACGAAGATCGAGGCCGCGATTTCGAGCAAGACCAAGGCGATCATGCTCGCGCATACGCTCGGCAATCCGTACAACCTCGAGGTGATCGTCGCGCTCTGCAAGAAGTACAAGCTCTGGCTCATCGAAGATTGCTGCGATGCACTCGGCGGCACGTACAACGGCCAGCTCGTCGGCACGTTCGGCGATATCGGCACGCTGAGCTTCTACCCGGCGCACCACATCACGATGGGCGAGGGCGGCGCGGTCTTTACGAACAATTACGAACTCAAGCAGATCGCCGAGTCGTTCCGCGACTGGGGCCGCGATTGCTATTGCGCGCCGGGCAAGGACAACACGTGCGGCAAGCGCTTCGACTGGCAGCTCGGCAATCTGCCGCACGGCTACGATCACAAGTACACATATTCGCATCTCGGCTATAACCTCAAGATCAGCGATATGCAGGCCGCGTGCGGGCTCGCGCAGCTCGAACGCATCGACGAATTCGTCGCGGCGCGTCGCCGCAATTTCGCGTACCTGACCGAACGTCTCCAAAGCTGCACCGAATTCCTGATCCTGCCGCATGCGACGCCGAATTCAGATCCGTCTTGGTTCGGTTTCCCGATCACGATCCGGGAGACTGCCGATGTACGCCGCGTCGATTTGCTCGAATATCTCGATCAAAGCAAGATCGGCACGCGCCTGCTTTTCGCGGGTAATCTCGTGCGCCAGCCGTATATGCAGGGCCGCAATTTCCGCATCAGCGGCGAGCTGACCCAGACCGACATCGTCATGAACAACACGTTCTGGATCGGTGTGTATCCGGGGCTCACCGAAAAGCAGCTCGACTTTGTCGCAAGCAAGATCGAGACGTTCCTCGGGGTCAATTTCTGATCGAGTTGGACAGCCAGGCAAGCGGTGAAGGGTGGTGCGGTCTGTTTCCGGAGGCGCAATGCGCTTCTGACGGGGATGAGACGCGAGTGAGTCGAATCGCTCGGATTGCAATTTCTTTTTTTGGGAAAAATTACGATGAATGCTCGTGAACGCAAGATGCTGGATATTTTGAAGCGACTCAAGCAGGAGTTTGGCTGCGTCGCTGTCAAAGCCGAGTTCGAAGCGGAAGGCACGCGTGTCGACGAACTGCTGCGTCTGGTGGAACTCGTGCGTCGCGCGGATCTCAAGTTCGGTCTGAAGATCGGCGGTTGCGAAGCCATTCGCGACCTCATCGAAAGCAAGCAGATCGGCGTGGACTACATCATTGCGCCGATGGTCGAAACGCCGTACGCGCTGTCGAAGTTCATCGAAGCGAAGAACAAGATCTACACGGCCGAAGAACAACAGGACACCGAGTTCCTGTTCAACCTCGAGACGCTGCAGACCTTCAAGTCGCTCAACGAAATGGCCGACCTCGCGCGCGCGCCGAACGCGTGCTCGGGCATCGTGTTCGGCCGCGTCGATTTCGCGGGCTCGCATGGCTGGTCGCGCGACGCGATCAATACGGATCCCGTGACCGAGTACTGCCTGAAGACGGCGGAAGTCTGCAAGGACAAGAACCTCGAACTCGTCGTCGGCGGCGGTGTGTCGATCGATGCGATCCCGGCGCTCAAGCGTATCGCGGCCGTTCACCTGACGCGCTTCGAAACCCGCAAGATCATTTTCGAAGCGAAGGCCGCGACGGTGCCGACGATCGAAAAGGGCCTGCTCGAAGCCGTGCACTTCGAATTGCTGTGGTTGCTCAACAAGCGCGACTACTACGGCACGATCGAAGCCGAAGACAACAAGCGCATCGACATGCTCGAAAGCCGCTGGAAGGTGCTCAACGCACAATAAGCCGCAGCGGACCATGACAGCATCACAACGCGTCGCCGTGTTCGGCGCATCGGGAGCCATCGGCGGCGCGATCGCCGAATGGTTCGCCGCCCGCGGCGACGACGTCGTCGCCATCAGCCGCTCGGGCAAGGGCCCCGCTTCGCCGAATATTCGGTGCGTGAGCTGGGACGGTGCCGGCGCTCTGCCCGAGATCGGCGCGCCGGTGTCGGCCGCGGTCTGGGCCCAGGGCGCGAACTGCACCGACAGTATCCACACGTTCGACCTCGAGGCGCATCAGGCGATGTACGCGGCGAACGTCACGTACATCATGACGAGCCTGCAGGCGCTGCTCGCGCGTGATCTCGTGGCCGCGGGCGGGCGTCTCTGCATCATCAGCTCGATCTGGCAAAATATCGCGCGACAGAACAAGCTCTCGTACTGCGTGACGAAAGCGGCGCTGCAGGGGCTCGTGCAGTCGCTCGCGATCGACCTCGGCGCGTCGGGCTATCTCGTCAATGCCGTGCTGCCGGGCGCGCTCGATACGCCGATGACGCGCGCGAATCTGAGCCCCGAACAGATCGCGAAACTCGAAGGCATGACGCCGCTCGGGACGTTGCCGGCGCTCGACGACGTGACCCATCTCGTCGGCTATCTGTGTTCGCCCGCCAATACGGGGATCACGGGTCAATTCGTTTCGGCTGATAAGGGGTTTTCCCGTGCAAGAATCCTTTGACATTGTTTCCTCGTCGGGCAGTTACGCGGTGCGGGTCGGCCGCGGCCTGCTCGCCGGCGTCGTCGCCGCGCACGCCGACGCGATCTATCTCGTCGACGAGCGCCTCGCGCACCTATTGCCCGCATCGGCCGCCAAGCGCGTGCTCATCGAGGCGAACGAGACGCGCAAGTCGCTCGAGGCGATGCCCGATGTGATCCTCAAGCTCCGCGAACTCGGCGCGAACCGTTCGACGCATATCGTCTCGATCGGCGGCGGCGTGCTGCAGGACATCGCGACGTTCGCCGCTTCGGTCTATATGCGCGGGCTCAAGTGGACGTATATGCCGACCACGCTGCTCGGCATGGCCGACTCGTGCATCGGCGGAAAATCGTCGATCAACGTGCTCGGGTACAAGAACCTCGTCGGCAACTTCTATCCGCCGGTCGAGGTCGTCATCGATATCGACTTCATCCGCTCGCTCGACGCCGAACAAGTCATCGGCGGGCTCAACGAAGCCGTCAAGATTTGCTACGCGCGCGGCGCGCAGTCGTTTGCCGATTATCTCGCCGACGGCCCCGTGTGGCCCTTGCCGCCCGAGATCGCGCAGCGCCTGCTCACGCGGTCGTTGACGACGAAGAAATGGTTCATCGAAATCGATGAATTCGACCGCAAGGAGCGTCTGCTCCTCAACTACGGCCATACGTTCGGGCACGCGCTCGAAGCGGCGACGCAGTTCGGCGTTTCGCATGGCGTCGCGGTCGGGCTCGGCATGCTTGTCGCGATCGATTTCGCCAAACGCGGCGCGCATCTGACGCCGGCAGGCACGGCGCAGGCCGATGCGCTCGCGCGCCATGTCGAGGCGATGACCGACATCGTCGTCGAGAGCGGCGTGCGGTGGCCGCGCGTCGATCTCGCGGCCGTGCTCCAGAAGTTCGACAACGACAAGAAGCACAATAGCGAGTTCTATCGCGTCGTGGTGCCGGTGCGCGACGGCGAGCTCGAGCTCATCTCGATCCCGCGCACGGATGCGACGCGCGCCGCGCTGCGCACGTCGTACGAGGCGATCTTCGCGCAACTCGGTATCGACAGCGCCGCGCAAAGCAGCGCCGCCTGAAGCACTCAGAGGGTTATGAACAAGACAGATGCGACCGCGGTCGCCACGCAAGACGACTGGTCGATCGAAGCCGACCTCGACGCGATCTGCGATGCGACGGGCTCGGCCTGGTCGGCATTGCGAGGTGCGCGCGTGTTCATCACGGGCGGCACGGGGTTTATCGGACGCTGGCTGCTCGAATCGCTGCGCCATGCGAACCGCCGCTTCGGCCTCGACGCAAAGGCCACGATCCTGACGCGCAATCCGGGGGCCTTCGCGAAGAAGGCGCCCGAACTCGCGGCGTACGAAGGCTTCGATTTCGTCACGGGCGACGTGCAAACGTTCTCGTTCGGGCATGAAGCCTATAACTTCATGATCCACGCGGCGACCGACGCGAGCGCCGCGCTCAATGAACACAATCCGCGCCTGATGTACGACACGATCGTCAACGGCACGCACCGCGCGCTCGAGTTCGCCGATCATCATCGCGCGCCGATGTTGTTCCTGAGTTCGGGCGCCGTCTACGGCCAACAGCCGTGGGAGATGTCGCATGTCTCCGAGGACTATACGGGCGGCCCGAAATGCAACGACGCGCGTAACACCTATGCCGAGGCGAAGCGCGCGGCCGAAATGCTCTGCGCGATCTTCTCGAAGCAGAACGGCGTCAGCGTCGTGACCGCGCGAATTTTCGCGCTGCTCGGCCCCTTCCTGCCGCTCGGCACGCACTTCGCGGCCGGCAATTTTTTGCGCGACGCGATGGACGGCAAGCCCGTCGTCGTCAACGGCAACGGTTTGCCGTGCCGGTCGTATCTCTATACGTCCGATCTCGCGGCGTGGCTCTGGCGCATGTTGCTCGAAGGGCGACCCGGCAGCGTGTACAACGTCGGTTCGGAGGAATCGGTCTCGGTGGCGGAACTGGCCGAACATGTCGCGCAGCGCGTCGGGACAGGCGAATTCAAGGTGCTCGGGGCCGCCGATACGGGATGGAACCCCGGGCGTTACGTGCCGGATATCAGCGCGATCCAGCGCGATCTCGGCGTCACGAGAACGGTCTCGCTCGACGACGCGATTGTGCGCACGGCGCTCGCGAACGGATGGAATCGAAGGACATAAGGATATGAAGCTCTCGGACTACGTTGCACAAACCCTCGCGGCTCACGGTATTCGCCATGTGTTCATGGTGACGGGCGGCGGCGCGATGCATCTGAACCATTCGCTCGGCACGCATCCCGAGTTCGAATGCGTGTTCAATCACCATGAGCAGGCTTGCGCGATGGGCGCCGAGGCGTATTACCGCCTGACGAACCGGCTCGCGGTCGTCAACGTGACATCGGGCCCGGGCGGCACGAACGCGATCACGGGCGTCTACGGCGCCTATGTCGATTCGATCGGCATGCTCGTGCTGTCGGGCCAGGTCAAGTACGAGACGACCGTGCGCAGCACGGGGCTGCCGCTGCGCCAATACGGCGATCAGGAACTCGATATCGAGCAGCTCGTGCGGCCCGTCACGAAGTACTGCGAGATGGTCACGGATCCCGAGTCGATCCGCTATCACCTCGAAAAAGCGCTGTATCTCGCGACCGCCGGGCGTCCGGGGCCGGTCTGGCTCGATATTCCGCTCAATGTGCAGGCCGCCCAGATCGATCCCGCGACGCTCGAGGGCTTCGATCCCGCCGAGCTCGACGAACCCTGGAAGCACATCGATCTCGATGCGACGAGCGATGCGATCCTCGCGAAGCTCGCGACCGCGAAGCGCCCCGTGGTCTTCGCGGGCGGCGGCGTGCGTCTGAGCGGTCAGCAAGCGGCGTTCGTCGCGCTCGTCGAGAAGCTCGGCATCCCGGTCGTCACGGGCTGGAATGCGCATGATGCGGTGCCGAACACGAATCCGCACTTCGTCGGCCGTCCGGGCACGCTCGGCGATCGCGCGGGCAATTTCGTCGTGCAGAACGCCGATCTGCTGCTGATTCTCGGCAGCCGCCTCAATATTCGTCAGGTCAGCTACAACTGGGCGGCATTCGCGCGCGAAGCCTACAAGATCTGGGTCGACATCGACCCGATCGAGCTCCGCAAGCCGACCGTCAAGGCCGATATGCCCGTGCTCGCGAATCTCGCCGACCTGCTGCCCGCGCTCAATGCGCGCGCCTATGCGGGGCCGAACGCGGAGCAAAAGGAATGGCTTGCCTGGTGCCAGGAGCGTCAGCGTCGCTTCCCGGTCGTGCTGCCCGAGTATCACGACAACGCGCAGATCAATCCGTACGTGTTCATGGATCAACTTTTCGCCGAACTCGGCGAAGACCAGATCATCGTGACAGGCAACGGTTCGGCTTGCGTGATCAGCTTCCAGGCCGCGCAGCTCAAGGAAGGCCAGCGGCTTTGGACGAATTCGGGCTGCGCGTCGATGGGCTACGACCTGCCGGCCGCGATCGGCGCGTGCAAGGGCTCGGGCGATCAGCCGATCGTCTGCCTCGCGGGCGACGGCAGCATCATGATGAATCTGCAGGAACTGCAGACGATCACCGGCAATCGCTTGCCGATCAAGATCGTCATCCTGAACAACAGCGGCTATTCATCGATCTTCCAGACGCATCGCAACTTCTTCAAGGGCGTCGAGGTCGGCGCGGGGCCGAAGAGCGGCGTGAACTTCCCCGATTTCGGCAAGCTCAGCGCCGCGTTCGATCTGCCGTTCATTCGCGTCGCGACGCACGACGGCATCGCCGATGCGATTCGCAAGACGATGGACATCGACGGGCCCGCGGTCCTCGAAGTCATGATCGACGAGCATCAGCCGTTCGCGCCGAAGCTCGCGTCGAAGCAGCTTCCGGACGGACGCATGATCTCGCCGCCGCTCGAAGACCTCGCGCCGTTCCTGTCGCGCGAGGAGTTCGAGCAGAACATGATCATCGAGCAGTTCAACGAGTCGATCTGATCCGATTCCACGCGAACGCGATGCCGCGGCGCAAGTCGCCGCTCGCGGCGCGGCCCACGGCCGTCGCGACGCCGCCCCAGACCAGCGCGAGCGGTCTGGGCAGCGTGAGGATCGGCGCGAGCCAGAACCGATAGAGCCAGCGATCGCCGAGACGGCGCGCAAACCGGTCGCGCGTCGCGCGCGCATCGCCGATGCGCGCGAGGCGCTGGCGGAACAGATAAAACGGATAGTAGGCCACCATCAGCCGCGTCTCATAGCGGCGAATCGCATGCGCGCCGAGCCCGTTGGCCGTATAGCTGTCGAGAATGCCGCCGAGGTTCGTGACGAACACCTGCGAGAAATCGTAGCCGCCCGAATTGTTGCGTTTGCACGCGACGAGATAGCGATCCATCAGCAGATTCGCGCGCGCGGCAATGGCTGCGCGCAGCACGAGGTGCACCTGCACGAGGTTGCCGCCGCGGAAATCCATCGCGTCGACATCGCCGACCAGGCGCTTGTTGATCACGCACGACGAAATCAGCGTCAGCAGCGGCCCGATCGCGGGCAGGAAGTCGTCGGCGCCGTCGAATTCGACGTCGCGCCCGGTTCCACCCGGGTGTTCCTTGCGAAAGTCGTTCTCGAAGCCGTAGGGGCGCATGCAGACCACGCCCCATTCGCGGCGTTCGAGCGCGTCGAGCAGCGCGCGGAGTCCGCCGTCGACGAACAGATCGTCGTCGCCGAGGATCAGCACGTAGTCGCCATGCGCCGTGTTGAAACACTGCGCGATATTCGAATCCGATCCGATGTTCTCGGCATTGCGGATGTAGCGGATCGGCAGGCCTTTCGCCTGGACGTCGGCCACGACCTGTGGCGTATCGTCGGCGCTCGCGTTGTCCGACACGACGACTTCGACGCGCGCGCGGCGTTCGGGCGCGTCGAGCGCCTGGATTTCGGCGCGCAGCTGCTCGAGTGTGGCGGCGAGGAAGCCGGAACGCTGATAGGTCGGAATCGACAGGGTCAGCAAAGGGCGATCGGTATTCAGAATGGGGTTCTCCATGACAGATTGCAGCGACGCCAGACGATCGCCGAGACCGGCACGATAAACAGCGCCTGGACGCACAGCATCGCAAGCACGACGCCGGCGGCCGAATACCGGTCCGCGGCCCAGATCGACAGGGGTACGGTCATACACGCACCGGCGATCGCCACCCAGAACAACGGCTCGCGCCGGAACGAACGGAGTTGCGCGGACAGCATATTGACACTGTTTCCGAGTCCGACGACGAGCAGCAAGCCGACGAAGGGGGCCGGCGGCAACAGGCGTGCTCCGAACGGTGTGGCGTCGAGCGCGATCCGCGCGACCGTGAGCCCGAGCGCGCCGACGGCGAACGCGAGCGTCGCAAAACCGAAATCATGCCTGAAAAGTGTGTCGAGCCGGCGCCAGTCGCGTCGGCTCGCGGCTTGCGCCATCGCGGGCACGCGCCGCGCGATCCACGATTGCGCGAGCAGGCCCAGCATGTTCGCGATCGTCAGCGAGAGCCCCATCTGCCCGGCGACGACCGCCCCCTGGCTATGAAACAGAATCGGCGTGTAGATTTGCGTGAGCAGATAGCCCGAGAGCCAGCTCAGTCCGATTCGCCACTGCAGCGGCCAGATTTCGCGGCGCCAGCTCAATGTCGCGCGATGCGTGCGTGAGCGCGCGCTCGCCAGCAAGCCGGGCCGCCGCGCGAGCAGCCACGCGCCGCCGACGAGCGCGCCCGTGAGCGCGGGCAGCGCGGGTGCCCAAAGCCCCTTGCCGAGTGCGATCGCGAGCCATGCGCAGATTGCGCCCGCGACGCCCTGCGCGAGCCGCACGCGATACGCTTCCTTGACGCGCCCGCTGCCCTCGATAAACGCGAGAAACGGCACGATCGGAATGCCGGCGGTCGTCGCGAACGCGAGCAGGATCCAGGCCGGCAGCCAGTCTCCGATCGGCAGCGTATCGGCCGTGCCGTGCCAGTGAAAGAACGCGATGCCGCACGGCAACAGCAGCGCGAAAAATGCGGCCGCCAGCGCGACGTACAGGCGCGCCGACATGCGCACGAGTGCATCGAAGCGGTCTTTCGCGTCGCCCGCCGTGCCGCCGTCGTCGAGCCAGCGCGTCGACACGAAGAGATGCGCGGTCAGTTGGATCAGCACGCTCGACAAGCCGAGGTCGAACAGCGTATAGATCGCCGCGAGGCTCAGGAAGCTGTAATACCAGCCCTGCTGGACGGGGCTCAGGAAGTGCGCGACGAGGATGACGGTCACGAGCCCGGAGCCGGCCTGCCAGCCGCGCTGGGCGATGATCGTCAGGATGTCCGTTTGGCTTGCGCGTTTGAGAAAGGCGAGCATGAAGGATCGGTCGAGGGCGCATCGAAGGCGCGCCGCGTCGGTTTTGCGGGACGCGGCGACGGGTCGAGTGCCAAGGTTGGATTTTACGCGCCGCGTGTTCGGGTCGAGCACGACACGGACTCCGAAGCTTCGGCCCATCGACCGGGGGGCGCTTGCACGGTTGAGGCGACGGTCGCGCGCTGCGGGCGCGGGCGCGAAGCCAGTATCGGCGTTTGCCGCGCGCGGCGACATCGACCGATTGTTAAAACGGTGGGGCGAGATTCGGCATAATGCGGTTCTTTTCCCTCCGAGCCGCCGATGATGTCTTCCGCCGCGACGCCTTCTCCCGCGTCTTCCGCGTCTCCCGCGCCCGTCCTGACCGTCAGCGTCGTGACCTATCGGCCGGACCGCGCGCTGCTCGAACGCACGTTCCGGAGTCTCGTGAGCGCGTATGCGCGCGCGAGAGAGACCGCGGGTGTGCGGCAGGGCGTGTCGCAAGGCGGACTGCGTGTCGTGCTGATCGATAACGGCGACGATCTGACGCCCGATCTCTATGACACGCTCGCGCACGCGGCATCGGTCGATCTCGTCGTGTTGCGCGGGCACGGCAACGTCGGCTACGGGGCCGGCCACAATCTGGCGTTGCCCTATGCGGACGGTGCGTTTCATCTGGTGCTGAACCCCGACGTCGAACTCGGCGCCGATACGCTGACGCGCGCGTTCGCGTTTTTCGAGCGGCATGCCGATATCGGCCTGATTGCGCCGCGCGTCGTCGGCGATCACGGCCAGATCGAGTATCTGTGCCGACGCGAGCCGTCGGTGCTCACGCTGTTCGTCCGGGGCTTTCTGCCGCGCCGTTTGCGCGCCCCGTTCGCGGCGCGGCTCGCGCGCTACGAGATGCGCGACCGGATCGGACCGCGCGGCGAATTGCTCGGCGATGCCTCCGATATGCTCGAACCGCCGATCATCAGCGGCTGTTTCATGCTGTTCCGTACCGCCGTGCTCAAGCAGGTCGGCGGATTCGATCCGCGCTATTTCCTCTATTTCGAAGACTACGATCTGAGTCTGCGCGTCGGCACGGTCACGCGTATCGCGTACGTGCCGGACGTCGAGATCGTGCATTCGGGCGGGGGCGCCGCGAAAAAAGGACGCGCGCACATCAAGATGTTCGTCGCGTCCGCGTTTCGTTTCTTTTCGCGCTTCGGCTGGCGCTGGATCTGAATCGTCGCGCCGGATGACGCGCGCGCCCTAGGCGACCGCGGGCAACGGCGCGAGGCGCGCGATACGCGGTTCGGCCTCGACCATCCATTCGAGCGTCGCGTCGATGTGATGGAGCGTGCGTGCGCCGATAAGCCGGTCGAGCCGCTCGGTCGATCCGCGCACGAGCTTCGGATCGTTCGCGCGGACGAACGCCGGATTGACGCGGACCTCGATCGCATGACCCGTGATCGCGCGCAACGTATCGAGCACGTATTGGAGCGGATACGCACGGCCCGAGCAGAGATTGACGACCTCGCCCGCGGCATCGCTTTCGACGAGCCCCACAT
Source organism: Pararobbsia silviterrae (assembly GCF_003628125.1). Taxonomy (GTDB): domain Bacteria; phylum Pseudomonadota; class Gammaproteobacteria; order Burkholderiales; family Burkholderiaceae; genus Pararobbsia; species Pararobbsia silviterrae. Next base: position 867,507 of record NZ_RBZU01000001.1, read on the forward strand.
AGGCCTGCGCGATATCGCGCACGTCCGAGAAGTCGCGCGCGACGTCGATATTGCCGAGTTCGATGACCGGCGCGCGCCGCACGAAGTGATCGACGATCTTCGCGGTGACGAACTGGATGCCCTGGCCGCGCCCGATGTAGTTAAACGGCCGTGCGATGAGGATCGGCAGCCGATCGAAATACGTGCGCGCGATCATCTCCATCGCGACCTTGCTGATCGCATAGTGATTCGCGGGCGCGAGCGGCGCCGATTCGTCGAGTTCGATGCGGTCCGGCGCGGGTGTGCCGTAGACCATCGAACTGCTGACGAGCACGATCTTGTGCGGACGATGGCCGACGTCGAGGCACGCGCGCAGCAGGTGCTCGGTGCCCGCGACGTTGACGCGGTAGTAGGGATCGACGCGCTGCTCGGCCGCGAACGCGATGCCCGCGAGATGCACGATGACGTCGGGCCGCAGCGCGTCGACGATGCGCCGGCACGCATCGCGATCGACGATGTCGAGCAGCACTTCGTCGTCGGCGAGCGCTTGATCGGGCAGCGGATCGAAGACGCCGCCCACGACCGTGTGTCCCGCGTGTTCGAGCATCGCGCGCACATACGGGCCCGTGAAGCCGCGCGAGCCGGTCAGCAGCACCTTCATGGCGTCAGACCGCGACGAGCCGGTCGACGCGGTGTCGCTTGAGGTCGGCCTCGACCATCATGCGGCACAGTTCGTCGAGCGAGGTCTTCGGTTCCCAGCCGAGCACGCGCTGGGCCTTCGCGTAGTCGCCGATCAGCAGCTCGACTTCGGCGGGCCGATAGAACTTCGGATTCACGCGCACGATGGTCTGGCCCGTACGCGCGTCGACGCCGATTTCGTTTTCGGCCGAACCCTTCCAGTCGACGTCGACATCGACCGCGCGGAACGCGAGCGTCACGAAGTCGCGCACGGTCCGCGTCTGGTTCGTCGCGAGCACGAAGGTGTCGGGTTCGTCGGCCTGCAGCATGCGCCACATGCCTTCGACGTATTCGCGCGCGAAGCCCCAGTCGCGCGAGGCGTCGAGGTTGCCGAGTTCGAGCGTATCGAGCCGGCCCGAGTGGATGCGCGCGACAGCATCTGTAATCTTTCTTGTCACAAATTCAAGGCCGCGCAACGGCGACTCGTGATTGAACAGGATCCCGCTCGACGCGAAGATGCCGTACGACTCGCGATAGTTGATCGTCGTCCAGTGCGCGAACAGCTTCGCGACGCCGTACGGGCTGCGCGGATAGAAGTTCGTCGTCTCGGTCTGCGGCACGGCCTGGACCTTGCCGAACATCTCGGACGTCGAGGCCTGATAGAAGCGGATGTCGCGATTGACGATCCGGATCGCTTCGAGCAGATTCAGCGCGCCGAGGCCCGTGATCTGCGCCGTCGTCGCGGGCTGATCGAACGACACGCCGACGAAGCTTTGCGCGGCGAGATTGTAGATCTCGTCGGGCTGCGTTTTCTGCAGCAGCCGGATCGACGAGCCGAGATCGGTCAGGTCGTGCTCGACAAGATGAAACAGCGGATGCTGCGCGATGCCGAGCGATTCGACGCGCCAAAAGTCGACCGAGCTCGTGCGCCGGAATGCGCCGTAGACCTGATAGCCCTTCGAGAGCAGCAGTTGCGCAAGATACGCACCGTCCTGGCCGGTCACGCCGGTAATCAAGCAGCATTTCGTCGCCATAGGGCCTCGCGAATGTCGGTGTGGGGAACTCAAGCGATCTGCGTCGCGGGTTGCGGCGCGGGCGCGAGTTCGGGCAGGCGGCCGTACATGTCCTGAAAACGGACGATGTCGTCTTCGCCGAGGTATTCGCCGCACTGGACCTCGATGAGCACGAGATCGAGCACGCCGGGATTCGTGAGCCGGTGCTTGTCGCCGGCCGGGATATACGTCGATTCGTTGGGCTGCAGCGCGATCACGCGATCGCCGCATTGCGCTTCGGCGCACCCGCTGACGACGATCCAGTGTTCGCTTCGATGGTGGTGCATCTGCAGCGACAGCGATGCGCCGGGCTTCACGACGATGCGTTTCATCTTGAAGCGCTCGCCTTCCTCGAGCACCGTGTAGGTGCCCCACGGGCGATGCACGGTCCGATGCAGCTTGCACGACTGGTGACCGTCGGTCTTCAGGCGCGCGACGATCTGCTTGACGTCCTCGGCGCGGTCGCGGCTCGCGACGAGCAGCGCGTCGGGCGTGTCGACGATGATGAGGTCATGAATGCCGAGCGCGCCGATCATGCGCGTTTCGCCGCGGATAAAGCAGTTCTCGACGTCGTGCAGCGACACGGCGCCCTGCACGCGATTGCCGGCCGTATCGGGCTTGGTCAATTCGCTGATGGCCTGCCACGAGCCGATGTCGCTCCAGCCGATGTCGCACGGCACGACGGCGACGTTCGACGCGCGTTCCATGACCGCATAGTCGATCGACACATTCTCGGCGTGCTTGAACGACATCGGATCGAGTTCGATCGAGTAGCCGTCGTCGGATTGCGCGCGCGCGGCGCGCGCGACGGCCTGCGCGATCGGACCGGAGACCGCGCTCGCATGCGTATCGAGCGCGTCGAGGATCACGTCCGGACGGAAGCAGAACATCCCCGCGTTCCAGAGATGCTTGCGGCCGTGCACGTACATTTCGGCGATGTCGGCGGACGGCTTTTCGACAAAGCGCGAGACGTCATGAATCGCGGCGCTCGCGATCGGCGCGTCGACTTCGATATAGCCGTAACCGGTTTCGGGCCGCGTCGGCGCGATGCCGAACGTCACGATGCGTCCTGCTTGCGCGGCCTGCGCCGCACGCGCGACGGCCGCTTCGAACGCGTCGAGATCGTGGATCAGATGGTCGGCGGGCAGCACGAGCATCGTCGCGTCGTCGCCGTGGCGTTCGCGCACGGCCAGCGCGGCGGCGCCGATCGCGGGGGCGGTATTGCGCGCGACGGGTTCGAGCACGAAGCCCACGGTCACGTCGTCGACGCCGGTCTCGCGGCAATCGTCTTTTGCGAGAAAATACGTCTCGCGATTCGTCACGATCATGATCTCGCTGACGCCCGGCAAACGGCACGCGCGCAGGAAGGTCTTCTGCAGCAGGCTTTGTCCGTCTTCGAGGCGCATGAGCGGCTTCGGAAAGGCTTCGCGCGAGACCGGCCACAGCCGCGTGCCCGCGCCGCCGCAGATAATCACGGGCACCAGCCGGGTGGTCTGACCGGCTAACGCTTCGATCGCATGCATACTGTGACCTCGTGTCGATTCGACAAATACCGGCGTCGTCGTCGGACGAAACGACATCCCTCAAACGCCTTGTTCAGGTTCCGTGATGCATTGATCACCCCTGCAAGCAGGCTAAAGGATTTGCTTTCCGAGCTATGTACGGCGGACAACACAGCCATCAAGAAACGTCGGAAGCTTCGGCGATGAAGACCTATCTCGTCGCGGGCGCGACGGGTTTCGTGGGCGCGGAACTCGTGCCCGCGCTCGAAGCGCGCGGTGCGCGCGTCGTGCGTCTCGTGCGTGCCGTGAGCGCCGAGCATGTCGCGGATGTCGCCGATGACGGACGCCGGGCCGCGCCGCCCGACGACCTCGAAGCCGGCGACGATTTCACGCGGATCGACGCCGCGTGGCCGGCCGGTTTCACGCCCGACTGCGTGTTCCATCTCGCGGCGCGCGTGCATGTCATGCGCGACACGGCGAGCGATCCGCTCGCCGCGTTCCGCGCGGTCAACGTCGAGGCGACGCTGCGCGTCGCGCGCGCCGCCGCGCGCGCGGGCGTGCGCCGCTTCGTCTACGTCAGCAGCATCAAGGCGCTCGGCGAGGACAGCGATCCGGGACGCGCGTTGCGCGAGTCGGACCCCGCGCGTCCCGACGATCCGTACGGGATCTCGAAACGCGAGGCCGAACTCGCGCTGTTCGAACTCGGCCGGCAAACGGGGATGGAGATCGTCGTGATCCGGCCGCCGCTCGTCTACGGACCGGGCGTCGGCGCGAACTTCCTGAGCTTGTTTCGTGCGGTCGCGCGCGGGCTGCCGTTGCCGCTCGGCGCGGCGAGCGCGCCGCGTAGTCTCGTCGCGGTCGAAAACCTCGTGTCGGCGATGCTCGCATGCGCCGAGCACCCGGCTGCGTCGGGCGAGATCTTCCATGTGTCCGACGGTCACGACGTGTCGGTCGCCGAGCTCATCGAGCTGATGGCCGCGGCGCTCGGGCGGCGCGCGCGGCTCGTCGCGATTCCGGCGTCGATGCTGCGTCTGGCCGGCCGCGTCACGGGTCGCGGCGAGGCCGTGCGGCGCTTGATCGATCCGCTGCGGCTCGATATCGGCAAGCTCCGCGAACGGCTCGGATGGACGCCGCCCGCGACCGTGCAGACGGCCTTGAGCCGTACGGCCGCATGGTATCGTTCCGACTTTCCCCATTGACCGCCGGACCGCTGCGTGACCTTGAGCTTTACGAACACCTTGCTCGCGACGGCCGTCGTCGCGTTCGTCGCCAGCGCGCTGGTTCTCGCGCTGTTGCTCGGCACCGGCGCGGCATGGAAGCTCGCGATGGACATTCCGAATGCGCGTTCGCTGCATACGCGTCCGACGCCGCGCGTCGGCGGCTGGGCGGTGACGCCGGTCGGCACGCTGGTGATCCTCGCCGTGTCGCGATCGCTGTGGCCGCTCGCCGTGCTCGCGCTGTTTCTCGGCCTGCTCTCGCAGATCGACGATCGGCGCGGATTGCCGGCCCGCTATCGATTCGCCGGGCATCTTTTCGCGGCGATCGCGCTCGTCGCGCTGCGGCCGCCCGTGGACGCGCTTTGGCTCGCGGCGCCCATCGTCGTCGCGCTCGTCTGGGTCAGCAATCTCTATAACTTCATGGACGGCGCGAACGGTCTCGCGGGCGGCATGGCCGTGCTCGGGTTTGCCGGGTATGCGTGGATGGCCGGCGCGTCGCATCCGGATCTGTGCCTCGCGGCGGCCGCGGTGTCGGCCGCGGCGGCGGGTTTCCTCGTGTTCAATTTCCCGGGTGCGAAGGTCTTTCTCGGCGATGCGGGTTCTATCCCGCTCGGCTTTCTCGCGGGCGGCCTCGGATATTGGGGCTGGCAGACGAAGGTCTGGCCGTTCTGGTTTCCGCTCTTCGTCTTCGCGCCGTTCATCTTCGATGCGACCGTGACGCTGCTCAAGCGGCTGTTGCGCGGCGAACGCTTCTGGGAGGCGCATCGCCAGCACTACTATCAGCGCATGATCGGCATGGCCGGCGCGCACACGCCCGTCGTGCTGCTGTGGCACCTGATCATGGCGTGCGGCATTGCGCTCGCGTGCGCGTCGATCGCGCTGCCGGGCCTGTGGCCGCTCGCGGTGCTCGCGGGCTGGCTGCTCGTGCTCGCGGCGCTCGGTTGGACCGTCGATCGACGCTGGCGTCACGCGCCCGCGTACTGAGGACCGACAGACGATGCGTACGCTCAAACAGATGGTGTTCAACGCGCGCGTGCTGTCGCTCGCGGCGTTCATATTCGACGTCTCGGCCGTCGTCTGCACGTGGATCGCGGCCTATCTGATCCGTTTCAACGGCCCGCCGCCGGGGCCGTTCGCGCATGGCGGCGTGCGCGCGATCCTCTGGGTGACGCCGCTCTACGCGGTCATGTTTCGCGCGTTCGGCCTCTATCGCGGCATGTGGGTTTTCGCGAGCCTCCCCGATCTTGTGCGCATCGCGAAGGCCGTCGTCGCGGGCGCGCTGCTGACGACCGTCGTCGCGGCGATGCTCCAGCCCGTGCCGCCGATTCCGCGCAGCGTGCTGATGGTCGGCCCGATTCTGTTATTCCTCGTGATGGGCGGCGCACGCGGTTTCTATCGCGCGTCCAAGGAGTTCTATCGCTACGGCGGCCTCGTGAGCCAGGGCAAGCCCGTGCTCGTGATCGGCGCGGGCGAGGACGGCGCGAGCCTCGCGCGCGAGTTGCGCCGTTCGCCCGAATGGCGTCTCGTCGGTCTGCTAGACGACGACGTGGCCAAGCAAGGGCGCGAGATTCACGGGTATACGGTGCTCGGTGCGATCGGCGATCTCGCGCAGCTCGCCGAGTTGCATCGCGTCGAGAACGTGATTATCGCCATGCCGAACGCGACGGCCGAGGTCCATCGCCGCGTCGCGACGCTCTGCGTGCGCGCCGGTGTCAATGCGATGGTGCTGCCCGCGTTGACGCCGATGACGCAAGGCTTGCCCTTCCTCACGCGCGTGCGTCAGATCGACCTCGAGGATCTGCTCGGGCGCGAGGCGGTCTCGATCGATACGCCGCATGTCGAGGCGCTGCTCACGGGGCGCGTGGTCATGGTAACGGGCGCGGGCGGCTCGATCGGCTCCGAGCTTTGCCGCCAGATCCTGCGCTTCAATCCGGCTCAGCTCATCGCGTACGAGATCTCCGAATTCGCGATGTACAAGCTCATCGAGGAAACGCAGGAGCGCTTCGCGCAGATTCCGGTCGTGCCGGTCGTCGGCGACGTCAAGGATTCGCTGCTGCTCGACCAGGTCATGCAGAAATACGCGCCGCATATCGTTTATCACGCGGCCGCGTACAAGCACGTGCCGATGATGGAAGAGATCAACACGTGGCAGGCGGTCCGCAACAACGTGCTCGGGACCTATCGCGTCGCGCGCGCGGCGATGCGGCACCACGTCGATCGCTTCGTCATGATCTCGACCGACAAGGCGGTGAACCCGACGAACGTGATGGGCGCATCGAAACGTCTCGCCGAAATGGCCTTGCAGTCGCTTCAGCAGCAGACGGACGCCACGCATTTCGAAACGGTCCGCTTCGGCAACGTGCTCGGCAGCGCGGGCAGCGTGATTCCGAAGTTTCAGCAGCAGATCGCCAAGGGCGGGCCCGTGACGGTCACGCATCCGGAGATCACGCGCTTCTTCATGACGATCCCGGAGGCCGCGCAACTCGTGCTTCAGGCGTCGAGCATGGGCGAGGGCGGCGAGATTTTTCTGCTCGACATGGGCCAGCCCGTGCGGATCGCCGATCTCGCGCGCGACCTGATCCGTCTATACGGTTTCCGCGACGACCAGATCAAGATCGTCTACTCGGGACTGCGCCCGGGCGAGAAGCTCTACGAGGAGCTGCTCGCGGACGAGGAGACGACGCGGCCCACGCATCACGCGAAGCTGCGGATCGCGCGCGCGCGCGAGGTGCCCGGCAATCTGCTCGACGAGCTGCTGCCGTGGCTCATGCAGCATCGGATCCCGGGCGATGACGAGGTGCGGCGCGAACTGCGCAAGTGGGTCGTCGAATACGCGCCGGCCGTGACGCCCGTGCTGACGTCGATCGCGTCGACATCGACATCGAACGGCTAGCGCGCGGCGAAGGCGTCAGGCGCTCGCTTCAGGCGCTGGCGGCCGGCAGGCTCTCGAGGGGGCTGTGCAGACTTGCGTGCATCGCGTAGGTCGCGAGCTTGAGAATCGAGGCGGCCGGGTCTTCGGACATCGTGCTGACGACGAGATCGGGATGCGCGGGCGCTTCGTACGGGGAATCGAGCCCCGTGAAGTTGCGGATCTTGCCCTGTTCCGCAAGCTTGTAGAGACCCTTCGGATCGCGTGCGCGGCAGGTCGCATAGTCGGTGTCGACGTACACCTCGTGGAACAGCCCGCCGACGGCCGCGCGTGCGTTCGCACGATCGATTTCGAACGGAGACACGAGCGCGACGAACGTCGTGATGCCGGCCCGCGAACAGAGCGCCGCCACCTCCGACGCGCGCCGCACGCTTTCGGCGCGGTCTTCCGCCGAGAATCCGAGGTCCTTGCTGAGGCCCGCGCGCAGCGCGTCGCCGTCGATGACGATGGTCCGGAAGCCGCGGCGTTCGAGCAGCCGGCTCGCCCCGATGGCCAACGTCGATTTGCCGGCCCCCGACAAGCCCGTGAGCCACAGCACGGGCGCGGCCCACGCGGTCGGGGCGATCGGGTGGATATGGCGCGCGACGCCCGTTGCGGCCAAGGCCGTTTCATGGATATTCACTGTCTTGGGGGCACTCACCTTCACTCTCCGCGATCGCTTTACCGCAGGCTTTACCGTTTCTTACGGAAACTAAACAGGTAAATGATCGCATGCTTTTGCCCGTGCGCGTGATGACTCAATATGACGTCCATATTGCAGACGGTAACAAAATGACGTTTTCGCGTGCGAGCGCCTGGCGTGCGGGCCTCGCGGTCGCGCCGGATCGGTGCCGAGCGGCGCGGGCGGACACATCAGAATGCATCAGGACGCGTCGGACGGGGCGCCAACCCTGCCGACGACGGCGGCCGATTCGATCCAGATCCGCCATTGCGCCGGGAAATCGAACGTGGCATCGGCCTCGAACGCTGCGTCGAGCGCCGCGTTCAGCGTTTGGCCGCGCGCCAGCGCGGTCCACGCGCGGTGCGCGGCCTCGGACTGGTCGAGCACCGTCGGTTGCCAGGCGGGCCGTACGACGAGCACATACGCGCGCGTGTCGATCACCGCCGGAAAGACGCCGTCCGGTTGATGCGCGGTCCAGATGCGCGCGATTGCATACGGCGACGCGATCGCCGCGCACGCGGGGTGAATTGCGATGCGCGCGTCGAGCAGGTCCGCTTCGACCGCGGCCCAGTCGGCGACGCTGAACGGTGTCACGTCGGCGGCGTAATAGGCGGCGTGCACGGCCCATTCGAGCGCCGCAATATCGCCGAAATACGCGAAGCGCGGGTCCGTTTCATACGTCGGTACGAAGGCCGCCATCGCATGGCCGAATCCGTGCAGGTCGCCGCTCGCCGGCGGATGGGCCGCGCCATAGGCACGTGCAAGGCGCTCGAAGTAGGGCGCGCCGACGAGCGACCGCAACACGGGATACGCATTCGACAGCGCGGCGTGCCGATGCGCGTGAACGTGGCCGCGATAGAGCGCCAGGCGGGCCTCGATGAGGTTTTGAGGCGGGGCGCCGATCGGTGTCTCGATATTGGCATCGATATCGGCCTCGGCGCGGGTCTCGATACGGGCCTCGGTGTCGGCTTGGGTACGGGCCGTGATATCGGGCGCGGTATGGGTCACGGCACGATCCGCAGCCGTTTGATCGGCGCAGACGAGCGCGTCGGCGAGCAAGGGCGTGTGCGTCGCGTCGCGGATGGCGTCGGCAAACCGGATCTGCAGGTCCGTCAGCGCATCGCGCGTGTCATGCGCGTCGGCCGCGTCGCGTGTGTCGTCATGGGCGGACATCGGGTGCCTCATGCCTATCGATCGATGCGTCGCGCATCGACGCGAGCACGCGATCGCGCGTCTCGCGTGCGAGCGCGGCTTCATCGAGCAGCACGTCGAGCGCGGGCACGTCGGTGTCCCATTCGATGAGCGCCGGGACGTCGCCGAAGCGGCGCACGGCATGTTCATAAAGCCGCCAGACGTCGGGCGCGACGCGCGCGCCATGGTCGTCGACGACGGCGACCTCGGTCACGCGATGGCCCGCGAGATGGATTTCGCCGACGCATGCCGGCGGCAGCGCGTCGATCGCGGCGATCGGATCCTCGCCGTGATTGCACGCGTTCACGTAGAGGTTGTTGACGTCGAGCAGCACGCCGCACCCCGTACGCCGCGCGAGTTCCGCGAGGAAGCCTGTCTCGCCGAACGTATCGTCGCGAAAGCGTAGATAGGTCGAGACGTTCTCGATAAGGACCGGTCGGCGCAATGCGTCCTGTACACGTGCGATGCGCGCGCACAGCCGATCGAGCGCATCGCGGGTCAGCGGCATCGGCAGCAGGTCGTTCAGGTGGCCCGCGGGCGTCGCGCCCCAGCACAGATGTTCGGATACGGCGGCGGGTTCGATGCGCGCGGCGAGCCGTGCGAGCTTGGCGAGGTGTTCGAGATCGAGCGGCGTCGGCGAGCCGAGGCCGAGGCCGACGCCGTGCAGGCTCACAGGCAGATCGCGTCGCACGGTCGCGAGCACGTGCAGGTCGTAGCCGCCGTCGCCGAAATAGTTTTCGCTATGGACTTCGACCCAGTCGATCGCGGGCACGCGCGCGAGGAAGTCGCGATAGTGCGCATGCCGCAGCCCGATGCCGACGCCCGACGGCGCGCGGGCGCGCGTTTGCCGTGCGTGTGAAGCCGTGGGGTTCGATGCGTTCGACATGTTCGAGGCGTTTGATGCGCTCGTCATGCTCGCTGCGCGCATTGTGCTCATTGCGCTCGCTGAGGACGATGAGGACGATGAGCACGACGCGGCAGCCATGAAGGCGCGGCGCTCAGTGTTCGACCTTGCCGCCCATCTTTTCGCAGGTGCCCTTGGGCACGTTCTTGAAGTCGCCCTTGTCGTGGTCGACCTTCGCCTGTCCGGCGCAATCGTGCACGCCGGTCTTGCTCGCGCAATCGTTCTGGCCGGCCTTCGCGATGCCGAAGCACGCCACGTTGTCATCGGCATGCGCGACGCCGGTTCCGGCGGCGGCGAGTCCGGCCAGCGCGGCGGCGACGAGCGCCTGGCGCGTGAGTTTCGGGTTCATGCGGGATCTCCTCGAAATCGGCGGCGCAGCGCCGCAAGCGGAGATTATCGCGCGCGGACGCGCGGCCGTCGTCAGACCTTTGCCGACGACGCTTCGCGAGGCGAGGCGATCCCCGGCGGGATCTCGCTTTGCAGACCCGTGGCCGCGATCAGCCGGTAGAGCGTCGCGCGCGATACGCCGAGTTCGTTCGCGGCTTCGCTGAGGTTGTAGCCGTTGCGCTTGAGCGCGCTCGCGACGGCCTCGCGTTCGGCGCGATTGCGGATCTCGGCGAGCGTTTCGGCGGGGCCCGCCGACGACGTGTCGAGGCCGAGATCGACGGCGCTCAGCACGCGATCCTCGGTCATGACGACCGCTCGCCGCACACGGTTGATGAGCTCGCGTACGTTGCCGGGCCACGCGTAGTTCATCATTGCGATCGTCGCATCGGCCGAGAACCCGCGGATTTTCCGGTGTCCGTCCTGCATATACATGCGCAGCGCATGGTCGGCGAGCAGCTTGATGTCGCCGCCGCGCTCGCGCAGCGGCGGCTCGACGAGCCTGAGCACGCAGAACCGGTGATAGAGGTCGGCCCGAAAGCGTCCCTGAGCGATCGCTTCGTCGAGATCGACGTGGGTCGCCGAGATCACGCGCACGTCGACGCGGACCGACTCGCGGCCGCCGAGCCGTTCGATCGTGCCTTCCTGAAGAAACCGGAGCAGCACGGCCTGACATTCATGCGGCATGTCGCCGATCTCGTCGAGAAACAAGGTCCCGCGATGCGCGGCCTCGATACGGCCGATCTTGCGCTGCAGTGCACCCGTGAATGCGCCTTTCTCATAGCCGAACAGTTCGGCTTGCAGCAGCGACGGCGGAATGGCCGCGCAATTGATCGCGACGAACGGTTCGCCCGCGCGCGCCGAGCGGTCGTGCACGGCTCGCGCCGTGAGTTCCTTGCCCGTGCCCGATTCGCCCGCAATGAAGACCGACGCGTCGTTCGTCGCGCATCGATCGATGCGGCGATAGAGTTGCTGCATCGCGTCGCATTGACCGATCATCGCGTGCCGGCCGAGCACGGCGTCGCGTGCGACGGCCGGCGCCGCGTCGGCGGCGCGTTTGAGGCGCGCGAGGCCATGCGCATGGCCGAGCGCGAAGCCCAGGCGTTCGACCGGACACGGCCGCGTGACGAAGTCGAAGCAGTAATCGAGGATGAACCGGCATACGCCCTCGTCGTCGATCTGACCGGGCGAGATCATCGCGACCCAGATGGCGTTGCCGCGTTTGACGAATGCCGCGAGCGCGGCAAGCTCCTGAGGGCTGCTGTCGTACGCGACATCGACGAGCCCGACGTCCGCGGTCCGATCGGCGAGGGCGCGTTCAGCCTGCGCCGTGGTGCCCGCGTGCACGACGGTCCAGCCCAGGCGCGCGAGGTCCGCGAAGGCGGCGTCATCTTTGTCGGCGGCCAGCCAGACGACGGTGCGTACCGTGTCGTGGGCCGTGTCGGTCTGATCCATGGTTGCCCCGATCCCTATCCCGATGCGCGCGTTCGATCCGCGCGCGGTTCGTCTCGTCGACGTTTCGACGACGCGGTCGCGGCGCATCAAGGCCGGCGGCGCCCGAGTCGGGTCGGTTCGGGGGAAAAAACACCGTTCGCGTGCTGCGCCGTGACGGCGTCCTGTGCCTCGCGTTTCAAACGCCGATTCGTCATTGCGTCACGCCGTGTTTCTGATGACGTGCGTGTGAATCACCCGTTTGTAACGGTCCCTTTACACTTCGAAACGTAATGGCCTGCTTCTGGGATCGCGCTCTGGGCGGCGCGTGTTAATGACATTAATCAAAAGCGATTCTTTAGACAAGCCCTGCGGAATAAAAGATCGGGAAACTCCTTAAGTCAGACTTATCAGATCATATTTGTCAAACATCTGATGAATTGATTGAACCGATCTATCTCAAACCCTTTATCCATGGGGTTGAATGGAAGAATGACCCGATCTGTCATTTTATTTTCCCGATTCATTTAACAGATGAATCAGCGTCTCGCCGAGATTTAAGCGTGACATGCCGGGCAAAGGCGTTCGTCGTACGACATGACGTCGCTTTCAAAAAAGTATTTAGCGCGACGGATCGCGTGGAATCACATGCGTTCCAAATAGAAAATCGAGTCGTTACATGTGTAACTGAGTGTTACACATAACGAGCGTACCGACGGCGAGCCCGCGCATGCCACGACGCGTCGATTCGACGGCGAGTGTGTTCAGCCGCAGGCGCCGACTTCGCCGCATGCGGTGCAGAAGTCGCATCCGTCCTTGCGGATCACGGCGTTCGCGCCGCACGTCGCGCACGTGCTGCCGTGCATCGGCAGCAGCGCATGCGGGGCGCCGTTCGCGATGCGCGTGTCCGGCATGGCGTCGTTGCCGGTCACGGGACCCGCGACGCCGCCCGGAGGTCCGGCGAGTCCGTCCGCGCCGATACCGCGCGGGAGCGACGCCGCGCCGGCCGTCGTTTCGCCCGGGCCCGGTGCCTCGGGCGCGCGTTCGGCGCGCAGCCGCGCGAGTTCGCGCGACGGGACCTGGCCGCCCTCCGCGTCGAGGAAGCCGCGGCGGTAGAGAATCTGCTGGATCGCGTAAGCGAGCGCGGCGACTTCCGAGTCGTGCCAGCGCGGCACGCGATGCCCGTCGAGCCGCTTGACCTCGCCCAGACGCACTTGTCCGCGGTCCCACGACACCTTGCGCAGGTCCTGCAGATTGCGCGCGACGAAGCCGCCGCGCGCGGCGAGCGACAGCGAGCGCATCGTCGCCGTGATCCATTGCTGCGATTCGTCGCGCTGACCCGCCGGCATGAAGAACTCGATCGGCCGGTCGATCGTGACGTCGGCGCCGCCGAGCCGCCCCGTGACTTCGAGAAACGACACCGCGACATAGAGCGACTTCTTGCCGGCGGCCGTCAGGTACTCGACCTTCTCGATGATCGCGGGCAGCTCGCCGCGCGGACGGTGATCGATCGCGATGCGCAGCGGATCGGTCTCGCTATCGAGGTAGAGATCGGGATCGGGGCTCGGCGCATCGCTCGGCGTGCTCGGCGGCGCGACCGACAGGACCGCGCCGAGCGTCGTGTTCGGACGGTAGGTCGCGAGTCCCTTGAGACCTCTGCGCCAGGCTTCGACATAGAGATCCTCGAAGGCCTCGAACGGATAGTCCTCGGGCACGTTGACGGTCTTCGAGATCGACGTATCGATGAACGGCTGCACGGCCGCCATCATCTCGAGATGATCTTGGGCCGACATGTCGAGCGCGCTGACGAAATAGCCAGGCAGCGCGGCCGTGTCGCCGCCGAGTTCGCGATAGAGGCGATACGCATGATCTTCGACGGTCGTCGTCTGATGCGATCCGTCGGCCAGGCGGCGCGTACGCTGATAGGTCCATGAGAACGCGGGCTCGATGCCGTTCGAGGCGTTGTCCGCGAACGCGAGACTCACCGTGCCCGTGGGCGCGATCGAGAGCAGATGGCTGTTGCGGATGCCGTCGCGCCGGATCGCATCCTGCAGCGCCTGCGGCAGGCGCGATGCGAACGTGCCGGGCGCGAGATAGTCGCGCGCGTCGAAGGCCGGAAACGGCCCGCGCTCGCGCGCGAGATCGACCGACGCCGCATAGGCCGCATCGCGCAGCGTCTGCGCGATGCGCGCGGCGTAGTCGCGGCCCTCGGCGCTGTCGTAGCGCAGGCCGAGCATCACGAGCGCATCGCCGAGCCCCGTGAAGCCGACGCCGATCCGGCGCTTCGCGTGGGCTTCCGCATGCTGTTCGCGCAGCGGCCAGAGCGTCACGTCAAGCACGTCGTCGAGAAAGCGGACCTGCGTGCGCGTGCTCCAGATCAGGCCGTCCCAATCGAACGACGCGACGCCGCCATGGCGCGCCGCAAACGGGTCGACGACGAAGCGCGTGAGATTCAAAGGGCCGAGATTGCAGCAGCCGTAGGCGGGCAGCGGCTGCTCGCCGCAGGGATTCGTCGCGCGGATCGTCTCGATCGCGCGCAGGTTGTTGTCCTCGTTCATGCGCGAGACGAAGACGACACCGGGTTCGGCGACGTCGTACGTCGAGCGCATCACGACGTCCCAGATCGCACGCGCGCGGATTTCCTGATAGACCCATTTGCCGTCGGCGCGCTGTCGTACGGCGTTCGACGCCTTGAGCGCGGGCGACGGTTCGGCGCGATGCGCGAGTTCCCAGACGGCGTCGTCGGCCACGGCCTGCATGAACGCATCGGTGACGGCGACCGAGACGTTGAAGTTGTTCCAGCGTCCCTGCGCGTGTTTGGCCGTGATGAATTCGAGCAGGTCCGGATGATCGCAATCGAGGATGCCCATCTGCGCGCCGCGTCGCGCGCCCGCGCTTTCGACCGTGCGGCACGATGCGTCGAAGACGTCCATGTAGCTGCACGGCCCGGACGCGGCGGATCCCGTCGAATGCACGCGCGCGCCCTTGGGCCGGATCGCGGAGAAGTTGTACCCGACGCCGCCGCCGCGGCGCATCGTTTCGGCGGCCTGAAGCAGCGCGACATAGATGCCGGGCAGACCGTCTTCGTCGACGCCCTGGATCGAATCGCCGACGGGCTGGACGAAACAGTTGATCAGCGTCGCCGCGATATCGGCGCCCGCCGCGCTCATGATGCGTCCCGCGCCGAGCGCGCCGCGCGCGAAATTCTCGACGAACGCTGCTTGCGCATCGGCACGCAGCGGCTCGGGCTCGGCCTGCGCGACGCCGCGCGCGACGCGCCGGTAGATCGCGTCGACATCGGTCTCGTCGCCTTTGGCGTATTTCTCGAGCAGCACGTCCGCGCAGATCGGTTGAGGCGCGGGCGCGGCATGCGCCGGGGTCGAGATGCGCGGCGGCGGCGGCGCGAACGGCGCGGGCATCGCGCGGATGCGCGGTTGCACAGGCGTGCCCGATGCGCCGGCATCCGGCGCGACGGAATCGTGCTGCAGGTCTTCGGCCATCTGGGTCCTCGCGGCATGCGGGCTCCCGCTAGCTTATACCTGTCGAAGCCCTGTCGCCGGCATGGGCTTCGGCTCGAATTCGCTCCGTAAAGTTCGCCCTGTAGCGCGCCGTAACGCAACGGCATACTGCGCCCGCCCGCGGTATGCCAAGGGCCCACGGGTCCTGCGCGTCGTATGGCACGTGAGGTCCATAGCCGGCATATCCGGCTGGACGCCGCTCGCCGCAGATGGCTTTCGTCGTAGGCAAACTGGCGGATTCAGCGCGTGTGTTTTATGCTTTTGCCCCATGCGTTCGACGGTCTGCATGGCCTGCTCGAGGTCGCCCCGTCTCCGGCTCGGTACGCCGGTCACTCATCTGCACGTACGCCCATCGATGACCGGCACCGATCGATCGTTTGAGACGGACTACGCCGCACCGACGCGGGACGTCGGGAAGATCCGACGCGCGTTGCGCGTCGTGCTCGTGCTGATCGTCGTGCTCCCGCTCGCGTATCTCGCGATCTACGGCCGCGTGGATCTGCATCGCCGGCAAGTGCAGGCCAACGAAAGCATCGACCGGATCGCGCGCGTCGCCCAGGAGCACGCGATCAAGGTCGTCGACATGGACGCCGAACTCCAGTCGCGCGTGATCGACGGACTCAGCGCGCGCACGGCCGCCGATATCTCGCGCGATCAGCGGCAACTCTACAACTGGCTTTCGCGTTTGACCGAGGGGTACCCGGAGATCTCGGCGCTGTCGATCTTCGACAGCTCGGGCTCGCTGCTCGCGTCGAGCCGTGAATACCCGGTGCCGCCGGTCAATATCAGCGGGCGCGAGGACTTTATCGGCGCGCGCGGGGTCTGGCCGTCGAAGTACTTTTCATTGCCTTTGCGCGGCGTCGTCAGCGGCTCCGAGGTGTTCGTCGCGGCCATCGCGCGGCTCGACGCGCAGCAGACCTTTCGCGGTGTCGTGACGGTCGCGCTCAAGCGCAGTTATTTCGTCGACTACTATCGCGACCTCATCGGCGCGAATCGCGCGTTGTCCCTCAGCTTCTACCGGCGCGACGGCGCGCTGATCGCGCGCTATCCGCCGGTCCCGTTCGATGCGCCCCAGCAGCCGCTCGACCCCGAGTTCGCCCAGGCGCTGCGAGAGGAAACGCTCTCGGGCATGATCCACACGGCCGCGCACGACGGCCAGCCCGATCGCGTCGTCGCGTTCCGGCGCATCAACGACGCGCCGCTCTATGTCGCGGCCGCCGTCGACGAGCGCTCGATCGTGCGGGCCTGGCTCGGATCGATGGCGATCGTCACGCTCGCGACGCTGCTGCCGTGCGGTCTCGCGTTCGTGCTCATCGTCTACGCGCTGCGCTGGATCGCCGACGACGCGGGCGCATGGGAGCGCTGGCGTGTCGGTCACGATCAACGCGTCACGGCCGATCGCCTGACCGCGCAAGAGCGCCGCATGGAAGGCTTCGGCAACCTCGCGGCGACGATCGCGCACGACTTCAACAATATGCTGATGGTCGTGTCGTCGAATCTCGATGTCGCGCGCAAGAAGCATTACTTCGGCATCGATCTCGAAGTCGATTCGATCGAGCGCGCGATCGGCGCGGGGCAGGCCATCACGCGACGCCTGCTCGGCATCGCGGGCAAGCAGCCGATGAATCGCGAGAACATCGCGCTGCCCGAATGGTTCCGGCAAACGGATGCGCTGATCCAGACCGCGGCCGGCCCCGGCACGCGCGTGATCTACGACGTGCGCGACGATACGTGGCCCGTGTTCGTCGATGCGCACGAGCTCGAACTCGCCGTCGTCAATATCGCGGTCAATGCGCGCGATGCGATGTCGGGCCGCGGACAGTTGCGGATCGCGACGCGCAATGTCCGTCTGCCCGACGGCCAGCACGAACTCGCGCCGGGACGCTACGTCGTGCTGTCGATCTCCGACAACGGCCGCGGCATGACGCCCGAGGTGCTCGAACGCGCGCTCGAACCGATGTTCTCGACGAAACCCGCGGGGACCGGCGCGGGACTCGGTCTCGCGCATGTGCTCGCGTTCTGCCGGCACTCGGGCGGCACGGTCCGGCTTGAAAGTTCCGAGGGGATCGGCACGGCGGTGCGCGTTTATTTGCCGGGCTCGACGGGCGCGGTGCCGACCGTCGAGGAGCCCATCGTCGAAGTCGCTCAGGCGCCGGGTACGGAAAGCCACCCGCGCATCCTGATCCTCGAGGACAACTTCGAGGTCGCGGCGGGCATGGAGGCCGTGCTCGATCTCATGGACTGCGACGTCACGCACGCGAAGAACGCGGACGACGCGTTGCGGCTGCTCGATACGGGCGCCTCGTTCGATCTGATCCTGTCGGACATTCATATGCCGGGCAGCATGAACGGCATCGACTTCGCCGAACATATCCGCCGCGACATGCCCTTGCAGCGCATCGTGCTGATGACGGGATATGCGCACGAACTCGATCGCGCGAGCGAACGGTTCGACGTGCTCGCGAAGCCGTTCGATCTCAACGTGCTCGGCGCGATCGTCAAGGACCTGCGCGCGCACGCGGTCTGAGACGTCAGAACATGTAGCCGACGTAGAGCTGTTCGAAATTGATGCCGGGGTTCGGGCGCTTGATGCTCGCGTTCGACAGGTGCTCGAACCGGTAGCCGAGTTCGTATTGACCCTTGCCGCCGAACTTGAGGCCGACGCCGACCATGTCGGCGAACTGGAACGCCGTGCTGATGTCGTAGGCCTCGTTCAAGTGCACGCCGCTCAGCAGCCGCACGCCGACGCCGGCTTCGAAGAACGGACGGATCGGGCCACCGTCCTTGCCGATCCGGAATACGGGGGTCACGCCGAAGGCGGCGACCGTGCGGGGATCGACGCCTTCGGTGTTGCGGATCTGGGCCGCATGGAACTCGCCGAGCAGCGAAAAGCTCCAGTCGCCCATCTGCCACCAGTGAAGATTTGGATCCCAGACGACGGCGGCGTCGAGCGTGGTCGTATGGTGATTCGCGACGCCGCCCGCGAACGTCACGCCGAGATCGGCGTGCGCAAGCGGAGAGAACGCGGCGCCGGCCACGCTCAGCACGGCCGCGACCCGCGAAGATCGTGTTGCCTTTTGCATCGATGTACCCGAGTTGGGCGTTCGCCCGACACGAACGCGATCTGCATGTCGTCGGTCGGGCGCATGCGTTCGCGACGCCATGCGTTCGGACCGCTGGGGCAGACTATGCCAGCGTCGGCCGCGTTACGCAGCGCATTCATGATGTGCATGGATTGCCATGCATTTCACGGGCTGTGCGGAGCAATGCGCGTACCTGGCGGCGCGCATCGGCAAACGCAATCGGGAGAGTTACAGACCCGGATCCGGGGCAAGCGGCGTGCTTCGCTTCAGCGGCCGCCGCCCGACGGACTCCACGGCGCGAGCGCGCCGTCGTATGGCTTGCGCAGCGGGGCTGCGTACTCGCCGCGCTTGGCGGTGGCCAACTTCAGCGAAACGAGCGCTTCGGCCCATTTGACGGCCGCGGTCACGCCTTCGACGACGGGTGCGCCGATCGCGTCTTCAATCGCGTGACACAGATCGACCATGCCCGCGCAGCCGAGCACGATCGCTTCGGCGCCGTCTTCGTCGAGCGCGCGGCGGCATTCGTCGATGATCAGGCGCCGCGCGTCCGAGCCGGGCTGGTCGAGATCGAGCACCGCGATATCGGTCGCGCGCACGTTCTTGCAGAAGCGCTTCATGCCGTATCGCTCGGCCAGATGCCAGGCCATGCCGCACGTGCGCGCGAGCGTCGTGACGACCGCGAAGCTCGGCGCGATGACGCTTGCCGCATGCATCGCGGCCTCGGCGATGCCGATGACGGGCCCGCGTGCGCATTCGCGCGCCGCATAGAGGCCCGGGTCGCCGAAGCATGCGATCACATAGGCGTCGCACGCGTCGCGTTCGCCGGCCGCGATTTCGGCGAGCAATCCGGGCAGCGCGAGCGATTCGTCGTACCAGCCCTCGATCGATGGCGGGCCGTCGCGCGGGCTCACCGCGTCGATCTGCGTGCCGGGCGCGGCGACGGCGCGCGCGCAAGCCCCCATGACCTCGGTCATGCGGACCGTCGTGTTCGGATTGATCAGTCGGATTTTCATCGCGCACCGGTAAAGGGGCCGGACGGCCGCCGGCAACGCGATGATCGTAGAGGCGTCAAAAAGATTCGTGTTGCGCGGCGTGACGCCGCCGTGCGCGCGCCGTACCGCCCGGACTTACGAGCGTCGCCGGCTCTTGTGGATGACCATCCAGCGCGGCACCTTGAATCGCACGATGCTCATATAGAGCCAGACATACGAGACGATGAACACGACGACGAAGATGAACAGATGCAGCGTGTGCCGCCAGAACAGCGTCGCGGGCACGACGGCGACCATGCAGAGCAGCCACAGATACGGCGAGGTCAGCGAGTTGCGGCGCGTGATTTCGCGCGCGGCGTGCGAGCCGACCGCCCACCGCATGAGGCGCTTGTAGACGAGCATATGCAGATGCACGCCGTCGGGCACGCCCGGCGAGATGCCGCGGATGAACTTCTTCCGGTAGATCGAGAAGCAGGTCTCGAAGATCGGATACATGAACAGCAGCACGGGGTACCACGCGGACACGCCGGGGTTGCGCATGACGAGCAGGATCGCGAGTTCGCCGAGCATGAAGCCGACGAAATACGCACCGCCGTCGCCGAGAAAGATCAGCCCCGCGGGGAAGTTCCAGATGAAGAAGCCGAGGATCGCGCCCATCATGATCAGCGAGCCCGACAGCACGACGGGATCGCTGACCTGGAACGCGACGTACGCGAGCGAGGCGAACATCATCATCGCGACCATCGATGCGAGACCGTTGAAGCCGTCGATGATGTTGACCGCGTTCGCGAGCGCGGCGACCGCGAACACCGTGATCACGCACGAAATCAAGGGGATCGAGAGCGCCGCGTCGAACCACGGCACGCTGATGCGCGTGACCGCCGCGCCGACGACCCAGTAAGTCGCAAGCGCCGCGGCCATCGTGCAGACGAGCCGCGCGAGCGGCGTCACGCGCTTGGTCAGGTCCTCGGCCATGCCGGACAGAAACGCGGGCATGCCGCACAAGGTCACGAGAAAGATGCCGGCCGAGACGTGCGGATAACTGATCATGAGCTCGGCGCTCGACACGATCAGCCCGCAGAGAATGCCGACGCCGCCGATGCGCGGCACGGGCTTGGCGTGAAATTTCTGCACGCCGCCGAGATCGGTATCCGACGACAGATGTTCGTGCAGGTGGTCGTAGTGCACGATCAGCAGGGTGACGAGCAGCGAGGCGATAAAGGCGATGGCGAAGCTCAGCATGACGGCGCTTTGGCGAGGGATGGCGGATTATAGCGGCCCGCGCGTGCGCCATCGCACGGACGCGCGCGGTGCGCCGCCGTACGCGTCGCCAACCGCCAACCGCCAACCGCCAACCGCCAACCGCCAACCGCCAACCGCCGTCCGACCGCTTACGCCTCGGCCGGATACCCGTCGGGGTTCGTCGACTGCCACCGCCACTGGTCGACGCACATGCGTTCGAGGCCGAACGCGGCGCGCCAGCCGAGTTCGCGCTCGGCCGCGTCGGGATTCGCATAGCACGACGCGATATCGCCGGGCCGGCGATCGACGATCTCGTAAGGA
Organism: Pararobbsia silviterrae; assembly: GCF_003628125.1. Taxonomy (GTDB): domain Bacteria; phylum Pseudomonadota; class Gammaproteobacteria; order Burkholderiales; family Burkholderiaceae; genus Pararobbsia; species Pararobbsia silviterrae. The sequence goes on from NZ_RBZU01000001.1 coordinate 888,591, forward strand.
ATCGGCCGTCCGCTCGCGGCCTCGAATGCGCGGATCGCGTCGAGCACGCTGTAGCCGTTGCCTGTACCGAGATTGACCGTCACGCTGCGATCCTGCTCGAACAGCGCGTCGAGCGCCGCGAGATGGCCGCGCGCGAGATCGACGACGTGGATGAAGTCGCGCACGCCCGTGCCGTCCGGCGTGTCGTAGTCGCCGCCGAACACGCGCAATTTGGGCAGCTTGCCGACCGCGACCTGCGCGACGTAGGGCATCAGGTTGTTCGGAATGCCGTTCGGGTCCTCACCGATCAGACCGCTCTCGTGCGCGCCGACCGGATTGAAGTACCGCAGCGTCGCCACGCGCCAATCGGGCGAGGCGCGCACGAGATCGCGCAGGATCTGTTCGGCGATGAGTTTCGACTGCCCGTAGGGATTGGTCGCCGACAACGGAAACGTCTCGTCGATCGGCACCGCGTGCGGATTGCCGTAGACCGTCGCCGACGAACTGAACACGAAGTGCCGCGCGCCGCGCGCGCGCATCGTGTCGAGCACGACGAGCAGGCTGTCGAGATTGTTGCGGTAATACTCGAGCGGCTTCTGCACGGATTCGCCGACGGCCTTGAGCGCGGCGAAATGGATGGCCGCGTCGATCGGATGCGCGTCGAACACACGGCCCATCGCGACGGGATCGCATGCGTCGACCGCGTGGAGCGCGACCGTGCGTCCCGCGATCCGCTCGATGCGCCGCACGGCTTCGGGCTTGCTGTTCACGAAGTTGTCGACGATCACGACGTCATAGCCCGCGCCGAGCAGTTCGACGCTCGTATGCGAGCCGATGAAGCCCGCGCCGCCCGTCACCAGAATCGTTTTGTTCGTGCGTGTCATTCGCTGTTCCCGTTGCTGTTCCCGTTCGCGCCCTGCGAGTCGACGCGCTGGCCTGTCAGCGCGCTCAAGGTCTTCAAATACCGGTCGACGACATGACGCTCGTCGAATTCCGCCTCCATCTTCGCGCGTCCGCGTTCGCCGAGCGAGCGGCGCGCGCGCGCATCCATCTCGATCATCGCGGCGAGCTTCGCGGTCAGATCGCCCGCGTCGCGCGCTTCGCAGAGCAGCCCCGTCACGCCGTCGTCGACGACTTCACGGCACCCGGGCACATCGGTCGCGACGATCGGCTTGGCCATCGCCGACGCTTCGAGCAAGGTCCGCGGCACGCCTTCGCGATACGACGGCAGCACGACGCAGTCGGCCTGCGCGATATACGGCCGCACGTCATGCGCTTCGCCGAGGTACTCGACATGGCCCGCGCCGACCCATGCATCGATCTCGGCCTGCGAGATCGCGCTCGGATTGGCCACGCCGACCGGGCCGAGCAGCTTGAAGCGCGCGTGCGGATAGCGTGCGCGCAGCGTCTTCGCGGCCTCGACGTACTCGCCGACACCCTTGTCCCAGAGCAAACGCCCGATCAGGATGAAGTCGACAGTGTGCTTCGATGCGCGGGCCGTGTCCGTGGGGTCGGGCGCATACATCGCGAGATCGATCCCTTCGCCGTTGAGCAGGCGCGCGCGATCGGGGTGCGCGAGCAGCGCTTCGCCGCGAAACGCGTCGAGATCGTCGCGATTCAGGAACCAGACCTCGCGCGGAAACCGGAACGCGAAACGGTACAGCGCGCGCGCGACGCGCGCGGCTGTGCTGTCCTGGATGAACACATAGCCGAGTCCCGTCGTGACCGCGATCGACTTCACGCGCGCGAGCGCCGCCGCAATCGATCCATAGATGTTCGGCTTGATCGTGTAGTGGAACACGAGATCGGGCCGCAGCGTCCGGTAGTGTCGCCGCAGCGTGCCGAGCAGCGCGAGGTCCTCGATCGGATTGGTCCCCTTGGACGCGACGCGCAGATCGATGCACCGCACGCCGATCTGTTCGAGCAGCGCGAACGTGCGGTCCTTCGGCGCGATCACGGTCACGATGATGCCGCGTTCGCGCAGCGCGTTGAGCGTGCCGTGACGGTAGTTGTAGATCGACCACGCCGTGTTCGACACCAGACAGACGTGCAGCGGGGATTCGGTCTTCATGATGCGAGGGATCTCATTGCGTGCGCAGCCGGCGCGTGTTCAGTGTTCGTTGGACGCTCGATGGGCGGGCTCGACGGGCTTACTCGATCGGCATGCTCAATCGGTGTGCTCAATCGGTATGCTCATTCGGCGCGTGCCGCGCCGCGCAACACGCGGCGCTTGAGCGCACCGAGCCACGTATGCGGTACGACGAAGTGCAGCAGGTTTTTCGCGAGTCCGATCCAGTCGTACGGATTCGCGGGGTTGAAATAGCGGCATTGGAGCGCGAGCGTCGAACGGATCTGCGTGCGCCGTTTCGTCGCGCTGATGCCGCCGGGGTTGAGCTCGTAGTAGACGCCGGTTTGCGGCAGGTTCGCGCATGCGCCGGTCCGCATGATGCGCAGGAACAGGTCGAGGTCCTCGGCCGCGCGGTAGCGCGCGCGATAGTTGCCGGCGTCGACGACGGCCTGCGTGCGCAGCATCATCGACGAATGCACGAAGCACGAACGCGCAAAGCGCACGCGCCGGATCCGCGCGGGATCGGTCGGCACGTCGAGCTTGAACAGGAACGTGCCGTCGGGCGTCACGACGTCGGCGCGCATGCCGAGCGCGCCGACGTCCGGGTGCGCGTCGAGCCAGTCGCGTTGCATGACGAGCCGGTTCGGCACCGCGAGATCGCCGGCATCGATGCGCGCGATATAGCGCACGCCGCGTGCCGCCAAAACCTCGACGCCTGCCGCCAACGCGCGTTCGATCCCGCCGTTCGGCGTTAGCCTCAGCACATCGATGCGCAGGCCCGGCATCGCGGGCGCCACGACGGGCGGCGTGCTGCCGTCGTCGACGACGAGCACGTGCACCGTCGCCGGCTCCTTGAACGACGCGAGCGTGCGTTCGAGATCCGCCTGGCAGTTGTAGGCGGGCAGCAGCACGGCGACATCGTCGAGCGTGGGGGCGATGGCGGCGTTCATGTCGGTGCGAGGCGAAAGCGAATGTAGTAGAGATCGACCGCGATCGCGACGACGTAGCCGGCCGCGAGGCCCATGAGCGCGCCGTGCCCGCCGAAGCGCGAAATCGTGACGAGGTTCGTGGCGAAGGCCGCCGCGAGCGCGCAGAGCCACTTCGTGAGCAGGACGTAGCGCGCCTGGTATTTGAGCACGACGAGATTCGCGATGGCCTCGACGCCGGCCGGCAGCGACAGCCAGACGGCCCAGCGGAAGATGTCGGCCGCGCCGTCGAATCCCGGGCCGAACACGGTCCGGATGATGAGGCCGCCGAGCGCGTCGAGCGTGAGCGCGCCCACGATCATGAGCGCCGCGGTCATCGCGAGCAGGCGAACCATATTGCGCAGCAGGCGCGCCGTGTCGTGCACGCGATAGACGAACGCGGGCCCGAGCGTTTGCGCGAGCATCAACGCGAGCGTGATCCAGTTTTCATTGAGTTGCTGGGCCGCCGAATAGCGGCCGAGATCGGCATAACTGACGACGCGCTCGAGCATGAGCCGGTCGAGTTTAAGGAACAGATACATGCAGATGAGCCCGAGCCAGAACACCGAACCCGCCGACACGAAATGCCGGAACAGGCGCGTGTCGAGATGCCAGCCGAGCCGGCCGCCATGCTGCCGCGCGTAGTAGGCCACGAGCGCCGCGGCGATCGCGGCCGACTCGAGCGCCCAGAGCCAGCCCAGATGCGCGGGCGCGAACGCGAGCCGCACGAAGAGCACGACGAGTCCCATCTTCGCGAGCGCGGCGACGATCGCCGCGATCAGCGCGGGCTTGCTGTGCGTGCGGCTCTGGAGCCACGTGCCGATCACGCCGAACGGTTCGCGAAAGAGCATCGTCATCGCGAGGCCCGCGAGCATCGCGGCCACGACGGCGTCGATCTGTCCCGTGTGCGCGCCGATGCCGAGCACGAGCCACGTCACGAGCATCGCGGCGAGCGAGATGCCGAAGCGCAGCGCGAACGCGCTGCCGAGAATCGTGCCGAGGCGCTCGGGCGGCTCGTGCACGATCGTGGGCACGAGAATCTCGGCGCCGCACACCCATGTGATCGGCACGAGCACGAGCAGCAGCGTATTCGCGTACTGCCATTTGCCGAACACATCGGGTCCGATATGACGCGCGAGCACGCCGCTGATCACGATCGCGACCACGATCTGCGTCACGCGTTCGCAGCCGAGCCAGACGAGGTTGCCGATCGCGCGCGAGACGTCTTCGCTGATCTTTGGCACCACCTTAGGGATTACAATAGCCGCACCTTTGATTGCCCGAGATCGGCGGATCTGCTTGCGGGGCGGGTGTCCCCGAGCAGGCACAAAAGCTGCGATTATAAGCGGCGACCGGCGTGCCCCTCCTCTGTTGACCTGTCTTCTGTCTCCGTCCGCTTGTGTACTTTTCAGACTCCATGACAATGATCTCTCAATCGATTTTCAAGGCTTACGACATCCGCGGCGTGATCGGCAAGACGCTCGACGCGAACGTCGCGCGGCTGCTGGGCCGCGCATACGGCACCGAAGTGCGCGCGCAGGGCGGCGACGCGGTCGTGATCGCGCGCGACGGGCGTCTTTCGGGACCCGAATTGTCGAAGGCGCTGGCCGAAGGCCTGCAGGCGAGCGGCGTCGATGTCGTCGATATCGGCATGGTGCCGACGCCGGTCGGCTATTTCGCGGCAAGCGTACCGCTCGCCGGGCTCGGCGGCCGCCGCGTCGATTCATGCATCGTGATCACGGGCAGCCACAATCCGCCCGACTACAACGGTTTCAAGATGGTGCTGCGCGGCGCGGCGATCTACGGCGAGCAGATTCAGGCGCTCTACAAGCGCATCGTCGCCGAGGACTTCGCGACGGGCGCGGGCACGTATCAGACCTACGACGTCGCCGACACCTACCTTGAACGCATCGTGTCGGACATCAAGCCCGCGCGGCCGCTCAAGATCGTCGTCGATTGCGGCAACGGCGTCGCGGGCGAACTCGCGCCGAAGCTGTTCCGCGCGCTCGGCTGCGAGATCGTCGAGCTGTTCTGCGAGATCGACGGCCATTTCCCGAATCACCATCCGGACCCCGCGCATCCCGAGAATCTGCAGGACGTGATCCGCGCGCTCCGGGAGACCGACGCCGAGATCGGCTTTGCGTTCGACGGCGACGGCGATCGCCTCGGCGTCGTGACGAAGGACGGACAGATCATCTATCCGGACCGCCAGCTCATGCTGTTCGCCGAAGAGGTGCTGTCGCGCAATGCGGGCGCGCAGATCATCTACGACGTCAAATGCACGCGCAATCTCGCGCGCTGGGTCCGCGCGAAGGGCGGCGAGCCGCTGATGTGGAAGACCGGACACTCGCTCGTCAAGGCCAAGCTCCGCGAAACCGGCGCGCCGCTCGCGGGCGAAATGAGCGGCCACGTGTTCTTCAAGGACCGCTGGTACGGCTTCGACGACGGTCTGTACACGGGCGCGCGGCTGCTTGAGATCCTCTCGCGCGTGGCGGACCCGAGCAAGCTGCTCAACGATCTGCCGAACTCGGTGTCGACGCCCGAACTCCAGCTCAAGCTCGCCGAGGGCGAGAACTTCGCGCTGATCGGCGAACTCCAGAAGACCGCGCGCTTCGAGGGCGCCGACGACGTCGTGACGATCGACGGCCTGCGCGTCGAGTACCCCGACGGCTTCGGCCTCGCGCGCTCGTCGAACACGACGCCCGTCGTCGTGTTCCGTTTCGAGGCCGACAGCGATGCGGCGCTCGACCGGATCCAGAACGACTTCCGGCGCGTGTTTCTCGCGGCGAAAGCCGACGCCCAGTTGCCGTTCTGACCGAGTTTCGCTAGATTGACGCGCCCGCGGTCGTTTGCCGCGGGCGCGATTTTTTTTGCGCGTGCGCACAGCACGGATCCACCGACGCCCGCCGCCCTATGTCTGAACCGTCCGCTACGTCTGCTACGTCCGCCATGTCCGAGCACGGCCGCGGGCGCAAGATCCTGATCGTCAAGGTGTCGTCGCTCGGCGACGTCGTGCATACGACGCCCGTCGTCGCCGACATCCTCGCGCATGCGCCCGACGCGGAAATCGACTGGCTCGTCGAGGACGGCTTCATCGATCTCGTGCGGATCGTGCGCGGCGTGCGGCGCGCGATTCCGTACTCGCTGCGGCGCTGGCGCAAGCACCTCGGCAGCGCGCAGACCTGGCGCGAGATCCGGCGCTTCCGGCGCGAACTCGTCGCCGAGCGCTACGACACGGTCATCGACTTCCAGGGCCTGATCAAGACGGCCTGGACCGCGAGCTGGGCGCGCGGTCCCGTGACGGGACTCGCGAACCGGACCGACGGCGCGGGCTTCGAATGGCCCGTGCGCTTCTTCTACGACACACGTGTGCCGATCGAGCCGCGCACGCACGTCGTCGACCGCTCGCGCCAGCTCGCGGCGGAGGCGCTCGGGTACGCGCGGCCCGCGCCGCTGTCGGCGGATCTCGATTTCGGCCTCGATCCGAGCGCCGCGGCCGCCGCGCTCGCGGCCTACGACCTCAATCTGCCGTTGCCCTATGTCGTGTTCGCGCACGCGACCTCGCGCGCCGACAAGCAATGGGACGAGGCGAACTGGATTCGGCTCGGACAGGCGCTCGTGCGGCACGGCGCCTCGCTCGTGCTGCCATGGGGCAGCGACGGCGAACGCGCCACGAGCGAGCGCATCGCGCGCGAGTTCGGCGCGGCGGCGCTCGTGCCGCCGCGGCTCTCGCTGCCGGCCGTGACGGGGCTGCTCGCGGGGGCGGCGGCCGTCGTCGGCGTCGATACGGGCGTGATCCATATCGCGGCCGCGCTCAAGGTGCCGACCGTCGAGTTGTACAATTTCGAAACCTCGTGGCGCACCGGCGGGTACTGGTCGCCACAGATCGTCAATCTGGGCGGTCGCGCGTCGCCGACGCTCGATCAAGTCATGCAGACGCTCGCATCGTTCGGGCTGCTGTAAGACGCGCTTCGCGCCGCCCGTTGGTTCGGAATTCCATGAGCGATTCACAGATCATTGAAGTGCGTGGCAGCGACTGGCGCGCGGAAGCGCTCGACGTGCCGCGCGAGACGCTGCGCGCCGGGCTCGAACGCGGCAAGGTCTTGTTTTTTCCGTCGCTCGCGTTCGAGGTGTCCGCCGACGAGCGGCGTCTGTTCGATCCGTCGATCGCCGATCCGAAGCGCAAGAACATCAGTCTCGCACCGCGCGGCGGCGCGCTCGTCGGCGTCGTGGGCGACGAAGCCACGCAGACGGCCGTGCGCGCGATGGTCGCGCGGTTCCAGCGCCAGGCGCACGAACTCGTCGACCGCCTGCTGCCCGAGTATCGGGGCAAGATGCGCAGCGCGCCGACGAGTCTGCGGCTCCATCAGGTCGAAACGCGTCATAGTTCGTGGCGCAAGGACGATAGCCGGCTTCATATCGATGCGTTTCCGTCGCGGCCCAATCGCGGCGAACGCATCCTGCGCGTGTTCGTCAACGTGAACCCGACGGGCGCGCCGCGCGTGTGGCGCGTCGGCGAACCCTTCGAGACGGTCGCGCGCCGCTTCGTGCCCGCGATCAAGCCCGCGCTGCCGGGCTCGGCATGGCTGCTCGAAACGCTGGGCATCACGAAGTCGCGGCGTACCGAGTACGACCATCTGATGCTCCATCTGCACGATGCGATGAAGGCCGATCTCGACTACCAGCGCGACGCGGCCCAGCAGACGATGCCGTTTCCGGCGGGCAGCACGTGGGTCTGTTTCTCCGATCAGACCTCGCATGCGGTCATGTCGGGCCAGTTCATGATGGAGCAGACGCTGTTCCTCGCCGCGCGCGATATGGTCGAACCCGATTGCGCGCCGCTCGCCGTGCTCGAACGCGTGAAGGGTCACGCGCTCGTCTGAGACGCGTTGTGCCCGCGCTGCGCGCGGCATGAGATGATCCGCGCGTTGCGTGCCTCGTGCGCGTTGTCCGTGCCGCCGATGCGTTAGCGATGCGACGCCTAGGCGCCGCGCGCGCGGCCGCTCCCCTCCAACACGACGACTGCTTCACGGATGCTCAGATTCATCTATCGCGCACTATGGCTTCTGATCGCGCCCATCGCGGTCGTACGGCTGTTCGTGCGCTCGCGCAAGGAACGCGGCTATCGCGAACATATCGGCGAACGATTCGGTTCGGTCGCGGGACGCGCGGCCGACGATCCGACACGCTTGATCTGGCTCCATGCCGTCTCCGTCGGCGAGACGCGCGCGGCGCAGCCGCTCGTCGAAGCGCTGCTCGCCGCGCATCCCGATGCGCGTCTGCTCATCACGCATATGACGCCGGGCGGGCGCGCGGCGAGCGAATCGTTGTTCGGCGACCGCGTGCTGCGCGGCTATCTTCCCTACGATTTTCCGTGGGCCGTGCGCCGTTTCCTGCGCGCGTGGCGGCCGACGCTCGGCATCGTCATGGAGACCGAGGTCTGGCCGACGCTCATCGACGAATGCCGGCGCGGCGGCGTGCCGCTCGTGCTCGTGAACGCGCGGATGTCGCAGCGTTCGTTCCGGCGCGCCGACCGCTTCGGCCGCGCGGCGCGCGAGGTGTTCGGCGGTTTCACGCGCGTGCTCGCGCAGAGTCCGTCGGATGCCGAACGATTGAGCGCGCTTGGCGCGCGCGAGGTCGCCGTGCTTGGCAATCTGAAGTTCGACATGACGGCATCCGACGCGCTGATCGCGCGCGGACAGGCGTGGCGCGCCGCATTCGATCGCGCGCATGTCTGGGTTGCCGCAAGCACGCGCGACGGCGAAGAAGCCCTGTTGCTCGACGCCGCGCGCCGCATGGCGAACGACGACCGGCTGCTCGTGCTCGTGCCGCGTCATCCGCAACGCTTCGGCGACGTCGCGAATCTGCTTGAACGCGAGGGCTGGCGTTATGTGCGGCGCTCGCAATGGGACGCCTCGAAGCCGCTCGACGCCGCATCGCCCGACGGCCGGCGCGTGCAGGTGCTGCTCGGCGATTCGATGGGCGAGTTGCCCGCGTACTACGCGGCGGCCGACGCGGCGTTTATCGGCGGAAGCCTGTTGCCGCTCGGCGGGCAGAACCTTATCGAGGCGTGCGCGGTCGGCACGCCGGTGCTGTTCGGGCCGCATATGTTCAATTTCACGCAGGCGAGCGCCGATGCGCTGGCCGCGGGCGCGGCGATCCAGGTCGCCGATGCGGCGGGTCTTGCCGAGGCGCTCGATCGTTTGTTCGCCGACGCGTCGCGCCAGGCCATGATGCGCGGCGCCGCGAGCGCGTTCGCGGCGCGTCACCGCGGCGCGACGCAAAGAACCGTGGCCGTGCTCGATCCGTATCTGCGATAGGCGTGCGGCGCTCGGCGGCTTCTTTCGTATCGGAGACCGCCTTGCAGCGACCTTCATTCAACCGCCGTCATTCAGCAATCCTTCAGGGTGCCGACGTAGCGGCAGGCGCTTAACGGATCGTGACCTTCGGCGCGTCGTGCGGGAATTCGTAGTGGATCCGCATGACGATGTCCTGCGGGTAGTTGCCGAATTTGCGGCCGAACAGATTGAGCCCGCCGCGATGGCGCGCGTCGGGCTTGATGCCGAGCTTGACCTTCACGTGATTCGCGTCCGCGAGCGCGAGCGCATCGATCGTCGTCGCCGAGAGTTCGACGCCGTCGATCATCGCGCCCTCGGGCGTCACGCGCCAGCGCTTGAGCATGCCCGAGGTCGTCTGGTCCGTGTGCCACCAAGCGGGCGTCAGCAGGCCCGGCGTGCCGCCGAAATCGCCGGGCGACGTCCACGTGCCGATCTCGCGATCGTTGATCCAGAGCGTGATGTCCGACGGCCAGTTCGGATCGTACTGCGGCGCTTCCGAACAGATCTCCATCGAGAGTTCGAGCGAGCGCGCGAGCGCGCCATAGGGCAGGTTGTTCGGAAACGCGTACTCGACATAGCCTTCGCGGAACCAGAGCATCTGAGCATAGACGTGCTCGGGTTCGAAGAACGAGCGCGGGTCGTCGAGCATGCCGATGATCTTCGATTCGGACGCGAGCCCGCACGTCGGCGTCGCTTCGAGATACCGATAGCTGCCGATCGGCATCGTGACCACGACGACCTGGTCCGCCTCGCTCGCGACGGCCGCGCCCGGCAGCCGGATATGGACTTCGTCGTAGGCCTTCGCGCAGAGCTTCTGCGAGCCGCGCGTGCCGGGCTCGAATTCGAACGTCACGAGCCCCGCGGCCTGCAGCTGGTTCAGATTGAAGCCGATCGTCGAGTGCGGCTGATTCATGATCTCCGCAAGCTCGGAGACGTTCATCACGTTGTGGGTCAGCAGGCTCAGGATCGTCTGGCGTGTTTCGGACGCCAGAGCCTTGACGACCGGCAACGCGGCTTCTCCTTCGACGACTAGTACCCGGCTACCTGAAACCGGCGCCATTGCGTTTCCCCTCGCTCGAATCGGGCGGACGCCGCGCGTCGCGCGCCCCCGAGCGGGTGCGGACGACGTGCGGCATCGACGCCTCACTTTGTCGCAACTTTATTTGAAGTGATCCGTGCGTCGGGTCGATCGATTTCGTCGTGATGCGGGCCGCGCGCGGGTTTTCGGCATTATACCGAGGTCGCGCGAGCTCGATGCGAAGCCGCGCATAGGCGGATCGGCACGGCATCGGTCCGCCGGTGTCGCTTGCCACGCGCGAATCCCACTTTCTGGAACGATCAAGCAGATCTTGGTTTGTCGCAAGTATTATTGTTAGTATCGTGCCCACACATCGGCCGCATGGGCCGACGCATACAACAACATGTCTCGGAGACACAGCGATGGACTATCCGCGTCCGCAGTTGCGGCGTGCCGCATGGACGAACCTCGACGGCGCCTGGCAATTCGCATTCGACAACGACGCCGCGATCGACGAACTCGCGCAGGTCCGCTTCGATCGCACGATCCAGGTGCCGTACGCGCCTGAAGCGCCGAACTCCGGCATCGGCGACACGGATTTCCATCGGCGCGTCTGGTACCGGCGCGCGGTCGATCTCGACGGCGGCGCGCTCGGCGCCGGCGAACGCGTGATCGTGCATTTCGGCGCGGTCGATTACGCGGCGCGCGTCTATGTCGACGGCGCCGAAGTCGGCACGCATCGCGGCGGCCATGTGCCGTTCTCGATCGACGTCACGCGGTGGATCAAGGGCACGCGCTTCGAACTCGCCGTGCGCGCCGACGACGATCCGGCCGATATGCAGAAGCCGCGCGGCAAGCAGGACTGGAAGCGCGATCCGCACTCGATCTGGTATCCGCGCACGACCGGCATCTGGCGCACGGTCTGGCTCGAACGCGTGTCGGCGAGCCGTATCGAGAAGATCAAATGGCAGGCCGATGTCGCGCGCTGGGAGATCCGCGCGGACCTGCGCTTCGTCGACGCGCCGCAGGGCGGCAGCGTACGCGTCAAGTTGTCGAAGGACGGCCGTACGGTCGTCGACGATACCTCGCGTCTCGACGGCGACGAGCTGAGCCGCGTCTACGCGATCGCGTCCGACTTCGGCATCGACGACGGACGCGACGACTGGATGTGGAGCCCCGAGCATCCGCAACTCATCGACGCCGAACTCGAACTCCGCGACGCCGACGGCCGCGTCGTCGATCGCGTCGAAAGCTATACGGCGTTGCGCAGCGTCTGGACCGACGGCGAGCGCTTCATGCTCAACAACCGTCCTTATACGCTGCGCATGGTGCTCGACCAGGGCTACTGGCGCGACGGCCTCATGACGGCCGACTCGGCGCGGCTGCGGCACGATGTCGAAATGATCAAGAAGCTCGGCTTCAATGGCGCGCGCAAGCACCAGAAGGCCGAAGATCCGCGCTGGCTCTACTGGTGCGATGTGCTCGGCCTCGCGGTCTGGGGCGAGATGCCGTCGGCCTACGGCTTCGGCGACCGGACCGTGTCGACGGTCGTCGACGAGTGGCAGCAGCAGCTCGAACGCGATATCTCGCATCCGTGCATCGTCGCGTGGGTGCCGATCAACGAGTCGTGGGGCGTCCCCGATCTGCCGCATTCGCGGCGTCAGGTCGCGCTCGTCAAGGCGCTCTATGAACTCACGCATGCGATCGACGGATCGCGTCCCGTCGTCGGCAACGACGGCTGGGAAATGCCGTGCGGCGATCTCGTGAACATTCACGACTACCACCACGATCCGGCCGTGATCGCCGAGCGCTATGTGACGCGCGACGCGATCGACGCGACGCTCGCGTCGATCCGTCCTTCGCGGCGCCGCTTGCTGACCGACGGTTTCGATCCGGCCGGGCGGCCCGTGCTGCTCACCGAATTCGGCGGCATCGCGTGCATCACCGAAGGCGAGGGCTGGGGCTACTCGATCGCACGCAGCGGCGACGAACTGCTGGCGCGCTATGCGGCGCTGCTCGCCGCGATCCATCAGTGCACGGCGTTGTCGGGCTTTTGCTATACGCAACTGACCGACACGTTTCTCGAGAAAAACGGTCTTTTGACCGAGACCCGCGAACCCAAGGCCGACCTCGTCGGACTGGCGCGGGCGACGCTCGGCGAAGCGGCCGCCGCGCGCCGTGATTTTGTCGCGAATTCGCTCGGTTATAGCGACCGGTGGCTCGCGAAGCCGTCCGCTTGAACACCTGAAAACACAACACGACAGTCGTTCCCTGCCAGGGATCCAAGGAGACATGATGAAGGTGAAGGCAACACGTACCGTTCGCGCGGCTGCCGCCGCGTTGTCCGCGGCTTGCGCATTGATCGCGGGCGCCGCGCATGCGACGACCGATATCCAGATGTGGACGCTGCTCTCGGGCGGCGACGGCGCGCGCATGAAGCAGCTCGTCGACGGATTCAACGACAGCCAGAAGGACGTCAAGGTCACGACCACGACGCTCAAGTGGGGCGAGCCGTTCTATACGAAGGTCAAGACGGCCGCCGCGGTCGGCGAAGGGCCCGACGTCGTGACGATCCATCTGTCGCGTTTGTCCGGACTCGCGCAGACCGGCGTGTTGCGTCCGATTTCCGAGGCCGAATTCGACGCCTCGACGCTCAAGGGCGGGGACTTCTTCGATCGCCTCTGGACGAAGGCGCACTATCAGAACGCGCTCTATGCCGTGCCGCTCGACACGCACGCGCTTGTCCTCTACTACAACAAGGACCTCATCAAGAAGGCCGGCCTCGCGGACGCGAACGGCAATCTCAAGCCGATCGCGAACGTCGCCGAACTCGGTGCGGCCTTCAAGGCCGTCAAGGACAAGACGGGCGCCGCGGGCTTCACGATGGAAAACTCGCCCGACTCGTACAACGGTGCGTGGCGTCTGTGGGAAACGATGATCGCCGAGCAGGGCGGCAAGATCGTCGACAACAACACGCTCGTCTACGGCAAGGCCGGACAGCAGGCGCTGCAGACGATGGTCGACTGGTATGCGCAAGGCCTCGGCACGAAGGGGCTCGACTACGGCGCGTCGACGTCGGAGTTCGTCGCGGGCAAGGCAGGCTTCATGATCAACGGCGTCTGGGAAGTCCCGACGCTCACCGACGCGGCGAATGCGAAGAAGCTCGGCTTCGACTACGCGGTGGTTCCGATGCCGGCGCTCTATAACGGCAATGCGAGCGTCTGGGCCGACTCGCACGCGTTCGCGATTCCGCAGAACAAGGGCAAGCCGATCTCGCCCGAGCATGTGAAGGCCGTCCTGCAGTTCGTCGCCTATGTCGAACAACACGCGATCGTCTGGGGCGGCGGCGGCCACATTCCGGCCTACAAGCCCGTGACGCTCTCGGACGCGTTCAAGCAACTCAAGCCGAATTCGGACTATGCGCAGGCGGTCGCCGAGCACGTGACGTACGATCCGGACGGCTGGTGGAGCGGCGCGGCGGGTCCGCTCGAAGCCGCGGCGGCGAAGTACTTCCCGGCCGCGATGAACGGACAATTGCCGGTCGACAAGGCGCTCAAGATGTTCGACGCCGACGCGAACAAGCTGCTCAAGCGCGCGGCGCCCTGAGCGTCTTTCGACATTCGGTTTGAGTCGTGACCGGCAGGGTTCCGAGTTCGGGTGCGGGTCGGATGCGTGACGTGTGCCGTCCCTATCGCATCCGTCGCGCGCATCCATCGCGTGCATTCGACGCCGCGCGTGCAGTGCGCGCGGCGCCCGCCATCGGAATCGGCCGGCGCTTCAAGCAGGTGAGGACATGACGCGTTCCCCGATCTCGAATCCGCCGCCGGCCGCCGTGCCGGCGCAGGCGGCGACCCACACGCGCCGACCACGCCGGGGCGGTGCGCGCCGGCGCGGCGTCGATGCGCGCGGCCAGATGCGCATGGCGTGGCTCATGCTCGCGCCGTTCGTCGTCGCCTATCTGTTGTTTTTCCTGTGGCCCGCCTTGCAGACCGTGCGGCTCAGCTTCACGGACAGCGGGCTCACGGACACCAAGGGCTATGTCGGTCTCGCGAACTACGTCCAGTTGATCGGCGACGACGACTTCTGGGCCGCGCTCGTGCAGACCGCGTATTTCGCTGTATTGACGGTCGTGCCGCTGACCGCGCTCGGTCTCGTGATGGCGATGCTCGTGAACCGCCTCACGCGGGCGCGCGCACTCGTGCAGGCGGTGTTTTTTCTGCCGTATGTGTTGCCTGTCGCCGTCATGACCTTGATCTTCGGCTGGCTCTATCACCCGGTCTACGGACTCGTGAATGCGGTGCTCGGCGGCTCGCGCGCCTGGCTCAACGACGTCGACTGGGCGATGCCGTCGGTCGCGCTCGCGACGATCTGGTGGACGGTCGGCTTCAACGTGCTGCTGTTCGTCGCGGGGCTCGGCAATATTCCGGCCGAACTCTACGAAGCCGCCCGACTCGACGGCGCGAATCGCTGGGAACAGTTCCGCTACATCACGTGGCCGCAACTGAAGCCGACGACGAGCCTCGTGTTCATGCTGCAGCTGATCGCATCGGTCAAGATCTTCTCGCAGCCGTACATCCTGACCGGCGGCGGTCCGTTCAATACCACGCGCGTCGTGCTTCAGTACATGTACGAACAGGGCTTCACGAGCCAGAACGCCGGCTATGCGTCGGCGATCGCGTGCGCGTTCCTGCTCGTCGTGCTGATGCTCGCGCTGTTGCAGGCCGCATTGACGTGGTGGCGCATCCGGAGGGCGTCGGCATGAAGAACAAGGTTACGTTCGCGGCGGTGCTCGCCACGCTCTCGACGCTCGCGCTCGCCGTCGTCTGGGCATTGCCGTTGCTCTGGGCCGCGAGCACGGCGCTGCGGCCCGAGGAGCAGACGGTCATCACGCCGCTGCAATGGTTGCCGCATCCGTTCGTGTTCGGCGCATTCGCGCATGTGCTGTCGGTCGGCAATCTGCCCGTCTGGTTCATCAACAGCGCCGTCACGGCGATCGCCGTCACCGTGATCACGATCGCGATCAGCCTGACCGCGGCCTATGCGTTTTCGCAATTGCGCTTCGCCGGCGGCACGACGCTGTTCTGGCTCGCGATGGTCGGTTTCATGTTTCCGTTCGAAGCGCTGCTGATCCCGCTGTTTCGCGAGATGCACAGCTTCGGACTGACCAATACGCTGTCGGGCATCGTGTTGCCGCAGGTCGTTTCGCCGGTCGCGATCTTCGTGTTCAAGCAGTTCTTCGACCAGATCCCGAAGGACTTCAAGGAAGCCGCGATTCTTGACGGCGCGAGCGAGTGGTCGGTGCTGTTTCGCGTGTTTCTGCCGCTGTCGAAGAACATCGTATATGCGGTCGCGATCGTGGTCTTCATCGGCGCATGGAACAACTTCCTGTGGCCGTTCATCATCGTGACGACACCGAACATGATGACGGTGCCGGTCGGGCTCACGCAGGTACAGGACGCGTACGGCGTGCGGTATGCGTCGGATATGGCCGCCGCGTTGCTCGGCGGGATTCCCGTGGCGCTCGCGTATCTGGTTTTCCAGCGTCGCGTGACGCAGGGCTTTCTCGCGGCGACCGGACTCAAGGGATAGGGCGGCGCGTGGGCCGTGATCCGCGCGCGGCGGATCGCGATCGGTGCGCGCCGCGCGGGCCGTCGTCGATCGACGCGCGGCCGTGTGACGAGTAGAGGGTGGTTGTGGCTGTGTCTTTTCGGCAGGCGGCCGTCGGTGACGGCGCCTGCCTTTTCTTTTTCGGCGTCTGCCGCGTTCAAGCGGTCAGCAAGCCCTTTTTCTCGATGAAGGCGACGACGTCCTGCACGCCGTCGAGCGACTTGAGGTTCGACATCGTGAAGGGCCGTTCGCCGCGCATCTTCTTCGCGTCGGCGGCCATGATCTCGAGCGAGGCGCCGACGAGCGGCGCGAGGTCGGTCTTGTTGATCAGCAAGAGATCCGACTTCGTGATGCCCGGACCGCCCTTGCGCGGAATCTTTTCACCGCCCGCGACATCGATCACGTAGATCGTCAGATCGGAAAGCTCGGGGCTGAACGTCGCCGCGAGGTTGTCGCCGCCCGACTCGATAAAGACGATGTCGGCATCGGGGAAACGCGTGAGCATGCGGTCGACGGCTTCGAGATTGATCGACGCGTCCTCGCGGATCGCCGTGTGCGGACAGCCGCCCGTCTCGACGCCCATGATGCGTTCGGGCGGCAGTGCGCCCGCGACCGTCAGCAGGCGCTGGTCTTCTTTCGTGTAGATGTCGTTGGTGATCACGACGAGGTCGTACGTATCGCGCATCGTCTTGCAGAGCATTTCGACGAGCGTCGTTTTGCCCGAGCCGACGGGGCCGCCGATGCCGACGCGCAGAGGCGGGAGTTTCTTGGTGCGGGCCGCGGAAGGTGCGTTCATGATCGTGCGGTGTCTGAGTCAGTGTGGATAGATGAGCGGGGCGCGGCGGCCGCCGCCCTATGAGCGGAACAGGCGTGAGTATTGCGATTCGTGCCGCGCCGACAGGATGCCGAGCATCGGCGCGAACGTGACGAGGCCGTCGTCGGGTACGCGCAGCGCATGCGCGACCGCGCGCGCGATTGGCTCGCGTTGTGCGACGAGCGCGCGCTGGCCCGCGAGTTGCCCGAGCGGCACGGCCTTGAGCGCCGCGGCGATCTGGTTCTCGGCCCAGGCGAACGCATAGGCGGTCAATGTATGGTCGAGCGTTGCCTGATGCGCGAGCGCCGCGAGCGCGAAGACGGTCGGCTGGGCGACGGGCCGCATCGTCGCGAGCAGCGCGCGGCGCGCGGCGTCGCCCCATTCGAGCGAGGTGCAGAGCTGCGCGAGCGACCAGCCCATCTGTTCCGTTTCCTGTCGCAGTTCGGCCGATTCGCGGCTCGCGAGGAACTGCGTGTCGGCCACGCGCAGCGCTTCGACGTCGGCCTCGCCGAACGACTGCCAGCGCGTGAACTGATGGGCAAGAAACGGGAGCTCGCCATAGGCGAGCACATGCTCGAGACCGCTCGCGATCCATTCGGCTGCGCTCGGTCCGTCGTGCACGATGCCGGTCTCGACGGCGGCTTCGAGGCCCTGCGAATAGCTGAACGCGCCGATCGGCAACGCGGGCGACGCGAGATGCAGCAGTCCGACGAGTTCGTGCGTGCCGAGGCTCATGATTCAGCGATGCGTGTGTTTGTGGGAACGACCGTGAGCGTGGTCGTGATCGTGCGCATGATCGTCTGCAGGGTCATGCGGGTGATCGTGGTCATGCGCGTGCGAATGCGCGTGTTTGTCCGCGTGCGAGTGCGCATGATCGTGCGCATGCGAATGCTCGTGGTCATGCGCATGCGAGCCATGATGATTGTGGTCATGGTCATGGTCATGGTCATGGTCATGCGTGTGGCCGTGGCCATGCGTGTGCGCATGGGGGTGATCATCGCCATGCGCATGCGTGTGATGGCCCGCGTGCGCATGACCGTGATCGTGGTCGTGCGCATGATCATGGTCATGCGCGTGACCATGCCGTTCCTCGAAGACCTGCTGCGCGAGCGCGTAGTCCTCGGCGAACGTTTCGTCGTGGCCATGCTTGTGACCGCCGCCGTACGCACCCGATTCCGGCGTGAACGGCGCATTGGCCGCTTCGACGCGCACGCCCAGACGTCCGAGCATGTCGGCGAGCACGGGATCGCTTTCGATCTGCAGATACGCGTCGCCGATTTCGACGGGCGTATGGCGATTGCCGAGGTGATAGGCGGCGCGCGTGAGCGCCAGGGCGCTACCCGACGTAATGCGCAGCACGGGTTGCGCGGCCGCGACGACGCGGACCATCGAACCGTCCTCGGCGACGAGCACGTCGCCATCGTTGAGGATCGTGCCGCGCGGCAGCAGCACGCCGATCTCCTCGCCCGAGTCGAGGGTCGTCGCAAGGCGGCTCTTGCGACGCTCGTCGAACGCGAGCGTCAGCGTCTCGGCGCGCGCGAGCAGCGGTTTGGCGATCCGCGTGCCCGGCGGAATCAGTTTGTTCAGGGTTCGCATCGTCATGGATCAAGGAGTGCGCCGCGTCGTGATGTCACGCGCGCGCGAGGTCGGCAGGTCCGTGCATCGTACGCCTGTTGCGGCGATCGTTCATGAATCGTCGAAGCCGCCCGGGGCGATCGGCGCGGCGCGCGGCCCGGGCCTGACACATCCGCGCGCGGAGCCTGGCGCGGGTCCCGGAGCCGCCATGGGACCGATGCGGATACGGGCGTCGGCACCGCCGCGGAATCGGCTCTGGAATCGGCGCCGGCAACGACGCCGGCAACGACGCCGATTCCGCCGCGCGACTTAAAACAGGAAATACCGCTGCGCGAGCGGCAAGGCCTGTGCGGGTTCGCACGTGAGCAGCTCGCCGTCGGCGACGACCTGATAGGTCTCGGGATCGACGGTGATCTTCGGTTGCCAGTCGTTGTGGATCATCTGCGACTTCGTCACGTTGCGGCAATTCTTGACCGCGACGACGCGCTTGGCGAGTCCATAGCGGTCGGCGACGCGCGCATCGAACGCCATCTGCGAGACGAACGTCAGCGACGTGCGGCCGAGCGCGCCGCCGCGCGTCGCGAACATCTCGCGGTAATGGACCGGTTGCGGCGTCGGAATCGACGCGTTCGGATCGCCCATCTGCGCGACCGCGATCATGCCGCCCTTGAGGATCATCGCGGGCTTGACGCCGAAGAACGCGGGATCCCAGAACACGAGATCGGCCCACTTGCCGGGCTCGATCGAGCCGACTTCGTGCGCGATGCCGTGCGTGATCGCCGGATTGATCGTGTACTTCGCGATATAGCGTTTGACGCGCGCATTGTCGTGCCGCGACGGATCGCCCTTGAGGCTGCCGCGCTGCACCTTCATCTTGTGCGCGGTCTGCCACGTGCGCATGACGACCTCGCCGACGCGGCCCATGGCCTGCGAATCCGACGAGATCATCGACAGCGCGCCGAGATCGTGAAGGATGTCTTCGGCGGCGATCGTCTCGCGGCGGATCCGCGACTCGGCGAACGCGATGTCTTCGGCGATCGACGCGTCGAGGTGGTGGCAGACCATGAGCATGTCGAGATGCTCGTCGAGCGTGTTGACCGTATAGGGGCGCGTCGGATTCGTCGACGACGGCAGCACGTTGGATTCGCCCGCGACCTTGATGATGTCGGGCGCGTGACCGCCGCCCGCGCCTTCGGTGTGATACGTGTGGATCGTGCGGCCCTTGAACGCGGCGATCGTCGCTTCGACGAAGCCCGCTTCGTTGAGCGTGTCGGTATGGATCGCGACCTGCGTGTCGGTGTCGTCGGCGACCGACAGGCAGCAGTCGATCGCGGCCGGCGTCGTGCCCCAGTCCTCATGGAGCTTGAGGCCGATCGCGCCCGCGGCGATCTGTTCGACGAGCGGCTGCGGCTGGCTCACGTTGCCCTTGCCGAGCAACCCGATATTCATCGGCCAGCCGTCGATCGCTTGAAGCATGCGTTCGAGATGCCACGGACCCGGCGTGACCGTCGTCGCGTTCGTGCCCGTCGCGGGACCCGTGCCGCCGCCGAGCATGGTCGTGACGCCCGAGGCGAGCGCCTCGTCGATCTGCTGCGGGCTGATGAAGTGGATGTGCGAATCGATGCCGCCCGCGGTCACGATCTTGCCTTCGCCCGCGATGACTTCGGTCGCCGCGCCGATCGGAATCGTGACGCCGGGCTGGATGTCGGGGTTGCCGGCCTTGCCGATCGCCGCGATGCGGCCGTTCTTGAGGCCGATGTCGGCCTTGACGATGCCCCAGTGATCGATGATGACCGCGTTCGTGATGACGGTGTCGACGACGTCGCCCGCCGTACGCTGCGACTGGCCCATGCCGTCGCGGATGACCTTGCCGCCGCCGAATTTCACTTCCTCGCCGTAGATCGTGTAATCGCGTTCGATTTCGATCAACAGGTCGGTGTCGGCGAGCCGCAGGCGGTCGCCGGTCGTCGGTCCGAACATTTCCGCGTAGGCGCGGCGGCCGATCTTGAGTGCCATGGTCTGGATGTCCTAGAGGAGGATCGCACGCACGCGTGCGCAAGCCGGGCGCCGCCCGAACGGCGCGCGCCGCCGCATCTGCGCGACGCGCCTAGTCGAGCTTGCCCATGATGCGGGCGTTGAAACCGTAGACGACGCGGTCGCCCGCGAGCGCGACGAGTTCGACCGTGCGCGTCTGGCCGGGTTCGAAACGCACCGCCGTGCCCGACGCGATATTGAGCCGGAAACCGCGCGCCTGCTCGCGATCGAAATCGAGCGCCGCATTGACTTCGTAGAAGTGGAAATGCGAGCCGACCTGCACGGGCCGATCGCCGGTATTGGCGACCGTTACGGTCGTCGTGGCGCGGCCCGCGTTGAGTTCGTGTTCACCGTCGTCGGTGATCAGTTCGCCGGGAATCATCGAGGGCTCCGTCAGGGAATCGGGTGATGGACCGTCACGAGCTTCGTGCCGTCGGGGAACGTCGCCTCGACCTGCACGTCGGGAATCATCTCGGGCACGCCGTCCATGACGTCGTCGCGCGTGAGCAGCGTCGTGCCGTAGTGCATGACCGCGGCGACGGTCATCCCGTCGCGCGCGGCCTCCATGAGCGCCGCGCTGATGAAGGCGACGGCTTCGGGGTGGTTGAGCTTCAGGCCGCGGGCTTTACGCCGCTCCGCCAGCAGGGCGGCCGTGAAGATCAGCAGCTTGTCTTTTTCGCGAGGCGTCAGGTTCATCGTCGAGGACCACAACGCAAGAGTCAGGGAACGGGGATCGTATCACCCGAATGGGGCAGGAAGTTATTCAGGTGCAGATGTTATGCATAGCGTGCTGGAGGATTACGTCGTCCAGATCCTCAGCGGCTGCGCGGCCACGCCGTGCACGATGGGGCGCAGCTTGAGCCACGTTTCGGCGAGCGTCGCCTGCAGCGTCTCCATCGAATGCGCGACGACGCGCACGAGCATCAGGCCGTCGGGCAGGCATGTCGCGCCCGCCTTGATCGCGTCCGAGTACGGCAGCGACGCGGCGAGCGATTCGGCGAGTTCGGCCGTGCACGCCGGGCTCACGGCCCACAACGTACCGAACGCCGGATAGCCCGCGAGCGCCTGAGCCGCGTCGCGCAGCGGCGACGACGAATCGAGCACGGCGCGTTCGAACCAGAGCGTGCGTGGCCGCGCGCCGCCGTTCGTGCTGATCGTGCGGATCGTACTTTGGGCGCGCAGCGCCGCATCGGACCAGCGCTCGCCCGATGCCTGCCGGCCGAGCTGCGTGACGTCCCAGCCGAGCGCGGTCGCGCCGTCGGCGAGCGTCAGCGTGAAATCGAGCGCGACGTCGGCCTCGTTGAAGATGAGGTTGTTTTGCGGCAGCCAGTCGAGCTTCGCGCCTTCGCCGAGCGCGATCGAGATCGCCTGGCTCGCGCGTCGCCGGTTCGCCTTGTACCACTTCGTCGCGCCGGGCGTCGTGAACAGCGCATGCGCATGCGCGCCGACATCGATGTCGATCGCGAGCGCATCGCCGCCCGCGACGCCGCCGGGCGGATGCACGATCACCGTATGGCAGATCGCCTCGCCCTCGGGATACAGCGGCTTTTGAACGCGCAGCGGACCTTCGTGCCGGCGATGCGAGAGCGTCGTGCGCGCGCCCGCACGGGTCAGCCCGAGCGCGAGTCGGCCGTGCCAGCGGGTGTCGGCGGTTTCGTGCGCCGCGACATCGCGCGCGTGAGACGGGCCAGCGGAATCCATCAACGCATTCATCGAACGGAAATCGGAATCAGGGGAAGCAGGGGCAGGCGACCGAAGGCCGCGAACGCGCGGACATCGGCGCCTTGGCCGGGATTATGCAGGAAGCGTCAGATCGCCGGCATGGACATCATGCGGTTCGACGCTGCACGTGCTGACGGGGCATGTGCCGATATGTCACGCACCGAGATACAGATACGCGCGCACGTCACACCGCGATCATCTCGCGGACGCCCGCGCTGTCCATCTCGCTGCCCGCGCCGCCCGCGACGATCTCGCCGCGGCTCATGACCCAGTACTGATCGGCGAGCTCGCGCGCGAAGTCGTAGTACTGCTCGACGAGCAGCACCGTGAGACCGTCTTCGTCGACGAGCCGGCGCAAGGTCCGGCCGATGTCGCGGATGATCGACGGCTGAATGCCTTCGGTCGGTTCGTCGAGGATCAGCAATTGCGGTTCGCTCATGAGCGCGCGGCCGATCGCGAGCTGTTGCTGCTGGCCGCCCGACAGGTCGCCGCCGCGTCGCGCGCGCATGTCCTTGAGCACGGGAAAGAGCTCGTAGATGCGCTCGGGAACCGACTTCACGCGCTTGGGCAGGCTTGCCGCGCCGACGATCAGGTTCTCCTCGACCGTGAGCCGCGGAAAGATGTCGCGGCCTTGCGGCACGTAGGCGAGGCCCTTTTCGACGCGCGCATGCGGCGGCAGGCCCGCGAGCGCCGCGTCGCGCCATGTGATCCTGCCCGTCTTCGACGGCACGACGCCCATCAGGCAACGCAGCAAGGTCGTCTTGCCGACGCCGTTGCGGCCGAGCAGCACGGTCAGCTTGCCGTCGGGGGCGCTGAGCGTCACGTTGCGCAGGATATGGCTGCCGCCGTAGTACTGGTTCAATGCATCGATCTTCAACATGAGGTGCTGTCCTTCCGATGTGCTTGGCGAGTCGATCGCCGAGGGCGTGGGCCGCCGTGCCGTGCGTCGCGACGGCATCGACGCGGCGCGGCGCGCGGGTTGCCCGATGAGACGACCCGGCGACCCAACCTCCCGGTTATCGGCTATCGGCCGAGATACGACTCGATGACCGTCTCGTTGCGCTTGACCGTGTCGAGCGTGCCCTCCGCGAGCACGCTGCCTTCGGCCATGACCGTCACGCGGCCGGTTTCGCCGGCGAGCGCCGCGACGAACTCCATATCGTGTTCGACGACCATCATCGAGCACGACCCGCGCAGGCGATTGAGCAGTTCCGCGAGCTGCATCGTTTCGTCGTCGGTCATGCCCGCGGCCGGCTCGTCGAGCAGCAGCAGTTGCGGCCGCTGCATGAGCAGCATGCCGATCTCGAGCCGCTGCTTCTGGCCATGCGAGAGCTCGCCCGCGAGCCGGTACGCTTCGGATTCGAGATGCAGCAGCGTCAGCGTGCTTTCGATACGCTCGCGCGCATCGCGGCCGAGCCGCGCGCGCAGCGACGCGAGCCAGCCGCGGCTGTCTTCGTGCGGAAGCCGCATCGCGAGTTCGAGGTTTTCCCAGACCGGATGCTGCTCGAAGACGGTCGGCTTCTGGAACTTGCGGCCCACGCCGCTCATCGCGATCTCGGGTTCGCTCAGGCGCGTCAGATCCGTCGATTGACCGAGGAACGCGGACCCCGTGTCGAGTTTCGTCTTGCCCGTGATCACGTCCATCATCGTCGTCTTGCCCGCGCCGTTGGGGCCGATCACGCAGCGCAACTCGCCGGTGTCGATCGACAGGCTCAGTTTGTTGAGCGCGCGAAAGCCGTCGAAGCTCACGGTCACGTCCTCGAGATAGAGGATCGGACCATGCGAGGTGTCGATCTTCGCGGGGTCGACGACGTGGCCCATGCCGGTCAGCGTCGCGGCGGTGCTGCCCGACAGGGCTTCGTCGAGTGTCGCGTCGAAGGTGTCGTCGCGTGGCTTGATGGTCATGATTCACCTCGCTTGCGCGCGAGCAACGCGGGAATGCCCATGATGCCGCGCGGCAGCAGCAGCGGCACGAGCACGAAGATCAGGCCGAGGAAGAACAGCCAGTATTCGGGGAAGTTCGCCGTGAAGAAGCTTTTCGCGCCGTTGACCGCGAACGCGCCGATGATCGGACCGATCAGCGTGCCGCGTCCGCCGACCGCGACCCAGATCGCCATTTCGATCGAGTTGCCCGGCGACATTTCGGACGGGTTGATGATGCCGACCTGCGGCACGTAGAGCGCGCCCGCGATGCCGCAGAGCACGGCCGAGAACGTCCAGATCGCGAGTTTGTACGCGAGCGGGCTGTAGCCGAGGAACATCAGGCGCGACTCGCCGTCGCGGATCGCGGTCACGACGCGGCCGAGCTTCGACGTCACGATCGCGCGGCCCGCGATGAACGTGAGGACCAGCACCGCGAACGTCAGCAGGAACAGCGTCGTGCGCGTGCCCGGATGCGTGATCGGCGCGCCGACGATGCGCTTGAAGTCCGTGAAGCCGTTGTTGCCGCCGAAGCCCGTTTCGTTGCGGAAGAACAGCAGCATCGCGGCGAACGTCATGGCCTGCGTGATGATCGACAGGTAGACGCCTTTCACGCGCGAACGGAACGCGAAGAAGCCGAACACCCACGCGATGACCGCGGGCACGAGGATCACGAGCGCGAGCGCCCACCAGAAATGCTCGGTGCCTTCCCAGTACCAGGGCAGCTTGTGCCAGTCGAGAAACACCATGAAGTCGGGCAGGTCGCTGCCGTATTTGCCGTCGCGTCCGATCTCGCGCATGAGGTACATGCCCATCGCATAGCCGCCGAGCGCGAAGAACAGGCTGTGACCGAGGCTCAGGATGCCGCAATAGCCCCAGACGAGATCGAGCGCCATCGCGCCGATCGCATAGCACATGAGCTTGCCGATCAGCGTCAGCGAGTAGGCCGACAGATGCAGCGGACTCGATTCGGGCACGGCGAGCGAGAGCAACGGCACGCCGATGCCGACGACGAGCACGATGGCGATCAGCAGGCTCCAGCCGGCCTTGCCGAGCAGCGGCTGGCGTTCGGGCAGCGCAAGCCGGAACGGGCCGCCGGGGATCAGGCCGTTCGCGGGCACGACGGGGTGCCGGTTCGCATCGGCGCCCGGGGGCGGCGGCGTCTCGGCGGTTCGGGAAACGGTCGTCATCTCAGACCTCCGCGCTGCGGCCCTTCAGGGCGAACATCCCCTGCGGCCGCTTTTGAATGAACAGCACGATGAGCACGAGCACGGCGATCTTCGCGAGCACCGCGCCCCAGAACGGCTCGATGAGCTTGCTGATGACGCCGAGTCCGAACGCGCCGATGACCGTGCCCGCGATCTGACCGACGCCGCCGAGCACGACCGCCATGAACGAGTCGATGATGTAGTTCTGTCCCAGATCGGGACCGACGTTGCCGATCTGCGCGAGCGCGCAGCCGCCGAGGCCCGCGATGCCTGCACCAAACGCGAATGCATAGCTGTCCACGCGCGCGGTCTTGACGCCGACGCAGGCGGCCATGCGCCGGTTCTGCGTGACGGCGCGCACGAACAGGCCGAGGCGCGTCTTGTTGAGCACCGCCCATGCGATCGCGATGACCGCGATCGAGAACACGAGGATCGCGATCCGGTTGTACGGCAGGATCACGTCCTGCATGACGGTCACGCCGCCGCTCATCCACGACGGATTCGACACCTGCACGTTCTGCGCGCCGAACAGCGTGCGGACCGCCTGGATCAGGATCAGACTCACGCCGAACGTCGTCAGCAGCGTTTCGAGCGGACGGCCGTAGAGGTGCCGGAGCACGAGCCGTTCGAGGACCACGCCGACGATCCCCGCTGCGATGAACGCGGCCGGCACGGCGAACACGGGATACCAGTCGATCAGCGACGGCGCATAGCGCGCGACGACCGTTTGCGTCGCATAGGTCGCGTAAGCGCCGATCATGAGGAACTCGCCGTGCGCCATGTTGATGACGCCGATGAGGCCATACGTGATCGCAAGGCCGAGCGCCGCGAGCAGCAGCACGCTGCCGAGGCTCACGCCCGCGAAGATCGTGCTCACGAGCTGGCCGCGCACGCGGATCGAGGCGAGCGCGTCGAGGCCGGCTTGCGCGGCTGCGCGCACGTTTTCGTCGGGCTCGGCGAACGTCCCGTCCGCTTTCTTCGCGACGATCGGTAACAGCAGCTCGTTCATTTCGAGGTCGTGCCGCGCGGCGACGAGCTGCACGGCTTCGAGGCGTTTCGCGGGGTCGGCGTCGTGAAGTGCGGTGGTCGCCCAGAGCACGTCGAGCCGATGTTTGAGCGTGGGGTCCGTTTCCTTCGCGCGCGCCGCGTCGACGAGCGATTTGAACGACTCGTTGGGTTCCTTGAGCAGCGCGTTGATGGCCGCGCGGCGCGCTTCGATGTCGGGCGAACTCAGCTGGAGCGCGGACAGCGCGCCGGCGACGCGCGCGCGCAGCAGGTTGTTGAGCGTGATCGGCTGCGCGTTGTCGGCCTTGACGGGTTGGCCCGTGACGGGGTCCTTGTAGGCATCGCCGTCGATGAGCACGACGTCGCCGGCATCGGTCGCCGCGACGTTGTCTTCGGACAGGGCCTTGAGCACCGTCAGCGACGGTGCATCGTGATTGGCGATCAGCTTGTCGATGGCGGCCGATTTCGCATCGAAATCGTCGCCGCCGAGCGGCTTGACGTCATCGGCGCTGAGCGCCGACGCAAACGGACTGAACGCGATGCCGGCCAGCAGCATCAGCGCGCAGAGTCCATTCAGACAGGATCGGGAAAGGCGAGGCATGGTATCGGCGCTCGAGGTGGCAGGAAAGGTGCGAAGGCCGCGGCGCGTATCGCGCCTCACGCAAGCTTGCACGTGAGGCGCGCCGCGGGCCGACTTGCCGTGCATGCGGTCCGCGTCGACGCGGCGGATCGCATGGCGTGCGCGTCAGTTCACATCCGCGCGGATCGCGTGCGATTACGCGACGCGCGCGCGAACGGCCGGCGCCGGATCGACCGACGTCACCGTGTCCGGCTTGCCTTCGTCGCCCGGGATGTACTGGCTCCACGGTTGTGCACGGACCGCCGTCTTCGTGCGCCAGACGACGTTGAACTGGCCGTCCGCGCGCACTTCGCCGATCATGACCGGCTTGTGCAGATGGTGATTGCCGTCCATTTCGAGCACGAAGCCGCTCGGCGCATTGAACTTCTGGCCGATCATCGCGACGCGGACCTTGTCGACGTCGGTGCTCTGCGCCTTCTCGACGGCCTGCTTCCACATATGCATGCCGACGAACGTCGCTTCCATCGGGTCGTTCGTCACGCGCTTGTCGCCGCCCGGCAGATTGTTCTTCTTGACCCACTCGGCGAACTGCGCCTTGAACTTCGCGTTCTCGGGGTTCTTGAGCGACATGAAGTAGTTCCATGCCGCGAGGTTGCCCACGAGCGGCTTCGTGTCGATGCCGCGGAGTTCTTCCTCGCCGACCGAGAACGCGACGACGGGCACGTCGGTCGCCTTGAGGCCCGCGTTGCCGAGTTCCTTGTAGAACGGCACGTTCGAGTCGCCGTTGACGGTCGAGATCACGCAGGTCTTGCCGCCTTGCGAGAACGTCTTGATGTTCGCGACGATGGTCTGATAGTCGCTATGGCCGAACGGCGTGTAGACCTCCTGGATGTCGGTTTCCTTGACGCCCTTCGAGATCAGGAACGCGCGCAGGATCTTGTTCGTCGTACGCGGATAGACGTAGTCGGTGCCGAGCAGGAAGAAGCGCTTCGCGCCGCCGCCTTCGGCGCTCATCAGATATTCGGTCGCTGGGATCGCTTGCTGGTTCGGCGCCGCGCCCGTGTAGAACACGTTGCGCGACATCTCTTCGCCTTCGTATTGGACCGGATAGAAGAGCAGGCCGTTGAGTTCCTCGAAGACCGGCAGCACCGACTTGCGCGACACCGACGTCCAGCAGCCGAAGACGACCGCGACCTTGTCTTGCGTGATCAGTTGGCGAGCCTTCTCGGCGAACAGCGGCCAGTTCGACGCGGGGTCGACGACGACCGGTTCGATCTGACGTCCGAGCACGCCGCCCGACGCGTTGATCTGGGCGATCGTCATCAAGGCCGTGTCCTTGAGCGAGGTCTCGGAGATCGCCATCGTGCCCGACAGCGAGTGCAGGATACCGACCTTGATCGGGCCGCTGTCGGCCGCGAGCGACAGCGGGCTCTTGCCCGCGAGTGCGGCCGCTCCGGCGAGCGAGCCGAGCTTCAGGAGATTGCGTCTGTTCATTGTGTGTCCCTTCTTGTCCGGTAAGTGGCGCGTAGCCTGTGTGGTCAGACGTGTGGATCGCGATGCGTAGGTCGTGCGGGGCCATCTATGCAATTGGCGTGCCATTCGCACCAAAGGCAATCTCGGCGCGGGTTTGACGCGTGCATGGATCTCACGGCATTGGTGCGCGCGCACAAGGCGAACCGGAGTTGGTGCGGACGCTGCACGCCGCTGGTGCGATGACCTTGTCCCCGTCGTTGGGCCGATGCGCGTGCTTGGTGCGTGCCCGATGCGGGTGAAAGACGCGGCGTTTTCAGCACAGTGGCGCAACGGCTGCCAATACAGTTTTGTGCGCAAGGCGCTCAATGCGGCTGTCTGTATCGGTGGGAGATGTCTAGACTCTGTGGACCATCGAAGGGAGACGCCCCATGAACATGCGCGAAACAGGTAGCACGGTCGATTTGTCGGCCTTCTGGATGCCGTTCACGAACAACCGTCAATTCAAGGAAGCGCCGCGGCTGCTCGTGTCCGCGAAGGGCATGTACTACCGCTCGGCCGACGATCGCGAGATTCTCGACGGCACGGCGGGCCTCTGGTGCGTGAACGCGGGCCATTGCCGCGAGGAGATCGTCAACGCGGTCAAGACGCAGGTCGAACAGATGGAGTTCGCGCCGACGTTCCAGATGGGCCATCCGAAGGCCTTCGAAGCCGCGACGCGGATCGCCGCGCATACGCCGGGCGATCTCAAGAAGATCTTCTTCGCGAACTCGGGATCGGA
Organism: Pararobbsia silviterrae; assembly: GCF_003628125.1. Classification (GTDB taxonomy): domain Bacteria; phylum Pseudomonadota; class Gammaproteobacteria; order Burkholderiales; family Burkholderiaceae; genus Pararobbsia; species Pararobbsia silviterrae. Next base: position 917,675 of record NZ_RBZU01000001.1, read on the forward strand.
AGCCGTCGATACGGCGCTCAAGATCGCGCTTGCGTATCACCGCGCGCGCGGCGAAGGACAACGCACGCGATTCATCGGGCGCGAGCGCGGGTATCACGGCGTCGGATTCGGCGGCATTTCGGTGGGCGGGCTCGCGCCGAATCGCAAAGCGTATTCAGGGCAGTTGCTGCCGTCGGTCGATCATCTGCCGCAGACGTTCAATCTCAAGGAGCAGGCGTTTTCGAAGGGGCAGCCCGCATGGGGCGCGCACCTCGCCGACGAGCTCGAACGTCTCGTGACCTTGCATGACGCCTCGACGATCGCCGCTGTCATCGTCGAGCCGCTCGCGGGCTCCGCAGGCGTGCTCGTGCCGCCGCAAGGCTATTTGCAGCGCTTGCGCGAGATCTGCGACAAGCACGGCATCCTGTTGATCTTCGACGAGGTCATCACGGGCTGGGGACGGCTGGGCGCGCCGTTCGCGGCGCAGTACTTCGGCGTCACGCCGGACCTCATGACGATGGCGAAGGCGACGAACAACGCGACCGTGCCGATGGGCGCCGTCGCCGCGAAGACCGCGATTCACGACACGATCGTCAACAACGCGCCGGCCGGCATCGAGTTCTTCCACGGCTACACGTATTCGGGTCATCCGCTCGCTGCCGCGGCGGCCGTCGCGACGATGGACGTCTATGAGAAGGACGGCTTGTTCGAACGCGCCGCGAAGACCGCGCCGTACTTCGAGAAAGCGATTCATGCGCTGCGCGACGCGCCGCATGTCATCGATGTGCGCAATCTGGGCCTGGTCGGCGGCATCGAGCTCAAGCCGCGCGACGGCAAGCCGGGTGCGCGAGGGTTCGATGTGTTCGTCAAATGCTTCGAGCGGGGTGTGCTCGTGCGCGTGACGGGCGACATCCTCGCGTTTTCGCCGCCGCTCATCATCAATGAGCAGCAGATCGATCACCTGTTCGGCACGGTCGCCGAGGTGCTTAAGGAAACGGCTTGAGCGCGGAGGCGGCGCGCTGATGCGCTGACACGTCAGCGCGAGCGGCGTGCGGTGGGGGCGCGTACGGGACACGCGCGCGCCCTGCGCGTTCGACGCGTACCTTCGACTCGGTGACACAGTGACTCGGCGATACGGCGATACGGCGATACAACAGCCCGGCAAATCGGCCATCACGTCCGGGCAGACCCATAAAAAAGGCGCTTCCATCGGAAGCGCCTTTTTGCTGTCGGGATCGATCTCGGGATCAGTACGTCTTCATCGCGGGATCGACCTGACGCGCCCAGCCGTCGACGCCGGTCTGGAGGTTATAGACGTTCTTGAAGCCGCGTGATTCGAGGAACATCGCGGCTTGAGCGCTGCGGCCGCCGTGATGGCAGATGCAGACGATCGGCGCATCTTCGTCGAGTTCGCCGGTGCGCGCGGGAATCTCGCGCAGCGGGATCGCGACCGAGCCCGCGATCTTCGCGAGATCGAGCTCCCAGGGTTCACGGACGTCGACGAGCACCGGGGTGCCGCGCGCAGCCGAGCCGGCGGGTTCGGCCAGCCATTCGGCGAGGCCTTGCGGAGAAATCTGTTGCATGGTCAGAACTTGAAGTGCGGCGGTTCGATCGCGTTGAGCAGCGGGTCGATATACGTTTCGAAAATATCGTCGATGCGGTACTCGGTCTCGCCGACGCGCGTGACGATCTGCGCCTTCTGAACCGGCAGCACACCGACGAACGCCGCGAGACGGCCGCCGATCTTGAGCTGGGTCAGCAGTTCCTGCGGCAGCACGGGCAGGCCGCCCGATACGACGATCACGTCGAACGGCGCGCCGGTGGAACCGCCGCGCGCGCCGTCGCCTTCGACGACGTCGACGTTCGTCACGCCGTTGTTCGAGAGGTTCTCACGCGCGAGCGCGACGAGTTCGGGCTGAATGTCGACGGTCTGCACGTGGCGGCCGCGGTGGGCGAGCAGCGCGGCCATATAGCCCGAGCCCGCGCCGATTTCGAGGACGGTCTCGTGCTTCTTGACCGCCAGCTCCTGAAGAATACGTGCCTCGATGCGCGGCTGAAGCATCTTCTGGCCGGCCGGCAGCGGAATTTCGAGGTCCGCGAACGCGAGCGTCTTGTACGCCGCGGGGACGAAGTTCTCGCGCTTGACGATCGACAACAAGTTCAGCACATCCTGGTCCAGCACGTCCCAAGGCCGGATTTGCTGTTCGATCATGTTGAAGCGCGCTTGTTCGGTGTTCATGATGATGGCTGAAGTGAGAATCGAGAATCGCGGGAAGACCGGGCGCAATTGTAGCAAATCGTGCCACGTCGGTCGGACGACCCGGTGCAACTATTGCTTGACGCCCCGGTCGTATCGGCAGGCCGCGGTCGGGCAAACGGCCGGGAATCTCGCGTTCGACGACGCGCGCACGCGGTGTGCGAGCCCGTGGGTTCGGCGGGGCGCGTGCGATGCGGCGCGATCCGAGCGGGACGGCGTCTGTTGCGCCGCGTCATCGATCCGCCATCGAAGTCTTGACACCTGGAGTTGAGTTTGACGTCTCGAAGCATGAAGCAGGGCATACGTTCGGAAGCGCGGCACGGTTCCCCGTCCGAACATGGCGTGCGCCGTCGGCGGACGGTGATCGGACTCGCGGCGTTGGCGGGTCTGCTCGCGTCGGCGGCGATGCCGCGCGTGGGATTGCGCGTCGTGCGCGCGTCGCCGATGTTTCCGTTCATTCCGAATCACTATACGTTCTCGCACGATCAGGTGTTCGGCGCGATCGCGCGCAAGTTCCCGTATCACCGCGCGATGGCGCAGGTCTTCGATCTGGCGCTCACGAATCCCGGCGTCGCGTTCGAGCCTGAAGCGAACCGAGTCGCGGTCAGCGCCGATGTCGCGTTGACGAGTCCGTTTCTGAATGCGCCCGTCCATGGGTCGCTGACGTTGAATACGCAACTCGTCTACGACCCGCAGACGCTGTCGATCCAGCTCGAACGTCCCGCGGTCGAGCGGACCGAATTCGGTCCGTCGGCCGATGCGTACAAGCCGCAAATCGACGCGGCGCTGACGGCCGCGACGCAGCAGTTGCTCGACCACTACCCGATCTACACGTTCAAGCCCGAACAACTGACGTTTGCGGGCGCGCAGTTCGAACCGGGCGCGATCACGGTGCTCAAGGACGGCATCAAAGTCGAGATCGTGCAACGCACGCCGTGATGCGATGACGACATGACGCCATAACTCGCATCTGAGGTGAGCGCGCGCGGGCTGGGTACCGCGCGCGGCGCGTCAGATCTTCTTGAACAGCAGATCCCAGACGCCGTGACCGAGCCGCAGGCCGCGGCGTTCGAACTTCGTCACGGGCCGATAGTCGGGGCGGGGCGCGTAATCGGCCGCGGTGTTCGCGAGCGTCGGATCGGCCGAGAGGACCTCGAGCATTTGCTCGGCGTAGTTTTGCCAGTCGGTGGCGAGATGCAGATAGCCGCCCGATTTGATGCGCGATGCGAGCGTCGCGACGAACGGCGGCTGGATCAGGCGGCGTTTGTGATGACGCGCCTTGTGCCAGGGGTCCGGAAAATAGATGTGGACGCCGTCGAGGCTGCCTTTGGGCAGCATGTGCTCGATGACTTCGACCGCGTCGTGCTGAATGATCCGGATATTCGAGAGCTGTTGTTCTTCGATGAGCTTGAGCAGCGCACCGACGCCAGGTTCGTGGACTTCGAGACCGAGAAAATCGTCGTTTGCGCGATGCGCGGCGATTTCGGCCGTCGTCGCGCCCATGCCGAAGCCGATTTCGAGGATGCGCGGCGCCGGGCGTCCGAAGACGGCATCCCAGTCGAGTGCGTGCGTATCGAAGGGGAGCACGAAGCGCGGCCCGAGTTCGTCGAGTGCGCGGCGTTGTCCCGTCGAGACGCGGCCGGCGCGCGTCACGAAGCTCCGGATGCGGCGGCGATGCAGTTCGGGGACATCGCCTTGCGCGTCGGACGCGCCGGTGTCGGCCGGGGCATGTTCGTGTTCTTGCGCGTGTTCGGCGTCGGGCTGCATGCGGCCTGGCTCGGCGTCGGGTTTGGCGATGTCGGGAGAATTCGGCGTATCGGGATGCATCTGAAGCGGATCGGAGTCGGACGGCCCGAATTATACCGGGCGCTCGTGGCACGGCCTGTCGTGCGGAGCGTGCCGGGTGATCGATCGGCATCGAACGGCATGGATTCGACGATGTGTGCGAACCGATTGCATGTTGGCGAGGTTGCGCCGTGCTAAGCGATTTCGTCGTGTGCCGCGCGCGACGCCGCTGTCGTCGCGAGCCAGTCGCGCGGCGACAGGCCGACCTTCGCCGCGAAGGCGCGCGAGAGCGACGACGGGTTCGCGAAGCCGAGCTCGTGGGCCAGCATCTTGACCGATTCCCCGCCGCGTAACCGGTTCTGGGCCAGCGCGATGCGCCAGTCGCTCAGGTAGTCGGCCGGCGGTTGGCCGACCGCGTCCCGAAAGGCGTTCGCGAATGCCGTGCGCGACATCGCGGCATGCTCGGCCATGCGTTCGAGCGTCCACGGCGCGCCGGGGTCGTCGTGCATCGCCACGAGCGCACGGGCGAGCCGCGGATCCGACAGCCCGGTGATCAGGCCCGCGCGGATGCCCGCTTCGTCGGGATGATCGAGCAGCCAGCGCAGGAGTTGCAGGAACACGACCTCGAACAGCCGATCGGCCAGCAAGCGTTGTCCGCAGCGCACGCGATCGGTTTCCGCGAACAACAGGTCGAGCGCCGCATGCAGGCCCGGAACGCGTGTCAGCGGCAGCGCGATCAGCGCGGGCAGCGCGCGCGAGAGCGGGTTTTGCGCGCCGCCGTCGAAGATCAGGCGCGCGCACGTGAAGTCCGATCCGTCGCGCGGCGGATTGTGGAAACGATGCGTTATTGCGCGCGGATACAGCAGCAACGTCGGCACGTCGAAATGCATGCGTTCGGGCATCTCGCGCGCGCCCGGATGGCTGACCTCGAGATGACCGCGACGCAGGACGTGCAGATAGCCGTGTCCGTCGGCCGCATCGAAATGGGCGAGACCGCACAACGCGCCCGTGTGATGCAACTGCGCCTGAACCCGGAAACGTTCGAGGAGGCCGGAAAGACGATCGATGGCGGCAAGGGCGGCGGGCATGTACGAATGGGAAGGTTTTGTGTACGGATTGAATCCTAGCGTACGAGAAGGGCTTGCATACTGACCTTCAACAACCTCTGGTTGTTTCCGCCCCGTCCTTACAGGAGTTTGCGATGTCTCGCGTCAATTTGGATTCCCGAGCCCTTCCCGTAGCCAGCCAGACGACGTTGGCCCAGATCGAACACGCCTTTGGCGGCGTACCGAATATGTTCAAGGCTGTCGCGAATTCGCCCGCGGCGTTGCAGAGCATGTGGGCCGCGTTCGGCGCGCTGGGCTCGGGCTCTATCGATGGCAAGCTCGGCGAGCAGATCGCCGTGGCGATCGCCAATCGCAACCGGTGCGAGTACTGCCTGGCGGCGCATACCGTGCTTGGTCAGCGCGCCGGGGCGACGCCGGCCGAGATGGCCGCCGCGCAGGGCGGCCGGTCTCGCGACCCGGCGACAGCGGCGGTCCTGATGTTCGCGCTGAAGGTCGTCGAGCAGCGCGCGCAGATCACCGATGCGGACGTGGCGAACCTGCGCAAGCACGGTTTCGACGACGGGCAGATCGTCGAGATCATGGCTCACGTCGCGCTGAATCTGTTCACGAACTACATCAACGTCGCGCTCGATATTCCGGTCGATTTTCCGAAAATCGCGCTGACCTGACCTGACCTGACCTGACCTGACCTGATGTAACGAATGCGCGCGTCTCGGCGACGTGCGCATCCTGAATCTCGAGTTCCGAGTTCCGAGTTCCGAGTTCCGAGTTCCGAGTTCCGAGCCCCGAGCCCGGTATCCCGAATCGTGCATCCCACATCGGCGCCTTGCCGAAACAAAGGACTGTGCAATGAAGATCGCCGTATTTGATACGCACGTTATGCGCCCGGACGGACGCGCGATGCACTTCGATGTGCTGGTGCGCGATGAACCCGCGGACAAGCAATTGCCGAACGTCCTCGCACACGCGCGGCGGTATCTCGACGCGAAGGGTGTGCCTGCCGATACCCTTCGCGCCGACGAATGCCGGTTTTGCCACACGGAGTCGGCTCCGCCCCTGATCGAGGCGGAGATCGAACGCGCCGGCTTCGCGATCGTGGAGCTGCGGAACTGCGCGTGATGTGCGTGACGCTCGTGTCTAAGACGCCGCGTTCGCGCTCACTTGCGCGAGCAGCCGCAGCGCAGCCGCGTGCGACGACGCGGGGTTCTGGCCGGTCGTCAGCAGACCGTCGCTGACCACGTACGATCCCCAATCGTCTCCGCGCGAGAACAGGCCGCCCTTGGCCTTGAGTTCGTCTTCCACGAGGAACGGCACGATGTCGGTGAGGCCGACCGCCGCTTCCTCGGTGTTCGTGAAGCCGGTGACGCGCTTGCCGTCGACAAGCGGGCGGCCGTCCGGCTGCTTGACGTGACGCAGCACGCCCGGCGCGTGGCAGACGAGCGCGACGGGCTTATGCGCCGCGAGGAACGACTCGATCAGTGCGATCGAGTGCGCGTCTTCGGCCAGATCCCACAGCGGGCCGTGGCCGCCGGGATAGAACACGGTGTCGAAGTCAGCCTGATCGACGCTGTCCAGCCGCACGGTCGTAGCGAGTTGCGCGGTGGCTTGCGCGTCGGCTTCGAAGCGGCGCGTCGTGTCGGTCTGGAAGGCCGGTTCGTTGCTCTTGGGGTCGAGCGGCGGCTGGCCGCCCTTGGGCGATGCGAGCACGATCTCGGCGCCGGCATCCTTGAACGCGTAATACGGCGCAGCCAGCTCTTCGAGCCAGAAGCCGGTCTTGCGGCCGGTCGTGCCAAGTTGGTCGTGCGAGGTCAGAACCATCAGGACTTTCATATTGCTTCTCCAGGTTGAAGTGCGAACGAATTATTAGACCGGTCGTCTTTAAAGCGGCGACAAAAAAGCACTTCCGAGAAAGTGCGGGGGCTTCTTTCCGTCCGGTCAGCGGGAAAGATGCAGAATCTGGCGCGTGGTCGCGAGGGCCGTCTCGAAAGGCGCGGTGTTGCGGACGATCTTGACCATGACGCTTGCGCCCAACCACAGTTGATACAAGCTCTGGGCCACGGCGTCGGGCGGACCGTCGACCGTCAGCGAGCCTTCTGCCGCGCCGGTCTCGATGGCGCGCGCGAGACGGTCGGTAATGCCGTCCGTGCCGCGCTTGAGCGCGAGACGCATGGCTTCCGACAAGTCGGCGACTTCCGCGCCCAGCTTGACCGCGAGGCATTTGCCCTGGCAGTCGAGGAACGATTGCGCGTCCTGCCAGTGTTGCCAATAGTGCATCAGGCGTTGGGCCATGTTCAGGCCCGGTATGCGCAACGTGGCGTCCAATTCGGCGAGGTAGTCCTCGAAGTAACTGTCGAGCAGCGCTTCTCCGAACGCATCCTTCGAACCGAAGTAGTGATAGAACGACCCCTTGGGCACGCCGGAGGCCGTCAGAATCTCGTTGATGCCCACCGCGGAAAAGCCCTTTGCGGCCATGATGCGCTGGCCGTTGGCGAGAATGCCTGCGCGGACGTCGCTGGTTTCGGTTGAGGTCGATGAGTTCATGTGCTGCACTGTAAATTGAATTAGACCGGTCGTCTACAACTATTTTCAAAACCGAAGCGCGGGTGTCGGACGACGCGCTGGGCCAGGTCCTGATCTTTGCGGGGCGGAACCGGATCGCGATCGAGCCCGCGGCCTCGGCGTATTCAGTTGCGGAGCAAGGCGGACACGGCGTCCATCTGCTCGTGCTCGAAGGCCGGTGCGAAGTCGTCGAGTTCCGCGGCGTGCAAGCCGACCTCCGGGCTCAGCGCGGTCGTACGCCATGCCGATACGGCCGTATGGACCTGGGCCAGCGTCACGCGCGCCTGGTGAGCGTCGAGCGCAAAGTACGGCGCGCGCGCGAGCAGCATCTGCACATCGGTAATCGGTCCGTCCTGCTCGGACAACCAGGTCTTCGATTCGCGTTCCTTGTCGGGGAAGGGATTGATATCGAACGCGGGCGCGAGCCGCCAGAGGCCGTGTTCCGTGTGCAGAAAGCCGTGATTTTGCAGGTGATCGTCGACGTTGGTGATCAACAGATTGAGCGCGAGCCGTCGCCATAGCTGGCGAAGGTCATCGTTGGGCGTACGGCCATAAGAACGAATCGCGTCGGCGATCTCGGTATAGCTGTGTTCGCGCTCGCGTGACGCTTGCAGCAGCGATGCGGCGGACTGATAGGGGATACGGCCATCGGCGTCGTCGCGATCGAAGCGCTGAACGACGGCCACCGGGATGTCGCCGAGCATGACGATGCGCGCGCAAGCCGTGTCGATCCCGGCTTGCGCCGCCACCCTCAACGCAAGGACTTCGCCGCGCGTGACGCTGCGTGTGTCTGCAACGCTGGGAAACTTGCCGATGGCCAATCGGCCATTCGCATCGATGAGTGTGCACTTGGGTCGCATGCCGCCGAGTGAAGTGCCTTTGCCTTGGAGATAGCGCAGGTCTTCGGCGGTCTCCTGGCCGCGTTCGACCGCGCGGCTTGCTTCGAAGATGCGCTCAAGTTCGATGAGGGGCGGCGTCGCGCGGCGTCCCTTCGACGTTGTCCGGTGCCATGTGCCATCGGGCCCGCGTAAGCGCAGCGCGCCCACGCGGCTGAAGTCGTCGACCGCAAGCAGGTAGTCGAGTTCGGTGAGGGCCGGCAACTGGGGCTCGGTCCGGCGGCGTTTGGCATGATCGCGCGCAATGACGCGCCGTCCCCAGGCATCGGGCGCCGTATCGGCGATCGCACCGTGAAAGACCGAATCGTGCGGCGAGGCCGCCTTGTGGGCCTGGTATCCGGGCGAGAGCGCCAGGTCGGCCGATACGCTGAAGCGGGTCGGCGCGTTGAGCCAGGCTTCGTCATAGGCGAATGCGCAGTGCTCGCGACGGCCTTGGCGGACATAGACGAGCGTGCCGACGGGCAGGTCTGCGCGGCCCGCGCAGACCTGGACTTGCCGGCGAATCGGTGCGACGGCGGACATCAGAGCGCGCCCGACGTGTCGTCGGCCTTGCTGCGCACGCGTTTCGGCACGCGTTCGTCCATCAGCGTCAGGCCGATCTCGTCGTTCGCCGTATCGAGCAGATGTTCGAGCGCCTGGATTTCGCCGAACACGTAGAGCGCGCGCGCGTAGAAATGAATGGGCACGCGCAGATCGCCCTGTTCCATGCGACGGACCGTCGACAATGACGCGCCCATACGCTCGGCCAAGGAGGCTTGTGAAATATGCCGGCGTCGGCGTGCCAGCGAAATGTCGCCGCCGAGCTTGTGGATCGCGCGCTCGACAGGAAGAGGCGTGGGTGTTTGCACGATAAGTGATCCCAGCAGAGCGATAACGAGTGTTAACGCGTTCGATGTGGACGATTATAGGCATAAAAGTCTCAATGTCAATAAATGTTCCATTTGGAGCATTTATGGGAATTAATAATTCTCCAGAGGGCTTTAAAGTGGATCTCTCACAAGCTTGGAACGCCGCGATACGATCTTCGGAATCCGGTGCGTTCCGCCTGTCGGATGGAGTCGGCGCGTCTCGCGTCGCGATGAAGGAAGCCTTATGGGATACGACGGGTTGCTGACCGGGCATGGACTGCGGGCCACGATGTCGACGGCATTGAACGAGATCGGCTAGCCGCGGATGTGGGCGGACGCGCAGCTATCGCATACGGATCCGAATCGGATCAGTGCGACATATAACCATGCGCAGTATGTGGACCAGAGAAGGGTGATGATGCAGGACTGGGCGGATCGCGTGGACCTGCTGAAGCAGGGTGAGGTGAAGGCTGCAGGCAGGGGACTGGTTGTGCAGGTCAACGGAATGGCGCTGACGCATCGGTGGGATAAAAACGTTTCTATGGCGGTGAGCTGCGATCTTCCAAGCTATTTCGGCATAGAGCCCTATTTCAGCATGTGCTGAAACCAATTATATGAATGAAATTCTGTCTTTTTTTCAAAAAATATGGCACTTTCAACGTGTGCTGAAAGGATGATATTTGATGAAAGAGGCAGAAGCTCGTGCCGCAGAGGCCCTCCGCAGGTTGCTCGAGAATATCCCGATCCTTCATGTCGAAGGCATCGACGCTGAAGCCGTGTCCGGTGACTGGGAGCCAGACTTGATTGCCCGGCTGGTCGTGGACGGCAAACGGCACCTGCTTATCTGCGAATACAAGTCGAGCGGGCAACCGCGGTTTGCCCGATCCGCACTGTTGGAACTGCGAAACTATGCTGCACAGCAGGCTCCCGGGACCACGCCCGTCTTCATTGCGCCCTATATTTCGCCGGCTGTGAGGCAGATGTGCAAAGAGAAGGGCGTCGGCTATCTCGACCTGGAGGGAAACGCCCGGATCGCATTCGGTGGCGTGTTTATCGAGCGCATGGTGACGGATAAGCCTATGGTCGAACAACGCGAACTCAAGTCGCTGTTCAGGCCAAAATCTGCCCAGGTGCTACGCGCAATGCTGCGCGACCCTGGCCGTGCATGGCGTGTCACCGAGTTGTCGGAAATCTCCGGGGTCAGCCTCGGACACGTCAGCAATGTTCGCACCGGCCTGATTGATCGGGAATGGGCTCGCGCCTCCGACGATGGCCTTATCCTTTCTGAGCCTGACGCACTGTTGGACGCGTGGCGGGACAGCTATTCCGCGCCGGTAGGCGAACGATCGGGCTTCTACACGCCGTTGCACGGCAGTGCGCTCGAAGATGCGGCCCGCAGTGCTCTGCGCGTTGAAGACACGCCCGGGCGTGCAGCCTTTGCGTCGTTTTCGGCGGCACAGTGGCTTGCTCCCTATGGGCGCACCGGCATGCACTACTTCTTTGCTGACAAGGACGGTCTGCGTAAGCTCCAGGCAGCGCTGAAGCTCACGCCTGCCTTGAAAGGCGAGAATGTGATCGTCACCGTGCCGAAGGACCTGGGATTGCTCGCCGACACAGTCGAGCCCGCGCCGGGGGCGATCTGCACCAGCCCGGTTCAGACTTATCTTGACCTCTCCATTGCGGGCGAACGCGGTGCCGAGGCCGCCGGCCATTTACGCCAGGAAAGGCTCTCATGGCCCAGATGACGCCATCCCAGGAACCGCAGTCCGCCGCCGAATACGACGACCGTACGACCGCGGCTGTGAAAGCCGTGCTGATCGAGATCGGTCAGATCCTGGGTAGCTTCAAGGGAAAGTTTGCCATCATCGGCGGCGCGGTTCCCTGGCTGCTGCTGGCCAATGAGGACATGCCCCACGTGGGTACACTCGACGTGGACGTCGGGCTGGATGCGGAAGCGCTTGGCGACGGTGAGTACGCAACCTTGGTCGGTGCGCTGCAGGGGCATGGATACGCGCAGCGTGAAGGGCTACGGCGCTTCCAGCTGGTTCGCCAGGTTCCCGCGCGAGATGGCGGAGAAGCGATCGATGTTGTGGTCGATTTCTTGATGCCGCGTGACGCAGAGATCATCAGAAACAATCCTCCCCTGATTAGAGACTTTGCCGTGCAGCGGGCGGATGGTGCCGATCTGGCAATGCGGTTCTATCAATTGGTGGCCGTGGCCGGATCGATGCCGGACGGAGGGACGAACCGCGTAGAGATCGCGGTGTGCTCCATCCCCGCTCTACTGGCAATGAAGGGCCATGCGCTGGCAGGCCGCTACAAGCAGAAGGACGCCTACGACATCTACTATTGCGTGCGGAACTTTCCCGGCGGCATCGAGGCGCTGGCGCAGGAATGTCGCCCACTGCTGGGCCATGCCAGCGGCGAGCGCGGCTTTCGGCACATTGCCGACAAGTTCGACACCTTCGATGGGTACGGTCCCACGTGCGTGAGACGCTTCGTTGAGGACACGCAGGCACTGGGCGATCGCACGCCCGATCAGTGGCAGCAGGACGCGTTTGGACAGATCGACGCGCTGCTACGCGCTATGGCGCTGCGGGGGTGAGTCACCCGTGGGCTATGCGCAACTTCGCGGCTTGCTGGAGCCGCTCGTCACGGCACTGAAAGACGCTGGCACGCACGCGAGGCTCCCTTCGCTTTGCGAGGAATTGGGGTTGCCTGCGCCTGCCGCAGAGGGTTCCACGCGACCGCATGAACGTGACCTTCACGGACCGATGCCGATTTAGAAGTTCGGTTCATGCATTTTCCGATTCGCGTTGGTGAAGAGCGGACAAGACAATGCGAAGCGCACTCGGCCACTCTAAGCGTTCCTGCTCGAGGCGCCTTGATGTACCCCAGTCGTGCGCGAGAAGCGCATCGTAGACATCGAGTTCGGCCGCAGTCAGGAGTGACCGGTCAATGGACTTCGTTTGCTGTCTTTCTTCGACGAGGCGGTCAAGGTGGGTTTCGATGGTGCTGCGGTCCATGAGGACAGAGCGCACGTCATGCAACGTCTTGCGAGCCTGAACCAGTATTGAATATCCGTAGGTGTCGATGTCGCCCCAATACAGTACCGGCACACGCACGAGCCAGGCGATTCTGGTCACCAATGCGACGGCGTTCCCAAGCTTGATGGCCGCGACGACTCCGTCGACGTCTGGCATAGCCAGGCACGTGTCCTTGTTCTCGACGACCAAAAGCTGGCGCGGGTTGAGTTGCAATTGTGCCCAGTCCTCGATGGTCGCCTCGATGTCTCGCAGGCCCCCGACTTGCGTTCTCAACTTTGGGCACAAGATCAGGATGCGAAGCTTTACGGGAGGACGTAGCAACCCGCAGATGTCGTAGAAGTTCGAAACTTCCTTTTCAATGGAGCATGCCTGGCCGGTGACGTCGATTTCTGCGCCTTCACCCTCCACGAACGACTGGACAGCCTGGAGGGCGGCTTGCGGCTTGACGATGCGGCTGAACAGATCGGCGACCACACCTCGTCGTTGGAGGTCAATCCACTTGGTGTCGATGTTGGGGACCGGCAGTTGGCGCAAGTAGAGGCCTGACTTCGGGTTAGCGACCAGCCACTCCAGCACGGCAAGTAGTCGTTCGAAGTCCTCGTCCTTGAATTCGCCCAAAGCCGTGTAGTTGGGCCCAAACCCTGAAGCATGCAGCGTGGGCCACCGGGCCAGCATCGTAGCCCGTCGGGAGACGATGCGGCGCCAGACCTTGCCGTCTTCGCAGTAGTCGGCCACACATTCTGGAGAAGAGAAGACCAAGGCGCTCGGCAGAGTCTGCTCGCCCATGTTGCGCCAGGCGACCGTGGCGGTCAAAAGTTCTGGCATCGGTCGAACCGCATCCGAAGGACGGGCAGCGAGCCAGGTTGCCCAGGAAGACGACCATGTACGAACAGCGCCAGGGGCGACGAGCGCAGCCTTCTGGGTTGGAAGGTCGAGACTCACCTGGAGCGGCCAGGCGCCGCCCCCGTCAAGCCAGGCCCAGCGCTGGCGCTGGTAACGCTGCCTGACCCACTTGGCGACGTCCTCAGGATTTTTCATCGTTGGCGCTCGAACCGTCAATCTGCCTGTAGTCGATCCTCTGCGTCTCGTCGTCGTAGGGCAGCACGAGCGCACGCGAATGCATGCGGTCCTTGATGTGGATGTAGACGGCACCGCCCACGTACGGCTCGATGGTCATGACCGACTTGATGGGCGTGGCGACGATGAGCTGGAAGCCGAACGACTTGAAAATCTTCATCGCGGCGTCAGTGAAGTCAGCATCTGCCTTGTCGAAAGCCTCGTCGAGAAACACGGTGCTGAAGGTGGGGAGTACCCGGCCTGGGCCGCCGAGCTGATACCGCAGTGCTGCGGCCAAGCAGGTCGCGGTCAGTTTTTGCCGCTGGCCACCTGATTTGCCTGCACCGCTGCGGTGAGTTTGTACTTCGCGGTCTTCATCATCGAGCTCTCGAGCTACGAACTCGACATGGAGGCGCACGTCGAGCGCCAACCTCTTCCAGTTCACATGCTGCGGCTCCTGGCTGGCCAGTCGCTTGATCAGGCGCTTCATGCTCTGGAAGCGGGTCTCGGCCACCTTGTCGTCCATGCTCAAGGAGTGACTCAAGGCAGCACGGAGCTCCGCCTTCAGCTCCTGCGCTTCGGGCGGCGTGGTCTCTTCGACCTCGATGACCAGGTGCGTGCCCTCGTTGTACTCGGCCTGCCTGAGGCTCTCGTTGACAGTGTCCATCCGATCCGAAATGTCCCGGCGCTCCTGCTCCAACCGGTCTGAAAGCAATGCGATGTGCTGATTGCTCTGCTCATTGAGCAAGTCCTTGAACTTCTTCTCAAATCGCGGCAAGTCGTCGACCTGAAGTCGCGTGAGCTTGGCGTCAAACTCGTCGTAGCTGGCCATCGTCGGGTCCAGACCTTCCGATTCCGCTTCCCAAGTGCGTGCGTAGTCCGCGAACTTGGCTTCAATGCGGGTCAGCAGCTTGGCGGCCTCGCTCTCCAGGGTGCCGATGTCCTTGCCAATTTCGCGGTCCACGAACCGGACGTCGTCAGGCATCGACTCGATGGTCGGCTTGCGCCCGGCTCCATCGAGCTTCTGGAGAAACGTCTCGCGCTGCAAGGGGGTGGGAGGCGTAAGAGCTAGCTCGGAAATGCTCTCCAGTTCCTGTCGCAGTTCGTTCAACTTGATTTGGACGGCCATGGCCGCCTGCGACTGGGCCTTGTACTTCTTCTCGGCCGTTGTCTCGCTCTCTGCCGCGATCACAATCTTGGCCTCGAGGATGTCCAGATCGGGCGTCGTCGAGCGCAGCTCTTGAATCTGTGTGTCGAACTGGGCCACAAGAAGCGCCGCCCCACGATGGTCGATCTCATTCCAACTGAAATTGACCAAGGTCTGCCAGTGCAGCGCGCGTTTTAGGCGCGCCAGCTCCTTCTTGTGGAGCTGCTCGAGCTGAGCCTCAACGTCGTCGATGGCGTCGGTCAGCTCGCGTTCGCGGTCTTGCAGTCCCGAGGCCTTCGAACGGGTATCTCCGCCGAGCACCCAGTTGCGGGTGTTGTTGATATCCGAGCGGTCGTCTTTCTCGTGCCTGCGACCACCCGTCTTGAGCAGCCCAGCGCGCGTGATGCCGAAGTCCACATCTTCGAACTCGCGTTCGGTCTCGACACATTCGGCGTCATAGCTTTGGAGCAACTCCGTCTCAACCCAGTTCTGGAACGGGCCTTCGGAGACCTTGATCTTCCGATAGACGCCGTTCGGCTTGGGAGCAGGCGTCCTTGGCGACTGCCGCATCATCCGCAGATAGACCAAGCGGCCTCGCAGGTTCGTGCTGTTGATGAACTTGGCAACCGCGGTATGCAAGTCGTCGGGTACAAGCATCGTCCGAGAGAAATTCCTGAGTACTCGCTCGACCGGGCCAGTCCAACCCTTCTCAGAAGGCTCGACCTCGATGAGCTCGCCGGCGAACGGCAGCGCCCCCTCGTCGTAGCCGAGGCCGTCCGTGATGAGCTTTCGCATGGTGATGAGGTCGGCGCCCATCTTCGAGCCGGGCATGCGTGCGAGGACGGCCAGTTCGCTGAGGATAGTCGAGCGCTCCTTGTCAAGCTCATGCTTCTGCACAGCAAGCGCATTTTGCTTCTGCGCGGTGTCGTCCGCACCAGAGGCAGCAGAGGGCAGTTCTCGCCGTCCTTGGGTGACCAGCTCGGCATATCCCTCTGCCTTGGCGGGGACGGTAAAGCCCAGCGCTTTGCAGGCCTCAGCGACCTTGTCGTATCGTTGGCTCCGTTCGCCTTCGTCACGTTCGGCACTGACCTTGGATGCCTCGAGGGCCGCTAACTGCTGGCCACCCAGGCCATCGCGCCTCTGCTTCAACCCCTGGACTGTCGTCCTGACGGCCGCAAGCGCTTGTTCGAGTGCCAGCTCCTGAGCCTGTTCGCCTGCCAGCTTGGCTTCGAGGGTGTCCCTGCGCTCAACACGCAGCGATTGGAGCATCTCCTTGGCGACGTGGTCGATGCCCATGCGGGCCTCATCCAAGCGACCTTTGTCAGAGAGCTTTTTCTGCCGTTCCAGATTGAACTCACGAGCTGGCAGCAGCGTGGCGATTTGCCGCGCTGCTGACACCACCTCGTTGTGTGCATTTTCCAGGCGCTCGAACTGGGTGACTAACTGGTCAGCCATGTCCTGAGTCTTGGGCTCATCCAGCATGAAGTCTCGCAGGAAGTCGGTCAGGCTGCCGAGGTTCTTTGCAGACTGCGTCTTATGCAGGAGCTTCAGTGCGTTCTCGGTCTCGATGCCCAGACGGGAGCGCATGCGCTCCTGATACTCCGGGAAGGAATCCGTGTCCCAGACATCGGGCAGGTCGGACTTGAAGCGCCGCGCGTTAAAGCCAGAGTCGGGAAAGAACAAGAGCTCTGTGAGGTCGAGCAGACGCTCTGCGACCACGTAGCGCTTGTGCACGTCCTTTCGCTGGTTGGACGTCCCCTTGATCCAGTACACGTGGACGAGCGTGATGACCTGGCCGAGTCCGTTGCGGTAGACCTCGGAAATTGCCGACCAAGTTGGGCCAGGACGCAACTGCTGCTGCGCTATCTCGCCAGTGTTGGCCGTCTGCTCTCCCCACACACCACGCAGGTACGTTAGGTCAGAGCGGTCTTGCTTCGATTCGCTTTCCCGCGCGGCGACATTGAAGTGCACCCAGCGGGGAGGCGTGAGCAGCGCTGCGTGTGAGTCGAAGATGGTCGACTTGCCCGAGCCGGACGGGCCGATGAACAGCATCCCCTTCTCGGAGACGTCCAGCTTCAGCAGGCCGTGGAACGTGCCCCAGTTGTAGCTCTGGATTCGAACCAGCCGGAACTGTTCCTCACGCTCCCGCTTTAGGCGCACGTCTTCCGGGGAGTCTGGCGACGTAGGCGGCAGGTCGGTGCCAGGGAGCAGCGTTGCTTGGACAGTTGTCGTCATGGTCACTCCTCGTCGTCTTCGCCGGCCTCACGCTCGCCTTCGGCGATGTCGTTGGCGATGGCTTGGTCCATGGTCGGCCCACTGGTACCACCAGGTGCGCTCTTGAGCGCCTCGTACGCGGCGGTCAGGGCCTGGATGTCCTCGGCATTGAACAGTAACTTCAGCGTCGGTGAGACCTCGAAACGCGTGGCGCTTGAGCGAATGGGGCGGATGAGGTTGAGCGCCTTGCACTTTTTGATGGCGCCATCGCACTGGCGGTCGAAGCGCGCGAGGTCGGTATTGCGAGCCTGGTCGAAGAGCGAGAGGTGCTCGACCATCTCCTCGGTGGACACCACCGCGCGTTCGTTGGCTGAATCCGCCTCGGTCAGGCGCTGGCGTAGGAACAGCACTAGGGCCGACTCAACCAGCGTCAGTTGGTGGCGGCGAAGCAAGATGGGGATGTCCGTCTCGCTCTCGTCCGGTACCTGGCGTACAAAAGCGACCTGCTGGGCGATGTCGACGACTAGGTCCAAGAAGATGTTGTGGAGGTAGGTTTGGATGACCTCGCGGTCTCGCAGCAGCACGGACCACAATCCGGCTTGCCGTCGACCATCTATGCTGGGGCCGTTCAGCAGACTGACCAGGCACCGGCGCGTGTCCAGCCGTAGATTGCCGGTGTCACCGTTGAACAGGAGCGTCGATGGTGGGGCGGCGGCCTTCGCAGGCTCGTCGGCGTCTGCCGCATCCAGCCAGTGGGCAACATTCGACGGCAGGTTCGCAGGCATCTCTTCGGACGATCCCGGGCTCCGGGATGAGCCAGGAAAAAATGGTGGCCGACCTGCTGCCGACTGTTCACTCTCGAAGCTCATCGATGCATTCCTTATAGAAGTAGAAAAGCGGTGCATCTGCGCTTCGCCAAATGCCGTCGCCGCCTTCCCAGCGAACGCGTTCGCGTCTCTCCGTGGGTTCGGCATGGCGAGTTGCCAAGTGTATGTAGCCGACGACCGAACCCAGGCCTTGCTCAGCAGGGAAGCGCTCGAGGACATGGGCAATGCTAATGGGGCCATCGGCCAAACCGAGCGCCGCAACGAGATTGCGTTTCAAGGAGCGCATGTCGATTTCCGAACGCTGCACCAACTCCTCGATGTCCTCGAGGCGGGCGTCGCTGCTCTCGATTTCGGTCATCGTGGCATCCACGACATGCTCAGTCGGGTCGTGGAGCACCCACTGCGACGCGGACCGTATGGCGGCGCTTGTCCGGAAAAGGAACGCATCGACCTTCTGAGTGGGCCGAATGTCCTCTGCGGCGGCCATGGCTGCGATCGTTGCGGAGCGGAGAAGAGCGACCAGGCGGCGCTGCTCACGGAATTCGCGGCTGCGGACGAACGACTGCAAGCCTGAGGCGAAGGTTGCCTGCACCGTGTGCACGTCCGCCGCCCGCTCCACCATCCGACTCTTGAGCTTCGTTAGCGAGCGACGCTCAGTAGCATCCATGGAGCCTAGGAACGAGCGGGTGATGACCTGGGTCAGCGCCGCCTCGAACCTGGTGGACGCTACCGGGTCGACCAACATCCGCCAAAAGGCATCGAACGCGCGGCCGGCCTCGGTTTGCCTGATGACATCGATGCCGTCGAAAATGCGCTCGAGCGTATCGGCCCGCGCGCCGTCGTTTTCCACTAGCTCACGCCGCAACTGCAGGTTAATGGCAGCGAGCGACTCCTGCACTCGGACGAAGTCCTCTAGCAGCTCGTTCGACTGCGTCAGTACCTCACGGGCGCGCTCAATTGCCCGTTCGGGTGGCAACTGGGTGACTTTGCCAGAACGCACGGCCTGGATTTGTGCGTTCAAGGCATCGCGGTCCGCCAGCAAGCCAGCTAGGCGGGTCTCGGGGTTGTTATCCGTCTCCTCAGCTAGCGTCTGCAGCAGTTGGACGACGGAGGCGAGTCGGCTCTCGGTGGCCGTGGCACGCGGGCGGCTTAGCCGCATGAGATAGCGGGTGGCGTCAACGGCAGGCGCCGTCAGCTCAAACATCTCTTCAGTCGCGCCATGAGGAAAATCCCGCCGCAACCAACCTTCCGCAATCCAGTCGCTGGAGTAGTCGGCTGCCAGCTTGGGCAGGTCGGCGCCGGCGCGCCGAACGATTTCGAGTTGCCGGTGCAGTCGCTCGTGGAATGCCGACGACGGCAAGGTACGCTCGGACAGGAAGAGCACGTGTAGGCATGTGCAGATCGCCGGCGACTGCTGTGTCGCCAGAAGACGCCAAGCCGGCTCCTCTTTGCGAGCACGCAAGTCTTCATACAAGGCGAATGTGTCCTGTGTGCTCATGGTCAATTTGATTTTTGTCTGATCACAAGCTCACCATGCGAGCTAGCTACCGTTCCGAAAGCTGCGACTTGCCGCATCCCCCTTGAATCTGCCGTTCCCACCCTCATTGCCTCGGAGCAAAATAGCACATCGACGCGGCAGGCGAGGCGTGCCGGCAGCGCTGGCTGTGCACAAATCGGCTCGTCCGGGCACTGAGTCGCCCAGATTTTCGACAGCAGCAAGTTCAAGGCGGTCAACAGCCGCGACAATAACTTCACGCTCGACAAGATCGAGAAGCGACAGCAACAGATCGAGCAAAGCATCCAGCGCTACCTTCCAGCGCTACCTGGATGCTTTGGAGACGGCAGATCGCACGCAACCGGTCGAGGTAGAAGCGAAGACAGAGCGGCTACGGGAGAAGATCGACACGCTGCGAGAACAGATGCGTGACTTGGATCGCGCAGCAGAACTGCTGAATGACCTACCGGAGAAACAGATCTCGCTGACCGATCCCGACTCCCGCTCGATGATCTCGCAGGCCAAAGGCACCGGGATGGTCGGCTACAACGTAACGGTAGTCGTCGACACGAAACACTATCTCATCGTGACTCATGAAGTCACGAACATCGGCAGTGAGCGGGCATAACTGAGTCCGATGGCCAAAGCTGCACGAGATGCCATGCGCATATCGAACCTCAAGGCGCTGGCGGATCGGGGATACTTTAGTGCACCGGAAATCAAGGCGTGCGATGACGCCGGGATTGAGGTTATGGTGCCCAAGTCTCAGACGTCAAGTGCAAAGGCTGACGGGCGGTTCGACCGGGCCGACTTCATTTATATCGCCAGTGATGACCAGTACCTGTGTCCAGCGGGTCAACGAACGATTTACCGATTCAGCACTGTCGAACGCCGCAACCCGATGACCCTGGGTACTGACTGGAGCAGCGCCCGTCCGCAATGCTCGGTCAAGGATCAAGGCATGCCGTCCGATTGCCGACATATCCGTCGGCGGGAGCACGAAGCAGTGCTCGAGCAGATGCAGCAGCGGCTGGATCGTCAAATCGATACGACGGCGTACGGTCGAACACGTGTTCGGCACGCTCAAAGCATTGGATGGGTTCGGTGCACTTCCTGTCGCGAGGGCTTGGTCACGCCGCCACCGAAATGGACTTGCATGTGCTGGCGTACAACCTCGGGCGCGTCATGGCTATACCGGTATTCGCCAAGGCAATGCGAGCTATGAAGCTGGCCGGCGCGTCATCCCACGTATCGACGCTTCGAATGGTTCGGCGAAATCAGCCTCGTCGTTCCATCTCCGCGTCGGGCGAACGCGTTCGCTCCGATTCTCGCGGGTCGAGCCGGCGTTTCTACACAGCTTCGGCCAGTAAGCGACTGCTCGCCGACACGCTGCCTTTAGGACGGAGACGCACCGACTGCGATTGCGGTCCGTGCACGCAATCCGGTAACGTCATCTCCAACACCGAATCTCCAATTAGACGAGATGGGGGCGTGGCTAATGATCCGGCAGGCGCGCGTTACCGCGGTCTCGGAACCGCGACGCGAAAATGGACTTAAAAACACTGGATTGCTGATGGACGTCAGTGGACCCGGCAAGCGCGTAGCGGACCGAAAAGACGCCCATCATCCCAATTTACCGACTCTTCAACGTTTCTCCGTAGACGCCAATGGACCTCCACAGACGCACGCGAACAAGCCGCCAATGCATCAAATCGATGGTCAGAAAAATGTACGTATCGGGGCTGAAATCTGGCGAATTTTTTGAGTATCGGCAAAGCCCAATCTTCAAAAATTCATTGAACGTCAAGAACTTAGGGGACTTCCCAAAGTCGCGCAACAGGTGTGGAGATTCACTTGGAGCGGGCGATGGGAGTCGAACCCACGTCTCTAGCTTGGGAAGCTAGGGTAATAGCCGTTATACGACGCCCGCGAAGACCGCGATTCTACCGAGAATCAGATCGCTTGGCGAGCCCGGTTCCGACAGCCATAGCGCGACACCGCACAGTCCCCGCCCGCACAAGTGCCTAGCATGCCCCTTGCGGCACCGTGGCCCTCTCTTCCCGCTCGCGTCGGGTGCAATCCCGCATGTCGGCCGCCGCATGGAGACCTCATGAGAATCGTCCACCTCGCGAATCATTGTCAGCTGATCGGCAACGGGATCGTCAACATGATGGTCGACCTCGCCTGCTCGCAAGCGGATGCCGGTCATGACGTCGTCGTTGCGACCTCGGGCGGCAGATATGAACCGCTGCTCGCCGCCCACGGCGTGCGTCACGTCGTCCTCGAACAATCGCGCGATCCGTGGCGGACCCCCGCGATGGTTCTGGGCTTCAACCGACTCCTGCGCGACGTCGACCCCGACGTCGTCCACGCGCACATGATGACCGGCGCGATCATCGCGCGCTTCGGCACCTGGCGCCGCCGCTATGCGCTCGTCACGACGGTCCATAACGAATTTCAGAAAAGCGCGAGTCTCATGCGTTACGGCGACCGCGTCGTCGCGGTTACTCAGGCGGTCGAAAAGGCGATGATCGGCCGCGGCATCCGCGCGGATCGCATCTGCACGGTCCTCAACGGCACCGTCGGCACACCGCGCCGCGCGCAGGCCTCGACCGCCGACCCGCTGCGCTTAAGCCGCCCGTCGATCACGACGGTCGCCGGCATGTACGAGCGCAAGGGCATTCAGGATCTGCTGCGCGCGTTCGCTTCGCTGCGCGCGACGCACCCCGACGCGACGCTCTATCTCGTCGGCGACGGCCCCGATCGCGCCGATATGGAAGCGCTCGCCGCCGAACTCGGTCTTGAAGGCTGGGCGCATTTCGCGGGCTTCGATACGAATCCGGTCCGCTGGCTTGCCGAAACGGATGTCTTCGTGCTCGCCTCGCACAAGGAACCCGGCGGGCTCGTGCTCTCCGAAGCGCGTGAGGCGGGCTGCGCGATCGTCGCGACCGACGTCGACGGCAACCCCGAAATGCTCGACCGCGGCGAGGCGGGCTGGCTCGTGCCCGCGCGCGCGCCCGACGCGCTCGCCGCCGCGATCGGCAGCCTGCTCGGCGATGCCGCGCTGCGCGCCGACTACGCCGCGCGCGCGCGCCGCAACCTCGACAAATTCACGGTTCAGCGCGTCGCAAACGACTATATGGCCGTCTATGCGACGGCGCTCGACGTCTTCAGGCAGACACATGGACGCCGTCCGCGCACCGCGCTGAGGTCGAGCTAGAGACGATCATGGCCGTCTATGCGACGGCGCCCGACGTCTTCAGGCAGACACATGGACGCCGTCCGCGTACCGCGCTGAGGTCGAGCTAGAAACGATCATGGCCGTCTATGCGACGGCGCCCGACGTCTGCAGGCAGACGCATCGATGCCGTCCGCGTGCCGCGCTGCGGCCGAGTTGGACGCGTCGCTATGCGAACAGCCGGCCGAGCAGCGGCGCGATCAGCACCATCAGCACACCCGAGAACATCATGACGAGGCTCGCGATGACGCCTTCGCGCTCGCCGATCTGACGCGCCTTCGCCGTGCCGAACGCATGCGACGACGCGCCGAACACGGCCCCGCGCGCAACGCGCGTGCGCAGCGGCAGCCACGCGAGCACGCATTCGCCCGCGATCATGCCGACCATGCCCGTCACGATCACGAAGATCGCGACAAGGTCGGTCGTGCCGCCGATATGCGGCGACACCGCGAGCGCGAACGGCGTCGAGATCGAGCGCGCGAGCATGCTGTGCGTGATTTCAGGACTCTGCAGCAAGAGCCGCGAGAGCGCGAACGAACTCGCGATGGCCGTCGTGCACCCGGCGAGCGTGCCGCCCGCGAGCGCACGCCAGTGACGCGCGACGATACGCCGGTTCTCATAGATCGGAATCGCGAAGGCGACGGTCGCCGGACCGATCATCCAGACGAGGCCGCGCGTGCCCGCCAGATACGTCGAATACGGAATATGCGCGAGCAACAGCACGGCGATCAGAACCGCGGGCGTCGCAATCGCGGGCGACAGGTAAGGGCGCGGATAGGCCGCATGCACGCGGCGATTGATCGCATACAGCACGATCGTCAACACGAAGAGTCCCGTGGTCAGTGTCATCGCCTCACCCCTTCGACGTGGCGGTCTGCGTCATGCGCGCGATCCGCTGGCTTCGCGCGGCCGCGAAACGGCGCGCGCGACGGCGTGTCTCGATGCGCGTGACCGATTCGACGACGAGGCCGGTCACGACCATCACCGCGACCGTACCCGCGACGATGATGATCATCAGTTGCAGCCCGTCATGCCGGAGCAGATGTCCGTATTCGATGATCGACACGACCGCCGGCACGAAAAACAGCAGCAACTCCGCGAGCATCCATCGCGCGCCCGCCGCGATCCCGTCGACAGGCACGCGACCGGTCAACAGCAGGGCAAGCAGCAGAATCAAACCGACGACGCCCGCCGAAACCGGCAGATGACATCGCGCGACCAGCCACGACGCGATCCACCAGACGCCGCTGAGCGCGGCGACGCCCGCCGCGATCCGGACGTAGCGGCTAAGATGTCGCGTCGTCGTGCCGTGCGCCGCCGACGTATCGGCGGGCAGGTCGGGCCGGCGCATGACATGGGGCGCGCGGGTCGCTTGAGTCGCTTGAGTCGCGTCGGTCGTAGCGGGGGCGTTCATGATGAGGACGGCCATGCGGTCGGATGAAGGCTCCGATTCTAAGAATCGGGCGTCGCGCGTCCCAATGACATTTTTTTACCGCGCCATTCCATTTCTCTATCTTTTTGTCGATCGCCGTGGATATTCGAGCGCTCCGCTATTTCGTCGAGGTCGTCCGACGCCAGGGTTTCACCGCCGCGGCCGACGCGCTGTTCGTCACGCAACCGACGATCAGCAAGATGGTTCGCCAGATCGAAGAGGAGGTCGGCACGCCTTTGCTCGTGCGTGACGGACGCACCGTGGCGCCGACCGAAACGGGCCGCATCGTCTATCAGCGCGGACTCGAGATGCTCGAACTCCAGGCGCGGCTCGAAGCGGAGCTCGCGGAAGCCAGCAGCGGCATGCGCGGCGAACTCGCGATCAGCGTGCCCCCGCTTGCCAGCATGTTGCTGACGCCCGTGCTCGCCGAATTCCACCGGCTGCATCCGGGCGTCCGACTCAAGCTGTTCGAGCGCGGCAGCCTGCGCGGACTCGAGGATCTGCGCGAAAACCGCTTCGAGATCGCCGGACTCATGATGCCCGTCGATCGCGCCGAACTCGCGTCGGTGCCGCTTGCGCGCTCGCCGTTGCGGCTCGTGACGCCGGCGGGCGGACCTTGGCAGGGCCGCGAGACTGTCTCGTTCGCCGAACTCTCGCAGGCTTCGTTCGTGATGTACGGCGAAGGCTTCAGTCTCAACGATCTCGTCACGGCCGCCTGCGCGCGTCATGGGTTCACGCCGCGTGTATCGGGGCAGAGTACCGACTGGAACATGCTCGCGAGAATGGTCGAGATCGGCGTCGGCGTGGCAGTCTTGCCGGACCTCTTCTGCGCGCAACTCGATCGCGATCAGGTCGATGTCGTCGCGTTCGCCGAACCCGATCTCGTCTGGGACATGGCGATGTGCTGGCGGCGCAATGCGCACCTGTCGAGCGCGGCCCGCGCATGGATCCATCTCGCCGAGACCATGCTGGGTCCGCGCAATCCATGATCCGGGCGGTGCGCGCGAACGCGGGCGACCGGCTATCGATATGTGCGGCAGAAGCGCACATATCGGATGAGGTGGCGTTTAGCCATGTGCCGCTAAACACGGCTCGCCGACTGCGCGACGAATTCATCGAGCGTCGTGCGTAGATCGGCGGGCACGTCGGCGAATTCGATCCCGTAAGTCGCGATCGCCGTGTGCGGATCGACGCTTTGCCGGCGCACGACGGCGGCCACGCGCACGGGCACGGCGTCCGCGTCGAGGCGCGGCAGATTGAAGGCGACGGTCACGGGCGTGCCGATCGCGATGCGCAGATTCGGCGTACGGATGCCCGCGCTCATCGTGCTGAGATTCGTGATCGTGCCCGTCGTCGATTCGCGCGCATGCATGCCCGGATGCATGATCACGGATTCGAGCGACACCGCCGCGCGGAGCGTGCGGCGCGGCGGCCGCTCGTAGAGCTCAGTCGGAAACGACAGATGCAGATAGCGGAACGGCTGGCTGAAGCGGCTCACGACCGATGTTCCGAACGTATAGATCTGCCGTCCGTCGAACACCGTCGCGTGAAACGCGCGTCCGGGCTGCATCGCGATCCAGTCGTGTTCGAGCGTCGCGCTCGTGACCATCAGGCAGGTCTCGTCGATGACGCCGAGCAGCGACAAGCGGCAACTGACGTTCGGGCCGTTCGCGCCGTCGGTGATATGCATGAAATCGAGCCAGCGGCTGAACAAGGCCTTGGGCGTCGTCGCCGAGCGAATGTCGCGTCCGCGACGTGCCGTGTCGTTCGCGCCCGCATGCGCGCGTTGACCGGGCGCCGTGCCGTCGGCCACGTCCTGCGCGTCGCCGGGCGCGGATACGAGCGCGGTGCTCGGCGTCGGGCCCGACGAGTCGTCGCCCGACGATGCGAGGCTCAGCTTGTAGACGCCGAGTCGCATGAGCTTGTCGTAAAGCGCGGCGCTGACGATATTGCCCTGCGACAGCAGCAACGTCCTGTCGCGGTCGAAGACCGAATAACGCAGCGGCTTTCCGAGTTCGATGTCCGACGCGGATAGATCGGTAAGGATCATGAAAGGTCCATCACGGTCAGTCAATTCAGCCCAGTGGGTTCTGGCGGATGCGGTCAGGTTCGTGCCTATCGGCCCGCGGCGACGTTCGCGGACCGTCGTGGACGCCGGGGCGATGGTACAGACCCCGCGCGACAGTATAAGAACGCGTGTTTGAATTCAAAACGCTGAATAACGCGGATCCGGATTTCCAGAATCCGCCGAATGGACTCGGTTCGCGCGGATCGATCCGCCAAGATCGCATCGGATTCCGACAGCCCGCGCGAAGGCATATCAACCCGCATCTCCCTGGCGGTATGCTCGGCTCACGCGGCAGGCTGTCTCGCGCAGCCTGTCTTTGCCATTTCGCAACGAGGACTCCGGTATGACACTCGTGCGCCGCGCGCTCGACGACTTTCGAGCCAATCCCTTCGCTCACGGCGCGATTCTGATGCTGCCGTTGATCCAGTTCGGCCTCAACTATTTCGTCTCGGTCGAGGCCGTGCTGTGCATCGCGATCATCTACTTCACGCGCCTGAAGATTCAGGCCCTGCCGACCGCCGTCACGGTGATCGCGGTGAGCCTCAGCCTGCTCTGGGCGTCGGTTTTTCTGCCCGATGCGCCGATGCTGCCGCGCGAACTGCGGCTCGGCGTCGATCTGATGCTGCTGTTCTGGCTCATCGCCGGCTCGGCGCGTCACGACGTCACGCGCTTCAACGGCAACTGGGCGTTGATCATGCTGCTCGGGCTCGCCTTGCTCACCTTCGCGCAGGCGATCGGCGGCCACAAGGGCATTTCGCTCTACATGCCGAAGAAACTCTACGTGAACCAGGATGACGGCATGCTCGCCGATGCCTGGGTCAAACAGGCGCGTGATCACGGCTATGACTTCAGCATCCGGCCGACGGGCTTCTATTCCGAACCGTCGTATCTCGGCGGCGTGAGCCTGCTGTTGAATTTCATCTGCCTGCACACGCTCGAAGGACGTCGCCGGATGGTCGCGAGCGTCGTGGCCATCGCGATCTGCGCGGCCGCGCAGACCTTTTATGGCGCGATCGCGAACGTCGCGATCGCCGCCGCGTATCACCATCGCCGCATCGACAAGATGTTCGTGATCACCGTCGCGATCCTCGCGCTGTCGCTGCTTGCGCTGCCGCTGTTCGCGGCGGAACCGGGACGGATCGAAAAGATCCTGTCGGGGCAGGACGTGTCGACGGGGCTGCGCGTCACGCAGCCGTTCGAATTGCTCGGCTACGTGCTCGCGCATGAACCCTTCGGCATCCCGCAGACGATCGCGAAGGATTACTTCGAGCACCGCAATCTGATCGTCCGGTTCGAGGACGTGCCATTCCACAACGGCGCGCTGAATCTGATCTTCTCGTACGGCTGGCCGGGCTTCATCGTGCTGTTTCTGTTGTTGCTCGCGACGGGCAGCCCGATCTGCGCGTTGTTCATGGTGCTGCTCATGTGTCAGAACGGCGCCTCGCTCGACTTCGACAAGCTGTTCATGCTGACCTTCGCGGTGCAGATCGCCCGCGGCTCGAAGGCCGCGCATCTCGCGCGTCAGCAGCTCGCGGGCGTCATGCGCCACGGCGCGCGCGTGCGGTCGCCTTCGCTGTCCGCGTAAAGCCCGAGCACAAGAGAACAAGGCGCGAGACGATCGCGCCGTACTGCGTGACGTCGTGCTTCGTCAGGCAGTCGTACTTCGTCAGGCAGTACGTCGTCACGTAGTCCTTCGTCATAAAGCAACACCCCAAAAGATCGGATCGATGTCCGACTTTTGGGGTGTTGTTCACTCGGCGCTTTTGATTCGACTGCGTGCCGCCGATCCTACCGCCGGCCCGCGCGTATGCGATTTACGCGGCCGATCGGATCGCCATGCGCGCTACGCGTTCTTGCGTCTGGCTGTCGGCGCGTGCCTCGTCGAAATACGCGCGGCTATTTGCATGCACGCTCGGATCGGCGACGATCTCGCGCGCGCTGGCCCAGCGATACTCGGCATGTTGTTCGTTCGGCAGCCGTTGCAGATGCAACGCCGCGCGCATCCGGTAACCGAGCACGACATAGTGCGTCGAAATGCCGGGCGCGCCGCGGAAGTTGTCTTCGTAGAAGTGTTCATAGACGCCGAGCAAGTGCGCGTCGTCGCGTCCGAGCGTCGCGATGCCGAGTTCTTCGCGCGCGAGCCGCGCGAACGCGTCGTCGAGGCTTTCGTCCTTGCGAATCCGCCCGCCGGGCACGAACCACGCGCCTTGAGCGGGACGGTTCACGCGCCGGCCGAGCAGAAAGCGCCCTTGCGCGTCGCTGACGATGAGATCGATCGCGATCAGCGGCGTGTGGTCGACGACGCTCAGAAAATCATCCGCGGCAAGTTTGTTGTCCATGTCACGTGCGCCCATATGTGTCCTCGAAGCGGACGATATCGTCCTCGCCGAGATACGAGCCCGATTGGACTTCGATCATCGCAAGCGGTGTCTTGCCCGGATTTTCGAGCCGATGGATCTCGCCGAGCGGAATATAGGTCGACTGGTTCTCGGACAGCAGAAAGCTTTCGGTGCCGCGCGTCACGCGCGCGGTGCCCTTGACGACGATCCAGTGTTCGGCGCGATGGTGATGCATTTGCAGCGAGAGCACGCCGCCGGGCTTCACGACGATGCGCTTGACCTGGAAATTCGTGTCGGCATCGATCGAGTCGTAATAGCCCCACGGCCGATAGACCTTGCGGTGATAGGTCGCTTCGGTGCCGGCTTCGCTGCGGATCCGCGCGACGACGGCCTTGACGTCCTGGACCGCGGACTTGTTCGCGACGAGCACCGCATCGGGCGTCTCGACGACGACGAGGTCCTCGGTGCCCACGCACGCGACGAGCCGCGATTCCGAATGCGCGTAGGTGTTGCGCGCGCCTTCGAGCATGACGCGGCCGTGCGCGACGTTGCCGCCTTCGTCCTTCGGCATGACGTCCCAGACCGCATCCCACGAGCCGACGTCGGACCACCCGGCGCTCAACGGCACGACCGCCGTCGAGAAGCCCGAATCGGCCTGCACGACGCGCTCCATGACCGCATAGTCGATCGATTGCGACGGGCACGCGGCGAACCGTTGGGCATCGACGCGCCGGAAGTCGGCATCGTCCGTCTTGCCCTCGAATGCGTCGACGCAGGCCGCGTGAATCGCGGGTTCGTACTTCGCGATCGCTTCGAGCCAGACCGATGCGCGCAGCACGAACAGGCCGCTGTTCCACCAGTACTGGCCCGAATCGACATAGCGCTGCGCGAGTTCGCGCGCGGGCTTCTCGACAAAGCCGTCGAGCCGATAGCCGCCTTGTTCGTCGAGTTCCGTGCCGACCTTGATGTAGCCATACCCGGTCTCGGCGCGTGTCGGCACGATGCCGAGCGCGACGATCCGGCGATCGGCCGCATACCGGATCGCGGTCGAAATGCTCTGCTGGAACGCGGCGTTATCGGTGATCGCATGATCGGCGGGCATCACGACCATGATCGCGTCTTCGTGTTCGTCGGCCAGCGAGAGCGCCGCGAGCGTGAGCGCGGGCGCGGTATTGCGCGCATCGGGTTCGAGCACGATGCGCGCACGCACGCCGGCCTTGCGCAATTGCTCGGCGATCATGAAGCGATGCGCCTCGCCGCAGATGACCACGCTCGCCGACGCGAGCGGATGGCGCGTGGCGAGGCCGTCGAGACGCTTGGCCGTGAGCTGGAGCAGCGAGTCGTCGCCGACGAGGCCGATCAATTGCTTCGGAAATTCCTGGCGCGAAAGCGGCCACAGGCGCGTGCCCGATCCGCCGGCCGGAATGACCGCATGCACGTGGAGGTCCGTGTGGATTGCGTCGGTACCGACGTCGAAAACCGCATGCCGGATATTCATTTCGATCACCTCATTCGCCGAAGCGATAAATAGAGCTCAACCCGAGGTCGTTCAACCCCGGATCGTTCAACCCTGCGCGACGCGCAGGTGCGGACGGCGCGCGGCCTCGGGCGGCAACGCGCGGCCGATCGCGTAGTACTCGAAGCCCTGTTCGAGCATCGTCGCGGGCTCGTAGAGATTGCGGCCGTCGAAGACGATCGGCGTCTTGAGCGCCGTGCGCAACGCCGCGAAATCGGGGCTCTTGAAGGCCTTCCACTCGGTCACGATCAGCAACGCATCGGCATTCGGCAAGGCTTCGCCTTCGGTGCGCACGAAGGTGAGCCGCGCGCGTTCGTCGGGCGACGCGTCGAGATCCGCGGCGAATGCGACGCGCGCGGCGTCCATCGACACGGGGTCGTAGGCCTTCACGCGCGCACCGCGTTCGAGCAGGCCGCGAATCAGCGTGCGGCTCGGCGCTTCACGCATATCGTCCGTGTTCGGCTTGAAGGCGAGCCCCCAGACCGCGAACGTATGTCCGTTCAGATCCTCGCCGAAGCGCTCGACGATCTTGTGAATCAGCACGTGTTTCTGGGCGTCGTTGACCGCCTCGACCGCATCGAGAATGCGCAACGCATGACCGTTCTCGGCGCCCGTCTGGATCAGCGCGCGGACGTCTTTCGGAAAGCACGATCCGCCGTAGCCCGTGCCCGCATAGAGGAAGTGATAGCCGATGCGCGGATCCGACCCGATGCCGCGCCGCACCGATTCGATATCGGCGCCGACGCTGTCGGCGAGATTCGCGAGTTCGTTCATGAACGAGATGCGCGTCGCGAGCATCGCGTTGGCCGCGTATTTCGTGAACTCGGCCGAGCGCACGTCCATGTAGAGCGTGCGATCGTGATTGCGATTGAACGGCGCATACAGACGCTTCATCGCCTCGCGCGCGCGGTGGCCCGTCTCGTCGGCATCGACGCCGATCACGATGCGGTCGGGGCGCATGAAGTCTTCGACGGCCGCGCCTTCCTTGAGAAATTCCGGATTCGAGACGACGCTGAAGCCATACGCCGCGCCGCGCCGCGCAAGCTCGGTACGGATCGTCTCGTGCACGCGCTGCGCGGTGCCGACCGGCACCGTCGACTTGTCGACGACGATCTTGAAGCCGTTCATATGGCGGCCGATCTCGCGCGCGGCGGCGAGCACGTAGTTGAGATCGGCCGAACCGTCCTCGCTCGGCGGCGTGCCGACCGCGATGAACTGGACGTCACCGTGCGCGACGCCGGCTTCGACATCGGTCGAGAACTGCAGCCGGCCCGCGGCGCGGCTGCGGTCGATGATCTCCTTGAGGCCCGGCTCATGAATCGGAATGCCGCCGTTGTTCAAGACCTCGATCTTCTTCGGGTCGACATCGAGGCAGAGCACATCGTTGCCGATTTCGGCGAGGCAGGCGCCGGTGACGAGGCCGACATAACCGGTGCCGACAATGGTGATCTTCATGGTGTCCTCTATGTGATTTCGATCAAAACAGTCGTGGAGATGCGAGACCCGCCGGCCGGTGCGATTCGAGGCAGCACGGCTCGGCGGATGCCCGCGCGGACACGCATGCGCGCATGTCCGTCAATCCGTATGCGACGCCATTACAGATCGCGTTGCGGCAGACCGATTTCATGCGTCTGCGGCGCGTCGTTGCAGCGTGTGCGCAGCGTGTGCTCGAACGTGCCGAGCACGCTGTCGCGCGAGAGCGCGGCCAACGCGAATTCACGGCCCGCGCGGCCGAGCCGCGTGCGACGCGTGGGGTCGTCGGCCAGCGACTCGATGGCTTTGACGAGCGGGCCGAGCGCCTCGGGCGGCACGACCACGCCGCGCGGCGCGACGGTTGCGTGGAGTTCCGTGCCCGGATGCGCCATCGCGATGACGGCGCGCCCGCTCGCGAGCATGCCCGTGAGCTTCGACGGCATGACGAGATCGGCGGCGTCCGCGCGCTGCGGCAGCACGTGGATGTCGGCCAGGTTGAGCAATTCGTTGAGCTTGTCGACGGGCTGCAGCGCGATGAAGCGGCATGTCGGCATCGCGCCGCATGCGGCATGCAGTCCGACGCGGCCGGGCCCGTCACCGCAGAACACGAAGACGATGTCGTCGCGATGCTGAAGCGCGACGGCGGCCGTCGCGAGCACGTCGAGACCTTGCTTCGCGCCCATGTTGCCCGAATAGAGCACGACGGTCGCGTGTTCGGGAATGCCGAGTTCGGCCTTCATATTGCTTCGGCGCGCGAGCGGGTGAATCGACGACGTATCGACCCAGTTCGCGAAGTGGACGACCTTTTGCCGCGGCACGCCCTTGTTCAGCGCGTGCTCGATCATCTTGCTCGAAATCGTCGATACCGTATCGAAGCGCCGCAGCAACGCGCGCTCGATCGACAGCGCGAGCCGCTTTTTCCAGGACCCCTTGAGCATGCCGAGCGAGAACGCCGCATCGACCTCGTAGTCCTGCACGTGCAGCCACGCATGCGCGCCGCTCAAACGCGCGACGAGCCAGCCCACGGGGGCGTTGAGCAGGCTCGGCGCGACACTGAGCACGGCCTGGGGCCGCCATGCGAGATGGCGGATCATGACAGGCAGGCTCGAGAGCGCGAAGCTCGCGAGATGCAGCAGACGCCGTGCGCCCTTGGGTTGCGCGGGCACCCAGAGCGGCGCGCGCCAGATCGAGACGCCGTTCGATTGCTCGGTCGCGTAGCGGCGCGCCGAGAAGCCGGGCGCGACACGCCAGGCCGGATAGTAGGGCGGGGCGGTGACGACGCGCACATCGTGACCCGCGGCCGCGAGCGACGCGGCCATGTCCGATGTGTAGCGGCCGATCCCTGTCAGTTCCGGCGCGTAGTTGATGCCGTACACAAGAATCTTCATGAGTCCTCGCGGTGTGACGACACAGGATGTCGCGCGGCTTTGATCGGATGCGGTCATCGGAGACCGGCATCGATTCGAGCGCGAGATATGTGTCGTGATGCGATACAGAGTGCTTTTATCTTGCACGTGCTGCACCGCAAGGGTCCGCCAGGATATCGCCGCAGTCCGCCATCTGTCACATCGCTCACATCGTGTTACGACTGGCCCGCCTCGGCGCGCCAAAACCACGTTGTTCTGCGCCAATCTTTTTGCATGCGCTTGCGTGCGCCTTCGACCCCGCGCTTTACTGCAGGCACACCTCCCTCACCCTTCAACCGAGAGAACGCCCCATGTCGAAGATCGCGCTGATCACGGGTATCACGGGCCAGGACGGCTCCTATTTGGCCGAATTCCTGCTGAACAAGGGCTACGAAGTCCACGGCATCAAGCGTCGCACGTCGCTGTTCAACACGGACCGCATCGATCATCTTTACCAGGACCCGCACGAGAAACATCGTCGTTTTTTCCTGCACCACGGCGATATGACCGATTCGTCGAGCCTGATCCGGATCATTCAGAACGTTCAACCGGACGAAATCTACAACCTCGCCGCGCAGAGTCACGTCGGCGTGTCGTTCGAGGAGCCCGAATACACGGGCAACGCCGACGGTCTCGGTACGCTGCGCATTCTCGAAGCGATTCGCCTGCTCGGCCTCGCGAAGAAGACGCGCTTCTACCAGGCGTCCACGTCGGAGCTCTACGGCAAGGTGCAGGAAATTCCGCAATCGGAGACCACGCCGTTTTATCCGCGCAGCCCGTACGCCGTCGCGAAGATGTACGC
Source organism: Pararobbsia silviterrae (assembly GCF_003628125.1). GTDB lineage: Bacteria > Pseudomonadota > Gammaproteobacteria > Burkholderiales > Burkholderiaceae > Pararobbsia > Pararobbsia silviterrae. The sequence continues at coordinate 951,126 of NZ_RBZU01000001.1, forward strand.
GTACTGGATGACGGTCAATTATCGCGAGGCGTACGACATGTACGCGTGCAACGGCATCCTGTTCAATCACGAATCGCCGCTGCGCGGGGAGACCTTCGTCACGCGCAAGATCACGCGCGCTCTCGCACGCATCTCGCTGGGCCTGCAGAACACGCTGTATCTCGGCAACCTCGATTCGCTGCGCGACTGGGGACACGCGAAGGACTACGTCGAGATGCAATGGATGATGCTTCAGCAGGACACGCCTGAAGACTTCGTGATCGCGACGGGCGTGCAGCACAGCGTGCGCGAATTCGTCGATCGCGCGGCGCGCCACGTCGGCATCGAGCTGCGCTGGGAAGGCCAGGGCGCCGATGAAGTGGGCATCGTCGCCGACGTCGGGCTCGAACCGCGCGTCAATATCGGCGACGTCATCGTCGCGGTCGATCCGCGCTATTACCGTCCGACCGAGGTCGAGACGCTGCTCGGCAATCCCGCGAAGGCGAAGGCCAAGCTCGGCTGGGTGCCGAAGGTCACGTTCGAGCAGCTCGTCGCCGAAATGATCACGCGCGATCTCGCCGATGCGCGCAAGGACTCGCTCGTGCGCAAGCACGGCTTCCCCGTCTTCGAACGCCAGGAGTGAGCCATGGTCACGATCGCAAGGAAGCGCGTATTTGTCGCAGGACACCGTGGCATGGTCGGCTCCGCGATCGTGCGCCGGCTTCAGCGTGACGGCGAGGTCGATCTCGTGCTGCGAACATCGGCCGAGCTCGATCTGACCGACCAGGATGCGGTGCGTGAATTCTTTCGCAACGAGCGCGTCGATCACGTCTATCTGGCGGCGGCGCGCGTCGGCGGCATTCATGCGAACAACACGTATCCGGCCCAGTTCATCTATGAAAATCTGATGATCGAGTCGAACGTGATTCATCAGGCGCGTCAATGCGGCGTCGAGCATCTGATGTTCTTGGGCTCGTCGTGCATCTATCCGAAGCATGCGCCGCAGCCGATCGTCGAGGAGGCCTTGCTCACGGGCGAGCTCGAACCGACGAACGAGCCCTATGCGCTTGCGAAGATCGCGGGCATCAAGCTTTGCGAGTCGTACAACCGCCAGTACGACGTCGATTATCGAAGCCTCATGCCGACGAACCTCTATGGGCCCGGCGACAACTATCACCCGGTCAACAGCCATGTGATTCCGGCGTTGATCCGCCGTTTCCACGAGGCGAAGGAAAGCGGCGCCGACAGCGCGACGCTCTGGGGCACGGGACAGGTGCGCCGCGATTTCCTGCATGTCGACGATCTCGCGAACGCATGCGTGCTCGCGATGAATCTGCCGCGCGACGTCTACTTCTCGATCGCGAGCGAACGGTGCTCGCATCTCAACGTCGGGTCGTCGGTAGACTTCACGATCCGCGAGATCGCCGAGAAGGTCGCGCGCGCGGTCGGCTTTACGGGCCGTATCGAACACGATCTGTCGAAGCCGGACGGCACGCCGCGCAAGCTCATGAGCAGCGCGAAGCTCGCGTCGCTCGGCTGGGAGCCGCGTATCGGCCTCGATGAGGGGCTGGCGTCGGCCTATGCGGACTTCCTCGAAGCCGAGTCCGTCGTCGCGCATTGACGTCGCGCGCCACGCGGAGAGAGAGCGTCGGTCACCGAAGTGCGGCGTCCGGTTTTCGACGGGCGCCGCGATGTGTTTGTCCTGCATTGAAGCATTGAAGAGAGCGTATCCGTCATGAGCCGCGTCCATCGTGAACAGCCGTTGAAGGTCGTCGATGCCGGATGGGCCGACGACGCGGACGTGGCCGCCGAAACGGCGCCGCACGCGCCCGGCGCGTATCTCGATCTGTCGACGTTTCGCGTGCCCGCGGGTTTTCGCGGCCGCCCCGGCTGGTATGTGCAGCTCTGGTGGGTCGTGCAGGCGCTGCTGTTCAGGCCGTCGCCGCAGCTCGCCTATGGGTGGCGGCGCATGCTGTTGCGGCTGTTCGGCGCGAAGGTCGGCGAGGGCGCGATCATTCGGCCGACCGTTCGTGTGACCTACCCGTGGAAAGTCTCGATCGGCGCGCACGCGTGGGTCGGCGACGACGTCACGCTCTATTCGCTCGGCGAGATCGAGATCGGCGCGCATTCGGTCGTCTCGCAGAAGTCGTATCTATGCGCGGGAGACCACGATTACGAAACCGTCGACTTCATGATTCGCGGACGGCCGGTGCGCATCGGGTCCGAGGTCTGGGTCGCATCGGACGTGTTTGTCGCGCCGGGCGTCACGATCGGCGACGGCGTCGTCGTCGGCGCGCGCAGCACCGTGCTGCGCTCGCTCGACAGCGGCTTTGTCTATGCGGGCAATCCGGCGCGCGCGGTCAAGCGGCGCGCGGTGAGCCGCGTGCGCTGAACGTGATGTCGGCATCGGCGCGCGATCGCGCGCCGGCTTCTCGTCGCGCCACGCACGCCGATCGCGCGCGCATGCCCCGCCTGTCCGCGCGCGATCACGCCATCGTCCTTGTGTATTGACGACGCAAACCCATGACGCCGAGCCGAACGCCGTGCGCGGCGCGGCTCGACTAGTGCGTCGTATTTCCCCATTGATAATCGTCGGTCGTCGACTTGTACGGCGACTTGTAGATCGAACTCGCATTCGTGCCGAGACTTTCGGATCCATACGTGTAGTTCCATTCGTGCGAGAGGCCTGCCGCCGCGACGGCCGATGCCTGCTGGGCCTTGGCGGCGACCGACTTCTTGTCCTTGCTCTTCGTGCCGTACAAGCCGCCGGGCCGCGCATTCGCATAGGGCCCGGCGCTGAGCTGGCTGCCGATGCTTTGCGCGGTGTCGTTGCCGCTGCTGGGCCGGCCGCTCGTCGGCGGCGGTTTGCCGCCCGACGACGACTGAGCGCCCGCGCCGGATTTGCCGATGCCGCCAAGCGATGACGGCGCGCCCATCGGACCGCCGCTGAGGCCGAGACCCGAGCCCACGTGCAAGCCCGGCAGTCCCGACGATCCGCTGGCCGAGAGACCGGATTGGCCTGATGCCCCGCTGGTTTGCGCGATCGCGGATGCCGCGCCGAATCCGCAGGCGACGTAGAGCGTCGCGGCGGCCGCCGCGCATGCGGCGATGCGTAGCCCGAATAACCCCTTGAACCGATGCGCGATCATGCCGCGGTCCTCCATGCATGCTTGTCCGGCTGAGCGGCGCGGACATGACCGAGCAGCGCGCGCGCAGCCGCTTCGATCCGGAAGTGCGTCTCGAACGAAGCGTAGGCGGCCTCGCGCATCAGTTCGCGCTGGTCCGGCGTCGTGTCGAAGGCCCAGCGCGCGAGCAGATCGCGCACGCTTTCGCGTGTGTCCGTGCAGATCCAGCCGCCACCCGATGCCTCGATTTCGCGCCAGATATTGATGCGGTTCGTGATCAGCACCGGCGTGCGCGAGGCCAGCGCCTCGACGACCGCGATACCGAAGTTCTCCTGATGCGAAGGCAGCACGAAGACCTCGGCGGCCGCGAGCGCGCCCCACTTGAGTTCGCCGCTCAACATGCCGGGCCAGACGATCCGGTCCGCGACGCCGCGCGCCCGGGCCTGTTGCTTGAGCGACGCGATCAGTGCCGCGTCGCCGGGTCCCGCGATCACGAGACGCAGCGACGGATCGCGCGGCGCGACGTCGGCGAACGCGTCGATCAGCAGATCGCAACCCTTCTTCTCATGGATGCGCGACAAAAACAGCCAGATGCGCGTGCCGTCGAGCGCGGGATACGTGCGCCGGAACGCTTGGATCGCGGCATCGGCATCGATGTCGTCGGGCACCGAGTCGATGCCGAATCCGTTGACCGCGAGCCGGTGACGCGCACTCAGAAACGGATGCCGCGCGAGTTCGCGTTCTTCCTCGCATGTGAACAGCACGCGATGCGCACGATCGAACACGCGGCGTTCGAGCAGCGCCCAGTAGAGGCGTTTTTTCAGATGCTTGGCCGGGTACGCGCGTTCGAACCACGGATCGAGCATGCCGTGCGGAAACACGAATAGCGGCGTGCGCGTGCCGATGACGCCGGCCCAGGCTGCGACGCTATGGAATTGCCAGATGCCGTGCACGACGATCGCGTCGAAACGCGCGCGGTTCGCGCGGATCCATCCGACGAGCCGCGGGCTGAGCCCATAAAAGCCGCGCCCGGGGCCGACACGATGCACGCTCGCGCGAACGCGATCGTGGACCGGGCCTTCATCGGCGTCGAGCGTGACGACCTCGCTCGCGCATCCGAGCGGTTCGAGATGACGCACGAGTTGGACGACGGCTTCGACCACGCCGCCCATGCGCGGATCGAGCGACGGGATCACGTGCAGGACGCGCGCGGATGCGCGGCCCGTATCGTTTGAGTTCGCGCTCGCGCTTGAATTCGCGATCGAGCCCGGCATCGGGAAGCCCGGCGCAGGGCCCGCGGATGCCGCCGCGCTCACCGTCGCGGCACGCGTGGCGGTCGTCGAGCGGACACCTCTGCGCCGCTCGGCGAATGCGGCCGCCACGGGCGGCAGCGGCGTCGCATGGCCGCACGCTTGCGGTGTCTCGACGCTCGAATACGGGCCGAACAATGCGCGTTCGGCGAGCGTGTCGCGCGGGCGCGGCACGTGCGGAACCTTCGGTCCGTGCGATGCGCGGTGCGCCGAAGCGCGCGGCGATTCGAGAGCTTCGTCGATCGGAAGATCGTCGGGTGTCATAGATAGAACTCCTTCGGACGCGCGGCGCGTCCGGACCGGTGCAGCACAATCTGTTCGAAATACGCGGCACCCGCGCGCGCGGTCAGCCGGTCATGCGCCCAGGTCGCGCGCTCGTGTCGCGCGGGCGTGCCGAGTTCGCCGCTGCGCGCGAGCGTGCGGATCGCATGCGCGATCGCCTCGCTGTCGCCGGGCGGCACGACGCGGCCGTTGCGCGGATGGTCGAGCAGGATCGACGCCCCGGCGTGCCGCGACGCGACGACAGCCGTACCGGCCATCAGCGCTTCGCTGACGACCGCGCCCCATCCGTCGTCTTTCGTGGTCGACGGCAGCACGAGCACGTCGAACGCAGGCATGCGCCGCTGGACGTCCTCGATCGGCAGCACACCGCAGAACGTGGCGTCGATTCCCGTGCGGGCGGCCTCGGCGACGAGCGCCTCGCGCAACTCGCCGTCACCGATGATCGTGAGCCGCGTGCCCGGACCCAGCGAGCGGATCGCGGCGACGAGATGCCGCACGCCTTTGGTCTCGGTCAGGCGGCCGACATAGGCGACATGCAGCGCGACGTTCGCGTCGGCGCGCGCGGCGGTCTGCGGATCGGCACGATTGGCACGATCTACGTTAGCCGCACCGTCCGCGCGTGCCTGCGCACCGGCCCATGCACGACGATCCGTCTGCGGCGCGGGCGGCGGCAGGAAGTACGCGAACGGGAACACGCGCTCGCGCCGATAGCCGACCGACTGAAACCATGGCGGACCATGGCGGCCGATCGCGAGCACGAACGCGACGCGTCGCCGCAGCCACGATTCCGTGAGCCACGACTGCAGATAGCGGACCGCGCCGCGCAGCCCCGCGTCGTCGCGCGGCTCGGACATGATCGCGAACGCGCGGCCCTGCGCGCGCACGAGATCGAGCGCGGTCGTGATCGTGCTGAACCAGCGGATGCCCGAGAACACATGCAGACACTGCGTGCCGCCTTCGTCGACGATCGCCGCGATGCGTTCATGCGACGGCGCGACTTCGGTCGGCGGCGCACGGCCCGATTCGTCGCCCCAGCCGAGCGCCTGGCGTGCTTCGGGCACGCCTTCATGCGCGACGCAGCGCACGTCGACGGCGGGGCCGAGGCGGTCGGCGACCGCACGGATGAACGCGGACTTGTGCGGCGAGACGCACGGTTCCCAGAAGACGATGCGCGCGTAGGTCGTCATCCGAGCGTCCTCTTGGCGATCGCGGGCACGCCCGCGAGCAGCGTGTCCGACGGATAGTCGCCCGCGAGCAGGGTCGCGCCCGCCGCGAGGATCGACGCGCTGCCGACATGCGAGCCGCCGAGCACGACCGAGCCGGTGCCGATCCAGCTTCCGTCGGCGATCGTGATCGGCGACGAATAGCCTTCGCCGGCGCGCCGGCGGCCGTCGCCGATCCGGTGCGAACCCGTATGGAAGATCACGCGCGGTGCGATATCGCAGCGCGAGCCGATCACGATGGCGGCGTCGGGCGCGACGATGAACACGCAGCCCAGACCGATCCACGTGTCGTTGCCGATCGCGATGCGGCCGCGGCCATAGAACTTCACGCCGCCCGTGATCTTGCAGTCCGCGCCGATCTCGAAGCCGAGCGCGTTGAGCAGCGCGCGCTTGACGCCGAAGGCGCGCGTCGCGGGCAGCACCGCGAGCGCGAGATTCGCGAGCGGGTTTCTGAACGTGTCGAGCAAAGACTTCATAAGGCGGCCTTCAGGGCGAGGACGGGGACGAGGACGAAGACGGAAACGAGTCGGGCGCGCCGCCGAGGAATGCGACGAGGCGCGCGCCGACCGCATGGCGGCTGCATCGCTCGACGATGCGCCGCTGTCCGGCTTGCGCGATGCGCGCGTAAAGCTCGGGGCGCGCCGCGATTTGCGCGATCAGCGCGGCGAGCGCGGCGGCGTCGGCCGTGCGCAGGATCGCGGCCGACGTGTCGTCGAAGAGCAGCGAGATATCGCTGATATCGGTGGTCAGCACGAGCAGCCCGAGACTCGCGAGCTCGATGACTTTCGATGGGAACGTCGTCGCGTTGAGCGCGCTCGCGGGCATCTTGAGCGACAGGCCGACGTCGGCTTCGGACAGGATCGTCCGATAGTCGTCGGGGCCGACGTCCTGGCGCAGATCGAGCGCGAAGCCGCTGCGCGCGAGATCGTCCGCGAGCGCGGCGAGCGACGCGCCGCCGCCGAAGCCCGTGACGACGAAGCGGACCTTGCCGGCCAGATCGGGCCGCGTGCGCGCGAGTTCGCGCAGCGCGCCGCAGAACAGATCGAGGCCCGTGCCCGTTTCGATCGAGCCGCCATAGAGAAACGTGACGGGGTCGCCGAACCGCGCGCGCTGCGTGACGGCATCGGGCGAGACGCCGTTGACGACGCACGCGTCGTCGATCTGCATGACGTCGGCAAGCTGGCGCGATACGACGATCGCGCGCGGACTGCAGACGCGCGACAGCACGCGCAGGCTCCAGCGGTTCACGACGCCGCGCAGCGTGCGCTCGTCGGCGCGCGGGCCGTCCTCGAGGTCCATGACGACCTTGTCGCGGCCGAGGCGCCAGCGCAGATAGGCGGCGACCGGCACGTATTCGGGGAAGTAGTTGTAGAGCACGACGCCGTCGCCGGGCCGGATATGGCGGATCGCGAAGCGCAGATACGCGCAGGCCGCGAACACGCGATTCAGACCGCGCACGCTGATCGCGGGCAGGTACGCGCACGCGAGCCGCGCGTCGCGGCAGACGAATCCGCCGAAGCGCTTCGGGCCCGTGCTCGCGGTCACGATCGGCGAACTCACGACGATCGATGCGGCGGCATGGCTGCGCAGTCCGGCGGCGAGGCCCGCGACCTTATGCGAGGCCGCGCCGACCTGGAAGCGTTGCGCGGTGCGCTCGTTATAGCGCCGCAGCACGATCGGCGCGAAGAAGAACTGGCGCGCCGCGGCGCGGGGGCGTGCATGCGGCGTGGCGCGCGCGGGAGACATCGGAACGGTATTCATGCGGCGACCGATACCGTGTCGATATGGCGCATGCCGAGCAGGCGCGTATAGAGCGCGCGGCCCCCATGTGCGCCGAGGCCGCCGATCGCGAGCCAGAACAGCGCGCGCTTCGAGAAGTGATCGATGACCGCCGCGCGCGCGAAGAAACGCATCGACACGAGGTAGCGCGTGCCCATGCGCGCGCGGCCGTTGGCGATCAGCGCATCGACGGCGACGCGCCGCTTGAACGCGGCGAAGTCGGTATGCGCGCTCATTTCGCGGCCCCATTTGGCTTCGATGGCCGCGAGTCCCGCGAGCCGGCGATCGAGATTGACGCTCGTGCGCTCGCCCTCGTGCTGGACGAACGTCACGAGCGATTCGTCGATATAGCCGAAATCGCCTTTCGCGAGGCAGCGCAGCCACATGTCGAAGTCCTGGAAGCTCGGCAGCGATTCGTCGAAGAGGCCCGCGTCGACGAGCACCGACTTGCGCAGCATGACGAGGCTCGTCGATGTCGGGCATTCGCCCGCGAGCGCGTGTGCGCGCTGGAGCACGGGCCGGCTTGCGTGGCAGCGCCGGGCGTGATTGAACGCCATGTCGACGTCGATATAGCCGCAGAACGCCGCGACAAACGACGTGCGTTCGAGCAGCGCGACCTGTTCGCGGATCTTGCCGGGCAGCCAGAGATCGTCGTCGTCGAGGAACGCGATGTAGTCGCCGCGCGCGCGCTCGATGCCCGAATTGCGCGCGCCGCAGGCGCCCTTGGTCCGATGGTTCGGAATCACGGTCACGCGATCGCCGAGGTCTTCGAGCACGTCGCGTACGGCTTGCTGTTGCGCGGGGTCGTCGTTGTCATCGACGACGATGACTTCGATCGACGCATAGTCCTGCGCAAGGATGGTCTCGACCGCGACGCGGACCATCGATGCGCGCCGATAGGTCGGCACGATCGCCGTGACGAGGGGCTGTGCCGCGTCGCGTGAACCGGCGCGCGCGGTCGATGCAAACGAATCTCGGATGGAAGTCATGATGTCCTCGTGAGTCACGCAAAGGTCACGCAAAGCGCAGCGCGCGCCGCAGCGCGAACATCTGCTCGGGATTGAAGCGGCCGATATGCCAGAGGCCGTAGGCGAGGCCGAACGCGCCCGCGACGAGCAGCCGCGCGAGCGCCGGCCATTCGAGCGGGCCGAGCACGCGCGTCGCGAGCATCGCGACGCCGCACACGCCGACGCCGAGCACGACTTGCCAGCGCAGCGCGCGCAGCAGCGTGGTCCAGCGCATCTCGAGCAGGCGGCACGTGACGCCGAGCTGGACCGGCGCGCTGATCAGCGTCGCGACGAGATAGCCGGCCGCGATGCCTTGCAGGCCGAAGTGCGCGCCCGCGAGCCAGCACGCGATATGCAGCAGCGCGACGCAGAAGTTGAGCCAGAGCAGCCAGTCGGTGCGGCCCTTGACCATGAAGACGGCGGGCGCGGTGCTCAGGACGGATTGCACGAAGCCGACGGGCGCGAGCCACACGAGCAGCGGCGCGACGCCGGCCCATTTCGCGCCGAGCGCGACCGCGATGAACGGCTCGCGCAGCGCGACGAGCCCGCCCATGAGCGGTGCGGTGATCAGCGCGACGAAGGCCACACTCTGGAGCCACGTCGTGCGTTGCTTGTCGGGATCGTGCTGGTTCGCGCTGAGCACCGGATAGAGCGCCTTCGACGCGACGAAGGCGATGCTCTGGAGCGGGTAGAGCATGATCTTGAACGCGAGCGAATAGGGGCCGAGCGCGATCGCGCCGAGCAGCTTGCCGACGATCATCGAATCGGCGTTGCGGTTCAGATAGATGACGAGATTCGACAGCGTGAGGTTCGACGAGAACCCGAGAATGCTGCGGACTTCCTTGCCGTGCCAGTGGAAGCTCGGCCGCCACGACGACGCGAGATAGAACTGCAGCGACGACATGCTCGAATGCACGAGCGCCTGGATCACGAGGCTCGCGAGCCCGAGGCCCGCGTGCGCGGACAGGATCGCGGCGCACATGCCGCTCGTGTACGAGAGCACGTCCGCGCGCGCGACGGTGCGGAATTGCGACGCGCGTTCGAGCAGGGCCTGATGCGCGGCGCCGAAGCTCATGATCGGAAACGTCAGCGCGAGCCCCCAGAGCACATGCACGAGCGAGGCGGAATTGAACAGATGCGCGATCGGCACCGAGAACGCGACGATCGCGAGCGCGATGACCGCGCCCGCGCTGAGGTTGACCCAGAACACGGAGTTCGCGAGCGTCGTCGACATGTCGCGACTGCGGATCAGCGCGGGGCCCGTGCCCATGTCGCGCAGCAGCCCCGCGAAATTCGTGACGACCGTCGCGAGCGCCATCACGCCGAAGTCGGTCGGGCTCAACAGCCGGGAGAGGATCGACAGACCGACGAGCTGCACGACGCTCTTCGCGATCTGAGCGGTCGCGAGCCAGCGTGCGTTGCGCGCGACGGACGGCGCTTGAAGTGTGGACATATCAGCTGGCCTGGTTGAAGACTTCACGGAACAACGGCGCGAGACGATCGCTGCCGCGGCGGCTCAAGTGGTCGCCGTCGATATAAAGCGGCACCATCGATTCGGATCCGTAGCACCGGCCGTCGCGGCACAGATACGGCGTCGGATCGAGCACCTTGACGCCGCATTGCTGCGCGGCTTGTTCGATCGCGGCGTGCGCGGTCGCGTTGCGTTGGGTGTATTCGGCTTCGCTGATCGAGACGTCGTCGGGATGGCGGCCGAGGATCAGCAGTCGCGACAGGTAGTCGGGCACGTTGCGGTCCATTTCGGGAATCGGCAGCAGCACGTACGTCGGGCGCGTCTGCGCGAGCGCGCAGAGGTCGTGCGTGAGAAACGACGCGTACAGCGTGCGGCGCTCGGCCGGATCGCCCGACGGCCGCGCGCCGTTGTAGCCGATCAGGATCGTCGGATCGTTGTCGATGTTCTTGCCGTCGACGTACGCCGAGAATCGCGCGACGACGAGCAGCGGCACCGAGCTCGGATAGCGGCGCAGATCGTCGGCGACGCGGCTCGCGAAACGCCGGCACGGCTCCTCGGTATGTTTGCCGAAGCGGCTCGCGCCTTCGAACGGCGGGCAACCCGACGTGCCGTAGAACATCACGCTCTGGTTGTTTTGCGCGGCCGTCGCCGCGACGCTCGGCATGACCGCGTTGCCGTGGCTGTCGCCCCAGACGATCGCGCCGAGCTTGGGCGACGCGCCGTATCGGCAGCCGATCTGGGCCTTCGGATCGTCGAGCCGGTAGACGCTGTCGATCAGGCATTCGTTGCGGCGCGGATCGACATCGGCGCTCTCGGCCGAGACGACCTTGACCTGATTCGGAAGTCGCGCCGACGCGCCGTTCGCGAAGCCGATCGCGGCGCATGCCGCGATCACGAGCACGGGCGCGGTGGCGAGCGTGCCGAGCCCGCGCGGACCGAAGCGCTCGCGGATGCCCGCGGCGCGGCGTTCGACGAGTTCGTACGAGAGCCAGCCGAGCGCGACCGATACGGCGAGTCCGCCGACGATGACGAGCGCCGGGGGCACGGCGAGCGTGCCGAGATCGAGGTAGTGCGTGAGCACGACGACCGGCCAGTGCCAGAGGTAGATCGAATACGACCAGCGGCCCAGCGCCTGGAGCGGCACGTTCGTTGCGAAGAGACTGTCGTTTGCGTTGGCGGCGATCAGTAGCGCGGCGCCGAGTACGGGCACGAGCGAATAGACGCCGGGCCAGTCGAGGCTCTCGCTGAAGCCGCAGCCCGCGAACAGAATCGCGGCGAGCCCCGCGAGCTGAAGCAGCGTCGCCGTGCGCGCGTTGAGCTTGAAGCGGTCTTCATTGAGCATGACGAGGCCGCCGGCGACCATTTCCCAGGCGCGCGTGGGCAGCAGGAAGAAGTTCGCTTCGGGATGTTGACGCACGACGAGCGGCATCAGCGCGAACGAGGCGATGCCGATCGCGCCGAGCACACCGTGATAGACCGCGCGCTTCGCGCCGAACAGGCGCGCGCCGAGCATCAGCACGATCGGGTAGATCAGATAGAACTGCCATTCGACCGACAGCGACCACGTATGCAGCAGCCACTTCGTTTGCGACGACGCGTCGAAATAGCCGCTCTCGCGCCAGTAGACGAAGTTCGAGATGAACGTGATCGACGCGCCCGCATGTTTGGCGAGCAGCTTGTAACCGTGCGGATCGAGGTAGAACCAGCCGAACACGAGCAGCATCGCGCAGAGCGCGACGAGCGCGGGCACGATCCGCGTGAAGCGCGCCGCATAAAAATCACGCAGCCGGAAGCGTCCCGCGTCGAGCCTGCCGACGACGATCGCGGTCATCAGATAGCCCGAGATCACGAAGAACACGTCGACGCCCGCAAAGCCGCCGGTGAAGTGCGGGGTCTGGAAGTGAAACAGAGCGACGAGCGTTACCGCGACGCCGCGCAGGGCATTGATGTCTTTTCTGAAGCGCATGGTCCCGCTCCCAGGGCACGGGGGTCAGCCCGGTATGAAGGGTTGGATGTGTCTGTGTCCGCAAACCGACGTGCGTCCTGCTCCGCGCGCGCCTAGGGCGCGGGTCGGACGAACGTCGATGCGTCAAAGCCCTGTTGCAATGCCGGCGCGCCGCGCGCGAGACGCAGATCGTCGAGCGTGCTTCGCGCGTCGTCGGTCATCGGCTTCGCGAATCGGATCGCGTCGGGGCCGAACGTCGGCCCGATCTCGACATACGCTTGCGCCTTCGCGTCGATCGCGCTGTCCGTGCCGCCGATGACCGCGTTGCGCCGGACGACGTTGCCCTTGGGCGCGCCCGGTGCGTCGGTCAGCACGGTCGCGAGCGACGGGTAGTGCGTCGAATACGGCGGCTGCGTGAAATTCACGAGCGCGAGTCCTTGCTGCAGCGGCCCCGTCGGCGACGTCGCGAGCGCGCGCTGCCACGTGAGGCCGCGCGAATCGATATGGATCGCGGGCGTGCAGTTCACGAACAGGTTGTCTTCGATCAAGTTGTCGCGGCCGCCGCCGATGAAGACGGCCTGATTGACCTTCGAAAACACGTTGCGGCGTATCGTCGTGCCGCCCGCCTGATCGTCGAGATAGATGCCCATCGTCGCGACCGGATGGGCGGCCGAGCCGATGTCGTGCATGAAGTTGTTCTCGATGACGGTGCCGCGCGAGGTCCAGTCGCGGCCCGTGTAGATCGCGCCCGTATCGTCGGCGTCGCGCGCGACGTGGTCGATCTCGTTGCCCGCGATCACGTGGTCGTTGCCCGCGAAAATAATCGCCGCATGCGGACCGTCGTACAGATGGTTGCGCTCGATGCGGTCGCCGACGCCCGACAGCGCGATCGCGGGCCGGTAGGTGCGTGTGCGCAGCGCATAGTCGTGGATCTCGCTGTCCTCGACCGAGACGTTGCCGGGCGTCAGCGCCTTGCGGTTGCCCGCGAAGAGCACGAAGCCGCCTTCGCCCGTGTTCGCGACGTGCATGAAGCGGAAATGCGCATCGGACGCGGTCGACCAGACCGCGACCCCGCCCGCGTTGCGGATGCTCGCGTGGTCGACGACGATGTTCGACGCGCCGTTGATCTGGATCGCGTTGCCGCGCACGCCGTCGATCGCGAGGTTGCGGATCGTGACGTTCGGCGCGTTGTCGAGCACGAACAGACCCGCGGCGACCGAGACTTCCGCATCGCCGTCCTTGAGCGGCGCGGGCGGCCAGAAATAGAGCGTCTTCGCTTGCGTGTCGACGTACCACTCGCCGGGCGCGTCGAGCAGTTCGAGCGCGTTTTCGAACGCCACGCGCTGGCCGGCCTTGAGGCCGAGCATCGGTGCGGGCGCTTTGAGCGTGACCGTTTTCGAGGCCGGATCGATCGCGTCGACTTCGAGTGTCGTATCGGCCCAGTCGCGCGCCCAGAAGCCGAAGGCGTGCAAGTCGTGCGTGCGCTTGAGCGCGTTCGCGAGCGCATCGAACGGCGCGTCGCGCACGACGAAGCGCAGCCCTTTCTCGCCGTCCGGCAGCGTGTCGATCGTCGCGTAGCCCGCGTCGGGCCAGTGCGCGATCGGCACGGGTTCGTCGCGATAGTAGAGCGTCGCGGGCGCGACGGTGCGCGCGATGCCGAAGCCGTGCCGCGTGAACGTGCCGGGATCGGTCACGCCGTTCTCGGGCAGGCTCGCGGCGATGACATGGCCGCGCGCCTGCGCGGGCAGCCGTTGTGCGGCGTCGGCGTCGACGGGGTGGACATGCGTGAGCGGCAGCGCGCCCGACAGCCGCGTCGCCTGTTCGCCCGCGCCCGAGATCGTCACGGGAACGCCGCGCCAGCTCGGATCGAACGCCACGTGCAGCGGCGCGTCGATCCGATAGGTGCCGGGTCCGAGATCGATGTCGATGCGGTCGAGATCCTGACCGCCGGCGGCCGCCGCGATCTTTGCGCGCGGCGTCGCGAGCACGCGCAACGCCGTGCGCAGTCCGAGATCGCCATGCAGCGACGGAACGGGGGCGTTGGCCGCCACGCTCGCGCCGGACGCTGCTGGCGTATTGGCGGACGCGGCGATAGCCGCGTCGGCGGGTGCGGCCGTCATCGCGGCGCTCACATGCAGCGTCAGCGCGCACGCGCCGCCCATATAGAGCGTGAGGGCGGCCGCGGCAATCGTGCGCAGCATGTCAGGCCCTCGCGCGCGCATGCGGGCTGGCATAGCTGTACTGGCCATAGCCGTAGAGCTTGTCGCCCGGCCGCGCGCGCACGCCGTTGAGCACGACGCCGTTGACCGGCACGCCGACATGGTTGAGCCGCTTGACGGTCTCTTTGATCTGGCCGTACGTCGTCTCGCCCTGCTGCGTGACGAGGAACAGCGAGCCCGCCTGATGGCCGATCGCGGCCGCGTCGGAGACCGCGAGCACGGGCGGCGTATCGATGAGCACGACGTCGTATTGCTCGGCGGCGCCTTCGAGGAAGCGCGAGAAGCGCGCGCTCGACAGCAGCTCGGACGGTTGCGCGGGCGTCGCGCCGCACGTGACCACGTCGAGGCGCGGCAGCACATCGCGCCGCACGACTTCGTCGGCGAGCATCTCGCTGCCGATCATATCGGCGAGGCCCGGCGTGCGCGACAAGCCGAAATGCCGGCTCAGATCGCCCTTGCGCATATCGGCGTCGACGACGAGCACGCGCTTGTTCGACGCGGCGAGCACGGTCGCGAGATTCGCGGTCGTGAACGTCTTGCCGACGCCGGGCGTCGCGCCGGTCATGACGACGATATTGTTCGGCGCGTTGAGCATGACGAACTGGAGCGCGGTGCGGAAGTTGCGCAGGCTTTCGACGGGCAGGCTGTCGCTGCGCACGTGCGCGAGCACCTGGACGTTCTGCGCGCGCTTGGACGACCAGCGCCGCGCGTCGCTCGCGCGCTGCTGCTTGCTGTACGGCACGATCGCGTAGACGGGCAGGCCCATGTCCTCGATCTCGCGCGCATGCACGATGCTCTTGTGCATCTGGCTGCGGATCCACGCGATGAGGCTGCCGCCGAAGATCCCGACGAGCGCCGCGAGGATCACGACGAGCTTGCGGTTCGGCTTGACCGGCAATTCCGCGACCTGCGCGGTATCGACGAGCCGCGCGTTGCCGGCCTTGCCCGCGCTCGCGAGCTGGAGCTGCTGCTCGCTGTTGAGCAGGCTCGTATAGAGATCGCTGTTGACCTGCACTTCGCGCTGCAGCCGCAGTTCGGTCTGTTCGAGATCGGGCAACTGGCGCGTCTTCGAATCGATCGAGCCGAGCCGCTCGCGGAGCACGGTCTCCTGATCGATGATCGCCTTGACGGCCGGATGCTGTTCCGTGAACCGCGCGCTGAGTTCCTCGCGCTGCTGTTCGAGATCGGCGAGCTTGTTCTGCGCATCGACCGATTGCTGGAGCACGGCCGAGCCTTCCTCGCTGAGATCGAGCGACGCGTTGCGCGTGCGGAACGCGTTGTAGTCGGCTTCGGCCTGTTCGAGCTTCTGCTTGACGGCCGGCAGATGCGCCTTGAGGAACGCGATCGAGCGCTCGGCCTCGGCCGACTTGCGCGCGATGTTCTGGTGGATGTACTGCTCGCCGACCGCCGTGAGCACGGCGCTCGTGCGCGCCGCATCGTTGCCCTGGAGCTTGGCTTCGATCACGTCGGAGTCCTTGTTCGACTGCGTGATCTTGAGCGCCTTCTGGAGCGCGTTCGTCGTCGCGACGACCGAGTTTCGCTTGAGACCGAACTGGCCGCCGGGCGCCGAGTCGAGTTGCGAGACTGTCAGCGTCAGCGGACCGACGTCGCTTTGCGTCGTGAGCTGCGTGCCGACCTGGCCGATCGCGTGGACGTGGAATTTCGGTGCGTCGAGCGCATAGCGGCCGCCGCCGAGCGCGGTGATCCGCAGGGGCTTGCCGTAGAGATCGCTCGGCGTGTCGAATTGCGGCACGTCGATCGTCTCCTGGCCCCAGAGATAGCCGCCGTGGCCGAAGATGCCCGGCGTATAGAGCCCCGTGTGCCGGCCCGCCCACCACGTGCCGACGATCGGGAAGCGCTTCGGCGCGGCCTGGATGTACATGCGCGTCTGTTCGACGGCCGTGCCGAGCACGAGGCGCGAATTGAGCACGTCGATCTCGTCGGACGCGGCGGTCTTGATATCGAACATCTGCGAGACGGTCGTCACGAGATCGGTCGCCGAGTTCGAGTTGTCCTCGACCTGGATCAGGATGTTCGATTCATAGACGGGCGGCGCGAAGATCGCGTAGCCGACGCCCGCGAGCACGGCTACGACCGTGATGGTCGCGATCAGGTAACGGCCGTCGTAGAGCGTGTCGACGAAGGCGCTGGCATCGACGTGCCCGTTGCCGGGTACGTCGATGACCTGTCCCATCGGCATGGCGGCGCCCGCCGGCACGGATCGCAAGGGACGGCCGTCGGGTGCGGAGGGCTGGGCGGGCAAGTTGATCGATCGGTCCACGTGACGACTCCTGCTTCGATAAGTGGCGAAGTTCCGCGCGCGCACGCCGGCGTGCGCGGGAACAAAAGGGCGGCGAATGCGCGAACGCGCGCGTTAGTTGGCGGCCGCCTTGGCGAAATAGGCCGCTTCGGCCGATGGCACGACGTTGTTGATCACGCGGCCCCAGCGCACGACCGCGGCGGTGTCGACGAACACCACGTCCTTCGCCTTGAGCTCGAAGTTCTCCGCCATGGCATAGGCGGCCGGGTTCGAGATGTCGAGGTGGAAGATCTGGTGCGTGCCGCTCGCGATGTTGCGCACGACGTAGAGCTGCTTGCCGTCGCCGGTTTCCTGGTTCACGCCGCCCGCATCGCCGAGCGCTTCGTTGAGCGTGAGTTCGCCGTTGCGAATGAACAGCGTCGTCGGCCGCGTGACTTCGCCGAGCACGAAGACCTTGCTGTCTTCGCGCGCGAACACGCGGACCATGTCGCCGTTATGAAGCATGACGCTCGACGGATTGATGCCCTTCGCGACGAGGTCGGGAATATTGACCATCGTCGATTTGCCGTCGCGGACCACGGCGATCGACGCGCGATCGCCGACCGGCGTGTAGCCGCCCGCGCGATTGATCGCCTCGACGAGCGTCATCGGTACGTCGTTGAAGATCTGCAGCCCCGGCGTGCGGACTTCGCCGTCCATATAGACGCGCGCGCTCCGATACGACTGCACGCGCAGCGTGACCTGCGGGTTGCGCACGTAGGCGGCGAGCCGCGCGGTCAGAATGTCGCGTGCCTGCATTTCGGTCAGGCCGCCGACGTGGATGGCGCCCGCATAGGCGAACTGGACCATGCCGTTCGCATCGACCGTGTAGCCCGACGACACCGAGGCGGAGCCCGTGTAGTCGATCCCGACGGTCTGCACGGAGTTGGTCGGCAGATTGAGCTCGGGATGGTCCCAGACCATGATGTTGAGCACGTCGCCGGCGCCGATCTGATAGGGCTTGGGCGGCTCGATGAGGCTTTGCACGTCGTGCGAGATCGTGGTCGGCTCGGCGCGCTTCTCGGCGTCGACGAGCTCGGGCGTGATCTCGGTCAAGGCGCCCGGCGGCGGACGGTCCTCGGGCGCCACGGTCTTGTCTGCGCCGTTCGCGGTCGGCACGCCCGAGACGGTCTTGCCGTACTTGTCCTGGTCGTAGCCCGCGTAGTGCGTGCCCGGGTCGAGGCCGCACCCGGCGAGTGTCAGCGCCAGGACGATCGACGATGCGGGCGTAAGGATTCGAAGTGTTTTCATCGTTGCGGCAGCCAAACGAGGGGCACCCGTGGCGTACGCCACAGGGATTCATATTCGTGCGAGAGAAGCGACCGCTCAGTACGCGACTTGCGCCCGGCGGTTCTGTACTCGGTACTCGGTCGGTGACACGAGCATGCGTTTGCGGAAGATCTTGGCGAGACGATCGCCGTTGGCCATGCCGTTGCGGCGCGCGATCTTGTCGACGGGCAGATCGGTCTCGATCAACAGCCGGCAGACCGTATCGAGACGCGCGCGCAACAGGTACTCCGAAGGGGTGACGCCAATTTCATCCTTGAAGCGGCGCAGATAGTTGCGCTCGCTCATCGCGGCGACTTGCGCCGCGTCGGCGACCGAGATCGGCCGCTCGCAGTTGTCCTTGAGCCAGCGCGCCGACGCGCGGACCTTGTCGCGCACGCTGGTCGCGCCCGCGTCGGCGAGCAGCGGTGCGAGACGCGGCGTCGCGCCCGGCATCATCTGTTCGCCGATCTCGCGCGCGGTGTCGAGCCCGAGATCGCATTTGACGAGCATCAGCGCGTTGACGAGCGAGGCGAACCAGTCCTCGTCGTGGCTCGCGCCCTGGCCGTTCGCGCTCATCGCGTCGAAGCCGGTCGTGAGCCCCGAGTTGAGCAGCGATGCGCGCGTGATCGACGTCGTGCGCAACATGCTGTCGGAGTAGCCGAAGCGCATGCGGCCCAGCAGACGCTCGTCGAGCGACGCGTGCTGCGCGCCTTTGCCGCCGCCGATGAACAGCGCGTCAAAGCTCTGATACTGGCTCGCGTCGAAACGCTCGGTCCAAATATGGACTGCTGACGAACACGGCACGCTGCCGCCCGCGAACGAGAGCATGCGGATCGTGTAGACGGCGTGGCCGGCGGGCCGGCGGGCGGCAATCGCGTTCGCTCTGTTGAAAACCTCGGCGATCACGCCTGCGCGCAAGAGCGAGAAGCCTTCGAAGAGCACGATGCCGATCTTGCGGGCCGGGATACCCGCGAGCGGCGACGGCTCGATACCGTGGCCGGACATCGTCTCGACCTCGCGGCAGAGGCGATGAACGAAGCTTCCCGACTGTTCTAGGTGTGCAACAAACGGCATATCGTTTCCTTCGAAACGTTCCCCGGATTGTTGTTGAGTTTCTTGTTGTAAGTTGCACTGCATCATACTCAGCCACCTCGCCTCCGCACGCCAACTGACGGATTTCAACGGCAGTTTGGCGGATAGTGAGGGCATGTCCGATCTGGAATACCACATCAAAATGTCGGCTCGGTGGCGTTGCCAAGAAAATACCAAATTGATGTTCTGAAAGGAAAGGAGTCTCTATAGGAGACCCTATTAGAAGCTTTTTCCTGCTCCGAACCGCATTCAGCGAGGAATAAGGAAAATATACCGGCCGCCGCAGTAGCAATGACGCGCCATCGCCCCGAACGGCAATATGCGCGCACCCCGCAACCCTTGAATCTCACGGTCTGACAAGGCTTTCACATCTCGTAACGGCTTGGTATCCGTCTGAAAAAAGTATGTCGAAACGTAATTCACGAAACATCGTCGTAATTCGCCAACAGCGCGAAGTTTGTTACACGTTCGTGAGACGGTAAGTTTGCCAAGTTGGCTGAAAAATGATGCGGTGCGGGAGTAATAAGAATCGGGTCCGCGGCCCATTCCGCCAACATCTCTGCTTATTCAGTCACGTCAAATTCGTCCACCGGTCGCGTCGTTATGATTCGCCGCATAAGACAGTAAAAGTGTCTGTGCCGACGGTCGGGGTATTCAGCTCAATGTCGTCCGGACCACGCCTCGTTCGCGGAGCGCTGTCATTCGCCTGTCCCCGGTCATCGAAACCGGCCTTCTGGAGAATGAGTCATGTTCGACGCCGTCCGCCAGTTGCTTGATCTGGTCATCGTCGTCGTAGGCGCGTTGATCGCCTACACGCTAGCGCCGGATATCGATCCTCGTATGATCGACGCGCGCGGCATGATGATCGCGCTCGACGCAGCCCTCGTCGCGCTGATCTTCCCGATGCTCAATGTGTATCAGTCATGGCGGGGCAAGAGCGCGTTCGCGCTCAGCGTGCCCGCGCTCGGCGGCTGGCTCGTCGCACAGGTGATCGGCGTGAGCGCCTACGCGATGCTCCATCGCGTCTCGCACGTGCCGCATGCGTGGCTCGTCTGGTGGACCGTGTTCACGGCCGCGCTGTTCGTGATCTCGCGCCAGATCATCGCGACCGTGCTCGGACGCTTGCGCAGCGCGGGCTATAACCAGAAGCGCGTGGCGATCGTCGGCGCGACGCCCGATGCGGTCCGGCTCGTGCAACGTATGGCCGGCGCGCCGCATGCGGGCTATCTGCCGGTCGCGATCTACGACGAGTCATCTGCAACCGCGGACGATACACAAGGCGTCGGCGTGCCTGTCCTGCATCGCTGGGACGCGCTGACGCAATTGATCCGTCAATCGGGCATCACCGAGCTTTGGCTCACGGGGCGTCCGTCGGAGCCGCATCCCTGCGATCGCTACATCGGCGAGTTCAAGCACGACTTCGTCAATATCCGGCTGCTGCCCGACCTCGACAACCTCGCGCTCGCGAACCTCGGCACCGTCGACGTGCTCGGCCTGCCGTCGATCAATCTCGTCGCCGCGCCGCGCTCGGGCATGAGCCTGATCCAGAAGGACATCTTCGACCGCATGTTCGCGGCCGTCGTGTTGCTGATGCTCGCGCCCGTGTTCGTCGTCGTCGCGATCGCGGTCAAGATGTCGTCCGCGGGGCCCGTGCTGTTCAAGCAGCGGCGCAAGGGCGTCGACGGCAACGAATTCTGGATCTATAAATTCCGCTCGATGCGCGTGCATCAGGCCGAGACCGGCACGATTCGCCAGGCGACCAAGGGCGATGCGCGCATCACGCGTGTCGGCGCGATCCTGCGCAAGACGAGCATCGACGAGCTGCCGCAGTTCCTCAACGTGCTCAAGGGCGATATGTCGGTCGTCGGGCCGCGTCCGCATGCCGTCGAGCACGACGAGCAATACAAGAACCTCGTGCAGAACTACATGTACCGCTACCGGATCAAGCCGGGCATCACGGGCTGGGCGCAGGTCAACGGCTTTCGCGGCGAGACCGATCGCGTCGAGAAGATGGCCGACCGTGTCGCCTGCGATCTGTACTACATGGTCAACTGGACGTTCTGGTTCGACGTGAAGATCGTGTTTATGACGCTGGCGCGCGGCTTTATCGGCGCGAACGCGTATTGAACGCGATGCCGCGCAGCGGGCACGGGACCGTGCGCACGCAGATCGAATCCGAGGCCGCGCGTCTCACGCATTCGAATATGCCGGGACGCCGCATCGAACTCGACTTCGTGCGCGGCATCGCGATCCTGGCCGTCATGCTCGATCACTTCGTGAGCGTGCCATCGGGGTGGACCGCGCTCGATGCGTTCGACACGGCGTTTCGCGCGCTCGGGCTTGAAGGCGTCAATCTGTTCTTCACGCTGAGCGGCTTTCTTGTCGGCGGCTTGCTGCTCAGGCAACTCGCGCAGCAAGGCACGATCGACGCGGGCCGCTTCATCGTGCGACGGATCTTCAAGATCTGGCCCGCGTACTACGCGCTGTTGCTGTTCCATCTCGTCGCGGGACGGCATCCGGCCGATACGTTCTTCTGGCAGAACATGCTGCACGTGCAGAATTATCTGGGCACGTCGATCACGCAGACATGGAGTCTCGCGATCGAGGAGCATTTCTATCTGCTGTTGCCGCCGCTGTTGCTGCTCGCCGCGCGATGCCGGATCGGGTCGTCGGCGCTGATCAAGGCGCTGCTCGCCGTCTGCGCCGTCGTACTCGCCGTGCGTTGCGTCGTCGTCTACCAAGGCGCGTTGCACGCGGCCGCGGTCTATACGCAATACCGGATCGACAGTCTGCTCGCGGGCGTGATTCTCGCGGCGCTTTATTGGCTCAAGCCGCGCACGTATGCGGCGTTCGCGGCGCGCCCGCTGACGCTTGCCGCGATCGTTGCGCTGACGGCCGCGTGGATCGCGTTCGCGCACCGGCGGCCGGTCTGGGACGAAAGCATCGGATATACGATCCAGGCGATCGGCTTTTGCGCGCTGATCGTGCTCGTCAGCGAGCACAGCGCGCGTATCGCGCGCAGCCGTGTCTATCGCGGCGTCGCATGGCTCGGCGTCTATTCGTATGGGATCTATCTGTGGCACTCGCTCGCGCTCGCGCCGGGACAGTCGGTCATCGATCATCTGACGCGGGCCGGCGTGGCGCCGGTCGCGATCTGGGGCGCCGCGTTGATCGCGCAATTCGGCATCGGCGTGACGATCGGCTACGTCACGACACGAGCGATCGAATTTCCGTTCCTGCGTCTGCGCGATCGCTGCTTCCCATCGAATGCGCGTGCGCGCACGGCGACGGCGAAAGCCGCATCGTCGTCGGTGGCGTCGGCGGAGCAGTCCGGCGTGTGACGCGATGCACGCGTGCAGCGGAGCAATCCGTGGAGCCGTGCGGCGGTACAACGGTACAACCGGGCGGGCGCGGGACGGATGCGCTTTGCCGTGAGCGGATCATGCCGGTTCGCGGCGCGTTTGATCCGTGTGCGGCGAACCCCTTCGAATTCGCCGCATGTCCGCCACATGTCCGCCGCATGCTCAGCGTGGCGCTGAGCGAGGGATGCCGCGTTAGCGCTTCACGCGAAACACGTTGATCGCGTCCGTCATGCGCGAGGCTTGTTCCTCGAGCGAGACCGCCGCGGCCGCCGCTTCCTCGACGAGCGCCGCGTTCTGCTGCGTGACTTCGTCCATCTGCGTGACTGCCTTGTTGACCTGCTCGATGCCGTCGCTTTGTTCTTCGGACGCCGCGGCGATTTCGGCCATGATGTCCGTCACGCGGCGTACGGCGTCGTTGATTTCGGTCATCGTGCGGCCTGCGCGGCCGACGAGTTCGGTGCCGTTGCCGACGCGATCGACCGATTCGCTGATCAGCGCCTTGATTTCCTTCGCGGCCGACGCGCTGCGCTGCGCGAGCGTGCGGACTTCGCCCGCGACGACCGCGAAGCCGCGGCCCTGTTCGCCCGCGCGCGCCGCTTCGACGGCCGCGTTGAGCGCGAGGATGTTCGTCTGGAACGCGATGCCTTCGATGACGCCGATGATGTCGGCGATCTGCTTCGAGCTGCCGTTGATGCCGTCCATCGTCTCGACGACTTGCGAGACGACGTGGCTGCCCTGGTTCGCGACGCTCGATGCCGAGCGCGCGAGCTCGGTCGCCTGACGCGCGTTGTCCGCGTTCTGGCGCACGGTCGACGTCAACTGCTCCATGCTCGATGCGGTTTCCTCGAGCGATGCGGCCTGTTCCTCGGTGCGTTGCGAGAGATCGGTGTTGCCGGCCGAAATCTGCGCGGTCGCCGTCGCAATCGACTGCGCGCCGTCGCGGACCGTCGCGATCGTGCCGACGAGCTTCTGCTGC
Organism: Pararobbsia silviterrae; assembly: GCF_003628125.1. Lineage (GTDB taxonomy): Bacteria > Pseudomonadota > Gammaproteobacteria > Burkholderiales > Burkholderiaceae > Pararobbsia > Pararobbsia silviterrae. Next base: position 974,464 of record NZ_RBZU01000001.1, read on the forward strand.
ATCGTCTTGAGACCGTCGAGCAGTTGCCCCATCTCGTCGTGCGAACGGACGTCGACGTGCTGCGTGAGGTCGCCGCTTGCGATCGCGTTGAAGTGCGTGAGGGCTTCGTCGAGCGGACGCGCAATCGCCGCGCGCAACGCATACCAGGCGTAGAACGCGAGCGCGAGACCGACCACGACGCCGACGCCCGTGATCGTCATGATCATGCCGAAGCGTTGCTGGGCGCTCTCGTAGAGCGCCTTCGCCTGCGTCTCTTGGATCTTCTGCAGCGCGGTGTTGCCGTCGGTGATCTCGTTGAACGGCCCCGAAAGCTGACGCGCGATGTTCTCGTTGAGCGTCGCCGCGTCATGCGCTTGGATCGCAGCGAACGTCTTCGCGAGCACGCCGGCCTCGAACGCCTTGCGTTTGTCGGTCAGCGTGGCGGCGAGCCGGCCTTCCTCGTCGCTTGACGGCAGCGCGCGATACTCGTCCCATGCCGCGTCCGACTGCGTGAACATGTCGTGCGAGCGTTGCACGAGGTCCTTCGCATCGGGCCGGTCGAGGTCGATTGCGATCCGGTCGAGCGTCAGACGTCCGCGCGCATAGAAGATGTCCGCGCGCGCGAGCGCGACCGCCGACTTCAGTTGATTCGTGTAGAGCTCCTTTTGATCCGCGTTGCTCATCGAGATGCCGATCGCGCCGAGCGCGGCGCCGACGATCAGCAGAAGTCCGAGAAAACCCATGGCGAGTGCAAGCCGGGCGCGGATCGTAATGTTCTTCAACATGGCTGTAGGAAAGAGTCGCGAGACGCAGGTGAGGATGCCGGTTTTGTTTAGTCCGGTGCTTGTCTCTGTTTACGACGGGAAGTCGAACATCTTAACGATCGCATCCCAATATCTTTATGGATCGATCGTTCGAAATTCAATGTTCGGGAGAGCGGAAGATCGGCGGCGCGCGGGGCGTTCACGCTCGGATCGGGCCCTGTATAGGGTCGCGAGGCGGTCGGGTCCGCAGGGACGCGGCGCGACCGCCTTGCCGGGAGCGCGTGTTTAGCGCGAGCTGGTGTTGATCGAGTGTTCGTTGACGAAACACTGAAGCGCGAGGTGTTCGACGGGCGCGAGCGCTTCGAATTCGAGGCCGTAGACGCACAGCGACGGATCGTCGGCCGATACGGTCACGTTGCGTACGATCGCCGGTGTGCGGATCTCGATGTCGTAGTCCTGCGTGCGCACCGAGAAGCGCAGATGCAGGCGCGCACCGGCTTCGGCAACGCGTCCGCGCGCGCTCAGCGACGCCCCCATCACGCTGATGTCGCGGATCGCGCCGAGCATGTCGTAGGCGCCCTGGAAGCGTTCGCCGACCGCAAGCCAGCATGCGATGCGCGTCGATACGCGGACCGAGCGGCGGAGCTTCACGCGGCGCACGTCGAACGGTTTGGACAGGATCAGATATTCGAACGGCGTCATCGCGACGGATTCGACCGTGCAGCGGAACTCGAAAATGCTCTTGCCCGAGAACGCCATGATCTGGATCTCTTCGCCGGCCAGCAGCCGCAGGGGCTTGCCGTCGATGATCGGGGGCGAGACGAAGGTCGTCTGGTTCGATGTCTGGCCGATCACGCGGCTCAGCGCATGCGCTTCCTTGATGCCCTTGGGCGTCTTGATGCGCAGGACGTGGCCGGTCTGGAGCGAGAAGTCGGCCGGCGTGCCGTTTTCCGTTTCGGGGGCCGTGGCCGCGGTCGTACCGGCTGGACCGTCGAGGGCGAGGGCGGCGTCGGAATCGGTCTTGGTCCGATGCGGCTCGAAATGGATAAACAGAAAGTCGCGGTCTTCGCGGCTCGGCAGCATCTGGCCGCGTTCCGCGATCAGCGTGCCGTCCGCGTCGAAGATCGGCCAATCGAGCTTCGTCTGCGGAAGCACTTCGCCGGGTAGCAAGGGCTGCAGCGCGCTACCCCGGTCAAGCCTCTTGAATTCCATGTTGTTATCCTGCCCCTGTCTGGTCTGGTACGACGCGTACGGCTCTTCTATTCAACGGCTCGCGCGCGGCGCGACACGCGTATTGACCGCGCATCGTGCGACATGCATATGACGGCGGCGCGCGATATTCCCCGATGCCGATTCGCCGGATCGCGCGCGCCGACGCGCAGCGGATTCGGTTGACAGCGTTTTTTGCGACATTCAGCGCTTTGTAAATAAAAATTACCGCGCTCAATAATACCGTGCACCGTGTCTCGCAAATTTTGCCACGTTCCTAGCGCGCATGCGCGTGTCCGTGCTTGATTTTGATCGAAATGCCGCAATGTGAATCTGGCACGTTCAGTGCGACTGATCGTGTGCGAATGGCAGATACAGACATGGGAATTGCAATTTGCTACAAATGGCCGCTGCACGCGGTGGCCGATTTCGCTACATTGAAATCCATGAAAGGTTCATTCGGACCTGAATCCGTCGGGAGAGTACCGTGAAGAAGATCGTTCCTTGGATTGTCGTTGCCGGTGTTGCATTGGGCGCCGCAAGCGCCGCTCAGGCACACGTGTCCGTCGGGATCGGTATCGGGATCCCGTTGATTGCGCCGGCCCCGGTTTATGTCGCGCCCGCGCCCGTCTACGCGCCCGCGCCGCCGGTGGTCTACGCGCCGCCCCCGCCGCCGGTCGCTTATGCGCCCGCACCTGTCGTATATGGCGCCGGTGTTTACTATGGTCCGCGGTATTACGGCCATGCGTACTACGGTGGCCGCGGCTATTACGGACATCCGCATTACTATCACCGGTATTGATGCGTGATCGCGGCGTGATCGAGACCGTCGTTCGCGCGATTGTTTAGTGAATGCCGCGCGATGGTGCGAGTAGGGCGATGTGAGTCGGCGCGAGTATGAGCAGGGCGCGATGCGCGGGTGGGAGGTGAGATCTCAATTCGGCGCGCGATGCCCTGCGATATTCATCGGCATGAATGCCGGATATCGCGCGTGTGTTCCGCCGATCATTCCGCTGATTAATTGGCCGCATTCCTGGCCACATTCCGGCGAGATTCCGGCCGCATTCCGGTGGCATTCAACAGGCGGCCTGGCGATAGGCCGCCTTTCTATATCGCTGCGGTTCGCGTGCGCGTGTCAGAGACCGAGTTGCGTCATCAAGCCGTCGACGCGCGTTTTCACCGACGGATCCATTTCGATCGCGCGGCCCCATTCGCGGTCCGTTTCGCCGGGCCACTTGTTCGTCGCGTCGAGTCCCATCTTCGAACCGAGTCCCGCGACGGGCGACGCGAAGTCGAGATAGTCGATCGGCGTGCGGTCGACGAGCAGCGTATCGCGGCTCGGATCGATGCGCGTCGTGATCGCCCAGATGACTTCCTTCCAGTCGCGAATGTCGACGTCCTCGTCGACGACGACGATGAACTTCGTGTACATGAATTGCCGCAGGAAGCTCCAGACGCCGAACATCACACGCTTGGCGTGACCCGGATAGCTCTTGCGGATCTGCACGATCGCCATCCGGTAGCTGCAGCCTTCGGGCGGCAAATAGAAGTCCGTGATCTCGGGAAATTGCTTCTGTAACAGCGGAACGAACACTTCGTTGAGCGCAACGCCGAGCACGGCGGGTTCGTCGGGCGGCTTGCCCGTGTAGGTCGAGTGATAGATCGCGTCGCGGCGCATCGTGATGCGCTCGACCGTGAAGACGGGGAACCACTCCTGTTCGTTGTAGTAGCCCGTGTGATCGCCGTACGGACCTTCGAGCGCGTGTTCGTAGAGCGCTGACGCGCCCGTTGCGGAACGCGGCGGCGCGCCCGCCGGAGCCGGTTCGGGCGTGCCGGTCTGCGGGTAGATGAATCCTTCGAGCACGATTTCGGCCGAGGCCGGCACGCGCAGCGATTCGAGCCCGGGTGTCAGACACTTCGCGAGCTCGGTCTTGCCGCCGCGCAGGAGTCCCGCGAACTGGTATTCGGACAAGGTATCGGGGACCGGCGTCACCGCGCCGAGAATCGTCGCGGGGTCGGCGCCCAGCGCGACCGCGACCGGATAGGGCTTGCCGGGGTTTTGCGCCGCGAATTCGCGGAAATCGAGCGCTCCGCCGCGATGAGCGAGCCAGCGCATGATGAGCTTGTTGCGACCGATCAGTTGCTGCCGGTAGATGCCGAGGTTCTGACGCGGTTTGTGCGGGCCGCGCGTGATCGTGAGGCCCCACGTGATCAGCGGCGCGACATCGCCGGGCCAGCATGTCTGTATCGGAAGCTGATGCAGATCGACGTCGTTGCCCTCGAGCACGATTTCCTGGCACGCGGGCGACGAAACGGTCTTCGGCGCCATGTCCCAGACGGCCTTGGCGAGCGAAAACAGCTTGCCCGCGTCCTTGAGTCCCTTCGGTGGTTCGGGTTCCTTAAGAGCGGACAACAAGCGGCCGATGTCGCGCAGCGATGTGAGCGCGCCGTCGTTACCTTTCGCGTCGACGCCCATGCCGAGCGCGACGCGGCGCGGCGTGCCGAACAGATTGCCGAGCACGGGCATCGTCGCGTTCGTCGGCTGCTCGAACAGCAGCGCGGGACCGCCCGCGCGCAGCACGCGATCGCAAAGTTCGGTCATTTCGAGCACGGGCGAGACCGGGACCGTGACGCGCCGAAGTTCGCCGAGCGCTTCGAGCTGGCGCGCAAAATCGCGCAGATCTTTGTATTTCATTCGATGAGAGAGGAGCAGTGGGCGGCGAGCATTGTCGTCGTTCGCGCGACATTGTGCCTGGACGCCGTCATCCGTGAACGCGATGAACGCCGCGGACGCGACCGCAGCGGCGCGCCACGCGCGGCGGAAAACAACCCAAACGAACGCCTAATTCAGCGACATGGCAACCCGATGTCGGTTACATGGCATTCGTTTGTAGGATCAATTCGCGCTGCGTGCGGAAGGTCACGCAGATTTACCGATAGTAACAATTAACTCCGAAGTGCCCATTAACTTGGAAACCTCGTTGCGCGGGGCGTGGGGTCGTAGTGAAGTCTTCCGACCCCGTTCTTTATTCCTTTTTGTTATCAAAACGGGTTTTTTTATCGTTGACGAGACATAAAACCCTGCTAGAATCCGCTCCCACTAGTCGCGGGGCTTTCTTGACGATGGATTCCCAGACCGGACGAATGTCCGGGACGCTACGGCGTCGGCCGCCTCCCCGCCCGGCCTGAAACTCATGGCTTGCCGTCCTTGCGCTCCTCACGCGCACGGCCGGTGGTGTTGACGTACTGATGTTCCGCACCGTATGCCGCAATTCGCGGACCCGGTCGCAGACTCTGCGGCAGCAAGATGCCTTCCCGGTGTTGCGTGCGTTCCTCCCGGGTCCGCGCGCGCACCTTGGTCCTCCTTAGAAGCGCCGTTCCGGCTTCGAGGGTTCACCATGCACGAGGGAGATTCGCAGCATGAATGCTCGATTACCTTGGCTGGCCGATTCGCGAATTCCGCAGGTCGTGCGCGTCGCGGTGCGACGTACCACGAGGTACAGCCAACATTTCTTCAGTACGCTCGGCGTGACGGCGTTTGTTGCCGCCATCGCGCTGTGGATTCAACCGCAATGGCGGACGGCCGCGGCAAGCCGTCTGATGCCGCTTCTCGCGGCCGCAGAGCAGACGGGGCCCGCCGTCGGCCGCCTGTTGTCGAGCGGAGCGATCCAGGTGCTCGTGCCGAGCGCCAGCGCGCGCGCGGCGAGCCTGCCGATGGTTCCGTACGCGCAGCCGCCGGTCGGTACCGATCCGAGCGCGCAGGGCGATGCGCCCGCGCTCGTCGCGAACGATCTGTCGCTCGAGACGGCGCCGGCCCGCATGCCGTCGATCCAGCCGTTCGCGAGCATGATTCCCGACGACCGCGTCGTCGCCGATGCGCGCGACGATCGCGTGATCATGTCGCCCGTCGAGCAGGACCGTGTCGCGACGTATCTGTCGCGCCGCTATCACGTCGCCGAGGCGCCGATGTCGCATCTCGTGGACGCGGCGTTCGACACGGGCCGTGAAGTCGGGCTCGATCCCTTGCTGCTGCTGTCGGTCATGGCGATCGAATCGGCGTTCAATCCGTATGCCGAAAGCGGCGTCGGCGCGCAGGGCCTCATGCAGGTCATGTCGAAGGTGCATTCGGACAAGTTCAATTACTTCGGCGGTCCGGCCGCGGCGCTTCAGCCGCTCGCGAACATCAAGGTCGGCGCGCTCGTGCTCAAGGATTGCATCGCGCGTGGCGGTTCGCTCGCGACGGGCTTGCGGCTCTATGTCGGCTCGACGACGCCGAGCAATGACGGCGGCTATGGCGCGAAGGTCATCGCAGAGCGTCTGCGCCTGCGCGATGTCGCGCATGGACGTCCGGTGCCGATCAATGCGCCGCAGGCGCCGGTCCAGACCGCGCAGGCCGCGCCCGTGAAGGTGGCCGCGCCCGCGGCGGCGCATGGCGCGAAGAGCGCGGCGAGCGACGCCGACGTGCAGCAGGACGACGCCGACGCACAGACGCCCCCGCACGCGGGCGTCAAGCCCGCGGTCCATCTCGCCGAGGCGGGCTGAGCGCTGGATCCGGGTGCCGATGCGCTGAGCCGAATGGGCACGGCGTAAGTCAGATACAAAAAGAGGATGCGTTTCGACGCATCCTCTTTTTTTTTTTCGTGTTCCGATTCGGCCCACGCGATGTTCGATGGCGCCTGCGTGCTGTTTGAGTCGTGCGATTAGAGGGCTTCGTCAAGGGTGCCGTGCGGACTCATTGCCGTGGCTCATGCATGCGCATGTATGAACCACCGTGCATGCATTCGACGATCGCATCGCGCCGATATCACGCGCATCACGTACGTGACTTCACGCGCCCACGCCGAACAACGTGCCGATGCGATCGACCGCCTGCTCGATCTTCTCGTACGCGGTCGCATACGAGAGCCGCAGATAGCGACGTGGCGCGGCCGTGCCGAAGTCGAGGCCGGGCACGAGCGCGACACCCGCGTCATGCAGGATCGCACGCGTGAGCGCCGCGCTGTCGCCGCGCGCCGCGTGCGGGACATCGTTGCAGTCCGCGTAGACGTAGAACGCGCCGTCGGGCACGACGGGCACGCCGAAGCCGAGCGTGCGCAGCGCGGGCACGATGAAATCGCGGCGTCGCTTGAATTCGCGGCGGCGCGCTTCGAAGATCTCGAGCGTCGCCGGCTCGAAGCACGCGAGCGCCGCGTACTGCGAGACCGCCGACGGGCAGATGAACAGGTTCTGCGCGAGCTTCTCGAAGACCGCGACCCACTGCGGTGGCACGACCAGCCAGCCGAGCCGCCAGCCCGTCATGTTGAAGTACTTCGAAAAGCTGTTGACCGTCACGACGTCTTCGCCGAGCGTCAGTGCCGTGACCGGATGCGCGTCATAGCTCAGACCCTGGTAGATCTCGTCGACGACCGTGAAGCCGCCGCGTGCGCGCACGACGTCGACGAGCCGCCGGAGTTCATCGGGCTCGATCGACGTGCCCGTCGGATTCGACGGCGACGCGAGCAGCACGCCGCGCGTGCGCGGACTCCAATGCTGTTCGACCTGCGCGGCCGTGAGCTGGAAGCGTTCGGCCGGACCGCTCGGAATCATGACGGGCTTGCCGTCGGCGGCCGACACGAAGTGGCGGTTGCACGGATAACAGGGATCGGGCATCAGCACTTCGTCGTCGCGATCGACGAGCGCCGTGCAGGCCAGCAGCAGCGCGGCCGATGCGCCGGCCGTCACGATGATGCGCGATGCGTCGACATCGATGCCGTGCGCGTCGCGATAGAAGCGCGCGATGGCCTCGCGCAAGGCGGCGAGACCCAGTGCGTCCGTGTACTGCGTGCGTCCGGCGCGGACCGCGGCGGCGGCGGCTTCGACGACCGCCGGAGGCGCGGTGAAGTCGGGTTGCCCGACCGACATGTGGATGATGTCGCGGCCCGCGCGTTCGAGCTCGGCCGCTTCCTTCATCCACTCCATCACGTAGAACGGCGCGATGTCGTCGACGCGCGCCGCGAGCTTGGGCAACACCATGCGGCTAGGACCTCGCGCGCTGCTGCGCGGCTTCGTCGGGCCGGACCTGGGCGGCGAGCTTGTCGAGCACGCCGTTCACGTACTTGTAGCCGTCGGAGCCGCCGAACGTCTTCGTGAGTTCGACGGCTTCGTTGATGACGACGCGATACGGCACGTCGATCTGGTTCACGAGTTCGAACGCGCCGATCAGCAGCACGGCGCGCTCGACGGGCGAGAGTTCCTGAATCGGACGATCGAGCAGCGGCTGGAGCTTCGTGCTCAGCGATTCGGAATCGCGGATCACGCCCTTGACGAGCGTGTCGAACAACGCCTTGTCAGCCTTGTCGAAGCCGTCCGCTCCACGCAGCTGCGCTTCGATTTCGGTGTGACCCGCGCTCGCGAGCAGCCATTGATACAGACCCTGCGTGGCAAATTCGCGGGCGCGGCGGCGTGCGCTCTTCATTCAGCATCTCCTTCGTCGTCGTCTTGCGAATCGTCTTGCGCGAGCTGGTCGAGCGCCGAGGTCAGATTGGCCATTTCGACCGCCACGCGTGCGGCGTCGCGACCTTTCTCGACCATGCGCGCGAGCGCCTGCTCGTCGTTCTCGGTCGTCAGCACGGCATTCGCGACGGGCAGATTGAAATCGAGCGCGACGCGCGAGATGCCCGTGCCGCTCTCGTTCGAGACGAGTTCGAAGTGATACGTTTCGCCGCGGATCACGGCGCCGAGTGCGATCAGCGCGTCGAACTGACCGCTTTCGGCGAGCTTCTGGAGCGCGAGCGGGATTTCGAGCGCGCCGGGCACGGTCACGAGCAGCACGTCTTCGCCGACGACGCCGAGGCGTTCGAGTTCTTCGACGCATGCATCGACGAGGCCGTTGCAGACCGGCTCGTTGAAGCGCGATTGAACGATGCCGATCCGCAGGCCGTCACCGTCGAGGTTGGGTTGGTATTGTCCGATTTCCATGTTCAGGTTCCGGGTTGGAGTTCGTGTTCGAGTTCGTGTTCGATTGGGATCGCGACGGTCCGGGGGGCCGTCAAGCACCGCTATACAGTTCGGCCGTGACGGGCACGGGGCCCTTCGCGCCGGGCATCGGCACGAAGCCCGTGATCTCGAGCCCGTAGCCCGACATGCTGCTGATCTTGCGCGGATTCGACAGGACCTGCATGCGGCCCACGCCGAGGTCGCGCAGGATCTGCGCGCCGATGCCGAAGGTCTTGAAGTCGACCGGACGGCGCTTGAGCACTTGCGCCTTGTCCTCCGAGTCGAACGCCTCGAAGACTTCGAGCAGATGGTCCTGCGAATCGGCGCAATTGAGCAGCACGATGACGCCCGCATCGCGTTCGGCGACTTCGCGCAGCGCCGCGTGCAGCGTCCATGAGTGGGTCGAGCACGAGGTCTCGAGCAGATCGAGCAGCGAGAGCGGTTCATGCACGCGCACCGCGGTGTCGCGCGCGGGGTCGGGCGTGCCGCGGACGAGCGCGAGATGCGCCGCGCCGCTCGGCTTGTCGCGATACATGATCGAGCGGAACGGGCCGTAGACGGTCTGCATCGTGCGCTCGCCGACGCGCTCGATGATCGACTCGGTCCGGCTGCGGTAATGAATGAGGTCGGCGATCGTGCCGATCTTGAGACCGTGCTCGGCCGCGAATTTGGTGAGGTCGGGCAGGCGCGCCATCGTGCCGTCGTCATTGATGACTTCGCAGATGACCGCGGCCGACGTGAGGCCCGCGAGCGCGGTCAGGTCGCAGCCCGCTTCGGTATGGCCCGCGCGCACGAGCACGCCGCCCGGCTGCGCCATGATCGGGAACACGTGACCCGGCTGGACGATATCGTCGACGCGCGCGTTCGGCGCGACGGCGGCCTGGATCGTGCGCGCGCGGTCGGCGGCCGAGATGCCCGTCGTGACGCCTTCGGCGGCCTCGATGCTGACCGTGAAGGCCGTGCCGTATTGCGTGCCGTTCCGATAGGTCATCAGCGGCAGGTTCAGCAAACGGCAGCGTTCCTGCGTGAGCGTCAGGCAGATCAGTCCGCGGCCGTATTTGGCCATGAAATTGATCGCTTCGGGCGTGATGAATTCGGCGGCAACCACGAGGTCGCCCTCGTTTTCACGGTCTTCCTCGTCGACGAGAACGACCATGCGGCCGGCCTTGAGCTCGGCGATGATGTCCTGGGTGGAGGCGATGGTCGTCATGATCGGTTCGAAGAAGCGCCGGCGAGGGCGGCGAGGCGCGTATTTTACGCCATCGCGCGGCCGCGCCGGGCGCATCGTCGCCTACCCGTGGTCGATTCGTCGCGGATCCGTCGCGTCCCCGTCGCCTACCAAGGCGCCGACATCGAGAGCCGCACGCTCTGCATGAAGCTGTTGCTGCCGGTCATCACGCTGTAATCGAGCGCGAACGTCATCAGACGCATCGCGTACTTCGTGCCGAGCCCGATCTGCATACGGTTCTGGCTCAACGGCGTCGTCGTCACGAAGTAGGCCGGACCCGCGCCGCTCAGATCGGCGTAGGCGAGCCCCGCCGTGCTTTGGCCGTCGAAGTCGTGCTGGTATTCGATGCGCGCATACGGCAGCAGCAGGCCCCATGGCGTGGCTTGCGCGTATTCGGTGCGCAGGCCGAGCGCGCTCGAGACCGTCGTGACCGTCTGGCCGAAATAGGTCAGCGAATCGATGCCCGCGCCGCTTTCGGTGAAGGCGTCGAGCGTCGCCTGCGAATACGCGATGCGCCCGTACGGCGAAATGAGCCATGCCGCCGAGCGCTGCTCGTAGCCGGCCGACAGCGATGCGAACGTTTCGCGGCCGCTGCGCGAACCGACGGCGAAAGCGTTCGCATCCGTGTCCCAGCGTTCGGAGTCGAAATTCAGCGAGCCGAACCCGACGACGCCGTCGACGAACAGCGTCGGCTCGGGCCGGAAGCTGCCGTAGAGCGCGACGCTGTAGCTGTCGCCCGCGCTCTTCGTGCCGTCGCTGCCGATGTCGGTCGAATCGTGGCCGTAGCCGAAGCCTGCGCCGATCGAGAACTGATCGGAGATCCGGTAGTCGACGCCGGCCGTCACGCCCGGCGTCGTGAAGCGGAAGCCCGAGCGTTGGCCGCCCGCGTCGCTGAGCCCGAAATCGACCGAGCCGGCGGTCCAGAACGCGAGATCCGGCAACGCGTCGCCCGAGGCGCGCGAGGGCTTGGACGTCGCGGATCGCGCGTCCGGCGCGCTCGTGTCCGACGGTGCGTCGAGCGCCCGGTTGGCTCGGATGCATCCGTCTCGCGCGCTCGGCGAGGCGGCGGTATCGCACGACGCGCTCGGATCGGGCGGGGCGAGCGGGTTGTCGATCGAGATGCCGTTGCGCGACGGTGCGTGCCCCGTGCCGTGCAGCAGTTCGAGCCGATCGTTGTAGTTCGAGATCTGCGCGGTGCCGAAACGCCGCGCCGCGTCGATCTGCGCATTGATGAGGCCGACGACGTCGGCGTTCGTCGACGGATCGGGCCGCGCCGCGACCGCGATGAGCACGACGCCGGGCGGCGACGTCCCGACGTCGTTCGTCAGCGTGTACGTGATCGTCGCGGTGCCGGCGAACGTCGCGGCGGGCACGAAGCGCAGCGTGGTCGCGGCGGGCGTGGTCGCCTGGTGGACGTTCGCGTTGCTCGTCGCGTTGACGATCGTCGCGGTGCCGGCCGACGACGGCGACACCGAGACGACCGAGGCGCCCGTGAACGGCCCGCCGGTCGCGCCGCTCGAGAGGTCGATCACCGCGGGTTCGCCGGCCGTCGTCGTGACGGTATGTTCGGCCGCGGCGGTCGGCACGGTGCCGACCGTCACGGTTGCCGTGATCGGCGCGGACGCCCCGCCGCTGTTCGAGATCGTATAGGTGAAGCTCACGTTGCCGGCCGTCGTGGCGGTCGGCGTGTAGACGATCGAGGTCCCGCTGACGACGGCCGTGCCGGAACTCGGCGCGGTGACGATCGCGAGGCCTGTGAACGGCGCGCCCGTCGCATTCGCGGTCGCGGCGATCGTGACGGGCGTGTTCGACGGCGTCGTTGCGGTGACCGCCGGCGAGGTCGGTACGGCGACGCTCGCGCTGACCGTGCCTTGATAGACCCGGCTGACCGTGAACGGACCGTTGCCCGTGCTGGTGTCGATCGCCGTGATCGTGAAGTTATAGGGGGTGACGGCTGACGGCACGCCCGAGAGCAGGGCGGTCGACGTATCGAACGCGATGCCGGTCGGCAGTGTGCCGGTGATCCCATAGATGTAAGGCGCGTGGCCCCCGGTCGCGGCAAGGGACTGGTTGACCTGCGTACCGACGGTCATCGCGTTCAGGTTCGGCAGCGACAAGGTGGGCGCGGAGACGGTGATGCTGACCGTCGCGGTTGACTGGCCGTAGGTGTTGGATACGGTGTATTGAAACGCATCGGATCCGGCGAAGCCCGTGGTCGGTGTGTAGGTCGCGGTCGTGACGGTTCCCGTTGACTGGGCCACGGCGACGCCTTCGATTGGCGTGGTGGCGGTGATGCTCGTGACCGCGCCGCCCGTCACGGGCAGCGTGATCAGATAGCCGCTGGCGTCATACGGGACCGTCACTGTGACGGGCGCGGCGACCGGCGCGATCCCGGCCGCCGTGTAAGTGAACTGGTCGCTGGCGCCTGTTGCGCTCGTCCCTTCCGGTGTCGTGACGGTGACGTCGGCCACACCCGCGGTGCCCGCGGGCGATGTTGCCGTGATCGAGGTCGGCGAGCTGACGAAGACATTGGTCGCCGCGGTCGTGCCGAACTTGACGCCCGTGGCGCCCGTGAAATTCGTGCCGGTGATCGTGACCGACGTGCCGCCTGCCGTCGAACCCGTACTCGGGCTGATCGACGCGACGGTCGGAGCCGAAAGATAGGTGTATTGGTCGAGCCCGTTGACCGCGCTCGTCCCGCCGGGCGTCGTGACGGTGACATTGACCGTTCCGGTGCCCGGAGGCGCCATCGCGGACATCGAGGTCCCCGAGAGGACCATGAATGACGGCGCCGCGGTCGCGCCGAAGTTGACAGCGGTCGCGTTCACGAAATTCGAGCCGTAGATTATGACCTGAGTGCCGCCCGATGCCGGGCCGCTGGTCTCGAGGAGCGACGACACCGAAGGCGCCGCGACATACGTGTATTGATCGGCCGCGGTTGTCGCGCTTGTGATGCCCCCCGACGTGACGGTGATATCGACGGTTCCGGCTGCGCCTGCCGGGGCCGTCGCCGTGATCTGCGCCGATGAGTTGACGGTCGTCGCGGCGGCCGACGTGCCTCCGAATTGCACGACGCTGTCGTCGCCGAAATTCGAGCCGGTGATCGTCACCGAGGTGCCACCCGCGGTCGGGCCCGCGGTCGGACTGATACTCGAGATGGCCGGAGCGGCGCTGACGTCCGCGATCGCGAGACCCGGCAAGGCGAAGAGCGCGGCCAGCACGATGCCGACGGGCGCGAAGACGGATGCGAAAGCGGTCGGTCGCGCGCGCGCGGCGCACTGTTTCGCGAGCGCTGCGCATGCACGGATCAGCGTCGATAGTCCGGCTGCGCGGATCCGATCGGCGTGCGCGGACATCCCCCGGGGCGGCATGGTCATCTGTGTGGTCGTTCTTCTGGTCGGTCGTTTATTTTTTGGGCTCGGATCATTGCTCCGATGATTCCGAACCGCGCTGGATTATATCGACGGAATAAAACCGTTCGGATGAATTTAATAAGCGCCTAATCGGATCGACGCGCGGCCGTTGTGTCGTCGTGACAATCGGATGGATCCATGCGCGCATGAAGTCATATATTCCGATTGATTTGCACGATAATCGGTCGTAAATGCCATGCGCGTGGAGGGTTCGGGACTCAATCGCATCGTCGCTATCGCTGCTTATTGCTTTCAGTCGCTTTCAATCGGCTTCGGCGATCTGTCGATTCAATATCCGTTCACGTTCTCCGATAAACACACACGAACAACGATTTGATGGAGATCCATGTGAACACACGGGCGATGCTCGGGGGATGGGCGGCATTGACCTTATGGCTGTGCGCGGGTTGTGCGTCGACGGTCGAGAACTACGGACTGCACGACCATTTTTCCGGAAGCGAGGCGGTCGCGGGCGCGACGTCGACGCCCGGACAATGCGCGAACACCGCGAACGCGGTCTGGGTCGAAGGCGCGTCGTTTCACGAGTGCATCCGGTATTTCCCGTCGAGCGATTTCAAGGGCGGCCGCGTCGACCGGGCGATCGTCTTCATGGAAGGCGACGTGCTCGTGGGGCGCGGCGAGTCGTCGCCTAACTACGAAAAGTGGACGCCGCAACGCGAACTCGACGCGGCCGAACTCGAGCAGCGGCGCAGCGGGACCGCGTATCTGACGCTCGCGCGGCCCGGCGTCGACGGCAGCAGCGGCGATCAGAAGCGGCGGCGCACGCACTACGAGACGCTCGTGATGAACGCCGCGCTCGACGCGATCAAGGCCCGCTACCGCATTCGCGAATTCGGTCTCGTCGGCCAGTCGGGCGGCGGCGGCTTGGTCGCGGCGCTGATCGCGGAGCGGCGGGACGTCATCTGCGCGGTGTCGTCGTCGGGGGTGACGTCGGTCGTGTTTCGCGCGCGGGCAGCCGGGCGTACGACCGATTTCACGGGCACGCCGTTTCGCGACGTCTGGGATCCGATCGACCAGTTGCCGCGCGTGAAGCCGATGGCGGGTTTCCGGATGTTCGTCACGAGCGACGAAACCGACACCGATGTCGATTTCGGCTCGCAGAACGACTACGTCCAGGCGGCGCTCAAGGCCGGGTTGCCGATCCGGCAGATCATGGTTCACGGCGCGGGCAGCCGGCATCACCAGACCTACCGGATCGGCAATCGCGTCGTCGAAGACTGCATGCTCGGCGTGTCGAGCGATCGGATCGTGAGGACCTACTCGGGCATGGAGAATCTCTACAACCATATGACCGTGCTCGCCGCGCACGAGCGCGCCTTCGCCGAGGGGCGCTCGAACGACGACGCGCTTGTCGGCGGGGCCGCGGGCGGCGGCGTCGACGGGACGCCGGATCGCGATGCGACGATCGCGCGCTGATGCGTGCTCGCGCGTGTCCGCGCGTACGCTTGCGCGTTCGTGCTGACGTGTGCTTGCTTGTCTTTATTCGTGCGCGTCATCTGACTCACATCAATCGAGCTAGACCATGCTGCCAATTCTTCGGGGCTTCCGTGGCGATGTGCGCGGCACCACGCGACGTCTGTTGCGGGCATTGCCGCTTTTTGTGTGCTTCGCGCTGTCGATGCGTCACGCGGACGCGGCAGAATCGGCGTCGGCGTCATCGGTGTCCGCTTCCGTGTCCGCGATGGCCGCCGTCGATGGCGCGCTGCTCAACGACCACGCGGACGTCCTGATCGATTCGACGGATTCGATGACGTTTGACGACGCGCGACGCTCGACGGCGTTCGAACCGCTCGGCGGCCGTACGGCCCTGGGCCTGATCGATCACCCTGTCTGGCTGCGCGTCCATGTGCGCGCGCCGGCCGGCGACGCGGTACAGGGCAACGCGACACCGGGCGACGTGACGCGTGACGCATCCGAGCCTGGTGAATCGAAGCCGGGTGACTTGAAGCCCGGCGAAGCGAAGCCGGATGCAGGGAAGCCGGATGAGGCGAAGTCCGGTCCCGCCACGCAGACCTGGTGGCTCGATCTGTCGCCGTTCTCGATGGCCGATGTCCAGATCTTCACACCGGGCGCCGACGCCGCGCAGTGGCGGATCGTGCACACGGGCGAGGAGCAACCGTTCGCGTCGCGGCCGCTCGCGTGGCGTCAGTTCCTGGTGCCGGTCACGCTGCGCGACGCGCAAGACACGACCGTCTATCTGCGGCTGCGCGGCTACAACACGCTTGTCGTGCCGATGCGGATCTGGCGGCTGAGCACGTGGGCACGGCATGCGCTCGCCGACTATCTCGTGATCGGCGTCTGCCTCGGCGTGATGGGCGGTCTCGCGCTCTACAACCTGCTGCTCGCCGCGCGGCTGCGTCAGACGATCTTCGTGCTCTATGCCTTGCTCGTGTCGAGCTACGCCGTCTTCTCGGCGGATCTGCTCGGACTCGGTTCGCAGTATTTGTGGCCCGCGTCGTTCGTCGGCGTCGTGGGGCGCAATCAGGCGCTTGTCTGTCTCTACGGCTGTTTCGGCGCGTTGTTTCCGCTCTACCTGCTCGACCATGCGCGCGTGACGCGCTGGTATCGGCCCGTGCTGCATACGGTCGCCGCGATCTACGCGGTGTCGTCGCTGTTCGCGTTGCACGGCGCGTACGGGATCGCGGGCCTCGTGATTCAGGCGCTGCCGTGCGTCTGGTTTCCGATCGTGATCGGCGTCGCGCTCTATCGGAGCGCGATGGGTTTCCGGCCCGCCTGGTACTACTTGATCGGCTATGGCCCGGTCATCGTCGCGTTGACGATGCTGATTCTGATCGGACAGAACACGCTGCGCGCGACGCCGCTCACGATGCATGCGTTTCTCGTCGCGGGGGCGTTCGAAGCGATCCTGTTTTCGCAGGCGCTGGCCGAGCGCTTCAACATCCTGCGCCGCGAACGCGAGCGTGCGCTCGAACTCGCGGTCGGCGCGAAACACGATCAATGGCGCGCGGCCGAGGAACACAAGGCCGAACTCGAAGCGAAGGTCGCGTTGCGCACGCACGAACTCGAATCGAGCGAGGCGGCGCTCAAGCAGCTCGCCTACTACGACGCGCTGACCGAGCTACCGAACCGCTTGCTGTTCCGCGACGACTGCGAGCGGCTCATCGACGCGTGCCGGCGCGACGGCGGCACGTTCACGCTGGCCGTCGTCGATCTCAACGGTTTCAAGCGCGTCAACGACACGCTCGGCCATCACGCGGGCGACCATCTGCTGCGCGTCGTCGCGCGGCGTCTGCGCGACGCCGTTCGCGAACGGGATACGGTGTCGCGTCTCGGCGGCGACGAATTCGGCATTCTGTTTCCGGAACTCGCGCGCGACCGCATCGCGGGCGGCGCGCTGCTCGATGCGCTGCACGAGGCGTGCGCAGAGCCCGTGCTTTACGAGGGCGGTGTCATGCAAGTCAGCGGCAGCATCGGTCTCGCGACGTTCGGCGACGCGTGCGCCGATCGCGATGCGATGTACCGCGCGGCGGACCGCGAGATGTATCGCGCGAAGTCCGTGCATCAGGTGCAGCTCTGAGGATCGAGCGGCGTGCCGCGCGTTCGCGCTCGGCGCGTCGACCGATCCGCATGGATCATCGGCCGGACTGATGCGCGTTGCCGCGCCCCCGCGCGCGTTTGAGCGCGCCTCGCCCAGCAACAATATCCGCGTTCGGGTACCGTGCGCCTGAGATCCACGTTCGGGCCGCCGGCAGACGATGCGCGGTGCGGCCCCGCGTGGCGAGGCGGCGCGCATTCGAGTCCGGGGGCGATATGGTCATTGGCGCATATGGGACGCTGGTCGCGGCATCGCTGGTCCTTCTGCTCGGCAATCAGTTGGTCGCGCGGTTCGCGATCCTGCGCACATGGACGATCCCGGAGCCCGTCGCGGGCGGACTCGTCGTGGCGCTCGCGCTGTACGGCCTGCATACGTTCGGGGCGACCGACGTCCACTTCAACGCGGACTTGCAACCGCCGCTGATGCTTGCGTTCTTTTCGACGATCGGCCTGAACGCGGATCTGGCGAATCTGAAGGCCGGCGGTCCGGTGCTCGTCCGGTTCCTGGCCGTGGTCATCGTGTTGGTCATCTTGCAGAACGTCCTGGGCATCGGCATGGCGCTCGCGTTCGGCATCGATCCGCTGTTCGGCCTGCTCGCCGGTTCGATCTCGCTGGCGGGCGGGCACGGCACGGGGGCGGCGTGGGGCCGTGTGTTCGTCGAGCATCACGGTCTTCAATCGGCGATCGAGGCCACGATCGCGTGCGCGACGTTCGGGCTCGTCATGGGCGGCATTCTGGGCGGCCCCGTCGCGCGTCGTTTGCTCCGATATACCGAGCGCGGCGCCCACGAAGGCGATGCGCGTGCCGGCGGCGAGTCGCCGGCGCGCGAGGTCACCGCGCGCGTTTTCGAGGAGCCCAAAGTCGAGCAACCGACGACGCCGGCCTCGCTGATCGAGACGGTGACGCTCATCGCGATCAGTCTTGCGGTGGGCAACGTGATCGCCGACTGGATCGCGGGGACGGTGTTCGAGTTGCCGTCGTTCGTCTGCGTGCTGTTCGTGGCGGTGTTGCTGTCCAATGCGCTCGCGGCATTGGGCCGTCCGGTGACGCGGCATGCGGTCGCGTTGATCGGCAACGTGACGCTCGCGCTGTTTCTGGCGCTCGCGCTCATGACGTTGCGCTTATGGGATCTGGCCGCGCTGGCCTTGCCCGTGTTTTCGATTCTGATCGCGCAGACGGTACTCATGGTCGTCTACGCGGTCTTCGTGACGTTCCGCGTGATGGGCCGGAATTACGACGCCTTGGTGTTGACGGCCGGGCATTGCGGATTCGGCCTCGGCGCGACGCCGACGGCGATCGCGAACATGCAGGCCGTGACCGCGCGCTTCGGCCCGTCTCACATCGCGTTTCTCGTCGTGCCGCTGGCGGCCGCCTTCTTTATCGACATCGCGAACGCGATCACGATCAAGGCGTTTCTCGCATTGCCGATTTTCGATTGAAGGTACGGCGGTTCAGCCCGCTCTGTGCAGTCCGTTCAAGGCCGCAGCAGGATCGAACCGTGGGTGTCGCCGCTTTCGAGACGCGCGTGTGCGAGCGCGGCCTCGGCCAGCGGAAACACCGCGCCGATATGGGCTTTCAGGCCGCTTCGCAGGCGTTCGAACGTCGCGAGGCCGGCTTCCCGATAGCGTGCCGGATCCGATACATAACGAAAGACGCTGGGCCGCGACAGGGCCACCGAACGGCCCGGACCGAGCACAGACAGGTCGATCGGCCCCGGATCGCCGCTGACCTGACCGACGCTCGCGATCATGCCGAACGGACGCACGGTATCGAGCGTCGCGAGGAGGGTCGGGCCGCCGATGCCGTCGACTGCGTAGTCGACGCCGCGACCGTCGGTCAACGTCCGGACCGTGGCGACGACATCCTGCTCGCGATACAGGATCGCTTCGTCGAGTCCGTGGGCGACGGCGAGCTCGGCTTTCGCCGCCGATCCCACTGTGCCGATCACGCGCGCGCCGAGCGCTTTCGCCCATTGCAGCATCACGAGGCCCAGTCCTCCGGCGGCCGCGTGGATCAACACCGTGTCGCCGGCTTTGACGGGGTAGACGGCCGAACACAGCATATGGGCCGTCATGCCGCGCAGCAGGAGACTGGCCGCGACCGCGTCGTCGATGTCGTCGGGCAGCGCAAGCACGCGGTCGGCGGGCATCGTGCGCGCGCTCGCATAGCTGCCCACGGGCGGGCCTGCGTAGACCACGCGTTGTCCCGGCTGCAAGGCATCGACGCCGGGGCCCACGGCGTCGACGATGCCGGCGGCTTCGACGCCGGGGACCGCCGGGAGCGCGGGGAGCGGATAGTGCCCCGTGCGGTGATAGACATCGACGAAGTTGACGCCGATGGCCGTGTGGCGAATGCGAACCTCGCCGGCGGCGGGAGCGGGGAGCGTCACTTCGCGCACCTTGAGTTGCGAAGCGCCGCCGTACTGCTCGATCGCGATCTGGGCCGCGGCGCGTGCGGACGGATCGGATATGGCTCTGGAATGCATGCTGTTCTCCGGGTGGGTGTTCTGGCAAGCTCATGTTGAAGTGTGCGAATTCACAGAACAATTCCGGATAAATCGGCAATGCGTGTGCAAAAAAACACAGGAAGCGTGCCAGCGGAGGGCCCGCGTCTGCAATGGGACGACGTCCGCTATTTCCTCGAGCTGGCGAGGATCGGCAGCCTCTCGGGTGCGGCGCGCAGCTTGTCCGTCGAGCATTCGACCGTCGCCCGGCGGGTCGAAGCGCTCGAGCAGTCGCTCGACGTCAGGCTGTTCGACCGCTTGCCGAAAGGGTGGTCGCTGACAGCCGAGGGCGAGGCGTTGGCCAGACAGGCGGCGCGTCTCGATGACGAGGCGCAGGCATTTGCGAGGGCCGCCGTGGGCGTCTCGTCGCTCAAGGGGACGGTGCGCCTTTCCGCGCCGCCCGTGCTCGCGAGTCATCTTCTGGTGCCCGGCATGGCGGCGCTGCGGGCTCGGTGGGCGAACGTCGATCTGGAGGTCGTCGGGGAATCGCGCGACGCGAACCTGGCGCGCGGCGAAGCCGATCTTGCCATCCGCCTGTCGAGGCCGACCGCGCCGGGTCTCGTCGCGCGATGCATCGGGAAGATGGGGTATGGCCTCTACGCGGCGGCCGGATATGCGGATCGACCGCAGTCCGAATGGGCTTTCCTTGGCTATGACGAGAGTCTCGGGCAGGTGCCTCAGCAGCGTTGGCTCAACCAGATCGCCGGAGACCGCCGCTTCGTGTTCCGGAGCAACGATCTCGCCGCACTGCTCCATGCCGCGCGAGCGGGGCTCGGCGTGGCCGCGTTGCCCGGTTTTCTGGCCGCGCACGATCCGGCCCTTTGCTTGCTGTCGGACCATGCGGGCGCGGCCGTTCGGCAGATCTGGCTCGTCATGCATCCGGACGTCAAACGCTCGCCTCGCGTGCGACTGATCGCCGACGTGTTGGTCGAGCTGATCGGTCAGACGGCGGAGTTGTCGATGGCGTAGGCGTTGTCGAAAGCGTTTTGGAAGGGGCGTTGTCGGCGTGTCGTTCATCGGGTCGCTGATTTGACCGTGAGCGTGGTGTTCCGCCATTCGCCTGACGGGCTCGACATGTTGAGCGAGACGTTTCGCTAGATATGCCGACAAGGCATTCGCGTTTGGCGCTTGGGATCGACGCACGAATTGATTTGCGCCCGGCGAGCCCCTACACTGTGCGCGCCAGTCCGATCCGTTTCAGCCTGACCCGTGTCTCCGCGTGTGAAGTTTTCGCGCTTCAGCAGCGCCTCCGCAGGTGCGTTTTGTCGAGTCCAACATGCTTAAACCTTATTCGGCGCTGGCCGTCATGGTGTCGACCGTCTTGAGCGTCAACGCCTATGCCGCGCTTGGCGGGTCGCCGACGTTGCCGGCCGCAGCCGCATCGACGATGGCCGGCGTTTCGATCGCCGCGGCGACGTCTTCGCGTTACACCGTGCGAGAGGAAACGCTCGCAAACGGCACGACGGAGCGCGAGTACCTGACGACGAGCGGTGAAGTCTTCGGTATCGGGTGGTCCGGGCCGTTTCAGCCCGATCTACAGAACTTCATGGGTAGCGACGTGTTCTCCGAATACAGCGCGGCCTTGCGTGCGGCAACGGGCCATCGCGGCGGCGTATCGATGACGTTCGACGGCGTGGTCGTGCAGATCGGCGGACACCCGAGACATTTCGTCGGCCGTGCCTATGTCGTCGATCTCGTGCCGAGCGGCGTCGACGTCAGCGCGATTCAATAAAGAGAACAACCGTCTCCGGGGTGTCCGATGCGGGTGCTTGACACGATCAAACGATTCCAGGGCTGGGCCTTTGCGGGTGCGTTGGCGGCGGTGCTTGCCGCATGCGGCGGCGGGGGCGGCGGCGCAGGCGGCAACGCGAGCGATTCGACGACAGGGTCGAGCGGGACCTCGGGCACGACCTCGCTCGCCTTGCAGACCTCGGGCAGCAACGTGGTTACGCTGACGGTCGCAGCCGGTCCGAATCCGGATTTGCCGAACACCGGGTTCGTGACGGTCAAGGTCTGTTCGCCGACCGATGCGACGCTGTGCGACACGATTCCCAATGTGCTTGTCGATACGGGCTCGGTCGGTCTGCGCGTTCTCGCGAGCAAGCTGACCAACACGCTGTCGAGTCTGACTCAGCAAGTCGATACGACGAGCGGCAACGGCATCGATGAATGCGAGGTTTTCGCGAGCAGCTACACGTGGGGCACGGTGCGCGAGGCAAGCGTGACGCTCGGTTCGGAAACCACGTCGGCGGGTCAGAATATCCAGGTCATCAACGACACGTCGACGCAGGGGCCCGTGCCGACCGACTGCGACAGCGCGGGCGCCGGCAACATCGATAATTCGGCGTCTTCACTGGGGGCCAACGGCATCGTCGGCGTCAACGGCATTCAATACGACTGCGGCACTGCGTGCGTCAGTGCGTCGACGCCCGTGGACGCGTATTACTACCGATGCCCGTCGACGACGAGTGCGTGCGCGTCGATCAACGTGCCGCTGGCCAAGCAGATCGCCAACGTCGTGTACGGCATGGCGACGGACAACAACGGCGTGATCATCCAGTTGCCGGCGATCAGCGGGAGCGGCGCGGTGAGCGCGACCGGGGCGTTGATCTTGGGCATCGGAACACAGAGCAATAACGCGCTCGAGTCGGCGAGTCCGATTCCGACCGACGCGTATGGCGATTTCACCGCGACGATGAACGGTTCGTCGATTGCGAACTCGTTTGTCGACACGGGCTCGACGGCTTATACGTTCACGCAGTCCCAGCTCGGTTTGTCGATCTGTACCGACAGCGGGCTCACGGATTTCTTCTGCCCGAGTTCGACGACGACTGAGCCGGTCGTGTTCACCGATACGAGTGGGGCGAGCGCGAACCGCTACAGCGGGTCGATCTCGATCGCGAGTGCGGCTTCGGTATTGGAGGGCGCGTCGGCCAACTACGCGATCGACGACGTGGCTGCGGTCAACACCTACGTCTCCATCAGCGGCCTGGACTTTGGCATGCCGTTCTTCTATGCGCGCAACGTCTATATCGGCAATCAGACGGGCATCGACGGGACCGGCGGATATGTCGCGGTTAGTCCGCTCGGGAGTTAGGGTCGCATGCGTTAGACGCGGCGCGACCACGCTGTGCAGCGCCGGTCCGTTTCAGTTGCGTGAATTTCTTGTCAGCAGTCATGTCCATGCTCAATTCCATACAAGACGGTGCTCGGGCGCTCCTGAAGGACACCGCTATCGCGCTGCAGGCAATTCCGGATCTCCAATACATGGTGATCGGCGGATGGTGTCCTGCTCTGCGCAACACGACGTCGCTGACGCATCCCGGGACGCTCGACGTCGATCTGCTCTTTTACGATGCCTACGCCAGTCACTCGATCGACACCGTCATTCAACGTTTGCTCGGTTCCGGCTTTATCCCGTCCGCCAAGCATCCGTTTCAATTGATGAGGGTTCAGACGATCAGAGACAAGGACTTTGTCTTCAACATCGACCTTCTGCATCCGAGGATGCAGTCCGACAAGGACAAGGCGGGCATGTTTGTCGATCATCTTGATCTTGATGTGCCGCTGACAAACGCTGAAGCAGTTTCCAAGAAAATGATGTCGATCGTCCTTCCGAATTCGGAAGTCCTCTTTAAGCGAGCGCTTTTTTCGCGCGAGGAGATTGATGGTATTCCCTTCAATCTCGTGACTTTCGACGGCATGTTTGCGACAAAGATGGATAGTTGCCAAAAGCAAAAGCGGGAACGTGATGCGTTTGATATCTATCTCGGTTTTTTGGGCGAGAACATCGATATCCCGGCCGTGATCAAGCTGGCAAGCGATGACGCACGCATCGGCGAATCGCTTGAGAAATTCAGGCGACACTTGAAGAAACACGGTGAGGAATTTGATCGGAATGTCGAGCAGTACGCGCGTCTTGATGGGGAGGCGCCGTCTCGGTTCATTCTTCGCCGGCTCGATATCTAACCTTTCTGACAAATGAGCCGGGCTTCGGCTAGCTGCGGACGTTGCATGTTGACGTCCTGTTTTCGACAGCGGGCGAGTGCGATCCGTCGGCGTCATTCGGCTCTTGCCGTACCGACGACCGCTCGCGATGCGCAACGGCGATTTGCGTCATGCACAGTGACGTATTACTTCGCCCTTTGCAGAGGGAGAGAGCGGGTGCCCGATATCGAGTGCTTTCAACATCGTACGTCGTTTGGTCAACCTCACCCGACCGCCTCTCTCAAACCCTGAGCCGTCGTTCGGTATGTCGGGAGAAGCGCGCCGGTTCGCATGGCCAACGGACTTCCAAATGCGGTGAGAATCGCCTCGTTCGCACCCGACGCGCTGATTTCGGCGTCTCGACAAATTCCCCCCATGACGCGAATCAGCCGTCCGTCGAAACGGTGGTTGCCTCCCACGCGCTGATTTCCGTGCTCAATGCCGACAGCTTGTCTCGCACAAGCCCGAGCGCGTCACTCCCGAGCAAAAGATGTGCGGGCGGTCGATCCGCTGCAATGGCGGCCAACATCGCTTGCGCCGCTTTCCTCGGATCGCCCAATTGCTTGCCGCTCTTTTCCTCGCGTGCCTGTCGGATCGGATTGAACAGGTCGTCATAGTCCGAGATCGAGCGCGGGGTCCGCGTCATCGAGCGACCCGCCCAGTCCGTGCGAAAGGAGCCCGGCGCCACCGCGGTCACGGCGATGCCGAAGGGCTTGACCTCTTTGCCGAGCGCCTCGGAGATGCCTTCCAGCGCAAACTTGCTCCCGCAGTAGTAAGCGATGCCCGGCATCGTGATGTAGCCGCCCATCGATGTGATATTCAGAATGTGGCCGCGTCGGCGCGCGCGCATGAACGGCAGCACCGCCTTCATCATGGCGACCGCGCCGAATACATTCACGTCGAACTGCTGACGCATGTCCGAGAGCGGCGATTCCTCCATGATGCCTTCGTGGCCGTAGCCGGCATTGTTGACCAGCACATCGATCGGCCCGACGCTGGCCTCGATGTCGGCCACGGCGTCGTCGATGGCGTCGAAGTCGGTGACGTCGAGCACGCGTCCCCAGGCATCGGCGGATAGGGACTCGAACTCACGCTTTGCCTCGGCACGTCTCACCGTGCCGACAACTTTATGACCCACCGCCAGCGCTTCGCGTGCGAGCGCGCGGCCAAAGCCGCTGCTGACGCCGGTGATGAGCAGAGTCTTGCTGGATGCCATGGCGGCTTCTCCCGAATGTCGATTGGAGATTGCATGTTAGGCTGACAAACGAGCAAAATTAAGCCGAATTCCGCTGATTTTCTTGCATAAAACTATGAGCGCGATCTCCGCTTCGACCCCGCATTCCGTTTTATCGTCTCGCAGCCAGAAACGCATGGTTGCCCTGCTGCGCGAGTTGGCGCCCGAAGAGGGTTACAACCTGACGGCGCTGCCTGGTGTGCGTATCTTGCGGTCGAACCGGGCCTTATCGCGCACCCCCGTGCTCTACGACCCCGGGATCGTCATCGTTTGTCAGGGTCGCAAGCGCGGCTATTTCGGCGACCGGCTTTACGTGTACGACGAGCGTCACTACCTGGCCGTGTCGGTGCCTGTGCCGTTCAGCATGGAGACCGACGCAACCGAAGCGCACCCCCTGCTCGCGCTGTATCTGCACCTCGATTTCGCATTGGCCGCCGAGCTCGCGGAGCGGATCGACCGCGAGGGCGCGCCGGAGCACGCGCCGGCACCGCAGAGCATGATGTCGACGCCGATGGACGATGCGATGCAAGCGTCCGTGCTGCGCTTCCTTGAGGCGATGCATCGGCCGCTCGAAGCGGCTGTGTTGGGTGCCGGGCTGCTGCGTGAGCTGTATTTCCGGGTGCTCACCGGCGCGCAGGGCCGCTCGTTGCGCGAGGCGTTGTCGATGCGCGGGCAGTTTGGCCAGATAGGCCGCTCACTCCGCCTGATTCATGCGCGCTATGCGCAACCTCTCGACGTTGGGCAATTGGCGAACGAAGCGGGCATGAGCATTCCGAGCTTCCACAGCCATTTCAAGGCGATGACGCATGTATCGCCGATGCAATACGTGAAGTCGACGCGCCTTCATCAAGCTCGCTTGCTCATGGTCCGCGAGGATCTGACCGCGGAGGCGGCAGGACATGCCGTGGGTTACGCGAGTCCGTCGCAGTTCAGCAGGGAATTCCGGCGTCTGTTTGGCTTGACGCCCGCCGCTGAGGCCAGGCGTATGCGCGAGAGCTTCGCGATACCGGCGGCATTCGCCGATACGGACTACGTCTCGTCGCATTGAGTCGGGCGCGGTGCGATGGAGGCGAGCGTTTGTGATCGGACCACGAATCGGACACACGAATGTCCGCTAGAAGGCGGCAGCAAGCGCTCGCAACGTCGTCGTGGAGGACAGCTTGCCGCCGCAATGCGCCGGACGCGATTCGAGTTTGGCGAGTCGATTCCATACACTCGACTCGCCGGCACGTGGATCACTTCAATGCTGTTGCCGTCTGACCCGCGCTCAACATCCGCTCCACATACCGCGCAATCACATCGATCTCGAGATTGACCTTGCTGCCTTCGCGCAGATGCTTGAGCGTCGTGACTTCGATCGTATGCGGGATCAGATTGATCGAGAATTCGCAGCCCGCTTCGCGATCGTCGACCGCGTTGACCGTCAGGCTCACGCCGTTGACCGTCACCGATCCCTTGAACGCTAGATACCGGCCGATCGAATGCGGCGCGAGCACGCGCAGTTCATGCGACTCGCCGACGGGCGCGAACCGCGTCACGACGCCGAGTCCATCGACATGTCCCGACACCAGATGGCCGCCGAGCCGGTCGTTCGCGCGCAGGGCCTTCTCGAGATTCACGTCGCCCGGCACATCGAGACCCGCCGTGCAATTAAGACTCTCGCGCGACACATCAACCGTGAACCGGTTGCCCTCGATCTCGACCGCCGTCATGCAGGCGCCCTGGATCGAGATGCTGTCGCCCGTCGCCACATCGTCGAGCCCCAGCGTGCCGGCTTCGATCGTCAGGCGCACGCCCGCATCCGGATCGCCCGCGCGCTCGGGTTCGACCGATTCGATACGGCCGACGGCCGCGACAATACCTGTGAACATGGCTCCATTCCCTCTGATCGTGATGAATAGGCGGCGCGCACGATGCGGCGCGCACCGCGTGCTTAGCGTGCTTATGCAGTCGGCTTCGGTACGGACGTCTCGACGCGCGCGAGGATTCTCAAATCGTCGCCGAGCCGATCGACCGAATGAAAGCTCAGCTGCATGCGCGCATCGAGCGTCGCCGGCGGCGCGAGATTGAACATCGGCATCGCGTCGCCGAGCAGGCTCGGCGCGACGTAGAGCAGCAGTTCGTCGACACAGCCCTCGCGAAGCATCGAACCATGCAGCTTGTGACCCGCTTCGACGTGGAGTTCGTTGATGCCGCGCGCGCCGAGATCGAGCAGCATCGCGCGCAAATCGACCTTGCCCGCTTCGTTCGGCAACGCGACGACCTCGATGCCGCGATCGCGCAACGCCTGCGCGCGCGCGGCCGCGTCGCCGTCGTCGCGCGCGCAATAGACGAGCGGCGGCGCGCCGACGAGCAGACGCGCCGCGGCGGGCACCTCGAGATTGCGGTCGACGAGCACGCGCAGCGGCTGGCGCGGCGTGTCGATCGCGCGCACGGTCATCTGCGGATCGTCACCGAGCACGGTCCCGATCCCCGTGAGAATCGCGCACGCGCGCGCACGCCATGCGTGGCCGTCGTCACGCGCGACGTCGCCCGTGATCCATTGGCTCGTGCCGTCGGGCAGCGCCGTATGGCCGTCGAGACTCGCGGCGACCTTCACGCGGACCCAGGGCCGCTTGCGCGTCATCCGCGATACGAAGCCGATATTGAGTTCATACGATTCGCGTTCGAGCAGCCCGCACCGGACATCGATGCCGGCCGCGCGCAGGATCTGGAGCCCGCGCCCCGACACCTGCGGATTCGGATCTTCCATCGCGGCGATCACGCGCGCGATCTTCGCGTCGATCAGCGCATTCGCGCACGGCGGCGTGCGGCCGAAATGGCTGCACGGTTCGAGCGTCACGTAGGCCGTCGCGCCGCGCGGATCGTGGCCGCGCGCGCGCGCATCCTTGAGCGCGCGGATCTCGGCGTGATCCTGGCCGGCCGGCTGCGTGAACCCTTCGCCGATCACGATGCCGTCCTTGACGAGCACGCAGCCCACGCGCGGATTCGGCGTCGTCGTATAGAGACCCCGCGTCGCGAGCGCGAGCGCCCGCTCCATATGCGCGAAATCGATGTCCGAAAACATCAGGCCGCCAGCGTCGAGAACACCGTGCTCGCATGCGCGATCGTCTCGTCGATCACGGCATCGGTATGCACGCTCGACACGAAGCCGGCCTCGTAGGCCGACGGCGCGAAGTAGATGCCTGCGTCGAGCATCGCGTGGAAGAACGTGTTGAAACGCGGGATATCCGATTGCGTGACGTCGGCGAAACGCTTCGGCACCTCGGGCGCGAAATAGATGCCGAACATGCCGCCGATCGAATCCGCCGAAAACGCGACCCCCGCTTCACGCGCCGCGTCCGACAGACCCCGCGCGAGCCGCGCGGTCCGCGCGCCGAGGTCTTCGAAGAAGCCCGGCTCCGCGATCAGCCGCAACGTCGCGAGACCCGCCGCGACCGCGACGGGATTGCCCGACAGCGTGCCGGCCTGATAGACCGCGCCGAGCGGTGCGAGCATCGCCATGATGTCGCGCCTTCCGCCGAACGCCGCGATCGGCATGCCGCCGCCGATGACCTTGCCCAGACACGTCAGGTCCGGTTTGATGCCGAACAGCGCTTGCGCGCCGCCGAGCGCGACGCGAAAACCGCACATGACTTCGTCGAAGATCAGCACGGTGCCGTGGGCCGTGCAGAGTTCGCGCAGCGCCGTCAGGAAGGCGCGCGTCGGCTGGATCAGGTTCATATTGCCCGCGACCGGTTCGACGATGACCGCCGCCGTCTCGTTGCCCAGCGAGCCGAAGAATTCGCGCAGTTGCTCGACGTTGTTGTATTCGAGCACCGTCGTCTGCGCGGCGATTTCGGGCGAGACGCCCGCGGAGGTCGGGTTGCCGAACGTGAGCAGGCCGGAACCCGCCTTGACGAGCAGGCTGTCGGCATGCCCGTGATAGCAGCCTTCGAACTTGACGATGCGGCTGCGGCCCGTGAAGCCGCGCGCGAGGCGCAGGGCGCTCATCGTGGCTTCGGTGCCGCTCGACACGAGGCGAACCTGCTCGATCGACGGCACGAGACGGCAGATTTCCTCGGCGATTTCGATCTCGGCTTCAGTCGGCGCGCCGAAGCTGAAACCGCTGTGCAGCGCGCGCTGGACGGCTTCGAGGACTTCGGGATGCAGATGGCCGACGATCATCGGTCCCCACGACCCGATGTAGTCGACATAGCGCTTGCCTTCGGCGTCCCAGAAGTAGGGGCCTTGCGCGCGTTCGATGAAGCGCGGCGTGCCGCCGACCGAACGGAAAGCCCGCACGGGGGAATTGACGCCGCCGGGGATGGTCCGCTGCGCGCGCTCGAAGAGGCTCTGGTTTTGCGACATGGAGATGGGCTAGAGGGACGTGGGCAGGTACGGGCGCAAAAGCCCGCCAAGCGGCGATTGTACCGGAGCGCTTCATTTGGCACTGAGGATGGCCATGGCGCGTGCGCGACATACGGCGCGGCTACGATCGTGCGGATCGGATCTGAGCCGGATCCTCTCGCGGACTACCGCGCGTCAGCATTGTCCGAGCCTATTTTCATCGGATTTTGCCACCTCCCGTCTTTTGCGAACGACGATACTGACGGTCCTTTGTGCCGGCCCGGTGGCCGTCGCGTGATATGGCGCGATATGGAGAACACGATGCATCGATTGGCGGCGGGATTGTGCGTGATGGTCATGACGGGTGCGCTGGCGGGCTGTGGCGTCGCGGAGGCGGACAGGGCGGGGCCGCGTTTGCCCGCGATCGTCGCGCATCGCGCGGGCACGGCGGATTATCCCGAGAACACGCTCCGCGCAATCGACGGCGCGCTTCACAACGGCGCCGACCGGATCTGGCTCACGGTTCAGATCAGCGCCGACGGCGTGCCCGTGCTCTATCGTCCGAACGATCTCAGCGCGCTGACGCCCGAACGCGGGCCCGTTTCATCGCGCACGGCCGCGGAGCTCACGCAGATCAACGCCGGCTGGAACTTCTCGACGCGTCTTCCGAACGGCGAGGTCGTCTATCCGTATCGTGCGAACCCCACCCCGATTCCGACGCTCGATGCGGCGCTCGCCGCGATTCCGGCCGATGTGCCCGTGATTCTCGATATGAAAGCCTTGCCGGCCGAACCGCAGGCGCGCGCCGTCGCGAATGTGCTGACCGCGCGCGGCGCGTGGTCGCGCGTGCTGATTTACTCGACGGATGCGTCATACCAGAAGGCGTTTGCCGGATACCGGCTCGCGCGGATGTTCGAGTCGCGCGATGCGACGCGCGGCCGTTTGCTCGATGTTGCCTTGTCAGGGCGCTGCGATGCGCCTGATAACGGCGTCTGGACCGCGTTCGAATGGCAGCGCGACATGCAGGTGATCGAGACGTTCACGCTCGGCGAAGGACGCTCGCCCGTGCGCGCGAAGCTCTGGACGCGCGCGGCGCTGGCCTGTCTCGATACGAACGGTCCCGCGCATACGATCGCGATCGGGATCAATTCGCTCGATGCGTATCGCGAGGCCGGATGTCTCGGTATCGAGGCGGTACTCGTCGATTCGCCGAAGAACGCGCGCGAATGGCGCGCGCAGACGGCACAACGATTCGACTGCTCGGCGATGCGTTAACGGATGCGTCGAACGCATCGCGCGGACGATGTTCGCCGTGGGGCCGTGCGGGCGAATCGTGGAGGCGACAGGTGGGATCCGTCGTGGGATCCGAGGGCGCGCCCCGAATCTGCGCCACGCATGCAAGATCCGAATGGGGAAGGTGAGACCCGAATTTGCGATCGGAATACGCGACCCGAAAGGGCGACTCGAAAGCGCGGCCCGCGTGAGCGATCAGTGTGCGAAGGTTTCGATTTCGGGATCGTCGTCGGTCAGCGGATCGTTCTCGGCCGACAGGCCCGGCGGGGCGACACGTTCGGGCACGACGCCGTGGCCGACGGGATCGACGGATGCGATGCCCGTCTTCAGATCGTCGAGCACCTCGCAGAGCTCGTTGAGGCGCGGGATGCCGATCTTGTCTTCGATGCGACGGTACTGCTCTTCGATCAGGGGGCCGATCCGCGCGACGAGCGCCTTGCTGTTCGCGCTCAAGGAAACGACGACCTTACGCTGGTCCTGGGCCGGGCGCACGCGCTGGACGAGCCCGTCGCGTTCCATGCGTTCGAGCACGCCTGTGAGGCTCGGGCTCAGGATGCAGCATTCCTTTGCGATCTGTCCGGCTTCCATCTCGCCGATCGGGTGATCGTGCAGCACGCGAATGATGCGCCATTGCTGCTCCGTCAGCGAAAACCGCTTGAGTATGGGCCGGAACACCGACATCGCAGCCTCACGTGCCTGCAGCAGCAACATCGGCAAATTGCGGTGTTGAAACTCGCCAGTCATCGGATATCCGTTTGCGCGTGGGCGCCGCGCGGCATCGGCGGCGCGCCGGTCGTCGCCGGGCGGCGACGCGTTGAACGTCGGGAAACTACGAGAACGTCAGGGGAACGACGTGAACTGCTGGACTGCTGGAACCGCGAGGGGCGCGACGGTTGCCCAACCGGGGGCGGCCGGTACCGACTCGTCCGCATCCGACCCATTGACGGCCGACTAAGCGACAGTCACCTAAGCGACAGCCGCCTAAGCGACAGCGGCCTGAGCGACAACCGATCAACCGGCGGCCGGCGAACCGGCACGCCGAGGGCATGATGCTTTAAGCGATACGTGCTTCGGTCGTCGGGTCGAACAGCACGGCCTTCGACACGTCGAACAACAGCGCAAGCGTTTCGTGCGCATGCGGATTCGACGACGGGTGCACGCGGCTGATCGCGCGGGCGCCGTTGAGCTTGAAGAACACGAGCGTATCCGGACCCGTCGGCTCGATCACGTCGACCTTGACCTGAACGCTCTGGAGCTGCGCATCGGCGACGTTGTGCGCGCTGCGGTCGTCGGTGATGCGCTCCGGACGCAGGCCGAGGATCACGTCCTTGCCGATCGACGCACGCACGGCGTTCGCGCTGAACGGCAGATTCAGCACCGTCTTCTGCACGCCCGTGTCGATCGTGAGGCCGACGCCCGAGCCCGCCTCGACGAGCGTGCCCTTGACGAAGTTCATCGACGGCGCGCCGATAAAGCCCGCGACGAACAGATTCGACGGGCTGTTGTAGATGTCCTGCGGTGCGCCGAATTGCTGAACGACGCCGTCCTTCATGACCGCGATCCGGTCGCCGAGCGTCATCGCTTCGATCTGATCGTGCGTCACGTAGACGATCGTCGTGCCGAGGCGTTGATGCAGCAGCTTGATTTCGGAACGCAGTTCGATACGCAGCTTCGCGTCGAGGTTCGACAGCGGTTCGTCGAACAGGAACATCTTCGGATCGCGCGCGAGCGCGCGGCCCATCGCGACGCGCTGACGCTGGCCGCCCGACAGTTGGCCCGGCTTGCGGTCGAGCAGATGGCTCATCTGGAGCATCTCCGACACGCGGCCGATGATTTCCTTTTGCTCGTTCTGCGGCACCTTGCGGATGTTGAGGCCGAACGCGATGTTTTCGCGGACCGTCATCGACGGATAGAGCGCATACGACTGGAACACCATCGCGATGTCGCGATCCTTCGGCGACAGGTCGTTGACGACCTTGTCCTCGATGCGGATTTCGCCGCGCGTGACGGTCTCGAGACCCGCGATCATGTTGAGCAGTGTCGACTTGCCGCAGCCGGAGCCGCCGACAAGGATCAGGAACTGCCCGTCTTCGATATCGATATCGACGCCCTTCAGAACTTCGACGCCGTTCGGGTAGGTCTTGTAGACGTCACGAATGGATAGGCTGGCCATGCGACTGAATCCTCTTCAAACAATACTGTGAGTTGGCAGGGGAGGGCGCGGCGCACCGGCACGGCGCGCCGCGCGTTCCATCAACCCTTGACCGCGCCGGCCGTGAGCCCGCGCACGAAAAAACGACCCGCGACGACATAGACGAGCAGCGTCGGCAATGCGGCGATGATCGCGGCCGCCATGTCGACGTTGTATTCCTTGACGCCCGTCGAGGTGTTCACGAGGTTGTTCAACGCGACCGTGATCGGCATCGAATCGACGCCCGAGAACACGATACCGAACAAGAAGTCGTTCCAGATCTGCGTGAATTGCCAGATCAGGCACACCATGAAGATCGGCAGCGACACGGGCAGCAGGATCTTGTTGAAGATCATGAAAAAGCCCGCGCCGTCGATGCGCGCCGCCTTGACGAGCTCGGCCGGAACCGACACGTAGAAGTTCCGGAAGAACATCGTCGTGAACGCGATCCCGTAGATCACGTGAACGACGACGAGGCCGGTCGTCGAATTCGACAGACCGAACAGCCCTTCAAGACGCGCCATCGGCAGCAGGATCGCCTGAAACGGAATGAAGCAGCCGACGAGCAGCATCGTGAACAAGCCGTCGGCGCCGCGGAAGCGCCAGTGCGTGAGCACATAGCCGTTGAACGCGCCGATGATCGACGAGAGCAGCACGGCCGGGATCACCATCTTGACCGAGTTCATGAAGAACGGCTGCATCCCTTCGCAGCGCACGCCCGTGCAGGCTTCGGACCACGCGCGGATCCACGGCGCCCACGTCGGATGCGACGGCGGCGTCAGCAGGTTCGTCGCGCGCAGCGTGTCGAGGTCCTTGAACGACGTCGACAGCATCACGTAGATCGGGAAAACGAAGTACAGCGCGAACAGGATCAGCACCGCATAGATCATCGCGCGATTGATCGTGAATTTAGGCTGCATTGCGCGTGCTCCTCGATTCGAGATACATCAGCGGAACGAGCACGGCAATCACGGTCAGCAACATCATGACGGAAGAAGCGGCGCCCAGACCCAGCTGGCCGCGGTTGAACGAGAACGTGTACATGAAGATCGCGGGCAGATACGACGACGTGCCCGGACCGCCTGCGTTGAGCGCGATCACGAGGTCGAACGTCTTGATCGTGATGTGGCACAGAATCAGCAGCACCGAGAAGAACACCGGACGCATGCTCGGAATCACGATCTGGCGGTAGATGCGCGGCAGCGTCGCGCCGTCGACCTGGGCCGCCTTGAAGATCTCGCCGTCGACGCCGCGCAGACCCGCGAGGAACAGCGACATGCAGAAGCCCGTCGATTGCCACACGGCCGCGATGACCACGCAATAGATCGACTTGTCGGGGTCGCCGAGCCAGTCGAACGAGAACGACGCCCAGCCCCAGTCGTGGAACACCTTCTCGAGGCCCATGCTCGGGTTCAGGATCCACTGCCAGGCGGTCCCCGTCACGATGAACGACAGCGCCATCGGATAGAGAAAGACCGCGCGCAGCGCGCCTTCGGTGCGGATCTTCTGATCGAGCAGGATCGCGAGGAACAGGCCGAGCACCGTGCAGAGCACGATGAAGGGAATGCCGAACAAGGCCAGATTCTTGGCCGAGGTCCAGAACACGTCGTTCGAGAACAGTTCCTCGTACCGGTCGAGGCCGGCGAACGTGTAGTTGGGCATCAGTCGCGACGTCGACAGCGACAGATAACCGGTAATCAGGATGAAACCGTAAACAAACACGAGGCTGATCACGACGCTCGGCGACAGCACGAGCTTCGGAATCCAGCGGTCGGCGACCGCGCTCAGCGACGACGCACGCCGTTGAGTAGGGCTCAAGGAGACAGCCACAACACGCTCCTAAAAACGAGCCGGCACGACGCAAAAGCCCGTGCCGGCATAAGGACTCACATAAACAACCAGTTTGCGAGGTCGCGGCCGAAAGTCACGCCGCACCGCAGCAACCGATATTCGACAGCCCGACCCGAAGGCCAGGCTGTTTTGACATTACTTCGTCTTTGCTGCCTTCGCGAGTTCGGCGACAGCCGTCTTCGAATCTTCGTCCGAGTTCATGAACTTCGTCACGACGTCGGTGATCGCGCCTGCGACGGCGTCACCTTGCGCCATGCCGTGAGCCAGCGACGGGACGTAACCGCCGCCCTTGATCGCCGATTGCTCATCCGCGTACGACGCCTTCGCGCAGTCGTCGAACTTGTCCATGTTCACGCCCAGGCGGACCGGGATCGAGCCCTTGTACAGGCTGAACTGTTCCTGGAAGTCCGGCGTCATGATCGTCTTCGCAAGCGCGAGCTGGCCCGGCGTCGCTGCCGACTGACCCTTCTCCTTGAAGAACACGAACGAGTCGACGTTGAACGTGTAGCCCTTTTCCGAACCCGGAGCCGGCGAGCAGACATAGTCCTTGCCCGGCACCTTGCTCGCGTTCGCGAACTCGCCCTTCGCCCAGTCGCCCATGAACTGCATGCCTGCCTTGCCCTGGATGACCATCGACGTCGCGAGGTTCCAGTCACGGCCGGCGTGGCCCTTGTCGAAGTACGTCGTGATCTTGCGGACCGTGTCGAACACTTGAACCATCTGTTCCGACGTCAGGGTCTTCTGATCGAGGTCGACGATCGCCTTCTTGTAGAAGTCGTTGCCTTGCGACAGCACGACGTCTTCCCAGAGCGTCAGGTCTTGCCACGGTTGACCGCCGGCGGCGACCGGGATCAGGCCGGCAGCCTTGAACTTGTCAGCCAGCGCGAAGAATTCCGGCCAGGTCTTCGGCGGTTGCGCGCCGGCCTTGTCGAGTGCGGCCTTGTTGATCCAGAGCCAGTTCACGCGGTGAACCGAGAACGGTGCGCCGACGGTCTTGCCTTGGTACTTGATGATCTTGTCGATCGCGGGGGGCAGGTTCTTGTCCCAGTCGGTGGCAGCTGCGTCGATCGGCACGAGCACGTCTTGTTGCGCCCATTCCTGGATCAGCGGACCCTTGATCTGAGCGGCCGACGGCGGGTTGCCCGAGATAACCTGCGTCTTCAGCGCCGTCATGGCGGCTGCACCGCCGCCACCGGCGACAGCGTAGTCCTTCCATTGATAGCCCTGCTTGTCGAGGTCGTCCTTGAGCACGCCGACGGCCTTGGCTTCGCCGCCCGACGTCCACCAGTGGAGCACTTCGACCTGCTCGGCAGCTTGCGCGGTGCCATAAACCATTCCGGCTGCGCACAGCGCGCCGATGATCGCACGGACTTTCATTGCTTATCTCCTCCAGACACCAGATGAAAACGAATGGTTGACTTACCCTCTCGGGCATTGTTTTGACGACTTCGGGGACGGTCGAGCGGCGGCACGATCGTCCGCGGCTCTCAAGAGATGAACATGGCGTGCAGCAAAGACGTGTCTCCTCTTTTGATATTGACCGGACCTCTTGTTGAAATTCGAGGATGCTGCTCGTCCGGTCAGGGGGGCCTGGTGACCCGAAAGTACGGTCGCAACCGCTGCATGTTTCGCAGGAGAGCCGCGCGCGCCGCGCCGCTCAACCCCTTTCGGACCCCCTGGCGCAATGCGCTTTCGACGCGCGGACCGTCGAGCGGTCAACGTCGCGTCACGACGTGTGGTCAGCGCATTCCGAAACGTGGGATACCCCTTGAATTCGATTGTAGTTAAACTACAATTCAGTGTCAAAAATTTTATCGGTCGGACTACCTCGGGCTAGGGGAACTCCCTATCACGAGGGCGCGGCGACTGTGGTCATCATCATCGGCTCGATGTTGGCCGCGTGCGCGCGAAGTCCGGTCATGCGGTACCTGTTTTCGTATCGGCCTGTCGTGTCAGCGATGTGACACGGGATCGGCGAAAGGCGCGGCAGGCGCATCGGAGATCGAGCGCGCGAACCGCGGCGGACGCCGGCATGCGAGGCCGGATGCGGCGCACGCGAGTGCGCGGTGATGGGCACCGCGCGAATCGCGATGCCGTCTCCGGGATCGAACTGTGTCAGTTGATATATCAATTTCACGGCATTCGATGGGCGCGAGCGGCGTGGGCTCATGGGAGCTGCAACGCGCGATGCGCACGATGCGATGACTAGGTGTTACCCGCATGCGGCTCGGCGTCGTTCTTGCAGGATGCCGATACGGCGATGGCAGTCAAACTCATAGCGGAGACACATGCAAAACGATTCGGGCTTCACGTTTGTCCTGTTCGGCGGGACCGGCGATCTTGCGATGCGCAAGATCCTGCCCGCGCTGTTCGAGGCGCACAAAGGCGGCATGCTGGCCGACGCCGGCAAGATCGTCGGCATTGCGCGCGACAGCTACGACAGGGCGGGTTATCTCGCATGGGTCGAACAGCATGTGCGCGCGCATGTCGCCGCGGCGGACTTCGACGAATCCGTCTGGCAATCCTTTCTGAACCGCTTCGAATACGCGGCGCTCGACCTCTCGCGGCGTGACGATTTCGTGCTGTTGCGCGACATGCTCAAGGAACTGCCGGCCGCGGTGCGCGTGTTCTATCTCGCGACGGGACCGTCGCTGTTCGTGCCGACGTGCCGCGCGCTCGCGAGCGTCGGACTCAACGCCGGCGCGCGGATCGTGCTTGAAAAGCCGCTCGGTTACGACCTCGCATCGTCGAATGCGATCAACGATGCGGTCGGCGAGATCTTCGCCGAGGAGCAGATCTACC
This sequence comes from Pararobbsia silviterrae, assembly GCF_003628125.1. Lineage (GTDB taxonomy): Bacteria > Pseudomonadota > Gammaproteobacteria > Burkholderiales > Burkholderiaceae > Pararobbsia > Pararobbsia silviterrae. The sequence goes on from NZ_RBZU01000001.1 coordinate 1,011,799, forward strand.
GGATCGACCACTATCTCGGCAAGGAGTCGGTGCAGAACCTGCTCGCGCTGCGTTTCGGCAACGTGCTGTTCGAGCCGCTCTGGCGCCGCGAATGGGTCGAGAGCATCCAGATCACGATCGCCGAGGAACTCGGTGTCGAAGCGCGCGGCGACTTCTACAACCAGACCGGCGCGTTGCGCGACATGGTGCAGAACCACTTGCTGCAACTGCTGTCGATCGTCGCGATGGAACCGCCGCACGCGATCGAATCCGACAGCGTGCGCGACGAGAAGCTGCGCGTGCTGCGCTCGCTCAAGCCCGTGCAACGCAGTGAAATCAGCAAGGTCGCCGTGCGCGGCCAGTATCATGCGGGCGTCATTCGCGGCAATCCCGTGCCCGGCTATGCGTCGGAGCACGGCGTGCCGAAGGACAGCACGACCGAAACGTTCGTCGCGCTCAAGGTCGAGATCGAAAACTGGCGCTGGGCCGGCGTGCCGTTTTTCCTGCGCACGGGCAAGCGTCTCGCGGATCGTGTCGCCGAGATCGTCGTCAATTTCCGCCAGGTGCCGCACTCGGCGCTCGGCGGCTTGCCGGCCGGGCAGAACCGGCTCGTGATCCGGCTGCAGCCGAATGAATCGATCCGTCTCTATTGCCAGGCGAAGCAGCCCGGCGAAGGCTGGAATCTTGCGCAGGTCCACCTCGACCTCGCGTTCGACCAGTTCTTCAAGGAACACCGGATGGAGGCGTATCAGCGGCTGTTGCTCGACGTGATCAACGGCCGTCTCGCGCTGTTTGTCCGGCGCGACGAGCAAGAGGCCGCGTGGCGCTGGGTCGAGCCGATTCTCGATGAATGGGCCGCGTCGCCGCTCAAGGGGCCCAAGCCCTATGCGGCGGGCACGTGGGGTCCGGCCGCCGCGAGCGCGATGCTCGCGCAGCACGGCACCTGCTGGCTCGAAGAAGAGAACTAGTCGGAGCCGTCGGGTCGTGCGTTTCCGCGTGCCGAACGCCGCGGCGACGCATGACCGGCAACGGCAATCCGTTTGATGAAAGTGAAAGGGGGGCCGCCGCCGCGAGGCGCCGTGGTTCCATATTCCAATAAAGACAGCAGATCGGAGGAGAAGTGATCGAGCTTCACGCATTCGACGACCCGATCGTCCAGGCGGCCGCATTGTCGCGCGCCGTCGGCGACGCGCTCAGCGCGCATCTCGCGGCCGGGCCCGCGTCCCGCCACGTGACCTTTGCCGTATCGGGCGGCAGCAGTCCCAAGCGATTCTTGCAGACCTTGTCCGACCAGCCGTTCGACTGGTCGCGCATCGATCTGACGCTCGTCGACGACCGCTGGGTTCCCGACGACCACAAGGACAGCAACGTGCGCTTCGCGCACGAGAACCTGCTGCGCGGCGCGGCGGCGCAGGCGAGCTTCACGCCGCTTGTCGACGTGACGCGCGGCCCGGCCGAACAGATCGCGGCGCTCAATGCGTCGAGCCAGCCCGCCTTGCCCGATATTGCCGTGCTCGGCATGGGCGAGGACGGTCATACGGCGTCGATCTTTGCCGACGCGCCCGAATGGCATGAAGCCATCACGACCGATGCGCGTTTCGTGCTCGTGCATCCGGGCGCCGCGCCGCATGCGCGCGTGAGCTGGTCGTTGTCCGCGCTCAAGCGGATCGATCGTCTGTTTCTGTTGATCGCAGGCAAAAGCAAGCTCGAGGTGCTCGAGAAGGCTGCCGCGAGTTCACTCGATAATGCCATCTCGAAGCTGGCGAATGATAAGGGAGTCACACTCGATGTCTACTGGTCAGCGGAATAAGACCGTCGCGGCGGTGCGCGATAACCCGCATGCGGACGGCCCGCGGCTTCTTGCCGACATCGGCGGAACCAACGCGCGCTTTGCGCTCGAATACGGCCCGGATCAGATCGAACAGATCCGCGTCTACCCGTGCGCCGAGTATCCGGGCGTCGCGGATGCGATTCGCAAGTACCTCAAGGATACGAAGGTCGGCCACGTCAATCACGCGGCGGTCGCGATCGCGAATCCCGTCGACGGCGACGAGATCCGGATGACGAATCATCACTGGAGCTTCTCGATCGAATCGACGCGCCGCGCGCTCGGTTTCGACACGCTGCTCGTCGTCAACGATTTCACGGCGCTCGCGATGGCGCTGCCGCGCTTGACCGACGAACAGCGCGTCCAGGTCGGCGGCGGCAAGGCCAAGCAGAACAGCGTGATCGGCCTGCTCGGCGCAGGCACGGGTCTGGGCGTCTCGGGTCTGATCCCGGCCGACGACCGCTGGATCGCGCTCGGCAGCGAAGGCGGCCACGCGACGTTCGCGCCCGTCGACGAACGCGAAGTGTTCCTGCTCGAATACGCGCAGAAAAAGTGGTCGCACGTGTCGTACGAACGCATGTGCGCGGGACCGGGCATCGAGCTCATCTATCGCGGTCTTGCCGCGCGCGCGAAGAAGCGCGTCGGGTCGAATGTCGATCCGGCCGAAGTCACGCGCCGCGCGCTCGAGGAACACGAGCCGCTCGCCGTCGAGGCGCTTGAAGTCTTCTGCGGCATTCTCGGCACGTTCGCGGGGAGCCTCGCGGTCACGCTGGGCGCGCTCGGCGGCATCTATATCGGCGGCGGTGTCGTGCCGCGTCTCGGCGAGTTCTTCGAGAAGTCGCCGTTCCGCCAGCGCTTCGAGGCGCGCGGACGCTTCGAGCAGTATCTGGCGAACATTCCGATCTACGTGATCACGGCTGAATACCCGGCGTTTCTCGGCGTCTCGGCGATCCTGCACGAACAGCTCAGCGATCGCGGCAGCGGCGGTTCGGCCGTCTTCGAGCGGATTCGCCAGATGCTCGATGCGTTGACGCCGGCCGAGCGTCGCGTGGCCGATCTCGCGCTCAATCATCCGCGCTCGGTCATCAATGACCCGATCGTCGATATCGCGCGCAAGGCCGCGGTCAGCCAGCCGACCGTGATCCGGTTCTGCCGCACGCTCGGTTGTCAGGGACTGTCCGATTTCAAGCTCAAGCTCGCGACCGGGCTCACGGGCACGATCCCGATGAGCCATAGCCAGGTTCACCTCGGCGATACGGCGACGGACTTCGGTACGAAGGTGCTCGACAACACGGTGTCGTCGATCCTTCAGTTGCGCGAGCATTTGAACTTCGAGAACGTCGAGAAGGCGATCGACATCCTGAGCAGCGCGCGGCGCATCGAGTTCTACGGCCTCGGCAATTCGAACATCGTCGCGCAGGACGCGCACTACAAGTTCTTCCGCTTCGGCATTCCGACGATCGCGTACGGCGACCTCTACATGCAGGGCGCGTCGGCCGCGTTGCTCGGTCCGGGCGATGTGATCGTCGCGGTCTCGAAGTCGGGCAAGGCGGCCGAGCTTCAACGCGTGCTCGACATCGCCATGCAGAACGGCGCAAAGGTGATCGCGATCACGTCGAGCAACACGCCGCTCGCGAAGAAGGCGACCGTCGCGCTCGAAACCGATCACATCGAGATTCGCGAGTCGCAGTTGTCGATGATTTCGCGGATTCTGCATCTGGTCATCATCGATGTGCTCGCCGTCGGCGTCGCGATTCGCCGTGCGGCGCCGCAGGTCGATGTCCAGAAGAGCGCGAAGCGCGCGCGCATCGAAGGCAAGGGTGCGACGCTCGACGTGCTCGAGTGGCTGAGTCACGGCGCCGCGGCCGTACAGAAGGGGGAGTGACGCGGCGAGCGCGAGGCTTGCGCGCCGAACGACGCGGATCGTGAACGATCGGCGTCTCGCGCGTGGATCCCGACGCGACTTGGCGGGCATGAAGCCCGTCCTGACACCCTACGCACGATGTGCTGCGTAGGGTGTTTTCATTTCGGGCCGCGCCGCAGTGCAGCGTCGGTTTCCTGATAGGCGCCGTCGCGACGGATGGCGACGATGGAGCACGTCTATCAAGAGACAGGAGACACGCCATGCCCCAATCGAAAATCGTCGCGCGCCAGACGGTCCTTCAGTACGAATGGCCGTCTGGCGCGGAAAAGCCGATCCGATCGCGCGCCGAGCGGAAGGATCGCCGGCTTCGCGCAGACGCGTCGCGCCGAAGCGAACGAACGCGGCACAGTCCCGTTTTGGAATGCGTGAGGGCCATGCGATCGACCGCGGTGTCGTGTGGCGCGCTGAGTGCGGCAATCGGGTACGGCGCATCTGCGATGCTCGGCGCCATCGCGCGTACGGGCACGACTCGCGCGCCTGCGTTCGACATGGTGGCGGGGCAGGTCGGCATGACGCTCGCAGGCGGTTTGATCGCGATTTATGCGGTCACGGTGACGGCGTTCAATTACGCGCTTCACCGCGTGTGCGACGCGCACTTGCTGCGTCGCTGGGAGCGTGTGGATGTCGTCGAGCGCTCGGTCGTCGAGCTTGCGATTTCGATTTCGGGCGGGGTCGCGCTGGGCACGGCGGCGTATGTCGGGTCTTCGTTCGCCGAGGCATCCCTGCGGACGTGGATGGGCGGCTCGTCCGACTGATCTCGCGGACACGACGCCGGCGCGTGGACGTCATGCGCCGCATGGTCATCGGACACGATGCATGTACGCGGGCCGTCGCGCATGAATACCGTCGGCGCGCCGAAAAAAAACGTCGCCCGTTTGCACGGGCGACGCATCGCAGTTCGTGTCGATTCGAGAGGGACGCCTTCGCGGCATTCACGAGGCGGGCGTCGTCCGCCCGCGCCCGAGGTGAGGCGTCCGCATCGCTTAGAACGAGTGGTCGATCCCCGCGAAGAAGCCCGTCTGGCTGTGGCCAGGCAGCGGGTTCTGGCTGTTTTGGATCGCCGTCTGCGACGTCGTGTTGAATGCGGCGCTGTTGTCAGGCGGTTCCGCGAACAGCGAGAAGTTCGCCGTCGAGCTGTTCTGCACCGTCGCGCCGGTCACGTACAGGAACGTGCGCTTGGACAGGTTGTAGGTGCCCGTCGCTTCGTAGAGCGTCGCATTGCCGCCGCCCCGGTTCACGTTGATGTGGTAACCGCCGCCCGTCAGCGCGAACGCCGGGGTGAACTGGTACGTGACACCGAGCCATTCGTGATCGCCCGAAGTCGGACCGTTGTCGGTGACGGCATTCGCGTTCAAATGCTGATACGCGCCTTGAATCTTGACCGGACCGAATACGAGGTTCACCGCAGCCGTGTATTCGCGGCTGTACGCGAACAGGTTCGAGAACTGGCCGTTGCCGTCGCGGATTTCGTCGAAGATGCCGCGCACTTCGAAGAACGAACCCGTGTACGTGATCTGCGCACCGTCGGCGCGGCCCGTCGACGAAATCGCCGAACTCGTACCGGCGCTGCTATTGCCGTTGAAGTTCGTGCTGTTGCCGAGCGCGTACTGACCGGCGAAGTCGAAACCGTAGAACTTCGGCGACTGATAGTTGAACGAATTGCTGACCTGCGGCCAGTTACGACCGCGCACGAGCGAAGCCGACGACCAGTTTTCCTGCACGAACGGGTCGAAGTCCCAGACGCCGTTCGAGATGAACAGCGAGCGGCCCATTTCAAACGTACCCCATACGTTGTTCGACAAGCCGACCAACGCATAGCGATTGAAGAGCTGGCCCGAACCGCCGCCTACGGTGCCGTTCTGCAACGTGAAGCCTTCTTCGAGCCGGAACACCGCCTGCGTGCCGCCGCCGAGATCTTCCGTGCCCTTCAGGCCCCAGAGGCTCGTGCCCCAGTCGCCCGATTCGGCCTCGAAACGGTGACCGTCCTTGAGACCGTTGACATACTCGAGACCGCCGTCGAGGCGGCCATAGAGCGTCACGCTGCTTTGCGCATAGGCTGCGGTGACCCCCGCAGCCATCAGCGATGCTGCAAGCATTGCCTTTTTCATCTTTGACTCCTCCGTACCCTGTCATGCACGCACGCGGCGTCGACCGCCTGCGGCTTGGCGCTTTGCGCCACACGTCCGGTGTCCCCAGCGACACCGAACGCCTCCACCGACGCCCAGCGCGTCGGATTCCTGCTGCCCGATTTCGCGGCTCCCCAGCACGCGATCGCGTGTCGACGCCCCAGCGGCAACGACGGCGATCAGAAAATCGGACATGAATCTGGTCAGACCCGGGACATCGATCAAGCGGCCAAATACCGCATATTCCATGCGGCAAGATCGTCACGTCACCGGCGTCTTAGTCGTTCAAACGTTTGCGCTCGATCCCGCGATTTGAAGTAAAACTACATTCGAAATAGGGGATTAGCGTTGTTTGATTACTGAGAATGAATGTAACAAAAGATAAGCATGTACATCAAATGAGCGGAGCGAGGCCGAGGGACTTTGTCGCGCAAATGCCATGTTACGAAGCCTGTCCGGAGAACGATCCACGCGTCGGGTTTCATCCAAATGATTGAATGCACGTCTTTTTTACGCGGATTTGAATGGCGGAATAGGGTAATACCCTATTGACCGGTGAATTCATGAAACTGAATTCATGTGCGAGAAAGGCTTGTTTTTGCGCGATCGGTCGGCGCACGCGTCGCGTGAGCGAGGGGGGCGAGCGGCGCGGCCGGCGCGAAGCCGACGCGTCCGCGCTATCGCGTGTCGCGGCGGCTACTTGAGGCTGCCCGACAGGAATTGCTGCAGGCGTTCGCTCTTCGGCTGCACGAGCACGTCGCCGGGCGCGCCTTCTTCCTCGACGCGGCCCTGATGCAGGAACATCACATGGTTCGACACATTGCGCGCGAACCCCATTTCGTGCGTCACGACGATCATCGTGCGACCTTCCTCGGCGAGCGACTGCATGACCCTGAGCACCTCGGTCACGAGTTCGGGGTCGAGCGCCGACGTCGGTTCGTCGAACAGCATGACGTCGGGATGCATCGCGAGCGCGCGCGCAATCGCGACGCGCTGTTGCTGACCGCCCGACAGATGCGACGGATATTGCTTCTCGACGGCCGGCGCGAGCCCCACGCGCTTCAGATAGGTTCGCGCGCGGTCCTCGGCTTCGGCGCGCGACAGTCCCAGCACGTGCATCGGCGCTTCGATGACGTTTTCGAGCGCGGTCAGATGCGCCCACAGATTGAAGTGCTGAAACACCATCGCCAGGCGCGTGCGGACCTTCTGCAATTGCTTCGGATCGGCGACCTTGAGCGCGCCGCTGCGGTCGGTCACGGTCCTGACCTCGTCGCCGTTCACGTAGATGCGTCCCGCGTTCGGCTGTTCGAGGAAGTTGATGCAACGCAGGAACGTGCTTTTGCCCGAGCCCGACGAGCCGATGATGCTGATCACGTCGCCGGCCTTCGCGCGCAGCGACACGCCCTTGAGCACCTGATGATCGCCGTATTGTTTGTGGAGGTCGTCGACGAACAGTTTGTCCATATGCATGCTGAACCGGTTGAATCAGTGGCGCCGCGGCGCGAGATAGGCGAGCCAGCGCTGCTCCGCGCGCCGGAACAGGGCGACGAGACCGAACGAGATGCCGAGGTACAGCAGCGCCGCGATCCCGAACGCCTGGAACGACAGATACGTCGCCGAGTTCGCATCGCGCGCGATCTTGAGGATGTCGGGCACCGTCGCCGTGAAGGCGAGCGTCGTCGCGTGCAGCATCAGGATCACTTCGTTGCTGTAAAGCGGCAGCGCGCGGCGCAGCGCCGACGGCACGATGATCCGACGCAGCGCCGTGAAGCGCGACATGCCGTAGGCGCGCGCGGCTTCGACCTCGCCATAGGGCGTCGCGCGAATCGCGCCCGCGAAGATCTCGGTCGTGTACGCGCACGTATTGAGCGCGAATGCGAGCAGCGTGCAGTTCATGCCGCTGCGGAAGAACGCGGCGAGCGGCGCGTGATCGCGCACGATCTGCAGCGAGTAGATACCCGTGTAGAACAGCAGCAACTGGATATACAGCGGCGTGCCGCGGAATACATACGTGTAGAGCCAGACAGGCGCGGCGACCCATTTATTGTCCGAGACGCGCGCGACCGCGAGCTGCACCGACAGGCAGAAGCCGATGCCCACCGACACGACGAGCAGCCACAGCGTGATCGCGACGCCCGTGATCTGTTCGCCGTCCGTGAACAGATAGGCGCGCCAGTAGTCGTGGAAGAGCGCGATCATATGTGGGCCTTGCGCACGCCGATCGAATAGCGACGCTCGAGCCAGATCAGCACGAGATTCGACGCGGTCGTGATCGCGAGATAGATGGCGGCGGCCACGAGCACGAAGAAGAACATATCGAAGGTCGCCTTGCCCGCGTCCTGCGTCGCCTTGACGACGTCAGCAAGCCCGATGATCGACACGAGCGCCGTCGACTTGACGAGCACTTGCCAGTTATTGCCGATGCCCGGCAAGGCGAAGCGCATCATCTGCGGAAACAGGATGCGCGCGAACGTCTGCCAGCCCGACATGCCATATGCGGCGGCGGCCTCATACTGGCCGCGCGGCACGGAGAGGAACGCGCCGCGGAACGTCTCGGTGAAATACGCGCCGTAGATAAAGCCGAGCGTGATCACGCCCGCGACGAACGGGCTGATGTCGATCTGGTCGAGATTGAGCAGGTCGGTCAGTTGATTGAGCCAGATCTGCAGGCTGAAGAACAACAGCAGCATGAGGACGAGATCGGGCACGCCGCGAATCAGCGTCGTATAGACGGTCGCGATGCCCTTGAGCACGCGATGCTTCGACAGTTTGGCGCTTGCACCGAGCAAGCCGAGCACGAACGCGACGACGAGCGACAACAGCGAAAGCTGGATCGTTTGCCAGGTGCCTTCGAGGATCAGCGGGCCATAGCCTGCCAGCATGGAAAACCTTGTATCGGGGAGAGGCGGGCAGCGCGCGCTGCCCGCCGGATGGCTCACGCGAGGTCGCCGATGTCGGCGGCGCCTCGCCGCGGCGACTTACTTCGAATAAATGTTGAAGTCGAAGTACTTCTTCTGGAGCTTGTCGTACGTGCCGTCCGCGTGGATATCGGCGATGGCCTTGTCGAGCTTGGCCTTGAGGTCCGCGTCTTCCTTGCGAAGACCGATGCCCGTGCCCGCGCCGATCGTTTGCGGATCGTTGACTTCGGGGCCGGCCCACGCGAAGCCCTTGCCTTGCGGTGTTTTCAGGAAACCGATGTCGGCCTGCACTTCATCCTGCAGCGTCGCGTCGAGACGGCCCGAGATCAGATCGGCATAGACCTGCTGTTGATCCTGATACGGCACGACCGTCACGCCGCTCGGCGCCCAGTGCGCTTTCGCATAGGCTTCCTGCGTCGTGCCCTGCTCGACGCCGACGCGCTTGCCCTTGAGCGATTCGGCCGTCGGCTGGAGGTTCGAACCCGTCTTCGCGATCATCCGCGCGGGCGCATCGAACAATTTGGCCGAAAACGCGATTTCCTTCTCGCGCGCTTCCGTGATCGACAGCGACGAAATAATGCCGTCGAACTTGCGCGCCTTGAGCGCGGGGATCAGGCCGTCGAAGTCTTGCGCGACCCACACGCATTTGGCTTTGAGCTTTGCGCAGAGGGCATTGCCGAGGTCAACGTCGAAACCGACGATATCGCCGTTAGGTGCCTTCGATTCGAAGGGCGGATAACTCGGATCGACGCCGAAGCGCAGGGTCGAGTAATCCTTGGCTTGCGCGCCGAAGGCGACCAGTGCAAGCGAGAGGCACAAAGCGAGTTTTTTCATTAGTTTCCCTGACCGTTTAAAAGAGCTGGACGGGCCCGTTTGAGGATCTTCGCCCGAAATGCATTGTAGGCGGACAAAATGCGGGTGCCGGCGCTTTGACCGATCCACAGCGGACGCACGGGCTGAACGCCAATCCCCATGCGACTGAGGCGGGATTGTACCCGAAGCGCCGGACGATCAAATCGGGGCTTGTCAGGGCGGGAACATCGGGATCGACGCCGGCCGAACGCGGCGCGCGGCGGAGACGTGGGAAGGGCGGCGAGGGACGCGTGGCGGCCCTTTGCCATGGGCGCTGCGCTGCCGTGCCGGAGCGTGGCTGGCAAACGATTGGCGCAGGCTTGCGGTGATCCGAATCGGCCGGGCGGCCCACTCGGGTGTACGTATCGCGGACCGCTCGCGGGCCCCCGATGATCGCGTGTCGCGCACGCTGAAAAATCGGCGAGTGCGCTAACGATATCGTGTAGATCTCTCGTGTAAATCGATTCGGTGATGACGCCGTCGCACGCCCATCATGTGCGCGATGGCCATGCGACGGCACGCGCCGATCGGTTTGACACGAGATGTTCAGGGCGTCGGCGCGTGTGCGTCGCGACGCCCGCCGTGCATCGTCTTACTGTGCCGCCGCGCCCGACGCCGGCTGGCGATGTTGCCAGTCCTGCTTGGGTCCGCCATGGCGAAGACGAAGCTCCGCGAGGTCGGCCTTGATGACCGCGCTCACGAGCGTCTTTTGTTGATCGTTGAGTCCGTTATAGACGTTGAGCCAGGCTTGTTCCGTTTGCTCGTGGAGCTGCTGGAATTTCTGGAACTGTTGTTGACGCTCCGCATGGAGGGCGCTCAAGTCGAGAATCGGCGCCTGCAGTTGCGAGCGGAACTGCGCCATGTCGCTCTTGCGCAGCGCACGCGCTTGCTCGCGATTGGCCTTCGTCGTGTTGACGGCCGTTTGCCAGAGCGCCTGTTGTTGCGCGTTCAGGTTCAGTTGCGGCTGAACCTTCATCAGCTCGTGTTCGAGGCCGCCGTGATGGCGATGCCCATGGTGGTGGTGCCAGCCGCCGCCATGCGGGCCCGAGGGCGCGCCGGGTGCTGCGCTCTGCGCGAATGCGACACCGCCCGCGGTGAGTGCGAGTGTCGTGGCGATACCTGCGATGGCGGCCGTAAAGGTGGTCTTGCGGAACATGTTGTCGTTCTCCGATCAAACGCTTCATTGCGTGATTCAAGCGTATCGATTCGATCGGATGCATCGATTACGCTGAGGCCGTTGTTTGTTACTTGCAATTACCTTTACGCGATCGGGTAACCTGTTGTAATTCCGGCCGGGACTGACCCTGGAATCGCCGTTCATCGACCGTTTACACTGCGCACCATGGCTACTCAAATCCTTATCATCGACGACGACCCCGAACTGCGTGACCTGCTGCGCGACTATCTGCAGCGGCAGGGCATGGAGGTGTCGGTGTTGCATGACGCCGCATCGCTCGAACGGCGGCTCGAACGCGAACGTCCCGACCTGATCGTGCTCGATCTCATGATGCCCGGCGTCGACGGCTTGACCGCGCTGCGCCAGTTGCGTGCGACGGGCGACGACATCCCCGTGATCATGTTGACGGCGCGCGCCGACGACGTCGATCGTATCGTCGGGCTCGAACTCGGCGCGGACGACTACCTCGGCAAGCCCTTCAATCCGCGCGAATTGCTCGCGCGCGTGCAGGCCGTGCTGCGTCGGCGCAAGACCGTGCCGAGCGCGGCGCCCGAGCAGCGCGAACCGTATGCGTTCGGACGTTTCCTGCTCGATTTCCAGGCGCGCACGCTCACGCATTCGGGCGCGGCCGTGCCGCTGTCGGGCAGCGAATTCGCGCTGCTCAAGATTTTCGTGAATCACCCGATGCGCACGCTCACGCGCGAACGGCTGCTCGAACTGCTGCATGGTCCCGCGTATGACGGTACCGACCGCGGGATCGATGTGCAGGTCTGGCGCCTGCGCCGCATTCTCGAGAGCGATCCGTCCGCGCCGCGTTTCATCCAGACCGTGCGCGGCCGCGGGTATGTGTTTGTGCCCGACGGTGAACACGACGCGGCCGCGGCGACGCCTTGAATTTCATTCGCACACCCGGCTTGAGCGCGCTTTTTCGAGCGCGCGGCCGGATGCGCGCAGACGTGCCGCAGTCTGCGCGTTCGGTTGTACCCATGATGAATTTTCGACCTTTTGATTCGCTGTTCGGACGCCTGTCGGTTTTCACCGTCGGTGTGCTGTTGCTTTCGCATTTCGCGTGGTTCACCGCGATGCGGTTCGAGCGCTCTGAGATGCAGACGCGCTATGCGGTCGAGGAGACGACCTTCCTCGTCGATGCCGTCAAGCAGCATCAGGCGCGCTCGCCCAACGTGCCGTTGCCCTCGCGTGTGCGCCTCGTCGATCAGGGCGCGGCCTCGGTGCCGCCCGCCGACCCCTTCACGACAAGCTCGCCGCTCTCGCGTTATATCGACGATCTGCGCGAGTCGATGCCCCAGGGCACGCTGCTGCGCGTCGACGAAAACGGACATCCGCCGCGCCTCTGGGTCCTGATGCCCGGCGATCAGCAATGGATCGTCGTGCCGCTGCAGCCGCTGCGCGGCCCGCGCACGTTCGACCGGATGCTGTTCTGGCTGATCTTCATCACGGTCGGCGCGGCGATGTCGGCGATGTTCGCGGCATGGCAGGTGCAGCGGCCGCTGCGCACGCTCGCGGGCGCGGTCGGACGATTCGGCCGCGGTCAGCATGTCGCGCCCGTGGCCGAGTCGGGGCCGCGCGAGTTGCGGCAGCTCACGCGCGGCTTCAATCAGATGGTCAACGATATCTCGCAGACGCAGAGCGATCGCAACGTGATGCTCGCGGGCGTCGCGCACGATCTGCGTACGCCGCTCGCGCGCCTGCGTCTGCGCGCCGAGATGATGGACGACGCGCGTTCGCGCGACGGCGTCGTGCGCGACGTCGATTCGCTCACGCATATCGTCGATCAGTTCCTGATGTTCGCCAACGATACGCTCGACACCTCGATGCCGACGCCTGTCGACGGCCTGTGCGAACGCGCGGCGCGCAACTTCCATGCGGTGTATCCGGCGGAACCGGCGATCGGCCTCGAACTCGCCGCCGGCGAAGCGTTCGTGTTGCCCGAAGCCTCGCTCGACCGGATCCTGACGAACTTGCTCGAAAACGCGCATGCGTACGGCGAAGCGCCGATCTCGGTCGCGACCTGGCGTGACGGCGACACCTGGCATCTGCGTGTCTGCGATTCGGGCCACGGCATTTCGCCGGCCAATCTCGCGGCGGCGACGCGCCCGTTCGTGCGCCTCGATCCTGCGCGCGGCGGCAACGGCCATAGCGGACTCGGTCTCGCGATCGTCGATCGGCTCACGCGGCACGCGGGCGGGCAGTGCGAGATCGACAATCGGCCCGAAGGCGGCCTGCGCGTCACGATGCGGTTTCCGGTCAAGGTCTGAACGGCGAGACGGTCGACGACGGTCTGCGTTCGCGATTGCTACAATGGCGTCTTTGTCGGGGCTCGCCGCGCGTCTCGCGCGGTCCCGGCCCAACGCTCACTGACAAGGCCCACGCCGGCCGTCCGCCCATGAAGCAATATCACGATCTGATCCAGGACATCCTCGCGAACGGCGCGAAAAAGGAAGACCGCACGGGTACGGGCACGATCAGCGTTTTCGGCCGTCAGGTTCGCTTCGACCTGTCCGAGGGATTCCCGCTCGTGACGACGAAACGGATCCACCTCAAGAGCGTCATTCACGAGCTGCTCTGGTTCCTGAACGGCGACACGAATATCCGCTATCTCAACGAGAACGGCGTCACGATCTGGGACGAATGGGCCGACGAAAATGGCGATCTCGGCCCGGTCTACGGATATCAGTGGCGCTTCTGGCCGAAGCCCGACGGCACGACCGTCGATCAGGTCAGCGATCTCGTTCGGCAACTCCGCACGCGTCCGCATTCGCGCCGCCTGCTGCTGACCGCGCTCAACGTCGCCGCGTTTCCCGATGAATCGATGTCGCCCGTCGACAATGCGCGCGCGGGTCGCATGGCGTTGACGCCGTGCCATTGCTTCGCGCAGTTCTACGTCAACGAAGGCAAGCTCAGTTGCCTGCTGTTCTGCCGCAGTCAGGACGTGTTTCTCGGCACGCCGTTCAATTGGGCGAGCTATGCGTTCCTCACGCATATGCTCGCGCAGCAATGCGATCTCGACGTCGGAGAACTCGTCTGGGCCGGCGGCGATTGCCACATCTATCTGAACCATCTCGAACAGGTCGACACGCTGCTCGCGCGCGATGCGTATCCGTTGCCGAAGCTCGTGCTCAAGCGCCGTCCCGAATCGATCTTCGACTACCGCTACGACGACTTCGAGATCGTCGACTATCAATACCACCCGGCCATCAAGGCGCCGATCGCGGTCTGAGCGTTGCGCGGGTATCCGCGTGTGTAACCGTCGCGCGTACGCTTCGGTTTCACGGAGTCAAGCCGAGCTCAACCCTGCGCGACGCGTTCGATCGGCAGGCGATCTTCGCTCGGGCTGCGCAGGCCATGCGCGACCATGAGCCGATAGAGCGTCACGCGCGAGATGCCGAGTTCGACCGCGGCCTCGTTGAGGCGGTGGCGATGACGCAGCAAGGCGGCCTCGATCGCATGGCGCTCGGCCTCTTCGCGCGCTTCGGCGAGCGTCACCGTGCGCTGTGACGCGAAGCTCTGGAGTTCGAGATCCTCGGGCGTGATCAGACGGCCTTCGGCCATGACGATCGCACGACGCACGCGATTGATGAGCTCGCGCACATTGCCCGGCCACCCGTAGTTGTACATCGCCTCGATCGCGGGCGCGGAGAAGCCGCGCAGGCGTCGTGCGTTGTCGGTCCGGAAGCGTTCGAGCATGTGATGCGCAAGCAGCTCGATATCCTTGCCGCGCGCCCGCAGCGGCGGTTCATCGACACGCAGCACGCAGAGCCGATGGAACAGGTCGACGCGGAAGCGGTTCTCGCGCATCGCTTGTTCGAGATCGACGTGCGTCGCGGCGATCACGCGCACGTCGACGGGAATCGATTCCTGGCCGCCGAGCCGCTCGATCTTGCGCTCCTGCAGAAAGCGCAGCAGCGAGGCCTGGCTTTCGAGCGGCAGGTCGCCGACTTCGTCGAGAAACAGCGTGCCGCCGTTCGCGGCCTCGACGCGGCCGATCTTGCGCGTATTGGCGCCCGTAAAAGCGCCGCGTTCATAGCCAAATAATTCCGACTGCAATAAATGATGCGGAATCGCGCCGCAGTTAATCGCAATGAACGGCATTTTGCGGCGTTCCGAACGCTCGTGAATCGCGCGCGCCGTTAATTCCTTGCCGGTTCCCGACTCGCCCGCGATAAATACGCTTGCGTCGGTATTCGCCACTTTGCGAATGGTTCGAAAGAGCTGACGCATGGCATCGCAACTGCCGACCATTTCCTCGTCGCGCGAGGCGCCGGCGAGCGAAAACTCCTGTTCGCCGAGCGCGACCATGCCGTACGCATGGCCGATCGAGTCGACGATTTTCTCGCCCGAGTAGGGGACCGTCAGATAGTCGAAGCAGTAGTCGCGGATCAGGCGGCGCACGAGCCGGTCGGCGAGCTGGCCGCTGCCGGCCGTCGCGACCCAGCCGACGTTAGGCAGCGTCAGGCAGCTCTCGAATGCGCCGAGTTCATGGGTGCCATAGCCGCTGCTGACGTCGAACAGCCCGCCCGTCGGGCCGTCCTGCTGAATCGCGCGCTGGACTTCGCGCGCGGTCGTCGCGAACTTGATGTCCCAGCCGCGCGCGCGCAGCAGATCGTGCAGTTGTTCATTGGGCTGACGGGAGACGTACACCAACTGCCGTCGTTGTCCGGTATCCATAACGTGACCCTGTCGTCAAATCATCCAGTCGTTCGGTGCGGCCGTGACCCTTACTCGCATGGCGAGACGCGTGTAGTGCTTCATACAGGCGCGACGCCACGTCTGCGTCCGACGATCTCGATCGTCTTCACAAGCTTCGACTGCGGGTCCCCGAATGGCATGTTTGACTGCTGAACGGATGGACTCCGTTTCTGTTGCTTAAATCCCTGTCTGCAGGGAAGTGCCTACTATAGTACAGCGCGGGCGATTGCCGGAATCAAAACATCGCCGGGCGCGCAATTTTGCGGGATTTTAATCGTTCACACCAGCGGCATTTTTTTGACCCTCTTCACACGGCTTTCATTCTCTGCTTATCGGCAATCGCCGGGCCGAACTTGAATGAGGGCGCGTGTATCAAACGCGAGTTTGTAACGCACACCGGTACGCATCCGACGATCGGTCCCCCCAAGCGTGAGCGCGATACGCGCGGCAGTCGGCTTCGATCGCGCGTCGCATCCGTTCGTATGAATAAATCAATCGCACGTCTTAAACAAAATCGGGCCCGCAACCCGCATGGCGCCTCGCTTTGCGCTTTCTTACCGTTTCACAACTGAAACATTTTTGAGTGTTTTCACGCGGGCCGATTGCGCGGGTTTTGCGCGCTTCCCCACGGCATAACGGTCTGCGGGCAATGGCACGCTTATCGCTAAATCCTGGTCCGTGGAGGAGGACACCATGTGTACCCAATCTTCTGACCAGAAATATCCCGGCACGCTGCGCAACGCGGTTTTCGGCGCCTTGCTGGTGTGCGCGGGCTGGTGTGCCGGCGGCTCGGCGGCCTTGGCCGACGAACTCGCGGCGCCGTGCGCGGATACCGTCCAAACGAGCGCCGACGCGGCTCCCGTCGTGTCCGCCCCGGGCGCGACGCAGTCCGACGCGCAGGCCGCGCCCGACGACGCGAACCGTCTCGCCAGCGAGACGATGACGCCGCCGGCCGACGCATCGCAAAACGCGAACGCCCATGACGATTCGGTCAATGCTGCCGATTCGGTGGTCGGGAAAAAGGTGTTTGTTACCGGTTCGTCCGTAACACGTTACGACGTAGCGTCGCTCGACGACCGCGTGCTCAGCAATCAGCACGGCCGCGCCGTCGGCATGCTGATGGTTGCCGCGGTGCCCGACGCGATGCGCAACAACTCGGTCACGCTCTGGGACGAGATCGCGCCGCCGACCCAAACGCCGCAGCCCATCGGCGCGGCGGGTGCCGCGCAGAACGGCAACGTCGTCAACTACACGAGGAAGTGAGATGAACGCCTCGCTCGCTCCGCGCGTTGTCGGCGCCCTCGTGATCGGCGCGATGGTGACCGCACCGGTGATCTCGGCCTTCGCCGACGAACCCGGCGACCTGATCATCGAACGCTCCGTGACGCCGCGCATCGCGTATCGGCCCGTGCCGGTCCAGGACGATCCGGTCAAGGTACGCGTCACGACGTTCCCGTCATCGACGGTCGACCCGCTGATGGAAGGCCTCGCTTCGGATATCGATCTCGGGAATGCGCGCGGTTCGAGCGGCGTGCAGAGCAATGGCGTGGACGGCGCGCTTGGCGCGGCGACCGCGGCGCTCGGCATCGGATCCGGCGCGCAGCAGCGCGGCGGCTTGCCGGCCGGCATTGGTGGCCAGGGCGGCGGAGTGGCGGGCGTCGGCGCAACGGTATCGCAAACCATCACCGGTGCATTGGCGCCCGTGATCTCCGGCATGGGGAGCCTCAAATGACACGCGACTCGATCGTGCTTCGCGGGCTGCTTTGCGTGTCGTCGCTCGTGCTTGCGGCGGCAGCCAGTTCGTCCGCGTTCGCGCAGAGCTCGGGGATGTTCGTGATGCCCGGCAATGCGGCGCTGCTCATGCAGGACGTGAGCGCGACGATCGGCGAGGGCGCCGCGCACGACGTCGTCGGGGCGCTCGCGATCAACATCGCGGCCGGCGTCGACAACGTGCAGACGAATCAGGCGGCCGTGCTGTCGGGCAACGGCGTCGCGGTCGTGACAGGGCAGCAGCAAACCGCGCAGACGGCGCGCGTGAAGATCGGCGCGGCGAGCGCGACGATCGGCAGCAATGCGTTTTCGAACACGCTCGGCGTGGTCGCAGTGAACCAGGCCGCGGGTGCGAACAATCTTCAAAGGAATGCTGTGTCGATTGGCGGCCTTCCTGTTGGAGCGGAAGTGGTAGCGGATAGCGAGCTATCCGCTACCACTGCCAGGAATGGTGGAAACCGGGGCAACTCGGGATCCGGCCATGCCCTCGATGCGTCGATCGCCAGCGACGCATTCAAGGGGGCGACTGGTGTCGTGCAGATCAACCAGACTGCCGGCGCCGGGAATGCCACGGCAAATAGTTTTGTGCTCCGTCCCCCGGCGGGCACCTTTTTCTAACGAAGTCGCACACACTCGTATCGGAGCGTAACCATGAAGCGCACTCTTATTGCAGCAGCCGTGATGACAATCGCCGGCGCAGCACAAGCGAATGGCTGGTCGGACCCGTACTTGTACAACGGGACCGAGGTCGCCCAGTCGGTCTGGGTCACGGGCTTTTTCGGCATCTATGGCTGCGTGTCGGTCGACGACAGCGCGGGCGCGGTCGTCAACAACACCCAGACGGCGGATCTGAACCACGTCAAGATGTCGCCGACGGCGCAGAACTATCAGAAGGGCGCGATCACGACGACGTACAACGAAACGAGCGCCTGGAACAACGTCGCCGATACGGGCAATTCGTGGCTCAACACGAAGTCGAGCTCGTCGTCGAGCATCAACGCTTCGTACAAGGCTTCGCAGTCCGAATCGCAATCGAACTATGCGTCGATCAATGCGTACGGCGGCTATGGCTACAAGACGAGCAGCGGCACGTTCAACACGACGTACAACGCGGCGCAGGCCCAGGCCCAGGCAGGCATCGTGGGCGGCGTCGCCGCGGGCTATCAGACCAACAGCGGCTACTCCTGGCCGAACGGCAGCTGGGGTGAACTCACGGCCGGCATCATCGGCGGCGTGAGCGTCTGGGGCGAAGGTTCGGTCGCGACGCAAAGCGGCACGAGCAACAAGGCGTGGGGCAGCGGCAGCGGCTATCTGTACGGCGCGGTCAGCACGTATGAATCGCAGACCAACAAGGAAAGCGCGTCGCTCCAAGCCAGCGAAAAGACGAAGAGCCAAACGAGCGAGTCGGCGAATTGGGGCTTCTACAACAACTGGTCCGATCAGTACGGCACGGTCACGACGACGGGTTCCGTCACGCAGTACTACGACAATCAGGTGCCGGCCACGGCCGAAGCTTCGATCGGCAATGGCGCACTGTCGGGCGCGACCGGCAATGTCGGCGTGAACATCACGACGGGTATCGACAACGCACAGTCGAACAACGCGTCGCTTGCCTCGATCGACGCGGGCAAGACGTTCGGCAATGCGCAAGTGTTCTCGTCGCAGACCTCCGAAGGCAAGGGCACGATCGACAACTACAACCTGGTCGCTTCGGTCGGCGACAAGGCGCTGCAAGGCGCGACGGGTAATGTCGGCGTCAACGTGTCGTCGGGTATCGGCAACGTTCAGAACAACAGCCTCGCACTCGTCTCGTCGACGCCGAGCGGCAAGTACTCGCAAGGCGGTGCGATCGTCGCGACCGACGACAGCACGCAGGACGCGAACGCGCAAGTCACGGGTACGTTCAACGGTTCGTCCACGCTGGGCAACAACGCGTTGAACGGCGCCACGGGCAATATCGGCGTGAACATCGCGACCGGCGGCGGCAACCTTCAGCACAACGGTCTGGCCGTGGCGAGCGTGACGCACTAACGAGCGCAGCACCTGACCCGCGCCGCGCATGCGGCGCGGGGACATAGACGTGTTTCTTACTGGTGCAAGGCCGTCCAAGAAAACGGCGCCGCCAGCAGGGCAGGAGACCGTAATGACCGGACCCATCCCGCGTCGGTGGATACGCGCAGTCACTACCGGGACATTGCTGGGCGTAGCAGGCCACTGCTTCGCCCAGGTTGCGCTTGTTGAAACGACACCGTTCGCCGGCGTGCCGCTCGTCAAGAGCGTCAAGTCGATTCGCGACATTCGTTATCAGAACATTCACACGCAGCAGTTCGACTACAGCTGCGGCGCGGCCGCGCTCGCGACGCTGCTCGACTACGGCTACGGGATCAAGATCCCCGAGCCCGAACTGATCAAGCGAATGATGGTGTTTTCGACACCCGAAGTCGTCGAGAAGAACGGCTTCTCGATGCTCGACATGAAGAAGTTCGTCGAGACGATCGGCCTGCGCGGCCGCGGATTTCGCGTGAACGTCGACGCGCTCTACAAGCTGCAGATACCGGTCATGGTCCTCATGAATATCGACGGCTATGAACATTTCGTCCTGGTCAAGCACGCAGAGGACCAGCGGATTTTTATCGCCGACCCGGCGCTCGGGAACCGGATCGTGCTCGAGTCGGACTTCGTGAAGACATGGAATGGACTCGTCTTCGCGGTGCTCGGCAAACCCTTCAGGGAGGATTCACCGCTGCTGCAGAACAACGAGTCGCTCGCGCTGAGGCTGCGCGAACGTGCTCTGGAGACGGGCACCAGCCCGACTCCCTTTGTCGACTTCGGTTTGATCAAGGCAGACTTGTTCTGATTACATAATGAAGCGAAGAATGCTCGTGCTGGCGCTTGCCGCTGGGGTGATGGCGCCAGGTTTCGCAAACGCCGAATTGATGAGTCCCTTCACCGCGTCCGTTGCGGAGCCGATGCTGCAACCCGTCGGCGATGAGGTGCTCGCGGCTCAGACCGGGAAGGCGGTCGGTGTGTCGACCATTTCCGGCTTTGTATTGAATCTGCTGTCGCAATGGCAGCTTCCGAACGGCGAATCTGTTTCCGCCACAGGCACACTTGCCGTCTCGAAGACCGCGACCGGGTACACGGCGAAGACCGGCGCGACCGCGATCGTCAACGAGCTCGTGAGCCAAACGAATCAGGCCGTCAATACGTACGTCAGCGGCCTGCTCAACAACGGCGCGAACGGCGCCACGACAACGGGCGGCGAGAACGTCCAGGTCAACGGTGTGTCGCAGGTCACGCAGGTCGCGGGCAATAACAACGTCGGCAGCAATACCGCGACGATCGACTTTTCGCCGACCTCGGCGGCGTCACAGATCCTCAACGGCCAGACCTCGGCCAACGCGAGCGGAGCGAACGGGCTCGCGGCAAGCATCGCATTCAACAGCACGGGTGCGGTTCTCAAACTCACGACGCCCGCGGGCGTTGCGACGCAGCAAGTCACGGCCAATGCGACCCAGAGCGCAAACATCGCGCAGCTCATGAAGATCGCGGGTAACAACCAGGCCGTGATGAATCAGCTCCAGCTTCATCTGCAGACCAGTGCGCTGACCGCGAATCAATTGCGGCTCATGGGTGTGCAGGCGGCGTTGGCCAATATGACATCGCTCAAAAAATAACGGGCCCCGCGCCGTCGGCGCGGCGACCCGCATCGAACACAAGAAGTCAGGCGAGCCGAGCAAGGAAGCACCGGACTGCGTATCGCGCGGCATCGCGATGCGGCAGTGCGATTTTGAAACGGACCGAACGGTCCATTCGCGGGGGCGCTGTAGACCAGGCGCGCTTGCAACCGGGGGGACAACAATGAAAACGCAAAGCAGAAGCTTGTACGGGTCGTGCGCGCCGCATGCGATGGTGCCCTGCGCAACGGCGGTTCTGATGGCGGTGTCCGGCGGCGCCTACGCGCAGTCGCTCGAGTCGCAAACGGTAGAGCAGAGGTTGGACATGTTGTCGCGGGTCGTCGAACAACAGCAGAAGGAGATCAAGTCGCTCGAAAACCATATCGTCGAGCTTGAAATGGCCCAGCGCGGGCGCGGCGAGCCGGGCTACGCGGCTTCGCAGTTCGGCGTGCAGAACGTCGACGGCGCCGCACCCGCCGACGGCATGGGCGTGCAGGTCGCGCAGGCCGACGCCGGGCCGTCCGTGCCCTATGGTTCGGGCGGCCCGGCGGCCGCGGGCGCCGCGGGCGCGGTCAACGGCGCGGCGCAGGGCACGGCGAACGGCGTGGCCGTCACGCCGAACGCATCGCCGGACACCGGCGCGAATTCGGCGACGCCCACGATCGGCACCGACAACCAGGCGGCCGAGCCCGAACGCACGCAAAGCGAAGAGGCGGTCGTGCAGAAGGAACACGCGCCGCTCTTCGATCACAAGCTCACGATCGACCAGGGTCTGTCGTACACGTATTACGACCGTCGAGAACTCTCGCTCACGGGCTTTCTCGCCCTCGACGCGATCTTCCTCGGCAATATCAATCTCGACCAGACCAAGGCGTCGCAATACCAATACGACGTCGACGTGCGCTACGGGCTCACGGACCGCATCAGCGTCGATCTCGATCTGCCGTACATGTACCGCAGCAGCACGTTCATCAGCGGCGGCGCGGGCGGCGCGTCGTCGACGTTGACCGATACGTCGGTCAACAGCAGCAATATCGGCGACGTGAATTTCGGCATCTACTACCAGGTCTTCAAGGAGACGAACGCGTGGCCCGACATCGTCGCGAGCCTGCGCGTCAAGAGCGACACGGGGACCTCGCCGTTCGGCATCAAGCTCGTGAGTCCCGACGCGGACAACAACAACCTCATCACGCCGACCCGATTGCCGACGGGTACCGGTATTTGGAATTTCACCGCCGGCGTCTCGGTCCTCAAAACCTACGATCCGGTGGTGCTATTCGGCAGCCTGTCCTATACCTATAACGTTGCGCGTTCGTTTGCCGACATCTCGTCGGTTCAGGGACAGGTCGAGCCCGCCAAGGTCAAGCTCGGCGACATCATCCAGGTCGGTGCGGGCGCGGCGATCGCGTTGTCCGACAAGACCTCGGCCAGTCTGTCGTTCACGACGGCGGTCGAGCCGGAAACGAAGATCGATTCGGGGTCGGGTTACGAAAAGGTGGCGGGAAGTCAGACCAATGCATCGACCATGAACTTCGGGCTCAACCAGGTCATCAACAAGCATTTGACGATCAATGGTTCGGTCAGTATCGGGCTCACGCCCGATGCGCCCAACTTCGTTGTCGGTTTGCGGTTCCCGTACACGTTTTGATTGCGACGAGAAGAGGCTATTGTGCGTGAATCCACTCACCTGACAACGGTGCACCCGGTCGCAAGCGCGGGTCTGCTCGACGGCCGGATCGACCGGCCTTCGGTCGCGACCTCGGCCGACGACGGCGACGCGCCGTCCATCCGCGCGCAACTCACGAGCGTGGGCGGCACCGCGAAGACGCGCGAGGCGCTGCAATCGGAACGCAGCATGATCTATCTGTCGCGTCAGCCGCGCGACGATCTTGCCGACTATCTCGGCGAACATGGCTGGCGCGTGCAGTTCGCGCGCTCGGTCGCCGACGCCTCGCGTCTGATGCGCAGCGACGACGCGGCGGCCGGACTTGTCGATCTGTCGGGCGGATTTTCGAATCGCGACCTCGGCGCGCTCGAAGCCTGCCTGCGTCGCACGAATATCGGTTGGGTCGCGGTGACACCGTCCGTCCAGCTCGACGATCTCGGGTTGCGCCGGCTGATCCGCAACTACTGCTTCGATTATCTGAAGCAGCCGTGTTCGAACGAGGCGATCAATTTCGTGCTCGGCCACGCGTTCGGCATGATCACGCTCTGCGATTTCGATGTCGCGCAAAGTGTCGCCGCGACGAGCGACGACGAGATGGTCGGCACGTGCGACGCGATGCAGCAGCTGTTCCGGACGATCCGAAAGCTCGGCAATACCGACGCGTCGGTCTTTATCGCCGGAGAATCGGGTACGGGCAAGGAGCTGACCGCGCTCGCGATTCACGAGCGATCGGAACGCAAGAAGGCTCCGTTCGTCGCGATCAATTGCGGCGCGATCCCGCACCATCTGCTGCAGTCCGAACTGTTCGGCTATGAGCGCGGCGCGTTCACGGGGGCGAATCAACGCAAGATCGGCAGGGTCGAGGCGGCGGGTGGCGGCACGCTGTTTCTCGACGAAATCGGCGACTTGCCGCTCGAAAGCCAGGCCTCGCTGCTGCGTTTTCTGCAGGAGGGCAAGATCGAACGGCTCGGCGGCCGCGATTCGATCGCCGTCGACGTGCGGATCATCTCGGCGACGCACGTCGATCTCGATGTCGCCATGCACGAAGGACGTTTTCGCGCGGACCTGTTTCATCGGCTCTGCGTCGTGCGCGTCGATGAACCGCCGCTGCGCGCGCGCGGCAAGGACATCGAGATTCTCGCGCACCATGTGCTTCAGAAATTCAGAAGCGATAGCGCACGAAAGATTCGCGGCTTCACGGCTTCGGCCATCGAGGCGATGTACAACTACGGCTGGCCGGGCAATGTGCGCGAGATGATCAATCGCGTGCGCCGCGCGATCGTAATGGCCGAAGGACGGTTGCTGTCGGCCGAGGATCTCGGGCTCGACCACTTCACGAGCCAGCTTCCGATCACGCTCGCGCAAGCGCGTGAGGATGCCGAGCGCAAGGCGATCGAGCAAGCGTTGCTGCGCCACCGGCATCGACTCAATGAGGCCGCGATGGACCTTGGGATTTCGCGCGTGACCTTATATCGTTTAATGGGTTCGCACGGCTTGAGGGACACCGATGAACGGACATTTGACGAAGAGCCCGACTGAGCCGCGCACGCGCCGCCGCCGTGCGTCGGCCGTCGCGCCGCACGCGCGCGTCGCGAGCGTGACGATATTCGCGCATCCCGCGCTCCCGGCGGACGGCGATGCCGCGCGCGGCTTCAGCGGCGTCATGTCGCGCGTCTGCGAGATGGTCTGGCCCGTGTGGCCCGACACGGCGTCGAGCGAGCATGGCGCCGATCTCGCCGTCGGCGACCGGTCGATGCTCGGCATCGGCGCATGCGGCACGGCGGTGTCGCGTCATGCGATGCTCGAGCGCACGCCGATGGCGCCCGTCGACCGCCGGCGCGCGGACTGCGCGCCGATCTGACCGGTCTCGCGGCGCGGCGATGCGGTCACCGCAGCGGCGTGTTCGGCGCCGTGATGGCGGTGGAGCGGCAGGGTGGCTTCGGCCGCGCATCGCATCACGACGCGCGGGCGCGGCGTAGAATGCCGGCTCTGCTCACTTACGCATCGTGTCGGCTTCATGACCCGTCTGATCCTGATCGTCGCGCGCGCCCGGAACGGCGTGATCGGCCGCGACAACCAGTTGCCCTGGCATCTGTCCGAAGACCTCAAGTTTTTCAAGCGCACGACGATGGGCGCGCCCGTCATCATGGGTCGCAAGACGCATGAGTCGATCGGCCGCGCGTTGCCCGGACGGCGCAATCTCGTCGTCACGCGCGATCCCTCGCGCCGCTTCGACGGCTGCGAGACGGTCGGCGGCCTCGCCGAGGCGCTGGCGGCATGCGAACGCGAGGGCGTCGCGGATGCTTATCTGATCGGCGGCGCGGAGCTCTATCGCGAAGGGATCGATCGCGCCGACGCGCTCGTGATCACGGAAATCGAACGCGACGTCGAAGGCGACGCGACGTTCGCGGCGCCCGATCCCGCGGTCTGGCGTGAGGTCTCACGCGAATATCCGGCGTCGACGGCGCCCGATGCGTGGCCCTATTCGTGGGCCCGCTACGCACGCCGTGCGTGAACGGCGTGCCGGCCCGGCGACATTGACGGGCGTTGTTGACCCGCTTGCCGACCCGCACCGACCCGCTTACTGACCCGCGATCGTCATCTGCTCGATGAGTACCGAGCCCGTCTGTTTCGTGCCGCGCACGATCGTGTCGGCGCCGATCGCGACGATATGCCGGAACATGTCCTGCAGCGTGCTCGCGACCGTGATTTCCTCGACCGGATACTGGATCTTGCCGTTCTCGACCCAGAAGCCCGCCGCGCCGCGCGAGTAGTCGCCCGTCACGTAGTTGACGCCCTGGCCCATGAGTTCGGTCAGCAGCAGGCCCGTGCCGAGCTTGCGCAGCATCGCTTCGAAATCGTCGTCGTCGCGCGTGAGCCGGCTGCGCAGCGCCAGATTGTGCGAGCCGCCCGCGTTGCCCGTCGTTTTCATGCCGAGCTTGCGTGCCGAGTACGTCGAGAGGAAATACCCCTGCACGACGCCCGCGTTGACGACGTCGCGCCGGTGCGTGCGCACGCCTTCCTCGTCGAACGGCGAGCTGCCCATCGCGCGTGCGACATGCGGATCTTCGACGATGTCGATGTGCGGTGCGAATACGGGCTTGCCGAGGCTGTCGACGAGAAAGCTCGTCTTCCGATAGAGCGCGCCGCCGCTCGTGGCCTGCACGAACGCGCCGAGCAGCCCCGCCGCGAGCGGCGCCTCGAACAGCACGGGGCACTTGCGCGTGTCGAGCCGTCGCGCGCCCAGTCGCGCGAGCGCGCGTTCGGCCGCGTAGCGGCCCACGGCTTCGGGTTTCGCGAGCGTGTCGGCGCTGCGCTGCGATGTGTACCAATCGTCGCGTTGCATATTGCGGCCCGAGCCCGCGATCGGCGCGCACGAGACGAAATGACGCGAGAACGGATAGCCCGCGGAGAAACCGCGCGTGGTCGCGAGCACGAATTGCGAATGCTGGGCCGAGACGCTCGCGCCTTCGCTGTTCTTGATCGTGCTCGACGTGTCGAACGCCGCGCGCTCCGCGCGCCGTGCGATCTCGACAGCCTCGTCGGCCGACACCGGCCACGGATGGAACAGGTCGAGGTCGCGCGGCTGCGTTTCAAGCAATTCGGTCTCGGCGAGACCCGCGCAATCGTCTTCGGCCGTGAAACGCGCGATGTTGTACGCGGCCGCGACGGTGTCGCGCAGCGCGGCCGGCGAAAAATCCGACGTGCTCGCGTTGCCGCGCTTCTGTCCGATGAACACCGTGACGCCGACCATCTTGTCGCGGTTGTGCTCGATCGTCTCGACCTCGCCGCGGCGCACGGTGACCGAGAGGCCGTCGCCTTCGGACAATTCGGTCGCGGCGTCGGTCGCGCCGAGGGATTGGGCGTGCCGCAGGATGTCCGCGGCGATTTCTTTGAGCTGGTCCTGTGTATGCGGGAAGTAACGCGGGGGCGCGGACATGGTCGATGGGTTCTCCTTGATGCACGCGATCATAGCAAGGCTTGGCGCAAAGGTCCCGAAGCCGTCGCGGCGCGCGTGCGGCGTACAATACGCGGCATGACGCAAAGACCCCGAACCCTCCCCGCCTCCCGTTCGCCGCGCGACGACGAGGACGATCCCTACGACGGCCGCCCGAGCAAGTCGCAGCTCAAGCGCGAGATGCAAGAATTGCAGGTGCTCGGCGCGGAACTCGTCGCGCTCTCGAAGGACGCGCACAAGAAAATGCCGCTGCCCGAGAACCTCGACGAGGCCGTGCGCGAGGCGCGGCGCATCACGGATCACGAAGGCAAGCGGCGTCAGCTTCAGTATGTCGGCAAGGTCATGCGGTCGCTGCACGACGAGGAAGTCCAGAAAATCCGCGCGGCGCTCGACGCCTACAACGGCGTCAGCAAGGCCGAGACCGTCCGGCTCCATGCGATCGAGCGCTGGCGCGAGCGCCTGCTTGCCGATGATGCGGTGCTGACCGAATTCGTCGCGAAGTATCCGTCGGCCGACGTGCAGACGGGACGCAACCTGATCCGCAGCGCGCGGCGCGATCAGCAGCAGCAACGCCCGCCCAAGCATTTCCGCGAACTGTTCCACTGGATCAAGGCCGCGCAGGACGAAGCGGGTGCGTCAGCCGGGGAGGCGTCCGACGTCTCTGCGACGGACCACGAGGACGACGATGGCGAGTACTGAGCCGCCGTCGGACGCGGAGGCGGCATCGAGCGCGACGCGTGCGGAGCCGACCGACGCGCCTGCGCGGCGCGCGCTGCGCGTCGGACTCGTCTCGATCAGCGATCGCGCGAGTGCGGGCGTCTATGAGGACAAAGGCATTCCGGGCCTCGTCGAATGGCTCGGCGCCGCGCTCACGAGCCCGTGGACGCATGAGACCCGCTTGATTCCCGACGAACGCGAGACGATACGCGCGACGCTCGTCGAGCTGGTCGATGTCGCGCGCTGTGACCTCGTGCTCACGACGGGCGGCACGGGTCCCGCGCGGCGCGACGTGACGCCCGAGGCGACGCTCTCGGTCGCGACCAAGGAGATGCCGGGATTCGGCGAACAGATGCGCCAGATCAGCCTGCGTTTCGTGCCGACCGCGATCCTCTCGCGGCAAGTCGCGGCGATTCGCGAGATCGACGGCCATGCGGCGTTGATCGTCAATCTGCCGGGGCAGCCCAAGTCGATTCGCGAGACGCTCGAAGGGCTGCGCGACGCCGACGGCGCGTCGATCGTGCCGGGCATCTTCGCCGCCGTTCCGTACTGCATCGACCTCATCGGCGGTCCGTATATCGAGACCGACGCGCGCGTGGTCACGGCGTTTCGACCCAAGAAGAAGTAACGCGAGGCGGGCGCGCACGGGTGCGCGTTTGCGCCGGCCATAAAAAAACCCGCTCGAAAGCGGGGTCGTTCCATGCGGGCCGAGGTCCGGCCTGAACGTGTCGCGTGCGCGGGTCGGGCCGCGCGGCGCCGATCAATCCTCGAACAAGGCGTTCAACGAAGCCGCGGCTTCGCTATCGACCGTGTTGAACGTGACCGACGTGGCTTCGAAGATATAGTGCGTCGCATACTTGCCGAGTCGCTGAACGATCTCTTCCTGCACAAGTTCCGGCGCGATCTCGAGTTTGAGATACCAGGCGGTTGATGAAAGCCGAGTCTGGAACGCGCCGTACTCGGACATGATCGCGTCGAAGTCGTGAGCGTCCTGATCGCGGCAGACGATGACGAGGTTACCCTTCATGCGCGCCTCCTATAGCCGGTTGTGAAGACTGATGATAACCGGTCCGGCACGGATGCGCGCAAGACCCCGGCGCTCAGACGGTCGCGCGGGTTTCGGGCGTGTGGCTCTCGGGCGTGTGGCTCTCGGACGTGCGGGTATCCGACATGCGGGTCTCCGACGGACGGTTTTCGGCCGCGCGGCTCTCGGCCGCGTTCGCGCGCGAATCGGCGCCTGTCTGCGTATCGAATACCACCGATCGATTGCGGCCGCGGGCCTTGGCGAGATAGAGCGCCTGGTCGGCGCGCGAGAGCAGGCGCTCGGGCGTGTCGTTGCGGATCGCCGTCGCGATGCCGAGGCTCACGCTGAGACCGACGTCGTCGGGAATCGATTTGGGCCGCGCGCGCCGGAATTCGATCCGGATCGCCTCGGCCACGCGCTCGGCTTGGCCGGGCGGCGCGCCGGGCATCAGGATGCCGAACTCCTCGCCGCCCAGACGGCCGACCGAGTCGCCGACGCGCAGCACGCGCTCGCAGACGGACAGGAAGTACTCGAGCGCGCGGTCGCCCGTCGCGTGGCCGCAGCGGTCGTTGATCTGCTTGAAGTGGTCGAGATCGGCGATCGCGACCGTCAACGGCGCGCGCGAAAGCTGCGAGGCGCGCATTTGCGTCGACAGCAAATCGAGGAAGTAGCGACGCGAGAGCGCGCCGGTCAGCGAGTCGTAGCGTGCTTCATCGGAGAGCCGCGCGTTGGCTTGCTTGAGTTGGTCGGCCATGTCCCGCGTGTTGTGGTGCAGGTGCCGCTCGCGGTAATACGAGAGCGCGAGCACGATGCCGACGGTCATCACGCTGAGCACCGCGAGGAAGATCAGGAAGCGATTGCGCCGGAACGTCGCGCGCGCGTCGTCCCAGACGTCGAGCGGCGCGATGAGACCCGCCGAGAGGCCGGCGTGCTCGGCCTTCCTGACTTCGAGCAGCGACGGCGGACCGTTTTCGATCGACACGAGTTCGTTGGCGATCTCGGCCGGCAGCCAGGGCGCGAGCGCATGCACGCGCGCGCCCTCCGAACTGACGGTCAGTGTCGGGAAGATCTGCTGGGCGTACGTGATCGCGCGCATCTCGCGCGACATGGTCAGCACGGACGCGCCGGGCAAGGCGTAGAGCTCGAGCGACGGATCCTGCGCGAGCACGATGACGCCGTTCTGGTCGGCGATGAAGGCGCCGGGCTGCGCGACCCAGTGGCGCGCGCGGCTCGTATTGAGCTTGCCGACGATGGCGCCGATGACGGTGTTGTTCAAAATGACCGGCGCGGTGACGTAGATGCCGGGCCGGCCCGTCGTATGTCCGCGCGCAAAACCGATCGTCGTCGTACCCGTCGCGATCGCGCCCATGTACGGGCGGTCCGCGACGTCGTCACCGACGAATGACGTGACGGTTTTCGCGTTGCTCGCCGCGATGCAGAGTCCGTCGCGCGTGACGACCCAGACCGCGTCGATATCGGCCAGATCGCTGACGCGTTGCAGGAAGGCATTGAGCGGCGCGAGCTGGGGATTGCTTTCGAGGCTCTCGCGGCGCGCATCCTCCGATAGGGTGCGCATTGCCGCGAGCGAGAGCGCCGAATTGGGTACGAGCGTGTCGCGGATGAACGGCGTCGCGGCGACGGTTGTCGGAATGCCGCGCAGCAACGCGAGGTCGCCGTCGAGCGACTGCGCGACGCTCTCGGCGACGGCCGAGGCGATCTGCACGCGCGCCTCGGCCGTCGCGCCGAGTTCGTTTCGGGCGAGCCGATTCGCGAGGTCGTCGGCGACCCACCAGCTCGATACGATCAACGCGCCCGCGGCGAGCAAGCCGGCAAGGCGCACGAGGCTGCGCCTCACGGCGGGGCGAGCCGGAAGCGTGACGAAACGGGGCAGGCGAGGGCGGGCGAGATGCCGCATGGGTCCGGTGCGCGCGCAGCGTGCGCAGAGCAATAATCGGCTATAACGGCGCCGCCTCCGAATACTTTATATAAGCGCATGTGTGCATTCGTTCGGGATCTATTTTTTTTCGGAGATATTCTGCAACAGGCGTTGCGACGTAATTCCGGAGCCGAACGGTAATGGGCGTAAATCGCCGATTCGCCTCGAGTTGAATACCGATTAATCCCATCGCAGTGATTAATTCGCGGCGCCGCGGTATTTGAAAATATCGGGTTTTCACGCGTTGCGCGCGAGCGGCGCCGAGGCGCGAGATGCGGATGTCGGCGAGGGTGTCGATACGGCGCGCTCCAGTTACCTTGCGACGGCTTGCGAAAGCCTTGCGTGCGCGGGCGAGCGCCGAATGTTGCATTGCGGCGCGCCGGTGTGGCAAAGGTTGTAACTGTCACATGGGTTGTAGTAGTGTCGTGCCTCTCGACAGGAGCGGCCATGGCCTTTGGTTTCGAACTTCCCAATGCAAACGCGTCCGCCTGGCGACTGCTGCCCAATCGCTGGGACTTCGTCGCGTTTCCGATGATCATTTCGATCATCGCGATGGCTGCGATCGGATTTCACCAGACGATGGCGCCGATCGCGATGCTGCAGACGCAAACCATCTCGCTGGACCCCGCGAATTTGCCCGAATACGCGTTACGCACGACGTTACGCATGCTTGCGGCGATGGTGGCGTCACTCGTCTTCACGCTGATCTACGGCACGCTCGCGGCCAAGAGCCGGCGCGCGGCGACGGTGCTCGTGCCGATTCTCGACATCCTGCAGTCGGTGCCGGTGCTCGGCTATATCTCGTTCACGGTCACGTTCTTCATCGCCTTGTTCCCGACGCGCGTCGCGGGCGCCGAGTGCGCGGCGATCTTCGCGATCTTCACGAGCCAGGCGTGGAACATGACGTTCAGCTTCTATCAGTCGCTGCGCACGATCCCGCGCGATCTCGATGAAGTCTCGCGCGGTTTTCATCTGACCGCGTGGCAGCGTTTCTGGAAGCTCGAAGTGCCGTTCTCGCTCCCGGGCCTCATCTGGAACATGATGATGTCGATGTCGGGCGGCTGGTTCTTCGTCGTCGCGTCGGAGGCCATCACGGTCGGCAACCGGACGATCACGCTGCCGGGCATCGGCGCGTATCTCGCGACTGCGATCGATCAGAAGAATATGGCGGCCGTCGGATGGGTCATCGTCGCGATGACCGTCGTGATTCTCGCCTATGACCAATTGCTGTTCCGTCCGCTCGTCGCGTGGTCGGACAAGTTCCGCATGGAAACGACGAGTTCGGGCGAGGCGCCCGGATCGTGGCTGCTCGATCTGATCCGCCGCACGCGCCTGATCCATCAACTGCTCGTGCCTGGCGCGTGGCTGCTGTCGACGCTCGCGCGGATCCCGTTCCGCGTGCGCGCACCGAGCTTCCCGTCGATCGTGCCCGCGATTCCGCGTCCGTCGACGCGCGTCGCGGACCTCGTCTGGGGCGTGCTGTTGCTCGCGCTCGCGGTCTACGTCGTCTGGCACGTCGTCGATTTCGTCTCGACCGGCGTGAGCTGGCACGACGTCGGCGAAGTCTTTGTGCTCGGTCTGATCACGTTGCTGCGCGTGCTGCTGCTGATCGCGATCGCTTCCGTGATCTGGGTGCCGCTTGGCGTGCTGATCGGCCTGCGCCCCGCGCTCGCCGAAAAGGTTCAGCCCCTGGCGCAGTTCCTCGCAGCGTTTCCGGCGAATCTGCTGTTCCCGGTGTTCGTCATCGTGATCGTGCGGTTCCATCTGAACCCCGATATCTGGCTCTCGCCGCTGATCGTGCTCGGCACGCAGTGGTACATCCTCTTCAACGTCGTCGCGGGGGCCACGGCCTATCCGAACGACTTCAAGGAAGCCGCGACGAATTTCCGGATCCGCGGTTGGCAGTGGTGGCGTCAGGCGATGCTGCCCGGCATCTTCCCGTATTTCGTGACCGGCGCCATCACGGCCTCGGGCGGCGCGTGGAACGCGAGCATCGTGTCCGAGGCGGTGTCGTGGGGCGACCAGCACGTGACCGCGCACGGTCTCGGCGCCTATATCGCGCAGACGACGACCGCGGGCGACTATCCGCGCATCATCCTCGGCATCGCGGTGATGTCGCTGTTCGTCACGCTGTTCAACCGCGTGCTCTGGCGTCCGCTCTATGCGTACGCAGAAGAAAAGCTTCGTCTGAACTGATCGGGATTCCGCCATGCTCAATCCGAGTATCACCCCTGCGCCCGCCAACGCGCCCGCGCCGGCCAACGCCACCGCGGCGGCCGAAATCCTTCGCGTGAGTCATGTGCGGCGCGGCTTTGCGAAACCGCAAGGCGAGCTGCTCGTGCTCGACGACGCGAATCTCACGCTCAAGGACGGCGAGATCGTCGGCCTGCTCGGCCGTTCGGGCTCGGGCAAGTCGACGCTGCTGCGTATCATCGCGGGCCTGATCCGTCCGACGGGCGGCGAAGTCGACTATCTCGGCAAGCCGCTGACCGGCCCGGCCGAAGGTGTCGCGATGGTGTTCCAGACCTTCGCGCTGTTCCCGTGGCTGACCGTGCTGCAGAACGTCGAAGCCGGACTCGAAGCGCTCGGCGTCGGTCCGCGCGAGCGTCGCGAACGCGCGCTCAAGGCGATCGACCTGATCGGTCTCGACGGCTTCGAGAACGCGTATCCGCGCGAACTCTCGGGCGGCATGCGCCAGCGCGTCGGCTTCGCGCGCGCGCTCGTCGTCGATCCGACCTTGCTGCTCATGGACGAGCCGTTCTCGGCGCTCGACGTGCTGACGGCCGAAACGCTGCGCACCGACCTGCTCGATCTCTGGAACGAACGCAAGCTGCCGATCAAGTCGGTGCTCATCGTCACGCACAACATCGAGGAAGCGGTGTTCATGTGCGACCGGATCATGGTGCTGTCGTCGAATCCGGGTCGCGTGATCGCCGAAATCAAGGTGCCGTTCGCGCACCCGCGCAATCGTCTCGATCCCGCGTTCCGCCAGCTCGTCGACGACATCTACGCGAAGATGACCACGCGCTTGATCGCCGATCTGGCCCGGCCCGGACAGCTCACGCTCGGCAGCTGGCTGCCGCCCGTGTCGACGAACCTCATGGCCGGTCTCATCGAGACGCTCGCGGCGGCGCCGTACAACGGCAAGGCCGACTTGCCCGAGGTCGCGCGCACGCTGCATCTCGAAGTCGACGAGCTGTTCCCGGTGGCCGAAATGATGCAGCACCTGGGCTTTGCCGATATGCGCGAGGGCGACATCATGCTCACGCAAGCCGGCAAGATCTTCAGCGACTACGGCACCGACGAGCGTAAGCGCATGTTCGCCGAACACGTGGTCCGGTATGTGCCGCTCGCGGCGCGCATCCGGACCGTGCTCAACGAGCGGCCCGGACATCGCGCGCCGCGTGTGCGCTTCGAACAGGAACTCGAGGATTTCCTCTCGGATTCGGCCGCGGAACAAACGCTCGATGCGGTGATCAACTGGGGCCGTTATGCGGAAATCTTTTCGTATAACGACCAGGCCGAAATGTTTAGTCTTGAGGATATTGCGGTCTGATCGAGGGTGACGCGGCCCGAATCGGAAAGGACGGCATTGTCGATTCGGAATCCGGGCGCGTCATCGGCATGGCATGCCGCCGAATGGCTTGATTTTCGAGGGCGCCGGTCAATCTGACCGGCGCCCTTTGTCTTGATGGGGTACGGTGCGCGGCACGTGCGTTGCTGGATCACGGAGGCAAGCACAGTGCGTTTCGCCGGCGTCGACGGTTGGAGCGGCGAAGCCGGTCGGGAGGCGCGGTGATTGTGAGTGATCTGGTAGTGCGAGTTGCGCGCCGCGCCGTGCAGTGTTGTGCCGGGCGGCGCGTTTTTTTACCGGCCGGGCCGCTAGGGGAAAAGTACGCGTCTCGCGTACAGATTGGCGGCGTGACGCTTTGACGTCGAGGCGCGTTACGTTGCGTCGTCCGACGGCTCGTCGCCCGATTCGGCATCGGCTTGCGTCGTGCCTTCGTTCTCGTAGGCGCCGAGACGGTTGTAGAGCGTCTTGAGGCTCACGCCGAGCGCTTTCGCGGTCTTGCGCTTGTCGCCGTTGCAATGCTTGAGCGTACCGAGAATGATCTGCTTCTGCGCGTCCGCGAGCGGCGTGCCGACCCATACGCTCATCCCGTCGCCTTGCGCGACGGCCTTGCGCTGCCGTATCTGCAGATGCGGATGCGGCAGATCGACGACCGTCTCCGCGAGAATATACGCGCGATAGACGGCGTTCTTGAGCTCGCGCACGTTGCCGGGCCATGCATAGGCGCGCAGCGTTTCGAACGCCTTCTTCGAAAAAGTCTTCTCGGTGCCTTCCTGCGCGTTGAGTTCGGCGAGGAAGTGTTGGGCCAGATATTCGCGATCGTTGTCGCGCTCGCGCAGCGGCGGCGCGCGCAGCGGGAAGACCGCGAGCCGGTACATGAGATCTTCGCGCAGGCCGTTTTCCTTGACCGCAGTCGCCGGGTCGCGATTGGTCGCGGCGATGACGCGCACGTTCGACGTCAATTGCTCGGTGCCGCCCACACGATAGAACGTGCCTGTCTCGAGCGCGCGCAGCAACTTGACTTGACGCACGGCCGCCATCTCCGTGATTTCATCGAGAAACAGCGTGCCGTTGTTCGCATGCTCGAAATAGCCGATGCGATTCTGCACCGCGCCCGTAAAGCTGCCGCGTTCGTGACCGAAGAGTTCGGCCTCGATGAGGTTGTCGGGAATGGCGCCGCAATTGACCGCGATGAACGGGCCGTCCTTGCGCGCGCTGTGGTCGTGAATCGTGCGCGCGATGAGTTCCTTGCCGGTCCCGGATTCACCGATGATCAGCGCCGTCGCGTCCGTTTCGGCGACACGATGGATCTGCTCGTACAACGTTTCCATCGCATTCGACGAGCCATAGAGCAAGCCGAACGATTTGAGTCCGGCAACAGCGCCCACGGCGGCACGTTTCGAGCGACGGCGCGGCGCGGGGGTCGGCTCGGCGTTGTCGCTCGGCGTATCGGGGCTTTCAATGGATGCCATGTAGATCCGGTCAAGGAGGCCGACGGCCGCGTCTCAAAATAAAGCTCCATGCTAACGGAAATCGTCGCGCCAAAACAGGCGGGGGCGCCTGTGCCTTGCGATTGCGCGCCCATCGCGACGCGCCTGAGCGGGCGAAGCCGTGCAGCCGTTACATGGGATTCCGTAAGACTTACGTGTTTGCACGCGCGATCGGGCGCAAGCGTCCGATCGCGTTGCGCACGTCGCGTGGCCCGCGCACCCGGCTGTTCGCGCGAATGAGGCGCGTGCGTGGGGCCGATGCGCGAGGTACGCGCCGGATACGGCGCCTGCCCGATCCGCGATGGCACGGAAGCTGCGTATCTGATCACCTGACCGATTCTCCACCTGACCGATTCTCGACCCTGCGCACGGCACACCCGCGCGGCATCGTCAACGACACATCCGGAGGCACGATATGAACGACTCATCGCTTCAGCTCCAATGGGGCCGTCAGAAAATCCGCGAGGACCTGCGTACGCTGATCGAAGACAGCGAAGCGTTGTTGCGACTCACCGCGAGTGTGTCGGGTGAACAGGTCGATGTGCTGCGCGAACGCATGCGTGCGCGCATCGAGCAGGCGAAACAGGCGCTCGCGGAGGCCTCGGGTGTCGCGCGCGGCAAATATCGCGTCGCCGCCGACAATACCGAGCAATACGTGCGCGACAACCCGTGGCAGGCGATCGGGATCGGGGTGGGCGTCGGGCTGCTGCTTGGCGTACTCGTGTCGCGCTGAGGCCCGGCGACACGCGGCTTGCATGACGCGCGTCGACGCGCGCCGCGCGCATGGCGGTCGCGCGGTGTAGACGCAAACTCTATAATCGAGAGCGCAGACCGTATGCGAACGCCGTCCGGCAAACCTTTCCGGACGGCGTTCGCGTCAGGTATTTTGTGCTTCATGAATGCCGTCCGCCGTTGCCGCGGCGGTGACGCGCGGCGACGTGCGGCGCATTCAACTTCACCGGTCCATTCCGTATGCCACATGTTCTGATTGTCGATGACGATCTCGAGACCCGTCAGGCGCTCGCCGAGGTGATTCGCGACGACGGGCTGACTTGCGTGACCGCCGGCGATCTGCGCGAGGCGCGTATTCAGATCGTGCGTCAGATCCCGGACGTCGTGTTCACCGACCTGAAGCTGCCCGACGGCAGCGGCGTCGATCTGTTCGAGGACCTCGATCCGACCGGCGTCGAGATCATCGTGATCACGGGGCATGCGACGGTCGAGAGCGCCGTCAACGCGCTCAAGAACGGCGCGACCGACTATCTTGTCAAGCCGATCAACTTGCAGCGCGTCAAATCGATCGTCAACCGCATTCCGCGGTCGGGCGATCTCAAGGCGGAAATCGGCACGCTGCGCGGCGAATTGCGCCGCATGGGACGCTTCGGGCTCATGCTCGGGAATTCGCCCGCGATGCAGTCCGTCTACGACCAGATCGGACGCGTCGCGCCGACCGCGGCCTCGGTGCTGCTCGTCGGCGAGTCGGGCACGGGCAAGGAATTGGCCGCGCAGACCGTCCACGAACTGAGCCTGCGCCGCAAACATCCGTTTGTCGCGGTCAACTGCGGTGCGATATCGCCGAACCTCATCGAATCCGAAATGTTCGGTCACGAGCGCGGCTCGTTCACGGGCGCCGACCGTCAACACAAGGGCTATTTCGAGCGTGCGAACGGCGGCACGTTGTTCCTCGACGAAATCACGGAGATGCCGATCGAGCTTCAGGTCAAGCTGCTGCGCGTGCTCGAGACGGGTGTTTTCATGCGCGTGGGCACGACCAAGGAGCTCGAGACCGACGTGCGGCTCATCGCGGCGACGAATCGCGATCCTGAAGAGGCGGTGCTCGAAGGCAAGCTGCGTCTCGACCTTTATCACCGTCTGAACGTCTTTCCGCTGCATCTGCCGCCGCTGCGCGAGCGCGGCAAGGATGTCGAACTGCTCGCGCAAGGCTTTCTCGACGATCTGAACCAGCGGTACGGCACGAGCAAAACGTTCCCGGCCGAAACGCGCGACGCGCTCGCGACGTACACATGGCCTGGCAACGTGCGCGAGCTCAAGAATTACGTGCAGCGTGCGTACATCATGGCGGGCGCCGACGCGAGCAATACGGCCGCCGTGCCGCTGCAGATCTCGCTCGCGAAACCCTCGACGGGGACCTCGGTCACGATCGCGTTCGGCACGTCGCTCGCGGAGGCCGACAAGCAGCTGATTCTCGCGACGCTCGAGCAATGCGGCGGCGTCAAGACGCGCGCGGCCGAGATTCTCGGCATCAGCCTCAAGACGCTGTACAACCGACTCGTCGAGTACGGTGACAGCGCGAAGGGCGACGCGGCCGGCGACGCCGACAATGATGAAAAGGCCGATATCGACGCGTAGCGGCGTCGCGGTCGGCGGCGTGCGATGCGCGTCGCGTGCCAGACGGCCGCGCTAGGGAAGGGAAAAGGCCGGGATCTGAATGCGGAAGGGCCGCGAATGGACGCGAAAGGGCCGCGATTTCGCCGGCGTGGCACACGGTATGCGGCGTCAGGGGATCGCCAACGATCCGGACGCCAACATGAACGCCTTCCGTACGCTCGACCTGCATCGGCCTGAACCGCCGACGCCGGGCACGACGCCGCCGCCGTCCCCCGACCCGTCTCCCGCATGGCCGCCCGATTCGCCCTCACCCGATCCGACGCGCGATCCGCCGCGCGTGCCCGACATGCCGCCGATCGGCGATCCGCCGCCGTTGCCGGGCCAGGCCCCGCCGCAGGCGTTCTGAGCTGTGCGCACTGACCTGTGAATCGGGCGCGAAGCGACTATGCTTGAATATCCGGCCCAAGCCGCGAATCACTGAGTCCGCCCAGGAGACCTGCGATGTCCACGACCCCCACCCCGAACCCGACACCGGCCGATCCCGCGTGCGACGACGCGCCGGCCGATTCCGTCGCGCAAGACGCGTCGGAACGCCCGCACGACGGCGATCACAATCAGGGTGGTGCGCGGCCCGCCGGACTTGAATACCAGCGCGAACTGGGCACGGAACAGGACGCCTGATTTCCACGCTTCTCTGCTTTGACGGATGGCCGCCGCATCGCAACGGTGCGGCGCAGCGGCGCGACGCCGTCGCGGGTATGCGCGACGGCGTGCCCGGGTATACCCCGCACAATCGTTCCCGTTTCGATCGCTCGTTTGTTTGAAGGCTTTCTTCGAACGCGCTCGGCATGCGCATCGACGCACGCATCGATGCGCGCATCGAGCGGTTTGGATGCGTATTCGAAGGTGTTTCAGTTCGATGCGGCGCGTCGATGGCGATATCGATGCACGTGAATATGCGGCCCGATCCCGCGGGCCGCATTGTCTTTGCGCAAACCCTACCCATTGAAACGAGTTTCGCCTAGCATATTCCTAAGAAGATTCGCGCCGGATCCGATGAGCCGGTGCATAGCCGATCAGTCGTGCATGGGGGCGCATCATGGGGATGGCAGTCGCGCTGAATCCGAAACGGGATGCTCTGGAGTTGCTCGAGGCCGAGCATCGGACGATCCATCGCTTGCTCGAACGCTACGAGCAGCTCGACGTGTGCGATGAGGCGCGCGTCGAGGCCGCGGAAGACATCGGGCGCGAACTCACCTATCACACGATCCTCGAAAGCGAGATCGTGCTGCCGACGATCGAATCCGTCGCCGATTCGGCGGATGCGCGCACGGCGCTCGAAGTCGCGCGGCTCGAGATCGAGATGGCGAACGCGCTGATCGAGCGCTCCGAGGCCTTGCTCGGCGACGCCGTCCGCCTCGATGCGCTGTTCCGCGTGCTCATTCCCCTCGTGCGCCGGCATCTGAGCGCCGAACAGGCGCATCTTTTTCCGGTGCTCGGTCACGCGCCGTTCAATTCGCGGCGCATGGCCGCGCAAATCAGCGAACATCGCGCCGCGCTCGAACGCGCCGTCGACACCAGCGACGATTTCGACACCGACGATATCGGCGCGTCGCCGACCGATTGCGACTGATATCGCGTCGATATTGCGTTGACATCGCGACTCAAATCGCGACCGAGACGGCGGCCGAGACTGCAGCTAAGATGGCGGCCGCGCCCGAGCCGGCGCGGTTTGCGGCGCGGCCCGTCGGGCACGCGCGTTGCGCATATCGAGGAGGGATCATGTCAGATCATCGCGACAAACGGGCGAGTCGTCCGGCGCATTCGAGCGCAAGCCGAGGAACGCGTCTGCCGAACCCGATCGAAGTTCAGAAGGCGCTTGGCGGCC
Source organism: Pararobbsia silviterrae (assembly GCF_003628125.1). Classification (GTDB taxonomy): domain Bacteria; phylum Pseudomonadota; class Gammaproteobacteria; order Burkholderiales; family Burkholderiaceae; genus Pararobbsia; species Pararobbsia silviterrae. Next base: position 1,051,356 of record NZ_RBZU01000001.1, read on the forward strand.
TCGCGTATCCCGCGTCCAAACGCGCGCTCGTCGAATGTGCGCGAGCGCGCGGCGCGAAACACGAGATTGTCAGTACACTGGATCAACTTCCCGATGGCGATTACGTCGGGCCTGCCGCGATCTCGCGCGCGATGGGCAAGCTCTGGCATTAGCAGGCCGCGCCGAGCGTTCATCGCCGCGCGGTGACGGCGTCGAAGCTCGGGCCGCGCGGTCCGAAGGAGCAGGGCGTTGAAATCGCGAGTGCGCATGGACAAGGCGCGGCTGCGTCGATGGGCCGACTGGGTCGTCGAACCCGTCCTGTCGTGGATCGGTCATCGCGGCGCGTCATCGGCCGCGTCGATCGCGTTTTATACGGCTTTTTCATTGTCTCCGACGCTCGTGATCGTCATTGCGGTCGCGAGCTTCGCCTATGGGGCCGACGCGATCCAGGGCCGCCTGTTCGATCAGATCCGCGGGGTCGTGGGCAACGACGCGGCAGGCACGATCCAGGCCATGGTCGCGAACGCGCGGCACGCGAATCTCGCGGCGGGCACCACATTGATCTCGCTGGTGGCGGTGCTCGTCGGCGCATCGGCGACGTTCTCGTCGCTGCATGCCGCGTTGAATCTGATCTGGCCGATCGAGGAGGCGCATCGCAAGCCGACCGACAACCTGATCTCGCTCGTCAAGCTGCGGCTGATTTCGTTCGGACTGGTCGTCGGCGTCGGCTTTCTCGTCGTCGTCCTGCAGGTGCTCGATACGGTCGTCAATATGCTCGGCCGGTGGGTCTGGGGCCAGTCGAGCGTTTCGTATCTGCTCGCGAACGGCGCCCAGCATCTGACGAGTGTCGCGGTCCTGATCTGCGCGTTTTCGGCGCTGCTCAAGTTCCTGCCCGACGCCGTGATGGAGTGGCGCGACTCGACGCTCGGCGCGGTCGCCGCGGCCTTGTTGTTCGGCGCCGGGAAGAATCTGTTCTCGGTCTATCTCGCGCATGCGGGCACGGCGAACATGTTCGGCGCGGCAGGCTCGCTCGCCGTGATCCTCATGTGGCTCTACTACTCGTCGGCGGTCTTTCTGTTCGGCGCGGAAGTCGCCGCGTATAGCGCCAAAGAACGTGCGCGGAGACAAGTTCCCGAGACACCGTCTCCGGATATGTATCGGACGCTATGACAGAACGCGGAGTGGTTTTGATGTCGCTCCGCCGGTTTGCGTCGTGCGACCGTGTTTGGCATGCGGCGCGGCCGCCATGACCGCACCGCGCGCCGCCGCGTACGCGCGATCGTCGGACTAGGACGCCTGCAACTGACGGCGCATTTCCGCGGGCGGCACTTTCATGAGCCGGCGATACTTCGCGACGGTCCGGCGCGCGACGATGACGCCCTGATCGGCGAGCAGCTTCGCCAGCGTGACGTCGGAGAGCGGCGACGCGACGTCTTCGGCGTCGATCATTTCCTTGAGCAGCGCGCGCACGGCGGCCGACGAACACGTGCCGCCGCTCTCGGTGCTCAGTTCGCGCGGGAAGAAGTGCTTGAACTCGAAGATGCCGCGCGGCGTCGCCATATATTTGTTGCCGGTCGCGCGCGAGACCGTCGATTCGTGCAGGCCGAGTTCCTCGGCGACATCGCGCAGCACCATCGGTTTGAGTGCGATCTCACCGTATTCGAAGAACGCTTTCTGATGCGCGACGATGCATTCGGCGACGCGCTGAATCGTCGTGAAGCGCTGCTGCGCGTTGCGAATCAGCCAGCGCGCTTCCTGCAGTTGCTGCGCGAGCGGCGAACGGCTCGTCGCGCCGCACTGCGCGAACATTTCCGCATACATCCGATGGATGCGCGTGCGCGGCTGCACGGCCGGGTTGATCTGCACGACCCAACGGTTCTTGATCGAACGCACGATCACGTCGGGCACGATGTAGTTGTTTTCATCGCGTCCGAATGCGTCGCCGGGACGCGGGTCGAGCTTGCGCACCAGCGCGCACGCGATCCGGATCTGATCGGCCGGGCAGCCGAGTTGGCGTTGCAGTTCCGCGAGTTCGCGGCGCGCCATGCGATCGAGATGATGATTGACGATCTGCAGCGCGATATCGCGGCCTTCGGTGTCCGACGGCAGCGCCTGCAACTGTAGCGACAGGCACTCGGAGAGCGAACGCGCCGCGAGGCCCGGCGCATCGAGCCGTTGCACGAGCGTCAGCGCGACATGGAGATCGTCTTCGGTCATCGGCGGATCGAGCGTCACGAGTTTCGCGAGTTCGTCGAGCGACTGGCGCAGATAGCCGTCGTCATCGAGGGCTTCGATGATGAGCTGCGCGGCGATCGCGTCGCGGTCGGGCATCGCGCACATGCGCAGCGCCTCGTGGAGATGATCGCGTAGCGTCGCTTTGGCATGGATCCATTCGGTCGGATCGTTGTCTTCGCCGTCGTGACGCGTCGAGCGCTGCGCATAGGGGTCCGCCGGAAAATCGCCGGCGGCCGCGCCGTCGCGTTCATCGGTATCGGCGAGCGCATCGGCGATGACTTCGGCGGGCACGTCCTGACCGTCGGGCGCGAGGTCATGGCTCGCGGTGTCCGTGATCGCGTCGTTCGCAAGCGCGCTCGCGGTCTCGCCGAATTCGGCGCTCGTCGCGGGGTCCTCGCCTGCGGCCGCATCGAGACCGGCCTCGTCCTGCGTATCGGTCTCCTCGGCGCTCTGGCCGTCGTCGAATTCGAGGAACGGATTCGTATCGAGCGCTTGACGAAGTTCCTGGGCGAATTCCATCGACGAGAGCTGTAAAAGACGCACGGATTGCTGAAGACGCGGGGTCAGCGTCAAGCTTTGTTTGGCTCTGAGTTCGACAGTAGGATGCATGAGTCCGCTCCGGCTAGATGACGTCTTGGACTCCAAGTAAAGCAACCCCCGTACCAATGCGCGCCAACACCGGTGCACAAGCGGGATTGCGCGAAATCGAAAAGGTCGAGGCACGGCGTGTGCCGGGCAGAATTTACAAGGCGGGCGCGTGATCCGCCCGGCGCGCGCGCCGTCCCGAACCGGAATCCTTTCAAATGTAACGACGGCGCGTACGCGGGCGCGTCCCATTTGTCGGGCGCGCCCTTATCGGACTATTCTTGAGACGAAGGGGCGTCGTGCGGCGCGGTCGGAGTCCGGCCCCGTAATTTCCCTAGCTTGATGACAGATCGATGTATAGGGGTCGAATTTCGTCTTGATTAAGCGTGCATGCTTAAGTTTTTTAACGCCGAAAATGAGCGGTTATACATATGAATCAAGGGCGTTGGCCAATATGAAGCCTTAGCCCGAGGGAATGAATGCCGCATTGATTTTCGATAAGCATGCTCAATAGTGAAGGGCCTGGTCAGTGAGCGTTGTTATGCGGCCACGCAAACGATAGGAGTGTGCAATGACCGCTTCGCAGAGTCAGCGTAAAACTTATAATCCCGGCGTGACAGTCGATCAGGACGGTGGATATGGCGAGGCGCCCGGCGAGGGACCGCACCATAACCGCGGCGATCTCGAGCGGCAAAATGAGCCTGGCTTTCGAGAGACGCACGCGCCTGACGATGGGGCGGGGCACGCGAATGCGGTAAGCTTCGACAACACGCAGGACCCAAAAAACATAAAGTCGCAGGAGACACTCGAGCACAGAGCGCAGCAGAGGGTTGGAGAAGACCAGCAGGTCCAGGCTTTCGTCGAGCCGACGCCCCCCGATGCCGTGCGCGCCGCGGCCGGTACGGATGTGCATGACGACATGCCCGTTGATCGCGTCGACCACACCGATTCCGCAGCCGATTTATCCCCCGACAGATTCAGGACCGACGCCGATATTCTCGCGGAGGTCACAGAACGCCTGATGCGCACCGAGTCGCTTGATATCTCGGATGTGCGGATAGCGGTAGTGAGTGCGAATGTCACGTTGGAAGGGTTTGTGCCGCATCGTTTCATGCAGCATGTAATAGAAGATGTCGTGGACCACTGCGCCGGCGTCCGCGAGATCGACAACCGCATTCACGTCAGGCACCGGCCTGGCGAGGATGAGCCGACACTCTCGATCGGCAATTGACCGGTGTGGCGCGTCCTCGCTAGGGCGGCGGCGTAGGCCGCCTCAGTGAGGTTGTGCGGGCACTGGTTTTTTCATGGCAAACAAGGAGAAATTGAATGAAATCTGTGGACTTCCTGAAGGCGATCGGTGGTGTTGCTGCTGTCGTGTTCGCGCTGAACGTGTACGCACAAGCGAGCGACGCTGCAGCTCCGGCTGCTGCTCCGGCCGCATCGTCGAAGGCTGCGAACCGTGCGCTCGTCAAGAAGGTGCGTAAGGCACTGGCACACGCAAAGGGCCTCGAGCCGACGCGTATCTACACGAAGGCCGTCGACGGCGTCGTGACGCTGACGGGTTCGGTGCCGGAGCAAGGCCAAGTCGATATCGCCACGCAAGCCGCTCAAAGCGTCGAAGGCGTGTCGTCGGTGTCGAACAAGCTGACCGTTCGCTCGAACAACTAATCGCGGCAGTACGGGTCACCGTACTCTCGTGCAGACGAAAAGCGGCGCTGATGCGCCGCTTTTCTTGTTTCAGGCGTCCGATTTGCGAGCGTTCGACGGCGTGCCGGCACACGACGCGCGGCGATCGTCACGAGGGTCGTCGCCTCACGATATCGATAGCGATATCGACATCGAATCGATCGCACGACAACTGCGATGAACGACGGACGACGTCCGTCGCATCAACGGACCGCCGCATACTGGTCACGCAGATCGCGGATCCGATCGTGGTTTTGCAGCACACCCTGAAACTGCACTTCGACGAGCGTTCGCACCTCGACCGGCAAGTCCTTGTCGAGCGCTGCGCGATAACGCTTCTTCGCGGCGTCTTCACCCTGCTCGCAATCGGCGAGGATCGCGCGATTGTCACGCGTCGACAGCGCGGACTTGACGTCGACCCAACCGCGATGCAATGCGCCGCTGACGGACCCTCTGTCTTCGGGTTTGCCGCCCAGCTGGATCACGAGCGACTGAAGCTCGCGGACGGCGTCCGCGCACGCGTTGGCGCGCGACGTGAACAGGGTTCTCAGCGCCGGATCGGTCGTGTCTTGCGCCGCTTTGAGGAAGCCTTGTTCACCGTCCTTCGACGTTTCGATCAGGTCATTGAGTACGGATACCGTATTCGTCATCGATGTTCTCCTTGTGCTTGAAGGCCCATGACGTCATGAGGCCGATCGAGCCCCGCGCGGCACGACCCGACGGATGCGCGGATTGATGCACCCATTGATGCACCCATTGATGCGCGACGTGGGCGGTGCGTGAGCGATCGCTCACACGGCAATGCTCGCCGTGCGGTGCGTCTCGCGGGATCACGGGGCTTGCCGTATCCGCGCATCGGCCGTGCCCGGCCGCGCGTCGCGTGTCGGAGAGGCCGGTCGTCGGCGAGCGCGCGGGCCCATGGTGTGCCGCGCGTATGCGCCTTGCCGCGCGGCGTGAGGCCGACGCGCGAGGCAAGCCGATATGTGCGCGAATGACAGCGGCTTGGTAATAAGGCGTCGTCGAACGGCGCCGTCATGACGCCGCCGCGCGCGGCCGATCGGATCAACACGCGGGCTGGAGATCTTTCAATTCGCTTGGAGAGACGGCGCCGCCGCAAGCGATCTCGGCGACCGGCGTCGAATCGCATCAACGTCGAGGCCTCCCCAGTGAGTGCCGACTTCACTCGCAAGCCACGTCATGCGCGCATGCGCATATGACTGCGTGCGCGTCTCGGGATCGCCGGCGAATGGGGGGCGGGAATGGGTGCGGGAACGGATCGGCGATCGGACATGCGAGTGGTCTTTGATGCAGGGCATCGCGCGGCCTCGAGCACGGACATGCGCGCTGCGTCGGCATGCTGTTTGCATGGTGTTCGTCGGTCGCGCGGCCGGGTGCGCGCCCGCACACGCAGGGACACATACGGGGTACATCGTCATGAAACGGAAACACGTCCAGATACGGCAATGGCTGTTGTTTGTCGCGCTCGTCGCGGTCGCGTTGTACCTGCACGAGCGCTACCCGATCGAGTCGTGGGCACAAACGGCGGATGAGCAGCGCATCGATGACGACGCGTCACAAGGCGACGTCGCGCAAGGTCCGTCGTCAACCCCGCTTGCGACACAACATGTGGCGCCTTCGCGGCGCGACGCCTCGCGCGTCGCATTGCAGTCGTAGGCGGCAAGTTCGTGCCGTCGCTTCAACGATCGCGCCGACGATATCGCGGCGGTCGTGCGCCTCACATGACCGCGCGCCGGCCGCACCTTGCACGCCGGAATGGCATCGCGTTCGAATGGACTTCCATGGTTTGATGATGCGTAACAGTGACAGTTACGTATTCGCGCACGCGCGAACGTGTGCCGCGCGCGTGCTGCGACGGCGCGTGCATTCGAAGGTTCGACAAAACGGACCGGGCGGCGTCGATACGATCGCTACCGCGCGCGACGCGATTGGACGGCGCCACGCGCGGCATGTCGATTCGAAGTCGGTCATGCCGACGTCACACGCGGGCATGACGCAGACATCGCATGATCTCGCGTGCGGTCGACGGCGACTCGGCAATGCGCTCGCACGGGCTCAGCCGACTTTGACGTAAGTAAAGACTTTCGACACGCTCGGGGGCACATAGGCCTCGCCGATTCTGACGCGTGGCGTGAGGCGTTTGCGTTGATCCCACCAGACACGTCGTTGATGATGCGTGAGAAACCGCAAATGACGGCGATACGCAAAAATACTCATGATGGCCTCGCTTACCGGATTGAAAAGCTCAGGACGCGATGCGTTCCTGCTTTGAACTTCCGATCTTGCGGCACGGCGCGCGGACTCCGTTTTCCTCGCATCGCATGTCGCACGCTTGCACGTGCTGAATCGCTGGAGCTTTGTTACGCCGATGGTTTCACTTTAGCCAATGCGGCGGATTTCGTCTTACCGTGCTGCGCAGGGAGAGCGAGCAAGGGATGTGCCAATCGATGCCGGATGCGCGCGCGCGTGGTCTCGACGCGCGCACGTCGGCCGCGATCGGGCGAAAACGATAAAGTCTTGAAACGTTGACCCGGTTTCGGTGTTCGGCCGTGCGCGCAGTGGGCGCCCACGTGTACGCCCGGCGCGGCCGGGCGCACGGCCGCATGACTCAGGCCGCGGGCGCCGCGCGGTTTGCGAGGCGGCTGAGACTGACGACCGCGGCTGTTGCAGAAAAGACCGCGCCGACGATCAACGTGACCGTCGTGCCGTGCGCGGGCACGACGCCGAAAATCAACGCGACGAGCGCCGCGCCGAGCGTTTGTCCCGTCAGGCGCGCGGCGCCGAGCATGCCGCTTGCGCCGCCGCTGCGCGAACGCGGCGCCGAGGACAGGATCGCGCGGTTATTCGGGGTCTGGAACAAACCGTATCCGAAGCCGCAGACGGCCATGCGCCAGCCGATATCGAACGCATCGGGATGCGCGGGCAGTCCCGCGAGCAGGAACAGGCCCGCGGCGAACGAGAACAGGCCGACGCCGCCGAGCACGCTCGCGGGAACGCGCTCGGACAAGATGCCCGAGATCGGCGCGACGAACACGATCGTCAGCGGCCAGGGCGTCATCAGCAAGCCCGTTTCGACCTGCGAGCGGCCGAGCGCATCCTGCAGATAGAACGGCAGCGACACGAACGCGAGCATCTGCGCGACGAACGCGCAGACCGATGTGCCGATCGCCATCGCGAACATCGGGATCCGGAGCAGATCGACGGGCAGCAGCGGGGCGGTCTGCGAAAGCTGCCGGCGCACGAAGATCACGCCGATCACGAGCGCGCCGATCGCTTCGGCGATGACCCACGCGCGTCCGTCCGGATGCCCGAGGCCATCGACCGCGAGAATCGCGAGCCCGAACGTCAGCGCGTTGAGAATCGCGCTCGCATAGTCATAGGGACGATCGTGGACTTCGTTGTTGGGCATCGTGCGCAAGCCGAGCAGCACGGAGCCGATGCCGAGCGGCACGTTGACCGCGAACAGCCAGTGCCAGCTCGCGATCGACAGGATGCCCGAGGCGAGCGTCGGACCGATCGCGGTCGAGATCGCGACGACGCTCGCATTGATCGAGACGCCGCGCGCCAGCTGGCGCGTCGGGAAGATCATCCGGATCACCGCGATATTGACGCTCATGAGCCCCGATGCGCCGAAGCCCTGGATGGCCCGCGCGATCGCGAGGATCGTCATCGTCGGCGAAAGCGCGCACATCAGCGACGCCACCGTGAACAGCGAGAGGCCGCCGAGATAGACGCGCCGGAATCCGATGCGTTCGGCGAGCGAGGCAAGCGGCAATAGCGACACCATGACCGCCATCTGATAGGCGTTGACGACCCAGACGGATGTCGCGGGGTCGGATTTGAGTTCATGGGCGATCGTGGGCAGCGCGACGTTCGCGATCGCGCCGTCGAGTACCGCGAGTATCGTGCCGAGCGCGAGCGCAAGGAGCGCGTAATAGCGGCGCGGCGTGGGAAGTCCGTCAGGAGCGTGCATGGTTCGCGGCAGGGCGCAGGGACAGGCAAACCGCCATTGTAGCGGCCGCTCCATCGGCGCGTTTGCGCAGTGCATCGCAACGGTGCGCGCGCGTGTTTCGAAACAGAAACACCGATGCGGGTTTCCGCACACTTCTTTTTTGCCGTCTTGAGCCATCCGGCGCGCGTGCCGCGTGCGATTTCAGTAACGATTTCGTTGCAAACGCCGCGCAATGTTCGGAGAGCAACATAAAAACGCAATGTGAATCGATACGATGCGCTTACCCCGAGATCGTCTCAACGGCCGTCGGAGAATCCAATGCCCACCTTCCTTGCGATCGTCGCCATCGCGTTCGTGACGCTCGCGTGGCTTTCGATTCGAGAGCAGCGCCGCGAAACGAGCAAACGCGAGCTTCGGCGACGCACGCGTGCGTTCGCGCAGACCTCGGCGGCCTGCCACTACATTCAGGAAATCAATCGAACGCGCGCGTTTCCGCTTGCGCCGACCGCGAATCTGCGCGTCGTCGACGGCGAGTTCAGCTTGCTCTTCGAGCATTGCACGCAATATGAAGTCATCAATGCGCGCGTCGCGCGGCTACGTGCGCGACGCAGCGAGCCCGGCGCGCGTTCGCGCGCGCCGATTCGCGTGCGTTCGGGCGACGGCAGTTCGGAACTCGCGCATCCGGTCGGCGGCGGCGAGTTGTTTCTGACGAATCAGCGGCTCGTCTTCATGTCGCCCGCACGTTCGACGAATATCCGGCTCGGCGACGTGGTCGGCATTCGCGGCAATGCCGAGACCTTGTCGATCCATATGGCCAGACGGCGACGCCCCTATCATTTCTCGGTCCAGAATCCCGCGCTCTGGGCCTTGCTCGCGAAGATGATGAGCTCGCAGACGCCCGCGACCCCCATGCTGCCCGACGGCATGCGCCTGCATGCCGCACCGACCGGCGTGCCCGGTGAAATCCATCTTGAGGCCACGCATACGCGCCGTTGAGGCGCGCGGGTTCGTGCGCGTTCGTTCCGAAGGGTGTCGAGCCGTGTTTCGTGTTCCGTGTCACGCGAACATGTCGTGTCGTACGTAACGGCATGACAGGGGCAGGGCGGAAGCACGAGGGGCATGGAAGGCGCTTAGAGGCGCTTAGAGGCGCTCAGAGGGGCTTAAAGCAGCGGAGCGACATGGACGGGGACGGGGCGCGAGCGAGAGATCGACGCGATCGGCCGGCAATCTGTATGCATCGTCACAACACATCGCATGCAGGATGTCGGCTGCGATCCGACGCATCGCGTCATCGGTCCCGAGAGGCCGCACCGGGACCGCGACGCGCGTGATTCAATGACCGTATGCCGGATCGACCGGCAGTCCCGCGAGACTGAACACCGCGCGCAGCGTCGCAGGGCGAATGTCGCGCTGGGCCGCGAGCGCGGTCAGCACATAGTCGACCGCCTTGGCGAGCCGCAGGATGCGCAATGTCGCCAGCGTATCGGGCGTGCCGCGCCGCATCGACTCGGCGACGTGCAACATCGTGTTCGCCGCGTCGCGCGCCATTTCGAGTTCGAGTTGCTGCTTCGACGTCCAGCGCGGGAAGTCGAGCAATTTATCGAGCATGTCGCGAAACTTTTGTTCAGCGTCCTGATTGGGTTGGGCTTGCATTGTCATGATCATCTCCCAAGAGACCCTGCTCGACCTCGTGTCGGCAGTCCGGCAAGTCGGGCCGTTGGTGCTAACCATGCACGATCCGTTCCAGGGCCGATTTCACGGCGGCGGCCGAGGAATGCATGCGCGCGCGGTCCGCGTACCAGAGAAAAACGTAACGTATTTGAATCACCATGATGGCCGACTGCGAGCGCGTCGCTTTGACGCAGGGCGGGGTTTGCGTGCGATCGACCTGCCGGAAGCCGCGACCGCGCGACGTTTCGGGTCTGCGACAAGTTTTTGCCAACCGTTTAAGATCCTGCCGTTGCGACGCGTCGTGCGTCGAGCCGACGCCGGAAGCGCATCGCGGCACCATTCCCAATTCAATCGTCAGAACCGGAATATCGAATGACTACTTCTCCGCGCATTGCCGAGCATCCGATCGAACAGCAATTTCTCGAGCGCTGGTCGCCGCGCGCCTATGCGGGCGAGCCGATTCCCGAAGCGACCCTCAAATCCCTGCTCGAAGCGGCCCGCTGGGCGCCTTCGTCGTACAACGCGCAGCCCTGGCGCTTTGTCTATGCGCGCCGCGATACGCCGCATTGGGAGCAGTTCCTGGGCTTCCTGAACGAATTCAATCAATCGTGGGCGAAGAACGCGTCGGCGATCGTCATCGTGATCTCGAAGACGACCTCGCTGCCGCCGGGCGGCACGCAGGAAGTGCCTTGGCCGACGCATTCGTTCGACACGGGCGCCGCGTGGGGCTATCTCGCGCTGCAGGCATCGCTGTCGGGCTGGCCGGCACACGGCATGGTCGGGATCCTGAAGGACAAGATCCGCGCCGAACTCGGTCTGCCCGAGAACTATGCCGTCGAGGCGGCCGTCGCGATCGGCAAGCAGGGCGACAAGTCGATCCTGCCCGAGGGCCTGCAACAGCGCGAAGCGCCGAGCCCGCGCAAGCCTTTGTCGGAAGTCGCGTCGGAAGGCAAGTTCATCGCCTGAGATCGCGGATTTCTGGTGGGAGGACGCGTGAGCGTCCGTCCGGATGCCCGTCGCGCGATGGGCGTCCGTGCTGGGATGGCGTCGATCGATGTCGGCGCCTGTTGCCTTGCGCGGTCTACTCGGCTTTCCCGGTCTTCGCGCGAGGCCGGCGGGGCGTCGCGACGGGCTCGCCGGGGCGACGCGTCAGCGACTGGACGGCCTGCCTTATCGTCTGCGTCGAATGATGCGCGTGAATGATCTGCCAGAACTGCCAGACGAGATCGGCATCCGCGAGCGCGCGATGGCGTCCGAGCGGCTCGAGCGCATAGCGCTCGACGATCGCGCTGAGCCCGTGCTTGCCCGCGTCCGGGAATAGCTTGCGCGAGAGCTGGACCGTGCACAGCATGTCGGCCTCGAATATCAGACCCGCGCGTTCGAACGACTGCTGAAGAAATCCATAGTCGAAGCGCGCGTTGTGCGCGACGAACAGCCGGCCTTGCAGGCGCGCGGCGAGCGCCGGCGCGAGCGCGGCGAACACGGGCTGGCCCCGCACCATCTCGTTCGAAATGCCCGTGAGTTCCTGAACGAACAGCGGAATGTCGCGCTCGGGGTCGACGAGCGACGTCCAGGTATCGACGCCGTAGCGGCTGACCTCGACGATGCCGATTTCCGTGATGCGGTCCGTGAGCGCGCTGCCCCCCGTTGTTTCGAGATCGACGAACACGATCGGACGTTCGAGCGCCTCGAGCATGCGGTCGAGGCGCGCGTTGTCGTGCGCGCGTCCGATCTCGGCGACCGCGTCGCGGACCTGTTCGAAGACGGGGTCGTTCGCCAGCGTCTCGGTCGCGCTTGCGTCATTGGCCGGGGCGATCGTGCCTGCGGCGGTGTCGCCCGCCGTCTTGCTGCTTTCCATGCGTGTCATGCGAATCCTGCTGAACGGGACGGCCCATCGCATCGACGACGGACCGGATCGACCCGACGCCGCTTCTTTCGACGCGTTCGCGGGCGACGGGGCCCTACCATAACACTCCCGGTGGCCCCGTGGCCCGCACCCGCACCCGCATGCGCGCGCCTCGTTTCCGATAAACGCGATGTCTACCGCCAGAAGGCGAACCGCCGAGACCACGATCGTTCGAGCGCGGGGAAGTCGATATCGCCGGTGAAGCAATTTTTCATATCGTGTTCAAACGGATGAGCGGGGCTCTTGAGCCTCACGAGCACGACCGGCTGGCGCGACGCGTCGCCTTCGATCCGATGGATCTCCTTGACCTTGAGCGGCGTATCCGGCGTCACCAGCACGTGGTCCGCGAGCATGCCGCCCGCCGCCATGTGCTTCGGAACGGTCTCGTCGAAAATCAGCAGGACGTGTTCGGACGCCGGATCGCGGAACTGCGCGGTCCACGTTTCCATCCAGTGGATCGCGTGCTGGGGCAATGCCGAGGCGGACATCAAGCCGCCATCGTGAATGACGTCGCCGAGCACGATCGTCTGTCCGTAAACGCCGGCCGGCGCGGTCGTCGCGCGATACGCGATGCCGGGATACGGCGTGAGCTTCGAGACGGTATCGCAGAGCGCGCGCGCCATTCGCGCTGCGTGGTCGCTTCGGCGAAGACCTCGCAGATGGTCGTTGATGATCCGATGCTCGCCGTTGCCGCCTTCGATATAGTCGACGAGGCATGGCGGGTCCTGGCGGTTCGCATCGGCGTTGAGTTGCTCGAGGATCGCCAGATCGTCTTGTCTTTGGCTCGCATCGCGCTGCCGGTAGGGGCCGTCATCGGGACCGAGATAGAGCGCTTTCAATGCCTCGCACGCGTGCGACATGCCTTTTTCAGACGAAAACGCCGAGCGTGCGCCGTCGAGGCATGCGAACCGCGAGCGCGCGGCGGTGCCGGGGGCGCCGGACGTTCCTGGCGCCTGGAGACGGGTGTAGGGAGTCGTGGGCATCGTGTGGCCTCGGTCGTCAAAGAGGCCCATGCTCGAAGGCGCGCGGATCCGACGCCACCACGGAGCGACCGTATCGATGCGCCGTGTGACGCCGGACGCGCTCGGCGTCGGTCCGGGAGGCTTATCGGGACGATGACGAGACAGGGTGCGCGGTCCGTGTCCGCGACCGGTACTATTGCGGGAGCCGCGACGGCGGCAGGGTGGACACGGATGGCGCGCAGCGCGCCCGCCCGCCCATGATCCATGCACGCGCCGGGTTCGATGCCGGGTTCCGCATCGCGTCGGCGCGCACCGATACCGAAATCACGAGGAGGCACAGATGGCGGCAGGCGGTTTTTCAGAGGCGCGTCTCGCGCGCATCGGCGAAGCGATGGCGCGGCATGTCAATGTCGCCGAGGGCGGCACGGGGGTCGCGGGCATGGTCACGATGCTGTATCGGCGCGGCGAGCTCGCCCATGTCGATGCGCAAGGCTATCGCGACGCCGAAGCGCGCACGCCGATCGCGCGCGATTCGGTGTTCCGGATCGCATCGATGACCAAGCCGATCACGACGGTCGCCGCGCTGATGCTGCGCGAGGAAGGGCGGCTGCGGTTCAGCGATCCGATCGAGAAGTGGCTGCCCGAGTTCGCGGCGCCGCGCGTGCTGCGCGCGGCCGACGGCCCGCTCGACGACACGGTTGCCGCGCGCAAGCCCATCACCGTGTTCGATCTGCTCACGCATCGCGCGGGGCTCGCCTATGACTTCACGGCGCCGCCCGCGCTCGCGGCGCTCTACGCGCAGGCGTTCAACGGATTGAATACGCGCGCGAGCGCCGACGAGTGCGTGCGCCGGCTCGCGACGATCCCGCTGCTGTTCGAGCCCGGCGAGCGATGGTTCTACAGCGTCTCGATCGATCTGCTCGGTGTCCTGATCGCGCGTCTGAGCGGGATGTCGCTCGGCGAGTTCTTCCGCACGCGGATCCTCGATCCGCTCGGCATGCGCGATACGGGGTTCGCGCTGCGGCCCGATCAGGCCGCGCGCATGACGAGCGCCTATGTGTTCAACGAGTCGACGGGCCATGTGCTGCCGGTCGACAAGGCGACCGAAAGCGTCTGGGCGAATCCCGAGCGCTTCGAGGGCGGCGGCGGCGGGCTTGTATCGACGGCCGACGACTATCTGCAGTTCGCGCGGCTCATGCTTGGGCGCGGTCGCGTGGACGGCATTCGGCTGCTCTCGAACGCGTCGGTCGATCTGATGACCTCGGGCGTGCTGAGCGCCGACGAGCGGCGCAATCCGACGTTCGGGCTCGATTTCTGGGCCGGCCAGACCTTCGGTCTCGGTCTGTCGATCGTCGACGATCCCATCCGGCGCTTGCCGCTCGGTTATCGGAGCACGGGCGCCTATAGCTGGGGCGGCGCATTCGGGACGAACTGGATCGCCGATCCGCGTGAGGACATGATCGGCGTCTTCATGATCCAGCGGCGCTCGGAGTCGCACTATCCGGTGTCGGCGGAGTTCGAGGAGCTGGCTTACGCGGCGATCGAGGACTGATCGCGGCCGCCGCATCCGGGCGCCTCGGTCGCCTCAGTCGCCTCAGTCGCCCGCGGCGCCTTCCGCGTGATAGCGCGTGACGCGTTCGACTTCATTCTTCGAGCCGAGAAACACGGCGACGCGTTCGTGCAGGTGCTGCGGTTTGAGATCGAGAATCCGCGACGTGCCGTTGGTCGCCGCGCCGCCGGCCTGTTCGATGAGGAATGCCATCGGATTGGCTTCGTACATCAGGCGCAGGCGGCCCGGGCGCGACGGTTCGCGCTTGTCGGCCGGATACATGAACACGCCGCCGCGGATCAGGATCCGGTTCACGTCGGCGACCATCGACGCGGTCCACCGCATATTGAAGTCGACACCGCGCGGCCCTTCCTTGCCGGCCTCGAGTTCGTCGATATAGCGCGTGACGGGCGCATACCAGTGACGCGCATTCGACGCATTGATCGCGTATTCGCGCGTGTCGGCGGGGATCTTCATATCGCGCGTCGTGAGGACCCACGAGCCGAGTTCGCGATCGAGCGTGAACGACTGCACGCCGTTGCCCGTCGTGAGCACAAGCACGGTTTGCGGGCCGTAGACCGCATAGCCCGCGGCGACCTGCCGCGAGCCTTCCTGCAGAAACGACGCTTCGCTCGGGTGCTCGTTATCGTCAGGACAGCGGAGCACCGAAAAGATCGTGCCGATCGAGACGTTGACGTCGATGTTCGACGAACCGTCGAGCGGATCGAACAACAGCAGGTATTCGCCCTTCGGGTAGCGATTCGGAATCGGGTGGATTTTCTCGAGTTCCTCGGAGGCCATCGCGGCAAGATTGCCGCCCCATTCGTTGGCTTCGAGCAGGATTTCGTTCGACAGGATATCGAGCTTCTTCTGGACTTCGCCCTGCACGTTTTCGCTGCCCGCGACGCCGAGTACATCGCCGAGCGCGCCCTTGCTGACGTGATGCGCGATCGCCTTGCAGGCGCGCGCGACGACTTCGATCAACAGGCGCAAGTCGCCGGGTATGTTGTCGTGCTGGCGTTGTTGCTCGATCAGATACTGCGTGAGGGTCGTGCGGCGGGACATTGAAAACTCCGGGACTGAAATTGCCCCGATTGTACGCGCCGATGACAACAGTTCGATGTCGGGCAGGCGCGTCGCGGACAGTCTCCGCATGTCCGGGACGAATTCGCTGACGAACGATCGTGCCGATATCGAACGGACGTTTCCGCGATCTCGACACGGCGCGGAAGAACCTTTGCTAGACTGCCCGACAATGACGCGTCGGCCCGACGGCGAGGGTGCCGACGCCCGCTCGGCGAGGCCGGACCCCGCTGTAGCGCGGATCCCACTGCGTCATCGCGTTGAATTCGCCGACGACACTGCGACGGAGACACCATGTCCTACCTGCTGCTCATTGTCGAACCGGCCGGCCATCGCGATACGCGCCCGATCGAGGCCGGCCGTGAGGCCTACGCGCGCATGCTGCAATTTACCGACACGCTCAAGTCGCGCGGGGTGCTCCAGGCCAGCCATTCGCTGACGTCCGACAAAGATGCCGTGCGTGTCCAGATGCGCGAGGGCGAGACACGACTCGTCGACGGACCGTTCGCGGAGGCCAAGGAGATGATCGGCGGCTTCTTCCTGCTCGATTGCGATACCCATGAAGAGGCGCTGCAGATCGCGCGCGAGTGCCCGGCCGTCGAGTGGGGGACGGTCGAGGTTCGGCAGACCGGACCGTGCTGCGACTAGACGTCCGGTCGCGGCTTTTCGTGAATCGCGCGAACCCCGTAAGCCTCGAGCCCCGACGCCGATGAACCGACCGTCTTGCGACGAGCGGGGCACGCATCGCGCGATCGAGGCCGTCTGGCGCATCGAGGCCGCGAAGGTCATCGCTCATGCGGCGCGCATCGTGCGCGACGTCGGCCTCGCGGAGGACATCGCGCACGATGCGCTGATCGCGGCGCTCGAGCACTGGCCGCGCGAAGGCGTACCCGAGAACCCCGGCGCCTGGCTCATGACGACGGCGAAGCGGCGCGCGCTCGACCGCATCAAGCTCGACGCGCTGCATCGGCGCAAACACGATGCGCTCGGCGCGGATCTCGACGCGCTCGATGCGCATGTCGTGCCCGATATCGCCGACGCGCTCGACGCGGCGCGCGCCGACGACATCGGTGACGATCTGTTGCGACTCATCTTCACGGCCTGCCATCCGATCCTGTCGACCGACGCGCGCGTCGCGCTGACGCTGCGTCTGCTCGGCGGCCTCGCGACCGGCGAGATCGCGCGCGCCTATCTGAGCACGGAAGCGACGATCGCGCAGCGGATCGTCCGCGCGAAACGCACGCTGGCCGCGGCGCGCGTGCCGTTCGAGCTGCCGCGTGCCGACGCGCGCGCGACGCGTCTCGTATCGGTGCTCGAGGTCATCTATCTGATCTTCAACGAGGGCTATGCGGCGACCGCGGGCGACGACTGGATGCGTCCCGCGCTTTGCGAGGAGGCGTTGCGGCTCGGCCGCGTGCTCGCCGGGCTCATGCCGCATGAGCCTGAAGTCCACGGACTGATCGCGCTCATGGAGATTCAGGCGTCGCGGATCGGCGCCCGGACCGATCCGCGCGGCCGTCCGGTGCTGCTGCTCGATCAGGATCGTAGCCGCTGGGACCGGTCGCTGATCCGGCGCGGGCTCGACGCGCTCGACCGCGCGCTCGCGCTCGGCGGCGTCGCGGGGCCGTATGCGTTGCAGGCCGGGCTCGCCGCATGCCATGCGCGCGCGAACACGCCCGAGGAAACCGACTGGCCGCTGATCGTCGCGCTCTACGACGCGCTCGTCGAGGTCGCGCCATCGCCGGTCGTCGCATTGAATCGCGCGGTCGCGGTCGGCATGGCGTTCGGGCCCGAGGCCGGGCTAGCGTGCGTCGATGCGCTGGACGGCGACTCGTCGCTCGCGCGCTATCCGTGGTTGCCGAGCGTGCGCGGCGATCTGCTCGCGAAGCTCGGCCGCGTCGACGAAGCGCGCGCCGAATTCGCGCGCGCCGCCGCGATGACCCGCAACGCGCGCGAACGCGAACTGCTGCTCGACCGCGCGAGCCGGCTCGGCGCGGCCGATTGAACGCGCATCAGGCCAGGGCTTTTTCGACGACTTCGCGCACGTCCTTCGACTGCACACCCGCCGCGACGCGTTCGAGCGCCGCACGCATCGCGTCGCGCAGCCCGGGCGTGAACTTGCGCCAGCGTTCGAGCGCGCGCGCCAGGCGCGACGCGACCTGCGGATTCATCGCGTCGAGCGCGAGCACCTGATCCGCCCAGAACGCATAGCCCGAGCCGTCCGCCGCGTGGAACTGCGCGGCGTTGCCCATGCAGAACTGGAAGATCAACGAACGCGCGCGATTCGGATTCTTGAGCGAGAACGCCGGATGCGCCATCAGCGCGCGCACATCGTCGAGCACGCGCTCGCCGGGGGCGCCGCGGCGCACGGCCTGCATCGCGAACCATTTGTCGAGCGCGAGCGCGTCATGCTCGAAGCGCCGGTAGAAGTCGTCGAGCGCCGCGGTCGCATGCGGTTTGCCGATCTGCAGCAAGGCGGCGAGCGCCGCGCTGCGGTCGGTCATATTGTCGGCGGTGTCGTACTGCGCACGCGCGAGCGCGGCCGTGTCGGACGGATCGTCGAGGTCGGCCAGATAGTTCAGCGCGACGTTCTTGAGACCGCGATGGCCCGAATCGATCGCGCTCGGCGCATACGGGCCTTCGACGCGGTTCTGATCGTAGGCCGCGAACAGATCGTCGCGCAGGCCATTGGCGAGCGCGCGGCGCAGGAACTGACGCGCCGCGTGCACGGCGGCCGGATCGGCATCGTCGATCTGCTCGGACAGATAGCGCTCGGACGGCAGCGTCAGCGCGAGCTCGCGGAACGCGGGCGCGAGCGACTCGTCGCGCAGCACGCGGCCGAATGCCGCGACGATCGCCGGGTCGATCGTCAGCGCTTCGCCGCGGCTCGCGGCGGCCGTCAGACCGAGCAGCGCGCGCGTCGCGAGCCGCTGGCCGGCTTCCCAGCGATTGAACGCGTCGCGGTCGTGCGCGAACAGGAACGTGAGCTCCGCGTCCGTGTAGTCGTAGTGGACGATGACGGGCGCCGAAAAGTCCCGCAACAGGGAGGGCAGCGGCGCCTCGGCGACGTCGACGAAACGGAACGTCTGCTCGGTCTCGGTCAGTTCGAGCACGAGCGTGGTCGGCGCATCGGCGCGCGTACCGCCTTCGAGCTTGAGCGGCAGATCGCGGCCGTCGGCGCCGACCAGGCCGATCGCGAACGGAATCAGCAACGGCCCCGTTTGCGTCGCCTTGGCCGCGGCGCTCGACGGACCGTAGCCTTGCGAGAGCGTGACGTCGTAGGTGCGCGCGGCCGCGTCGTAGCGCGTCGTCACCGCGACGCGCGGCGTGCCGGCCTGGCTGTACCAGCGCTCGAATTGCGCGAGATCGCGGCCGTTCGCGTCGGCCATCGCCGCGCGGAAGTCGTCGCACGTGACCGCGTGGCCGTCATGGCGCTTGAAGTAGAGATCCATGCCCTTGCGGAAGCCGTCGCGTCCGAACAGGGTCTGGTACATCCGCACGACTTCGGCGCCTTTCTCGTAGACGGTCATCGTGTAGAAGTTGTTGATCTCGACATAGCTGTCGGGCCGCACGGGGTGCGCCATCGGCCCCGCGTCTTCGGCGAACTGGTTCTGACGCAGGCCGCGGACGTCGTCGATGCGGCGCGCGGCGCGGGCCGCGGCGGCCGCTTCGGGGCTCAAGCCCTTGGCGGCCATGTCGGCCGAGAATTCCTGGTCGCGGAATACGGTGAGGCCTTCCTTGAGGCTCAACTGGAACCAGTCGCGGCAGGTCACGCGGTTGCCGGTCCAGTTATGGAAGTATTCGTGGCCGACGACGGCCTCGATGCCCGCGAAGTCGAAGTCGGTCGCCGTCTGCGCATCGGCGAGCACGTACTTCGTGTTGAAGATGTTGAGCCCCTTGTTCTCCATCGCGCCCATGTTGAAGTCGCTGACGGCGACGATCATGAAGCGTTCGAGGTCGAGCGGCAGGCCGAACCGTTCCTCGTCCCATTCGATCGAGTGCACGAGCGAATCCATCGCGTACTCGGTCTTCGGCAGATCGTGCGGCTCGACCCAGACCTGCAGCAGCTTCTCTTCGCCGCTGCGGATCCGGATGCGCTTCTCGCGCGCGGCGAGCTTGCCCGCGACGAGCGCGAACAGATAGCTCGGCTTGACGAACGGGTCGTGCCACTTCGCGAAGTGTCGGCCGTCGGGCAACTCGCCGGTCTCCACGAGATTGCCGTTCGCGAGCAGCACCGGATAGTCGTCGCGCGCCGCGCGCAGCGTGACCGTGTAGGTCGTCATCACGTCGGGCCGATCGAGGAAGTACGTGATCCGGCGAAAGCCCTCGGCTTCGCACTGCGTGAAGAAATTGCGGTTCGAGACATAGAGGCCCGAGAGGCTCGTGTTCGCCGCGGGCCGGTTCGTGTTGACGAGCTTGAGCGTGAAGGCGTCCGATGGCAGCGCCGAGACCGTGAGCCCGTCGTCGTTCGCCGTATAGGCGGTCCACGGGCGGCCGTCGATTGCGATGCTGACGAGGTCGAGATCGTCGCCGTGCAGGACGAGATCGCGGGCCGCGGCGCCCGCCGCACCCGGCGCGCGGCGAATCCGCATCGTGTTCGTGACGGTCGTCTTCGTGGGCGCGAGGTCGAATTCGAGCTGGACTTCGTCGATCAGAAAGGCGGGCGGGGCGTAATCGAGACGGCGGACGGCGACGGATGCGGCGGAAATATCGAGCATGACGAGACCTCTGAAAACGAGGGCCCCATTGTACAAAAACGTTATCGACGCCGCCGCGCGCGCGTCGCGCGTGCTTTTGCGGCCTGTGGTGGAATAGGGGCGCGCCGTCAAGCGTTCGCGTAAGCGGCGGTCATGCAAGGGGGCTGACACGAACCTTGCGGATTGCCGTGAACCTTTGAATCGTTTGAAGGGTCATCGTATGATCCGGGCGCATCGTTAAAGGACATCATCATGGCAATGAAAGGGTTACGGCGTGTCGCACTGTTCGGCGTCACGGCCGCGGCGCTCGCGTTGGGCGGATGTGCGAACTATGTGACGACCCAGGTCACCGCGTTTCAGAACTGGACGGCGAGCGACGCGCAGCGCACGTATGCGTTCGAACGCAGCCCCGCGCAGCAGAACAGCCTCGAGCAGCAAGCCTACGAGCAGCTCGTCGACAACGAACTGTCGGTCTACGGCTTCAAGCTCACGCCGATTGCCAGCGCGAACTTCCTCGTCGCGCTCGACTACGACAGCAAGGACGGGACGGTCGTGGTCCAGCAACCCAATTTCTATGATCCGTGGGGCCCGTGGGGCATGCCGTATTACCGCCCGTGGGGGCCGTGGTGGGTCGCGGCGCCGCCTCCGCCGCCGACGTATTCGTCGTACTCGATCGCGACGCAGCGCCTGTCGCTGCGCATGCTCGATCGGCAGACGGGCAACGAGGTCTATCGCGTGACGGCGACCGCTCAGGTCGACGACCCGTCGCTGCTTCATGCGATGCCGTTCCTCGTGCGCGGCGCGTTGTCCGACTTCCCGCTCGCGAACGGCACGGTCCGGCGCGTGCGCGTGCCCGTCGACGCGAACGGCACGGCCGGGCTGCCGAGTAATGAGCGCTCGGTCAACGCGGCGCCGCCCGCGGCGGCACCGGCTCCCGCCGCCCCCGCCGCCCCCGCCGCCCAGTAATCCGCGCAGTTCCCCTCCCGCGCGGGATACGTGAGTCGGACCATTCCGATTGGTTGTCGGAATGGTCTTGGTTCTGGAACCGTCACTTTGATTGAGATGTCAGTCATGGCCCAATCCGGTGAACACGATTCCAGTCCTCAACGTATTCATGTATTCCGATCTCCCGATTTTCCGCGCGCTGCGGCGCGCGGCATGCGCGGGCGCGCTTGCCGCGCCGCTCGTCGCCCACGCGGCGCCCGCCCATGCGTTTGAAGACAGCCTCGCCAACGTGATCTCATGGGTCGCGGTGACCGTCATGCCGGTCGTCGCGCTCTATCTGTTCTGGAAGATCCACGTCCTTCCCGAAGTCGTCGCCGAGAAACGGCATCATCCGCAGGCCGAGGCGATCAAGGTCTTGTGCCTGCTGTCGCTCGCGTTCGGCGGTTTGCTCTGGCCGCTCGCCTGGCTCTGGGCGTACATGAAGCCGATCGAGCTGCCCGTCGTGCTCCGCAAACGCGCGCGCGATGCCGCGCAGGCGCCCCTATCGGTCGATCTGCGCAACGACGGGGAGGCGTGATGTTCGAGCTCATTGTGTGCTGCTATGCGCTGATCGTCTGGCTCATCTTCTTCAAGTTCAAGTGGCTGCCCTGGAACATCCAGACGCAGGTCGGCACGGTCGCCTTGGGGCTCGCGGGCCTCGCCGCGCTCGTGTTCACGATCAACGTCACCTCGCCGCAGTCCGACGATGTTCGCGTGACGCAGTACGTCGTCGAGATCGTGCCGCGCGTGACGGGACGCGTGATCGACGTGCCGATCGAGGGGAATACGCTGATCCGGCGCGGCGAGGTGCTGCTCAGACTCGATCCCGAGCCGTACGCGCAGAAGCTCAAGGAATCGCAGGCGCATCTCGTCGAGGTCGAGTCGAAGGTCGCTCAACTGAGATCCGACGTCGACGCGGCGCGCGCGCAATACGACAATCTCGATGCGCAACGCGTATTCGCCGCGACGCGGCTGCGCGAGGCCAAGACGCTCGCCGAGCGCGATGCGGGCAATCGCTATGACGTCGAGAACTACGCCGCGCAGATCGGCGAGCTCGATGCGCAATCCCGCGCGGCGCAGGCGAATCTGACGCGCGCGCGGTCCGCGCTCGATGCGACGATCGGCGGCGTCCATTCGAGCGTCGCGCAGGCGCGTGCGCAAGTGTCCAGCGCGCAATGGGAGCTCGACCAGACCGTGATTCGCGCGCCGGCCGACGGCTATGCGATGAATCTCCAGGTGCGTCCCGGCGCCTTTGCCGCGGCGTTGCCGCTGCGTCCCGTCATGAGCTTTGTCGAGACCACGCAAAACGTCGTGGCGTTCTACGACCAGAACCAGCTCACGAAGGTCGAGCCGGGCAACGAGGTCGAACTGGCGCTGAAGGCCAAGCCGGGTCGTATCGTGCATGGCGTCGTGGATTCGATCGTCTGGTCGACCGCGCAAGGGCAGTTCAATGCGTCGGGCATGCTGCCGAGCACGGCGGTCGAGGGCGCGCATCCCGATGCGCCGTTGCGCTATGCCGTCAAGATCCGAGTCGACGCCGACGAGGCCGATGGCTTGCCGATGGGCGCGCGCGGCGAATCGGCGATCTACACGAATCACATGACGATGCTGCACATGCTGCGCAAGGTCATCATTCGCGTGAAGACCAAGATCAACTATCTCGTGTTCAAGATCGAATGAGGACTGTTCGATGACTCGATTTTCGAACCCGGGCGCGCGGAGTCGCAGCCGCGCTTGGATCGCGCATGGGGCCAGACTGACCACGCTCGCTGCGTCGATCGCGCTGCTCGTCGCATGCGCGGATCTCACGCCGCCCGATGCGCGCGCGGCCTACGACGCGGCAATGTCGACGCCGCTGCCCGATGCGTGGGCGGCCGCCGCGGACGGGGCGGCATTCCGGTCCGAGTGGATCGGCTTCGATACCCAGGATGAACTGCGCGGACTCATCGACGAAGCGTTCGAGCATTCGCCCGACATGCGTGTCGCCGCGACGCGCGTCGAGCAAGCGCGTCTGCAGGGCGTGCTCGCGGGCGCCGCGCTGTGGCCGACGGTCGGAACGGGCGGGCGGTGGTCGAACTCGCTGATTTCGGACGATGCGCTGAGCCTGTCGGGGGTGTTCGCGTCGGCGTCGTGGGAGGTCGACCTCTGGGGCGTCGCGCGCGCGGGCGTGGGCGCGAGCGAAGCGCGCTATCGTTCCGCGGAAGCGGATTATGTCTATGCGCGCGCATCGCTTGGCGCGGCCGTCGCGAAGGCCTGGCTCATGAATCTCGAAGCGGCGCGCGAAGTCGGCCTGCTCAAACAGATCGACGACGATACCGCGCGTCAGCGCGCGCTCGTCAAGACGCGCGTCGAGATCGGCAAGGCGAGCGAGGCCGAGTTGACGCAATCCGACGCGAGTGTGCAGGCCGCGCATGAACGCTGGCTCAACGCGCGCCAGGGGCGTGAAGCCGCGCAACGGTCGCTGGAATTGCTGCTGGGCCGATATCCGGCCGCGCAGATCGAAGTCGACGACGTGCCCGCGTTGTTCGGCGACACCGCATTGCCTGCCGTGCCCGCGGGTGTGCCCCTCGATGTGCTCGAACGCCGCCCGGATCTCGTCGCGTCGCGCCATGCGTTTGTCGCGGCGTTCTTCGATGCGGAGCAAGCGAAGGCGGCACGGCTGCCGAATATCGCGCTGACGACGTCCGTGGGCTATCTCGATACGCGTTCGGTCGCGTTGCGAAACCAGCTCGACGGTCTCGTGTTTCCGGTCGGCGCGAAAGTGACTTGGCCGCTATTCGACGCGGGGCGGCGCAAGACCGAATCCGCGATCGCCACGGTCGAGCAAAGCGAAGCGGCCGCGCAATATGCGCGTGCGATCGAGCGGGCGATGGGCGAGGTCGAGCAGGCGCTCGGCGCGGAACGCGAGTTCAATGCGCGCGCGGATACGCTCGCGAAACGACAGGTATCGCTCGAACGTGCCACGGCGCTCAGCGAAATCGAACGCGAAGTCGGACGCGCGGAGGCGTTCGATGTGCTTGCCAAACGGATCGACATGCTGCATGCACAGATCGCGCATGACCAGGCGCGGGTCGCGATGCTCGCCGCGCGGATCGATCTGCATCTCGCGTTGGGAGGATCTTTTTTCGACGAGCACGATCGGACGGTCGCCGTCGCGCATCGATAAGCGCGGCGAGCGGCTTACGATTCGCCTTGCCTGGACCTCGATCGGCAGGGGTGCGGTGAACACGTCGTCGCGCTCGAGAAAAATGCAAGAGCGCATCGCGCGACGCGGACATACTCTGCGTCGTCCGATCCTCAGCCGGTGTCCGCGATGCCTGTTCTTCCGCTGGGTCCGAAATCGCCGTCATCGAGCGCGGCGTCCGTGTGTCGTGTCGATCGAGCCGCGCAGACCGACCCGACCGACGCGTCCGTCGAGCGTCCCAAGCGCGCGCGGCTATCGGCGCGCCTCGCGGCGGTCCGGCCGCATGCGGGCGGCGAGCATCCCATGCGGCTTCACGATCCTGGTGTCATCGTGCGCCAGCTCGTCATGGAGCGGACCTGCCTGCAGCCCGGGTCCATGAGCGTCAGTGCGCTGCATGGTTTGATCGAGGCCTTTCCCGCGGCCCGATGCTACTACGCGTCGTTGATGGCGCGTGAGCGCGCGCGACAATCCTCGACGGGACGACTGCTGTGCGCGCTCACGCGCGTGACCGGTCTCGGGATGCGCGACGCCCTCGCGCGCGTGTGCGGCAACCCGGCCGGGCGGCCAGGTGTCGCACGCCTGACCGATGGGCAGCAGATGCGCTACCTCGAGCTCCTCGATACCCCGCGCCCGATGCGCTCGATGCGGGCGCTCAAACAGGCCGGTGTCCTGGTTCCCGATGCGACGGTGTCGCGCGTCGAAGGCGAGAATGCGATCTATGGGGTATACGTGTTCGACATCGTCATGCGTCAGGTGCCGACGGATACCGTGTTCGAGTTTCTGTCGTCGGACCGAGGCTGCTCGGAATTGATCGATGCGTGTCTCGATGCGATGTTCAGCAGCAGGCGCGAGACCCTCGGTGTCGATGCGGTTCACGTCGTGCTCTATGACGATCCGCATCAGATCGACTGGATACTGTCCCTGCACGATCGTGACGCTTACGTGCTCGATCGCGGCCGACCGTGTCCGATCGTAGCGCGGATTTATTCTTGCGCCCCGTTGCTCAAAATACTCGCCTCGGACGCGGGCCTGACGTCGTGGCTCGCACGGGGCTTTTTCCCGTTGTTTCCGACTGGCGACCAGGCATTCTTTTTTCTCGAGAGACTCGTCAACTTCGCCTATTCGAACGTTCAGAATGAAAGCGATTTTCTGTCCGAAGGGCTCTATGTGCCTTATTCGATCGTTCGCGGCTCGACGTATGCGTGGCCTCTGGGCCATCTCGCCGATTTGACGGGCGTCGAGGCCTATGGGGCCGACATCGATTTCGAGGTGTTGTACGAGCGATTTCCCACCCGGCGTCAACTCGTTGCGGCGTTGAGCGAGGCGGGTGTGGTCGGACTCGACGCGGATGCGTGCATTGAGTTGCCGTGCTCCGATCCGAATGTGTGCCGTATCCGACTCAATCAAAAGCCGTCCGGCGGCACGCCCAGCTCGAACTGAGCGCGCCGTCGGTCATGCGTGCGCGAGCGCCGACTGGCGCATGCCGCGCGCGTGCACGCGCCGGCCGTTCGCGTAGGTCGCGAGAATCGCGCGATCGTCGCCGAGCAAGGCGAATGCGAACAGCAGTTCCTCGAGGCTTTCGACGCGGGCCGTGCGTCGCGCCATGAGCGGCGTCGCCGCGGGATCGAGCACGATGAAGTCGGCTTCCGTGCCGACCGCGAGCGTACCGATCCGGTCGTCGAGATCGAGTGCGCGCGCGGCGCCCGCCGTCGCGAGATAGAACATGCGCAGCGCGCTCAGATGATGGCCGCCCATGCGCGCGACCTTGTGCGCCTCGTTCATCGTCTGCAGCATCGAGAACGACGTGCCGCCGCCGACGTCGGTCGCGAGCGTCACGGGCATCCCGGTGCGCGCGGCCGCGTCGAAATCGAAGAGGCCGCTGCCGAGAAACAGATTCGAGGTCGGGCAATGCGCGGCGATCGCCTGCGTCTCGGCCATCCGGATCCGGTCCGCGTCGTCGAGATGGATGCAGTGCCCGTAGACCGCGCGCGCACGCAGCAACTCGTAGTGGTCGTAGACGTCGAGATAGCTGCGGCGCTCGGGAAACAGCTCGGCGACCCAGCGGATCTCGTCGTGATTCTCGGCGACGTGGCTTTGAATGAAGATGTCCGGATACGCGCGCGCGAGCGTGCGGCATGCTTCGAGTTGCGCTTCGGTCGAGGTCGGCGCGAAGCGCGGCGTGAGCGCGTAGAGCTGACGGCCCGTGCCATGCCAGCGCTCGATCAGCGCGCGGCTGTCGTCGTAGCCCGATTGCGCCGTATCGCGCAGGTACTCGGGGCAGTGGCGATCCATGAGCACCTTGCCGGCAATCATGCGCAGATCGCGCGCGTGCGCCTCGGCGAACAGGGCTTCGGCCGACTGCCGATGGACGCTGCAATAGACGAGCGCGGTCGTCGTGCCGCAGGCGAGCAGCTCGTCGATGAAGAACGCCGCGACATCGGCCGCGTGCGCGGCGTCCTCGAACGTGCGCTCGGCCGGGAACGTCCAATTTTCGAGCCACGGCAGCAGGCCCGACGCGGGCGACGCGATCATCTCCGTCTGCGGAAAGTGCAGATGGGTGTCGATGAAGCCCGGCGTGATGAGCTTGTCGCGCATCGCATGCACGGGCGTGTTCGCATCGAGCGTCACGTGCAGCGACGCATAGTCGCCGAACGCGACGACCTTGCCGTCGTCGCCGACGATCAGCAGGCCGTCCTCGTGATAGACGGCCGCGTGTTCGTCGAGCGCGGGATCGACGCGGAACGTCAGCAGGCGCGCGCGGTAGGCGGCGCGGCGTGAGGGGGCACGCGAAGGGGCATGCGCATCGCCCGGCGTGCGGGCCGCGTGGTTCAGGATCGGATCAGCCATGCCAATACGCATCGAGCTTGCCGATCATCGCGGTGCGCTGCGCGGGCTCGACGAACGACGCTTCGAGACTGTTGCGCGCGATCGTGTAGAGATCGCGATCGCCGAGATCCAGCGCTTCGGCGATCGCGACGAAGTTGTCGTTGACGTAGCCGCCGAAATACGCCGGGTCGTCCGAGTTGACCGTGACCGCGACCCCCGCGTCGAGCAGGACCTTCAGCGAATGCTTGCGCAGATCGTCGAACACCATGAGCTTGAGATTCGAGAGCGGGCAGACGGTCAACGCGATGCGCTCGTCGGCCAGACGTTGAACGAGCGCCGCATCCTCGATGCTGCGCACGCCGTGGTCGATCCGTTCGACGCGCAGGATATCGAGCGCCTCGTGGATATACGCGGGCGGTCCTTCCTCGCCCGCATGCGCGACGAGGCGCAGGCCGCGGTCGCGCGCCTTCGCGAACACGCGCGCGAAGTTCGACGGCGGGAAATCGCGTTCCGACGAGTCGAGGCCGATGCCGATCAGGCGATCGCCATAGCGCTCGAACAGACGTTCGGCGCTGTCGTAGGTCGCGAGCGCCGACTGTTCGGGCAGGTGACGCAGGAAACAGAGGATCAGTTTGCTCGTGAGCCCGTGCCGGCGTTCGGCGTCGGCCATCGCGGCCTCGATGCCCTCGACGACGGCTTCGATCGGCACGCCGCGTTCGGTGTGCGTCTGCGGATCGAAAAACAGCTCGGTATGGATCACGTGATCGACCGCCGCGCGATCGAGATACGCGCGCGTCATGTCGTAGAAGTCGTCGGCCTTGAGCAGCACGCTCGCGCCGGCATAGTAGATGTCGAGGAACGACTGGAGATCCGTGAACGCATAAGCCTTGCGCAGCGCTTCGACCGTCGGATAGGCAAGGCGGATCTTGTTGCGTTCCGCGAGTTCGAAGATTTGCTCGGGTTCAAGCGAGCCTTCGATATGCATGTGCAATTCCGCCTTCGGCGCGTTGCGAATCTTGTTGAGCAGAGCCTGTTCCATATGCGGATTCGTGGTGGATTCGATTTCGATGACGGGTGGGGGGTATCCCGCACCCGTTGCGGATTCTTGGTGCGCGGCCGGCAGGCGGGGCCCGCCGTGCCGCGCGATGGGTCCTAGTTTACCTGCGCCGCCCGCATTCGATCGCGACACGGCGCGGCGCCGCGCTTCGGTTTCGTCCGCCGCGCACGCGTGCGATTTCCGCGCCTCATGCCGTGACCGGTCTCGCATGCGCGACGCGCATATCGACAACCTGAAGCAATTGCGCGGCGACCGAGATCGCGATGACTTCGGGCGCCTTGTCGACGATGCCCGCGACGCCGATCGGGCAGACCATCCGCGCGATCTGATGCGGATCGATCCCGCGCGCCGCGAGCCGGTGTTCGAACTGCTTGCGCTTCGTATGCGAACCGATCAGACCGAAATACGCATAGTCGGCGCGGCGCAGGATGCGTTCACACAGCGTTTGATCGAGCGCGTGACTGTGCGTCATCACGAGAAAGTAGCTGCCCGGCGGCGCGGTATCGACCGCGTATTCGGGCGTGTCGTTCGCATCGATCGTCAGCGACGGCCATTGCGCGGCGTCGAGTTTCGGAAACTGCGCGTCGCGCGCATCGACCCAGTGGATCGAGCACGGCAACGCGCGCAGCACGTCGACGAGCGCCGCGCCGACGTGGCCGGCGCCGAACAGCACGACATGAAAGCGCCGGGCCGCGATCGTCTCGGTCAGCAAGGGCCCCGTGCCGTCGCCGGTCCAGAGCAGGCAATCGGCGACGTCGCAGCCGGGCTCGGGATCGCTGAGCATGACGGGCAGCGTCGAATCGAACGGCACGCTGCGCACCGTCGCTTGACCCGCCGCCAGACGCCGCGCGAGCGTCTTGACCCAGCCGAGGTCCGCGATCGTGAGCCGCTCGAACGACAGGACCACGACGCCGCCGCAGCATTGCCCGAGGCTCGGGCCGAGCGACATGCGTTCGAGGCGCCGGTTGACGTCGGTCGGGCCGTGCGCGCCTTCGCGAAGCACCTGGCGCGCGATGTCGATGGCCTTGAACTCGAGATGGCCGCCGCCGATCGTGTCGTAGATCGCCTCGCGCGTCACGACCATCTTCGTGCCCGCGTCGCGCGGCGCCGATCCTTCGGTGCGCGCGACGGTCACGAGCACGGCGGCGTCGCCGTGCACGAGCGTCTGTTGCAGCGACTGAAGCCAGCGGTCCATAGGCGTGTCGTATCGTGTCGTGCCGCGCTCAGCGGCCCGTCGTTTCCATGCTCGACGTGAGCGCGCCCTCGATGAGCGGCGCGCCCGCGAGCGGATGCACGGCGACCTCGACGGCTTGCCGGCCGGCCGCGACCGCGTCGATCGCATCGAGGATGGCCTCGGGCGTCGCGGGCGCGCGCAGCGGCGGCACGCAGCGCGGATCACTCGACGTCGCGGCGATCGCGTCGCGGATCGCGAGCAGCACCGAAAACGGCAGCAGCAGCGGCGGTTCGCCGACGGCCTTCGACCGGTAGACGCTCGGCTCGGCGTTCAGGTTATCGAACAAGCGCACGTGGAACGCAGCGGGACAATCGCTGATCGCCGGGATCTTGTAGGTCGACGGCGCATGCGTCATGAGCCGCCCCTGGGCGTTCCACCAGAGTTCTTCGGTCGTGAGCCAGCCCATGCCCTGGATGAATGCGCCTTCGACCTGGCCGATGTCGATCGCGGGATTGATCGAGCGGCCCGCGTCATAGAGCGCGTCGGCGCGCACCAGCTTCCATTCGCCCGTCAGCGTATCGATGACGACCTCGGACACGGCCGCCGCATACGCGAAATAGTAGAACGGCGCGCCGGTCAGCGTCTTCGAGTCCCAATGGACCTTGGGCGTCGCGTAGAAGCCGTCGGACCACAACTGTACGCGCGCGAGATACGCAGCCTCGACGAGCGTCGCGAACGCGACGTCGAACGTCTTCGCGAATACGCGGCCGCCGTCGAATTCGACCTCGTCGGCCTCGCAGCCGTACTGCTTCGCGGCGAATTCGGCGAGGCGCATGCGGATCGTCAGCGCGGCCGCCTCGGCGGCCTTGCCGTTGAGGTCGCTGCCGGTGGAGGCCGCCGTCGCCGAGGTGTTCGCGATCTTGCTCGTGTCGGTCGCGGTCGAACGCACGCGGTTCAGGTCGAGTCCGAGCACGGCCGCGACGACTTGCGCGACTTTCGTGTTCAGGCCCTGTCCCATCTCGGTGCCGCCGTGATTGACGAGCGCGGAACCGTCACGATAGACGTGGACGAGCGCGCCGGCCTGATTCAGATGTGGGACGTTGAACGAAATGCCGAACTTGACCGGCGTCAGCGCGATCCCGCGCTTGAGCACGGGACTCGATCGATTGAACGCGTCGATCGCGGCCTTGCGCGTCGCGTAGTCGCTCGACGCGACGAGTTCGTCGGTCAACGGGCCGATGACGTTGTCCGTGACGGTCTGCCCGTAGGGCGTGACATTGCGCTCCTGCGTGCCGTAGAAGTTGGCGCGCCGCACGTCGAGCGGATCGCGTCCGAGCTTGCGCGCGATCGCGTCGAGCAGGACTTCCATGACGAGCGCGCCCTGCGGACCGCCGAAGCCGCGGAACGCCGTGTTCGATTGCGTGTTCGTTCGGCACGCAAGGGCCCAGATGTCGACGTCGGGCAGGAAATAGGCGTTGTCGAAATGGCAGAGCGCGCGCGTCGCGACCGCGCCCGACAGATCGGCCGAGAACCCGGCGCGCAGCGCGATCTCGACGCGGGCGCCGAGCAGCCGCCCCTCGGCGTCGAACCCGGCTTCGTACCGGTACCACGCGTCGTGACGCTTGCCCGTGATCATGAAGTCGTCGTCGCGGTCGGCGCGCAGCTTGACCGGACGGCGCAGGTGCCGCGCGCAGAGCGCGGCGGCGCCCGCGAACAGCGCCGACTGCGACTCCTTGCCGCCGAAGCCGCCACCCATGCGCCGGCATTCGACGAGCACCGCATGGCTCGGCAGATCGAGCAGATGCGCGACGACATGCTGCATCTCGCTCGGATGCTGCGTCGAGCACCAGACGTGCATCGAATCGCCTTCCTTCGGGACCGCATAGGCGATCTGACCTTCGAGGTAGAACTGTTCCTGCCCGCCGACTTCGAATTCGCCGCTCACGCGATACGGGGCCTCGGCCATCTTGGCGTCGGGATCGCCGCGCACGAGATGCAGCGGCGGGACCACGTACTGCTTGCGCGCGTGCGCGTCGCGCGCGGTCAGCACGGCTTCGAGCGGCTCGTACCGGACGACGTCGTCATGCCGCGCGAGCTGCGCGGCGCGACGCGCCAGATCGTGGGTCCGCGCGACGACGATGAACACGGGCTGACCCAGATAGAGGACCTCGCCCTCGGCGAGCACGGGATCGTCGTGGAGCACGGGACCGCAGTCGTTGACGCCAGGGATGTCGGCGGCCGTGAATACCGCGACGACGCCGGGCGCGCGCCGCACGCGGTCGAGATCGATCGAGACGATCCGCGCGTGCGCATGCTTCGAGAGCCCGAGCGCCGCATGCAGCGTGCCCTGGAGTTCGACGATGTCGTCGGTATACGTCGCTTCGCCGCAGACGTGCAGCGTCGCCGACTCATGCGCGCGCGGCACGCCGATCGAGGGGCCGCGCGCGGCGGCCGCGGAATCGGCCGCCTGCGCGGGGGCGCGGTCGAGGGTCGCCGCGCCGGGCGCGTCGTGATGCGTATTCATGATCCCTCCTTCGCTCAGGCCGTCGCCCAGGCGTCGGGCGCCGCGAACACATTGACCTCGGCGAGGTCGAGCGGCGCCGCGTCGCGGGTTTCGAGCCAGAAGCGATACAACAGGTTTCGCGCGGTCTTCGCGCGATAGGCGTCCGACGCGCGCATGTCCGAGAGCGGTGCATAGTCGGCCGACAGCGCGTCCATCGCGGCGCGTACGGTGGCTTCGGTCCAGGGCGCGCCCGTGAGGACGGCTTCCACGGACGCCGCGCGTTTGGGTGTCGCGGCCACGCCGCCGTAAGCGATGCGCGCCTCGGCGATCGACCCCTCCTTCAGACGGATCGCAAACGCGCCGCAGACCGCGGAGATATCCGAGTCGTAGCGCTTGGACAGCTTGTACGTGCGGAAACGCAGGTCGTGCGTCGGGCGCGGTACGCGGATCGCCTCGACGAATTCGCCGGGCGTCAGCGCGGTCTTCTGGTAGGCGAGATAAAACGCATCGAGCGGCAGCGTGCGTTGCTGTGCGCCATGGCGCAGCACGACCTGTGCGCCGAGCGCGATCAGCGCGGGCATCGAGTCGCCGATCGGCGAGCCGTTCGCGACATTGCCGCCGAGCGTCCCCGCGTTGCGGATCGGCACCGACGCGAAGCGCTTCCAGAGTTCGGTGACCTCGGGGTAGTCGGCCGCGATCGCGCCGAACGCGTCCTGAAGCTTGGCCGCGGCCCCGACCGTCAGCGTATCGGCGCCGACGTCGATCGCACGGAGTTCCGCAACGTTGCCGATATAGAGGATGTCGCCGAGATCGCGAAACTGTTTCGTGACCCAGAGGCCGATATCGGTGCTGCCCGCGAGCACGCGCGCCTCGGGCAGGGCCGCGCGATAGTCGGCGAATGCCGCGAGCGTGCGCGGCGCGATGAAGCGGTGCGCGTTGCCGTTCGCGTCGAGATACGGGTAGTCGAGCGTCTCGGTGCGGTCAAGGCTCGCGAGCGTGCGCGCGAGCGCGTCGCGATCGATCCGGTCGCCGCCGGCCGGCGGGTAGTCGACCATGGTCCGGGTCGCGTCGATGATCGGCCGGTAGCCCGTGCAGCGGCACAGATTGCCGGACAGGGCCTCGTCGATGTCCTCGCGCGTCGGCGCGCCGGCGGCGGGGTCGACGTTCTGGTAAAGCGCCCACATCGACATGACGAAGCCCGGCGTGCAGAAACCGCATTGCGAACCGTGGCAATCGACCATCGCCTGCTGTACCGGATGCAGCGTGCCGTCGGCGCGGCGCAGGTCCTCGACCGTGTAGAGCGCGCGTCCGTCGAGGGTCGGCAGAAACTGGATGCAGGCATTGACGGCGCGCAGCGAGACGCCGCCTTCGCCGTCGGGCTCGCCGACGACGACCGTGCATGCACCGCAGTCGCCTTCGGCGCAGCCTTCCTTGGTGCCGGTGCAGTTCAGGTCTTCGCGCAAATGCTGGAGAACGGTGCGCGTGGCGGCGACGCCGCCGACCTCGCGGACCTCGCCGCGATAATAGAAACGGAGAGTGTGCGAATCCATAGGATGACTCGGCTGGACGAGCAGCTCGAAAAGGTTGCGGACCCGGCGCGCGCCGCGCTCATGCGCACGTGATCGCCATCCATGATGCGAACCATAGCACTGAGCCGTGCCGGAAAGTATTGGCGCGTCTGATCCGCGCCATGCGGAGCCGCCTATATCCGGTTCCGCCGCCGGCGCGCGGGCCTTGTCAGGCAAGCACGCGCCGTGCCGGCGCGCCGTCCTGGGTGTTTGCCCTCGGTGTTTCCCCTCGGGCGCGTTTCGGTGTTTCCCGCAGGGGGCTCCATGGAGGCTTGCCTGGATATTTCCCCGGCGCTTTTCTCCGTGTAAACGCGAACGAGGCGCCCGGACGCCGTCGCGTCGCGGGAGCCTCGTTCGGAAAACGGGAAGGGTGCGGCTATCGGCCGGCGGCGAGCACGCGCTTGCGCGTCCACATCGAGCGCGCGACGAGCACCGTCACGAGCACGAAGCCGACGAGCGACCACTGCGGCAACGTGAGGCCCAGCAGCGGCGGATAGGGCGTCTCGCAGAGCCCCGCGACCTGGAACACCTGCGGCAGCCACTTCGCGGGCGGCAGACCGTCGACGATCGGCTGGAGCTTGTCGAAGCCGCAACTGAAGCTCGGGTGCGCCTGGACCCAGACGTGGCGCGCGGCCGTCGCGAGACCGCCGAGCGCGCTGAGCAGCACGAGCGTCTCGGAGATCGCGATGCTGCGCCAGCTCGACGACGTCGAACCGATCAGCGCGAAGATCGCGATCAGCAGATAGCCGTAGCGCTGCAGGATACAGAGCGGGCACGGGTCTTCGCGCTGGAAAATCTGGAGATAGAGCGCCCCGCAGACGAGGCCGATGCAGACGATTGCGAGCGCGAGCAGGCGGCGGCGTTCACGAGCAAGCAGACGCGACGAGGCGTCGAAGGTACGGATCATTGGACGGTTGGAATGTGGTCGATCATGAATCGCTTATCGGTCGGATAGCGGCCGTCTTGAGGCGGGCGGCTCATTGTAGCGGGTTCGTTCCGCGCACGCCCTCAAGTGCGGCCTCGACGCGCCGTCCAAGCGCGAGGATCGCCGCGTCGCGCTCGGCGAGGCCGGCGAGCATCAGGCCGACCGGCGCGTCGCCCGCGCGGTGGCACGGCAGCGACAGCGCGCAGCCGTCGATGAAGTTGATGACGCTCGGATTGCGCAGGATCAACGGGTTAAGCCGGAAGAACGCCGTGTCGTCGGCGAGATCGGCGACGGTCGGCGGCGCGATCGGCACGGTCGGGCAGACGACGGCGTCGAACGGCGCGAACGCGCGCGCCGCCGCGTCGATCATCGCGCGGCGCTCGCCGAGCAGGTCGATGTACTCGCTCGCGCGCACGGTCTCGCCCTTCATGATCCGGAAGAGCACGCGCGAGTCGTACTGAGCCGCGTGCTCGAGCAGCGGACGGTGGAGCGCATACGATTCGATCGACGGGATCCCGATGCGGTTGATCTCGGGCAGGCGGTCGAGCGCATCGAACGTGAAATCGACGAGTTCGGCGCCCGCGGCCTCGAGCGCGCGCAGCGCATGCTCGAATGCGCGCGGCACGATGTCGTCGGCGTCGTTGAACATGAAGTTGCGCAGCACGCCGAAGCGGCGTCCCGCGAGCGGCTTTGCGCCGAAGGCGCGCGCGCGCGATCCCGCGTCGTCCAAGACCGCGGGCTCGTCGCGCGCCGTCGCGGGCAGCCCCGCGAGAATCCGGTCGACGATCGCGCAGCAATCGACGGTGAGCCCGATCGGGCCGATCGAGTCGAGTGTCGTCGACAGCGGAAACGCGCCGGTCGCCGGCACGCGGCGCGCGGTCGGCTTGAAGCCCGTCAATTCGCAGAACGTCGCCGGAATCCGGATCGATCCCCCCGTGTCGGTGCCGAGCGCGACGGCGGCCATGCCGTCCGCGACGGACGCGGCCGCGCCCGAGGACGATCCGCCCGACACCGTTTGCGCCGCGCGTCGATACGGCGCGAGCGGATGTCCGTAGTGCGGGTTGAGACCGACGCCCGAAAACGCGAATTCGCTCATGTTCGTGCGTCCGATCAGCACGGCGCCCGCGCGGCGCAGACGCGCGACCGCTTCGGCATCCGCGTGCGCGGGCGCGGCGTCGCGCAGGACCGCCGAGCCCGCGCGCGTGACCTCGCCCTTGACGTCGAACAGATCCTTGATCGACACGGGCACGCCGTGCAGCGGCGAGAGCACGGTGCCCGCACGGCGCAGGGCGTCGGCCGCGTCGGCCATCTCGAGCGCGTGCGCCGCATCGACGTGAATGAAGACCTGCTTGCCCTGGCCGTTCGGGTCGGCGATGCGCGCGAGCATCGCCTGCGTCAACGCGCGGCTCGTGATGCGGCCCGCGTCGAGATCGCGCGCGAGCGCGCGCAGGCTTGTCACGCGATAGGTATCGGACCGGCCCGAGCCGATCGTCTGGATGTCGGAGGCGTGGAGCGAAGCAGCGTCGGATACGGTCGATGTGGGACGGCTCATGGTGGCGCGGGGTCCTCGGCGTACGGCAAGGGACGCGTCGGCGCCCGCGCGGATCGGCGATCCGCGCGGGCGCGACGCAGCGAAGAAAGCCGCCATTGTAGGACGCATTGCGCGGCCGCGATGCGCGTCAAAAAGCGCGTCAAAAAGCGCGTCAAAAAGCGCGCCGCGGCCGCGCGCGCCGTCGGGCCAACGCTAACGTTCCGTTGCAAATCGCGGGTTTGCCGGGGTCAGGGTAGAGGCGGATAATGGGCCGTCCCAGCCATCCACGCGCCTTGCGCCCGTTGAGCCACGATGAGTGAAGACCCGTCGCGTCCCATCCCGCCCGCATCCGACCCGGCTGTCCAGGCCGGCGTTGCGCCCACGACATCGACCGTCGCGCCGAGCGCGACCCCGGATCCCACCGTCGAAGCCGCGTCCGATTCCGCCGGACCCGATCCCGCGCCCGAAGCGCTGCGCGGCGCCGCGACGCCCAACGTGCCGCCCGCGTATCTGAAAGCGCACGATTCGGCGTGGTCGGTGTTCGGGCGGATCTTCGCGGCGCGCGCCCGCGCGTTGTTCGATCGGGCCGGCCAGCGCATCACGCAACGGACGCTGCGCATCGGCGTATCGGCGCGGATCTTTCATCCGGAGCCGGGCGCCAAGGGGCTGCGCGGCAAGACGCTCCAATATCTCGAGGAGTCGGTCGCGCACTGGGTCATGTCGCGCGACGTGATCGTGTTCATGATCCCGACCGTTGGACACCAGGGCATGCTCCATCCGAGCAATATCCGGCTGCGCGATTATGCGAAGCAGCTCGACGGGCTCGTGCTGCAGGGCGGCGCCGACGTCTCGCCGCAGTCTTACGCCGACGTGACGACGCGGCCCGAATGGCCGGGCGATCGCGTGCGCGACATGTACGAACTCGAACTGCTGCATGAATTCATCGAGGCGGGCAAGCCCGTGCTCGGCATCTGCCGAGGCTGCCAGCTCATCAACGTCGCGTTCGGCGGGACCCTCTATCAGGACATCGCGACCGACGTGCCGACCGCGCAGACGCATGTGAACGACCAGTACGACCGCCTGCGGCATACGATCCAGTTCCCGCAGGGGTCGACGCTCGCGTCGATGTTCCCGACGCGCAGCGAGGCGCTCGTCAATTCGATCCATCACCAGGCGGTCAAGGTGCTGGGCCGCGATCTGTCGATCGAGGCCGTGTCGGCCGATGACGGCATCGTCGAGTCGATCCGGTATCGCAAGGCGCCGTTCGTCACGGGCGTGCAATGGCATCCCGAGTTTCATAGCGCGGGCGGACCCGAGCTGCTCGACTGCACGCCGTTGCTCGATACGTTCCTGCGGCACGCGCGCGAGACGCGGTTTTAGGCATCAGTCGACCGATCGCGCGTCTCGCGCGCGATCGGCACAACAACGCCGGCCTGCTGAGCCGGCTGTACGTTCCGACCTGCATGGGCGCGCGGCGACGCGGCCCGGCCGGGGCGGTCGGAGACAGGAGGAGAGATCATGGATACCCCCACGAAGCAAGAATCGAAAGCCCGGACCGTCTTTCGCGTGACGAGCGGCAACTTCCTCGAAATGTATGACTTCATGGTCTACGGGTACTACGCGTCCGATATCGCGCGCACGTACTTCCCGAGCCATGACCCGTTCGCCTCGCTGATGCTGTCGCTCTCGGTGTTCGGTGCAGGGTTCCTCATGCGTCCGCTCGGCGCGATCATCCTCGGCGCGTATATCGACCACCACGGCCGGCGCAAGGGCCTGATCCTGACGCTCGTGCTGATGGCGATCGGCACGACGCTCGTCGCGATCGTGCCCGGCTATCAGACGATCGGTTTCGTCGCGCCGCTGCTCGTACTTGTCGGGCGCTTGCTCCAGGGGTTCTCGGCCGGTGTCGAGCTCGGCGGGGTGTCGGTCTACCTGAGCGAGATGGCGACCAAGGGGCACAAGGGCTTCTATTGCTCGTGGCAATCGGGCAGCCAGCAGGTGGCCGTCGTGTTCGCCGCCTTGCTCGGCGTGCTGCTTCACTTTGCGCTCGGCGATGCGCTGATGGATGCCTGGGGCTGGCGCGTGCCGTTCATCATCGGCTGTCTGATCGTGCCGTTCCTGTTCATGATCCGGCGCTCGCTGCAGGAGACCGAGGAATTCCTCGCGCGCAAGCATCGGCCGGGCGTCGGCGAGATTTTCCGGTCGATGATCGCGAACGGCGGCATCGTGATCGCGGGCATGATGATGGTCGTCATGACGACCGTTTCGTTCTATCTGATCACCGCATACACGCCGACGTTCGGCAAGGCCGTGCTCAATATGTCGGCCGTCGACACGCTCGTCGTGACGATCTGCATCGGGATTTCGAATCTGTTCTGGCTGCCCGTGATGGGCGCGTTGTCGGATCGCGTCGGCCGCCGTCCCTTGCTGCTGACGTTCACGGTCCTGACGATCCTGACGAGCTATCCGGTCATGCAGTGGCTGACGGCCGACCCGTCGTTCGTGCGGCTGCTGCTCGTCGAGCTCTGGTTGTCGTTCCTTTATGCGAGCTATAACGGCGCGATGGTCGTCGCGCTGACCGAGGTGATGCCGCCCGAGGTCCGTACCGCGGGTTTCTCGCTCGCCTACAGTCTCGCGACGGCACTGTTCGGTGGGTTCACGCCGGCGATTTCGACCTGGCTCATTCACGTGACGGGCAACAAGGCCGCCCCGGGGCTTTGGATGTCGGCCGCGGCCGTCTGCGGTCTGGTCGCGACGCTCGTGCTGTTCCGCACGCCTGAATCGCGCGAGCAGTACAAGATGGCCTGACGGAGACGGATCGAGGCGCGTCGCGATCGTACGGGGCTCGGCGGCGGCGTCGCCGGGCCGTTTGCCGCGTTTCGTGCGTCTTGTTTCGTGTGTCTCGTTGGGACGGCTCGCGTCGCGTGTCGCGCGTACCGCGTGGGCAGTCCTAGCGATTCCGCCGATCAGCTCGCGCGGTCCGCGCATAGCGCGGCCGCGACGTGCGCGACGACGACCGACCAATCGCTCGCGCGCGTCTGCCTGAACAGGCGCGCGCTCGGATACCAGGGCGTCGTGGCGGCCGACGCGCCCCAGCGCCAATCGGGCCCCTTGGGCAGCATGATCCAGACCGGCCTGCCCATGGCGCCCGCGAGATGCGCGACCGACGTGTCGATCGTGACCACGAGATCAAGTCCGGCGATCGTGTCGGCCGTGTCGGCGAAATCGCTCGGCGTGGGCGCGAAGCGCACCGAGGGCCACGCCGCGAGCGCATCGCGATCCGCGTCGCCGATATCGGGCTGCAGCACGACCCATTCGATGCCGTCGATCGCAAGGAGCGGCGCAAGCGCGCCGACCGGTATCGCACGTGTCTCGCGACGCGC
The DNA here is from genome assembly GCF_003628125.1 of Pararobbsia silviterrae. Lineage (GTDB taxonomy): Bacteria > Pseudomonadota > Gammaproteobacteria > Burkholderiales > Burkholderiaceae > Pararobbsia > Pararobbsia silviterrae. The sequence goes on from NZ_RBZU01000001.1 coordinate 1,090,814, forward strand.
GCGCACGGCGCCGGACCAGACGAGGCCGACGCGGCGTCGTCCCGCATCGTCGAAGGCGGGCGCGAGGCCCGGCGCCATCAGGTACGGGACGTTGTGCGGAATCGTGTCGGGCCGCGTGCGGAGCGCGAGCGGCAGGCTCAATAGCGGACATTCGGCATCGACGGGCGGGCGCTTTGCGCCGCGCGCGATGAGTTCGATGCCCCAGGCTTCGGCGCTGGGTCCGAGCAGCCGGACCAGCGAAGGCTGAACTTCCAGGACGACGCGCGCGCCCAAGGCCGCGACGCGCGGGACATAACGGACGAACTGCAGCGTATCCCCGAGGCCTTGTTCGGCGTGGATCAACAGGCGCGCAGCGTCACCGGGCAGCGGGCCGCCGCGCCAGGCCGGCGCGTCGACGACGGGGCGCGGCCAGACGTTCCAGCGCCATTCGTATGCATCGAAGCCGCGTTCGAATGCACCGTTCATCAACGCGACGAGGCCGAGGTTGTATTGCGCGAGCGCGAGATCCGGACGCCATTGCGTCGCATGTTCGAGCGCGTCGGCCGCGTGCGTGTAATCGCCGAGATCGTAGGCGACCGTGCCGAGATCCTGCCACGCGAGCGCGAAGCTCGGATCGAGCGCGACGGCTTCCTCGAGCCGCGCGCGCGCGTCGTCGAGCCGTCCGGCGTTCGCATAGGCGTTGCCGAGCGCGTAGTGGCCGGGCGCGAACGCGGGCTGGTCGCGTGCGACGCGTTCGAGCGGTTCGATCGCCTCGGCGGCACGGTTGAGCTTGTCGAGCGTCGATCCCAGATTGAAGCGCGCGAGCGTGAAATTCGGTTCGCTCGCGAGTGCCGCGCGGAAATGGTCGAGCGCTTCGTCGTGGCGTTCGAGCGCGTTGAGCGCGAGACCGAGATTGTTGTGCGCGCCCGCGTAGCCGGGTTGAAGCTGGATGGCTTTGTAGAACGCGCCGGCCGCGGCTTCGTGACGTTTGAGGGCCGCGAGCGAGTTGCCGAGATTGTTGAAGGCCGCCGCGTGATTCGGCTGAAGCCTGACGGCCTGCTCGAAGTGATCGATGGCTTCCTCGTGCTGTTCGAGCGTCACGAGCGTGTTCGCGAGGTTGAAATGCGCGTGCGCCATATCGGGCTGCGCCGCGAGCGCGGCGCGGTAGCTGGCCTGCGCTTCGTCGAATCGCTTGAGCGCCTTCCACGCGTTGCCGAGGTTCAAATGCGCGCCCGCGAAGCGCGGACGCAGCGCGACCGCGCGTTTGAGCAGGTCGACGGCTTCGGTATGGCGGCCTTGCTGATGGCGCAGCAGGCCGAGCAGATGCAGGGCATCGACCTCGTCGGGCGACTGCTGCAATGCCGCAAGATAGCCGCGTTCGGCTTCGGCCAGACGGCCGCGCTGATGGGCTGCGTAGGCTTCGCGAAGCACGTTCACTTCAGGTTCTGCATCGGAGGCGGCGTGGAGAAGGTGCGTATTGTGCCATGCGGGACACGCGCGACCGGTGCGCTGGCGCGCATACGTACGCGTGCGCAGGGGGACGCGGCCGGCGGCCGGCCGGTCACAGCTTCGCGCGTTCCGGCGGTACACTGATTTCGCCGTGGATTTCCGGAGTCGACCATGTCTGAACCCAGCCGTGAGTCTTCTGTCGCGACGGGGCGCGGCCGCGCGGCCGGCGCGCGGCGCACGCACACGGACGTGCTGATCGTCGGCGCGGGGCCGACGGGCCTTGCGCTCGCGTTGTGTCTCGCGCGCTGGAAAGTGCCGTTTCGGCTCGTCGATCGGGCGCTCGCGCCCGCGTCGGGTTCGCGCGCGATCGGCGTGCAGGCGCGTACGCTCGAATTGCTCGAACAGCATCGCGTCGTCGATGCGCTGCTTGCGGCCGGACATCGCGGACATGCGGGCAATATCTTCGCGGGGACGCGCCGCATCATCCGGATCGATTTCGATCCGTTGGACAGCCGGTATCCGTTCCTGCTGTTCGTCGATCAGGCCGAGACGGAGCGCGTGCTGGCGGACGCCGTCGCCGCGCTCGGCGCGACGATCGAGCGGGGGACCGAGTGCATCGCGATCGAGCAGAGTTCGCAGCGCGCGATCGCGACGCTGTGTCACGCGGACGGCTATGTCGAATCGGTCGATGCCGCATGGGTCGTCGGCGCCGACGGCGCGCATAGCGCGGTCCGGCATTTGCTGGGCATTCCGTTCGAGGGCGAGTCGATCGAGCAGGCGTTTGTGCTTGCCGATCTGCATGTCGAATGGGATTTGCCCGACGACGAGTTTCATATCTTTCTATCGGGCGAGGGACTGACGGCTATCTTTCCGCTCGGGAACGGCCGGTATCGGATGATCGCTGACGCGGGCGCGCGCCGCGTGAACGGCGATACGCGCGCGTCGCACGACCGCGCGGCGCAGGGGGCTCGCGCGCCCCACGTGCCCCATGTGCCCGCGGACGATTCCGCCGACGCGGCTCACGCTCAGCCTCGGTCGGCCGCCTCATCCCCGCCGCCCGCTTCGTCTACTTCGTCCGCGCCATCTGCACCACCTGCGCCACCTGCGCCGCCTGTATCACCGGCATCGCCCGCGTCGATCCCGGAGCCCATCCCGCGCGCATCTGTCGCCGGCGCGTCAACGTCCGACGCTTCGCAGGCGGCGGACGCATCCGGGCTCGTGCGGGACGTCGCGCACGATGGGGCACCTCCCACGCTCGACGAATGTCAGAAGATCGTCTCGGCGCGCATGGCGCGCGCGATCACGTTGTCGTCGCTCGGATGGGCGTCGCGCTTCCGGATTCATTCGCGCATGGTCACGACATTGCACAAGGGACGCGTGCTGCTGGCGGGCGACGCCGCGCATATCCACAGTCCCGCGGGCGCGCAGGGCATGAACACGGGCATCCAGGAGGCGATGAATCTCGCGTGGAAGCTTGCGCTCGTTCAGCGCGGCGCGCCCGTCAGATTGCTCGAGACCTATCACGCCGAGCGTCACCCGATCGAACGCGACGTCCTTCGGCAGACCGCGTTCGTCACGCGCATGGGACTCGCCGATCACGGCTGGCTCATGATGGTGCGAGACCGGATCGCGCCGCTGCTCACGGCGTTGGGCCCGGTGCGCAATGCGGCGCGGCGCGGCATCAGCGAATTGTCGGTGCATTACCGTCGCGGGCCGCTGTGCTTCGATCGGCTGCTCGATGGCGGCGCGCAGGCGGGCGATCGTGCGCCCGATGCGTTCGTCGAGGTCGTCGACGGACCGCTTGGCAAGGTGCCGAGCCATGCGCGGCTGTTCGATCTTCACGATCCGGGGAGTTTCTCGCTGTTCGTGCTGCTCGAACCCGGATCGAACGGCACGCAGGCGGAGGCGATCGAGCCGTTTCTCGAATCGTTCCGGCATTTTTCGGATCGCATGGGCGGCGCGATCCGCATCTGGCGCGTGGCCGATGCGCGGGGCGCCGATGCGTCGCGTCGAAACGGCAATGGCCAGCACGGCGGTCCGCCGCTGAGCGACGGATATGGGCAGACGCGGCCCGTGTTCTATCTCTGGCGCCCCGATGGGTATCTCGCCGCACGTGGTCGTCCGACGATCGACGGACCCGCGTGTCTGCTGTTCTGCGAGCGCTGGTTCGGCGCGCAGGTCAATGCGTGAGGTGTGCGACGGCGTGGACGTCTAGGACCGTAGGACCGGCTACGGAGGCTCTGGCGACCGCTCAGAGCACGCGGGACCACGCAGATACGTGGCACGGAGATCACAGCGCCCACGGCGGTTGCGGAGCGTGCGGTGACCGCATCGCGCAGGGCGCGTCGCAGCCCCGGCGGTCATCGTGCTCGAGCTCGATCCGACCGTCGGTCGGCGTCGACTACCGCTTGATGACGAGGGTGACGGTCAGGATGCCGAGCGCCGTCATCGAGACGGACCCGATCACGTGGATCGCGATTTCGCCGAGTGCCCAACCGACGCGGCCCGCCTGCAAATGCTCGGTGACCTCCGCCGAGAAGGTCGAGAACGTCGAGAGGCCGCCGAGAATGCCCGTGATGACGAATAAGCGCCACTCGATCGGGATGTCCGGATAGCGTGCGAAAAAGGCGAGTGCGAGCCCGATGACATAGCCTGCCGACAAGTTCGAGATCAAGGTGCCCATCGGAAGGTCGGGCACGAGCCCATTGAAGCGCAGTCCGAAGAGCCAGCGCAGGAGCGAGCCGAGCGCACCGCCGACGGCGACGGCCAAAATCGACAGGATCATGTCGGGTCTCGATCGAGGGGGTTGGAGGGTGCCGCGCGTGAGCGCCATCTGTATCCGACTGCGCGACGCACAGGTCTGCCATATCTGACATATCGCACGTGATATCCGACGTGTTCAAACCGCGGCGGCTCGGTCGATCGACGCCTGTTGCGCTCGACGCGCGGGGAAGGCGGCTTACGTCCGGGTCTCGCGCGTGTCGACCGCGGGTCTCGCAGACGTCGTCCACGGTCCGTCCGCATTGGGTCGTCAAACGGCCCATCGTCGTGTCACATTCGCGGTCGATCTTAGCATTCATGCTCCGCGGCATCAGCGCGTGCGCGCGCCGGGGGCGGGCCCGCGCGGCCGGCTTTTTGCGGCGCAGCGGTTGCGCCGATATACTGACGTGTCCCATGTATCCCGCACGAAGCACGCCATGACGAACGCCGACCCCCATGAACTCCAGAAATTCAGCGAGCTCGCGCATCGCTGGTGGGACCCGGGCGCCGAATTCAAACCCTTGCATGAACTGAATCCGCTTCGTCTGGGCTGGATCGATTCGCACGCGTCCGTTTCGGGCAAGCGCGCGCTCGATATCGGATGCGGGGGCGGGATTCTCAGCGAGTCGATGGCCGCGCGCGGCGCGCACGTCAAGGGCATCGATCTGTCGACCGAGGCATTGGGCGTTGCCGATCTCCATAGCCTCGAAAGCGGCGTCACCGTCGATTACGAGGCGATTGCGGCCGAAGCGCTGGCCGCGCGCGAACCGGGTAGCTACGACGTCGTCACGTGCATGGAAATGCTCGAGCACGTGCCCGATCCCGCCGCGATCGTGGCCGCCTGCGCGACGCTCGTCAAACCCGGGGGCTGGGTGTTTTTCTCGACGTTGAACCGCAATGCGAAGGCGTATCTGCTTGCGGTCGTCGGCGCGGAGTACATTGCGCGGATGCTGCCGCGCGGCACGCACGACTATGCGCGTTTCATCCGTCCGGCGGAGCTTGCACGTTTCGTGCGCCTGGCCGGCTTGCAGGCCGTGGAGTTCAAGGGCATCACGTATCACCCGATCGGCAAGTATTTCGCCTTGTCCGACGACACGAGCATCAACTACATGCTCGCGTGTCGCCGCGAGGCTTGAGGCCATCATGCAAGATCCCGATACGCCTGAGTTGTATCCGCTTCCGGAACCCCTGCTTGCGTCGTCGCTGATGACGGCGCGCGCCGTATTGTTCGATCTCGACGGGACGCTTGCCGATACGGCGCCCGACCTTGCCGCGGCCGCGAACAAGATGCGCGACGCGCGCGGTCTCGAACTGCTGCCGCTCGACGTATTGCGTCCGCTCGCGTCGGCGGGCGCGCGCGGCTTGCTCGGCGCGGCGTTCGGCATCGGCCCTGGCGATCCGAAGTTTCCGTCGATGCGCGATGAGTTCCTCGCGAATTACGAAGCGGATCTGTGCGTGGAAACGGTACTGTTTCCGGGGATTGCCCCGATGCTCGACGAATTGAACGCGCGCAACGTGCGTTGGGGCATCGTGACGAACAAGGTGGCGCGCCTGACCGAACCGCTGGTCGCCTTGCTCGGACTGGCCGAGGTCGCGGGCTGCGTCGTGTCGGGCGATACGACGCCGCATTCGAAGCCGCATCCGGCGCCGCTGCTGCATGCGGCGTCCGAGCTCGGCGTGAGTCCGGGGCATATCGTCTATGTCGGCGACGACCTTCGGGACATCACCGCGGGGAAGGCGGCCGGCATGATGACGATTGCCGCCGCCTACGGATATTGCGGCACGGACTCGCCGCCCGTGACGTGGGACGCGGATTGCGTCGTCGAGTCGCCGGACCGGCTCGCGCAGGTTTTGCGAGGTTCGATCTAAGGGCTCAATGCCCATCGATCGCCAGGGCTCGGTGGACCGGCGGGGGCGCACGCCGCGCATGAGCGCGGGTCTTGCCGGCATGTCGCCTCGGGCGGTCCGACGCTAGGTCCGACACGTCGGCCGGTTCCATCGTTCATGCTGCCCCTGCCGAAGCTGCCGAAGCTGCCGAAGCCGTCCAACGCGTCCAACCCGTCCAACCCGTCCAACCCGTCCAACCCGTCCAACCCGTCCAACCCGTCCAACGCGCTGACGGGGCGATCCCTCAGGCGGGTTTCAACGCGCCGTCGAGCAGTCCACGCCGCGCCAGATTGCCGTAGAGCGCGCGTACGCCGAAGGTCCAGGGTGCGATCTCGGTCGACAGTCGAACGGTGTTGACGAGCGCGCCGAGCGAGGGCGTCGCGATTGTCACGCGATCGCCGAGGTGATGGGTGAAACCGCCCCCCGGCGTGTCGCGGTCCTTGATCGGCGAAAACATCGTGCCGAGGAACAGCATGAAGCCGTCGGGATACTGGTGATGCGCGCCGCATGTCTGAGCGACGAGATCGGCCGGATCGCGGCTGATCTCGCTCATATGGCTCACGCCGTCGAGTTCGAATCCGTCTTCACCCTCGATACGCAACGACAGGCTTGCCGATCGAATCGAATCGAGCGTGAAGCGGGCGTCGAACAAGCGAATAAACGGCCCGATCGAGCATGAGCCGTTGTTGTCCTTTGCCTTGCCGAGCAGCAACGCGCTGCGTCCCTCGATATCGCGGAGATTGACGTCGTTGCCGAGCGTGGCGCCGACGATCTGGCCGCGGCCATTGACGGCGAGCACGATCTCGGGCTCCGGATTGTTCCACTTCGACGTCGGATAGAGGCCGACGTCGCTTGAGAAACCGACCGACGACATCGGCTGAGATTTCGAAAAGACCTCCGCATCGGGACCGATGCCGACTTCCATGTACTGTGACCATGCGCCCCGGCGTTCGAGTTCTGCCTTGAGCGCGTCGGCTGCCGGTGAGCCGGGGCGGATCTTCGAGAGATCGCTGCCGATGAGCTTCGTGATCGTGTCACGGACTTCGCGCGCCTTGCTTGCATCGCCGCCGGCCTGTTCCTCGATGACGCGCTCGAGCAAGCTGACGGCGAACGTGACGCCGCAGGCCTTGATGGCTTGGACGTCGCAGGGGGCGAGCAGTGTGGCGACCTGCGCATCGGCGCCGCCGCGCAGGTGCGATTCGATCAGGTCGCGCACGCTACCGAGTGCATCGCCGGGGGCGTGGCGCGCGATGTCGAGCGCATCGGGGCGGTCGAGCAGATCGGCCATGGTGGGGACGGTCGACGTGATGTCGTAGAGCTGGCCCGCGCGCACGGCCACGATCGAGGGGCCGTCGATGGGCGTGCCGCGCCAGACGCGTCCGACGAGCACCGCGTCGTTGAGGTCGGTCGGCAGGCAGAAGTCGGGGTCGGGGTTTCGCATATCGGTTCGGGCGTCTCGGTGGCGTCGTGTGTCGGTCGAATTGAGCGGGGCGATGGACCGCGCCCGGGGCTGTCATGCGCGACGGCGAGCGACGCGCGGTCTTGGTCTTGGGTACGACAGCGTAGGGACGCGCCCTCGCGCTGTCCAGTGCAGCGGTTCCTGATGGATTTACGTTTTTCGCGAATCGGCGGCGTCCGCGCAGTGGGGCATCCCAGGCATCCACGATGTATCCAGGAGGTAGCTCAGACGCACCCCAAAGGCACCCTCGGACGCGCACCCCAGGCGCACCCCAGGCGCACCCCAGAGGCGTCCGCGACACGCCCCCGAAACGCCCCGGCCCGGCATGGATGTGCAGTGGGGCTTTCTTCCGCGCGACGATCTGCGCTACACTGCCAGACCGCTCATATCGTTGAGCGTACCCGACCGTGGGGGCGACCTGGTTTCGACAGGGGTAGCGAAGCGGCTCAGGGCATGCCGAGGACCCGTCACCTCGTTAATCAATGGGAAAAACGTAACTGCAAACGACGATACGTTCGCACTGGCAGCCTAAGGGCCGCCGTCCTCGTACTAGCTCGCTGACGGGCTAGGGTCGCAAGACCACGCGAGGTCATATACGTCAGATAAGCCTGCGTGGCGTCACGACGCGTGGGACGAAAACTTAGTGAATCGCCGTCCGGCAGCGTGTTCGTCCGCGTCCGTCCGGTTAAATCAAATGACTGAACTAAGCATGTAGAACTGGTCGTAGAGTACTTCTGGACGCGGGTTCGATTCCCGCCGCCTCCACCACACCTTCGTCGTCGTGAGCGCGACCGCCGTACGCGTCGTGTGTCACAAAAAATTCACGATCTCATGCGGTACCCTGGGAAGACCGAATGCGTCGGTTTCGAGGGGGCCGGTTCAACAGATCCTGCGATTTGTTCGATTCATCGTTGCGGCGCGCCACGCATCAAGAAATAAAAAGAATAGATGCGACGCCCTATTTTAAGTTTCGCTTAAGTCGACTGCGCTAGGCGCCGGCGATTCAAATCAATTTAATGACGAATCATTAAATCGAGGGGCAAATCGATACTGTTGCAATCGCATCGGAAAAATCGATCCGTGAATCGTTGCTTACTCAATCATTAAGATTATCTATATATAATTCGATTGAATTCGCAGCAACTGAAAGGCATCTGATATGCCGATCAAATAAAACTGAAAGACGGTGGGATCGAGGCGCGCGAGAAGGCGCAAGGCAAAAAAAAGCCCCGCAGAGCGGGGCTTTTTGTGAGTCGCCGAAGCTTACTTCGACGTACCGACCACTTCCACTTCCACGCGGCGGTTCGGTGCGAGGCAGGCGATGAGCGCCTTGTGGTTCTTCTGGTTGCAGTCCGTCACAACCGGATTACGCTTGCCCTTGCCTTCCGTGTAGATGCGGTTCGCGTCGATGCCCTTGCTGACCAGGTAGGCCTTCACAGCTTGAGCGCGGCGCAGCGACAGACGGTCGTTGTACTTGTCCGAACCGATCTTGTCGGTGTAGCCCGTTGCGACAACCACTTCGAGGTTCACGTCGCCGATCTTCGATGCCAGATCATCCAGCTTCGCCTTGCCTTCGGGCTTCAGGACAGCCTTGTCGAAGTCGAACAGCGCGTCAGCTTGGAAGGTGACCTTCTGGCTCGAGATGACCGGAGCCGGTGCCGGAGCCGGTGCGGGTGCCGGAGCCGGTGCTTGGGCAACGAGTGCGCCGTCGCACTTTGCGTTTGCCGTTGCCGGGGTCCAGAAGCCGTCACGCCAGCACAGTTCGTTCGTGCCGTTCATCCAAACCCATTCGCCCGTGCCGTTCACCCAGTTGTCGTTGACGGCTTGACGCGATGCCGGAACCGATTGAGCCATTGCCGATGCAGCCATCACTGCGGTAGCTGCAATGAACGCGAGCTTTGAAAGTTTTTTCATATTTCTCCTCTCGAAATTGAGATTACCGCAGGTTTACTGCGAGCTTGGTGACCAAGACGAATCTGACATTGCTCGGAGTATAACATCGCTGTTTATCAAAAAAAGCGACGACTACACTCGGACCAATACCAGTCTGTGCGGGGCATTTTGCCATGATGCAAACCGCAGTCACGGAAAACGTCCTTTGCGACGATAAGCCAGTAACTCATACAGCCACCGAGCAACATCTGCGCGGTCGCCATCCTACCTTGAATCTTGCGCAACCTGCAGAACTTTTGCAGAACTTTTTCGTCGTTTTGCACTCTACGCGCGCGTTCGACCCCTCGCAAGCCTGCGAACGGCCGTCTGTGGCCCGTTTGCACGACCCGTCGGCCGCCGGTTGACAACGACTTTCGTTCTTCGCTCGAACTTTTCGCGCCCCGCATGGTCGCGCGATGACGCTCACTGTAAACGGATGAATGTGACATTGCATCCCGGCGCAGCGTTGCGAACCGGCCGGATGCGTGAATGCAGATCGAGCGGGCGGGCCGCGATCCGCCCGTCCGGCGCCGTTCCGGCGGGCTCGCCGCGGCGTCGGGACGAGCCTCGGGCGACCGTGTCGGCGCGCGACGCGTATCTAATTACTAAGCATGACCGCCCGGCATCGCCGAGAGCGCCCCCCATTCGGCATGCCCGACGCCCGACGCGTGGCGCGCGGCGCACGCGCTCCCGTTTTCCAGCCCTTGCTCCAGCCGTGACTCCAGCCCTGACCCCAGCCCTGACCCCAGCCCCGACTCCAGTCCTGACGAAACCGTGCACCTCGGATCGGAGCGGTCGACGCGCGCCGGAGGCCTTCAGGGCCGATTTCGGCGTGCCCGGGCCTCGCCGCATGTCCGAGGGCTCATGAGGCCCCCAAATGGCCGACTTACGCGCCGTAACATCCTCTTTTAGCGTGACCTTTCCTGGCGCGTCGGCGCCTCTGCGCCGCATGTTAGAATCCTCTGCTTATGCGTCCGGGCTTGCCCGCGCCAGAGCGTTCTGGAACAGAAAGGGACAATGGATCAATTCGCGAAAGAGACTTTGCCGATCTCCCTTGAGGAGGAAATGCGCCGGTCGTACCTCGACTACGCGATGAGCGTGATTGTCGGGCGTGCGTTGCCGGACGTCCGCGACGGCCTCAAACCTGTGCATCGGCGCGTCATGTACGCGATGCACGAGCAGAACAACGACTGGAACCGGGCTCACAAGAAATCGGCGCGTATCGTCGGTGACGTCATGGGTAAGTATCACCCCCATGGTGACGCGTCGATCTACGACACGATCGTTCGGATGGCGCAACCGTTTTCGTTGCGCTACATGCTCGTCGACGGGCAAGGCAACTTCGGTTCGATCGACGGCGACAATGCCGCCGCGATGCGTTACACCGAAGTCCGCATGGCGAAGATCGGGCATGAACTGCTCGCCGACATCGACAAGGAAACGGTCGATTTCGGGCCGAACTATGACGGCAGCGAGCAAGAGCCGCTCGTCTTGCCCGCCCGGATCCCGAATCTGCTGATCAATGGTTCGTCGGGTATCGCGGTCGGCATGGCGACGAACATCCCGCCGCACAATCTCAGCGAAGTCGTCGACGCCTGCCAGCATCTGCTGCGCAATCCCGAAGCGAGCATCGACGAACTCATCGAAATCATCCCGGCGCCGGATTTCCCGACGGCCGGCATCATCTACGGCATCTCGGGCGTACGCGACGGATACCGGACGGGACGCGGCCGCGTCGTCATGCGCGCGCGCACGCACTTCGAGGATATCGACCGCGGTCAGCGCGAGGCGATCATCGTCGACGAGCTGCCGTTCCAGGTGAACAAGCGCACGCTGCTCGAGCGCATCGCCGAACTCGTCAACGAGAAGAAGATCGAGGGCATCTCGGATCTTCGCGACGAGTCCGACAAATCGGGCATGCGCGTCGTCATCGAATTGAAGCGCGGCGAAGTGCCCGAGGTTGTGCTCAACAACCTCTATAAGAATACGCAGCTGCAGGACACGTTCGGCATGAACATGGTCGCGCTCGTCGACGGCCAGCCGCGCCTGCTGAACCTCAAGCAGATCCTCGAGAACTTCCTCTCGCATCGCCGCGAGGTCGTCACGCGGCGTACGGTGTTCGAGCTGCGCAAGGCGCGCGAGCGCGGACACGTGCTCGAAGGGCTTGCCGTCGCGCTTGCGAACATCGACGAGTTCATCGAACTCATCAAGTCCGCGCCGACGCCGCCGATCGCGAAGCAGGAGCTCATGGCGCGTTCGTGGGATTCGTCGGTCGTGCGCGAGATGCTCTCGCGCGGCGAGATGCTCGGCGCGGGCGGCATGGCCGCCTTCCGTCCCGAAGGGCTGAATCCGTCGTTCGGCATGCAGTCGGACGGTCTTTACCGGCTCTCCGACACGCAGGCGCAGGAAATTCTGCAGATGCGCCTGCAGCGCTTGACGGGTCTCGAGCAAGACAAGATCACCGGCGAATATCGCGAAGTCATGGCGCAGATCGCGGATCTGCTCGATATCCTCGCGAAGCCCGAGCGGATCAGCACGATCATCGGCGACGAACTCCAGCACATCAAGACGGAGTTCGGCGATGCGCGCCGCTCGCTGATCGAGCCGAACGCGATCGATCTCAATACCGAGGATCTGATCGCGCCGACCGACATGGTCGTCACGATGTCGCACGCGGGTTACGTGAAATCGCAGCCGCTGTCGGAGTATCGCGCGCAGAAGCGCGGCGGACGCGGCAAGCAAGCGATCGCGATGAAGGAAGACGACTGGATCGAGACGCTGTTCATCGCGAACACGCACGACCATATCCTCTGCTTCTCGAACCGCGGCCGTGTCTATTGGGTCAAGGTCTACGAAGTGCCGCAAGGCTCGCGTACGTCGCGCGGCCGGCCGATCGTGAACATGTTCCCGCTCGCCGAAGGCGAGAAGATCAACGTCGTGCTGCCGGTGCGCGAGTTCTCGGCGGACCGGTACGTGTTCCTCGCGACGTCGCTCGGCACGGTCAAGAAGACCCCGCTCGAAGCGTTCTCGCGTCCGCTCAAGAAGGGCATCATCGCGGTCAATCTCGATGAGGGCGATTTCCTGATCGGCGCGGCGATTACCGATGGTCAGCACGACGTCATGCTGTTCTCCGATTCGGGCAAGGCCGTGCGTTTCGACGAAAACGACGTGCGGCCGATGGGCCGCGAAGCGCGTGGCGTGCGCGGCATGCAGCTCGAAGACGGTCAGCAGGTCATCGCGATGCTTGTCGCGGGCGATGAAGACCAGTCGGTTCTCACCGCGACCGAGAACGGCTTCGGCAAGCGCACGCCGATCACCGAATACACGCGTCACGGCCGGGGTACGAAGGGCATGATCGCGATCCAGACGAGCGAGCGTAACGGCAAGGTCGTCGCCGCGACGCTCGTCGACTCGGATGCCGAGATCATGCTGATCACGACATCGGGCGTGTTGATCCGAACCCGTGTGTCCGAGGTCCGTGAAATGGGCCGCGCGACGCAAGGTGTTACACTCATCAGCCTCGACGAGGGCACCCGTCTGTCCGGCCTGCAGCAGATCGCCGAGACCGACGCGGATACGGATACGGACGCTGAAAGCGAACCGGAAGCCGGCGCCGACGAAGCGACTGAATAAAGCAAAGCAAGACCGCAAAATTTTTCAAGCTATCCATGGAGCAATGATGCAAAAGCGTTTCAAACTGTTGCCGATCGCGCTGTTCGTTCCGACCCTCGTGTTCGCGCAAGCACTGCAAGGCCAAGCGCCTGCCGCACCGGCCGCCGCTCCTGCACCGGCTCCGGCACAGCAACAAGCGCCTCAGGCGCCGGCCCGTATCGACATCGATGCCGCGAAGAAGGGCGCGATCAAGGATCTGTTCGCCGCGATCGAAGTCGACAAGCTCGAAGCCGCGATGGCCAATAGCGCACAAATGCGCGCGAAGGAAATGGTCCCCGAGATCCTCCAAGAGGCGCTCGTCGAGAACCAATCGATGACGGTCGACCAGAAGCGCGCCGTCGTGCCGCAACTGCAACAGAATTCGATTCCGAAGCTCGTCGATTCCGCCGGTTCGATCTTCGCGACGCCGCAATTCAAGGCAGACCAGACCGATGCGCTTTACCAAGCGTATGCGCGTTACTACTCGACGCAGGAAATCAAGGACCTGACCGCGTTCTACAAGAGCTCGACGGGTCAGAAGTTCCTGCACGCGCAAGACCTCGTCGGTCGCGACGTCGTCAACGGCCTGCTCGACAAGTACATGCCGCAATCGGTCAACGCGACGCGTTCGCTGGCCGACAAGGAAGTGGCAAGCGTGAAGGCGCCGGCGGCCGGCGCAGCGGCGGCGCCGGCACAGAAGTAAGCCTGGCGAGCCATTCATCCGTCACGGATCTTCGGGTCCGTGTCATGAAGGCCGTTTGCGCGAGCGCGCAAGCGGCCTTTGTCGTTTCTCGATCTCGGAATCCGAATGCGGGCGTTTAATTTTTCGGCAGGCCCGGCGGCGCTGCCCGTCGAAGTACTGGAGCAGGCAGCGAGCGAGATGCTCGATTGGCACGGCAGCGGCATGAGCGTGATGGAAATGAGCCATCGCGGCCGCGAATTCACCTCGATCATCGAAACCGCGCTTGCCGATCTGCGCGAACTGCTCGGCGTGCCGGCGAACTACAAGATCATGTTTCTGCAGGGCGGCGGGATCGCCGAAAACGCGATCATTCCGATGAACCTGCTCGGCAAGCGTTCGAAAGCCAACTACGTCGTCACGGGATCGTGGTCGAACAAGTCGCAAAACGAAGCGCGCAAGTATGGCGACGTCCATATCGCGGCGTCGACCGAAGGCAGTTATACGCGGATCCCGTCGTTCGACACCTGGCAGGTCGAACGCGATGCGGCCTACCTCCATCTGTGCTCGAACGAGACGATCGACGGCGTCGAGTTCAATGCGTTTCCCGATCTCGGCGAACTGCCGATCGTCGCGGACGCGTCGTCGCATATCCTCTCGCGCCCGCTCGACGTGTCGCGTTTCGGCGTCGTCTATGGCGGCGCGCAGAAGAATATCGGCATGGCCGGCGTCACGATCGTGATCGCGCGCGACGATCTGCTCGATCAAATGATGCCGATCTGCCCGAGCGCGTTCACATGGAAGACGGTCGCGGCGAACGATTCGATGTTCAATACGCCGCCGACCTACGCGATCTACATCGCGGGACTCGTGTTTCAGTGGCTCAAACGGCAAGGCGGTCTCGCGGCGATCGAGCAGAAGAACATCGCCAAAGCCGATTTGCTCTACGAGACGATCGACAGCAGCGACTTTTACGTGAACAAAGTCGAGCGTTCGTCGCGTTCGAGAATGAACGTGCCGTTCTTTCTCGCGGATGAAACGCTCAACGAAGCATTTCTTGCCGGCGCCAAAGCGCGCCGTCTCCTGCAGCTGAAGGGCCACAAGTCCGTCGGCGGTATGCGTGCATCGATTTACAACGCGGTGCAGATCGACGCAGTGCAGGCACTCGTCGATTACATGAAGGAATTCGAACGGACGCGCGCCTGAGCGCGACGACGGAATACCGGATGGCAGCCGATATGCGCCGCGTCATGCGGTGATTCGGCTTGCCACGCGCGGCGACGGATCGCATGCCTTGACACGCATGACGCGCGACCGCGTCGCTGTACCGCTTGCATAAAGACAATGGACGAAGAACTCAATCTCAAACTGCAACCGCTTCGCGAGCAGATCGACGCGCTCGACGCGAAGCTGCTCGCCTTGCTCAACGAACGCGCGGCCGTCGTACTCGAAGTCGGCGAGGTCAAGAAGCATCTCGCGGCCCCCGTGTTTCGCCCCGAACGCGAGCTGCAGGTCATCGCGCGACTCCAGGCGCTTGGCGCCGCGGGCCCCTTGCGTCCCGAGCACGTCGAGTCGATCTGGCGTGAAATCATGTCGGCGAGCCGCTCGCTCGAACGCGAGCTCACGATCGCTTTCCTCGGACCGGTGGGCACTTATAGCGAACTCGCGATGCAGACGTATTTCGGGCAATCGGTCAAAGGCTTGCCGTGCGCATCGATCGACGAAGTGTTCCGCGCGGTCGAAGCGGGCAGCGCCGACTATGGCGTCGTACCGGTCGAGAATTCGACCGAGGGCGCCGTTTCGCGCACGCTCGACCTGATGCTCGACACGACGCTCGCGATCAGCGGCGAGATCGCCGTGCCGATTCATCACAATCTGCTCACGCGCACGGGCACACTCGACGGCGTCACGCGCGTCTGCGCGCATGCGCAGGCGATCGCGCAGTGCCAGGAATGGCTGTCCAAGCACGCGCCGCAGCTTAATCGCCAGGCGGTGTCGAGCAATGCCGAGGCTGCGCGCCTCGCGGCCGACGATCCGACGATGGCCGCGATCGCCGGCGATCGCGCAGCCGCGCACTACGGCTTGCAGCCTGTCGCATCGCTGATCCAGGACGATCCGCATAATCGGACGCGCTTCGTGGTCGTCGGCGGCGAGTCGCCCGCGGCGACCGGCCGCGATCAGACGTCGATGATTCTGTCGGTCAAGAACGAGCCGGGCGCCGTGTTCCGGATGCTCGAACCGTTTGCGCGCCATGGTGTCTCGATGACGCGTTTCGAATCACGGCCTGCGCGGCGCGGCGCCTGGGAGTATTGGTTCTACGTCGATATCGACGGCCACAGCGCGGACGAAAACGTCGCGACGGCGCTCGACGAACTCGATCACAGCGCCGCGTTCGTCAAGATTCTCGGGTCCTATCCGCGCTCGAACTGAGTATCGGGTGTGAAATCGCCGGCCGCGCGTCGCTCGCCAACGGCCGGCATCGTCAGTCAAACAAGAAGGGAGCTTTCATGTCCGCAACGCCTTTCGGCCCGTCCTATGTCCGCGCCCTGGCGCCGTATATCGCCGGCAAGCCGATCTCCGAGGTCGCGCGTGAATTCGGCCTCGACGAAGCGCGTATCGTGAAACTCGCGTCGAACGAAAATCCGCTCGGCATGCCGCCGTCGGCGCAGGCCGCGATGCAGCAGGCGATCGCCGATCTCGGCCGCTATCCGGACGCGAACGGGTTCGATCTCAAGTCCGCGCTGTCGGCGCGGTACGGCGTCGGCGACGACTGGATCACGCTCGGCAACGGCAGCAACGACATCCTCGAACTCGCGGCGCACGCATTCGTCGAGCGCGGGGAATCGATCGTGTTCGCGCAGTATTCGTTCGCGGTGTATGCGCTCGCGACGCAAGGCGTCGGCGCACGCGCGATCGTCGTGCCCGCGCGCGCCTACGGCCACGATCTCGACGCGATGCTTGCCGCGATCGAGTCCGATACGCGACTCGTCTTCGTGGCGAATCCGAACAATCCGACCGGCACGTTTATTCCGGGTGACCAGATCGAAGCGTTTATCGCGCGCGTGCCCAAGCATGTCGTCGTCGTGCTCGACGAGGCCTATACGGAGTACCTCGCGGCCGAACAGCGCTATGACGCGATCGGCTGGACGCGCCGTTATCCGAACCTGCTCGTCTCGCGCACGTTCTCGAAGGCCTATGGGCTCGCGGGGCTGCGCGTCGGGTTCGCGATCGGACAGCCCGAGCTGACCGACCTGCTGAACCGTCTGCGGCAGCCGTTCAATGTCAACAGCCTCGCGCAGACCGCGGCCGTCGCCGCGCTCGGCGATCAGGCTTTCCTCGCGAAGAGCGCC
Source organism: Pararobbsia silviterrae (assembly GCF_003628125.1). Lineage (GTDB taxonomy): Bacteria > Pseudomonadota > Gammaproteobacteria > Burkholderiales > Burkholderiaceae > Pararobbsia > Pararobbsia silviterrae. Next base: position 1,107,960 of record NZ_RBZU01000001.1, read on the forward strand.
GAGGTCAACGCGGCCGGCTACGCGAAGCTGACCGCGGCGTTCGACGCGCTCGGCCTCGAGTATGTGCCGTCGTCGGGCAACTTCGTGCTCGTGCGCGTCGGCGACGACGACGGCGCGGGCGCGCGCGTGAACCTCGGCCTGCTCAAGGAAGGGATCATCGTGCGTCCGGTCGGCAACTACGGCTTGCCGAAGTGGCTGCGCGTGACGATCGGTTTGCCCGAGGAGAACGACGCGTTCCTCGCCGCGCTGCGCCGCGTGCTCGGGCGCGCATGATGGGCCCCGGGGACGAGACCATGTCCGATCGACCCTTTGCGTTTCGAAAGATCGTCATCTGCGGCGTCGGCCTGATCGGCGGTTCGCTCGCGCTTGCGTTGCGGCGCGCCGGATGCGTGCCGGCGGGCGCCGAGATCGTGGGCGTCGGGCGTTCGCGCGCATCGGTCGAGCGCGCGGTCGAACTCGGCGTGGTGAGTTCGGCGTGCACGTTCGACGATGTCGCGGGGCTTGCGCACGCGCTCGACGGGGCCGATATCGTTTTGCTCGCGGTCCCCGTCGCGCAGACGGGCGCGCTGCTCGATGTGATGCTGCCGCATCTGCAGCGTCAGACGATCGTGACGGATGCGGGCAGCACCAAACGCGACGTGATCGCGGCCGCGCGCGCGTCGCTCGGTTCGCGGATCGACCAGTTCGTGCCCGCGCATCCGATCGCCGGTCGCGAGCGCAGTGGTGTCGAGGCGGCGATCGATTCGCTCTACGACGGGCGCAATGTCGTGTTGTGTCCGCTGCCCGAGAACCGCGCGGAGGATGTCGCGCGCGTCGACGCGATGTGGCGCGCGACCGGCGCCCGCACGCATCGGATGACGCCCGATCAGCATGACACGGTGTTCGCATCGGTCAGCCATTTGCCGCACTTGCTGTCGTTCGCGCTCGTCGATCAGATTCTCGATTCGGGCGAGGCGGATCTCAAGTTCGCGTTCGCCGCGGGCGGTTTTCGCGATTTCACGCGCATCGCGGCGTCGAGTCCCGAGATGTGGCGCGATATTTTCGTGGCCAACAAGCAGGCCGTGCTCGCCGAACTCGACGGCTATACGGCGGTGCTCGCGCGGCTGCGCGCCGCGATCGAGCGCGGCGACGGCGAGACGCTGCTGACGACGTTTGCGCGTGCACGCGATGCGCGGTCCCAGTGGAGCGATCGGCCGGCGCAGGAGCCGTCGCGGCAGTCGCTACGCGAGGCCGCCATCGCGTCAGGGATGACGGTACAGGCCATTTTGACGCTGCGCGAAAGGATGCGGGGCGGCGCGGGGTCCGATACGTCGACCGATGCGTCGACGGGTTCGGCGAGCCGGGACGATTCGGCGCCCGAGTAGGATGGCGATGGGCGGGTGCTCGCTGTGGGGCGGCGCACAGGTCCATCTGCAGGGGGATTGGCTTGGCCCGATCATTGGCTGATCGGCCGAGTCGACACGCAGCGACGCGCGTCGTTCAATGACGTGTGGCTGACGCGACCGCGCGGGATCGGGCAAGCGCCCGCCCGACGCGGGCGAATATAAGGATTCAAAGATGGAAAAACTGGTATTGGGGCCGTTTTCTCGGGCAGCCGGCACGGTGCGCCTGCCGGGCTCGAAAAGCATTTCGAACCGTGTGTTGCTGCTCGCGGCGCTCGCGGACGGCGAGACCGTCGTCGATAACCTGCTCGCATCGGACGACACGAAGGTCATGCTCGATGCGCTCGCGCATCTCGGGGTCGGGCTCGAGCGCGACGGCGATCGATGCACGGTCCGCGGCGTCGGCGGCGTGTTCCCGGTCAAGCAGGGCGAGCTGTTTCTCGGCAATGCGGGCACGGCGGTGCGTCCGTTGACGGCGGCGCTCGCGTTGAGCGGCGGCGACTACCGCGTCTACGGCGTCGCGCGCATGCACGAGCGCCCGATCGGCGACCTCGTCGACGGCCTGCGCCAGATCGGCGCGGCGATCGACTATGAACAGAACGACGGCTATCCGCCGTTGCGGATCCGTCCGGCGCAGGTCGCCGCGCATGCGCCGATTCGCGTGCGGGGCGACGTGTCGAGCCAGTTCTTGACGGCCTTGCTGCTCACGCTGCCGCTCGTGGCCCACGCGGCGCCGATCGTCATCGAGGTGCAGGGCGAACTGATTTCAAAGCCGTATATCGAGATCACGACGCGCCTCATGGCGCGTTTCGGCGTGAACGTCGAGCGCGAGGACTGGGCGCGCTTCACGATTCCGGCCGGTGCGCGGTATCGGTCGCCGGGTCGTATCGCCGTCGAAGGCGATGCGTCGTCGGCGTCGTATTTCCTCGCGGCGGGCGCGATCGGCGGCGGGCCGCTGCGCGTCGACGGCGTCGGCCATACGAGTATCCAGGGCGATGTCCGCTTCGCCGACGCGCTCGCGCAGATGGGCGCGAACGTGTCGGTCGGCGACGAATGGATCGAGGTGCGCGGCGTCGAGAACGAAAACGGTCGCCTCAAGGCGATCGACATGGATTTCAATCTGATTCCCGATGCCGCGATGACGATCGCCGTTGCGGCGCTGTTCGCCGACGGTCCGAGCACGCTGCGCAATATCGCGAGCTGGCGCGTCAAGGAAACGGACCGGATCGCGGCGATGGCGACCGAGTTGCGCAAGGTCGGCGCGACGGTCGAGGAGGGGCCCGATTATCTCGTCGTGACGCCGCCCGCGCAGCTGACGCCGAACGCCGCGATCGATACGTACGACGATCACCGGATGGCCATGTGCTTTTCGCTCGTGAGTCTCGCCGGTGTGCCCGTCACGATCAACGATCCGCGTTGCGTCGCGAAGACGTTCCCCGATTATTTCGACCGGTTCGGCGCCGTGACCCACCGATGAGCGCGAATCTCAAAGTCCCCGTCATCACGATCGACGGCCCGACGGCGTCGGGCAAGGGCACCGTCGCGCAGCAGGTCGCCGATGCGCTGGGTTTCCACTATCTCGACAGCGGCGCGCTGTACCGGCTCACGGCGCTCGCGAGCCTCAAGATCGGGATCGACGAAAACGACGTCGATACGCTGGTCGAACTGGCCCAGGATATCCATATCGTGTTCCGCGAGGGCTGTGTGCGGCTCGACGGCGAGGACGTGTCGCTCGATATCCGTGCCGAATCGGTCGGCAACCGTGCCTCGGCGATCGCCGTGCATGGTGCGCTGCGTCAAGCGCTGATCGCCCGCCAGCGGGCGTTCCGCGTGCCGCCGGGGCTCGTCGCGGACGGCCGCGACATGGGCACGGTGATCTTCCCGGACGCGTCGCTCAAGGTGTTTTTGACCGCGAGCGTCGAGGCTCGCGCGGACCGTCGATATAAGCAATTGATAGAAAAAGGTTTTTCTGCTAAGCTAGACGATCTCAGCCGTGATTTGCGCGCGCGTGACGATCGCGACAGCCAGCGGGCTGCCGCGCCGCTCAAGCCGGCCGACGATGCGCTGACGCTCGATACCTCCAATCTGGACGTCGATCAGACCGTTCAAACGGTGGTCGGGTGGTTTCGCGAAAGAATGCAGAACAAGTAGGAAGCTCAGTAGAAGAAAGCGGCGCGCCGCCGATGTGCGGCGGCGATCGTTTTTGAGCAGTGGTAGTCGTGGTGGCAAGACGTGTCCCGGGCAGCGATGCCGCGGGATGTATTTCAACCCCTAACCCCGCATGTGACCGTTTGATTCCGGCGCGTTTCGCGCAGCGAACGAGAACATGTGATTTTTTATTTTTATGTCCGACCTGCAAACCTCAACCTCCAGCAACGAATCCTTTGCGGCTCTGTTCGAAGAGTCGCTGACCCGTCAAGACATGCGCGCCGGCGAAGTGATCTCCGCCGAAGTCGTGCGTGTCGACCACAACTTCGTGGTCGTCAACGCGGGTCTGAAGTCCGAAGCCTATATTCCCATCGAAGAATTCTTCAACGATGCGGGTGAGGTTGAAGTTCAGGCGGGCGACTTCGTTTCGGTCGCGATCGACGCGCTCGAAAACGGCTACGGCGACACGATTCTGTCGCGCGACAAGGCGAAGCGTCTCGCTTCGTGGCTGTCGCTCGAAAAGGCGCTCGACAACAACGAACTCGTGACCGGCACGATCACGGGCAAGGTCAAGGGCGGCCTGACCGTCATGGTCAACGGCATCCGCGCGTTCCTCCCGGGCTCGCTCGTCGACACGCGTCCGGTCAAGGACACGACGCCGTACGAAGGCAAGACGCTCGAATTCCGCGTGATCAAGCTCGACCGCAAGCGCAACAACGTCGTGCTGTCGCGCCGTGCCGTGATCGAAGCCACGCAAGGCGAAGAGCGCGCGAAGCTGCTCGAGACGCTCAAGGAAGGCGCGATCGTCGAAGGCGTCGTCAAGAACATCACCGACTACGGCGCGTTCGTCGACCTCGGCGGCATTGACGGCCTGCTGCACATCACCGACATCGCATGGCGTCGCGTGCGTCACCCGAGCGAAGTCCTCTCGGTTGGCCAAGAAGTCACCGCGAAGATCCTCAAGTTCGACCAAGAGAAGAACCGCGTCTCGCTCGGTATCAAGCAACTCGGCGACGATCCGTGGGAAGGCATCTCGCGTCGTTACCCGTCGGGCACGCGCCTGTTCGGCAAGGTCACGAACATCACCGACTACGGCGCATTCGTCGAAGTCGAGTCGGGTATCGAAGGCCTGGTCCACGTCTCGGAAATGGACTGGACGAACAAGAACGTCGCCCCGAGCAAGGTCGTTCAGCTCGGCGACGAAGTCGAAGTCATGGTGCTCGAGATCGACGAAGACCGTCGTCGTATCAGCCTCGGCATGAAGCAATGCAAGCCGAATCCGTGGGACGACTTCAGCCGTAACTACAAGAAGGGCGACAAGCTCAAGGGCGCGATCAAGTCGATCACCGACTTCGGCGTGTTCATCGGCCTGCCTGGCGGCATCGACGGCCTGGTCCACCTGTCGGACCTGTCGTGGAACGAAAGCGGCGAAGAAGCGGTTCGCAAGTACAAGAAGGGCGACGAAGTCGAAGCCCTGGTGCTCGGTATCGACGTCGAGAAGGAACGTATCTCGCTCGGCATCAAGCAAATGGAAGGCGACCCGTTCAGCAACTACGTTGCCATGAACGACAAGGGTTCGATCGTCACGGGTACCGTGAAGACCGTCGACGCGAAGGGTGCTGTCGTGACGCTGCAAGGCGACATCGAAGGCTACCTGCGCGCTTCGGAAATCACGCATGACCGCGTGGAAGACGCCCGCAACGTGCTCAAGGAAGGTCAGCAGATCGAAGCCGTGGTGATCAACATCGATCGCAAGTCGCGCAGCATCAACCTGTCGATCAAGGCGAAGGATCAGGCTGAACAGTCCGAAGCAATGGCGAAGATGGCTAACGACAGCTCGGCGGCAAGCGGCACGACCAATCTCGGCGCGCTGCTCAAGGCTAAGCTGGACGGCCAGAACCAGTAAGGCTGCCGGCGTATGACCAAATCCGAATTGGTCGCGCAATTGGCCACGCGATTTTCACAATTGGTGTTGAAGGATGTGGATTTCGCCGTGAAACAGATGCTCGATGCGATGTCCGACTCGCTCGCGAAAGGACACCGCATTGAAATTCGAGGCTTTGGCAGTTTCGGACTGAACCGGCGTCCGTCGCGGGTCGGCCGCAATCCGAAGTCAGGCGAGAAGGTGCTCGTGCCCGAAAAGCACGTGCCGCATTTCAAGCCCGGCAAGGAGTTGCGCGAACGCGTCGACGGTCGTGCGGGAGAGCCGCTGAAGCAGGACAGCGCGAGCAGTACGCTCTGAATCCGATGCAGGGATCCGGCCGTCATGCCGGATCGCGCATCGGATGCGCATGCCCCATCGCCAGTTGAAGTGATTGCCGTATCCAAGAAAAAGCGCCCCCGGGCGCTTTTTTTGTTTCCGCGCCGGAACCGTCGGACCTCAATGAGACGGCGGCGGCATCCATTACAATACGCACGATTCGCAAGCCGACGCAGCGGCCCGCTATCCGGCTGGGGCTGCGCGTCGTTCACCACTCGACAACGGAAACGAATCGCATGAGGTTTATCGTCTGGTTGCTGCGCGTGGTCGTGTTCGTCGTGTTGCTCGTGCTCGCACTGGGCAACATCCAGGACGCGTCGCTTCAATTCATACCGGGCTATACGTGGACGGCGCCGCTGATCCTGATCGGCCTCGTCTTTTTTGGTGTCGGGTTGTTCGCGGGCGTGCTCGCGGCCGCACCCGCGATCGTCAGACAGCGCCTCGAAATCGCGCGCCTCAAACGTCAGCTCAAGAGCGCGCAAGAGGTGCCGCCGGTTGTCGACGAGCCGCCGTTGCCGCCGATCATCTGACGCGGCGCGTGACGCGCTGCGTCGACGCCACGTCGCCCCGATGTTTCCCTTACTTTTTCTATTTGCCTGACGACACTGCATGGATCTCGATTACTGGTGGCTCTTGCTGATCCCCGTTGTGTTCGGTCTCGGCTGGATGGCCGCGCGTTTCGACGTCAAGCATCTGCTGTCCGAAAGCGCGAGCCTGCCGCGTTCGTACTTTCGCGGCCTCAATTTCCTGCTGAACGAACAGCCCGATCAGGCGATCGACGCGTTTATCGAAGTCGTCAAGCTCGACCCCGAGACGACCGAGTTGCACTTCGCGCTCGGCAGCCTGTTCCGGCGTCGCGGCGAGACCGAGCGCGCGATTCGCGTGCATCAGAATCTGCTGAACCGCAACGATCTGCCCGAGGTCGAGCGCGAGCACGCGTTGTTCGAGCTTGGCCAGGACTTCCTGAAGGCGGGTCTGCTCGATCGCGCCGAGGATACCTTCAAGGCCTTCGAGCGCGGCTCGTACGCAACCGAGGCCCAGCGCTGCTTGCTCACGATCTACGAGATCGAAAAGGATTGGGCGCAAGCGATCGCGATGGCCGAGAAGCTCGAGACCACGAGCGGCACGTCGTACCGCAAGGAAATCGCGCAGTTTCACTGCGAACGCGCGCAGGAAGCGCTGCAGCGCAAGGATGCCGCGGCGTCCGCGGCGGAAATCCAGCTCGCGCGCGGATCGAACCCGGCCAACGTCCGCGCGACGATGCTGGCCGGCGACGTCGCGATGGCGGCCGGCGATCCGGCGCGCGCGATCGACTCGTGGCGCCAGGTCGAGACGCAATCGCCCGCGCATCTGCCGCTCGTCGTCGAGCGCCTGATGAAGGCGTATACGGCGCTCGGTCGCGATGAAGAGGGCGCGCGTCTGCTCATGAGCTATCTCGACCAATATCCGTCGAACGATTTGCTCGATCAGTCTTACGCCTATATTGCGCAGCATGTCGGGACCGACGCCGCGCACGACCTCGTGCGCGCCCAGATGCAAAAGGCCCCGAATCTCGCGGGGATGTCGCGACTGCTCGAGGCGCAGGTCGCGACCGCCGAGGAACCGCGTCGCGGCGAACTCGAACTCATGCGCAACCTGATTCGCCAGCGCACCAAGAATCTGCCTCGCTATACCTGTCAAAGCTGCGGATTCCGGGCGCGTTTGTTCTACTGGCAGTGTCCGGGCTGCAGCGGTTGGGAAACCTATGCGCCGCGCCGTGTAGAGCCGATGGCCAGCGGCGGCTGAGCGCCGCCGTACCGATACAGGAGTCGTCCAAACATCATGAAAATCACCATTATCGGCACCGGCTACGTGGGCCTCGTCACGGGTGCCTGCCTCGCGGAAATCGGTAACGACGTGTTCTGTCTCGATGTCGATCCGCGCAAGATCGACATTCTGAACGCGGGCGGCGTGCCGATTCACGAGCCCGGGCTTCAGGAATTGATCGCGCGCAACCGCGCGGCGGGGCGTATCCAGTTTTCGACCGATGTCGCGGCGAGCGTCGCGCACGGTGATATTCAATTCATCGCCGTGGGCACCCCGCCCGACGAGGACGGCTCGGCCGATCTTCAATACGTGCTCGCCGCGGCGCGCGCGATCGGCACGCATATGACGGGCTTCAAGGTCGTCGTCGACAAGTCGACGGTGCCCGTCGGGACCGCCGCGCGCGTGCAGGCCGCGATTCGCGAAGCGCTTGCGTCGCGCGGCGTCGCGGCGTCGTTTTCGGTCGTGTCGAACCCCGAGTTTCTCAAGGAAGGCGCGGCGGTCGACGACTTCATGCGACCGGACCGTATCGTGATCGGCTGCGATGACGATGCGCTCGGCCAAAAGGCGCGCGAGTTGGTCAAACGTCTCTATGCGCCGTTCAATCGTAACCACGAACGCACGCTTTACATGGACGTGCGCTCGGCGGAATTCACGAAGTACGCGGCCAATGCGATGCTCGCGACGCGTATTTCGTTCATGAACGAGCTCGCGAATCTGGCCGATTGCGTCGGTGCCGATATCGAAGCCGTGCGTCGCGGGATCGGTTCCGATCCGCGCATTGGCTACGACTTTTTGTATTCGGGCTGCGGCTACGGCGGCTCGTGCTTTCCGAAGGACGTGCAGGCGCTGATCCGCACGGCCGACGAGAACGCGCAGCGCTTGCATATCCTTGAAGCGGTCGAGGCCGTTAACGAGAACCAGAAGCAGATCCTGGTTCGCAAGATCGTCAAGCGTCTCGGCGACGATCTTGGCGGCAAACGCTTCGCCGTCTGGGGTCTCGCGTTCAAGCCGAACACCGACGACATGCGCGCGGCGCCGAGCCGTCCGATCATCGCCGAGCTGCTTGCGCGCGGCGCGTCGATCGTCGCGCACGACCCTGTCTCGATGGACGAAGCGCGTCGTGTCTTCGCGCTGGACTTCGCGGATCAACCCGACGCGCTCGCGCGCATCAGCTATGTCGACGAGCCGCGCAAGGCGCTCGCGGGCGCGGACGCGCTCGTGATCGTGACCGAATGGAAGGCGTTCAAGAGTCCCGATTTCGCGTATGTCAAAGCGCAACTGAAGACGCCCGTGATCTTCGACGGACGTAATCTGTACGACCCGTCGAGCGTGGCCGAACACGGTATCGAATATTTCGGCATCGGCCGCTCGGAGTCGGCGCTTTCGAAACAGGAAGGAACCGCGAATGTCGTCGCTTGAGTCCGCGCGCGGTGCGCACGATGAGACGGGACCGAACACCATGACATCCATGACGCCTTTGCCGCCGGTGCCGCGCGAACAGCTCGGCACGTCGCGCGTGCTCGTGGTCGGCGACGTCATGCTCGACCGCTACTGGTTCGGCGACGTGAACCGGATTTCGCCCGAAGCGCCGGTGCCGGTCGTGCATGTGAATCGGACCGAGGAGCGGCTCGGCGGCGCCGCGAATGTCGCGCGCAACGCGGCGGCGCTCGGCGTGCAGACGAGCCTGCTCTGCGTGATCGGCGACGACGAGCCCGCGCGCAAGCTGATCGAATTGCTCGAACACAGCAATGTGTCGGCGCATGTCGAACGCGATCCCGAACTCGCGACGACGATCAAGCTGCGGATCGTCTCGCGTCAGCAGCAACTGATCCGCATCGACTTCGAGAACACGCCGACGCACGAAGTACTGCTCGCGGGGCTCGCGCGCTTCGACGCGCTGCTGCCGACTCACGACGTCGTGCTGTTGTCCGACTACGCGAAGGGCGGCCTCACGCATGTCGAACGGATGATCGCGTCGGCGCGCGCGGCGCAGCGCATCGTGCTCGTCGATCCGAAGGGCGACGATTGGGCGCGCTATCGCGGCGCATCGGTCATCACGCCGAATCGCGCGGAATTGCGCGAGGTCGTCGGCCGTTGGCATTCGGAAGCCGATCTCGAACAGCGCGTATCGAAGCTGCGCGCCGAGCTTGATTTCGCGGCCCTGCTGCTGACGCGTTCCGAGGAGGGCATGACGCTGTTCACGGATCAGGGCGCGGTCCACGAGCCGACGCAAGCACGCGAAGTGTATGATGTCTCGGGCGCCGGCGACACCGTCATCGCGACGCTCGCGGCGATGCTCGGCGCGGGGCTGCCGCTGACGCAAGCCATGGCCTACGCGAATCGCGCGGCCGGCGTCGTCGTCGCGAAGCTCGGTACCGCGACCGTCGAATACGATGAGCTCTTCCAATAAGCGGTGCTAGCCGTTCGGTAACCGGGACGCGATCCGCGCCCGGTTACGCGTCATTTCCTCGCAAGGCGTTTCCATGACTCTTATCGTTACCGGTGCAGCCGGCCTGATCGGCAGCAACCTCGTCAAGGCCCTCAACGAGCGCGGTGAAACCGACATCATTGCGGTCGACAACCTCACACGCGCGGACAAGTTCCGGAACCTCGTCGATTGCGAATTGACGGACTACCTCGACAAGACGGAATTCGTCGAGCGTTTCGCATCCGGTGATTTCGGCAAGGTTCGAGGCGTGTTCCACGAGGGCGCCTGTTCGGACACGATGGAAACCGACGGCCGGTACATGATGGACAACAACTTCCGCTATTCGAGCGCGTTGCTCGACGCGTGCATCGCGCAGCAGGTGCCGTTTCTCTACGCGTCGTCGGCCGCGATTTACGGCGGGTCCGAGACGTTCGTCGAAGATCGCGCGTCCGAGCGGCCGCTCAATGTGTACGGATACTCGAAGTTTCTCTTCGATCAGATCGTGCGTCGCCGTTTGCCGACGGCGAAGAGTCAGATCGTCGGATTCCGTTATTTCAATGTCTACGGCCCGCGCGAGCAGCATAAGGGACGCATGGCGTCGGTGGCGTTTCACAACTTCAATCAGTTCCGCGCCGAGGGCAAGGTCAAGCTGTTCGGTGAGTACAACGGCTATGCGCGGGGGATGCAGACGCGCGATTTCGTGTCGGTCGAGGATGTCGTGCGCGTCAATCTGCATTTCTTCGAACGGCCGCAATTGTCGGGCATCTTCAATCTCGGGACGGGGCATGCGCAGCCGTTCAACGATGTCGCGTCGACCGTTGTGAATACCTTGCGCGGGTTGAAAGGCGAAGCGCCGCTGTCGCTCGATGCGCTCGTCGCGCAAGGCCTGATCGAATACATTCCGTTTCCCGATGCATTGCGCGGCAAATATCAGTGCTTCACGGAGGCCGATCAGACGCACCTGCGCGCCGCCGGTTATACGACGCCGTTCCTGACCGTGCAGCAAGGCGTCGAGCGCTATGTGCAGTGGCTTGTCGAGCAGGCGCACTGAGCGTCGAAGGACTGGATTCAAAGCGCTCGATGAAGGTGCGCGACTGGGGCGATGCTGAGCACACGCACACGCACACGCACACGCACACGCACACGCACACGCACACGCACACGCACACGCATATCCATTTGCATTTGCATTTGCTCGCGGCCTAGCCACTTGTTGGCCATCTGGCCGACTGCTCGCGGAGCGGCTCGCTTCGTAGACTGGGATCCTGTTGCCGCATACCGCGGCGACGGGTTTCCAGGGAGCGAGCATGTCCATATTCACACGTTGTCTACGTACGAGCGCGGGTCTCGCAGGGATGCTTGCCATTGCGTTCGCGCATGCATCGATCGACGTCAACACGTCCAATGAGGCGGCGCTCGAAAGCATCAGCGGCATCGGGGCCGCCAAGGCGCGCGCCATCGTCAAGGAGCGCGAATCGAACGGTCCCTTCAAGAGTGACGAGGACCTGGCTGCGCGGATCAGCGGGCTCGGTTCAAAGTCCGTCGCGAAGCTACGTGAGAACGGTTTGACGATCGGCAGCGCAAGCGGTGGGGGCGGCGGTGCCGTGGCACCGGCCGCCGCGCGCGGCGTGGCGGGCGCCAATGCTGCGGCACCAGGGGCGGCACAAGGGTCCGGGACATCGAGAACGACGAGCCGGGCCGTGCTGCCGCCACGCAAGTAACCGCGTCGTCACACGCGATGATGCGAGTCCGTGCGACAGCGCGATCGCATCGACAGCGACCCTGTCGCCAGCGTGTCTATCGGGTCGTGGATTACAATCGGGCGCTTATCCGATTGCTCCCCACGATCCGCCCTGTTGCGCATCCCTAGTCGCCATGCCCTATAAGACCATCGAAGACACCATTGGCAACACGCCGCTCGTTCAACTCGTTCGTTTGCCCGACGACGAGATCCGCGCGCGGAACAACGTGATTCTCGGCAAGCTCGAGGGGAACAATCCCGCGGGCTCGGTCAAGGACCGTCCTGCGTTGTCGATGATCAAGCAAGCCGAGGCGCGCGGCCGGATCAAGCCCGGCGATACGCTGATCGAAGCGACGAGCGGCAATACGGGCATCGCGCTCGCGATGGCGGCGGCGATCCGCGGCTACAAGATGGTGTTGCTGATGCCCGAGGATCTGTCGGTCGAACGGCGTCAAAGCATGGCGGCCTACGGTGCCGAAATTATCCTGACGCCGCTGCAGGGCGGGATGGAATACGCGCGCGATCTCGCCGACCAGATGGAACGCGACGGCAAAGGCGTCATCCTCGATCAGTTTGCGAATCCTGACAATCCGCTTGCGCACTATCAGGGTACGGGACCCGAAATCTGGCGCGACACCGAAGGCCGGATCACGCATTTCGTCTCGGCAATGGGGACGACGGGCACGATCATGGGCGTCTCGCAGTATCTGAAGGAACAGAATTCGGCGATCCAGATCGTCGGCGCTCAGCCTGCCGAAGGCTCGCGTATTCCCGGCATTCGCAAGTGGCCCGAAGCGTATTTGCCGAAGATCTTCGATCGTGCGCGTGTCGATCGCGAGGAGTCCGTGAGCCAGGCCGATGCGGAAGCCATGGCGCGCCGGCTTGCCGCTGTCGAGGGGATTTTCTGCGGGATTTCAGCCGCCGGCGCTTGCGAGGTCGCGCTGCGCATTGCGCGGCAAGTCGAGAATGCGACGATCGTATTCATCGTCTGCGACCGCGGTGATCGCTATCTGTCGACGGGCGTATTTCCTGCCTGAGGTCGATTGTTCGGATGGAGGGGGCGTTTCGCGGCGCGTTCGGCGGGGCGCATCGTTCGGCGCGTCGTCGTGCATGCCCCCGGTGTGATGCGTGAGTCAAACGGCAAACCTGTCGTTCAACCCGTCTCCGCGAATCGTCGCGTGTGAACCGCGACGATTCGCGCGGTGGTCTTAGTTCGAACGACCGCCGACGGCCGGCGTCGAATTGCCGTTCACACCGTTCACACCGTTCACACCGTTCACACCGTTCACACCGTTCACACCGTTCACGCTGTTGCTGCCGTTCGTGCCGTTCGTGCCGTTCGTGCCGTTGGCGCCGTCGGTGATCGGTCGGTTCGCGCGCGCGGCGTCTGCCGCATCGAGCGCAGCCATCTTGGTCTTGACCGCTTCGCCGAGTTCGTAGACGGCCTCCGCATAAAAGAAGCTGCGGTTATAGCGCGTGATCACGTAGAAGTTCTTTAGACCCAGCACGTATTGCGTCGGCGCGGCCGGAGACGGCAGATCGACGACCGTTACGGGCGTCGGGCGTTCGGCGTTCGGATCGAGGCCCGGCTGATTGACGAGCATGCCCGCGGTCAGCAACTGATCGAGCGTCCAGTGCGGTTCGGGTTGCCCGTCGGCAGCCGCTTGCGCGATGCCGATGCTGCCTGCGTCGACCGCGATATGCCAGACCACGGGCCGGCCCGATTGCCAGCCATTCTTGTTCAGATAGTTCGCGACACTGCCGATCGCGTCGGCCGGATTGTTGCGAAGATCGATCGTCTTGTTGCCGTCGAAGCTCACGGCGTATTCGACGATGCTGCTCGGCATGAACTGCGGAATGCCGATGGCGCCTGCGTACGAGCCCTGAACCGTCGTCGGATCGAGCCCTGAATCGCGTGTCCAAATCAGCAGATCGGCGAGGTTGCGGCGGAACGTCTGCTCGCGTTCGGCTTGATTCGGTGTGGGCGGATAGTCGAACGCGAGCGTCGTCAGCGCGTCGAGTACCCGGAAATTGCCCATGTATTTGCCGTAGATCGTCTCGACGCCGATGATGCCGACGATCACTTCGGGCGGCACGCCGTACTGAGCCGCCGCGCGATCGAGCGCATCGCGGTTGTCGCGCCAGAACTTGACGCCCGCGTTGATCCGGATCGGCTCGATGAATCGGCTTCGATAGACCTGCCAATTCTTGACGCCGGGCGCCGGCGCGGGCGTCACGAGCTTGACGGCCGTCGCCGAATAGCTGACCTGATCGAACAGATGATGCAATGCGTCGGCATCGAAGTCGTAACGCGCGACCATATCGTTGATGAACGCATCGACATCGGGATTGTTCGCATAACGCTGCGGCACGATCTCTTCTTCGAACGTCTGGCCCGCGGTACTGGACTGACCCGGAAAGGTTTGCTGCGCCGGATCCTGTGCGTACGCGCCGGCGGGCAAGAACGACACGGCGGCCGCAATGGCGGCGGCCGCGGCGGAGCCGCGCCACGCAGGCACGAAGCGACGGAAAAGCAAGGCGGACAAGGGAGAGACTACGAACGGACGAGACAAGCGTGAGGCGATCATTGGTCGTGTCGGGCGCGGTTTGCAAGCAGTATAACCGAGGCCGCTGTGGTAACTTAGCGGCATTGAACCCCGCACAGGGCAGGGCGTGCGATTCGACCCACACGACAACGAGCATGGCCACCGCACTCTTTTCCCATCCTGATTGCGCGCTGCACGAGATGGGCGAATGGCATCCCGAATGCCCGCGACGCCTGCAGGCGATCGAAGACCAATTGATCGCGAGCCGCATCGATCCGCTGCTCATTCACGAAGACGCGCCGCTTGCCGACGAGGCCGAGCTGCTGCGCGTGCACCGGCCCGACTACGTCGAACATCTCCGATCGCTCTCGCCGCACGACGGGTATGCGGAAATCGATCCCGACACGCGAATGAACGCGCATAGCTGGCGCGCGGCGATGCGTGCGGCAGGCGCGGCGATCGCGGCCACCGACGCGGTGATCGACGGCCGTTTCGACAACGCGTTCTGCAGCGTGCGTCCGCCGGGCCATCATGCCGAGCCCGATCGCGCGATGGGATTCTGCCTGTTCAACAACGTCGCGATTGCCGCGCGTCACGCGCTCGATGTGCGCGGTTTGTCGCGCGTGGCGATCGTCGATTTCGACGTCCACCACGGTAACGGCACCGAAGCCGCATTCGCGGGCGATCGTCGCGTGCTCATGTGCGGGTTGTTCCAGCACCCGTTCTATCCGTATTCGGGCGACACGCCGCTCGCGCCCAATATGATCAATATTCCGCTCGCCGCGCGCACGAACGGCGCGACGATGCGCGAGGCGGTCGACATGATGTGGATTCCGGCGCTCGAGGCCTTCAAGCCCGAGATGATCTTCGTATCGGCCGGTTTCGACGCGCATCGCGAGGACGATCTCGGCGGCCTCGGCTTTGTCGAAGCGGATTACGAATGGCTCACGACGCAAATCTGCGCGATCGCGAAGCGGTATGCGAAAGGGCGCATCGTCAGTTGTCTCGAAGGCGGCTACAACCTGTCGGCGCTCGGACGCAGCGTGGCGACCCATATCAAGGTGCTCACCGAAGCATGACGCCGCGGGCCGGCTCGGGGTGAGCGGGGCCTGCATCAAACCGGCGTCGATGAGGCAATCTCCGGCGTGTCGGCCCAATTTTCGCGTTAGAACGTTCTATCGAGTTCGATGACTAGCCAAACGCCGCACTCGCCCTTAAAATAGCACGACCGTTCGCGATATCGTTGCGCATCGATCGCGACGCGGGCCGCGCGGCGCGACTGGCGGCGTCCACGTGTGTGGCGTGCCGACAGGCCGGGTCGAATGCAGCCGTCGGTCGTGGCTGCGCGGGGATGCAGCGTCGCACGACCGAAGAGACGTTCGGTTTGCGATCACGCCGGAAAGACCCGCCCGATTCGGACATGACGTGCAATGGCCGGTCTCGCGAGGCCCTGTCGCTATAATGATGCGATTGACGTATTCGTAACTCTGGAGCATGTGGATGAAAGTACTGGTGCCAGTCAAGCGCGTGGTCGACTACAACGTCAAAGTCCGCGTGAAGTCGGACGGTTCGGGCGTCGATATCGCCAATGTGAAGATGTCGATGAACCCGTTTGACGAAATCGCCGTGGAAGAAGCGGTGCGTCTGAAGGAAGCGGGCGTCGCGAGCGAAGTCATCGTGGTGTCGGTCGGTGTGACGCAATGTCAGGAAACGCTGCGCACGGCGTTGGCGATCGGCGCGGACCGCGCGATCCTCGTCGAGACGGCGGACGAAGTTCAGCCGCTCGCGGTCGCGAAGCTGCTCAAGGCGCTCGTCGACAAGGAGCAGCCGCAGCTCGTGATTCTCGGCAAGCAGGCTATCGACGACGACGCGAATCAGACGGGCCAGATGCTCGCCGCACTCGCGAATCTGCCGCAGGCGACGTTCGCCTCGAAGGTCGCGATCGTCGACGGCCGCGCGCAAGTCACGCGCGAAATCGATGGCGGTCTTGAAACGCTGTCGCTGACGTTGCCGGCTGTCGTGACGACGGATCTGCGTCTGAACGAGCCGCGCTACGTGACGTTGCCCAACATCATGAAGGCGAAGAAGAAGCCGCTTGAAACGATCAAGCCGGCCGATCTCGGCGTCGACACGGCGCCGCGTCAGAAGACCTTGAAGGTTGCCGAGCCGGCGCAACGCGCGGCGGGCGTCAAGGTGCCGGACGTGGCCACGCTCGTGACGAAGCTCAAGACTGAAGCCAAAGTGCTGTAAAGGGATAACGACATGACGATTCTGATTCTTGCCGAACACGACAACCAGTCGATCAAGAGCGCGACGCTGAACACGGTCGCCGCGGGCCAGAAGATCGGCGGCGATATCCACGTGCTCGTGGCGGGCCACAATGCGCAGTCGGCGGCCGACGCGGCCGCGAAGATCGCGGGTGTCGCGAAGGTGCTGCTCGCCGACGCGCCGCAGCTCGCTGAAGGCCTGGCCGAAAATGTCGAAGCGACCGTGCTGACGATCGCGAAGAACTACACGCACATCCTCGCGCCGGCGACGGCGTCGGGCAAGAACGTGGCGCCGCGCGTCGCGGCCAAGCTCGATGTCGCGCAATTCAGCGACATCACGGGCGTCGTGAGCGCCGACACGTTCGAGCGGCCGATCTATGCGGGCAATGCGATCGCGACGGTGCAATCGGCCGATGCGATCAAGGTCATCACGGTGCGCGGCACGGCGTTCGACGCCGTCGCGGCCGAGGGCGGCGGCGCGGCGATCGAAAAGCTCGAGGCAGCGGCCGACAGCGGGATCTCGAAGTTCATCAGCCGCGAGGTCACGAAGCTCGACCGTCCGGAACTGACGTCGGCACAGATCATCGTGTCGGGCGGCCGTGGCCTGGGCAGCGGGGAGAACTACACGAAGGTGCTCGAGCCGCTCGCCGACAAGCTCAGCGCGGCGCTCGGCGCCTCGCGCGCGGCCGTGGATGCGGGCTATGTGCCCAACGACTATCAGGTCGGTCAGACGGGCAAGATCGTCGCGCCGCAGCTCTATATCGCCGTCGGGATCTCGGGTGCGATCCAGCATTTGGCGGGGATGAAGGATTCGAAGGTTATCGTCGCGATCAACAAGGATCCCGAGGCGCCGATTTTCAGCGTCGCCGATTACGGTCTCGTGGGCGATCTGTTCACGGTCGTGCCGGAACTCGTCAAGGCGCTCGGCTGAGCGTCGCGTTCGCAGGGCTTCTGCAGGGCTAATGGCGCCTGCCCCGCTGAAGGGCAGGCGCGTGCGACGGATCACGGGCGGCTTTGGCCCGCAACGACGATGTGATTCGAAGCGCAACCGCCGGAACGATTCAACGAAGTCCGCTCGGCACGCAGCGCATAAATAACGGGGTGCCTCCAGGCACCCCTTTTTTACGGCTTCTTACTACGCCTTTTTACGGCTTCGTTAGGCGCGTAAGGCATTGATGCGGGTGATTTGCATCGCATAAATGTACGCGCCGCAGGAACACATAACTGCATCTTTCAGGGAGACACGCAGTGAGTTATCAAGCCCCCATCAAGGACATGCTGTTCGTGCTCAACGAACTGGCCGGACTCGAAGACATCGCCGCATTGCCGGGCTTCGAGGATGCGCAACCCGAGACCGTCCAGGCCGTGATCGAAGAATCCGCGCGATTCAATCAGGAAGTCGTCGCGCCGCTGAACGTGACGGGCGATCGCGAGCCGAGCAGTTGGCGCGATGGCGCCGTGACGACGACGCCGGGCTTCGCCGCGGCGTTCCGGCAGTTCGTCGAAGGGGGCTGGCAAGGTGTGCCGCACGCGGTCGATCTCGGCGGGCAGGGTTTGCCCAAGGTCGTGGCGACACCGTGCATCGAAATGCTCAATGCGGCCAATCTGTCGTTCGCGCTGTGTCCGTTGCTGACCGACGGTGCGATCGAGGCCTTGATGACGGCCGGCAGCGACACGCAAAAGGCGTTGTATGTCCCAAGGCTGATCTCCGGTGAATGGACCGGCACGATGAACCTCACCGAACCGCAGGCCGGTTCGGATCTCGCGCTGGTTCGTACGCGCGCCGAGCCGCAGGGCGACGGCAGCTACAAGGTCTTCGGCACGAAGATCTTCATCACGTACGGCGAACACGATATGGCCGAGAACATCGTGCATCTCGTGCTCGCGAGAACGCCGGGCGCGCCCGAGGGCGTCAAGGGGATCTCGTTGTTCATCGTGCCGAAGTTCCTCGTGCATGAGGACGGATCGCTCGGCGCGCGCAACGACGTGCAGTGCGTGTCGATCGAACACAAGCTCGGGATCAAGGCGAGCCCGACGGCGGTGCTCCAGTACGGCGACCACGGCGGTGCGACGGGCTATCTGATCGGCGAGGAGAATCGCGGCCTCGAATACATGTTCATTATGATGAACTCCGCGCGGTTCGCGGTCGGCGTCCAGGGCATCGGCGTCGCGGACCGCGCGTATCAGCATGCGGTCGCGTACGCGAAGGAGCGCGTGCAAAGCCGTCCTGTCGATGGTTCGGCGAAGCAGGCCGTCGCGATCATTCACCACCCGGATGTCAAGCGCATGCTGTCGACGATGCGCGCCTATACGGAGGCGTCGCGCGCGCTTGCCTATGTCGCGGCCTCGCATGCCGATCGCGCGCATGCGAGCGCGGATGCGGCCGAGCGCGCGCAACACAATGCGATTTACGAGTACCTCGTGCCGATCCATAAAGGCTGGAGCACCGAGATGTCGATCGAAGTCGCGAGCCTCGGCGTGCAGATCCACGGCGGCATGGGCTTCATCGAAGAGACGGGCGCCGCGCAGTACTACCGCGATGCGCGGATTCTGACAATCTACGAAGGGACGACCGCGATTCAGGCGAACGACCTCGTGGGCCGCAAGACGGTCCGCGATGG
Source organism: Pararobbsia silviterrae (assembly GCF_003628125.1). GTDB lineage: Bacteria > Pseudomonadota > Gammaproteobacteria > Burkholderiales > Burkholderiaceae > Pararobbsia > Pararobbsia silviterrae. The sequence goes on from NZ_RBZU01000001.1 coordinate 1,127,159, forward strand.
CGGCGCAATCGCGAAGGGCGTCCTCGCGGCCGTCGCGGAGACCGAACGCGCGTTGGCTGCGCGTGCGGAGGCGGCCGATGCGGGCCCCGTATTCGAAACGATGCGCAAGCATTTGGCCGCGGGACGTCAAGGGCTCGCGGACGTCGTCGATTTTGTCGTCGCGCATGCGAAGTCCGATCCGAATGCGGTCTTTGCGGGCAGCGTGCCGTATCTGAAACTGTCGGGTATCGTGCTGGGCGGCTGGGTCATGGCGCGCGCGATGCTCGCGGCCGACGCGAAGCGCGCCGAGGATCCCGTCTTTCATGCGACGAAGATCGCGACCGCTTCGTTCTACGCGAGTCATATCCTTTCGCAAGCGCCGGGCATCGCGGCGTCGATCGTCGAGACGGTCGGCGGCGATGCGTGGCTCGCGCAGGACGTCGAGGCGTATTGATCGAAGCGGGACATCGGCTCGACGGTGGTCGACGTCGAGATGATGTCCGCCGTTGGCCCAATGCATCGGCGACCGCGCTGCGGTCGCCGATGTCGTGAATGTCGTGAATGTCGCGCCGGGCATCGGCCCGCGCGCGACGTATCCTCGCGTGTCTTCAGTCGGACGTTCTGAGTTGGCCGCCTTGAGGCAGGATCACCTCAGTCAGGTCCGCTCCGTCGGGTCCCTCAGATAGCTCCTCGATAGATCCGTCGATAGGCTTACTCAGGTCTCCTCACGCCCCTGCATAGGCCGGACGCCACGCGCGATCGCCGCCCTTGAGGTAGCGCGCCACCGACAGATCATCCGACTGGATCGCCGGACGACGGCCCGACATCAGGTCGGCGAGCAACTGGCCCGAACCGCACGACATCGTCCAGCCGAGCGTACCGTGGCCCGTGTTCAGGAACAGGTTCGGCAGGCTCGTCTTGCCGACGATCGGCGTGCCATCGGGCGTCATCGGACGCAGTCCCGTCCAGAATGTCGCCGACGCCGTGTCGCCCGCGCCCGGAAACAGATCGTTGACGACCATCTCGAGCGTCGCGCGGCGCGCCGGATTCAATTCGCGGTTGTAACCGACGACTTCGGCCATACCGCCGACGCGGATCCGGTCGTCGAAGCGCGTCACGGCGATCTTGTAGGTTTCGTCGAGCACGGTCGAGACGGGCGCATGCGATGCATCGACGATCGGCACCGTGATCGAATAGCCCTTGAGCGGATAGACCGGAATCCTGACGATGTTGTCGAGCAGCGGCTTCGAGAACGCGCCGAGCGCGACGACGTACGAATCGGCGCGCAACGTCTGATCGGCGCAGCGTACGCCCGCGATACGCCCGCCCGCGACTTCGAGCGCATCGATCGACACGCCGTAGCGGAACGTCACGCCGAGGGCTTCGGCCATCGCGGCCAGGCGTTGCGTGAACAACTGACAATCGCCTGTTTCATCGTTCGGCAGACGCAGCCCGCCCGTGAGCTTGTGCCGGACGTTCGCGAGCGCCGGTTCGGCGAGCGCGAGTTCGTCGGGCATCAACAATTCGTACGGCACGCCTGCGTCTTCGAGCACCGCGATGTCTTTCGCGGCGCCGTCGAGCTGCGCCTGGCTGCGGAACAACTGGAGCGTGCCGCCCTGACGGCCCTCGTATTCGATGCCCGTGTCCGCGCGCAGCGCCTGGAGGCAATCGCGGCTATATTCAGCCAGACGCACCATCCTCGCCTTGTTGACCGTATAGCGATCGGTGCTGCAGTTGCTGAGCATCTGCCAGAGCCACTGAAGCTGAAAACGCGAACCGTCGGGCCGCACGGCGAGGGGCGCATGTTTTTCGAACATCCACTTGATCGCCTTGAGCGGCACGCCCGGCGCGGCCCACGGCGCCGCATAGCCGGGCGACACCTGGCCAGCGTTCGCAAAACTCGTTTCCAGCGCGGGACCCGCCTGACGATCGATCACGGTGACGTCATGGCCCGCGCGCGCGAGGTAATACGCGCTGGTCGTACCGACGACACCACTGCCAAGGATCAGGATTTTCATCACGCAGCCTACTCGATCAAAAGAGAGAAAAAACGATCGCCCGGCGATCGGAGGGCTGGCGATACAGGGTGGTTGAACCGGCCTTCGCGGCGCGAGGCGGGTTCGACCGCCGGGACTTCGCGAGCGGGCACGGATTGCCAGCAGATGCTGCTATGGTATTGAGCTTCTACTAGTAACGGTTTCTGTACAAAAATGATATTTGGTGAAAAATCATGAGAACGCACCGACAACCCGTCCGTACGCTCGACAAGATCGATCACAAGATCCTGCGTTTTCTTCAACGCGACGGGCGCATGCCGATGAAAGAGCTCGCCGAACAGATCGGGCTTTCGCTGACGCCCTGCATCGAACGCGTCAAGCGCATGGAACGCGACGGGGTCATCACGGGCTACTACGCGCGCGTGAATCCCGCCGAGCTCGGCGCGTCGTTGCTCGTGTTCGTCGAAATCACGCTCGATCACAAGAACGGCAGCATGTTCGAGATGTTTCGGCGGGAAGTCGCGAAGATTCCCGAAGTGCTCGAATGCCATCTCGTGTCGGGCGATTTCGACTATCTGATCAAGGCGCGGATCCGCGAGATGGGCGACTACCGGAAGCTGCTCGGCGACATGCTGCTGCAACTGCCGGGGGCCGTGCAGTCGAAGAGCTATGTGGTCATGGAAGAAATCAAGGAGACGCTCGAAATCTCGGTGCCGGAGTAGCCGGCTGCTCACCATGCACCGGACATGCAGGGCACGCGAAGGGTTTCGGCTGGCTTTTTCGCAACGAGTTGTATGCTGTATATCCATACAGTCTTTTGCGACCCGCGGCGCGCTTCACGTCTGCGCTCGAGCCGTCGTCGCCGACACCGATGATTCCGCTGAAGCCGATCTCCGATCTCCCCGCGCGATCCGATGTGGATCGCCATGATCCCGACTTGCCGGGCGAAGCGCCCGTCGTCGAGCGCCCGCTCGTCGCGCGCAAGGGCCGGGGCGCGGTCGGGAATATCCAGGGCCGGTATGAAGTCGATTCGCGCGCGGCGTTCGACGACGGCTGGAGCCACGAAGACGATACGGATGCGCCGACGCTTCGCACCCATGTGTTCGACGAACGCGCCAAGAGCATCCTCACGCGCAACCAATCGCCCGATATCCCGTTCGGCGTCTCGCTGAACCCGTATCGCGGCTGCGAGCACGGATGCATCTACTGCTTCGCGCGTCCGACGCACAGCTATCTCGGCCTGTCGCCGGGACTCGACTTCGAGAGCCAGATTTACGCGAAGGTCAACGCCGCCGAATTGCTCGAACGCGAGCTCGCGAAACCGGGCTATACGCCCGAACCGATCGCGCTCGGCGTTTCGACCGACGCCTATCAGCCGATCGAGCGCGAGCGCCGTATCACGCGGGCGGTCATCGAGGTCCTGAGCCGAGCGGGTCATCCGTTTGCTTCGATCACGAAGTCATCGCTGATCGAACGTGATATCGATCTGCTCGCGCCGATGGCCGAGCGTAATTTGTTTTCGGCCGCGATCACGATCACGACGCTCGATCCCGTCATCGCCCGCACGCTCGAACCGCGCGCCGCCGCACCCGCGCGCCGGCTCAAAACGATACGCGCGTTGGCCGACGCGGGCATATCCGTCGCGGTCTCGATCGCGCCCGTCATTCCGTTCGTGACCGAACCCGATATGGAGCGCGTGATCGAAGCATGCCGCGACGCCGGCGCGAGCGCCGCGAGCTACATCGTGCTGCGCTTGCCGTGGGAGGTGTCGCCGCTGTTCGAACAATGGCTCGCCGCGCATTTTCCCGATCGCGCCGAGCGCGTGCTCGGACGCGTGCGGGAGATGCGCGGCGGCAAGAACTACGACGCGTCGTTTGCGACGCGCATGAAGGGCACGGGTTTGTGGGCCGAGCTGATTCGTCAGCGATTCACGCAAGCCGTCAAGCGATGCGGCCTCAACGAACACCGGCGCGGCGCGATGGATATGTCGCTGTTCGAGCGGCCCGTCGTCACGAAGCCGGTGTCGGTTCAGGCGAAGCGGCCCGACGACGCGCAGCTTTCGTTGTTTTGAGCCGATACCCGTGTGTGCGTCGCGACGACGACAACGACAACGACAACGACAACGACAACGACAACGACAACGACAACGACAACGACAACTACGGCGCGGCCGCGGCGCCCGCCTCATCCATTCGATTCGTTGCCGACCGTGTGTTCGAAGTAGGTCTGAAACGTGTAGGCGAGGCCGCTCATCAAGTAACCGGCTCCGATGAACAGCGCGAAGATCACGATGAGGACGACGGTCCAGCCTGACTGGCTCTTGCGTGTCGAGCCCGCGTTGAATTGAGCATCCCACCGTGCGTCGGGGCGCAGGCCGTAGACGATGGCCGCGAGAAAGCCCGCGAGCACCGATACGCATCCGATCGCGCTGAGCACCCAGCCCGCGATCGAACTTTGCTGCGTCGACACCATGAGCCACGCGCCCGCGGCGCCGAGCAGCGAACCGACGATGTGCAGCCATCCGTACGGATCGGCCTTGCCGCGCAAGTAAAATCGGTGCGCGCCGAGCCAGCCGAACAGAAACGCGAGGGCGGCGGTCAAGGTCTTGTTTTTGAACGGCGATTCGATTGGGCTGGACATGGGCGGCGTGACGACGGGTAGAGTGGGCGGCATGGTCGGCGGTGATCAGCGGCGCTAACCGGGGCTGAAATCCGGGGCGGCTTTCCAAGGCAACCCCTGCGGCCCGTGGTCCGCTACGGCGGTCCGGACTGCCATCCGGGATCGCCGCCCAAGATCGTCGCCCAGGACGGCCATCCAAGGCAGCCATCCCGGGCCGCCATCGGAGGCAGCCATCCTGGGCAATCCCGGGCTGCAGTCCGCCGAATCGGCAATCGGGCGCGCTCCGACGTACCGGAGCGCCGCGAAGGCTCGCATTCTACTTGCACCCGCGCGCGACGCGCGATGAATCCGCGATGCGCATCGCTGCGGCAGCCCCGGAACGCGGGCAAAAGTCCGATTTCGACGCGCGAACCCACCGGATTTGCACAAAAAATCTGTGCGCGCACCGGGTAAGTGTTTGTTCGGCCGTGTCTTTCACGTTATACTTCGCGGTTTCCGTATTCGATCACTTCTGATCTCCCAAGGATTCTGTATGGTCATCATCCGTCTCGCACGCGGCGGCGCGAAGAAGCGCCCGTTCTACAACATCGTTGTGACCGACTCGCGCAACCGCCGCGACGGCCGTTTCATCGAGAAGCTCGGCTTCTACAACCCGGTCGCACAAAAGGGCGAAGCCCTGCGTATCGCTCAAGACCGTCTGACGTACTGGACGGGCACGGGCGCGCAACTGTCGGAAACGGTCGCTCGTCTGGTCAAGCAATCGCAAGCTGCAGCACCGGCTGCCGCCTAAGTTTCAGGCGGGGCTTTTTTTGGCCACGTTCGGCAATTTCGCGAAGCGTAAGGTCCCGGACCGGACGCCAGGCGCGGAATCGGGTGTCGATGATGCCGATGCGGGCTCGCTCGAAGCGGCCGCATTGCCCGACGATCTGATCGAAGTCGGTGTGATCGTCGACGCCTATGGTGTCAAAGGCTGGGTCAAGGTTCAGCCTCACGCGCAGGAAGGCCAGGGTGGAGACGCGCTGGTGCGTGCGCGCGGTTGGTGGCTCGCGCCGCGTATCGCGGCGCCGGGCCAGCCCGTCGGCGGCGCAGGTGCGTCGGCGGCGGGTGCCCAAGGCGCGCTGCGCGGATATGCGGTCAGTCAGGCGAAGCCGCATAGCGGCAGCGTCGTCGCGCATCTCAACGGCTTCGCCGATCGCGATCAGGCACTCGCAGCGAAGGGCTCGGCCGTGCACGTGCGTCGGGCGGACTTCGCGAAGCTCGATCGCGACGAGTTTTACTGGGTCGATCTGATCGGTCTTGCCGTCGTCAACGGCGAGGGCGATCGACTCGGCCAGGTCGTGGGGCTGATCGACAACGGCGCGCACTCGGTCATGCGCGTCGCACCGAGCGAGGACGCGCGCGCGTCGGATGAACGGCTGATTCCGTTTGTCGACGCGTATGTGCGCAGCGTGGATTTCGACGCGCGGCAGGTCGTCGTCGATTGGGGTCTCGATTATTAATCACGATCCACAGGCGGGGAGCGCGATGCAGTTCGACGTCGTCACGCTCTTTCCGGAGATGTTCGGCGCATTGACCGATTTCGGCATCACGAGCCGCGCGGTCAAGCAGCAGCGATTTGCGTTGCGGACGTGGAATCCGCGCGATTTCACGACGAACAACTACCGGACGGTCGACGATCGGCCGTATGGCGGCGGGCCCGGCATGGTCATGCTGGCCAAACCGCTCGAGGATGCGATCGACGCGGCCAAGGCCGCGCAGGCGGCGGCGGGCGTCGAGCGTCCGCGTGTGCTGCTGATGTCGCCGCAAGGCGCGCCGCTCACGCATCGGCGTGTCGCGCGGTTCGCGGCGCAACCCGGTCTCGTGTTGCTCTGCGGTCGTTACGAGGCGATCGATCAGCGCTTGATCGACCGGTGCGTCGACGAGGAAGTCAGCCTCGGGGATTTCGTGCTGTCGGGTGGCGAACTGCCGGCGATGGCCTTGATGGACGCGGTGATCCGGCTGCTGCCGGGCGTGCTCAACGACGCGCAATCCGCGGTGCAGGATAGTTTCGTCGACGGGCTGCTCGATCATCCGCATTACACGCGGCCCGAAGAATATGAAGGCGTGCGCGTGCCGGACGTATTGCTCGGCGGCAATCACGCAGAGATTGAAAAGTGGCGTCGCCAACAGGCGCTCGCCAATACGCTTGCGAAACGCCCGGATCTGATCAAGGCGGCGCGCAGGTACAAGACGTTGAGTCGTGCCGATGAGGCATGGCTCGCGAGTCTCGGTACAGTCGTGAAGGCCGAGGCGCAACAAGGGGATACCGCGTATGCGGTATCCGAAACAAACCCATCCTCTACCGGGGCCAATGAAGCAAGCGCGCGTCCTGTGGCGCGACAAGGCATCAACGCCGGCATGATGGATCCAGGAGTCAGTGATGAATCTGATTGAAAAGCTTGAGCAGGAAGAAATCGTCCGTTCGCTCGGCGACAAGGTGATTCCCGAGTTCGCCCCCGGCGATACGGTGATCGTCAGCGTGAACGTCGTCGAAGGTAACCGCAAGCGTGTCCAGGCCTACGAAGGCGTGGTCATCGCGAAGCGTAACCGTGGCCTGAACTCGTCGTTCATCGTCCGCAAGATCTCGTCGGGCGAAGGCGTCGAACGGACCTTCCAGACGTATTCCCCGTTGCTCGCGAGCATCGTCGTCAAGCGTCGTGGCGATGTGCGCCGTGCGAAGCTGTACTACCTGCGCGATCGCTCGGGCAAGTCGGCACGGATCAAGGAAAAGCTCATCTCGAAGGATCGCGCGGAAGCGTAATCCCGACGGAAAGAAAGCACCCTTCGGGGTGCTTTTTTTATTTTTGCCGCCCTTGTTCGCTCGTCCGCATGGCTCGACCGCTGTTTGACCCCGAATTGCTCCCGATTGTCGCCGTCGATCAGGGCCTGCCGCCCGTCGCCGACGATCGATTGACCGCCGCGGCGTTGCGCAGCCGCTTTCGCGATGCGCGCGCCTGGACGCCGGAACCGCCCGAGGCCTTCAAGCCGACGCCGCCGGGTGAGCCGCGCGCGGCGGCCGTGCTCGTGCCGATCGTCGCACGACACGACGCGCTGACGGTCTTGTTCACGCGCCGCGCGGCGCATCTGTCCGACCATGCGGGACAGATCAGTTTTCCGGGCGGCCGCGCGGAACCCGACGACGCGGACGTCGTCGCGACCGCGCTGCGTGAGGCTCGCGAAGAGGTCAGCCTCGACGCGTCGCATGTCGAAGTGCTCGGCCACTTGCCCGAGATGGTGACCGTGACCGGCTACCGCGTCACGCCGGTCGTCGCGCTCGTGCATCCGCCGTTCACGGTGTCGGCCGACGATTCGGAAGTCGCCGAGATATTCGAGGTGCCGCTCGCCTTTCTGATGAACCCCGCGAATCACGAGACGCGCGAGTTTCGTTATGAATCGGGTCAGCGGCGCTTTTTCTCGATGCCGTATCCGAGGCATGACGAAGCGGGCGGCGTGTACTTCATCTGGGGCGCCACGGCAACCATGCTGCGCAATTTGTATCGCTTTCTCTCCGCGTGATGGCCCGTTGGAACGCTGTGCTATGTTTACCCGCACAACGACATAAACGGCATGCCGCATGACCTTCTTTTCCGTATTGCTTGCGCTCGTTCTCGAACAACTCCGCGCCGTATCGCTGGAAAACCCGATTGCCCGTCTGCTGCGGCTGCACGCCGAAAGCGCGGCGCAGGGCGTGGACGCAGGCAAGACAAAACATGGTGTTCTGGCGTGGCTCGGCGTCGTGCTGCCGTGGACCCTGGCGACGGGCGCGATTTATTTCGTGCTTTATCGGATCAATTTCGCACTCGCGTTTATCTGGAATGTCGCGGTCGTCTATTTCACGCTGGGATTCCGGCAATTCAGCCACTATTTCACAGATATTCACGTCGCGCTGAATAACGACGACGTGCCGCGCGCGCGTGAAATCCTGCAGGAATGGACCGGCCTCGAAACGCTCGATATGCCGGTCAGCGAGATCGTCCGGCATACGCTGATTCATGCGGTCGTGGCGTCGCATCGGCATGTGTTCGGCGTGTTCTTCTGGTTTCTCGTGCCGATCGGGCCCGCGGGCGCGGTGCTCTATCGCGTCGCGGAGTTTCTCGCGCGCGCGTGGGCCGATCCGGAAGCGGGCCGTAGCGGCCCGTTCTCGAATTTTGCGCGGCAGGCGTTTTTCATCATCGATTGGGTGCCCGTGCGCCTGACCGCGATGGGATTCGCGATCGTCGGTAATTTCGAGGACGCGATCTATGCATGGCGCAACTACGCGCGCCAGTGGCCCGATCCGAACGACGGCGTGTTGTTGGCGGCGGGCAGCGGTGCGCTCGGCGCGCGTCTCAACGGGCCGCTCGCGGAGGCGACGAGCGTCGAAGCGCTCGATTCGGGCGATGCGGGTCTGCTGCCGGTCGGCGAGGACTGCACGCCGCGCACGCTGCAGTCGGCGATCGGACTCGTCTGGCGCGCCGTCATTCTCTGGATGCTGCTCTTGCTGATGTTGACGATCGCCCTCTGGGTCTGATCAGCGGACGATCTGACTCGACTCGTGGACGAGCTGGGCGTAGAGGGCGTGACGCGATGCGGCGATCTCGCCGCTTTCGACGGCCTCGAGCACCGCGCAGCCGGGTTCGTGCAAGTGGTGGCAGTTGTAGAAGCGGCACTGGCCGAGGCGCGGCCGAAATTCGGGAAACGCGCGTTCGAGCATGCCTTCGGTCAGATGATGGAGGCCGAACTCCTGAAAACCCGGCGAGTCGATCAGCGCGCCCGAGTCGCCGAACGCATAGAGCCGCGTGAACGTCGTCGTATGACGGCCGCTGTTCAAGGCCGCCGAAATCTCGCGCGTCGCGACCTCCGCGCCCGGTACGAGCAAGTTCACGAGCGTCGATTTGCCCATGCCCGATTGTCCGAGCAGCAGGCTCGCCTTGTGTTCGAGCCGCGCACCGATCGCTTCGCGCGCCTCGTCGGGGCGCGTCTTGACCGATACCTCGACGACCGCATAGCCGAGCGCCGCGTAGGGCGCGAGCCGTTCACGCGCCGTGTCGAGCGCATCGGGCAGATCTGCCTTGTTGAGCACGATCAGCGGTGTGATTTCGCTGACTTCCGCGGCGACGAGCGAGCGGCCGAGCAGGTCCTCGCTGAACCACGGCTCGGTCGCGAGCATGATCACCATCTGGTCGAGATTCGACGCGAACAGCTTGGACTTGAACTGATCCGAGCGGAACAGCAGGTTGCGCCGCGGCAGGATGTCGACGATGACGCCCTGATCCGCCGATTGCCGCTCGAACGCGACACGATCGCCGACGGCCATCTCGCTGCGTTTGCCGCGCGGGAAACATTGGATCGATGCGCCGCCGTCGTCGGGCGTCACGAGATAGTGGCGGCCATGCGAGGCGATCACGCGGCCGTGTTCGACGCGCGTCGCCGGACCGCGCGATGTCTTGCCGGGGCGCGTCATGCGTGCGCGAGCAGGCGGTCGATGCGCTGCGAGGCCGGTGGGTGCGAGTAGTAGAACGCCGTGTAGAGCGGATCCGGCGTCAACGTCGACGCGTTGTCCTGATAGAGCTTAACGAGTGCGCTGACGAGGTCCTCGGCGCGCGTCTGCCCGGCGGCGAACGCGTCGGCTTCGAACTCGTGCTTGCGTGAAGTCAGGCTGCCGAGCGGACTCACGAAGAACACGAACACGGGCAGCACGAGGAAGAACAGGATCAAGGCGAGCGCGTCGTTGCCGCCCGCGAGCGACGGCATCACGCCGAGCTGCGTATAGAACCAGGCATGCTCGACGAGCCAGCCGAGCAGCGCGAGCAAGGCGAGACTGATCAGGAACGTGACGACGAGCCGCTTGAGTACGTGCTTGCGCTTGAAGTGGCCGAGCTCGTGCGCGAGCACGGCTTCGATCTCGTCGCCGCTCAAGCGCGCGAGCAGCGTATCGAAGAACACGATGCGCTTGGCCGCGCCGAAACCCGTGAAATACGCGTTGCCGTGCGCCGAACGGCGGCTGCCGTCCATGACGAACAAGCCCTTCGCCGCGAAACCGCAGCGCGCCATCAGCGCTTCGATGCGCCGGCGCAGCGTCATGTCGTCGAGCGGCACGAACTTATTGAACAACGGCGCGATGACGGTCGGATACAGCACGAGCACGAGCGAATTGAACCCGACCCAGAGCACCCACGCCCAGAGCCACCAGAGCGCGCCCGCGCGGCCCATGAGCCAGAGCACCGCCGCGACGAGCGGCAGACCGAGCGCGACGCCGAGCGCGACCGTTTTCACGAGGTCGAGCGCGAACAGCTTGGGCGTCATGCGATTGAAGCCGAAGCGCGTCTCGACGACGAATTGCCGGTAGTAGTCGAACGGCAGGTCGACGAGGCTCGTGATGATCGCGACGGCCGCGATGAGTCCGAGCTGCGCGGCGAACCCGTGTCCGAGCCATGATGTGATCGCGATATTGAGCCACTGAAGCAGGCCGAACAGCGTGAGCACGACGAGCAGGACCGCGCCGACGACGATCTCGACCATCGTGAGCCGCGTGCGCGCGATCGTGTAGTCGGCCGCGCGCTGATGCGATTCGAGCGAGATCGTCTGGGCGAAGCGTTCGGGCACGGCCGCGCGATGCGAGGCGACGTGACGGATCTGGCGCGACGCGAGCCAGAGTTTGGTCGCGACCATCGCGAGCAGCGCGATCACGAAGAGGTAGGTCAACATGGCCCGGTATTCCGATCAAAGGGGCAAGAGGGAGCTATGCGACAATTATAAATTGTTGCGGCGCGCCGCATCGGCAACGCTTGGCGGCGCCGAACGCGCGTCTTTCTCAATCGCATCGTCAGCCCCCTCAGCATGCCCATGGACATCACGCCCCCGACCGATTCGATCGCCGCCGACCCGAGCGCCGCAGGTGGATCGCCCACGCTCGTGCGTAACGAGCTGAACCTGATCTGGGTCGATATGGAAATGACCGGCCTCGATCCCGACAACGACCGGGTCATCGAAATCGCCGTCGTCGTGACCGATTCCCAATTGACCGTCGCGGTCGAGGGGCCCGTCCTCGCGATCCATCAGTCCGACGCCGTGCTCGACGCGATGGACGACTGGAACAAGAATACGCATGGGCGCTCGGGTCTGATCGACCGCGTGAAGGCATCGACGGTCGACGAGGCGCAGGCCGTGGAGATCCTCAAAACGTTCCTCGGCGACTATGTGCCGCCGAACAAGTCGCCGATGTGCGGCAATTCGATTTGCCAGGATCGTCGCTTCATGGCGCGTCATATGCCCGGCCTCGAGAGCTTTTTCCACTATCGCAATCTCGACGTGAGCACGCTCAAGGAGCTGTGCCGCCGCTGGCAGCCGGCTTTGCTCAAGGGCTTCACGAAGCGCGGCGCGCACACGGCGCTCGCCGATATTCAGGAATCGATCGACGAACTCAAGTACTACCGCGAGCATTTCATTCGCGCCGAAACCGCCGCATAAACGGGACGAAGCGGGAGGACGCGGGCGTAAATGGGCGGATGCGGGCGGATGCGGGCGGATGCGACGGGTACGGCGCGCGCCGTTCGAAAGGGCCCGCCGCCGCGCGAGCGCGTCGCCGGCCGGACCGGCGCGCTAGAATGGCCCTTCCTTGTCGTATGAGTTCGAACATCATGGAATTCAGATTGATCCGTGTGACGCGCGCGGTGCTGGCCGCCGCAGCGCTCGTCGCCGTCGCCGCCGTCGTCGGCGGGTGCGCGCAGGGCGGAGCGGGCACCGACGGCGCTTCGGCGCCGACGGGCAGCATCAAGGCTTACGGCGTCATCGATGAAGGCATCGCCGTGACGCGCTGATCGCGCCGGCCGTCGAGCGCCGGATAACAACGAATCACAACGAATCACAACGAATTTTCCCCATCAAGACCAAGACTGGAGCTTCCGCATGAGTCGTGCAGACGCGCAGCAACAAGACGCTTCGTCGAGCGCCGGCAAGAGCGCGCCGTTACGCCAAACGATCGTCGATCGTTCCGAGACGACGTTTCGCTTTCTGGCCGAACCGACGTCCGTCAATTTCGGCGGCAAGGTTCACGGCGGCGCGTTGATGAAGTGGATCGACGAGACGGCGTACGCCTGCGCCGCGATGTGGTCGGGCCGCTATGCGGTGACGGTCAGCGTCGGCAATATCCGTTTTCGCCGGCCGGTCCACGTCGGCAATCTCGTCGAGATTCGCGCGAAGATCGTCGCGACGGGCCGCACGAGCATGCATATCCACGTATCGGTCCATGCGGGCGATCCGAAGGAAGGCGAACTCGAGATGACGACCGATTGCCTCGTCGTGTTCGTCGCGGTCGACAGCAATGGTCGCCCGATGCCGGTTCCCGCGTTCGAACCCGTGACCGAGGAGCAGAAGCGTCTCGCGCGCTACGCGCACGACGTTCGCGCGGCGCTCGATGCGATCGTCGAGATGAAGCCCGACGAAGTGGCGTCGGGCAAGGTCTGAGCGTCGGCAACCGTCGCGCTTCGCGATGGGACCGCCCGGTGCGACGTCGGTCCCATCGATTCCTTAGCCTCGATTTCCTAGCTTAGGTCGTCAGCCACGCTTGCCGACCATCTGTTCGGGGCGTACCCATTCGTCGAACTGCGCTTCGGTCACGAAGCCGAGTTCGAGCGCGGCGGCCTTGAGCGTCGTGCCTTCCTTGTGCGCTTTCTTCGCGATCTTGGCGGCCTTGTCATAGCCGATATGCGGGTTGAGCGCGGTCACGAGCATCAGCGACTCGTTGAGCAACGCATCGATGCGCGCGCGATTCGGCTCGATGCCGATCGCGCAATGATCGTTGAAGCTCTGCGCGCCGTCGGTCAGCAGCCGGATCGACTGCAGGACGTTGTGGGCGATCATCGGGCGAAAAACGTTGAGCTCGAAATTGCCGCTCGCGCCGCCGAAGTTGACCGCCGCATCGTTGCCGAAGACCTGACAGCACAGCATCGTGACGGCCTCGGACTGGGTCGGGTTGACCTTGCCGGGCATGATCGAGCTGCCGGGTTCGTTCTCGGGGATCGACAATTCGCCGAGCCCGCAGCGCGGACCGCTCGCGAGCCAGCGCACGTCGTTGGCGATCTTCATGAGGCTGGCTGCGACCGTCTTGAGCGCGCCGTGCGCGAAGACGAGCGCGTCGGCCGCCGCCATCACTTCGAACTTGTTCGGCGCCGTGACGAACGGCAGGCGCGTCAGCGTGCCGATTTCGGTCGCGACCTTGGCCGCGAATTCCGGGTGTGCATTGAGCCCCGTGCCGACCGCCGTGCCGCCGAGCGCGAGTTCGTAGAGGTGCGGCAAGGCCGCTTCGGCGTGCCGGATGCCTTGATCGAGCTGGGCGACATAGCCCGAGAATTCCTGGCCCAGCGTCAGCGGCGTCGCGTCCTGCAAGTGCGTGCGGCCGATCTTGACGATGTCGGCGAAGGCGCGCGATTTCGCGGCGAGCGTGTCGCGCAGCGTCTTGAGCGCGGGGATCAGATGCTTTGCGATGCCTTCGGCGCTCGCGACGTGCATCGCGGTCGGAAACACGTCGTTCGACGACTGGCCGCGATTGACGTCGTCGTTCGGGTGCACGAGACGCGCTTCGCCGCGTTCGCCGCCGAGCAACTCGCTCGCGCGATTCGCGATGACCTCGTTGAGGTTCATATTCGATTGCGTGCCCGAGCCCGTTTGCCAGACCGCGAGCGGGAACTCGTCGGGATGCTTGCCTTCGATGACTTCCTGCGCGGCATCGATGATCACCTGAGCCTTGTCCGAGGCGAGTACGCCGAGCGTGCGATTGACCTCGGCGGCGGCGCGCTTGATGACGGCCAGTGCGCGAATCAGTTCGGGCGATTGCTTCTCGGTCGAGATCTTGAAGTTCTGCAGGGAGCGCTGTGTTTGCGCGCCCCAGAGACGCGCGTTCGGCACGGCGATTTCACCGAATGTGTCGCGTTCGAAACGGTTGGCTTCAGACATCGGGCTGGCACTCCACAAAAAGGACAGATCGCTTGGAAGCGCACCGCGGGGTCGCGCCGGTTCCGGCCGGCGCCGCGTCGGACGGTATCGGACGCGGCAGTCTGGCGCGGAGCGATCGCCTGATCGCGCGGCGGTGCGCCGGGGTCGGTGCGTGCTCGCGCGCGGCGCGTGCACGGCTTAGAGCTGATTCTTGACCGGCAGCACGAAGAATAGCCCTGTTTCGACATTGCGCCACAAACCCGCGTCGGGGTCGTAGTCATAGGTCCGGCGCATGCCGTCGTCTTCGGTGACCCAGACCAGCGAGGTCGGCGCGTGGCCGAGCGATTTCATCAACGCGTTTTCGGCCTGCGAGGCAAGCTCGACCTGATAGCTCGATTGTGGCGCGATCGCGTGCTCGAACATCGCCTCGACTTGCGCGGCGATTTCGGCGGAATGGATGACGACGGTCAGTTCCGTATTGAGCCCGACGGAGCGGCGATCGAGGTTCATCGATCCGATCACGGCGATGCGCCGGTCGATCACATAGGCCTTCGCGTGCAGACTCGCGCGCGAACGCGAGCCCATGAGGCCGCCCACGTGCACCGGCGTCTCGACGGGCTTGAATTCGAAGAGCTCGACGCCGGCGCTCAGCAGCGGGAGACGGTAGGGGCTGTAGCCCGCATGGACCGCGACCGCATCGGTCGAGGCCAGCGAGTTCGTGAGGACGCGGACCTGCACGCCGTGTTCGCTGAGTGCGCTGAGCGTCGCGACACCGCGATCGTGCGGGACGAAATACGGCGACAGGATATCGATCGAATGCTGCGCGGCGCGCACGAGTTCGCCGAGCCGATGGGCGGGCGGACTTTCGTAGTCGGGGTCGCCGTCGACCTTACGCGGATGATCGGCGAGGAATTCGCCGCGCGCCCAGACGAGGCCGACCGTTTCGCGCGCGAGCTGATCGGCGAGCGCGGACTGATAGAGGGGCTTTTGTCCGATATCCGCGAACTCATGTTGCCAATGCGCGCCGAGATCCTGGCGCACGCGAGCGATGTCGGCCTCGTCGATCGGCGTCGTGTTGAGCGCGCGAAGCGGATAGGCCTCGTCGCTATTCCAGAACTCGTCGAAACTCGCGGAGACGTTCGCGACGAGCGGGCCCGCGACGATCACGTCGAGGTCGCGAAACACGCGGTCGGGACTCGCATCGAAGTATTCGTCGCCGATATTGCGGCCGCCGACGACCGCGATCCGGTTGTCGACGACGAGCGCTTTGTTGTGCATGCGGCGCGTGAGCGTATTCATCTGCGTCATCGCGTTGCCGACCTTCGCGAAGACGCCTTCTCCCGCCGTCGCGAACGGATTGAAGACGCGGATTTCGATGTGCGGGTGGTGATTGAGCGTCAGCATGACGTTGTCGAGATCCTTGAAATTCAGATCGTCGACGAGCATGCGCACGCGTACGCCTCGATCGGCCGCGCGTAAGGCCGCTTCGAGCACGAGCTTTCCGGTGTCGTCCTCGTCGGCAATGTAGTACTGCATGTCGAGCGTGCGCTGCGCGGCGTTCGCGAGCGCCAGGCGCGCTTCGAGCGCGGTCGAGCCCGAGCGCAGCAGACGAAAACCCGACAGGCCCGGATGTGAGAGGGCGCGCGCGTCGAGCGCGTCGCCGATGTGCGTGGGCTCGCCTTGCGAAATCGCGAACGAGGCGTCGCGATGGAATGCGCTTGCAGGCGGGCGGGTCGCACACGCGCCAAGCAGGCCGGCGAAGAGCGCGGCGAACGCATAGACGAACAGCCGGTGCGTCCGTGCGAGTATGGCGGGACGTCGCGCGTGTCGCGGCGTCGCACCGGCATCGATTTCGATGCCGAAGCCGATCGATCGTATCGAAGGCTGGCCGGAGTCCGGGCGTTCGGAGCGCGGTGAAAGCATGCGGCGGTAGGTCATCGAGCCTCGACGGCATATCGTGGTCGATCGCGCTTCCGCAAATCCTGTGCCCGTGCGCGAGCCCGTTTTCAGATAAAGCTGTCGGCGATGGATGGATGCCGACTGTCGTGCGCATCGGGGATGTGCCTGATCGACGTCGCGGCCTGCAATTGTGACCGGAGAACGCAGTCGGCATCGACGTGCCGTGCGTATGTTTTTCCTCTTTGTCGAAATGAGAGCGGCGTCACCCTGAAGAGCGTCCGGGGAAGTGACGTTATACAGATGAGAGGCGCGCGCAATTTGGGACCGGCGAGTCGATCGCTTGCGATCTCGCATGGAGCTTGGCAACGGTCGCACGTTTCCTTATTCGCGACCCGGTGTCAAAATAAGCCGCAATTTTCGGGGCGGCGCTCCGATTGGGACAGACGGTGCGCCGCACTGCGCGATTTCGCGCAAAACAGGGAGGACGGTCTTGGGGAACACGCTTTCGCGCATGGGTGTCGCGGTGATGGCGAGCGCGCTGTTGGGCGCCTGCTCGTATTTCGGCGCGCAAAAGGAGCCTGTGGCCGTCGTCAACCCGACACCGCCCAAGGATCCATGGCAAACGATCAAGGCCGATCTCGCGAGCGACGCATCGGGGGCCGCGCTGACGACGTCGACGCTCGACGACGGGTCGCTCAAGGTCAATCTTCCCGCGGACGCGTCGTTCGACAAGGGCAGCTCCGCGATCAAGGTCGGGACGCAGCCGTCGCTGTACGTGCTCTCGCAGATGCTGAGCCGTCACCCCGAAGTGCGGGTCGAATTGATCGGGTATTCGGACAACAGCGGCGATGCCGATTTCAACGTCGAGCTATCGAAGAACCGAGCGCGCAGCGTATCGGAGTACATCGTCGCGCATGGTATCGATGCATCGCGAATCACCGTTGAAGGGCGCGGCGATGCCGATCCGGTCGACGACAACAACTCGGCCGCGGGCCGAGCGCGCAATCGTCGCGTGGAAATTCATCTGACTCAAACGCCTTAAGCCGTGCTGCGCCTTAGGCGGCGCTGCCGCGGGCGATGACCACGCGGGTTCGCGTGCCGTGCGGATGCGCGCGTGAAGCGCGCGGCGCACGTATAGGGCGGGGGTTATTCCGAGTGCGGGGACGTCGTCAGGCGACGTTTGCGCGTCGATACGACGGGATTCGACGAGGACGACTCATCGCGCGGACGCGGCGCGGGCCGTGTACCGGTATCGATCTGCACGGTCGAGATCGCGCGTTTGTAGATGGCTTGCACGCCGGTCGGCGTTTGCAGCATGACGACGAATTGGTCGAACGATTCGATGCGTCCCACCAGCCGAATGCCATTGACGAGGTAGACCTGCACGGTCTTGCGCTCTTTGCGCATGGCATTGAGGAAGTCGCTTTGCGGGTGCGTATTTTCGGTTTCAGTCGACATTGAAGCGCGCCAGGACAGTCGGATCAGTCGCAATGGTAGCGCATGCGCTGCGCTTTGTACCTTACATCGCGTTGCGAGGACGGTTGTTCGACCGACGCGGCGCGTGGAATGCATCACGCACGCGGGCTCGTTTTCAGGGAGTTCTTAACGACGATTCCGGCGTGTCGCGCATGCATCGCCTCGCGCAAACGCTTTCGTCATCGTGTGACAGGCCGCGCGGCGAGGCGACGTCGGATGTCGTTACGTGCCGCGCCGACGACGTCGGATTGTCGGTATGGCGAAAGGATCTGTATCCGCGTCGATTTCGGTTTCGGCTTAGGTGTGAGCGGTCTGTTGCCGGACGTGTTCGTGATGGGCGTCGGTGCCGAGCTCACGTTGTGGCGTGCGATGACCGTACCACCGACGTCGGAGACGCGGTGACGCGACGATTGATTCGGATGTCTTTGGATTCGATCGATTTCCGCATTCGTGGATGGGGAAGCGGGCGGCGGCATCGCACCTGTCGAAGCACCCATGACGCATGGATGCGGTTTCGGCACCGCGCGGCGCCGTCGATGGCGATGGCGATGGCGCGCGGGCGGCAGGGCATGGGCGCGTTCGCCAGGGATGGGCGCTTGCGTTCACGATGACAACATCGCGCGGTGCGGGTTTTTACTCAGATGAATCGGGATAAAAGAGAGACGCCATCAAAAGTTCATGTTCGAAGCGCTGTTTAGTTAAAGTCTGGCCGCGCGCGGACGTAAACGCACATATATCGGTGATCTTTTCGGTTCCGCCATGATTAAGGGCCTTTCCCGCTGGGACATGCAACACGTCGCAGCCGTGACGCTTTGCGCGTCGGTGTTTATTACGTTCGTCGCGTTGCCGTCGACGCACGGCGTGCCGACGTGCCGACGCGATGCGACGCATCTGTGCCGGGGCGAGGTCAAGGCGTTCAAATCGAACAAGACGGGTAATCATGCGCCGCGCGAGGTGTTGTCGACCTGAGGGTCTACGGCGGTATGGTGTTTTGCGTTGTCTTTGCATGACGTTTTGCTGATCGGCAATCGGCCGATGCGGGATACGCGCAGTTGAATACACGTGTTTGCGACGCCGTGCGGCTTGCGATGCATCATCCGCGGGGCGCTTGGTTTGACATGCCGTATTCGCGGACGGACTCGGGGGTACGGGCGCGCTGCCCGGCGAGTGGCTGGCCGGTGTTCGTTTCTATCGATGCGTCCGAGGGTCCTGACGCATCTTTCCACGCGCTTTCATTCTCTTTCTTGTGTGGACCTACATCGATTGGAATTTCAAGCGGAATTTCAGGTGGGATAACACATGCGATTTCCGGCGGAATGCCCAATGCGCGATCTCGTGGATGTGCGGGACGTCATCCGTTCAGTGCGTCATGGTCCGGGTTCGATCGCGATTCCGCGCCTAGCCGATACGAGTCGGAAGGGCTCGACCCCGTTCACGGATCGACTTTTCGGGTAATCTTTGGCGAAGCTGTTTTGGAATAAGCGCGTCCTTCGCGGATGGCGGGAATGACGGCCGAATCGAACGTGCGCGAGGTGTGTGGCACATGCGCGAAAGGCGGTGCAAGGCGCCGTTCGAATCGGGGCGATCGGCATGGGCCGTGCAGTGGGTTTTCAGTGGATTGGGGCGTCGAGATCGTGAAACCAATAGAAAGCGAAAACATCGGTAAAGCCTTTGCATTCGGCGGCGAGGATTTCGCATTTGAATTTATCGACACGCTGCCGGACATGGTGTTTCTCGTCGACGAATCGGGGGTCATCCGATTTGCGAATACGGCGTGCAGCGAGATATTGGGGTACGGTCAATCGGAATTGATCGAGCAGCGCATCATGGATTTGGTGATTGCTGGGGATCGAGGTCGTACGGAGCGTGAGGCGGCGGCGGTGTTGTCGGGGCGTCCGAGATTCGGGTTTCAGAATCGTTACGGGCACAAGAATGGGACCGATGTCCATTTATCGTGGTCGGCGCGGTGGATGGCGACGCGTCGATTGCGTGTCGGGGTCGCGCGGGATGTGAGCGGGCTTCGATCGCCGATGCTGACGGTGGGCGAGCTTGTCGTGTCGAATGCGTTGATCGAGGGGCTGGCGCCTTATGAGCGTAGGGTGCTGCAGCTTTTGTTGACCGAGGCGAGTGAGAAGGAAATTGCGGAGCAACTCGGTCTTGCGAAGTCGACGACGCATTTCTACGTCACGGGGATTTTCCGCAAACTCAAGGTCCGGAGTCGCGCGGGCTTGATGAGTCTGTGTATGCGGAGCCTGGTCGGGCTTGCGGATCCGGGTACGTGAAGCAGGGTGGGGTTGACGAGTTTGCCAAGCGTGCTCGTGGCGCGAGATGCCGGATATTGAATAGACGAAAGCCCGCGCGAAGCGGGCTTTTTTATGACGCGGCTCTCGTGGTCCCCCCGACAGGAATCGAACCTGTATCTAGCGCTTAGGAGGCACTTGTTCTATCCATTGAACTACGGGGAGAGGACCCTTCGTCACAGCGTAGACCGAAGCCTCGACAAATCAAGCTTCGGCCTTATCCCACAAGCGTTTCCGGGTTTCGGCGCATCCTCCTAAATGACGCGCTGTGTAGCATCGTGTAGCAGTGTTTCAGGTCGTCACTGCTACAGATTTGCTACAAAACCTCGCTGTAGCCGTTCCAAGTGATCTGGCACTGCTACAGTTTTCGGAAGCGCACGACATGGCATCCATCCTCCAGGTCGGCAATCGCTGGCGCGCTCAGATCCGCAAGCGAGGGCAGAGTATAGCAAAGACGTTCCGGACAAAAGGCGCTGCAGAGCAGTGGGCGCGCGAGCGTGAAGTCGAGATCGACAACGGTTCGGGGGTGGCTTGCGAGCCGTCCACTACCCTCAAGGTGCTGATCGCAGCCTATCGCGAAGCGCGCGCGAATTCCGGCCGTCCCGTTGCCCCGAAAAGCAACGAACACTACGTGCTCAATCGGCTCGATGACGCGCTTGGCAAGACCATCGCGGCGAGGCTATCCACGCAAGATATCGTGCGTTTTGCGCGGGCGCGCATGTAGGCCGGAAAGTGTCAAAACCGGGTGGATCAATCGTATGCCGTAGATCACGCGAATTTGCTCAGAGGCGTTGGAACTGCGGTTGCTCTGAACTCGTCAATTGGCCGTTCGAGATCGTGTCGTCGGAAAAATCTGGCGTTGAATCCGAAATTTCGCACGAATGGCTCTCGTTGGACGGCTCCTGGAGGAACTACCGACGCTATAGGATCTTCGATGCTCGATGCTCGATGCTCGATGCTCGATGCTCGATGCTCGATGGCTCGGAGTCAGTTTGCAGTGTTGCTACAACGTAGCTACACTAGCGGAAGCGCGACTTGCCCGACGTCCGGTGTTACACCGGAGACGTTTTGGTCGAGGATGGCAGAGTCGCAGAAGCATGCTGAACCTGTGAGGCCCCTCCATGTTGACCCTACCGATTAAATCGACTGATGTGCGTGCGCGCATCGAACCTGAACTCAAAGAAGATGCCACTCGCGTTCTGGCCGAAAACGGTTTGACGCTGTCGGACGCGGTGCGTCTCTTCCTTCGCCAAGTCGTCGTCACTCGCGGTTTGCCTTTTGAGGTCCGTATTCCCAACGAGATTACCTCACAGGCACTTCGCGAGTCCGACGAAATGAGCGGACGCGCGCGCCGTCGGTCAAGCAAGGAAATGTTTGATGAGCTTGACAAAGAAGGCTAACCCGCCCCGTCAGTTTGATTACACAAAGCAATTTCTGAAGGATTGGAAGCGACTTGAACATTCGGGCAAGTTCAACTTGCAGCGTCTGAAAGAGACCATGTTGCTGTTGATTGCGAACAATGGACCGCTTCCCGCTGAGTATTTGGATCATCCCTTGCAAGGCCCTTGGATCAATCACCGAGATTGCCATGTTGGTGGTGATTTCTTACTGATTTATCGTGTGACAGAGGAAGAGGTAATCTTTGTCAGAGCTGGCACGCATGCCGATCTGTTTGAATAGAACAATCCTAGGGTTCGACAGTACTTTCATTTCACAGTCAGAGATCAAGTAGCGTGGACTGCTGCGGTGAACGTATTGGGGCCCTATAGCAAAGACATTTCGGACGTTTTGCGGCAGAGCACGCCCCGCACACGCGCTTCCGCGCTCACCATGACACGCTTCGCCATCACCCGCGTGTCTCGTGCGACCGACCCGCGACGATCGGCCGTGCCCCCGACGTTTCTCGAACCCGACACACGGCGACATGACATGGCGCAAAAAATAAAAACCGGCCAAACGGTATGCTTGAACCACGCGTGAAAGCGACGCGCCGTGCCGCTGTGTAGCCGCTCACGCCGTGTTATTCTCATCCACCGCATGTGGGGCGTGATCTACGCCCAATTCAATAGAAAAACGCGATGTCGCGTACCCATCTCGGCAGACGGGCGGGATCGCTCTGATAGCGTCGGCTCGACCCCATGTCTTCTGTCCGCCGAGCCCAGGCCGTCTACCCGGCCGCGACATCGTGCGACATCCGTGCGTCAACGAGAGCGCGACGGCGCGAGCGCGCGAAATCGGCCCGCTGAGCGCACCGCGCGTCAAATAGCTTGGAAAGCGTATCGACATGAAACCGATCACCGGCGATCTACACAACGTCTACGAAATGCTGCGTCAGGAAATCCTGAGCGGCGCGTTGGCGCCCGGCGATGTCCTCAATCAGGTGCATATCGCCCGTTCGTATGGCGTGAGCCGCACGCCCGTGCGCGAGGCACTGCGCATGCTCGAGGCCGAAGGGCTCGCCGAAGCGCAGTTCAAGCACCGGACACGCGTCACGAGCGTGACCTCCGATGAAGTCGATTCCGTCTACGCCACGTGGATTCTGATGCAGTCGCTCGGCGTCGCGATGACGATACCCGTCGCATCAGCCGAGGAAATCGCCGAACTCAAGGCCACCCTCGACGCCATGAACGCACATTCGCCACTCCGTGCCGGCACGTCGGAAGAGTGGGCGCGCTATCACGTCCAGTTTCACAACTTGCTCGTCAAACACGCCGGTCCGATCATTCAAGCGTCGATCGCCGACTGCCGCTCGCGTTCGGAGCGCGTCAGACGCCTCCATATGCGCTCGGCGCCGCAATCGTGGCTCGACTCGGAAGCCGAACACATCGAGGTCTACAAAGCCTTCGAAGAGAAAAGCGTGCCGCGCGCGATTCACGCGACAAGCCGGCAGCTCGCACGCAACGCATTGGCCGTGATCGGCAGCATCGATCCCAGCTACGAGCCGCGCGCCCTCCGTCAGGCGCTCAAGCTCGCGCTCCAGACCAATTCGCCAGGCGCCGCGGCCGATATGGCCGGCATGGATCCGAGGCCGCCGTCGGGCGGCTACCGGAAGGCCGCAGCCTGACTAATATGACCGAGCCTGACGAGGCGCTCGTCAGGCGCCGCGCGTATCCGCGACGATCGTTTGCCGTTGTTCCCCGAGCCCGTCGATGCCCAGCGTCACGACATCGCCGACATGGAGAAACACCGGCGGCTTCATGCCCAGCCCCACACCCGGCGGCGTACCCGTGATCAGGATGTCGCCGGGCATCAGCGTCATCACTTCGCTGACGTAACGAATCAACGTCGCACACGCGAAAATCATGTTCGCCGTCGATCCCGTTTGCATGCGCTTGCCGTTGACGTCGAGCCGCATCGCCAGATTCTGCGGGTCGCCGATCTCATCCGGCGTGACGAGCCACGGACCGACCGGGCAGAACGTATCGAAGCTCTTGCCCTTGTCCCACGTGCCGCCTCGCTCGTTCTGGAAGTGACGCTCGGAGACGTCGTTGACGAGACAGTACCCGGCGACGTGCGACAACGCCTGCGACTCACTCACACTGCGCGCAAGCGTGCCGATCACGATGCCGAGCTCGACTTCCCAATCGAGTTTGATCGATTGCCGCGGCTTGATCGTGTCGTCGTACGCCCCGCAAAGCGATGTCGTCGCCTTCATGAACACCACGGGCTCTTCGGGAATCGGCCGACCCGCTTCCTTCGCGTGGTCCGTGTAGTTGAGCCCGATCGCGACGATCTTGCCGACGTTCGCGACAGGCACGCCCAAGCGGACCGCATCGTCGATGACGGGCAAGCCCGACACGTCGAGCGCGCGCAGCCGATCGAGTGCCTCCGGGCCGATCGTGCGGCCTTCGATATCGCCGACGACCGCGCTCAGATCGCGCAAGCGACCCTGCTCATCGATCATGCCGGGGCGTTCCATGCCCACGGGGCCGAATCGCACAAGTTTCATCCGTGCTCCTTTCTACGTCTGGATATGCGCGATAGCGCTGAATTCGAGTCTCCTCCGACGGAGATCTCGCTAGGAAGACAACGACACGCCGTTCGATGACGAATGCGATGCGGGATCGTGCGCGGACATGAACTGTTCGATGTTCAGTATCAGTTGGTCCGCGAGCCGCTGCATCGCCTGCCGGCTCGCCCACGCCGTGTGCGGCGTCACGAGAAGATTCGGCAAGGTCGAGGTCGTCAACGGATGACCGTCGGGCGGCGGCTCGACTTCGAGCACATCGAAGCCGGCCCCGGCGATCGTCCCGCGTTCGAGCGCGGCAGCCAACGCGACTTCATCGACGAGGCCGCCTCGCGCGGTGTTGATCAGCAGCGCGCTGCGCTTCATGATCGCGAGTTCGTCGCGGCCGATCATATGACGCGTGTGTTCCGTCAGCGGCATATGCAGCGAGACGACATCGGATGTCGCGAGCAGCTCGCGCAGCGGCAGACGCGTCACCGGTTCGGCCGGCGCATCGTCCGCCGCCGCGTGCCGCGACTGCAGCGCGCATACGTCCATGCCGAACGCGTGCCCCAAGGCGGCCACGGCACGACCCAGCGAACCCAAACCGATGATGCCGAGCCGGCTGCCCGCGAGATCGGCAATCGGATGGTCGAGCAGACAGAAACGCTCGGACTTCTGCCACTTTCCGCCGCGTACGTCGGCGTGATACGCGAGCAGTTGGCGGCGCAGCGCGAGGATCAGCGCGAACGTATGCTCGGGTACCGACGCGGTCGCGTAGTCGCGTACGTTGGCGATCACGATGCCGCGCGCCGCGCACGCATCTCGATCGATGATGTCGGTGCCCGTCGCGGCCACGGCGATCATGCGCAACGCGGGCAACGCCGCGAGCGTGGCGGCGCGCAACGGCACCTTGTTCGTGATGACGACGGTCGCCTCGCGCGCGCGATCGACGATCTGATCGACGCGCGTATTGTTGTACGACGCCCAGCGATGCGCGAACGACAGCGGACGCAGCTCGGCGTCGACGCTCGCGCGATCGAGGAAAACGACACCGGGCGCATGCTTATCCATGCTCTGCGTCCTCGCCGCTCAACTGGACGAACACTTGATCGCCCTCCACCTTGACCGGATAGACGCGCAACGGCACGCGGACGGGACCCGATATCGGACGTCCCGTGGGAATGTGAAAAACCCCTTCGTGCAGCGGACATTCGACGCAATCGCCATTCACGAATCCCTCGGACAGATGCGCGTGCGCATGGGTGCAGATATCGTGCGTGGCATAGACCGCCTCGCCGATTCTGTAGAGCGCGAGCGGCTCGCCTTCAGCGACCACGCACGTCGCTTCGCCTTCCATGACTGAATCGATATGTGCAACGGGACACCACGACATGTGAAGCTCCAGAAGTGCGCGCCTACCGGCTCGTTGCGGACGAGCGATACGCGGCGGATAGATTTTTAAGGGGGATCTGCACGTCGCCGAGCGCGGCTTCATCGGCGTGGCCCAGCGCGACCAGCTCCCGGACGGCGCGTCGATCGCGGCCGGAATTGATGAGCTCCGCGCCGACGAGCCGCGAGCCGATGAAGTGGAAGACGATGAATGCGCCGTCCGCGCGATCGCCGCGCACGATGACGCGATCGGATGCCGCCGTGCGTCCGACGATCTGCACGTTCACGTCGTACTGGTCCGTCCAGAACCACGGAATCGTCCGCGCGTCGGTGGCGAACCCGTCGGGCAGCCGAGCGTCCGCACGCAGCCGCGGCGCATGATTCAACGTATCGAGCAGCGCGGCGGCGCCGATCTCGGCCTGCCGTTCCGCGTTGTCCCACGATTCGAGCCGCAAACGCGTCCCGTACAGCGGATTGAACTGGCTCGCCACGTCGCCGATCGCGAACACGTCGGGCGCGCTCGTGCGGCATCGCTCATCGACGTGAATGCCGTTACCGCATGCGAGTCCCGCATGTTGCGCGAGCGCCATATTCGCTTCGCCGCCCACGCCGACGATGATCGCATCGGCTTCGAGCTGCGTTCCGTCATCGAGCAAGACGCGCACGGCGCCGTCGGCGCACGGGCTGGCGCCGACCACCGCGCAGCCTGTTTTCACGGCCACGCCGCGTGCGCGGTGAACGTCGGTGACCCATCGGCCCGTGAGATCGCTGACGACACGCCCCATCACGCGCGCGCCCGCTTCGACGACGGTCACGGCGCAGCCAAGGCAGGCGGCGCTGGCCGCGACTTCGAGTCCGATAAAGCCGCCGCCCAGAATGACGAGCCGGATGCCCGGCTGCAACAGCGCGCGAATCCGCAGCGCGTCCGCGAAACTGCGCAGCGTCAGCACGGGGGTGTCGCCGAGCCCCGGTATCGAGAGCGTGCGCGCACGCGATCCGGTCGCGAGGACGAGACGATCGTAGGTGAGCCGGCCACCGTCGTGCAGCGTGACGGTCTTGGCGTGCGCGTCGAGGTTGTCGACGTGCGTGCCGGTCAGAACGTCGATGCGCTGGTTCCGATAGAACGCGGGTTCGAAGACGTGCAGCTTGCCGATCTCCGGCGTGCCCGTGAGCGTGTCCTTCGATAGCGCGGGCCGCTCGTACGGCAATTCCGGTTCGTCGCCGATCACTGTGATCGCGCCTTCGAATCCGCTGTCCCTGAGAAACGCCGCGCAGCGCGCGGCCGCTTGTCCCGCGCCCACGATCGCGACGTGATGATGTCCGCTCATTCGCTTGTCCGACTCCTGTATCTGCACCGCGATCCGGCCTGTGCGCGGCTATGCAATCGTGGCCTCGTCCGAATCGATCTTCGATGTGTCCGCGACGACGAGTCGCGACGTCAGGTCGCGCACATGGGTCAAGTCCTCGAAGGACCGGATCGTGTCGAAGATCTCGCGTGCGGCCGCGCCGCCGAACAGCGGCGCGACGTTTTCGAGGAACTTGGTTTCCATGTCCGCATCGCTGAACGGCTGCAACGGATGTCCTGGGGGCGCCTTCGCCTCGCCGACGAAGCGGCGGCCGTCCGTGTCGAACAGTTCGACGCGCGTCGGAAATCCGCCTTGCGCGCCGACGCTCAACGCCTCCGACACCTCGACGGAAAGCCGCTCGTTGAGAAAGCGTTGACGCTCGGGATCGCGGACCTTCGCGACGTCGAACGACGACACGTGGACGTAACCGTCGAGCAGCGCGGTCGCCACGATATAGGGCAGCGAATGGTCGGCCGTCTCGCGCGAATCGGGATGCCACGGATCGCTGCGTTTCGTGACCAGATGCTCGAACACGGAACGGTCCGTCGAGATCCTGACCTGCGCGACGCGAGCGATATCGCCGATTGCCGCGCGCGCCTGCAATGCCGCTTGAATCGCGCTTTGCCCGCGCGAGCCGACGGGCCAGCGCTTGAACGACACGGCGCTCACGCGCTGCAGCGCGTGTCCCGGCGTCAGGCGTTCGAACAGCGTCGCGAGCGCGGCGTCGCCGGTCGGCACCTTGGCGAGCAGGCCGCATCGGCCCTCGAACGGCCGCACGACGCCTTCGACGCCCTCGCGCGCCAGCAGCGCGGCGAAGATCGCTTGGCGCGTCGCGTTGCTGCCGTTGAAACGCTTCCACATCGTGAGGTCGCCGCGCGTGTTGAGTTCGTTCGATTCGGCCTCGTCGCTCGCGAAGTGCGATGTCAGCGCAATCGCGAGCGACGCGCGCGTTTCGGCCTCGTCGAGGCGCAGCAGACGCGCGACCGCGCACGCGGCGGCGATCGCGGTCAACGTCGGATAGTCCCATCCGTGCTGCTTGATCGCGAACGTGTCGAACAGATCGACGGCGATTTCATAACCGACCGCGAGCGCGTCGAGCACGCGCCGCCCCGAAAGATCGAACCATTCGGCGAGCGCGATCAGGCCGGGAATCATGTCGCTCGGATGACCGCCGCTGACCGAGGCATAGATGTCGTTGTAATCGAAGCCGCGCAACGGGACGCCGTTGACGAGCGCGGCGGTCTCCGGCAGCACGCGCTGCCCGGTTCCCCAGAGGGTCGCGCCGGTCGGGACGGCATAGTGTCGCGCGTAGCGTCGCGCGAGCTGCGCGGGACGATGCGGCAACGCGCCGAGCGCGACCGCGACGGTATCCGCGATCGCCAATCGGGCGGCGCGGCTCGCGGCCGCGTCGAGCGTGCCGGGCGCCTGCACGACATACGTCGCCAGCGCGCCGAGCAGGCGGTCGGGCGAGGCGTTTTCGGTGGTCGCCGACATCACGTGTACCCCACGTGTTCGTCGCGCGCCGCATCGTCGCCGACCGTGGCCAGTTGCAGTTCGTTGCGCGCGGCCTTCTGCAGCATCGCCGTGTCCTTGGCGATCGTCACGAAGCCGAAGCCGCGCGCGGCATACGCGCGTCCGCTCTTGCCCGAGTGACACTGAATGCCGGCCACGATGCCATGACGCTTGCACGCGTCGAGGATGCTTTGCACGGCCGTTACGTGTTCGGGTTCGGTCTTGTCGAGATCGGGCGGGAGGCCGAGGCCGAGCGCGAGATCGGCGGGGCCGACATAGATGCCGTCGAGACCCGGCGTGCTCGCGATCGCATCGATATTCGCGAGGCCCTCGCGCGTTTCGACCATCACGATGCACAGCACCGATTCGGCGAGCTTGACGTTGTCCTTCATCCCGCCGACGACGGCGGCGCGCACCGGGCCGAACGAGCGCGTGCCATGCGGCGGATACCGGCAGGCCGCGACGGCCGCCTCGGCTTCCTCGCGCGTGTTGATCAGCGGAACCACCACGCCTTGCGCGCCCGCGTCGAGCGCTTTACCGATCATCCACGGCTGATTCGCGGGCACCCGCGTGATCGGGACCGCGCCGCGCGCCTGCACGGCGGTGAACATCGCGAGCGCGTCGTGTTGATCGGCGAGTCCGTGCTGCTGGTCGACACACACGTAGTCGATCCCGGCGATGGACATCAGCTCGGCGGCGAAGGGGGACGAGAGCGCCGCCCAGAAGCCGAAGGCCGGATGACCTTCGCGCCACTTGTCGCGCAGCTTCGTTGCATACATGGAGTGTCTCCGTTTCTAAAGAAAGGCGGGCGTCGAGGCGGTCCGCCGCGTCGCGCGAATCGGTGCGGCGACTTACATGAGAAAGGTCAGATTGCCTTGCCAGGTATCCCGGTTCATCAGCAGGATCTTCTTGCGCGCGATCTTGAGTGCGCCGTCGACGCGCCGTAGCTGATGCTCGACGCGCGCGACGATCGTCTGCAGCTCGCCGATGCCGCTTTGCGTGTAGTCGCCGGTGCGCATCTCGTAGATCACCTGGCTTGAATAGACGGTCGCGTGCTCGCCGTCGGCCTCGGCATCGGTCTCGGTCTTGCCATCGATCTTTGAAACGGGCTCGCAGATCACGTTCGATACGACGTGCACCGTTCTCGAACGCGGCGATTGCGACGGGAAATAGTTGTTCAACAGATGATCGACGCGTTCGACGCGGCGCTCGGGCGTGTCGTAGACCAGCGATGTCTGCGAGCGCACGGGCGCGGCGTCGTCGATCGGGATCCAGTACAGACCGTCTTGCGTGAACAGCTCGAGCCAGCTGTCGAGTTGACGGTTGTCGAGCAGACGAGCTTCGTGAAACAGCAGATCTTCAGCTTCTGTGCGCGTCATGTTCAGTGGTGTCCTTCCTGCGTGGCATCGTGAGCGCCCGTCGACGACGGGCATGAACTGGGTTTCTGGTCGGCCCCCGCGGACATGAGGCGTTTCCATTCGCTCCAGATCGCGCGCTGCGGCGCCTCGCTCGTGGAGCCGCCTCGCAAATCGCGGCTCCCGGCGTCGGGAGCGTCGGTGCTCAGGCCGCGTTCGAGGATCAGCCAGTCCACCGCGCTGGCTTCGAGGCCTTGCTGATTGCGGATGAAGATGTCGACGTCGTCGGCCGCGCCGTGACCGGCGGGTCCGTAGAAGCGCTCCTGGCTGCGCAGCATGCCTTCGTTGAAGGCATCGGGCGCGCCCTTGAGTTCGTACGGATAGACGGCGACTTCGGTCATGTTGTGCGCGATCGGGCGCCAGACCCGGATCTGGTTATGAATCAAACCCAGGTTCGGAAAGATCGAGCCCGACAGCTTTCCCGCCATGAACGAGAATTCTTCTTCGCCGTATGTGTCGTGGAGGGCGCGCTGATAGTCGCCGAATTCGCCTTCGAACAGACTGTCGACCTCGCCGAGCGGCTTCTCGATCAGACCGTGTCCGTTCTCGCAGCGCCATGCCGCGCCGCGAAAGCGCAGCGCGCGCATCGCTTTCGGCGTGCCGCCTTTGTGCACGCCGAAGTCGCCCGTCGAATCGCCGTACTTCATCTGCAACTGCACGAAGCCCTTATGCGTATGCATGAAGTGGTAGCCGTCGACGATGTTCTCGGCCTGGAATTTCCAGTTGCCCGGATACCGCACGACGAACGGCTTCGAGCTCAGCACGATCTCGCCTTCCGGAGAGAAATTGAGCTTGCGGTCAATGAACTGCTTCGCGCGGCCGAGGTAGGGAACGAGCGGCTGCACGGCGGGATTGAAGCTCGCGAAAATCAGGCCGCGATACCGTTCGACGCGCGGCACTTTGAAGAGCCCTTCGGGTGCATCGAAAGCGTCGTCGTAGCCGCCGGCATCCTTGCGTTCGGATACGGCAAGCAGCTTGCCGTCGAGCCCATAGACCCAGCCGTGGTACGGACAGTTGAATTCGCTTGCGCGGCCGCCGCCTTCGCGGCACACGACGGCCCCGCGGTGCACGCAGCGATTGACGAGCACATGGATCTGGCGCTCCTCGTCGCGCACCACGATGACCGGCTGGTTGCCGATATAGCTCGTGATGAAGTTGCCGCTTTCGGGGATCTGGCTCTCGTGCCCGACATAGACCCAGGTTTTCTGGAAGATGTGCTTCATCTCGGCCGCGAATACGGTCGGGTCCGTATACGCGCTCGTATGCACGCGAAAACGGTTCGCTTCCTCCCAGACCAGACGGCTGTAGTCGGGCTCGGGACGATGCATCCAGGTGACGTTGCCTACATTCGATTCGAACATGCGCATTCCTTATTTTTCAGTGCCGATCGTTCGTGTGTTCTTCAATCCATGAAACGGCCGCCGGACAGATTCAGCGTCTCGCCGGTCACGTATCCGGCATCGGCTGACGCGAGGTAGAGCGCCGCGCGGGCGGCTTCTTCGGCGCGCCCGGGACGTCCGACCGGGATGCCCTTGATCGCTTCGGCGGGGTCGTGCATCGCGGCGACCTGGACGTCGAACAGCGCGGTCGCGATCACATTGACCGTGATGCTGGTCGGTGCGAGTTCGGCGGCCAGCACGCGCGAGAAGGCAATCAAGCCGCCTTTGGCGGCCGCGTAGGGCGCGACGCGGCGATGCACGCCGGTCTTGCCCGACATCGAGACGAACGACACGATGCGTCCGCCCTTACGTGCCGCCTGCATGCGGCGCGCGGCCTCCTGGATGCAAAGGATCGGACCGATCAGCTCGGCGTCGATCGTCTGACGGTAGACATCGGCGCCGATGTCGAGCGCCGCCTGCGTCGTCACGGGAGGGGGCACGAGAATCAGCGTGGACAGGCTCGACGCGGGCTCGCCCGGTATCGGCGCGCATGCGTCGAGAAAGGCCGCGACGGACACGCGATCGAGCAGATCGAGGGCAACGGTTCGCGTCGCGCCATCGAGTTCCGCGTGCGACGGATCGCCGGCCACGTTCAGCCGCCCGGCCACCACGCGCGCGCCCTGCGCGGCAAACGCCTTGACCACCGCCGGCCCCACGCCGACGTTCGCGCCGGCGATCGCCACCGACGCCCCCGAAAACTCGTTCATCTCGTCACTCCGTTTCAACCTGCCCGCGCATCGCTGCCGCATCGCCCGCCTGGCGCGCTGTCGTAGATGCGCGACATGTTTTGAAATTGAATTCCACTCAAAAGTGGATACACATTGATGTGCAAGTATAAAACTCGGAAGCGGGCCGTCAAGCGACTTTTTCCCAGCGGGCGATTTGGTGCGACATCTGTATTGAGGATCGAATATCCCGTCAAACAGGCGTTTTTCCCTGTTTCATCAGGCTTTTGTCGAGCGAATATCAGGGATTTTACTGAGTCAACGAAACGTAATATTTTGTTCAAAAACGCTTGACGCAGCGCTTTTGAACGTATGTACTTCGCCTCGTTGTGCATCCACTTTTTGATTTGAGCCGTCGGATGCAGCGGCAATTCGGTCGACACCAGGCACAGGTCGCATGGCGAGCCAGTCGGTCAGTGGGCCGTACCATCGACACCTCGTCGCCGCGTCCTTCCGGGACGCGGTCTGGCAACTGACAAAGGCTCGCCCTCGCGCGCCAAGGAAAATGAAATGAACAGCGGTGATCAGGCAGGCATCCTTTCCACGGAAAAGCGGGACGCGCGCACACCGGCGCTCGCGAGCGCCGTACCGCGCTATCGCTGGGTCGTCCTGATGGTCACGTGGATGGCGTTTCTGCTCAGCTATGTCGACCGTGTCGCATGGAGCAGCGTCGCCGCGCCGGTCGGACAAACGATGGGCCTGGCCGTCGGCATGCTCGGCGCCTTCGTCACGGCCTTCTATGTCGGGTACGTGATCGCCAATGCCACCGGCGGCGTGCTGACCGATGTGATCGGCGGCCGGCGCATGCTGATCTTCGCGCTCATCGCGCTGGGATTCGCGACGTTTGCGTTCGGGAATGCGCAGTCGCTCGAGTTCGGCATCGCGGCGCAAGCGATCATGGGGATCACGGCCGGCGCCGACTATGCATCGGGCTTGAAGATCATTTCATCGTGGTTCGACCGAGACCGCGGTATCGCGATGGGCATCCACGCGACGGCCACCTCGCTTGCGGTCATCGTCTGCAATCTGACGGTGCCCGCGATTTCACAGGCTTATGGATGGCAGATGGCGTTCAAGCTGCTCGGCGCGCTGACGCTCGCGTGGAGCGTCGTGAGCTACTTCACGCTGCGCGAGAGCCCGAATACGGCGGCGCGCACGCGGATCACGCGTTCGGATGTCTTTGCGCTGTTTCGCAATCGCAATCTGATTCTGCTGGCGATCGCGGGTTTCGGCGGCTTCTGGGGCACCGTCGGTTTCGCGGCCTGGGGCAATGCACTGATGACCAAACAGTTCGGCATCTCGCCCGTGCAGACCGGCTCGATCCTCGCGGCGTTCGGCATCGGCGCGGTCGTGTCGAAGCCGATACTCGGCCTGCTGCGCGACTGGCTCAGCGGCAAGGCGGGCAAGTATCTGCCGATCGCCTGCATGGGATGTTTCGCCGTGCTGCTCGTGGTGTTCGGCCAATGTTCGACACCGGCCGCGTTTTATCTGCTCGCACCGGTGCTCGGCGCGGCCGCGTTCGGCTACACGCCGCTGCTCTCCGTGTTGGCCACGAGCGCGGCGGGAAAGCACGCCGCCGGTGCGACGGCCGGACTCGCGAATGCCGTCTGGCAGCTTGGCAGCGCGGCAGCGCCGATGGTGGTCGGCCTGATCTACGCGCACACGCATTCGTTCCATCTCGCGCTTGAAACGCTGGCGGCGGGGCCGCTCGTCGGCGCGATCGTGCTGAGCTTCTTGCGGATGGTCTGATTTCGCGTGTTGTCATGCGTTGCGATGGGCCGGGGGGCCGCCCATCGAACGCCGGCCTGGCGTGCCGCCATGTGCGTCTGAGCTGAATACCGTTTGCTCGATCTGAATCCGACGCGGGTTGAACCGCGTGGGGCGTGCGGGGTTTTGTCTGTTTGCGGTGAATTCGAAATCCGAATGCATGGATTTCGCCTGGGCTTTTTTTGCACGATTACAAGAGGAGAACTAAATTGAAGTCACGCAGGATTTCGAAATTGCTATCGACGATGGCCGGCCTGGCTGTCACGGCCGTCGCGGCGCCCGCGTTCGCGCAAAACAGCGTCACGCTGTACGGTATTGCCGACAATGGCTTCATGTACCAAAGCAGCGCGAGCACGCTCGGCTCGAATAGCGGCGGACAAAGCAAATTCCAGATCGCGTCGGGATTGTGGACGCCGAGCCGATGGGGTCTCAAGGGCAGCGAAGACCTCGGCGGCGGATTGAAGACGATCTTCCAGCTCGAAAACGGCTTCAGTATCGATAGCGGCGCGGCGTCGCAAGGCGGGCTCGAGTTCGGACGGATCGCGATCGTGGGCCTGTCGAGCGACACCTACGGGACGGTCACGGCCGGCCGCAATTACACGCCTTATCTGCTGCTGCTCGCGCCCTATGGGCCGAGCAAGTGGCTCAGCATGCACCCGGGCGACGTCGACGGACTCGACTTCACGTTCCATATCAACAATCAGTTGATGTACATCTCGCCGAAGATCGCGGGCTTCACCTTCGGCGCGTCGTATGCACTCGGCGGCGTGGCGGGCAGCCTCAATCAGGGCTCGACGTGGAGCACCGCGCTTCAGTACGACAACGGACCCTTCGGCATCGGCGTGGGCTTCTTCCGCGTCAACAACTCGACGCCGGGCGGCGGCGTCTACGGCACGGCTTCGACGGCGTATTCGGCCGGGCAGGCGTCGCTCTCGGCGCTGACCAACGGCTATCAGACCGCGCAGGCGCAGCAGCGTTTCGCCATCACGAGCGGGTACAAGTTCAGCGATGCGCTGGATCTCGAAGTCTCGTATTCGAACGTGCAATACATCCCCGGGATCAATTCGTCGTACCGCAACACCGCGACGTTCAACACGGGCGGCATCCTCGTGCATTACAAGCCGACGGTGGCCTGGGATCTCGAGGCCGGTTACGCGTACACGCGCGCGACGAAGGCGAACGGTATCAGCGACGAGGCCCAATACAATCAGTTCAACCTGACGGAGTCGTATGCGCTGTCCAAGGCGACCAGCGTCTACGCATTCGAGGCGTATCAGCGTGCGAGCGGACAGACGCTCGGCACGAACGGCGCGGGCGACGTCATTTCGGCCACGGCGTCGATCGGCGACTACTTTCAGTCTTCGCCGTCGTCGTCGCAAAGCCAGGTGGGTCTGATCGTCGGGGTGATTCACCGCTTCTGACCGCCGCCCGCATCGACGGGGCGGTGCGGGACGCGGCGACTTCGGTCGCCGCGTCTGAAGCCCGACGCCGTGGACGCGCGCGCTCGAACACGCTCGAACGCGCGTCGCCGCTCCGCCGACGAGCCATCGATACCGGCCGCCGCGCGAATCGAATCGCGTTGAATCGAAGCGCGCGGCGCGGCGGCATCGCTTTAACCGACGATTCCATCATGAAGGTTTTGAGAACTCTCCCGATCGCGGCAAGGCTGGGCATCGGTTTCGGCATCGTGCTGCTGTCGCTGTGTCTGCTCGGCGCGTCCGCGATGCTGCAGGTGTCGCGCGTCTATCGCGCGTCCGACGATCTCGCGCGCAACCGGCTGCCGACCGTCCAGACGCTCGATGAAATCCGGGCATCGATCAACACGATCCGACGCGGCACGCAGGGTGCGCTCATCGCGACGAACGCGGAGCAGAAAGCGCTGCCGAAACGCAAGCGTCTCGAAGCGATCGCCCAGCTCGACACCGCGCTCGAACGCTATCGGGCGTTGATCCGTTCGCCCGATGAAACGGCGCTGTTGACGCAGTTCGAAACAGCATGGGCCGCATATATGACGGCCGATACGCAGATCAACACGCTGACCGACCGCGGGAGCGCGGACTTCGACGAAGCGCGCGATCTTGCGTCTAGCCAGTCGTCTCACTTGTTCGCGGTCGCGTCGCAGATCATCGAGCGGGATGTCGAACTCAATCGCGACGCGGCCGACGCCGCGGCCGCGGGCGCCGAGAACGACTATCGCAAGACTGTCGCGCTGAGTGCCGCGCTGATCGCGGGCGGCGTCGTGTTGAATATCCTCGCTGCGATATGGATCACGCGGTCCATCGTGCAGCCCATTCATCGTTCGGTGCAGGTCGCGCAGACGGTGGCCGAAGGGGATTTGACGTCGGTGATTACCGACGAGGGCAGGGACGAGACCGCGCAACTGCTGCAGGCGCTCCGGGACATGAACGAGCGGCTCGCGGACATCGTCGGCCAGGTGCGCACGAGCAGCGACAGTATCGCCACGGCGTCCGCGCAGGTGAGCGCGGGCAGTCACGATCTGAGCCAGCGCACGGAGGAGCAGGCGGCGTCGCTTGAGGAAACCGCGTCGAGCATGGAGCAGCTCACGGCGGCCGTCAGGCAGAACATGGAGAATGCGCGGCAGGGCAATACGCTCGCCGTCGCGGCGTCCGCGCTCGCGTCGCGCGGCGGCGACGTGGTCGCGAGCGTCGTCGATACGATGAAGGAGATCAGCGCGAGTTCGGCCAAGGTCGCCGACATCATCGTCATGATCGAAGGCATCGCGTTTCAGACGAACATCCTTGCGCTCAATGCGGCCGTGGAAGCGGCGCGCGCCGGCGAGCAGGGCCGGGGTTTCGCGGTCGTGGCCGGCGAAGTGCGGACGCTCGCGCAGCGCAGCGCGACGGCGGCGCGGGAAATCAAGGATCTGATCGGCGAGTCGGCGGACAAGGTCGATGCGGGCTCGCGTCTGGTCGACGAGGCCGGGCAAACGATGCGGGACATCGTGCATTCGGTCAAACGCGTCGCC
Source organism: Pararobbsia silviterrae (assembly GCF_003628125.1). Taxonomy (GTDB): domain Bacteria; phylum Pseudomonadota; class Gammaproteobacteria; order Burkholderiales; family Burkholderiaceae; genus Pararobbsia; species Pararobbsia silviterrae. The sequence goes on from NZ_RBZU01000001.1 coordinate 1,163,908, forward strand.
GATCTGATGGGCGAGCTGTCGGCCGCATCGTCGGATCAGCACACGGGCATCGAGCAGATCAGCGGCGCGGTCATGCAGATGGACGAGACGACGCAGCAGAACGCAGCGCTCGTCGAGCAGGCGACGGCCGCCGCGGCGTCGATGGCGCAGCAATCGGGCGCGCTGCGCGATCTGGTTTCGACGTTCCGGTTACGGGCCGCTTAAGCGCGCGTCGCGTGCCCGCCGCTTTTACTGCGACGACCCATGCTTGAACGATTCGAGTTCGCTCGTCACCCGTTCGTTTCGCACGCCGTTGCTGCTGTAGTACTCCTCGACGGATTTGACCCATCGCCCGATCTCGGGAACGTACCAGAATGCCTTGTAAAGCCGGCCCGTCGTCGTGACGGACGGGACCTTGCGCGTTTGTGCGACGGCGGCTGCACCGGTTTCCGTGACGACGGTACCGCCGGTCGCGGAGCGAACAGGGGCCGTCTGCGCGGTCCAATCGCCTTCGGCTTCGACCTTGATGGCGTCGAATTTTCCGGCGGGGACCTCGATGTTTTCGATGCCGACGACCTTGAAACGTTCGTCAAGCGATTCGGAATCGTGTTTGGGATTCGGATGCGCTTCCGTATATTTCACATTCCACGATTTCCCGGTCGTCAGCGGAAAAGACAAGGGTTGATTGACGAGCGTTTCTGTGCCGTTCACATTGCGCGACCGGCTCCAGTCAATGCCGGCAATCATTTCGCGCGATGCCTGCGTGGTGCCCGCTTGTTTTGCTTCGTAATAAATGCGGTCGGACGTGATGTGCGTCACGACAATCTCGTCATGCGTTTGCCGCCATCCGTTCGGGCCGGTTTCCACGGTATCGACGTAGGTCCACGTGTCGCCCGTGGCGAGCGTGGGCGCGGGTGCCGACTCCGCATGCACGATTGCCGTCATCCCCATTGCCGCCAGCCAAAGCACGCCTTTATTCGTTTTTTTCATGAGCGATTTTTAATGTGCGAATTCGAACGCGATTCAATATCGCGGCTTTCGAAAATCTTTCGTTTTGTGATCGGATTTGAATTAAATCGAGATCGAGATGTGCGCGATGATGCTAGTGGCAAATGGGGATATTTGCAATCGCGCAGGGCGGTATCGATAAAATCGAAAATCCGTCGCGGCGGGCATGCGAGACGGCTCCGCACACAATCAAAAGCATTTCAAGGCGGCGCGCCAAGGCGGCGCGCGCAAGCGAGTACGGACTTTCTCGAGCGCGCTGCCGTCCTCGTGAATCAAAACTCCGCGACGACGAAATCGTCCTTGCCCACATCGCATTCGGGGCAGCGCCAATCGGCGGGAATATCCTCGAATCGCGTGCCGGCCGCGATGCCTTCTTCGGGCAGACCGTCCTGCTCGTTATAGATCCACCCGCAGATCAGGCAGATCCAGGTCTTGAATTCCACGACTTCGGTCACGTCAGTACTCGCTTGTGTCAGTGCAGCAAAAGCATGCGAAGGCGCGATTCTACCCGCTTGGCGCGTCGCATTATCGTTGGAACCCCCGCGCCCGCACGCGGACCGCCCCGCATCGAAACGGCGGAGTCCCGGGCCGCGCAAACGCACCCCGGTACAATAGCGGCCTTTCCGACCCACTCCCTGTGCCATGTCGCTGTTCTCTATCTCGGGCGCGCATCTCGCGTTCGGTCACGTGGCGTTGCTCGACGGCGCGGACTTCTCTCTCGAAGCGGGCGAGCGCGTCGGCCTGATCGGCCGTAACGGCGCCGGCAAGTCGTCATTGCTCAAGATCGTCGCGGGCGAATCCAATCCCGACGACGGCTTGATCTCGCGTCAGCAGCATCTGACGACGGTCTACGTTCCCCAGGAGCCGGTCTTCGATCCCGAGGCGACGGTCTTCGATATCGTCGCGTCGGGGCTCGGCGACACGCGCGCGTCGCTCGCCGAATTCGACGACGTCGCGCACAAGCTCGCCGATCCCGCCCACGATCATGACCACGACGCGCTGCTCGCCCGCATGAACGCGCTGCAGGCCCGCCTCGACGCGCGCGACGCGTGGAACTGGCAAACCCGCGTCTCGACGACGCTCCAGCAACTCAATCTCGACGGCGAGGTCAAGGCCGGCGCATTGTCGGGCGGTCTCCAGAAGCGTCTCGCGCTCGCGCGCGCGCTGGTTTCGAAGCCCGATGCGCTGCTGCTCGACGAGCCGACGAACCACCTCGACTTCGACTCGATCCGCTGGCTCGAAGAACTGATGCTCGCCTTCACGGGCAGCCTGCTGTTCATCACGCACGACCGCTCGTTCCTCGACCGCGTCGCGACCCGCATCGTCGATCTCGATCGCGGCAAGCTGCTGTCGTACCCGGGCAATTTCACGGCCTATCAACAACGCAAGGCCCAGCAGCTCGAAGTCGAACAGGTCGAACAGGCGAAGTTCGACAAGCTGCTCGCGCAGGAAGAGGTCTGGATTCGCAAAGGCGTCGAAGCACGCCGCACGCGCAGCGTGAGCCGCATCGAACGCCTCGTGAAGATGCGCGCCGAGCGCAGCGACCGGCGCAACGTGCAGGGCAATGTCCGGCTCGAAGTCAGCCAGGGCGAGAAGTCGGGCAAGATCGTCGCGGAACTCGTCGACGTCTCCAAATCGTATGGCGACCGGCGCATCGTCGATGCGTTCAGCGCGACGCTCATGCGCGGCGACAAGATCGGTCTCGTCGGTCCCAACGGCGCGGGCAAGACCACGCTGCTCAAGCTGATCCTCGGCGTGCTCGCGCCCGACAGCGGCAAAGTCCGCACGGGCACGAATCTCGAAGTCGCGTACTTCGATCAGATGCGCGCGCAGCTCGACCCCGAGCGCAGCCTCGCCGATACGATTTCCCCGGGCAGCGAATGGATCGAGATCAACGGCACGCGCAAGCACGTCATGAGTTATCTCGGCGATTTCCTGTTCTCGCCCGAGCGCGCGCGTTCGCCCGTGCGTTCGCTCTCGGGCGGCGAGCGTAACCGTCTGCTGCTCGCGCGATTGTTCGCGCGGCCCGCGAACGTGCTCGTGCTCGACGAACCGACGAACGACCTCGATATTCCGACGCTCGAACTGCTCGAAGAACTCCTGGCCGACTACGACGGCACCGTGCTGCTCGTGAGCCACGATCGCGCGTTCCTCGACAACGTCGTGACGTCGGTCATCGCGGCCGAAGGCGAGGGCAAGTGGCGCGAATACGTCGGCGGTTTCAGCGACTGGCAAGTCCAGAAGGCGCGTGCCGACGAGATCGTCCGCGCGGCTGAGGCGGCCGGCAACGCGAATGCCGCGGCCGCGGCCAAGGCCGCGCCGAAGGACAGCGCCGCGGGCCGCAACGCGCAACGCACGGTCAAGCTCTCGTTCAAGGAACAACGCGAACTCGAAGCGCTGCCCGACCAGATCGCGGCGCTCGAAGCCGAGCAGAGCGAAATCGCCGCGAAGCTCGCCGACGGCTCGATCTACGGTAAGGACGCGAAGGAAGCGCAACGGCTCGTCGAGCGCACGGCGGCGATCGACGACGCGCTGCTCGAAGCGCTCGAACGCTGGGAAGCGCTCGAGGCGAAATCCACCGGCAAGGCGTGATCGGCACGGCGCGCGAGACCGGAGCGCAACACCGGGCCGCGCATCGGTCACATCCCGCTCGCCGGTCGCCATTACAATAGCCTCGCCGAATCGGCAGGGCCGCCTCGCCACCGCGCCTCGGCGCGACGCTCATTTTTGAGGCGCGGGTGTCGAGGCCCTTGTTTCCTATCGGGTTTTTGCAGAACTCCCTGGCTTGTCCACGCAGTTGTCCACAATCCGTGGGGATAACCGGACGACGCGGACGCGCGGCGGATTCGATCCGCATGCGTCGGCACGCTTGATGCGTACCGCGTGGCCTCGCCAGGCCGTTCAGCCAGATACGCAACTCAGTCTCCAGCGCAACGGGCTATGTCCACAAAGAAGCCAACACCGTCATACAGCGAAGCCTCGATCAAGGTGCTCAAAGGGCTCGAACCGGTCAAGCAGCGACCGGGCATGTACACGCGCACCGAGAATCCGCTGCACATCATTCAGGAAGTCATCGATAACGCGTCCGACGAAGCGCTCGGCGGCCACGGCAAGCAGATTCTCGTGACGCTGCATGCCGACGGATCGGTCAGCGTCGAGGACGACGGCCGCGGCATTCCGTTCGGCATGCATCCCGAAGAGAAGGTCCCGGTTGTCGAGATCGTCTTCACGCGTCTGCACGCGGGCGGGAAATTCGACAAGGCCGCCGGCGGCGCCTATACGTTTTCGGGCGGCCTGCACGGCGTCGGCGTGTCGGTCACGAACGCCTTGTCGACGCGTCTCGACGTCAAGGTCTGGCGCGACAACAAGGTCGCCGAACTCGGGTTCGCGCACGGCGATGTCGTGCGCGCGCTCGAGGTGCATGCCGCCGCGAAGGGCGACAAGAAATCGGGCACGCGCGTGAGCGTCTGGCCCGATGCGAAATATTTCGACTCGGCGAATCTGCCGCTCGCCGAACTCCAGCGGCTGTTGCGCTCGAAGGCGGTGCTGTTGCCCGGCGTCGAAGTGATCCTCTCGATCGAAAAAAGCGGCGAGCGTTTCAGCTGGAAATACGACGCGGGCCTGCGCGGTTACCTGCTCGAAGGTCTCGGCGACGCGGAGCCGCTGATCCCGCTGTTCGAAGGCGAACGCTTCGCCGACGGCGCGCGCGGCAGCGACGACAACTTCGCCGAAGGCGAAGGCGCGGCCTGGGTCGTCGCGTGGACCGAGGAAGGCGCGCTCGTGCGCGAGTCGTACGTGAACCTGATTCCGACGCCCGCGGGCGGCACGCACGAGGCGGGCCTGCGCGAAGGCCTGTTCCAGGCCGTCAAGAGCTTCATCGAACTGCACAGCCTGCTGCCCAAGGGCGTGCGCCTGCTGCCCGAAGACGTGTTCTCGCGCGTCTCGTTCGTGCTATCGGCCAAGGTGCTCGACCCTCAATTCCAAGGCCAGATCAAGGAGCGACTCAATAGTCGCGACGCGGTCCGGCTCGTCGGCTCGTTCACGCGGCCCGGGCTCGAACTCTGGCTCAATCAGCACGTCGATCAAGGCCGCAAGCTCGCGGATCTCGTCATCAAGCAGGCGCAAGCGCGCACGCGCGCGGGCCAGAAGGTCGAGAAGCGCAAGAGCTCGGGCGTCGCGGTGCTGCCCGGCAAACTCACCGATTGCGAGTCGACCGAACTCGGCCGCAACGAGTTGTTCCTCGTCGAGGGCGATTCGGCCGGCGGTTCGGCGAAGATGGGCCGCAACAAGGAATTTCAGGCGATCCTGCCGCTGCGCGGCAAGGTGCTCAACACGTGGGAAACCGAGCGCGATCGCCTGTTCGCGAACAACGAAGTCCACGATATCGCGGTCGCGATCGGCGTCGATCCGCATCACGCCGACGACACGCCGGATCTGAGCAACCTGCGCTACGGCAAGATCTGCATCCTTTCCGACGCGGACGTCGACGGCTCGCATATCCAGGTGCTGCTGCTCACGTTGTTCTTCAAACACTTCCCGCACCTGATCGCGCGCGGTCACGTCCACGTCGCGCGGCCGCCGCTGTTTCGCGTCGATGCCCCCGCGCGCGGCAAGAAGCCCGCGCAAAAGCTCTATGCGCTCGACGACGGCGAACTCGAGGCGATTCTCGACAAGCTCCGCAAGGACGGCGTGCGCGAATCGCAGTGGACGATCAGCCGCTTCAAGGGGCTCGGCGAAATGAACGCCGAGCAGCTCTGGGACACGACGATGAATCCCGATACGCGGCGCCTGATGCCGGTCGCGCTCGGCGAGCTCGACTACCCGTCGACGGTCGGCACGATGAACATGCTGATGGGCAAGGGCGAAGCGGCCGCGCGCCGCGGCTGGATCGAGGAACGAGGCAACGAGGTAGAGGCGGATATCTGATATGGAACAGCAGGACATGGATTTCGCGCCGCCCGCGGACGGCGAATTTCTGACGCTCGGCAAGTACGCGGAACAGGCCTATCTCGACTACGCGATCAGCGTCGTCAAGGGCCGCGCGCTGCCCGACGTCAGCGACGGACAAAAGCCCGTGCAGCGCCGATTGCTGTACGCGATGAACGAGATGGGCCTGCGCGCCGATTCGAAGCCCGTCAAGTCGGCGCGCGTCGTCGGCGACGTGCTCGGCAAGTACCATCCCCACGGCGACCAGTCCGCCTACGACGCGCTCGTGCGCCTCGCGCAGGACTTCTCGCTGCGCTATCCGCTTATCGACGGCCAGGGCAACTTCGGTTCGCGCGACGGCGACGGCGCGGCGGCGATGCGGTATACGGAAACGCGCCTCGCCGCGGTCGCGCGTTTGCTGCTCGACGAAATCGACGAAGGCACGGTCGATTTCATGCCGAACTACGACGGCTCGTTCAACGAACCGAAACTGTTGCCGGCACGGTTACCTTTTGTTTTGCTCAACGGCGCATCGGGGATCGCGGTGGGTCTGGCGACCGAAATCCCGCCGCACAATATGCGTGAAGTCGCGCATGCGGCGGTCTCGCTGATCCGCAACCCGAAGCTCACGCACGCCGAACTCGCCGAGATCCTGCCGGGGCCCGATTTCCCGGGCGGCGGCCAGATCATTTCGTCGCCGGCCGAGATCGCGGCCGCGTACGAAAGCGGGCGCGGCAGTCTCAAGGTCCGCGCGCGCTGGAAGCTCGAAGAGCTTGCGCGCGGCCAATGGCAGCTCGTCGTGACCGAATTGCCGCCGAACGCGTCGTGCCAGAAGGTCCTCGAAGAGATCGAGGAACTCACGAATCCGAAGATCAAGCTCGGCAAGAAGTCGCTGACGCCCGAACAATTGCAGACCAAGCAGAGCATGCTCGCGCTGCTCGACACGGTCCGCGACGAGTCGGGCAAGGACGCGCCCGTGCGCCTCGTGTTCGAGCCGAAGTCGAGCCGCATCGATCAGACCGAGTTCATCAACACGCTGCTCGCGCACACGAGCATGGAGTCGGGCGTTGCGCTGAATCTCGTGATGATCGGCACCGACGGCCGGCCGCGCCAGAAGTCGGTGCTCGACGTGCTGCGCGAGTGGGTCGAGTTCCGCGCCCTGACGGTCACGCGCCGCAGCCGCTTCCGGCTCGAACGCGTGAACGACCGGATCCATATTCTCGAAGGCCGCATGATCGTCTTCCTGAATATCGACGAGGTCATCCGCATCATTCGCGAAGCCGACGAGCCGAAGGCCGCGCTGATCGAGCGCTTCAAGCTCAGCGAGCGTCAGGCCGAGGACATTCTCGAGATCCGCTTGCGTCAATTGGCGCGTCTCGAGGCGATCAAGATCGAAAAGGAACTCGAAGGCTTGCGTGACGACAAGGCCAAGCTCGAGGAACTGCTTGCGAGCGACACGGCGCTCAAGCGTCTGATGATCAAGGAAATCGAAGCCGACGCGAAGCAGTACGGCGACGATCGCCGCACGCTGATCCAGGCCGAGAAGCGCGCGGTGCTCGAAGCGCGCGTCGTCGACGAACCGGTGACGGTCGTCGTCTCGCAGAAGGGGTGGGTGCGGACGCAGAAGGGGCACGGGCTCGACCCCGCGCAATTCACGTTCAAGGCCGGCGATGCGTTGTACGGCGCGTTCACCGCGCGCACGGTCGACACCCTGATCGCGTGGGGCAGCAACGGTCGCGTCTATTCGATCAGCGTCGCCGCGCTGCCGGGCGGACGCGGCGACGGCGTGCCCGTGACGACGCTCATCGAGCTCGAAAACGGCACGCATCTGATGCACTACTACGCGGCGAGCGCCGACCAGGCGCTGCTGCTGTCGTCGTCGGCCGGTTACGGTTTTGTCGCGAAGGTCGGTGACATGGTGAGCCGCGTCAAGGCCGGCAAGTCGTTCATGACGCTCGACGACGGCGCGCTGCCGCTCGTACCGATGCCGATGTGGGACGGCGCGACGCACGTCGCGTGTCTGTCCGATGACGGCCGCGTGCTCGTGTTCGGTCTCGACGAGATGAAGACGCTCTCGGGCGGGGGACGCGGCGTCACGCTGATCGCGCTCGAAGGCAGCGAACGGCTCGTGCAGGCCGCGCCGATCGGGCCGGCCGGCGTTGTGCTCGTCGGCGCGGGGCGCGGCGGTAAGCCGACGGAAGTCGTGCTCGCGCGCGCGGCGCTCGAACCGCATCTCGGCAAGCGTGCGCGCAAGGGCCGCAAGCCCGATGCGCGCGTCAAGGTCGAAGGCCTGCGTCCGGCGGTCTGAGCGCGGGCGCGCGGTGCGCGTCGTCGTCGGACAGATCGCACGGCGCGCATAAAAAAACGGCCCGGATCGGCACTTTGCGGTGCCGATCCGGGCCGAATCGCTTCAATGTCCGAATCACGTGGCCGGACCGTTGGAGCGGTCCGGCACGTCGTTTATTGCGGCAGGAGCTTCAGCACGGTCTGCGGGATCTGGTTGGCTTGCGCAACCATCGCCGTGCCCGCTTGCTGCAGCACTTGCGCGCGCGCCATGTTCGACGCTTCGGCCGCGTAGTCCGCGTCCTCGATGTCCGACCGGGCGTTTTCCGCATTGGTCGTCGCCGACTGCAGGTTCGTGATCGTCGAGGTGAAGCGGTTCTGCATCGCGCCGAGCTGACCTTGAAGGCTGTCGACCTGATTCAGGGCCGAGTCGACCGCGAGAATCGTCTGCTGCGCGTCCGCGACGGTCAGCACGTCCGCGCTCGCGAGGCTGCTGTCGCCCTTGGCCGCCGTGTAGATCGTCGTCGGCGTGGCGGTCTTCAGTCCCGTATCCGTGGCGACCGGGCCCGTGCCAGTCAGCGTGATGCCGACGCCCGCGTACGACTCGAGCTGCAAGTGGCCGCTCGAGTCGGCCGACGCGACCACGTTGGTGATGTGCGCCGCGTTGATCGAGTTCGCGAGATCCGACGCGTTCCATGTCGAGCCGGTCGTCACGGTCGTGCCGTTCAGCGTGAAGCTCGTGGCGGTCGTGCCCGAGAGCGACGCCGCCGAGTTGACCGCACTGCCCGTGGCTTGCAGGTTCGTGCCCGCGGAGAGCACCGTCGCATCCGAACCCGACAGGCCGATCGTGTCGCTCGACGCCATCGTGACGGTGCCGTAGAGCGTGGTCGGCGTCGCGGTGATCGCGCCCGAGGTGGCCGTCATCGCGCCCGCGGCGGCCGAATCGGTAATCGTGATGTTGCGGCCGTCGGCGGCCGACAACGAGAGCGTGCCGTCCGCGTTTTGCGAGGCGGTCACACCCGTCTTCGACGATTGCGCGTTGACGCCGTTGATCACATCACCGATCGACAGATTGCCCGCGCCAGCGCTGTAGACGTCCGTGCCGTTGATGTTGAGCGTCGTGGCGGTCGCGATCGACGTCGCGAGCGTGACGTTTTGCGAATTCGTCGCCGTGACGCTCAGACCGGGAATATCCGATTGGTTGATCGCGGCGGCTGCGGCGAAGGCCGAGTCGGCCGATTGGCCCTGCTGGCTGCCGGCGACCGCGGTACCGATCGCGTAGGTTTGACCCGTGCCGATCTGGATCGCGAGCGAACCGGTCGACAGGTTTTGATTCGCGCCCGAACCGACCTGGAGCGTCGTTTGCGAGGTTTGACCGATCTGCGAGGTCTTCATGCTGCTCGACAGGTCCACGCTGATCGTCTGGCCCGCGTTCGCGCCCACCTGGAAATTGCCGACGCCGAACGAGCCGTTGAGCAGACTCAGGCCGTTGTATTGGGTCTGCGATGCGATACGGTCGATTTCCGAGAGCCGTTGCTGGACTTCCTGGTTCATCGATTCCCGGTCGGATGCCGAGTAGGTCGAGTTCGACGCCTGAACCGCGAGCTGGCGGATCCGTTGCAGATTGGCCGTGACTTGCGACAGTGCCGAACCGGCCGTCTGCGCGAGCGCAATGCCGCTCGTCGCATTCTGTTGTGCCGACGTCAGACCGTTGATCGTCGAACTCATGCGATCGGAAATCGCGAGACCTGCAGCATCGTCCGCCGCGCTATTGATCTTCTTGCCCGACGACAGCCGCGTCACGGCCGTCGACAGGTCGGCCTGCGTGTTCGACAGATTGTTCTGGGCGATCTGCGACAGCATGTTGGTGTTGATGACGGACGACATGGTAATGCTCCAATTCCTAAATAATCTGATCTCGTATGAGAGTCGATGGCGTCTCGATCTGGATTCGAGCTGTCACCGACAAATGCATTAACGGTGCTCGATTATCTGGCTTGAGAATGAATGATTATTTAGATGTTGGCGGTTATTTTGCGATTTGATTATTGGGTGGGGTAATGCGTTGGTGAATATTGTGCGGTGTGTGCGCGCAATATCGATATTCAACCGCGATAGGAATGAATGTCCTGATTAATCAGTGTGTTGTGTTCGAGTCAACGTGGCTTGGTAATGTACGTATTATCGAAAATCGATGAGCGTATCGCGCGTCATTTTGATTTTGAAATGTGGAGTCGCATGGATCGGCGGGATTTTATTGATGTGAAGGCGCGCCGAGTCGGCGGCGCGAAGTATTTCAATTCGCTTTCCTGGTTGAATCGTATTGCGCCTTTGGTCATGCCGATCACATTGAAATCGCGCCCGTCGCGCGTGTTAACGCAGCGGACCCGCCCGTCTTCCCGGGGCGTCGCGCCGAATCCGTTCAAACGCGCGCTCCGGCTCGATTTCGCTCGCCGCGACGACATGCGATCGGGTAGTCTGCGCACTGTGCGCAAACGGTGTCCCGCGTGCGCAGATTCCGTTTCGGCGAAGCCATCGGGGCTTCGCGATTCACCGTTCCCGAGATCGATCCATGATTCACGCTTTCGACGTCGCGCTGTTCCTCCATCTCCTCGGCGTCGTCGTCTGGGTGGGCGGCATGGTGTTCGCCCATTTCTGCCTGCGGCCCGCCGCGCAGGAACTGACGCCGCAGTCGCGGCTGCCTTTGATGGAGTCGGCGCTCGGCACGTTCTTCGGATGGGTCAGCGTCTCGATCGTGGTGATTCTGCTGACCGGCGGCTTCATGCTGTCGAAGGTCGGGGATATGCGCGCCCCGTGGCCCGTGCTCGCGATGGCCGGGACGGGCGTCCTCATGATGCTGCTGTTCGGGCATCTGCGTTTCGCGATGTATCCGCGCGTGCAGCGCGCGGTCCAGGCGCAGCGCTGGCCCGACGGCGCCGCCGCAATCGGCTCGATCCGGCGCATCGTCGTCGTGAATCTCGTGCTGGGCGTCGTGACGATCGCGTTCGGCGTGCTGGGCCGCGTCTGAACGCGTCGAGTTCGCACTCGGACGGCATTCAGGTCACATCCGCTGAACAGACGCCGAACTTTTCGATGATCGCGCCGATCTCGGAGGCCGGCACGGGCCGCGAAAACAGGAAGCCCTGCGCCTCGACGTGGCCGACCGATTCGAGCCACGCGATCTGCTCCTCGGTTTCGGTGCCCTCGACCACGACGGTCAGGCCCAGCGATCGCGCGAGCCCGATGATCGCGGACACCATGACGCAGACGCTGCGGTCATGCGGAATGGCCTGTACGAACGACTTGTCGACCTTCAGCGTGTCGACCGCGAACCGGTTCAGATACGAGAGTGACGAATAGCCGGTGCCGAAATCGTCGAGCGCGATGCGCACGCCGAGCCGCTTGAGCGCAAAGATCTTCTCCGAGACGAGATCCGGGTACTCCATCATCGCGGTTTCCGTGATCTCGAGTTCGAGCCGGTACGGGGCGATGCCGAACTCGCGCAGACAGCGGCCGACCGTCTCGAGGATGTCGCCGCGCCAGAACTGAACCGACGAGATATTGATCGCGAGCGTCAGCGACGAATAGCCCTGGCGTTGCCAGAGACCGAGCTGGCGGCACGCGGATTCGAGCACGAAATCGCCGATCGGCACGATGAGGCCCGTCGACTCCGCGATCGGGATGAACTCGCCGGCCGAGATGAGTCCCTGCACGGGATGATCCCATCGCACGAGCGCCTCGAACCCTGCGATGCACCGATGCGCGAGATCGATCTTCGGCTGATATGCGAGGAACAACTGCCCTTCGTTCAATGCGACGCGCAGTTGCTGTTCCCACTTCATCAAGTGGTCGACGCGATGCGCGAGCGCGGGCGAGTAGAACGCGTAGCAGCCTTTGCCGGCGTCCTTGGCGCTGTACATCGCGAGATCGGCCTTCTTGAGCAGATCGACCTCGCTTTCGTCGGCGATCGTATGCAAGGCGATGCCGATGCTCGCCTGCAGCACGAAGGCCGAGCCCTGCAGGTCGAACGGTTCACGCAGCGTGCGTTCGATCGATTCGGCGATGCGCGTGGCGTCTTCCTCGACATGGTCGCCGCGCATGACGACGACGAATTCGTCGCCGCCGATCCGCGCGAGCATGCCCGCGCCGCCGACCGCGTCTTCGAGCCGCGCGGCGGTCAGTTGGAGGATCGCGTCGCCCGCGTTGTGGCCGAGCGTGTCGTTGACGGTCTTGAAGTTGTCGAGGTCGATATAGAGCAGCGCGAGGCGTCCGACGTTCGCGGCTTGACCGACTTCCTCGCGCAGCATCTTGAGCGTGTGATACCGGTTCGGCAGTTCGGTCAGCGCATCGTATTCGACGAGGTCGATCATTTCGCGCTCGCGCCCGAGCAGCTTCGAGATCAGGCTCGTCGATACGCCGAAGAACGCGATCATCGCGAGCGTGATGAAAATGCCCATCAGCAGATAGACGTTGCGCGTGTGATCGAAGTCGGCGAGTTCCTCGGCTTCGGACAAGCCGACGAGCACCCCGAGCGGATAGCCGTCGATGTGGCGATACGAGACGATGCGCGACACGCCGTCGATCGGGTCGTCGTAGACGCCTGATACGTGGCGACCCGTCGGATAGTTGCCCGCGGCCGAGAAGCTGCCGGGCGTCTGCGGGTTGCTGCTGCCCGTGCGCCGCGCGAGCACGACGCCGTTGTCGGAGACGACCGAGATCACGCCGTCTTTGCCGATCGCGGCATTGTTGTAGAAGTCGTTCGTGAAGTACGACGGATCTTCCGAAACGACGACGACCCCCGCGAACGTGCCGTTCGGATTGTTGAGGCGTCGCGTGATCTGTAACGTCCAGTGTTTCGAAACGCGACCGAGGACCGGCGTGCTGATATAGAGCCGATCGTCGTTCTCGCGTTTGTGGATCACGAAGTGCTCGCGATCGGACAGGTCGATCGGCTTCGAATCGGCATCGGCGGTCGATGCGATCAGTTTGCCGTTGCTGTCGATCAGCGAGATCTGGACCAGCGTGTCGCTCTGCACGACGCCCTTGTCGACCGTCGTACGCAGATTGAAGGTGGCCGGCGATTTCTCGAACTCGTACTTGATGAAACGCGTGATTTGATCGACCTGATGGATCGCCTTGATCGTGTGTTGTTCGAGGGCGGCCGAGAGGATCGCGGCCGACGCGCTCGATTCGCGATAGGCGGCCTCTTTTTCGACCTGCAGGCGCGAGAGGATCACGATCCAGAGCAGCCCGAGCAATAGGAAGCCGAGCAAGGGGATCGCGAGCAGCGAGCGGCGCCGGATCGCCGAGCGGTCGGCCGGCGTCATCGTGCGTCGGAGGTCGGCGAGCTTCATCGCGGTGCGCGGCGCGCGAAGCGCGGGCGTGTGTACGGGCTGATGCGCGAGTCGAAGCGCGGATCGACGTGCGTTCGATGCGGCGTGGCCCGAGAGGTCGAAGGTAGCTGCATGTCCCCGAGTGGAAATGGCCCTGAGGGCCGCGTGAACGGGTCCTGCACGAAGAGGGCACCGCCGCGGCCGACCGCAGCCGACGCCCCGGTGAACGTTAGAAATAGTAGCGAAAACTGTTGCGAATGGGAAAGCAAAAGGAAACGGCCCCGAACCGGGGCCGTTTTTCTGAGGACGTTTAACGTGCGGACCGCGCTTGCCATGCCAAGCGGGCTCGGCGCGACATGCGCATGCCCGAGCGTCGTCGGCGCGGCGGGTCATGCGGTCGCGCCGCCGGGCGCATGTCTCGACGGACGTCAGCGCATGCCTGCGAACGTCACCGGACCTCGGCGATCAGCTCGATCTCGACGCAGGCGCCCAGCGGGATCTGTGCGACGCCGAATGCCGAACGTGCATGTTTTCCCGCTTCGCCGAACACGTCGACAAAAAATTCCGATGCACCGTTGGTCACGAGATGCTGCTCGGTATACGTTTGCGTCGAATTCACGAGGCTCATGACCTTGACGATGCGCGTGACGCGGTTCAGGTCGCCCGTATGCGCGTGCAAGGTCGCGACAAGGTCGATCGCGACCGCGCGCGCGGCCTGCTGGCCCGCGGCGGTATCGAGGTCGTCGCCGAGCTTGCCGGCCCAGACCTTGCCGTCGCGCTTCGCGATGTGCCCCGAGAGGAACACCGTGTTACCGGTTTGTGCACTCATCACATAGGCGGCCGCCGGCGCACCCGCGGCGGGCAGTTCGATGCCAAGCGACTTGAGCTTGGCGTAGACGTCGTGGTTCGACATGCTGTCTCCGATCAATGAATCAGATACGCGCGCGAATCAATGCGGCGAGGCGTGCGATGCCCTCGTCGATCTTCGCGGGCGGGACGGTCACGAACGACAGGCGCAGCGTGTTCATGCGCGCTTCGTTCGCGTAGAACGGCGCGCCCGGCACGAACGCGACGCCTTCGGCAATCGAGGCCTCCAGGAGTTCCATCGAATCGACGCGCTCGGGCAGGTCGACCCAGAGGAACATCCCGCCCTCGGGGCGGTTCCACGTGACGCCCTCGGGCATGTGCTTCGCGAGCGCATCGTGCATCGCGTCGCACTGCTCGCGATAGAGCGTGCGGATGCTCGGGATGTGTTCGTCGAGGAAGCCGTCCTTGATAACGTCGTACGCGATGCGTTGCGTGAAGCTCGGCGTGTGCAGGTCGGTCGCCTGCTTGGCCTGAACGAGCTTGAAATGCAGGTTCTCGGGCGCGATCAGATAGCCGAGCCGCAAGCCGGGCGCGAGCACCTTCGAGAACGTGCCGAGATGGACGATGTGCTCGGGTGCGAACGAGAGCAGCGTCGGCAACGGCGTGCCGCGATAGTCGAGCGCGCCGTACGGATCGTCTTCGATCACGGGGAACGCGCCCTCGCGCGCGAGCGCGGCGAGTTGCTCGCGCCGTTCGAGCGGCAGCCGGCGTCCCGTCGGATTCTGGAAATTCGGCTGCGCATAGAGCAAGCGCGCGTCGCGCGTGAGCTCGGGCGTCAGGCCTTCCGGAATCAGGCCGGCGTGGTCGGTGGGCACCTGGACGTAGGTCGGCGCATAGAGCGAAAACGATTGCAGCGCGCCGAGATAGGTCGGCGTCTCGACGAGGACCTTGCTGCCCGCATCGATGAGCGTCTTGCCGAGCAGATCGAGCGCCTGCTGGGAGCCCGTCGTGATCAGCACCTGCGACGGCCGGATCTCGACGCCGCCCGTCGAATAACGCTCGGCGACCCATTCGCGCAGCGGCATATAGCCCTCGGTCGCGCTGTATTGAAGCGCGCCGTTCGGATCGGCGGTCAACAGGCGCTGCGCGGCCTGCGCGATCCGCTCGTTCGGGAACGTCGCCGGCGACGGCAGGCCGCCCGCGAACGAAATCACGTCGGGCCGTTCGGTGATCTTGAGGATTTCACGAATCGCCGAGCTCGTCAGCTTGCGTGCGCGCTCGGAAAGGGCCCATTCGGGCAAGGACAGGTCACGTGGGTTCATCGAATGCGTCTCTGTTCATAAGCGTCGGCACGACGGGCAGCATGCGTTGCATGCTGCGCGGCCGGCCGCGGGGTCGGACAAAACGGGCGGCGCGTCGCGCGCGCCCGTAACCTGGGTCGGCGGCGTCGACGGCCGCGCTCGTTCGAGCCGCGGGATCGACGCGCCGGTGTCTCACCCCGTTCAGGTGCCGGGTTGGACAGCGGGCCCGGTTGTGTCGGACCTTGCAGACACTGGCGCCACGGAGACTCCGGCACGTCGGCCGGCTACAACCGTCGCGAGCACGCCGGCGGCGAAGAGCCAACTGGCGGGCGCGACGGATTCGCCGAACCAGAGCGCCGAAAATCCGAGCGTCAGGAAAATCTGGAGCAATTGTACTTGGCCTACGCGCGCGATGCCGCCTCGCGCCAGTCCCGCATACCACGCGAAGAAGCCGAGGAACTGCGAAAACAGCGCCAGATAGCCGAAGGCGAACCATGTCTGCCCGTGTGCCGGCGCGCTTTGATGCAGCGCGAGCCAGGCCACGGGCGCCGCGAGCACGGGGGCCGAGAGCACGAGCGCCCAGCAAATGACCTGCCAGTCGCCGAGCTCTTTCGCGAGCCGCGCGCCTTCGGCATAGCCGAGTCCGCAGACGGCGACGGCCGCGAGCATCCAGAGGTCGCCCGCGCTCGGCGCGCCATGGCCGGTGAGGATCGCGTAGGCCAGCACGATCGCGCTGCCGAGCACGGCCCAGCCCCAGAACGCGCGCGAGGGCCGTTCACGTGCGAACCACGACGCGTAAAGCGCGGTCGCGAGCGGAAGCAGCCCGTTGACGACCGCGCCATGCGAGGCGGGGACGGTGCGCAGCGCGAGCGCCGACAAGACCGGAAAACCGACGATGACCCCGCTCGCGGTGATCGCGAGTCTGATGCACTGCGCTCGGTTCGGCAGGCGTTCGCGCCGCCAGAGCAGCAATGCGGCGGCCGGAATGGCGGCGACGAGCGCGCGGCCGAGCCCGACGAGCACGGGATCGAGTTCGGCGATCGCGACGTGCGTCATCGGCAGCGACAGGCTGAATATCGTCACACCCAGCAAGCCCAGCAGCAGGCCTTGGGTCGGATGGTAGGGGGTGCGGGACGGCGTCGGCGACATCATGGGGTTCCAGCGGAGACCGGGTCGCGGCGTGGCTTGCGCGCGACGCCCGATCGAATTTCATCAAGGCGGACGATGATCGGAGGCGTCGCGGTATCACGGTTCGCCGCCTCGCATCGTTCGCACACTTTACCGGTTCGTACCGGGCCAGTAACGGTACAATCCGGCAAATACTTTTCTGTACAGTCCGGAGCTGCCCATGTCGCTTTCCATGCCGCCCGAACCGCGTTCGCCGGAGCCGCCCGGCACCGAACAGATTCCGTCGCCCGTTGAATCCGCGCAGCTCACGCTCGTCGAGCAGCTCGTCGTCTGGGCTCGGCGCCGCATCGAGGAACGGGTGTTTCGGCCCGGCATGCGGATGCCGTCGATCCGGCGGCTTGCGATCGACAAGGGTGTGTCGCGGTTCACCGTCGTCGAGGCCTATGAGCGGCTCGTCGCGCAGGGCTATCTCGATTCGCGGCGCGGCTCGGGCTTCTACGTGCGCGAGCCGGCCGGCCACACGGCGCCGGTGCCGCGCGTGGCGGCCGCGGTCGGTCATGCGATCGACGTGGTCTGGCTGTTGCGCAATATGATCGGCACGACGAGCCCCGAGAAAGGCCCGGGGCTCGGTTATCTGCCGAATCGCTGGCTCGACGGCGAACTCATTGCGAATTCGCTGCGGGCGCTCGGCCGCCAGGGCGGCCCTCAACTGCTTCAGCTCGGCACGCCGCAAGGGTTTTATCCGCTGCGTCAGCAATTGCAGACCCGGTTATCGGAACTCGAGATCGCGGCGTCGCCCGAGCAGATCGTCATGACGTCGGGCATCACGCAGGCGATCGATCTGATCGCGCGGATCTATGTGCAGCCCGGTGATACCGTGCTCGTCGCCGATCCCGCATGGTTCCAGATGTTCGGCCGGTTCGCGTCTCAGGGCGCGCGCCTCGTCGGCATTCCGTACACGCCCGACGGCCCCGATCTCGACGCGCTCGAACGGCTCGTCGTCGAGTTCAAGCCGCGCATGCTCGTGCTCAATACGGTGCTGCACAACCCGACGGGCACGTCGCTCGGCGCGGCCCAGGCTTTCCGGATTCTCAAGATCGCCGAGGAACACGATCTGATCGTGGTCGAAGACGACATCTACTGCGATCTTGCGGCGCCTGGGGCATCGGTCACGCGTCTCGCGAGCCTCGATCAGCTTAAGCGCGTGATCTATCTCGGCAGCTTTTCGAAGACGCTCGCGGCGAATCTGCGCGTCGGATTCGCCGCGTGCTCGCCCGACGTCGCGCGTGCGCTGACGGACCAGAAGATGCTCGTCGGGATGACAAGCCCCGAAATCAACGAACGCGTCGTCTTCAAGATCCTGACCGAGGGGCACTACCGGCGGCATGCCGAGCGCCTGCGCGCGCGGCTCGACGCGGTACGGGACCGCACGGCGCGCGCGCTCGAGAAGCTCGGATTCCGCCTGTTCACGACGCCCGGGCACGGCATGTTTCACTGGGTCGACACGGGTGTCGACACGGCCGTGCTGACGGCCGCGGGACATGAGGCCGGGTATCTGCTCGCGCCGGGCGCGCTGTTTTCGCCGAATCAGTCGCCTTCGACGTGGATGCGGTTCAATATCGCGAATTGCGGCGATCCGGGCCTGGTGGACTTCCTCGCGCGGGCGCTCGATTCGGGCGTCGAACGGCGCGCGCCGGTGCCGGCGGGCGGCTAGCGGGCCGATCGCGTTCAAGTCTTCGGGCGACGGCCGTCCAGAAGCGGGATGCCGGAGGTGGGAGGAGGGGGCCGGAGGAGGCAGGAGGCCGTGGAGGGAGGGGCCGAACGCTCACGTGGCCCTTCTCCGTGCATGCGCTCGCGGGGCGGACCGTAAGCGAGGGCTTGAAACGGCTTCACCGGCCCCCATATACGCCGGCGACGTTCAATTGGTTCACCCTTGATTTCAAAAAGAGGTTGTTAGATGGCGCAAGAGACGCTGAGTTTTCAGGCAGAAGTGAAGCAGTTGCTGCAGTTGATGATCCATTCGCTGTACAGCAACAAGGAAATTTTCCTGCGCGAATTGATTTCGAACGCATCGGACGCGGCCGACAAGCTGCGCTTCGAAGCGATTGCCGACCCGGCGCTGTTCGAGAACGACGCGAGCTTGCGCATTCGGGTGACGTACGACAAGGCCGCGCGCACGATCACGATCGACGATAACGGCATCGGCATGAGCCGCGACGAGGCGATCGCGAATCTCGGCACGATCGCGAAGTCGGGCACGCGCGACTTCTTCTCGAAGCTCTCGGGCGACCAGCAAAAGGACGCGCAACTGATCGGCCAGTTCGGCGTCGGCTTTTATTCGGGCTTTATCGTCGCGGACCGCATCACGGTCGAATCGCGCCGCGCGGGGCTCGCGCCGAGCGAGGGTGTGCGCTGGGTCAGCGCGGGCGACGGCGAGTTCGGCATCGAAACGATCGACCGCGCGCAGCGCGGCACGTCGATCACGCTGCATCTGCGCGAAGGCGAGGACGAGCTGCTGAACGGCTGGAAGATCAAGTCGACCATTCAGAAGTACTCGGATCACATCGCGCTGCCGATCCAGATGCCCAAGGAAGAGTGGGATCAGGAGAAGAGCGAGACCGTCGTGCGCGACGAGGACGAGACGATCAATCAGGCGAGCGCGCTCTGGGCGCGGTCGAAGAGCGAGATCGAAGACGCGCAGTACACGCAGTTCTATCAGCATCTCTCGCACGATCACGACGCGCCGCTCGCCTGGACGCACAACCGCGTCGAGGGACGCAGCGAATACATTCAGCTGCTGTATCTGCCCGCGCACGCGCCGTTCGATCTCTACGACCGCAACAAGCACGGCGGCCTCAAGCTCTATGTGCGGCGCGTGTTCATCATGGACGACGCCGAGCAATTGCTGCCCGGATATCTGCGCTTCATTCGCGGCGTCGTCGATTCGAGCGATCTGCCGCTCAACGTCTCGCGTGAAATCCTGCAGGAGAGCCGCGACGTCAAGACGATTCGCGACGGCGTGACCAAGCGCGCGTTGTCGATGCTCGAAGAGCTCGCCGAGAACGAAAAGGACAAGTTCGCGACGTTCTGGGGCGCGTTCGGTCAGGTCCTCAAGGAAGGCGTCGGCGAGGATTTCGCCAACAAGGACCGGATCGCGAAGCTGCTGCGTTTTGCGTCGACGCACGGCGATACGGCCGAGCAGACCGTGTCGTTCGCGGACTACGTGAGCCGCATGAAGGACAACCAGACGAAGATTTACTACGTGACGGCCGACTCGTGGCTCGCGGCGCGCAACAGTCCGCACCTCGAAGTGTTCCGCAAGAAGGGCGTCGAAGTGCTGTTGCTCACGGATCGCGTCGACGAATGGGCGTTGTCGTATCTGACCGAATTCGACGGCAAGCCGCTCGCGAGCGTCGCGCGCGGCGATCTCGATCTCGGCGAGTTGTCCGATGAAGAGAAGCAGGCGCAGGAGAAGGTCAGCGGCGATCTGAAGCCGCTCGTCGAGAAGATCCAGGACGCGCTCAAGGACAAGGCGAAGGAAGTCCGGCTGACGTTCCGCCTGACCGATTCGCCGTCGTGTCTCGTGGCCGACGAGGGCGATATGAGCGGGTATCTGCAGCGCATGCTCAAGGCGGCCGGACAGGCCTTGCCCGAAGCACGGCCGATTCTCGAGATCAATCCCGACCATCCGCTCGTCAAGCGCCTGAGCGCCGATACGCCGGCGCTCGAGGACTGGTCGCATCTGCTGTTCGATCAGGCGCTGCTCGCCGAAGGCGGCGTGCTTGAAGATCCGGCGAGCTACGTGCGCCGCACGAACGCGCTGCTGCTCGCCGGCGCGCGCGGATGACGAAGGCCCGGGCCGCATCGCAGACGGCGCGGCCCGCCGCCGACGTTGCCGCGACGCGGGGCGGCTCGGATGCCCCTGTCGATGCGCATGCCCCGGAGGCGTTGCTGGCCGGTTTTCCGCCGGTCGCCGACGCCGACACGCGGACAATGATTTTCGGCAGCTTTCCGGGTGTCGCGTCGTTGTCGGCGACGCAGTACTACGCGCATCCGCAGAATCAATTCTGGCGTCTGCTCGGCGCCGTGCTCGACGAGCCGCTGCCGACGCTGCCGTATGCCGAGCGTCTCGAACGGCTGCGCGCGCATCGGATCGGCGTCTGGGACGTGCTGGCCGCGTGCGCGCGCAAGGGCAGTCTCGATGCGGCGATCCGTCAGGCGTCGCCGAACGATTTCGGCGCGTTGCGGATGCATGCGCCCGCGCTGCGGCGGATCTGCTTCAACGGCAAGACGGCGGGCCGCTTCGAAGCAGTGATCCGCGCGGCCGGTTACGAGACGCTCGTGCTGCCGTCGTCGAGCCCCGCGTATGCGATGCTGTCGTTCGAACACAAGCTGGTGACGTGGCGACGCGTCGTCGCGCCGTTCGAGGCCTAGCTTCCGCTCCGGACGTTCGGGTCGGCTTTCCCGGTCGACGCAGGATGGCCGTGCGATCGTGACAGCGGGGTGCAGGATGCCGTACGGCCGTATCGACGTGCCGCGCCCGGAACGCGCCGCGCCACAGTGCTATGCTCTCGCCCCTCTGTCATTTCCTCGCCTCCCTGGACCCGCATGGCACACCTCATCAAACGCGGATCGGCCGAAGCCCGCGCCTTCGGCCGGCGTGAACGCGATCGCGACGCGCGCCGCGCCGCCTCGCTCGATACGGCCGACACGCCCCGCAAGGCACGCGCGCGCGACAACGCGGATTTCGTGACCGAAGCCTTGCCGTACGAAGGCGGACGCAAACCGCGGTTCGCTCCAGTCACGTTCTCGGAGGAGGGCGGCGTTCGGTATCTGCACTTCGGTACGGAATGGGTTCAGGGCGCGATGCGCCTGCGTCAGCCCGACAAGATCGAACTCGAGTACGCGCAGCAAATGATGGCGTGGCTGCTGTTTCTTGATCCGCCCAAGACCGTC
This sequence comes from Pararobbsia silviterrae, assembly GCF_003628125.1. GTDB lineage: Bacteria > Pseudomonadota > Gammaproteobacteria > Burkholderiales > Burkholderiaceae > Pararobbsia > Pararobbsia silviterrae. The sequence goes on from NZ_RBZU01000001.1 coordinate 1,185,629, forward strand.
GCGCAGCTCGGTCTCGGCACGGGCGCGCTCACGAAGTTCTCCCATCGGTATCTGCCGAAGACACAGACGGTCGCGGTCGAGCTCAATCCCGCGGTCGTCGTCGCGGCGCGTTCGATGTTCGGTCTGCCATATGACGACAAGCGTCTGCATGTCGTCGAGGCCGATGCTTGGGAATACGTCAACGATGCCGCCCATCACGGTACGGTCTCGGCATTGCAGATCGATCTGTACGATGCGACGGCGCGGGGTCCCGTGCTCGATTCGACCGCGTTCTATCGCGCGTGCCGTGCGAGTCTCGCCGAGCTCGGCGTCGTGACCGTCAATCTGTTCGGCGATCACCCGAGCTTCCGCCGCAATATGAAGCATCTCGCGGAGGCGTTCGACAACCGCGTCGTCGCATTGCCCGAGATTCACGACGGCAACCGGATCGCCATCGCGTTTTCGGGGCCCGCGCTGTCGTTCGACTGGACCGCGCTCGCGCGTCGCGCACGCTGGATCGAACGGACCTTCAAGCTGCCCGCGACATCGTGGGTCGAGGGTCTCAAGGCCGTTCACCCGGGCGTCGCGTTCACGATCTGATCAAGGTCGCGCGCGCTTCGCGCAGTGCGCGCGTGCCGGACGGATTCGCTGTTGTTTATGCGTGGATTTGTCCTGGATCGGGTCATTCCGTCTTGACCGTCGATAAGGCGGGCCCAATACTTTCGCGTCGTTTGGCGGGTGTCGTCGGTGCGGGGCCCCGCGTTCAATCAATAGGGAGACCCTGCATGGCCCAGCCCAATGCGGCTTCCGGTACGAGCAAACGCTGGCTCTGGCTTCTGATCCTGCCCTGGATCGGCGTGCTGCTCGTCCCGGTCTACAACATGGACAGTCCGCGCGCGTTCGGACTGCCGTTCTTCTACTGGTATCAGTTGCTTTGGGTGCTGATCAGCGCCGCGCTGACGGCGATCGTCTATCTGAAGACGAAACCCGCGAGTCGTCGTAGCGAGGGTCGGTCATGACGAATCCGATCGCGACGTTCGTGTTCGTCCTGTTGTTCCTTGCGGTGACCGTGCTCGGCTTCGTGGCCGCGAACTGGCGCCGCGGCGATCTCAAGCTGCTCGACGAATGGGGTCTTGGGGGCCGCCGCTTCGGCACGATCGTCACCTGGTTCCTGCTCGGCGGCGACCTCTATACCGCGTATACCTTCGTGGCCGTGCCGGCGCTCGTGTTCGGCGCCGGCGCCACGGGTTTCTTCGCGCTGCCGTACACGATCCTCATCTATCCGTTCGCGTTCATCGTGTTCCCGAAGCTCTGGAACGTCGCGAAACGCCACGGGCATATCACCGCCGCGGACTTCGTTCATGCGCGCTATGACAGCCGCTGGCTCGCGCTCGCGATCGCGGTGACGGGGATCATCGCGACGATGCCGTATATCGCGTTGCAGCTCGTCGGCATCGAGGTCGTCATCGGCGGTCTGGGCATCGATACGCAAGGCTTCGTCGGCGATCTGCCGCTGATCATCGCGTTCGCGATTCTCGCGGCGTATACGTACACCTCGGGCCTGCGCGCGCCGGCGATGATCGCCGTCGTCAAGGACGTGCTGATCTATCTGACGATCGGCGCGGCGATGATCGTGATCCCCGCGAAGCTCGGCGGGTTCGGTCACATCTTCGATACGATCCCGCATGCGAAGATGCTGCTCAAGGCGCCCGACGCGACGAGTCTGAACGGCTATAGCGCGTATACGACGCTCGCAATCGGTTCGGCGCTCGCGTTGTTCCTCTATCCGCACTCGGTGACGGCGATCCTCAGCTCGGCGTCAGGCAATACGATTCGCCGCAATATGGCCTTGTTGCCCGCGTATTCGCTCGTGCTCGGTCTGCTTGCCCTGCTTGGATTCATGGCGCTTGCATCGGGCGTCAAGGACATGCCTGAATACGCGCCGTACTTCAAGGCGTATGGCGCGAACTTCGCGGTGCCGGCGCTGTTCCTGCACTTCTTCCCGCCGTGGTTCGTCGGCGTCGCGTTCGCGGCGATCGGCATCGGCGCGCTCGTGCCGGCCGCGATCATGTCGATCGCGGCGGCCAATCTCTATACGCGCAACATTCACCGCGAGTTCATCAACAGCAAGCTGAATTTCCACGAGGAAACGAATATCGCGAAGACGGTCTCGCTCGTCGTGAAGCTTGGCGCGCTTGCGTTCATCATCTTGCTGCCGCTCACGTATGCGATCCAACTGCAGTTGCTCGGCGGGATCTGGATCATTCAGACGCTGCCCGCGATCGTGCTCGGCCTCTATACGCGCGTGCTCGATCATCGCGCGCTGTTGATCGGATGGTTCGTCGGTATCGCGATGGGGACCTGGATGGCCGCGTCGCAACATCTGACGTCGTCGGTCTATTCGATCCATTTGTTCGGGTATGCGATTCCGGGCTATGCGGCGGTCTGGTCGCTGATCGTCAACGTCGTGATCTCGATCGGCTTGTCGTATGGGTTCAATGCGATGGGCTTCGACAAGACGGTCGACAAAACCTTGCCCGAGGATTATCTCGATCCGGTATGAGATGAATTCGAGTGAGTGCGGATGTGTCGCGTCGTGATGGGCGCGACGATCTGTGCGTCAGACCGATACGTATCGATAGACAAACCCCGGTTTTCGTGAGGAAGCCGGGGTTTTGTTTTGTGCGCGGCGATCGAACGGTGCGTCCGGCCAGGTCACGCGTACGCGCCTCGGGGCTGTTTCGTGGTTGCCGCGGGTCATGCGTTGAGCGTTCGTTGGCCGATCGGCCGACTCCCCATCGAAGTCGAGACCGTGTTCAATGGCTCCATGGTGTGGCGCCGTCATGCGACAAATGAGCGCACCGCATTCGCGAACCCCGCGAGCGGCCTATATTGGTGCGCCTGACGAGTACTTATTGGGGAGTCGAAATGCCGGAAGTCTTCATGGAAAAGAAAGGGAGGATCAAGCTCCCGAAAGACATGCGCAAACGTCTGAACCTGCGTGAAGGCGATCGCGTGCTTTTCTACTGGTCGGAAGATCAGGCGCGGTACGTGATGATCGCGTGCAACCTTGACGCGGCGACAGCGTTGGAAGGTCGAGAGCCGATCGACACCGGTTGCACGTTTGAAGAAACGGAGGCGCTGCTTAAGTGGCATCGCGGACGGAAATTGACCCATGCGGAGATGGAGCTCGTCATCGGTGTGATTCGAGCGGAGGCCGATCGGCCGGATGACGTGGATCTGTCCGACGACGAGGCAGAAGTCGAGGGCGCGGCGGATCGCACAAGAGGCCCGTCGTGATCGGATTGGATACGAACATCCTCCTTCGGTATTTGATGTGCGACGACCCTTTGCAGACGCCGATCGTCATGGCGCTCGTGGGCACACTGTCGGCCGAGCGAACGGGCTATGTCTCGTTAGTGGCCCTTGCGGAGGTCGCGTGGACGTTGACGCATGGACGACGGATGAACAAGCACGCGCTGCTCGATAATTTAAATCGTTTGATGGCGATGCATCACGTCCGTTTTCAATCGCACGAAGCCGTCGCCGATGCGCTTGCATGCTTCGCGTGTGGCTCGATCGATTTTCCCGACCACCTGATCGAACGTACGGGACATCTCGACGGTTGCGAGGTGACGATGACGTTCGATCGAAAGGCTTCGAAGACCGTGGGATTTCGCTTATTGGATGCGACGAGCGTGCAGGTACTTGGGACGTGCGGCCGAGTCGTTTGAGTGCTGCTGAGCGCAACGGTGGCGCCAAGGGCGGAGCAAGGCGCGAGCGGGTCCGCGCTGTCCGCTACGGCGGGTGAGTGTGGCGCACGTCCGAGGGTGCGATACGGTGTGCCGCCCAACCGCCCAACCGCCCAACCGCCCAACCGCCCAACCGCCCGCACCTCATGTTCGATCCCGCGTCGGTCTCTGCGGCAGACAATAAAAATGCCCGAGACGCTTTGGCGAATCGGGCACTTCGGGTTCGATCCACGCCCGTTTCGGATTGAGGATCGAGGATCGCGCACGAGGCGCGTCAGGCCGGTTGTATCAGGCCGGTTGTTTCTGCAGTTCGAGAATCAGCTTTTCGAGCTTGATCGCGTCGGCCGCGAATGTCCGGATACCTTCGGACAGCTTTTCGGTGGCCATCGCGTCTTCGTTGAGCTGGAAGCGGAACGACGCTTCATCGACCGCGATGCGCGCGATCGGATCATTCTTTGCGGCTTCCGGGACGAGCTTGCGCTCGACCGGATTCGCATCTTCCGAGAGCGTCTGGAGCAGGTCGGGGCTGATCGTCAGCAAATCGCAGCCCGCGAGTTCGAGGATCTGCGACGTCGTGCGGAAGCTCGCGCCCATCACCTCGGTCGGATACCCGAACTTCTTGTAGTACGCATAGATCGTGCGGACCGAGTGCACGCCGGGGTCGTTCGCGCCGCCGTTCTTCTGTTCGTCCCATGCGGGACCGGCCGCCTTCTTGTACCAGTCGTAGATCCGGCCGACGAACGGCGAGATCAGCTTCGCATTCGCCTCGGCGCACGCGACAGCCTGCGCGAGCGAGAACAGCAGCGTCATATTGCAGTTGATGCCGTCCTTCTGGAGCACTTCCGCCGCGCGGATGCCTTCCCATGTCGAGGCCAGCTTGATCAGGATCCGCTCGCGCGACACACCCGCCTTCTCATAGAGCGAGATCAGGTGGCGGCCCTTGTCGATCGAGCCCTGCACGTTGAACGACAGACGCGCATCCACTTCGGTCGACACGCGACCCGGAATGATCTTGAGGATTTCGGTGCCGAATGTGATCAGCAGCTTGTCGATGATCGCTTCGAGCGAATCGCCGTTGCTCTCGCGGACGACTTTTTCGAGCAGCGGCCGATATTCGGGCTTCTGGACAGCCTTGAGAATCAGCGACGGATTGGTTGTCGCGTCCCGCGGCTTGTATTGAGCGATGGCCTGGAAGTCGCCGGTGTCGGCGACAACGGTCGTGTATTGCTTGAGCTGGTCGAGTGCGGTCATGGCAGTCGCGATTCAACGGAAGGAGTCTTCTATTGTGCTTCCACCGGACAAGCAAGACTAGTCCTTTTGTGACCGGTGGCCGCTATGATTTTGCCGCGTTCTTACCGATCGTGCAGTGGAGCGCCGCTCGGCGGGCCGCCCGCCTTGCGGTGACGGGGTTTGGGGCGCTTGCCGTTGCGCGTCGGCGCCGGCGTGCGCCGACCTCCGCGCAGCGGCCGGTGGCCGGTGGCCGGTACCGCACGGATATTGCGCTGCCGCATCGCGTCGCGTGCCGTCGGGCTCGCATGCTTCGCCCGCCGTTCCGGCGGCCGCGCCCGGATCGATGCGTGTCCGACGCCGCGCGCTCATCGATCGCGACGATCCGTCCGTTCAGGGCCGAGTCGCGTCGGCCCCACGCATCAACGATGCGTTCAGCAGCGCCTGCGTATAGGGATCGGCCGGCCGCGTCAGGATGTCGAGCGCATCGCCGGCTTCGACGATGCGACCCGATTTCATGACGATGATCCGATGCGCCATCGCGCGCATGACCGCGAGATCGTGCGTGATGAACAGGTAACTGAGCGTGTATTTCTGCTGGAGCGTGGTCAACAGCGCGAGCACCTGCTGCTGAATCGACACGTCGAGCGCACTCGTCGGTTCGTCGAGCACGATGAATTCGGGTTGGACCGCGAGCGCGCGGGCGATCGCGATCCGTTGACGTTGGCCGCCCGAAAACTCGTGCGGATAGCGCGGCATCGATTCGGCGGGCAAGCCGACCTCGTCGAGCAGCGCCGCGATTCGCTGACGGCGCTGCGCGGACGTCATGCCGGGCTGGTGGACGACGAGGCCCTCGCCGACGATTTGCTCGATCGTCATGCGCGGCGACAACGAGCCGAACGGATCCTGGAACACGACCTGCATCTTCGAATACAGCGCCTTGCGCGCGCTTGCCGAACGCGGTCCGTCCATCGGCTGGCCGTCGATGTGGACGGTGCCCGCGGCCGCGCGCTGTAGACCGAGCACGACCGACGCGAGCGTCGATTTGCCCGAGCCCGACTCGCCGACGACGCCGAGCGTTTCCCCGCGCCGCAACGTGAAGCTCACGCCGTGCACGGCACGGAACCGATCGCGACGGAACAGCGAACGCAGCCCCTTGGCCGGGACGCGGTAGTCGACCGAGAGCGTATCGATCTCGACGATGCGGGGCGCATGCGGATCGACGGGCACGACGCGCCGCTTCGGCGCGCTGTCGAGCAGGCGCTGCGTGTACGGGTGCCGGGGTGCGCCGAACAGCGCCTCGGTCGTGTTCGTTTCGACGAGCACGCCCTGTTCCATGACGGCGACGCGCTGAGCGAACCGGCGCACGAGATTCAAATCGTGCGTGATCAGCAATACCGCCATGCCATGGTCGTGTGCCTCCTGCTCCTGAATGCCGATGAGCAGATCGACGATCTGCTGACGCACGGTGACGTCGAGCGCGGTCGTCGGCTCGTCGGCGAGCAGCAGCCGGGGCCGACACGCGAGCGCCATCGCGATCATCGCGCGCTGACGTTGTCCGCCCGAAAGCTGATGCGGAAAACTGTCGATGCGTCGTTCGGGGGCGTCGATGCCCGTGCGCCTCAACAACTCGATGCCCCGCGCGCGCGCGGCATTCGGCCGCAGACCCTCGTGCAGCAGCAGGCTTTCGCCAATCTGCGCCCCGATCGTGTAGAGCGGATTGAGCGCGGTCATGGGCTCCTGGAACACCATCGACACATGCTTGCCGCGCAGCCCTCGCATCGCGTGTTCGCTTTTGTCGAGCAGGTTCTCGCCGTCGAGACGGATCGCGCCGCTCAGCGTCGCGCCCTGCGCGAGCCGCAGGATCGACAGCGCCGTCACGCTCTTGCCCGAGCCCGATTCGCCGACGAGCGCGACACGCTCGCCGCGCGCGATCGAGAGACTCAGATCGCGTACCGCGACCGTCTCGCCGAAACGCGCCGAGAAGCCGTCGATTTCAAGCAGCGGGCGCGCGGCCGCGCCATGCGCGTGCGCGGTGCTCGTGTGATGCGTGGCGAGCGCAGGCGGGATCGTCTTCATCGACTTACGCGGCCTCCGTTTGCGAGCCGTGCGTACGCATATCGAGCGCGTTGCGCAGCGCGTCGCCCATGAACGTCAGCAGCAGCATCGTGACGACGAGAATCGAAAACGCGGAGACCGAGATCCACCATGCATCGAGGTTGTTCTTTCCTTCCTGCAGCAGTTCGCCGAGACTCGGCGTCGGGGGCGGCACGCCGAGGCCGAGAAAGTCGAGACTCGTCAGCGACAGAATCGACGCGCTCATCCGAAACGGCAGCAGCGTGATGACGGGCGTGAGGCTGTTGGGCAGGATGTGACGCCAGATGATCTGCGCGTTCGACAGCCCCATCGTGCGTGCGGCCTTGACGTAGTCGAGCGCGCGATTGCGCAGGAACTCGGCGCGCACATAGTCCGACACGACGAGCCAGCCGAACATCGACAGCAGGATGAACAGCAGCACGAGCGACGGCTCGAAGATCGACGCGAAGATGATCAGCAAATAGAGATCGGGCATCGAACTCCAGATCTCGATGAGCCGTTGGCCGATCAGATCGGTGCGGCCGCCGTAAAACCCCTGCACGGCGCCGATCAGCGTGCCCGCGACGACGCCGACCGCGGTCAGCGCGAGCGCCATGAGCATCGAGAGCCGGAAACCGTAGAGCACGCGCGCGAGCACGTCGCGGCCGAACTGGTCCGTGCCGAGCCAGTTCTGCGCGCTCGGCGCGGCCGGACACGGTTTGGCCGCGAAGTAATCGACGGTGTCGTACCGGTAGGGGTTCGGCGCATAGATCGCGAAATTGCGGCCCGACTGGAGCCGCTTGCGGATGTACGGATCGAGATAGTTCGTCATCGCGGGGAAGTCGCCGCCGAACGTGAGTTCCGAGTAATTGCGAACGATCGGAAAGTAGTAATGGCCGTCGTAGCGCACGACGAGCGGGCGATCGTTCGCGAGCACCTCCGCGAACAGGCTCACGACGCACATCGCGACGAAGATCACGAGACTCCAGTAGCCGAGACGCTGCCGCTTGAAACGCAGCCAGATCCGCCGCCCGGGCGAGACCGGGACGGCGGCCGCACCGGCGGCCGGATCAGCGGTCCAGGCTGTGGAATTGGATGCGGGGGTCGACGAGGACATAGCAGACGTCTGCAATGAGCTTGGTCACGAGACCAATGAGGGTGAACAGATAGAGCGAGCCGAGCACGACCGGATAGTCGCGGCGAATCACCGCGTCGTACGAGAGCAGGCCCATGCCGTCGAGCGAGAACAGTGTCTCGATCAGCAGGCTGCCGTTGAGGAAGGCGCCGACGAAGGCGGCCGGCAGGCCCGTGAGCAGCGGGATCATCGCGTTGCGGAACACATGCCGCCAGAGCACGCGCCGTTCGGGGGCGCCCTTGGCTCGCGCGGTCAGCACGTACTGACGGCCGATCTCGTCGAGGAACGTGTTCTTCGTGAGGATCGACACGATCGCGAAGTTGCCGACGACCGACGCGGTCACCGGCAGCACGATATGCCACAGATAGTCGAGGACCTTGCCGGCCAGCGAGAGGTCGGCGAAATTGTCCGACGTCAGGCCCCGCATCGGAAACACCTGCCAGAACGTGCCGCCGCCGAACAGCATGAGCAGCAGCACGCCGAGCACGAAGCCCGGAATCGCATACCCGACGAGCACGACCACGCTCGTGAACGTATCGAAGCGCGACCCCGCGCGGACCGCCTTCGCGATGCCGAGCGGGATCGCGACCGCATAGGTCAGCACGAGCGTCCAGAGCCCGAGCGTCAGCGACACCGGCAGCTTCGACACGATCACCGACCAGACGCTCGCATGCTGGTAGTACGAGTCGCCGAGCCGGAACGTCGCGTAGTCTTCGAGCATGAGGACGTAACGCGTGAGCGGCGGCTTGTCGAAGCCGAACTGCTTCTTGATGTCCTCGACCTGTTGCGGATCGAGCCCCTGGCTCGCGTGATACCCGACTCCGCCGCCGCTGCCGCCTTCGCCGCCGCGCGACTGTCCGTGCCGGAGCTGCGTCATCATCTGCTCGACGGGACCGCCGGGCACGAATTGCGTGACGACGAACGTCAGCGTCACGACCCCGATCAGCGTCGGGATCATCAGGAGCAGGCGCCTCAAGATATACGCAAACATGGGGGTTCCTAGTCGGGCTTCCGATACCAATAGCCGATGATCCAGTCTTCGTACTGATAGGTCAGCGGGGTCGTGCGCGGAAAGCCCATCGTGTTCTTGTACGCGATCCGCGAGTTCGGCAGGTAGTACTCGGGCACGAGCAGATAGCTGTCGATCAGCACGCGGTCGAGCGCGCGTGTCGCGGTCGTCAGGTCGTCGACGGTATTCGCGGACAGCACGTCGTTGACGAGTGCGTCGACGGCTTTCGACTTGAGGCCCGCATAGTTTTCCGAACCGATCTGGTCGGCCGACGCGCTCGTGAAGCGATGGGTCAGCTCGACGCCCGGAATCATCGTGATCGGATAGATGAACGTCGTCATGTCGAACTCGAAGTGGTCGAGCCGCTTCTGGAAGAGCGCGCTGTCGACCTCGCGCATCGAGGCCTGGATGCCGAGCGTCTGCAGGTTCCGGATGTACGGCATGATCACGCGATCCATGCCGGGCTCGTCGTCGAGGATCTCGATCGTCATCGGCGTGCCCTTCGCGTCGCGCAGCGCGCCGTCGCGATAGGTCCAGCCCGCTTGCGCGAGCAGATCGCGCGCCTTGCGCAGATTCTCGCGCAGCGAATTCGGCGGGGTCGTCGTCGGCTGCGTGAGCACGGGGCCGAACACCTCGGGCGGCACGCTGTCGCGCAACGGTTCGAGCAGCGCGCGCTCGCGCGGGCTCGGCGTGCCGAGCGCCTGGAACGGCCCGTCCTGGAAGTAGCTCTGGATGCGCCGGTACTGGCCGTAGAACATCATGCGGTTCATCCACTCGTAGTCGAACGCGTAGACGAGCGCCTTGCGCACACGGATGTCCTCGAACATCGGCCGGCGCATGTTGTAGACCATGCCCTGCATCTGCGCGCTGTGATTCGAGAAGCTGCCCTGCGTCAGCAGGCCGTTGCGAAAATTCTTGCCGACGTATTTGCGCGCCCATTGCGTCGAGCTGTATTCGACGCGCACGTCGGTGTCGCCCGCCTTGAACGACTCGAGCATCGTGTACTGATCGAGATAGAGCTTGAACGTGATGCGCGCGTAGTTGAACGCGCCCTTGCGCGTCGGCAGGTCGGCGGCCCAATAGTCCGGGTTGCGGCGATAGGTGATCGTATGGTCGTTCTTGCGCGACTCGATGAGGTAGGCGCCGCTCGAAATCGGCGGTTCGGTCGCGAGCGCATCGAAGGCGAGATGCGATCCGTCGGGGCGTTGCCCCCACTTGCGCGAGAACACGGGCAGGTCGCCCGCGATCAGCGGCGCATCGCGCTCGGGACGCTTGAATTCGAAGCGCACGGTCGACGCATCGACGACGACCGCGCGCGCGATGACCGAGAACTGCGCGTTGACGAGCGGCGAGGCGGCCTTGCTGCTCAGCGTGTCGAACGAGTACCGCACGTCGGCGGCCGTGATCGGGTCGCCGTTGTTGAAGCGCGCCTTCGGATTGATATGGAACGTCGCCGATGCGCCGTCGGCCGCGACCTCGACGTCATCGGCGATCAACGCGTATTCGGACGCCTGCTCGTCCCAGCTGCGGACCATCAGCGTATCGAACATGAGGTTCGCGATATCGGGGGCCGGCGCGCCGCGCACGAGAAACGGATTCAGCGAATCGTAGCTCTGGTTCTGATCGTAGTTCGCGAAGGCGAGCGCGCCGTTGCGCGGCGCATCGGGGTCGGCATAGTCGAAATGCGTGAAGCCGGCCGAGTACTTCGGTTCGCCGTACTGGGCGAGCGCCGTTTTCGCGCACGCGGGCAGGGCGACGAGGCCCGCGCACGCGGCGACGATCAGGCCGGCCGCGAACGCGGCGATCGGCCGCGCGCGAGGTCGGTGACGACGGGCAGGCGCATGAATCGGGTGATGCGACACGGCCTGCTTCATCGGCGCGCCGCGAGAATGACGTACGCGACGACGCCCGCGACGAGCCCCCAGAACGCGGAGCCGATCGAGAGCAGCGTGAGGCCCGAGGCGGTCACCATGAACGTGATCAGGGCCGGCTCGCGCTGGCGCGCGTCGGCCATCGCGTTGGCGAGTCCGTTCATGATCGATCCGAACAGCGCGAGCGCGGCGATCGAGATCACGAGCGTCTTCGGGAACGCGGCGAACAAGGCGGCGATCGTCGCGCCGAGCGTGCCCGCGAGCAAATAGAACACGCCGCTCCAGACGGCCGCCGTATAGCGGCGGCGCGGGTCCGGATGCGCGTCGGGACCGGTGCAGATCGCGGCCGTGATCGCCGCGAGGTTCACGCCGTGCGAGCCGAACGGCGCGAACACGAGCGAGGCGATGCCCGTCCAGGTGATGAGCGGCGACGACGGGGTCTGATACCCGTCGGCGCGCAGCACGGCGAGACCGGGCACGTTCTGCGACGCCATCGCGACGATAAACAGCGGAATGCCGATGCTGATCGTGGCCGAAAGCGAGAACGCCGGCATCGTGAAGACCGGCCGCGCGAACGCGACGCGAAAATGACTGAAGTCGAGCAAGCCGAGCGCGGCGGCCGCCGCGATGCCCACGAGCAAGGTCGTGACGATCGCGTAGCGCGCCGCGAACCGCTTGACGACGAGATACGTGACGAACATCGCGAGCACGAGCGCGGTGTCATGTTCGGCCGCGCCGAACAGCGCGATGCCGATGCGGAACAGGATGCCCGCGAGCAGCGCGGCCGCGAGCGAGGCGGGCAGCCGCTTCATGATCGTGTCGAACACGCCGGTCACGCCGACGAGCACGAGCAGCACGGCGCATACGATGAACGCGCCGATCGCATCGGCATACGGGACGTTGCCGAGGCTCGTGATCAGCAGCGCCGCGCCCGGCGTCGACCACGCGACGACGATCGGCGCGCGAAAACGCAACGACAGCGCGATCGTCGTCAGCGCCATCGCGATCGAGAGGGCCCAGATCCACGACGAAATCTGCGCATCGCTCAGATGCGCGTTGCGGCCCGCCTGAAACATCAGGGCCAGCGAGCTCGTGTAGCCGGTCATCATCGCGACGAAGCCCGCGACGATCGCCGACAGCGAGCTGTCGCGCAGCGGGCGCAAAGGGAGCGGCGCGCCGCCGGGCGGCGCGACAGGGGGGACGGCGTTCATGTGTGCAGGTGCGGTGTCAGGGTTCGAGGCCGATCCGGGTCATTGACTGAGCATGCGCATCGCGGCTTCGAGGCCGTTGAGCGTCAATGGAAACATCCGGTTCGACATGAGCTGGCGAATCAGCGATACCGATTGCCGGTATTCCCACAGGCGTTCGGGTTCGGGATTGAGCCAGACGAAGTGCGGAAACCGCTCGGTGAAGCGCGCGAGCCACGTCGCGCCGGCTTCGGGGTTGTTGTATTCGACGGAGCCGCCGGGCTGGAGGATTTCGTACGGTCCCATTGTCGCGTCGCCGACGAAGATGAGCTTGTATTCGGACGGATACTTGTGCAGCACCTCCCAGGTCGGGAAGCGTTCGGCATGGCGGCGGCGGTTCTGCTTCCAGAGAAAGTCGTAGACGCAGTTGTGGAAATAGAAGAACTCGAGATGCTTGAACTCGGTTTTGGCCGCCGAGAACAGCTCTTCGGTGCGCTTGATGTGGTCGTCCATCGAGCCGCCGACGTCGAGCAGCATGAGCACTTTGACGGTGTTGTGGCGCTCGGGGACCATGCGCAGATCGAGCCAGCCCGCGTTCGCGGCCGTACTTCGGATCGTGCCGTCGAGGTCGAGTTCCTCGGCCGCGCCTTCGCGCGCGAAGCGCCGCAAACGCCGCAGCGCGACCTTGATATTGCGCGTGCCGAGTTCGATGTCGTCGTCGTAGTCCTTGTACGCGCGTGCGTTCCAGACCTTGACCGCGGTCCGGTTGCCGCCCGCGTCGCCGCCGATCCGGATGCCTTCGGGGTTGTAGCCGCCATGGCCGAACGGCGAGGTGCCGCCCGTGCCGATCCACTTGTTGCCGCCTTCGTGACGCTCCTTTTGTTCGTCGAGCAGCGTCTTGAGCCGGTCGAGCAGCGCGTCGAGGCCGCCCATCGCTTCGATCTGGGCCTTTTCCTCGGGTGACAGCTCGCGTTCGAGACGCTTCTTGAGCCAGTCGAGCGGGATCTGCGACGCGTCGAGGCCGGCGTCGAGCACCGACGTCGCGCCATGGAAATACGCGCCGAAGGCCTGGTCGAACTTGTCGTAGTGCTTCTCGTCCTTGATCAGCGTGAGCCGGGCGAGGTAATAGAATTCGTCGATCGACGGTGCGATGACCTCGCGTTCGAGCGCGCCGACGAGCGTCAGGTATTCCTTGACGCTGACGGGCAGCTTCGCTTGACGCAGGGAAAAGAAAAAGTCGATGAGCATCGCATGTCTCCTCGCGCCCCGTCGCGTGGGGCGCTCGCCTAACGCGAGCGCGGCGCGGCGAAGCGGCTCGGCGGGGTCCGCGCGCGCGACGCCTCGTTGCGCGGCACGGCGTCGGGTTGCGCAGCCGCTACCGGTTGCTCCTGTTCATGAAAACGAGCCGCTCGAACAGGTGCATGTCCTGCTCGTTCTTGAGCAGCGCGCCCGCGAGCGGCGGCATGATCTGCTTCTGGTCCTGGCTGTGCAAGGCTTCGGGCGGGATGTCCTCGGCCAGCAGCAATTTGAGCCAGTCGAGCAGTTCGGACGTCGAGGGCTTCTTCTTGAGGCCCGGCACGTTGCGCAATTCGAAGAAATTCGTCAACGCCGCGCTGACGAGCGCCTTGCGGATGCCCGGATAGTGCACGTCGACGATCTGCTGCATCGTCGCCGCGTCGGGAAACTTGATGTAGTGGAAGAAGCAGCGGCGCAGAAACGCGTCGGGGAGCTCCTTTTCGTTGTTCGACGTGATGATCACGAGCGGACGGTGGCGCGCCCGCACGAGTTCGTGCGTCTCGTAGACGTAGAACTCCATGCGGTCGAGTTCGCGCAGCAGATCGTTCGGGAACTCGATATCGGCCTTGTCGATCTCGTCGATGAGCAGCACGCTTTGCTGCTCCGCCTCGAAGGCCTGCCAGAGCACGCCCTTGACGATGTAATTGCGGATGTCGCGCACGCGCTCGTCGCCGAGCTGCGAGTCGCGCAGCCGCGAGACCGCGTCATATTCGTAGAGACCCTGCTGGGCTTTGGTCGTCGACTTGATATGCCATTGCAGCAGCGGCATGCCGAGCGCCGCGGCGACTTCCTCGGCGAGCATGGTTTTGCCGGTGCCGGGCTCGCCCTTGATCAGTAGGGGCCGTTCGAGCGTGACGGCCGCGTTGACGGCGAGCCTCAGGTCGTCGGTCGCGACGTATTGGGAGGAACCTTCAAAGCGCATGACGGAGGGCCGGTTGGACGTCGAAGGGCCCAGTATAGGTCAGAAGGCGGGGGGCGCCGGCATGCTGCAAGGCCGTTGGGCCGCAGTCTGTGGACGACCCGGCGGCGCGCACGCTACAATGCACCGGTTTTTTGGCCTGCGTGCCGATAAATTCGAATAGTCACGGCCGCCGGTCGTCGCTCCGGTGCCCCGTTGCGGGCGCCCCGACTCCGGGTCCCCCGAACGCTCAGGTTGATAAAGCTATGAAAAGACAAGTGACGATTGCCGTGCTGGCTGCTCTTGCGGCCGCTTCGACCGGCGCGTCCGCCGATGTCGTCGGCAACGCGAAGGCCGGGCAGGGCAAGGTGGCGGCCTGTATCGGCTGTCATGGCATTCCGGACTACCGGACGGCCTACCCGGAGGTCTATCGCGTGCCGAAGCTCGGCGGCCAGAATGCCCGCTACATCGAATCGGCGTTGCACGAATACCAAAAGGGCGACCGCAAGTATCAGACGATGCATGCGAACGCGGTCTCGCTGTCCGATCAGGACATCGCCGACATCGCCGCGTACTATGCCGCGCAAACGCCGGCAACGCCGAATAATCCCTACAAGTGACCGGCCGGGCACGTTTCGTCCGAGACGGACAGGAGCACGCATGAATCAGCGTATCAGCAAGATCGCGGCGACGGCCGCGTTCATTCTGGCCGGCGTCAGCGCAGGGGCGCACGCGGCCGACATCGACAACGGCAAGAACCTCGTCACGACGCACAATTGTTCGGCGTGCCACGGCGCGACGCTGAACAACCCGGTCTCGCCCGAGTATCCGAAGCTCGCGGGCCAGTTCAACGACTACATTTTCTTCGCGCTGCGTTCGTATCAGGTCGGCGGCGGCAACCCGCTGTTCGGCCGCAACAACGCGATCATGGCGGCCCAGGTCCAGGGTCTGTCCGAAAGCGATTTGCGCGATATCGCCGCGTATATCCAGTCGCTGCCCGGCGATCTGGTTCAGAAGAAGTAACGATTGCGATGACGGGGCCGTCCGCGGCCCCGTATGCGATCCGTCATCCCGATGCGGGGCTCGTTGCCTCGCATGTCTTGCCTTCCCCCTTCCGTTTTTCCTCTGCCAGCGGCGCCGAACGCGTTGACTGTTCGAACGCGCTGACGGAACGCGCTTACGGTTCGCGCTTACTGTTGCGTGCCGCGGCGCCGGATCCGTTCGAGATAGGCCTCGTGGTCGGGCGGCGTGCCCGAGCGCTGCGCTTCCCAGAGCGTTTCGCCCAGACATTCCATGATCGCGTGCTGGGCGTCATGCGATGAACCGAGCTTCGCGGCGAGCCGGTCGTGCGCGGCGCGGATGCCGGGCGGCTGGTCGATCGACAATTGCTCGCTGATCGCGAGGTGCATCGACAGGTGCAGGAACGGATTCGTCTGGCCGCCCTCGGGCGTGTAGTCCTTGACGGTCGATTCGGAGGCCGAGAGCACGTCGTGATACTCGGGATGCGCGGCGACCCAGTCCGCGGCCATCGTTTCGAGCGGCGTGAGGATCTGGCCGGTTTGCTGCTTGCGCCAGGCTTCGGTGAAGAACTGGCGGACTTCGTCGCGGGTCGGGTTGAACATCATGATCTGTGTTGCGGGGGAGAAGGCCGTTCGATGCGGCCGGTCGGGAGTCGCATTTTACGCCTGCGCGCGCGATCGCGACGGCCAGGGGGCGCCGGGCGCACCGCGCTCACGGACGCGGCTGCTTCGCTTTTTGCTTGAACTCGCAAACCGGCTCGATCGCGCACTGCGTGCATAACGGTGCGCGCGCCTTGCACACATAGCGCCCGTGCAGGATCAGCCAGTGATGCGCATGGAGCCGGAACTCGGGCGGCGTGACCTTTTCGAGCGCGGTTTCGACGGCGCGCACGTCCTTGCCCGGTGCGAGGCCCGTACGGTTCGCGACGCGGAAGATATGCGTGTCGACGGCGATCGTCGGTTCGCCGAACGCGATATTGAGCACGACATTGGCCGTCTTGCGCCCGACCCCGGGCAGCGATTCGAGCGCTTCGCGATCCTGCGGCACCTCGCCGCCGAATCGATCGAGCAACAGCCGGCACGTCGCGATGACGTTCTTGGCCTTGGTCCGGTAGAGCCCGATCGTGCGGATGTATTCGCTCAGGCGCGCCTCGCCGAGCGCGAACAGCGCCTCGGGCGTGTTCGCGACCGGATAGAGCTTGCGCGTCGCCTTGTTGACCGAGACGTCGGTCGCCTGGGCCGACAGCATGACCGCGATCAGCAGCTCGAACGGCGTCGTGTAGTCGAGCTCGCTTTTCGGTTCGGGATCGAGACGCTGGAGCGTTTCGAAGATCGCACGGCGTTTGGTCGCGTTCATGAGGTCGTGTCGAGAGGAGTCGGCCGCGCGCGTCGAGCGCGGCCATGACGGGTCAATCTTGATCGGAATCGATGCCCAGACGTTTGCGTCGCGCGTCGGCCTCGTCGATCTGCGCCTGGACGCTCGCGCTGACGTGCTCCGTGTTCTTGGGGCCGAGGCCGTGCGCGGCGAGATCGGCCTTCTTCTGCCGCGCGCGTTCGAGCGCCGCGGCGATGATCGCGCGCTTGCGGTCTTCGGGCGAGGGTGCGCCGGGCGCTCCCGCGGCGGGCGCTCCCGCACCCGTGTCGGATGCGGCCGCGGCTGCCGCACTGGATTCGATTCCGGATGTCGCGTCCGAGCGAGCGGAGGTCGGGTTCGAGTCGAAACCGGGCGCTAATCCCGTGGCTGGGCTCAGGCCCTGCGATGCAGGTGAGGCGAGCGCCGGGCCGGCAGCCGAAGCGGACGCGTCGTCCGTGCCGCTGCCCGCGGACGGCGCGCGGTGGGCCGCGGCCGCGGCCTGTCGCGCGGCGACGCGGCGCTCGGCG
>NZ_RBZU01000010.1 GCF_003628125.1 Pararobbsia silviterrae
TCTGTTGACAAAATGGGCTCCACCACTCGATTTGGTGGGGCCTACTCTGGACACTCGCCGCTGCCATGTCGAGACGGTGATGGGGCAACGCTTACGCAGGCGCCGTGCCTCAGAGACGTCCATCCCGCCGTAGCGGCTACGCCAATTGTAGAAGGTGGCGTCGGAAATGCCGTGCTTACGACACAAGTCCGCGACCTTCATGCCCGCATCGGCTTCCTTCAGAACGCCAATGATCTGCTCTTCCGTGAACCGCGATTTCTTCATGACAAGGTTTCTCCTGCGGCCTTGCCACTAACTTTACAGCGGGATACTTCGACGGGGTAAGGTCAGCTCGTCGCTCGTCAGCGGACGTTTGCCAACAGCGTGTGAAGGCCCCTTCTTGCCCGAACTCGGCAGTTCAACGGCGGACCGAATTCGACCCAAGGCGGAAGTTCGATGAGGAACGGCCGATGACTGCTCCGCATCGAATAGCGGTCGGTCGTTGAGCCACGACGAACGCTAGGCCCCCAGCCGGAAGCGCCAGCTTGAGCTCTCTCGCCCGGCATCGCAGCTAATGTGCACGACTTAGAGCGAATAGCCGTTCTTCGCCGTCTTCAAGAGAGATTGCCCGTAGCTGCTCGGTTGCTTGATCTGCCTGCTTGCGAACACGTTAATGTCCAGGGCGAGCTTCCCACGGGCAGTGGTGATCTGTTCGAGGCCTACCGGCGTCAGAACGAGGTAGCAACCCTCGCCCCATATAGACTCCGCATCGATATCAACCGGGCCGGCGTCACGCCACCAATGGAGCTTTGCGACCACAGTTCCGCTCGCGTCAAGGAAGACGCTGGGTTCTTCGTCATGCGCGCGCCAGCGAAGCCTTATCAACCAGTTTGGGCACAACGCGAATGGATAGGCTGCTGCGTCGAAGCCCGTGTCCACGGAGCAAACAACTCGCCTTACCAGCGTCGGAGCCAAGTCATTGTCGAGGGCGACGTGCTGGCCTAGCCACACAGCGATTGGCAATGTGGCATAGCACTGGCCGAAGTCCTCACCATCAGTTTGTGCCGAGGGTGCTCGAAATCTGTAGAGGCGCTGCTCTGACAGGCGTGGCCTGAATACTTTGAAACGCGACACCTCAGCCACGACTTGGCCATCGTGGTGTGCCGGGAAGGCCGCAACGTCGCTGTCGACCTCGTCAAGCCACTTCTTATCTCGCTCAGACCAACCCGCATGTCGGTCAAACAGCGGCATGCGGATCCACTCTGGGCGCACTCGCGGCAACTTCAGCGGCCGAGGCGGAAGAGGACAACCCAAACGCTCCAACAGCGTCGGCCTGTAGCGGCCGTTCAACTTGCCTGCTAGCCGCAGTTCTCCCGCGACATGGCGAAGAGCGGTAATTGCAATGTAGGCATGGGGTTTCAGATATGTGATCTGCATGTCGAGGGCGCGAAGTTGAGCCTCAAGCGCTTTGACAGCAGAAGGCCCGAATGCCTCGAGTCCGCCCCAATCTTGGATGAGCATCGCCGCGCGTTGACGGATTGTCATCTCGTCGATGCCTACCGCTTGCGCAAGGTACTGTGCTGTCGAGCGCAGCATCTGGGTCCAGCCAAGCGGCGACTCGACTCGCATCGCACCGGTTCTCTCGTCCTTAAACGCATGGTCGCCCTCTGAGGGGGCCTCCAGTTCGAGGCTATAGAAGAACGGCAGTGGCTTCGCGTCGATGGAGGCTGCCACTCCCCAAAGATACGACAAGAGCGCGGCTGACTCTGCTACCGAAATATCTCGGTGACTGACCAACGCAGCCACGGCAGTGCCCAGCTCAGGCGCAAGGCCCGCGCTGTCAACAGCCAGCAGCGTTCCGAGCGCTTGCAGGGGGGCATCGGAATCGCCGGTTAGAAGCCGCCGCATAAGGGACTCGAACAAAGCTTGACCGTATCCGGCTTGCCCCGCCAAGCGCAGCGCGCAGTTGCGAGCGTGTCGCTGAACGTCAATAACGGGGAGCCGATAGGCAAAGTGCAGCAAGTCCTCCAAAAGATCCGTGTCGCTGAGCGGTAGCTCGCTCGGCTGGAATGATCGTCCCAGCTGGAATTCGCGAGTGCAGGCCATCTGCTCCTCAAGCAGCGACCAGATGGCCGGCCAGTCCGGCGTCGCGCTGATTACTGGCAATATCGAATCCAGGTCTGTCAGCAGCGACTGGATGCTCTCCTCGCCCGCCGCCACTGAATCGACGATGTTCTCGAAGGCGACAGGGGACGTGGATGGCCCCTCCAAGAGCTTCTTGGCCTCAAAGTAGAGGAACTTGCCGCCACCCATCCATTGGCTCCAGGCGCTCCAGGGGTTCTTGCTTGTCGCGTAGCCCTGAATCAGCTTCTTGGCGTACTCAATCTCACCTGCCGCAGCTAACCGCTTCACCATCAGGAAGCGACAGCGTGCGTCGTCCCGCAAGACTTGCCAACGCTCAAACATCCTCCGCACTGGATGAAGCGGAGCTTTCTCGGCCAGATATCTGAATCGGTACGGAGCGTTGTAGTTCAGTTCGTCGCCATCCGCATCAAACTCGAGCTCAAGCTCCTCGAGAGTGGCCGCAGAGTCATACTTGCTGGGCGTAGACGAGTGTCGAGGTTCCGGCGCCTCTGACATCCATCGGGCTACAGCGGCTTCAACCTCCGCAGACGAGAACCCATGTCTTCCGGCCGCGGTGCGAAGGCGTCGGAGCAGTGCGACCCTCTCGTGTGCTCTGCTGACTACCTCGATCGCCCCCAATAGCATCAGCGTGAGCGGCTCAATCTGGCCGGGGCCTGCCGCGTCGGCGGCGGCGTCGATGAAGTCGCCGACGTGATACGGATCCCGGTAGTGCGGTTCCATGTAGAACGGTAGGCAGAGCCCGCACCAGACGGTAGCGCAAGGCAAGACGAAGTCAGGGCTTCGCCGGGCCATCCCCGTCATGAGCAGATCGACGCGGTTCGGCCAGCCAATCAGATGCCAATCTGCCAGTGTCTTTGACACCTCGAAGCCGAAGCGAGGCCCGACCTGCATCGCTTCCTCAATCAGCGACATTGTCAGGCGGTGCGCGGCCGACGACCCTTCCGTTTCGGTCATGCCGCCGACCTGCCGCATCAAGCTTGAGAGCCGCTTCACACGGCTCTCCGGGTCAGCGGTGTTCGCAAGGACCAGGATGTCCCGCCAGATTGCGTACTGTGGATCTTTTTTGGGAGCTAGCGCATAGCCAAGGCATTGCTCGGGAACTGTCGCCAGCAACTGCTTCGCCCGTTCCACGTCTCCAACCGCAACCAACTCGATGGCCAGATCCGCCAACCCGTCAATCTGTTCGCTCGGAGTGCTTTCTCGAAGCTCTGTCACGAGCGCGTTGAGCCGGTCGACGGCCCCCGCACGGTCACCGTCAACCCGATACGCATCGACGGCCAACCTGCGCCGCAGGTACGCAGTCCCCCCCAGCGTCGATGAGGCGATGGCTGCATCAATTTCTCGAAGTACAGCGCGGTACTCATCCTCGCCACATTTGGCGCTGAGCCTCAGCAGCGCTTGCGCCAGTATGGGGATCGCTTTGAGGGCCTGCTGGATGCGATATGACTCGCTGCTGCCGGCTTCTGACGTTAGACGTAGCAGGTACCCAAGGGCAACGCGGGCTTCGGCCTGGATGCTACCAGCCGGCACGGTCGCGTTGTCGGCGTCGGAGCGACCTAGAAGCACGCCTATCGCCGAGGCGTGCTGCTGGAACGGACGAAGGAAGGAATGTTTGGACGGAGTCGCGCTTGGCCGTGGCTTGTTGAGCAGCATGCAAAGCCGCGCGTGATGCATTACCGCACCGACCAGATCACCCAGCCCAGCCAAGTCCGTCTCGTCGTCGCACATGGAGATCATCGGTGTGACCAACTTGTCGAACAGGGCTTCGGCTAGGTCACGACGGCCAGCTTGGAATGCAATCAGTGCCATACGGCGGCGGTAGCCGTTTGGCACCTCTTCGAAGCCGGGAAGGGCGACAGCGGCGTCAAATAGGGCAAGCGCTTGCGCAACTTCGCCATGCCGACTTGCCACAAGCCCTGCGCGAACCATTACAGACGGCTTGTCTTCGTTGTCTACCCCGAGCTCGCCGCAGAGTTCTTGTGGATCGGTGCGAACCTTCTTAAGGAGCGTCGCCTCTGCGGCTTCCCTCCTCAGATGTTGGCGCAGCGCGCTGACAGTTTCTGGATCCAGCTTATCGCGCTGGCGTAGCCCCTCTGCAGCGAGGTGGTCAATCGCTGTCTGGATCTGCTCGGTGTCTCGGAAATGAACGACACGCCTTGCCCACTTCTCAAATTCGTTGATGTTGTGTTCGTGCCCGTGGTTCTGGAACTTGGACGTATGGAGCTGCGATAGTGGTTCGAGGCTTTCAAATAGCTCCTTCGCTCGCTCGAAGTCGCCTCGCACCAACAGAGCGTCGACAACCTCGTAGCCCTGGCTGGGGAAGTACTGCACAAAAGAGACGGCTGAATCGATGTCCCCGACTGCCAGCATCGCCAGGGGAAGCTGGTTGGCATACTCAAGGGCTGTTTCGCGCCGGCCCACTTCGTCACTACACAGCAACAGCCGTGTGAAGGCGGTCGCATCGTGCGTTCCACGCACTGCTAGCAGAGCCAGCCGGATATCGGCGTGGATCTCGGCGATAGAGCGCCCGTCAGCCAGGTGTTGCCTGAAGCGAGCGGGCACTGCCAGCGCAAGCACATCGGCACCGTCGCCGGCACGGGCGCGGTAGCGCAACTCAAGCCACCGCTGCGCCGATTCGTGCGGCGCGTTCTTCGCCAGTTCGGCGAGGTCGCGGTACACGCGCTGGGAATATTCGGCGTCGACGCTACCGAGGCGGATTCGCGGATGGGCGATGACGAACAGCCTGAAGCTGTTGTGGAACACACTCCATCCCTGGGGTGAACTGCGGAGCAGGTGCTGTGCAACGACCAGTGCTCGCTCAATCGCGGACTCCTTGACCACCGTGGCCAGCAGTTGCAGGTCCATGGGTGCCTCGGCCCGGGCGATGAAACCAAGCACGTCCATGGCATCGCTGTCGCTTGCGATTTCGCGCCAGGCGGCGGTATACACGGTCTCAATGTCACCGTCGAACGGCATCCCGCCACTGAGCAGGTGCTTGCGGCCGGCTTCGCCCGCGTGCAACAGCGCCTGAATCAAGTAGCGCGTTGCCAGCGGATGGCCATGCGTGAGCTTGCTCAGCTCTGATCGCGGAATGTCGGCAGGCAGGCCAAGCGCATCCGCCATCCGTGCGACCTCCTCGCGGTCGAGGGGGCTCATGAGAACCAGCCGCTCGTTCTTCTCCGCTTGTTCCTTAACTGCGGGCTTCAGATTCGCGAGATCCAGCCTCTGCGTGCCGAGGACGAATACAACCCCATTTGGGATGGCCGCGGGAAGAGGTAGCTCGCCCAGCAGCGAATTTGTCGGCCGCTCTTCGCGAGGCACATGGTCGAGCCCATCGACGACGATGATCGTTCGGATCCCGTCGCGGTCGAAGCGTTCCCCAGCCTGCCGCACCAGAACGCCGAACTGTTCGCGTCGCTCATGCAGCGAGTCATCGCGAAGACGCAGTCCAGTCAAACCGCTGTTGCGCAGCTGCGTGCCGACATCGGTCAGAAAGTTATCCGCCTCTCCGCGACCCACGCCCTGGGCAGCGCCAGGCACGTACGCCAGGTAGCGGACAAGCCGGATGTTTGCTTCGGTGGCCAGCGCCACCTGTAGGAGGGTCGATTTCCCGGAGCCAGGCGGACCTATGAGTGAGACGTAGCCCTGACTGGTGGTTTGCAACGCGGCCAGCAGCTTGACCTCAGTGCCGCGGTTGCGTTGGACATAGGCACCGACTGGAAACCGATGGATGAGCAGCGTCTTGGCGGGATCGCGCCAGCCAAGCTCACGAAGCAGCTCATCACGCGTCCACCTGTCCTTGTCGCGTGCGTCGGCGACTAGCTTAGGCAATACGCTGGCAATCTCGGATGCCTGTCGCGCCTGCTCGGCGTTCAGCTTGTGCGACTGGATGAAGTCTGCCGCAGCTCCGCATACAACACGAAGGCTGTGCAAGAACTGTTCGAAGTCGTCATCGTCCAGACCGGCTTCACGGTGCAGGTGGTCGATCAGTCGGCCCCATTCCGGCATGTGCCAATCCGCTAACGGCCGATTTGCATGCTGCTGGAGCTCCTCAAGAAATGCCGCGCTGTGGGGCGGCGTACCGTCGCCTGGCTTGTCAGTAATCGACGGAAAATCATTGACAACCAGGCGAATCTCGACTCGGCTTCCAGTGTTGTCCTTGCGCAGGCATTGCCAAGCATGAACCAGGGGCTTCAAGAGGCCGTTGGCGCCAGTGAGCAGCGTCTCAACAGTGAAGGGTCCAGGGAACTTGGACGTCTTGAACTGGTGGCCGACCACCAGGCCATCGAAGCCGAGTACCAGGTCGTCGGCAATGCCCGCGTTGCGGTCGGCGACGCCGATCCACATCAGCTCGTCGCGCTCGAGCGCTGCATAGACTGCAGCGCCTGCCCTCTCATACTGGCCGATATATCCACGGAGTGCTCGGCGCTCGCCTTCTGCTGGCGCCGTGGCAGGAACTGTAGCGGTGGATGGGTTCGGTTTTTTGTGCTTGTTCGGGGCCATGGAAATGGATTGGGTAGTTGGCCGGAACCAAGAGACCTGCGTCAGCATCACCCTGGCGTCCATCACCAGATGGGTAAGCTGATGACTCACCGACCGCCGTTCTGCAACAAAGTATGACAGGCGCCGATGGCAGCGGTCATTCGCGAGGTTGGTCGTGAATAACTAAGATCAGTGTGAAGCCGTCGCTCAGAAGTTCGCAGCGACAGGCAGCTCTTGGCCGAACTCGGCAGTTCAGCGGCGGACCGAATTCGACCCTGAAAAGACATTCACGATTCGACAACGAACGTCGGTTTCACGTCTCGATGCGGCCACTCGCGCGCGTCTTTGCCGAGTTGGCAATTTGCGGCAGATATTGTCTCAAGGTCATATCTCACGACGCTCGAGAGGCCAGTCCAGATACCGCCTGGTATCAACGTGTAGGGGATGCTTACGACTTTCGAGGACGGTGATATTCGCGAAGTTCAAAAAACGAAATCAACCATGGGTGTCTACCCACGCACGTGCCCAAGCAAGCCCAGCTTCTATTGCGGCGGCTTCGTCGTAAAAAACATCCAGCACGCCGGATGCTTCCACCAGCCGGCGATCCTGCATAACCGTACCGCTAGCCGCGTAACCGTCCCGCGATTGCAGCTCGTCCCGCCGTGCTATCACGTGTCCCCACAACTCGTAGCCTTTATATATTTCATGCTCCATCCAAGGCACTCCAATTCAACACGGTTCATTTCGTCGTTGTCGACGCCTGAGTTGAAAGAAAATCAGACGCTGCAATCGTGGCGCCCTTGATTTCCCTGGCTGAGATCGCTGCCACATTGCTTGTCGAGAACGCGCGTCAACTCGTCGAAGTCGACCGGCTTGGGCAGGTGATAGTCAAAACCGGCATCCAGTGAGGCATCGTGTTCGTCCGTCGACACGCTCCCGGTGACTGCGACGAATATAGTGTTCATCGAATTCGAAACGCCACGAAGCGCTCGCATCAAAGCGAATCCGTCGACTTGCGGCATGTGCAAATCGATGAGAGCAACATCAGGAGCAAATTCGGAAAACTTTTCGAGCGCTTCATGTGCGGTAGTCGATGTCTGGACGATATGTGCCTCGAGCGCAAGCAAGGCGGCTAGCGCT
This sequence comes from Pararobbsia silviterrae, assembly GCF_003628125.1. GTDB lineage: Bacteria > Pseudomonadota > Gammaproteobacteria > Burkholderiales > Burkholderiaceae > Pararobbsia > Pararobbsia silviterrae. The sequence continues at coordinate 7,747 of NZ_RBZU01000010.1, forward strand.
TCGACGGTGTCGACATCGTCGTCGACCAGCATGATGCGGCACGGTGTGACGCGCTTGCGCGATGCATCGAGTTGCCCCGGTTCATCAGGCTCATCAGCGACGATGGGCAACAAAATGGATACCGTCGTGCCCGGGACCTGTTCGTTGTTGCGGATCGACACCGTGCCTCTGTGGGCTTCGACTAGATACTTTACGAGTGCAAGGCCGATTCCCAGTCCTCCTTCGCGTCTGACATGAGCGCCGGCCTGGGCGTACATGTCGAATACCCCCGGAAGGTCGGCCACCGGAATGCCATAGCCCGTGTCGCTCACGGTCAGGCGGACGATGCTCGCCCTCGGACCCAACATCTGCCCGGCCTCGCGCTCGAGCGAGACTTCCAATTGAATCCGACTCCCTTCCGGCGAATACTTTGCAGCATTGCTCAGGACGTTTTCCAGTACCTGCGTCAGGCGGACCGCATCCGCTATGACGTAGACCGGTGCCTCGGGTGCAACGACTAACAGGCGATGTCGCCGGATATCGACCATCGGTGTCACGGCCGTGACGGCATCCTTCACGATGTCTCCGAGTAGACACCTCGCGAGCGTCACTGAGACTTTCCCGCTGCGCAGCCGCGATGCATCGAACAGGTCCCCGATGAGCCGTTGCAGGCGTGCCAACTGGCGTGTTGCTATATCAAGTGGTTGAGCGGCTGCTGGGCCTGGCGCGAGACGTCTTAGCGTTTGCAGGGCGGCGCTCACGGGGGCCAGCGGGCTGCGCAGCTCATGGCTGAGTGTCGCGATGAATGCATCCTTGTGTCTTTCCACGTCCCGAATTGCGGCCTGTGCGGCTTCCGACTCGGCTGCGCGTTGCTCCGCGATTTCCTTCAGTCGTGCCACCTCCATCGCCGCGCCGGTGAAATCGGCCAGACTGGTCAGCAATCGCAGATCTTCTGCATCAAAGAGCGCAGAGCTGTCGTGCGACATGACCCAGATTGCCCCCCAGGGGCCGTTCTTGACCGGGATCGGCACGAGCAATGCCTCCACTACCGGGGGCTCTATCAGTTCTATCGAAGAGAAATATTGCTGGGGGGCGCGGAATAGTTCCGGCCGCCCCAATTCGAGGGTGATGCCGCAGACGCTGTCATCGAATGGGCGATACGTGTTAAGCAGCGGTACGCAATGCCCCGCAAGCGCCGCCCATCTGAAGCTCGCTGGTCTGCCGGCCGGCGACTCCAGCACGCTGATGCCGGCACTGCCGGCATTGCACAGCCGTGCGGCCTCGCGCGCCAGTAAATCAAGCATGGCGTCGTCCGAACTGGCCAACGCTCGCGCCAAGCCGCGCAAGGCGTTTGCCTCGGCTTGGTAATCCGGGTCTCGCGACGCCCGTGTCAATAACTGGTCGGTGATGAGCGACTCGCGCCGCGCGTCCCGGACACTGCGATTGGTAGGTGTTGGCATGCGATGAAGCGGTCGTCTGACGGCGACAAAGGAAGCCACAAAAGCCTGCGCGCCACACACGCCGTGTCGGTTACGTCACGCGACACCGGTGAGGTAACTTAAAAACCTTTCCGGGGCTCGTTCACGGTCAGTGCGTGCGCCACGTGATCAAACACCTAAATGATAAATGTTCCGGCTCGCAGTGCAAACGACATCGAAAATGCCCGACACCGGACTCCAACGGAGTATTGCCTCACGGTCGGGAACGAATTTTGCAACACTTCGAAGTTATGCTCGTGATCTGGCGACAGTTGTGAAAACGATTCTGCTGGTTGATGACGACGCCAGAATTCTTGCTCCCCTTCGGGCCCTGCTGGAAGCAGAGGGGTACCGGGTACTTCTTGCGGCAAACGGGGAGGAGGCTGTCCGTGTGACGGATATTGAACATCCGGAACTGATTGTGACGGACTGGATGATGCCGGTGCTCGATGGCGTTGCCTTCTGTCGACACCTTAGGGCGCACAGGGCCACTGCTTGCATTCCTATCGTGATGCTCACCGCTGCGACGCCACCAATGTCAGCAGAGACTCTATGGAATGCACTGCTGAGAAAACCCGTACCGATAGCGCGTCTAATTGGCGTGATTCGCGACCTCCTGTCTCTCTCAAGGAGTGGTAAGCGCGGTTGACGGAATTGCAAATTGTCACCGCAGCGCCAACACCCTCAGCTACATGCAAAGTCGGCGCCCATCGATGAATCGGCCTAGGCCATGACAACGATGGTCCAGCCATACGCGTGGGCGTTTCCTGGGTGAGCACGCCAGCGTCAAGAATACTTTCGTACGCGACTCACAATCGCCAGCCCCTCACGAATCTGGTGCTACCCCGTTGGATCTGATCCAACGACCGAGCTCGGCTGTCTCATGATTCTCATCGGCACCGGACTGACGATGGGCAAGTTCAAAGGATTGACGGCCTAACCGAAGCTGCGTCGACGAGCACAACCGGGTTGGACTGCTCTCCGGACCAGCAGGCCACCCGTCGAAGCTCTCGCGACGAGGCACGGGCAGGCGAAACTCCAAAGCCATTTTCAGCGAACGACTCCTAGCCAGCCGCAAGCGGTCGTTTGTCGAACACCTTCGAGTGGCCGCGCTCGGTCCGATGCGACCGGCTCGACTCGACCCATAGCAGGCGTTTGATCAACGTCTCGGGACGTCTCAACCTCAATAGAATGCGGACGTGCGATTCCTCGATCAGAGGTTCGCTTGCACCTCGGGCCGTTGCACTGCGTAGAGCGGTCACTGGACGCGTTTCTCCGTGCGGCTACTTTTGGCCGACGAGCGCCTGCTCGCCAGCCAGGACTACGCCTCAGACCTCCGTTTGCTCAGCCATCTCGAGGGCGTCATCGACCTCGATCCCGAGGTAGCGGACTGTGCTTTCAAGCTTCGTATGTCCGAGAAGGATCTGCACCGCACGAAGGTTCTTCGTGCGCCGATAAATCAACGATGCTTTCGTCCGGCGCATCGTGTGCGTGCCGTACGCCGTGTCGTCCAGCCCGATGGACCCGATCCATCGATGAACCAACCGTGAATACTGGCGAGTAGAGATATGCGGTGAGTCGTGAATTCGGCTCGGGAAAAGATAGTCGCCCGCGCTGAGCTTCGCCTCGCGAATCCACGCCGCGACACTGTCGCGTGTCTGTTCCGTGACTTCGAACTGAACAGGGCGCTGCGTCTTCTGTTGCAGGACGGTCGCTCGTGGTGCGACTCGCTCTCCGTGGCAGACGTCGCGCACTCGCAGCTTGGTCAGATCGCAAGCGCGCAACTTGCTGTCGATGGCCAAGTTAAACATCGCGAGATCGCGTGGCACGCTTGCGAGCTGGAGCCGAACGCGGATCGCCCAGATCTCTTTCAACTTCAGTGGTGGTTTCTGCCCCGTGAGCTTCCCTTTGTTCCATGGCACGCGCGCCACGCGAGTGTAAGAGATGGAGTCCATGACTGCCTCCTTTCCGATGTGGGGGAGATCCGTCTGAACCTGCGCCGAGCGAACGCTGTCCGACCCAGTTCAGACTTTCGTTGTTTCGCCGAATATGTCTGCAGCCTTCCGCGAAGCAGTCATTCGTTGTCCATTCAGGTGCCGCGAGTGGGCCGTGATAAATGAAAATTCTGACGCCAACACGATTAGAGGCAACTCGACTCACTCTCGGAATAAACCACGACGGCCGAGAACCGAAGGACGTATAGTGAACTCGACAGCCGCTTCGACGTCCTCATCGCTCAAATCGGCCGTGCATTCATTCCCGAGACTCCGGCCACGGCATCAACGCAACGACGTGACACATCACTACCTCAGGTATTGGCGGTAGACTAGCTTCGCGTCAGCGTCATCAATACTTCGGCATACCATGCGCTATTTAGGCCAAGTGAATCGTCTGCGTTCAGGTCGCGACCACTCATGTCGATGCTTGAGGAGTGGACCCCAAGCAGTGCCCAGGGAAGCTCTCGGTTCGCTACGCTAAGAGTTTCGACTCGCACTACGACCGGCGCGCCGCTCGTGCCCCGATGCATTCGTGCATCTGTGACAAACACTCCCTTTCCCTGAAACCGGAACCCAAAAGCAGAAGCGAGAACGCCTTGCCTCGCGACGGCAAGATGATGAAGGGTGTCGTGAAATCCAAGAGGAAAGCCAACAATCAAGATAGAAGATCCGATCTCGACCGCATCACGCGGCACAACCAGATGCTCAGGCTCGAAGAAGCAAATGAAGGCGCTCTCGGGCAGCGCATTGCGATTGATCTCCACTACCGCTACGTCTATCGTTCCCTCATCGTCTTCAGCTTGCCGCCACAGTGCTTGCTCATTGCTATACAAAGGGATCGAGAACCACACGGACTGACCGAGATTGCAGTTGTCTATGTGCAATTCGATCTGCAGTGAGTCCGGCAGGTGCCTGCTGGCTTCGTCACACAATACATGGCGGCTTGTCGCAAGAAAAAGACGCCCCGATCTCTTGAAGAAGAAGCCGCTCGCGTTCGTAAGTACCTGTTGGTTTCTGAACGTTTTGATTCGCACGACGGCAAGTAACAACGAATCGGCTCGAAGGTCACCCCGATTTTCCTCGAACGGTTCCGAATTCGATGCCGCAATCCCGTGAGTTGCATGGGGAGAATCGTTGAGCATGACGCCAGGCCGATTCAACATCGAGATCAAGTCTCGCAGTGTTTCGTGCTCGGGGCCAGAGTTTTGGCCAGACAAGAAGGTCTCTAGGCTCATCTCGGACACCACGCCACCGGACGCTTGATTGGGTACGTGTTTTATCCGTAGCCCTTCACTCTGCGTGCGACTGAGCAGCCACTCGTCACCGTTCGAACTTGAATAGAATTTCACGATTCCCCTTTCTTCGTTCATCAAGAGATCATCGGACCGTACGAGGGCTGTCGCACGCTGTAGTGCAGTGCCCTTCTAGCGGTCCTTTGCGTTCTTCGTGACAGGCCTAATCGGTTTGGCTGGGAGACCCAATGTCGACAACACTACGGGCTTCTTAGGTTGTTTGGGTTTTTTCGGCTCGCGATTTCCCCGAAGCTGGCCTTTCGCCATGATCGTCTCCAATATGCACCCGCCGACGGTCGGAGAGTGTGCCCCAGTGTGGACCGACGCACGCGTTCTGTCGCGCGATACTTTGTAAGTAGCGAGCGCATCGATTCGAACAGCGCACGGTGACGACACCAGTCGGTGGTTTTGATACCGCTGAATATCGATTGACAGTCGTCGATGCTCGGCCGTACAGTGGGTCAGCAGCATCCACAAAAGAAGATCGTTTCGCATGGCATCCGCGCCCATCGCGCGTCGGGTAGCATGACCTCACTAGGTCTTCCGTAGATCGCAAGGATATTGACCTACGATCACGTCCAGTACGTCGCAAATGCGAGTCCCTGCATTCCCCATTCGGCGTCTGTCACCGAGTCTGTGGGACGCACCGGTGGCCGCATTCGGACTACGTCGCTCGCACGACAACGAGCAGATTACCCCGCTATTTCGAGCAGACTTGTCCGCGTGGTTACAGCGCGACTCGATGTGCTTAGGTTGTCGTTCGCTAAAACCACGTAAGGGAGAATTTGGATACAGAACGGACATTCGCCAGGCACTGGTCAATGACACGTCGATTTTCGAAGCGAGGGGCGCGTCCATGGTGATTCCGCTCGAAGCCGCTTGTCCCTCTTCTCCTATAAAGCTTGACCAGCCCGTGGCGCTAGACGCCTCCGCGCCAGTCGGACTGTTGTGTGTCACTAACGCTACGACAAAACTGGAGACGATCATGACCAAACGATATACACCTTCCACCTTCACCGATGAGCGAATCCGACGGATTCGTTCTTCCGATGCTGTGCGATTCGAAGCGCGTCAAAAACTCTGCGAGCGGCTCGATCCAAGCGTCGCAAAGTGGCGATATCTACCGGACACAAAGATCGTTCCTCGCGAAGACTAGATCTCCGACGCGCGTCCACATCGTTTGCCGTCAGCGCGATTTTATAATTAGCAAGTATTCGCTCGCCGGACCATTCGGTCGCGTGCGCCCATCTTCCGCGCATTGCAATGGCCCGTACTCGGACGAAGCTTCAAAAAAAAAGCGTGCGCGGCCAACCGCTCGCGAATAGCAAGCTTGAGGTGGATAGCACGCGTGCTCGAGCGTGGTGAGACGTCAATGCAAGACGTCACGCATCAATTCGAGGAGCGCTTTGAGAGCGACTGGCTTGATCGCGAGGCGCTCAAAAAGTGCAGCATCGGCGCGCATGGGCGTACCGGTCCACATGATGATCGGAAAATGCCGCGTTGATTCGTTGCTCTTCATCTGCCGGCAAAATTCCAATCCATCGATCCCCGGCATTCGATAATCGGTGATCACAACCGAGGGAAGGTTTGCCTTCGCCAACTTCAGTCCTTCCGCTGCATCGGGCGCGATCAAAACGGAAAAGCCTTGTATCTCCAACAGCAATGACCAGGTTTCCAACAGCTCGTATTCGTCATCGACCATTAAAACGCATGGTCGATGAGCCGGAGCAGAGTGAACGACGGCGTGGGACATTGAGGGCTCGCATTCGCGCTCGCGACGAGGCGCAACGAGCTGGTGACAATAGATGACGCACGACGCGTGCCCGCGATCAGTGCGGACATCAATAAAGTTGGGTGATTTTTTGCCACGGATCGTCGGAGATCCCTAGACAGCAGCGGGCGCAACAGCTACTGGGCCTTTGGATCATGTCGACAGCGGATACGTTTGGGACACTCAGCTAGATGCGCCAACACCACGCAGATCTGGCTGACTCGTTGCAGCATCGATCCATTAGCCCTTAAGTGCCTGGGCGATTCGCCAAACCCATCAGGACACCTTTCGTTCTTTTTCCGGATCAGTGGTAAAACACGAAGCGGTGCTCTGCGAGCGAGGCATCTAAGGAGCGGAGAGCCACACGTCGATCATGTCACATCTAATTTCGAGCGTTCGTTCGACGTGGGCGCGGTGCGTGCGGTGCAGGTCGACCACCAGTGCATACTGAATCATCGCCCGCACTCTTTCGGAGATGAATTCCTGTTCAGGCTCGCGGGCCTCAATCCACCGATTGACCACACTCCTGTCGACGACAATTCTAAGTGGGCGACTATGGCTCGGACGAGACGACGTTCCATCTTGGACCCACGAAATCTCTACGCTGTCCGGCCGCGTACTTTCCTGGAACTCCGCCTGTGGAGGAAAGTCGCTCCTCAGGACCAGCTCAAGCCAATCGGACGCCGATGACATAGAAAGGGTGCTCCCGCTGGATGATGCACTCGGTAGCTAGATCGCTGTGGCTCCTCGCGCAGAAAAAAATCGACATGCGATTGAGCCTGCCGAAGCATCGACTCCAGCGCATCGCTTGCCCATACCTCATTTGCGAAACTCTCGACGCACGAACCAGGAACAGGTATAAAGTCGCCATTCTTTTCGTGACCGATAAAGGCCTCATATCGGCGCTGGTCCCGCTGTTCAATCATGCAAATCCGAAGTACCAGGCCTCGATAGTTGAAATCTCGTTGGACCGCCATACCTTACCTCCTCGTCTCAAATTCGGGTTGAATTCCCGTTGTGCGCGAGCGCGTTAAAAATCCATGACGGAAACGCCACGCGTTTCACGGTCGATGACGTTTCTAGCGTGTTCGGTGGCGACTTGCTTTGCCTCTGACCACTCACGGCAAAGGCCGTGGTGTGGCACACGAAAAACCCGACTTCTGGCGATCCCACTTGCCTCGTCGCGACGGCAAATCTTGACAGCGACTTCGAATTCCGTCCTTTGGCGAATGGCGTCAGGTGACATCCCTGCTGCTCGTGCGTAGACGAGGGGGTAAATCTCAAAGCCGCGATAACGTTGTTCGCTTTTCATTTGTTCGTTGTCCTATGCGTGTGAAATCCTGCCGCCCGATTTCTTCCAACGAAAGCCTCGAACATAGCTTGCGATTGGACAAAGAACAGCTAACAGAAAAGATTGTGCGGAATGAGAAAGCGTGACCAGAGCAAGACCAGAGTGCCATTGGCTAACCGATGGCAAATATCGCTGCAGAAAAAATTCCCGGTCCGATTCTCGTGAGCCAAACAGTAATACCGGAATCCAGGCAACGAACAGTCAATTGTCGTTCGTTGATCTGAAGGAGGCGAAGTGCCTCTATCGGGGAGCAGCGCACACAAGGGCGCGACGGTGCGATCGTACGGGCGACCGGATGGCCAAACCAATCTACGCGCATGCAATGCGCACGTCAATTCCTTTCTCGGCGCGGTCAACTGCACTCGTCAGGGCAAGCTAGAACCCGAGGAGATCGGTTGGCCCGCATATTTGAAGATAGCAACACGCAGGTCAGATCGGATACGTTGCTGCGTAAATGCGCGTATCTGAGATCGCCTTGTTAGCCCTCTCACTATCATGCGTTCAGTTCAAAGCGATAGCCTGTGCTGGGGCAGGTAAAGACATGGATTGCAGAAGCGCTAATCGAGACCATCAGATCCATTGCGCGGGCACACCCGTGCCAGATATTGATTGACATTTTCGGGTCCACCACCGTATGGTGAGTTCGAAGCATCGAGATAGTATGACTTCAACCCACCCGCGAACGCTGCGCTCGCGGACCTAGCAATCAATCCAAGCTCTTGCACCTTTCGCATCGCGTCTATTCTGCGACTGGCTCCTGAGAAGCATGTCGATCAACTGCCCCGGTCTTATTCGCGGAGGTGGTGTGGCTGGTATCGTCCGATCAAACGGCTCGCTCGCAATTAGGCACGCCGCTTCGAACGATCATTTGGGTCACTAGGTCGACCAGCGAACCTAGTCTCAAGGGGCGCATGATGCCGACGCATCGATCTGATCACACAACGGCCCTCGCGAATGGCGAGGAATCGGCTCGAGCGATGCGGCTGTTGGGAGATTTGAGACTATCGCTGAGCCTGCGGTCCCATTTTTCGCGCGAGCATCATCGTTGCCGAATGGAACATAGCGTAGAGCTTGCCAGGCGCTCCTCGTATATCGGCAGCAGATTGTTGCCGCAAAACATTGTTGAGGAAGTCGACGAAACCATCGCCGCATTTCGTGCGCACCACTCGTCGACGGATCTTCTTCACTTCCTTCTGCTCCTAGTCGAATCGCTCGAAGCCCGTGGACGCAGCGCCGCAGTGTGCATTCTTGCGTTGCGGCTCGATGGATTGAGACTGCCTCCTGCAGCGGCGCACAAGAATCGAATAAAAAAGTGCGCTCCGATCACGCACGATTAGGGCGAACGTAAGTTTAGAAGCGAAAGCCCTTGTCGCTCGTCCGTTGCCCACCTTAGATGCATCGCTGCCGAGTCAATAAACAGGTGCGATGTTCGCGCCGCACCATGCGTCACTGCGATGCAGTCCGCATTTCTACCGTAATCGCTGAAGGACTGTTGATGAATCGTGCAGATGCGTCACCGTGGATTGAAACACTCGTCGAAAGCCACGACGAAGTTCTGGAGTTGTGGATAGGAAACGAATCAAAGCTGCTGCCGCAACGAGGATTAGCTTCCGCGGCCGAGATACGAGACCAGTGTTCGGCGCTTCTGTGCGTCATGATTGAAGCCCTTCAAAAATCGAATTCGTTCGACGCCGACGATGCGGCGTGGGCTCCGGTCCGCGCGCATCTTGCCGAAGTGTCTACACGCCAAGCACGACGCGGATTCTCAGCAATGGAGACCGCGACGTTTGTGTTCTCAATAAAAGCACCGCTCGTTGCACATGCTCGCCGTCTCATCGGCGATATGTCTAGTCTGTCGGCGCTGATCCGGTCATTGAGTCTTCTGATAGATTCTCTGGGCCTCCACACAGCCGAAACATACGGCCGCAGTCGCGACGAAATCGTCCGACGTCAGCAATTGGAATTGCTCGAGCTATCGACCCCTGTGATTCAGCTTTGGCCGCGCGTGCTGGCATTACCACTTATCGGTACGCTCGATTCCTCGCGCGCGCAAATCGCGATGGAGAATTTACTGCACAAGATAGTCGCGACTGGCGCGATCGCAGTCGTCATCGATATCACCGGCGTTCCAGCGTTCGATACGCTCGTTGCGCAACATCTTTTAAAGACGGTGGCAGCCGCTCGTCTACTGGGAGCCAAATGCGTGATTAGTGGCATGAGACCCTACACCGCGCAGACCATTGTGGATTTGGGTATCGATCTGTCGCAGGTGGTCACCAAATCAACACTGCGTGATGCCTTTGTAGTTGCCCTGAATTGGGCGCGCCGTGCGGCGATGACTCAGTGAGAAACGAGCGGTTTCCACCCGCGAGTCGTTGTACGAGGATTGCCAGGACCAAGCGCATCGTCGGCGCTCACCCGTACGTTTATCCGAAGCAACAGACTCGGGCTGCAAGTGAGCAGAACGGCAGGTCAACTATATTTAGCGTCGATTCAAGTGCGCAAGAACCTGAGCTGCCTCGCGGTCCGACTCGCAGATCGACATGCCACCCTCGTGCAGCAAGGCGCGCACCGACGAAAACGTCATAAATGCCTGCGTGTCGACTTCGTAATGGCGGTCCGAGATCAACGCATCAAGCTTGTCACGCGCGTCGCGCGGAAGGTTTCGCCGAATCAGATCGGAACCACGGTTCCTTAACTGCTCCACAAGATCATCCCTGTTCATCATTGCCTCTGTCTTTTTGCGACCCAATGCTCCGCAGACGTGTCGGCGGCAACGCATGTCACTCATCAGCGTCGAACACAGTGCAGTTCGCAGGACAGGCATCGATGAGCTGCTCCGCGTAAGCTTTCGACGCACGGTGCGCATCGCCGACCGTCCCGAACGGGGCGCTCACGTCCAGTTTGAATACCCGACTACGCGGCTCGGTCGCGATAGCGGCCGGCTCGCGGATTCGTACTGCCGCGTCAAATCTCGGATCATCGTTGCGGGCACGCTTGCCTACGACCTCCGTACGCCGATAGATAAGTAGCGTGACTTCCAACCCTCTGTAGAAGCGGGAATCGGACAATGTGGCTTCTCCAGTAAGCGGCGAATGCAGAGACTTGATGTTCAACGGGTACCGCTGCACAGCGAGTGCAGAACCCAACTGCAATCCATCAATCATCGCTCACGATTACTTTGCTCACACGACCTCGCGTTTCCGGCGGAAACCGCCATTTCGAGGTTTGCGTATCCAGACCGACACACATGTGTTGAAGCTTTTCCAGACGCACCGCTTCGTCTCGTTGAATCTGGGCTCGTTTGCGGTCTGCGTATTGCGCACCGACGGATAAGTTCGCCATAAAACCTCCAAATTGATCGCATCACCGGACTTACTGTGCCGGTTAGCTGCGAACGAAAAGCAATATGCCGAGCTTAACGACGTCGAGGCGCGTCGGACGGTGGCCGACTTGCTCCACGAACGTCCTTGTGCCGAAAGTTGATCCGGCCTTTCGTCAAGTCATACAACGACAGCTCGAGTGTGACTCGGTCACCTGCGAGGATGCGGATGTGATGCTTTCGCATCTTGCCGGATGCATAAGCACCGACGATGATCCCATTGTCGAGCGTTACCCGATATCGACTATCAGGAAGCACTTCATCGACGATGCCTTCGAGTTCCAGCAATTCTTCTTTGGCCAAAGGGGTTCCTTTTGAAACACGAGCTGAGAGATCACCTGACGGATAGGCACAACTCTGCCCACCCTGAAGTTGATCGGGCATGAAGACGACATCGAGTTCGGCTATCGCTGCTGACCCGCACCGATGTTGACAGGGCGAGCCGCGACGCGGGGCAGGACGCTCGTGCACGCGGAGAAGCACAAGCGTGCACAAGCACTCGCTCGATTTACTTCATCGGGCGAATCGCGCAGGGGCTCTACGACTGTCGTTCAATTTCAGATGGCCAACTCTCTTCCGAGTCGGCGAGGCGGGCGTTCGTGGAGAGGCGTGTACATCTCAGAGGATCAAGGCCGGCAGACTGCTCTTTGCCTTGCGAATGCTTAGACCCACAGTACGCGTCATGCCAGTCGCCGTCAAACGATTTCGGCTCGGTGCCTCGCCAATTCCATCGACTTTGCGCCACTTTCCCCGACGACGGCCGCTCACGTCCAAATCCGCTGGGAAACCTACGATTCCCCTGAGCGCAACGTTCATGATCGCGACGTAGCGCGGGTGCGATGACCGGAGGATGTAGATCACATTCGTGCGGCTATACGGTTTGCTTGCGAGCGACGGCGGACGAGCTCTGCGAGATAGGCGCGTCCGAAACCTCTACGGGCTGTCGTGCACCATTCCGCCGATTGGCTTCGATTAAGGTCAAAACTTCCGCCAAGCGATATGGCTGGTTCAAATCTGGAAGCAGGCACTTGTCCGATGAGACAAGGTAAGCCGTCGCACGCACGCCGCGACGATCACTGCAGCTTAGCGAGGATTGCCAAGCTCGCGGACCCGAACTCTCGCTATGACGACAGCCACGCGCAGCGTGCGACATATTTGCGCGACGGCTATTGAAAGGGGATATAGTCGTATCAACAGCGGTTTCAATTTGCCCGATCGCCAAATTCGGCCCTGTCTCCAACGTTCGGATTCGGGCTATGACGCAACATTCGCAACACAACGACCGACTGCCCTTGGCGTTGGCCACAGGGACGCCACGGGAAGCTGACCGCTTTCTGTTGCGAGTTCTTTGGACCGAGCGCGACCGTACGCTTTCCGATGCTGATGTCACGCGTTGGCGGGCGGCTCTCACTTCGCGAGGCGACGAGTTCGCGCGACACGCAATTTGTTGCTATTACTGGCTGCGGGAGCTTGCTGCCGGAACGCTCCCATGAGGGCAGCGACGCCAAAACGCGGCACTTCCGGGGCGCCCGGATTACGTTCAGCTGCGGACCTCTGCTGCGCCGATGCCCTTGGGCGCAAGCGACCCTAAAATGCCCTCCCAGACGTGCCCGTTTGCGACCGAATCGAGCTCGATACCAACGCTTGGTACTCGGAACATTGAAAACGAGCACGGTACATAAGACGCGCTCGTCCATCGTCTACTTCGCCAACGTCATTTGTGAGGTCACACGGACGTTGGAGCGGCCGAGAAGGAATCGCGGGCGAGCGACAGTCCGGCGCACGGGCCATATGCCGCTTCGCACGGTTTGGGCATCGCCATATTCCCGCTCGGAGCAAGACCCCGTCTCAAGATCGCATGCGGCCGCAACGACTTGCCCGCGTCACACAAGTTTCTATAATTATCCCGTCGGATATTGCCAGTCGAATGTTCTTGGATCGTGCGCATCGTGCGCATCGTGCGCGAGGATATGGTTCTGGAATGAATGTACTAATTGTTGACGACTACCGCGATTTTGTTGAAGTATTTTCACAAGTCGCGGAGCTATACGGGCACACCGCTTACGTCGCAACCAGCGCCGCAGAGGCGATGCATGCCGCGAAAATCATGCGACCTGATATTGTCTTCCTCGATATCGGGCTCACGGACGCTGACGGTATCGAAGTCTGTAGATTCATCCGAACACTCCTGCCTCGCCGATCCAGCCGGATCGTTGCTATTTCTGGCTACGCCGACATGGAAAGGGAGTGCGACCCGGCGCTGTTCGATGGGTTCCTGTTGAAGCCAATCTCTATGCACGCATTTGAGGCGTGGCTGAAGTAACGTCGACCTTCCGGAGGATTTCTGATCCGTCCTACGACGGCGAGCAGAATTGACTTCAGTCGAACTCGCTGTCATTCGTAGGGGCGGGCGGGATTCCGAGCGACAACGCTATTTTGCGTCCTGCAAACCCATACTGAGCGTGGCTCGCCGAGTGATCAGCCCTAACTCAGGCGCTCATTTCGGCGTCGGTTCGCGTGAAGATAACGGACACACGATTGGGTCGACCGAGCGGCCGTTCCTGGCCGGACCCGGCCCTACTCCGCAGGCTCAAATCGACGACACGAAACGGCGCAACGCGTCACACCATCGCGACGATGCTTCGAACCGCGGCGCGGCAATTTCATCGGCTGATCATTCGACTCACCGCAATCGAACCGACTGGCCTTGGCGCAACTGCGCGGCGCCAACGAGCGAAGTTGCACCGTCGGTCTCCGAGGCAGTCTGGGGCCTTATTCGCTAGCGTTTGCCGCCGGAGTCTTCTGCGATTCGACGAAACTTTTGAGTTGCGCTCCGATGTCCGAGAGAATTTCGTCGGAAAACGCGGTGTCTACGTCTCGCACGGCACGCGACAGCGCCATGCCCCCCACCATCGCAGCAAGCATCGTGACCGCCTGTGCCCTCACCGGCGCGGCGGTGGTGCTGTTCAAGCTCTGCGCGACAAGGTCGACATACTGTTGCAAGCCATCGCGAAAGGCCACGCGCGTGGTCTCAGGCTGCCTCCACACCTCTGACATCAGCGCCGCGTTCGGGCAGCCGGCTTCGGGATGGTCGCGATGCGCGGACGACAGATAGCGCTCGACGAACTCCGAGAATGGCAACCCCGAGAACTCGCGTAGCGTGTCTTCAAACGCGCGCCTCGTGGCCGCTTCGATCAGCCCGTCCTTTGAATCGTAGTGGCTATACAGCGCACCGTGCGTCAAGCCTGCCGTCGAGGCGACGTGCGCGACGCTGACCCCATCGAACCCGAGCCTTCGAACCTCTTCGGCTGCGGCTTTTGTGATGGCGTTCCGATTCTCGCTTGCTTGCGCCTTCGAAACCTTCATTGCTTGCTTCCTCCAGCGCCGGACGGATGTCCGTCAGGGGCTCTCTAATCATTACCGTTGCAATTTAACGCGTTCGTCGCCGCGATACAAGGCGCTCCTTGAACCTGTTCATCGCTACCAGGCCGGGCGCCCGATTTAACGCGGAGGCGCCTACGGCGCATCGCTCCCTCTAGCCGAGGGGTCCGCGCAGCCGAGGCGTCCGCGCGGCCGAGATCACGCGCCGAAGCCAACCGAAAGTTTTCCTTTCGGAATCGCTTGACTTTATTCATTGCGTTCGTAATCATACCATTCATTGCGATCATAATCATAAAGATGCGACCGCACCTTACAACCCACAGGAGTCGGATATGAATATCAACGGTTCGGTCGTACTGGTTACGGGCGCCAACGGTGGCATCGGTCGAGCATTCGTCAGCGAGTTGCTGGCGCGCGGCGCATCGAAGGTTTATCTCGGCGTGCGCAACGTCCATTCGGTCGACGACCTGCTGTCCACATCGGACAAGCTGGTTGCCCTCCAACTCGATGTCACGCGCCCGGAACAGGTCGCAGAGGCGGCAAAAGTCGCTTCCGATATCAATGTGCTGATCAACAACGCGGGAACGGCGACCTTTACGGGCGCCTTGTCGACGAACGACGTGTCCGGCGCGCGCGTGGAAATGGAGGTCAACTACTTCGGCGTGATGGCGCTCTCGCAGGCCCTCAAAGACACCCCCGCGTTTCGCTCGGGTGGCGCAATCATCAACATCCTTTCGATCCTCTCGCACGTGACGCTGCCGGTGGCCGGTACGTATTCGGCTTCGAAAGCTGCCGCGCTGCATCTGACGCGCACGATGCGCGCCGAGTTGAAGTCGCGTGGCGTTCCGGTCATTGCGGTGATGCCAGTGCAAACGGACACCGCGCTGGGCGCTGCGCTGCCCGAGCCCAAGCTGACGCCGCGCGAAGTCGCTGTAGGCGCGCTCGACGCGCTCGCCGCGGGCGAAGAAGACGTCTTCCCCGGCGAACTCTCCAAAGCCACCGCACAAGCATTCAAAGACAATCCCGCGGGCGTTCAGGCCTATATGGCCAATCTCGTGCACGCGATCGCCTGAGACACATGCGTCGTGACGACTGAAGGAGTGAATATGAAACAGAAAGTGGTACTGATCACGGGCGCTTCCTCCGGCATCGGGGACGCGACCGCACGGGCGCTCGCAGGCGCGGGATATCGCGTCTTTGGCGGTGTCAGGGCGCCCGGTGCGACGAGCGCGATACCGGGCGTGGAATTCGTTGAGATGGATGTCAAGGACGACGACTCGGTGCGCTCGGCCGTGGATGACGTGTTGAAGCGAGCTGGACGCATCGACGTGCTCGTCAATAATGCGGGGGTGTCACTGGTAGGGCCTGTCGAGGCAACCAGCGACGCGGAAGTCGCCGCGCTTTTTGACGTCAATGTCTTCGGCGTGCTCAGAGTCGTGCGCGCCGTGCTGCCCTCGATGCGCCGCGAAAAGAGCGGGCTGATCGTCAATATCAGTTCCGTGCTCGGGTTCCTGCCTGCGCCTTTTATGGGCCTCTACGCAAGCAGCAAGCATGCGCTGGAGGGGCTCTCCGAGTCTCTCGACCACGAAGTGCGAGGCTTTGGCGTGCGCGTCATGCTGGTCGAGCCCAGTTTCACGCGCACGAAGCTGGATATCAACGCCACGCGCACCGCTTCTGTTATCACGGACTATGAAACGGCTTTGCATGCAAGCGTTGACGCTGTTCAACAGCAAGTCAGTAACGCGCCTCCACCCGACAGCGTGGCCAAGTCCATCCTGGCGACAGTCGAAGGCACGTATCGGCTCAGACGGCCCGCAGACGGTCGGGCAAAACTTCTGACATTCTTGCGACGCTTTGCACCGGCGCCTCAGGTCGACAAAAGTCTTCGCAAGGCGTTTGGTCTCAACTAGCCACGTCTTGACCGAGAGGCTTGTATATTGGAAGTTCGTTCCGTATGCGACGACGGACATGCGCGGTGCAGAATCACCGGAATAACTTACCGGCGAACTCACCGCTTCCAATGCGTGAAAAGACGTTCGCACGTGAGGTGCGAACGTCTCCTCATGACCGCAATGCGCCCAACCAACGAATCCTCTCGACCAGTCACGAGTCACTGAGCATGGAGGTGTCGATTGCTTGCGCACGGCCCACTAGGGTCGCTATCGCGAGTTTCGTACGGTACAGCTGACACCAATCACAGCATGGTGCTCCGATGTCTATATCGGCAGCCCTGCGCTTGAAATGGGAGATGGTTGATTTGAGCGATCCGCCATCGATTACGAACTCGGCTTGCTTCTGTGCTGCGGCCAGAGCGGCCGATCTGCCGCTCGCTCGCATGTGCTCCGGACCTACGAAGGCAGCTCCCTCGATGGAGAATGCCCAAGCAAATGTGCCGCCATCTTTCGGATACACCTCGATCCAGAAGCGCACCCCGTTGTGCACGAACGCTCCGCTGGCATTCGCATTTGGAGAAGAATTCATAGCGTGGTCTCGGTTCGTCCAGCCCCAAGACGAGTCTAGATCGAAGGCGAGCAGAAATGTATTGGTGTCGGTCGTTGCCCCGACACCATCGATTAGCACACAAATGGTTAGCGCGTCGGAACTGATCAGTCCTAACTCAGGCGCCCATTTCGGGGTCGGTTTTCGTCCGGCGCATCGTGTGCGTGCCGTACGCTGTGTCGTCCAGCCCGACGGACCCGATCCATCGATGGACCAGCCGCGAATACTGGCGAGTAGAGATATGCGGTTAGCCGTGCTTATTGCCACGCGATCATGGGAACCTCTGCCGTTCGAGAAGCTACGTCGGCAAAAGCACGAATAATCCTAGCGTCCTTTAACCGACGAGTGCGCTGTCGGTCGCAACCTCGACCGGTGCAGTCGAGTGGGTAGCGACCGTTTCAGAGCGAAGATCGGTCATTAAAGCTGAAGACGCATCCGACCGCTCCTGGCCGGAGCCCGCCTGACGCGGCAGGCTTAACCCGACCCGTTGCTGCCCCTGCACGCGCGCTCGGGTGTCCGCTTTCTGCGGAAGAACAGTCGGAATGCGATGGAAGAAAAGCCCCTACGCGCAAACGGCTGCGCCTACGCCGCACTATAAATTCCCCGGCTCAGTCGTCGGCCACGGGGGCTCGCGCCTCGCGCGGCAGTTTCGACTTACGTCTATTCCGGTCGTTGAGTACCTGATGGCGTTGAAAGTCGGTCATCTTTTTCCAATCGCGGATTTCTTCGCGCGTACGAAGGCAGCCGATACAGAGCCCGGTTTTGCCATCAAAGGAGCAGACGTCGATGCAAGGCGATTTGATTGCCATCGTTCAGGCGGGGACGCGTGTCGGATTGACTTCGACGGTTACGTGCGAAAGGCCTTTGAATCGCTTTAACGCCGCGTGGTAGAAGCTCGGCTCTCGTCGGGCGACCGGACTCGAGACTGACACAACTGCACTCATGTGCCCCGGACCGACGCGCCACACGTGAAGGTCGAGCACCGTATCACCGTTATCCTCGACGAGATGGCGCACGTTCTCCTCCAGACGTCGGTCGGGATTCATATCAAGCAGGATACCGCCCGTATCGCGCATCAGCCCCCACGACCAATTTGCGATCACCAGTGCACCGATCACACCGGCAAGCGGGTCCATCCAGACCCAACCGAAGGCGCGGGCGAGCAGCAATCCGATAATCGCGAGTAGAGAAACGGCCGCGTCGGCGATGACGTGGATGTAAGCCGAGCGAATATTGTGGTCACGGTGTGCAGCGGCCTGTGCACCGTCATGGTCATGCCCGTGTTCTTCGAATTCGATCTGATGCTCGCCTTCGGGGAGACGGATGACGACCGTGAACGCATGCGGCTCCGGAATATATTCCTTCGACTCCAGATAGCCATCGCGGCTCGCGAACGCAAACGTCTGACGCGTGCCGTCAGGACGAATAGTCGTCACAGATACATCCGAGGCATCGGGTCCCGACATAGCGCTCTCCGGCGCGATCCGAAACACAGGCGGCACGCCGTCCTCGAAAATCGACACAGACAGGGCGCCGGAATTCGCGAAGATGCGTTGCGGTGCATCCTCGTGAGGATGTTCCTCGTCGTGGCTATGCCCGTGGCTATGCCCATGACTGTGACCGTGATGATCACCGCTCAGCAGCCAGACACTTGCAAGATTCACCAGCAGACCCACGACCGCGATGGGAATCGCTTCTCCGAAGTGGATTGGTACGGGTGAGAAAAACCGCGAAACAGCTTCATAGGCGATCAGCAACGCGATCATGGCCAGCACAATGGCGCTGGTAAAACCCGCGAGGTCTCCGAGCTTGCCGGTGCCGAAGACAAAGCGACGGTCCGTCGCGTGCTTGCGCGCGTACGTGTATGCAAGGGCGGCGATAAGCATCGCGCCCGCGTGAGTGGACATGTGTAACCCGTCGGCGACAAGGGCTAGTGACCCAAACAGACTGCCGCCAGCGATTTCGGCCACCATCATCGCGCTACATAGCGCGATGACCATCCAGGTCCTGCGCTCATTTTCTTCATGGGCGGCACCCAGGAAGATGTGGTCATGCCCCGCCCCAAAGGCGTCGTCCTCAAACTTGCTCATGGTTCTCTCACTTGAAGTAGCTGTGGACTACCTCGATCAACTGTTCAGTGCCGCTGCCGTGTTCGTCGTCTGGCTCAGCGTCGACAAGGTGCGTACGGATGTGGTCCTCGAGCACAACGGCGAGCAGTCCATTCATCGCGCCACGACAACTCGTCACCTGTTGCAGGACTTCCATGCAGCCTCGCTCGTCCTCCAGCGCGCGCTCAATGGCTTCGACCTGGCCCTTGATCCGCCGAATGCGGTTCAAAAGTTTCTGCTTTTCTCGAATCGTGTGACTCATCCCTCAACGCCTCCAAACATAGTGGGAGGGAGTATATCGAAATAGGGGGTAGGGGTATACGGTCGCGCTGGATCAAGCTTGACGCGTGGATTTCTTTGCAACCGGGCTCCGAGTCGAAATGGCCGCGCCGATGTGTCGTATCCCTACCACCGAGATGGTTGTGTGGCGTCGTCTACTACGTGACGCCACGGGTCCGATGCGAAATCGGGGGCGGATTTCCAAAGACAGCGACCGCGCGTCCGGCGCCCTATGTCGGTTGCCTTTCGTTCGGCAACCTAAGCGCTTCGTCCACGTCGCGCTGCCATAGCGACGAGGGCGCGTACACGCATAGCTAGGCCTCTCGACTCCGTTGAGATCAATTCAGACCTTGAGAAAATTGGTCATCCAATGGCGGTAGAATTGTCGCGAACGGACCAAAATACACTGGACCATGATCGAAAGTTCTTCGCCATCGACGCCACTCGCTGCCGTTCTGACAAGTGGAACGCCCACCGAGGTGGATCGATTTCTCGTAGACAACCTATGGAGCGCGGGCGCTCCTGAACTTTCAGTCCAAGTAGTCACCGAATGGGCGAGATCGGGACACAACCATGCGCTAACGCGTCGACAATTCGACGCAAAGCGAACGGCAATTCGAACAGAGAACGGGGCCGCGTGGGTGACTTGGGCGCTTGGGTGCGCTGATGCCCTGATGCGTGGGTTAACGCTCGTGTCGATACATGTCGAGTGGCGCTAAATCGAGCCGACGTAGTCTTCCGTACGACAAGCGATCGAGCGGCAGTGAACGGGTGGCATGACGCGCAACGTTCGATGCGATGATCGACGTGGCCGCGCATTGAGCGCCGAGCGGATAAACACGGAAAAAACGAAAGACGAAGGGGATTGCAGAGCCCGCGCTCGAACCATGCCTCGCATTACGACGAAGGCATGCGCGTCGCCGCGACGAACGCGCGGCGATCGACGGCGTGCCGACACGCCGTCATCAAGATTCAGTCAATCAAGGCGAGCTGCCCACGCGGGAGCGATGCCGTCCCCGTCATCGCGGGCGCAACCGTCGGCGTGGCCACAAACAAGGTGAGGAACTTCGGGGAATTCAGGAACCGGCGAACCGCATCCGCCGTCGTGCGCTGGTCATGATCGATCAACCAGTCTTCGACGCATTCGAAAAACGCGATGCCGAACAAAACGCTGCGCGAATCCACAAGCCGTTCGGCAATCTTCTTCAGCGCCGGGCCGCGATTCAACGGCAGCTTGCTCATCAAATCGGACGCCTCTCGCGCCACGATATAGCTGCACGAGCGACGAATCTGCACCTTTTCTTCGTCGATCGCATCGCGAGGTGTCGCGATCTTGCCGTCATTCCTCGGTAGTCTCATCTCCGACTCCTGCACTGGAACCGTCTTTGTTAGGCGTATTGCCCCGACCTAACCGTGATTACGGCAGTCATGCGAATGAACTTGAGGACGCTTTCTCAGAAATATTCTGCTCAACGCCCATCGAACCCGCCGTGATGTCATTGGACGACAAAGCGACGCCACGCGATCGGCGAAACAGAGGTCACAACTGCGGTCAGTTTGATCACAGCATCCCCGTATCGGCTCACCCAAGCGAATGTGAAGCCCGAAGCGGGTTTGAATGAAAGGGTTCACTCACTTTCAGCGCTGAAAGCGTCAAACCGTCTTGTGCGAGCGTGGAAGATGTCGGCCGTGTCAGGGTTTGAGCACGACCGCGTCGTCAAAGGCGACCCAGGTACACGCCGTTCGTGTTGAGCAGCATCGACGCGCGACCGAAACCCCGTTCGTGTCGCCGTCTTGGCGGTCAGCCTTGCGCCTTGATTCCGTCGAGCAGCGCGACGCACTCACGCGCCTGCTCGATACTTGCGAGGGGGATCGTCCATATCGCATTCGCGATATCACGCGTACGAATCGCCACGCCGGCGGCGGGCTCGCCGATATCCCGACGGGTCACCGCTGCTTCGATCGTCCGCCGCTCGGCTGCGCCCTCTTCGGACGCACCCTGACCCGCCTCGTTTTTACCGGTCGCGACACCCGGGCCGCCGATGGCCCCGATCCGATGCTCAAACACCGACCATTCACGCAGGTCGGCAAACGCATAACGCCGCGTCCGTCCTTCGAGCGTCAGCAAAACGCTGCGGTCGCGCGCATCGACGACCACGCTCGAACGCGCACCCGCAAACGTACGGCTGACGATGACCGGCGCGTCCGTCGACCCCGCAACGCGCTTGCGTCTGCGAAGCCACGCGATCGGTACGGCGCTCGCCAGCGCGAGCACGAGGAAGTAAATCGCGATGGCGATATCGCTGCCCAGATGCCGCGACAGCGCATTGAATCCCCAGCCCGCCGCAATGATGAAAACGATGAATCCGAGCAGCGGGAAGAAAAGAAGCGGCATCGACTGCTCCGTTGAATCTCAGATAAGCGACGGATCGTACCAAGATCGCGGCGGTGCGACGGGAGGTCCGACCTCAAAAAGGAAGGCTCCGCGTACGAAGAAGGAAAAACCGAAGTGAGTGGAGACTACGGTGGCAGACGGCGCGAAACGAATCCGAATTCGTTGACGCCGCGCCATCTTGACAGGGGCGACGCGCACGCGCCGCCCTCGATCGCGGAACAACTCAAGATGTGAAGAGGCGCTTACTTCTTGAACTCGATGTGACCGCCGAATCCGAACCGCATCGCCGAAAGCAAGCGCTCGCCGAACGTATGGTCCTTGCGCGAACGGAAGCGCGCGAAAAGCGACGCCGACAGCACATTGGCCGGCACGGCCTCCTCGATCGCTGCCTCGATGGTCCAGCGGCCTTCGCCGCTGTCGGCCACTTCGCCCGAATAGTCGTCGAGCTGCGGCGATTGAGCGAGACCCTGGGCCGACAGGTCGAGCAGCCACGACGAGACGACCGAGCCGCGACGCCAGACTTCGGCGATATCGGCCAGATTCAGGTCGAAGCGCTGATCTTCGGGCAAGTGGTCCGAATTCTTCTCGCGCAGGATGTCGAAGCCTTCGGCATACGCTTGCATGAGGCCGTATTCGATGCCGTTGTGGACCATCTTGACGAAGTGGCCCGCGCCCGCCGGACCCGCATGGATGTAGCCGTTCTCGGCGCGCGCATCGAGACCGTCGCGGCCCTCGGTGCGCGGAATCGTGCCGACGCCCGGTGCGAGCGTGCTGAAGATCGGATCGAGTCGCTTCACAACAGCGTCCGGGCCGCCGATCATCATGCAATAGCCGCGCGTCAGACCCCAGACGCCGCCCGACGTGCCGACGTCCACATAGTCGATCTGCTTCTTCGCGATTTCCTTGGCGCGGCGGATATCGTCCTTGTAATGCGTGTTGCCGCCGTCGATCAGCACGTCGCCCGGCGACAGCTTGTTCGAGAACTCGGCCAGCGCGTCTTCGGTCACCTTGCCGGCCGGCAGCATGATCCAGACGACACGCGGCGCCTTGAGTTTCGCCACGACGTCGTCGAAGTCCTTGGCGACCGTCGCACCTTCCTGGCCGAGCTCTTCGGCCGGACCGCTGCTGCGATTCCAGACCACGACCTCATGCTTGCCTCGGATGAGGCGGCGTGCAATGTTTGCACCCATGCGGCCAAGGCCAACGATAGCGATCTGCATGCTCTTGTTCTCCGGTTGTTTCATTTCACGAGTTGTTTGGCCGTCTCGTAGACGGCTTCCGGCGTAAAGCCGAATTTCTTCTTGAGCTCCGACAGCGGCGCCGACGCGCCGAAAGTATGCATGACGATCGTGCGCGCGTCCTTGCTGATGCCGACGTAGCGGTCCCAGCCAAGCTCGGCCGCCTGCTCGACCGCGATGCGCGCCGTCACGTCCGGCGGCAGCACACTGTCCTTGTAGGCCGTGTCCTGCCGCTCGAAGAGTTCCCACGACGGCATCGACACGACGCGTGCGGCGATGCCGTCGGCGGCGAGCTTCTCGTATACGTCGACACACATCGAGACCTCGCTGCCCGTCGCCATCAGGATGACCTTCGGCTTGCCGTTCGGCGCATCGGCGAGCACGTAGGCGCCGCGACGCACGCCTTCGGCACTCGCGTAGCGCGCGCGATCGAACGTCGGCAACGCCTGCCGCGTGAGCACGATGCAGACCGGCTGATCTGTATGCGTGAGTGTCACATACCACGCCTGCGCGGCTTCGTTCGCATCCGCGGGCCGCAGCACCACCATGCCCGGAATCGCGCGCAACGAAGCGAGCTGTTCGACCGGCTGGTGCGTCGGCCCGTCCTCGCCGACGCCGATCGAGTCGTGCGTAAACACGAAGGTCACCGGCAGCTCCATGATCGACGCGAGCCGGATCGGCGGTTTCATATAGTCGCTGAAAATCAGGAAGGTCGAGGCGAATGGCCGCAGTTTCGATAGGGCGATCCCGTTCGCGATCGAACCCATTGCGTGCTCGCGAATGCCGAAATGGAAATTGCGCGCGCCGTACGTCTGCGGGGCGAAGCTGCCCGCGCCGTCGAACTTGAGCAGCGTCTTCGTGGACGGCGCGAGATCGGCGGCGCCGCCAAGCAGCCAGGGAACCTTCGCGGCGAGCGCGTTGAGCACCTGCCCCGACGAATCGCGCGTCGCAAGGCCCTTCGGGTCAGGCGGAAACACGGGAAGCGCCGCCTCCCACCCCGAAGGCAAACCGCCGGTACGCATCAGATCGAGCTGCGCGCCGAGTTCCGGATACTGCTTCTTGTAGGCATCGAAGCGCGCGTGCCACTCCGCGCGCGCCGACTTGCCGCGCGCGCCGATGCCTTGCGCGAAATGCTCGAGCACGCCGTCAGGCACGAGGAAATGCGCATCCTCGGGCCAGCCGTATGCCTGCTTCGCCGCGCGGACCTGGTCTTCGCCGAGCGGCTCACCGTGCGCCGACGCGGTGCCGGCTTTCTTCGGCGACCCGTAGCCGATCACGCTCGTCACGATGATCAGCGTCGGCCGGTCGTCGACTGCGTCGAACGCCGCGAGCGCTTTCGCGAGCGACGCCCGGTCATTCGCATCGGCGACCTGCTCGACATGCCATCCGTAGCCGCGGAACCGCGTCGCGACATCGTCGCTGTACGCGAGGCTCGTCCCGCCCTCGATCGTCACGTGGTTGCTGTCGTAGATCCAGCAGAGATTCGAGAGCTTCAGATGCCCCGCGAGCGACGCCGCCTCGGCCGACACGCCTTCCATCATGCAACCGTCGCCGCACAGCGCGTAGACGTTGTAGTCGAACAGCGGAGCGTCGGGCCGGTTATAGGTCGCGGCGAGCCAGCGTTCGGCGATCGCCATGCCCACGCTGTTGCCGAGTCCCTGCCCGAGCGGCCCCGTCGTCGTCTCGACGCCCGAGGTCCAGCGATATTCAGGGTGCCCCGGCGTCTTGCTGTCGATCTGGCGGAAACGCTTGATCTCGTCAAGCGAAACGGCCGGCGTGTCGAGCGGCACGTCGTGCTCGTCCGTCGCGCGCACGCCCGCGAGAAACAGCAGCGAATAGAGCAGCATCGACGCATGTCCGACGGACAGCACGAAGCGGTCGCGATTCGGCCATGCAGGATCGAGCGGATCGTAGTTGAGCCGCTCCTGCCAGAGTTGATACGCGACGGGCGCCAGGCCCATCGGCGTACCCGGATGTCCGGAATTCGCCTTCTGCACGGCATCCATCGCGAGCGTGCGGATCGTGTTGACGCAGATCTCGTCGATCGTACCCGCGGGCCGCGCGCCGCTTTGCGCCCCGCCCGCACCGCCACCCGCCGAGTCGCGCTCGGCCGCCTCGACGCGGCGTGCCGCCGCGGGATTGATCATCGATCGTTTCATGTCGCGTGCTCCATCGTCTGCTGTCGGGGACCGGTCATCGGCCGTGATGCGAAACATCCGCCTCGCGCGATCAACCGGGCTTCATCGGGGTCCAGCGGCGGCCGTCGCGCGCGAGCAGCGCATCGGCGCCCGCGGGTCCGGCACTGCCCGCTGCATAGGGCTCGGGCTCGGCGTGCCGGGCCGCAAGATCGATCGCGGGCTGCACGACGGCCCAGCTCGCTTCGATCGTGTCGGCGCGCTGGAACAGCGTCGCATCGCCGAGCAGGCACTCATAGACGAGCGATTCGTAGCCGACGGTACCGAGATCGCCGAACGCCTTGTCGAAGTCGAACGCTGCCTCGACTTCGCCGAGCGTCGACAGCGGCCCGGGCACCTTGACGTTGAATCGCAGCGCGGCGCCGTGCACGGGATCGATCCGCACGGTCAGCACATTCGGCGCGGCGCCGCCGTCGGCGGACTGCGCCTTATCGGCCGATCCGCGCGCAAACAGCCCATGCGGTTCGGGTTTGAAATGGATCGCGATTTCGGTGAAGCGACCGCCCATGCGCTTGCCCGTGCGCAAATAGAACGGCACGCCCTTCCAGCGCGGCGTATCGATCGCGAGCTTGAGCGCGACATACGTTTCCGTCGTGCTGTCGGCCGCGACCTTGTCTTCTTCGCGATAGCCCTTGACGGCTTCGCCGTCGATGTCGCCCGCCGTGTACTGACCGCGCACGACATCCTCGACGCGCACGGGCGCGGTGGCCGTGAGCAACGCGGTCTTCTCGTCGCGGATCGCATTCGCATCGAGCGACGTCGGCGCTTCCATGCCCGTCATCGTGAGCAGTTGGAACAGATGGTTCGGCACCATGTCGCGCAAGGCGCCCGTCGTTTCGTAGAAGTTGCCGCGCGTGCCGACACCGATCGTTTCCGCCGCCGTGATCTGCACGTGGTCGATCGATTCGGCGCGCCAGGCCGGTTCGAAGAGACGGTTCGCGAATCGCATCGCGAGCAGGCTCTGAACCGCGTCCTTGCCGAGGAAATGGTCGATGCGGAAGAACTGCGATTCGTCGCCGACCGACAGGATGCGCCGATTCAGTTCAATGGCGCTCGCGTGGTCGGAACCGAACGGCTTCTCGATGATGACGCGGCGAAACGCCCCGCCCTCCCGCGCCTCCTTGAGCAAGCCCGCCTTGCCGAGATGTTCGACGACGGGACCGAAGAAGCGCGCGCTGACCGCCAGGTAGAACACGACGTTGCCGTCGAGCTGACTCGCAAGGTTCGTGTAAGTCTTTTCGTCGTCGAAGTCGGCCGTCAGATAGGTCATCCGGTCGGTGATCCATTTCCAGATCTTCGGATCAACCTTGCCCGCATGAAATTCCGCGTGAGGATCGGCCGCGAGTTCATCGAGCGTGCCGCTCAACAACGTGCGCCAGTCGTCGGTCGAGAGCGTGTTGTGATCGACGCCGATCACGCGCGTCGCATCGTCGAGCAGGCCGTTGCGGACCAGGTTGTAGATCGACGGCATCAACAACCGTCTCGTAAGATCGCCGCGCGCGCCGAACACGACAATCGTGCACGGCGGCGCGGGTTGAGCGGCATGGGAAAGCGAACCTGGCTGCCCTTCGGAAGCGGTCATCCGGAATCCTCCTTGACGTGACTCGCATGGGATCGTGTCGACGCGCGGCGTCGTACGGCCCACCCGTGCGGTGGGCCTCGAATCGACCCGGAATCGGTCGAGCAGCAATTCACATGCCGCGCGTTCCGATTGCCGTCACATGCGGTCGACGCCGTGCAGGACAGTGAGTGTATGCCTAAGTCCGCAGGTTCACCGCCCAGCTTCCGTCGACAGTCGTTACCGGATGTCGCAGGCCCTACGCGAGCGTTTCGAGCGCGAGCGCGATGCCCTGCCCGCCGCCGATGCAGAGCGTCACGATGCCGCGCCGCACACCGTCGCGGCGCATCGAATGAATGAGCCGCGTCGTCAGGATCGCGCCCGTCGCGCCGATCGGATGGCCATGCGCGACGGCGCCGCCTTCGACGTTGATCACGTCCTCAGGCACGCCGAGCGCCTTCGCGACCGCGAGCGGGACCGCCGCGAACGCTTCGTTGATCTCGAACCGCTCGACGTCGCCGAGCGCCCACCCCGCGCGTTCGAGCGCCTGCCGCACGGCCGGTACGGGACCGAGCCCGAACAGACCGGGCTCGACCGCGCCGACGCCGAAACTCACGAGGCGCGCGACGGGCGCGATGCCGTGCGCATCGGCAAACGTGCGCGCCGCGACGATCATCGCGGACGCGCCGCTGTTGAGCCCCGGTGCGTTGCCGGCCGTGATCGTGCCGTCGGGCCGGAACGCGGGACGCAACTTCGACAGCGTGTCAACGGTCGTATCCGGACGCGGCGTCTCGTCGCGATCGAATACCGTCGCACCTTTTTTGCCCGCGAGTTCGACGCCGACGACCTCGTCGACAAAACGCCCGGCCGCTTGCGCGGCGCTGAAACGCTGCTGCGAACGCGCCGCGAAGCGATCTTGCTCGTCGCGCGTGAGCCCGGCCTGCGTCACGAGATCCTCGGTGTGCCAGCCCGACGCCTGCGACGAGAACGCGTCGTTCAGTCCGTCGCGCAACATGCTGTCGAAAATCTCCGCGTTGCCCATCCGGTAGCCCCAACGTCCGCCGTCGATCAGATACGGCGCGCGATCCATGTTTTCCATGCCGCCCGCGATCGACGCCTGCGCGAAACCGAGCCAGATCTCCTGCGCGGCCGACGCGATCGCCTGCGCGCCCGAACCGCAGACGCGGTTGACGGTCAACGCGGGCACCGACACGGGCAGCCCGCCGTGAATCGACGCCTGCCGCGCGGGATTCATCTTGTTGCCGGCCTGAACGACGTTGCCGAGCGTGACCGAATCGATCCGCGCGCCGTCGAGCCCCGCGCGACGCAACGTCTCGCGGATCACCGTCGCGCCGAGATCGGTCGCGGGCGTCCCTTTCAGCGATCCGTTGAATGTGCCGATCGCCGTGCGAACCGGATGACAAATGACGACTTCAGGTGCTTGCATGTCGGATGCTCCTCAAAACTGGGTCAACCCATGTTCATCGACGGGCGCCTGGCCCGTGATGCCGAACAACTCCGCGCGCAGATGTCGCGCACGCTCGACGCCGAAACGCGCCTCGAAATCGCGCTGCGCGATACACCACAGCGCACGCCCCTGCTCGACGCGCTGCGCGCCGAGCGGCGTCAGCGTCAAGACCGTTCTGCGCCCCGGCGGCGGCCCGAGCGACGACGCCAGGAAACCGTCCTTGCGCAGCACCTGCGCCGCGCGCACAAGCGTCGAACGGTCGCTGCCCACGCGCCGCGCAAGCTCCGCCATCGTCAACGAGCCGTGGCGATCGATCGTGCGCAGCATCGTGAATTGCGGCGCCGTCAAACCGATCGAGACAAGCTGGCGCGAATAGAGCTGAGACAGATAACGCGCCGCGCGCCGTAACGCGAACTCGTGGCTCTCATCGAGATCGATGTCGCTGTCTGCCGGATCTCGGACGTTCATCGCGCGATCTCAATCCTGCGCGGGCGTCGTGTTGCGCTGCGACGCCTGCGCGACCTGAGGCGTTTGCGGTGCTTGCTCCACATGCGCCACGTCGATGCGCCCGTCGCGCGACCAACCGCCGCCGAGCGAGCGATACAGCGCGACCGCGGCGAGCGCGTGCTCGCGCCGCGCCTGATTGAGCGCGTCCTGGTCGCGCAGATAGGCTTCCTGCGCATCGAGCACATCGAGGAAGTTCGCCGCGCCGCCGCGATACAGTTCGTTCGATAACTTGAGCGCCTGATCCGATGCGGCAAGCGACGTACCGAGTTGCGTGACCTCGTCTCCCGTGCTCACGAGGTCGCTGCGCGTGTCCTCGACTTCCTTGAGCGCGTCGAGCATGGTTTGGTGCAGATTGAGCTCGGACTCGCGCATCTTGCTTTCGCTGCTCTCGATGCCGGCCTGAATCTCGCCCGCATGAAAGATCGGGCTCGTCGCACTCAATGCGGCGCCGAACAAGTTGTCCGTCACGGTCGGCAGGCCGACCCACGACGCCGCGAGCAAGCCGTCGGTCAATTGCAGATTGAACTGCGGATAGCGCCGCGCGCGCGAGACGCCGACCTCTGCCGCACGCTGCTCGACCGTGTCGTAGGCGACGCGCACGTCGGGACGCCGGAGCAGCGCCTCGGACGGCAGCAACGCGGGCGCATCGCCGGCCGGAACCGGAATGGCCGCTGCATTCGCGAGCAGCAGCGTATCGACGCTTTCGGGCGTGCGGCCCGAGTACACCGCAATCAGACTCAACTGATGCTGAATCGTCGACGCGACACGCGGCAAACGCGCCTGCAGATCGCTGAGTTGATTCTGCGCGCGCGCGACGTCGAGATTGTTCGACAGTCCATACGCGCGGCGCTCTTGCGTGAGCTTGAGCGCGCGCGTGCGGATCTCGATGTTGTTCTGCAGGATCGCCTGTTCGCTTTGCGCCCAACGCAGGTCGATATAGGCCGATGCGGTGTTCGCGGCAAGCGCGAGCTTGAGTGCGTCGACCGCGTCCTGGCTATGCTCGACCTGCGCGCGCGCGGCCAGCAACGCGAGTCGCTGCCCGCCGAAGACGTCAGGCTGCCAGGCCGCGGTCACGCCGATGCCGGCCTCGCGCACATAACCGAGCGGCGGCGGCGTGATTTGACGTTGCTCGGCGGCTATCGCGTTCAGATCGAGTTGCGGCAGCAACGCGGCGCGCTTCTCGATCGTCACCTGCTGAGCCTGTTTGACACGCTCGACCGCCGCCTGCACGTCGAGATTCTGCGCGAGCACCGCGCTGACGAGCGCATGCAGCGTGGGGTCGCCGAACTGCTGCCACCAGGCGTCGGCGGCGAGCGGACTGGTATCGACACGCACATCCCACGCCGTGGGCGCGGTGGATGCGACCGTATCGGGCAATGCCGAGTGTTGCGCGGGCTGAACAGCGCAGGCGGCCAGGGCGACGGCGGCGGCCAGCGCGGCGATCGTGGTTTTCATAGGGATCCTTCGAATTCAGTCAATCGGATGAGATCGCGAGCCGATTTGTGATCGGCTCGCATACATATCGATCAATGCGCGTCGGGCGGCGGCGCGACGCCGGGCTTCAGCGATTTCGCAAACAGGCCCAGCGCGACCGCGACGACGAAACATGCGGCGACCGCGGCGAACGTGTCGGAGAACGTCAACACGAGCGCCTCTCTGAGCACGAGCTGATGCAGCAGTCCCAGGCTTGCATTCGCGCCGTCGACGAGATTGCCGCCGACACGCTCGAAATACGCGGCCTGTCCGTTGATGACGGCTTCGATCGCCGGGCGTCCGTCCGTCACGTGTTCGCTGAGCCGCAGATAGTGAAGATTCAGACGATCGTTGAGCATCGTGCTGACGACCGCGATGCCGATCGCGCCGCCGAGGTTACGCATCAGGTTGAACAATCCGCTTGCCGAACGCAGCCGAGACGGCGGCAACGATCCGAGCGCCATCGTGACGATCGGCGCAATCGCGAACTGTTGGCCGAAGCCGCGCATCGCTTGCGGAAGCACGAGTTGCTGCCAGCCCCAGTCATGCGTGAGCGGGACGTAGAGCCAGCATCCGCCGCCGAACAGCACGAGGCCGAACAACATCAGATAGCGCAGATCGACCGTACGCGCGAGCGACGAATAGATCACGAGGCCGAAGAGCTGTGCGACACCGACCGACAGCAGCGCGACGCCGATCTGCGTCGAATCGAAACCCCGCACGCGTCCGAGAAACACCGGCGTCAGAAACACCGTGCAGAAGATCCCGATCCCCGTGATGAAGGACAGGATGCTGCCGATGCCGAAATTGCGGATCGTCAGCGCGCGCAGATCGACGATCGGATCCTTCGCCGTCAATGCGTGCACGAAGAACAGGAAGCCCGAGATACACGAAATCCACGTACACGCGAGGATCACGTGATCGCCGAGCCAGTTCTTGCGCGGCCCCTCTTCGAGCACGTATTCGAGGCATCCGAGGAACAGCGACATCAGCACGATGCCGATGTAATCGCCTTTCTTGAGCAGCGAAATATCGGCCTTGTCGAAGTTCACGTAGCGCGGCACGAGCAGCGTGACGACGAGTCCCGGCGCGAGGTTCAGATAGAACAGCCAATGCCACGACCAGGCGTCGGTGATCCAGCCGCCGATCACGGGACCGATCGTCGGCGCGAGCGTCGCGAGCGCGCCGATCGTCGTCGAGGCGATCACGCGCTGGTGACCCGGAAACAGCACGAAGGCCGTCGTGAAGACCGTCGGGATCATCGCCGCACCGAGCGCGCCCTGGAGCGCGCGGAACGCGATGATCGAATTGATGTTCCAGGCGAGCCCGCACAGCATGCTCGTGATCGTGAACCCGAGCGCCGACGCCGCGAAGACCCAGCGCGTCGAAAACACGCGCGTGAGCCAACCCGACATCGGAATCACGAGGATCTCGGCGATCAGATACGACGTCTGCACCCAGGACAACTCGTCCTGGCTCGCCGACAGACCGCCGCCGATATCCTTGAGCGACGACGCGACGATCTGGATATCGAGCGTGGCCATGAAAAAGCCGAGGCACATCAACGAGAACGCAAAGACCTTCGTTTTCGTCGGCAAGTCCATCGGATTGGCTGGAACCGCGTGTGTCATGTTGGGCACCCTGTTCGATGCGTCAGACGGAATGAGGCGCGCGGCTTACTGCGCGTTCGACGCGACCGAGTCGCCGTTGCCCACGCGAACGCTGACGGTCGCCGACAGTCCGGGCCGCAACGCGGCGCGCTGCGCGCTCGTCGCGTCGAGCCGAATCCGCACGGGCACGCGCTGGACGATCTTCGTGAAGTTGCCGGTCGCGTTCTCGGCCGGCAGCACGCTGAACGTGGCGCCCGTCGCGGGTGCAAGGCTTTCGACGACCCCCTTGATCGGCGCGCCGTCGGCCGCATCGAGCTGCACTTGCGCCGGGTCGCCCGCACGCATCTTCTTGAGCTGGTCTTCCTTGAAGTTCGCATCGACCCAGAGCCCTTGCGCGGGGATAAGGGTGAGCAGCGAGACGCCCGTATTCGCGAGAATCCCGACGCGCGCCGTCCGGTTGCCGACATAACCGTCGATCGGCGCGCGGATCGTCGTGTATTCGACGTTCAGCGCCGCGTAGCGTTGTTCGGCTTCAGCCTTCGCGACGTTGGCTTGCGCGTTGACGAGTTGCGCACCCAGCACCGCGAGCTGACGATCGGCGGCCTGAACGCCGGCCTGACTCTGGTCGAGCGCCGCGCGGGCCTTGCTCAGGTCGGCATCCGCATGCTCGACGACCTGATTCGAAACGGCTTCGTCCTTGACGAGCGCGCTATATCGCGTCTGGTCGGCTCGCGTCCGTGCGAGCTCCGCCTGCGCGGACGCGACTTCGGCGTGCTGCTCGTTGATCCTGGCTTGTTGAAGGTCCTGCTGCGCGCGGATTTCGCCGACCGCCGCATGCGCGCTCTGAAGCTGCGCGTTCGCTTGCGCGAGCCGCGCATCGTAATCGCGCGAATCGAGGCGAATCAGCACCTGCCCGGCCTTCACATACTGGTTGTCCTGCACGAGCACATCGGTGACGAATCCGTTGACCTTCGGCGCCATGACCGTCACATCCCCGCCGACGTAGGCATCGTCCGTCGATTGATAGAACCGCGCATCGAAGTACCAGTACGCAAGCGCCGCGCATACGACAACGACAACCGCGCCGATCGCGAGCTTCATCCAGGGCACGCCGGCGCGCTCCGGTGTCGTCGCGGCGCTCGGATTCGGGAGAGTCGTGGAAGGGGTGTTCATATGATGTGTATATGCACAATTTAAGTTGGCCGAAAACGCGGTCGATGTTGACTCGACCCCATGCTGGCGTTTCGGGATTGGATCGGAGTGTATGAGTGCATATGCACAACGTCAAGCTCTTTGGCATTTTTATCTTGTCGAAAGTAATTCGAAAGAATTCGAGAAACCCGTGCGGGTGCGGCGCAGGTCTTGCGACCGACGTTGCACGAGACCGTCGATATCCCCGCAAGATGCAGCGCGGGCCGCGACCGTTTGGACATCCGGTCGACTTCCCGAATACGAACAACCACACCGATACAGGCGCGGATCATCGAAACCGCACACATTCGCCATATCGAACACATGCCGGGAACCGATGGATAATGGCGACCAGTTCGCCTTTGCCGATTGTTGCCCCATGTCCGAAGGATCCGCCCGCCGCACCGAATCGTCCGCACACACGGAACCCACCCCGCACGACGCGCGTGAGGCCCTCGAAGAGGCTTTGCGCCTGCACACGCAAGGCGATTTCGACGCTGCGCAAGTGCGGTACGACGCGTTGCTCGCACGCCAGCCCGACCATCTCGAAGCCGCCCAATTGTCGGGACTCTGCCTGCTGACCGCGGGACATGCCGAGCGCGCGGCTGCGCGCTTCAGGCGTGCGATCGAACTCGATCCGCGCCGCCCGATCGCGCACGTCAAGCTCGGCCTCGCGCTCAAGATGCTGGGCCAGGTCGAAGACGCGCTCATAGCGTTCGATCGCGCGCTCGCGATCGATCCACGATATTTCGAGGCCTGGATGGAGCGCGGCATCACACAGGCCGCGCTCGACCGGCCCGTCAACGCGCTTGCGTGCTTCGACCATGCGATCTCGATCGAGCCCGCGCACCCGGGCGCGATGAGCAACCGGGGCGACACGCTGCGCCGGCTCGGCCGGATCGAAGAGGCGCTCGCGTGCTTCGATCATGCGCTCGCGATCGATCCGGGCAATGTCGACGTCCTCCTGAACCGGAGCACGGCGCTGCGCGATGCGCGCCGCAATCTCGAAGCGCTCGACTGCGTCGAACGCATCCTCGCGATCGATCCGTCGAACACCGCCGCCCTCAACAATCAGGGCAACGCGCGCGTGAATCTACGGCGCTACGACGACGCGATCGAGTCGTTCACACGCGCGATCGATCTCGATCCGGGTTTCGCGGGCGCATGGATCAATCTCGCGAACACGCTCGTGACGATCGGCCGTCACGACGAAGCGCGGGTCGCCTCGGATCGCGCGCTCGCGCTCGCGCCCAACTGGCCCTCCGCGCTGTGGAACGCAGGACTCCACGATTTGCGCACGGGCCGGTATGCGACGGGATGGGAACGCTATGAAGCGCGCTGGCAGATGTCGGGCTTCTCGTTGCGGCGTTACAAGGACATCCCGCTGTGGCTCGGCAAGGAAGACCTGCGCGGCAAGCGGATTCTGCTGTGGCACGAGCAAGGCCTCGGCGACACGATCCACTTCTGCCGCTACGCGATCATGGTGGCGGCGCTCGGCGCGCGTGTCGTGCTCGAAGTTCAGGCCTCGCTCAAGACGCTGATCGCATCGAGTTTCAAGGGCATGATCGACGTCGTGGCGCACGGCGATCGCGTTCCGTCGTTCGACTTCGCGACGCCGTTGATGAGTCTTCCGCTCGCATTTGCAACAACGGCGAGTACGATTCCATTCGCGCCGAGCTACCTCAAAGCCGATCCTGTGCGCATCGAAGCATGGCGCGCGCGGCTCGGCCCGATGCGCGCGCGTCGCCGAATCGGCATCGCATGCGCCGGCAACCCGAAACACAAGGGCGATGCGCATCGCTCGGTCGATCTCGGCCTGCTGGTCCCGCTCGCCCAATATGGCGAACTGATCATCGTGCAGAAAGATCGCCGCCGCGGCGATCAGGCGACGCTCGACGCCCATCCGGGCATCGTCAACGTCGGCCCGTCGCTCGGCGATTTCAGCGACACGGCGGCCCTTGTCGCGCAGCTCGATCTCGTGATCAGCGTCGACACGTCGCTCGCGCATCTCGCGGGCGCGCTCGGCAAACCGGTCTGGGTCCTGCTGCCGCCGCATTCGGATTGGCGTTGGGAGCTCGGACGCGACGACAACCCCTGGTATCCGTCCGCGCGTCTGTTCCGGCAACGCACGGTCGGCGCCTGGGGAGAACTCGTCACGCGCGTCTGCGATGCGCTCGCCGCGCTCGACGCGGAATAAGGATGCGCCGCGCGAAGCGCATTGCGGCAGGGCGCGAAAGCCGAACGACGTCGCGGTGCGATCAATCGAATACAATGCGCGGTTTGTCGCCACTTCCGTGCGATTGCGGCGTTTTCCCAGCGAGGCCTTCATGATCATCAAACCCCGCGTACGCGGCTTTATCTGCGTGACGACCCATCCGACGGGCTGCGAAGCCAACGTCCGGCAGCAAATCGACTACGTCAAGGCTCAAGGCCCGATTGCGAACGGTCCGAAGAAGTCGCTGATCATCGGCGCATCGACGGGCTATGGCCTCGCGTCGCGGATCTCGGCCGCCTACGGCTCGAACGCCGCCACGATCGGCGTGTTCTTCGAGCGCGGCGGCGATGAGGGAAAACCCGGAACGGCTGGCTGGTACAACACCGCCGCGTTCGAGAAGTTCGCGCATGCCGACGGTCTCTATGCGAAGAGCATCAACGGCGACGGCTTCTCCGACGAAATCAAGCAGAAGACGATCGAACTCATCAAGCGCGATCTCGGCCAGGTCGACGAAGTCATCTACAGTCTTGCCGCGCCGCGCCGGACGCATCCGAAGACGGGCCAGGTGTTCAACTCCGTGCTCAAGCCGATCGGCAAGACGATCAGCGTGCGCAGTCTCGACACCGACAAGGAAGTCATCAAGGACACGACGATCGAACCCGCGACACAGGAAGAGATCGACAACACCGTGGCCGTGATGGGCGGCGAAGATTGGCAGATGTGGATTGACGCGCTGCATGAAGCGGGCGTGCTCGCCGACGGCGCGAAGACGACCGCGTACACGTATCTCGGCGAATCGATCACGCACGACATCTACTGGAACGGCACGATCGGCGCGGCGAAAAAGGATCTCGACCAGAAGGTGCTGTCGATCCGCGAAAAACTCGCGGCGAAGGGCGGCGATGCGCGCGTCTCGGTGCTCAAGGCCGTGGTCACACAAGCGAGTTCGGCGATTCCGATGATGCCGCTCTATCTGTCGCTGCTCTTCAAGGTCATGAAGGAGCAAGGCTCGCACGAAGGCTGTATCGAGCAGGTCTACGGGCTCTATAAGGACAGCCTCTACGGCGCGAAGCCGCATCTCGACGACGCGGGCCGTCTGCGCGCGGACTACAAGGAACTCGCGCCCGCGGTGCAGTCGCGCGTCAGCGAACTCTGGGGCGAGGTCACGAACGAGAATATCGGCACGCTGACGGATTTCGCGGGCTACAAGTCCGAATTTCTGCGCCTGTTCGGCTTCGGCGTCGAAGGCGTCGATTACGAAGCGGATGTGAACCCCGTCGTCGAGATTCCGGGGCTCGTTTAAGCGTTCTGCCGTCGCACGACGATGCCCGAACGTATCGGGCATCGTCGCTCACTGCCGTGCCCCGATCTCCGTCAACGCGTCCCTGAGCCACGTGTGCGCGGGATCGGCGTGATCGCGCGGATGCCAGACCGCGAACAAGGAAAATCCGCGCGCCTCGAACGGCAATTCAAACGCATCGAGCCGGTCGCGGTATCGACGCACGAGCCGGCTCGGTAACGTCGACACGTAGTCGGTCTTCGTCAGCACCTCCGGCACGATCGTAAAAGCTTGCACCGACAGCATCACGCGCCGTGTCCGTCCGAGCGGTTCGAGATGCTCGTCCATGAATCCATGAAAGCTGCCGCCGCTCGTCGACACGAGCACATGATGCAGCCCGCAATACGTATCGAGGTCGAGCGGCCCGGTGCCGCGCGGATGACCTTTGCGCTGCACGAATAGAAAGCGCTCGTCGAGCAGCCGTCGCGCCTTCATCGATTCCGGCACCATGCGTTCCGACCCGAGTGCGATATCGATTTCGCCGCGTTCAAGTTCCGAAGCGACCGTACGCGCATCGACATTGCGAAACGCGAGCCGCACGCCGGGCCCCGCGATCGCGGGCATGCGCTCCATCAGATCGAGTCCGAAAATCGCCGCGAAATTGTCATTCGCCGCAATCCGAAAATCGCGTTGATCGGCCATCGGGTCGAAGCGCGGCCTGAAGCGCACGACCGATTCGATGCCATGCAGCGCGGCGCGCAAGGGCTCGACGAGCGCCGCGGCGCGCGCCGTCATCACCATGCCGCGCCCCGTCTCGGCCGGCATCAGCAACGGATCGTCGAAGATCCGGCGCAATCGCGCCAACTGGGTCGAAACGGCCGGCTGCGTCAAATGCAGCCGTTCGGCGGCCTTCGTGACGTTACGACATTCGAGCAACGCGTCGAGCGACACGAGAAGGTTCAAGTCGATACCGCGCAGATCAATCATATTGATACGTGGGATGTCTTTAATTCATTTCAAATATACGTAGCGGCTCCGTATTGTTCAACCCAGACGGCCATGCGCATCGATCCCCGAGCGCAACGCCTCGACATGGCGACGCATGCGTCGCCCCTTGTTGAACGGAGCCCACGATGAACACCCAGAACGTCGAATCGACCCGCACTGAACGCCCGCACGCCGTCGTCATGGGCGGCACGTCGGGAATCGGCCTCGCGACGGCACAGCGCCTGCACGCGAGCGGCATGCGCGTCACCGTCACGGGCCGCGATGCCGCGCGGCTCGACACCGCGCGAATCGCCATCGGAGGAGACGCATACGCCACACCGCTCGATGCGAGCGACGCCGACGCCGTCAAGGCGTTCTTCGCGCACATCGGACCGTTCGATCATCTCGTGCTCGCGCTCGGCGGCGGCAAGGGCTTCGGCCCGTTTCGCGGTCTTCCGATCGACGACGTGCTCGGCGGCTTCACGAGCAAGACCCTGCCGCACTTCGCCTGCGCGCAAGCCGCGCTCGGCACGATCCGCGAACGCGGCTCGATCACCTTCGTGACCGCCGTCAGCGCGCAAATGGCTTCGCCGGGCACGGCGGGTCTTGCCGCGGTCAACGGTGCGATTTCATGCGCGGTGCCGACGCTTGCCGTCGAATTGCGCCCGTTGCGCGTCAACGCGGTCTCGCCGGGCGTCGTCGACACGCCGTGGTGGGATGCGTTACCCGCCGATCAACGCGCCGCCGCGCTCGCGGGATTCGCCGAGAAAGCGCCGGCGGGCCGTGTCGGCACGCCCGACGACATCGCGAAGACCCTCGCGTTTCTGATCGACAACAGTTTCATGACAGGACAAACCGTGATCTGCGACGGCGGGCTCAGCCTCGTTTGAGTTCCGCACGCGTGCGCGGATGTCGACGCGTCGTCGGCGCTCGGCAGGCGTCGAGCGATGTTTCGAACCATCCTCACCGCACACGGCACCTGCGCGTGCAGCCTTTAAGCGGCACGCGCGGGCGGCTGCGGATTGTTCGCGGGATTCGTATCGAGCAACACGACGTTCGCGATGCGCGCCTCGTCGGACAACGCACGAAGCGCCGCGTGCAGCGATTGCGCAACCGGCGCGTCATAGACCTCGTCACCGTCGACATAGACCGTGAACGCGGCCAGATACTTGCGCTTTTTCTCGGGATTGTCGATCGTCGCGCGCGTCCACGCGTAGAGGGGATAGCGATCGGTGCCGAGGCGCTCCGCCTCGTCCACATAGTCGGCAAACGCATCGTACTGACACCGGATCGACGCACGGTGCGCGCGCAGCACCGCGTCGAGCGCCGCATAGGCGACGTGCACGTCGCTTTCGCGCAATGCCGACGCGAGCGCGTCCGACGCGGTGAATCTGACCTGGTATTGCCATTCGTCCGCCACACTGACCTCGCCATGAGCTGCCATCGGGTCGCTCATTCTAAGCGAGCGCGTCAGACGTTTGCGTGCAACGCAACGCCCTTCGCGCAGCGACGCGCGTGCGCCTCGGTATCTGTGCGCGAAACTGAAACAAACCTTGCGATGTCATCGCCGGGTCACACGCTTGCGAAAAATTCGACGTGCCGGATCGCCGATGCATCGGCAGGTTCGTATCGTTCCGGCGCTTTCTCCGATGCTGTCTGTACATGTCATTCCCCCTGTTTCCCCCCAGGACGAGAACACACGATATGTCGAATACGCACACTCCCAACGACCTCCCGACCGAGCAAGGCGCCTCGGTCACACGCCGCGACTTTCTGAAGCTCGCGGGCGCATCCGGACTCGCGACGGCCACAGGCACGCTCGCGGGTGCGAACAAGGCGCGCGCCGCGACACCCGACGGCACACCGGAACAAATTCATCTGACCTTCGGCAACGATCCGCGAACGGAGATGGTCATTTCGTGGGCCTCGCTCGCGCAAGCCGTGAACCCGCGCGTCCTGATCGCGAGCGGACACGAACGGAAAACCACGCTTCACGCGATCCAGCGGACGTATACCGACGGCATCAACGGCGAAATCGTCTGCACCTATCACGCGCGGCTCAGCGGGCTTCAGCCCGGCACGACGTACACCTATGAGGTCACGGCCGATAACGACAGCAACGCGGGGCAGCCGTTCTCGGCGACGTTCACGACCGCCCCGCGCGGCGATGTCGCATTTCGTTTCACGAGCTATGGCGATCTCGCGACGCCGAACACGAATTGGGTACTGTCTTCGCCGCAAAGCAAATTCGCGGTCGCCGCTGTCGAAAGGTTTCAGCCGCTGTTTCATTTGCTCAACGGCGACCTCTGCTACGCGAATCTGAATCCGACGACGCAGCCCGAAGTCTGGCGCGACTTCGGCAACAACTGCCAGACTTCAGCCGCGAATCGCGCATGGATGCCCTGCCCGGGCAATCATGAACTCGAATTCCACAACGGCCCGCAAGGCCTGAATTCCTATCTGACGCGCTATACGCTGCCCGATAACGGCACGGCCTATCCGGGCCGCTGGTACACGTTCCGCGTCGGATCGGTCCAGTTCGTGTCGCTCGATGCCGACGACGTCATCTATCAGGACGGCGCCGCTTTCGTCGCGGGACCGAGCGCTCTTGTTCCGGCCGCATCGACCGGCAACGCTCCGATCGAACCCGGCACGTCGCTCTATGTGCGCGGATACAGCAACGGCGAACAGACACGCTGGCTCGAACAGACGCTGCGCGGCGCATCCGGCGACGACAGCGTCGACTGGATCATCGTGCAGATGCACCAGGACGCGCTGACGTCGTCGAAGACCGGCAACGGGTCCGACAAAGGCATTCGCGAAGCGTGGCTCCCGCTGTTCGATCGCTATGGCGTCGATCTCGTCGTCTGCGGACACGACCACGACTATGAGCGCAGCCATCCGGTGCGCGGCTGCAATCACAACACGGGGGTCGATGCCACGACCGGGCAGCCCGTCGACACGCTGCAGCCGCGTCCCGTCACGACCTCGCATCCGTCGAACAACACCTACGATACGAGCCAAGGCACGATCCATCTGATTCTCGGCGGCGGCGGAACGGATGCGCCGCTCGATGTCTACGGCGTCGATGCGGGCGACGGCCTGCCGCAGGCGAAGGTCTTCACGAAGCCGAATCGGCCCGTACTCGGCACGACGGCCAACACGTATGTGCGCAACGCCGCCGACGCGCTCGAAGATGCGATCTGGTCCGCGCAGCGCGATACGGGAACGGGATACGGCATTGCCGTCTTCGACGTCGATCCCGGACAGTCGCGCGGCAAGACGACGATCACGATGAACTACTATCACGCCCCCGGCGCGGACACGACACCGACCGCCGAGTACGTGTTGTTCGAAACCATCGTGCTCGAGAAAACGCGGCGGTGTTGATCGCGTATCGATGCCGGGGCTTTATGCGCAAGCGTTGAATACGCGCCGGACGCTTCGGCATGCGCGGGCCGCCTCGTCGGACGGCCCGCGCGTCAAACGCACTCGCTCGCTCAGTGAGCGCTTAACGCGGGCGCGCCGTGCGTGATTTCCGTACCGAGCACGGCAAGAAATTGCGCAAGCCATGCGGGATGCGCGGGCCATGCGGGCGCGGTCACGAAATTGCCGTCGGTCACCGCGGCGTCGACCGCGATATCCGCGTATTGGCCGCCGGCGAGCTTGACCTCGGGCGCGCAAGCGGGATAGGCGGAAATCCGTTTGCCCCGGATCACATCGGCGGCGGCGAGCAATTGCGCGGCGTGGCAAATCGCCGCAATCGGTTTGTCGGCCGACGCGAAATGTTTGACGAGCTCGATGACCTTCGGATTCAGCCGCAGATATTCGGGTGCGCGGCCGCCCGCGATCGCAAGCGCGTCGTAGTTCGCGGCCTGGATCTCGTCGAAACTCGCGTTGAGCGCGAACTGGTGACCGGGCTTCTCGGTATAGGTCTGATCGCCTTCGAAATCGTGAATGGCCGTCTTGACCTTGTCGCCCTTCTTCTTGCCCGGACACACCGCATCGACAGTGTGGCCGACCATCTGCAAGGCCTGGAACGGCACCATCGTTTCGTAATCTTCAGCAAAATCGCCGGTCAGAAACAAAATCCTTTTGCCTGCCATCGTGTTCTCCTGAGATAGATCGAATGAGCGAGGTCCAGGAACGCGGCCTATGAGCACGGTCCGGCAGCCTCGCCGCGGGGCACGCACGCCGCTTGTCGCGCGGCGCAGTCGTGTTCGATGCATGCCCTCGATCTAGCTTAGGTGACGACGCATGGATTCGCGATGTTTTGCGCGCAGGACGCGATACGCTGCGACGTAGCGCGATTCCGCGCGACTCGGCCATCCATGACACGATTCTTGACCGGAGCGCACGGCACAAAAGGGACGCGACAAGGCCGCAACCGACGACCCGTCAATGCGTCAGCGCAAATGGATTCATCACGCGCACACCGGTACGCCCGAAATCATCGACGTTGCGTGTGACGACCGTCAGACCATACGCGAGCGCCGTGGCCGCAATCATCTTGTCGAGCGCATGCTCCGGATGAGGTGCACGCAACCGGCCCCAGAGCTGCCCGACGGTTTCATCGATCGGCAACACATTGCGCGTGTAGTCGACGAGCACGGCGGTCAGCCATGTATCAAGCCGCTGCGCTTGTGCCGCGTCGCCTCGATGACGAAGCCCTTCGATGCCGCGTCGCAGCTCCCCAACCGTGACGACCGACAGATACATGGCCTCGCCGTGCGCCTTCGCATGCTCGAAGAACGCCCGAACGCCCTGATCGGCGCGCGCGCCCTTTCGAATTTCGCTGATGACGTTGGTATCAATCAAATACACGCGGGGCCTCGTCGCTCGGGATGCGCTCGAAGTCCGAATCCTCACCGACATCGGGAATGTCCATCAGCGCTTCGACGAACGTCTTGCGACGCGGTTGTAACAGCGCGCTCGAGAGGATTTCACGGTGTTCCGATTCGGCGCTGCGCCCATGTGACGCCGCCAGCTCGCGCAGCGCTTGTACGACGTGTTCGTCGACGTTTCTCACAATCAATGTGGCCATGAAGGATCTCCGGCATCAGGCGATGCTATCAATGATAGCATCCGTAAAAACGGCACTGGAGATCGAACTTGCATAGAGTGGCCGGCGCAACACGAGACGCAATGTTGAATAGGGCTGCCATGGTCATCGGAAAGGCCACCGCCAAAAACAAAAAAGCGGCCGTCAAGGCCGCTTCGGGTACCGCATCGTCGATGCCGTTCATGTGATGCGCGACGCCAACGCGCCGCGCATCACACGATCGCGAGATGACGCGATCAGGCGCTCACTGCCGCCAGATTCGCCGTCACGCTCGCGATCGCCGCGTTGAACGTCTTGCTCGGACGCATGATCGCGTCGAGCTTGTCGAAGTCCGGCTTGTAGTAACCGCCGATTTCGACCGGCTTGCCTTGCACGTCGCCGAGTTCGCCGAGAATCGTCTTCTCGTTGTCGGTCAGTTGCTTGGCCAGCGGCGTTGCGATCTTCGCGAGTTCCGCGTCGTCGGTCTGCGCGGCGAGTTCCTGCGCCCAGTACAGCGCGAGATAGAACTGGCTGCCGCGGTTGTCGAGCTCGCCGACCTTCGGCGACGGGTTCTTGTTGTTCTCGAGCAGCTTGCCCGTGGCCGCATCGAGCGTCTTCGAGAGCACCTTCGCCTTCGCGTTGCCCGACTTGAGGCCGAGATCCTCGAGCGACACCGCGAGCGCGAGGAATTCGCCGAGCGAATCCCAACGCAGATGGTTCTCCTCGACGAGCTGCTTGACGTGCTTCGGCGCCGAACCGCCCGCACCCGTTTCATACATGCCGCCGCCGGCCATCAGCGGAACGATCGACAGCATCTTCGCGCTCGTGCCGAGTTCCATGATCGGGAACAGGTCGGTCAGATAGTCGCGCAGGATGTTGCCCGTGACCGAGATCGTGTCGAGGCCGCGAATCACGCGCTCGAGCGAGTAACGCATCGCGCGGACCTGCGACATGATCTGGATGTCGAGACCCTTCGTGTCGTAATCCTTGAGGTAGGTCTCGACCTTCTTGATCAGTTCGGCTTCATGCGGACGATACGGGTCGAGCCAGAACACGGCCGGCATGCCCGAGTTGCGCGCGCGCGTGACCGCGAGCTTGACCCAGTCGCGAATCGGCGCGTCCTTGACCTGGCACATGCGCCAGATGTCGCCCTGCTCGACGTTCTGCGTCAGCAGCACTTCGCCCGTCTTGAGGTCGACGATGCGCGCTTCGCCGTCCTGCGCGATCTCGAACGTCTTGTCGTGCGAACCGTATTCCTCGGCCTTCTGCGCCATGAGGCCGACGTTCGGCACCGTGCCCATCGTGCGCGGGTCGAATGCGCCGTTCGTCTTGCAGAAGTTGATGATCTCCTGATAGATCCGCGCAAACGTGCTTTCGGGGATCAGGCACTTCGTATCCTTCGGACGGCCGTCGGCGCCCCACATCTTGCCGCCGATGCGGATCATCGCGGGCATCGACGCATCGACGATCACGTCGTTCGGCGCGTGCAAGTTCGAGATGCCCTTCGCCGAGTCGACCATCGCGAGTTCGGGACGATGCTCATGGCATGCGTGCAGATCGCGGATGATCTCTTCCTTCTTCGAGCTCGGCAGCGCTTCGATCTTCGTGTACAGATCGACGAGACCGTTGTTGACGTTCACGCCGAGTTCTTCGAAGACCTTGTTGTGCTTCGCGAACGCGTCCTTGTAGAAGATCTTGACCGCGTGACCGAACACGATCGGGTGCGAGACCTTCATCATCGTTGCCTTCACGTGCAGCGAAAGCATGACGCCCGTCTTGCGCGCGTCTTCCATCTGCTCTTCATAGAAGTCGCAGAGCGCCTTCTTGCTCATGAACATGCTGTCGATGATCTCGCCGTCCTGCAGCGCGACCTTCGGCTTGAGAACGATCGTCTCGCCCTTCTTCGTCAGCAGTTCCATCTTGACGTC
Source organism: Pararobbsia silviterrae (assembly GCF_003628125.1). GTDB lineage: Bacteria > Pseudomonadota > Gammaproteobacteria > Burkholderiales > Burkholderiaceae > Pararobbsia > Pararobbsia silviterrae. The sequence goes on from NZ_RBZU01000010.1 coordinate 52,349, forward strand.
GCGCGCGCGATCGAGCGTCATCGACTTTTCGCCGTGATAGAAGTCGCCGTGCTTCATATGCGCGACGTGCGTGCGCGAGGCCATGCTCCACTCGCCCATGCTGTGCGGATGCTTCTTCGCATAGTTCTTGACGGCGGCCGGCGCGCGACGGTCCGAATTGCCTTCGCGCAGCACGGGGTTCACGGCGGAGCCGAGACACTTCGAGTACCGCTGGCGAATCGACTTTTCTTCGTCGGTCTTCGGATCTTCGGGATAGTCGGGCAGCGCATAGCCCTTGCCCTGCAGTTCCTTGATCGCGGCCACGAGCTGCGGCACCGAGGCGCTGATGTTCGGCAGCTTGATGATGTTCGCGTCGGGGCTTTGCGTGAGTTCGCCCAGCTCGGCGAGGTTGTCGGGCACGCGTTGTTCTTCGGCCAGAAACTCGGGAAATTCACCCAGAATACGGCCGGCCACCGAAATGTCGCTCGTCTCGACGCTGATGCCTGCGGGCGCCGTGAACGCCTGGATGATGGGGAGGAAGGAGCGCGTCGCAAGAAGCGGTGCTTCGTCCGTGAGGGTGTAGATGATCGTCGGCTGCTGGGTGCTCATTGCTTCTCTCAAGATCGGAAAACGCAAAGGGAAATCGACGGCAGCGTAATGTGCTGCGGTACGAAGACGCAATTTTGCCTGATTCGGCGGCCAAACGGGCGGCAGGCCCCCCGTCGAACCGGTTTCTGCCCGGGATTTCAAGCCCTTTCGAGGATCGGCCGCGCCGATTTGGGGCGTATTCGGGCGAAAGCGGCATCAAATGTACCGAATTCGCCGACATACGCGCCGTGTGCGTCGATATTGGCCCGAAATTGTGAATATTCGACAAATATTCGCAGGTCCTTTGATATCGCTCAAAACGAACCTGACCCGCGCGATTGCCCACGTCATGCGTCCGCCCTACACTGGGACCAGGCAATACCGCATTGCAACATAAACAAATCGCCGCGATGTCGTGCGTCGGAAGCCGCGAACCGATCACGCGCAGACCATGCCCAGGCGTGGCCGGATGCCTTCCCGGCCGGTGACGCGTCATCGGATTGCCATCCGCGGACTGCACCCTGAGCGCAGTTGCGCGACGATGTTTCGCTGCGACGCTTCCAAGCGCACAGCGCCGATACGCCAGTCTGTGATCGACCTTTGACGGAGTTCGATACGCCCATGCAAGCCTCTGGTCCATCCGTTTCCGCATTCGCGAACCCGACGCCCGAAGCGCCCGCGTCCACGCACGCTCCGCTCACCGCCGATCCGGCAACGACCGCGACGTGGCCCACGCCGGCCGCGCTCGGCACGCTGCCCGAGTGGCCCTCGTCGCATGCGCTGCCGGCGCTCACGCCATGGGGCGAAGCGCTCCAGACCTGGGGCGGCGCGGCGGCCGCCTATGCGATCGACGCGTGGCAGCGCCGCGTGCTCTACGCGGACGTCATGCGCGAACGCGGCAATCAATACCGCGAACACCTCGCCGAGCGCGTGCCGAACGTACTCGACTTCGAAGTCGAGCTCGTGCTCGACGGACGCACGCTGCCGCGCCCCGTCAATTACGGCCTCGTGCGCATCGTCGCGCCGGCGGACCTACCGGTCGACCCAGCCCCGACGAACGACCCCGGCAGACTGCGGCCGTTCGTCGTGTTCGATCCGCGCGCGGGCCATGGCCCGGGCATCGGCGGCTTCAAGCGCGACAGCGAAATCGGCGCCGCGCTGCGCGCGGGGCATCCGTGCTATTTCGTCGGCTTCCTGCCGGACCCCGTGCCCGGACAAACCGTCGAAGACGTCATGCGCGCCGAGGCGGCCTTTATGGAAAAGGTCATCGAACTGCATCCGGCGAGCCCCGCGCGGCCGGCCGTCATCGGCAACTGCCAGGCCGGCTGGCAAGTCCTCATGACCGCCGCGATGCGTCCCGATCTGTTCGGGCCGATCATCGTCGCGGGCGCGCCCGTCTCGTACTGGGCCGGCTGGCGCGGCATGAACCCGATGCGCTATACGGGCGGCCTGCTCGGCGGCACCTGGCTGACCGCCCTGACGAGCGACCTCGGCGACGGACGATTCGACGGCGCGTGGCTCGTGCAGAACTTCGAGAACCTGAACCCCGCGAACACGCTCTGGCAGAAGCAATACACGCTCTACGCGAATGTCGATACCGAAGCGCCGCGCTATCTGGGCTTCGAGAAATACTGGGGCGGCCACGTCTATCTGAACGGCGTCGAGATGCAGTACATCGCCGACAACCTGTTCGTCGGCAACAAACTGACCTCGAACGCACTCGTGCTCTCGGACGGCACCCGTCTCGATCTGCGCAAGATCGTTTCGCCGATCGTCGTGTTCTGCTCGTACGGCGACAACATCACGCCGCCGCCGCAAGCGCTCGGCTGGATCACGGACCTCTACGCCGACGACGACGCGATCCTCGACAGCGACCGCACGATCGTCTATGCGACGCACGACAGCATCGGCCACCTCGGCATCTTTGTATCGAGCAGCACGGGACGCAAGGAGCACCGCGAATTCGTCAGCAACATCGATCTGATCGACATGCTGCCCGCGGGTCTCTACGAAGCGCATATCGGTCCGAAGACCGAAGCGACCGAGCATGCCGAACTCGTGCAGGGCGATCACGTGCTCTCGATCACGCGGCGCGGCATCGACGACGTGCGCGCGATCGTGAGCCCCGATCCCGAGAGCGATCGCCGGTTCGCGACGGCCGCGCGCGTGTCGGCGCTCAATCTCGCGCTCTATCGCGGCTTCGTGCAGCCATGGGTCCGTGCGTTCACGACACCGTGGTCCGCGAGCGCCGCGAGTCTCGTGCATCCGTTGCGCGTGCAGTACGAGACGTGGTCCGATCTGAACCCCGTCGCGCGCGGCGTCGCGCAACTCGCCGAACAGGTTCGCGAGAAACGCATGCGCGTCGACGACGACAATCCGTTCGTCTCGCTCGAGCATGCGATGTCCGACGCGATCGTCAACGCGCTCGACGCCTATCGCGACGCACGCGACGCGGCCTACGAAAGCACGTTCGAATTCATCTACGGCCAGCCGTGGCTCCAGGCGCTCGCGGGCACCGCGGCACCGTCGCACGCCGCGCCCGACACGGGTGCCGCCGCGCGCGCCGCATCGGTCCGGCACGACGACCGCGTGCTGCACGCGGAGATGACACAGGGCGGTCTCGCGCATGCATGCGTGCGCGCGATGCTGTTCATCCGCCGCGAACGCGGCGAGACCGACGAACGGCGTTTCAATCTCGCGCGCGAATTGCTCGCCGAGATTTCCGACCGCGGCATCCTGTCGTTCAAATCCATCGTGCGCGAGCAGGCGGCCTTGCTGCGTCTCGACGCCGACGCGGCGATCGCCGCGCTCCCGCGGCTGCTTGAAAACGAGCCGCACGATGCGATCCGACACGTCGCGCGCAGCATCGACCGGCTTGGCACGACGCTCGAACTCGACGCGCACGAGCGCGCCGACCTCGCGCGCGTGCTCGAGATCTTCGAAACCGCGGCCAAACGCAAGCCGAAGGCCGTCAAGCGCGCGGACGAGGAGAAGGACGCGGACGCGTCATAAGACACCTGTCACAAGGGACGCCTCATCAAGGACACCTACGCCTCACCCGACGCGCGCGAACGCCCCCGAACCGAGACGCGCATCGCGCCATCCACGGAGCCTCTACGTCACATGGAACACACGCGTGAGAAGTACAAAAAGTTGATCGCCTACGCGGCCACACTGCCCGCGACGCCGGTCGCCGTCGCGCACCCGTGCGATCGCGATTCGCTCGAAGCCGTCGTCGAGGCCGCGCGGCTCAAGCTGATCGCCCCGATCCTCGTCGGCCCCGCCGCGAAGATCCGCCTTGTCGCCGCCCAGGAATCGATCGATCTCGGCGATCTGCCGATCGTCGATGCGCCGCACAGTCACGCGTCGGCCGCGACGGCGGTCCGGCTCGTGCACGAAGGCAAGGCCGAAGCCGTCATGAAGGGCTCACTTCACACGGACGAACTCATGGGTGAAGTGGTCGCGCGCGATACGGGCCTGCGCACCGAGCGCCGTGTCAGCCACTGTTTCATCATGGATGTCCCGGGCCACGCGGAGCCGCTGATCATCACCGACGCGGCGATCAATATCTCGCCGACGCTCGACGACAAACGCGACATCGTGCAAAACGCGATCGACCTCGCGCACGCGCTGAGCTTCGCGCACGTGCGCGTCGCGATCCTGTCGGCGATGGAGACGGTCAACGCGAAGGTGCCGTCGACCGTCGACGCCGCCGCGCTATGCAAGATGGCCGATCGCGGTCAGATCACGGGCGGCGTGCTCGACGGGCCGCTTGCGCTCGACAACGCGATCAACGAGGAAGCCGCGCGAATCAAGCACATCGTGTCGGACGTCGCCGGCCGCGCGAACGTGCTCGTCGTGCCCGATCTCGAAGCCGGCAACGTGCTCGCGAAAAGTCTCTCGTTTCTTGCGGGCGCCGACGCCGCGGGCATCGTGCTCGGCACGCGCGTGCCCGTGATCCTGACGAGCCGTGCCGATTCGGTCATCGCGCGCCTCGCGTCGTGCGCGGTCGCCGCGCTCGTCGCGCTTGCGCGGCGCACGCCGGCCGCCGATGCGGTCAAGCGCGCGGCCCCCGAAGCGGTCGCGCAACCCGCGCCGATCTGAGATCGCCCCATGAACGCCATTCTCGTGATCAACTCGGGTTCGTCGAGCATCAAGTTCTCGGCGTTCTCCGTCGTCTCTCGCTCGCTCGAACCGATCGCGCACGGCCTGATCGAGGAGCTCTATTCGCGCCCGCATTTCGAGGTCAAGCGGCATTCGGGCGAACGCATCGACGATAAACGCTGGCCCGACGGCGAACGGCTCGGCCACGACAAGGCCATCGCCTTTCTGCTCGACTGGCTCCGCGCGCACGGCGGCGGCGCGACTTTGCTCGCGGTCGGGCATCGGATCGTGCACGGCGGCGATGCCTATCGCGAACCCGTGCGCGTGAACGCGGAAGTCGTCGAACGGCTCGCGGCACTGATTCCGCTTGCGCCGCTGCACCAACCGCACAATCTCGCGGCGATCAAGGCGATCGCCGAGGCGCATCCGGACTTGCCGCAGATCGCGTGTTTCGACACCGCATTCCATGCGACCCAGTCGCCGCTGACGACGCACTACGCGCTGCCGCCCGATATCACGCGCCGCGGCGTCCGGCGTTACGGCTTTCACGGGCTCTCGTACGAATACATTGCGCGCGTGCTGCCCGACTACGACAGCCGGGCCGCGAGCGGAAAGACCGTCGCGCTGCATCTGGGCAATGGCGCGAGCATGACGGCGATGGCCGACGGCAAGAGTGTCGCGAGTTCGATGGGATTCACGGCCGTCGAGGGCATTCCGATGGGCACGCGCTCGGGCAGCCTCGACCCCGGCGTGATTCTCTGGATGATCGACGAAGCGAAGATGGATACGCGCGCGATCGCGGACCTGCTCTACAAACGTTCGGGCCTGCTCGGCGTCTCGGGCATTTCGAGCGACATGCGCACATTGCTCGCAAGCGATGCGCCGTCGGCGGCCGAGGCGGTCGATCTGTTCTGTTATCGGATCGCGCGCGAACTCGGTTCGCTCGCGGCCGCGCTCGGCGGGCTCGATGCGATCGTCTTCACGGCCGGCATCGGCGAGAACGCGGCGCCCGTGCGCGCACGCGTCTGCGAGCGTTCGGCGTGGCTCGGCGTCAAGCTCGATCCCGATGCGAACGCGAAGCACGGTCCGCGCATCAGCGCCGCCGACAGCGCGATCGATGTCTGGGTCATTCCGACAAACGAAGAACGCATGATCGCGCAGCACACGCTCGATCGCCTGGAGCTTTGATCATGGATCGCCCGAACCAGCCGCTCGCGGGACACCAGGTGCTGATCACCGGCATCGCGAACGAGCACTCGATCGCATACGGATGCGCGCGGGCATTTCGCGAGCTCGGCGCGGATCTCGCGATCACCTACTTGAACGACAAGGCCCGGACCTACGTCGAGCCGCTCGCCGACGCGCTGAACGCCGCGATGCTGCTGCCGCTCGATGTATCGAAGCCTGGCGAACTCGACGCGGTGTTCGACGCGATACGCACGACGTGGGGCCGTCTCGACGGTCTGATTCATTCGATCGCGTTCGCGCCGAAGAGCGACTTGCAAGGCGGTTTGCTCAACAGCTCGGCCGAGGGCTTCGCGCTCGCGATGGACGTCTCGTGCCATTCGTTCATCCGGATGGCGCGTCTGGCGGCGCCGCTGATGGACCGAGGTGGATCGATGTTTGCTATGAGTTATCTGGGCGCGGTGCGCGTCGTGCCCAACTATGACCTCATGGGCCCGGTCAAGGCCGCGCTCGAAGCGTCGTGCCGCTATCTCGCGCATGAACTCGGCCCGCGCGGCATTCGTGTACACCCGGTGTCGCCCGGCCCCCTCAAAACGCGCGCGGCATCGGGCCTCAAGGATTTCGATTTGCTGCTCAACGAGGCCGCGGCACGCGCGCCGATCGGCGAAATGGTCGACATCATGGACGTCGGCTTCGCGTGCGCCTATCTCGCGACGCCGTACGCGCGCCGCATGACGGGCAACACGATCTACGTCGACGGCGGACTCAGCATCATGAACGACTGAACGTCGTCAGCACAGGACACCATCATGAAGCTATGGATCGGCAATCTGACGCCAGGCGTGACACGCGACGCCATCGAAGCGCTCGTGCTCAAGTACACGGGCGCCCCCTGCGTGCTCGTCGAATTCATCGACGAGCAGGAAGTGCATCCCGCCGCGCTCGTCGAGGTCAAGGACGCAAACCTGCTGACGCTCCAGATGATGGAGCAGCGGCTGAACGGCATGTTCTGGATGGAGCACAAGCTCAGCGTGCACGTGCTCTCGTTCACCGACGAGAGCAACGAAGCCGACGCGCAACGCGAACGCGAGCGCCGCGGGGATGCGGCGCCCTGACCGTCAGAAGTCGAGCTTCGCGTTGAGCGAGAGCGTGCGCGGATCGCCGGGGGCGATGTAGTTTTGATACTGATACATCCAGTATTGCCGGTTCGTCAGGTTGTCGATCGCGGCGGTCAACGTCAGGCCATGCCCAGCGACTTTCGTCTCATACGTCGCGCCGACGTCGAACAGCGTATAGCCGGCCGTCATCAGATCGCCCGCCGGACGCAACGACGTATCGCCCGTGAATTTCGCATCGGCCCGCAGACGCAGACCCGGCACGAAGGGCACCGCATAGCCGACGCGCGCGGTCGCGATAAAGCCCGGTGCGCCGACGACACGATTGCCGTTGTTCGACGACCCCCGTTCGTATTGCGTCGCGATCCACATGATGTCGCCGCCGACGCTCCAGCCGCCTCCGAAGCGCAGGTCGCCGCCCGCTTCGAGACCTTCATAGATCGATTCGCCGTCGGTCACGTAGACGTTCTGCGCGTTCGCGTATTGCGCGCCGCGTTCGATGCGGAACAGCGCGGCGCTCGCGCTCCAGGCCGTGTTGTCCGATTTGACGCCGAGCTCGTACTGCTTGCTGCGCAGCGGGTCGAGCATCGCGCCCGCGTTCGCGTACGTGTTACCGACAAGCGTGCCCGCCTCGAGCGACTCGACGTAGCTCGCATAGAGCGTCGTACGCGGCGTGAGCTTGTACATGAGCGCGACCGTCGGCGTGACGATGCCGTTTTCGGTGTACGTCGAGATCGTCGATCCGTTGAGCGCGTAGCCGTGCTGCTCATAGTTCGTATACCGCAGGCCGCCGAGGACCGACCAGCGGCTCGTCAGCGCGATCGTATCGCTCGCGAACAGCGCCTTCTGCGTGATGTCGCCCGCGCGATACGTGCCCCAGTCCTGTCCATACGAGTTGTAGTGGTTCGTGTTCGGCAGATAGAGATTGCCGGTGCCGATCGTGTCGTAGAAGCTGTTCGCTTCGTACTCGTTGACCTGCTCCTGAATCGCGAAGCCGAAGATGATCTGGTGGCTGAACGGTCCGGTCTTGACGTTCCCTTCGGCCGTCGCTTGCCAGGCGTTCATCCGGTTCCCTTCCTTGCCCGCGAAACGCGCATCCGTATAGTCGCCGGCCGTGTCCGTCAGGTTGTAGGTACTTTCGTTGCGGTAGCGCCAGAGCCGGCTGAAGCTGTATTGCGTGCTCAGCGTCCAGTCGTTGTTGAGGTTGTAGCGCAACCCGGCCGAATAGACCTGGAGATTCGTGTCGATATGCTGGTCGGGGACGGACAGATTCGGGCTGCCGCCGGACAGCACCGCGGGCAGCGACGAACCCGTGAGGCCGCCTGTGTAGATCGAACTCGTGATGCCCGAAGCGTGGGCGTCCTGATACATTGCGCCGAAGGTCGCGGTGAGATCGCGCGTGATCCGCGCGTCGGTCGAGAGCGAGAACGCGTCGCGCCGGACGTTGCCGTCATTGGCGGTCTGTCCTTCTTCATGCGTCGCATTGACGCGATAGCCGAACATATCGTTGGGACCCGCGCGGCCGCCGAGGTCGAGGTGTTCGGACCAGATCCCGTCGCTTCGATAGCCAACGTCGACGCTGCGAATCGGCGTGTCGTCGACCGGCGGCTTCTTCGTCACGTAGTTGACGACGCCGCCCGGCGCGGCGAAACCGTACATGAAGCCCGGCAAGCCCTTGAGCAGTTCGACCTGTTCGAGCTGCTCGTACGGCAGCGTCACGCCATAGGTATTGAACGGCATGCCGTCGATCTTATAGCCGTTCTGCCAATCGATCGGGAGTCCGCGAATCGAAATGTAGCCGGCCCATGCGCTATACGGTTTGCTGTTGTCCGACACCGATGCGTCGTTGAAGAACACGTCGGCGAGCTTGGCGGGCTGGGTGTCCTGAAGATCCTGATGCGAGACGACGGTCGTCGAATAGGGCGTATCGAGTTGCGAGCGCGTGCCGAGCGCGCCGTTGCTCACGTCGGTGGCCAGATGCCGCGGCGATTCGGAAGCCGACGTGCCGACGACCTCGACCGCGGGCAGCGTGCCTTCGGAGACGGCTGGACTTTCCTGAGCCCATGCGCTGCCGCTTTGCGCGAAAAGCAGCATGCACGCAAATGTAACTGCGTTAATTGCATATCGATGCGTAACAGCATCGCGAGTCTCGCGCGTCATTCAAAAAATCCTATCTGGGAGCGGGTGTCGAAGCCCTGCGATCAGAGCGTTCGAAAAGTATAAATAAGAATCGATCTCATTATCGATTTAGTTGTAAGAATTGTCAAAATCGCCCGTGTGAAAGCGCAACAGGCGTTGCATACGCGTACAGGGTTGTGGTCACGGACTCGGCGGGAAGCAGACGACGAAGCGTGGAGCGGCATCCGAGCCGCATTCACAGCCCTCGCAATGGCAAATGCTTGACGCCGCACAGGGCGGAAAGCGTGGCGCCGCGCTCGACATATGCGCTGAGGCGATCCATTCAGGTACGTCGAACCGGCGACCTCGCGATGCGCGCGATTGAAGCGAGAGCATGACCGGATTCACGCCATGCGTGAGGGCAGGAGCCGCGCGAAGCGAGCCATTTGGCCGAGGCGACACCGTTGAGGCGAGGGCTGACAATGCGCCCTGGAAATGAAATCCCCGGCTCGAGGCCGGGGTGAAATCAGGTCTTACATGATGGGTCGTAGGCTTGCGCCCATTGGAAGCCACCACCAACCTTGCCGCGATTCTAGACGCTCGAAGCGAGCGGCGTCAATCTCGGCCAATAGGCGATTGACTGCCATGCCTCACACCTTGCAATACCGGCCCGTATTGATCGACACGCTGATCAGCAACGAACGGATCAACAGCTACCAGAACGTCTTTCAACCCGCCAATGACGTGGAGTTGATGGGCGTATACCTTTGGAACACGCACGTCTGTGGCGCGCTATATCCACTGATCGCCATGGTGGAAATCACGCTGCGCAACGCAATCGATCAGGCATTGACCCCGGAACTCGGGCACTTTTGGTGGTCCGGAGCGCGACTACATCACCATTCGCACGCGCAAACCGCGGCACCACCCCACCCCGTGCAAGCCGTCCAAGACAATTTCGTCAAGGCAACACGCAAATACATCGCCGACATACGCTCCCGACATCGCGTGCGTGGTCACGTCACGCCGAGCCATGCCGGCGTGCTCGCGAAAACAGAGTTCTCGACATGGGAGTATTTGCTGGATGCCGAGTTCATGGGCCGCGGCCTGATCTGGCCCAGATATCTGTCGACGGCGTTTCGCGGAACTTGGCCAGCCCGTCGAACGAGCCTCGTCCTGACTCACGTCCGCGATCTCGTCGTGACGCTTCGCGCTTTCCGCAACCGCGTGTTTCACCATGAACCTGCCTGGAAACGGTACGGCGTGACAAGCGAGATCGAGGCGCTGCGCCATCTGCACGAAAAGATCGACAAGATCGAAACGTTACTTGCTTTGATTCACCCAGAAAATATCCGCTTGCTGCGGATCAACGGCCTACTGAGGAACGCCCACCGAACCTGTACATCCGACGAAATCCGACGCTACCAACATCTGGCCCGCATGCATGAAATCGACTCTCTCGACACGCTCGCCGATCTCGCGCGGGACTGCGCTATCAAGAACTGTGCTTTCGCTGCCCGCCTGCCTCTGCTTCCAAACGATCGTCTTTTGATCCTACCGGCTTGAGCAAATCCTGCATTGCCATCGACACGCGGCTCCCGATCGACACACACGAGCTACGTGGTCTCGCCGAGCACCCGTGGCCTTCGTTGTTTGGTCTCCCTTCAATGCCGATGCCGATGATGGATATCGGGGTAATGCGCGTGACTGTGCGTGATGGGTGCGTGCCGATGCGGATGCACATGCGGCTCGACACCGTCCCATTCGAAGTCATGTTCGTGGTCGTGATGCGCATCGTGCCGGTGCCGATGCGAATGCGCGAGCGCCTCGTGCGTATGCGCATGTTCGTGGCGTTCGCGCAGATGCAGCCACACACCGATCATCATCAACCCGCCAGCGATCCAAAACGCAAGCGGCGGCACGACAGGCCAGAGGATCAGCGACAACACGACGCCGAACAACGGCGCGACCGAGAAATACGCGCCCGTACGCGCCGTGCCCAAATGACGCAGCGCCACGACGAACAACACGAGACTCACGCCGTAACCCGCGAATCCCGTCAGCATCGCGGCCCCGATCAGCGCCCCGTCGCGCAGCGTCAACGCGTCCGCGCCATGTACGTCCGCCACGCGCGCGATCGCGAGATTGGCCGTGCCCGCCACAAGCCCCTTGAGACACGCGATCTTCATCGCATCGTGATCGGACACCTTGCGCGTCAGATTGTTGTCGATCGCCCAACACAAACATGCCGCGGCGATCCATAGCGCGCCCACCGGCACGCGCAACGTTCCCGGTTGCCACGCGAGCAGCACGCCGCCCGCGACGATCGCAAACATCCCGAGCGCGATCTGCCGATCGACATTCTCGCGAAATACGATCCACGCGATGACCGCGGTCAATACGCCTTCGAGATTGAGCAATAGCGAAGTCGTCACGGCCGGCGTGCCCTGCAGGCCGATCATCAGCAAAGCCGGTCCCGCGACGCCGCCCGCCGCAATCGCGCCAAGCAGCCATGGCCACTCACGCGCCTCGATCACATCGGCTTCACGCTCGACCGCATCGCGACGCAAGCATCGTTTGACGCAGATTGTGATCGCGAGACCCGCGCCGCTGCCGAGATAGAACAACCCCGCAACGACAAACGGCGACAACGTGCCGAGCAGCGCCTTGGCCAACGGCGTCGTCGCGCCGAACAACACGGCGGCCAGCAGCGCTACGACGGCATGGGTGCGAAGTAGAGACATCAATCACGACCTTGCAGGATAAGAGGGCACGTTCGAGTGCCGTAGTGTAGGCAGTTTTCGCATCGCGCCGATAACGTGCTGATCTCGTGCCGATGGCGCGTCCATAGCGCGTCGATCGCGCGACGCATGCCACGCACCCAATCGATGCGCATCGGACTCTGCGCACGCGCAATATCGAAAGCATTCCGTAATAACCTGACTCGGAACCGTCATCTCGGGCTGTTGGAATATTCGAGCGTTACGCGTCGTCCAAGCGTTGTCATTCGCACGAGCCCGCCCCCGGCTCGACGTTTCCATCATCCAGGGATTCCGTCTGCGACTATGAGCCTTTCTCCGAACGCCGCGCTGCCCCCGCGCATCCCCGCCGACGATGGACTCGACCCGAAGCAACGACGTCATGCGATACGCCGCGCGCTGGTGGCGCTCGCCATCGTGATACTGCTCGGCATGCTGGCGTTCTCCGCCTATGCGCTGACGTTTCCCGAGCGCATGCCCGCGACGATCGGACTCCTCGTCGAGGACATCACGGGCGCCAATCCCGCCCCCGTGCATCTCGAACGACCGCCCGTCGCCCCCTTGAGCGCGCTCGCGCTGCTCGGCAAGCAGATCTTCTTCGACGCCTCGCTCTCGGCGTCGGGCAAACAATCGTGCGCGAGCTGTCATAGCCCGAATCATTCGTACGGCCCACCGAACGGATTGTCGGTTCAGCTCGGCGGTCCGCACATGGATCAGGACGGCTATCGTCCGCCGCCGTCGCTCGCCTATCTCTATCGTCAAGCGCCGTTCAGCATCGGACCCGATGCCAACGACGCCGACGCAGCCGTCAATCTGAACGCCGAGGCCGCCGCCGCGCAAGGCGTGCCGCGCGCGCAGAAGACCGCGGGCGCCGCCCCGGCCGCGCCTGCCATCGTGCCGCAAGGCGGCCTGTTCTGGGACGGTCGCGCCGATACGCTCCAAAAACAGGCATCGGGACCGATGCTCAATCCCGTCGAAATGGCGAACAAGGACACCGCCGACGTCGTCGACAAGCTTGCGCACGCGAAATACCGCGACATGTTTGAAATGCTGTTCGGCAAGCAGATCTTCGACACACCCAATCTGCTGATCGACGAGGCGATGTCGGCCGTGAGCCGCTATCAGATCGAAGACCCGTCGTTCCACGCATTCACGAGCAAATACGACTACTGGCTCGAAGGCCGCGCACGCATGACACAGGCCGAAATTCACGGCATGCGTCTGTTCAACGATCCGGACAAGGCGAACTGCGCGGGCTGTCACCTGAGCCGGGTCTCGCCCGACGGACTCCCGCCCGTGTTCACCGACACGCAATACGAAGCGCTCGGCGTGCCGCGCAATCGCACCCTCGCGCAAAACAAGGATCCGGCGTTCTTCGATATGGGCGTGTGCGGACCGTTTCGTTCCGATATCGCCACGCAGACGCAGTTCTGCGGCATGTTCCTGACCCCGACGCTGCGCAATAGCGCCGAGCGCGGCGTCTACTTCCATAACGGCGTCTATCACACGCTCAAGCAGGTCATGGACTTCTATAACCTGCGCAACACGCACCCCGATGCGATCTACCCGCGCGACGCGAACGGCAAGCTCCAGCCATACGACGATCTGCCCGCACGGTATCGCGCGAACATCGACGTGGCCGACGCGCCGTTCGATCGCAAATTCGGCGATCCGAACGCGATGAGCGACCAGGACATCGACGACATCATCGCGTTCATGAAAACGCTCAGCGACGGCTACAAGGTCAGCGCGAACTAGGCACACGGCGCTCGATAAGCGCCGCTGCGTCCGCCACGCCGACCCGCTACAGCAGACCCCGTGCTTCGAGTTCGGCCGCCAACGCCTGCACGCCGACGAAGCGGTACGCATGCAGGCCCGCTTCGAGCGCGCCCGTCACATTGGCCTGCGAGTCATCGATGAACAAAGTCTCCGCGGGCCTCGCGCGCCATGCATCGAGACATCGAAGATAGGCTTGCGCGGCCGGCTTCGTCGCGCCGAACGCAGCCGTCGAATAGATGTGCGCGCCGAACACGCGTCCGACCTCCGGGTTCAGATAGTCGATATGGTCGGTCACGAGATGGCTGTTGTTCGTGAGGATCGCGATCGGATGGCGCCGCGCGAGTTTCGCGGCAAGCGCGATCACATCGGACTTCGGCGCGATCGATGCGCGTCGCGCATCGAGCCAGTCATCGCGCGTGAGCGCGTGGTGCAATGCGCGCCCGAGCGCTTCGAGATAGGCCTCGTCGCCGATCTCGCCCGCATCGGCGCGCGCTTCGAGGCCGGAACCCCAGATCGCTTCGCGCACGGCGTCCGCGGGCTGGCCGCTGAGCGCCGCCATCCGATCGACGCGCACCGCGCGATCGTAGTCGGACAGCACGCCCTCCATGTCGAACAACACCCGCTTGATCGCGCCGGTCATGAGGATCTCCTCGCATCAGACATCGCGCACCACGCGCAAGCACCGGCGATACGCGACGTATCGAACCCGTTCCGATACAGAAGCGGCCTCGCTCACATCGCAAACCGCCCTGCGGCATCCACCTTCGCACAGCACAATCCGTTCGACAAACGTCGCCATGCGGGTACGGTGTTTGCTGAAGATCCGATCGATTCGCAAATTGCATAAGACGTGACGCCGTCTTGTGCCGAGCGCACGTCCGGACCCGGAGACGGATGTGCGGTCAGCGCGGTTGGCGTCAATCAAGGACAATCGATTCGCTTGCGTACTACGCAGTGCGTCGTGATCGAAGCGGGGGAAGATCCGTGTCTGTATCGCCGTCTCGTAGTTGTTGCCGGGCGACACCGCGCCTTGGCCGAATGCTGCTGATCCTGCTCGTGGCCATGCTGGCCGGCGTGTCGTCGCGCCACGCCTCGGCGCAAACGCCGTCGCCGCTCGGCGAGTGGCAATATTCGGCCGGCATCCCGCTTGAAAAGCTCTATCAGGGCAGCGAAGCGGACTGGCAAGTGCGCGTGGGCATCGGTGCGACATTCGAACCGCGTTATACGGGCGGTGATGTCTATCACACGCTCATGGGTCCGAGCCTCGACATCCGCTACAAGGACCTCGCGTTCTTTTCGACGGGCGAAGGATTCGGCGTCAACGTGTTTCAGGGTCAGAACTGGCGCGTGAGCGTCGCGGCGGTCTATGACCTCGGCCGCCGCGTCAAGGACGATCCCGCCGATCTGGCCGGACTCGGCAACATCAATCCGGCGCCTGAATTGAAGGTCGCGGCCGAATACGTCGTGTCGAAGGATTTTCCGCTCGTGATTCGCACGGCGGTCACGCGCAGTTTCGGCGGTTCGAACGGCGATATCGCCGACGTCGGCATCTATATGCCGATGCCCGCGAGCTCGGAGCATTTTTTCTGGTTCGCCGGACCGTCGTTCAGCGTCGCCGATTCGAATTACATGCAGAGCTGGTTCGGCGTGAATGCCGCGCAGGCCGCGGCGTCGCAATACCCGCGATATGACGCGCACGCGGGCTTCGAATCCGCCGGCTTCGGCGTGACGTTCATCTGGTTTGTCACGAAACACTGGTTCGTGACCGCCGACGGCGCACTCAAACGCATGCTCGGCAGCGCTGCGGACAGTCCGATCACGAAATCCAAGACCAATGGCGTGACGGATCTCTCGATCAATTACTCGTTCTAGCCGGCCCGCCCTGGGCACGCGTGATGTTGCATGCGCATGCATAAGGTCGGATGCGTCGTGCGTCGTGCGTCAAGTCTCGTCTTCGTCTCGCACGAAAAGCATCGCGATATAGAACGCCGTCGACACGAAGATGACGCCGATGCCCGTGAGGACCTTCGTGCGATTGAACTCGAAACCGCCGTCGATCGCGATCGCAATGCCGGCGGCCGCCGACAGCGTTCCGATGACGGCGAGGCCGATATGAAAACGGCGCACCAAAGTGAGCCGCTTGCGCGGATGCGGGGCGTCGCTCGCCGGCTCGTCGTGCGTCAGGTGGGGGTCCATGATGGCTTGCGCTCCATCGATCGACAGACCTTACTGTTCCCACCTTTCGACATCGAACGCAAGTGCCGTCGAGCGAAGACGCTTAGCACGCACGCGTCTCCGCGCACGAGGCGTCGAGCGTCCAAGGCGCGCTTGATCTCAACGATGGCGTCACGACGGTTCGTCGGGTTACCCACCCGAATCACATAGGGGTGGGTAACCGCCGATCAACAGCGCCTCTCGACGCGTCGTGAACGCAAGGCCGACGCGCGCGTCGCGCTCGTGCCGGCCTCCCGGCAGGGACTAAGGCGCCCAATACCCGTCGACAAAGATCCAGACGCCGCCCGATTGCGACCAGCGTCCGGGCACCCAGTGCCGGCCCGGACGCGCGACGATCCACAGGCCCGGCGCCCAGATATACGCACCGTTCTGCCAGCGCCAGTAGCCGCTTTGCCAGACATAGCCGTTCGGCCGCGGCGGCGGCGGACGATGTTCATGCCGCATCGGTGGCGGCGCGCGATTCGGCCGGCCGCCAGGACCGCCGGGCGGACGTCCGCCGGGGCCGCCGGGCCGCGCGCCAGGGCCGCCGGGACCTCCTGGACCGCCCGGTGGCCGCGACGGACCCGCACCAGGCCCGCCGCCGGTACCGCCGCCCGGCGCACCGGGCTTGGCCCCACCGCCCGGTCCGCCCGGTCCGCCTGGGCCGCCTGGGCCGCCCGGCCTACCCGGACCGCCCGCCCCTCCGCCCGGCGGCCGTCCCCCCCCGCCACCGTTCGGCGGCGGGGTCGACTGCCCGGGCGGCCCGCTTTGCGCGTATGACTCCTGCACCACGGACCCCGCGATCGCGCTTGCGATGAGGATCGCCACTACCGACGTCGCTCGACTCATGCCGTTCTCTCCGGATATGCGTGCCGGGTCAGTGTACCAAGCGCAGTTCCATATGTCGGACGAGCCCCCCGATGCGCACATTACGGTGAATCACGACGGCGCATCAGAGGCGGCGCATCAGAGCCCGCCATCGCGCGCGATTACTGCCATTGTCCGTTCGGAAGCCGGCCGTGATAGGGCGTATCGCGGCAGTGTCCCCACGGACCCGGCCAATATCCGGGCGGGCAAGTCATCGGCGCGACGGCCGGCGTCGAATAGATGACCGGCTGCGGCGCGACGTAAACGGGCGCCGAATAGCGGCAATGTCCCCACGGACCGCGCCAGCCGTATGGGCCGCAGCCCTGAGCCGCATAAGCGGAACCGATAGCGAGCGCGGCGCACGCGAGCACTGCGCATTTCAAAGCCGAACGAAGCGAGATCATGATGTCCTGTCCTTTTGGTCGTGTTGTCTTCATCGAGCACGTGTCGTGCTTCAGGACCTATCTTCGGCCTCGAAAATGAGCGCAGAGTGAGCAACGCGCGTATCGGGCTCCCGCTTAAGAGATACTTAAGTTCCGCACCGCGACAATCGAGGCAAACGGAGATTCGCATGCGACTCTTGCTCGTCGAAGATGACGCGATGATTGCCGAAAATACCCAGCAGGCCTTGCGCCATGCGGGCTACACGGTCGATTGGGCCAATACGGGCCGTGCCGCGGAGCTCTCGCTCGCGAACGGCGTCTACGATCTCGTGCTGCTCGATCTGGGCCTGCCGAACAAGGACGGTGTGACAGTGCTCGAACAATACCGGCAACGCGGCGGTCTCGCGCCCGTGCTCATCGTGACCGCGCGCGACGCCGTCGCCGACCGGATCCGCGGCCTCGATGCGGGCGCTGACGACTATCTCGTCAAGCCGTTCGATATCGACGAACTCGCGGCGCGCGTACGCGCGCTGCTGCGCCGCCGCACCGGCCAGACCAAGCCCGTCTATGCGCACGGACGTCTGCGTCTGGACCCCGCCGCGCACGAAGTCACGCTCGACGGCGCGCCGCTCGCGCTCGTGCCGCGCGAATTCGCGCTGCTTCAGGCGCTGATCGAAGAGCCCGCGCGTGTCTTCTCGAAGACGGAACTCGAAGAAAAACTCTATGGATGGGGTCAGGAAATCGGCAGCAACGCGATCGAGGTGTATGTGCACAGCCTGCGCCGCAAGCTCGGCACGGACCAGATCGTGACGATCCGGGGCGTCGGATACCGACTCGCGCGCGCCGCATGACCGGCCTGCAACCGACATCGACCGCGCAGCGCCCGCGCGGCGCACGGACGTACTCGATACGACGCTGGCTCGTGAGCTGGCTGCTGTTCGGCATCGTCGTTTTCAGTGCCATCGTCGGCCTTGCGATCTTCCGTACGACCCAGAAGGAAGCCGGCGAACTGTTCGACTACGAACTGCGCACCGTCGCGCTCTCACTGCCGCACGCCGTCTCGAACACGAACGCGGACGTCGCGCCGATCCAGAATTTCGGCGAAATCAGCGACGACCTGATCACGGTCCAGGCCTGGAACACGCACGGCACGCCTATCCTGCGCGAGCCCGCCGACGCACCGCTGCCGAAGCAACCGGCCGGCCTGCGCACGGTCGACTACCGCGACCAGCGCTGGCGCGTGTTCGCCGTCGAGCAGTCCGACCGTTTCGTCCAGGTCGCGCAGCCGGTCGAGGTCCGCGACGAACTCGCCTTGCGCCTCGCGGCGCGCACACTATGGCCGCTCGCGATTCTGCTGCCGGGCGCCATGGTGCTCGTGCTCGTCGTCGTCGGGCGGGGGCTGCGTCCCGCTGCGGCACTGTCCGTGCAGTTGGCGGCGCGCTCGGCCGATTCGCTCGACCCCGTCGAATTGCGTTCGGCCGTGCCTGTCGAATTACGCCCGCTCGTCGATGCGCTCAACGATCTGCTCATGCGTCTCGATGTCGCGCTCGCCCAGCAACGCACCTTCATCGCCGATGCGGCGCACGAATTGCGTTCGCCGCTGACCGCGCTCAAGCTGCAGCTCCAGGTCGGCGTGCGCGAAGGCAGCGTCCACGGGGACCCAGCCACGCTCGGGCGGCTCGAAGCGCGCCTGAATCGCACGATTCATCTCGTCGCGCAACTGCTCGCGCTCGCGCGCGAGGATGCTGCGGAAATCACGCCGATGAAACCGTTCGATGTCCATGCGCTCGCGGTCCGTGTGCTCACGGACGCATCGATCGTCGCGGAAGAGCGGCATATCGATATCGGCATCGATACGCCCTCCGTCGCGCCCGACGGCACCCCCTGGACCGTCGCCGGCAATGAAGACGCGCTCCGCCTGCTGCTCGACAATCTCGTCGACAACGCGATCCGCTACACGCAGCCGCATGGCCGCATCGATATCCGCCTGGGTCGCGACGAAGCAGGGATCTGGATCGAAGTCGTCGACAATGGCCCCGGCATCCCCGAGCTTGAACTCGAACGCGTCTTCGACCGTTTTTATCGAGGATCGGAGACGGCCGAACAGGGCTCGGGTCTGGGGCTCGCGATCGCGCGACAGGTCGCGAGCCGGCATCGCGCGGTGCTCGCGCTCGCGAACAACGCCGGGCGACGCGGACTGACGGCGCGCGTGACCGGGCTCGGCATCCCCTAGCGCCCTTTGGCGCTCGTGCCTTTCTTGCCCGCGCGCGCGGGCTCTTTCTTCGCGAGCACGCCTTCGTTTCGAAGTTGCTCCATCCACGACAGCGCGTCGACGTAACCGAGAAACCGCTGGACGTACTCGGGCGAGACTTCGCGCATCAGTAACAACGATCGATACACAAGCTTGTCCGTATTCAACGGCCCCGCGTTCTCGGGTACGTACGCCGGCAACTGACGCAGTTGGCTTTCGGTGTTGAGCCGCGACCAGATCTCCCGGAAGTATTCGAGCGCATCGAATGCATCATCGGCTGCCGCGGCCATGCCCGCATCGCCGAGCGTCACGCGTCGGCCCATCTCGTTCGCGCGCGCGACGAGATATTCGCCAAGCCGGTGAAGCTCGCCTTTCGGTACCGCCCGTCGTGCGCGCGCGGGTTCTCCGCTTGCGTCGGACGGATCGGTCTGCTCGATGTCGAGCGCATACGCGTCGATGCGCACGGCCAAGCGTGCATCGAGCGCCGCGCGCGCAGCGCCCGCATAGCGCGCCGTACGACGCGCAAGCGCTTCGATCGCATGAAACCGCACGGGATCGATACGATCCGCGCCGCTTTCACGCCACGCGGCGAGTGTCGCCTCGGCCTGCGCGACGATCGCGCCGCTATCCATGCTGTGCCCCGTTCGAGGCCGAAGGGCGCGGCACCGGCGCGATCTCGACGCGCCGGTTCTTCGCGCGTCCCTCGGCGTCGTCGTTCGAACTCACAGGCTGTTCGGATCCGAAGGCCGCCGCGAAGACCGACGGCGCGGGCACACCGTCGTCAATCAACGCGCGCGTGACCGTCAGCGCCCGCTGCGCCGATAACTCCCAGTTATCGGCAAAACGGCGGTTGTTCGAACGCACCTGCTGATCGTCGGCGAAGCCGCTGACCATGAGAATCTCGTCGCGCGCGTTCAGATAGTCGGCCAGCGGCTTCGCGAGCGTCTTGAGCAACGCGACGCCCTCGGGCTGCAATTGATCGGAGTTCAACGCAAACAGCACATTGCCGCTGATCCCGATGCGCCCGTTGACGAGCGTCACGCGGCCCGAGGCGAGCGGACCCGCGAGCGCGCGTTCGAGCGACTCGCGGCGTTGCGTCTCGATCTGCCGTTGCCGCACTTCCTGTTCGAGCTTCGTCGAAAGCTGAAGCTGCACGCCGACGACGCTCACGAGTATCAACACGAACGCGCCGAGCAGAATCGACATCAGATCGCCGAACGCGGCCCAGACGGGCGTCGTCGGCTCGATGCCGCCGTCGATCTCCTCGCTCATGCCGCCGGCGCTCCGGCCGGTGCGCGCGCGCCCGCGAGCGCTTGCATCTCTTCGATGATCTGCTTCTGCGACATCATGCAGAGCTCGATGACCTCGCGCGCCTGCGCCACGTAATACGCGAGCTGTTCGTCGCTGCGCGCGATGGATTTCTCAAGCGCGCCTTCGATGCGTTCGAGCTGCGCGACGAGCTTGTCGTTCGACGCGCCGAACTGCTGGACCGCCGAACCGAATGCGTCGCCCAGGCTCGCGACTTCGACCGCGCTGCCCGTGACATCCGCGGCGGCCCGGTCGAGCTTCGCCGATTCGCTTTCGAGCGTGCCCGACAGCGCGTGCTCGACGTGATCGACCGTCTCGGAGAACGCAGTGCGCGCGTGCTCGGTGTGCTCCGCGAATGCGGCGCCGACATGGTCGACCTTGTCCGCGAACGCCGCGCCGACGTGATCGATCTTGTCGGCGAAGGTCACACCGACGTGATCGACCTTGTCCGAGAACATCGCGCCGACCCGATCGACCTTGTCCGCGAATGCCGCGCCCGCGCCGTCGATCTTCTCGGTGAATGCGTTGCCGACGCGATCGAGCAGATCGGCCGACGTCGAGACGAGCGTGTCGACGGCCGCGCGCTGCTCGGTCGATGCGACGTTCACGGCATCGAGCAAGGTTTCGACCGTATGCAGCAGGCGCGCACGTTCGTCGAGCATCGCCGTATCGCGGACCATGCTCTCGGAGAGCTTCTCGCGCATTTCCGCGATGATGTCGGCGGCCGCGCGCGGCGCCTCCGATGCGGTTTGCACGAGGCGTCCGATCTCGGCGATCGTCTCGCGCGCATGCGTCCGGGTTTGCGTCGTGATCGCCTGCGCGGTCTGTTCGAGCGCGGCGCAGATCGCATGCTGACGCGTCTCGGCGCGCACGCCGAGCTGGTCCCACTGGGCGGACAACCGCTCGACGCTCGCATCAAGCGTCTCGCGCCACGCGCTCAGACGCTGGGCCTCGTTCGATGCGAGATCCGCATGCCACTTTGCATGCGACTCGCGCACGCCGCCTTCGAGCGCTTGCGCGCGTTGCTCGAACGCCGTCGCGGCCATCGCCAATGCGAGTTCATTGCGCGTCGCGAGCGCGTCATTCGCCTGCGCCTGTTGCGACAGCGTCTCGCCCCACGTGCGCGACAGGCTGTCCGCGGTCGCTTCGAGCCGCGCCGACACGCCGTCGAGCAAGCCTGCCGTGCGCGTTTCGAGCTGTTGACCGAGCCCGTCGAGCGATGCCTGCATCTGCGTCGCGAGCGCCTGGCTCGACGCCTGATGCTCGGCAAGCGCCGATTGCCAGGTCTGTGCGACCGTCGAGGTCGCCGTGTCGAATCCGGTCGAGAACCCGTCGAGCTGCGTTTGCACGGCACGCGTGACCGTCTCGCGCATCGCGGCGGTCTCGCGCGCGAGACCGGCCATCGTCGCTTCGACCACCGGCTGCAAACCCGCGCCGACGACGCGCGCGTTTTCCGCGAGACTCTGCTTCAACGCGTGTTCGACCGACGAAGCGAGCCGCACGTACGCGGTCTCGATCTTTTCATGCAGCGCGTGCTGGTTCGCGAGTTGCCGCTCGTCGAGCGCCGCGCCGCGCCGCTCGATCGCTTCGATCGTCGACTGCAGCCGGTCCGCGAGGGCCGGCATCCACTCGGCCTGACGGCGCATGAGTTCGAACGATTGCTCGCGCCGGTGCGCGAGCGTGTGGACGCGCAGTGTCGTCACGATCTTCGCGTCGAGCTGCTGCGCAGCCACCGTGCGCTCGCGGCGACACAGCGCCGAGAGCAGGCCGAGCATCGCCGACGAGGCGACGCCCGCGATCGATGTGCCGAACGCGAAGCCGAGCCCATTGACGGGCGCGGCGAGCGACGCGCGGATCGCCTGGAGATCGGTCGCGCTATCGAGCGCGATGCCGGTCCCGCGCAAGGTCGCGACCATGCCGAGCAGCGTGCCGAGCATGCCGAGCAAGACGAGCAAGCCGACGAGATAAGGCGTCAGCGCGGGTCCGGGCAACACCGCGCGCTCGCCTTCGACGCGCAAGCGCACGGCGCCGCGCAACGACACAGGCAGTTGCGCGAGCCATTGACCGAAGTCGGGCGGCGTATCGGACAGGCCGTCCACCGCGCGCTCGAGCGCGTGCGTCGCGTCGTCGTAACGCTTGAGTTCGACAGCGCCGGCCAGATAGCAGGCGGCGATGACCGCGGTCACGACCGAGGCCAGCGGATTCGACGTCGCATAGCCGACCGCGACCCACAACAACGCGGCAAGTCCCGCGATAAAAACGACGAGATGAATTCGATATCTGGACATGGTGCCCCAGCTAACGCGTACGAAGAGCGGCAAGCAACCCTTCGAGCGGTTGAAAACGAATGGCGAGCTCGGCCAGCAAAGCGCTCTGCATGTCCTGGCGGAAGACGTCGAGCCACGCCCCGGGCGTGGGTTTCGCCGCGTCGCTCAAGGCATGCGGATCGGACAGTGCGTCGTGCTCGGCACGCTGCAAGCGTTTGAAATGCC
The DNA here is from genome assembly GCF_003628125.1 of Pararobbsia silviterrae. Lineage (GTDB taxonomy): Bacteria > Pseudomonadota > Gammaproteobacteria > Burkholderiales > Burkholderiaceae > Pararobbsia > Pararobbsia silviterrae. The sequence goes on from NZ_RBZU01000010.1 coordinate 75,491, forward strand.
CCTCGAGCACCGTCGGCACCGCGCCGAACAGGCTGCGTTCACGCTCGCCGAACGCGCGGTCCATCGTGAGATCGAGCGCCGCGAGCCGTGCCGACGACTCCGAGCACGTCGCGAGACGTCGGCGCAGGCGATCGCGCAACTCGGCGATCTTCGCCTCCATATGCTGCTGCATCGAGACGTAGTGTTGCCGGATCACGCCGAAGTCGATCGGCGCATCGGTCGAAACGGACGGCGCGCGCGACGCCGCACGTGCGAAAGCCGGCGTGGGCGTGGAGACGCCGCGTCCGAACATGTCGAACACGCGATCGTCGGCGATCGCGCGCGCCAGCGACGCGCGGACCTCGGCGCACGCCGCGTCCTGCGCATCGTGCGCGGCGGACTGTCCGGCTGCGCGCGCGCGGCTCGCAGCCGCGGGCGGCGCGCCGTCGAGCGCGTTCGACAGGGCGATCGCATCCGTCCAGCTCAGCCATTCGCTGAGCCGTTCGAACACGGACTGGCCGGACTCGTGAACCTCGGCGGACGCAATGCGCGCCAATAAGCGCACGAGCGCGGGACCGCTGAAAACAGTGCGCGATGACGCTTGCACGGGGAATTCAAACGCGAAAACCCGATAGTGTACACGGCGCGCGCGCCGGTCCCGGCTTCACCATGAATACCGCGCACCGAGATCGCCTTGAACCCCTTGCCGGCGCCCGCCGTCGGTCGCCCCGACCGCATATTGGTAGCCGGCCTGCATATAGAGATCGAAGCGCGTGCCGAACTTGACGGTCAGGCCGCCCGCGAATTCGAGGCGCGTCGCGTCCTGCAGCAAGGGCACCGAATCGATGTCGAACATCGTGTCCGCATTGCCCGCCCAGTCGTGCCAGAGATTCACGCGCGCATACGGCTGCCAGATCCGGCCGTCGTCCTCGTCGATCGTCCAGCGGCCTCGCACGCCGACGCGTCCGGTCGCACCCGTCGTCGTACCGAGATCGACCGAACCGTAGGCGTCGCTGCTCGTACTGAAGTTGACCCGTTGCCAGATGATCTGGGCCTGCGGTTCGAGCACGAATCCGGGACCGAGCGGCAGCGGAATCGGATAGCCGGCTTCGAGCGACGTCGCGACACCGTTGCCCGATACCGGCAGCGTCGTCGACGTGCTCGACGCATCGCCGTTGTAATACGTGCCCTGAAGCACGGCGTCGAGGTACCAGCCGGTCGGACCGTAGTGCGTCCAGTAGAGACCGCCCGAATACGCATCGAGATGCATGCTGCCGGTCTGCGTGGCCACGTAGCCTGTCGCAGCCGCGTTCGTCACATAACCGTTGACGTCGGCCTGCGCGTTTCCGTACGCGAAATACGCGCCCGCGACATCGTGATGGCCTTCCGCGAGGCTGCCGTGCCAGATATCGACGCCGGCCTGCACGCCGATGATCTGACCGGTCGCGCGCGGATCCGAAAACTGTTCGTACTGGTTGTCGATCTGCTGGCCGAACACGCGTCCCCAGCTCGACTTCAGCCATGGTTTGTCCTGCTGGTCGGTCTGGCTCTGGCCCTGAGCCTGCGCGTCGCCGACCGCCGCCAACGGGTCCGCGAGCGTATCGCCGATCCGTTCGTGAAGCGTACCGATCGTCATCAGGCCCATCTGCCTCGCGATCGGCTGCACGACGCCATAGGTCGCGATCTCCGGTCCGATGATCGGCTCGTCGACGCCGGGTCTCGAACCGCCCGGACGCACGACGGGCAGATCCTCTTCTTCGTCGGGAATGTCACCGGGGTCGGTCCCGCCGCCGCCTTCTTCCGCGCCGCCACCGCCTCCGGTGCTGCCGCCCCCACCGCCTCCCGTACTGCCTCCGCCACCGCCGCTCCCTCCGGTCTCGAAGCTCGACCGCAGGAACCAGTCCTCGGGGTCGGTGCCGTCGACGCCGCCGCGGAACAACCGGTAGTCGAACGCGCCTTCGCGCACGCGCCCGCTCAGCGAGAACGCATCGGCCGCGGTCGTGCCGCCGCTGACGGCATCGACGACGAGAATCCCGTTGCCGACCGTTTCAGCGCCGGGGCCCGTCGTGTTGTGGATCGTCAACGCGGTCGAACCGCTCGCCGCGCCGCCGTCGATGACGAGCATGTCCGACGGCGCGCCATCGGTTCCGAGAAACGTGTTGAGCGTGATGTTGCCGCTCGCGCCCGAATAGTCCTGCACGGTCAGCGTCTTGTAGCTCGCGAGCAGATCCGCGGAGCCGGTCGGCGCCGTCATGACGATCGAACTCGCGTTGTTCGCGAGCGTCGTCGCATTCGAGCTTCCGGTCATCGTCCACGTCGTCGCATCGGCGAGCGTGACGTCGTTCGTGCTACCCGTTCCGGTCGTGATGACGCCGCTGAGCGTTGACGCGCTCGCATCGAAGGTCGTCGTCGACGGCTGCGACGTCGTGAGCAGAATGCCGTTGTTGTCGGTGACGGTCGTGCCCGTCAGATTGATCGAGGCATCCGCGCCGGTCACGCGAAACGAATCGGCTGTCGAACTGACCGTCGTATCGGCCAGCGACAGCGTATTGAGCACACCCGCGTTCCCGTCGACGAGAAACCCGATCGACGACGCACCCGTCGCGGTCACCGAGCCGCCGGTGATCGTCATGGTGCCGCCGTTCTGCACATCGCCCGCGTTGGAGCCCGCGGCGTTGAGCTTGATCACGACGTCGGTCGCCGAGAGCACGGCCGCCTGCGCGGCCACGGCGACATCGCCGCCCTGGCCGTTCATCGTGACCGAGCCGCCGTTCAGGATGACCGTGCTGCCGCTCGTCGATTTGACGGCCGCGTCGCCGCCGGTCGCCGTCAGATTGATCGTCGAGTTCGTCGCCTCGAACGTGCTGCCGTTCTCGGCGAGCGCGCCCGTGATGCCGCCGCCCGTAGAGGTCAGCGTCAGATCGCTGTTCGTGAACAGAATCTCCGCGCCCTGATCGGCGTGAATGCCGTAGTCGCCGCCGCCCGTCGAGCCCGTGATCGTCGTCGTGTCCGCGATGATCTGACTACCGGTTCCTGTCGCATAGAGCGTCTGGCTGCCGCCGCCTTGCGCGATGCTGATGTTCGTCTCGTCGAGCATGATGACGCCGCCCGCCGACGCTTCGGCGACGATATTGCCGCTGCCCGGCATCGTGATCGTGAAATCGGTCGCGTCGACATGACTTCCCGCGCCGGTCGCCCAGAGACCGATCAGCCCCCCGCTGCCCGTATAGAGCTCCGCGAGCGACGAGGCGCCGGTCACCGAATCGACGCCGATCGAAATCGTGCCGCCGCCCGTCGATGTCACCGCATTGCCGTAAGGCACGAGGATCGTCACGCCGTTCGCGACGATGGGGCCGGTCGCCGAGTCCGTGATCCGCGCGACTTGCGTACTCGCGGGCACATCGCACGACGTCGTCGTGGCATTCGTATATTCGAATCCCGTGGCCACCGCGCCCGTCGATGCGCAATCCACCGCGAACGCCGACGAGACGCCGGTCAAGGTCGCGACGGAGACCGCCGCGCTGATCACCGTGCGCCTCGGCAGGCGAAGTCTGCGCGGCGACCGGCGCGATGCACGCGCCTCGTACGCGGTAGTGGAATCCATGGGTCCTCCGGATGCAGACACCGAGTCCCTGGATTCTTGGCTGGCTGTTTAGTCCGTCAAACTAATTTGTCACGAATAAAGCGCGCTTTCGTTCGCGCGCTCGACAAACCGGCAAAGGTATTTGAAAGGGACACATGGGCTCATGTCCCGGTATTTGGATACATGGCGTCGTCGGCCGGATCGACATCGATCTGTATGCGCAATTGTTGCAATGTGCGGACATCGAGCAGAATCGGATGTCGCGCAATCCGGCGCAAACGGACTCGAAGCGGCTCAAAGCGATTCGAAGCACGTCCGTCGGACGCGGCGGCGCCCGACGGACGCGTCTTCCGAGTGCGCGTCAGCGCGAACTCGTCACGACACCGGTCGACGTATCGAGGAACAGACGGCCGTTGCGCGGACCGCCATTGAAGTCGAACAGATCCATGATGCTGCCGGCCGTCGCGTCGAACGAACCGTCGCCGATCCGCTTGCCTTCGAGCCAGTTGTCTTCGATGAAGCGAATGACGGACGACTGCTCGATCGGTGTGTGATCGACGTAATTGCTCTTCGCCCACGGCGAGATCACGACGAACGGAATCCGCGTGCCCGGACCGCAGCGACCGTTGACCGGCGCGCCCTTGACGCCGTCGGCTTGCGTACCCGTGCCGCACTTGCCCGCGCCGTTGAGCTGATCGGCCTGCGAATCGAACGACGAGATGCGCGGCGACGTGTACTGATGGTCGTACCAGCCGTCCGAATCGTCCCACGCCAGAATCACGGCCGTGCTTTCCCATTCAGGCTGCTGCTGGAGGAAATTGACGACCGTCGTCACGAACGTCTGCTCGTCGAGCGGATCCGAATAGCCCGCGTGTCCGTCCTGGTAAGCCGGCGCCTTCAGGAAGCTCACCGCGGGGAAGTTGTGGGCCGACACCGCCGCGAAGAAATCGTCGGTATCGTATTCGTGATTCGCGGGCTCGGGCGTCTTGCCGTTTCTCTCGTAGCTCTGGCCGATCGCCTCGATCGAGCTCGGGCGCAGATGCTGCGGATTCGACGTCGACGTGTAGTACTGGAACCAGTTGTGGTGCGGCACGTAGTCGTTCGTCGCCGCGCCGACGACTGTCGAGAACGTCGACCGCGTGCACCCGGTCGTGCCGTTCGAGTTCGTCTTCGCCAGATTGAAGCCGCCCATGAATCCGCCCCACGAAATGCCCTTTTCATTGAGCAGATCACCGACGTTCTTGCTCGTCATGAGGCCTTGATTCGTCGTGCTCGAGCAGATGTCGTTGCCGGGGTCGACGTCGTTGATCAGCGTGAAGCCGCCGACGCCGTCGTTGATGTAGTACGACGACACGGCGAGGGTCGACGGTTGTTCAGTCGTCTTGAGCAACTGCAGACCGTTGGTCTGGCCCGACACGACGTTCAATGCGCCCGGCGTCGACGGACCGTACGACGACGTGTACGCGTTGTCGCTCATCGCGAAGTGCTGCGCGTAGTTCCACATCGCCGTCACGGTATTGCCGTCGAAATAGCCCATGACCTGGCCCGACGTGCCGAACGCGCCGGCGCCGCCGCTCGTTCCCGAACCCGTGTACTTCGGAAAGAGATCCATCTTGCCGTTGTCGTAGGCTTGCTGTTCGGGCGTATAGGCGTGATTCTGGTCCGCCGTCGCGGCCTGCGAGCGATCGAGCCGGAACGGATTCGCCGCGCCCGCGCCGTTCGCCGTATTCGTGAAGTTCGGGTTCTTCGTAAGGAGTGCGGGCGTCAGACCGTTGACGACCGGCGTACCGCGCGTTGCGCTAAAACGCGGTTCGCCCGGCGGATTCGTCGCGGTCGGATAGGTGCCGAAATAATGATCGAACGAAATGTTTTCGCCGTAAATAACCACGAGATGCTTGATCGGCGTAGCGGTGCGGGCTTCGCCGGGTCCGCCGAAGATCCACGGATTGAAGTTGTCGCTGGCCTGCGCATACAGGGCCACGACAAGTCCGGCGCACGACAGGGCTGCGAGTGCACGATGACGCATGGGGGGGACTCCGTCATTGTTGTCGACAAGAATGCGTAACCCGAGGCCATTGATGCCGTCGATGCGTGTTGTAGTGCAGGCGTCAGGGGAAGGGTAAATCCTCGAGTGAAACGCGCGCAAAACCATCGAGATTGGATCATCCACGAATGACAACTTCGGGTTACGAAGCTTTCGGCCGTGTCAGCTTTGTGGAAATGACGAGCGTGTCCGTTCGCGTCGAAATCACGTGCGCGCTCACGATCGACGTTGTGCAAATCGATATCTGAATCGAAGGTCGCGAACGGATATCGGCGACACGTGAATTGACACAGCGGCACGCACGCGCTGCGTAGAGGGGGCGTCAAGCGCGCCCCGGCATCGACGCGCCGGGGCATGACATCACGATCCGACGACGAGGCGGCGCATCGGCCGCCTCGCGCGTTTAAACGACGGCGAGCGCCTGATCGAGATCGGCGATCAGATCGTCGACATGCTCGATGCCGATCGAGAGCCGGATCGTTTCTTCGCTGACGCCGGCCTTCGCGAGTTCTTCGGCCGACAACTGCCGATGCGTCGTCGATGCCGGATGCGTCGCGAGCGACTTCGCATCGCCGATATTGACGAGGCGCGTAAACAGGCCCAGCGCGTCCTGGAATCGCGCGCCGCCGTCGCGGCCGCCTTCGACGCCGAACGTCAGGATGCCGGGCGCCTTGCCCGACAAATAGCGGCCGACGAGCGCGTGATCCGGATGATTCGGCAGGCTCGCATGCGAGACCCAGCGGACCTTCGGATGCGTGCTCAGATGCTGCGCGATGCGCGTCGCGTTTTCGCTGATCCGATCGACGCGCAGACCGACCGTTTCGATGCCCTGCAGCAGCAGGAACGCGTTGAACGGCGAAATCGCCGCACCCGTATTGCGCAGCGGCACGACGCGCGCGCGACCGATATACGCGGCCGGCCCAAGCGCTTCGGTGTACACAACGCCGTGATACGACACGTCAGGCTCGTTGAGCCGGCGGAAACGCGTCTTGTGTTCGGCCCACGGGAATTTGCCCGAGTCGACGATCGCGCCGCCGAGGCTCGTGCCGTGCCCGCCGAGATACTTGGTCAGCGAATGCACGACGATATCCGCGCCATGTTCGAACGGACGCAGCAGATACGGCGTCGGCACCGTGTTGTCCGCGATCAGCGGCACGCCGTGCCGATGCGCGATCTCGGCGATCGTCGCGATGTCCGTGATATTGCCGAGCGGATTGCCCACGGTCTCGACAAACACCGCCTTCGTACGCGCATCGATCCGCGATGCGAACGATGCCGGATCGCGCGGATCCGCAAAGCGCGTTTCGATGCCGAATTGCGGCAGCGTATGCGCGAACAAGTTATAGGTGCCACCGTAGAGCGTGCTCGACGACACGATGTTGTCGCCCGCTTCCGCGATCGTCTGGATCGCATACGTGACCGCGGCCTGCCCCGACGCGAGCGCGAGCGCGCCGATGCCGCCCTCGAGCGCGGCCACGCGTTGCTCAAGCACGTTCTGCGTCGGATTCATGATCCGCGTGTAGATATTGCCCTGGACCTTGAGGTCGAACAGATCCGCGCCGTGCTGCGTGTCGTCGAACGCGAATGCGACGGTCTGATAGATCGGCACGGCGGCGGCACGCGTGGTCGGGTCGGGGTCATACCCGCCGTGAACGGCGATGGTCTCGAACTTCCAGGGCGAAGCAGGGTTTTGCGGCATGAACGCGGTCTCCGGATTGTGATCGACGACGCCGATGAGGTCGGCTTGAAAGGACCCGACAGACGCCGCCGATGCGGCCCGACCGTCGAGGCTCGTCGAGTATATAAGAGGCGCATACCCTCGCCCTTCGCGTCTTTTGTCATATCGATATCCGCGCCGTGCGGCATGTCGGCGCTCGGCGCGAACGCGGGCTCGGTATCCGAGCCAGATGCATATCGATTTCGCAATTCGTTATTGGAGTCGGCGACACAGGCGTTTCTATACTTGGCACTCGAACCTTCCAAGTGCCAATGCAGTGCGTGCTCGATTCGGATATCGCGCGTCACGCATGGCCCCGAATCCTTTACTCCCTCGTTCACGGATTGCATTTATGAGCTTACGTCCCCTGCACGATCGCATCATCGTCAAGCGCCTCGATCAGGAAACCCGCACCGCGTCAGGCATCGTGCTGCCCGAAGGCGCCGCCGAAAAACCCGATCAGGGCGAAGTCATCGCCGTCGGTCCCGGCCGCCGCGATGACGGCGGCAACCGCATCGTGCCCGACGTCAAGGTCGGCGAGCGCGTGCTGTTCGGCAAATATGCGGGCCAGGCCGTCAAGGTCGACGGCTCGGAACTGCTCGTGCTGCGCGAAGAAGACGTCGTCGCCGTCGTCAATCTCTAATCCTTTTCCACCTTCAACGGACACCCTGAACCATGGCAGCCAAAGAAGTCATCTTTAGCGATTCGGCGCGCACGCGGCTCGTCGAAGGCGTCAATATTCTCGCGAATGCGGTCAAGGTCACGTTGGGCCCGAAGGGCCGTAACGTCGTGCTCGAACGCAGCTTCGGTTCGCCCGTCGTGACGAAGGACGGCGTCTCGGTCGCGAAGGAAATCGAACTCGCGGATCGTCTGCAGAACATCGGCGCGCAACTCGTCAAGGAAGTCGCGTCGAAGACGAGCGACGCCGCCGGCGACGGTACGACGACGGCCACGGTGCTCGCGCAAGCGATCGTGCGCGAAGGCCAGAAATACGTGGCGGCCGGCTTGAATCCGCTCGATCTCAAGCGCGGCATCGACAAGGCCGTGGTGGCCGCGGTCGAAGAACTCCGCAAGATCAGCAAGCCGACGACGACGAGCAAGGAAATCGCGCAAGTCGCGACGATTTCCGCGAACGGCGAGGAATCGATCGGTCAACGCATCGCCGAAGCGATCGATCGCGTCGGCAAGGAAGGCGTGATCACGGTCGAGGACGGCAAGTCGCTTGCCGATGAACTCGATGTCGTCGAAGGCATGCAGTTCGATCGCGGCTACCTGTCGCCGTATTTCATCAACAATCCCGACAAGCAGCTCGCGCTGCTCGATAACCCGTACGTGCTGTTGCACGACAAGAAGATCTCGAATATCCGCGATCTGTTGCCGGTGCTCGAACAAGTCGCGAAGGCGGGCCGCCCGCTGCTGATCATCGCCGAGGACGTCGAGGGCGAAGCGCTCGCGACGCTCGTCGTCAACAATATCCGCGGCATCCTCAAGACGACGGCCGTCAAGGCGCCGGGCTTCGGCGATCGCCGCAAGGCGCTCCTTGAGGACATCGCGATCCTCACGGGCGGTCAGGTCATCGCCGAGGAAACCGGGCTCACGCTCGAAAAGGCCACGCTCGCCGAACTCGGCCAGGCGCAACGCATCGAGATCGGCAAGGAAAATACGACGATCATCGACGGCGCGGGCGTCAAGGACAATATCGAGGCGCGCGTCAAACAGATCCGCCGCCAGATCGAGGAAGCGACGTCGGACTACGACCGTGAAAAGCTGCAGGAACGCGTGGCCAAGCTGGCCGGGGGCGTCGCGGTGATCAAGGTCGGCGGCGCGACCGAGATCGAGGTCAAGGAAAAGAAGGATCGCGTCGACGACGCGCTCCATGCGACGCGCGCGGCCGTCGAAGAAGGCATCGTGCCGGGCGGCGGCGTGGCCCTGCTGCGCGTCAAGCAAGCGATCGGCGAGGTGCGCGGCGCGAATCCGGATCAGGACGCCGGCGTCAAGATCGTGCTGCGCGCGCTCGAAGAACCGCTGCGTCAGATCGTCGCGAATGCGGGCGATGAAGCGAGCGTCGTCGTGGCCGAAGTGCTCAAGGGCAAGGGCAATTTCGGCTTCAACGCGGCGACCGGCGAATACGGCGATCTCGTCGAGAACGGCGTGCTCGATCCGACGAAGGTCACGCGCACCGCGCTGCAGAACGCGGCGTCGATCGCGGGCCTGCTGCTGACGACCGACGCGACGATCTACGAAGCGCCGAAGGATGCGGCCCCCGCGCCTGCAGCGCCGGGCGCGCATGGCCCCGGCGGCGGCGACTTCGGGTTTTAAGCGCTAAAAGGAGACTCGCGCGCTATTACGCTATGGCGTCGCCTTCAGCAAAGACTCGACCGAAGGCAGCAGACGTTCCGCCAGCTTCTGATAGCCCTCGGGCGTCAGATGCTGGCCGTCAGCCTGGCGCATGTCGCCAAGCCCGTGCGCGAGTTTCCCGTAGTACGCAAAGCCGAATTTGTTCGTTTCGTCTTCGAGCACACCCTCGTGACAATCCGAGTCGAGCGTGAGCACCGAAAAGTGATGCGATTGCATGAAGGTCAGCGCGGCATCGATGCCGTCGCGGAAATCCGCTTCGCTTGAGGCATGCCGCCTGCCGCAGTCGTTCGACCCCGGCTGGAAGACGACGACGCGCGTCGTGGCCGGCAGCGCCGAGCTCATACGGCGCACCATGTCCGCGACCGTATCGCCGCTCACGCCTTGATTCGCCACGGTCACATTGAAGCCGTCCTGCTTGAGCAGCGCTTCGAGACGGGCCGGAAAAGCCTCATTCGACGACACCCCCTTGCCCGCGGTCTGACTCGCACCGAACGCGACGATCTCGATCGGCGCCGTACTCGATTGCGGCGCACTGGCCTGCTGCGCATGCGTGCCACCGCACATGGCGAACGCAACCGCGATTAGACTTCCGATGACGCCTGTTCGAAACCGGGCAATACCGTGCATGGAAACCCCCGCGAGAATAGGTCAGCATGAGGCGTCGAACGTCGCGCCAGGATCCCGAGTCTTCGAATCGGCATCGTCGTCCGCCCCATGGATGAAGCCCATGCGGTCCGCGATGCGCGCTCAGGCGATCGAATCTCAAGATACGTGCGCGCGATTACGGTTCCCTTTCGAATCGATGCCGCATCGACGTCACGCCATCGCGTCGTTCGGCGGCACGCATTGAGGAGGTCTGTCACGCATGTCCAAGCCCGATGTATTCCGTATCGCGATCCTCGACGACTACCAGAACGTCGCGCTCGATCTCGCGGACTGGTCCTCGCTCCAAAGCCGCGCCGAGATCACGGTGTTCAACGACACGCTTGCCGATGCGGCGCAGGTCGTCGAACGCTTGCGCCCCTTCGATATCGTCTGCGTGATGCGCGAGCGTACGCCGCTCACGCGCGCGGTCATCGAGCAGTTACCCAAGCTCAAGCTCATCGCATCGACGGGGCCCGTCAATGCGTCGATCGATACCGAGGCGGCGGCCGAACGCGGCATCGAGATCGCGCATACCGGCTACGCGTCGACGCCGACGATCGAGTTCACGTGGGCGCTCTTGCTCTCGATGGCGCGCAATATTCCGCTCGAACATCAATCGTTGCGCGAAGGCGGATGGCAGGTGTCGCTCGGCACCGAACTCGCGGGCAAGACGCTGGGTCTGCTCGGGCTCGGGCATATCGGCTCCGCGGTCGGCGTGATCGGGCGCGCGTTCCGGATGAACGTCATCGCATGGAGCCAGAACCTGAGCGCCGAGCGCGCCGATTCGAAGGGCGTTCAACGTGTCGACAAGGACACCCTGTTCGCGACGTCCGACTTTCTGTCGATCCATCTGCGGCTCAGCGATCGGACGCGCGGCCTCGTCGGCGCCGCCGAGCTTGCGCGCATGAAGCCGACGAGCCGCCTGATCAATACGTCGCGCGCGCCGATCGTCGATCTATCGGCTTTGCTCGCCGCGCTCGACGATCAAGCGCTCGCGGGCGCCGCGCTCGATGTCTACGACGTCGAACCGCTCCCGTTGACCGACCGCATCCGCACGCATCCGCGCATCCTTGCGACGCCGCATATCGGCTACGTCACGCGCGAGATGTATCGGACGTTCTACGGGGACACGGTGCGCAATATCGGCGCGTGGCTCGATCGGCAGGCATAGCCCCAGGCCCGTCATCGGATCGGGCAGTCTTGGGCAGGATCCAGCGCGTTCAGGTACGTTCCGTCGAGGGACGACCGCCTACCGGCCCTCAAAGCGCGAAAGGGTCGAGCAGATCCGTGCCGCGATGGTGCGGCACGCGCACGGCGCAATCGAGACGTCGGACACGCGTCAGCACGGATACAGATAAGCAATCCAAGATTCGTTGGTTTATGTCGAACTTGCGCGTGTGCTGCAATCGAAATTCGATTGATCACAACGTTCGGTTCGAGCCGTGTCCACGCCCCCGCTTTCCTCATCGTCCGATCCGGCCGCCGCACCCGCGGCGCATGCCAATCGCATCGCCGCATGGCCCGATCCGCGCACCGTGCATCGCATTCGCGACGATCGCGAGGCCATCGAGCGCGCGCATGCGCTGGCCGCCGAATTTGCCGTACGCGCGTCCGCGCGCGATCGCGACCGCGTGCTGCCTTGGGATGAACTCGACCGATGGTCCCAAAGCGGGCTCGGCGCGGTCACCGTACCGCGCGAATACGGCGGCGCGGACGTCTCGCTTGCGACGCTTGCCGAGATGTTCGTGATCCTCTGCAAGGCGGATCCGGCCCTGGGGCAAATTCCGCAGAACCATTTCGGCGTGCTCGGCGTGCTGCGCGAAGCGGGCTCGGGCGAACAAAAACGCCGCCTTTACGGCGAAGTTCTGTCGGGCGCACGGCTCGGCAACGCGGGGCCCGAGCGCAAGTCGGCCACGAGTCCGACGATCGCCGACGGCACGACACGCCTCGTGCAGACCCCTGAAGGGCTGAGGCTGACCGGCCGCCGCTACTATTCGACGGGCGCTTTGTTCGCGCATCGCGTGCCGTGCCGCGCGATCGACGATGCCGGGCACGCCGTGCAGGTCTGGGCAAGGCGCGACGCCCCGGGATTGACCGTCATCGACGACTGGTCTTCGTTCGGCCAGAGAACGACCGCGAGCGGCAGCGTCGTGTTCGATGCGGTGCCGATCGATCCCGACGATGTGCTGCCGCTCTGGCGGCTCGCCGAACGGCCCGGACTCTGGGGTCCGACGTCGCAGTTGATTCAGGCCGCGATCGATCAGGGCATCGCGGAAGCCGCCGTCGAAGATACGATTACCTTCGTGCGCGACCACGCACGACCGTGGCTCGATTCGGGCGTCGCGCGCGCAACCGACGATCCCTACATCATCGCGGACATCGGCAAGCTCGAAATCCAGTTGCACACCGCGCGTGAAGTCCTCGACGAAGCGGGCCGCACGCTCGACGCGATCCGTTTGCATGCGATCGAAGGGCACGGCATCGACGCCGACGCGAGCGCCCGCGCTTCGGTTGCGGTCGCCGAAGCCAAAGTCTGGACCACGCGCGCCGCGCTCGATGCAACGGAAAAACTGTTCGAACTCGCGGGCTCGTCCGCGACGCGCGCCAAACACAATCTCGATCGCCATTGGCGTAATGCGCGCGTGCATACGCTGCATGACCCCGTGCGCTGGAAAGCGCACTTGATCGGCCACTACCATCTGAACCGCGTTTTCCCGAAGCGGCATTCGTGGAATTGATATGTCCGCCCTGCCCACCGCTCATTCGTCATCCGCACCGCCTTTGGAACACGCGGCCGTGCCGTCGCCCGATCCCGCTCCGCCCGTTCCTCACGCACCGACACGGATCCGCGACGACGCGCATGCACTCGACGTCGCACGCGAACTGGCCGCGCGTTTTGCGCCCGATGCCGTCGCACGCGACCGCGAACGGCGACTGCCCTGGGCCGAACTCGATCTGCTGAGCACGAGCGGCCTGCTCTCGATCACGGTCCCTCGCGAATACGGCGGCCCCGAAGTGTCGAGCGCAACGCTCGCGACCGTCATCGCGACGATCGCGGCCGCCGACGGCTCGCTCGGTCAGATTCCGCAAAATCACTTCTACGCGCTCGAAGTGCTGCGCGTGGGCGGCAGCGACGCACAAAAACGCTTCTTCTTCGAACGTGCGCTCGCAGGCGATCGCTTCGGCAATGCGCTCGCCGAGATCGGCCACAAGGACTTCAAGCGGCGCACGCGCCTCACGCGCGACGACAATCATTTCCGTATCGACGGAAGCAAGTTCTATTGCACGGGCGCGATTTTCGCGCACTGGATCCCGACGCTCGTCGTCGCCGACGAGGACGGGCGCGACGTCACGTATCTTGCGATCGTGCCGCGCCAATCGGACGGCCTTGCGATCGTCGACGATTGGGACGGCTTCGGACAGCGCGTGACGGGCAGCGGCTCGATCACATTCGATCATGTGTATACGGATGCGGCACATATCGTTCCGTTTCTCGCATCGTTCGAACGACCGACAACGATCGGCCCCGTCGCGCAGATCATGCACGCGGCCATCGATCTCGGCATCGGTCAAGGCGCGTTCGACGCGACGCTGCCGTTCGTGCGTGATCACGCGCGACCGTGGATCGATTCGGGGCTCACGCACGCGAGCGACGATCCGCTGACGATCCGGCAGGTCGGAGAGATCGCGGTTCAGCTGCGCGGCGCGTGGGCGCTATTGCGCCGGGCCGGGCGCATTGTCGACGCCGCGAAACAGACGATGACCGCAGAGACCGTCGCGGCCGCATCGATCGCGGTCGCCGAAGCGCGCGCGCTGACGACGACGGCTTCGCTCGAGGCGGCGAATGCGCTCTTCGAACTCTGCGGCACGAGCGCAACACTCGACGGTCTCGGACTCGACCGTTTCTGGCGCAATGCACGCACGCATACGCTGCACGACCCGGTCCGGTGGAAATACCACGCGATCGGCAACTTCTATCTGAACGACGTATTGCCACCCCGGCACGGAGCGCTCTGAATGGCGCACAAACCCATCCTGCTCAACGCGTTCAACATGAATTGCGTCGGGCATATCAATCACGGGCTCTGGACGCATCCGCGCGACCGCTCGGTCGACTATCGCACGATCGAGTATTGGACCGAGCAAGCGCGCATTCTCGAACGCGGCTTGTTCGACGGGTTCTTTCTCGCGGACATCGTCGGCGTCTACGACATCTATGCGCGCAATGTCGATCTGACCTTGCGCGAGTCGATCCAGCTTCCCGTCAACGATCCGCTGATGCTGATCTCGGCGATGGCCGCCGTCACGCGGCATCTCGGTTTCGGCGTGACGGTGAACCTCACGTATGAAGCGCCGTATCTGCTCGCGCGACGCTTCTCGACGCTCGATCATCTGACGCGCGGCCGCATCGGCTGGAACATCGTCACGGGCTACCTCGACAGCGCGGCGCGTGCGATGGGTCTCGACGAACAGATCGCGCATGACGAACGCTACGATCGCGCCGACGAGTATCTCGACGTGCTCTACAAGCTATGGGAAGGCAGTTGGGAAGACGATGCCGTGCTTCGCGATCGCGGCGCGCGCGTGTTTGCCGATCCCGCGAAAGTCCATCGTGTTCGGCACCACGGCCGCTATTACAAGGTCGACGGTTACCACTTGTCGGAGCCGTCGCCGCAACGCACGCCGGTGCTGTTTCAGGCCGGGAGTTCGGGACGCGGACAACGGTTCGCGGCACAGCACGCCGAGTGCGTGTTCATCTCGCCGCCGAATCGCGAGACCGGACGCAAGACGGTGGCCGCGTTGCGCCAGGCGCTCGTCGACGCGGGCCGACGTCCCGACGACGTCAAGGTCTTCGTCGGCGCGGCCGTCGTCACGGGGCGCACCGACGCCGAAGCCCGCGAGAAATATGCGGACTATCGCGCCCATGCGAGCCGCGAAGCGGGCCTGGCCCATTTCGCGGCGAGCACGGGTGTCGACTTCACGCAGTACGACCTCGATGCGCCAATCGATTACACGCCCGGCAACGCGATCGAGTCGGCGACGCGCACCGCCGCGCAACACGGCTGGACGCGTCGCAAGCTGCTCGAGATGTTCGAACTGGGCGGACGCTATCCCGCGATCGTCGGCGACGCATCGCACGTGGCGGACGAACTGCAGGCATGGGTCGAAGAGACAGGCGTGGACGGATTCAATCTGAGCCGGACCGTCGTGCCCGAGAGTTACGAGGACTTCGTCGATCTCGTCGTGCCGGAGCTTCAGCATCGCGGCGTCTACAAGACCGAGTACGCCGAAGGAAGTTTGCGGCACCGCTTGTTCGGCAATGGGGATCGCTTGCCCGAGCGGCATACGGCCGCGACGTATCGGCGCATGCATGAACGCGTGGAGAGCGGGACTTGAGGGCGGCGGCTTTAGGGCTTAAGGCTAAGAGCCAAGGGGCTTAACGTCTTCGAGACTTAGGCACTCAACGGCTTGTTGACGTAAAGACTTAACGATCCTCAAAGCAAAACGGCGCGCGACCCGAAAACGGGTCGCGCGCCGCATCTCACCGCAGATCGTTACTTGCGTGCCAACTGCTTGACCACCGCGAGCATCCGATCGACTTCCTCGGTCGTGTTGTAGAACGCGAGCGACGGACGCACCGTCGTTTCGAGTCCGAACCGCCGAAGAATCGGCTGAGCGCAATGGTGACCCGTGCGCACCGCAATGCCTTCTTCGTTGAGGGCCTTGCCGACCTCTTCGGTCGTATAGCCCTTGAGCACGAACGACAATACGCTGGCCTTGTCGCGCGCGGTCCCCACAAGACGCACACCGTCGATCGCGCCGAGCCGCACGGTCGCGTACTCGAGCAACTCGTGCTCATAGCGCGCGATATTCGCGAGCCCGATCCGCGACACGTAGTCGAGCGCCGCGCCAAGGCCCACCGCGTCGGCGATATTGCCCGTGCCCGCCTCGAAGCGGTTCGGCGGCGGCTGGAACACCGTGCGTTCGAACGTCACGTCGGCGATCATATTGCCGCCGCCCTGCCAGGGCGGCATTGCATCGAGCACCGCACGCTTGCCGTAGACGACGCCGATCCCCGTCGGACCGAAGATCTTGTGGCCCGAGAACACGAAGAAGTCCGCATCGAGCGCCTGCACGTCGACCGCGAGATGCGAGACCGACTGCGCGCCGTCGACGAGCGCCAGCGCGCCCGCGCGATGCGCGAGATCGACGATGTCCTTGACGGGAACGACGGTGCCCAATGCATTCGACACCTGCGTCACCGACACGATCTTCGTGCGATCGTTGAGCAGCCGTTTGTACTCCTCGAGCAGCACCTGCCCCGAGTCGTCGACCGGAATCACGCGGATCTTCGCGCCCTTCTCGGCCGCGAGCTGCTGCCAGGGCACGATATTCGCGTGATGCTCGAGATGCGACACGATGATCTCGTCGCCCTCGCCGACGTTCTGCGCGCCCCACGACTTCGCGACCAGATTGATCGCTTCGGTCGTGCCGCGCACAAACACGATTTCTTCGGTCGACGATGCGCCGATGAACCGGCGCACGGTCTCACGCGCCGTTTCATAGGCATCGGTCGCGCGTCCCGCGAGTGCATGCGCCGCACGATGAATATTCGAATTCTCGTGCGCGTAGAAATACGCAAGCCGGTCGATCACGCATTGCGGCTTGTGCGTCGTCGCCGCATTGTCGAACCAGACAAGCTGACGTCCGTTGACACGTTCCTGAAGAATCGGAAAGTCACGGCGAATCGCATTCACGTCGAACGCCGGATGCGCGCTGCGAGCCTCGTGCTCGAATGCGAACGGATCGACGCGCTCGGCCGTGTTGCCGCGCGTGCGGTCTTCGAGGAAGTAGCGCGACTCGGTCGACTTCACCGAATCGAATGTCCCCGTTTCGGCGTACGGCGACGTGCGATATCGCGCGACGTCCGGGCTCAGATCCGCGATGACGGGATCGAAGCCCGCGCCGGGCAAACCGATCGTGCGCGTGTCGATCTCGGATCGCGTGGGCACGCCGGCCCCGTCGAGGAAGTAGTACGTCGACGAACCCGGCGTCGGCGCCGCGCGTTCGACGTTTGCCGCCGCGGGACGCGCGCCGGCACCTTCGGGCACACCGAGCGCTTGCCCGCCGTAACGGCTGTCATAACCGGGCGCGGTGCTGACAACCTGATCGGGCAAGCCGTTCTGCGCCTGCGCATGCGGCAACAACGCGGGACCGCGATTGCCGAGCGACAGGATATGCGTCGGCGACGACGGCAGCAGATTCGCGCCGGGCGCCTTGCCCTGAGGCACCGACAGACCCGGCACGCCGCTGCCCGCACCCGACGGACCCGCGAGCGGTGACCCCGGCGGCACCGGGTTCGTCGACGACGGCACAGCAGGCGCCGCGGCCGCGAATTCCGTCAGCGGACTTCCGCCGGGCGCACCGGCGACGTCGGGCGCCGAGCCCGGCAGCGCCGAGAAGAACGCGTTCGCGAGCCGCGCGAGCGTGTTCGGATCCGGCAGCCCTGCCGGAGCCGCGCCGCCGCCTGGCAATGCGCCGCTCTCGAAGTTACTTGTAGGTGTCGACATAGTCGTGGTACTTGCCAATTTCAACGTCGTCGAGCACGGCGAGTGCATCGGGGGTATGGACGGCGAGCGAGCAATAGAGCGAGATCAGGTACGACGCGATCGCCTGATTGTTGATGCCCATGAAACGCACCGACAGACCCGGGCCCTGTTCGCCGGCCACGCCCGGCTGATAGAGACCCACGACGCCTTGCCGCTTGTCGCCGACGCGCAGCAGCAGGATCTTCGTCTTGCCGTCGGCGACCGGCACCTTGTCCGACGGGATCAGCGGAATGCCGCGCCACGTCAGGAACTGCGAACCGAACAGGCTCGTCGTCGGCGGCGGCACGCCGCGACGCGTGCATTCACGGCCGAATGCCGCGATCGCGAGCGGATGCGTGAGGAAGAACGCGGGTTCCTTCCAGACCTTCGTCAACAGCTCGTCGAGATCGTCGGGCGTCGGCGCGCCGGTCAGCGGGAACACGCGCTGTTCTTCGGCGACGTTGGCAAGCAGACCGTAATCGGGGTTGTTGATGAGCTCGCTTTCCTGGTTCTCCTTGACCGTCTCGATCGTCAGGCGCAGTTGCTCCTTGATCTGATCGTGCGGGCTGCTATAGAGATCCGACACGCGCGTGTGCACTTCGAGCACCGTGCTGACCGCGTTAAGGAAATATTCACGCGGGCTTTCTTCATAAGGCACGAACGTCGTCGGCAGCGTGCCTTCGCTTTCGCGCTGCGTGCATGCGACGCGCACCGCTTCGGGATTCTTGACCTGATTGAGACGGTAAATACCGGCTTCGACGGGGACCCATTGCAAGAGATGCGTAAGCCAACGGGGCGAGACCGTCGCAAGCTGCGGGACGGTCTTTGTCGCATTCGCTAGTTGCCGTGCCGCGCTATCGCCAAGAGCGGTTTGCTCGGATGCCATCTGCTACCCCCATTCGATATGAAAAAAAGAGAAATGCTTATCAGAGAAACGCATTATGAAAACGCCGACAGCGTGCTTCAACATGCTATAGGCGTCAATGCGGCAAAGGACGCCGCCGCGATTCAAACGCGTGCTACAAATGCGTGGGCGACTCGGCATCCGTCGGGTCGGATGCGAACGTTTGCGGACTCGCCACCCAACTCGACGGACCGCTCGGCAGCGGAGCGAGCCGCAGGAGTTCGGACAGCGAGAGATCGAGCGCCTGCGCGATCTTGTCGACCGTGACGACCGATGCGATGACCGTGCCGCGCTCGACTTCGCCGATATACGAACGATTGAGTCCCGCGCGTTCGGCGAGCTGTTCTTGCGACCATTGACGCGCCTCGCGCAGCGCGCGAACGTGACGGCCGATTCGATGCACGAGTGTCGTCATGAGACCGCCGAGGGTGTCGTCGTGGAATCCGCGGGTGCGGTCTTGGGCGCGGAGACGCGAGCCCCCGCATCGCGCGATGCGCTTTGCGTCACATGCGCGCCCGGCGCGACATCGTCAACGAGCCAGACATTACCGCCGATGACCGCGCCGCGGCCGAGTCGCACGCGGCCGAGCACGGTCGCGCCCGCATAGATCACCACATCGTCCTCGACGATCGGATGGCGCGCGAGGCCTTTTTCCAGATGACCGTCGGCATTCTTCGGAAAGCGTTTCGCGCCGAGCGTCACGGCCTGATAGACGCGCACGCGTTCGCCGATCACCGCGGTCTCGCCGATCACGACGCCTGTACCATGATCGATAAAGAAGCTCGCTCCGATCTGTGCGCCGGGATGCACATCGATCCCCGTTTGCGCGTGTGCGAGTTCGGACAACACGCGCGCAAGCAGCGGCAGCCCCAGCCGATAGAGTTCGTGCGCGAGCCGATGGTGAATCATCGCGAGCACGCCCGGATAACAGAGCAGCACTTCGTCGACGCTGCCGGCCGCCGGGTCGCCGTGATAGGCCGCGAGTACATCGCTGTCGAGCAAGCGGCGCACATCGGGCAGCCGCTGCGCGAAGCGCCGCACGCGCGAGACGGCGTCTTCACGCACGGGCGTCAGCGAGCGTGCATCGTCGCGGCGGCGCTTGTAGTTGAGTTCGAGTTCGGCTTGCGCGAGCAAGGCGTGCATGGCCGAGTCGAGCGAGTGCGCGATATAGAGGTTTTCGCTTTCCTGCCTGAGGTCGGGCGGACCGAGGCGCATCGGAAACAACACGCCCTTGAGCGTATTGACGATGCCGCCGAGCGCGTCGCGCGACGGGAGGTCGCGTCCGCCGGGTTCGAGCAGGCGTCGCTGGTCTTCGCGCCATTGCTGGCGCACCGTATGAAGCGATTGCACAACGCCGTCGAGGTCGAAGACAGACATGATCTGTGTTCCCGAATGAAGTCCGGTGCTGCGCCAAAGAAAGGGGGACGACGGTCAGGCGCGCGCCGATATGCCGGCGCGCGCGCGTGACGATCCGACGTTATTGTTGCGACCAGGGCAAGCCATACGAACGCCAGCCGCCTGCATGGCCGCGTTGCTGCTTGTCGTCGAGTTCGCCTTCGAAGCCTTCGAGAATGTTGAAGACGTTGGAAAAACCGGCTTTCGTCGCGGCTTCCGCGGCGAGCGACGAGCGGTTGCCGCTGCGGCACAGCAGAAAGACGACGGCATCCTTGCCCGCCTTCGCTTCGAGTTCGCGCACGAAGCGCGGATTGCGCGTGAGGCTCGTGCCCGTCGCCCATGCGACGTGGACACTGCCCGGCACTTGACCGACGAACACGCGTTCTTCATTCGTGCGCACATCGACGAGAACGGCTTCGCCTTGCGACACAAGGGTCCACGCGAGTTGCGGCGAAACACTGCCCGCATAGGGCAAACCCGCTGAACGCGCGACGTTGCGCGCTGTCTCCAGTGCTTCTTGATCGGTGTTGTTGTGTGTTGCCAGCGTCATCGAAACTCTCCCGCATTGAGGTGATGGAATGGCCAACTCTGCGAGCCCGCGGACTCCTGTGATCCGCCGCGACCGTCTATAGCCATCAGGTCACACTATGCGTGCGCTGACCTCAGGGACGGAAACAATAAAATTTCATTTTCAAATCGCTGGAATGGAAAAGGGAGGCGCGCCTCGTCGACGCGGCGATACCTTCCTTTCGAAATACCGACGAAAAGCGGCGCGCGGCTGCTTCGTCCTCAAGCCAACAACGCGCCCAAACCCACGGCGGCCGTTCTTGCGACGGCCAATAAACGCGCTTGGGACAGCCCTTCTCGCGAACGGCCCGACAGACCCGACATCACCGTCGTGACATAGTCCGTGACCGCACGCGCGCAATCGGGGTGCGTTCGCGCGACGAAGGTCCGGATCCGCGCGCGCCGGACTTCCGTCACCGCACGCGCGAGCGCCACGCTTTCGTCCGCCGCGTTGCCACGTGCGGTTTCAAGCACCAGGCAGCCCGTGCGCGACGGATCCCGCGAATACGTGCGTGCCGCGCGTTCAAGCAGATCCGTCAGCGCCTCCGCGGCCGAGCGATCCTCGCGCAGCACGTCATCGATCGGCAGCACAGTTCTCGCGTATAGATCGAGCACACGCTCGAAAAAGGCGACTTTGCTCCCGAAGGCCGCATAGAAACTCGGCGGCTTGATGCCGAGCGCATCGGTCAATGCACCGAGCCCGACGGCGTCGTAGCCCGATGCATGGAACATGCGCAGCCCGATTTCGAGCGCCGTCTCGGTATCGAACGCGCGAGGACGACCGCGCCCCGGCTTCTCCGCGTCATTTAAATTAGCATCCACTACAGAATTCCTTGCGATCACGCTCGTCAAAATATATAGTGGCCGCTAATTTAATTCAAGGCACGCGATACGCGGCAATTCACGCCGCTCGCGCCGCGCCATTTGCGGCATCGCGGATGACCACGCGGTATCGCGTGTTCGATGAGACGCACACCGACACCGCGCTCATGACCCCGCTCGATCCCATGATGCGCGACACATCCATGCGAAGTGCGTCAGACGGATCGACACATCGAATTCACCGACTCGAAGGAGAACATCATGGAAGTGGGCATTATTGGGCTCGGGGCAATGGGTCGCGCGATGGCGCGCAATCTCGCGAA
This sequence comes from Pararobbsia silviterrae, assembly GCF_003628125.1. Taxonomy (GTDB): domain Bacteria; phylum Pseudomonadota; class Gammaproteobacteria; order Burkholderiales; family Burkholderiaceae; genus Pararobbsia; species Pararobbsia silviterrae. The sequence goes on from NZ_RBZU01000010.1 coordinate 97,417, forward strand.
GGCCGGACACGACGTCAAGGCATGGAACCGCTCGGGCGGATCGATCGAGGGCGTCATGATGGTCGCGACGCCCGCTGACGCATTCCAGGGCGATGTCGTGCTCACGATGCTGTCGGACGACGATGCGATCCGTTCGGCATTGCTTGAACCCGGCGTCCTCGCGAAAGCGAAGCCCGGGCTTGTGCATGTCGTCGCAGCGACGATTTCGGTCGCGTTCGGACGTGAACTTCTCGCCGCGCACGACGCGGCCGGCGTCGGTTATGTGTCGGCGCCCGTGCTCGGCCGTCCCGATGTCGCGGCCAAGGGCGAGTTGAACATTCTCGCGGGCGGCGCGCCCGACGCCGTGGCGAAGGTGCGTCCCGTGCTCGAAGTGATCGGCGGACGCATCTGGGACATGGGCCCGGAGGCGCCGACCGCGAATGCCGCGAAAATCGCGTGCAATATGATGATCACGATGGCGATCGAGGCCATGGCCGAAGCCGTCGTGCTGACCGATGCAAACGGCCTGCCGCGCGAGCGCTTCTTCGATCTGATCCTCAATACGTTGTTCGGCAGCCGCTCGTATCAGGTCTATTCGGCCAATATCGCGAACGAGCACTACGAACCCGGTTTCAAAGCCACGCTGGGACTCAAGGATCTGCGGCTCGCGACCGAGGCCGCGAGCGAAGCGGGCCGCGCGTTGCCGATGCTCGACGCGGTCCGCGCACGCATGGCCGAAACGATCGCGGCGGGCTGGGGCGAACGCGACTGGTCGGCAATGGCGAAATTCACGATCGAAGGCGGGGCGAACACGCCGCAATAGGGCTTGTCGGTGCTTGTCGGTGCGCGTCGAGCATCGCCGCGTGCCGCCTTCACCGGTCAGACAAGCGATGACCCGCCGACGCCGTGGCCGATCGCGAAACACTGCCACGTCTGGCGCGATAGCGTTACGGCGCGGGCACGAGCTTCTTCACCGCGTTGTTGTACTTGTCCGCCACGTAGACGTTCCCCACGCTATCGACCGCGACGCCATAGGGTTCGTTAAAGCCTGTCGCGAGCGTGGTCACCGTGACGCCGTCCGGCGCGATGCGCTTCACGGTGTTGGTACCGGTATCCGCGACGTAGACATTGCCTTCGGAATCGACCGCGACGCCACGGGGCATAGCGAAGCCGCTGCCCACGTTCGCGATCGCAGTGGCGTCGGGCGCGAGTTCGGTGACGACATTCTCATCGGTGTCCGCGACGTAGACGTACCCCGCCGTGTCCGTGGCGATGCCGATCGGCGCCTGAAATCCGGGGATGACGTCCGTGACCAGGGTGCCGCCGGCCGTGATGCGGTCCACGACATTGGCGTTTTCGTCCGTCAGATAAATGTTGCCGGCGGCATCGACGGCAACGCCGGCGGGAAGCGAAAATCCGCTGCTCAACACGGTCGGCGTCGCATTCCCGGTCGCGATTTCCTTGATCGCGCCGTTGCCGGTGTCCGCGACAAAGACATTGCCGGAGCGATCCACCGCCACGCCGCTCGGTGCGCTGAATCCGCTGCCGAGGATCGTGGGTGTTGCGCTGCCCGCGGCAATTTCCTTGATCGCGTCGTTACCGGTATCCGCGACATAGACGTTGCCGGCGCCATCGACGGCAACCCCGGCCGGGGAAACATACCCGCCGCCCACCGACGTGATCGTTGCATTCGTCATCGGCACGCATGTTACCGACACCGTAACATTTGTCGACACCGTGCCGTTGCCGTTCGTCGAAGTGCACGTCGTCCAGAACGGATTCTGTATCGCGACGGCATAGGTGTTGCCGGTCGCCATCCGTGTAGGAAAGCTAAACGGACCGTCCTGGCTCACGGTCACGCTGTCGCTGCCGTTCTTGAGCACCAGCGGTTCGCCATGCAGGCCGGACACGGTCCCGCCCACGGCATAGGTCTCGGCATTCGACGCGGACGCGCCGGCTTGAGACGCGCCGGACGTCGGTTCATTGTTGTTGCCGCCGCAGCCGGCAAGCGCGAGGACCGCAAGCGTTACACACGCGGTAATGCATCGAATAGGGCGCACCGGTTCCTCTGCGATGATCGTTTCGGATCTGAAGGACCGGAGTCTAGCGGATCTGTTTCAAGGGCGGCAACTTCGTTACGTTAAAGTGATGCACTTAACGCGCTGAGAAATTTCATTCGATTTCCGCGTTCGATTGGGCGTGACTCATGAACGGTCGTCACGATTTGCTAAAGTGGCCTCGACGCGACCACGGTGCACGTGCGGACCGAGTCGCAAGCTGTCGCTCGACGACGTTTTCCATACCTTCGTTTCGTATCACCTTCGCATATCGAATCGGGAGACTCTGTTGATCCGGAACTCTTTGCGTCTGACATGGACGCTCGCGGCCGCGTGTTCGATATCGTGGCTCGCACCCGGCGCGCACGCCGCGCCGCTTTCCGACGGCAATTACGTGTACATCGCCGGCGGGCATGCGAGCGGAACGCTCACGATCTCAGGCGGACACTTCACGATCAGCACCGTCGGCACCAACTGCCACTCGTGCGATCTGGACGGCAAGCTCGACGGGAATCATGGCATTGCAAGCGACAGCGACTCGACCTGCCGCATCACGTTCTCCGACGACCACGGCACGCTCACGCTGGACTCAGGCAACTCCGACGCATGCCGCTCCTTCTGTGGCGCGCGCGCGATGTTCGACGGTCAGTATCAGAAGGCACCGCAAGCCTGCACGGATCGCGCCGTATCGTCGCGTCTCGCGCAAGCGCGCGAGCGCTATGCAAAGAAGGATTTCCCCGCGGCGGCCACGGGCTATCAATCGCTGCTCGATCAATGCTCGACGTTCATGAATTGGATCGATACGGATCGCGTGCGCAGCGAGCTCGCGCTCACGCAATACCATATGGGCGACAACGCACAGTGTCTGGCGACGCTGGCGCAGACGAACGCGATCATGAATCGCAGTGACGATGGCGGCGACTCATTCGGTTTCGCGCCGTGCGACGCGGACAACTATCAGTCGACGGGCAAGGCGATTCTGCATAACGAGGCGCTCTGCAAAGGCACGGTGCAACAAACGACAAAGTGATCGGCACGGAGCCTGCGCGTTCATCACGACGTCCTCGCCGGGCCCGTAAAGATCAATCTCGGCGGCGTTGCGCGGTATGGCGTCTCGCTTCGATCGACCGACCATCACGCATCGGCTGGTTTCGCGCCTTTCGATCGGCGCTTGGAGCAGGTGAACGCTCAAACGTCATTGCGGACACTGTGCTCGCGGCGGTCACCATTTTCACATCGCACTTTATTCCGCGGGATCGTTGAGTCAAAGCATCGCGACATCCCGCGCGCGATGCACGGCAATCCGGCGAATTCCGGTTAAGACATATACCCGTATAACGCCACTGCTTTACGAGAATGAAAAATGCGCCGACGCTAACGCCGAGTCATTTCCCGGCGTCGATCGCCGCCCACATTTTTCAAGGACCGCTGCAATGAACGAAACGAAGGCCATCGTGGACACCGCCATGTCGCTTGCAGGCAAGCGACTCATCGTGATCGGAGGGACCTCGGGAATCGGCTTTGCGATCGCCGCGGCGGCACGGGAACTCGGAGCGGACGTTATCGTCGCGTCCAGCCATCGCACGCATGTCGATGCCGCGCTTCAGCGTTTGCCGGGCGCATCGGGCGACGTCGTTGATCTACGTGACGAGGCCAGCGTATCGCGCTTCTTCGACATGCATGGCGCATTCGATCACCTCTCGATCACGGCAGGCGACTGGGAATCCATGGCATCGGCGAGAAAGCCCGTATTGGAACTCGATCTTGCCGAGGCGCGCGGGAGTTTGGACGTCCGCTTCTGGGGTGCACTCGCCGCGATCAAGCACGGTAGTCGGCATATTGCACCGAACGGCTCCATCACGTTGACCGGCGGCATGCTCGCGCATCGTCCCTGGAAAGGCGCGCCGCTGCTGACCGCCATGGCGGGCGCCATTGAATATCTGACCCGCGGCCTCGCGGTCGATCTGGCGCCCGTGCGTGTGAATGCCGTATGTCCCGGCCTGACGCTCACCGAGCCGGTCGCACAGATGCCGGCCGAAGTCGTGCAAGCGTCGGTTTCCCGCCTACTCGTCCCGCGCGGCGCAACGCCAATGGAAGCCGCGAAGCCGTACCTCTATCTGATGCTCAACGATTACGTCACTGGACAGACGCTTCCCGTCGACGGAGGCGGCCTGCTAGTGTGATCGCCGTGTTTCAGCGCACCCGATCGACGCCGAGCTTGGCGAGCAGCAACGCGCCCCAAACCACCGTCGTGACGTGCGTGTTGACGGACAGGATGTTCAGGGATGACGCGGCCACCTGGAGAATCACGACCGCGAGAACCAGAAACGAGAAATGGCCGCGGCCGCCGTCCGGGTGGATGCCGCCCATCACAGCAGCCAGGATCGCGACCAGCAGATAGCTTTCCCCGTAGCCGGCGCGCGCCGAATTGAAACGGCCGGCCATGACGAGTCCCGCAATCGCGCTGAGCAGACCCGACAACGCATAGACGCGAAGCATCACCGCGCCCGTGTCGATGCCCGAGTAACGCGAAGCCTCGGCATTCAGCCCGATGGCGCGCACGCGCTGCCCGAAGACCGTGCGTGCCAACATCCATTGCAAACCCGTGGCGACGCCCAAGAACACGACCAGTATCCACGGCATGCCGACGAAGGTGCTGTTCACGCCCGCGCTGAACGACGGCGGCAAGCCGCCGAGCGCCGCGCCGCCCGTGAGCAACACACCCGCGCCTGTGAACGCCAGCATCGCGCACAGCGTCGCGAGAATGGGCGTGACGCGAAGTGCTGTGATCGCGAGGCCACAAATCAGACCGCACGACAGCCCGGTCGCCAACCCGACGACGAGACCGCACACGACCGACAGCGGCCCCTGACCGAGCGCGGCCCAGGTCAGCGTCGCCGCGATCGCGGACAGGTTCGCCGTCGCCACGATGGCCAGATTGATGCCGCCCGCGAGCATCGTGATCGCAATCGCCAGCGCGAGCAGACCGAACTCGGGCAACTGCAACGCCATGGATTGGAGCGCGCCGCCCGCGGCGGCCCCCCAGCCGGCCAACGCAAGCGCGCTCATGGCGTCTCCGGCGCCGTAACCGCCGCCGAGGTCAGCGCGCGTTGCCGCCGCCAATGGAGCCCCTGCAAAGCGAGACCGGCCAGCACGACGGCGCCCGTGAAGACCGAATGCCAGTACGAGGACACGCCTCCAAGCACCAGCACATTGCCGATCAATGCGATCAACAGCACGCCGAGCACCGTGCCGCTGACCGACCCGCGCCCGCCCGTCAATGTCGCGCCGCCGAGCACGGTCGCCGCGATCACGTCGAGCTCGCGGCCGATCAACGCGCCCGGCGTCACGGCCTGCACGAGTTGCGCCTGCATGAGGCCCGCGATGCCGGCCAGCGCGCCGAGCCACGCATACGCCGACACCGTGGTGGCCCAGACCGATGTGCCCAGACGCTGCGCCGCGACGCGATTGCCGCCCGTCGCGCGAAGCAGGCGCCCCCAATTCGTCCGGTTCAACAGCGCGGACGTGAGCGCGGCAATGACGCCGAACGCCACGAGCTGCACCGACACCGCGACGCCGCCGCCGCGCCACAGGACGGTTTGAGAAAAGAAATCAGGAAAGTCGTAGAGCATTTCACCGTCGGACACGAACATCAACGCGCCGCCATAGACATTGAGCAGTGCGATCGTGGTGACCATCGCCGACCCGCGCAGCCACGTGACGACCGCGCCGTTGAACGCACCGAGCGTCGCGCCCACCGCGACGACGAACAGTGTCGACCCGGTCCAGCCGAGATCGATGCGGGCCAACGCGAGCGCGAGCAGGAACTGCGCGATCGAGGCAACGGCCGTGAACGAGATGTCGAGACCGCCCGACACGAGCACCACCAGCACGCCCAACGCGAGCATCCCGGTCACGCTGGCCGTCGTGATCATGTCGAACAGATTCGCGAACGATCGGAACGCAGGAAGCGCGGTCCACGCGAACACCGCGATGATCGACAGCCCCCCCGCCAGGACCCGTAGCGCTCGCGTTTCACTCGATACGTCAGCCATGAACACGCGCCTCCAATGCCGCGAGCGTGATCTGCGACGATTTCAGATCGTCGATCAGCAGACCGTCGCGCATGACGAGCACACGATGCGCATGAGCCCAGAGTTCCTCGACCTCATCCGAGATGAAGAGCACCGCCACGCCCTGCGCCGCGATCCGATTCACCGCGTCGTAAATGGCGGCACGCGCGGCGACGTCCACGCCCACGGTCGGCGCGTCGAGGATCAATACGCGCGGGTGGGTCGCCAACCACTTGGCCAGCACGACGCGTTGCTGATTGCCGCCCGACAACGTCGATACCGCGGCCGCGACATCGGGCGCCTTGATCCCCAGCTCGCGCACGCTGCGTTGCGCGAGTTGATGCGACCGTGTCCGATCGATCACGCCGAAGCGGTCCGACAAAGCCTCGCCGCTGGCCAGCGCGATATTGTCCTGGATCGATCCCTCGAGCACGAGCCCGAGCCGCTGACGATCTTCTGAAAGATAAGCGACCCCTGCCGCGATCGCATCGCGATTCGAGCGAAACGCGACCGGCTGCCCGTCGAGGGTCAGTGTGCCGCCGTCGGCTCGATGCATTCCGAACAGCGTCAGGGCCAGTTCCGTGCGTCCGGCGCCGAGTCGTCCCGCGAGCCCCACGACCTCGCCTCGGCGCAGCACGAGATCGAGCGGACCGAACTCGCCACGCCGCTGCAATCCGTGCGCGCGCAAGATCGCCGGCGCATCGTCCGGCACCACGGCCGCAGGCTGCGGTTGCAGCGCGAGCCGATCGCCGACCATCGCGTGCGTGAGCGCATCCGCGCTCAGCTCGGCGGGCAGCAGCCGCGTGACGACGCGCCCATCGCGGAGCACGACCGCTTCGTCGGCCACCGCCGCCACTTCATCGAAACGGTGACTTACGAACAGGATCGAGACGCGGTCGTGCTGAAGACGGCGGATCACGCCGAACAGACGATCGGCCTCGACACGCGTGAGCGACGCGGTCGGTTCGTCGAGGATCAGCAGACGCACGGCCGCGCCGCCGACGTCGGCGAGCGCGCGCGCGATGGCCACGAGTTGCCGTTGAGCGATCGGCAGCGAACCGACCGGCGCGTCGAGATCGACGCCGCCGCCGAGCCGATCGAGCGCGGCGGCGGCCACCGCCCTTGCACGCGTACGCCGCCAGAGACCCAACGGATGCTGGCGCGCGAGATCGAACGCCACATTGTCCGCGACCGACAGATTCGGAAACAGCGCGAGATCCTGAAAGATCACCTGGACGCCGAAGCGACGCGCCAAAGCCGGCGTCAACGCGGACCACCGTTGACCGCGCACGTCGAGCCAGCCGTCGGGGTCGGGCGCTTCAACGCCCGTCAGCATGCGGATCAGCGTGCTCTTGCCGGAACCGTTCATGCCGCACAGCGCGGTCACGCGGCCCGGATGCAGCGCCAGATCGACGTGATCGAGCGCCGCCGTCGGACCGTAGTGCTTGGAGACCTGGCGCAGCGTGATGAATGCGTCGGTATCGGACGTGGGGTCGGACGTGGGGTCGGACGTGGGTCGTGTCGACGCGTCATCCGGCACGGGCGGCGATGCGTTCGGTCTTCGTTTGAAGATCGACGCATGTGCGCGATCGGCGGTCGACGCGCCGGTCCAAGCCATCGTCATACGGCCGCGACCTCGCCCGTACGCGCATCGATATGCGCGAAGCTATCGGTGCTCGCATGCGTGTGACCAGATCGCAGCACCGCTTCGCCGCGATCGAGCGCGATCGTGCGAAGGCCTGCGGCACGCGCGGCATCGAGCTCGCCGATGCTGTCCGACAGGAACAGCACGCCATGCCCCGGCACGCCGATCGCGTCGACAATGGCTTCGTATGACGGCGCTTCGAGCTTAGGGCCCGTCGTGGTGTCGAAAAAGCCATTGAACAACGGTTGAAGATCGCCCTCGCTCGTGTGCCCGAACAACAGTTTCTGCGCGAGCACCGATCCCGACGAATACACGTAGAGCGCGAAACCGTCGGCGTGCCACGTGCGCAACGCGGTGACGGCGTCCGGATAGAGTGTCGCCACGAGGTCCCCGTTCTCGTATCCATCGGCCCAGATGAGGCCTTGCAACGCCTTGAGCGGCGTCGCCTTGCGGTCTTCGTCGATCCAGCGCTGAAGCCTCGCCACGAGCGCGGCATCGTCGAGCTCGGGCTCGCCGGCGAGCGCACGCGCAGCATCGAGCTGGCGGCGGACTTCAGGCGTGTGGCCGCGCGCGGCGACGAAGCCCGGCAGCCGATCGCGCGCATACGGGAACAGCACGTCCCGCACGAAGGCGATCGACGACACCGTGCCTTCGATATCGATGACGATCGCACGAACGTCGCGCGTCATGACGGTCGCCCCCAACGCAGCTTTTCGAGTTCGCAGTTGAGCAGGAACTCGACGCCGATCACGTGCCGTCGCGCGTCTTCGACCGAGCGGCCCCACGTATAGAGCCCGTGACCTTCGACGAGATACCCCACGACCGTGCCCTGCGTGTCGGCGAGCCGCCGCGTGACGGTCTGTGCAAGGCGATCGATGTCTTGGTCGTTTTCGACGATGGGCAAGACCGCTTCGACGTGTTGGTCGAGGATGCCGAACAACGCCTTCTGCAGTTCGTATCCGACGATGCGCAATTCGCCCGCCGCCGCATAACGCTGCGACAGCAGCGTCGACGCGACGGAATGCACGTGCAGCACCGATTGAATGTCGGGATTGCGACGGTACAGTTCGCGATGCAGCTCGGTCTCGAACGAACTGCGCGGCGGTTTGGGACCGTCGAGCGGCGATTCGAGAATATGCTCGACCGACAGGAACCCCTTGTCGAGGCCGGTCGCGGTCACGGCCACGGCGTGCGGGTTCAGCCGGCGCGAGAAATTGCCGCTCGTGGCCGGCACGAGACCTTGCTGGCCGAGATAGCGGCCGACCTCCACGAGTTCGAGGGCGGCCTGTTCGAGCGTGACGACAGACGCGCGGTCGACGTGTCCTAAGGTGCTGTTCACGGATTAGAAGTTGAATTGGTCAACGTTGCTCTTGGTGAAAACGCGTGCGGCCTTGAATCGCACGATGTGGTTGTCCTTATCGACGGTGGCCTTGCCGAGACCCGGCAATTCCCAGCCGTCCTCGATCGGCTCGCCCTTGCGAACCTTGTCGGCGAGCGCGACGAGGGCGAAGCCCGCGTCGCTCGGATCCCACAGGAAGCCCGCGTCGATGTAGCCCTTCTTGATGTAGGGTGCGGCCTGCTTGGGCAGCGCATTACCGACCACCTTGACCTGACCCGGCTTGAACCCCTGCTGTTCGAGCGCGCGCGCGAAGCCGATCGGGCCCTGGCTGCCGAACGCGACGACCCCCTTGAGGTCCGGATGCGCCTTCAGAATTTCGGTGGCGGTGCGATACGAATCATCGAGACTCTCGCCGACGCCATAGCGATCCGAAATCAGTGTCAGCTTCGGATACTTTTCCTTCAGATAGGCCAGCCCCGTATCGGCCCACTCCTTGTGCAGCGGGGTCGTCAGCGAGCCGACGATCAACACGAACGTGCCTTCTCCGCCGGTCAGATCGGCGAGTTTCTGGAACACCGACACGGCGAACTCGCGATTGTCGATGGTCTCGACATCCCATTGCGCGCCGACCTGACCCGGCGATTCATGCGTCACGACCGTGATGCCCTTGTCGCGCGCGCGCTTGAGCACGGGTTCGAGCGCATGGGCATCGTCGGGCACCACGGCGATGGCCCCGACGTTGCGTGCGATCAGATCTTCGACGACCTTCACTTGCTGTGCCGGGTCGGCCTGCGTCGGGCCCACCTGGGTGGCCTTGATGTTCAACTGCTTGCCGGCCTTCGTCACGCCTTCGCCGAAGCGATTGAACCAGGGGATGCCGACGATCTTCACGACCACCGCGACTTCCGAGTTGGCGGGCGCGGCAGCGTCGGCCCAGACGGATGATGCGGCAACGCCGGTGACGAGTGCGGCGGCGATGGCCTGGGCGAGCAGGCGTCGAGCGGGAGAATGCATGCGAGGCTCCGATGGGTATGTTCGATTGGAAGGTGTGGAATGCTCAGGACAGGACGACCGATTGACGTTCGATGTGCGCCTGCAATTGCGCGTGGCGACGCGTCCACGCAGGGTCGCCTGAAGGGCTGTAGCGCGTGACCGTGAACGAGCGGCTCACGATGTCGCGTCCGTGTTCGAAATCGCGCACGACACCGCGCGCGACAAGTTGCGCGACCATGTTTCCGGCGACCGTCGCCTCGACGGGGCCCGCGATGACGACAACACCCGTGGCGTCGGCAATCGCCTGGCACAGCGGTTCGATGGCCGCGCCGCCGCCCACGATGTGCAGCGTCTCGATCGACGCGCCGCGCAGTGCTTGAATCTGCGCGAGCGTGGTGCGATAGGACAATGCCAGGCTGTCGTAGATGGACCGCGCGAGTTCGGCGAGCGACTCGGGCGCGGGCAGGCCCCGTTGCGTGAACCAGTGCCGAATCGCCGCCGGCATCGATACGGGATCGCGAAACGCGGCGTCGTCCGCATCAAAGGCGAATCGACGCGACGTCGCGGCTGCGAGCCGTTCGAGCTCCGCAAACCCGATCCCGGGCTGCGTGCGCTGGACGTCCTTCAACGTCTGATGCATGAGCCACAGGCCGGCCTGAATCTTGTGATGCACGATGCTGCCCGCCACGCCGCACTCGTTCGTGAAATTCGCGGCGCACGAAGCGGCGCTGAGATCCGGCGCGCGCAGTTCCTGCCCGACGAGCGACCACGTGCCGAGACTGATGAACGCCGTCCGTTCGCGCACCGCGTTCGGCTCGTAAGGCACGACGGCCGCGGCCGACGCCGTATCGTGACTGGCGACCGCGACCACGTCGATACGATGACGCAGCGAGAGTCGCTCGGCTTCATCGGCCGTCACGGGCCCGACAATCTGCCCGGGCTCGACGATGGGAGCGAACCAGCGGCGCGGAATCCCGAATGCGTCGGCGATACCGAAGTCCCAGTCGCGCCGGACCGGGTCGATCAATTGCGTGGTCGAGGCGATCGACAACTCGCTCACGCGCCGTCCGGTCAGCAGATGCGTGACGTAGTCGGGCGCGAGATGCAATGCGTGCGCGACGTCGGTCAGCCAGGGCTGATCGCGCCGGTCGGCGACCAATTGAAGCAGCGTGTTGATCTCGATTTCCATCGAGCCCGTGCGGCCGTATAGCTCGGGCTTCGCAATGCGTGCGTATACCGCGTCGTAGAGACCCGCCGTGCGCGCGTCGCGCATGTGCCGCATGCCGGCGACCGCATAGCCGCTGGCGTCGGTCAGCACATAGTCGACGCCGAAGCTGTCGATGCCCAATGTGGCGGGGCTATCGAGCCGCGACGCCACCTTGGCCAGCGCGGCGCCTGCGCTCTGCCACAGATGCGCGAAGTCCCAGTAGACATGTCCGCCGATCTGCACGGGGCCGTTCGCGAAACGATCGACCTCTTCGATGTCTAACCGGCCCGATGCGGAAAGATGACCGAGGTACAAGCGTCCTGTCGAGCTGCCGAGATCGAGCGCGAGTAAAGGGACCGCGCGCGCGTCGGCCACACGTCTCCCATCGGCCGACAGGCCGATGTTGTCTGTCGCCGCCATGATCAGGCTGTCTCGATCGGAATGTCGTCGATCAGCGGCAACGTCGATGCGATCGGATCGCCGGTGAACGTCGCGACCCAGCCATCGGGCGTACCGAACAGGCGGATCGCGGTAAAGCGCGGCGCGCCCCCCATGTCGAACCAATGTCGGGTGCCGGCCGGCACGCTGATCAGATCGCCCTCCGTGCAGACCACCTTGTAGACGAGGTCGTCCAAGTGGAGATAGAAGGCCGCCTGTCCTTCGACGAAGAAGCGGACCTCGTCTTCGGCATGCGTGTGTTCGCTGAGGAATTTTCGCCGGGCAGTTGCCCGATGAGGCGCGTCAGGCGTGATGCGGAACACGTCGACCGAAGCGTAGCCGCGCGTCGCGAGCAATCGATCGATCTCGGCGCGGTACGCATGCAGGACATCGTCGTCGCTGGCGTCCGATGCCAGCACCGTATGGGTCTCCCACCGTTCGTATCCGATGCCCGCACGCGTGAGCACCGACGCGATCTCTTCGGCGTGATCGAAAGTGGCGTGCGGCACGGGAGCGCCGGGCGTGCGATAGAGCGTCAGTTGAGTCATGAGAACCCGACGAGGTAGGCGCGCCATGCAATGCGGCGCCGGAAAAATATACGGCGCGCGTCGAGGGACCGGAACGAAGAAAATTGCGCATGCATATTTCTTCTACGGCGAAGTCGATATGCGAAAAATCGAGGCGAACGATCGATTCGACAGACAAAATCGGGTGGACCCTGATGCACATCGGCAACGATGTCGTGTCTGCGAAACGCGATGCGCATCGCGCGTGTGGCTCGATGTGACTCACGTGCGGATGGCAGGCATGTCCGCGTCGGAAATCATGAACGCGCGGTGTGCGCCTACGTCGCATCGATGCGCATGGGCAGATGGACGCAATGCGCATTCGATCGATACGAATGGGCGACCTGGTCGCGTTTGTTATCCTCGATGTCTTTCAAAACGTGCGCGTGCTCCTTGAAACTGTACGAGCGCTACGCGACGTACGCATACGAGGGCGGGCAATGCGCAGCACGAGCGGTGAGATGTCTCAAATCGTGGCTTTTCTTGGCCTGGCGGAAAAGCTTAAGGACGAGATCCGGCATAGCTGGACGTCGAGCGGTCGTCCGGAAAGCGTCGCTGAACATTCATGGCGGATGTCGCTGATGGCCATGCTCGTCGCCAAGCGCGTCGATCGCGCACTCGATGAGCTCAAGCTGCTGAAATTGGTGATCGTGCACGACATCGTCGAAGCGGTGTGTGGAGACGTTCCCGTATTCGACGTGCTCGATGACGCCGAGCGCCGTCGGGCCAAGCAGGCACGCGAGCGGGAAGCGATCGCGACAATACGCGCGATGTTGCCCGCTGACGTGGGCGATGAAATCGAAAGTCTTTGGGAGGAATTCGAGGTCGCCGATACCTACGAGGCGAAAGTGGCTGTCGCCCTCGACAAGCTCGAAGCGCAATTGCAACACAACGAAGCCGATATCTCGACGTGGAAGGAGATCGAGTTCGGACTGACGTTTCGCCTTGGAAAATACACGGCGTTCGACACGTATCTCGACGCACTGCGGCGAGATATCGAAGACGCCGGCGCCCAAAAGATTTCAGCGGCCGGATTCGATGTCACGCGGTATCGATCGGAACCCAGCGCGCCGGGAGGCTGAAGCGCGCGCTTTGGCCGCTTTGCTGACAAGCGTGCCAAATCGACGGGTCGAATGTGCCGCAGCGAAAGGGATAGCCGGCTTAACGCGTCCATGTACTCACGCGTGCCTCAGACCGAGGTTACGGGTCCGTCGATGGACACGTCGCGCTTAGCGCGGCTGGAACGCAATGGTCGCCATGCCGATCAGCGAGAGCGTGACGCCGGCCCAGTCCCAACTCGTCGGTCTCAGGCCATCCACGCACCATAGCCACGCGAGCGCGACCGCGATGTACACGCCCCCGTATGCCGCGTAGACGCGTCCGGCCGCCGACGGATGCAATGTCAGCAGCCACGCGAAAAGCGCGAGCGATATCGCGGCCGGGACCAACAACACTGCGCTTTTCCCCTCCTTCAGCCAGAGGTAAGGCAGATAACATCCGACGATTTCGACAACCGCCGTCACCACATAGAGCAGGATCGATTTCATTCAACGCTTGGATTCAGTGACCGAATAACGCCTTGCGAATAATCGCATGCACCCCCCAGTTTCCGTCAACGACCTGCGTCACACCGAAGTCGACGGCGACGGACATCAGCGAAATCGCCTCGTCTTCGCTAAGCCCTTTTGTCGTCATCAAAAAGCGGCGCGTCTTGATGAACGCATCACGCATCGCCAGATCCAGCGTCGATTTCTCATAGACCTTGCTTTGCGCCTGCGTGCCGAATTCGGCGAGATAGTTGGCGTGACTGAAGCCGTGCAGCACCCACTCGTCCGCGGTCTCCACGAGCGGATAGGTCAGATCCGCGAACGGCTGTCCCGCAAGCGATGCCTGCTTGTGCAACACCAACTGGAAATCGCCCGTCAGCGAACATTCGATCGCCGTGCCGCACAGCTCGGAATCGCCTTGTGACGCATGCGGGTCGCCGATCGAAAGCAACGCGCCGGGCACGCCGACCGGCAAAAACACACTGGCGCCCTGCGCGACGCGCCAGTTGTCGAGATTGCCGCCGAACGTCGAAGGCGGAATCGAATCGATCAATCCATTGTGCTGCGGCGCGACGGCGATCAAACCGAAATGCGGACGCACCGGAATCTTGACGTCCTTGAGAATGCCGTGGTTTTCGACAATCGTCGAATGATCGACGGGCACGCCCGGATAATCGATGGTCGGATGCACGACGCCGAACGGGTCGCGTTGCGGCGTCCATCGATAGTTGTAAACGGCGCGCGCATAGGCGGGCCCCTGTGCCGGACCCTCGGCGTCGAGCTCGTAGATCGTCACGACTTCACGCGGCTTGGGCTCGGTCAGCAACTCGCGATAGTGAAAGCCCCACCATGCGGCCGCATTGCTGCCGAATGCGCGCCCGCCGAAATGCGGATTCGCGCATCGGCGCGGCCGCACATCGAGAATGCGGACTTCGAGCACATCGCCGGGCTCGGCCCCGCGCACGGCGACCGGTCCCGTGCAGATATGTACGCCGAAACCCTCACCCGCGCCGCGTCCATAGATCGATGCGTCGATCGGTCCCGCGCCGCGTCGATTGACGTTCTTGTGTTCGGGCGTCCAATGAAACACGCTCTCGGCGCCGGGGTCGTTCGCGACCATGCGAGCCCAGTCGTCCGAGGCGTGTTGCGTCAGCGTCTCGATCGTCACCGTATCGCCGCTCTCGACCTCGAGCACGGGTTTGAGATCGTGCGAAAAATAGCCCCAATGCACCGTATTGGCCGACACGCGCAACAGATGATGACGGGGTTTGCCCGCGCGACGCGCGGTCCGCACACGTGCGTTGTCGCGGCCCTCGTCGCGTCCGTCGACGGAGGGTAATTCGACGAGCGTGCCGAGATCGTCAGGCGGCCCGACCGCGCGCGTCGCCTGCGTCGCATGGGTTGTCGCTTGCGCATGAGCAATCACACTATCCGCGTTGAACGGCAAGCCGCGCGAGATCCTGCGCACGAGATGCCGCGCGAGTTCGAGGTTGGCCTCATGACGGAACGCGCGCGGCGACGTCTGATACTGATCGCGAAATGCGCGGCTGAAATGCGCCGGGTCGTTAAAGCCCCAACGAAAGCAGATCGCCGAGATCGACATCTTCATATACAGCGGATCGATCAGCTCCGCGCGGCACCGCTCGAGACGTCGGATACGCAAGTAGGTCGAAAAACTCTGGCCCGCGGTCTCGAACAGCTTCTGCAGATAGCGCGCCGACACGCCCTCTTCTTTTGCGATCGTCGCGACATTGAGATCCGAATCGCCGAGCTGTGCATCGATACGACGACACGCGCGCGCAAAAATAGCGGCCTGCGATGCACTCAATCCGCTGAAATGGCCCTCGGTCTGATACGCCGACAGGCTCGCGATCATGAATTCGCCGAGCGCGAGTTCGAGCGGACGCAGATGATCGACGGAAAGCGACTCGATGCTTTCCGCGATCGACGCGAGAAAACCCGCGAACACATGCCCGATCCCCGCATGACCCGCGATACGCGCCACACGCATCGCGGACGGCGCGAGCAACCGCGCACCGATCGCGGCGCGCGGCACGCGCACGATCAGCGCACGGAAATCCGATTCGAACTTCAGCGAAGCGTGTTCGCGCGAAGGCAAATAGACCAGGTCGTGCGGCCCCATCGACTCATGACGGCCATCGCAGACGAGTTTCGCCGCGCCATCGATATTGAGCACGATGAGCAGGCTGTCGACATGGGATGTATTGAGCGACAGCGTCTGGGCGACCGAAGCGACAACGCTCAAGTCGAAGCCGCCGATCGACGTTCGCGAGTGCAGCGTGCCGTTGAGTTCGCGCTCCGGCCCGAGCGCGCTCGCCTGCAACCCGATGCGTTCGAGCGCATCGCGCCACGCGCGAAGACGTTCGACTCGGGGATACGATTCGGTGGTAAAACGCAGCAGCTCCAACGCACACTCCGTGGCCGTCGCGAACGACGCAAGGTTCTCGCGCGGCACCCGGTATCGACCGCTCGCATGCATGCGGCCGGATGCGTCATCGCCGTTCAGGCGAAGCAACGTTTATGCCATTGCGCGATCCGATCGTGTACGAAGCGACGCGGCGCACACGCGCGACACAACGCGATGTGTGCGCCGGATCGATGCGCACAGGCGGCTCCGATGCACCGTGGTGGCGCATCGATCGCGACGCATGCGTGAGATTGTGCGCGGGGCGCATCGACGGGCATCGCGCGTGACGCGACATCACGCGGCGACATGCGGCAACGCGCGCGTCAGACCGGTTTCATGAGTCTCGTGTGATTCATGAACACTTCCTTGCGGATCGAACCATGCACGCCCCAGTTTCCGTCAACGACCTGCGTCACGCCGAAATCGGCCGCAACCGACATCAGTGCGATGGCCTCGTCTTCACTGAGCTTATGCACGGTCATCAGAAAGCGGCGGAGCTTGCGGAACGCGTCGCGCATGGCTTTATCGAGGCTCGCGTGCTGCGCGACGTCGAGTTGCGCATTCGGACCGAGTTCGGCCAGATAGTTCGCGAACGTGAAGCCGTACACCGACCATTGATCGTCGGTTTCGAGCATCGGATGCGTGAGTCCTTCGAGGATCGTGCCGCCGAGATCGTGCTTCTTATGCAGCACGAATTCGAAGTCGCCCGTCAGCGACGTCTCGATCGCGGTGCCGCCGAGTTCGCTATCGCCCTGCGCGGCATGCGGATCGCCGACCGAGAAATATGCCCCTTCGACGGCGACCGGATAGTACATGCGCGCGCCCTTGCCGACCCGCCAGTCGTCGATATTGCCGCCCGTATGTCCGGGCGGGATCGAACTCACGAATGCCGCCTCGGCCGGCGCAAGGCCCATCGTACCGAAGTGCAGGCGCGCGGGGACCCTGACGTTCGACAAGATGTCCTCGCGCTTGCGCACGAGCGTGTGATCGACCTTGACGCCCGGATAGTCGATCGACGCGTGAACCACGCCGTCCGGATCCGTCTGCGGCGTCCAGACGTAGTTGTAGACCGCGCGCGCATACGGTTCGCCCTGCGTATCGAGTTCGAAGATCGTCACGACTTCGCGCGGCTTGGGTTCCTCGATGAGATCGTGATACTGAAAGCCCCATGACGCCGCGACGTTCGACCCAAAGCAACGGCCCTGATAGCACGCGTTGCAGCTCGGACGCGGGCGGACATCGAGGATGCGGACTTCGAGCACGTCTCCGGGTTCGGCGCCTTCGACCGCGACGGGCCCCGTCAACAGATGCACGCCGACGCCTTCGCCCGCGCCGAGCTTGAACGGCGCTTCGGTCGGCCCCGCGCCGCGCCGTGACACGGCTTTGTGTTCGCGGGTCCAGTGGAACACGCTTTCGGCGCCCGGGTCGCCGGCGACCATGCGTTCGTGATCGTCGTTCGCGTGATGCGTCAGCGTTTCGATCGTCATGCGGTCGCCGGACCGGATCGTCACCGCGGGCGCGACCGCCTTGCTGAAATAGCCCCAGTGAACGGTCTCGGGCGAGACGCGGAGCGTGTGGTGTTTCATGAGTCGAACCTTGTGGTGGGGCCGCGATGCATGCGCGGGCGCGCGCACAGCGACCGATTGATCTTCACGATGCGACGTCGATCCGGTCGTCTTCGCCCATCATGCTGAGGAAACGCCGGGTCAATGCATGACGCGGGTGTCGAAGCACCTCGTGCGCATGGCCCTGCTCGACGATCGCGCCGCCGCTCATGAACACAACGTGATCCGCGACCTGTTCGGCGAAGCGCAACTGATGCGTCGAGATCATCATCGTGAGGCCGTCTTCGAGCGCGAGGCGTCGAATGACGTCGAGCACTTCGCCGACGCGTTCGGGGTCGAGCGCCGAGGTCGGCTCGTCGAGCAGCAGCACGCGCGGGTTCGGCGCGAGCGCGCGCGCAATGGCCACGCGCTGTTGCTGGCCGCCCGATAAATGGCGCGGCAACGCGTCGGCGCGATGACCGAGGCCGACACGATCGAGCAATGCACGCGCGCGCCGTTCGGCTTCGTCAGCCGGTACGCCGAACACCCATCGCAACGGACCCGCGATGTTCTCGCACGCGCTCAGATGACTGAACAGATTGAAGTGCTGAAACACCATGCCCACGCCGACGCTGGCACGTTCGTTGGCGATGTCGTGTTGGGTCATGGGCCGCCCGTCGACACGAAAACCGAGACGCCGGCCGCCGACGCGGATCTCGCCCGCGTCCCACTGTTCGAGGTGATTGATGCAACGCAGGAGCGTGCTCTTGCCCGACCCGCTCGGTCCGAGCACGACGACGACTTCGCCGGTACGCACCGTCAAGTCGAAACCGTCAAGCACCGATTGCGGACCATAGCGCTTCGAGAGTCCTGTGATCTGAACGGACGGAAGCTGGTGTTCGAGCAACGCATCGCGTTGCGCGCGTTCGAACGCCGTGCGCACGGCCGCGTGTCGCGGCGTCGCGTGCGCCGGGTCGATCGTTGCGACCGCGCCCGAATCCACGTCCGTGGAATCGGATCGGTTGCCCGGTCTCGACGCCGATATCGGCGTCGAGGCGGATACGGGGTCTTCCGCGGGCTCCGGGGTCGGCGGGATCGCCGCCGTGGCCGCGCGGCGCCACGGCAGCAAGCGGGCAAAGCGCGTCGCGTGCTCGCGGTCGAGATCGAGCGCCGCTTCGGCGATCAGCTGGATCACGGCGATCGCGCCGGTCAGCACGAGATACATGAGCCCCGATGCGAAGAAGATCGAAAAGAAGTCGAACGTCGAGGAAGCAAGCTGCGTGCTGCGCAGCGTGAGTTCGTCGACCGCGATGACCGACGCGAGCGACGAATTCTTGAGCGCGCTGACCGATTCGTTACCGAGCGCCGGCACGATGGATCGGATTGCCTGAGGCGCGATCACGCGGCGCATCAGAATCGACGGGGTCATGCCGAGCGCTTGTCCCGCGAGCGATTGCCCGCGTTCGACGCCGAGCACGCCCGAGCGCAGGATCTCGGCGATGAACGGCCCTTCGTTGGCCGCGAGCGCGAGTCCCGCCGCGCCGAGCGCGCTGAGCTTGATGCCGATGTGCGGCAGCGCGTCGTAAGCAAAGACAAGCTGCAATATCAGCGGCGTGCCGCGAAAAATCACCGTGTAGCCGCGCGCGACGGCGGCAAGCGGACCGATGCGGCTCAACTGCATCGCCGCGAGCACGAGCCCCACGAGCACGCCGCCCGCGAGACCCAGTGCGGTGACGGCGACCGTGAAGCCGATGCCGCGCAGCAGATACGGCAAGCCGAGATAGTGCAGGAACAGTTCCATTAGTTCGACACGATCAGCTTGGGCGCTTCGAGGTTGTCTTCGCCAAGCGACCATTTCTTGAGCAGATCGGTCTGGATGCCGGCTTTCTGGATCGCGACGAGCGCGTCCATGACGGCCGAGCGGAATTCAGGCTGGCCCTTGGGCACCGCGATGCCGACCGAATAGGGCAACGTGACGGCCGTGGCCTTTTCGAGCTTGTCCGGATACGCCTTGACGGCCTGATCCACCGTGTTCACGTCGTTGATATAGGTGTCGGCGCGGCCGGCGAGGATCGCCTGGATGCAGTTGGCGTTGTTGTCGTAGAGCTGGATCGACGGTTCCGGCTTGCCGGCGGCCTTGCATGCGCCGGCCAGGTTCTGGATCAACGGCACTTCGACGTAGCCTGTGTTTTCCGCCGCGGTCGTGCCGCACATCGTCGTGTTGATGCCGCTGATCTTTTTCGGGTTGCCCTTGGCGACGAGCACGCCGTCGAACACCTTCGAATACGTGATGAAATCGGCGGCCTTCGCACGATCTTCGGTCGCGTAGATATCGGAGATCACGATGTCGGCCTGCCCGCTTTGAAGCGTGGTCAGCAGGGCTGCGAACGTGACGGGCTTGTACGTCATTTTGAAACCGAGGCAGTTACCGATCGATTCGCCGAGATCGATATCGAAGCCGATGTATTGGCTCGGATCGTTCGGATCGAGCGCCTCGTATCCCGGTGTGTGCGGGTTGATCGCGTTGACGAGCGTCTTACCTTTGAACTGCGGATACTTCGCCTGCAATGCCTTGCACGCTTCGGGCGCCGGCGCGCCGGCGGCGTGCGCACGGCCCGAGACCAACAGGGCGGCAAGACAGACGATGGCGAGCACGAGCTCGCGCCAATGGCGCGCGAGGCCGCGGGTGTCGCCGGTGTCGCGCCTGGCGTGTACGTGTTCGACGAGAGTGAGGTCCATCCCGAGGCTCCTGAGCGGCGAATGTCAGTGGCTCACCCCATGTGAGCCTTGTTGCATCGCTTCAGCGCAAGCGTAGATAGACGAAATTGGCGGGACTTGACCGTAGGCGCACAAAAGCTTGGACGGGGGTGAAGGCGGCCGCGCCGGCACCGCCGACGCCGTGCGCGAGCCTGAAGGCCGTCACGGGGCCGCACGCCTGTGCACGCGCGACACGCCGACGGTGCGGCCGTCGATCCGCGCGGTCGGCGAAACGATGCGCTTGCCCGCCCGATTTTGTCGTTCGATGATGCGGGCGATCTTCGATATCGAACAGGGAGTCGCCGATGAAACGGCAAGTGTTGTGGGCGGATTTCGTGTTGCCGATGACGGACGGCAATCCCGTCATCGAGAACGGCGCGGTCGTGGTGGGCGACGATGGACGGATCGAATCCGTCGGCGCGGCCGATGAACTGATCGCCCGCTACCCGGACGCATCCGTGAGACGGCTCGACAAACGCGTGCTGATGCCGGGCCTCATCAACGCGCATTGCCATTCGGGCCTGCTGCGCGGCACGGCCGAAGGTCTTCCGGTCTGGGACTGGCTCCAGCAGTTCATCGACCCGATGCATCGCGTGATCGAACCGCGCGAGGCCGAGGCCGCATCGTGGCTCTGCTACGCCGAAGCGCTGCTGTCGGGGACCACGACGATCGTCGATATGTGGCGGCATATGCACGGCAGCGCGCGCGCCGCGAGCGAACTCGGCATTCGCGCGGTGCTCGTGCCGTATGTCGCCGAGCATCCCGAACATGACTACTTCGAGACGCTCGACAGCAACGAGCGGCTCATCGAGTCATGGCACGGGGGCGCGGGCGGGCGCGTGAACGTCTGGGTCGGTCTCGAACATATGTTCTATGCCGTGCCCGACGCATGGAAGCGCGCGGTCGCCATGAGCCGCGCACATCGCGTCGGACTGCACACGCATAGCGGCGAGAGCCGCTTCGATGTCGAGGAGACGCAACGGCGTTATGGCGTGCGGCCCGTCGAGGCGCTCGAACGATTCGGCTTGCTCGATGCGCATCATGTGCTGCTTGCGCATTGCGTCTGGTTGTCCGATGCCGAGATCGAGCGGCTTGCGGCGCGCGGCGTCGGCGTCGCGCATAACCCCGTCAGCAATATGAAGCTCGCGAGCGGCGCGGCGCCCGTCGAGAAGCTGCTCGCCGCAGGTGTGGCCGTCGGGCTCGGCACCGACGGCGAAAAGGAGAACAACAACCTCGACGTGTTCGAGGAAATGAAGACCGCATCGTTGATGGCGAAGCTCTCGCGGCTCGACGCGGCCGCGCTCGATGCGTGGTCGGTCTGCCGGATGGCGACATCGACCGGCGCGCGCGCGCTCGGCATGGATGCGCAGATCGGTTCGCTCGAACCGGGCAAGGCCGCCGATCTGATCGCGGTGCGCACCGATACGCCGCGCATGACGCCGCTGATGCGCGGGCGCTGGTCGAATCTGCATCACAACCTCGTGCATGCGGTCCAGGGCGGCGATGTCGACCTCACGATGGTCGCGGGCCGCATCGTCGTCGACGGCGGACGTCTGCTCAGCGCCGACCTTCAGGCATTGATCGAGCATGTCAACGATCTCGCGCCGGGCTTGTTCGAGCGGCGCGACGCATGGCTCGCTTCGAACGAGGCGAAGTTCGGGCTCAACGAAGCATGATCGGACCCGCGCGTTGCGTTCAAGCATCCGCTGCGCGCCCCCCCTTCTTCCCCCTAGGTAAAAATCCCGATCCCCCGCCGTCGCGCCTTGCCCACCAAGGCCGGTGGCGATTTCGACGGCCGTGAATGTCCGGCTCGCACATTTTCGCGTCCGAAAGTGACCTCGCATTTGTGTTTCCCAGCCCTTAACATCGGCCGAACCCCCGCTTATCAGCGCGCACTGAATCTCGAGCTTGTCCGGTACGACCCGCAGTCATGCGGCGATGCTTTACACGTGGTTGCGAAATCGAGCCAAGAATCGATGACACACACATCGGAGACATCGAATGAAAAACATGCGTTCGTTGATGGTGGGCGCCACCGCGTGCATCGCGCTGGCATCGGGCGCCGTTTCGGCGGAAACGGTCAAAATCGCGTTCATTGACCCGCTGTCCGGGCTGATGGGCTCGCTCGGGGCCAACGAACTCAAAAGCTGGCAATACATCGCCGACGTCGCGAATCAGCAGGACTGGACCGGCGGCCCCAAGCTCGAAGTCGTGGGCTTCGACAACAATCTCTCGCCCCAGCAAAGCCTCACGCTGCTCAACGAAGCCGCCGATCAAGGCATTCGCTATATCGTCCAAGGCAACGGATCCTCGGTCGGCATGGCGCTCGAAGACGCCGTCTCGCGCTACAACGAGCGCAACCCCGGCAAGGAACTCATCTACCTGAACTACGCCGCGGTCGACCCCGCGATGACCAACGCCAAGTGCGACTACTGGCATTTCGCCTTCGACGCGAACTCCGATATGAAAATGGAGGCCCTGACGACATTTCTCGCCAAGGACCCGCACGTCAAGAAGGTCTACCTGATCAATCAGGACTATTCGTTCGGTCATGACGTGTCCGCCAAGGCGCAGGAAGCCCTCAAGCGCAAGCGCGCGGACAT
Organism: Pararobbsia silviterrae; assembly: GCF_003628125.1. GTDB lineage: Bacteria > Pseudomonadota > Gammaproteobacteria > Burkholderiales > Burkholderiaceae > Pararobbsia > Pararobbsia silviterrae. The sequence goes on from NZ_RBZU01000010.1 coordinate 120,593, forward strand.
CGAGATCGTCGGCGACGATTTCCATCCGCTGGCCAAGGTCAAGGACTTCTCGCCGTACGCGAGCAAGATCAAGGCGTCGGGCGCCGATACGGTCATCACGGGCAACTGGGGCAGCGACCTCGCGCTGCTGGTCAAGGCCAGCAAGGACGCCGGCGTCACCGCGAACTACTACACGTACTACGCCCCCACGACAGGCGTGCCGACCGCGATGGGCGCGGCCGGCGCCGAACACGTCAAATACATCGGCTATTTCGGCCCCAATACGCCGGGCAACCCGCCTCAGGCCGCTCAGATCTTCGACGGCTTCAAGAAGAAATACAACGACGACTTCTACGTGATGGCGTCCTATACCGCGATTGCGATGCTGAGCCAGGCCATCAAGCAAACGCACTCGGCCGATCCGGTAAAAGTCGCCCATGCGCTCGAAGGCATGAAGACCCAGAGCCTGAACGGCACCGTCGAAATGCGCGCGGCCGACCACCAGTTGCAACAGCCGCTCGTGATCAGCACCTGGGTCAAAGCCGACGGCAAGGACATCAAGTACGACCAGGAAGGAACCGGCTACGGCTGGCGCACCGATGCCGTCTTGCCCGCCGCCGCCGCAAGCCTGCCGACCACATGCCAGATGAAGCGCCCGCAATAAGCCGATAAGCCGGACTCGCACGTGGAATTCTTCACGATCTCGCTGCTGAACGGCATCAGCTACGGACTGCTGCTGTTCCTGCTGTCATCGGGGCTCACGCTGATCTTCAGCATGATGGGCGTGCTCAATTTCGCGCACGCGAGCTTCTATATGCTGGGCGCGTATTTCGCGTATGCGATCGCCGGCAAGATCGGCTTCTGGCCGGCGCTCGTCATCGCGCCGTGCCTCGTCGTGTGCGTCGGCGCGCTCGTCGAACGCTTCGGGTTACGGACCGTCCACAAGTACGGACACGTCGCCGAATTGCTGTTCACGTTCGGTCTCGCCTATCTGATCGAGGAGGCCGTCAAACTCGCCTGGGGTCAGGCCGTCGTGCCCTACCGGATTCCGCCCGAACTCGACGGCCCGCTGTTCCACGTCTTCACGTCGACGTTTCCCAAGTACCGCGCTTTCATGATGCTCGTGTCCGTATTGATGCTCGGCGCGATGTACGTCACCCTGACCCGCACGCGCATCGGACTCGTGATCCAGGCCGCATTGACGCATCCGCAGATGGTCGAGGCGCTCGGCCACAACGTGCAGCGCGTGTTCATGCTTGTTTTCGCGGGCGGCGCGGCGCTCGCGGGACTCGCGGGCGTGATCGGCGGCAACGCGTTCGTCACCGCGCCGTCGATGGCCAGCTCGGTCGGCACCATCGTCTTTGTCGTGGTCGTCGTGGGCGGGATGGGTTCGCTTGGCGGCGCATTCATCGCCTCGCTGCTGATCGGCCTGCTGCAGACCTTCGCGGTCGCCATCGATGCGTCGCTCGCCGATCTCTTCGCGCGGTTCGGCGTTCACGTGACGAGCACGACACTGTTGTCTTCGGTATGGAAGCTCAGCGTGTCCCAGATCGCACCGGTGCTGCCCTATCTGCTGATGGTCGTGATGCTGATCGTGCGTCCCCGCGGCCTCATGGGCACCCGTGAAGGCTAGATCATGAAAACGTCGACGCCGCACCCGTACGAGCCGGCCTCCGCGCACCTCCCCTCGCGCTCGCGCCGCCGTTCGCTCGCGCGCTGCGCGATCTGGGGTTTGACGGCCTTGGTCATGCTCGTGCTGCCGCTGTGCTTCCCCGGACGATTCGCCACCGCGCTGCTGTCGCAAATGGGGATCATGATCATCTTCGCGCTCTCGTACAACATGCTGCTCGGTCAGACCGGCATGCTGTCGTTCGGCCATGCGATCTATTCGGGCCTCGGCGCGTTCGTCGCCGTGCATGTGCTCAATCGCATCGGCGCGGGCGACTTCGCGTGGCCGGTCTCGCTTCTGCCGCTCGTCGGCGGTCTCGGCGGTGCGTTTTTCGGCGTGGTGTTCGGCTATGTGACGACACGCAAATCCGGCACCACGTTCGCGATGATCACACTCGGCATCGGCGAGATGGTGTACGCGAGCGCCTTGATGTTCCCCGATTTCTTCGGCGGCGAAGGCGGCATCTCGACGAACCGCGTCGTGGGTCACGCGGTGCTCGGCATCTCATACGGCCCGGCGCGTCAGGTGTACTACCTGATCGCGGTCTGGTGCCTGTTGTCGATGATCGCGATGTACGCGTGGACGCAAACGCCGCTGGGCCGCATCGCGAACGCCGTGCGCGACAATCCCGAACGCGCCGAATTCATCGGTTACGACACGCAACGCGTGCGCTATCTCGTCATGATCCTGTCGGCGTTCTTCGCCGGCATTGCCGGCGGCCTGTCGGTCATCAACTTCGAGATCGTGACGTCCGAAAACGTCGGCGCGGTGCAATCGGGCGGCGTGCTGCTCGCCACCTTCATCGGCGGCAGCGGCGTGTTCTTCGGGCCCGTCATCGGCGCGGTCCTGTTCGTGTTGTTCGCCTTGGCACTATCGAGCCTGACGCATGCATGGCTGCTCTATCTGGGGCTGTTCTTCGTGTTGATGGTCATGTTCGTACCCGGCGGCATCGCGAGTCTCATAATCAAGCAAGCGCCGTTGATCGCCGCGCGCAAGATTGACCGCATGGTGCCTTCGTATTCGATCGCGCTCGGCGCCGGTCTCGTCGTGCTCGCGGCCTTGATCCTGACCGTCGAAATCGTCTACAAGCTCCAGATGGACAGCGACAACGGCACCGGCATGACGCTCGCGGGATTCGCGTTCGACGCCGCCTCGTTCAAGCCTTGGGCCGTCGCGGCGGCGCTCTGGGTCGTCGGCGGGCTCTGCGCACGAACGGCGATTTCGCGCGTGCGGCGCGCCTGGGACGCGGTACAAACCGACATCGCGGGAGGCGGCGCATGACCGCGGCACTCGAATTGTGCGCAGTGCGCAAACAGTTCGGCGCAACGGAGATCATCCGCGGCATCGATCTGAGCATACCGAAAGGCGAACGCCATGCGCTGATCGGCCCCAACGGCGCGGGCAAGTCGACGACCTTCAATCTGATCTCGGGACGCAGCACGCCGAGTTCGGGCTCGGTCAAGCTCAACGGCGTCGAGATCGGTGGTCTTCCGCCGTATGCGGTCAATCGCCTGGGTTTGTCGCGCAGTTTTCAGATCACGAATATCTTTCATCGCTTGTCCGTCTTCGAGAATTTGCGCTGTGCCGTGTTGTGGTCGCTCGGCTACCGGTATTCGTTCTGGCATCGACTCGCGGCGCTGCGCGACGCGCGCGAGCGCGCCGACGCGGTGCTCGAACGCATCGGCCTGCAACGCGTGCGCGACACGCAGGCGGGCTTGCTGACCTATGCCGAACAACGTGCGCTCGAAATCGGCATCACGATCGCGAGCGGCGCCGACGTGATCCTGCTCGATGAACCGACGGCCGGCATGAGCCGTTCGGAAACGGATCATGCGGTCGAGCTGATCCGCACGGTGACCGAGGGGAAAACCTTGGTGATGGTCGAGCACGATATGGGCGTGGTATTCGACCTCGCGGACCGCATCTCGGTGCTCGTGTATGGCGAGATCATCGCGACGGGCACCCCGGACGCGATCCGCAACGACAGCACGGTGCAGGAGGCCTATCTCGGCACGACGCTCGATACGGATCAGGCCGGAGGCGCGCACTGATGACCCCGACCCTGCTCGCGGTACAAGGCCTGCATGCCTATTACGGCAAAAGTCACATCCTGCAGGGCGTGGACGTGCATGTCGACGAGGGTGAAATCGTAACGCTGCTGGGCCGTAACGGCGTCGGCCGCTCGACGATGGCCAAGACGATCGTCGGGATGGTCAAGGCGAGCGGATCGGTGCGCTTTCGCGACGAGGAAATTCTCGGCCGCCGCACGTTCGAGATCGCTCAACTCGGGATCGGCTACGTCCCCGAGAATCGCGATATTTTTCCGGCGCTGACCGTGCGCGAGAACTTGCTGCTCGGTGCGAAACGCAATCCGCGGCGCGCGACGTTGCGTTGGACCGCGGCCGATATGTACGCTATGTTTCCGCGTTTGAAGGAACGCGAGCACACGCCGGCGGGCGTATTATCGGGCGGCGAGCAGCAGATGCTGACGTTATGCCGCACGCTGATGGGCGATCCGGATCTGATCCTCATCGACGAGCCCACGGAAGGGCTCGCGCCCAAGATCGTCACGCTCGTCGGCGAGTATCTGCAGGCGCTCAAGGCGCGCGGCGTGTCGGTGCTCCTGATCGAGCAGAAGCTCGCGATCGCGCTCGACATCTCGCAGCGCGTCTATGTCATGGGTCACGGGCATATCGTCTTCGAAGGCACGCCGGCCGAACTCAAGGGCAATGCGCAGATCCGCAAGGAATGGCTCGAAGTTTAGGGTGAGCGGAGGGAACAGGATGTCGGCACGCGAGATCGTCGTCGATTTGCGATTACAGGAATTGACGTTGCTTGAAGACGGTCGAGTGCGCTGCGCATTTCCCGTATCGAGCGCGGCGAACGGTCCCGGCGAGCAGATGGGTTCGGGATGCACGCCGCGCGGCCTGCACGTCGCGCGCATGTTGATCGGCCACGGCCTTCCTTCAGGGTCCGTGTTCGTCGCGCGCCGTGCAACGGGCGAGGTGTACTCCGACCAGCTTGGACTGCAATACCCGGGACGGGACTGGATGCTGTCTCGCATCGTCTGGTTGCAGGGCTGCGAGCCCGAACGGAATCGATTCGGCGACGTCGACACGCTGCGCCGCTTTATCTACATCCACGGATGTCCGGACACGGAACCGATGGGCACGCCCGCGTCTCGTGGCTGCATTCGAATGCGAAACGACGACATCATCGCGTTGTTCGATCAGTTGGCGCCGGGCATCTCCGTGCGCATCCACGAATAAGGTTTTCGGATCGGGCCGTCCTCGCCGCGCGACGTCCGCTCGGCTTCGTCAACATCGAGCCGACGCGACGCGCTTAAAAGCAGCGATATTGATGCGTGTCGCGCATCGCGCCACACGCCTGTCGCAGTCGAGCACATGCGCTTTCTCGTCGTCACGACGACCCACCGGAAAAACCAAGCGCATTGGGTGTTGAGCGATCGCTCGACTGAGGCGACACGCGGTCAGTCAGGGTGACGCAAACGCCTGACTCCGCAGATTCCCGGACCGCCAGCGTTGCTTGAAGTGTCTTCGTCGCGTCGAAGCCATCGATCAGCGGCGTCTCGTCTCCGCGTATCACGGCCGCGAAGTGACGCATTTGTTCGATGTACGGATTGGCGCGTGCGACCGGCACCGTTTCGCTTTCCATCGCATGATGCCAGCCACGTTCGCCGGGATAGCGCCACATGCGCAACGTAGGCAGTGCAATCGATGCGTCGGTCCCACACAAGAAATGGCTCTCCGCCGACGATGTCGGGAACGCCGGATTTTCCGCGGATGTGAGGTCCCAACTCCACGGTGCGGCGGCGGTGTCCGACAACGTGATTGTCGCGAGCGTCCCGCCTTTGAGACGCAGCAGGACGACCGCCGTGTCTTCGACGTCGAAGCCGCGAACGGCATTGGACGTCAGGGCCTGAATGCTCTCGATCTCCCCGCAAACAAACCGGAGCACGTCGATTTCATGGATGAGGTTGATGAGCACGGGCCCCGCGGCTTTGGAGCGTCGCCAAGCCTCATTGAAATAGGCATCGTGCTTGAGAAATGTCGCAAGCACCGACGCGGAGACGAGGCGACCTAGTTTGCCCTCCTTGACCAAGCGTCGAGCTTGCCGAACGATCGGGTTGTGACGGCGATGGTGACCGACGAGCAGCGGGACGTTGGCATCGTCCGCGGCCCTCGCGAGCGTCAACCCTTCTTCGATTGAATCGGCGATCGGCTTCTCGATCAGCACAGCCTTGCCCCGTGCGATGAGATCCATCGCGATCGGCACATGCAAGGCGTTCGGCGTCGCCACGATGGCGCCGCCGATGTCCTGCCGATCGAGAAGCGCTTGATGATCGGGAAACCAGGGAATGGAAAATTCATGGGCAAGATCGTGCGCCGCCGGACTCGGATCGGCGATGCCCACGATGTCCACGCCCGGCGCCGCGGCGGCACCCACAAGATGGGCGCGCCCGATCGCACCCGCTCCGATCAGTCCAATCCTCACTGCCGACATCGTCTGAAATCTCCGGGTATCAATGCGAGGTCGCATTGCGTAGGGCGGGCGATGCATGCTCGTTAGACCGCGCCTTGATCCACACCGCGGCGATGGCAATCGCGACGGGAATCGTTAAAGAAAGGAAGAGCTGACCAAAATCCCATTTGAAGCTCAGAAGAATGGCGCCGATCGACGCACCCGAGATGGCGCCAAAACGACCGATCCCCGTCATCCAGCTTGTCCCCGTGGCACGCATTTCGGTCGGGTAATAGCTTGTCGCCATCGCGGTCCAGCCGGTGTTCGTCGAGTTGATGCAATAGCCGAGCAGGCACACCAGCGTCATCAAGCCGTAGATGCCGAGACTCAGCTTGGCAAGCGCCACCATGAAGACACCCGCGGCAAACAGTGTGGCGACCATCACCTTGTGCGAGCCGAAGCGGTCCATTTCCCAGCCGATGGCGATATTGCCGAGCGTGCCGCCCACTTGCATCATCGCGCCGACGAGCGCCGCATCGGCCAACGAGAAGTTGTTGTCCTTCACGATGATCGGCAACCAGCTATTGAGAAAATAGACCGTCAGAAGATTCATGAACAGACCGACCCACAAGGCCAACGTGACCGTGGTATGCGGCCGGGTCACGATAAGCCGGATCGCCGTTTTACCTCGATGCTCGGATTCGGCGGTGACGAAATCGATGGAGCCGGTATTCACGCTCGGATCGAGCTGCGAGACGATCTGATCGAGCCGGGCACGTCCCCAGTCCTTGACCGCGAGGAACTTGGCCGACTCGGGCAGCACGAAAAAGAGCGCGACGGCGAACACGATCGGCACCACGCCGCCCACCACCAGGATGGATTGCCATCCGTAGATCGGAATCAGGTAACTCGCAAGAAACCCGCCGCCTGCCGCACCGAGCGTAAAGCCGCAATAGATCACGGTCACCATCAACGAGCGATATTTCCTGGGCGCATATTCCGAGGCGAGCGTCGCTGCGTTCGGTTGCGATGCACCGAGTCCAAGGCCCGTCAGAAAGCGCATGACCGACAACACTGCGATGGTCGGCGACCATGCCGAGGCGAGGCTCATCAAGCCAAAGAACACGACGGCGTACAAGATGACGCGACGCCGGCCGAAACGGTCGGCCAGCGGGCCGCCGATCAACGCGCCTATCGCCAATCCGAACAAGCCCATGCTGAGCACGGGGCCGAGCGCGGCACGGCCGACCTTCCAGTCCGCAATGATCGCCGGCGCAATGAACCCCATTGCGACGACATCGAAGCCGTCGAGGATCAGCACCGAGAGGCCGATCAACAATATCTTCCAGTGAAACGCCTGGAATGGCCTGGCGTCGAGAAACTCCTGAATGCTGACCGAGGTCTTTGCGATCATTGCTGTCTCCTATGCTTTTTTAGAGTTGCGCCGCGTGGCTCAAGCGAGATGGCGGCGCATGTAGTCGATGCTTTCCGCGATGGCGTGTTCATCGCTGTCGTAATCGGGATGCAGGTAGTCGATTTCGAGGGCCAGCAAGCCGTCGTAGCCGTGTTTGCGAAGTTCGCGGAACGTACGCGGGATATCGATAAGTCCGCGGCCGACCGGCACGCTGGGCCAAAAGGCGAATTCGCGCGGACTGCCGCGGTGCGCGCGGATGTCCTTCACATGCGTGGCACGCGCGTAAGGCGCGAGCTTTTCGATTGCGATTGCAGGGTCTTCGAGCATGCGCAAATTGTTCGCGGTGTCCAAACACACGCCGAGCCGAGGCGAGTCGATTGTTTCGATGAGTTCGACGAGTTCGTCCGCCAGCAGATCGATATGGTTTTCGATGGCCAGGACGACGTCATAGCGCTCCGCGTGCCGAGTCGCCTCGACGAGCAGCGGAATCAGCTTGGCCTTGTGATCGTTCCAGTTGTCGGGCCGCGTGCGACGGCCGCCGCAGCAGATCCGCATCACGTTTGCGCCGACGGCGCGCGCGATCTCGACATGTCGTTTGAGGTCGACGAGCGCTTCGGGTGCATCGCCGGAGCGCAAGCCCGATGGGTGACCCCACGCCCAGACCCGATCGAGCGCCAGTGCATCGAGTTGATCGCGCAGGTCCGCAAGTTCGCTCGGGCTCGGGTCCGGCAAGAAGCACGACTCGATCGAGACGCCGGCAACGCCCAGGGCGTGCGCGCGATCGATGAATTCTCGCAATGTCAGGCGGGTGCCGGGATCCGCTTCGAGGCCCGGATAGATCTCTCCGAAGTAACGGTGATAGCTGTATGAGTCGATGGCAAGTTTCATGGGCGCCTCTTGGATTTGTGATCACTGTACCAAATGGAACATCAATCCACTTTAGTGGTAAACGATCATCGTTCCAAATGAAACGCCGTTTCAGTTGGGATAAAATCGAGACCACTCTTCTTTTTTTGCCATTCAGATGACGTCAGTTCGAGATCGCGCGCTCGCTATCGTTGAGCTTCTTGCGCACAACGTGCGCGGGCTTCCTATGTCGGAGATCGGCGATCGCCTGGATATTCCGCGTACCGCGGCGCATCGCGTCCTCGCCGACTTGAAGGAGAGCGGCTACGTCAAACAGGACATGAGCACGTCGCATTACATGCTGACGTTCAAGATGGCGTCGCTGGGATTGAGCTATTTGGCAGCGACAGGGATCACCGACGCGGCGCAGCCCTTGCTCGACGAGCTGGCGGAGACGAGCGGCGAACTCGTGCGTCTCGCGGTCGCGGAGGCGGACGACCTGATTTGGGTCGCCAAGGCACAAGGCGCGCGTACGGGACTTCGATACGACCCGGATGCGGGCCTCGATATCTACCTGCCGGCCACCGCCAACGGGATTGCCTACCTTGCCGCGCTCTCCGATGAACGCGCGCTCGCCCTGGTTGCGCGACAAGGCATGGACAAGGCGCGCGATATGGGGCCGGGCGCGCCGCAGACCTTGCGTGCGCTGATGGATGAAGTCCAGGCGGCGCGAGAGCGCGGCTACGCGTTTGTTGTCGAAGCGTACGAAGCCGGAACGAGCGCATTGGCGGCCGCCATTCGCGTCGCCGGCCAGGACGCGCCGATTGGGACCGTGAGCATCGCGGGACCCTCGATTCGATTGACGCGGGACCGCATGGACGCATTGGCCGCCAAAGTCATCGCATGTGCCGAGGCCTTGGCGCTCGTCAATCGAAGCTCGCCGGTTTTTGCGCGCTCGCCAAGCCGGGCGTAGTGCTCAGGATGCGCTGCATACGCCGACGCTGAGTGCGCAAATCCCGCAACGCATCCCGAGCTTTAACTCACGTTTTTTGGCGGACCATCCGTCGATCGCGCTTTAGCGAAAATCTTCGACGTCTTCGATAATTTCGACTAAGGATGACGCTTAAGCGAGGCAATTTTTTTGTCGTTCAAGCGTTTTAGGCGACAATATCCGCAAATATATGCGTTGTCGTTTAGGCTCCGAGGTGATCTGCAGCGGGGACGCTTGCGCCGACCAGTGGGTCGCTTAAGCGCAGTGCTTCGAAAAGGAGATTTCACCCGGCCTCCGAATCCACACAACAAGGCGAATTCCAAATGGGGTACGGATTTCTCAAGGCCGCACGTGCACGGTCCGTTTGTGTATCTGCGGCACTGACGCTTTCCGCGTGTGGGGGCACGTCCTCTTCAGCCACCGACACCACGCAATCGTCATCCGCGAACGACGCTTACGCTGTAGGCGGCACGGTGACCGGACTCGTCACGGGCACGCAGATTACGTTGTTGAATAACGGTACCGATGCGCTGACGGTCAGCGCAAACGGGACGTTTAGCTTCCCCACGAAAATCGCCGCGGACGGCGCTTACGCCGCGACGATCGACACCCAGCCGACCGGGCAGACCTGCACGGTATCGAATGGGTCAGGAACCATCGGCGCCGTCAACGTGACGGGGATCACGATCGCCTGCACAAGGCTGGCGTTTGCCTATGTGGTCAACCAATCGACCGGCAACGGTGTGTCGCAATACACGATCGGCAGCGACGGCTCGCTTTCGCCCATGGCCACGCCCTCCGTTGATACCGATGGCGCGGCCGCCATCGCCATCACGCCGTCGGGCAAATACGCGTACGTGTCGAGCGGCCAGTCCATCTTGCCGTTCACCATCGGCAGTGACGGCTCGCTCTCGCCGATGAACCCCGCGTCCATCGCAATAGGCGATATCGTGCGCGGGATCGCCATCGCCCCGTCTGGCCAATACGCCTATGTGGCGGACGAGACGAGCGGCAGCGTGTTGCAGTACACCATCGGCACGAATGGGGCGCTGTCGCCCATGTCCCCCGCCTCCGTGCCTGCCGGAAATACGCCCTTCTCGGTGACAGCCGACCCGACGGGCAACTATGTCTATGTCATCAACGGCAGCGGCGATACGGTGTCCGAATACGCGGTCGATAGGAGTAGCGGAGCGCTGTCGCTCGTCGGAACAGCAGCGACGGACCATGCGCCCACTTCGATGGGTATCGATCCGTCCGGCAAATATGCCTATGTGGCGACCCAAAGCGGCGTCATCGACCAATACCTGATCGGCAGCGGCGGCGCGCTCTCGCCGATGACACCCGCAACGGTTGCGGCCGGCCCCGATTCCATTGGCCTGGTTGTCGATCCATCGGGTCAGTACGTGTACGTGGCGGATAACAATCAAGGTTCTGTCTGGCAATACACCGTGAGCGGCAATGGCGCGCTCACGTCGATGTCCCCAGCCAGCGTGGGTGGCGGCGCAGGACTGGACTCTTCATCCGTTGCCATGGATCCGTCGGGTCAATACGTCTATGGCGTGAACGAAGGCCCCGCCACAATTTCGCAATATGCGCTGGGTAGCGCCGGGGCGCTTTCATCGCTGTCTACCCCGACAGTCAGCACGGGAAACGTGCCTTCTCTCATGGCGACGACCTATGCGGCCACACAGTAGTTCACGCCGAAGCCGATCCGGACTCAAGCGTCCTGAGCGTTGAGCGGACGTCGATGGCCTGCGCGCTCGCTCGGGCCATCTCACGCGCCATCGACGCGATGCCCTTGCGCAGGGGATGTCGGTCAGCCAGGCTCGGTCGAGCACGCGACGCAGATCACCGATAATGCGTGCGCTAGGTCATCCATCGCCACAGACTGACGGGAGGTCACGATGCCGATCGCGAAGACGAGGGCCACGCCCTATTACGCGGTGATTTTCACCTCGATCCGAACCCCTGGGGACAACGGGTACGAACACATGGCCGATGCAATGGTCGAAGCGGCCGCGAAGCAACCCGGATTCTTGGGCGTCGAGTCGGCACGCGAGGAGATCGGCATCACGGTGTCCTATTGGGACAGCCTCGAATCCATCGCCGCGTGGAAGAACGATGCCATGCATCAGGTCGCGCAACAGGCCGGGCGGGAAACTTGGTACGCGTCGTACAAAACGCGTATCTGCCTCGTCGAACGAGACTACGAGTTCTCGAGAATCTAAGTTTCCCGCGCTCGGGAGCGACGCGACGCCAGGCGCCATGGCGCCTGCACCGAGATCAATTCGACGTGGATGTTTCGCTCAGCAGCTTCACGAGATAGGGCTTCCATACTTCAGGGTGGGCGAGCGTCTGATGGCCATATGAGTGCGCGCTCTCCGGCATTTCGACAAACGCACCATTCGGCACGGCGCGGATGGCCTCTTGCATGACGCCGAGATCCGTTGCATTGATCAAATCATCGTCGAAGTTGACCGCCAAAAGCCGAGCGCGAATCTTCGATAACTGCGGCGCCGGATCGTAGTCCCACGACGATTCGAACCAATAGAGCACGTCGTTGGCGTCGGTCTTCTGCGCCTTGTCGACCAGACTGTCATAGAGCTTCGTGGCCTTTTCACGGTCACCCGCGTCACTTTGCATGCGCGCGGGGTTCTCGGTCATGATCGTGAAAATCGGCATGACGCGTGTCCATTGGCTTGGCTGCACCGTATAGTCGCCGTCTTTCCAGCCCGGATCGTTGCGGATCGCACCGACGATCATTTGCCGCCAGAGCCAGTTTCGACCGGCCATCGCGATCGGCTGGCTGGAAATCGGCATCAGCGCCGCGGCCATGTCCGGATATCGCTCACCCCACATCCAGGTCTGCATGCCGCCCATCGACGTGCCCAGTACGAGGCGCAGATGATGCACATTCAACCCCTCGACGAGCAGACGATGATTGGCCTCGACAACATCGCCATAGCCATAGTGCGGAAATCGAGCATGCATGCCGTCGCTGGGTTTGCTCGAACCCCCGCGGCCAAGACCATCGGGAATCACGACAAAGTAGCGACGTGTATCGAGCGGTTCGCCCGGGCCGAAGAGTTCCCGTTGCATCGCCGGCGCGAGGAATGCTTTACCGGTACCGGTGGTGCCATGCATCAGCAACACGGCATTGTCGATTTCGCCGTGCGCATCGCGCCGCGGGGTGCCCAGCGTCACGTAGTGGATGCGAATCTCCGGCAACGTCGTTCCTTCCGAGAAGTGAAAATCACGCTCGATGAAGTCTCCCGCCTGGCCGAGGGTTGGCTCCGTTGTTGCGGCATGCGCCGTGCCGAGGCAAGTCAAGGCACACACGCCTGCTGTGCCCACGAGGGCTGAAAAGCGAGTCATTGCAGCATCCTGTTGAATTGACAGGAAAGCATAACCCACGAAAAGTCACATTCGCGTGAACGTGTTCTCGTATGACTTTCTAAATGTTTCTGTCGCTGTTTCAAATAAAAGAGCGGACGGAAAATAGTAGGCCGGATCGTCGGTGACCGCTTGTCGCCGTATGCTCGATGTCGCCACTAGAACGGATACGTCTCTATTGGAAAATCGGATGTGTGCGTCATCCTGCTACACAATCCACGAGTGACCTTCCGCAGTCCGCTTCGAGTCGACGTCCGCCCGACACGGCCGGCCGTCGCTCACGCGGACCAAGCGATAGGCCGTCCCTGAACCGGACATTCCACATGTCCGCACGGACGGCCCTGGACGGGTCGGGACACGACAAGCCGTCCGAGTTGGCCCTGCACGCTTTTAGGTCTTGCGAGACACCGCGCCCGCATTCGAAGCGGCGCGCGGCGTGCGATGGACAGCATCACGCTACTGCATGGCGTATCGCAGCGTGAACAGCACCTTGGCCGGATCGCCATAGTAATTTCCACCGGCGCCGGCCGACGTGAGGATATACGTTCGATTCAGCAGGTTTGTCACGCTGAGCGAAGCGGAGACGGTCTTCGTGATCCGATAGCCGATGTTCGCGTCGATGGTCATATAGCCCGGCGCGGGCAATCGATTCGTTCCATCGGCGGCGTACGTGCCGCTCGTGACATAGGTCGTCGCACCGATGTCCCATTTGTTCAGCACGCCGGGCAGGTGGTAGTCGGTCCAGAGTTTGAACAGGTGTTTCGGCGTCGTCACACTGAATGACGAACCGACCGAGACGCTCTGGTCGAACGTCTGCGTCGCGGTATACGTATATCCGCCCGATACGGTCAGGCCGGGCAACACTTCGCCGCTTGCAGTCAGTTCGATGCCACGGCTGCGCGCCTTGCCCTGCGCGACGTAGTAGCCGGGATTGGCCGGGTCGGTCATGGCGCGGTTCTGTTCCGTGACCTGGAACAACGCGACACCCGTGTTGAGTCTCCCGCCCAGATATTCGCCCTTGAGCCCTACCTCGTATTGCGAACCCGTGACGGGTTTGATGATCTGTCCGTTGACCGTGTATTCGGACGTCTGCGGAACAAAGATCGAGGTGTAGCTGGTATAGGCGCTATACGTGTCGTTGAGGTCATAGACCAAGCCGACGAACGGCGTGACCTTCGGGCCGATCCGATTGTCCTCGTGCGTGTCGCCGTATTGATTCCAGTACGCGTCGGCGTTGGGGTCGAGCACGCTATGCCACCACGTGACGCGACCGCCGACGATCAGCGTCACCGGATCGGTCACGCTGAAACGCGCATTACCATAGACGCCGTATTGATTCGTGACGGTCTTGGCGTCCTGGCCTCCGCCGCCCGCAAATGCGTCAGAGTAGGCCGCGTTGTTATAAAGGTTGGTATAGACGTCGCCCCAATAATCGAGCCCGGTGTCCGGGTTGATGAACGCCTGCGTGAACTGATCGCTTTGATGCAGATAGTTCGCGCCGAACGTCAGGTGATGGGTTCGGCCAAAAAGCCGGAACGGTCCCGTCGCAAAGACATCGAGCGCATCTTCCGTATTGTTGTCGTGCCCGCTGTAGCTATAGAGATCGGCGATGCCCGTCGCGGGGTCGACGTAGTCGCCCGGAATCCCGTTGAGCAGCATCGAGTGATACTGCGTATGGTTGTACGCGACTTTGGCGGTCCAGCCGTGGCTCAACTGCTGCTCGATCGATACGAAGCCGTTGGTCGTCTGAATGTCCTGATGATCCCAACTCGCTCCCAGATAGGCCGAACGCGACGGGTAAACGGGGCTGTAGTCGTCGTAGCTGGGCCAGCCATAGGGAACGTGGCCGCTGATATGCGAATAACTGAACCCGGTGCGCACAAGCGTCGTCGGCGTCAGATCGGCTTCGAGCGTGCCGTAGAGCTGCTGATCGCGCTGCCACGATCCGTCCTGCATCTCGTGTTCGTCGTGTTGCATCGCGACGAGCCTGCCGCGCAGCGTATCGGCCGCGTTCAGCGGGCCACCGATATCGACCTGCTCGCGGCGATCGGCATAGGTTCCCACCGATACCTGCGCCGATGCTTCGAATGTCGAGGGCGCGCGCTTGCGCACGAGATCGATCACCCCGCCGTCGCCCCCCATGCCGTTGAAAAGTCCGGCCGGTCCGCGCAGGATTTCGACGCGATCGTACGCGATCAGACCATCGGCCGACATGCCGCCCCCGCTCGACGGAATGACCGTGGGGACGCCGTCAAGCTGAAACGTGCGGATCGGAAAGCCGCGTGAATAGTACGCGGTCAAGTCGTTCTGGAACTGGTTGACCGTCACGCCGGGCACGGCCTTGATCGCGTCGTCGAGTGTCGTCGCGTTTTGCGACTGAAGTTGCTGCTGTGTGACGACCGTGACCGAGTTCGGGATATCTCGCTGCGCCAAAGGCGATTTCGAACCGATCGTCAAAGGCGGATTCACGCGTGCGATTTCGGCGTCGGACGCGGCGGAGTCACTGACAACTACCGTCGGCAGCGTCATGTCGTTGATCGCGGCACCCGCGGCAGGCGGGGTGTTCGCTGCGCGCAGCGAATACACGCCGTCGGCGCTGCGCAGCACCTCCAACCCTTGGCCGCGCACGATTTCCGCAAAGCCGTCCTGAATCGTGTATTCGCCCGCGAGGCCGGCGCTCCGTTTGCCGCGTGTCAGCGATGCATCGATCGACACCTCGGTACCCGATGCGCTCGCAAAGCGCGTCAGCACATCGTCGAGCGCGCCCGCCGCGATCGCGTAGCTGTGTTTGACCGACACGCCGTTGCCTTGCGCGTACGCGCCGAACGAGGCGGCGGCGAGCGATACACCCGCCAGCGTCCATCGCACGCTTGCGAGGCGGATGGCGCATGCCAGCGCACGTTCGCGGCAGGCCGGTGCAAGGGTTCGCGAATGTGCATCAGCATGCGCGCGGTTGGGCCAATGAGGGTGTGACGGCATGATCGGGCAGGTCCTTGTCGGATCGGAGTGAAAGAGGTCTCACCTTGTCTTCCGAACGAACCGCTCAAACCCTCAATCGAAATCCAATTATTTTTTTGTCTACGGCCGGCTAGCGTGGCCTGAGCTTCGCATCAGGTCTCTCTCGCTCGCTGGGCCCGGACCGTGACCCAAAAGCGCGTCCGATATTCGACTTCCACGGGCAGCCCGACGACGAGATCGGATAGCGCGCGGTCCGTATCGCGAAGCGGAAACAACCCTGTCACCCGGAGATCCGCCGCGTCGGGTTCGCACCGCAGCACGCCGCGTCGATAGCGCGACAACGCGGCGACCAGTTCGCCGACGCGCATATCGCGCGCAATCAGCTCCCCGCGCGTCCACGCGTCGTCGTCACCCTCGCTGCGCGAGATCGTGCCGAGCGCATCGGCGGAGAACGTCGCCTTTTCACCGACCCCGATTCGCGCGACGGTCCAAGACGCATGCGCCGGACGGACCTCGACCGCCCCTTCGCCCACGCTGAGCGCGGCGCTGTCGCCGCGCTCAGCGACGGAAAATTGCGCGCCCTGGGCCTTGACGCTGCCATACGAGCACGTCACGACAAACGGTGCACCGGCGAACGCGGGACGATGTGCGGTCGCGAGATAGATGCGTCCGGCACGGAGCGTCACATGCCGCATGGTGTCGGAAAACGCGACATCGACCGCGCTGGCGGTGTCGAGGACGAGGTGCGATCCGTCCGGCAAGGCGATCGCTCGGATCTCGCCGACGCGCGTGGCGAAATCGGCCGTGGCGAGCGCCCAGACGCCGCTTCGACGCGCTTCGTAACCGAGCGTCCCGGCGATGCATGCGGCGCCGAGCAAGCCGAGCGCGCGGCGGCGTCCGCGCGCAACCGGGGGATGAAGCAGCGCCCGGCGTGTCGCATCGCGAGGCAACACCGTCAGCGACGCATCGGCTGCGTGCAGGCGCGCCCAAGCGAGCGCGTGGTCGGGGTGTTCCGCGAGCCATCGCTCGCACGCTCGCCGTTCGTCGTCCGAGAATTCCCCCGACCACGAACGGGCGAGCCACTCACTCGCCCTGAGTACGACCGCAGCGTCGAGTGGCCGGTTGACATCCGCCGAGGTCGTCATCGGTACAGAAGGCATCAGGACGCGCCGTGACAGAGCGCGTAGCAGGCGCGCAAGCCCGTTGCGACGTACTTTTCGACCGATGACAGAGACACGCCGAGCTGCGACGCGATCTCCCGATAACTCAATCCGTCGAGGCGGCACAGCAGAAAAGCCTGCCGAACTTTCGGCGCGAGTTGATGCAGCACGGCGTCCAATTCGACGAGCGCCTCGATGATCAACGCCCGGGCCTCTTCCGACGGCGCTTCCGCCGGCGGATTCAAGGCAAGCGCCTCGATATACGCCGTCTCGATGCGGCGGCGCCGATGAAAATCGATCGCCAGTCCCTTGGCGATCTGCGTGAGATACCGCCTGGATTCGCCCTGCGGCGGCGTGATACCCGCGGATATCACACGCACATACGTGTCATGCGCCAGGTCCGCCGCGTCGAAGGCATTGCCGAGCCGCTTGCGAAGCCAGTCGCGCAACCAGGCATGATGATGCGCATAAAGCTCCGACACGGACTCGGTTTGCGCGGGCGAGAGTGAAGACACGTTGAGCGAAGTTGAGAGGAACGATATGCAAATGCGAATCACTCTCAATTATAGATAAAACATATCGGATCTGTAAATCCGGGACTGTGGGCTTTGAGAGACGCCGTGGATGCGTGCCTAGCGCGGCGTAAGCGATCGAGTTGGTGTCCTCATGCGCGCTTATTCCGTGGCGAATGCGCTTACGCTTCGTGTCGTTTGCCGTGCACGCCGCGTCAGCTTGTCGGCATACATCAGCGCATCGGCTTCCTTAAGCGCGGTCTGCGACGTACCGATCGTAGGATCGACGCTGGCAATGCCGAAGCTTGCGCCTTGATACTCGAAACTGCACCCCATGAACGAATACGTCCCCGCAATCCGCGGCGCAAGCCGCTCGCGCAAGGCGTCGACCGAGGTGTCCGGCGGGCCCGAGACGGGCGGCGGCGTCAGACCGATCACGACGAATTCATCTCCCCCCAAGCGACCTAGCATGTCGTTCGTATGCAAACCCGCTGAAACACGACGGCCCACCTCGATCAGAAACGCGTCGCCGATGTCGTGCCCATAGGTGTCGTTGATCGTCTTGAATCCGTCGAGATCGATAAACGCGACCCGCACCCACTGCCCCGTCCGCCGGGCCGCTTCGAACAACTGCTCAAGCTTGGCCAACACCGCGCGCCGGTTGGGTAAGCCGGTCAATGCGTCATAGTTCGCCGCGTACCGTTCGTCCTCGCGGCGTATGACCATCTGACCGGCCGCATAGCCCGACAGCACAATGAGCGTGAGCCCGAACAACGCCACGACGGCGACGATCCACGCGTGTTCTTTTCGCATGGGCGCCAAGTGGTCGAGCGAAGCCAGCGTCAACATTTCATATTGCCCGTTCGACAACGGCTGGCGCCTGACCACGTATGGCTGGCCTTCGATGAACCATCGGTCCGATGGTCCCGGACCGGTCATCGTGTGCACGTCGATGGGTGTGCCAAGTTCTTCGCCTTCATCGGGCGGCAGTACGGTGCCCGGCGGCAACAGACCGGCGACGTTGCGCAACATGAAGGGTTCGAACGACGTGGTGATCACGCGGCCCTGGCGATTCACGATCAGCGCGATGTTTCGCCCGGTCAGATAGCGCGCCATCTCCGGCGCATCGAATTTCACAGTGACCGAGCCCAGCGGCACATCGTCGGCATTCTCGATTCGACTGCTCACGAAATAAGACGGCGTTTTATTCAAACGGGCAATGCCGAATGAATGCCCCGTCCCATCGCGCAGGGCGTCCATCAGGTAGAGGCGAGCCGGATAAATCATGCCGACGATGCTGTCGGGCTCGGCCCAATTGCTGGCCGTCACCGTGTCGTCCGACATGTTGTTCATGTAGATCCGGGCATAACGCAGGTCGTTTGACAATGCGCCCATGAAACTGCCCACCTTGCGCACCAACGGATCGCGCGTCAGTTGCGCCGCGCGTTGTTGGCGCGTCATCTGAGCCGCGCCCGGCGGATCGGTACGATAGCGCGCCGCGAGTTCGATCACGAGCCCCTGCCGGGCCACCATATTGGCGACGCTGGTCATCTCCGTGAAGAGCCGATCCATCACGCGGGCGGCGGTTTCGGCCTCGTACTCGGCGCTGTCCGCCATCCTGCGCATTTCCGAGGCCACGATACGCTGGGATATCCACGCCCCCACGCCGGCGACCAACGCCAACCATGCCACTGCAACGCACAACGTCACGCGACGCACGATCAACGGCATACGGCGGCGACTCGGGTCCTGTTCCGATAACACGCTAAGCATCCATCCGCTCCCATCGAAAAACGCCGTCCAGTCCAGTCTCGGGGACGCGCCGCTCATTCAATTTTTTTGAAAACGCGAGGCACCGCGTCACATCGCGTTTTCAAACGGGCAATCATTTTTTCGGCAATCGATCGCAGGCAATAAGCCAAATATATCAAGGCCAACCCGGAAAAGCCCACAGGGCTGTGATCGATCGACGTCTTCGATATTGCAAGCGCGACCGGACGCGACGCGGTCCTTATATATACAACGCGTTTGCGGGTTCGAAATCGCTTAGAGAGAAAATAAGCGCGACAGCCCCCCTTTCACGCGCAATTTGGATGACCTGACATGGCGCGCCAACCGCTTACCCATCCCCGCAAACAAGCGTCGCGATCGCGCGCGCGGCCTACTCGCATTTCCGACGAGCGCCGAGTGGTCTTCAAGCGCGCCAGCGAGAGGGCCATCCGACTCAGCTAAGACTCGTCATGGCCGCAATTGAGTCGATGCCGCCTCACTGATTCGATCGACGTCAGAATTGACGCGAGATCGAAGCGAGTGGCCACGTCAGGCAGTGTCGCGTCACCAAAAAAATTGGCTTCAGCCTTATCGCGCCCCTCGAAATGCTCAATGAACAACTGCCGCGGACCGGCAGTGCCACTCGGGCGGCGTGATCCAGTCGAAGACCTGCCGGCCGCTCGGAACGCCGAACATGTCGAGCGGCATGTGACGGCCGAGGATCTTGTCGCTTTCTTCTATGCCCGGGCCGGTAATTGACCGGAGCAGCGGAAAGAGTTCATCGAACAGGCTGTCGAGTAGCGCACGCTCCTCCTTGCACGACATATCGTTCCTCGTTTTACTTTGCAATCGTTTAAAGTTTTCTTTTCGCTGCGAATAAAGAAGCACATAAGGCATTCGAACGGCATGATGCCCAAAATAGGACGCGCTACGAAATTCGGCGGGCGAACGCTTAACGAGCGTCGCGAGCGATGACGCAACCGGCTCACCGAGCGCGATTACGAACGCCGTCACGAAATCGGAGAGACACTTCGATGCTTATCGCCGATGGTGTCCGGCCATCATCGGCTGACTCCGCAGCCCACGCAGATCGCTCGGCTTAGGGAGCCCATCGTCGACATCTTGAGGATGACGTGTGAAGAAAATCAGTAAAAAAGGCGGTCCGTTCTTCTGGGTCGGCATCGCTCTGGGCGTGGTCGTCGTGCTGTACTTGGTCATGCGCGGGTAGCCGGGTCCGCGACGCATGAATCACGGTGACGACGAGCGACTATTTTGATCGCGTAACACATCTGTTAGGATCCACGCGGCGGCATGCCGTCGCTATGAACCGATGCCCGAGACGTGCCGCTTAGTGGTGCGTCGGACCTCGCTTCAACACGACGCAAGCTGGCTCGCGGCCGCGGCGTTCATCGGGCCGCCGCGCGAGTCCAGGCCGTCCAAAAAATAAAGAAGACGCGGAAATGCATCAAAACGCTTATCGGGGAATGCCATGGCAACCACTTACACGACGCGCGTACGCGATCTGATTGCAGGTGCGCACAACCGGTATGCATTTCCCGCGACGTCGACGGAAACACGTTCGTCATCGATCGTGCATCGGCATTTCACCGTCAATGGCGAGGCGCGCACACTTCAGGCGCGCGCGTGGTCCGACTATGTCGACCGCATCCTTGAGTCCCCCGTCTCCCGTGCGCAGACCGAAGCAGGATTCTTTGGCGAAATCGATAGCTATATCCTCGAAGACCTGATCTACCTGGACAGTCGAACCGATCCCCTGCAGCAAGCCCGCACGAACGCCAAGATTTCGCGCGACAACGTGCGCGATTTCGTGTTCCACATGGCAGTCGAAGGGATCATGGAGACACAGACCGATCCCACCCGCCGCGGTCCGGCTGCGCAGTTCGTACCCGGCGTCCTGGCACTGGACATGGGGCAAACGATGCGCATGCGGCGGCCGACGCCAGCGCGCGTGCTCGCGTTCTTCATACCCCGGGCCAAGGTCGAAGCCGTCATCGACGATGCCGAATCCATTCATGGCAAGGTCTTGCCCTATGCCACGCCGATCGGGCAATTACTGCAGGAGCAGGTGCTGGCGTTGTGCCGCCACTTGCCGCATCTGAACCCCGCCGACGCGCAGGATGCCATCCAGCTGTGTGCCGATCTCACACTGGTCGCCTTCGCGAAACAAAGCCGCCTCGACGAGGGCATGCGCGCCGTGACGAGGCGCGCGCAGACGGAATACATCAAGCGCTATATCGCCGCCAATTTGCACGACACGGCGCTCAGCCCGGCCCAGGTGCTTCAGGCGTTTCCGCGCTTGCCGCGCGCGACCCTGTATCGATTGTTCGAATCGGAGGGCGGTCTCGCCGCGTATATCCGTCATTGCCGTCTGTGGGCCGCCGCAATGGAACTGATCGAATTGCCGACGACGTCGATTGCCGACATTGCATATGGACTCGGATTCGGCAGCGCGTCCAATTTCTCGCGCGCGTTCAAACACAGCTATGGCCTGTCGCCTTTGGATTTTCGAACGGCCGGCGGACATTGGCTGCGGTGATCGTTAGCGCTTGGCGGTCGACGTTTTAAAGCGGCCTCTGAAGGAACGCGTTCGCCGCGTCGGCCCGCGCAATGCAAGCGACGCGGCAGCCGCTAGAATTGCGGTTTTGGCCCGGAACACGTCGATGTCTTTTGCCTCGCTTGGCCTGATCGATCCGTTGCTGCGAAATCTGCAGACGCTCAACTACCAGACGCCTACGCCCGTGCAAGCCAAGGCGATTCCGGTGGTGCTCGGCGGCAGGGATGTCATGGCCGCGGCGCGGACCGGCACCGGCAAAACGGCGGGCTTCGCGTTGCCGCTGCTGCAGCGGCTGGTGCAACACGGCCCGGCTGTGTCGAGCAATCGCGCGCGCGTGCTGGTCCTCGTGCCCACGCGTGAACTGGCCGAACAAGTCCTGCAAAGCTTTGTCGAGTACGGCAAAGGCCTCGACCTCCGATATCTGGCTGCTTATGGCGGTGTGAGTCTCAACCCGCAGATGATGAAGCTGCGCAAAGGCGTCGATGTCCTCGTCGCGACGCCGGGCCGTTTGCTCGACCTCCATCGTCAGAACGCCGTGCAGTTCGATCAAGTCCAAACGCTGGTGCTCGACGAGGCGGACCGCATGCTCGATCTCGGCTTTGCACGCGAACTCAACGCCGTCTTTGCCGCCGTGCCCGCTCAGCGCCAGACCTTGCTGTTTTCCGCGACGTTTACCGATGACATCCGCGCGATGGCGGCAGGCATCTTGCGCAACCCGGCCGACATCAGCGTCAGCCCGCCTAATACCACGGCCAGCAAAATCAAGCAGTGGGTCGTGCCGGTCGATAAGCGCAACAAGCCCGACCTCTTCATGCACCTGGTGGCCGAGAACCGCTGGGAGCATGCATTGGTGTTCGTCAAAACGCGCGCGGGCGTCGAGTATCTGGCGGACATGCTCGATCAAGCGGGCTATGCGGTCGACACCATCCACGGCGATAAGCCGCAACCCGCGCGCTTACGCGCGCTGGAACGCTTCAAGACGGGCGAGGTCCGGATGCTCGTCGCCACCGACGTGGCCGCGCGCGGACTCGATATCGACAACTTGCCGCTCGTGATCAACGTGGACTTGCCGATCGTCGCGCAAGACTATGTGCACCGTATCGGCCGTACCGGTCGCGCAGGCGCGAGCGGCACGGCGGTGTCCCTGGTGTGTGCCGACGAAGCGCCGCAACTGGCCGCGATCGAAGCATTGATCCGACACACGCTGCCGCGCCAGGAAGAGCCGGGTTTCGAAGCCGAACACCGTGTGCCGGAAACGCGCTCGACGGGCGAGATCGTCAAGAAACCCAAAAAGCCCAAGGCACCCAAAGTGCCGCACGTCGCGCCAAGCAAAGCGCCCCAAGTCGCGCCAAGCACCCGGCATGTGTTCGGCAAGGAAGTGCCCGTCAAAAGCGGCGAGAACGCTCGCAAACGTCCGACGCCACGTGCCGCAGGCACGGGTCAAGGCGTCGGTGTGTCCGGGGGTAAGCCGTCCGGTCCGCAAAAGTCGCGCAGCAAAGCCACCGGCAAGCCGGCGCCAGGGTCAAACAAAACCGCAGGCAACCGCGGCAAACGCTAGGTCCGAGAGACACGATCACAGTGCCTCGCACGGGCCGCGAAGGTCATCGTCAAGCGAGCCTGCCAAGATAGTCGGCGAGAATCTTCCGACTTGAGCGAAGACATTTGATCCGTTCGTCCATCCCGCCGAGTTCACGCTTCAACGTCGCAAGCACTTCGGCGCACGGCTCGAAATCCGGCCGATCGTTGAGCACACACGGCAGCAACTGCCGGATCGTGTCCAGCTTGAGCCCGGCTTCGCCCAACATCCGGATACGCCGCACGACCTGCTCGTCCGTCTCATCGTAGTCGCGGTAGCCGGACGCCTGACGGTTCGGCTGCAACAGACCTTCTTGCTCGTAGTAACGCAGCATCCGCACGCTGATCCCCGAGCGACGCGACAGTTCTCCAATCTTCATGCCCGACCCCTCTTGACTCTGACAGCACTGTCACAGATTAGCATCGACCGTCACTGGATCAAAGGCATCGGAGCCAAGCGCATGCATACCGTGGATATCGAAGGAGCGAGCGTCGCCTATCGCGTGGACGGAACCGGACCGGGATTGGTCTTCGTTCATGGAACGGGCGGCAATTCGCAGAGCAACTGGGGGCATCTGATCGAGCGCTTCTCGCCGCATCGGACCGTGGTGCGCCCCGACTATGCCGGATCGGGAAACACACAGGACGATGGCAAACCGCTCACGGTCGCCGTTCTCGCCGCGCAAGTCGTCGCGGCCGCCAAGGCCGCGGGCGCGCTCCCGTTCGATCTCGTCGGCTTCTCGCTCGGGGCGGCCGTCGCGGCGTTCATCGCGGCCGATTATGCGTCGCTCGTGCGTTCGGTCGTCCTGCTTGCGGGCTTCACGTCGAGCGAAGATCCCAGGCAAAAAATGCAATTCGAGCTTTGGCGCGATTTGATTCGTGCGGATCGCGGCGCGATGGCGCGTCTCGTCTTGCTCACGGGATTCAGTCCCGACTTCGTATCGCGTCTCGACGACGCCATCATCGATGACAACATCGAAGCGATCGTCCGCGACAACAATTGGGAAGGCATGGCGCGCCAAGTCGAACTGGATCTGACGATCGACGTGAGCGAGCACGTTCGGCGCATCACACAACCCACACTGGTCATCGGCTGCACACACGATCAGATGGTTCCGCTCGCGCACGCTCGTCAACTCGCGGCGCGCATTCCCCATGCGCGATACGCCGAGATGGAGACCGGACACCTTGCCGCACTCGAACAACCCGACGCCTTCGTGACGCTCGTCTCGGAGTTCCTGCGCGATGCGTAGCTTGAACCGCCCGCTGTTCATCGTGATGCTCGGCGCGTTCGCTGCTCAGACGACCGAATATTTGCCGATCGGCTTGCTGCCGCAGGTCGGCCGCGGCCTCGGCGTGTCGGATTCGGATGTCGGCATGCTGGTCACGGGCTATGCGTGGCTCGCGGCCGTCACGGCGATTCCGATGACGTTGGCGACGAAGCGGATGAACCGGCGCACATTGTTTCTTCGATTGCTTGCGGTCATCGCGATCGCGAACCTGCTTGCCGCCCTGTCACACGGATACGCGATGCTCGCCGCGATGCGCATCGTGACGGCATTGACCCACGGCGTGTTCTGGTCGGTCCTCGCGTCCTTTGCGACGCGTCTTGCACCCGAGATGCCGCCGAGACGAGCGCTCGCATGGGCGTTCGGCGGCATCTCGCTGGCCGTCGTCGCAGGCGTCCCGCTCGCCACCGCTATCGGACAAGCGGCCGGTTGGCGCATGGCGTTCGGCGTCTTCGGGATCCTGGCCGCCTGCCTCTCGCTTGTCGGCGCACGCGGCCTCCCCTCCGTGGCCAGCCAACATCGCGATTCGAACAGCGAACTCCCGCGCGGCAATGCACCGCTCTATGGCGCAGCCCTTGTCACCGCGCTCATCATCGCCGCGCACTTCTGCGCCTACACGTATATCGTGTCGCTCCTGCTCAACGTCGCCGTCGTTCCGGATGCCCACGTGCCGCTTTTCCTTTTCGTGTTCGGCATGGCCGGGGCCGTTGGAACAGGCATGTCCGGCTGGTTAGGCGTCAAGCCCGCCGCCATGGCGTTGACCGCCGCACTCTGCCTCGTCGGCAATCAAGCGCTGATGATGCTCGCGGCACGTGTCCCTGGCGTCGCATGGCTGAACATGATCGTATGGGGCAGCGCGATCTCGATGCTGATCGTGGGCTTGCAAGGATGGGTGCTCGAACTGGCGCCGCATCAGGCCGATTCCGCTTCGGCACTCTACGTCGCGGCGTTCAATACCGGTATCGGCGGCGGCGCATGGATAGGCGGCATCGCACTCGCGGCGGGCGGCGACCGCTTCGTTTTGCCGGTCGGCGTCATGCTGGGCTTGATCGCATGCCTCTGCTTTTCCTTGCCGTCGATCGTCGGCCGGCGAACCTCCGCGAAGCTGGCCGGCATCGAACCTCGACGCATTGAATCGGTAAACCGTCCGAGCCCGCCGGAATGACGCGTCAACGCGCGGCGCTACCCACGCAAACCGAAAAACTCATACTTCGCCATCGAAGCCGCAAGCGTCTGAGCATCGATGCCGGACTCATGGTCGAGATCGTGTCCAAGGCCGAACAGCCACCATCCGATCGTGCCTTCGATCGTGTGATAGACAAACGCCGCGCGCGCCTCGATATCGCCGTCGGCCGGCAGCATGCCGAGCGAAACGGCCTGGCCGATATTGCGCCGCAAGGCATCGAACAATGCCGTGCGAATGCCGGAAATCGCCGCGTCGATTTCCGGATCCGCGCCATAGCCCTTGGCCAAAACGATCGCAAAGAAATACCGGTTCTCACGCGCGAAACTCAGCAAATCGAGCAGCCATCCGCGCGTGTTGTTCATCATGTCGTCCGTCGACACCGCATGCTGCCGGAAGCCGCGCTCGACCGTCGCAAGCATCGACTGACGCCCCGTATCGAACAACTCCATCGTCATTTCCAGCTTGCTCTTGAAATGCCAATAGAACGTCGCCTGCGCGCACCCGCTTTCGCGCACGATGTCCGACACCTTGGTCAGATGGTAGCCGCGCGTCGCGAACAACCTCAACGCACAAGCCAGAATCATGTCTCTCGTATCTTTCGATTCTTTGGTCACGTCACGTCCGTTTTTTCTCAACAGCAGCCGAATGGCCTCGAACACGCAGCACGCGCATCGCGATCCTGCACGATGATGGCGATCGCCACCCTATCGCCTCGTCTCGACGCATCGGCCCGGATGCGCAAGCGCACATGCTCAGGCAGGCATCACGAGGTCCCGACGTTCGCCGCCTAATCCTCGAACGGCGAAGCCGCGATACGCTCGACGACGTTGACGGTCTTGAACCCGTGCACACACAGTCGTCCAATATCGGACAACACATTACCAAATGCCGTCTGCGGTTTGCGTGTCGCGACACCGACGAGCGCATCGAGCATCGCCTTCTTGTAACCCAGGCGCGGCAATGCAAGATTCACCTCGTCGACGACCGCGCGTCCGATCTCGTCGATATACCCTCCGCCATCGACCGACGTACCGAGATGCACGATCGCGATATCCGGCTCCATATACGACGCAATCCCGAACGACGAGTGCAACGCCACCGCATCCCAGACTTTACGCGCCCGGCAATCGCACTGCCCGTGCTCGTGCATGAACGCATGCGCGGCAAACGCGCCGTCGACCTCGAATCGCCGGTCCGGCGTTTCGAATCGCTGCGTGAGGCCGAGATCGTGCAAGACCGCGCTGACATAGACCAATTCCGCATCGAACGTCAGTCCGCGACGCTGCGCAAGCAGCGCGCCGAACACATACGTCCGCACCACGTGATGAAACAAAAACCGATCGCACGACTCATAGGCCAGCGTCGTCGCATCGACCGCAAGCGCGCTATCGGGCAAATCGATACCCGCGACGCGCGGTGGAACAAGTTGAATACTCATGAAACTCGATCAAGAAAGGTCTAAAGCAAAAAGAGCCCGAAACAAATAGGACCCAAGCCACAATGCTCAGGAAGCGGCCGGCGACGAAGCCCCCGGCACCCACGATTCCACGCGCGCATCCGCATCCGTTTCGGTTTCCCATCCGGACAACGCCTGTCGATCCCACGTCTCGACGATGCGCCCGCGCTCGATAACCGCCGCGCGATCGCACAGATGCGCGAGCACGCCACGGTCATGACTCACGAGCACGAACGTCATCTCGTGACGCGCTTTCACGCGCACGAGCAAATTCAAAATCTCGGCCTGCACCGATACATCGAGCGCCGACGTCGGCTCATCGAGCAGCACCACGCGCGGACTCAACAACAAGGCCCGCGCAATCCCGACGCGCTGTCGCTGTCCGCCCGAGAGCTGATGCGGATATCGTTCGAGCACATCGCCGGGCAAGCCCACTTCGTCGAGCATCGCGTCGATCCGGCGTTTGGGCGAATCGATCCGGTTGACTTCGAGTGCTTCGGTCAACGCGCGGCCGATCGTATGCAAGGGATGCAACGACGCGTACGGATCCTGAAACACCATCTGAACGTCGCGCCGTAACGCACCCTTGAATCGCATGCGCGGCGCGAGCCGATGTTCGAATACGTCGATCGCGCCCGACCAATTGCGCTCGATCCCCGCCAGCACGCGCAAGAGCGTCGATTTCCCGGACCCCGACGGTCCGATCAAGCCGAACACTTCGCCTCGTTTGACGCTCAAATCCATCCCGTCGAGGACGATCGCCGGCTGCGCGCGATGTCCGAATCCGACGCGCAATGCCTCGATTCGAATCGCGATGTCGTCGTTCACATCGCTCATGACCGCACACTCCACGATCGATCGGAACGATCGAGCACGGGCAGCATCGATCCGTGCGTTCGCGCGCCGGGCCGACAGGCCCAAAGCGTGCGCGTATAGGGATGCGTCGACGTCGCGAGCGCCGATGCGTCGCACGCGTCGACGATCGCGCCGCGGTACATGACGAGCACATGTTCGCAATACCGCGACACCTGTTGCAGATCATGGCTGATCAACAACAGCCCCATGCGCCGCTCCTCCGCGAGCGTCGACATCAATTCGAGTACGTGATCACGCAAACGCGCATCGAGCGCCGATGTCGGTTCGTCGGCGATCAGCAGCTTCGGTCCGTTGACAAGCGCGATCGCCAGCATCACGCGCTGGCCCATGCCGCCCGACAACTCGCGCGGATAGGCGCCGAGCAAGCGCACAGGGTCCGGCAGCCCCACCGCCTTCATGATGTCGAGCGTGCGTTCGCGACGCTCGGCGCGCGACAAACGCCGATGCAGCACAAGCGATTCCTCGATCTGCTTGCCGACCGGCTGAACGGGATTTAATGCATGACGCGGATCCTGCAGGACGAGTGCGATCTCGGCGCCGCGAATCGCGGCCCATTCGCGCGCGTTCAGATCTCGCAGGTCGCGCCCCGCCAACGCGATCCGATCCGCGCTCGCCGCAAGGCCCGGACGCAGCAAGCCGAGCAACGCACGCGCCGTCAGCGACTTGCCCGAGCCCGACTCGCCGACGAGGCCCAGACGCCTGACCCGCATCTCGAACGAGATGCCGTCGACGATCGGCCGCGCCGGTGACGTATCCGACGGACGCGACGCATCCGATGCGCGAATCGTGAGGCGCTCGACGCTCAACAAAGGGTTATCGCTCATGATGCGGGTCCGTCGAATCGCGCAAGGCATCCGCGAGCAGGTTGAATGCAAGGCTCAGCACGACGATCGATAGACCGGGTATCGCCGCAAGCCACCATTGATCGAAGATGACCTTGCTGCCGTCGGCGACCATCGTGCCCCACTCGGCGGCGGGCGGCCGCACGCCGAGCCCGAGAAAGCCGAGACCGGCCGCGGCCAGAATGATCGACGCAAGATCGAGCGCGAGCCGCACGCGCGCCGACGGCACGCAGATCGGCAATAGATGGCCCCAGAACAAGCGAAAGCCTGTGATGCCCTGCATTTCCGCGGCCGCGAGGTAATCGCTTCGACGCAACGCCGCGATCTCCGCGCGCGACACGCGCGCATACGCGGGCCACCCCGTGAGCACGAGCGCGAGCGCGCCGTTCAGCAAACCCGGTCCGAGCAGCCCCACGAACGCCAGCGCGAGCACGAGGCGCGGAAACGCCATGAAGATATCGGTCACGCGCATCAGCACGCGCTCGATCCATCCGCCCGCATACCCGGCCACGATGCCGATCGCGAGTCCGATCGGCACCGTCAACGCGATGACGAGCACCGCGAGCCCCAGCGTCGGGCGCGCGCCGTACATCAGACGCGACAGCACGTCGCGGCCCAGACCGTCCGTGCCGAGCCAATGCGTCGACGACGGCGGCATGAGCCGGACCGCGAACTGCTGCGCGTACGGATCATAGGGCGCAAGCCGGGGCGCGAGGCATGCGACGAGCGTCACGCCTACGATCACGACGAGCGCAAACCGTCCGCCATACGAGGTGCGCCAGATCCGACGCATCATCTCGATCGCCTTCATCGTGCGAGCCTCGGATCGAAAACATGGACGAGCCAATCCGTGACGCCGTTGATCAACACGAACGCGATCCCGATCACGAGCGTCGCGCCGAGGATCGCGGGCGTATCCGACGCGAACAGCGCCGTGCTCAGGTACCGGCCGATCCCCGGCCACGCGAAGATCGTCTCGGTCAGCACGGCGCCTTCAAGCAAACTCGCATAGCCCAACGCGAGCACGGTCAGCAGCGTGCCCGCGATATTCGGCAACACGTGCGAGAGCAGAATCCGACGCTCGCTCGCGCCCTTCGCGCGCGCGAGCGTCACATATTCGTGGCCGAGCTCGCCGAGCATCGCAGTCCGCGTCAGACGCGCGACGTTGCCGACCGCGCTGAACGCAAGCACGAGCACCGGCAACACGAGATGCGCGATCGCACTCGCGAACGCGCCCGTCTCGCTGCTGCGCCACGCATCGACAAGCACGAAACCCGTATGCATGTCGATCGTGTACTCATACGCGTCGTCGAGACGCCCGGGCCCGCCGGTCCAATGGAGCCGAGCGTAGAACACATAGAGCGCGACGAGCCCGAGCCAGAAGATGGGCACCGACGCGCCGAGCACGGCCAGCGCGCGCACGCACTGATCGACGATGCGGCCCGGACGCGCCGCGCCGAGCATGCCCGCCGCGATGCCCACGACGGCGCAGACCGCCATCGCAATCGTCGCAAGTTCGATCGTCGCGGGGAACACGCGCGCGAGGTCTTGCGAAACAGGCTGACCCGTGGATCGCGACAGACCGAGGTCGCCGTGCGCGAGCCGTGCGACGTAGTGCGCGAATTGCAGCGGACGCGACACATCGAGTCCGAGCGCGTGCCGCGCTGCGCGATACGCGCTCTCGCTCGCGTGATCGCCGACAAGCTGGCGGACAGGATCGATCGGCGACAGCGACGACAACGCGAACGTCACGGCCAGCAGGCCCGCGATCGTTAACGCGGATGCGCCGAGCCGGCCCAGCGCGCGTGCGATCGACGAGGCCCGTGCCGTGCGCGCGTGGGCGCTATTCAAGGAAGAAAACGGTAGCGGCATCGTATTACTTGCTGACCCTGTCGTAATAGACCATGTCGGCATCGAGTCCTTGCTGGTATCCGTGAACATTCGAGCGCAACACGATCTGCTCGTGCGCCTGCAGCGCGATCACGAAGGGCGAGTTCGCCTGAACGTGCGTCTGAATCTGCGTATACAGCGCGATGCGACGCGCGGGATCGCGCTCGGCGACGGCCTGCCGCGTGAGATCGGTCAACGCGGGAATGTGCCATGCCGCGCGCGCGGCGATCGTCGCGGTGCCGTCTTCGGGGTTCGATGCAAACGCGCTCGCGGTCGAATTCGGATCGAAATAGTCGGGGATCCAATACAACCACGCCGCCTGCTCGGTCCGCGTGCGCGTGCGCGCATAGACCTCGCTCGCGGTGCCCGGCAGGATCCGCACCGTGATGCCCGCCGCGCCGAACGTCGCCTGCAGCGATTGCGCGATATCGGGAAACGGCGGCTGATTGAACACATCAAGCGTGAGCGTCGCGTCATGAATGCCCGCGCGCGCGAGGATCGCCTTCGCACGCGCGATGTCGAGGTGATAGGGCGTCGTATTGAGCGCGCCCGGCACGCCGTTCGCGAGGAACGCCTGATGCACTTCGAACGTGCCTTTAAGCAGCGTATTCGCGATGCCGTCGTAGTCGACGAGCCAACGCGCGGCCTCCCAGAACGCCGGATTCGCGAGCACGGGGTTCTCGGTATTGCCCGCATTGAGCAGCAGATAGTGGACGGCCGCCGAAGGCAGTCGCAACGTCGCGAGTCCGGCTTCGCCCTGCAATGCGGCGACCTGATCGGGACCGAGATCGCGCGCGATATCGGCATCGCCGACCTCGACGAGCAGGCGTCGCGTCGCGGCATCGGCGACGTTCTTGATCACGATGGTCCGCACGTGCGGCGCGCCGCCGGGCGACGACGGATTCGCCGCGAGCACGAGCGCCTCGTGCGGGATATAACGGCGAATCGAGAACGGGCCGCTGCCCGCCGAATGCAGATGCAGCCACGCATTGCCCGCATCGTTCGCGACGTCATGCGCGCGGACCTCGCGCGCGTCCAGTATCGACGCGACGGGTGCGGTCAGCACATTGAGCGCGAACGAGGGACCGACCGCTTTCGGCCACGTGATCCGCACATGCGCGGCATCGAGCGCGATCACGTGCTCGGCGACGTTCGCGGCGGTCCAGCCGAGTTCGTTGAGAATAAAGGCGGGCGCGCGATTCAACGTCACGGCGCGGCGCAGCGACCAGACGACGTCGTCGGCATCGACTGCGCGCCCGCTCGCGAACGTCGCGCCCGAGCGCAGCGTGAACGTGAGACTGTGTCCGTCGGCCCCGGTGTTCCAGCTTTGCGCGAGCACGGGGTCGAGTTGACGCGGATCGTCGCGGTCGGGTTCCGCAAGCCGTTCGTAGACGCTCGTAAACGCCTGCACGCTCGATAGTTCGAACCCTTCGGCCGGATCGAGACTCACGATGTCGTCGAGCGATTGCGCGACGACGAGGATATCGGGCGGCGTCGCCGCATGGGCGACGGCCGCCGACATCCCGACCGCAAAGAGCGCGACTCGATGCAAAAGCCGCATGCTAGAAACGGTAGGTCGCGCCGACTTCAAGGTACCGGCCTTCATCCGTGTAGATCGACGGATCGTACGGCGTCGCGGTCGGGAACTCCTGCCAGAGCGGATCGTACGGCGGCTGGCGATTGAACAGGTTGTACGCCGAGGCGTAGATCGTCCAGTGCTTGAAGCCCGTGTACGCGATGTTCAGATTGAACTGGCTATACGATCCGACGCGGCCCGGCCCGCTTTCCTGCGTGAGCGTGTAGGGTCCCGTGAACTGATACGTGAGCGTCGCGCTGATCTTGTCGAACTTCCAGTTCAGGTTCGTATTGCCCTTCCAGCGCGGAAAGCTCGCACCGAACGGTGTGTCGATCGCGCCGTCGTTGCCCGCGAAGTCGGACGATTCTCCGCCCGCATCCTGCTTGAAGTGCCAGACCCAGGCCCAATCGCCGCTCAGCGTGAACGTGCCGAGCGTCGTCGGCAGCGCACGACGGAAATTGAACTCGAAGCCGTCGGTCGTCAGCGTGTTGAGGTTCTCGTAACCGATATTCACGTACGCGATCGTGCCATTCGCATTGCGCACGACGACGTTCGGATTGTTCTCGTCGACGAGCTCCTGCATATTCGCCGTGCCGATCACGTTCTTGACGACGATCTTGTACCAGTCGAAGCCAATATCGGTCTTCGAATCGGGCGACAGTTCGAAGCCGAGATTGTAGTTCTGTGTCCGTTCGGGTTGCAGATTCGGATTACCGCGCACGAGCACCGAATAGGTCTGGCCTTGCGGGTTGCTCGGGTTGTAAGTCGGTGAATACGGATCGATGGCCGTCTGAATGCCCGACGATGTCGATTGCGAATTCTCGGCGAGCGTCGGTGCGCGGAAGCCGCGGCTATACGATGCATAGGCCGTGAATTGCCGGACCGGCTGGAAACGCAGCGCGAAGCGCGGCGAGAACGCACCGCCGAAATCGCTGTAATGATCGTAACGGCCCGACTGACTGAACGACAGGCCCGAAATGATCGGCACGTCGAGCTGATAGTAGGCCGCCGCGACATTGCGCTCGCCGCTGATCGATTGAAGACTGTACGGGATCGCGAGACCCGCGACCTGATTGCCGTATTCGCCGACGTAGTCGCTCTCGTGAAGGAACTGCGCGCCGATGCCGAAACCGACGTCGCCGGCCGGCAGATGGAACAAATTCGACGTCGATGCCGAGACGTCGAGGGTTTCAAGCTTCGAGATCGCTTCGTTTTCGTCGGATGTGTAGAGACCCGCGAGTCCGTTCGGCGTCGCCGACGGATTCGCGAAATCGAACACGCTGTTGTTGATGATGTTGGTCAGGCCCGCGACGCTGAGCAAGCCAGTCTCGTAGTTGTCGACCGTGCTCTGCGAATGACTGAGGCTCGCGGTCCAGTCCCAGTCGCCGAACTTCGGGGTCGAGAACGAGCCCTGCACGCCCGTCGATGCACGATAGAACGTCGAGGTCGTGCGCAACTGCTCGGGCTCGCCCGTGAACACGTACGTCAGCGGCGTCGCCGTGTGGTACGGGTTGTAGAGGTTCGTTCCGGGGACGATGTTCGAGATCTGCGTCAGGCCGCCGGTCGCCGGATTGAACGCCTCCGTGCCGTCGCCGATGCTCGCATAGCCCTCGTCCGTCACGGTCGTATTGCGGCTGCCCCAGAGATCGACGAAGGCCTGCGTCGTGTCGTCGATCTTGAACGCGGCGTGAATCTTCGCGCTCAGGCGCTCTTCGTACGGATGCAGCGACATGCCGTCGGCCGTATCGACACCGCATGCGGTCCCGCTCGCCGGCCCATTGAGGATCGATGCGCCGCTGACGACCGAGCCGCCCGAGGGGCACGTCGTCAATGCCGCGCCGCCCCCGCCGACGCCGTTCGGTTCCCAATAGTCGGCGCCTTTCGTGATGAGCCCGTACGGGTTGCTCGTGTAATCCTGCCCCTGCGTGTTCGAGCGATCGGCCAGCGTATAGCCGTTCTGCTGGAACACGCTTGCGCTAGCCGTGACGTTGAAACGGTCGGCATCGATATCGCCGAAGCCGCCGTTGATATTGAACTTCTTCGTGAACTCGCCGCCGCTCGTCGCATTGCCGAGTCCGCCGCCGATTTCGAGGCCCTGGAAGTTCTTCTTCGTGATGATGTTGACGACGCCCGCGATCGCATCGGAGCCGTACTGCGAGACCGCGCCGGTCTTGACGATCTCGATGCGCTCGATCGCGTTGAGCGGAATCGTATTGAGGTCGAAGAACGAATCCGTGCCGTTCGACGGGAACGCATACGGTGCGACACGCTGACCGTCGACGAGCACGAGCGTGTATTTCTCGCTGAGGCCGCGCATCGCAATGCCCGCGCCGCCCGTTGCGCCATACGCGAAGTTGTCGCCCCAACTGCTCGCCGAATTGACGGTCGAATCGCGCAGGAACTCGGACAGCGTGGTCGCGCCGCTCTGCTCGATGTCCTTCGATGTGATCGTCTGGACCTGGTTATAGCCGGTCTTGTCGGCGGTCCGGATCAGCGAACCCGTGACCTGGACCTTGTCGAGCGCGACGGGCGCCGTTTGTGTATCCGCCTGAGTCGCATTTGCGGCGGTATCGGCGGGTTGCGGCGCGCTTTGCGCATGAGCCGCCGACAGCAAGGCCGCCGACAGGATGATTTCTGCGCCCGCGTAGGTGCCGATCGCGCGCGCAATCGCTCTCTTCTTCACTGGAATCCCCGTAGTCAATCGTTGATCGGCGCCGCCCGGCTTAGGGTTGTGTGCTGGTACCGTGCGCGGTCGCCCCGCAGACCTCCGCGCATCGCGCGGGAGGCCGACTGTCGCCCCGACTGACTCGTCAGTCGGGATGGATCTATTCTCAAGTTGCTACCGGGTATTACCAACCAATCAAATCAGCTTTCGATATTCCCGTTCTCAGCGCGTGCTTCACGACGGCTCGCGCCGCATCGCGCCGATCAGGCGATTCGCGAGCGCCTGAAACGCCGAGCACACGACGAGATACACCGCGCCGACGAACAGGAAGATCTGCGCGGGATAGATCATCAGACGGTTGTTGATCTGGTTCGCGAGAAACGTGAACTCGGGCACGCCGACGATATACGCCAGCGACGTGTCCTTGATCAGCGACACCCATTGATTGATGAACGACGGCGCCATGATCCGGATCGCCTGAGGCAGCAGCACGTAGCGCAAGGCCTGCGCCTGCGTCATGCCGAGCGACAGCGCGGCCGTGCGCTGTCCTTGCCCGACGCCGACGATGCCGGCGTGCACGGCATGCGAGAGATACGCGCCGCCGATCAGCGACAGCGCGCAGATGACCGTCGCGAGGCCGGGCACATCGATATGCAACAGGATCGGCATCAGAAAGAAGGTCCAGAAAATCAGCATCAGGACTGGTATCGCGCGAAAGAAACCGATGACCGTCACGAGCGCGCCGTAGACGATGCCGCGCGTCACGGACAGCGCGATCCCGCCCGCGAGTCCGAGCAACGCGGACGCGCCCGCGGAGAGCACCGACATCACGAGCGTCAACGCGACGCCGCCGAGCGGGCCGTGCGGAAACGTGCCGAGAAACAGGTAGCGCAGCGTCGGCAGCCAGTCGATGCCGTTCATGCGTGCCCCCGCTGACGCGCCGTTGCGCCGAAGCGTTGCCAGAGCAGCAACGCGACTTCGATCGCGGCGATCGTCACGATATAGAGCACCGTCGCCGCGCCGAACGCCTCGAACGTCTTGAACGTCTCGGTATCGACCTGGCGGGACATATACGAAAGCTCGGCGAAACCCAGCGCCATCGTCAGCGACGAATTCTTGACGACGTTCATATATTGGCCGGCAAGCGGCGGCATCGCGATGCGGATCGCCTGCGGCACGATGACATGACGGAACGTCGCCCACGGCGTGAGTCCGAGCGCCGCCGCCGCATCGTATTGCCCGGCCGCGACGCCGCGGATGCCCGCGCGAAACTCCTCGCCGACGAATGCCGTCGTATAACAGGTCAAGCCGACCCATCCCGCCACGCATTCGAACGACGGCCATGCGAGCCGAAGCCCGTCGAGCGCAACGGCATGCGGCGCGTTGAGCCATGCCATCACGTCTTGCGGCAGCAGCGCCGCGACGCCGAAATACCAGAACAGCAATTGCACGAGCAAGGGCGAGTTGCGGAAGATCAGCACGTAAAGCGCCGCGGCACGCGACGGCAGCCGCGCACGCGCATTGCGCGCGAGCGCGAGGCCGAACCCCAACGCCGTGGCGGCGATCGATGCACCGATCGACAGCATCAGCGTCATGGCGAAGCCGTGCAGAATCCAGCCGATGTATTTCGGCTCGAGCCAGCCGCTCATACGTCGGACCGCCAGGCGTCGCGCGGCATCCTGTCGATGAGCCTGCCGTCTTCAAGCGGCAAGCTCGGATCGAATCGCTTCGCCATCAGCTCTTCTGCGGATCGCCGATCTTGAACAGACGCGGCAACGGCGCGCGGCTGTTCGGGCCGAACCACTGATCGTAGATCTTCGCGGCCGAACCGTTCGCTTCGAGGCCCACGAGCGTTTCGTTCACGACGTCGAGCAGGCGCGTCTCACCCTTCGGCACGCCCACGCCTTCGTAGTCGTTCGAAATCGTGAACGGCGAGATTTCATAGTTCGCCTTGTCCGGCACGTTCGCGAGCAGTCCGACGAGCTTCGGGCCGTCCTGCGTGATCGCCTGGACATTGCCCGCGCGCAATGCCGCAAACGCGAACGGCGTATCGTCGTAGGCGACGATCGTCGCGTTCGGGAACTGTGCGCGAACCTGTTGCTCATTCGTCGTGCCCTTGTCGGCGCCGATACGAAGGCCATTGAGCTGATCGCGCGTCTTGAGCACGCCCTTCTTCGCGATGAACTGCGTGCCCGATGCGAAATACGGCGTGCTGAAGTCGACTTCCTTCTTGCGTTCGTCGGTGATCGTGAAGTTCGCGAACACGAGATCGACCTTGCCCGATTTCAGGAACGCGATGCGATTCGCGGGATTAGTCGGCTGGATCTCGAGCTTGACGCCGAGCTTCGCCGCGACGGCGCGCGCGTAATCGACGTCGAGACCGACGATGTCGTTCGTTTTCGGATCGACGAAACCGAACGGCGGATTGCTGTCGAACGTCGCGACGCGCAGCACGCCGGCCTTCTTGATGTCGTCGAGCCGGTCGGCATGCGCCAGGTTCGATACGGCAAGCAGCAGCCCCGCGACGATCAGCCCCAATTGTTTAAATCTCATGACAGGCACCCGGTAGACGAACGCGGACCGGCATCGAAGGCGCGGTTCACGCGTACGCGTGTTTTGACGAGCGGCGACTGTAGCAATGCGCGCGAATGAACCGAACGATTTAATCGTTAGTTGTTAAGCGCGCGCGGTTATATGACTGCGTCTTTGCAAGCCCCGGGAATAAGCATCGCAGCTTTGCTTCTTTGCGCTTTGCGCACCGCGCGCGTACGGTGGCCGGTCCCATGCACGCGCGTGTCGAACACCATTCGCATGCGGTCGTTGCGCATGATTTCCGTGCGACCTCATCATCGAAGACCTGCCATGAATCCGATCCACGCATCGCCTCTCCTGAAACGGCTTCGCCGCGCGTTCGCGGGCGTGCTCGTGCTTGCATCGGCCACACTATCGTATTGCGAGCCCGCGCATGCCGAAGGCAAGATCAGCATCGCGCAACAGTTCGGCATCGGGTATCTGATTCTCGACGTCGTCCAGGACCAGCATCTGATCGAGAAGTACGGCAAGCAGGAAGGCCTCGATATCGAGGTCGAATGGAAGACGGTCTCGGGCGCGACGTCGATGAACGAAGCGCTGCTTGCGGGCGCGATCGATGTCGTCTCGGCCGGCGTGCCGCCGATGCTCACGATGTGGGACCGCACGCGCGGTCATCAGAACGTCAAGGCTGTCGCATCGCTCGGTTCGATGCCGAACTATCTGCTCACGAACAATCCGAACATCAAGACGCTCAAGGACTTCACCGAGCACGACCGCATCGCGGTGCCCGCGGCAGGCGTCGGCTTTCAGTCGCGGACGCTCCAGATCGCGACCGCGCGCGCCCTCGGCGACGGCGCATACAAGCAACTCGATACGATCTCGATCAGCCTCGCGCACCCGGACGCGACGACCGCCCTCATCGCGGGACATTCGGAAATCGACGCGCATTTCTCGAGTCCGCCGTTTCAGTACCAGGAACTCGAACATGCGAACATCCACAAGATCCTGAGCTCGTACGACGTGCTCGGCGGCAGCGGCACATTCAACGCGCTCTATACGACCGAGAAATTCCACGACGAGAACCCGAAGACCTATCGCGCGTTCTATGAAGCCTTGCGCGAGGCCGCGCGCATCATCAACGCCGACAAGAATGCGGCGGCCGCGACGTATCTGCGTGTCGAGCATTCGAGCCTGCCGTTGCCGCTCGTGCAGAAGATCGTCAACGATCCCGAGATCTCGTTCACGATCTCGCCCGAACGCAGCTTCGTCTACGCGAGCGAACTGCACCGTCTCGGCGTGCTCAAGAACGGCGCGACCTCATGGAAAGACTATTTCTTCCCCGAGGCGTGGTCGTCGCCCGGCAGTTGATCGGCGCGCGTCACGAAGCGCTCATCGCATCGTGAAGTGATGTGATGTGAAGTGATGTGACGTACAAAACGATGGGCATCGACGCATGCGTCGAAACGCGTACTTGATTGTGCGCCGGAGCCCGTCGCCGACGGACCCTCAGTGCACCATGCCCCAGCGACGCACGGTCACGCGTTCGAGCAGGCCGAACGCAAGATTCTCGACAAGCAGGCCGATCAGGATCACGAGCGTGAGCCCCGCGAACACGCGATCGGTCAGCAGCTCATTGCGATTCTGGAAGATGTACCAGCCAAGGCCGCCGCGTCCCGACGACGCGCCGAACACGAGTTCGGCCGCGATCAGCGTGCGCCATGCCGAGGCCCAGCCGACGCGCAGCCCCGTGAGGATCGACGGCAACGCGGCGGGCACGAGAATGCCCGTCACGTAGCCGATGCCGCGCAATCCGTAGTTGCGGCCCGCCATGCGCAGCGTCGCAGGCACCGATCGAAAGCCCGCATACGTATTGAGCGCGAGCGGCCAGAGCACCGAGTGCGTGAGCACGAAGATCAGGCTGCCGTTGCCGAGCCCGAACCAAAGCAAGGCCAGCGGCAGCAGCGCGATCGCGGGTAAAGGATTGAACATCGCGCTCAGCGTATCGAGCAGATCGCGTCCGATGCGCGTCGAGACCGCGAGCGTCGTCAGCACGAACGCGAACGCGATGCCGCACGCATAGCCGCGAATCAGCAGATAAAGCGAGACCGCCGCGCGGCTCGGCAGACTGCCGTCGGCGAACCCGTCGACGAACGCGCTCGCCGTCGCCGTGAACGTCGGCAACAACAGATCGTTCGCCTCGTAGACCGCAGCGATCTGCCAGATCACCGCCATGATCGCGAGGATTGCCGCCTTGCGCAGCCATCCGTATTGCCAGAGGCGCCGCTGCCACGACACGGTCCGCGCGGCCGTTGCGGCGGTCATCGGTTCCAGCGCGCGTTCATACTCGGGACGCGCGCCTGCGATGTGTGTGTAAGGACGGGCCGGCTGGGGCGTGCTCATATCGAATCCATCGAAGGAAAGGGCATCGCCGCGCGCGATCGCGCGGCGCATCCGTTATCGGGCGTCGGCCGCGTCGAACAGCAAACGATGAATGCGCTGCGACGCCGCTTGAAACAGCGGGTCGCCCGTGTTTTCAAAGCCGAATGCCTCGCTGTCGAGTTCGGCGCGCACGCGGCCCGGATGCGGCGACAACAACAGGATCCGATTGCCGACGACGAGCGCCTCGTCGATCGAATGCGTGACGAACAGCAGCGTGAACCGCACCTGTTCCCAAAGCGCGAGCAGTTCTTCCTGCATGCGCTGACGCGTCTGCGCATCGAGCGCCGCGAACGGTTCGTCCATCAGCAAGATCTTGGGCTTCGTCGCGAGCGCGCGCGCAATCGCGACGCGTTGCTTCATGCCGCCCGACAGCGTGTGCGGATACGCATCGGCGAATCGTTCGAGCCCGACCGTGGCCAACGCATCGCGCGCGATCTCGTCGGCTTGCGCGCGGCTCACGGCACGCGAGGCGAGCAGCGGAAACATGACGTTCTGGCGCACCGTCTTCCATGGCGGCAATTGGTCGAACTCCTGAAACACGACCATGCGATCGGGACCGGGCTCGGTCACGCGCGCGCCATCGAGCAGGATATGGCCCGACACGGGCTCGACGAATCCCGCGACGGCCTTGAGCAGCGTCGATTTACCGCATCCCGACGGACCGAGGATCACGAAGCGGTCCGCGTGATGCACGTCGAAACTCACGCGATGCGTCGCCTGCACGACTTCGCGCGCGCTCCGGTATTCGAGCGAGACGTCCTCGACGCGCAGCAGCACGCCGCTGTCTTGCGCGGGGATCGGAGCGATCGAGGAAGTCGGCGGCATTGCCGGATCAGAACGGCGCATCGTCGAGCGGTGCGCTGAGGTCAAACCCAATGACTCCGGCGCCCAGGGCGGCGTCGAACGCACGAAGCTCGATACGTGTCGTGACGGCCATATGCGCGCTTCGATCAACATTCAGGTGGACCGTCGACTTTAGCCGCGGCGCCCGCGCGCGCCAACGAACAAATCCAGCTATCGATATCCGCGATTCGAAAGTGCGCGCGCACGTGCACCAAAAAAAACGGATAACGAACGTCGAATAGGCGGATAGCCCGCCGCGCCGAACCCCGCTTCAATGGGCCCCGTCAGCAATCGATTCGAGGCCGGATACGGCAGGAGGAGACATATCGTGAACACTGTCAAAGACCTTTCAGCATGGCAGGATTTCGTCGGCGGCTGCATCGACTTTCGCCCGGCCGAAGGCGTGTACCGGATCGCACGCGAGATGTTTACCGAACCGGAACTGTTCGAACTCGAAATGGAAATGATCTTCGAGAAGAACTGGATCTATGCGTGCCATGAAAGCGAAATCGCGAAACCGCACGACTACATGACGATGCGCGCGGGCCGTCAGCCGCTGATCGTCTCGCGCGACGGCAACGGCCAATTGCACGCGATGATCAACGCCTGCCAGCATCGCGGCGCGACGCTGACGCGCATAAGCAAGGGCAATCAGTCGACGTTCACGTGCCCGTTTCACGCCTGGTGCTACAAAAGCGACGGCCGGCTCGTCAAGGTCAAGGCGCCCGGCGAGTATTGCGAGGATTTCGACAAATCCGCGCGCGGCCTCAAGAAGGCCCGCATCGCGAGCTACAAGGGCTTCGTCTTCGTGAGCCTCGATGCCGACGCGACCGATACGCTCGAAGACTATCTCGGCGATGCGCGGATCTTCTTCGACATGATGGTCGCGCAATCGCCGACGGGCGAACTCGAAGTGCTGCCGGGCAAGTCGGCCTATACGTTCGACGGAAACTGGAAGCTCCAGAATGAAAACGGCCTCGACGGGTATCACGTGAGCACCGTGCACTACAACTACGTCGCGACAGTCCAGCATCGCCAGGAAACGAACGCGCAAAAAGGCGAGACGCCGAGCGGCACGCTCGACTACAGCAAGCTCGGCGCGGGCGACGCGGAAACCGACGACGGCTGGTTCTCGTTCGCCAACGGCCATAGCGTGCTGTTCAGCGATATGCCGAACCCCGCCGTACGTCCCGGCTATGCGAGCGTCATGCCGCGCCTCGTCGAGTCGCACGGCCAGCCCAAAGCCGAGTGGATGATGCATCGGCTGCGCAATCTCAACATCTATCCGAGCCTGTTCTTCATGGACCAGATCAGCTCGCAATTGCGCATCGTGCGGCCCGTCGCCTGGAACAAGACCGAGGTCATCAGCCAGTGCATCGGCGTCAAGGGCGAATCCGATCTCGATCGTGAAAGCCGCATCCGGCAGTTCGAGGATTTCTTCAACGTATCGGGCATGGGCACGCCCGACGATCTCGTCGAATTCCGCGAGCAACAGCGCGGCTTCGAGGCGCGTCTCGAACGCTGGAGCGACATCTCGCGCGGCAATCACAAATGGGTCCGCGGCGAGACGGCCAATTCGAAGCTGCTCGGCATCGCGCCCGTCCTGACGGGCACCGAGCTCACGCACGAAGGCCTTTACGTAAATCAACACGGCGCCTGGCGCGATTTTCTGCTCAAGGGACTCGAAGGTCTCGCCCGCCCGACCCACTCCAAGAACGAGGCCTGAATCATGCAACCGCTCCAGCATTCGATCGAGCAGTTTCTCTATCGCAAGGCCGAACTCTGCGACACGCAGGACTGGGACGCCTACCTCGATCTGTTCGAAGAAGACAGCGAATTTCACGTGCCCCAGTGGGACTCCGAGCATGTGTACACGACCGACCCGAAACGCGGCATGTCGTTGATCTACTACGCGAACCGCTCGGGTCTCGAAGATCGCGTCTATCGGCTGCGCACGGGCAAATCGGCCGCTTCGACGCCGTTGCCCCGCACGATGCACCAGGTCAGCAACGTGCGCATCGCGCCGCTCGACGACGGTGCATACGAAGTCAAGGCCAACTGGGCGACGTTCTATTCGCGGCACGGCGTGGCCGAGCATTTCTTCGGCCGCGCGACCTATCGTCTGCACGCGGCGGGCGACGGCTGGAAGATCGCGCGCAAGCACGTGCTGTTGCTCAACGACCGCATCAATGCGGTGCTCGATTTCTATCATCTCTAGGCGGGAGGTACCGCGATGAATCACAAGGTCGCCTTCAGCTTTGCCGACGGCAAGACGGTCTTCTTCGAGATCAAGCCCAACGAACTGCTGCTCGACGCGGCGCTGCGCAACGGCGTGAACCTTCCGCTCGACTGCCGTGAAGGCGTCTGCGGCACGTGTCAGGGACGCTGCGAATCGGGCGCCTATACGCAGGAATACGTCGACGACGAGACGCTGTCGGCCGACGACCTCGCGCAGCGCAAGATGCTGTCGTGCCAAACGCGCGTGCAGTCCGATGCGTCGTTCTACTTCGATTTCGACTCGACGCTTTGCGCGGCGGGCGGCACGCAGCGCGTGTCGGCGCGCGTCACCGAGGTCACGCACGTGTCCGAGACGACGGCGATCCTGCATCTCGATGCGAGCACGCACGCGCGTCGCATCGACTTCCTGCCGGGCCAATATGCGCGTATCGAGGTGCCCGACACGGGCGTCTCGCGCTCGTACTCGTTCGCGAACCGGCCCAACGACGCGAACCAGCTTCAGTTCCTGATCCGCCTGCTGCCCGAAGGCGTCATGAGCGACTATCTGCGCGAGCGCTGCGCGCCGGGGCAAACCGTGTCGTTCGAGGCACCGCTCGGCGCGTTCTATCTGCGCGAGATCGAACGTCCGATCGTGATGGTCGCGGGCGGCACGGGTTTGTCGGCGTTTCTCGGCATGCTCGACGAAATCGCGCAGCGCGGCGGCTGCGGTCATCCCGTGCGGCTCTATTACGGCGTCACGCATGCGCGCGATCTCTGCGAGCTCGAACGTCTGGGCGCCTACGCCGCGCGGATCGACGACTTCTCGTACGAGATCGTCGTGATGAAACCGTCGCCCGAGTGGCAGGGCA
This sequence comes from Pararobbsia silviterrae, assembly GCF_003628125.1. Taxonomy (GTDB): domain Bacteria; phylum Pseudomonadota; class Gammaproteobacteria; order Burkholderiales; family Burkholderiaceae; genus Pararobbsia; species Pararobbsia silviterrae. The sequence goes on from NZ_RBZU01000010.1 coordinate 164,597, forward strand.
AGACCGGACTGATTCCCGAGCACTTCGACCGCCGTTTCCTCGAGGCGAATCCGTTCGACATGTATCTCTGCGGACCGCCGCCGATGGTCGAGGCGATCAAACAGTGGCTCGCCGACGCGCATCTCAGCTCGTGCCGCCTGTTCTACGAGAAATTCGCCGACAGCAACACGCAGCAAGCGATCGCGTAGGCCGGCTCGATTCGACCCGGCGCGTCGGCGCGCGTCCGGGTGCACACCCATATGCGCCGGGTTTTTCCTCATTTACTATTGCCGCGTTGTCGACGCCGACAATCGATGGGGAACACGATGCCTACGCAAGCCGATCTCACGCCAAGCGGCGTCGAAGCGACGCGTCGCGACCTCGACGGCGCGCGCGAATGGATGGCCGCGATCTGCGGACCGCACTGGCTGCGCGTGAGCCGGCCCGGACATCTGCAATTTCATCATTCGGGCACGGTGCTGCGCGCGATGTCGACGACGCTCGGCTATGTCGAATACGGCACCGATGTCACCGTCTCCGTCGATACCGACGCACCGTTGAACTGCTATAGCGTGAGCCTGCCGCTGACGGGCGAGCAGGAACTCGCGGCGCGCGGCCGCCTCTGGCAATCGGATCGCGACAACGGACTCATCCTGACGCCGCACGATGCGCAGGAACTCGCGATCATGGGCAACTGCCGCAAGATCATCGTTGCCATTCCGCGCCCCGCGCTGCGCCAGGTCCTCGAAGACCTGCTCAAACGGCCGCTGAACGCGCCGCTGACGTTCGAGCCCGGCATGGACGCGGCAAACGGCGAGCAGGCCGCATGGTGGCGCATGGTCAAGTACATGCTGACGGAAACGGAGCGCGGCGCACCGTTATCGAGTCATCTTCATGTCGCGGCCGATCTCGAACAGGCGCTGCTCAAGGGCCTGTTGCTCTCTCAGCCCCACAATTACTCCGATGCGCTCGCCGACGCGCTGCGTCCCGCGTGCTCGCACTATCTGTTGCGCGCGCGCCAGTTCATCCAGGACAACGCGCGCGAGAACCTTACGCTCGACGATATCGAACGCGCCGCGGGCGTCTCGCGTTTCAAGTTGTTCGACGGGTTTCGCGAGCAGTTCGGCCAGTCGCCGATGGCCTATCTAAAGAAATTCCGGCTTGAAGCCGTGCGCCGCGAAATGCTGGCCGATCGCTCCGAACGCAATATCTCCGCGATTGCGATGGGCTGGGGACTCACGCATCTGGGCCGCTTTTCGAGCGAGTACAAGAAGCTGTTCGGCGAAACGCCGTCCGAGACGCTCAAACGCGCCGCGCGCGCGTCCGCTGTGCCGCGCGTCTGAATGCCGGAAACGCGCTGAAAAAGCCTCGAAAATCGCACGCTTCGCACTCAAGCGCGCGCTAAAAGAAAAGGCCGGTTGCGTCCTGAGTTCGCAACCGGCCAAATGTTCCGAAGCCACTTGGGGGAAACCTCGAAACAGACCACAAGAGTGTTCGCTTACGTAGCACGGGCTACACGCGCATTGTAGGTACCCCATTTCGCTTGAAAAGAGCACAAGTACTTATCGCGGCGCGGATTTCTTCAGGATATCGATCCTTCTTGCGACGACATCGTTTGCGCACCGAAACACGGCGTCGTGCGCGGCGCGCGCCGGCGACATGCAAGCGCCGCATACCGATCGCACCGTGCACGACGCGTATCGCCGAGCGGTTCGATATGCGTACATCCATGCACGGCGGCTCAGTCCACCGGCGTGCCCTCGGCTTCGATCAGCGCGCGCGTCATATCGTCTTCCGAGAGCGGCTTGCCGAACAAATACCCCTGTAGACGCGCACATTGCAGAGACCGCAGGAAATCGGCCTGTGCCACGGTCTCGACGCCTTCGGCCGTCACACCAAGTCCGAGCGAGCGCGCCATCACGATGATCGCGCGCGTGAGTTCGGCCGAATCGCGATCGTCGGGCAACTCGAAGACGAACGAGCGGTCCACCTTGAGGCTCTTCACGGGAAAGCGCTTCAGATACGACAGCGACGAATAGCCCGTGCCGAAGTCGTCGATCGCGATCGAGACGCCCATCTCGGTCAGCCGCGTGAGCGTCGTCAGCACATCCTTGCTGCCCGCGAGCAACGCGCCCTCGGTGATTTCGAGTTCGAGCGCACTGCCGTCAAGCCCCGTGACGTCGAGGCATTGCTGAACGTAGGTGACCAGCGCATCGTTGACCTGCCGCGGCGACAAGTTGACCGATACGGCAAGATTCGGCGACAGCGTCTGCCGCCATTGCGCGACGCTCTCGCAGGCCTTGAGCAGCACCCATTGCCCGATCGCGCCGATCAGCGACGCTTCTTCCGCGATCGGCACGAATTCGACCGGCGAGATATCGCCCAGCTCGCGATCGGTCCAGCGCAACAACGCTTCGACCGCGACGATACGGCCATCGGCGCTGCTCACGATCGGCTGATAAACGAGCCGCAGCGATGCGTTCTTGATTGCGTTGCGCAGGCCCTGTTCGAGGCAAATCCGGCGTTCGAGGCGCGTCGTCAATTCCGACGTGAAGAAGCGATACGTGTTGCGTCCTTCGATCTTCGCCTGGAACATCGCCGAGTCCGCGTTGCGCATCAACGTCACGCCGTCGTTGCCGTCGCGCGGATATAGACAGATACCGATCGATGCGCCGAGAAAAAACTGGCCGTCGTCGACGTTGAACGGCTCGGAGATCACGCGGATGATGCGCCGGCAGAACGCGGCGACCTGATGCGCATTCGAAAAGCCGCGCAGCACGATCACGAACTCGTCGCCGCCGACGCGCGCGATCACATCGTGTTCGCGCGCGCTGCGCGTCAGACGCAGCGCGACCTCGCGCAGCAACGCGTCACCGGTCTCGTGACCGGCCGAATCGTTGACCTTCTTGAAGCCGTCGAGATCGATGAAAAGCAACGCGGTCGTCGAATCGTCGGACGGCGTCTCGCCGGTCGGCGCGGGGACGCTCGGCGGGAACAGCTCGCGCATCTGATCGACGAGATAGGCGCGGTTATAGAGTCCTGTCAGCGAGTCGCGCGTCGCGAGATGCTGGAGCCGCCGTTGGGCTTCGCGCACGGGACCGATATCGGTGAACGACACGACGATCGTATCGGGCGTCTTGCGGCCCTCGCGCACGACGGGCACGATGCTTTCGTTGATCCAGACGACCTCGCCGTTCATGAGCTTGAGACCCACGCGTTCGTTCAGAATCGCGATGCCCGTCTCGAGCACGCGATTGATCGGTCGTTCAGGCTCCGCCATGGTCGAACCGTCTTCACGATAGAACGGCGTCATGACGCTATAGATATTCCGCCCGATCAACGACTTCGCCTGCCGGAGAATGCGCTGCGCGCTCGGATTGCATGCAATCACGAGACCTTCGCGCGTCTGCACGACCACGCCTTCGTGCAAGTGATCGACGATGAGCTGGTAATACTCGAGATGCGGCGCGGCGTGCGAAAACGAGGCTCGCGCTTGGCGCGGACCGGAACGCGTCGGCATCGACGACGCCCGGCGCGCGACGCTCGAAGGTCGCGTCTTGGTTCGTTTCATGGCTGCTTCGCGTTTGCGTCTGAGAGGGGATGCACGATCTTTCCCGGAGCCGGCGCGCCCCGTGACGCCCACCCCCGGCGACCCTTCGACGGCGCCATGCGCCTAAGATCGTCGGACTCTCCCTGATTCTATCGAGAGGCCATGCGTGCCAACCAGAGCACTATTACTCAACGCAGGCCGCATCGAGACGCGAGCCCGTCGCGCCGCGCGCATGCATCCAGGTCTCCAAGGCGGCGATGAGCGCCGCCATGTCGCAGCGGATCGACGCGAGGAGCGCGGTCTGCGTCCGTCCCTCACCATTCGACTCGGCGCGCAGCAGGGATTCGAGCGATCCCGCGCCGCTCGACAACGCATTCGCGCCGATGATCCCCGCCACGCCCTTGAGCGAATGCGCATGCAGCGCGGCGGCCTCGCGTTCGTCGCGCGCGAGACAGCTTTCGATCCGCTCGACACGGTCCGCATACTCGCTGACAAAGCGCTCCAGCATGCCGCGATAGACCGCGGGTTTGCCCGCGACATGGGTCAGGCCCGCACGCACGTCGAGTTGCGCGCAATGCGAAAGCCGCTCGAACAGCGATTCCGCATCGGACGCCGGGACGTCGATCGATGCGGGCCGCGCGCGCAGCCATCGGCGCAACGCCGCATGAAACCGGTCGGGATCGAGCGGCTTGACGATGCAGTCGTCCATCCCCGCCTCGATGTAGTGCGCGAGATCCTCATGCAGCGCATTGGCGGTCGTCGCAACGATGATCTGATCGCGCAGCCGGCGGTCCGCGCGTACGCGCCGCATGAACTCGACACCGTCGATGATCGGCATCACGATATCCGTGAGGATCAGGTCATACGTCTGGGTTTCGAGCAATTCGAGCGCGCGCAGGCCCGTCTCTGCCGTATCGGCTGCGATGCCGACGTCCTGCAGCAGATGCATGGCGAGTTCGAGGCAGATCGGATCGTCGTCGACGACGAGCACGCGCGCATGCGCGCCGAATGCGGCCGAACGCGCGAGCTCGGTGCGCGCGCCGGCGTCGGTCGCGGCAACCGGCACGCGCCGCAACGTGTCGTCGACGACATCGAGGAGCGCCGAGCGGTGGACCGGCTTATAGACGATCGCATCGACCGAAGCACGTTCGAGATCATTGGCGGCGGGCTCCTTGCCGAGCACGGCCATCAGCACGCAATGCGGTCGCACGTCGTGCAATCGCATCGCTTCGATGCGCCGCGCGAGTTCGAGACCATCGAGGTCCGGCATCAAAGCGTCGACGAACACGAGCCGATACGGCAGGCCGTCGGCATCGGCCGCGCGCACGCACGCGAGCGCCGCGTCGCCGCCGTGCGCTTCATCGACTTCGAAACCGAGATCGCGCAGCATATTCGCCGTGAGTCCGCGCGCATACGCGTGATCGTCGACGACGAGCAAGCGGATGCCCTGCTCCGCGATGCGCGCGCGCGACGTCCGCGGCTCGCCCGCGGGCTCGAAATCGAGCTCGACATGAAACACACTGCCTTCGCCGACCGCGCTGCGCACGCCGATCGATCCGCCCATCAACGTCACAAGACGGCGGCACAGCGCGAGTCCAAGCCCCGAGCCGCCATAACGGCTCGCCGTCGTGACGTCGGCCTGCTCGAAACTTTCGAACACGCGCGCGCGGTCGTCGGCGCGAATGCCGATGCCCGAATCGAGCACTTCGAACAGCAGTCGCACGCCGGCCGCGGACGTCGGACGCCGCGTCGATCGAACGCGAATCACGACATCGCCCGAGTCCGTGAACTTGACCGCGTTGCTCACGAGATTCACGAGCACCTGCCGCACGCGCAGTGCGTCGCCGACGAGCCAGTCGGGCGTCTGCGGCAAGACGTCGACAATGAGTTCGAGCCCCTTTTCGGCCGCGCGCTCGGCCACGAAATCGCTGACCGTCTGCAACAACGCATCGAGCGAAAACTCCGTGCGGCTGATCTCGAGCTTGCCGGCTTCGATGCGCGACAGATCGAGAATCTCGTCGACGATATCGAGCAGATGGCGGCCGCCGCTCTGGATCCTGTCGAGGTATCCGCGCTGGCGCACGTCGAGCCGCGTCTTGAGCGCGAGATGCGCCATGCCGATCACGGCATTCATCGGCGTACGGATCTCGTGGCTCATATGCGCGAGGAAACTCGCCTTGGCCTGCGCGGCCGCCTGCGCCGCACGCGTCGCCGCTTCGAGCGCCGCGTTCGCGACCTTGAGTTCGCGCGTGCGCTCCTCGACCTTGTAATCGAGTGTCTGCGACAGTTCCTCCAGGCGCTGCGTGAGTTCGACCTGCTCGGTGATATCGACACCGACCGCGCCGACGCCGACGACGTCGTCGTCCTCGGGGTCGCGGACCGGGAACCGCACGACCTGGATATAGCGCAGGCCCCGATCCGACTGCAATGAATAGACGTGCGGCTCGGCGCGGCCCGTCTTCATCACGCGCTCCTCGATGACCCATCGTTCGTTGGCCGCATCGGGCACCACCGGCCACTCGAATTCGACCTTGCCGAGCATCTGGGCTTCACTGTTTCCGACGAGCGCACACAACGCGGGGTTCGCGAGCACCAGCGCATGGCGGCGGTCCTTGATGTGGATCGTCGCCGGCGCATGCGCAAAGATCGCACGCAAGCGCGCATGGCTTTGCGCGAGACGCCGTTCCGCGCGATAGAGCGTGGCCGCGAGCGCGACGATGACCGCTACGAGCACCCCGGCCAGCGCGACGAGCGCATCGCGCGCGAAGCGATACGAGGCGAGCGCCTCGCCGAGATCCTGCTTCGCCGCGATGCCGATCTGCGGATCGTTGAGCCATCGCGCCACACGTGCGACACGCATGCCCCGATAATCGCGATCCTCGACGCTCTGCGCCGGCGCGGACGTCCAGAACCGCGGGATCGGCGCAGCATCGAAACGCAGGCGATCGCCATGCGATGGGGGAACCGCGAAGCGCGTCGGCGTTACGAGCCGAAGTCCCGCATCGACGGCATCGACCTCGCCGGTCTTCGCGAAGCGTCCCGCGGCGACCATCGACGCCAGCATCGCGCTCGTTTCGATACGCAAACAGAGTACGGCGCGCGAGGCGGCCACGGCCTCGATGCGCGCGCAGACGAGTTGATAGACATCGGCCGCCGTCGCATCGGTACCGCGCATCGATACGGGCCGCAACGGCGGCGACAGCGCCGTACCCTCGCGCGCCGCGCGCGCGAACACGACGGCATGTTCGCTCCTCGACGCGTCATCGAAACCGGACGGCCATGACGATGCAAGCACGCGACCGTCGGATGTGGCGAGGATATATCCGCTATAGCCGCCGCTGCGATAGATCGGCGCCACCCATTGCGCATAGTCGAGACTCAGACGCTGCGCGTCGGCGGGACGATCCTGGTTCGCGACGAGCGCTTGCGCGAGATGCGCGCCGGACTCGAACGTCGCGATGTCCTCGACGCGCTGGCGCTCATGCGCATAGGCGATCGTGATCTGGTTCGCGATCTCGTCGAGCGTCGCGTCGAGCAGCGCGGCGGCTTTCGCGCTTTCGTTGTCGTAGACGGACCCCACGGCCCACGTCGCGAACATGCAGACGACGAGGCTCAACACGAGCGCCACCGCGCCGACACTCATGCGCGGCAACGGGCGAAATCCGTCGAGCCTTTCAGGAACAGCCAATTGATGCCCTCCGCCTACGCGAGACGTTCGCCGCTTGCGACAAACGCGCGCGAAGCTCGCGCGTTTCAAAGCGATTTTCGTTGCATGCCGAATATCATGTCCATCCGGTCAACTTATCGGATGGCGTCGACGTTGCGATGCGAGCATGCCGAAGAGAATACCCGGCATGCGCTCGCAGATTGTGACGGCAATATCCAATCCACGCGCGCGGATTTGAAACGATCGAACCTCGTGGAAACACGGATTATTCTGAGTTGAATCGCGGAGGCGATGCGCTTGATCGCGCAACGCGCGATGCGTCGACGGGCTAGTGCAGCGCGGTCGATATGGCGCCGGATAAACCGGATAAGCCGGACATGGCGGACATGACAACGGCATCGGGCGTCGAGCACAGTTGCGCATATCGAAGCGCGCGCAGAACGAGACCCTTTTCGTCAGACGATAGATCGACGCCGTACGATTCGAATAAGGCGCGCAACGCCTCATGGAGACGCCGATACGAAGCCGGACACGGCGCCATGACGGGCCAAGCCTGCATCAGATAGGCAAGAGGCAGCACATGACGCCGCTCGCACCAATCGTCGAATAATGAGCGACAACACGCGTCGAGTTCTGTCGCCATCGCCGACGATTCACGGGTGCTTCCCATCCCTACCTCCTGACATCCCACGTGTCGACGACATCGCATGTCCGATCGACGGCGCTTCCGGTATCCATCCCGTTGCGGGAAATGGAATCAGGGCTCAGCCTAGAGTGCGCCTCGGGTCTGCACAAGAGCACAAACACCCAAACCCCTATGCGAATCGGCGTCAGGTGTCATGCCATACGTTTATCGATCGCCATAGAACAGGCGCACGAGGTCGATCGTCGAATCGAGCTGAAGTTTTTCGGCGATACGCGCGCGGTGGTTCTGGACGGTACGAATGCTGATGCCGAGCTTCTCCGAAATCTTGCGGCTCGACAGACCCGAGATCACAAATTCGGCGATCTCGCGTTCTTTCGGCGTCAACGACGCAAGCCGGCTCTGCTGCGCCTGCGCGTCCATGCGTCGCGAGCCGAGCGCGCGGCTGTGATCGAGGGCTTTGCGGACCTTGTCGCGGAATTGCAGGCCGTCGACGGGCTTTTCGACGAAGTCGAATGCGCCGGCCTTGACCGCCTCGACGACGGCCGGCACCTCGGAATACGCCGATGCAAAGATGACCGGAATCGCCGCGCCGATCTCACGCAACTCTCGCTGCACGTCGAGACCGCTGATATCGGGCATCCGCAGATCGCAGATCAGACACTCGGCGCTCCCCGGCGCGTAACTGTCGAGAAACTCCCGCGCGGACACGAACACGTGAACGGTCGCATCGAGCTCCTGCAGAATCTGCTGGTAAAGCCAAAGGATCTGAGCATCGTCATCGACGATGTAGATGGTAGGTCGCCTGTTCAACACAAACTCTCTATCGCAACGTGACGAAATTCTTCCCTGTCACCCGCTTCAGCGCGAGCCACCGATTCAACTACGTCCGAATATAAACCGAACCAAAAAAACGCCGTCGAGGAACGACGGAATCCAAGGGTTTCCGCGGATGCCGCGATGATGCCAACGTGCAATTCCGACTTCGCAATCACGTGCAATCGATTCGCGTTTTGTTGATCGATTGCGTTCGCCCTGCGCACATCGCTCGCTCGCCCCCCATTTCATGCGAGTTCCCTGCATGTCGGAGACTTTACCGCATCTCCGGTCGTTTTGACCGAGCGGATTTTTGCTTCGCGCTTTAGACTTTTGTGCAGTTCGAGCATCGAATGCGGTCAACGCTTGAAAATAAAAGCGATCGCGCGATTACAAGAGTAAATCTACTCAGAGGAACATCTCGCCACATTTCAGATGATTGCAAGTTGCAATCTGTATCGCGCGATTATCTCCATCCCCTTTACTTAAAACTTTTGATCCGATCTCGATCAATTGCGCAACATGTCATCCGATTACATCTGATCAATACGTCCACGCATCGCATTCGTGAAATTTGAACGTTTCCTCTTTTCAGAGTGACACGTTTGTCACGGCTAAGTCACATTTAAAAAATAGAGTTGCGCCCCGCATCAGTTCCATCTTTCAACAAATCAAAAAACAGGGATCCCCCATGTTCATGCGTCACTGGTTGACCAGTGCATTCGCGGCCGTCGCGGCGCTGATCGTCGGCTTGGCCGTTTCCGCGTGCGGTTCGACTTCGACACCGCAAGACGTCACCGCGATTCGTCACGTGTTCGTGATCACGCTCGAAAACGAGGGCTACGCGACGACGTTCAGCTCGACCACGCAGGCGCCGTATCTCGCGAACACGCTCGCGTCGCAAGGCGCGCTCGTCCAGCAGTACTACGGCACGGGCCACGTGAGTCTCGACAACTACATCTCGATGATCAGCGGCCAGTCCCCGACGGTCGATACCGATAACGACTGCACGACCTACGAGGACATGACGACGACCGGCACGACGACGGACGGTCAGGTCATCGGCACGGGCTGCGTCTATCCCGCGAGCGTCAAGACGCTGCCCGATCAATTGACGGCGGCCGGCTTCACGTGGAAGGGCTATGAAGAGGACATGGGCAACAACCCGACGCGCGAATCGGCGACCTGTGGTCACCCGACGCTGAACACGACCGACGCGACGCAGACCGCGGAGGCCGCGACGCAAACCTATCCGGCCGATATGTACGCGACGCGTCACGACCCGTTCATGTATTTCCATTCGATCATCGATTCTCCGGACTGCGCGACGAACGTCGTGAATCTCACGAATCTACAGACCGACCTACAGTCCGTGGCGACCACGCCGAACTTCTCGTTCATCACGCCGAACCTCTGCGATGACGGTCACGATACGGATTGCGTGAACGGCGACCCGGGCGGCCTCACGAGCGCCAACACGTTCCTGCAGAAATGGGTGCCGCTCATCACGTCGTCGCCGGCCTTCCAGAAAGACGGCCTGCTGATCATCAATTTCGACGAGAGCAGCTATGCGTCCGCGCCCGTGATCACCGACACGTCCGAGAGCTACACGTTCACCGGCACGACGTGTTGCAGCGAGCAACCGGGTCCGAATCTCGCCGCGTATCCGCAGACGTCCTCGCTCGTCTACGACGGGTTCACGGTCAATCTGACGAAGACGAACTACGGCGGCGATCAGACCGGCGCGGTCATGATCTCGAAGTTCATCAAGCCGGGCACGGTCTCGACGGTGCCGTACAACCACTACTCGATGCTGCGCACGATCGAAACGATCTTCGGTGTCGGGTATCTCGGCTACGCGGGCCAGTCCGGTCTCGCGACCATGGGCACCGACATTTTCACGAACCTGCATTGACACGCATGACGTCTCTGGCTTCACGCATGATCCCGGCGCTCGCCGCGCTGCTGCCGCTCGCGGCAGTCGCGGCCGCGCCGGCGGGCACGGCGAACGCGGCATCGGCCGCGCCGCCGGCCCTTGTCGCCGGTCATTCCGCGGGCGCTTCGGCGCCCGCCGCCGTTTCCGTTTCGACGCATGCGGGCACACCCGCGCTCAGCGACGCAGCCGCGCTCGGCAAGCATCTGTTCTTCGATCCCGCGCTGTCGGGCTCGGGCAAGATGTCGTGCGCGACCTGCCATAGCCCCGAGCATGCGTATGGCCCGCCGAACGGTCTCGCCGCGCAACTCGGCGGCCCCGACCTTCGCGAACAGGGCACGCGCGCGGTGCCCAGCCTGCGCTACACGCTGAACAACACGCCCGTCTGGAGTCACGCGCGAGCCGCGAGTCTCACCGAACGTCTCGAAGACCCCGACAACGCACCCGTCGGCGGCTTCGGCTGGGACGGACGATTCAACCATCTGCACGACCAGGCCGTGTTCCCCTTGTTCGCGCCCAACGAGATGGCCAACAAGGACGCGGCGACACTGCTCGACACGATCGCGCACGCGTCGTATGCACCGCAATTCAAGGCCGTGTTCGGCGAGCACGTGTTTGCCGATCCCGGCAAGGCCTTCGCCGACGCGATGCAGGCGATCGAGCGCTTCGAACTCGAGGATCCGAGCTTCCATCCCTATACGAGCAAGTTCGACTATTACCTCGATGGCAAGGTGCAACTGACGGCGCGCGAGTTGCGCGGCAAGAAGCTGTTCGACGATCCGAAGGGCGGCAATTGCGCGTCCTGCCATATCGACCAGTCGGGCGCGGACGGCTCGCATCCGATGTTCACCGACTTCAATTTCCAGGCCCTCGGCGTGCCGCGCAATCGCGAGTTGCGTCTGAACGCGGATCCGACGTACTACGATCTGGGCCTCTGCGGTCCGATCCGGACCGACCAGTCGGCCGACCGCAAGAACTGCGGGCTGTTCAAGGATCCGTCGCTGCGCAACACGGCGACGCGTCATGTGTTCTTTCATAACGGACGTTTCCACACGCTCAAGGACGCCGTGCGCTTCTACGTCGAGCGCGACACGCAGCCCGAGAAGTGGTATCCGAAAGATCGCCACGGCAACGTCGTGAAGTTCGACGATGTGCCGGCGGCCTTCCGCGTCAACATCGACACGACCGACGAACCGCTGACGCGCAAGCGTGGCGACAAGCCGGTCTGGGACGAACGCGATATCGACGATGTCGTGGCGTTCCTCGAAACGCTCAACGACGACTACCGCGAACACGACGCCACCGGGGTCCGGCGCTAAGCGCGCGCTCACGCCTGGCACGAGGCGCCCTGCCCCTCACACCCCGCGCCCGGCATCGGGCGCGGGGCCCGTCGAAGCTGACGCGCGCGCCAGCCGACCCGGCGCACGCAATCCCCTGCCGCGCCCGAAGTCCGCGCGCCGAGACGCACCGCGCACGCGCGGAACCGGAATTGAATCGCACGCTATCGATTTCGCGCTTTTTGCGGATTTATCCTTCGCGACCCGCCGTCTGCACGACTAACATTCCTCGCGTCTCAAGCGACATGTGTCGCATGCCGACGCGCTCGGGACATGGCCACGCACGCTCGATACACAGCCCAATGCCACGCACATGGATGGGGATGTCCCGATGGCGAGTGAATTGCTCCAGTCGCAGCCCGAGATCGCGTTATTCCTGAGCCTCGCGATCGGTCATCTGATCGGGTCCTTCAAACTCGGGCCCATTCAGTTGGGCGGCGTCTGCGGCACGCTGATCGTCGCGCTGCTGCTCGGCCAGTTCGGCCCGAGAATCGACGCCGATCTCAAGAACATCGCATTCGCGCTGTTCATCTTCGCGCTCGGCTTCACAGGCGGCCCGCAGTTCTTCGCGAACGTCGGACGCGGCTGGCGCTATGGCCTGCTGTCGATCGTCGAAATCGTCTCCGTGCTCGCGCTCGTGCTGATCGCCGTGGTGCTCATGAAGCTCGACGCAGGCACCGCCGCCGGTCTGCTCGCGGGCGCCGCCACCGAATCGGCCGTCATCGGCACCGCGACCGAAGCGATCGGCAAACTCGACGTCGCGAGCGCCGAGATCGCGCGCATGCAATCGAACGTCGTGACGGCCTATAGCGTCAGTTACCTGTTCGGGCTGATCACGATCGTGTTGTTCACGAGCCAGCTCGCGCCGCTCGCGCTGCGCGTGAATCTGCGCGAGGAAGCCGAACGGCTCTGGCGCAAACTCGGCGGCGAAGGCGCGCTCGAAGACGGTCAGCGCGAAGCGATCGCGCCGCTCGTCGCGCGCGTGTTTCGCGTCGGTCCCGCATGCGACGGCGTCACGGTCGGCGCGATCGAGCTCCGATACGGTTCGAGCCTCACGTTCGAACAAGTCGAACGCGACGGCGTGCCGACAACGGTCGGACACGATTTCGTGCTCGCGAACGGCGACATCGCGCTCGTATTCGGCCGACGAACCGCACTGCTTGCCGCCGCGCACGACATCGGCATCGAAATCGCGGGCCGTGACGTGTTCGGCGCCGCGACCGGGAAACGCCTCGACATCGTGCTCACGCGCAAGGACGCCGAAGGCGCGACGCTCGCCGAGTTGCGTCAACGCGCGAAGCCCGAACAAGGCCGCGGCATCTATATCACCGCGATCACGCGGCTCGAAGCGACGATTCCGGCGCTGCCCGGCACGCGTCTGAATCGCGGCGACGTGCTCACGCTCGTCGGCGCGAAGGCCGACGTCGAACGCGGCGCGACATCGCTCGGCTATCCGCTGAGGCCCACGCAGAAAACCGATTTCGTCTATCTCGGCATCGGCGTGCTGATCGGCATGGCGCTCGGCCATATCGGCGGCCGCGTCGGCGGCATCGCGCTGTCGCTCGGCACGGGCGGCGGATGTCTGCTTTCCGGCCTGTTGTTCGGGTGGGTCCGTTCGCGGCATCCGCTCGTCGGGTCGCTGCCGCCGGCTGCCGCGCAGATCCTCAAGGACTTCGGCCTCGCGACCTTCATCGCGGCCGTCGGATTATCGGCGGGTCCCGATGCGATCAAGCTCGTGCGCGAGTACGGCATCGCGTTGCCGCTCGTCGGCATCCTGATGGTGCTCGTGCCCGGCGCGCTGTCGCTCGTGATCGGCCGCTATTTGCTCAAGCTCGACATTCCGATGCTGCTCGGCGCGATCGCGGGCCAGCAGTGCAGCACGCCCGCGATCAGCGCACTCGTCGGCGTGACCGGGAATTCGACGCCTGTCATCGGTTACACGATCACGTACGCACTATCGAACATCTTGCTGCCGCTCATGGGGCCGGTCGTCGTCGGACTCGCGAGCACGTTGGGATAGGCCGTCGACCGCCGCGCTTGAACACATGAACCGCGCGCGACGCGGGCATCGAGCGTACGCATCGACGAACCGGGCCGCCGCGCCTGATGACCGAGTGAGGACACGATGGACTGGCTACACACGATCTTCCATAAGTCTCCTGAAATCGCACTGTTCCTGTCGCTGGCCGTCGGGTATTACGTCGGCCAGATCAACTTCGGCAAGTTCCAGCTCGGCGGCGTCGGCGGGTCGCTGCTCGCGGCGGTCGTCATCAGCCAGGTCGGTGTGACGGTCGACAACGGCGTCAAGGCCGTCATGTTCGCGGTCTTCATCTACGCCGTGGGCTACGACTCGGGGCCGGGCTTTTTCAATTCGCTGAATCGCAAGACGCTGCGCGAAATCGCGATGGCCGTGTTTCTCGCGGTCTCGGCGCTGATCACGGTCGTCATCTGCGCCAAGCTGTTCCACTTGAACAAGGGCATTGCGGCGGGCCTCGCGGGCGGTGCGCTCACGCAATCCGCGATCATCGGCACCGCCGGCGACGCAATCGCGCGGCTCGGTCTGCCCGCCGATCAGGTCAAGTCGCTGCAGTCGGACGTCGCGATCGCCTATGCGGTGACCTACGTGTTCGGCTCGCTCGGCGCGATCATCGTCTGCGTGAACGTGCTGCCCAAGTTCATGGGCCAGGGCCTGCGCGAAGCGTCGATCCAGGCCGAGGCCGAGATGAGCGGCGGCACGCCCTTGCTCGCGACCGGACAGGTCACGGCATTGCGACAGTTGTTCGGCCGTGCGTACCGCGTCCTCGATGCGCAAGGCAAGAAGGTCGACGAGATCGAAAGTCTCGAGAACGACTACATCGCGATCGAGCGCGTACGACGCGCCGGCAAGGCGTTCGAGCCCGAACCCGATACCGTGCTGCAGAAGGACGACATCGTGCTCGTCGTCGGGCGTCGCGAGCAGATCGTCGATGTCGCGCGGCTCATCGGTCCCGAGGTCACGGACTCCGAAGACGCGAGTCTGATCCTCCAGACGCGGCAAGCGGTATTCACCGCCAAGGGGCTCAACCATCACACGATCGGCGACATCCGCGAGCGCGTCGATCGCACGCTGCGGCACGGCGTATTCGTCGAAAGCATCACGCGCGTCGGCCAGCCCGTTCCGGTTCTCGCGGGCACGAAGGTCGAGCACGGCGACGTCATCACGTTCTACGGCACCGCGAAGGACACCAAGCGCGCGGTCCAGGCAGCGGGTTACGAGCTGCCCTATACGATCAAGACCGACTTCATCTATATGGGCGTCGGCCTCGTGCTCGGGCTGCTGATCGGTCTCGTCGTCGTCAACATCGCGGGCATTCCGCTGACGCTCGGCTCGGGCGGGGGCTGTCTGCTCGCGGGCCTGCTGTTCGGATGGATGCGCGGCAAGCATCCGATGTACGGCGTCATGCCGAGCGCCGCGTCGCGCTTGCTCCAGGACTTCGGTCTCGCCGCGTTCGTCGCGGTCGTCGGACTCAATTCGGGTTTGCAAGCCGTCGTCACGATCAAGCAGCTCGGCCTCACGATCTTTCTGCTCGGCGTGTTCGTCACGCTGTTCCCGCTGCTGCTGACGATGGTGTTCGGCCGCTACGTGCTGGGGTATCGGAACGCGGCGATTCTCGCGGGCGCGCTATCGGGTTCGCGCAGCGCGAATCCGGCGTTCGGCGGCGTGCTCGACAAAGCCGAAAGCGCGGTGCCCACGGTGCCGTTCGCCATCACCTATGCCATCGCCAACGTGCTGCTGACGCTGCTCGGTCCGCTCGTCGTCGGCCTTGTCTGATCCGGCGTCTTGCGCGCGGCCCTCGGGGCACGCACGCCAGGCTCGCGACGCGAGACGCCCTCAACCCGCACTTCTTCGCACTGGAGACGCCATCATGGCCAAAGGCAAACGCGACAGCGAACAAGCAAAGCTTTCGATGCTGAGCCCGTTCGAACTCAAGGACGAACTCATCAAGGCCGCGGGCGGCGGCGCCGTCGAACGCGCGGCGAACCTCGCGATGCTCAACGCGGGGCGCGGCAATCCGAACTTCCTCGCGACGATTCCGCGGCACGGCTTCTGGCAACTGGGCCTGTTCGCGATGCGCGAGGCCGAGCGTTCGTTCGCCTATATGCCCGAGGGCGTCGGCGGCTTTCCGAAGCGAGAGGGACTCGCCGAGCGCTTCGAACTCTTCGTGCGCGAACACAAGGACGTACCCGGCGTTGCGTTCCTCGCGGGCTGCGTATCGTATGTCCGCGATCAGCTCGGGCTGTCGGGCACCGACTTTCTCTATGAAATGTGCGAGGGCATTCTCGCGTCGAACTATCCGGTGCCGGATCGCATGCTCAAGATATCCGAAGTCATCGTCGGGCAGTATCTGCGGCGCGAGATGATCGGCAAGCACCCGTTCGTCGGCGAGTTCGATATTTTCGCGGTCGAAGGCGGCACGGCCGCGATGACGTACATCTTCAATACCATGCGCGAGAATCACCTGATCACGGCCGGCGACACGATCGCGCTCGGCATGCCGATCTTCACGCCGTACATCGAGATTCCGAGTCTCAACGACTATCAGCTCAACGTCGTGAATCTCAATGCCGACGTCTCGAAGGGTTGGCAATACACGAACAAGGAGCTCGACAAGCTTCGCGATCCGAAGGTCAAGGCGTTCTTCCTCGTGAATCCGAGCAATCCGCCGTCGGTCAAGATCAGCGACGAGAGTCTCGAATACATTGCCGACATCATCAAGGAGCGGCCGGATCTGATCCTGCTGACCGACGACGTCTATGGGACATTCGCCGACGACTTCGTGTCGCTGTTCGCGCTCGCGCCGCGCAATACGATCCTCGTCTACTCGTATTCGAAGTATTTCGGCGCGACCGGTTGGCGTCTGGGCACGATCGCGACGCATCGCGACAACGTGCTCGACAAGCTGCTGTCCGATTTGCCGAAGGCGACGAAGGCCGAGCTACACAAGCGCTACGAGTCGATCACGACCGACCCCGATAACCTGAAATTCATCGATCGCCTCGTGGCCGACAGCCGCACTGTCGCGCTCAATCACACGGCCGGGCTTTCGACGCCGCAACAGGTGCAGATGGTGCTGTTTTCGCTGTTCGCGCTCATGGACACGCCCGATGCGTACAAGAATGCGCTCAAGCGCGTGATTCGCCGGCGCAAGCAGGCGTTATACGAAGAGATCGGCATCTCGTTCAAGGACGACGATCCGGACCAGGTCGATTACTACACGATTCTCGACGTCGAGTTTCTCGGCGAGCGCGCATACGGACGCAAGTTCGTCGACTGGCTGCTCGCGAATACGGAGCCGACCGAGCTGTTGTTCCGGCTCGCGAGCGAAGCGCGCGTCGTGCTGCTGCCGGGCATGGGCTTCGGCACGCCGCATCCGTCGGGGCGCGTGTCGCTCGCGAATCTCAACGAATCCGACTACCGCAAGATCGGCCGCGCGGTACGCAAGCTCATCGAGGAATATGTCGAGCGCTACAACGAGGCCACGGGATCGAAGCTCGACAAATCGAAGGTCATCTAGCGGCTGCATCGTCTGTCGCGCGGCTCCGCGGTCACGGGAGCCGCTTTTTCGTTCGACGCGGTCTCGCTCGATGCGGGACCGGTTGCCGGGCTTTTCGGCGTGTACGGTGCGAGCAGAGACCTGCACCGTAGAGGCCGCGCGCGCTCGTCCTCCCCCGCGCTCACCCTCTCCTCGCTCGCCGATTCGCCTCGATGCGATGCCAATCGGCCGAATCGACACGGCGCACGCGCGCCGGATACTAACTGCCGGCGCTAAGGTGCCGGGCTTCGATCGATCGCACTTTATTCCGGTATTTTAGGAATAATGCGAATTTCTCGGCACAAAACACATTTCTTCCTAAAATATCGGAACTATCGACGTTCAGAGCATCGCGTCCAATTAATTCCGATATATTAGGAACTATCGCGCTAATGACTCTTCAAACCCATTAATTCCTAAATTATCGAAATTATGTCACGCACGCTTCCTCCTTCGATCGACGACCCGGATCCCCTCGCGCGCAGCATGGCCGAACTCGGCGCGCTCGTGAGAAACCAGCGTGCGCGGAGCCTGTTGCGCATCGACGATGCGGCCGACCTGATCGGCGTATCGAAAGAGGTGCTTTCGCGGCTCGAAAACGGGCGTTCCGTCGGCCTCGACAAAGTCTTCAAGGTGCTCGACGGTCTCGGACTCTCACTCGTCGTCGTGACGCGACTCGAAACCGAGACCGCGGTTCGCGCGGTGCGAACCGATGCGCAGGAGTCGGCCTGATGACGTCGTCGCTGAGCATCACGAGCCAAAGCGCGCCCGTCGGAAGGCTGACCCACGACGCTCGCGAGGCGCGCTATGCGTTCGACTATGACCGCGCTTGGTCGTCGAACACGGCAAGCTTTCCGCTCTCGCCGCATGTGCCGTTGAACGGCCCGGCGCCAAGTTCGAGCACGGTGCAGCGATTTATCGAAAACCTGTTGCCCGAAGGCCGCGCGCTCGATGTCGCGGCCAGCATGAATCAGATCTCGAAGGACAATACGTTCGGCCTGATTCGCGTGCTCGGCAAAGAGCCCGTCGGCGCGCTGAGTTTTCTTCCCGTCGATGCGCAGCCCGACGGCGCGCTCGTCGGCCCGTCCCCTGACGACATGGCGCCGATTCGTCGAGAACTCACGCACGAGGAACTCAGTGAACGCATTCGCGAGCGCGACGCGGTGCCCTTCGAGGTCTGGGACGGGGCGGTTCGCCTGTCGCTTGCCGGGTATCAGGACAAATTGCAGGTGCTCGTCGAAGGCGACCGCTTCTATCTCGTCGACGGCTCACTAAGCTCAACGGCGATCCTGAAGCCCGAAGGGCGCAATCCGAAGGCGCCGTTCATGGTCGCAAACGAGCACTTCTGCATGACGTTCGCCGCGCATTTGAGTGTATCGGTTGCCCCCGTGGCGATCCATCGGATCCCGGACCCCGTGCTGCTCATTACGCGATTCGATCGTGAGATCGAGGCCGAACCCGGCGATCCGCAACGCGCCCGCCATGTGAAGCGGCGACACGTCATCGACGGATGCCAGGCGCTCGACGTGCCATCGGGCTTCAAGTACGAACGCAATTTCGGCGGCGCGGCCGACGTGCGCCATATCCGTGACGGCGTGAGCTTCGAGAAACTCTTCTCGCTGATGCCCTATATGGCGAATCCCGCGATCGCGCGCACGCATCTGATCCGGTGGGCGCTGCTTCAATTGCTGATCGGCAACACGGATGCGCACGGCAAGAATGTCTCGTTCTTTCAGCATCACCACTATCTCGCCCCGACACCGCTGTATGACCTCGTCTCGGTGATGAGCTATGACGGCGCATTCGATCTCGACATGGCCATGGCCTACGGCGACGTGTTTCGGCTCGACGAGATCTCGGCGTTCGCACTGGCCGACTTCGCGCATCGCACGCAGACGCGTCCGGCGTTTCTCGCGCGCGAGATGATCCGCATGGCCAAGAGCGCTCCGAAGATCGCGCTCGAGCTTGCGAACGCCCCCGTCTATCTCGATGGCGAACGCGCACTCGTCAGGAAGATCGCCGAGTTCGTCGCGACCCAGGCGGCACTGTTGCTCAAACTTGCGGCCATGGTGCCGCAAGTCGATCCCGCACTGCTTTGAACTAAGTCTTCGCGGACGTGCGCATCGCGCCGGAAGCGACGCCGCCCGACAGCGGACGCCGCCACAACTGCGCGATCAATACGCCCACGAGCGCGACGCCGCCGCCCAGCACGTGATACCCATGCAGATGCTCGCCGAACCACCCGACCGCGATGGCCGCGGTCGCGACGGGCAGCAGATTCATGAACATACTGCAGCGATTCGGACCGAGATGCCGGATGCCCTGCATCCAGAAGTACGGCAGCACGACCGATGCGAGACTGCCCGCATACGCGATCAGCGGCAAACTCGCGCGATTCGGCAACATGGTCTCCCACGGCAAGCGCAAATCGAACACGAACATGAACACCAGCGCGAACATCGCCTGGACATAGGTCGATTGCCACGAAGGCAAGCCCACATGCCAGCGCCGCACCAGCACGCTATAGAGCGCGTACGCCAGCGCCGCGTCGAGCATCAGCAGATCGCCGAGGTGCGCGCCGCCCGCGAGCAACGCGCTCGGCTGTCCCGCGCTGATCAGATACACGAGCCCGGCCAACGACAATAGGCCGCCGAACACCATGCCGCGCGTCGGCGGCTCGCGCAGCACGACGACCGACAACCCCATCGTCAGCAACGGCACGAGCGACGTCATGATCGCCATATTGGTCGCCGTCGTCGTTTTCGCGGCCTCGTACGACAGGCATTGAAACAACGCCATCGCAAGAAAACCCAGGAACGCGAGCCGCGGCAACTGCGGCACGATCGCCGCACGATTGCGCCAGGCCGGTTTCAACACGAACAGACTCATCAGCGCGGTCGCCAGCACGAGCCGCCAGAACGTGATCGCAGTCGGGTCGATCGTGCCGGCCGACAGCTTCGACACCATCACATTGCCGGCCCACAACAGGATCGCGGCAAAAGGGAACAGGAAATACGGCGCGGACATGGCGAGGATCGTCTCCGAAACAGGGAAGGCCCGATCGTGCGCGCGCCGTCGCGATCCGTCTCACGCTAAACTGGCGAGACTTATCGTAAAACTGCCACCTCGATGATCCCGTCGCCGCCGCATGACGTCCACGTCCGTTACGAACAGACGCCGATGCCCGTCGCCGTGCTCGCGGCCGACTACCCGTCCGGCGCGTGGGTCGCCCCGCATACGCACCGGCGCGCGCAACTGCTCTACGCGATTGAAGGCGTCATGCTCATCGAAGCGCAGACGGGTCGCTGGGTCGTCCCGCCCACCCGGGCCGTCTGGCTCGACGCGGGGCTCGAACATACGGTGCGCATGAGCGGCAACGTCAAGATGCGCACGGTGTTCGTCGAACCCGGAACCGTCGATCACTTGCCGAGCAGCAGTTGCGTCGTCGAAGTTCATGCACTGCTGCGCGAGCTGATTCTCGCAGCCGTCGAGGTGCCGTTCGACTATGCGCCGGGCAGCCGCGACGCGCTGATCATGCATCTGCTGCTCGCCGAACTCGCGGCGATCCCGCGCCTGCCGCTTTATCTGCCGTGGCCCGTCGATACGAGGCTGCGCACGATCTGCGACGCGATCATGGGTGCGCCCGATCAGGCGCACGCCGTGCTCGACTGGGCCCAGGCGTTCGGTATCGCGGAGCGCACCCTGCATCGGCAGTTTCATCGCGAAACCGGTATGACATTCGGACGCTGGCGTCAGCATGCGCGGCTGTTCCTCGCACTCGAACGGCTCGCGCACGGCGAGAAGATCGTCGACGTCGCGCTCGACCACGGCTATACGAGCCAGAGCGCGTTCGCCGCGATGTTCAAGAAGCACTTCGGCATTGCGCCGTCGATGTTCTATCGCTAAGCGCGGCGACCTTCAGTCCGCCCGCGCATGCCGGACCGCGAGCCACGCGGTGACGAGCGCGACGACGGTGACGGGCACGCTCGCGCCGATGACCATCGATGCGCTCTTGCCGATCGCGAGCAGTTGCGCGGCCGCGAGCGGTCCGACGATCGAACCGAGGCGGCCGACCGCCACGGCGGCGCCGACGCCCGTACCGCGAAATTCGGTCCGATAACAGGCCGCCGCGAGCGCATAGAGCACCGCTTGCGCGCCGACGACGCACATGCCCGCGAACAGCACGGAGACCGACAGCGCGCCCATCGTCATCGCGCCCGACAACGCGATCAACGACGCGACGATACCGACATAGACGATTGTCACGATCGCGCGCGGCTTGTAGCGATCCATCAGCAGACCGAGCGCGAGCACGCCGATCACGCTGCCCGCATTGAAGAAGATCTGCGTGACGCCCGCTTGCGCATGACTCAGGCCGCGGCTCACGATCAGAGACGGCAACCAGTTGAGCAGGAAATACAGCACGATCAGCGTGCAGAAGTAGCTGATCCAGATTTCGATCGTCGCCGCCGCGCGGCCCTCACCGAACAGCACCGCGAGTGTCGGTTTGGGTTCGACCGCCGTGCCTCGCGCGACCGCGCTCTCGGTTTCGAACGCGCGCGATTCGGGCAGCCAGAGCAGCAGCAGCGGCACGACGATCAACGGTCCGATGCCGCCCGCGTAAAAGATGTGCCGCCACGCGGTATCGCCCGCGCTGAGCACGCCGATGAATGCCGCGAGCGCGCCGCCGAGCGGCATGCCGCAATACATGATGCTGACCGCCGTATTCCGGCGCCGCGGCGCGACCGCCTCGGCCGACAACGCGATGAGATTCGGCATCGCGCCGCCGAGACCCAGCCCCGTCAGCACGCGCGCGACGAGCAGGCTCGGAAAGCTCCAGACCAGCGCGGTCAGAATCGAGAACATGCCGAACACGACCATCGAGAGCAACAGCACGCGCTTGCGGCCGATACGATCGGCGAGCCGGCCGCCGATCATCGCGCCCGGCAACAGGCCGAACATGCCCGCGCTGAAGGCGAGCCCCATCTGCGTGACGGACAGCCCGAATTCATGCGCCATGCGCGGCGCGGCCACGCCGGTCGACTGCAGATCGACGCCTTCGAGAATCGCGACGATCAGGCACAGGCTCAACACCCATGCCGTGCCCGTGGTCGCGGCGACCGGGCGTTGTGTAGTGGTAGTGGACACGGTGTCTCCTGTCTCCTGATGAAGGCAAAGGCTGGCGTCTACGTCCAGCTCTTGAGCCGAAAAACGCGCTTGGCGCGGGCGAGTGCACGACTACATGACATCGGATGCGCCGGATAGCGCCGCGTCGCACGGCAGATCGGCGCGCAATCCTGCCTCGACGAGACGCCTGCGATGCTCGAACTCGGCCACGCGATAGTCGAAGAAATACGCCGCGGCCGCGCGCTTGCCCGCGTAGAACGCGTCGCGTGCGCAAGCCTCGTGCGCCGGCTCGCGATGCGCGACGCGCGCGGTACGCAACCAGGCGAAGGTCAGCAACAGCCATCCGAGCATCGCGAGATAGTCGTCGGCGACGCGGTAAGGCAGCTCGGCATCGGCGACGCTGTCGCGCGCGAGTGCCGTGCTCAAGACGTCGACATGCATGCACATCGATCTCAAGACGTGCGCCTTCGCGACGAGCGCGTCGGCGTATGCGGCGCTCGGGCCGCGCTCCGTCGAGTCATGTCCGGCCGTGCAACGATCGGCCTCCGCGACGAGCGTATCGAGCAGCATACGAAGCCGCTCACCGCCATCGCCGATGACCTTGCGCACGAGCAGATCGATCGCCTGAATCTCGTTCGTGCCTTCATAGAGCATCGACACGCGGCTGTCGCGCACGGTCTGCTCGATGCCGTACTCGTGGATATAGCCGTAGCCGCCGAAGACCTGAAGCGCATTCGACGCGCACGCAAATCCATGGGCCGTGAAAAACGCCTTCGCGACGGGCGTCAGCAACGCCGCCATCTGTTCGGCGCGCGCACGCGCATCCGGATCGGGATCGTGGGCCGCGATATCGAGCCCGTGCGCGATCCAGTAACCGATGGCGCGCGCACCCTCGACGGTCGTGCGGATGTCCATGAGAATCCGGCGCATGGCCGGATGCGCGGCGATCGGCGCCGGCGCGTGTGTTCCCGGCGGCGCCGACACCGCCCGCATCTGCAAGCGTTCGGTCG
This sequence comes from Pararobbsia silviterrae, assembly GCF_003628125.1. Classification (GTDB taxonomy): domain Bacteria; phylum Pseudomonadota; class Gammaproteobacteria; order Burkholderiales; family Burkholderiaceae; genus Pararobbsia; species Pararobbsia silviterrae. The sequence continues at coordinate 188,232 of NZ_RBZU01000010.1, forward strand.
CGTACGCGCTCGCACGTTGCCACGCGAACTGCGCATGCCCGACGCCCTGCATCGCGACCTGCAGACGCGCCGCATTCATCATGACGAACATCGACGCGAGCCCGCGATGCGGCTCGCCGATCAGCCAGCCGCGCGCATGCTCGAACCGCATCGCACATGTCGGGCTGGCCTTGAGACCCATCTTCTTTTCAATGCCGTCACAATGCACGCCGTTGCGCTCGCGGTCGCCCTCGTGGCCGCACACACCACCGCGCGCGATCCACTTCGGCACGAGAAACAACGACAAGCCGCGCGTGCCCGCCGGCGCATCCGGCAAACGCGCCAGCACGAGGTGCACGATGTTGTCGGTCAGATCGTGCTCGCCGCCCGTGATGAAAATCTTGCTGCCGGTGATCCGGTATCCGCCTGAGTCGGCATCCGCTTCGGTGTCCACCTCGGCGCGCGTCCGGATCAGGCCGAGATCGCTGCCCGCCTGCGGTTCGGTCAAGCACATCGTGGTCAGCCATTCGCCGCTCGCGATCTTCGGCAAATAATCGCGCTTGAGCGCGTCCGACCCGTGCGCGTACAGACAGGCCGTCGCCCCGTGCGTGAGCCCCGGCGACATGAGCCACGCGTGATTCGCCGCCGCGAGCATTTCCTGGAGCGCGGCGTCGAGCAACTGCGGCAATCCCTGTCCGCCCGCGTCTTCGGCGAGCGCGAGCGTCGGCCATCCGCCTTCGACGAACGCGCGATACGTCTCGCGAAAACCGCGCGGCGTGCTGACCTGCCCGTCGACGAACCGGCATCCTTCGAGATCGCCCGGCCCGTCGAGCGGCGCAAGTTGCTCCGACACGAAACGCGCGGCTTCGCCGAGCACGTGTTCGACCGTGCCGGCATCGAGCGTCGCCCACGCGTCGACACGTTGCCAGTCGCGCGGCGCGTCGAGCCATTCTTCGATCACGAAGCGCATGTCGCGCAGCGGCGCTTGATACGAAACCGTCATATCAGGCTCATCTCATGCGGATCGAGCGGTATCCGCAACGATCACGGACGCGTCGGGCGCGCCGGCGGCGTGCATCGCTTCGACAAGCGCGGCCCGATGCGAGAGCACGGCGCGCTGGTTGATCGACCCCTTGTCGGTGATCTCCCCGCGATCGAGCGACGGCGGTTCTTCAAGCAGCCGCAAACGCTGAATCCACGTCGCGCTGCCCGTCGACGATGCATTGAGCCGCTTGAGCAGCGACGCGAAGAACGCGCGCACCGCGGGCGCCGCGAAGACCTCGGTCGCGCCGGTCGATGCATCGCATTGCGCGAGGCGTCGGCAATCGTCGAGACGCGCGAAGATCAGCGCGCCGATATCGTCGCGATTCATCCCCGTGATGACGGCGTCCTGCACATACGGCGCGCCTTCCGAAATGATCCGCGCGCGCATCGGGCCGACGCTCACGAACGTGCCCGAACTCAGCTTGAAGTCTTCGGCGATGCGGCCATCGAACATCAGCCCGATTTCGGGCTGCGCCGGGTCGGCGAATCGCACGGCGTCACCGGTCCGGTAGTAGCCTTCGTCGTCGAACACGTCGCGCGCATCCGCCTCGGCGATACGCCAATATCCGGGCATCACGTGCGGGCCGCGGAAGCGGACTTCGAGCTTGCCGTCGACGGGCGCGAGCTTGACCTCGCAACCGTGCGCGGGCAATCCGACATAGCCCGCGCGCATGATCGGCCCCGTCGTGAACAAACATGACGGCGACGTCTCGGTCATGCCGAGACCCGCCATGATCCGGATGCGCTCGCCGCAATACTCGCGCGTGACGTTTTCGAGTCGATTCCACGCCGCCTGCGACAACCCCGCACCCGAGAAGAAATACATCTTCACGCGCGAGAAAAACGTCGCGCGAAGCTGTGCGTCCGATTCGAGCGCGGCCGTCAGTTCTTCCCAGCCCTTGGGCACATTGAAATAGATCGTCGGCGCAATCTCGCGCAAATTGCGCAGCGTCTCGTCGAACTTGCCCGCCACGGGCTTGCCGTCGTCGATATACAGCGTGCCGCCGTTATACAGTGCGATACCGACGTTGTGGCTGCCGCCGAACGTATGGTTCCAGGGCAACCAGTCGACGAGCACGGGCGGTTCCTCGCCGAAAACCGGGAACGTCTCGAGCAGCATCTGCTGGTTCGCGCACAGCATCCGGTGCGTCGTCGGTACGGCCTTGGGCAGCTTCGTCGACCCCGACGTGAACAGAAACTTGACGATCGTGTCGGGTGTCACGGCTTGATGTGCGGCATCGACCGAATGCGCTCGGGTCGCGATCAGATCGGAAAACAGCGTCGTCTTGCGCGTCGCCATGTGTGTCGATTCTGCCGCCGTTGCGCCGGTGGGCGCCGCGATCGTCACGCACTCGACATCGGACGGCACCGCCGCCGCGAGCGCCGGCGAAAATGTATTGATGTCGGATACACAGACGAGACCCGGCGTCAGCACACGCATCGCATGGCGCAGCTTGTTGAAATCGCCCGAAACGAGCGAATACGCGGGCGACACGGGCGAGTACGGCACGCCGGCCCACATCGCGCCGAATGCGAGCTGCAGATGTTCGAGATCGTTGCCCGACAAGATCACGAGCGGCCGATCCGTCGAAAGATGGCGGTCGAGCAAGGCCTGTCCGATCGAACGCGCGCGTTCGAGCATCTGCGCATAACTGATGCCGATCCATTCGCCGTCCGCGCCGCGGCGCGCGACGAGCCAACGATCCGGATGCGCGCGCGCGCCGCTGACGAGGCGCTCCGTGAGCAGGTGCGGGTACGCGCCCAGCGGCTCGCGCGCCTCGATATACCAATCTTCGCCGCGCCGCTCGACGCGCGGCGACGACTGTCCGATCGATACCGGACGGTAGCCGGCGAACGGCGTTTGCGCGGCCTCCATGCCGCGTCCCTCAGTCGGCTTCGATTCCAAAGCCTGTCTCCTAAGAAGGCTGCCGCCGCACCCGCTTCACGCGGACCCGGCGACGCTCGACTGCACGTTCAGAGAATCGTCGTGCGCGGTGTCGTGCGAGCGCTTGTTGCGCGCCCTGCTGCACAGAGAACGAATCGGCGATACGGCGGCCCCGCCGCGGACCGATTCGATATGTCGCGCGCCGACGCCGCCGCGCCTATCCTCCGGCGCGCATCCGTCGGCACGTCCGGGTCAGCGCTTATACGCCTGCAGACCCGGCTTGATGCTCTTGTCGTCGAGGAACTGCTTGAGTCCCTTCTCGCGGCCATGCTCGGGATCGCGACCGTTGGCCTGATCGAGCTTCGCGTAGAGATAGTCTTCGTTCTGTTCCCACGTGAGTTCGCGGCTGCGCTTGAAGCCGTGCTTGGCGGCACGCAGCACGACCGGATTCTTGTCGAGCAGCTTCGACGCGAGCGCGAGCACTTCGTCGCGCAGTTGCGCGCGCGGCACGCTCTTGTTGACGAGCCCCATCTCGGCCGCTTGCGGACCCGTGAACGTATCGCCCGTCATGATGTAGTAGAGCGCCTTGCGGTGACCGACCGTATCGGCCATGGCCTTGCTGACGAGATTGCCCGGCGGAATGCCCCAGTTGATCTCCGAGAGACCGAACACGGCTTCATCGGCCGCGATCGCGAGATCGCATGCGACGAGCGGCGAAAACCCGCCGCCGAAGCACCATCCGTTGACCATCGCGATCGTCGGCTTCGAGTACATGCGCAGCAATTGCCATTGCCAGCGGCTTGCGTCGCGACGAATCTTTTCCTGCAGGATTTCCGGACCCGCGTCGATCTCGCGGAAATACTCCTTGAGATCCATGCCGGCCGTCCATGCATCGCCTTCGCCCGTCAGCACGAGCACGTGCGCATCGTTGTCGAGCTCGACGGTTTCAAGCACGTCGATCATCTCGGCGTTGAGCGTCGGGCTCATCGCGTTGCGCTTCTCGGGACGGTTGAACGTGACCCACGCAATGCCGTCTTCGACCGCGACCTTGACCGTTTTCCAGCGACCTTCGTAGTTCATTCGTGTCTCCATGTGCGTCGTCGCGATCGCGACCGTGAACACAATTTAATATCAGGCTTCCTGATATGTAAAGTAGAATATGATCGCGTCGGTACAAACCCTGTACGACCTTCGAACACGCATGACGCAATGGCCAGAAAATCTTCCAACGATGTGCGGGACACCGAAATGACGACGCGCGCGAAGCCTGTCGCAGCGAGCGTCGCACCGGCCGCCACGACGAGCGCTTCGCCGATGCGGCTGAGTTATCTGATCGGACAACTCGACCGCATCGTGTCGCGGCGCCTGTCGGAAGCCTTGGCCGAGCATGGCCTCACGTTGCCGCAATTCACCGCGCTGTCGGTGCTCAACGCGCGCGGGCGCTCGTCGAACGCACAGCTCGCCGAGCGGTCGTTCATCACGCCGCAGTCGGCGAACGAAGTCGTCAAGACGATGGAAGCGAACGGCTGGGTCATGCGCGAACCGGATCCGAACAACAAGCGCATCGTGCTGCTGCAGCTCACGGCGGCCGGCAAGACCATGCTGCGGCGCTGCGACGAGATGGCCGATCGCGTCGAGCGCACGATGCTCGATACGATCGACGACGCCGATGCGCGCGCGCTTCGCGCCCTGCTGCAGTCGTGCGTCAAAAGCCTGCGCGCGAGCTGAACACACCCATAACGGAGACACGCCTTGGACATCGAACAACTCGTCGCGATCGACACGCACGTACATGCCGAAGTGTCGTGCTGTCAGCCCCCCGACCTCTTTGCGAAAGAATTCGACGATGCGGCGGACAAGTACTTCGGCACCGTACTCAAGCAAGGGCGCAGACCGACGATCCCCGAAACGATCGAGCACTATCGCGAGCGCAAGATCGGTTTCGTGATGTTCACCGTCGATTGCGAAACGAACATCGGCCGCCGGCGGATTCCGAACGAGGAGATCGCCGAGTTCGCGCAAAAGAACAGCGACATCATGATCGCGTTCGCGAGCATCGATCCGCACAAGGGCAAATTCGGCGCGCGCGAAGCCCGCAAGCTCATCGAGGAATACGGCGTGCGCGGCTTCAAGTTCCATCCGACGATGCAGGCCTTCTTCGCGAACGACCGGCTCGCGTATCCGATCTACGAGGTCATCGCCGAGCACAAGCTGCCGGCCGTCTTTCACAGCGGTCATTCGGGCATGGGCTCGGGCATGCATGGCGGCGGCGGATTGCGGCTCAAGTACTCGGAGCCGATCCATCTCGACGACGTCGCCGTCGATTTCCCCGACATGAAGATCATCATCGCGCACCCGTCGTGGCCCTGGCAGGAGCAGGCGCTGTCGATCGCGCTGCACAAGCCCAACGTCTATATCGACCTGTCGGGCTGGTCGCCGAAATATTTTTCGCCCGAGCTGATCCGCTACGCGAACACGCTGCTCAAGCGCAAGATGCTGTTCGCGTCGGACTTCCCGCTGATCCGTCCCGATCGCTGGCTCGAAGACTTTCAGACGGTGGGGTTCAAGCCTGAAGTGCATCCTTTGATCCTCAAGGACAACGCGGTCGAACTGCTCGGGCTCGCACCGCAGGCATAACGCGCGCAACGGCATCGTCGGCGTGACCACCCGACGCGCGGCTGGCTCGCGCGTCATGGGTTCAGACCGCCGATGTGCGGCCGGCGGCCGCACATCGCGACCTCGCGTGACGTTCAGTCCGCGAGAAACTCGACGGCCATCCGATTGAATGCCGCCGCGTGTTCCCATTGCGCCCAGTGACCGCAGCGGCCGAAGATATGGAAGTCCGCATTCGGCAAGCCCCAGACAAGGCGCAGGCCGACATCCATCGGCACGAAGCGGTCGTCGCGGCCCCAGATCACGAGTGCCGGCGCCTTGATTTCGTTGAGGCGATGACCGTAGTCGGGGAATTGCTTCGGGTTCGCGGCGCTGCTCTTGACGAAGTTATCGAGGTGATCGCGCCGCGCGAGCATGTTCTGCAAACGCGCCTGCATGAGTTCCTCGGTCAACGTGCTCGGATCATAGACGAACACGTTGAGCATCTTCTTGAGGTTCTCGATCGTCGGCTCGCGATACAGCGCCTGCAGCAGCTTGATGCCTTCGGTCGGCATCGGCACGAACTGGCTCGGGCCGCCGGTGCCGCCGCCCATCAGCACGAGCTTGCCGACACGCGCCGGATTCGCAAGCGCGAACGCGACCGCGCTATGACCGCCCATCGAATTGCCGAGCAGATGCGCGCGCTCGATGCCGAGCGTATCGAGCAGGCCTTTGAGCACGCGCGCATTGAGGTCCGAGCGCGAGCCCGTGCAGACGATCGAATCGCTCTTGCCCCAACCCAGACAGTCGAGCAGCAGGACGCGATAGCCGGCGTCGGCGAACGCGTCGATATTCCGATTGAAGTTCGCCCAGCCGCTTGCGCCGGGTCCCGAACCATGCAGCATGACGACGGTTTCGTCGCCGTCTCCGACATCGTTGTAATGCACGCGAAGTTGCGTATCGCCTTCGACGAATGTGAAAAAGCGGCTGGTTTCCGCTTCGGTGCGCGGATCGATCACGGCTGACATGGAAGTATCCTTTTCTCTGGGTTCGAATCTGTACGGGGTCACGAGCGGTCCGGTTCAGGGTGCGATGTTCAGATCGCCCGGTTCGGGCATCGGGGCATGCGTGGTACGCGCAGCAGGACGTGTCATCGAACGTGTCATGCGGCTCGAAACACGACGCCGCATCGCGTCACGGTCGTTCAGATACGTCGCTCAAATACGCGCGTCCTGCGCGTCGGTCTGCGCGCGTTTGAGATCGAGCGCGACGTCGACGATCATGTCTTCCTGACCGCCGACCATGCGGCGGCGACCCAGCTCGACGAGAATATCGACGGCCTTGAGGCCGTATTTCCGCGCGGCGACTTCCGAGTGCCGCAGGAAGCTCGAATAGACGCCCGCGTAGCCGAGCGCGAGCGTTTCGCGATCGACGCGCACTGCACGGTCCTGCAGCGGACGCACGATATCGTCGGCCGCGTCCATGAGCGTGTAGAGATGCGTGCCGTGATGCCAGCCGAGGCGTTCGGCCGCCGCGACAAAGACCTCGAGCGGCGCATTGCCCGCCCCCGCCCCCATGCCCGCGAGCGACGCGTCGATGCGATCGCAGCCCTCCTCGACCGCGACGATCGAATTCGCCACGCCGAGACTCAGATTGTGATGCGCATGCATGCCCGTCTGCGTCGCGGGATCGAGCACTGCCTTGAGCGCCTGGAAGCGCGCGCGGATATCGTTCATATTCATCGCGCCGCCCGAATCGACGACGTAGACGCAGGTCGCGCCGTACTGCTCCATCTTTTTCGCCTGGACCGCGAGGTTCTCGGGCGTCGTCATATGGCTCATCATCAGAAAACCGACGGTGTCCATGCCGAGCGCGCGCGCGTACTCGATATGCTGCTTCGAAATATCGGCCTCGGTGCAATGCGTCGCGACGCGCACGACGCGCGCACCCGCATCGTAGGCGGCCTTGAGATCGTGGATCGTGCCGATGCCTGGCAGCAGCAGCGTCGCGATCTTCGCGTGTTCGACGACATCCGCGACGGCCTCGATCCATTCGAGATCGCTATGCGCGCCGAATCCGTAGTTGAAGCTCGATCCCTGCAGGCCGTCGCCATGCGCGACTTCGATGCTGTCGACCTTGGCCAGGTCCAGCGCGCGCGCAATCGCGCGGACGTTCTCGATCGAATACTGATGGCGGATCGCATGCATGCCGTCGCGCAGCGTGACGTCCGAGATATAGAGTTTCTTGCTCATCGTGCCGTGCTCCCTATGCGTTCGCGATCGATTGCGCCATGCGCTCGGCCGTCGCGAGCGCGGCGGACGTCATGATGTCGAGATTGCCCGCATACGCGGGCAGGTAGTGGGCTGCCCCTTCGACTTCGATAAAGATCGACGTCTTGAGCCCGCTGAATCGTCCGAGACCCGGAATCGTGAGCGGCGCGTCGGGCGGAATCCGGTCGAACTGCACCTTCTGCTTGAGACGGTAGCCGGGCACGTACGCGTGGACCGCTTCGGCCATGCGCTCGATCGAGGCTTCGATACGCGCCTCGTCGGCGGCCTCCGACAGCACGTAGACCGTGTCGCGCATCATGATCGGCGGCTCGGCGGGATTGAGCACGATGATCGCCTTGCCCTTCGCCGCGCCGCCGACGGCTTCGATCGCCTTCGACGTCGTTTCTGTGAATTCGTCGATGTTCGCGCGCGTGCCCGGCCCCGCCGACTTGCTGCTGATCGAAGCGACGATCTCCGCGTAATGGACCTTCGCCACGCGCGAGACGGCCGCGACCATCGGAATCGTCGCCTGTCCGCCGCATGTGACCATGTTGACGTTCGGCGCATCGAGATGCGCGTCGAGATTCACGACGGGTACGCAATACGGGCCGATTGCCGCGGGCGTGAGGTCGATCATCCGGATGCCGGGCTTGAGCGCGCGCAAATACGCGTCGTTGTGGATGTGCGCGTTCGCGGACGTCGCGTCGAACACCACGTCGATATCCGCGAATGCGGGCAGGCGTGCGAGGCCTTCGACGCCTTCGTGCGTCGTGGCAACGCCGAGTCGCGCGGCGCGCGCGAGACCGTCGGACGCGGCATCGATGCCGACCATCGCGGCCACTTCGAGGTGTTCGCCATGACGCATGATCTTGATCATCAGATCGGTGCCGATATTGCCTGAGCCGATGATCGCGGCCTTGAGTTTTTCGGTGTTCATGAAAGTCCTAAGTCGTGTGCTGTCGAAGTGCCTTGTGCGCGCGTGCGTGCCTGCGCGCTATGCCGTGAACGTGGCCCGCACGCTGCCGAGCCCGTCGATCCGCGCAACGAACGAACCGGGTTCGGTCACCGCGACCATCGGGCCGAGCGCGCCCGTGAGCACGATGTCGCCCGCGCGCAGCGGCGTGCCGAGCGCGACCATCCGGTCCGCGAGCCACGCCGCCGCGTTCAGCGGATTGCCGAGGCAGGCATCTCCTTGGCCGCGCGATACCACCTCGCCGTTCGTCGACATCGTCATCGCAGCCGTCGCGAGATCGAGATCGGCGAGCCGGACCGGCCGGCTGCCGAGCACGAACCGCGCGCTCGATGCGTTGTCGGCGACGGTATCGACGAAACGGATATCCCAACGATGAATACGGCTGTCGACAACCTCGATCGCCGCGAGCGCATAGGCGCTCGCATCGATGAGATCAGCGAACGTATGCTTGCGCCGCGTGAGATCGCGTTCGAGCACGAGTGCGATCTCGGCTTCGACCTTCGGCTGGATCAGCGTCGACAACGGTATCGGTTCGTGATCGCCATAGGCCATCGATGCGAACAACGTGCCGAAGTCGGGTTGATCGACGCCGAGCTGGCGCTGAACCGCGAGCGACGTCAGACCGATCTTGCGGCCGACGATGCGTTCGCCCGATGCGATCCGGCGATCGACATTGGCTTGCTGGACCGCATAGGCCAGCTTGACGTCGTCGATCGGAATCGCACCGCGCACGGGATCGATCGTCGCGCGTGTGGTCTCGGCTTCGTGCAGACGCGTGGCGAGCGTCGCGACGATGTCGTGGGGGGTGTCATGCATGTGCATCGAAGACTCCTCGTTCGTTCAAGCCGCGGCAGCCGCGACAGGATGATCGACAACCGCCCGCGTACCCTGCGCAACGGGCGACGCATGCATGGCGGCAAAACCCGCGATCCATTCGGGGATCGCGCGGTAGTAATCGAGCGAAGCCCGATACGGACCGTGCGCGGCGAGTGCCCCGAACGCGGCGATCCACGTCCGGATTTCGTGAGCCGATTTGCCCGCGTCGCGCGAGATCGCATCGTTCGTCATGCCGTCGACGGCGCTCAATTCGCCCGACGCGAGCCGGTCGAGAAACGCACGGTCCCATTCGGGATTCAGCGGATGCAAGGGACTCGTGCCCGACGTGAACGCGAGGGCCGCTGCGACCGTACGCGCCTGACGCGCGGCGCGCGATTCGGCTGACGGGTTGCGCCCCGCGATCAGCCGCTCGGCGACTTCGTCGTTCGCGCCTTCGATCTCGGGCACCGGAGGCTCGTGCGAGATGCCGCCCGAGCCGATGACGAGCACGCGCTTGTCGAGCCGCGCGACGAAGCGGCCGATCGCCTGACCGAGCAGCCGCGCGCGACGGCATGTCGCGAGCGGCGGCGCGACCGAATTGATGAAGACCGGAATCGTCGGGTATCGATCGAGGCCGCCCGTCAGCAATTCGAGCGCTTGCGCGCAGCCGTGATCGACTTGCATCCGATACGAGACCGACACGTCGATCTCGTCGGCGAGCACGTCCGCGGCAAGCGCGAGCGCGAGACCGGCATCGACGTTCAACGGTCCTGCGAGGCTCTTGAAGTCGCCGACGGCGCTCGCTTCGACGCCGATGCAAAACGGCGGCATCACGTCGTAGAAAAAGCCGTTGTAGTGGTCGGGCGCGAACACGATCACGAGTTCGGGATCGAACGCTTCGACGCGCGCGCGCGCGGCCTGCGTCACGCATTCGACCTCGGCCACGACGTGCGGCGCGGGATCGACATAGCCATGCAGCGGCGTATGGGACAGACACTCGAGATGAATCGGCATATCAGGCTCCGGTCGCGGCGCTCAGCGCGGTCGCCGGGTCTTGCCCGGACTCGCGCGACGGCACGTGGGCGGGTTGAGCAGCTTGGGCGGGCGGGACAGGCGCGGCCTCGCGGATCGTGCGCAACGACAGCTTGGCCGCGAGCGCGACGATCGACGACGACACCTGTTGCGGCGCGCACATGCCGGCGACGAACCGGTCGGGACGCAGCAGCACGACGGACGCGTCGACGTTCGTGAACCAGTCCTTGAGTCGTCCGTTGATGTCGCCGAGCGCGATGACATCGCCGGGGACATCGTCATGGAAACTCAATTGCGTATCGGGCTTGAGCATCACGAAGCATCCGCCGATCGATTGCCAGATCGCGCGTGCCTGCGGCGTGAGGCCATAGGTCGGGTCCGCGCCCCATGCGACGAGCGCAAACCGGTTGCCGATCGCATCGTCGAAGCGCTCGACGCGGCCGTCGACGCATCGCACGAGCGGCTGCACGAACATGCGCCCGACCGGCGAGTGCGCGAGCGGATCGCGGCCATGGACGATGCGGCCGATCGACGACTCGCGCTTCTCGCTCATGAGGCCAAGCAAACGGCCGGGCGCGGTATGGCCCGTCTTCGCGAGCAGGCGCGCGAGCACGCCGTTGCGCTGCGCGCGTTCGGGCAACAGCACGACGCCGGTTTCATAGCGCGGCATCGGCTTGAAGCGCATTTCGACGAAATAGCGCTTGACCGACGGCAACACGTTGAACGTACGCACGAACGCGTCGCGGAACGCTTTGCCGAAGCGTGTCGTCGGCGCGAAGATGTCGCCCGCGACCTCGGACAGATGGATCATCGATCGCGCATGCGCGCGGCGCTCGGCGGTATAGGAATCGAGCAGCGCGTCGCCGGCTTCGCCCTTGACGACCATCGCGAGCTTCCATGCGAGATTGCTCGCGTCGCGAATGCCGCTGTTATAGCCCTGGCCCTGCCAGACGGGCATGATGTGCGCGGCGTCGCCCGCGAGCAAGATGCGATCGGCGCGGAACGTGCGCGCGAGACGCGCGTTGTGCGTATAGACGCGCTTGCGGATGTAATCGACCTTCTCGGTATCGGCGACGACCTTACGCACGAGCTTCGCAAGGTTCTCGGGCTTCGAGAGTTCCTCCTCGGTCTCGCCGAGCATGACCATGAATTCGAAACGCCGAATCCCATGCGGCAGCGCGGCCGACACGTACGGACGCTTCGCGTCGCAGTGCATATAGACATGCGGCGAGCCGACCGGATCGTTGCGCACGTCGATGACGATCCATTGATTCGGCTTCGTACGACCCTCGAACGGCACGTCGAGCATGCGACGCACCAAACTGTTACCGCCATCGGCACCGATCATATAGGCCGCGCGCAGCGACTTGCGCGTGCCCGCTGCGTCCTCGACTTCGATCGTGACGCCCGATGCATCCTGCGTGAAACGCTCGACCGCGTGTCCGAGCCATACGTTCGCGTGATCGAAGCGGTCGAGCCCTTCGTAGAGCACCTGATCGGCGAGCGGCTGGATAAACGCGTTGCGGCGCGACCAGCCGAATTCGTCGGTGCGCGGTTCGATCGACGCGAAGCAGCGGCCCTTGAGCGTGAAACGCATCCAGTGATTCGGTGTCGTGTGGGGCAGCAATGCGTCGACGAGTCCGGCGGACTGGAACACGCGAAGCGCCTCGTCGTCGAGCCCGATCGCGCGCGGATAGTCGATGATCTTCGGCAGTTTCTCGACGACCACGACGCGGACGCCGCGCTGTGCAAGCAGATTGGCGAGCATGAGACCAACGGGCCCGGCGCCGATGATCGCGACATCGGTTGACGTGGGGGGCGGGTGGTCGATGCCAGCCGCCGGATCGAGCGCGCGACGCATGTCTGTCTCCTTGTATTGAGCGCGGTCGAAGCCGCGTTGGCGTCAAACGAAAGCAACGAACATCGTGGGGCGGGACGGGGGTCGCGGACCGATCGGGCGTTCGCACGCCGCATCGCATCGGCTGCCGCGCGGCGCGGCGCATCTCCGTGTTCGTTGTAGTTTTGCGTGAGTCTAGGCAGCGCGAAGCGGTCGCTCAACGTTTTGTGAAAAATGTGCATAGAATGCACATTGTTGAAAATAAAAGGATTTTCTGCGATGACGACGTACACGAACGTCCGCGGCCTGGCGCGGGGGCTGCAGGTGCTCGAAGCGCTCAACGCGATGGAAGACGGCCGCGCGACGAGCCAGCAGATCGCCGATGCGACGGGGCTGCACCGGACGACCGCGCGTCGTCTGCTCGAAACGCTCGTCGAGCAGGGCTTCGTGCGACGGAGTTCGTCGGACGACAGCTTCCGGTTGACGTTGCGCGTGCGCGCGCTCAGCGAAGGCTTCACGCACGACGAACGCATCGCGACGCTCGCGCCGCCGATCATGGGCAAGCTGCTGCAGCGCGTCGCATGGCCATCGGATCTGACGACGCCCGATGGCGACGCGATGATCATTCGCGAGACGACGCATCGATTCAGTCCGTTATCGTTTCATCGCTCGATGGTGGGACGACGCTTGCCGATGCTCTTGACCGCGGCCGGTCGCGCGTATTTCGGCGCATGTCCCGATGCGGAGCGCGAAGACATTCTGGAATTGTTGCGAGCAGGCGCGGGCGGAGAAGAACAGCAGTCGATCGCGATGAACGATGCGCTCGTGCGGAATCTGCTGCGCCGCGTGAAGGCCGACGGTTTCGGATCAAACCATGGCGACTGGGCCGCGCAAGGCAAGATCGGCGCGATCGCGGTCGCGCTTCATTCGAACGGGCGCGTGCTCGCGAGTTTGAACATCGTCTTTCTCGCGCGCGCGGTCAGCCTGGCCGAAGCGAAGCGCCGATATGTGCCCGAGTTGCAGCAGGCCGCGATCGAGATCGTCGCGGCACTCGAAGCGGAAGAAGCACCGCGCGCCGCCGTAGGGAAGGCCGGCCCGTCGATATCGATGGATTGAGATCGTGCACGGCCGCGCACGAGAGACGCCGCGTGAACGCGGCGTCTCTCGCACCCTCGTGTTGATTCGACTCGTCAGGCTTCGGCTTTCGCGTCGAAATACCCGGCCGCATGCATGTCGGCGATCAGCCCCGGTTGCGTCGGCGTCCAGCCGAGCAACGCCCGAGTCTTCTCGCTCGACGTGGCCGCATCGATGCCCGCAAAACGCTCGAACCACCCGAAATGCTCGGCGGCCTCGTCGCCCGACGTACTGACGACGGGCACGTCGAGATGCTGACCGATGACCGCGGCAATCTCCTTGAACGGGACGCCCGCTTCCGCCACGGCGTGATAGGCGTACCCCGTCGCGGCCTGTTCGAGCGCGCCACGAAACACGCGCGCCGCATCGACGCGATGCACCGCAGGCCATCGATTGAGCCCGTCGCCGATATATGCGGCGCGCCGCTTCTGACGCGCGAGCTCGATCAGAATCGGCACGAAGCCGTGATCGCCCGAGCCGTGCACGGACGGCGGCAACCGCACGATCGATGCACGCACGCCCGCATCCGCTAACGCAAGCGCGGCTGCTTCCGATACGCGCGGAAACGGGGCAGGATCCGGCAGCCGATCGTCCTCGGTGGCCACGCGTCCCGGCGCGAGCAACGCGACACCCGATGTCACGAGCAACGGCCGGTCGGACCCTTTGAGCGCGGATCCGAGCGCTTCAATCGCACGCCGGTCGATCTCGCAGTTCTCGACGAATTTCGAAAAGTCGTGGATAAACGCCGTGTGAATCACGCCGTCGGCCGTGTCCGCCGCGCGCCGCAGACCGTCGAGATCGTCGAGCGAACCGCGCCAGACCTCGACGCCGGCCGCCGTCAGAGACTGCGCAGCCGCATCCGACCGCGCAAGGCCGACCACACTATGTCCGGCCGATAACAGCTCGCTGACGACGGCCGTTCCCACGAATCCCGTCGCCCCAGTCACAAACACTCGCATCGCATGCTCCTCGTCAATGGACATCCGGGCTTACTATCTACTCGCGACGACGGCCGGTGAAGTCGGGACGTCTTACCGGTATACGGACTAACAGGATCGACATGCCTCACGAACACGACAATCTGCTTGGCGCTTACCTGCGCGATCGCCGCGAAAAGCTCGATCCGGCCGCGCTCGGCTTGCCCGTCGCGCGTCGCCGTACGCCGGGCCTGCGGCGCGAGGAAGTCGCGCAGCGCGCGAACGTCAGCGCAACGTGGTACACGTGGCTCGAACAGGGACGCGGCGGGTCGCCGTCGGCCGAAGTGCTGAATCGAATCGCCGACGCGCTGCTGCTCGGCGACGTCGAACGCGAACACCTATTCCTGCTCGCGCTCGGCAGACCGCCCGAGGTCCAGTACCAGGCATCGGGCAGCGTCACGCCGCTGCTTCAACGCGTGCTCGACTCGCTCGAATACAGTCCGGCGCTCGTACGGACATCGACGTGGGATATCGTCGGATGGAATTCGGCGGCGCTCGCGCTGCTCAACGACTATCGAACGCTGCCGCCCGCCGAGCGCAATGTGCTGCGTCTGATGTTTCTCGACCCGAAGGTCCGCGCCGCCCAATCCGACTGGGACAGTGTCGCGCGATTCGTCGTGGCCGCATTCCGCGCCGATGCGACGCGCTCGGGCGCGGTGCATCGGATCCAGTCGTTCGTCGACGAACTCTCGCGCTTGAGTCCCGAGTTCGATGCGATCTGGCGTGACAACGACGTGCGTTCGCACGGTGCGGGCCGCAAGCTCATCCGGCATGCCGAACTCGGTTCGATCCAACTCGAATATTCAGGCTTCGCTGTCGACGGACAGCCTGATCTGAGCCTCGTGATCTATGCTGCCGCATCCCCCGAGGATCAGGTGCGCGTGCGCGCGCTCATCGATCGCTATCGGAATCGGGAGCGCGACGAGGCGCGACGCCACGAGCGCGAGCATGAAGCCGGCTAGCGGAACACGATGCACGATCGCGAAGCGATGCCGTGACGTTTAGGCGTTCAGGCGTTCAGGCATCGAGACGGTTCATCACGCAAACGATGCAGTACCGCTTCACGATCCGTTAGCGAAATTGCAGGACCGCGATCAGCATGACCATGCTGCCGATCGCACCGTCGAGCACGCGCCACGCGGCCGCGCGCCGGAACAGCGGCGCGAGCAGACGCGCGCCATATCCAAGCCCGATGAACCACACGGCGCTCACGCACATCGCACCGAGCGCGAACGCGACACGCGCGCCTTCGGGCTCACGCGCGCCCGCTGTGCCGATCAGCAGAAACGTGTCGAGATGGACATGAGGATTGAGCCAGGTCAACGCGAGCGTCGTCAGCACGACCGGCACGACACGCGTATCGCGCGAACGATCCGCGGACACGCCGTCGGCCGCGCCTTCAAGCACCGCATGACCCCGTTGTAACGCGCGGCGCCACGCGCAGAGACCGAACCAGACCAGGTACGCGAGCCCGACATACAGCATCGCGTGAACGAACGCCGGATAGCGCGCGACCAGCACCGATGCGCCGCCGACGCCCGCGCCGATCAGCACGAAGTCGGACAACGCGCAGAGCACGATGATGAGCGCGACGCGGGATCGCAAGATCCCTTGCCGAAGGACATACGCGTTTTGCGCGCCGATGGTCACGATCAACGACGCGCAGAGCGCCGCACCGTGCGAGAAAGCGATCGCGTTCACGTTTGGACTGGACGATGGTTTGGAATCGCCGTAGTCTGCAGCGAAAGCCGAATTTACAAAATCTCATTCTCCTTAAATGGATTAAGCAACGCTAATGCTCGACTACGCCCTGCTCGATGCGCTCGTCGCCGTCGTCCAACACGGTTCGTTCGGCCGTGCCGCGCAAGCGCTCAACGTGACGCCGTCCGCCGTCTCGCAACGCGTCAAGCTGCTTGAGGAACGCGTCGGCAGCGTGCTCGTCACGCGCGGACAGCCGTGCGTCGCGACAGCCTCGGGCGCGCTGCTATGCCGGCACACCGAGCGCGTGCAATTGCTCGAATCGGAACTCGGCGGCCAGCTTCCGTCCGTGCAGTCGCTGCATGCGCCGCT
This sequence comes from Pararobbsia silviterrae, assembly GCF_003628125.1. Taxonomy (GTDB): domain Bacteria; phylum Pseudomonadota; class Gammaproteobacteria; order Burkholderiales; family Burkholderiaceae; genus Pararobbsia; species Pararobbsia silviterrae. The sequence continues at coordinate 204,841 of NZ_RBZU01000010.1, forward strand.
CGCGGGGGATTGGCCGACGATGCGCGTCGCCGTCAATGACGACAGCGTCGGCACCTGGTTCATCGATGCGGTCGCGGCGTTCTGCAATACGCGGCAGATGCTGCTCGATATCGTGATCGACGACCAGGACCATACGGCGCAACGAATTCGCGACGGCAGCGTGCAAGGCGCGGTCACGACCCAGGCCGAGCCCGTGCAAGGCTGTCGCTCGACGCGTCTGGGCCGCATGCGGTATCGCGCCGTCTGCTCGCCGGACTTCCATGCGCGCTACTTCGCAGACGGCCTCAAACGCGATGCGCTGCGGCGCGCGCCGTGCGTCGAATTCAATCCGAAGGACGAATTGCAGCAGCGCTTTATCCGGCGCATCACGCGCGCCGAGATTGCGCCGCCGCGGCACTGGATCCCGCATGTCGAAGGTTTCTTGCGCGCATGCGCGAACGGCATGGGATGGGGCATGTGCCCCGAAAAGATGGTCGCGCCGTATCTCGCGCAGGGCACGCTCGTCGAACTCTCGGTCGGGCGTCCGTTCGATGTCGAGCTCTATTGGCAAAGCTGGCGGCTGTCGATCGGCTGGCTCGACGATTTCAGCAAGACGCTGCGCAAGCACGCGGCCGAACACCTCGATTGACTCGACTACGACAGGGCGCGCCGCGGCGCGCGCGGCCTCAGAGCACGCCCATCGCGGCCGCCTTGAGCGTGGCGGCCGCGCGCGTCGAGCATTCGAGCTTGCGGAACACGTTCTCGACATGCGTGCGGATCGTGCTCGGACTCAGATCGAGTTCACGCGCGACTTCCTTGTTGCTCGCGCCCTTCGAGATCGAACGCAAGACATCGATCTCGCGCGCGGACAAGCGCGTCGCGGCCTGAGCGCCGGCATCCGGCGTGCGCCGCACGATCGGCTTCGCGGCCACCAGTGCCTCGACGGCCTCGATATCGAAGCGCCCGCGCGCGGCTTCATCGCGCAACACGCGCGCCGCCTGATCGGCCGACATCGCCTCGCGCCACGGACGCGTCGATCGCAATGCGACCCAGGCCACGCAAGCCGATAAGATGCGCGCCTCGGTCGACAGCGCATCGCGCGCGACGCCGCGAAAGTAGCCCGATCCGTCGAGCCGCTCGTACGCATAGGACGCAAGCAGCGCCGCGTCGGCCAGTTGCCCCGTCTGATTGCCCGCGCGCGCGGTCCAGTACGGCACGAGCCGGACCTTCTCCCACGCCGACGACGACAGCCGCGTCGGCACGTTCCAGACGGCGTTCGGAATCGCCGAACGTCCGATGCCGTGGATCAGTCCCGCGCAATGCAAGCGCGCGCGCGTCTGCGCATCGAGCGAGAAACGGTCCGCGCAGTCGGCCGCGGTCTGCGCGACCGCGCGCGAAAACCCCGTCATCCAGGGCAGCTTGAGATCGATCACCTCCGAGATCCATTCGATCGGCGTCGAACGATCCATCGCGGGTGTCGTCAACGTATCGAAACGATCGGACGACGCGCCGCGATGCGCGGCGCCGTCGTCTTCTTCATCGAGCATCGCAACCCAGTGCGAGGCCTCGCGCGCGGCGATCCGCACGAATGCCGACGGATACCGTATATCGGCGCGCTGCGCGATCGCGACGAGGGCCTGCTCGACACCGTAGACGCGCGTGAGCGTCTCGAGATCGCCTGCGAGCGCGACGGCGAATACGGTCTGCGGCACGGCCTGACCCGCGAGCCGGTCAGGCAATCCGGTGCCGTCCCAATTCTCGAAGATATGACGCAGCGTCGCCTGCGTCGTGTCGCCGAGACCCAGCAGGCGCGCGACCTCGCCCGATACTTCGCAATGGATCTGCGCGAGCGGCGTCATGACCGTGCGCAGGCCGCCTTGCGCTTCGAGCGGATCGGACCATCCCGGACGCGCCGCGAGCATCGCCTCGCGGCTCGCGACGTCGTCGCCGAGCGCCGCCGCGAAGCCGGCCGCGTTCGCCGTACAGCCCGACCAACGCAACAACGAGGCCTCGCGCGCCGCCTCGCACGCCGTGTCGTCGAGGCCCGCCTCGCGCGCGATGCGCGCGGCGAGCCACGCGGTTCGCGGCGAATGATCGGTCGGCTGCCCCATGCTGAGGTCGCCGATAAACGCGAGCGCCCTGACGGCGTCGAACACGCGCACGGTGGTCTCGAAGGAGGCGACGGTCATCGATGTCTGCATGGATCTGTCGGAGGGTACTGCGTTGATCGGATCGGGGCCGTCTCTAACAACCCCGCGAGGCAAGCGTCTCGGCGTCGACCGCCATCATCGGTCATTTGTCCGATACCCGCCGGGCCGCGCGATTGAGAAGATGCGTTCCACACCGAAGCCGCTTCGGCCCACTCAACACCCTCCGACAGGAACGCATCATGAATACGACATTCAAGAAAATCGCCGCCTCCACCGTGTTGCTCGGCGGTCTGTTCACGCTCGGCGCCGCACACGCAGCTCCGGATCAGGATCTCAAGGGCAAGACGGTCGTGCTCGTGCATGGCGCGTTCGCCGACGGATCGAGCTGGGAAAAGGTCGTGCCGTTGCTCGAAGCACGCGGCCTGCACGTCGTCGCCGTGCAAAACCCGCTGACGTCGCTCGCGGACGATGCGGCCGCGGCCCAACGCACGATCGACGCGCAAACCGGCCCCGTCGTGCTCGTCGGCCACTCGTGGGGCGGCGCTGTCATCAGCCAGGCCGGCAACGACGACAAGGTCAAGGCGCTCGTCTACGTCGCCGCGTTCGCGCCCGACAGCGGCACATCGGTCAACGACCTCATCAAGGACAAGCCCGCGCCCGCATGGGCGCCCGAGCTCCGCAAGGATTCGGGCAACTTCCTGACGCTGTCCGACAAAGGCATCGCAGAGGACTTCGCGCAGGATCTGACGCCGGCCCAACAGCATCTCGTCGCCGCGACGCAAGGTCCGTGGTCCGCGGGGGCCATCAACGAGAAGGTGACCGACGCCGCATGGCACCACAAGCGCTCGTACTTCGTCATCGCGGACAAGGACCGGATGATCGATCCGCGTCTGCAGGTCGCGATGGCCGGGCAGATCAACGCGACCGTCACGCATGCGAACGCGAGCCACGTCGTGATGCTGAGCCAGCCGAAGGTCGTCGCGGACGCGATCATCGCGGCAGCCCGCAACGCCGAATAAGCGCGGCGGCATGCCACGCCGGACCGGGCCGAAGCGCATCACGTCGACACGGTATCCGGTATCCGGCCGCGGCGGTGCTTCGGATCGGGCCACGCGCGACCCGAGGCGCGCGCGGCCCGGTTGACGCGTGGTCCGGTGCGTTGACGTCGACGCCGACGCCGACGCACCGGATCCGATCAGGCCTTGCCGGGCGGCTGGTCCCAGAGCGTACGGCCGAGGAACGTCAGCGTGCGATCCCATGCGAGTTGCGCCCAGACGGGATCGAACTGCGTCTTCGCGATCCGGCCGTCGCCGACCGCCGTCTCGTTCGCGAACGCATGATGCGCGAGATAACGATGAAACTCGACGGACACGCCCGCATCGCGCAACCGGGTTTCGAGCGTCCCGACCGTGTCGATCGGGAAGAATTCGTCTTGCGTGGCCCAGTGGCCGAGCACCGGCCCCTTGATCGCCGACGGGTTGATGTAGTCGAGCGGGGGAAAGCCGTACCAGAGCACGCCGGCCGACACGTCGGGCACGTTCGAAAGCGTCAGCAGCGTGAGTGCGCCGCCCATGCAATAGCCCATGACGGCGACGCGCGAAGCCTGCTGTTTGAGGTACTCGACCGCGCCGCGAATATCCTGCGTGGCCGCGTCGCCGAAATCGAGACCGCTCATCAAGTGGTTCGCTTCCGCTTCCTCGACCGTCGATTTGCCGCGGAAAAGATCGGGCACGAGCGCGAGATAACCCGATTGCGCGAGCCGGTCGGCGACACCGCGAATCTGGTCGTTGAGCCCCCACCATTCCTGTACGACCACCACGGCCGGCGCGCCCGCGAGCTTTTCGGGCTTTGCGAGGTAACCCTGAACTTCGCCGCCGTCCGGGCGACGGAAGCTCACCAAACTGCCCTGTGCTTTTTTCATAGAGACTCCGAAGGTCGATCGAGCCGATCACGATGACCGCGCGCATCGCGCACGCGCGTGTCCGATAGAAGCATTCGCATGGGTTGCCGGACACGCGACGCCGCGGCCCCCATCGAGGCACGATTCTCGCGCATTGGACGACATATTGCATAAATGACTTCGCCGTTGCGCCGTTGGCCGCGTCGATTTCGCATGTCTCGGCCCCGGGACGCCGCGCGGGCGATCGTGATTCGCCCGGTCTCCCGGTCGCTCATGGAACTTGGCTTTCTGCCTTCTCTGCCTTCTCTGCCTTCTCTGCCTTCTCTGCCTTCTGCCTTCTGCCTTCTGCCTTCTGCCTTCTGATTCTGCATCTAGCCCCCAAACACTCGGCACTCGGCGTTTGACGTTTGACGAGCGGCACGCGGCGCTTGCCGTTGGCGGTTGGCACCTAGCACGCCGCTCATTTTCTGCTCATTGAACCGGCCGATCATGTCGTTGCGGCCCATGCGCCGTGACATCGACGGCGGCGCGTACTCGCCGCCGCCCCTGGCGCCGCGGAGACTTCCCCCATGAAACAGATCGTCGACACCCTTCCAGCCTGGCTCGATCGCGTCGATCCCGGCGCGCATCGGAGAATCAAGGGGCTGCGGCTCGTCACGGCGTACGGCCTCGCGCTGGCGCTCGCGACGCTCAACACGCTGACGTCGAGCGTGCCGCCCACGGTCCCGCTCGGCATGCTGGCGGCCGGTTTCGCACTGTGGGCCAGCGTATCGGAAGCACGCGCGACGCGCGCGGCATCGAGCCGCGATCTCGCCGCGCTCTGCGTCGCGGCCGCCGCGGGTGCCACGCTGTACGCGCTGCTGTGCCCCTGGCTCGATACGCATGCGCGCGTGGGCGGCGAGTGGATCCTGATCTCGGGTGCGTTCCTCGCGCCATGGCTCAAGCGATACGGCGTGCTCGGCGCGGGCATCGGCTCGCAGCTATATATCGGTCAGTTGCTCGCGTACGGCGCGCACCTGGGGCCGTCGGATCTGCCGGCGATCGGGGTGGCCGCGCTCATCGCGATGGTCGCCGCGATCGTGCCGCGCGTGCTGAGCGGGCCGTCCGAACAGCCCGCGCTCGCGCCGCCGGCGCCCGTCGCGATGCCCGCGCGCAACGGGCGGATCACGCCCGAGTTCGCGATGGGACTGCAGGCGGCCGCCGCCGCGCTCGTCGTCATCGCGTTGAACAGCGCGTTCGATCTGACCGAGTCCGCATGGGCTATCACGGCGTGCGTCTACGTCGTGACGCAGACCGCAGAAGGGACCGTCGAACGCGTGCGCCGTCGCATCGTCGGCACGCTGATCGGCGTGCCGCTCGGTCTTGCATGCCTGCCGATCGCCGCGCATGCGCCGCTTGCGATCTGGGTCGCCGCATCGGTCGCGATGATCGTCTATGCGATGGCCTTGCCCGAGCGTTACGACATCGCATGCGGCGCGTTCGCGTTCACCTTGATCGTCACGCTCGCGGCAAGCGGCGAACATTCGGTCGCGTTCCTCGTCGCGCGCGCCTGGGAGACGATCGTCGGCGGACTGCTCGGCGTCGTGATGGCGTGGGTCGTGTTGCCGCTCAAGACCCCACACGTCGCACACGTGCGCGGCGCGGTACCGCGCGAATCGTCGTGAAGTGACGCGCGGTCCGCCCGCCCGGTCCGGTCCGGTCCGGTCCGGTTCCGTCCCGTCCCGTCACGTCCCGTCACGTCACGTCACGTCACGGGCACGGGCACGGGCACGGGCACGGGCACGGGCACGGGCACACACGATTCGAACTCGCGCGCCCCGGTCATCGGGAAGCGCTTTGCGCGTGCCAGACATCTCGGGCGTCGCGCTATCCGCTACACCCCGTCCATTCTCAAAATCGAGTCAACATTCCTTTCGAATCGAAAGGTCTTCCTTTCTTCTTAATATCGGCACCCCTCAAATGCGACTGATTCTTATCTACACAACCACTCGACGCTAGACAGCCGGCTATCGCGGGATTCGCGCGCCGTCGTCACGCGCGTCAATCTTTCGAGGATCGCCCATGCAAGACCGCCGACCGACACGCACGCGCTCGCCGCGCGGCCCGCGAACGCTCGTCATTCACGCGCTGCTCGCGGTCGGTGTTCTCGGCTCGGGCTCGGCGTTCGCCGACGTCGAGCCGACACGCGACGCCGAAGACGACACGACGACCGCGCCGGCCGGCCGTGCCGGACGGCCGGCGCAAACGCGGACCGTCTCGTCGGGCGCACCGCCGCAGGGGACGGCCGACGACGATACGACGCGCGCGGCACATGCGACGACGCCCGTATCCGGCTCGACCGAACACGCGTTACCCGAAATCGCCGTGACCGGCGAGCGGACCCACGGCTTCGCGCCCTCGGCGGTGGACACCGGCCCCTATCGCGGCGTCGATGCGCTCGACGTGCCCGCGACCGTCCATGTCGTCACAGGCAGCGTCATCGACGCCCAGGGCGACACGGGGCTCTACGATGCGTTGCGCAATGTCGCGGGCGTCACGCGTCAGCAACTCAGCGGCGTCGCCTACGACAATCTCGCCGTGCGCGGCATTCCGTTGAACAATCGCTCGAGCTACTACTTCAATGGCGTGCTTCCGATCACGAACCTCGTCTGGATGCCGATGGCCGATAAGGATCGCGTCGAAGTCCTCAAGGGCGCATCGGCGCTCTACTACGGATTCGCGACACCGGCCGGCATCGTCAACCTCGTGACCAAACGCCCGGGTCCCAAGCCCGTCACGAGCGTGTCGCTGCTCGGCGATTCGAACGGCGGATACGGCGCGCGTGCCGACATCGGTCGCCGCTTCGGCCCCGACGATCGCTTCGGTATCCGGATCAATGCGATGGACGAACACGCGGCCCCGCCGATCGATCACGACGACGGCGAACGCAAGTTCATCGGCGCGGCGCTCGACTGGCGCGTCGACGACCGGCTCGCACTCCAGTACGACTTCGAACACATCGACACGCGCATCGTCGAACAGGCCGGCATCGCGCTGCCGCCGCCCGGCAAGAACGGGCGCATTGCATTGCCGCGCATGCCCGATCCGAGCCGCCTGCTATCGGGAGCCGACTACCCGACGCACGCCAGCGCCGACACGCATCTGCTGCGCGCCGACTATGCGGTGTCGACAAACTGGAGCATCAACGCCGCGCTCGGCGAGTCGGTGACGCATCGCGACCGCTGGAACTGGATCTTCCAGAAGTACAACCGGCAGACCGGCGCGGGCCAGGTGCAGGCGACGCAGCAAAACGGCCAGCAATACGAAAACTGGACCGCGCGCGTCGAGACGAACGGCCTCTTCAAGACCGGACCGCTCGCGCACGATCTGACGATCGGCGTTTCGCAGGTGAGCTTCCGTCAACCGGATTTCGTCTCGTACCACTACACAGCTGCCCAGAATCTCTACAACCCCGTCGAGATCACGACGCTCAAGCCTGCGGGCGCGGCGAAGCCTTTCTACGCGCAGCACGTGAAGAACAGCGGCGTCTACGTCTATGACCGGATCGCGCTCACGCCGCGACTCGAATTCGTGCCGGGCGTCCGGCGCTCGGTCTATTCGGCATCGCAAGCCGGAGCCGGGACATCGAGCCTCGGCAAGACCACGCCGTCGGCGAGCCTCGTGTTTCGCCTCACGCCCGACACGAGCGTCTATGCGAGCTATATCGAGGCGCTCGAATCCGCGGGCAACGCGCCCGCGACGGCCGAGAACGCCTATGCGATCCTGCCCGCGGTCGTCAGCACGCAGATCGAAACCGGCATACGAAGCCGATTGACGCCCGGGCTGCTCGCGTCGTTCGCGCTGTTCGACCTGCGCCAACCGGCGGCCGGACCCGATGCGCGGAACGTCTACGTGCTCGACGGCACGACGCGCTATCGCGGCGGCGAGTTCTCGCTGCAGGGCGATGTCATGCGGTATCTGTCGTTGACCGGCGCCCTCGTCTATCTCGACGCGCGGCAGATCGACTCGCCCGACACCGCGTTGCGCGGCAAAGTCCCCGAGAACACGGCACGCCTGAGCGCAACGCTGTTCGCCGACTATCGGATGCCGTTCGCGCCGGGACTCGCGGTCAACGGGGGCCTGACCTACATCGGCCCGCGCGCCGTCAACGACGCGAACCAGGCCTGGATCGGCGGCTACACGCTCTATACCGCAGGGCTGCGATACACGACGCGCCTCTACGGCAAACGTGCGACCTTCCAGGCCAACCTTGAAAATGCGAGCGACAAGCGCTACTGGAGCGCGGCCGGCAACGGTTTGCTCGGCGTCGGGCTCGGCCGCACGCTCAAGCTCGCGTCGACGATCGCGTTCTGATCGACGGCCCGACCGCAACCCGCGCGCTCAGACGATCGACGGTCCGCCATACGGCGCAAACGCGGGCCGCTGCGCGATGCGTTCAAGATACGCCGCGACCGCGGGCAGCTCGGGACGATCGAACGGCGTGCCGAACCAGCGATTCACCGAGAGTCCGATCGGAATGTCGGCCAGCGTGAAACGATCGCCCGCGACGTAGGCCTGCGTGCGTTCGAGTTGCGCGTCGAGAATCGACATGCATCGCGTCCAGCTCCGGATCGCGAGATCGATCTGCGCGCGATCCTGATGCGCGGGCGATCGCCGCGCGAGTCCGAGAAACGCGTAGCTCCACGAGCGGTTGAGGTCCGTGGCCTGCCAATCGATCCACTGATCGGCGCGCGCGCGCAACTGTGCATCCAACGGATACAGATGCTCGCCGCCATAGCGATTCGCGAGATATCGAATGATCGCGTTCGATTCCCACAGCACGAATGCACCGTCGCGAATGACCGGGACCTGCGCATTCGGATTCAGCGCGAGGAATTCGGGGGCATCGGTCGATCGAAAGCCCGACCCCCAGTCTTCGCGCTCGAATGGAATGTCGAGTTCCGCGCACGTCCAAAGCACTTTGCGGACGTTGATCGACGGAATCTTGCCAAGTATCTGAAGCATGCGGCGTCCTTCGTGGTGGAAACGGCAACGCCCGGACATCGGGCGCGAAGTGCATACGAACGGCTCGCAGTCGACGCGGCGACGCAATGACGCAACGACGGCTAAAGCGGCTTGGCCGAAACGATATCCGATGCGCGCGCGAAATGGCCGGCGCCGAGATGATGAATCGTATGCAGCGCGGCATTCGACGCGTCGACATTCCAGTGACCGTTCGCGAAGATCCGGCTGTCGGCGGCGGCGGCCACGACCTCGCCGAAACACGTGTCGTACGCATCCTCGGTATGCGGCTCGGGAATCAATCGGCATTCGAGCCACGCGGCGCAGCCCGTCTCCACAAGCGGCAAACCCAGCACGGGGCCCTCGATCGACTCGATCCCGTAGCGCGCGAATTTGTCGACGTCACGACCGCTCGTCGAACCGACCGCATACGTGAGGTCGATCGCCGCGACCCCGGGAATGCAGATCCCGAACGTGCCGCTCTCGGCGACGAGCTCGCGCGTGAAGGTGCGCTTGTCGATCACGACGGCAATCCGGGGCGGCGTAAATTCGACGGGCATCGACCAGGCCGCCGCCATGATGTTGCGGCGAGCGCCTGACGCGCTCGTCACGAGGATCGTCGGTCCATGATTGACGAGCCGACTCGCGTGCTCGAGCGCAACGGGCTGGAAAGCGTTCATGTGTTTGGGCAAAAGATGCGCCGGACGCGATGACGGCCGCGAGCGCGCTCGCGAAGCGGCCCGCGACATGCGGATGCGCCAGCGTCGTGCATCATGCCATAGACGGACTGGACGCCCTGCGTCGGAGGCTTCGCGACGCGTGCCGCATCGTTTCGCGCGCGCGTTCGGCGCGCAATCCGCGTGCGATCCTCAGGCAAGCGGTGCGCGATTAAAGCGCGATCAATGCGCGACTTCGCCCACGCGAACGAACTCGACGAGCAGATTCTTGAGCATCGACGCATTCGACGTGCCGAACGCGCGCTCGACTTCGGTATGCGCGCGTTCGACATCATGCTGAACGCGATCGACGAGCGCGCGCCCCTCGTCGGTGATCGAGGCATACGTGCGCCGCTTGTGCGACGGATCGCGCATCTTGTTCACGAGCTTGCGCTCGTCGAGCCGGTCGACGTTCATGGCGAGCGTCGCGACGTTCGTCAGCGCCTTGTCGCGGAGTTCCTTGAAGGTGTGCTGACGCGGTCCGTCGAACGAGAGCAGGATCCGGTATTGCTCTTCATTAAGTGATTCACGCGCAAGGCATTGTGCGGTCTCGGTACGCATGAGCCGGTCGGCCACAAGGAGCAGGCGATAGAGAGTGGGTTCCACACGTGGATCATGCATGGTCTTGACGCGAATCGTTCCGTTCGGGGGCGGCCCCGCAGGGAGCCGGAATGATTCCAAATGATCCCAGAGCCAACCTTAAATCCAGCTTAAGCAAAAACCGCGCTGTATTCGACCCGTCAGCGAACCCGAATTGCTCGATGGTGGTCGCCGCGCACCGGCAACCGTCCGTGTGATCCGTGCGATGTATGCGATCTGCCGCGATCGAGCGATCGCCGCATCGGCAATCCGTTCGATATCCGCACGCCGAGCCCGGCCGTTGCGCGGGCTACGGTATGTTTTGCCCGAATAGATCCATGTCTTCAAAAGCGTGATACTGCCTTCGGCCGATCGCCGAATCCTCAAGCGCGTCGGCATCTTCACAACGGGCTCATAGAGCGTGAATTCATCCGCGCGGCCGCACACGACGGCCGGGTGTGCGGTGACAGGAGACGAAGGTGAAGCTTTTCAGGAGGGGCGCGTGCGTACGGATGTCCGTCTGGCTAAGACGGCGCTGGGAAGACGCGTGCGCAGGGTACCGATCGCGCGCGGGTTTCAGGGCGGGGGATGGCGCGTCCGGCCGCGCGAATATGCGGGATCACCGCGCCGCGGACGCCGTGGCCCCGATCATGCCCAGGCTGGCGCCCGGTCTGCGCCGTTATGCCGAGCCCATCGAAATCCGTGCATGCGCCGAGCGGACCACCCGCGAGGCCTCGCTGTACGGACCGCCCGGACCGACGCCGGACGAACCCTACCCCGCCTCGGCGTCGATGGACGTCATTGAAGCCTATGTGGACGTCATCCGGCGCGCGCAGGGCAAACCGACGCTCGCCGAGATCGATCCCGGTATGCCGCACTATGAAACGCATCTCGAAGACTTCGTGCGCGACGTATTCCGCACGATGACGCTTCACGACCACGGCTGACGACCCGTCGGCCCACGCGTCGCGAATCGACGACGCGCACGATACGCACGATATGGCGGCGACGGCCGTTTCAACCTCGGGGCTACATCCAGCCCGCGTACTTGATACCCGCAAACACCGCGCAAACGCCCGCGACGCTTAAACAGATGGCTCTGTTGAGAATCCAGCGGGGCAGCATTTCGCGCTGCTCGATCGTCATGCCTTGCGCGCCGAGCGCGAAATAGACGAAAACAACCGAGCCGATCAGCCAGCCGGCGACGCCGTACAGAGGCCCGACAATCGGGCTGGGGTCGAAATGTGCCATCGCGTGTCCCTCCGGTCTCGATCCTCGCGATGGCGGCGCACCCGGTCGCATGCTCGATGATCCGCTCCGGCGCCGCCCGATCGCGTATTGATGACGCTCAGACATCCGCAATATCGGCCCCGAATCAAAAATCTTTACAGATATGTGACATCGCGCCCTGACGGTCGCTCGATCGCGCGGACGCCGCATCCGGAGGCGCGTCTTGACGCATCGTGGCATCCGGATCGGCCTATCTGATGCGGCGTCGTATCCCACACGTCCCGACAGTCATATCCCGATCATTTAGGGCCACGACAATGCCCGCACGGTGCGCGCACGATCGACTGCGCGACACGCCGATGCGGCGACCGAGACATTCGGAAAGCCGCGGGACTTAAGGATGTCTTCAGATAGGCGAACCTAGAATCGCCGGATATTTCGAGCCCGCCGCCGCCCGGCAAAGGACGCGTGAGTGCATGACAATCCATGAGATCCGGATGCTCGTAACCGTGTGCGTCGCGACAGCGGCCGCGCTCGGATGTCTGTATTCCATCGTGTCCAGCCTGCTCATGGCCTCGTTCTTCCGGCGTCCGCTCGGCGCGCCCGCCGCGTTTCCGGCCGTCACCGTGATCCGGCCCCTGCATGGCCGCGAACACGCGCTCGTCGACAACCTGTCGAGCTTTCTCGTCCAGGATTATCCGGGCCCCGTGCAATTCCTGTTCGGCGTGCACGACGCGCACGATCCCGCGCTCGAAGCCGTCGAAGCGATCCGCGCGCGCTATCCGCACGCCGACGTGACGGTCGTCGCCGACACGCGGCTGCACGGCCCGAATCGGAAAATCAGCAACATCGTGAACATGCTCGCGCATGCGAAGCACGCCGTATTCGTATTCGCCGACAGCGACGTCCACGCCTCGCCCGACACGCTGCGCCACGTCGTCGCGACACTTGAGGAGCCCGATGTCGGCCTTGTGAGCTGCCTGTTCCGCGGCCAGCCCGATCCGGGTTTCTGGCCGCGCGTATCGGCGGCGGCCTGCAACTATCACTTCGTGCCGAGCGTCGTGATCGGGCTCGTATCGAAGCTCGCGCGCCCGTGTTTCGGACCGATGATCGCGATGCGCCGCGATACGCTCGAACGCATCGGCGGCCTCACCCAGTTCTCGAGCCATCTCGCCGAAGACCACGCGATCGGCGAGGCCGTGCGCGCGATCGGTCTGCGCGTCGAGATCCCGCCGTTCATCGTCACGCAAGCCTGCGTCGAGACCACGTCGCGCGCGTTCGTCCATCACGAACTCCGCGCGAGCCGCACGATCCGCCGGATCACGCCGCAGGGTCATCTGGGCTCGGTCATCACCTATCCGTTCGCGCTCGCCTTAATCGCCATGCTGCTCGCGGGCGCCGCGCCCTGGAGCCTCGTGCTGCTCGGCGTGGCGCTGCTCTCGCGACTGCATGTCGGCATTCAAGCCGATCGCGCGCTGGGACGCACGCTCCATGGGCTGGCGGTGCTGCCGCTTTGCGAATTGATGCTGTTTTATGTGTTCATCGCGAGCTTCCGGTCCTCGCGCGTTGTCTGGCGCGGACATCGTTTCAGTGTCGACGACAGCGGCCTCATGACGGCGCGCAAATAAGTCCGAATAAGCGCGAATTCGCGCATCCGCGCCTGGCCGACCGGCATCGCGCAACGGCCGGGCTGGGCTGCGCCGGACCAGGCTGGGCTGGGCTGAATCGGCCTGTGCCGGGCCGCGTCGCGACGCCGTGTCGATCCGGCTCCATCAATACTCGTCGTGCCGGCGCCACCAGATGCCGGTTTCGTTGCGCCCCTTCGGTGCGCGATCGAGCCATTGATACATGCCCCAGATCCCGTCGAGACCGCGCGCATAGGTCGAATACGCGTGATAGACGACGCCGTCCTCGAGCACGAAGGTACTCATGCCGGGACGGTCGAGCGAATACGTCGCCGCGTCGGTACCGCATGTCGCCGCGAATTCGACGACCGGCGCGGGGGCGGGCACGGCATCCATCGCATGACGCCCGCGCGCGTAGTTGTATTCGACGTCGCCGTCTCGCTGCTGCTGCGCGGTGAACGCCACGTTGAAATCGAAGCTGAACGCGTCGTCGGCCGACGACGCCCACGGAAACGTCCATCCCATGCGCCGCTTATATTCGCGCAGCTTGGCGAGCGGCGCGCGCGACACCGCCGTCAACGAGACGTCGTGATGCGCGAGATGCGTCACGAATCCGGCAAAGCCGTCCGCGATCGACGAGCACGACGGGCATCCGGCCCGGTAATCGGGTCCGAACATGAAGTGATAGACGAGCAATTGAGAACGTCCGCCGAACAAATCGGCCAGCGTCGCGCGCCCGGCGTCGGTATCGAATTCGTAGTTCTTGTCGATGCGAACCCACGGCAACGCCTGACGTTGTCGCGCGAGCGCGTCGCTGCGCCGCGTGAGGTCCTTCTCGGCTTCGAGCAGATCGAGGCGCGCGGCGAGCCACGCCTCTCGCGTACCGGTCGGATGGGTTGCCATGGTTTCGCCCTCCTTCGAAGATCGAGTCCGGTCGATCGAACGATCGACACGGCCCGATAGTGGATCGAGCGGTCAGAGTAAGGCCGCTCAGGCCGCGACGGGGAGTGACATGTTTGGCGCGATTCGTCCGCGACGTGTTCGAAGGCCATGCTAGATTGGCGCGACGCTCCGCTGCGAGGACACGCGTGTGACGAGGCTCGGATGGATTCGTTGATCACGGCCGCGGCGCGCGCGCTTGCCGCCGGCGACCCGCTCGGCGCGCTCAAGCGTGTCGCGCTGCGAGACGACGCGCCCGCGCTCGCGTTACGCGGCATCGCCATCGCGCAGCTCGGCGACCTCGAACGCGCACGCACGCTCGTGCGCAGCGCGGCGCGCGCATTCGGGCCCCGCGAGGCGGTCGCGCGCGCACGCTGTATTGTCGCCGAAGCCGAGATCGCGCTCGCGGCGCGAGATCTCGGCTGGCCCGTCAAGACGCTCGATGCCGCGCGCATCACGCTCGAAACCCATGGCGACGTCATCAATGCCGCGCATGCCCGCTATCTCGAAGTCCGGCGGCTGCTGCTGATCGGGCGGCTCGACGAGGCCGACGCACTGCTCGCGGACATCGTTCCCGACGCGCTGCCGCCCGCGCTCCACGCCATCCATGCGCTGGCCGTCGCGGGCATCGCGATGCGCAGGGTCCGTGCGCGCGACGCGCGCGTCGCGCTCGCCCAAGCCCGAAGCGCGGCGCGGCGCGCGGGCATCGCGGCGCTCGACGCCGAAGTCGACGGCGTGTCGCGTATGCTCGACGCGCCCGCCGCACGCCGCCTCACGCGCCGCGAACCGATGCCGATGCCGATGCGGCTCGACGACGTCGAAACGCTGTTCGCCTCGGACACGCTGATCGCCGACGCATGCCGCTACGCCGTGCGCGATGCGCATACCGTCGTCTCGCTCGCCACGCGCCCGGTGCTGTTCGCGCTCGCCTGCGCACTCGCCGCTGCCTGGCCTGGCGACGTGGCGCGCGATGCGCTCGTCGCGCGGGCCTTCCGCCTCAAGCTCGCCGATGCGTCGCATCGCGCGCGGCTGCGCGTCGAAATCGGTCGGCTGCGCACGCTCCTGGAACCGATCGCACGGATCCGCGCGACGCGGGACGGCTACGCGCTCGAACCGCGCGTCGCGCGCGACGTCGTCGTGCTCGCGCGACCCGTCGACGACGCGCACGCGGCCGTTCTCGCGTGCCTCGCCGACGGCGAGTCGTGGTCGAGTTCGGCGCTCGCGATCGCGCTCGGCGCGAGCCAGCGCTCCGTGCAGCGCGCGCTCGAAACGCTCGCCGCCGAGGGCAAGGCGCAGACGCTTGGCCGCGGCCGCGCCGTGCGCTGGATCACACCGCCCGTGCCCGAATTCGCGACAACCTTGTTACTCCCGGCCACGCCGCCAGGCGGCTAGGATGCGGCCTATGCGATTCGCCGCCGGGACGGCGTGCGATTCGCTTTTCGGCGCGTCGCGCGCGCACATCATCGATCCCGCCAGGAGACCCGTCATGAAACGATCCGCCGCCACCATCGTCCGCGAATATGGTCCGTTTCCGGATGTCGAGTCCGTCGCCGGCGTCACGTATGACGGCACGCAGGTCTGGTTCGCCGCCGGCAACGCGATCAAGACGCTCGATCCCGCGAGCGGCGAGACCGGACGCTCGATCGACGTCGCCGCCCACGCGGGCACCGCGTTCGACGGCACGCATCTGTTCCAGATCTCCGAGAACCGGATCCTCAAGATCGACCCCGCGACCGGCCGCGTGCTCGCCGCGATCCCCGCGCCCGGCAACGGCGGCGATTCGGGACTCGCGTGGGCCGAAGGCGCACTTTGGGTCGGCGAATATCGCGCGCGCAAGATCCACCGGATCGATCCCGAGACCGGCACGATCCTGAGCACGATCGAATCGAACCGCTTCGTGACGGGGGTCACCTGGGTCGACGGCGAACTCTGGCACGGCACGTGGGAGGGCGATCAAAGCGAGCTTCGGCACATCGATCCCGTGACGGGCGCGATCATCGAAAGCCTCGACATGCCCGCGGGCGTCGGCGTATCGGGTCTCGAGGCGGACGGTCACGAACAGTTCTTCTGCGGAGGCGGCGGCAGCGGCACGATCCGAGCCGTGCGGCGGCCGCGTGTGGCATCCGGGGACGCGCCGGTCATGCCGGCGAAACGCACGCGTCAGTCCGCGTAGCGCACACCGCTCACATCACGCGTACGGGCCGCAGGGTCCGGCGCGATTTCGCATGCGATACTCGGGGCGGCCGCCCGACCGGAGGCGGGCCGCGATCTTCCCGGAGTGCCGCATGTCTCTTTCGCCGTTTCATCTCGCGATCCCCGTCTACGACCTGGCCGCCGCGCGCGATTTCTATGGCCGCGTATTCGGCCTGGCCGAAGGCCGTTCCAGCACGCAGTGGGTCGATTTCGATTTCTACGGCCATCAGCTCGTGATTCACGAGCATCCCAAGACCGCCTCGCAGGACAATGCGCATCGCAATCCGGTCGACGGTCACGACGTCCCCGTTCCGCATTTCGGCATCGTGCTCGAATGGAGCCAATGGGAAGCGCTCGCCGAACGGCTCCGGTCGTTCGGCACGACGTTCGTCATCGAACCGTATATCCGCTTTAAGGGGCAGGTCGGCGAACAGGCGACGATGTTCCTGTTCGACCCCTGCGGCAACGCGCTCGAATTCAAGGCTTTCAAGGACATCGGCCAACTCTTCGCCAAGTAGGCGCCGAACCGCGCGCGACGTGCGACGCCCGAACGCGGGGTCGCCGGACCGCCGGACCGCCGGGAATACGTATTGCTTGCGTTCGCGGGTTTCGACAACCGGATCTCTTCTTCATGAAGCCAGACGCTGACGGCAGTACCGTTCATCGGCGATTCTTCCACGGCCTGCTGCTGGTCGTGACGCTCGCACTTGCCTGGGTGCTCTGGCCATACTTCAGCGCCGTGTTCTGGGGCGTGATGCTCGCGCTGCTGTTTCATCCGGTCCAACGGCGTCTCGTGAGCGCGTTCGGGCAACGCCCGAACCTCGCCGCGTTCGTTACGCTGATGATCGTGCTCGTGCTCGTGATCGTCCCCGTGATCCTGATCGCGATGCGGCTCGTCAGCGATATCGGCAACGTCTACGACCAGATCCGCTCGGGCCAGATCGACCTCGCGGCATCGTACGGGCAGGCGGTCCAGCTGATGCCCTCGTGGGCTCAGCCCGTCATCGAACACTTCGGATTGCACGACGTCGCGGCGCTTCAACAGCGCATCACCGACGGCGCCACGCAGATCAGCCGCTTCGTCGGCACACAGGCGCTCTGGATCGGACAGAACACGTTCCAGTTCATCGTCAGCCTCGGCGTGATGCTCTATCTCGTGTTTTTCCTGCTACGCGACGGTCCCGCGATCAGCCGCCTGATCCAACGCGCGCTGCCGCTCGACGAAGCCCACAAGGCCCATCTACTCGCGAAATTCACGACGGTCGCGCGCGCGACGATCAAGGGCAACGTCGCGGTCGCGGCCGTACAAGGCGTGCTCGGCGGCGCGATCTTCGCCGTGCTCGGCATCCAGAGCGCCTTGCTCTGGGGTGTCGTGATGGCCGTGCTGTCGCTGCTGCCCGCGGTCGGTGCGTCGATCGTCTGGGCGCCCGCGGCGGTCTACTTCGTCGTGAGCGATCACCTCTGGAAGGGCGTGATCCTCATCGTGTTCGGCGTGTTCGTGATCGGACTCGTCGACAACATCCTGCGCCCGATCCTCGTCGGCAAGGACACGCGGATGCCCGACTGGGTCGTGCTGATCTCGACGCTCGGCGGCATGTCCGTGCTCGGCATCAACGGCTTCGTGATCGGCCCGCTCGTCGCGGCCCTGTTCATGGCGAGCTGGAGCCTGTTCGCACAGGAAGAAGACGACAACTCGCGCAGCTGACGCGATGGCAGCGGGCGAGATCGACCGGAATCGGCCGGGGCGCGTCTCGCGCAGGACTCCGTGCGTTCCGAGTCGCTTCGGCTCGGCGGGCTCGATCGAATTTCGCCGCCTTGGCTGGGCTCGGTTCGACTTAGGCCGGCTTAGCTTCGCTCGACGCGGCTCGGCTTAGGTTCGCTTGGCTCGGATCGGTCGGGCTGATCGTATCGGTCGTACCGGTCGAGCCGGGTCGGATTATTAGCCTGCGTCGACAAGTCCTGGAGGCAATGCGCGATTTATCCGCCGCAGGGGCCTGCCCATAATCGATTCCAAGTTGAACGCGCGCTGAACGCAAGGCACACCGGCAGCCCCTGCCGACCCGACACGAAGCGCACCCTGAATCGAACCCCGGGCCCATCGCCCTTCGAGGACACCATCATGAACACGCTCTTCTCCCCCGTGAACGTCGGTCCCTACTCCATCTCGCATCGCGTCGTGCTCGCCCCGCTCACGCGGATGCGCGCCGAAGCCGGCGCCGTTCCGGGCGCGTTGATGGCCGAATACTATGCGCAGCGCGCGTCCGAGGGCGGCCTGCTGATCGGCGAAGCCACGATCGCCGCGCCCGGCGGTAATGGCTATCTCGGCGCACCCGGCCTCTACGACGACAGCCAGATCGCCGGCTGGAAGGCCGTGACCGACGCGGTTCACGCCAAGGGCGCCACGATCTTCGCGCAGATCTATCACGCGGGCCGTCAGTCCCACGTCGATCTGCAACCCGACGGCGACGTGCCGGTCGGCCCGTCCGAAATCGTGCATAACGGCGCGGCTTATACGGCAGCCGGCTGGGTCGCGACGACGCCGAACCGCGCGCTGACGATCGACGAGATCCACGGCCTGACCGACAGCTTCCGCGCGGCGGCCGTGCGCGCCCGCGCAGCCGGATTCGACGGTGTCGAGCTGCATGCCGCGAACGGCTATCTGTTCGATCAGTTTCTGCAGGACGGCAGCAATACGCGCACCGACCTCTATGGCGGCTCGTTCGAGAACCGCGCGCGCTTCCTGATCGAAACGACGCGGGCCGTCATCGACGTCTGGGGCAGCGACCGCGTCGCCGTGCGCCTTGCGCCGAGCGGCGAATTCGGTGGCATGCACGATAGCGACCCGGTGGGCTTGTTCACGTACGTGGTCAGTGAACTCGACACGCTCGGCCTCGCGTATCTGCACATCATCGAACCGCGTGTCGTCGGCAACAGCATCAATGAAAAGCGCGACCAGAATCCCGTCGCGTCGCAGACCTTGCGCGCGGTATTCCACGGCACGATCATCGCGGCGGGCGGCTTCAAGCGCGCCGACGCGATCGCCGCGGTCGAAGCCGGTCATGCGGATCTCATCGCGTTCGGCCGCGATTTCCTCGCGAATCCGGACCTGCCTGAACGCCTGCGTCATAACCTGCCGCTGAACCCGTACGATCGCGACACGTTCTACGGCGGCACGGAGGTCGGCTATGTCGACTATCCGTTCTATTCGGGTCAAGCGGCCTCGCGCGACGCGGTCGCAGCCTGAACGCGTCGTCGATTCGAACCATGACGCCGCGCGTGTCGTTCATCGCGCGGCGTCATGGCGTTGCTTCGCGTCACGGTGTTTATTCGGCGGATTCGACCAGGCTGTATCCGACGCTCGGCACGGCAACGAGTCTCACGCGCATGCCGAGGCTCTGGATCTTCGAGCGCAACCGCGATGCGAGCAGATTGAGATTCGACGGATTGACGTCATCCTTGCCGGGCCAGACATATCGAACCAGCACATCGCGCGGGACGGCCGCCTCGCCTGCGCGAAGCAGGCACTCCATCATCAGGTACTCGTGGCGCGTGAGCTTGCAGCGGCACGCATCGTGCGCATAGGTCAGCGTTTCGGCATCGAGCGCGCTCAGGCGCGAGAACAAGCGCGGCGAACGCATGCGCAGCAGACGCTTCATGCGTTCATTGAATTCGAGGAACGACACCGGCCGCTCGAATCCCGCATCCGCGCCGAGCTTGAGCAATGCGGTCCGATCCTCGGGCCGCAGGCGATCCGACACCGCGAGCAACACCACATCGCGCGCGACGCCCCTGAGCACCGCGACATCGTCCTGCAAGCGTTTCGAATCGGTCGGCGTGTCGGCGAGCAGCACGATCACGTCGAAGGCTTCCTCGGTCGCGGCAAATACGCCGTCGCGCACGTCGTCGAGTTCCTCGACGCTGTGCGACGCTTCGAGCAAGGCCTTCATCAGATACCGGGCGTCGGGGTGGTGGGCGGAAATCAGCAAAATGCGCATCGGTCGCGGCTCTTCTTCATGCTCGCGCCGGCGACGGTTCGACGGCCATCGCCATCATTGCCGAATGGACCGTCGAATAACACTGAATAATTCTTTAACTTGGCTCGACAGCGACAACGCACGCGGCACAAACGCCGTCGTTCGCAGCGTCGTCGCGTCGTCGCGTCGTCGTGTTGCTGTGTTGCTGTGTTGCTGTGTCAATGCGTCAATGCGTCAATGCGTCAATGCGTCAATGCGTGGAGCATTGTGCTCGTCGCATGACGCATCCGCGCGCATCGCAATGCACGCCGACAATCGCGCTCTACCAGCGATATCCGATGCCCGCGACAATCACGTCCGTATCCGCGTTGTAGTGCGTGACGACGCGATTCCATGTGATCCGCGTATCCCAGTGATCGGTCCATCGATATGTACCTGAGATCGACACCAATCCAGAAACTTTGCCTCTGCTGGCCGTCTCCGATTCGGGGCCGTTTGCGATATTGAGCGCATAGTACGGGCCCGCGCCGACGCCGACCGTGACCGTATCGTTGAAAAACACGCGGGTCGCCCAGAGTTGAGCATAGAGGCCGTCGCGCTGGACGTCATCGGAGCTGCCCTGATGGAGATACCCCGCGCTGACATCGAGCCAGCTCAACAGACCGTGCCGATAGTCGATCCCGGCCGCGAACGCGACAGGCGAGCTCGGTGAGTTGAGGATCGTGCGGCCGCCGTAGACCGTGACCTCGTTGTCCGTGACGGGCGACGTGCGCCGGATGGGCCAGTCGCGTGGCCCCTGCTGATCGGGCGGATCGAGCTGATAGCCGATACCGATCAGCACGGCTGACGAGTCGGGTCCGTTCGACACGTGGATGCGGTCGAGCTGAAGCTGCGCGATCCAGCGATTCGACGCGTAGTACGCGGCGCGCAGGCTGTAGATCGCGCCCCAGCCGTGCTCGTCCTCGTATGTGCCGTTCGCATAGCCCGTGACGGTGTCGAAATAGCGGTACGGCCCGACGCCTGCGGAGATCACGAGCTTGCGATCCAACAACGGCCAGCGCGCCCATAACTGCACGGTTCGCCCGTCGCGATGATTGTCGGGCACGTGACCTTCATTGAGCCACATGAAGCTCACGGCGAAGAAATTGCCGAGGCCCTCCTGGTATTCGAGCGCCCATGAATAGGTGCGGTCGTTCGAGACCTGTGCAGCGCCCGCGAAGGCGGAAAGCTCCTGAGCGCAAGCATGTGAACTGAACAACGCGCCGAGCGCGCCACCCACTGAAATCGTGCAACTCAACCACTGCTGAAATGCCCTTCCGGGACGCATCGAAACTCCCATGTCACGCGGCCCGCGACGTCTGCGATATGTAAAACAGCTTACATGGGCGCATGTTGCCGTGCCGCACGGGGTCCGCGCGAATGGCCGAATACGATGCCTGGGAGATATCCGATCATGCGACGAGAAGACACATCCGGAATCGAAATAATCAATAGAGACGCGGATCGGCGCGCGTAACGAATGGTGACCCCATGCCTGACGGGCATGGATGCTCCCTATGTTTCGGAGCGTTTCGAAGCTGACAGGCCTGACAGGTTCAAGGCGCGTCTCGCCATGCGTCGGACTTCAGATCATGCCGTTCCAGAACGCCGTACTCTGAATCGGCCTTCGCCCATGGCGCCGAAAAATAAATCTTTACACTTTCGCGCGCTCGCTTTTCGCGTCGAGCCGCGTTAAACGCGCAGGTCACGGACACCTCGACGAGCGGCGTTATCCAACCGTAATCGTCGTCGATTCATGTCTGTAAGCCGACGTGCCGATAATCACCCGAGCACGCACGCAACGCGTTACTGAAGGAACACGCATGGCGAACGATCCCGCGCTGACATCCGGCGCCATCGCTCTGAACCGATTCGGTCTCGGCGCACGCGCCAACGAGCCCGTCCCCACGGATCCGAAGCGTTGGCTGCTGTCCCAATTCGACGCCTACGATCCCGCACCGCCCGCGTGGCGCGATCAACCGTCGAGCCTGGCGATCGCGGCGGACCTCGAAACGCAGCGCGCGCAGGCCATGGCCATGGCCATGGCCAATGCAAGTGCGAGTGCGAGTGCGAGTGCCGCGGCCAGTGCGAGCGCCAGTCCAGGCGTCCATGCAAGCGCCGCCGCGTCATCGAACGCGCCGGCCCAGAACATGGCGCGACAGCCGTTCGGCGCACCGCGCAACAACGACGCCGTACGCAAAGCCGAACGCGTGGCCGCGAACCAGGCCGCGCGCGTCGCCTCGCGCGACACCTACCGCGATGCCGTCGACGCGCGCGTGCTCAGTGCCCTCACGACGGGCACGCCGTTCATCGAGCGCCTCGTGCATTTCTGGTCGAATCATTTCGCGGTCTCGATCGACAAGAGCCCGCTCGCGGCCTACGCGGGCGCCTTCGAGGCCGAAGCGATCCGCCCGCACGTGCTCGGCCGCTTCGAAGACATGCTCGTCGCGGTCGAACGTCATCCGGCAATGCAATTCTTCCTCGACCAGAACGGCTCGATCGGTCCCGATAGCGCGACCGGCCTGCGCGCAGCCCAGCGCGATCCCGCGCACAAGCGCGGTCTCAACGAAAACCTTGCGCGCGAGATCATGGAGCTCCATACGCTCGGCGTGCGTACCGGCTATACGCAAGACGACGTCACCGAATTCGCCCGCGCGATGACGGGCTGGAGCATCGCGGGCGCGAAGGGCCCGCAGCCCGGCAACGCGCCCAACGGCAGCTTCGTGTTCCGGCCCGACGTCCACGAACCCGGCGTGCGCACGATCATGGGCCATCGCTACCCGCAGCCCGGCGAAGCGCAAACGCTCGCGATCCTGCACGACCTCTCGACGATGCCCGCAACCGCGCAACACATCGCGACCAAACTCGCGCGGCACTTCATCGCCGACACGCCGCCGCCCGATGCCGTCGATTCGCTCGCGCTCGCCTATATGCGCAGCGGCGGCGATCTGCCGACCGTCTATCGCGCGCTCATCGACGCGCCGCAAGCGTGGTCGCCCGCGGCCGTCAAGTTCAAGACGCCCTGGGAATGGACGCTCTCGTCGCTGCGCGGGCTCGGCGTGCGCGATCTCGGCACGATGCAGCCCGCGCCGCTGCTCACGCAGCTCGGACAGCAAACCTGGCGTCCGGGCTCGCCCGCGGGATACGACGACATTGCCGCGAGCTGGGCCGCGCCCGATGCGCTCGTACGCCGCGTCGAAGCCGCGCAGCGTCTTGCCGCGCGTTTCGGCGACCGCGCCGATCCGCGCGAACTCGGTCAACAACTGCTCGCGGGCTCGCTCAGCGATGCGACCGGACTCGCCGTATCGCGCGCGGAAAGCACTTCGACCGCGATTGCGCTGCTGCTCGTGTCACCCGATTTTCAACGGAGATAACCGCGATGATCGATCGCCGCACTTTTATTCGTCTGGCCGCCGCCGGCGCGGGCGCGATGCTCGTCGGACCGCATATCGCGTTCGCGCGCGTCGAAACCGATCGCCGGTTCGTCTTCGTGATCCAGCGCGGCGCGGCGGACGGCCTCCATATCGTCGTGCCCTATGGCGATCCCGCCTATGCGACGCTGCGCGGATCGCTCGCGGTCGACACGACGTCCGCGCCGAAGCTCGACGGTATGTTCGCGCTACATCCTTCACTCACGCAGATCGCGGCGATGTATGCGTCGCACGAAGCCTTGTTCGTGCACGCCGTCGCCTCGCCGTATCGCGACCGTTCGCACTTCGATGGACAGAACGTCCTCGAAACGGGCGGCACCGCCGCTTATCAGCTCAAGGACGGCTGGCTCAACCGGCTCGTGGGCCTGCTGCCCGCGACGCGCGACAACGCGATCGCGTTCGCGCCGACCGTGCCGATGGCGCTGCGCGGTCCGGCATCGGTCGCCTCGTATGCGGCGTCGGGCTTGCCGCCCGCGCCCGACGATCTGCTCATGCGCGTCTCGCAACTGTATGAACACGACGCACAGTTACACCCGCTCTGGGACGCCGCGATGACCGCGCGCGGACTCGCGGCCGACGCGGGCGCGCGCCAGGACGCCGCGAGCGTCGGCAAGCTCGCCGCGGGTTTTCTCGCACGCGACGACGGACCGCGTATCGCGATGATCGAGACAGGCGGATGGGATACGCATAGCGCGCAAGCCGGGCGGCTCACGACGCAACTCAAGGCGCTCGACGCGATGATCGCCGCGCTGCGCGACGGACTCGGGCCGACCTGGAGCAAGACTACGGTCCTCGTCGCCACCGAGTTCGGCCGCACCGCGGCGCCGAACGGCACGGCCGGCACTGACCACGGCACGGGTTCGGTCGCGATGCTGATCGGCGGCGCGGTCGCGGGCGGACGCGTCGTCGCAGATTGGCCGGGCCTCGCACCCGCGAATCTCTATGAAGGCCGCGATCTGAAGCCGACCGCTTCGCTCGATGCGCTGATCGCGGGCGCCGCGAGCGAGAGCCTCGGCCTCGATCCGCATCGGACTGCGGCCGCGCTGTTCGCGCGCGTCGGCGGCATCCGGCCCGTCGGGGGATTGATTCGAACGTGATGGGCGGCACGCATCGGGAGCGGCGTACACCGATGACGCACCGCATGAAGAACGGTCCGCCTCGATGCGCGTCCGTCGATCACGGCGCGCGCACCGCATCCCGACGTCCGCATCGTCTCGCCGATCGTCAAGGACTCGACGACGACCCTTGCGCCGCAGATGCGGGAAGCGCGGTCCCCGCATCCGTCTGTGCCGCCGCATCGGCCTTCGCCTCGGCTTCGATGACCCATCCGCCGCCCATTGCCTTATAGAGCGTCACGAGCGACGTGAGAACGAGGCTATGCGTCTGCGCGACGCTCAATTGCGCGCTGAACAGACTGCGCTCCGCGTCGAGCACCTCGATATAGCTCGTATAGCCGCCCTCGTAACGCATTCGCGCCATATGGGCATACGTCGTCAACGCATCGACCTGACGCGATTGCGAGGCAAGCTGCTCGCGCGACTTCTGGACGCCGATCAGCGTGTCGTCGACTTCCTGAAACGCTGTCTGTACTGTCTTCTCGTACGTATAGAGCGCCTGTTGCTGCTGCGCCTCGGCCTGCCGAACCTGGCCCGTGATATTGCCCGCCGTGAAGATCGGCTGCGCAACGGAGCCCGCGAGCGACCAGAACTTCGTCGGTCCCGTGAACAGATTCGACAATTGCGCACTCTCGGTGCCGAGCACGCCCGTCAACGAGATCTGCGGGAAATAGAGCGCGCGCGCCGCGCCGATCAACGCATTCGCGGCGACCAGATCCTGTTCGGCGCCGAGCACGTCGGGCCGGCGTTCGAGCAGATCGGACGGCAACCCCGCAGGCAGCACGGGCGCATTGAG
This sequence comes from Pararobbsia silviterrae, assembly GCF_003628125.1. Classification (GTDB taxonomy): domain Bacteria; phylum Pseudomonadota; class Gammaproteobacteria; order Burkholderiales; family Burkholderiaceae; genus Pararobbsia; species Pararobbsia silviterrae. The sequence goes on from NZ_RBZU01000010.1 coordinate 230,508, forward strand.
CGCATCGATCGAGCGGCCGCGCGCGATCGGCCCGGGATTGCGGCCGAGCAATACCGACAACGCATCTTCTTGCTGCGCGATCTGCGCCTCGATCTGCGGCACCGTCGCCGCCGACGCCTCGTATTCGGACTGGCTCTGCGCAAGCTCCATCTGCGAGATCTCGCCGCCGTTGAAACGCAACGTGAACACGTGGACGGAATCGGCGCGACTCGCTGTCGTCTCTTTCGCGATTTCGAGCTGCGCATCGAGCGCGCGCAAATTGACATAGCCCGATGCGACCGATGCGACGAGCGCGAGAATCGTCGCGCGGCGGCCTTCGACGCTCGACAGCACGCTCGCGCGCGCCGCCTCCGTTTCGCGGCGGATCCGCCCGAACAGATCGATCTCCCATGACACGCCGAGCGTCGCGTCGAATGCGTTGCCGACCGGACTCGCACCACGCGGCAACAGCGCCGCCTGCGTCTGATCGAGACGCTGCCGCTGCGCGTCGAAACCCGCGCTGACTTGCGGAAAGAATTGCGAACGCGTCTGCACGAATTGCGCGCGATATTGATCGACTCGCGCAGCGGCGATCTTGACGTCCTTGTTGTTCGCCAGGGCCGTCGCGATCAGATCGTTGAGCACGGGATCGTTGAATTGCTCCCACCAAGCCGCGTCGGCGACGGCCGACATCTCCGTGTCCGCGAAGCGGAAGTTCGCGGGCACTTCGACTTTCGGCCGCGCATAGTCGGGGCCGAGCGTGCACGCGCCCAGGCTCATGATCATCGATGCACCCGCGAGCACGGCGCGTATCGATACGCGCCGCGCCGCGCGGCCTCGCGAACCCGGCCGTTGCCCGCTCCCGGTTTTGCCGGACGCGTTCGCATGCATGACGATCGGGGCCTTCATCTCAGTCGTCCCGCGTCGTCGCGGACGCCACCGAAGCCCCCGACGCGGGCGGCGCCACTGGGCCGGATCCGCCTTCGGATTCATGCGGCTCATGCTTCGATTTGTCGCCGCGCTCGGACAACGATTCAAGCAGGAAGAAGAACATCGGGATAAAGAACACGGCGATACAGGTCGCGCCGATCATGCCGCCGATCACGCCCGTACCGATCGAATGTCGGCTGTTCTGCGAGGCACCGACTGCGATCGCCAGCGGCACGCAGCCGAGAATAAACGCGAGTGACGTCATGACGATCGGACGCAGACGCTCTTTCGCCGCGCCGACCGCCGACTCGTAGACCGACTTGCCCTGCTCGCGATTGAGCACGGCGAATTCGAAAATCAGGATCGCGTTCTTCGCCGCGAGCGCGATCAACATCGTCAGGCCGATCTGGAAATAGATATCGTTGTCGAGTCCGCGCAGCAGCACCGCGAGCAACGCACCGAACAGCGCGAACGGCACGGCCATGAGCACGCCGATCGGCAAGCTCCATTTCTCGTACTGCGCGGCCAGGATCAGGAACACCATGACGAGGCCGAACACGAAGACGAGCCCCGACGTGCCGCCCGATTTGACCGATTCGTACGCCTCGCCGCTCCATCCGACGTCGTAGCCCGACGGCATTTGCGCGGCGAGTTCCTGAAGCGTCGAAATCACCTGACCCGAGCTGTAGCCGGGCGCGGCGTTGACCGTGATCTTCACGGCGGGGAAGTTGTTGAACCGCGTGATCAGATCGGGCCCGGTCACGTACTGATACGAGACGAACGACTTGAGCGGCACCATGCTGCCCGATACGTTGCGCACGAAGATCTGATCCAGATCGTTCGGCGTGAGCCGATACGACGGCTCGGCTTGCAGAATGACCTGCCAGAGCCGGCTCGACCGCGTGAACTGCGAGACATAGAGCGAACCGAACATCGTCTGCAACGCACTATAGGCATCGCTGATCGGCACACCAAGCGTCGAGGCCTTGTCGCGATCGACGTTCGCGCGCAATTGCTGAGACGCCGCGTTGAACGTCGACGTGACCCCCGTGAGTTCGGGCCGCTTCTTCGCGCGCGCGACGAAATCCTGCACGACCTGCGCCAGTTGCGCGATCGTGCCGTCGCCCGTGCTCTGGATCCACATCTCGGTGCCGCCCGTCGTGCCGAGCCCCGGAATCGCGGGCGGATTGATCGGCAGCACGATCCCCTCCTGGATCGTCGACAAGGACTTGTACGCGCCGACGAGCAATGCGCGCACGTTCTGCGTGCGAATGTTGTCCGACGAATAGCGCTCGTCGAATCCCTTGAGTCCGATAAAGAACGTGCCCGCGTTGTTCTTGATCTGGCTGTCGAGCAGGCTGTAGCCCGTGATCGTCGTCACGCTGTCGACGCCCGGCTGCTTCGAGAAGTAGTTCGTGACGTCGCCCGAGACCGCCTCCGTGCGATCGAGACTCGCGGCATCGGGCATCAGCACCGCGCCGAGCAGATAGCCTTGATCTTCGGGCGGCAGGAACGCACCCGGGATCGAACGCATCATCAGCACGGCCAGCGCGATGACGCCCGCGAACAGCAGCAGGCCGATCACATAGCGCTTGATCACAAGCTCGACGAGATTGCCGTACCCGTGCGTCATGCGCGAGAACCCGTTTTCGAACCATTTGAAAAAGCCGCGCTTTTCCTTGTGCGTGGGCTTGAGCAACACCGCGGCCAGCGCGGGCGACAGCGTCAGCGCGACGATGCCCGACAGGACGACGGAGATCGCGATCGTGATCGCGAACTGCTTGTAGAGCTGCCCCGTGATGCCACCGAGAAACGCGACGGGCACAAACACCGCGCACATCACGAGCACGATCGCGACGACCGGCCCCGAGACCTCGTCCATCGCGAGCTTCGCGGCGTCCTTCGGACTGAGCTTGCGCTCGGTCATATTACGCTCGACGTTCTCGATGACGACGATCGCATCGTCGACGACGATGCCGATCGCAAGCACCATGCCGAACAACGTCAGCATATTGATCGAGAAGCCCAGCGCCGACATGCCCATGAACGTGCCGACGATCGAGACCGGCACGGCGAGCACGGGAATCAGCGTCGCCCGGAAGCTCTGCAGGAAGATGTACACGACGACGACGACAAGGATGACGGCCTCGAAGAACGTCTTGACGACATCGGAGATCGACGCGCGCGTGAACTCGGTCGTGTCCATCGCGATCTTGTATTCGATGCCCTGGGGAAACGTCTTCTTCATGCTCTCGAGCGTCTTGCGAACCTGCTTCGACACATCGAGCGCGTTCGCGCCCGGCTGCTGATAGACCGCGATGACCGTCGCGGGCTTGCCCTGGAAACGGCCGCGAATCGAATAGTCCTTCTGCCCGAGTTCGGCGCGGCCGATGTCCTTGAGCCGCACGATCGCGGCCGCACCGCTTTGCGCGCGAATGATGATGTTCTCGAACTCCGCGGGATCGACGAGACGTCCGGACGTCGTGACGGCAAACGACTGTTCGACCGCCGATCCCGTCGGCGACTGGCCGAGCCGGCCGACCGCGAACTGCTGGTTCTGGTTCGCAACCGCGCTCTGCACGTCGGCCGCAGTGATGCCGAGCTGCGCCATGCGATCAGGCCGCAGCCAGATACGCATCGCGTAGTCGGGCGTGCCGAAGATGCTCGCCTGGTTCGCGCCCGGAATGCGCTTGAGCGCGTCGAGCACATAGATGTTCGCGTAGTTCGCGATATAGGTCGCGTCGTACCGCTCCTCGGGCGAGTAGATCGCGATGACCATCATGAAGGCCGACGATTTTTTCTGGACCTGGATGCCCTGCGACTGCACCGATTGAGGCAACTGCGGCAACGCGAGATTCACGCGGTTCTGCACGTCGACCTGCGCGAGTTCGGGGTTCGTGCCGATCTCGAAGTACGCGTTGATCGTCAGGTTGCCGGTCGACGAACTCGACGAGCTCATGTAGATCATGTTGTCCGCGCCGTTGACTTGCTGCTCGATCGGCGCGGCCACATTATCGGCGACGACGTCGGCGCTCGCGCCCGGATACGTCGCGGAGATCGTGATCTGCGGCGGCGTGATGTCCGGGTATTGCGCGATCGGCAACGAGAACATCGCGAGAGCGCCCGCGAGCGTGATCACGATCGAGATCACCGACGCGAAGATCGGCCGGTCGATGCAGAAGTGCGAAATATTCATTCGGCGGCCCCTTGGGCCGTCTTGCCCGGCTCGCCTGTGATCTTGAGTTGCGACTCGGCCGAGACGCGAATCGCGCCGTCGACGATCACGCGCTCGCCCGCATGCAGGCCGTCGGTGATGAACCAGTCGTCGCCATGCCACTCGCCGACCTCGACGACACGCTGATGCGGCTTGCCGTCGCTTTCGACGACCCACAGGAAGTGACTCTTCGAGCCTTGCAGCACCGCGCGCTGCGGCACGAGCAGCGCATTCGGCCGCACCGCGCCCGAGACGCGCGCGCGCACGAACTGGCCGGGCCGCAACGTGCCCTTCGCGTTCTCGAACACGGCGCGCACGAGGAAGGTCCCCGTCTCCGAACTGAATGCGGGGTTCGTGAAATCGATGTGCCCCTGCCCCGGAAAAACCGATCCATCGGCGAGAATCAATGTCACGTCGAACTGGTTATGCGGCGGAAAGCGCAGTTGACCGGTCGTGATCTGGTCGCGATACCGGAGCAGCTCGTTTTCCGAAATGCTGAAATTGACCCACATCGGGTCGAGTTGATAGACGTAGGTCAGCAGGCCCGAGGTCGTCGGCGTCACGTAGCTGCCTTCCTGTTCGCGCGCATAGCTCGACAGCCCGGTCAGCGGCGACTTGATGATCGTGTAGCTCAGATTGAGTTCGGCGGTTTCGACCTGGCCCTGCGCGGAAATGACGGCTGCCTCGGCCTGCTTCTCGTCGCCGATCGCGTCGTCGCGGTCTTTTTGACTCAATGCGTTCTGCGCGGCCAGCGGCAGCACGCGCGCGAGGTTTGCCTTGGAGACCGTCAGCCGCGCCTGCTGCTGCGCGAGCGCGCCCTTCGCGGTCTGCAACGCCGCTTCGAAAGGCTTGCGGTCCATCACGAACATGACCTGACCCGCATGCACGAGCGAGCCTTCGGTGTACGCGCGCTTGTCGAGAAAACCGTCGACGCGCGCGCGGATCTCGACCTCGCGCGAACTCTGCGTCTGCGCCGTAAAGATGAAATCGACCGGGGTTTCCTGTTGCGTGACCGTCATGACGGTCACGGGCACGGGCGGTATCGCCTGCGCAGGAGGCTTCTTGTCACACGCGGACAATGCGAACGCGAGGGCAAGCGCAGCAATGCGTGCGATCGCCACGCATCGGCGCCCGCCGCGATCGGCTAGCCGCCCTTCGTCTGAGACTCCCCGTCGCTGCGGCCTGACTCCCATTGACGCCTCCACATCGAACTCGATTGCGAGCACGTGAATCGCGCATGAAATACGGGTGCGTGATGCGTTCTTGAATACGGCTTTGGTCTGGAGCCGTTAAAGCCTAGCAATCGACTTTTCAAATAACAAGCGAGTGGAAGAAGACACTGCGACGACGCTAACGATCGCGGATCGCGATCGTTCGGACTGCGGCTCGAACGACGATTCCGCGGACGTCGATCCGGTTCATCAATCTGTGTCTGCAATGCACACAGTTTGAACGTCGGCAATCGGAGGGTATGAGGAACAGTACGTCGCAAACGGAGGAAAACGGGGGAACACGGCGGAAACGCGCATGACGAACGCGGCGTTGCAGCAATACCGCAACGCCATGCGGTGTGCGGTGTGCGGTGTGCGGTGTGCGGTGTGCGGTGTGCGGTGTGCGGTGTGCGGTGTGCGGTGTGCGGTGTGCGGTGTGCGGTGTGCGGTGTGCTCAGGCCTGCGGGACCGCGAAGAGTTCCGAGCGCAAGGCCTTCGCGCGCGCGGAGCCGAACGATGCTTCGAACTCGTGCTGGGCGACGCGCCAGCATTCGCGCGCCTCGCCGAACTTCGCACGGCCCGCATCGGACAGATTGAACACATGCGTGCGCGAGTCGTGCTCGGCCGTGCCCGTCACGATCAAGTTGTCGCGCTGCAGCGGCTTCATCGCGCGCACGAGCGTCGTGCGGTCCATCACCATCGATTCGGCCAGCTCCGCCATCGTCCAGTCGCCACGGCGCGCGAGCTTCGCGAGCAGCGAAAACTGCGCGGCCGTCAGGCCGACGGGCGCGAGATGGCGTTCATACAACTGCGTGACATAACGCGCGGCTTGACGCAGCGCGAAACAGTTGCATTCGTCGAAGGCAGGCGAGTCTTTGTTCATGCGGGCAAGGATATCTGTGCGTACGCACAGTGTCAAGTCGAAAGGCAGGATCGCGCAGCGCGCGCAGGGTCTTCGTCCCGCGTCAGTTCCGTGAATAAATGACTGCGCCGCCTTGCAGCGAAAGTTCGACGTGTTGCCCGGCCGCGAGCGGAACCTGGCCCGATACGCGCGCCGAAATCCAGCGCGACGGGTCGCGGTCGATCTGCAGCCGAATACTCGCGTCGTGGCCGAAATACGCGATATCGGCAACCCGTGCGGCGACTGTCTGCGCGGTGCTCGCATCGGCGCGCGGCGCGCGTGAGGCTTGCGCCGCCGCGCTCGACGGCTCGATCCGGATCTGTTCGGGCCGGATCATGACTTCGACGTCGGACGAACGATCATGTCGCAGATCGGCCTGCACGCGCACGCGGCCCAGTGCGCATTCGACGGTGCCGCCTTCGACGACGCCATCGAGCAGCACCGCCTCACCGACAAAGCGCGCAAGTGCCGAGGTCACAGGCGTCCGGTAGAGCGTTTCGGGCGTGTCGACCTGGATCAGACGCCCATGCCACATGACGGCGACTTGCGAGCCCATCGACAACGCTTCCGACTGATCGTGCGTGACGAGCAGCGCGGTCGCGCCCGACGCGGCGAGCGCGTCGGCGACGGCCTGCCGTGTTTCCTGACGCAGCGCCGTATCGAGCGCCGAAAACGGCTCGTCGAGCAACACGAGGGCCGGCGACGGCGCGAGCGCGCGGGCAAGCGCCACACGTTGCTGTTGTCCGCCCGAAAGCTGCTGCGGCGCACGCGTCGCGAACGACGCAGGCAAACCGACCATGTCGAGCAACTCGCTCACGCGATGGCGCGCCTTGCGCTGCGCGCGCGGCAGGCCGAACACGATGTTGTCGGCGACGCTCAGATGCGGAAACAACCCGCCTTCCTGCGGCACATAGCCGATCTGCCGCCGATCGGGCGGCAGATGCACGCCGGGCGCCGAGACGATCGTCGAGCCGACGCGGATCGAACCCTGTTCGGCGCGATCGAATCCGCAAATCAGGCGCAGCAACGTCGTCTTGCCGCTGCCCGAAGGCCCCAGAAGCGCGACGAGACGCCCCGATGCGACGTCGAGATCGACGCCGCGTAGCACCGGCACGCCGTCGAACGAATGCGTGAGACCTGCAATGCTGATCGCGGCCATATTCGAGTTATGCATCCTTTCCAAGTACGGCCGATCGCCCGAACAACACGATCAGCATCCAGGTCGCCGCGAGCGAGAGACCGACGAGCAGCGCCGCATACGGCGCGGCCGCGGCGAATGCGAGCGTCGACGTATCGGCCCAGACTTCGGTCGCGAGCGTATGCGTGCCGATCGGCACGAGCAGCAGCGTCGTCGTGAGTTCCGTGATGACGGTCGTGAAGACCATCGCCGCGGCCGCGCCGAGGCCCGGGCCCGCGAGCGGCACCATGACGCGCCAGACCGCCGCGAACCAGCCGAGCCCGAGCGAGCGCGCCGTTTCTTCGAGCCGCGGCTGCGCCTGCACGAGCGCGGCGCGCACGTTGACGAGCGCGAACGGCAGGAACATCAGCGCATACGTGAGCACGAGCAATTCCCAACTCTGGTAAAGCGGACGCAACGCACGCACGGCGAGCGACACGACCGCAAGCGCGATCACGATGCCCGGAATCCCCTGCATCAGATAGACGATGCGTTCGAACAACGTCGCCCATCGGCCGGGGTATCGCACGAGCAGCACGCCTAGCGGCAACGCGATCACGGTCGCGACAACGGCGGCCGATGCGCCGAGGCCCAACGACGCGAGCGTCGCGTCGAACACGCGGTCGAACGAGACTTCGGCGGGCGTCAACGCTTCGGCGCCCGGCTGCGTGAGCCAGAACACGATCATGCCGATCGGCACGCCGAGCGTCGCGACCGCGAGCGCGACGAAGCCCGTGAGCACGGGGACCACGCGCCAGCCGAGCGCGTAGATCACGGGCAAGCGGCGCGCGCCCCGTCCCGTCGTCTCGTATCGCGCCGCGCCGCGCACGCGGAATTCGAGGCCGATCAGAATCAGGCACAACACGATGAGCACGCACGCGAAGACGGCCGCGCCAGCGCCATCGAACGTCGTGCGGTATTCCGCATAGATCTCGGTCGTAAACGTGCGGAAGCGCAGCAGCGTGAACGCCCCGAATTCCGAGAGCACACCGAGCGCGACGAGCAACATGCCGCCGAACAACGCGGGCCGCAGTTGCGGCACGATCACGCGCGCGAACACGACCCACGGGCCGCAGCCAAGCGCGCGCGCCGATTCCTCGAGCGACGGATCCATCCCGCGCAACGCGGCGGCGACGGGTAAATACACAAGCGGGTAGTACGAACACGTGATGACGATCAGCGCGCCCGCGAAGTCCTGTAGATCGAGACTCAGCGACACCCACGCGTAGCTCGAAATGAAAGCGGGCACCGCGAGCGGAATCGCGACGAGAACCGCCCACATGCGTCGGCCGGGCAAGCGCGTGCGTTCGACGAACCAGGCGGCCGCGGTCCCGATGACGGCCGACGCGGCCGTCGCGCTGACGACGATCAGCACGGTGTTCCAAAGCAGTTCGCCGACGAGCGGCCGCCAAACGAGATCGCGGATATCGTCGAGCGAGAACTCGCCCGCGCGCAGGACCGTATAGACCAAAGGCGACAGCACCCACAGCGCGAGCAGCGCGCAGATGCCGAACAGCGCCCACGGCGCGCGTTTCGCGCGCCGTGCCGCGGGTGCATCGAGCGGCGCGGGCAAAGAGGCCGCGATCGGCTGCGAAGTCGGCTGTGAGGTCGACTTCGCAGTCGGCTGTGAAGCGCCCGCGTCCATCAAAGCAGACCGGCCTCGCGCAGCAGCTTCGCCGCCTGGCTGTCGTCGCCAAGCTTCTGCACGTCGATCGGCGGCGGGCTCAACTGATCGAACGGCTTGAGGATCGGATCGGCCGCGACGCCGGGCCGTAGCGGATATTCGAAGTCGATATGGCTGGCGGCCATGAGCTTCTGCGCACGTTCGCTGACGAGATAGGCGAGGAACTGCTGCGCCGCGTCACCGTTCTTCGACGCCTTGAGCGCCGCCGCGCCCGAGACGACGACGAGTGCGCCGACATCGCCGGCCGGGAAGTGATAGATCGCGCTATGCGTCGCCGCGTCGCCGATGCCCACATGCAGACGCGCCCAGTAATAGTTGTTGATGATGCCCGTCGCGACCGCGCCGCGATTGACGGCCGCCACGACGCCTTCGTCGTCGTCGAACATCTGCGCGTTGGTCTTGAGGCCCTTGAGCCAGGCGACCGTCGCATCGTGACCCTTCGTCGCGAGCACCGCGCTCACGAGCGGCAGGAAGTCGGCATCGCTCGGCGCAATGCCGACCTTGCCCTTCCATTGCGGCTGCGCGAGATCGAGCAGAGAGGCCGGCAGCTGCGATGCCTGAACCTTCGTCGTGTTGTAGGCGAGCACGTTCTCGCGCGCGACGACGCCGAGCCACGCGCCGGTCGGCGAGTTGTAGTGCTCGGGCACGGTCTTGAGCGTGTCGGCCTGCACGGGTGCGAGCAGGCCCTTCTCCTCGAGCAACAGGAGTTCGGGCGAATTCTCGGTCAAGTAGACGTCGGCGGGCGTCGCCGCGCCTTCGGCGACGAGCTGCGCGGCGAGCGCGGGACCTTCGCCGTCGCGCACGCGAACCGAAATGCCCGAGGCCTTCTCGAAGTCCTTGGCGAGCATTTCAGTCAATTGCTCGTGCTGCGCGCTGTACAACGTCAACGTCGCGGCGCCCGCTTGCATCGCGAAGCAGGCCGCGGCGACGCCGGCGAGCGCGAATCGCACAGGGAGGCGGCGAACCGGATTGAGCCACGAAAAGGCCATATCGATGTCCTGAGAGAGAAAGTAGAAGTGTTGTGACGACAGATACAGATACGTGGATACCGTGCCCGATCAGGCTTCGAACAACGCGGCGCCGATAAACGAACCGGGCTTCGCACCGGGCGGCAACGCGAAAATCGCGCTGCCGACATGGGTCGTGAACTGATTCATCAGGTCGGTCGCGGCGAGCCGCGCGTTGATCGGGACAAAAGCCGCGCGCGGGTCGCGCTGATGCGCGACGAACAGCAATCCCGCGTCGTATTCGAGTTCCTGGCGCCACGGCGGCCAGCGCTCGATATAGAAGTTCGCGCCGTCGTTGTACGAATACGACCGGCGCAACAGCTGCATGCCGTTGTTCTGTGCGCGATTCGACAAGCGCACGTGCGAGTTCTCGGGAATCACGGGATTGCCGTGCGGATCCTTCGCGTCGAAATCGAGCGCATCGAATTCCTTCTGTTTGCCGAGCGGCGCGCCCGAGTACTTGTGACGGCCGAACACCGCCTCCTGGAAGCTGACCTCGGTGTTGTCCCAGTGTTCGAGCGTGATCCGGATCCGGCGAAACACCGTATAGGTGCCGCCGCGCATCCATGCGGGTCCTTCGTCGCCGGCCCAGATGAATTTCTCCATCGCGGCCGGATCGCGCGTCGGCGGATTGTTCGTGCCGTCGCGAAAGCCCATCAGATTGCGCGCGGTCGTGCCGTCGCCGGGCTGCGACAGAAAGCCCGACTGAACCCACTTGATCTGCGCCTTGCCGTTCGCGAGCCGCGCGAGCTGACGCACCGCATGGAACGCGACCTGCGCATCGTTCGCGCACGCCTGAATGCAGAGATCGCCGCCGCTCTTTTCCTTGACGATCTGGTCGCCGTTGAAACGCGGCAGATCGACAAGCGCGTCGGGCCGGTGCTTCGCGATGCCGAACCGGTCGATACCGTCGCGCGTGAACAGCGTCGGCCCCAAACCGAACGTGAGCGTCAAGCGCGCGGGACCGAGACCGAGCGCTTCGGCCGAGTCCTCATAAATCGCTGCGCCATACGCGGGCGTCGATGCGCCGCCGTACCCGTCGCCGTTCGCCGCCCCGCCTGCGTTCACATCCGGGGCACTCGCACCTTGCGCCGTGTCGGGCAAGGTCGACATGGCGCCGAGTTCGGCGTTGTCGCCCGAGGCCGCCTGCGCGCCCGCACCCGCGACCGAGGCGGACGCCGTATCGGGATCGATCGGCTTGGCCGTGTCGCCGCGCGTCAGACGCGCCGACGCATCGGTCCAGGCCTTGAGCAGCGCGATCAGGTCGGCGCGCTCGTGCGTCGTCACGTCGAACGCCGCGAAATACGTATGCGTCTGCTGCGGCGTGACAATGCCCGCCTGATGCTCGCCATAGAACGGCTCGACCTGTGCGGCGGCCGCCGTATTCGCGCGCGCGCCCGGCGCGTGGGAAGACGGCTCGGTCGCGGCCTGCGCGATCCCCGTCATGCCCAGGCCCGCGCCGGCGGCGGCAAGTCCGCCGGCCTTCAGAAAAGCGCGCCGCGACGTCGGCCCGCCAGAAAACGGACAACCCGCCTGGGCGGGTTCCGTGGCGCTCGACCGAGCGTCTGCGTCGGGATCCGCCGCGCTCGCGCGCGGCGGATCGTCGGATTGCTTCGGGGTGTTCATCGTGCGAGTACCAGTGTGTTCACATCGTCTTCCACGTAGTAGAAGCCATCCCCTTCAGGCGTCATCACGATGCCGAACAGATCGCCGTTGCCCGGGGGCGATTGGGCCTTGTCCGTATCGATCCAGCGCGCATAGATTTGTCGGCCGTTCTCGGGGTCGATCTCCACGACCTTACCATTGAGCCCGTTCGTCACGAGCAAATGACCCGCGGGCGTCAGGCACATCGCGAGCGGACGCTGGAGCAGACCGTCGGCCGTCAGCGTGCGGCCGACGCCGGCGCTCGTGTCGCGCGTGAGCGCATCCTCGATCACACTGATCCGGTTGCCGATCGCGTCGGACACGTAGAGCTTGCCGTCCTTGAACGCGACGCCCGTCGGTCCGATCAGGAAGACGCCTCGGTCGGCGCGCTCGGAGAAGCCGCTCGCGACGATCGTCTGGTTCTTGACGACCGGCGGCTTGCCGGCCTCGATCGCGAGATCGACGCGCAAGACGGTCGCTTGCTTGAACACGGGCGGATCGACGTAGCCCGTGACCTTGCCGACGCCGAAGCCCGCATTGCTGATGAAGAGCGACGCCGTATCGCCGTTGTCGACGACGGCCATATTGCCCCACGGATCGTTGATGTTCTCGCCCGAGAACACGGTTGCGAGGTTGCCCTGCATATCAAAGACGAGCAGGCAGCCCGAACCCTTCGTATCGGTCGTGCCGTCGTTGCTCGGCGTACTGCCGACGACGACCCAGCCGCTCTTGAGCACGGTCATCGCGGTCGACAACCCCACGCCGCCCGGGCATTCCTTGAGATCGTGCGGCACGTTCGCGAACAGCGAGAGCTTTTGCGTCGCGGGGTTGTAGTCGACGATCGTCGTGCCGACGCCCTGAAGATTGGCCGCGTTGTTGAAATTGTCGATCAGCACGTCGTTGCGCTGAACCTTGCCCGCCGTAATCGGCGAGATCGCAAGCGCGTACGGATTCTGGTCGCCGTTGTCGGGTACGGTCGACGTCACGGTCTGCTGTTGGTGGATCGTCTCGAGCAGGCCTTGCGGATCGGCGCTCGCCGTCGCGGGCACGAGCAGCGCCGCACAGCACGCCGCGATCGCCGCAGCGGCAAACGCACGCGCTCGGTGCGCGACGCCGCGGTGCGCGCGCAATGTCTTCGGGTTCGAAAGGGCGGAGTGCTTCATCGCTTCACTTCCTGAATATCGGTCAATAAAAGTCATTGTCATGGTCGGTCCCGGCGCGCACGCTCGGGTTAGAACGTGATGTTGGTTCGCAGCCCGAGCACGAGCTCGTTCTTGATCTTTTCGGTCGGGTCATTGGGGTTGACGATCCCGCCGCCCGGGTTAAACGTGTACTGCACGTCGGCCTGCAGCATCCACCATGGCGTGACCTGGTACTGATACGTCGCTTCGAGCACGGTTTCCGAGCTGCGCAGCAACGCATACGTACCGGGGTTTTCGTCGATGAAATCCTGATCCGATTGGCGCACGCGATCGCTGACCTTGATATACGTCAGCGCGAGGCCGAGCGAGTCGTTGTCGCGGCCCGCGAACGGCGCCTTGAGCGTGGCGCCGAGGTTCGCGCTCGCGCGCACGAAGTTCTGGTCGGTCGGCGCGTACATCACGCGCGCGAACACGCCGAGCGCCTTCGGCTCGCCCGGATCGGGCCGCCAGACCATTTGGTCCGCGACCGCGTAGATGCTGTAGTCGCCGTTATGCGGCGCGCCGATGCCGTTGCTGGCGCTGCTCACGAGCGGGATGCCGTTCGTGTCGAAGCGCTGATCGGCAAATGTGCCATTGTGGTACCACGCACCGACCTTGTACATGCCGGGCAGCGCGTTGTTGTTACTGCCGTTCGAACCGAAATCCATATCGCCGTCGATCGGCTGATTGATCCCGTATTGCAGTTCGCCGATGAACAGCGTGCCGCCGCTCAGGCTGAAGTTCGTGCCGCTGTTGTCGGGACGATTGCCCGACGGATCGCCCGCGTACACGCCGAACAAGCCGGTCAGCGACGGCGTGATCTGGCCGCGCGCACGCACGCCGAGGCCCGACAGCGGATAGGCGGGGCCGCCCGACGGAAGATCGTACGACGGCACGCCCGGCCAGCCGAACATCGTGTTCATGAACGTCGCGGCATACGTGCTGACCATGAATTCCTGGTCGATGCTCTGCTGACCGATCTTGAAGTCGAGCTTCTTGTTCAGGAACGACTGTTGATACCAGAGTTCCCAGAGACGCGTGCCAGCCGGCGCTTCGATGCCGCTCGCCGTATTGAGGCTGTCGAGGTAGTACGTGCTCAGGCTGCGGCCGTGGATCTGCTCGGCGCTCACATTGAACAGACCGCCCTGAAGGCCGAACGCCTTTTGCGTGTCCATCTGCAGCGTCGCGACCGTCAGGCCGTCGTACGTGTAGCCCTTCTGCGTGCCGCCCGTCACGTTGCCCATCAGTTCGCTGGTTTCAGTCAACTGAAACGTGATGCCCTCGCGGCCGAGGAACGACCGGAGCCCCCCCATGTCGCCCAGCAACTGCTGGCGCGCCCAGATCCCCGAGAAAAAATCGGTCGGCTGAGCCTTGATCGCGGTATCCGCTTCGGGCGCCGCAATGGCGTCGGGATTGGCCGTGCTGGGATCGTCGGCCATCGCGGGCGTCGCGCTTGCAAACGCGACAGCGCAGGCCGAAGCGAGCAAACCCCGCTTGCAGAGTCGAGGCGACAGTCGACCCTGACGGGTCGTCGCGGCTTTACGCACGAGGCGCGGGCGTGTGCTGGTCATTCGTCTTCCTTATTGTCGGCGTGGATATTCCACACGTGGCACATGCTTGACGGCCCCTGGAAATATCTGTATTTCCGGTCGGCCCGTTTGAATGAGCTAAGAACGGAACGAAAAAATGGTATCGAGTGCGCATTAAACTGTCAACGCAAATACGAATGATTACCATTGCCAAGGACAGGACCGCGGCTTTTTAGACAATCATCAATATTCATTAGCTTTCAAATATCTTTCCGGATAATGCAAAACACTGAAATCCGTATGGATTCAATACTCACATCCGATGACAAACGATTGCGTCTGCGATCCGTCCCGCGCGGGCCCATAAGGCACGCGGCAAGCGCCGGAGGCGGCGCGCGCGCAATCCGCAGCAGGCACTTCAGATCGAAATCGTTTCCGGCGTGTGACAGCTTCGCGGAAATCGTCGATTCGAAAAATAATTGAATGGGATCTGAAAGATCGATGTATTTGGAGGCAGTGTGCCGAATTGCAACATTTCGGCATACGCTAAAGATTTAATCGGATTTATCTGATTAATCAGATCTAAAGAATCGACGGAAATCGACCGGGCGGCCGAATCGATTTTTTCAGCACGCGGATATTACGAACTGAAAGACATTATTTTTTAATAAAATACTTCACGGGCGCGCGCATTTTGAAACCGATCTATCTCGTACGCGCCGCCCCGAGGCTTCGCACGCGTGCGATCAGATGCCGAAGTAACGCGCCGCCAGCGCGAGCAAGGCGGGCACGGTCTGCACGAGCGCGATCCGCGGCGAGACGGTCCATGCGCCCCAGATGCCGGCGACACCGACGCAGCCGAGCGCATAGGCTGCAAACGCGGTCGAGAGCCGCGGATCGGACAGCGCGAAGCCGAGCAACAACGCGACCACGAGGAACAGGTTGTAGAGCCCCTGGTTCGACGCCATCGGCGCGGTCTGTTCGACGAGCGCCTGCGGCATCCGGAACACGCGCGCCGCGCGCCGTTTCCAGAAGACCATCTCGAGCAGCACGATGTACAGATGGATCAGCACGACGATCAGATAAAGGATCTTCGCGATCATGGCGTCTCTCGGCGTGTCAGGTAGGCGGGTTCAAATGGGACGGGCATCGTGTCAGATCTCCGCGGTCAGCGATTTGACCATCGAGATATGCGATGCGTGATAGCCGAGCTGCCGATAGAGCCGGAACGCGGCTTCGTTGTAGCCGAACAGGTGGAGGCCGATCTCCGTCAGACCGAGTTCGCGCACGCGTGCCTCGACCGCGCGAAACGCGCTCGTCGCAAAGCCTCTGCGCCGGTGGGCCGCAGCGATCTGGACATCGAAGACATAGGCCGTGCGCCGTTGCTTGTTCGTGACGATGCCGATCCAGATCGTGCCGACCGCCGCGTCGTGCTCGACGCTGTGAACGGTGTAGAGAAAGTGATCGCGCGTCGCCTCGCGTTCGGGCAGCAGTTTAGCGAGCGACTCGCGCGCGTAGTCGAGGGCGGCGGCAGGCGTTCCGCCGTCGGTACGCAAGGTGTCGGCCGCGTAACGCGGAATCGTCACCCGTTCGAATGCCTCGAAATCCGCCGCGGACATCGCGCGGAGTTCGATCGTTGGTCTGGTCTTTCGGGATCCCGTCGTCCCGTCCTCGCTGCGCATGTCGAATCTCGTTCTTATCGGCGCGATGCGCCGTTTTTGTTTCGCCGGATTCGCCGCGACCCGCGCGGCGCACCCGTCATGCGTCACGCATCGAAGCCGGCGGACGCGATGCGCCCGCCGTTCGACACGATCAGTTTTCTTCCGACCACGTCATGTTGTAGCGCGCCATGAGCGCCGACGACGCCGCCGGCCCCCAAGTGCCCGCCGTGTACTGGCGCGGACGATCGTTCGACTGCGCCCATCCGTTGAGGATCGGCTCGACCCACGTCCAGGCTGCTTCGAGTTCATCGCGGCGCATGAAGTGCGTCAGCCGGCCGCGCACGACGTCGATGAGCAGGCGCTCATAGGCCTCGGGACGACGCAGCGTCGACGCCTGCTCGAGATCGAGGCTCAGGCTCACCGGCAGCATCTGCATGCCGCTGCCCGGCTCCTTGGCCATCATCTGGAGTTGGATCGACTCTTCGGGCTGCAGCCGGATCACGAGACGATTGCTGCGATCGCTCGGGCCGTCGGGGATGATCGAGAACGGCAGGTCGGCGAATTCGATGACGATTTCCGACTGACGCTTCGCGAGACGTTTGCCCGTGCGCAGGAAGAACGGCACATTGGCCCAGCGCCAGTTGTCGATCTGCACCTTGAGCGCGACAAACGTTTCGGTGCCGCTCTCGGCCGGCACGCCGTCTTCCTGCAGATAGCCCTTGACCGGCTCGCCGCCGACGGCGCCCGCCGCGTACTGGCCGCGCACGGTGTCGCGCGCGAGATCGGTCGACGACATCTTGCGCAGCGAGCGCAGGACCTTGAGCTTTTCATCGCGGACCGCATCCGAATCGAGCGAAACGGGCGGCTCCATCGCGACGATGCACAGCAGTTGCAGCAGGTGGTTCTGGACCATGTCGCGCAGCGCGCCCGTGTGGTCGTAGAACCCCGCGCGGCTGCCCACGCCGACCGACTCGGCCACCGTGATCTGCACGCTCTTGATGTACGGCGCCTGCCAGAGCGGGCCGAACAGCGCGTTGCCGAAGCGCAGGACCATGAGGTTCTGCACCGTTTCCTTGCCGAGATAGTGATCGATCCGGTAGATCTGCGGCTCGGCGAAATAGCGGCCGACGTCGTTGTTGATCTCCTGTGCCGACGCGAGATCGTGGCCCAGCGGCTTTTCGAGCACGACGCGCGCACGCGCGTCGACGAGACCCGCCGACGACAAGCCGTCGCAGATCTGCGTGAAGAGTTCGGGCGACGTCGCGAGATAGAACACGCGCTGCACATCGCCGGCCGACACGGTCGCGAGCCGCTGATAGTCGGCGGCCGAGGTCACGTCGATCTTCACGTATTCGAAGATCGAGAGGAACGCCTGCCAGGCATCGTTCGACAGCGCCTTCGGTTCGATGAACGGCCGCGACTTCGTTTCGACGAATTCGAGGTAGCGCTCGCGCGTCCAGTCCTGTCGACCGATCGCGAGAATGCGCGTTTGCTTGGGCAGCGCGCCGTGCAGATGCGCCATGTAGAGGGCGGGCAGGAGTTTTCTTGCGGACAGGTCGCCGCCTCCGCCGAAGATGACCATGTCCAACGGGAGATCGGGCGATGCTGCGGAGCTTATCGTCATGGCTGTCGAACGCGTGGCAAATGTCTTCATCACGCGGCACGGGCAGGAGCTGACCGGATCCGCGCAATGCCGGATGGAATGTGGATGACGCCGATACAAGCAGGCGCAAGGATGTGCCGGAGCGCGCCGGGGCGCGAGCACGCTGCACTATAACGCAAAGCACGGGGTTTCTTCATGGCTGGCGGGCCGGCCGCGCAGGCTCCCCGCGCACGAAAACACGGCAATGGGCGGGCATCGCCGCGCGGCTGCTTGCCGTGCGTCGATCCGGGCCGGCTGGGCTACCACTCGAGCCAATGCCGCAAAGTCTCCTGCCGCTCGACGAGCTCTCCCGGCGTGCCCGCGAACGCGATCTTGCCGCGGCCCATCAGATAGACACGCGCCGCAAGGCGCAACGCGATCGAGAGCTTTTGCTCGATGAGTAACACGCCGAGCCCGTCGGCTGCCAGCGTCGCAAGCCAGTCGGCGATCTGTTCGACCATCGAGGGCGCAAGCCCTTCGGTCGGCTCGTCGAGAATCACGAGCGCGGGCTCGCCCGCGAGCGCCCGCGCGATCGCGAGCATCTGCTGCTCGCCGCCGGACAGCACGCCCGCGCGCGTGCCGAGACGCCGCGCGAGCGCCGGCAGCCTCGCAAGCATCGGTTCGCAGACTTCGCCGAAGGTGCGTCCGGGCCGCAGCCCGAGCAGCAGGTTCTGACGCACCGTCAGCGTCGGGAACACGTCGCGCGTCTCGGCGACATAGGCGACGCCGTGGCGCGCGAGCGTATCCGTGCGCCAGTGCACAGTCTCGACGCCGTCGACGCGCACACTGCCCGTGCGCGCGACGAGTCCCATCAACGCCTTCGCGAGCGTCGAACGGCCCGCGCCGTTGCGGCCGAGCATCGCGACGATCTCGCCGCGCCGGACGTCGAGCGCGACGCCGCGCAAGACCTCGACATCGCCGTAGCCGGCGCGCAGATCGTCGGCGGCAAGCAAGGGCGGCGGCGAGGCCGTCGATGTCGAAACGACCGTTGCGTCGCTCGTCGCGTTGGTCGTCGCGTTGGTCGTTGCGTTGGCCATTGCGTTGGCCGTTGCGTCGCTCATCGCGCTCGTCGTCGCGTCGCCCATCGAATGCGTCGTCGGACGTGTCATCGCGGCGCCTCGTCGAATGCGCCCGCATAAACGCGGTGCACATGCGGATTCGCGCGGATCGCGTCGGGCGCGCCGGTCGCGATGACCGTGCCTTGCGCCAACACGCTGATCCGGTGCGCGACCTCGAACACCACGCTCATATCGTGCTCGACGATCAGCAAGGTCGTCTCGTGCGCGAGCGCGCGCAGCATCTCGACCGTATGACGCGCCTCGTCGCGCGTCATGCCCGCCGTCGGTTCGTCGAGCAGAACCAGGCTCGGCGCGCCCGCGAACGCGATCCCGAGTTCGAGCAGCCGGCGTTGCGCGTACGGCAGCGCCGCCGCGCGGACCTCGCGCTCCGCGGCCAGCCCAATCGCATCGAGCAGACGCGCGGTCTCGCCGGCGAGATCGACGCGATTCGCGACCCGTTGCCAGAGCGTATCGCTGCCGCCATGAGCATGCGCGGCACCCAGCGCGGCGATCCGGAGGTTCTGCGCGACGCTGAGCCCGTCGAACAACGACGACATCTGAAACGCGCGCGCAAGCCCGCGCCGCCGGATGGCATGCGGCGGCAATCCGCGCAACTCATGGCCATCGAACACGATCCGCCCCGTTTGCGCATGTTGACGGCCGCTGATCACGTCGAACACCGTCGATTTGCCCGCGCCATTGGGCCCGATCAGCACATGCCATTCGCCGTCGCGCACGTCGAGATCGACCCCCTGCAGAATCTCCGTGCGCCCCGCGCGATAGCCGACGCCTTCAAGAGTCAACACGGACATCGCCGACCCTCCTCCTTGCACGCCCGAGCCGCGCCCATCCGAGCGCAAGACCCGCCAGCACACACGCCGCCGCGGCGATCCACGACCCCGCGGCCGTCGCGTCGATCCGCAGACCGAATGCGGCGAGCGTCGTACCGTCGCTCGATGCAAGCGTGAGCCGATAGAGCATTTCAATGCCGAGCACGAGACCCGCCGCGATCACGAGCGCGCCCGCGCACCGGCGCGGCGACGGCCACGCGCGCAACGTCTGCGGCAAGCCCACGATGCCGCGCGGCGCGAACGATACGACGCCGATGAACATGAGTCCGAGATAGAACGGCCAGGCGCGCGTGTAAAGCGCGAGTACGACCGAGCATCCGACATAGAGCAGCGTGCCCGCGAGCGGGCCGCCCCATCCCGACGCGCCGCCGAGCACAACCGCGACGAGCACGGCGCCCGAGCGCGCGAGACTGAACGCATCGGCCGACACCTGTTCCGTGGCGAGCGTCAGCAACGCGCCCGCGACACCCGCGAAGCCCGCGGACACGATCGACGTCCGGTACCGCACGCGCCGCACGTCGAAGCCGACGAACGCGGCGCGCATCGGCTGCTCGCGCACGGCGTTCGCCGCGAGCCCGAGCGGCGTGCGCGCGAACGCCCGCATCGCGGCGACGCTCGCAAGCGCCCAGATCGCGATCAGCACATACACGTGCCGCGGCGAACCGAGATCGATCGGAGACCAGCCATAGGTGCGGTCGGTCGCGATGCCGCCCTCGCCGCCGAACAATGCGGGCCATGCGGTCGCGCCGGTCGCAAGCAGCTCGCCCGTGCCGAGCGTGATCATCGCGAACGCGATACCGCCGCGGCGGCTCGCGAACCAGCCGAGCGTCGCCCCGCCGGCCACGCCCGCCAGCGCACCGACGAGCGGCACGAGCGGCGTCGGCAACGGCCAGCCTTGCGCACCCGCGAAGTTCAATGCATGCGCGGTCGCGAATGCGCCGAGACCCAGATAGACCGCATGCCCGAACGAGAGCAAGCCCGCCTCGCCGAGCAGCAGCGCGAACGACTGCGCGAAAACGAAGAGGATCATGCACTGCGTCGCGAACGTCAGCGCGACGCCGCCGGTCCAGACCGGCACGCAGGCGAGCACGGCAAGCAAGACGAGCACGACGCTCACGGCGTAGCGCAGCCGCGCCTGCGACGACATGCGCGCGTCGTCGGGGGCGCCCACCCCGGACACGGACGCCGCGACGGGGACCGAGCCGTCGAGCATGCGGTCCGCGGGCCGAAGCCGGTCGAGCGGGTTCAATTGTCCCCTCCGGCCAGGCGTGCGCCGAGCCAGCCGTTGGGCCGGAACAGCAGCGTCACGATCAGCAGCACATAGGGCAGCACGGGCGCCAGCCGCGCGAGCGTGACGCCCGGGTCATTCTCGGTGGCCGGAATCAGCGGCACGTCGAGCGCGACGGCGAAGGTCTGGATGCCTCCGATCGCGAGCGACGCGAAAAATGCCCCGCGCAGCGAGCCGAGCCCGCCGACGACCGCGACGACGAACACGATCGGACCGATCGACGCGGCCATCGTCGGCTCGACGACAAATGCGTATCCGCCGACGACGCCCGCGAGCGCGGCCAGACCCGCGCCGAGCGCGAACACGAACGTGAAGATCCGGTCGACGTCGTAGCCGAGCGCGGCGACGGCGTCGGCATGCGTACGCGCGGCCTCGATGACGAGCCCCGTGCGGCTGCATCGCATCGCAACCGTCAGCACGACGAGCATGGTCACGGAGACCGCCATCATGAACGCGCGGTAACGTGGAAACGGGACGCCGAACCATGTGAAGAGCGGACCGTCGAGCGCTGCGGGCAGCAGACCCGTCTGCGGCGACAGGCCCCACGCGAGTTTGACGATCTCGTCGCACAGATAGGCGAGACCGAACGTGAACAGGAGCTCGGCGCCCTGACCGTGCGTGCGCAGCCGCCGCAGGCCCGCGCGCTCGATCACGGCGCCCACGAGCGCGACGGCCAGCGGCGCGATCACGAGCGCAGGCCAGAACCCGATCTGCCGCGCGAGCGAAAATGCCGCGTACGCGCCGAGCATGTAAAAGCTCGCATGTGCGAAGTTCATGACGCCCATGAGGCTGAAGACGAGCGTCAGGCCCGCCGACAACATGAACAGCAACAGGCCGAACGCGAGCGCCGTCAGGCTATTCGTGAGCCAGAACGCGAGCGGTGCGGCAACGGTCATGCGGGGCTCCGGTCAAGAGTGAGGTCGGCGTAAAGCGACGCATGGTATCGCGCCGGGTATTGCTCCAGGTACTGCTCCGGGTGCTGCACGGGTATCGCACCGGATATTGCGCCGGATATCGCATCGAGCATCACGCCAGGGGATTGCGCCGAATTTCGGGTCGGCATCGCATTGTATTCAGCATAGGCGGACCGCGCGCCGGACATGAGGACCTGCGCGTCGCGCCCCTTGGCGTCACGGACTTGCGATCCGGCTGGGCTAGAATCCGCCGAACGGCCGGCGCGGGCCGTCGGATATCGACGACGGGATCCGCATGCGCCTGCTATCGCTGCCGCGCGCGCCGACAGGCGTCACACGCGGCGCCTCAACGACCTTCGATCGACTGGACCCCGATGAGCGAGCTTTCGCGCGAGACATCGCCGCCGCACCACAGCCAATATGCGCTCATGCGCGAACGTCGCTTCGCGCCATTTTTCTGGACGCTGTTCCTCGGCGCGACGAACGACAACATCTTCAAGGTGGGCTTCACGTCGCTGCTGACCTTCGACGCGGCTGCGTTCGGTCATGTCGACGCGCAATCGGCCGCCTTCATCATCTCGGCCATCTTCATCCTGCCGTTCGTGCTGTTCTCCGCGACATCGGGACAAATCGCGGACAAGTACGACAAGGCCACGCTCACGCGGCTCGTCAAGACGTTCGAGATCGCGATCATGGTGCTCGGCACGATCGGGTATCTGACGCACGCGCTCGGCGTCCTCTATGTCTGTACGTTCCTCATGGGCACGCATTCGACGCTGTTCGGACCCGTCAAGTACGCGTACCTGCCCCAGCATCTGCGGGCCGACGAACTCGTCGGCGGCAACGGCATCGTCGAATCGGGCACGTTCATCGCGATTCTCGTCGGCACGATCGCGGGCGGCGAAGCCGCGAGCCTCGGCACGCACGGTGCGCTCACGCTTTCGGTTTGCTGCATCGGCGTCGCGATCGCGGGCCGCGCATGCGCCGGCCGCGTACCCGCTTCGCCGCCCCCGGCAAACGATCTCGCGATCAACTGGAATCCGTTCAGCGAAACGTGGCGCAATCTGAAGCTCGCCGCCGTAGACCGCACGCTGTTCGTGAGCCTGCTCGGCATTTCGTGGCTGTGGTTCGTCGGCGCGACGCTGCTCACGTCGTTCTTCAGTTTTGCGAAGGATGTACTCGGCGCGAACGCCGACGTCGTGACCATGCTGCTCGCGACGTTCTCGATCGGCATCGGCGCGGGTTCGCTGCTCTGCGAGCGGCTCTCGCATCGACGCGTCGAACCCGGACTCGTGCCGCTCGGCGCGATCGGCATGTCCCTATTCGCCGCCGATCTGTATTTCGCATCCCAGCAGGCGTCGCATGCGGGCGCGTTGCTCGGCATCGGCGCGTTCCTCGCGCGCGGCGTGCACTGGCGCGTGCTCATCGATCTGCTGCTGCTCTCGGTCGCGGGCGGTATCTACAGCGTGCCGCTCTACGCGATGATCCAGAGCCGCAGCGCGCCCACGCACCGTGCACGCATGATCGCCGCGAACAACATCCTCAACGCGCTGTTCATGATCGTCTCGTCGCTGATGGCGCTCGCGCTCACGGCGGTGCATGTCTCGATCCCCGGCATCTATCTGGTGACGGCGGCGCTCAACGCGGTCGTCACGGGCGCGCTGTTTATCGCGGTGCCCGAGTTTCCGCGCCGCTTCGCGAGCTGGCTGCGCGGCGAGACGCGCGCGGCGTCGCCCCGCTGAGCGCTTCGGCGGCGGCACCTCCGCCGCCGTCGAACGACACGGAGCGCGCCTCGATATATATCGGCGTGCTTTGACGTACCTCAGCGTGCCTCGACACAGCTCGGCGTACGCCGACACGTCTCGGCGCGCCCGTGCCCCCGACAATCGATCTGCGACGACCCCGCGTCGGATCACGAACCCGCTGCAATCGATCATCCATACGTCCCATTCGGACCATTCGGACCATTCGGACAATTCTTAGTTTGACGATTGAAATGTCCGAGCCGCTGCGTCGACATTGCCGACTACACCGGGACAGTCGGCCGCGGTCCAATCTCGACGGCGCGACGATGTGCGAATCCGCATCCCAATGGGCGCGATCTCGTCATGCTTGACCTCGCGGCGTAAAGCCGATCGACCTTGGTCGATCGATTCGGCGCGCAGTCGACGCATTCGATGCATGCCGCACACATCAATCGCGCGCTGTTGATCAGCGGATGGGGCAATTGCCGGCGAATCCTTGGCCGGCGCGTTGCTTTTTCAATGCCCCGACTTATAGTCAATTCGTCCGGCCCGACACGCGTGCCCAGCATGCGCGGGACCTGTCGCGACGCTTACGCGTCGTTCACGCCCTGGGAGCCCACAATGGGGGAATCCATTCAGCCGTTTGCCAAATGGCTCGGCAGCGCGGTCGTCAGCGGGCTCATCACGGCAGGCGCCGTGGTCGGTCTCAACACGTTGATGAGCGCCGATGCGCCGACCTACGCGCAAACTCCTGCGCCTGTCGCACCCAACGCGCCGCATCTCAGCGCACAGCAGATCGATGCGCTGACCGCGCCGATCGCGCTCTACCCTGACGCCCTGCTCGCCCAAGTCCTCATGGCGACGACGTTCCCCGACGATGTCATGGCGGCGGCCGCGTGGTCGAAGCAGAATCCGAAGCTGCAAGGCGACGATGCGGTCAAGGCCGTCTCGGCGACGCCATGGGACCCAAGTGTGCAATCGCTGGTTGCATTTCCACAGGTCCTCGCGACGATGTCGCAGAAACCCGATTGGGTGCATGACATCGGCGGCGCTTTCCTGAGTCAACCCAACGATGTGATGGACTCGGTGCAACGGCTGCGCAATGCCGCATACAAGGCCGGCAATCTGCAGACGTCGCAACAGCAGAAAGTCGTCGTGCAACCCGCATCGGGCACGACGACGCAGACGATCGTCATCGAGCAACCGAGCCCACAAGTCGTCTACGTGCCGACGTACAACCCGGCGGTCGTCTATGGAACGTGGCCGTACCCCGCGTATCCGCCCGTCTACATGCCGCCGCCGCCGGGCTACGTCGTCGGCACCGCGCTGATGAGCGGGCTCGCGTTCGGCGTCGGCGTCGCGATCACGAATTCGCTCTGGGGCGGGTGCGATTGGGGCCGTCGCGACGTCAACGTGAACGTGAATCGCTACAACAACATCAATGTGAATCGGCAGATCAACGCGAATCGGTCGACATCGAACTGGGACCGGACCAACGCGATGAACGCGCGCAATCGCGGACCCGCGAACGGCGGTCCCGGCGGCGGCGCAAACCGGCCCAACGGGATCGGCGGCGCCAATAGCCCGGGCCAGAATCGCGATGCGTATCGCGGCCGCGACAACGGCCAGCGCGATCAGGCGCGCGAGGCCTTGAGCCAGCGCACAGGCCAGAACCTCAACGGCTCCGCGGGCGATCGCGTGCAAAACATCCGTCAAGGCGGCGGCCAGGGCGGCTTCGGAAACCCGGGCGGTCAGAACCGACCCGGCGCGGCTGGCGCGCAGGGCAGAGCCGGCGCCCAAGGCGGCATCGGCGGCCAGGGCGGCGCGGGCAATCGTCCAAGCCCCTCTGATCTCAATAGCCGCGCGCAAAACGTCAATCGCGACAGCGCCCTGCGCGACGCGGGCAACGGCGGCGCGAGCCGCCAAAGCATCGATCGCGGTCAGCAAAGCCGCGCGCAATCGAGCGGCGGCGCGCGGCCTGCGGGTGGCTTCGGCGGCGGGGGCTCGGCGGCCGGTGCACGGCCTTCGCCCGGCGGTGGAGGCGGAGGCCGCATGGGCGGCGGAGGCGGCGCGCGGGGCGGTGGTGGTGGGGGCGGCGGCGGACGCCTGCGCCGCTGATCGTCCGGTGATCGACCTCGCCCCCTCATTTGAATCGACGCAAGGAGCGTCTCATGACCCGGTTTGACTTTGTTTTTCCATCGCGACGCGTGCGGCGTGCACACAACCGTCCCGCACGCGCGACGCGTCGGCTTGCACGCATGCAAGTGTGGCTCGCGGCCGCGTGCGCGAGTCTGGGCCTGTTCGCGCATGCGGCGCGCGCGCAAGAGGTCTTTCCGACCCCCGACGCCGCGGCCGAATCGCTCCAGCAAGCCGTCGCGACGCAAGACGACGACGCGCTCAAGAAGATCCTGGGCGCCGACTACAAGCGATTCGTGCCGAACGCATCGGAAGACGACATCTATGCGTTCCTGTCGGCCTATTCGAAACACCATGAGATCGTCGATGACGGCAACGGCACCGCGCACCTGCAAGCCGGCGACTCGGGCTGGACATTGCCCGTACCGATCCGCGCAAGCCCGAAAGGCTGGCATTTCGATGTCCGCGCAGCGCATGACGAAATGGCCGTGCGACGCATCGGACGCAACGAACTCGCCGCGATCCAGACCGTGCTCGCAATCGGCGACGCGCAGCGCGATTTCGCCGCGGCGCAAGGCAAAACGGTCTATGCCGCACGGTTCGTGAGTCGCCCGGGCACGCACGACGGGCTCTATTGGCCGGCCGGCGAGGGCGAGCCCGAAAGCCCGCTCGGCGCGCTGGCCTCGGTCATGGACCCGAAAGCCCGTGAAGGCGGCGGCTACCACGGGTATCACTATCGGATTCTGACCGCGCAAGGCCCGTCCGCCCCGGGCGGCGCACGCAGCTACGTCGAGGACCGCGCCATGAGCGGCGGCTTCGCGGTCATCGCGTGGCCCGTCGAGTACAACACGACGGGCATCATGACCTTTATCGCGGGCAGCGACGGCAAGGTCTATCAACGCAATTTCGGACCCCAGACAACCGCCCGCGTCGCAACGATCAAGGCATTCGACCCGTCGTCCGATTGGACGCCTGTCCCCGACTCGCAAACCGCCGCCCAATAACCGACGGCGGTTCGTGACGCGATCTCATTCGAATAGAACGGAATTGAACGACCGTTTGCATCGCTACCGTTGAAACGCTATTTTGCGCGGGGGCGATGCAGATGGCCGCATCATGTCTCCATGCGCTTGCATGCCGCGCATCGCGCTTCGGTATGCTCAATTTGCATTACGGAAGTCCGAAGTCGCGCACTATAGGTACACGGTTTTTGCGAAATCAATATTGGAAAAAGAAAATCGCATCGAATGTGTTGCACAAATCCGACCGTCAAGCCCTGTATTACCGTACATTTCAGCGATTTCTTCGAATTTTCGTATTCTCCATCCTGCGGTCTGAAACTTGCGACCGCGTATCGCGCGCGATCAGTAGCTCTACGTGTCGACAGTTCGAGTTTGTGCTGGCAAGCTTCGGTTCGTGATTTCCGCACTGCGACACACGCATTGTTTATTCATATATGCATGACTCTTCTACGGCACCGGTCGTGACAAATCCGGCCACCGACGACCGGGTTTATCTCGGCCGTCAGCCCATCGTCGATCGCAGCGGCGCCCTTCATGCATTCGAACTCCTGTTTCGCAGCGATGCGATCAACCGGGCATCGATCGTCGACGACATGGAAGCGACGGCCCACGTCCTCGCGCGTACGTTCGTCGACGTCGGCATCGTCGCGGCGCTCGGCGGACATCCGGGCTACGTCAATGTGAGTCGCGATCTGCTCAACGACGATGTCGTGAGCCTGATCCCGCCCGATCGCTTCGTGCTCGAAGTGCTCGAAGGCGTGACCTTCGACACCGCACTGTTCGCGCGTTGCGCGCTCTTGCGCCGCGCGGGATTTCGTTTTGCGCTCGACGACGTCACGCGCTGGTCGGACACGCTCGAATCGATCCTGCCGCTCGTCGATATCGTCAAGGTCGATCTGCTGTTCTGCGAGCCCGATCATCTCGACGATCTTGTGCGCAAGCTCAAGGTGCACAACAAGACACTGCTCGCGGAAAAAGTCGAAACACGCGCGGACCACGATCGCGCGATGAAACTTGGTTTCGATCTCTTCCAGGGGTATTACTTCGCGCGGCCGCAGGTTCTCGTGTCGCGGCGCGCGAACTCGTCGCGTCACGCGCTGTTGCGTGTGCTCGGCTTGCTCAGCGGCGACGCCGAGATCAACGATCTCGAATCGGAGCTCAAGACGAGCCCGGGGCTCGTCATGCAATTGCTGCGGCTCGTCAATGCGACCGCTTTCGGACTTGCGCGACCGATCGCCTCGCTACGCGAAGCGATCATGGTGCTGGGTACGCGTCAGATTTCGCGCTGGGCGCAACTTCTGCTGTATGCCGACGGACGGAATCTGCCGATCGCGTCGGATCCGCTCGTGCTGCTCGCCGGCACGCGCGCGCGCTTTATGGAACTCGCGGCGGGGTTGCTTTGGCCCGGCGATGAACCGCGGCTCGATGCGGCGTTCATGACGGGCGTGTTTTCGCTCGTCGACGCCGTGTTCGATGCGCCGATGGAAGAACTGCTCGGCAAGTTGCGGCTTGCCGCGCCGATCGAGGTCGCGATCCGCGAACGCAGCGGCGATCTCGGTTTGCTGCTCGACGCGGCCGAGGCCGCCGAGACCGGCGATACGGCGAAGATCGAAAGAGCATGCGGACGTCTGCCCGAACTCACGCCCTACCTGATCTCGCATATCGGATTGGCGGCTGCGTCGTGGTTCGCGGAAAAGACGACGAATGAATGGGTACGCTGAGCGCGTGGGCGGCGGGCTCTAGCTTGCTGCCATGCCCGTTTCGCATGGGCCGCCGCGCGGCCGAATCGACGAAAACTCGGGCGGGCGAGCCCTGACGCAGGTCGCTCGAATCGCGTAGACACCCAGTCGTCGCCGATGATCGCCTAACGGCGCGTTGCACTGACCGGAAGGCCATGCGTCGTTCCTCGGTCGGCCACATCGCGGTCGGTGCCTGCGCCGCCGGACGGGACGCGCTCAACATCGGCACTGCAGATCACACGTGGCCGGGGCCGCCGAGCTGAACCGTCGACAGGTCGCGCATTGCCGAGGCAGTCGGGACCCATATCGACCAGACGGTGCGTTGTAAGACCGGCCGAGCCGAACATCCCGCACATCACGCGTTGCCGCACCCGCGGAGCCCGCTACCACGAGGCCAGCCAAAGACCATCCATTGGCCGCGACCGGACCCGTGACGCCAGCATCCTATCGGCCATCCATGGCCGGATCCGCCAAGCCGATGACCTGCGGGCACGGGCGGCACGCCCCTTCGGATTGCACGGGCTATATGCGCGCGGCTTTGTGCTTGCTCTTTCAGCCGAAGATGGCCAATGCGTCCATCGCGAGCGAGCCGTCCATCTTCTGCGCCCACAGACGTGCCTCACCGACCGAGCGGCGTTGTCCGCAGACGAGAAACGTCTCGTTGTCGAACAACGGGCCCACGGCGCGGAATTCGAGGCTCAGCAGCCGACGCGCGGGCAAATGGTCGCGCAGCGAATCGACGAGCAACGTTGCGACGAGCGGCGCATGGACCATCAGGCCCGGATAGCCTTCCTCCGTCGTCGCGTACGTACGGTCGTAGTGAATGCGGTGCTGATTGAAGGTCAGCGCGGAATACTGGAACAGCAGCACTTCGTCGACCTTCATCTCGTCGGCCCAGTCGTGCTCGCCGGGAGCCTGGCGCACGGGCGGCACCGGGTCGCCGGGCTTGTGACGGTCGCGGTAGACGATGTCGTGATCCTCGAGCACGGTCATGCCGCTCTGATTCCGATATTCGCGCTGCACGCGGACGAACAGCAGCGGATCGCCGGCACGGCCGGTCTTCTGATCGATGCCGACGACGCGCGACGTGCGCTCGACGTTGTCGCCGACGCGAATGGGCAGATTGAACGTGAGCTTTGCGCCCGCGAACAGACGCCGCTGGAGCGGCACGGGCGGCAGAAATCCCCCGCGGCGCGGGTGGCCGTCGGGATCGAGCTCGGAACGGCGCGTGACCGCCGGGAAATAGAGCCAATGGCGCAGCAGAGGCAAGGGATCGCCGTCGGTCAGGCGAGGCTCCTGGCGGTCGAGCGCCGCCGCGAGCACCGCCGGCGGTGTAGGACCGATGTCATCGAATGCCCGCTCCGAGCGACCAATCCACTTGCGCAAGTAATCGATATCCATCTACCCCGTCTCCCGCTCCCTGTTCAAACTTCGTGTGCCCATCGCGTGCCGCGAGGCCGTATCCCATCGTCGAGGCGCCACAACGACCCCTGGGGCTCCACAGCCTGCCAGAGTTCGTGCTCCGATGCCTTACGTGTATATCCCGTATTGTGACGATTTTTATTGCAGTCTTGTCGACGCAATACGGGTGCGTGATTCGAATCACGATCGCGGCGGAGCGATTTCTTTCGTCGAATCGCTTTCCGCATCGGATTTTCACTCGCGACATCTTATCAAGTCCGGCCCGATATTCAGTCGAATACCCGTCGCTGACGCATTCACGCCAGCCCCGCATCTGATCGATCAAAGATTGGGAATTTCCATCGAAACAATGCGCTACATAAGATTCGCCACCGATATTCGGTCAGAGGTGAGCTTTTTCGGGGATCGGCAAAGTGAGCCTCTCCAGGGTTTTCCGCGGGACGCGTACGAGGACCAGAAGCGTGAGGACTTACAGGGAATTGGGAGCGACTCAAGTGAGCTTTTACGGGGAATATTCGACCCCCGTATCGTGAGGGAAAACAGGTATCTCAAGGTGAGGTGAAACGGGGAACTAACCGAATTTGCCGCTTCGGTGAATCATCGCGATCACCGTTTAGTTCGGTGAGGATAAACGGGGAACTTGTGGGTGTTCATCGCTTGAATACGTGCTCGAATCCACGCCACGACACGGTTTGCGGTGAAAAAGGGCGATTTCGGTCCTCACCTTTCGTAAAGGTGAGAAGACGTGTTTACCTTCTTTCACCGACGAGACCTCCTTGGTGAGCTTTAACAGGGATATCGGTGACGACAGGTGAGCTTGATCGGGGAGATTAGGTGAGATCGAACAGGAATTTAGGTGAGGAAAAACAGGAAATATGGTGAGGTGAAACGGGGAATTCACCGTGCATTTCGGTGCCTATTTCGGGCTGTTGCACCGCAAGACGTGCGTGATCACGGTAAAAATGCGTATGCGCCGATCGAATCGGGCGAAATGACTGAACTTGAGGGGCCGAATTCCCTGGAAACCCTCACGTCAGCGCGACCGGTCCATCAGACGTGGTGAAAACGCATGGAGACGTCCATGTCGGACGCCAATTCAGGGCATCGAGTCAGGATCGAACTGCCGTCGAGCACGTTAAGTCAGCGTGGACCCCATCCTAGGCCGGGCTTCGTGGCTGAGGTTCCTCGGCGGGATCCTTGGCTGGGATCCTTGGCTGGGATCCTTGGCTGGGATCCTTGGCTGGGATCCTTGGCTGGGATCCTTGGCTGGGGTCCTTGGCTGGGGTCCTTGGCTGAGGGCTTCGGCGATCATCCATATCACGCGCTCAACACCCCTTGCGCCTCTCACTCCAATGGCGCCGTCGCGTCGATCATGTAGGCGTTCGGGTGCTTCACAAAACCGATGCGCGGGTAGTAATCGACCGCCTTCGGTGCGGACAGCAGGATCACCTTCGCCTTTGGTCCGAGCGCAGCCTGCGTGAGCCGGATCAACTCCCGTCCGACACCTGAACGCTGAAGCGCACTGTCGACCGCGAGATCCGACAGGTAGCAGCAATACGCAAAATCCGTGACCGAGCGCGCAATCCCGACGAGCCGATCCCCCTCCCACGCCGTGATCGTCAGGTTTGCGTTAGCAAGCATCGCATCGACGCACGCGTCGTCGTCGATCGGGCGACGCTCGCCGAGCGTCGAACGCACAAGCAAGTCCACGAACTGTTCGCGGTCGATCTTACGATCGCGCGCGTAGGTAATCGGCACGGCATCCGTCATGGCAAAGGGTGTCCTCTATCGTCGCCGACTCAAGCGTAGCCGGCCTAGGTGAGCCTATCCGGGGATCTCCAGGACCGCGTGGATCCCCGTGATACCCCGATTCGAAATAATCAGGCCGACAAACGCGGCGGCGCAATCAATCCGAGAATCGATTCAAGCGTCATGCCGATCGCCAGCAGGTCGGCGTCACCACCCGCGCGCGCGTCGAGGCTCAATCCGACCGGGATGCCGTTCGACGCGAGTCCGACCGGCAACGACAAACCGGGCAGCCCCGCGCACGAGCCCGGATCGACGTTACGAATCATCGCGCTCAACGCGGCCATCGATCCGCCCGGTTGGGCGACGCCATCGATCGACAGCGCCCCCGAATACGAAGGATCGATCAAGGGCGCCGTCGCGGGCACGGTCGGAAACACGATCGCCTGAACATTCTGTTGTTCGAAGTAGTCCGCGTATGCCTGCATGAGCTTTGGGCGCGTGTCGGTCAAGGCTTTTACGTACTGGTCGCGCGTCACGCTCTTGCCCGCCTTGAGCACGGCCTGTACGTCAGGACTCTTGACCTGTTCGAGCACGTCCCAGAACGAATGCGGCGCGGCGGTTTCCCACAGATAGCCCGGGAAATCCATGTAGAGCTCGAACAGCGTCAACGCCGAAGCCGTATTGCGCGTGAGCGTATCGACGTCGGGCAGGTCCGCCTCGACGAGCGTGACGCCATGCGCTTTCAACTTGTCGAGCGCACCCTGACACTGGCTCGCGACATCGCGATCGACGCCGCTCCAGAAATAGCCGCGCGGCACGCCGAGGCGGATCTCATGCGCCGGACGTGCCGTCACTGCAGGCGCGCCGGTCAACGCGTTATCGATGAGAACGATATCGGCGACGCTGCGCGCCATCGGACCGACGGTGTCGCGCGTATGCGAGACAGGCGCCACGCCGACCATCGAGTAACGCCGTTCCTTGCCGCCATTGCCGACCGAGGGCCTCATGCCGACCACACCGCACAGCGCAGCCGGCACGCGCAACGAGCCCACCGAGTCCGTGCCGAGACCGACCGGCGCGAAGCGCGCCGCGAGCGCGGCGGCAGTGCCGCCCGAAGCGCCGCCCGGAATGCGCGTGACGTCGTACGGATTCTGGACCGCGCCGAACGCGGCGTTCGTGCTCGTGACGCCGAGCCCCAGCTCGTGCATGTTCGCCTTGCCGATCACGATGACGCCCTTTTCGAGCAACGCTTGCAGTACGGGCGCGCTGACCGACGGCGTGAAATCCTTGAGGCCGGGCGTGCCCGACGTCGTCGGCACGCCCGCCGTATTGATGTTGTCGTTGATGACGAGCGCGAGGCCCGCGAGCGGACCGACCGGCTTATTCGCCGCGCGAGCCGCATCGATTCGTTTCGCGGTTTCGATCGCGCCCGTTTCGTTGAACGTAATAAATGCGTTAAGGGACCGATGCTCCTGTGCGCGGTCGATCAGCGCACTGATATAACGCTCGGCGCTCAAGCGGCCGGACTGCATCTGCGCAAGCGCGTCGGTCGCGCTCAGGTCGGCCTCGCGGCCCGAGCCCGCAGTGTGACGTGTGATGCCGGCGGAACCCGTTGCGCCGGCGGGGCCTGCGTCGGGCGGCACGCAGCCCGTCAGCAGGGTCGAGGTGGACGAGGCAACGGCGAGCGCCCCGGTAGTCTTCAACGCGGTGCCGAGAAACGCGCGGCGGCCTCGTGACTGCGACTCTTTCATGAATTCTCCAGACAGCAGGCGCGCACACGCGCGCCGATACGGTCTAGAGAGTATCACCCGGGTCAGGAGGTTCCGCGCTTGCCCCTAACGAAAGGCCCACCCCCCGGTGATCATGAGTCCGTTCGTCCAGAAAAACTGTGTTTCGATTCGCACCGGGCCATAGCGATACCCGAGCGAAGGGAGTACGCCGGGAGAAAACCCGCCGTAGTTGAGCGGCACCTTATTTCGATATTCCCCCCGATAGCCGTGCATCACTCCGCCGATGAGCTTTCCGTAAATCCCTGTGTCGCCGAGATTCCAGAGATACCCTCCGTAGACCAACTGACAAAACTGTCCAAATGAATTGCGGAACAGCGTCCCGCCGTATAACCAACCATCATCTCTACGTCGTTCAACGCCGATCAGCGGCGAGTACCGAAGATGAGCCGAGTCATAGTGGTAGTGAACGTTATAAAGATTCGTCGCGACGACCCACTCCGCGTCCGACCGGAGGGCTTCCGCGTAACCCGCTGTCGACAATAGGAACTGCGTGACGCCTACCGCCAGATTGCGCGCCCTCGCGACACGACAGACGGGCATGGCCCGCTTGCAACCGATTCGATTCGTAATATTCATTCTTTGCCCGAACACCCGAAAAACGACGCGACACGCCTCGATGCGTATCGCGATCATTTTCAGATGCGGTTCGACCCATTCGACTCATATCCGCGGGCGAGTCTAGTCGACGCTTTTTATATCGATTTTCACGGAAGCTCACGCGACGTGCGGAAAGAAATTCGACTTGCCGCGCCGTGAACTCGCAAGATTCAAGCGAACGGCGCACAAAAGAACCCTGCTTAACCTCACCTATCGATCGGAAGGCAAAACATCCCCGTGCGGTCTCACCTTCACCATGCACACGTGACGAGACAACTCCGCGAACGCACTCGACGCGGTCGTCGAACGCATTCACGCAGGTGACCGTCGCGCGAGCCGGGGCAAGAACGCCGGGGACTCGACACTCGGACGATGGACTATTTAGAACGAGGCTTTGCGGGCACGCATACGCGCGCCGGTTCGGTTCACTCCTGAGTCATGATGTGCATCGAGCTTGCGGATCGACAGTCAGCATGTCGACTCCGAAAGGCCTGTGAGTCGGGTGGGCAACGTGCCGCGCGTGCGGCCGGCAACGTCCACCGCGCGCTGAAGTCATGACCATGGCTTTTGCACGCGCGGTTTAGCGACGCGCGCAAACTGCGCGGTCGCGGCGATTCTCGACGGGGCCGGGCCTGACGCGTGATCACAATCCGGGCACCGAAGTTCGAATACGCCGTCGTCGTTCGACAATTCCGGCTCGCCATCGCCGCACGCGGGACAGGCTTGGACGATCGGCGCGAAACCGTCGAACGCGGTGCCAAGCGCTTGGACTTCGTCGGGTTCGAGGCGGCCCGTGTTCGCGAGCGTCGCGAGCAGGGCACCGGCGGCGGGCGGCACGCCGTTTTGCCGATCGGCGAGCGCGAGTTCGCGATGCAGCGATGCGATTTCGTCGGCTTGTCGGTTCGAAAGCGACTCGAGCGTATCGATACGACCCTTCGCGACACTCAATTGTTGAATGAAATCGTACTCACGCTTCGCGAGATCGCGGCTGCCGGACTCGTAGGTCGACGCCATGCCGCGCAACGTGTCGAGTTCGAGCAACAAAGGTTTCACACGCCGTTCGGCATTCGCGATCGCGTCCTTGATCTGATCGGCATAGGCTTCCGCGTTCTGCTGAAGCTTTGCACGCACAGCGGCCAGATCGGTCTGTGCCGCCTGTGCATCGGCGCGCAAACGCGCGACTTCGTGACGCAACGCTTCGTTGTCGCGATCGAGCAGCGACTGCAGCGATTGGGAATCGTTGCGGCGTGTCGCTGCCGCCTGATGTTCGAACTCGAGACGAATCTCGAGCGCGCGCTTTTCGGCTTCGGCTGTCGTCATCGAGGCACGTGCCTCGCGCGCGGCGTCGACCGCAAGGTCACGCTCGAGTTCGGCGCGGCGTACCGCGTCCGCGGCGGCGGCGCGCGATTCGGCCAGCCCGCGTCGCTCGATGTCGAGTTGCTCGGTCGCGGCATCGATCGCCTTACGATAAAGCTCACCGAGCAGCGCGCCGGCCGAATGCTCGAGTTCGGGCGGGATTGCGCCCACGGCGGCGCGCGACGCTGCCGTCTGACGAAGCTGCTCCCAAAACGCATCGATGTCTTTCGGGATATCGCCCGCGCTGCCGACGCCGGTGAGTTCGCGAACGGTCGCAACGGTCGGACGAATCGCGTGATCGACGAACAAACGCTGACACGCATGCAGCGAAAGCTCGCGTCGACGGCCGCCCGCACGCTTGAGCGCGTCAATTTCGTGGCGGATGGCCTCTTTCGCATCCGAATTCATGCGCGACCCTCGTTTATCATTTCAGCCGATACACATTACGTACAGGAAGATACGTTATCAGCGGATTTCGACGCAATCGCGGCACGTTTTTATTTGTCCGCAAACCGAGGCCATTTGACGCATTCCAATCCTCATCCGGCCGTGAAACAACTGCAAGATAATTGCCTAAGTTGTTGTTTAACAAGGTCGAAAACAAAAATCGAATTTTTTTCGAATGTTTCACGGCGTGCTTGGACAGCATGTTGAGCGTCGCGGCTCAGAGTTCGCTCTCGGCGAACGCGAGCAGATCCTTGTCGCTGACCTCGCCCCAAAGGCGTGTGGCGAGCCACGCAAAAAAGCCCGTCTGTGCGACCTTCGAGTGCAAACCGTTGCGGCGCAGTGCGGTGGCGATCACGCGCGGCGCTTCGGGCTCGTACTCGAGCATGAGTTGATCGCGCTGCTGCGGATCGATTTCGTTGAAATAGTCGGTCGCTTCGCGCGCGCGTTTGGACGCATAGCGCTCACGCAGCGTCGGGCCGCGTTCTGCCGCGGGCACGACTTCGTCGGCCGATCCGGCGGATCCAGCGGCCCCGGCCGATGCGAGCGTTTTGCGGGCAACGTCGCGCGGGGTGGCATAGCGGTTACGCAGCGCCGATTTGAAATAGGCTGCCGGCGAGTCGAGCGGCGGCGCCTTGACGCTGCGCACGCGTTCTTCGACGAGTTCGAGCGTCGCGCGCAGTGTCGCGTCGTCGTGCGAGACGAAGATCGCGGTCGCCTCTTCCTGTGCGATGCCAAGCTGCATGAGTCGCTCGATCACGGCCGCATCAATCAGCGGCGGAGCCGGCAAATCGAGTGCGGGTTGCTCGTTGAGCCGGATCCGGAACTGAAGATCGACGACTTTGCGGCCCTGCTTGTGCTCGATGAGTTCGACCTCGATATCGGTCACAGCGTTGATTTCCGCGATCGACGTCTTCAGCACGTCGCGCTTGAAGTATTTGTACTGCGGCAGGCCCTCTGTCACGGGGTTCCCCGACAGCGCGCCGTACCACCACTCCCATTTCTCGCGAGAGCTGAGCCGCGACGGATTGGTCGCGAAGCGCCGGCAGATCTCGTAGAGCGCGAGACTCGCCCCGCTGCGCAACATCGTCTGGTAGTAGATCGAGAGCTTCGTATAGGCGCCCGGGCTCATGACGAGATTGGCGACTTCGGGCGGAAAAGCGAAGCCGAACCAGACACGCCCCCCGCGGCGCTTGAGCCCGGCGGAATTCACGATCTTCACGGACGAGACCAGACGTTCGCTCGTCCATTGCTTCTCGTCTTCCATGTAGATCCGGATGTCCTGCAACTCCTGCACGCTTTTCTTGAGGAGCTCGGTATCCTTGCTGTCGTAGGCAGCGTCGCGAGCGAGATCGGTCAGCGGGATCCAGAAGTACTTCTGGGCGACGGGCGTATCGATCGGTGCGTTTTGGCCCGGCACGCCGAGCTTCTGCGCGTGATAGACCATCAGATTGAAGGTCTTGCGGGAGAGCAGCGAGAGGCGACCTTCGGACACGCGCAGGCCGATGGCCTCGTTGGTCTTGCGGAACTCGAGCGCGGAGCCGCCTGCGGCGAGCTCGGTGGTCTGTTTGGGTTTGGCCTTCGCCATGAGGTCAAAGTGAATCGTAACTTTCACCAATCATGACCGAAAGGTGAACCCCTTGCAATCACCTCTAAGGCCTTGATTTCATGCCGTTCTTATTTCCGCCTAAAGTTCCCTGAAAACCCTCACCCGAGAAAGTTTGCAGCCACGCGGGTTTACGGGAAAGGTGAGGGGAAGTACCCCGAAAAGGCTCACCAAAAATAATTTTTTGGGGCGGACCTCCGTCAGTCGGTCGTATAGGACGTCAAATCCGATCGAAAACGCATGCGATGATCGGGGCGAAAGCAAGGTCCCCGAAAAGGCTCACGAAGCATGAAAAAGGTCCCTGTATCCACACACTGAGCTCCCCGCCACGCCTCACCGTGTCCGCCGATTCAACCTGTTTCGACTCACCGAGAACCCCGCGAACCCTCACTTCCCTACCTGTGGGGCCTCACCTTATCGCCCGGAAACCCGCGCCAGTATTGGCTTTCAGCGGTCGTTAACGTTTTTAAGGTTTACAAGTGTTTACTTTTAATTCTCTCAAGCGAACCAGCGAGTTTCCTGAAAAAGCTCACCCCCACAAACAACCCATCGCAAAGCACGCCTAGGTGGCTGAACACAAAGCAGTTTTGCAAGAACTCATCGATCCCTGGAAAAGCTCACCAGCGAATGTGATGCCACCGCAACCCGATGCTTGTACGCGCATGACTTATGGGATCACCTCGGCGGATTGCGGTCGTTCGTACAAGCGAATCCGACCGGGAACGACTGCCCGTACGTCGAATCCCCGAATCGGCTCACCATCGAGCCGGATTATCGGGGATTTAAGGCGCTCGTTCATGCTCTCGCGACGCGAATCAACCTTTTTAACGTTGCAGCGGCATGTGAGGCCGTTAGGGCACGCCCAATGACCCGTTTGAGGTCGAGCTAGGCTTTGCGACTCCCTGTAATAACTCACCTGTGAAGTAATTATTCTTTGTTTTCAATGGGTTAGGTTTCATCTCAGCGCACGTTTCCCGAAGTCCGAACGCGCGAATTGATGGCATCGGTACGGGCGGTGTCGAAATGGTGCGCTCCCGCGCGGCAAGCTTGTCATCACGATCGTGCTGAGGCGGCGGTCTCGAGTGATTTGGCTCAGTGGGAATCCCTGCAAAGACTCACCACGGTGCGCGGAGATCCCTGAATCGGCTCACCTTGTCGTTCCCTTGTATGCGCTCACTATTGTGTAAAAGCGCAAAAAGTCTCAATGGTGAGTGTATTCGGGGTACTTCGTCGCGGAATCTCGCCAGAACCCTGCAAAACCTCACCTGATACGTCGTTTGCTTGTGTCCGGCTTTCGCCCGAGGCTCGCGAGTCAAGCGGAGTGGCCGAATGGCACTTCGTATTCGATTGGGGCAACACGAGCCGCGAAGGCTCGCTCGGGGCACACGTCCCGCGTCGACGTCGACGTCGAGAAATCGCCGATTCCCACTTGTCGGCAGTTTTGAGCGCCTATTTTGAGCCGCGGTGGGCGTTTATCAGGCGCTTATCTGTCCTGTTTGGACGGGTCATCCCTCTTGATCCCACAGGCACACATGGGTGGGTTTTTGGTCTCCCCTACCCTCTTGCAGGCTCGGAGGTGTCACTTTCACGGGTACGGGAGAGCATTAGTCGGTGACGCTTGGGGGGACCCGTTATCCAGGGACGTGCCGCGCTCACTGGCGCGCGTGTTCCAACGCCGAACTGACGCGGTAACGTCTATTCGACGGCGACGCGTGGGATCGATACAAACGTTGGGCAAGGCAATGTGGAATGT
This sequence comes from Pararobbsia silviterrae, assembly GCF_003628125.1. Taxonomy (GTDB): domain Bacteria; phylum Pseudomonadota; class Gammaproteobacteria; order Burkholderiales; family Burkholderiaceae; genus Pararobbsia; species Pararobbsia silviterrae. The sequence goes on from NZ_RBZU01000010.1 coordinate 269,738, forward strand.
CCAGCGCCATGGGTAGCGAAATCGGCGCGAAGGGAACGACGCCCTGATTGACTGACTCTACGGTGCTGTAGCGAAGGCATGGTGAGTCTCTGGCGCGTTAGCCGAAGTCTTTTGAGCTCGGGTTAAAGCCTGGACTGCTCCTGCCCCTGCCCTTGAGCCTGGGCCTGAGCCCGAGCCCGAGCCCGAGCCCGAGCCCGAGCCCGAGCCCGAGCCAGGCCGTAGTCCACGGTTAAGCGCAAAGTCGGGCACGCCATGTCGATGACTGAGACCCTGCCGTCACGCGACTAAAGCTAAGGTGAGAGGATTCGGGGATGCGCCCGACGGCTTGCGCGCCTTGTCGAGCCATAGACTCGACAAGGCACGACGACTTGTCGGCGTCTTGCCAGCGGTGGGATTGAGGCCGGCGCGCTCAGCGGGTGCACTACGTCGGATCGACTTCCGAGAGCGTAAAGCGCCGCTTGAGTTCTTCGACGAGTGCGTCTCGCTCCCGAGCATCTGGAAGGTGCACTTCGAACGCGACTTTGCCGGAGTCCCACTCCTTGATGAATCCGACCTGTGCATTCCCCGACCGGATCTTGTATTGCCGGCTGACTTCCTTAGGCTTGCGAGCGGGCTTGGCTTGCCGCTTTTTGCGAAGACTTTCGAGTTCGCGGCTGCTGAGGTCCTCGTCGACAATGCGCTGCATCAGTGTCACGACGTCTTCTTCAGGGGCCGACTTGGCAAACAGAAAAACCTCATATCCGACCGCGACGCCGAATTTCGCCGGATGCTCGCGAAGTTTGTCGAGTGCATTCGCGGGCAGCTTGAGCAAGGCAAGCGTCTTGTTCACGGTGCCCCACGACAGCCCCGTCAACTCAACGAGCGCCTCTTCGGAATCGACCTTCTTCTCCGTCAAAAGCCGTTGCCAAGCGAGCGCGTTGTCGAGCGAGGATTGAGCATTGCGTTCCGCGTTGAGCAGGAAGCTCATGCGATAGAGCTCGATATCGGATGTGATCGGCTCGATCAGACATTCGATTTCATTTTTTCCAGCAGCTTGAATCGCACGTTTTCTATAGTGGCCGTCGATCAGAATATAAAAACCTGGCCGGCGCCAATCCTCACACGCGAGCGCGGGCACGCGTTGGCCGTGTGTCGCGATCGACGCCGCACGTTCCTTCACGACTTCGTGGTTGTAGATCTGGCGTGCGTTGAACGGATTGTCCACGACGCGATCGAGCGGCAGCTTTACAAGTGGACGCCCGTCGGATTTGGGCGCCAGGACTTCCGCAGGCGCTGTCACTTCACTTTCAGCGCTGAAAGTTGTCGATGCTCCGCGGCCGGACCCGGCAAATGCACCCGCGAGGCCCGCTGGCGCTCGTTCCATCGCGGCTTCTGCTGCGGCGAATCGTTTCTCTACGGAGTCCGTCTCGGCTTTGAGGGACGCGCGTAAGAGGTCTCGGCGGTTTTGAGTTTTCGCTGTCATATCGGATCCGGTCCTTACTGTTTGACAAGTCCAAGGACTTCGTCGACGAGTGCGTCGACTTCAGAGACGGCGTCTTTTGCACGCGGTACGCGATGCACGGTACCCCCCATCAATTGACATTCGCGGTAAGCGGAACGGGAACCGAGCCACGCGCGAAGCAAGGGGACTTCTTCGTCTTCGGCGAGTACGTCGATCGTATCGCGGGCGAGCGTCGTATTCTTTTGAACCATATTAGGTACGAGCCGCGTTTTAAGTTGCTCGTTTGTTACCTGAGCCTGTGCTGCAAGTTGCTTGGCGGCGACGACGGCCCACATGTCTGCGGGCGCGGGAACAACCGGAATCAAGGCGAGGTCGGCGACGAGCATGGCGCTCGACGGCGATGGCGAATGCACGGCAGGCGGGCAGTCGATCACGATGAAGTCGTAGTTTTCAATCTGATTCCGAACCTCACGATGCATTTTGCCGCCCATCATTGCGAGATTCGACAATGTCGCGGGAAACGGCGATTCGTCGGTGGCTTGAGAGGCCCAGCGCGTCGCGGTGCCTTGTTCATCCATATCAATGACGAGAACGCGGTTGCCGCGCAATCCTAACGTTCCGGCGACTTGCATCGAAACGGTTGTCTTTCCACAGCCGCCTTTCTGATTAAAGACCGCAATCACCTTTGCAACCATTGGTATCCCCTTTTGCCACTTTCAGCGCTGAAAGTGCGACTCATGTGTGGCTAGTACTCTATGGGTCTGAATCTGAAAAGTCAAAGTTATATAACTTTGGACCTATTTATTTGGTGATTTTAGGCATCGCGCATCTCCTCGTGAAGGATTGCCAGGTGGACAAATTCCGTACGCAAGCCGAAAACGCATCAAAACGCTCCAGGAGCGGTTGAGGTGGTCTAGACGTACGAATGCCCTAACACTTAGTCTCGAGCCCGTTGTAATGCGTTCTGGGATGTCGCTTTTTTAGGCAGTTTGGCCAGATTGGCCGTTCGGGAGCGCTATTTCACGAAGAGGACGCGATGCGAGACGCTTGAACATTTCGAGTATGTGGTCGGGCCACGGAGCCCTGGGACAAACGAAAATCGTCTCGAGCTTGACGGCTTATTTTGTGGCTGGTCGCGTAGATTCATGACAATCGAGGGTCGCGCCGCAGCGCGTGGCGAGCAGTGAGTTATTTGCTCGGCTCGACGGACCATCGTTCTCGAACGGAAAATCGGGGCAAGCAAATTCCCGACGAAATTTTTGCCTGAATTGCAGTGCCGTTTGCAATGCGATCAGGTTGGTTCGGGCTTCTCGTTGTGATGAAAGGTGCGCTTGCAGGGAACGGACGGCGTTGACCGATCGTGAGGCCGGCAAGTTCGTTTCAAGCGTGTGCTTGATGTCCCAAATGCGGACCCAGCCACTAACCCGGTCGCCAACCCCGTCTCGGTTCGTATAGTGATCGCTCGTCGCGTAACGATCGATCCTGTCATTGGGCATTACGACAGTGCTTTGTCGACCCGTACCCTCTCGTTGAATGGTGATCCAATCAATTAATCGCGCCGCAGGGCACTTCAATGTGAGCGGATTGATTGATGCACTGGTGGAAGATCGATTGCGTCGCGCCTATGGCGCCGAGGTCGTTGTGTACTTTCAGCGCTGAAAGTGCATCGGTGTGTTCATCACAAGTACGTTCTAATCACAATGCTTCATGTGACGTCCACACTGCGGATGCATTACCGCGTCTACGTGGCGAGATGAGTCGAGTACGCTGTCTAGCGACAACCCGTGTATCGGCAAGAAAACCTCAAGCTCACAACGACGGCGATCTTCCAACAAATTCGACTTCCGCGATGTTGTGTTTCCGCAGAATTTGACCGCTGTTGTCGGATCCCCCAGTTTCAGCCTCAAATTTCAATGACGTAGTGTGTAAGGAACGGAAATTTTTTCCGGACGATTCGCGATGCCTCGGAGAGTTCGGCACTGAAATGATTTGAAATGAATGGGAGAGCGTCTCTACCTCGACAGCACTTCATCCATTCGCATTGACCGGACCGTTCCCTACCCGCTCGCGTTTTGAGCGAATAGCGCGTGATCATATGTGGCATCGCGAGCAACGTATTTCCCCCGGTACCCTGCAATCGTTGCGGCGTCCGACCCTCGACTTGCCAGCCTGCTGGTAACGAGCGCGCTCCCGTTGTCGCACATCGCGTGTGTTTGGAATTCACGCTTCACTTCTGTCTGTGCTTCGATCCCGTTATTGCGGCATCTCATATTCGCCCGCGTGATCTTCTCGCCATGCGACAGGCGAATTCTTGTACCGCTCGATCGAGTGTTTAAAATTGAAAATATTTGAATCAAATAGATAAAGACGCTCGCGCGTATAATTGCAAGCTAGCTTACTTATCCGATCTGTGCCGTGTCTGTCTGTTGCCGTTGCGAACCCCTCGTCCCGACCTGTTTCGAACTCCACGTTCTCGTGCCCATGGCGGCGCGCCATGTTGCGCGAATCAATCTGGATCACGTGACGGCCGTAACCGGCGCAAGGAGCTAAGAGATGCAACATTTGCTGTCGTCAGCCAGCTATTTGCTGCATTTCATGACGAGTCTGCGGCCGTTTGTCCAGGCCGGAACCCGCACGATTCGAGTCGAAACTGATACCTACTCGCTCGAAGGCAAAGCCGCCATCGAGCGAATCTCCCTCGATCTCAAGGCCGGACGGCTGACGCGTTTTCGCCTGTTTGACTCCGAACTCGGTAACCGAGATGTCGAGGTCAACTATCACGGCAAATAGATTGCGGATGCCGGCCCCATGCGGCATTGGCGCCCCCACCCGGGCGCGATTATGCGATCGCTAGCCGAGGCGTGATTCCTCTCCTGCTTGGCTAAGCGATCCACGCCGACGTTCAAGCAGCATGGCCAACGTGGGGTCCGCACACCCAAGCACCCGCACACCCAAGCACCCAAGCACCCAAGCACCCAAGCACCCAAGCACCCAAGCACCCAAGCACCCAAGCACCCAAGCACCCAAGCACCCAAGCACCCAAG
>NZ_RBZU01000011.1 GCF_003628125.1 Pararobbsia silviterrae
ATAGTGCGGGTTCCCGTGTGAAAGTAGGTAATCGTCAGGCTGTTTAACACCAGAAAGCCCTGCTCATCCGAGCAGGGCTTTTTGCTTTTAAGCGCCGTTTTGCGCACCTGAGTCGCGCGCGTCAGTTCGTTGCACCGGGTTCGCCCGCGCGCCCATGAGCCCACGTAGCGGCGTTCACGTTCGAAGCGCCATCACCAGAACCGCGCGAGCGCTTCTGCTAGCCCCCAAGGCGTCAAAGCGTTGCGGCGTGTCTGCCTCAGCGGCGCTAGTCATCCGGGCAGGGCGTTTTTTGCTTTCGTGCCCCTCACTTGCGCCAGTGACTTGCGCTCGCCATTTCGCCTTGTGAGCCTCAGTGTTCCTACGTCGCGTCAACTGCACGACAAACCGCTCGCACGCTAAATCACCAAACCAGTGACACGCCCGATGCACGCACGTTTCCCATGGCGCGACCATTGACGCGGACGCCCGGAGAGATCGACGGCGCCGCGGCCTTTGTCCCTAAGCGCTTTGCAAGCCGGAAGACCGGTACAAGAACACGATTCCATTCGCGTCCACGTCCGTGTGACGGCAGCGATCATTTCTGTCCGGCGCCTCGATCGGCGTAGCATCAAGTCTTCCCTTATCGCTTTCGAGAACGTGGCATGAACCTCACCCCAGGCGTCGTGAATGCCGTCTGCCCTCACGACTGTCCCGATACATGCGCACTTCGCGTTACCGTCGAACACGGTAAAGCCGTCAAGGTGTACGGTGACCCGGATCATCCGCCGACCAACGGCGCGCTCTGTACGAAGGTGTCGCGATACACCGAGCGAACCTACCACGCTGGCCGTCTGACTCAGCCGATGCGTCGCGTCGGCAAGAAAGGCGAAGGCCGTTTTGAGCCGATCAGCTGGGACGCCGCATTCGAACTCGCAGCGCAAAAGCTCAAACCGATCGCCGAACGCTGTCCCGAAGCCATTCTTCCCTACAGCTATGCGGGCACGATGGGCATCGTGCAGGGCGAGAGCATTGCCGCGCGCTTTTTTCATGTGCTCGGCGCGTCGGTGCTCGAACGCACGATCTGCGCGACAGCCGGTGCGACCGGACTGAAATACACCTATGGCGCAAGCGTCGGCATGCATCTCGAGCACTTCGTCGACAGCAAGCTGATCCTGATCTGGGGCAGTAATCCGGTCGTATCGAGCGTGCATTTTTGGATGCGAGCACAGGAAGCGCGTCGGCGCGGCGCGAAGCTCGTTGCGATCGACCCTTATCGATCGTTGACCGCCGAGAAATGCGACGAGCACATCGCGTTGCAACCCGGCACGGATGCGGCGCTTGCGCTCGGCATGATGCATGTCCTGATCCGCGACGGCCTGATCGACGACGACTACATTGCGCGTTACACGGAAGGCTTTGCCGCGCTCCGGGCCCGCGCGGCCGACTACGACCCCCAACGCGTCGCCGATATTTGCGGAATCGAAGCGGATGTTGTCGTTCGCCTGGCTCGCGACTATGGAACCATTCGCCCCGCGTCGATTCGCCTCAACTACGGCATGCAGCGCGCACGCGGCGGCGGAAACGCCGTTCGCGCCATCGCATGCTTGCCGTCGCTGACCGGCGCGTGGCGACATCCGGCCGGCGGGCTGCTTCTCTCGTCGTCGGGATTCGCCCCGGTGAATGCCGCGGCGATCACGCGGCCCGACCTGTTGCCCGGATCTCCGGGCCGCCTGCCTCGCTCGATCAATATGAGCGCGATCGGCGACGCGCTCTGCCATCCGGGCGATCCCGCGTTCGGACCGAAGATCGAGGCCCTGATCGTCTACAACTCGAATCCCGTCGCGGTTGCCCCCGAGTCGGCGAAAGTCGCGCAAGGATTCGCGCGAGAGGATCTGTTCACGATCGTGCTCGAGCATTTTCAGACCGATACCGCGGACTACGCCGATCTCCTCTTGCCGGCCACGACACAGCTCGAACATTTCGACGTCCATAAGGCGTACGGGCACACCTATCTGATGGTGAACCAGCCGGCGATCGAGCCGCTTGGGCAGGCGCGCCCGAACACCGCAATCTTCCGAGGCCTGGCGCGCGCCATGGGCCTCGCGACGCCCGCGCTCTACGAAACCGACGAACAGATTGCGCGGCAGGCATTCAACTGGCGCCACCCGTCGCTTGCGCATGCCGATTACGACACCTTGATTCGCGACGGCTGGGTCAAGCTCGCCCTTCCCGACGCGCCGTTTGCCGAGGGCGGCTTTCCGACACCCTCCGGCAAGTGCGAGTTCTATTCCGCGCGGCTTGAACGCGAAGGTCTCGACCCGCTCCCCGACTATCTGCCGCCTTACGAATCCAAGGCATCGGATCCCGCGCTCGCCGGCCGTTATCCGCTCACGTTCATTTCGCCGCCGGCCCGCCATTTTCTGAACAGCAGCTTCGTCAATGTCGAAAGCCTGCGGCGTCCGATCGGCGAGCCGCGCATCGAGATTCATCCGGACGACGCCGCCGCTCGCTGCATCGTCGACGGTGCGCGAGTGCGCGTGTTCAACGACCGCGGCGAAGTCGAACTGATCGCGCGCGTCACCGACGGTGCGCGCACCGGTGTCGTCGTCGGGCTCTCGATCTGGTGGAAGAAACTCTCGGCGGACGGCCGCAATACGAACCAGCTCACGAGTCAGGCCTTGACGGACCTCGGCGGCGGGGCGACGTTCTATGACTGCCTCGTCGACATCGCGCCGCTCGATCGAATGGCGAGTCAAGCGGCTTGACGCCGACATCGGCGGCGCGCGCCATTGTGACGCGGGAGCGTGATCGACTACTCGGGGGCGAAGCGCTGAAGCGGCAGGGTGTAGAGGTGGTCAGGTAATGCGGTGCCCAAGTGCCCAAGTGCCCAAGTGCCCAAGTGCCCAAGTGCCCAAGTGCCCAAGTGCCCAAGTGCCCGAGTGCCCGAGTGCCCGAGTGCCCGAGTGCCCGAGTGCCTAAGCGCCCAAACGCCCAAACGCCCAAACGCCCAAACGCCCAAACGCCCAAAACGCATAGGCGCTAGCGGGGTTGCGCAATAGAGAAATCGACGAATCGAGCAATCGACAAACGAGCAATCACTAGGGGGGCAAGAAAGCGATGAGTTCGGCTCGGCGCGAATGGCTCGGCGCGCTCGCTCAGCGCGGAGCCGATTGCATCCTCGGTTCCGCGGCAGGCCGATCGATGCCGGGATGCGTCTCGGACGTCAGGGCGATACGCGACGACGGACACCGTACGACGCGGATGGGCCACCGCGTCCAGCTCACGCCTCCCACCCGCAACCGTTTCCGCCTCATGGTGATTCCCCGGACACCATGACGCTCGACGCCATGCGAAACCCGCGATATCGTCCGATCACCGCGGCCCGAGCGCCGGTTCGGCGCGCGCGTCTGGAGGCCTGCGTCTAGTCCGACCCGTTGCCTGCTCGCCGGCGCCCGGATAGCATCGCGTTTTAGCACGACCATTCGAAAACAGAAGAGGAGACATGCATGGACCGTATCTGGCTGAAGTCGTACCCCCCCGGCGTGCCGGCGGAAATCGATACGTCCATTTATCCGTCGCTCGTTGAACTCTTCGAAGAAAGCTTCAAGCAATACCGAGATCGCCAGGTCTTCAGTTGCATGGGCAAGGCGATAACGTATCGCGAACTCGACGAGTACTCGGTCAGGCTCGCGGCCTGGTTCCAGTCCAAGGGACTCCAGCCCGGCGCGCGCATCGCGCTGATGATGCCGAACGTGCTTCAATACCCGATCGCGCTCGCGGCCGTGCTGCGCGCGGGGTATACCGTCGTCAACGTCAATCCGCTCTACACGCCGCGCGAACTCGAACACCAACTCAAGGACAGCGGCGCCGAAGCGATCATCATCCTCGAAAACTTCGCGACGACGCTTCAGAAGGTCGTCGCGAACACGGCCATCAAACACATCGTCGTCGCGACGATGGGCGACATGCTCGGACCGAAGGGCGCTATCGTCAATTTCGTCGTACGCAGCATCAAAAAGATGGTCCCCGCGTGGAATCTGCCCGGACACGTGAGCTTCAAGCACGCGCTCGCGCACGGCGACGCACGTGCGTTCAAGCGCGTGCCGGTCGGCCCCGACGCGATCGCGTTCCTCCAGTACACGGGCGGCACGACGGGCGTCGCGAAAGGCGCGATCCTGCTGCATCGGAACATCGTCGCCAACGTGATCCAGTCCGATCTCTGGCTCCAGCCCGCAAAACTCAAGAAGCCCGACATCGAACAGTTCATCTGCGTCGTCGCGTTGCCGCTCTATCACGTGTTCGCCCTGAACTCGGGCGGCCTGCTGACGATTCGCACGGGCGGCATGGGCGTGCTGATCCCGAATCCGCGCGATATCCCGGGACTCATCAAATCGCTGCGCGGCATCCGATTCACGACGTTCCCCGGCGTCAACACGCTCTATAACGCGCTGCTCAACAACCCCGAATTCAAGACGCTCGATTTCTCGAATCTCGTGGCGGCAAGCGGCGGCGGGATGGCGGTCCAGGAGGCCGTCGCCTCACGCTGGATGGCCACGACCGGGGCGCCGATTCTCGAAGGCTATGGTCTGTCGGAGGCTTCGCCCGTCGTCTCGTGCACGCCGTCCAACTGGACGCATTACTCCGGCACGATCGGCCTGCCGATGCCCTCGACCGACGTTTCGATCCGCGATGACGACGGCCATGAAGTGCCGCTCGGCCAGCCCGGCGAAATCTGCGTCAAGGGTCCGCAGGTCATGGCGGGTTATTGGAACCGGCCCGACGAGACCGCCAAGGTCATGACGGACGACGGCTATCTGAAGACGGGCGATATCGGCTGCGTGCTCGATACGGGCGAAATCCGGATCGTCGACCGCAAGAAGGACATGATTCTCGTCTCCGGATTCAACGTCTACCCGAACGAGGTCGAGGACGTCGTCGCGCAGCATCCGGGCGTCTTCGAGGTCGCCGCGGTCGGCGTGCCCGACAGCAACTCGGGCGAAGCCGTCAAACTGTTCGTCGTCAAAAAAGATCCGGCGTTGACCGAATCGGACTTGATCGATTTCTGCAAAGAACGGCTGACGGGCTACAAGCGTCCCCGGACGGTCGAGTTCCGCACGGAACTGCCCAAGACGAACGTCGGCAAAATCCTGCGCCGCGAGTTGCGCGACGGCAAGGCCTGAGTTTGCGCGTGCCGGACGCCGACCGGTGGTATGGTGACGGCTTGCAGACGTAAGCCGATCCGCCATGAACTTTGACAGTCTTATCACCGAATTCGACCGCGGACTGCGGTCGTTGACCGGTGTCATTCGCGCCGCGCGTCCGTCGCCCGCCGCGCACCTCGATCTTTCCGTGCCCACGGTCGTCGAATCCGCCGACCCGGCGCGTTCCGACGCCGCCGAGCCCGAGGTATCGTCCGATTTGCCGGCCGGTGTCCTCACGCCCGCCGAAGCGCGCCATGCGGCGGGACTCATGCGCGTCAATCATGTCGGCGAGATCTGCGCGCAGGCGCTCTACCAGGCCCAGAAACTCACGGCGCGTTCCGAGACGCTGCGGCGCGGCTTCGAGCATGCCGCGCGCGAAGAAGAGGACCACCTTGCCTGGACCGCCGAGCGCATCGAGCAACTCAACGCGCGCCGAAGCCTGCTCAATCCGTTCTGGTACACGGGCTCGCTCGCGATCGGTGTCGTCGCGGGCCTGCTCGGCGACAAAATCAGCCTCGGCTTCATGGCCGAAACCGAACGCCAGGTCGAGCAGCACCTCGCCGGCCATTTGGAGACGTTGCCGGCACGCGATGTCGCGTCGCGCGCGATCGTCGCGCAGATGCGTGACGACGAGGCCGCACACGCCCATGCCGCCACCGCGGCCGGCGGCGTCGACCTCCCGCTGCCGGTCAGGTCGTTGATGCGCGCGGCGTCGAAGGTCATGACGCGCACGGCTTACTATATTTAAAGCGCGCTGGCGGGGCGCCGTGCCGCGAACGAGACGCGTGCGTTCGTTCGTTCGAGCGGATATCCGGCCGTGGTCCGTGTTTTCAGACGGGTGTCCGGTATCGAGGGCGCGCGATGCTCGCGGCCGGTCGCCCGAGTTGCGTGCATTGTCTCGCCCGCGTCGATCTCAAGGTCTCGCGCATATGCGTGCCGAGTCGTCGTGGCGATTCGTGAAGCATGTCGTGAGACGCGACCAGGTCGAGTCCGCGCGCCGGCGCCCCCGACCCCGACCCCGACCCTCGACCCTCGACCCTCGACCCTCGACCGTCAACCTCCGACTTCGACCCCGACCCCCGACCCCCGACCCCCGACCCCCGACCCCCGACCCCCGACCCCCGACCCCCGACCGTCAACCTCCGACCTCCGACCTCGATTCTCGATCCTCGACCGCGACTGGACTGGACTGGACTGGACTGGACTGGACTGGACCGGACCGGACCGGACCGCGAGCCGAGCCGAGCCGAGCCAACCCGAGCCAACCCGAGCCAACCCGAGCCAACCCGAGCCAACCCGAGCCAACCCGAGCCAACCCGAGCTCGTCGCAACATCCCGAAATTCGGCGCAACATTCCCGCCCCTTACGGTTTTCGGTCTGACCCGCGTTTATTCGGTTTCGCGCGAGAAAACCTCGCGCGCCGATGTCGACCGGGCCGTTTCTCAAGCATTACTTTCACTAGCGCAATTAGCGCCTTCATTTTTATAGCTTTTTCGATTTGAACCTGCCTCAACAACCGTCGCTAAGTCGTTGTTCTAACACGCAAAAACGCTGCCTTCGTCCGGCAAAGTTGCTTGACCCGCCTTGGACGTTCCACTAAAGTGGGAAACAGTGTCGCAAAGTGTATTTTTGTGTGAGATCAGGGGGAAAGAGTCGTGTTCCAAGGGGCGTCAGCGCTAACTCTCGATGCGAAGGGGCGGATGTCCGTCCCGGCTCGTCATCGCGAAGCGCTGCAACAACAGGCAGAAGGCCGGGTTACGCTGACCAAGCACCCGGACGGCTGCCTGTTGCTGTTTCCGCGCCCCGCGTGGGAAGTTTTCCGCGCGCGCGTCGCCGCATTGCCGTATGAGGCGACCTGGACCAAACGGATTTTCCTCGGCAATGCCCAGGATGTCGAAGTCGATGGCGCGGGACGCGTGCTCGTGTCGCCCGAATTGCGCGCGGCCGCGAATCTTGAACGCGAAGTGATGCTGCTCGGCATGGGCAGCCACTTCGAAGTCTGGGACAAGCAGACGTACGACGCGAAGGAACAAGCGGCGATGGCGCAGGGCATGCCCGATGCGCTCAAGAGCTTTACTTTTTGACGTGCCGCGATGACCGACGTTTCGAATCAGCAACTGCAGCATCAGACGGTGCTGCTGGAGGAGGCGGTCCATGCGCTCGTCTGGCGCGCCGACGGCATCTATGTCGACGGCACGTTCGGCAGGGGAGGGCATAGCCGCGCAGTGCTCGGCAAGCTTGGCGACGGCGCTCGGCTCGTCGGATTCGACAAGGATCCGCAGGCCATCGCAACGGCGCAGGCGATCGGCGATGCGCGCTTCGAGATCGTGCACGACAGCTTCGCGACGCTGTCCGACGCGCTCGCGGAGCGTGGGATTCAGAAGGTGTCTGGGGTGCTGCTCGATCTTGGCGTGTCGTCGCCGCAATTCGACGATCCGGCTCGCGGGTTCAGCTTCCGCCACGACGGTCCGCTCGATATGCGAATGGACACGACACGCGGCGAGTCGGCCGCGGATTGGCTCGCACGCGCGACGCAGCAAGAACTGACGGAGGTGATTCGCGATTATGGGGAAGAACGGTTTGCTTTTCAGATTGCAAAGGCGATTGTTGCTCGCCGGTCAGCATCCGACCGGCTCGGTCCTCTCACCCGCACACGCGAGCTTGCCGAGATCGTGGCTCACGCCGTCAAGACGCGCGAAAAGGGTAAGGACCCCGCTACCCGGACCTTTCAGGCTATACGGATTTTCATCAATCAAGAGCTTGCGGATCTGCAAGTAGCACTTGAAGCGGCATTGGCATCACTGGAGCAAGGGGGGCGGCTGGTCGTGATCAGCTTTCATTCGCTCGAAGACCGTATCGTCAAGCGATTCATGCAATCGCAGGCGAGCGTGCCTCCGCTCGACCGCCGGCTACCCCTGCGCGCTTCGGAACTCCCCGTCCCGCCGTTGAAGCTGCTCGGCCGCGTGATGCCGAGCGAAACAGAAATCGCCGCGAACCCTCGCGCGCGTTCCGCGGTCATGCGCGTTGCCGAACGGGTGGCGCCGTGAGCCGCCTCAATGCGCTCCTGCTGCTCGTCGTCGTGATTTGCGCCCTGTCCGTCGTCAATGCGACCAACCGCCAACGCGAGTTGTTCATCTCGCTCGGTCGCGCGCAGATGCAGGAGCGTCAGCTCCAGCAGGATCTCGCCCAACTCCAGTATCAACAGAGCTCGCTTTCGAAGACGTCGCGCGTCGAAGACACCGCGACGTCCGAACTCAAGATGGAAACGGTCACGGCCGGCCGGACCCAGTATCTGACGGTCGATGCGGCGTCGGCTGTGCCTGGTGCCGCAGCGGCGGCGTCCGACACCGATGCGGCGGCTGCGTCCGGCGGGGCCGCCAACGGCATGGCGATCGCCTCGGGCGTCGGCGATGACCCGAATCCCGCGACGAGCAGCGATCTGCGCGCGGTCATCGGCGCGAGTTCGGCCAGCCAGGCCGCAAGCAAGGCCGCCGCGAGCAGCGTCGCGGCAAGCGGCGCGACGGCCGACAAGTCCGCGGCCAGCCGCGCGCACGCCGCGAGCGCGCCGACGAAGGCCGTGAAGCACGCCGCGAACGCCAAGCATCCGAACGGAGCGTCGAAATGAAGAAGACGCCCGGCAACAAGTCCGTTCGCTTCACGCCGAACCCGATCCTCACGCTTCGGCTGCCGATGTGGCGCTCGAAGCTCGTCGTGTTTCTGCTGTTCGTCGCGTTCGCCGCACTCGCGGCCCGCGCGTTCTGGATTCAGGGGCCCGGTAACGCGTTCTATCAGAAGCAAGGCGAAAGCCGGTATCAGCGCACGCTCGAACTCCCGGCGACGCGCGGCCGCATCATGGACCGCAACGGACTCGTGCTGGCGACGAGCCTGCCGGTGCGCGCCATCTGGGCGATTCCCGAAGACGTGCCCGACGATCTCGCGCCCGGCAAGCTCGCCGACCTCGGCAAGCTGCTCGGCATGTCGCAGAAGGAGCTGCACGCGAAGCTCGCCGACGGCAAGAATTTCGTCTACGTGAAGCGTCAGGTGCCGATCGACGTCGCGCAGCAAATCTCCCAACTCGAGATTCCCGGCATCTATCAGCGCACCGAATATCAGCGCTTCTATCCCGAAGGCGAGATCACGGCCCACCTCGTGGGTTTCACGAGCGTCGAGGACGAGGGGCAAGAGGGCGTCGAGCTGTCGATGCAGCAATTGCTCAACGGCGTGCCGGGCAGCCGTCGCGTGATCAAGGACCGCATGGGACGCATCGTCGAGGACGTCGACGAACTCGCCGTGCCGCGCAACGGCAAGGATCTGACGCTCTCGATCGACAGCAAGATCCAGTACATCGCCTACACGGACCTCAAGGCGGCCGTCGAGAAGCACAACGCGAAGGCCGGCGCGGCGATCGTCATCGACGTCCGCACGGGCGAGGTGCTCGCGCTCGTCAACTATCCGACCTACAACCCGAACGACCGCTCGCACCTGACCGGCGAGCAACTGCGCAATCGCGCGTTGACCGATATGTTCGAGCCGGGCTCGATCATGAAGCCGTTCACGATCGCGCTGGCGCTCGATCTTCACCACGTGACGCCCGACACGATCGTCAATACGAGCCCGGGCCGCTTTATTCTCGACGGCGCGCCGATCACGGACGATTCGAATTTCGGCGTGCTGACCGTCGCGGGCGTGATCCAGAAATCGAGCAATATCGGCACGACGAAGATCGCAATGACGCTCAAGCCCGAGGACATGTGGAACATGTTCACGAGCGTCGGCTTCGGACAGGCGCCGAAAATCGGCTTCCCCGGCGCCGTCGCGGGGCGTCTGCGCCCGTGGCGGAGCTGGCGTCGCATCGAACAGGCGACGATGGCGTACGGCTACGGGATCTCGGTCTCGCTGTTCCAGCTCTCGCGCGCCTATACGATGTTCGCGCGCGACGGTGAATTCATCCCGCTGACGATCTACAAGAACGCGACCGACGCGACCACCGACGGCCCGCAGGTCATTTCGCCGACGACCGCGCGCGAAGTCCGCAAGATGCTGATGAACGTGACCGCGGCCGGCGGCACCGCGCCCGATGCCGAAGTCCCCGGCTACAGCGTCGGCGGCAAGACCGGCACGGCCTACAAGCACGGTCCGCACGGCTACGACCACGCGCACTATCGCGCCTCGTTCGTCGGTATCGCGCCGATGTCGGCGCCGCGCGTCGTCGTCGCGGTGTCGATCGACGATCCTTCGGGCGGCTCGCACTTCGGCGGCCAGGTCGCGGGGCCGGCGTTCTCGTCGATCACCGGCGATACGCTGCGCGCGCTGAACGTCGCGCCCGACCTGCCGATCAAATCGACAACGCCGGTGACCACGGTCCAGGATCCGACGCCCTCGGCAACCGATACGATCAAGGCGCACGCCCCGGCCCCGACGGCCGGCGTGCAGAAACAGAAAGTCGCGTTCACGACGAGCGGGCCCGCGCCCGCGAAGAGGACGCCATGACACGCATCATGTTTGAAACACGGAAAACATCGGAAACGGCCCTCGGGCCGTTCGCCCGTTGCATGCCGCGGCAGGTGACGGCATGAGCGCCCGTACGCCGCACGATATCCGGTACGACGCGTCGCGCGACGCGGAAGCGGTCGCGCACGCGGTCGCATGGCTGCGCACGCATGTCGCGAGCAGCGCGAACCTGCACGCCGATTCGCGTTCGCTTGCCGCAGGCGACGTGTTCGTCGCGTATGCGGTCGACGGCGCAGACAATCGCGCGCACGCCGCGGCCGCGAGTCATCACGGCGCGGTCTGCACACTCTGGCACACGGCCGGCGGCCTCAAGCCGCCCGCGTCGATCGAGCACGTGCTGCCCGTCGATCACCTCGACCGGCTCGCCGGTCCGATCGCGAGCGTCTGGTACGGCGAACCGAGCGAGGCGATGCAGGTGATCGGCATCACGGGCACGAACGGCAAGACGTCGTGCAGCCACTGGATCGCGCATGCGTTGAGCGCCACGGGCGTTCCATGCGGCGTCGTCGGCACGCTCGGCGTCGGGCTCGCGGGGCATCTCGTCGAGACGGGATTCACGACACCCGATGCGCCGCAACTCCAGCGCGTCGTCGCGCGACTCCGCGGCGACGGCGCGAAGGCGGTGGCGATGGAAGTGTCGTCGCACGCGCTTCATCAGGGCCGTGTGAACGGCGTCGCGTTCGACGTCGCGGTCTTCACGAATCTCACGCAGGATCATCTCGACTACCACGGCACGCTCGACGCCTACGAAGCCGCGAAAGCGCGTCTGTTCGACTGGCCCGGGCTCAAGGCCGCCGTGATCAACCGCGACGATCCGGCGGGCGTGCGCCTGCTCGCGTCGTTGCCGGCCGGTGTGCGGGCCATTGCCTACGGTATCGGCTCATGGGACGCGCACGATGTCGTGCGCGCGACGGGCGCCGGCGACGCGGCGTTCGCATCGCTCGTCGCGACCGATATTCGCGCCACGGCGCGCGGCACGGCGTTTCATCTCGAGTCCGACTGGGGCGCGGCCGATCTCGAAGTCGCGACGCTCGGCGCATTCAACGTCGACAATCTGCTCGCCGTGCTCGGCGCCTTGCTGGCGAGCGACGTGCCGTTCGACGCCGCGCTCGCGCAGATCGCGAAGGTCGAGTCCGTGCCGGGCCGCATGCAACGCATCGGCGGCAAGACGGCGGCCGACGAGCCGCTCGTCGTGATCGACTACGCTCACACGCCCGATGCGCTCGACAAGACGCTCGACGCGTTGCGCCCCGTCGCGCAGGTCCGCGGCGGACGCCTCGTCTGCGTGTTCGGATGCGGCGGCGATCGCGATGCGGGCAAGCGTCCGAAGATGGGCGCGATCGCCGAGCGACGCGCCGACCAGATCGTCATCACGAGCGACAATCCGCGCTCCGAAGCCCCCGCAGCGATCATCGATCAGATTGCGGCCGGCATGTCGGATCCGGCGCGCGCACGCAAGATCGAGGACCGCGCGAGCGCGATCCTGCAGGCGATCCGCGCGGCGGCGCGCGAAGACGTCGTCGTCATCGCCGGCAAGGGTCATGAAGCGACGCAAGAGATCATGGGCCGCAAGCGCGCGTTCTCGGATCTCGATCATGCACGTCTCGCGCTATCCGCGCGCGCGACCAAACCTCACGCGGAGGGCGCATGAGCATGCTGACCTTGCGCGAAGCCGCGACGCTGATTCCGGGCGCGACGATACTCGGCGACGAAACGACGCCGCTCGATCGTGTTTCGACGGACAGCCGCACGACGGGCCCCGGCGATCTGTTCGTCGCGCTCAAGGGCGATCGCTTCGACGCGCACGAATTCCTCGGACAGGTGGCCGAGCGCCACGCGTCGGCCGTGCTCGTCTCGCGCAGTCCCGCCGACTGGCGCGTTCCCGCGCTGCGCGTCAGCGATACGCGCGTGGCGCTGCAAGACCTCGCGCGCGGATGGCGCGCGAAGTTCGCCTTGCCGGTCGTCGCGGTCACCGGAAGCAACGGCAAGACGACGGTCAAGGGCATGATCGCGTCGATTTTCGCGGCGGCCGTCGGCGACGACGCGCGGCTTGCGACGGCGGGCAATCTGAACAACGACATCGGCGTGCCGCTGACGCTGTTGCGGATGCGGGCGTCGCACCGGCTCGCCGTCATCGAACTCGGCATGAATCATCCCGGCGAGACCGAGGTGCTCGCGCGCATCGCGCAGCCGACGATTTCGCTGATCAACAACGCGCAGCGCGAACACCAGGAATTCATGGCGACGGTCGAGGCCGTGGCGCTCGAACACGCGAGCGTGATTCACGCGCTGCCCGACGGCGGTCACGCGGTATTTCCCGCCGACGACGCCTACGCGGGGATCTGGCGCGTGGCCGCGACGGACCGGCAGATCGTCGATTTCGCGCTCGATCACGACACGGCGGCCGTGCGCGGCCGGCGCCAGTCCGACGGACGGCTTCATATCGATACGCCCGCCGGCGCGCTCGACGTCGCGCTCAACGTGATCGGCGACCACAACCTGCGCAACGCGCTCGCGGCCACGGCCGCCGCCTATGCGGCCGGTGTCGCGCTCGACGCGATCCGCGCGGGGCTCGAAGCGTTCGAACCGGTGACGGGGCGCCTGCAGCGCAAGCGCGCGGCGCTCGCTCCGTTCACGGGCATGACGGTCATCGACGATACGTACAACGCGAATCCCGATTCGATGCGCGCCGCGATCGACGTGCTGGCCGCGCAATCCGGACGCCGCGCGATCGTGATCGGCGACATGGGCGAAGTCGGCGATCACGCGACGGCGTTCCATCGCGAGATCGGCGCGTATGCGCGTGAGCGCGGCATCGATGCGCTCTTCGCGCTGGGTGAAGAAACACGCGAGTCGGTGCGGGCTTTCGGCGAACACGCGGTGCACTGCGATTCCGTCGACGGTCTCATCGCCGCACTGTCGGCATGGCCGGGCGTCGACGCCGGCCGGCAACACGAGCAGGACACGATTCTCGTCAAGGGTTCGCGCTTCATGCGCATGGAGCGTGTCGTGCGCGCCCTGACATTGGAAGGAGCGCCGGATTCCGGCGCGCATTGAGAGGACAGCGATGTTATTGGCTCTGGCGCAATGGCTGCAGACGGATGCAAGCTTCTTGCGCGTGATCAACTACCTGACGTTCCGCGCGGTGATGGCCGCCATCACCGCGCTGGCGATCGGTCTCGTCTGCGGCCCGTGGGTCATCCGCAAGCTGACCGCGATGAAGGTCGGGCAAGCGGTGCGGACCGACGGCCCGCAGACGCATTTGATCAAGTCGGGTACGCCGACGATGGGCGGCGTGCTCGTGCTGATCGCGATCGCCGTCGCGACGCTGCTCTGGGCCGATCTGACGAATCGCTTCATCTGGATCGTGCTGCTCGTGACGTTCGGCTTCGGCCTCATCGGCTGGGTCGACGACTATCGCAAGGTGGTCCACAAGGATCCGCGCGGCATGGCGTCGCGCGAAAAGTATTTCTGGCAGTCGGTCATCGGCCTGTTCGCGGCCGTGTATCTCGCGTTCAGCGTGTCCGAGGCGAACAACGCGCGCGTGTTCGACCTGTTCATGGCGTGGGTGCACAGCGGGTTCTCGCTCGAACTGCCCGCGCGAACCGACCTCATGCTGCCGTTCTTCAAATCGATCAGCTATCCGCTGGGCACGCTCGGCTTTATCGCGCTGACCTATTTCGTGATCGTCGGATCGAGCAACGCCGTGAACCTGACCGACGGTCTCGACGGTCTCGTGATCATGCCCGTCGTGCTCGTCGGCAGCGGTCTTGGCGTGTTCGCCTACGTGATGGGGAGCGCCGTCTACTCGAAATATCTGCTGTTCCCGCACATTCCGGGCGCGGGCGAACTGCTGATCTTCTGCACCGCGATGTCGGGCGCGGGACTCGCTTTCCTTTGGTACAACACGCACCCCGCGCAGGTCTTCATGGGCGACGTCGGCGCGCTCGCGCTCGGCGGCGCACTCGGCACGATTGCCGTGATTGTCCGCCAGGAGATCGTTCTTTTTGTCATGGGCGGGATCTTTGTCGTCGAGACGCTGTCCGTGATGCTCCAGGTTTCGTGGTTCAAGTTTACGAAGCGGCGCTTCGGCGAAGGCCGGCGCATCTTCAAGATGGCGCCGCTGCATCACCACTTCGAATTGTCGGGCTGGAAGGAAACACAGGTCGTCGTGCGCTTCTGGATCGTCACCTTGATGCTGGTGCTGATCGGGCTCTCGACGTTGAAGCTGCGCTGAACCGCGCGACCCACATGATCGATCGGACGTGCCGCGCGAACGGCACGCGCAACTGAGGAAAAGTTTGACGATGTTCGGCCATTTGCAACGACCGTCAGTCCTGGTGCTGGGCCTTGGGGAATCGGGCCTCGCGATGGCGCGCTGGTGCGCGCGCCATGGCTGCCGGCTGCGCGTTGCGGATACGCGCGAGGCGCCGCCGAATCGCGCTGCGCTCGACGAAGAAGGACTGCGCGCCGACTACATCGGAGGACCGTTCACGCCCGCGCTGCTCGACGACGGCATCGAACTCGTCGGGATCAGCCCGGGCCTTTCGCCGCTTGCCGACGATCTGCGTCCGCTGCTCGACGCGGCGCGCGAGCGCGGCATTCCGGTCTGGGGCGAACTCGAATTCTTCGCGCAGGCGCTGCGTGCGCTCGGCGAGAGCGGCTACGCGCCGAAGGTGCTCGCGATCACGGGCACGAACGGCAAGACGACGACCACCTCGCTGACGGGGCTGCTGTGCCGGCGCGCGGGCAAGACCGTCGCGGTCGCGGGCAATATCAGTCCCGCCGCGCTCGACAAGCTGACCGAGGCGATCGATTCGACCGCACTGCCCGAGGTCTGGGTGCTCGAACTGTCGAGCTTCCAGCTCGAAACCGCGCATACGTTCGAGCCCGATGCGGCCGCGGTGCTCAATATCACGCAGGACCATCTCGACTGGCATGGCGGTCTTGATGCCTATGCGGCCGCGAAGGGCCGGATTTTCGGCAAGCGCACGATCCGCGTGCTCAATCGCGACGACGCGCGCGTGATGGCGCTCGCACACGCGGGTCTCACCGACGCGGAAGCCGCCGAACACGGCGCGCGCGCGGTCACGTTCGGCCTGGACGAACCCGCGCATGCGGGCGACTTCGGTCTGCTGCGCGAGTCGGCGCTCGCCTGGCTCGTGCATGCGGTCGATCAGGCCGACGCACCGCCCGAATCGACGTCGACGCGCCGCCGCCGCGGCGCGGGTCCCGCGCCCGAGATCGCGATCAAGCGCCTGATGCCCGCCGATGCCTTGCGCATCCGCGGCCTGCACAACGCGGCCAATGCGTTGGCCGCGCTCGCGCTCGCGCGCGCCATCGATTTGCCGCTCGCCGCCCTGCTGCATGCGCTGCGCGAGTATCGCGGCGAGCCGCACCGCGTCGAAGCGATCGCGACGCTCAACGGCGTCGATTTCGTCGACGACAGCAAGGGGACCAACGTCGGCGCGACGGTCGCCGCGCTCGACGGCCTCGCGCAACGTGTCGTGCTGATTCTCGGCGGCGACGGCAAGGGCCAGGACTTTGCGCCGCTTGCGGCGCCCGTCGCGCGCTGGTGCCGCGCCGTCATGCTGATCGGCCGCGACGCGCCGCCGTTGCGCGCGGCGCTCGCCGAGACGGGGGTCGCGCTGCACGACCATGCGACGCTCGAAGCCGCGACGCGCGCGGCCGCCGCGATCGCCGAAGCCGGCGACGCGGTGCTGTTGTCACCCGCGTGTGCGAGCCTCGACATGTTCCGGAACTACGCGCATCGCGCGCAGGTATTCAAATCGACGGTCGAAGAGATCGCGGCGGATCAGGGGATGGTCCTATGAGCTTCATTCAGCGTGTGATGGATCGCGTGGGCACGGCGGCGCAGACCAGCACCGGCGGCATGTCGTCGTCGTCGGGTATGGGCGCGGGCGCGGCCGCGCGGCGCGGCGCCGATGTCGGCAGCGGACTGAACCGGATCAGCCCCACGCGTTCGACGATGCTCGAATACGACCACACGCTCATGTGGGTCGTCATCGCGCTGCTCGGACTCGGACTCGTGATGGTCTATTCGGCGTCGATCGCGATGCCCGATTCGCCGAAGTATTCGACCTATACGACGAACCACTTTCTGCTGCGGCATATCGTGTCGATCGTGATCGGCCTCGGCGCGGCCGTCTTCGCGTTCCGCACGCCGATCAACACGTGGGACAAATGGGCGCCGCGGCTCTTCGTCGTCTCGCTGCTGATGCTCGTGATCGTGCTCGTGCCGCATATCGGCAAAGGCGTGAACGGCGCGCGCCGCTGGATTCCGCTCGGCATCACGAACATGCAGCCGTCGGAAATCATGAAGCTCGCGGTCACGGTCTACGCGGCCAACTACACGGTGCGCAAGCAGGACTTCATGCACAGCTTCAGCAAGGGCTTCCTGCCGATGGCCTTCGCGGTCGGCGCGGTCGGCGCGCTGTTGCTGCTCGAACCCGATATGGGCGCGTTCATGGTCATCGCGGCGATCGCGATGGGCCTGCTGTTTCTCGGCGGCGTCAACGCGAAGCTGTTCGGCGGTCTCGTGCTGACCGCGGTCGGCACGTTCAGCCTGCTCGTCTGGGCATCGCCGTGGCGGCGCGCGCGGATCTTCGCGTATCTCGATCCGTGGGAAGAACAGTACGCGCAAGGCAAGGCCTATCAGCTCACGCACTCGCTGATCGCGTTCGGCCGCGGCGAATGGTTCGGCGTCGGTCTCGGCGGCAGCGTCGAGAAGCTCAACTATCTGCCCGAGGCGCACACCGACTTCATTCTCGCCGTGATCGGCGAGGAACTCGGCTTCGTCGGTGTGATGATCGTGATCCTGCTGTTTTACTGGATCGTGCGGCGCGCGTTCGAGATCGGCCGTCAGGCGCTCGCGCTCGATCGCGTGTTCGCGGGTCTCGTCGCGAAAGGCATCGGCCTTTGGATCGGCGCGCAGACCTTCATCAACATGGGCGTGAATCTCGGCCTGCTGCCGACCAAGGGCCTCACCTTGCCGCTCGTCTCGTTCGGCGGGTCGGGGCTCGTGCTCAATTGCGTCTCGATCGCGCTGCTGCTGCGCGTCGATTACGAGAATCGGGTGCTCATGCGCGGAGGTCAGGTATGAGTCACGCGCGCACGCTGATGGTGATGGCCGGCGGCACCGGAGGACATGTGTTCCCGGGGCTCGCGGTCGCTCGCCGGATGCAGGCGCAGGGCTGGCGCGTCGTCTGGCTAGGCAATCCGTCGGGCATGGAAGCGACGCTCGTGCCCAAGCACGGGATTCCGATCGAGTTCGTGCGCTTCGGCGGCGTGCGCGGCAAGGGCGCGGTGACGAAGCTCAAGCTGCCGCTCAATCTGCTGCGCGCGTGCTGGCAGAGTCTCGGCGTATTGCGCCGGATCCAGCCCGACGTCGTGCTCGGCATGGGCGGCTACATCACGTTCCCGGCGGGCATCATGACCGCGCTGACGGGGCGTCCGCTCGTGCTGCACGAACAGAACTCGATCGCGGGACTCGCGAACAAGGTGCTCGCGAAACTCGCCAAGCGCGTACTCGTCGCGTTTCCGGGCGCGTTGCCGCATGCCGAGTGGACGGGCAACCCGATTCGCGACGAACTCGCGGAGATGCCCGCGCCCGCGCAACGGTATGCGAGCCGCAGCGGCCCCTTGAAACTGCTCGTCGTCGGCGGCAGTCTCGGCGCCGCCGCGCTTAATGAAGTCGTGCCGCTCGCGCTCGCGAAGCTGCCCGCGCAGGCGCGGCCGCACGTCGTGCATCAGGCGGGCGCGCGTCATATCGGCGCGCTCAAGACCGCCTACGACAACGCGGGCCTCGGCGACGATCCGAACATCGAGCTCGTGCCGTTTATCGACGACATGGCCAGCGCCTACGCAGAGGCGGACCTCGTCATCTGCCGTTCGGGCGCGATGACGGTCGCCGAAATCGCCGCGGTCGGCGTGGCCGCGCTGTTCGTGCCGTTCCCGTATGCGGTCGATGATCACCAGACAAGCAATGGCCGTTTTCTCGCGGACGCGGGCGGCGCGCTGTTGATCCAGCAACGCGAGCTGACCGTCGACGGTCTCGCGGACTGGATCGGCGCGCAAACGCGCGACAGTCTCGCGGAAATGGCCGGGCATGCGCGCGAGCGCGCGAAGCCCGACGCGACCGATGCGGTCGCAGGCGTCTGCGCCGCCGTCGCGCAACGCAAGGAACCTCTATGAAGCACATCGTCAAGAACATTCACTTCGTCGGGATCGGCGGCGCCGGCATGAGCGGTATCGCCGAAGTCCTGTTGAATCTCGGTTATCAGGTCAGCGGATCGGACCTCGGCCGCAGCGCGGTGACCGATCGCCTCGCCGCGCTCGGCGCGCGCGTCGCGTTCGGACACGATGCCGCGAATATCGACGGCGCGAACGCGGTCGTCGTGTCGACGGCCGTGCGTTCGGACAATCCCGAAGTATTGGCCGCGCGTCAGCGGCGTGTGCCGATCGTGCCGCGCGCGGTGATGCTCGCCGAGCTCATGCGTCTCAAGCAGGGCATCGCGATCGCGGGCACGCACGGCAAGACCACGACGACGAGCCTCGTGGCGAGCGTGCTCGCCGCGGGCGGACTCGATCCGACGTTCGTGATCGGCGGCCGGCTCAACAGCGCGGGCGCGAACGCGCGGCTCGGCACGGGCGACTTCATCGTCGCCGAGGCCGACGAGTCGGATGCGTCGTTCCTCAATCTGTTTCCGGTGATCGAGGTCATCACGAACATCGACGCGGATCATATGGATACGTATGGTCACGACTTCGCGCGTCTCAAGCAGGCGTTCATCGAGTTCACGCATCGCTTGCCGTTCTACGGCATCGCCGTGCTCTGCGTCGACGATCCGAGCGTGCGCGAGATCCTGCCGTTTGTCTCGAAGCCGATCATTCGCTACGGCTTCGCGCAGGATGCGCAGGTTCGCGCGACCGACGTCGTGGCGCGCAACGGCAAGATGCATTTCACGGTGTTGCGCGAGGAAGCCGCGCCGCTCAAGGTCGAATTGAATCTGCCGGGCACACACAATGTGCAGAACGCGCTCGCCGCGATCGCGATCGCGACTGAACTTGAGGTCGCGGATGCCGATATCCAGAAGGCGCTCGCTGAGTTCAACGGCGTGGGCCGGCGTTTCCAGCGCTATGGCGAAGTCGCGACGGCGCAGGGCAGCTACACGCTGATCGACGATTACGGGCACCACCCGGTCGAGATGGCCGCGACGGTCGCCGCGGCGCGCGGCGCGTTTCCGGGGCGTCGCCTCGTGCTCGCGTTTCAGCCGCACCGATTCACGCGCACGCGTGATTGCTTCGAGGATTTCGTCAAGGTGCTCTCGACCGTCGACGGTCTCGTGCTGACCGAAGTCTATGCGGCCGGCGAAGCGCCGATCGTCGCGGCGGACGGACGCGCGCTCGCGCGCGCGTTGCGTGTCGCGGGCAAGGTCGAGCCGGTGTTCGTCGAAACCGTCGATGAGGTGCCGGACGCGCTCGCTGCGTTCGTGCAGGACGGCGATGTCGTGATCACCATGGGCGCGGGCTCGATCGGCACCGTGCCGGGCAAGCTTGCGCAGGAACAGAAAGTCTGAGGACGCACGGGTGGCCGCGGTCGACATACCGCGGCCGCGCGCGTTGGGACAAGCGGGACAGGATGGCGGGGCGCGCGGTGCGTTCCGTCCGTGCTGTGTGGAATCAAGCAGATCAGTCAGTGGATAGAACATCGGGATGAAAGCAGTGGATCCGAAACTCTTTGGGAAAGTGGCCGTGCTGATGGGCGGCGAGTCGGCGGAGCGCGAGGTGTCGTTGAACTCGGGCCGGCTGGTGCTTTCCGCGCTGCGCGAGCGCGGCGTCGACGCGCACGCGTTCGATCCGGCCGAGCGGCCGTTGTTCGACTTGCAGCGCGAAGGGTTCGAGCGCGTGTTCAACGCCTTGCACGGCGGATATGGCGAGAACGGCGCGCTGCAGGGCGCGCTCGAATTCCTCGGCATTCGATATAGCGGCACCGGCGTGCTCGGTTCGGCGCTCGGCATGGACAAGTTCCGCAGCAAGCTGATCTGGCAACAGACGGGTATTCCGACGCCGCCGTTCGAAGTCGTCCATCGCGGCGAGGACTATGCGTCGCGCGTCGACGGTCTTGTCGCGAAGCTCGGACTGCCGTTGTTCGTCAAGCCCGCGAGCGAGGGATCGAGCGTGGCCGTCATCAAGGTCAAGTCGGCCGACGCGCTCGCCGATGCGCTCAAGGAGGCCGCGCGCTTCGACACGATCGTGCTCGTCGAGAAGAGCATCGAAGGCGGCGGTGAATTCACGGTCTCGATCGCCGGCGATCTCGATCTGCCGATCATCCGGATCGTGCCGGCGGGCGAGTTCTACGACTACCACGCGAAGTACGTCGCGAACGACACGCAGTACCTGATTCCGAGCGGCGTCGGCGAGGCCGACGAGGCGCGCTTCAAGGCGCTGGCGCGCCGCGCGTTCGAGGTGCTCGGATGCAGCGGGTGGGGGCGTGCGGACTTCATGCTCGATGCGAGCGGGAATCCGTATTTCCTCGAAGTCAACACGGCGCCGGGCATGACGGACCACTCGCTGCCGCCGAAGGCCGCGCGGGCCGTCGGCATCAGCTATCCGGATCTCGTCCTCGAGGTGCTCGCGCAGACGCTCGATGTGACCGCGTAAAGCATGAGACGGCATCGGCGGCACGCGCAAGCGCGCCGCCGGAGCCGGGCAGTCGAAGGTGCAATCGAAAGCGCAGTCGAATGGGCAGCAAGCGAAGTCGAAATGAATGAAGACCGCACGCCGACATGCAAATCGTATGTGGCGCGGATACATAAAGTAACGAAACCTGACCGACAGCAACGCAACGATGTGGCATAACGTCCGCCAACTCAATATGATCGCCTCCGCGCTCTATGCGCTGGTGGTGCTCGCCGTATTGGGCACGGGTGCGCGCTGGATGTCCGAGCGGCCGACGTTTGCATTGCATGCGATCCAGATCGACGGGGACACATCGCACATCAATGCGCTGACGGTCCGGCAGACGGTCGTCGATCATCTGAAGGGCAACTTTTTCACGGTGAATCTCGAAACGGCGCGCGCGGCGTTCGAGTCGATGCCGTGGGTCCGGCATGCGAGCGTGCGGCGCGTCTGGCCCGACACGCTGGCTGTCGATCTCGACGAATACAAGCCGCTCGGGACCTGGGGCGACGACCGGATGGTCAGCGTCGACGGCGAGTTGTTCACGGCGAACCAGGCCGAGGCCGACGGCGAGCTGCCCGCGTTCGACGGACCCGAGGGCAGCGAGCAGGACGTCGTTGCTCGGTATCACGACTTCGCGACGTGGTTCGCGCCGCTGCACGCGAAGCCGGTCGAGGTCACGCTGTCGCCGCGCTATGCGTGGACGGTCAAGTTGTCGAACGGACTGCAGGTCGAGTTCGGTCGCGAGCGCAATGCGCAGACGCTCGCGAGCCGTGCGCAGCGGTTCGTGTCGTCGTGGGACCAGACGACGCAACGGTGGGGCAAGGACATCGAGTACGCGGACCTGCGTTATCCGAACGGATTCGCGGTGCGCAGCGCGAGCATGCAGATCGCCGACGACGACGCGGCGGCCAAGCCGGCGGCCGCGAAAGCCGCGGCGCCGGCGAAGCCTGCCGCGAAACCGCCGGGCAATACCGGAAATCCGGTCAAAACCATCGGCAAACCGGCCCATGCGGCGCCGAAGCAACAAGGGGTGAGGCAATGAACGCGATCCAGACCGTGAAGCGCTTGCCGCACGCATCACACGCGACGAGTCATACGCTATGAGACAAGACTACAAGGACCTGCTGGTCTCCCTCGATATCGGGACCTCGAAGGTCGTCGCCATCGTGGCGGAGCTCAAGGGCGAGGGCCACTACGAGGTCATCGGACTCGGGCAGAGCGACTCGAAGGGGCTCAAGAAGGGCGTCGTCGTCAATATCGAGGCGACGGTCCAGTCGATCCAGCGCGCGCTCGAAGAAGCCGAACTGATGGCCGACTGCAAGATCACCAACGTTTTCACGGGGATCGCGGGCAGCCATATCCGGAGCTTCAATTCGAGCGGCATGGTCGCGATCAAGGACAAGGAAGTCACGCAGGCCGACGTCGCGCGCGTCATCGAGACCGCGAAGGCGATCAACATCCCGACCGACCAGCAAGTGCTGCATATCCTCACGCAGGAATTCATCATCGACGGTCAGGAGGATGTGCGCGAGCCGATCGGCATGAGCGGCATCCGGCTCGAGGTCAAGGTCCATATCGTGACGGGCGCCGTGTCGGCCGCGCAGAACATCGTCAAGTGCGTGCGGCGCTGCGGCCTCGAGGTCAACGACCTGATACTGCAGCCGCTCGCGTCGAGCCTGGCCGTGTTGACCGAAGACGAGAAGGAACTCGGCGTGGTGCTCGTCGATATCGGCGGCGGCACGACGGATATCGCGATCTATAGCGAGGGTTCGATCCGGCACACGGCCGTGATCCCGATCGCGGGCGATCAGATCACGAACGACATCGCGATGGCGTTGCGCACGCCGACGCCCGATGCCGAGGACATCAAGGTCAGTCACGGCATCGCGAAGCAGGCGCTTGCCGATCCCGAGGAAATGATCGAGGTGCCGGGGCTCGGCGAGCGCGGTCCGCGCGTGTTGTCGCGCCAGGCGCTCGCAGCCGTCATCGAGCCGCGCGTCGAGGAGTTGTTCTCGCTCGTGCATCAGGTGGTCCGCGAATCGGGCTACGAGGAACTGCTGTCGTCGGGGATCGTGCTCACGGGCGGCGCCGCGACGATGGACGGCATGGCCGAGCTCGGCGAGGACATCTTCCTCAAGCCGGTCCGGATCGGCGTGCCCGAATACGAAGGCGGCCTGGCCGACGTCGTGCGCAATCCGCGCTACTCGACGGCGATGGGGCTGCTGCTCGAAGGGCGCTCGCAACGCATGCGCGGGCGCAAGGTCGCGGTGCAGTCCGGTTCGGCGAATCAGGTCTGGACCCGTATGAAGGAATGGTTTCTCGGCAATTTCTGATCGTCGCGCCGTGCGCGCGATCGCACGGAAGACGAGCGACGGCAGGCAGCAGGCGGCAGGGAGTCGCGGTTGGAGACGCAGTCGCAGTGGCAGGTGGCGTGACCGGCATCACTCAGTTTCGGCAGGACACCGCGTGGGGTTCGCGCGGTGTGCATCAGACGGCGAGCAGGAGGCCGTTCGCATCATGAAGTGGGCAGCACGGCAGTTGTCGTCCGTCGTTCCGTATGCGGTGTACAGGTGCACAGGCAAGCGGGACGTACGTTGCAATACGCGTGCGGCGAGGATGCGCGCACATTTTTTGGAATAGCAGCGCCGGTGGGCGGCGACCGGCGCGCGAGGGGGAATTGCCCGATTCCCTTTCGACTAACGGCCGGGATTTTTCAATCTGACGGAGGCACTCAATGGATTTCGAAATGCTGGAAACGGAAACCAACGGCACGATCATCAAGGTCGTCGGCGTTGGTGGTGCGGGCGGCAATGCCGTCCAGCACATGATCAACCGCGGTGTGCAAGGCGTGGAGTTCATCTGCATGAACACCGACGCACAGGCACTCGCGCGCTCGAAGTCGCAGACCGCGATCCAGCTCGGCAAGACGGGGCTCGGCGCGGGGGCAAAGCCCGATATGGGCCGTGCCGCGGCCGAAGAAGCGCGTGAGCGCATCGCCGACTCGCTGCGCGGCGCGCATATGGTGTTCATCACCGCGGGCATGGGCGGCGGTACGGGCACGGGCGCGGCGCCGGTCGTCGCGCAGATCGCGAAGGAAATGGGGATTCTGACGGTCGGCGTCGTGTCGAAGCCGTTCGAATTCGAAGGCGGCAAGCGTATGCGCGTTGCGGAAGCCGGTTCCCAGCTTCTCGAAGAGCATGTCGACTCACTGATCGTGGTGTTGAACGACAAGCTCTTCGAGGTGATGGGCGACGATGCCGAGATGGACAAATGCTTCCAATGCGCCGACGACGTGCTGCATAACGCCGTGGCCGGCATCGCCGAAATCATCAACGTCGACGGTCTCGTGAACGTCGACTTCGAAGACGTGAAGACGGTGATGGGCGAGCAAGGCAAGGCGATGATGGGCACGGCGACGGTGGCCGGCGTCGATCGCGCGCGTCTCGCGGCCGAGCAGGCGGTCGCAAGCCCGCTGCTCGAAGGCGTCGATCTCTCGGGTGCGCGCGGCGTGCTCGTGAACATCACGGCCAGCCGTTCGCTGCGTCTGTCGGAAACGCGCGAAGTCATGAACACGATCAAGAGCTACGCCGCGGACGACGCGACGGTGATCTTCGGTACGGTCTATGACGACGCGATGGGCGATGCGCTGCGCGTGACGGTTGTCGCGACGGGCCTTGGCCGCGCCGCGAAGAAGACGATGGCCGCGCCGATGACGTTGCTCAAGACCGGTACGGACAATATGCCGGTCAACGCCATGATGCATAGCCACCAACCCGCGGTTTCGACGGACTACGGCGCGCTCGAAACGCCTGCGGTCTGGCGCAGCACGCGTGAAACGGCCGCATCGCACGTCGCCGCACTGCAGGAAAAGGGTGTCGACACGTACGATATCCCTGCGTTCCTGCGCAAGCAGGCGGACTGAGACGGTTCGGCAGGGTGAAGGACAGGTGGTATCGATGCGTCGGCGCAGCGCGCGGCGGCACCCGATGGGTGCAGTCCGGATCTGAGCCGCCCGACGAGGGGTGTTGCGGAGTCACCGGGGACGCCGCACGCCGGGCATCGTGAACAGCACCGTTCGTGCGCCTCGGGCAAGGTGCAGGAGCGGGTAAGACTCGCCGGCCGCGGAATGAGGGCCAGGCGGTATGGAGCTTGCTGCTCTCGCGGTGACGCGCAGTAGAAGTGCATCAGAAGAAGTGTCCGGTCGTCCGACGTGCCTCCGTTCGGACGACCGGCGCAATACATGCCAGGCTCACGGGCCCGGCCGGCAGACGAGGCAACGGGCGGTCGCCGCCGACATCCGCGCAAGGATCGCAGCGCAGTTGCACCGCGGTCATATCGTGGTCACATCGCGGTCGTAAACGCGGGAAACAGTTGGAAACGGCAGCGGTGCCTGAATCGGTTATACTAGTGCCTATTAAGAAATCGATCGCGATTGCGATTATTTATAGAGTCAATTGAGTCTGACATGCTGAAGCAGCGAACCATCAAATCGATCGTCAAGGCGGTCGGCATCGGGATCCACTCGGGTCGCAAGGTCGAATTGACATTGCGTCCCGCGGGTCCGGATACCGGCATCGTCTTTACACGCGTCGATCTGCCTCAGCCTGTCGAGATTCCGGCTCGGGCTGAGAGCATCGGCGATACGCGTCTCGCGTCGGTGCTCCAGCGCGATGGCGCGCGCGTGTCGACCGTCGAACACCTGATGTCGGCGTGCGCCGGCCTCGGGATCGACAATCTGTACGTCGATGTGACGGCCGAGGAAATCCCGATCATGGACGGCAGCGCAGCGTCGTTCGTGTTTCTGATCCAATCGGCGGGCATCGAGCAGCAGGATGCGGCGAAGAAGTTCATCAAGGTCACGAAGCCGGTCGAGATTCGCGAGGGCGACAAATTCGCGCGTCTCGACCCGTATTTCGGCTTCCATCTGAAGTTCCGGATCGATTTCCGTCATCCGGCTGTCGATCGGACGGGGCAAGAGTGCGAGGTCGATTTTGCCGACACCTCGTATGTGCGCGAGATTTCGCGTGCACGGACCTTCGGTTTCGCGCATGAGTTCGAACAACTTCGCGAAATCGGGCTCGCGCGCGGCGGCAGCATGGAAAACGCGATCGTGCTCGACGAGTACCGGATCCTGAATAGCGACGGGCTGCGCTACAACGACGAATTCGCGAAGCACAAGATGCTCGACGCGATCGGCGATCTGTACGTGATCGGACATCCCTTGCTCGCCTCGTACACGGCCTACAAGTCGGGTCACGGCCTCAACAATGCGTTGCTGCGCGAATTGCTCAAGCGCGAAGACGCGTACGAGATCGTGACGTTCAAGGACGCCCAGAGCGCCCCGCGCGGCTTCGAATACGACGCGCAGGCCGTCTTCGCCTAAGGTCTTCGCCTAAGCGAAGCCGGTCCCGCGCGGACCGGATGCAAAGCATCAAAAACAATGCCCCGCATCGCGGGGCATTGTTTTTGGGGCCACAGAACTCACAGAACGATCGGCTTTACCGCGCGTGCCGCGCCACCATGCGTTCGATCGCGTCGCGCAGCGGAGACGGTTCGAGTCCGGCGGCGAGTGCGCTCAGGCAGGCGACGCCGGCCGCCGACACCTTCGCCTGCTTGGCCGCGACTTCGCGCGGCACCGTCGGCTTCACCTTGACCTTGAACCCGCCGATCGGCCAGCCGCGTTGCTGGAGCGACTGGACGAGCCCGCGTTCGAGGTGGCGCAAGCGGGCGGCGAGCGCGCTGTGTCCCGCAAACACCGTCAACACCTCGCCCTTGATCGTGCCGACTGTCACATGCGGTGCGAGATAGTCAGGCAATATCGCGGCGAGGTCGCGTTCGAGCGCGGCGACCTGGCGCACGCCGGCGCGCAATGCCGCGAGCGCTTCGGTCTCGCCGAGCAGGTCGCCGACAGCGCGCGCGGACGGTTTCGCGCGCATGCCGGCGCGCGGCGTGCGCATGGAGCGCGGAAACGTCGAATCAACCATGACGCGGACCACCGATTCTTGATTTTTCACGGGATGGAATCATTGTAATCGCGAGTGCCGTGCCGACCTGCGTAAAAGTTCCCCGACACCCCGCAGGTTCGGCCGTTTGAGGCAAAGCCTCGTGAGTACGGCGTGATAAAATCCCGCTTTTGCAAACCCCGAGGCCAAGCCGGCGGGGCGCGAAGGCGCGCCACGACGCAGACGATCCGATGATTTCCGGTGTTCTTAAAAAGCTCTTTGGCAGCCGCAACCAGCGCCTGATCAAGCAATATCAGAAAAATGTCGTCGCGATCAATGCGCTCGAGTCGCAGATGGAGCAACTCAGCGACGAGCAACTGAGCGCGAAGACGGTCGAGTTCCGCCAGCGCGTCGCATCGGGCGAGACGCTCGATCGTCTGCTGCCCGAAGCGTTCGCCGTCTGCCGCGAAGCGAGCCGCCGCGTGCTCAAGATGCGCCACTTCGACGTGCAGCTCATCGGCGGCATGGTGCTTCACTACGGCAAGATCGCCGAAATGCGCACGGGCGAGGGCAAGACGCTCGTCGCGACGCTGGCGGCTTATTTGAATGCGCTGTCAGGCCATGGCGTGCACGTCGTGACCGTCAACGACTATCTCGCGCAGCGCGACGCCGAATGGATGGCGCGCCTTTACAACTTCCTCGGGCTCAGCGTCGGCATCAATCTGTCGCAGATGGAGCACGACCAGAAGCAGCAGGCCTACGGCGCCGACATCACGTACGGTACGAACAACGAGTTCGGCTTCGATTACCTGCGCGACAACATGGTCTACGACACGACGCAACGGGTTCAGCGCGCGCTGAACTTCGCGATCGTCGACGAAGTGGACTCGATCCTTATCGATGAAGCGCGCACGCCGCTGATCATCTCCGGCCAGGCCGAGGATCACACCGAACTCTACGTCCGGATGAACGATCTGCCGCCGCTGCTCGAACGTCAGATCGGCGAGGAGAAGGCCGACGGGACGGGCGTCGAAGTGCCGGGCGACTATACGCTCGACGAAAAGGCGCGCCAGGTGTTCCTGACCGAACGCGGTCACGAGAAGGCCGAAGCGCTGCTCGCCCAGTGGGGGCTGATCGGCGCCGGCGAAAGCCTCTACGCGCCGCAGAACATCACGTTGATGCACCACGTCTATGCGGCGCTGCGCGCGCAGACGTTGTTCCATCGCGACCAGCATTACGTCGTGCAGAACGGCGAGGTCGTCATCGTCGACGAGTTCACGGGCCGCCTGATGTCGGGCCGCCGTTGGTCCGAAGGCCTGCATCAGGCCGTCGAAGCCAAGGAACACGTCAAGATCCAGCACGAGAACCAGACGCTCGCCTCGATCACGTTCCAGAACTACTTCCGGATGTACGGCAAGCTTTCGGGCATGACGGGGACGGCCGACACCGAGGCCTACGAATTCCAGGAGATCTACGGCCTCGAGACGGTCGTGATCCCGACGAATCGCCCGCCCAAGCGGATCGACAAGCAGGATCAGATCTACAAGTCGGCGCGCGAGCGCTACAACGCGGTCATCAACGATATCCGCGATTGCTACGAGCGCGGCCAGCCCGTGCTCGTCGGCACGACGTCGATCGAGAACTCGGAGCTGCTGTCCGATCTGCTGAACCAGGCCAAGCTGCCGCACCAGGTGCTCAACGCGAAGCAGCACCAGCGCGAGGCCGAGATCATCGCGCAGGCCGGCCGGCCCAAGATGATCACGATCGCCACGAATATGGCGGGCCGCGGGACCGACATCGTGCTCGGCGGCAATGTCGAGAAACAAGCCGCGTTCATCGAGGCCGACGCGACGATCCCCGACGCCGAGAAGGCCGAGCGGATCCAGACGCTGCACGACGAATGGCAGACGCTTCACGAACAGGTCAAGGCCGCGGGCGGCCTGCATATCGTCGGGACCGAACGCCATGAATCGCGCCGGATCGACAACCAGCTCCGCGGCCGCGCGGGCCGTCAGGGCGATCCGGGCTCGTCGCGTTTCTACCTGTCGCTCGAAGATCCGCTGCTGCGCATCTTCGCGGGCGATCGCGTGCGCGCGATCATGGATCGTCTGAAGATGCCGGACGGCGAGGCGATCGAGGCGGGTATCGTGTCGCGCTCGATCGAATCGGCGCAGCGCAAGGTCGAAGCGCGCAACTTCGATATTCGCAAGCAACTGCTCGAATACGACGACGTCTCGAACGATCAGCGCAAGGTGATTTACCAGCAGCGCAACGAGTTGCTCGAAGCGACCGACATCTCCGACACGATCCTCGCGATGCGCCAGGCCGTGTTTACCGAGATGACGCGCAACTACGTGCCCGAAGGCAGCATCGAGGAGCAGTGGAATCTGCCGGGTCTCGAACAACTGCTGCGCGACGAATGGCAGCTCGATCTCGCGCTCGCCGAGCATGTGCAGTCCGCCGACACGATCGACGACGACGAGATCGTCGAGCTGGTGACGGCGCAGGCCGAGCAGGCGTACGACGCGAAGGTCGGCTTGATCGGGCGCGAAGGATTCAGCAACTTCGAGCGTTCGATCATGCTGCAGACGCTCGATCGCAACTGGCGTGAACATCTCGCCGCGCTCGACCATCTGCGTCAGGGCATCCATCTGCGCGGCTATGCGCAGAAGAATCCGAAGCAGGAATACAAGCGCGAAGCGTTCGAATTGTTCGCGGCGCTGCTCGACACGATCAAGCTCGAAGTCACGCGGATCGTGATGAACGTGCAGATCCAGTCGGCGCAGCAGCTCGAGGACGCGGCGGACGAACTCGAGGAAAACGGCGGTCGTCTCGAACACGTGCAGTTCCAGCACGCCGATTTCAACGAAGCGACCGCGGCCGTCGAGTCCGACGACGCGGTTGCCGTCGCCGCGCTGTCCGCGGGAGCGGTCGCGGCTGCCGAGGCGGCGGGCGGTGCGGCGGCAGGCGCCGATTCGCACGTCGCGTTGCCGAAGGTCGGCCGTAACGATCCGTGCCCGTGCGGCAGCGGAAAGAAATACAAGCAGTGTCACGGTAAGCTGTCATGATGCTGAACGCGCTCCGCCCGAGGCGGGGCGCGCGCCGTACCGATTCGCCGCGCTGCCTCGCGCGAGCGGCGCTTGCCTGACGGCGCGAGGCGCGGCAACACCATCCCCGCAGCGACGCTGCGGTTTTTTTTCACAGGGCCGTGCCGTCGTTCGGCGGATCACGGTCCGCTCGAATCGAAGCGCACAACGATGCCCGTCAATTTCCCCTCGATCGATCCCGCTCAACTTCACCCGGTCGCCGGCGTCACGCTCGGCTGGGCTGAGGGTCATATCCGCAAACCGAACCGCAAGGATGTGCTCGTGATCTCGGTCGAGGAAGGCGCGAGCGTCGCCGGCGTATTCACGCTGAACCGGTTTTGCGCGGCGCCTGTCATCGTGTGCCGCGAGCATCTCGCGAAGGCGCCCGCGCTCGGCGGCATCCGCGCGCTCGTCATCAACACGGGCAATGCGAATGCCGGCACGGGCGAGCCGGGCCTGGCCCATGCGCGCGAGACGTGCGCCGAACTCGCTCGTCTCACGGGCGTCAAGCCCGAGCAGATCCTGCCGTTCTCGACGGGCGTGATCCTCGAACCGCTGCCCGTCGATCGACTCAAGGCCGCGCTGCCCGACGCGCTCGCGCATCGCGAGGCGGCGAACTGGTTTGTCGCTGCCGAATCGATCATGACGACCGATACGCTACCCAAGGCGGCCTCGAAGCGCGTGACGATCGACGGCCACACGATCACGATGACGGGCATCAGCAAGGGCGCGGGCATGATCAAGCCGAATATGGCGACGATGCTCGGCTTCCTCGCGCTCGACGCGAAGATCGCGCAGCCCGTGCTCGACGCGCTCGTTCAATACGTCGCCGATCGCTCGTTCAACTGCGTGACGGTCGACGGCGATACGTCGACGAACGACTCGTTCATCGTGATCGCATCGGGCCGCGCGTCGCTGCCCGCGATCACGTCGACCGACGATCCGGCGTACGTGGCGCTGCGCGACGCCGTGACGGCCCACGCGCAGACGCTGTCGCAACTGATCGTGCGTGACGCCGAGGGCGCGACCAAGTTCATCGCCATTCAGGTCGAAGGCGGCAAGGATGTCGCCGAATGCCGCAAGATCGCGTATTCGATCGCGCATTCGCCGCTCGTCAAAACCGCCTTCTTTGCATCGGACCCGAATCTCGGCCGGATCCTGGCCGCGGTCGGCTACGCGGGCGTCGACGATCTCGACGTCAGCCGGATCGATCTGTACCTCGACGACGTGCTCGTCGCCAAACACGGTGGACGCAACCCCGACTACCGCGAAGAAGATGGCCAGCGCGTCATGAAGCAGGCGGAAATCACCGTGCGTCTGCGCCTTGGGCGCGGCGACGCGGAGGCGACGATCTGGACGTGCGATCTCTCGCACGACTATGTGAGCATCAACGCCGATTACCGCTCCTGAGGATCGGCCCGACGTCGTCGGGCCCTGCATACCGGGTTGGGATTTCTCGATGGACAAGCTTGAACAATTTCTGACGCGCGCCGAGCAACTGCTCGCGCGCGTCGAAGCGATGCTTCCGCCGGCCGCGCCTGATGTCGCGTGGGATTCGGCTGTCGCATTCCGCTGGCGCACGCGCCAGGGCCGCGGATATCTGCAAGCCGTGCCCAATACGTCGCTGATCGCGCTCGGCGATTTGCAGAACATCGATCGTCAGAAGCAACTGATCGAGCAGAACACGCGGCAGTTCGTCAACGGCCAACCGGCGAACAACGTGCTGCTCACGGGCGCACGCGGCACGGGCAAGTCGTCGTTGATCAAGGCCTGCCTCAATGCGTTCAAGGACCAGGGGCTGCGTCTGATCGAAGTCGACAAGGACGATCTGCACGATCTCGGCGACATCGTCGACCTCATCGCGACGCGTCCCGAACGTTTCATCGTCTTCTGCGACGACCTGTCGTTCGAAGAGGGCGAGTCGGGCTACAAGGCGCTCAAGGTCGCGCTCGACGGGTCGGTCGCCGCGCAGTCGGACAATGTGCTGATCTATGCGACGTCGAACCGGCGCCACCTGTTGCCCGAGTACATGAGCGACAACGAGACGTACAAGCACACGAGCGACGGTGAAATTCATCCGGGCGAGGTCATCGAGGAGAAGATCTCGTTGTCCGAGCGGTTCGGCTTGTGGGTCAGCTTCTATCCGTTCAAGCAAGACGATTACCTCGCGATCGTCGCGCACTGGATGAAGCACTTCGGTCGCAGCGATGCCGATGTCGAAGCCGCGCGCGGCGACGCGCTGATCTGGGCGCTCGAACGGGGGTCACGCTCGGGACGCGTCGCCTGGCAATTCTCGCGCGACTGGTCGGGCCGGGCCCAGGGATGAGCGATGCGTGAGGCGAACGCAGACGACACGAAGCCGGCGGCCGAACGTGCGGCCGACGGCCGGCCGGTGACCGAGGTCGCCGTCGGCATCCTCGTGCGGCCGGACGGACAGTTTCTGCTTGCGCAGCGGCCGGCCGGCAAACCGTATGAAGGGTATTGGGAGTTTCCGGGCGGCAAGCTCGAAGCCGGCGAGTCCGTCGAAGCGGCGCTCGGACGCGAACTCCACGAGGAACTCGGCATCACGATCGCCGACTGCGAGCGCTGGCGCGTGCTCGAACACGATTATCCGCACGCCTACGTGCGACTTCACTTCTGCAAGGTCAGGATGTGGGACGGCGAACTCGTCGGCCGCGAAGGCCAGGCGTTTTCCTGGCAACGCAAGCCGATCACGGTCGATCCGCTGCTGCCCGCGACGATTCCGGTCGTCGACTGGCTCGATCAGGGGTAGGAACGCGGGCGCGATGCGGGCGGACGTCGGTGACTGGCCGGCGTCAGCGCAGTCAGTCGCGGACGCCGCCAGAGGCCGTATCGCGCGTCGGCATCGTCAGCGGCGTTCGGTGTTCGCCAGGACAGGCGCGGGCGGTGCTCCGGTCCGTTCTCGGACAGGCCGGATTCGAACGCACGATTCCCGCGGGCGGTGGGCGCGCGCCGTCTTAGTTCAGATCGCTGTGTTCGGTGTCTTCCGGGAGCGTGTCCGCGGGTTTGCCGGGAATCGTGTATTTCTCGGCGGCCCATGCGCCAAGGTCGATCTGCTTGCAGCGTTCCGAGCAGAAGGGCCGAAACGCATTGAGCGGCGACCATTCGAGTCTCTTGCTGCAGGTCGGGCAATTCACAAACGTCGTCATGATGGGGTCTCCCGATCGCGGGCCGCGCCGCGGCGGGCGTCGGGCGTCGCGGGTAGAGCGCTTACAGGGTGCAGAGCGTCAGTTCGAACGGAATATCGTGGTCGACGGCGCGCGGTCTCAGATCGCCGCCCTGCGTCGTGAATCTTACCCAAAGCATATATTTGTTGGCGCTGGCCTCGGGAATCACGCGCGCTTCGAACGGGACGCGGACTTGCATCAGATGATAGGTCCGGCCCGACAGCATCTGCTGGTAGCTGCCCTGGACGGCCATGACCTTGGCCGACTGACCCGACTCGCGTGCGAGTCGCAGCACGATCGCGGCCGCATCGCGTAAAGCGAGCATCGGCATGACCCATTTCGCGATATCGTTGCGGCGCTGCTCGACCGGCAATTGCTGCCACGCGTAGTACGAGGGCAGATCGAAGCGGCAGGTGCCGCCCGGGATGATCGCGCGGCTCCGGATGCTCGTGAGCCACTCGTTGTCGGCGAGATGCTGGGTCGATTTGCCCTGCATCTGGTTCAGGTTCGCGAGTGTGCCTTCGATTTCCCCCAGCACGGCCTCGAGCGTCGTCTGTTCGATCTCGGGATTGCCGCGATACGGCGTCAGCGTGACGCGCTGGCGTTCGAGTTCCTTGAGCAGATCCGACTTGAGATCGGAGCGTCCCGCCACTTCCGAGATTTCAAATAGCGTCGTCAGCGCGACGTGATGTTCGCGCGGGTCTTCCTGATGGAGGAAGAATGCGAAGCGGTCGAACAGATCTTCGAGCCGCAACAGCGTTCGGATTCGCTCGTTGAACGGGTACTCGTAAAGGATCAATGCTCGCCTTTGCCAGGTCTGGGGTTGAAAAGTTTCGTCATTCTAATGCCGCCAGTGGCCGAGTCGCAACGACGGCGCGCAGCGCGGCTCCCCGCGCCGCGCGGGCGAACCTGCGCTAAGCGGCCGCGCTCAGCGCCAGATAGCGCGTATGCAGCGCGTCGACTGCCTCAAGGACCGCGCCGGGACTCGCGTGGTCGTTTTCGATGACGTCGTCCGCGACGGCGAGCCGCTGTGCGCGCGTCGCCTGACGATCGATGATCGACTGGACCTGTTCACGTGCAAACCCATTGCGCGCCATGACCCGTCGGATCTGGGTTTCGACGTCGCAGTCGACGACGAGGATGCGGTTCACACGTGAGCGCCAGCTTCCCGATTCGACGAGCAGGGGCACGACAAACACCCGATAGAGGCCCGTTGCCGCATGCGCGGCGGACTCGCACGCCGTGCGGATCAGCGGATGCGTGATGGCTTCGAGCTTGCGCCGCGCGCTGTCGTCGCTGAACACGAGCGCGCGCATCCGCGCGCGATCGAGCGCACCTTCGGCCGTGACGAAGTCGGCACCGAAGGTGGCCTCGATCGCGGGCATCGCCGACCCGCCCGGCGCCGTAATCGCGTGCGCCAGGACGTCGGTATCGATGACGGATGCGCCGAGTTCCGCGAGCCGGTTCGCGACGAGCGTCTTGCCGCTGCCGATGCCGCCGGTCAAGCCGACCGAGAAGGCGGCGCGCGCGTGTGTGGGTTCGGATACCGTGTTCAACCGCCGAGTCCTCCAAGCCCATGCAACGACATCATCGGCCAAAGCGGCGTGCCGACGAAGAGCGTGACGC
This sequence comes from Pararobbsia silviterrae, assembly GCF_003628125.1. Taxonomy (GTDB): domain Bacteria; phylum Pseudomonadota; class Gammaproteobacteria; order Burkholderiales; family Burkholderiaceae; genus Pararobbsia; species Pararobbsia silviterrae. Next base: position 35,238 of record NZ_RBZU01000011.1, read on the forward strand.
AGGCCGCGATCGCGAGAAACGGGCCGAACGGCAACGGCTCGTCGCGGCGCAGCCGCCGCGTCGCGAGCAAGGCGACGCCGACGATCGCGCCGCCGAGCGACGCGAGCACGAGGACCTGGACGAGCGCTCCCCAGCCGAGCCACGCGCCGATTGCCGCAAACAGCTTGAGATCGCCGAGCCCGATGCCTTCGATGCCCCGCAACCACCAGAAGCCCCAATAAATGGCCCAAAGAAACAGATAACCGGCCGCCGCGCCGATGACGGCATCGCCGAGCATCGCGAACGTCGGGTTCAGATTGACCAGCAGACCGGCCCAGAGGAAGGGCAAGGTGATCGAATCGGGTAGTAAACGCGTGTCCCAATCGATGCAGGCCAGCGTGAGCGAGACGGCGCCGAACGCGAAGGCCGCGACGGCGAGCATGCCCGGTCCGAAGCGCCACCACGCGAGCGCCGCGATCAGGCCGGTCGAGAGCTCGATCAGCGGATAGCGTGCGGAAATCGGCGCGTGGCACGCGCTGCATCGTCCGCGCAGCACCAGATAGCTGAGCACGGGGATGTTTTCCCAGGCGCGCAGCCCATGGCCGCACGCATCGCAACGCGATCCCGGTCGCATGAGGTTGTAGCTCGATCCGTGCGGGGCGGCCGTGCGCGCCGGTACGGCATCCGGCGCACGATGATTCTGTGCTTCGTCGAGATACGTTTCGACGGTGGCCTGCCAGTCGCGCTCGAGCATGATCGGCAGACGATGGACGACCACTGTCACGAAGCTGCCGATGACGAGACCGAACGCCACGACGAACGCGTACTGCACCGCGGGCGGCAAGCGCGCGAAATCGTCGAAGAAGAGGAGCAGGCCGTTCAGCATCGTAGTCGCGCAGGGGTGTCGAACCGGCGATCGCCGGAGAAGGCCGCTCATGCTACACCAGCGGCCCGGGTGGCGGCGCGGATGGGCGGACATGGTGGGCACTGGGGGCGGCTTCGGCCCCGGCTTTGGATCGGCTTCGGCTCGGCGCGTCGTGTGAGCTTGGTGCGGGCGTCGCGCGCGCCTCCGTGCATGAACCTAGACGACGCGGCCGAGCTCGATGATCGGCAGATAGAGTGTGATCACGAGCCCGCCGATCAGCAGACCGAGCAGCGCCACGAGCAGGGGCTCGACGAGGTTCAAGAGCGTCGCGATCCGCCATTCGAGTTCCTGTTCGACGAGCGTCGCGAGATCGATGAGCAGGGTGTCGAGCGCGCCGGTCTGCTCGGCGACCGCGATCGGGACGGTGATCGAATCGGGGAACAGCCGGTGTCGAGCGAGCGCGTGGCCCAGCCGCTCGCCGCGCCGGATGCGCGTGACCGTATCGGCCGTCGCGGTCGTGTAGGCCGGGTGGCCGCGTGTCGCGGCGAGGATGTCGAGCGCGTCGGCGAGCGGGACGCCCGCGCGGAGCAGCACGCCGAGCGCGCGGCACCACTGCGCCGCGAACGCGCGCTTGAGCAGCGGGCCGGCCACGGGCGCGGCGAGCAGATATCGCGCGGCGGCATGGCGCAGCGTCGTCGAACGCCGGAATGCGACGACGCACGCGAGGCCGCATGCGATCGACCCGGCGGTGACATACGGCGCGGCGGTGGCGATGCGGTGCGAGGTCGCGAGCACGAGGCGCGTCGCGGGCGGCAACGCGGCATCGAAGCTTTTGAAGATGTCTTCGAACGCGGGAATGACCCAATGCGTGAGCACGACGACGATCGCGACGCAGAACACGAGCAGGCAGGCCGGATACGTCATCGCGGCGCGCAGCTTCGCGCGCTGGACGCGCTGTCGCTGGTGTTCGGCGACGATCTGATCTAGGACGTCGACGAGCGCGCCCGACGCTTCGCCGATCGCGAGCAGCGCACGGCACCGATCGTCGAAATGACGGGGATGACGCGCGAGCGCCGCGTTCAATGTCAGTCCTTGCAGCATGTCGTGGCGGACCGTTCCGAACAGGCGCTTGAGCGCGGGACGGGTCGCGCTTGCGATCATGATGTCGAGCGCGGCCAGCAGCGGCAGTCCGACGCGCAACAGACTCGCGAGTTGTCGCAGCGCGGCCGTCACGTGCGCAGGTGTGATGCGCGCGCGTCGGCCGCGTTTCGCGTCGTGGACGGGATGGACGCGATGGGCGTACGGGACCCGATCACCGTGAGCCGAGGTGCTCGGAGGACGTACGGGGTCGGCATCGAACGCGCTCATAGATCGAACTCCGTCGCGCGCAAGGCAGCATCGAGCGACGTCTCGCCGGTCAGCACTTTCACGAGCGCCGCGTCGCGCAACGAGCCGAGTCCCTCGGCGGCGGCGTGCGCCGCGATATCGGGTGCGCCCGCGCCGTGCGCGATCCGCTGCCGGAGCGCGGCGCCGACCGGCATGACCTGATGGATGCCGATGCGTCCGCGATACCCGATTCGATGGCACGCATCGCATCCGCTCGCGCGATAGAGCGAGGTCGAGCACTCGATGATCGCGTCCGCGTAGCCCGCGGCGCGCATGATGTCGCGATCCGCGCGATAGGGCGTCTTGCACGTGTCGCACAGGCGTCGGACCAGACGCTGCGCGGTCACGAGCCGGATCGCCGCGGCGAGATGATGCGGCTCGATACCGATGTCGACGAGCCTGGCGAGCGTCGACGGCGCGTCGTTCGTATGGAGCGTCGAGAGCACGAGATGACCGGTTTGCGCGGCCTTGACGGCGACGTCCGCCGTATCGCGGTCGCGGATCTCGCCGATCATGATCACGTCGGGATCCTGCCGGAGGAGCGCGCGCAACGCGACCGCGAACGTCAGGCCCGCTTTCTCGCGGATCGGCACCTGACTGATCCCGCTGAGTTCGAGCTCGGCGGGATCTTCGACCGTGCAGATATTCGCGGCGTCGCGATCGAGCGTGTGCATGAACGCATAGAGCGAGATCGTCTTGCCGCTTCCCGTCGGCCCCGTGACGAGCACGAGCCCGTGCGGCGCGTCGAGTGTCCTGACGACGACCCGCGCCTGATCCGCGTCGAAACCGAGCGCGCGCAGGCTCAGATCGTCGGGCAGCGTATCGAGCCGGCGCAGGACGATCTTCTCGCCGTACAGCGTGGGCAGTGTGCTGACGCGGAATTCGTCGACGGCGTCCGCGCGTGTGCGGATGCGCAGGCGGCCGTCCTGTGGAATACGTCGTTCGGCGATGTCGATACGCGAGAGGACCTTGATCCGCGTGGCGACGGCGTCGAGCAGGGTGGGAGCCGGACGCGGAATCGCGTGCAGCACGCCGTCGACGCGCAGGCGCACGCGCCAGCCGTGCGCTTCGGGTTCGACATGGATATCGGACGCCCGGCGTTCGGCCGCCATGCGCAGGATCTCGCCGAGCAGCCGCGCGGCCGGCGAGTCGGCGACGTCTTCATGGGCGATCGCGGCGCCCGATCGAGGGCCGTCCACGATTTCCGCGTGTGTGCCGCCGGATGGGTCGTAGTCCATGAAGGGGCTCCTTGCTCGGAAGCGATCGGAACCCCATCGTCGCTCGGCGACGCGCGCGTGCACAGTCGGCCGGAAGGCCTATGCCGGGCCGTTCGGCGCGTGCGGTCCTCTAGCCGCGCACCTTCGGCGCGAGCGGCTTGAACAGTTTGACTGTCTTGATCGCCTGATTGTCGATCTGCATGACTTCGAGCCGGCAGTCGCCGATCTGCATCGCGACGTCGCCTTCGGGGATTTCTTCGAGCCGTTCGAGAATCAGCCCGTTCAGCGTCTTCGGCCCGTCGACGGGCAGCGTGATATTGAGCCAGCGATTGAGCTCGCGCAGCGGCATCGCGCCCGCGACGATGCATTCGCCGTCGGCGTTCCATCCCGCGCGCGCATCGGCCGAGCGCGGGATCGACGTCGTGAACTCGCCGATGAGTTCCTCGATGATGTCCTCGGGCGTCACGAGTCCTTGAACTTCACCGTACTCGTTGACGATCAGCCCGATGCGCTGACGGTTCTCCTGGAAGAACTGAAGCTGCTGGAACACGGGCGTGCCGGACGGCACGAAGTACGGTTCCGCGAGCAGTTCGCGCAGGGTTTCGCGATCGAGTTCTTCGTGATGGTGAAGCGCCGCGAGCGTTTTGCGGACATGAAGCACGCCGAGCACGCGGTCGATGTCGTGCTCGTAGACGACGATCTTGTTGTGATAACAGGTCTCGAGCTGGCGCAGGATCTGGTCGAGCGACGCCGTGAGGTCGATCGCCTCGATCCGGGGGCGGGGCACCATCACGTCGTCGACCGTGATGTTCTCGAGTTCGAACAGGTTCAGCAGGATGCTTCGATGCTTGGTCGGCAAAAAACTGCCCGACGATTCGAGCACGATGCTGCGCAGTTCCTCGGTCGAGAGCCGCGCGTTGTTCGCGTTGCGCAGATTGATGCGCAGCACGCGCAGGATCGTCGTCGCGAACAGGTTGACGAACCAGATGATCGGGCGCATGACGCGCATGAGCGGCGCGAGGATGAAGCTCGCGGGCAGCGCGATTTTCTCGGGGTAGGTCGCGCCGACGATCTTCGGCGTGATCTCCGCGAAGACGATGATCAGAAACGCGACGATGCCCGTCGTGACCGTCAGCACGACGTTCTTGCTGCCGAACGTGTGCACCGCGAGCGAGGTCGTGAGGACCGGGATCAGCGTGTTGATCAGGTTGTTGCCGATCAGCACGGCGCCGAGCAGGTCTTCGGTGCGCGCGAGCAGCCCTTGCGTGTTCTTCGCCCCGACGACCCCTTTTTGCGCGAGGTGTTTGAGGCGATGACGGTTGAGCGCCATCATCGCGGTTTCGGAAATCGAAAAGAAACCGGAGAGCAGGAGCAGGACGGCGACGAGCCCTGCCTGAGCCCATAAGGGAAGCGATTCCACGCGTCGGGGTCTACGAAAAAGGGAGTTGGGAACACTATAGCAGACGGTATTTCGGCGATCCGCCGATACCGTTTCGCGCCATCGCACGGCTGTCACATAGCGCGATTACGATGTGTGCGCGCGTCAGTTTGTGTTTGGATCGAACGCGCTTCAAGCAAACCATAGACCGTGTCGATGTCCATCGTCGACCGCTCTCCCCGCAGCGATGCGCGACTCGATCGCGTATGGCTCGCCGATCTGATTGATGTCGGCCATCGCCGAGATGGCGGCGTTTGTGCAGATTGTTTTCTAGTCCGAATCATTTAATTAACACGGTGTAATCAAGACGATTCGATGTGCATCGGATCGTCGATGTGTAACCACAACGCGCACATTGAGATCGTTTCATCGATCAAGGCCCTGTATTTTCGCGATGAAAGGTGAGTTGAAAGATTTTAGTAATTTTATGTACTCGGCGCAGTAACAGGCGGGTGGTCCAATTTGCCCGGTTTCAAAACGCGGTCACTGGCCGTAGCCGTATCTCTAACAACATTCCCCAGCACCCTCCACACGCAACTTGTTGGAAGCGCTGAACAGCGAATCTGGAGCCCGTTACATGTTCCGTAAAGCCTTTTTGCCCATTCCGTGCGCCGCGGTGCTGCTAGCACTTGCCGCGTGCGGGAGCAGCAGCAACTCGCCGAGCGCGTCGACTTCGCCCTCGACCTCGGTCTCGGCGCAGGACGCGTTGGCCACGGCAACGCCGATCAAGCACTTGGTCGTGATCTTCGGCGAGAACGAGTCGTTCGACCATTACTTCGGTACGTATCCGAACGCAGCGAACCCGGCCGGCGAAACGGCATTCGTCGCCGCAGCGGGCACGACGATTCCGAATAACTACACGAAGACACCGACGCTGCTGTCGTCGGCCAACGGAAACGTCACCAACGTGCTGAACGAAGGCCCGGACAATATCTCGGGTGTCGCGATGCAGGCGAACAGCAACGTGTATCCGTTCCGTCTCGATCGTACGCAAGCGTTCACGTATAGCCAGTCGCACGACTACCACAACGAAGAAGCCGCCTACGATAACGGCTTGGCCGACGAGTTCCCGTACGCCACGGGTAACGTCAACGTGACGTCGGGCCTCGAATACGGCACGCCGGGCCTCGTCATGGGCTATTACGACGGCAACACGGTGACCGGCCTGTGGAACCTCGCTCAAGGCTTCGCGATGAGCGACAACATGTACACGGACACGTACGGTCCGTCGACGCCGGGCGCGATCGAAGTGGTCTCGGGCCAGACGAACGGCGCGGTGCCGGCGAACGGCGCGGCGCAGGGTGACAACGTCATCGCCGACGGTGCCGGCGGTTACACGATGAACGGCGATTCGGATCCGACGGGCGACATCTGCGACACGAGTACCTCGACGGGTCAAGCGTTGCTGAGCTCGAGCAACCAGAACATCGGCGACCTGCTCAACGCGGCGAATATCACGTGGGGCGGCTTCATGGGCGGCTTCGATACGACCGCTGTCAACGCCAACGGCTCGACGGGTTGCACGCGTTCGACGTATTCGTCGGTCCAGAACGCAACGCGCAACGACTACGTGCCGCACCATGCGTGGTTCCAGTACTACGCAACGACGCAGAACCTCGCGCATACGCGTCCGACGTCGACGGCCTATATCGGCCAGACGGATCCGTTGGACAGCACGGCGACGCCCGTGCATCACCAGTACGACGTCAACGACTTCTTCACGGCAGTCGAACATGGCAACTTCCCGTCGGTCAGCTACCTGAAGGCGCCGTACGTGCAAGACGCGCACCCGGGCAATTCGGATCCGCTCGACGAGCAGGCGTTCATTGCGAAGGTCTTGAACTTCCTCCAGCAGCAACCTGACTGGAAGAACACTGCGGTCATCATCACGTATGACGACTCGGACGGCTGGTACGACCATCAGTACACGGCACCGACGACCTCGTCGTCCTCGACCGAAGACGTGCTGAACGGCACGGCGACGTGTAACGCGACCGGTGCGGTGCCGGGCGTGGGCGTGACGGCTGCGGTTGTCAACGGCCGTTGCGGTCCCGGCACGCGTATTCCGCTGCTCGTGATCTCGCCGTACGCGAAGAAGAACTACATCGACAGCACGCTGATCACGCAAGCGTCGGTGGTCCAGTTCATCGAAGACAACTGGCTCAAGAAGACGCGTCTCGGCGGCGGTTCGCATGACGCCACGACGGGCTCGCTGATGAACTTGTTCGACTTCACGTCGTCGGGCGGTTCGACGCCGCGCGTCTACCTCGACCCGAATGCGGGCACGGTCCTGTCGTCGCCGCCGGCCGGCAGCGACGCGCCGAACCCGGCTGATTCCTGATCGGTTTGACGAACGCGCGGGACCGAGGCAATACGCTCGTCTCCCGCGCGGCGCTCGATCCGGTCTGTGTAGTCATGCGTCGAGACGCTTCCGTGCGCCTCGGCGCTTTTTCCGTTATTCGATTGCCCTTTTATCGTCATGACTCTCCAAACGAATGCAGCTATGCCCTCTCCGATTCCCGGGGGAGATCCCACGCCACGCTCCGCATCGCGGGTGTCGTCGAAGCTCGTGTTACGAGTGGTGGCGGGCGTGCTCGCCGCATGCATTCTTTTGGGGGGCTTTGCGGTCTGGCATCCCGAGCGCCTGCCGGCGCCGATCGGCGACTGGGTCGAAGATCTGACGGGCGTCAATGCCCATCCGGTCGTGCTTCGGCTTCCTCAGAATCGGCCGCTCTCGGCGGTGGCTCAGTTGGGTCGCGATATCTTTTTCGATGCGTCGCTGTCCGCGTCGGGCAAGCAGTCGTGCGCGACGTGCCACAGTCCCGACCACGCATACGGCCCACCCAATGACTTGGCGGTGCAGCTCGGCGGCGAGCATATGAATCTCGAGGGCTATCGTCCGCCGCAGTCGCTGGCGTATCTGTATCGTCAGGCGTCGTTCAGTATCGGACCGGACCAGGGCGATATGGACACACCGGCGCCGACACTCGCCGCGCTCGCCGCGTCCGCATCTACCGTGCAACGCGCGCAGAAGACCGCGGGCGTCGCACCGGCCGCACCCGCGATGGTGCCGCAAGGCGGCTTCTTCTGGGACGGCCGAGCGATGCGCTTGCAGGAGCAGGCGATCGCGCCGCTGACGAACCCCGTGGAAATGGCGAATCCGAATACGCACGCCGTGTTTATGAAGCTGCAGAAGGCCAGCTATATCAATCGCATCAAGCAGCTGTTCGGCCCGACGGTGATGCAGAACGAAGAACTCGTGCTCGACGAAGCCATGTTCGCCGTCACGCGTTTCGAACTGGAGGAACCCTCGTTCCATCCGTTCACGAGCAAGTACGATGCGTGGCTCCAGGGCAAGGCACGTCTGACGCGTGCGGAGTTGCACGGACTGCGGCTGTTCAACGATCCCGATAAGGCCAACTGTGCGGGGTGCCACTTGAGCAAGCCGTCGCCCGACGGTCTGCCGCCGTTGTTTACCGACACGCAATATGAAGCGCTCGGCGTGCCGCGCAATCCTCACCTTGCCGTCAACAAGGATCCGAAGTTCTACGATATGGGCGTGTGCGGTCCGTTCCGTACCGATATGACCGAGCAGACGCAGTACTGCGGCATGTTCCTGACGCCGACGCTGCGCAACACGGCCACGCGCCATGCGTTCTTCCACAACGGCGTGTATCACGACCTCCAGCAGGTCATGGACTTCTATAACTTCCGGAATACGAATCCTGACAAGATCTATCCGAAGGACGCGTCGGGCAAGGTCATGAAATACGACGATCTGCCCGCGAAGTATCACGCGAACGTCGACGTCGCCGACGCGCCGTTCGATCGCAAGGCCGGCGACGCGCCCGCGATGACCGACGACGAGGTCAAGGACATCATCGCGTTCGTTCAAACGCTCAACGACGGTTACAAGCCTTGAGCGCGCTTTGAACGCCTTGTGGCGTGTGTCGCGCGTGCCGCGCGCAAACGTGGCGTGACGAGACATCACGGAGCTCGCGCGCGGTCTTCGCGAACGCGGCGCGACGTGTGCGGGACGCGCGAAGTATGGTCGCCCGCGATCGATTCACGGATCGCGGGCTACGACAGCCACGCGGGTACGCTTTTCAATGCGAGATGGAAGTTGTCGTTGAAGTGATGCACCCGATAGCCGAATCGCGCGAAGAGGGCTTGTAACGACGGTTTCGTATGGATCGTGATGTGTCCGTTGCGCGGCGCGATGTACCAGTGGTCCATCGAACGCGTCGGGACATGATCGAAGACGTTTGTCGAAAAGAGCATCACGCCGCCCTCGCGGAGAAAGCCGAGGGCTTGCTCAACGGTCGCGAGGGGCTCGGGCGTGTGTTCGAGTACCTCGAAGGCGCTGACGAAATCAAACGAACCGGTGGGGCATGCGTCCTCGTGGTTCGCGACCGGATCCCAACTGTGCGCATCGATGCCGCGATGGCGCAGGAGCGTCGTCAGCGTGCCGTTGCCCCCACCGTAGTCGAGGCAGGCGAGGCTCTGACTTTTCTTGATGAAGTCCGCGATCATGTCCGCATTCGCGGCGGGTCGGGCCTCGACGTAATCGGGATCGACGGTGACGTAGCGCTCGTTGTAGATGTGTTCGCGAAAGTCGCTCGTGCTCCAGTGATCGAACGCGATCGTGAAGACGAGTCCGCAGCGCGAGCATTGATAGTAGTGAACCGGAACGCCGGTGAGCGGTAGGTACACGCCCTTGGCTTCTTCGCAATTCTTGTTAAAGTCCGTCACGCCGTAAAGCGGGGCCTTAGCGCTGCATACTTTGCAGTGCGAAACGCTCGAGACGCAGGGTCTGAGCATGTCGGTCAATGTCCCCATGGTATTCGCCGCCGGATATCGAGTTTTGAGAAATTTCCATGTCTCTCAACATGGAAACGCGTGATACGAGTCGTTATCGGCAGGGGGCGCGGAATGCTTTATGACAAAAAATACCGCGAGAGAGTAAGTGTCCTGAGGTGTCGCGACCGTGCGGCGTGATCTGCTGCTCTGGCCACGAACGTAAGTCTGTCGAGGCGCCTGCTCGATGATTGACGCGTCGGTTGCGGCGGCGGCCGGAACGGCTTTCGATGGAGCGGGAGAATCGATGCGCTATCTGTGCGAGACGTTGTCCGGAACATGACGTCGATCGCGCGGGGCGCTCGCGTGTGGCGTGCGATCGAAATGTCGAGCCGCTCACCGCTTACTCGGATTGCGAATTCGGACCGCGATGTCGGACCATTGTTTTGGACCGTTAACGAAAAGCCGCGGATTAGCATTCACTAATCCGCGGCTTTTCGAAGGAATTCCTGGTCGGGGTGAGAGGATTCGAACCTCCGGCCTCTACGTCCCGAACGTAGCGCTCTACCAGGCTAAGCTACACCCCGAATTTCACATCGCCGTCTTGTGTCTTCCGAACTGCTAGGAGAGACGTGACGTCGAGTAAGAACATAAGTCTAGCAGGCTTTCTTTATAAATGGAATCGGGAAATTGAAGAATCGCATTCAAGGCGATCTGCGCCTCGTGTTCGGCGCATCGAAGCGTGTAGTCGAGCGCGCCTGAACGCGTGATCGCCGAGAAGATCGTGTCGAATCGATCAGTGCCGCCTTGTTCGATGGCTTCGCGCGCCAATGCGCGCTCTTCGGCGTCGCCATGTTGCATGAGCCAAATCAGTGGCAGCGTCGGCTTGCCTTCGCGCAGGTCGTCGCCCGCGTTCTTGCCCATCGACTCGGGCGTGCCCGTGTAGTCGAGCCAGTCGTCCATGATCTGGAACGCCGCGCCGATATGACGGCCGTATTCGGCCGCCGCGGCTTCCTGGGCCGGCGTCGCGCCGGCCAGCACGGCGCCGAGTTCGGCCGCGGCCTCGAACAGCTTTGCCGTCTTGTACCGGATCACCTGCATATAGCGCGCTTCGTCGACGTCGGGATCGTGCATGTTCAGCAACTGCAGCACTTCGCCTTCGGAGATCACGTTCGTCGCGTCGGACAGGATCTGCATGACGCGCATCGAGTCGGCGCTGACCATCATCTGGAACGAGCGCGAATACAGAAAATCGCCAACGAGCACGCTGGCCGCATTGCCGAACAGCGCGTTGGCCGTCTGCTTGCCGCGCCGCAGCGCCGACTCGTCGACGACGTCGTCGTGCAGCAAGGTCGCGGTGTGGATGAATTCGATGACGGCCGCGAGTTCGTGGCGATGTGGCCCCGTATCGCCGAGCGCGCGCGCGATCATGAGCAGCAACGCCGGACGCAGGCGCTTGCCGCCCGCGCCGATGATGTACTCGGAGATCTGATTGATCAGCACGACCTCGGACGCCAGGCGCTTCCGGATCACCCGGTTGACCTGTTCCATATCTTCGGCGATGGGTGCGAGGAGGCTTGTGGCGGAGGTCGTGGCGGTCAACGCAGGTACCGAAAGTCTTGTTGAATAACCGGGCGATTATAGACTGAAGACGGATCCTCCCGCCTGGCCCGGCTCACAATCTTTGACGGCGAGCAAAACTTCTGTATAATCAATCGTTTCTCCGCGTGGTGCGGGGGAAAGATTGAATTCGAGTGAGGTTCAACAATGTACGCGGTCATAAAAACCGGCGGCAAGCAATACAAAGTTGCAGCTGGCGAAAAACTGAAAATAGAACAGATACCGGCAGACATTGGCGCAGAAATCACGCTCGACCAGGTGCTGGCAGTCGGCGAAGGTGAGTCGATCAAGTTCGGCGCACCCCTGGTCAGCGGGGCTTCGGTCAAGGCTACCGTGATCTCCCAAGGTCGTCACGACAAAGTGAAGATCTTCAAGATGCGTCGTCGTAAGCACTATCAGAAGCGTGCTGGCCATCGCCAGAACTACACTGAAGTGCGTATCGAAGCGATCAACGCTTAACGGCCGCGAAGGAGCACATCCATGGCACACAAAAAAGCAGGCGGCTCGTCCCGTAACGGCCGCGACTCCGAGTCCAAACGCCTTGGCGTGAAGGTGTACGGCGGTCAGGCGATCCTGGCTGGCGGCATCATCGTTCGCCAACGCGGCACGCGCATGCACGCGGGCAACAATGTCGGCCTCGGCAAGGATCACACGTTGTACGCAACGGCTGACGGCCACGTGCAGTTCACGATCAAGGGCGCGGCGAAGAAGCAATTCGTCAACGTCGTTCCGGTCGCTGCGGAGTAAAACGGGTCCTGGACAGGGTGCAGCGAGTCATCGGCGCGCGCCAGCGTGATGCGTGATTCGCCAACCCCCTAGCCGCCCGGGCCGTGCGGCGATTTCGTCGCTCAGGCCACGCAGGCCCCGCCTTCCAGCGGGGCCTTTTTGTTTCGATGTCCGGTTCACCGGGTGCGGTCGTATCGCGCGCCCCCCATGTTGAGCGTCTGGTAGAGCTGAGTCCCTTTTGTCGTGGGCAGCTCCACCAGGCGCTTTGAGAGAAGCAGCATGAAATTCATAGACGAAGCCCGCATCGAAGTGATCGCCGGCGACGGCGGCAACGGCAGCGCGTCGATGCGCCGCGAGAAGTTCGTGCCGTTCGGCGGCCCCGACGGCGGCGACGGCGGCCGCGGCGGCAGCGTGTTCGCGATCGCCGATCGCAATATCAACACGTTGATCGACTATCGCTACGCGAAGAAACACCTCGCGCGAAACGGCGAAAACGGCCGCGGTTCGGACTGCTACGGCAAGGGCGGCGACGACGTCACGTTGCGCATGCCGGTCGGCACGATCGTCACGGACATGGATACGGGCGAACTGATCGCCGACCTGACCGAGCACGGCCAACTCGTGACGCTGGCGGAAGGTGGCCAAGGCGGCCTCGGCAATTTGCATTTCAAGTCGAGCACGAACCGCGCGCCGCGCCAGAAGACGGACGGCAAACCGGGCCAGCGCCGCATGGTCAAGCTCGAACTCAAGGTGCTCGCGGACGTCGGTCTGCTCGGCATGCCGAACGCGGGCAAGTCCACGTTCATCGCATCGGTCTCGAACGCGAAGCCGAAGATCGCCGACTATCCGTTCACGACGCTCGCGCCGAATCTCGGCGTGGTCCGCGTCGGACCGAGCCAGAGTTTCGTGATCGCCGACATTCCGGGGCTCATCGAGGGCGCGGCCGAAGGCGCGGGGCTCGGCCATCAGTTCCTGCGTCATCTGCAGCGCACGGGTTTGCTGCTGCATCTTGTCGACCTCGCACCGTTTGACGAGTCGACCGACCCGGTCGCCGAAGCGAAGGCCATCGTCAACGAACTCGCGAAGTATGACGAGGCGCTCCACGACAAGCCGCGCTGGCTCGTGTTGAACAAGCTCGACATGCTCGACGACGCGGCGCGCAAGCAGCGCGTCGCGGACTTCGTCAAGCGATTCAAGTGGAAGGGCCCGATCTTCGAGATCTCGGCGCTCACGGGGCAAGGCTGCGAAGCGCTGACCTACGCGATCTACGACTATCTCGCGAAGCACGGCGCCGCGGGGCAAGCCGCCGAAGCCGAAGAGCTCGCGGCGGATCCGCGCTTCCGCGAAGGTGCGTCCGGCGCGCCTGCGCAGCCGTTGCCGTCGGCGGCTCCGGACGGCGAAGCGCAGTAAAATCCGACCGCCTTGCCGGGTTTCGTTTCGCGTGCGACACCCGGCCGGCGCGCGCCAGCCGCTTAGGCCGGGCATCTCAGAACATTCGCCATGGAGTGGGGCACACATGCGGTCGGTCATCGCCGATGCCAAACGGCTCGTCGTCAAAGTCGGATCGAGTCTCGTGACCAACGACGGTCGCGGTCTCGACCATGAAGCCATCGGCAGATGGGCGCAGCAAATCGCGGAACTTCGCGCGCGCGGCAAGGAAGTCGTGCTCGTGAGTTCGGGGGCCATCGCGGAAGGCATGCAGCGGCTCGGTTGGGTCAAGCGTCCGCGTGAAATCGACGAGCTTCAGGCCGCCGCGGCCGTCGGTCAGATGGGGCTCGCGCAGGTCTATGAGACGCAGTTTGCGCAGCGCGGCATCCGGACCGCGCAGATCCTGCTCACGCATGCGGACCTCGCCGATCGCGAACGCTATCTGAATGCGCGTTCGACCTTGCTCACGCTGCTGCGTCTGTCGGTCGTGCCGATCATCAACGAGAACGACACGGTCATCACCGACGAAATCAAGTTCGGCGACAACGACACGCTCGGCGCGCTCGTTGCGAACTTGATCGAAGGCGATGCGCTGATCATCCTGACCGATCAGAGCGGCTTATACACGGCGGACCCGCGCAAGGATCCGACCGCGACGTTCGTCAGCGAAGCCGTCGCCGGCGATCCCGAGCTCGAAGCGATGGCAGGCGGCGCGGGGTCGAGTCTCGGCCGCGGCGGCATGCTCACGAAGATCATCGCGGCCAAGCGCGCGGCGCACAGCGGCGCGAATACGGTGATCGCGAGCGGGCGCGAGCCCGATGTGCTCGTGCGTCTCGCGTCGGGCGAGGGCATCGGTACGCAGCTTATCGCGCGTATGGCGCGACTCGCGGCGCGCAAGCAGTGGATGGCCGATCATCTGCAGGTGCGGGGCCGCGTCGTCGTCGACGACGGCGCGTCCGCGAAGGTCACGTCGGAGGGCAAGAGTCTGCTGCCGATCGGCGTCGTCGATGTGCAGGGCGTGTTCGCGCGCGGCGAGGTCATCGCGTGCGTCAATGCGCAGGGCCGCGAGATCGCGCGCGGACTCACGAACTACGGCAGTACCGAGGCGCGCATGATTCAGCGCCGCCCGAGCGCCGAGATCGAATCGGTGCTCGGCTATATGCTCGAGCCCGAGTTGATCCACCGCGACAATCTCGTCGTCGTATAGTCGTCGGCGGCCGCGCATGCGAGCCCCGAGCGGGACCCGCATGCAGGACGCGCGCCCGGCTTAGTTACGCGGACGTTGATCGTCGAGCGCGCGCTTGTAGCGGATGTTCTCGACGATCTGCTTCGCGTCGCCCGCGAGCGTCTGGAAGTTGCAGAAGTAATCGTGCGCGAGCGCCGTGTGGTACGCGTTCAGCGAGTTGTAGACGACCTTTTCCCAATCCGTCGACGTGTCGGTGTCCCAAGCGGTGCCGTCTTCGTCGATCGCGGCATACATCTTCCACATCTGGCCGTCGCCGCAACGCATCCCTTCGTAGCGAACGTTACGGACACCCGACGGACTCGTGATGACGACCGTATAGCGAATCACATCGTCCGTGCCGATCGACACCGATTTCGGGTCGATCGCGAACGTTAGCGACGTGTTCTTCGAGACTTCGAACGGCAGTAACGCGTCGTAATTCGGCAGCGGCGGCGGCATCACGTCCTTTTGTTCGACGAAGACCGATTTGCGATCGAACAGGTATTGGAACGTGCTTTGATCGCCGCTCGCGTTGCTCGCGGGGCCGTTCATGCCGGGCGTCGTTCCGTCGTTGGGGCCGGCGAACACGACGGCGGGCGCGACCACGGCGGCCACGCACGATGCAATGACGCTCGCGCGGAGCGCACGTCGCGCTTGATAAGGCAGGAAAGAGAAGTTCAAGATCGTCGAATCCAGGGCGGGCGGCACGTTGCGCGTGCCGTCAGTCGTTCATTACCGGGAAGGGCATGGCAGGGAAGCTTCGCGACCGCGCATGACGATGCATTGTGACTCGATCATGCGCGACGTTGCTCTGACACGCGGGTGGACGACGGGTTCGGTCGCGAACGCCCGAACCCGATGAAAGCCTCGCGTCAGCCGCGAGGGGGCGCCGAGACGCCGGGACCCGTGTTCGCGTCTTCGATCTCGCGCGGCGTATCGTTGCCGCGCGTCTCGCCGGACACCGCAAACTCGGCTTGCGCGCGCTGCGCGGCACGTTGCGACGCCGCGCCATCGCGACGCCGCGACGGTGGTCCGTCGCAACCGGGTCCGTTCGGACGCCTCAGGAAGCGCGAAAGCTCCGAGAGCGCCAGCTGATACACATCGCGCTTGAACTCGATGACCGCATCGAGCGGCACCCAATACTCGTTCCAGCGCCATGCATCGAACTCGGGATGGTCCGTCGCGCGCAGGCAGATATCGCAATCGCGGCCCATCATCCGAAGCAAAAACCAGATCTGTTTCTGCCCTCGGTAATGGCCGCGGACTTCGCGCTTGATAAACTTGTCGGGCACCTCATAACGCAGCCAGTCGCGCGTGCGACCGAGCACTTTGACGTGATGGGGCATCAAGCCGGTTTCTTCGTGCAACTCCCGGTACATGGCCTGCATCGGGTTCTCGCCGAATTTGATGCCCCCTTGCGGAAACTGCCACGAATGCTCGCGTAGCCGTTTGCCCCAAAACACTTCGTTGCGCGCGTTCAAGAGGATGATGCCGACGTTCGGGCGAAAGCCTTCACGATCCAGCATACAACCACCTTCGAATCCTTTAAAATTGCTTTGATTATAAACAGATACCGCGCGCCGCGCACCGTTTGAGGGACGACCCCCCGCCGAGCTGCGCGAACCGCAGCCGACCGGCGGTGCGCGGCGCTCTCGTCTTTTTGGAAACCCCCCTGAATGAAAGCATCGCGTTTTTTTATCGGCACGCTCAAGGAAGCGCCTGCCGACGCCGAAATCGTCAGTCATCAATTGATGGTGCGCGCGGGCATGATCCGTCGCGTCGCGGGCGGGATTTACGACTACATGCCCATGGGGCTGCGTTCGATTCGCAAGGTCGAGAAGATCGTGCGCGAGGAGATGGAGCGCGCGGGGGCGATCGAATTGCTGATGCCGGCGGTGCAGCCGGCCGAGTTCTGGCAGGAGTCGGGACGCTGGGCCAAATACGGTCCCGAATTGCTGCGCCTCAAGGACCGTCACGATCGCGATTTCGTGATCGGGCCGACGCATGAAGAAGTCATCACGGACATCGCGCGGCGCGAGATCAAGAGCTATCGCCAGATGCCGATCAACTTCTATCAAATCCAGACGAAGTTCCGCGACGAGATTCGTCCGCGCTTCGGCGTCATGCGCGGCCGCGAATTCATCATGAAGGACGCGTACTCGTTCGATAAGGACGTCGACGGACTCAAGATCACCTATCAGAAGATGTACGACGCATACAGCGCGGTCTTCAATCGGATGGGGCTCACGTTCCGCGCGGTCGCGGCCGACAACGGTTCGATCGGTGGTACGGGTTCGCATGAGTTCCAGGTCATCGCCGACACGGGCGAGGACGAGATCGTCTACTGCCCGACATCGGACTATGCGGCGAATATCGAAGCGGCCGAAGCGCCCGCGTTGATCGCGACGCGCGGCGCCGCGACGCAAGCGCTGACGAAGACGCCGACGCCGGGCAAGGCCAAGTGCGAAGACGTCGCCGAACTGCTCGGCATTCCGCTCGAAACGACGATCAAGTCGGTCGTCATGGCCGTCGACGCCGCCGAAGGTCCGACGAAGATCGTGCTGCTGCTGGTGCGCGGCGATCACTCGATCAACGAAGTCAAGGTCACGAAGCTGGCGGGTCTCGGCGATGCGCGTATGGCCACGGAGCACGAAATCATCGCGACGTTCGGCACGCCGCCGGGCTATCTCGGTCCGATCGGCACGAAGCAGCCGGTGACCGTCATCGCCGATCTGACCGTCGCCAATATGGCCGATTTCGTGGTCGGCGCGAACGAGGCCGGCCATCACATCACGGGCGTGAACTGGGGCCGCGATCTGCCCGAACCCGATCAGGTCGCCGATATCCGCGAAGTCGTCGCGGGCGATGCGTCGCCCGACGGCAAGGGGGTGCTCGAGATCTGCCGCGGTATCGAAGTCGGCCAGGTGTTCCAGCTCGGCACGAAGTACTCCGAGGCGATGAACGCGACCTACCTCGATGAATCGGGCAAGCCGCAACCGATGGTCATGGGCTGCTACGGGATCGGCGTCACGCGCGTGCTCGGCGCGGCGATCGAACAGAACTACGACGCGCGCGGGATCATCTGGCCCGAGGCCATCGCGCCGTTCGAAGTCGTCGTCTGCCCGATGGGCTATGACCGTAGCGAATCGGTGCGCGCCGAAGCGGACCGCATCTACGGCGAACTCGTCGCGGCCGGCATCGACGTGATTCTCGACGACCGCGGTGAACGGCCGGGCGTCATGTTCGCCGACTGGGAACTCATCGGCGTGCCGCACCGGCTCGTCATCGGCGATCGCGGTCTTAAGGAAAGCAAGGTCGAGTATCAGGGCCGCCGCGATACCGAAGCGACGCTGTTGCCGGTCGGCGAGGCCGTCGCGCACGTGGCGAGTCGCGTCAACGCGGCGCTCGGCCGCTGACGCGCGCGCCGCGATGCGAGCGCGGTCGACACGCTCACGTGTGAGGTCGCGCTCGTCTTCGCGGAGCTTGCGTCGTGGAATATAACTTTCTGTCCGCAACCATCCTGCTGGTCCTGATCACGGACCCGATCGGCAATATTCCGATTTTCATCAACGCGCTCAAGCGGGTGCCGGTCAAACGGCGCCCGACGGTCATCGTGCGTGAAGTATCGATCGCGTTCGGCATTCTCGTCGCGTTCATGCTCGGCGGCCGGCAGTTTCTCGAGGTCATGCACCTCAGCGATCTGTCGATGCGTATCGGCG
The DNA here is from genome assembly GCF_003628125.1 of Pararobbsia silviterrae. Classification (GTDB taxonomy): domain Bacteria; phylum Pseudomonadota; class Gammaproteobacteria; order Burkholderiales; family Burkholderiaceae; genus Pararobbsia; species Pararobbsia silviterrae. The sequence continues at coordinate 53,638 of NZ_RBZU01000011.1, forward strand.
GCGGCATCGTGCTGTTCCTGATCGCGCTGCGCATGGTGTTTCCGCACCCGGACGGCGCGCTCGGAGGCGGTGACGCGGCGCTCGGCGAGCCGCTGATCGTGCCGCTTGCGATTCCCGCGATCGCGGGGCCGTCGGCGATCGCGACCGTGATGCTGCTCGCGTCGCAGGCGCCTGAACGGCGCGTCGAATGGCTCGCGGCGCTGACCGTCACGATGCTGATCTGCGCGATCGTGCTGCTTGCGTCGGACCGGATTCAGCACTGGCTCGGCGAGCGCGCCGTGGCGGCGCTCGAACGGCTCATGGGGCTCGTGCTCGTCGCGATCGCCGTCGATATGCTGCTCGAAGGCGTGCGGATTTTCGCGCACCAGCTCTCGGCCGGCGCGTGAATTCACCCGATGCGTGAAGGCGTCAGCGCGGCACGGTCAGCGCACGGATCGCCGGCAGATTGCGCCAGTAGCCCTTGACGTCCATGCCGCAACCGAACACGTAACGGTCGGGCACCGTGAAGCCGCAGAAATCGGGGCGCAGCGGTTTCGACTGCGCGATCATCTTCTCGCAGAGCACGGCCGACTTGAACGTCTTCGCGCCCATCGCGAGGATCCGGTCGCGAATCGCGGCCATCGTCTGGCCTTCATCGAGAATGTCGTCGATCACGAGGACCGTGCGGTCCTTGACCGACTCGCCCGGTGCGACGCGCCAGTGCATGTCGCCGCCGCGCGTCGTGTTGTGATATCGCGTGAGATGGACGTAGTCGAACTCGAGCGGGAAATCGAGGTGCGGCAGCAGCATGCCCGTGAAGACCGCGGCGCCGCCCATGACAGAGAGGAGCAGCGGGAAGGCATCGCCGAGTTCATTGCGAATGTCGGCCGCCATCGTGCGAATCGACGCCTCGACGTCGGTGGCGGAAACGATCTCTTCCGAGTTCTTGAATAGTTCGAGGGCTTCTTCGCGGTTCATCTGCGTTCGTGGTCGGTCGAAGGTGTGTCTATATTAGTAGGGATCGGAAAACGCGTGGCTCGAATGATGGATCGGCTCGCCCGGGCACATGCATCGTGGCCCCCCGTCCGCGCGACGGCATGCATCGCGCGATCCGGGACCGATCCGCCGCGCTCAGCGCATGCCCGGCATCATGCCCTTCATGCCGCGCATCATCTTCGCGAGATTGCCGCCCTTGAGCTTCTTCATCATGCCGCGCATCTGATCGAACTGCGCGAGCATGCGATTGACTTCCTGGACCTGAACGCCCGCGCCCGTCGCGATACGCCGCTTGCGGCTCGCCTTGATGAGTTCGGGCTTCGCGCGCTCGGCGGGCGTCATCGAGTTGATGATGCCTTCCATGCGGCGCATCTGTTTCTCGGCCTGATTCATGTCGGCGTTGCCCGCGGCCTGCTGAAACTGCGCGGGCAGTTTGTCGAGCAGCGAGCCGAGGCCGCCCATCTTCTTCATCTGCGAGAGTTGCGCGCGGAAATCGTTGAGATCGAAATCGCCGCCTTTCTTGACCTTCGTCGCGAGCTTTTGCGCGGCTTCGACATCGACGCCGCGTTGCGCTTCCTCGACGAGCGCGAGGATGTCGCCCATGCCGAGGATCCGGTTCGCCATGCGATCCGGATAGAAGACTTCGAGTCCGTCGAGCTTTTCGCCGACACCGACGAACTTGATCGGCTTGCCGGTCACGTGGCGCACCGACAGCGCTGCGCCGCCGCGCGAGTCGCCGTCGAGCTTGGTGAGGACCACGCCGGTCAGCGGCAATGCATCGTTGAACGCCTTGGCCGTGTTGACCGCGTCCTGCCCGAGCATCGCGTCGACGACGAACAGCGTTTCGGCCGGCTTGATCGTCGCGTGCAGCGCGGCGATCTCCTGCATCATCGCTTCGTCGATGCCGAGGCGGCCGGCCGTGTCGACGATCAGCACGTCGTGATAGTGCTTCTTGGCCCAGTCGAGCGCGGCCAGCGCGATATCGACGGGCTTCTGGTCGGGCTGCGACGGGAAGAAGTCGGCGCCGACCTGTTCGGTCACGGTCTTGAGCTGCGCGATCGCCGCGGGGCGATAGACGTCGCACGAGACGGTCAGCACTTTCTTCTTCTGCTTCTCACGCAGCAGTTTCGCGAGCTTGCCGACGGTCGTGGTTTTCCCCGCGCCCTGCAGGCCCGCCATGAGGATGATCGCGGGCGGCGTGACCGCGAAGTTGAGTTCGGCCGCCTTGCCTTCGTAGTCGCCGCCGATGACGGCGGTCAGTTCGCGCTGGACGACGCCGACGAGCGCCTGGCCCGGCGTGAGGCTCGTGATGACTTCGTCACCGAGCGCCTTGTCCTTGACCTTCGCGATGAACTCGCGCACGACGGGCAACGCGACGTCGGCCTCGAGCAGTGCGAGGCGCACTTCGCGCAGCATGTCCTGGGTGTTCGCCTCGGTCAGGCGAGCTTCGCCGCGCAGCGTCTTGACGACGCGCGCCATGCGTTGGGTCAGATTGTCGAGCATAGTCCGCGCAGGGGTAGAGGTCGGTCGGACCGCCGGGTCCGCGAGGCGCCCGACAAGCGAGCGCGATGCGGCGAGGGTGCGGCATGGCTGCCGGACGGACCCCTCGGGGCGGCGGGACCTTGGTGTAAACTCCAAACATGATCATTGTACTGTATGCCCTGACCGCGCTCCTTTACGGCACGCTCGCCGCGTCGGCGTGGCGTTCGCGGTTGCGCTTCGCCGAGGTGCCGGGCGACGTGCTCGGCATCGCGCCGCAAAGCCTGTCTCCGCGCGATCGCGCCTTGCTCGGCGCCGCCCTCGTGTCGCATGGTCTCCTGCTCGAACTCACGATCTTCCCCGAAGGCGAAATGGTTTACGGGTTCGCGTTCGCGCTCTCGGCGATGCTTTGGCTCGGTGTGCTGATCTATTGGATCGAGAGTCTGTTCTTTCCGCTCGACGGGCTGCGCATGCTCGCGCTGCCCGTCGCGTTCGTCGCGAGTCTGCTGCCCTTGATGTTCGGCGGCGTCAAAGTCCTGCCGTACTCGGCCGACTTGTTGTTCAAGCTGCATTTCCTGGTCGCCAACGTGGCGTACGGCCTGCTCGCGCTCGCGGCCGCGCACGCGGCGCTCATGCTGCTCGTCGAGCGCCGGCTGCATGCCGCGCGCAGCGCGCGCGTGAGCCTTGCGCGCCCCGACAGTCGCGCCGCCTTGCGCGCGGCCACACGCGATCCGTCCGACGATCATTGGGCCAGCAACTGGCTCGATGCGTTGCCGCCGCTGCTCACGCTCGAGAAGCTGCTGTTCCGTCTGATCTGGGCCGGGTTCATCGTGCTGACGCTCGCGCTCGGCTCGGGGATCCTGTTCAGCGAACAACTGTTCCATAAGCCGCTGCGCTTCGATCACAAGACGATCTTCGCCGTGATGTCGTGGGTCATGTTCGGCGGCGTGCTCGCGGGACGAACCTTCTATGGATGGCGCGGCCGCACGGCGCTGCGCTGGGTGCTCGCGTCGTTCGTCTCGCTGTTGCTCGCCTATGTCGGCAGCCGCTTCGTGCTCGAAGTGCTGTTACATCGTGCCGTTGTCTAGGGACCCCGCATGTCGAGATTCATTCTGCTGATTCTGATCGGCGTCCTCGCCAACTGGTGGTGGCGCAACCTTCAACGACAACGTATGCCAGGGTCGCGCGCGCCGTCCGGCGATGCGTCGCGAGCCGACGGCGCATCGCGTACCGAGGGCGCCCGTGCGCAAGCGCGCTCGCCGTTCACGTCGCGCGCGACGCAGGCCGCCTTGCCCGAGCCGATGGTGCGGTGCGCCTATTGCGATACGCATGTGCCCCAGTCGGAAGCGGTCGCTTCCGCGGGCAAGTATTTCTGCAGTCCGCGGCACGCGCACGACGATGCGTCGCGCGCCGCGCGCGCGAGTGACGCGCGGTGACGTCGTCGATCGACGACGCGGGTTGGTACGCGCATGCGATCCGCGAGCCGTCGCCGAACTTCGATGCGCGTCCGAGCGGCGTGGCGCCGAGCGTCCTCGTGCTCCATAACATCAGCCTGCCGCCCGGACACTTCAGCGGGCAGGCCGTCATCGAATTCTTCCAGAATCGTCTCGACTGGGATGCGCATCCGTTCTACACGCAGATTCGCGGCGTGCGCGTGTCGTCCCACTTTTTGATCCGCCGCGACGGCGCGGTCATCCAGTTCGTCTCCTGCGACGATCGCGCATGGCATGCGGGCGTATCGAGTTTCTTCGGTCGCGAGCGCTGCAATGATTTTTCGATCGGCATCGAGCTCGAAGGCAGTGACGAATGCCCGTTTGATGATGCACAATACGCGCCCCTCGCGAACCTCGCGTCCGCGTTGATCGAGCGATATGCATTGACGGCGCTTGCCGGTCACTCGGATATCGCGCCGGGCCGCAAGACGGACCCGGGACCGATGTTCGACTGGCCGCGCGTGCGCCGGATGCTCGGGCTGTCCGCTGAGTATTTTCCCTACCTCGCAGCGGACCAGTCCGACGCAGGCTAAGCGCGACGACGAAGCGCATGGCGATCGCGTGGCGTGACCGATCGCGTTCGTCTTCGTCGGAAGCCGCGACACGCAAGCGTCTTCAACCTCGCTCGCCGGATGGTTAACGGCCGTTTTTTTGAACGCGCCACCCGCGCGACCCCGGCCAGTCCGACCACCGCGAAAGTCAAGGCCGTCTGGCCAATTTTTCTGTTTGAAAGCGCACACGGCCGACACTATACTTTGTGCATGCGGACGGGCGGGGCACTAGATGTTGTATGTGTGCGTCGAATCTTTGCCCCCATTCGAGATATGCGCGGCACCGGCCTGGACCTGTTTCCGGCCTCGCTTTCGCGGTTCGAACGTCCGCCGGCTGGCGCCCTGAGCAGATCGCGTAACGGGCGCCTTTGGTTTTCAGAGCTGAGTCTTTCGGGTGTCGGAGTCGGGCATTCGAACGCAGTACTCGCATCAAGCGTCAAGGGACGGCCGGGCGTGAGGCGCGTGAATCGACAACGCTGCGGCGCATGTCGGTCGCGCGGCGTCGGTGCACGGCGCTCACGGCCAACGGGGGCGGTAATCGGCCGTCCTTCATATCCATCGCGGTTCGACCGCACACAGTGAATACAGACCAGGAGCTTTGCACATGCAAACCGAAAACGTGACGACGACGTCGCCAGGCCCATTGCTCGCTGAAGACGCCGGCCGTCTCGGCAATGCGCCGGGCGCACAGCCGTTCGCGCCGTCGTCGGCCTATGCCGATTACAAGGTCATTCGCCGTAACGGTTCCGTGGTCGCATTCGAACCCTCGAAGATTGCGATCGCCGTCACGAAGGCCTTCCTCGCCGTCAACGGCGGTCAAGGCGCCGCTTCCGCGCGTGTGCGGGAGCTTGTCGAGCAGATGACGCAGAGCGTCGTGCGCGCGCTCGTGCGCAGCCGTCCGAGCGGCGGCACGTTCCATATCGAAGACATCCAGGATCAGGTCGAACTCGCGCTGATGCGCGCAGGCGAGCACAACGTCGCGCGCGCCTACGTGCTCTATCGCGAGAAGCGTTCGCAGGAGCGTTCGCACGAGCCCGAAGTCCAGCCGGGCAGCGGCATCCATGTCGTCGACAACGGCGTCAAGCGTCCGCTCGATCTGAACGAACTGAAGGCGCTGATCGAAGCCGCGTGTTCGAATCTCGGCGAAGCCGTCAAGGCCGAGCCGATCGTCGCCGAGACGGTCAAGAATCTGTACGACGGCGTGCCGCTGAGCCAGGTCTACGACTCGGCGATTCTCGCGGCGCGCACGATGATCGAAAAGGAGCCGGCGTATAGTCAGGCGACCGCGCGCATCCTGCTGCACACGATCCGCCGCGAAATCATCGGCGAGGAAGTCGCGCAGGACGAGATGGCCTCGCGCTACGCCGAATATTTCCCGCAGTTCATCAAGCGCGGGATCGATGCCGAACTGCTCGACGAGAAGCTCGCGCAGTTCGACCTCAAGCGTCTGGGCGCCGCGCTCGACGCGTCGCGCGACCTGCAGTTCGGCTACCTCGGTCTGCAAACGCTCTACGACCGCTACTTCCTGCATCACGACGGCGTGCGCATCGAAATGCCGCAGGCATTCTATATGCGTGTGTCGATGGGCCTCGCGCTCAACGAGATCGACCGCGAAGCGCGCGCGATCGAGTTTTACAACGTGCTGTCGACGTTCGATTTCATGAGCTCGACGCCGACGCTGTTCAATTCGGGCACGCGTCGTTCGCAGCTTTCGTCGTGCTATCTGACGACGGTCGCCGACGATCTCGACGGGATCTATGAGGCGCTCAAGGAAAACGCGCTGCTCTCGAAGTTCGCGGGCGGTCTCGGCAACGACTGGACGCGCGTGCGCGCGCTCGGCTCGCACATCAAGGGAACCAACGGCAAATCGCAAGGCGTCGTGCCGTTCCTGAAGGTCGTCAACGACACGGCCGTCGCGGTCAACCAGGGCGGCAAGCGCAAGGGCGCGGTCTGCGCGTACCTCGAGTCGTGGCACCTCGATATCGAAGAGTTCCTCGAGCTGCGCAAGAACACGGGCGACGACCGTCGCCGCACGCACGACATGAACACGGCGAACTGGATTCCCGACCTGTTCATGAAGCGCGTCCACGAGAACGCGGAATGGACGCTGTTCTCGCCGTCGACGTGCCCGGATCTCCATGACAAGTTCGGCGCCGAATTCGAAAAGGCGTACGTCGGCTACGAAGAGAAGGTCGCGCGCGGCGAGCTCAAGCTGTTCCGCAAGGTGCCCGCGGCGCAACTCTGGCGCAAGATGCTCGGCATGCTGTTCGAAACCGGCCATCCGTGGATCACGTTCAAGGATCCGTGCAATGTGCGTTCGCCGCAGCAGCACGTCGGCGTCGTTCACTCGTCGAATCTCTGCACGGAGATCACGCTGAACACGAGCGACGCGGAAATCGCCGTCTGCAACCTGGGCTCGGTCAACCTCGTCGCGCATTTCAAGAAGGCCGGCGACTCGTACGTGCTCGACCAGGACAAGCTCAAGAAGACGATCTCGGTTGCGATGCGCATGCTCGACAACGTGATCGACATCAATTACTACGCCGTCGCGAAGGCGCGTAACTCGAACCTCAAGCATCGCCCGGTCGGCCTCGGCATCATGGGCTTCCAGGACGCGCTGCATCTGCTGCGTACGCCGTACGCGTCGGACGCGGCGGTCGAGTTTGCCGATCGTTCGATGGAGTCGGTCTGCTACTACGCGTACTGGGCGTCGACCGAGCTCGCCGAAGAGCGCGGCCGCTACTCGAGCTACCGCGGTTCGCTCTGGGATCGCGGGATCCTGCCGCAGGACACGCTCAACCTGCTCGCCGAAGCGCGCGGCGGTTACGTCGAGGTCGACACGTCGAGCTCGATGGACTGGGATGCGCTGCGCGGTCGGATTGCGCAGCACGGCATGCGCAACTCGAACTGCGTCGCGATCGCGCCGACGGCGACGATCTCGAACATCATCGGCGTGTCGGCATGCATCGAACCGACGTATCAGAACCTCTACGTGAAATCGAACCTGTCGGGCGAATTCACGGTCGTCAACGAGTACCTCGTGCGTGATCTGAAGGCGCGCGGCCTCTGGGACGAAGTCATGGTCGCCGACCTCAAGTACTTCGACGGCACGCTGTCGCGGATCGACCGGATCCCGGCCGACCTGCGCAACCTCTACGCGACCGCGTTCGAAGTCGATCCAAAGTGGCTCGTCGAAGCGGCATCGCGTCGTCAGAAGTGGATCGATCAGGCGCAGTCGCTCAACATCTACATGGCAGGCGCGTCAGGCAAGAAGCTCGACGAGGTCTACAAGCTTGCGTGGCTGCGCGGTCTCAAGACGACGTACTACCTGCGCACGATGGCGGCGACGCACGTCGAGAAGTCGACGGTCGCGCACGGCGCGTTGAACGCCGTGCCGACGAGCGGTGCGGGCGGCGCGGGCGGTGTCGGCGGCGCGAGCGCCGGCGGCTCGGGTATCGGATCGTCGTCGACGTCGTCGTTCGGCGGTGTGCTTGCCAGCGCACCGGCCGCAGCGGCGGGTACGGTTGATGCGGCGCCGATCGTTGCGACGACTTCGGTTGCGGCATCGACCGCAAGCGATGACGAGATCGCGGGTCCGGTCTGCATGATGCGTCCCGGCGATCCGGGCTTCGACGAGTGCGAGGCTTGCCAGTAACACAACGCGTCGGGTGACGCGCGAGCGTCACCCGATCACGCAGCATGCTCTATATATAGAAGACGCGACGCGTCGCGCGTCTTCGGCCAAGCGAGTCGCGCCGAGCGACTCGCATGACACGCAAGCAATATCCGATCACGCGTGTTTCGATCTCCGCGTACGACACATTCGATGTCGTCGCGCGCTTCGATGTGATCCGCGACACGCACATGCCACGCATGAAACGACGTGGCTTCGCGATGCTCGATATGCCGACTCGATTCTCTGCACTCACTTCGATTCGCGATGTGTGACTGCGAGTGTTGTATGGAGGTCTCAGCATGCGAACAAATTCTCGAATTTTCTTCAGCGAAGTCTTTTATCGCTGAAGAAAAGATGGTACAAACCGATCTAACTTGAAGGTGAACATTCATGCTCAACTGGGATGACGAGATCACTGCCGTAACTCCCGCGAGCGGCGAGCAATCGAACGCATTGCGCGCACCCGCCGGAGCAGTCATTGCTCCTCGCACTGCAACGCCTTCAGTTGCAGCTCAGCACGCTTCCCTTCCGCAAGACATCTTCGCGCGCGATATCGCGACGCCTCCGTTGGCGAAGCCCGCGACCTCACATGCGGCCGCGGCCGATCACACGTCGACCGAACGCGTGAACGTGGCGGACAAGCGCATCATCAACGGCACGACCGACGTCAATCAGCTCGTACCGTTCAAGTACAAGTGGGCGTGGGAGAAGTATCTCGCCGGCTGCGCGAATCACTGGATGCCGCAGGAAGTGAATATGTCGCGCGACATCGCGCTTTGGAAAGACCCGAACGGTCTGACCGAAGACGAGCGCCGGATCGTCAAGCGCAACCTCGGTTTCTTCGTCACGGCCGACTCGCTCGCCGCGAACAATATCGTGCTCGGCACGTATCGCCACATCACGGCGCCCGAAGCGCGGCAGTTCCTGTTGCGCCAGGCGTTCGAGGAAGCGATTCACACGCACGCCTATCAATACATCGTCGAGTCGCTCGGGCTGGACGAGAGCGAAATCTTCAACGCGTATCACGAAGTCGATTCGATTCGCGCGAAGGACGAATTCCTGATTCCGTTCATCACGGTGCTGACCGATCCGTCGTTCAAGACGGGCACGCCGGAAACCGACCAGCAATTGCTCAAGTCGCTGATCGTGTTCGCGTGCATCATGGAAGGCCTGTTCTTCTACGTCGGGTTCACGCAGATTCTCGCGCTGGGTCGTCAGAACAAGATGACGGGCGCGGCCGAGCAATATCAATACATCCTGCGCGACGAGTCGATGCACTGCAATTTCGGCATCGACCTGATCAACACGGTCAAGCTCGAGAATCCGCATCTCTGGACGCCTGAGTTCCGCGCCGAGATTTCGGCGCTGTTCCAGAAGGCTGTCGATCTCGAGTATCGCTATGCCGAGGACACCATGCCGCGCGGCGTGCTCGGGCTCAATGCATCGATGTTCAAGAGCTATCTGCGCTTTATCGCGAATCGCCGTTGCCAGCAGATCGGTCTCGATGCGCTGTACCCGAACGAAGAAAATCCGTTCCCGTGGATGAGCGAGATGATCGACTTGAAGAAGGAACGCAACTTCTTCGAGACGCGCGTGATTGAATATCAAACGGGTGGCGCTCTGAGCTGGGAATAAGCTCACGCGACTCGAAAAGAAAGAAGATTGGGGAGTTTGAATGCGTCGGTATCGCGACACCGGAATTCGCGATGCCGATGCAAACAGAATTTGTGGAGCATGGTCGCCTGAATGCAAAGCGCGCCGAGTGGCTTAAGAGCCCCGCACGACGATGACAAGCACTTTGCGAGCCCTTCAGTGGGACGGGCCAACTACCCCCGAAATAAAGCCGGCGGCAAAGCCGACGGCTTGATCAAACGACGATTGCCGGCCCGATTGCCGGTACGTATTTGGCGCGCACGGCCCGAATTGGCCGTGCGCGCCTTGCCGTATTCATTAGCGTAAGCACGTCGAAACGCGTACGCCGATGAATGGCCCGCTTCGTAGCGGGTGTGCTTGCGCGCGCCCTCGGGAAGCGGGTTTTGATGAAGGGTGTGGTTTGTTCGACTCTTACTTGAAACCTGAAGGAGCATCTAATGGTCACCGCTAAGAAAGCTGTAGCGAAGAAGGCGCCGGCGAAGAAAGTCGCCGTGAAGAAGGTCGTAGCGAAGAAGGCAGCGCCGGCGAAGAAGGCCGCCGCACCGGCGAAGAAGGTTGCAGTGAAGAAGGTCGCTGCGAAGAAGGTTGCAGTCAAGAAGGTTGCAGCGAAGAAGGCCGCACCGGCGAAGAAGGTTGCAGCGAAGAAAGTCGCTGTGAAGAAGGTCGCGGTCAAGAAGGTTGCAGCGAAGAAGGCCGCACCGGCGAAGAAGGTTGCAGCCAAGAAGGTCGCGGTGAAGAAGGTCGCGGCGAAGAAGGCTGCACCCGCGAAGAAGGCTGCTGCCAAGAAGGCTGCGCCTGCGAAGAAGGCTGCGGCGAAGAAGCCTGCTGCCAAGAAGCCCGCTGCGAAGAAGCCCGCTGCGAAGAAGCCTGCTGCTAAGAAGGCGGCTGCGAAGAAAACAGCCGCTGCTCCTGCTGCCGCTGCGCCTGCAGCGTCGGCAGCCACCGTCGCACCCGCTGCGCCGGCTAGCAACGCAAAGACCGCACTGAACCCGGCAGCGGCATGGCCGTTCCCGACGGGCAGCCGTCCGTAAGCGTTGCGTGCATGTCGCCGACACGCTTGAGCGTGTCTTTGGTTGAGTAGGCCTACTCAATCCGATCCCGCCTCCGGCTTGCCGGACGGCGGGATTTTTATTTGGATCGCGTCATGCGACGCATCGATGTGCGTGCATTGCATTCGATCCCTTCAGATCGCACCTCGCGAAGATGCGCCCGAGGACGCCCCGCGAGGACGGTGAAGCCGATGCAACGACCTTAGTGCGTCACGCGCGTCGTGCCGCCGCTCGACAACAAGCGCACGCGGTCGCCCGCGCGGAACACTTCGCCGGTTTGCTCTTGCGTGATCGCACGCAGATCGCCGTTGTCGAGACGCACGGTCAGTTCGAGCCCGTCACGCGTCGCGACGCCGTTCTCGATCGCGTTCCCCGCGACCGCACCCGCGATGCCGCCGACGATTGCCGCAAGCACCGATCCCGTGCCGTTGCCGATCGTGCTGCCCGCGACCGCACCGACCGCGCCGCCGCCGATTGCACCGAGACCGCTCGGCTGACCGCCGTTCGACTGGATCTTCACCGCACGCACGCTTTCGAGCGTGCCGAAGCGGACCGACTCTTCGCGTTGCGCGGCCGTCGCCGTATACACATCGGGCGACGTACTGTAGTTCGCACAGCCTTGCAGCGTTGCCATGCTCAGCAGCGAAATCACGAGCGCCGCGCGCACCATGCTTTTCATACCCTTCTCCATTGCCAGATGATCACGGCAGAGCATAGCCGAACGCTTGCTCGAAGCGTTCCGCGATCTCTTCACGTGAGAATGCGTAATTTTGGGGACCTTGCTCGGCGATCTTGAGTGCGCCCATGAGGCTCGCGAGCCGGCCCGTCGTGGCCCAATCCCAGCCGCGCTCGATGCCGTACAACAGGCCGCCGCGAAAAGCGTCGCCGCAGCCCGTCGGATCGACGACGCGTTCGGCCTTGACTGCGGGAATCGTTTCGACACTGCCGTGATGATAGATCTGCGCACCGTGCTCGCCGAGCGTCACGACGACCGCGTCGACCTTGGCCGCGATCTCGTCGATCGACCAGCCGGTCTTGTCGCTGAGCAATTTGGCCTCGTAGTCGTTGACTGTCACGTAAGTGGCAAGTTCAATCATGCGCCGCAGGTCGTCGCCGCTCAGGATCGGCAGGCCCTGGCCCGGATCGACGATGAACGGGATGCCGGCCGCCGCGAACTGCTCGGCGTGCTCGCGCATGCCGTCGAGGCCGTCCGGCGACACGATGCCGAGCGTGACGCCGTCGCCCGCCGCGATCGTGTTCAGGTGCGACTGCATCATCGCGCCCGGGTGGAATGCGGTGATCTGATTGTTATCGAGATCGGTCGAGATCATGGCTTGCGCCGTGTACTGGCCCGGCAGCGCGCGCACATGCTTGGCGCTCAGGCCGAGCGTCGCGAGCCGGTCGAAATAGGGTTGCGCATCGTGCTCGCCGACCGTGCCCATGATCCGCGCGTCGCCGCCGAGCATGTGGAGTGCATATCCGATGTTCCCCGCGCAGCCGCCGAACTCGCGGCGCATCGTCGGGACGAGAAAGCTGACGTTCAGGATGTGTACCTGATCGGGCAGGATATGGTCCTTGAAGCGCCCCTCGAACGTCATGATCGTGTCGTAGGCGATCGAGCCACAGATGAGCGAAGCCAAAATCGAACCTCTTGAATATGAAAAAGCCGCGGAAACCGCGGCGTGAATCGATATTCCGACGCATCGCGCCCCCCTCGGAGGGCATCGGCATGACGATCACGCCATGCCATTATCGCGATTTGCGCCGGTTACCGTGTCTATCGGATCTGACCGGATATTACTTGAGCGCGTTGAGCGCCGCGTCGTAATTCGGCTCGTTCTTGATTTCGGATACGAGCTCGGCGTGCAGCACCTTGTCGTCCTCGTCGAGCACGACGACGGCGCGCGCGGTCAGGCCCGTCAACGGTCCGTTCTTGACGTCGACGCCATAGGCCGACTTGAACGCGGGATCACGGAACGTCGACAGCGTGATGACGTTTTCGAGGCCTTCGGTCGTGCAGAAGCGCGACGCCGCGAACGGCAGGTCGCCCGAGATCACGAGCACGACCGTATTCGCGAGCTTGCCGGCCGATTCATTGAACTTGCGCGTCGAGGTCGCGCACGTCGGCGTGTCGAGGCTCGGCACGATATTGAGGACCTTGCGCTTACCGGCGAAATCGCTGAGCTTGACGTCGGCCAGCGTCTTGCCGACGAGAGAGAAACCGGGTGCTTGCTGCCCGGCGGCCGGGAATGCGCCGCCTACTTCGATCGGGTTACCGCCGAGGGTCACTTGGCTCATTGCTGATGCTCCGCGTCTGTTCAGGGATAGAAAATCAGTACTTTGTAATTGGCGGGCGCCGTGCCCGTCGTCGTCAGTCGCAGATTGACCGGCTGATGCCCGTCAGCCGCAATACCGGCGCTGACATCGACATTCGCGGGCAGATATTGCGCCGGCGTGACGACACGCCGGATCGCGAGCTGATTCTGCTGATCGAGCAGCGAGATCTCGATCGACGGCCACGCGAGCGCGAGCCCCGCCCGATTGTGCAGGCTCATCGAGAGATCGAACTGATTCGCGGCCGTGCTTTGCGCGAGCGTCGAGGTCTCGATCTGCAATTGATCGATATTGCGCGGCGGCGTGACCAGGCATCCCAGTTTCGCGCATGCGCTGTGATACGTCGCGACGGTGTTCGGCCAGCGCGCCATGATCGGCTCGCGCTGCCACCACGCGAGCTGGGCCGCGAGCAGCACGAGCAACAGCAGCGCGACGATCCAGCCCAGGATGCGGCGCGCGGGGTGCAGCTCGGCCACGTGCTCGTCGTGCGGTTCGACGCGGATGCGGAAGTCTTCGTTCTTCTCGTCGGCGAGCGGCGCGAAGACGTGCTCGGTGTCTTCGCCGGCTTCGGCCGCGCCCGTCGACGACACGGGAAACGCGAGCGCCGGATCCATGCGCGCATCGGACGGCGCCGCCCACGGATCGCTCTGCGAGGTCGCGCCGTAATTCGGCGTCGTCGAACTCGGTTCGACGTCGATCACATCGTCGTGGATGTCGTGTCCATCGTGCCGCGCTTCGTTCGCGTGTGCGTCTTCGGCATGCGACGAGTATTCGGTATGCGACGTGTATTCGGCATGGATCGCGTGTTCATGCGTCTCGATCGCTGCCGAAGCGTGGCCTGCATCGGCCGTGTCGTGACCGAACTCCGTGCGCGGCGCAAACGGCTCGCGCGGCGCACCCGGCGGAAGCTCGCCGGTCGGATCCCAGTCGGGCGGCAGCGCGGGTGCGGTGCGCGGTGCGTGCAGATCGTCGCGTGCCTCGTCGGCCGGCGTGGCCGCGGCGAACGGATTGCTTTCGTCGAGGTCGGGCGGCAGATGCGGTTCCGCGCGGCCCAGCGAATCCGGCCGGTGTTCGCGATGCACGTCCGCGAGGGCGTCCATCGGCGGATCGATCGGATCGACCGGCGTGTGTTCGACTTCATATTCGTCGACCGTCGCATGCGAGGCCTCGATCGACTGCCGTTCGTCGGAAGCCGATGCGTGGTCGGCGGCGTCGTCGTGCGAATGGGAGAGGTCGTGTCCCGCGAACGCGTCGGGTGTCTCGGATGCGGCCGCGATCGCATGCTCGTCGAGATCCGCATGCGATGCCTCGACCGCGGTGCGATCCTCGGCGGCTTCAGCGGCTTCAGCGGCGGATGCGTCGTGGTCCGTGTGCGCGCCTTCGTGGTCGGCGAGCGCATCGTCTTCCGCGTGCGAGGCATCGGCTTCGGGTGCGACGGGCGCATGCTCATGCTCATGCTCATGCACGGGCGCGCTCGCCGCGGCATGCGCGTCTTCGGCCGCGTGCGGCTGCGCAGGCGCGGCCGGGGGCGTCGTCCGCGCGGGCGGTTCGACTTGATGAAGCACGCCGTCGAATACTTCGCGGCAATGTCCGCAACGGACGAGTCCGCGATGCAGCTTGAGCTGATCAGGGACGATCCTGAACACGGTCTGGCAATGAGGGCAGCGGGTCGCGAGCGCCATAGAAGCCATGTAGCCGGAGGCCGGTCGGTGAGCAATGGCGCTATTCTACTAACGATTCGCGCCACGCCGTGTTCATCGAAAACTTGTCATGCAGCGTGTGCGACGCCGCTCAGACAAACCCATCCTTCGTGTTCACGCCAAACGCTCAGCGTGATGTACGGTGCGTACGCGGCGATGACGTCATCGGCCTGTCGCGCGAGCACGCCCGAGAGCGCGAGCCGGCCGCCGGGCCGCACGCGCGAGCTCAACATCGAAGCCATGAGCTTCAGAGGGTTCGACAAAATGTTCGCGACGACGATATCGAACGTGCCGTCGGGTGCATCGTCGGGCAGCGCGTACTCGACGCTCGCCTGATTGCGCGCGCTGTTCTGGCGCGCGGCGTCGACCGCCTGCGGGTCGATATCGACGCCGACGACGCGCTGCGCGCCGCACTTGCGCGCGAGGATCGCGAGGATCCCCGAGCCGCAGCCGTAGTCGAGCACGCTCGGCGCGCCCGTGATCGTCTGTTCGAGCCACTCCATGCACAGGCGCGTCGTCGGATGGCTGCCCGTGCCGAATGCGAGACCCGGATCGAGTTCGAGGATCAATGCATCGGGGTCGGGCGCATCGTGCCATGACGGCACGACCCAGATCCGCTTGCCGATCGGAATCGGATCGAATTGCGACTGCGTCAGACGCACCCAGTCCTCGTCCGCCACGTCGCGCACGGTGTACGCGGGCGTATGCGCAAGGCCGAGTTCGTTCGCGGCGGCGGCGAGCAGGACATCGGGCTGCGCGTCGGAATCGACGAGCGCGATCACGCGCGAATGCGTCCACGCCTCGCGCTCGGGCGTCAGGCCGGGTTCGCCGAACAGCGGCTGCTCGTCGGGCGTATCCGCGTCGGCGTCTTCGACCGACACGGACAACGCGCCGAGATCGAGCAGGGCGTCCGACAGGGCTTCAGCGTGCTCGCGACCGATCTCGATCACGAGCTCGCGGTAGCTGGCTGACTCAGACATCCTCGGACACCGCGTTCTTGCGCTCGTCGAGCCGGTGCTCGAGATAGTGGATGCTCGTGCCGCCTTCGACGAACTTCGCGTCGATCATCATCTCGCGATGCAGCGGAATGTTCGTGTCGATGCCTTCGACGACCATCTCCGACAACGCGATGCGCATCCGGTTGATCGCCTGCTCGCGCGTCGCGCCATAGGCGATGAGCTTGCCGATCATCGAGTCATAGTTCGGCGGCACGAAATAGCCGTTGTACGCATGCGAGTCGACACGGATTCCGGGGCCGCCCGGCGTATGCCACGACGTGATGCGGCCCGGCGACGGCGTGAACTTGAACGGATGCTCGGCGTTGATCCGGCATTCGATCGCATGGCCGCGGAACTCGATGTCGCGCTGACGATAGCGGAGCTTTTCGCCGGCCGCGACGCGAATCTGTTCCTGCACGATATCGACGCCCGTGATGAGCTCCGACACCGGATGCTCGACCTGCACGCGCGTGTTCATCTCGATGAAGTAGAACTCGTTGTTCTCGTAGAGGAACTCGAACGTGCCGGCGCCGAGGTAGCCCATCTTCTTGCAGGCCTCGGCGCAGCGGTCGCCGATGCGCTCGATGAGCCGGCGCGGAATGCCGGGCGCGGGCGCTTCCTCGATGACCTTCTGGTGGCGCCGCTGCATCGAGCAGTCGCGCTCGCCGAGCCAGATCGCGTTCTTGAACTGGTCGGCCATGACCTGGATCTCGATATGGCGCGGGTTCTCGAGGAACTTCTCCATATAGACCTGCGGATTGCCGAACGCGCGGCCGGCTTCTTCCTTGGTCAGGTTGACCGCGTTGACGAGCGCGGCCTCGGTATGCACGACACGCATGCCGCGACCGCCGCCGCCGCCCGCGGCCTTGATGATGACCGGGTAGCCGACGCCGCGCGCGATCCGGATGATTTCCTTCGGATCGTCGGGCAGCGCGCCCTCGGAACCGGGCACGCAGGGCACGCCCGTCTTGATCATGGCCTGCTTAGCGCTGACCTTGTCGCCCATCATGCGGATGGTGTCGGGCTTGGGCCCGATGAACGTGAAGCCCGACTGCTCGACGCGTTCGGCGAAGTCGGCGTTTTCCGAGAGGAAGCCGTAGCCGGGGTGAATCGCCTCGGCGTCGGTGACTTCGGCCGCGCTGATGATCGCGGGCATGTTCAGGTACGACAGCGGCGACGGCGCGGGTCCGATACAGACGGCTTCGTCGGCGAGGCGGACGTACTTCGCTTCCTTGTCGGCTTCGGAATAGATGACGACTGTCTTGACGCCGAGCTCACGGCAGGCACGCTGGATCCGCAGGGCAATTTCACCGCGGTTGGCGATCAGGATTTTTTCAAACATGGCGAGTCCGGCTCGCTTAGGCGATCACGAACAGCGGTTGGCCGTACTCGACCGCCTGACCGTTCTCGACGAGGACTTCCTTGATCACGCCGGCCTTGTCGGCCTCGATTTCGTTGAGCAGCTTCATTGCCTCGATGATGCAGATCGTGTCGCCTTCCTTGACGGTGTCGCCGACCTGCACGAACGCGTCGGCGCCGGGCGACGGCGCGCGGTAGAACGTGCCGACCATCGGCGAGGTCACGACATGGCCCTGGGCGATCGCGGCAGCCGGGGTCGCTGCGTCGACCGGCGCGCCGGGCGCCGGCGCGGCCGCTTGCAGCGGTGCGCCAGCCGGTGCCGGAGCGTATTGCATCGGGGCCGCTTGCGACAGGATGACCGGCGCGGCGTTCTTGACGATGCGAACCTTGCCTTCGCCTTCGGTCACTTCGAGTTCGGAGATGCCGGACTCGGACACGAGGTCGATCAAGGTTTTGAGCTTACGAAGATCCATCGAATATCCCCAGATACAAATCGCTATATACGAATTGCGGCGCTCTCACGGAGCGCCGCGCGGTCGGACGCGTCGCGGCAATCAGGTCCGCGGCGTCGCGGCGATGCGGTCCAATGCGAACTCGAGTGCGTAGAGGTAGCCCTTCGAGCCGAGCCCGACGATGACGCCCTCTGCGATATCGCTGAAGAACGAGTGATGCCGGAAAGGCTCCCGACGATGAACGTTCGACAGGTGCACTTCGACAAACGGAATGGCGGTCCCGGCGAACGCGTCGCGCAGCGCGACACTCGTGTGCGTGAACGCGCCCGGGTTGATCACGACGAACTCGACACGCTGTTCGCGCGCGGCATGGATGCGGTCGATCAACTGACCCTCGTGATTGCTCTGGAACGTCGCGATCTCGACGCCCGCCTGCTGCGCGCGCGCGACGAGCGCCGCGTTGACGTCCGCGAGCGTCTGGTGTCCGTAGACAGCCGGCTCGCGTGTGCCGAGCAGGTTCAGGTTCGGACCATGAAGCACGAGAATTCGAGGGGTCATACTAATTTTCGGTTCCGCGAAGTTGGCCGCACTTTACCGCTGTAAGAAAGAAGTTGTCCAGCAGAAGAAGAAAACGGATGGTCGTTCGGACCGTTTTGGCGGGCCGAATTCGCGTCTTTGTCGCGGAATCGCGCCGGATCGTGGCATACCCGGTCGCTAAAAGTACGAAACGTGCAGATAGACCGAAGTTGCAAGCATGTAGGCGCTTGCATCGTTGCGGCAGGCCGGCATTCGTGGTGCGGCGGCCCGATCGACCCGCGATTCGACGCGGGTGGCATTGGAGGATAGCGAGATGACTACAGGGCGTCGAGCGTTCGCGCGAGTTGTTCGGGTTTTACCTGACCAAGCGTCGTCGAACGGACTTTGCCCGACGCGTCGATGACGACCGTGAACGGCAACGCGCCCTGTTCGTCGCCGAACTGGCGCGCGAGGTCGCCGCCGCCGAATCCGGCGATCACGAGCGGGTAGTCGACGTTGACGCGATGCACGAAGCCCTGGACGTTCGGCGCGGTATCGACGGCGATCCCGACGAAGTTGATGCCTTTGGCCGCGTAGTGCTTGTGCAGCGTCGCGAGTGCGGGCATTTCGGCGATGCACGGACCGCACCACGAGGCCCAGAAATTGACGACGAGCGGTTTGCCGCGGAACTGCGCGAGCGCCTGCGCCGTATTGTCGGGCGCCGGCAGCGTCGTGGCCCAGAGCGTCGCGACGGCGTTATCGGGGCCATGTTCGGCGCCGCTCGCCCATTCGACGAGGCGCGGACCGGCGAAGATGCCGGTCAGCAACGCGATGCACGCAAGCAAACCTGGGACAAGAAAGCGTCGAGCCATGTGAATCGAACCTCAAGAAACAAAAAAACGTCGCGCATCGCGGCGCCTCAGCGCGCCGCGCCTTCGGACGGGCCGTCGTGGGGGGCGCCCGACACCGGCTCGGACGCGAGCAGCGCATGGAGCGCCGCTTCGTTCGCGCGCATCGGACGGCCGCGGCCGTCGGCGCGCACCGCGCCGCGCAGATCGTCCGTGTCGTAGAGCGCGAGATGGATCCAGATTCGTTCCGGAACCACGGGATCGTGCCAGGCGAAGCTCAGCGTTTCGACCTGACCGCGGCCGTTGAAATGACGCGTTTCCGAGACTTCGTACTGAATGCCGGCATTGAGCAGGAAGATCGCGACGTCCTTCGCATTGTCGCAAAACACTTGCAGATGCACGTCCGAGTGCTGGTTCGCGGTGCCGTTGAGCACGGCGCCGACGAGATACGGCTGGAATTCGGCGAGCCGGTGCATCCATTCGAGCGCGACGCCGCGCAGCGCCTGCAGCGTGCGCGGCTGGCTGTCGGACTGGAACAGCGCCTGGTATTCGCGGATCGCTTCCTCGATCTGCTCGTTGTCGGGCAGCCATTCGCCCGCGATGCGCGTGTCGCCGAGGATCTGGCGCGCCGCCTTGCGCTTCGCGGTCGCGTAGTCGTGACCGTCTTCGGCGATCAAGCGCGCCGCGACCGCCGCGACTTCATCGCGTACGCGTCGGGGGTCAAGATAGGGTTTGCGAGACATGGCGAGATGATACCCGACTGGTCTGTCGATGCCGGTTACACGTCCGGGCACCGACGGAATCGCTTGCAACGACGCGCAATACGTCGCGCGAGACGGGGCCGGCAGACGCGCCGTCGCGGTCCGGCTTCACGGATCGCTCGGGTACAATGCCACGATTTCGGCGCGCGCTTTTCAGGCTCACATGCATATTCATATCCTCGGCATTTGCGGCACGTTCATGGGTGGCCTCGCGGTGCTCGCGCGCGAGCGCGGCCATCGCGTCACGGGCTGCGACGCCGGGGTGTATCCGCCGATGAGCACGCAGCTCGAAGCGCAGGGCATCGAGCTCATCGAGGGCTACGGCGAGGACCAGACCGCGCTCGCGCCCGACCTCTTCGTGATCGGCAACGTCGTCTCGCGCGGCAATCCGCTCATGGAAGCGATCCTCGATCGCGGCCTGCCGTACGTATCGGGTCCGCAATGGCTCGGCGAACATGTGCTGCGCGACAAATGGGTGCTCGCGGTCGCGGGTACGCACGGCAAGACGACGACCGCGTCGATGCTCGCGTGGCTGCTCGAAGACGCCGGATACCGCCCGGGCTTTCTGATCGGCGGCGTGCCGCTCAATTTCGGCATCTCGGCGCGGCTGACCGACTCGGATTTCTTCGTCATCGAGGCCGACGAATACGACACGGCGTTCTTCGACAAGCGTTCGAAGTTCGTCCACTACCGTCCGCGCACCGCGATCCTGAACAATCTCGAATTCGATCACGCCGACATCTTTCCCGATCTCGGTGCGATCGAAACGCAATTTCACCATCTCGTCCGTACGGTGCCGCGCATCGGGCGGCTTGTCGTCAACGGCACGGAAGCGGCGCTCGATCGCGTGATCGCGCGCGGTTGCTGGAGCGAGCTCGAACGCTTCGGCGTGGCCGACGGATGGCAGGCCGTTGCGCTCGACGCTCAGGCGAGCGAAGCGATCGACACGCGCTTCGGCGTCGCGTTCGCGGGCCAGACGGTCGGCGAGGTCGATTGGACCGTGCAGGGCGCGCACAACCGGATGAACGCGCTCGCGGCGATCGCGGCGGCGCGCCATATCGGCATCGTGCCCGCGCAGGCGGCCGAGTCGCTGTCGCGCTTCCAGAGCGTCAAGCGGCGCATGGAAGTCCGCGGCACGGTGCACGGCGTGACGGTCTACGACGACTTTGCGCACCATCCGACCGCGATCCGCACGACGGTGGCCGGCTTGCGCCGGCGGCTCGGTCCGCACGGCGGACGCATACTCGCGGTGCTCGAACCGCGCTCGAACACGATGAAGCTCGGCGTCATGAAGGCGCAGTTGCCCGAGAGTCTGCACGACGCGGATCGCGTCTACGGATACGGCGCGCCGGCCGGGCGCGACGCGCTCGGCTGGGATCTCGGCGAGGCGCTCGCGCCGCTCGGCGAGACGGCGCAGGCGTTCGACAATCTCGACGCGCTGGTCGCGGCCGTCACGCGCGACGCGCGCGCGGGCGACCACGTGCTCGTCATGAGCAACGGCGGCTTCGGCGGCGTCCACGAGAAGCTGCTCAAGGCGCTCGATGCGGCCATGCGCAGCGGAGCCGCCGCGTGATCGTCTATCTGCACGGGTTTCGCTCGTCGCCGCAGTCGTTCAAGGCGCGGCTGCTCGCGCACCGTCTGACCGAACTCGGACACGCCGATCGATGGCGGTGTCCCGCGTTGCCCGTGTCGCCGGCCGAATCGATCGCGCTCGTCGAGCGCGAGCTCCGCGGCGTGCCGGCCGATCAGGTCAGCCTGATCGGCAGCTCGCTCGGCGGCTACTACGCGACCTACCTGGCCGAGCGTCACGGATATCGCGCGGTACTGGTGAATCCCGCGACCGATCCCGGTCGCGATCTGTCGCGCTATCTCGGCGAACAGCCGCTCTGGCACGGCGGAGGCAGCATCGTCGTCGAGGCGCGTCATCTCGACGAATTCAAAACATTGGCGGTCGCGTCGATCACGCGGCCTGAACGGTATTACCTGATTGCGGCGACCGGCGACGAAGTGCTCGATTACCGCGACATGTTGAAGTTCTATGCTGGAGCCAAGACGACGCTGATTGACGGTGGCGATCACGGCCTCAGCGACTTCGGCGCGTATTGCGACCGGGCGCTCGCGTTCTGCGGCATTGTCTAGAGAGTCTTGAGTGAACGTTTTTTTCGAGGAATCCGGTAGTTTCAAGGCCGGCACCGTCCTGTCGAAGCAGGGCGACGCGTTTCAAGTCGAATTGCCGGGCGGCCGCCGCGTCAAGGTCCGCGGCAAGGAAGTGCTGCTTGAATTCGAGGCGCCCGCGCCGGCCGAACTCATGCAGCAGGCCGATGCCGAATCCCAGGACATCGATCCCGAGTTCCTGTGGGAATGCGCACCGGCTGACGAGTTCACGTTCGGCGCGCTCGCCGACGACTACTTCGGCACGAAGCCGAGCGCGGTCAAGCAAGCGGGTCTGCTGCTGCGTATCCACGCGTCGCCGGTCTACTTCCGCAAGAAGGGCCGCGGCCAGTATCAACGCGCGCCCGAGGAGCAATTGCGCGCGGCGCTCGCCGGGCTCGAGCGCCGTCGTCAGCAGGCGCTCGTCCAGCAAGGGTACGAGGACACGCTCAAGGCGCGCCAACTGCCCGAGGCCTTCGCGGGCAAGGTCATCGGCCTGCTCACGCGGCCCGACAAGAATTCGATCGAATACAAGGCGCTCGAGGCGGCCTCGGCCGCGTTGGGCACGTCGCCGGCGCGCCTGATGCTCGACGTCGGCGGCGTCGCGTCGCCGCGCATGCTCCACGAGGCGAAGTTCCTCGCCGAATACTTTCCGTACGGCACGGGGTTTGCGCCGATCGCGTTCGCGCCGGACCTCGGCGCGTTGCCCGAGGGCGATGTCGAAGCGTTCTCGATCGACGACGTCACGACGACCGAAATCGACGATGCGTTCTCGGTGCGCCGTCTGCCCGACGGCCGGATTCGCATCGGGATCCACATCGCGGCGCCCGCGCTCGGCATCGCGCGCGGCGACGCGGTCGACCAGATCGCGCGCACGCGGCTCTCGACGGTCTATATGCCCGGCGACAAGATCACGATGCTGCCCGACGCCGTCGTCGATGTGTTCACGCTCAAGGAAGGCGGTCTACGTCCCGCGTTGTCGCTCTATCTGATCGTCAACGGCACGACCTACGAGACCGTCACGACCGAAACGCGCGCCGAGCGGATTTTTGTGCGCAGCAATTTGCGTCACAACCACCTCGACGACATCGTGACCGAGGAAGCGCTCGAAGCCGGCACGGGCGAGTATCCGCACAAGGAAGAGATCGCGATGCTCTGGCCGCTCGCGAAGGTGTTGCATGAGAAGCGCCAGCAGGCGCGCATCGGTTTCGGGCTCAAGCGCGAGGTCCAGCGCAATCACGACTTCAACTTCTACGTCGACGGCGAGCATGTGACGATCACGCCGCGCCGGCGCGGTTCGCCGCTCGATTCGATCGTCGCCGAACTCGCGATCATCGCGAACAGCACCTGGGGCGCGATGCTCGGCGACTACGGCGTGCCCGGCATCTATCGCGCGCAACGCTCGTTCGGCCCGAACCGTACGCGCATGCAGACGTCGCCCGCGCCGCACGAAGGCCTCGGCGTCAATCAGTACGCGTGGAGCACGTCGCCGCTGCGCCGCTACGTCGATCTCGTGAATCAATGGCAATTGCTCGCGTGCGCCGAGCATGGCGTCGCGGCGAAGCTCGTCGCGCCGTTCAAGCCGAAGGACGCGGATTTGTACGCGGCGCTCCAAAGCTTCGACGAGACGTACGCGGCCTATGCCGACTATCAGAACAAGATGGAGACGTTCTGGTGTCTGCGCTGGCTCCAGCAGGAAAAGCGCGACCGCGTCGTCGCGACGGTCGTCAAGGGCGATCTCGTGCGGCTCGAAGAGATTCCGCTGATGCTGCACGTGCCCGGGCTCGGCGTGCATGCGCGAGGCACGCGCGTGATGCTCGACGTCGTGTCGATCGATGAACTCACGGTCGAGGCGTCGACGCGTCTCGTGCAGGTGCTCGATGCTCCCGTCGCGGGCGATGCAGCCGATCTCGACGAAGGCGAGGACGACGAGAACGATGCGGCGAGCGCGGCCGTCGAGGGCGAAGGCGAGAGCGAGAATGCAGGCGAGGCGGACGAGCCGGGCGAGGACGACACGGGCGCGCGGACGGCCGATGAAGCCGAGGGCGCAGGCGCGTCCGATGGCGCCGCGGCATCGGACGCATCCGATCCGCCCGTCGATACCGACGGCGCGCGCGCGCACTGACGTCGCCGAGGATGTCCCGGACGATGTCCTCGATCCGTCAACCGATCACGACCGCGCACGCGGTCTCTTTTCGATTTCGATGAACGCAACGCGATGAACGTCACCGCTTCTTCCTCCGATGCCGCCTCGGCGGCGCAGGTCGCGCACCGCGACCGCTATGTCGTGATCGGCAATCCGATCGCCCACAGCAAGTCGCCGTTCATCCATGCGCGTTTTGCCGAGCAGACCGGCGAGCCCGTCGCCTACGACCGCCTGCTCGCCGCCGTCGACGCATTCGAACCGACCGTGCGCGCATTCATCGCGCAAGGCGGGCGAGGCCTCAACGTGACCGTGCCGTTCAAGCTCGACGCGCACGCATTCGCGGACCGGTTGTCGGCGCGCGCGGCATCGGCCGGCGCCGTCAACACGCTCAAGGTCGAGGCCGACGGTTCGGTCACGGGCGACAACACGGACGGCATCGGTCTCGTGCGCGATATCGAGGTCAATCTCGGCGTCGCGCTCGCGGGCACGCGCGTGCTGTTGCTCGGCGCGGGCGGCGCGGCGCGCGGCGTCGTGCTGCCGCTGATCGACGCGGGCGTGCGCGAAGTCGTGATCGTCAATCGTACGGCGAGCAAGGCCGCCGAACTCGCGGCGGCGTTCGGGCGTACGGGCGCTGTCGATCACGCAGGCGATGCGTACGGCGCGCGCGGCACGGTGCTCGGCGGCGGCGCGGATATCGCGTGCGGGGCGTTCGACGTGGTCGTCAACGCGACGGCCGGCAGTCTCGGCGGCGAGGTGCCCGAGTACGGCGCACACGCGATCGCGGCCGGCACGCTCGCCTACGACATGATGTATGGGGCCGAACCGACCGTCTTCATGCGCGATGCGGCGGCGCGCGGCGCACGCGTGGCCGATGGGCTCGGCATGCTCGTCGAGCAGGCCGCCGAGTCGTTCTCGATCTGGCGCGGCGTGCGGCCCGACGGCGCGCCCGTGCTCGCCGAATTGCGCGCGCTGCTCGGCGCGCCGGGTGACGCGACGTGACCGTCGTCGTCGATGCGGCGCCCGCAAGCCCGGCGCCCCGCTCGAAAAAAGCCCGGCATCCCGTCGTCCGGTGGTGCGCCTATCTGTTCGGCCTCATCGTGTTCGCGTGGTGCGCGACGCAGGTGTTCTACTTCGTGCAGATCGGTATCTGGACCTTCGTCAATCCGTCCGATACGGCGTTCATGCGCGCGGCGCGCTGGCGGTTCTGGCACGAGGATCAATCGATCGCGTTCGTGCATGAATGGGTGCCGTACGACGGCGTCTCGCGCAATCTGAAGCGCGCGATCATCGCGTCCGAGGACGCCGACTTCGTCAACAACAACGGCTTCGAAGTCGACGCGATGCTGCAGGCGTGGGAGAAAAACAAAAAGAAAGGCCATATGGCGTGGGGCGGCTCGACGATCACGCAGCAACTCGCGCGCAATCTGTTTCTGTCGACCGAGAAGACCTATATCCGCAAAGGTCAGGAACTGATCATCACGGTGATGCTCGAGTTCTGGATGGACAAGGAACGCATCTTCGAGATCTACCTGAACTCGGTCGAATGGGGCAAGGGCGTCTATGGCGCGCAGGCCGCGGCGGCCCACTACTACAAGACCGACGCGTCGAAGCTCTCGGTCGGGCAGTCCGCGCGCCTTGCGGTCATGCTCCCGCGTCCGAAGTACTACGACGACCACCGCACGAGCGCCTATCTGCTGAGCCGCGCCGCGATCATCGCCCACCGCATGGGCGCCGCCGAACTGCCGTCCGACAAGTGACGCATCGGCCGCGCCGCCGCGGCCGTCCGATCCTCTCCCGTTACGTTTCGTTTCGCCTCGTTTCGCCTCGCCTCGTTTCATTTCGCCGAGCTTCGCGCGTCAGCGCCCCCGCTATCCGTTCGGATATCGGGATCCGGTCCGCGAGATAGCGCTCGCGCGGCAACGCGCGAAGAGCGCCGGGCCACGGCGCTGTGCACGTCGGTCGTGCTCGAATGTTGCGTCGCATTGATTCCCATTAAATGAGAAAGACACTCAGATATTGAGCGTGCGGCGCGCGTGGTCCTACAATCCGCCCCAGCGTGACGGGCTTGCCGTGTTCACGCGGGTCGCGCGGCGGGCTGCCCCGCCGCGTGAATCACGACGAGGATCGGAGACACCTCCGCACGCGGACGCCGCGAGCCATATTCGGGCTCGCGCAGTCGGCCCACCCATTCGGCCTCCCTATCCGGCCGTGCGAATGCGGAGCACCAGCGGATCATCATGGATAAATCGTTGAACCCCGCCCTAGCGGGCGCGCGCGAACCCGACACGGGCGCCGACGTCGCGCACGCCGAGCCGGGCGGCGCCTCGGCCTCGCCGGCGGCGCGACCGGGCAAAGTCACCTCGGCATCGGCCGTGCCGACGCCGTCGACCCTGCTCGACGCGACACCGCAGCAAGCGGGGACGCAGACGCTCCTGCGCGGCCTGGCGATTCTCGAAGCCGCCGCCGCGGGCGCGCGCGATCTCAAGACGTTCGGCGCCACGCTCGGCACGACGCGCTCGACCACGCATCGGCTCGTCAGCAGCCTCGTCCAGGCGCGCTATCTGCGCCAGGTCCAGGGCGGTTATCTGCTCGGCCCGAAGCTCATCGAACTCGGCGCGGTCTCGCTCGAACAGATGCCGCTGTCGGCGGTCGCGCGCCCTCATCTCGAACGATTGGCCGAAGCGACGCGCGACACGATCCACCTCGGCGTGCGCGAAGGCGGCGACGTGCTCTATATCGACAAGATTCCAGGGACGCGCGGGCTCGAGATGCGCTCGCGCGTCGGCCATCGGATGCCGCTCGCATGGACCGGCATCGGCAAGGCGCTCATGCTCGACCTGAGCCCGACGGCCTGGGAGGCGCTCTGGGACGCCGCGCGCCGCAGTCCCGATTACGCGGACCTGCCGACGCCCTACACGCGCGATACGTTCATCGATCGCATGACGAACTACGCGGGCCTCGGACACACGTTCGATCTCGAAGAAAACGAACCCAGCATCCGGTGCGTCGCCGCGCCCGTGCGCGACGCGTCCGGTCTGATCGTCGCCGCGCTTTCGGTCGCGAGCACGATCCCCTATATGCCGGTCGATCGCATGCACGAGCTCGTGCCCGTGGTCCAGCGCGAAGCGCGCGCGATCTCGGAAGAACTCGGCTGGCGCGCGCCGCAACTCACGACACGACGGATCAAACGATGAATCAAGCAGTCAGCCACGCCGCGCCGCACGCCGAACCGACGGCCGTGGCGCACGATATTCCCGATACGCCGGCGGACCTGAATCAGGCCGTTCTGATCGCGCTCGACTGGGGCACGAGTTCGTTGCGCGCCTATGCGTTCGACGCGCAGGGACGGGCGCTCGCGGTGCGCTCGCTGCCGTGGGGCATCATGAAGTTGCCGCGCGCGGCGGCGGAGGGCGGCTTCGACGCCGCGTTCGAAGCCGCCTGCGGCGACTGGCTCGACGCACGGCCCACGCTGCCGTTGATCGCGTGCGGCATGGTCGGCAGCGCGCAGGGTTGGGTCGAAGCCCCGTATATCGATACGCCGGCCGATGCGAATCGTCTCGCGTCGTCGCTCGCCGAGGTCCGCACGCAACGCGGCCCCGTGCTCCGGATCGTGCCCGGCGTGCTCGAACGCGGCACGCTGCCGAACGTCATGCGCGGCGAGGAGACGCAGATTCTCGGCGCGATGCTCGAGGCCGGTCCCGGCGCGCAGGACGCCGCGCCGCGCAAGACGCTCGTCGGTTTGCCCGGTTCGCATGCGAAATGGGCGATCGTCGAAGGCCGCAGCATCGAACGTTTCCATACGTTCATGACGGGCGAAGCGTTCGCGGCGCTGCGCGATCACACGATACTCGGCCGCACGATGCGCACGCCCGATGTGCCCGACACCGAAGCCTTTCTGCGCGGCGTGTCGGTCGCGCGCGGCGCGTGGGACGCGGGCCTGCTCGCGACGATCTTCTCGACGCGCGCGCTCGGTCTGACCGGACAGCTCGACGCGGCCCAGCAGCCCGACTATCTGTCGGGCCTGTTGATCGGGCACGAAATCGCGGGCCTCGAAAAGCTGCTCGAACGCGAAGGCGCGACGTGGGCGTCGCAGCCCGTGTTGCTGATCGGTGACGCGAAGCTCGTCGAACGCTACCGGCTCGTGCTCGCGCACTTCGGCTGCACGCATGCGCGTACGGTGCAGAACGCGACCGAACGCGGACTCTGGCAGATTGCGAGCCAGGCCGGACTCGTCGCGCAAGCCTGACCTCTTTCCTTGGACGTAGACGCCTTATGACGACCCCCGCCACGAACGCCATTCCCTACCATCCGCATGCGGCGCTGCACGCGGCCATGCAGGCGTGCCCGCTGATCGCGATCCTGCGCGGCGTGCAGCCTGCCGAAATCGTCGCGATCGGCGAAGCGCTCGTCGACGCGGGTTTTCGCGTCATCGAAGTGCCGCTGAATTCACCCGACCCGTTCGAGAGCATTCGCGTGCTGCGCGCGGCGATGCCCAAGGACGTGGTCGTCGGCGCGGGCACGGTGCTCAGCGTCGAACACGTCTACGAAGTCGCGCGCGCGGGCGGCGATCTGATCGTGATGCCGCATAGCGACCCGGCCGTCGTGCGCGCCGCGAAGGCCAAGGGCCTCGCGGCGGCGCCGGGCGTCGCGACGCCGACCGAAGCGTTCGCGGCATTGAGCAACGGCGCCGACGTGCTCAAGATGTTTCCGGCCGAGCAGCTCGGCGTGCCGGTGCTCAAGGCGTGGCGCGCGGTCGTGCCCAAGCATGTGCCGCTCGTGCCGGTCGGCGGCGTGACGCCGACGAATATGGGGCCGTTCATCGCGGCGGGCGCATCGGGCTTCGGCCTGGGCTCGGCGCTCTACAAGCCGGGCAACACGGCCGCCGAAGTCGGCGCGAACGCCCGCGCGTTTATCGCGGGCCTCGCGGCGGCGCGGGCCGAAGCCGGCGTGTGACAACACCCGCGACGCGCCCATCGCGACGTCACAAGGGCGGCGCGGTCGCGGCCGTCATGCGGACCCGGCCCAACGACGCGGCTGCCCATCGGTTTGTTGCGCTGCATCATCGATTTGCGTGCGCCGGCGGATGCCGGCGCACGCATAATGTCGCCAGTTTTTTTTGAATTCCGTGGGACGCGCGCCGCAGAGGCGCGTCCCGCATGCCTGCCAGCATCCGGAATGAAGCCGGCGCGTTCGACCGGTCCTCACCTTCCTGCTTTTTATCGTCCGGCGCGCACGCGCGCGTCAATGCGCGGGCCGGCCCCGATCCAAACTTCGAACAAGGGATTCCGATGTCTTCACCTTATGGCCAGTTTCCTAGCCTCGTCGATCGCACTGTCCTGATCACCGGCGGCGCGACCGGCATCGGCGAATCGTTCGTCGAGCACTTCGTCGCGCAAGGCGCGAAAGTCGGCTTCGTCGATATCGACGCGGCCGCCGGCGAGGCGCTCGTCGCCCGCCTCGCGAACGCACGCCACAAGCCGCTGTTCCTGCGCTGCGACCTGACCGATATCGATGCGCTGCGCAAGGCCGTGGACGACGTCCGCGCGGCGTTCGGTCCGATCGGCGTGCTCATCAACAACGCGGCGAACGACGTGCGTCACTCGATCGAGTCGGTCACGCCCGAGAGCTTCGACAAGGGCATCGCGGTCAATCTGCGTCACCAGTTCTTTGCCGCGCAGGCGGTCATCGAGGACATGAAGGCGCTCAAGGGCGGCTCGATCATCAACCTCGGCTCGATCAGCTGGATGCTCAAGAACGGCGGCTATCCCGTCTATGCAGCCGCGAAGGCGGCCGTCCAAGGTCTGACGCGCGGGCTCGCGCGCGACCTCGGCCCGTTCAATATCCGCGTCAACGCGCTCGTGCCGGGCTGGGTCCTCACGAAGAAGCAGCGCGAGATGTGGCTGACCGACGAAGGCCGCGCCGACATCAAGCGCGGTCAATGCATCGACGCCGAACTCATGCCCGAGCATCTCGCGCGCATGGCGCTGTTTCTCGCCGCCGACGACAGCAGCATGATCACGGCGCAACACCTGCTCGTCGACGGAGGCTGGGCGTGAAGGCGCAATTGCTGCTCGATACGCAATGCACGCTCGCCGAAGGCCCGGTCTGGGACGCGCGCGCGCAGGCGTTGTTCTTCACCGACATCTACGAGTCGGTGCTGTACCGGTACGACCCCGCGCGCCGCGATCTGAAGACGTTCGCGATGCCCGAGCGGCTCGCGACCTATGCGCTTTGCGAAGACGACCGCTATCTGCTGCTCGGCCTCGAGTCGCGGCTCGCGTTCTACGAGATCGCGACGGGCCGCGTGAAGACGATCGCCGAGATCGAGACCGGCCTGCCGACGCGCCTCAACGACGGCCGTCTCGATCGCGAAGGCCGTTTCGTGTTCGGCACGAAGGACGAATCGGGCGAGCACAAGACGCAATGCGCGTTCTATCGGCTCAATCTCGATCTGTCGGTCGAACGCTTGCCGCTGCCGGCCTGCGAAATCTCGAACAGTCTCGCGTTCACGCCCGATGGCCGCACGATGTACTACTGCGATACGCCGACGCGCGCGATCCGCGTCTGCGACTACGCACTCGACGGCACGATCTCGAACGATCGCGAGTTCGTTCGTTTGTCGGACCCCGACGGCTATCCGGACGGATCGGCGATCGACACCCGAGGCAATCTCTGGAACGCGCAGTGGGAAGGCCGTCGCGTGATCTGCTACAGCCCCGAAGGCCGTGAGCTCGAACGCATCGAAGTGCCCGTGCCGCAGCCGAGCTGCCCGGTGTTCGGCGGCGCCGACTTCGGCACGCTCTACATCACGTCGGCGCGCGAGGACCTGAGCGAGGCTCAGCTCGCGGCGGATCCGACCTCGGGCGGCATCTATGTCGCGCAGGTCGGCGCGAGCGGCGCGCGCG
Source organism: Pararobbsia silviterrae (assembly GCF_003628125.1). Lineage (GTDB taxonomy): Bacteria > Pseudomonadota > Gammaproteobacteria > Burkholderiales > Burkholderiaceae > Pararobbsia > Pararobbsia silviterrae. The sequence goes on from NZ_RBZU01000011.1 coordinate 84,684, forward strand.
GTCTCGCCGATACGCGGTTCGGCGCGAGCCCCGCGCTGGCGTCGTAACGGAGTCGGGCTTTGCGTTCCAAGTCGTTGAAGACCGTCTCATCCTCGGGTGCGCGTGCGCGCGCATCCGAGCGCATTACCCTCGCGACGTCGAGTTTGCGTCTCGAACTCGCGCCGGGGATCGGCGGCGGCATCGCGCGCTTCGATCTCGCATGCGGCGGCCGGCAGGTACCGATCTTCCGTGCCCCCGAACACGCGCGCCTCGCGGATCCGACCGAGCTCGCGTGCTATCCGCTCGTGCCGTTCTCGAATCGAATCGGCGGCGGGTGCTTCGAATTCGAAGGCCGCACGATCCGCATCGCGCCGAACCGCGACGGCGAGCCGTACCCGATCCACGGTTCGGGCTGGCTCTCGCGCTGGTCTGTCGACGCGGCCGGCGATGCGCATGCGTCGCTCTCGCTCGTGACGCGCGGCACGCCCTATGCGTTTCATGCCGCGCAGCATATCGAGCTTGTCGATACGTCGCTGACGATCCGTTTCGAAGTCGAGAATCGGGGCAAGCTCGCCATGCCGTTCGGCATCGGGCTGCATCCGTATCTGCCGCGTACGCCGGGCACGCTGTTGCTCGCACCCGCATCGCACACGTGGCTGTCGGGGCGCGACTGGCTGCCGACGCACGCGATCCGCACGCCCGCGGCCTATGGGTACGGCATCGCGTATCCGTTGCCGCGCGGGGTCGCGAACCACGCGTTCTCGGGCTGGACCGGCCGCGCGCGCGTGCTGTGGCCCGAACACGGACTCGCGCTCGACATCGAGTCGGACGCCGACCACTACCTGCTCTATACGCCCGCGCGCAAGGACTGGTTCTGCTTCGAACCGGTCGATCATCCGATCAACGCGGTCAACCTGCCCGGCGGCGCGGCCGCGCACGGCATGACCGTGCTCGCGCCCGGTCAGCGGCTCGAACGGCGGTTCCGCTTTTCGGTCGATCTGTTCGGCGCGCTGCCTGTCCCGCGATCGGGACGGTAAGACCGGCACGTGCGCCGCGATCCGCGATCGCGCGCGTGCGGGTCGGATGCCGCGTACCTTGTCGGCACGCACGCATGAAAGCACGAACGCGCCGCGACGCGCGGCCGCGTACGGCGCTTCGTTACAATGTCGCCGTGTGCGCGCGATGCGCAGTCTCCGGCCGCCCGATGCGCGGCGGCCGTCTTCACGATCCGATCTTCATGTCCTTTACTCGTAGCCTCGCGTCCGCCTGGGCGCGCACCGACTCGCTGCTGTGCGTCGGCCTCGATCCCGAACCCAAGCGCTTTCCGGCCGCGATCGCGGGCCGTCCCGATGCGATCTACGCGTTTTGCCGCGCGATCGTCGACGCGACCGCGCCGTTCGTTTCGGCGTTCAAGCCGCAGATTGCCTATTTCGCGTCGAATCGCGCCGAGGACCAGCTCGAATCGCTCGTCGACTACATCCACGCACACCATGCCGGCATCCCGGTCATCCTCGACGCGAAGCGCGGCGATATCGGCAGCACGGCCGAGCAATATGCGCGCGAGGCGTTCGAGCGCTATCGCGCGGACGCGGTGACGGTCAATCCCTACATGGGTTTCGATTCGGTCGAGCCCTATCTCGCGCATGCGGGCAAGGGCGTGATCGTGCTGTGCCGGACGTCGAATGCCGGCGGATCGGATCTGCAGTTTCTCGAAACGGGCGGCCGTCCGCTTTATCAGCACGTCGCCGATCTGGCGGCGAACACGTGGAACGCGTCGGGCGAGGTCTCGCTCGTCGTCGGCGCGACGTTCCCGGCGGAGATCGCCGCGGTCCGCGAGATCGTCGGCGAGATGCCGCTGCTGATCCCGGGCATCGGCGCGCAGGGCGGCGATATCGAGGCGACCGTCCGCGCGGGACGCACGGCGAACGGCACGGGCATGATGATCAACTCGTCGCGCGCGATTCTCTACGCGGGCAAGGGCGAGGATTACGCCGAGCGCGCCGCCGCGGCCGCGCGCGAGACGCGCGACGCGATCAACGTCGCCCGTGCGGCCGCCGCGAGCGCAGCCCGCTGAGGCGGGCGAGACGCTCGCGTGAAGCGGGGCGTGCGGCAGCGGGGCGATACGCTCGCGTGAGGCGGAGTGAGCGGCGGCGGGGCGGTTCGCCCTTGTTGCGCGGCATGCGCCGAAGCAGGCTATTCGCTCTCGTCGAGCATCGTGAGCACGCCGCGCAGCGCATGCGCGGCGGCCTGGATCCGGATCTGACGCCGGTCGCCCTTCAGATGCATCGTCTGGCACAAGGTGTGGACGCGATCGCTCCAGCCGAACGACACCGTGCCGACCGGTTTTTTCTCCGTCCCGCCGCCCGGCCCCGCAACGCCCGTCACGGACAGTGCGATCTGCGCGCGGCTATTGCGCAGCGCGCCCTCGGCCATCGCGCGCGCGACGGCCTCGCTGACCGCGCCGTGCCGGTCGATCAGTTCGCTCGGCACGCCGATCATCTCGGTCTTCGCCTGATTCGAGTACGTGACGAAGCCGCGTTCGAACCACGTGCTGCTGCCCGAGATATCGGTGATCGCGCCCGCGATCATGCCGCCCGTGCACGATTCGGCCGTGGTCAGCATCAGGCGCGCTTCGCGCAGCCGGTTGCCGACGCGGATCGCGAGCTGGTGGAGCGTGTTTTCAGTGTCCATAGTAGTTCCGCACGAGCGCGATCACGAACAGGGTCATGAGCGCCGCGACGAGGTCGTCGATCATGATGCCGAGTCCGCCCTTGAACGTTCGGTCGAACCAGCGGATCGGCGGCGGTTTGATCATGTCGAACAGCCGGAACACGATAAACGCAAATAATTGACCGCCAAATGTCGCGGGCGTGACAAACAGCATCACGAGCCAGAATGCGACGATTTCGTCCCAGTTGATCGCGTTCGGATCGGCGACGCCCATCGCGCGCGCCGTGTATCCCGTCGCGCCGATGCCGACGATGAAGCCGAGCACGATCAGCGCGAGCCATCCCGCCGACGTCAGATACGGATTGAGCACGAGAAACGACACCCAGCCGAACAGCGTGCCGACCGTGCCCGGCACGAAGCGCGAAAGCCCCGTGCCGAAGCCGAGCGACAGCAGATGGGCCGGATGCGAGCGCATGAACGCCGCGTCGGGGCGCGCGCGTTTCGATCCGGCGCCCGCTTGCGGGCGCGGCCCGATGCCCGACGCACGCGTGCTTCCGGGGCCCGGATTGTCGGCGCCTGCCTCACCGCCCGCGCCCGTCTGTTTGCGATCGCGAAAATAGCCGAAGCGGCCGCCGAAGCGCTTGCGCAGCTGCGCGGCGCGTTGGGCGTCGCGTTGAGCCTGACTTTCGGGGTCGGCGTCGAGTATTTCGTTCGGGTCAGTCATTGAAGTGATCGAATCCGCGCAGGGCCGGCGTCACGGGCTGGCCGCGGCCGTCGGTCCAGACGAGACGAGCCGCGCCGGCGTTCGCGTGAGCTTCCGCGTTGAAGGCCGTTATTGTACCGACGCGCGTGACGCGCACGCCAGCACGCGCGCCCGCGTCCTCGATGCGCGCGCGCGCGTCGACGGGGGCCGTGAAGCAGAGTTCGTAGTCGTCGCCGCCGGCCGCCGTGCACAAGCGCTGGATGTCGGCCGGTTGTCGCGCGAGCAGCGTCGAGCGCGGTAGCGCATCGAGATCGACGCGCGCGGACATGTCCGAGCGTTCGAGGATATGCATGAGATCGCCCGCGAGACCATCCGAGATATCGAGCGCCGCGTGCGCGACGCCCGCGAGCGCCGCGCCGAGCGCGAGGCGCGGCTCGGGCTGATCCATCGCGCGGCGTGCCGCGTCGAGCGCGTGCGCGTCGAGCGGCCACTCGTCGCGCAGCGCGCCGAGCGCGAGCCGCGCGTCGCCTAGCGTGCCCGAGATCCAGATGTCGTCGCCGTCGCGCGCCGCGTCGCGGCGCAGCGCCGTGTGCGCATCGACGTCGCCGAAGACGGTCACGCAGAGCGTGAGCGGACCCTTCGTCGTATCGCCGCCGATCAGCGCGCAACCCGCACGCTCGGCGAGCGCGTAAAGGCCATCGGAGAAATCCGCGAGCCAGGCTTCGTCGATCGCGGGCAGCGCGAGGGCCAGCGTGAACGCGCGCGGCGTCGCGCCCATCGCGGCAAGGTCCGAGAGATTCACCGCGAGCGTCTTGTGGCCGAGCGCGCGGGCGTCGGCGCCCGCGAAGAAATGCCGGCCCTCGACGAGCATGTCGGTCGACACGGCGAGGACTTTGCCGGGCGTCGGCGCGAGCAGCGCGCAGTCGTCCCCGACACTCAAAATCGCCGCATCGGAAGAGTTTTTATGTCGCGAAAAATAGCGGCGAATGAGGCTGAATTCGTTGAGCATTCGAAGAAATTAGCGTCGCAGCGGGGTTTTGTGCGGCATTGCAGCATGACGGTGGGGACTTCCCCGCAGGCGGATGCGCGCCTTTTCGGCGCTACAATGCCCCTCGAAAACCGATTCTAATCTGCCGAGCTTCAAGCCTCCTCCATGTCCTCTCCCGCCGATAAACTCCGCGAAGCCGCCCTCGATTATCACGAGTTCCCGACCCCCGGCAAAATTGCCATCGCCCCGACGAAGCAGCTGCTGAACCAGCGCGATCTCGCGCTCGCCTATTCGCCGGGCGTCGCCGCGGCATGCGAGGAAATCGTCGCGGATCCGCTGAACGCCGCGCGCTTCACGTCGCGCAGCAATCTCGTCGGCGTCGTGACCAACGGCTCGGCCGTGCTGGGGCTCGGCAATATCGGGCCGCTCGCGTCGAAGCCGGTCATGGAAGGCAAGGCCGTGCTGTTCAAGAAGTTCGCGGGCATCGACGTGTTCGACATCGAGCTCAACGAGACCGATCCGCTGAAGCTCGTCGACGTCATCGCCGCGCTCGAGCCGACGTTCGGGGGCATCAACCTCGAAGACATCAAGGCGCCCGATTGCTTCACGGTCGAGCGCGAGTGCCGCAAGCGCATGAAGATCCCCGTGTTCCACGACGATCAGCACGGCACGGCGATCGTGGTGGCGGCCGCGGTGACCAACGGGCTCAAGGTCGTCAACAAGGACATCAAGCAGGTCAAGCTCGTCACGTCGGGCGCGGGCGCCGCGGCGCTCGCCTGTCTGAATCTGCTGATCGACATCGGCCTGCCGCGCGAGAACATCTGGGTGACCGACCTCGCGGGCGTCGTCTATGAAGGCCGCGCCGAACTCATGGATCCGGACAAGGAGCGATTCTCGCAAAAGACCGATGCGCGCAAGCTCGCCGAGGTCATCGAGCAGGCCGACATCTTCCTCGGCCTGTCCGCGGGCGGCGTGCTCAAGGCCGAGATGGTCGAAAAGATGGCCGAGCGGCCGCTGATTCTCGCGCTCGCGAATCCGACCCCCGAAATCCTGCCCGAAGACGCGCTCGCCGTGCGTCCGGATGCCGTGCTCGCGACCGGCCGCACCGACTACCCGAATCAGGTCAACAACGTCCTGTGCTTCCCGTTCATCTTCCGCGGCGCGCTCGACGTCGGTGCGACGACGATCACGAAGGAAATGGAAATCGCGGCGGTCAACGCGATCGCCGCGCTCGCACGCCAGGAGCAGAGCGACGTCGTGGCGACCGCCTACGGCATCCACGATCTGTCGTTCGGTCCGCAGTATCTGATTCCGAAGCCGTTCGATCCGCGCCTGATCGTGACGATCGCGCCCGCGGTCGCGCAGGCCGCGATGGACGGCGGCGTCGCGACGCGCCCGATCGAGGACATGGACGCGTATCGCCAGCATCTGCAGCAGTTCGTCTACGCGAGCGGCACGATGATGAAGCCGATCTTCCAGGTCGCGCGCAGCGTCGAGGCGGCCAAGAAGCGGATCGTGTTCGCCGAGGGCGAGGAAGAGCGCGTGCTGCGCGCCGTGCAGATCATCGTCGACGAGGGCATCGCGACGCCGATCCTGATCGGCCGTCCGGCCGTCATCGAGCAGCGCCTCAAGCGCTACGGCCTGCGGCTCGAGCCCGGCAAGGACTTCACGATCGTGAATCCCGAGCACGACGAGCGCTATCGCGACTACTGGCAGACGTACTTCAAGATGCTCGCGCGCAAGGGCATCACGCAGCAGCTCGCGCGCGTCGAAATGCGGCGCCGCACGACGCTGATCGGCTCGATGCTGATCCACAAGGGCGAGGCCGACGGGATGATCTGCGGCACGATCAGCACGCCGCACCGGCATCTGCACTTCATCGACCAGGTCATCGGCAAGCGCGCGGGTTCGTCGGTCTACGCGGCGATGAACGCGCTGATCCTGCCGGGCCGCCAGATTTTCATCGCCGACACGCACGTGAACGTCGATCCGACGCCCGAGCAGCTCGCGGAGATCACCGTCCATGCGGCCGAAGAGGTCCGGCGTTTCGGGATCGAACCGAAGATCGCGCTGCTCTCGCATTCGAGCTTCGGTTCGAGCCCCGCGCCGAGCGCGCAAAAGATGCGCGATACGCTCGCGATCCTGCGCGATATCGCTCCAGATCTCGAGATCGACGGCGAAATGCACGGCGATGCCGCGCTCGACGGCCGTCTGCGCAAGCAATTGATGCCCGATTCGACGCTCGAAGGCGATGCGAATCTGCTGATCTGCCCGACGGTCGACGCCGCCAACATCGCGTACAACCTGCTCAAGACGGCGGCGGGCAATAACGTCGCGATCGGCCCGATCCTGCTCGGCGCGGCGCGCCCGATCCACGTGCTCACGGCGACCGCGACGGTGCGCCGGATCGTGAACATGGCGGCGCTCGTTGTCGTCGACGCGCTCGCGGCGAGCCGCGAATAGTCGGATCAGCGTCATCGGCGGGTTTCGGCGCAAGCCGCGGCCCGCCTCATTTTCGGTGGAATCCGGTCGCCGAAATCCTTGTAAGTCAAACCCTTATCCGTGCCAATGGACACGATCGCACGTTGATTCCGCGCCCGGTTAGGGATAACCTTACGCCTTCAGTGGTGGCACGCATGTGTTGCCGGCCACGATTGTGTTCGGGAAATCGGGTTGGACGGCTGGGTCATGGCACCTTCTTGGTGCGCGGTGCGGTGAGGCTCGCGAGGGCATTCGCACGGTTCGGCGCGATGCGGGACACGGGCGCCGCCGGGACCGGTCGGACAGACGATCGAAGCGGTTGCAAGGCAGCACGGCGCGCGTGCCGCGCGGGACGCAAGTGTTCCCCGAGGCGACGCGGCGCGCGGTGCGCGGAAGAGGGCGCCGTCTTCATTCATATTGACGGCTGCTGCCTGCGGGCTGACTCAGGCATGACCGTATCGTTTCGACGGCGTCGCAGGGGTGTCGCGACGCTCGGGGCATCGCAAGCGGCAAACCGCCGCGTTTCCCGAAGATCGTGACTCGATGGTCGACCACGACGAGACTATTGAACGGATTCCAGAATGACCATGAGCGACAACGTTCTAGCGCAAGACGCCGGTGTCGCGAACGACGTGTACGGGATGAGCGACAACACCAACCTTTTCCAGCGTGTAATGTCGATGCGCGAGGGCGGCCGTGACAAGCCGCTGCGCGACCTTCCGTCCGACGATCAGACCATGACGCTTTTCCAGACCGTCCGCCCGAACATCGTCCAATCGATCCGAGCGTTTCGCGTTCCGGAGCTTGCCGAGGAAGCCGAGCGGCTCGGTCACCATTTCCTTTACGCATGGTGCGCGAACGCGGGGTCGAAGGCCGAGGTGCTCGACCGGATCGCGACCGAATTCACGTTCCCGAAGCAATACGGCAAGAACTACGACGCGCTCTACGACTGTCTGACCGACGTCATCGCGAAGGCGGGCACGCAGCCGGGCTTCGTGATCGTGCTCGAAGGCGTGCCTACGGGCATCAAGTTCGACAAGGATGCGCGCGAGACGATGCTCGACGTGTTCCGCGAGGCCGCCGAGTTCTGGGCCGAGCGCAAGGTCGCGTTCCGCGTATTCTTCTCGTTCGCCTGAGCGTCTCGTTCGTCCGAGTCGGGAACGCCGTTTGACCGGGTCGCGCTCGACCGGGTTGCGTGCCTCAGTGACGCGCTCGACCGCGTCTTGCTAGACCGAGTCTCGCTCAACCGGGACGTGCTTGACCGAGGCGCGTCGACCGGTGGCCGTTTTTCTCACCATCCGCTCCAGCGCGTTGCGAGCGCCGCGAGCACCGCGAGGCCGGCTGTTTCGGTGCGCAGCACTCTGCGGCCGAGACTGAGCGGCCGATAACCGGCCGCCAACGCGGCCGTTTCTTCTTCGGGCGACAGCCCGCCCTCCGGACCGATCAGCAATTCGACATCGTGTTGGGGCGCTTGCTCGGGCAGCCGTTCGAGTCCGCCCTCGGCGCGCGGCGACAGCATGATGCGCAGCGTATCTCCGGTGCGCGGCGCGTCGACCCACGCGTCGAAATCGGTCGGCGCGTCGACTTCAGGTACGCGATTGCGCCCGCATTGTTCGCACGCGGCGCGCGCGATCCCGCGCCAATGCTCGGTGCGGCGCTGCGCGCGTTCGCCGTTCAGCCGTACGACCGACCGCGTCGTCGACAACGGCACCATGCGGCGTACGCCGAGCTCGACGGCCTTCTCGAGAATCCAGTCCATCTTGTCGCCGCCCGCGATGCCTTGCGCGAGCGTGATCGCATACGGGGTTTCGGCTTCGCGCGGATCGTGCTCGCCGAGCGTGACGCTTGCCGAGCGCTTGCCGAGCGTATCGAGGCGCGCGTGGTATTCGCCGCCGCTGCCGTCGAACAGCGTCAACGCGTCGTCGGGCGCGAGCCGCAGGACCTGGATATGCCGTGCGACGTCCTCGGGCAGCGTCAACGGCACGCCGGGCGGAATCGACTGCAAAAGGGTATCGATAAAGAAACGCGGCATCGCGGTCATGCCTCGCCGACGGGCGCGGCCTTGCGCGCGATGCCCCAGCGATAGCCGTCGAGATCCTCGATCTGGCAGAAGCGGTCGCCCCAGAACTGGTCGGACGGCGGCATCAGCGAGCGCGCGCCGGCCTCGATCGCGCGTGCATGACACGCGTCGACGTCGTCGACGTAGAGATAAAACAGATGCGGCGCTTCGGTTTTCGCGCTCCGGGGCGTGCGTGCCGTCGAGCCGAACGCGCCTTCGGGTGCGAACATCACGACGAGTTCGCCCTGGTAGGTCATCTCGACGTGCAGTGCAACGCCGTCGTCCGCGACCGTCTCGCGCGCGACGAAACCGAATGCGTGCGCGTAGAAGGCCTGACTCGCGGCCGCGTCGATCACGCAGAGATACGGGGTAAGCCATGGGGTCGCCGGCGGTTTGACGGCGTCGGAGCGGGGGCTGGGCGCGGCGGAGTCGGACATCGGCATGCTTCGAGCTGGGGCGAGCCCGTAGTGTGCCACGGCTGCGCGCGACATCGGAGACATCGGAGACATCGAGACATCGAGACATCGAGACATCGAGACATCGAGACATCGAGACATCGAGACGTCCGCACGTCGACGACATCGACGTGCGGACGTTCGATCAGCGCGCGCGCGAATACTCGATGACTGTCGGGCCGCGCGGGCTATCGGAAGCAGCTTGCGCGGCGGTGCGCGGCTGAATCATGACGATCACATCGAGATGGCGCGATGGCGCACTCGGAAGTTCGAATCGCAAAAGCTTTGTCGGCCCCACGTTCGATTTGACGTGGATCGTGCCATCGGGTTCGCGGGCCTGGATCCAGTAGTCGAACGGCGTATCCGAACGGAATTCGAGCGGCGCGAGCCGTTGGCCCGCCTGCAGACAGCCCTTGAGATACAGCGTCTGGTCGGCGCGGATCTCGGCGCGAGCCGGCGATGCGCCGCGCGCGCTGACGGTCGCCTGGCAGAGGTTGACCGGCGTCGGCAGTTGGCCGCCGACACGACGCGGCTCGAAATACAGCGTTTCGCGGCCGATGGCCGGACGATTTCCCGGGGCCATGTGCGTCTGCGCGAACGCAGCGCTCATCGTGACGTAAGCGGCGTTGGGCGTGTTCCAGATCCCGATGTGCTCGAGCATCTCGGGCAGCAGGCCCGTGCCCTGAGTTTGCCGCACCGCGTCGGCCGGTGCGAAGACGTTGCGCAGCACGGCCGGGCCGGGGGCAGCCGACGAGTCCGCATCCGTCGCGCGCTTGGCGCGGTCCTGGACGAGGCTGTCGGCGCGCGGCGCGGTCAGACGGGCGGCAGCACGGACATTCGTTCGAATATCGGTTCGTGAAACGAGCGAAGGCGGTAACGTGGAATTGATCGACATGGCGGAGTCTCAAGGAAGGGGAGAGCCAAGTCTTGATCGATGCCACGGACAGGGCTTGCCTGAAATGCGCTTGAGCGCGTGGGCGAACAAGGTCCGGCGCGCGTCCACGCGGGCGCGGGGGCGTCGCCCTGTCCCTCAAAAAATGCAACACGGCATGCGAACTTGTGCAAAGGCTGTCGAACGGGCTGTCTGATAAAATCCCCGTCTTTGCCGCGTCCGGCGCTTCGGGCGCGCGCGCACCGTCCTCTGTTCCGTTTCGGGATTTCCGATATGACGACCACGTCTCTGAGCCCTTCCGCCCCCCAGTCGACCACGAGCACGCGTATGGCCAACGCCATTCGCGCGCTTTCGATGGACGCCGTCCAGAAGGCCAACTCCGGTCACCCGGGTGCGCCGATGGGTATGGCCGACATCGCAGTGGCCCTCTGGAACCGCCACCTGCGTCACAACCCGACGAATCCGCACTGGCCGGACCGCGATCGTTTCGTGTTGTCGAACGGGCACGGCTCGATGCTGCTTTATTCGCTGCTGCACCTGACGGGCTACGACCTGCCGATCGAAGAGATCAAGCAGTTCCGGCAGATGCACTCGAAGACGCCGGGCCACCCGGAGTACGGCATCACGCCGGGCGTCGAAACGACGACGGGTCCGCTCGGCCAAGGTCTCGCGAACGCGGTCGGCATGGCGCTCGCCGAAGCGCTGCTCGCGGCCGAATTCAATGACGGCGACGATACGATCGTCGATCACCACACGTACGTGTTCCTCGGCGACGGCTGCCTGATGGAAGGCATCTCGCACGAAGCCTGTTCGCTCGCGGGCACGCTCAAGCTCAACAAGCTCATCGCGCTGTACGACGACAACGGCATCTCGATCGACGGCCATGTCGAAAACTGGTTCGCCGACAACACGCCGAAGCGTTTCGAAGCCTATGGCTGGAACGTGATTCCGGCGATCGATGGCCACAACATCGACGCGGTCGATGCGGCGATTGCGGCCGCCAAGCGTTCGGACCGTCCGACGCTGATCTGCTGCAAGACGATCATCGGCAAGGGCGCGCCGACGAAGGCGAACAGCCACGACGCGCACGGCGCGCCGCTCGGCGCGCAAGAAATCGCGGCGACGCGTGCGGCGATCGGCTGGGAGTACGAGCCGTTCGTGATTCCGCAGGACGTTTATGACGCGTGGGACGCGAAGGCGTCGGGCGCGAAGCTCGAACAGGAATGGACGGCGCGCTTCGCGACGTATGCGGGCAAGCATCCGCAGCGCGCGATCGAATTCGAGCGCCGCATGAAGAGCGAGTTGCCGCGCGACTTCGCCGAAAAGGCGAAGGCGCTCATCGACGCGACCGTCGCGAAGGGTGAAACGATCGCGACGCGCAAGGCTTCGCAGAACGCGCTCGACGGCCTCGCCGCGGCGCTGCCCGAACTGCTCGGCGGCTCGGCCGATCTTACGGGTTCGAACCTCACGAACTGGAAGGCGAGCAAGGCGGTGCGCGCGGGCCAGGACGGCGCGATCCAGTGGGGCAACCACGTGAACTGGGGTGTGCGCGAGTTCGGCATGAGCGCCGCGCTCAACGGGATCGCGCTGCACGGCGGCTATCTGCCGTTCGGCGGCACGTTCCTGACGTTCTCGGACTACAGCCGCAATGCGCTGCGCATGGCGGCGCTCATGAAGATCCGTTCGGTGTTCGTGTTCACGCACGACTCGATCGGTCTTGGCGAAGACGGTCCGACGCACCAATCGATCGAGCACGTCGCGAGCCTGCGCCTGATTCCGCATTTCGACGTCTGGCGTCCGGCGGATACGGTCGAGACGTCGGTCACGTGGGTCGAAGCCGCGAAGCGCGTGGGTCCGAGCGCGGTCATCTTCACGCGCCAGAATCTCGCGTATAACGAGCGCACGGATGCGCAGGTCGAAGCGATCGCGAAGGGCGGCTACGTGCTCGTCGACTGGGACGAGGAAACGGTCGCGCGCAAGCTGATTCTCATCGCGACGGGCTCGGAAGTCGAACTCGCGGTCAAGTCGGTCGAAGCGCTCAAGCAAGTCGGGATCGGCGCGCGCGTCGTCTCGATGCCGTCGACGACGGTGTTCGACCGTCAGAGCGACGACTGGAAGGAATACGTGCTGCCCAAGGGCGTCGCGCGCGTGGCGATCGAAGCGGGCGTCACGAGCTTCTGGGCCAAGTACGTCGGCCTCGAAGGCGGTGTCGTCGGTATCGATACGTTCGGCGAATCGGCGCCCGCCGGCGAGTTGTTCAAGCATTTCGGTTTCACGGTCGACAACGTCGTCGCGACCGCGAAGCGTGTACTCGGCTGATTCCCGCCCACAACGCAGGAACGTTGCATTTCGCGGTGCGGCCGGCGCATGATGCCGTCGCACCGATTTTGACCCTCAGGAGATAAGGACATGGCAATTCGCGTCGCAATCAACGGCTACGGCCGGATCGGCCGGAACACGCTGCGCGCGTTCTACGAAGCAGGCAAGAAGCACGACATCGAAATCGTCGCGATCAACGATCTCGGCAACGCCAACACCAACGCTCACCTGACGCAATACGACACCGTGCACGGCAAGTTCCCGGGCACGATCTCGGTCGACGGCGACTATCTGATCGTCAACGGCGACCGGATCCGCGTGCTCGCGAACCGTAATCCGGCCGAACTGCCGTGGGGCGAACTCGGCGTCGACGTCGTGCTCGAATGCACGGGCTTCTTCACGACGAAGGAAAAGGCGAGCGCCCACCTGAAGGGCGGCGCGAAGAAGGTCGTGATCTCGGCGCCGGGCGGCAAGGACGTCGATGCGACGATCGTCTACGGCGTGAACCACGCTTCGCTGAAGAAGGAACACACGGTCATCTCGAACGCATCGTGCACGACGAACTGCCTTGCGCCGCTCGTTCAGCCGCTGCACGAGAAGCTCGGCGTCGTGTCGGGCCTCATGACGACGATCCACTCGTACACGAACGACCAGGTGCTGACGGACGTCTATCACGAAGACCTGCGCCGCGCGCGTTCGGCCACGCAAAGCATGATCCCGACGAAGACGGGTGCGGCTTCGGCGGTCGGTCTCGTGCTGCCCGAACTCAACGGCAAGCTCGACGGCTACGCGATCCGCGTCCCGACGATCAATGTGTCGATCGTCGATCTCTCGTTCGTCGCCGCGCGCGAAACGACGGTCGACGAAGTGAACTCGATCCTCAAGAACGCATCGGAAGGCGCGCTCAAGGGCATCCTCGAGTACACGTCGGCACCGCTCGTCTCGCACGACTTCAACCACAACCCGTCGTCGTCGGTGTTCGATGCGACGCTCACGAAGGTGTCGGGCAATCTCGTCAAGGTGTCGAGCTGGTACGACAACGAGTGGGGCTTCTCGAACCGGATGCTCGATACGACGGTGGCGCTCGCGACCGCGAAGTAAGCGATACATTCACGCGCCGCGCCGAACGCGCGGCGCGATGCGTGGCATACGATAAACGGGGCGTGTCCGGCGGACGCGCCCCGTTTTTTTTACCGAGGCCGCATTGCCGACGCATGCGGCATCCGGACCTCCGCGCGTGTGTGATCAGTGGGGGGCTTCGTGCCCGAATCGGATCGTCAGTCCCGCGCAGTCGGAGGAGGTTCGCGCGACGAGGTATCGATCCGTCCCGTTCGCCGACGCCGCGAACCCCAGGATGTTCGCGTTGCCTGCCTGCGTGAGGATCTGCACGCTTCGCGTACCCGATGTCGATGCGCTCTCCGGGGGCGCCTTCACGAACACGATTTCGCGTAGCGGCCGATGGCTGGGACGTGTCTCCGTTCCAGCGGCGTTCAATCGCAATTCGGTTTTGCGCAAGCCGGCGAGATCGCGGGGAAACAAGACGTCATCTTTGAGAAGCATCAACTTGACGTCGGCCCGCAGTGCCGGGATGTCTCGATACGACATCGATTGCGATAGGGCGCCCCGATTTGCGGGTGTATCTCGCACGGGTCGACTCAGGCGTTGTTTGAACAACTCGGCGAGTGTCTCGGTCGAGGAGGGCTGCTTGAATTCGGCGTCGGAACCTGCCGCGTGCGCCTCTGCGGGACGGGCTTGCGGTCCCTGCGCGGACGCGTGCATTTGAAGCGCACGGGTATGAGCGGTCGAAGCGCTTGCGATGGGAGTCAACATGACGATCTCCGGTGGGTTGAGGAGCACCCACCGTAGTCGAATCGAAATCTTGAATTGGCGTCGTGCGGCAAACTGTCGCACCTGTATCGCCGCGCGCGGGACCGGTCGAGCGCTTTATGCCAATATGGCCGGCGTGCGCCGCTCGGAATGACGGGCGTCAGGTTCGTATTGTCGGCGGCTCGACGCGGTCATGTGCCGTGCGAGCCGGTGCACGCGTACGAGCGCGTTCGATTCAGTGCTTCTTGTGAGGACAATTGGCCTTCGTGCACGCGCCGTAAAGCGCCAGTGCATGTTCATGCAGCGCGAAGCCGCGTTCGCTCGCGATCAATTGCTGGCGACGTTCGATCTCGGCGTCATAGAACTCCTCGACGCGTCCGCAGTCGACACAGACGAGGTGGTCGTGGTGCGTGCCTTCGTTGAGTTCGAAGACGGCTTTGCCCGACTCGAAATTGCTCCGGCTCAGCAGCCCGGCCTGTTCGAATTGGGTCAGCACGCGATACACGGTGGCGAGGCCGATATCGAGTTCTTCGTGCAGCAGGTGTCGATAGACATCCTCGGCCGTCAGGTGTCGGACGTCGCTGTTTTGAAAGATCTCGAGAATTTTGAGCCGTGGCAGGGTCGCTTTGAGCCCGATATTCTTCAGGTCGGCGGGATTGGTCATGGCACTGCGTCCCTAGAGTACAATACGAGGCCCCAATCATAATGGGTTTTCCTGGGCGGCATCAAAGATCTCGCGTTATCGGACGCGGAACAATGGGTGAAATGAGTTCAACTTTCTTCAATCGTGGCCTTCGCCACGCGGGTTTAGTGACTGTCGCCGTCGTGGGTGCCACCGTACTTGCCGCCTGTTCGACCTATAACAGTGTGTCGCACGAGGTCGTCGACTGGATTACGCCGTATCACCTGACGGTCGAGCAAGGCAATTTCGTGTCGAGCGAAACGGCGGCTCAGCTTCAGAAAGGGATGACGCGCGATCAGGTCAAGACGCTGCTCGGTACGCCGCTGTTGACTGATATCTTCCATCAGGACCGTTGGGACTATATGTTCTCGTTCCGGCGCGGTCCGCGCGAAATCGTCCAGCAACGCGATCTCGTCGTCTATTTCAAGGGCGACACGCTCGACCATTGGACCGGCGCCGAAGATTTGCCGAGCGAGCAGGAACTGCTCGCCGCGATCGACGGCAACGACAAGCAAAGCAATCTGCTTCGCCAGGAGCGCCTCGCGAAGGCTGCTGCTGCTTCGTCCGCTGCGGCGGCGGGTGCGGCGAGCGATGCCGCGCCGACACCGGCCGTGAACGCTGCGTCGTCGGGCGTTGCGCCGAATGTCGCCGCCGCGAATGCCGCGAATGCCGCGACGTCGATCGACGCGGCGCCGGCGAAGCCCGCGCCGAACGGCTCGCAGATTCCGCAGCCGATCATCGGCGGCGTCCAGCAGCCGACGGGCCAGCCGCAGATCAGCCTCCAGCGTCCGGCGCCGCCGACGCAGGGCAATAACGCCGCCGTGCCGGATTCAAGCGGCCTCGACCGCGTGCTCAGCGCGAGCGATGCGGCCGTCAGCGGCGCGCCCGCGCCGGTGCCGTCGCCGGCGCCGCCTCAATCGGGAAATTCGAACTGATGCGCATCGCTATCGCAGGAGCCGACGGCCGCATGGGCCGCATGTTGATCGAGACGGTACTCGCCGACTCGGGCGTCACGTTGTCGGGCGCGCTGTGCATGAAAGGCAGTGCGTCGGTCGGCCAGGATGCCGGTGCGTTTCTCGGGAAATCGACGGGCGTGCCGTTATCCGACGACGTCGACGCGGTGCTTGCGAAGTCCGACTATCTGATCGATTTCACGCGCCCCGAGGGCACGCTCGCGCATCTCGCGATCGCGCGCCGGCATGGCGTGCGCATGATCATCGGCACGACCGGATTCAACGACGCGCAGAAGGCCGAACTCGAGGCGGCGTCGAAGACGTTGCCGATCGTGTTCGCGCCGAATATGAGCGTCGGCGTCAACGTCACGTTCAAGCTGCTCGAGGTCGCCGCGCGTTTTCTCGCGACGGGCTACGACATCGAGATCGTCGAAGCGCATCATCGCCACAAGGTCGACGCGCCGTCGGGCACCGCGCTCCGGATGGGTGAAGTCATCGCCGACACGATCGGACGCGAACTCTCGAAGGTCGCCGTCTACGGACGCGAAGGCGTGACGGGCGAGCGCGATCCGTCGACGATCGGCTTCGCGACGGTCCGCGGCGGCGATATCGTCGGCGACCACACGGTGCTGTTCGCGGGCATCGGCGAGCGCATCGAGATTTCGCACAAATCGTCGAGCCGCGTGAGCTACGCGCGTGGCGCGATCGTTGCTGCACGCTTTCTCGCCGACAAGTCGAACGGTCTGTTCGACATGCAGGACGTGCTCGGCCTCGCCTGAATCGGATCTCCCGGCGGCGATGCGCGGTCTTCACTGACTCGACTTCACGGAGCCGTTGATGGGCGAGACGGGTGTCATTCATTACTTGCGCTCGGGCGACGCGGTCACGCAGGCGGTCGCGTGGCTGCTGCTCGCGATGTCGGTGCTGAGCTGGTGCTGTCTGCTCGTCAAGGCCTGGGTCGTCGCGCACGCGAAACGTCGCGCACCGCGCGCGATCGGCGCGTTCTGGCAAGCGCCGACCTTGCGTGACGGCGTCGCGGCGTTACGCCGCGCCGATACCGAACGGATCTTCACGCCGCTTGCCGAAGCGGCGCTCCAAAGTCTTGAAGCCGATGTGCCGGGCGCCTTGCTCGCGCGCGTCGAACGCGGCGATCGCGTGCTGCGCGCGTTGCGCCACGCCTTGCAGCGTTCGCAGCGCCGGCTCGAATTCGGGCAGGTGCTGCTCGCGTCGATCGGCAGCACGGCGCCGTTCGTCGGCCTGCTCGGGACCGTCTGGGGCATCTATCACGCACTGGGCCGCATTGCCGAAAGCGGACAAGCCTCGATCGACAGCGTCGCGGGACCCGTCGGCGAAACGCTGATCATGACGGCGTTCGGGCTCGTCGTGGCGATTCCCGCCGTGTTGGCCTACAACATCCTCGGTCGCCGCGTACGCGAGCTCGGCGAGGATCTGGACGGCTTTGCGCGCGATCTGCATGCGTTCGCGCTGTCGCCCGTCCCGACCGGGGCGACGGCGCCCGGATCCGCTCGACCCGCGCAGGCGGGCTCGTCGGCGCATGCCGTCTCCGCCGCGACCGCGTCGTCGGCGGTCGCGCATTCGGGCGAACGCGTTTGAACACGTCGGAACGCGTGCGCGAGCGGCGCTGCGCGCGTCGCGACGACGCGTGTGCCCCGATGCTGAACCGACCCTCATTCAACGCGAGGCAACGCACGCGATGGCATTTGGCGGACTGAGCGACGGCGAGCGCAATGCGCCGATTTCCGACATCAACATGACGCCGCTGATCGACGTCATGCTCGTGCTGCTCGTCATTTTCATCATCACGGCGCCCTTGCTCACGCGCGCGGTCCGGCTCGATCTGCCGCGCGCGACGGCCGCGCCGGCGCCCGATACGGGACACACGATCGATCTCTCGATCGACGCGCAGGGCGCGCTCTACTGGGACGGCGCGCGCGTCGACGAGCGGGCGCTGAACGGCAAGCTCGCGGCCGCCGCGAAGCAGACGCCCGCGCCGGAACTGCATCTGCGCGCGGATCGCGCGACGCGCTACGAGACGATCGCGCGCGTGATGGCCGACGCGCAGCGCGCCGGCGTCTCGCGGATCGGCTTCGTGACGCTGCCCGATCCGGCCGATCGCGCTCCGGCGGGCAGCCTACCCTGAGGGCCGGCCGCGCGCCGCGGCGTCGCGCGCGTCAGACGGTATAATCGCCGCTTGCTCTCAAATCGACACGCGCGCTGCACGCACGCGCGCGACTCTCGCGTTTCACCCGACCATCCGCCATGCAAGAAAAGTACGTTCCCGCAGACGTCGAATCCGCCGCGCAAGCACAGTGGCGCGAACATCACGTCTACCAAGCCGTCGAGACGCCCGATCAGGACAACAAGTTCTATTGCGTGTCGATGCTGCCCTATCCGTCGGGCAAGCTCCATATGGGCCACGTACGCAACTACACGATCAACGACGTGATGGCGCGCTATCTGCGCATGCAGGGCCGCAACGTGTTGATGCCGATGGGCTGGGACGCGTTCGGGATGCCCGCCGAGAACGCGGCGATGGCCAACAACGTGCCGCCCGCCAAGTGGACCTACGACAACATCGCTTACATGAAGAAGCAGATGGAGTCGATGGGCCTCGCGATCGACTGGTCGCGCGAAGTCACGACGTGCAAGCCCGACTACTACCGCTGGAATCAGTGGCTGTTCCTCAAGCTGCTCGAGAAGGGCGTCGTCTACAAGAAGACCGGGACCGTCAACTGGGATCCGATCGACCAGACCGTGCTCGCGAACGAGCAGGTCATCGACGGCAAGGGCTGGCGCTCGGGCGCGACCGTCGAGAAGCGCGAGATCCCGATGTACTACATGCGGATCACGCAGTACGCCGACGAACTGCTCGCGGATCTCGACGGCCTCGGCTGGCCCGAGCGCGTGAAGGTCATGCAGCAGAACTGGATCGGCAAGAGCTTCGGCGTGAATTTCGGCTTCCCGTACGAGATCGACGGTGAATCGAAGCTGCTCCGCGTGTTCACGACGCGCGCCGACACGATCATGGGCGTCACGTTCGTCGCGGTCGCGGCCGAGCATCCGCTCGCGACGCGCCTCGCGCGCAACAAGCCCGAGCTTCAGCAATTCATCGACGAATGCAAGCGCGGCGGCGTCGCCGAGGCCGACGTCGCGACGATGGAGAAGAAGGGCAAGCCGACGGGCTTCCACGTCACGCATCCGCTGACGCAGGAGCGTATCGAGGTCTGGATCGGCAACTACGTGCTCATGAGCTACGGCGAAGGCGCCGTGATGGGCGTGCCCGCGCACGACGAACGCGATTTCGCGTTCGCGCTCAAGTACGCGCTGCCCGTCAAGCAGGTCGTCGCCGTCGGCGACAACGCGTATTCGACGACCGTCTGGGCCGAGTGGTACGGCGACAAGGAAAACGGCCGCTTGATCCAGAGCGGCAAGTACGACGGCCTCACGAGCAAGGAGGCGATCGACGCGATCGCGACCGATCTCAAGGATCTCGGCCTCGGCGACAAGCAAGTCACGTGGCGTCTGCGCGACTGGGGCATTTCGCGCCAGCGCTACTGGGGTACGCCGATCCCGATCATCCATTGCGCGCACTGCGGCGATGTGCCCGTGCCCGAGAAGGATCTGCCCGTCGTGCTGCCCGAGGATCTCGTACCGGACGGCGCGGGCAATCCGCTCGCGAAATCGGCCGCGTTCCTCAACGTCAAGTGCCCGACGTGCGGCGCCGACGCGCGCCGCGAGACGGACACGATGGACACGTTCGTCGATTCGTCGTGGTACTTCTACCGGTATGCGAGCCCCGACGCGACGACGATGGTCGATGCGCGGACCGACTACTGGATGCCGATGGACATGTATATCGGCGGCATCGAGCACGCGATCCTGCACTTGCTGTATTCGCGCTTCTGGGCGAAGGCGTGCCGCGATCTCGGCCTCATCAAGTTTGGCGAGCCCGCGGCGAATCTGCTCACGCAGGGCATGGTGCTCAACGCGACCTACTATCGCGAGGACGCGTCGGGCAAGCGCACGTGGTACAACCCGCTCGACGTCACCGTGACGGCGGACGGCGCGGTGCTCAAGACCGACGGCGAACCCGTGATCTCGGGTGGCGTCGAGAAGATGTCGAAGTCGAAGAACAACGGCGTCGATCCGCAATCGCTGATCGATTCGTACGGCGCGGACACCGCGCGTCTGTTCACGATGTTCGCGGCCCCGCCCGAGCAGAGCCTCGAATGGGCGGACTCGGGCGTCGAGGGCGCGAGCCGCTTCCTGCGGCGCCTCTGGAATTTCGCCTATACGCATGCCGACGTGCTCAAGCGCGGTCGCGCCGATCGCGCCGCCCTGCGCGCGGCGACGCTCAGCGATGCGCAGAAGGCCTTGCGTCTCGAAATTCACAGCGTGCTCAAGCAGGCTGAATTCGACTTCCAGCGCATCCAGTACAACACGGTCGTCTCGGCCGCGATGAAGATGCTCAACGCGATCGAAGGCGCGAAGCAGGCCGCCGAGGGCGAACACGGCGCGAACGTGCTGCGCGAAACGTACGGCGTGCTGTTGCAGTTGCTGTACCCGGTCGTGCCGCATATCACGGTCACGCTCTGGGACGAACTCGGGTATCGCGCCGAGTTCGGCACGGATCTGCTCGATACGCGCTGGCAAGGCGTCGACGAGAAGGCGCTCGACGTGTCCGAGGTCGAGCTCGTGCTGCAGATCAACGGTAAGGTTCGCGGCGCGCTGACCGTCGCGAAGGACGCGACGCGCGACGTCATCGAGCAGGCGGCGCTCGCGCATGAGATGTTCGAGCGCTTCGGCAACGGTCAGGCGGCCAAGAAGGTCATCGTCGTGCCGGGTCGTCTGGTCAACGTCGTCGTCTGACGGGGCATGGGATCGTATCGGCCGCGTGCCGGTACGAGGCGCAACGCAGCGCGTGACGAGAGGGAGTGACAGTGATTCGCCTTATGTTTTGTGCCGTGACCGCGGCGTGCATGCTGAGTGCATGCGGCTTCCAGCTGCAGGGGCGCGACAACTTTCCGTTCAAGAACCTCTATGTCCAGTCGACCGGCTCGCGCGAGATGAGCGCGTTGCTCAAGCGCCGGATCGAAACGGGTTCCGACACGACCGTGCTGCAATCGCCCGGGGGCGCCGACGCGATTCTGATGCTCAGCGAGGGCCGCGGCCAGGGCACGCTGAGCCTGAGCGCCGAGGGGCTTGTCGAAGAGTACGAGCTCGACCTCACGCTCAGCTATCAGCTCGTCGCGAAGAACGGCACCGTGCTGATTCCGCCGTCGTCGATCGCGCTGAATCGCTCGATGACCTACGACGACCAGTACGCGCTCGCGAAGCAGTCGGAATCCGAGATTCTCTATCGCGACATGGAGCACGACGCGGTCGATCAGTTGCTGCGCCGGCTCGCGGTCGTGCATACGCTCGAGCCCGGCGAAGAGCCGGCGGCGCCCGCGGTCAATCGGCGCGCGCCGCTGCCGACGCCGCCGCTCTGACGGGATCGACGCGATGCAACTGCGTGCCGATGCGCTCGGCGCTCATCTGGCCAAGGGCCTCGGGCGCCTCTATACCGTCTACGGAGACGAGCCCTTGCTCGTCCAGGAGGCGGTCGACGCGATTCGCGTGCGCGCGCGCGGCGAAGGGTTCACCGAGCGCAATGTGTTCACGGTCGAGCGCGGGTTCGACTGGAGCAGCCTGCTCGGCGCGAGCCAGTCGATGTCGCTGTTCGGCGATCGGCAGCTCGTCGAAGTCCGTATTCCGACAGGCAAGCCCGGCAAGGAAGGCGGCGAGATGCTTCAGAGGATCGCGGGCGAGGTCAACGACGACGTGCTGACGCTCGTCACGCTGCCGCGTCTCGACGCGGCGACGCAGAAGACGGCCTGGTTCAATGCGCTTGTCGATGGCGGCGTCGCGATCAAGATCGACAAGGTCGAACGCGCGCAACTGCCCGCGTGGATCGGACAACGTCTCGCGGCGCAGGGGCAGCGGCTTGCGCCCGGCGAACCCGGGCGACGCGCGCTCGACTTTATCGCCGAGCGCGTCGAGGGCAATCTGCTGGCCGCGCATCAGGAAATCCAGAAGCTCGCGCTGCTGCATCCCGACGGCGTGCTCGATCTCGAATCGGTGCAGGACGCCGTGCTCAACGTCGCGCGCTATGACGTGTTCAAGCTCAGCGAAGCCGTGCTCGCGGGCGATGTCGGGCGTACGGCGCGCATGCTCGACGGCTTGCGCGGCGAAGGCGAGGCCGCGGTTCTCGTGCTCTGGGCGTTGACCGAAGAAATCCGCACGCTGCTGCGTGTCAAACGCGGTGTCGCGGGCGGCAAGCCGCTCGCGGTGCTGTTGCGCGAGAACCGCGTCTGGGGACCGCGCGAGCGCTTGATCGGCCCCGCGTTGTCGCGCGTCAGCGAAGCCGCGCTCGAGCGCGGACTCGAACTCGCCGCGAAACTCGACCGGCAGGTCAAGGGACTCACGGGCACGCGCGGGACGCGGCGCGGCTCGGCGGCGGTCGCGTTGCCGCCGGCCGACCCGTGGGCGGGACTGTTCGAGCTCGCGATGACGGCCATGACGCCGCCGCGGCGGGCAGCATAGAATGAACGGCCGGCGCGCGATTGGACGCGATTTGCCGGCGCAATCCTTGGGTGTGAAGAAGATGGGTGCGAACGATCAGGTGACGGCGCAGGCAAGCGCCGTAGGCGATATCGACGAATACATGGAGCGCGTGGGCCAGCGCGCGCGCGCCGCGTCGCGTGCGATCGCGAAGGCGAGCACGGCGGCGAAGAACGCCGCGCTCAAGGCGATCGCCGACGCGATCGAACGCGACGTCGACGCGCTGCGCGCGGCGAACGCGCGCGATGTCGAGCGCGCGAAGCGCAACGGCCAGGATCCGGCGTTCATCGACCGGCTCACGTTGTCGGACAAGGCGCTCAAGACGATGATCGAAGGCCTCAACCAGGTCGCGGCGCTGCCCGATCCGGTCGGCGAGATCGGCAACCTCAAGTTCCGCCCGACCGGCATTCAAGTCGGCCAGATGCGCGTGCCGCTCGGCGTGATCGGCATCATCTACGAATCGCGCCCGAACGTGACGATCGACGCTGCGGCGCTATGCCTGAAGTCGGGTAACGCGACGATCCTGCGCGGCGGCTCCGAAGCGATCGAAAGCAACACGGCGCTCGCGCGCGCGATCGGCGAGGGGCTTGCGTCCGCGGGGCTGCCCGCCGACGTCGTCCAGGTCGTCGAAACGACGGACCGCGCCGCGGTCGGCAAGCTCATCACGATGACCGATTACGTCGACGTGATCGTGCCGCGCGGCGGCAAGAGCCTGATCGCGCGCCTGATCGCCGATGCGCGCGTGCCGATGATCAAGCACCTCGACGGCATCTGCCATGTCTATGTCGACGACTGCGCCGATATGGACAAGGCGCTGCGCATCGCCGAGAACGCGAAGACGCATCGCTACGGCACGTGCAATACGATGGAGACGCTGCTCGTTGCCGAAGGCATCGCGCCGCGCGCGCTGCCGATGCTCGGCAAGCTGTTTCACGACAAGGGCGTCGAGTTGCGCGTCGACGCGGCGTCGAAGGCGATCCTCCATGCGTCGGGTCTCGATGACGTCAAGGACGCGCAGCCCGAAGACTGGTCGACCGAATACCTCGCGCCGATTCTCGCGGTCAAGGTCGTCGCGAGCCTCGACGCGGCGATCGATCACATCAACGAATACGGGTCTGCGCATACCGATGCGATCGTGACCGAAGACCACGACCGCGCGATGCGCTTCCTGCGCGAAGTCGATTCGGCGAGCGTCATGGTCAATGCGTCGACGCGCTTCGCGGATGGTTTCGAATTCGGCCTCGGCGCCGAGATCGGCATCTCGAACGACAAGCTTCACGCGCGCGGCCCGGTCGGTCTCGAAGGCCTCACGTCGCTCAAGTACGTCGTGCTCGGGCACGGCGAAGTCCGGCAATAGGGCGCGCGACACGATGCTCTGGATCAAGGCGCTGCATATCGTATTTGTCGCTTCGTGGTTTGCCGGGCTGTTCTATTTGCCGCGGATCTTCGTGAATCTCGCGATGGAGACCGATCCCGCGGCGACCGCGCGGCTGCTGCTGATGGCGCGCAAGCTGTTCCGCTTCATGACGTTCATCGCGGTGCCGGCGATCGTGTTCGGGCTCTGGCTGTTCGTCGTGTTCGGGATCGGACAGGGGCAGGGCTGGATGCACGCGAAACTCGGCGTCGTCGTGCTCGTGATCGTCTATCACGCGCTGTGCGGCCGGATTCTCGTGCAGTTCGAGCGCGGTGAAAACACGCGCTCGCATCGCTTCTACCGGATCTTCAACGAGCTTCCCGTGCTCGCGCTGCTCGCCGCGGTGCTGCTCGTCGTCGTCAAGCCCTTCTAGGCGCGCGATCGCCGCGCCTCATCCTATCGACGGAATATCCGACCGACGGAATGCGTGGCGGAGCATCCTCGCAGGGACCCGCCGCCGCCGTTATCGGCCGTTTTTCCCGATCGTCGCCCATAGGAACGCGTAGACGAGCGCCGTGCTGCGCGCGCCGTCGCGCGGATCGGGCGTCGCGCCGTGGCCGCCTTGCGTCTCCTCGTAGTACCAGATATCCGCATGCCCCTGTGCCTGCATGCGCGCGGCCATCTTGCGCGCGTGCGCCGGATGAACGCGGTCGTCGCCGGCGGCCGACGTGAACAGCACGGCCGGATAACGGACCTCGGCCGCCACGCGGTGATACGGCGAATACGCGGACAGGAAGCGCGCATCTTCGGGGGCGTCCGGATCGCCGTATTCGTCGATCCACGAGGCGCCCGCGAGCAAGCGGTGATAGCGCTGCATGTCGAGCACCGGCACTTCGCAGACGACCGCGCCGAACAGTTCGGGGTGCCGGACCATGCACGCCGCGACGAGCAGGCCGCCGTTGCTGCCGCCCTGGATGCCGAGCTGCGCCGATGTCGTGAAGCCCTCGGCGATCAGCGCGCGCGCGACGCTGACGAAATCGTCGAACGCGACCGGACGCTTCTCGCGCATCGCGGCCTGATGCCACGACGGGCCGTATTCGCCGCCGCCGCGGATATTGGCCACGACATAGACGCCGCCTTGTTCGAGCCAGCCCATACCCTGGCTTGTCGCATACGACGGTTCGAGCGCGATTTCGAAGCCGCCGTAGCCATAGAGCAGACACGGCGCGGGCGTGCGATGCGCGGACTCGATGACCGCGCGCCGGCCGATGACCCAATACGGGATCGCGGTGCCGTCGGGCGCGTGCGCGACCGCGCGGATCACCGTCATCTCGGCGGCGTCGAACGACGCGCGCAATTGCTGGATGCGCTCCAACGCGCCGAGGTCGTCGGCGCGCGCGTCGCCGCGCCAGAGCGTCGGCGGTTCGAGATAGTGATTGCTGAGTACGAACACCGCGTCGTCGACGAGGTCGTCGATGAACCACGTCGAGGTTTCGCTGCCCGCGACGACCGGCATCTCGCGCAGCGCGTGCGCGTCGGGATCGAGCGCCGCGCTGTCCCGTGCGCGCGCGACGCCGATTCCGAGATCGATGCCCGAGGCGAGCGCGCCCGATCCCAGGACAAGCTCGCTTTCGACGGCGGGTGTCGCCGTCGGCGAGCCGAGGCCCGTGGGCAGCTCGGGCGGTTGCCAGAAGCGCGTGCGCGACACGAGGTCGTCCGAATAGCTGATCGCGGCCCAGGTCTTGCCCGTCTGGAAGCCCGTCAGCGCGGTTTTCGCATCGGGCGTGAAGAGCGCGAGAAACGTGCGCGATCCCGCGTGAAACGCGTCTTCGCGGATCGCGAGCAGAGCGCCGCCCCGATGCACGGTGTCGCCGATGTCCCAGTCGCGGCGCGGCGCGACCATGAGCCAGCCCTTCCACGTGTAGACATCGGCATGCAGCGGCACGTCGTACGCGCGCCAGGTGTCGCCGTCGAGCCGATACGTGATGCCGTCCTCCATCGAGACGCTCCGGTACGCGAAGTGCCGGCCGCATTCGATGTCGTACGACGCCGATGCCGAGAGGTCGCTCGCGTCGCATGCGAAGACGACGGGCGCCTCGGCGGGCGCGGTGCCGCGCGACCAGCGGCGGACTTTGCGCGGATAGCCCGAACGCGTGACGCTCGGATGGTTCGTGTCGCCTTCGCTCGGATCCCACTGGAGATAGATCGTGTCGCGATCGATCCAGCCGACGCTGTGCTTGCCGACGGTCTCGAGGTGAAAGCCGTCGGCGACGAAATCGCCCGTCGCGAGATCGAATTCGCGCACGACGACGGCGTCGCCGCCGCCCGGCGACAGATGGACGAGCGCGCGGTCGCCGGCGGGCTCGATCACGCTCGCGCCATGCCAGGCCCAGTCGACTTCCTCGTCCTCGCTGAGCACGTCGAGATCGAGCAGCGCATGCCATTGGGCCGTGCCCGCGAGCCAGTCGACCCAGCGCGCGCGCCGCCAGACGCCGAGCGGATGCGCTTCGTCCTGCCAGAAATCGTAGGCCCAGTCGCCGCGCCGCGTCGGGATCACGAGCTGATCGGGCGACAGCGCGTCGTCGACGAGGCGTTGGACGAGCGTCTCGAAGGCGTCGCCGTGCGCGAACGCGGCGAGCGTTCGGGCGTTCTGCGCGTGCACCCATGCCGAGACGCGCTTCGTCTCGCTCTGTTCGAGCCAGACGAACGGATCGTCGGCGCTCTCCCAGCCCGCGCCGGCCGGCGCGGCCGTCGCGACATCGGAGGGCGGCGGGTTCGAGCCGGCCGAGCCGTCGGACGTGTCGGAAGTACCGGGCGTGCCGGACGTGTCGGAAGTATCGGGGGGCAGATCCGATGGGGAACGATCGGCGGAGATAGGCATGACGAGACGGCGCACACGGCGGAAATGGCTTCGGCGACATAATCGCACAGCCGTGCGCGCGGCCGCCTGGGGGGTTTGAGTTAAAATTCCGAACTCTCACACCAAAAAGACCAAAAAATCGATCGCGGCAAGGCGGCCGGCAAGGAGCACATTCGATGGTATCCCCGCATCATAATTTGCAGAAGGTCACGGCCCGTGTGATCGAGCGCAGCCGCGCGACGCGCGAAGCCTATCTCCAGCGTATCGCCGATGCACAGGGCAAGTTCCCGGCACGCAATGCGCTCTCGTGCGCGAACCTCGCGCATGGTTTCGCGGGCCTCGTCGGCGACGACAAGATGAAGATCAAGGCCGTGCGCGTGCCGAATATCGGCATCGTCTCGTCGTATAACGAAATGCTGTCGGCGCATGCGCCGTTCGTGTCGTATCCGGACATCATCAAGCGCGCGGCCAACGAAGCGGGCGGCGTCGCGCAATTCGCGGGCGGCGTGCCGGCGATGTGCGACGGCATCACGCAGGGCAATCCGGGCATGGAGCTCTCGCTGTTCTCGCGCGAAGTCATTGCGATGTCGACGGCGGTAGCGCTAACACACAATATGTTCGACGCGGCGCTGTGTCTCGGCATCTGCGACAAGATCGTGCCGGGCCTGCTGATCGGCGCGCTCCAATTCGGTCATTTGCCGACGATCTTCGTGCCGGCCGGACCGATGACCAGCGGCCTCTCGAACGACGACAAGGCGAAGACGCGCCAACGGTTCGCGACCGGCCAGTGCGGCCGCGACGAGCTGCTCGAAGCCGAGGCCCAGGCGTATCACGGCCACGGCACGTGCACGTTCTACGGCACGGCGAACAGCAACCAGATGCTCATGGAAGTCATGGGCCTGCATCTGCCGAGCACGGCCTTCGTGCATCCGCACACGCCGCTGCGCGATGCGCTGACGGCCGCGTCCGCGCATCGCGTGCTCGAACTGACGGCCGACGGCTCGCAGTACACGCCGATCGGTCACGTCGTCGACGAGAAGGCGATCATCAACGGCATCGCGGCCCTGCTCGCGACGGGCGGCTCGACGAACCATACGCTGCACCTCGTGGCGATCGCGCGCGCGGCCGGCGTGCTGATCGACTGGAACGATTTCGACGAGCTCTCGCAAACGACGCCGCTGCTCGCGAAGATCTACCCGAACGGCAAGGCCGACGTGAATCACTATCATGCCGCGGGCGGCATGGCGTTCCTCGTGCGCGAGATGCTCGGCGCGGGGCTGCTCCACGAAGACGTGACGACGGTCGCGGGCAAGGGCCTGTCGCACTACACGAAGGAGCCCAAGCTCATCGACGGCAAGCTCGAATGGGTCGAGGGCACGCGCGAAACGCTCGACGCGAAGGTGCTGCGTCCGGCGGCCGAACCGTTCCAGGCGGACGGCGGCTTGCGTCTGATGCAGGGCAAGATCGGCCGCGGCGTCATCAAGATCTCGGCGGTCGCGCCCGAGCACCGCACGGTCCGCGCGCCCGCGATCGTGTTCGATTCGCAGGAAGAAGTGCAGGCCGCGTTCGATGCGGGCAAGCTCAATCAGGACTTCGTCGCGGTCGTGCGCTTCCAGGGCGCGCGCGCGAACGGCATGCCCGAGCTGCACCGCCTGACGCCGCCGCTCGGCGTGCTGCAGGACAAGGGCTTCAAGGTCGCGCTCGTGACCGACGGCCGCATGTCGGGCGCGTCGGGCAAGGTGCCCGCCGTGATCCACGTGTCGCCCGAAGCGTTGCTCAACGGCCCGCTCGGCAAGGTGCGCACGGGCGATATGATCGTCATCGACGCCGAAGCCGGCGTGCTCGACGTCGAGATCGACGCGCAGATCTGGGCGCAACGCGACGTCGCGCAGCCGCCGCATCAGGACGAGAACGAAGTCGGCTTCGGCCGCGAGCTGTTCGGCGTGTTCCGGTCGCAGGCGATGCCCGCCGAATTCGGCGCCTCGGTGTTCGGCAAGCTGCCGGGCGAGCAGGCCAAGACGGCCGCGGGCGCCTCGGTTGCCGCGGGCGCGGCGGCGACGCTGACGGCCGGCCGGTAGACGGACCCATGAGCGGCCGATGCGCGCCGCGCCGCGTATGCGAAAGCGCATGCCGGCGCCGCGTTCATCGGCCGCGATGCAGTTGCCCGGGCGGCCGCATGCGCCGCCCCTGTACGAGACAGTGAATCCATCGAAGGAGCAAGCAATGATCAAAGTCAGCGATATCGTTCGTATCGGTCCCGTTATCCCGGTCCTCGCGTTCGAATCGGTCGAAGAAGGCGAGGCCGTGTGCCGCGCGCTCTATGAGGGCGGCGTCAAGGTGCTCGAAATCACGCTGCGCACCGAGGCCGGTCTCGGCGTCATCGAAGCGGCCAGCAAGATCGCCGACGACATCGTGGTCGGCGTCGGTACGCTGACGAAGCCCGAACAGGTTGCGGCCGCGAAGAAGGCCGGCGCGCAGTTCGGCGTGTCGCCGGGCCTTACGCGCGAGCTGCACGACGCCGCGGTCGCGGCGGGTCTGCCGTTGCTGCCCGGCTGCATGACGCCGTCGGATCTCGTGCAGGCCGTGAGCTTCGGCTACGAGATCGTCAAGTTCTTCCCGGCGCAACAGGCGGGCGGCGTGCCGATGCTGCAGGCCTTCTACGGCCCGTTCCCGACGCTGCGCTTCTGCCCGACGGGCGGCATCACGCCCGAGACGGCGCCGAATTTCCTCGCGCTGCCGAACGTCGTCTGCGTCGGCGGTTCGTGGATGACGCCGAAGTCGGCCGTCGCGGCGAAGGACTGGGCCGAAGTCACGCGCCTCGCGCGCGGCGCGAGCCAGCTCGCGCATCACCACGCGCAAAAGGCCGCCTGACGGTCTCGCATGGCGTGGCGCGCCGGACACGGAGACGTCCGGTGCGCGCGCATGGTGCGAATGGCGCGCATGCGCTCCCGCGCGGTGTGTCAAGGAAGGAGCAGGTCAAAGCAGGTCACTGAAGGTCTAGGCAGGTCCACTGAAGGTCTGACAATAACAAGGCGGACGTTCCGCGTCCGCGACCCTAGGAGACACGCATGGGCGCCGTACACGGGACCCCGTTGCTCATCGAGGCGCTCGTCGCCATCGTCGCGCTGATCGTTCTGATCGCGCGTTTCAAGATCAATCCCTTCATCGTTCTGCTCGTCGTCTCGCTCGCGCTCGCGGTCGCCGCGGGCATGCCGATGGAGAAGATCGTCAAGGCCTTCGAGACGGGCGTGGGCGGCACGCTCGGGCATATCGCGCTCGTCATCGGCCTGGGCACGATGCTCGGCAAGATGATGGCCGAGTCGGGCGGCGCGGAGCGCATCGCGACGACGCTGATCGGCCTATTCGGCGAGGAGCACGTGCACTGGGCGATGATGTGCATCGCGATCATCGTCGGTCTGCCCGTGTTTTTCGAGGTCGGCTTCGTGCTGCTGATCCCGATCGCGTTCAATCTCGCGCAGCGCACGGGCAAGTCGATGGTGCTGATCGGCGTGCCGATGATCGCGGGGCTGTCGATCGTGCACGGCCTGATTCCGCCGCACCCGGCGGCGCTGCTCGCGGTCCAGGCGTTTCATGCCGA
Organism: Pararobbsia silviterrae; assembly: GCF_003628125.1. Classification (GTDB taxonomy): domain Bacteria; phylum Pseudomonadota; class Gammaproteobacteria; order Burkholderiales; family Burkholderiaceae; genus Pararobbsia; species Pararobbsia silviterrae. Next base: position 115,128 of record NZ_RBZU01000011.1, read on the forward strand.
TATCGGCAAGACGATCGCGTTCGGGCTGCTGATCGGCATTCCGATCGCGATCGTCGCGGGGCCGCTGTTCGCGCTGTCGATCTACAAGCACATCCACCTGAATCCCGATAACGCGATCGCGCGCCAGTTCATCGGCAGCCGCGCCGAGCGCGGCGTGCCGGGCGAGGCCACCGATCGGCGCGCGGCGTCGAAGGCCGGCGCGGCCGCGCGCGATGCGGGCGGCGACACCGTACGAGTCGCCGTCGCGCGCGACAGCCATCCGTATCCGCGCGATCTGCCGAGCTTCGGCATCACGCTGTTCACCGTGCTGCTGCCCGTCGCGCTGATGCTGATCGGCAGTTGGGCCGACCTGTTCACGCCCGCGCACTCGCTCGCGAACGATATCGTCAAACTGCTCGGCAATTCGGTCGTCGCGTTGCTCGTCGCCGTGCTCGTCAGTTTCTGGACGTTCGGCGGCGCGCGCGGGTTCGATCGCGAGCAGATTCTCAAATTCGTCAATGAGAGCCTCGGACCGATCGCCGGCATCGTGCTCGTGATCGGCGCGGGCGGCGGCTTCGGCGCGATTCTTCGCGAGACCGGCATCTCGCAGCAGATCATCGACTCGTCGTCGTCGCTGAGTCTCTCGCCGCTCGTGCTCGGCTGGCTCGTCGCGGCGCTGATCCGGCTCGCCACGGGGTCGGCGACCGTCGCGATGACGACGGCCTGCGGCATCGTCGCGCCGCTCGCGACGTCGGCGACCGCGGCCGTGCGGCCCGAATTGCTCGTGCTGTCGACGGGTGCGGGCTCGCTGATCTTCTCGCATGTCAACGACGCGGGGTTCTGGCTCGTCAAGGAATACTTCGGCATGACGATCTCGCAGACCTTCAAGACCTGGTCGCTCTGCGAAACGATCATTTCGGTCATGGGACTCGTTCTGACGCTCGGGCTCGCTTCGGTGTTCTGAGCCTCTGCCTGGATGCAAATCGGTCCGACGTGTTTTAATCGACCGGTTTAAGGTCGCCACGGTGGGCCGACCGACTGGATAGGATGCAACAAGGAGTCACGATGATTTTGATCGCGATGGGGGTATCGGGCAGCGGCAAGACGACGGTCGGCGAGCAGCTCGCGGCCCGGCTCGGCTGCGGTTTTGCCGATGCCGATTCGTTTCATAGCGACGCCAACAAGCAGAAGATGCACGCGGGCATCGCGTTGACCGATGACGATCGCTGGCCCTGGCTGCGCGCGATCCGCGCCGATATCGAACAGCGGCGCGCGCAGGGCGTCGATTACGTCTATGCGTGCTCGGCGCTCAAGGCCTCGTATCGCGAGATCCTTCGCGCGGGCGACAAGGACGTGATCTTCGTCTATCTGCAGGGCACGCGCGAGGTGCTCGAACGCCGGCTCGCGGGCCGCAAGGGACACTTCTTCGACCCCTCGCTGCTGCAGAGTCAGCTCGATACGCTCGAACCGCCGGGGCCGCATGAGGCAGTTGTCGTCGATATCGACCAGGACGTCGCGCATCTCGTCGACGAGATCGTCGAGAAGGCCGTCCGTCATGGCCAGGGTGGCGAAGGCGGCTGAGTCGCGGTTTGCGCTGCGAGGGTCGTCGTCGGTGCGTCTCGGCCTGCATGCGCCGAGCTGCGAGCCGCCGCCTTGAGCAAGGTCCCTTGAGCGAGGCGCTCCAAGCGACGCGGCTGACGCGCTCCGGTCCAATCGCCCCCGTCAGGCAAGCGTGCGCCGCGTACAATGGCGCCTTGTCCTTCCGCGCCGGATTTGCCGATGTCTTCCTTTGAATTTTTCGCACCCTGCCCACGCGGGCTCGAAGCGGCGCTTGCGGCCGAGCTGCGTGATCTGGGCGCGCATGCGGCAATCACGGTCGGCGCCGACGTGCCGGGCGGCGTGCATTTCTCGGGCGAGTGGAGCGCGGCGATGGCCGCGAATCTGCATTCGCGGATCGCGAGTCGCGTCCTGCTCAAGATCGCCGCGCGCCCCTACCGCAACGAGCACGATATCTTCGCGTTCGCGCTCGAACAGCCGTGGGAGCGCTGGTTCACGGCGAACCAGACGCTGCGCATCGACGTGACGGCGATCAAGTCGCCGCTGCGCAGCCTTGAATTCACGACGCTCAAGGTCAAGGACGCGGTCTGCGACCGCTTGCGCGACAAGACGGGCGCGCGTCCGAATATCGATACGGCCGAGCCCGATGTGCGGATCTTCGTGTTCGTCACCGCGACCGATTGCACGCTCTATCTCGACACCTCGGGCGAGCCGCTGTTCAAGCGCGGCTGGCGGCTCGACAAGGGCGCGGCGCCGCTGCGCGAGAATCTCGCGGCCGGCATCCTGCGCCTGACGGGCTGGACGCCCGACACGCCGCTCTACGATCCGATGTGCGGCAGCGGCACCTTCCTCGCCGAGGCGGTTCAGCAAGCGCTTGGCGTCGCGCCCGGCGTGCAGCGCCGCTTCGGTTTCGAGAAGCTCAAGAGCTACGACATCACCGCGTGGCAGACGCTCAAGGTCGCCGCGATGGACAAGGCGCGCGCCGCGCGCGGTGCGAACGTGCGCGATCTGCCGATCTTCGGCAGCGATATTTCGGGCGACATGCTCGAGAAGGCGCGTGCGAATCTCGCGCGCGCGGGCGTGCCGACGCTGTCGCTCAAGCAGCTCGACGCGCGCAACATGATCGCGCCGAGCGCCGCGCCGGGCATTCTCGTCGCGAATCCGCCGTACGGCGAGCGTATCGAAGTCCGCGGCCGCGGACCGCGCGGCGAAGCGCGGCCGACCGCGCGCAGCGAACGCGGCGTGCGAGGCGAGCGCGGCGGGTATGGCGGCAACGCGCGCGGCGACGATGACGATGCGCCGCGCGGCTTCGAACGCGCGCATGCCGACGAGCTTGGCGCCGAGTTCTTCCTCGCATTCGGTAGCGCGCTCAAGCAGCACTTCGCGGGCTGGCGCGCGTTCATGCTGACGTCGGACCGCGGACTGCCGGGCCAATTGCGCCTGCGCGAGTCGACGAAGACGCCGCTTTATAACGGCGCGCTCGAATGCCGGCTGTTCCGTTTCGACGTCGTCGCGGGCCCCGTGCGTCGCCGCGACGGCGACGCGCAGGATGGTGCGGCCGCGGATCACTGATCCGCTGTCGCCGCACATGCGACGACGCGGTGAGTGAGGCGTCGTCGAGCGCGTCCGGCGCGTCGGATCACGGGCGCGTTTCACGGATCTCGCGGTGTTTCACGACCGCATTCGCCGCGAAATCCGTAAGCGCACGATGGTTTTGCGATGCCGGTATGGCCGGTTTACGGCAGAGGCCTGATTGACGAGCCGCTAGGGTGAGCGTGTTGGCTGACCCTCGGAGCGCGTCCATGTCCCCATTCTCTTTTTCGGCCGGTATCGTGTTGTGCGCGATCGGCGCCGGGTCCTTCGCAGCTGTCGCGAGCGCCGAGCCGCTCATGCTTTACAACGTGTTGAAGCCGAAGAGCGTGAATTTCGGGACGCAGGCGCAGCGCCCGCCGGAACGCGAAGCGGATCCGTTGTTCCCGTTCCAGTGGCCGTTGCTGAACCGCGGCAATCTGTTTCTGCCCGGACCGTACACGCGCGGCATCGATTTGAACGTCGTGCCCGTCTACCGGCAAGGCATCACGGGCAAGGGGGTTCGCGTCATGATCGTCGACGGCGGTCTCGACGCGCGCCACGAGGATCTCGCGGCGAATGTCGACCGCTCGATGCTGCATAGTTTCACCAATACGAACGACGCCTCGGCGACCGATGTCGGCTCGGACGATGGCGTTTCGCACGGTACGGCAATGGCCGGTATCGTCGCCGCCGTGGCCCGCAATGGTGTCGGTGGACGGGGTGTGGCCCCCGGCGCGACGCTGGGCGCCGCGCAATTGCTCGCGGGGGGCGAGCGGCCCGATGAGCGGGCGTTGATGCAGACCTACGGCGGCGCGCCGTTCAGCCGCAATACGGATGTGTTTTCGGCGTCGTACGAGATGTTCATCGGCTTGCCGGAATTCCACGAGTTCGAAAGCGACAGCGAAGTGCGCGCACTTGCGCAATTGCCGGGTTTGCGCGGCGGTCGAGGCGCCGTCGTCGTCAAGCCGTCCGGTAACGAGTTCGACGGCATGGGCGACGTGCGATGCCCGCGCGCGAAGTATGTTGGCCTCACGTGCGGTCATGCCGCGTTTTCGGTCGCGCGTCTGTTGCCGCAGACGATCGTCGTGAGTTCGGTCAACGCGACAGGCAAACGCTCGAGTTTTTCAAACACGGGAGCCAATGTACTCGTCGCGGGACTGGGCGGCGACGACGCACCGACCCCGGCAGGCTCGGCGCCGCTGCGATGGATCACGACCGACATCTCGGGGTGCGAGCGCGGCGTCGTCGCGCACACACCGACGGTCGAGGTCGAGCACCTCACCGATTTCGAGACGCCCGGCACCTTGTTGTTCGGCGCGCTCAACGCGCGCTGCAACTACCTCTCCATTTCGAGCGGCACGTCGTCGGCCGTGCCGAGCGTCGCCGGCGTCATCGCACTGATGCTGGAAGCGAATCCCGCGCTGACTTGGCGCGATATCCGTGTGATTCTCGCGCGCACATCGCGGCGCGTCGATGCGCAGAGCGCGCCCTTGAGCGTGCTGCTCGCCGATCGGAGTGCTTATGTCGCCGAGCCCGGATGGACGCGCAACGGCGCGGGCCTCTGGTTTCACAACGCATACGGATATGGGCTCGTCGATGCGCAACGCGCCGTCGACGTGGCGCGGAATTGGCCGCGCCATTTGAGCGGCCCGATGCCGAGCACCGAGTGGGTCGGGCTGGCGCGGCTCCAGGCGACGGATCCCGCGCGGCGCGTCGCGATTCCTCGCGGCAAAGCCGCGGGCGCCTCGGATACGATCCGCGTGCCGCAGTCGGGGCTGGTCGAATTCGTTCAGGTGCGCGTGGCGCTCGACAAGGTCAACTTCTCGGATCTCGCGATCGAGCTGACCTCGCCGTCGGGCACGCGCAGCGTGCTGCTCACGCCGTACACAATGCTCGACACGCCGGAGTTGTCGGGCGAGGTGGTCTTCGCCTCGAACGCGTTCATGTCGGAGCGTATGGACGGCGCGTGGACCTTGCGTGTCGTTAACACGGGCTTTGCGAATCCGCTCGATCCGAACGACGCGGCGGCGCAACCCTCGCTCCTGGGCTGGGCCATCCGCGTGATGGGCGACGCGTGATCGCGCGCAGTCCGTGTGGATGAGACTGTTCGGCGCGCGTGGCTTATTCGACGGCCTTGACCATGTCCTCGACGACCTTCTTCGCGTCGCCGAACACCATCATCGTCTTGTCCATATAGAACAGTTCGTTGTCGAGGCCCGCATAGCCCGACGCCATCGAGCGCTTGTTCACGATGACGGTCGCCGCCTTGTAGGCCTCGAGGATCGGCATGCCCGCGATCGGCGACTTCGGATCCTTCGCGGCCGGGTTCACGACGTCGTTCGCGCCGAGCACGAGCACGACGTCGGTCTGCCCGAACTCGGCGTTGATGTCCTCCATCTCGAACACCTGGTCGTACGGGACCTCGGCCTCGGCGAGCAGCACGTTCATGTGTCCGGGCATGCGTCCCGCGACCGGATGGATCGCGTATTTGACCTCGACGCCTTTCTCGACGAGCTTGTCCGTCAGCTCCTTGAGCGCGTGCTGCGCGCGCGCCACCGCGAGCCCGTAGCCGGGCACGATGACGACGCTCTCGGCATTGCCGAGCATGAACGCCGCATCGTCGGCCGATCCCGACTTGACCGGACGCTGCTCGGTCGCCGCGCCGGTGCCCGCCGACGCCTCGCCGCCGAAGCCGCCTAGGATCACGTTGAAGAACGAGCGGTTCATCGCCTTGCACATGATGTACGAGAGGATCGCGCCCGACGAGCCGACGAGCGAACCCGCGACGATCAGCATCGAATTGTTCAGCGAGAAGCCGATGCCGGCCGCCGCCCAGCCCGAGTACGAGTTGAGCATCGACACGACGACCGGCATGTCCGCGCCGCCGATCGGGATGATGATCAGCACGCCGAGCGCGAACGCGACGAGCGTCATGAGGATGAACGGCAGCCACAACTGCGAGAGCACGAAGATCACGCCGAAGCCGATCATCGCGATCGCCAGCAGCAGATTGATCAGATGTTGGCCCGCATAGACGACCGGCGCGCCCTGGAACAGCCGGAACTTGTATTTGCCCGAGAGCTTGCCGAACGCGATGACCGAGCCCGAGAACGTGATCGCGCCGACGAACGTGCCGATGAACAACTCGACGCGATTGCCGTGCGGCACGGTCGGGTCGCCGACCGGCGCGAGCCCGAACGCCGACGGCTCCGAGACGACCGCATACGCGATACAGACAGCCGCGAGCCCGATCAGCGAGTGCATCGCCGCGACGAGTTCGGGCATCTTCGTCATCTCGACGCGGTTCGCGACATAGGCGCCGATCGCGCCGCCGACCACGAGCGCGCCGAACAGCAGCGCGAGACCCGTGCCGAGCGGCACCTGCATCTCGACCGCGCGGTTATAGATGAGCGCGAGCGTCGTGAGCACGGCGATCGTCATGCCGCTCATGCCGAACACATTGCCGCGCCGCGCCGTCGTCGGATGCGAGAGGCCCTTGAGCGCCTGGATGAAACAGACCGACGCGACGAGATAGAGGAGGGTGACGACTTCGTAGCTCATCGCGCGCCCTCCGTGTTCGCGGCGTCCTTCTTCGGTGTCTTCTTGCGGAACATTTCGAGCATGCGCCGCGTGACGAGAAAGCCGCCGAACACGTTGATTGCCGCGAGCAGCACGGCGATCGTGCCGAACACTTTGCCGGCGGGGCTCACCGTGAGCGCCGCCGCGAGCATCGCGCCGACGATCACGATCGCCGAGATCGCGTTCGTCACGGCCATCAGCGGCGTGTGCAGCGCGGGTGTCACGGTCCAGACGACGTGATAGCCGACGTAGACGGCCAGCACGAACACGATCAGGTGGTTGACCAGTTCCATGGTGTCTTGTTCTCCCCGTTAAGCCTTGCGGGCGCGCTCGCCGTCACGCGCAAGCAGGGTGGCGGCGACGATGTCGTCGTCGAGGTCGATCGTGAGCCGGCCGTCCTTGTCGACGATCAGCTTGAGGAAGTCGAGCAGATTGCGCGCATAGAGCGACGACGCATCGGCCGCGACGGTCGCGGGCAGGTTCGTATGCCCGACGATCTGCACGCCGTGCCGCACGACGGTCTTGTCGGCCTCGGTCAGCGGACAGTTGCCGCCGCGCCCGTGCGGCTGCTCGATGCCGCGGCCCGCCGCGAGATCGACGATGACCGAGCCCGGCTTCATGGCCTTGACAGTCTCTTCGTCGATGAGCGTCGGCGCGGCGCGCCCCGGGATCAGCGCGGTCGAGATCACGATGTCGGCCTGCTTGAGCCGTTCGTGGACGGCCGCGGCCTGCCGCTTGAGCCACGCGGGCGGCATCGGCCGCGCATAGCCGCCGACGCCCTGGGCGGCTTCCTCTTCTTCGGCCGTCTCATAGGGCACGTCGATGAACTTCGCGCCGAGCGATTCGATCTGCTCCTTGACCGCGGGACGCACGTCCGACGCTTCGATGACGGCCCCGAGCCGCTTCGCGGTCGCGATCGCCTGCAGACCCGCGACGCCCGCGCCGAGCACGACGACGCGCGCCGCCTTGACGGTGCCCGCCGCGGTCATGAGCATCGGCATGAAGCGTTGATAGAGGGCCGCCGCCATGAGCACCGCGCGATAGCCCGCGATATTGGCCTGAGACGACAGGACGTCGAGACTTTGCGCGCGCGTCGTACGCGGCGCGGATTCGAGCGCGAACGCGGTGAGCCGCGCCGCGGCGAGACGATCGGCCTGCTCGGTGTCGAACGGATCGAGCATGCCGATCAGCACCGTGCCCGGTTTCATATACGGCAGTTCGGCGTCGCTCGGCGCGCGAACCTTGAGCACGATGTCCGCGCCGAACGCGGCGGACGCATCGACGATCTCGGCGCCGGCGGCGCGGAACGCGTCGTCGGTGAAGAACGCGTGGGCCCCGGCGCCTGCCTGGACGAGTACCTGGTGTGACGCGCTGGCGAGGCGTTTGACCGTTTCCGGCGTCGCCGCGACACGCGTTTCTCCCTCCCGCACTTCGGCGGGTATGCCAATGCGCATTACGTTACCCCCTTGTTCGTGGACCGGACGGGGCGCGACACGCACCGTCCGGGAGATGAAACCGAGGCTGGTACGACTGTGACTGACGTGGGCACGACTTTAACCGACATTGCGTCGAAAAACTGTCGGGGCTCGCCCCGGCGTCGCGCGGCGCGCGCCGATCGGCAGACTCTACCGAAAGCGGTATGCGCGGACGCGGGCGTTCCGTGCGTCGGGCCGCACGCGTCCAAGCGCGCCGCGAGCCTTCCCGGTAGAATGCGAAGTCATTGAATCCTGAAGGAATTTCCCGAGACGCGACCGGCGCATCCCTGCATCGCCGACGCTCCGGGAAACGGTCGAACTTATGGCGAAGCAAAAGGTGGTGGTGGGCATGTCGGGCGGCGTCGACTCGTCGGTGACGGCCTGGCTGCTCAAGGAACAAGGGTATGACGTCGTGGGCCTGTTCATGAAGAACTGGGAGGACGACGACGACGGCGAGTACTGCTCGACGCGGCAGGACTGGATCGATGTCGTGTCGGTGGCCGATCTGATCGGTATCGATGTCGAGGCGGTCAATTTTGCGGCCGAATACAAGGACCGCGTGTTCGCGGAATTCCTGCGCGAATATTCGGCCGGCCGCACGCCGAACCCCGACGTGCTCTGCAACGCCGAAATCAAGTTCAAGGCTTTTCTCGACCATGCGATCGCGCTCGGCGCCGACACGATCGCGACGGGCCACTACGCGCGCGTGCGCCGCGCGGACGACGGGCGTGTCGAACTGCTCAAGGCGAAGGACCTGACGAAGGACCAGAGCTACTTCCTCCATCGTCTGACGCAGTCGCAGCTCGCGCGCGCGATGTTCCCGCTCGGCGAGATCCCGAAGACCGAAGTCCGGCGCATCGCGGCCGAGATCGGCCTGCCCAACGCGAAGAAGAAGGACTCGACCGGAATCTGTTTTATCGGCGAGCGGCCGTTTCGCGAGTTCCTCAACCGGTATCTGCCGACTCAGCCGGGGCCGATGCTGACCGACGACGGCAAGCGCGTCGGCGAGCATATCGGGCTTGCGTTCTACACGCTCGGGCAACGCAAGGGCATCGGCCTCGGCGGCAGCCGCGACGGCAGCGGCGAGCCGTGGTTCGTCGCGCGCAAGGTCGTTGAGACGAACACGCTCTATGTCGTGCAGGGTCACGATCATCCGTGGCTCGCGGCGCCTTCGCTCGACGCGATCGACGCGAGCTGGGTCGCGGGCGAGCCGCCCGCGCCGGGCGCGAAGATCGCCGCGAAGACGCGCTACCGGCAATCCGATGCGGCATGCACCGTCGCGCGCGTCGGCGCGGCCCATGCGTTCTCGCTCGATTTCGCGGATCCCCAGTGGGCCGTCACGCCGGGCCAGTCGGCCGTGCTCTACGACGGCGACGTGTGCCTCGGGGGCGGCATCATCGAGCACGCGGTACCGGCGTCCGATCGCTCGGGCACGCACGCCGCGGTGGCCGCCTGATCCGGAATCGGATCGCGGGCTTCGAGGGGGCCGCACGGGCCGAGGCCCGGGTTCGACACGCGGGCCTTGATTCAGGGCTCGAGGCTCGGAGTACAAGGCTCAGGGCACAAGGCTCAAAAGCTCAAGCTCAGGGCCCAAGGCTCAAGGCCCAAGCCGGGCTCCGAGGGTGACGCCGCCTAGTCGTGCGGCACGGTGTCGGCGAACGACGGACGCTGCATGAGTTTGTCGAAGTGCTTGGCCAGATTCGGATGCGTGTCGCGCCATGCGATCTCGGGCATTCTGAAGTCCAGATAGCCGAGCGCGCAGCCGATCGCGATATCGGCGAGCGTCTGGTGATTCGACGCGCACCACGCCTTCTCTCCGAGTCCCTTCGACATCGCTTCGAGTCCGTGCTCGACCTTGCGCGTCTGACGCGCGATCCAGCGCGCGCTGCGTTCGGACGCGTCGCGCAGCATATATTCCTGACGGATCAGCACGGCCGCTTCGTTGACGCCGTCGCCGAGCGCCTCCCAGCAGCGGACTTCGGCGCGCTCGCGGCCGCCGGGCGGAATCAGCTTGCCCACGGGCGTCATCGTGTCGACGTATTCGCAGATCACGCGCGAGTCGAACACGGCCTCGCCGTCCTCCATGACGAGGCACGGCACCTTGCCGAGCGGGTTGTACGTATCGATCTGGGTGTCGGCGGACCAGACGTCTTCGAGCACGAGTTGATAGTCGATCTTCTTTTCAGCCATGACCACGCGTACCTTGCGGACGAATGGGCTGGTCAGCGAACCGATGAGTTTCATCTTTGCCCTTCAAATTAACCACGGGGAGTATAAGCGGCTCGCCATTAACGCTTCGATGCGGCTTCAGGATTACACCATGGCCGCTCGCCATGCGGGCAGCCGGATCGGGCTGCGCGGCATGCGGCGTCACGGATGGCGCGCAGGGCGCCGTACCGTGTGCATGCGAACAGACGCGCGCGGGCCGGCCGGGCACGCACGCGGATCGCGGTGCGGCGGCCGGATCCGTGCCCGTGTGGCGGTGATGCCCTGTGACGGCTGGGGATAATCCGAGAGTGGTCTGCGACGATCCGTGGATAGTCGGGAATGATCTGAGATTGGCGGGGGGCGATCCGAGCGGGGCAAGCGTCGATCCGGGCTGATTGACGGATGATTCCGCGATGATCGGGGATCGTCGGCGGCGGCCGCGCGGGCCTCATGCGTCGACGATGGTAAAATCGCGGGCTCCTTCCCGACGTACCGATCCGTGTGCGTTTGCGCCCGACATCGCCCCCGCGATGCGCGTCGCGAGCGTCGCGCGGTTCCTTTGCCCAAGCCGATCATGTCCGAACTCCGCCCCGATTCCCTGACCGCCCTGACGGCGCTTTCGCCCCTCGACGGCCGTTATGCGTCGAAGACCGAAGCGCTGCGCGACTGGCTGTCCGAAGCCGCCTTCATGCGCCACCGCGTCCAGGTCGAGATCAACTGGCTCATCGCGCTGTCGCACGCGGGTCTGCCCGAAGTGCCGCGCTTCTCGGCGGCGGCCGAGCAGCATCTGCTCGCGCTCGTCGAGCGCTTCTCGACGGCCGATGCGGCGCGCATCAAGGACATCGAGCGCGTGACGAACCACGACGTCAAGGCCGTCGAGTACTGGCTCAAGGAGTCGGTCAAGGGCCAGGCCGAACTCGAACGCGCGAGCGAGTTCATCCATTTCGCGTGCACGTCCGAAGACATCAACAACACGTCGCACGGCCTCATGCTCAAGGGCGCGCGCGAACACGTGATGCTGCCCGCGCTGCGCAAGCTCCACGACAAGCTTGTCGCGCTCGCGAAGGATCACGCGGCGCTGTCGATGCTCTCGCGCACGCACGGTCAGCCCGCGAGCCCGACGACGCTCGGCAAGGAACTCGCCAACGTCGCCGCGCGTCTCGCGCGCGCGATCGAGCGGATCGCGTCGGTACAGCTGCTCGGCAAGATGAACGGCGCCGTGGGCAACTACAACGCGCATCTGAGCGCGTATCCCGAACTCGACTGGGAAGCGTTTTCGCGCGACGTCGTCGAGCAGCGTCTGGGTCTCACGTTCAACCCGTACACGATCCAGATCGAACCGCACGACTACATGGCCGAACTGTTCGACGCGGTGTCGCGCGCGAACACCGTGCTGCTCGACTTGAACCGCGACGTCTGGGGTTACATTTCGCTCGGCTATTTCAAGCAGCGCCTGAAGGCCGGCGAGATCGGCTCGTCGACGATGCCGCACAAGGTCAACCCGATCGACTTCGAGAACTCGGAGGGCAACCTCGGTCTCGCGAACGCGCTGCTGCGCCATCTCGCGGACAAGCTGCCCGTGTCGCGCTGGCAGCGCGACCTGACGGACTCGACCGTGCTGCGCAACATCGGCGTCGCGTTCGGCTATTCGCTGCTCGCCTACGACGCGTGCCTGCGCGGCCTCGACAAGCTCGAAGTCAATCCGCAGCGTCTCGCTGAAGATCTCGACAATTGCTGGGAAGTGTTGGCCGAGCCGGTACAGACCGTCATGCGCCGCTACGGCATCGAAAACCCGTACGAGCAGCTCAAGGAACTCACGCGCGGCAAGGGCATCACGCGCGAAGCGCTGCAGACGTTCGTGCGCGGCCTTGCGATTCCCGACGAAGCGAAGCAACGCCTGCTCGAGATGACGCCGGGTTCGTACATCGGCAAGGCGACCGAGCTCGCGAACCGGATCTGAGACGTCCGAGACGTTGAAGCGCCGAGGCGCAAGGACGTAGAGACATAAGGGTGTAAGGGCGCCGAGACGTAAGGGCGCCGAGACATTAAGACCGTTGAAACGAGAAGGGCCCCCGCGGCATGCAGTGCCGCGGGGGCCCTTTGGTTTTTCCGCCGGACGCGCTGGCGCGCCTAGACCGTTACGGGCACGTCGGCATCGGCACTGCCGGGGCCTGTGCGATGGGCTTCTGCGTCTTGCCCGTGGGCACGACGGCCTTCGCCGCCGACGGCGGCGTGCCGGGCACGTCGCCGAGTTGCGTGATCACGCCGCCGATATCCGCCGCGATCTGATCGAGCGCGCGCCGATGGCCTTGCGCGATCGCATCGTATCCCGCTCCGATCGTTTCGTTGACGACCGAACGACACGTCATGACCGGCAGGTCGGACTGGTTCTGCGCATCCGTGCGCCGCACGGTCCAGACCATGTCGATCGACGTGGCCGAGCCGGGCACCGAGATGAAGCGCCGCACGGTCAGGCCGATCCGGTAGACCGGCTGCTTGGCCGGATAGGCCGCGCGATAGACGTCGATCGTATGCAGCGAGCGCGTCAGATATTCCGACACGGCCGCCGAGATCTCCGTCTGCAGCGGCGCGATCCAGCGCTGGTGTTCGGCGACGTTGACGCGGCCGTCGCCGAGATCGACGACCATCTGCGCGCGCGCGACCTCGTCAGGCACGGTGGCGTCGCCGACCTCGATGTAGAACGGCGCGGCCTCGGCCGCCGACGGCTTGTAGAGCGTCGCCGCGTCGCGTCCGCGCAGCGTGTAGAAGTGATCGGGCGGCGTCGATGCGCAGCCCGCGATCAGCGAAGCCGCCGCCACGGCCGCGCAGAGCGGCGCGGCGAGACGGTGGGCGCGCCGCGCGGCGAGGGCTTTTATTGTTTGAATCGGCATCATGGTTTGGTGTCCTCGGAGGGATCCTGCGGCTTGCCGCGCAGCAACGATTCAGGATGCCGCTCGAGATAGTCGGCAAGCTGGTTGAGCGATTGCATCGTGCGGTTCAGTTCCTGGATCGCATGCGTCACGTCGGATTGGAGCGGCGAATCCGCCTGGAGCACCTGGTTCGCCGAACGGAACGTCTTCTGCGCTTCTTCGAGCGTCGCCTTCGCTTCGGGCGCGAGTTCGGTGTTCAACTGGCCGAACAGCAGATTCGCGTTCTTGAGCGTGTCGTTGAGGTTGTTGCCGATCTGGTCGAACGGGATCTTGTTGAGCTTCGTCGCGATATCGGCGACCTGCTGCTGGAGTTCGTCGAGCGTGCTCGGCGTCGTCGGCAGTTCGACCGGATCCTTCGAGAAGTCGAGCTGCGCCTGCTCGACGTGCGGGAAGAAGTCGAGCGCGATATAGAGCTGGCCCGTCAGCAGATTGCCGCTGCGGAGCTGCGCGCGCAGGCCGTGCTTGACCATCGCCGACAGACGCGAGCGCCCGGCTTCGGTGCCCGGTTGGGCGCCCGCGTTGAAGCCCGAGCCGAGCCGCGTCGGGTAGATGTCGACGGCGACGGGCATCTGGATCGTCTTGCTCGCGCGGTCGTACTCGACGCCGATCGAGACGACACGTCCGAGCGTGATGCCGCGGAAGTCGACCGGCGCGCCCGGCGTGAGGCCGCGCAGCGACTGGTTGAAGCGCATGATCACGCGCGTCGGAATGCCGTCGGGATCGCGCATCGCATCGGGCTCGTCGGTCGCGAGACGGTACGACGTGTTCTCGCCCATCGGGTCGCCGGGCGGCTGGCCCTGCGGACTTTCGAACGCGACGCCGCCCGCGAGGATCGCGGCGAGCGATTGCGTATCGAGCTTGATGCCGTTCGCGTCGAGCCGTACGTCGATGCCGCTCGCCTGCCAGAAGCGCGTATTGCTGCGCACGTACTGGTCGTACGGCGCGTTGACGAACACGCGCACGGTCACGCCGCTGCCGTCGCGATTGAGGTCGTAGCCGACGACCTGGCCGACCGTGATGCGCCGGTAGAACACGGGCGAGCCGATATCGAGCGAGCCGAGCGAGTCGCCGCGTAACACGAACTGGCGGCCCTTCTGGTCGCCCGTGACGGCCGGCGGCTGTTCGAGGCCGACGAATTCGCGGCGCTCGTCGTGCGAGCGGCCCGCGTCGACGCCGATATACGACCCCGAGAGCAAGGTCGACAGCCCGGAGATGCCGCTTGCGGCGACGCGCGGACGCACGACCCAGAAGCGCGTGTCGGCGACCGCGAAATTCTCGGCCTGCTTCGTGAGCTCGACCTCGATGAGCACATGCGAGCGATCGGGCGCGAGCGTGATGCGCTTGACCTCGCCGATGTTGACGTTCTTGTACTTGACCGTCGTCTTGCCCGCATCGATGCCTTCGGCGGTCAGGAAGCTGATCGTGATCGTCGGACCGCGGTCGGCGACGGTCTTGATCGCGAGCGTGATGCCGATCACGGCCGCGAGCAGCGGGATCAGCCAGACGAGCGACGGCAGCCAGCGCCTGCGGCGCTGGACGATGGGCGTCGGAATATCGCCGGCCAACGGCAGCGGATCGTCTGAGTCAGGCGGTTCGGGCCGTTCGCCGTTAGTCATGGTGTTGTCCTGAGTTTTCGATGGTGTCCCAGATCAGACGCGGATCGAACTGTTGAGAAGCGAGCATCGTGAGCACCACGACGAGACCGAACGCGATGGCGCCCGGCCCCGCGTAGATCGTCGCGAGCGACTGGAAATGGACGAGCGCGACGGTCAGCGTCACCACGAAGACGTCGAGCATCGACCATCGGCCGATGAACTCGACGATCCGATAGAGGCGCGTGCGTTGCATCGGCCGCCAGCGCGCACCCGCTTGCGCGGTGCCCGCGAGGAGGGCGAGCACGACGAGCTTGAGCATCGGCACCATGAAGCTCGCGATGAACACGATGATCGCGAGCGGCCACGAGCCCGAGGTCCAGAAATAGACGATGCCGCTCATGATCGTGTCGTCCTCGTCGCCGAACAGCGACGACGTGTGCATGACGGGCAGCAGGTTCGCCGGCAGATACATGATCGCCGCGGAGATGAGCAGCGCCCACGTCCGCGTCAGGCTGTCGGGTCTGCGCGAGTGCAGCGTCGCGCCGCAACGGCGGCACGTTTCGCGTTCGGCGCCGGGCACGTGCCGGTTCAGCAGGCCGCACGAATGGCACGAAATCATGCCGCAGCGGCGCGCGGTCAGATAGGTCGCGTATTCGGGCGCCTGCGGAGAGGGCGAGGGCGCCGGGTGCGTGGATGCCGGGGATGTCGAGGACGTCGCTGCCTCGGGCGTCGGCGATCGATCGGGCGTCGCGGGCGTATTCATGAGGGCCTCGTGGTCGCGTCGCGGGAGGAGGGGACGGCTGCGGCCGGCGTCGATGCCGTGGCATCGCGCGCGGCGTTCGCGCGCAGCGCGGCCAGCCGCACGATCGTGTCATCGGCGAGGTCCCAGAGATCGCGCGGATCGAACGTCACGAGCGAGGCGCTCAGGAACGTCAGCGCGCCGAACGCGAACATCGCGATTTCCGGGATCACGCGCGCGATGCTCGTCATTTTGACGACCGTGATCAGTACGCCGAGCATGAACACTTCGATCATGCCCCAGGGCCGCACGGCCTGAACCGTGCGCAGCACGCGATCGAATCCCGCGGGCTTGTGACCGAGACGCAGCGGCAACAACAGATAGATGAGCGCCATCAGTTCGATGGCCGGAAAGACGATCGTCGCGAGCGCGACCATGGCCGCGATCAGCGTGCGGTCGCCGTTCAACAGATTGATGACCGCGCCGATGAGCGTCGTGCGCGTCGTCAGTCCGTTCGTTTCGAGTTCGACGATCGGAAACGCGTTCGCGATCACGAACGTGATGAGCGCCGCGAACGCGACCGCGAGCTCGCGGTCGGCCGAACGCAGGCCGACGTGCCGATAGAGCGTCGAGCCGCATCGCGTGCAGCGCGCGGATGCGACGCCGATCAGGTGCTGCTTGTGATGTAGCGCGTCGCAGACTTCACACGCGACGTAGTTGTCTTGGTCCATGCAATTCGTCGATCGGACTGGCGATCGGTTGGGAACGATGACACGGGCGCCTTCGGTAGCACGCGCCATGGTACCAAACACCCATGACACCGCGTCATACGGTCGTTCGGCACGCACGCACCGGCACGCGTTTCGGCCTATACTGGACGCCGTTCGTTGCTGCGTCAAAGATTAATGTGCTGCGGATCGACCGGCGCGCCGTCGTGTGGGCGCCTCGGGACCGCTGGCCCTTCCTTCACGAGTTCGAGTCTCGCCTTGCCGAATCGCGCGCCCTTGCTGCCCCGTACGGTTCTGATTCCGCTGATCGTGGCGTGCGCGCTGTTCATGGAGCAGATGGATGCGACCGTGATCGCGACATCGCTGCCGATGATCGCGGCCGATCTGCATGAAAGCCCGATTGCGCTGAAGCTCGCGCTCACATCCTACCTCGTGAGTCTCGCGGTATTCATTCCGATTTCGGGGTGGATGGCCGACCGGTTCGGCTCACGCACGATCTTTCGCGCCGCGATCGCGGTGTTCGTCGGGGGTTCGGTGCTCTGCGGGCTGTCGGGCTCGCTCGGCGCATTCGTCGTCGCGCGCTTCGTGCAGGGCATGGGCGGGGCCATGATGGTGCCGGTCGGCCGCACGGTGATCCTGCGCAGCGTGTCGAAGGTCGAACTCGTCCAGGCGCTCAACTACCTCACCATTCCCGCGCTGATCGGACCGATCGTCGGGCCGCCGCTCGGCGGACTCATCACGACCTATCTGCATTGGCGCTGGATTTTCTTCATCAACGTGCCGATCAGCGTCGTCGGCATCTGGCTCGCGACGCGCTTTATCGACGATCTGCGCAGCGATGCGCCGCCGCCGCTCGACTGGCCGGGCTTCGCGTTCTCCGCGGTCGGCCTCAGCGCGACGATGCTGGGTCTCGCGACGGCCGGACGGCATCTCGTATCGGGCCGCGCATCGGCGCTCTGCATCGTCGTCGGCGTGCTCGCGCTCGGCGCGTACTTCGTGCATGCACGGCGCGCGACGCATCCGTTGCTCAGGCTCGAACTGTTCAAGATTCAGACGTTTCGCATCGGCGTGCTCGGCGGATCATTGTTCCGCGCGGGAATCGGCGCGTTGCCGTTCCTGCTGCCGTTGTTCCTGCAGCTCGGATTCGGACTGACGCCGTTCGAGTCGGGCTTGCTGACCTGCACGGCCGCCGCGGGCTCGATGTGCATGAAGACGCTGTCGCGCAAGGTGCTCAGGCGCTTCGGATTTCGCGCGGTGCTGGTCGGTAATATCGCGTTCGCGTCGGCGTCGCTGATGGCGATCGCGCTGTTCTCGGCGAGTACGCCGCATGGTGCGATCGCGCTGACGCTGCTGATCGGCGGCGTGTTTCGTTCGTTGCAGTTCACGAGCCTCAACGCGATTTCGTACGCGGATATCGATCACACCGACGTCAGCCAGGCGTCGAGCATCTCGAGCGCGGTCCAGCAGCTTTCGCTCGGCATGGGCGTGACGATCGGGGCGTTCGCGCTGCAGGCGTCGAGCGCGTTGCAGGGTCATACGACGCTCGTCGCATCGGACTTCCGGCCCGCGTTCGTGTTCATCGGCGTGCTCTCGCTGTGTTCGCTGCGCTTCCTGCGGCAACTGCCCGCGGACGCGGGCGCCGAGATCTCGGGCCGGTCGGCTTAGCGAGGCCACGTGGCCAACGTCGCCAACCTCGTTCAAACATCGCGACGCAAACGAAAAGGGCCGAGTTCCGTGCAATACGGACTCGGCCCTTGTGCGGTCTGAGACCCTGAAAATCAGTCGTCGGATTCGGTCATCCGATGCGGTCCTCGGATGCAGCGCATCCGATTCGTCGACTCAGACTTGCGCTCCCGCGTTCGGATCGTTCGGATCGTGTTTGGCCACCGACTGCTTGAGCAGATCCTCACGACGCACGCCGAGCCACATCGCGAGCGCGGCGGCCACGAAGACCGACGAATAGATCCCGAACAGAATCCCGATCGTCAGCGCGAGCGCGAAGTAGTGCAGCGACGGACCGCCGAACAGGAACATCGAGAGCACCATCATCTGCGTCGAACCGTGCGTGATGATCGTGCGCGACATCGTGCTCGTGATCGCGTGATTGATGACTTCGGTCACGCTCATCTTGCGCTGGCGGCGGAACGTCTCGCGAATCCGGTCGAAGATGACGACCGATTCGTTGACCGAGTAGCCGAGCACCGCGAGCACGGCGGCGAGCACCGACAGCGAGAACTCCCACTGGAAGAACGCGAAGAAGCCCAGGATGATCACGACGTCGTGCAGGTTCGCGATGACGCCCGCGACCGCGTATTTCCATTCGAAGCGGAACGACAGGTAGATCACGATGCCGATCACGACGCAGGCGAGCGCGAGCAAGCCGTTCGTCGCGAGTTCCTTGCCGACCTGCGGTCCGACGAACTCGACGCTCTGAAGCTTCGCGCCCGGATCCTGCTGCTGGAGCGCGGCCATGACCTGGTCGCTTTCCTGCGCCGACGACAGGCCGTTACGCAGCGGCAGCCGGATGATCACGCTGTTCGACGCGCCGAAGTTCGCGACCTGCGCGTCGGTGTAGCCGAGCTTGTCGAGCGTGCCGCGGATCGGATCGGTCTGCGCGACGTGCGGGTACTGGACCTCGACCACGGTACCGCCCGTGAACTCGATCGACAGGTGCAGGCCGCGGTGAATCAGGAAGAACACGGCCGCGAGGAAGGTGATCAACGAGACGACGTTGAACACCAGCGCGTGGCGCATGAACGGAATGTCTTTACGGATGCGGAAAAATTCCATGATGAAGCTCCAGTTCAGCGCTTGGCGGTCGGCGCGCGCTTCGCGCCGGTCGTCTTCGCACCCGCCGCGGCTTTCGCCGCGAGGCCGGAAGGACGGGCGGGCGGGGTCGGCGCGTCGATGACTTCGTCGGCGACTTCGACGCCGTCGTCATCGATGAGATCGATCGACGCCGTCGCGCCGCCCGGACGCCAGACCTGGCCGATCGCGAGCGACTTGAGGCGCTTCTTGCCGCCGTACCAGAGGTTCACGAGGCCGCGCGAGAAGAACACGGCCGAGAACATCGAGGTCAGGATGCCGATGCAGTGCACGATCGCGAAACCGCGCACGGGACCCGAGCCGAACGCGAGCAGCGCGAGACCCGCGATCAGCGTCGTCACGTTCGAGTCGAGAATCGTGCCCCACGCATGCCGGAAGCCTTCGGAGATCGCCGTCTGCGGCGCGGCGCCGCGCCGGAGTTCTTCACGGATGCGCTCGTTGATCAGCACGTTCGAATCGATCGCCATCCCGAGCGCGAGCGCGATGGCCGCGATACCCGGCAGCGTCAGCGTCGCCTGGAGCATCGACAGCACGGCGACGAGCAGCAGCAGGTTGACCGACAGCGCGATCACCGAGAACGCGCCGAACAGCAGGTAGTACGCGATCATGAAGATCGCGATCGCGGCGAAGCCGTACTGAACCGAATCGAAGCCCTTGCGGATATTGTCCGCGCCGAGGCTCGGGCCGATCGTGCGTTCCTCGATGATGTTCATCGGCGCGGCGAGCGAGCCGGCGCGCAGCAGCAGCGCGAGGTCGTTCGCGGCTTCGGTCGAGGCGGCGCCCGTGATCTGGAAGTTCTCGCCGAGTTCGGACTGGATCGTCGCGACGGTCAGCACTTCGCCGGAGCCGCGTTCGAACAGCACGATCGCCATCGGCTTGCCGATGTTGTCGCGCGAGATATCGCGCAGGATCCGGCCGCCGGCCGAGTTGAGCCGGATCTTGACGGCCGGGCGCTGGTGCTCGTCGAACGTCGCGCCCGCGTCGGTGATCTGGTCGCCCGTGAAGATGACCTGCTTGCGCAGCAGGACCGGTGCGCTGTTGCCTTGCGTGAACAGCTGGTCGCCCGGCGGGACCGGATCGGTCGGCGACGGACGCAGGCCGTTCGGATCGGCGAGGCGCGCTTCGAGCGTCGCGGTCCGGCCGATGATGCTCTTGGCCTTCGCCGTGTCCTGCACGCCGGGCAGCTCGACGACGATGCGCTCGGGGCCCTGCTGCTGGATCACGGGTTCGGCGACGCCGAGTTCATTGACGCGGTTATGCAGCGTCGACATGTTCTGCTTGAGCGCGTTGTCCTGGACGGTCTTGATCGCGGCCGGCGAGAACGTGCCGACGAGCTGCGCGCCGTTGGCCGATGCACGCGTATTCCACTGGAGCTCGGTCAGACGGTCGGCGAGCAGCGCGCGGGCCTGATCGGCCGTCGCCGCATCGGCGAAATCGATGACGATCGATTGATCGACGCGGTTCACGCCGCCGTCGCGGATTTCCTTGTCGCGCAGCGCGTTGCGCGCGTCGGTCGCATCGGCTTCGAGGCGCTTCGCGAGCGCGCCGTCCATGTCGACCTGGAGCAGGAAGTGGACGCCGCCGCGCAGATCGAGGCCGAGATACATCGGCAACGCGTGCATGCCCGTGAGCCACTTCGGCGACTTGCTTTGCAGGTTCAGCGCGACGACATAGGTCGGATCGTTCGGATCGGCGTTGAGCGCCTTCGCGAGCACGTCGCGTGCGTGGAGTTGTTCGTCCGTCGTGGCCAGACGCACACGGATGTTCGCCGAGGTCGAGCTGTTGTCGAACGTGATGTCGTCGGCGTGGATCTGGCTCGCCGAGAGCGCGTCCTCGACCTTCTGCATCACGGAGGCGTCGACCTTCGCGGTCGCCTTGCCGCTCGACACCTGCACCGCCGGGGCTTCACCGAAGAAGTTGGGCAGCGTGTAGAGCAGGCCGATGGCAAGCGCCACCAGCATGACGATGTACTTCCAGAGGGGATAACGATTCATGGGATGGCCCAACGAAAAATATCAGGGCGGTGGGGGGCCGGGGCTGAAAACGCGGGCGGCCGCGCAAGGCGCGACCGCCGGTCATTTCACGTCGTCGACTCTTGAGGCCGGTCTCGATCGGTGCGTCGCTCAGAGCGACTTGATCGTGCCCTTGGGCAGGATCGTCGTCACAGCCGTCTTCTGGACGGTGATTTCGACGCCATCGGCGATTTCGACGCCCACATAGGCTTCGCCGACCTTCGACACCTTCCCGACCACACCGCCGTTCGTGATGACTTCATCGCCCTTGGTCATGGCGGCCAACATGTTCCGGACTTCCTTTTGCCGCTTCATCTGGGGTCGAATCATGATGAAGTAGAGCACCGCGAACATCAGCAGCAACGGCAGGAACGTCATGAGGCTCGATTCTGCGCCGCCGCCACCCAGGGACTGCGCATATGCGTTGGAAATAAACACTAAGGTCTCCGTCGACTGAAGCTGGAATTAGCCAGGCATTCTACCACTGCCGCCGCGCCGCGATTTGAGCGCGGGACTCATGTGAAACCCGGCCGCCGCTCGGGTTCTCGGGGGCGTTGCGCGGGTGCGGCCGTCCATTGACGCGGCGCGTTCGGAGACCGGTTGCGCCGCGCCGCATCGCGCGGGGCGGGGCGTCGGGGCTTGGCGTCGGGGTGAGGCGTTGGGGCCTGACATCGGGGTGTGGCACCGGGGCGGCCTCCGGGTGGGTTTGGGATGCGTCCCGCACGAATGCGACCGCCCGGCCGCGTCGAGCAGCGCCTCATCGGTGCGATGGGCGCTTGAGCGTCTTCGGACGCGTCTCGTTCGCGCGTCGAACACGTGGATCGCGCCGGATCGTGGCCGATCCGAGCGCGGACTTCGGGTCTGATCGGTCACGGAGCGCGGCCGCCGCCTTGCCGTCCGTGCTCCGTGCGCACCGCGTCTCGCGGTCTGCCGCGCGATGCCCGGTCGGGCATCGACGATGCAAGGCGATTCGATCAAAAAGGCACCGCCATGCTTGCGTCGTTCAATTCGTCGATATCCTCCGGTTCCTTCACGACATCCGTCATGCCGTCGATCGCGCAGGGTGGCCTCGTGCCGCCCACGCGCGCGACGATCGGGGCGCCACGCACGCCGGCGCCGCGGTTTGCGACGTCGCTCGGCGGCGTGTCTCGGCGCGCACGTCGGGCCGACGAAGCGAGGCCCTTCGAGGTGCGTTCCGATCTGCAATTGGCCGCGACGATATCCGACCAGGTTCGGCGCGGTCTGAGCTTCGAACAGATCGTGCGTGGCGCGCGATCGCAAATCGAGGCGGCACCGTCGCCGATCGCGTGTCCGATCGCCAGGCCCGGGTTGCTCGAAGCGGATGCGCGGGCGGACGATCTGTACACCTCGCCGGCAGCGGGTCGGCCGTTGCGTTTGTCGGCGCGTACGCTTGCATCGGGCGCCTACGTGCGAGGGTTGCACGGCAGGCGCGGCGAGCGGCCGATCGAATATTGCGCGGAACTGCCGCGCGATACGGCCTATTTGTTCGTGTCTCTCGCGGGCGGGACCGGCGGGGCGGCGCTCTCCGTGCACCGGGTCGACGGCAGCGTGGTGCCTGTCTGCGAGCGTGTGGGACTCGATAACGGAACGAGCAAGGCGTGCGTCGTCGATCTGCGCGCGGCGGCGCTCGCCACCGAGGGCACGCTGGTCGTGCGTATCGCCACGCTCGAGAAGGTCCGGTCGTTTCAACGGGTCGCGCTGAGCATCAAGGCGTCCGACTTCGCGGGGGCGTCCTTGGGCGCGCGGATGCCTGCCGGCAGATAGGCTCGGCGCGTCGATGCGCTCGAACGCGCCCCCGACGTGTCAGAACACGCGCCCTTGCGATGTTTTGTGCAATACGCGTATGTCCGTTGCGGCTCATAGTGCGCGGAAGCTGATCAATCACGAGGTCAATCATGCCGATCCAGTCCATCACGCCCTATTCCGCTGCGCGTATCCAGACGTCCCCGGGTCATGCCGTCAGTCCCCCGCTCGATGGGTTGAACGTGACGGGAATCCATTCGATCCCCTCCGCCGACGCGCCGATGTCGAACCTGTCGAAACGCGATACGGACATCCTCACGCGTACGCTGGCGAGCGGGCGCATCGAAACGATGAGCTATGCCGACTACGCCAAGGCCTTCGACATGTCGCCGGAGCAGGCGAGTGGCGATGGGGAGCCGATCGAACACGGGGCGCGCCCGGCGCGGTCGGCCCCCGCCGAGTTAAAAGCGGGGCGGGCCAGCCGCGGCGAAGCGATTCGAATCAAGCTGTCGGAGTTTCATCGCGAGGTGACGCGACAAGACGGCGAGTTGCGCTGTCGTCGCGCGACGGGGTTTCGCAAGCTGAATATGAACGAAGGTCGCGAGAGCCGGATTCGCATTGCGGTGTCGAAAACAGCGACGGCACTGTCCATCGCGGCGTCGCGTAGCGCGGGCTTCAGCATGCGCATCCTGGGCGTCACGCATTCGAAAATCCGGTGCCTCGCTTTGGGCCTGCCGGTGACGGAGGTGCACTTGTGTCGCGTCACGCTTGACCCGCGGGACCGCCCGGTCGGGCGGCAGTTCTTGGACTTGCGGTTCGACCCCGAGGGGGCCAACGACCCGATCGACTTCAAGACCTGTTATCGCTGAGGCGGGCCCTGGCTGACGGCGTCGCACGAAGCCCGTCGGCGCCGTCGGCCGGGATCGACGCGCCCGTCGGGTTCGGCGCGTCGATCCGCTACGTTGCGCCGCGTGCGCGTTCCGCGTGGAATTTCACGCGGAACGCCTCGAACGCGTGGTCCTCGATCGCCTTGCGGACCTCGCTCATGAGTTCGAGGTAGTAGTGGAGGTTATGAATCGTGTTGAGCTGCGCGCCGAGGATTTCACCGACGCGATGCAGATGATGCAGATAGCTGCGCGTGAAGTTCCGGCATGTGTAGCATGCGCACGATTCGTCGAGCGGCCGCAGGCTGGCCTTGTGCGACGCGTTCTTGATCTTGACGTCGCCGAAACGCGTGAACAGCCAGCCGTTGCGCGCATTGCGCGTGGGCATCACGCAGTCGAGCATGTCGACGCCGAGCGCGACGCTTTCGACGAGATCTTCGGGCGTGCCGACGCCCATCAGATAGTGCGGCTTCTGCGCGGGCAGTTTCGGACCGATGTGCGAAAGCACGCGCATCATGTCTTCCTTCGGTTCGCCGACCGAGAGGCCGCCGATCGCGAGACCGTCGAAGCCGATATCGGCGAGGCCCGCGAGCGATTCGTCGCGCAGATCCTCGTACATGCCGCCCTGGACGATGCCGAACAGCGCGTTCGGGTTCTCGAGCCGGCGGAATTCGTCGATCGAGCGCTTCGCCCAGCGCATCGACATGCGCATCGAGTCGGCCGCGTCCTTGTGGTTCGTCGGTACGCCGTCCGTCGCGTACGGCGTGCACTCGTCGAACTGCATGACGATGTCCGAATTGAGCACGCGCTGGATCTGCATCGAGACTTCGGGCGACAGGAACAGACGGTCGCCGTTGATCGGCGACGCAAACGTCACGCCTTCCTCGCTGATCTTGCGCAGCTCGCCGAGGCTGAAGACCTGGAAGCCGCCCGAGTCCGTGAGGATCGGCTTGTTCCAGCCCATGAAGCCGTGCAGGCCGCCGTGCGCGGCCATGATCTCGTTGCCGGGCCGCAGCCAGAGGTGAAACGTATTGCCGAGGATGATCTGCGCGCCGATCTCGTCGAGATCGCGCGGCGTCATCGCCTTGACGGTGCCGTAGGTGCCCACGGGCATGAAGATCGGCGTCTCGATGACGCCGTGATTGAGCGTCAGGCGGCCGCGACGCGCGTGGCCGTCGGTCGTCAGAAGGTCGAATTTAAGCATGGTCGGGGATCGGGGCGGCGCGCGTGAGCAGCATCGCGTCGCCGTAGCTGAAGAACCGGTAGCGCTGCGCGATCGCGTGGCGGTAGGCCGCGCGGATCGTCTCGTAACCGGCGAAGGCCGACACGAGCATGAGCAAGGTCGACTTGGGCAAATGGAAGTTCGTGACGAGCCGGTCCACGATGTTGAACGTATAGCCCGGCGTGATGAAGATATCGGTCTCGGCGCTGCCCGCGCGCAGCGTGCCCGGCGCCGCGCCGGCCCGGATCGCGTCGCGCGCGGCGGCTTCGAGCGCGCGCATCGACGTCGTGCCGACCGCGATCACGCGGCCGCCGCACGCGCGCGTTGCGGCGATCTCGTCGACGAGCGACGCCGGGATGTCGTACCACTCGGTGTGCATCGTGTGATCGGCAAGCTTTTCGGTGCGCACGGGCTGAAACGTGCCCGCGCCGACGTGCAGCGTCAGCGTCGCGCGCCGCACGCCCGCGGCGTCGAGCGCGTCGAGCAGCGTCGCATCGAAGTGCAGACCCGCGGTGGGCGCGGCGACCGCGCCCGGATTCGCCGCGTAGACCGTCTGATAGCGCGTTTCGTCGAGCGCGTCGGCTTCGTGCGTGATGTACGGTGGCAGCGGCAGGCGGCCGTATTGCTCGATCAGCGTCAGGCAGTCGTCGGGGAAGTGCAGCGTGAAAAACGGCTCGACGCGCGGGCCGATCGTGACGTCGAATGCATCGGCGAGACGGATCGTCGTGCCTTCGCCGGGGCTCTTGCTCGCGCGGATCTGCGCGAGCGCCGTGCGCGGACCGGTCAGGCGTTCGATGAGGACTTCGATCTTGCCGCCGCTGGCCTTGTGGCCGTGAAAGCGCGCCTTGAGCACCTTCGTATCGTTGAAGACGAGCAGGTCGCCGGGCGATACGCACGCGAGGAGTTCGGAGAAGTGCCGGTCGATCAGGGTCGGATCGATGCCCGTTCCTGTGCCGGGGTTTGCGGCGAGGCCTGTGTCTATCGCCGCGCCGGTACCCGCGTCGGTACCCCCGTGCGTCACTTCAAGCAGCCGGCTCGCCGTGCGATCGGCAAGCGCGGTCTGCGCGATGAGGTCGGGCGGAAGATCAAAGTCGAAATCGGAAAGCGTGTACATGCAATGGCGCGTGCGCCGGACACTCGGTCGGGCGGGGGGATCGTGCGGAAAACCGACATTGTAACGATGCGCGACGCGCGTACGCAGGAAGGGCGCGGGAAGCGGTCGTGAAGGCGCGTCGAAGGGGCGGCGAAGGGGGGCGGCGAAGGGGGGCGGCGAAGGGGGGCGGCGAAGGCGGCGTGGAAGGGAGGCACGAAGGCGATGTAGACGAGCGCGGCGACGGTGAGCGGGCGTTGGAGCGGAGGCGGCAAGGCGACGAACAGGGCGGCGCGTTGATGACCGCACGTGGAGAACGTGTCGATCCGGCGAGCGCGTGTGTCGGATTAGAATCGGGCCTCGCGCGGACCCTTGCCAGTGCATGCCCGGCACGGGCAGGATCTCGGTTTGCGTGAATTCGTCTCGATGCCCGTGCCCAAACTGCCGACCGCCACTGCCGATTCGCTGTCCGAGATGCATCCCGAGCCTGGGGATGCGGCGCCGTCGGCACGGCCGGAAGGGTCGGCACGCGCCATCGGGCGCGGAGCGAAAGCCGCTGAGAACGCGCCGAAGACCCCCAAGGCGGAGGACGGGCCCAAGGCACCTGAAGCCCCGAAAGCGGCCAAGGCAGCCAAGGCCCCTAAAGCCCCTAAAGCAGCCAAAGTCCCTCGCAAACCCGAGACGACGGCCGACAAGCTTGCGCGCATGGGGCTATCGCGCGATATCGATCTCGTTCTGCATCTGCCGATGCGCTACGAGGACGAAACCGCCATTGTGCCGATCGACGACCTGCTTCCGGGGCAATCGGCCCAGGTCGAAGGCGTCGTCGTCGACAACGAGATCGCGTTCCGGCCGCGCCGCCAGATGGTCGTCAAGATCGTCGACGACGCACGCGGCGAACTCACGCTGCGGTTTCTCAATTTCTACGGCAGTCAGACCAAACAGCTCGCCGTCGGGACGCGCGTGCGTGCGCGCGGCGATGTGCGCGGCGGATTTTTCGGTATGGAAATGGTCCATCCGGCCTATCGCGTCGTCGCTGAAGGCGATCCGTTGCCGCAATCGCTGACGCCGGTCTACCCGAGTACGGCCGGCGTGCCGCAGGCCTATCTGCGCAAGGCGATCGACCGGGCGCTCGAACATACGTCCTTGCCGGAGCTGCTGCCCGCCGCGATCGCCGCCGCCTACCTCGATCCGATGAACGTGCCGCCGCTCGCGCAGGCAGTCCGCATGCTTCACCATCCGGGTACCGCGGAGAACGAGCACGCGCTGATGGACGGATCGCATCCCGCGTGGCTGCGGATCAAGTTCGAGGAGCTGCTCGCGCAACAACTGTCGCTGCAGCGCGCACACGCGGCGCGGCGCGCGCGGTCCGCGCCGCTGCTGGCGCGCCGCCAGGACGCGCCCGATTCGCTCGTCGCGCGCTTCGAGCGCGCGCTGCCGTTCGCACTGACCGAGGCGCAGCAGCGCGTCTGGCGCGAGATCGGCGCCGAACTCGAGGCCGCGCATCCGATGCAGCGACTGCTTCAGGGCGACGTCGGCAGCGGCAAGACGATCGTCGCCGCGCTCGCGGCCGCGCAGGCGATCGACGCGGGTTACCAGGCTGCGCTGATGGCCCCGACGGAAATCCTCGCGGAACAGCATGCGCGCAAGCTGCGAAGCTGGCTCGAACCGCTCGGCGTTCAGGTCGCGTGGCTCGCGGGCAGCCTCAAGGCGCGCGAGAAGCGCGCGGCGGTCGAGGCCGCCGCGAACGGGACCGCGCAACTGATCATCGGCACGCATGCGCTCGTGCAGGACACCGTGGATTTCGCACGACTCGGATTGGTCATCGTCGACGAACAACATCGATTCGGCGTCGCGCAACGGCTGGCCCTGAGGAGCAAGGCGAAAGGAGCGCGCGCCTCGAACGCGGACGATACCGGTCACGCGCGCTCGGACGAGGCGCGCGCAACGGCGGTCGGTTCCGATAAGCGGCACGCGTCGCCCGATCCGCGGACCGCGACGCGTCGGGACGCCGACCCGGACGCGGATTCTGACGCATTCCAGCCCCACCAACTCATGATGAGCGCGACGCCGATCCCGCGGACGCTCGCGATGACGTACTACGCGGATCTCGATGTTTCGACGCTCGACGAGCTGCCGCCGGGCCGCACGCCCGTGCTGACCAAGCTCGTCTCGGACGCGCGGCGCGACGAGGTCATCGCGCGCGTGCGGCAGGCGGCGCTCGGCGGCCGGCAGGTCTACTGGGTGTGCCCGTTGATCGAGGAAAGCGAGGCGCTGCAGCTTCAGACGGCCGTCGATACGCATGCGACGCTCGTCGCCGCGCTGCCCGAACTCGCGGTCGGCCTCGTGCACGGCAAGCTCGCGCCCGCCGACAAGGCGGCCGTCATGTCGGGGTTTATCGATAACCGCATTCAATTGCTCGTCGCGACGACGGTGATCGAAGTCGGCGTCGATGTGCCGAATGCGTCGCTGATGGTCATCGAACACGCCGAGCGTTTCGGCCTCGCGCAGCTTCATCAATTGCGCGGACGCGTGGGTCGCGGGACCGCGGCCTCGGTCTGCGTGCTCGTGTATGCGAATCCGCTGTCGTTGACGGCGCGCGCGCGGCTGTCGACGATGCGCGAGACGGCCGACGGCTTCGAGATCGCGCGGCGCGACCTCGAGATCCGCGGGCCCGGCGAATTTCTCGGCGCGCGGCAATCGGGCGCCGCCATGCTGCGCTTTGCGGATATCAACGAAGACGGCTGGATGATCGAGCCGGCGCGCAGTGCGGCAACGCGTCTGCTCAGTGATTTCCCCGCCGCCGCTCAAGCGCATCTCGACCGCTGGCTTGGCGGGCGCGAACATTTTCTGAAGGCGTGAGGCGCACGCCTCACCTGGAGATCGATTGACCGATTCGGAATTTGAAAATGTCGAGTGTCCGTGCTGACTAAGCTCGCGACGCGTATTCACTCGATGCTTGAAGCGTGTGGTTGCAGCGGCACCGTTGCCGCCATCGAGCGCGAAGCGCACGCGACGTCGCTTCGATCGGGTCGCGTCTCTTCAAATCGGTTTAGGAGTGTCACGATGATGCTGAATCCGCGGGTGGCGACGGCCACATGGTCCCAACGATCCCACCCGGTCGCTCAGGCGCCGTCGCCGAGAACCGCCGCCGCGTCGGCGCGCACGGTCGATGAGCGCCGCTTCGGCAATCTCTCGGAGGCCGAGGCGGAGGGCCTCGCACGCACGCTTTCGACGGCCCGTGGCATGCGAAATGTCACGTTCGATGCCTACGGCGCGCGTTGGCGGCGCGAGACACGTGCGTGCGTGACGGGCGAGCCGCACCGGACCGATTTATCGGCGACCGGCCAATGCTATTTGACGCGCCGCCCGGACGCGGATCCCCAAGATCGCTTCGTCGGCGCGCCCCAGTTCGTCGGGGCGCGATTTCGAACCTATCCGATCAAGACGCAGACCGATTTGACATTTTGCCGGCGCGATATCGGGACCTCGGAGTCGATCCTGATGCGCGGCGAACGCGGCACGCTTTACCGGATTCGCGTGGAGCTGCCGCAATCGTCGGAGCCGTACAACCTCGAGCTTATTGCGGACGGGAAGTGCAAATTCGTCATGCGTACTTTCGCGGGGATCGGCTGTTCGACCAAGGTCCTCGAAGCGGGCGATGACGGCACGATTGCGCTGACGGTGCGCGAAGGACAGGTCGCGGGTCAGAAAACCGTGACCGTCGAGGTCTTCCCGATCGAGTCGGGCCGTATCGAATTCCGCACGGTCAAATACCGTAATACGTCACGCGCGCGCACGTGACGCGGCGAAACCCGGCGCGAGGACTCGGCTTGGCCCTGTCCTCGCGACGTCGGCGCCGATTTATGTGAGCGCCTTCTTGGCGAAGCCATCCGCAAGGTGTATAAGAGGGAAAACCTATCGAAGCGCCTTGTTGATAATCAATGACTTTAACGGAACTCAAATATATCGTGGCCGTCGCCCGCGAACGGCACTTCGGTCGTGCGGCCGAGGCCTGCTTCGTGAGCCAGCCGACGCTGTCCGTTGCGATCAAGAAACTCGAAGACGAACTCAATGTTCAGATCTTCGAGCGCGGCACGAGTGAAGTCAGTGTGACGCCCGTCGGCGAGCAGATCGTCGCGCAAGCGCAGCGCGTGCTCGAACAGACGCTCGCGATCAAGGAAATCGCGAAGCAGGGCAAAGACCCGCTGATCGGATCGCTGCGGCTCGGCGTGATCTACACGATCGGACCCTATTTGCTGCCGACGCTCGTCAAGCAGATGATCGACGCGGTGCCGCAGATGCCGCTGATGCTTCAGGAAAACTACACGCTCAAGCTCATCGAACTGCTCAAGCAGGGCGAGATCGACGCCGCGATCCTGGCGCTGCCGTTTCCCGAGACCGGACTCATGGTGCGGCCGCTGTACGACGAACCGTTCGTCGTCGCGGTGCCGGCCGGCCATCGCTGGGAAACGCGCGACGCGATCGACGCCGACGATCTCAAGCAGGAGACGATGCTGCTGCTCGGCTCGGGCCACTGTTTCCGGGACCATGTGATCGGCGTGTGCCCCGAGCTCATGCGTTTTTCGCAGAACTCGGACGGCATCCAGAAGACGTTCGAAGGCTCGTCGCTCGAAACGATCCGCCATATGGTCGCGAGCGGCGTCGGCATCACGGTGCTGCCGCGCACGTCGCTGCCCCAGGCCGGCGCGATGATCGATATCGCCGCCGCCAATACCGATGCGGGGCTGCTGCGCTATGTGCCGTTCCGCGAGCCGGTTCCCGACCGCCGCGTCGTGCTCGTCTGGCGCAAGAGCTTCACGCGCCAGAAGGCCATCGACGCCATTTTCGACGCCGTCATGGCGTGTCAAATCCCCGGTGTGAAGCGTCTCGATTTGCCGGCGAACGTCAACTGAGTCTGACGACGATCAAGCACCCTGCGTCATGCGGTCCGATGGCGCGGGTGCTTCGGCTACACTCTTGAAGATCACGCCGTTTTCCGTTCCCCGAGGAGTCCGCATGGCCAAGAAAGAAGCAAGCAGCCCTTCGATCAATATCGGTATCAGCGACAAGGACCGCAAGAAGATTGCGGACGGCCTGAGCCGCCTGCTCGCCGATACGTACACGCTCTATCTGAAGACGCACAATTTCCACTGGAACGTCACGGGCCCGATGTTCAACACGCTGCACCTGATGTTCGAGGGGCAGTACAACGAACTCGCGCTGGCCGTCGATTCGATCGCCGAACGCATTCGCGCGCTGGGCTTCCCGGCGCCGGGTACGTACAAGGAGTTCGCGAAGCTGTCGTCGATTCCCGAAGCGGACGGCGTGCCGTCGGCCGAAGACATGATCCGCCAGCTCGTCGAGGGTCACGAGGCCGTGACGCGGACCGCGCGCGCGACCTTCCCCGAGACCGACGCGGCAGCCGACGAACCGAGCGCCGACTTGCTGACCCAGCGCATGCAGACGCACGAGAAGACCGCGTGGATGCTGCGCTCGCTGCTCGTCGCCTGACCCTGTTCTAACGTATCGACGCCCCGTGCAAGCGGGGCGTAGCGCATCATGAGTTCTGCTTCCCTGACGTCCCGGCTCCCGCAGTATCTGCGGCTGATCCGGATGGACAAGCCGATCGGCAGCTTGCTGCTGCTCTGGCCGACGCTCAACGCGCTGTGGATCGCCGCGCACGGACATCCGACGCCGGGCGTGCTCGTCATCTTCATCGTCGGCACGGTGCTCATGCGCTCGGCCGGCTGCGCGATCAACGATTACGCCGACCGCGATTTCGATCTGCACGTGCGGCGCACCGCGCAACGTCCGCTGACCTCGGGCCGTATTCACGCATGGGAAGCGATCACCATCGCGATCGTGCTCTCGCTGATCGCGTTTCTGCTGATCCAGCCGCTCAACGGCCTGACGAAGCAGTTGTCGGTCGTCGCGCTGTTCGTCGCGGGCACCTATCCGTTCATGAAACGGTTTTTCGCGATCCCGCAGGCGTATCTGGGCATCGCGTTCGGCTTCGGCATTCCGATGGGCTTCGCGGCCGTCCAGAACGCGGTGCCGCCGCTTGCATGGCTCATGCTCGCCGCGAATGTCTTCTGGTCGATCGCGTACGACACCGAATATGCGATGGTCGATCGCGAGGACGATCTCAAGATCGGCATCCGGACCTCGGCGATCACGTTCGGCCGGTTCGACGTGCTCGCGATCATGCTCTGCTATGCGGCGGTCTGCGCGATCTACGCGGGCATCGGCGTGGCGTTGCACTACACGTGGCCGTACTGGATCGGTCTCGCGGGGGCAGTCGTCTGCGTGATCATGCACTACCGGATGATCCGGACGCGCGATCCGAAGGGCTGTTTTGCCGCGTTTCGCCATAACAACTGGCTCGGCGGCATCCTGTTCGCGGGCATCGCCGCGCATTACGCGTTGTCGTAAGGGACGCGTAGGGGGCAGGGCGGCGCGCGGCATCGAGCGCCGCGGTCCGCCCGTCGCGGTTCGCCCGTCGGTTTGGCCAGTCTTAGCTGCGGCCGAATTCTTCGCCCATCTCGAAGGCGCGATCACGGGCCGCTGACGTGCCTTTGACGATCGCTTCGGCGATACCCGATTCCATGAACGAGGCGATCGCCGCCGCCGTCGTGCCGCCCTTGGACGTCACGCGCTCGCGCAGCAGGCTCAGCGGTTCGTCGGAC
Source organism: Pararobbsia silviterrae (assembly GCF_003628125.1). Taxonomy (GTDB): domain Bacteria; phylum Pseudomonadota; class Gammaproteobacteria; order Burkholderiales; family Burkholderiaceae; genus Pararobbsia; species Pararobbsia silviterrae. Next base: position 147,977 of record NZ_RBZU01000011.1, read on the forward strand.
TGCGCGGCGAGTTGCGCGGCGCCCGTGAAGGTCCCCACGGCGAGGCGGCGCGCCTCGTCGGCCGGGAAGCCGAGATTCTGCGCCGCCTTCGCGAGCGCTTCCATGAAGTAGAAGACATAGGCGGGTCCGCTGCCGGAGAGCGCCGTGATGCTGTCGATCTCTGTCTCGCTGTTGCACCAGACCACTTCTCCGACGGCCTCGAGCACCTGCTCGGCGAGCTCGCGCCCGTCCTGATTGACGGTCGGCGCGGCGAGCAGTCCCGTGACGCCGAGCCCGACGAGCGCCGGCGTATTCGGCATCGCACGCACGATCCGCGTATGGCCGCCGAGCCAGCGCGCGACATCGCCGGAGCGCACGCCGGCCGCGATGCTGATGATCAACTGACGTTCGGCGATGAACGGGCGGATTGCCTCCGCGGCTTCCTTGAGCGTCTGCGGTTTGACCGCGAGCACGATCGCATCGTAGTCGGCGAGTTTGCCTGTCGGTGCATCGGCGGTGACGATCCGGAACGCCTTCTCGAGGCGCTCGCGCGTCTCGGCGATCGGGTCGATCGCGTAGATATAGGCTGCCGCGGTGCCTTGCTTGATCAAGCCGCCGATCAGGGCGGACGCCATGTTGCCGCCACCGATGAATGCAATTTTCATGGTCGAACGTGTCTGCGTGAGTGTGCGTAAGAGGAATTCCGTCCGGGGACGCCGGACCGGTGCTGCATTGTGTCCGCCCGCGATTGTGCTGTCGGAGCGCAATAGAAGGAAGTTTCGCGTGCGATCCGTGGCATTCCTGCACGCGGACCGCCGGCTTCGGATCGATCGTGACGACGTCGATGCGGCGTGTTTTTCCGCTCGCGGTCCGGATGGCGGCCGCGGCGGATCGTGCGAGACGCCATGGCGCGCGGCGCGGCGGGCCACCCGATGGCTCGCTGAAGCGGGCGCTCTGCGGGGCGCTCAGTGGCTTGCATAGTCGCGCGTGCCGAACACGGCCGTCCCCACGCGCACGATCGTCGCGCCTTCGAGAATCGCGGCTTCGAGATCGTCGGACATGCCGATCGACAGCGTGTCGAGCGCGAGGCCGTCGTTGCGCAGGACATCGAACAACGCGCGCAACGCACGGTGCGGCATGCGTTGCGCTTCAAGCGTCTGCGCGGGTTCGGGAATCGCCATGAGTCCGCGCAGCCGCAGTCTCGGGAGCGCGGCGACGGCGCGCGCGACCTCGGGGACGGCGTCGGCCGCAAGCCCGCTTTTGGTCGCTTCGCCGCTGATATTGACCTGGATACAGACGTTGAGCGGCGCGAGATGCTCGGGTCGCTGCGCCGACAGGCGCTCGGCGATCTTGAGCCGATCCACCGAGTGGACCCAGTCGAAGTGTTCGGCGATCGGGCGCGTCTTGTTGCTTTGGACGGGACCGATGAAATGCCATTCGATCGCGGGCCTCAGATCGGCGAGCGCCTCGATCTTGGCGAGCGCTTCTTGCAGATAGCTTTCGCCGAAGATCCGTTGTCCATGCCGGTGAGCATCCCGGATCGCCTCGGCGGGGAAGGTCTTCGATACCGCCATGAGTTCGACCGACGACGCACTGCGGTGCGCATCGGCGGCGGCGAGTCCGATGCGGCGGCGGACGGTGTCAAGGCGGACTGCGATGTCAGACATGGAAATGCGGCGAGAAAACGCGGGCGCCGGTCGGCCCCTGGTCGGCGATACAGGCAATAACGGCGAATTATACGGGGCGCTTAAGGACGGATCGTGTCCGCGTCTTGGTGCGAACCGTCGGGTATCCGCCGCGTCGCACCGGATACGCCGGATACGCCGGATACGCCGGATACGCCGGATACGCCGGATACGCCGGATACGCCAGATACGCCAGATACGCCAGATACGCCAGATACGCCAGATACGCCAGATACGCCAGATACGCCAGATACGCCAGATACGCCAGATACGCCAGATACGACCGACATGACCCATGCGCCCGACACGCGGGCACGGGCGCGGCGTCGCGGCCTCGCTAGCTGATCATGCGATCGACGAGTTCGATCCAGTGCATGACGGGCTTCGACGTGCCGCTTTGCAGATGGGCGAGACACCCGATATTGCCCGAAACGATCGCTTGCGGTTCGGTCGCGGCGAGCTTGCCGAGCTTCTGATCGCGCAAGCGGTAGGACAGGCCCGGCTGGAGGATCGAATAGGTGCCGGCGGATCCGCAGCACAGATGGCTGTCGGCAGGCAGGCGGACTTCGACGCCGAGGCCGGCGAGCAGGTTCTCGACGCTGCCGCGGACCTGCTGGCCATGCTGGAGCGTACACGGCGGATGGTAGGCGACGACATGGAGATCGCGCCGCGCGCCGCGCTCGGTCGCGCGTTCGGCGAGTTCGGTCTCGAATCCCGGCAGGATTTCGCAGACATCGCGCGTGAGTTCGCTGATGCGGCGCGCCTTGGCGGCATAGAGCGGATCGTTGCGCAGCAGGTGTCCGTACTCGCGTACGGTCGCGCCGCATCCCGACGCGTTCATGACGATCGCCTCGACGCCCGCCTCGATATGCGGCCACCACGCGTCGATATTGCGGCGCATGTCTTCGAGCGCCTCGTCCTCGTAGCTCAGATGCAGGCGCAACGCGCCGCAGCAGCCCGCGGACGGCGCGCTGACGAGCTGCACGCCGAGCGCGTCGAATACGCGCGCGGTCGCCGTATTGATATTGGGCATCATCGAAGGCTGCACGCAGCCGTCGAGCATCAACATCTTGCGCGGATGCGAGCGCGTGGGCCGTACGCCGGCCGCTCGGCGCGCGGGCAGCTTGTCGCGGAGCTTGCGCGGCAGCACGCGGCGAAACCGGAGTCCGACGAGATACATCGGCGCGAACAGCGTCGGCTGCGGCAGCACGGTTGCGAGCGCGCGCCGCAGCACGCGCTGCGCGAGCGTACGCGGCACCGTCTGCTCGACGTGCTTGCGCCCGATTTCGACGAGCCGTCCGTATTGCACGCCCGACGGACAGGTCGATTCGCAACTGCGGCACGTCAGGCATCGATCGAGATGCTGCTGGGTGCTGCGCGTGACCGGCGCGCCCTCGACCATTTGCTTGATCAGATAGATCCGCCCGCGCGGCCCGTCGAGCTCGTCGCCGAGGAGCTGGTACGTCGGACACGTTGCGGTGCAGAAGCCGCAATGCACGCACTTGCGCAGGATCCGTTCGGCTTCGTCGCCGTCGGGCGTCGAGCGCATGAATTCGGCAAGGTTCGTTTGCATGAAGGATCGGTCTGGGTTGCTTGGCAGGCGCCGCACGCGCGCGGCGTCAGAAGTCAGGGTAGAGGCGGCCCCGGTTGAAGATGCTCGCGGGATCGAACTGTTGCTTGAGCCGCCGATGAATCGCCATCAACGGGGGCGCGAGCGGCGTGAAGACCCCGAGCCGCTTGTCGCCGCCGCGGAACAGCGTCGCATGGCCGCCGCCCTGGTAGGCGTTCACGCGCAGTTGCTGCGGATCGATGTCGGTGACCCACCAGCGCTGCGCGCACCCCCATTCCATCAGACGTTGTCCCTGCAGCGGCGCGGGCTCCGCGATCGGCGGCACCGCGATACGCCATAGACCGCAGCCGTCGGGGATATCGGTGAAGTACGGGTCGGTCTGCTCGCGCAAGCCGTCCCAGAACCGCGTGGCTTCGACGGCGTCGACGGCTTCGCCGCCGAGGGTGGTTCGAGCGGACTTGATCGCGGCTTCGGCGCCCGAAAGCCGGATCGCCATGACGCCGTTGCGCCAGGCCGTCGCCGAGATCGGCAGCGGACGTCCCGCCCATTCGTTGATCTTGCGCACCGCATCGCTCGCATTGCATTCGAACTTGAGCGTGGTCTCGGCGACCGCGACGGGCAGCACCTTGAGCGAGACGTCGAGAATCAGGCCGAGCGTGCCGAGCGAGCCCGCCATGAGCCGCGCGACGTCATAGCCCGCGACGTTTTTCATGACGCGGCCGCCGAAGTTCAAGCGTTGACCGTTTCCGTCGAGGATCGACGCGCCGAGCACGAAGTCGCGGATCGCGCCCGCGAAGGGCCGGCGGGGACCCGCGAGTCCCGCGGCGACGACGCCGCCGATCGTCGCGAGACCGCCGTCGCCGAGATGCGTGAAATGCGGCGGTTCGAAGGCGAGCATCTGCTGACGGCCGGCGAGCACCTGCTCGATCTCGGCGAGCGGCGTGCCGCAGCGCGCCGTGATCACGAGTTCGGCGGGGTCGTACTCGATGATGCCGGAATAGGCGCGCGTATCGAGCACGTCGCCCGTGAGCGATTGCCCGTACCAGTCCTTCGTGCCGCCGCCGCGGATGCGCAGCGGCCGGCGTTGCGCCGTCGCTGCGGTGATCTGCGAGCGAAACGCGTCGATCACATTGGCTTCCGGGATCCGTGAACGTTCCATCGATCAGAACCTCGGCAAATCGGCAAACGGCATCTGGCCGCGCACGATGTGCATCTTGCCGTAGTCGGCGCAGCGTGCGCGCGTGGGGATGCCCTTGTCGGGATTCAGCAGCCCTTCGGGATCGAAGGCGCGCTTGACGCCGAAGAACGCATCGCGCTCCTCGGGCGAGAACTGCACGCACATCGAATTGATTTTCTCGATCCCCACGCCATGTTCGCCCGTGATCGTGCCGCCGAGTTCGACGCAGCATTCGAGGATGTCGCAGCCGAACGCCTCGGCGCGATGCCATTCGTCGAGATCGTTGCCGTTGAACAGGATCAGCGGATGCATATTGCCGTCGCCCGCATGGAACACGTTCATGCAGCGCAATTGATACTTCGCCTCCAACTCGGCGATCCGCTTGAGCAGCACGCCGATGCTGCGCCGGGGAATCGTGCCGTCCATGCAGTAGTAATCGGGCGAGACGCGGCCCGCGGCCGGGAACGCATTCTTGCGGCCCGACCAGAAGCGCAAGCGCTCGGGTTCGGAGCGCGAGACCTGAATGCGCGTCGCGCCGTGCGCGCGGAGGACAGCCGTCATCCGCTCGATCTCCTCGGCGACTTCCTCGGGCGTGCCGTCCGATTCGCAGAGCAGAATCGCCGCCGCGTCGGTGTCGTAGCCGGCCTCGACGAATTCCTCGACGGCGCGCGTCGCGGGTTTGTCCATCATTTCGAGGCCCGCGGGAATCAGGCCCGCCGCGATGATCGCCGCGACGGCCTCGCCGCCTTTCTCGACGTCGTCGAAGCTCGCCATGATGACCTGCGCGGTCTGCGGCTTCGGGATCAGCTTGACCGTGACCTCGGTGACGATGGCGAACATGCCTTCACTGCCGATCAGCACGGCGAGCAGATCGAGCCCGGGCGCGTCGGGCGCGAGCGAGCCGAATTCGACGATCTGGCCGTCCATCGTCACCGCGCGCACGCGCAGCACGTTGTGCACGGTCAGGCCGTACTTGAGGCAATGGACGCCGCCCGAGTTTTCGGCGACGTTGCCGCCGATCGTGCAGGCGATCTGCGACGACGGATCCGGCGCGTAGTAGAGGCCGAACGGCGCCGCGACTTCCGAGATCTGCGCGTTGCGCACGCCCGGCTGAACCGTGACCGTCCGCGCGTACGGATCGACCTCGACGATGTTGCGCAGGCGCGCGAGCGACAGAACGAGCCCGTCGGCGATCGGCATCGCGCCGCCCGACAAGCCGGTGCCCGCGCCGCGCGGCACGACCGGCACGTTGAGCCGGTGGCAGACCTGCAGGATCCGCTGGACCTGGATCTCGTTCTCGGGCAAAGCGACCGCGAGCGGCACGCGCCGGTAGGCCGCGAGGCCGTCGCATTCGTAGGGGATCGTGTCCTCGCTTCGATGCAGCAGCACGCGCGGCGGCACGACGTTCGAGAGCGCCGCGACGAGTTCGCGCTGGCGCGCCTCGAAGGCGACGGGGCTCAGTTCACCGGCGCTCAGGTGGGTCATGATGGCGTGCGCTCGGGGGTGAACATCTTGCCCGGATTCAACAGGTTCGACGGATCGAGTGCGTGCTTGATCGCGCGCATGACGTCGAGCGCGTCCTCGCCGTGCTCCTCGCGCATGAAGCCGATCTTGTGCAGGCCGACGCCGTGCTCGCCCGTGCACGTGCCGCCGAGCGCGAGCGCGCGGCGCACGATGAGCGCATTGAGCCGCTCGGCTTCGTCGAATTCCTCGGGACGGTTCGGGTCGACGAGGATCGCGACGTGGAAATTGCCGTCGCCGACGTGCCCGACGATCGGGCAGGGCAAGTCCGACGCCGCGATATCGATCTCGGTGCCGGCGATGCATTCGGCGAGCCGTGAGATCGGCACGCAGACGTCGGTCGTGATCGCGCGGCTGCCGGGTTTGAGCTGGAGCATCGCGAAGTACGCATGATGGCGCGCGTTCCAGAGGCGCGAGCGATCCTCGGGCTGGGTCGCCCACTCGAATTGTTCGCCGCCGTGGTCCGCGACGATCTGTTCGACGACCTTGGCCTGCTCGGCGACGCTCGCTTCGGAGCCGTGAAATTCGAAGAACAGCTGCGGCGCCTCCTTGAGCGTCAGGTGCGAATACTGGTTCAGCGAGCGCGCGGCGAGCGCATCGACGAATTCGGCGCGTGCGATCGGCACGCCGAGCTGGATCGTCTGGATCACGGCATTGACCGCGTCGACCATGCCGCCGAACGTGCAGCGCGCCGCGGACACGGCTTCGGGCAACGGGTGCAGGCGCACGGTGACTTCGCTGATCACGCCGAGCGTGCCTTCGGAGCCGACGAACAAGCGCGTGAGGTCGTAACCGGCCGATGATTTGCGCGCGCGCGTGCCGGTCCGGATCACGCGGCCGTCGGCGAGCGCGACTTCGAGGCCGAGCACGTTTTCGCGCATCGAGCCGTAGCGCACGGCATTGGTGCCCGAGGCGCGCGTCGCGCACATGCCGCCGAGGCTCGCGTCGGCGCCCGGATCGATCGGAAAGAACAGGCCGGTGCCGCGCAGCGCGTCGTTGAGCTGCTTGCGCGTGACGCCGGGTTCGACGGTCGCGATGAGATCGTCGGCATCGATCGAGACGATCCGGTTCATGCGCGACAGATCGATCGAGATGCCGCCTCGGACCGCGAGCACGTGACCTTCGAGCGACGAGCCCACGCCGTACGGGATCACGGGAATCTGGTGCTGTGCACAAAGCGCGAGGGTCCGGGCGATTTCGTGCGTTCGCTCCGCGAATACGACGGCGTCGGGCAGGTGCGGATCGAATGCCGATTCATCGCGGCCATGGTGGGCGCGAACGGCTTCGGCTACCGACAGGCGGTCGCCGTACAGGTCTCGCAACGCTTCGAGCAACGCCGCGGGCAGGGCGACGCGTCCCACCGATGCGGGTGGTGCGGGGTGATTCACTGCTGCCTCCTCCCGTGTTGAGCTTCAACGGGACAGTGTGATCGCGTGAACGCGATTTCGTTGTTGTGCATGCATGTGCATGCCCGGTTCAAACGATTCTACTGCCGAATGCGAATCGCGGGCGCCTACGATGCGGGTTCTATAATGCACGCGCATCGGCGTGATGCATGGGCGTGACGGATTCGGGAGGGGGTGGAGGATGGGAAATCGGTTGAGCAAGATCGCGACGCGGGTCGGCGACGACGGTTCGACGGGACTTGGCGACGGCTCGCGCGTGAGCAAGGCGGACGCGCGCATCGCGGCGATCGGCGACGTCGATGAATTGAATTCGACGCTCGGCGTGCTGCTCTGCGAGACCTTGCCCGATGAAGTGCGCGCGGCGCTGACACGCATCCAGCACGATCTGTTCGATCTGGGCGGCGAACTCTGCATGCCGGGCCAAGTGGTGCTCCGCGACGCGCAGGTCGAACAACTCGATGCCTGGCTCGAACAGTTCAATGCGACGTTGCCGCCGCTTGCCGAGTTCATCCTGCCGGGCGGATCGCGTACGGCGGCGCTCGCGCACGTGAGCCGCACGGTCTGCCGGCGCGCCGAGCGCTCGGTCGTGATCCTCGGCGCGCAGGCGGCCGTCGAGGCACATGCGCGTCACTACCTGAACCGGTTGTCCGATCTGCTGTTCGTGCTCGCGCGCGTGCTCAATCGCGCGGCGGGCGGCACCGACGTGCTCTGGCTCAACGAACACCGGCGTTGACCCATGCGGCCGGCGATCGGCGGCGCAGGTCTGCGTCGCCGTCTCGCCCGGCCCCGGCTTAGTTGCCGCGACCGCTCTTGACGCGGCGCTGACGCACGGCGTCGGCAAGCCCTTCGAGCACGGGCACGGTCTCGTCCCACGAAATGCACGCGTCGGTGATGCTCTGACCGTAGGTCAACGCGCAACCCTGGGTCAGATCCTGGCGGCCCGCGACGAGGTGCGACTCGATCATGACGCCGATGATGCGATCGTCGCCGCCCGCGACCTGCCGGCCGATGTCGGCGCAGACGGGGATCTGGTTCTCGTGCTTCTTCTGGCTGTTCGCGTGGCTCGCATCGATCATCAGGCGCGCCGCGAGGCCCGCTTTTCCGATGTCGGCGCACGCGGCGTCGACGCTCGCGGCGTCATAGTTCGGTGCCTTGCCGCCGCGCAGAATCACGTGGCAATCCTCATTGCCCGACGTCGAGACGATCGCCGAATGGCCGCCCTTCGTGACCGACAAGAAGTGGTGGGGCTGCGACGCGGCCTTGATCGCATCGACGGCGATCCGCACGTTGCCGTCGGTGCCGTTCTTGAATCCGACCGGGCACGAGAGTCCGGATGCGAGTTCGCGATGGACCTGCGACTCCGTCGTGCGCGCGCCGATCGCACCCCACGAAATCAGATCCGCGATGTATTGCGGGCTGATCATGTCGAGGTATTCGGTTGCCGCGGGCAGGCCGAGTTCGTTGATCCCGGCGAGCAATTCGCGCGCGGTGCGCAGGCCTTCGTTGATCTTGAAGCTGTTGTCGAGATGCGGGTCGTTGATGAGTCCCTTCCAGCCGACCGTCGTGCGCGGCTTTTCGAAATAGACGCGCATGACGATCTCGAGCTCGCCCGCGAGCGTCTTGCGCAGCGCCGAGAGGCGCGCCGCGTAGTCGAGCGCCGCTTTCGGATCGTGAATCGAGCACGGCCCGACGATCACGACGAGGCGATCGTCCATGCCGTGGAGAATGCGATGAATCGCATTGCGCGTCTGATAGATGAGCTCGGCCGATTCGTCGCGGCACGGCAGTTCCCGAATCAGATGCGAAGGGGGCGTGAGTTCTTTCAATTCGCGGATGCGAACGTCATCGGTATTGTGCGGAATCATTGTGTTCTCCTGGCTTGCCATCGGATCCGCGATGCAGGCACCGCTGACAGATTCGTTTAAGTGAGTGTTGGGAAAATTCGGGCATAAAAAAACCGCCAGACTCGGCTGGCGGTTTTTTCGGTTTCGGTTGCTTTCAGTTCAGCAGCGACCCTCTCCATCCGCCAGCGGTGCGAGAAACGCATAAAACCAAAAGTAAAAGCGGCTGGCGAACATGGAATCGAAGGCGGCTAAAAATGAAGCAGATCCCGCTTTATACCGATGGCAAGCGCGGAATGCAAGTATCGCAACACTAAAATGCGATAAATCTGCAATTTATTGCGGATCGATGCACGAAATTTGCGATGAGGTTCGGCGGGCTTCAAACGGTTCGGCGCTGCGGGCCCGGGCGCCGGGAACCCGCGCGTGCGCGGGAGAACACGGACTCGCGCGGTCCCGCGAACGCGGGTCACCGAGGGGAAACCGGCCCCGTGCGCATGCAGCGATTCCGCGTGGGTGTTCGAGGGGCGTCCGCACGAATGGACTGCACATCCGGCCGCACGTACCGGCCGGATGTACCGTCCATGCGGACCGGCCGCGTTACTGCGCGGTGCCGCCGACCGTCATCTGATCGATGCGCAGCGTCGGCTGTCCGACGCCGACGGGCACGCTCTGGCCTTCCTTGCCGCAGACGCCGACGCCCGTGTCGAGCGCCATGTCGTTGCCGATCATGCTCACGAACTTGAGCGACTCGGGACCGTTGCCGATCAGCGTCGCGCCCTTGACCGGATAGGTGATCTTGCCGTTCTCGATCATGTACGCCTCGGACGCCGAGAACACGAACTTGCCGTTCGTGATGTCGACCTGTCCGCCGCCGAAATTGACCGCGTAGAGGCCGTTCTTGACCGACGCGATGATTTCCTGCGGATCCTTGTCGCCGCCGAGCATATAGGTGTTCGTCATGCGCGGCATCGGCAGCGCCGCATACGACTCGCGGCGCGCGTTGCCCGTGACCGGCACCTTCATGAGCCGCGCGTTCAGCGAGTCCTGGATATAGCCCTTGAGCACGCCGTCCTCGATGAGCGTCGTGCATTGCGTCGGATTGCCTTCGTCGTCGATGTTCAGCGAGCCGCGGCGATTCGGCAGCGTGCCGTCGTCGACGACCGTGACGCCGGGCGCCGCGACGCGTTCGCCGACGCGTCCCGCGAACGCCGACGATCCCTTGCGGTTGAAATCGCCTTCGAGACCGTGGCCGATCGCCTCGTGCAGCAGCACGCCGGGCCAGCCAGGACCGAGCACGACGGTCATGCCGCCGGCCGGTGCCGGACGCGCTTCGAGATTGACGAGCGCGCCGCGCACCGCGTCGTCGACATAGCGTTCGAGCAGATCGTCGGTGAAGTAGCCGTAGTCGTAACGGCCGCCGCCGCCGCCGCTGCCGATTTCGCGGCGGCCGTTCTGTTCGGCGATGACCGTCACCGACAGGCGCACGAGCGGGCGCACGTCCGCGGCCAGCGCGCCGTCGCTGCGCGCGACGAGCACGACATCGTATTCGCCCGCGAGCCCCGCCATGACCTGCTTGATGCGCGGGTCGCGCTTGCGCGCGATGGCCTCGACGCGTTCGAGCAGCGCGACTTTTTGCGTCGCGTCGAGCGACGCGAGCGGGTCGGCGCGCAGATACAGATCGCGTCCGGCGACGCCGCGCAGCGTGTTCGCGACCTTGACGCGCGTCTTGCCCGAACCGCCCTCGCGGCCGATCGCGCGCGTCGCGAGCGCGGCCTGGCGCAGCGCGTCGGCCGACAGGTCGTCGGAATACGCGAACGCTGTCCGGTCGCCGGCGACGGCGCGCACGCCGACGCCCTGGTCGATCGAGAAACTGCCCGACTTCACGATGCCTTCCTCGAGACTCCATGCTTCGCTGCGCGTCGCCTGGAAGTAGAGATCGGCGTAGTCGACGCGGTGCGTGAAGATCTCGCCGAGCGTGCGCAGCAGCAGCCCTTCGTCGAGTCCATACGGCGTGAGCAGGACGTCCTTGGCAAGGGCGAGATTCTGGATTCCGGGTTCGATGATCTTCATGCGCAGCAAAAGTTAACGTTCTTGAATTCGGCGATCCGCCGTCGCGCGCCGCGCGCGGCCTAGGCGAGCACGCGGTGCCGCAGCGCCGGCAGACTCTGCCGGACCTCGGCGATCCGCGCGGGATCGATGTCTGCGGCGACCACGCCGGGCCCTTCGTCGCGTTGTGCGACGATCGTGCCCCAGGGATCGATCAGCATGCTGTGACCCCATGTGCGTCTGCCGTTCTCATGCTTGCCGCCTTGCGCGGCGGCCAGCACGTAACACTGGTTTTCGACTGCGCGCGCGCGCAGCAGCATCTCCCAATGGGCGTGTCCCGTCGTGTAGGTGAACGCGGAGGGCACGACGATCAGCGTGCAATCGCCGAGCGCCCGATAGAGTTCGGGGAACCGCAGGTCGTAGCAGACCGACAGCCCGACGCGGCCGAACGGCGCGTCGAACCCGCGGACCTCGGTGCCCGGACGGATCGTGCGCGCCTCGTCGAAGGCCTCGGCGCCCTTGACGAAGTTGAACAGGTGAATCTTGTCGTAGCGGACGACCTCGCGGCCTTGCGGATCGAACACGAAGGTCGCGTTGAGCACGCGTTCGGGCTCGGGCGCCGCGACGGGCAGCGTGCCGCCGACGACCCAGATTTCGAGCCGTCGCGCGATGTCCTTGAGGAAGGTCTGGATCGGTCCGTCGCCGGCCGGTTCGCGCAGCGCGACCTTGTCCGTGTCCGCGCGGCCCATGAAGCAGAAGTATTCGGGCAGCAGCACGAGCCGCGCGCCCTCGCGCGCCGCCTGCTCGATAAGGACCGCCGCGTCGGCGAGATTGCGCTCGACGCTCGGCGTGCTGACCATCTGGATTGCTGCAACGCGGTACGGATGCAAGGCGGTTTCGATCGAATCGTTCATGTGGGCAGCTTCAGCGACGCCGCGTGCCGCCTGACGGCGGGGAAAACCGCACGGCGCGGCACGTGAGGCGCGCGAGGCGCATCAGTTCGCGCTTTCCTCGGTGACCGGTTGGGCCATCTTACCCCCATCGGGATGGATCCGCTCGATCTTGGGCTTGTGCCACGGGCCCGTGACTTCGTAATCGCGCGCGAACGTGTTCGAAATCGATTCGGACAGCAGGTACTGGCCCGCGAACGTCGCCAGCCCGAGCAGCGGATTGACGATCGCGACCGCGACCGACGCCGCGCCGAAATTGAGCGTCGGGATGACCTTCACGTGCAGCGACTCCTCGCGATCGACGAGATTGATCGTGCCGGTCATCGTCGCGCGCGCCGGCTGTGTGACGAGCTTGAAGTCGTCCGTGCGCGCGACGCCGTCGTGGATCGTGCCGGTCGCCGTGATCGAGTCGAACGCGAGGCCGTGGCCCGTCACGTCGTGGAAGTTCAGCGTGAGCACCTTGAGCAGCGTCTGCAGCGACAGCAGCCCGAGCAGCTTCGCGACGCCGGGATCGACCTTGACGAGCGTGCCGCCGCTGAGATCCGCCGACAGCGTGCCGTTGAGCGTCGGATAGTTGATCGACGTCGGTCCGCTGCGCCAGCCGACCTTGCCCGCGAGCGTGCCCTTGCCGTTCTCGATCGTGCGCGGCAAGCCGAGGTTCGTCAGCAACGCGCCCGCGTCATGGACGTCGAGCTTGAAATCGAGCACGGTGCGCCGCGGTATCGCGGGGTCGTCGTTGTCGAAATCCTCGCCGGGGGACATGAACCGCGCGCGCCGCGACGTGCGCCAGTTGCCCGTCGCCGTCAGCGTCGCGGCCGGGTTGTCGAGTTCGAGCCGGTCGAGCAGCCAGACGGGTTCATCGTCGATATTGGTATTGCGCGCGTTGACCGTCAGTTTGCCGAGGCTGCGCCCGTAGACGATGAGGTCGTCGACCTGGAGATCGACCGCGGGGAATTCGGACGACTGGCGTTCGAGCATGCGGCCGACGACGTCGTTTTCGGTGACCTTCGGGATTTCGAGCTTCGCGAGCCGCGCGTCGAGTTCGCCATGCGCGCCGTGCGCCGGCGCGCGCCATGAAACGTGCCCCGACACCTGATTCGACGCGAGATTGGCTTGCCAGACGTCGCCGTCGTGCGATGCGCCGAGGACGACGTTTTCCCAGTGCCGCTTGAGCAGCGTCAGCGTTTCGACGTGTGCCGCGATCCGCGTCGGCATGAAGCTCTGGCCCGCCGACATGCCAGCCTCGGCTTCGGCGCCGGGATGTCCGTCGGCTTCGGCCCCGGAGGCGGCCGTCGGGGCTTCCGCGCTTGCGCTGATCGTCCCGCTGTCGTTCCCGTTCGCAGTCGCGGGCAGCGGGGCAGGCGGCGGCGCGTTGCGCGTCGGCGTGCTGTTCGGGTGAAGCATCGTGTTGATCGCGACGCGCCATTGGTCGAGATCGAGCGTCGCGAGATCGACGGCCGCGACGACGCCTTCGGACGGCAGCGTCGCGGGCTTGTCAACGCCGAGCGCGCCTTTGAGCGCGACCGGATGCGCGACGCCCTGGATGACATAACTCGCGGCGAGCTTGCCGCTCGTGATATCGATTTGCGAGACGCTCTGATTCGGATCGGTGCCGGGGCCGCCCGACACGCGGTGCAGGCTCGCGACGGTCGGCCAGGTCTCGCCCGGCGTCTTGTGCGCGGGCGCGGGCAGATCGATCGCGAGGCCTTCGAGATTCGATTTGACGCTCAGATCCGGGATCGTGTGCGGCGCGGCGCGCGCGGTCAGCGTATAGGGCACGGTGCCGTTCAGGCGGTCGAAGATGCCGTTCGCGCGCGGTGTATTCGCCAGCGAGCGCAGCGCGTCGATTCCGACGCGGCCTTCGAGATCGACCGCGACGCTGCCGTCTTCGTTGAGTCCGCCGGTTCCATGGACCGGACCGCCGAGAAACTGGCCGTCGACGCCGCTCATGTGGACCGAGCGTCCCGTGAAATCGACGGGTCCGCCGAGATGCGTGACCGTCGGGAGATTCGCATACGTGAGGTCGTTGCCGTCGAGCGTCACGCGGCCCTTGGTCTGCAATTGACCGTGGGGCTCGCCGCGCGGCACCGCGAGCGTGAACAGGAGCCGCGCGTCGCCGGTTGCGCGGATCTTCTCCGTCATGCGATCGACCGAGTCGGGGATCGGACTCTCGTTCAGATAGGCGAGCATGTCGCCGAGCGGTCCATGCGCGTTGCCCTCGATCGTCAACGGGCGCGACCGGTCCGACAGATCGGCGATCTCGCCGCGGACCGCATCGACCTTGATGCCGCGATACCGGCCCGCGGCGATATCGAAACGCAGCAGATGGTTGTCGATCAGGAAGCGTCCGTCGATGTCCTCGAACGGCGGCCAGCTTTCGAGCTTGCCGAAGCTCGTGCGTTTGGCGGGCCAAGGCGACGGATCGAAACGCGCGGACGTGAAGGGCGCCTCGATCCGGAATTGGCCGTGCTGTTCGGGCCGCGCGTACGGGAATTCGTCGAGGTTGCCGTGGATCGCGATCGTCGCGCGACGACCCGTGCCGCCGACGAGCGCGTGGCCCAGATAGGCGCGCAGCTTGTCGGAGATCGAGGTCGGCAGATAGCGCGGCACGCGCGCGACCGACAGTTCGTCGAGCCCGGCGTCGAGATCGAGCCAGCCGCGCCCGGGCGCCGATTTGCGGTAGGCGGCGCTCAATGCGCCGTGCGCGTCGTCGTTCGCGAAGCGCAGGCGTTCGATCTTGACGTCGATCGCGGGCTGGTTCGGATCGGCCGTGTCCTTGATCGACCAGGTCGTGCGTCCCGCAAGCTGGTCGAAGTCGAGTTCGGGCTCGTCGAACAGACCGCGGATCGTGATCGAGGCGTTGGCCGCGTCGAGATCGAGCGCGCCCTTGCCTTCGTCGGCGTCGATCGCGCCGCGCAGATTATTGAAGCCGGGCAGGCCGCTGTACGGATGGTGGTGCGCGTTGAGGCCCGGTTTGGGCATCTGCGCCGAGACGCCGAGCCCTTCGAATGCGGCCTTGAAGCGCACGTGCTCGATGGCCTGGACCTTGTTGTTGCGTTGGGCCATCTCGGCCTGTTCGGTCGACGGCGCGGGGCGCGCGAACGCGATCGCGTAGTCGCGCAGGATGCCGCGCGGCTCGAAGCGTTCGAGCGCTTCGGCGACGGGGTCGGGCAAGGGCAGCGTGCGCGCGATATCCGCGAGCAGCCCGACGTCCATGGCGTCGCCGTCGATGCTGAAACGCTCGCCGTGCGCGGCGATGGCCTTGCTCGCCTCGGCGCCGCTCGCGGTCGCAAGCGCGCGCCGCCCGAGATTCGGACCCTGATACGCGGCGCTGAGCCGCTGCACGTCGAGCCGGCGGATCAACGGCGTGCCGTCGCTCAGCGGCGTCTCGCCGCCGAATTCGAGCGCGAGCTGGTGGACGTTGAAGATCGCGCCCTCGTTGTCCTGTTCGAGGTCGTAGTGCAGTTCGGCCGCGGGCAGGCTCAGCACCGGGCGGTCCTTGACGAGTTCAAGCGCGAGCGTGTGGCCCGAGATCGCGCCGCGCGCCTGCGACAGCCGGCCGTCGCTGAAGTCGAACCAGATCCGGCCGCCGACGCTGCCCGCATCGACCGTAATCGGCAGGGCCATGTATTGGGACGCGACATGCAGATCGAGCGGGCCGGCCTGCGCGTACGCCGTGCCGTCCCAGCCGCTCGCGTCGCCGACCTGGCCGAACAGCGCGCTGCGGAAGTTCGCGCGGAAATCGAGCGGGCCGTGCAGCACGTAGTTGTCGGGCTGAGCCTGCAGTCCGATTTCATGCGAGCGGCCGTCGTTGAGGAGCGCGAAGCGGATGTCGTAGAGCGTCAATTCGGGCGCGTCGCGCATCTGATCGCGCCAGCGCAGCGTGCCGCCGCGCAGCACGATCGCGCGCTGCGACAGCAGCCAGTTCGGAAACGCGCGATTGCGCTTGCCCTTGAACGCGAGATGGACGCCGCCGATCGACAGGCCGCCTTGCGCGTCGCGTTCGATCAGCACGTCGGGCGAATCGACGACGAGCCGCGAGAACACGAGCTGCAGGCGAACGAACGATTCCCAGGCGAGTTGCGCGTTCGCATGCGGGATCTTGAGCGCTTCGATGCCGCGCGCGTTCGTGATCGTCAGGCCTTCGATATCGAGACCGGGCTGCAGGCCGGTCCAGCGCGCCGAGATGCGCGCGATGCGGACCTGCGCGTGGAGGGCTTGCGAGAGTTCCGTTTCGAGACGCGGACGTGCCAAACCGATATCCGGTAGGACAACATACCGGAGCGACAGAATGGCGAGCGTTGCACCGAAGTACAACACGAGGGCGCCGACAAGCAGCACCTTGAAAATGCGCCGCAACAGGCGGTTGCCACCCGGCTGAGAACTGTCGATGCGCGGCTCGTCGATGGCGACGGACGTTTCCGGGCGTTCGGACATGCTGCGGGGGTCGTATGCGTATGGTAGTTTGCTGGGCGTCGTTGGCACTTTAACACAGGCCCCGTGCGCCCCGCGCTGCGGCCTTCGACGGTTTTTCGCGGCGCGCGCCGGGACGATCCGGGCCGCGTTCACCTATTCGTTTTGCAATGACCGATACCCCGCCGCTCTGCGTATCCTTTTCGACCTATGCCACACGCGTGCTCCACGCGAATCCGGATTTCGCGAGCCGGCTGCCCGGCCTCGCCGAGGCGCCCGTCACGCGTGCGTGGATGGAGGACCGGCTGGCCGAACTCGGCGTCGGAGCGGCGCCGGCCGCATGGCCCGACGAGGATGCGCTCAAGCGCGCGCTGCGGCGTCTGCGCGCCGAGGTCTATCTGATCGTCATGGAGCGCGACCTCGCGGGGGCCGCCGATGTCGCCGAAGTCACGGGCGCGATGACCGATCTCGCGGAGATCGCGATCCAGCGCGCGCTCGACGTGATCGACGCGGATCTGCGCGCGACGTTCGGCGCACCGCTCGCGCAGACGAGCGGTGCGCCGCTGTCGCTCGGCGTCGTCGGCATGGGCAAGCTCGGCGGCCGCGAGCTCAACGTCTCGTCCGATATCGACCTGATCTTCGTCTACGAAGAGGAAGGGGAGACGGCCGGCGGCCAGCGCAAGCCGCTTTCGAATCACGAATACTTCACGCGGCTCGGCCGGCGGCTGATCGGCGCGCTGTCGGAGCTCACGGCCGACGGCTTCGTCTTTCGCGTCGACATGCGCCTGCGGCCGAACGGCGATTCGGGCGCGCTCGTTTCGAGTCTCGGCATGCTCGAGGAATATTTCTACGTGCAGGGCCGCGAGTGGGAGCGCTATGCGTGGATCAAGGGACGGCTCGTGAGCCGGATCGACGAGCCGAGCGGCGCGCACCTCGCGGGCGAACTCGACCGGCTCGTCAAGCCGTTCGTCTACCGGCGCTATCTCGACTTCAACGTGATCGGCGCGCTGCGCTCACTGCACGAACAGATCCGCAGGGAAGCGAGCAAGCGCGCGACGATGCGGCCCGAGAAGGCGGACGATATCAAGCTCGGGCGCGGCGGCATTCGCGAGATCGAATTCTCGGCGCAGGTGTTCCAGCTCATTCGCGGCGGCCAGGATGCGGGGTTCCGCGTGCGGCCGACGCTCGAGGTGCTGGCCCATGCGGTTGCGCGCGGCTTGTTGTCGGCTTCCGTCGCCGCGCAGCTGTCCGATGCGTATTTGTTTTTCCGCCGCGTCGAGCACCGGCTCCAGTATGCCGACGACGCGCAGACGCATGCGCTGCCCGTCGATCCCGATGCGCGTGCGCGGCTCGCGGCGTCGCTCGGTCATGTCGACTATGCGTCGTTGCTCGACGAGATCAACCGGCATCGCGCGCTGGCCGAAGCGCAGTTCGACCGGATCTTCGCGGACAAGAACGGCAACGGATCGACGCCGGCCGGCACGGTGCCGCCGAACGCATCGCCCGCGGCATTCGCGTCGGCCGCGGGCGCCGCGGCGGCCTCGGTGACGTCGGCGATGACGACCCAGGACGCGCGTGAATCGGGCAAGGCGTCGGAATCGGCGCAGACCGTTCAGACCTCGGACCCGGCCTCGACCGCGAATACCCAGACCCAGCCCTTCGTCTCGGGCGCCGACCTCTGGAACGAAGGCTTGCTCGACGACGAGGTCGGCTCGGCGCTCGCGACGCAGGCCGCGCGGCTCGGCTTCGCCGATGCGAAAGGCATGCTCGCGCGTCTGCAGGCCGTGCGCGGCTCGACGCGCTATTCGAGCCTGTCGGAGCGCAGCCGCGAGCGCTTCGATCTGCTCGTCGTGCGCGTGCTCGACGCGGCGCCCTCGCTGCCCGCCGATCATTGCGACGCGATCGTGCTGCGTTTTCTCGACCTGCTCGAAAGCGTCGCGCGCCGCGGCGCGTATCTCGCGCTGCTCGCCGAGTATCCGGCCGCGCTGATGCGCGTGTTGTCTGTCATCGGCGCCTCGCGGTGGGCGGCCGGCTATCTCCAGCAGCATCCGCAACTGCTCGACGAACTGCTCGACGACGAGGCGCTTGCCGCGCCGTCCGACTGGACCGTGTTCAAGCAGTCGCTTGCGCGGCGGCTCGCGCATGCCGACAGCGTCGAACAGCAACTCGATCTGCTGCGGCACGCGCAGCACGCCGAGACGTTCCGGATCCTGCTGCTCGATCTCGCCGCGCATATCACGGTCGAGCGCATCAGCGACTTGCTGTCCGAACTGGCCGATGCCGTCGTCGAGGTGACGCTCGAAGCCGTCTGGCGGCAATTGCCGCGCCGTCATCGCGACGCGCCGCGTTTCGCCGTCATTGCGTACGGCAAGCTCGGGGGCAAGGAGCTCGGTTACGCGTCCGATCTCGATCTGATCTTCCTGTACGACGATCCCGACGAAAACGCCGACGAGATCTACGCGATGTTCGCGCGGCGGCTCATCACGTGGCTCACGACGGCCACGGGCGCGGGCGCGCTCTACGATGTCGATCTGCGTCTACGGCCGAACGGGTCGTCGGGGCTGCTCGTGACGTCGCTCGACGCGTTTCGCCGCTATCAGCTTCACGAAGGCGACGGCTCGAATACGGCCTGGGTTTGGGAGCATCAGGCGCTCTCGCGCGCGCGTTTCGCGTGCGGCGATCCGCGGCTCGGCGAGATGTTCGAGGACATCCGCACGCAGGTGCTGACCCAGCATCGCGAGGCGTTGCCGCTCGCGCGGGAAATCGTCGCGATGCGCGAGCGCGTGCACGAAGGCCATCCGAACCGCAGCGCGCTGTTCGATCTCAAGCACGATCGCGGCGGCATGGTCGACGTCGAGTTCACCGTTCAGTACCTCGTGCTGCTGCACGCGTCGGGCCATCCGGAATTGCTGCGCAACACGGGCAATATCGCGTTGCTGCGCGAGCTCGCGCATTTCGGTCTGATGCCCGAGAGCGAGGCTGAAGCCGTCGGCAACGCGTACCGGCGGTATCGTGCGATCCAGCACAAGATGCGGCTCGACGGCATGGACGCCGCGCGCGTGCCGGCCGAGACGGTGGAGGTCGAGAAGGCCGCGGTCGAGGGACTTTGGGATCGGATCTTCGCGGGCGTCGAGCCGGCGCCGCTCGGCGCGATCGGGATCGAGCGGTAGGGGTGACGGGTCGCGCTGTGCGCGACCCGCCCGCAGACCCGCAGACCCGCAGACCCGCAGACCCGCAGACCCGCAGACCCGCAAATCGGCGGGCCGTGAACGTGTCAGGCCGCGAGCATTTCGCGCGCGTGCTTGCGCGTCGTCGCCGTGATTTCGACGCCGCCGAGCATCCGCGCGATCTCTTCGACGCGACTCGGCTTGTCGAGCGGATCGACCGACGACACCGTGCCGGCGTCGACCGTCTTCTTCGCGACCTTGAAGTGGTATTCGCCGCGCGCCGCGACCTGCGGCAGATGCGTGACGCAGAGCACCTGGCGCATGCGTCCGAGCTGATGCAGGAGCCGGCCGACGACTTCGGCGACGGCGCCGCCGATGCCCGTGTCGACTTCGTCGAAGATCAGCGTCGGCGTGGGGCTCGCGGCGCTCGCGATGACCGAGAGCGCGAGCGAGATCCGCGCGAGCTCGCCGCCCGAAGCCACCTTGGCGAGCGGGCGCAGCGGCACGCCCGCGTGACCCGCGACGCGGAATTCGATCTGTTCGAGACCGTGCGGCCCGCCCTGGGGCTGCGGCACGAGCGCGACCTCGAACTGGCCGCCCGCCATCGAGAGCTCCTGCATGCCGGTCGTGACCGCTTCGCCGAGCGCCTTCGCGTGTCGCGCGCGTTCCTTCGAGAGCCGCTTCGCGACGTCCTGATACGCGCGTTGCGCGGCGGCCTCGGCCGCGCGCAGCGCGTCGAGATCGGCGGCGGCGTCGAGCGCGTCGAGCTGGGCGCGGCGTTGCGTGTGCTCGTCGGGCAGCGACTCGGGCTGCAGCCTGAATTTGCGCGCCGCCGAGTGCAGCGCGTCGAGCCGCTGATCGACTTCGGCGAGCCGGTCGGGGTCGAGGTCGAGCCGCTGCGCATAGTGATTCAGCGAGTAGACGGCTTCCTGGATCTGAATTTCGGCGGGTTCGAGCGCCGCGAGCGCATCGGCGAGACCCGCGTCGAGATCGGCGAGGTCGCGCAGCCGCGCGATGACGGCCGTGAGCTGATGGAGCATCGCATCATCCGATTCGGACAAGGCCCCGAGCGCGGCCTGGACGCCGCCGATCAGATTCGCCGCGTTCGACAGACGGCGGTGCTCGACGTTGATCTCCTCCCACTCGCCGGGTTGCGGTTTGAGCTTGTCGAGTTCGGCGAGTTGCCAGGCGAGGCGTTCGCGTTCGAGCTGGATTTCGCGGTCGCGCGAGACGGCCGCTTCGATCGCCGCGTTCGCGTCGCGAACCGCGCGCCATGCACGCGCGGTGTCTGCCGCGAGCGCGCCGAGACCCGCATGTGTGTCGAACAGGTCGCGCTGCGCGTCGGCGCGCATCAGTAATTGGTGCGCGTGCTGTCCGTGGATTTCGACGAGCATGTCGCCGAGATCGCGGAGCTGCGCGAGCGTCGCGGCCGTGCCGTTGATGAACGCGCGCGAACGGCCGCCCGCGTCGATCACGCGGCGCAGCAGCACCGTGCCCGGCTCGCCTTCGAGCGCTTGCGCGGCCAGCCATGCATCGACCGCGTCGTAGGTCGCGAATCCGGCCGTGATGTCGGCGCGCGCCTGACCGGTCCGCACGACCGATGCATCGCCGCGCGCGCCGAGCGTCAGGGCGAGCGCGTCGATCAGAATCGATTTGCCGGCCCCGGTTTCACCCGAGAACACCGTGAAGCCGGGATCGAACTCGAGGTCGAGCGTATCGACGACGACGAAATCGCGAATCGAAAGGTGACGCAGCATGGCAGAGAGACGCTCCGGGGGCACGAGCAGGAAACCGAAAACAGGAATGTACCCGAGACTGCATGACAGACAAACGGAACCGCGTGTTCGGGGACTGCCGCGCACGCCTGCGCCGCCGTCAGGGCCGCGGAGGCGAGGCGCGCGATGAAACGCGGCGACGCACCTCACGCGGGGGCTCGCGGCTCGGGCGTCGTCGCTCAGGCGTCATCGTCAGCGCGGGAGAGGCGAAGCGTGCAGCGCAACGCCGCGATGCACCTCGCGCGGGGCCTGCGGCTCAGGCGTCGTCGTCTTCGTGCGACGGGTATTCGTTCCAGTGGAGCTTTTTGCGCAGCGTCGCGAAGTGGCTGTGACCGACCGGATGCAGGAACGGTACCGTATGTGTGGCGCGCCGGACCTCGATGACGTCGTTGAGTTCGAGCGCGGTGAAGGCCTGCATGTCGAAGTTCACGTTGACGTCGCGGCCCGCGACGATCTGGATCGCGATTTCCGAGTCGTCGGGGAGCACGATCGGCCGATTCGACAGCGCGTGCGGTGCGATCGGCACGAGCACGATGCCGCCGAGTTGCGGATGCAGGATCGGGCCCTGCGACGACAGCGCGTAGGCGGTCGAGCCGGTCGGCGTTGCCACGATCAGGCCGTCGGAGCGCTGGTTGTACATGAAGCGCCCGTCGACCGAGACGCGGAGTTCGGCCATGCCCGAGAAGCCCGAGCGGTTGACGACGACGTCGTTGAGCGCGACGGCGCGGAAGATCGTCTGTCCGTCGCGTCGGATCCGCGATTCGAGCAGTTTGCGTTCCTCGCGCTCGAATGCGCCCGCGAGCATCTGCGGCACGACGGTCAGCATTTCGCCGAGCGGGATATCGGTGATGAAGCCGAGCCGGCCGGCGTTGATGCCGATCAGGGGCGTGCCGAACGGCGCGAGTTCGCGGCCGATGCCGAGCATCGTGCCGTCGCCGCCGACGACGACCGCGACGTCCGCGCGTTCGCCGATCTGGGGCGGCGTCAGGCGATCGTAGCCGTCGAGGCCGATGTCGGCGCCCGTCTCGGCCTCGAAGACGACCGTATAGCCTTTGCCGGCGATGCATGCCGCCAGCGTCTTGAGGGGTTCAGCGATGCCCGGCGTGTTGGCCCGGCCGATCAGCGCGACAGTCTTCAATCGTCTCCCCTTTTTTCCATGCCCCGAATTACACCATAGGAACCGGCGGGCGCACATGGGGCGCAGGCTAGGGCGAGCACGGGGGCGTTCGCGGGGCATGCCGGCGCCGTGCGCGAGGGATGTTTTTAAACCGGATGCATCGATCGGCTGTCCGGTTACAATCGGCGCATGCTCGATCCTCGCGCCCAAACCCTGCTCAAGACCCTGATCGAACGGTATATCGCCGAAGGTCAGCCGGTCGGCTCGCGCACGCTTTCGAAGTTTTCGGGTCTCGAACTGTCGCCCGCGACGATACGCAACGTGATGTCCGATCTCGAGGAGCTCGGGCTCGTGTCGAGTCCGCACACGTCGGCGGGTCGCGTGCCGACGCCGCGCGCGTACCGGTTGTTCGTCGACACGATGTTGACCGTGCAGCCGCTGTCCGACGACGAACAGGTCAAGCAGAACGTCCAGCAGCGCCTGACGCCGGCCGAGCCGACGAAGCTCGTGGCGGCCGCCGCGAGCGTGCTCTCGAATCTGTCGCAATTCGCCGGGGTCGTGCTGACGCCGCGCCGCAGCCATGTGTTCAAGCAGATCGAATTCATGCGGCTCTCGGAGAAGCGGATTCTGCTGATCATCGTGACGCCCGAGGGTGACGTCCAGAATCGCATCATGGCGACGCAGCGCGAGTACACGCCTGCGCAACTGATCGAGGCGTCGAACTATATCAACAGCAATTTCGCGGGCTTGAGCTTCGACGAGGTCCGGCGGCGTTTGCGCAGCGAGATCGATCAGTTGCGCGGCGACATGACCGTGCTCATGCAGCAGGCCGTCGCGGCGAGCACCGACGAAAGCGATCCCGGCGAGACCGTGCTGATTTCGGGTGAGCGCAATCTGCTCGAGGTCGCCGATCTGTCGTCGGACATGGCGCGGCTGCGCAAGCTGTTCGACGTGTTCGACCAGCGCACGAGTCTGTTGCAGTTGCTTGACGTGTCGAGTCATGCGCAAGGCGTGCAGATCTTTATCGGCGGCGAGTCGAATCTCGTGCCGATCGAGGAGATGAGCGTCGTGACGGCGCCGTACGAGGTCGACGGCAAGATCGTGGGGACGCTTGGCGTCATCGGGCCGACGCGCATGGCTTACCAGCGCGTGATCCCGATCGTCGATATCACGGCGCGGCTGTTGTCGAATGCGTTGAGTCAGCACTGACGCATCGGGGCGGCGTGATCGTCGCTTACATAGCCATCCCGGTGCACAATGAGCGCTTGCCCGATTTCCGCAAGCCGAACTGATGCGATTCGATCTCGAACTGCCTTCCCAGGACCCGAACGCGACGGCTCAGCGCACCGCGGTGCTGCTGATCAATCTCGGCACGCCCGACGCGCCGACGCCATCGGCCGTGCGCCGCTATCTCGCCGAATTTCTGTCGGACCCCCGCGTCGTCGAAATCCCGCCATGGATCTGGCAACCGATCCTGCACGGCGCGATCCTGCCCTTGCGCAGCCGCGCGTCGGCGCATAAATATGCGTCGGTCTGGATGCCCGAAGGGTCGCCGTTGCGCGTCTATACGGAACAGCAGACGAACGCGCTGCGCGTCTGGTTCGCGGCGCGCGGCGTGCCCGTCCTCGTTGATCATGCGATGCGCTACGGCTCGCCGTCGATTCCCGACGTGCTCGGCCAACTCAAGCGCGCGGGCGCCGACCGCATCCTGCTGTTGCCGATGTATCCGCAGTACGCGGCCTCGACGGTCGCGACGGCGTTCGACAAAGCCTCCGACGCGCTGCGCCGCATGCGCAATCAACCCGAGATCCGCGCGATCAAGCAATACCCCGACGCACCCGGCTATATCGGCGCGCTCGTGGCCCAGCTCCGCGAGTTCTGGGCCACGCACGGCACGCCCGATTTCGCCGCGGGCGATCGTCTGCTCCTGAGTTTCCACGGCCTGCCCAAGCGCACGCTCAATCTCGGCGACCCGTATCACAACCAGTGCCAGCTCACGGGCACGCTGCTCGCGCAGGCGCTCGGGCTCGACGAAGCGAGTTGCCGCATCACGTTCCAGTCGCGCTTCGGACGCGAGGAATGGCTCCAGCCCTACACGGCGCCGACGCTCGCCGAACTCGGCGCGGCTGGCGTGCGCCGCGTCGACGTGATGTGTCCGGGATTCACGGCCGATTGTCTCGAAACGATCGAGGAAATCGGCATGGAAGGCCGCGATGCGTTTCTGAAGGCAGGCGGCAAGGTCTATCACCGCGTGCCGTGCCTCAATGCGTCGCCCGCGTTTATCGACGCGCTCGGGCATCTCGCGCTCGCGCATCTCGGCGGCTGGATCGAGCCGAGCGCCGCGCCTGCGCACGAGCGGCGCGCGCCCGCGCAAGATTATGCGCAGGCGGGTCGCTGAATGTCGTGCAGCCGGGCCGCGGAACGGCGCTATGCGCGGCTGCGCCGACGCGCCCGCCCGAGATGGTCCGCCGGAACGTCTGGTGTGCCCCTGAGACTCCTCAGACCCTTGAGACTATTGAGACCCGGTGGCACCCCTGAGGCCGAGGCACCGCGAAGCCACCCTGAAGGCGCGCCCGCCGATACGCGCTAACGCCGCACGTAGCAGATCGATACACGACTGAGCTTTTCATCCATGCAATACAAGATTTCGACGGAACCCGATGCGCGGCTGCGCATCGACAAATGGCTCTGGGCCGCGCGATTTTTCAAGACGCGCACGCTGGCCGCCGACGCGGTCGGCAAGGCGCATGTGCGGATCAACGGCGACGCAGTCAAGACGGCCAAGGAAGTCCGCGTCGGCGATCTCGTGACGATCGAGATCGAGCGTCTGCGCTGGGAGGTCGAGGTGCTCGGCATCTGCGACGTGCGCGGTCCCGCGAGCGTTGCGCAGACGCTCTATGCGGAAACGCCCGAGAGCTTGCGCGCACGGACGGCCGAACTCGAGCGCCGCAAGACCTTCCACGAACCGGCCGCCGACCTTCATGGCCGGCCGACCAAGCGCGATCGGCGGATCATCGACCGTTATTCGGGCGGAGATTGAGCCCGGGTTCGCCGGCAACGGGCGGATCGGTCCCGTGGGCAGAGGCCGGGCAGATCTCGCACGAGGCTGGACAAGGCACGCGTGAAGCCTACGCTAAAAGCAGGACGGCAGGACGGCAGGACGGCAGGACGGCAGGACGGCAGGACGGCAGGACGGCAGGACGGCAGGACGGCAGGACGGCAGGACGGCAGGACGGGCAGAGGGCAGAGGGCAGAGGGCAGAGGGCAGAGGGCAGAAGGGGACCAAGCAGACAAGGCAATACGAACCCGGAGGCCCGATCTCTACCGACCTCACCGGCAACCCGGCGGGCGGCGAACGGGCGGACAGGGGCCTACCGGCAGGCGATCGCGCGCGGCGCGACCCACGTCATGATCGTCGCCTTCGCACTGCCGTATTCGGAATTGCACCGCGTGACCGCACCGGACGCGCAGATCTCAAAGGTCGTGGCAATCAGCACGGCCATGATGGTCGCAATCGCAAAGCTCAGTTTCATGACGAATCCTTCGCATGCGCCTTGCACGTTCGGCCGGCGATCGCCGGATGGCGGTCGCCGCGCTCCGGCGGCCCCGATGGGCGCCACCGGCGCACCCTGATCTCCGAATGCCGTCGACGCGAAGCGCGAAAAGCGTTTCCCGACGCCGCCTCTCGATTGAGGGTCTGTCGCCGGGGACGCCGCGCAACGCGGTCGTCTGCGCGTGATGTGATGAAGTGTAGGTCAGCCAAAATGACCCCTCAATCAGATTGAGGTTTCGGCGCCACACCGGTTGTAACGGATCATTGCAAACACTGTCGTATGAAAAATTTCGACAAATCGGCCTTGAAATGATGCCGATCGGCCCGATATCGGCCGGAGTGCGATTTCGGCGGCGCGGCATCCCCATCCGGCTCGAAAAATTTCGGGGCCCGATCAGGAACTGATAGCATGCCGCGCGGATTGCAGCTACGGGATGCGGGCGTGCGCGCATCGCTTGCGCCACGGCGCGACATCCCGCGCGCGCCGAATCCACCTGTTTTTGATCGATGACCGAAACGGAATGAGCATGGAAGAGAACCAAGCGACGCAGAATCCGGGCGTGACCCCCGAGACCGCCGCGGCGGCCGAGGCCGCGAGCCAGGCGGCCGCCGGCGTCGAGACGCCGGCCGCGGACGCGGCACCGGTCAACGCTCAGGCCCTGGCCGATGTGCAGGCCAAGCTCGCCGAAATGCAGGAAAACTTCCTGCGCGCGAAGGCCGAGACCGAAAACGTGCGCCGCCGGGCGCAGGAAGACGTCGAAAAGGCGCATAAATTCGCAATCGAGCGCTTCGCCGAGCATTTGCTGCCCGTCGTCGACAGCCTCGAGGCCGCCGCCGGCGATACGACCGGCGATCTCGCGAAAATCCGCGAAGGCGTCGAACTGACGCTGCGTCAGCTCAGCTCGGCCCTCGAAAAAGGCCGTGTCGCGGTCATCAATCCGGTCGGCGAGAAGTTCGACCCGCATCGCCACCAGGCTATTTCGATGGTGCCCGCCGAACAGGAGCCGAACACGGTCGTGGCGGTGCTCCAGAAGGGCTTTCTGATCGCCGACCGCGTCCTGCGTCCGGCGCTCGTGACGGTCGCGGCCGCCAAGTAGTCACGCAGGTCGATGTCCGCGGGGAGCCGCGGCGCGCCGAACCCGATTCGACGCGCGCCCGCACCCCGCAATAGAAAAAAACAAAGGCCCTGATTGAAAAAGGGCCTTGAAACGAACTAGCGCGCCCTTATTTAAGCCGCATCGGACATTGAACGCCTCGCCCGGATCGCGAGGCGTGTTCTCAAGAATTCACGGAGATTTGACAAATGGGCAAGATTATCGGCATCGACCTCGGCACCACGAACTCGTGCGTGGCGATCATGGAAGGCAATACGACGAAGGTCATCGAGAACGCCGAAGGCGCTCGGACGACGCCGTCGATCATCGCTTACATGGAAGACGGTGAAATTCTGGTGGGCGCGCCCGCGAAGCGCCAGGCCGTGACGAACCCGCGCAACACGCTGTACGCGGTCAAGCGCCTGATCGGTCGCCGCTTCGAAGAAAAGGAAGTGCAGAAAGACATCGCGTTGATGCCGTACAAGATCGCGAAGGCCGATAACGGCGATGCGTGGATCGAAGTGCGCGACGAGAAGCTCGCGCCGCCGCAGATCTCGGCCGAAGTCCTGCGCAAGATGAAGAAGACCGCCGAAGACTATCTCGGCGAGCCCGTGACCGAAGCCGTGATCACGGTGCCGGCGTACTTCAACGACTCGCAACGTCAGGCGACGAAGGATGCCGGCCGCATCGCGGGTCTCGAAGTCAAGCGGATCATCAATGAACCGACGGCCGCTGCGCTCGCGTTCGGCCTCGACAAGAACGAGAAGGGCGACCGCAAGATCGCGGTGTTCGACCTCGGCGGCGGTACGTTCGACGTGTCGATCATCGAAATCGCGGATGTCGACGGCGAGAAGCAGTTCGAAGTCCTGTCGACGAACGGCGATACCTTCCTCGGCGGTGAAGACTTCGACCAGCGGATCATCGATTACATCATCGGCGAGTTCAAGAAGGACCAGGGCGTCGATCTGTCGAAGGACGTGCTCGCGCTCCAACGTCTGAAGGAAGCCGCGGAAAAGGCGAAGATCGAACTGTCGAGCTCGGCGCAGACCGAACTGAATCTGCCGTACATCACGGCCGATGCGAGCGGTCCGAAGCACTTGAACCTCAAGATCACGCGCGCCAAGCTCGAAGCGCTCGTCGAGGACCTCATCGAACGCACGATCGAACCGTGCCGCGTCGCGATCAAGGACGCAGGCGTCAAGATCGGCGACATCGACGACGTGATTCTCGTCGGCGGCATGACGCGGATGCCGAAGGTCCAGGAGAAGGTCAAGGAGTTCTTCGGCAAGGAACCGCGCCGTGACGTGAACCCCGATGAAGCCGTCGCGGTAGGCGCGGCGATTCAAGGCCAAGTGCTCTCGGGCGATCGCAAGGACGTGCTGCTGCTCGACGTGTCGCCGCTGTCGCTCGGCATCGAAACGCTTGGCGGCGTGATGACGAAGATGATCGCGAAGAACACGACGATCCCGACGAAGCACTCGCAAGTGTTCTCGACGGCCGACGACAGCCAGAACGCCGTGACGATCAAGGTGTTCCAGGGCGAGCGCGAGATGGCCGCGGGCAACAAGCTGCTCGGCGAGTTCAACCTCGAAGGCATCCCGCCCGCACCGCGCGGCGTGCCGCAGATCGAAGTCTCGTTCGACGTCGACGCGAACGGCATCCTGCACGTGTCGGCCAAGGACAAGGCGACCGGCAAGGAAAACAAGATCACGATCAAGGCGAATTCGGGTCTGTCGGATCAGGAAATCGATCGCATGGTCAAGGACGCCGAGGCCAACGCCGAGGAAGACCGCAAGCTGCGTGAGCTCGCCGACGTGCGCAATCAGGCCGACGCGCTGATCCACAGCAGCCGCAAGGCCCTGACCGAATACGGCGACAAGCTCGAAGCGGGCGAGAAGACGAAGATCGAAGACGCGATCAAGGCCCTCGAAGACGCCGTGCGCGGCGGCGACAAGGCCGACATCGAAGCGAAGGTCGAAGCGTTGTCGGCGGCTTCGCAAAAGCTCGGCGAAAAGATGTACGCCGACATGCAGGCGGCGCAGGCCGCGGGCGGCGCGCAAGCGGGCGCCGAGCACGCCGATGCGCCTGAAGCATCGGGTAAGGCGGAAGACGATGTCGTCGACGCCGACTTCAAGGAAGTCAAGAAGGACTAAGCGGTCCAAACCGGCCGTCCGCGTCAGACCGGACGGCCGTTTCGCTTGTTGAATACGGCGCCTGGCGACCCCTTCGGGGCGACCAGGCCATATCGTTTTGTGAGGGTCGCGAGGCCCGCTGCGAGTCGCACCTAGGATTATGGCGAAACGGGATTATTACGACGTTCTGGGCGTTGCCAAGAACGCGAGCGAAGACGAGATCAAGAAGGCGTATCGCAAGCTCGCGATGAAGTATCACCCTGACCGGAACCCGGACAGCAAAGATGCGGAGGACCATTTCAAGGAGGCCAAGGAGGCCTATGAAATGCTGTCCGACGCACAGAAGCGCGCCGCGTACGACCAATACGGCCACGCGGGCGTCGACCCGAACATGGCGGGCGCGGGCGGTCAGGGCTTCGGCGGCTTCGCCGAGGCGTTCGGCGATATTTTCGGCGACATCTTCGGCCAGGCCGGCGGCGCGCGCGGCGGCCGCGGCGGCGCCGGCGGTCCGCAGCAGTATCGCGGCGCGGACCTGCGCTACAGCATGGAGATCACGCTCGAACAGGCCGCGCACGGCTACGAGACGCAAATTCGCGTGCCGAGCTGGACGACCTGCGATATCTGCCACGGCAACGGCGCGAAGCCGGGCACGAAGCCCGAGACGTGTCCGACCTGCGGCGGCAGCGGCGCGGTCCGCATGTCGCAAGGTTTCTTCAGCATTCAGCAGACGTGCCCGAAGTGCCATGGCTCCGGCAGCTACATTCCCGAGCCGTGCACGAACTGTCACGGCGCGGGCAAGGTCAAGCAGACGAAGACGCTCGAAGTCAAGATTCCCGCGGGCATCGACGACGGCATGCGGATCCGTTCGGCCGGCAACGGCGAGCCGGGACTCAACGGCGGTCCGCCGGGCGACCTGTTCGTCGAGATCCATATCAAGGCGCACACGGTGTTCGAGCGCGACGGCGACGATCTGCATTGCCAGATGCCGATCGCCTTCACGACCGCCGCGCTGGGCGGCGAGATCGAAGTGCCGACCTTGTCGGGGCGCGTGACGTTCCCGGTGCCCGAAGGCACGCAGTCGGGCCGCACCTTCCGTCTGCGCAGCAAGGGCATCAAGGGCGTGCGCGCGTCGGTGCCCGGCGATCTCTACGTGCACGTCGTCGTCGAGACGCCGGTCAAGCTCACGGATACGCAGCGCGATCTGCTCAAGCAGTTCGAGAAGTCGCTGAACGAAGGCGGCGCGCGCCATAGTCCGCAGAGCAAGGGCTGGTTCGACCGGGTCAAGAGCTTCTTCGAATAAGCAGCGCGCGTGATGTCATTCGCGCTGCTCGATGATTGCGAGGCGTCGGCGGCGCACGCGACGAGCCGGCTCTATACGGGCTTCGTTCGGACGCTCGTGTCGTACGGCGCCGATGATGTCGAGCGGGTCTGCGAAGAGGCGGCGCAGGCCATCGACGAAGGACTGCACGCGGTCGTCGTCGCCGATTACGAATGGGGCGCGCTCGCGAGCGACGATCACGTCGCGCGCGAGCGCGTCGAGCAAGCGCAGGCCGGGAAACCGGCGCTGCGCTTTGTCCTTTATGCGCGCTGCGAGCGTCTGTCGCGCGAGGCCGTCGATCGATGGCTCGACGACGATGCGGGTCTCGCCGGGCTCGCGAACGTCTCACGCGATACGACGCGCGAGCGATTCGACGATGCGATCGCCGAGATTCATGCCGCTCTCGAACGCGGCGACGCCTATCAGATCAACTACACGTATCGCTTCGGGTTCGAGACCTTCGGTTCGCCCGTGGCGCTCTATCGTCGTCTGCGCGCGCGACAGCCGGTCCGCTATGGCGCGCTGATCGCGCTGCCCGATGCGCGCTGGGTGCTGTCGTGCTCGCCCGAACTGTTCCTCCGTCACGCGAACGGCGTGCTGCACGCACAACCGATGAAGGGCACCGCCGCGCGCGTGGCCGCTCATGGGGCCGCTCATGGGGCCACTCATGTAGCCGATTACGCGGTCGATCGCGCCGCCGATCAACGGGTGCGCGAGGCGCTCGCGGCCGACCCGAAGAATCGCGCCGAGAACCTCATGATCGTCGATCTGCTGCGCAACGATCTCGGCCGCATCGCGCGGACGGGTTCGGTCTCGACGCCCGAGCTGTTCTCGGTCGATGCCTATGGCGACGTCTGGCAGATGACGTCGACGGTTCGCGCCGAGGCGCGCGACGGGCTGACGTTCGCGCAGATGCTGCGCGCGATGTTTCCGTGCGGCTCGATCACGGGCGCGCCCAAGCACCGCGCGATGGAGATCATCGCGGCGCTCGAAACGTCGCCGCGCGGTCTGTACACGGGGGCGATCGGCTGGCTCGACGCGCGCGCGCCCGGCCGGCGGTGCGGCGACTTCTGCCTGTCGGTCGCGATCCGGACGCTCGTGCTCGAACCCGGCGCGCGCGTGGGGCGGATGGGCGTCGGCGCCGGCATTGTGCTCGATAGCGTGGCCGCGTCGGAATGGGACGAGTGCAACGTCAAGGCGGCGTTCGCGACCGGTGTCGACTCGGGCGTCGGCCTCTTCGAGACGATGCGCGCGACACGCGGGGGCGTCGATCATCTCGACCGGCATCTCGCGCGGCTCGCGCGCGGCGTCGTGG
This sequence comes from Pararobbsia silviterrae, assembly GCF_003628125.1. Lineage (GTDB taxonomy): Bacteria > Pseudomonadota > Gammaproteobacteria > Burkholderiales > Burkholderiaceae > Pararobbsia > Pararobbsia silviterrae. The sequence continues at coordinate 180,039 of NZ_RBZU01000011.1, forward strand.
CGCTCGGCATGCGCGTCGATCTCGATGCCGTTCGTGAGCGTATCGACGCCTATGTGGCGGCGCTCGGCGAAGGCGTGCATCGCATGCGGCTGGCTGTCGACGGCACGGGGCGCATCGACATCGGCGGCGGTCCGCTGAGTCCTTTGCATCTGTCCGACGGGACCGATGCGCCGGATGCCTCAGGACAGTCCCGCGCGTCGCGTGCGCAGGCCGACGCGGGCGATGCGTCATCGGCGGTCCGCGCCTGCTTGGCCGACGCGCACGGATTCGCGCCGACCGATGCCGACGATCCGCTGTTGCGCCATAAAACGACCGCGCGCGAGACCTACGATCGCGCGTGGCGTCTGGCCGAAACGCACGGCGCGTTCGACATGCTGTTCTTCAATGCGCGCGGCGAGTTGACCGAAGGCGGCCGGAGCAATGTATTCGTGCGTCTCGACGGCCGGTGGTACACGCCCGCGCTCGCCTGCGGCGTGTTGCCCGGCGTCATGCGCGGGGTGTTGCTCGACGATCCGGCATGGGGCGCGACCGAGCGCGTGATCACGCGAGACGAACTGCTGCGCGCCGAGGACATCGTGATCTGCAACGCCTTGCGCGGTGCGATGCACGCGCGGCTGATCGACGTCTGAACCGCGTTGGATCCACACCGATGACGGCGCGCGCGCCATGCGTTCCGTGCGTCAGTGCTTCCGTACTCGACACGCGCGTCCGCGCACGCCGTCAGAACGTATGCTCGGGACCCGGAAACGATCCGTCCTTGACGGCCTTGACGTAGGCCGCGATGGCGTTGTGCACGCTGCCGCCCGATTCGAGGAAATTCTTGACGAAGCGCGGCCGCTTGCCGGGGAAAATGCCGAGCATGTCGTGGAGCACGAGCACCTGGCCCGAGCATCCGGCGCCCGCGCCGATGCCGATCGTCGGAATCGTCAGGTCCTGCGTGACCTCGGTCCCCAGCGTCGCGGGAATCGCTTCGATCACGACGAGCTGCGCGCCCGCTTGTTCGATCGCGCGCGCGTCGCGCTTGAGTTGCTCGGCGCCCGCGTCGGTCTTGCCCTGCACCTTGAACCCGCCGAACGCGTGCACCGATTGCGGCGTCAGGCCGATATGCGCGCAGACGGGCACCGCGCGCTCGACGAGAAAGCGGATCGTCTCGGCGACCCATTCGCCGCCTTCGAGCTTGACCATCTGCGCGCCCGCGCGCATGAGCCGGACCGAGTTGTTGAACGCGTCGGCCGGCGTGCCGTAGCTGCCGAACGGCAGGTCCGCGATCACGAGGGCGTTCTTGTTGCCGCGGCTCACCGACGCCGTGTGATAGGCGATGTCGTCGACCGTCACGGGCAGGGTCGTCGTGTGGCCCTGGAGGACGTTGCCGAGCGAATCGCCGATCAGCACGGAATCGACGCCGGCCGCGTCGCAGACGGCCGCGAAACTCGCATCGTAGGCGGTCAGCATCGCGATCTTTTCACCGCGTGCGCGCATCTCGGCGAGGCGCGGCACCGTGACGGCCGAGCGCTCGGCTTCTTGCAGGTAAGTCATGGACTGAACTCCGGGAAGCGCGTCGGGCGGCGCGCGATTCAGGAAGAAGGGACGCGGTTCGCGATCGGGCACTGGCAGATCTCGACCTTCTCGATCCGCTGGCCGGCGACCGCGTCGAGCAGATCGGCGGCGCGTCCGGCGCCCGGAATCTCGATGTCGGGACTGATTTCGACGAGCGGCACGAGCACGAATGCGCGTTGCGTCATGCGCGGATGCGGGACGGTCAACTCGGGTAGGTCGATGAGGCTCTCGCCGTAAAGCAGCAGATCGAGGTCGAGCGTACGCGGCGCATTGCGATACGCGCGCTCGCGGCCGAAATGGTGCTCGATCGCGTGGCACAAGGCGAGCAGCCGCAGCGCGTCGAACGACGTCTCGATCGCGACGACGGCGTTCATATAGTCGTCGCCGCCGGCATCGACGGGCGCGGTCCGATAGAAACCCGATTTGGCGAGCACGGCAAGCCCCGCGTGCTGCGCCAGGCAGACGACGGCATCCTTGAGCGTCTGTCGCGCGTCGCCGAGGTTCGCCCCGAGGCCGAGATAGGCTAACGTCATCGCTTTGCTTCGCTGGTCACTGATCCGTTCGGACGGCGTATGCCGCCCACCTCGGCGTGCATCTTGCCACGGCTCGCGTCGATGTGCTCGGCATGCGCCGGCGCGCGGCGCGCAGCCGCTCTCCGACGCGCATCGCGCGGCGAACCGGCGTGAGCGCCGGCGTGTTCGCCCCTCTCCATCGCGGGCGCGCCGCTCAGGCGTCGAAAGAATCGTCGGACGCGGCATCCGGGCCGCGCGTCGGCTCGGCGTCGCCGGCCGTGCCGTCGCTGCCCGCACCCTGACCGCCACGGCCGCTGCGACGGCGCCGGCGGCGCGGTGCGCGCTCGCGTGCGGCGCCCTGCGTGAGCAGGATTTCGCGCGCTTCGACGTCGCCTTCGACAAACGCTTTCCACCAGGCGCCGATCGACGCTTCGAGTTCGCCCGACTCGCAACGCAGCACGAGGAAATCGTAGGCCGCGCGAAAACGCGGATGCTCGAGCGCGCGCAGCGCCGTGCGCCCGTTGTGCTTTTCGAGCCGCGGCTGCATCGACCAGATTTCCTTCATGTCGGCGACGAAGCGCTTCTGGATCGCGAGCTTTTCGGTCTGCGTATCGAGCACGTCATCCATCGCGCGATGCAGCGCCGGAATCGGATACTCGCCCGCGGCCGTGAGCTTGTTCCAGCGGTCCTGGACCTGTTGCCAAAGCAGCGCGGCGAACAGGAAACCCGGAGAAACGGGCTTGCCCGCGCGCACGCGGTCGTCGGTGTTCGTCAGCGCGAGCGTGACGAATTTCTCGCCGTGCGGCTGTTCGAGCACGACGTCGAGCAAGGGCAGCAGCCCGTGATGCAGGCCCTCGGCGCGCAGACGCTGCAGGCACGCGAGCGCATGGCCCGACAGCAGCAGCTTGAGCATCTCGTCGAACAGGCGCGCCGCCGGCACGTTGTTGATGAGGTCCGCGAGCCGCGTGATCGGCGCGCGCGTGGCGGCATCGATCTCGAAGCCGAGCTTGGCCGCGAAGCGTACGACGCGCAGCATGCGCACGGGATCCTCGCGGTAACGCGTCGCCGGGTCGCCGATCATGCGCAGCGTGCGCGCGCGGATATCGGCCATCCCGTTGTGATAGTCGAGCACCGTCTGCGTGGCCGGGTCGTAGTACATCGCGTTGATCGTGAAGTCGCGCCGTGTCGCGTCTTCGTGCTGCTCGCCCCAGACGTTGTCGCGCAGCACGCGACCGCTCGCGTCGACCGCATGCGTGCGGCGATCGAGTTCGGCGCGCTTGAGACGGCGCGGCGGCTCGGCGGCCGTGGTGCCCGCAGCGCCCGCGGAGCCCGTTGCATCGGCCGGCTGATCGACGAGCGCGCGGAATGTCGAGGTCTCGATGATGTCCTGGCCGAACTGCACGTGGACGATCTGGAAACGGCGCCCGATGATGCGCGCGCGGCGGAACAGCTTCTGGACCTGTTCAGGCGTCGCGTCGGTCGCGACGTCGAAATCCTTCGGCGCGACGTTGAGCAGCAGGTCGCGCACCGCGCCGCCGACGATGAACGCGCGAAAGCCCGCCTGTTGGAGCGTGTCGGTCACGCGGACCGCGTTGCGCGAGATCAGCGCGGGATCGATATGGTGAACATCGGCCGAGACGACGGTCGGTGTCGTCGGGATGCGCACGGCCTCGGCGGAAGCGCTCGAGGCGGCGGATTCGTCCTGGCCCAGGAGCCGGCGTATGAGTTTTTTTATCACTTGGCTTCGAACAGTTCGAGCACGCGCCAGCCATGCTGGGTCGCATGGGCGCGCAGTGTCGGGTCGGGATTCGTGGCGATCGGGTCGGTGACCTTCTCGAGCAGCGGGATGTCGTTGCGTGAATCGCTGTAAAAGTAGCTGCGCGGGAAGCTCGTCCAGTCGAGTCCGAGCGACGCGAGCCATTGCTCGGTCCGGATGATCTTGCCTTCCTGGAAGCTCGGAATGCCGTCGACTTCGCCCGTGTAGGCGCCGTGAGGATCGTTATCGACCGTCGCCGGCATCGGCGCGATCAGGCAGTCGATGCCGAACGCGCGCGCGATCGGCGCGGTCACGAACGCATTGGTCGCCGTAATCATGCAGACGAGATCGCCCGCGTCCTGATGCCCGCGCACGAGTTCGAGCGCGGCCGGCAGCATCGCCGGATGGATGACTTCGCGCATGAACTGCTCATGCCATGCATGGAGTTCGGCGCGCGTATGGCGGGCGAGCGGCGCGAGCGCGAAGCGCAGATACGCGTAGATATCGAGCGTGCCGGCCTTGTAGTCCGCGTAGAACTTCTCGTGTGCGCGCAGAAAGCTCGTCTCGTCGACGATGCCGAGCCGGACCATGAAGCGGCCCCACTCGTGGTCGCTGTCGGTGGGCAGCAGGGTGTGATCGAGATCGAACAGTGCGAGGTTGCGTGCGGCTTTAGTCATGGGGCGACATTTTACTTGAAGCGGGAAGGGCGTTCCGCGTGGCGCTCATGTCGCGGGCGGTCCGGCGTCGGGACTCGCGAGCATCGCGCGGAGCAAGGGCAGCGTGACCGCGCGCTTTTGTTCGAGCGAGAAGCGGTCGAGCGCATCGAACAGCGTCATGAGACTCGGCATGTCGCGCTTGAAATGCGTGAGCAGATAGGGCGGCACGTCGTCGGCGAGCGCGATGCCGCGATCGCGCGCGGCGTTCTTGAGCGCGACGATCTTGCCGTCGTCGTCGAGCGCGGCGATCTGGTAGACGAGGCCCCAGCCGAGCCGCGTGCGCAGATCGTCGCGCACCCCGAGCCCGAGCGGCGCGGCATTGCCGGCGACGACGAGCGCGTGGCGCGCGTGCGCGCGGACTTCGTTGAACAGATTGAACAGCGCGATCTGCTGGGCGCCCGAGAGCGCCTGGACGTCGTCGATCGCGTAGATCGCGATCTCGGGCGAAAAACCGAACGCGGCGAGCGGGCTGTGCGGTCCCGCGTAGCGCGCGCGTCCCGCGGGCGTCGCGTGGCAGAGCGCATGAAGCAGGTGGCTGCGGCCGCTGCCGGCGTCGCCCCAAAGATAGAAGGTGCGGTCCGAGGGCGGCTCGTTCGCGCCGAGCGCGTCGTTGAGACCGCGCAGGCGCGCGACCGGCTCGAGATTCGCGGCCGTGACGAACGAATCGAACGTCGCCGGAGGCGGCGTGCCGAGGTCGAGCACGAGTTGGCGCGCGGGCGGCGTGGACGAGGACGGTGGCGCGACGGAGGACATCAGGAAAGACAGGGCCTGCTGCACGGATGCACGAGAGGATATGCGGTGAGTCGGGGCAGACCCGTGCGCATCGGTTAAAATCCGCATTCTACCGAACCTCTTTGTTTGCCCCGCCATGAATGATCCCAAAGCCGCCCCCGCCGCATCTGGTTTGTCCTATCGCGACGCAGGCGTCGATATCGACGCGGGCGATGCGCTGGTCGACCGCATCAAGCCGTTTGCGAAAAAGACGTTGCGCGACGGCGTGCTCGGCGGCATCGGCGGCTTTGGCGCGTTGTTCGAAGTGCCCAAGAAGTACCGCGAACCCGTGCTCGTGTCGGGCACCGACGGCGTCGGCACGAAGCTCAAGCTCGCGTTTGATCTGAACAAGCACGACACGGTCGGTCAGGATCTCGTCGCGATGAGCGTCAACGACATTCTGGTCCAGGGCGCCGAGCCGCTGTTCTTCCTCGACTACTTCGCGTGCGGCAAGCTCGACGTCGATACGGCGGCGCGCGTGGTCAAGGGCATCGCCGAAGGGTGCGAGCTGTCGGGCTGCGCGCTGATCGGCGGCGAGACGGCCGAAATGCCGGGCATGTATCCCGACGGCGAATACGACCTCGCGGGCTTCGCGGTCGGCGCGGTCGAAAAGAGCGCGATCATCGACGGCAAGTCGATCGAACCCGGCGACGTCGTGCTCGGCCTCGCGTCGAGCGGCATTCATTCGAACGGTTTCTCGCTCGTGCGCAAGATCATCGAGCGCGCGAAGCCGGATCTCGACGCGGACTTCGACGGCCGCTCGCTGGCCGACGCGCTGATGGCGCCGACGCGCATCTACGTGAAGCCCGTGCTCGCGCTGATGCAGAAGGTCAAGGTCAAGGGCCTCGCGCACATCACGGGCGGCGGGCTCGTCGAGAACGTGCCGCGGATCCTGCAGGAAGGCTTGACGGCCGAACTCGATCAAAGCGCATGGACGATGCCGCCGCTGTTCAAGTGGCTTCAGAAGGAAGGCGGCGTCGCCGACGCGGAAATGCACCGCGTGTTCAATTGCGGGATCGGCATGGTGCTCGTCGTCTCGGCCGCGGATGCGGATGCGGCGCAGGCGCAACTCAGCGAAGCCGGCGAGACCGTCTCGCGTATCGGCACGATTCGTCGAAGCGCGGCGGGCGAGGCCCAGACCGTCGTCGTCTGACGCCGATCTAGTGTGACGCGATCGCGTCGAGCACGCGATCGGTCGTCCCGTCCCGGCTGCAATCGACGATCACGCGATCGGGGATCGAGCGCAGCCAGGTCAATTGACGTTTGCAAAGCTGGCGCGTCGCGAAGATCCCCTTGTCGCGCATCGTCGCGCGATCCGTGAGTCCGTCGAGATACTCCCAGACCTGTCGATAGCCGACGCAGCGCATCGACGGCATCGACGGCTCGAGGTCGCCGCGTCGCCGGAGCCGTTCGACCTCGTCGATCAAGCCGTGCGTCAGCATCGCGTCGAAGCGCGCCGCGATGCGCGCGTGCAGGACCGCGCGATCCGACGGTTCGAGCGCGATCGGCACGAAGCGGTACCCCGTGTCGGGCGCGTGGCGCGGTTCGGCGAGCCATGCCGACATCGGCTTGCCGCTTTGCAGATAGATTTCGAGCGCGCGCTGAATGCGTTGCGCGTCGTTCGGCGGCAGACGCGCCGCCGTGACCGGATCGACGTCGGCGAGCCGCGCATGCATCGCGGGCCATCCATCGCGCAGTCCGTCGGCGTCGAGTTGCGCGCGCAGCGCCGGGTCGGCCGTCGGCAAAGCGTTGAGTCCTTCAGTCAAAGCCTTGTAGTAGAGCATCGTGCCGCCGACGAGCACCGGACGGCGGCCTCGCGCCCGCACCTCGCCGATCAAGCGCAGCGCATCGTCGTGGAATTGCGCTGCCGAGTAGGCTTCGGCCGGATCGATGATGTCGATCAGGTGATGCGGCACCGACGCGAGCTCTTCGCGCGTCGGCTTCGCCGTGCCGATATCCATGCCGCGATACACGAGCGCCGAATCGATGCTGATGATCTCGATGGGCTCGCGCGCCGCGAGCGCGAGCGCCGCGGCCGTCTTCCCCGATGCGGTCGGGCCGAGCAGGCAGGCAACCGGAACCGTCATTGGCCGCGCATGAAGAGTCGGTCGAGATCGCCGAGCGTGAGCTGGAACCACGTCGGGCGGCCGTGATTGCATTGGTCCGCGCGTTCGGTCGCTTCCATCTGGCGCAGCAGCGCGTTCATTTCGTCGTGCGTCAGATGCCGATTGGCGCGCACGGCGTGATGACAGGCGAGCGTGCCGAGCAATTCATGCTGGCGCTCGGTCAGCACGCGCGATCCTCCATATGCCTGAAGATCGGCGAGCACCGCGCGCGCGAGCGACGTCAGATCCGCATCCTTGAGCAGCGCCGGGACCGCGCGGATCGCGAGTGTCGTCGGCGATAGCGCGGCGATGTCGAAGCCGAGCGCGTCGAGCACCTCGCGATGTTCTTCGACCGTGCCGATCTCGACCGGGCTTGCCGGCATCGAAACCGGAATCAGCAAGGGCTGGACCGCGATCGCGCGGTCCACGAGCGCGTGCTTGAACTGCTCGTAGAGAATGCGTTCGTGGGCCGCGTGCATGTCGACGAGTACGAGGCCGCGCGTGTTCTGCGCGAGCACGTAGACGCCGTGCAGCTGGCCGAGTGCAAAGCCGAGCGGCGCATCGTCGGGCAAGCCGCGATAGGCGTCGGCGGGGGCGCCTATCGCGGCTGCGTCCGCCCTCGCGCCAGGCATGCCGAACGCGCTCGCGCCGTAGCTCGACGCACCTTTGCTCGAAGCCGCCGCGAATGCCTGCACGCCCGCTTGATCGCCTGCTTGGAAGCCTGCTTGGTAGCCCGGCAAAGCGGCGGAGCCCGCCGAATCCGACTGCGCGCCGTCGACGAGATCGGCCCCCTGCGCTGCGCGCGCCGCCGTGGCGTCCGCGGCCCATGCGGGAGGCGGGGTTTCGCGCGCGACGAGTCCGTTGCCGTCGCGCCGCTGGCCATAGAGCGCGTCGTAGAGCGCGAGCGGCTGGGCGACGGGCAGCGTGCCCTGGCGCATGCGCATTTGCGAGATCCAGGCCGCGGTCGATCCCTGCGCCGCGTTGCCTGACGAAGCACCCGCCTGTGCGCCGGCCGACGCGGTGTCCAGCGCGCGCGACAATTGCCCGGCGGTACCCGAGCCTTCGATGTGCGTGGCGTGGCCCAGCGCGGTCGTGTCGGGCGAGGCGCCCGCGTGGCGCGCGAGCGCGCGCTGCACGGCGTGAAAAACGAACTGGTGGACCGAGCGCGACTCGCGGAACCGGACCTCGATCTTCGACGGATGCACATTGACGTCGACCGATTCGGGCGGCACGTCGAGAAACAGCACATACGACGGATACCGCTCGCCGTGCAGCACGTCTTCGTATGCCGAGCGCACGGCGTGGGTCAGCAGCTTGTCGCGCACGAAGCGGCCGTTGACGAAGAAATATTGCTGATCCGCGCGGCCGCGGCTCGCGGTCGGCAGCCCCGCGAACCCATAAACGGCCACGGGCCCCGCGCGCTCGTCGAGCGGCAGGTGCGCTTGCGCGAAGCCGTCGCCGAGCACCTTCGCGACGCGCTGGGCCGGGGTCGTCGCGCCCCAATGTTCGAGCGCGCGTCCATTGTGCATGACCGAAAACGTGACATCGGGCCGGGCAAGCGCCGCGCGGCGGACCATTTCGAGGCAGTGGCCGAGTTCGGTCTGGTCGGTCTTGAGGAATTTCCGGCGCGCAGGGGTATTGAAATAGAGCTCGCGGACTTCGATCGTCGTCCCGACGCCGCCGGCGGCCGGCGACAGGTCGCCCGTCTCGGCGTCGATCGCCACGGCGTGCGGCGCCTCGGCCGTGCGGCTCGTGATCACGAGTTGCGAGACGGACGCGATCGACGCCAGCGCTTCGCCGCGGAAGCCGAGCGTCGCCACGGCTTCGAGATCGGCCAGCGAGCGGATCTTGCTCGTCGCGTGCCGCATCAATGCGAGCGGCAATTCGTTCGACGGGATGCCCGAGCCGTCGTCGGCGATCGAGATCCGTTTGACGCCGCCGTCGTCGAGCACGATCCGGATCGTGTTCGATCCCGCGTCGAGCGCGTTTTCAAGCAATTCCTTGACGACGGAGGCCGGGCGCTCGACGACTTCGCCCGCGGCAATCTGGCTGATCAGCTGGTCGGGCAGCGCGGCGATCGAGCGGCGCGGGGCGCGCGGTGCCTCGGCGCGTTCGGAATCGGCCGCGCGGGCAAGGGCCTGATCGGGCGGCAGCAGGGGCGTTTGAGCGTCGGACATGCGCGCATTATAGCCAGTCGACATCGCGGTTCCGTCGTGTCGCGGCGCCGCAAAATCGATCCGGTATCATCGTGCCACGTCCCATTCGATCGACAGGAAGCTCACTTGGATACACTTTTGCAATTCGCGGGCTATGTGCTGCACATCGACAAATTTTTCGGCACATTCGTCGCGCAGTACGGTGCATGGATCTATCTCGTGCTGTTTGCAATCGTGTTCTGCGAAACCGGGCTCGTCGTGCTGCCTTTCCTGCCCGGCGACACGCTGCTGTTCGTGGGCGGCGCGTTCTGCGTCTCGCATGCGCTGAGTTTGCCCGTGCTGATCGGGCTGCTCATCGTCGCGGCCGTGCTGGGCAACACGGTCAACTTCCATATCGGCCGATATATCGGACCGAAGGTCTATGAGCGCGACTGGCGGCTGATCGATCAGAAGGCGCTGCGCAAGACGCATGATTTCTACGAACGTCATGGCGGCAAGACGATCGTGCTCGCGCGCTTCGTGCCCGTCGTGCGCACGTTCGCGCCGTTCGTCGCGGGCGTCGGCGCGATGAGCGCGATCCGGTTTCAGATCTTCAACGTGCTCGGCGCGGCGCTCTGGGTGCTGTTGCTCGTTTTCGGCGGGTATTTTTTCGGCAATCTGCCGTTCGTGCGTCAGTACTTGAACGTCATCGTGCTCGTCGGTGTCGCGGCGGCCGCCGTGCCGGTCGCGGCGGGTGCGCTGTACAAGCTCGCGCGGCGCGACGGTCGCGTGCGGTCGTAGGCGTCGGCACAGGGCCGTCGCACGCACAATGCGTTCGCGTCATCATGCGGGTGTCATCTCAAGCAGGTGAAATTTTTACGCGGCGCCAGGCGCGAGATCCGGTCGTTTCGCGCCGTGCGTCGAAAGCGTGCTGAAATGCCCCTTGCGACCGGCGATATTGACACCATAATATTTTGATTGATCGTATCGCCTGGCGGGTTGCGCCGCGGCACGCTGCCGCGCCGACGCGCAGGGCGAGCGTGCCGCCCCGGCCTTTTCGAAAGAGGGCCGGCCGGTATCGGCGATCGGCACCTGGATCTCGCGGAGAGTTCGCATGTTGCACGACCTGCTGGCGCAGTACGGCCCGGTAATCGTCTTTATCAGCGTATTTGCGTCGGCCGTCGGCCTGCCGGTGCCGGCGTTGCCGACGCTGATCCTGTTTGGCGCGATGGCGATGATGCATCCGGGTCCGCTCTGGACTCAGTTGCTGCCCACGCTCGCGATGTCGGTCTGCGCCAGCGTGCTCGGCGATACGCTCTGGTTCCTCGCGGGCCGCGTCTATGGCGGCAAGACGCTGCAGACGATCTGCCAGATTTCGCTGTCGCGCGACACCTGCGTCAAGAAGACCGAGCGTTTCTTCGGCCGCTGGGGCGTGCGTGTGCTCGCCGTCTCGAAGTTCATCCCGGGCCTGTCGCTCGTTTCGATTCCGCTCGCGGGTGCGATGGGCGTGCCCTTGACGATGTTCCTGCGCTACGACGCGATCGGCGCCGCGCTCTGGGCGGCCGTCGGTCTGCTCGTCGGCGTTGCGTTCGCGCCGCAGATCGACATGATCTTCATGAGCATGAACCGGCTCGGCAAGGATGCGGCGCTCGTGCTCGCCGTCATCGTGGTCCTCTACGTCAGCTATCGCTGGTGGCGTCGCGAGACCCTCATGAAGACGCTCTCGGACGCGCGGATGTCGGTCGACGAGCTCTATCACCTCATGAAAGCCGAGACGCAGGTCGATACCACGCGCCCGGTCGTGTTCGACATCCGTTCGGCCGAAAAGCGCACGCTCGATCCGTTCCAGATCCCCGGCTCGATCTTCGCCGACGAGCGTCAGCTCGACGCGATCGCCGAGAAGTACGATCGGGCACGCAAGGTCGTGATCTATTGCTCGTGCCCGAACGAGGTGTCGGCCGCGTGGATGGCGAAAAAGCTCACCGAAATGGGCTTCAAGGACGTTCTGCCGCTGCGCGGCGGACTCGATGCGTGGCGCGAGGCGGGCTGGCAGGTCGCGCCGATTGTCGAGGAAGCGGCCAACGACGCGGAGATCGGGATCGCCGTCAAGGCGGTCTGAACGCGCGCCGACGCGATCGGGCGGATCGCATCCCGTTCCGCGTGTGCGTGTCCGGCTGCGGCCATGCGGCGTCGGCGTGCCCGCTCGGAGGCCGCTGGGCGGCGGGCGCCGGCGGCGTCTTTCGACGCGTTCGATATCCCGGCCGGACAAGGGACTTCCGGCGTGATGCAATAGTGCCGATCCCGATCCCGATCCCGATCCCGATCCCGATCCCGATCCCGATCCCGATCCCGATCCCGATCCCGATCCCGATCCCGATCCCGATCCCGATCCCGGACTTCGACGCCGATGGCGACCCGACACGTGCCCGGATGGCCAAGCGACGGATTTCGGTGAACGCTGAATTTCTGCACGATCTCTTCAGGAATCGCAATGACTTCGAATTCGGAAGGAAAACCCGCGGCGTCGCAAGCGCCGGCCTCAGGCGCGGCGGATGACGCGACGGCGGCCGCGGCCCCCGTTGCGCCCGTCGAGCTTGCTCCGGTCGAGGCGCCGTTTTCGTCGCTGAACTCGCGCATGCACCAGATGTTCCCGAAGCTCACGGACGCGAACATCGCGCGTATGCGGCAGTTCGGCGACGTCCGGCACTATCTGGCCGGTACGCAACTGCTGCGCGTCGGGCAACCCGCGCCGGGCATGTACGTCGTGCTCTCGGGCGCGATGCGCGTCGTGCGGCGCGACGCGCTCGGGCACAACGAATCGGTCGGCGACAAAGGGGCGGGTCATTTCATCGCCGAGGTCGCGTCGATCTCGGGCGGCCCGACGCTCGTCGACGGATTCGCCGCGACGGACCTCGAAGCGATCATGATCACGCCCGAGCGCCTGCGCGCGCTGCTGATCGCCGATGCCGAACTCAGCGAAGTGATCATGCGCGCGCTGATTCTGCGCCGCGTCTCGCTGATCCAGCATGGCGCGGGCGGCCCCGTGCTCGTCGGTACGGGCAATGAGCCTCAGCTCACCGCGCTCCAGGGGTTCCTGACGCGCAACAATCATCCGCATACGGTCATCGACGCGAAGACCGATCCCGAAGCCGCGGCGCTTGTCGAGCGCGTGGCCGCCAAGCCCGACGATTTCCCGCTCGTGATCTGTCCGGACGGCACCGTGCTGCGTAATCCCGACGAGGGGCGGCTCGCCTCGTGCCTCGGATGGCTGCCCGAATTCGACGAATCGCAGGTCTATGACGTCGCGATCGTCGGCGCGGGGCCTTCGGGGCTCGCGGCGGCGGTCTATGCAGCGTCCGAGGGGCTGTCGGTCGCCGTCTTCGATTGCCGGGCGCCGGGCGGGCAGGCCGGCGCGAGCGCGCGCATCGAAAATTATCTGGGTTTCCCGACCGGCATCTCGGGGCAGGCGCTCGCGGGCCGCGCGTTCGTGCAGGCGCAGAAGTTCGGCGCGCATATCGCGATTCCGGCCGAAATCGTCGCGCTCGATTGCAGTTGCTCGGCGGCGACGCACTATCAGCTCGGCATCTCGCTCAAGAGCGGACAGCACGTGAATACGCGCGCGCTCGTTGTCGCGTCGGGCGCGGTTTACCGGCGTCCGCCGATCGACAATCTCTTGAATTTCGAGGGGCGCGGCGTCTATTACTGGGCGTCGCCCGTCGAGGCCAAGCTCTGCAAGCACGAGGAGGTCGTGCTCGTCGGCGGCGGCAATTCGGCCGGGCAGGCGGCCGTCTATCTCGCGTCGTACGTCAAGCATCTGCACATCTATATTCGCGGCACGAGTCTCGATGCGAGCATGTCGCGCTATCTGATCGACCGGATCGCGGCGCTGCCTAACGTGACCTTGCATCCGTGCACGGAGATCGCAGCGCTCGAAGGCGATGAGCGCGGGCTGGCGCGGATTCGCTATCGAAGCGCATCGCTGCCCGGCGAGCAGTCGATCGACGCGCGCTATCTGTTCCTGTTTATCGGCGCGGACCCCAATACCGAGTGGCTGCGTCATTGCGGCGTCGCGCTCGATAGCCACGGTTTCGTGCTGACGGGCGTCGCGGCGCGGCCCGGTACCGAGACGCCGCCGCTGACGCTCGAGACGAGTGTCGACGGCGTGTTCGCGATCGGCGATGTCCGCTCGGGCTCGACGAAGCGGATCGCGTCGGGCGTCGGCGAGGGGGCCGCGGTCGTCGCGCAAATCCACGGCTTTCTCGCGAAGCAGGGGCAGCTTGCGCCGACGACGGCGCAGGTCGTCGTCTAGCGCGGACGCTGTCGAGCGTTCTTCTTCACGCCATCCGGTTCTTCGCGAGCGGCGGATTGGCCGCGAAATAGCGCTTGATCCCGCGCAGGATCGCGTCGGCCATCCGGTCGCGATAGGCGTCGTTCTTGAGCTTCGTCTCTTCTTCGGGATTGCTGATGAACGCCGTCTCGACGAGGATCGACGGGATGTCGGGCGCCTTGAGCACGGCGAAGCCGGCCTGCTCGACCGAGCCCTTGTGAAGCTTGTTGATGTCGCCGATCTCGTCGAGCACGAAGCCGCCGTAACGCATGCTGTCGCGGATCTGGGCCGTTGTCGACATGTCGAGCAGGGCGCGCGATACGCTTTCGTCCTGACTCTTGATGTTGATCCCGCCGATCAGATCCGACGAGTTTTCCTTGTCCGCCATCCACTTCGCGGCCGTGCTCGACGCGCCGTGATCGGACAACGCGAACACCGATGAGCCGCGCGCTTCGGGCGTCGTGAACGCGTCGGCGTGAATCGATACGAAGAGGTCGGCCTCGACGCGGCGCGCCTTCTGCACGCGCACGTTGAGCGGCACGAAGAAGTCGTCGTCGCGCGTCATCATCGCGCGCATATTCGGTTGCGCGTCGATCTTCGCGCGCAGGCGCTTGCCGATGTCGAGCGCGACGTGTTTCTCGTAGGTGCCCGCGCCGCCGATCGCGCCCGGATCTTCGCCGCCGTGACCAGGGTCGATCGCGACGGTCAGCAGGCGCACGGTTTTGGCGCCCTTGCGCGGCGGTGCGGCCGGCAGCAGGCCGTCGTCGTCGGTGTGGTCGTCGGCGCGATCGTTGGATTGCGCGACGGTCGTCGCGGGCGCCGTGGCTGTCGTGCCTGTCGTGGCCGTCGTCGCTTTCGCGAGCGGCGGGGTGGCGGTCGTCTTGCCGCGCGATGCGCCGTCCGTGTTCGGCGTCGCGTCGGCGAGCGTCGGGTTCGCCGCGTTTCGGGCGGCCGGCTTCGTGTTGCCGCCGCTCGCGTACTTCTGGAAGAACGCATCGCTGTCTTCGCCCGGCGACGTGTCGTGGAGCGGCGCAGCGGCGAGCGTGCCCGCGTTCGTGCCGCCGCCGGCGCCGAAGCCCGCCCCCGCGTTGCCGTTCGCGTCGTCGTCGCTGCCCTGACCGGCATTCGGCGCCGCGCCGCGCGCGGTACCGGCCAGCGCGCCGGGGGCGACGTGATCCGCGGAGCCCGCGAGCGCGCGCTGCGAGCTCGCGGGCGGCCGCGGTACGCCGTTGTTCGAGGCCTGCGCCTGTTGCGCCGCAAACGTCTCTTCCTTGTGCTCGGTACGCGCGAGCAGCTCCATGAGCGGATCGGGCGGCACGGCCGGATAGAGATCGAACACGAGCCGGTAGCGGTACGAACCCGCGGGCGGCAGTGCGAAGACCTGCGGCTTGGCCGCGTCCTTCAGATCGAGCACGAGGCGCACGACGTGCGGCGCGAATTGCCCGACGCGGACCGATTGGATCTGCGGATCGTTCGGCGTGATCTTCGAGACGAGATCGCGCAGGGCCTGATCGAGTTCAAGCCCGTTGAGATCGACGACGACGCGATCGGGGTTCTCGAGCAGACGGGACGTGTAGTCGAGCGGCTGATCGGATTCGATCGTCACGCGCGTGTAGTCGCGTGCGGGCCACACGCGCACGCCGAGCACCGAACTCGCATGCGCGAGTTTCGGGCCGATGAGCGCGAGCGCGAGGGTCGACACGCCGGCGCGCAGCACCTGGCGGCGCTTGCGGTTCGGTGTCGCGGTCGCGGCGGCTTCGAGCGAATGAAACGGTTTGATCAGCATCGGTCCAGACAATCCTTGCCGCGCGCGCTGTACGCACGCGCGGTCAGTACACGGCCCTCGCCGGCGAGGTCGAGGCTCAGCGACAGGTCGGGCGCGCCGATCAGCGCGCCGGCCTTTTGCGGCCATTCGACAAGGCACAGCGCATGGCCGTCGAAATATTCGCGAAAGCCCGCTTCGATCCATTCGGCGGGGTCGGCAAATCGATAAAGATCGAAGTGATAGATGTCGTAGACGCGCGGGGCCTCGAGTTCGTTGACATCGTCTTCGCGCGGCACGATCCGATAGGGTTCGACGAGCGTGTAGGTCGGGCTGCGCACGCGTCCCGTGTGGCCGAGCGCATGCAGTGTCGCGCGCACGAGCGTCGTCTTGCCTGCGCCGAGATCGCCGAGCAGATGGACGTGCAGCCCGGCGCGCGTCGCGCGTAGCGCATTCGCGAATCGTTCGCCGAATGCGAGGCTCGCCGCTTCATCGGGCAGTTCGAAGACACGCTCGCTCAGCGGTGTCAGGGGCTCGACGGATGCAACGGGGGCTGCAGGCATTGCGTAAAATGTTCAGGATGAATCCACTCAACACCGAGTCCGCGCTTGATCCGTGCGCTGTCGAGACGGGGCATGCGCCGCATGCCGCGCTCGACGCCGATGCGCTTGCGACGCTCGCCGCGCGCATTCGGCAGTGGGGGCGCGAACTCGGGTTCGATGCGGTCGGCATCACGGACACCGACCTCTCGGATGCCGAACAGGCGCTGCAGGCATGGCTTGCAGCGGGCTTCCACGGCGAGATGGATTATATGGCCAAACATGGGCTCAAACGCGCGAGGCCCGCCGAACTCGTGCCGGGCACGCTGCGCGTCATCAGCCTACGGATGGCCTATCTGCCGGTCGATTTGACCGCCTCCGACGCGTCGGGCGCGGGTCCGGAGCGTGCCGAGACGACCCGGCGGCCCCCCGGGCAGCCGCGTTCGGGGTGGCGCGCCGCGCAGCTCGCGCGCGCCGAGCGTCCCGGAGACGCCGTCGTGTCCGTCTACGCACGGGGCCGCGATTACCACAAAGTGTTGCGCAACCGGTTGCAGAAGCTCTCGGAGCGCATCGCGACCGAGATCGGCCCGTTCGGCTATCGCGTATTTACCGATTCGGCGCCCGTGCTCGAAGTCGCGCTCGCCGCACGCGCGGATATCGGGTGGCGCGGCAAGCACACACTGTTGCTCGAACGCGACGCCGGCTCGTTCTTTTTCCTCGGCGAAATCTTCGTCGATCTGCCGTTGCCGGTGGATTCGGCCGATCGGGAGCCGCACGCGCGGGACGCATCGCGGCTGTCCGCGACGGCCGCGGAACCTGCGCCGCAGACGACCGCGCAGACGCTTGTGTCGAACGGCGCAGGCGCGACGGCGGCATCGCCGACGCCCGCGACGAGCGATGACGTCGCGACGGTCGCCTCGGGCGGGCGCGTCGCGCGCGCGCCGGCATCCGGACACTGCGGCTCATGTACGCGCTGCATCGACGTCTGCCCGACGCAGGCGATCATCGCGCCGTACACGCTCGACGCGCGTCGCTGCATCTCGTATCTGACGATCGAGCTCGCGGGCAGCATTCCCGAACCGCTGCGGCCGCTGATCGGCAATCGCATTTACGGATGTGACGACTGCCAGCTCGTGTGTCCGTGGAACAAGTTCGCGCAGCCCGCACGCGTCGACGACTTCGAGACGCGCAACGGCCTCGATCGCGCGACGCTGCTCGAACTCTGGCAGTGGACGTCGCGCGATTTCGAAGACAGACTGGCGGGCACGGCGATCCGGCGCATCGGCTACGAGCGGTGGGTCCGCAACCTCGCGGTCGGGCTCGGCAACGCGGTGCGCGCGACGGCGCACGGCGCGCAGCGCGACGCGTATATCGAGGCGCTGCGAAGCCGCGCCGACGACGCGTCGCCGCTGATTCGCGAGCATGTCGAATGGGCGCTGCGCGAGGCCTGAGATTTGACGACAGACCCTATTCAACGACGCGACGACGGACAGTGGACAGCGAGATGACGAGCACGCGCGGCGCCGCCGCCGAGAACCCGGGCGTGTCCGGCGACGTCGCGCCGCGGCGGCGCGGCCGGCAATCGAACGTGGCTGTCGATCAGGACGCGCCGTTTCCCGCGTCGCACGCGGACAGCCTGCGCGCGATCGATGCGTTTTGCGACGCGCTCTGGCTCGAACAGGGCCTTTCGCGCAATACGCTCGATGCGTATCGGCGCGATCTGCGGTTGTTCGCCGACTGGCTCGCGCGACGCAACGCGAAGCCGATCGCGCAGACCGACGGCGGCGATCTGATCGCGTACGCGGCGGCGCGCAGCCGCGACAAGGCGACCTCGGCGAACCGCCGGCTCTCGGTGTTCCGACGGTTTTTCGCGTGGGCGCTGCGCGAGCATCTCGTGAGCGTCGATCCGACGCTGCGCCTGCAGACGGCGAAGCAGCCCTTGCGCATGCCGTCGACGCTGACCGAAGCCCAGGTCGAGGCGCTGCTCGACGCACCCGATGTCGAGACCGCGCTCGGTTTGCGCGACCGCACGATGCTCGAACTCATGTACGCGAGCGGGCTGCGGGTCTCCGAGCTCGTCAATCTGAAGACGGTCGAGATCGGGCTCAACGAAGGCGTCGTGCGTGCGATGGGCAAGGGGCTCAAGGAGCGGCTCGTGCCCTTCGGCGAGCAGGCGCACGAGTGGCTCTCGCGTTATCTGCACGAAGCGCGCGGCGAGATCCTTGGCGCACGCGCGGCCGACGCGATGTTCGTGACCGCGCGCGGCGACGCGATGACGCGGCAGCAGTTCTGGAACCTCGTCAAACGCTATGCGCTGACGGCGAATATCGCGGCGCGCCTCACGCCCCACACGCTGCGACACGCGTTCGCGACGCATCTGCTCAATCACGGCGCGGATCTGCGCGTCGTGCAGATGCTTCTTGGTCATGCGGATATTTCGACGACGCAGATCTATACGCACGTCGCGCGCGAACGCCTGAAGAGCTTGCATGCGACGCATCATCCGCGCGGCTGAGGTATCCGGGACGATGCGCGACGTTTCTGCGTGCCGCCGTCGCGGCGCGCGTCAGACGTCGGGATCCGAGCCGCGCGTTGATCGCTGAACCAGACTTCCCACCCAATCTCGAACTCCGAACCGCCCCCCGAGCTGAACGATGAGCAAGACCAAGCATGTTTCCGAAACACCGGCCACGCAGTTTCTGCGCCGTCACCAGATCGCGTTCGGCGAGCATCCGTACGAGTATGTCGAACATGGCGGTACGTCCGAGTCGGCGCGCCAGCTCGGCGTCGACGAACACCATGTGGTCAAGACCCTGATCATGGAGGACGAGCACGCGAAGCCGCTCGTCGTGCTCATGCACGGAGATCGGACCGTGTCGACGAAGAATCTCGCGCGCCAGATCGGCGTGAAGCGCGTCGAACCGTGCAAGCCCGAGGTCGCGAACCGGCATTCGGGTTACCTCGTCGGGGGGACCTCGCCGTTCGGCACGCGCAAGACGATGCCCGTCTATGTCGAGTCGAGCGTGCTGGCCCTCGATCGCATCTATCTGAACGGCGGCAAGCGCGGGTATCTCGTGAGCATGGCGCCGGCGGCGCTCACGGAATGGCTTCACGCGAAACCCGTCGACTGCGCGAGCGTCGATTGAGGTCCATAGTTGCCCCAAGCGCGGGCGTGTCCGTGCTTCGTTACAATTGCGCCCGTCCTCTTATTCGGAATTCTCCATGCTGAACCTGTTGATCGCGCTGGTGCTGGCCTATCTGATCGGGTCGATCTCGTTCGCCGTCGTCGTGAGCAAGGCGATGCGGCTCGACGATCCCCGCACGTACGGCTCGGGCAATCCGGGGGCGACCAATGTCCTGCGCAGCGGCAACAAGACGGCGGCGATCCTCACGCTGCTCGGCGATGCGGTCAAGGGCTGGTTCGCGGTCTGGCTCGTGTCGACGTTCGGCGCCCGGTACGGCCTCGGCGACGAGGCGATCGCGCTGTCGGCGATCGCCGTGTTCCTCGGCCACCTCTATCCCGTGTTCTTCAAGTTCAAGGGCGGCAAGGGTGTCGCGACGGCGGCGGGCGTGTTGTTCGCGTTGAGCTGGGTGCTCGGTCTCGCGACACTCGCGACATGGCTTATCATCGCGTTCTTCTTCCGCTACTCGTCGCTGGCCGCGCTCGCGGCGGCCGTCTTCGCGCCGTTCTATGAGTTCTTCATGTACGGTCCCGGGCCGATTTCGGTCGCCGTGATCGTCATGTCGATCCTGCTGATCTGGCGCCATTCCGCGAATATCGCGAAGCTCATGGCCGGCAAGGAGAGCCGCATCGGCCAGAAGAAACGCGAGTGATCGCGTCGCGGGCGCGTTGAGCGAACGCGCGCACGCATCGTGCGAAAGCGTCGTGCGAAAGCATCAGGCGCATGCGATCGAGCGACACGTCCAACGACACATCAAACGGCCCGTCACGACGGGCCGTTCGTTTTTTCAGTCGCGGAAATTGTTGAAATCGAGCGGCGTATCGGTGACGTCTTTCTTGAGCAGCGCGATCGCCGATTGCAGATCGTCGCGTTTGGCGCCCGTCACACGGACCGCATCGCCCTGGATGCTTGCCTGGACCTTGAGCTTGCTATCCTTGATCGCCTTGACGATTTTCTTCGCGAGGTCGCCGCTCACGCCTTTCTTGATCTTGATGACCTGCTTGATCTTGTCGCCGCCGATCTTCTCGATCTTGCCGTAGTCGAGGAAGCGCACGTCGACGTTGCGTTTGGCCATTTTCGACGTCAGCACGTCCTTGACCTGACCGAGCTTGAAATCGTCGTCCGCGTACGCGGTGAGTTCGAGTTCCTTGTGTTCGATGCGGGCGTCTGAGCCCTTGAAGTCGAAGCGCGTCGAGATTTCCTTGTTGGATTGCTCGACCGCGTTCTTGACTTCGATCATGTTTGCTTCACTGACGACGTCGAACGATGGCATGGCGTTTTCTCCGGGGCCCGTCAGGCCCTCGCTATAATCACGGGTCGCCGTCATTTTACCGGCGTGGCCTGCTTTTCCAAGCCCCCGTCGCGTCGCCTCCATGCCCAGTTTCTTCTCCGATTACGCCCTTCGCGAACACAACACGTTCGGTTTCGACGTCCGCGCGCGTCAAGCGTGCCGAATCGAGCACGAGTCGGATATCGACGAGGCGCGCGCGTTCGCGGCGCGCGATCCGGCGCTCGCCGCCGCGCCGCGTCTCGTGCTCGGCGGCGGCAGCAACGTCGTGCTGACGCGCGATTTTCCGGGTTCGGTCTGGCTCGTCGCGCTCGAAGGGCGGCGCATCGTCGACGAAGACGACGATGCGTGGATCGTCGAGGCGGCCGCGGGCGAGAACTGGCATGCGTTCGTCGCGTGGTGTCTCGGGCAAGGATGCAACGGCCTCGAGAATCTCGCGCTGATCCCAGGTACGGTCGGCGCCGCGCCGATCCAGAACATCGGCGCCTACGGCCTCGAAATGGCCGAATACTTCGACTCGCTGCGCGCCTATGACTTCGAAACGGGACAGATCGTCGAATTCGACGACGCGCGTTGCGCGTTCGGCTATCGCGACAGCGTATTCAAGCACGTCGCGCGCGAACGCTTTCTGATCGTCTCGGTGCGGTTTCGCTTCCCCAAGACGTGGCGCGCGCGGGCCGCGTATGCAGATATCGCGCGCGCGCTCGCCGAGGCGGGCGTGACCGATCCGTCGCCGCGCGACATCTTCGACGCGGTCGTCCGCGTGCGCCGCGCGAAATTGCCGGACCCCGCGACGCTCGGCAATGCGGGCAGCTTCTTCAAGAACCCGGTCATCGATGCGCGGCAGTTCGCCGAACTCGCCGCGGCCGTGCCGGACGTCGTGTCGTATGCGCAGCCCGACGGATCGCGCAAGCTCGCCGCGGCCTGGCTTATCGATCGATGCGGCTGGAAGGGACGCGCGATCGCCGACGCGGCCGTTCATGATCGGCAGGCCCTCGTGCTCGTCAATCGCGGACGGGCGACGGGCGCCGATGTGCTCGCGCTGTCGGATGCGATTCGCGACGACGTGTTCAAGCGGTTCGGCGTCATGCTCGAAGCGGAACCGGTCGTGGTTTGATAAAAAAAGCCACCCTCGCTGAACGTGACGTTCGAAGGGTGGCTTGCGGTGCGATAGGCGCGGCGCGCAATGCACCGGACCCGCGATGACGCGTGCGATGACGCGTTTTACGAACGCTTGCGGCGCGCGTTCTCGGCAATTCGCATACGCAGCGCGTTGAGCTTGATGAACCCGCCCGCATCGGCTTGGTTGTATGCGCCGCCGTCGTCGTCGAACGTCGCGATCGTCTTGTCGAACAGCGTGTTCTCGGAGTCGCGCGAGACGACCGAGACGCTGCCCTTGTAGAGCTTCACGCGAACCCAGCCGTTGACGTTCTGCTGCGTATGGTCGATGAGCACTTGAATCGCCTTGCGCTCCGGGGCCCACCAGTAGCCGTTGTAAATCAGCGAGGCATAGCGCGCGAGCAGGTCGTCCTTGAGGTGGGCGACTTCGCGGTCGAGTGTGATCGATTCGATGCCCCGGTGCGCCTTGAGCATGATCGTGCCGCCCGGCGTTTCATAGCAGCCGCGCGACTTCATGCCGACATACCGGTTTTCGACGAGATCGAGACGTCCGACGCCGTGCTTGCCGCCGATCCGGTTGAGTTCGGTCAGCATCTCGGCGGGGCTCAGGCGCTTGCCGTTGAGCGACACGGGGTCGCCGTGCTCGTAGCCGATGTCGAGATATTCGGGCGTGTCGGGCGCCTGTTCGGGCGCGACGGTCCAGCGCCACATATCGGCTTCGGCTTCAGCCTTCGGATCTTCGAGGTGGCGGCCTTCATACGAGATATGCAGCAGGTTCGCGTCCATCGAGTACGGCGCGCCGCCTTGCTTGTGCTTCATCTCGATTGGAATGCCGGCCTTCTCGGCATAGGCGAGCAGCTTCTCGCGCGACAGCAGGTCCCATTCGCGCCACGGCGCGATGACCTTGATGCCGGGTTCGAGCGCGTAGTAGCCGAGTTCGAAACGGACCTGGTCGTTGCCCTTGCCCGTCGCGCCGTGCGAGACGGCTTGCGCGCCGGTCTGGCGTGCGATCTCGATCTGGCGCTTGGCGATCAGCGGACGCGCGATCGACGTGCCGAGCAGGTATTCGCCTTCATAGATCGCGTTCGCGCGGAACATCGGGAACACGAAATCGCGGACGAATTCCTCGCGCAGATCGTCGATGTAGATGTTCTCGGGCTTGATGCCGAGCTTGACGGCCTTGGCGCGGGCCGGCTCGAGTTCTTCGCCCTGGCCGATATCGGCCGTGAACGTGACGACTTCGGCGTCGTAGTTGTCCTGCAGCCACTTGAGAATGACTGAGGTGTCGAGACCGCCCGAATAGGCGAGCACTACTTTCTTGATTTCGCTCATGGTTGACTCGTGACAGGTTCGCGGCGGCCAGACGAGGCCGCGAAGCCCGTTATTGTGACATTAAAACAGGCGGAGGCCGCCGGGCCGCCGCCGCGAAGCGAGCGCGGACGCGTTCGGTGAACGGCGTTCAATGACTCACGCGGCCGAGCATCAGGAACTCCATGAGCGCCTTCTGGACGTGCAGCCGGTTTTCGGCTTCGTCCCAGACGACGCTCTGCGGACCGTCGATGACCTCGGCCGTGACTTCCTCGCCGCGGTGCGCGGGCAGGCAGTGCATGAACAAGGCGTCGGGCTTGGCGCGCGCCATCATCGACTCGGTCACGCACCAGTCGGCGAACGCCTTCTTGCGGATCTCGTTCTCCTGTTCGAAGCCCATGCTCGTCCAGACGTCGGTCGTCACGAGATCGGCGCCGTCGCAGGCTTCGTTGGGGTTCGCGATGACCTCGAAATCGCCGTGCGTCTCGGGCGCGACGAGCGCCGGATCGAGCGCGTAGCCGGCAGGCGTCGAGAGCCGGACCTTGAAGCCGAGGATGTGCGCGGCCTCGATCCACGTGTAGAGCATGTTGTTCGCGTCGCCGACCCAGGCGACGGTCTTGCCCGCGATCGGTCCGCGATGTTCGTAGAACGTGAAGATATCGGCCAGCACCTGGCAGGGGTGATATTCGTTGGTCAGGCCGTTGATGACGGGCACGCGCGAGTTGTCGGCGAACCGGCGCAGGATGTCCTGGCCGAACGTGCGGATCATGATGATGTCGGTCATCCGCGAAATGACCTGGGCAGCGTCCTCGATCGGTTCGCCGCGGCCCAGTTGCGTGTCGCGCGTATTCATGAAGACCGCGTGACCGCCGAGTTGGTGAATGCCTGCTTCGAACGAGAGCCGCGTGCGCGTTGAGTTCTTCTCGAAGATCATCGCGAGCGTGCGGTCGTGCAGCGGGTGATAGGTCTCGTAATTCTTGAACTTCTGCTTGAGGAGGCGCGATCGATCGAGCAGGTAGGTGTACTCGTCGCGGGTCAGGTCCTTGAACTGCAGATAGTGCCGAATGTTTTTTTGAGCCATAAAACAAAATCGGCGGACTGACCCGGATCTGTCGATCCGGACGGCGCCGCCGTTCGTGGAATAAGTGTCTCAAGCATAAAGGATTTCACCGTCTTTGACGAGCCGGGCCGAGCGCATGCGCGGCACGCAGCCTGGCGAAACGCAGCGGGTCCGGAGTATCCTGAGCGGCCGTGCGGCGATGCGGATGCACACGGGTCGAACGTGTTAGGTCTTATAGAAGAGTTGGGTTGAATCTCGTGTTTGGTTTGTTGCTCTGCGGTATAATTCCGACACTTTCCGGTGCGTGGAACGAGCCGGAGAGCGTGCCGCGAACCGCGCGTGCATGCTGTTCGCGGGCAATCGGCGCGGACGTGCGATCCATTCACGCGATGGTGTGAGTTTTCAGTCAGAGCCGGAGCTCAGACCGCCGGCCCACAAGGTATTGCATATGGCCGACACATCTTTCCCAAGAGAGTTTTTCATACAGGGCGTGACGAAAGAGGGAAAGACGTTTCGGCCGAGCGATTGGTCGGAGCGGCTCTGCGGCGTGATGTCGGCATTCGGTCCGGGCGCGTCGGGCGCCAACGCGAGGCTCAAGTACTCGCTTTACGTGCGGCCCGAGATGTTCGGCAACATCAAGTGCGTGGTTGTCGACGAACGGCTGCGCGATATCGAGCCGATGGCGTTCGACTTCGTCATGAATTTCGCGCGCGACAACAATCTGCAGGTCACCGAGGGCTGTTCGATGCCCGATCACGCGGAATCGGTCGCGGCCGAGAAGGCGCGTCTCGCATCGGGCGTGCGTTAATCGGGCGTGCGTTAAGTTGGGCGTGCGATAACGCCGGCGCGATGCGCTTGAGTTCGAAAGGTTCGCGCGAGGGTCGCGTAAACGGCAAAAAGCCCGCTTCTGCAACAGCGGGCTTTTTTTCGTCGCTTGGCTGACGTGGATCGAGTCGAGCGCGGTTCAACGCGCGCCCTGAGCCTCGGGCCAGTCGAATCCGCACGAAGCGATGCGCGTGGGCGCTTCGAGCCTCGGTGAATCCGACGCTCGCGCGTCTGAACCTCGCGCCGGTCCTTTCGGAGGGCGGCAGGGCGCCTGAGCGCGGATCGGTCAATATCGTGCAAAGGCCGGCATCGAGCCGGCCTGGAAGCCGCGTCCGGCGCAATACCGGACGCGCGTCAAACGTGCTTCGGACGCTTAGGCAGCGGTCGACAGCGCCTTGACGGCAGCGGCGAGGCGGCTCTTGTGGCGAGCAGCCTTGTTCTTGTGAACGATCTTCTTGTCGGCAATGATGTCGAGCGTCTTCGACGATGCCTTGAGCACTTCGGCAGCCTTTTCCTTGTCGCCCGAGTCGATCGCCTTGCGGACAGCCTTGATGGCCGTGCGCAGCTTCGAACGCAGTGCGGAATTGTGGGAATTGGCTTTGGCGGCTTGGCGAGCGCGCTTACGTGCTTGTGCGGTGTTGGCCATGGTGTCCTCGATCGGTTCCGGCAATGCGACTGCCGGCTTCGGCCGCGGTCGCGGAAAAGGAAATTCAGAAACGGCGGAGTATAGCAGCGTCCCGGCCGGAATGACAAGCCGAGCGTGACGCATTCGTCTGGATCGGGCACCGGCGCTCGGGAATCCGGCGCCCTAGCTTGGGCTGGGATCACACGACAGCCCGCACCCGTTCGTGCGCCGCCGAACCCACTGAACCCGTCGAACCGCGGGGGTCGGGCGGCTTGGCCGTGCCGAACCGGGAGGCGCCCGGTCGGCTCTATCCGATGCCGTCCGCGGGCATTTACCGCCCGTTACGAGTTCCTCGTGGTGCGGAGGCTGCCGGGCTGGTATCGGTCCGTATAATACGCGCCAACATGAATCTACTCCGAGCCCTCCTCACCGTCAGCGGCTTCACGCTGCTCTCGCGGATCGCCGGACTCGCGCGCGAAGTGCTGATCGCACGTACGTTCGGCGCCAGTCCACTCACCGACGCCTTCAATGTCGCATTCCGGATCCCGAACCTGCTTCGGCGTCTTTCGGCCGAGGGCGCGTTTTCGCAGGCCTTCGTGCCGATCCTCGCCGAGTTCAAGCAGCAAAAGGGCCACGACGAGACCAAGGCGCTCGTCGACGCCATGTCGACGGTCCTGACCTGGGTGCTCTCGCTGCTGTCCCTGTTCGGCATGCTCGGCGCGTCGGCCGTCGTGTTCGCCGTCGCGACCGGCCTCAAGGACGAAGGCAACGGCTTCCCCGCCGCCGTGCACATGACGCGCGTGATGTTTCCCTACATCGCGCTGATTTCGCTGACCTCGCTGGCCGCGGGCGTGCTCAACGTCTATCGCAAGTTCTCGCTGCCCGCGTTCGCGCCCGTGCTGCTCAACGTGTCGTTCATTTTCGCGGCCCTCTTCGTCGCGCCCCACGTGGCCGTGCCGATCTACGCGCTCGCGTGGGCCGTGCTCGTGGGCGGCGTGCTCCAGTTCCTGGTGCAGCTTCCCGGGCTCAAGGAGATCGACATGCTGCCGCGCATCGGTCTGCATTTCATGCGCGCGCTCCGGCATCCGGGCGTCAAGCGCGTGCTCGCGAAGATGGTGCCGGCGACGTTCTCGGTGTCGGTCGCGCAAGTCAGTCTGATCATGAACACGAACATCGCGTCGCGGCTCGCCGCGGGCAGCGTCTCGTGGATCACCTATGCGGACCGGCTCATGGAATTTCCGAGCGCGATGCTCGGTGTCGCGCTCGGCACGATCCTGCTGCCGAGCCTCTCGAAAGCGCATAGCGACGCCGATCACGGCGAGTATTCGGCGCTGCTCGACTGGGGCCTGCGCCTGACGTTCCTGCTTGCGGCGCCGAGCGCGATCGCGCTGTTCTTCTTCGCGAAGCCGCTCGTCGCTTCGATTCTCGACTACGGCCGGTTCAACGCGCACGACGTCGAGATGGTGTCGCGCGCGCTGACCGCTTACGGCGTCGGGCTCGTCGGCCTGATCGTCGTCAAGATCCTGACGCCGGGCTTCTATGCGAAGCAGGACATCAAGACGCCGGTCAAGATCGCGCTCGTCGTGCTCGTCGTCACGCAGATCTGCAACTATCTGTTCGTACCGATCTTCGCGCACGCGGGCTTGGCGCTCGCGATCGGCGTCGGGGCCTGCCTGAACGGCGTGTTGCTCTATATCGGGCTCGTACGGCGCGGCATCTACAAGCCGTCGGCCGGTTGGGGCAAATTTCTCGTTCAGTTGCTCGGCGCGTGCCTCGTTCTGGCCGGCGTTCTGCTATGGTTGAGTCAGAGCTTCGACTGGGTGGGCCTGCGTCACACGCCGTTCGTGCGTTTGAGCCTGCTCGGCGCGAGCCTGGTCGCGGTGGCCGCGCTGTACTTCGGCATGCTGTGGGCAATGGGATTCAAGTACACGTTCTTCAAACGACGGGTCAGTTGATGGCGACACGCCTGCTCGAATACTTCGGCACGCTCGTGGCCGAAGATGTCGGTTTTCCACTGACGGAAGCGGCCCTTGCGATCGCTCAGGATGCCTATCCGGATCTCGATCTGCAGGGGTGTCTCGCGACGATCGACGAGTTCGCCTTGCGCGTGCGCAAGCGCATCGCGGCCGATGCGGGGATCACGCAGAAACTGCAGACGCTGAACCGGTTCTTTTTCGGCGAGCTCGGTTTCGGGGCGAATCTCAACGACTACAACGATCCCGACAACAGTCATCTGAACATCGTGATCCAGCGCCGGCGCGGCGTGCCGACTTCGCTGGCCGTGCTCTATCTCGAGATCAGCTCGCAGCTCGGGATCCCCGCGCGAGGCGTCTCGTTCCCCGGTCATTTCCTGCTGCGCGTGACGACGCCCGCGGGCGAGATCATGCTCGATCCGACGACGGGCGAAGCGCTGTCCGAGTCGCGTCTCGTCGATATGCTCGAACCGTATGTGCGCCAGCATTCGGGCGAATCGATCTCGAGCGTGCTGCGCACGCTGCTGATGCCGGCGACCGATCGCGAGATCGTCGCCAAGATGCTGCGCACGTTGAAATCGCTCTATATCCAGACCGAGCGCTGGCAGCGCCTGCTCGCGATCCAGCAGCGGCTCGTCGTGCTGTTGCCCGAGCGGATCGAGGAGCGGCGCGACCGCGGGTTCGCGTTCGCGCGGCTCGATTTCTTCCGCCCCGCCGTCGAGGACCTCGAACGGTATCTCGAACTGCGGCCCGACGCCGACGACGCGACCGTCATCGAATCGCAGCTCGAAGAACTGCGTCAGCGTACGCGCGGCGGCGACGACGAGGCGCTGTAACGCGCGACACACCCGTCGCTCGCCGCGCGCGGCGTCATGCGTGTCGCGGATGCCCCGCTTCGACGGCCTCGCGCAGTCCCGGCTTGTAGCCGCACGCGAAGAAGACCTCGGCCACGAGGAAGATCGGCGCGATGAAGACCTGGAACAGGTTATCGGCGAGCGCCGGCTTGCGTCCTTCGAACGCGTGTCCGACCAGTTGCACGATCCATCCGCCGACGAACAGCACGCCGAACGCGATCCATGCGCCGGTCTGCGACAGATTCGCGTCGAGCCCGTGCGCGAGCGCGAGCAGCGCCCCGAGCACGATCGTCGACGCGAGCGCGAGCGGGCCGTCGAGACGGAAGTAATAGACGAGCAACGGCACGACGAGGACGTCGGCGAGCGTGATGCCCGAGTGCCCGATCGGTACCCATGACAACGCGAGCATGACGGCGAGCACGATCGCGGGGACGCCGACGAAATGCGTCGCCTTGTTCTTCGGATTGCGGTGGTAGCGCTGATAAATCGACATCTGCTCGGCAAGCGACTTCATGCGGGGCCTCCTGATCGTCGTGTCTTGTTGTTATGGGTGCGCAGCCTGCCCGGTGCGGCGGCACGGGCGACGCGTGACGGGCCGACTGCCCGCGAGCGGACAGCCGCACGACGCCGCGCGTACGTTCGATTGTAGGCCGGCACGCGCCTTTTTCGCGCCGGTCGCCCCGCGTTTGGAGGCGCCGCTCGAACGCGCCGCGCGGGCGCCGTTCGAGGTCCGCTTGCGGCCTGCTCGTGGCCCGTTTGTGGCCCGTTCGTGACCTGCTTGCGGCCCGTTTCGTGCGTGCGGGTCGCGTGCGTCCGGCACCGGCCCGCGTCCGCCGGTCTATTTGGGCTGCATCCGGATCGCGCCGTCGAGGCGGATCACTTCGCCGTTGAGCATCGGGTTCGCGAGGATCTGCTGAACGAGCATGGCGTACTCGACCGGCTTGCCGAGCCGCGACGGGAACGGCACGCTCGCGCCGAGCGCGTCCTGGACCTCCTGCGGCATGCCGAGCAGCATGGGCGTCTCGAAGATGCCCGGCGCGATCGTCATGACGCGGATACCGCTGCGCGCGAGATCGCGCGCGATCGGCAGCGTCATGGCGACGATGCCGCCTTTCGAGGCCGCATAGGCCGCCTGGCCGATCTGCCCGTCGTAGGCGGCGACCGATGCCGTATTGATGATGACGCCGCGTTCCTGATCGCCGTTCGGGTCGAGCGACTGCATCGCGGCGGCCGCGAGCCGGATCATGTTGAACGTGCCGATCAGGTTGATCGACACCGTCTTCGCAAACAGGTCGAGCGGGTGAGGGCCGTCTTTGCCGACGGTCTTCGCGGCCGGCGCGACGCCCGCGCAATTGACGAGGCCGCGCACGGGACCGAGGCCGGCAGCCGCCGTGACCACGGCGCGTGCGTCGGCCTCGCGCGTCACGTCGCATGAAGCGAATGCGGCGCCGATCTCGCGCGCGAGCGCCGTGCCCGCATCGATGTTGAGATCCGCGATGACGACACGGCCGCCTTGCTCCGCGAGCCGTCGCGCTGTGCCGGCGCCGAGGCCCGACGCGCCGCCGGTCACGATAAAAACGTTGTCCTGGATCTGCATGTCGCGTGCTCCTTGTCGGCGTTCAGCGAAGGGCCGGCATCGGATCGATGCCGGTCGTACAGAGGCGAGACCGTCTGTGACCGTCTCGCGCGGATCGGGCATGACACTGCGGGTTCACCGGCGCGTGCGAGGCGTCCCGATTGCGTTCGCGCGCGCGAAAAAAAAGCGACCCGAGGGTCGCCTGTGTCCGTCGCGAGATCGCGTCGCGTGCCTCGCTCACGCGAGTGCGCCGAGTACGCGGTCTCGAATCGCATCGACCGATCCCGTTCCCGAGATCTTCCGATAGGCCGGCGCCGCGACGGGTGCGTCCGTGCCGTTGTGCTTGGCCCAGTCCGAGTAGTAGTCGACGAGCGGACGCGTCTGCGCGACATAGACGTCGAGACGCTTGCGCACGGTCTCTTCCTTGTCGTCGTCGCGTTGCACGAGCGGCTCGCCCGTGACGTCGTCCTTGCCTTCGACCTTCGGCGGATTGAACTTGACGTGATACGTACGGCCCGACGCGGGGTGCGTGCGGCGTCCGCTCATGCGCACGATGATCTCGTCGAACGGCACGTCGATCTCGACGACGTAATCGATTGCCACGGCGGCCTGCTTCATCGCCTCGGCTTGCGGAATCGTGCGCGGGAAACCATCGAACAGGTAGCCGTTCACGCAATCGGGCTCGGCGAGCCGTTCCTTGACGAGATTGATGATCAGATCGTCGGGGACGAGCTCACCGGCGTCCATGAAACCCTTGGCCTTGACGCCGAGCGGCGAGCCCGCCTTGACGGCCGCGCGCAGCATGTCGCCCGTCGAGATTTGCGGGATGTTGAAGTGCTCCTTGATGAAATTGGCCTGGGTGCCCTTTCCCGCGCCCGGAGCGCCCAACAGGATCAAACGCATGGTGATGTCTCCAAAGAAGATGTGAATTTTTTTCAGTCGCCCGCCGCCACGAGGGCGCGGACGCGTTCAAGGTCGGCCGGCGTGTCGACGCCGGGTGCGGGCGCGTGCTCGGTGACCAGCACGCCGATGCGCTCGCCGTGCCAGAGCGCGCGCAACTGCTCGAGCGCTTCGGCCTGTTCGATCGGCGCCTGGCTCAGATGCGGGAATCGCCGCAGGAAACCCGCGCGATACGCATAGAGTCCGATATGCCGATAAACGGCGGCCGTCGACGCGGGCATCGACGCGACGTCGGGCCAGGCCGCCTGATAGGCGTCGCGCGACCACGGAATCGGCGCGCGCGAGAAGTAGAGCGCTACGCCGCGTGCGTCGGGTACGACCTTGACGATGTTCGGATTGAAGACCTCGGCCGGATCCGTGATCGGATGAGCGGCCGTCGCGATCGCGCAGTCGGGCAGCTTCGCGAGATGCGCGGCCACGTCGCGCACGAGCGCGGGGTCGATCAGCGGTTCGTCGCCTTGCACGTTGACAATGATTTGCTCGTCGTCCCAGCCTTGCTGTTCGACGACTTCGGCCAGACGATCGGTGCCCGTCGGATGATCGGCGCGCGTGAGCACGGCGTCGAAGCCCGCATCGGTCACCGCGTCGAAGACGGATTGCGCGTCGGTCGCCACGAGCACCTGCCGCGCGCCCGCCTCGCGCGCGCGTTCGGCGACGCGCACGACCATCGGCCGTCCGCCGATATCGGCCAGCGGTTTATCGGGCAAGCGCGTCGAGGCGAGACGCGCGGGTACGACGGCAATGAACGGAATCGATGCGCCGCCGTGCGTCGCGGGCGCGGCCTGGCCGCGCTCGGGGCGACTCATCGATCCCCGGCGGGACCGGGCTCGACGAGGGTGCCTTCGACAGTTTGACGGGCTTCGCCGACGAGCATCACGGGAATGCCGTCGCGGATCGGGTACGCGAGTTTATCGACGCTGCAGATCAGTTCTTGCGCGGCGCGGTCGTGCGTCAGCGGGCCCTTGCACAACGGGCAGACTAGAATTTCAAGCAGGCGTGCGTCCACGAAGTTTCTCCACAACAAGCGCAATCAGGCGCGGGTCCAGGACGGCATCGACCGGGACGGCCCAGAGCCGGTCGTCGCGCCAGGCGGAGCATTTTACCGCATCCTTTTCCGTGATCAGGACGGTGTCGACGTCGTCGTCGATAAATGGGTTCGAATCGAAACGGTAATGATCGGGCAGCGCGCGCGTCGACGGCACGATGCCTTGCGCGCGCAACGTCGCGAAGAAGCGCTCGGGCGCGCCGATACCGGCCGCCGCGAGCACGCGCGCATGCGCGAACTGCGCGAGCGGTCTGCGCAGCGCCGGGTTCGCGACGTTCCATGCATCGCCGGGCGCGAGCCGCAGCGCGAACGTGTTGGGCCAGGGCGGCAGCGCACGGTCGTACGGGTTATTCACGAGCGTCGCGTCGCGCGCGCGCGACAACGGTTCGCGCAGCGGTCCGGCGGGCAGCAGAAAGCCATTGCCGCCGAGCCGATGGTCGAAGACGACGATTTCGGCGTCGCGCGCAAGCCGGTAGTGCTGGAGCCCGTCGTCGCTGATCACGACGTCGACGTCGGGGTGCGCGGCGCGCAGCGCGCGCACCGCGCGGATACGGTCCGGGTGCACGAAGACGGGGGCCGCGCTGCGCCGCCGGATCAGCAAGGGCTCGTCGCCGGCGTGCGCCGCGTTCGAGGCGACACGGACTTCGACAGGCACGCTCACTTTCGCCCCGTAGCCGCGCGACACGATGCCGGGCGTGAAGCCCGCCTCGCGCAGCGCATGCGCGAGCGCGATGACGGTCGGCGTTTTGCCGGTGCCGCCGACGGTCACGTTGCCGACGACGACGACCGGAATGCCGGCATGCTCGACCGTGCGCAGCCCGAGCCGAAAACTCGCGCGACGCGCGGCGGCGATCGCGCCGAACACGAGCGACAGCGGCCACAGCGCCCACGCGAATCCGCCGCGTTTTTGCCATGCGCGCGTAATGAAGAGTTCGGCCTGTGCCGAGCGGGTCGAGGTCAAGACGGGAGTCACTCAGGAAACGCACGAAGCGTGAGCCGGCCGCGCGAAGCTTGCAATTTTTTCGCGGAGGGCCGGCGACTGGCTCAGCACTGTAGCCTGAGCCGCGCCCTCGGACAAGGTCGCCGAGCCCGCGCGAACGCCCGGCGAGCCGCCTCCGCGCGGGTTGGGCGGCTATCCCCAGTTGCTGTGGATAACTTTGTGAAGAACTCTGCTAAATCCGGCATAAGTCGTTCATCCGGCAAGAATTGCGTTGGCGTGCCGTGTTTTGAGGCTTCTCGGTAAAGTACGCAGCCGCACACATCTTTTTGCCGCCGCCGGCGCTTGACATTTCCCGCAAACCTATGCCTGGCAAGGCTCCGCGCGATTCGGGCAAAACTCTCTGACACGGCAGAAATTGCCGCAAAGCCAAGCGCCATGCGGGTTTCAGTGTGCGCGACCGCACATTTCTCAGACCAGACGCGTGGATCGGGCGCCGATGTGGATAGCTTCGAGCCCGCGTTTTAAAAACCATGCCCGGGCCCGTGGTTTGCGACCCTCGCTTGGTTGAGCTTGCGGCCGAGGCGGGCGTCGCACGGGATGCCGGTTCGTGGGGCTATCTCGTGATCGGGCCCCGATGTCGGTTAAGCTTGACATCCCCGCAAAGCTGACGAGCTCAGATGAATCGAGACGACGACTGGCCGAATTCACGCGCCTCGGAGACGCCGATGAGCGGCGGCGACCTCGTCCTGCCTGTGTCGGCGCTCAATCGCGCGATCGCGAACGTGCTCGAACGCGCGTTTCCGCTTGCCTGGATCGCCGGCGAGGTCTCGAATTTCACGCGCGCCGCGAGCGGCCACTGGTATTTCTCGATCAAGGATGCGTCGGCGCAGATCCGCTGCGTGATGTTTCGCGGACGCGCGCAATACGCCGATTTCACGCCGCGCGAAGGCGACCGCATCGAGGTCCGCGCGCTTGTCGCGATGTACGAACCGCGCGGCGAACTCCAGCTCAATGTCGAACAGGTCCGGCGCACGGGGCAGGGGCGGCTGTTCGAGGCGTTCCTCAAACTCAAGCAGCAGCTCGAATCCGAAGGGTTGTTCGATGCGCAGCGCAAGCGCGCGCTGCCGACGCATCCGCGTGCGATCGGCGTCGTCACGTCGCTCGCGGCCGCCGCGTTGCGCGATGTCGTCACGACGCTCGTGCGCCGCGCGCCGCATGTGCCGGTGATCGTCTATCCGGCGCCCGTGCAGGGCGCGGATTCGGCACAGCGCTTGCGCGAGATGGTCGAACGCGCGGGCCGGCGCGACGAGGTCGACGTCCTGATCGTATGTCGCGGCGGCGGATCGATCGAGGATCTCTGGTCGTTCAACGACGAGGCGCTCGCGCGTGCGATCGCGAGCTCGCCGATTCCCGTCGTGAGCGGCGTCGGTCACGAAACCGACTTCACGATCGCCGACTTCGCGGCCGATGTGCGCGCGCCGACGCCGACCGGCGCGGCCGAACTCGCGAGTCCGCAGCGCGCGTTGCTCGTGCGCGAACTCGGCCATCACCATGCGCAGCTCGCGCGCGCGCTCGAACGCGGTATCGAACGCCGCGCGCAGCAGATCGACTGGCTCGCGCGGCGGCTCGTGAGCCCCGCCGAGCGTCTGGCACGCCAGCGGCAGCAGCTCGACCAATGGGCGACGCGGCTCGCGCGCGCGGCGCGCGGCACGACCCAGCATGCGCGTGCGCGCTTTGCGCTGCTCGACATGCGGTGGCGCCGGCAACGTCCCGATCTCGCGGCCGAGATCGCGCGGATCGCCCAGGCGCGCGCGCGGCTGACCCAATCGTTCGAGCGCGCGCACGAGCGGCGTCTCGCGTGCGTGCGCGAACTTCGCGCGCGTGCCGAATTGCTGAGCCCGCGCCGCACGCTCGAACGCGGATACGCGGCCGTGCTCGACGC
The DNA here is from genome assembly GCF_003628125.1 of Pararobbsia silviterrae. GTDB lineage: Bacteria > Pseudomonadota > Gammaproteobacteria > Burkholderiales > Burkholderiaceae > Pararobbsia > Pararobbsia silviterrae. The sequence continues at coordinate 214,916 of NZ_RBZU01000011.1, forward strand.
CAAGGGACACGCGGTGCGCGACCCGCGCGCGCTCGAACGCGGCCGCCGCGTCACCGTGCATCTCGCCGACGGTTCGGCCGACATCGGGATTACCGACGTCCAGCCCCGGCTCGATACCGAGTTCTAGGACGAGGGCCGCCATGCACGCGTCGTCGATATCGCATTCATCCGGTCCGATATGCCGCCTCGCGGCGCGTCGCGACGGGCATGAAAATCGCGGGGACCCCTCATGATGCGTGATCGCCTACAATCCGAAGTCGCGCGTCACGCCGAGCATCAACGGTAGTCCCCGCCCCGTTTTATTCAAGTCCCCCCACAACAGGAAGAATGACCATGGAACATACGTTGCCGCCGCTGCCGTACGCCAAGAACGCACTCGCGCCGCATATCTCGGAAGAGACGCTCGAGTTTCACTATGGCAAGCATCACCAGACCTACGTCACGAACCTGAACAAGCTGATCCCGGGCACCGAGTTCGAGAACCTCTCGCTCGAGGAGATCGTCAAGAAGTCGTCGGGCGGCGTGTTCAACAACGCGGCGCAGATCTGGAATCACACGTTCTTCTGGAACAGCCTGAAGCCGGGCGGCAGCCAGCCCACGGGCAAGCTCGCCGAAGCGATCAACGCGAAGTACGGCTCGTACGACAAGTTCAAGGAAGAGTTCACGAAGGTCGCCGTCGGCACGTTCGGTTCGGGCTGGGCATGGCTCGTCAAGAAGCCGGACGGCTCGCTCGACATCGTCTCGACGAGCAACGCCGCGACGCCGCTGACGACCGATGCGAAGCCGCTGCTCACGCTCGACGTTTGGGAACACGCGTACTACATCGACTATCGCAATGCGCGTCCGAAGTTCGTCGAGGCATTCTGGAGCCTCGTGAACTGGGACTTCGCGGCGCAAAACTTCGGCGCTTGATTGCGTCGATCCGGATGGATCGATGTCGGCGCCGGCGTCGCGCGGATCGTGGCGCATGCCGACTCGTATCGTCCGATTGCCGTTGACGTGCGCGGCGCGCATCGAATCATCGCGATGTCGCAGGCGTCGCACAAAAAAGCCCTCGTCCTGGCACGAGGGTTTTTTTTCGCCCGCGCTTATGCCGCGCGGCTGCCGCTTGCCAGATGTGCGGCGAGCGCCGCCGAGATCGGCAGGCCCGTCATCATCTCGATGTAGAGGAACTGGCCCGCGGGATTGATTTCGAGGAACACATACCGTCCATCGGGAGTGCGCCGGAGATCGATCGCGCCGTATTCCAGGCCCATCTCGCGCATCAGCGCGAGCAGCGCCGCGTGGACCGCGGGCGGTAACGAGCAGGCCGTGTAGCGCGTGTCGAGGTTCATGCGCACGTCGGTCGGATAGGCGGCCGCGCGGACGTCGGTGCCGGCCGCGAAGATCGCGTCGCCGACGACGATCGCCCGGATATCCGCGTCGGCTTCGACGAAGCGCTGGAAGATGACGGGCGTCTCGCGCACGGTGTCGGCGAACGCCATGTCCGCCTGTGTGAGCCGCCGGGTTTCCCGCCAGGTCTGAGGCAGCGCGAGAAACTGTTTGTAGATCACGTTGCCGTCGTGCTCGCGCCAGAATGCGCGCGCGGCATCGGGGTCGCTCGTGATCAGCGTGGCGGGGATCTCGAGGCCCGCCTGCTGCGCAAGCTTCAATTGCCACGGTTTGTCGGACGCGATCGCATCCTTCGAGGGCGCATTGATCCAGAACGCATCGAGCGACTGCCAGAGGCCCCGGAACGCGGTCTGCGCTTCCGACATCGCGAACTGCCGATAATGCGGATCCGTCATGGCCGCCGACAAGGCGAACGGTTGCGGCCGGCGCCACCAGATCGCGCCGATCTCGCCGAGGTCCGAGACATGGCCGTCCGCATGATGCAGGCCGTAGGTTCGCGCGCCGCCTCGAAAGTCCATCGAGACCGACAGGCGCTGTGAAAAGGCCGAGAGATCGAGCAACGCCGTATCGACGCCGCGCATGCCGGCGAGCGCCCGCATGACCGCGAGGGCGTGGGGGTCGTCGAGGGACGAGACGATCAGGATTTTCAAGGGCACATGCCTCGATCAAGTGCGCCGCGCACGCCGATGCGCGCACGGCGCGATGGCGTGCGCGTCGGCGTATCGGCTAAGCGGTGTCTTGGGCGACGCCCGTCCATGCGGCCGCCCAGGCCGCCCACGGATTCTGCAAGGCGGCCAGCGCGTTGGCCGGCGCCTGCCGGGCCGCCGCGAGCGAAAACGGCGCGGCGCCTTGCTGAGCGGCCGGGTTCTGCACGGTCGAGCCGAACGGCGGCGTAACGGGCCCGACAACTTCGTCGTACGGGGGCTTGTCGAAGACCGGGACCGAGACCTCGGGCATGCCCGGGTGCGTATCGACGAACGGAGGCTTCGGCGGAGGGTCGAACCACGCGACGCTGTGATCGTGCAAGGGCGGTTTGAACGCATGGACCGCGTCGCGCTCCTTGGGGAGAGGAGGATCCCACCAGGCGATCGTGACGTCGGGCGCCACGCCCGGGTGCGTATCGAGGAACGGACTCTTCGGATGATCGAACGTATAGAACGTGTCGAGCAGCGGCTTGAGCTTGAGGTCGGTCGTCTGTCCGAACGGAGCCGGCGTGTCGGCCGGGATGCTTTTGACGTCGACCTCGACTTCGACGATGGCTTGCGCGCCGGAGCTGCCGAGGACTTTATGGCGTTTGACCGCATCGACCGCGAGTTTCACGGTTCGGCCGTCGCCGAGCGTCAGCACGAATTTGCCGGACTCGTCCGAGCGCGATAATGTGCCGGTGAGCGTGGCCGTCTCATGGACGGCATGCACGGGCGCTTCATCCACTAATTCTTTAAATGACTTCTCTTCTTTGGCCATGTGCGCCTCCTGAAATTGGATGGCGGACCCAATTCATGGAATGTCGCATGCGCTCATTCCGATGAGGGATTGAAAATATCATCGTGAATCAGCGTGACGAGATTGCAATCGAGGGGGGGATGTGCGTCGATAGGGGCTCCCGTGAATCGGCCTGGCGCGGCCATGGGTAAAGGGTTTGCTGCCCCGTAAACATAGGAAAATATCGAAGCGGAATCAAGCGATACCACATCGATTGCCGATTATATTTTCTTGGATCGAAGATGAATCGGATGCATAAAAAGTCTTCTCTTGATTATCGTGCTCGATACGCGATGTGCAATCGACTTGCGCGTGAAATGGAAGAGTCGTCAGGGATGTCGTCGTTGTTTTATCGGGCTTTCGATATTTTTCATATTGAAAGGGCGGCGCGTCGAAAATGGGCGTGATGCGAGACGGCGGATTCAGGTGCCGGTCGATTGAAATACGCGATTCAGCGGCGATTCAGCGACGATTCGTCGCGCGCACCGCTTCGCTTTCGGGGCGAGCGATTATCGCGATACGGAGGCCGTGCGATATCGGTATCCGATTGCAAGATTACGCGACCTTACGTTTCACCTCGGATACCTGGCGCCCGTGTCAGGCTTCACGCATCGTCCGGACCATATGGTCGATGGGGACGTCTGATCCGTGAGGTCTTTTCAATGAAGTTGGCCAAATTGCTGGCGCTTTGCGTCGCGTGCCATTTTGCCGCGCCGGTGCTTGCGCAGACTGCCGATGCGAACTCGCCCACGACCGCATCGTCGGCGCCCGCGTCGATCGCGCCGCCCGCGGGCGCGCTGCCCGACGGCCCGCGCGGTTTCCCGCCGCCGCCCGGCGCCGGGTTCGCCGATCGGGGTCCGCATCACGGCGGGCCTGGCTTTGAGGGACGGCCCGAAGGCCCGCCCGAGGTTCACGCCGCGATCCGCACGATCGACGAGATCGCATCGCTCTACGTCGAGACCGACCGCGCTTCCGAGTTGCCCGCGTTCTACCGGAGCGTGCTCGCGAAGACGCACGACCCCATCATCCGCGACCTGGTCTTCCATCGCCTGGCCGACACGCAACTCAAGCCGGCGCACGCGGACGACGCGATCGCCACGCTGCGCGGCGCGCTCGACGAGTCGCTCGCGCGTCTCGACAGCCTGCCGCACGGTGGGCCCAAGCATTGATCTGAAACATCGATCGGCACCTTTCGCAATGGTTCGCGATGGCGCGTTGTCTTGCGCCGTTGCGCGTGATCGTCCGTCACCGTGCGCGACGGTTCGTCAGGGCCGATCCGGGTTGAGTCGAAAGTGAGTCGAAAGTGAGTCGAAGGTGAGTCGAACCGATCGGGCCGCGCGCAGATATCGTCTGCACGCGGCCCGATGCGTTTGGGGCGCAGCGAGGCGCTGGAGCGTAGGAGACCGCGTATCGGATGGATATACCGGAGCGTCAGGAAGGCAAGCGTTTCGAGGCTGTGATCGCCGCGCCGGCAGGGCCCGCGACCGGCAGGCGGATGGTCACGACGAGTCCGCCGTCGGGCGCGTTCGCGAACGTGCATTCGCCGCCCTGCTGCTGGGTGAGCCGATGGACGATCGCGAGGCCGAGCCCGCAATGCCCTTCGCCGCCGCGTGACGAATCGAGCCGCACGAAAGGCTGAATGACCGTGTTGATCTGCGCGGGATCGATGCCCGGACCGTGATCGCGGATCTCGATGACCCAATGGTCGCCGTCGCGGCGTGTCGCGATCGAGACCGGCGGTTCGCCGTGATCGAGCGCGTTGTCGACGAGGTTGCCGATCAGCCGGTCGATCAGCGTGCGCGGCAGCCGGAATGCGCGGCCCGCGTGGAGCGACAGCGCGAACAGCGCATCGATATCGGATTCGTCACTCGTTTCGTCCTGCCCGTACTGCGCGCGCAACGCGTCGTCGACCTCGATCTGCGGGCCCGGTTCGGGCGATTCGTTCGCGAACAGCAGGAACTGCTCGACGATATGCGTGAGCGATTCGACATCGCGCAGGAAGCCTTGCCGCTCGCTGATGTCGTCGAGCAGATCGGCGCGCAAGCGCAGCCGCATGAGCGGCGACTTGAGGTCGTGCGCGACGCCCGCGAGCATGACGGCCTGGCTGTTCTCGGCTTCCTCGACGCGCCGCATCATGTCGTTGAACGACATCGCGAGTTCGCGCAGCTCGCGCGGGCCGCTCGGTTCGACGGGCGGCAGACGCCGCGAGCGGCCGAACGCGCGCGCCGCCTGCGCGACGCGGAGCACGGGTAATTGCAGTTGCCAGGCGGCGATCAACGCGAGCACGATCGACGCGATCGCCATGATGCTGAGTTCGGCGAAGATCGGCGGCGACGGCGGTTCGTCGAACGGCATGACGATCCAGCGCGCGCTGGCGGGGTAGCGAACCCAGAGGTGGGTCGGCTGTTCGTTGTCGACGCGGATATCGGTACCCGTCGGCAGTTTGGTGGCGAGCACCGCGAGCAGCCGGTTGCGCATGATCGGATTGGCCGGCAACGACAGCGCTTCGGACGCCTTGACGTCGACGTAGCGCACGCGCCGCGGCGGATGCATCGGGCCCATGTCGGGCGGCCGATGCGAGAGATCCGTGTCGGGGGGAATCCGCGGTCCGTCGCCGTCATCGGGTCGCGGTCCGGAAAGCGGGCCTTCGGGGCCGCCGTCCATGCCGTGCGGCGGACCGCGGTCGATGTCGCCGGGGCCGGGATGCGGGTGCGGCGCATAGCGCCCGAGGCCCGCGATCGGGTTCGGTCCGGGCGGATATCCGTGCCCGGGTCCCCCGGGCGGTCCGAAGTCGAGCGGCTCGATGAGGCCCGATTGTTCGTGCATATGCGCGGTTTCGACCGCGATCTGCAGGCCGCGCGCGTAACCCTCGACGTCGTGCTTCGGACGCTGGATCAGCACGATCGCGATGCCGCCGATCTGCACGAGCAGCACGACGACGAGCGAGGTCAGCGCAAGCCGGACAAACAGCGTATCGAACCGACGCTTCATGCGACTTCGCTGCCGATCCCGAGCTCCGCGAATTCCCGCGCATCCGGCACGAAGATATAGCCCTTGCCGCGCACCGTCTGCACGTAGCGCGGATTCGACGGATCGGTCTCGATGACGCGCCGCAGTCGCCACGCGGACACATCGAGCGAGCGGTCGCGAAACGCGTAGTCGTCGCCGTGCAGCAGATCGTGCAGCCGCGCGCGCGACAGCACGGTCAGCGGATGCGTGCTGAAGACCTTGAGCAATGCATATTCGCCGTCGCGCAGGTCCATGCGCTCACCGTCGCGCACGAGCGTGCGGGTCGTGTAGTCGAGCAAGTAGGGGCCGAACGTGAACGTGTCGCGCTGTTCGGGCGCGGCGCTCGGCACGCGGCCACGGCGCCGGAGCACGGCGTTGATCCGCGCGAGCAGTTCGCGCGAGTCGCAGGGTTTGGTCAGATAGTCGTCCGCGCCGAATTCGAGGCCGACGACGCGATCGACCACGCCGCCGCGGCCAGACAGGAAGATCACGGGCACGTCGTCGCCGGCTTCGCGCAGCGCCTTGAGCGCCTGAAGGCCGTCGAGGTTCGGCATCATGATGTCGAGCAGGATCAGCGACGGCCGTTCGAGTGTCAGCCGGCGGCGCAGCCCGGACGCGTCGTGGAGCACGGAGACGTCCATGCCGTTGCCTTGCAGAACGCGGCGCAGCAGATCGCGCACCACGGGGTCGTCGTCGACGACAAGTACATGAGGTTTCATGCGGCTCATTCTATGACGCACGAGCGTGCAAGGGCGTCGCGGCCGCTTTCATTCCTTACCGGAAGGGTCCGTTTTGCCTTACCGGACCTTACTCCCGAGGCGAACGCGCGCGTCGGACATCGCGCTCAGGCGCGCCAGCATTGGCGGAGAAAGGGGATCGGTCAGATTTGCCGGGGAACGCCCGCGCGTCCATCGCGCGACGCGGGGATTGCGCGCGATGGGGCGGGGCGTCGGCTGCCGGATCGATCGAAGCTCAGGCGGACGTCGCGACGAAGCTGCCGGACTGCCCGAAGCCCGATCCCGAGCCCAGGTTGTCGGCAAGCGTCTGCACGAAGCTTTCGAGCGTCGTGCCCGAGTTCGAACCGAACGCGCTCGTGAAGTCCGATTCGAGCGTCGCGAGTTCGCTGCTCAGCGACGACGTCGAGCTCGTCGACGACGAGGATGACGTATCCGACGCCGTGTCCGATGCATCGCTCGACGAATCGCCCGAGGTCGAGTCGCCCGAGCTGCTCGACGAGCTGCTCGCGCCGATCGCCTGCGCGAGCGCGTTGAGCGCGCCGCCGAGATCGTTATAGCCGCCCGACGGAGGCGGCGGCGGTGCGCTGCTTGCCGCGCTGACCGACGAATCGCTGCTCGACGAGGACGACGTCGCGCCGCTCGGCTGGAGGCTCGAGAGCATCTGGAACATGGCGCCGATGAGTTCCTGGAGCGCGGTGTTGGACGAGGAATCGGTGTCGTCGGTCGACGACGTGTCGGTGCTCGCCGAGGTCGAATCCGTCGAACCGGTCGAATCGCTCGTCGAGGTCGATGCGGTCGTCGTATCCGCGGACGTCGTGCCCGATGTCGACGTCGAGGCGGTCGTCGCCGACGTGGCCGACGTGCCGTTCGTTTCGTCGATCGACAGGCCGAGTTCGGCCAGGGTCTTTTCGAGCGCGGCAAGGAAGGAACTGGTGCCCGAACTCGAACTGCTCGAATCGGTCAGCGAAGCGAGGCTGTCGCTCAACGCGGGCGTGGTCGACAGGGTCGTCGACAGCCCGTACAGCGAACTGCTCGCGGTGCTGCTGGTGAGACTGCTGATGCTCATGGTGGACTCCTCTTGGTGTTAGGAGCCTTCACGATAAGCACCGCGTCTATTACGAAATCTTCAATATGAAGGGCACCGCTTTCTCAATTTCACGGCGCGTAATTCCGGGTAAGGGAGACCGCGCCAATCTCGCTCGGAGGCCCGTCTGACGGGGGCCGACGGGGTCTTGAGTGTCGTGTGAATGAAAGGAAGTCGCAGGGATTTCGCAGGAAAAACGGGCGCGCGGAAGGCGATTGAAACAGACGGTCATGGACACGGCGAGGCGGGCGATGCGCGTACCGCGATCGTTCGCGCGGCGGCCCGATGCGCCCCGATGATGCATGACCCGATGTGCGCATGCGGCGCGGCGAGCGATGGACCGATTAGCCGACTAGCCGATCGACCGATCGCGCGCGCACGCCGCGCTCAGCGTTTTACCATTCGGCGACCGCGCCGTCCGGATGACGCCAGACCGGGTTGTGCCAGTCGGGCGCCTGCTTGCTGCGCTCGATCACGACCTCCTCGTCGATCTCGACCCCCAGACCCGGTCCCTTCATCGCGTGGATATGGCCGTTGTCGAACTTGAAGACGTCCTTGTTCTTGACGTAGTCGTTGACCTCGCCGCCCTGGTTGTAGTGAATGCCCATGCTCTGTTCCTGGAGCACGGCATTGCGCGAGACGAAGTCGACGTGCAGGCATGACGCGAGCGCGATCGGACCCAGCGGGCAGTGCGGCGCGAGCGCGATATCGTAGGCCTCGGCCATCGATGCGATCTTCACGCATTCGGTGATGCCGCCCGCATGCGAGAGATCGGGCTGCACGATCGACAGGCCGCTCTGCGCGAAGACGCGCTTGAACTCGAAGCGCGAGAACATGCGTTCGCCGGCCGCGATCGGAATGAACGTGCGCTCGGCGAGCCGCGGGTAGTACTCGGCCTGTTCGGCGAGCACGGGTTCCTCGATGAACAGCGGACGGAACGGTTCGAGTTCCTTGATCAGCACGGGCGCCATCGGCGCCGACACGCGGCCGTGGAAATCGAGGCCGAAGTCGACCGCGTTGCCGAGCTTCGCGCGGATTTCGCCGATCTTCGCGACGGCCTTGTCGACCGCGCGCGCCGTATCGACGATGCCCATTTCCTCGCAGCCGTTCATCTTGAACGTATCGAAGCCGACGGCCATGAGCTTTTTCATGTGCTCGACGATGTCGTCGGGACGATCGCCGCCGACCCAGCTATAGGTCTTCATCTTGTCGCGCACGAGGCCGCCGAGCAGCTCGTAGACGGGCACGCCGAGGGCTTTGCCCTTGATGTCCCAGAGCGCCTGGTCGATGCCGGCGATCGCGCTCATGAGAATCGGGCCGCCGCGATAGAAGTTCGAGCGATAGAGCGTCTGCCAGATATCGTTGATCCGCGACGGATCCTGTCCGATCAGCGTTTCGCCCATCTCGATGACGGCCGTCTCGACCGTCCGCGCGCGGCCTTCGATGACCGGCTCGCCCCAGCCGACGATGCCTTCGTCGGTCTCAATCTTGACGAACATCCAGCGCGGCGGCAGGCGGTAGGTGGTCAGCTTCGTGATTTTCATAGGTCGGTCAATGGGCGTGCGGCTTACAGGGGCGGTTCGGGGTGTTTCGGTCCGGGCCGCGTAGCGGCTCGGGGGCGCCCAGTATGCCTCGCTTTGCGCCGAAGTGAGATCTAAGTGGGATGCGTCCCAAAACGCGGGTAATTCGCGTGCCGACGCGTCGCGTCGAGCCGCGCTTCCGATGCAAGCAAAGACGGCCGGACGCGAGCAAACGTGTTTACCCGACCTTGACTTTCCTAGACTCATTACAGATCATTCGATCATTCAATGAACAAAAGATCGATTTCGGTTCATCGGACGAACGTCAGATCGCCCGATGAACGCCGCACCACACGGCATCGATCGCCAGGAGACGCTTTGATCCTCAAAGACAAGGTTGCCGTGCTCACGGGCGCGGCCAGCGGTATCGGAGAAGCCGTGGCGCGTCGCTACCTCGACGCGGGCGCGCGCTGCGTGCTCGTCGACGTGAAGCCCCCGGCCGCGATCGAACAGCGCTTCGGCGTCTACGGTCCCGAGCGCGTGCTCGCGCTCCAGGCCGACGTGACGCGGCGCGAGGACATCGCGCGGATCGTGTCGGAGACCGTCGCGCGGTTCGGCCGCATCGACATCCTGTTCAACAACGCGGCGCTGTTCGATATGCGGCCGCTGCTCGACGAGTCGTGGGACGTCTACGACCGTCTGTTCGCGGTCAATGTGAAGGGCATGTTTTTCCTGATGCAGGCGATTGCCCAACGCATGGTCGACCAGGGCGAGGGCGGCAAGATCATCAATATGGCGTCGCAGGCGGGCCGGCGCGGCGAAGCGCTCGTGTCGCACTACTGTGCGACGAAGGCCGCGGTGCTCAGCTATACGCAGTCGGCCGCGCTCGCGCTCGCGCCGCATCGGATCAACGTGAACGGCATCGCGCCGGGCGTCGTCGACACGCCGATGTGGGACGAAGTCGATGCGCTGTTCGCGAAGTACGAAGGCCGTCGGCTCGGCGAGAAGCGGCAGCTCGTCGGCGATGCGGTGCCGCTCGGACGCATGGGCGTGCCCGACGACTTGACGGGCGCGGCGCTGTTTCTCGCGTCGCGCGACGCCGACTACATCACCGCGCAGACGCTCAACGTCGACGGCGGGAACTGGATGAGCTGATTCAGAGGCATCGCGGGTCCGCGCCTTGCTCGCACGCACGGACGTCCGCACGCAGGGCAGAGGTCATAGGCAGGCAACACGATCCGCACCACCCATAGCAACACCACACACCGGCGTTCAAGATCAACAAGCCGGCATCCTCAGGAGACGCAACATGAAACGTAATTTCCGGCCGTGGAAGGCCATGATTCCGGCAGCCTGTGCAACGCTCGCATGCGTGGCGGTCAACGCCGAAGCGGCCACGACGGTGACGATCGCGACGTTGAACAACCCGGACATGATCGAGCTCAAGAAGATCTCGGCCGACAACTTCGAGAAGCAGAACCCCGATATCAAGCTCAACTGGGTGATCCTCGAGGAAAACGTGCTGCGTCAGCGCGCGACGACCGACATCACGACGAACAGCGGCCAGTTCGACGTCATGATGATCGGCACGTACGAAGCGCCGCAGTGGGGCAAGCGCGGCTGGCTCGCGCCGATGACGGGCCTGTCGCCCGACTACGACCTCGACGACGTCGTCAAGACCGCGCGCGACGGTCTCTCGTACAACGGCACGCTCTATGCGCTGCCGTTCTACGTCGAAAGCTCGATGACGTTCTATCGCAAGGATCTGTTCGCGGCCAAGGGGCTCAAGATGCCCGACGCGCCGACCTACGATCAGATCAAGGACTTCGCCGACAAGCTCACCGACAAGGCCAACGGCCAGTACGGCATCTGCCTGCGCGGCAAGGCCGGCTGGGGTGAAAACATGGCCTATACGACGACGCTCGTCAACGCGTTCGGCGGCCGCTGGTTCGACGAAAACTGGCATGCGCAGCTGACGTCGCCCGAGTGGAAGAAGGCGATCAATTTCTACGTCGACCTGCTCAAGAAGGACGGTCCCCCGGGAGCGAGCTCGAACGGCTTCAACGAAAACCTGACGCTGATGTCGGGCGGCAAGTGCGCGATGTGGATCGATGCGACCGTCGCCGCGGGCATGCTCTACAACAAGAAGGATTCGAAGATCGCCGATACGGTCGGCTTCGCCGCCGCGCCGACCGAAGTCACGGCCAAGGGTTCGCATTGGCTCTGGTCGTGGGCGCTCGCGATTCCGAAGTCGTCGAAGTCGCCGGACGCCGCGAAGAAGTTCATCCAATGGGCGACGTCGAAGGACTATATCGCGCTCGTCGCGAAGGATGAAGGCTGGGCCTCGGTGCCGCCGGGAACGCGCGAATCGACGTACAAGAACCCTGAATACCAGGCTGCCGCGCCGTTCGCGAGCTTCGTGCTCAACGCGATCCAGACCGCGAATCCGAACGATCCGTCGGCGCAGAAGGTGCCGTACACGGGCGTGCAATTCGTCGGCATTCCCGAGTTCCAGTCGTTCGGCACGGTCGTCGGCCAGTCGATCTCGGGAGCGGTCGCGGGTCAGATGTCGGTGGACCAGGCGCTTGCCGCGGGCAATGCGGCCGCCGATCGCGCGGTCAAGCAGGCCGGGTACCAGAAGTAAGCGGTACGAGCGGCGCGCCCGGCAGGCTCGGGTGCGCCGCGTGCGCGATGCGGCCGATTCGCCGCCGCGCACCGTCGGCGGCGCGGACCGCCAAGAGCGGGTCCGCGCCGGTCCACGTCAGCCTTCGCGGCATCCGACGGCGCGCGGCACGCGGCCGCGTTCGTCGGCACCAAGCGGTATCGAGCGGCATCTAGCGTGACACGGCGGCGCCCGGCGATACAACGCAATCCCCGCCGTACCGTGCAGCACCCGGCAGGACATAGGAGACGAATTCATCATGCCTAACCCGATCTCGCGTCGCGCGGCGCTCGCCACCGGACCGGTGGTGGTCGACGCATCGACCCTCACGCCGCCGAAGGCGCGTCGCGCGAGCCGATGGCTCATGTCGCCCTCGGTCTCGCTCCTGTTGATCTGGATGGCGGTACCGCTCGCGATGACGATCTGGTATTCGCTGTCGAACTACAACCTGCTGAATCCCGACCTCAAGGGGTTCGCGGGGATCCAGAACTACCAGTTCCTCGTCGGCGATCCCGCGTTCTGGCCCGCGATCGTCAACACGCTCGTGCTCATCGCCTCGGTGCTCATCATCACGATCGTCGGCGGCACGTTGATGGCGGTGCTCTTCGACCGCAAATTCGTGGGCCAGGGCGTCGCGCGTCTGCTCGCGATCGCGCCGTTCTTCGTGATGCCGACGGTCAGCGCGCTGATCTGGAAGAACATGATCCTGCATCCGGTCTACGGACTCATCGCGCGCGGCATGCTCGCGCTCGGTCTGCAGCCGATCGACTGGTTTGCCCAATACCCGATGTTCGCGGTCATCGTCATCGTCGCGTGGCAATGGCTGCCGTTCGCGTTCCTGATTCTGTTCACGGCGATCCAGTCGCTCGACCAGGAACAAAAGGAAGCCGCGAAAATCGACGGCGCAGGCGCGATCTCGATGTTCTTCAACCTCACGCTGCCTCATCTGAAACGGCCGATCACGGTCGTCATCATGATGGAGACCATCTTCCTGCTGTCGATCTTCGCCGAAATCTATACGACGACGAGCGGCGGCCCGGGCACGGCGACGACGAATCTCTCGTACCTGATCTATTCGCTGGGCCTTCAGCAGTTCGATATCGGCCTCGCGTCGGCGGGCGGGATCATTGCGGTCGTGCTCGCGAACATCGTCTCGTTCTTCCTCGTGCGCATGCTCGCGCGCAACCTCAAAGGGGAGTATGAATCATGAGTTACTCCGCCACGGCTTCATCGACCTCCGGCGCGGATTACGGCTCGCCCGTCGCGGCGAGCGCGGCGGCGGACGCCGCGGCCGGCGCCGTCACGCCCGCGGGCCATCCGCTCGCGAGCACGATCGCGCATACGTCCGGAACGCCGGCGACACCGGCGAGCGCACCCGGCGCGCGCGCGAAGAAGCGGCGCAAGCCCAAGGCCAAGACGTCGTTCGCCGACCAGATGCTCGGCATCGTCGCGTGGATCGTCGCGCTGCTGCTGTTCTTCCCGATCTTCTGGATGGCGATCACGGCGTTCAAGTCCGAAGGCCAGGCGTATTCGACGCTGCTGTTCTTCACGCCGACGCTCGAAAGCTTCGGTGAGGTCTTCGCGCGCAGCAACTACTTCGCGTTCGCGTGGAACTCGATCCTGATCTCGATCGGCGTCACGGTGCTCTGCCTGATCATCGCCGTGCCGGCCGCGTACGCGATGGCGTTCTTTCCGACGAAGAAGACGCAGCAGATCCTGCTCTGGATGCTGTCGACGAAGATGATGCCGTCGGTCGGCGTGCTGATCCCGATTTACGTGCTCTGGAAAAACGTCGGCCTGCTCGATACGGTCAGCGGTCTCGTCATCGTCTACACGCTGATGAACCTGCCGATCGCGGTCTGGATGGCGTACACGTACTTCTGCGAAATCCCGCGCGACATTCTCGAAGCCGGCCGGATCGACGGCGCGCTCACATGGCAGGAGATCGTGTTCCTGCTCGTGCCGATGGCGCTGCCCGGCATCGCGTCGACCGCGCTGCTGCTCGTGATCATGGCGTGGAACGAGGCGTTCTGGAGCATCAATCTGTCGAGCTCGCACGCGGCGCCGCTGACGGTGTTCATCGCGTCGTATTCGAGTCCCGAAGGTTTGTTCTGGGCCAAGCTGTCGGCCGCCTCGTTGCTCGCGGTCGCGCCGATCCTCATCGTGGGCTGGGTGTCGCAGAAGCAACTCGTGCGCGGTCTCACGTTTGGCGCGGTCAAGTAGACGGGCGATCAGGGAGGCGGGCGGCCACGGTGGGCGGAATTCGGATCGAACCGAGCCGCGCGCCGCGGCCGCACCGCGATCGGTTGGGCGGCGACCCGGCGGCCTTCGCCGCGCCGGGCCGCGGATGGGCAAGCGCGGGGCGTCCGCCACGAGCATGTAAGAGGAACCGGAGAGCGCGCGATGCGCGTATGTCTTTTCGATCCGGGAGACCGTAGATGAATGTCCAAGCCATGACGTCTTCGTTCGACGCGCTGATCTGCGATTGCGACGGGGTGCTCATCGACAGCGAAGCCGTCGCGTCGAAGGTGCTCGTCGAGTTGCTCGAACGGCGCTGGCCGGCGCTCGACATCGAGCCGCTGATCCAGCCGCTGCTCGGCCTGCGTATCGAGCGCGTGCTCGACGCCATGGCCGCGCATGCGGGCGACACGCTGTCCGACGACGACGTCGAACAGATCCGGCGCAAGGTCGAGGACGCGGCCGTGCTCGCGCCCGCGGTGCCGGGCATTGCCGATGCGCTCGACCGGATCGGGTTGCCGAAGGCGTGCGCGAGCAACAGTCACACCGAGTACGTCGAGACCGCGCTGATTCGCACGGGCCTTGCGCGGTTCTTCGACAACCGGCTCTGGTGCGCGGACCGCGTCGCGCATCCGAAACCCGCGCCCGACGTCTATTTGCGCGCCGCGGCCGACCTCGGCGTGCCGCCGGCGCGGTGTCTCGTCGTCGAGGACAGCGTGACGGGCGTCACGGCGGCCGTGCGCGCGAGCATGCCCGTGCTCGGCTATATCGGCGGCGCGCACGCAAGCGCCGCGCAGATCCGGGTGCTCCGCGAAGCGGGGGCCCTTCATGTATTCGAGGACATGCGGCAACTGCCGTCGATGATTGCTCAACTTTCGGCGGCGCGCGTCTTGCGCGCCGCACAGGACTAGCCGGGAGGCGATATGGCAAGCGTAACCCTCAAGAACGTCGCGAAGCGCTACGAGGAAGTCGAAGTGCTGCGCGACATCAACCTCGACATCGCCGACGGCGAGTTCGTCGTGTTCGTCGGCCCGAGCGGCTGCGGCAAGTCGACGCTGCTGCGCATGATCGCGGGTCTCGAAGACATCAGCGACGGCGATCTCGAGATCGACGCGACGCGCGTCAACGAGGTGCCGCCCGCGAAGCGCGGCATCGCGATGGTGTTCCAGTCGTACGCGCTGTATCCGCATATGACGCTCTACGACAACATGGCCTTCGGTCTCAAGCTCGCGAAGACGCCGAAGGACGAAATCGACGCCGCCGTGCGCGGCGCCGCGAAGACGCTGCATATCGAGCATCTGCTCGAGCGGCGTCCGAAGCAGCTCTCGGGCGGTCAGCGCCAGCGCGTCGCGATCGGCCGCGCAATCACGCGCAAGCCCAAGGTGTTCCTGTTCGACGAGCCGTTGTCGAACCTCGACGCCGCGCTGCGCGTCAAGATGCGGCTCGAGTTCGCGCGTCTGCACGACGAACTCAAGACGACGATGATCTACGTCACGCACGATCAGGTCGAGGCGATGACGCTCGCCGACAAGATCGTCGTGCTCTCGGCCGGCAATCTCGAACAGGTCGGCACGCCCGATACGCTCTACCACGCGCCCGCGAATCTGTTCGTCGCGGGCTTTATCGGCTCGCCGAAGATGAACTTCCTCGCGGGTACGATCTCGGCGGTCGGCGCCGACGGCGTGACGGTGCGCTACGACACGGGCGACATTCAGCGCGTCGCCGTCACCGCGACCGGTGCGCAGGTCGGCGACAAGGTGACGGTCGGCATTCGTCCCGAGCACGTGCTGATCGATCATTCGGAGGACGGCACGCGCGCCGAGGTCCTGACGATCGAATCGCTCGGCGACGCGGCCTACCTGTATGCGCAGTCGGCGCTTGCGATCGACGGGCTCATCGCGCGGATTCCGCCGCTCGAACGCCATCCGAAGGGCAAGCCCGTGCGTTTCGGCGCCGCGCCCGAGCATTGCCATCTGTTCAACGCCGACGGCCGCGCGTATGCGCGCAAGTTCGTCGAGCGGCTTCAGGTCGCATGATCCGCCATTCCGTCTTTATCTGAACCAAGGTCGCCCCTATGGCACTTCTCCTTACCCCCGGCGCGGACGAGCGAATCATCCTGCATATCGGCACCGGTTCGTTTCATCGCGCGCATCAGGCGTGGTACCTGCATACGCTGCGCGAAACGGGCGACGCCGACGATCGTCTGTGGTCGATCGCCGCGGGCAATATCCGCAGCGACATGAACCCGACGCACGAAGCGCTTGCCGCCCAGGGCGGCCGCTATACGCTCGAGACGGTCACGCCGCAGGGCGAGCGCGCGTACGAGACGATCACGTCGATCACGCGCGTGCTGCCGTGGACGGCCGAGCTCGACGCGCTGATCGAGGCGGGCGCGTGGCCGCAGACGAAGATCATCGCGTTCACGGTCACGGAGGGCGGCTATTACCTCGACGAGCACAACCGCCTCGATCCCTCGTATCCGGACCTCGCGGCCGATCTCGACGGTGCGCGCACGACGATCTACGGCGCGCTCGCGGCGATCCTCGAGGCGCGCCGCCGCGCGGGCGCGGGCCCCGTGACGCTGCAAAGCTGCGACAACCTGCGCAGCAACGGTGAGCGCTTCCATGCGGGCTTTACCGAGTTCCTCGACCGGCGCGGGCTTGCCGATCTCAAGCAATGGGTCGAGGCGAACACGAAGTCGCCGTGCGCGATGGTCGACCGGATCACGCCGCGCCCGCTGCCCGAGGTGCGTGCGCGCGTGCGCGAAGCGACGGGGGTCGACGACGCGTGCCCCGTGATGGGCGAGTCGTTCATCCAGTGGGTCATCGAAGACCATTTCGTTGCCGGACGCCCGGCGTGGGAGAAGGTCGGCGTCGAGCTCGTCGAATCGGTGCTGCCGTACGAGGAGGCCAAGATCCGGATCCTCAACGCGACGCACAGCTGCATCGCATGGGCGGGCACGCTCGTCGGACTGCGCTACATCCACGAAGGCACGCACGATCCCGAGATCCGCGCGTTCGCGCACGACTACGTGACGCAGGACGTGATACCGAGCTTGAGCCCGAGCCCACTCGATCTCGGCGCCTATCGCGACGTCGTGCTCGACCGGTTCGGCAACCCGTATATCCAGGACACGAACCAGCGCGTGGCGGCCGACGGCTTTTCGAAGATCCCGGGCTTTATCGCGCCGACGTTCCGCGACTGCTTCGCGCGCGGCGCGACGCCCGCGGCGACCGCCGTGCTGCCCGCGTTGTTCCTGCGCTTTCTCGAACGCTGGCGCGCGGGCACGCTGCCGTACGCGTATCAGGACGGCGTCTTCGATCCCGAGGCCACGCGCGCGATGGTCGACGCCGCCGACCCCGTCGCGGCGTTCTGCGCCGATCGCGGCCTCTGGGGGCAGCTCGCGGGCGATCCGAGACTCGTCTCGGCGGTCGGGGGCGCGGCCGTGCGCGTCGATCAATGGCTGGCGGCACGGGTAGCAAGCGGCAAGCAGCACGCGTAGATTACGGAGCTGCACCGCTTACGGCCCCTCTTTATGTATCTAGGCATCGACCTTGGAACGTCGGAAGTCAAAGTTCTGCTGCTCGCCGAGAACGGCCAGACGGTCGGACATGCGCGCGCGCCGCTGATCGTCTCGCGCCCGGCGCCGCACTGGGCCGAGCAGAATCCGCACGACTGGTGGCGCGGCACGCTCGATGTGCTCGGCGCGTTGCGCGCCGACTATCCGGCCGAATACCGCGCGGTTCGCGCGATCGGCCTGTCGGGGCAAATGCACGGCCCCGTGCTGCTGGGCCGCGACGATCGCGTGCTGCGGCCGACCGTGCTCTGGAACGATACGCGCAGCGCGCTCGAGTCCGAGCGGCTCGCGCGGCTGCTCGGCACGGTGCCCGCGATCGCGGGCAGCCAGCCGATGCCGGGCTTCAGCGCGCCGATTCTCATGTGGCTCGCCGCGCATGAACCCGACGTGTTCGCGCAGCTCGACTGCGTGCTGCTGCCCAAGGACTATCTGCGGCTCAAGCTCACGGGCGAGCGTCAGACCGATCCGTCGGACGCGGCCGGTACGCTCTGGCTCGACGTCGCGCGGCGGACCTGGTCCGATGCGCTGCTCGAAGCGGGCGGCATGACGCGTGCGCAGGTGCCGCCGATTCTCGACGGCGGCGCGCCGGCGGGCTATGTGCTGCCCAGCGTCGCGGCGACGCTGGGTCTCTCGCCCGGAGTCGTCGTCGCGACGGGCGGCGGCGACAACGCGGCGAGCGCGGCCGGCATCGGTGCGACGCAGCGCGGCGACGCGTTCCTGTCGCTCGGCACCTCGGGCGTGCTGTCGGTCATCGACGACCGCTCCGAACCGAGCCCCGTCACGGCGACGCATGCGTTCTGCCATGCGATTCCGGCGCGCTGGCTCAAGGTCAGCGTCGTCCTGTCGGCCGCGAGCTGCCTGCGCTGGGTGTGCAAGCTGACCTCGACGATCGAGGCGACGTTGCTGCAGGAAGCCGCTGCGCTCGACGCGCGCGCGATGGCGGCCGCGCCGGTGTTCCTGCCGTATTTGTCGGGGGAACGCACGCCGCATAACGATGCCTATGCCGAAGGCGTGTTTTTCGGGCTCACGCATTCGACCGACCGCGCGCGGCTTGCGTACTCGGTGCTCGAAGGCGTCGCGTTCGCGGCGGCCGACGGTCTGCTCGCGCTCGAGGGCAGCGGCATCGAGCGTCCCGCGGCCGTGTCGCTGATCGGCGGCGGGGCCCGCAGTGCGTTCTGGGCGCAATTGATGACCGATGTGCTGCGCCTGCCCGTGCGCGTGCATCTCGGCGGGGAAGCGGCGGCCGCGCTCGGCGCGGCGCGTCTGGGCTGGATCGCGGCGGGCGCGTCGGCCGGCGCGGTGCTCGTGCGGCCGCGCGAGATCGCGGCGTGCGAGCCCGATCCGGCGCGCTTCGCGTTGCTCGACGAGCGGCTCCAGCGGTTTCGCGAGCTCTATCGCCATGTGCGCCCGCTGTTCGCGGCGGATCGCGCACGGCTCGCTTAGGGCGGGCGGCCGGCGCTTGGTCCCATGGCGCCCGTTGCACGGCGCCCGTTGCACGGCGCCCGCATTTTCGCAAAAGGATCCGGCAAACATCGAGTGCCTGCCGGGGTAGGAATCCCCCGATAATCGAGACTTCCTCATTCTGACGAAGATCGTGTCAAAAGCATCCGACAAACTCGACCTCGCGACGCGCGCCGCCTGGCTTTACTACGTGGCGGGGCACACCCAGAACGAAATCGCGCGCACGCTCGACATTTCGCGGCCCGTCGCGCAGCGGCTCGTCGCGTTCGCGGTCGAGCGCAACCTGATCCGTGTGCGCGTCGATCATCGGGTCGCCGACTGCCTCGCGCTCGCCGAGCAGCTCCAGCGTCGCTACCGTCTGTCTTTCTGCGAAGTCGTGCCGATCGACAACGATCAGCCCGACGCGATCTCGCGCAAGCTCGCGGTCGCGGGCGCCCAGGTCATGGAGCAGTTTCTGCTGCGCGAGAAGCCGATGATCATCGCGGTCAGCAGCGGCCGCACGCTGAAGGCGGCAGTCGATCAGATCGCGCAGGTCGAGCGTCCGCAGCACAAGCTCGTCTCGCTGGTCGGCGCGATCGCGCAGGATGGCTCGTCGAACCGTTATGACGTCGCGATGCACATGTCCGAACGCACGGGCAGCAAGCACTTCATGCTGCCCGCGCCGCTGTTTGCCGATAACGAAGCCGAGCGCGACCAATGGTGTTCGCATCGTCTCTACGGGATCGTCGAGGCGCTGTCGTCGCAGGCCGACGTGGCATTCGTCGGCGTCGGCGACATTGGACCGCGCTGCCCGCTGCACGAGGACGGCTTTATCACGACCGAAGAGGTCGGCGAACTCGCCGAGCTCGGGGCCGTCGCCGAACTGCTCGGTTCGCCGATCGACGCCGAGGGCCTGCGCGTGCGCTCGTCGACCGAGGCACGCGTGACGAGCATCCGGCTCGATTCGCCGCCGACGCGGCCGACGATCGGCTTCGCGGGCGGTCCGCGCAAGCAGCAGGCGATCATCGCGGCGCTCAAGGGCGGCTGGTTGTCGGGCCTCGTGACCGATGAGCAATGCGCGCGCGCGGCGCTGGCCTGAGCGTGTTGAGGGACGGCGGCCCGACGCATGGCGGCGCGCGAGGCGCTTTGGACCGCTCGCCCCCGCGGCGGTGTCGAGTCGGATTGCCCGGGCGTCGTATCCGCCGAGGCCAAGGCTGACGAAACTTTCGAATGCGGCATTTCGGTTGCGCCCTAATCGTTGGACCGATAAGCGTTCCGCGAAGGCCGTTTTGACAGTGCGCATTCCGAGTCCTACTGTGTAACGATCTCGACGACAGATTCGACGCACGCGGGAGGGACCATGAATGCTGCGCTATCCCCTGACGAACGGCGTGCTCACGGTCGCGCGGCGCGCGATCGGACGCCGCGCAAGAGCCATACGTCGATCGGCAACCTCGATCGCGACCCGATCGCCTTGCTCGAACAGAACAGCGCGGGGCGCGTCAGACGGCTTGTTGCGCTGCGTTACGGGCGCATGCTGACGTCGCCGTTCGCGTTCTTTCGCGGCAGCGCGATCATTCAGGCCCACGATCTCGCGGGCACGCCCGACAGCGACATGCCGATGCAGATCTGCGGCGACTGCCATCTGTCGAACTTCGGCGGCTTCGCCACGCCCGAACGCACGCTGATCTTCGACGTCAACGATTTCGACGAAACGACGATCGGTCCATGGGAATGGGACCTCAAGCGGCTCGTCGCGAGCCTGGCCGTCGCGGGCCGGCATCTCGGACACGGCGAGGCGCTGGCAAGGCAATTCGCCTACAGTGCGGCCGAAAGCTACCGCGAGCACATGGCCGAATACGCGCAGCTCGGGGCGCTCGAGATCTGGTACGCGAGGATCTCGTTCGAGGATTTGATGAACGATTATCCGGACGCGGATGTTCGCAAGCGCATCAAGCGCGGCATGGAGAAAGCCTCGACACGCACGCACGAGCAGATGCTCTCGAAGCTCGCCGACTTCGTCGACGGTCGCTGGCGGATCCGCGACGCGCCGCCGGGCGTGTTCCATGTGCGCGGCGCCTCGACGTTGTTCGATGCCGATGACGACTGGCTCAAGCACGACGATCCCGACGGCGCGCGCGAGACGGCGTTCAATGCGTATCTGAAGACGCTCGCGCCCGATCGGCGCGATCTGTTGCAGAACTTCGTGTTCCAGGATGTCGCGTTCAAGGTCGTCGGCGTCGGCAGCGTGGGCACGCGCTGCTTGATCATGCTGTTCGTCGATCACTTCGGCAAGCCGATGTTCCTGCAGGTCAAGGAGGCGACGAAGTCCGTCGTATCGCTGTTCTACAAGTCGCGCTCGCCGATCAAGAACAATGGTGAACGCGTCGTGCACGGGCAACGCCATATGCAGGCCGCGAGCGATCCGTTTCTCGGCTGGGCGGCGGGGCCGTTCGGGCGACATGTGTATGTGCGGCAGTTACGCGATATGAAGATCTCGGCCGAGGTCGAGACCTATCCGTCCGATCTGCTCGAACAATACGGCCGCTTGTGCGGCTGGGTGCTCGCGCGCGCGCATGCGAAGGCCGGCGGCATGTCGATGGAATTATCGGCCTATATGGGCAAGAGCGACGCGTTGTCGGTCGCGCTCGCGGAGTATGCGATGGGTTACGCGGATCAGGTCGAGAAGGACTTCGAGGCGTTTCAGGCCGCGTGCCGCAACGGTACGCTCGAAGCGCGGACCGATGCGGACATGGCCGCCGATTTCCTGGTCTGAGGCATAGCGTTGTCGTGTCAGGCCGTGCCGTGTTGAGGCGAGGCAACGCGAGGCTGATCGCCAGGACAGGTGCGATCGCATACGCCGCGCGACCCGCTACCAGATCACGATGCGTTCGTTCGGCGGCAGATACATCGCGTCGCGCGGCACGACCGAGAAGGCGTCGTGGAAGCTCGACATCGTGCGCGCCACGGCGTTGACGCGCACGCGTTTCGGCGCGTGCGAATCGGACTCGGCGCTCTCGATCGCGTCGTAGGTGTTCGTCTGACTTCGGTGCATTTGCGCGTACGCGTAGAAGAAGCGTTGCGGTCCCGTCAAGCCATCGATGACGCGCGCTTGCGCCGCGCCGGCAGACATCACGTAGGCATCGTAAGCGGCCTGAACGCCGGCCACGTCGGCGAAGTTCTCGGCGAGCGTCAGCGCGCCGTCGACCTGGATGCCGGGCAGCGCTTCGAGTTTTTCGTAGTAGTGCGTGAGCCGATCGTTTCTCGCGCGATAGTGCGCGAGCGTGGCTTCGCTCCAGTTGCGGTGGTCCGTGAACCAGGACGCCCCGGGATCGAACGCATGACTCAATTCGTGGCCGAGCACGACGCCGAGTCCGCCGTAGCGCGTCGCATCGTCGTTATCCAGGCTGGACACCCAATGTTCGATAAACGCCGCCGAGATCGCGATCGTATGCGTATCGGGGATGTACACGGCTTCGACGGCATGCGGCGTGACGCTGTCGCGCTCCGTGAGGTCTGCCCGCGTGCCTAGCTTGACGGCCCATGCGTCGTGATGGCTGTGGTTCGCGCGCAGCAGATTGCCGAGCGCATCGTCGCGGACGACGGCGTGGGCGGGATCGTCGCCCCATGCGTCGGGGTAGCCGAGACTGAACACCACCGTGTCGACGAGCGTGAGTGCCTGTTTGCGCGCTTCGGCATCGAGCCAATCGGCTTTCGAGACGCGGTCTCGGTAGGCCTTGCGAAGCTGCTCGGCGGTCGCGCGCGCATGCGCCTTGCGCTCGGCCGTGAAGTGACGGGCCGCATACTCGCGGCCGACGGCGAGCGGAAAATATCGGCCCGTGGTCTCGATCGCCGCATGCAGGCGACTCATGTCGGGCGACGTATCGCCGCCGCGCAGCTTGAATTGGATCCGCGTGTTCCGTACCGCTTCGGGCAGGGCGTCGGCATACTGTTCGATCGTTTTGAACTTCAAGTGGGCCTTCAGCGCATCGAGGGAGACCTGGCCGAGCAGCATGTCGAGCGCCCGGATGTAATCGGGATGCTCGACGAAGACTGACGCGGTTTTTCCGGATGTGCCGTTTTCTTCGAAATAGGCGTCCCAGTCGAAGCGCGGGGCAAGCGCGCGGAGCTCGGTCGGCGTGAAGCGTCGATCCGATTCGGGGCGATCCTCGGAGGAACGCGGGGCCGACTGGATCCGTGACAGCGCGGCTTCGAAGTCGACGACGTCGGCTGCGTGCGCCGCCGCGCCGGCATCGCCCGACAGATTCAACATCTTCCGGATGTAGTCGGTCGTGCGCGTGCGCAGCGCATCGACGCTCTGCGCGTTGGCCGACGATTCGTCCGGCAGGAACAGGCTTCCGCGATCGATGATCCGGCTCGCCCAGCGCGGGTGCCCCGCGTCGTCGGGATGCGTGAAGAATTGGTTCGCGACGGGGACGGGGATATCGAGACTGTCCAGATACGAGAACACGGCCGCGATGTCGCGCGCATCGCGCATCGCGTCGATGCGCGCGAAAACCGGTTCGAGCGATCGAGATCCGCGTCGTTCGATTGCCGCGCGGTCCAGATAGCTCGCGTAGAAGTCGCGCGCGCGTTGCAGCGACGGCGTCGAAGTCTTGAGCTTGCGCGACGGGTCTTCGAATATCGCGCGCAGGCGCTGCGTCGATCGTTCGTCCGCGTTGTCGCCGCCATGCGCGGCGCCGTCATCGGCACGCGCGGCTTCCCTGTCCAGCCAGTGGCCGTTCGCGGCCCGATAGAGATCGTCCTGCGGGCGCGCATGCGTGTCGAACCACGCACGCACGACGCCGGACGTTTGCGCATGGGAATCCGATTCGGACGATTCTTCGGGGCATCCGGCAAGCAGCGTCGTCAGGACAAGGGCCGTGCCGAAGCAAAGCGTTTTAAAGGCGATCATGGTGGGCCGTGGCGGGTTCGGACGAGCAGGACACGTCGGCGCTCAGCCTGTCGCGTCGTGCATCGTGCGGCATCGGATCGACGGAGCCACGTCGACGCTCGGGCATACGCCCGCAGCATGGAGGCCGCACGATGGTTGCGATTCTCGGCGACGGCGATAGGCGCAATTTGCACGAATCAAGCGTGAACGGACGCGCGCCTGGCGCGACGCAGAGCGAGGCGTAGAGGGAAGCGCGAGCGGCGCGAGCGATGCGAACGGAGGCGAGGCGGTTCGGTTCGAGCCGCTTGGGTCGGGTCGGGTTCGGTGCGGTCTTCGGTGTGCGCTTGGACGCGTCAGCGAGAACCGGGCCGCCGCGACGCGTGTGCGTGCACGCGGCGCGGTTGCAGTTCGACAAAACGCGCAGCGAAGAGCGTGTATGCGACGTCGCGCAGACGGATGAGCAAATCGCTGACGCGCATGGAAGTCTCCGGTTCGAGATCGATGAGCGCGAGGACGTGCAAGGCGCGTGCCATTCGAGGCGCATCGGTACGCATTCGAGGGCCGCGCGATGGGCGTCCCGGCCCGCGTCGCTCGAACGCGGGGCCGTGTATGCATCGCATTGCCGTACGCCGTGTCTTGCGTCGCGCCACGCGCATGCGATATCGCGCGCCGCGCCGGTCGCCTATGTGAACAATATCGGTGCGCGCATGCTTCGATCTGGTGCGTCGCGGCGCGTGTGCGGCCCGCGGAGCGCGCCTCGCAGGTCGCACCGATCCCGGCCGCACGCGGACTCGGCGGCGACCGCGCGGTCGCCCCGCCCGCTTGGCACGCCTTTCGCTAAAGAAGCTGTCGAGAGGTGCGGATCAGTGTGCATCATCTTAGGACGGCTAGGGTTCCGGTCGCGCGTCGCGCGATGTCTGGTCCGAGAGCTATCCGGTCCTGCCGGTGGCAGGGCTCCACGGAGGGATAAAAGCCCGGGAGGTCGCGATAGCGTTCTATCGCCCTCTCGTCCGTCTAATCCTTTCGAACCGGAGCCGTCATGCCGCTTTCCCCTTTGTCCGAGCTTGCCGCCGAACCGGCTTTGCCGCGCGATCCGTATCCGCGTGAGGCACAGTTCACTTCCGCCGATTCCTCGACGTCCGATCGATCCGCCTCGTCGTCGTCCGACTCGGACTCGTCGATCGACGGCCGCATCGTCTGGGAGCACGTCGTACCCGCCGGCACCCATTGGTCGGGCCAACTGCGTCGCGGGCTTGCGCTGCGCGTGATCGATCTCGAAGGCGGCGCGAATGTCTCGGCCGTTTTCTACCGTCACGATGCGCCGCTCGAACGCTACAACATGGCCGATACGCTCAAGGCGCAGCACACGGCGCATCTGACGCGCGGCTTCGTGCTCTATTCGGACATGGGTCGCGTGATGGCGTCGATCGTCGTCGACACGCTCGGCTGGCACGACCCGCTCTCGGGCGTCGGCGATGCCGCGCTGTTCGAACGCAAATACGGCGTCGCGCGATATCAGGAACACCGTAACGCGATGATTCGAAACGGCCGCGACAGTCTGCTCGTCGAACTCGGCAAGCATGGGCTCGGCGCGCGCGATCTCGTCGCGAACATCAATTTCTTCAGCAAGGTCATCGTCGGCGACGACGGCGCGTTGCGCTTCGTCAGCGACCATTCGCGCGCGGGAGACCACGTCGATCTGCGCTTCGAGATGCACACGCTCGTCGCGCTCTCGAGCGCGCCGCATCCGCTCGATCCGGATCCGGTCTACGCGCCGAAGTCCGTCAAGTTGATTGCCTACGAGGCCTACCGGCCGGGCGAACGGGCGCCGGCCGACGATCCGTGCCGGAACGCCCGCGCGGAGAACACGCGCGGCTTCATCAATACCGACATGTTGTACGCCTAAGGAGCTTACGATGACCATTCTCGAAAGCCGATTCGCGGCCGACCAGGCGAGCTTCGATCAGGTGATCTCCGCGGGCGAGCCGTTCATGCATGCGATCCGTCGCGGACAGATCGTCCGGATTCTCGATCTCGAAGGCAATCAGGCCGTCGATACGCTGTTCTACAGCAGCGCCGATCCGTCCGAGCGCTACAGCGCGCAGGACACGATCCGCGCGCAAGGCAATCTGTATCTGAGCGCGGGGACCGTGCTCATGTCGAACCTCGGCCGTGCGCTGCTGACGATCGTCGCCGATACGTGCGGGCGCCACGACACGCTCGGCGGCGCGTGCTCGGCCGAGAGCAACACGGTGCGCTACGCGCTCGACAAGCAGTTCATGCATAGCTGCCGCGACAACTTCCTGCACGCGCTGAATACGTGCGGATGCGCAAGCGGCATCGGCAAGCGCGACATCGTCAGCAACGTCAATTTCTTTATGAACGTGCCCGTCACGTCCGCGGGCGGATTGACGTTCGAGGACGGCATCTCGGCGCCGGGCAAGTACGTCGAAATGCGCGCGGAAATGGATGTGACGATGCTGATCTCGAACTGTCCGCAGCTCAACAACCCGTGCAACGCGTATAACCCGACGCCTGTGCGTGTGTTGATCTGGGACGTGCAGTGAAGGATGGCATGCGGGCTTGATGCGCATCGTGTCGAACGTGTTTGACGCACGCGCTTGATGTACGCGCTTGATGTACGCGCGGTATCGCCGCGAACCCTGGCGCCGGGACGACCCGGCGCACCGAAACACATGGGCAGGACGACCTGCCCGAGAACCCGGCGCACGCCACGCTCATGTTCACCAAAGTCCTGATTGCGAACCGCGGAGAGATCGCCTGCCGCGTGATCCGTACACTGAAAGCGATGGGGATCGGTTCGGTCGCCGTCTATTCGGAGCCTGACCGTCACGCGCGTCATGTGATGCTCGCCGACGAAGCCGTTTGCGTCGGCCCCGCGCCTGCCGCGCAGAGCTATTTGAACGCCGACGCGATCCTCGCCGCCGCGCGCGCGACGGGTGCGCAGGCGATTCATCCGGGCTACGGCTTCTTGTCGGAGAACGCAGCATTCGCCGATGCGTGCGAGACGGCGGGCATCCGCTTTATCGGGCCGCGCGGCGACCAGATGCGCGCGTTCGGACTCAAGCACACGGCGCGCGAAGTCGCGAAAGCGAACGACGTCGCGCTGCTGCCGGGCACGGGCCTGCTCGCCGATCTGCCCGACGCGCTTGCGCAGGCCGCGCGCATCGGCTATCCCGTGATGCTCAAGAGCACGGCGGGCGGCGGCGGCATCGGCATGTCGCTGTGCCGCGACGCGGCGCAGCTCGAAGCGGCCTATGCGAGCGTCGTGCGTCTGGGCCAGGCGAATTTCTCGGACGCGGGCGTCTATCTCGAGAAGTTCGTCGAACGCGCACGGCATATCGAGGTCCAGATCTTCGGCGACGGCCTCGGCGACGCAATTGCGCTCGGCGAGCGCGACTGTTCGGTCCAGCGCCGCAATCAGAAGGTCATCGAGGAAACGCCCGCGCCCGGGCTGACCGACGACGAACGCACGCGTCTGCATGCGACCGCGGTGCGGCTGGCGCGCGCGGTCGCCTATGCGTCGGCCGGTACGGTCGAATTTGTATTCGACACGGATACACGCGCGTTCTACTTCCTTGAAGTCAATACGCGCCTGCAGGTCGAGCATTGCGTGACCGAGGAGGTCACGGGCCTCGATCTCGTGCGCGCGATGATCGAGCTCGCGGCCGGCGAACTCGCATCGCTCGACACGCTCGCGGTCACGCCGCGCGGCGCGAGCATCCAGGTGCGCGTGTACGCCGAAGATCCGAACAAGCAGTTTCAGCCGAGCGCGGGCGTGCTGACCGACGTGCGCTTCGCGCGCGATGCGCGCGTCGATACATGGGTCGAACCCGGCACGGACGTGCCCGCGTTCTACGATCCGCTGCTCGCGAAGATCATCGTGCGCGGCGATGACCGCGCGGCCGCGCTCGCGGCGATGCGGCGCGCGCTCGACGACACGCATCTGTACGGCATCGAGACGAACCTCGACTATCTGCGCACGATCGTCGGCTCGCCGGTCTTCGTTTCAGGGGCGCAGACGACGGCATTTCTCGGCGCCTTGCGTTTTGCGCCGCATACGATCGACGTGCTCGACGGCGGCGTACAGACGACGGTCCAGGATTTCCCGGGCCGGCTCGGGTATTGGGACGTCGGCGTGCCGCCGTCGGGGCCGATGGACGATCTGTCGTTCCGTCTCGCGAACCGGCTCGCCGGCAACGACGCGAGCGCCGCGGCGCTCGAATTCACGATGGTCGGCGCGACGCTGCGCTTCAATGCGGCGACGACTGTCGTGCTCGGCGGCGCGGCGCTCAGCGCGACGCTCGACGGTGCGCCCGTGCCGTTCTGGCAGACCGTGCGGATCGAGGCGGGCAGCGTGCTGAAGGTCGGCGGTATCGCGGGGGCGGGTGCGCGCGCGTGTCTCGCCGTGCATGGCGGGCTCGACGTGCCCGACTATCTCGGCAGCAAGGCGACGTTCACGCTCGGCCAGTTCGGCGGTCATGCGGGCCGCGCCCTGCGCAAGGGCGACGTGCTGCATCTGTGCGACGGCGCGAGCGCGCCGGTCGAGGCGCGCACACTCGACGCGCAGTGCCGGCCCGTGCTCACGAGCGCCTGGGAGATCGGCGTGCTCGACGGTCCGCACGGCGCGCCCGATTTCTTTACGCCGGCCGACATCGCGACGTTCTACGAGACCGCGTGGACCGTGCACTACAACTCGAGCCGCACGGGTGTGCGCCTCATCGGACCGAAGCCCGAGTGGGCGCGTCGCGACGGCGGCGAGGCCGGACTGCATCCGTCGAACATCCACGACAACGCCTATGCGATCGGCGCGGTCGATTTCACGGGCGACATGCCCGTGATTCTCGGTCCCGATGGTCCGAGCCTCGGCGGTTTCGTCTGCCCCGTCACGATCATCCGCGCCGAGCGCTGGAAGATGGGCCAGCTCAAACCCGGCGATACCGTGCGCTTCAAGCGCACGACGTCGGCCCAGGCGGCCGCGATCGAGGCCGCGCAGGATCAGCTCGTCGAGACGCTCGAAGCGCCGCGCGCGACGCTGCCCGCCGCGCGCGCGGCCGACCGCGTCGACTGCGTGCTCGCGCGCGATCCGTCGGCGGGCGACGGCGTGGGCGTCGTCTACCGGCAGGCCGGCGACAAATACCTGCTCGTCGAATACGGTCCGCTCGCGCTCGATCTGAACCTGCGTTTCCGGGTGCATGCGTTGATGAACTGGATGCTCTCGCACCGGCCCGACGGAATCGTCGATATGACGCCGGGCATCCGGTCGCTGCAGATCCACTACGACAATCGCGTGATCGCGCGCGAACGCTTGCTCGATCTGCTTGCGCGCGCCGAGACGGAATTGCCGCCGATCGCGAGCATGAAGGTCCCCACGCGCATCGTGCATCTGCCGCTCTCGTGGGACGACTCCGCGACGAAGCTCGCGATCGAGCGCTATATGCAGTCCGTGCGGCCCGACGCGCCGTGGTGCCCGAGCAATATCGAGTTCATCCGGCGCATCAACGGCTTGTCGAGCATCGACGACGTGCGCCGTATCGTGTTCGATGCGAGCTATCTCGTGCTGGGGCTCGGCGATGTGTATCTCGGCGCGCCGGTCGCGACGCCGATCGATCCGCGCCATCGGCTCGTGACGACGAAGTACAACCCCGCGCGGACGTGGACGCCCGAGAACGCCGTCGGTATCGGCGGCGCCTATATGTGCGTCTACGGCATGGAAGGGCCGGGCGGATATCAGTTCGTCGGCCGGACCGTGCAGATGTGGAATCGCTATCGGACGACGCGTGAATTCGAAGCCGGCAAGCCGTGGCTGTTGCGCTTCTTCGACCAGATCCGGTTCTATCCGGTCAGCGAGGCCGAATTGCTCGATTTGCGCGCGGACTTCGTCGCGGGGCGCGCGAGCCTGCGCATCGAGCCGTCGGAATTCGATCTCGGCGCGTACAACCGCTTTCTCGTCGACGAGGCCGAGTCGATCGGCGCGTTCAAGTCGGTTCAGCAGGCCGCGTTCGAGGCCGAGCGCGAGCGTTGGCGTGCCGCGGGTCATGCCGAGTATGTCGGCGAGCCCGAGGCAACCGCCGCGTCGGGCGCGGGCGATACACTCGCGCCTGACGAGAAGGCCGTGCTCGCCGACGTGTCGGGCAGCGTCTGGAAAGTGCTGGTCAAGGCGGGCGACGAAGTCGACGAGGGCGAACCCGTCGCGATTGTCGAATCGATGAAAATGGAGATCGCCGTGACCGCGCCCGCTGCGGGCGTGATCGCGCGGATCAATTGCAAAAGCGGTGCGCCGGTGCAGGCCGGCCAGGCGCTCATGGTGATCGGCGCCGCCGATGCCTTGCTCGAGGAGGAAACCTGAGATGACGATGGACGACACGCCGAACATGACGATCGCCGCGCTGCATGCGCGCTACCGCGACGGCTCGCTGACGCCCGACGCGCTCGTCGAATCGATCGCCGCGCGCACCGCGCACGACCCGCATCATGCGTGGATCCGCGCGCTCACGCGCGACGAGATGCGCGTCTATGCGCGCGCGCTCGACGGGCGATCGCCCGACGACCTGCCGCTTTACGGCGTGCCGTTCGCGATCAAGGACAACATCGATCTCGCGGGCGTGCCGACGACGGCCGCGTGCCCCGAATTCGCCTACACGCCCGAGCGCTCGGCGGCCGTCGTCGAACGCCTGATCGCCGCGGGTGCGATTCCGATCGGCAAGGCGAATCTCGATCAGTTCGCGACGGGGCTCAACGGCACGCGTTCGCCGTACGGCGCGTGCCGGAACGCGCTCGATCCAAAGTACGTATCGGGCGGTTCGAGTTCGGGTTCGGCGGTCGCCGTCGCGCTCGGCGTCGCGAGTTTCTCGCTCGGCACGGATACCGCGGGGTCGGGCCGCGTGCCCGCGATGTTTCATGGATTGCTCGGCGTCAAGCCGACGGTCGGCACCGTCAGTACGCGTGGTGTCGTGCCCGCCTGCAAGTCGCTCGACTGCGTATCGATCTTCGCGACGTGCGTCGACGATGCGCAGACCGTGCTCGAGATCGCGCAAGGCATCGACGCCGACGATCCGTACGCGCGCGCCGTCGAACCCGGACCGCTGCCGCGCGCGATCGGTACGCTGCGCATCGGCGTGCCGCGCGAAGCGCAACGCGCGTTTTTCGGCAACGATGCGTTCGCCAAACTGTTCGACGAAGCCGTGGCGAAATTCGCATCGCTCGGCGCGCAGATTGTCGAGGTCGATTTCGAACCGCTGCTCGAAACGGCGCGGCTGCTGTACGGCGGACCGTTCGTCGCCGAACGGCATGCGGGCATTCGCGCGTTCTTCGATGCGCACGAAGACGCGGTCCATCCCGTCGTGCGCGGCATCGTCGCGAGTGCGCGCGCGTACACGGCGACCGACGCATTCGAGGCGTTCGATCGGCTGCAGACGCTGCGCGCGCGTGCGCAACGCATCTGGCAATCGATCGATACGATCGTGATGCCGACGGCGGGCACGATCTACACGATCGAGCAGATGCTCGAGAAGCCTGTCGAATACAACTCGAATCTCGGCTACTACACGAACTTCGTGAACTTGCTCGATCTCGCGGCGCTCGCGATTCCGACGGGTGTCGCCGCGGACGGCCCGACGCCGGGCATGCCGTTCGGCGTCACGCTCGTGGGCCCCGCGTTCAGCGATCCGATGTTGCTGGGCATGGCCGCCGAATACCTCGCGCAGCCCGCGACGCGCGCGAGCGTGCATGCGGCGCCCACGATCGAGGTCGCGGTCGTCGGCGCGCATCTGACGGGGCAGCCGCTCAATGGACAACTGATCGAACGCGCGGCCGTGCGTGTCGCGACGACCACGACGAGTCCGCATTACCGGCTCTACGCGCTCGATACGCGGCCTGTCGCGAAGCCGGGGCTGATTCGCGTCGACGCGCACGGCGCGCGGATCGCGCTCGAAGTCTGGCGGATGCCCGTCGCGCATTTCGGCAGCTTCGTCGATCTGATCGGCTCGCCGTTGGGCATCGGCAGCGTCGAG
This sequence comes from Pararobbsia silviterrae, assembly GCF_003628125.1. Classification (GTDB taxonomy): domain Bacteria; phylum Pseudomonadota; class Gammaproteobacteria; order Burkholderiales; family Burkholderiaceae; genus Pararobbsia; species Pararobbsia silviterrae. The sequence continues at coordinate 246,984 of NZ_RBZU01000011.1, forward strand.
CTCGACGATGGCCGCGTGGTCAAGGGTTTCATCTGCGAGCCCCACGCGTTGAGCACGGCGCGCGATATCACCGAGCATGGCGGATGGCTCGCGTATCTGGCGACGCGCGCCCCGGCGAGCGCGGCGGTCGGCGCGGGGGCGGGCGCAGGGGTGGGCGCATCGGCGAAGGCCGAACTCGAAGGAGGGCATTGACATGGCGACCGTCGTTCAACCCGAGAAGGCCGAGCCCGCGCGCGCGGGGACCGCGACACCGCATCGGACGCGCATGCGCTGGTTCGCGGTGCGCAAGGAGCTCTCGCCGCGCGCGCGGTTCGTGCTCGGCATCGGCTCGTTCATGCTGCCGTTGCTTGTCTGGTGCATCGTCAGCTATGTGCCGTTCGTCTGGCATCCGCTGCTGCAGATTTCGGATCCGGGCGGCGTCGATTACTTCCAGAACGGCATGCTCGTCGACAAGGCGACCTTCGCGAACGAGACGCAGAACATGGTCGCCGCGCACAAGCCCGTGCCGGTCGGCACGCCGTCGAATCCCGTCTATCTGCCTGCGCCGCACAAGGTCTTCGAGGCGTTCTACACGGCGTTCACGACGAAGCCCGAGGCGCGCGACATGCCGTGGCTGCACGAGAGCCTCTGGCACAGCATCCAGGTGATCTTCTGGGGCTTCGTGATTTCGTCGGTATTCGGCGTGCCGCTCGGCATCGTCTGCGGCACGTATAGCGCGCCCGCGCGTTTGATCGAGCCGTTCACCGAGTTCTTCCGTTATCTGCCGGCGCCCGCGTTCGGCGCGCTCGCGGTCGCGATTCTCGGCATCTACGACGGGCCGAAGATCGCGATCATCGTGATCGGCACGTTCTTTCAGCAGGTGCTCATCATCGCGAACACGACGCGCAAGCTCGACTACGCGTTGCTCGAAGCCGCGCTCACGCTCGGCACCAAACGGCTCAAGTTGCTCACGCGCGTCGTGATTCCGGGCGTGTTGCCCGATCTGTATCGCGATCAGCGGATCCTGCTCGGCTGGGCGTGGACCTATCTGATCGTCGCGGAGCTCGTCGGCACGAGTTCGGGCATTACGTTTTTCATCACGCAGCAGGCGCGTTACGAGCACTTCGAGAACGTGTACGCGGCGATCGCGATGATCGGCATCATCGGCCTCGGCACGGATCTCGTGCTCGCATGGCTCGGCAAGAAACTGTTTCCGTGGGACCGCACCCTGAAGGCATGAGGAGTCTGATATGCACAATCCGCACCCCGTCCCCGACTATCTGATTCAATCGCCCGAGGTTCGCGCGCGCTTCGAGCGCATTCGCGCGCGCGAGGTCATTCTCGAAGTCAAGGATCTCGGCAAGACCTACGATTCCCCGCAAGGGCAGACGACGGCCTTGCGCAATATCGAATTCAAGGTGCATCGACGCGAGTTCGTTTGCGTGATCGGGCCGTCGGGCTGCGGCAAGTCGACGCTGATCCGTATTCTCGCGGGCCTCGAGTCGCATACGGCGGGCGAGGTCCTGCTCGACGGCAAGCCGGTCGAGGGCCCGGGCCCCGATCGCGGCATGGTGTTTCAGGGCTATACGCTGTTTCCGTGGCTCAGCGTCAAGCAGAACGTGATGTTCGGGCCGGAAATGAATGGGCGCGGCAAGCTCGAAGCCGAACGCGAGGCGCTTCAGTGGATCGATCTCGTCGGGCTGTCGAAGTTCGTCGATGCGTATCCGCATCAGCTCTCGGGCGGGATGAAGCAGCGTGTCGCGATTGCGCGCGCGCTCGCGAATCAGCCGCGCATTCTGTTGATGGACGAGCCGTTTGGCGCGCTCGATGCGCAAACGCGCTGCAAGATGCAGGCGCACCTGCTCGAGATCTGGAAGAACATCGACATCACGGTGTTCTTCATCACGCACGATCTCGACGAGGCGATTTTTCTGGCTGACCGCATTCTGGTGCTCAAGGCGCATCCGGGTGAAGTCCAGGAGATCATCGAGGTGCCGGTGCCACGGCCGCGCCATCAGGCGCAGATCACGTCGGCCGAGTTCATGGCGACCAAGGCGCGGCTCGAGGAACTGATTCATCCGCCCGCGCCGGTCGATACCGAAGACGACGAGGGCGTGCATCCGCATGTGTTCCGGATGACGAGCGTCGAAGACAACGTCGAGTGAGTGCGAGTTCGACGGTTCGGCGCGGTTCGCATTTCGGATAGTTGCCCTGCGCTCTCGGGGCTAATCTTGGCCTGAACGCGCATTTGCCGGCACGATCGGCACGCGTGTGTCGACGCATCCGATTGAGGCGCGTCGCATCGGGATGTGGCCTTCGAGACGCGAACCCTCGGCCGAGGGGTGCGTCGCCGCGCGCGCGAATGTCGCCGGGTGGCTTATGGGAATCGCTTCTTCGAAGCAGAGGAAGAATCGCCGATCGACGCGTTCGATGTCCGTGCCGGGGGAAGCGGTACCGCTGTCGAATATCGAATCGGACGGCGGGTGGCTCGGATCGGATACCGGGCGGTCCGATACCGACGCGCGCGATCGAAGGTATTGCATGCCGCGGCGCACCGCCCGGCCCTCGTCATCGGACCTTTCGTACGCGCGCTGCGATGGTGCGACCGCGACGACGGTCGAATCGCGGACGCGATTGCCTGTGCGTCGTTCTGACGACCGTCATGCCCACATCGTTTATCTGAGCGAAGGCGAAGACGTCGAATCGCATGTGCGATACGCGCAGCGAGAGACTGTCGTATTCGTCGAAGACCTCGGTCCCGAATTCGAACCGCGAGAGACGCTGCCGGCCGATTCGCCGGTTATCTTCGCGGAGTTCGGCGTGCCGCATGACATCGAAGACATCGAAGACATCGACACGCCGGCGCCGACTCGCGGCGTGAACGAGGACAGTGGCGCTTCGGCGCACGAGACGACGCATGCCGACGCGGATCGGCCGAGCGCGTCGCGTGAGGGTGAAGGGGCTGATTCGGACAGGACGCGTGCGCAAAGCGCGTTCGAATCCGCAGACGCCGGTACGTCGACGGCCCGCGCGGACCATGCACCCCCCCTGCAGCAGCGTAGCCGATCGAATCCGAGCTTTTTCGCTTACTTGTTCGACGACGTCGCCCGGCAAGCGGATGATCAGGCGACGCGCGACCAAACGGTGGCCTTTCTCGGACACGCACCGGAATGGGAAGGGCGCCGCTTTATTCCGCGTCCGCCTCCGGACGAGCCGAAGCGCGCGCGGCCTGGCGACCGAGGCCCCAAAAAACGGGGCCGTGAGTCCAGGCGGGCGCTCAAACATCGGCAAAGGATCTATCGCGCGGCAATGGCGGACGAGGACGCGAGAATGGCCTCGAATGCCGAACGGCGAGGCGTGCGCGCGTGGATCGACAGGCATGGAAAAGATGGGCTGATCGCGGCGGGTTTCCTGATAGGTATCGCGATGGCGCTGTGTCTGGCTGTCTACATATTGCTCGTGATGGGCTTACGGAGCTTGGGCGATGTGCGGGGCACGCGCGACAACGGCGATGACCTGCGCGCGATCGCGGCGGGGATCTGGATGGTCGCGATGGTCGTGATGCTGCGCACGCGAGGGGCAAAGCGAAGGCTAGCCGCTGCGTATTCGCAACTCCATACGCATTTCACGCCGAGTATTCAGTCTCACGCCAAGTGGATTGCGCCGCCGGCCGACGCGCCTTCGGATCGCGCGTCTTACGCGGAGGCCCTGTTCGCGAACGACACGATACCGGTTGCCCCGACGAGTCCTTCGGACGATGGGGCTGGCGTACCCGTCGCGGACACGAACGCATTGACGTTCTCCGCCGATTTCAATGGCACGAGCGAGGCGTCTTTGTCGAATGCGACCGGGCCGCCGAACATACCTTGGCCCGTCGACGTGTTGCGGCAGCACTACCGTCGAACGTCGCCTGAGCGCATGCATCGAGATTTGATAAACGAGGGCGGCAACGGCACGCTTCGCGACCACTTCGTCGAGGCCTTGTTCGAGGAAGCCAGTGACGAGGGCGCCGATCGATTTGAAGCCCTGACGGCAGCCGACCGAATCGATGTCCACGATGTCTGGCTCGATACGCAAACGTTCGGCAAGGGCGGCATCGAAGGCTATGTGTTCGACCGATTCGCCGCGCCGATCGTCCGCGGCGAGATCCGATTGAGCGATCTCTACGATGTCGCGACAAACACATCGCGTGTGTTCGGCCAGGCGGATGAATACGCGGCGCCGCTGACGTCCCACTTGATCGACGTTCGATTCCCGCTCGCAAAAGTGGCGACGATGCGCAATGTCACGCTCGGCGCGCCGGGTTATCACGAACTCCACGTCGGGGCGCACGCCCTGAATGCTGCCGGGTTCGATCTTGCGAACCTCACCGAGCGCGATTTTCGCACGGCGGCCAAGGCGACCTTCATCGAGGCGTTGAGAGACCCGGACGTGCTGTCGTGGTTGATCGAGGCCGTTCAGTTTCCGGCAAAGATTCGCTATGTCTCGAAGACGAAGGCGACGGCGCGCTATACGGACATTCCGATCGACGTCGTCACGGATTTCGTCGGCACGATCATGGGGATGGATTCGTCCGCGACGGTCGTGACGGATTTCTGGGCGGCATTGAGTCAGCGCGAGTCGCTGACGCGAATTGCTGAAAGGACGCTCAAAGCCGAAGTCGACCTTGGCCTTTGTCACGCGCGTACGCCGCTGGCGACGGCCGCCGACGGGAAATGCCGGATCGCCAAACAATACGGAAGCACATTGCTCGGCGGCGCGAATCTACTCAGAGACATGGCGAGCCGGCCTCTCGATCTGTACTTGGAGCAAAACGAACGGATTCTCAAACGATACGAAGCCTACGATCGACAACGGGTGAACGCCTATTTGCGATCGCTTCCCGCAGCGGAGAACGCGCGATTTGCACAGTCGGAAGTGCTGATCTTGCACGACAAGAACTTCTCGCTATGGGGACATCTGACGGAAGGCATTCGAGTCCTTCGTTCGAATTTCACGTTTCTTCTTGTTCGAACCGAGGCCGAACAGTCTCTCTATGTATTGACGGTCTCGAACGACGCCTACGTGACGCATGCCGTGATCCATCTCGCCGGGAAAGATCCTTTCGCCCACTACGCGTTGACGTTTGGGGCTGAGCCCGAGCGGACAGTCGAGATCCGCTTGGCGCCCTCCGGTCGGAGCAAGGGCGAAAACCAGCCTGTATCCACGCTCGCCGAGTCGATCGTATCGGATCACCTGGATACGATGCGCCGTGATTTGAATCGCGTCGAATTCGACAATCTGGGGAAGGACGCGGTACTTGAATTTTTTAAATGGTGGATCGATCCCGTTTACAACTGCAGATCGGACCCGCTCGATACGGAATTGGGCCCGATGCTGTGCTCGTGGGATCTGGGCTTCATGATCTACGGACTCGCCGAATCGATCTCTGCGCTGCCGCTTCGACTCGGGTATATCGGATCGAGACGTTTGATCGAGGAGATGTCCACGATCGAAGCCGAAAAAATGTCTTTGGATGCGTTCAAGAAACTCGGGCAGCGCATTCTCGAAGGCGCGGGAACGCAGGCGGCGCGTTTCATGGCGGAAGGCGAGGTTCTCGCCGTGCTGAAGTCGTGGGTGGGGTGGACGTACCCGTTGTCATGGGCGATCGTCAAGCGGATCAGGCCGACGTGGCGGTATCTGATGGACACGGTCGGCGTGCTCGACGATCAATCCGTGTTGCTCACCATGCCGCGCGCGACGCGATTGCCGGCGTCGAATCGACCGATGGACGTCGATTCGCGCTTCGTTCAGGCGCAGGTCAACGACGTGCTGTCGTTGAGCCGCCTCGATATCGAGTTGCCGATTTTCGGCGAGGCCTACGAGACGTCGGGATTCGCATTCAAGCCCTGGGTCCCTGAACGCGGCATCTATGCGGTCTCGATGCCGAAAGAAGGACTGGATCTCGTGGGGCTGGCCGTCAAAGTCGATGGCCAATGGTATCGATACGTGCCGACGCGAACGGATCTCTCGGCGGGGTTGATCGAGCCCGTCGATTCCAGCGAATCGGAAGGCGTCCGGTTTGCCGTCGCGCTTAACAAGGGACGCGTCGAATCCGTCCCGTATATGGATGTCCTGAACGAGGCGCGGCCGCGTGGCGTATTGAGCGGGGCCGACGACGATCTTGGCTGGACGTCGATCGAGCGATGGCTCGATCCATACGACGCCGAAGTCGAACGTTTCGCCGTGCTGAGCCCCGAGAAGAAACTGCATCGGGTTCGTGCGACTGAGCAGCAGGCGTACGGCGCAACACAGGTCTTGCGAACGGCGATCGAAATCGACGGCGCGTATTTCCGGTTTACCGCGCTGAATAGAGATCAAACATGGGGCGTCATATCGAATCCGTCGCCGCACTCGGCGTTCGGTCTTGATGATGCGGATATCTTTGTCGAGTGGGATCGCGGTCGGTGGCAATCGATGGCGCCCGAGAACGTCAAGCGATTCAAACCGAGGCTGATGCGGGATCGCGCGCTTGCGCCTTATCGCACGGACGAGCGACCCGAAGTCCATGAGGGGCCGCTGTCCGACGAACTGACGCCAAGCGAAAAGGGTGACTACGGCTTGGCATTTATCGAAGGCCAATACTATGCCGCGCGGCCGATTTCCGCCGACGATCCGTCGGCGGGGATCGAAGTCATCGACCTGAACGGGAAACGTCCTCCCGTCAGGTTGTCTCCGGGCAGGAAGCCGAATGACTACGCGCTCGATCGGGCGTGGATGGCCGAGGTGCGTCGATCCAATCCGAGGCCCCCTCAAACGCGTTCCTATTCGCTCAAGGAATATTTCGCGCAATGCGCGGTCCGACGTGTGGTTCGCTCTCCGACCGGCGGTGCGCGCCCCGCGTGCGATTTATCGCTCAAGCGTTCAGACAGCGGATTGCTCTCCGACTATGTGGGTGCGAAGGCCGATATCCTGTCGATCCGCAGCGTGATGGAGTCGATTCTCGACGCCAACTCGATCGATACCAGACTTGTCATGGGAACGTTGTGCAAAATACTCGCAGGCGGTCGACGAGGGCCGCTTCGATTCGGCGAGATTAAGAAGATGATGTTGGATACGTTCAACGCCGTGGAGCGGATCGATCCGGACAAAAATATTGGATGGAAGGACCTCATCGAGGATGACGCGTTGACGTTGGCCGAAACCGAACGTCGATCGATCGATGAAAAGCCTTTGGGCTCGAAGAAGGTCATGTGGGTATCGCGCATCGCATCGGGGAATCAATTGAAATTTCTTGACGAGGCGGAATACCGGTGGGACAGCAGGGGAACCTTGTTCCATGAGATGTCGCATGCGGATACCGCCTCGCACGCCGAGGATCTGGATTTGCGCTGTGTACCGCGGGTCGGCGAGGATACGCCATCCGAGTTGACGGCATATGTTCGATATTCGGACGATGCGACGCACATTGACGTCTCGTATCTCGTGATGCTCAAACTTCAGGCCGATCTTGGCGTGGTAGAAGATGCCATGATGAACGGCGACACACGCGAGATATTCTTGCGATTGGCGATTCAGTGTCATCGCGATTCCGGGTTCCGCACATATCTGGAAGGGCTCTACGATCGGTTTATCGGGGAACTCATGACAAACGTGGATCGGCGCGTGGCGGATTTAAAGGCTAAGGCGCAGGCCGAACTCAAGGACTTGATAGCGGAGCGAGCACGTGTTGAAAAGCTCGGGACGGGATCGGGGGCTGAGCTGCGTCAGAAGATCGCGGTGGCATCGCGCGCGATCCAGGCGATCAACCGCGATGTGGTGATCGCTCAAGGCCTGGTGCCCAGCGAGATTCCCCCGTTTTACGTGGATGTCGCGCGCATGCAGTGGCAGGGTCCCACGGCATTCGCGCAAGCGTCTTCGACTCGTTAGCGGCGGATGTCAGGATCGCACGCGAAAAAAAGCGCTTCGGGCCGGGGGTCCCGAAGCGCCCAACTGCAATTCCGTCGAACATGCGGTGTTGACTTCGCGCTGGACGCACGTTCGCCGGGGCTGCAAACAAGGAAGATATCCGTCGTGCGGTGTCGGTATGAGTCTGCGTCGCCTTCGATGGCAGACAGACACGATCGCGACGTCATCTCCCCTTGGACTGAAGGCGGCGCATGTGACCTCAGGTTGGTGCCCAATCAATCTGTATCGCAACGCCGTCGCGGATTGTCGACCGACGACGAACGTGCCGCCTTCCGTCGCTGGCGCATCGTGGCCGCATCGCCGCCATGACGTGCACAGTGTTCACCTAAGAGCGCGCGCGGACTCAATGACTGCCGCCGTGGCCGCCGCTCGATCCGTGACCTCCGCCCATGCCGCCGGCCGCGCCGCCCATCCCACCCGCCGCGCCGCCCATGCCGCCGCCGGCTCCACCCATGCCGCCGCCCGCACCGGCGCCTGAGCTTGAGCTCGATCCCGATGAGCTTGAACCGGAGCCTGAGCCTGATCCGGAACCCGACCCCGAGCCCGAGCCTGATCCGGAACCCGAGCCTGACCCTGAGCCCGATCCGGAACCTGAGCCAGATCCCGATCCCGAACTTGAACCGTGACCGCCGCTGTTACTATTTGAACCCGCGCTGACGCTCGCGGTGCTGAACCCGACTGTGGTGCTGACACTCGTCGACGCCAGACTCGCCTCGCCCGTGCTGCATCCGCATGCATCGCCACCACCGTCTCCTCCGCTGTGTCCCGGACCGCTGGGGCCACTTGGACCGCTAGGACCACTTGGGCCGCTGGGGCCACTTGGACCGCTAGGACCACTTGGGCCGCTGGGGCCACTCGGTCCGCTGGGACCACTCGGACCATTGCCTCCGGTCGTGCCGCCGCCGGTGCCCGATTGCGTCGTCGTGCCGGGCGAGCCCGTGCTCGGTCCCGATGCGCTCGTCTTGCCGGGCGTGCCGGGATCGCTGTTCGATGCGAGCGACGTCGAGCCTGACTGTGCACACCCGAAGCGTTGCCCGGGCGGACAGCCGCTCGCGGGCGGCTCGAATACCGTCGCCATATCCGTCATGAGCTGCGTGTCGATCGGCGGCGCGTTGGCGACGGCCTGCGCGAGCTGCGACGTCGTGCCGACTCCGAACGAAGCGGAAGCATCGCCGGCCCACGCGGGTTGAACCGCGAGGCCGACGAGGCCCGCCAAACAGACCTGAATCGCCCATGCGAATCGGCCCGATACCCCTGTTATGACGTTCTTCATGGCTGGCCCCTCGCGCAACCCCGGCGTTGCGTTCACTTCACGACGCGCCGGTAGATGCGATATGCGTTTTCATCGCTCGGTATTTAGCGATATCCATGCCATTGGCGCGCGAGCCTTATCGCACAAGCGATCGGGGTGTGGCGACGAGGTAAACAGGTGTGCGAACCGAGCGAAAACGTTTCAGCGTTGAAACGAGCCTCTGCGCGTCATCTGCAACCTGTACGCGCGCAGATCGGACACCGCGTCGCCGGAGCGCGTCATGCGGTGCACGTGCGTGTGTGTCCGCCCGAAAAACGTTCAAGCGGCGGTATCAGATCGTCGGTAGAGATGGCAACGCACGATGTGCGCATCGTTCGCACGCGCGTTTCGCGTGTGTGTCGATCGAGCGTCGCGTGCGGACGCGTCGTCCGAGCTCAGGGTGGCCATGCGCAGATCGACGGGTCGCTCGCGCTCGCATATCGCGCCGAGCGATGACGTGCAGCGTGATGCGTAGACGCATCCCCTATGCGACGTATCGGTATGCGGGGCCATGGCGTCGCCGCGTGTCTGACTCGGCGTGACCGTGAGCGTGGGCGAAGAACCCGACGCGTCTGACGAACCCGAAGAGCCCGAAGAGCCCGAAGCCGCCGGCGACGGCGAAATCGCGGATGCGTTCGCAGCGCGCGTTGCCGCGCGCAGCAAGTCCACGGTGTACGGGTGTGCCGGTGCGGCGAACACCCGATCTGCCGGACCGCTTTCGACGATCTGTCCGCGATACAGCACGGCCACGCGATCGGCGACATACCGGACGACGGCGAGATCGTGCGAAATGAACAGATAGCTGGTTTGCGCGCTGCGCTGGAGTTCGACGAGCAGATTCAGGATCGATGCCTGGACCGAGACGTCGAGCGCGGACGTCGGCTCGTCGCAGATGACGATGCGCGGCCGCCCCGCGAACGCGCGCGCGATCGCGACGCGTTGCTGCTGTCCTCCCGATAGTTCGCGTGCGCGCGCATGCAAGCGTCCGTGCGGCAGATGAACGGCATCGAGCAGCGCGCGGACCCGGTCGTCGCGTTCGCGTCCGCGAAGCCCCGCGAGCTTGCCGACCGCGCGTCCGAGCAAGGTGCGCAGCCGATGGGCGCGATTGAGCGCGCTCTGCGGATTCTGGAAGACGCTCTGGAGCGCGGACGTGTGCGTCCGCGTGCGCCGCTCGACGCGCGCGGGCAACGGTTCGCCGTCGAGTTTCACGGACCCCGTGTCGGGAGCGACGAGCCCCGCGACGATGCGTGCGAGCGTGGTCTTGCCCGAACCCGATTCACCGACGAGGCCGAGCGTTTCACCCGCATGAATCGCGAGATGGACGTGGTCGAGCGCACAGACCGTTTCGCGTCCGATGTGAAACGTCTTCGAAATATCGACGAGTTCGAGCGCCGGGCGCGTGTCGGACCGCATCGCCTCTGCGGACGCCGCGCGCATGCCGGACGCGTCGACTGTCTCGGATGGCGTCGCCGGACGTCCCGTGCGCCGCACGTCTTCACGCGATCGATCTTGCCTCGCATCGTCGAGCGTCGCGAGCGGACCGTCGCGGCGCGTGCGTCCGATCGTCGGGATGCAGGCGATCAGCGCCGACGTATACGGGTGCGACGGACGGTCGAACACCTGCGAGGACAGGCCTTCCTCGACGAGTCGCCCCTTTTCGAGGATGCCGACACGCTCGCACAGGCCCGCGACGAGCGGCAGCTTGTGGCTGATGAACAGCAGCGCCGTGCCCGATGCGCGTCGAAGCGTATCGATCAGCGCGATGATCTCCGCCTCGACCGTCGCATCGAGCCCCGTCGTCGCTTCGTCGAGAATCAGCAGCGCGGGGGCTTTGGCGAGCGCCATCGCGATGACCGCGCGTTGCTGCATGCCACCCGACAACTGATGCGGGTACGACGCGGCGGCGCGTTCGGCCGACGGCATGCGTACGCGATCGAGCATGTCGAGCGCTGCCGCTCGCGCGTCGCGCCGGCTGAAGTGCGGGTTCACGTGAAGGTTCGGACGAGCGAACAGGCGACTGTGTGTCGCAGGTTCGCGCGCTGGGCTATGCGTCGGCGCGCGTGCATGCTCGGATGCGTCGAATGACGCGCGATCGAGCGCGAGTTCGAACGATTCGATCAATTGATCGCCGATCGTGAGCGTCGGATTCAGCGCGCGCGCCGGGTCCTGGTAGACGAAGCCGAGATCGTGCCGGCGCAGCGCGCGCAGCGCACGCGAGCCGAGCGCATGCACATCGTGGCCCGCGAGTTCGATACGGCCGTGTTCGATGCGGGCTTCTTTCGCGAGATAGCGCGCGATCGCGAGCGCGACGGTCGATTTGCCGCTGCCCGATTCGCCGACGAGGCCGTAGGCTTCGCCGGCCCCGATCGACAGACTCAAGGCATCGAGGGCGAGCTGTCGTCCCGCCCCCGTGCGATAGCTGACGCTCAATGCGTCGATCGTCAAGGGCGTGGCGCGCTTCGGTGTCGTGGCGTGCATCTCAGGCATCCAGCGACGCGCGTATGCCGTCGGCCACGAGATTCACGCCGACCACGAGCGAGGCCGTCGCGATCGCATCGAAGGCCACGGTCCACCATGCGCCGCCCGCGATCAGCGGATAGTTTTCGGCGATCGCGAGACCCCAATCGGGCGAGGGAGGCTGGATGCCGAAGCCGAGAAACGAGAGCGTCGCGACCGTGAAGATCGCGTAACCGAGCCGCACGGTCGCTTCGACGACGATGGGTCCGAGCACGTTCGGCAGGATCTCGACGAGCATGATCGATACTGCCGATTCGCCGCGCAGACGCGCGGCGGCCACATAATCGAGATGCATTTCGCCGAGCGTCGCGGCGCGCACGGTCCGCGCGACGATCGGCGCGAATACGGCGCCGATCACCACGATCACCGCCGCATTCGAGCTGCCCACCGCCGCGAGCACGATCAACGCGACGATCACGAGCGGCAGCGCGAGCGTCGCATCGACGAGGCGGCCGAGCACGTCGTCGAGCCAGCCTTGCCAATATCCCATCGCGAGGCCCAGCAGCGTGCCGAGCGCGGTGCCGATCAGTGTCGCGAGCGGCGCGATCACGAGGATGTCGCGCGCGCCCGCGACGACGCGCGCGAGCACGTCGCGTCCGAGCGCGTCGGTGCCGAACGCGTGATCGCGCGACGGCGGCAGCAAGGCGTTGAGCGGATCGGCCGCATAGGGATCGTGCAGGAAGCCGTGCGCGCCCGCGATCGCGCAGACGACCCAGAACAGCACGATCGATACGCCGACCCGCGTGCTTGTGCGGCCGAGCCATGCGGGGCGGACGAACGCGAGGGCGCGCGCGTTCATGCGCGTGCTCCGTGCCGCAGGCGCGGATCGAGCAGCCGGTAGCAGAGATCGGCGCTCAGGTTCGCGATCAGATAGACCGCGCCGATCGCGAGCACGCCGGCTTCGAGCATCGGAAAGTCCTTGGTCTTCGCCGCATCGACGACGAGCCCGCCGATGCCCGGGTAGTGAAACAGCGACTCGACGACGACCAGGCCGCCGATCATGTAGCCGAGCTGCGTCGTCGCGACGGTGATCGTCGGCAACAACGCGTTGCGCAGCACGTGAAGCGAGAGCACGCGCCGGAACGCGAGACCTTTGAGGACGGCGGTTCGCGTGTAGTCGGCCGCGAGCGCATCGATGACACCCGCTCGCGCCATGCGCGCGAAGTAGCCGAAGAACACGAACACGAGCGGCAGCGCGGGCAGGAACAGGTGGCCGAGCGCCGTGAGCGTACCGGCGTCGGGCGGCGCGCTCGCGCTCATCGGAAGCCAGTCGAGCCAGACGCAGAAGACGAGGATCAGCACGATCGCCGAGACGAACTCGGGCACGACCGCGAGCGTCGCGCCCGTCATGGTGATGACCCGGTCGATCCACGTATCGGCGCGCAAGGCCGCGGCGACGCCCGCGATGATCGAAAGCGGCACGACGATCGCGAACGCGAGACCCGCGAGCTTCAGCGAGTTGAGCAGGGCCGGACCGAGCAACGACGCGACGGGCGCGCGATACGCGAGCGAGGTGCCGAGGTCCGCGTGCGCGAGCTCGCCGAGCCAGTGCAGATACTGGATCGCGACGGGCCGGTCGGCGCCGAGCGTGTGATCGAGGGCGGCCACCGCGCGCGCGTCGGCGAGCGGCCCGAGGATGGCGCGCCCGACGTCGCCGGGCAGCCACTGGCCCGCCGCGAACACGAGCATCGACAGGATCCAGAGCGTCACGAGGGACAACAGTGCGCGCTTGAGCATGGGGATGCGTGTCGCACGCGCTCAGGCGAGCGACGCGCGCTCGAGATAGAGTTGCGAGATCGCGCTGAATCGCACGCCGCTGAGATTCGCCGTCGTCGCCGTCAGCGCATCGAAGAAGTACGGGATCGATACGGGCGTGTCGGTCAGCAGCCGTTGCTGGATCTGCGCGGCGGATGTGCGTTGCGCGGGCAGGTCGAGCGCGCCGACGTAGTCGCTGACGAGCCGGTCGTACTCGGTGCTCCGGTAGTGCGCGGCATTCCACGGACCGCCGCTCGTGAGCGTCGCGCTCAGGAACACGTTGGGAATCCCTCGATGTCCGTAGTCCGTGATGCCGAGCGTCGAGTCGAGCCAGTCCGATTTGCCGAAGGTGCCCGAGCCGTAATACGCGCCTTGAGGTTCGACCTTGAGCGTGATCGCGATGCCGATCGGCTTGACCGCATTCTGGACGAGTACCGCGAGATCGCCGATCTCCTCGAAACGTTCGGTCGTCAGCGTGACCGCGAAGCCCTTGGAAAGGCCGGCTTGATTCATCAGTTCGCGTGCGCGGGCGAGATCGAGCCGCCGCTGCGCGACGCGCGTGTCGGTCGACGCGAAGACGGGCGCGAACGGGCTGTCGTTGCCGGGCTGTGCGTGGCCGCGAAATAGCCCGCGCGTCATGGCGTCGCGGTCGAGCGTGAGAGCGAGCGCTTCGCGCACGCGGGCGTCGGCGAACGGCCCCGTGTCGCAGCGCATGTGGATCTGACGATGCGAACTCGACTTGACCGACAGCACGCGGTAGGCCGGATTGTTGAGCATCGACAGGCCGCCGAGCACCGTGAGGTTCGGCATGACGTCGGCCTGCCGGCCTTGCATGGCGAGCAACTGGCCCGGCGCATCCGCGTAAAACGCGAACTGGACGCGCTCGGGAATCGCGGGCGCGCCCCAGTACGTCGGATTGCGCACGAACGTCGCGCCGCGTTGCGGCGCGTACTGTTCGAGCCGGAACGGGCCGGTGCCGATAAACGTCTTCTCGAAGCCGCCGGTGTAAGACGCGGGCAGGATCACCGCGTTATAGGTGTCCGAGGAAACGTAATAGGGAAAGTTACCGTTCGGCGCATCGAGATGAAACTCGACCGTGCGCGCATCGCGTGCGCGCGTGCCGCCTTTCGAGAGCACGCCTTTGAAGGCCGATAGCGCAGCCGAGCCGGATGCGGGATCCGTGAGCCGATCGAACGTCGCGACGACGTCGCGCGCGCCGAGGATCTGGCCGTCATGGAAACGCACGCCGTCGCGCAGCGCGAACGTCCAGACGTCGCCTTTGGCGTTCGGGGCCCACGACGTCGCGAGCGACGGGATGAGACGGCCGCTCTCGTCGTCGACGACGAGGTAGTCGCAGGTCTGGTTCAGCAGCGGGACCGATGCGGGATCCGAAATCGTCAGCGGATCGATCGCGCCGGCCGGCGTGAGGCCCGCGACGCGGATCAGCGGCGTGGGTTTCGCGGGCGTGGCGGCGAACGCTTGACGAGCCGGACCGGCGCCGAGCAGCGCGCCGAATCCCGATAGACCGATGACGCTGGCGTATCGAAGCACCGTACGACGGTCGACGCGGCCGCTCCGGTATTCATCGAACGCGGCATCGCGCAAGGCTTCGAGGTCGTGTGGAATCCGGCGGGCGTGCTGATCGGGCATGGGCTCGGCGAGTGAGATTCGACTGCACGGGCCGCGTCCCGGAGTGGGGTGCGTGCCCGTGCGCGAGCCATGTTAGCGCAAAGCGGCCGCCGCTCGCGCGGCGCGCCGCGTGCGCCGCGGATCCCTTCAGACTTCGGACGAGGTCGGTACGTCGTTCAGATCGGCGGGCTGGCGCGGTTCCCAATCGATATCGCCGCAGAGCACGCATTGCTCGGTGCCGATCGTGATCGCCATCGACAACGTCACGCAGACCGATGCCTCGGTGATCGACAGATACGGACGCGTCGCGTGCACGCGTCCGGGTTCGTTCATCGCGCCGCGGAAGTACGGCCGGCGCAGCCAGCTCGCGCCATGCGCATCCGACACCGGCAGAAAGCGCGCCTCGCGCGCCGACGGCCGGCTATGCGACATCACGTTGCCGCCGATCTGGCGTCCGCGCGAATCGAGCAGATAGCAGCGTTGCGCATCTTCGAGCGACAGGAAGTTCCAGCAGACCTGATCGAGCGCTTCGCCGGCCGCGAGTTTGGTCGCCGCGCCTTCGAGCGCGCGCATGTACGGCGCGAGCCGCAGATGACGCTTGCGTTCGGTTCGCTCGGTCTTCTCGCGATAGGTTTCGAGCAGGGTCTGCAGCACGACGCCTGACGTATGCGTATC
Organism: Pararobbsia silviterrae; assembly: GCF_003628125.1. Lineage (GTDB taxonomy): Bacteria > Pseudomonadota > Gammaproteobacteria > Burkholderiales > Burkholderiaceae > Pararobbsia > Pararobbsia silviterrae. The sequence continues at coordinate 262,777 of NZ_RBZU01000011.1, forward strand.
GACGGGCGCCGCGGCCGGACGCGAAAAGTAGCTGCCTTGGACGAAGTCCGCATCGGCTTCCATGGCGAGCAGCGCTTCGCGTTCGGTCTCGATGCCTTCGATGAGCACGAGCTTGCCCGCTTCGTGAAGCAGCGAGATCAGGCCCGGCAGCACGCGCGCGACCTGCGCGCGCTGGCTCGCGTGGAAAACGATATTGCGGTCGAGTTTGACGATGTCGGGGTCGAGCTGCCAGATGCGGTCGAGATTCGAATGGCCCGCGCCGAAGTCGTCGAGCGCGATGAGGAAACCGTACTGGCGGAAGATGCGCACGCCCTCCGCGAGCTTGCGCAGATCGGCGGCCTGACGGTCCGACACCTCGAGCACGATCCGTTGCGGTTTGAGTCCGAGGCGGCGCAGCTCGGAGAGCAGCGCCGCGCATTGCCACTGATCGGCGAGCGCGGCCGGATGGATGTGGACGAACAGCCACTCGCGGTCGCAATGCAGGTTGCGGAAATTGTCGAGGTGCAGCGACTGCGCGAGGCGATCGAGTTCGAGCAGATCGCCGAGTCGCGCGGCGCGGCCGAAGACGTCGAGCGGCGACACCGACGCATCGAGCGAGTTATGGGCGCGCAGCAGCGCTTCGTAACCGGCCGCGCGCATATGCGAGAGGCTGAATACGGGCTGGAATGCGCTATAGAGTGTGAGCTCGCCGTAACGAACCTGCTTTTGCGTGCCGTCGCTCGACGTTGTGGCGTGCGGGCGTTCTGACGTCACAGCCATGAGTTTCTCCCGGTTCTTGCTCTGCTGCGGATTGCAAGCAGCTTGCCCAGTCAAAAGCAAAGACCGTGCTCAGCCACATCGCGCAATGATATGAGAAAAGGGCCGGTCTTGCCCGTAATCTGTGCGGATCGCGCATCGTGCGCCGACCCGCCGCGTTGGGTCGGTGTTCACGCGCACTTTCGCGGTGCGCGCCACGAAATTCGTGGTGCGCGGCGCATCGCTCGCACAGCGGCGGCGAGCGGCCCGCCGGTCGCGACACTTCGCAGTCGCGCGCGTCGGATGTGGCGGTGCGCGTAGGCGACGTGCGCGTCTGCGACATGCGCGTCTGCGACATGCGCGTCTGCGACACGGGCGTAGCCGACATGCGCACGCATTCGAGTGTCCGCGCGTCGTGGGCGCGCATCAATCGGGGCCGATGCGGATCGTCGGGAAAGGAAAGGCCCGGTCGGTGTTCACCTGAAGGTGACGCCGACCGGGCCCGAGCGGGTCGCCGCGCGCGCCCCGGGCGCGGCTAAGCGGGCGCTTCGGATGCGCTTGGCGCGCTCAAGATGCGCTGCGGGCGCGCCTATTTCGCCTTGGCCGAAATCACGGCCTCGGCGACGTTGCGCGGCGCTTCCGAGTAGTGCTTGAACTCCATCGTGTACGTCGCGCGACCCTGCGTGAGCGAACGCAGCGACGTCGAGTAGCCGAACATCTCGGCGAGCGGCACTTCGGCGCGC
>NZ_RBZU01000012.1 GCF_003628125.1 Pararobbsia silviterrae
TCGACATTCGCAAAATCACACCGACTCCGTAAGCCAGAGCTATAACTCGCGGGGGACACACGCTCGGCACTCTGATGAAGGAAATTCGCTTCGTTTAGTGCTGAGCGTGCCTTCGGGCCGCGACGAGAAGCACAATAATCACAATGCCATTCGTCGGCCGTGCAAGCGAACCTCCGATCGAGAAATCGGGCGTCCGCTTTCCATTTAGGCTGAGACGTCCCGTGACGTTGGTCAAACGCCTGCTATGGGTCGGTTGCGCCGACTGCGGCGGACCGTGACCGGCCAGGATCGGTCTCACGCATAGCGGCGCTGTACGACCACAGTCCCGCCGGCAACAGTCATCTAGGCAAGTCCCTTTGAAAGCCAGCGTGCGCCCTGCAATTGACGTCGGGCGCTGGCGTTGACAGCCGTACAGGTCGCGAGCTCGCCGAATATTGACGATCACATTGATCCGAGTGTGGGCGGGCAGATATTCCCAACTGATTCAGTCGGTGACGACGCGCGAGGATTGAGCGCTCGGGTACCGGCAGAACGATGCGGCGCGCCCCGTGGATGCACAGCGAATTTATGAGCGAAATATGAAAGTATGTGGCGGCGCTGGCGCGATACCTTCAGGGTTTCGCCTGAACCGCACCATACGATGAACAGTCAAGTATGCATAGGCCTGATGGCCTGTGACACCGCGCGAAAGAGGGCCAAGCACGCGGATACCGAATCTTGACGTACTTGGAAATCGGGCCGGTCGAGTACACAAAACTTCACAACGAAGTCACGCAAGTTGTTGAGTCCGCACGCCGCGCGGCCGCGCGCAACGTCAACTCAATCATGACAGCGGCGTATTGGGAGGTTGGGCGACGTATCGTGAGCTGCGAGCAAAATGGACAATCGCGTGCTGGATACGGCCAGGCGTTGATTGCAAGATTGGCCGACGACCTCACGCGTCGCTTTGGACGTGGCTTTGGGCCTGCAAATTTGGCCAACATGCGCGCGTTCTATAGCGCTTGGCCTGAGGACGAAATTTTCCAGACGCCGTCTGGAAAATTGGTGGCTACCGATACACGTTCGATGGGTTCCCTAGGAGCGCGACAGTCTGACAAAGTCGCCGACGCGTCGACCATCTCACCGCGCTGTTTGCATTTGATGGCTCGATTCAAGTTGCCGTGGTCCGCCTACGTGCGTCTGCTCTCCTTGAAAACGAAAGACGCGCGCGCCTTTTACGAAACGGAAGCGCTTCGCGAAGGCTGGTCAGTGCGACAACTCGATCGCCAGATCGGCAGCCAGCTTTATGAGCGATGCCTGCTATCGCGCAACAAAGCGGCGCTCGACAGTATGAAATCACCGTCTGTTCTCGTCCCCATTTGGGCCTCCGATGAGACGATCTTGCGGGTGAGTCGGCGAGGACACCGCTAAACGCGTCTGACAAGCTTGAATCCATAAAGAGCGCGCGCCGCCGGCACATATTGCGTGACAAGTACGTGCAGCGGCGGAGGGTGAGTCACGGTTGTGCGATCGCGATCGAGTACGGCGAGCTCCCCGTCGTGAACGTTCCCGTGACCAGTGTCAGCTGGCCCGTAGACGCGTCGAGACCGAAAACGGAGACCGAGTTGCCCGTTGTATTTGCCGTCAATACGAGGTTGCCCGCCGGGTTCAACGCGATCGAAAGCGGACCGTCACCTGCCGCAAAGGGACTGTTCGCAACGGCGGTCAACACGCCAGTGCTTGAGCTGATCTGATGGACCGAAACATTGTTGTCTGGCCCATTTGCTTGCACCGCCAAGGTGCCTGTGGAGTTGATCGCCACCGAATACGGTGTGGTTGCCCCTGTGTCGTCGAACGGACTTCCTGCTACGGATGTCAGTACGCCGTTTGCGTCGACGTTAAAGGCGAAGATTGACATCTCGCCCGGACTCGCAACCAGTATCAGGGTGCCCGCGGGATTCACTGACACGGCGTAAGGATTGAATACCGTCCCAACTGAACTTTCCGTCACGGGTGTGAGCTGGCCGGTTTCCGTGTTGATGCTGAAAACCGAGAGCGAGTTGCCCGTTGCGTTCGCCACGAACGCCAGGGTGCCCGCTGGGTTCACCGCCACGGATTGCGGCCCTTGACCTGTGGCGAAGGGGCTGCCGCTCACTTCTGTCAATTGGCCGGAGGAAGCGTCGACACTGAACACCGAGACGTTGTTGGCGGTGCTATTCGTCACAAACGCGAGTGTGCCAGCGGGGTTCAACGCGACCGAGGTCGGTCCGCCTTGCGTCGCAAATGGACTTCCCGTGACGGGCGTGAGCGCGCCGCTTGTGGCGTCGATCTGAAATACGGAAACGTCGGAATCGTCCGAATTCGTGACGAACGCCAAGGTGCCGGCCGCATTGACGGCCACGGCAGAGGGGGCTTGCCCTGCATCGAATGGGCTGCCCGTCACAGGCGTCATCACGCCCGAGTTGGGGTCGACGATAAAGGCGGAAACGTTGTTGCTAACGTTGTTGGCCACATAGGCGAATAGATTTCCGGCGGCGCAACTGACGTCGATCGTGCTCACGTCGTTGTTGGAAATCGACCCCGAGCCCTGAGCGATCGTACACACCTGATGGAGCGGATTTGCGCCGACGGTCACGGCGTAGGTTTCGCCGGCCGTGAGCGTCGCGGCAAACGTGAAGGCCCCATTGCTCGACACGCTGAGGTTGTTGCCGCCGTTGTCTCGCAGCACCAGCGTGGTCCCTGAGGCCAAGCCTGATACGGTGCCACCAACCGTAAAGGTGGGCGCGGTGGGGCTGCTTGCGGACGTGGATGACGCCGTGCCGTCACTGCCTCCGCATGAGGCGATGAGGAAGGCCAGGGATACCCCCGCGAACAATCGAAGCCAGCGCGCTGACGACATCCGAATAGCATCCGTTGTTTTCATCTGTCTGATCCCTATGCGCTAGGTCGCATGATCGAATGACCCGACGGCGGGCCCTTCGAGCACTCTGCGGTTTGACAGCGAGCCGCACGCACCGCGTCGATATTGTGACCCCGCGACGCCCCCCGTTTTTTGCGCGACGTTACCCAATCTTCAGGGAGAGCGCCATACGCTAAATTGGGTAGATTGCGCGCCGAGTTCGAGCGCGCGCGGGCAACGCTTTCGCTGAAGATCGCGGACAAGTCGGTAGCAGGGTGACGGTGTTCCACAGTCGCTTGTCACGCTTTCTACGGTCCAATTCAAGTCGAGGAACGGACAATCAACAGTGAGCGGCGATGGTCCGTTCGGGGTCGTCAAGCGTCAGCCGATGAGGCGCTGACGGGTTTGAGTGTCGTGGCGGTGCCAAAGTCGGTCGACGTGAACGGATGACAAGAAACACGAACCGAATAACCGACATGGAAAATCGTAATTCGGTGCCATGGGCAGTTGTTGCCAAAGGAATCGACCATGTCGTGCGCGGCGGTCTAAGGAAACCCGGCGATCATGTTTAGCAGCACGGCACGATCCCTCAGTCGACACGTCGCGATCTGTAAGTTGAGGTTGTCATGAAGTGCGCACGCTCAGCGGGTGACGCGGGGGGCGTTGCTGCACCCACACGTGTCGTGCGCGAGGCTGGATCGAGCCTACGCCGCCGCTATCGGATGGGCTATTGGAAAGTGGCGAATCTCGAACCAGCGCGGCCGGCCCGCTCAACCGCGCCGCAGCTCCGCTGAGCGCCGCCTATCCCGTGCACCCCACCCGATTCAGATCAGCCCACACTCACCAGTCGTATTTCGCCGTTGCGATGACCGAACGTTCGAGGCCGTAATAGCAGCCGTTGACGCAGGTCTGCACGTACTTGCGATCGAGGAGATTTTGCGCGTTGAGCCCGAGCGTGACGCCGCGCAGGCGCGGGTCGATCCGGCTCAGGTCGTAGTGAAGCGCGAGGTCCACGATGGTGAACGACGCGACCCGCTCGGTGTTGGATTGATCGAGCGTCGAGCCCGTGAAGCGCACGCCGAGCCCGAGACCGAGACCCGCGAGTGGGCCGCGGTGCAGATCGTATTCACCCCATGCCGAAACGGCGTTCAGCGGTACCGCGTAAATCCGGTACCCCTGGTCGCCATTGTTCGATTTGGCCACCACGGCATGCGTGTAGGTATACGAAGCAATGATCTTGAAGTCTTCCGTCAGATTGGCGCGTGCTTCGAGTTCGGCGCCGCGCGAGCGCACCTCGCCGGTCTGGATGCTGTTGTCGGGGTTATTCGGGTCCTGAGTGAGCTCATGTTGCTGACGGATGTCGAACAGCGAGGCTGTCACGAGCAAATCGGTGTTCTTCGGCTGATATTTGATGCCGATTTCGTATTGCTGGCCTGTCGTAGGCACGAAGGCTTGCCCGTACGCATTGGTGCCGACAGTGGGTTGAAACGAGGTCGAATAGCTCGCGTACGGCGCAATGCCGTTATCGAACAGATAGAGCAGGCCCGCACGCCATGTGAACGCATGATCGTGCTGGGTGCTCGAGGTATTTGCGATCTCGTCGTCCGTCGACGTGCTCGCGGCGTCCTCGCGCACGCCGAGCGTCGCGAACCAGTGACCGATGTTGAGCTGATCCTGTGCGTAGACGCCGACCTGATTGATCGACTGACGGTTGCGCAAATAGTAGTCGCTGTCCGTATACGCCGGCAGCGTCATCGTATAGTTCGGATTCAGGATGTCCTGCGAAGGCGCATCCGCATCCGCTTCGAGATCGTGCGTGACCGTGTGCTGGTAATCGAGGCCGAACAGCACCTTGTGCTTGAGCGGGCCCGTGTCGAACGTGGCCTGCGCCTGGTTGTCGAGCACGAAGCTATTGTCGGTGCTCTCGTCCATGAATTTGTCGCGCACCAGACTCGTGCCAGAGAGACTGTCGCCCTGGACGCTGTCGAACTCGAAGCCGATATGCTGGAACCGCAGGTTCTGGCGGACCGTCCAGACATCGTTGAAAACGTGCTGGAACTGATAGCCGATATAAGCCTGAGTGCTCGATGTCGTGTTGAAGCCGAGATCGCCCGAGTAGAAATCATAGGGAATCTGGCCCGCCGCATTCGGTAATACCGTGCCAAGCGCGGGCAGCTTGTTCCAGAAGCCCATGTTCGGATCGCGACGATAGTCGGCCATCAGCGTGAATGTGGTCGCGGCATCGGGCTTCCAGGTGATGGACGGCGCAATCTCGAGCCGCTTGTTGCGCGTGTTGTCGACCTGCGAGCCCGTGTCGAGTCCCACCGCCGTGAGCCGGTACAGCCATCGATGATCGGCATCGAGCGGGCCGCTGAAGTCGAAGCCCGCGCTCAAATGGCCCCAGTTGCCCACCTGCGTGAAGATTTCGTGAAGCGGCTCGTCGGTCGGCTTCTTCGTGACATAGCTGACCAGCCCCCCCGGCGAAAGCTGCCCGTAGAGGACCGATGCGGGTCCTTTCAGAATTTCGATGCGGTCGAGCATGTACGGATCGTAGGCGGCTGCGATAAACGTGCCGTTGACGAGCGGCAGGCCGTCCAGGTATTCGGTGCGTCCGATGCCGCGCACGACGGTCTGCGAATCGAGCTTGGTATCGGCGCCGTTCATGTCGGTGACGACGCCGGTCGAATACCGGAACGCCTGATTGACGCTCGTGTTGACGCCCTGATCGTCCATTTGGTCGCGCGTGATCTCGCTCACTGTTTGCGGCGTCACGAGCAGCGGCGTATCCGTTTTCGTCGCGACGGTACTGCGCTGCGCGACATAGCCCACGCCCGGGCCGTCGGGATTTTGCGCGTCGGCGCCCGCGTTGACGTTGACGGTCGGCAGGCGCACCTCGTCGGGCACAAGCGGCGGCGCACTGACCGGCGCGGGCACGAGTGTGTAGCCGGCGTCGGTCTTGCCGATCGCATAGCCGCTGCCGGCCAGCAGCGTATCGAAGCCCTGTTCGATGCCGTAGGTGCCGTGCAGACCCTGGCTCGTGCGGCCTTTGAGCCGGTCTGCGTCATATGACAGCGCGACGTGCGATTGCTGGGCGAAACGCGCGAGCGTATCGATCAGATCGCCGGCCGGGATGTCGTAGGTCGCGTCCGCCGGTGCGGCTTCGGCGCGTGCCGATGTATCGAGCAGCGCGGGTGCCGGACCCAGCAGCGCGATTTGCACGGCGAGCACGGCGGCACGCTGGCGCAGCGTGGGGCGAGGCATGGGAACGGCGGTTAAGCGGCGGGCCTGCATGATGAGCGGAGTCCTCTGTCGTTGAGATCGGGCGTCGATCGACGAAAGCAGGCGCTGACCCACGCAGGTACCCGTTAGCGGTGAACCGGGTCCGGAGGGACCTTGCTTGACGCGGCGTCGCGGCCCATGTTTTCGTCGTTTCAGAGAGGTAGGACGGACGAGATTTCAAAACGCGAACCCGCGCCCGTCAGGTCGCGACTCAATTGATGGGGCTGAACGGGCTGAGGCGAGTCAGTGGTGTGGGCGAATCGCGCCGATCGAAGGCATTCAGCGGGCCGGCGCATCGATGATCACGAGCCACGGCGTGAACTCGCGAATCCGGATCATCGGCAGGCTGTCGGCGAGCAGTTGCAGGGACCGGTCCGTGTCGTCGAGCGGCAGCACCGCCGCGACGTTGAGCCCCTCGATTTGCGCGCGGTCGTAGACGATGGCGCCGCGTCGATACCGATTGAGCTCATCGAGTACCTCCGGCAGCGGCCGGTTGCGTACGACGAGGTCGTGCGAGGCCCAGGCCGCTTCGAGGCTGCGCGCATCAACGGGTTCGAGCGGACCCGTGCCGTCGGCCGTGATCCGCAGATGCTGGCCGGCCTCGACGAATACCGCCTCGTTGCTATTCGCCCGGATCTCGGCCTTGGTCTGTACCGCGACCCGCGATTGCAGCATGCTGAGGTCGGTGACGCCGTCGTGCCGCTCGACGACAAAGCGCGTACCGAGAGCGCGAATCGTGCCTTCGCCAGTTTCGACGACGAACGGCCGCTCCACGTCATGCGCGACTTCGACGAGGATCTCGCCCTGTACGAGCGCGAGCGTGCGTCGCTTCGTATCGAAGCGGATATCGACCGCGCTGTCTGCGGCAAGCGTGATGCGCGAGCCATCGGGCAGCGTTTGCGTTTGCCAGTGTCCCGTGCTCGTGCGCAGATCGGCGCTCAGATAGGCCAGCGGGTTGTGCGCGATCCATAGCCAGGTGGGCAGGCCGATCGCGCAGGCGAGGGCAATCGACGCGATCACCTTGCGCGCTCGCGCCGGGCGTGCGCGTCGCGCGGCGTTCAGCGCGCTGCGCGCCGGGCCCGGGCGTCCGCCCGCTACGGTGCGAACCTGCTCGATACGACCGACGAGATCCTGCATGCGTGCGGCAGCCCGTGCATGGCGCGGGTCTTCACGCGTCCAGGCCTCGAAGTCCGCGCGCAGTTGCTCGCGTTCGGCGTCACTGCCCGCACCGAGCCGCACGATCCATTCGGCGGCCTGGGCCGTGATCGCGTCGGGTATGGCGTTGCGGGACGTGGAGGTGGACCGCTCCATCGTCAGCAGTCGAAAATCCGGTGACAGCAGAGCAGTGCCCGCGTCAGATACTTTTGAACCATGCGTATGGAGATACCCATACGCGTGGCGACATTCGCCTGGCTTTCGCCATCGACGTAGTGCAGTTGAAACGCCTCGCGCGCTTTCTCCGGCAACGCTTCGAAAACCCGCACGAGTTCATGGAGCGCATCCACCGCCGCGAGCACGGCTTCGGGGCTGGCCATTTCGCAGGTCGACGCGTGCGCAGCGGCGAGTTCGGACAGGTACACCTGTTCGATACGTTGGCGCCGGCTATGGTCGATCAACAGGCGCCGCGCTGTCGTCGCGAGAAACGCGCGCGGCTCGGCAATACCGATCAGCAGATCGCGCGCGCCGAGAATCCGCACGAACGTATCGTGCGCGATATCGGCGGCCAGTTCGCCGCAGCCGACCTTTTTGCGCAACCAGCCTCTAAGCCAACCATGGTGATCGCTGTAAAGCTCGCTGAGCGCCGAGCTGGGGCTGTCGAGTCGGGTCACGATGGCGGCGTCGAATATGCAAATGAGAATTATTATTGATTATAACGAGGCAAGCCCACGCGGTCCATCGCCACATCCAATGCGTCGCCAATCCATTGGCGCTAGGCAAATGCGCTTTCGATGAACGTCGGGTTTGACACTGTGCACTGTGGATTCAACCCGTCGATGCAACACACTTGAGCCCGTATGAACGGCAGGCGTCTTGCCATGAAGCAAAGCCGACGGATTGACTATTCGGACCGAGATCGGCCGGATGCGGGCCCGTCGCAGCCTTTCGGCGACGGGATACGGTCGACCGTCGTCGGCTTGAAAGCAGCCGCGCTTGATTCGATCACACGGCATGGATGGCTTCGGCCGTCATCGGCTCGTTGCCGAACTGTTTAAGTCGCGTGGTCACGACTCACGGCTCGCCGCACGGTTTAGCAGCGGTTACTTTTGCCTCCATAGGAGGACCAGGAAATACGGTCCGCCGACAAATATCGCCAGCAATCCTGCCGGCACCTGGTTCGGATACAACAGATTCCGGCCCGCCCAGTCTGCGAGAACCAGTAATGCCGCGCCCAATGTCGCAGCACAGAGTGTCTGCGATATGCCGCGTCGAAAACCGGCCATCCTGGCCAGGTGCGGAGCCATCAGACCAATAAATGAAATGGGACCGACGATCACGGTTGCCGCTCCAGTAGCCGATGCGCAAAGCAACAGCATCAGCGTCCTGTCGCGGCGGACATGTACACCCAAAGAACATGCAGCCGGTTCGCCCATAAACAGAATGTCCATCGGCCGAGCGATAAACGGAATCATGCTCGCGCAGACCGCGAGCAGGCCCAAGGCAAGCAGGGCCGTCGGCCTTTGTACGGCATAGGTCGAACCCGACATCCATGCCGCGAGAAACGACATGCGCGGATCGCCGCTCGCCATCAGCAACGAAACGATGCTGCCCAGTAAGGTTGTCATGATGACGCCGGTCAACACGAGCCGTCCCGGCGAAAGCGTCGCACGCAAGGTCGCTGCGAACACCATGACCGTCGCAATGGCGGCGCCGAAACTGGCCGCTGCAATCTGGAGTCCTTGTGCGGCTACAGGCATGACAAACATGAGGACAATCAGGCCGAGTGAGGCACCGGACGAGATACCCAGGATTTCAGGGCTCGCCATCGGATTTCGGGTCATTCGCTGCATCAGGACGCCGGCCAGACCCAACAGGCCGCCCGCTGCCGCGGCGCCACCGATGCGCGGACCGCGCAACGGAATCATAAAGCGCACGTGCGACCATGTTTCCCAGTCCCAGGCGCCCAGCGTGCGATTGAACGATGCAGCAACCACGATCAGCGCGAGTAGCGCGCCTGCGCCCGCAACGCCCCAGACTTGTGTGTGTCGCCGCGAGATGCGTGGAGTAGGCGTCGGCGCAGTCGACAAGGGCCCGACCTCGCGCACGCTGCGCATCAAGAAGAGAAGCAGCGGCGCACCGATGAGCGCCGTCACCGAACCAGTCGGAAGTTCGTTGCCGGGAGTACTCCACAACTGCACGCAATTGTCGGCCAGCCAAAGTAACCCTGCCGATATGAGCGATGCCCATATCAGCCGCTGCCGCAGTGTTCGTGCTCCGCTAAGACGCGCAAGCCACGGGCCCGTCAACCCGACAAAACCGATGATGCCGACCGAGCTGACGACAGCGGCAGCTAACGCTGAAGCGATCGTCAGCGCTAAGGTGCGGATCAGGCGCGGAGACGAGCCGACACTGCGCGCGCTTTCGTCTCCAAGTTCGAGCACGGCAAGCGGCCGATAGATCCATGTCACGAACAGCATGCCCGCGGCGCACTCGCTGAACAGGTGCGCCGCGTTCGCCCAACCGTTCTGATACAGACTGCCGCTTTGCCAAAGAAAGACAGAAACGAGATTGTCCCCGAAGAACAACATCAGAACCGATGTCGCCGCGCCCGCCGACAGCGTGGCGAGTAATCCTCCAAGGATCAGGCTGATCGAAGAGAACGCATGTCGCCATGCAATCGATATCACGATACCGAGGCCCGCGAGTCCGCCTATCATGGCCACCCAATCGCGGCCATAGACAAGCAAGCTTGGAAACCACAGCGAGACGATGACCAGCGAAAGGCTGGCACCGGCCGATACGCCGAGGGTCGTCGGATCCGCGAGCGGGTTCCGCAACACATGCTGAAGGACCGCGCCGGCCAGCCCCAAGGCGGCGCCCGCAATCAGAGACACGGCACACCGAGGAAGAAACAGAAACTGCACCGTCAGCACGCGCATATCGCCGACATTCCGATGTGCGAACAGGGCGGCCCACTGGGCAACAGGCAACGCATGCGACAAATCGATTGCCGCCGCCCACGCGGCAAGCGTCGCCAGAATCAGCACGACATGCTCCGGCCGCAGCGACCGTCTGCGTGCATGTCGGCAATGCGTCGCGGTGCCCGTCATGCGCGCCCTCGAGCCAACATCGACGCCTGAAAGTGCTCGGCAAACTGAACGGCGGTGGGTAATGCGCCCATCGGGTCGAACAGAGCGATGGGGTAGACCCGGCGCTCCCGCACCATCGGGAGTCGGGGCCAGACTGGACTGTGCGCAAGTTGCGCCAATGCGGCGACGGTCTGCTCGCCGTAGTCGATATACAGGAGATCGGCCTCCGGCACGGTCGCGAGCTGATCGAGTCCGATCTGCGCACAACCGTAAGTGTTCGTATGCCCAGTCCACGCGCTCTCGAATCCGATCCGCTGCATGACGTCGTAGGTCACGCTGTTGCGCGCATACAGCAAGATGCTCCGACCCGAAGGATCAAGCTGCGCGATCAACACGGGGCGCTTGGCGTATCCGTGCATTTGCTTACGGATCGTCTGCAAACGTTCATCTGTCCATTGCCGGAAATGGCGCGCTTCATCGACACGACCGATACGCTGTGCGAGTCGAAACATTTCCGCGCTGGCGCGTTCGACAAACTCCGCACGGCCGCCGTCGCCATAAATCTCCATCACGAAGACTGGGGCGACCTGTTCGAGAACGCCCTTGAGACTCGCGCTCATGGCTTCGATGACGACAAGGTCCGGTTGAAGCTCGCGGAGTATCTCGAGATTGGGCTCGAACGGGTACCCGATATCCACGGCATCCTGCGACAGGGGCGGCGTTCCGCCGATCGCTGCGTAAATGCTCGGGGAGCCGACAGCAAGCGGTGATACGCCTAGCGAGAGTAACGTCTCGGTGCCGATGCGGTCAGGCGTCGCCACGCGCACGGCAGGGTGTGCCGTCCGCGCGGGATTCGCGGCCCATGCGCCTGGCGCGACCGCCGACAGCAAAAGCGCGCGCAGTACGTCGCGTCTTGTGACCTTCCGGACTCTCATTTCAGTGATGCGCTCATCTACGATTCGATGGTGATTCGAGCCAAGCCCGATCGGCATGATCGATCAAGCGAAAATGCCCTGCCGGATTGTGCATCGGGCAGGGCGGCGCTAGAGGACGAGCATGTTCCGCGAAAACGTCGGAACTGCTCTGGACTCAAATCTTCGTCACAGCGAAGCGCGCAAGGTGAACAGCACCTCTCGGCGATCGCCGTAGAAAAGGCTCCCGGTACTCGCAATGGATTCGTAGTATTGGCGATCGAAAAGATTCGTCACGTTGATCGATGCGGACAGGTTTTTGTTGATCTGGTAACCCAGTCGCAGATCCACCGTGGCATATCCCCCCTGGCGGACTGTTCCGATACCGTCCGTGGCGCTGATACCGCTTGAAACATATGTACCGCCGCCCAGCGAGAACCTGTGGAGTTCGCCCGGCAGACGATAGTCGGTCCACAGCTTCAACAGGTGCTTGGGCGAAATCGCGGAAAAACCGATGTAATCGGGATTGACGCTCGCGTCCATGTAGTACGTATCCGTATACGTGTACCCGGCGAAAACCGACCAGTCTGATGTGATGTATCCCGTCGCCGTTGTTTCGACGCCGCGGCTGCGCGCCTTGCCCGTCGCGATGTAAAAACCTTCGTCGGGATAACGCGGGTCCGACATCCCCCGGTTTTTCTCCGTCAATTGGAACACCGCCAGCGAGGTGTTCAGGCGGCCATTCATATAGTCGCCCTTCACGCCGACTTCATATTGCTCGCCTTCGATCGGCTTGATGATGTTGCCCGATGCATCCGTCTCTGTTTGAGGAACGAAGATCGACGTGTAGCTCGCGTAGAGCGAGTATTGATCGTTCAGGTCATAGATCAGCCCGGCGTAGGGCGTGACTTTGCCTGTCACGCTGCTGTGCGAGTTGGTGTCGCCAAACGGATTTTCGGCCGCATCTGGCGTGTATGTTTCATTCCACCATGTCGCACGCAGGCCAAGCACCAGCGTCAGAGGATCGGCGAGGCTGAAGCGCGCGTTTCCATAAAGACCATATTGATTCGTCAGCGTGTTCCGTCCGTAGACAGGACCATCGAAGGCGGGCTCGGCGGAGAGATTCGAATAAAGGCTCCCGGTAAATTCGCAGAAATTGCCCGAGCTGCCGAGCAGCGCGTTATCGCTGGCGCCGCAGTAGTAATTGGTCTGCGTCAGACTCTCTCTCTCGTAGCTCGCCCCCACGGTCAGTTGATGCTGACGGCCAAACAGCGTGAACGGCCCGTTCGCCATCAGGTTAACGGACTCCTGCTTATCGTCGAAATTGAACTTGTCGGAACTGAACGTCACTTGATTGTCCGAACTGACGTTCGTGAGCAATGTTTCGTTGAGGAGCGAGTACCGGTTCTCGAGATAGTTGAAGTCGAGATTCGCTTTCCAGCCGCCGCCGAGTTTTTGCTCGATGCCGGCGAATGCCGTCGTGATATCCGATGAGTCGTGATTCCAGGGCGCGCCGAAGTAGGTCGAACGGGAAACAGGCACGGGCGCGTAGTTGTCGTACACCGGATCGCCGTTCCAGGACGCTTTCTGGTCAATCCGTTCGTAACTCGCTCCCACGCGTACCGTCGTATCGCGCGCGATGTCTGCTTCGAGTGTTCCGTATACCGATTTATCGCGCTTCCAGGTCGAATCCTGCAGCAGATCCTGATAGCTGTCGCTGGCCACCACCCGGCCGCGTAACGTGCCGGCCGCATTGATCGGTCCGCCGATATCGACATCGCCGCCAAGATGGCTGCTTGTGCCGCCATAGATTTCGGCGTTTGCGCTGAAAGTCGAAGGCGCGCGCTTGCGGACCAGATTGATCGAACCGCCAGGGCTACCGAAACCATTCAGCAGGCCGTCAGGACCATTCAGTACCTCGACGCGGTCGTACATGACAAGGCTCGGGGCGATCGATGCCAGATTCTGCGTGGTCGGCATTCCGTCGAGCAGCCATGTGTCGATCGGGAATCCGCGCGCGTAGTAATTCGAACGGTCCGAATCCCCATGAAACACGGTGACGCCTGGCGCATAGGTCATGGCGTCATCGAGCGTGCGCATGCTTTGCTGCTGGATTTGCTCCTGGGGAATCACGGTGACCGATTGCGGAATTTCGCGTTGACTCAACGGTATTTTCGAGCCGACGGTCGTTGTGGGATTCACGGCGTCCGCGACGGTGTCGCGATTGGCGTTCACTGTAACGGTCGGCAGCGTGGGGACCGGTACATCCTGGCTCGATGCCGCCGCTCCCGACGGTGCCGACTGTGCGGGCGTGCCCGGCGCATCGCTTGATTGGGCATGCACTGTTGCCGTGAGCGCGATGCCCGCAGCCAGCGCGCTCGCTGTCGACAAATACCGTCTGCCCGCATTCGTCCGCAATCGTCGAATTTTCCTGTGTGTCATACCCCGTTCCTACTGATTTCCAATATCCAAAAATGAATCGGCGCGTTGCACCGACTCGCCACTGAAAGAAGCGTTGTTTGTAGGAACAGTTTTGTATTTATCGATGGGCACGACCCCGAAGCCACGGGACTTCGCATGGCTACGGCAAACCGCTTGCATCGGCGCCTGGACAGATCATTCGGCTTGAAATCGATGCGCTCGAAGGACGGTAATGAGAATCATTAAAACATCGAGCGCCTTGATCCCCGCTGTCGGCGGTACGAAAGGATAGCCGTTTAGCTTACCGAAAGGTCGAAACAGAGCGACGATTTTTGGAACAAAATCTTCGTTTTATCGCTATGATGGCGAAATATCGAAAACTGGAAATCGAGGATGAAAGAGTTCCTTGTGAAGCAGTACCCAAGAAGCCGGGAACGTATCTCACGACCGGTTTTTGCCGCGGTTTCTCGCTATGAACATCAGGATGTTTCAGTCTGGCATCAGCATTCCTACGGCCAACTGGCGTTCTCGATTCGGGGCGTCGTTCGGATGTTGACGCCGACGCGCACGTGGACGCTGCCGCCTTCGCGGGCGATATGGCTTCCGTCTTATGTCGACCATGAATTGCACGCGGTAGGAAGGTCTGAACTTTGCAACGTGTACATTGAACCCGAGGTGTTTCCGTGGTCCTGGTCAAAGCCGACCATCATCACCATCACGCCGCTACTGCGTGAGCTGGCGATCCTCGTGAGCGAAGGCGGGGAAGCATACAGTCCGGATAGCCGCGCCGAGCGTGCAGCCTCGCTGCTGCTGGAAGTTCTTGCCGAGCAGCCTGCCTTGCCTGAAAGCGGAATCCCTCTCCCACGTGACGAGCGATTGCTGGAAATTTGCTCGCGCTCGCTAGCTAACCCGGCAAGCAATCAATCGCTGGATGTCTGGGGCGAGAAATTCGGCGCGACCGGAAGAACGCTCGCAAACCGCTTCCGGGAAGAAACGGGGCTGACTTTCGGCCTCTGGCAGCGCCAACTGCGCGTCGCAGAAGCCATCACGCGGCTTGCGAACGGTCAGACCGTGACAAAAGTGGCAGCCGATCTGGGCTACAGCACCTCGAGTGCATTCATCGCGATGTTCCGACAAGCCACAGGCGACTCTCCACAGCACTACCTGGAGCCGAGGTAGTGGCTGTGCGAGCCGCACCCGTTCTTGTCTGTTGCGCCGGTTTGTATCTGCTCAAGCGTCATCATCGGTCGGGGAAAAGCAGCGATCGCGTGAACGAGGTACAAGCGTATGACCTCTTTCAGGTTTTTGACGTCACGTCGAAGAGACGTTGAATCGTCGAGTAGGGCAATGCATTGGCGACGATTGCATCCGAGCGACCGCTTTGCAGAAAGTTTTTTGCCAGTTCCTGCACGGTACCGAACACCACCTGCGAAATCGCGCCGCCCGCGCTGAGACGTCGAACGCCAAGTCGTCCGAGCGTCTCGGCATCGGCGAGCCCGGGCAATGCCATTACATTCAACGGTACGCTGATCGCTCCAACGATCTTCATGATGTCGGCGGGATCGGCGAGCGCGGGTAAGAACAGGCCGTCGGCCCCTGCCGATGCATAGCGTTTTCCTCGCGCAATCGACTCGTCCGCTTGCTTCGGCTTGTCGACCAGATTCGCGAGCACGACATCGCTGCGCGCATTGATGAACAGGTCTGCGCCCGCCTTCGAAACGGCATCGCGGATCGCCTCGATTTTGGCGGCAAGCATGGAAGGCGCATCGGGACCGTCTTCGATATTGATGCCGGCGATGCCGAGCTCGACCAATCGCATGACGTGGTCTGCGACGGCTTGCGGATCGTCGGAATAACCGTTCTCGATATCGACCGACAACGGCACGCTCACGACTCGAAGGATCCGACGCACGGAACCCACGACTTCATCGACCGGCAATCGACGGCCGTCCTGATAGCCGAGCGCCCACGCGAAACCCGCGCTTGTCGTTGCGACTGCCGTCGCGCCAAGTGACTCCACGAGCCGAGCGCTGCCCGCGTCCCATGCGTTCGGGAGCCGCAGCGGCGTCGAATTGTCGTGCAATTGACGAAATGAACTTGCCTTAGACATGGTGATTCTCCACGAGTCAAAAAAAGAAAACCCATTCGGCCGCAGACGCACGTGAGCCGCATGCACCGCCGTATCCTCCGCGTTCGCATCGGTTTCTTCGTGTCGTTGTTTCGCGAGCGCGACGGTCAACATCGCGTGCTCCGCGGCCAGTCCGACGAGCATGACGCATCCGATCTCACGCCGCTGCGGGACCTTCCATGCCGCGCTTTGCGACCGACGCGATACGCAGGCTCGCGAGTTCGGACATGCCGATCGCGAGGACGACCAGCACACCGGCCAGCAGCCCGAGGTTGTGACCGCCGATGGCGGGAATCGCGGCCGCGCCGAGCGCGCCGGCAATCGATACGCCGATATAGGTGCCCGATGTATTGAGGCCGACCAGCACGGACGTCATCGACGGATTGATGCTGGCGAGACGGAACTGCTGCGGCACGAGCACACCCCACGCGCAAGCGCCCCAGATCGTGACCGCAATGGCCGCGCTCCACAGATGCGCGCCGGACCAGGGCATCGTCAGGATCGCGGCGGCGACCACGGTCAGTTTTGCGATCACGACCTTGCGCGAGCCGATCCTGTCGAGCACGCGTCCGGTCAGCAAATTGGAGACGGTACCGGCGAGACCCCACAGCACGAGCAGCGCGCCAAGGACCATCGGCCGGTTATCGACCGCACGATCGAACACGACCGAGAAGTAGCTGAATACGATGAACGTACCCACTTGAGAGAGCACTGTCGTCGCAAGCGTGAGTCCGACGCGCGAATCGGCGAGCGGGGCGACGCGCTTGGCCAACGAAATGCGCGGCGGCACCGGGACTTCAGGCATGAACACCCAGATTCCCGCGAATGCGCCTGCACCGAGCGCGGCGACAAACACCATCGTCCAACGCCAGCTCGCGAGACCGCCGATCACCGCGCCGATGGGCGAGCCGAGCGCGGTCGCCGTCGTCAGGCCGGCAACAATGATCGACAACGCGTAGCCGCGCCGCTCGGGCGGCACGAGCATCGCACCGGTGCCGCTCGCGGTCGGCGAGAACATCGCCGCGCCCAGGCCGGCAAGCGCGCGTGTGACCAACGCCAAACCGAGGTTCGGCGCGACGATGGTGCCGAGATTCGCGACGACGAATAAGCCGATGCCGCCCAACAGCAGTCGCTTGCGCGCGACGTTCGCGGCCAGCGCCGCGATGGTCGGTCCGAACAGCGCATAGACGAGCGCGTAAACCGTGATCATTTGGCCGGCTGCGCCGATGCTCGTGTGGAAGCTCGTCGACAGCTCCGGCAGGATGCCGGCAAAGACGAAGCTGTCGGTGCCCAGCGCGAACATCCCTAGCGCGAGTGTCAGTAGGCGTCGGTCCATGTCTGTTTCCTTGAAAGTCGTTCTATAAGTTGCGTGACGAAACTATAGGGAAGAGGGTTGCGTCATGCTACTGTCCGGACCGGGAAGCTGTTCCCCGGAAATTGGGGAAGTTGCATCACGAAACTTGAAGTAGGATGGCCCGCACTATGTATAGAAAACGCTTTGACGGCATGGAGTGCTCGATCGCTCGGGCCCTCGACGAGGTCGGTGAATGGTGGACGCTATTGATCGTGCGCGAGTGCACGCAGGGCAGTCAGCGCTTCGACGAGTTTCAAAGCGGGCTCGGCATCGCGCGAAACGTATTGACGGCGCGGCTTGAGCGGCTCATCGAACTGAAGATCATCGAGCGCTTTCCGCTTCCCGAGCGTGCGAACACGTTCGGATATCGGCTGACCGCCAAAGGGACCGATCTGTATCCGGTGCTGGTTGCGTTGATGCAATGGGGTGACCGATGGCTCGCGCCGCGCGGGAAACCCCGTATCCAGCTTCTGGAGCATGCGAGCGGGGAGCCCGTCGAAGTGATCGGCGTGCGCGGACCCGGCGGGCAGGATCTGGCGTTTCATGAAGTCCGTTACGCGCCGGGGCCCGGCGCGACCAAGACGACGCATGCCGTGATCGACGATCGCAATGCGCGCGTTCTCGGCGATGAAGAAGACGAGGCGTGAAGCCTAATTGCGATTCTGCTTGCCGAACCCGGAGAGCGATGCTCTGAGCTTGGGTGCCGCGAAGTCGATGAAGTGTCGAAGTCTGGCAGCCATCAAGTCTCGCGAAACGTGCACGAGATGAACCGGCACCGGATCCACCTCGAACTCGGGGAGCAGTACCTTGAGCTGCCCATTTCTGAGTGCTTCATCGGCATCATGCTCGAACACCAGCGTCAAGCCGACGCCATCGACGGCGGCGCTGACTGCTGCGTCCGGCGTGGTGACTTCAAGCCGTGGCGCCATGTCGAGCGTCAGCAGCTTGCCGGTCGATGGGATGCGAAAGCGCCACGGCGAAAGATAGGGGCTATTGAAAACGACGCATGAATATCGGATGAGTTCATCCGGCTCATGCGGTGCGGGATGACGTTCGAGGAAGGCCGGGCTCGCACACAGGATCGGCCGAAGATAACCGATGCGCGTGGCGATCAGACTGCTGTCGGCCAGTTCGCCGATGCGTACCGCCAGATCAGCGTGCGAATCGATCAGATCGAGGTTGCGGTCGGACAGGAGCAGGCGCGCGGTGATGTCCGGATACGCTGCCAGGAACGGATTGATGACAGGCAGCACATGCAGGCGGCCGAGTTGCACCGGCGCGGTCACGACGAGTTCGCCTCGTGCCGTATGCGACGCGCCGCTCGCCTCGTGTTCCTGCTCGCGAACCATCTCGAGGATCTTGCGCGCCGCGGCGACATAGGACGTGCCGGCGTCCGTGAGCGTCAGCTTGCGCGTCGTGCGGATCAGCAGGCGCGTGCCGAGCATGTCTTCAAGATCGGCGACCTTGCGCGCGAGCGTGCTGGCGGGCATTTTCAGCTCCCGGGCCGCGGCGGAGAGGCTCCCGGAATTCACCGTGCTCAGCAGACATTCCATGGCTTCCAGTCGATCCAACTTGCGCGCCCCGGTCGGTTGAGTGGTCGGTATTGTAGGAGAACCGTGCCTTCGATTACAGCGCGGCGTCCGTGAAACCCGGCAGAGCGTCAACTGACCGCCACGTCCCCTTCGCTCGACTGGGCCGGGCGGAGGGTATCGCAACAGTGACCAGGCTGACGCGCGCGCGACGACCCATCGCAACCGCCGTTATTTCTGGAATCGCGTGGTCTTAGTACGCCGGGCAGATCACGAAGTGATCGCTCAACGCGGTGACAAACCAGCCAGCCAAAGCTCCCGCGACGCCAGGACGCACACTTGCGTCGGCGTGAGACGTGCAACGTTCATCCAGTAAAGCGGCGAGAAGACCCGCGCTTTATTCATTCACGCCACGGGCACGCTGCCAGCCAATATATATAAATGGTGAAAATAGATTAACTTGAACCGTCATATTTTTTGACCATACTGAATACTGAGATTCCGGAAGTTAATTTATCTCAACAGGAGTGCAATCATGAAATTGACGATTTCCGTTTTAGCCCTGGCCGGGTTGTGCTCGGTATCGGTTGCCGCATTCGCGGATTCAAATGCGCCGACACTAACCCGATCCGAAGTGAACGAGCAATTGAAACAAGCGTTTTTGCACGATACACGCGCGGTGGACGAAGCGAACTCCTATCCTGATCCCGATATCGATCGCAGATATGTCGCGAAGCTTCGGCAAAAGGCGTTTGGCCCGGCGTTGGCGAGCCAATAATCAGTTCAATTCTCCATTTCACCCAGGTATTTCCGCGGCCCATTTGATGGGCCGCGCTTTCGATCAGCATGTCGGAGCGAAGCGATATCCAACTCCGCGCACGGCGATCAGATTGGCTTCGAACCGTGCTTGCTGAAGCTTGCTGCGAAGCCGCGATGCAACAATCGTCAAATTGGTTCTCCGTACGTCACGTCGTCCAGGCCAGACATAACGCATGATTCGCTCCCAGGTGACGGGGTCGGCGCCGTCGCGCAGCAGGCACTCCATGAGTAACAGCTCTTGACGCGTGAGGCGGCAGATCTTGCCCCCTGCGCGATAAGTCGAGCTCTTCGTGTCCAGCGCGTCGAGCCGCGAGGCGCGTAGCGGCGAGAGTTCGCGGTGTAGCGACACAATCGCCTCGTGGAATTCGTGGAATGAAGTGGCCATGTCAAACACCGCATGAGTGCCTGGGACCATGCGCACGTCGTGTACGCGTTCGCCGCGTGTTCTGAAGATGACCGTGACCGCGTCCGACGCGCACACACGCCATGGCGCGATTCGCTCGTCGATCCAATCTGTTTCGCAGAGGACATCGGTGACCCGGATGACCACGTCGAATGTCTCGCGTGCGCAGGCTGATTCACGTTCGCTGGCCGCACCGACGACTTCCACGCTGTGTCCGATTTCGATTAACCCCTTGGCAAGATAGCGTGCTTCGGTAGTATTTACAGGGAAAATGAGAATGCGCATTCCTTATCTCTACCCTTATTTCCGAAATTCCCAGTTACGTTAAATGATCGTCCGGTGTGGTTTCATGAAAATAAAACATTGCATTTTAATTAAATTCATCTTTTGCGAATGGCATTTCTGAAACTTGACAAACCCTACGTCGATTTTGGTTGCTCGAAGTACGCACGTTAACCCTCGATTGCCATTAAGAATGATTTACACGTATTTAGTTTATGAGCTCCTGTAATTGGTCGACTATGTATTTGACTATTCGGCGCGAGGGGTGGTCGACGCCGTGACAAGTGCAATTCCACCCAATGGATATCGACGAGGAGACATATGAAGAAAGTTGCAATAGCGGCAGCGCTATTCGCGGTCGCTGCATCCGCGCAGGCGCAAAGCAGCGTGACCCTTTACGGTCGGATCGACAACGGCCTCGAATACGAGTCGGGTCTTCCGAGCGGTCATCGGTTTGCCGCCGAAAGCGGTGACTGGGGCGAGTCGTGGTTCGGATTGGAGGGGTCCGAGGATCTCGGCGGCGGCTCTCGTGCGATCTTCCAACTCGAGGCCGGGCTCAACACGCAGACCGGCGCATATAACAACGGGAGCCTGTTCGGTCGTCACGCGACCGTCGGCTTGGCGAACGACAACTGGGGGACGCTCAAGTTAGGCAACCTCGGGGCCGGTGAGCTCTCGCAAGATAGTTGGGATATCGATCCGCAGGTCATGCAGAAATACGCGATCGCGACCTTGGTACGCGGTCGCAACTGGGCGCAAGCGGGCAACGGCTTCGAGTACACGACGCCGACGCTTGCCGGCCTCGTCATCAAGGGGCAATACGATCTCGGGAACAGCTCCTCGTGGAACTTGGGCAACAGCGGTCCCGGACAACTCGGCAACGCGCCGGGTTCCGGACTGCCGGGGAGTACTCAGGGGCGCTCCGATGGCTTGAAAGTCCAGTACACGACATCAGGTCTCGAACTGCTTGCGATGTACGACGAAATTCGCGATGGAAACGGCGAGTTCGACAACGTGTATCTGAACTCGCGCTCGATCATGGCGGGCGGGACCGCCACGTTCGGTCCCGTGAAGGTTTACGTCGGGTATCAGCACCTGAGCGCGCCAGACGCGTCGGACGTCGGCGTCTATGGGACTGCAGGGGTCCCGTCGGCGTTGCCGGATGGCGTGTCGTTGCCGACGGCCGTCGACCACGAATGGCTGGGTGCGGCATGGCAGGCGATGCCCGCAACGCTTGTCACCGCCGCGGTGTATCACGCCAATGCCAACAACGGTAACGGCAACGCGACGATGGCCACGCTTGCGGGGACGTATAACCTGTCCAAGCGCACCTTCATCTACACCGAGTTCGGTTATCTGCATAACAGCGCGACGTCAAACATCGGTCTCGGCAACGGTTACAGCGATCCGTACGGCGCGAATATCAACAACGATCCTGTGACGGGTAATGCAGCGAGCACCGCGCCCAATTATGGTCACAGCCAGACCGGCGTCTTCGCGGGGATCATGACCGCGTTCTGATGGCCGTTCGGCGCCCCGCACCTGACTACGATGCGGGGCCGTCAGCGTAGACCTGTCTCGGATCGGCCGTGCCCGCGGCGTCGTGCGCCGAGGGCACGTGCGCGACTCAACTGGCGAGCAGTTCCTTCAGCGCCTGGTCCAGCACCTCGATGTCATCCGGGCTCGTACCGGGGCCGCCGGCGAAGTGGCCCCACGACGTCTCGACGACGCGCAGTTCCGCGTTCGGCATATGCTTGACCTCGAACTCGTTGTCGGCCACCGGGAAGTACAGGTCCGTCGAACTCGGCATCACGATGGCCTTGGCCTTGATCGCCGACAGCGCCTTGACGAGGTCGCCGCCGAACAGCGGGTTGTGACTGATGTCGCCGTTTTGCCAGGTCCACAGCATGCCCAGCAGATTGTTCGCATCCTTGGCGAGCAGCCAGCCTTCCCAGAAACTCACCAGAAAGTCTTCGAGCGAGGCATAGCCCAACGCGTCGAGGTCCATGTGATCGCGATAGAACTTCTGCGACAGGCCCCAACCCGCATAGACACGCGCGGCCGCGCGCAAGCCCTTGACCGGCTGCTTCTCGTACCAACCGTCGAGGAACGCCGCGTCGGCTTGCAGGGCGGCCTTCACGCCTTCGAGAAACACGAAGTTGTGGCGCGAACACTTGGCCGATCCCTGGAACGGCAGAATCCGTTCGACCATGTCGGGGTACATCGCGCCCCAGTGATAGGTCTGCAGCGCGCCCATCGACCAGCCCGTGACCAGGGCGATCTTCTCGATGCCGAACGCTTCGGTGACCAGCCGCCATTGCAATTGCACATTGTCGTAGGCGGTCACGCGCGGAAAGCGTGCCGCGTCATACGGCGCGGGCGTATTGCTCGGCGATGACGAAAGCCCGTTGTTGAGCATGTTCGGCACGATGATGAAATACTTGTCCGGGTCCAGGGCCTTGCCGGCGCCGATCAGCCACTCGTTCTCGTAGTGCTGGCCCGAGTACCAGGTCGGGTAGACGATGACGTTGTCCTTTGCGGCGTTCAATTCGCCGTATGTCTTGTACGCAAGCTTCGCGTCGGGAATCGTCATGCCGGATTGCAGCTTCACATCGCCAAGATCAAACAGCTTGTAGTCCATCATTTACGTGCTCCGTGGGTAGCGTGGAATCGAAGGGGAGATAAGGACTGGACGTCAAGCGTCGCAAAGGTAGTGCGCATCCTGGATCGACCAGTGGCACATCGCGCGCTGACCGACGACGACCGGTGCGCGGAGGAAGACGCTGTCCTCGACATAGGCCGAGAATTCGCCGTCCTCGGCATCGAGCTTGAGGCCGATCTTCAAATGGGTGCCCTGATATTCGACCGTATGCACGACACCGCAGACGCTGTTGATCGGCGCGCGGCGCGAGTCGTCGAAGCTTTCGACGAGAATGCGGTCGCGCCGCACGGCGAACGCGAGACGCTCGCCGATCCGTACCGAATGATTCGGCATGCTCAGCGCGAAGCGCACGTCGTCCGCGCTGGTGAGCGTGCCGACATCGCCGGCGACGTTGGCCAACATGCCGTGCAAGACGTTTTGCCCGCCGATGAAGTTCGCGACATAGCTCGATACCGGCTCGGCGTAGATGTCGCGCGGCGTCGCCGACTGCGCAATCCGGCCTTTTTCCATCACGACGACCTGATCGGCGACCGCAATGGCTTCGAGCTGCGTGTGCGTGACGTGAATGAAGGTGATGCCGAGCTCGATCTGCATATCGCGCAGTTCGCTGCGCATTTGCAGACGCAGGAATTCGTCGAGCGCGGAGAGCGGTTCGTCGAGCAGCAGCACGGCGGGGCGCATGATGATCGCGCGCGCCAACGCGACGCGCTGCTGCTGGCCGCCCGACAACTGACCCGGCAGGCGATCTGCGAGCGCGCCGAGCTGCACCTGCTCGATGACGCGGTCCGCTTCATAGCGACGCTCGCGCTTGCCGACACCCCGCACTCGCAGCGAGAACGCGATATTGTCGCGGACCGACAGATGCGGAAACAGCGCGTAGTTCTGAAACATCATCGCCGTGCCGCGCTCGCGCGGCGTCATGCCGACGACATTTTTCCCATCGATCAACAGCGAACCGCGGGTCGGGCTTTCGTGGCCCGCGATCATGCGCAGGATCGTTGTCTTGCCGCATCCGCTCGGGCCCAGAAGACAGCAATAGGTCCCTGCTTCAATATGCAGGTCGATGCCGCTGACCGCCGTCGCGCCATCCGCATAGCGCTTTTCGACGCCGGCCAGATCGATCGCGCCGCATCGTTCCGACTGGGCGGGCGATGCCGGCCGCGCGGTGGCTTCCCGCGTCTTCGCATTCGTTGGTGTCGTTGCCGTGGTATTCGTCGCAGTACTCGTTGACATCCTCAACACTCCATGATTGAAACGTGGACTCGCATGGCGCGCGCTCGGCGTTTAGCGCTTCGCGCGACGGCGCTGTATCAGCACGATCGAGCCCAACGCGATGCCGATCACCAGAAACGAGAGCGCCGTCGTGAGCGTGCCCAGCGCGTAAATCGAAGGCGAGGTGACGTTCTGCGTCATGCTCCAAATCTCGATCGGCACCGTGTTGCTCTGACCGGTGGTCTGAAGCGTGCGGGCGAATTCGTCGTAGGACAGCGTGAAGCCGAAGAGCGCAATGGCGATCAGGCCAGGCAGCAGGATCGGCAGCACCACCATGCGCAGCGTCTGCCAGTCGTTGGCGCCGAGGTCGCGCGACGCTTCTTCGAGCGACGGGTTGAAGCGCCCGAAGATGGCGAACGTGATGAGGATGCCGAATGGCAGGGTCCAGGTCAGTTGTGCACCCAGCGCGGACGAATACCAATCGGGTTGCCAGCCGAGCAAGTTGAACATGAGGCCGATGCCGATGCCGAGCAGATAGCCTGGCGCCGTGAGACTGACGATCAGCGCGTAGAAGATCGCGCTGCTGCCGAAGAAGCGGCGGCGAAAGGCCATGCCCGCGGCCACCGATACGACGACCGTGATGGCCATCACCATCACGGCAAGCGGGAGCGAACGCGACAACGCACCGCCGAGGTCGGCGCCGCCGCCGTCGAACAATTGCGTGAACCAGTAAAGACTCACGCCGCGCATCGGAAACGACAGCGCGCCCTGCGGCCCCTGGAATGACAGCACGAACATGCAGATCATCGGGCCGTAGAGAAAGGCCAGATACACGACGAAGAACAACGCCAGCGCGTAGAAGGTCCACGGACGCCGGGTGCGCACCTTGCCGACGGGTTGCGCCTGGTCCGGCGTGTGAGCAGGTGGCGAGAGATCGATGGACATGTTTAACCCTGCTTGACGAGTTCTTTGCGGACATCGACCACGCGCATCAGCGCGGCGATCGCCACCGTGATCACGATCATCAACACGACCGAGCTGGCCGCCGCATGCGGGAACAGCAAGGTGGAGACGTCGTCGTAGATGGCCGACACCACGGACGCGCGGGAGCCGCCGCTCATCACCTTGACGACATAGAAGTCGCCCATCACGAGCGTGACGACGAAAATCGAACCGAGCGCGATGCCGGATCGCGTGAGCGGCAGCACGACGAGCCACAGCGTCTTGAAGCGGCTCGCGCCGGCGTCGACCGCCGCTTCCAGCAAGCTCTTGTCGATGCGGCTCATCGAATTGAATACCGGCACGATCATGAAAATGGTGAACAGGTGGATGTAGGACACGACCACGGCGAACTGCGAAAACAACAAAAACCGGAGCGGCGCGTGGATCAAACCGAGCGTCATCAGCGTCTCGTTGATCACGCCTGACTCGCCGAGCATCGGCAGCCACGAGATCATGCGAATCACGTTGGAGGTCCAGAACGGCACCGTGCAGACGAGGAACAGGCCGATGGCAAGCAGCCGGTTGCGCACATGAAAGACGAGAAAGTACGCGACAAAAAATCCGATCACCGCCGTACCGAGCCATGTGATGGCCGAGAGCAGGATGACTTGCGCGTAGAGATCGAAGGTCAGCCGCGAGGTCAATACGCTCGCGTAGTTTTCGAGCGTG
The DNA here is from genome assembly GCF_003628125.1 of Pararobbsia silviterrae. Classification (GTDB taxonomy): domain Bacteria; phylum Pseudomonadota; class Gammaproteobacteria; order Burkholderiales; family Burkholderiaceae; genus Pararobbsia; species Pararobbsia silviterrae. The sequence goes on from NZ_RBZU01000012.1 coordinate 25,797, forward strand.
AACGTCGGGATGACTCGGAACTGGTCGTATCGAAACACGCTGACGACGACCACGAACACGAGCGGCGCCGCGACGAAGAGCAGCAGCACCAGCAGGAACGGCGAGAGCTGCAGATAGGATCGAGTGCTAGGTGACATGTAGATCGTCTTGCGTGTGATAGTCCGCAACGCGCCCGACATCGAGGGCGTCGCGGCGCGATTCAGGATGGGCGTCACGATGCGAACGCCAGCCATCGCGAACGATGACCGGCAAGCGCAAGCTGTCATCCGCGGCGATCGCGGACCGGGTCAGGCGGCCTTGAACTCGTTCCAGCGCTGGATCATGTATTGGTTCTCGTCCATCACCGTGTTCCAGCAGGCGATGTTCGAGAAGCGCTGGGCCAGCGAGCCGCCGTCGCGCACGGTGCCCGGCTTGGCGATCGGCGTGCCGAACGAATCGTTGATGGTTTCGGCGGCCGGCTTGCCGAGATACCAGTAGTCGTATTCGTTGGGTGTCATCTGCGATTGCGCGCTCGTCGGCACCGGGCTGTAGTAGCCGTGACGCGCGACATAAGCGCCTTGCCAGCCCGAGTAGTACCAGTTCAGATACTCATAGGCGGCTTCGAGACGCTTGCCGCTCAGATGCTTCATCAGGCCCATGCCGTTGCACCAGCCGCGATAGCCTTCCTTGCCGTTGGGCTTGATCGCCACCGGCGCGTACGTGCACGGGATGCCCTTGGCGAGCACCGCGGTGACGGCCGGCGACCACATCGACTGGATCGTGACTTCTCCGCTCGCCATCAGTTCGACGGATTGTTCGAACGTGCTCCACGTTGCGCGGAAATGCCCTTCCTTTTTGAGCTTGATCAGCGCGTTGATGGTCGTATCGATTTCGGCGCGGGTCATATTGCCCTTGTTGCCGTAGACAAGGTCGCCGCGCGATTCGAGCGCCTGGGCCGCATCCATGATGCCGATGTTCGGAATATCGAGGATGGCGGCCTTGCCGCGGTACTGCGGATCGATGAGGTCCTTCCACTCGGTGACGACGTGATCGATCTTGTCGGTGCGATAGCCGATCGAGTCGGCGTTGAACACCTGCGGCAAGAAGGTCAGATAGCGCTGCTGGCCGTCCACGATCTTCGTCGCAGACGCGCTGTCGGTGTACATGACCTCGTACGGCGAGATCCCTTGCCGCGAAATCTTGCGACCTTCGTACACGCCGGTCTTGAACAGCGGGAGGATGTCGTTGAATTTGCTGATTCGGTTCGAGTCGATGCCCTGCAGGATGCCGCGGGCCATCGCAACCTTGACTTGCCAGCCTTCCATGTCGGGGATGTCGACGCTTTGCGGTTGCGTGACAAAGCGCGTGATGGCGGCCGACGTGTCGAGGTTCTGCATCTGGATCTTGAAACCGAGGTCCTTCGACGCCTGCTCGCCGATCTCGCGCTGCACGGCGTACGACACGCCGATATGCCGCAACGTGATGTCCTTGAAGTCCTGCTTCCAGATCTGCGGGAACCCATCGATCGGCTTGCCGGCGAGGGCGACGCCCGCCGCTGCCGCTGCCACCTTCAAGACATTCCGGCGCGACGTGTCGACCGGCGGCGTGACGTTTTCCTGTTTCTGCGCTTCGTCTTTCATTCTCGTTTCCCAACGGGGTTGGCGGGGGCCCGCAATGTCGAGCCGTGTGGTCGTGGCTCATTCGTTGGAAACGATTGTGTGAAGACGAAATTGACGGGCATATACGTCGAATCGCGGAGGAATCCGCAGCTTCGCGCAACGCTGCGTTAGCGTCCGAGGGCGATCGATGCCGCGGCGGTGCGTGTCTCCACGCCGAGCTTGGCGAAGATATGTTCGAGGTGTTTGTCGACGGTGCGCGGACTCATGCCGATGATGTCGGCGATGTCGCGATTGGTCTTCCCATACGCGATCCAATACAGCACGTCCGCCTCGCGTCCGGTCAACGCGAAGTTCGCTTGCAGCACAGCCGGATCGGGCACGGTGCTCTGCAGGCTGACGAGCAAGGTAATGCCGCGCGCGTCGCCGACGAGTCGTCTGAAGATCAGGTTCGTCTTCGCCGTGCGTACCTTTAATGACTGCGCCTCGCTCAGCGTCAGGCACGCCTGGAAAGCGTCGAGCAAGCACCCGTCCGACTCGATATGCGGACTGAGCCATGTTTGCGCGGCAGGCGTCTGCCAGGACACGACGCGGTCTTCGTTGACCGTGATCACGGCGCGTCCGACCGCATCGAGCGCGAGCTGGATCTGTTCCATGTCACGCGCGCGCTTGAGGTGCGATGCAATGCGCGCGAGCACCTCGTGCGGCTTGATCGGCTTGGTCACGTAATCGACGCCGCCGACCTCGAAGCCGCGCAGGATGTGCTGGGTCTCCTGCAGTCCGGTCATGAATATCACCGGAATATGCTGGGTTTCCGCCGCGCTTTTGAACGCCCGGCAGGTCTCGAAACCGTCGATGCCGGGCATCAGCGCGTCGAGCAGGATCAGGTCGGGCGGCAGCCGGCCGGCGCGCTCCAAAGCGAGTTCGCCGCCGGTCGCGATCAGCACCGTATAGTCGGCGCCGATCAGTGCGTCGTGCAGCATCGCGAGATTTTCGGGGACGTCGTCCACGATCAGGACGACACCGGCACTCTGAGGCGATCCTAGCATCGCACGTCTCGTTCGTTGATGGCGCGGTTGAAGGACTCGAGATCGAAACGCATGACATGGGTGCGCAATGGCGTGGTAAAGCCCGCATAGCGCGCGCCCAGGCGGTCGACTTCGTCGAGTTTTTCGAGGATGCCGCGCACGTAGCCAAGCGCCCCCAACTCTCGCAGCGACACGATGAATTCGAGCGGTGGCGGATTGGCGGGCTCGTCGTCGAGCGGGGCGGCCGGCGCGTCCGCTTTGATCCAGTCGAGCCGAAGCTTGAGCCCGATGCGGGCGACCAGCTCGGCTACGCGGATCGGCTTGAAGATGAAGTCGTCGGCGCCGATGCCCGCGCTGTTCTCGCGGCCGCGGTCGAAGGCCTCGGCCGATACGATCAGAATCGGCGCGGACGAGATCCCGTTCGCGCGGAGCAGCCGGCTCGCTTCCCAGCCATCGAGGTCCGGCATATTGACGTCCATCAGAATCAGGTGCGGCGCGAATTCGCTGGCCACGCGCAGCGCTTCGAGTCCCGAGTGGGCCTGCGCGAGTTCGAATCCGAGCGGGCCGAGCAGGTGGATCAGCAATTCGCGATCGATCAGCTTGTCCTCGACGATCAGGATGCGGCGCCGCTCGCCCGCGTAGCCGGTCACGTGAACGCCGTTGCGCGCCATGACCGGTTGACGCGTGATTTCGGTCGTCGGCAGGAACAGGCGCAGCTTGAAGCACGAGCCGACGCCCACGGTGCTTTCCACTTTGAGCTCGCCGCCCATCATGTCGGTCAGCATGCGCGAAATCGCGAGGCCCAGCCCGGTGCCCTCCGCACCGTCGAAACGCTGCTCGGCGCCGCGCACGAAGGGCAAAAAAATGCGGCTCAGATCCGCTTCGGAAATGCCGGGGCCGGTGTCCTCGACCTCGAACTGCGCGACACCGTGCCGGTACGATATGCGCCACGTGACCGCACCGCTCGACGTGAATTTGACGGCGTTGCCCAGCACATTGATCAGGATCTGGCCGACGCGCTTGCGATCGCATCGCACCGCGCCGGGCAACGACGACTGGACGTCGCAGATGAACTCGATGCGTTTGACTTCGGCCTGCAGACGGAAGATGTCGGCGATCTCGGTCATGAACTCGCGGAACGGAACGGCCTCGGGTGACAGCGTGAAGCGACCGGATTCGATGCGCGCGATGTCGAGCAACCCGTCGATCAGCGAGACGACGTGGTCGCCGCTATGGCGGATCACGCCGAGCGCGCGTTGCACGCGTTGAGGCACGGACGGGTCGTGGTTCAGCAATTGCGCATAGCCGAGAATGCTGTTCAACGGCGTGCGCAACTCGTGACTGACCGACGCGATAAAGCGGCTTTTGGCAATATTCGCGCGTTCGGCGGCCAGCTTCGCGCGTTGCAGTTCGACGTCCGTCACGCGGTGCGCGTCGATTTCCTCGAGCAGCAGGTGAGCCTGGAGCGACGACTCGTCTTGCGCGACCGCGCGGCTGTCGGCGATCAAGGTCATGCAGCACACGCCGATGGCCGTCGCGAGCAGCATCAATACGACGCAGACCTTGATCGCGATGAGCGACGCATGCACGCGATCGGCCGAGATCATCGCTTTGATCACGGTCTCGTGGTGCACGACGAATGCGAGGATGCCGCCCGCGACGATCGACATGGCGAGTATCAGCAGCAGATAGTGTGCCGGGCGATTCGTCAGCATCGACGGTAGCTTCGGCAGACATTGCCGCACGAGGCTCTTGAGTTGGTAGTCGAGGCGTGCGTGCGGCTTGCAGTAGTCGCCGCAGCGCGCATCGAGCGAGCAGCACAACGAGCATATCGGGCGGCCGTAGGCCGGACAGGCCGACATGTCCTCGGGTTCGTACTGCTTCTCGCAGATGCAGCAGAGCGTACTGCCAAGGTAGGCGCCCGCGCGCGAACCGTCGCCGCATGAGGCCGGCGAGACGGCCGCCGCCGCGTCGCGCGCGAGATAGAACTTGCCGCCGGTGATCCACGCGATCAAGGGCGAGAACACGAACGCGGCGGCGAAGGCCAGTTCGGCGCAGAAGGCCTGCAGCAGCGGTCCGAGCCATCCTGCGTAGGCGCACAGACCGACCACGGCGCCGATCGTCATCGAGCCGAAGCCGACCGGGTTGACGTCGTAGAGGTGCGAGCGCTTGAATTCGATGCCGGGCGGGCTATAGCCGGCGGGCTTGTTGATGACCAGATCGGCCACGATCGCGCCGATCCACGCGAACGCGATGCTCGAGTAAAAACTCAGGACGCGTTCGAGCGCGTCGAAGATACCGACATTGATCAGCGCGACGGCGATCATCACGTTGAAGACGAGCCACACCACGCGCCCGGGATGCGCATGCGTGGTTCGGGAAAAAAAATTGGACCACGCGAGCGAGCCCGCGTAGGCGTTGGTCACATTGATCTTGATTTGGCAGATGACGACAAAGGCGATGGTGACGCCAAGCGCGATCGCGGGCGAGTCGAATACCTGCGAGAAGCCGGTGAGGTACATGCCGGTCGGCTTGACCGCGCTCGCATGGCTGGCGCCGAGGCGAATGGCGAAATAAAACAGGACCGCGCCGCCCAACATCTTGAGCCCGCCGAGCACGATCCAGCCGGGGCCGGCGCTGAGCACGGCGCTCCACCAACGCCACGTGTTGCGGTGTGTGCGCTCAGGCATGAAACGCAGGAAATCGACCTGCTCGCCGATCTGCGCCACGGTGGAGCCGACGATGGTCGCCGCGGCGCCGAAGCGTAACAGGTCGAATTTCGCATCGGGCACGCCGACGCCCGGAAACGCGGTGAAACCTTGCAACGCGTCGGGCTGCTTCCAGAAGATATACGCGTAAGGCAGCACGAGCAGCGTCAGCCAGACCGCCTGGGTCCACGCTTGCAGGCGATTGATCATCGTGATGCCGTAGGTGACCAGCGGCACGACGATCATCGAGCACAGAAAATAGCCGACCCAAAGCGGCATGCCCACGGCAAGCTGCAAGGAAAAGGCCATGATGGCCGCTTCAAGCGCAAAGAAAATAAACGTGAACGACGCATAGATCAGCGACGTCATGGTCGAGCCGAGATAGCCGAAGCCGGCGCCGCGCGTCAGCAGGTCGATGTCGACGCCATGCTTCGCCGCGTAGATCGCGATCGGCGCGGAGCATGCAAAGATCAAGGCGCCGATGATCAAAACGGCCCATAACGCATTGAGAAAACCGTAATCGCGCATCAGCATGCCGCCGATCGCCTCGAGCGCCAGGAATGAAATGGCCCCGATCGCCGTGTTGGCGACGCGAAACTCGCTCCATTTGCGGAAGGCGCGCGGCGTGAAGCGCAGCGCGTAGTCCTCCATCGTCTCGTCGGCCACCCAACTGTTGTACTCGCGGCGAATCAACACGATGCGTTGCGTGGGAGCGAGCGTCTCGGGGCGTACGGGAGGGGGCGCGCTCAAGATGCGAGTCGCTGAGATGGCAAAGCGCGCGCGGATCGTTCGACGCTGGGTCGCGGCGAGGGGCGCAGCGAGATCAGGCCCGGAAAATACGGTGTGCTTTGCATGACGAGATATCAATCGGGTAAATTGCGCTCGCAGTCACGCGCGTGATGGCTAGCTTACGGTGTCAAAAAATTTGCTATGGCAATAAATAAATTGAAGTCGTGAGGATGTCCTGCGTGACGATTTCCCCGACGAAATGCACGCTTACGTAACGCGAAAAATTACGGGAGCGGGCCATTCGTGCGATATGCGCGCGGTCACGCGGAGAACGCTATCCGAACGGATATCGCGACGATATACGCTGTTCCACGTACCGGCGTCCGCGGTCGTGAGCGGGCCGCAGTCTAGGCACGGTCAGCCCGCTAAGACGTCGGCGCGTCGCGCGCGTTCGGCAGACATCGGCCGGCCGATGTGTAGCGTTCTTTGATACGGTTCGTTGCCGGCGCATCCCGCGATCGCGGCTTGCGGTGCCGACGGCAACCCGTCGTGTTCCTGTTGCGCGTGCAAGGGCTTGTACGCCGGAATCGAGCTGCGCACGAAAACCGTTGTTAGCCAGCAAGGACGAATGGCGGCACTCGTGACGCCATTCCGCGCCGCAGCATGACCGTGTTTGCACGTGTCAACCATCGATCCTCCTCCAAAAAACCTTCCCCCGCTTCGACCCGACCTAGGGTTTCGGAGTATTGACTCGCCGATTCACTGATTTACGCTATGCGTAATTGATTACGCAAAACGAATCGGTGACATCGAAATGAGCGAGACGCAGGTGCAAAACGGGCAGCAGACAGAGGTAAACGGATCGAAACCGATCGCGGCGGTGACCGGCGCGGGCGGCGGCATCGGCGCGGCGATCGCGCGCCGGCTCGCGGCCGACGGCTATCACGTCTGCGTGATCGACATCGCCCAGGAAGCCGCCGACGCGGTCGCCGAAGGCATTCGCGCGAACGGTGGGTCGGCTCACAGCGCGGTCGTCGATCTGCGCGATGAAGACAGCGTCGCGCAACTCGTCGCGGGCCTCCCGCGGCTCGACGCCGTCGTCAATAATGCCGGCATCTTCGACGAACGTGCGTTCATCAACCTCACAGCGGAAGACTTCCGCCGTCATTACGAACTGAACCTGATCGCCGTGTTCCGCCTCTCGCGCCACGCGTCGATGCGGTTGCCGCAGGGCGGGAAGATCGTCAACATCGCCTCGCGCGCCTACCTCGGCGCGAAGAACCATGCGCACTACGTCGCGGCCAAGGCGGCCGTCGTCGGCCTCACGCGCGCGATGGCGCTCGAACTGATGCCGCAGGGCATCCTCGTCAACGCGATCGCGCCGGGGCTCGTCGATACCCCGATGCTCAAGGCGCTGACGCCCGAACGCCGCGCGGCCCAGCTCGCGCTGCAGCCGACGGGCCGCGCCGCGCGTCCCGAAGACATCGCCAATGCAGTCGCGTTTTTTGCTTCACCGCAGATGGATTTCGTCACCGGCCAGATTCTGATGGTCGACGGCGGCAAATCGCTGGGCGGCGCGACCGGCATCTAAGTCCGGAAGATCGACGTCCGGCGCACACGCTATTTCAGACGGTCCGCCCGATAGAGGCGCACGGTTGGCACACCGAAAAGGCCGGTATCTCAAGGAGACATCAACATGCAGGCATTTGAAGAAGCAGCGGTCCTTCGCAAGACCGCATGGCGGATCATTCCGCTTATGTTCGTGCTGTACATCGTGAGCTTCATCGATCGCACGAACGTTGGCTTCGCGGCACTCACGATGAACAAGGCCATCGGCCTGACGCCGGCCATGTACGGCCTCGGCGCCGGCATTTTCTTCATCGGCATGTGCCCGTTCGAAGTGCCGAGCAACCTCATGATGGTGCGCTTCGGCGCACGCGTCTGGCTGACCCGCATCATGATCGTCTGGGGCGTCGTGACGCTCGCGACCTCGATGGTCTCGGGCCCGCACAGCTTCTACGCGATGCGCTTCCTGCTCGGCATCAGCGAAGCCGGCTTCTTCCCCGGCGTGCTGTTCTATCTGACCTTCTGGTTCCCGCGCGAGCAGCGCACGCGCATCATCGCGCGCTTCATGATCTCGCTGCCGATCGCCGCGGCCATCGGCGGTCCGGTTTCGTCGTACATCCTGCAGGCCTTCGACGGCGTGCTCGGCCTGCCGGGCTGGCGCTGGATCTTTATCGTCGAAGGGATTCCCGCGGTGCTCTTCGGCTTCATCACGTATCGCGTGCTGCTCGATCGCCCGGCCGACGCGAAGTGGCTCGAACCCGCCGAACGCACGTGGCTTCAGCAAACGATCGACAAGGAACTCAGCGAAGATCAGGCGCATAGCGCCACCGCCGTGCTCGCGACGCTGCTCGACTGGCGCACGCTGGTCATCACGTTCACGGGCATCTGCTTCGTGATCGGGTTCTACGGCGCGGGCTTCTGGCTGCCGCAGATCATCAAGACGTTCCATGTGACGACGCTGCAGGTCGGCCTGCTGAGCGCGCTGCCGAACGCGCTCGGCGCGATCGCGATGCTCGTCTGGGCGCGCCGCTGCCGTCGCCGTCCGATGCGTCTGAGCGACGTGATCATCCCGCAACTCGTCGCGGCGATCGCATTCGTCGTGGCGGGCTTCTGCCTCGACACGCCCGTGATCGCGATGACCGCGTTCTGCGTTGCGATGATCGGTCTCTATGCGTCGATGCCCCCGTACTGGACGTTGCCGACGATGTTCTTCAGCGGCACGGCCGCGGCCGCCGCGCTTGCGTTCGTCAATGCTGTTTCGAATCTCGGCGGTTTCTTCGGCCCCGCGATCATCGGCTTCCTCACGCAAAGCACGGGCAGCTTCAAGATCGCGGTCGCCACGCTCGGCGTCTTCGTGTTCATCGGACTCGTCGCGCTGATTGCACTGACGCCGGCCTATACACATCGACGCGCTGCGGCCGCACGCAATGCGTCGGCACTCGCCTGAGTCTTCGGCGCGTTTGAATACGTCTATAAGGCGCGCGACGCGGCATCCGATGCGGTACGCCGCCGTGGATGCCGCACGACGCGCAGTCGTAACGCGCGCCCGCTCGTACGGCTGAACTGGAGCATGCATGAATCTGCAGTCCCCCTCGAAAGACCTGCCCGCGCAACGTGTCGCGTTGATCACGGGCGCGGCAAGCGGCATCGGCGCATCGGTCTGTACGTATCTCGCGTCGATCGGCGTGCATATTGCGGCGGCCGATCAGAACGTCGCGGGCCTCGAAGCCTTGCGCGCCCAACTGAATCCGAATGTCCGGTTCCTCGGCGAATCGCTCGATGTCCGCGACGAAGCCGCCCAGCACGCATTTGTCGACCGCGTCGAGCGCGAGCTCGGTCCGATCACGGACGTCGTGCCGTGCGCGGGCCTCGCGCGCAGCGCGCCCGCCGAAGAAATGACGATCGAACAATGGGATCTCGTGCTCGGCGTCAATCTGACGGGCACGTTCCTCACGTGCAAGGCCGCGGCGCGCGCGATGTTGCCGCGCGGTCGCGGCAACATCGTCTGCATCGCATCGATCACGGCGAAAGGCGGTCAGCCCGGCCGAGCAAACTATGCGGCGTCGAAGTGGGGCCTCATGGGCCTCGTCAAGAGTCTCGCGACCGAGTGGGGGCGCCACGGCATCCGCGTGAATGCGGTCGCGCCCAACGGCGTCGACACGCCGATGCTCAGCATCGGCGTGCCCGAGCATTTCCGTGACGGCGTGATGCTCGACCGCACGCCGCTCGGCCGATTTGCACGGCCCGAGGAAATCGCGCAGACAATTGGCTTTCTGCTCTCGGACACGGCCTCGTATGTGACGGGGAGTATCCTCGAAGTCGACGGCGGTCTGACGAGCGGATTCCTCACGCATCGCCACGGCGCGGACTATGCATTGCATGGCCGGTCGTGATACACGGGGCAGCGACATGCCCGCCGTCACGCGTCGCTCCGACGCCATGCCGACACCACCACGCGCTCGACGCGCTCCCTGAAGGATCCGATATGAAGGTTTATTACTCGCCGTTTTCTCCGTTCGTGCGCAAGGTGCTCGTGAGCGCCGCCGAGCTCGGCTTTGAAGTCGAACGCCTCGATTCCGCGGCGCATCCGATCGCGCGCGATCCGAAGATCATTTCGACGAACCCGCTCGGCCAGGTGCCGACTTTCTTCGCCGACGACGGCACCGAGCTGTACGACAGCCGCGTGGTCTGCGAATACCTCGATGTGCAGGCTGGCGGCAACAAGCTGATTCCGGCCGCGGGCCCCGCGCGTTGGCAACGTCTGGTCGAGCAGTCGGTCGCCGACGGCCTGCTCGACGCGGCGCTGCTCATGCGCTACGAGCAGGTGATCCGTCCCGACGGTCTGCGCTTCGAGCCCTGGCAGCGCGGCCAGCACGAGAAGGTCGTGTCGGTGCTCGACCGGCTTGAAGCCTGGGCCCCGACGTTCGGCGATCGTGTCGATATCGGCACGATCTCGATCGCATGCGGGCTCGCCTACCTCGATTTGCGTTTCCCGGAAGAGCCGTGGCGCACGCGGCCGGGCCTCGCCGAGTTCTACGCGCGCTTCAGCGAGCGCGAGTCGATGATCAGCACGTCGCATCCCGTGCCCGCTTGAAGCGTGCGATGAGGGTCGCCGTCTCAGGATTGGCACGCCTAAGGCGTGCCGCGTCGGGACCACGCGTCCCGATGCCGCCGCAATAGCGTGAAACGCGCGGGACCGCCGGCATCGATCGTTGACATACGTCGAAACTGAGGCCGGCGGCGTCTTCCTTGCGGAACGGCCCGCGCATCGCGTACCTTCTCGTCTGATCCTTGATTCCTGACTTCGAGCCGCCTCGCGCCACCATGACCAGCAGCACACGAACGAACAGCAAACAGCGCGTGCAGTCCGCCGAGACGGGCGCGGAAGTGCTCAAGGCGCTCGCCAAACTCGGGCCGTCCGCGTCGCTGTCGCGTATCAGCGAATACACCGATATGGCGGCCGCGAAGGTGCATCGGTATCTGCAGGCCATGATCGCGAGCGGTCTCGCGGCGCAGGACAAGCAGACAGGCCGTTATCAACTCGGCCCCGAAGCCGTCACGATTGGCCTTGCCGCGCTGGCGAACATCGACGTCGTCGGCAACGTCTCGGACATGCTGCCCGAATTGCGCGACGAGATTCATCACACGTGCTTTCTCGCGGTCTGGGGCAACCATGGCCCGACCATCGTGCGCGTCGTCGAGAACGTCGGGCAGGTGACGATCCTCACGCGCGTCGGCGCGATCATGCCGCTGCTGACTTCAGCGACCGGCTTGCTGTTCGCCGCTTTTTTGCCGCCGAGCGAGCGCGATCCGATCGCGCGGACCGAGCCTCAGGCCCTGCAGGACCAACTTCACGATCCGAAGTCTGAACTGTCCATGCGACTCGAACGGATCCGGCTCGACCGGCGCTCGGCGATCCAGGGCCTGATGGTGCCCGGGATCGGCGCGATGGCCGTGCCGATCTTCGACGCGCGCATGGACGTCGCGGCCGTGGTCACCGTCATGGGTCCCGAAGCCGTGTTCGACGTGAGCCCGGACGGTCCGATCGCGACATCGTTGTCGAACTTCGGCCGCGCGGCGAGCGTGCGGCTCGGCGCGCCGTCCTGACGCGTCGCCCATTCTCCCGCCTTAGAACTTCCGTCCGATACCGAAGCCGACGATCCACGGATCGATCCGGAGTCGGCCCAGATCCGTGTCGCCGAGCGATGCGTCGGTGTGAATCCAGATCTTCTTGACGTCGAGGTTCACGAACCACTTGTCCGAGATCGCGTAATCGACACCGGCCTGCAGCGCGGGGCCGAAGCTGTGATTCGTGATGTCGACGCCCTGCCCGGCAACCGACAGGCTGTTGTGATAGAACAGCGTGTAATTGATCCCGGCGCCGACGTACGGACGAATGCGTCCCGCATCGTTGAAGTGATACTGGAGCGTGAGCGTCGGCGGCAGCACGCTGACCTTGCCGAGGTTCCCGAGATCCGACGTCAGGTCGTGCCGGCTCGTCGCGAGAATGAGTTCGGCGCCGATCGCGTCGGTGAACATGTACGTGAAGTCGAGTTCGGGGACGGCGCTCGTGCTGACGTCCGAGTGAATGCTCGACAACGTATCGTTCGACGAGACATCGGGGTCGACGACGATGCCGCGCAATCGCACGAGCACGTCGCCTTGCGCGGCATGCGCGGCAGGTGACGCGAGCAACGCGAAAGCGGGCACCGCGAGCGCGGCAAGCAAGCTGCGGATCTTGTTCGAGGCGAGTTTCATGATTGTTCTGGTTTCTCAGCATGCTCGCGATGACGCCGCTGGCTACCCCAGCCAGCATCGGATGCGTCGCGAGCGAAACCAGATTAGGGTTTGCCCTGTGCACGCTTGTTGATCCAAATCATGCGCGGCGAATTCGCTGCCTACCACGCGCGGAATTGATCCGGATCAACGCACAGTTCGAGCACAGCGCGATCATCGAATCCAATCCTTTTTTTGCGACGTCAGTTTGGAGACTGCGACATGTACAAGAAGATACTGGTGCCGATGGACGGCAGCGATCCATCGCGCCGCGCGCTGCTCGAGGCGCTGAGCCTCGCGGGTCTAACGCACGGTACGGTGCGCGTGATCTATGTCGTCGATGAGCCTGCGTTGTTCGCGATGTCGGGCTACTTCGATCCGACGGCAGTCCGGCAGGCGATCGAGGACGACGCGAACACCGTGACGGCCGCCGCGCGCGAGACGATGCGCACGAGCGGCGTGACGGGCGATACGCAGATCATCGAATCGGACAACATCGGCGAGGACGTCGCGACGAGTATCGAAACCGCCGCGACGGCATACGGCGCGGACCTCGTCGTCATGGGCACGCATGGCCGGCGCGGCGTGCGGCGCATGGTCATCGGCAGCGTCGCCGAGCGCTTCTTGCGGGTCTCGACGTGTCCCGTGCTGTTGATTCGCGCGGACGACGCGAATAGCTGAGCGAGGCGTGCGCCGTCGGGCGTTATCGATCGGCTCGGATGTCGATCGTGATGCGCACGCAGCGTCGTTTCGCGCATGTTTCGCCCTTGCGGCGGCCCGCCTGCGCGAGCCGCTTCGATTCAGTCGCGCAAGCCGGTTCGATTGAATCCGGACTCGCCCCGGCGATGCACGTCAAGCGTGACGTTCGACCGGCACGCGACCCTTGAAATCGGTCCAGATGCGCCGCTCGAAATCGTAGAGCTTGCAGTGACGGACCGTATCCCAGTACCACCGCCATGAAAACCGCTGAATGATGATGCGGCCGGGCAGCATCTGCTCGAGCCGCTTCTGGGCTTCGCGAAGCCGATAGAGCGGAATGCTCATGTCCACGTGATGCGCCGTGTGCTCCATGATGTGGTGAAGCAGGCTCCCGATCCCGTAGGGGAACGTCAGGTGGACCGTCGTCGATACGAACGGCTGCGAGCGCGCCCATTCCTCGCGTGACGTGTACCACGACACGTCGCGATGCGTGTGATGCACGTAGACGACGAAGCCCATCATCGTGCACCAGAACAGGAACGGCACGACGAAGCCGAGCCCGACGAGCAGGGCGGCCGACTGATGCGTCGTATGCGCGAGCGCGACAAGCGCGGCGATCCATACCGCGCCATAGGCACAGACCAGCAGTCCGTCGAGGACGAAGATCCGGCGGCGCGTCGGCATTTCACGGCGATTCGGGAACAGCATCTTGCGCCACCACATCTCGTAGAGGTAGTAGAGGCCCGAGCCGAAGCCGCAGCGATAGAGGCGTTCAAGCAGACGCCGATGCGCGGGCAGCGCGTCGTACTCGGCCTGCGTGAGCGGCGCCCAGACGAAGTCGGTGCCCTTGAGGTTCGTGAACCCGTGATGGACGACGTTGTGACCGACGTCCCAGAGGCTATACGGCGTGAGCGACGGCAGAAACGTGATGCGCCCGATCCATTTGTTGAGCCGCCGATGCACGGTCAGGCTCTGATGGCAGGCGTCGTGTCCGATGATGAACAGGCGCCCGGTCACGAAGCCCGCGCTTAGCGCGCAGGCCAGTTTTGCGAGGACGCTCTGGAACACGACGACACCCGCAAGCAGTACGAAGAGCAGGACGTAGTCGAACAGCGCGAGCGCGAGTGCGTGCGATGTCGAGCGGATGTTGAGCGGGATCAGCCACGACCGGATGATTTTTCGGTGCGGCAGGGGTTCGTCGATCGAGAGCGGTGTCAGGTTCATGGGCACCATGGATAGCGAGCGGAGAGGGCTGTGCCGATCGTCTTCGAGCGTGCCCGGACGACGATGTCGAAGGGTTCGCCGCGTCGCCGAGCGAGACCTGGACGCGCGCGGCGTGTCGATGCCGCAGGGCGCGCCGCGCACGACCTGTGTCGCGCGTCGTGCTTCGCAGACCGTCGCCGGCGCGCGTGTCTTGGCTCGGACGAATCGGACAGCCTGTCCCCGCGATGAGGGAGCGGCCATTGTCCGTGCGGCCTCGTGCAGGGGTGTTGATCGACATCAACGAACCCGGCACCTGCGTGGCCGGCGCGGTCGCGCAGGCGGCCAGACGCGCGAAATCGTCACGATCGGCGTTCTGCGGGTAGGATCGCGTCTCGGCGTCTCGGCGTCTCGGCGTCTCGGCGTTCCGGCGCGGTGGCGTGGTGGCGCGGCGGTCGGAATTCGCAGCTCGATGGCTCGACCGAACGCGATACGTCGGCGACGTCGCGCGGCATTCGGCCCCATTTCAACGCGGTCCCGGGGGCGCGTAGGGCCCCGGGGCGCGGCGCGCAGAGTCGGCGCGTCGCTCAAGTTTCGAGCTTTCGGGTCGTAATCCAGAGATATCCAATGGTGTGCGGGAGCAGGGTTTGAAAATTTTGGGATGGTTGCCTCTCGCGGCTGGCATGGCCAGCGCGCTTTACCTGGCGGGCTGCTCGACGAGCACGCCGCCGCGCGCCGCGGTCCAACCGGTCGTCGCCGCGGCGATGCAGTCGCCCGCGACGGTCGCGCGACCGGGCGTCCAGGAACAGGTGTTGGCCGAGGCCAATGACGGCTACGTCCTCGCGGCGCAAGATCAAGACATCGTCTACGTCGACGGCAGCACGTACATCTGGACAACGGGGCCGGACGGACACCGGCATCGGCATCTCTATGGTCACGGCGATCTGCGCCGGGAGATCGTGCAGCGCCGCGACAACCTGCGCGCGGCCAACGCGACGCGTCTGCCCAATCCTGCCGTTGTCGGGGCAAAGCGGGCGCCCGCGCCGGTTCCGAAGGGCACGTTCCAGCGCGCCCAGCAGATCAGCAACGCGCAAGCGCAGGCGCGTGCGCAAGCGGCAGGTCAGACGCAGCTTCACGCGAATTTCGCGGCGCCCGCGAACGGCCAGCATGCGACGACGCCGCATCCGAACGCGACGCGTCCGCTGACCAATGCCGCGGCCGCCGGCTTGCATCCGGTCCAGGCGTCGACCGCGACCCAGCAGACGCATACGGCCGAGTAGGCCGGGACATTCACGCAGGCCGCGCGGCCGATCGACGGGTGGTCCGCACCGGCCGTTTGCCGAATACGGCGTACGTGTGGGCTTTCGGCATACGGGCCTCCCGCATACGGGCTCCCGGCGTACGGCCTTCCGTCGCGTCCGCCGCATCTGTCGTGGGTATCTGAGAGAATGCCGTCCGGGCGCGGCGTGCGTCGCCCGCCCGCGCCCGTGCTCACTTGCCGACGAGACGAACCATGAAACACAACGACACGCAGGGCGCGCATGCGCACTGGCGCGACTATGCGGTTTCGGCGGGTCCGCTGATCGCCTTCGTGCTGATCGCGGTCGCCTTGTTCGTCTGGCTCGTCGATCCCGCTCCGCCCTCGACGCTGACGATCAGCGCCGGGCCGCGCGACAGCTCGTTCATGGCCTACGCGAACCAGTATCGCGAGATCCTGGCTCGAAATCGGATCCGGCTCGTCGTGCTGCCGTCGGAAGGGTCGCTCGAAAATCTGCATCGCTTGCTCGACCCGAATCAGAAGGTCGATCTCGCGCTCGTTGCGGGCGGCGTCGGCAATGGGCTCGATACGTCGTCGCTGATGTCGCTCGGCAATATGTTCTATTCGCCGATCATCGTCGCGTACCGCGGGCCGGCGGCGACGCGTCTGTCGGCGCTCGAAGGCAAACGTGTCGCGATCGGGCGTCCGGGCAGCGGCACGCGCGTGACCGCGCTCGATCTGCTCAAGTCGAGCGGCATCGAGCCCGGCGGCTCGACCGAATTGCTGCCGCTCGACGGCGACGCGGCCGTGCAGGCGATGCTCGACGGCACGATCGACGCGGCGATCCTCAATAGCGACTCCGCGACGCGTCCGGCGATGCTGCGTCTGTGGCATCACCCCGGCATCTCGGTCATGGATTTCGAGCAGGTCGAATCCTATACGCGACTGTTTCCGTATCTGAGCGAAGTCGATCTGACGCCGGGTGTGCTCGATCTCGGGCGCGACGAACCCGATCACACGATCCATCTGATCAGCCCGACGGTTCAGCTCGTCGCGCGACAGACCCTGCATCCGGCGCTGTCGGACCTGCTCGTCGAGGCTGCGCAGGAAGTGCACGGCACGGCGGGGATCCTCCAGCATGCGGGCGAGTTTCCGAACGCGACCGTGCACGATTACCGGATCAGCAGCGACGCGGTGCGCTATTACAAGTCGGGCAAGGGCTTTCTGTACGGTGAATTGCCGTTTTGGCTCGCGAGCGTCGTCGATCGCATGCTCGTGTTTCTGGTGCCCGTGATCGTGCTGCTGTTCCCCGCATTCAGGCTGGTTCCGGCGATTTACCGCTGGCGTGTGCGTTCGCGGATCTATCGCTGGTATGGGTCGCTGATCGCCATCGAGCGTCGCGCTTACGACAACGCGACCGAAACCCAACGCGCGCAATTGCTGCACGAGCTCGACGATATCGAGGGCGCGATCAATCGGATGAAGATGCCGCTCGCGCACGCGGATGCGTTCTACGTGCTGCGCGAGCACGTGAATTTCGTGCGACGTCGGCTCGGCGAAGGCGTGCAGCACGCTGTGTCGGCCTAGCGGGCCGCGGGTTGCCGCCGCCTGTCGCTGTCGCTGTGTTTATCGCTGTCGTTGTCGTTCGCTTCGGTGGCGCGTCTCGGTCTCGCGCCTCTGTGCTTTGTCCCTGCGATCGTGTCGGCATTGTGAATGTCCGTATCATCGAGTCCTCGATCGGACACCCACGGAGACAGGCATGACACAGGCGTTGGCGGTACAACTCACCGAATTCGGCGGACCTGAGGTCATGAAACGCGTGTCGTTCGAGTTGCCGCCGCCGGGGTCGGGCGACGTGCAGATCCGGCAGACCGCGATCGGTTTCAATTATCTCGACGTCTATCAGCGCACGGGCCGCTATCCGTTGCCGACCCCGACGGGCCTCGGTCATGAGGCTGCGGGCGTCGTCGAGGCCGTCGGACCCGATGTCGGCGATCTGCGCGTCGGCGATCGCGTCGTCTATATGAACGCCGGCATCGGCGCATATGCGGACCGGCGCAATGTGCCGGCCGCGAAGCTCGTCAAACTGCCCGACGGGATGGCCGACGATGTCGCGGCGGCGCTGTTCTTCAAGGCGATGACCGCGCAGTACCTCGTCAAGACGACCTATCGCGTTCGCGCGGGCGACATCGTCGTCGTGCATGCCGCGGCGGGCGGCGTCGGCCAGATTCTGAGCGCTTGGGCCAAGGCGCTCGGCGCGACCGTGATCGGCACGGCGGGCTCGCCCGCCAAGTGCGAGATCGCGCGCGCCGCGGGTTGCGATATCGCGATCGACTATTCGACGCCCGACTGGGTCGCGCGCGTGATCGACGCGAGCGGCGGAAAAAAGGCGCACGTCGTCTACGATTCGGTGGGCCGCTCGACGTTCGACGGATCGCTCGATATCGCCGCGCCGTTCGGATATGTCGTCGTATACGGCGCGGCGTCGGGACCGATTCCGCCGTTCGACATCGATCTTCTGAATCGCAAGGGATGCCTGTTCCTGACGCGGCCGTCGGTTTTTCCGCATAACGCGACCGTCGATCTGTTGCGCGCCAACGCGCGTGACGTGTTCGATGCCTACGAAAAGGGCCTGATTCGCGCGCAGATCGGCGCGCGATTCGGCCTGCAGGACATCGAACGCGCACATATCGCGGCCGAGTCGCGTTCGACGACGGGAGCGATCGTCATTACGCCGTGAGCTGTGACGGCGCGCATTGCGCCGGCATCGGGGCCTCGACGTGCCGCGCGGTAAGCGGATGCGAGGGTCGCCGCGGCCCGGTTTCCACGACCCTTTAAGCACGCTCGCGCGCTACATGCGGGGTTGTCTGCATTGCGCGCGGCATCGAGGTTTGACTACATTGACCGCGAGACACGCCGAGGTTTAAAGGTTCGCGGGGCCGCGCGCGGATCGTGGAGACGTCGTGCTCGCGTGCGTCGCGGCTTCGATGTACGATCGCGGCCCGCGATCCCTGCGGCCATACGGCTGCGTCGAGCGTCCAACCTCAAGAGCCGGAACCATGAACCGCTTTACCGACCCCGAAATCGACGCCGTCTATCGCGCGATCTATGAGCGGCGCGACATGCGCCATTTCGTGCCGGGTCCGGTCGATGCGCAGACGCTCGATCGCCTGATCCGCGCCGCGCATCATGCGCCGAGCGTCGGGTATATGCAGCCGTGGCGGATCATGCGGATCACCGACGCGTCGATCCGCGCCGCCTTGCATGCGCTCGTCGACGCCGAGCGCATCCGGACCGCCAAGGCGCTTGGCGAACGCGAAGACGCGTTCATGAAGCTCAAGGTCGAAGGGATCCGCGAATGCGGCGAGGTCCTTGTCGTCGCATTGATGGACGGGCGCGACAAGTATGTGTTCGGACGCCGCACGCTGCCCGAGATGGACATCGCATCGGTCGCGTGCGCGATCCAGAACATGTGGCTTGCCGCGCGTGCCGAAGGGCTCGGCATGGGATGGGTGTCGCTGTTCGATACGGACGCGGTCCGCGATCTGCTGTGCATGCCCGCGGATGCGCGGCCGCTTGCGATTCTCTGTCTCGGCCACGTGGATGCGTTCTACGACAAGCCGATGCTCGAAGCCGAAGGCTGGGACACGCGCCGCGCACTCGACGTCTGTGTGTTCGAGAATACGTGGCCGGCTTCGGCTTCGGCTTCGACATCGACATCTCCCGCGACTCACCCTTGAGTGTTCTGCGCCGGCGTGCCGGTGGCCCAGCGTTGCGGCTCGGCCGACTTGCCGAACTGAGCTTGATAAAGCGCCTTGTTTTGCGCGATTTCCTGCGCGGTCGGCGGATATTGCGTATCGGTGCTCGGAATCATGCCTTCGCGTTGCGCGTTGACGAGATCGGCGCGGACCTGTGCGCGCGTGAGACCCGAGGTCGTGTCGGCGAACGCGCTGCCTGCGAGCGTGGCAAGGGCGACGGAAACGGCGGCGATGGCAAGCTTCTTCATGATGACGGACTCCTGAACGAGTTGGGGGCTGGCCTCGGCGCCGCGCGTGCTTCGCGTTGCGTCTGACCATGGATGCATGATGCGATCCGGCCTCCGACTTCGTGCTGACATCACCGTGACAAAAAAGTCATCGTCGTCGTGCGCGCATCGGCATGCGTCAGGACGAAAAAAAGCGGCGCATGCGTGCCGCCAGGACATGACGGAACGCATGCGCCGCGTGTGCGCGCCGATCGATCAGCCGTCGCTGCGCAGTCCGACCCGATATTGCGTCGTCTGGCGATAGGTCTGGCCCGGACGAAAGATCGCGGGCTCGGGATGCGCGCTATTGACCTCGTTCGGATAGCCGCCGGTCTCGAGGCAGAAGCCCGCATGCTTGTGATAGACCGCACCGTCCTTGCCGCGCACGCCTTCGAGATGATTGCCCGAATAGAACTGCATGCCGCGCTCGGTCGTCACGACGTCCATTTCGCGGCCGCTCGCGGGGTCGTAGACGTTGGCGACATGGCGCAGCGTGCCGACTTCGCCCGACAGCACATAGCAATGATCGAATCCTTGCGCGCGCGTGAGTTGCGCATGCGGCCAGCCGAGCCGCGCGCCGATCGGCGCGGGCGCGCGGAAATCGAATGCGCTGCCCGTGACTTCGGCGACGCCGATCGGAATCAGCGCGTCGTCGACTTCGAGGAACTGGTCGGCCGCGATCGACAGCATGTGGCCGCGGATATCGAGGTCGCGGCCGCTGAGATTGAAGTACGCGTGATTGGTCAGATTCAGCGGCGTCGGCGCGTCGGTGACGCCGCGATAGTCGATCGTCAGCGTGCCGTCGTCGTCGAGCGTATAGAGCACGTCGACCTCGACGGCGCCCGGGAAGCCCGCGTCGCCCTCGGGCGATTCGTAACGCAGCCGCAGGCCGCCGTTTTCAGGCTCGACTTCCCAGATGCCGCGATCGAAACCCGTCGAGCCGCCGTGGAGCAGATTCTCGCCCTCGTTGCGATCGAGCGTGTACTCGATGCCGTCGAGCGTGAAGCGCGCGCCCGCGATCCGGTTGGCCCAGCGGCCGATCAGCGCGCCCATGAATGCGCGCGTATTCCAGTAGTCCGAGGGCGTGTCGTGCCCCAGCAGAATGTCGTCGAGGCGTCCCGACCGGTCGGGTGCGTGCCAGCTCAGCAACGCGCCGCCGAAATCGGAAACGGAGATCTTCATGTCCTGAGCGTTGCGCAGGGTAAAGCGTCGTACCGTATCGCCGGCCGGCAGGGTGCCCCAGACTTCGGATGCAATGGTGTTCGTGCGCATGCTCGAATAGTGATAAATCAGGCCCGGTATTGGGCAGTCGTCTTAGTCAAGCTCGCAAGTGTAGTCGTCGCTTGCGAGGAACGGTGAACCGTCGTGTCATCGGTGTTGCGTGCAGACGATTCGGAAACAGCCGCGGCGGGGCGGCCCCGCGCCGGGGTTTTGACACCGGCGCCGGCGGTCAGGCTCGCGACCGCATTGGCGAGCGCGCCGGACGTCACGCCGGATGCCGCGCCCGGTCCGGGTTGCGTGCCGCCGGGCCCCGCGAGCGTGGAACCCGTCGGCCCTGAACCTATCGGCCCCGATCCCGCCGCGCTCGTGCCCGGCTTGCCGGGCGCGACGGCGTCGCCGCCCTCGGCCTGCGCGCGCAGGCGCTCCTGGAACTCCTTCGGCGTGCAGTCGAGTTCGCGTCGGAATACCGCGTACATGTACTGCACGGACGTGAATCCGCAGCGGATCGCGACCTCGGCGTTCGAGACCTCGTTCTTCGCGAGCAAGGCCTGCGCGTGCTCGAGTTTGTGCCGCAGGATTTCCTGGTGCACGGTGCGTCCGAGTTCGCGCCGGAAATGCTCTTCGAGCGACGAACGCGAGACGCCGACGTAATCGGCGACCTGCTCGGTCTTGATGCCCTGACACGCGTACTGGCGGATAAAGTGCCGCGCACGCATGACATAGGGGCTCGCGAGCGGCTGATGATCGGTCGATTCGAGCACGTTGATGCCGACCGGCGGCACGCGGATCACGGTGCCCGGAAAGCGCGCGCCGAGCAGCATCCGATGCAGCAGGTGCGCGGCCGTGCGGCCCATTTCCTCGGCGCCCTGGATCACCGACGTGATCGGAATGCGCGTCAGCGTGCGCGTGAGCGGATCGTTGTCGATGCCGACGATCGCGACCTGCTCGGGCACCGGAATGTTCGCCTGCATGCAGGCCTGCAACAGCTGGCGCGCGCGCGCATCCGTGACGGCGATGACGCCGACGGGCTTGGGCAGGCCCGCGAGCCAGGTCTGCAGCCGCTCGATCGCTTCGTGCCAGCCGAGCGCCGTGGTCGACAGGCCGCGGTAGATCTCGCCTTCGAGGCCGTCGGCCGCGAGCAGCTTGCGAAACGCGTGCTCGCGCTCCTGCGCCCAGCGGTTGTTCGGGTTCTCGGGCAGGCTGTACAACGCGAAGCGCGGCAGGCCGGCGCCGATCAGATGATCGTAGGCAAGCTGGACGACTTTCGCGTTATCCGTGGCGATATAGGGGACTTTCTCGGGATAGAAGGTCGTGTCTTCGTACGACGACCCGATTGCAACGACGGGCAAATCGCAATGCGAGAGCGTTTCGGCGACGGCCGGATCGTCGAAGTCGGCAATGATGCCGTCGCCGTCCCAATGCTCGATGCCATTGAGTCGCGCGCGAAAATCTTCTTCGAGAAACAAATCCCATGCGACGCGTGTGGAGAGCAGGTAATTGCCGATACCCGTGATGATCTCGCGGTCGTAGATTTTGTTCGCGTTGAAGAGCAATGCGATTCGGTGGGTTGTCTGCGCTTTCTTCATCACTGATCGCGGCATGCCGGATAAGGCGCGGCACGCCGTTTGTCTCCGTTCAATGCAGGGTGTATCGGGTTAATACCTAGAAAATGCACCCTGCTTTTTATTAGAAGCCATTGTAAAAGCTCGCGCGCGATGACGCGTTGCGAAATGATAAAACGCCACCCAGAGTGGCCGATTTCGTAATTGCTCCGAACCGCGGCCGCTGGCAGCATAAACCGCCATTTATCACGGGATATTGCGTCATATGTTTATCGGTATCGATCTGGGCACCTCCGGTGTGAAAGCCGTGCTGCTCGACCGCGACGGACAAGTCCGCGCGACGGCCACCGCACCCCTGACTGTACAGCGTCCGCACGATCGCTGGTCCGAGCAGGCGCCGCAGGCCTGGTGGGATGCGTTCTCGAGCGCGCTCGACGCGACGCTTGCGGCGGGACGCCAGGCGGGGATCGATCCGAAGTCGGTCGAAGCGATCGGGCTCGCGGGCCAGATGCACGGCGCCACGCTGCTCGACGCGAACGGCGACGTGCTGCGCCCCGCGATCCTCTGGAACGACGGCCGCTGTGACGTCGAGTGTACCGAACTCGAAGCGGCCGAGCCGAGTTTGCGCGCGGTCACGGGTAATCTCGCGCTGCCGGGCTTCACGGCGCCGAAGCTCGCCTGGGTACGCAAGCACGAGCCCGAGGTGTTTGCCCGTATTGCGAAAGTGTTGCTGCCCAAGGACTATCTGCGCTACCGGATGACCGGGATCTTCGCGAGCGATATGTCCGATTCGGCAGGTACGTTGTGGCTCGACGTCGCGCGGCGCGAATGGAGTCCCAAGCTGCTCGCGGCATGCGGTCTCACGGTCGACCATATGCCCGCGCTCTACGAAGGCAATCAGGTTGCGGGCGTGTTGAGCCCCGAGATCGCGAAGCGCTTCGGCCTCAATGAAATTCCGGTCGCGGCCGGCGGCGGCGATAACGCGGCGGGCGCGATCGGCGTCGGCATCGCGAAGGCGGGCCAGGCGATGTTGTCGCTCGGCACGTCGGGCGTTTATTTCGCGGTGTCCGACGGTTTTGTCGCGAATCCGCTCAAGGCCGTGCACAGTTTCTGCCATGCGTTGCCGAATACCTGGCACCTGATGTCGGTCATGCTCAACGCGGCGGGCTGCGCCGACTTCACGGCGCGCGTCGCGGGTTATCCCGATGTCGGCGCGTTTTTCGCGGACGTCGAAGCGAACGGCGCGGGCAGCGGTGCGCCGCCCGTCTGGTTCCTGCCGTATCTGAGCGGCGAGCGCACGCCGCACAACAACACGCGCGCGAAGGGGGTGTTCTTCGGTCTGACGCCGGACACGCAACGCATCGATCTCGCGGTCGCGACGCTCGAAGGCGTGAGCTTCGCGCTGCAGGACGGCATCGATGTGCTCCACGAAGTGCTCAAGCCGACCGAGATCGCCGTGATCGGCGGCGGCTCGCGCAGCGCGTTCTGGACGCAGATGCTCGCGGACATTTCGGGTATGCCGCTGACGTTGCGCGCGGGCGGCGAAGTCGGCCCCGCGCTCGGCGCCGCGCGTCTCGCGCATCTGGCCGTCGATCCGCAGGCGTCGCTCGACGCGGTCTGCCCGCAGCCGCCCGTGGTCGCGGTGCGTGAACCCGATCTGAAGCGGCATGCGTACTACCGTGACGAACGTCGTCCGACGTTCGCGAAGCTTTACAAGGCGCTCGAACCGGTGTTCTGAGCGTCGCGCAGTGAGGCAGTAAAGCAGGGGAAGTCAGCAGTATCCAAACCATGCGCAATGTGCGACAACATCACGCGCCGTTGCGACAACAAGCATAAGAAGTCCAGTCATTACCCTTACCGTCTGGAGTGGAGACAAATGAAACTGAAAAAGTTGCAGAGCCTCGTTTGCGGTGCCGTTCTCGCCGGCCTTACGCTCGCCGCGCCGCTTGCTCACGCAAGCAAGGACCACCCGGAAATCGGTTTCTCGATCGATGACCTGCGCGTCGAGCGCTGGGCACGCGATCGCGACTACTTCATCGCTGCCGCTGAAAAGCTCGGCGCCAAGGTCTCGGTGCAATCGGCCGACGCGAGCGAAGAGCGTCAGATCTCGCAGATCGAAAACCTGATCTCGCGCAAGGTCGACGTCATCGTCATCGTGCCGTTCAACTCGAAGGCGCTCGGCAATGTGATCAACGAAGCGCACCAGGCCGGTATCAAGGTCGTGTCGTATGACCGCCTGATCCTCGACGCCGACGTCGACGGCTACATCTCGTTCGACAACGAGAAGGTCGGCGAACTGCAGGCGCAAGGCGTCTACAACGCGCAACCGAAGGGCAACTACTTCCTGCTCGGCGGCGCACCGACCGACAACAACGCGAAGATCCTGCGCGAAGGTCAAATGAAGATCCTGCAACCGGCGATCGACAAGGGCGACATCAAGATCGTCGGTCAGCAATGGGTGCCGGAGTGGAGCGCCGCGACGGCGCTGCGCATCACGGAAGACGCGCTGACGGCGAACAACAACAAGATCGACGCGATCGTCGCTTCGAACGACGGCACGGCCGGCGGCGCGATTCAAGCGCTGGCGGCGCAGAAGCTCGCGGGCAAGGTGCCGGTCTCGGGTCAGGATGCCGACCTCGCCGCGGTCAAGCGCGTGATCGCCGGTACGCAGACGATGACGGTTTACAAGCCGCTGAAGCTCATCGCGAGCGAAGCCGCGAAGATGTCGGTTCAACTCGCGAAGGGCGAAGCGCCGGCCTTCACGACGAAGATCGACAACGGCAAGAAGCAAGTCGATACGCAACTGCTGACGCCGATCCTGCTGACGAAGCAGAACGTCGACACGGTCGTCAAGGACGGCTTCTATACGCAGGCCCAGCTGTCGGGCAACTAATCGGCGCCAAGCCGGTAAGCGCATGAGGTCGCACGCGCGGCTGCCCGGCGATGTCCGGGCATGCCGCACGCGATCGGGACGCGGCGTCGTCGAGCGATCGACGCGCCGCGTTCTCGCATCGACGGCAGCGGCCTCGCGCGCGACCCGGGCCGTTCGCGGACCGCGCGCACCATCGCGCCGCGGCACAGTGACGGCTCGCGGGAAGTCCGTTACGCGAAGGAGAACAGATGGGAACGCCTCTGCTGGAAATGCGCGACATCCGGAAGTCATTCGGTGGCGCGAAGGCGCTCGACGGCATCGACCTTAAAGTGTCGGCCGGGGAGTGCGTCGGCCTGTGCGGCGAGAATGGCGCGGGCAAGTCGACGCTCATGAAGGTGCTGTCGGCGGTCTATCCGCACGGCACCTGGGACGGACAGATCTTCTGGGACGGCCAGGAGCTCAAGGCGCATAGCGTGCGCGACACCGAACATGCGGGCATCGTCATCATTCACCAGGAATTGATGCTCGTGCCGCAGTTGTCGGTCGCCGAGAACATCTATCTCGGCAATGAAATCACGCTGCCCGGCGGGCGCATGAACTACGGCGCGATGTATCAGGGCGCCGAAGCGCTGCTGGCCGAACTCAATCTCAAGGACATCAACGTCGCGCTGCCGGTCATGAATTACGGCGGCGGACACCAGCAGCTCATCGAGATCGCGAAGGCGCTCAACAAGAAGACGCGCCTGCTGATTCTCGACGAACCGTCGTCGTCGCTGACGTCGAGCGAGACCGAGACGCTGCTGCGCATCGTGCGCGACCTCAAGAAGAAGGGCGTCGCGTGCGTGTACATCTCGCACAAGCTCGACGAGGTCGAAGCCGTGTGCGACACGGTCTCGGTCATACGCGACGGCCGGCATGTCGCGACGAAGCCGATGGCCGAGCTCGATCGCGGCAAGATCATCTCGCTGATGGTCGGGCGCGAGATCACGCAACTGTTCCCGAAGGAGCCACATGCGATCGGCGACGTCGTCATGGAAGTCCGGCACGTGACGTGTCAGGACACGACGAACCCGCTGCGCAAACGCGTGGACGACGTCTCGTTCTCGGTTCGCGCGGGCGAGATTCTCGGCGTCGCGGGGCTCGTCGGCGCGGGTCGCACCGAGCTCATGCAGGCCGTGTTCGGCGCGTATCCGGGGCTCTATGAAGCCGAGGTGCTGCTCGACGGCAAGCCCGTCAAGATCACGTCGCCGCTCGATGCGCTCGAGGCCGGCATCGCGATGGTGCCCGAGGACCGCAAGCGTCACGGCATCGTGCCCGCGCTGTCGGTCGGTCATAACATCACGCTCGCGGTGCTCGGCAAGTTCTCGAAGTTCGGCCGCATCGATTCGGCCGCCGAACTCGACACGATCCGCACCGAGATGAAGCGGCTCTCGATCAAGGCCGCGAGTCCGATGCTGTCGATCGCGGATCTCTCGGGCGGCAATCAGCAAAAGGCCGTGCTCACGAAGATGCTGCTGCCGCATCCGAAGGTCGTGATCTTCGACGAGCCCACGCGCGGCGTCGACGTTGGCGCGAAGTACGAGATCTACAAGCTGATGTTCGATCTGGCGAAGCGCGGCATGGCGATCGTCATGGTGTCGTCGGAGTTGCCCGAAGTGCTCGGCGTCAGCGATCGCGTGCTCGTGATCGGCGAAGGCAAGCTGCGCGGCGATTTCGTCAACGAAAACCTGACGCAGGAACGCATCATGGCGGCCGCGATCGGCGCACAGGCCGCCTGATCGCCCGCGAGCAATCACTATTGAAGGACCGGACCCATGCATTCACAAAAATTCCAACAGTTCTTCTCGCGCTACAAGATCCTCGCGCTGCTGATCGCGATCGCGATCATCTGGGCGTTCTTCGCGTCGATGACGGAGGGCGCGTTCCTGACGCCGCGCAACGTGTCGAACTTGCTGCGCCAGATGTCGATCACGGGCATGCTCGCGAGCGGCATGGTCTTCATTATCATCGCGGGCGAAATCGATCTGTCGGTCGGCTCGCTGCTCGGCTTGCTCGGCGGCATCGGCGCGATCCTCAACGTCACGCATAACTGGCCGATCTTGCCGACGGTCGCGGTCGTGCTCGTCGTGGGCGTGCTGCTCGGCGCGTTCAACGGCTACCTCGCGACGTACCGGCGGATTCCGTCGTTCATCGTCGGTCTCGGCGGCATGCTCGCGTATCGCGGCGTGCTGCTCGGCGTGACCGGCGGGTCGACGATCGCGCCGGTATCCGATTCGTTCGTCGTGATCGGTCAGGGGTATTTGCCGCGTGTCGTCGGCGACGCGCTCGCGCTCGTGCTGTTCGTCGTGCTCGCGTTCCTGACGCTGCGTCAGCGCCAGAGCCGCCTCAAGTACCAGCTCGCGGTCGTGCCGTTCTGGCAGGACATCGTGAAGATCGTCGCCTCGGGGCTGATCCTGCTCGCGTTCATCGCGACGCTCGACAACTACGGCGGCATTCCGGTGCCGGTGCTGCTGTTGCTCGTCGTGCTCGGCGTGTTCACGTATATCGCGACGCAGACCGTGTTCGGACGGCGGATTTACGCGGTCGGCTCGAACATGGAAGCGACGCGTTTGTCCGGCGTCAACGTGAACCGCGTGAAGCTCGCGATCTTCGCGCTCATGGGTCTCATGGCCGCGTTCGCGGGTCTCGTGAATACGGCGCGTCTCGCGGCGGGCTCGCCTTCGGCGGGGACCAACGGCGAGCTCGACGCGATTGCCGCGTGCTTTATCGGCGGCACATCGATGCGCGGCGGTTCGGGCACGGTCTACGGCGCGCTGATCGGCGCGCTCGTGATGGCGAGTCTCGACAACGGCATGTCGATGCTCGACGTCGATGCGTTCTGGCAAATGATCGTCAAGGGCGTGATCCTCGTGTTCGCGGTCTGGGTCGACGTCGTGTCGGGTTCGAACCGCCGCTGATCGTCGATCGTCGGCGCGCACTCGATCCACGCATCCGATCCCCGCATCCGATTCGATCCGATTCGGTCCGGCCAGCTCGCGCGTCCCCGCGCGAGCGCACGCCGCGCATCCCGTCTCTTGCGGGACCCATGCGACCCCATTCGATCCCAGGCGGTCCCGTCACGCGCGTGACGGGGGTCGCCTGTTCAAGGCACATTCCTTGCGACGACACTCGGTCGCCGCGTCGTGGCTGACGCCCACGCGGATTCATTCAGGTTAGACTGCGTGCGATATGTCGAATCGGAGCGGCGCTCGATCGCGCTCCGTTTGGCCCCCGTCGAGCCGAATATCGGTTTCTGAAGCGAAACAGAACAACGCACAGTGCGTTAGCGGAGTCGTCCAGCATGCATGCAGCTCCCCCGCTGAATTCCGAGTCCGCCACTCCGGGCGGCGCCGCGCCCGCGACGCCCAAGCGCGACTTGCGGCGCGTCGATATTCATCCTGACTACTGGTATCCGCTTGCCTGGTCGCGCGAGGTCAAGCGCGGCAAGACCTATGGCACGACCTTCGCGGGCGAGCCCGTCGTGCTCTACCGGACCGAGGCGGGCGCCGTGCATGCGCTTGAAGATCGTTGCGCGCATCGGCAGGTGCCGCTGCATATGGGCGTCGTCGACGGCGACGGCATCCGCTGCGGGTATCACGGGTGGACGTACGATTGCTCGGGCAAATGCACCGACGTCCCGTATCTGGGAAAAGAACGCTTGCCCAACGGTGTGCGCGCGTATCCGTGCCGCGAAGCCGAGGGCCTGATCTTCATCTTTCCCGGCGATCCCGCGAAAGCGACCGACGATGCGTTTCCGCCATTGGGCTCGGTCGCGGACCCGAAGTACAAGACGCGCCGTTTCGGCCGCGAGGTCGCGTGCCACTACAGCTTCATGCACGAAAACCTCATGGATATGAACCATCAGTTCCTGCACAGGAAACAGATGGGGCAGATGCGTGCGCGGTCGTTGGGCCGTCGCAGCGGCGAGGGCTGGGTCGAGGTCGATTACACGTTCGCGCGCGAAGCGGGACGGCAGCCGATCGGCGAAGCGCTCGTGTTCAAGGAACGCCGAACGGCGGCGACCGAGCAGGCGAAGGACGTCATGACGATCCGGACGCAGTATCCGTATCAGACGCTCAAGATCGTGAGCGGCGGCGGCACGCTCGTCATGGATCTCTGGATTTGCTATATCCCGCTCGACAAGGAGCAGCGGACCAATCGCACATTCGGGCTGCTGTCGATCCGCAAGCCGAGCCTGTCCGTGCTGCTTGATCTCGCATGGCCCGCGCTGGTCTGGTTTACCGAGCGCATTTTTCGCGAAGACCGCGAAATCGTCGAGCGCGAGCAACTTGCGCATGATCGCCAGGGGGCCGACTGGAACCACGAAGTGTTTCCGGTCATCAACGAATTGCGCGCCCTGCTCGTCGAACAGGGCGCGCCGCCCGTGCGGCTCGTCGATCGCCGCTTTGCGTTGCTGCCGCATACGGCGGCCGGCGCCGACTAAACACGCATGAGTCGGCCGATGCGTGCGTCGATCCGCGACGATGCCGCGCGGCGCGGCGCACGATCGCGTCGGAAGCGTGTTTAGGCGTCGGTCTTCGCGGGCCGGCCGGTCTTGACGGTTTCGAGTTCGCCGATCGCGGCGATCAGACGCTTCGTCGGGGCGGCGTCGAGCAGCAGCAGGCCCGCGCGCAGGAGTTCGCTCTTCTTGACGTGAACGCCTTCGTCGAGACATTTCTGCTTGAGCGCGGCGATTTTCGCGTAGTCCGACTTCGGCATCGTGAAGCTGTCGCGCACGACCTTTTCGACTTTGTCGATCTTCACCTTTTGCTTCTTGTCTTGCGCGTCCTTGCCGGGCGTCGCCGCTTTCTTGCCCGCGTCGGGTTTCGCCGCGTGTTCGGCGGAGCTCACGGGCTTGGCCGCTTGAGTCGGCTTGGCCGGCTTAGCCGCTTTAGCGGTTTTTGCTTCTTTAGTCGCCTTAGCCTCTTTAGCGGGCTTGGCCGGCTTGACGGGTTCGACCGGCTTGGCGGCCTTGACCGTTTTTGCGGCTTTTGCCTTCGGTTCGGCCTTCGCGACGGGCGCTTTGTCCACAGCCTTCGGCGCGTCGGCTTTCTTCGCCGCGGCGGCGGGTTTTGCGCGGACCGCCTTGGCTTTGGCGCCGGCCTTGGGGGTTACGGCTTCGGTTTGCTGTTCGTTGGTTTGCATGGTGCCGCCCTTGGGAAAGTGAAAGACTTTTTTAGTCGGGGCTTTTGCTTGCGCGGTGGTCAATGCGATTCTCCATCAAATGAATGCCGAAACAGTATATACCGTATGAGCAAGATGGAGCCCGAGGGGCCGGAGGCCGAGGCGCGCAAGCGAGCAGGTATTGGGCATCGGTGCTATGGTGTCGAGCTGTCCGGCGCCGTTCGTGCCGCTTCTTTCCTGTACGAGTCTCGATCTTGGATCCCATCGAATCCGCGCTTGCCCAGGCTCCATCGGTATTCGACCGTTCCGCTGCGGTCGGTTTCGGCTTAAACCCGCTCGACCGCTTGTCGCAACGCCGCGATGACGACGCGTTCGTCGATGCGAAACGTCAGGATGCCTCGACGCGCTTCATGGTGCTCGTCGGCGACGTACCGGTGCTCATGCGGCACGGCGATCGATACGATGTGCTGTTTTCGCGGACCGCGCTGGCCTCGCTTGGCACGCCCGTACGCGACATTTTTCTCGGCGTCGATGCCGAAGGCGCCGCGCTCTTCGCCGTTTCGCTCGACGCGGCGCTTGCCGAACGCGTGGCGCAGCAACCGAATCTCGAACCCGTCGATCTGCGTTCGATCGCCACGCGCGGACTTGTTCCGGAGCCGATCCTCGGTGAGCTTGGCGGTGCGAAGGCCATGCTCGACTGGCACGCGCGCCATCGTTTTTGCGCGAATTGCGGGTCCGCGAGCCGTGTGACGGCGGCCGGCTGGCGTCGCGAATGCGATGCCTGCGGCGCGCAGCATTTTCCGCGCGTCGATCCTGTCGTGATCATGCTCGCGATCGACGGCGATCGGTGTCTGCTCGGCCGCCAGGCGCGCTTCGCGCCCGGGATGTATTCGGCGTTGGCGGGTTTTCTCGAACCCGGCGAGACGATTGAAGACGCCGTGCGCCGCGAAGTTCACGAGGAAGCGGGCGTGCATTGCACGCACGTCGCGTATTTCGCGTCGCAGCCTTGGCCGTTTCCGTCATCGCTGATGATCGGCTGTTTCGCGCGTGCGGGCGATACCGAGATCACCGTGGATACGACCGAACTCGAGGATGCGCGCTGGTTCACGCGCGACGAGGTCCGCGCGATGCTCGACGGCACGCATGCAAAGGGCCTGTCTGCGCCCAAGCCGTTTGCGATCGCGCATCACTTGCTCAAGGCGTTCGCCGACAACGATACGGCGTCGCTCGGCGCGGCCGTATCGGCATGATGCGGCGCTCGAACGGCGCGCCGGCGGATCTTTGTCTTTGAGACGCTCGCGCGGACGTCCGCGAGGGCGCACGTCGTGCGCGCGCCGCATTGCGTTTAGCGAATGCTCTTGACGAGAAAATCCGGTTGTCCGCACGAGCGGCGCATCTGTTTCTGAACGTCGGCGCCGCATGCGACGGCGTGGCCGTCCTTGCTGTAGCACAGATGGATTTCTTGGAGGAAGCGGCCCGAGCCCGAGCATGTCATCGTGATCGAATCGGGCGTCATCGACGGATTCGCTTGCGCGATGTCGTGCTGCAGTTCCGTGATCGTCGTCCTGAACGGCTGCGCGGGTGCTTGATAGCGCGGCGGAAACTGCACGCTGTCCTTGAGCCGTTTCGACAACGCGAGATAGGCATCGGGCGCGAGTCCCGAACACGTGCCGTGCTTCGGCCATTCATGTGCCATGAGTTTGGGGCTCGGATAGAGGTCCGCATACTGGCGCGCGACGGCCGCGGGCATCGGCGCGTCCGAACACGATTGCGGATAGCCCCTCGAATATTGCGGCCAGAGTCCGTGCAGCACGAAACCATAGCGGCGCGCCCCGCATTGCTGCGTATCGTTCGGATGGGCGTCGCAATAGTCGGGCGACCAGCTCAGCGAAAGCAGGTAATAGTCGAAATCGCCGGGGGTGCCGCTTTGCGACGCATCGTCGTCTGAATGGCGCGGATGTCTCGCGTCGGCCGCATGGGCGGACAGGAGCACGAGGACGGCAACGAGCAGGCGTGCGAACAACTTCATCGGAGACTCCCGTGTCGGTGAAGGGGGGGCGTGCATCGAGTGCGAGGATTGTATAGCGCACGCATATGACAATGGCCGTCGGTTCCGACGCGACGGTATCGCTCGCTCCTTGCCTGTCGTTCATCGCCAAACGCCCATCGCCCATCGCCCATCGCCCATCGCGTCGCGCGCCGATATTCGAGCGCGGCCTCTACGCTCGGGCGTCTCCCTATCTTCAGCGTCGCACGTGTGGACTATGATGCGTGCGACCCATGACGCTGGAGCGCGTGCGATGCAGATGACTCAAGAATCCCCGCAAGCGGTGAAGCACGACGCGCCCGGCGATGTGCCGCGCGCCTGGACGTCGACGATCCGCACGAAGGACGGGATCGATCTCGCGATTTACCACTGGCCCGCGCACGGCGTCGCGCGCGCGACCGTCGCGCTCGTGCATGGCCTTGCCGAGCATTCGGGCCGTTATGCGCCGCTGGCCGAGCGTCTGAACGCGGCGGGCATCGAGCTGATGAGCGTCGATTTGCGCGGACACGGGAAATCGCCGGGCCGGCGTGTCTGGATCGAACGATTCGACGACTATCTCGACGATGCGCAAGCGCTCGTGAATTTCGCGTCGAAGCGCAGCACGCCGCTGTTTCTCATGGGGCACAGCATGGGCGGCGCGATTGCCGCGCTCTATGCGGTCGAGCGGCTCGAACCGAGCGGCGCGCCGTGCGCGGGACTGATTCTATCGAGCGCGGCGCTGGCGCCAGGACGCGACGTGCCGAAATGGATGCTCACGTTGAGCCATGTGATCAGCCGTCTGATGCCTTCGTTTCCGGCGCTCAAGCTCGACGAGTCGGTGTTGTCGCGCGATCCGGTCGCGGTCGACGCGAATCGCAACGATCCGCTCGTGTATCACAAGCCAATTCCCGCGCGCACGGGCGCGGGCATTCTCGGGGCCATGACGCGGATCGCGAACAAACGCGCCGAGCTGCGCCTGCCGGTGTTCGTCTTTCACGGCACGGCCGACAAACTCACTGAACCCGAGGGCAGTCGCGAGTTCGCGCGGGACGTCGGATCGGCGGATCGCACGCTGACGCTTTATGAGGGCGCATATCACGAGACGATGAACGATCTCGACCGCGATCGCGTGATCGATGCATTGATCGCGTGGATTGTCGCGCGAAGCTAAGGCGCGGACGCCGTGGCGCGCACCTTGTGTGGCCTCGACATGTTTCCAGCATGCGCCTAGCACGCCGCGAGCACCCCCTTAGCGAGTGCTCGCACGCGTGCCGTCGTGCTTCCAAGCGAGTCTTAGCGCTTTGCCTTTGCGCTTTTCGTTAGCGCACCCCGGCGAGCGCACGCCGTCCGAACAGCATCTTGACCGTGCCTTGCGTGAGGCTCACGCCGAGCAGGATCAGGCCGCCGCCGATCCAGTGATGAGACTGGATGGTTTCACCGAGCAGGACGCTCGCGAACAACGCCGTGAACAATGGGAGCAGATTCATGAGCACGGCGGTGCGTTCGCTGCCGATTCGCTCGATGCCGTGCATCCAGAAGTACGACGCGACGATCGACGACGCGATGCCTGCGAACAGCACGAGTCCGACGCCGGCCGCCGGCACGGCGAGACTGTGTGCCGTGAACGCGAGCGGGATCAGCATGACGACGGCGATCAATACCTGCACGTAGAGATTGATCCAGAGCCCGAACGGCGGCGCCCAACGTCGGTAGAGCACGCCGTAGAGCGCATAGGCCGTGGCCGCGACGAGCATCAGCATGTCGCCGCGCCCGATGCCCGACGCGAGCAGACTCGCGGGATGGCCTTTGCTGAGCAGCCAGACCACGCCGACGAGCGAAATGGCGACGCCGATCATGGCCATGCCCGTCACGCGTTGCCGGAAGACGACGCCATTGATGACGAGCACGAGCAACGGGATCAGCGCGCAAATCACGCCGATATTGGTCGCGCTCGTGCTATGCGCGGCGTAATACGCGATGCATTGATAGAGCACCATGCCCATGGCCGAGAGCACGGCATAGCGTCCGAGCCAGGGACGCACGGCGGCGCGTTTGCGCCAGAGCGGACGCGCGCAGAACGGCGTGAGCACGATCGCCGCGACGACCCAGCGATAGATCGAAATCGCGGCCGGATCGAGCACGCCCGCGGCGGCTTTCGACACGATCGTGTTAAGGGCCCAGATCAGGACCGCGAGCAAAGGCAGCAATACCGACATCTTCGAACACCGGCGGATAGGATGAGATCAGTGTAGAACTGTCCGTTCCGATTTATATAATGCAAATCGGACATTCCCATGAGTCAAAGGCGACAACGTGACGTATCGCGATCTGGAACTCGACCGGCGCCTGCCCGAGCCCAAGCCCGTGCATTTCCGCTATGACCAATTCGAACCCGATACGGATTTCGAATTTCACATTCATCCTTGGGGCCAGTTGAGCCGTATCAATCTGGGCTTGATGCAGGTCGATCTTGAAGACCGCAAGCTCACGGCGCCCGCCGAATATCTGATCTGGGTTCCCGCGCGGACGGCGCATTCGGCGTTTATCCGGCAGTCCGCCGAGTATGTGTCGGTCTACGTGTGCGACGCGCTTGCGCACCGCTTGCCGTCCGAAGGTTGCCTGATCGTCCAGTCGCCGCTTGCGCGTGCGCTCTTCGACGATTTTTGCGCGCGGCGCGTATCGGTCATGAGCGACGAATGGGATGTGCGTCAGGCCGAATTGTTGATTGAACATCTTGCGCGCGCGGGGCGCGCGGACAGTTATCTGCCCGACAGCGAGGACCGCCAGCTCGAACCGATCCTCAAGGCGCTGCGTCTCGATCCGTCCGATACGACACCGCTTGCCGAATGGGCGCGGCGTGTGCATGGCACCGAACGCACGCTCGCGCGGCGCTTCCAGGCCGAACTCGGTATGAGCTTCATACAGTGGCGCAATCGCGTGCGGATGCTGCGCGCGCTCGCGTGGCTCAAAGAGGAGGTGCCCGTTCACGAAATTGCCGCGCGGCTCAACTACTCGACCCCGTCCGCGTTTATTGCGATGTTTCGCAAACAGACGGGCTGTTCGCCGCAGCGCTATCGCCTGCAAAGCACGGATGTTTAGCGCTCGCATGCAGGTTTGCGCGCGCGCAATATGCGAAGCGCCAGGCTAAAGACAATCGGAGCACGCGAGCACGATGCACCGCGTCAAGCCAAGGAGGCAGCATGCAGACGATGTCGACGTTTCTCTGGTTCAACGGGCAGGCCGAGGAGGCCGCGACGTTCTACACACGCATTTTTCGTGACGCGCGAGTGAAAAGCGTCATGCGATACGGCGATGCCGGTCCCGGACCGAAGGGCGCCGTCATGACGGTCGAGTTCGAAGCATTCGGGCAGCGTTTCGTGGCGTTGAACGGCGGTCCCGCATTTTCCTTTACGCCGGCCGTGTCGTTCATGATCCACTGCGATTCGCAAACGGAAATCGATGCCCTTTGGGACGCGCTGCTCGAAGGCGGCGGCGTTCCGGTCCAATGCGGCTGGCTCAGGGATCGCTTCGGCGTGTCATGGCAAGTCGTGCCGCATGCGCTGTTCGATATGCTCAACGATGCCGATGCGGCAAAAACGACACGCGTGACGCGCGCGATGCTTCGGATGGTCAAACTTGACTTGCCGGCGCTCGAGCGCGCGTATCGAGGCGATTGACAGCGATGGCCGGTTCGCGAATTGTTACGGCGCTTTTCATTGTGCCGACAGTCATTGCCCGTGTCAGCTTTGCGTAATCCATTGCCGTTCAAGGCTTTAGCGTAAATCGTCGCGGCTAGCGTTTACCCGTGCCCGTGTAAGGTTCACTTACAAGCCCTCACGTCTTTGAACGAGGCCGATCGATAGAGTGGGTTCCAGCAGCAGGGCACACAGGTTCTGACCTCTGCAACGAACCCTTCAAGGAGATCGGCAATGAAGACAATGAAAAAGATCCCGCGCGTTTTGATCGCAACGTTCGTCGCGGGTGCGGCTTTGGCGGCAACGGGTAGCGCATTCGCGCAAGTCGACCGGATCGTCATCAGCGATGCCCCGGCGGTCCAGTACGGCGCGCCTCAAATGGTTCCCGTCGGCATCTCGATCTCGATCGGCTGGCATGGCGATCGCTATTGGGACGGTCACCGCTATTGGGCGCATGACGACTGGATGCGCCATCATCCGCATGACCCGGGTCCTCGTGGCCACGATCACGACGACCATCACGATCATTGATGCGTCGCGTGTGAGGCCGACGTAAGCGCGCCCGAGCGCGCCTGCGTCGCCAGTTTCCGACTCGACGCGTGAGCGATTCAATCGCACATGTGGACGACACCGAGCCCCTGACCGCGTAGTATCGGCAGGGGCTTTTTGTTGTGCGTCGAACGCGGCGCGGCGGCCCGAAGCGCATCGGGTTCCGCGTTGTTTCGCGCATCGTGCGGCGTGCACTGTCGTGCGGCGGGTTGCGTACCCGGCGATCGATCCGGTTCCGCGCCTCGCTGGGCGTCCGACTCCGCGGCTGACGACGCACCTGACTTAGCAGCCCATGGCAGACCCGGTCGAAATCGACGCACGTCGATCGTCGTCAGTCCGGGGACACCGATGCGCGCGCCCGCCCGCATCCACGCGTTCCCGAGCCGGTGCGCGTGCGCCGGCCCAGATCGTTGCGCGAACCTACTGAGGAGCTTCAATCATGGCGAACGCTGTCCAGTCCATTCCCGATGGCATGCATACCGTCACACCGCACCTGGTCGTCGATGGCGCGGCCAAGGCCATCGAGTTCTACAAAAAAGCCTTCGATGCCGTCGAGCTTTCGCGGCTGCCGGGACCCGACGGAAAAATCATGCATGCGTCGATCCGGATCGGCGATTCCGTCGTCATGCTCGTCGACGAAGGGCCGCATTGGCAGTCGTTCGGGCCGTTGACGCTCAAGGGATCGCCGGTCACGTTGCATCTCTATGTACCCGATACCGATGCGACGTTCGCGCAGGCCGTGTCGGCCGGCGCGAAAGCCACGATGGAGCCGGCCGATATGTTCTGGGGCGATCGCTTCGGCCAGCTTCAAGACCCGTTCGGCCATAAATGGTCGATCGCGACGCATCAACGCGATATGACGCCGCAGGAGATGCAAGCGGGGATGCAAGAGGCGGCGCGCAATATGCAGGCCTCGCAATCGTCGTAGGCCGACCGTGGGCCGATGAGGCGAATGCGCCTGGATGCGCGCGGCGCGGTTGCGGGATCCGTCCGTGCCGCGCGCATCGCATGCTTATGCCGCGCGTTTGTTCCGCATGACGAGGAACAGGCCCGCGGCGGCGAGCGCCATACCGGGCCAGACGAGCAGCGGCATCGGCTCGCCGAGCACGAGGCGCGCGATGATCGCCGTCGCGGGCGGCACGAGAAAGAACAGCGCCGAGACACGCGACGCTTCGCCGTAGCGGATCATCGCGAGCAGCAAGGTGATCGCGATGATCGAATTGAAAATCACGAGATAGACGAGCGAGACGAACAGCCCGGGTGCCCATTGAATCCGCATGGGTTCCAGCGCATATGCAAGCGGCGCCGTGACCGCGAACCCGACGACGTACTGGACGAGATTCGCCGTCACGGGGTGCGTATGCGTGCCGAAGCGCTTTTCCCAGAGCGTGCCCGCCGTCATCGACGCGAGCGCGAGCACGCAGAACACGAGGCCGAGCGTCGACGTGACATCGATCGACGAGCGCGCGACGACGACCCAGACCGCGCCCGCGACGCCGAGCGCGAGTCCGATCCAGCGCGTGAGGTCGACGCGTTCCTTCGCAATCGCGGGTGCGAGCAGGCCGACGAGAATCGGTTGTTGCGACGTGATCAGCGCCGCCGCGCCGGCCGATACGCCGAGCTTGAGGCTCAGGTAGATAAACGCGAAGTAGCATGCCTGGATCAGCAATCCGACGATCGCGAGATGCAGCCACGCGCGCGGCGAGCTTGGCGGCGGAGGCCTAACCCAGAGCGCCGCGATCGCGAGCAGGCCGATCACGCACGCATACCGTAACGCGAGGAACGTCAGCGGGTCCGCATATTGAAGACCGAGCTTGAGAAACACGAAGCCGCTTGCCCAAAGCAGCAGAAATAAGGCGGGGGCGGGCTTGAGCCAGCGCGGGTGTGCCGCGGGCGTCAGCGCGGTTGCGGTCGACATGAGACGGATTGGAATCGGTGTTGCGTGTGTTCTACCACCGAGCGTGCAATTGCGAAAGAGGTGAATCACGTGGCGACGCGCGCGTTTTTTACCGATTATCGCGATGCCGAATCGATATGCAACAGCGCTCGGCACGTATCGGATGCGCACGGCATAAGGGGCGCACGCGCATCGGACAGGGACGTGTCGCGCCCCGCGCCTGCGTTGAGTTGCATTGCACAACGATCGATCGGGTGCGGAAAGAGCGGACGGCGACGCGCGGATTTATTTGCCGATCGGCAGCAGCGCGACAAAACAGGTGCCGTGTTCGGCGGACGAGCTTACCTGGAGCGATCCCGCGTGGGCATTGACGATTTGGCCGCAGACATAGAGTCCGAGGCCGAGTCCCTTGCCGCGCGGATGGTTCACATCGCGCGCATGCGGCTCAAAAATCCGCACGAGCGCGTGCTGCGGAATCGGGCGGCCGCTGTTGCACACGCGGATCAGCAGCATGCCGCGTTCGATATGGGCTTCGACGGTCACGCGCGTGTCGGCGGGGCCGTACGTGAGCGCATTGTCGAGCAGATTCGAGAGCAACTGGCGCACGCGGGCGCGATCGCAGACGACGGGCCGGTCGATCGTGACGGCCGTGTCGAGCACGCGGCCGGGATGCTGTGCGCGATGCTCCGCGATGATCGCCTCGAATACCGTGCCGAGATCGTCGACGGGACGCTTGTCGATCTCGATGCCCGAGCCGAGTCGTCCGCTCGTGAAGTCGATCATATGGTCGACCGTGCGCGCCATGCGTTCGCGCGTCGCTTCGAGTTGTGCGCCGAGCGCGCGTGCGTGAGGTTCCGACGTCTGCAGCGCGAGCGCGATCGATCCGATCGATTCGACGGGATCGCGCAGATCGTGGCCGAGCAGCGTCAGATAGTGTTCGCGGAGTTCCGCTGCCGATCGTTGCGCGCGCCGCTCCGTTTCCGGCGCATGCATGCGGTCTTCGTTGTCGAGTTGCAGCGCGATTAGTTCGGCGAAGAGCGTGAACATCGAGATCGTGCGCGAATCGGAGACGACCGCGGGACGCGGATCGACTGCGCAGAGATTGCCGAAGTATTCGCCGCTCGGCAGGATGATCGGCACCGAGATATAGCTCTCGATGTGATAGATGCGCGGCGTCGGATGATCGCGGTAGATGGGGTCGTTCGATGCATGATCGATGACGACGGGGCGGCGCGCGGTGCGCGATTCGAGGCAGAGCGTCGTGCGAATGTCGAGCGAGCCGCCGGGGCGCAATCCGAAGTTGATGTTGTCCTGTACGGCGCACGCGGTCCATGAATCGTCGGTCACGCGTGCGACGGCGGCGAAGCCGAGACCCGTGTGCTTGCAGATGACGCGAAGCATCGCCGGAATGACGCTGATGCGATTCACGGCGGCCACAACATCGGCAATGGCTTCGTCACGTTCGCTCATATCGGGTGGCAGCCTTCGGGTCGCGCGTTTGAATCGATGGAGATCATGCTAACGCACAACGTCGAACCGCGCGGGCCGGCAAAGATTGCGTGACGCACGCAAACGATGCGCTTCGATATTCATACGAATGAGCCCGTGCCGCATGAAGCGCACGGGCCCGTTCAGGCACGCTTGTGGTGCGCGATGCGTGAAGACGGTGAAGGCTTCGGCGCATCGTCATGACGCCTGATGCGCGGTTTGCATCACGCGTCATATCAGGCGTCGCGTCAGGCGGTTTCGAGCGACGGATAGTCCGTATAACCGAGCGAACCTTCGGCATAAAACGTTTCCGCTACCCAGCGATTCAACGGCGCGTTGCGTTCGAAGCGCACGGGCAGGTCCGGGTTCGAAATAAACAGCTTGCCGAACGCGATGGCATCCGCGTCGCCGCGATCGAGCACCGCTTGCGCCGATTCCTGGTTCAACGATTCGTTCGCGATATAGACGCCGCCGAACAGCTTCTTGAGTTGCGGCCCGAGACTGTCTTCGCCGACGGCTTCGCGTGCGCAGATAAACGCGATCTTGCGCTTGCCGAGTTCCTTGGCGACATAGCCGAAGGTGCCGAGCGGATCGGAGTCGCCCATCGAGTGTGCGTCGCGGCGCGGCGCGAGATGCATGCCGACGCGATCGGCGCCCCAGACTTCGATGACCGCGTCGGTGACTTCGAGCATCAGGCGTGCGCGGTTTTCGATCGAGCCGCCGTAGGCGTCGGTGCGCTGATTCGTGCTGTCCTGGAGGAATTGATCGAGCAGGTAACCGTTTGCGCCATGGATTTCGACGCCGTCGAAGCCCGCTTTCTTCGCATTTTCGGCGCCTTTGCGATAGGCGGCGACGATGCCGGGAATTTCGCTAAGATCGAGCGCGCGCGGCGTGACATAGGGTTTTGCCGGCCGCACGAGGCTCACATGGCCTTGGGCTGCGATCGCGCTCGGTGCGACGGGCAATGCACCGTCGAGGAACAGCGGATCGGAAATACGGCCGACGTGCC
This sequence comes from Pararobbsia silviterrae, assembly GCF_003628125.1. Lineage (GTDB taxonomy): Bacteria > Pseudomonadota > Gammaproteobacteria > Burkholderiales > Burkholderiaceae > Pararobbsia > Pararobbsia silviterrae. The sequence continues at coordinate 66,862 of NZ_RBZU01000012.1, forward strand.
AGAGCTGCATGAAGATTTTGCCGCCGGCGGCGTGCACGGCTTGCGTCGTGAGTTTCCAGCCTTCGACTTGCTCGTCGGACCAGATGCCCGGCGTTTCGGCGTAGCCGACGCCTTGCGGCGTGACCGAGGTGGCTTCGGACAGGATCAGGCCTGCCGATGCGCGTTCACCGTAGTACTGCGCCATCAATGCATTGGGCGTGCGGGATTCGCCGGCGCGAGCGCGCGTGAGCGGCGCCATGATGATGCGGTTCTTGAGCGTCAGATCGCCGATCTGGACCGGGTCGAGAAGATGAGGCATGGATCAATCCTTGGAAAACGTGAAGCCGCGTTCGGAGCGGAGGCGAATCAGAGTCCTTCGTTGAGTTGCGTGAGGAAGGCCTGGATCGTCTCTTCGTTTCGCTTGAAATAGACCCATTGTCCGATGCGTTGCGTGGTTACGAGGCCCGCGCGCTGGAGTGTCGCGAGATGCGCGGAGACCGTCGATTGCGAAAGTCCGCAGCGGCCGTCGATTGCGCCGGCGCAGACCCCGTTCGCGACGGAATGCGTCTGTTCGGGGAAAAAGCACTGCGGCTCCTTGAGCCAGTGCAGGATTTCGCGGCGAACCGGATTTGCGAGCGCCTTGTGAATCGCGTCAATGTCCATCGGAGTGGAACGTCGGTGCATGCGGCCGGGCGAGGGGCGTTCGGGCCGCGGGGGGTTTCCCGTTGGGAAAAGTGCGCGGACATGCCGTCGGACTCGCCGATGCATGCATCGGTCTATATCGTCGAAGTCCGAATTTTATATCGGGAAAAGACGATATATGATTTGGCCTTGATGCGATTATGGATTTGTTGTTTCCCTACATGAAATTCCGCGTATGCAACCACGCAAGCTCGCGCGCGAGCGGCCGTTCGAACCCGAGCCGCACGAGCCTCGCATACCGTCCGTCGGCCATATCGGTCATCAACTGCTGCACGAGCGCATAGCCGCGCGTGATCGCCGACAACGTCGGCTCGCCCGCGGCGATCAGGATCAACGCATCGAAGACCTCTTCATTGAGCCCGCTCGTCGCCGCAAGCGCTTCGTGCCGATGTTCGATCGCCTGCGCAAGCCGCATCCGCAACACCGGCTCGCGTTCGAGCCGATACAGCAGATGCGACATCCCGAGCGCGACATGACGCGCCTCGTCACGCGCGGCGAGCTGCGCGATGCGCCGCGTCAAAGGATCCGGCCCATGGTTCTGAAGAAACTGCAGCAGCGTGACGAACGTCCCTTCGCCGAGCACGGACAGCAGAAAACTCGCGATCGAGAAATCGGGTTCGTCGAGCAACGTCTTCAGCGACGCCTGCCCGCCCGCGGTCGATAGCGACGGCTCGTACCCGTTATGACGAATGCGGCGCGTGAACACCTCGACATGACGCGCTTCGTCGGCCACCTGTATCGCGAGCGCGGCTTGGAGTTCGCGATAGTGCGGATGCAATTGCCCAAGAAAACGCGCGGGCACGACGAGCGCCGCGTTTTCGTTTTCGACCATATACGTCATGACCTGCACGACAGCCGCCTCGACCGCGGGCGGATTGTCGAACGGCACATGCCAGTCGATCGCGTCGTCGGGATCCCACTGCGCCGCGACGGCCTGCTTGTAGAGATCGGCGACGTTGTCCGCCCAGACCTCATGCTTGCTCGCGAGCCGGAACGCATACGCCGGCGAACCCGCTTCGACGTGCGCGCCGCGCGCCGCGAGTCCCCAATCGGGCCGCGCATGCTCGGCGACGGCATTCGCGCCGCGCGGATCGCTTCGCCCGGTCTGCATCGCATCGCGCCACCGACCCCACTGCGTATCGCGCGCAATCGACGCAACACGACGCGTGCCGTTCAACGGTCCCGGCTCGATCGCCCATTCGAGCGCATACCCTTGCCGTCGACACCAGTCCTGCAACTGAACCTCGAATCCCGGCGCGCATCCCACGACACGCAGCCGTTGACCCGGTTCGAGCGCGGCCAACGCATGCTTGACGAACACATGCGCGCCCGCGTCGAAGCCCACCGACTCAATATCGATAAGCGGACTCGATGATGCGTCCTTGTTCGTCATAGAAACCTTGTTCGGTCGCGGCGCGCTCAAGCAGCGCATAGCCGCTCGAACGCCCCGGCTGCCATGCCTTCAGACCTTCGAGTTCGAGCAGCGGGCGCACGCGCGCGTCGTTCCAGTCCATCGCGAGCAGCAGATCGCCGAACCGGCGCGCATCGTCGTCGGACACGCCGGGGCTCACGGTCATATTGCAGTGATCGAACGCATGCGTCGTCGCGAGAATGCGCGTCGATCCCGCGGGCAAGGTGCCCTCGTTCGCGAACGCGTGATAGTTGCCCGCGATCATCCACGTCGCGTCGATCTCGCCGCGCACAAGCGCGCTCGCGGCATCGCGTTCGCCTCCGATGTGATCGCCATGCTTGCCGCCGAGCACGTCGAAACGACGCGCCGCGTAGTCGCGCCCGGCCACGAGATGCCCTTCATGGCGGAGATGGTCGAGCGGAATCAACGTGGCTTGCGGCGAGTCAATCGCGCCGAAGCCGATCGTTTTACCGCGTAGATCGTCAAGCGCGCGGATCGGGCTCGCATCCGAGACGACGAGCACCGATTGCAGATCGAGGTCGCTATCGCGCATCGCGAGCGGCCACACGCGCAGGCCCTTCGCACGCGCGATGCGATCGGCGCGCACCCATGCGAGCGGCGAATTCCACGCGAATGCGATATCGCCCGAGAATTGCGCTTCGACCTGGCGTTCGTAGTTCGAATACAGCAGATAGTCGAACGCGACGCCACGTTCGGCAAACCAGGCTTTGAAACCTTCCCAGATCGTGACGACTTTGGGCGCGTATGCGACGGCGCCGAGCATCAACGGGGCATTGGCGGGCATGGTCGAGGTCCGGGGTCGAGAGGTGGGTCAGGCGAGCGGCATGCCGCAGAGCACGCGGCCGATGAATTCGTAGAGCACATCGGACGTCGGCGCCATGATCGACGATGCGCGCGCATCGCGAAACAGGCGCTCGATGCCGACATCCTTGCGAAATGCCGCACCCCCGCAGATCCGCATGGCCGTGTCGGTCACGTCGAGCGATGCCTCGGCCGCGACGGCCTTGACTTCGAGCACGCGCAACATCGCATCGGCCCGACTCGCGTTCATGGCGGCCAGCGTGTCGTCGCGCAGCGCGCGCGCCTGATCCGCGCGCAGACGCGCACGCGCGAGATAGGCGCGAATCGTCGGCAAGTCGGCCAGCGTGCTGCCGCTTTCGGCGAAGCGGCTCGCGGTGATGTGCGCGGTCGCGCGTTCGAGCGCACTGTCCATCAGGCCGATCGAACTCGACGCGACGAGCGTCGCGAAGACGGGCAGCGCATCGCCGGTCATGATGTCGAAACCCGAACCGTCGGCGCCGAGCCGCGTGCCGGCCGGCACGCGCACGGTGTCCGCGCTCAGCGGCGCGGACGCGTTGCCGCGCAGACCGAGTCCGTCGAACGGCTTGGGACTCGAGAGTCCGGCCGACGCGCGATCGACGAGCCACAAGGTGCTCGCGCCCTGCGCGGCGGGCGTCGGCTGCGACGACCAGATATAGGAATCGGCTTCCTGCGCGGATGTGACCATGCTCTTGCTGCCGTTCAGCACGATCGCGTCGCCATCCGGCTGCGCGGTCCCCGTCGATGCCCAGAAGTGACTTCGCGTCCCGGTCTCGGACCACGCTAGCGTCGTCAGATGCTTGCCTTGAGCGATGGCGCTCCGGATCTCGGGAGAGCCGTACTTTTCGACGAGCGCCGTGGCCGTGTAGTGCATCGTCACGACCATCGCGGTTGACGGACACGCGTGCGCGATGCGCTCGACGACGCGGCACGCATCGGTCAATCCCAAGCCCATGCCGCCGTGCGCTGGGGCGCTGAGCAAGCCGAGCAGACCGGCTTCGCCGAGCGCCTCGACGGCGGCGCGCGGAAAGCGCGCGTCGCGATCCGTTTCGGGAGCTGCGGGAAGAACCACCGTTTGAACAACGCGATCGAGCGCTTCAGCGTAGGACATCGAACCGGCTCCCTATGGTGAGGCGGGAGTCTGTCGATGCAGCGTGCAGACACGACGGATCGCGGGCTCGGCGCGGCGCGGCCCGATACGGGCGCGCCGGCGTGCTTTCGTCGCATGCAGACCTGCAACAACGACTCTCGCACTGAAAAAAGGCCCGGCGATGCCAAGCGCATTCACGGGCGCGACGATTATTGCACCGTGAACGAATCTGTTCAGAGCGGGGGCGGATCGCGCGTGGCGACGTCGAACGGGTGCGTGCTGTCGCGCGGCGCGTGCGGTTTCAAACGCATTGACGCAGTGCCGCATGATCGACTCCGTGCGCGGCGTGCACGCGTCATCGCATGCGTCGTCCCGCGTGCCGTCCGGCGGCCGCTACGGTCCGCGATGGTATGCTCGCGCTCAATCTCACGAGCGGCGTGTCGACCGGGCATGCCGCGTGCTCACGCCATTCGGCGCTTCGGAATCCGGCCCATGAATCCAACGACAAACGATCCCACCCAGCCTGACGTTCTCGTCATCGGCGGCGGTCCCGCAGGTGCGACGGCGGCGGCTTTTCTCGCGAAGAAAGGGCGGCGTGTCGTGCTCGTCGAAAAAGAGGCGCATCCGCGCTTCCATATCGGCGAAAGCCTGTTGCCGCGTAATCTCGATATCTTCGAGCGCCTTGGCGTGCTCGAACAGGTTCGCTCGATCGGTGTCCACAAGCCCGGCGCTGAATTCGTCTCGGACCGCACGGGCCGAAGCTGCGCATTCCCGTTCGCTCACGCGCTCGATCGCGATCGCACGCATGCGTGGCAGGTGCGACGCGCCGATCTCGATGCCTTGTTGTTCAAGCATGCCGCCGCGCAGGGCGCCGAGTGTGTCGAACAGACGCAGGTCGTCGACGTCCGTCTTGGCGACGGCGGCGCGCGTCATCAGGTCACCGCGCGCGATGCGTCGGGCGTCGAGCGGACCTGGCACCCGCGCTATGTGCTCGACGCATCGGGCCGCGATACGTTTCTCGCGTCGCGCATGAAGGTCAAGACGTCGAACAAGTACAACAATACGGCGGCGGTTTACGCGCATTTCACGGGCGTCACGCGCCGCGAAGGCGACCTCGAGGGCTACATCAGCATTCATCTCGCCGAGGACGGCTGGTTCTGGCTGATCCCGTTGCCCGACGACACGATGAGCATCGGCTTCGTCGGCAATCAGTCGGCCTGGAAGGGACGCACGGGGACGCCGACCGATCTGCTCATGGCGCGTATCGCGTCGAGCCCGACTGTCGCCGCGCGCGTCGCGGGCGCACAGCGCGTATCGGATGTGCATAGCACCGCGAACTACAGCTATCGCGCGCGCGAGGGTCATGGCGACGGCTTTCTGATGATCGGCGACGCCTACGGGTTCGTCGATCCGATGTTCTCGACGGGCGTGCTGATGGCGATGACCGGCGGCGAACTCGGCGCGCAAGCGGCCGATGCGTGGCTCGACGATCCGGCGCGCGGCAGGCAGCTCGCGGACGCGGCCAATCATGAATTGTCCGAGGCGATGGACCGGATCAGCTGGCTCATCTATCGCGTCAACGACCCGGTGATGCGTACGCTGTTCATGGCGCCGTCGAACCGGCTCTGGATGCGCGACGGCATTGTGAACATGCTGGCCGGCAATCTGCGCGGAAGCTGGCGCGCGGCATTGCCCATCCTCTGCTTCAAGGCCATTTATCACGTGATGTCGGCGCTGCATCGGCGCGGCATCTCGATCGATCTGCCCGAGATGCCCACGCCGCGCGTGTGACGCCTAATGCGTCACGCATGCGCAGGCGGCCGCTTGATCAGCCGCTAAGCCGCCATTTGCTTTAGCGGCTTAGGAGGCTAAAGCCGACAAAGCCGACAAAGGCGCTAAAGCGGCTAAAGCCGCTAAGGCCATGCATCGCGTGCGATGCGGGTTCGCTCGGGCCGATCGCTCAGACCTCCGCGACTTCTTCGACTTCAACTTCGGGCGTTTCGGCGACGACGACGCGATTGCGCCCGGTGGTTTTTGCGCGATACAAGGCTTCGTCGGCACTTTTGATCACGGCGCCGATCTCGCGCGGCGCGGTCGGCACCAGCGTCGAGACGCCGATGCTCACGGTCACGTGTTCGTGCACGCTGCCGGTATGCGGGATGCGGAGCGCGTCGATCGCGGTGCGGATTTTTTGCGCGACCGCCGTCGCGCCTTCGGCGTTCGTATTCGGCAAGACCACGATGAACTCCTCGCCGCCGTAGCGCGCCGCGCAGTCGGTCGGCCGATGCACGTGATCGCTGATGCAACGCGCGACGGCCGTCAGCGCATCGTCGCCGGCCTGATGCCCGTATGTGTCGTTATACGACTTGAACCAGTCGAGGTCGACGAACAGCAGCGACAACGCATTGCGTGTGCGGCGCGCACGCCGCCATTCGCGCCCGAGAATCTCGTCGAGCATATGTCGGTTGCTCAATCCTGTGAGCCCGTCCGTTTTGGCGAGCAACGACAAATCGGCCTCCGCGCGCATTCTGCGTTGAAGCTGAAGACTCAAGGCCAGCGCGAGTGAAAACAAGCCGACGATGAGCAAGGCCATCAACGAGCCGATCATCGTCGCGCGACGTTTCCATTGCGTATAAATATGTTGCTCGGTTTCGCCGACGATGATGATGAACGGCAAATCCGCGAGGCTCTTGAAGCAGTGATAGCGGCGCACACCGTCGAGCTTCGAATCGACCCAAAAGCATCCTTCCTGCTCCGTATTGAACCGATGCATGACGTCATCGTCCTGCACATTGGTCCCGATGACGTCCTCGGAATACGGGTAGCGCATCGTGACGGTGCCGTCTCGATTGAGCAAGGCGACGAGACCGTTCGGGCCGAGCGAGAGCGAGCCGAACAGCTTGCGGAAATACTGGAGATCGATGCCGATCAGCGCGACGCCCTTGAACGAGCCGTCCGGCGCGGAAATGCGGCGACTGAGCACGAGCGTGTGCGAGCCTGGATGCAAACGCGTCGGATAGGGACCGCTGATATAGAGGCCGACGTTCGGATTGTCGCGATGCACGGCGAAATACTTGCGTTCCGAGAAATTGACTTTCGGCGGCGTTTCGCTCTCGGCGTCCATCGTGACATTGCCCTTGGCGTCGAGCACGACCATGGCGCCGATATTGATCTTCGACGTGGCGCGGTCGAACACGAGATCCCGGCGCATCGACCACGGCAGCTTGGCGACCTCGGGGTCGTTGACGCGATCGACGATCATCTGGAGCGCGACGCCGTAGATTTCGAAATTGCGTTCGATATCGTGTTCCGCGACGCTGACGAGATTACGCGAGGTATCGCGTGCGCGGCTTACAGCGTCGTCGCGCGTCTGGAGCAGGATCAATGCGCAAATGACGACCGTGAACAGCGCAAACACGATCACGGTGCCCGCGATCGCTTGAGGCGATGCCAGCTTTTGGTAAAAACGCGCCGACCAGCGTCGCGCGATCCGCGACGCCTTCGTATAGCTGACGGCCGTCCCTGTGTGTCTTACGCTCGGATGCACCTGACCCTTCCGATGGAAGTCCTGCGCCAAGTGTCTTAACGACAAATCCGCGCGATGCTTGAGTCATCCTTTGGTTTATTTGACGCGCTTGAGGCTTAGGAAAAAAATACCCGAATCGTATGCGCGACGCGCACATGCGGGTATGTCATATCTTCTGAAAGGCAGGGTGTTCGGTACGCACGACGCATGACGTGGGCCGACTTTGGCAGACGATCGTGTCGGCGATCACTCGCTCACACGATCGTCGCGTGCGGCGCTTTGGCGTTCAACTGGGCATGCGGTTCGAGCAAGGCTCGCAAGCGCGTCTGTGCATCCGCGTCGAGACGCTTCGCGGCTTCCTTGACCGCGGCGGTCAGACCGGGATCGCGGTAATAGACGCCGCGCATCTGAATCGTGCCGGCAAGCGCGCGCACGAATGCGTCGACGAGCGTGGGGTCGGGCGGCGTCGCGTGCCGCCAGAATGCATCGAGCGCACCGTCCCACGCGAGGCCGCGCACGTCGAAAATCGCCGCACCGAGCGCCATCGTCGGAATGCCCGCGCGAATCGACCAGACGCCGACTGTACTGTTGACCGTGACGACGCCGCGCGCGCCGTCGAGCAAGCGGTCCAATGCGCCGCCGTCGAGGAACCGGACACGATCGGCGACGCCATGCGTCTGCGCGATCCGCGCGATGATGCGGTGCCATCGACGCACGCCCGGATCGAGCGGATGCAGTTTCGTTACGAGCACGGCGTCGGCGGGCGCATGCCGCGCGAACGAGCCAATGACGGTCTCCAATGCCGCGACGCCGTTCGGATAGGTCGAGTACGCGCGCAGGCTATAGTCGACCTCCATCTGCATCGGAAACACGAACCACGGATGCGTGCCCGCCTTGAGCGCGGCGATCTCGTGATCGGCATGCGCGCCGCGTCGCCCTCGCATCAGCAGCCGCCATCCGGTCGCGAGGTAGTTGAGCACCGGATGGTGAATCTGGTGACTCCGGAATCCCGGGTATCGAAACGCGAGCAACCACGACAGGATGGCGTGCGTGACTTCAAGCGCCGCTTGTTTAGGGAAACTGTCGGTGAAGACCGCGCGCAGATCGGCGGCGGGAACGGCTTGAGCCAGATGATGGATCGCTTGAGGCGTTCTCGGAAAACGCGACAGCGCAGAGAGGCCATCGGGTTCGAGCGTGATCCAGTCGGGTCGCAGATAGCCGAAGTCGGTGGCCGTCACGCGAATATTCCGCTTTGTCGCCGCAGCGATCGCGACACGATGGAACGGACGTTGTTCGGCAAGCAGCACGAGGTCCGTGACCTGCTCGCGGTCCATCAGGTCTTCGATAAACGCGGGCCAGCGCGCGGCGCTGCCGCGATAGGCGATCGCGCCGCGTCCGCGCCACAACAACGCGTCGCCGGCGCACAGATTGACTCGGACCACACGATGACCTTCCGCGCTCAGCGCGTCGCCGAGTTTGCGAAAGAACGTCGAAATCGGTCCCTGTAGAAACAGAAAGCATTGCTTGGCCACGCGTCGGTCCCCGTGCGTCCGGCGGTTATATTTTCTGAGTATCGCGGCGAGTCGTCATGTGTCGTCGTTCATCTCGCACATGCCGTGCGCCTCAAGCCTGTCCCACGCGTCCATACGTATCCTCGAAGCGGACGATGTCGTCTTCGCCGAGATAGGCACCCGACTGGACTTCGATCAATTCGAGCGGAATCCGGCCGGGATTCGCGAGCCGGTGCGTGACGCCGAGCGGAATATACGTCGATTGATTTTCGGTCAGGATCAATTGCGAGTCGCCGTTGGTCACGTGCGCGGTGCCCTTGACGACGATCCAGTGCTCGGCGCGATGGTGGTGCATCTGCAGGCTCAATTGCGCGCCGGGGTTCACGACGATGCGCTTGACCTGGAAGCGCTCGCCTTGATCGATGCCCTCGTACGATCCCCACGGACGCACGACGCGGCGATGCGTGACCGATTCCTGACGTCCCGATGCGTTGAGCTTCTCGACGATATGCTTGACGTTCTGCACCTTGTCACGATGTACGACGAGCACGGCGTCCGCGGTCTCGACGATGACGACGTTGTCGAGACCGATGGCGGCCACCATCCGATGTTCGGCGCGGATATACGAATTCGACATCGCGTCGGCCATCACGTCGCCGAGCAGCGTGTTGCCGTCGGCATCGCCGTCGCTGAGCGCCGCCAGCGCGCTCCATGAGCCGATATCGCTCCAGCCGAGATCGGATGTCGCGATGACGGCCGCGCGATCGGTGTGCTCCATGACCGCGTAGTCGATCGATACGTTCGGGCACGCGGCGAATTCGGGTGCGTCGAGCCGCAGAAAATCGTGGTCCTGTTCGGCGGCATCGAGCGCACGCTCGGCATGCTCGACGATCTCGGCGCCGTAGCGGCGCAATTCGTCGAGATACGCGGACGCGGAGAACATGAACATGCCGCTGTTCCAGTAGTAGCCGCCTTCATCGACGAAGCGTTGCGCGGTCGGCGCGTCGGGTTTCTCGACGAACGAATCGACGATGTGCGCCGACGCGGCTTCGGCAAGCGCCGCACCCGCGCGGATATAGCCGTAGCCCGTATTCGGTTCGGTCGGCGTGATGCCGAACGTCACGAGATAGCGCTCGCGCGCGAGTCGCGCGGCGGCGCCGACGCCCTCGGCGAACGCGGCTTCGTTCGCGATGACATGATCGGACGGCAAGACGAGCAGCAGCGCGTCGGGCGATTGACGCAATGCGAGCATTGCGGCGACGGCGATTGCGGGCGCCGTATTGCGGCCGACGGGTTCGAGCACGATCGACGACGGCTTCACGTGGATCTGCCGAAGTTGTTCCGCCACGAGAAAGCGCTGCGCGTTGTTGGTCAGCACGATCGGCGGCGCGATATCGGCGATGCCGTGCAGGCGAAGCGCCGTTTGCTGGACGAGCGAGTCGTCGCCCGTGAGCTTCAGGTATTGCTTGGGAAATCCGCCGCGCGACATCGGCCACAGACGCGTGCCGCTTCCCCCACACAGAATGACCGGAAAAATATCCATGGTTCTCGATTCAAACGCTCAAATTATCCGGCGATCCAGGCGTACGAGCGATCGCTCGGTCCCGCGTCCTGAATCGTGCATCGACTTGCGAAAAGCGGTCTGCGAACCGCTTGTTTTCTTCTGTCCTGCGACCGCGCATGCGTTCTATCCGTTCAAGCGAGCGTCTCGAGAAATCGATCGACATGCGCGAAATGCTCGTGCCACGTCGGCGTGCGAAACGCCGCGATTCTCGCGCGCTGTGCATCGCGTTCGATGCTCTCATGTTTTGCATAGGCCTCGATGCGCGCGAGCCATCCGGGACCGTCGAGCGGATCGAGAAAGTCGGGCGTATCGCCGGCAATTTCCCTAAAGACCGGGATATCGCTTGCGATGACGGGCACATGCATCGCGAGCGCTTCGATGATGGGCATGCCATAGCCTTCGACAAACGACGGAAACAGCAGCGCGCGCGCATGATGCAGCCATGCGGCGAGCCGCTCGTCCGAGCAATCCGATTCCTCGATCACGGTGTCCTGCAGGTGCATGCAACGGTCGAGCATGTCGAACGTGTTCTCGGACTCCCAGCCGCGATGTCCGATCACGACGAGCTTGGGGGCCGCGGCGCCGAGCCGTTCGACGAGCCGGCGCCAGACGTGAAGCATAAACCAGTGATTCTTGCGCGGCTCGATCGTGCCGAGCATGACGAAGTAGGGCGCGTCGATCGGACGCGCGCCCGGTGCGTGAGGGGTATTGCCCGGTGCGAGATGCGCGACGACGCCCGGCGGCACGCGCAGATCCGCGCGGTGGGCCTCGTCGGTCAGCGTATCGAGCGTCGCCGTGGAATTCATGATCAGGCCGTCCGCAAGCCGAAGCGCGGTATGAATACGCTTGCGGTGCGCGGCGTCGATACCGGGACGGCAATATTCGGCATGGGTCATCGGGATCAGGTCGTGGACCATGAAGACCGAACGAATTTGGCGCTTGGCCATCGCGCCGTAATAGCGCGGATATTCCATGCCGTTATGGCTCGTGTGCAGCAGAATACTGCGTTTGTCGTATTGACCGCGCATGCCGTTGATGCAGGCGCGCATCGCAATGCGACGCAGTGCATCTCGCTTGCGTGTCGATGCGAGCAACAGATCGAAGGCGTGTTGCGACTCGCTTGGCGACAAGGATCCGGAAAACCCGCGCAGACTCACGATCGCGCGTGCGCGCTCGCGATAGCGCTCGATATACGCGAGGCCGACCCGATCGATGCCCGTCGGACGCAGCCCCGAATGCAAGCGCAACACCAGCCGCGAAATATCCAGAAAGAGCGTCGACACGGATTCGAAAGATAGAAGGAATGACCGTCTGTGTAACGCGTGGAAAATGCGGTGCGTCGCACGCGGGCTTTTTCTCTCGCGGCATTCTATTTTATCTTCCGGCATGCGACAATTTGCGCCGGTCTCGTACATTACTCAAAGAAATGTCGCGTTCATGGCGGGGTGCGTTAGGAACAGCAATCGGGACCGCAATGGTCGCTGGCGCAAGTGTTCTGGCGGGTTGCGGATCGATTCCGACTTCCGGGCCGAGCACCGGACAAGTCGACAAGGTCGGGCAGACGCCGACGACCGAAGGCATCCAGATCGTCGATGTGACGGACGACGTGGCGCGCAAGCTCTTTACCGAGCGCGAGCGGTCGAGTTTCTCCGAAGTGCTCGGCACGAGCGCGACGTTCCAGCAGCAGCTCGGCATCGGCGACACGATCGACGTCTCGATCTGGGAGGCGCCGCCCGCGACCTTGTTCGGCGCGCAGAGCGGCGGCAAGGTGGGGCCGGGCAATGCGAGCACGACGCTGCTGCCTGACCAGACGGTCGACGCCGACGGTACGATCAATGTCCCCTTCATCGGCGCGGTCAAAGCGGCCGGCCGCACGCCGACGCAATTGCAACGCGATATCGCGGCCCGTCTCAAGGGCATCGCGCACGACCCGCAAGTGCTCGTCAAGCTCTCGAAGAATTCGACCTCTTATGTGACGGTCGTCGGCGACATGTCGAACGTCGCGCATATGCCGCTGTCGCCGCGCGGCGAGCGCGTGCTCGACGCGATCGCGAGCGCGGGCGGCATCAAGCAGTCGATCGACAAGATCACGATTCAAGTCACGCGCGGCACGACCGTCACGTCGCTGCCGCTGCAGACCGTGATTCAAGACCCGCGCCAGAATGTGCCGCTGCACGCGGGCGACGTCGTCGCGGCGTTATACCAGCCGTACAGCTTCATGTCGCTTGGCGCGACGGGCAAGAATCAGGAAGTCAACTTCGAGGCGCAAGGCATCACGCTCGCGCAGGCTATCGCGCGCTCGGGCGGTCTCGAGGATTCGCGTTCGGATGCGCGCGGCGTGTTTGTCTTCCGGTTCGAGGATCCCGATGCGTTGCCCTGGCCGAACAAGCCGGTGCGCACGACCGTCGACGGCCGCGTCCCCGTGATCTATCGATTCGATCTGCACGACCCCAACACGTTTTTCGTCGCGCAAAGCTTCATGATCGAAAATCGCGATGTGCTCTACGTCTCCAATGCCCCGGTCACCGAGATGCAGAAGGTGTTGAATCTCGTGTTCTCGGTCGTCTATCCGATCGTGACCGGCGTCCAGTCGTTCAAGTAGCCAACGAGATCGAAGATCCGAGAGGCATCCGCGATGCGCACGATAGGCATAGACGGCAGAAATCTGGCGCTGCCGCAGGGGACCGGCGTCGCGACGTATGCGCGCAATCTCGCGAATACGCTGCATGACATGGGGTGGGGCGTATCGACGCTCTACGGTGCGCCGATTCGCAGCGGCGTGCCGCCGCTGTTGCGCGAGGTTCAGTTTTTCGATTATCTCGGCGGCGAGCAGGGTAAAAAGAGCGTGCGCGTCATCGCGGGCGATGCGATCAAGGAAGTCGTCCGCTCGCCTTTCGGATTTCGCGCGGTCGACGTCGTGCAAAGCGGCATCGTCGAAACGCGGCGCTTCGCCGACCGCTTGCCGAGCGAGTCGGCGATTTTCAACGTCGATAATCTGTTCAATGTCGCGCGCCGTCATTTCAAGCGGCACGGTACGTTTCTGCGCGTCTCGCTGCCCACGCCGCCCGACGTCATGCATTGGACGTATCCGCTGCCGGTGACGGTCGCGGGCGCCGTGAACATCTATACGATTCACGATCTCGTTCCGCTGCGGCTGCCCTATACGACGCTCGACAATAAAAAATACTATTACCGGCTTATCAAGCAGTGTCTCGAGACGGCCGATCATGTGTGTACGGTGTCCGAGCGTTCCAAGACCGATATCGTCGATTTCTTCGGAACGCCCGGGCAGAAGATCTCGAACACCTATCAAAGCGTCGATGCGTCGTCGTGGGCGACGCACGATCGCGCGGTCGCGGAGTCGGAGGTCGAAGGCATTTTCGGCTTGCCGCCGCAAGGCTATTTTCTGTTTTTCGGCGCGATCGAGCCGAAGAAGAATGTCCGGCGTCTCGTCGAAGCATTTCTGTCGGCGCGCCTCGATGCGCGCCTTGTCATCGTCGGTGCGCAGGCCTGGAAAGCCGATGAGGAACTCAAGCTCGTGCATGCGTTGCACAAGGACGGCGCGGGATCGCGATCGCGGATCAGCTTGTTCGACTATGTTCCGCGCGCGTTGCTCGTGAGTCTGATTCGCGCGGCCAAGGCGGTCGTGTTTCCTTCGCTTTACGAAGGCTTCGGTCTGCCGGTCGTCGAGGCCATGCAGCTCGGCACGCCGACGCTCTGTTCGACGGGCGGGTCCTTGCCCGAGATCGCGGCCGATGCAAGTCTTTGTGTCGATCCCTACGATGTCGCCGATATTGCGCGCGGATTGCGTATGCTCGATCAGGATCCGGATCTGCGCCGGCAGCTGAGTGAAAAGGGCATCGAACGCGCGCGGGACTTCAATTCGGATGCCTATAAAGCGCGCTTGAACGCGATGTACGACCGCGTGCTTTAGCGTCGGAGGCGGGGGGCCTGCGCGTCGCTTAGTCGGTGCCGGTCAACAGACTCGTCGCGTGCTGCGGTTTCGCGAAGTACGCAATCGCGGTGAGCGCGATGAAGCCCACGCCGACATCCGCGTCCGAGCCTCGGCGCCGGACATTGAGTTCGATGCGGATCCGGCGATCGGCGTCGACGACACCGCTGAAGGCAATGAACGTGTCGTGCACGGCGAGGCGAAACGACTCGACGGTGTCCGCGCAGCGGACCGTGAGCCGCGTCGATGTCTTGCCCGCGGGTCGTCGAAGGCGCAGATAGATTTGAATGTCCGAACCGGCCTCGAGATCGCTGCCGAATTCGAGTGTCGCGACGGAATTCACGCTCCAGACGCCCCACTTTTCCATTTGCGACCACCCCGTGCAGCGCGCGGCGTCGAACGTGACGATACGCGCGCGCGTTGCCGCGAGATGGGCAATCGCCGATTCGCCGCCGCGCACGATCTTCGCGCTGGGCAGCACACAGTTCAAAGCCGCGGGCGCGCCTTCGAATTCGGCATGGAAGGTTTCGACGCACCGATAAAAATCGGCGCAGAACGCGTTCCATGTGCGGGGCGAGAAATGTTGGCGAATATCGTCGCGCCATGCTTCGAGGCCCGTCCGATCGGCGAGTGTCTGTTCGAATACGCGGAAGCCGTCGTCGAGATCGTACGGATCGACATAGCGCGCGAAGCGGCCGCCGACCTCGGGCATCGACGTCGTGCTCGACGCGATGCAGGGCTTGCCGTGCACGAGACTTTCGCCGATCGGCAAGCCGAAACCTTCGGCGAAGCTCACATAGGCGGTGAACAGGCAGCGCTCATACAGGTATTCGAGCGCGCCGTCCGAGATCCCGTTGAATATGTGCAGCCAATCGTCGAGGCATCCGAGCGTTTCGAGGTAGAGCTGCAGTTCCTCGACGTCCCAGCCCCATTTGCCGACGAAGACGAGCTTCGGCGCGTTCTCGCCGAAGCGCTCGCGCAAGCGCTGCCAGACCTTGACGAGGTAAAGATGATTCTTGCGGACTTCGAGCGTGCAGACACAGAGCACGAACGGATGCCGGCAGACGTCGACGATCGCGGGGTCGACGATGTCGGGGCTCGCGGTGCGTTCACGCAATTCGGTCGCGAGCGGCACGGCCTTGACGGGGACGTCGAACGTCAAGGTGTCGTTGAGGTAAGCCTTGACTTCGCTCGCGACGTATTCGGAATTCGTCAAAACGAAGTCCGTCACGCCGAGGACCTCGACCCACTTGTTCTGGAAATCGACGATCGCGCCGTGATGCACGTACTCGGGATACTTGATCGGAATCAGGTCGTGCACGAAGACGCCGAATCGCACGCCGTTCTTCCGGAGCCGCGCGATCACGTCGTAGTGCGGATAAATCCAGAACGCGCCGGCGATGACGACGGCGTCCCTGGCGGTCGGCACGACCTTGTATCGGCTCGTATAGACGGCGAGGATCGCCTTGTCGATCGTCTTGCGCTCGACGCGAGGCGTGTCGAATAGATCGATCAAGGCCTGGACGCGCTCGATCGGCACGGCCAGCACGCGCAAGCGTGCATAGTCGGGCACGACGGGGACCACACGGAAGGCGCCCGGCGCCTGCTGCGCGGCGAATCGCACGAGATTGGCCACCACGCGTTGAATGCCGCTGAAGCTGCGATTGTGCTTCGCGTACTCAATGAGGTCCGTGATATCGAGCCAGATCGTGTTGACGGCCTCATCCGTCGTCACGGTGTCGTCGATGGGCAGATCGTCGTACTCGCCCATGCCGAGTAATTCACGGAACGCGTGCGGGTTGTCCGCGTCGTGTTTGAGCGCGGTACGGTAGCTCGCGAGCGCATCCGCGCGGCGATTCATGAGCTTGAACAGATGCCCGCGCTGGAGAAACACATCGGCATCGGTCGGGCTGAGCTCGATCGCGCGTTCGTAGAACGACAGCGACTTTGCGTGTTCGCCGGCTTCCTTGAGGCAGTTCGCAAGCTGAACGACGACCGCGACGTCGCGCGGCCGGCGCTTCACATGGGCTTCGTATAGCGCGGCCGCCTGAGCCCAGAGGCGCGCGTCGCGTGCCTGGTTCGCTTCTCGAATGCGCCTGCGTCCTCGAATCCGGAACGTGAATGTCATGTGTTCGGCTCGGCGATGTCGTGCGATCGCGGGGCGTCAAAAAGTCGCATTGACGCGCGCATAAAACTCATAGGCCTCGTTGATGTCCGGAATCTGATGGAGCGTGCCTTCGTGGAGCACGTAGACGCTCGTGCAGTACTGCCTCATCAGATGCGGATCGTGCGATACGAGGATGCCGGTCCGATCGGCGCGTTTGTCGAAAATCTCCATGCGGCACTTGCGCTGGAAATCGGCATCGCCGACGGCGATGACTTCGTCGATCAGGAAGCAGTCGAAATCGATGGCCATCGAGATCGCGAACGCGAGCCGTGCGGTCATGCCGCTCGAATACGTCTTGACGGGTTCCTTCAAATACGTGCCGAGGCCCGAGAATTCCTCGACGAACGGCAACGCGGACAGATAGTCGACTTCGTAGATCCGGCAGATGAAGCGCAGATTGTCGAGACCCGTCAGACTGCCCTGGAAACCGCCCGAAAACGCGATCGGCCACGAGACGCTCATCGAGCGCCGGATCGTGCCGCTCGTCGGAAGTTCGGACCCCGCGAGCAAGCGGATCAGCGTCGACTTGCCCGCGCCGTTGCGGCCGAGGATGCCGATATGCTCGCCTTTTTCGATCGACAGGTCGATCTCGCGAAGGATGGTTCTGCGCCCATGCCTTTGCGCATACTCCTTCGTCACGCGGTTGAGTTCGATCATCGTGGTCGTCAGCAAACTAAGAGCCAGGCGCCAAGCGCGGTCGTCTCGCGAACACGGTTCGCTAAGCGAGGCGTCGCGCGGCGCCGCGTACGGCAAGCAGGCCGAGCCACGTCAGGACGAGACAGATCGTCGCGACATAGCCGGCGTCGTAGTAGGACTTGATCGCATCGCCGAAATAGCCGTCGCGGACGATTTCGGCGCAATTGGCCGCGGGAAACAGCAGCACGACTTTCCGGAGCGGCGTCGGCAGCCAGCTCGCCATCGCGAACGCCCCCGAGACGGGCAACTGAAAATAGGCGAGCGGATGCCAGATGCGTTCGACGAGTTCGTCGTACTGGCAGAGCGCGCCGATCAGCAGCCCCATCGCTATCGAATACCAGGCGAGCAGGATCCAGCCGCCGATCATCGTCAGCACGTCCGCCGGCGGCGGGATCAAACCCGTGATGAGCAGTGCGAGGAAAAGCACGGCCGTCGAGAACGTCACGCCCGAAATTTCGAGGATGATGCGCGCGAAAAAGAAATCGATGATCTTGACGTTGCGATGGAACAGCAGCGACTGATTGGGCACGACCGCGTGCGTGCAGTTGCCGATCGTGTTGCGCCACATGAGGACCGTCGTGTAGCTCGTGATCGCGAACGCGATGATGTTGATGTGGTGGCCGCCCGCGTTTTCCTTCGCGACCGACCAGAGCACCGTGATCCCGATCGTAAAGAGCATCGGCTCGGCGAACAGCCAGGCGAAGCCGATATTGTTGCGCCCATATCGCGTGATGATCTCGCGCATGATCAACGCGAAGATCACGCGCCGCTGAATCGCGAACGAGCGGCCGAAGCGGTGCCATGCCCCCGAGTTCATCGCGTCAATCCCGGTGCTCGCGCACGCTCGCGAGCAGCAGACTGATCGATCCCCATGCGATCAGCGAGAGCACGAACACGCTGAGGATGCCGCGCAGGCGTCGCGGTTCGATCGCGATGTCCGGCGTGTTCGGTTGAACGAGCCGTTCGAGATAGAGCTGCTGGCGATCGGCTTCGGCACGCGCGGTGTCGAGACCCGTCATCGCGGTCGCAAGCTGTTTGTCGGCGAATTGCGACTCGAGTTGCAGCCGGGCGTAGGCGGCCGCCTTCTGCGACAGCGAACCGCTGTCTCCGCTGACATGGCCCGTGGCCGCCTGGATTTGCCGCTGCAGCGTGTCGATATTCGTCTTGAGCACCGGGATCTGCGGGTTCTGCGGCGAGATCGATTGAAGCTGCGTGAGTTCGGTCTGCGCTTCGAACAATTGCGTCTGCAATCCCGTCACTTGCTGCAATTGCAGCGCCGACTGGCGTTCGGGGTCGAACACGAGATTCGTGTTCCGATAGGCGGCGAGCGCGGCGGCGGCGTCCTTGGCCTGCGCCGCGGCGAGATCGACCTCGTGCTGCGCGAACTGGATGGCGTCGACGGCCGCGCGCGCGTTCATGCGATTGATCAGACGCTCGCTCATGCCGAGCAGCGTGTCGTTGAGCCGCGCGGCGTCGTCGGCCGTATAGGCGCGCACCTGGAGCGTCGTGATGCCCGTCGTCGCGTCGAGGTCGGCCGACACGATGTTGCGGACATAGTATTTGAACAACGCCTCGAAGCTGTCGTCGAAGCGCGTATGAAACCGGCTGATGAAGTCGCCGCGTTTCGAATATTCGTCGACGATGAAGTGGCCGCGGTCGAGCTCGCGTAGCGCGTCGCGCGACTGGATATAGTCGATGACCGGATACGTGTCGTCCTGCGTGCGCGAGAAACCCGTGCCTTGCAGCAGCGCGCCCATGACGCTCGCTTGTGCCTGCTTTTGCGGCGAGCGCACGACGAAACGTGACTCGGACACGTACACATCGGACGCGATGAGACCGTAGTACAGCACGGAAGCGATCGTCGGGACGAGCACCGTGACGGCGAAGAGCCGATTGATGCGTCGCAGGCGCGTGACGATTCCGTGCGAGTTCCCCGTCGACGGCCCCGCTGCCGTCACGCTGCCAGTGGTGTGTTCCAACTTTTTCAAGGTCCAGGTATTCCCTGCACTCGGGGCCGTACGCACGAACCCTCAGGCAAGGACGCAGAAATCGAAAACCTGCGAGCCGGGCATCGTCAACCGCATGCCTTGACCCGCACACCGCCATCGTGAAGCGACCGATTGATCGAGCGCCGCATCGCTTCGCGCATCGATCGCGATGCGCATGCGATTGTGCCAAGCGAAAAATAAATCGGTTGGCGCTGGATTATAGCGATGCGATATGAATCCCGCCATCGCTTGAATGTCAGCGCGTGAAAGCTTCGATTTTTTACGCGCGATATTCAATTTCGTCGTTATGAAGTATGCTCCCCGAACGCTGAGTCTGGCTAAGGGATCAAAACATACATTCATTACATTGACTGATGCTTAGGATCGCAGCCCGCCACATTGTCATTACCGGTGCGAGCGCCGGTATCGGCTTAGCGCTGGCGTTGGCGTATGCGCAGCCGGGCGTCGTGTTGGGACTCATGGGGCGCAATGCGCAGCGGCTTGACGCGTGCGCGCGCGCCTGCGAGGCGCGCGGCGCACGGGTTGTCGTTGCGGAGATCGATGTCCGCGATGCCGACGCGATGGGGACGTGGCTCGACGCGTTCGACGACGCGCATCCGATCGATTTGCTGATCGCGAACGCGGGTGCGTCGAGCACGCTTGCGACGACGCGCGATTGGGAAGACCGCGCACGGATGGCCTTCATGCTCGACGTCAATTTCCACGGCGCGCTGCATGCGGCGCTGCCTGTGATCGAGCGCATGCGCGCGCGCCGGCGCGGCCAGTTGGCCCTGGTGAGCTCGCTTGCCGCGTTGCGCGGCATGGCGATTTCACCGGCCTATTGCGCGAGCAAGGCGGCGTTGAAGGCCTGGGGCGACGCCGTGCGTCCGATGCTGACGCGCGACGGGATCCGCCTGTCCGTCGTCATGCCGGGCTTCGTCAAGACCGCGATGAGCGATGGTTTTCCGGGCGACAAGCCGATGCTCTGGTCGGCGGACCGGGCCGCGCGTCACATTCGCGACAAGCTTGCCGCGGGGCGCGCCGATATCGCGTTTCCGGGCGCGCTTGCGCTTGGCATGCGCGTGCTGGGCGTGCTGCCGGCACGCTTGGCCGACGCGATTCTTAGCCGATTTTCTTATGTGCCGGGACGAGAGAATTGATGTCGATTATTAGAATATAAATGCGCTTATATATTCGAACAACGACTACTCAGTTTTGAGTATGCGCGAACCCATGCCTACTAAATATGTAGTAGATGTGAATGGGTGATTACCGAATATGTAGTAGATGTAAAAGTGCGGGAACGACAAAGCAGCCATGAATAAACGCAAGATCGCGATTGTCGGCATGTCGTGCCGATTTCCGGGCGGGGTGTCCGGACCGGAAGAGTTCTGGCGTGTGCTCGAAGCCGAACGTGACGCGGTGACCCAGGTGCCCGCGGACCGGTTCGGCACCGCGTTCTATTCGCATCCGTCCAAGAGCGAGCCCGGCAAGAGCTATACGTTCGCGGCCGGCGTGCTTGACGATATCGCGGGGTTCGATGCGGGCTTTTTCGGCATTTCGCCGCGCGAAGCCACGCAGATGGACCCGCAGCAGCGGCTCTTGCTCGAACTGACCTGGGAAGCGTTCGAGCACGCGGGCATCGTGCCGCGCGACATGCGCGGCCGGAATTGCGGCGTTTATATCGGCGTGGCAGGGACCGACTACGCGAACCGCAGCATGGACGACCTGAACTCGGTCGATCCGTATTCGGCGACCGGCAACACGCTGAGCATCGCATCGAATCGGATTTCCTATCTCTTCGACCTGCGCGGACCGAGTCTCTCGATCGATACGGCCTGTTCGTCGTCGCTCGTCGCGCTGCATCAGGCGGTCAGCGCGCTGCAGTCGGGCGAGGTCGAGACCGCGCTTGCGGGTGGCGTGAATCTGCTCATGCATCCGTTCGGCTTCGTCGGCTTTTCGAAAGCCTCGATGCTGTCGCCGCGCGGACGATGCCGCGCGTTCGATGCGAGCGGGGACGGCTATGTACGCGCCGAAGGCGGCGCGGTCGTCGTACTCAAGCCGCTCGACCGCGCGCTCGCGGACGGCGACGTCATTCATGCGGTCATCGAAGGGACGGGCGTCAATTCGGACGGCTATTCGCCGGGCGGCATCAGTGTGCCGGGCGCGGTCACACAGGCCGCGCTGCTGCGCACCGTGTATGCGCGCGCCGAGATCGATCCGCTTACGCTCGATTACGTCGAAGCGCACGGCACGGGTACGGCAGTCGGCGATCCGATCGAGGCGCGCGCGCTGATCGAAGTCGCGGGCGCGGGCCGGTCCGCCGACGCGCCGTTGCTGATCGGCTCGGTCAAGACCAATATCGGCCACCTCGAAACGGCATCGGGCATGGCAGGGCTCTTCAAGGCCGTGCTGTGCCTCAAGCATCGCGCGGTGCCGCGCACGCTGCATTTCGAGCAACCGAACCCGAATATCGATTTCGAGGGCGGGCGGCTGCGCGTCGTGGATCGCCTCACGCCGATCGGCGAGGACGGGCATCGACTCGTGATCGGTGTCAATTCGTTCGGTTTTGGCGGGACGAACGCGCACGTCGCGCTCGGCGAGGGACCGCGCGCCGCGCCGCAGGGGGGAGACGGACGTGAGCCGCGTGTGCAGGCATCGGCATCGCGGAGCTCGACATTACACATTCCTTCGCATCGCGTGCACGTCCGCGCGATCGGTGACGCGGATGACGTTGCAGGCGACGTTGCGGCGCCGGCCCTCGCGCCTCTCGTGCTGTCCGCGCGCTCGCGCGCGGCGCTTGCCGCGCTGGCGGCCGAATACGAGGCGCGGCTTGCCGCGGGCGTGTCGTGGCACGCGCTCGCAAGCGCTGCCGCGCATCGGCGGCAATGGCTCGAACAGCGCGCGATCGTCGCGCCGTCGGACCTCGACGACGCGCACGCGGGGCTCATCGCGCTCGCGTCGCCGGACGGCGACAGCGCATCCGTCGTGCGCGGCGAGATCATCGAGACGGATTCGCGTCTCGCGCTTGTTTTTTCGGGGAACGGCGCGCAGTGGGCCGGCATGGCGCAGCGGCTCATCGTCGAAGACCCGCTGTT
Organism: Pararobbsia silviterrae; assembly: GCF_003628125.1. Taxonomy (GTDB): domain Bacteria; phylum Pseudomonadota; class Gammaproteobacteria; order Burkholderiales; family Burkholderiaceae; genus Pararobbsia; species Pararobbsia silviterrae. The sequence continues at coordinate 89,386 of NZ_RBZU01000012.1, forward strand.
TCGCGCGGCCGTCGACGACGTCGACGCATTCTGGTGCGCGGACGGCAGTCCTTCGCTGCGGGCCGCGCTCGAAGCGGGCGTCGATGCGGATGCGATCGCCGCGACCGAACACGCGCAGCCGCTGCTGTTTGCAATCCAGGTCGGCATCGTACGCGCGCTCGAAGCGCGCGGCGTGGCTTTCGAGGCCTGTGTCGGGCATAGCGTCGGCGAGGTCGCCGCGGCCTGGGCCGCGCACGCGTTGACGCTGCGCGACGCCGTGCATGTCGTCAAAGAGCGCAGTCGCGCGCAGGCGATGACGCGCGGGCGGGGCCGCATGGCCGCGGCGGGTATCGGCGAGGCACAGGCGCGTGAACTCGTCGCACGCCTCGATCTCGCGCACGATATCGAAATCGCGGGCGTCAACAGTCCCGAGTCCGTCACGCTCGCCGGGTCGCTTGCGGGACTGCATGCGATTCGCGATGCGTTGCGCGCCCACGGTACGTTCTTCCAGGTGCTCGAACTCGACTACGCGTTCCATAGCCGTCAGATGGACACGGTCGAATCGACGATCCGCGAACGTCTCGCCGACCTCGCGCCGCGCGACGGCGAACGCCGTTTCGTTTCGACGGTGACTGGCGCGACGCTCGTGGGCTCCGCGCTCGACGCGCGTTACTGGTGGCGCAATATTCGCGAACCCGTGCGGTTCGGCGACGCGATCGCGCGTCTCGTCGACGACGGCGTGCGCATGTTCGTCGAGATCGGTCCGCATTCGATCTTGCGTACCTACGTCAAGCAGTCGCTCGACGCGCTCAAGGTGCAGGGCACCGCGCTCGCGACGCTCAAGCGTCAGCAGGACAGCGCGGCGACGCTGCAGCGCGCGATCCTGTCCGCGATCGCGCACGGCGCGCCTGTCGATCGAACGCGTTTTGTCGCATCGGCGGGCAATTCGGCGGCCACCTTGACGGCCTCCGCGCTGCCGCGCTATCCGTGGCAGCGCGAGCCCTATCTCGTCGTGCCGACGGCCGAAGGCTACGGGCTTACGCATCGGCATCGCGTGCATCCCTTGCTCGGGTATCGGCTCCCGGAGCATGCGTGGGCATGGGAAAACCAGATCGATCCGGTACGTCTGCCGTTTCTTGCGGACCATATCGTCGACGGCGGCGTGACATTTCCCGGCGCGGGTTTCGTCGAGATGGCGCTTGCCGCGGCGACCGCGTTCTTCGGCACCGAGACCTGCGCGCTCGAACATGTCGAGATTCGCCAGCCCGTCGTGTTCCAGGCCTCCCATGCGAAGCGCTTCCGACTGACGATCGACGCGCGTACGGCGGCCTTCACGATCGAGACGCGCGATCGCATGAGCGAGGATCCGTGGGCGACGAACGTGGTCGGCCGGCTCCTCGCGAGCGGCACGACGCTTGAGGCGCGCGAGGAGCGGGTGTCGTCCGAGACGCTGATGCGTTTGCGCGCGTCGCCCGTGCTCGACGCCGATACGCTTTACGCGCGCACCGAGATGATCGGACTCCGCTATGGGCCGGCGTTCCGTCGCATGCGCGTCGTGCATGCGACACGTGATGCCGCGCTCGGCGAGTTTGTCGATGTCGCCGAACTCGATGCGGCGTTGTCACTGGCTTCGACATCGACATCGACATCGACATCGTCGGCCGAGGATCGCTCGATCTATCGCTTGCATCCCGCGCTGATGGACGCGGGCTTTCATCCGCTGTTCGCGCTGCTTGCGAACGATGCGTCGGAGACGGATCGCGCCGCCTACGTGCCCGTACAGATCGCGCGCATCGACTACCTGCGCGGCGACGCCATCGAGCGCGTGCTCGCGACAGTGAATCGCCGCAGTCCGCATTCGATCGTCGCGTCGTTCGATTTCCTCGATGCGCGGGGACGCGTCGTCGCGCGGCTCGGCGCGTGTCGCTTCCGGCGCGTCGATCTGCTGTCGCGGCGCTATGTCGCGCCCGCGCGCTATGCGTATCGTCTCGAAGCGCGGCCGCTGGCGGACGGCTTCGACGCGACCCCGCTGCCCGCGATGTCGGTCTTGCTTGCCGATGCCTCGCGCGTGCTGGCCGAGACCGACCCGCACGCGCGGCGCACGATGCACTTGACCGAAGTGCTGCCGCTGCTCGACGTACTCGCGAGCGCCTACGCGCTGCGTGCGTTCGACGCGACCGGCGCATTCGATGCGCCCGCGCTGCACGGCCCGCATGCGGATCGTGTCGCGCGACTCGCGCGCATGCTCGTCGAAGACGGTCTCGCGCGTTGGGACGGCTCGCGTCTCGTGCGCGAGTCCGAAGCCTGCGATGCGTGGCCGGATGCCGACGCGTTGTGGCGCAGCGTGCTCGAATTGTCTCCCGCGCATGTCGCCGAACTGACGCTGCTTGCGCAGGGCGGCGCGTCATTGCCGGCCTTGTGGCAGGTGCCGCGCGGACCGGAGACGACGGTGTCGGCGACACATCGCAGTCTCGTCGAACACTATTTCGACGCATCGCCGACGTGGTCGCATGCGCGTGCATTGGCCGGCGCGTTCGCGGCGCGCGCCGTCGAGGCGTGGCGCGCGCCGCGCCGCTTGCGCGTGCTCGAAATCGTGCCCGCCGATATCGACGTGCCGCAGCCGCTCGATATCGCGTTGCCCGCCGCGCGTTGCGATCGCGCATTGGCGTGCACGGCACAGCAACATGCGGCGCTCGCGGCCGAGGATCCGGACATCGGACGCTTCGTGGCCATCGGCCTATCGGAGCGTTCGACGCTGACGATCGACGACGCGACGCCTTACGACATCGTGATCGCCGATCGCTTGCTCGCGCGGCAACGCGATCCGCTTGCGGTGCTGTCGGCCGTGCGCGGCTGGCTCGCGCCGGGCGCATACCTCGTGCTTGCCGAATCGCGGCACAGCCGCTTCGCGGATATCGCATTCGCCTCGCATGAGGTTACGGATGCGATGTATTCGACAGCGCATCTCGTGCGTGTGCTCGAAGAGGCCGGGTTCGACGACATCACGCCGGTCGCGGAGCAGGGTCTTGAACTCGAAGGCACGCCGGCGCTGGTGATCGCGCGCGCGCCGGCTCGCGTGGCCTCGCCCGCGTCGCCGATGCTCTCGATGGCGTCGATGTCGCTCGATGACGCGGCATCGTCGGCCGCGCCGTGGCTGTTGGTGCCCGCCGACAAGGACGCGGACGCCTTCGCCGCCGCGCTCGCCGCGGCGTTGCGCGAACGCGATTCGGACGCCGAGGTAGCCATCGTGGCGCGCGATGTCGTGAGCGAGGTCCTCGATGCCGCCGCTTCGGCGCATGAACGCACGTCGCGGCCGCGGCTCGTGTTTGTCGCGCCCGAGACGATGCTGCGCGCGGATGCCGAAGGCGCCGATCTCATGCGCGCGCAGCACGCGACATCGATTTCGCTCGCGCGGCGCGTGCGCGAGATCGACGGCGTGCGCGCGCAGATCCATATCGTCACGCGTGACGGCGCGCCGTTCGCGTTCGAGCCCGTTGCGCGCGATGTGCACGACGAGCACAACGAACGCAAAGCACCGGCACGACGTCCGGAACAGGCCACGCTCTGGGGGCTCGGACGCGTGCTCGCTAACGAGCATCCCGCATTCGACTGGCGTCTCATCGACGTCGCCTCGGCGCATGACTGTGCGGCCCAGGCGCTCGCGGCCGAATTGCTTGCCGCCGACGTCGAGGAGGAGGTGGTCCTCGCACCGTCAGGCCGGTTCGTGCCGCGCCTGTTCGATGCCGACGAAGCGCGTCGTCGCGCGCCTGCATCGACGCATGCGGTCCTTGCCTTCGATGCGCCCGGATCGCTTCGCAACCTCGAATGGTTCGCGCCGCCCGCCCGCATGCCGGCCGACGACGAGGTCGAAATCGAACCCGTCGCAACGGGCCTGAATTTCCGCGACGTGATGTACGCGATGGGATTGCTGTCTGACGAGGCCGTCGAAACGGGCTTCGCGGGCGCGACGGTCGGCATGGAATTCAGCGGACGCGTGACGCGCGTCGGCGCGCGCGTCACGGCTTTCGCGCCCGGCGACGCGGTGCTCGGATTCGCGCCCGCATCGTTCGCGACGCGCGCATGGACGCGTGCGACCGCGATCGCGCACAAGCCCGCCTCGATGACGTTCGAAGAAGCCGCGACGATCCCCACGACGTTCTTCACGGTCTGGTACGCGCTCGTCGAACTCGCGCGCGTGCGGCGTGGCGAACGCGTGCTCGTCCATGGCGGCGCGGGCGGCGTCGGCGTGGCGGCGATCCAGCTCGCGCGTCATCTCGGAGCCCAGGTCTTCGCCACGGCCGGCAGCGACGAGAAGCGCGAATTCGTGCGTCTGCTCGGCGCCGATCGCGTGTTCGATTCGCGGAGTCTCGGGTTTGCCGACGCGATCCGGGAGGCGACGGGCGGCGCGGGCGTCGACATCGTGCTGAATTCGCTCGCGGGCGAGGCGATGGTGCGCAGCATCGATACCTTGCGCCCGTTCGGCCGCTTCCTCGAACTCGGCAAGCGCGACTTCTATGAGAACACCGCGATCGGCCTGCGGCCGTTTCGCAACAACATCAGCTATTTCGGCATCGATGCGGACCAGTTGATGGGCGCATTGCCCGAGCTCACGACGCGCCTGTTTGCCGATGTCATGCAGGCCTTCGAAGACGGCGCCTTGCATCCGTTGCCGTATCGCGTGTTTGCGGCGAGGCGTGTCAAGCAGGCGTTCCGGTATATGCAGCAGGCTCGTCAGATCGGCAAAGTGCTCGTCGGGTACGCGTCGGGTGTGCCCGCGCCGACACGTGGCCGGGCGTCGCAGAACGTCTTGACGCTCGATGCGCGCGGCGCATACCTCGTCGTGGGCGGCACCGGGGGACTCGGATTCGCGACCGCGCGCCGGATGATCGAGCGCGGCGCGCGCGATGTGACGCTGGCGAGTCGCGGCGCCACGCTGGTCGATTCGGCCCATGAGGAACTCGCGCGCTGGCGCACACAGTTCGGTGCGCGGGTCGACGTCGTATCGTGCGACGTGACCGACGGCGTGGCCGTCGATGCGCTCGTCGCGTCGATCGCGGCGCGCGGTGCGCTGCTTAAAGGCGTGTTGCATTCGGCGATGCATATCGATGACGGCCTGGTCCGCAATCTCGACGACGCGCGTTTCGAAGCCGTGCTCGAACCGAAGGTCGCGGGCGCGTGGAATCTGCATCGCGCGACGATCGGGCATGCGCTCGATTTCTTTATCGTCTATTCGTCGGCGACGACGGCGTTCGGCAATCCCGGGCAGTCGAGTTATGTCGCCGCGAACAGTTTCGTCGAAGCGCTCGTCGAGATGCGTCGCGCAGCGGGGTTGCCCGGCACCGCGATGGCTTGGGGGCCGCTCGACGACGTGGGCTTTCTCGCGCGCCACGCGAAAACACGCGACGCGCTGCAGACCCGCATTGGCGGCGCATCGATTTCGTCGCAGGAAGCGCTCGACGCGCTCGAACGCGTACTGCTCGCGGGCGAGGCCGGCGAGACCGTCGTGCGTCTCGACTGGCAGGCGCTCGCGCGCGGCATGCCGGCCGCGCACGCGCGACGCTATGCGTCGATCCGGTCGCATGCGGCGGATGAAGCGCCGAGCGACGGCGCGCATCGCGCGCGCGACTGCATTCGGACCTTGCCGCGACACGAGGCGCTCGCCTTCGTCGAGACGACTTTGCGCATGCAGATCGCGCGCATTCTTCATCTCGCGCCCGAGCGCGTCGAACGCGATCACGCCCTGCTCGATATGGGCATGGACTCGCTGATGGGCATGGAACTTGGCATGGCCGTCGAGGAACGATTCGAGGTCAAGCTGTCGGTCATGGCGATCGCCGAAGGCGTCAGCGTGCGTTCGCTCGCGGAACGCATCGTCGATTCGGTCGCGTCGGTCGAAGCGGATGAGGCCGGCGCCGTCGGCGATGCGTTGCCCGCGCGTGACGCGGCGATCGCGCAGCTCGCGAGCGCGCATGCGCTCGATCGCGAACAATCGACGCGCGCCCGCGGCGCCGCGGGCGTCGCGCTGTCCGTCGATCAAACGGAAGCCGTTGAATGAGCGCGCACGTCGCACCGCACACCGGGTGGGGGGCGCGGATAGGCGGAGGCACGATACGTGTCCGTGCACCACACACATCGTCGATCAGGGACAGGCGCACCGATGGTAATGGGTGACTCAATCCGCAAGCAGCTCGCGGCCGCCGCGCTCAAGCGTCAGCTCGAACGCGTGTCGAACGACGCGCAACGCGACGAGGCGGGATGCGAGCAGGCGATGCCGAAGGGGCAGGCCTCGCGCACGGACGGCGATGCCCGGTGGGATGCGCGTGCGCGCTTCGAGGCCATGCCGCAGTATCAGCAGGTCAGTCTGATCCGCCAGATGGGCGACGCCCTGCAGGTCGAGTCGCCGTTCTTTCGCGTGCACGAGGGCGCCGCCGGCGCGACGACGCGTATCGGCGGGCGCGAGTACATCAACTTCGCGAATTACAACTACCTCGGGCTGTCGTCCGATCCCACGGTGGTCGATCAGGCGAAGGCGGCGATCGACCGATACGGCGTGTCGGCATCGGCAAGCCGCATGGTCGCGGGCGAGCGACCGATTCAACGCGATCTCGAACGTGCGCTTGCGGACCTCTATGGCACGGAAGATTGCGTGGCCTTCGTCAGCGGACATGCGACGAACGTGACCGTCATCGGCGCCTTGTTCGGACCGGGCGACCTGATCGTCCACGATGCGCTCGCGCACAACAGCGTCGTGCAAGGCGCGCAACTGAGCGGCGCGAAGCGGCTTTCGTTCGCGCACAACGACTGGCGTGAACTCGACGCCTTGCTCGCGCGCACGCGCGGCGACTATCGCAACGTGCTCGTCGTCATCGAAGGGCTGTACAGCATGGATGGCGATCTGCCGGATCTCGCGCGCTTCGTCGATATCCGCGCGCGGCACGGCGTGTTCCTGATGGTCGACGAAGCGCATTCGCTCGGCGTACTCGGCGAGCGGGGGCTCGGTATTCGCGAGCACAGCGGCGTCGCTTCGGATGACGTCGATCTCTGGATGGGGACGATGAGCAAGACACTCGCGGGCTGCGGCGGGTTTATCGCGGGATGTCAGCCGCTTGTCGACATGCTGCGTCATCTGGCGCCGGGCTTTCTGTACAGCGTCGGCCTCGCGCCCGCGCTGGCGGCGGGCTCGCTCGCGGCGCTCACGCGCATGCTCGCGGAGCCGCAGCGCGTCGCGATGCTGCAAGCGCGCGGCCGCCAGTTCCTGCGCGAAGCGCGCGCCGCGGGATTCGATACGGGGTCGAGCGCGGGCTATGCGGTCGTGCCGATCATGACGCGCAGTTCGTTAAAGGCCGCACAGTGGGCGAACGCGTTGTTCGAGGAAGGGATCAATGTGCAGCCGATCTTCTATCCGGCCGTCGAGGAGCGCGCGGCACGCCTGCGTTTCTTTATCTGCGCGATGCACGAGCCCGCACAGATCACGCGGACGATCGAGACGCTTGCGCGGATCGCGAAGCGTTAAACGGCGCGTGTCGCCGGGTACGTGTCATCGGATCGACAGCTTCAGCGCCGCACAGATATCCGCCCAATCGGCGGCGCTGAGGCCGCGCTTCGATACGTCGCGCAATTGCGATCGTGTCGGGAACGGACAATACGGCAGCGTCGCTGCGTGCGACTCGTGCGCCGTGCCCGATGCGATCGCGGGCAATACGGCGTCGAGCAGTTCGCCGCCGCGTTCGTGCAGCAGACTCGCGGCGCGCAGCGCCGTCGTGCGTTCGGGCAACGTAACGGGCGCCTGCGCGAGGATCGGCCCCGCATCGATCTGCGGCACGAGCCGGTGCACGGTCACGCCGAAACGCGGCGGGTGTTCGAGCAGCGCGTGGAGCGTCGGCACGGGGCCGCGATGCTGAGGCAACAACGACGGATGGACGTTGACGCCGCCGAGTCGCGCAATGCCGAGCGTCTGCGCGTCGAAGATCTGGTCGAAATGAAACGAGATCAGCAGATCGACATCGAGACTGCGAAGCCGATCGCGAATGTCCGTGTCGTTGACGTCGCTGACGACGATCGCCGGAATGTCGAGCGCGGCGCAGAGATCGCGAAGGGGCTGGTCTTCGGCGTCGCGGTTCGCGCGTCGCGCGGGCAGTGCGCCGCGCAGACGCGGCAAACTGAAGTTGGCTGCGAGATAGGGCAGAAAACGCGGACCCGAGCGCTTCAGATGGCGCCAGGTCTGTCCGAGCGAGCCGCCCATCGATTGCCGAAACGGGTCCGAGAGGCCGACGAGCACGAGATCGTGTCCGTGCGATGCGACGAAGCGGCGCACGGCTGTGGCATTGGCGAGGCTTTCGAGCGTGAACAGAGCGAGGCGCAAGACAAGGTTTCCTTTCGCGATGAGATGGCCTATCGGTTCGGCTTGCGCAAGTGTAGGGGGATCTCGCACGTTTGTCGCGCAGCCCGCGCCTGCACTAGCGCAACCCAAGCGCGCGACGCAGGCGCCCATAGGCCTGCCGGGCGACGATGCGCGGGCCGTTGACCCACAGCGACGGATCATCGAGCCGTTCGAGCAGGATTTCGACAGGGCACGGCAAATGCGTGACGGGATCGAGGTAGTGCGGATAGAGCAGCAGCGTGCCCGCGACGAGTTCGTCGAGCGACAGGATCCGGTTGCGGCGCGGCGTGGCCACCTTGTCGTTGGTCAGGCCCCAACCCGCGTAAAAAGGCTGGCCGTGGACGACGACGCGGCGTCCGCGCAGCAGCGCCTCGAAACCGGTCAGCGATGTCAGTGCATGAACCTCGTCGACGTCGTCGAGGAGCACGGGCATCGAGAGATCGCGCACGATCTCGTTTGCGAACCGGTATGCGTCCGCGTCGCGCACGAGGCCCGCGCGCTGGCCCGCTTCGACATCGGGATGGGGTTTGTAGATGATCCACGCGTCGGGCGCGGCCGCGCGCGCCTGCGCGAGCAAGGCGAGGTTGTCGCGAATCGCGCCGCCGCCGAGCATGACCGAGCGGTCGTCGGTGACCTGGCCCGGCACGAGCGCGATCCGTTGTCCGGCGGCCGCGCGCCGCGTGTAGGGACGATGCGCGCCCGTGTTGTATTTGCTGATGCGGCGCGCGATGAGCGCATGCCGCAACGACGCGGCGCGTGCGAGCAGGGCCGGCGAAAACACGGTGTGTTGCAGAATCGATTCGAGTTCGCTCGGGCGCGTGGGATCGAAATAGATGCCCTTGCGATCGACGACGAGCGAGTGCGGCGGCGTGGCGTTCGCGCCGAGGCCGACGGAGCGTACGAAACCGTCTTCGACTTGCCAGACCTCGACGTCGGCCTCGCGCGCGTGCCGCGTGAGTTCGGTCGAGATCTGCGACGACCAGGCCAGCACGGCGCCCTTGCGCGCGCCCGCCTTCGCGACGGCCGATTGCGGCGCGTTGTCGAGCGGGTGCGCGTGGCGCGCGGTCAGCAGCGCCATGACTTCGCGCCGTTTCCACCATGCGATGCCGAATACGCTGCCGATGCCGCGCGTCGTCTCCGCAAGGCGGCGCCATTCCGCGAGGTAGTCGATCGCTTGCTCGGCCGAGCATGGACGGCCCAGGAACGGATCGGCGTAGCGCGCGGCGCGCAGGAGCGCGGCTGCCGCAAGCGCACCGATCGACCGCGTGCCGCGTCGCGGCACGCCGGGTTCGTCGTCGCTCACGCCCCAGCCGCTGTATGCGATCGGTGCGTGGCAGACGAGACGTTTGCCGGCCGCGAGCGCGAGCAATGCATAGGGGGTCTCGGCACCGACATGCACGGTGTCGACCTGGTCGAGAAGCGGCCACGGGTCGCAGGGTTCGGCGGTTGCGACGCAGCCTGTACGGTGTGCGCGTGCCGCGAGCGCGGAGGTCGGCGCGAGGGCGAAGACACGCGTCGCGTCGTGCCGCGCGGCGATGTCTTCGAGCATGTGCGTCGCCGCCGCGGCGTCGTCGGGCAGACACAGCAGCGTGTCGATGGGGCGAGAAACGGCCGGCGCATCGGCCCAGAAGGTCCCGCCGACGCGCGCATCGGCGAGTTGGGCGAGCAAGCGCAGGCCGCGCGCTTCGTCCGCGTCGGTGATGTCGACCGCATCGCGGACCGTGGCGTCGAGGCGCGAGTGGATGCGCGCGCTGATCCACGGCGATCGGAGACGAAAGGGCGGCGTTTCGAGTTCGGTCTCGACGATGTCCGCGCGATTCAAGCCGGGATCGCGCGCGGCCGAGGACGCAAGCTCGGGAAACAGTATGTGCAGATTGTCTGGTTGCCTGACGGCCATCCCCTGTCCTTGTTCTCGTGGCGCGTGCCTGATGGCGGTTTCTGATCCGTGCACGCGGCGTGCGACGTCTGAATGCCTCGATCTGCGCAACGCAAACATGCCGGCACGCATGCGTCGGGCGACGCGCCATCATAGCGAGCCTCGAACAGGAATTGAAACGGGTTTTGTCTCTAAGGTAGACTCAGCGCCGACAACACCGGTCCGATGATCGGTCAACGAGGACACGAATGCTGAATCGCATGTTCAGTCGGGGGGTGAGCCAGGTCGTCGCCGACGCGCCGGTTGCCGAAGTCGCGTCATCCGAGCATGAGCGGCTTGCGCGCGCGGGACTGCGCGCCGCGTATCTCGGCATCCTGGGCCGTGAGCCCGATGCGCCCGGATTCAAGGACAATCTGCGCCAGTTTGCCGACGCGTCGTTCGAGGACGGGATGACGCGCATCGTGAACGGCTTCGTGCAAAGCCCCGAGGCGTTGCCGATCTTGATGTCGCATGTCGTCCACCATATGCGGCCGGAAGCGGCCCGACATCGCGTATCGAAGGGGCCGACCTACCATCACGCCGTGAGCCTCGGTTTCAATTGCATGCCGAGCCGCGTGTTCAAGCAATACGGTCTCAAGCGCTATTCGCTGCCGTTCGACTGGATCTTCAGCGGTCCGCGCGCGGTCGATCATATGATCCGCGACGATTTCGGCGAGATGATGTCGCCGCGTCACTATGTGCCGATTCCCGTCGAGGCGCGCGGGTCGTCGAACCTCGGCATATGCGACCACCGGTTTTATCTCGACGCATTCGGCGTCAAGGACATGTTCAATCACCACGATCCGTCGAAAGCCGAGGATCGCGGTTATCTCGGGCGTTGCGTCTATCGTTTCAAGAAGCTCTACGAACTCGACGAGCCGAAGCTCTACGTCGCGACGGTCGAGGACGATGCGTACGTGCCGCACGAAGCGAGCAGTCTGAACGATGCGATTCACGCACGGTCGCGCAAGGCGAAGCTGCTGTTCGTGCGGCTCGGCAACGCGCCTGAAGGATCGCTTGCGCCGATCGTGACGTCGGAGCAGCACGGCGAGGATTTCGAGGTCGTGCGCTTTCTCGGGGTCGGGCGCGTCGACGATGTCGTGTTCCCGAATATGCTCGACGAGATCGCGTTCATGTGGATGCTGTTGCGGCACGACATCGTGCCGTCGAACACGATCCCGGGCGGGGCGCGCTGAGGGCGTTCGTTGTTCGCTGCGATCGGCGCGCGGGTGTCGCGCATGCCATGCGTTCGCTACAGTCCGAGGACTCGGCGTTGCTTCCAGAGCCAGACGGCGAAGGGGACGACGAGCGCGCCCCACGCCCACTCGCCATGCGCCGTGATAAAGCGCTTGATTCTGCCGACCGGCGTGACCGTGACTTCGAGCGGCTTGTCGAACGTCACGACTCCCACGGGCGCCGACTGTCCTTGAATGTCGACGTTCGCGAAGATGACGAGGTGCAGTGTGTGACGTCCCCAGTTGTTCGGCGTCACGAGCCACGACCATTTGGCCGGCGATTGGAGTCCGACCGCCTGTTCCTGATCGCCCTTCGGATCGACCGTGAAATCGTCGGGGTCCGCCGAGAGACGCGCGGTCATTCTGTCGGACATCTTGATGGATGCGCTTTGAAAATCCGTCGCGTCGGGATTGCTGGCCGCGATCTGGGCACGGAGCGTCGCGACACCGACGTTTGGGCTCAGAATCGCATCGATGCGGCACGGACAGGAGTCGTCGACGTCGATGGGCGTCGGTACGTTGAACACCAGATTGCCCGAGATCATGTCCGAGATCGCCTTGTCGACGGACGCGAAGCCCGAGGGGATGGTGGCACTCGAAGCCGGCTGGGTGTCGGCCGCGCGGGCGTCGCTCGTGGCGAGCGCCGGTGGCGCGGCGCCACCGGCAAGAGGTCCCGGGCCGTGCGCGGCTGGCGGTGGCGCCGGCAGCGCCGGGCTCACGATATCGGCCTGTAAGTCGTGACCCGGGAGGTGAGGCCGCAGTTCGAAGGCGGGCGCGGCGGCGGCGGCCGATGCCCCGACGTCGGATGCGGCTGGCGCGAGGGCTGCATGATTCTCCGTGATCGGCGCCGCGCCGGCGTCCGACGCTTCGGCCGTGGCCGATGCCTGCGCATCCGACGCGGCGGCGGCGACTGAAGGCCCGGATGTGACTGCTTGCGCCGCCGCTGCGGGAGCCGATGCGAAGTCTGCCGCGGGCGCGGATGCCGCCGCGGCGTCGCTGGCGGGCGCCGCGTTTTGATCGCTATGCGGGCTACATGCCGCAACGAAGAGCGGCGCGCACGAGAAGACGAGGAATCGTTTGACGCCGGGGGCCTTGAAGGTGGGGTTCATCGCGTGTTCCCGATCGTCGTTCGCATTGAGCGCGTGGCGATGCGCGTGCGATTCCATTTTGTCGGGCATTGCGTTCAGTTGCCCGAATTTCGACGATCACACTAAGAAAGCGCGATGGCAGACGAGGCGATGCGTAAGGTGCAGGCCGTTACGCCGCCGGCGCGAGCTCGACGTGCCACGAGGCCCAGGTGAGGGGACCCCTTCGCACGCGATGCGATCGTTCACTTAGGCATGCGCGCGTCCGGATGCGTCGATCGCGACCCGTGCGTCGAGCCATTGGGAGAAATCGCGTACGACGTCCGCGCTCAGCGCATGCCCGATCGGGTAACGATGCAAGGCGTGCGGCACGCCTAGACGCGTCAGCCACGCATCGGCATGTTCGGCGAAAGCGATCCGCAGTTTGTCGTCATGCTCGCCATGCGCGATAAACGCCGAGAGCCGCGCGAGCTGCTCGCGCGATGCGAGATGCGGCTCGATTTCGGGCAGGATCCGCCCGCTCAGAATCGCAAAGCCCGCGACGTCGTCAGGCGACGTAAGCGCGACGCTCGCGCTCAGGATGCCGCCCTGGCTGAACCCTGCCATCAGCGCGGGAACGGCGGCTCCTGCGTCGCTTTCGCGTAGCGAGCGCACGAGCGCGCGCAAGCGCAGGCGGCTTGCATCGGCCTGTTCGGCGTGGATGACGGGGCCTTCGGGCGTAAAGCGGACCTCGAACCACGCGTGTTGTGCGGGACCGAGCGTCAACGGGCCGCGCACGAAGATCAATTCGAATCGGTCGGACAGCGTGTCCGCGAGCGAGAGCAGGTTCGTTTCGTTGCCGCCGACGCCATGCAGCAGAAAGAGCCGGGCGGACGCGTTGCCGTTTGCGGGGCGTATGCGATAGGCGAGGCCCGAAGCGGTGTCATGGTGCAGGGTATTCATCGATCGGCGTCTGTTTGTGTGCGCGAGGGCGCTGTTTTGGGCATGCCCCGAGCGCTTGCATGGTGTGTCGAATCGTGCGTCCGCGACGGGGCATCGATCGCTGTGAATGAGCGTCGTGCGTCGTGCCGCGAGCGCGCAAAGTCCAGGCGTCGATTCTATGGATGCCCTAACGCGCGATAAACGCCGAGGCCCAGGATTATTCGTTTCGAAAATCGCGACAATATGGGCGCGGTGGGCGTCGCACGGCTCACGCGCCAGGACGTGCCTCGCGTGTGCCGCTCGCTTGGCTTGCATGTCACGCCCGCATCTCATTCCCTCATGTCATACCGGCATGGCGATCGGGATGCAGTACGCCGGCGAGCGGATGGATCGCTTTATCTACCCCTGCTTTTGCTTTTTCGCGTGCGAGAGCTCTTCGAGCATGGACCGGAGTCGGGGGAGCGCGTCGTCGGCGACGTCCATGAGTTTGAAAGCCTCGAGTTGTTTGGCGGTGTCCGCATCGAGGCCCGTGAGCTTGATGTGCTGGAGCAGCAGGACGAGGACGTCCTCGATCCGGCCGAGCTGCTTGCCGTAGCTTGCGACGCTGAGCGCGGCCTGCTCGACGGCGGGGTTCGATGAATTGCCCACATTGACCGTGTACGAGCCGACGTAACCGGCGAGCAAGGGCAAGTTGAGCATCCATGGATTGAACGACTGCGTGATCGGAACCGATCCGGACAACGGCAAATTCACGGGACCGGACGTCGATGGGAGGGCGGTATTCATCGGCTGACCTCGTTATGGAGAACGACAGCGAAGCGCGAATTCACGTTGCGCACAGTGGCACGAGTTCGGATTTTCCGCAGTGCGGCGCGGGCCGGTTGCTTTGACGATGCGCATGTCGACGGCCGTGGTAACGAGGCTGCCGACGGGGGGGCGTCAACGGGTCGCCGATGGCCGCTCGGCGAGACGGGCTAAGCGAGTGCGCCGCGCGTCTTCGGGACATCGTGCGCATCGAGGTCCGCGCATGTCGTGGCGAGCAGCGCGCGCGCCCAGCCATGCGCGGGCGAATGATGTGTGCGCTCGTGCCATGCGACGGTCTTTGTGAATCCCGGGATCGCCAGCGGCGGTTCGAGAATCGCGAGGCCGCGCGCGTGCTGCGCGAGCCGCGAGGGGACGACGGCGATCAGATCGCTCGTCAGCAGGATCTCGGGCAACACGAGGAAGCTCGTCACGGATACCGTGACGCGCCGCGTGCGGCCGAGCTGCGCGAGTGCATCGTCGGTCACGCCCGTGAGGCTGCCGCCCGCATACGAGACCAAGGCATGATCGAGTTCGCAGAACGCGTCGAGCGTGAGCGTGCCGCGCGCGGCGTAAGGATGGTCGTCGCGCATCACGCAGACGTAGCGCTCGTCGAAGAGGTGGCGTGCATGGAGGCCGGGCGGAGACATATCGGGCGTGATCAGCGCGAAGTCGATATCGCCGCGCTGCATGTGTTCGTAGAGGCGTTCGTGCTGCACCGGGACCACGACGACGCGCATACGCGGCGCGCGCGTTCTGAGCGCGGCAAGGAAGGGGACGACGACGGTGCGCAGCGCGTAGTCGGTCGATGCGATCGAGAGCGTCATTTCAGCGCTCGACGCATCGAAGGTCGCGGGCTGGAGCATCGCATCGACTTCGGCGAGCACGCGCTTGAGCGGGCCTTCGAGTTCGAGCGCGCGCTCGGTCGGAATGATGCCGCGTTGCGTGCGGACGAACAGGGGGTCCTGAAAGCTTTCGCGCAAACGCGTGAGCATGCCGCTCACGGCCGGTTGGGTCAGCGAGAGCCGCTCGGCGGCACGCGTCACGTTGCGCTCGTCGAGCAGTGCGTCGAGGGCTCTCAGCAGATTCAGATCGATCATCGTGTCATCGTCGGACCGTATATCAAAATGGATGATAATCGATGGATGTGATGTCTGGGCGGCCATCGTCATCATCGTTTTGGACTGGACATGTACGAATAGCTGTACATGTTGGAGGGCGCCGGGCTACACTGCGCAGGTTGCGGTACAGATAGGCGATTCAGGAGGTCCAATGCGTACAATCCCCTTCACTGATGCCCGCGCGAATCTGAAGCGGGTCATCGACCAAGTCGTGGATGATGTCGACGTGACGGTCATTACGCGGCGTGATGCGCCCAATGCGGTCGTGATGTCTCAAGAACATTACGAAAGTTTGATGGAGACCGTTCATCTGCTCCGGTCTCCGGCAAATGTGGCCCATCTGGAGCGGTCTATCAAGCAACTGCGGGCGGGCAAGGTCAAGGCGCGGAAACTCGTTGAAGACAGCGAATGAGTGTTCTGAACGTGATGTGGACCGCCGAAGCGTGGGATGACTACGTGTATTGGCAGGGGCAAGACAAAAAGACCCTGAAACGGATCAATCAACTCATCAAGGATGCGCAACGGACGCCTTTCGAGGGAATCGGTAAGCCCGAGCCACTGAAAGCGAACCTGACGGGTTTCTGGTCACGCCGCATTGATGATACGCATCGCCTCGTCTATGAAGTGGCCGACACGCAACTCAATATCGTGTCGTGCCGCTATCACTACTAAGGCGACAGCAGAGGGTGCGGTCAGAAGGGCCGCGCCCTTCGCTCAACCCCAGCCTTCGCGCTCGATCCCCCAAACCCTCAATTAAATGGATCGCCGTTTAGCGGACTCCGATCGTGCGAGCCGGTACGCGTATTGTTCGGGCAATGGCGATAGCGTCTTCTCGGCATTGAGTACGCGCTGCGACGCCGTGTCCTCCCGCTTGCGTATGCATCGTCGTCTCGACACCCCGTGTGGCTGATAGACGTTGAGCATCGCCGACGTGGGCCGCGCGGTAGCGGCGCGGCATCGCGACAGCGTTCAGTAATAAGAAAAATGACGTATTGCGATAAGTGCCATCACTCAAATTGATATTAAACGGGAGAGCGATCGTGAGGATCGCGGTCGCGTATGCATTTGCGTCCGGAATCTGCCCCGTCATTGTTCGATATCCGAACGCACACTTAGCGTAAATTCGTGTCTGGGCACGCGATGTGCACAGTGGGCTCGCGCACGTATTACATAAGGTTTAGGCGCAAATCGCGCGCAAACGCGGGGTCAAGCAGCCTAAAAGCGTGCCGGATCGTTGTGATGAAATCGTAAGAAATAATCCGAAGAGCCCCCATTCGCGTAACACACAGGAACAGTTTTATCGGCAAGGCCAATACGATCAGGGCGTTTGAGCCGATAAACTCTGGACTCTTGGCGAATCCTCGCGCCGTGCCGCATGCGCAAGGATGCAAGTCACTATTACCGATGCCCGTCGAGGCGAACTTACCGCATGAGCGAGTCCACTACCCCTGCCACCCCTTCCCATCGCCCGCGCCGATTCGGCCGTTGGATCGTCATCATTGTGCTGATCATCGTCGTCGTGCTGATCGCGCTGCATGTGATGCACGGCAAGAAGCCGCAACGCCAGACACCTCCGCAGGTCGTGTCCGTGGCGACCGCGCATGCGGGCGATATGCCCGTGATCCTCAAGGAGCTCGGTACGGTGACGCCCGTCGCCACGGTCACCGTGCTCCCGCAATTGAGCGGCTACCTGACGCAAGTCGGCTATCGCGAAGGGGAGGAAGTCGAGAAAGGGCAGTTCCTCGCGCAGATCGATCCGCGCCAGTACGAGATCAGCAAGCAGCAGGAGCAGGCCCAACTCGCGAAGGATCAGGCGTCGCTCGCGCAGGCTCGCTCCGATCTCGCGCGCTACGCCGAACTCGCGCAGAACAAGTCGATCGCCGCGCAGACCTATGAAGATCAGAAATTCACGGTCGCGCAGGACGAAGCCGCGGTCAAGGCCGATCTGGCCGCGATCGCGCAGTACGACCTCGATCTCGCGTATTGCCGCATCACGGCGCCCGTCTCGGGCCGCGTCGGTCTGCGACTCGTCGACCCGGGCAACTACGTGACGGCGTCGAGCACGACCGGCATCGTCGTGATCACGCAAATGAAACCGACGACGGTTCAATTCACCGTCGCGCAGAACGCGTTGTCCTCGGTGATCCAGCGCGTCGGCGCGGGCGCGAAGCTCCCCGTCGCGATCTATACGAGCGACAACGACAAGCTCATCACGAAGGGCACGCTCTACGCGATCAGCAACCAGATGGCGACCTCCACGGGCACCGTCACGCTGCGCGCGATGTTCGCGAACGACGACGAGGCGCTGTTCCCGAACGAGTTCGTCAACGTGCAGCTCACGGTCGACACGCTGCACGACGCGGTCATCGTGCCGACGGCATCGGTTCAGACGGGCGCCCCCGGCGACTACGTCTACCTCGTCAACGCGAACCACACGGTCTCGGTCCACAAGGTCAAGCTCGGGCCGAGCGACGGCGCGAACACGGTCATCACGTCGGGCCTCGACGTCGGTCAGCAGGTCGTGACCGACGGCGTCGACCGGCTCAGCGACGGCGCCGCGATTCGCGTCGCGCCGCCGCGCGCGGCGAGCGGCGCGAGCGCGTCGTCCGCCCCGGACGCATCGGATGCATCGAACGCTTCGGGTGCGGCGGCCGCATCCGGCGCGTCGAGCCCCTCAGGCCGGCACGGCGGTCATCATCACGCCAGCGAGTAAGGCGGGCATCACGCGCTTATGAATATTTCCCGCCCCTTCATCCTGCGGCCGGTCGCGACGATGTTGCTGATGATCGCGCTCGTGCTGGTCGGCGCGGTCGCCGTACGATTCCTGCCGGTTTCGTCGCTGCCCGATGTCGACTATCCGACCATCCAGGTCCAGACCTTCTATCCGGGCGCGAGCCCGCAGGTCATGGCCACGACGGTCACCGCGCCGCTCGAAGTCCAGCTCGGCGAGATCCCCGGGCTGCAGCAGATGATCTCGTACAGCTCGGAAGGCGCGTCGGTCATCACGCTCCAGTTCGATCTGTCGCTGAACCTCGACGTCGCCGAGCAGAACGTCCAGCAGGCGATCAACGCCTCGAACAGCTACCTGCCGACGGGCCTGCCCGCGCCGCCGACCTACGCGAAGGTCAATCCCGCGGATCAGCCGATCCTGACGCTCGCGGTCACGTCGAAATCGATGTCGCTCACGCAGCTTCAGGACATCGCGAACAACCGCCTCGGCACCAAGATCTCGGAAACGGCCGGCGTCGGTCTCGTGACGACCGCGGGCGGCAACGTGCCCGCGATCCGCGTCGAAGCCGATCCGCACAAGCTCGCGGGCTACGGACTCAATATCGACGACTTGCGCACGCTGATCGCAAACGTCAACGTGAGCCAGCCCAAGGGCAATTTCGACGGCCCCGATCTCGACTACACGATCAACTCGAACGATCAGATCACCGATCCGAAGGACTACCTCGACACGGTCATCGCGTATCAGAACGGCGCGCCCGTGATGCTCAAGGACGTCGCGCGCGTGTCGCAGGCGCCGCAGGACGTCGAACGCGGCGCGTGGATCAATCGCAATCCCGCGATCATCCTGAGCATCCAGCGCCAGCCCGGCGCGAACGTCATCGCGACGGTCGACCAGATCAAGAAGCAACTGCCGATGCTCGAGGCGACGCTGCCCGCGGGCATGGAAGTGCGTATCGTCAGCGACAGCACGGGCGTGATCCGCGCGTCGGTGTTCGACGCCGCGACCGAACTCGTGCTCGCGATCGCGCTCGTCGTGATGGTGATCTTCGTGTTCCTGCGCAATCTGCCCGCGACGATCATCCCGAGCATCGCGGTGCCGGTGTCGCTCGTCGGCACGTTCGCGATCATGTATCAGCTTCACTACTCGATCGACAATCTGTCGCTGATGGCGCTGATCATCGCGACGGGTTTCGTCGTCGACGACTCGATCGTGATGATCGAGAACATCGTCCGGTATCTCGAAGAGGGCATGAGCCCGCTCGAAGCGGCGCTCGAAGGCGCGGGCCAGATCGGCTTCACGATCATGTCGCTGACGATCTCGCTGATCGCCGTGCTGATTCCGCTGCTGTTCATGGGCGGCGTGATCGGCCGTCTGTTCAGCGAGTTCGCGGTCACGCTCGCGGTCACGATCGTGCTGTCGGCGATCGTCTCGCTGACGGTCGTGCCGATGCTTTGCGCGCGGATCCTGCGCGCGCAGGAACATCGTCATCCGAGCCGCTTCGAACGCATCAGCGAAGGCCTGTTCGACCGCACGCTCAAGGCCTACGAACGCGGGCTGCGTTGGGTGCTCCAGCATCAGACGCTGACGCTCGTCGTCGCGCTCGGCACGTTCGCGCTGACGTTCGTGCTCTACGTCGTCATTCCGAAGGGCTTGTTCCCGACGCAGGACGTCGGCGTGATCCAGGGCATCAGCGTCGCCGACACATCGGTGTCGTACGACACGATGGTCAACCGACAGGCGGCGCTCGCCGACGCGGTCCTCAAGGATCCCGACGTCGAATCGCTGACGTCGTATGTCGGCATCGACGGCATCAACGCGACGCTCAACAACGGCCGCTTCCTGATCAATCTGCGCGCGCACGACGATCGCTCGGATACGGCCGCCGCGATCGCGCGGCGTCTGCAGGGCGAGGTCGCGTCGGTGCCGGGCGTCAAGCTGTTCCTGCAGCCGTCGCAGGATCTGACGCTCGACACGACCGTGTCGCCGAACCAGTATCGGATCGTGCTGCGCGGACCGAGCCGGCAGGCGTTGCAGAGCGTCGTGCCGACGCTGATCGAGAAGATGCGCGCGATCTCGTCGATCACCGACGTGCAGAGCGATCTCGACAACGATGGTCTCGGCGTCGACGTCGAGGTCAATCGTCAGCTCGCCGCGCGCTACGGGATCACGGCCGCGACGATCGATAATGCGCTCTACGACGCGCTCGGCCAGCGCATCGTCTCGACCATCTTCGAGCAGTCGGATCAATACCGCGTGATCCTCGTCGCGAAGCCCGAATCGATGCCCAACATCCAGTCGCTCGGCGATATCTATCTGCCGAGCCAGACGAGCAGCACGGGCCAGGTGCCGTTAAGCCAGATCGCGACGATCCGTCTCGTCAAGACGCCGCTCTCGGTCAACCACCTCGCGCAGTTCCCGTCGGTCACGATCTCGTTCAACGTCGCGAACGGCGCATCGCTGAGCACGGCGGTCAAGCAGATCCGCGAAGCCGAGACGGAGGCCAAGATGCCGGCGTCGATCGCGGCGTCGTTCCAGGGGGCGGCCGCCGCGTTCGAGGATGCGCTGTCGAGCGAGGTCTATCTGCTGATCGCGGCGCTCGCGGCCGTCTATATCGTGCTCGGCGTGCTCTACGAGAGCTTCGTGCATCCCGTCACGATTCTGTCGACGCTGCCGTCGGCGGGCATCGGCGCGCTGCTCGCGCTGATGGTCGCGGGCAGCGATCTCGACGTGATCGGCATCATCGGGATCGTGTTGCTGATCGGCATCGTCAAGAAGAACGCGATCATGATCGTCGACTTCGCGCTCGAAGCCGAACGCGTGCACGGCAAGGCGCCGTTCGACGCGATCTTCGAAGCGTCGCTGCTGCGCTTCCGTCCGATTCTGATGACGACGTTCGCCGCGATGCTCGGTGCGCTGCCGATGCTGCTCGGCACGGGTACGGGTTCGGAACTGCGGCGTCCGCTGGGCCTCGCGATCATCGGCGGGCTCACGCTGAGCCAGTTGCTGACGCTGTTCACGACGCCCGTCATCTATCTGATGTTTGATCGCATCGCGCTGCGCGTGCGCGAATGGCGCCGCTCGCGCGCCGCCGAGCGCGGCATGGCGCCCGACGGCGACGGGGAGGCCGGCGCGTGAACCCGTGTGCGATCTTCATCAAGCGGCCGGTCGCGACGACGCTGTTCGCGATCGCGCTGCTGATCTCGGGCATGCTCGCGTACTTCCAGATGCCGGTCGCGCCGTTGCCGAACGTCGCGTTCCCGGTGATCGTGGTGCAGGCGAACATGGCCGGCGCGAGCCCCGACATCATGGCGTCGACCGTCGCCGAACCGCTCGAAAAGCGGCTCGCGACGATCGCCGACGTCAACGAGCTGACCTCGATGAGCTACGTCGGATCGTCGATGATCGTCGTCCAGTTCGGGCTCGATCGCGACATCAACGGCGCGGCGCGCGATGTCGAAGCCGCGATCCAGGCCGCGCGCGCGGACCTGCCGACGACATTGCGTTCGAACCCGACCTATCGTCAGTACAACCCGGCCGACGCGCCGGTCATGGTGCTCTCGATGACGTCGGATACGCTGACGACAGCGCAGCTCTACGACTCGGCCGACTCGATCATTCAGCAGCAGCTCTCGCAGATCCAGGGCGTCGGACAGATCACGCTGGGCGGCGGCGCCTTGCCGTCGGTGCGTGTCGAACTCAATCCGAACAAGCTCAACAGCTACGGCATCGGGCTTGAAGACGTCCGCGCGTCGCTGAGCGCCGCGAACGCGAACAGCCCGAAGGGGCATCTCGATCAAGGCGGGCATCGGTACGAGATTCTGTCGAACGATCAGATCGGACAGGCCAAGCCGTACAAGGACATCGTCGTCGCGTATCGCAACGATGCGCCCGTGATGCTGCGCGATGTCGCGCAGGTGCTCGATTCGAACGAGAACATCCGCAACGCGGGGCTTTCGAACGGCAAGGCCGCGGTGCTCGTGATCGTGTTCCCCGAGCCGGGCAGCAACATCGTCAACACCGTGACGCAGATTCGCGAGCGCTTGCCGGTGATCCAGGCCGCATTGCCGAGCTCGATTCATATCGGCGTCGTGGTCGACCACTCGCAATCGATCCGGGCTTCGGTCGGCGATACGGAGCGCACGCTCGGCATCGCGGTCATTCTCGTGATCGGCGTCGTGTTCGTGTTCCTGCTGTCGCCGCGCGCGACGCTGATTCCGGCCGTCGCGTTGCCGCTGTCGATCGTCGGTACGTTCGGGCCGATGTATTTGCTCGGCTACAGCATCGACAATCTCTCGATGATGGCGCTCACGATCGGCACGGGCTTCGTCGTCGACGATGCGGTCGTCGTGCTCGAGAACATCATGCGCTACGTCGAGGCCGGGATGGATCCGAAGGAGGCCGCGCTCAAGGGGAGCGGCGAGGTCGGGTTCACGGTCGTTTCGATGAGCGTGTCGCTGATCGCGGTGTTCCTGCCGATCCTGCTGATGCCGGGCATCCTGGGTTTGCTGTTCCATGAGTTCGCGGTCACGCTGTCGGTCGCGATCCTGCTGTCGATGGTCATCTCGCTGACGATCACGCCGACGATGTGCGCCTACGTGCTGAGCCGTCACCATCTCGAACACAAGCCCACGAAAATCGGCAGCTGGATCTCGAAGCAGATCGACCGAATGCATCATGCGTATTCGCGCTCGCTCGATGCCGTGCTCGATCGCTCGCTACTCGTGATCGGCGTCATGTTCCTGCTGCTGGTCGGCAATGCGCTGCTGATCCGGCTCGTGCCGGCCACATTCTTCCCCGAGCAAGACAACGGCACGTTGATGGGGCAGATCATCGCGGACCAGAGCATCTCGTTCACCGCGATGAAGAGCAAGCTCGCGCAGCTTCAGCAGATCGTTCAGAAGGATCCGGCAGTCTCCGCGGTCGCGGGCTTCACGGGTGGCCGCGCGCTCAATACGGCCAACGTGTTCGTCGGGCTCAAGCCGCTCAACGAACGGCACGCGAGCGCGCAGGAAGTCGTGAACCGCTTGCGGCCGAAGCTCGAAGCCGTCGCGGGCGCGCGGCTGTTCCTGCAGGCCCAGCAGGATCTGCGCATCGGCGGACGGCAATCGGCGGCCGAGTATCAGTACACGCTGACGAGCGACGATCCGCAAATGCTCTACAAATGGGTGCCGCTGCTCGTGACCGAGCTCAGCAAGCATCGCGATACGATGACCGACGTCAATTCCGATCTGCAACAGAACGGGTTACAGACGATGCTCACGTATAGCCGAGCCACCGCGAAGCGTTACGGTTTCGATCCGAACCAGATCGACAACGTGCTGTACGACGCGTTCGGGCAGCGCAGTGTCTCGACGATCTACAACGAGCTCAACCAGTATTTCGTCGTGATGGAAGTCGCGCCGACGTATTGGCAATATCCGCAGTCGCTCGATCGGATCTTCGCGAGCACGGCGGCGGGCAACGCGAACGGCACGGCGTCGACGCAATACTCGTCGGGCATCGTCGGCACGCAGTCGACCGCGCTGCAAACGGGCGCGACCGTCGGCGTTTCGACGACGTCGAGCACGAGCGGCACGAACGCGTTGAATTCGAATGCGGAGTCGAACGCGACGACGAACAGCATCTCGAACAGCAAGGGCGGCAGCTCGACGGGGAGCGCCGACAGCACGTCGGCCGAGACGATGGTGCCGGTTTCGGCGCTCTCGACCTGGACCAACAGCCATACGGCGACGCAGGTCAATCACCAGAGCGGCATGGTCGCCGCGACGATCTCGTTCAATCTCGCGGGCAACGGCTCGTTGAGCGAGGCCGGCAACGCGATCAAGGAAGCCGAGGAAGCGATCGGCATGCCCGCCGCGGTGCACGGCGCGTTCGCGGGAGCGGCGCAGGCCTTCGTGAGTTCGACGAGCTCGGGTCCGCTGCTGATCCTTGCGGCGCTCGTGGTCGTCTATATCGTGCTCGGCGTGCTGTACGAGAACACGATCCACCCGCTCACGATTCTGTCGACGTTGCCGTCGGCGGGGATCGGCGCGATTCTCGCGTTGCTCGTGTTCGGCGTGCCGCTGTCGGTGATTTCGGCGATCGGCTTTATTCTGCTGATCGGGATCGTGAAGAAGAACGGGATCATGATGGTCGACGTCGCGATCCAGCTTCAACGCGACGAAAAGCTCGATGCGCGCCGCGCGATTCACGAAGCCGCGCTCAAGCGCCTGCGCCCGATCATGATGACGACGGCCGCGGCCGTGCTGGGCGCGTTACCGCTCGCGGTCGGCATCGGGCAGGGCGCGTCGCTGCGCCAGCCGCTCGGCGTGACCGTCATGGGCGGCTTGCTGATCAGTCAGGTGTTCACGCTGTACACGACACCGGTGATTTATTTGTATCTCGATCGTCTGCGCGCTCGCCTGGCGGCCTGGTCTTCGCGCCAGCCGTGGAGCCGCGGTACGCAGACGAGGACTTGATCGATGACGATGATGGATAAAGACATGGAAAGCGTGCCGGCGAACGAGACGGCACGGATCGGCAAAACCTCGGATCGCATGCCGGCGCAAGGCGTGAGGATGCGCCGCGTGGCGGCCGCCGCCGCGCTCTGCGCGCTGGCGGCGGGTTGCACGGTCGGCCCCGACTATCAGAAGCCGGCGGTCGCGGTGCCCGCGACATACAAGGAACTGCCGGGCTGGACGCAGGCGATTCCCGATGCGAGCGGACCGAAGGGCGAATGGTGGAAGGCGTTCAACGATCCGCTGCTCGACGAACTCGAGCCGCAGGTCAGCGTCTCGAATCAGACGGTTCAGCAGGACTACTACAACTACCAGGAAGCCGTCGCGTTGATTCGCGAGGCGCGTTCGGGTCTGTTTCCGACGATCGGCGTAACGGGTTCGGGCACGCGTTCGCGTGCGTCGAGCACGATCGGCAATAGCACGAACGTCGCGAATTCGGCCTCGCTCGAAGGCACGCTCGATTGGTCTCCCGACTTCTGGGGGCAAGTGCGCCGGCTCGTCGAGGAACGCAAGGCCGGCGCCGAAGCGAGCGCCGCGACGCTCGCGAACGCGACGCTCGCCGAGCAAGTCACGCTCGCGACGACGCTCATCGATTTGCGCGTCACCGATGCGAACACGGCGCTGCTGGAGCGCACGGTCAAGGCCTACGAGGAGTACCTGCGTGTCGTCGAGAATCAGGATCGCGCGGGCACCGTCGCGCCGTCCGACGTGATCACCGCGCGCACGCAGCTCGAAAGCGCGCGTTCGAGCCTGATCGCGCTCGGCGTGTCGCGCGCCGAATACGAGCACGCGATCGCCGTGCTCGTGGGGCGCAATCCCGAGTCGCTGTCGATTCCGTCGACGGCCGCGCTGCCGACCTTGCCCGACATGCCCGTGGGCGTGCCGTCGACCTTGCTCGAACGGCGGCCCGACATCGCGGTCGCCGAGCGGCAGATGGCCGAGGAGAACGCGGCGATCGGCGTGGCGATCTCGGCGTACTACCCGACGATCTCGCTGTCGGGCGCGGCCGGCTTCACGCAATCGCCGGTGTCGGGGCTGCTGCATGTCGCGAACTATGTGTGGTCGTTGGGCGCGAGCGCATCGGAGACGATATTCGACGGCGGCGAGCGCAGCGGCGAGGTCGCGGCCGCGCGTGCGACGTATAACGCGGCGGTCGCGAACTACCGGAACACGGTGCTCGGCGCGTTCCAGAACGTCGAGGACGATCTGTCGAGCCTGCGGATTCTCTCGCAGCAGGCGCAGACGCTCGATCGCGCGGTGACCGAGGCGACGCGCGGCACGCAGATCGCGTTCAACGAGTATCAGGCGGGCACCGTCGATTACACGACGGTCGCGACGGCGCAGACGACCGAGCTGGGACTGCGCGAGACGCAGTTGACCGTCGTGCAGGAGCGTCTCGTCGCGGCCGCCACGCTCTATGGCGATCTCGGCGGCGGATGGGATCAGACGCAACTCCAGGCGCAGAACGGCGATGCGGCCGCACCCGCGAGCGCGTCCGCCGCGGGCGGCGCGGCGGCGGGCGATACGCAGCACTGAGGCGGCGCTGAGGCAGCACTAAGGCAGCACTAGGGCAGGGCAGGGGCGTCTTCGGCACCCCGTCACGCCCGGTTTGCGCCGTCGGCGCGGCGTTGCGCGCGGTCGTTGTCGCAGGCCCGCGCCGCCGTCGGCTTCGAACGCGCGCGACTGCTTCGCGCGCTGTCGAATCGTGCGCGCGACACCCTATCCTTGCCTGCGCCATGGACTTTGGGGCGGTGCGCGCAAAAAACAGGCACAATACGCGGCCAATGCGTCGTACGCGCGTCGGCCGCGCCGTCGAAACGAAACGTGCAGCGTCATTGGACTCAGCCTTCTCGACGCTGCCATGAATCAGACTAGCCCCGATCCCCAGAGCGGCGCCGCGCGCGCCACCAATTCTCAGCAGTTCCTGCTGCTCCTGATCTGCATGTTCGCGTCCGCCGGACAGATCGCGATCGATATCTACGTCCCCGCGCTGCCCGCGATGGCGCACGCGTTCGCGACCTCGCCGCAGGCGATCCAGTCGAGCGTTACGGGGTATATGGCGGCCTATGCATTCGGCCAGCTCGTGTTCGGCCCGGTCGCCGACGCGTATGGCCGCAAGCCGGTGCTCGCGTTCGGACTCTTGATGTTCACGATCGGCTGCGTGCTCTCGCTCGCCGCGCCGAACCTCGAAACGTTCATCCTCGCGCGCGCATTGCAGGGTTTCGGCATCGCTTCGACGAATCTGCTCGCGAAAGCGATCATCACCGACTCGTTCAAGGGGCACGCGATGATGCATGCGTTCACGTATATGGCGATCGCATGGGGCGTCGGTCCGATCATCGCGCCGGTCATCGGCGCGCATCTGCAGACCCTGTTCGGCTGGCGCTCGTGTCTCGTGTTCCTGCTCGTCTACGGATTCGTCATGTGGGGGTTCGTCTGGCGCTATCGCGAGACGCTGCCGAAGCCTGTGAAGCTCGCGCCGCGCACGCTGACGACGAATACGGCCAAAGTGCTCGCGAGCCCCGTGTTCCAGAGCTGCTTTCTTGCGCAGGGCCTTTGCTACAGCATCCTGCTCGTGTTCAACATCGTCGGTCCGTTCATGGTGCAAAACACGCTGCACGAGCCGCCGACGTATTTCGGCTATCTCGCGCTTGCGATCGGCATGATGTATTTCCTCGGCGGCCTGTCGAACCGCGTGCATGGCCCGCGTCTGCCGACGCCCGAGCAGCGGCTGCGTCTCGGCGCGCGCGTCATGGCGCTCGCCTCGATCGTCATGCTGATCCTCGCGTTGACCGTGGGGCTGCGCGTCTGGACCTTGTCCGCGCCCGTGCTCGTCATGGGCTTCTGCGCGGGCGCGATGTATCCGACGTTCATGGCCAAGGGGAATTCGCTGTTCCCGCATATCGCAGGCCTGACGAGCGCGATTCTCGGCTGCGCCTTGCTGCTCGTCTCGGCGATCGTCATGGCGCTGGCCGGCTTCGTGTCGGTCCAGATCCTGACGCCGCTCGCAGCGTTCTTCGTGATCGTCGCGTTGATCGTCGTGCGGATGGTCTCGAAGCTGCTTCGCCATCTCGAACAAGCGCAGGCCGATGCCGGCGTGCGCACGAGCGGCACCGTCGCCTAGGCGTGCACGCCGGCGTCGGCATGGGTCCGCATAAGCGTGCCCATCGGCGCACCGCGTTTCTGTAC
The DNA here is from genome assembly GCF_003628125.1 of Pararobbsia silviterrae. Taxonomy (GTDB): domain Bacteria; phylum Pseudomonadota; class Gammaproteobacteria; order Burkholderiales; family Burkholderiaceae; genus Pararobbsia; species Pararobbsia silviterrae. The sequence continues at coordinate 117,243 of NZ_RBZU01000012.1, forward strand.
GTTCGACAGTTTCATATCCCGCGACCGCACCCCTTCGACACGCTGCTGACACCGCCCGATGCGACGCTCGGGCGGTGGGTTCGCGCGCGTCCTTTATGATGTGCGCGAACGGCTCGAAAAAGCCGATGTGCACGCGATCAGCCGGTCCACGATGTAATGAAAACGTAACGTGGCGAGGCGACCCCGACGGGAGGGGCACGACGATGGATCTGTCTGCGGAACGATACGAATCTCTGGTGCATCTGCTTTACGACGCGGTCGTCGAACCGGCCGGCTGGTCGGCTTTCTTCGATTCGCTCGGCACGGCAATCGATGCGGGCACCGTGCATATGCTGGCGATCGACAAAACCTACGATTCGCTTTCATACAGCGACGGCTTCAATTTGCCGGCCGAGGGCGAACTCGCCTATATCCAGCGCTACGGCAGCATCGACCCGCGCATGGCGCTCATGCGGACCCGGCGTCCCGCCGAATGGATCCATTGTCATGAAGTCTTCGACGAAGCGTTCGTCGCGCGCGATCCGTTCTATCAGGAGTTCCTGATCCCGGTCGGCCGACGTTTCGTGTCGGGGTGCAAGCTCGTCGAGACGGACACGGTCTGCGTGATTTTCTCGGTGCTCCGAAACGTCGGCGATCAGCCGCTCGGTGCGTCCGAAATCGCCTTTCTGGATCGGCTCCTTCCGCATCTGACGCGTGCGGTCCGCATGCGTATCCAGCACTACACGTTTTCGACGAAGGCGCTCGTCGGCCACGCGCTCGTCAACAAGCTCAGACAGCCCGTGCTGCTGTTGACGACCGAGAGCCACGTCGTGCTCGCGAACGAGGCGGCGACACGCTTGCTCGCGAGCACCGCGCTCGTCCGTATCGTGGAGGGCCGGCTCGATTTGCCCGTCGGGTATCAGGCGCGTTTTCGCGACGAATGCGCGCGGCTCGAGGGCCTGGCGCGCGGCGAAATCGAGGTTCCCGATGAAGTGACGGGCTATCGCTCGATGGCCATTGCGTCGCCGCGCGGCGCTGGACAGACCGATGAAACGCTCTATGCCTTCTTCACCTTGCTCGTGCCGCCCAAGGTCGGCGGCGCATTCGGTCTGCGCCCGCTCGTGTTGCTGCTGTTCTATCACCCCGAGTCGGCGCCGCCCGTCGATTCGGATCTGCTCGGCGCCGCATTCAATCTGACGCCGGCCGAGAGCCGCGTGTCACGCTCGATTGCACAGGGGCTGTCGCCGAAGGAAATCGCCGCGCAGCACGGCATCCAGTACGAAACCGTGCGCAAGCATCTGCAGTCGATCTATCGCAAGACCGCGACGAATCGTCAGTCCGAACTCATGAAGCTCATGTTGCATTTGCCGATCAACGCGTTTGAGTGACATCGGAGATCGTGCGGCGGAAAAAATGCACGATCCGATATGAGACTGCCGAAAGCACAGATCGAAGGTGTGCGATGGCGTGCAATGACGTGGGGATGCGTGTCGTTACGTGCCGGCACACGGAGCGCGTCGTCGCGGGTATTCGGGGCCGGGAGGCGCCGCCCGGACTCACTGAATCGTAATCACGGCGCGCCGGTTCGCCTGGTTCGGCACACCGTCCGCCGTATGCACGAGCGGCTCGCGTTTGCCGCGTCCCGCGGTCTCGATCTGTTCGGGCGGAATGCCGGCCTTGACGAGAAACGCCGCGACCGACTTCGCGCGCTGCATCGAGAGGCGGTCGTTGAAGTCCTGCGAGCCCGCGAGATCCGTATGCCCGACGACGGTCAGATGAGGCGCGGGCCACGTCGCGAGCACGCGCTTGAGTTGTTCGACTGTCTGGGCCGATTCGGGTGCGAGCTGCGTCGCGGAGTCGAACACGAAGTTGATCGTGAACGTGACCGGCCGCGGTGGTTGCGCGGCCAGCAGATCACCGTAGTGGGCTTGCACGTTCGACGGCGTATCGGCCGTCTGTTCGATCGCGCGACCCTGGACGACATCGACGCGCGTATAGGCCTGATCGATGACCTGCGTCTGATTGCCGTTGTGCACGACGACCGTCCCGACGGTGCCGTCAGGGTTCGGTAAAAGCGTGATCTTGTCGGGCGGCGTGCTGCATCCGTAGAGCAGCATGAGCACGCCGGCCGCGGTGCCGGCCGCGCGCCCGCATCGTGCGATTGGGCGCTTCAATGTCCGCTCCCGCCGTCGCCGCCGACCTCGATGATGAATTCGGTGCCGCGCACGCCGAGCGTCGTCGTCGGCGTGCTGTATCGGACGGCGTCGGGGTTCGCCTTCGCGAGCTTGCCGTCGACGACGGATAGCGAACCGTGCCGGATCGTCGCATCGAGCGCGCCGTCGTATGTCGTCGTGTTGAACGCGAACTTGTTGAGTTCGAGGACGGAATTGGCGCCCTCGGTCAGCAGCGTGTCGTCGCGCAGCGTGATGCCGACCGAGGAATCGGGACCCGTCACGACGCGATCGTTTGCAAACACCTCGCTGCCGACCTGGGTATCGACGGTGTGCGCACCGCGTTCGATATGCACCGCGCCCTTGAGCGTCTTGATCGTGCCCATCGAGTCGGCCGCCTGGACCGCAATGCACGACAAGCCGCCGCATGCGAGGAACGCGATGTGCGCAATGAGGTGTGTAGGCATGGCGATCGAGTGACGGACCGTGGGTGTCGTGTGTTCGGTGGCGCAATGCGAATCCTTTGGACCATAGGCAGCGGCCCCGCGCGAATCCGTGCGGTATCGCACATAGCGCGGGTTCGATCGCGTTGCACGCTCACGCATTGCGCGCACGCGACCCCCGCGCGGCCCCCGCACGATGCCGATACCGGCACGCATCGCGTACCGACGCGAAGGCAGTAAGGCCATTGCCGTGCGCGCGGCGGCGCGGCGCATACTCGATTGCATCGCGCGTTCCGTGCCGTACCGGGACGGCGTGCGATTCGAACGAGGACAGCCGATATGGAGCAACCGGACACCACCGGGCAGGACACCGTCGAAAGGACCGACGTCGCGATCGTCGGCGCGGGGCCCGCGGGACTCTGGGCCATGTTCGAGGCCGGCGTGATCGGACTCGATTGCGTGACGATCGATGCGCTCGACCGCGCGGGAGGGCAATGCACGGAGCTGTATCCCGACAAGCCCATCTACGACATCCCGGCCGTGCCGCGGTGCAGCGCGCAGGAACTCGTGGACCGCTTGCTCGAACAGTGCGCGCCGTTCGGATTTCCGATCTATCTCGGCGAACGCGCGGAGACACTCGCGCGTTCGGGCGAGCGCTGGCGTCTGACGACGAGCGCCGGGCGCACGATCGATGCCGCCGCGGTGCTGATCGCGGCGGGCAACGGCGCATTTGTACCTCAGCGAGTTGCACTTCCCGAAGCCGAGCGTTTCGAGGGAAACGGGCTGCATTATGCGGTCCGCGAGGCCGAGCGCTTCAAGGGCCGGCGTGTGCTGATCGCGGGCGGCGGCGATTCGGCGCTCGATTGGGCGCTTGCGCTACGCGGCGTTGCGGCGCACGTCACGCTGCTGCATCGGCGCGTCGCGTATCGCGCGGCGCCCGCGACGGCGAATGCCGTGATGGCCGCGCATGCGGCCGGTCAGATCGACCTCGTGACGGGGACGCTTGAAGCGCTTCATGAATCGCATGGCGCGTTGCGCGGCGCGCGCGTCAAAACACTCGACGGTGTACGCGAACTCGAATTCGACGATCTGATCGCACTATTTGGGCTCGTTCCGGACCTCGGCCCGCTCGCCAACTGGGACGTCGATGCGCGCGCGGGGCGCATTCCTGTCGATGCCTGCCGCTATGAAACCGCGTTGCCGGGCGTCTTTGCGATCGGCGACATTGCACTCTATGACAACAAGCAGAAGCTGATCCTGTCCGCGTTTCACGAGAGCTCGCTGGCTTTGCGCAAAGCGTTTGCGTACGCGCGGCCCGATACGCAGCGCACGCATGTGCATTCGAGCTATGACTCGGCGCTTAAACAAAAACTCGAAACGGGGACTTATCGCGTTTATTGAACGTTTAAAACAGCCGTGTGTTTAGTGGGCGATCGTTTTATAGGACTAAACAACGGATATTGCGGAAATATTTCGGAGCAATCACTCAAATCCTACTTAAGTCTTGCAACATCTGCCGTTAACCTGAAGTGAAGCGAGGATTGTGCGGAAATCAGGAGAATTTTTCCCGTTTTGCACGCACACCCTCTAAAACAGCCTGGGGCACTGAAGCCGGCTGTCTCCAAAGGGATTAATGGTCGTCGGGTAATAGATGGGAACCACTGTACGGGATATCGCGCGCGTTGCGCGAGTGTCGATCGGGACCGTGTCACGTGCGCTCAAGAATCAGCCGGGTCTGTCGGATGCAACTCGGCGGCGCGTGCTGCTCGTTGCACAGCAGCTCGGATACGATCACAGCAATCTGCGTCGCACGCGCGTGCGCAGGATGACACTCGTGGGCCCGCGTGATTATGCGCATTTCGCGAGCGTCGAATTCATCGAACAGCTTCGCGCCGGCGTCGAACGCGCGGGCCGCGGCATGGGCGTCACCTCGACCGTCCTCGCGTTCGATCCGACCGAAGACCTCATCGATCAGCTGCGTCGTCATACGCCCGATGCGCTCGCCGTCGTCGGCCTCGTCGATCATGCGCATCTGCAGAAGCTTGCCTCGCTCAAGCGTCCGATGGTGCTCATCGATCAATGGGCGCCTGAATTCCGCTGCGTGAATGTCGATAACGAACGCGGCGCGCAGTTGGCGATGCAGCATCTGTTCGAGCGCGGATTGCGCCGCGTTGCATTCATCGGCGCATCGCCCGCGCATTACGGTACCGCGCAGCGCGCGCTTGGATTCCGCCGCGCGTATTTCGAGGCCGGCCTGCCGCTCGATCCCGCGCTCGAAGTCACGATTCCCGCGGGTGTCGATGCGCGCGAAGGCGCCGCTTATGCGATGGAAACGCTGCTCGCGCTCGATACGCCGCCCGACGCCGTCTTCGCATTTAACGACGTGGCAGCGCTTTCGGCGCTCGATGTGTGCATCCAGCGCGGTCTGCGTGTGCCGGACGATGTCGCGTTCGTCGGTTTCGACAATGATCCTGTCGCGCACGACGCGTCGCTGACGACGGTCGTCGTCGATGTCGAGCGCCTGGCCGATGCCGCGGTCGAAGTGCTGCTGAGCCACGACTTCGAACCGCGCAACGTGCTCGAACCCGTCGAATTCATCGTGCGCGCCAGCACGACAGGCGAGACCCTCGCCGACGAGCCGCTCGGCGCAGGCGTCTCGGATGCCTGAGCATCCGGGACGCGTATCGCGCGTCGAGCGCGCTCAAGCCATTCACATTCAAGCCATCCACGCACTGCACGCATCACGTGCACGGTACGCACGACGCGTCGGCCGCTCCTAGCGCGCCTCGATCATCCATTCGTGCGCGGGGTCGTTCTTGAAGTGCCAGACGCGCTTGGCGCCCGCCATCACGTTGAGATAGTACGAGTCATATCCGTACGGCACGACGACCGGGTGATATCCGCGCGGCACCATGACGACGTCGTGATCCTCGACGGCGAGCGATTCGTCGATATCGCGCGCATCCGTATAGACGCGCTGAAATGCAAACCCCTGCGCGGGATTGAGCCGGTGGTAGTACGTTTCCTCGAGTGCGCTTTCGAGCGGGACGTTGTCGTTGTCGTGCTTGTGCGGCGGATAACTCGACGAATGTCCGGACGGCGTGCGGACCTCGACGACGAGCAGCGATTCGGCGGTCTCGGTTTGCGGCAGGATGTCGCGGACGTAGCGCGTGTTGAGTCCGTGGCCGCGCACGCTCGCCTTGACCTGCGAAGGTTCGATCAGCCGCATCGGATAGCGGCCCGTCGCGGGCGCATCGCAGACCGCGATTTCGGCCGCGTGTCCGGTTCCCGCGGCGCTCACGCGCACGTGTGTGCCCGGCGGCGCATAGAGCGCGTAGGGCGAGGCATCGTCGAACACGGATGCGCGGCTGCCGATCGCGGACCAGCGTTCGCCGCCGGCCTCGATCGACACGTGGCCGCTCAGTACGACGATGCAGATCTCGCGATCGGCGAACGCGAGTTCGAGCGCGTCGTTCGGTCCCGATCCCGGTGCGAGCCGATAGGCCGAGAAACCGACGTAACGCCAGCCGGCCGACGCCGGCGTGACGCGCACGATCTCGCGGCCGGCGCGCGAAGCTTTGACGAGCAGACTCATGAATTGGCCTCATGTGTGGCCGCCGCGCGCGCGCTCAGCGCCTGCAGCGTTCGATAACCCAGATCCGCATACGTGTAGCTCGGCGCGACCGCGGGGTCCTGTTCGGCTTCGACGACGAGCCAGCCCCGATAGCCATGCCGCGCAAGACGCGCGATCACCGCCTCGAAATCGACCACGCCGTCGCCGGGCACCGTGAACGCGCCGTTGATGACGGATTGCAGAAACGTCCAGTCGCCGTTGCGCGCCTGGCGGATGATCGAGGCGCGCACGTCCTTGCAGTGCACGTGACAGACGCGCTCGATATGTTTGTCGAGGACGGTCAACGGATCGCCGCCGCCGAACGTCACGTGGCCCGTATCGAACAGCAGTCCGACGTCGGGACCCGTGAGCGCCATGAGCCGGTCGATGTCGGCCGGCGATTCGACGTAGGCGCCCATGTGATGGTGGTAGGCGACGCGCACGCCGCGCGAGAGCGTATAGGCCGCGAACGTATCGAGCCGTTTCGCATAGGCGTCCCATTGCGCGTCGTGGAGAAAGCGCGGCCGTTTCGAGAGCGCGACGGCCGATCCCTGGATCGAGTCGGCGACTTCGCCATAGACCATGACGGTCGCGCCGCATTGCGCGAGCAGTTCGAGATGCGGACCGACCGCGTCGATCTCTTCTTGCGCCGAGCGTTGCGCGAGTTGTCCCGAGTACCATCCCGAGACGAGCGCGAGGTCGTATTCGCCGAGCAGCGCGCGCAGCGCGTTCGGTTCGCGCGGGAATTTATTGCCGAGTTCGAAGCCCTGATAGCCGATCTGCCGGCCTTCGGTCAGCGCGACCGACAGCGGCGTTTCGCCGCCGAGCGAGGGCAGATCGTCGTTCATCCACGACAGCGGATTCACCCCGATTCGAACCTGGAAGTCATGGGCCCTGCGCGCCTGCGCAGGGCTTGCTTGCGTGATACTCATCAGCGCGGCTCCTTCTGCTGCGTCTTGCCGTTGTCATAGGCGGCGCGCGCGGCGCGCACCGATTCGCGATCCGACACTTCGGGCACCGCGACTTCCCACCACCATCCGCCGTCGTCGGTCGTTTTCGCGGGATCGGTGTCGATGCTGATGACATAAGTGCGCCGCGCGGCGCGCGCACGCACCAACGCGGCTTCGAGTCCGCGCAGGTCGTCGACGTGCTCGGACTGCGCGCCGAGCGCGCGCGCATGCTCGGCGAAATCGACATGCGGCGCGTCGTCGTCGAGCAGATTGTTGAACGGCGGCGAACCGCACGCCTGCTGAAGCCGGTTGATGCAGCCGAAGCCGCGATTGTCGAGCACGACGATGATGAGCTTTGCGCCGAGCGCGATCGACGACGCGATCTCGCTGTTCATCATCAGATAGCTGCCGTCGCCGACCGTGACGATGACTTCGCGGTCGGGTTGCGCGAGCTTGACGCCGAGCGCGCCCGCGATCTCGTAGCCCATGCATGAATAGCCGTATTCGACGTGATAGGCGCCGGGCACGCGCGCACGCCAGAGTTTGTGAAGCTCGGCGGGCAGCGTGCCCGCCGCGCAGACGACGATGTCGGTCGACGCCGAGTCGGCGCTCGAACGCTGGATCGCACCGATGACGTCCGCGTCGTAGGGCACGCGCGCCTCGGTGCCCGCGGTCAAGGTATCGACACGTGCGACCCACTGCGCGGCGGCGTCGCGCGCGCGGCGCGTCCATGCGTCGGCGGGCGTCCATCCGGCAAGACGCTCGGCGAGCGCGTCGAGCGCGACGCGCACGTCGGCGACGAGCGGCAGGCCGTCGTGCTTGAGCGCGTCGGCGGCGTGCGCATTGAGGCCGATCACGCGCGCCTGGCGAAACAGGCTGTTCGACCCCGTCGTGAAATCCGAGAGCCGCGTGCCGGCCGCGATCACGAGGTCGGCCTCGCGCGCGAGATCGTTCGCGGCCGGCGAACCGGTCACGCCGATCGCGCCGAGATTCAGCGGATCGTCCCAGGCGAGCGCGCTCTTGCCGGCCTGCGTTTCGGCTACGGGAATGCCGTAGGCCGACGCGAGCGCCTTGAGTGCCGCGCTCGCGCGGCTATAGAGCACGCCGCCGCCCGCGATGATAAGCGGGCGCCGGGCTTGCCGGATCGCCTCGACGGCGGCGTCCAATGCGCCCGCATCGGGCGGCGGCGCGCGGAAGGTCACGACGCGCGGCGCGAAGAAGTGTTCGGGATACGGATACGCACTTGCCTGGACGTCTTGCGGCATCGCGAGCGTGACGGGACCGCATTCGGCCGGGTCGGTCAGCGTCGCGATCGCGCGCGGCAACGCGCTCAGCAATTGCGCGGGATGGACGATGCGGTCGAAATAGCGCGAGACGGGTTTGAGGCAGTCGTTCGCGGAGAGTCCGCCGTCCTGCGCATTCTCGACTTGCTGGAGCACGGGATCGGGCGCGCGCGAGACGAAGATGTCGCCGGGCAGCAGCAGCACGGGCAGGCGGTTCACGTGGGCGAGCGCGGCCGCCGTCACGAGATTCGTTGCGCCTGGGCCGATCGACGTCGTGACGGCCATCATGTGCCGCCGAAAGTGTGCTTTCGCATAGGCGATCGCCGCATGCGCCATGGCCTGCTCGTTATGCGCGCGCAGCGTCGGCAGATCGGCGCGGTAGCGGTGGAGCGCCTCGCCGAGCGCGGCGACGTTGCCGTGCCCGAAGATCGCGAAGACGCCGCCGAACAGGGGCTCGGGCGGCCCGCCGTCGTCGCGCGCGACGCGCAGCGCGGCGAGGTAGCGCACGAGCGCCTGGGCCGCGGTCAGTTCGACGGTCTTGCCGGTTTTGCCGTGCTCCGCGTGGGCCTCGTGCATCGCGAGCGATCGCGCGTATTCGATGGTTTCGTTCATACGACTCGCTCCGTATCGTTGATGCGCGCGCGCTGCGCCGCGGGGCCGCGCCGCGCGGCGCGCCAGTGTTCGATGAGGGATTCGAAGGTCGCGCGCACGCGCGCCTTGACGGTCGCGTCGTCGATCTCGCCGGCCATCCAGGCCCGCGCGGGCTCGCCGAAGATCGTGCGCCCGACCATGAAGCCCTTGCATTGCGTCGAGGCGGCCGCGTCGCGGAATCCTTCGGCCAGCGTTTCGACGGGGGCGTTGAGCCCGAGCAGTACGACGCCGCGGCAATACGGATCGCGTTCGGCGATCAACGCGTCGATCGCGGCCCAGCCCTGCGCGGGCATCGGTTCGAGCTTCCACCATTCGGGGTAGATGCCGAGGTTGTAGAAACGTTTGAGCGCGCGCAGCACGATATCGGGACCCTGCGGCAGATGCTTGGGCGGGATCACTTCGAGCAGCAGCTCGTGCCCGCTCGCCTGTGCGGCGTCGTAGAGCGCACGCACCTGCAGTTCCTGTTCGAGCCGTGTTTCATAGGGCTCGTCGGGATGATAGTGAACAAGGCATTTGATCGTCTGTTCGCGCGGCCATTCGACGAGCGTCGCGCCGAAAGCGCGGCCGCCTTCGAACAGCAGCGGCGATGAGCCGGGCAGTTCGATCGGACGTCCGATCCAGAGTCCCGTGCCGGTCACCGCATTCAATGCGTCCTGTCCGTAGCGGCCGTCGATGAGCACGCCGACGCGGCCCGCATGACGCGGTTGCGCCGCGGTCTCGAGCGCCGCTTGCGCAAACAGCAGCTTGAGCGTGTCGATCCGGTGTTCGTCGCAGCCCGTTTCGCGCGCGATATCGAACATCTGGCTTCGATGATCGAATGCGAACGCAAACACTTCGTTCCATTGCGCGCGCGGCACGGTTACGCGATGCAGGCGCGCGAGCGTCGCATCGCGATCGGGGCGGCGCATCGCGTCGGGATCGCGCTTCGCGTGCGCGAGGAACGCGTGGAGTTCGGCGGGCGTCGGCATCGCCGGCGCGCATGCGTGGCGCGACACGACGAGCGCGCCGCAAGCGTTCGCGATCTCGGCGCACTCGGCATAGGCTTTCTCGCGCAGCCAGCCCGACAGGAAGCCCGATGCGAACGCATCGCCCGCGCCGAGCACATTGAGCACTTCGACCTGCACGCCGCCGAACGTCGGCGCGTCGTCGATCCGGTCCGGGATATCCGCCTCGATGACGGTGCAGCCGAGCGCGCCGCGCTTGACGACGAGCGTCGCGGCCGTGACATGCCGGACCCCGCGCAGCGATGCGAGCAGATCGCCGCCGCCGCCCGCGATCCGGAATTCTTCTTCGGTCCCGATCACGAGATCGAACAGCGGCAGCATGCGCTGGAGATGCGCGGTCACGGTGTCGTTCGCGATAAAGCGCGTCTCGCCGTCGGCCTTGCCCGTCAGGCCCCAGAGCACAGGGCGGTAGTCGATGTCGAGGATCGTGCGCACGGCGTGCTTGCGCGCGTACGTCAGCGCTTGTGTACTCGCGGCGAGCACTTTTTGCGTCGACAAGTGCGTGCCCGTGATCAGCAGGGCCTTGCTCGACGCAATGAACGGCTCGTCGACGTCGGCGATATCGAACGCCATGTCGGCGCAGTTGTCGCGATAGAACACGAGCGGGAACGTATCGCGGTCCTTGAGGCCGAGCAGCACGAGCGCGGTCAGACGTTGCGTGTCGATGACGATGTGCCGCGTATCGCAGCCTTCGCGAGCGAGCGACTCGGTCAGGAAGCGTCCCATATGATCGTCGCCGACGCGCGTGAGCATCGCGGACTTGAGGCCCAGACGCGCGGCCCCGAACGCGATGTTCGCCGACGAGCCGCCGAGATACTTCGCAAAGCTCGCGACGTCCTCGAGCCGCGCGCCGACCTGCTGCGCATAGAGATCGACCGCGAGGCGCCCGATGCAGATCAGATCGAGTTCACGGCCCGCCGCGAAGCGGCGGTGTGCGGATGCGTGTGCGTCTTCCATTGCGACTCCCATTCGTGCGCGCGTGGTTCGCTAGACCGTGATGTCGTCGAGCTCGCCGATGAGCTTCTGCATCTCGGCTCCGCCGGCCATCATGTCGAGCACTTCGTTCTTGCTGATCTCGTGCTTGGCGAAGCTGCCCATCGAGCGGCCGCGATTGAGCAGCGTGAACGTGTCGCCGATCGGATAGGCGTGATGCACGTTGTGCGTGATGAAGATGACCGAGATGCCTTTCGCGCGCGCAAGGTGGATCAGCTTGAGCACGTTGAAGCTTTGCTTGACGCCGAGCGCCGCGGTCGGTTCGTCGAGAATCAGCACGCGCGCGCCGAAGTGGATCGCGCGCGCGATCGCGAGACATTGACGTTCGCCGCCGCTCATCGTGCCGATCGCCTGATGCGGGTCGCGCACGTGGATGCCCATTTCGGCGAGCTTGGCGCGCGCGGTCGTCGCGCAGAGATCGAGATCCATCACGTTGATGAAGCCGAACAGCTTTTTCTGCGGCTCGCGGCCCATGAAGAAATTGCGCGCGACCGACAGCAGGGGCACGAGCGCGAGGTCCTGGTAGACGGTCGCGATGCCGAGGTCGAGCGCATCCTTCGGCGACTCGAAGTGCACGGGTTTGCCGTCGACGAGATATCGTCCTTCGTTCGGCGACCAGACGCCCGCGAGCGTCTTGATCAGCGTCGACTTGCCGGCGCCGTTGTCGCCGAGCAGACAGTGGACCTCGCCGCGCCGCAGCTTGAGCGTGACGTCCTTGAGCGCGATGACCTTGCCGAAGTATTTGCTGACCTGGTCGAGATGCAGGATCGCGTCGTCGTTCGCTTGCGCAGTGCTCATCGTCGCCTCCCTTATTTCGATTCCGCGACGCGGCGGCGGATGTAGTTGTTGAAGATCACGGCAAGCAGCAGCATCACACCGAGGAACACGCCGAACCAGTCGGAATCGACGTTCGTGTATGTGATGCCGATTTGCACGACGCCGAAGATCAGCGCGCCGAAACAGGCGCCGACGACCGAGCCGTAGCCGCCCGTGAGCAGCGCGCCGCCGATGACCGCCGCGATGATCGCTTCGAATTCCTTGAGCAGCCCGCGATCGGCCGCGGCCGAGCCGATATCGCAGACCTGCAGCACGGCGAACAGGCACGCGCAGAACGCCGTCAGCACGAACAGCGTGATCTTGACGCGGCGCACGGGCACGCCGACGTTCTTGGCCGCGATCGGATCGCCGCCGACCGCGAAGATCCAGTTGCCGAAGCGCGTCTTCGCGAGCGTGAACGCGCCGCAAACCGCGAGCAGCGCCCACCAGAGCAACACCTTCGGGATGCCGGGCACGAGCGGCTCGCCGCTGTCGAGCAGCTTGACGAGTCCGACGTGCGCGAGCCACTGAAACAGCGCATGAAACGCGACGCCCTTGAACAGCAGATTCGCGACGGGATCGGCGGCCGCGATATCGCCGACGCCCGAGATGATCGTGCGGTCCGAGAACAGCACCGAGAGCGCGAGCGTGAGGCCGCGCAGGATGAACAGGAACGCGAGCGTCACGATGAACGACGGCAGCCGCGTCTTGATCACGAGATAGCCGTTGAGCGCGCCGAGCGCCATCGAGCCCGCGAACGCGAAGAGGATCGCGAGCGAGATCGGCCAGTGCCAGTAGACCGACGGGATCGCGACCATCATGCCGGCGAAGCCGATCATCGAGCCGATCGAGAGATCGAATTCCCCGGCGATCATCAGCAGGCATGCGCCGACCGCAAGCAAGCCCAGATAGGCCGCGACCTGCGACCAGTTCATGATGCCGTCGAGATTGAACATGCCCGATCCGCCCGCGGCGAACGCGAACACGATGAACACGAGCACGGCGCCCGAGATCGAGGCGAATTCGGGGCGTCCGAGCACGCTGCTGAACCAGGTTTCGCCGCGCAGCCGTTCGTCGTCCCTGCCGGTCTTGGCTACGGCGGGGGATCCCGCGGGTGCGTCGGCTTCGGCGGCCTTGGCGGTGTCGGCCGGTTCGTGCGCGTGGCGTGCGCGATGCGATAGAACGCCCATGACTTCTCCTCTATCCGATACGCGTGAGGCGGGTCCGGCAGCAGTACGCGTGCGCGGCGCCGGCACGCATCCGGCGTGATACGAAAGGGCGGCGTGCGCGCCGCCCGGTCGGACTCGGCTTCACTTCGACCTCACGTGGGCTTCACGCTGACTTCACGTCGACGTCATGTCGGCCTCACGTCGTTCGAACGCGAGCGTTCAACGGTATTGCCCCGCGAACTTGACGACCTTGTCGATGTTGTCCTTCGTGATGAAGCCCGGACCCGAGCCGATGTTCTTCGGGCCATAGACGGGTTCGAGGCCATACGCCGCGAGCCGCGCCTTGAACTTCTCGTTGGCCTGCAGTTCCGTGCGGATCTTGTTGACGTCGGTCGTATGGTCTTTCTTCGCGATCGCGAGCACGGCGACCGGAATATAGCCCTGCAGATAGGGCTGCTGGTCGATCGCGAACTGGATCGTGCCGTCCTGGATCGCCTTGGCGATGTCATCCGAAAAGTCGAATGTCGCGAACCAGATCTTGCCGGCCTGGCCGCTTTGCTGAAGCGCCTTGATCGTCGGCGAGGCCGAGGTCGGTCCGAGCGTCAGGATGCCTTTGACGTCGGGATGGTTGTGCAGATACGCGCTGACCTTCGTCTGGATGCCGGTCGGATCGGTGCCCGCGTCGAGCGTCGATGCCTTGAAGTCGGCGCCGATCGCGTCGGCGAAACCGCGGCAGCGTTCGAACGAGGCCGGGTTCGTCGCATAGTGGTTCACGCAGAGAAACGACGTCACGCCCGCGGCCTTCGCCTTGAGGCCCGCCGCCTTGCCCGCCGCATATTCAGGCTGGCCGACGTGCATCATCGCGCCGAGCTGCGCGCTTTGCTCTTCGGTCCCCGAATTGATCGTCACGAGCGGAATGTGCTTTGCCGTGACCTTGCCGATCGAGCCCTTGAGCACGTCGAAGTCGGCGATCGTGACGATGACGCCGTCGTAGTTGTGCGCGGCCGCCTGCTCGATCAGGCGCGACATGTCGGCGATATCGCCGTTGGGCGGATTGCGATAGTCGGTCTCGACGTTGAAATCCTCGTCGGCCTGCTTGATCGCGTTCTTGATCGTGTTCCACCACGAGTCGGAGTCGGGCGCGTGGCTGATCAGAACGAAATGCGCGTCGGCGGCCTGCGCCGCCCCGGCCGCGAGGCCGCCCGCGAGCGCCGCGACGCTCACGCATGCGGCGCCGATGGCCGATTTCAACATCGTGTGCCAGTGCTTGCTGCCAGTCGAATGTCTCATGTCTCCACCTATTGTTGTGTTTCGTCCGTGTGCTTCACGCGGTCCGATCGCAAGGACCCGTCCGAGTGCCCAACCAGCGTAGTGCACGATATCGCGTTTTGCAAAAAAAATTGCATTGCACTGCGGAATGGAAAATTCATTCCATTTTGATGCGGCTTGCCTATACTGGCGACACACCGGCGATGGGCTCGGAACGGATACGGAGGAGCGGGATGGAGCAGCAGACGGCGGGCGCCGCGGGACAGACTGCCGAACAAGAACGCACGTCCGCGGCCGTCGAAGCGCTGATGCGGCGCATCGCGGACGAGTTCGAGACCCTGCCGCGCCAGCTCAGGAATGTCGCGAAGTACGTCGAGCAGAATCGCGGCAGCGTGATGGTCGATCGCACGAGCGACATCGCCGAAGAATGCGGCGTGCATCCGTCGGCGGTCGTACGCTTCGCGCAGCGTTTCGGTTTCGCGGGCTTTTCGGATTTCCAGGCCGTGTTTCGCCAGGCGTTCGCCGAACAATCGGCGCCGACGCAGAGTTATCAGCAGCGCATTCGCAAGCTGATCGACGGCAAGCCCGGCAAGTTGTCGGGCGGCGCGCTCGCGCGCGAGTTCATCGCGGCGAGCCGCTCGGGACTCGACGAGCTTGAACAAGGCTTCGATGACGCGCAGTTCGAGGCCGCGGTCAATCTGCTCGTCAAGGCGGAAAACATCTATGTGATCGGCGTGCGGCGTTCGTTCAGCGTCGCGAGCTATATCAGCTATGCGCTGCAGCACACGGCCAAGCGCGTGCATCTCGTCTCGGGTTTCGGCGGCATGGTGCACGAGCAGATCCGCAGCATCCGCAAGCACGACATCGTGATCGCGATCAGCTTCACGCCGTACGGCAAGGAGACGCAGGCGTGTTTGCGCGTCGCGCATATGCACGGCGCGCAGGCGATCGTGATCACGGACAGTCAGTTGTCGCCGCTCGCGCGCTATGCGAGCGCGTTGCTGACCGTCAAGGAAGGCAGCGCGTTCGCGTTCCGTTCACTGACCAGCACGGTCTGTCTGTGCCAGGCGCTGTTCGTGGCGCTCGCGTACCGGCTCGAGCTGGCGCCCGAAGAGATCAAGGACCCAGGAGGCTACGATGAGTGACTCAGCAGTCGAGGTGGCATTGTTCGGCGCGGGACGTATCGGCAAGATCCATGCGGGCAATCTCGTGCGGCAGCCGGGCGCGTCGCTCAAATACGTCGTCGACGTGAATCCGGTGTTCGCCGAAGATCTCGCGTCGAAACACGGCGCGCGCGTCGCCGATGCGCGCGCGGTCTTCGACGATCCGGCCGTCAAGGCGGTCGTCATCGGATCGAGCACTGACACACATGCGGACCTGATCCTGCAGGCCGCGGCCGCGGGCAAGCATATCTTTTGCGAAAAACCCGTCGATCTCGCGATCGATCGCGCGCGCGCATGCGCACAGGCTGTCGATCGCGCGGGCGTGCGATGCCTGATCGGCTTTCAGCGCCGCTACGATCCGACGTTCGCGGCCGTCAAGGCGCGTATCGACGCGGGCGAGATCGGCACGCCCGAAGTGCTCGTCGTCACGAGCCGCGATCCGGGCGCGCCGCCCGTCGACTACATCCGGCGCTCGGGCGGCATCTTCAAGGACATGCTGATCCATGATTTCGACATCTTCCGATGGATCCTCGACGACGAGGCGCAGACGGTCTATGCGAGCGGCAGTTGCCTGACCGATCCGGCGATCGCCGAGGCCGGCGACATCGATACGACGGCCGTTACGATCACGACGCGGCAGGGACGCGTATGCCAGATCAATACGTCGCGGCGCGCCGCATACGGTTATGACCAGCGGTTCGAGGTCATGGGCAGCGAGGGCATGCTGCAGGCCGGCAACGTCCGCCCCACGGAAGTGACCGCCTACGGCCGCAAGGCGGTCGGCACGGATCTGCCCGAGGCCTTCTTCCTCGAACGCTATCGCGCCGCGTATGCGCTCGAAATGGCGCATTTCTTCGAGGTCGTCGCAACGGGCAAACCCGCGCGCACGAGCGTCAACGACGGTCTCGCCGCGCTCGTTCTCGCCGAAGCCGCCGCGAAATCGCTGCGCGAACGCAAGCCCGTGCATCTCGGCGACGCGCACGACGGCAAGCTGACCGATGTGCTCGCGGCCGTCGGCGCGGCCGCGCAATAGGGGGAGACGGTATGAACAGTTTTTCGACGGGCGATCTCGTCCGGCTCGGCATCGTCGGCTTCGGCCGGCTCGGTCGCCGGCACGCCGAAAACCTCGCCACGCGCGTATCGGGCGCGCATCTCGTTGCCGCGTGTTCGCCGCTTGCCGACGAACGGCGCGCCGCGCGCGATGCGCTCGGCATCGGACGGCTCTACGAGACGTATGACGCGATGCTTGCCGATCCCGAGGTCGACGCGGTGTTTCTCGTGACGCCGACGTCGCTGCATGCCGACCAGATCATCGCGGCGTTGCGCGCGGGTAAGCATGTGTTTTGCGAAAAGCCGCTGTCGCTCGAACTCGATGCGTGCGAGCGCGTCGTCGCCGAGGCGAAGCAGCATCCGCGTCTGAAGGCGATGATCGGCTTCGTGCGGCGTTTCGATCCCAGCTATCGCGACGCGTTCGAGAAGATCCGCGCGGGACGCATCGGCAAGCCGTTCATGGTCCGTTCGCAGACCTGCGACAAGAACGATCCCGACGGCTTTTTCGTGCGCTTCGCGCCGACCTCGGGCGGGATCTTTCTCGACTGCAGCGTGCACGATATCGATCTCGCGCGCTGGCTGCTCGGCAACCCGAAACCGGTGCGCGCCTATGCGACCGGCACGATCGCGCTGCATCCGGGCCTCGCCGAATCGAACGACGTCGACAACGGCGTCGGGGTTGTCGAGTTCGAGGGGGGCAAGCTCGCGGTGTTCTATGCGTCGCGCACGATGGCGCACGGTCACGACACCTCGACCGAGGTCATCGGCACGGCCGGCGCGTTGCTCGTGGGCCGTAATCCGCGCATGAACCGTGTCGAGATCGCTGATGCGCACGGTCTCTCGAACGAATGCACGCCGACGTTCTACGAGCGCTTCGCCGACGCCTTCGTGCGCGAGGCGCAGGTGTTCGTCGATGCGGTTCGGGGCGACGAACCCGTGCCGCTCACGCTCCACGATGCGCTCGAGGCGACGCGGATCGGCATCGCGCTGCGCGAATCGCAGCGCTCGGGGCAGGCGGTGACGTTTGAATCGGCGTCGGCGTTGGTCTGAGTGCGCGGGGGGAGGGACTGAGACAGGGGCGATGAGGGCGATAAGGGTGCGATAACGTGGCCGGCGCGAGGCGCGACTGAACGCGCCGAGGTCGCGCCGATGTCGCGGCGAGGGGATGGATGCCGATCGCGCGTTCCGAGCGGCCTCGGCCGCGCTCGCGTACCATATCGGCGTTTGCGTACCGGCGCCCCGATCGAGGGCGCCGTTTTTGAGTGAGCCCCTTCGATGCCCAATACCCCGTCGCTATATATCGACGTCTGGAGCGACTACGTCTGTCCGTTCTGCTTTCTTGAAGTCCCCGTGCTCGATCAGTTCCGCGCCGCCTACGGCGACGCGGTCGAGTTTCGCTGGCATGCGTTCGAGCTGCGGCCCGAGCCCGCGCCGCTGCTCGATCCCGATTCCGAGGAGCTTCACCGCAACTGGGCCTATTCGGTGCTGCCGATGGCCGAGGAGCGCGAGGTGACGATGCGCGTGCCGCCGGTGCAGCCGCGCAGCCGCAAGGCGTTCGAGACCGCGCTGTTCGCGCGCGACGAGGGACGCTTCGATGTCGTGCATCGCGCGATCTTCAAGGCGTTCTTCGAGGATGGACTCGATGTCGGCGACGTCGACGTGCTGCTCGATATCGCGGCGACGTGCGGGCTCGATCCCGAGTCGCTCGAAGCGGCGCTCAACGAAGGCCGCTATACGGAGGCCGTCATCGAGGACGAACGTCTCGCGGGTGAAGTCGGCATCACGGGCGTGCCGTTCGCGGTCGTGTCGCGCGCCGCGACCGACAGCGTGCCGGGCAAGGCGATCGCGCTGCGCGGCGCGGCGCCGGTCGAACACTTCATCGAAGCCGTCGACCGGCTGTTGCCCGACGGGTTGCCTCAGCCGCAGTAAGCCGCCAAAGCGTCGGCCCTACGTCGCATACGCGGCAATCAATGCCCGCGTGTGCGAGTGCGTGCGGGTTCAAGTTCAAGTTCAAGCGCGAGCGCGAGCGCGATGCGTTCGCGCTTCGCAGATGCACCGGTATCCATGGATGTCGAATCGCCGTTCGCGGCGCCTGACATGATCGCCGGCGTCGCTAAGCGCCATCCCAGCGGTCCCTTGCCTGAATCCCCGATCGTCGATGTCTTTCGCTCGCCTGTTCGCATGCGTTGTGCCGCCGTGCTTCGTTCCATGTGACGATCACGATGCCTATTCATTCGCGTGCAAACATTTTGTTTAATACGAATGTTTGAATGCGCGCGTTTCGAAGCGATGCCGATCCGATGTCGCTTGCCGCGCGCCATCAATTGATTTTTTCCTAAGCGCTTTTGAGTGAAACGCTTCGCGATCGATCGATCGCTTGAGAAAATTCTTCACGCCCGGATCGTTGCGTCATTGCAAGGCCGGTAAGGCTTGCCGTTGGAGCCGGATCTTTTAATCGAACGCTCGCTTGAAACGCGATATCCAGACGCGCGTACGCGAGAACGCGCCGCACATTTTTTGTTTTGCTTCGGCACATATCTATTCCAGAATACCGGCGAGGCAGCACATAACATTGCGGACTGCGGATTTCCGTTAGATTGCGCACAATCTAAAGCGCTAAACGTCTCCGGCATGCGTTGATTTGGTGTCCGTCATGTTTTCGGATCGAAGGTGAACTCATTCATCGACCAGGACGGTATGTCGCAAATCGAAGGGATCCTTGCCTATTACGGCGAGCGTCAGGTGAGTGCGCAGTGGCGCGACATGCTTCGCGCACTTGCCGATGAATTCGACACACAGCTCGGCGTGCCCGAACTGCGCGCCTTGATGTCGCGCATCGGCGCGCGGTTCGCGCGCGCGAAGCCGCTCGGTCCGTGCGCGACGCTCGACGACGTCGAGCTTGCGCTCAATCGCGTCTGGGCCGCGCTCGATTGGGGCTGGGCCGAAATCGCCGACCTGTCCGAACATCTGAGCGTGCGCCATTTCTGCGCGCCGCTCGAAGGCGCATTCGGCGCGAACGGCGCGGTCTGGGCCAGCGCGTTTCTCGAAGGCGTCTATCAGCGATGGTTCGCCGATCTGGGCGCGGGAGACCAGCTTGCATTGCGGCAGGTCGAGCCGCCGCCGGCGATCGATGTCGGCGGCGTGGCGAAGACGTATTACGAATTTCAGCTTGCGCGGTAAACCGTTGCGCTCACTGGAGGGCGGCCATGAGCACTTCAGAAGATATTCAGAACCTGTTCGGCAAATTTGACGGCACGCCGCAGCAGTATCAGGAAGTCGCGCGCGACGATCAGGCGGGCGAGGCGCGTTCGCGCTGGCCGCTCTTGTCGTCGCTCGCGCTGAACGAAGCGGGCGATGTGCCCGAAGTCCCGGAACCGGGATCCGCGCGCGGACACGCATCGCCGCCGGTCTCCGGGCCGCTGGCGCGTACCGAACTGCCGGACGCGTTGCGTCGCCTGCCGTCGAGCGCGAACGACACCGGCGTCGGCACGCGGGCGAGTGGAGGGGCGAGTCCGGATGCCGGCGCGCGGAGCTTGCCATGGGGTCTGCAAGCGAGCGTGCAGCCGAGTGGGCAATCCAGTGTTCAATCGATCGGCACGCCGATGCCCGAGATGTCGGCCGCGCCCGCGTCGGCGTTTTCACCGCCGCGCGCGCCCGCGCCGCGTCCCGAGCCCTTGCCGTTCATGCGCGAATCGGCGCCCGCGTTTCGCGTGCGCACGGGCCCTGTCCATGCCGATGCGTCGCAGGCCCAGGCCGCGCGCGGAGCGACGGATTTTCCGCCCGTCGTCACGCCTCAAACATCGAAGCGGCGCGCGCCCGACGCGGTCGATTTCGCGCCGCCCGTCGTGCCCGTCAATCACTTCAAACCGTCGGCCTCGCCGATCACGGGTGTCGAGCCGGACCGTCGCGGCGTCATGAGCACGGAGCCGAGTCCGATCCCCTCAGGCTCGATACTCGGCAAGCTGTTCGCGCGGCCCGCCGAGCCGGAAACGTCCGCGCGCGCGGAAGGCGCGCGCGATCTGGGCTCGGTCTTCGGCCGCCTCGTGCACGGCCGGCGCGACGGCAAGCGGGAGCGCTCATGAGGACGATCGCGATCGTGTCGGCCAAGGGCGGCGTCGGCAAGACCACGGTTTGCGCGAGTCTTGCGTCGCTGCTTGCCGAACAGGGCCGGCGCGTGATCGTGCTCGATCTCGATCCCCAGAACGCGCTGCGATTCCACTTCGGCATTCCGCTCGAATTGATCGACGGCATCTCGCGCGCGACGCTCGCGGGCGAGCGTTGGGTGACGGCCTTGCAGAACGGTTCGGGCGACGTCGGCGTGCTGCCCTACGGCGCGCTCAATGAAGACGACCGGGCGACGTTCGAACGTGTCGTCGACGACGACCCCGCATGGCTGCGCAACGGACTCGAAGCCCTGCATCTCGGCGAGGACGATCTGCTCATGATCGATACGCCACCGGGACCGACGATCTATCTGAAAGCCGCGCTGTCGTATTGCGATTTCGCCGTCAACGTCGTGCTCGCCGATGCGGCGTCGTACGCGACGATCCCGGTGATGGACCGGCTCGTCGCGACGTATGCGCTGCCGCGTGCCGGATTTCGCGGCGTGGGTTACGTGATGAACCAGGTCGATCAAGGGCGGCAGCTCACGAAGGATGTCGTGCGTGTCTTGCGAAACGTGTTGGGCCATCAGGTGTATCCGGGGCTGATTCATCTCGACCAGGGCGTCAGCGAAGCGCTCGCGTACGACACGACGGTCAATCGCTACGACCCGCATTGCCAGGCGACGCAGGATCTCAAGGGCTGCGCGCAATGGCTGATGCAGACGTTCGAAGCGGCCGCGCGTCCGGACGCGCGCGAAGCCGTGAATCGGGCCTGAGGGTTGGAGGGTTCGACGCATACCGACGACGGGGGGCGCACGGGTCGTATCGGCATGCGTGGGGTTCGCGCGCAGGGGCCGCGCGCGGCGGGGTGCGTATCGATCTAGCTGGCAACCAGACAGACAGGACGGTTTCATGAGCGACGTCAACTACGACGCGGAACGCATACCGGTCGATCTCGCCGGCGATATCGACCCGGGCGAGCGCAGAAGCCGCTCCGATACCGCATTGATGCGCTTGAGCGCCGGGATCGTGTTCGCGCTGGCGCCTTTGCGATGGGCCGTCATCGCGCTGTGCGTCGTGCTCTGTTATTTCGTCATCGTCGTGCCGCTCGAATTCGAGGCACAGGTCGGGCTCTCGATCGCGTTCTGGCTGCTCGCGATCTTCATGCGCAGACAGCGCAGCCATATCGCGACGCTCGTCATGATGGCGCTCTCGATGATCGTATCGAGCCGCTATATGTTCTGGCGCCTGACCGAGACGACGCATTGGGAGCGGCCGTTCGACGCGCTCTGCGGCATCATCCTCGTGAGCGCCGAGTGCTATACGTTCCTCGTGCTCATGCTCGGCTATTTCCAGACCGCATGGCCGCTGCGCCGCAAACCGGTTCCGCTGCCCTCCGATCGAAACGCGTGGCCCACGATCGATGTGTTCATCCCGACGTACAACGAGCCGCTCGCGGTCGTCAAACCGACCGTCTATGCAGCGATCGCGCTCGACTATCCGGCCGACAAACTCCGCATCCATGTGCTCGACGACGGCCGCCGGCCCGAATTCAAGGCCTTTTGCGAGCAGGTCGGCGTCAACTGGACGATCCGCAGCCACAACCGTCACGCGAAGGCCGGCAATATCAACGAGGCGCTGAAGATCACCGACGGCGAATATCTCGCGATTTTCGATTGCGATCACATTCCCACGCGCTCGTTCCTGCAGATCACGCTCGGCTGGTTCCTTCGCGATCACAAGCTCGCGATGCTCCAGATGCCGCATCACTTCTTCTCGGCCGATCCGTTCGAGAAGAATCTCGGCACGTTCCGCAAGGTGCCGAACGAGGGCGAGTTGTTCTACGGCCTCGTGCAGGACGGCAACGATCTCTGGAACGCGACGTTCTTCTGCGGCTCGTGCGCGGTCTTGCGCCGCGCGCCCGTCATGGAGATCGGCGGCATCGCGATCGAGACCGTGACCGAAGACGCGCATACGGCGCTCAAACTGCATCGGCGCGGCTACTCGACCGCCTATCTCGCGATCGCGCAGGCCGCCGGACTCGCGACCGAGAGTCTGTCGGGGCATATCGGTCAGCGCATCCGTTGGGCGCGCGGCATGACGCAGATCTTCCGGACCGACAATCCGCTGACCGGCAAGGGCCTCAATCTCGGGCAACGGCTCTGTTATCTGAACGCGATGCTGCACTTCCTCTACGGCATTCCGCGGCTCGTGTTCCTGACCGCGCCGCTCACGTACCTGTTCTTCGGCGCGCACGTGATCCAGGCGTCCGCGTGGCTGATCGCCGCCTATGCGTTGCCCCATATGTTCCACGCGAACATCACGAACTCACGCATGCAGAACAAATTCCGTCATTCGTTCTGGGCCGAGGTCTACGAATCGGTGCTTGCGTCGTACATCACGGCGCCGACGCTGATGGCGCTGATCAATCCGAAGCTCGGCAAATTCAATGTGACGGCCAAGGGCGGACGCATCGAGGAAGGGTATTTCGACTGGCACATCTCGCGGCCGTACCTGATCCTGCTCGCGTTGAATCTCGCGGGCTTCGCGGTCGGCGCGACGCATCTGTTCATCGCGGGTCGCCAGGATTCGGGCACGACCTTGATGAACCTGGCCTGGACCTCGTACAACATGATGATTCTCGGCGCGAGCGTCGCGGCCGCGAGCGAGGTCCGGCAAGTCCGCGACAACCATCGCGTGATGATGACGATCCGCGCGATGCTGCGCTTCGCGAACGGCCGCACGCTCGCGTGCGAGACGATCGACTACTCCGAAGGCGGCGTCGCGATCCGCATTCCGCCGGGCATCACGATTCCGCTGCATGAGGAGGTCCACGTCTCGCTGTTTCGCGGCGACGAAGAGTTCGTGTTTCCCGCGGTCATCGTGTTCTCGCAAAGCGAGCGGGTCGGCGTGCGCTTCACGACGTTGACGCCGCAGCAGGAACTCGATTTCGTGCAGAGCACGTTCTCGCGCGCCGATGCATGGACGGACTGGGCCAAGGACCGCAAGCCCGATACGCCGTTGCGCGGACTCTGGCACGTGCTGCGCGTCGGCATGGGCGGCATGGTCCAGCTGTTCGGGCATATCTGGACCGACGTGTCCAAGATCGGCAGGCGCACATCGCGCGCATCCGACAAAAGCAAACTCGACACCGGAAGCTCACGATGAGCGACGCACGCGTGATGGGGCACGGGGGGATGGCGCGTCGGCGGCACAGGCTCGGCGCGCGCGCCATCGCCTGCGTGCTCGCGGGGCTCGGCGTGCTGTCGATCGCACAGGCCGCGACGCCGGCATCGGGCAATGCGCCCGATCCCGAACAGGCCGCGCCGGCCGTGCGCAAGGCGGCCACGTCGCGCGTGGCGAGCGCGCCGGGCGTGCCGAGTCTATCGAGCACACCCGCCGCGATCCTCGGCACCGATACATCGACTGCGCCGCTCGCGCCGCCGGTGCCGCCGCCCGGCGATGCGCGGCCGTTCGATCCGAACGCGACGCCGCTGCCGATGTTCGCGACGCCCGTGCCCGACGGCTCGCGTCTCGTCAGCGATCGCGTGCCGACCACGCGCGACGATGCGAACACGCCCTCGGGCGGCCGTCAGGCGGTCCTCACGTTCAAGCAGCTCGGCGCGCTCGACCCGTTGCAGTTGCGCGGCGTCGAAGGCCAAAGCGGCGTGCCGTTTTCGGTGCGTGCCGACGAGGTCGTCACGGCCGCGACGCTGCATCTGATCTACAGCTATTCGCCGTCGCTGCTGCCCGACATCTCGCATCTGAAAGTCATCGTCAACGGCGAACCGGCCGCGACGCTGCCGTTGCCGAAGACACAGGGCGGCATGCTGCTCGAACGCGACGTTCCCGTCGAGCCGCGTCTGCTGACCGAATTCAATCACGTGAATATCCAGCTCGTCGGGCACTACACGAAGGGGTGCGAAGACCCCGCGAGCAGTGCGTTATGGGCGACCATCAGCAACGAGAGCGCGTTGCATCTGACGTTCCAGTCGCTGCCGACGCGCGCCGATCTCGCGCAACTGCCGTTGCCGTTTTTCGATCGGCGCGATGTACGCCGGCTCGAATTGCCGATCGTGATGCCCGGGCAACCCGATCCGGGACTGCTCGAAGCGGCGGGCATCGTCGCGTCGCACTTCGGATCGCTCGCGGGGTATCGCGGCGCGCTGTTCCCCGCGTTCCTCGATCAATTGCCGCCGACGGGCAACGCGGTCGTCTTCGCGACCGCGTCCGCGAAACCGGCCAATGTCGACATTCCGCCCATCACGGGGCCGACGTTGTCGATCATCGATCGGCCCGGGGATGTGCGCGGCAAGCTGCTGCTCGTGCTGGGCCGCGACGATGCGGAACTCAAGACGGCCGCGACCGTGCTCGGCATCGGGCAGGCGACGCTGTCCGGACCGACCGCCGTCGTCACGCAACTCGACGATCTCAAGCCGCGCGAGCCTTACGACGCGCCGAACTGGGTGCCGAGCGACCGGCCCGTGCGATTCGGCGAACTCGCGCCGGCGCGCGATCTGAGCGTCACGGGCTATGGCGCCGACGCGGTCCGCGTGACCGTGCGCGTCGCGCCGGACCTGTTCGGCTGGCATAGCCGCGGCGTGCCGATCGACCTGCGCTACCGCTATACGCCGCGTCCCGTGGCCGACAAGTCGTCGCTCAACATCAGCGTCAACAACGACTTCGTGCAGGCGATCCGGATTCCCGCACAAACGGCCGTCGGATCGGATTTGAGCCGGTGGGTGAGCCGCTTTCTGCCGGATCCGTCGACGACCGCGCGCCGCACCGTCTATGTGCCGCCGCATCTGCTCGCGTCGCAGGCACAGTTGCGGTTTCACTTCTACTACGAGATTCCGAAGACGGGCGAGTGCCAGGGCACGTATGTCGATAACGTCGAGGGCGCGATCGATCCGGGTTCGACGATCGATCTGTCGTCGTATCCGCACTATATGGCGCTGCCCGATCTCGCCGCGTTCTCGACGAGCGGTTTTCCGTTCACGCGGATGGCCGATTTGTCCCAGACCGCGGTCGTGCTGCCCGATCACGCGGGCGCGCTCGACTACAGCATGTATTTCGCGCTCATGGGGCGCATGGGCGATTCGACGGGATACCCCGTGTCGGGTGTGAACGTCACGCATGCGGAGTCCGTCGATGCCGACGCCGACAAGGACCTCATCGTGATCGGCGCGCCCGCGAATCAGCCCTTGTTCGAGAAGTGGAAATCGCATATGCCGTTCTCGCGCACGGGGCAGGCGAGCACGTTCCCGGTGTCGGACATCGCGTTCCGTCTCGTCGATTGGTGGCGCGGCGCCGGACACGAGGCGCATGCGGTCAAGCGCGGCGATCTCTCGCTGATCAACGACAACAGCGGCGCGCTCATGATGGGATTCGAATCGCCGCTGCGTTCGGAACGCAGTGTCGTCGCGATCGTGATGTCCGATGCGAATACGTCGTACGACATCACGCGCGCGTTGATGGACCCGGACCTCGTGAGCCAGATTCAGGGCGGTCTCGACGTGATCCACGGCAAGACGATCACGCCCGTCTCGAACGGCGAGATCTATTACGTCGGCCAGCTCCCGCCGATCCAGTATCTGCGTTGGGCGATGTCCGAGCACCCGTGGATGCTCGTCATCTGCGGCGCGCTCGCTGCCGTGCTGCTCGCGGCGCTGATGTACCGGACCTTGCGTGGTATTGCGATCCGGCGTTTGAAGGATGACGCATGAGGCTGCATCGCGCGGCCGCGTGCGCATGCGCGCGTCTCGACGCGCATGCCGCGGCGCGCGTCGAGGTGCGAGGCGATCGGTGTATCGAGGGGCATGTCGAGCCGCGCATCGAGGCGCGTGTCCAGCGGTGTGTCGATGTGCGCGCCGGACTGCGCAGGGTTGCGCTCGCGATGGCCGGCGCGATCGCGGGACTGTCGGGCGCGGCGCATGCCGCGCCGTGCGCGTGGCCGCAATACGACGCGTGGCTCGCGAAGGTCATGCAGAACGACGGGCGCGCGCTCGACGTCGATACGAAGCGGCGGCAATCGACATCGGAGGGACAGTCGTATGCGATGTTCTTCGCGCTCGTCGCGAACGATCGCGCGACGTTCGACCGCGCGCTCGACTGGACGCGGCGCAATCTCGCGGGCGGCGTGTTCGGTCCCGACGGCGCGCATCTGCCCGCATGGCAGTGGGGTCGTCGCGACGACGGAAACGACGGGGTCGTCGATCCGAACTCGGCGTCCGATTCGGATCTCTGGCTCGCGTATGACTTGCTCGAAGCAGGACGTCTGTGGCGCGAGAGCGGATATACGCGGACCGCGCTCGCGCTGATGAGCCAGATCCGCGCGAACGAGACGGTGGCATTGCCGGGTGTCGGGACGATGCTGTTGCCGGGATCGAGCGGGTTCTATCAGAACGGCGTGGCGCGGGTCAATCCGAGCTATACGCCGGCGTTCGTGTTGCGGCGCCTTGCGCTCGAGGATCCGCAGGGACCGTGGACCGCGATCGCGACGAATGCGACCGAGATGATGCGGATCGTCTCGCCGCGCGGTTATGCGCCCGACTGGGCCGCGTTTCGCGTGGGACAGGGCTATGTCGTCGATCCGGTCGCGGGCGACGCGGGCAGCTATGACGCGATCCGCACGTATCTGTGGGCCGCGTTGACCGCGCGCGGCGATCCGCTCGGCGCGCGGCAGCTCGCGATACTCGGCGGCATGCGTGCCGCGTTCGATGCGACGGCCGCGTTGCCCGAGCGCGTCGCGACCTTGACGGGTGTCGTCAGCGGTACGGCGCCCGTGGGTTTCTGGGCCGCGTTGCTGCCGTATTTCAACGCGTTCAGCGATGCACGCGGCATCGCGGCCGCGCAGCAGCATCTCGCGAGCGATTTCGCGCAGGCGCGCTATTACGACCGCGCGTTGGCGCTGTTCGGAACCGGGGCGTTCGAACAGCGGTATCGATTCGATGTTCAAGGGCGGCTCGAGCCGCGCTGGGAGGCAGCATGCCAGTCCGACAACGCACGCTGATCGTCGCGCTCTACGCGGCGCTGCAGACGTGCGGCGGGTTCACGCCGACATACGCGGCCGAGCAGGGCGACGCGCTCGCCGTGCTGATCGCGCAGGGCAAATACTGGCAGAACCACCAGCGCGGCGATCTCGCCGAGCAGGCGTGGCGCAAGGTGCTGCGCATCGATCCGAAGCAGCCCGATGCGCTCTACGGCATGGGCGTCGTCGAAGCCGATCGCAAGCAGATGCCCGAGGCGCAGGAGTATCTGCTGCAATTGCGCGACGCGTCGCCGAACGATCCGCGTATCGACGATCTCGCGAGCCGTCTCGGCGAGAGCACGCCGCGTTCGTCCGCGATCGATCAGGCGCGGCGGCTTGCCGGACAGGGCCAGGCACAGGCCGCGGTGCAGCGTTACCAGGACGCGATCGCAAAAGGCGGCGCGGTGTCGCCCGAGCTCGCGCTCGAGTATTACCAGTCGCTGGGTGCGACGCCCGCGGGCTATGACGAGGCGCGTCGCGGCATGGAGGCGCTCGCGAAGGCGCATCCCGACGACCCGCGCTATGCGCTCGCGCTCGCGCAGCATTTGACGTATCGCGAAGCGACGCGCCGCGAGGGCATCGCGCAGTTGGCGAAGCTCGCGGGCTCGCCCGACGTCGGCCAGACCGCGCGCACGAGCTGGCGTCAGGCCTTGCTCTGGCTCGGCGGCCGCGCTTCGGACGAGCCGCTGTATCAGGCGTATCTGCAGACGAACCCGAACGACGCGGCGGTCAAGGCACGGTACGACGCGCTTGCCGCGCAGGAAGCCGCCGCGCGCGAACGCGCCGCGATCGGCGCTGCGCAGAGCGCCCGCGGACGCGCGGTCGCCGAGGGATTCGACGCCGCGCAAGACAACGATCTCGCGACGGCCGAGGCGCGTTTCCAGAGCGTGCTCAAGACCACGCCGAACGACGGCGACGCGCTCGGCGGCATGGGTGTCGTGCGGCTCAAGCAGGAGAAGTTCGGCGAAGCGCGGCGCTATCTCGAACGCGCGATGCAGGCGGGCAATCCGGGGCGATGGCGCGATGCGCTCAAGAGCGCGACGTATTGGGACGACGTCAGCGCGGGCCTCGGCGCGCGGAGCAACGGCGAGATCGAGCAGGCGAAGTCGATGTTCGAGAAGGCCATCACGGTCGATCCGAGCGAGGTGACCGCGCAGAATCTGCTCGGCGATACGTTGCTGAGCGCGGGCGATCCGCGCGCCGCCGAGGCCGCATACCGGATGGTGTTGCGGCGTCAGGCCGACAATCCCGATGCGATACGCGGTCTCGTCGGCGCGCTGGCCGCGCAGGGGCGCGGGCAGGAGGCGATGCAGTTCGCCGATCAATTGACCGAGGAGCAGCGCGAGAAAGTCGGCGGCATCAGCAAGCTCAAGGCGCAGGCCGAACAGGCCGATGCGCGCAATGCCGAGGCGCGCGGCGATCTCGGCACGGCGCGCAGCCTGCTCGAGGACGCGTTGCTCAACGACCCCGAGAATCCGTGGATGCGGCTCGATCTCGGGCGCATCTACGTGAAGCTGGGCGCGACGGGCAGCGCGCGGAGTCTGATGGACGGGCTGCTCGCCGCGCATCCCGATTCGCCCGATGTGCTTTACGCGGCCGCGTTGCTCGCGGCCGAGACGCAGGACTGGAACAGCGGCCTCCTGCTGTTGCAGCGGATTCCGCCCGCGCAGCGCACGGGCGATATGACGACGCTTCAGCATCGGCTCTGGGTGCATGCGCAGGCGGACAGTGCGGCCGCGCTCGCGGATCGCGGCCAGATCGGCGCGGCGCGCGCGACGCTCGCGAACGCCGAGCCGGTCGCGGGCAACGATCCGGAACTCATCTCGACGCTGGCGAGCGCGTACGCGAAGATCGGCGACACCGGACATGCGCTCGCGCTCATGCGCGCCGTGCTCGCGCGATCGTCGCGGCCCGATGCGGGGTTGTTGCTTCAATACGCGGGCGTGTTGTTGTCGACGCAACAGGAGACCGAGCTCGTGTCGGTGCTCCAGCGTCTCGCTTCGATGCCGTTGTCGGCCGAGCAGCGTCAGGGGCTCAGCAACATCAATATGGCCGTCGCGTTGCGGCGCGCCG
Source organism: Pararobbsia silviterrae (assembly GCF_003628125.1). Taxonomy (GTDB): domain Bacteria; phylum Pseudomonadota; class Gammaproteobacteria; order Burkholderiales; family Burkholderiaceae; genus Pararobbsia; species Pararobbsia silviterrae. The sequence goes on from NZ_RBZU01000012.1 coordinate 147,003, forward strand.
ACGCGTTGCGCGTGAAGGGCGATCTTGCCGATGCGTTCGAAGCGATCTCGCCCGCGCTCGCCGTGCGTCCCGACGACCCCGAACTGCAGAGCGCGCTCGGCCGCATGTATGCGTCGGCGGGACAGCCCGGGCAAGCGCTCAAATGCTTCGAACGGTCGCTCGATGTGCGGCCCAACGATCTGAATACGCTGATGTCCGCGGTCGGCGCGGGCACGGCGAATCACGACTGGCCGACCGCGAACCGATTGATGCAGAACGCGTTGCAGATCGCGCCGGACAATCCGCGCGTGCTCGCGACGGGCGGACGTCTGTATCACGCGCAGGGTCGCAATGTGCTCGCGGCCGAGTATTTCCGGCGATCGTTGATTGCGGAGAACGCGCCCGTCGGCGGCGTCAACGGTCCGCTCGATCTGCGGCTTGTCGGCCGCGGATGGGACGCATCGTTGAGCGGGGGCACGGCGCCCGTGCTCAATCCGTTCATCGGCATACGCGGCCCCGATATGAGCGCGACGACGCAAAGCGCGCCGTCCGCCGCGGGCGGCGGCGCGTATGGCTATTCGCAGATGCCCGCGCAGGCGCCGGCCGTTGCGCCGTATTCGACGGCCCCTTATCCGACACAGACCATGCCTTACACACCGCCGCCTGCTCCGCCCGCGCCGTACGTGACGCCGTCGCCGGGGCAGTACAACACGCTGGGGCCGCGCTCGTCGCTGACGGTGCCGTCGGCCGGATATGGGCCCGATGCGAATGGGGCGTCCGATTCGGGCGGGGGCGAGGCGGCGCCGGGTGACGGAGGCGCGGGCTCTGCCGGCGGGCAGGGGGATCAAGCGGCGAACTATCAGGCGTATCCGAACCAGCCGGCCGCGTATACCCAGGCGCCGCAGGTGCCCGCGGGCGTGGCGTCGCAAGTGCAGGCGGGGACCGTGTATCCGTCGCAGTCACAGATACGCGCGCCCGCCGCGCAGACCTATCCGAACCCGGGACAGCAGGCGCAGCCCGCGCAGCCGTGGGGCGGCGTGAATCAGCCGAATGCGGCGGCATATGCGCAACCGATGGTGCCGGTGCCGAGCGCGCCGCAAGTCGTCGCGCCGCCGACGCCGGCTCAGCAGGCGTATGCGCAGCAACAGGCGCAGGGCTACGTGCCCGTGCCCGCGTATCCGGCCGTGCCTCAGCAGCCAGGATATGCGCCGGGGTATGGGCCCGGTTATGCGCAGGCCGGATATCCGCAACCGGGGTATGCACAAGGGTACGCGCCGGGATATGTGCCGCAACCCGCGCCGTGGCCCGCGCAGGGGGCGCCCGGATACTATGCGCCGGCTCAGCCCGTGCCGAACGCGGCCGCGCCGTCGAGCACGGCCAAATCGACGAAGACCGCGAAGAGCAAGAAGACGGCGCAGCCTGCCCAGGCCTATGCGCAATATGCGCAGCAAGGGTATGCGCAGCCCGGGTATCCGCAGGCGGGGTATGTTCAGCCGGGCTATGCGCAGCCCGCGTATGGAGGCTATCCGCAACAGGGTTATGCGGCGCCGTATCCGCAGCAAGGCTACGGCGCGCCTGCGCCGCAACCGTATCCTCAGCAAGCGTATGCGCAGCAGGGGTATCCCCAGCAGGCCGCGCCGGGGTATGCGCCGCAACAGCCCGTCTATATGCAGCAGCAGGCGCCCGCGCCGAGTCTTTCGACGGCGTCGTCGGCGAACGCGGCCATTGCGTCGGCCTTGCCCGATACGAGTCCGAGCCGGATACAGATCGGCGCGCCGCCGCCGAATACGCCGGTCAGCGTGCAGGACGAGCTCGATCAGATCAATCGCGAGCAGGCGAGCACGGTCGGCGGGGGATTGAGCTTCCGCAATCGCGACGGCACGACGGGGCTGTCGTCGCTGACCGACATCGAGGCGCCGATCGAAGGACGCGTGAGCACAGGCGACGGGCATGTCGTGATTCGCGCGACGCCCGTCTATCTCGACGCGGGGACGCCCGATACGACGATCTACACGCGAAGCCAGTTCGGCACGGGTCTCGCGAGTCCGACGCAGGCGGTCGCGGTGGGCTCGCAGAGCGCGACGGGGACCGGTTTGTCGATCGGGTATCAGTCGCGGTCGTGGGCGCTCGACGTGGGTTCGACGCCGCTCGGCTTCCATTACACGAACATTACGGGCGACATCACGTATCACGGGGCGGTCAACGATCTCGTGTCGTATCAGCTTGCCGCGACGCGCCAGCCCGTGACGGACAGCCTGTTGTCGTACGCGGGCGCATACGACGCGCGTTCGGGCACGTGGTGGGGCGGCGTCATGAGCAGCGGCGCGCGTGCGCAGATCGGCTGGGATGACGGCACGAACGGCGCGTATGTGTATGGGTCGTTCAACTATCTGAACGGCAATGACGTCGAGACCAATACGCGCGCCGAAGGCGGCGGCGGGTTCTATACGCACCTGATCAACGCGATCGACGAATCGTTCACGGCGGGCGTCAACGCGATGTTCTTCGGGTACAACAAGAATCTGAGCGGCTTTACGGTGGGACAGGGCGGGTATTTCAGTCCGCAGACCTATGTCGCGTTGAACATTCCGTTCGACTACTACGGACGCACGGGCGATCTCACGTATCGCGTCAACGGGTCGCTTGGCGTCCAGCATTTCAACGAGGATTCGACGCCGTATTTCCCGAACAATGCGCAGGATCAGGCGGGCGCAGAGCAGGCGGCGGCCGCGTCCGTCGCGGATAACCCGGGGCTGACGGCCACGTTGCCGAGTCAGTCGAAGACGGGGGTGCGGTACAACCTGCTGGGCGTCGTCGAGTATCAGCTTGCGCCGCAGTTGTTCGTCGGCGGCGTGGGCGGCGTCGATAACGCGAGTGACTATCGGCAGTGGTATGCGTCGGTCTATATGCGGTATGCGTTTTCGCGTCAGGCAGGCGCGCCGCTGTTGCCGCCGACGCCGGTCGTCACGCCGTATCCGCAGAATTGAGCGTGGACGCGCGCGTCTTGAAGCGTATCGCGGCGCTATGGATGGTGGGGATGCTGGGCGTCGCCGGCGCGTGTGTCGCCGATGCGCAGACGCCGACGGCGGATGCCGATGCGCGTCTCACCGAGGTGCCATGGGGCGGCAATGACGCGCCGAGCGATCAATCGGCGGTGGGTCAGCTCATCGATGCCGGGCGCGCGGCCCTGGCGGCCGGCGATGCGCAGGCCGCCGCGCAGCGTTTCAGCGCGGCGCTCAGGCAGGCGCCCGACGATCCGGCGTTGCTGAACAATCTTGCGACGGCGCGTGCGATGCTCGGCGATACGGACGGAGCCTTGCAGTTGCTGCGGCGCGCGGTCGCGATCGCGCCCGATCGTACGGATATTCGGAACAATCTGCGGACCCTGACGGACTGGATGCAACGCCAAACCCCCGGACTCTTCGACGATAATGCCGTCGACGGCGACCGCGCTTCAGGTCGTCAAGGCGTCACATCGGGCGTGCAACCTTGGTAGTTTCGACAAGAAGAAAACGTTTCAAGAGAAGAATACGGGGGTCAATGTGGCAGGGATGAAGAAGGCGTCGCGCGGTCTGCGCGGCGCGGCGGTCAAGGCATGGGCGTGTGCGGCGATCGCACTGGGCGGATCGAGCGTGGCGGGGTCGGCCCAGGCGGCGGACTGGTGCGGTGGGGGGCTCTGGCTCGACGGCATGGTGGCCGCGTATCACATCAATCCGAAGGAACACTTCAACGATTTCAATCCGGGTCTCGGGCTCGAGTGCTGGGTCAACAATAATTGGGCGGTCACGGGCGGGGAGTTCCGCAATTCGCTCGATCGACCGTCGTGGTACGGCGGTGGTATATGGTCGCCGGATCTGCTGACCTGGGGGTATGCCCGCATCGCCGTGATGGGCGGGATCATTTCGGGCTACAACTACGGGAACTGGGGATTGGGCCGCAATCATACGATCGGCCCCGTCGTCGCGCCGATTCTGATGACGCATTACGGCAAGGTCGGCATCAACTTCATCCTGGTCCCGCCGATTCATTCGGATAATTTGCCGGCCACGGTGGGGTTTATGTTGAGGTATCGGTTTTAAGGGCGGGCTGATGTGCCCTGGTTTTCCGGTCCGTTTCCGATGTTCGTCGGCGACCGTTAAACGCCCGGGGTTTTCCCTTGCACCACCCTCTGTCGGGCGAAGACGGCGGCCGAGACGGATCCTGGCATTCAAAGCGCCGGCCGACATATTGCCTGCCGTGTCGCAGTGACCGCCTGAATCCGCCTCACGGGTCCGCGCGAGGATTAGCGAGAATCCGAACTACGATGGGCCGCGTGGCGGCCCGCAATTCTGCCGAACGTCAGCGCGGGTCCGAGCGTGATGCCCGGCGCCGGATATTCGCCGCCCATCACGCTCTGCATGTCGTTGCCCGCGGCGTAGAGGCCCGGTATGGGTTGCCCGCTCGCGTCGAGCGCTTGCGCGTGCTCGTTGCAACGGATACCGCATGCCGTGCCGATATCGCCGGCATAGACCTTCACCGCGTAGAACGGTCCCTGCCGCAAGGGCCCCAGGCAGGCGTTCGGCTTCTGGCCCGGATCGCCGAGATAGCGGTTGTAGGCCGTGCTGCCCTTGCCGAACTCGAGATCCTCGTTCGCCTCCGCATACCGGTTGAAGCGGTCGACGGAGTCGGCGAGCCCCTTCGCATCGATACCGAGTTGCGCGGCGAGCCCATCGAGCGTGTCGGCACGATAGAGGTAACCCGCACGGATCAGATGTTCGCGCGGCCGGCCGCCCGGCAGTGCGAGACCCAGACCCCAGCGCTCCATGAACGGGCTGTCGCAGACGAGGAACGCCGGCACGGTCGGCACCGTCTGATGCGAGCGATACATGCCGAGCACGAACTCGTGATACGACGACGACTCGTTGACGAAGCGCCGGCCCGCCGCATTCACGGCCATCAAGCCCGGCTTCGCACGGTCCCAGACGAGATGGGGATAGCGCACCTGCGTGCCGTCCGCGCGTTCGAGAATCGACACGGGAGCCCAGAACGCCGGCGACACGTGATCGGTGCCGATCGTCGCACCGGCCGCGCACGCGATGTCGATGCCTTCGCCCACATTCGTTTTGGGGAACATCGACCAGGGACCGGTCGGCTCCGGGTAGAGCTGCTTGCGCAGCTTCTCGCTCCACGCGAAACCACCGGTCGCGACGACCACGCCGCGCTTCGCGCGGATGCGCACCACGCGGCCCGCGCGTTCGATCTGGGCCCCCGTGACTTGCCCGTCACTCGTGACAAGCGATTTGAGGCTCGCGTTGAGCCAGTAGTCGATGCGCCGGTCGAGCAATGTCTTGAACAAGCGTGCCGCGAGCGCATTGCCGAGCACGAGTCGCGTGCCGCGGTGATAGCCGCGCAGACGGTCCGAGAAGAAACGCAACACGAGCTTCATGCTGGCCTTCCACGACGCAAACGTGCGCATGGCCGCGAGCAAATGATTCGCGTCGGTCATCGTGATCATCATGCCGCCGAGCACCATGAATTCAGGCAGCGGATCGCGCAGTTCGCGGAAATGCTTGCCGAGCAGGCGGCCGTCGAACATCAGCGGATCCATCGAGCGGCCGCCGAGCGCCGCGCCTTCGCGGTCGGGATGGTAATCGGGCGAATACGCGCGCGCGGCGAGCTTGACCTCCGAGTGCTTGTCGAGAAACTCCACGGCCTCGGCGCACGCATTGAGATAGGCGCGCTGCATGTCCTCGGGCGCGGCATTGCCGACCGTGTTCTGCATATACGTCCAGACCTTCTCGAACGTATCGGGGTGTCCCACGCGCGCGCTCTGCGAATTGAGCGGCGCCCAGACGGCGCCGCCGGACACCGCGGTCGCGCCGCCGATCCGGTCCGTCTTTTCGAGGACGAGCACCGAGCTGCCCTCGATCTGCGCGGTGATCGCCGCGGCCATGCCGCCGGCGCCGGCGCCGATCACGAGGACGTCGACTTCATGGTCCCATTGCGTCGCTGTCATGACACGGTCCCTCCGAGCGACTTGCCGCCGTCGATGAACACCACTTGGCCCGTGATGAAACCCATCAATCCATCTCGCGCGAGACGCTCGACCGTCGCCAGCCCCATGCCACTCGCGCCGCGCGTAACGAGCGCGACCGCTTGATTTGTACTCATTGTTTCCTCTATGACGCGCAGGGCCTGTGTCCGCCCGGTGAAGGCGAAGTGAGGCCCGCGCAATCGGACTTGAACTCAGGCCGCCAGAAAACCGCCGTCCACGGGCAGCACCACGCCATTGACATAGCTCGCCATCTCGGAGGCGAGGAACACGATCGGCCCGACGATCTCTTCGGGTTTGCCGCCGCGCTTGGCCAGGACCCGGTTCATGTACCAGTCGGTGCCGCCCGGCGTTTGCAACTGGTGCGTGACGAGCTCGGTCAGCATGAGCCCCGGCGCGACCGCGTTCACGCGCACGCCGTACGGCGCCAGATCGCGCGCGAGGACCTGCGTGAGCGAGCGCACCGCGCCCTTCGATGCGACATAGCCCGCGGTCGAGGGGCCGGCCACGTATGCGACGATCGACGACAGATTGACCACACAGCCCTTGCTTTGCTTGAGCGCCGGCACGAAGGCATGCGTGACGTTGAACAGGCCTTGCAGATTGACCTCGATGACGCGGTCCCAGACCTCGGCCGCGTTGTCGTCGTCGATGCGCGCCTTGCCCGTGATGCCCGCGTTGTTCACGAGGACGTCGATCGGTCCGAGACGTTCGGTCAGCGATTGCGCGAGCTGTTGCGTGGCCTTGCGGTCGGTCACGTCGAGTGTTTCGGCCCAGGCCTCGCCGCCGTCGGCGCGAATCGCGTCGGCCACGGCCTGTGCTTCTTCGCGGCGCACGTCGAGCACGATGACGCGCGCGCCTTCGCTCGCGAAGCCGCGCGCCGTCGCCGCCCCCAAGCCGCCGCCGCCGCCCGTCACGAGGACCAGCTTGTTCTCTGCCAATTTCATGTCATACCCCGAGGTAAGCCCGGCGCACCGCCGGGTCATTCAAGAGATCCTTCGATGCACCGTGGAGATTCATCTCCCCGTTCTCAAGGATGTAGGCGTAGGTCGAGACACGCAGCGCGAGTCTCACGTCCTGTTCGACCACGAGGATCGTGAGACCTTGTTCGCGATTGAGGCGCTGGATGATCTCGAAGATCTGTTCGACGAGCAGCGGCGAGAGGCCCATCGACGGCTCGTCGAGCAGGATCATGCGGGGCCGCGCCATCAACGCGCGGCCGATCGCGAGCATCTGCTGTTCGCCGCCCGAGAGCGTGGAGGCGCGTTGCTCGCTGCGCTCCTTGAGCCGCGGAAACATCGTGTAGACGCGCTCGAAGTCGTCGGCAATCTCCTTGCGCGCCGACTTGCGCAGGAACGCTCCGAGTTCGAGGTTCTCCCGCACGCTCATGTCCTTGAAGACCTCGCGGCCTTCGGGCACCTGCACGAGGCCGCGCCGCACGATGTCGTCGGACGGGGCGCGGCTGATGAGCTCGCCGTCGAAACGGATCTCGCCCGCCGACGGCTCGATGAGATGCGAGATCGCGTTGAGCGTCGTGCTCTTGCCCGCGCCGTTGCTGCCGAGCAGCGCGACGATTTCGCCGCGCGGGACTTGCAGCGACACGTTCTGCAGGGCCTGGATCGCGCCGTACGACGCACTCACGTTGCGGACGTCGAGCATCAGGTCCGTGCCCGGGGACGCGGCGCTCCGGTCGCTGCGCATCGGATCGGCGGCCGCTGAAGCGGTCATTGAAGGACTCACGGTGGTGGTCGCGGTCATTGCGCGGCTCCCTTGCCCAGATAGGCTTCGATCACGCGCGCGTCGCTGGCGACTTCGGCGGGCGTGCCTTCGGCGATCTTCTGGCCGAACGACATGACGGTGATGCGGTTCGAGATCGACATGACGAGCTGCATGACGTGTTCGACGAGCAACACGGTGATGCCGTCGCGCGTCGTCAGTTCCTTGAGCAACCGGTCGAGGTTCTCGATGTCGCGATTGCGCAGCCCTGCCGCGGGTTCGTCGAGCAGCAGCAAACGGGGCTTGAGCGCGAGGGCGCGTGCGAGTTCGAGCAGCTTCTGGTGACCGAAGTCGAGTTCGCGCGCCGTCGTGTTACGGTCGTGCGTGAGGCCGACGCGTTCGATGAGGCTGTCGACGAGGTCGCGCGTTTCGGCGTTCGGACGCCGCAGCAAACGCCCGAGCGTGCCGGCGCTGTGCGGATAGCAGCCGAGCAGCACGTTTTCGTAGACGCTTAACTGACCGAACAACTCGAGGTTCTGGAACGTGCGCGCGACGCCGAACCGCGCCATATGGCTGGCGGGCGCGTGCGACACGTCCTGGCCGTCGAGCACGATGCGCCCGGCCGTGGGTTGGTAGTAGCGCGAGATGCAGTTGAACGTCGTCGACTTGCCGGCGCCATTCGGTCCGATCAGCGCATGGATCGTGCCGCGCTGGACTTCGAACGACAGGTCGTTGACCGCGGTCAGACCGCCGAAGCGCACCGTGATGTTCTGAACATTGAGAAAAGGTGCGGCGCTCATACGTGGTCCTCCTTCGCGGCGCCGCCGCCGAGCCCCTGTTGTGCCGCCGCGCGCGCGACACGGCGCTTGCGTTCGGCGAACAGGCCGTTGGGCTTGAACATCATGAATCCCATCAGGATCAGACCGTAGATCACTTCCTGGACCGAGGGCGCCTCGCGCAGCAGCTCCGACAACACGCCGAAGGTGATCGCGCCGGCGACCGCGCCGCGAACCGAGCCGATGCCGCCGACGACGACCATCGTCAGCACGAGGATCGTCGTCTGGAAACCGAGGCTTTCGGGGTTGATGTACGAGACGAACAGCGTATACATGCCGCCCGCGATGCCGGCGAACGCCCCCGAGATCGCAAACGCCGATTGCTTCATCGCGCGTGCGTTGATGCCCATCGCCGTCGCGGCCACATCGCTTTCGCGCACGGCGCGCAGCGCCGAGCCGAACTGCGAGCGCGAGAGCGCCGCGGTCAGCCACAACATGAGCGCCGCCAGAATCACGACGAACGGGTAGGCCTGCAGGTCGTTCGTGAGCTTGAGCCCGAAGAAGACCGCCGGCGACAGACGCATGCCGTTGGAGCCGCCGGTGACGTCGTTCCAGTTGAGGAAGACCCATTGCATGGCTTCGCCGAACGCGAAGGTCGCGAGCGCGAGATAGATGTCGCGCATGCGCAGCGCGAGAAAGCCGATCACGTAGCCGATGACCGCCGACAGCAGGCCGCCCGCGAGAATCGACACGACAAACGGCGGATGCCATGCCGCGTTGACGATGCCCGCGGTATAGATGCCGATGCCGTAGAACGCGGTGTGCGACAACGCGAACTGACCCGCCTCGCCGATGACCATGTGCATGCCGAGCGCGAGCACGACGAACACCATGAGCAGATTCACGACATACAGTACATAGCCCGTGACCGTGAACGGCAACGCGCAGAGTACGACAAGCGCCGCAAGCAATGCGACGCGGTTGAACGTGGCGTTTTTCATACCTTCTTCACCTGTACCTTGCCGCCGAGCAGACCTTGCGGGCGCACGATCAGCGTGACCAGGATCGCGAGGAACGGCGCGACGACGATCGCGTTCGTCGAGACGAACAGGCCCACGAGGTTCTCGACGATGCCGATCAGCAGGCCGCCGAGCACCGCGCCCGGCAGACTCGTGAAACCGCCGACGATGGCCGCTGCGTACGCGAGGATCGCGATATGGGCGATGTCGGGCGTCACGAGCACCTTGGGCATGATCAGCAGTGCCGCGATCGCCGAAATAAGGCCCGACATCGCCCAGACCATCATGCGGATGCGCGACAGCCGGATGCCGACGATCTGCGCGGCACGCGGGTTCATGCCGACCGCGCGCATCGCCTTGCCGATCCGCGTATGCGTGAACATGAGGTAGATCAGCACCATGACGACCATGGCCGCGACGAAGATCGCGATGTCGAGTCGGCTCACGACGGCGTCGCCGATCTGCACGGGGTCGCTCGAAATGAGCGCGGGCAGGGAGCGCGGCGTATCGCCGAGGCCCGTCAGGCTGACCAGACCCTTGAGCGCGTAGGCGAGGCCCAGCGTCGCGATGACGAACTGGACACCGACGCCTCGTGCGCGCGTGACGCGTTCCATGACCACGCGCTGAAACACCGCCGCGAGCGCGGTGATCGCGACGAGCGTCAGCGGGATCACGGCGGCATAGCTCAGATGCGCCGCAAGCAACAGCAGGGCGACATAGCCGCCCGCCATGAAAATTTCGCCCTGTGCGAAGTTCGGCACATCGGTGGTCTTGAATACCGCGACGATCGCGAGGGCGAGCAGCGCATAGACGCTGCCCGTCGAGAGCCCCGACAGCACGCCTTGCTGCAGGAACAACCAGATATCACTGAGGCTCATGTCAGTCTTCCACTGCGCTCGCGAACGACATGCCGCGAGGCATGAAACAAGCCGGTAGGCGCCCTCGGCCACGTGTCGCGTCTGATAACGCGACACGTGGCCGAGGGCGGGCATCCACTTCTTTACTTCGTGTAGGTCCAGGCACTCGTATAGGTGCCCGGCACACGCGTCTGGGTCGTGCCGTCGAACTTCATGTAGATCGCCGACTTCTGACCCGCGTGATCGGTCGGGGTGAAGACGATCGGGCCCGCGGTGATGCCGGTGTCGAGGTTCGTGTGAGCGAGTGCGTCGGCCACCTTTTCGCGCGTCAGATCGGGGCCGACTGCCTTGAGCGCATTGACGATGACCATCGCCGGCGTGATGCCTTCAGGCATATAGGTCGTCGGGTGGCCCGGCTGCGACGCGAGGTCGGGGTAGGTGGCCTTGTACATGTCGTAGACCCACTTGAGCTTGTCGCCGCCCGGCACGTCGGACAGCAGGCCCTGGGTGTAGACGTTCGCGAACGCGGCCGGGTCGCCGACGTTCGCGGCGAGCTGCTTCGTGTCGGCCGTGCCGTTGACGCTGATGATGATCGGCTTGTTGAAGCCCAGTTCATGCGCCTTCTTGATGAAGAGGCTCGTCGGGCGATCGTAGACGGCGAGCACGAGCACATCGGGGTTCGCCGCGCGGATCTTGAGCATCGGCGCCGTGACGTCGGTCAGCGTCGGGTTGATCGACTGCACGTCGAGCGTGGCGCCGTTCTTCTTCGCCTGGAATTGCGCGGCTTCGAGGTTCCACGAACCGTAGGCGTCGTCGTGGTTGATGTAGCCGATCTTCTTGGCCTTCAGGTGTTCGGTCGCGAATTGCACGATCGAGCCGCCCACGGCGTACTGCGAGATCGACAGCGCGCCGAAGATGTACTTCGACGGCGGATAGAGCGCGCCGTCGCCCGAGGCGGCCTGCATGACGAGCGGCACCTGCGCGCGATCGATGTAGTCGCGCGCGCCGACGACGGCCGACGAGCATCCGCCGCCGTTGAGCATGAAGACCTGATCCTGTTCGACGAGCTTCTTGACCGCGGCCAGCAAATCGTTCGCGTTGCAGCGGTCGTCCTCGATCACGAGTTCGATCTTGCGGCCGTTGATGCCGCCTTCCTTGTTGATCTTGTCGTAGTACATCTTCGCCGCGTTGATGACGTCGAAGCCGTAGGCCATCGAGTTGCCCGACAGCGGTCCGAACATGCCGATCTTGATGGTCTTGTCCGTCAAGCCCGGCTCGCTGTGCGCGCTCGCGCTGAGGACGACGGCAGCGGTGGCCAGCGTCGCGGCGAATACCTGTTTGATTCTCATGCGGGTCTCCTAGTGAATCGATTTGTTTGATATAGGCGATTGACGATGGCGAATTGCCTCAGGCCACGGACGACGCCTCGGCGTCCTGTTTCTCGAAACCCGGGCGCGGGATCAGTCCGAGCCAGGCCTGTGTCAGCGCCCCGTCGACGAGAATTTCCTGCCCGCTGATGTAGTCGGCGCGTTCGCTCGCGAGGAACAGCACGGCGCCGGCGATGTCCTCGGGCGTGCTGATGCGGCGCGCGGGCACGATTTGCTCGCGGCGCTCGCGGACGTCGGGATTGGCGTAGATGCCTTCGCTCATCGGCGTGCGGATCATCGCGGGACTGACGACGTTGCTGCGCACGCCTTGCGCGCCGAGTTCGACGGCGAGCTGGCGCGACAGCATCATCACGCCGGCCTTGCTTACGCTGTAGGCGCCGCCGTAGGGCTGCGGAACGCTCGCCGAGATCGAGGCGATATGCACCATCGAGCCGCCGCCGGCCGCGACCATTTGACGCCCGAACACTTGGGAGCACAGCAGATAACCCGACAGATTGACCGCCAGCAGCCGATTCCACTTGTCGAGCGAGATATCGAGCAGGGCGTCGGCGAAGAGCACGCCAGCGTTGTTCACGAGCAGCGTGACCGATCCGAACGCCGCCTCGATCTGCGTGGCTGCCTGAAGAATGCTGTCCGCTTGCGTTACGTCGCAGGCCAGCGACATGACATCGGCACCCGTTTTCGCGATTGCGTCCGCGACGCCTTTGACGTTATCCAGATCGCGATCGAGCAATGCCACGCGCGCACCGGCTTCAGCGAGTTGGCGCGCGACCTCGGCACCGATGCCGCCGCCGGCGCCCGTGACTGCGCAGACGCGCCCTTTGAGTCCGAGCCAGTCGCGGTTCGATGCGGCGCCTGCGTGCTTCATGTCGATGCTCCAGCCAATAGATGAGGTTTCAGCATTATGTATACACAGATATCTTTTTCCTTCGGTATTTACCCTTAATTTCTCTGAAAAATCCACGATATGTATACTTGGCGGGTGTAGTCTATACTCGCCCGAAAATACAAAACCCGTCGACATTTCATGCAAACACTGGCCCAGAACGTCACGGATACGCTGCGTGACTGGATTCTTCACGGGGAAGTCCGGCCCGGTGCGCGGCTCGAGGAGATCCCGCTGGCGGAGCAGCTCGGCGTGTCGCGTACGCCGGTGCGCGCGGCGCTCGGCACCCTAGCGACCGAGGGTTTGATCGATCATCAGCCCAAGCGCGGGTATCAGGTCCGGGCGTTCAATATGGAAGAGATCGTGGCGGCCTATGAGGTGCGCGCGGTCCTCGAGGGGCTCGCGTGCCGCAACGCGGCGTTACGGGGCCTGCCGCAAGAGCAGGCGCGGCAGCTCAAGGACTGTCTGGCGACCGGCGACCGGATCCTTGCATCGGGGACGTTGCAGCCGGAGGACCACGAGCCCTATCAGTTGATGAACGTGACGATTCACGACACGTTGCTGGCCGCGTCGGGCAATCCGTGGGTGACGCGCTTCGCGGAGCAGGCTCAGCACATTCCGTTCGCCTCGGACCGGATCGTGCTCTGGGACGATCACGCGATCATTCTTCGATCGCACGGGGACCATCACCGCATCATCGAAGCCGTGATGGCGAGAGACGGACAACGGGCTGAGCAATTGATGCGCGAGCACGTCTATTACGCGGGGATCATCCTGCGTCGCAACTACGAGCAGGTGCTTGCGGCTGACGAGGCGGGTGCGCGCACGAGACGGGAGCACGCGCGATAAGTATTCGCGGAGATTACATATTGCTGCGTATCCTGCTTCCTGGCGCGCGTATGCATATCCGTGAGCCCCTATCGCTGAGCCATTCGATTTCGCTCGGCGCATGCAACATATCGGCGAAGCGATTTTCGATCGCAGCGAGCATGACGTCACGCACCGCGTCACCGCTATGGCCGCCGGTCGTTGCGGCCCAGCTCATCGCTTCTCGGTCGCGGCAATCGAGAGTGAACATCACGCGAAGGCGTAAGCGCCCCTGTCAAGGAGACATCGGTCGATAGATGTTCGAGGCGATGGTTAGCCGAGGCATGTACTGCGTCGGCGGGACGTCGTCGCCCAACGATTCGTGGGGACGGTCGTCGTCGGAATGAATGTCGGCGCAGGGTTGCATAGGATCGGTGATCCCGAGGCCCTGATCGGATTTCGCAGTCCCCTGATCCGCACGCGCGGCACCTGTAGCGGCGAGTCTGTTCCCGAATATCCTGAGCTCGCGATACGTCTGTCCAGCAAGGTAGCAGGCGATTTTGTCTCGCAATGACGGCACTGCGCGCGGAGGGCTGCGGCGAAAGTTAAACGGTTTCGCAGAGACCGAGCACCGATTGGGGGCTGTGATCTGCGGACACGCAAGGGACTTACTTAGTTAAGGACGTTGATGTACTTTGACAGGTGAACGGCGGGGGAGAGGATAAAAAATCCTTAACGATCGAAGGCGATCGGATACCTTGTCGTACTCGAACGGCTGGCCGTCTATTGAGCCCATGCAATCGGTGCGAGCGGGCTGGCTGAACAGGTGTAGAAGACCGAGTTCGGCCAGGAGGGGACATCCACGAGAGTCCGCATTGGAGCAGCATAGTGCTTTCACTAACTTTCTCGCGGGTCGCGGAGATCGCTGCAAATCAATCGTTGTTGTGCCCTGGACTTCGGACTGGATACTCGGCCAGAAGCTCCCGGCATTGCAGGATGATTGCGGGCAAGAACGTCTGGTCAATCGATCCCTTGAACTCATGCGCCTCCGCCATGTGGTCGGGCGTGATATGAATCTCCACGTCAATGCGCCCACCTGTGCTTGCAGTCAGCGTGGCTGCGAGATTGGGCTCCATGCATTGGAGTTTGGCCGCACCGGACAGAGATTCGTAAAGGCGCTCGCATCCTTCCAACAAGCCCTCGACTTCACTCAAATGAACGATGGGACCCATCACTGAAACAGACGACCGAGAGGAGTCGTATTGTGCTGTCACGTGCAACCAATTCCCATCCCAATAGTCCTCAGCCGCAGGGAATTGACGGCGATGAACCCAAAGTTTCAATCCCGCAATCTGCAAGGTGGGTTGGTCTAGATTCATGTCGGTTTGCGCGTGTATCCCGTGGCATTCAGATGGTGTGTTCCTCGCGGGATAGAGACGCGAGTATATAGGTGCGTACTTCGCGCGCGCGAAGGGCCGATTTCGGGCAATCGACCTTGCACCAGCGACCGACCGCTCGGGGTCGAACTCGGTCGGCCATCGAGCTGCCGAGTTTGACCGAGAGGCGCTTGCCCTCAAGCACGCTGCAATCGCCTTTCAAGCGAAAAACGACGCTCATCGATGGCGTGTGCGGCACCTCATAGGCCAATGAACCCCCCTTCTTTCAACGGACGAGCGACATGCTCACTCCGGTTCGCAAAGACCATCGGCACCGAGATCGAAGGAGGCATCGCAACACGACTAGACGCGCTTGTTCGGCAGAGACTCGAGGCCGGGATGGTCCGCCACGATCTTCGCGATGAAGTCCATCACGGCGCGCACAGGCGGCGTGCGGCGAAGATCACGATGGACTGCGATCCAGATGTCGCACGAGAACGGCTCGGCGTCGGGTGCGACCCGTTGCAGTCTGGCGTCGGTATCGCCGATGAAGACGGGCAGGCCGGCGACCCCGGCGCCTGCCTGGGCGGCCGTCAGATGACCATTGACGTCGTTGATTTCGCAGGCGGATGCGCGCTCACCTTGAAAACGCGCTAACCATTGCCGCCGCGGCACATCCGCAAAACCCTCGTTGTACGTGATGAATTCCCACGCCGGCGGATGGTGGAGATGAATGTATTGCCGGCTCGCATAGAGACCGAACGGCATGCGCCCGATCTTGCGCACGACACTCGATGGTTCCTCCGGCCTGGAGAGTCGGAGGATCACATCGGCCTCGCGTCGTGCGAGTGACACCTTGCGCGTCTCGCTGGAAACCGATATCCGCACCGCCGGGTTTTGCTGGCGAAAGCTGGCCAGACGTCCGGCCAAAAAATTTGCGACCAGAACCGGCGGGGCGCTGAGCGTGACCGTGCCGCTCAAGGGCGAGCGGCTTGCGTCGATCAAGCGCTCGATGGCATACGCGCTCTCTTCCATGCCTTGCGCGAGTTCGACCACGCGCTGCCCGATGGGCGTCAATCTGCACGCTCGGGGCAGGCGTTCCAACAGACGGACCTCGACCTGTTCTTCCAGGCCGGCCAGACGCCGGCTCACCGTCGCGTGATCCACGCCGAGATGGCGCGCGGCGCCCGATAGCGATCCGGTATGCGCGACCGCCAGCAGGTAACGAAGATTTTCCCAGTCGATCATCTGTGCGATTTTGCAGATAAGGTATGCAAGTTTGAGGATTTTCGCATGAAGGCCATTTCCATAGTATGGCGACCTCACGATCAGCTTTCCCTTGATTCCAGATGAGCTTGTCAACGCATGACGGACTTCGCGGCACACACGCCCCGGCGCTTTTCATCGGCGGGTCGCTGACGCTCTTCCTGCTGGGTGGGCTCGCGAAGATCGCGCTGATCACTGGCGTGCTGTATCTGCTGTTCCCTGAACTCGCTGCGCTCAGCTATGAGGTCTTTGTACAGCCGGCCGGTGCGTGGGCGCGCGCGCCGTTCATGCTGGCGGTCACGCCTGCCGTCACCGCGGCGATCGGCACCGGCCTCGCGCAGACCATGCGCTATGGCCTGACTTCGGTCGCGATCAGCATCGCCGCCGCCGTGCTGATCGTCAGATTGATGCGCTCGCCGATTGCGCCGGCCGTTTCAGCGGGCTTTCTGCCGATGGTGTTCGGCATCACGAGCGGGTGGTATCCGGTATCGATTGCTGTGGTCACCTGCGCGCTCGCGATCGCATCGTTGATCCATCGGCGTGCGCGGGGCGCGATCGCGGCAGGGCCGACCGAGGCAACGCACGCTGCGTCGAAGTTCGCCGGCATCGCGCCGCCGGTTCGCCCCGAAGTCTGGTTGCCGGTCTTCGCTGCGTTTCTGCTGCTCGCGTATGGGCTCGCCACGGTCACGGGCTTGCGGCTGGTTCTGTTCCCGCCGCTGGTGGTGATCGCGCTGGAGCTGTTCGCCCATGCAAACGCCCGCGCCTGGGCGAAGCGCCCGCTCGTCTTGCCGATCGTCTGCACGATTGCGGCGAGCGCGGGTGTCGCCATGCTGTCGCTGTTCGGGCTCGGCACAGTGTCCGTCGTCACGTCGTTGCTGATCGTCATGGTGACGATGCGCGTCCTGCGCCTGCACTTTCCGCCCGCGCTGGCCATCAGCCTTCTGCCGCAGATGCTTGCGCATCCGGACTGGCATCTGGTGCCGGCGGTGCTGATCGGAACCACGACGCTGGTGGCGGTGTTTCTGCTTGCGCGGCCGCTGTTGCGCGCGCCGCGAGACGCGATGGAAGCCTGCTGATCGCCGTCATGAAGTGAGGGACTCAGAGGCGCGTGTTCAACGCGTCGTTCGCAATATCGAGTCACCGTTATCGACGCATTTTCAATCGAGGCAAGCATCATGAACCGACGGCATTTCATCGGCGCGCTCGTGGCAAGCGCTGCCGCGGGCTCAGTCAAAGCCGCGCCTGTATCGGCCGCAACGCACGGAATCAAGGCCGTGGCGTTCGACGGTATCGCATTGTTCGACCCGAGACCGATTTTCGCGCTCACGGAGCAGATGTTTCCGCAGCGAGGGGCCGCACTCGTCGCCACATGGCGTGCACGGCAGTTCGACTACACGTGGTTGCGCACGATGATCGGCCGCTACGTCGATTTCATGCAGGTGGCCGATGACGCATTGACCTTCGCCGCCGACGCGGAAAAGTTGGCGGTCACCACGCAGCAACGTCGGCAGTTGCTGGCCGGCTTCATGACGATGAAGGCGTGGCCCGACGTGGCGCCGGCTTTACGCACGCTCAAGCAGCGCGGCCTGGGTCTGGCACCGCTCACGGACTTCAGTCTGCCCATGCTCGACGCCGCGATCAGCAATTCGCAGCTCGACGGTGTGTTCGATCATCTGCTGTCGACCGATCTCGTGAAGGCCTATAAGCCCGATCCGCGTTCCTATCAGATGGGCATCGACGCGTTCGGTCTCTCACGCGAAGAGATTGCATTCGTCGCGTTCGGCGGGTGGGATGCGGCGGGAGCAAAGGCCTTTGGCTACCGTACCCTGTGGGCCAATCGTCTCAACATGCCGACCGAGCGCCTGGGCGTCGTGCCGGACAGGATTGCCCCGGATTTCATAGGGCTGCCCGAGTTCGTGCAGGGCTAGCAAGATCGGCAGTATTCGGCTGTTGCTGCCGTGCGTACTCAGTGAGAAACCTGTGTTTCATCCATGCGCTCAAGCGCGTGCGTTGCTGCGCGGCGAGGTCGAAAAACTCGACATTCGGCTGCGCGAACTGAGTGAGACGCGAGTCGTCGTGAGCCTGCTCAAGTCGATCGACACCAACGAGACTTTGCCGCTCTGATATTTTTTTGCGTTTAAGTATTGAGGCACTGGTGTGCCCAGTGAAATCCGGTCTGCAATACGTGCTCGCCTGGCGACGCAATCCTTCGAAGAAGGAGGCAGTCATGAAGCGCAAACGGTTCTCGGCCGGGCAGATCGCGGCGGACACCCTGGCAGGCGTCGACAGGGTTCCTGCGCAGAAACTCATTCTGGCCAGTCGAACGGCGTGTAGGGCAAGACCCGCTTGTGCCGGGTCGCCTCATAGAAGCGCAGCACTGTGTCGTAAATCGTGTTGCTGACCGGTTTGCATTCTAGAAAATCGTCAATCGCGTCGTATGGAATCCCGTACGCATCCTCGTCTGGACGTTGCGGACGCAGCGTTTCCAGATCGGCAGTCGGCACCTTGCAAGCGATGGCCTCGGTGACACCGAGCGCGATCGCCAATGCACGAACGCGTCGCTTATTCAAGCCTGCGAGCGGCAAAACGTCGGCGCCGCCATCGCCGAACTTTGTGAAAAATCCCATGACGGATTCCGCAGCGTGATCCGTGCCGATCACCACACCCCTATCCGCGCCTGCCATCGCGTACTGCGCGATCATTCGTTGGCGCGCCTTGATGTTGCCGTGAACGAAATCCCGATACGCGTCGCCAGCGAACACCATGCCGCTTGCAACCAGCGATGCCAGCATGGCATCGGCGGCAGGTTTGATATCGACAATCAGCGTTCGATCGGCACGAATGAACCCGAGCGCCTGCTGTGCGTCCGCTTCGTCATGCTGAACACCATAGGGCAAACGTACGGCGATAAAACGCGCGTCATAGCCGTTGGAGCGGAGACGTTCGACGGCAAGCTGCGCGAGCCGGCCCGACGTGGTCGAATCGACGCCACCACTGATGCCCAGCACATAACAGCTCAAACCGCTCTTGCGTAAATAGTCCGCGAGAAAGGCAACGCGCCGCTCGATTTCCTGTTGCACGTCAAAATGCTCCGCCACGTACAAGGCGTCGGCGATCCGCCGTTGAACGCGAGTTCGGTCTATGGGGTCGGTGGGGTTCATCGGTCGGTTCTCGTTAGCGCGTCGCTATGTCATGCAGCAGACAAAGAAACACCCGCGGAATATGCGTATGCCTTTGGCGTCATGCTAGCCGCCGGATCGCTGGTTTCGTTCATCCTTGGGTTTCATAAAGCAGGCCGTATTCCTTTCCCTTTCGGGTGATGCGTGCAAAACCGAGTTCGCCCAAGTGCATGCCGGCGATCAAAAGCCCGTCCGCACTGACACGATCCAGCAGCCGCAATCGTGTGGCGGCTGCCAGGGACGCGTCTTGGTCGAAGGCGATCGATACGTCGGGCCGCTGAATCTGGATGTGAGGAAAATGAACCACGTCCCCCCAGACCAGCAGTCCCCGATCACGCGATTCCAGAACATAGCCGGTGTGCCCGTCCGTATGCCCAGGCAGCGGCATCGCGCTGATCCCGGGGAGTACTTGCCCGTCGTCAAAGGTACGCAATCTGTCGCGATAGGCGTCGAACGCCTGACGCGCGATCAGGAAGTTACCGCGTCCCCGTTCGCTGGCGCGAGCGAGATTGCCGTCGTCCTGCCAGAACCCGATCTCTCGCCGATGCACAACGAGCTCCGCATTCGGGAACGCGACGTGTCCTGCGCGATTCACCAAGCCGCCTACGTGGTCGGGATGCGCGTGCGTGAGCAGGATCGTGTCGATCGCGGACGGCTCGATACCGGCATGCCCCAGATTGACGTTCAGGCGGCCACCCCATTGCTTGAACCCTCCCGCCCCGCCGTCGATGAGCACGGTGTGTCCCCCTCCGCGTACGACGTAGCAGTTGATATGCACGGCGTCGGGTTCCGTCTGCCCTCCATCGCGCTGCATCCTGGACGCGTCCGACGGATCAATGTTCGACAGGAAGTCGAGGCTGGCGGTGAGATAGCCATCGCTGATGGCGGTAATCGTGAAGTCCCCGACATGCTGGTCAGGAAAGGGAAGCGTGGGCACCGTGTTTCTCCGAGCCGGCTAATTGCGGGCGTATAGGTTCGATGCGGCATAGCCGAAGCAACGGACGCGCGCGATGAGGCCGGTGCGATGCACGATCGCGTCGTCTAGGGCTTCGATGAACCGGTTCATGACGGCCGGCGTGCGAAACGGCTCGAGTCGGTACAGGATTTCCGCGAAGATCGGATGGCCGTGCCCATGCCGCACTTCCAGAAAAAGGACATGAACGTTCTTGAGCTCGGCATCAAGCACCTGCGTACAGAGCTCGATGCAGTCGCGCGAAAGCTCGGCAAGACGTTCCTCGGACGGCATCCGCGTCGCATCGATATGGAACGTGACGTTGGGCATGGACTAGTCTTGCGCAATCGAAACGGAACCGGCGCTCGTCAACTGCGCCGTCATGGGCGAATACAGGTGCACGTCTTCGGAGAGCCCTTCGATATGCCGGGCGTGTTCGCGCGACAGCACGGCGAGCCAGCGACGCGCCGGAAACTGCTCCAGAGCGACGGCGTGCATGGCCTGCGGCTCAAGGTCCATTCGGATGAACGGATCGGGGCCGCTTGCGCAAAGCGCGAGGCATTGATCGCGGTTGACTGCTGGCGCAAGGCCGATGCCGCTATAGAGATTTCGATGCCAGTCGGTAATGTGCTGCTGCCACTTCGCGAAATTCCCGCCGCCTTTGCGGCGATATTCGTCGCCGGTCAGGACTTCGAGGCCGTCGACCGTGTGAATGGCCAGATAAGTAGGGCAACCGTCGCTGATCGCTTTGAATCGTTGTGACGTGTGAAACCCGGTGACCGAGATCAGGGCCGGCAGCTTTTCAAGGCTGTAGAAGCGGTTCCATTCGGCTTCTTCGGTGGGGTCGGTGAAGCTGCATTCCACGGTGTAAATCATCAGATTGTCGTCGGGAAAGGATGCGGGTCCTTCCGCGAGCGCTCCATATTCATTGCAATAACGTCATGCTAGGCTCGCTTTTTTCTCGTATAAAACGAAATAAAGTCAGGTTTTAGTGACATTGACTCAAGCTGACAGCCAAACGCCTTCTGTTCGGAGAAACGCCCGTGCCACGCAAGATTCCCAGCAATTCAGCGCTCCAGGCGTTCGAGGCCGCGGCACGGCACGGAAGCTTTGCGCGCGCCGCCGATGAGCTGGCACGGACCGAAGGCGCCGTCAGCCGCCAGATCGGCCGGCTTGAGGCGTTTCTGGGCGTCACCCTGTTCGAGCGCATCGGCAATCGGGTGCGGCTTGCCCCTAACGGGGCGCGGTACGCGGTGCAGGTTCGCGAGATACTGGATCGGCTGGAACGGAACAGCCTGTATGTGATGGGCCAGCCCATCGAAGGCGCGAGCATCGATATCGCTGCCATTCCGACCTTCGCTACGCGCTGGCTGATCCCCAGGCTCAAACATTTTCAGAACCAGCATCCGGACATTACGGTGCATATCGCCGAACGGATGGAGCCGTTTCTTCTGGCAGGCAGCGGTTTCGACGCCGCCATTCATTTCGAGCATCCGGCATGGGCGGGGATGCATCTGCATCCGCTGTTGGGGGAGGTGTTGGTGCCCGTCTGTAGTCCGGCGCTGCTGGCCGACGCCGGAGCGAACCCATTGTTGGACGCGCTGCCGCGCTTGCACCGGCGACAGAACCCGGACGCATGGCGGATCTATGCACAGGAGTCCGGCATCGCGCTGACCCATCCGGCGATGGGTGCGCGCTACGATCTCCATTCGATGCTGATCGAGGCGGCGTTGGCGGGCCTGGGGGTCGCGTTGGTGCCGCGCCTCTACATCGGCGCCGAGCTCGAACAGGGACGTCTTGTCACGCCCTGGCCGGATGGCAAGGTGGTCAGCAAAAACTTCTGTCTTGTCCTTCCCGAACCGATTGAGCTGGCGGATGGGCCGCTACAGGCATTTGCGAAATGGATGCTGAACGAAGCCCGGGGATTGGCGCCTCATCGCGGCACCTGACAACAGGCGGAAGGGACGCCGGTCTTCAATCGAGCCATCTCCGAGATCGCCGTCGTCCGAATCGGGCAATTTATTTCCCCTTGTAGGCCTTCGCCATCGCAATGATCTCCGTTTGCCCGAAGTTGTTGATGTCGTCGACGAGGTCGTTCGTGATCAGTTCGTTCGCGGGAACCTTCTCCTGGGTCACCCCCCACTTCTGCATGAAGTCCGCATATGCCGCGTAGTGCTTCTCGGAGCTTTCCCCCCATTTTGTGACGCCGGATTTCTCGAGCTTCAGGTTCGCGACGCGTGCTTCGAGGGTGATGACCGCCTGGCGGAGCGCCGTTGCTTCATCGACACCTGTCGGCTTGGTCTCCGGGTACACGTCCCACAGAATACGAATGGCGGCTTCCGGATTGGCGATGGTAAATACTGTACCCTTCGCGAAGCCTTGAGCTAATGCGATGGCCTGTTTTCGCTGAGTGCTCAAGGTCTCTTCGAGCGCGAGGAAGCCGTTCGACGGGAAAGCCTCGATCTCTTTGGTGGAGAGAAGCCGAAGCTTGACGCCGGCATTTTCGATGACCGCATACTGCGTGTCATATTCGCTCAAGGCATCAATCTGGCCGGCGCGAAGCAGCGCGACCGTTTGCGCTCCTTCGCCCGTGACGACGAGGTGTATGTCGAGATCGGGATTCAGCCCGGCATTGGATACCAGCGCACGCGCGATGATCACGCCCGCCGAACTCATCGAAATGACACCAATCGAGGTGTCTTTCAGATCGGCGACTTTCGTGACTTTACTGTCTTGAGGCACGGCGAGGCCGTAGATATTGCCTTGATAGGCGGTGTAGAAGATTTTCGCCTTGACGCCCTGCTGACGAATGATCGCAAGCGGCTCGACGGATGGAAGCGAATAGGCGAGTTCCTTGGTCGCGACGAGTTTGACGCAGTCGGTGGAGCCGCCGACCGGCACGAGCTCGACTTTGATGCCGTCCTTCGCGTACCAACCCATTTTCATCGCAACGGCGAATGGCGCTGCAGCGACGCTAATCGTACGCACGCACCAACCGACTCGCACGAGCGTCTGTCCGCATGCGTCAAGAGGGACTTGGCTTAGCAAACCGGCGCAGATGGCAATCAGGGAAATGGGCTTCATCTGACTTCTCCTTCGACCGGCAGATTGGAAATTCCGCCCTGTGACGCATCCCAGAAGAGCAGCCTCTTTCGGACCGCAACAATGATCGTGTGAAGCAGTAGTCCAAGCACGGAGAGCACGATAAGCACCGAAAACTGTCCCGCGACGTCCATCGTGTAGGTCATGCTCATGATCAGGACGCCAAGCCCTCTTTGTGCGCCTACGAATTCCGCGACGATCGAGCCGATGAGCGCCAGCATCATGGCGATCTCCAAGCCGGCAAAAATGTACGGTGTCGCGCCCGGTATGCGCAGCATCCAGAAAATCTGCATGTTCGAAGCGTC
Source organism: Pararobbsia silviterrae (assembly GCF_003628125.1). Taxonomy (GTDB): domain Bacteria; phylum Pseudomonadota; class Gammaproteobacteria; order Burkholderiales; family Burkholderiaceae; genus Pararobbsia; species Pararobbsia silviterrae. Next base: position 170,642 of record NZ_RBZU01000012.1, read on the forward strand.
AAGCGAGCGCATCAGGGAAACGCGATCTTCGTCGGCGGCGCGTAGACCGGCAACGGTGTTGACCATCAGTGGAAAGAACGCAGTCAGTGAGGCTTGCGCTACCTTTGAGCCGACGCCGAGACCGAACCAGACGATGATCAGCGGGGCCAAAGCGATCTTCGGCATGGCCTGGAACATGAGAATGAACGGATAGAGAAAGTAGTCGCAACGTCGACTCAGCGCGATGAGCGTACCGAGGACGAGCGCCACGACCGATCCCACCGCAAAGCCGAGCAGCGTTTCAAGGAGCGTTGTCCAGAGATGGCGAACGTAGATCGTGGACTCGATGCCGTGATACAGGGCGATGCACACCTTGGACGGCGGCGGCAGAATATAAGCCGGGATATTGCAAAGCCGAACGATGCTCTCCCACGCCGCGAGCACGACGAGTATCAGCAGTGGGCGCAGCAGCGCTTCAAGAGGGCGACTCATAAGGCGAGGTCAGCCTGAGTTCTAAAATGATCACGGACCCGTTTCACATGTCGGCCGAACTCCATCGTCGTCATGACATCAAGGGCGCGTGGGCGACCGAGCTCAACAACGACGTCATCGACGATTTGTCCGGGGCGCGGGGTCATCACCAGGACCCGATCCGCAAGGAACACGGCCTCGGGAATCGAGTGCGTGATAAACAATACCGTCTCCTTGCGTTCGAGCCAGATATGTTGGAGCTGCATGTTCATCTGCTCACGCGTCATGGCATCCAGGGCTCCGAATGGCTCATCCATAAACAGAATGGCCGGATCATGAATGAGTGCGCGCACCATGGCGGCACGCTGTTGCATGCCGCCTGAAAGCTCATGCGGATAGCGATGCTCGAAACCCTGGAGACCGACGAGGGTGAGTAGATCCATCGCGCGCGTCTTGAGCGCGTTGCGGCCAAGGCGCAGGACGTCGACGGGAAGCAGGATATTCTCGAGCACCGTGCGCCAGGGAAACAGTACGGGCGATTGAAAGACGACGCCGATGTCGCGGCGCGGTCCCGCGACTGCTGTGCCGTTAAGTCGCGCCTCGCCTCGCGAAGCCTTCACAAGTCCGATCAGAATCTTGAGAAGCGTGGATTTCCCGCAGCCGGACGGCCCTACGACGGCGACGAATTGCCCCGCTTCAATCGTGAAGCAAATGTCCTGCAATGCGACCACCGGACGGTCGCGCGTGGCATACACTTTGCTGACGCCGTTCACCGCGATGCGTTCCATGACGGCACCTTGGGGCGATCGCACGCTCGTCCGCGTCGCCAGATTCTCGTGGGCGTGGTTGCTTCCTCGTTGCTTGGATAGCGAGCGCTGCACTATCACGCTTATTGCGTGCGCCCATCGCTTTAAGCGCAGGCGTCGATCCTCACGACAGAGGGTCTTATAGAGTCTAGGCGAAATACGTGGACGGATAGGAGACGATCGGCTTGCAAGGCGATCGGATGGATTCCGGTCGCGCGCCTCTAGCTTGGGGCAGTGCACGACGGTCTTCGCGTGTTCCATCGGGCGCGCTCGCGATCGTGTGCGCGATGCCGGACCTGAGGTGGAATGCCGCGCTCAAGACGGCCTTGGGAATGTCGGCCGGACGGTAGAATGCCATCGGGCCGATTCCGGCAAACACCTCAGGCGAACGATGACAGACGACCGCGCACCACGGCCCGATAGCGAACGACATGGGCCACCACCTCATCACCGGCTGCGCGTCGATGGTGGCCGACACGTTTTCACACACGGCCTTCGGCAGTACATCTGGCAGGACATCTATCACCACGCGCTCACCATGCGCTGGCCGATTTTTTTTGCCGCGGCGGCGGTGTTGTTCATTGTCCTGAATTGCGGATTCGCATTGCTGTTCCTGTGCGGCGACCATGCGATCGCCAATCAGGCGCCTGCAGGATTTCTCGGCGCTTTTTTCTTCAGCGTCGAAACGCTGGCGACCGTCGGTTATGGCGATATGCATCCCGCCACGATTTACGGCCACGTGGTGGCGACTGTTGAAATCTTTGTCGGTATGTCGGGGGTCGCCTTGACGACGGGGATGATCTTCGCGCGGTTCTCGCGACCTCGTGCGCGGATCATCTTTGCGAAATACGCGATCGTGCGGCCGATCGAAGGTCGTACAACCCTGATGGTCCGCGCGGCGAACGCGCGGCAAAACGTGATCGCGGAAGCTACGGCACGCATGCGCATGATGCGCTCGGAAACCACGGCCGAAGGCTTTTTCATTCGCAAGCTCTACGACATCCCGTTAGTCCGGGAGCGTCATCCGGTTTTCATGCTTGGGTGGAACATGATGCATGTGATCGATGAAAGCAGCCCGCTTTTCGGAGAGACGGTGGAGTCACTGACGAAGAGTCGGGCAGAACTGCTGCTCACGATCGAGGGCGTCGACGAAACCACGATGCAAACGATGCAGGCGCGCACGGCCTGGCCGCCCGAGCGAATTCTTTGGGATCACGATTACGTCGATCTCCTGCATCAGGAAGACGGCGTCACGCATATCGACTACACGGTGTTCGACAAAGTCGTGCCGCGATGACACGTCGAGCGCTTGGAGATCGACGATCGTGCGCGCCGTCCGATGGCGCCGGCCGACAGAAATCGTGTGGAGATGACGAGGTTCCGCTCGCGGGTCGGTATTCTTGATAGACACATGTGCCGTCTCGTCATTTGGGGCGATATGTACGTAATATATGTACATATCGCCGCGAACTAAGAAAAACCCACGCCCGCGGCAGACCGCGCTTTTAGTGCGTGTTGAGCGGCGTACGCTTTGTGAGCGCGTTCCAGAGCGCGGCGAGGCGATGCATGCCGCGCGATCGAACGATGTCGAAGTGGTCAGGAAGGATCACGCAATCGTGGGCGTGAGGGATTTTCCAGAGCAGAAGGCCGTAGGTCATGATGCGTCTCCAGGCATCGTCGAAGATGCCGTGCGTGGGGAAACGGCGGACGCGCGGCCGCTTGCGTCATCAACGCGGCATCAGCGCATCGGCTCGCGTTCCCCGGTATGCGATAAGGGTGAGCGAGGTAAGGGGCAACTGTCGCTGTCGGGCATATCGACTCCTTGTGTACAGCGCACGCGCACTGCGTACACGCGTGCGGATTCCACGTGCGGACTCACGCAATCGACGACATCGTCGCGGCGCGAGCGAACACGTCCACGGGACGGCGCCCGTGAAGCGAAGTCGTCGGCACGCCCGCATTCGAATATGCAGCGTTCAGACGACGCGATAGCAGTGCATGAAGGGAACAACGACACGCACCGTCTGCCTGTGAGCAAGACGGCGGCGAGAGAAGAGGCGCTCGGACGTCTTGCAGGTCAGGCAGTGGGACTGCTCGAAGATCGACTACTGGATGCGTCCAAGGCATCGGCCTCGTTTGTGAAAGTGCCCGAATTCTAGTGGGCGTCTAGAGATAGCGTCAATGCATATTCCCTTTCAATCGTGACGCTTGATTAGACGCCCCTTAGCGGTCTGTTCGGCACGCGTTAAAAGAGCGAAGACAGGCCGCCGTACACGCCGAGGAACGCCGTCGCGGCGGCGCCGATGAGCAATAGCCAGAAATAGAATCCCTTAAGCCGCTTTTCCTCCGGGAGCGCGTCTGCCGCCAGTGCGGCCAGTAAGCCGAGCACAAAAGGCAGAAAGAGGGCGTTGACGACCTGTGCGCCGATGTTCACGAGGACGAGATCGTGGCTGATGCAGACGATGACGCTGGCGGTCAGCACGCTTGCGACGTAACCCCCGTAGAACCACGGTGAACGACCGGGCTTGAATTCCAGCGATCGTTGGTAACCCAGGACTTCGCCAAGACCCCAGGCCATCGCGAGCGACGCCACAACGGCCGCGACGGTGGCGGCGCCCAGTACGCCGACGCCGAACACCAGGCGGCCGAACTTCACGCCCAGATAGGGCGTCAACATCGCGCTGATATCACCGACCGATTTGAGCGATACCGTTGAGCGATGTCCGCCCAAGGTGGCCGCCACCGCGACGAGTACCGAGATCGTCAAGCATTGCGTCAGCAGAGCGCCGATGGCGGTTTCCCCTCGCGCCGTGGGGAGGTCGCGTGCCTCGAGCCGTTTTTCCGCAATGGCCGATTGCTGGTAAAAAATCATCCAGGGATTGAATACCGTGCCGATCAAGGCCGCGGCGAGAAACAGGAAGCCATGATCCCGCCATGGGAGATCGCTGACGTGCTGCCGAATCGTCGCGAGATCCGGTTGGGATCGCCACGCTACGTAAAAGAACGCCAATTCGAAAAGACCGATGATCACGGCCACGCGTTCGACGCGCCGATACGAACCCGTCGTCACGATCCCGATCAGCGCCGCCGCCGATAGCGGCAGGCTGATCAAACGCGAAACGCCGTAGAGCTCGCCGATGCCCGCGACAGCAGTGAATTCCGTGACGAGCGTTCCGGTCGTCGCGACGACCAGTCCGACGACCGACAGGTATGCCCATGTCGGTCCGAATCGCTCGCGGATCAGTTCTCCGTGCCCTTTTTGCGTATAGATGCCGAGTCGGACCGTGAGCTCCTGAACCATGTAGAGCACGGGGAAGAGCGCCAGCAGCAAAGGCGCCAACCGGTAGCCCCACTGCACGCCGCTTTGCGCGGCCGCGACGACGCTGCCGGCATCGGAGTTGGCCAACATGACGAGCAGACCGGGTCCGCAAATCGACAAAGCGCGCAACAGTCGCGCTCTTATCGTGCGGCGTGGAAGGCGATCCTCGGGTGTCGTTTCATTCGCGCAAGTCTTATTCGATTTCGTCGCTTCGTGCTGCATATCTGTTCGACTGATCTGATCCGCACACGGGGGTGTCGGAGCAGTAACGCCGCCTCAGGCGGCCAGGAGAGACGCATCGTGCGCTCCTCGAAGCTGGAACTCGAAGTGACAAAACGTTCGACTAACTGGACGGCGGCTGGGTGTCGCGACCTGCGTCGGACTCCCTTGCCCTGCCTCCGTGGTTCAACGTTCCGACGTGCTTTTCCCGAGACGCCCGCTGCGAGTGGATAACAACAACAATGATCGCCAAGCCAACGGCAAACGCGAGCCAGGACGCGACTTCAAAGGAATCTCTCATGGCAAGGGGTGTCCAGAGGCTGATTGCGAGCTGACTGAACGCTTTGTCTGATGAGAGCGCGGAGCTTCCGTTTCCGGTTCCTTAAGCTCGGATTGCGTTGACGGTCCGAGCTTCCATAAGCCGAATACCGCCATCAAAACCGCGAGTCCGAAGCCGATGCCCAGCACGATGCATGTACTCATTCTAACCTTTCAGCGCGTTTTCACTGTCGTCGAGCGCAAGCGTCATCCACACGCACGCAGTGACATCCATCGTACAGAGGCTTCCTTTCAGAACGGGCAGCGTATCGATGCGCGCTTTCAGCACGGTTCCTTTCGCGATGCTAACGATGACCATGACACGTGAATCGGGCTACACGTCGAAGCGATTGACGACGCGTTCAAGTCCGGTACTACTTGGTGTCGGTCGTCTTGCTGGTGGAGTCGAAGAACGCCGTGGCAGATAGCACCATCGATCCGATTTTGTCGACGTGATGATCGCTGAGCCAGCGCGCGAGTCCCGTTTTCAAGAACGTGTCGTTCCTGTCTTTGGGTGCTGTATCGGCCAACGTTTGATACGCCTGCGTCACCAATGTCCGAGGCGCTTCGGGCGGAAACAGCTTCGCAAACTTTGTAATGGTGGCGGCGGAGACCGTGTTGTCCGTAGTCGTTGACGTACTCGTCGATGTGATTTTCACGCTGCGCTCCGAATGGCATCGCCCCATGAAACAGGGGTCGCGATTCAGTGTACGCGTTCAGCGTGACCGGTGTGAATGCTTCTTGGTGGAAAGGGTCTACGCGGGTGCCGCAGAAGCCCGAGCATCGCATGTTTTTGCACGCGTCTTTGTAAAGTCGGATTCAAGCCGCGCCTGAACAGCGAGCGTGTCCGTGTCGTCATCGCCTGCGCGTGGAGAGTCTTTGATCGTTAAGCCTGCATGCCGAAAGGTTTCAACGACCTGACTTGTCGCGACGACGTCGGTGGGCTTCCACGTTTCGAGAGGCGATGTCGGATCGATTTCTGTCGATCGGATGGTCGGACTGTTGCAGTATTCGAGTGCGATGGTCTCTTGGAGAATTCCATGTATCCGGCACGATGTGTTGCCGTGCTCCTGCTAAGCCTACTGTTTGCTAACGTGGCCTGTCCGTCTGAAAGCGCGTCATCGGGTACGGACAACGATCGTGACGCGGCGTTTTCCAAGGCGCTTGTCCATGCACCGGACGCCGTTTATCAAGGCACCGTCGACTCCGGCTTTTCCGTGTTCAAAGGCATTCCGTACGCGCAGCCGCCGGTCGGCGATCTGCGATGGAAGCCTCCGGTTCCGGCCGAAAAAAATACCGCCGTCGTCGACGCGACGCGATACGGACCGGCCAGCGCGCAAAACGCGCTGGCCGGTGACGTGCTCGACATTGCCGCACCCAAGGATCAAAGCGAGGATTGCCTGCACCTCAACGTCTGGTCTCCCGCGCACGCGGCCAACGCGTCGCTTCCCGTCATGGTCTGGATCCATGGCGGTTGGTTTGCGCGCGGGTCTTCCCGGCAATATCCAAGCGGGGTGCTCGCCAAGAAAGGGAACGTCGTCGTCGTCACACTCGACTATCGCCTCGGGCCATTCGGCTTTCTTGCGCATCCGAGGTTGACCGCCGAATCGCCTGACCACAGCTCCGGTAACGATGGGCTGCGCGATCAGATTGCGGCGCTTCAATGGGTGCGGCGCAATATCCAGGCATTCGGCGGCGACCCCGATCGCGTGACGATCTTCGGACAGTCCGCCGGTGGGTATAGCGTCTGCTATTTGCTGGCCTCGCCGCTGACGAAGGGGCTGTTCCGCGCGGCGATCATGCAGTCGGGGACGTGTGAACTCAGAGGTCCGCAGCCCGCGCGACGCGCGGAGCAATTGGGGATCCGGCTATCGAACACGGTTCAATGCGAGGACACGCGAGACGTATTGGCGTGCCTGAGGCAAAAAAGCACCGCGGAGATCCTCGCTGCGCTTCCCAGTTCGGCGACGCTTCGATCTCCGGTGAACTATCGTCCGAATCAGGACGGGGAGGTGTTGCCCGGCTCGGCACGGCAATTGATCATCGACGGCGCGGGAAAAAACATTCCCGTCATGATCGGTTCCACGATCGACGACGCAAGTCGTTTCGTTCCGTCGACGTCGACGCGCGAGGAATGGGCGGACTATGTGAGAAAGCGCTGGCCGAAGCTGGCCGACACGATTCTTGCGCTTTATCCAGCCGATACCGACGCGGACGCGCATGCGGTGGCCGTGCGTGCGGCCACCGAAATGGTGTTCGGCTGTTCGGCTTTGGCGACCGCCAAGGCGATCGCCGGCAACGGGACGCCCGTCTATCTTTATCTTTTCACGTATGTGCCGGAGCGCGGCAGGCGCTTGAAGATCGGCGCATTCCATGCGGCCGAGTTGCCCTACGTTTTCGGGAATCTCAATCAGACGAACAGCCCAGGCTATGGTCCCGATGACGTTCGGCTGTCCGATGCGCTGATTGCGATCTGGAGCCGCTTCGCGGCGACCGGCGATCCGAATGGACCCGGTCTGCCCGCATGGCCTCGGTATGTGCCGACCGCTGATACGATTCAGGAAATCGGACTTGAGCAACAGCACGTAGCGAATCCGGAAGCGCGCGACTGCAGCGCGTTGCAGCGGCTTGGATTGCAGTAGCGGTGCTTTATTCCGGCAACAATTGAATCTTTCTTTAAGTGAGGCTTGGATGGCGCGCATCTATCAGGCGGCAACCATGAGCGAGGCTCAGTTTCGCGTCACGTTGGTCGACGATGCGGCGCGGGCGGATCTGCTCGTCTGTCGCGTTTCGAGTGCGGCTGAAGCGCACGGCGACGCCCTGTGGTTCATCACGAGCGACCGGCAATTTCCCGGTACGCCCGTTTATTTCTGTGACGAACGTCAAGCCGACTTGAAAGTGTGTTTCGTCCACGCGCGCGGCGAAGCGGGTTGGCGTCGCGCGCATCCGATGCAGGGGCGACTGAGCAGGTAGCGCGCCGCACTCGCCGGTGTCATGACTCAGCGTGATTCGGCCGATCGCGGTGCCCATCCCCGGAATTAAAAAATCCAAACCAATCTATTCGAGCGATCGGCCCGTTCGCGATTCAAGACAATGCAGTCTCCATTCAACGCTCGGAGACTGAAGTGACGATCAACGCATTGTTCGGCGTGAACCCCAATCGAGAAAGTCAAAGTACGGGCGACGCGAAAAGCGGTATCGACGGTTCCACTTTTGCCGCGTCGCTCGCGGCATCGATGCAGGCATCGCAACAAGCGCAAGCCACGCAAGCGGACACCTCCACGCAAGCGAACACGTCCCCGTCTTCGGCATCGAATGCTGCGTCGAGCACGGCGTCCGCGACCACCGCATCGAATACCGATACGTCGACCGTCGCCTTGGGTGCCGATGCGAAAGGACTGTCCGAACTCGCCGCGGACGGTGTGACGGTGTCGGTCCAGAGTCTTGCCGGGCTGGATTTGCCGCAGGGATTGAGTCCTTCTTCCGCAACGTATCAGCAGGATCTCCTCAAAGCCTTGAACGCGGCGCCCCATGAATCGAGCGGCGATACGCTGTCGCAGTCGGCGTTCGTCTCTTTGATCGAGCAATTCGGCGGCACGCAGACGCAAGCCGATCAACTCTTTTCGCAGCTTGGCGGGACGGACTCCGGCACCGTATCGAATGCACAGATGCTCGATGCCTTGGGTCAACTTTCGAGCGACCCGTCGAGCACGACGTCCCAGATGTTGCTGAGCTTGATGGACAGCAATCACAACCAGGTCGTGAGCAGCAGCGAATTCATGCAATTCGAAACGGCGATGGTCGACGCGGAGAACGGTGTCTCGACAGTGGGGTGAACGCCACCCGGGGCGATTCGACGCATGCCCGATAACGAGGGCATCGGGCACGATATACGTCTAGTCGACGCAATCGACACCTTGAGTCGTGGCGTGCGAGGGATCGACATCGCTCCCTCGCTGTTTCTCAAACATCGCCTGCGCTCACCGCAGCCGATCGTCGCATGAAGAGGCAGGCCGTGGGTTCATCGCGAGGCCCACGGTCCGGATCGCGCATTGCAGCGTTCACTGAATAAACCCTGAAAGATCCGTATCAGGATCGATGACAGTCGCGCCGGGCGAGTCTCGGCAGCGCCGATATGTCGCGCGCGTGAACGGCGCCGTGCGCGACGAAGGGTTGTGGCGATACCACGCAAAGATTGGATTCATATCCAGGTTTTCGACCCGCTGAATGTGGCCTTACAATCGCGGCTATCCTCGCATGGCATCGGGGGCTTGACGCCAAAACAGCGGCGGGCCATGGCGACACGGATTCGATTTCCGAACGCGTGAAGAACGGGGTATTCCCTTATATGGCTCGCGACAATAAAAATGAATCACATCTATCGCCTGGTCTGGAGTCGCGTCGCTCATAGCTGGGTCGCGGTGCGCGAAAATGCGCGGGGCAGGGGCAAAACGCAAAGTCGTGGCGGCAAGCGCGTCGTCGAGTTGACCGCCGCTGCGCTCTCGGTTTCCGCGGTGTGCATTCCTTTATCGCCCGCGGCATATGCGGCCAATGCCAGCGATGCATCGATTGCCGCGGGCAATGGCAGCGCCAAGATCGCGACGGTCGGGACGACCACGACGATCAATCAATCCAGCGAGCGCGTGGTCATCGACTGGACGAGCTTGTCGACGGCCGCCAACGAAGCGTTGGTCTTCAATCAGCCGAATGCGTCCGCGGTCGCGCTGAATCGCATCACGGGCTCGAGTCCCAGCACGTTTCTCGGCAGTCTCTCGGCCAACGGCCAGGTCTATATTCTGAATCCGAACGGCGTGCTGTTCGGCGCCGGCGCGCAAGTCAACGTCGGCGGTCTCGTGGCCTCGACGATGCAGATGGACGCGGCGGCGTTCATGAACGGCAGCGGCACATTCACGCAAGCGGCGAGCGCGACGGGCACGGTCGTCAATCAGGGCTCGCTCAACGCCGCGAGCGGCGGTTATATCGCGCTGCTGGGCAAGACGGTGCGCAATGACGGCACGATCACCGCGCCGCTCGGCACAGCGGCGCTCGGTGCGGGCAGCAGCATCACGCTGACGTTCAGCGGCAATAGCCTCGTCCATATGCAGGTCGACCAGAGCGTGTTCAACACGCTCGCGGAAAACGGCGGCCTGATTCAAGCCGACGGCGGCGTGGTCGTGATGACGGCCGGCGCGGCGGATTCGCTGCTGGCGTCCGTGGTCAACAACACCGGCACGATCGAAGCGCGCACCGTCGAAAATCACGCGGGGACGATTACCTTGCTCGGCGGCATGCAAGCCGGCACGGTCAACGTCGACGGCACGCTCGACGCGTCCGCGCAGAACGGCGGCAACGGCGGCGCCATCGAAACGAGCGCCGCCACCGTGAACGTCGCGAACAGCGCCAGCATCGATACGCGCGCGCCGCAAGGTCTCATGGGCTCCTGGCTCATCGATCCGATCGACTTCACCGTCGCCGCGAGCGGCGGCAACATCACGGGCGCGGCACTGTCGGCCGAGCTCAAGTCGACCAACGTCACGCTCGATACGGTGAATACCACGGGCACCGCGACGGGCAACATCAATATCGACGACGCGGTCAACTGGAGTTCGAACAGTGTCGATGCGAGCAGCCATACGCTGACGCTGAACGCGGCCAACAACATCAATATCAACGCTCCGATTACGTGGGGCGTGAGCGGCACGCCGGGCGACGCGGCCACGACGGGCGCACTCGTGCTGAACGCGGGCGGCGTCATCAATATCGGCGCGGCAATGAACGCGTATTGGCGCGCGCCGTTGACGATGAATACCGGGCCGACGAGCGCGAGCGTCATCAGCACGGTCAACGTCGATCTTCTGCCGAATGCGGGCGGTTTTTCGGGCTCGGTGAACTTCTTTTCCGATGCGGGCACGACCGCGGCCGGCGGAACCGGTTTGCTCACGATCAACGGCAATGCCTATACGGTGATCTCCGATGTCACGCCGGGTTCAGGCGTCGGTGTGGCGGGCGACACCGGAACCGACAGCCTGCAAGGCATGCAGAACAATTTGAGCGGCTACTATGCGCTCGGCAGCAATATCGACGCGAGTGCGACAGCGTCATGGAACGGCGGCGCCGGCTTCGCGCCGATCTCGACGTTCACCGGCGTGTTCGACGGGCTTGGGCATACGATTTCCGGACTCACTGAATTCGACACCCAGCTCGCGGCTAATGTCGGCCTGTTCGGGGACATCATGGCGACCACCGTGTGCAACGTCGGCCTTGTCGGCGCGAGCGTCGCGGGCAGCGGCTATGTCGGCATACTCGTTGGCTTCAATCATATTGGCACGGTCACGAATAGCTTCGCGACGGGGACGGTGAGCGGGGGCGTTTCGGTCGGCGGGCTTGTCGGCGCAAACGAAGGCACCACCGCTAACAGCTATGCCGACGCCTATATTCCCTATGGCGCGTCGTTCGCTGGCAACTACCACGGCGCCGGCGGATTGGTCGGCAGCAACTTCGGAACTATCGAAAACAGCTATGCGATCGGCGCTGTCAACTCGATTTTCAACGCCGGCGGATTGGCGGGAAGCAATTGGGGCGGCGCGATTATCGACAGTTATGCGACCGGCACCGTATGGTCCCGCACCGGCGCAGGCGGCGGTCTCGCCGGATATGGCGGCGAATCGAGTTCGATCACCCAGAGTTACGCGACAGGCGCCGTTACCGGGGCCGGGGACGCGGGCGGACTCGAAGGAAAAACCTATGGTTCGATCAGCGACAGTTACGCGACCGGCAGCGTGAGCGTGCTGAACAGCGGCTCCACCAGCGCGATACTGGGTGGTCTGGTCGGCATCGACGGCGGCTCGATCGCGAATAGTTATGCGACCGGAAACGTCAGCAACGCCACAATCGCCGGAACGGGGACGGCGGGTGAAACCGGCGGCCTCGTCGGCATGAACTACGGCGGCTCGATCACGAACAGCTACGCGACGGGGGCGGTGACGGGCGCGCGCTATGTCGGCGGGCTCGTGGGGGCCAATTTCGGTCCGTTCAACATCAGCGGCTCGATCCATAACAGCTACGAGACCGGTGTCGTCACGGGCACCGATAGCGCCACGACTGGCGGGCTCGTCGGCGCCGTCCTTTCCACGGGTTCCGTCACGGACAGCTTCTACGACAGCGATGCGAATCCGACGCTGACCGGCATTGGGGGTAGCGTCGATCTCGGTGGCGTCGTATGGGGTATGAGTACCGCGGCACTGCAGAATTCCGCCAACTTCACGAGCGCGACCGGCACGTCGAATCCGACGGACCATAGCGGCAACGGCGATGTGAATCCGGCTTGGGATCTTCCGGGCGCCGGCAATGGCGCGGGCTCGACATGGTTTATGTACAGCGGCTTCACCACGCTTTTGCTGCAGGCCTTTTTGACGCCGTTGACGATCACGGCCAACAACGTCAGCACGCAATATGACGGCACGGCCTTTTACGGCGGCAACGGCGTCACGTACTCGGTCACACCCGATCTGTCCTTGTTGTCGGGGACGCTGACCTATAGCGGTTCGGCGCAGGGCGCGGTCGGTCTGGGCGATTACGTGATCTCGGTGAGCGGCCTGTATTCGGCCCAGAACGGCTACATGATCACCTTCGTCGACGGCCGCTTATCGATCGTCAACACGCCGCCCGCGACGACAGGGGGAACGGGCGGTCTGGTGACGGCATCGAACGATCTTGGACAGGTGGAGGCGTGGGTCCTGTCAAAGCAAAACAGCGGACAAGCGAGTGCTTCGCGCGGCGTGCCCGATCTCGCGGATGCGGGTACGGCCTCCGACGATGAAGGCGACGTGACGATCAAGCTGGGCAGCAACGGATCGACGCTGCATATCGAGCGCGACGCCGGCGGTGAGCAAGCCCATATCCATCCATAAGAAGAGCTTGATTTGAAACACTCGACCTCGCAGCACGGGGCTGCCTCGCCCAGACCGTTGCCCTTGTCTTTGCTGATCGGGACGTTCTGCATCGGCATCGCGCCTGCGATGCCCGTGCACGCGGCCGGGCCCGCCGTTCCAAGCGCCGGCACGATTCTCCAACAAGTGGAGCCGGCCGCGCCGCCCGCACCGCCGTCCAACGATACGGGTCTGCGTATCCAGCAACCCGCGTCCGGCGCCTTGCCGCCCAGCATCGCGATCCACATCGAACATATCGACATCGTCGGCAATACGAAGATCGACACGGCGACGCTGCACGCGCTCGTGGCCGATGCCGAGGGCAAGGATCTCGACTTGCCTCATATCGGCGAGCTGGCCGCGCGCATCACCGACTACTATCACGCACACGGTTTTCCGCTCGCGCACGCGATCGTCCCCGCGCAGACCCTGCAGGCCGGTACCGTGAAGATCGAAGTCATCGAGGCGCGCTACGGCAAGATAGACATCGACAATCAAAGCCGTGTGAGTGATGGCTTGCTGCAGTCGACGCTGGGCGGTCTTCAAAGCGGCGATGTCATCACGCAGGCCGACCTCGATCGCAGTTTATTGCTGCTCGCCGATATCGCGGGACTGGTCGTCAATGCGACGCTGAAATCGGGTGCGCAAGCCGGTACGTCCGACTTGATCGTCGATGCCGCGTCGGCGCCGATGTTCAGCGGCAATCTCACGCTCGACAACGGCGGCGATGCCTACACCGGGCGCATACGCGGAGGCGCCAACGCCGATGTCTACAACCTGCTGCATCGAGGCGATACGCTCGGCGTGAGCGCATTGACCTCGGGCGACGGCATGCGCTACGGACGCGCTTCGTACGATGCCTTGCTGGACGGCTCGGGAACCCAACTGGGTGGTGCGTATTCGGCGCTGGACTATAAGCTGAACGGGTCGTTGTCGACGCTCGATGCCCGAGGCAGCGCCCAGACGAGCAGCGTCTGGCTCAAGCAGCCCATCGTGCGCAGCATGACGGTGAACGTCAACGCGCAGCTCGAATACGATCACCTGCAACTGAATGACGAGATCCGCAGCACGGGCATTCAGACCGATCGCCATCTCGACAATCTGACAGCCACCTTGTCGGGCGACGTGCGCGATGGTCTGTGGGGCGGCGGCCTCAGTCTGTGGAGCGCCGGCGTGACGGACGGCCATGTGCGTTTCGACAATGCAGTCGCGCAGGCCGAGGATGCGCTCACGACGAATACGCAGGGCAGTTTCGTCAAGGGCAACGCGACGCTGACGCGACTTCAAACTGTGACCGCGCGCGATACGCTTTATGTGAATCTGACTGGGCAGTGGGCATCGGGCAATCTCGATGCGTCGCAAAAGCTCACGATCGGCGGGCCGAACTCGGTGCGCGCGTATGACGTCGGCGTGCTGTCGGGCGACACGGGCTACACGTTCACGACCGAGTTGCGCCATGCGTTCGGCCCCTCCGCGTACGGCCAATGGGAGGCGATCGCGTTCGTCGACGCCGCGCATGTGGAAGTCAATCGCGACGCACTGCTGGCCAGCGCGAACAGCGTGAATCTCGGCGGCGTCGGTCTTGGCCTGAATTGGGCCGGACCGCATCGACTGGCCGCAAATCTGGTCGTCGCGATGCCCGTCGGCCCGACGCCGGTACAGATCGGCAGCCGTTCATCCGTGCGTGCGTGGCTGCTGGCGAGCGAGGCGTTCTAACGCGCGGGCGTTGCGGCCTGCGGCGCGAGCCGGTTCGGGTAGTAAAGCTGATAGAACCACGCGTAGGCGCTTTCGATCCGGGCCTGGATGCGTGGCGCGATATCGTGATGCGTGGGCGGCGCGATGCGCGCGTGCTGCGTGTGCAGGTATTTCATGCGGAAGTGGCTGTCGCTTTCCTGAATGCCTGTGCTGATCGCTTCGGGATCGATCCTGAGCGGCGAGACGCCGAGCCATTGATAGATATGCGACATGCAATCGGCCGGACGCGCCATCAGATCTTCGAAGCGCAGGAAATACAGGCATTTCTGGACGGCCTTCGGCAGGTCCGTCACGGCATGCAGCGAAGCCAGCGGTATGCCGATGACCTTGTCCTTGGCGAATAGCATGTCCGCACGGCCGAAACGGTCGTAGTCGGCCAGGTGATCGGGAAAATCGATCAGGATCGTGCGCTGGTGCTGCGCCTCGATCGATCCGTAGATTTGCCCGAGTTCGCGGACGCACACGATCAATTTGGCGTTCGGTTCGAGATGCAGCAGCATCTCGACGGCATGCAGCCATGCGCGGTTCTTGTCGACCACCACGGGGCGTTCGCAATCGTGATGCCAGCCGTGCAGGAAGCCCTGCATGGCCGACGTCAGATGCCCATAGCTGCGGTCGAAAGTCTGATCGAGTTGCGACAGAAAGAACGTGTCGTCGCTGACCATGTGGCGCATGCCGATCAGAAGATTGCATAGCGGCGAGCTATTCCCTTCGCAATGGATCTCCGGATGTTGCGCGAGCAATTGGCATAGCAAGGTCGACCCTGCGCGCGGCAGCCCCGTGACACCGACAAAGCGTGGATTCGTCGCCATGATTTTCATTGGAGTGAGCGGCGCCCGCGTATCGGACGCAGACGGAAGCAGCGCCCGATTATAGGGGAAGCGTCGCGGGCTCACATCGGCGACGACCCGCTGCATGAGCGCGTCGTCGCGGCTGCCTCTCTATCGGATCAACGACCCGCGGGCGTCGGCGCGGCGGGATCGACGAGCCCTTCGTCCTTGAGGTCGCGCCACAGGTCTGCGGGAATCGGCAGACGCATGAAGGCGAGGTTCTGTTCGAGCTCCTCGACCGAGCGCGCGCCCGGAATCACGCTGGCGACGATCGGATGTCCAAGCGGGAATTGCAGCGCGGCCGCGGCGAGCGGAATGTCGTGACGTGCGCAGACGGCCTGGAGTTGGCGGACCTTGTCGATGACGCGCGGCGGTGCGCTGCGCGTATTGAAAGTCGCGCCGTTCACGGGACCGGACGCGAGGATCCCCGAGTTATACGGGCCGCCGATCACGAGCTGCGTCCCGCGTTGTTCGCAAAGGGGCAGCAGCGTCGCGAGCGGCTCTTGTTCGAGCAAGGTATAGCGGCCGGCCAGCAGGAAATAGTCGAAGCGCCCTGCGACGACGAAGTCGCCGAGCATCTGCCATTGATTGATCCCGACGCCGACGGCTTTGATGACGCCTTCGGAGCGCAGGTCGTCGAGCACGCGATACGCGCCTTCCATCGCGTCCTGAAAGTGGCTGCGCGCGCGCGGATCCTCGCCGGGTTCGAAGGCCAGCGCTTCGTCGGGGTCGTGGATCGCGAGCATGTCGATATAGTCGACGCCGAGCCGCTCGAGACTGTCTTCGATCGAGCGGCGCACCGCATCGCGCGAGTAGTCGAACTCGGGTCGAAACGCGGGCGCCTGATCCCAGAGCACGGGCGCGACCTCGTCGGCAGAGATCGGCACCAGTGCATAGCCGACCTTCGACGAAATCACGATCTTGTCGCGCGGGAGCGATCGGATGGCTTCGCCGAGGCGCGATTCGGCGAGCCCGAAACCATAGACAGGCGCCGTGTCGAAATAGCGGATCCCGCGTTCGAACGCAGTGTGCACGGTCGCGATCGCGACGTCGGGATCCGTCGCGCGATACATATTGCCGAGTCCCGTGCCGCCCAGGCCCATCGTCGTCAATTTCAGTCCGGACGTGCCGAGCACGCGCGACGAGATTTCAGTCATCGTTCAATTCCATTCATTGAGTTAAGCCGCTTTTTCTGATCATCGAATTGATCAATCGATTAATCGCCAAAAAATACTAGCGGGCCGACTTATATTTGACCAGTGTTAACGCGCGTCGAATGTTTATTCAAGGGTTAACGCGAATTTCTTGAATGGAATGTGATCGTGTTCGGCTCTTTCTCGTCTCGATATACGTGTTAACGCTTAGCTGATATCGTAAGTATTGCTCAATCGTCACTAACGTTTTATGCCGTGTAACGTTAGTGATCTAGGGTAAACGTGATGCGATTTTCGTCGAAATAACTCACACAAAAGTAGTCGAATGACCCACAAAAATAGAGGTTATCTTGCCATGCTTTATTTTATAAAGTATTGAAAATGCATATAAAAACAAACAATCGCCCAAAAAATGGGACGCAAATCGTGCGTCGCAACACGGAAATATCGAGACCGTTCGTTTACTTCGTCGAACGTGTGGTGTTATAAAGAATTCACACATTACATTTTATTGAACAAACGTTAGTCCCAAGTCCGATCAATTTGGATCGGTCCATGTGTCGTTGTCGGTGAATGGATATGGGTTTCAATGTGCATTGAATCGATGCATGGATCATGTCGCGCCTAAAAAATATATGTCGTGGTGAAAAGTTATTTCAGATATCGGGTGTGATCGGGAATTCGGAATGAAATTGAGCGAACGAAAAGCGGTCGTGACGGGCGCCGCCAACGGGATCGGCAAGGCGATCGCGCACGAACTGGCCGCGCACGGCGCGCACGTGTTCTTGCTGGATCGCGACCGCGTTGAAGGTGAGGCGGCATGCGCGGCGATCGTCGCGGCGGGCGGCCGTTGTGAATTTCGCGAGCTCGACGTGACCCGTGCGGATCAGATCGCCGACGTCGCGAGCGCGATCCTCGCCGACGTCGGGTATATCGACATCCTCGTCAACAACGCCGGGATCTGGCGCCCGGGCACGGTCGTCGACGCGAGCGAAGCGACGTGGGACGCGGTGCTCGACACCAACGTCAAGAGCGTGTTCCTCGTCTCGCGCCAGTTCGTGCCCGCGATGCTCGAGCGCAAGCGCGGCGTCATCGCGAACGTCGCGTCGGTGGCGGGCATGGTCGGCGCGGCGGACGCGTCCGCCTATGCGGCCTCGAAAGGGGCGGTCATCAATCTCACGCGCAGCATGGCGCTCGATTTCGCCGCGCATAACGTGCGCGTCAACTGCGTGTGTCCGGGAATGATGGATACGCAGATGGGCGATGCGGTCGTCGCGCACTATCGGCCCGCGGATGTGCCCGAGGCCTCGAAACAGAATTGGCAACCCTTGCGCAGAGCCGGTGAACCGGACGACGTCGCGAAGGCCGTGCTCTACATGGTCTCGGACGATGCGCGATTCATGACCGGATCTGCCGTCGTCGTCGATGGAGGATTGACGGCGCAGTAGCGGCGTTCGCGCGTCGACGCGGCGCGCGCATGTCGCAGCACAGGGAAAGCCGTCATTCGACCGGCGAAAACAATCCCAATCGATCTCACCGAGATCCATTCAACCCGTTTCCTGGAGGAGACCCAAGGTGGCGAAGAAAACTCGTATGTGGGCGGCCGTCTGCGCGGCATTGACGATCGGTGTGTCCGGCCTCGCGCATGCCGCGGACAAGACGACGCTCGTCGTCATGATCCGGGGCCTCGACAACCCGTATCACGCGGACTATGCCGCGGGCGCCAAGGCCTTGGGCAAGGCGCTCGATCTGCCGGTCGACGTGCTCAGCAGCGAAGGCAATAGCCAGAAGCAGTTCTCCGATCTCAAGGCCGAGATCGCGAAGACGGGCGGCAATATGGTCGTCAACGTCGATCCGAACGAAGGCCCGGACGTGGTGCCGATCGCGAAGATGCTCGAAAGCGCGGGCGTCTACTGGGTCAGTTGGTGGAACAAGCCGGACGACATCAAGGTCGAGGACTATCCGCACTGGGTCGCGCACATCAGCTTCGACGCGGTCGGACAAGGCTATTTCAACGCGAAGGAACTGTTCAAGACATTCAAGACGCCGAACCAGGGCACGATCATCGCGATCCAGGGGATGCTCTCGAACAACGCCGCGATCGATCGCTTCAAGGGGTTGCAAAAGGCGCTCAAGGAATATCCGAACGTCAAGCTCGTGCAGTGGGAAGCCGCCGATTGGGACACCAACAAGTCGTATGAGATCACCAAGCAACTGCTGTCGGCGCATCCCGATGTCGACGGTGTCTGGAGCGCGAACGACAACATGGCGCTCGGCAGCATCGCGGCGCTCAAGGAAGTCGGCAAGAGCGGCCAGGTGAAAGTGAGCGGCACCGACGGCATTCCCGACGCGTTTGATGCGATCAAGGAAGGCACGATGTCGTCGACGGCATACGACGACGCGCGCTATCAGGCGCAACTCGGCCTTTCGATGGCGCTTGCCGCGAAGTCCGGCAAGCTCGACGTCAAGGCGACGCCGCACAAGTACCGCGCGTTCCTGATCCCCGGTGCGCAGGTGACGCCGCAGAACGTCGATCAGATCAAGGCCGGCGTCGGCACGATGCCGACCTACGATCTGAAGAACTTCTACGCGCGTTGGGTGGCCGAGATCAAGTAAGACCTCGACCTCGGGCATGCCGTCAGGACAGGGTGCCGACGCATGCAGGAATCGACGAGCCGGGCGCCGCGATGTCGCGCCCGGCTCGTCGGCGCGCAGACCCACGTTGTCGCGGCCGATCGGGGTCGTGACCTCAGGAAGGATCGTTGTTCATGAAACAAGCGGAAAGTCTCGCCGATGCGCGCACGGCGCAAGCGTCGGCCCGTGGATTCTCGATCGGGGGCGCGCGCCAGTGGTTGCGACGCTCGGGCGTCGGTGCGCAATGGATCTCGCTTGCCCTGATCGTGCTTGCGTTCGCGATCGGCACGCAAGGCCAAAGTCTGTCGTGGACGAATCTTCAGGTCGTCCTGAGCCTCGCCGCGATTCCGGCGATTCTTGCCGTGGGGCTGCATCTGACGATCGTGATCGGCGGCATCGATCTGTCGCTGCAAGGCACCGTCGCGGTCTGCGCGGTGTTCGTCGGCGTGCTCAGCAAGAACCGCTTCAATGATTTCGACGTCGGTCTCTGGATCGTTCCGATCGCGATGGCGATCGGCGCGGCCGCCGGATTCGTGACCGGCATGCTCCATACGAAACTCAGAATTCCATCCTTCATCACGACGCTCGGCATCAGTTGGGTGCTCTATGGCGTCGCGGTCTATATCAACAAGTCCAAGCTGATCAGCCTGCTCGATACGCGGATCCAGCATTTCATCAACGAGAAGACCTTCGGCATCGCGCATATCGTGCTCGTCGCGCTGCTGATCACGCTCGTCGTGCAGTGGTTCGAGGACAAGACACGCACGGGCCGCTATCTCTACGCGGTCGGCGGCGACGAGGCGCTCGCGCGGCAAGCCGGCATCAACGTCGAACGTATCAAGGTGCTGGCGTTCGTCGTCGCCGGCTGTCTGTACGGACTCGGCGCCGTACTGCTCGTCAATCGCATGGGCAGCGCGACGTCGCGCGCGGGCCTCAATCTGCTGTTCCCGGTCATCACGGCCGTCGCGGTCGGCGGCGTATCGCTGACGGGCGGGCTCGGTGGCGCGAAGAACGCGCTGCTCGGCACGCTGATCCTGACCGTGCTCAATAACGGCATGGTGCTGATGGCCGTCAATCCGTATGCGCAGACGGCTGTCAACGGCGTCGTGCTGATCGTGGCGGTCGCGTTGACGCTCGATCGAAAGAAGCTCGGCTTCATCAAGTAAGGGGGCATGCATGGTAACGACGATGGAACGCGTGAACGGTCACGCGCTTGACGATCCGCATGCGAGTCCGTCGCCGCACGATCCGGATATCGTGCTCGCGCTGCGCGGCATCACGCGTCGCTTTCCGGGTGTGACGGCGCTGAACGAGGTCGCGCTCGACGTGCGCAAGAACGAGATTCTCGGCTTGCTCGGCGAGAACGGCGCCGGCAAATCCGTGCTGACGAAGATCATGACGGGCATCTATCAGCCCGACGAAGGCACGCTCTCGCTGCACGGCAAGCGCGTGACGATCCGCGGCACCGCCGATGCGATCAAGAAGGGAATCGGCGTCGTGTTTCAGGAAGGATCGCTGATTCCGAATCTCAGCGTGATGGAAAATCTGTTTCTGCGTCACGAGGATCCGTTCCTGCGGTTCGGCGCGTTGTCGCGCCGCGCGATGGCGGCCGAGGCGCGCCGGCGCCTCGAACAGATGAATCTTGACGTCGACGTCGATGCACCGGTCTCGTCGATTTCCGCGGCGGCCAAGCAGATGGTGGAGATCGCGCGTGTGCTCTGGCTATCGGAGAAGTACGGCGCGTCGAATCCGATCGTGATTCTCGACGAGCCGACGACCGTGCTCAACGATGCCGAACGCGGCACCTTGTTCGAGATCTTGAACCGTCTCAAGCATCGGGCCTCGATCATCTTGATCTCGCATCGGCTGCAGGAGGTCCTCGAGAATTGCGATCGCGTCGTCGTGCTCAAGGACGGTGTCAACGTCACCGAGACCCGCACCGAGGGTCTGGCGATTGCCGAGGTGGAGAAGCTGCTTGTCGGCAACGACTATTCGGGCGACCGGTTTCGCGAGAGCGATCAACGCACGCCTGACGGTCCGGTGACGTTTCGCGTCGACAATCTGAGCAAGGCAGGGGCGTTCGACGCGCTGAGTTTCGCGGTCCGCGAAGGTGAGATCGTCAGCCTCGTCGGGCTCGTGGGGTCGGGCAAGGAGGCGCTGTGCCGCTGCATCGCGGGGCTCGATCGATTCGATTCCGGCAGCGTGACGATCGACGGCGCGTCGCCGGTCAAGGCATCGTCGCGATCCGCCGTGCTTCACGGGATCGGGCACGTACCGATCGAGCGCAGGGAAGAAGGCCTCGCGCTCAATATGAGCGTCGCCGACAACATCAATTACCTCGTGCTCGACAAGCTCAAGAAAGGCGGCCTCATCAATCGCGCGCGCGAGCGCGAGCACGCGCGCCAATGGGTCGCCGAGTGCCTCGTGAAGACGCCTTCGATCGATGCCGCATGCCGCGGGCTCAGCGGCGGCAATCAGCAAAAGGTCATCCTGTCGAAATGGCTGAGTTCGGACGTCAAGCTGCTGATCCTCGATCATCCGACGCGCGGCATCGATATCAAGGCGAAGGACGAGGTCTATCGGCTGATCCGTAAATTCGCGAAGGCGGGCATCGCCATGCTGATCATGTGCGACACCCTCGAGGAAGACATCGGGCTCGCGAATCGGATTCTCGTCATGCGCGAGCGCAAGCTCGTCGGCGAGCTCGACGCGCCGCCCGGCGCGAAACCCACGCCGCACGACCTGATCACGATGATCGTCTGAAACCCGCATTCAAAAGAGGCTGCAAAGTGGAACACAAATCGATCGGCAGCACGATGCACTGGGGCGCGCGCTTGCGTTTCGCGCGCCGGATCGCGAGCGTCAAGCCGCTCTATCTGACGATCGCGCTGATCGTGATCGTCGGCGTCGCGATGACGCTCGGCAACGACAACTTCCTGTCGCTCTACAACCTCGGCACGATCGTGAGCTTCGGCGCGATTCTGTTGATCGCGGCGCTTGGGCAGATGTTTCCGATCCTGATCGGCGGGATCGATCTGTCGGTCGGCGGTACGATCTCGCTCGTCTCGGTCATGTTCACGATGCTCGTGCCGCGTATCGGCTATGGCGCATATCCCGTGTGCCTCGTGACCGGGCTCGTGCTCGGCTATATCAACGGCTTGATGCTGACGCGCGTGAAGATTCCTTCGTTCATCGCGACACTCGGTACGGGCGGCATCGTGACGAGCCTCGCCTATCTGCTGTCGCCGCGCCCCGTGAGCGCCGCGCCGAGCGACTACGGCTATCTCGACGTCGTCAATGGTACGGTGTGGGGCGTGAATAACGTCGTCATCCTGGGCTTTATCGTGTTCGCGCTGTTGTTCGCGTTTCTGCGCTTCACGCGCACGGGCCGCAATATCTATTTCGTCGGCAGCAACATCAAAATGGCGTGGATGTCGGGCACGCATATCGTCGCCACGCGTAATGTCGCGTTCGTGGTGTCGGGTGTCTGCGCGGCGCTGGTCGGGATCGTCATCTCTTGCGTGCGTTTCGGCGGCGATCCGGTGGTCGGCACGTCGTACGTGCTGAACTCGGTGGCCGCGGTGGTCGTCGGTGGCACGGCGTTGACGGGCGGCATGGGCGGCGTCTTCAACGTGCTGTTCGGCACGCTGTTCCTGAGCATGCTCGACAACGGCATGAACGTGATCGGCGTCGATCAGTACTTTCAGCAGGCGATTTACGGCGCCATGATCATCTTCGGCGTGGCCGTCACATTCGATCGCTCGAAGACATCTGTCATCAAATAGGTGTAAGGGGCGGCCGACTCGATCGAGAGATCGTGCCATTGACGATCAGCGCGGAGCGACGCGCCTTGACGTTTGGAAGCCGCCGCTTAATTTTCGTTTTTCCGCGCTTGCGTATCTAAACGTCCGTTTAAATGTCCGCGCCGTCGTCGCGGGCGGGGGGAACACCGTACAGCCTCGACTTTTCTGGCAGTATTGGGCCAGTCAAAGGAAAACTTTGCGAGGAAAAGTCAGATGGAGGATATGTTTGACAAGCTTTCGGCGACGGTCACGTCGGCGAACAACTTGGAAGCGTTGACGCGCCCGTTATTGGAGTTACTCGAAACAGCCACGGGACTGGAGTCGACGTATCTGACCTCGATCGACGAGGCCAACGCGGTTCAGTCGATCCGCATCGCCCGGAACACGGGCGAACTCACGATACCCGAAGGTCTGGTCGTCCCATGGGGCGACACCTTGTGTAAGCGCTGCCTGGAACAAGGCCGTCGCGTCGTGTCGAACGTCAGTGAAGTATGGGGCGACTCTCAAGCCGCCGCCGCGTTGGGTATCGAGACCTACGCGAGCGCGCCGGTGCGCGGCAGCAACGGCGAAATCATCGGCACACTCTGTGCGGCCGGGAAAAATAGCCAGAAGCTCGGATCGCGTGCGCTGAGCACGCTCAACTTATTCTCGGAACTGATCGCGCAATTCATCGAGCGCGAGCAATTGCTCGCCGAACTGGCGCGTGCGAATGACCGGCTCACGAAGGCCGCGCTGACCGACTCATTGACCGAGTTGCCCAATCGCCGCGCGCTGCGTGACGAGCTGGGGCGATTGCTCGCAAGGGCGGCGCGCGACAGCTCCTACATTCTCGTCGGCATGCTCGACTTTGACGGATTCAAGGCCGTCAACGATCAGCATGGCCATCTTGCCGGGGATGAATTGTTGAAGCAGTGCGCGGCGCGACTCGCCGGCGTGTTGCGCGGCACGGATATGCTCGCGCGCATGGGGGGCGATGAGTTCGCCATTATCGGACCGGGGCCTTTCGATGAGGCGGCGGGAAGCAAAGCCGCGGCGGAGCTGACCGTGCGCTTGGAGGAGGCATCGGCCGGCACGTATTCTCTGCTCGACGTGCCGGTTGCGTTTCGCGGGGTCAGCGCCGGCATCGTTGCGATCCGCTCCGTTTCGATCGATCAGGCGCTTGAGCTGGCCGATGAGGTGATGTATCGCGCCAAGCAGGATCGGCGTAGCCGAAACGGCGGGGGCACGTCCCGCAAGGCTTAGGGTGCGCGGGAGCTTGCCGATCCGGTGATGTGCGCCGAGCGGGGTCGTCGTTGCGTTCGCGCGGATACGCGGTGCATGTCGCATGCGCCGTACGCCGACGCTCAACCCGCGGCACGCAAACGCTCGAGCACATCGGCACTGTCGGACACCTCGGCAAATTCATACGCCATCGCCGTGAGCGCGAGGCGTTGCACGTCGTGCGCCGATACCTCGCCGAAGCCCATGTCGGGATAGGGCATCGCGGCGTTCGCGTCGGCGAGCACGACAACCTTGTATTCGCGGTGTACGGCGTCGCGCACGGTCGTCTCGCAGCAGACGTTCGTGACCGTGCCGCAGACGACGATCGTGTCGATGTCGCGCGCGCGCAGGATCGTGTCGAGATCGGTGTTGTGAAATCCGCTGTAAAACAGCTTGTCGACGACGATGTCGCCGTGCTTCGGCGCGAGCGCGTCGATGATCTCGATGCCCGGCGCGTCGCGCGCCAGGATCTCGTCGACGTTCGGATAGAGATCGCGCATGCGCCCCGTGTCGCTGCCGTCGCCTCGCACGACATGGCGCAGGTAGATCACGGGCATCCGTGCCGCGCGGAAGGCCTGCGTGAGCGTGTCGATCGGCGCGACGATGTCGGCGGTTGACGGCACATACAGCGCGCCGTCGGGTTCGCAGAACACGCGCTGCATGTCGACGACGATCAGCGCGGTGCGTTGCGCGTCGAGGGGCCAGCGGACTTTCTGATTCGGAATGGGCATCGGATGCGCTCTGGAGTCGGGATCGATCCGCGAGCTTAGCGCGCACAATTTCCGTCGGCACCCGTGTCAAAAAACTTATAGCAGCGAATTCTGCTCGGCGCGCGCGAGCGCGCTTGTCCGGTTCTTGACGCCGAGCTTCGCGAAAATATTGTGCAGATGCCATTTCACGGTCGCCTCGGACACGAACAGGCTCCGCGCGAGTTCGCGGTTGCCGAGGCCGGTCTTGAGCAAGCGCAGCACCTTGAGTTCGCGTTCGGTCAGGGGTTCGGTCGTCGCCGTATCGACGCCTGCGCTCGGGGTCGCCGAGGTCGCGTTCGGCGTCAGCGTCCGTCCGCCCGCGGTCAGCAACGTTTGCAAGTACGCGTCGGGCGCAAGCCCGCGGCTTTCGACTTGACGATCCGCGCGGTTCGAGCGGATCGCCTCGATCATTTCGAGCACGATGGGGTCGCTGTCGACGACGCTGCGCACGAGCCCGCAGCGCGCGGCGTGATCGAGCGCTTCGTCGAGCATCCGCAGCGCTTGCGCGCCTTCCTGCGTGCGGTAGTGATGCACGGCCTTGAGCACGAGCAGGCGCGCGACCTGAGCGCGATGGTTGTCGCGCATCGCTTGCCGCAACGCGTCGTTGAACGCGCCCGCCACGTTCGCCGTATTCGTCTGGGTCGCCGACATGCGCAAGCGCAACTGGATCAAGCGGACGCAGTCCTCGCTGTTCGAGAGGGCCTGATTCGGCGCGCCGGGATCGTATCCGATGAGACCGTACGATCGGGCAAGCTTCTGTGCGTCTTCGATCGACCCGTTTCGCAAACGGAGCGCGCAACGCTCGGCCGAGAGGATCAGCGCAAGGCGCGGCAAGCGGAGCCGATGCCCGAGCGATTCGCCTTCGAGCAGGCAACTGTCTGCGAGCGCGACGTCGCCCGCGAGATGCAGCAGACGTGCGCGCGTCAGATAGCCCGCCGTCGTCATTTCGATGAGGCCGTGGTCGTCGACGAAGGGCAGGCCGATTTCGAGGAAGGTTTTCGCGCCGGGCAGATTGCCTTGCTCGTAGCAGATCTCGGCCGCGAGCAAGGCGAGCATCGAGCCCGCGTACGATGCGACGCCGAGGCTGCGCTCGACGACGACGAGCCCCGCGCGCGCCTGCTTCGATGCGTCGTCGTAGTCGCCGTGGCGCATCGCGAGCATCGCGGCCAGCGCGGCCGCCCAGGCGAGACCGTAGTCGGCCCGCGTCTCGCTGAACGAACGCCGCGCGATCGCCAGGGCTTTGTCGCCTTGCTCGAACGCATCGGTCGCGCAGCACGCGCTCGCGAGCACGTTGGCCACGACGCCCGTGCAGAACGCATCGGCGCGCGGCCACGATTTGAGCCAGATCTCGCTGCCGGCTTTGGCTTGCAGCGGTTCGCCGACGTGGGCCCAGTAGACGCACCGGATCATCTCGACCATGCAGCGCAACGTGTCGTCGCCGTTTTCGTGGCATGCATGTTCGAGCGCGCGAAGTTCCTGTTCGGCTTCGGCGTAACGGCGCGTCATCGCGAGCGACCATGCATGGCCGACGCGGATCGTGGGCCGCGCGTAGACGAGATGTTGGGGCAGGCGCGCGAGCCACCCGAGCAACGTCGCATGTTCGCCGCGATGTTGAACGAGTTCGGCCGAGAAGTCGGCCACGAGATCGGCCGCGCGTTCGAGATCGAGGCCGTCGAACGCGTACCGGATCGCCTCGCGCAACAGGCCGTGGCGTTGAAACCATGCGCTCGCGCGCAGACTGATCGCGCGGCTTGCGTCGGCCGGGCGTTCGCGCGTGCGGCCGCGCAGATAGTCGGCGAACAAGTGGTGATACCGGAACCACGTACGCGTGCGATCGAGGCCCGACAGAAACAGATTGCGCGCCTGGACTTCGGCGAGCATCGCGTGGCTGTCGCCGCGCGAGCGCACTTCGTCGCAGAGTTCGGCCGAGAAACGTTCGAGGCCCGCGGTATCGAGCAGAAAGTCGCGTACATCGGGCGGCAGGCTATCGAGCACGTGCTCGCCGAGATAGTCGGTGATATCGCGATCCGTGCCCGAGAAGTCGCGTACGAATGCGCTGCGGTCGCCGCTTTCGCGCAAGGCAAGCGAGGCGAGTTGCAGTCCGGCGATCCAGCCTTCGGTGCGGTCGTGCAACGCTTGGATCTGCGCGCGATTGAGCGGCGCGCCGCTGACAATGCCGACGAAATCGGCCGCTTCGTCGAGCGCGAGACCGAAGTGCGTCGCATCGAGTTCGAGCAATTGATTGCGCACGCGCCACGGACTCAGCGACAACGGCAGACGCGTGCGGCTCGCGATCGCGACGCCGATCGTCGGCGGCAGATGGGCGATCAGCCATTCGACTTGCCGGTGCAAGCCCTCGTCGTGCACGAGATGAAAATCGTCGAGCACGAGCAGGAGACGACCTTCGACGGCGCTCAAGTCGCCGAGCATCGACGCCGCGACCGCTTCGGTCGATACGACGCTTCCGCCGGCCGTTTGCGCGAGCACGCTGCGGCCGAGCCGCGCATCGGCATGACGCAGCGCGGAGGCGAGATATCGGAAAAACAGCAGCGGGTCGTTGTCTTCCTCCTCAAGGCTGAGCCATGCGACCGTGACGCCAAGCGTTTCGGCCTGCGCGGCGAACTGCGCGAGCGCGGTCGTCTTGCCGTAGCCCGCGGGCGCCGTGATGCTCAGCAAACGCTTGCCGAGGCCCGAGTGCAACAAGGCCGACAAACCGGGGCGCGCGAGCAGCGCCGTCGCGAGCTGCGGCGCGGCGAGGCGCGATTCGACGAGTACGGCGGCCGACGCCTTGACCGCGCCCGAGGCACGACCGGATCTCGCCATCGATGTCTCCTGCTGTGTTGTGATGGGTATGCCGCGATTCAGCTGCATGTCCGGCGCGATGCGTGTCGAGCGCACATCGCGCCTGCTTCGAATCCGTGTTGAGCCCGGGTTGATCTCATTTCGCCGGCGGGTCGGATGTCATTCAACCACGATTCAGACGGCCTCGTAGAGCGTCACGACACAGGCGCCGCCGAGTCCAAGATTGTGTTGCAGCGCGAGCCGTGCGCCGTCGACCTGACGCGCTTCGGCCGTGCCGCGTAACTGGTGCGTGAGTTCATAGCACTGCGCGATGCCCGTCGCGCCGAGCGGATGGCCCTTCGAGAGAAGCCCCCCCGACGGGTTGGTCACGACGCGGCCGCCGTACGTGTTGTCGCCGTCGGCGATGAACGCGGCGGCCTCGCCTTCGTCGCAGAGGCCCAGTGCCTCGTAACTGATCAACTCGTTCTGCGCGAAGCAGTCGTGCAATTCGACGACGTCGAGATCGCGCGGGCCGACGCCGGCTTCGTCATAGACGCGTTGCGCGGCGCGCTGGCTCAGGCCATAGCCGACGAGCGACATCATGTCGCGGCTTTCGAACGTATCGGGCGTATCGGTCGTCATCGCCTGGGCCACGATCGAGACATCGGTGCGCAGCCCGTGCCGCTTGGCAAAGTCCTCGCTGACGACGATCGCGGCCGCCGCGCCGCACGTCGGCGGACACGCCATGAGTCGTGTCAAGACGCCGGGCCATAGCATCGGCGCGGTCATGACGTCGTCGATGCTGAGCTCGCGGCGCAGCAACGCGAGCGGATTGCGCACCGCATGACGGCTCGCTTTCGCACGCACGGCGGCGAATGATTCGAGCGGCGTGCCGTATTTCTGCATATGCGAGAGGCCCGCGCCGCCGAAGTAACGCAGCGCGAGCGGCAGCTCGGCCATGCCGACGCGTTCCGCGGCTTCGTGATCGAAGTGTTCGAACGGACTCGGCCGATCGTTGAACACCGTGCCGAGCGCGCCGGGGTTCATCTGTTCGAAACCCAGCGCGAGCGCGCAGTCGACGGAACCGCCCAAGACGGCCTGACGCGCGAGGAACAGCGCGGTCGAGCCTGTCGAGCAGTTGTTGTTGACGTTGACAACGGGGATGCCCGTCATGCCGAGCGTGTAGAGCGCGCGTTGACCGCTCGTCGAATCGCCGTAGACGTAGCCGACATACGCCTGCTGGATCGACGTGTACGCGAGTCCCGCGTCGACGAGCGCGAGCCTCGCGGCCTGCGCGCCCATCTCGGGATAGGGCGCATTGGCCCCGGGTTTGACGAACGGGATCATGCCGACGCCCGCGACGAATACGCGGGCGCTCATGTCGAATCCTTTGTCTTGTCGAGCAGCATGGCGCGGACCTCCTTCTTCATGACCTTGCCGACCTTCGAGCGAGGCAAATCCGCCCAGAATTCGACTTGTTTCGGGGCTTTGACGCTGCCGATGCGCGATTTCACGAAGGCCATGACCTCGTTCGCGTCGAGCGTACAGCCAGGACGCAGTTGCAGCACGGCGACGACGCGTTCGCCCCATTTGTCGTCGGGCAGGCCGATGACGGCGCTGTCCTGGACGTCGGGGTGCTGCATGAGCGCGGCTTCGACCTCGACCGAGTAGACGTTGAAGCCACCCGTAATGATCATGTCCTTCGCGCGGTCGACGATATAGAGGTAACCCTCATCGTCGAGGTAGCCGATATCGCCCGTGTGATGCCAGCCGAAACGCGATGCCTCCGCGGTGGCCGCCGGGTCCTTGTAGTAGCCGGCCATCACAAGCGACGAGCGTACGACGATCTCGCCGCGCTCGCCTGAAGCGAGCAGTTGGCCGTCGGCGTTCATCGCGGCCACTTGAACGAGCGGGCCGGGCCGTCCCGCCGACGACAATCGCCCGCGCGCGACCGTGCCGTCTTCGTTGAAGTGCTCGCGCGGCGACATCATCGAGACCATCATCGGCGCTTCGGTCTGGCCGAAGAGTTGGGCCATGACGGGGCCGATCTTGTCGAGCGCTTCTTCGAGCCGTGCAGCGGCGATCGGCGCCGCGCCGTACCAGAAGCATTGGAGCGAATCGAGGCGCGTGCTCGCGAGCTTCTCATGCTGGAGCAGCATGTAGATCAGGGTCGGCGGCAGGAACGTATGCGAGATCGCATGACGCTCGATGAGCGAGAGGAACTCGCCGAGATCGGGCTTGGGCATGATCACGATGCACCCGCCGAGCGCCATGACGGGCAGGCAGAGCACGCCCGCCGCATGCGTGAGCGGCGCGAGCGCAAGGTAGCGCGGCCGGCCGTCGAACGGATAGCCCATGAGCGTGAGCGCCGACATCGTCTCGAGATTGCGTCCCGTGAGCATGACGCCCTTCGGGCGGCCCGTGGTGCCGCCCGTGCCCGCGATCATCGCGAGATCGTCGGGCGGCGCGATATCGACAGGCTGCGTGTCGAGGCCGTCGAGCCATGCGTTCATCGAAACGGCGAACGGCTGCGGTGCGTCAAGGCACACGAGCGCGCGCAACTTGGGCAGGTGCGCGCGCATCTGCTCGACCATCGGTGCGTAATGCCCGTGGAATACGAGGCACGCGCAGTCGAACGCGTCGAGGACGAACGCGTTCTCGCTCGCTTCGTTGCGCGGGTTGATCGGGCACCAGACGCAGCCTGCGCGCGAGATGCCGAACACCGTTGCGAAAGCGTGCGGGTCGTTGCTCGACAGCACCGCGACTTTTTCTCCCGGACCGATTCCCGCGCGCGCCAAGGCTTTCGCGACGCGCCAACTGATGCGTTGCACGTCGGCATAGCTGAGCGTGGCGTCGCCCATCACAAGACAGGGCGCGTTCGCGCCGAGCTGCGCGCCCTTGTCGAGATAGTCGACGAGTCGCATGACCTAGCCCAGACGCGTGATGATCGGCTCCTGCACGAGCCCGAAACTGCGCAGCGTGCCGAGCAGCTCGCGGTGTCCGAACGCCTGGCATGCCGATGCGAATCCCACGCGTCGCGGGGCTTGCTGCAAGAGCGACGCGGCTGCATAGGCCTGCAGCAGACCCGTCTGCTTGTAGTTGCTGTTGCCGAAAATGACGCAGTGCACGCGGCCGAGCGGGCCCGATGCGTAGACCGAGTCGACCGACTTGTTGATCCGGGGGTTTTCGCGCGGCGGCATCGTGCCCATGATGCCCGATGCGGTCTCGGTCAAGGCGGCGTCGCGCTGTTCGGGCGACATGCCCTCGGTGGCCTTGAGCGCGGCCGCCACGATCTGCGGGACGCCTTCCATCAGAGCCTTGTTGAACACGCCGCCGAGCACCTTGACGTTCGCCACGCGCGGATCGCGCTTGAACCAGACGGGGTGCGAGGTCCCGCCCCACGGCAGCGCGAGCGCGGCCTCGTGCTGGCCCGGAATGTTCAGACGGTAAAGGCCCGCGTCGGCCTGCCACTCGACGTACTGGTTCTGTTCGAGGTAATAGGCCTTCGAGGTCGCGGCGTTGATGAGGATCGTCAGCGTCGAGGCGATCGTCGGACTGCCGCCCCAGAACACGGCGATATCGAGCGTATCGAGCCCCGGCGTTTCGAGGCACAGCTGCGCGGCGATTTCGCCCGTCGTGTACATGTGCGCGATGCCGGGCGAGAGCAGCAGACCCGCGGCCGCGAAGCGTTCGCCGTATTGCTCGTCGAGCGTGACGAGCCAGTCTTGCTCGCCCGTCGTGTCGGTGTAATGGCACTTGGCCGCGAGACATGCCTCGACGATTTCCGTGCCGTACTTCGCGAACGGCCCGACGGTATTGAGCACGACCGATGCGCCGCGCAGCAGCTCGGTGAGCGCGGGGACGGTGTGCGCGACCTCGACGATCTCGTAGTTCGCGGTCTCGATGCCCGGGACATTGGACTTCATCGCGGCGTCGAGTTTGTCGACGCTGCGGCCGGCCGCGATGAACGGGATGTTGTACTCGCGCAGGTATTCGCAGATCAGGCGCCCCGTGTAACCCGACGCGCCGTAGACCACCACAGGTTTCTTGCTCATGGAGTTTGTCTCTTGAGTGCTTGTCTTGAATGCGTGAAAAGGGGGGGCTCAGAGCAGCGACGAACTGACGCCGCCGTCGATCACGAAGCCGCTGCCGTTCGAGAAGCTCGATCGGTTCGATGCGAGGAATACCGCGAGCTGGGCCACTTCGTCGGTCTTGCCGTAGCGTCCCTGACGTTGGGCGATGACGGCGCCGAAGTCGGGCAGATTGAGCTGGGCCTCGAACTCGGCCTTATGCGACGTCACGAGTTCGGTATCGATGAAGGCCGGCAGGATCGCGTTGACGCGTACGTTGTGCGCGCGCAATTCGACGGCCGCGGTTTGCGTGAGCGAGACCACGCCGGCCTTGGCGGCCGCGTAGCTGCCGATGAGGGGGCATGCGGCTTTGGCCGTGACCGAGGCCATGTTGATGATGCTTCCGCCGCCTGCGGCGATGATCGCGGGCGCTGCGTGGCGAATGCACAGAAAGACGCCGTCGAGGTTGACCGAGGTGACTTCGCGCCAGTCGTCGTAACTTGTCGCGGCCAATGGCGCCACGCGTGCGACGCCTGCGTTGGGCACCATGATGTCGAGGCGGCCGTGCCGCTTCACGGCGGCGTTGACGAGCGCCTCGACGTCGTCCGAGCGGCGCACGTCGCAGCGGACCGCGATCGCGCCTTCGAGCGAGTCGGCGACCTGCTGTGCGGCGTCGGCGTCGATGTCCGCGACGACGACCTTCGCGCCCTCGGCGGCGAAGGCGCGTGCGATGGCTTCGCCGATGCCGCGTGCGGCGCCCGTGACGATCGCGACTTTGTCCTGCAGTTGCTTTTCGCTCATAGCAATCCGGCGGACAGGCCGCCGTCCAGGATGTAGTGGGAGCCCGTCGTCCAGCTCGCGGCGTCGGATGCGAGGAAGGCGGTCATTTCGGCGACTTCGTGCGTGGTGCCGAGGCGGCCTTGTTTGACCGCGACCAGCGCGCTGAACGGCACGCCGACGGCCGCTTCGACGGTCGGGATCAGGCGATCGACCATGGCGGTGTTCACGAAGCCCGGGCAGACGGCATTGACGCGCACGCCGACTTGTTTGAGTTCGGCCGCGGCGGTGCGTGTGAGCTGGAGCACGGCCGCTTTCGACGCCGCGTAGAAACCGAACAACGGCACGCCGTTGACGCCCGCGAGCGACGAGATGTTGACGATCGCGCCGCGGCCCGATTCCGCGAGTGCGCCGATCGAGTGTTTCATGCCGAGGAACACGCCGAGTACGTTGATCGACATGAGTCGATGGAATTCTTCTTCGGTGTGGTCGAGCAGCGGTTTGACGATCTCGATGCCTGCGTTGTTGACGAGTGTGTCCATGCCGCCGAATGCTTGCCGCGTGGCTTCGACCGCGGCCGCGACGTCGGCGGAAGACGTCACGTCGCAGCGCACGGCGCGCGCTTGCGGGCCGAGATCGGCCGCGGCTTTCGTGACGCGTGCTTCATCGATGTCGCAGAGCATGACTTGCGCACCGCGCTCGACGAACAACGACGCGATGGCGAGGCCCAGGCCTTGCGCTGCGCCCGTCACAAGGGCTCTTCGGCCCTGTAGTTCGTTCATGACTTTGTCTCCGGTTCGCGTGCGATTGACGCGTCGGAGCATTTGACCAGCGAGCGAGGTGGGGGCCCCCCAACGAAAGGTTGGTTTGTCGTGCTGCGGCGCAACGGGTCGATGCGGGCGTGCGCATGCAGGGTTGGGGGAAACCCTGGTATGCGTTGACGGTGATCGCGAGGGAAATCGTCGACAATCGCCATGCACAACAGGAGTTGCCATGTTCGATTTCTCGACGCTGACCACGTTTATCGCCGTGGTGCTGGGATTGTTTCTGATTCCGGGCCCCGCGGTGCTGCTCGTGCTGAGCCGGACGGTTCAGGGCGGTCGCAGGGCGGGGATCATGACGGGCCTCGGTATCGCGACGGGAGACTTCGTGCATACCGTGTTTGCGGCAGTCGGGTTGTCGGCGGTGCTGATGACTTCCGCGCTCGCGTTTACCGCGGTCAAGTTCGTCGGTGCCGCTTATCTGATCTATCTTGGCATTCGCGCGATCCTTGCCAAGCAAGGCGAGGCTTCATTGCCGAACATGCCCGTCGTGACGCCGCGAAAAGCGTTTTTGCAGGCGGTACCGGCCGAAGTCCTCAATCCCAAGACCGCACTGTTTTTCCTCGCCTTCATGCCTCAATTCGTGCATCCCGAACGAGGATCGGTGTTCCTGCAGTTCGCTGTATTGGGATTGATCTTTGTCGCGTTGAGTTCGCTGTATACGACGCTGATCGCGTGGGCGATTCGTCCGCTCGGACGTCTCGCCAAACATCTTTCTTGGCTACGCCGCTGGCAGGGAAAAATGATCGGCACGATCTTTATCGGGCTCGGCATCAAAGTCGCGACTCAACATCGGTAGGTCGTGGTTCTTTGCGACGACACGGCATGCGCGCGTTGAGATTCCATGTCGCGCTTCGGCGAGTAGGCCGCCGCACATTCTTTATGACTCGTACGCGCACGCGCTAAGCGGCCAGCGGGCACCAGATCTCGACGACGCCGCTGGCGGTGGCCGGGTCGAACGCGTCGCCGTAGAGCTCGAACATGGGGGTGGGCGCGAACTGTTTGCCCGAACTCGGAAGCCAATCACGCCAGATCTGCTCGCAGGTATGTCGAATGCCCGACACGTGTCCGGTGTGCCGGAATACGGCATAACGGCTCGCGGGGATCGTGACGATTTGGTAGGGATCGCCGAGACCGTCCGTGCTCGACACCTCGACGCCGGCAAGATAGTCGAAGCCCGTCTGATCGCCGTTGTAGCTCAGGCCGAACGTCGCGTGTCCGACCTGATTCGGCACCCGTCCGATATGCGGTCCGAAGCGCTGCCAGAGCATGGGGATTCCTTCGATCGATGTGTAGGGGAAGCGCGCGCCAAATCCCGCGACGAGGCGTTGCTGAGCATCGACGAAGCTCGGCGTGTCAAGCGCGGCGCCTTTCGGTGACGTCATGATGGGCTCTCCCGATGGATGTCGGCGCTTGATTCTACGCGCGGTGCAGAGGCTCGGGTCAATCGTCGCCGACCCTGATCTTCGCGGTCGTCTTTCTCGTCGCCGCGAGTCGAGTCAACGGCCCGCCTGAGATCTTTCGGTTATCGGAGTAGATCGCCGGGAGGACTGGCCTCGTCGGATTCGATCGATACGCGTATCCGCGAGGTCTGCGGGTGATCTGCTTGCCGCCTTTGCAGAAATGCTGAAGGGCGGCTGTTTCGAGTCGACGTTGACCGACTCCACCGGGCTGCGATCGGCCAGGGGCGGACTGTAGCGATCGGATCGTAAGGTACGTAGCCGCCGTACTCAACGGACGTTGAACAACGGGTGCAAAGCGTCCGTGACCATACTTCGACAGTCAATTCAAAGCGACCGAACGGTAGTGTCGTCCTGCGATTCGCCAGAACAGCGAACCGCCTACCGCGCCTGCTGGCAGGCCGTTAGCACATCCGATTCGAGTGGCCGTTCCGGGCCAAACTCGTTCCGCCGTCGTACTGCCGAGTTCGGCCAGGAGCCGTCGTCCGTTCACGAATGTCGAGGGACTGCCCGCGATTGCATTTCGGTTTGTTTAGGCCACGAGCAGCTTGGAACGAACGACGTTTGAGTCCTCGGCGACTTGCCGTGCATGTATCCAGTCGACGACGGCCCGGATTGACGCGATTAATTCGGCAATTCGACGCCGAGAATTGCCGGAACGAGATCACGCAAGGCTGCGTCGACCCGGACGACGAGCAACGTGACGTCATTATCGTCATTCATCGATGCCATACCGTCGATGGGATCGTCCGAGCTCGCGAGTCTGCTCATTGTCCCGAGTCCGTTTTCGTGCGGAGCGGTTTCGAATGAAACCTGATCGGAACCGAAGCGTCGAATGCGGTCGTGGGGGAAGGGGGTATTGTCGAACGCCTCTCGGGGAAGAACGCCTTCATCAATAATGGTGTCCACGAAAGCTTTCCTTTCGGGAAAAAGACGCGCTGCGATTTTAGCGGCTTCAAAACGCCCCGACGTCTGCCCGTATGAGGTGCTCCACTGTATTGCATCGCCCCGGATGCCTTCGTCGCTATGGAGCGCTTGCTTGCGGGACGTGTCCGCTATCACGACCAGTGTTGTACCGGCTGAGCCGTAGTAACCGAAACACGTCCACCCGCGCGGACCTAAGACACCCACGTCGCCGAGCGAGTACCACGCGAGGCGCGATGCGACCGCCGCTGGGAGTTGAGGCGTCTTCGACGCACGAGGTGCCGGCCTGTGTCCAAGCTGGCCATCCGAAGCGCATCCGACGAAAGGAACCGACACCGCTTGCGCAGATGCTTGCAATGCTGCGCCTATCTGCACGGCGAAAAGCAATAGCATCGGCCAAGTCGCTTTCATGGGATTTCCGTTAAGAATGCTAGTGAGACATCGATCCAACGTGCGCGTACCGGTCCGCGACATTCTGGACGCTCAGGCATCAAAAGTCGAACTCGCGAACAGCCGTTTCTCTCGATACACGGGATGTGTGGGAGAAGAGACCGATAGACCGTAACGGGTCGAGAAGGGGCGCGGCGGTCGCATGAGGCTGCAATCGGCCAAATGCCGCCGTTCGAGGTTATTCCGCGAGAGTCCCGTTTCGCTTTGAGAACCGCCACTCGCGATGCGGAGCTGGTGCGTGCCTTTAGCCATCGGACAAGCAGTGTCATTCGCCGATTGTCGATGGAAGTTTCAATCCTGATCGGAGCGCGTCCAATCGATGCCAGACTTGCCCGTCGCTGCGCCAACGGATGATTGCAATT
Organism: Pararobbsia silviterrae; assembly: GCF_003628125.1. GTDB lineage: Bacteria > Pseudomonadota > Gammaproteobacteria > Burkholderiales > Burkholderiaceae > Pararobbsia > Pararobbsia silviterrae. The sequence continues at coordinate 207,512 of NZ_RBZU01000012.1, forward strand.
AACGCCGGAAGTCCGAAAGCGATGTCCATTCCAATCGCGAACGGGCCTGCACCCCGAAATGTCGTGCCGAGCAACGCGATCGACACGAATAGGGCGCAGAACAACAAGCCCGCACACCTCGATACCCATATCGGCGGCACGCCGACTATTCTGCCTGTAGCGTGGTCTACCCATCCCGTCACGGTCTGCCAGTTGCAGGCCTCGGTAAGCAGGGCTGTCACTGTCATTCCCTTCGCTACGCGTACCTTTCCACGCATTTGGACGGCGTATTCGTGTCGGCCACCGGCAACAAAGTTGAACGCCGTGAACACGCCGAACCGTGATGCGCTAAACGCGACCTGAGACACATCGTCAAATGTCACTGTCGTTGGATACAGATTCACGTGTTCGAGCCTGAAATAGTGATGTTGACCGATGCGCAGTTTCTCAGCGACCTAGCCGGCGTACGCGCAGGCTGCTCCCGGCCTGAAGCAAACACACGCAACTCGCACGCCACATTCATTCGAGCGGCCGCTATCCGATTCTGAATCGCACGCAAATACCCGCGCCTTAGCCGCTTCTGGCGCTATCGGTGAAGGTATTGTCCGTCTCTAAGCACATGATCACCACGAATACCGATAGCCGGCCTGAGCGAACACGGTCCGCCGGTACTCGCCGCCAAGGTTGCGCGCGTACCTGACGTTGAAGTACAGCTCGGACGATTTGCCCATACTCGTCGTCACGCCCGCGCCGACGTCGTACCAGGTCCTGGCGGGATCCGCGCTCAGCGGCGTACCGCCCACGCTGGTCTGCCCAGGAGAGAAGAAGTCGTGCAGAACGTCGAATGTCAGATAGGGCGTTGTGGCGCCCGTCTGGCTATCGTTTTGCAGATTCGCCCGGAACAACCGGATGCCCACGCGTCCCCGCAAGCCATTCGTGCTGGTACTCGAAATCGGCGAAATGCCGTCATCCGTTCCGTTCATGTGCAGGTATTGATAGAGCACCTGCGCCTGCGGCTCGATTGCAAGGCCCGTCGAGCCAGGAAGCAGGAAGGGCTTGCCCACCTCGCCAGAAATTCCCGCGCTGAAGCCGTTCTGGGTTGCCTCGTCGCCATAGATGTCGGTGTACTTGCTGTCGTAATGCGTCAGTTGGCCTACGCCGTCGAAATAGGTGCCGTCGGGAAGATATCGCGTCCAGTAACCGCCAAGGGACTGCGCTTGCGTGTCCACCGAGCCCGTTGCGTCCGACAGTTGCGAATTGAGACTGCGCAGGCTGTTGTCGAACGTGGCCGAGATCGAGCCGAAGGTCACCATCACGCCCGTGTGCGTGCTGCCCCCATTGGCGCCGTGCTCGAGCGTCCAGTCCTTGCCGAACTGCCCGAAGAACGTCTGTTCGCTAGCCGCAAATCCGTGGTTTGAATCGACGTCGACATTCTCCCCGCTCACGCGCCCCCAGACCCCGTCACTGTTGCTGGCGCCGGTCTTGTTGGTTTGTCCTGCTTCGACGCTTGCGATATCGCCCACGCGCTCGTTCAACGTCCCCATGATCGTCAAGCCGTAGTCGGCATTGAGCAGCGGGGTCATCGAATAGCCGACCGCGCCCGGACGATAGGCCACGACGTCGGAAGGCGTGACCGCTCCTGACGACGACGCGAGCGTCGAGCGCAAGTACCAGTCGTTCGCGCTCGCAGCACCGCCCTGGTACAGCAAATACTCGTAGGCACCGCTTTGGACAGCACTGCCCAGGCGGAAACTGTTCGCCGCCGACGTCCCGTCCACCTGCACGAGTTCGATGCCATCGCCCACGGTCTGCACGCCAGTGCCTGTCGCATGCACCTGAATGCTCGTGCTGCCGCTCGTGTTGCCCGTGACAACCAACTGATCCGTCTTCGTGGCCGCGCCGCCCTGATTGAGCAGCGTGTTCAACACCAATTGCCCGTTTGCACCCGTATAGTTGCCGCCGACCCTGAGCACGTTGCCGATTTGCCCGGATGCGGCCGCCACGTTCACCACACCCCGATTCACCAGATTGCCGCTGATCGTGAATGCGCCATTCGCATCCGCCGCGAACGCGGGCAATGCGTTGGCGACAGCGATCGTGCCCGCGTTGGTGACTGCACTCGCTACTGTTCCATATCCGCCGAGCGTCGCGCCGTCCGCGACGCTCGTTGCGCCCGCACCCAGGGTGGCGTTCGCATGCGAGGCATCGCCGACGGCGAGCGTGCCATCAGAAACGACCGTGCCGCCGCTGTAGGTGTTCACCGCATTCAGCACCGTCACGCCCGAACCGATTTGCGCCACATTGCCTGCGCCGCCGATCACGCCATCAAACGTGACGCGGTCCGAGCGATTGAAGGCCAGCGTGCCGTTGTCAGCGACGTCGCCAACGATGCTGCCCGAGGTCCCGCCGTCGCCGAGCTGCAAGGTCCCCGCCGAGATCGTCGTGCCGCCGGTATAAGTGTTGTTGGCCGTCAAGGTCAGCGTGCCCACGCCTTGCTTCGTCAGGCCGCCGACGCCCGACATGACGCTCGCGGCCGTCACATCGAAACCATTCGAATCCAGGAACATACCCCCGGCGTCGAGATTGAAATCGCCGGGCGTAAAGCCGGAGATCAAGGCCGAACCCGCAGTGCTGCTGGCGGTGGCGCGCAGGATGCCGTCGTCGAAATCGACCGTCGCGCTACCCTGGTCCGGCGCGAGGTAGCCGGTTTCGAGAATCCCGTTGGTGTTGACGATCAGGGCGCCGCTCGTGCCGGGGTCGCTCACGCCCATCAGCACGGCCGCCGCCGAGACGACGGCGCCGTCGCTGATGGTCAGCGTACCGTGTCCTTCTCCGCCGTAGGTATAGCCGCCGATTTCGAGGGTGCCGGAACCCACGACCTGGAAGCTGGAACCCGTGCCGGTCACCAGCATCGTGCCGGTGCCGTTGACGCCGATGCCGCTCCCATCCGTCGCCTCGATCGTGCCGCCGTTGGACACCGTCACATTGACACTGTTTGTGGCCCCGCCCGCGGTGAAGTAGCCGGCGTTCCAGACCGTACCTGTTCCGTCCACCTGCACGGTGATGTTGGCCGCCGCCGTGACTCCGCAGCATTCCCCGATGCTGGTGGTGCTGCTCGTCAGTTGACCGTCGTTGTTGAGGACGATCGAGGCATCACCGCCGCGCCCGACGCTAAGGTAGTCTGTCGTCAGGCTCGATCCGTTTCCCGTGACCGTCAAGGTGCCTGAATCGAAGCTCAGGAAACCGACCTCGGCGGGGGTGTCCGGGATCACGAGCCGGGCGCCGTTGGAGACGGTCAAGCCACCGCTGCCTGATCCGCTGACATCGAAGGCGCCACCGAAGGTCCCCGCGTTCCAGACCGTACCCGCCCCGCTCAACGTCAAGGCATAAGTGCCCGTGCTCAGGCCCAACCCATTGCCGCTTCCGCTGCCGGTAGCCGTGCCGGTGGGCACCGTCGTCCCGCTCGGGGTCGTGACGTCTGTCGTGAGATTCAGAATCGGCAGATAGTCATTGTTGGCGTTCGCGTCGGTCATCGCATCGGTCAGATCCGATGCCGCGCCCACGGAGTACGACACCTGCGCGTGCGCCGGACGCACGTCCACGGCTACGCAGAAAAGCGCAGTCATAGCCGTCGACAGAACCACGGAGCCGCGGTGCCGAACGCCAATGCCATCGCGTTGTGCGACCCGGTCGCCCTCACCACGTGCCGCGCCCGCCGACGTGCGTACAGAAGAGATTTTTGTGGTCGTGCCAGGTTTATTGCTTTGTTTTTTCACAACGTCCCCGATAGCAGCCCTATGCGTTACATGTTTTTACTGCGATTCATTGCGCGTTGATCACGCAAGCAGGCTCGGCATTTACCTCTTTATTTTCAAATTGCCTTTATCGTGCCCGTCACATTTGAATAGCAGCGCGTCGTGACAAGGTCACAGCGGCCACGCCGCTAAACGCCTTCGGGAAGCTGTTTGGGATTGCGTGAGTACTCGTTTAGCGAGCTCGTTCCGAGCACTTATGACGCGGTGATCCAGAATGTCCGTGACGATAGACGTGACGAGGAAGAATGTCCGTTCGACATCGGAAAGGAGCCCTTGATGGCAGGGTGACCCTAACGACTGCTCGGGGTCGGGAAGGGGCCCGTCGCATGCGGCGACAGTCGGCCAAATGCGACCCCTCGTACGAAACGATCAAGGGGCTGCTTTCGCAAGCGATCCGGATACGCATCCAACACGTTTAAATCCTCGAATCGTCGCGTCTGCACCTGGGTCTCGCATCGGGTCGAGCATCCCTGCCCAGGTCACCCCCATTGTTGCGTTCAAAACAAACAAGTCGAATTCAAGACCTATCCAAGCCTATGCGGTCACGATCAGTACGCCGCCCCTATGGTAGAACGGCGCGGTCGCAAACAAAGGGGCCGCAGTGCGATAGACCGGACTCAGTCGCCTGACGCGATGGTGTCCCCACGGCGTCGGAACGAGGGTGTCGGATCGCCGACGATTCCCTGATACCGAACAGATAGTTCGCTAAAGCCCTTGATTGCATCTTCGACGCGCTTGTCTGCTCGCACCCAGAACGCATCAAACCCGCAGCGACGCATGTATTCGAGCTGGTCTCTGAGCACATCACCGATTGCGAGCAGCTCCCCCTTGAACCCGTATCGCGTGCGCACCATGACACCGATGCTGAGTCCCCGTCCGTCACGAAAGCTCGGAAAATCCACCGCAATCACCGGCGCACCGGCCAGTCTCGTTGCCCACGACTCGACATCGGCTTCCGGTGGAATCCAGGCGCCCGTTTCGAGCATCAGATCGGCGTGAGCATCGAGTGCACCTAGATAAATGTCAACGGGAAGAATCGCCCGCTCGAGCGCAGGTCGCCCCTGCGCAATGCGCTCGGTTGCCTGCGCGGCGTCCCGCACAAGGGTCCACCGATTCTCGACGATTGTCGGACGACCGTCGTCGAGTCGAATCATGCGCTGCGATGGGTGCAGGGTCGTTTCATCGATCGGCATAAACATGCTCCTTGAATGGCGTGACACCCAGGCGACGCACCACATCGACAAAAGGCTCATCCGCGATTCTGCGCGCGCGATACACCTCGACAATGCGCTCGACGACATCGGGCATCTGGTCCGCCTTGAAGGATGGACCGATCACGGCGCCGATCGATGCATCCTTGCCCTGAGCGCCACCCAGCGTGACCTGATACCACTCGTCGCCATTCTTGTCGACGCCGAGCACCCCGATATTGCCCATGTGGTGATGGCCACACGCGTTGATGCAGCCTGAGATGTTTAACGACACATCGCCAAGGTCATGAACGAAATCAAGGTCGTCAAAGCGCTGCTGAATCGCTTGGGCGATCGGAATCGATTTGGCGTTGGCGAGTGAACAATAGTCTCCGCCAGGACACGCAATGATGTCCGTCAGCAGACCGACGTTGGGCGTTGCAAGCCCATTTGCGTCGAGCGTGTTCCAGAGCTCGAACAGATCGCTCGTCAGAATGTCCGGCAGGATCAGGTTTTGCTCGTGTGCGACTCGAATCTCGCCGAAGCCGAACCGGTCAGCGCATTCCGCCACACAGTCCATCTGCGCGTCGGTCACGTCGCCCGGCGGCGCTGCCAAGCCAGGCTTGGTCGAGACGACGACGGATGCGTACCCGGGCACCTTATGTGCATGGATGTTGCGGCGGATCCAGCGCGCGAACTTCGGATGCGCGGCGGCACGCTGGGCCACGGTCGGGTCCGTGGCGGCATCGGAATAGGCAGGCGGCGCGAAATGCGCACGCACGCGTTCGTACTCTTCATCGGGCAGCGTTGCAGGCCCGTCTTTGAGGTGTGCCCATTCCTGCTCGACTTCCGCGGCAAAGCGCTCGACCCCGAGCTCGCGCACCAGAATCTTGATGCGTGCCTTGTATTTGTTGTCGCGCCGCCCGTAGCGGTTATAGACCCGTAACAAGGCTTCAAGGTACGTGAGCATGTGCTGCCACGGCAGCGCATCGCGTACGAGGGAGCTCAGGATGGGCGTGCGACCCAGTCCGCCTCCGGCATGCACGCGAAGCAGGCGCTCGCCGCGCTCGCCTTCATAGACGTAGAGGCCGACATCATGCATGCGCACCGCTGCACGGTCTTCATGAGACGAAGACAACGCGATCTTGAACTTGCGTGGCAGGTACGCGAACTCCGCATTGAGCGTGGACCATTGACGAAGGATCTCCGCAAGAGGACGCGGATCGAGCCACTCGTCGGCTGCGACGCCGGCGAACTGCTCGGTCGTGATGTTTCGCACGCAGTTGCCCGACGTCTGGATCGCGTGCATATTGACCGTCGCAAGCGCGGCCAGAATCGCTGGCGTGTCTTCAAGGCGGATCCAGTTGAACTGGATGTTCTGCCGCGTCGTGAAGTGACCATAGTTGCGGTCATATCGACGCGAGATATCGGCCAGCATGCGCAACTGCGTCGACGACAGCGTGCCATAGGGGATGGCGACCCGCAGCATGTAGGCGTGTTTCTGCAGGTAAAGGCCATTCTGCAGCCGCAGCGGCAGAAATTCTTCCTCGGTCAGCTCGCCGGAAATGCGTCGGGCGACCTGGTCGCGAAACTGCTCGACGCGTTCGGCGACGAGCGTCCTGTCTAGTTCATCGTATTGGTACATGGCGATCCAAACGGTACGGGCGTGATTCAGTGCGCGTGTGTGACAGCAAACCGCGCAACGAGAAACAGTGTCCCGCCAAAGCATCCAGCCAGACTGAAGGCAATGACCGGCAGCAGCGGCAGCTTCACGTGCGCAAAATCCGCCTCGTGCGATGCGCGCTTGCGTACACCGAAAAAGCTCCACAGAACGACTCTCACCATACGCAGATAGTCCATGCTGATCTCCTTGTCCGGAATGAATGGCCGGCACTTGAGTCTCATGATTGCTCCGGATGCGCTCCGCTAACAGAAGCAGATACGTGTTATTGCGCCATAGCAGTGCGCGTGCGCGGCGCTTTTTCCGGTGGAATCCGCCCCTATCTGCTCCGGCTCACGCAACGTGCGAGTCGGCGGATGCCTTCCTGGATGTGCTCCGGTGAGGCCGTTGCAAATGACAGTCGGAGGCCGTCACTGACGGATTCGCCAGGCATAAAGGCTGCGCCGGGTACGTAGGCGACGCCCTCGCGCAGCGCTTCGGGCAACAGCGCCGTCGTGTCGACACCCGGCAAGGTTCCCCAAACGAACATGCCGCCCTTCGGCGCCACGATGGTTTGCGCGAGCGCGGGCATCTCGCGCTGGATTGCGCGAATCATGGTTTGCGCCTGCGCTCGATAGAACAGCCGGGCGCGTTCGAGTGCCGGCTCGAGCGCGCCTGAACACAGGTAGTGCCAGGCGACCAGTTGCGACAGGTTCGACGTGTGCGTGTCGCCGATCTGCTTGACCAGCGACATAGGCGACATCCAGTCGGGCGGGCCCGTCATCCAGGCGAGGCGCAGCCCCGGCGCAAGCATCTTGGACAGGCTGGATAGATGGATGACCCACTCGCGTTCGTGCGCATTAGCGAGCGCCAGCAGCGACGGAGGTGGAGGCTCGTGAAAATAAAGCGCGCCATACGGATCATCTTCGACGATCGGTACAGCGCTACGCCGTGCGAGCGACAGAAGCTGCTTGCGCTCGCGCAGTGCGAGGACGTTGCCTGTCGGGTTTGCAAAACTGGGCACCAGATAAATAAGCTTGGGGCGTAGCGCGACAACCTGTCGTTCGAGCGCATCCATATCGATGCCCCTGCCGCCGGCGTCTGCCGGTATCGTCTCGATCCGCGCGCCTTGGGCATGAAACACTTGCAGCGCTCCAAGGTAGGTCGGCGCCTGTGCCAATACGATGTCGCCCGAATCGATCAACGTCCGCGCCGCCAGATCGATGCCTTGTTGTGATCCACTGACGATCTGGATATCCGCAGCATCGAGCGCGATGCCCTGCACGCGATTGCGATCAGCAATCAACGCCCTGAGTGGCGCGTAGCCTTGCGTGGCACCGTAGCGCAGCGAGTCTTCGAGCGAATCACGCGCCGCGCGCACCAGCGCGTTGCGCAGTCCCATCGCATCGATTGCTTCCATCGGCGGAAAGCCGCCGGCAAGAGAGATCACATCGGAACGTCCGAGCAATGCGAACAGCTCGCGAATCGGCGACTTGCGAAGTCTTGCGGTCGTGCTGGACAGACGCAGCGCACGCTGAGGGTCGGACAGACGGACGGTGTTCACGGGGGACCTCGATCGAAACGATGGCCTAGCGTAGGCAGCGCACCGTCTGACGGCCATAAGCAGATGCCGAATCTTTCTACGCAGCAGCGCGAGCCCTCCCGCTGCGCGCTGCACGTTCCGGGCGCTGGGCCGGTGTCGATGGGGTGCGACACATTGTCGCGCACGCACCTGCTATGGCTGTTTTCGTTGCAAGTGTTCCGGTCGACTCGGACAGGTCGCGCAGACAATGTCATCCGAGCGTCGCGGGGCCGAGTGAGTTGCCGCGCGACACGATATCTCCATACGTCGACACGTTGCGTCGCCGTCGTCAGTCAGGCATTGAATCATGTTGAATATCGATGTTCTCTCGCTCGCGCGCGTCCAGTTCGCGTTTACCGTTTCGTTTCATATCATCTTCCCGGCGTTAAGCATCGGACTCGCGAGCTTTATCGCCGTGCTCGAGGGTCTCTGGCTCAAGACGGGACGCCAGGTCTACAAGGAACTTTGCCTCTATTGGTCCAATATCTTTGCAATCGCGTTTGGCATGGGGGTCGTTTCCGGACTCGTGATGGCCTATGAGTTCGGTACCAACTGGTCGGGCTTTGCCTTATACGCGGGCAGCGTGACCGGACCCTTGCTGGCCTATGAAGTCATGACGGCTTTTTTTCTCGAGGCCGGGTTCCTCGGCATCATGCTGTTCGGATGGACGCGCGTCGGTCCGCGCGCGCACTTTGCCGCCACCGTGCTAGTCGCTGTCGGGACGATCGTTTCGATGTTCTGGATCCTTGCGTCGAACAGTTGGATGCAGACGCCTCAAGGTATCGCGATCGTCGATCATCGCGTCGTCCCCGTCGACTGGTGGAAGATCGTCTTCAATCCGTCGTTTCCGTACCGACTCGTGCATATGGCGCTCGCGGCGTTTATCGTTGGCGCACTCGTTGTTGCGGCGACCGGCGCCTGGCACCTGCTCCACGGGCGTCGCGACGCGGCCGTGAAAACGATGTTTTCCATGGGGCTCGAATTGCTCGTCGTGCTCGCGCCGTTGCAGATCCTTGCGGGCGATGCGCATGGGCTCAACACTCGCCAGTATCAGCCTGCCAAAATCGCAGCCATCGAAGGACTGTGGGACACCGAGCACGGCGGCACGGCGCTGAACGTATTTGGCCTTCCCGACATGAAAGCCGAAACGACACGCTATCGCATCGCCATTCCGCACCTCGGCAGCCTCATCCTCACGCATACCTGGAACGGTGAGATTCGCGGCCTCAGGTCGTTCCCGCCGGCCGACCGCCCCAATTCGACACTCGTGTTCTGGACGTTCCGGGTCATGGCGGGCCTGGGTGTGCTGATGGCGGTGATGGCGCTCTGCGCGTTGGTGCTTCGTCTGCGCGGCCGGCTCTTCGACGCCGTGCGCTTTCATCGCTTCGTGCTGATCATGGGACCCAGCGGCTTCGTGAGTCTGCTCGCCGGCTGGATCACAACCGAAGCGGGTCGCCAACCTTGGGTCGTCTACGGACTCATGCGCACTGCCGACGCGGTAGCGCTTGTCACCGCGCAACAGGTCGGCGCGACGTTGTTCGCTTTTGTGGTCGTCTACACGCTCGTATTCGGCACGGGCATTTACTACATGCTCCGGCTCATGCGAACGGGGCCGGCTGTTATCGCGCCGACGCCGGGTCCCAGCGCGCGGTCGGAGTGCGTCGCACGCGCTCGCCGCTCCACTGAACGCGGACGGACCCTGCGCGCTTCCGACTCGTCGCTTTGAAATCACGTTGAACTGAAATCATGGACATTACGATTGTCTGGGCCGCCATCATCGCGTTTGGACTTGCCCTATATGTTGTGCTGGACGGCTTCGATCTTGGCATCGGCGTTCTGTTTCCGCTCTTTCCTCGCGACGATGAACGCGCGCTGATGATGAGCACTGTGGCGCCTGTCTGGGACGGAAACGAAACGTGGATGATTCTCGGGGGGGCGTCGTTATACGCCGTGTTTCCGATGGTCTATTCGGTTGTGCTGTCGGCGTTGTATCTGCCCTTGCTGCTGATGGCGATCTGCTTGATTTTCCGCGGTGTCGCGTTCGAGATCCGCGCGCGTTCGCGCCGCACACGGCATCTATGGGATCTTGCCTTTATCTGTGGCTCGGCGGGCGCGACGTTTTTTCAAGGCGTCGTAATTGGCAGTTGGCTATCGGGCATTGACGTCGAAGACGGGCGATTCGCGGGTCATGCCTTTGATTGGCTGTCGGCGTTTAGTCTGTTCACCGGCTGCGCGCTTGTTGTGACCTATGCATTGCTCGGTTGCGCGTGGCTCATCATGAAAACTCACGGCGATCTGCAACGCCGCCTCTATCGCGTGATGGCGCCGCTAGGCGTACTTGAACTGGCGTTGGTCGCTGTCGTCTCGGTCTGGACGCTCAGCCTCTCTCCGATGTTTGACGCGCGCTGGTTTCATTCAAATCTGCTTCCGTGGCTTGCACCCGTGCCCGTGCTCGTGGCGCTGATTGCCTACGGCATGCGCAAAGCCATCCTTCATCGCCACGACACCCTGCCATTCGTGCTGATGCTTGCGTTCGTGCTGCTCGGCTTCGCTGGGCTGCTCGTCAGCGTCTGGCCTTGCGCGATTCTTCCCGGCGTGACGATCTGGGACGCAGCGGCACCGCGTTCGAGTCAACTCTTTACGTTGCGCGGTGCATTGATCGTGTTACCCGTCATCGTCGCCTACACGACACTCGGATACCGTGTCTTCAGAGGTAAAACCCGACATGCAGACCTTCACTACCACTGAGCGCGAACAAGCGTGCGCGCCCAATGCCGCGCTCGTTCACATGTCCAAGCCCCTTGCTACGCCGGAGCCGCGCTATCGGGGCTTGTGGTTTATCGGTCTTTGGTGTGCCGGCGTTACCGTTGTCGGCACGGTGGCCTTGTGCATGCATGGCGTGATGCATGTGATTGCGCTTCACACGTCGTCGGTGTGTGGCGACCCCGTCGCGTGCAAGCACATACCGCATTTGCGACGGTAGGCGCGGCCAACCCTCATGTTGCCGTGTCGACGCGCTCGAACTTTTGGATTCCGTTTCAAGGAGAACTTGCCATGCAGTGCATCGAAGCTGGCCCTCGTGCCCATTTCCGCCACACTGGCTTCGCTTCGGCCATGTTTGCGTGTCCGCTGATCGCCATTTTGCGCGGGCTGACACCCGATGAAGCCGTCCCCGTCGGAACGGCCCTGGTCAACGTCGGTTTTCGCGCCATCGAAGTGCCGCTCAATTCGCCCGACCCATTGCGCAGTATTCGACTGCTGCGCGATGCGCTGCCTGCGGACGTTATCGTCGGCGCAGGCACCGTACTGCATCCTGGCCGCGTGAAAGATGTCGCCGATGCCGGTGGTGCACTGATCGTCATGCCGCATGCGGACCTCGAAGTCGTGCGCGCCGCCAAGGACGCGTCGCTTGCCTGCACGCCGGGCGTGGCAACGCCAACCGAAGCCATCGCCGCGTACTTTAACGGCGCTGACGCGCTCAAACTGTTTCCGGCCGACACATTGAGCCCTGCAGTGCTCAGGGCTTGGCGCGCTGTGATTCCCGAAGACATCGGTCTGATGCCGGTCGGAGGCGTTACGCCGCATAATATCGACGCATTTGTGAACGCAGGCGCCAGTGGCTTTGGGATTGGCGGTGCGCTCTATACCGCGGGTACGCCGCCAACCCAAGTCTCCGATCGAGCCATGCGATTCGTTCACGCCATTCGTAAGTCATCGGCAAGCGGCGGGTCGGTGAAGCGCTGAATCGATAAGCACAGCCTCACTCCACGTCGACACACCCTGATGAATCGATATGAAACGCTCGCCAACGCGATGGCCGACGAGATACGGTCGGGTCGTCTGCCGATTGGATCGAAGCTGCCCTCAATCCGGCAGATCACAACCCAGCATGGGGTGAGTCAGTCGACGGTGTTGAGCGCTTACTATTTGCTCGAGGAGTGGGGGCTCATCCGTGCGGAAGAACGCTCGGGCTACTTTGTGACGCCGGGCGCGAGCGTCGCGCCGGTGGAAACGCCGCGCGCGCAGTCTCTTGCCGAATCCGCGAAGGTCGATATCAGCAGCCTCGTGTTCTCAGTGTTGCAAGCGACCAAACACGTCGGCGCCGTTCCCCTCGGTTCGGCGTTTCCGTCTCCGCTGCTGTTTCCTTTGTCGCGACTTGCAAAGTCGCTCAATCAGGGGGCGCGGACATTGAACCCATGGAGTACGGTCGCCGACCTGCCGCCGGGAAACGAACATCTACGGCGTCAGATCGCGTTGCGATACGTCGGCGCGGGCATCGCTTCGCCGATCGATAATATTGTTGTGACAAACGGCGCGCTGGAAGCGTTGAACCTGAGTCTGATGGCGGTCACGCGTCCCGGGGATATCGTCGCGGTCGAATCGCCGGGCTTCTATGCCGCGCTTCAGGCTATCGAGAGACTGGACCTGCGGGCGCTCGAAATTCCGGTCGATCCGGTTACGGGCCTTGATCTCGACGCGCTGGCTGCGGCGCTCGACAAGCATCCAGTGCGTGCATGCTGGTTTATGACGAACTTCCAGAACCCTACGGGCGTGACGCTGACCGACGATAAGAAGCGCGCGCTCGTCGAACTGCTCACCGCCCACGATGTGCCGTTGATCGAAGACGACGTCTATCAGGAACTGCATTTCGGAAAGACACGGCCATTACCCGCCAAAGCCTTCGATACGAAGGGCCTTGTCATGCATTGCAGTTCCTTCTCGAAGACGCTTGCACCGGGCTATCGGATCGGCTGGGTATCCGCGGGGCGCTATACGGAACGCGTGCAACGGCTCAAGCTCATGACGACATTGTCTGCGAGCATTCCCGCGCAAGCCGGCATCGCTGACTATCTGCAATATGGCGGTTACGACAAACACTTGCGTCAATTGCGCAACGCGTTCAAGTCGCAACTCTCGTCGATGCAAGTGGCGCTGCGTCGGCATCTTCCAGCGCGCGCGCGCTGGACCGTTCCGTCGGGCGGATACTTCATCTGGATAGAGCTTCCCGATGCGATCGATGCGATGGCGCTGCATCAACGCGCGATCGAGCATGGCATCAGCATCGCGCCGGGGCCGATGTTCTCCGCGACTCACTCGTTTCAGAACTGTATCCGACTTAATTTCGGACATCCCTGGAGTGGACAAATCGAAGACGCGATCCGTACTCTCGGCGATATTTTGGTGGACCCCGAGATGCGCGCTACCGCGCGTCATTTCCGTTCATGTGCCGCTGATACAGAGCCGACAGACGGTATATAGGCGACCCGTCCGCTGTTACGGGGGGATTACACTTGAATGCATTGGTATCACTCGGACGCACTCGAGTCCGCTATGTCCAAGTTTGCGCAGGCGCGTGCCATATGCCAACGCGGACGCGTCGATGACGAGCCATGGCTCGTCATGCCGCATGGGAGAGGCCGTCGTTCGTTGGTTCCGGTAGGATCAAGCACAGGTGGCGGTTGTCGATCAGGAGGGCGCACGTCATGTTGGCTGAGAAGGTCTCGAATTCGATTGCTCGGAGCTTCCGGATTCCATCGGTGCCGACGATCGCCGTACGTGTCACCGGTGGGTCGCAGATTGCGTTTTCTCATTTCAAGAACCAGAGACCTCAGCCGGGACTGTCGATCCCCTCGGCCCGCGAGGAGGCTTTTGTGCTCAATATTCCACTGGCGCCGGCATTTTTCCCGATCGTCTCGATTGATGGGCGACGGCAAAGCGTCGCTCAGAAGCCCGGAAAGGTTTATCTGTTTGACCTTGCTTCGCGAAATGAGGTCAGCCTCTCTGCGTCCTACGACAGTATCCGTATCCACATACCAAGATCTGCCCTTGATGGATTTGAATCTGAGGAAGGAATGTCAAAGGTGGCAGGACTTCGTGCGCGGTCGTTTGGTCAGCATGATCCGGTTCTTTACAATCTCGGCCTCGTCGTTCTGCCGCTGATCGAGAACACGATCCATTCGACCCGTGCGCTTCTCGATCATATCGCCGTCGTCCTGTTCGATCATGTCGTTCACACGTATGGAGACATCCGGCGCAAGGCAGCCTCGCGAGGCGGGCTGACCGCCGGGCATGTCAGAAAGGTATCCGACTACGTCGACGCGTACTTGTCTGATGATCTTTCCGTCTCGGCGTTAGGCCAGGAATGCGGGCTTTCCGTAAGCCAGTTCTCGCGTGCTTTTCGCGTCTCAATGGGGGTTACACCGCATCAGTGGATAACCCAATGCAGAGTCGAACGCGCGAAGGAACTCATGATGAATACTTCAGGCGAACTTGCCGACATTGCAATCGCTTGTGGGTTTGTCGACCAAAGCCATCTGGGCCGACAATTCCTCGCCCGCGAAGGGGTGAGTCCGGGACAATGGCGGCGAGCATTTCGACGCTAGCCAGCGGGGCGCTTCAGGCAACGCGAAGTTCTTGAAAGCTTGCCTCACGCGGACCCGGTGCAGGTGGCGACACGCTCCCGAGGCCGCGGGGCTCCACGAACGCACCGTGTCGTTCGACCCATCGAACGGGGGCGGGATTCTCCCAGAGGTCGCCGGTTTTCTACTAGAGATGCGGTTGAGGCCCGGGTACTCTCCGAGCGCATGTTCTCGCGCAGAGCGCGCGCTCGTGGGGCAGCAATCTACGTGCGGTGCTACCGATCGCCGTTGATTCCGAGTGGGATGGGCACCGGTCGATGGCCGCATCGTTCGACGGGCCGCTGCTCGCGATGTCGACACCTCAAGGAAGACCTCGAATGACGATCGAACAATCCCGACAAGCGGTGCTTGGCGACTGGGTAAGCATCTCGCCGGAAGTGCGGCCCAGTGCTCAGAAGAACGCCGATGGCACGCTCAAGCCCTTCTACCTGACACGTGCGTTCAAGGCGCTTCCGCAAGACCGCTTTGAGCTTGTGGTCGTCAACTTTGCGGATCCTTTCGGGAACGTGGCATTGGCTCGGATGGACATCAAGGGACACATGATCTGGCGCGGGGATCACCCCATTGCTACAGGTGCGCAGAAGGTGGACTTTGTTGCCGACGAAGGCTACGCGGTCACTCCGCTGGTGCAGGGCTTCGCCGACTATCTCAACAAGGTCGCGGCGACCGGCTATGCGAATTGGGTGGTCGGCCAGACTCAAAGCATCTTCGGCATGGAGTTCCCGCCCTTTGGTTTGAAGGCCGGCGAGAATTTCATGGAATACGACCTCGTGTACGTCACCCGAGACATGCTGTTCTGGGGGGCTCGAAACGTGGACGGCCGCGGATTCGACAGCGAATCGAATCGACCGACAAACCTCCAGATCCCACTCGTGCGCAAGTGACCCCTTGTCGGATCGGCGACAGCCGATCGCTCCCGGAAGGCCAAGCCGCGAGGCCTTCTTGACAGCGCACCACCGAACGACAGAGGGCCGATGAATCGGTCGACCGTCCCCGGGTCTCTGCTGCACATGAATTTCGCTAGAGGTCGCGGCGTGGCTGACATGCGTTTCAACGCCTCGTTAAACGACTTGTGGATCAGGATGGAAAGCACGGATTCGACCCCGCCTTTCTCCACGACCGTGTCATCCCGGTTGACCGAATAGAGGATCGCCGGATCGAGGTAGCGCACGTCCGAATCGTCGGAGGGCCGCTTCGGGTCGATTGCGGAGGACGGCCGAGTGGATCGAGGCCGTCGCGCATTGCCGGGCTTGGCCCCAAAGCGGACCCCTTGCCACCCCATATGCGCCTTTTCGAACGTCTCTTCGGAGCCGGCTATGTGTCGTCGCACCGCGGCAGTCTGGGGCTCGGCTTGGCAGATTCGAGCGGCGCTTTGCAAAATCTCCGGGTCGGAAACGAGGGTTTATCAGTCGGTGTCGTTACCGCTCGCCTTCGTTAGAATCTGCGTTCGATTCCCTTATTCGTCCACTTTCGGAGGCGAACGTGCCAGGACTCCTTCCCGACGTCGATCGCGACGGGCTGCTTGAATACTCCGTCGTTTACACGGATCGATCGATCAATCATATGTCGCAGCGCTTCCAGGGCATCATGCGCGATATTTCGGACGCGCTAAAAAACGTCTACAACGCGAAATCGGTTGTTGTCGTCCCTGGCAGCGGGACGTTCGGCATGGAAGCCGTTGCCCGACAGTTCGCGACGAACAAGAGGTGCCTGATTATTCGCAATGGGTGGTTCAGTTTCCGGTGGTCACAGATTTTCGACATGGGCGACATTCCGTCTGAATCGACGGTGCTGAAGGCTCGTCCGGCCGAGCAGGGAAGGCAGGCCGCATTTGCACCGCCACCGATCGAGGAAGTCGTCGCTGCGATTAAGGAGAGCAAACCGGATCTGGTTTTCGCGCCGCATGTCGAAACCGCATCGGGGATGATGCTGCCTGACGGCTATTTGCGAGCGGTGGCTGACGCTGTTCATGCCGCCGGCGGCATGTTCGTACTCGATTGCATCGCATCGGGTACGGTTTGGGTCGACATGCAGGCGAGTGGCGTCGATGTTCTGATCAGTGCACCACAAAAAGGATGGAGTGCGTCTCCGTGCTGTGCACTCGTTATGCTTAGCCCGCTTGCCCGCGGAAGAATCGACGCGACAACCAGCACCAGCTTCGCCTGCGACCTTCGCAAATGGCTTCAAATCATGGAAGCGTACGAGAAGGGCGGCTTCGCGTATCACGCCACGATGCCCACGGACAGTCTCGCGACGCTGCGTGACGTTCTGAAGGAAACCGAGGCATACGGCTTCAATAAGGTAAAAGCGGAGCAGTTCGAACTTGGCAAGCGCATTCGCTCGCTCTTGAGCGACAAAGGTTTCAAAAGCGTGGCTGCCGCAGGGTTTGAGGCGCCGGGCGTTGTAGTCTGCTACACGGACGACGACGGCATTCGATCTGGCAAGAAATTCGCCGATGCCGGCCTGCAGATCGCGCCCGGCGTGCCGCTCCAATGCGACGAGCCCGACGATTTCAAGACTTTCCGCGTCGGCTTATTTGGTCTGGATAAACTGAGGGACGTCGAAAGCGCTGTCTCCAGATTCTCCGCGGCGCTGGACAGCATTCTGTAGCGCGTGTTTTGCGCACGTGTAGGGCTCAGCCTGGCGACTTAACGGGCAGGAAGGCTTCATATCCTGCGGGCAAGCGTCCAGGCTGAACGCTTGTTGTGTCTGTGCTGGATTCGATGGCTGGAGTGGTTTGCGAATTCAACCATGTCAGGCCGGAGTGATCTTACCCACGAACCGTGGACACTCTGACGTGAGCAACGGTTAATGTTTCGAAGGGTAGCGGCGCTTCGTAGCCAATCGTCGAATGACGCCGC
>NZ_RBZU01000013.1 GCF_003628125.1 Pararobbsia silviterrae
CGGGGTTCGGGGTTCGGGGTTCGGGGTTCGGGGTTCGGGGTTCGGGGTTCGGGGTTCGGGGTTCGGGGTTCGGGGTTCGGGGTTCGGGGTTCGGGGCTCGGGGCTCGGGGCTCGGGGCTCGGGGCTCGGGGCTCGGGGCTCGGGGCTCGGGGTTCAGGGTTCAGGGTTCAGGGTTCGGGGCTCGGGGCTCGGGGCCGAGGGCTGGGCGCTCGGGCACTTAGATAACCAAATGAAGATCGCTTCGTTGTCAGCCGGCGGCGTTCGCGTAACACTCGACGCATCTCGGCACTCATGGAGCACGCTGTGCCCGATCGCCCCCGCTCATCGCATCCCCGGCTCGTGACGGTGCCCGGTCTTCACGGCAGCGAACCGGCGCACTGGCAAAGCTGGCTCGAAAACGAATATCCGAACGCGCTGCGCGTCACGCAGTCGGACTGGGATCGACCCGATATCGAGCAATGGACGCAACGCGCCCTCTCACAACTCGTCCGAATCGATGAGCCCTATGTCGTCGCGGCCCACAGCTTCGGCTGCCTGACGACCGTTCAAGCACTGATTTCCGACTTGCCGCATCTCGTCGGCGTACTGCTCGTCGCACCCGCAAACCCGACACGGTTCGAGATCGCCGCGCTCAATCGCCGTCGGCTTCGCGTCCCGTCGATCGTCGTCGCGAGCGATACCGACCCATGGATGAGCGCCACGCACGCGCGCGATCTCGCGCACGACTGGGGCAGCGCCTACATCAACCTCGGCGACGTCGGCCACATCAACGTCGCATCGGGATTCGGCCCCTTCCCGCGCGCACGCCAGTTTGTCGAGATGCTCGCGCAAACACGCCGCGCGATCTCCGCCTGACGGCGCCCCCTCTCTCTTGCTCGGCATACGTATTGCATTTGCCGACGACACCATAAAGCCGCGGGCTCATGCATGAGCGTGAGCCCCATCCCGATCCCGGCCTCGACTTTTGGCTTTGGCCATCGCCATCGCCATCGCCATCGCCATCGCCATCGCCATCGCCATCGCCATCGCTTGAGCTTGAGCTTGAGCTTGAGCTTGAGCTTGAGCTTGGCCTTGGACTCGAATGCTTCATCCGCGCCGCCCCCATTCGTCGCGGTCAACATCCATTTAAAAGACAGTCAAACTTGCAAGGTTAACTTGCAAGTTTGACTGTCTTTGTTCATGCTTGCCGGACTTGCACACCGACACGTTCAGCATGCCCGCCGCCCCGCTCGATCATTCGATCCAGGAATTCATGCAGTCCGTCGGACAGCTCGTGCGCCGCATTCGTGCGCAAGCTCAGTCCGACGAGCTCTCGATCACGGAGTCTCTCGTCATCTCGCGTCTCTCGAACGACGGGCCCGCGACGACCGCCGACCTTGCACGTGCCGAGGGCGTCAAGCCTCAGTCGATGGGCACGATCGTCGCTTCGCTCGAAGCCACCGGGTTCGTCAAACGCGAACCGCACCCGACCGACGGCCGCCAGATGCTGATCAGCCTCACGCCCAAGGGAACCGCATGGCGCAAGAAAGTCCGCGCCGCGAAGCAAGTCTGGTTGTCGCACGCGATCGCGCGCCTCTCGGAAGACGAACAGCGCACGCTGTTCAAAGCCGGCGAGATCTTCCGGAAGATGAACGAGCTGAACGAGCATGAATAAGCCGACATCCGCCGATGCGAACGACCGCATCGATCCGTCCGTCTGGAAGATCGTCGTGGTCGTCTTGATCGGGCCTTTCATGACGCAGCTCGATTCAACGATCGTCAACGTGTCGCTGCCCGCGATCGGCCAGTCGCTCGGCGCCACGCTGCGAATCACGCAATGGGTCATCACCGGCTATCTGCTCGCGCTGACGCTGATGCTGCCGCTCAACGCCTGGCTCGTCGACCGCTTCGGCGCCAAACGGCTTTATCTCGGCTGCTTTACCGCATTCACGACCGCGTCGATCTTGTGCGGCGCCTCGCCTACGATCCACCTGCTGATCGCCGCGCGCATCCTGCAAGGACTCGCGGGCGGCATTCTCGTGCCGATGACCCAGATGATGATCGCGCGCACGGCGGGCCGCCAAATGGCGCGCGTCATGGGCCTCGCGAGCTTGCCCGTTCTCGTCGGACCGATCGTCGGCCCCGTGCTCGCCGGCACCTTGCTCGCGCACGTGACATGGCCGTGGCTCTTTTACGTCAACGTGCCGGCCGGTATCGCGGGCGTCGGTCTCGCCGCGCGATTGCTGCCGCGCGATGCGCAGCCCGAGCAGCATCGCGCATTCGACGCCACGGGTTTCGTGCTGATTTCGCCAGGGCTGGCGTTGCTGATTTACGGCATGTCGAACTATGCGTCGACGCCCGGCCGGATCGCGATCGCGGCCGGCGCATGCATGCTGGCCGCCTTCGTGCGCCATGCGCTGCGCGAGGGCCCCGCGGCGCTCGTCGACGTCCGGATCTATCGCGCCCCGATCTTTCGACAGGCCGCCGCGACGCAGTTCTTCTCGAACGGCGTGCTGTACGGCCGCCAGTTGTTGATCCCCCTGTATCTGATCACGGGCTGCGCGTTGTCGCCGAATCAGACGGGCTGGTACATCGCCGTCATGGGCGTCGGCATGATGTGTTCGTTCCCGTCGACGGGCTTTCTCGTCGATCGTTTCGGCACGCGCATGGTATCGGCCGGCGGCGCGCTGCTCGCGTTCGCGAGCATGCTGCCCTTCGTCTGGATGGCCGAGCACGATTTCTCTCACGCGTGGGCGCTCGTGAGCCTGTTCTGTGCAGGCGCTGGCCAAGGGACGATCTCCATCCCTTCCGTCTCGGCCGCCTATTCGACCGTATCCAAGGCGACGCTTCCGCTCGCGAACACCGCGTTGAACATCGCGCAACGGCTCGGCGGCCCGATCGCGACGACGGTGCTCGCGATCGGCGTGTCGTTGACCGTCCATGCGCATGACGCGAGCTCGGCGCTATCCACACATACAAGCATCGCGAGCGAGCCTTCCGCGCCGCATGCTTTCGTGCTCGCCTTCGTAATCCTCGCGGCGCTCCACGCGATGGCGCTCGTCAGCGCGCTTCAATTGCCGGTGCGCGTGGTCCGTGCGCCCTCGTAAAACGCTCGATCTCCGCCTCGCGCAGCGATCCCGCGCGTGCCTCGCGGCACGCCGGATCGCCGCGACGCGTCAGTGGTTGTTCCCCGCGAGGCCGAAGCTGTCATCGAGGCTGATTTGCCCCTTGTGATAGCTGCTCCAGCCATTGCCGCCCTTGCAAACGAGTTGCGAGCCTTGCGTCGTGCACCATGACTCATAGCCCGGCGAATAGAGCCATTCGCCAGGCCAATGCAGGCTCACGTTCGAATCGCGCGAACCGGGGGCGGCCACGAAGTTCGATGCGTCGTCCGTACTGCCCGAACCCGTATAGCGCGCGACCTCGGGATACGGGAAAACAGGCCGCGTACGCGTCGTCTGACCGCTCGAATTGACGATCGACGCGATGATCGAACCCGGCGTCGCGTTCGACTCGACCCAGGCCATCACGGGCGTCACGATATCGAACGTGTTCGGACCGGTCCCGCCGCCGCAGTGCGCGACGCCCGGGAACAGATAGAACTTCGCGAACTGATCGACCTTCGCGTCGCCCATGACGGACTTCATCTGCTCGTAGTACTCGATCGAGCCTTGCGGGGTAATGTGCTGGTCCGCGAGTCCTTGCCAAAGGATCAACTTGCCGCCGTGACGCGCAAACGCGCTCAGATCGGGATCGGTCGCCGACAGATAGCTCGAGACCGGCATGATCTTCATGAAATAGTCGATCGTGAACTTGAGACTCGATAACGTCGCCGTCGTGTTCGTGCCGTTGAAATAGTCGAGATATTGAAGGAACGGCAGGATGAAATTGATCGCGCCGCTTGGCCCGGCCGCCGTGGTCGGAATAAACAGCGTCCAGTCGAGCTCGGAACCCCATTCGCGCGAGATCTGTTGCTCGAGATGCGTGCCGTTCGCATCGACCGCCCCGTCGTGAATCGCACGCACGACGTCGGCTTCCGCGCTCGACAGACACGTCGACGGATCCTGCCCCGTCTTGCAGAGCATCGACGACGGATCGAAATGACAGGCTTGCGGGACGTTGATGACGCCATCCACGACGCCGTCGAGTCCGTCGCATGCATTGAGCACCGCTTGATGGATCAGCGGCAGCTTGCTCGCGAGCAGGATGTAGTTGCCCGTTTTCGGATCGATATTGACCGCAGCGGCCCAGCCATGATGAATCGTGTTCTGCACGATGAGATCGTTCGCGGGCGCGCCGGCTGCGATACCGTCGAAATCGTCGGGATAGCGCTGCGCTTCCATGAGCGCTTCGCGACCGCCATCCGAACAGCCGTCGAAATACGCGTATTTCGCGGGCCGCGCATAGAACTTGTTGATGATGGCCTTCGCGACTTGCGCGGTCGCGTGCTCGGCGCGGTAGGCGAAGTCGATCTTGGCCTGCGGACTCAGCGCCCACGATCCGTCGTTTTCGCCTTCATGTCCCATGTCCGTCGCGGCCATCGCGATCTGTCCGTCCGTCACGGGTACGCATGTCGAGGCCATCGGCGCGTTGATCGACAAATTCCCGCAAAGCCCGCCGCATCCTGTCTGCAGATAGCGTTGCGTCCAGCCTTGCGTCGGCAGTTGCAGCTCGAACAACGACGCGCCGGGTCCGATCGTGCCCTTGACGTCGCAGACCGCGGCCGGCAATGCGCTCATGCCGACAACTGTACCTGCCGGAAGCACGGTTGCCGACGTGATCGTCACGGTGCCGTCGGTCACGCCGTTGAGGTCAAGGGCTGCGACAGCCGCACAGTCCATCGCGGGCTGCACGGCAGGCAGATTCGCAATCCCGCTCGACGCGGCATGCGCCGACATCGGCAGCCCGGCGGACAGCAGCAGGAACAGGGTCGCGAAGGCTGCGCGCATCCAGCGCGTCAGATGTTCGCGCGCGGTCATTCGATCGACTGCGCATCCGCTTGGCGCGATGCGCGTGCGCGCGACGCGTGGAATCCAGTTGGCTCGACTGAGTAAGGACATCGTCGTCTCCATTCGTTGTCGTCGGGGAACTCCGGTGCATTCGGGGGTATCGCGCACGACCGCTCGAAGCGCACGGCATGCGAGATCGATGCGGGTTGCAATATAGGCGGTGAGTCCGTGCGAATGAAGGTCGCAAACTCGGAAGAGATGGGACAAATCGCGGCGCGCCTGCACTTATCGCATGCGCGTATACCCATGGTGCACGGCACGTGCGTACGCGAACGAGTCGAAGATGGACGCGGCAAGCGATCGAATATTGAATTGGAAAATCAATGCGCTAGCCTGAAGTCACGCAGACTCTTTGCGCGCGAATCAATGGCATGGTGATTTGTTCAGGATGATTGAATACCGCGTCGCGATGATAAGAAATGCAGATGGCGATGCGTGCGATTCGCAACGGCCAAGGGCCTTGGAGGGCCGGCGAAATTTCACTGCGATTCGAGTCGATTCGGTCGCCTACCGGATAGTTCAAGACGCGTCGATTCGCTACCCTGATTCGGAATCGATGCGCATGCGCGCGACGCGCTGAGTTTCGACCATCGATCGACATGCACGTACTGGCTCCGAATGCACGAGCAATGAAAACGGGAGTGCAGGATGCCGAAGACCACGCTTGCACTCGACGAACGTCGAAACAAAGACATTCGACTCGCGAACGAGCGCACTCGCCACGCGGAAAATGAATCGCAAGATTGGGAGGACACGTCCGGATCCGGTTCGAACGTCCCGATCTCGAACAATGCGGCGGGCGCCGCAATTCGGCGGCGTTTGACGTGGGCCGGCAGCGATTGCGAGACGTCGCGCGGCGTCGAGACAATCCATCCGATCTTCGGGACGCCTGCCCTCGCGTTTTCCGATGCCGACGCGCCACGCTTTAACGCGCACCCGCCCGGATACATAACGCAAGATCGGCTCGACCGGTTCAATCGAATTGCCGATCAGATGCTTGACGACACCGGCCTCCGTTCTACCGACCGGTCGCAACGCGAGTCGCTACCGCCCCCGACTACGACGGATTCATACGAAAGTCCACCGCACGCCCGCGACATGCGGGCGCAGGCTGCGCCGCCACGCGCATACGTGCATGCGGCACCCTCGTTGCGCGCTGGGTCGAGCCGCACGTCAGACATCGAATCCGATTCCTGGGCGTTCGCCGATTGGGATTTCGACGGCCGGGATTTTGACGACACGCCCCCGGGCGAACCTGCGCGCGATCAACGCGTGCCGCACGATAAAAGCGCCAACGTGGCCCCAAGGCCCTATTTCCTGCCGCAAGCCATCTTGTCGTCCCTGCTCGTCTTGCTCATCGTTGGCGCTTTCGAGCCCCAGGGCGTTGACGATGCCACATCGCACCAAGACAACCTCGAATCCGATACAACGGCATCCGCGTCCCCGCGAATCGCTTCAATGGAGGACACGTCACCGACATTCGCGCCCTCGCTCATCTTTTCAACGGCGGGCGGGTACCTTGTATCTCTGATCCTGTACATCCGTGCCTGGCTACAAGTCAGGCGTCTCGACGCCCAAATACTCGACCGCGCCGATAGCCGATCGCGCCGTGGCCGAGCACGGCGACGCAAGCTCGAGCGAGAACGCGACGAACAACGAGACGCGATGTCTCTCTATATGCTCTCGATGACGGGCCTCAATTCGCTAACCGAAACAGTCCGCACGACACAGACAACCGAGGTCCCATCCCGCTCGACCGAAATCGCGACGTTCCAGTTCGAACACACGCCGGCCGACGCCGCTCGCTTTTATACGCGTTGCGAAATCCCACCGGACTTCTTCGAAGCCAATCATCGCGACGCCCGATCCGGTCGCCCATCCGATGCCGCGACGCACACGATACCGGACCGAAGCCAACCGGACACATCTCCACAAACCACGGAGGATTCGCACGCCTCGGTCACGCGTCACGCAAAGACGGCAACGCTTTCGGCGTTCGAGCGTATCGTCGAAGACATCTCGCGTTTGCTTGCGAGTGCCGACTTTCTGGTGTTTGCCGGTGCAGACGCCACCCCGCTGACGGCGTCCAACGCCACCGACGACGCGGTCGAAACGCCATCTTTGACTGCCGATGCAGTGGCAGACGCGACGCCGCCGTCCGCCACGTTGGAGCACGCTTCCGCTCTCGCGAAAAACGATTCGCTTCCTACCGAAACGTCCGGAACCACGATTGACGTATCGGATGATTGGACAGACGCGCTTTCGATCGTCAACGCCACCGCGAGTCCGAGCAACCAGACCTCGACGCCGGACCTCGATCCCACGTTCGATGCGAAGAACTACGGAGCGAATACCGTCTTCAGCGTCTTTCCGGGTCTGACGTTCGAAGAGATCAAAAATGTGGTTGCGTCGCTGCAACTGGGAGATCCTCGCCTCGCTCGATTCACAGCCGCGTGCAGGCGCGCGCACGACGAGAATCCCGAAAACATATTTCCGCCCAGCCATGATTTGAAATATCGCAATCGATGGTTGCTGCAAATGGAGTTTCCGTCCGGCCTGGCGCACTTCATCAAGCACAAATTCTTATATCGCATTCCGGTCAATCACGACGATATCCGAGATAGCATTCAATTTCATTATACGTTTTCACAGCTCATCCCCGATTGTTTGCTGCCACCACAAAGCCCCTACTCCCGAAAAAATCATTATACGAAGGTCCCGCTTTGGAATCACCGACTTGGTGTATTACATGTCGGGGCAATGTTCGCACATTACGAATCGTCGATTTCTGACAAAGAATACATCGACATCCATCTCGACGCGATGAGCGACGCGGAAATCTACGAATTAGGCCTCACCGTCATACGCGGCTTAGCAAGCGGAGATCTGCCCGCGTCGGCCGCATACTTGATCGAACTTCCGGCACTGTTGCACGCCTATGCGAAGCTTGACGAAGAAGGTGGTTTATTGCCTGAAAAATATGATTCCATCCCGGCCGATGGCTCTCATCCGCTCATTAAAAAACATTCGAAGCAATTGAACGACGAATACGTGGATTTTATTTGCAACTCGATACTCATCGGTCCCGCGCTAGTTAAAGCATATGAAGCGGAGTCCAATTATAAGACACGCACTGCCCTTGCCGAGTCCTTGGTCCCTGCCTTGAATTCACAAGGCACATGCAATCAATTCACGGCTCTGCAATACAAAGAATCGCCTGACAGGTGTAAAGCGCCGCCACAGACGATTGCAAAGGGTAAACTCATTCCTTTCAAACCTACGCTAGTCTCGGTTCCGAATCTCAACGATTTATATAAAAATCTTACACGCAACATTGAAACGCATTTTCGATCGCTTGACGAGGCAATTCTACGAAATTTGTTCTCAGAATTTTGCCTGAAATATCCCGACGATTGCGCCTACCTTGTGCGCTCCGAAGTAAAAACAAACACTCCGCTGGCCAAAGTTGACAAAGAAGCTTTCGCGCGGAAAGTTCCGTACCTTGCAAGTCAGTACCTTGACGCCGAGGTACTCGTTGCACGAATTGGATCCGAGCAACGAACGTATCTTCTCACCCGCACGCAAGATGCGATGGGCTACACGCTGTTCTTATTCGAAGGTCAGATCGATATCGGACACGATTCGACCCTACGAATTCAATATCAAGGTGAGTATTATAGGGGGACATTGACGAAACCACTAAAATCAAGACATCAGCCGATCGAACGCCTGATAAAAAATCTCGCGAACCAACACGCGACGCTACGAGAACAAATTTTTTACACCCTTGGATATGACGCCACAGCATGGGAAAAGGCTGGAAAAATCATTACATCCATTCTGAATCCATTCGACAACTGCGTCACAACGATTCAAGATACAACAACCTCGGAACAAAAATTCTATGCGTTCGCCGCATGCACCCTTGACGCACTGATCCTGATCGAAGCAAGCGCCGACGTCATGATAACCGGAGCCCAGATCGCCAACAAAATCGCGCAATCATTCCGAGTCGGCTTTATGCACCTGGCATCCAGAACATTCACCGTGACCAGTGTGCGCGAATCCTTCCGCATCGTGGTCTTCAATCTTCAAAAGAACGCACCAGCGCTTCTCAATGACTTGAAGCAGCTTGGGATCAATATTGTTCAGCTCGCCGATCCCGGAATATCGACGGTGCTGTATTTATCACGCCCGATCGCCGGAAAATCGTCAAATCTGTCCAGAGCATTGCTCATCGACTCAATATCAAGATCATTCCTCATTTCCCGCAAGGTGGAAAACATATTAAAGCCCGATTGCCAGGTCACGATACCGATTCGAACATGCTGTACTTCGGAAAATCGAAACATAGTGGAAGAAAGCAATACATCGAGCTCATCGATGGGCTCCCGATCGGCAAGATTTATACGAAACATGGGAAACGATTCTCAATCGAACAAACCTCCAACCCTTTCTCCGCCCAATCGCGGACGGACATTAACGAACTTCTGACACCCTCGAAAGCAAGCATCGAAACATTTCGATCGATCGAGCCCGACCTCGGAATCGGAAAGGTTGTACTCAATAATGGGGATGATGCGCTCGTACTTAAACTGGGCCACAAATTCTATCCAATTATCGACACCGACTTCAGTACTTATCTCCGCATCAGAGGCGAGAATGATATAGAACTCGACATACTAAAGACCGACGAGGAATTCGAACGCTTCGAAACCACGACGCCCTACATCAATTCGTGTGCACGTCCTGCAAAAATCAGGAGCAAGCGCGCGCCCGGTTGCGCCCCGATTCGTCCACTTTCTCGCGAAGACATGGAACATTTAGGTGAAAAACTTGAAATCGCCAGGAAGGAGGCGGTACAACAAATTGAAGATCTCGCTGGATTTTCGACCACGTCGAACGGAAAAGTCGTGATTGAGAGGTTCGCTAACCTGTTTTCGCTGGAATACAACGCTGGCACAGCTGATCGCGCTGGCACAGCTGATCAGTTAGCCGATCGGCTGTTACATCGCGCCCGAACGATCGCGGGGCTCGATCCACTGAAATCCGTGAAATTGTTGAATGCCGAGTTCAGCGGCGAAATCGTATCGAGGACGTTCTTGCGAAACATAGAGTCGACCGGCGGCGCGCTGGAGATGTCCGTTTATTTTTATGCACCCGCCATCAAACGGATTGTCGACGATACTGCATCATCAGCAAAAGAATTGATCCGAGTTTGGATGAGTCTGGCACCAGATCAGGTTAACGAGAGACTCTTTTTTGCAGCGGATGAGATAACGTTGATTCTTCATCAACTCGACGAGGTCCGACGTACCCACGATCTTGCCGAGACTCTGCGACTGGAAGAACAAATCGCAAGCAAAACCGACGCAACGGATTCGATGGTTCGTCGATATTGCACCGAAAGGAGCGTTGCAGGTGGTGG
Source organism: Pararobbsia silviterrae (assembly GCF_003628125.1). Taxonomy (GTDB): domain Bacteria; phylum Pseudomonadota; class Gammaproteobacteria; order Burkholderiales; family Burkholderiaceae; genus Pararobbsia; species Pararobbsia silviterrae. The sequence continues at coordinate 10,417 of NZ_RBZU01000013.1, forward strand.
ACCCTGCGTGAAGATCGAGCAATTCTCGGAGCGACTCAAGGTACGTTCGGGTGCAACAGCATTCGATCCGCTCGAACACGACTTTTTAAAAGACCCGACGGTCACATCGGATCCGGAAATCGGATACCCACGGCGCGCGAGATATCACGACTTCCCCGATCTGCGGTCCACGTCATTCTCGAAAGGGGCGCCCGATCGTTCACTTTTTGCGAAATCGTCGAGATTGACCGTCGAACATGCATCACAAATCGTCAGTGGCAACTACAAAGTACGATACGCAGGCCCTCGCTTGGGCGTGCTCCATCAGGGACCGGTGTTCCGAGGAGACGGCCGGCACTATGATGAAATCTTCAAGTTGGGCTTCAAGATCCGAAAGAACTACGATTCCGTCAGCGAAATCAATGGCATCCGCATGGCATTCGGAGGCGATGCCGATGCGCTCGGATTCGATGGTCGAGGCATCTCGACAAGCGCCGACTATGGAGCCGCACTCGGCTACGCCAAAAAACACAAGGGCTATGTCTATCTCATTCACGCAGACTTCGAAGGCTTCGACCTCTACGGTGGCGCCCAGTACGGCAATCTCGTTCGGCAGCAATTGTCATGGGAAAAGATGCATGAGACCATGCTCCGCTATTTGAAGCACCCGGGACGCCACGAAATCAACTTTGCAAGAGACATCCCAGGATCGATGGTCGTCGGCGCGTTCGATTCTGACGGAACATTCATACCGAACCCGGATTTCACCGGGAAGTGGTCATAGACCGAAGAAACGCCCGAGGCGCAACCGCACGTGCGAGCTCCGCTCCGATAAGACAACGCGCGGCATCGCGCACGAACTTCTGCATCCGGTTCGGCCACCCTATCCGAATCGGCCGCCGAACTCGCCTGCATCGCCCCGACCCGTCGGTTATAGTGCCGGCATCCACTTAAAACGGGGCCTGTAGTGAAGATCGATGACATCATGACCAAACGCGTCGTCACCGTCGCATTCGACGACACGCTGAAGGCCGTCAAGAAAATTTTCGATTCCGCGAAATTCCACCATCTGCTCGTCGTCGACGAAGGCAAGCTTTACGGCGTGGTCTCCGATCGAGACTTGCTGCGCGCGCTGAGCCCGTTTATCGACAGCGTCGTCGAAGCACCACGCGACGTCGCGACGCTCAACAAGCATGTGCATCAGATCATGACGCGCAAACCGATCACGCTGACGCCCGACGACACCGTCGCCGATGCGATCCGCTTGTTCCTCGATCATCCGATCTCCTGCGTACCGATCGTCAACGCGACATTCGAACCCGTGGGCATCGTGAGCTGGCGCGACATTCTGCGCACGTATCCCGATGGAGGCACGGCGCCCGCGACGCAGCGTTCCTGAGCGTCGGACGCTCGATTCGCGCGTCGAACAGCGCGGCGGCGGCTGCACGGCGCGACCGCAGTGAAAACGGCCTCTCCCAAGCAAAACGCGCCCCTATCGCGAATTCGCGTCAAAAATTAGACTGCGTCGAATACGTGGAGAACGACGCACCATGAACGCGGAAACGACACAACACACCGAGCCCCTTCCCGACACATCGACCGGCCTGCCGCTCATCGATATCGGCCCGCTGTTCGAAGACGACGCGGCCGCCCGCGCGAGCGTGGTCCAAACCCTGAAAGCCGCATGCGAGCAACGCGGCTTTTTCTACGTCACGAATCATGGCGTCCCTGCGGCGCTGATCGAACGCGTCTTCGGGGCGACCGAAGCGTTTTTCGATCAGCCGATCGAAGCCAAACTCGCGGTCGAAAAATCGCTGTCCCGCTGCAATCGCGGCTATGAACCGCTGCGCGCGCAGACCCTCGAAAAAGGCACGCCCGCCGATCTCAAGGAAAGCTTCTACCTCGGCGCGGACATCGCCTCGGACGATCCCCGCGTGCTCGCGGGACGCTTCAACACGGGCCCGAACCAGTGGCCCGCCGATCTGCCCGGCTTCGAAGAGACGATGACCGCGTACTACGAGGCCGCCTATGCACTGGCCTGCCGACTCGTCGTCGCGCTCGCGGAATCGCTCGATCTGCCCTCGGATTACTTCGACGGCTATCTCGACGACGCTTCGGCGACCTTGCGCCTGCTGCACTACCCGCCGCAACCGCCGAACCCCGCGCCCGGCGAAAAAGGCTGCGGCGAACACACGGACTTCGGCGGCATCACACTGCTGCTGCAGGACGATTCGGGCGGGCTCCAGGTGCGCGACGCGGCGGCCGGCCGATGGATCGACGCGCCGCCCGTGCCCGGCACGTATGTCGTCAATATCGGCGACCTGTTCGGGCGCTGGACCAATGGCCGCTACCACTCGACGCTGCATCGCGTCATCAACGTGTCGGGCCACGAGCGTCATTCGGTGCCGTTCTTCTTCACGGGCAATCCGTTGCACGAAGTCGCGTGCCTGCCGACCTGTCTCGCACCGGGCGAAGCGCCGCAATTCCCGCCCGTGACGGTCGAAGAACATCTGATCGCCTGCTACAAGCGGACCTATGGCTGACCACACCGCGACGAAACACATCGTCCTCATTCATGGGGCCTGGCAAGGCAGTTGGTCGTTCGATGCATGGCGGCCGTGGCTCGAACGCGCGGGCTGGCGCACGCATGCCGTCGATTTGCCCGGCAACGGATGGGGCCCGACCGCGCACGATCCGGCGAACCTCTCGACCTACACGGACCACGTCGTCGCGACGCTCGACGCGCTTGACGCGCCCGCTGTCGTGCTCGGTCACAGCGGCGGCGGCATCACGGCGTCGCAAGTCGCCGAGGCCGCGCCCGACCGCGTGATCGGACTCGTCTATCTCGCGGGCATGATGCTGGCGTCGGGACAATCGTTCGCCGACCTCGTGCGCGACGTCGCGCGAGCGGACCCCGATGCGCCGGTCGCCGGCATTTCGCCATATCTCGACACCGATCGCGTCGCGGATACGACGCGCGTGCGTCCCGAAGGTGCGCTCGCGTGTTTTCTGCAGGACTGTGAACCGCAGGCCGCGCAACGCGCGATCGCGATGTTGCGCGCCCAACCCGAAAGCGGACGGCGCATGATGAACCATCTGACGCCCGAACGCTTCGGCCGCGTGCCTCGCATCTACGTCGAGTGCCGCAACGACGCCTCGGTCACGCTGCCGTTGCAGCGCGCGATGCAGCATGCGAGCCCGGGCGCGCACGTGCTGTCGCTGGCTTGCGGACACGTGCCCCAGCTCGTGCAAACCGAAGCGCTCTCGCAAACGCTCATTCCCGAACTCGACGCGCTGCATCGCGTGACATGAACACATCTAATGGGTTCATGAATAAGGATCCATTGTTTCAGTTGTGTCATCGATAAATAATGGCGTGTTTGAATCCCACGCCTTTTCGGTTCGTCTGATGACACTCCCCTTGAATCCCCCCTTTCGCGCCGATCACGTCGGCAGTTTCCTGCGTCCCGCCTATTTGCTCGAGGCCAGATCCCGTCATGCAAAGGGCGAGATCGATGCGGACGCGCTTCGCGTTGTCGAAGACCGTGCCATTGCGGAGATCGTGAAGTTTCAGGAGGAAGTGGGACTGCGCAGCGTGACCGACGGCGAATTCCGGCGCACTTATTTTCACGTCGACTTCTTGCGCCAACTGGGTGGCGTATCGAGCGGCGAGCCGGTCGCCGTCCAGCGTGCCGACGGTAAAACCGAGCTCGCGCCCCCCGTCATCAAAGTCATCGACAAGGTCCGGCATGTTCGCGACATTCAGCGCGCGGATTTCGAATTTCTGAAAAGCCAGCTCGGACCGAACAGCGTGGGCAAGGTCACGATTCCTTCGCCGACCATGCTGCATTTCCGCGGCGGTCGCGCGGGTGTCAGCGCCGCGCACTATCCCGAACTCGATCCGGAGTTCTATGACGACGTCGCACGCGCCTACGGCGAAGAGCTCAAGTCGCTTGCGGCAGCGGGATGCCGGTACGTTCAGCTCGACGACACGAATCTCGCCTATCTCTGCGACGCGAATATGCGGGCCGCGGCAGTCGGGCGCGGCGACGATCCGAATGAATTGCCTCACCGCTACGCGCGCTTCATCAACAAGGTCGTCGCGCACAAGCCCGAAGGCATGACGCTTGCGATTCACCTTTGCCGAGGCAATTTCAAAAGCACGCATGCGGCCAGCGGCGGATACGAACCCGTGGCCGAAGCCCTGCTGGCCGAAATGAACGTCGATGCGTATTTCCTCGAATACGACGACGATCGCAGCGGCGACTTCCGCCCATTGCGCTTTCTGCCGAAGGGCAAGCTCGCGGTGCTCGGACTCGTGAGCACGAAGTTCGGCGACATGGAGTCGAAAGACGATCTGAAACGTCGTATCGACGAAGCCGCGCGCTTCGCTCCGATCGAACAACTCGCGCTCTCGCCGCAGTGCGGCTTCGCGAGCACCGTGCACGGCAATGACATCGCCGTCGCCGCTCAGCGCGACAAGCTGAAGCTCGTGCTCGATACGGCGCGCGAAGTGTGGGGCGACGCCTAAGCAAAGGACAAGGCCATGACTTCGAATTTCGAACGCACACCGCTCGCGCTTCCGAACGGCGAATCGAAGGTGCTTCTGCATTCGTGCTGCGCGCCGTGTTCGGGCGAAGTCATGGAAGCCATGGTCGCATCGGGTATCGATTTCACGATCTTTTTCTATAACCCGAACATTCACCCGCGCAAAGAGTACGACTTGCGCAAGGACGAAAACATCCGGTTCGCGGAGACATTCGGCGTGCCGTTCATCGACGCCGACTACGATCGCGATAACTGGTTCGCGCGTGCGAAGGGGATGGAAAACGAGCCCGAGCGCGGCGTCCGATGCACGATGTGCTTCGACATGCGATTCGAACGTACGGCGCTCTACGCGCACGAGCACGGGTTTCCGGTCATCACCAGTTCGCTCGGCATCTCGCGCTGGAAGAACATGGATCAGATCAACGACTGCGGACGCCGCGCTGCGTCACGCTATTCGGGTCTCACGTACTGGGAATACAACTGGCGCAAGGCCGGCGGATCGGCGCGCATGATAGAGATCAGCAAGCGCGAAAATTTCTATCAACAGGAATACTGCGGCTGCGCGTATTCGCTGCGCGATACGAATCGACACCGTATCGCCACGCATCGCGAGCCCATCAAGCTCGGTGTCATGTACTACGGTACGGAACGCGACGACGCGGCCAAATAAGCGCAATCGGTCGCGTTTCCCCAAAGCCGAGCCGATCGCACGCGCGCGATCATCCGACACACACCGACACTACCGCCGAATTCGCGCAGGCTTGCCGTTGCCCGCGCGCGCAAGTTCGACGAACGACGTCAGATAGTCGACGGGCTCGTCGGCCTCGCGCGTGCCGAGGAAAATCTGCTTGGCGATCCCATCCTTGCCGAGCTTGACGCTCACGACAGGCAGATGGTCCGCATATTCTTCAGCAAGCCAGCGCGGTAATGCGGCGACCCCTCGATCGCTCGCGACCATCTGCAACATGATGTCCGTGGTCTCGATCTTCTTATGGCGGCGCGGCGCCACGTTCGCCGGCCCGAGAAACTGGTTGTAGATATCGAGCCGGTCGGTATCGACCGGATACGTGATCAGCGTCTCGTCGGTCAGGTCTTCGGGCTTGATGTACTTCGCGTTAGCCAAGCGATGGCCCTCTGCGACGACGAGCACCTGCTCGTAGTCAAAGACGGGATCGAAACGAAGCCCGGGACGCTTGAGCGGATCGGGCGTCACGAGCACGTCGATGTCATAGCCGAACAAGCCGCCGATGCCGCCGAACTGGAAATGTTGTTTGACGTCGACGTCGACATCGGGCCAGCGAGACAGATACGGCGACACGATCTTGAGCAGCCACTGATAACAGGGATGGCATTCCATCCCGATACGCAGCGTGCCGCGTTCGCCCGCCGCGTATTGCTTCATGCGCTGCTCGGCGTGCTCGAATTGCGGCAACAGGCGATTGGCCAGCGACAACAGATACTGTCCCGCCTGCGTGAGTCGAAGGCCACGCCCCTCGCGGTCCCAGATGGCCGTGCCCAATTGCTGCTCCATCTTCTTGACGGTATGGCTCAGCGCCGATTGCGTGACGTGAAGAATCTCGGCCGCCGCGGTCAGCGAACCTTGACGATCGACCTCGCGTACGACAAGCAAGTGAATGCGTTCAAGCATGAGCCCCTCCAAACATGAAGCGATCTAATGATTAGATGAAATAAATCCATTTTATTTCATCGAAGGACCATCCTATCATCGCGGCCAGACTTCTCAAATCACTTGGATGGCAGCCTCCATGGTCACGACGCATAACCTCGGATTTCCGCGCATCGGCGCGAAGCGCGAACTCAAATTCGCCCTCGAAAGCTATTGGAAGGGTCAATCGTCGCGCGACGAACTCAAAAGCCACGCGGCGCAACTGCGTCGGCGCCATTGGCAAAACCAGCAGGCGCTCGATCTCGCGCCGGTCGGCGACTTCGCGTTTTATGACCAGGTCCTCGACATGAGCTTCACGCTCGGCAATTTGCCGGAGCGTGTTCAAGGCTTCCATGGCGACGTGCTCGACAACTACTTCCGCGTCGCGCGCGGCCGCTCGGCGGAAACCGGCGACGATCACAGCGCATGCTGCGGCGGCGTCGCGGCGGGCGAGATGACGAAGTGGTTCGATACGAACTATCACTACATCGTGCCCGAATTCACGGCGGCGACCGAGTTCAAGCTCGACGCCTCGCGCCTGATCGAGCAACTCGGCGAAGCGCGTGCTGCGGGCGTCAAGGCCAAGCCGGTCATCATCGGCCCGGTGACGTATCTGTGGCTCGGCAAGGCAAAGGACGACTCGGACCGCCTTGCGCTGCTGCCGCGTCTGCTGTCGGTCTACACGCATCTGCTCGATACGCTCGGCGCGCAAGGCGTCGAATGGGTGCAGATCGATGAGCCCGTGCTCGTCACCGAACTCGACGCATCGTGGCAAAGCGCGTTGATCTCGGCATACGAGACGCTGAAGTTGCGCAAGGTCAAGCTGCTGCTCGCCACGTATTTCGGTCAGCTCCAGAACAACCTCGAACTCGCCGCCTCGCTGCCGGTCGACGGTCTGCATATCGACGCGATCAATGCACGCGACGAAGTCACCAAAGCCGCGGCGTTGCTGCCCGCAAACCGCGTCCTGTCGGTCGGCGCGATCAACGGCCGCAATATCTGGAAGACGGACCTGAACGCCGCGCTCGAATGGCTCGAACCGCTCGCCAAGCAACTCGGCGACCGCCTGTGGCTCGCGCCGTCGTGCTCGCTGCTCCACGTTCCGGTCGACCTCGACAGCGAGCAGAAGCTCGACGCCGAGATCCAGTCGTGGCTCGCGTTCGCGCTTCAAAAGCTGGTCGAACTCAACGTGCTCGCGACGGCCCTGAACAAGGGGCGCGATGCCGTGGCGCCGGCGCTCGCCGCGAACGCCGCCGCGATCCATAGCCGCCGCACGTCGCCGCGCGTGAACAATCCGGAAGTCAAAGCCGCGCTCGCCAAGATCGACGCGGCATTGGGTCGCCGCGTGAGCGCCTACGCGGCCCGCGCGACGAAGCAGTCGGCCCTGCTGAACCTGCCGGCCTTCCCGACGACGACGATCGGCTCGTTCCCGCAGACGCCCGATATTCGTCATGCGCGCAGCCAGTTCAAGAGCGGCGCACTCGACGAAGCCGGCTACAAGGCGGCCATGCGCAAGGAAATCGAACACAGCGTGCGCGAGCAAGAGAAGCTCGGGCTCGACGTGCTCGTGCACGGCGAAGCCGAACGCAACGACATGGTCGAATACTTCGGCGAGCAGCTCGACGGCTATGCATTCAGCCAGTTCGGCTGGGTCCAGTCGTACGGCTCGCGCTGCGTGAAGCCGCCCATTCTGTTCGGTGACATCAGCCGTCCGAACGCGATGACCGTCGAGTGGATCACGTACGCGCAATCGCTGACGAACAAGCCGATGAAGGGCATGTTGACGGGCCCTGTCACGATCCTGAACTGGTCGTTCGTGCGTGACGATCAGCCGCGTTCGGTGTCGTGCTACCAGCTCGCGCTCGCGATTCGCAACGAAGTGCTGGACCTCGAAAAGGCCGGCGTGCGCGTGATCCAGATCGACGAAGCCGCCCTTCGCGAAGGCCTGCCGTTGCGTCGTGCGCAATGGAACGACTATCTGACGTGGGCCGTCGAATCGTTCCGCATCACAGCGAACGGCGTTGCCGACGAGACGCAGATTCACACGCATATGTGCTACTCGGAGTTCAACGACATCATCGCGTCGATCGCCGATATGGATGCGGACGTCATCACGATCGAAACGTCGCGCTCGGATATGGAATTGCTCGATGCGTTCGACAATTTCCGTTATCCGAACGAGATCGGGCCGGGCGTCTACGACATTCACTCGCCGAACATTCCGAGCCAAGACCATATCGTCGATCTGATGAAGAAAGCGGCGGAACGGATTCCGGCTGAACGCCTGTGGGTGAACCCGGACTGCGGTCTCAAGACGCGTCAATGGGGCGAAGTCATCCCGGCGCTGACGAACATGGTGTCGGCGGCGAAGACGCTGCGCAGCCAGGTCCAGTAACGCCGACGGCAAGCGGCCGCGGCGCATCGCGCCAGGCGGCCGCGCCGACCTTGTATTGCGTCCCGAGTCCGCCTCGGGACGTTTCATTTGAGAGACACCGGATACCCATGTTCGAACGCACTCGCTACGCGCTGGATCAGATCGACCCCGATCTGTTCGCGGCGATTCAAAAGGAAAACCAGCGTCAGGAAGATCACATCGAGCTGATCGCGTCCGAGAACTACACGTCGCCCGCCGTCATGGCGGCGCAAGGCTCGCAACTGACGAACAAGTATGCCGAAGGCTACCCGGGCAAGCGGTACTACGGCGGATGCGAGTTCGTCGACGTCGTCGAGCAACTCGCGATCGACCGTGTCAAGGCGCTGTTCGGCGCCGAAGCCGCGAACGTGCAGCCCAACTCCGGCTCGCAGGCCAACCAGGGCGTGTTCTTCGCGATGCTCAAGCCCGGCGACACGATCATGGGCATGAGCCTCGCCGAAGGCGGTCACCTGACCCATGGCATGGCGCTCAATATGAGCGGCAAATGGTTCGACGTCGTGAGCTACGGCCTGAACGCGAACGAAGACATCGACTACGAAGCGCTCGAAAAGCTTGCGGCCGAGAAGAAGCCGAAGCTCATCATCGCGGGCGCGTCGGCATTTGCCTTGCGGATCGATTTCGAACGCATCGCGCGCATCGCGAAGACCATCGGCGCGTATTTCATGGTCGATATGGCTCACTATGCGGGGCTGATCGCCGCGGGTGTCTATCCGAATCCGGTGCCGCATGCGGATTTCGTGACGACCACGACGCACAAGAGCCTGCGCGGTCCGCGCGGCGGCGTCATTCTCATGAAGGCCGAGTACGAAAAGGCGATCAATTCGGCGATTTTCCCGGGCATTCAGGGCGGTCCTCTCATGCACGTGATCGCCGGCAAGGCCGTCGCGTTCAAGGAAGCCGCATCGCAGGAGTTCAAGACGTATCAGCAACACGTCGTCAAGAACGCGGCCGTGCTGGCCGAAACGTTGATCGCGCGCGGTCTGCGCATCGTCTCGGGCCGTACCGAGAGCCACGTCATGCTCGTCGACCTGCGCGCGAAAAACATCACGGGCAAGGAAGCCGAGCGCGTGCTGGGCGAAGCCCACATCACGGTCAATAAAAATGCCATTCCGAATGATCCGGAAAAGCCGTTCGTGACGTCCGGCATTCGTCTCGGCTCGCCCGCGATGACCACGCGCGGCTTCGGCGAGGAAGAGGCGCGCTTGACGGGCCATTTGATCGCCGACGTGCTCGACAACCCGCACGACGAAGCCCACATCGCACGCGTGCGTGAACAGGTGTCGGCCTTGACGAAGCGGTTCCCGGTCTACAAGTAAGCGGCCCGCGCCCGACGCGGACGCGGATCGCCGTTCAACGCGATCCGCACTGCGTCTGGGCGGTCGAATCGATCGATATCCCCGAACGCAGACGCGCGAGCACCTTCCATATGGAGCCTAAAGTGCAAAATATTTTCGACACCTTGGCACAAGAGATCGACAAGGCGGTCGCCGAACGCGGGTTTCTGTCCGTCTGCGATCGCGCCCAAGCGCTGGGTTTCAAGGGCGGCAGAACCGACTTGACCTCGGCGGTCGGATACCGCTTCGAACGGGGCGAGCCGAACGCGGTCTCGCTGCACCTTTACGCGCGCTCATACGATCCGAGCGGACCCGATCAGGTCCGCCCCTGCATCACGCGCTTTACCGTGACGGCCGTCGAAAACGGCGCGCTCACGCAGCAATACGAGAACGAATACGAAGGGCTGATCACCCTCTGAGCGTCACGGCCCGCAGCGAGGGTCTTCATGACCCTCGCTCGATCAGGTCACCGGCGCCGGATTGAATAGCACGAGCGCGTTGTGAAGCCCGAGTTTTTCGGCGCAGGTCTGCGCGCGGCCGCTCGCGATCTCGATGATCATGCGGAACAGTTGCCAGCCGATGTCCTCGATCGAGGCCTCGCCCGTCGCGATGCGTCCCGCGTCGAGATCCATCAGATCGAACCAGCGCCGCGCGAGATCGCTGCGCGTCGCGACCTTGATGACCGGCACTTCGGCGAGACTGTACGGCGTGCCGCGCCCCGTCGTGAACACATGCATATTGATGCCCGCCGCGACCTGCAGCGTGCCGCAGATGAAATCGCTCGCGGGCGTCGCCGCATAGATCAGGCCCTTGTCCTTGACCTTGTCGCCGGGCGAGACCACGCCCGAAATCAGCGAATTGCCCGACTTGATGATCGATCCCATCGCCTTTTCGACGATGTTCGACAAGCCGCCCTTCTTGTTTCCGGGCGTCGTGTTCGCGCTGCGGTCGGCGCCGCCGCGCTTGAGGTAATCGTCGTACCACTGCATCTCGCGAATGATCGCGTGCGCGACGTCCGCATTCGCCGCGCGGCGCGTCAGTTGGTCGACGCCGTCGCGCACTTCGGTGACCTCTGAAAACAGCACCGTGCCGCCCGCGCGAACGAGCAGATCCGTGGCGAACCCCACGGCCGGATTCGCGGTCAGGCCCGAGAACGCATCGCTGCCGCCGCATTGCACGCCGACGACGAGATCCGACACCGGACATGTCTCGCGCGTGCGCGCATTGAGCCGTTCGAGATGCGCGCGCGCCGTCTCCATGATCGAGTCGATCATCGAACCAAAGCCGATATGCGCGTCGTCCTGCAGGCAGACGACTTCGCCGTTGAGCGCTTCATCGTGCGCATCGCTGCCGGCCGCGCGGATCGGAATTGTGCCTTCCGGCATCAGGCGCGTCGGCTGGAGCTTTTCGCAGCCGAGGCTCACGATCATGACCTCGCCGCCGAAATTCGGATTCAGGCTGATATTGCGCACGGTCCGGATCGGCACCTTCGCGTCGGGTGCGTCGATCGCGACGCCGCAGCCATACGTGTGTTCGAGACCGACGACGTCGTCGACGTTCGGATAGCGCGGCAACAATTCGCGCTTGATCCGCGCGACCGCGTGCTCGACGACGCCCGACACGCATTGGACGGTCGTCGTGATCGCGAGAATGTTGCGCGTGCCGACCGACCCGTCGGCGTTGCGATAGCCCTCGAACGTATAGCCTTCGAGCGGCGCCATGACCGGCGGCGTCGCCGTCGCGATCGGCAGATCGTCGAGCTCGGGCGCGTCCGGCATCCGGATCACGTGCTCGTTGATCCAGCTCCCGCGCGGCAGCGCCTTGAGCGCATAGCCGATGACCACGTCGTATCGAATGACCGGGTCGCCTTCGGCGAAATCGGTCAGCGCGACCTTGTGGCCTTGCGGCACGCGTTCGCGCAGTACGAGGCCGTCGGCGAACTGCGCCCCCTCGGCCAAGCCGCCGTCGTTGACGACGATCGCGACATTGTCGTGCGGGTGAACCCGGATATAGAGCGGGGGATGTGCCATCTCGCCAGTCCTCAAAGCCTCACGCGGCCTTCGATTTGTAAGTCATCCTACAACTTGAATAGCTTCGCCGGTTCAAGTCGGCCCGTATTTTGACCTATTTTCGCGCCACTCGCACGAAGATACCGCCAAACATCAAGCAAATCTGGTACTTACCCTAGGAAGCGCCGAAAAACCGTGCATCGCGATTGCCCTTACGGTGCACATGTCATACGATAACGTATATCTATCGCAGCCCTGACACTTCGGGACATCATCGTGACGACGCCGCAAGAACTCAAACAGATCATCTCCGAGGGCCTGCTCTCGTTTCCCGTGACCGACTTTGACGCGCAAGGAGAATTCCGCGCAGACACGTATGCGGCCCGCCTCGAATGGCTCGCGCCATACGGTGCGACGGCGCTGTTCGCCGCGGGCGGCACGGGGGAGCTGTTCTCGCTGACGTACGATGACTATTCACGCGTGATCCGCACGGCGGTCGACACGTGCCGCGGCAAGGTCCCGATCCTCGCGGGCGCGGGCGGCGCGACGCGCGTCGCGATCGCGTATGCGCAGGAAGCGCAGCGACTCGGCGCAAGCGGCATTCTGCTGATGCCGCACTATCTGACCGAAGCGTCGCAGGAAGGCATCGCCGCGCACGTCGAGCAGGTCTGCCACGCGGTCAAGGATATCGGCGTCATCGTCTACAACCGCGCGAATTCGAAGCTCAACGCGGACATGCTCGAACGCCTCGCCGATCGCTGCCCGAACCTCATCGGCTTCAAGGACGGGGTCGGCGAGATCGAAAGCATGGTCACGATCCGCCGCCGGCTCGGCGATCGCTTCTCGTATCTCGGCGGGCTGCCGACGGCCGAGGTCTATGCGGCCGCCTACAAGGCGCTCGGCGTGCCCGTCTATTCATCGGCTGTCTTCAACTTCATTCCGAAGACCGCGCTCGAGTTCTATCGCGCGATCGCGAGCGACGACCATGCGACGGTCGGCAAGCTGCTCGATACGTTCTTCCTGCCCTACCTCGCGATCCGCAACCGGCGCGCGGGCTATGCGGTTTCGATCGTCAAGGCCGGCGCGAAGCTCGTGGGCCGCGACGCGGGCCCCGTGCGCGCCCCGCTGACCGATCTGACCGACGACGAAATCGCGCAGCTCGACGCGTTGATCCGCAAGCTCGGCAGTCAGTGACCGGTTGGGGTTGGTGGCGCGCACGGCATCGAGACGTCGCGCGCCGTGAGCGGTGACCTGTCGGCGATAATGCACGCGCATCACGCGCGTGCGCGTGCTTCCCCTATCGACGACCTGCCCAGCCCATGAGCTACGACCCGAACAATATCTTTGCGAGAATCCTGCGCGGCGACGCGCCGTGCATCAAGGTCTTCGAAGACGCGACGACGCTCGCGTTCATGGACGTGATGCCGCAGTCCGACGGTCATCTGCTCGTGGTCCCGAAGGAAGACGCGGCGGAAATCTTCGAGCTCTCGGAAGCGGCTGCCGTCGCCTGCATCCGCACGGTCCGGCGGCTTTCGATCGCGGTCCGCGCGGCCTTGCAGCCGACCGGCGTGGTCGTCGCCCAATTCAACGGCAGCGATGCGGGACAGACCGTCCCGCACGTGCACTTCCATATCATTCCGCGCTGGGCGCATGCGCCCCTGATCCCGCATGCGCGCATCCAGGCCGATCGCGGCCGGCTCGAAGAACTCGCGTCGTTGATCCGCTCAAAGCTCGTCGACGATTCGCTTGCCTGAATCCGGTTTGCGTTCGATGCGCCTGATACGCGGCCGCGTCTCGCGCATCAGGCGTCCGACTCCGGATACAGCGCGAGGCCCGCAAGGCTCACGAAGCCGCACGCGAGCACGTACCACGCCGGCGCATAGAAGCTGCCGCTCCAACGCCAGAGCGCGCCGACGATCAGTTGCGCGAAGCCCCCGAAAATCGTGACGCCGAGCGCATAGATGATGCCCATCGACGTCGCGCGCACGTCGGGCGCCAAGGCTTCGAGCATCAGCACGAAGCCGGCCGGGCTCGATAGCGTCATCAGGCCGATCAGCACGAAGACGACCGCGACCACCGTGCCGATCGCGGGCAGGGCTTCGATCGCGCGAAACGCGGGCAGCACGAGCACGAGCGAGGCGATCGACACCGGATAGAGCAGCGCTTTGCGGCGCGGCATCCGGTCGGCCAGCCGACCCGCCCACGGCGAACCGACGAGCAATACGCCCCCCGCTGTGCACGCGGCGAGCAAGGCGGTCGCGGCAGGCATATGAAGCGTCATCGTCAGAAACGACGGCACGAAGAACGCGATCGTATACATCGACGACGTTCCCCCGATCACGAGCATCGTGCCCGCGACGAGTTGCCGCACGGGCAGCCGGCTGCGCGAGACCGTCGTGCGCCGCGCGCCGCGCGCGTCGTCCTGGATCCGCGACTCGAAAGGATCGTCGAGCCGCAAACGCAGATAGAAGCCGACGGGCCCGATGCAAAGCCCGATGAGGAACGGCACGCGCCAGCCCCATGCGACGAGCGCATCATGCGCAAGCCCCTTCGACACCGCGACGGCGATCAACGCGCCCGCGAGCAGCGCGCCGCCCTGTCCCGCCATCTGCCAGCTCACGAGCGCGCCGCGACGCCCGCGCCCGCCTGTCTCCATCAACAGCGTCGTCGCGGCGCCGACTTCGCCGCCCGCCGCGAAACCCTGGAGCAAACGTCCGATCACGATCAGCGCCGACGCCGCGATGCCGATCCGCGCATAGGTCGGCGCGAGCCCGATCAGGCCCGTGCCGAGCGCCATCAGCGAGACCGTGCATACGAGCGCGGGCTTGCGGCCCGCGCGGTCCGCATAGGCGCCGATCACGATGCTGCCGAGCGGCCTCACGACGAATCCGACACCGAAGGTCGCGAGCGACAGCATCAGCGAGCCGAACTCGCTGCCGACCGGAAAGAACAGCTTGCCGATCAGGGCCGCGAAAAAGCTGTAGACCGTGAAGTCGAAAAACTCGAGTCCGTTGCCGAGCGCGGCGGCAAAGACGGTCGATCGTTTTGCACGGTGCACGGATGCGTCGCGATCTGCAACGGTGTCGGTAACGGATGAGGCGTGAGGCATGACGGTCATTGCGAACCCTTGATGCCGTCCGCGCCGCGCACGGTCAGCTTCGAGACGACCGACTTGACGCCGGGCACCGACTGCGCGGCGCGCGTCGCTTCGGCGATTTCACTCTGTTCGGCGACAAGACCGCTCAGCGTGACGACCCCGTTGTTCGCGCGCACACGGATGAACGTCGATTTCATGCCGCTCTTGCGTGCGGCCTTGAGCGCGGCGCGCACGGATGCCGCGAGCTGCTTGTTCGACGCGGCGGCCGATGCGCCCGATGCCGATGTCGCAACAGCGTTCGTCGATGCCGACATCGGCGTACCCGCCGACGCGCTCGACGCAGCCGATGCCGCGCCGCCTTGCGCATTCGCCGCCGTCGCGGCGACGGCCAGCGACACGCCGACGACCAATGCTAAAGACTGAATCGTTTTCATAAGGGAATCCTGGGTGGGAACGTGGATCGGACAGGCTCAGAACTTGTGATACAGACCGACGAGCACGACGTGCGGCGCCTGATAGCTCTCGGGCATCCCGTTCGAGTCCGTATAGCTGTTGTTGATGTCGTCGACGGTCGGCTGCATGACCGGATAGCGTCCGTATGTCGCGGCCGAACCCGTGGTGCGGATCACCGAGCCGCGCACATAGACCGCCGTGCGCTTGGACAGATCGTAGTCGTAGCCGAGCGTCACGCCGAACGAGCGATCGTCGAAGCCCGCGACCTTGCGATACGCGAGTTCGAGACGGAAGTCGTTGCGTTGCAGATACCGATAAAGCGCGCCCGCGGTATAGAGCGAGGCGACGCGATCGCCGGCCAGACGCGGCGCGAGAAAGCTATAGGCCGCCGACAGCACATAGTTGCCCTTGTCGTAGAGCAGTGCGCCCGCGTAGTTGTCCGTGCGCACATACTCCGACGTCGTCAGCGCATCGAGGCCGTAGTTGCCGACATAGCTCAACGTGCCGAACAGATGGCCGTCGTAGTAGTTCAGCGCGACCGAACGCGTCGCGATCGTCGGCGCATCGGCGCTGTTGCTCATCGCGACCGCGAACTGCGCATTGAGCGGGCCATACCACGGCGTCGAATAGCTGATCGCGTTCGACAGCCGCGACGCTTCATAGCTCGCGCCGGGACCCAGGTCGTAAACCCAGGCCGTCAGATACGCGACCGCCGACACCGTGCCGACCTGACCGAACACATCGACGAACAGCGGCACGCCGATATCGTCCTGCAGACCGAATTTGAGTTCGCCCGCGTTCGGCGAGTACAGCGACACCCAGGCTTCGCGATTGAACAGCGTGTTGGCCGCACCGAGTTGACCGTTCGCGGCGTTGAAGCCGTTTTCGAGGTCGAAGCGCGCGCGCCATCCGCCGCCGAGATCCTCGACGCCGTAGATGCCGAACTTCGACGTCCATTCGCCGCTGCTCGACTGGAAATACTGCGATGTCGCGCCCTTCATGTAACCGACCGACTCGTCGACTGCGCCATAGAGCGAAATGCCCGGCGTATAGGCATCGAATGTCGCATACGGCACGCCCTGGAAGTAGTCGTTCAGAAACGAATCGGCGGCCAGGCTCGCCGTGCTCGATACGCCGAGCGCGGCGAACAGCGCCGAGCCCAGCGTGGCGCGCAGCACCGAACTCGCTTTCTTCTTCGGTGCCCGGTAGGTGTGCGTTCGCGTGTGTGCGTGATCCATGGATCGCAAGCTTCTTTTCAACATGAGTGAGCTCTTGGGGGGGTAAGTAAATCAATGCGCTAAAGGTCAATCCACTGCGATCGGCGTGACCGCACACCTCCTCCGCTCGGGGTGTACGGATCAAGCCGCCTTCAGATGGCGCTGGGTCAGCGCCACGAACCACGCGGCGCCCCAGCTCAGGGCGTCGTCGTTGAAGTCGTATTCGGGGTTGTGGACCATGCATCCGCCCTTCGAGCCGATGCCGTTGCCGAGCATCACGTAGCAGCCGGGCATGGCTTCGGTCATCCAGGAGAAGTCCTCGCTGCCTATGATTGCGTCGGGGAGCAGGGTCAACGCATGCGGGCCGGCGACGGCCTCGATCGCTTCGATCGCGAGTTCGGCCGCGGCGCGGTCGTTGACGAGCGGACGCGAGATCGACTGATAGTCGACCGTTGCTTCGGCGCCGAACGCGCGCGCCTGGCCTTCGGCGATCTCGCGGATGCGGCGTTCGAGCGTGTCGCGCGTCTCGGCGTCGAGCGCGCGCACCGACAGCTTGAGCACGGCGGTCTCGGGAATCACGTTGCCCGTCGCGCCCGCCTGGAACGCGCCCACCGTGACGACGGCGGCTTTCGTCGGTTCGATATTGCGCGAGACGATCGATTGCAGCGCGAGCACGATGCTCGATGCCGCGACGATCGGATCGGTTGCGAAGTGCGGCATCGCGCCGTGTCCGCCCTTGCCCTTCACCGTGATCGTCACCGTGTCGGACGACGCCATCATGCAGCCGTGGCGCAGCGCGAAATGACCGATCGGAAGACCGGGCGCGTTATGCAGCGCGAACACCATATCCGACGGAAAACGCTCGAACAGTCCTTCGTTGATCATCCGCGTCGCGCCGCCGAGCCCTTCCTCGGCGGGTTGGAAAATCAGGTTCAGCGTGCCGTCGAAATTCGCGTGCTTCGCGAGGTGATGAGCGGCCGCGAGCAGGATCGCCGTATGTCCGTCATGACCGCATGCGTGCATCGTGCGTTCGACGGTGCTCGCGTACGGCAGGCCCGTCGTTTCCTGGATCGGCAGCGCATCCATGTCGGCGCGCAGGCCGATCGCGCGCGTCGATGTCCCGCGCTTGAGGCGTCCGACGACGCCCGTGCCGCCGAGGCCCGTGGTCACCTCGTAACCGAATTCGGCGAGCTTGCGCGCGACGATGTCGGCGGTCCGCGCTTCGGCGAACCCGAGTTCCGGATGCGCGTGGATATCGCGCCGGATCTGGACGAATGCGCGTTCGGACGCTCGCAATTGCGCGAGCAAGGGGTTCAAAACCTGGGTCATGCCGTGCTCCTGTGAGGCGATTCGCAACAGTCGAATCGCTGCTGGGAGCCAAGACTAGGGACACCGCTCCAAAACTAAAAAGCACAAATTGTCATCCGTATAACCAGTGGTAATATCCGCCGCATCATGAAAATCCATCAGCTCCGCGCGCTCGTCGCCGTGTCGGCACAGGGCAGCATCAATGGCGCCGCCAAGGCGCTCCACGTCACGCAGCCCGCAATCACCAAAGCGATTCGAGAACTCGAGAACGAATTCGGCGTTCAGCTTCTCGAGCGGAATCAATGGGGAGTAATCCCTACGCCCGAAGGCGCCACATTGCTCGATCGCGCGCGGACCGTCGTGCGCGAAATCGAGCGCGCGCAAGAGGACATGTCGCATCTGAAGGGCGCGCGCGAAGGCAAGCTCGCGATCGGCGTCACGCCCATCGTCGGCACGGCGGGACTCGCCGAGGCCTATATCGCGTTTCGCAAGCGCTGGCCGCGCGTGAGCGTCGAGTTTCGCGAACTCGGGTTTCATCAGATGAGCGAACAATTGCGCAACCGCACGCTCGATCTGGCGTTCAGCGCCTTTACGAAACCGTTGACGGAGACCGGCGGCGTCGAAGAACTCTTTACGCTCGACACCGTATTCGTCACGCGCGCGACAAGCCGCTTCGCGAACGCGCGCTCGCTCGATGCGCTGCGCGAGGCCGAGTGGATCCATACCGATGTCACCGAGGGCTATCCGACCTTTATCCGCGAGATGTTTACGCGCGCGGGCGTCGTGCCGCCCGACCAGATCACGCGATGCACGTCGTTCGCGCTGTTCTACAGCCTCACGATCAACACGGATTCCGTATTCGGCTGGACCTGGCATTCGCTGCGCGAAACCGAACTCGGCCGCACCTTCGTGCCCCTGCAATTGCCCGTGACGCCGCTGCCGCTGAGGCTGTATCTGCTGACGCCGCCCGAACTTCAGCTCACGCGGCCCGCGCGCGACTTCCTCGACGCCATCCTCGAACACCGCGCGATGACCACGCATAACCCGACGCGCGTGCTTGCATAGACGCGAGGCGACAGGCACCCACACATGCGAAGCGCCGAGCGCCTGAATCCTCACGCTGCACCTGCCATTCCACGCGCCTTGGCGCAGTCGGCACCCTTAACTATCCGTTAAGCCATCGATATCGTTTCGATACCCCTCGGATACGTTCTGTCCGATAGTGCGGGCTTCATTGCTTGCCGCGCAGACGGGGCTCCCATCGGGCCCGCTCGCGCGGCTGTCCTCGAAGGATCGCCCATGACATTTCCGCTTTCGCGCAGACGCCAGCTCGCCGTGCTGATCGCGCTGTTCGCCGCGTGGTCGATCGCGTATGCCGACCGCATCGTGATCGGCACCGCGATCATCCCGATCGCGCATGAATTCGGTCTCAGCGATCAGGCCAAGGGCCTCGTGCTCGGCGCGTTCTATGTGACCTACGCGCTCATGCAGCTCGGCGGCGGCACGCTCGCCGACCGCTACGGGTCACGCAAGGTCCTCGTCGGATGTCTGCTGCTCTGGTCGATCTTCACGGCCTTGACGAGCACCGCGTGGTCGCTCGCTTCGCTTGTCGGCTTCCGGCTGCTGTTCGGCGTCGGCGAAGGCAGCTTCGCGCCGGCCAACGCACGCGCGATCACCGAATCGTTTCCGGCTTCGCTGCGCGGCCGCGTGCAGGCACTCATGTGCAGCACGGTCTTTCTCGGCAGCGCCGTCGGCTCGGCGGCCGTCGGATGGACGATCTATCGCTACGGCTGGCGCGCGACATTTCCCGCGCTCGGCGCGCTCGGTCTTCTGGTCGCCGCGGCGCTGCTCGTCTCGCTCGCGCCGCAGACAGGCGACGCCACGCACACCCTCTCCGATGCCGCGCCGCGCGCCTCGTGGCGCGATATCGTGCGCACGCCGCTCGTCTGGCGCGTCGCGGCGATCTGGTTCGGTTCGTGCGTGCTCTCGCTCGGACTGCAGGCATGGATGCCGTCCTGGCTCATGCGCGAGCACGGCGTCGATCTTCTGCATATCGGCTTGCTTTCGGCGGTACCGTTCATCGTGAGTTTCATCGGCACCAACGTGATCGGACACGTCATCGATCGCTGCGACCGCACGCGTCTGCGTCACCTGCTCGCGGCGGGCGCGCTATTTAGCGCGTTCTTTCTCGCGCTGATGATCCGCGCGACGTCGATCCCGATGCTCATGCTCTGGTGGACGCTCTGCATGCTGTCGTTCGACATGGTCTATGCGACGGTCTTCTCGATCCCGCTTAAATATTTTCCGGCCGCGATCTCGGGCCGCACGACCGGCCTCATCAATTTCAGCGGCCAGCTTGCGGGAGCCATCGCCCCCGTCGTCATGGGCCGGCTGATCACCGTGAGCCACGGTTCGTACGTCGGCGCATTCGTCTTTCTGATCGGCGCCGGACTCGTCGCGGGCGGGGTCGCGCTGACGACCGACTTCGGCGCGCGCAGTATCGCGGTACGTCTGGAGCGTTCATGAAGGTTTGTCTTCTCGGCGCGGGCGTCACCGGCATCACGACGGCCTACGCTTTCGCACGCGACGGCCACGACGTGACGGTCATCGACCGGCACGCGCATCCGGCCGCCGAAACGAGCTTCGCCAACGGCGGCCAGCTCAGCTACAGCTATGTCGCGCCGCTCGCGGACCCCTCGGTGCTGCGCAAGCTGCCCGCGCTGCTGTTCGACCGCGCGTCGCCGCTGCGCTTCCGTGCGCGTCTCGATCCTTCGCAATGGCGCTGGTGCCTCGCGTTTCTCGCCGCCTGCACGCGCGCGAAGAGCCGGCAGACCACGACCGAGCTGCTCGGACTCGGCGCCTATAGCCGCGCGTTGATCGGCGAACTCGTCGAACGCGAACGCCTGAGCTTCGACTACGCGCGCAGCGGCAAGCTCGTGCTCTATCGCGACGCGCAGGCCTTCGCATCGGCGCGCGCGCAGATGGCGTTTCAGAACCGCCTCGGCTGCGATCAACGCGCGGTCACGCCGCGCGAATGCGTATCGATCGAACCCGCGCTCGCTGCCCAGACGAATAGGCTCGCGGGCGGCATCTTCACCGAAAGCGAAGCGTCCGGCGACTGTCACGCGTTTTGTGTATCGCTCGCAGATACGCTTCGCGACACGTATGGCGTCACGTTCCGCCTCGATACGACGATCGAGTCGATCCGCACGCGGCACGACAGCGTCGCACGCATCGAGACCTCGCGCGGCGTGTTCGAGGCCGATTTGTATATCTCGTGCCTCGGCGTCGGCGGTCTGCCGCTCATGGATCTGCCGAAGTTGCGCGTGCCGTTGTATCCGCTCACCGGATATAGCCTGACCGTACCGGCCTTTACGAGCGCGCCGCGCGTGAGCATCACCGACACGCATCACAAGGTCGTCTACGCGACGCTCGGCGAACGCCTGCGCATCGCGGGCATGGTCGATATCGGCGTGCGCGGGATGCCGTTCGCGCACGCGCACGTCGCGGACGCGCATGTCGCAGACGCGCATGTCGCAGACGCGCGAACCGCAGTCGTGCACGACGCCGACACGCGTGCGGCGCAGGCTCGCCTGCGTCTGCTGCTGAGCCAGGCCGAAGCCTTCCTGCCCGGCGCGGGCGCGTACTCGCAGGCGATCCCGTGGTCGGGCATGCGACCGGCCACGCCCTCGGGCAAACCCGTGATCGGACCGACGCCTTACCACAAGCTCTGGCTCAACACCGGCCACGGCGCGCTCGGCTTCACGCTCGCGGCCGGCACGGCCGCCCTGCTCGCCGACATGGCCGCGGGCCGCACCCCCGCGTGCGATCCCACGGCATTCGCCCTCTGAACCCCGCCCACCCCACGCGTGCTCTCATGAAATGCTTCGCCGCCGGTCTGCTGACCGAGACCAATGCGTTCGTCAATCTGCCGACGAGCATCGAAACCTTCCGGCTCGGTCATCTCGCGCCGGGAACCTGTCCGCTCGACAAGCCGCTCGCCGGGGCCGAACTCATGTTCGCGGCCAAGCGTCGCGCGGCCGCCGGCGAATTCGAACTCGTCGAGGGCAGCTGCTATCGCGCGACGCCGGCCGGTCTCAGCAGCCGCGCCGCCTACGAGGAACCGCGCGACGCGATCCTCGCGCAGATCCGCGCCGCACTGCCGCTCGACGCCGTGCTGCTGGGCCTGCACGGCGGCATGATCGCGCACGGCTATCCCGACGCCGAGGGGGATCTGATCGAATGCGTGCGCGCGCTCGTCGGGCCCGAATGCGTGATCGGCGTCGAATTCGATCCGCATTGTCTCGTCACGCCCAAACGCCTCGACGCCAGCGACGTCATCGTGCTCTACAAGGAATACCCGCACACCGATATTGTCGAGCAGGCCGACCGGCTGATCGACATCGTCACGCGCATCGTCGCGCACAAGGTCCGCCCCGTCGCCTCGCTGTTCGATTGCCGGCAAATCGACTCGTATCCGACGACGGCGGCGCCGATGCGCGCGTTCATCGACGCGATCAAATCGATCGAAGCGACGCGCGAGGACGTGATCTCGATCTCGGTCGTCCACGGATTCGTCTATGGCGATTCGCCCGATCTGAGCACGCGGATCCTCGTCTATACGAACGACGACAAGGCCGCGGGCGATGCGCTCGCGACCACGCTCGGCCACGAACTCATCGGCCTGCGCGGCCATACCGCGCCGCCTTTGCTGAGCATCGACGCGGCGATCGACGCGGCCTTCGACACGACGCCCGACACCGGGCCCGTCGTGATCGCCGATCCGACCGACAACGCGGGCGGCGGCGCGCCGTCCGACAATACGGATATCCTCGCGCGCCTGATCGCGCGCGACGTCGGCGGCGTCGCCTTCGGGCCGATCTGGGATCCGGTCATGGTCCAGCTCTGCCTCGATGCGGGCGTCGGCGCGCGGATTCCGCTGCGTATCGGCGGCAAGGTCGCGACGACCTCGGGCATTCCCATCGATGCGACGGTCGACGTCATCGGCGCGTATCGCGGCGCGTGGCAAAGCTTCGGCGCGAGCCGCGTCGAAAGCGGCAACGCGGCGGGCGTGCGGATCGGCGGCATCGAGATCGCGTTGACGTCGATGCGCACGCAGGCCTTCAGCCTCGAACTCTTCACGCAGCTCGATATCGATCCGCGCGGAAAACGCGCCGTGTTCGTCAAATCGGTCAATCATTTCATGGCGCACTACGGACCGATCGCGTCACGCGTGCTCCATGTGAACGGCGGCGGCCCGCTGCAACGCGATTACTCGAAGATGCCGTACCGGCATGTGCGCCGTCCGATCTGGCCGATCGATACCGATGCGCCGCCCGCGCTGATCGTTTGACGTCGATGCCCGCGATGCGCCGCCGGGCGCGCGCCTGCGCATGTGTGGGACACTCCGCACCGGTAATGCACAACGCACGCAGCGCACGACGGACAGACGGAGGCCCTTTGAAACAGCACCAATTGCGCGCATTTCTCGCGCTCGCGGAGGGGGGCAGTCTCGTCAAGGCGGCGAACGCGCTCAACAAGACGCCCGCCGCGATCTCGAAAGCGATTCGCGAGCTCGAAGAGGACTTCGAAGTCCAGTTCTTTCATCGCAACGCAACGGGCATGTCGTTGACCGAGGGCGGCAAGATCCTGCTGCCGCGCGCGCAGGCGATGCTCGCCGAGCGGCGGCGCGCCGACGAGGCGCTGCGGCTTTTACGCGGCAAAACCGATGCGCATCTGCGCGTCGGACTCAGCCCGGCGGTATCGGTCTTGCTCGCGCCCGCGCTCGTCGAACGCTTCGTCGCGCGCATGCCGTCGGTCCGGCTCGATCTTTTCGAATATCAGCGCGAGCACATGACGCATCGGCTCGACGACGGCACGCTCGATATCGCGCTGTTCGCCATGCCGTCTTTTCTCCAGCGCGACGTCGACAAGCGCGCGACGCGGCTCTATGCGACCGAGTTCGCGCTCGCGGTCAAACACGACGGCGCGTTCGCGCGCGCGGCATCGCTCGCCGACCTGCGCGATGCGAGATGGATACTGAGCGACCCGAGCGGCGCGCAACAAACGTATATCGAAGACGCGTTCCGGCACGCGCGCCTCGATCCGCCCGCGCGGACCATGGTCTGCTCGGCATCGGGACTCGGCGTGTCGCTCGCGCTCAAGCTCGATGCGGTCGCGCTGATCGCGCGACCCATCGCGCAGGCTCACCCGCAGCTCGCGGTACTCGATTGCCTCGCGGCGCCGCCGCGACTCGACATCTACAGCCTGATCCGCGCAACGACCGTCGCGTCGCCCGTCGTCGAATCGTTCCTCGATATCGCGCGCGAGCTCGGCGGATCGTCGGCGCTGGACCCGTCCGCGTACTGAAACGCGGCTCACGACACCGTTCCGGTTCAGTACATCCCCAAATTGCGCTGCAACGCGGCGGCGAAGTGCGCCTGCACGGCGGCCTCGGCCGCGTCGGGATCGCGTGCGCGGCAGGCTTCCAGAATCGCCAAGTGTTCCTTGAGCGTGCGCAGCACGACCGGCGCGGTCAACTTGCGTTCGAGCCGCAACAACTTCAGATAGTTATGCATGCGCCGGTAACTGCTCTCGACGAGCGGATTGCCCAGCGATGTGACGACCGCATGGTGCAGCGAGGTTTCGAGCGCCTCGACTTCGGCCACGTGCGCGGCGCCGAGCCCCTGCTTCTCGATCGCGGTCACGAGCGCGAGATGGCGCTGCTCGAGCGTGCCGATCGTCTCCTCGTCGGCCGTTTCGGCAAAAACGCGGATCGCCGCGCGCTCGATGATGCTGCGGAACTGATACGTCGCGCGTGTCAATTCGAACCCCGGCTTGACGAACTGAATGCCCGAACGCGGATGAATCGTCAGCACGCCTTCCGCTTCGAGCACGCGCAAGGCGTCGCGTAACGGCGCTACGGGTATACCCAGAAGCTGGACCAGTTCGTTTTGCGAAACGAACGCGCCGGCCGGCAGCTTGCGTTCGAACAACCCTTCGAGGATGCGCTCGTACGCGATATCGCTGAGGCGCGCGCCACCGCTCGCGGCGTCCGCGCCCGCGGGCGATTCCGCATCCGCGCGCTGGGCCGCTGCCTCGATGATTTCACTTTTCCTCGTTCTTCCCACTTGTGATCTCCGAACTGAACGACTAGCATGATATATCACAAAACGCTTCTGATCTATCAGTGCACCCATCATGCGCATCGTAGACTTCCGCATTACCCGCTTTCAGTTTGCCCGAGATCGTGTGATCGGCGACAGCCAGGTTCGCGCCGAAGACGCCCATGTCGCGGCGCTCGAACTCATCGACGAACAGGGCCGCGTCGGACTCGGCTTTATCCAGTCGTTGTTCGTGCCGCTGCCGCCCGAGGCCGAAATCACGCGCGTGTTCCGTTTCGAGGCCTGGCCGACGCTCGAAGACGAACGCGCGCAAGCGCTCGTGCATCGCGTGGCGCGGCCGCGCGGCGGCAATCAGCGCGCGTGGACGCTGCCGTTTCATGAAGCCTTGCAGGTCGCGCTCTGGGACCTCGCGGCGAAACAGGCGGGTCTGCCGCTCTGGCAATTGCTCGGTGCGCGGCGCGATCGCGTCAACGCCTATGCGAGCGGGCTCGATTTCCATCTGAGCGACACCGCGTTCTCCGAACTCTTCGGACGCGCCGATGCGCTCGGTTATCGCGCGTTCAAGATCAAGGTCGGCCACCACGACTTCGAACGCGACCTCCATCGGCTCGATCTGCTCAAGAAAGCCGTGCGCCGCGACGCGCAGATCATGATCGACGCGAACGAAGCCTGGTCGCCGAAGGAAGCCGTCATGAAGCTCGAACGCATCCGCGACGCGGGCCATGCGCTGCTCTGGGTCGAAGACCCGACGCTGCGCAACGATTTCGCGGGCCTGCGGCATATCCGGCAGGCTGCGCCGTGGACCGCGCTCAATACGGGCGAATATCTCGACGCGAGCGGCAAGCGCGCGTTGATGCAGGCCGACGCCGTCGATCTGCTCAACGTGCACGGCCAGGTCACCGACGTCATGCGCATCGGCTGGCTCGCGGCCGAGCTCGGCGTGCCCGTGACGGTCGGCAATACCTTCCTCGAAGTCGGCGTGCACTGCGCCTGCGCGCTGCCCGAGACCGAATGGCTCGAATACTCGTTCCAGAACTTCGACGCGCTCGTCGAGGAGCCGATCCCAATCCGCGACGGTGTCGCGATCGCCCCCGAACAGCCGGGCCACGGCCTCGTGCTCAGCGAGTACGCGCGCCGTGAACTGCGCCGGCCCGACGTGTTCGACGCGAGCGAACTCGGGCCGCCGCCGCTCGGGCTGCCGGAGCGCGAGATCCATTAGGCACGACGTCCACTCGGCGAGCGGCGCCGTCTCGGTGCGACACGCTCGCCGATATCGAGCGTCCGGCGCGATGAAGTCTTGACGCGACAGCCGCTCGACGCAACGCATCACGAGGTCGTGAAAGTCGAATACGTACGCATTCCTGACACAAAAACCCATCGGAGACAGTTGTGCATAGCCCATTGATTTCACGCATTGGAGTCGGCCTGGCCGCACTCGCGCTTTCCGCGGCGGCCGCCGCTCAGACCTTGACCGTCTGGGACTGGAAGTCGAGCGATCCCGCGACATCGTCGTACTTCCAGAAAGTCAAAAAGGACTTCGAGGCCGCGCATTCGGGCGTCACGGTCAAGTTCGTCGGCCAGCCGATCGAGCAGTACTACACGATACTCGGCACCTCGCTCGCGGCCAACGCGGGCCCTGATGTGTTCCTGCTCAACGGCGGCGCGCAAGCGCGCGCGCGCATGTCCGACCTCGTCGATCTGAGCGGCCTCGACAAGGGCATGCTCGGCGTCAAGGAATTCCAGGACGCGAGCGGCAAGACCTATGCGTTGCCGCTGACGCTCCAGGGCTTTGTCGTCTACTACAACAAGGCGCTCTACACGCAAGCCGGCCTCGATCCGAACAAGCCGCCGAAAAACTGGGACGATCTCAAGCGCGTGTGTGCGGCGTTCAAGGCAAAGGGCACCAAGATTCCGTGCTTCGCGCTCGGCAACAAGGAAGGCTACGGCGCCGAATTCTTCTTCTCGTCGCTCGCCGCGACGTCGATGACCGCCGACGAACAGGCGCAATTCGCCGCGGGCAAGCTCAAGTGGTCGAGCCCGCAGGTCAAGACGATTCTGCAGGCCTGGGTCGATACGCAAAAGGACGGCTGGTATCCGAAGGGCGCGAACTCGACGACGAAGTTCATGGACGAATACGAGCAGTTCATGCGCGGCGACGCGGGCAACACGATCGGCCTCATCTCGGACGTCGCGCACTGGAAGCAGTTCGAGGAATTCCTGACGCCTGAGAAACTCGGCGTCTACAAGATGCCGTCGCCGACCGTCGCCGCGGGCAATCCGCCCGACGATCCGCGCTTGCCGGTCTCGGGCGGCATCGGCTACGGCGTCAACAAGGCTTCGAAAAACGTCGCGCTCGCGAAGCAGCTCGTGCAGGCGCTCGCCAGCCCGGCCGCGCTCCAGGTCTTCGCGAACGACGCGGGCGCCTTGCCCGCGAACAGCAGCGTCGATCTCCAGTCGTTCAAGGGACCGACGGTCAAGATCATCCTCGGCTGGCTCAAGGATTCGGCCGTGACGACGACCTTGCTCGGCGCGTCGGCCGCCGAAATGGAAGAATGGCACCGCCAGAGCCAGTTGCTGCTCAACGGCGATACGACCGTCGACAAGGCGGCCGCTCGCATGGATGAAGTTCAGGCCTCCGCAAAGCGCTAACACCATGTCGAAATCCTCCGCCCCGGCGAGTTCGGGCATCGCGCACGAACCGAGACCCGCGTCGTCGCCCGCGAAACGGCGCGCCGCCGACCGATCCGAGCAGCGCATGGCGTTTTTGCTGCTGTCCCCCGCCTTGCTGCTCGTCATCGTGTTCCGGATCTTTCCGCTCGGCTGGGGCGGCGTGCTTTCGCTGCTCGGCCAGACGCCGTCGGGCAAGGTCGGCTTCGTCGGCGTCGCGAACTACGTCGCGCTCGCGCACGACCCGTCGTTCCGCGATTCGATGGTCAACACGCTGATCCTGCTCGCGACGCTGCCGATCTGGGTCATGCTGCCGATGCTGCTCGCGATCCTCATCCATCAGGGCGTGCCCGGCGGCAAGCTGTATCGGGCCGTCTATTTCTTTCCAGCCGTGTTGTCGAGCGTCATCATCGGGTCGATCTTCAACGTCGTGCTCCGCTATGACGGCAACCTCAACGCGATGCTCGATACGTTCGGCATCGACGCCGTCGACTGGCTCGGCAACGGATCGACCGCCCTCATGAGTCTGATCGGCGTGCAGATGTGGTCGACCTTCGGCATGGGCGTGCTGATCTTCATGGCGGGGCTCTCGACCGTCGGCGACGACATGATCGAAGCCGCGCGGCTCGACGGCGCGAATATCTGGCAGACGTGGGTCTACATCATCATTCCGACGCTGCGTCCGATCATCGAATTCGTCGCCGTGATCACGACGGTCGGCGTGCTCACGTCGATGTTCGGCCTGATCTATGTGCTGACCGACGGCGGTCCCGGCACCTCGACGACGCTCCCCGAATTCCTGATCTGGATCGAACAGGGCAAGATGAACCGGCCTTCGTATGCGGCCGCGATTTCGGTCGTGCTGTTCGCGCTGATGGGCGGCATCGCCTGGCTGCAGATCCGGATCATGACCCGCAACGCCAATCTCTGAGACCGAAGTCATGGCGATCACCGTCAAGCAGGACCGGCGCGTGCTCTGGATGCTGACCATTCCGATGGCCGTCCTAGCCGCGTCGTGCATCTATCCGCTCGGCTTCGCGCTGAACAACGCGTTCAAGTCGTCGAAGGACTATATTCTCGACCGCTTCGGCCTGCCCTCGCATCCGACGATCGAGAACTTCTTCCAGGCCTGCGTGCAGGCGAATCTCGGCGAGTACTACATCAACTCGATTGTCGTGACGGTCGGCGCGGTCGCGTGCCTGCTGATCGTCTCGTCGCTCGCGGGCTTCACGTTCGCGTTCCTGCGGTTTCCGTATCGCAAGCTCGTGTTCGTCGTGATCCTCGCGTCGCTGATGATTCCCGTGCAGGTCGTGCTCGTACCGTTCTATCAGACGATCATCGCGCTCGGCCTCATCAATACGCGGATCGGTCTCATCATTTCGTACACGGCGTTCTTTCTGCCGTTCAGTGTCTATCTGATGACCGCGTTCTATTCGAGTCTGCCGCGCGAGCTGCTCGAGGCCGCGCGCATGGACGGCGCGAGCATTCTGCAGGCCTGGTGGCATGTGATGCTGCCGTTGGGCAAGCCCGCGCTCGTCACGCTCGGCATCCTCAACACGCTCTATTGCTGGAACGACGTGCTGATCTCGCTGCTCGTGCTGCAGGACAACCGGACATTGATGGTCGGCATCGCGGCGCTGCGCGGCGAATACACGACGAACGTGCCGCTGCTCTGCGCGGGACTCGTGCTCGCCGCCGCGCCGATCGTGATTCTCTACGTCGTGTTCCAACGCCGGATCGTGTCGGGCATCGCGGTCGGCGCCGTCAAGGGCTGATAACGAACAGGGCCGCTCGATCGAGCGGCCCTATTGCTTTCGTGAATGAAAGACGGATGCGCGACGCGCATCCGCGACGCGTCAGTTCATATACCAGCCGCCGTCGACCGCGAGGACCTGCCCCGTAACGAAGCCGCTGTGCTCCGACGCGAAGAACTGCAAGGCGTTCGCGATATCGAGCGCATTGCCGCGATGCTTGATCGATTGACGCCCGATGACCATCGCCTGA
This sequence comes from Pararobbsia silviterrae, assembly GCF_003628125.1. Lineage (GTDB taxonomy): Bacteria > Pseudomonadota > Gammaproteobacteria > Burkholderiales > Burkholderiaceae > Pararobbsia > Pararobbsia silviterrae. The sequence goes on from NZ_RBZU01000013.1 coordinate 40,257, forward strand.
TAGCCCTCGGGATCCGGATGGATCGCTTCGGCCGCCGTCGGAAATGCGCCGGGGCTCACACAGTTGACGGTGATTCCATGCACGCCGAGTTCGCGCGCGAGCGCGCGCGTCGCGCCGACGAGCGCGCCCTTCGAGGTGACGTACGGCAACAGTTCGCCCCAACCGCCGTAGAACGTGATGCTCGAAATATTGACGATGCGTCCCCAGTGCTGCCGCTGCATATGCGGCACGAGCAATTGAGCGAGCACGAGCGGCGCATGCGTATTGACCGCGTGAACCGCGCGCAGCTCGACCTCGGCATAGTCGAGGAACGGCTTGCTCGGATAGATCGCGGCGTTGTTGATCAGGATATCGAAACCGCCTCGTGCGTCGATCTCGGCGCGGATCGTCCGCGTGAGCGCGGGCGTATCGGCAAGGTCGGCCGCGAGGCAGCGTACCGATCCCGATATCGCGGCCGGCACGTCATGCGGCTCATACGTGCCGCCCGCGGTAGCGTGCGACGCCGATGCACGCAGCGACTCAAATGTCCCGCGCGCTGCCGCGATCCGTTCTTCAAGGTCGTCGCCGCGATCGAGCGCGACGACATGCGCGCCTTGCGCCGCGAACGCCCAGCATGCGATCGCGCCGAGACCACCCGCGCCGCCCGTGATCAGGATCCGCTTGTCTTTCATGTCCATCCTTTCGTATCGAGTCGAGGGACGGGGCCGTCAGCGCGCGCCGCCGATCGGTTCCCAGTTCGCCGTCGTCGAAACGTATTCGTCCGAAGGCTGTGCCGCGATCGCGCGAATGCGATCGCGCTGACGGTCGATGGCCTCGATATCGGGCAGCACCGACAGACGCGTGTGATAGCGCCGCGACTCGCCATGTTCGAGCCAGATCGCCTCGTCGCGCGATTGCGCGAACGGCTTGCCGAGCACGTGATGCGTCGACGGCTCGATGCCGATCGCATAGTGCCCTTCCTGGAGCGCCTGCCATTCGAACATGCATGGAAATTCCGACTTGCGCGTCTCGATCAGCACGCCGAGCCCGCGCCCCGCGTCGAAGCCGCGATTGCAGAGCATGACCGGCACGATGCCTTGCGCATCGGCGCGCATCGTGTGTTCGTAGACCTGCTCGTGGAAATCGTGACGCGGCGCCGGTTGCGTGCGATAGCCGACGCCTTGCGCGCGCAGCGCGGCATCATGCGCGGCCCATGGCGTTTCGACGATCGGCGCGACATATTCGCTGCCCTCGTCGAGCACCGGGTACCCGACGTTGATGTGATAGAGAAACATATGCGGCGTCCGATAGAAGCCGTGATTGACGACCTCGTCGTGCAGCGAAATCGTGTGGCCGCCGACGACGGCTTCGATGCGCCGGCGCAGATACAGATCCTCGCCGAACACCGTCGATTGCTGGATGATGCCTTCGGCCCAGAGCACGCACTCGTCGCCGTCCCAGCGTTCGCCATAACCGGTCAACCGCGCGGGGATCGTGCCGATGCGGCCATGCAGCGAACTCGCGACGTGCTTGCGCGGCGAGTAGTGGAAATGTTCGGCGGCCTGCGCGTCCATGAACAGCGTGTGATCGAGTCCCGCGGTCACGATGAGTCCCGACAGCGAACGCAGCCATGCGAGTCCTTGTTCGCCTTCATATTCGTGAAGGCCCGGATGACGGAACCCCGCCGGCGAATGCCATCCGATCGACGCGCCGCGATACTCGCAACGCGCGATATCCATCGCGCGATCGACGAGCACGGTGAAGACAAGACCCGAGCCCGTGCGGAACTCGAGGCAGCGCACGCCGCGCTCGACGCCGTCGCCCAGCGTATAGAGCTGCACACCCGCGACCTGGGACAACATGCCGACGCGCGCATCGAGCGCGCGCCGGGACAACGTCTGTTCGTAGAGTTGCATGGAACCTCGTATCGAAGTGAAGAAAACACGCGGCCGCGCATGCGCATCTGCGCGATGCGCGCGATGAGCACGATGTGCGCGGCGCCCCGGATGCGCGTCCGCGCAGCGGATCGCATGCACGCACGACGAGGTGTCGCCAAGCATAGGACGGCCGTTCGCGCGCGCCAAACCCGCCATCGCGTGATGGGTTTTGATGGGCGCGCGACGACGCGCGATCGTGCGCCGCGCCATTTTTCGGCCGTCGATTTCGGCGATTCGCCTCGCGCCGTTTCGCGGCATCGCATCATCGCGATGATGCATTTACATCATCGCGGCGCATCTTTGACGTCCACCGATACGGTGTCTAGATTTCAAGCGCTGATGGGCGTCGGCCCTCATTCGATCGGACGCCGATTTCAAACCGGGAGCGAGGCATCGTGTCGACCATGATCTCTTCATTGAACGGACGCGCGACGATCGTCGATATCGCGCGCGAGGCCGAGGTCTCGACCGCGACCGTCGACCGCGTGCTCAACGGACGGCAAGGCGTGCGCGCGTTGACGATCGACAAGGTCCTGCGCGCCGCGCGGCGACTCGACTACATCGCATCGGAGCCGACGCCGCATGCGCTGCCGATCCGCGCCGCCGAGCATCCCTCCGCCGGCCCGCGCGTCTATGACTTCGTCCTGCCCGCGGGCGGCAATACGTTTATCCGCGAACTGGCCGAACGCATCGAAGGCCTGCACGAAGAGCTCGCGCCGCTGCCGATCACGGGCCGTGTCCATTTCATCGAAGGCTTCGATCCCGAAGTGCTCGCGCGGTCGCTCGTCAAGATCGGACGCGATTCGAAAGGCGTCGCGTTCGTCGCGCTCGAACATCCGTTCGTGCGCGAGGCCGTGCGGCATCTCGTCGAGCGCGGCGTCACCGTCGTCACGCTCGTCTCGGACCTGTCGAGTTCGAAGCGCGCGGGCTACGTGGGCATCGACAATCGCGCCGCGGGACGCACGGCGGGCCTGCTGCTCGGCCGTTTCATCGGCCCGCGCGCGGGCAAGATCGCGATGATCGCGGGAAGCCTCGCGTATCGCGGCCACGAAGAACGCGAGATGGGTTTCCTGCACATCATTTCGGAAGCCTATCCGGATCTCGAGATCGTCGGACTGCGCGAAGGTCACGACGACGCCGAACGCAACTATGCGCAAACGCGCGGCCTGCTCGATCAGCATCCGGACCTGATGGGCATCTACAACATCGGCGCGGGGTCCGCCGGCGTCGGGGCCGCGCTGCGCGAATCGGGCCGCGCCGGCGAGATCTGCTTCATCGGGCATGAGATCACGAGCGATACGCGCAGTCTCGTCGTCGACGGCGTCATGGACGCCGTCGTCGCGCAGAACCCGCGGCGCGAAGCGGTCGATGCGTGCCGGATGCTGCTCAACGTCGAGGCCGGCCGCGACCCGTCGACGGGCATCGCACCGACGCGCATCGACATCTATGTGCGAGAAAACCTGCCGTGACGCACGCGGCCAACGTAGACCGGAGCAAGCACATGGCCCAGGGCCACACTCAGATTCTCGACGGATATCGCGTTCTCGACTGCTCGATCGCGATGGCCGGACCGTTTGCCGCGCAACGGCTCGGCGATCTTGGCGCGGACGTCATCAAGATCGAGCCGATCAGCGGCGAATGGCAGCGTCACAAGCCCGCCGGCAACGCGAAGGGCAAGCGCATCAACGTGTCGTTTCTTTCGTTGAACCGCAACAAGCGCAGTCTCGCGATCGACTTGAAATCCGCGCAAGGCAAGGCGATCCTGCTCGACCTCGTGCGCTCGTCCGACGTCTTTCTGCAGAACTATCGACCGGGTGTCGCGGCGCGGCTCGGTGTCGACTACGAGACGCTCAAAGCGATCAATCCGAAGCTTATCTACGTCTCGATGTCGGGCTACGGCGAATCGGGACCGTACGTAACGCGGCCCGGACAGGACTTGCTGCTGCAAGCCATGAGCGGCGCGATGCTCAGCGTGGGCCGTGACGGCGAGCCGCCGAGTCCGGCCGGCCAATATCTCGTCGATGCCGTGACCGCCTATACCGCGTTCGAAGGCGTGCTCGCGGCGCTGCTGCATCGCGAACGCACGGGCGTCGGACAGCGCATCGAAGTCAATATGCTCGATGCGATCGTCGCGATGCAGATGCAGGAGATTTCGGTCCATACGGTCGGCGGCATGCCGCAGACGCGGCTCGGCGAACCGCATGCGCATCCGTATATCCGCGCGCCTTACGGCGTGTTCAAGACACAGGACAGCTTTATCGCCTTGTCGTCGCCGCCGCTCGCGCTGCTCGCGCAGATCGTCGACGCGCCCGAGCTCGCGCAGATCGACGAGGAAACGGGTGTCTGGAACCGGCGCGACGAGATCTTCGCGATCACGCAGGCGCGCCTGCTGACGAACACGACCGCGCACTGGCTCGCGGCCTTCGAGGCCGTCGATATCTGGTGCGGTCCCGTTTATGGCTATGCCGATATCGCGGCCGATCCGCAGATCGCGCACAACGGCACGATGATCGAATACGACCATCCGACCGAAGGACGCGTGCGCACGCCCGGATTCCCGATCAAGTTCGAGCAGACGCCGTCGGTTGTCCGGCGCGGCGCGCCGTTGACGGGCCAACACAGCCGCGAGGTGCTCAAGGAACTCGGCTATGACGACGCCAGGATCGACGCGTTGATCGCGGCCGGCAACGTCGGCGAAGAGCGTCTCTAGATTCGATACGCGCCGCGCGTCGAACGCATCGCGCGATGCGCTTCGATCGCGCACGCGACACCCGCGGCCCGATCGGGCCCCTCACCCGAATTCGTACGTGTATTGCACGCATACCGCACGTATATCGCACCTATAAGGGCACTCGCATGGAATCCGTCGATCTCGACATTCGCGACTGGGTCGCGACGATCACGCTGAACCGTCCCGCCAAACACAACGCGATGACACCCGAGATGTCCGCGCAACTCGTCTCGGCGATTCAGCATTGCAACGACAACCCCGCGGTTCGCGTGGTCATCGTGACCGGCGCGGGCGAGCGCGCGTTCTGCGTCGGCAGCGACGTCAAGGAACTCGACCGTTACCCCGATCCCTGGGCGTTTCGCAATCGGACCGACTATGTCGATGCGTTGCGCGCGCTGCGCAAACCGCTGATCGCGGCCGTCAACGGCATGGCCTATGGCGGCGGACTCGAAATGACGTTGGCGGCCGATATCCGCGTGGCCTCGACGGCCGCGCAATTCGCCGCGCCTGAAATCAAGCTCGGATGGGTCGGCGGCGGCGGCGTCGCGCATGCCTTGAGTCATTCGATCGGCCCGAGTCATGCCGCGATCATGATCATGACGGGCGAACCCATCACGGCAGCGCAAGCCGCCGAATGGGGTCTCGTGAGCACGCTGCTCGCGCCCGATGCGCTGCTCGCGCATGCGACGGCGCTCGCGCGTACGATTGCCGCACGCGCGCCGATCGCGGCCGAGACCGCGAAGATGAATTTGCGCGCGGCCGTCAACATGACGCGCGATATGGCGTTTGCGTACGAACGCGAGTTACAGACGATCTGCTTCGCGACACACGATGCCGCCGAAGGCCGCGCGGCGTTCAAGGAAAAAAGGGCGCCGAAATTCGAGGGGCGCTAAACATCTCCCAAATCGTGAGCGTGCGCGCAGTCCGTCTTAGGAATCAATCCACGCTCACGATGCATCAATCCCCATACTCTTCATACGATTACGCGCGAAGATATCGCCGTATCGCACGCGTGAAACGATTCGAACACGCGTTCTACTTCCCCCTCATGGGCTCGCGGTTATCCGCGAAACGTATGCGTCTCGCGTACACGCTTGATCACATTTAGTTTTACGTAGCCTTACGCTGGCACAATGCACAGCGCATGTTCACGCAAGATCGCTCAAGAATTTTTTTCCCTTACCGTTAAACGTAAGGTTAGAGACCCGAGCTGATCCCAAAGCTGAACCGCGTATGCATGGCACTTACAACCTCTGGCTCGTCGCGCTTTCGTTCATTGTGGCGACGCTCGCTTCGTACACCGCACTAGACCTGTCCGCGCGCATTGCGCTGCTCACGCGCAGAATGCACCGGCTCGCATGGCTCGCGGGCGGCGCCACGGCGATGGGCATCGGCATCTGGTCGATGCACTTCATCGGCGTGCTGTCGTTCTCGCTGCCGATTCCGATCGGATACGACTTCACGATCACGGGCGCGTCGCTTGTCATCGCGATCGTCGTGTCGCTGTTCGCGCTCCGCGTCATCGCGCGCAAGACGCTGTCGCACCGGCGCGTCGCGGCGTCTGCCGTCCTGATGGGACTCGGCATCGCGGGCATGCACTACACGGGCGACGCGGCGATGGAAATGCAGCCCGGCATCGTCTACGACCCCTGGCTATTCGCCGCGTCGATCGTGATCGCGATCCTCGCGTCGGGCGTCGCGTTGCGCATCGCGCACACGCTCAGCGATACGCAGCAACGCCACGTGAGCCTCAAACGCGTGGGCGCCGCGCTCGTCATGGGCTTCGCGATCAGCGGCATGCACTACACGGGCAACGCCGCCGCGACCTTCCTGCCCGGCGCGATCTGCGGCGCGGCGCGCGGCATCGACCTGCCCTGGCTCGCGACGACCGTCACGCTGCTGACCTTCGCGATCCTGATCGTCACGCTGATGCTGTCGCGCTACGACGCGCGCACCGATTATCTGGTCGGCTCGGTATCGAAACTGAACGGGCAGATCATCCGGATGGCGGCTTTCGATAGCCTGACGGATCTGCCGAATCGCCTGACGCTCACGGAGCGCATGAATCACGCGATCACGATGGCGAAGCTGCGGGGCACGCAATTCGCCGTGCTGTTCATGGATCTCGACGGATTCAAGACGATCAACGATTCGTTGGGGCACACCGTCGGCGACGAAGTCCTCAAAGTGTTCGCACGGCGTCTGCTGCACTGCGTGCGCGGCGACGACACCGTGGCGCGGATCGGCGGAGACGAATTCGTGCTGCTCGTCGAGCACATCACGTCGGCCGAAGATGCCGGCAAGGTCGCCGAGGGCCTGCTCACGCGCATGCGCGACGGACAATGGGACGACGGCCAGCCGCTGCACGTGACGCCGAGCATCGGCATCGCGATCTATCCGCAAGACGGCGATACGGTCGAAACGCTGCTCAAGAATGCCGACGCGGCGATGTATGAGGTCAAGCGCAGCGGGCGCGGCACGTGGCGGTATTTCGAAGCGAAGATGAACGAGGCCGCGACGCGGACCCTGTTGATCCAGCGCGCCTTGCACGACGGACTGCAAGCGAACTATTTCTCCTTGCATTTCCAGCCGAAGTTCCGCGACGGCGGCACGACGCTCGCGGGCGCGGAAGCCCTGCTGCGGCTCACCCACCCCGAACTCGGTTCGCTGCCGCCGGCCGAATTCATCCCGATCGCCGAACGCTCGGGCCAAATCGTGCAGATCGGGTATTGGGTCGTGCGCGAAGCATGCCGGCATATTCATCTTTGGCAGGACGAAGATCTGCCGGTGGTGCGCATCGCGATCAACCTATCGCCGCGCCAGCTCGTGCAGCCGGAACTCGTCACGACGATTCTCGGCATTCTCGAAACCGAAAACGTCACGCCCGAGCAGATCATTTTCGAAATCACCGAAAGCGTCGCGATGCAGGACGCCGCGCATACGACCGAGATGATCCGCGAGTTCCAGCGTAGCGGGTTCGAGATCGCGATCGACGACTTCGGCACGGGGTATTCGAGTCTTGCCTATCTCCAGCGCTTCGGGGCCAAGCAGCTCAAGATCGATCGCTTCTTTACGAACGGGCTCGACACCGATGGCCATGAAAGCACGGCAATCGTTTCCGCGATCATTGCGCTGGCCCATGCGCTCGAAATGGATGTCGTTGCCGAGGGCGTCGAGACGCCGTCGCAGCTCGATCGGCTCAATACGCTGTTTTGCGATGAACTGCAGGGGTTTCTGCTAGGCAAGCCGATGCCCGGCGAAGCGTTCGGCGCGCTATTGCGCACCTACGAGGGCGATATTGCCGAGCCGCCCGACGTGCCGACATCCGAGCCCGCCTGATCGGTTCAAGCGGTCTTAGAGAAAAATCGGCGGCAAGGTCCTGCCGGTTTCGAGCACAGCGTCGCGATCGATCTCCATCGCGTCGGCGGCTTCGCGCAGCGAGGCGCGGCGATCGAACGCCGGCACGATCAAGACCGCCGTCCGCGCGCCGCGCAGCATGCGCTCGGCCACGCTGCCGAGCAGCCAGCGGCTCAGCGGACTGCGTCCGCGATTGCCCAGTACGACGAGATCCGCGCCCCAGCGCTCGGCCTCGTGCGCGATGCTTTCCATGACGTCGTGCGCGCGCGTCGACGTGCCGATCATCGTCGTGTGCGCTTCGCGTCCGTGTTCCTTGAGCATCGCATCGGCGCATGCGAGCGCGCGCGAGCCTTCCTTCATGAGCGCGGCGATACGCTCTGGATGGCGCAGGCCCGGCGCGTGATCGACGACATAGACGACGTGAATCGCCGCGTCGCGCGGGGCGCGCGCGATCGCGAACGACAACGCGTTAAAGGCCGTGTCGCTGCCGTCGAGCCCGACCATGACCTTCTTCATATGCGTGCGGCCGTCTTCGAGGCATGCATAGGGCACGTAGAGCACGGGACACGCGGACGCCGCGGCGAGCTCCTCGGGATCGATACGCCAGATGCCGCGTCCGCGCTCGGCGTGTCCGAACGCGGTCATCGCGATCAACGACGCGCCGACCTTGAGCGCGACGGACGCGACGGCTTGCGCGGCCGAATCGGACTGCATCGAGAGATCGAGGACCGAGGCCGTCGGCGTCGGCACCGATCCGGCACCCACGACCTCTCGCGCGACGCCGTCGACCGTGGTCCGGCTTGCGGCGAGCACGGCTTCGTGGGCGTCGAGCCACGGCGACATCTGGAGCGACACCGAGGAAAACTGCATGCGCGGATCGCCCGTGACCGCGATCAGATGAAGGGCGGCATCGGGCGAAGCGAGATGCATCGCGCACCGCGCGAGCGGCCGCAACCCCGCGCCGCCTTCGGCCGCGACGAGAATATGCCGGCAACGCGGCCCGTCTGGCTGCGTCGAGTCGATATCGTGCGTCATGGTGTCGCTCCCGGACCTCAGAGACCGGCGCGCGTGCAGCCGGCTTGTATGGCGCCCCACCGTCGAATGGGGGCAGGTCCGATGATCGGCGCGTTTGGCGCGGCGGGGCTTGATCCGTGTCAATCGCGGCGTAATTTGCCCCGCCGATGCGCGCAAGACCTTCGAAGTCGGTCCATGACGCCTTGAATTGCGCGACTTACGACGCGCGAGACGCCGGGCGCGAGGCACCTCGGCGACATCGATTCACAATGCCTGTTCGATCGACACCTTAAGCGTTCCCTTGAACAGATTCACGAAGGCGCGCGCTTCGTTGCCGGTTAAAAAGAGCGCGCCCGCCTTCGGCACCTCGGGCACCTGGAACACGCAATACTGCCCGATCGAAAACACGAACATGCGTTCCTTGTCGACGACGTCGTCGGCCGTGCTGCCGCCGATACGGCCGATCAATGCGCCGACGGCCAGCTCGGGCATCACGAGCGGGCTGCCGTTGCGGCTCAGCGTCGGAGCGCCGTCGGCCGTGCACCCGGCTGCCGGGACCCCGTCGGGAAACCACCGTTGTTGTCGGTGGCCGTCGGGGAGCACCTGAATCCGATAGATTCGCCCGACCGTCATGATGTCGACCGCGGGCACCCACATCATGCCGTTCGAACCGCCTACGTCGACCTCTGACACGCGCGTCCATCGTTGCGTCTGCATCGCGTACCTCGCTAGAACTTGACCGGGATGATCCGAAGATCGTGGTTTTCGAGCACAGGAATATCTTTGGGATCGCCCGCCGTATCGACGGCCGCATAGCAAACCGGGACTTTCGACGCGTCACAATAGACCGCTTCGACCGTGTGAACGCTCGACGTACACGTCTTCGTCGAATCGCACACCCTGATTTGCGATCCCGCGTTCAAGAAACTCGACCATCCCTTGGCGTCCTCAAGCGCAATCATCCTGACATCCGCTTGGACATGCGGCACAGATGCCAGCGAGCCGGGATCGATCTCCGCGCCCGCTCGGATCGCCTCGGTCGTGTAGCGCCCTTTCATCTGTCGCTCGAAGTCCGGTACGCTCCAGAACTGACTGCTGAAATCCGACTCGGGATGCTTGACGTCGATCGCTTCGAGACGCGTATTGATCGGCAGGTCTCGTGTCGCGCGGTAGGGGCGCAGATGCTGATGCGGCCAATGCAATCCGCCTTCGCCATGGCAGACGCCGATCACAAAAACGCTGATCCCATACGCGAAGACGAGAATCGGCACCAGCCAATGCCGCAGCGCGATGACGTAGATCGCTTCACGGCTGCGACGCTCACGATTGGGACTCGGATTCGGCTGCGTCATTTAGCGACAGGTACGACGTAGCGGAAATTGATTCGCTCGCCGCCCTGTGTGTCGGCCAGCTTGTCCAATTGCGGCCAGATCAAGCGCTCCTCGTCGACATCGACGGGAATCGGCATATGCAGCGCTTTCAACAAATCAAAGCGATAGATGTCGAACACGGTCGACAGGACATCGTTGAAGGCCCGGTATTGCTCGGCGGCCGCAAGATACCAGCAATAGGTCAGCACCGGTCCGCCCAGCGCGACGATCACAAACCACGCCCTTGAGTGAAACCAGAAAAGCACCGCCATCCAGACGACCGTCCAGCATCCTGTCAAGAACGACGACACGATCAGGAAATCAAGCTGTACCTTGGCGTCCTGAAGCGTCGTGTCCTTTCGCTCGCCTTGCTGAACGCAGACGATCAAATTCGAGAGCACCGAATTGAGATCGCACGCATAGCGGCGCTCGATACTTGATTGCACGCTGGCCGCGATGTTTCCCATCCGCGTCGGAGCGAGATAGGTCCCGAAACTCGAATCTCTCAAATTCGTGAATCGCAGATATTCGAGGGTCGCCTGTTCACGCCCGAACTGAATCAGATCGTGCAACTCCTCGTTGCAGACATTAAGCGAGCGGCGCACCAAGGCATGCCCATTCAAGCGATAGGTCTCGAGTAACTCGTTGAACCTCAACAAGGCGCCTTCGAGCTTGTCGGCATCGAGCAAGCGATTCTGCGCGCGCAGGCGCTTAAGTAAATCAATCGTCTTTTCGAGCGACGGATCTCCCGAATACTCCTCGTCGGTGGAATTCTCACGCTCTGCAGACACCACCGCGACGCGTTGCTTAGCGCAATCATCGAGCCGGAGGCTCAATTCGCTCGCCTGGCTTCTTTTTTCTTCGATGCGCAACAGCCGCTTCCCCTGGGCAGGCGCGAACAGCGAGGTCAGCAGATTGGACCAATGCCCTTCCATGAGTTGCCTCATGAAATTGCTCATGCTTGAAACGAGATACGACATGACGATCAGCAGGACCACGAGTGCGCCGATCAGGAAGATGAGCTGCGAGCCTTCCGAATAATGGACGAGGTTCGCATTGCACCACGCTCTCCATGGGTCGAAAAACAAGTAGGCAAACAGCCCGTTCATGAATACGAACGTCAGAACCGGAAGAAAACTCGCGATCAGGAAAGACTTGGAAAACGCGGCGACGATATTGTTCAGCAGCGTGCTCAGCATGGGTCAGCTCCTCGTGGATCATTCCATGTCGCTTCCGCAAAAACACTGGGTCGGGTTGATCTTCTCGTTATCCGTGCGCGGCGGGTAGTAATGCCGCTGTATCGGATTCGTGCAACGCGAAATGGTGACGCGGAGGTAATTCCCGACATCGCGCTCGTCGACGACGACCTGTACGGTGCTTCCGCCGCCCTCGACGGACCGCAATCGCATCGATGCCTCGCGCATCTTGACCCACTGCTCGATACTCGCTTTCAAGACGACACCCAAGGCCTGGACGGTTCTGACTGTGTCGTCGCCCGCTTCGAGACCGTCGGCAACCTGCTGCGCGCCGAGCAATCTCGCTTGACCTTCGTCGATCACGATGACGCCCGCGCTATGGGCCGAGTACATCTGGTCGAGCGTGTCCAACGGAGACAGGTCGGCCGAAACAACGGGTAGCTCAAATTCCTGCATGGCGCCACCTCCAGGTCATGAACACGGCTCGTCGACAGAACGCGCGTTCGTCGCACATTCATTAAAGATTCCGCGATTCGGTTTGACAAGAAGGATTGCAAAGCAGGGCTCGCGTATGCCCGCGCGCGGGTAAGCGGCATCGTCGACGCGTCGTTTGGCGCGCTCGCGTGCATCGCACTCAATACATCAGCACGCTAAGCACTTGCCAAATCATGTATCGCGCACGATGGGACATCGGAAGTGCGCGGACCGCGCGCGCATGGATCGCTTTGCACAATGCGTCGTGCAAAGCGATTCGAAACCGGGGTCGTGACACGCTCACGTTCCTTCACGCAGCAAACGCAAGACTCGAATCGCGCGATACATCTCATGCCGGGCGCGAACAAACCTCGCATGCGATGCATCGCATGACAACGCCCTATCACGCCGTCACGGCAACTCCCGAATCATCGTGTTAACCGAGATATGCGGCCACTGGATCTTACCGGGCGTGCCATCCGTGCGCGGGAAAAACTCGAGAATCACGCGCTGCGCGTACTGGAGCACGTAACGTGTACCCTCGGCGACCTGAACTTCCTGCACCCAGAACGTCGCGATGACTTGCGCGGCTTGCGCTTGGGCGATGATGAACGGAATGTTCTGAATACCGCCGTTGAGCGTGCTGTCCACCGTAAACGTCGTCGTGTTCAGAATGACGGCACCAGGCAAGACCTTCTGGATCGCTCCGTTCAGGATCGCAAGCGGATTGCTCGGATCGAACACGCCTTGAAACGGCGCCGCATGGAAATGTTGGTAAGGCGCCAGATAGGGATTGGCCAAGGTCGGATTCGGAATGCCGATCGGCAAGGCCGAAAACGCGGCGAGCAATGCGGCGTTCGTGAGATCCGGCGCGCCCGGCTTGGCCGGAGCGCTGCCGCCATTGCCCATCGCAAGCACGACATCGCCGTGTGGGATATTCGCAAGGCGCGCGAGGTCCGGTCCGGCGACCGTGAGGTCCGCTCCCGTGCCCGTCAAATTAGCGAGGTGCAAAAAGATACCGGGCTCACGATGGATCCCGACCGGCGCGAGCGGCGGCACGCCGGGGCCCGGCTTGAGAAACTTTCCTTTCGGCGTGTCGTTCGTGTCGGGCGTGGCGGGGACCGCTACCGTGCCGTTCGCGTTGCTTGCGCCGTCGGTCGCCGCGACCTGATCAAGCGCCTGCAAATACCTTAATGCGGCCAGATGTTGATCCTGACGCGCGGCGCCGCGATTGGGCACGCCAAGATCGACGAGGTCGAAATCGAGCGTTTCGTTAGCCTGATTGACAAGCAGCCGAAAGTCGCCGAGCTGACCGGGCGGCCCAAATGGGAGCGCGATCATATTCCATGCGTGCCCTTCGAATCCGTGCGTGTTCGACCATTTTCCCGGGAGTTGCCCGAGTACGCCGAGTGCCGGATTGCCGCGCGCGCTCGGCGTGCTCTTGCAGATATACCGTCCGCCACTGATCAGTTCCTGGAGAAGATTGGCCGCTAGCATGTTCGCTCCTTTGAGTCGGTATGCGACAACAGCGCCTTTATCTTAGGTAACGTGTCTCGGAACATGGCGATTTTCAATTTCCGCGCTAATGCGAAGCATGAAAACTTTCAGGACGGGTTCGGTTGGCGCGCGCCGCGCTCATCGACGCGCGCGGATCCTCAATACGATCCCTCGCGGATCATCCTCGCCCAATCGCTTACCGATGCCTGCATGACCGTATTCCGGACATCGACGACATCGAAATCGGCGGACTATTCGCCGACCACCACGGGCAACGTCGGATCGGCGCGCCACTCGCTCAACGAGCCGTCGTAAACACTGAGGCGCTTGGCGTCGAACCCGAGCGCGACGAGACCCAACGCAAGACCGCACGCCGCGACGCCGCCCCCGCAATACAACACGAGCGTGTCCTCGTTGCGTATCCCGTGCGCGTCGATCTGCACGCGCAGGCGCGCGGGTTCGAACAAGCCGTTTTCATCGAGCAAATCCGCAAACGGCAGGCTGCGGCTTCCGGGAATATGGCCGCGTCGCGGATCGTCGCTGCCCTCGCCCGTGAAATCGCGATGCCGAAGCGCACAGAACGACTTCGCATCGCGCTCGCCATCGACGACGGCCTTCATTTGCGCGAGATCCACGAGATAACCGGGCGTCTCGCGCAAGACGACATCGCCCGCCGGCGCAATCGGCGCCACGCCGAACTCAAGCGCGCCGCCCTGCCGAACCCAGTGCCGCATACCGCCGTCAAGCACGGCGACATCGGTCAATCCGAACGCGCGCAGCACCCACCAGACGCGCGCGGCCCACACGCCGTTCAAACGATCGTAGACGACGATCGTGCTTCGCGTCGTGACGCCCAGCGCGCGCAGCACCGCTTGCAATGCATCGCGCGCCGGCTTCGTAAACGGATATTTCGCTAAAGGATCGGAAAACGCTTTGAACAGATCGGCAAATCGCGCATGCGGCAGATGCCCATCATTGACGAACAACGCGTGGCCGTCGCGATAGAGGCCACCGCCATCGGGCTTGGCCTCGCGATCGATCGTCGCGTCGAGCACGATCAGATCGGCATCGTCGATATGCTGTGCAAGCCACGTCGCCGAGACATACGTCGCGGGGGGAAAATCGTGCGGAGATATCGTGGTCATGATCGAACGGGGCGCCAAGGCGAATTCGAGTTTTTTTCACGCCGACGCGATTCACCGCGTTCGGGGCGCGTCAAACCCAGGTGATCGCGTAGCGTCCGGCCTTCATAGCGCGTACGCAGCAGGCCGCGCCGTTGAAGCTCGGGCACCACGTGCACACCGAATTCCTCGAAAGCGCCGGGGGTATGCGTCGCCTGAATCATGAACCCGTCTGCCGCGCCACGTTCAAGCCAATCCTGCATACGATCGGCGATTTCCGTCGGCGTGCCGATCATCTCGCCCTCGGTCCGCGCGCCGTACCAGGTCCCGATCTCGCGCAACGAGAGCTTCTCGCGCTGCGCGAATTCGAGGACTTCCTGATAGTGACCTTGCACGCCGACCTCTTCGAGCGAGGGCATCGGACCATCGAGATCGAAACGCGAGAGATCGACGTTGACGTGATACGAGAGCCGCTACAGACCCGCCTCGGGCGTCACGAGCGCCGCATACGCGTTGTGCTTCGCGATGGCTTCGTCATGCGTCGCGCCGATCACGGTCGTCGCGGCGACGATGACCTTGAGTTGATCCGGATCGCGTCCATGCGCTGCGGCGCGTTGCTTCATGTCGGCATAGAACGCCTGCGCGGACTCGAACGACTCGTGGCTGCAAAAAATGACATCGGCCCAGCGCGAAGCGAAATCGCGTCCCGCGGGAGACGCGCCGGCTTGCACGATGACCGGATACCCCTGCGGCGAGCGCGGCACGCCGAGCGGGCCCTGCACTTTGAAAAACTCGCCTTTGTAGTCGGTCGCGCGCACGCGTTCGGGATGACCGAACACGCCGCTCGCCTTGTCCATGACCAAGGCATCATCGGCCCAACTGTCCCAGAGCCGCGTCGTGGCCTCCATGAATTCCTCGGCCTTCGCGTAGCGCACGTCGCGCGGCGGAAGCTTGTCTTCGCCGAAATTCTGCGCTTCCGCGTCCTGAAAGCTCGTGACGACATTCCAGGCCGCGCGGCCGTGCGTCAGATGGTCGAGCGTCGAGAAGGTCCGCGCGAGCGTAAACGGCTGGTGATAGCCCGTCGATACGGTGGCCGCGAGACCCAGATGACGCGTCACGGCGGCCATGATCGCAAGCGCCGGCAAGGGATCGAGACGCGGCGTGCCGCTGCCCCAGCGGACCGCGGGATCGAAGTTGCCGCCGAGACTGCGCGGCATCGCGAGCGCGTCGGGAATAAAGGCCATATCGAAACACGCGGCTTCGAGCACGCGCGCGATATGCGTGTAGTACTCGGCGGACAGGAAGTTGTCCGCCGCGTCGGGATGGCGCCAGCCAATCGTGCCTTGCGCGCCCGCGTTCATGAATGCCGCGAGATGCATCTGGCCGGTACGAGAAAACGACATGATGATAAGGCGAGCGGCCGCGTGTTCAGTTGGCAGGGTCAAGCAAGGACAATTCGTCGAGGAACGCCACGGCGAACGAACCCGTGCCGCGCGCATGCGCTGCGCGTTCGGCGGCGACCTTGTAAATCGCATGGGCCGCACCGACGGCCTGCAGCGGCGATTTCGTATTCGCCAGCAGCGCCGCGATCAAGGCGCCGAGCGTGCACCCGGCGCCCGTGACCTGGGTGAGCCGCGCATCGCCGCCCCGTGTCGCAAGCACATGATCGCCGTCGGTGATGTAGTCGACGGGCCCGCTGACCGCGACGATCGCACCTGTCGTCTTCGCGAGACGCTGGACGATCGGCAACGCATCATCGGACCGCGCGGTGGTTTCGACGCCTTTGCCGCCCTCGCCGCCCGCGAGCGCGATGAGTTCGCTTGCATTGCCGCGGATCGCGGTCGGCTTGAACGGCAACAGCGAGCGGATGGCGGCGTCGTATTCGGGGCTGCCCGCGCCGAACGCGACGGGATCGAGCACCCACGGACGTCCTGCCTCATGGGCCGAACGCGCGGCCGTTTGCAGCGTATCGGGACCGCTGCTCATCAACGCCGCGCCATTGATCCACAAGGCATTCGCGCCGGCCGCGAAGCGGCTCGGCCAGTCGAGCGCGGCGCCGATCGCCGGCGCGGCGCCGACGGCGAGCAACGCGTTCGCGCTCAAGTTCGCCGCGATGTAATTCGTGAGGCCGTACACGAACGGTTGGTGGTGCTTGAGCGCGATCAGTTCGTCGCGAACCGCTTGATCAGCCCACGAAATGGTTGAAGCCATTGTCTATCCTTTTTAGCGAGTCGAAGAAATAGGAGTGCGGTCTGCGAGTCCGTTTGAGCCATTATGTTGAGACTCGATAGAGATCGCCACCGAAAAGTCGAGTCAGTCAAATGTCCCGCAGAGATCTGTTGAACGACGCATCCGCATGTCACGAGACGGAGCGTGCCGACCTGCGCAATGAGATTTCAAGCCGGCCCGAGCGAGGCGAGGATCGCATCCGCGAACTCGACGAAACCGGCGCCGCCCGGTCCGCGCGTGATCCAGCGCGGCGGCACCGGCAAATCCGGCAGATCGTTGACGACCGTGCTGACGCCCGCCGTATGCGTGAAGTATTCGAACATCGGCGCATCGTTGACCGAGTCGCGCGAATACGCGACGACACGCACCGCTTCGGCCGCCTCGACGCCATACGTCTGCTGGAGCACGCGCAGCGCCATCGACAGCTTGTTGTAGCCGCCGAACCACGCGAGCACCCAAAGATTGTTGATCGTCGCATCCGCGCCCGCGCCGACGAGCGCGTCGAGAATCCTCGTATCGGTCTCGCGATCCGTGCGTCTGAACGCGAGGCTCGCGAGCCGGAAGTCCTGATCGTCGGCGAGGATCGCGTGCGGCACCTCGCGCCGGACCGTGTTCGACAGCGTGTCGAGTCGTTCGCGCACGGACGCGAGGTCCTCGGCGAGATGCCAGAAGCGTCGCGCGACCGCGTGTCCGTCTGTGTCGCGTTGAAGAAAGAGACCGCCGTTTTCCGCGATCACGCCATCGACGGGCCACATGCGCGCCATCTGGTCGCACCAGCCCGCGGGCGCTGCGGTCACGGGGATCACGCGTATCCCGCGATGCTGAAGACGTTCGAGTGCCAGATAGGTACTCGCGTGCAGACGCCCTTGATAGGTCAGCGTCTCGTCCATATCGGTCAAGACGAAGCGAACGTCGGCAAAGTGCGCGGACGGCGAGGAAGACAGATCCCGCATACGGATATTCACGAAAAAGGGCTATCCATTATGCAGATTCGGGCGCGATGGCTTATGCCTGTTTCGGGAATGCTTATCGCGCGCGAACAGGATCGCGAACGCGTCGAAGTGATCGCGCCTCGCCATCCACCTCAAACTCGAGCTTCGAGATATTTCTCAAACAAATATCCGGGCGGCTGTGCCTCATCGAAGTCATGTGCCGACAACAGCGTGTACCCGTGCGACTGATACAACGCGATCGCCTCGGGCTGCCGCGGTCCGGTACCCAGAAAAACGCGCGTATAGCCCTGACGTACCGCCTCGGCTTCGAGCTCGACGAGAATCCGATGCGCGAGGCCTTGGCGGCGGTGATGCCGGCTCGTCCAGATCCGCTTGAATTCCGTCGTGCCCGCCTGCTCGTGCGCCATGAATGCGCCGCCCGCGATCGCTTGACCGTCGCGCAACAACAAGACGAACGCCCCCGTCGGCCTCACGAATAACTCGGCCGGATATCGCGAATGCAGTTCGACTTCGATTTCGTCGGCGCGAATGCGATCCGCATACCGCGTCCGATATTCAAACGAAAGTTCTTCAAACAACGGCTGCGCGCGCGGATCGTCGACGGCGACGTAGACGAATTCCTCGACGCCTGTCGCGCGCTCGGCCACGGCCGAATCGGAAAGAGAGGTCATGGATGGGACGTATCGCGATGTAAAGTGAACAAAAGCGCGGCCTATCTCAATGGCGCACGAGACCTTCGACGAGCTGCCGCAAAAATCGCTCGCCCGTCGCGAGCTGTTCGAGCGAGACATACTCGTTCGCGCGATGCGCCTGTTCGATATGACCGGGCCCGCAGACGATCGTCGGAATGCCGGCCTGCGCAAAGAGCCCCGCTTCCGTGCCGTACGCGACCTTGCGGCGTTCCGTGTCGCCCGTCAGCGAACGCACGAGCGTCGTGATCGCGGCCTGCTCGGCCGTATCGAGTCCCGGCGCCGACGACAAGCGAAGAAACTCGATTGCGGCGTCCGCATGTTCACGACGCATCGCGGGCAGCAGCGTATCGCGCGCATACGATTCGATTCGCGCGATCACGCCCTCGGGCGATACCGACGGAAGATTGCGAAACTCGAACGAAAACGTGCACTCGGCCGGCACGGTATTGATCGCGATGCCGCCTTGAATCAGGCTGGTCTGCGCCGTGGTATAGGGCACATCGAACAACGCGTCATACGGTCCCTGCGCGCGGAATTCATCGGCGATATCGCGGATGAAGCAGATCAGCCGCGCCGCATATTCGATCGCGTTCAAGCCCTGCGGCGTCAGCGACGAATGCGCGGCATGACCGCGCACGCAGCATTGATACGTCTGAATGCCCTTGTGCGCGACGACCGTGCGCATGCCCGTCGGCTCGCCGACGATGCAGCCTGCGGGACGATAACCGCGCTCGCGCAGATCGGCGATCATCGACGGCGCGCCGACGCAGCCGATCTCCTCGTCATACGACAACGCAAAATGAATCGGCTGCGCAAGCGGGCGATCTAGGATTTCCGGCAATAGCGCGACGGCCGTGCCGATAAACCCCTTCATATCGCATGTCCCGCGTCCATAGAGCTTGCCGTCACGTACGACAGGCACGAACGGATCGCTGTCCCATGCCTGCCCCGCGACCGGCACGACGTCCGTGTGCCCCGACAGCACGATGCCGCCCTGCGTCGAACCGTCATGCGCGGGCACCGTCGCAAACAGGTTCGCCCATCCTTCGCGACGATCGCGGATCAGCGTCGACGCGATACCGCGCCGTTCGAATTCGTCGCGTACGGTCTCGATCAGACCGAGATTGGGCACGCGGCTCGTCGTGTCGATCGAGACAAGCCTCTCGATCCATTGCAAGGCGGCCGGCGACGGCTGCGCCGCCGACGGTTCGACCTCAAGGTCAGTCACCGACATCGAATACTCCTGCACATGGCGTCGCATTCAAACGACGCCGACCATTCATCGGCGCGCACATGGAGGCTGTCCTGCTTAAGGACCGCACCGCCCATCCGCGCGCAAAGGTACTGGGTGAACCGGCTTAGTGGAGCTTGGGAAATCCATGACGCTCGGCCAGCAGCGCAAGGATCTGCTTCGGATCGCTGATGTAGCGCGTCGCGCCGAGCGTCAATGCCTCATCGGGCACGGGGCGCTCATCGCCCAGGATCAACACCGGCAAGCCCTGATGCGCTTCATCAAGCACGGCAATCACATCGGGCCGCGGCCGCGCGAACGCCACGCGCTTGACGTCGAGCTTCGCCACGCGTTCGGGATCGCTCGCAAGCAAGCCCTCGATCGAGACGCCGTGCGGGCAAACGAAGCGCTCGTCGGGATACTTGGGATCGGTAAAGCCCGGTTCCAGCAACAGCAAGAGATCTCGGCTCATCGTTATTTCAAAGACTCGAAGGGTGTCGATAAACGTGCATTCTGCTGATCGCCGTGAAGGCAGACCACCAAGCATTCCTTCCAAGAATATGTATGTCGCTGCTAAGACCGTGGCACGTAAAAGGTCGACACGCATGTGAAATGCTTAGCGCACGCCTTGCCGTCGCGCGCACAACGATCCGCGCATCCTGAGCTGACATGCACGTTCGAGATCAAACGGCCACCGCCTTCTGTGCGACCTTCGCATGCCAACCGAGCTCGGGCGCGATGCGTTCGACGACGTCGGTCAGAATTTGCTCGTACCATTCGAGCGGAAAGTCATAAGGCAGCTCGAGACGCAATTCGCCGACTTGCGCGAGCACGGGATCGGCCAGCAGCGTCTGGACGATCTGCTCGGACGAGCCGACGATGTCGGGCACGAACAAGGTGCGCCGCTCGCCTTGCGGCGCGAGCGTGCGCGCATGACGGCTCGCCGCGTACGCCGCATAGTGCTGCCGCGTCGCGGCATCGGCGCTGTCGGTCGGGATCACGACGCGCCCCAGCGCGACGCGCGCGCGCCGATACGCGTTCCATCGCGCGTGATAGACCGCGAGCTGGCGAAACTGCGCTTCGCGATAGTCATCGGTCTCCTCGCCCGTCGTCACGTTGCCGATCAACAGATTGAATCCGTTGAGCCCCGCCCATTCCGCCGAGCGTCGCGATCCGCCGCCATACCAGAGACGATCGGCGAGCCCGACCGCATACGGCGTCACGCGCGGCCGCACACGCCCCGCCGCCGATTCGACGAATGCCGTTTCGTCGCCGATCCAGTCCCCCGCGAGATTTTGTCGAAGCCGCTCGATGCGCTTGTGCGAGAAATCGATCTGCGCGGGATCGCCGTCAAACAGACGCTCGCTGAGCAGCGCGCCGTGCGGCGGCGCCCCCGCGCTCAAGCCGACGTTAAGACGCCCGCGCGACAGCACGTCGACCGTCGCGAGATCCTCGGCGAGCCGCAGCGGATTCTCATAACCCATCTGAATCACCGCGGTGCCCAGTTCGATGCGTGTCGTGCGTTGCGTCGCCGCCGCAAGAAATGTCGCGGCCGACGAGACCGCATGTTCGAGATGCCGCTGACGCACCCATGCGCCGTCGAATCCCAACGCCTCGCCGATCTCGAACAGCGCGAGGGCGTCGTCGATGCCTGCGTCGACCGCGTCGCCCCGGTAATTGCCCGGCGTCAGAAATGCAAGGTGATCGATCTGAACCTGACTCATGCGAACCTCGGCCTCATAGAGCGGAAAAGCGGTCTTTCAAAGCACTTTGGACAGAAACTCGCGCGTGCGCGGATGCGACGGATTGACGAGCACCTGTTCGGGCGTACCGAGCTCGACGACCTTCCCGCCGTCCATAAATGCGATCGTATCGGCGACTTCTCGCGCGAAGCCGATCTCATGCGTGACGATGATCAGCGTCGTGCCCGAGCGCGCGAGTTGACGGATCACGTCGAGCACTTCGTTGACGAGCTCCGGATCGAGCGCCGACGTCGGCTCGTCGAACAACAACACTTTGGGCTTGATCGCGAGCGCGCGCGCAATGGCGACGCGTTGCTGCTGACCGCCCGACAATTGCCGCGGCCACGCTTGCGCCTTGTGCGCGAGACCCACGCGTGCAAGCAATTCGCGCGCTTCGGCTTCGGCCTGTTCGCGCGGCACGCCGGCCGCGAGCGGCGCCTCGACGATATTGTCGAGCACGCTCAGATGCGGAAACAGATTGAAGCTCTGGAACACCATCCCGACTTCGGTACGCCGCCGCAAGACTTCTTTTTCCTTGAGCTCGTAAAGCGTGCGTCCTTCCTTGCGATAGCCGACGAGTTCGCCGTCGATATCGATAAACCCGTCATCGACGCGTTCGAGGTGATTGATCGACCGCAGCAACGTCGACTTGCCCGAACCCGACTGGCCCAGAATGACGGTCACGCTGCCCGAGGGCACCGACAGCGACACGTTGTCGAGCACCTTGTGCGATCCGAAGCTCTTCGACACGTTGTGCACGCCGACCCGTCCCCCGACGCGTTGCCGCGCCCAGCTCGCCGCGGCGTCCTGCGAAGCGGCGCCCGACGCGCCGGGCGGCCCCGACACGCGACGCGCTTCGGCTTTATGACGACGCGTGTCACGACGCGTCTCGCCGCTGCGCCAGGGCAAGCCCTTGACGCCCTGACGCGTCGCACCCCGTGCGAAATGTCGTTCGATGAAATACTGAATGCTAGACAGCACCGTGAGGATCACGAGATACCAGATCGTCGCGACCATCAGCAGCGGAATGACCTCAAGATTGCGGTGATAGACGATCTGCACCGTATAGAACAGATCGGGCATCGCGAGGATATAAACGACCGAGGTGCCCTTCGCAAGGCCGATCACGTCGTTGAACGCAGTCGGAACGATCGCGCGCATCGCCTGCGGCAGCACGATCCGGAACGCCTGACGCCGACGCGGCAAACCGAGCGCCGCGGCCGCTTCGCGCTGTCCCGCGTCGACCGAGAGGATGCCGCCGCGAATCGCCTCGGCCGCGAACGCCGCATGATTCAACGTGAGCCCGAGCACAGCCGCGAAAAACGGACTGATCAGGTTCGCGGTCGGCGCGTCGATCAGCACATAGTGCGTCCACGGCACGCCGACATGCACGGTCTCGTACAGATAGCCGACGTTGTTGAGCAACAGCAGCAGCACGATCGGCGGAATCGAGCGGAACAGCCAGATATACGCCCACGCGAACGTTGCAAGCGGCCGCGACGGCGAGACGCGCGCAAGCGCGAGCGGCACCGCGAGCGCAAAGCCGAACGCACCGGCAAGCGCGGTCAGCACGAGCGTCTGCGCGAGCCCGTCGAGAATGGGCTCGGCAAGAAACCACTGCGCGAACACATCCCAACCCCAGTGCGGATTGCCGAGCACCGAGTTGAGCACGACGCCCGCGATCGCCACGGCGATCACCGTGGCCACGAGACGCGCCGGATGCCGAACCGGCACGATCCGGTAATGCGCGTAGTCGGATGCCGGTTCACGCGTGTGCGACGGCTCAATATGATCGGCGATCTGGGTCGTCTCGCTCATGGTCTCGATATCTCCTGTCGTGCGGGTCCGCTCAAACGGTCTCGGCGAGCGCGTATCGGCTTGCTTTCTTGGGCAGGCCCAGATGGTCGCGCAAGGTCTCTCCCGTCAGTTCGCGGCTGAAGCGGCCGCGCGCTTCGAGCACCGGCAGCACGAGACGCGCGAAGTCGTCGAAGCCTTCGGCCTGAACCGGGAAGCCGAGAATGAAACCATCGGCCGCGCCTGCATCGAACCAGCGAATCAGTTCGTCGGCGACGTGCTCGCCCGTGCCGAGAAACTGCGATTTCGGCGTCGCCGATTCGAGCGCGACTTCGCGCAGCGTCAGATTGCGTTTCTTGGCCTCGGCCTTGATATGGTCGGTCGTCGAGCGGAAGCTGTTCTTGCCGAGATCGCCGAGTTCGGGGAACGGCGCATCGAGCGGATACTGCGAGAAATCGTGATGCTCGAAGAAGCGGCCGAGATAGGCGAGCGCGTCCTCGATCGAAAGCAACTCGCGGATCGTCCGGTATTTCTGCTCGGCCTGCTCGTGCGTTTCGCCGACGATCGGCCCGATGCCCGGATAAATCTTGACGTCCGACGCGAGACGTCCGTGAGCGACCGCGCTCTCGCGCACGCGCCGCGCGAATTCAAGCGTTTCCTCAAGCGACGGCGAATGCGTGAAGACCGCATCGGCGTACTTGCCCGCGAGATCGATGCCCGCATCGGACGAGCCCGCCTGGAAAATCACCGGCTGTCCTTGCGGCGAACGCTGAATGTTCAACGGCCCCGCAACCTTGAAGAAACGGCCTTCGTGATCGAGCGTATGGAGCTTCTCGCGATCGAAGAACTGGCCCGTCTTGCGATCGCGCGGGAAGGCATCGTCATCCCAGCTATCCCAGAGACCCTGGACGACGTCGAGATATTCATCGGCGATCTGGTAGCGCAACGCATGATTCGGATGTTCGCCGCCGTAGTTCTTCGCCGACCCTTCGAGCGGCGACGTCACGACGTTCCATCCCGCCCGGCCGCCGCTGATCAGATCGAGCGACGCGAATTGACGCGCGACCGTAAACGGGTGGCTATACGAGGTCGACAGCGTGCCCGCGAGACCGATCTTCGACGTCGTGGTCGCGAGCGCCGACAGCACCGAAATCGGCTCGAAACGATTGAGGAAATGCGGAATCGACTTCTCGTTGATATAGAGCCCGTCGGCGACGAACGCAAATGCGATGCCGTTCCGCTCGGCCTTTTGCGCGATGCCCGTGATGAACTTGAGATTGACGCTGGCATCCGCGGGACCGCCCGGGTGCTTCCATGCATTCATATGGCCGCCGGGGCCGTGCAACATAATGCCGAATGACAGTTTTCGTTGGCTCATGATTCGATTCGAAGAAGTGAATAAACGCGATGCGATCAGGCGCGTACGGCCTGGACGACTTCGGCAAGCGCCTCGAACGACGCAAGACGCGTCGCATAGTCGGAAACGGGCGCATCGATGACGAATTCCTCGATGCCGAAGCGCTCATGCAGCGCGTCGAGATCGCGCTGCACGTCGTCGGCCGTGCCCGCGATCACGTGCGGATGCAGTTCCTGCAGCGTGTAATCGCTGACACCGATCTGACGCGCATATTCGGCCGCCGCTTCGGGACTCGGCAAATTGACGCTCTGTCCGTTCGACAGTTTCACTTTGAAAATGCGCAGCCCCGCGACATGCCGCTGCGCCGTTTCTCTCGATTCGGCCGCCACGGCGTAGAGCGCGAGCAACGGCGTACGGCCCGTGACGCTGCGATACGCGTGGATCGACTGTTCGATATTGGTCTCATCGCCATTGAAATGTCCCGCGTAGCAGTATTCCCAGTCATGGCGCGCGGCAAGCGCGGCGCTCTCGGGACTGCCGCCGAGCAACACGCGCTGCGGCGACTCGGGCGGCGCCGGATAGGTCCGCGCGCCCGCGAGCGGATGATCGTCGCCGACGCCGCCGTCGAGAAAGGCATCGAGATCGGCAAGCTGCTCGTCGAAGCTTTGTTTGAGGGCCTTGTCGTGATACCGCTGCAAGGCGCGTGTCGACGACGGCAAGCCGCCGGGCGCCTTGCCGACGCCGAGATCGACGCGTCCGGGTGCAAGCGACGCAAGCAAGCGAAACGCCTCCGCGACTTTATAAGGGCTGTAATGCTGAAGCATCACGCCGCCCGACCCGACGCGAATCCGCGAAGTCCGCGCGAGCAGATGCGACACGAGCACTTCGGGCGCCGAGCTCGCGAGAATCGGTGCGCCATGATGCTCGGCAACCCAGAAGCGCCGATAACCGAGCGCCTCCGCGCGTTGCGCGAGATGGATCGTGAATTGAAGCGCGTCGTGCGCGGTCGCCCCCTCGGCGACGGGACTCTTGTCGAGAATCGAAAGCGAATAAGGCATATCAGATTGATCCGTGACGCCTGCCGGGCAGGCGTAAAGTCCACGATGCGTCAAAAACGCTCAAGCGATGCATTCCATTATGTCGAGCGGAATGCACCGCCGTTCGAGCGATTTCTCCTATCGATATGGCGCAGACATCAGAACTGATATCGCGCCCGCAGGTAATAAAAGCCGCCGTTCACGCCGATCGTCGAAGCGAACGCGTCGTACTGGGCGCCTTCGAGCTGGGCTTCATACGGCAGCTTGGTCGGATAGACGTTGAACAGATTGTTCGCACCGACGGCGATCTGGAATTTCTTCGTCACGTCGTAGCGCACTTCGACGTCGGTCGTATAGCGCGCGGCGTTCTTGAACGAAATGAAATTCGTCGTCGAGAACGCATCGGGGCCGACGATATAGGTCTCTTCCGACGTCGTCGAACCGAAGCGCGTTTCATGCAGCGTCACGCCCCACTTGTCGAGCTTCCACGTGCCGCCGACGATGATCTTGTTCTTCGGCGTCGACGTCGTCAGCCAGGCGATCTGTTGCGAATTGAGTTCGGGTTGACCGGCCGCGTTCGTCGCGACCTTCGTGACCGAGGTCGTGTTGAAGTTGATGCCGAGATCCCAATCGACGATGCCGTACTGACCGAATTCCGTGTGATAAGTCGCCGTCAGATCGAGACCGCGCGTTCGTGTGTTCGCGCCGTTCGTGAAGTAGCTCGCCGAGACCGCCGAATCGGGGATCGTCGACGGGACCGAGAGCCCCGCGGCCTGCAGCGCCGCGATGGCCGCCGCGCCGGACGCCGTGCCGCCTTCGACGATGCGGTCGCGGATATCGATCTGATACGCGTCGATCGCCGCATGCAGGTTCTCGACCGGATTGAGCACGAGGCCGACGTTGAAGTTCGTCGACTTCTCGGGTTTGAGCGCTTGCGCGCCGATGAGCTTCGCCGCGGCGGAGTTCGCCGCGAGCAGACCCGCGACCGACGCCGGCGACTCGTTGATGTTGCTGTAATACTCTTCGGCGAGCGACGGCGCGCGGAAGCCCGTGCTCGCGCTCGCGCGCACCGCGACCTGCGGCGTGAAGTCGTAGCGCGTCGAGATCTTGCCGTTGGTCGTGTCGCCCACGTCGCTGTAGTGTTCGAAGCGGCCCGCGAGGTCCACTTGCCATTGCGAGGTGAGATGCGACGACAGGTCGATATACGTACCGATCACGTCGCGCGACGTGTCGCTCGCGCTGACCGGCGCGAGACCCGGCAGCGCCTGCGAACCGCCGTACAGATACGACGCGGGATCGCCCGCATCGATCGTGTAGGTCTCGCGCCGTTGCTCGACGCCGAACGACAGCGTGACCGGCGCCGGCAGCACGGGCAACTGGAACGTGCGCGTCAAATCGAGGTTGTTCGTGAGCTGCGAATTGCTGATCGTCGCGAGATGGAACGACGTCGGTGTATAGCCCTCGGCCGCGTACAAGCCCGTGTTCGCGGAGTCGAACATGCCGAAGCTTTCGTGGTCGCCGCCGTACGTCGTGCTCAGGTCCCAGCCGAAGCCGAAGAAGTCCGTGCCCTTCACGCCCGCCGTGATCGAGAAATCGTTTTCGCTGACGGTTTCCTGCGGCACGAAACCATCGGGATAGATCTCGGGCAACACGGTCGGCGGACGGTAGTTCTGATACGCCTTCGCGTCGCGGTGCGCGTACGTGCCGAATCCATAGACCTGAACATCGTCGGTCAGGTCATAGCCCGCGTTGAACCCGAACGACTGGCGCGTGACCGACGGATCGCCCTCGATCGGGTTGTAGAACCCCTGTCCTTGCGGGAACGTGCCGAAGTAATCGTCGGCCCCCGTGCGCACCGTATGATTCTGCCGCGCATATTCGGCGCTGAGATCGAGAAAGCCCTTGTCGAACAGGTTCAAGCCGACGACGGCCGATTCCTGGTTCTTGAGGCCGTCGCCCGCGTACGTCTGCCCCGTCGTGCTCTGAACTTCGCCCCCTTCGGTACGGCGCTTGAGAATGATGTTGATGACGCCCGCGATCGCGTCCGAACCGTATTGCGCGGATGCGCCGTCGCGCAGGATTTCGATGTGGTCGATCAAGGCGACCGGAATCGTATCGATGTCGACGCCCGTCGAGCCCTGATTCAGGCCGCCGTCGAGCGCGATATTGGCCGTCGTATGACGGCGCTTGCCGTTGACGAGCACCAGCACGTGATCGGGCGTCAGACCGTGCAGCGATAGCGCGTCGGTCAGCACGGCCGCGTCGCCCGCATACGATTCCTTCGTGATCGACGGCGACAACTGTATCAGCGCGTCGCGCAGATTGGTCTGCCCTGTCGATTGGAGCGTCTGACCCGTGATCACGTCGACCGGCGTCAGACTCTTGCTCGCCTTCGTGTCGGTGCGCGTGCCCGTGACGATGACCGTGTCCTGCTGGACTGTATTCGTGCCGGCCGTGGGCGTCTGCGCCGCATTGGACGGCTGCGCCTGCGCGCTCTGCGCCGGCGGTTGAGGCGCGGCTGCCGCGCCGGCATCACTCGCCGCGCTCGCCGACTGTGCCCAGCTCGCGCCGTGGCACGCCGCCAGCACCGCGAACGAAATGACTTTCAAGCGCATTCCCGTGGGGACGTGTGAGACCCTGTTCTTTATAGTCGTGTGCATCGCGAATCCAATGGTTCATGGCAGCGCG
The DNA here is from genome assembly GCF_003628125.1 of Pararobbsia silviterrae. Taxonomy (GTDB): domain Bacteria; phylum Pseudomonadota; class Gammaproteobacteria; order Burkholderiales; family Burkholderiaceae; genus Pararobbsia; species Pararobbsia silviterrae. Next base: position 68,656 of record NZ_RBZU01000013.1, read on the forward strand.
TTTCGAACGCGCGCAGCACGACACCGCGCGAGACGACATCGTCACGCGGATGACTTGACTACGCGCAGGGAAAGGCGCCGGGTGAGTTAAGGCGGGGGGCAATCAGGGAAGGCGCGATATGTCGCCCTCCCGGAAACTCAGTCGCGCGGCAGACCGGGCGGATTGGTCTGCGATTGGGTGATCGCTTCGGCGCTCAGATTCCAGCGCGCAAGCACCTGCGGATACTTGCCGTCCTGGATCAGGTCGTTGAGCAGCAGCGTGATCGGCGCGGCCAAGCCGCTGCCTTTGCGCGTCGTGATCGCGACATCGGCCGTAAGCGGCCAGCCGCCGCTGATCGTGCCGACTTCGCGCAGATCGTTCTTGAGCGCGGCTTCATAGGCGAGGCCCGCGTTGACGCTCAGGATCGCGTCGGCGCGGCCTGACTGGAGCGCCACGTCCCGCACGGCCTCGTCATCGAAATAGACGATTTGCACCGGCTTGAGGCCATGCGCGATGTTCTGCTTGTTCCATTCGAGCAGGATCTTTTCCTGGTTCGTGCCCGAATCCGTGATCACGCGCAGGCCCGCGACGTCCTTGGGCTCGCGAATCGCCTGAATCGTGCTTTTCTTAGGGACATAAAAGCCCACGACATCGCGGCGATAGGTCGAGAAATCGAATTTGTCCTTGCGCTGCTCGGTCACCGTCACATTCGAGAGCACCGCGTCGACCTTGCCCGACGCCAACGCAAGCGGCCAATCCTCCCAGGCAAGCGGCACGATCTTGAGCTTGCGGCCCAGGCCGTCCGCGACGAGCTGCGCGAGATCGGGATCGACGCCGACGAGCGTCTTCGCATCGGCCGCATAGGTGTTGAGCGGCAGAAACGCGGGCGTCATGCCGATCACGAGCGCGTCCTTGTCGACGAACGCGAAGCTCGCCGGCACGGCCTTGATCGCCGCGTTATCGACCGTCGTGCGCAGCCGCGTCTGCGGATCCTGGCGCGGATCGGGCGCCGTCGAAGCGTGCGCCACGGACGCGATCAGCGAAGTCAGGGCGAAGACCGTGCGCAATGCAACCGCGCGTACTTTCCGGGTGTGTGACATGAGACGACCTTTATTCAGAATCCATGCGGGGAAATACGCGCGTCAGCGCGGGAGATTCAAGCCGGATAGCCGAGCGGCTCGGGTGCGCGCAGCGCATCCAACGTATCCTTGCGTGCCGGCTCGACCAGGTCCTTGCCGAACGGCAAGCGGAAATGCACCTCGGGCGCGATCGACACGTCATAAAGCGGCTCGTAGCCGGCCTTCCGATAAAGCGCCGCGGCTTCGGGCTGTCTGAAGCCCGTCGTCAGATACACACGCCGATAACCTTGCCGCACGGCGCGCGCCTCGAGTTCCTCGACGATCCGATGCGCGAGCCCCTGACGGCGCTGATCCGCGCGCGTCCAGATCCGCTTGAGTTCGGCGGTCGTCCCGTCGTAGCGCTTGAACGCGCCGCCGCCGACCGTCTCGCCGTCAAGCAGCGCAACAATAAATGCGCCATGCGGCGGCACGAACAATTCGGCCGGATACCGTGCGAGTTCGTCGCTCGCGGACGTCGCGGCATTGCGGCGGAAGTCGCCATAGCGCGTCGCGTACTCGATCTGAAGCGCATCGAGCAGCGGGCGCACCACGGGGTCATGCAAAGACGTGTCGATGATTTCGTAGGCCATCACGGATAACTGTATGCATCCCTGTCACGCATCCATTGCGAAGCGATGGACCGAGACACGGAAGGGTTCGATCTGGAGGCACGATATCAGGGCGTTCTTTGCACACAAACGAAGCAATAAGGCGATGGTTATGTGCACAAACGCTTGGATCTTTTACACGCTTTCTTACCGCTGATTTTTATGAATCGGAATAAAGACGGGTGCGCATGCGCGCGCACCCCGGGCGAATGACGTCGATCGTCACCCAGGGTCCGGGAGCCCGGCCGTGGGAGGCAGGACGCCTTAGCGGCTGATTTCCTCAGCGAGGTGAAACAGGCAATCGCCGCGCTCGGTCAAGGCGTGAGCACGCTTGCAGACAACCACGCCCGAAGCGCCGAAATGCAGCGTCACGGGCGCCTTGAGCGGCGTGTCGGGGAAATGGATGCGCGCCGCGGGCTGGCCTTCGACGACATGCTCGCCGAGCGCCGCAAGCGGCTCGAAGATGCCGCGATCGTAAGCATAGACGTAGTGGCGCGCGAGCGAGACCGTGAAGAAACGCGTTTCGTAGGGCGGACGGTCGGGCACGAGCGGACCGTCGAGCAGCCCGATATGACCGAGTACATGCAATAGCCCCTGACGCGCATCGCGCACGAGTCCGTGCTGCACGTGCGCGCCGCCGCCGAGTTCGGTCAGGATCGACAGCGCGCCTTGCCGCCTCGCCGCGCTCGACGCGTGGACGGGGTTGCCCGGATGAAGGAACGCGCGAGGCAGGCCGAAGGCGCGCAGCAGCTCGACAAGCCGGCGTTCCTCGTCGGCATCGCGCGGCTCGATCGCGAGCATGTTCGCGCCATCGTAGACGAGCGAACTGCCGCCCGAATGAAGATCGATCAGATAGTCCGCGCGCGCGAGCAGCGTGTGCTCGATATAGTGGGCGATCGCGGCCGTCGGCGTGCCGCGGGCTTCGCCCGGAAACGCGCGGTTGAGGTTGCCCTCGTCGAGCGGCGACGTGCGCAAACCCGCGGCGGCCGCAGGAAAATTGGCCATCGGCAACAGAATCAATTGCCCGTGGACCCACTGCGGTTCGATCTCGCGGATCAGGCTCGAGACAAGCACCTGCCCCTCAAATTCGTCGCCGTGATTGCCGCCGAGGACGACGACCACGGGACCCTCGCCGCGCCGGATCGATGCAATCGGAATCGGAATCCATCCGTACGCCGAGCGATGGACCGAATGCGGCAGACGCACGTAGCCGACGTGATGACCGTCGGCATCGAGATCGACTTCGCTGAAGAGCGTGCTCACTGCATATACCGCTCGTTGCCCACCACGCCGATATTCGTCGCGCCCGCGCGTTGCGCGGACGCGAGAATCTGCGCAACGAAGCGGTATGGCGCAAGGTTATCGGGGAACAGATGCAATTCGGGCTGCGTCGCTTGCGCGGCGACCTGCGCCATATGCGCGTCGAGATCGGATTGCGATGCGATCGCGGTACCGTCCCACGTGATCTCGCCGCTCGGCCCCACATTGATCTGCACGACCGGCGGCGGCGCGCTAGGCGGCGGATTGCCCACCGGAAGGTCCATCTTGACCGAGTGCATCTGGATCGGAATCGTGATGATCAGCATGATCAGCAGCACGAGCATCACGTCGATCAGCGGCGTCGTATTGATGTCGACGAGTACATCCGGCTCCGAGTCGCCGGACGATACGTTCATCCCCATATCGGGCTCCGTTCAGCCGCCGCGCGCGGGCGGCTGCGTAATGAATGAGATTTTCGAAATGCCCGCGCGTTCGCAGGTCGTGATCACGCGTCCGATCGACTCGTAGTGCGTCTCCTGATCGCCGCGGATATGCACTTCGGGTTGCGGCGTGGCCACCGAAACCGTCTTGAGTTTCGCGAGCAGCGTCGCCGCGTCGATCTGCTTCTCGTTCCAGAACACCTTGCCCTCGCGATCGACGGCGAGTTCGACCGCATCGGGACGCGTCTGCAAAGGATTGACGGCTTCCTTGGGCAATTGAACCGGCACCGTATGCGTGACGACCGGAATGGTGATCAGGAAAATGATCAGCAACACGAGCATGACGTCGACGAGCGGCGTCGTATTGATCGAGGCGATGACCTCGTCATCGTCTTCCTGCGCGACATTCATCGCCATGGCATGCGTCTCCTGGCCCTGGCGCGCTTAGTTCGCGCGAGCCGTGGCCGCCACGACGCGAACCGGGCGCCGCGCGCCCGCGAGCAGCACCGTATGCAGTTGCGCGCCGAATGCGCGCACGCGTTCCATGACCGACTTGTTCCGGCGCACGAGGAAGTTGTAGCCGAGCACGGCCGGCACGGCGACCGCGAGACCGATGGCCGTCATGATCAGCGCTTCGCCGACGGGACCGGCGACCTTGTCGATCGATGCCTGACCGGCGATGCCGATCGCGGTCAACGCGTGGTAGATGCCCCAGACCGTGCCGAACAGGCCCACGAACGGCGCCGTCGAACCCACTGTCGCGAGAAACGCGAGGCCGTCCTGAAGCCGGTTCGATACGCTCGTGATCGCGCGATCGATCGAGACTTGAATCCACGTGTTGCGATCGACTTGTTCGAGCAGCGCTTCTTCATGATGTTCGCCGGCCTCGATGCCGGTCTGCGCGACGAAACGGAACGGCGAGCGCGCGTCGAGCTGCTCGGCGCCCGTGCTCAGCGACGGTGCGCTCCAGAGCTGTTCGTCGGCCGATTTGGCGCGCCGGTTCGTGCGCGCCTGTTCGAAGAACTTCGTGATCATGATGTACCAGCTGCCGATCGACATCAGCGCAAGCAGAAACAGCACGAAACGCGCGACGAAATCGCCGTTGGCCCAGAGCGCGCCCAGGCCATAAGGATTCGCGGCATCGGCCGCCGCGCTCGCGTCCTGCGCGACCGCGGACGGTGAAAGCGTCATCGATGCGATAACAGATGCCGCGACGAAAACGTTCGTCGCGAACGAGGCAAGAGAGAGCTTCTTCATGGGGACTCCGAGTGCTTCATAAAGAGAGTGAGTCGCGATTGCGCGGGGGTTCGACGTCCCCTCGCCTCGATTCACTTAGTTCAGATTGAACGAGAAAGGCACCTGCACGCGCACGGCCTGCCCTTGCGAAATACAGTTGAATTTCTTGACGACGTTGAACGCCGCGCGATCGAGAACCGGGTCGGCCGACTGCTCGACTTTTTCGTCGGTCACATGACCTTGTTCATCGACGACGAATGAAATGAGCACGTCGCCCGTGATGCCGTTGTCCTGCGCTTCAGCCGGATACTTGAGTCCGGCCCGCACTTGCGCCGCGTTCGGACAAACGACGCCGATCTCGTGACTCACGGGTTTGGCCGGGGCCGGCGGCGCGGGCGGCGCCTCGACGACGGGCGCCGGCGTCACGGGCGTCGTAACCGGATCGGCTTGATGCGCGATCGGCGCCACCGGCGGCGGCGTCGCGACGTGCACCTCGGGCGGCGGCACGAAGGGCCGCGGAGGCGGCTTGATCTTGGGCGGGGGTTCCTTGACGATCGGCACCGGCGGCGGAGGCGGCGGCTTGATCGGCTCGATGATCTTGGCTTCGATGGGTTTCTGAATGACCTGGACCACCTTGTTCGCGAGGCCATTCTTGAGTGCCCAGATAAAGAGCACGTGGAGCGCGAGCACGAGCGCGAAGCCGGCGTATTTACGCCATGACGCCGCTCCACCATTGCCCGCGGCCCATGTTCCCACAGGCCTCACGGACCGCTGCCCTTCGTGGACAAGCTCTACGGACATTCGACACTCCAATCGTCACAATCTGCCGCACATATCGTCGCGGCGCTTACCCACACGCGGACGCACCTTCGTCCGACATGTGGTCGAGTGACTATTTTCCGGAAGTGCCTGTACCAACTCCAATAACGATTCGAAAAATCCTTATTCCACGAATGGGACTTTATATATTCCAAACGAGGAAAGCGCTCCCAAGCGCGCTCGCAAGCTGAGCAATGGCCCGCGTCTCGGTGTTAGAGGCTGCCTCACGAAGCGGCTTGCGTCCGCACTTCGATCGCGACGTCCTTGCCCCGCGTACCGACGCCGATCGTATATCGCACGTTCTGCCCTCGGACGAGGTCGGCGAATTCTCCGTTCACGAGCGCCGTGTGGTGGAAGAACAGATTTTCGCCGCCCACGGCCGGCGTGATGAAGCCATAGCCGTCGAGCAGATTGCAGATCGTGCCGAGCTGCCAACCGTCGTCGTCCTGGACAGCGGCTTGCGCGTCGTCGTCGCCCGTCTGTCCTTCTTCATGCGGAGCGCGGCGGCGCACGAAGAAGTGCTTCATCGCGCTCGCCTCGGATTCGGGCAGGCTGTCCATGTTCTCGACGATCGCGCTCATGTCGAGCGGATACGTCGCTTCGTTCATGAGGATCTGCGATGCGCGGCTGCCCGCCTCCTCGCCGCTTTCCGTCTTGTACGTGAAGCTCCAGCCCAGCACGGCGACGCGCACGCCCATGCGATGGAGCTTCTTGACGAGCGGCAGATAATCGCTGTCGCCGCAGACGAGCACGACGACGTCGAGTTCCTTCAATTGCGCCAGCTCGAAGCATTCGAGCGCGAGCCAGACATCGATGCCTTTCTCGCCGTAGCCGTCCGAATCGAAACGCGGCTGCATCGGCAGATAGTGCGTCGTGACGCCTTCCTTGATGAGCACGTCTTCCCAGATGCGCTCCTTGTACAGCCCGCCCTCGCGTTCCGCGACCTGCTGCGTCGAAAAGCGCCCTCGGAAATAATGCGCCTCGACAACGGACACGAATTTCGGATCCCATGCCTCCTCGCGCGCGACCCGTGCCTTGATGAATTGATGAAGGCCGCTGATGCTGATGCGCGACTGTCGTTCGTGCCGATACATGTAGTACGACGACACGATGGAGAAATAGGATCCGTCGTAAAAGACACCGATCTTCGTGAGTTTCTTCATTTAGGATTCAGCGAGAAGCGGCCGCGTTCGCGGACTCGCACGGCAGGAACACCGCATGGACGTGACGGTGTTCGTGGCCGTGATGCAGCCAGAATGCACGCAGCTTGCTTTCGACATCGATGAATTCAAGGCAGTGCGGAAACCGGTGATGCACGTGTTCGACATGTCGATGATGAATGCGATCGCCGTTCAGGTAGCCCGCGTGGACCTGATGCAGCAAAGCTTGCTCGATACCCGCGTGTTTGGCTTGCCGCAATAGATGCCGCGCGAGATTCGGCCGTTTGAAGCGATGCCAGAAGCGGGTCGGCGACGCCGTCGCCGAGTGATGAAAATAAAGACGCAGCGCGATCAGTTGGCTCATGGTCGAGGACGAAAGAGACGCATCAGGAATCGGCGGCCGTCGTCGAGGCGCTGCGCACGCGGCGAAGCGCGGGAATATCGGCCAATCGCGCGCCGAGCGGAAACAGCCTGTGCTTCGGATGCCCGACGCGTTGCGCGCGATAAATTCCCGTGTGGCCCGAGAACAGATAGCTGATCACGCACGCGAGCCCCGCATAGACGCCGATATGCGGCCCGAACAATTCGATGGCCATCATCGTCGAGGCGAGCGGCGTATTGGCCGCACCCGCGAAGACGGCCACGAAACCGAGGCCGGCGAGCACGGGCGCGGGCAACGCGAGCACATGCGAGAGCGCATTGCCGAGGGTCGCGCCGATATAGAACAAGGGCGTGACTTCACCGCCCTTGAAACCCGACGCCAGCGTCATCACGGTAAAGACAAACTTGCCCGCGAAATCGTAGACGGGCAGATCGCCGCGAAACGCAGCTTCGATCGTCGGAATGCCCAGCCCCAGATATTGCGGCACATGGAAGACCATGCCGAACGTCGCGACGACCGCGCCGCCGATCAACGGACGCGCGGGCGCATACCGGATCTTGCGCTTGATGAACGCGGACAGCGCGTGCGTCGAATCGGCGAACAGCATGCCGACGACGCCGAACGCGATCCCCGCGACGATCACCGACACCGCGCCCGTCGCCGAGAGCGCCGGCACGAACGGCACCACGTACACCGTATGATGAATGCCCCAGAGCCGGCACACCGCGTCGGCGACAATCGACGAGGCGAAACACGCGAGCAAGGCGTCATAGCGCAAACGGCCGATCGCGAGCACTTCGAGCCCGAAGATCGCCCCCGCGAGCGGCGTGCCGAAGACCGAGGAAAAACCGGCCGCGATGCCGCCCATCAGCAAAATGCGACGGTCGTCGCGATCGAGTCCGAATACGTGCGTCACGCGATCCGCGAGCGCGCCGCCCATTTGAACCGCCGTGCCTTCGCGCCCCGCCGATCCGCCGAATAAATGCGTGATCACCGTGGCGATCAGCACGAGCGGCGCCATGCGCTTAGGCACGATTTTCTTGGGATCGTGGATTTCGTCGATCAGCAGATTGTTGCCGCCTTCGACGCTTTGACCGACACGGTAATAGATCCAGCCCGTCGCAAAGCCGGCGAACGGTAAAAGCCACACCAGTCCCATATGCGCGGACCGCGTATCGGTCGCGAGATCGAGCGCATAAAGAAAGAGCGCCGAGGCCGATCCGGACAGCGTGCCCACCAGGGTCGAAAAAAACAGCCAGCGGCCCAGATGCGGCAACATCGCGATCTGTTCGAGAGAAGTCAGACGTTTCATCGGTTTTCAGATTTGACAGAACATCAAACCCGGGCGGCAAGTGCCGTATGGACGGCCTACGACCTCCTGCACCCAGGAACTCGTAGGCATCATCAGCCGGGCTGGCCGGCGGTTGTTTGGAGGAATGCCATCTCCAGTGGACGGCATTGTACGCGATTATTCGCCGGCGTCGACCATGCGCGGCACACGCGTCTGAGCGAGCGCGAAATCCTCGGGAATGCCGATATCGATCGTCTGGCTCACGACGGGCACCGCATGAATGGTCAGCCGCGGCAGATGCGCCTGCAAAAAATCCTGTTCGAATGAAAAGCGCTCGGGCAGCGTGAAGCGCTCGAATGCGCGCCTTCGGATCCGATAGACGCCCGCATTGATGCGGCCCGCGCCGGCTTGGCCTTTTCGCGGAACGCCGTAATGCGTCGCGGCAGCGCATGCTCGAACTCGACCGCCCCATAACGGGCGACATCGCCGAGATGCGCGACCGCCATGGCGATATCCACGTCGCGCGCCGCCGACGCCTGCGTCAGGGCAGCAAAATCGACGACCTCTTCAATGGCGAGCGCCGACGATGACGACATGGGCCCGGCGGCGCTCGCCGAAAAGCACGCCCCGCCCACACGTCGCGCGTAACCGGTCAACCTCCGACGACAGGCCACATACACGTCGTCATGCGTGTTCATCGTCAAAGTCCGTTCGGCTGATACAGCACGATTCGACTGCCGGACGTGTCGAACTTGAATTTGACGTGCAACAGATGCTTGAGCCGCTCGCGTATTTTTGCGTGGTGCTCAGGCTTGGCGAACAGCAGCATGAAACCGCCGCCGCCCGCGCCGAGAATTTTTCCGCCGAGCGCGCCGGCTTGGATCGCCGCCTCGTAGATCTCGTCGATGTGCGGCGTCGACACGCGATCCGACAGGCGGCGCTTGTATTGCCAGCTTGCATCGAGCAGCCGACCGAATGCCTCGATCGGCGTGTTCGGATTCGCGAGGATCGAAATCGCTTCGTCGACCATGCCGCGCATCTGAAACTGCTCCTGCTCGCGCTGCTTCACATTGTCGATGGTGGACTTCGCGATCGCATCGGCGATGCGCGAAAAACCCGTGAACAGCAAAAGCAGATGACCATGCAATTCGTCCAAGCGCCATGGCGGAACGATGACGGGCTCGACATCGAACGAACCATCGCGACGGAAGTCGATGAGATTCATGCCGCCGAACGCCGCGGAGATCTGGTCCTGCGAACCGACGTTCTCACCGATCAGATTCTGTTCGATATGGATCGCGTCGCTGGCGAGCGTTTTCGGGCTCACCATTTCCCCGCGCAGCGCGTAAAGCGCATGCGCGAGACCGACGGTGAACGCGGAGCTCGATCCCAAGCCCGAACGCGCGGGCAAATCGCCGTCACGGTGAATATCAAGGCCTTCGGCGATGTTGGCCCAGTTCAGCACGGCGCGCACGGACGGGTGCTCGATCTCGTCGATGTCGACCACGTTCTCGATCCGCGAATACACGATCCGATGCTTGTGCGTAAAGAACGGCGGCAAACGGCGGCAGCTGATGTAGCAGTACTTGTCGATGGTCGTCGCGAGGACCGCGCCGCCATGCTCGCGAAACCAGCGTGGGTAGTCTGTGCCGCCGCCGAAGAACGAAATGCGAAACGGGCTGCGTGTGATGATCATGCGGTCCATCCCCGAAGCGCCTGCGTTTCAAGCGGATCGAGGCCATGTACTCGACGTTCTTGCGCTCGCGTTAGATTCCTTGACATAGATCAAAGACAATCTGGCACGCGGACATTCTTAGCGGGAAAATCGATGGCGGTCGCGATATCGCGCGGGCGAAATCCCTTGGGATTGCGTAAAGAAATTGGTAAACGCGATCGTCGATTGATACCCGACACGCTCGCTGATCTCGCGAATGGGCATCGACGTGTGTTCGAGCAAGCGGCAGGCTTCTTCGGCGCGCGTACGCGCGAGCACATCGCTGAAGGTCGAGCCCTCGGCGGCGAGTCTGCGCTGCAGCACCCAGCGCGTGACGTCGAGTCTTTCGCAGACCACGGCTTGCAACGCCTTCGACTCGACGCGATCCGCTTGCAGCGCGAGGGATTCGCGCACGCATCGCGCGACCATCGGCGCGAATTGCCCGCTTTCGCGGATCCGAGCGAGCTTCTCGCGCGCAGCGGGCCGTTGACTTTTCGCGAGCGCCGCGTTGTAGATTTCGAAAGGACGATCGAGTGCGGACGATTCGATCACCAGGCGATTGCGAGGCTGGCCGAGACGCACATGCGCGCCGATCGCGTCGCCGATCGAGGCGAGACCCTTGATGTCGTCGGCCGTGATCGACACATCTCGAATGCCGATATCGGCATCGTAGAGCTTCGCGATCGACGTGATCATCGCGAAGTTCCCCAACACGCATCCGGCATCGCGCGACGTACCGTCGAGCACGTAATCGAAGACGATTTCCGTCCCCGCTTCCTGCGCGAGCAACCAATCGACGTTGCCGACGAAATCGCGGTATTCGATAAAGTCGCGCAGCGCCTCGCGAAGCGTCGCGCCGTTCATGACGATGCCGGCCAGCTCCGGAAAATGCGCGAACCAGCCCGGCATATCGCCCTCGCCCGCGTGCTCTCTAAGATGCAGGCCCTTCGCGAACGCCAGCATTTTCAAATGCTTGTCGCCCGGCACGCGCGCGTCGGCATGCGCGAGCTCCGCGTCGGTCACGCCGACGAACGCCCTGAGCTGATTCGGGTCGAGGCCGTGCCGCTCCGCGGAGGCGAGAAACATCTTGAGAATATGCGCCGATACGGATTTCTGTCTCAGGTCCATGGTGTCTCCGTCCACGGGTAAGCCACGCGAGGGTTTTCCTGATGCGCGCTTGATTAACTTCCGCCCCCGACGATGAATCCTGAGCCGGTTCAAGTTCTTAGAATCCGTTACGACGTCTTTCAACCGGTCAGATAGGTAGTTACCACGCGTGCCCGCACCGGGCAATCGGGGATGTCACCGGCCGTCTAAAGACGCTCGCGCAAACGCTCCGTTTCATAACCCGTATCAGCACGACAACGACTGGGAGACAGGGGTGCCAAATCGAACCTTCCGTATGACATGGCTTGCGTCCTGTGCGTCGATCGCCTTCGCCGCCGCCGCATTCGCCAACACGAACGACGTTGCCAACGACGCCTGCGACTCGGGCACGTGGGGCGGTCCTTTCCACTATGCGCGTGACGGTGCGTCGGCGGACGCGCGCGCGGCCAAGCTCGTCCAGCAACTCACGCTCGACGAAAAAATCCAGCTCGTGCACGGCACCGGCATGCCGATCTACGGCATCGGCGGTCCATTTCCTTCATGGGTTCAGGGTGCGGGCTATATTCCCGGCATCACGCGGCTCAATATTCCGCCGATCGCGTCCGCGGATTCGGCCGCGGGCGTCAATCTTTCGGGGGTCAACGCGACGCCGTTGCCCGCGCCCGTCGCGCTGGCCTCGACATGGAATCCGAATCTCGCGTCGCTGTTCGGTGCGCGAATCGCGAAGGAGTTGCGCGTGCTCGGCTACGAAGAGGGCCTCGGCGGCGGCCTGAATCTCGCGCGCGAACCGCGCGACGGCCGTACGTTCGAGTATATGGGCGAAGACCCCGTGCTCACGGGCACGATGAGCATCGCGCGGACTTACGGCACGCAAGCGCAGGGCGTCATCGCCACGGTCAAGCACTATGCGTTCAACGATCAGGAAACGAACCGGATGACGAGCAATTCGGTCGTCGACGAACGCACGATGCGCGAGACGGAACTACTGGCCTTCGAAATCGCGGTCAAAGGCGGCCGGCCCGGCAATGTCATGTGCTCGTACAACCTGCTCAACGGGACATACGCGTGCGAGAACCCCTATATTTTGAGTACTGCATTGAATGAATGGGGCTTCAAGGGAATCGTGCAGTCCGACTGGACGGCCACGCACAGCACGGTCGCGGCGGCGCTCGCGGGGCTCGACGAGGAACAACCCGGATACTTCGATACGTACTTCAGTTCGAGCCTCGAAGCCGCCGTCACGGCAGGGACCGTGCCGCTGTCGCGACTGAACGACATGGTCCAGAGAAAGCTGCGCACGCTCATCGAGCTCGGCATCTACGACAACCCGCCGACGCCCGGCGGAACCGTCGATACCGCAGCCGGCAATCAGGACGCGCTGACGGTCGCGCACGAGTCGATGGTGCTGCTCAAGAACGGCTCGGCATCGAACAGCAACGCCCCCGTGTTGCCGCTCGCGGCCAACGTCGGCTCGATCGTCGTCATCGGTGCGCATGCGGACGTGGGCGTGCTTTCCGGCGGCGGTTCGGGTGGGGTGCCCGCGCCGAACGGCAATGCCGTCACGGGGTGCACGGCCTCGGGCTTCACGAGTTGTCCGGTCTGGTACAAGTCCTCGCCGTTGACGGCCATCCAGGCCAAGGCGCCGCAAGCGAAGGTCACGTTCTTCGACGGGACCAATGCAAGCGCCGCGGCCACGGCGGCGGCGACAGCCGACGTCGCGATCGTCTTCGCGAGTCAATGGGAGGCGGAGGGCACCGATCTGACGACGTTGAGCTTGCCGACGCCCGCGCTCGATGCGACGGCGCTCTACGACCAGAACGCGCTGATCACGGCTGTCGCGGCCAAGGCCAAGCGCACGATCGTCGTGCTTGAAAACGGCAGTCCGGTGCTGATGCCGTGGCTCGGCAGCGTCCAGGGCGTTCTCGAAACCTGGTATCCGGGCATTCAGGGCGGCCAAGCGATCGCAGACGTCTTGTTCGGCGACGTGAATCCGTCGGGCAAGCTGCCGATCACGTTCCCGCAACAGGATGCGGATCTGCCTCAAACGACGATCAGCTCGACTGACCTGAACGTCGTCTACAGCGAAGGGCTCGCGATGGGCTATCGCTGGTACGACACGCGCAGCATCGAGCCGCTCTTTCCGTTCGGATATGGCCTCTCGTACACGTCGTTCGAACATTCGAGCCTGCATGCGGACGCGGACGGCGACGGCAACGTGACGGTCACGGTGAACGTGAAGAACACGGGCGCGAAGGCCGGCGCCGATGTCGTGCAGGTCTACGCCAGCTTGCCCGCGTCACTGCGTGAGCCGCCGAAACGGCTCGTCGGATGGGCGAAGGTCTATCTGCAGTCGCGTCAATCGCAACAGGTCCGCGTACAGATCCCTGCCCAGCGATTTGCGACATGGGATGCGACGAAACATCAATGGTCGCTGACATCGGGATCGTACGGCATCATCGCGGCCGCTTCGGAACGCGATCCCAACGCGTTGACGCAGTCGGTGAGCATTCGCGGTTCGCACTAGCGCTTGACGACTCGGAAGCGGTACGCCGCTTCCGAGCACCTCGCGTGCCTCGGTCGGTTGCCGATTCCGCCGTACCGATTGAAGACATGCACACCGGCGTGCTTGCCCTCACACGCACTTTCACGCTGAGAGAGGCACGCCCACTCGCACACGAACCGAAGGCGCGGCACGCAAGGGCCGCAACGCCCTCGCACAACGCCGCGCTAAGCCACCAGCAGCTTCGCCATTTCCCCGGCAAGCGGCTGGTTCGCGACGTCGGGAATGATCAAATGGAATTCGACATGCGGCAGGGCCGGCAAATGACGGCTTTTCCCCAACGGCACGACATCGTGCGGAACGGCCGACGCGTTCAGGCATGAAAACCCGAGCCCCGCGGACAACGCGGACTGGAGCCCCGCGACGCCCGATGCCGAATGCGCGATGAAATAATCGACGCCTGCTTCGTTGAGCCGCGCGAGCGCGTAACGTTGCATCGAACAGGTGTCCGGCAGCGCGACCAAGGGTAAAGGACCGTCCGGCGCGCGCTCGAGCGAAGATGCGCCGACCCACTGCAGCGGTTCACGGCGAATCATGACGCTCGCCGGTTCGTCATCGTCCGCGGAACTCGGAACGCTTGCCGAATCGGCGACGCGCATCGAGATGCCGAAGTCGAAATGGCCCGATCCCGCGTCGCGTCGAATCATCGCGCTCTTGTACACGGTGACGTGCAGACGCAGCGACGGGTAACGCTCGCCGATCTGCTTGAGGATCTTCGCAATATCCGTGGGACGGAAATAATCGGTGATCGCGAGCCGCAAATCCCCCGCCAGCGACAAGCCTTGAATATCGCGGTACGCCGCGTCGTTGAGCAGCAGCAGTTTGCGCGCGTGTTCAAGCAACCTCGCGCCCGCCGGCGTCAGCGACGCCCCCTTCTTGCCGCGGATGAACAGCACGAGCCCGCACGACTCCTCGAGCTTGCGAATCTGTTCGCTGACAGCCGAGGGCGAGCGATTCAAGCGTCCCGAGGCCGCGGACAGGCTCCCCGTGTCGGCGACCACAGTGAGCGTATGCAAGAGTTCGAGATCGAAGCGGCGCATGTTTATCCTTTCGGTTTTCCGATGGATAAGACCACAACTTCCCGCTTTTCAGCAAGAACCCGCGCTGCGACGATAGGCCTTCCCAGTCGATATGGAGAGTCTTATGCCGGGAATTCAACTGACCGTATCGGGAGACGGCGATACGGGGCGGTCCGAACATTTCGCCGCGCAATTGAGCGCGCTGACGTGCTCGGTACTCGATAAGAAATTGGCCAACACGATGGTCATGGTCCGTTATGTGCCGCACGCGCACTGGTTTATCGGCGGCCAATCGCTCGCCGCGCTTGGGCAGAATTCGTTCCGGCTCGAAGTGACGCTCACCGAGGAAACGAATACCAAGGATCAAAAAGCGAGCTATCACCGGCAGGCGTTCGAGCTGCTGTCCTCGCTCATCGGCAACGTGCACCCGCATTCGAACGTCCACATCGTCGATTGCGCCGCCACGAGTTATGGCTACGGCGGCTTGACGCAGGAATATCGTTATCAACACGGCAAGACACAGCATGCACGCATCGGAAGCGAATCCGCACGCTGACGCGCGCACGGCGACACGCGATCGCTGGCGCGGTCAGGTCGCGATCCTCGCGATCGGGACCTTCGCGGTCGGCACCGATGCGTTCGTCATCGCGGGCGTACTGCCCTCGATCGCATCGAGCTTGCGCGTCAGCCTCGCCGCGGCGGGGCAGATGGTCACGATCTTCTCGCTGGCCTATGCGCTGTCCGCGCCGATCACGGGCGCGCTCAGCGCCGCATGGTATCGACGTACGGCATTGACCGCGGGTCTGCTGCTGCTCGTCGTCGGCAACATCCTGACCGCGATCGCGCCCACGTTCGGACTCGCATTGGCGTCACGCGTCGTCGCCGCGATCGGCGCCGGACTCTACACGGGCACCGCGAGCGCCACGGCCGCCGCATTGGCGGGCCCCGAACGGCGCGGCCAGGCGATCGCGATCGTCGTGCTCGGCATGACGCTCTCGCTGGTATTGGGCGCGCCGCTCGGAACGGCGATCAGCACGATCTGGAACTGGCGCGTCACCTTGTGCGCCGTGGCCGGCGTCGGCGGGCTCGCGGGCGCCACCGTCTTCGCGCGGATTCCGGCGTTGCGCGAGGTCGCCGGGATCGGCTTGTCCGCTCGGCTCGCACCGCTTCGCGATCGGCACGTCATGCGCATGCTGCTGCGCGCGCTGCTCGTGTTCATCGGGATCTTCATCCCGTACACGTATATCAGCGCGATCTACGCGCGTGCGACGACCGCCGATCCGCGCTTGCTCAGCGGGCTGCTTCTATGCTTCGGCGTGGCCAGCACCGTCTCGAATCTCGTGGCGGGCCGGCTGTCCGATCGCTGGGGTCCACGGCGCGTGCTCGTCGCCGGATCGCTCGGACTCGTCGCGGTCTTCGCGAACATGCCCTGGATGAGCGCAAGCCCGATGCCGGCCTTGCTCGCCGCGTTCCTGGCGGGCCTGTTCAGCTTCTCGCAGACGACGCCGCAACAACATTGGATGCTCTCGCAGGCCCCGCGCGGCACGCAATCCGTCGTCACCTCGCTCTATCAGGCGACGCTGTATCTGGGCGTGTCGCTATCGGGCGCGATCGGCGCGTACTTCATGCAGCGCGTCGGACCGCACTTCCTGAGCTGGCTCGCGGCGGCCTTTGTGTTGCTGTCGCTGTTACCGATCGCGTCGAGCCGGGATGCCTAGCCCTTCGTCGTCCAGGGCCCAAGAAAGTCATACGATCGACTTGCCATCCGGGCTGCACGACGGCTCGTACGGATTCGCCGGCCGTGCGCGGCCCGGACCACGCGCCCTGCTACACTCGCGCGTGATCCACGACATCTCGCCAGCCCGCGACACCCCGCCCCAAGCACACGCCATGTCAAGAAGACCGTCTCCTGAACAACGACGCGAACTGGGCGCATTCCTGTCGAGTCAGCGCGCGCGTCTCGTCCCGTCCGAATTCGGGCTGCCCGAAGGACCGCGCCGCACGCCGGGCCTGCGGCGCGAAGAGGTCGCGGTGCTCTCGGGCGTCAGCGTGAGCTGGTACACCTGGCTCGAACAAGGCCGCGACATCCAGCCTTCGGCCGACGCGCTGCGCCGGATCGCGAAGGTGCTCAAGCTCGATCGCGTCGAAGCGGACCATCTGTTCGCCCTCTCGTCACGCGAGCCGCTTCGGTCCGTGGCGGTCGGCGAAGCGATCAGCGAGGGGCTCGACATGCTGGTGCGAGGCATTCCGTTTCCCGCGTATGTCCGCAACACGCGGCTCGATATCCTCGCGTGGAACGACCCGATCGCCGATCTGTTCGTCGATTACGGCTCGCTCGAACCGCACGAGCGCAATACGCTGCGGCTGCTGTTCGTCTATCTTCCGTATCGCACGCTGATTCTCGATTGGGAACAGATGGCGCGCGGCATGATCTCGACGTTTCGCGCGTCGCGCGCGCAAGCGCAGGACAAGGCGCCGTTCGACGCGCTCGTCGACGAGCTCTCCGAACTGAGTCCCGAGTTCCGCGCGTGGTGGCAGGACACCTCCGTCAAAGGCTTCGACGAAGGCGAAAAGCGCCTGCGCCATCCCGTGAACGGTGCAATCGCGTTCCACTATGTGGCGCTCACGCCCACGGGCCGGCCCGACCTCTCGCTCGTGACGTACATCCCCAAACCGTCTGCCAGGGACTCCGACTCATAGGATCACAAGACGCCTTCTTGAGCGTCTTCGGCTTGCCTACAGTGACGTCCATGCCGCGGATTCAGCGGCGCACTCAACGCTCACGGAGGCCAGCATGTCGAACCCGAATCCCCTCGCCGCACCCGGCGCCATCTCGCGCAACCCCGCAACCGGCGAACTGATCGCGACCTACGCGTTCCAGACGCCTGCCGACGTCGACCGGATGCTCGACAACAATGCGGCCGCTTACCGGCTCTGGCGCGCTACGCCGATGACCGAACGCGTCGAGACCTATCGCCGTCTCGCGACGACGTTGAGAAACCGGCGCGAAATCCTCGCGGCGCTCATCACCGCGGAAATGGGCAAGACGATCGGCGCGGCGCGCGCCGAAGTCGAAAAGTGCGCGGCGACGATCGACTGGATCGCCGAGCACGGCCCCGCCATCCTCGCCGATGAACGCGCCCCCGTCGACGGCGACGACGATGTCTACGTGTCCTATCTGCCGATCGGATCGATCCTCGCGGTGATGCCGTGGAATTTCCCGCTATGGCAAGTCATTCGCGCCGCCGCGCCGATCATGTTGTCGGGTAACGGATTCATCCTCAAGCACGCGCCCAACGTCATGGGATCGGCCTATGCGCTGCAGGCTGCCTATGAGGCCGCCGGTTTCCCGAAGGACTTGTTCGTGAACCTGAACGCCGACAACGAGACCGTCGCGCAGGTGATCGAGGATTCGCGCGTCGCGGCGGTCACGCTGACGGGCAGCATGCGCGCCGGCGCAGCAGTCGCGGCGCTCGCCGGCAAGGCCCTCAAGAAGAGCCTGCTCGAACTCGGCGGCGCCGACGCCTTTATCGTGCTCGCCGACGCCAATATCGATCTCGCCGTCAAGGCCGCGATCGAGGCGCGCTTCCAGAACGCCGGGCAAGTCTGTCTGGCCGCCAAGCGCTTTATCGTCGAGCGATCCGTCGCCGACGCATTCACGCGCAAGTTCGTCGAAGCCGCGAAGCGACTCAAGGCCGGCGATCCGCTCGATCCGTCGACCGCGATCGGCCCGATGGCGCGCGCCGATCTGCGCGACGAACTCCATCGTCAGGTCGTACGGACGGTCGAAGCGGGCGCCACGCTGCTGCTCGGCGGCGAGCCGATCGACGGACCCGGCAATTTCTATGCGCCGACCGTGCTCGCCGACGTTGCCCCCGGCATGGCCGCGTTCGACGAAGAAACCTTCGGCCCTGTCGCCGCGATCACGGTCGCCGACACCGCCGAGCATGCGATCGCACTCGCCAACGCAAGCGACTACGGCCTCGGCGGCAGTCTCTGGACACGCGATGTCGCACGCGCTCAGCGGATCGCGCGACGCCTTGAAACAGGCGGCGTCTTCATCAACGGCTTCCCGGCATCGAACCCGCGGATTCCCGTCGGCGGCGTCAAGAAGAGCGGATACGGCCGCGAACTGTCGCACTTCGGTCTGCGCGAATTCACCAATGCGCAGGCGGTCTGGGCCAAGACCGTCGATTGAGCCGACGCGCGTCACCCCGGCGCCGGATCGCCCGGCGCCGAACCCCGCACCGGAAAACGCGCCATGCGTCACCGCGACGAACGGCCGATCGCACCCAGACGTCGCTTGGATTCCACTCGAACGCCGACTCGATGTCGGTCTGCCGATCACAACACGCCGCCGAATCGCGGAATGCTTATTCCGCGAAGGGCTAATCCCCCCCGAAACCCGCACTCTCCGGTTAGACTCGCGGAGCTTCGTCGATTTCTCGCGTACGCGGCCCGCTTCGTCATTGCCCGACGCGCGGCGGCGTCCTTCGGCATCGACCGACAAGGGACTCGGCAACCGCCGAGCGCGGCGAGCAAAGACGAATCGGCGGCCATCCGCTTGCCATTGACCGTTCCACACACGACCCATGACGAATCGGAGAATCCAAGTCTCGCGCGCCATCACGATCCTGCTTCCCCTTGCGGTCGTGCTGGCCCTGCTCTGGTGGACGCTGCTGCGCACGGTTCAGACGATCGATACGGTACCGATCGAATACGGCGATATCGAGTCAAGCGTGACCGCGCTCGGTACACTTCAGCCGCTCAGCTACGTCGACGTCGGCGCGCAGGCGTCGGGCGCGATCCGCCGCATTGCCGTCGCGCCCGGCAGTCATGTCAAGAAGGGCGACCTGCTCGTCGAGATCGATCCGTCGATCCAGCAAGCCAAGGTCGATACGGACCGCGCCGCGCTCGACAGCCTGCATGCGCAGCTCGCGCAGGCTCACGCGCAGCGCGATCTCGCGCAACAGGAAGCGGATCGGCAACGCCAGATGAATACCGACGGCGCGACGCGTATCGAAGACGTGCAGTCCGCCGACAGCGCATTGCGCGTCGCCGTCGCGCGCCTCGCCGATCTCGGCGCGCAAATCGACGGCGCGCGATCGACGCTCAACGGCGATCTCGCGCAGCTCGGCTATACACGCATCTTCGCGCCGATGGGCGGCACGGTCGTCACGCTCGACGCGCGCGAAGGGCAAACGCTCAACGCGACGTATCAGACGCCGAACATCCTGCGCATCGCCGATCTGTCGAAGATGACCGTGTGGACCGATGTGTCGGAAGCCGATATCGGAAAAGTCCGCGCCGGCATGCCCGTCTACTTCACGACGCTCGGCTATGTCACGAACGACGTGCCGCGCCGATGGACGGCTCATGTCCGCCAGATTCTGCCCGCGCCGCCGCACACGCCGTCTCAGTCGCAATCGGGCGAGTCGGGCACGCAAACCGCCGCGCCGTCGCAGGGCGCGGGCAAGGTCGTGCTCTACACGGTGCTGTTCGACGTCGACAACGCCGACGGCGCGCTGATGCCGCAGATGAGCGCGCAGGTGTTCTTCGTACGGGCGAGCGCGACGCACGTGCTCGTCGTCCCCTTGACTGCGATGGAGGCCGTCGCGGGCGAGCCGGACCGCTATACCGCGAAAGTGCTCGTGGGCGAGCGCGTCGAAACGCGCGAGGTCCGCACGGGCACACATGACCGTTTGCATGCCGAGGTCGTGTCCGGCCTGTCGCGCGGAGATCGGCTCGTGACGGACATCCGCACCGAACGCGCGGGCGAAGGCAAGTTCCGGTGGTAAGCACGCCCATGACCGCGCCGAACGCCCCCCTGATCGAACTCGAGGACATCCGCAAGTCGTACGGCGGCGGCGACAGTCCTTCGGTCGAAGTCCTGCACGGACTCACGCTGACGATCCGCGCGGGCGAATTCGTCGCGATCATGGGCACGTCGGGCTCGGGCAAATCGACGCTCATGCATATCCTTGGCTGCCTCGACCGGCCGACCTCGGGCACCTATCGATTCGCGGGACGCGACATCGGCGCCTTCGATGCCGACGAACTCGCGTGGCTGCGCCGCGAAGCGTTCGGCTTCGTGTTCCAGGGCTACCACCTGATCCGCACGCTCGACGCGCTGCGCAACGTCGAAATGCCGGCTGTCTACGCGGGTACGCCCGCCCCGCAGCGCGACGCGCGCGCACGCCGTCTGCTCGAACGGCTCGGGCTTGGCGACCGGCTCGAACATCGGCCGAACCAGTTGTCGGGCGGGCAACAGCAGCGCGTGTCGATCGCGCGCGCGCTCATGAACGGCGGGCGCATCATTCTTGCCGACGAGCCCACGGGCGCGCTCGACAGCAAGAGCGGCGCCGAAGTCATGGCCCTGCTGACCGAACTCGCGGACGCGGGGCACGCCGTCATCCTCATCACGCACGACCGCGACGTCGCCTCGCGCGCCCGTCGCATCGTCGAGATCCATGACGGCGCGATCGTCGCGGACTCGGCATCGAGCGCCGCGTCGGCGACGGCGTCGACAGCTTCGGCTTCGGCTTCGGCCGCTTCGACGGCAGACGATCGGGCTCGTGTTCGTGAAATCGCGCAAACAGGCTCGACACATATCGATGCCGAGCCTCCCACGCCGGGCCCTGCCGCCCTCTTCGGCGACACCCGCGATTTCATGGCCGCGATGGCCGCCGGCGTCGCGCGCAACGCCACGCCGTGGGCCGACGCGCGCGAAGCGATGCGCACCGCCTGGCATGTGATGTGGACCAATCGCTTCCGCACCTTGCTGACGCTGCTCGGCATCGTGATCGGCGTCTCGTCGGTCATCGTGATGCTCGCGATCGGCCTCGGTACGCAGGAACAGGTGATCGCCAAGATGGCGACGTTCGGAACCAACCGGATCTACGTCGTGCCCGGCAGCAGCAGTCCGCGCGAGCCGGGCGGCACGCTGACCGTCGCCGATGTGGCGATCATCCGCGACGTGCCGCATGTCAAGCTCGCGATGCCGTTCGCGGCCGGCGACGTCACGGTGCGCGCGGGCAACGTGGACGTCCGCACGCATATCTGGAGCGTGACGACCGACGCCGAAGAAATCCTGCACTGGAAGCCGTCGCGCGGTCTGTTCTTCACGGACGAAGACGAACGCGAACTCGCGCCCGTGATGCTGCTCGGCAAGAAGGCGCGCGAGAAGCTGTTCGGCGAGGCCAATCCGGTGGGCCGCTACGTGCTCGTCAACAACGTGCCGTTCCAGGTCATCGGCGAACTCGAGGAAAAAGGCGCCGTGTCGGGCGACAAGGACGACGACGACGTCGTGCTCACGCCGTTCTCGACCGGCAGCCGGCGCGTGATCGGCGACACGAATCTTTCGTGGATCTCGGTGCTCATCGACGATCTCGATAACGCGCCGCAGGTCACGCAGCACATCAAGGAAGCGTTGACGAAGGCGCATCACATCGAAGATTTCGGCGTCTACGACCAGGCCGCCGCGGTCCGCGCGCAGCAACAGACGCAACGCACGCTGACGTTGCTGCTCGGCCTCATCGCGGCTGTTTCGCTCGTCGTCGGCGGCATCGGCGTCATGAACATCATGCTCATGACGGTCAAGGAACGGACGCGGGAAATCGGTATCCGGATGGCGACCGGCGCGCGTCAGCGCGATATTCTCCGGCAGTTCCTGACCGAAGCGATGCTCGTGTCGCTCGTCGGCGGCGTGACCGGCACGGTGCTCGGACTCGCGATCGGTTCGGTGCTGATCCTCTTCGACGCGCCCGTCATCTTCTCGGTCCGCGGCATCGTCGCGGCGTTCGCCTGCGCGCTCGCCACGGGACTCGTCTTTGGATTCGCCCCCGCAAGACAGGCTGCGCGGCTCGACCCCGTCGTCGCGCTCGCGAGCGAATGAGGCCCAATATGACGTACAAACTGCACGCGCTCTCGATACCGTTCTGCGCCGCGCTGCTATGCAGTTGCGCGGCCCCTCCGTCGAAACCCGACGTCGACGCGCTCGTCCCCACGGCGTGGCGAACGACCGCGCCGTCGAACGATTCCGCATGCGGCACGCAGGCCGCGGGCGCGAGCCCCTGCGCGGCCGCCGCGACGCCCGACGCGGTCACGGCCGACTGGTGGCGCGGCTTCGGCAGCGAAGAACTCGACGCGATCGTCCAGCGCGCGATCGACGGCAGCACCGACATCGCGGCGGCCATCGCGCGCGTACACGAGGCGGCCGCTCAGGCGCGCATCGCGGGCGCCGCGCTGTGGCCCGACCTCGTCGCGAACGTGACCGCGCAACGTCAAATCGGCGGCGCGGGCGATATCACCGTCGACAACGGCAACAGCTACGCGATCAATCTCGCGGCCAGCTACGAAATCGACTTCTGGGGCAAGAACCGCGCCTTGCGCCGCGCGGCGGGTGCCGACTTCGACGCAAGCGTATTCGATCGCGATACGGTTCGACTGACTACGGTGTCGACCGCGGCATCGCTTTGGCTGCAGATCGTGGCCTTGCACGAGCGCGCGGCGATCGCGTCGCGCAATGTCGAACTCGCGCAGCGCACGCTTGCGCTCGTCGAGTCGCAAACGCGCGCGGGGGCCGCATCGCCGCTCGACGTCGCGCGTCAGCGCGGCGTCGTCGCGAGTCAGCAGCGCAGCGCGGCCGCGCTGCGTCAAAGCGCGCACGACGACGAAGCCACGCTCGCGGTGCTGCTCGGCGTGCCGGTCGAACGCGTCATCGTGCGAACCAATTCGCTTGCGCAGATCCGCGTGCGTTCGATCGATGCAGGCGTGCCTTCCGCACTGCTCGTGCGCAGACCCGATATCGCGCGCGCGGAAGCGCAGTTGTCGGCGGCCGACGCGAACATCGCGGCGGCGCGCGCGGCAATGCTGCCGAGCATCACGCTCAGCCCGGGCATCGGATTCGCAAGCGACACCGTGCACGGCCTGTTCGACGCGCCGCTCTATACGCTCGCGGCGGGACTGACGGCACCGATCTTCGACGGCGGCCGCCTGCGCGCGCAGCGCGATCTCGCGATCGCCGAGCGTGAAGAAACGCTGGCGAATTACCGCGCGTCGATCGTCACGGCGTTCGGCGACGTCGACAAGGCGCTCAACGCGATCGGCGGCGTCGACGCGCAACTCGATGCGCAACGCGAAGTCCTCGCTCAGGCACAACGCGCCGAAACGCTCGCCTTATCGCGGTATCGCGCCGGCGCCGAGACGATGCTCACCGTCCTCGACGCTCAGCAAACGCTCTTCGATGCGCAGGATCTTTGGGCTCAGCTCAAGCAGGAACGTCTGCAGGCCGACGTGTCGCTGTTTCAGGCGCTCGGCGGCGGTTGGCAGGCGCCGGCGGACGGCGCTTCGGATCGCGATCGCGCGTCGTGAGCAGGGGTCGTGACGGGCGTCAGAACAGATGTCATGACCCGGGGTCGTGAGCGGGCACGTCATAAGCGAACACGGGGCGTTGGATTTCCGAGTCCGCTCGATCGAATGCCGCCGCTGACGCACGCCCCTCTGCGCCCGCGTTCTTATCGACGTCTAAATTCGCATGATGAGGCGCACGCGATCGCCTTTCACGACCGCCAGTGCGGCGGCTCGCCGGTGAGCCAGCATACGGCCACCAACGCGGCGCTGATGACCACGACCGACAGCAGAAAACGGACGCGATGCCGATCGGGCCGAAACACCGCGCCTGCGGCGACGAGCAACATCACGTAGACGGCAAGCACGGCCCAGCCCTCCCATCGAACCGGGATGCCCCATCCCCAACCCGAGGTCTTCGCGGGAAACCAATAAACGTGTGTGAGCATCGACATCCCTCGAAGGGTGATTCGGATCGACGCCGGACCGCCGATCCGATCGTCAGATGGCCCCACGTTCCGGCCATCTGACGATCCGGCGATCCGGCGATCCGGCGATCCGGCGATCCGGTCTTGCGGTCACGCGGTCTTGCGGTGTTACGGCGCTTAGGCGTTCAAGCGTGCCGACGATGCGCCGTCAGAAATCGGTTCGAACCGTCAACATCACGTTTCGCCGGTCGCCGAACTGCCCGAAGTACGTACCGGGCACGCGCGAGTAATACATCCGATCGAAGATGTTATTGAGCGTCAGCGACGACGTCACGTGCTTGTTGAACTGATAGCCGACCTGCGCGTTATAGATCGCGAGACCGCCTTGCATATAGCTCGCGTCGATACGCCCCGTCTGGCTCTGGGCGAGCATGCCGCCGCCGATCAGCAGTCCGTGCAGCATGCCTTGCTGGATGCGATAGCTGGTCCAGAGCTTGAACAGGCTATGCGGTTCCTCGAGGTCGTACGACTGCCCCGTCGAATCGCCGCCCGACAGATAGCGCGTATCGAGCATCGTGTACCCCGCGTACACATTCCAGTTCGGCAGCGGCTCGCCGGTCACCTCGGCTTCGAATCCCTGACTGCGCACCTTGCCGGCATCGACATAGAAGTCCGGATTGACGGGGTCGCCGAGCTCATAGTGATCGTTATCGATGCGGAATGCGGCGACGTTCGCATTGAGCTTGCCGTCGAGGAACGTCCCCTTGAGACCGACCTCGTACTGCTTGCCCGAGGCGGGCGCGATGCCCTGGCCCGTGACGGTCGTGCCCGTTTGCGGCGCGAAGACCTCGGAATAACTCGTGTAGGCCGACAGCGTCGGAACGATGTCGTAGACGAGACCCGCGTAAGGAACAAACTTGCCGTTCAACTGCGTCCCGACCGTCCAGTCGCCGCCCGACTGGTCTTTTTCCTGATACCAGACCTCGCGGCCGCCGAGGATCACCGTCAACGGGTCGGTCACGCGAATCTTCGCTTGCCCGTAGACGCCTCCTTGCTGGTAGTCGCTTTTGCTGCTCGACGTCAGCGACAGCACCGGGTGAGGAATGGCCGTCGGATCGAGCACGTTCCAGGTGCCGAGATCCTCGCCGCCGAACTCGAACGCTTCGTTGACCTGGGTGTAGCTCGCGCCGAACGTCAACGTATGATCGCGGCCGAACAGATGGACCGGACCCGAGATGTTCGTATCGGCCGAGAACGAGTTGTAAGTGCCTTGCTGCTTCTCGGCATAGAAGTCCTGCAAGTACGGATCGCTGCCCGTCGCGCCGAACGGATAGGCATCTTCCGCGTGATAGCCGTAATACCGGTAGAGCAAGGTCGTCGACGAGGTCCAGCCGTTTTCGAAGCGGTGCGTGAGATTCAGGTTCGCTTCGTTGAGGATGTTGCGCGTGTAGTTCCAGCTCGGGCTGAAATTCTGCGTGAACGAGCTCGGCAGAAATCCGCCCAAGGACGACTTGCCGACGCCATAGTCATAGTCCGAATCCGCATTGACCTGGTGAGCCACGGAAAACGACAGCGTCGTACGCGGATCGATGTCGTATTCGAGGATGCCGTAGAAGCCCGCCTCTTTCTTCCGGTAGCGATCGATCGATTGATGCTCGTCCGAACCCACGATGACCGCGCGTCCGCGCAACGTGCCGTCCTTGTTCAACGGCCCCGTCACGTCGACGACCTGCCGCGCCCCGCCGAATGACGAGAGCTGCGTTTCCGTCGACACATGGAAGGTATCGAGCGGCTCCTTGCGGACCAGATTGACCGTGCCGCCCGGATTGCCGGCGCCGTCGATGACGCCCAGCGGGCCCCGGAAGACTTCGACGCGGTCGTAGAACGCGAGATCGAGCTGCGGCTGGTACTGGATGCCGTTCATGACGGACACCCCGTTGTACTCGATGCCGAGGTTATAGCCGCGCGCCGTGTAGTAGGCCGAGTCGCCATAGGACACCGCTTTGACGCCCGTCGCGTATTGAAGCGCGTCTTGGAGCGTCGCCATGTTCTGGTCGTCCATGCGCTGACGCGTGATCACGGAGATGGAATTCGGAATCTCCTGCAGTTTCTCCGGTGTCTTTCCTGTGATCGTCGCGGCTTTCGAGGCATAGGAGCCCGAGCCTTCGGTGGTCGCGTCGCTGTCGCGCTCGGACGTGACGGCGACGGTCGGCAGCGTTTCGAGCGGCGTCCCCGCGAGACGCACGACCGCCGCGGTGCCCGTGATTTCGCCGACCAGTCCGCTGCCGGCCAACAGGCGATCGAGCGCCTGCTTCGGCGTCAGACGGCCCGACACCGCGGGCGCGGTCTTCCCCGCGACGAGCGACGGCTCGACCATGAGTTCGATACTGGTCTGCCTCGCCCAGTCGTTGAGCGCCTGCGCGAGCGGCTGCGCCGCGATGCTGAGCGTCACGCCCGCGGTGGAATCCTGGGCCTGGACGCTCAGGCTGGCGCACGCAAGCGCGAGGGCCAGCGCCAACGGGGCGGGTCGAAAACGGGGGCGAACCATCTAAGCACTCTCCAAGAGAAAAGAATGAAAATAAGAATTCTTCTCATGTAGACGCACGTCAGGTTCCGATCCCGGGGTCTTGAAAATAATTTTTTTACGCGGCCGGGCACGCAGTCAGGTGCTGTCACGCGGACCGCATGCCATACGGCTACAACGCGATGCCTGCGGCGGCACGGCGCGGCGTGTTCGAGGCGTCTGTCGTCGCAACGGACACGCGCGCCGCCCGGATTGCATTCAGTGCGGGGACGCCCGCGTGCACGGGCTCACGGCGAGCCGCATCCGAAGAATCTGTTCTCGCGACCGCTACGCTTATCACCCCGCTTGCGCTCAGCGCGGGGACAACGCGATGTCCGTCGTCTCGCCGTGCGGCTGAAGCACGACGTGCTGGACCTTGGGCAGCACGCGCATGAAGTTCTCGATATGGCGCGGATTGAACGTGCCCGTGATCCGAAGCGCGGCCACGTCCGGGCCGGCGAGCGCGAGATGCGTCGGGCCATACCGCTCGAACTCGGCGAGCGCCTGGCTCAGCGGCGTGTCGTCGAAGCTCACGCGTCCGTCGCGCCAGATCGCGAACGCGCTCGGTTCGAGCGCGGTCACGGTCCCGATCGCGCCTGCCGGATCGCAACTGACCTGCTGACCGGCCGTCAAGATCACGGCCTCCGCGTCCTCGCCCGCGAGCACGCGCGCGATCGGGTCGGCACCCGGGACGTGACCGACGCGCACGCTGCCCTGCTCGACCGCGACCTGCACGTCGCCGTTGCCCGGAATGCCCGGCGTATAGCGCACCGAAAAGCGCGTGCCGAGATCGGTCATGCGCGAGGCGCCCGCGAAGACGTCGAAAGGACGCGAACCGTCGTGTTCGACTTCGAAGTACGCTTGGCCGTCGGCCAGACGCACCTCGCGGCGCCCGCGCCGAAAGGCGACGCTCAGATGCGTGGCCGTGTCGAGTTTGAGCCGGCTGCCGTCGGGCAAGCGGACATCGAGTTCGCCGCCGCGCGCCGTCGCGAAGCTCTGCACATAGGTCGGCCGCTCCCAGGTCCACCAGCCGACGCTGACGGCCGCGCTCATCGCCAGCGCGGCGCCGATCAGGGCAAGCCTGGGCCGGTATGCGCGAACGCGCGCATCGGCGGTCGACCGACGCGAGGTCCAGCGTGCCCAGAACCCCGGTCGCGCCGCGCGTGACCCGCGCGCCTCACCGACCGCGCCCGCGGCATCACCCGCCGCTTCGCGCGCCTGCTGCGCGGCGAGCTCGCGCTTGAGCGCGGCGATGCCCGCTTCGGGCAGTGCGTCGAGCGCGGTCCAGTCCGACTCCCAGCGCGCGAGCGCGTCCGCGTTCGCCGGATCGGCGGCCAGCCATGCCTCGAACCGGGCCGCTTCGGCGACGCTCAGGCCTCGGCCGCGACGCACGAACCAGTCCAGCGCCTGCTGATCGATGTCGCGGGCGGGTGAACTCGCGGAGGACGGCAGACTCATTGCTTGGCGGTCGGAGTAGAGGGGTGCACCCATGAAGACGCACGAGACCCCGCTAACCCTGGCTCGGTACAGAAAAAACGCGCTGTTTTCATAAGGAGGAGGATGGGGGCGATGCGCGACCGTCAAGGCCATCGAGGCCGGAGGCCCGATCGAGGGCGTCCTTGCACTGCCGGCAAGCGGTCATCGCTTTTCTGATGTGTTCTTCAACGGTCTTGGGCGAAATCCCCATGCGCCGCGCGACTTCGGCCTGAGGCAAGCCATCGAATTTATGCAGGATGAAGGCTTCGCGACACCGCAGCGGCAGCGCGCCGATCGCGGCCAGGATCGCCTGCACGTGTTCGTTCGAGGACGCCGCGACTTCAGGCTCGAATATCGGCGCCGCGCGCAACGCGAGCGGCTCGGCCGCTTCAACGTCGGCCAGCTCGGCGTGATCGCCCCGCGCTTCGCTGCGGCGATACGCATCGATCTGGAGATTGCGCGCCGTCCGATAGAGCAAGGCGCGCGGCTCGAGGATCGTCGAACCCGATTGCTGCGCAGCCAGCACTCTAGCGTAACTTTCCTGAACGATGTCGGCCGCGGCGTCCCGATCCTTGCTCGTCTTGGAAATGAAGTTCAGGAGTTCGCGGTAGTAGCGGGCGACCACAATGTATCGGCGAGAACGGAAAGGCTCGGGACGACGGCGGGGATCGGACCCGGCCGGATGCTTTCGAGCCAACGTGAACGCAGTGCGCGCCCGCCCCATCGGGCGGCGCAATCAATGCGAATAAGTCTCGTTTATAACCTAATTTAAACCGGCGGCACAACCGCGTCGGTGCAGCGCGGTGTCATGTGTCGCGTATTGGACGCACGCCGCGGCGGAATCCGAGCACACCGCTCGCGCCCCGCTCGCCCCAGTCGCCTCGCCGGGCGCGCGCGGCATCGTCGTCGAACAGCGACAGCAACGTCACATTGCCGAGCGATGGCTTGCGCAAATCGATTTCGCGCTGTATAAACGCGAACGATTCTTAATTACATTATTTCTCGACAGGGGCGAAAACCGTGCAGGTGGCGAAATGAGCGCGGCTCGACTCGACGCGCATGCCGAGGTCTTGGCCCTCTATCGCGATCATCATCGCTGGCTGACCGGCTGGCTTCGCAAGCGGGTCGGCGACGCATTCGACGCGGCCGATCTCGCGCAGGACACCTTCGTGCGCGTGATGACCGGGCGCCGCTCGGCGCCGATCGAAGGCGAGCCGCGCGCGCTGCTCACGCATATCGCGAACGGATTGGTCATCGACCACTGGCGACGCCGGGAAGTCGAGCGCGCGTATCTGGCCGCCATCGCGCACCTGCCCGAGCCGAGCGTGCCCTCGCCCGAAGTCCGCGCGCTGATCTTCGAATCGCTGTTTCGCATCCAGGCGATGCTCGATCAAATGCGCTCGGTCACGCGCGAGGTCTTCCTGCTCTCGCAACTCGACGGCCTGACCTATGCGGAGATCGCCGACCGGCTCGGCCTGTCGTTGTCGACCGTCAAGCGCCATATGCAGACCGCGTTCGTCGCCTGCATGCAGGCGATCTGAGCGTCTTGATCGTGCCACCCGCCGCCGTGACGCACGCATCGACCGCGCCCCGCTCCGAGTCCGAGCTGTTGACCGAGGCGGCGGACTGGCTCGTACGCATGCAAGCGGGCGGATTCAGCGAAGCGGATCAAGCCGCGCTCGACGCGTGGCGTACGCGGAGTCCCGAGCATGCGCAAGCATGGGACCGCGCTCAGCGCGTGCTCGACATGTTCGCGAATGTGCCGGCGCCGATCGGATCGGTCGCGATTCGGCAATTGCCAAGCGGACGTCGGCGCACCGTCGTGCGCGGACTCGGGATGGTGGCGCTCATGGCGCCAACCGCCTGGCTCGTCGGACGAACCGCGGCATGGCGAGACTGGAACGCCGATATCCGGACGGCGACCGGCGAACGCAAGACCGTGACCCTCGCCGACGGCACGCAGCTCGTCCTCAATACGCGCAGCGCCGTCGACGTGCGTTTCTCGTCGACCGAACGCCGTCTACGCCTGATCGAGGGCGAGCTCCTCGCGACAACCGGCCCCGACACGCAGGCTGCGCGCTACCGTCCGTTTATCGTCGAAACGCCGCAGGGCGACGCGCAAGCGCTCGGCACGCGCTACACCGTGCGACTGATCGGCGAACACGCGCGCGTCAGCGTCTTCGAAGGACGCGTCGCCGTCCGCCCGCTCGACGGCGGCGCGCAACGTGTGATCGACACCGGCATGCAGGCCGACTTTTCGTCGACGGCGGTCTCGGCCCCGCACCCCGCTTCGGCCTCCGCCGCGCTCTGGGAACGCGGCATGTACGTCGCGAACGACCAGCGCCTGGCCGACGTGCTCGACGAACTCAGCCGATATCGCGCGGGCGCGATTCACTGCGCGTCGAGCGTGGCGAATCTGCGCGTGTCGGGCGCGTTCCCGATCGACGATACCGACGCGAGTCTCGACCTGCTCGCGAAAACGCTCCCCATCAAAATCACTTCGCTGACGCACTACTGGCAGTTCGTCGACGCGCGGTGACCGCGCGAAAAACGGCATGACGGCGTGACACTTTTTTTCGTTTCGTTCGGTAGACCTATCAGACGCCCCCTGAGGCGCAGATCCAGGCTCACCGCACTCGCTCACGAAAAAGGACACCGCATGCCGCTCATCGGCCCCGAGGGTATCGACTCGAACACCCGCT
Source organism: Pararobbsia silviterrae (assembly GCF_003628125.1). GTDB lineage: Bacteria > Pseudomonadota > Gammaproteobacteria > Burkholderiales > Burkholderiaceae > Pararobbsia > Pararobbsia silviterrae. Next base: position 99,866 of record NZ_RBZU01000013.1, read on the forward strand.
CCCTCCGACGCATCGCGTCTCGCGCTTCGATGGCCAAAGCGCCGAAGACGCATCCCATGGCCTTTGCCGCGCGCTCGCTGTTTTTGGCCTTGGCGATCGCCGCGATCCATCCGGTCGGCGTCGCGCAGGCGCAGACGGCCGGCGCCGATACGGGCGCACGCGCGCACTATGCGATCGCACCGGGTCCGCTCGCCGATGTGCTTGCCCAGTTCGCGGCGCTCACGCACACGCCGCTGTCATTCGACCCGGCCACGCTCGCGGGCTTGAGGAGCGACGGTCTCAATGGTCCCTACTCCGTGGACGAAGGATTCCGCACGCTGTTGCGCGGCAGCGGTTATGCGCTCGACGCGAAAGGCAACGGCATGTGGTCGCTGCGGCGTGTCAAGGACACGGACGCGAACGGCGCGGGGTCGGTGACGGAAACGCTCGCGCCCGTGGTCGTGACGGCCGCCAACGACGCGGCAAAGTCGCTCAATCCCCCGACGACCGTCGGCTCGAAGGAAGCGCTATCCGCCCGCGACATCCCGCAGACGGTCAGCGTCGTGACGCAGGACCAGATTCAAGCGCTGGCCATGCGCACTGTCGACGACGCGATGCGTTACGCGCCGGGCGTGACGACCGAAGTCAATCAACCGGGCTTCTCGAGCTATTACAGCCGCGGCTTTCCGATCAGCACGATCCAGTTCGACGGCGTGCCGACGGGCATCGTCACAAGCGGCATCTCCGGACCGACCGAAGGGCTCGCGGCCTATGACCGCGTCGAAGTCCTGTACGGGCCCGCCGGCATTCTGAACGGCTTCGGCGGCGAGGGCGGCATCATGAATCTGGTCCGCAAGCGCGCGCCCGAACAGTTCGAGGCATCGGCACAGATATCGGCCGGCACGTATTCGAACGGCGACGTCCAGGCCGATATCGGCGGTCCGCTGAACGCCGCGGGGACGCTGCGCGGGCGCGTCGTCGTCGACGAGCAATACCAGCACGAAATGCAGGACACGACCTGGCTGCGCAACCAGCAGTTCTACGGCACGCTCGAAGCCGACATCACGCCGACGACGCTCGTGCGCGTCGGCGCGAGCTACACCGATATCTACGGCAAGCTGATGTACGGCTTGCCGAACAACACCGACTACACGACACCCGACGTCTCGCGTTCGACATATCTCGGGCCCGACTGGAACTGGTTCTCGACGCAGCGCACGAACGCATTCGCCGAAGTCGAGCAGAAACTCGAAGGCGGCTGGACCGCGAAGCTCTCGTACAACTTCATGCGCACGACGACCGACGTCTTGACGGGTGCGCTGTTCACCAACGACGTCGCGCTCGATCAAGCCCAGCACTACAGCGTGAATACGCAGGACGCCAATACGCAGAATGCGCTCGACGTCTATGCGACCGGGCCCTTCGCGCTGTTCGGACGCACGCATCATCTGACGATCGGCGCGAGCTATCTGCATACGAACGACGTGACGAACCAGTTCCTCATCAACCCGGACTCCGGGCTCGATTTCGAGGGCGATCTCTATGCGCCGCTCACGGATAACAGCGCCTATTCGAACGATTTCGCCGGGGGGCCGCAAAACGACGTGACGACGGACTCGACGCAGTTCGGCTTCTACGGCAATGCGCGCTTCAGTCTGGCCGATCCGTTGACGCTCGTGCTCGGCGGCCGGGTGACCTGGTGGAGCAGCGACTCGACACCGAGCGCGGATCCGAACGACAACTACTTCGGCAACGTCGCGACGCGCGATCATGTGACGGCCAAGTTCAGTCCGATGGTCGGCCTGATCTACGACATCAACGATCAGCACACGCTTTACGCGAGCTACGCCTCGATTTTCCAGCCGCAAGCGGGCGACGAGACCGTCTCCGGGCAGGTCATCAAGCCGCTCGAAGGCAACCAGTTCGAGGTCGGCGAAAAGGCGGAATTTCTCGACGGCCTGCTGACCACGAACATCGCGCTCTTCCATATCCGGGAAAAGAATCGCGCCGAGAGCGATCCGATCAACACGGGCTATTACATCGCCGCCGGCGAAGCCCAATCGCAAGGCGTCGATCTGCGCGCGACGGGCAAGCTGACCGACGATTGGAAAATCGGCGCGGGCTACACGTATACGGACTGGCGCAACTACGACGACAGCTTTACCGCGCACCAATCGTTTTCGGTCGTCGCGCCCAAGCATGTGTTCAAGCTTTGGACGAGCTATACGTTGCCGGGCGAGCTGCGTCGCTGGACGGTCGGCGGCGCGACCTACGTTCAGAGCAGGACGTTCTACAAGGACTCGAGCGGGTTTCTGTCGAACAACACGCTGCCCAGCGGCACACTCGTGGCCGGCGGCTATGCGACGCTCGATCTGTCGGTCGGGTATCAGATCAACAAACATCTGAATGCGTCGCTGCTCGTGACGAATGTGTTCGATCGCAAGTACATTTCATCGCTGACGACGGGCGGCATCGGCACCTACTACGGCGATCCCGTCAAGGTGCTCTTTACGCTGCGCGCGACGATGTAAAGGATCGCGTCTGCTTTTGCGTCATTGTCGAACCGATCGACGGGCACGCGATGGCCACGTTTTTACCGTGGCCTTTTACACATCGCGGACGCTTGGCTCCATTACAATCCGGCTGGCGCCGATTCGCGAGAGCGAAAACATGACCGCTTCAGATCGCGCGGTCCGTGGCTCGGCGCGGCCGTTTTGAAGAAAAAATCATCGGGTAGCGACTATGTCGATTCGAAGTTGGGCGTTCGTGCATCGGTGGACGAGTCTGATCTGCACGCTGTTCCTGTTCATCATTTGCCTGACAGGACTGCCCTTGCTGTTTTCCGACGAGATCTCCGATTGGCTCACGCCGCATACCTATGCGACGGTGCCGGCCGGCACGCCGCCCGCGAGTCTCGACCGCCTCGTGGCGACATCGCGCGCGATGTACCCGCACGACATCGTCGCCACGCTTTTCGTCGACGACGACGAGCCGCAGGTCTATGTCTGGATGGCGCCGACCTGGAACGATTGGGATGCCGTCCCGACGGCGCGGCATTACATCCGCTTCGACGCCCGCACCGGTCAAATGCTCGAACAGTCGCCGCCGCTCGGTGCAAAACGCCTCGATTTCCTGAGCCTCATGCTTCGACTGCACCGCGATCTGTTCGCCGGTTTGCCGGGCGAACTGTTTCTCGGACTCATGGGTTTGCTGTTCGTCGCGGCAATCGTCTCGGGCGTCGTGCTGTATGCGCCCTTCATGAAGAAACTCGATTTCGGCACGGTGCGCGCAGACCGCTCGACGCGCATCAAATGGCTCGATCTGCATAATCTGCTCGGCATCGCGACGGCGGCCTGGGTATTCGTCGTCGGCGCGACGGGCGTCATGAACGAGCTATCGACGCCGCTGTTCGCGATCTGGCAGCAAACGGACGTCAAGGCCATGCTGTCGCGCTACCAGGGCGCCTCGCCGCCGCGTGCGGACGAACTCGTATCGGTCCAGCACGCATACGAGGTCGCACAACGCGCGGTGCCGAATATGACGATTACCGGCATCGGCTACCCGACGCAGAAAAACGGCAGCCCCTGGCATTACCTGCTCTGGGCAAAGGGCAGTTCGACGATCACGTCGCGGCTGTTCAGTCCGATCCTCGTCGACGCGCGCACCGGGCAACTGACTCAAGTCGTCGAGATGCCGTGGTATCTGCGCGCGCTCGAAGTCTCGCGTCCGCTGCATTTCGGCGATTACGGCGGAGTGCCGCTCAAGATCCTCTGGGCATGCTTCGACGCGGTGACGCTCGTCGTGCTGGGCAGCGGCTTGTATCTGTGGTTCGCGCGACGCAAGGCGATGGCCGCGCGTATCGACGCGCTCGAACAGCATGAAGCCCCACGCGCTCGCGCCGCGGCCGCACACCCTTCGACCGAGGCGCAGTCATGAATGCATCGCATGAATCCAAGCCCGCGCGTCCGATCTGGCGCATCCCGCTGGTCCTCGCTTTCCTGACATGCACCGGATTGCTCGCGGCCCTGCTCGGCAATGGCCTGGGATGGCGCGGGTATGCGTGGGCATGCCTCGCGACGCCGATTGTCGTGATGATCCGCTACGCGTGTTTCGCGCGCGAATGACGCACGCGATATCCATTCCCCCGCCGCACCCTTTGTCCTCGGGACCGTCTCGTCGCTAGTCTGTGAATACGCCGTTCGCGTCATCGGCGCCGCCGCTCCGTTGCCGGCCGCGCCGGCTCGCGGAACGCCGCATGCTCCGTATCACAGGCTCGCGCCGAACCATGCCCCAACACCCGCCGCGCGACATGCGCGTACGCCTCGCGAAGTCTCGTCAGACCTGGCTCGGCATTGCGCTGCCTGCACTTGCGACGCTTGTCGCGGCCAACATCCTGATCAACGTCTGGCAATCATGGCGCGATCTGACGGCCGCGGATGCACTCGCGGCGCAGCGTCTCGACGTGCAGACGTCGTTGATCGAGAAAAATATCCGCGATCGCATCGACGCACTGAACGGCACGATCGGCGTCGCACGCACATTGATCGATGCAGGCGGTCTTACCGATGCGTCTCTCCGCACGCTGGCCGCGACGCTACGCGACTCGATGGGCAATATCGACATTGCCGTCTTCGACGCCGACCGGCACGTGCGGGCCGAATCGCGCGCGGGCGTCAGCAACGCGCTTCCTGAGCTCGCCGCCGCGTTGACGCGCATGGACACCCGCGCGCCGACCGAGCGCTGGACGCCCGTTCAATGGCGGCAAAACGGTGCGGTGCTGATCTCGGCCGACAATCGAGATCGCACGGGCGCGCTCAACGCGGTGATCGTCGTGTTCGTCCCGCTCGAACAGCACTTGCTCGACGGCGTGACGCTTGCGCCGGGCACCGCGATACGCCTGCTCGACAGTGCGCAGCGCTTGATCGCACGGTATCCGCTCGCCGCATCGGTCACGCTCGGGGAGCGCGCGCCCGACACCGCGACGCGACGCCCGGGGCCCGTCGAGGGAACCGCGTTCGTCTCCTCGCGCACGGACGGCATCGAACGCCTTGTCGCGTCGCGCCGCATCGGCGTTGGTCAGCCTTTGGCGTATTGGACGCTCGAAGTCGGTTACGCCGTCCGCACCTATCGCCGCGACCTGCGGTTCAGCGTCTATCTCAACGCGGCCGGCGCGGCGTGCGTGCTGATCATGCTGATCGGCGGAACGCTGCTGGTTCGACGCGAAAAGGCACTCCGCGAACACGTCGCGCGATATACGCAGATGATCTCGACGATCGTCGAAAACATGCCGACCCCGGTTGCGATGATCGATGCGACAGCGAACGACATTCTCCTGGCCAATGCCGCGCTGCTCGATACGTTCGGTGCGCTCGCGGCCGATGGGCAACCTTTCAGCCGCTTGTTCGGCCACGCCGACGATTGGTCGAGCCTGCGCGAAAATCCGACCGATGAACCCGTCCCGATGCTCGCGCGCGGCGGGACACGTCATATGCTCGTTCGGTGCACGCGGCTTCCGCCGAATCAAGCGTTCGACACGGATTCGATTCTCGTGACGCTCGCGGATGTGAGCCGCCATCATCAGTTGCTCAAACAACTGCGTACGGCGGCCGATTTCGATCCGTTGACGGGTTTGGCGAACCGTCGCTATTTCGCCTCCGCGGCAGAGCACGCGGTCGATCAAGCACGTCGGCTCCATCGCCCCTTATCGGTGCTGGCGCTCGATCTGGACTTCTTCAAACGCGTCAACGATACGTGGGGACACGCCGTCGGCGATCGTGTGCTCCAGATCGCCGCTCGGCTCTTCGAGGCATCGCTGCGAGACGATGATTTGGCCGCGCGCGTCGGCGGCGAGGAATTTCTCGCCTTGCTGCTCGACACCGATCTCGCGCAGGCGCAGACCATCGCCGAACGCGTCCGGCTTGCGATTCAAGACACGCCGATCATGCTCGACTCGGGAAAAACGCTTTCGCAGACGGTCAGTATCGGCATCGCCCTGTTTCTCGAAACAGAAGCGGATCTGACGGGCGCGCAGGAACGCGCGGATGCGGCGCTCTACGCGGCGAAGCAGGCCGGTCGAAACCGCGTGACCGTGGCCGCCGTCGACGCGTCGGATACGTCATCTTCCGCTTAGCGAATTGCGCTCAAGGTCTAACGCTAACGCCTAACGTTTGACGTTTGACGTTTGACGTTTGACGTTTGACGCAGCATAGGCCCGCGCACCGGCGCGACGCGCGAGTCTGCTTCGTCGCTCACGTCGAAACGTGCGCGGACACGTGAACCGACACGCCATTCATCAACGAACGCACGGTCCCCCTGTGCGCCTCGGGACCATCATAGGCCACGAGGCCCTTCTCGAACGCCGCATCTGCATCGATCGCGCTTTCGACCATCGCGCGCAACGTCACCTCGGACGTCACGACCACGACACTGCGCGCTTGAGGGTCGGTCGCGGTCAACACCGGCGGATCGGGCACGACATCAGGGTCGAATCCGTTTGCCGTCGGATGAAAGAACCCCCATGTGTCCGCTTCGATCAGCAAAATGTAGAAATCGGGCATCGTCATCCACGCGTCCACCGGAAGCGATGCCTCGACGATCGCTTGAAACGCCGCCAGCGTGTCGATCGATGCAAGCTTGAGTCGAGCCGTGGCGAGCGGCCCGGTCATGTCCTGCGGGGCGAGTTCGCCGCGCTCCATCGCGCCGCGCGTGGCGACCGCCACGCTCAGCGACGCAGGATGCCCGACGCCGAAATCGATCTTGAAGTTGCAGATCGCGCACATGCGGCCCTCACGGCGTCACGATGTTGAAATAGAACTCGAAGTTATCGAGCCACGAAATAAAATCCCCGAGCTTCGTACTATCGCCGTCGATCTTGGCATTACCCGCCATGACGAGCTGTTGCACGTTCGTCTTGCCCATCATCGTGCTGTTGAGGTCCGCGCGCGTCATCGTCAGCGTCGCGTCGACCGGACTCGATGACTTGACCTTCGAATAGTGCAGCGCGCTATTCTCGACGCCGACGATATAGTTTTCCTTCGTATCGGTGAGCACAAGATTCAGCGTGACCTTCTTGCCCGCGGCGCGATCGCCGTTCAGGCGCACGCCCAGATAATCAAGGAACATATCGAGGGGCATCGCCTGAATCGTATCGGGGCTTTGCGGCTCCGGCGACGGGACTTTCTTGATGCCGTTGCGCAATTCCATGGCGCCGGTCAAATAGAAGTTTCGCCACGGCGCGGATTCGGCTTGATAACCAAGCTGTTCGTAGGCGTCGGCAAGCAGATGCTTGGCCGCCTCGTTCGACGGATCCGCGAACACGACGTGATTGACGACCTCCGCGACGAAGCGGTAATCGCCTTTGTCGTATGTGGCCTTTGCCTTGTGCAGCACTGCCGCCGCGCCGCCCATATACTCGACATAGCGTTTGCCCGCGTCGACAGGCGGCAAGCGATGCAAATTCGCCGGCACGCCGTCAAAGAAGCCGAGACGCAAATTGTATTGCGCTTCGAGATCGTGGAATACCGTGCCGTAATAGCTGCGGCAATACCAGTGCTTGGCCAGACTATCGGGCAGCTTGAGCTGCTCCGCGATTTCAAGCGGCGTGTAACCCGTGTTCGCGAGTCGCATCGTCTGATCATGCAGATAGCGATACATGTCACGTTGCGCGCCCAGGAATGCGACGATGCGCGCGTTGTCCCATGTCGGCCAAAAGTGCGAGGCGAACAGCACCTGGACGTCGCCACCGAACATATCGATCGCGGTCTGAAGATATTTCGACCACAGCAAGGCGTCGCGAACCTTCGCGCCGCGCAGCGTATAGAGATTGTGCAGCGTATGCGTCGCGTCTTCGGCCGCGCAGAATGCCTTGTACTTCGGCACGTAAAACATGAACTCCGCCGGCGCCTCGGATTGCGGCGCCATCAGCACGACGATCTCCACGCCGTCGAGCGTCAGCTTCTGCCCGGTCTTCTCCGCGAACATCGTCGGTACGATCATCGTGATCGTGCCGACCGAGGTCCCTTTTCCGAGTCCGCCGTCCACGCTCCCCACCGGGCCGCGCGGCAGCAAAGAACCATACATATAGCTCGCGCGACGTCCCATCGCGTTGCCCGCGATGATGTTTTCGCTGACGGCCGCATCCGTGAAATCGGTCGGCGCGACGATCGTGACCTTGCCGGCCTTCACGTCGTCTTCTGATACCAGCCCGCGCACGCCGCCGTAGTGATCGACGTGACTATGTGTATAGATCACGGTCGTGATCGGCTTATCGCCGAGATTGGGCACCACGAGATGCTTCCATACATAGCTCGATATATCCGTCGTCACGAACGGATCGACGACGATATAGCCCTTGTCGCCCGCGATGATGCTCATGACCGAGAGATCGTATCCGCGAATTTGCCATACGCCGTCCGTGACCTTGAACAGTCCGTGGTTCATATTGAGCTTCGCGTTACGCCAAAGACTCGGATTGACCGTCGGCGGGGCGTTGTTTTCGGGGCCGCCCGTCAAGAACGCAAACTGTTTGAAGTCCCATGCGGGATAGTCGCCTTGTCCCGGTATGACGACCGGGTCCGGGAGTTTCGCGACCAGACCGCGCTGAGCGTCCTCGAAGTCCTGCGTGTCGGAGAACGCCAGAAACTTTGCATACGCGGCATTGATATCGAGCGTGGCCTGCGTCGCCGGCTTCGGTGCGACGCCCGAAGGCGCCGCCCCCCCGGATGATTGGGCAAAGCTCTCGCCGACCACCGAACCGATACCGGTCGCGACACCGACCACGGCCACGTTCTTGAGGAATGTACGACGTCCCTCGGGATCTGTATGAGTGCGATCGTCGGACATGCTTGGCCTCCGTTCAGTGAATGGAATGCTCGGCTATCGCGCGCGCATACTTGGACACGGCCAGAGCGTCGTGGGCGCAATATGTACGCATGTGCGCGAGGCGAATGAAAAGATTTGTTCGTTATACCCACCACCATTGGAGTCTAGACCCCAGTTCTCGCGTCGCAAGGTCGAAAGCGACCTGATCTTCGTCGATTCATTGATGCGCGATTGTTCAGCGCGCCACGCGTGCCCGCGCACTTATTGGAACGACTTACGAGGTGCCGCATATCGGCTGTCTCGCGCCGTGAAAATTTAATGAATCGCTTGTTCGAGCCGCATCAGATTCTGCGGCTGGACATGGATGATCCCGCCGCGCGGGCTATCGATGTCCGCGATCAGCGCAAGCGACAGCGACACCGTAAAAGGCAGCAGCGTGACGTAAAGACCCGCGCTTAGCCGCCCTTGCGCGCCGTATCCCTGGACGATGCAACCCGCGATCGCAATCAAAAACAACAGCGCCCAGGCGCCGATCGGAACGCGATTGATCCGCGCGGCCTCCGAATAATCTTGCGAATTCAGTGTGTCGTTCATCCCGCTGACGACGAGCGCGCCGATCGGATTGGCCTTGTCCTTGGCGACCTCCGTCGCGAGCCGCCACAGTTCGGCTTGCGTGTCCGAGGTCTGCCGGCCGATGAGTTCGAGCTGCTGCGGATCGCGGGTCAAGAAGTCCGCGACCCGCAGACGCGTGTAGCGGATCAAGGCGCCCTTGATGGCATAACCCATGGCCGGATCGGCAAGATCGGCGCGAACGAATTCCGTCCCGATGGCGTTGGCCTCGTTTTCCTCGAGGTTTTTCCGCTGGTCGTAACGGCCGACCGCCATCGATAGCGTGAACCCGATCAAGAGCGCGAGCAGCGTGAGCGTTGCCGCTTGAACCACCTTATAGTCTTCGCGCACGTCGTCCGTCACGGCGATGCGACGCCGGAGCACGTACGCGCCGAACGACACCGCGGCCACGAGCACCACGAACATGACGATCAATACTGCAAGGGGATGGTCCACGAAGACTGCCACACGACCTCCTCGACGATTCGATCTGCATGATGACGGCGAACCGAGCGTCACGACATGCGCGACAGTGTAGGTCGCCCGATCGTCTTGTCGAAATCGAGAATGCGCGCAAACCGGCCGTTCCGATCACGCGCTAATCGATCGCACGACACGCGCACTAAAAGCTCAACGCGATGCCCACCGATGCGCCCGTGACGTCCTTGCCGAAGGCATACCGGGCGACAATGCGCAGGCGCGAAAAGAGCTTGGTCTCGTCGCTCGTATCGAACTCGATCCCTGCGCCCAGCGACGTCAATTGATTGAATCCGAGGATGTTCGCCTGGCTGCCCAGATAGGTCGAATGCGACAGCTCAAGCACATAGCGCAGCGGCCGATTCATGAGCGTCAAGCCGGTCGGCGCGCGCCATCGCGCATAGAGGTTCGTCGATTCCGCATTGGCCTCGCCGCGTACCGCGCTCGACGATCCGAAGCTTTGCAGATAAATATCCGTAAAGCGCAACTCCAGATCGAATTCATAGGGCTCCTTGCGGGGATACCAGCCGATCATCAACGATCCGCCGAGTCCGTAGGCGCTCAATGAGCCGTCGCGAATGAAATCGATATTCGAGTCCACACGGTGATTGACGAGAAATTGCGCGGCCGACGCGTCGCTGAAGACCTCGCCCAAGGAAAAATTAAAAATCGGACGGATCACGAGGTTGCCGCTCTCGTTGAGCGGAAAATCCCAGCCGATCCCGCCGGTCGCCGCGACGTTCGTCCATCGCGTCGGCAAAGCGCGCTGCTCCTGACCGTCGGACGCGATAAAGGTCGGGTCGTAACGCGACGCGCCAAGCGCACCTTCGAGATACAAGGGGAAGTTCGGACTCAACGTAAAGCCGCCGCCGAACTGCGTCATGTTCAACGACGGATCGCCCGAAGCGGCATTCCGTATACCGAGCGTGCTGGCCGACAAATCCGGCGTGACGCTGAACGAGAGCAACGCCAGCACCGCATTCGCCTGCTTCTGAACGTCAGGCCCCTTGAACACGGGTCCCGAGGGCGCCGCTTGCGCACGAGCGAAATGCGGCGACACGCATTGCAGACAGCAGGTGGCCAACGCAAGAACGCCGATGCGCCTCATCGTCTTGCGCCCCCACCCGCGATCGACTCACGCGGCTCAATAGGGCCGATTCACGACGACATATTGCCCACCCTGAGGTTGGTACCACGCGCTGCCGCATTGCTGATAGACCATGCCGCCATAGTTCACGGGCATGCAGTTCGGCGGAATCGAGTGAACGATCGACCCGACGACGGCGGTGGTCACGGCGACCGTCGCGGTGACCGCGGCCGCCGTGGCAACCGGATGATAGTCGTCGTCCCAGCCGCCATGGTGGTAGTCGTTTCCGCTGACGTTGACATTGACGTTGCGATTCACATTGACGTTGTTCACGCTCGTGCTGCGTACGTTCTGGGAACGCACATCGGCGCGCGAATTGTCGAGCTGCGCGCCGCCGCGTCCCGGACCACCCGGATGAGGGGCGCCGCCCATGCGTGCTCCGCCGCCTCCGCCGACGCGGCCCGCGGCATTCGATTCGAGCGGCGCACAGACCACGCTCGCGCCGATGATGAACAGGACCATCGCGGCGCGCATGCGTCTGCGTTCGAGTGTGCGTTCGAAGTTCATGGCCTACTCCTTTTTCGCAGCGACCGGAACGAGTTCGATTTTTTTCGCGCCTGCGGGAGGATGAAACGTGAAGAACGCATCGCTGAACGTGACGTTCGTCTTCCACTCGACGATCGATACGGACTGCGGCCTCGCATCGTCGTCGCGACGCGTGATCACGATCTTGCGCGGCAACGCCTTCGCCCCCGTCGTGATCCAGATTTGCCAATCGGCCTCCTTCTGGCGAAACGCATAGTGATCGCAGATATCCGAACCTACGTAGTCCTGCCCCGCATACATGGCGGACTCGAACTGATCGACGGGCGCGTTCGGCGTCCCCCAGATAAATAGATCCGACAACGGAAACTCGACGCCATAGCGCGTATGGAATGCGTCGATCAAAGCGGCAAGCGTGCCGTCGAACGGCACGGTCGAATAGTAGTTCTGGCCGAGCTGCATCAGCGTGACCTGCTTGCCGTCGTAGACGATCTCGCGAGTACTGCGCGCGCTGCGCATGACGGCCTTGATCTTGTCGGGTCGTTCGACGTCGAGTTCGGCGCTCGCCGTGTGCTGCAGTTTTTGTCCGTCGACAAGCACGCGCTCGCCCGTGATTTCGGTGGAAACGTGGAATTGCCTGAGCGCCTGAAGCTGCGCACCCATTTTTTTCAATGCCTGAATCGCATCGGGGCTCACCGCCGGCTCGCTCGCGGCGGTCGAGCTCGCGGCCGTCGCTTGCGCCCATGCGCCGGACGCCACCGTGGCCCCCACGACGAGTGCAATGGCTATCAGTTCGCGCTTCATCGTCGCCCCCTGGCTAGGTCATCAGCCCGTTGTCCGAGCCACTTCGAGTATTGGCCGATCGGGACGCGAATCGCCAGCGATTCTTGCGTGTCTGATGACGACGCTAAGCAACATGCGCGGCCCGGCAATCTGCACGAGCCGATGCGCAGGATCGAAGCGGCCCTTCGTCGAGAACCGCATGGCACGCCGCTACCGCGCAAAGCATTCGTGCGTGAGCAAATCATCCGTGAATCCCTTTGCGCGTGTGCGGCTTCGCCGCCTAGTCTCCAAGGTGCCGCACACGCGTCGCGCCCGGTCGAATGCGCATGGGTGACGCACGTTGACGCGACGCTCAGCGGCGTCCGGTGCCTTCGAAGGGCGACGACACGCGCATGCATGCCGAACCGGCAAGCGCAAGACGATGAGGGCGGCGCGGTGGATTATCGCGTTCGAGCGGAGGCCTGCGATGCGGCAAACGGCGCGGTACCTTACGGCATTGTGTTGCGCGTTCATGGCGTCATTCACGATGGCCCTCGCCGCCGCCGACACGGCCTCGCCCTCGGCCGCTCAGCCCGGCAACGCCCCCCTGCGCGTGGCGATCGCGGCGGACGCCCCCTTCGTGCTGCCGGGCACGGCCGCTCCGCAAGGCTTCAGCATCGATCTCTGGAACGAGGTCGCGCGTCGCATGGGCGTGCAGTTCACATGGATACGCGTGCCGACGGACGCCGCGTTGCTCACCGCGGTCCAACACGGCGACGCGGATATCGCGATCTCGGCCATCACGATCACCCCCGAGCGTGAACACACGGTCGACTTTTCCATGCCGTATTTCGATTCCGGTCTGCAAATCATGGCCCGCGCGCACAGCGAGAATTCGCTCGTGGCTTCGCTGCTGTCCGTCCCGTGGTTGCCCGTCGTTGAGCTCTTGATCGGCGCAGTGATCGTGGTGCTGATCCTCGCTCACGTGGTCTGGCTGACCGAGCGCAAGCGCGATCCGCATTTTCCGAAACCTTACGTGCGTGCGCTCGGCGAAGGCCTCTGGATCACGATGCTGATCATCGCGACGGGCGAGCACGGCGAACGCGACGCGCCGGGGGTATGGAAGCGCGTGCTCGTCCCCACGATGTGGATCATCGGCGTCGTGCTGATCGCGCAGTTGACGGCGACCGTCACGTCGTCGCAGACGGTCGCGCGCCTGCGATCCGATATCGGCGGGCCCGACGATCTTCCGGGAAAAAAGATCGGCACGGTACCCGGCACCGTCGCGGCCGACTATCTGACCGAACGCGGCTTGCCGTTCTTCAAGGTGTCCACCGCCGCGGACGGGCTGCGCATGCTCACGAACGGCGACTTGCAGGCCATCGTCTACGACGCGCCCACGCTCCGGTATTGGGCGGCGAAACGCGGGAACGGCGTCCTCGCCGTCGTCGGGCCGGTCTTTCGTCCCTCGAAATACGGCATCGCCGTGGCGAACGGCAGTCGCTTGCGCAAGACCATCAACGAGGCGCTGATCACGATGTACGACGACGGCACCTACGATCATATTTACGGCAAGTGGTTTTCAACGAATAAATAAAATGCGTACGAATCGCACCGCCGGCATCGCGAACGACGGCCCGCTTCAATCGAGCACGAGCGAGCCGAGCGCGAACACGCCAAGCGCCGCGACGGCGATCGCAATCCAGTAGGCAAGATTCCACTGCGGCGCGAGGCCTTCACGGCGCAATGCCTTGATGCGGCGCGCGTGTTGAACGACGGCGGCGACCATCGCGATCGTTCCGATCACGACCATCGCCGAGCCGACCATTTTCGGCGACCAGGTCCCGCCGAATCGGCCCGTGATCGGTGCGCCGCGTTGACTCGCGACATATTCGAAAAACTTCGCGAGCGTGAAGCCGAAGCTGATCATCGAGAGCGACGTGCGCAACCACGCCATCAACGTACGCTCGGCCGCGAAAAAGGTACGCTCGACGGCGAGCGCCGTGCGCATCCGGGTCTGCAGCGTGCCTTCGTCGGGTTTGACCGGGCTATCGGCATCCAGACCGCGCAAGAGCGCCGAGTCTTCATCTCGATGCATCGTCATCGCGCGCTCCCTCGGGAGGGTGTCTCAGGCAACGGCACGCGGCGCTGTTGCCATTTGACGTAAGGCATCACAAGCACCGTGCATAGAATCAGATACAGGATCAGCGTCGGCGCGAACTGCTCGCCCGGATAGTTATCCGAAGCGATCGCCAACGCGATCGCGGGATGCCGCGACGCCGTCGCGAGCGCGAGCACCGACGCGTGGCGCGGGTCCGGCCCGCCGAGCACATGACCGACGACCAGGCCGAAGAGCACGAACACCGCAATCGCAAGCACGGTCCATTGACCGACGGCCGCCCATACGGCGCGCCATGTGCCCGCCAGCAGGATCGCGATCCCCGCTAACAGCAGGACGGCCGCGACTAGACGCAAGGGCGCATGCAGACGGCGGCCGAGGTCCGGCAAAACCTTCGAGACAAGCAGGCCCGCCGCCAGCGGCACGATGATCATCTTGAGCACAACCTTGACGATCGCAATCGGGCTCATGGTGAACGATTGAGCAAAGACCGCCGTGAACGCCGTCATCGACAACGGCACCGTCAAGATCGAACTCAGTGCGAGAACGACGAGCAAACCGAGTCCATACGGCTCGGGGGCATCGCCTCGCGACTGCTTTTTGGGGAGCAGCGGCGGAATCGGGGAAATCGACAGCGCGGCCAGCACGACCGCCGTGGGCTGCGGCAAGTCAAGCAGATAAACGCACGCCCCCACGGCAAGCGGCACGAGCACGAACATCGCAAGGAACGACCGCAACAACAACCCAGGCCGCGCAAAGACATACGCGAGATCGTTGCGCGTGGTCCGCAAACCATACGTAAACACCGTTCCGAAAATGGCGATCTGCAGCGCGGCGAGAATCAGCGTCTTGGCGTCCATCAAGGGTCCTCGCATCGGCAGCCACGCGCGAACATCGGCGTCGCGATGCCCGCTCGTGGCTGCTTTCACAGCCGTCCGAAGCGCACTTAGCGATGCCCGCCTCCCGCGGCATCCATCATCTTCTCGATGACTTGGTCGACCCCGAAGCTCGCGGCTTTCTGGCGTGGCGGATAGGTCTTGAACGATTCGAGAAATTCCGCGACGCCGGCCTGTGCGGGCACGAGAATAAACACGTGATCGAGCAACCAGTCGTAGTACGTATTCGACGTGATGTCCGCGCGCTCATACGGGTCGGTACGCAAATTGAATATCTTCGGCACGCGCAGCGTAACAAGCGGCTCGGCCCAGATCCTGAGCGTGCCGGCCGTGCGTTGCTCCATGAACACGACCTTCCAGTTGTCGAAGCGCAGACACGCGAGATCGCCGTCGTCGGTGAAATAGAAAAAGCCCCGGCGCTGCGGCTTCGGTGCCTTTCCCGTGAAATACGGCATCAGGCTAAAGCCGTCGAGATGGACCTTGAACGTCTTGCCGTTGGCCTCGGCCCCCTTGGCGAGCTTGTCCTTGGCGTCAGGATCGCCGGCCGCGTCGACGATCGTCGGCAGCCAGTCGAGATGGCTGACGATGTCGTTGCATACGGAGCCCGGTTGAATGACGCCCGGCCATCGCACGAGACACGGCACGCGATAGGCGCCTTCCCAGTTCGAATTCTTTTCGTTTCTGAACGGCGTCATGCCGGCATCGGGCCACGAATTCATATGCGGACCGTTATCGGTGCTGTACATGACCATCGTATCGTCGGCGATGCCCAGCTCGTCAAGCAAGGCGAGCATCTCGCCGATATGTTTGTCGTGCTCGACCATGCAGTCGTGGTACTCGGATTGCCATCGTCCGGCCTGACCGCGAATCCGGTCTTCGATATGCGTGCGGAAATGCATATGCGACGTGTTGAACCAGACAAAGAACGGCTTGTCACTGTCGTGTGCTTGCTTGATGAATGTCTTGGCGGCCGCGAGAAATTCGGTATCGACCGTCTTCATGCGCTCTTTCGTCAACGGTCCGGTGTTCTCGATCTTTTGCCCGCCCTTGCCGTCCGCCCAACAATGCAATACGCCGCGCGGACCGTATTTCTTGCGAAATTCGGGGAATTCCTTGGGATCCGGATAATCGGGCAACTCGGGCTCCTCCTCGGCGTTGAGGTGGTAGAGATTGCCGAAGAATTCGTCGAAGCCATGCGCGGTCGGAAGATGTTCGTCGCGATCGCCGAAATGGTTCTTGCCGAACTGCCCCGTCGTGTAACCGAGATCCTTGAGCAATTCAGGGATATTCGGATCCTCGGCCCGCATCCCGAGCGGCGCGCCGGGGAGCCCGACCTTCGTGAGACCCGTGCGCAGCCCGCACTGTCCCGTGATGAACGAGGCGCGGCCCGCCGTGCAGCTTTGCTCGCCGTAGTAATCGGTGAACACCATGCCCTGCTCGCCGATGCTGTCGATATGCGGTGTGCGGTATCCCATCACCCCTTTTGTGAAGATGCTGAGGTTCGACTGTCCGATGTCGTCCCCCCAGAGGATCAGGAAATTCGGTTTCTTTTTGCCCGCCATGGAACACTCCTTTTGCGTCACGCCGCCGTGGCCGGCGGCAGATCTCCTCCGGACCCGTCGTCGACGGGTCGACGGGAGAGGCCATCACGTCTGTATGGCGTCGTGAGCGATCTCGCGAATCACGCAGCGAAAGCCGACGTGGCAAGTCGACGTATCGACCGGCTGCGCCATGCGCGCGGCGGGCCGATAACGCCTGCAATAATTCGGTGCGCAGAGAAACGAGCCCCCTTTCATGACCTTGCGCGGAATCTTGATCTGCGGCGTTCGCGCATCCGTGCTCGCATCCGCGGAACCGCCGCGCGGATTGTCGAGCGTGCAGCACGCCTTCACGATCTTGCTATGGTCCTGATACCAGTCGCGCGTCCATTCCCAGACGTTGCCGGCCATATCGAAGAGTCCATATCCGTTCGGCGGAAACGATCCGACGGGTGCGGTCCACTCATAGCCGTCTTCAAGCAGGTTGTGCCAGGGAAATTCGCCTTGCCACGTATTGGCCATCGGCTTGCCGCCGGGCGCGAGCTGATCGCCCCAGACAAATTCCGCGCCGTCGATTCCGCCGCGCGCGGCAAACTCCCATTCGGCCTCGGTCGGCAGATCCTTGCCCGCCCATCGCGCGTATCGCAGCGCGTCGTCATAAGTAACGTGCACGACGGGATGATCCCAAAGACCATCGAGCGTGCTCTCGGGTCCGCGCGGATGCCGCCAGTCGGCGCCGCGCGTATAGACCCACCAGTTATAGTGATTGCGCAAATCGACGCGACGCGGCGGCTTCGCAAACATCACGGACGCGGGCGCGAGCATATCGGGTTGCGCCCCCGGATAATCGTCGGGATTCGCGGGACGCTCGGCCGACGTCCGGTATCCGGTCGCATCGACGAATCGCTTGAACTCGGCGTTCGTCACCGCATAGCGATCGATCCAGAAACCGCGCACGCGCACGGCGTGCGCGGGGGCCTCTTCGGGGTAATGGTGATTCGATCCCATGACGAACGTGCCGGCGGGAATGCATACCATGTCACGCAGCACATCGGCATCCACTTCGGCCCCCATGTCAGGGGTCGTATCGCGTGCAGAATCGGTCATGAACGTTGGCATCCGTGAATCGGCGAAGACCCTGCGTGTCCGCTCCGGTGCACACCCGGGACGTTTCAAAAGCGGTCTTGGACGCGCATCGGCCGACCCGCGTTGCGTGCGGGCCGCGCGACCGATGCAAACGATTCACGCCGCCATCGGGCAATCGCGATCGAACATCCTGATCTGCGTCGATGGCGTGGAGTCTAGGATTCCGTCTTGCACACGCAAAGCACGCGTCACACGGATTTCGCCCTTTCGGCTGCCGCGATAAGCAATCGAACGCGTAACGTTATGCCCATCATAGTGACCACGGCATACATCGATGCGTGGCGCGGCCCGTGCTTCAACAATCCCTTGCTTTCGCCGCGTCGAGCGCATCGTATCGAAGCGGCGCGCCCGCATCCTTCACATCGCGCATATCGTGCATATCGTGCATATCGAACGTGTTGTGCGCGCTGTGCGTATCGGAGCCCAACCCGAACAGCCGCCGCTCGGTCGGGAACACCGACAGTCCCAGGCGCGCGGACACCGCACCCCAGATACCTCGCGGCCGCAGGATCATGAAGCCGATCGCGACCGCGCCGAGCACGATCTGATACCAGACGCCCCAATCGCTGAGCGACTGACGCAAGACAAAGTACAGCAAGGTGCCGATGATCGGTCCCTCGATCGAGCCGATGCCCCCGATGACGACGACAAACAACATCAACGCGCTCCAGTCGACCGAAAACGCCGCTTCAGGCGAGACACGCAGCTTCGTCACGAAGATCAGCGCCCCCGTCATGCCGCAGCCCGCCGCCGAACACACATAGACGAGCCAGCGCACCGCGCGTACCGACACGCCGAGGCTGCCCGCGCCCGCATCGTTGTCGCGCACCGCCATCAGCGCGAGACCATAACGCGAAATCAACAGGACATAGACGAACAGGCATCCACCGGCCCCGAGTGCGACAGCGATCCAGAGCGTCAGCGATTCGCGCCACCAGGGCGCAATCCCGCGCATCGTCGCCATGACCGACGTACCCGACCCGCCGCCCAGGGCATCGGTATTCGCGACGAGCAGGCGAAACACCTCGGCGAGCACCCAGGTCCCCACCGCGAGATGCGCGCCCTTGAGCCTAAACAACACGCCCGCCATCGGCAACGCGATCAGCGCGCTGACGACGCCCGCGGTCACGATCACGACAAACGGATTGACTCCCGCGTCGAGCCCGAACAGCACGAGGCTATAGGCTCCGATTCCCAGATAAGCCTGCTGTCCGACCGAGACGACACCGCCGTAACCCGCGAGCAGATTCCACATCTGCGCGAGCGCGATCGTGTAAAAAATCTCGGCGACGAGATGCTGATGCGCGACTTCCGCCCACCACGGCATCGAACAGACCACGGCGAGCACGACGATGCCGGCGAGCGCACCCATGCGGCTCGCGCGGGTCGCGCGTTTGACGATAAGCGTTTCCATAGACAGTCTCAACGATCACGCGTTCTGGGGAAAAGTCCGTTCGGCCGCGCGAGCAGCACGACGAAAAATACGAGGTGGCCGGCGAGAATGCCCCAGCCCGGATCGAGCTTCATGCCCGCGGTCTGTGCGACACCGAGAATCGCGCCGCCGGCGAGCGTGCCCCAGAGCGACCCGAGACCGCCGATGATGACCGCCTCGAATGCATAGAGCAGTCGCGCCTGTCCCTCGGACGGACTCACGTTCGCGCGCAACGCCAGAAAGACCCCCGCCACGCCCGCGACGGCCACGGCGATCGCCATCGCGACGCCGTACACGCGCTTGTGATTCAAGCCCATGAGTTGCGCCGTCGCGGGATCGTCGGACGTCGCGCGAAACGCGCGGCCGAGCCGCGTCGATGAAAACATCCATTGCAGCGCGGCCAGCACGACGATCGCCACGATCATGATCGTCAGCGGCAGCACGCCGATCGCGATATCGCCCGGCAACGCGATGCTGGCCGTCGTCAACGCGCCGTCGCCGAGACTGCGCGGATCGGCCGAATACACTTCGAGCAGCGTGTTGCGCAAGATGATCGATATCCCGAACGTCACGAGGATCGGCGGCAAAATGTCCGATCCGAGCGTGCGTTCGAGCAATGTGCGCTGCATGACATAGCCGAGCGCGCCCATCAACGGAATGCCGAGCAGCAGCGCCATCCACGGACTCAGGCCGAAGCGCTCGCTAAGCGTGATCGCGACGAACGCGCCGAGCACCGCGAGGTCGCCATGACCGATGTTGACGATACGCATGATGCCGAACGCGAGCGACAACCCCGTCGCGAACAGCGCATAGAGTCCGCCGAGCAGCAGACCCTCGATCAGCACATTGATCCAGTCGGACATGATGTCAAACACCAAAGTAAGCAGCCGAGATTTGATCGCGCGTCAGTTCCGCCGGCGTTCCGCTCAGCGTCACGCGCCCCTCCTGAAAGCAGACGAGCCGGTCGGCGACCTTCATCGCCTGGCCGATGTCCTGCTCGACGACGACCATCGTCGTGCCTTCGCGACGGATGCCGGGCAGCGCCGCATAGATGTCGCGCACGACGCGCGGTGCGAGACCGAGCGACACCTCGTCGCACAGCATCACGCGCGGATTCGACATCAGCGCGCGGCCGATCGCGACCATCTGCTGCTGTCCGCCCGACAGCAGCGTCGCGGGCCGCTTGCGCAGCGTCTCGAGCACCGGAAACAGCGCATAGAGACGTTCGAGCGTCCAGGGCCCCTTGCGCCGGGACTCCGCGCCGATCCGCAGATTCTCTTCGACGCTCAGGCTCGGAAACAGCCGCCGGCCTTCGGGCACCATCGACAAGCCGCGCGCGACGATATGCGCCGCGGACACCCTGGCGATCGATTCTCCGGCGAGCCGGATGCGTCCCGACGTCGGCGGCAACCATCCCGCGAGCGCATTGAAGAACGTCGATTTTCCCGCGCCGTTCGCGCCGACGAGCGCGACGACTTCGCCTTCGGCCAGCGTGAAATCGATCCCGAACAGGGCTTGAAAATCGCCGTAATGCACGACGAGATCTTCCACATCGAGCACGGTCGTCATGCGTCGGCTCCCAGATAGATTTCGCGCACCTGCTCGCTCGCCATCACCTCATGCGGATCGCCGTCGAGCAGCACCTTGCCGAGATTCAGCACGACGAGCCGATCGACGACCGCCAGCAATGCGTGCACGATATGTTCGATCCAGACGATCGTCAGGCCCTCGGCACGCAGGGCGCGGATCGTTTGAATCAGCTCGGCGACTTCGTGCTCGGTCAGTCCGCCCGCGATTTCATCGAGCAGCAACAGCGAAGGCCCGGTGGCGAGCGCGCGCGCGAGTTCGAGCCGCTTGCGGTCGAGCAGCGGCAAGGCGCCCGCGCGCTGGTTCGCCTTCGCGAGCAAGCCCGTGCGTTCGAGCGCGCGCAGCGCGGGCACCGTCGCGGCGCCCGAATGCGGATCGGCGCCAAATGTCGCACCGACGAGCACATTTTCGAACACCGTCATGTCCGCGAACGGTCGCGGCACCTGATGCGAACGCGCGATGCCGATCCGGCAGCGCCGATGCGGCGGAAGATCGGTGATCGGCACGCCGTCGAAGCGAATCGCGCCGCCGTCGACGCGGATCGCGCCCGTGATCATATTGAACAAGCTGGTCTTGCCGGCGCCGTTCGGACCGATGATGCCGAGGGCTTCGCCATTGCGTACGTTCAGCGAAAGCTGATCGGCGACGCAGACGGAGCCGAACGATCGCGAGATCCGATCGAGTTCGAGGATGTCGTTGTTACGATGCACTGCGCATGTCTCCCGTCGGCGTCGCGCCGATCTCAAGCCAAGGGGTCGAGCCGTTCTTGCACCGGTACGATCGGTGCCTGACTGTTGTCGACCAAACGCAGATCGAACGCCTTGCCCCGCTTTTTCCATTGACCGCCGACCAAGGGCGTCTTGGCGATATTCGGCACCGGACCCTTGCTGAAATTGACGCGGCCGACGATCGTCGCGAGATCCGTCTCGCGAATCGCGTTGCGGATCGACTCGGGCTTGAGATCGGCCGAACGCCGCAGCGCGTCGATCGCGACTTCGAACAACGCGTGCTTGAAGCCGAGCGGCATGCTCCATGGCCGGCTCGTCGTCTGCGTGTATTGCTGGGCCAGCTGCAGACAACTCGTATCGGTGAGGCTCGACTTGAACGGGTGCGACGGCGACCACCAGACCTCGACGGACAAGCCTTGCGCGCGATCGCCGAAGGTCTGGATCACGGCCGGAAATTCCGACGCCTTGGCGACCGTCACGACTTTGGGCTTGAGACCCTGCTGCCCCGCTTGCGACCAGAAGTTCGCGAAATCCGGCGGCGGCACCACGCCTGTGACGATCGCGACGTCGCGCCGCTTGAATTCGCTGATATAGGTCGAGAAGTTGTCGGCCGGCGAATGGAAGCGGCCTTTGTCGACCAGGCTGAAGCCTTTTTGCGCGAGCACGGGCGGGAAGCCCTTTTTCGCGTCGCCCCAGATATTGCCGTCCGAATCGTTCGGCCAGAGCGCGCCGACCGTCTTGTTCGACGACACCTGCGCCCACATGCTCGTATAGGTGCCGATAATGTCTTCGAGACCCCAGAAGAAATGATAGGTCCAGTCGAAGCCCTTGCCGGGATCGCCGTTTCTTCCGAAGAAATGGGCCTGCCACGGCGTGTCGGTCGTAATGCAGGGCACGCCGTTGAGTTCGCACTGATCGGCGACGGGATTGGTCGTCGCCGGCGTATGCGCGGCGATCACGAGATGGACCTTGTCGTTCAGGATCAGCTCGGACGTCACATCGGCGGCTCGATTCGAATCCGATTGAGAGTCCTTGTAGACGATCTCGACCGCATATGTGCGGCCGCCGACCTTGATGCCCGATCCGATCACGCGACGGATCTGTTCGAGCGTGAACGCGTCGGGTTCGGCGAATGCGGCAAGCGGGCCCGTTTGCGGGCTCACGCACCCGATCTTGATCGTCGAACCCTGCGCGGAAAATGCGCGCAGGGGAAACGCCGACGCAAGTGCGGCGCCGGTCGCGACGCGCATCGCCGCGCGTCGCCCCGGGTTGTCGAGCGGGCTTTTTGAATCGCTCATGGTGGTCTACTGTCTCCTCGGTAGTCATGCGCGACGCCGTGCGAAGGCGATCGCGCGCCTGCCGCGCATGGCATGTATCCAATGCGGCGCTTATTCTTAGTGATGAAAATCGATCAACGCGGATCGACGTTCAAGATGCAGTGCGACGATTCGCGCGGACGTGCGTTATCGATCGCGGCGCCGCATCGAAGCCGCGATCCGTTCGTCGAACGATCCGTTTGAAGACTCGGCAAGCCGCGCGCACGCGGCCTACCTGAACGCGCTCAGGTCACGACGCTCAAGAAGCGCTCGTTGAGTTCGCGCGTGTGATAAAAGATCGCGGCCCCCATCTCTTCCCAGGTCCACGTATAAGGCTTCATGTCGGGATAGAAGCTGTATCCGCCGCAAAACGTCTCGATGCGGTTGCCCGACGGATCGAAGAAATAGATCGACGTGCCGCGCGTGATCCCGTGACGCAAGGGCCCGATGTCGATCGACACGCGCCGTTTCGCCATCAGGTCCGCCGCGTAGAGCAGCTTCTTCCAGGTTTCGATAAGAAAGGCCGCGTGATGCGACGTGTCGCTGCGCGCATCGCGCACGAATGCGATGTCGTGCGCCTTGTTCGAACACGTGAGCCAGACGGCCATATCGGTCTTGCCGTCCTCGCACAGAATGCGTTCGGTCAGACTGAAGCCGAGCACGTTGACGAACAGATCGCGGCTGCCGTCGAGATCTTCGCCGTGGATCTGCCAATGATCGAGACGCACGGGCGAGATGCCCTTGCGATCTTCGATGATGACGTCGGGATTCAGATACCCGAGCGTATCGCCGATCTCGGTCTTCTCGGCATAGAGCTCGAACAGGTGCCCGGTCGGTGCGTGGAAACGCACGCGTTCGCCCGTTTCGAGCAGATCGCCGGCGCGCACGCGTTCGGTCTGTACGCCATAGGCGCGCAGATCGGTTTCGAGCAGATCGAGCGTACGTGCATTGAGCACCTTGAAGCCGTAGAAATCGGTCCCCGCGCGATCGGCCTTGCGCAAGATCACGCTATGGTGATCGCGTTCGTCGCAGGCCTTGAGATAGACGCGGCCCGATGCATCGCGCCCGGTCTCGACGAGTCCCAGGATCTGTGTATAAAAGGCGACGGCTTCGTCGAGATCGAGCACGCGAATCTGTACGTGGCCGGGCCGTAGTACGCCGGTAAGCGCCATAGTCTCTCCTCCGATGGCTGCGTGAGTTTATTGTTGACTGCGCGCCACTATACGAACGCGCTCGATTCCGTGTCCAATACCGTTACGCGCGATGTCGATACCGAATCGGTATGAGCATGCATACCCGCCACGGGCACGCGATCCCGTCCATCTTGCGCGTCGCTGCGCATACAATCCGTGATCCAGATCAAGGCCCGGATCGACTCGTTGCGATACTGAATCCATACGGATGGAGACCTCGCGCATGGACCTCAAGCAGATGCGGTATTTCCTCGCTGTCGCGGAGGAGCAGAATTTCGGCCGCGCGGCGCAGCGGCTGCATATGGCGCAGCCGCCGCTGACGCGGCACATTCATGCGCTCGAAGAAGAACTCGGCGCCGAGCTGTTCGTTCGAACGTCGAAAGGCGCCGAGCTCACGGATGCGGGACGCACCTTGCTGGCCGAGGTGCCCAATATCCTCGCGCTCACGCGTCGCGCCGCCGAACAGACGCAGTTGGCCGGACGCGGTCTGCTCGGCCGGCTCGATGTCGGCATCTTTACGTCGGGCGTCCTGCATGCGATCCCGAAGCTTCTTGCGACGTTCCATGCGCAACGTCCGGGCATCAAGATCGGCCTGCACAATCTATCGAAAGCCGAGCAAATCGAGGCCCTGCGCGAAAGGCGGATCACGATCGGGTTCAATCGCCTCGTGCCGCCCGAAGACGACATCGTCGTCGAGACCGTGCAAAAGGAACCGTATCTCGTCGCGCTGCACGAGACGCATCCGTTATCGAAGCGCGAGGTCGTGCGATTGCGCGATCTCGACGGCGAACCGATGATCCTCTATCCGAACGCCGCCTTGTTCGGACTCGCTCAGGAGGTCGCCAACGCGTTCACCGAGGAGAAGCTCACGCTTGTCGTCGAGCAGGAAGTCGAAGATGTCGTGACGGCGCTCGGGCTTGCAGCGAGCGGATTCGGCGCGTGCATCACGACGGCGTCCGCGGCGAATCTCACGCTGCCGGGGCTTGTCTATCGGCCGTTACATTCGCGTCAGCTCCGTCATATCGAGCTGAACTGTCTGTATCGCAAGGACGACCGCGCGCCGGTGCTGCTGGCGTTTCTCGATGTCGTGCGCGCGTTCAGCGCGACGCAATGAGCGGCACCGCGCCGCGCTAACGCTCGCAGGGCTTCAGTGCATCGATCGCATCCGCGTGGATCATCGCGTCGGCATTGCTCGGCCGCACCATCGAGTGGATCGGTCTGAACACCGCGTCGCCGAGATGGACCGGCCGGCCCGTGAGCGGACATACGCCGTGCTTGCGTGCAATGCCGATGCGCCAGATCTGGTCGTAATAGCACCCCGAGGTCGAATCGCGCCACGTCAGCGAAGCCGTCAACGGCGACAGACGGTCCATGACGACGATCTCGGGGTCGCGCCATCGCGGGGTCGCGTCCGACGCCGCGCCATCCTGCCGCGTGACGTCGTCCGGCATCGGCGCCGCGGATAACTGCCGAACGAGAAACGCAAAGCGAAACGTTGCCGGTGCATCGGATAACATCGCATCCCCCCGCATCACTGAGACGGCTTGCTCGTCGAAGATCGGCGCCCGGACGCCGCCGATGGACTGCGTCGACTGTTTGGCGTCGGTAACCTATGTCGATGGCTGGCGCCGGTTGTTTTCCGCCGAGCGCGCGCACCCATGATCGGCGTCGCTCGGCGGACGGTCGCGACAGACGCCGACCGCCGATCGATGTTGCCATGTCCGCGGCTCGCGCTCCATCCCCCGCACAGGCGCTCGCCGAAGCGCCTTCTCCCCCAGATGAGGGATATACCCGCCAGGTATCGCGGCAGCACACTTCGATCACGTCCGACGATCGTGCGCCGTCGTACGCCATCGTGTGCTTTTTTGCCGATGCGACGCGCCGATGCACACCGTTCAAACGCACACCTCACGTCGCGATGCGCGTGCCCGCGCATTCCCGAACGCGCAACCCTTCATTCAGATCGAACCCCCATGAGCAAAAAAGTAGCCGAAGTGATCGTCGAAGTGCTCGAACAGGCCGGTGTCAAGCGCTGCTACGGCATCGTCGGCGACACGCTGAACCTGATCGCCGAACATCTCGATCGGAGTTCGATCGACTGGGTCAATGTCCGACATGAGGAAGCCGGCGCCTTCGCCGCAGGGGCCGAATCGCACTACACGGGTCAATTGACCGCGTGCGCGGGCAGTTGCGGTCCGGGCAGCCTGCACTTCATCAACGGCCTCTACGAAGCCAATCGCAATCGCTCGCCGGTCGTCGTGATCGCGAGTCAGGTCGCCATGACCGAGATCGGCTTCGAGTTCATCCAGGAAGTCGATTTTCAGAGCGTCTTTCAAGGCTGCTCGGTGTTCTGCGAAATGATCCTGACACCCGAGCAAGCGCGACGCAAAACCGTGCTGGCCTGCCAGGCCGCGATCGCCAAGCAGGGCGTGGCCGTCCTGATCGTGCCCGTCGATATGTCGCACGCCGATATCAAGGACGATCTGCCTTACCGGATTCAGCAAAGCCGGCCGCTCGTGCGCCCGAACGACATCGAGCTCGACGAGATCGCGCGCATCCTCAATGCCGGCCAGAAGGTCGCGATCTACGCGGGCGCGGGCAGCGAACATGCGCTCGAAGAGATCAAGACCGTCGCGCGGACCCTCGGCGCGCCGATGGCGCATACCTCGCGCGCGAAGTGCTTTCTCGAACACGACAATCCGTTCAACGTCGGCATGACGGGGATACTCGGCAGCGAGGCCGGTTATCGCGCGGTGCTCGACTGCGACACGCTGCTGCTGCTCGGCGCCGATTTCGCGTGGAAACAGTTCTATCCCGACCACGCGCAGATCATCCAGATCGATGCGAACGCGCTGCACCTCGGCCGCCGGCATCCGGTCGCGATGGGCGTCGTCGGCGATATCCGGCCCACGCTCGAAGCGCTGATTCCGCGACTCGAACAGAAAACCGATACGTCGTTTCTCGACCACCATACGGCGCTCTACGCACGCTCGATGGAAGGCTGGGCCAAACAATTGCACGCGGGTCACGACGACACGATTCCGGCCTCGTGGCTGACCGCGATGATCGATGCGCGACTCGACCCCGACGCCTTGATCTGCGCGGACGACGGTTCACCGATCGTCTGGGCGCTGCGCTTCGTTCGCTCGAACGGCCGGAAGCGCATTTTCGGCAGTCTGCTGCACGGCACGATGGCCAGCGGCCTGCCGAGCGCGATCGGTCTGCAAAAGTCCCATCCCGGACGTCAGGTCCTCGCGCTCTGCGGCGACGGCGGCTTGTCGATGCTGCTCGGCGAACTGCTCACGACGGTCCAGGAAGATCTGCCGATCAAGATTTGCGTCTACGACAACAGCAAGCTCGGCTTCGTCGAACTCGAACAGAAGTCCGAGGGCATGCTCGATACGTTCACGAAGCTCAAGAACCCGGACTTCGGCAAAGTCGCGCAAGCCGTCGGACTCTGGGGACGCACGGTACGTCAAGCCTCCGAACTCGACGACGCGATCGGCGAATGGCTCGCCCAGCCCGGACCCGCGCTGCTCAACGTGCAGGTCAATCCGCTCGAACTCGTCAAGCCGCCGTTTATCGAGTTCAAGCCCGCATTCGGTCTTGCGCTGTATTCGGTCCGCGCATTTCTGAACGGACGCGGCGCCGACGTGCTCGAAATGATTCGGGAAAATATCTAAGGCGAAGCGGCCCGCGGATGCACCGCGGGCCGCCGACCGCCAACATCCGTCGTTCCTAACGCCCGTCGTTCCGGACAAGCCCTTCGGTCATCGCGAGCCGCACGATATCGGCATTGCTGCGCAGCCCGAGCTTTTGCATGAGCCGTGTCTTGTGCGTGCTGATCGTTTTAGCGCTTAGCGAAAACCGCTCGGCAATCTCGGTGACGGACGCGCCCGACGCAAGCAGGCGAAACACTTCGAATTCGCGGTCCGTCAACGCCGACATCGTCGGCGTCTCGCTGCCGAGCTTCGCGAACACCAGCGCTTCGGCAAGCATCGGGTCGATGAACTTGCCGCCCGACGCGACCTTGTGCACGGCCGTGATCAGCACGTCGGGGTCCGCGTCCTTGGTCAGGTAGCCATGCGCGCCGACGCGCAAGGCGCGCGCCGCGACCTCGGCCTCCGCATGCATGCTCAACACGAGAATGCGCGGCGCCGGTCGAACGGATACGAGATGCTTGATCAGATCCATGCCCTGCATGCCGGGCATCGTCAGATCGAGCAGCACGACATCGACCGCATGAGCCCCGAGCCATGCCAGCGCTTCGGCGCCGCTGCTCGCTTCCGCCGACACGGTCAGATTCGGATCGGTTTCACAGATGCGCCGGAGCCCGCGACGCACGATCGCATGATCGTCAACGATAATCAGCTTGACCATTCAATTCGTCCGTAAAGGGAGGGTTAAGCTCACGGTCGTACCGGAGCCCTGTGTACTTTCAATCGACAGATCGCCGCCGCAGATCCGCGCGCGTTCGCGCATGCTCAGCAAGCCATACGACTGAGACTTGCGCAACGCGTCGACATCGAAGCCGCGCCCGTCGTCGACAATCGTCAGACGCAGCGTCGCACCGTCGTTGGTCCAAAACACGTCGATCGACCGCGCCTGCGCATGGCGCACGATATTGGTCAGCGCACCCTGCGCGAGCCGGAAGATCGCCGTGGCGCGTGTGTCGTCGAGCGCGGGTTCGTCGCCGCGCGGATAAAACGCGCATGCAATGCCTTTGCGTTTCGCGAAATCCGCCGTCAGCCATTGAAGCGCGGCGACGATGCCGTAGTCGAGCGCAACGGGACGCAGATCGTTCGAGACGTTGCGCACCGTCGTGATCGTCCCGTCGATCAGATCGATCATTTCGTCGGCCGTGCGCGCCGCATCCGCCGCCGAGACATTCGATCGCTTGAGCAAAAATGCCTCGATCTTGAGCGCCGTCAGCGATTGACCCAATTGATCATGCACTTCCATGGCAATGCGCTTGCGCTCCTGCTCGCGCGCGGCTTCGAGATACGCGGACAGGCCGCTGATCTCGCCGCTCAACTGCAATGCGGCCTCGGTCTTCCTTTCGGCGCCCGCGCGCAACTTCGATTGCCGCATGAAATGCAATGCGATCAGCGCGACCGCCGACATGAACGTGAGCGTCGCGCCGAAATGCCACGCGACATCGCGCCACCAGCGTGCCAGCAAGTCGTCGCGCGACAAGCCGACCGCGACGAACACCGGAAAATCGGCGAGCCGCCGATAACTGATCAGACGCTGCTCTCCGTCCGACGCGGACCTCACAAGCACACTGCCGACCGGGCCCTGCGCCTGATACGACGCGAAGAGCGTGCGATTGACGATCGGGTGCCCGCTCAGCGTGTTATCCGACGGACGCGCGACAAACGTGAAGTCCCGATCCGAATTGAGAAAAATTTTGTCGGAAGGCCCGATCGATAGCGATCTGTAATATTCCTTGAACACTTCGATATCGATCGTCACAAGCACGAGGCGGCTCGCGCTCGCGCCCGCAACCGAATCCGAACGTGTGCCGTGCGCAGGCACATGCATCGACATCGGAATCACGAGTTTGCCGGTCCACGGACTGATGATCGGCCGTTGAATGCACGCGTGCGCGCAGTCGAATTCGGCGATCGAGTCCGGCAGCGAAAGCGGCGCCCGCGCGCCGCCCATCGCCGACATCGCCGCGGCCGAGCCTTCGTCGACGGCGAGACTGTGACCGTTCGCATCGACGATCGCGATCGAATCGATCGCCGGGACGCGTCGCTTGATCGTCGAGATCGTCCTTTCGAGTGCGTCCCGATCATTCGAAATGGCATCGCCGTTCTCGTCGGCCACCCATGACGAAACCAGCCACGCCTGGAAAAACACGTCGTTGGCCTGTTGCGCGGCCAGCTTCGCGAGTTCGCGTCCGCGATCTTCCATCGCATGCAACTCTTCACGCCGCACCGTCCAGTTGCGCCATCCCTCGATACCGAGCAGACAGACGCACACGAGCGTGACGAACAGCACCACGAGATAACCTTGCGGATATTCCTTTGCCATCGAGCCGCCAAAAAAGGAACGCCCGCGCGGCGTCGAATCGCCGCGCCACCTGCGCCTGAGTCATCGTGACCGCACGGTCACAGGATATTCTGCAAAGCCTTTTGCACGCCGGCCACGTCGAGTTCGCGATGCCAGAAGCGCATCAGGACCGCGCGAATTGCATGGCTTTCCTCGGGTGACTCGAATACCTCCGCATTCGACACCGCATCGCCGCGTCTGACCAGCGCGGTCGTGCGCCGCTGACATGCATCGAGTTGCCCCGCGTCGACGTCCATGCGCGCCGGAATCGAACCCTTGTCGCGCGAAAACGCGACTTGCACGCGCGGATTGGTCGCGACTTCCGCGAGCGCGTCCTGCGCGCGCATGGTCGACGGATCGTCGGTCTTCGGAAACACCCAGACGTCGCCGCCGATAATCGCCGTCGGCGTGGCGCCGAGTCCCGGCAAACATCCGAAGTCCTTGTCCGCCGACAGCCCCCGCGCAATAAATTCGCCGTCGGCCCAGTCCCCCATAAACTGCACGCCCGCTTGATTGTCCATGACCTGGCGCGTCGCGTCATCCCAGGTCGCGATCTCAGGCGACGGCTGCGTCAAATCCCTCAGCGCCGCGACATACGTCAACACGCGCGTGAGTTCCGGCGCGCCGGCCAATGCCAGATCGTGATCGCGGTACAGCTTCAGAAACGCGTCCTTGCCGAGCACGCCCAACAGCACCGTGTCGAAGATCGTCTTGAGTTCCCAGTCCGATTGTCCGACGGCCACGGGAATCACGCCCTGCTCGCGCATCTTGCGCAGATCCGCGATCAGGTCGTCGATCGTATTCGGCACCGTCGCGACACCGATCTTTGCAAAGGCCGCTTGCGAATAAAAAATCGCACCATAGTTATGAATCGCGAGCGGTACCGCATAGAAATGGCCGTTGCGACGAATGGTACTTTGAACATAGACCGGAAACACCGTCGTCCACTTGTTTTTGTCCGCGACGGCGTCGATATGACGAAGTTGTCCGTCCTCGACCAGCAGATCGAATTGGCGCGAGATATTGAACTGCGCGACGCTCGGCGCATGACCTTCATTCATCATGCGAATCGTCGTCTGCTCGGCCGCAAGCGCGCCCTGCACGGACTGCACGGTCAATGTGCCGCCCGACGCCTCGAACGCGGACACGATCCGGTTCAGCGCGCCGGCCTCCGATGGCGAAGTCCACCATGTCACGAGATTCAGGCTCATCGCGTCGTGCGGCACGAGCATCACACGGCCTACAGCGATCCCCGCGACAAGGATGACGGCCAGCACGGCAAATCCGGTTCGCTTTCCCCACAAGCGCTTAAACACGTCTCGCATGTGCATCAATCATTTCAAAACCCACTGCGAATAGAACAAAAAACGCGCTCGACGTCGCGCGGCTTT
Source organism: Pararobbsia silviterrae (assembly GCF_003628125.1). GTDB lineage: Bacteria > Pseudomonadota > Gammaproteobacteria > Burkholderiales > Burkholderiaceae > Pararobbsia > Pararobbsia silviterrae. The sequence goes on from NZ_RBZU01000013.1 coordinate 131,546, forward strand.
GGGTAGGAATTTCCCTACGGAAAATCTAAGGAAAATTACCGCGAATCATGCGTCGAACACCGATAGGCAGCCTATAACGGCGAACTTACCATCCGGATGCATCGATAGACCGGCCCGCTTTGCATCGGCGGGGCCCATGACGCCCAAGTGCACGCTCTCGCCGTGCCGATACGGAACGCCGAGATGATCCATTTTTTTCCTTTCCGGCTGGACCCCGTCAATCAGAGCCTGTCGAAGTGCATGCCCGACGGCGAAATACGCACGCTCGCCGTCGGACCGCGGCCATTCGAAATGTTACAGCACCTGATATACAACCACGGACGCCTGGTCACGCACGAGGAACTGCTCGGCGCCGTCTGGCCCAATCAGTGGGTGCAGCCCGAAGTGCTCAAATCGCACATCAAATCGATCCGGTCGGTGCTCGACGACGATGCGCGCGAACCGCGCTATGTCGAAACGCACCGAGGTCGCGGGTATCGTTTCATCGCCGCGCTTGACGCACCCGATTCCGACGCCGCGCCGCAGGGTTCGAGCATCCGCCGTCCAGCGAACCTCGTCGGACGCGAGTCCGAATTCGCGCAACTGCGCGAATACTTCGGTCAAGCGTCAAGCGGCACGCCGCAAATCGTCTTTGTCCCCGGAGAAATCGGCTCGGGAAAATCGGCGCTCGTCGATCAGTTCATCGACACGCTCGCGACGTCGAATGCGCAGACGGCGATCGGCCACTGCCTCGACGGCTATGCCGATGTGGAGCCTTACTATCCGGTGCTGACCCTGCTCACGCAGTTGAGTCGCGGCGAGCACGCCGGCGCGGTGCGCCAGGAACTCGCCACGCTCGCACCGAGTTGGGCACGGCATATTCCCGGACTCGTCGCGAACCCGCACGCTTCGCATACCGGCGCGGCGATATCCGCACGCCCCGTCTTGCGTGAAATCCAGGCGCTGCTCGAACGGCTCACACTCGACTGTCCGATCGTGCTCGTGCTCGAAGACGCACACAGCGCCGATCATTCGACAATCGACTGGATCGCGGCGACGGCGAGTCAAGCGCATCGCGCCCGTCACACCCGCCTCATGCTGATCGTCACCTATCGCCCAGAAGATGCCTGCGTCGCCGACCATCCGATCGGCGCGCTTCATCAGGACCTCGCGATCCGCGCGCTGTGCCGCGACGTACCCTTGAATGCGCTCAAGGACGACGATGTCCGCACGTATCTTCAGATGCGCGCACCGAACGATCCGCCCGAGCATCTCGACCGGCTCGCACGCTTTATCGCCGAGCGCTCGGGCGGCAACGCAAGCTTTATGGTCGCGATGCTCAACGAGGTCCTGCAAACGCGGGACGACGCGCGCCCGATCTCGGTTCGCCGAGCGCCGCACGACGGCGAGTTTCCGACTCATGTGCCGCCGCTGATCGCACGCGTGATCGAACGTCGGATCGCACGGCTCGGCGATCTGCCGCAACGCGTGCTCGAAGCGGCGAGCTTGACGGGCGACACGTTCGAGGCCGAATCGGCCGCGCGCGCCGCGGGCATCGCCATAGAAACGGTCGAAGACGTCTGCGAGGCGCTCTGTCGTCAAGGGTGCTTTATCGCGCGCGTCGAACGGTCGCGGTCATCGGATCCATGCGACGTCCACGCATATCAATTCCGGCACGTGCTCTATCGTCAGGTTTGCTATGAACGCCAAAGCCCGATCCGGCGCGAACGCATGACGCAGCGCATCGCGCAGACCGCTGACGAAACGGTCCGTCCACGCGTCGGCCTCGGTGAAACGGTGGCCGTTACGACCTCGACGCATCGGCTTCGGCCAGCGGCGTCGCGCTCACGCGCGTAGGCGAGCCCGATTCGCATGCTTGTCGCGTAAACGCGCAAAGCGCGCCACACGCCGTGACCGAAGCGCGTCTCCGACGCGACACGCGCTTCGGCATGCCACGCCAGGCACGTCAGCCCCCGCGCTGCCACCGTTGCGCGCTCTTGCCGTAGACCACGCCGCGCACACGATTCAGATTGCCGAGCGGGCGACAGGCCGCGGGCGCATGCCATGGATTGAACGCCATCGCCGCAACGGTGTCGGCTTGCCGCTTCGCGTCGGCCGATTCGAGCGACCTGCGCGCGATCGTCAGCGTCGCGATCTCGACAGGCGCCGATGCGTCTTCGCTCCACGCCACGGCCGCATCTTCGATCGGTGTCCGCGTCAGATCGACGAACGGCTGCACCGCAAGGCGAAACCGCACATCGCACGCGCGCAGACGTTCCGCGAATTCGTCACGCAGCGCGTCCGGGCCATCGAAGGCGCGCGTGGCCGCCGGCGCGGCATCGATCGGCCGCAGATCGAAACGCACGGGCTGTGTTCCCCATAGCACCGCGCCACGACTCCAGAAACGCTGCAATGCGAGACTCTCGCAAGAGCGCGCGCCCTGCTGGATGTTCGCCAGCATGCGTTGCGTCTCGCTTTGCCCGAACTTCGCGACGAGCCGCTCGACGAGCGTCTCGCGAGGTCCCTGCGCCGCGACCGCGAAGTCCACGAATTGCCGCGCGTTGCGCGCGTGCGAAACGGGATAGCTCGTCATCAGCAGGTCATGCGTGTGTTGCTCGGGCTGCGCACGGATGACCTCGTCCCACGGGACATCCTCTGCATCCGCGCCCAGCCAGATCTTGAGCGCCGCGCCGCGCATATCGGGACTCGTATCCGCTTGCGCCAACGCGCTCGCATTCGAAAACCGGACGGCAGTGCGCAGACGCGCGCCCGGCTCGAAGTGCGCGGTTCGGAACGCATCGGGTATCGTCGCATCGACGCTCAATACGGCATCCGTCACCCCCACGGTCATCTTCGCGTGCAGCGTGCGATCCGCGTGATCGCGGCCGGCCTTTTGCCGATTGGCCTCCTGAATCGCGAGCATCTGATCGGCGAGTTCGAGAAAAATCGCCGTCTCCGCTTCGGGCGACCCGCCGTCGTAGACCTCTTCCCAGTTTGGCGCGCTCATCGCTTTCATCCTCTTGTGTTTGTATTGCGGGTTCGCATGTCCGGTCCGCCTCGCGTGCGCATCCGTATGGTGCGCGACGCACACCGCGCAAATCAGCGTCGACAGGCGAGTCGACTAACGATCCGGTTCGGGCTTCGCATCGTGCGCGGCAGAACCTGGCAGCGCGTCGTCGCGATAGCCGCCGCCGAGATTCCGGATCAGCACGATACCCGCTTCGAGCTCGTCGCCGCTGAGCTCGACCAGCGCAATGCGCGCCTGCGTGACGGGCTCTTCGGCTTGCGTCGCGGCCAAACGGTCGGCCAGACCGGTTTGATAGCCCGCTTGCGCGCTGTCGCTCGCAAAGCGCAAGGCATCGATACGCGCGCGTTGAAGCTGCACACGATGGTCGAGATCGTCGATCTGACTCGCGCTCTGCGCGACGTCGCGGACCGCGTCGAGCACGGCCTGGTTGTATTGATCGATCAGCGTATCGCTCGCCGTGCGTGCGCCATGCAGATTCGCATTGAGTCGGCCGCTATCGAAGATCGGCAGCGACAGGCCCGGAATCAGATTGATCTGCTGCGCCGAATGAAGAAACAGATCGCGCATGCGGAGTGCGTTGAAGCCGAAAAACGCCGTGATATCGAAGCTCGGATAGAACTCGGCCTTGGCCGCGTCCACACGATCGAGCGACGCCTGGACGAGCCAGCGCATCGCCTGCAGATCGGGGCGTCGCGCGAGCAATTCATACGAGAGCGACGACGGCATCGACACCGAGGGCGCGGGCAGCGGCACGGGCCGGATCTCCGGCAACGCATCAGCGCCGACACCCGCGAGCGCGCGCAAGGCTTCGCGCACATGAACGATCTGCTCGCGCGTCTGCGCGATCTGCTGATCGACGGCAAGCTGCTGCGAACGGGCTTGTTGTGTCTGCGTCAGCGATTCGAGACCGCGCGCGTGCCGCGCCTCGCGCGTTTCCACCTCGAACGCGGACTCGTCGCGCAAGCGTTCGAGCAGATCGAGCGTCGCATCGGCGATCTGGATCGTGTAATAGAGCCACGCGACATCCGACGACACCTCGAGCTCGGCCTGCGCCGCTTCCGCGCGCTGCGCGTTCTGCGCCCCGATCGCGGCGCGCACGAGATCGCGCTGCTTGCCCCAGATATCGATGTCGTAGTGCGCCTCGACGCCGACGAGGCCCGTCCAGTACCACGGGCCATACGCGCCGATCGCCGGATCCTGATTCGCATAGGCGCTCAGAAAGCCATGACCCGACACGCGCTCGCGATCGGCCTCGGCTCGTGCCGACATTTGCAGGCCCGATACCGCGCGAATGAGTTCGACTTGCGCGCGTGCCTGCGAGACATGCGCGTTCGCAATCGCGAGCGTCGGTGCATGCGCCAGTGCGAGATCGATGAGCGCATCGAGTTGCACATCGTGATACTGCGACCACCAGCGCGCCGATGGCCAGCCCTCGCCGGCAAGATGCACGTCGTCGGCCAGACGGATCTGCTCGGGCGCGATCATCGCGGCGGGCGGCGTGTCGTGATGAATCATCGCGCACGCGGCGAACGCGGGCAGCGCGACGGCCACGACCATGCGCCGGATCGTCATCCTGGACGAATGCGTCATGAGCGCTTGCTTGATGAACCGCTGCTTCAGCGTTCCTTGCTTCACGAGCCCTTGCGTCATGAGCCCTTACTCCGCCGTCGCCGGACCGTTGACCGACACCGCATCGAGCGACCAGCGCGGCAGCCCCGCAAGTGCGGCGTCCAGACGTTGCGCCCGCACCGACAACGCGCGTGCCGCACGCTCCTCGAACCGTGTCCATGTCGCGCGCAGTTTCGCCTCGTCGAGCGTCGCGACGGACCGCGCGATCGGCTGCTCGGCCGCGAGTTGCATCGCATAACGATCGAGCGTATCGGCGATATGCGATTCGAAATCGGCGGCTTGCCGGCGAAGCTCGGAACGCGGCCCCGTTTCGAGGGCTTCGTCCCCGAACGCGCCGAGACCGGCGAGCACCGTGCGGGCCTGGGCGAGTATCGTCTGAGACAGCAGCGTGACGCGCGCCGTTTCCCCCTCGCGCCAGTCGGGTTCCAGCGCGACGCGCGCGAGCATGGCCTCGCATTCGGCCAGATGCGCCCATGTCGCGGCCGTCGAAGGCGGCATCGGTGCGCGGCCCACATTCGTCGTCGATTCGGCATCCGGCGCGCCGTCCGCCACGAGACGCGCCGCGCTCGCGCGCGCGAGCCCCGCGATGTCGCGCAGCACCGCGGCGAGCTGCGCACGCAGGGTATCGGCCTCGCCTTCGGGCCAGAGCGCCATCTGCATCCCTGTCGCGACGCCGACACCGAGCAGAATGCCGACCATGCGGTCGCGAATTTCGGTCAAGTCGGAGGGCGGCGCAAACGAACTCAGCAAGGCGAGCGCAAATGTAAACATGATCTGAATACCCGCATAGCCGATGCGCTCGGAACCCGCCGACACCCAAGCACCGAGCGCGATCACGGGCAAGCTCATCAGCAGCAGTCCCGTGATGCTTTCGAGCTGCGGGATCACGAACGAGACCATCAACAGCGCGAGCGCGCTGCCGGTCAGCGCGCCGCTGATCCGCAACAGACCATGACGGCTCGACGCGCCGATACTCGGCAGCGCGACCACGAGGCACGTCAGCATGATCGTGTGGATGCCCGGCCAGTTGACCGCGTTATAAAACACATAGCAAAGCAGCACCGACAGCAGCGTGCGCAACGCAAACCGCGCGTAGCGGGGATTCGTGAAGACATCGCGCGATAGCACGGACGGCGTCGCGACGCGGGGCGTATCGATCGCGGATGCGTCCCCGAGCGCATCGAGCGCGCGCTGCATCGCCGCGAGGCCCGTCACTGGGGTGTGCGGCAACGCGACCGCCGGCAACCGTAACCGAGGCCATTGCAGATCGTCGTCGATGGCGCGCGCAGTCGCCGCGAGTTCGCCTTGCAGCATACGTATCGCATCGAGCGACGACAGATCGTGCGTCACCGCTTCGTCGGGCAAGTCCGCCGCGGCTTCGACAAGGCGCGAGACGGCCGTCACGCATGCCAATGCGGCGGCCGCGTCGGACGCATCGTAGTGCCGACGCATACTCGCGAAGCGCAACAACTTCTGCAAGGCCAGCACGCTGCGCTCGACATCGAGCGCACCGACGCGCACCGTCGGCGCGTCGGAATCGCTCAGCGATGCGAGACGCGCCGCAACCATGGCAAGCTGACCTCGCATCGCATCACGCAGTTGGCGCTCGGGCTCGGCGGGCAATAACACCGTGTTGATCACGAGCGACACCGCGACCGCATAGCTCACCGCGGCCCAGACCCACAGACACGCGCGGACCAGCGCCTCCGCGTTATCGGTCAAGTCCGCGAAACTCTGCGCGTAGATGACGATCAGCGAGACGAGATAGAACACGAGCGCGAATTTCGTCACGGCGCGCATCAGATACACACCGCAGAAAAAAATCGCGCTCGCGATCACGATGCGCAGCAAGGGATCGTCGAACGTCAGCGCATACACGCAGATCGTCATCGCGATCGAGCACGTTACGCCGATCATCAAGTTGATCGCGATCACACGCGTCAGCACGATATTCGACTGCGTGACGTAGAACACGACCATCAACGAAAGCGGGAGTTCGGGCACCTGCAATGCCATCGACGTCGTGATCACGATCGCCGCGCCGAGCACGCAACGCAAGGTGACGTTGCCGCGGCCGGGAAACGCCGCAAGCTGCGTGCGCAGGAAGCCCGCCAGCGTCACGAGCGATGCAGGCCAGGCGAGACCGCGATACAGGCCGGCACGCGCGCTCATGACGGCGCCCCCGGATGCGATGCGTCCGCATCGCTCGCGTCGCGTGTCGTACGCAGCACGGCGACCGCCGACGTCCCGACTCGAAACAGATCCGCATTGGGGGCTTCGACCCGAATCTTGACGGGAAAGCGTTGCGCGACATGCACCCAATTGATGCTGCGCTGAATATTCGGCAGGCCGTTCGCCGACTCGCCGCCGTCCTGCGGATCGACACCGAAGCCGATCGAATCGACGGTACCGTCGAAACGTTGACCCGTATTGCTCATCAGATAGACCGTGGCGCGCGTGCCGGGTCGAATATGCGTGAGCTCGTTCTCGCGGAAATTCGCGATCACATACCAATGACGCGTGTCGATCAACGTAAAGACCGGTTTCTGCGCAGAGACATATTGACCGACCGACGTCTTGAGTCCCGCGATCCGGCCGTCGAACGGCGCGCGCACTGTGGCGTATTCGAGGTTCAGGCGCGCGTTCGCGATGTCGGCTTCGAGCACCCCGCGTTGCGCAACCAGCGCTTCGACGCCGCTGACGGCGGCTTGCGCCTCCTGCGACTGCGAGCGCGCCGCATCCAGTTCGGCCTGCGCCGAGCGCTGCGCGGTGCGCGCACGATCGAGTTCATCGGCCGACACATATCCTTTCGCGATCAACGGCTCCATGCGCGCGAGCGTGTCGCTCGTCTGTTTTGCGGCAGCCTGCGCGCGCAGGACAGCGGCTTTCGCGGCAGAAGCACTATAGTTCTGCGCGTTGACCGAACGCTGCGTCAGCGGGATCTGCGCGTCGAGTTGCGCGAGCGCGGCCTGGGCGCGCTGCAACGCGTACCGATAGGGCCGCGGATCGATCTCGAACAGCAAATCGCCCTGCTTGACCGCCTGATTGTCGCGCACGGCAAGGTTGACGATCTTGCCGCCGACTTCGGGCGACACGCCGATCGTATCGGCATAGGCATAGGCGTCATCGGTGCGCGGCGCCGTATCGACGCGCCAGATCACGGCAAGCACCGCGAGCGCGGCGAAGACAATCAGCAGCGTGGCCGGCCAGATTCGCGTGCGCGGCCGGTCCGGAGGACTCGCATGTGTCACGTTCATGGTTACAGAGTCAATGTCAGATTGAACGCCACGGCCCATACGACGATCGACAGCAGGATCGTCAGCGCGGGATAGACGAGCGCGGGCGGATTCAGCCAGGCACCGAGCCCGCGCCGCCGGAGCGTGATGTGTAGGCCGACGACGAGCACGACGCCGCCGACGATCGAAAACATCCAGTCCGGAAAATAAGCGCCAAGTACGCCGATCGACGGTGCGCCGCGACAGCCGGCGAGCGACGCGCATCCGATCAGCGCGGCCAGCGCGCGTATCGCGATCACCCTCATCGATCAGGCCTCCACGCGTTCGACAAGACCGAGCCGGCCGGCGAGCGTCGCCGCCTCCGTGCGGTTTCTGACGGCCAGCTTCGTGTACACGTGCTTGGCGTGCGATTTGACGGTTTCGGGCGCGATGCACAGACGAATCGCGATCTGCTTGTTGGTCATCCCTTGTCCCATCAATGCGACGACCGTGCGTTCACGGTCGCTCAACTGCGCCATCGCGACGGGCGCCGCGTGCGCGCTTGTTTCATCCGACGTCTTGAGATCCGCGCGAATCGCATGTCGTATGCGTGCGCGACGCGCGAGGATCGCGCTCGCGTAGGGCTGCAAGTCGCGAATGTCGTGAGACGCGCGCACGCCGGTCTCGATCACGCTCTCAATCAACGCGCTCACACCGTCGCTACAGTCGACAAGCGTTTGCAGCAGACCGATCGACACCGCGCGCCGCATCAACGCGACAAGCCTGTCGAACGCGTCGTCATACCGCTGCGCGTTGAGCATGGCCTCGACGAGCAAAAGCTCGATCGAGACCGCGCTCAACGGGTCACGCCGCTGCATGCTGTCCTCAAGAAGCCACTGAAGTTCGCTGAGCCCAGTCGCATCGCGGCCCTGCGCGAGTGCGAGCCGCGCCTGGGCCGTCGCGTGGTACCGGGCGATCTCGAAACGCGGCGGATAGCCGGGCGCCGTGGATTCGGCCGCGAGCGCCGCCAGCGTCCGCAGGCAGACTTCGGCCGCGTCGAAGGATCGCGCGGCGATATGTAACTCGATCTGTTGCGCAATCGCCGCCGCGCGCAGGCGCGGCCATCGACGCCTCAGACCGAGCGCATCAGCCTCCGCGAGCAGGACGAGCGCATGACCCGGCAGTCCGCGTGCCGCGGCGATACGCGCGAGTACGCCGTAGCAGCGTAGCGCGCCCTCGATCGTGCCGCTCTCGCGCAAGGACGGCAGTCGCGACGCGATCAAGGCCTGCGCCTCGTCGAGGCATCCTTGTTCGTAGAGCACCTGCGCCGCGACGCTCGCCGGCAGCGCTTCGAGCGCCGACGCGTCGCCGGCAAGCTGCCCCGCGAGTTCGAGCGCGTCGTCAGCGAGCGTACGCGCCGTATTCAGATGCGATCGCGAGAGTTCGAGCATCGCATCGAGCGTGCGATCGAACACCGCGGTGGCCGTGCGCAGGCGATCGGCCCGCTCGCCGGGCTCGCAGCGCGCGAACGCATCGAGCCCATCGACGTCGCCGAGCTGCCAATACACATAACGGCATACGGTGCGCGCGACATGCGCGGTCGGCGCGTGCGCATCGAGCCGCAAGGCCGACAGCGCGGCAGGCAGGGCCGCCGCTCCGTCGTCCTGCAGCAGCAGCGCCGCGGCACGCATCGCAGCGACCTCGCTCAGCACGGCCAGCACGTCGGGGCCGGGTAAGGCGGCGATCTGCCGTTCGATGCGCTGCACAACGGCAAGCGCTTCGTCCGCGTCGAGTCGGATCAGCATGGCCCATGCGCGCGCAAGTTCAAACCGGACGCGCACGGTGCGTGTCGACGGCCGGCCGCATGGGGGAGTCCGCGACGACACCGTCTCCTCGATGCCGAGCGTCGCCGCATGATCCGCGGGGAATCCATAGGCGATTCGCGTATCGGCGCGCGCCGACTGCGCGAAGCGAGGGTCTGCCCGCCTCGCCTGTGCCTCTCCGACCCACGCCTCGTTCATGCCATGCTCCGTCGGACCATCGATTGTCGCCACCGTACGAAAATCGTTCAGGCGTCTAGCCTAGTCATGAGCGGATCGAGAAACGTGAAGACTGGGTTGTTTTTCGGTAAAAGCCGGGTGGTGCGTGTGCCTTTTAGCTCAGCCCGCGAGACCGAGCGCGCGCCTTCATCACGGCGATCCGAACCACTTGTTATAGATGCGCTGATACGTGCCGTCCTCGCGCATCGAAAGCAATGCGCCATCGACACGCTTGCGCAACGCACTATTGATCGGAAAAACAAAACCGACGTCGTTCACATTGAATTCCGGCCCGACCATCTTGACGCGCCCTTTTCCCTCATGCGTGGCGTAGTAGTCGAGTCCCGCCGAACCCTGCACGACCGCATCGACGTCGCCTTGCACGAGCGCATCGAACACCTGGCTGTTCTTCGGGTATTCGACGACCGTCGCGCCCCGATTGACGAGGTCGGCCACCGCGGATCCGCCCTTCAACGTCGCGACACGCTTGCCCGAGAGATCGTCGGGACCGTTGATCGCGCCATGCATGTGCTCGATCGTCAACGTACTCGCGAGTTGCGCGGTATACGACGCGACAAACAAAATCCCGAGAAACATCCAAAGCACCGCGAGCACCCTGCCGATCCAGCGCCTCGGCGGCTGATCGCCTTGCGACAGCAGCGTGGTCGCAGCCCAATACGTCGCGCGGAAAACGCCTGGAAAATAGGCTTCGCCACGCTCGCCCGTGCTTGTCTGCAGCCGCTCGACGAGCCACACGACATGCCCCGCGAGAATCGTCATCAACAGCGCCACGCCGCCCCAGATCAGCGTTGTGCGCGACACCAGCTGACTCGCGAGGCTGTGTAGCGGCGAGACGGGCGCCGTCTCGCCGCTATCCGCCACCATCACCCTGAGCCCGGCCTCCATGATCGGATAGGAAAAGTCGAATTCGCGATCGCGCTGCGCGCTGTAGAACAAGCCCGATACGGCGATATCCGTCTGCCCGTCCCGCATGGTCTGAAACAGCGTGCCGACGTCGGACAGAACCTGGTAGCGATACGGCACATGCAAGCGCGCGGCGATATCCGTCCACAAATCCACGCTAAAGCCGCTCAACTTGCTGTCCTGCTCCATGACGAAAGGAGACAGGACAAACGCGCCGACGGTGATTTCGCTCGGCGCAGCCGGCGCCGCGAACGACTGACTGCACAACGATGCGCAGCAGACGGCCGCAATGGCCCATACAACGGCCCGACACCGTCCAACTGTGCGCCCCGCACACACGATTGCACGCGTGATGTCACGCGCGAAAGTCCCCGGCCAAGTCTTCATCTTTTCTCGCCTCGAGTCTGCCCGCACGGCAGGCTTGCATCCACGCACGATAACCGCTCGCGATGTGTTCTGCATAGGCGTGCGCGTAGTCGGCCAGGGCATCGAATGCCGGCGGCAAGCAAGAAACAGACACGCGCGCGAGCGCGGACGCTAGTCTAACGACGAAAAACGCGGTATTTGTCCGGAATCGGACAAAGCCGGAGAGCTGTTTCATGGGGCACATTACAAAAGCGCAAGCCGACCAGATCATGAGCGAGCGCGGTTGGCTGCCCGTGCTGCCGGAAGCCTTTCGCCGCGACGTGTTGCGGCAGGCCACCTTGCTGCACTTCGCGCCCAATGAAGCGGTCTTCCGTTCCAACGACCCGATCGGCGGCGTCTACGGGCTCGTCGCGGGAACGCTCAGCGTCAGCATCGCTCCGGCCGGCGCAACGCCGCGCCTGATTCTTCTGGGGCGACCCGGTTACTGGACCGGCGAAGGCTGCTTTCTCACGCGACAGCCGCGCAGAGGCGAACTCAGGGCCGTCGTCGACACCACGATGCTCCAGCTTCCGCTCAACGTGCTCGATCAGATGGCCGCGCGCGATCCGGAAGTGGTCCGCTATGTTTCGCTGATGCTCATGATGAACGTCGAACTATTGTTTAGCGTGATACACGATTTGCAAAAGCCCGAGGCCGACCGCCGGATCGCATCCGCGCTGCAGCGCATGACGTGGATCGGCGAAGTTCCGATCCCGCTGACGCAGAGCGACATCGGGATCATGACGAATGCGTCGCGCAAGCAGGTCAATGCCGCGATCAAGCGGTTTTCCGAGGCCGGATGGCTGACGAGCACCTATCGCTCGATCCACGTCGTCGACCCGGCCGCGCTGCGCCACTTCGCCGAAGGAGACGGGGCCGACTGACGCGACGATGTCCCGGCCTCCGCGCGACGCGAAGCACGGACGGCGCTCCGCAAACGCCGCTGCGTGTTTCAAGCCTGTCGAACCTCATGTCGGCGTCGCTTGACGCGCATCGCCCGTCATTGTCCGTTTCCGGACAAAGTCGGTGTTGAGCAAGCCTTATATTCGATACCGCGCTATCCGACACAAGTCAGGCAAAGCGCTCATGCCGATGCACTCAGCCGGAAATACTTATCGCGCCAACGATCTGGCATGAATCGATCTCAACAAAGACCTCGGCTGTTCATAGCATGGACGGTAAGGCCTGTTTAAAGCCCGTTGACGGCGACGACGCCGACGGCCTGCAAGCCGCACGTAAACCTATCGGCGCCGAGCGCCTCACCCTCGATTGATCACCCCCATGAAAATCGTCCGTCGAAGCCGCGCAACAACAATCGCCTTTCTGATTTTCAGCGCCTTTTCCATGTGGGCTTCCGCGCAATCGGCGCCGCCTGCGTCGACCGCTCAAACGACGACGGTCGTCCCCGTCACGCCCGATAATTTCGCGCGCGCCGAGTCGGATATGTATTTCAGCGGCGCGGTCAAGATGGGCGGCTTCGGCAAGTTCAATCACACGCGCGAGCCCGCGCCGATCGATAACCAGAGCGTTATCCGCTTGAATCGCGATACGCTCTATTCGTCGGCCGTCTTCGATCTCGATGCGGGCCCCGTCACGATCTCGCTGCCCGACGCCGGTAAGCGATTCATGTCCATGCAGGTCATCGACGAAGACCAGTACACGCACGGCGTGTTCTATGGGGCCGGCAAGCACACGCTCACGCGCCAGAGCATCGGGACGCGATACGTCATCGTGGCGATACGGACACTCGTCGCGCCGGGCGACCCCAAGGATCTCGACGCGGTCCATGCGCTGCAGGACCAGATCGGTTCCACGCAACGTCAGCCGGGGACGTTCGACGTGCCGAACTGGGATCCGGTCAGTCAAAAAAAGGTCCGCGACGCGCTGCTGACCTTGGGCTCGACGTTGCCGGATACGCGACATATGTATGGCGCCCGTGCGGACGTGGATCCGGTGCGGTTTCTGATCGGCGCCGCACTCGGATGGGGTGCCAACCCGCCCGAACAAGCGCTCTATCTGAACGTCGAACCCGAGCATAACGACGGCAAGACGGTCTACACGCTCGAGGTCGGGCATGTTCCCGTCGACGGCTTCTGGTCGGTGAGCGTCTACGACGAAAAGGGCTACTACGAAGCGAATCCCGAGAACGCCTACTCGCTGAACAACATCACGGCAAACAAGAGCGCGGACGGATCCGTCACGATCCAGTTCGGCGGGTGCGACGGCAAGACACCCAATTGCCTGCCCATTACGAAGGGGTGGAATTACATGGTGCGGCTCTATCGTCCGCACAAGGAGATTCTCGACGGCAAGTGGTCGTTTCCGCAGGCGAAACCCGTTGGCTGAGCCCTCGTGACGCCTGACGCGCGCGTGCCGCGGCACACGCGGCGCAGGTCATGCGCGCGAATTTCATGACGTTCCGGCGCGCCCGGTTTTTCCGTCAAAGGAATGCAATGATGCGGCGTCCATTCACTACGCGCCAAACGCTCGGCATCCTCCTGTGCGTGCTCGGCGTTCAGCAGGCCGACGCGCAAGCGCTCGACGATTCGACTGCGCCGGGCTGGCGCTTCAGCGTGACTCCGTACTTCTGGATGGCGGGCCTCAAGGGCGACGTCGGCGCCTTCAGCGCGCTTCCGCCCTCGTCGATCGACGTGAGCTTCGCGGACATCTTCAGTCATCTCGACGGACTTCCTGCGTTCGTGGCCGGCGAAGCGTGGCACGGCCAATGGGGTCTGCTGGGCGACGTCGAATATCTGACGCTCAAAGCGAATGCCTCGACGCCAGGTCCGCAATTCAGCGGCGCCACGCTCAAGCAGTGGAACTTCAACAGCACTCTCGCGGGCGCTTACCGGGTCGTCGATGCGCCGCAAGTCTCGGTCGACGCGTTCGTCGGGACGCGCATTTTCTACGTCGACAACCGGATCGACCTCAGCGCCGCGGCCATACCGTCGCGCAGCGCCAGTCTCGGCGATACGTGGGCCAACGCCATCGCGGGCGCTCGCGTCAATGCGCCTTTGCCGGACGGATTCCTGTTCAACGCGTATGCGGACGTCGGCGGATTCGGCATATCGTCCGACTGGACATGGCAGATCTATGGCGGCGTCGGTTATCGCTTCAAGTCCTGGCTCACGGCGTACGCGGGCTATCGATATCTGGACGTCCATCATCGCGACGGCGGGTTTCTGTATGACGTCCACGAGCAAGGCCCGCAACTCAGCGCACGCATCAGTTTCTAGCAGCGGAACACCTCATTGGAGATCGCTATGGATGTCACGGCCCCGCTCCTCCTCATACTTGGAGCGTCGAGGCGGCTTGCCCTTGTGCGGCGTCGCCTTCGAACCTTATCTGTCTACGCGCTCGCCTGCATCGCGACCACGTGCGTGAGCGTCGCGGCGCATGCGCAATCGGTGTCCGTCGAGCAGGCGCGGGCCATCGCCAGGGACGCCACGATCTACGGATTCCCGCTCGTCGACAACTATCGAATCCAATACGCGTACTTCGTCGATCGCAACAATGCCGATTTCAAGGCGCCGTGGAATACGCTCGCGAGTACCGCACGCGTATTCACGCCTGAAGACAAGGCGATTCAAACACCCAATTCCGATACCCCGTATTCGTTCCTCGGCGCGGACCTGCGTGCCGAACCGCTCGTGCTGACCGTACCGAAGATCGAGAAGGCGCGCTATTACTCGCTCCAGTTCATCGACGCGTACACGTTTAACTTCGCGTATGTCGGCACGCGGACGACGGGCAACGGCGCCGGCCGTTACCTGCTCGCGGGGCCCGGCTGGCACGGCAAGGTGCCGCGCGGGATCACGGCCGTGATTCGTTCGGACACGCAATTCGCCTTCGTCCTCTATCGGACGCAATTGTTCTCGCCCGACGACATCGATCGAGTGAAACGTATCCAGGCGAGTTACAGGGTCGAGCCGCTTTCCGCATATATCGGCCAACACACTTCGGCGGCGACGCAGCCGAGCGATTTTATCGAACCGCTGACGAGCGAGCAGGAGCGGAGTTCGCTGCGCTTCTTCGACGTGTTGAATTTCGTGCTTCGGTACTGCCCGAACGATCCGTCCGAGACGGCCTTGATGGCGCGCTTCGCGCAGATCGGCATTGTGCCGGGCAAGCCTTTCGACTCGAACGCGCTATCCCCGGAGATGCGAAAAGCCCTTGAAGACGGCATGTCGGACGCGTGGACCGAGTTTGCCGACTTCAAGAAAACCGAACTCGACACCGGCAAGCTGTCGAGCGCCGACGGCTTCGGCGACCGCGCGTTTCTGAACAACAACTATATGGCTCGCATGGCCTCCGCCGTGCTGGGCATCTACGGCAACTCCAAGGCGGAGGCGGTCTATCCGGCGTATTTCGTCGATGCGGACGGCCAGAAGCTCGAAGGCGCGCATCGCTATACGATTCGCTTCGCACCGGGTCAGCTTCCTCCGGTCAATGCGTTCTGGTCGCTGACGCTGTATGAACTGCCGTCGAGCCTGCTCTACGCCAACGTACTGAACCGCTATCTGATCAATTCGTCGAACCTGCCCACGCTCAAGCGCGATGCGGACGGCGGCATCACGCTATACGTCCAGCACGATTCGCCGGGCGCCGCGCTCGAATCCAACTGGCTTCCGGCGCCCGACGGCGCATTCTTCTCGATCATGCGCCTGTATTGGCCCAAGCCGTCCGTACTCGAGGGCGAGTGGAACGCACCCAAGATGTTGCGTGCGCAATAAGGCATCTCCGCGAATCGCATGGCGCCCTCGCATCGGCGCCCGCCGCTAAGGCCGCGTGATCGCTTGACGCCTCAAGGCCATGGGCGTGACGCCGTACCACTGACGGCACGCCCTCGATAAAGCCGACTGCGCCGGAAAGCCGAGCCGCATTGCGACCTGCGCAAGCGGCAACGTCGTTTCGCATAGATAGTGCAAGGCGAGTTCCTTGCGCAGCTCGTCGCGCACGGTCTCGAAGTCGGTCGATTCGGCCGCAAGACGACGCTGCATCGTGCGCGGGTGCATCGCGAGCCCGTCGGCCACACGTTGCTTGCTGTGTTCGGACAGGCCGAGCGTCTGCCTCAACACCTGTCTGACGCGATCCGCGACGCTTGCCTCGCCACGCTCGAAGTGACGCGCGATATAGTCCTCGGCGATGCGTCGAAGCGTCGCGTTGACGCTGCGCAGATCGGCCGACAGCGTACTTCGCGCGAGATGAAGGCTGGCCCTCGGTTGATCGACCCAGACCCGCGCACCGAAGAAACGCTCGTAGGTGGAAACCGCCGCGAGCGGCGTATGCGGCAACGACACACCCAGCAATCGATACCGGTCATCGGCAAGCAGACGCGTGAACGTATGACTGTCGGCAAGACAGAGATCGATCGTTTGTCGCTGCGCGGGACGATGCGCGAGCCCGATTTCGATCGAGACCTCGACCGCGTCCTTCACGATCTCACTGGACGCGTGAACGGCATAGGCGAGGCACGGGCTCTGTACGCATGCATGCTGGGCGGCGAACGCCATCGCGTCGCGAACGGTCGGCGCGTTTTGCAATGCGATGCTCAGAGGTCCCAACACGTCGATATCGTGATACCGCGACAGACGCAAACCGAAATCGTCGCATGCCGTTTGCGCGGCGCTCGCTTCGAGCAGGTGCATCACGGCACGCAACGACACCATGGCGTCGTCACGGCCCAACGCGTTTTCGTCGATGCCATAGCGGCGTAGTTGCGCGGTCGGCGAATGGCCTAACGATCGCATCAGCGCGGCATAGCCGCGTATCCCGCTTGCTCTTACCCAATCATCCATGGCTCGTCATGTGAAGAGACTGTCTCGTGACGTCAAGACTTCGACGCCGGTCCTCGTTAGAGTCGTTGAACAACGCACGATATCGGGAGACATCGCTTGAACATCGATTACGACGTACTGATCATTGGCGCCGGACTGTCCGGCATCGGCATGGCGTGTCACCTTGCGAAGACATGCCCGGGCAAGCGCGTCGGAATCGTCGAGCGGCGCGGCGCCATCGGCGGCACATGGGATCTGTTCCGATACCCCGGCATTCGCTCGGATTCCGACATGTTCAGTTTCGGCTACGCGTTCCGGCCTTGGCACGAATTGAAGGTGCTCGCAGACGGCGCGTCGATTCGCCGCTATATCGCCGAGACCGCGCGCGAATACGGCGTCGACCGGTGGATTCGATTCGGGCTCAAGGTGCTCGACGCGTCGTGGTCGAGCGATCTCCAATGCTGGACGATCCGCGTATTGAACGAAGCGAACAACGAGACGATCGCGCTGACCACGCGCTTTCTCGTTTCCTGTACCGGCTACTACAACTACGACCACGGATATTTGCCGGCTTTTCCGGGCGTCGAGCGATTTACCGGTCCATGCGTGCATCCGCAGCACTGGCCCGAAAACCTCGACTATCGCGACAAACGCGTCGTCGTGATCGGCAGCGGCGCCACGGCGGTCACGCTCGTGCCGGCGCTGTCGAATCAGGCGGCGCATGTGACCATGCTGCAGCGTTCGCCGAGCTATATCTTCTCCGTGCCGGCCTACGACGCGATCTCCGCCGCGATGCAGCGGCTGCTGCCTGTCTCGTGGGTCTACCGGATCGCACGGTGGCGCAACATTCATCTGCAGCGCCTGATCTACAAGGCCGCGAAACGATGGCCTAAACGCGTCCGCGCGGGCCTGCTGTCCCATGTTCGGCGACAACTCGGCGACGCGGGCCATATGCCCCACTTCACACCCGCATACAACCCATGGGACGAGCGCTTGTGCGCGGTCCCGGACGGCGATCTGTTCAAGGTCATCCGCGACGGCAAGGCCTCGGTCGTCACCGACCATATCGAGACCTTTACCGAAACCGGAATCCGGCTCAAATCGGGCAAAACCATCGAAGCCGACATCATCGTCACCGCCACCGGGCTCCAGCTCCAGTCGCTGGGCGGCATGGACATCAAGATCGACGGACGGTCGCATCGCGTCGGCCATTCGATGACGTACAAGAGCGTGCTCATGCAGGACGTGCCGAACATGGCCAACGTGTTCGGCTATACGAACGCGCCCTGGACTTTGAAGGTCGACCTCGCGGCAGGCTATATCTGTCGATTGCTCGAACATATGGAACACCACGGTTACACGACCGTCACGCCGCGCGCGGCGGCCGACGACATGCTCGATGAAACGATCATGGATTCGCTGCAATCGGGATATGTGAAACGGGGCCGCGACGGTCTGCCGCGCCAGGGACACGCGCTTCCATGGCGCGTGATGCACGACTTCGTCACGGACAGCGACATGCTGACCCGGCATCTGATCGAAGACGACGCGCTCGAATTCACGCGTGCACGTGCCGCGCGAACGTCATCGGCCATGAACGCCGGTCCGTCGAGCTCGATGGACGGCGCAAACGATCGGGTCGCATGATGCCGTTTCACGTCGACCTCGATATCGGCACGTCCGGCGTGACGTGCGTGCATACGTCCTTTGAAAGCCGTGGCGAGCGTTGTGCCGGGACGCTCCTGCTCCCCGCGGGGCGCGCGCGTCCGCCCGTTATCGTGATGGCGCACGGATTCGGCGCGCCGCGTGCCGCGGGACTGCTCGCCTTTGCCGAGCGCTTCGTCGCCGAAGGTTACGCGGCCTATGTATTCGATTATCGGAACTTCGGCGACAGCGACGGCGAACCTCGCCATTGGGTGAGTCCGCGCAGGCATCTGCAAGACTGGTCGGCGGCCGTCGCGCATGTCCGCTCGCTTTCGCAGATCGACGCGGCACGCATCGTGTTGTGGGGCACGTCGTTCTCGGGCGGACATGTGATCCGGACGGCCGCGTTCGATCGCGAGATTCGAGCCGTCGTGGCTCAGGTCCCGCACGTGAGCGGTCTCGTCAGCCTCATGCGCACGCCGATCGGCCTGTCGCTGCGCATGACGCTCGCCGCGATGCGCGATATCGTGGGCAGCGTGTTCGGAAAACCGCATTACAGCCCGATCGTCGGGCAACCCGGCGAACTGGCCGCGCTGACCGGTGACGATGCGTCGCACGGCTACGTCCGACTGCTGCCCGCGGGGATGCCCTGGGACAATCGCATGCTGTCCCGTGTCTTTCTCGAGGTCCCGCTGTACAGCCCGATTCGGCATGCGCGCCGCGTATCGGCGCCGACCTTGATCGTGGCCGGACGCCGGGACACGATCACGCCCGCGCATGCGGCGCGTCGCGCAGCTCAGCGCATGCGGAACGGCGAATTTCATCTTGTCGACGGCAACCATTTCCAGATGCACCTGCACGATGAACACGCTTTCGCGACGAATATCGCCATCCAGATCGACTTTCTGCGCCGACATCTCGGCGTCGAGCTCAAGGCCGCGACGGAAACAGATCCGCAAGCCCATTCGTGATTCGAGTGATCCGGGTGATCGTGCATGTCGATGCACGATCACGCAATCGAACATGCTTGCCGATCGGCGAGCAGGCGAACCATCCGCCGCGACGCGTCGATCGGTATCAGTCCATGATGCATATCGCATGAGACGCCTGCCGCGTGTCAGGCGCCTCATGCGCGTTTTCATCGGGTGCGCTTAGAACGCGTGGGTCACGCCGACGACGGCGAGGACCTGTGTGGCCTGAGGCGTATCGACCGAAATGCCGGGCCAGCTGATCGTCGCGGATCCATTGTTCTTGATGTATCCGAGGCGCGTGTAGACGCTCGTGCGTTTGGACAAAGCGTGATCGACACCGAGTTCCACCGCCGGCGCGTTGTCGTGAATGCCGCGTACGTCGCGCTCCGACGCCGCGATCTCGATCGTATCCGCCGCGCTCGCTTGAATCGTCGCCCCGAGCTGGATCGTGTCGTACGCATGCGCCGTGCCGAGACGCGCGGCGAGCGATCCCTCGGGAGCCGTATCGGGACGCACGTAAGAGTAGTTGAACTGCAGGTCCACGAGGCCGATGCGATACGACAGCGCCCCGATGAAATGCTGCGTCTGGACGAGATCGAGCGTCGTAGGCAATCCGGCGACGGTTTCGACGCCCGGGTGCTGATTCACATACGCGATGCCGATATAGAAATCGCCGCCCGTATAGCTCGCACCCAGATTGAGCTGATTGCCCGTCGTCGCCGGCACCGGCTGCGTGACCGTCGCGGACAGCGCATACATCGCGTACAGGCGCAGGCCGGCGAGATTCGGGGATTGATACAGGACCGAATTGCTCGCGCGGCCGCTGTCGTATTGCGTGGACAGCGTGGCGCGGTCCACCGCGAGAATATCCGCCGCGACGAGCGACAGGTTTTCGTTCAAGTAGAACGGATCGGTCGGATAGGTGATGAAGAAGCTCGGCTCGTACTGACGCCCCACGGTGACCGAACCAA
Source organism: Pararobbsia silviterrae (assembly GCF_003628125.1). Classification (GTDB taxonomy): domain Bacteria; phylum Pseudomonadota; class Gammaproteobacteria; order Burkholderiales; family Burkholderiaceae; genus Pararobbsia; species Pararobbsia silviterrae. Next base: position 152,128 of record NZ_RBZU01000013.1, read on the forward strand.
GATGCGTATCGGTCAGCCCCACCCAAGACTGCCGATAAAACAGCGCCGTCGTGTCGGCGTAGAGCGTGCCGTTATTGAGGTTGATGCCGCCTTCAAGGTCGTATTTGACGGCCAGTCCCCCGCCGAGATCCTCGACGCCCTTGAGGCCGAACATCGATCCTGTCGACCCGCCGCTTTTTTCGGAAAAAGCATGCGTGCCGCCGTTGTCGAGATATTGAAGGTAGGTATCGGCCACGCCGTATAGCGTCACGCTCGAATCCGCCGCTACCGCGCTCCCCGCCACGAACGCCAACGTCGCGCTCACGACGCCCTGACTCACTTTTCGCATTACCCGCTCCTGTTTTCATTGTGTATCGGCAGCCGTGCGCAATCAGGAATCCGATCGAAATGGAATCCAGGACCGAGACGCGGCCCTCCGCGTTTTGCCGTCGGAGCATCGGGTCGTGGGCATCCGCGTTTATCGATCGAGTCGCCGCCTTAAAACCAACATTTGTCGGTTATTGGATTCTACGTTTGAGAGATGTGGAGAGAATTGGGGTTTCACCTATGGCGGTCTGTGCATGACATACGTGCATGAATCGCCCTGAAAAATCGACCTGCGCGGGCGTCATGTGCCGGCACCGCCGATCGATACGCGAATGAAACGGCCTGGAGGCGCGCGCGTACAATGCCGTCTGGGCATGGCATTAAACCGACTTTTGAAAGATATGAAATCAACGAAGGTGGCGTCGACGTCGTCCGAAAACGAACCATCGGAGACAAACGTGCCGCGCATGCCGGTGCAGCAGCGGTCGCAGCAGCGTGTGGAGGCCGCACTGGCGGTCGCGGAGCGCATGGTCGAAGCGTGGGGCCCCGAGCGGATTTCGATTCCGGAAATCGCTAAAGCCGCCGACGTTCCGCGTGCGAGTCTTTATCAGTTTTTCCCCGACAAATACGCGCTGCTTGCGCGCATCACGGAGATGCATCTGACGCGCCTGACGGAAGCGCTTGCGGAACGCGCGCTCAAGCAGAGCACGGAGTCCTCGTATTCAGACTGGATCGGTGCGCTGATCGATGCGACGGCGAACTATTACGACACGCATCCGGCCGCCCGCATTCTTGTGCTCGGCGGACCGTATAGTCATGCCGCCTATCTCGCGCAGGCCAATATGATGGCGACGATCGGCGGCGTGCTGCGGTCGGCGACGGAATTGAAGATCCCGGGCGTGCGCGTGCCGCAGTCGCCGGACGTCGCCACGCTTGCCGTCGAAATTGCGTTTGCGTGCATGAAGCACGGCTATCACCAGGAAGGCGGCATTACGCCCGCCATTCGCGCACAAGCGGTCACGGCGGTGGTCGCGTATGCCGAAGCGAGTATTCCCGGATTGGCCAAGGCGTTTAAGGCGGGCAAGAAGCAAGGGGCGAATGCGTGATCGCATCGTCGACAGCGGAATAACGACGCGATATCGCGATCACAGCGCCTACGCGCACAACTGCAATTCAAGGTCCTTGCCCGAAACAACGCGTCCGTCCGCCGTGGCGAATTGGCATGTCACATGTCGTCCCGACGCGCGTTCGACCACACGGACGCGTGCTTTAGCGCTCAAGCAATGCGTCTGCCCCCACTCTAAAAGCGCGAGCAGGATCGGCGCAAGACTTGCGCCCTTTGCGGTCAGCACATATTCATTGCGCGCTCGCGCACCCGGCTCCTGATAGGCACGCGCGATCAGGATGCCGGCTTGCGTCAATTGTTCGAGCCGGCTGCTCAACGCCTGTCTCGATGCGCCGATATCCTCGCGTATCGCATCGAAGCGCGTCACGCCGTAGAACGCTTCGCGCAGGATCAACAACACCCAGCGATCGCCGAGCAGGTCCGCCGCATGCGCAAGCCCGCATGCCTCGATGGCGACGAGCGGTCGATTGAGCGGCGGCTTTCCTTTGTTCGATGCGGCCTTTGACACGTCGTATTCTCCACTGATAATCTGAGTCTCAAATCAAGACTCAGACAGTCTACCCAACTTCCAGGTGACACCCCATGCCTTTTGTTCATGTGCAGACGATTGCCGGCATCCTCTCGAACGATCAAAAGACCGAGATGCTCAAACGCATCACGGACGTTATGGTCGAGATCGAGGGGCGCGGCGATCCATCGTTTCGCGGTTCGGTCTGGGTCAAAATCGACGAGCACGCCCCATCGAATTGGAGCCTCGGCGGCCTGATCCCGACCGCGGAGATGATCGCGGCGAAGTTTCCGGCCATCGATTAGGCCGTCAGCTTGAAGACGGACGTCACTTCAGAAACCGCCTAGCGTTCGTTCGCGAGACGTTCGGCTTCTCGCCGTATCCTCGCCAGCATGCGTCGCCTGATCAAGCCGCTGACCGGACGAATGAAGTACCAATAAGGCGCGAATCGGCGACGCACGGTCGCGGTCGGACACCCCACGCGTGTCTCCGTGCTCAGCACGAACGCGCCTGAGGGATCGGCATCGACTTGATAATTCATGACGAGACGGCACACGCCCTCGTCGACGACCGCCTTGAAGGCTGCGGCCGATTCAATATCGAGCAAACCGTAATCGGCCCGCCAAAATGCACCGATCAGTCCGAATGCGACTTCGGTGTCACCCTCGCGACCCAGAACCGTGAAATCGTCGAGATCGAGCGGAGGCCGGCTCGATAGGTTCATGAGCCGCGCGGGCCATTCGCGCAGGCGAATCGCGAGTCTGACGAGCGGATCGTCTTGCGCACGCTGACGCATCACGCAATCCAGAATCACGTTCGCCGGCGCGCGCACGCGCGCCACATGTCGTTCGCGAAAATCATAGCGAGGGAGATAGTCGTCGATCAGCGGCATCCGTATTGCTCCGCACCTTATGACATGCGTGTCAAGCAACGAGACCATCGCGCATGGACCGCATCGATGGCAGCGGCGAGACCCGATTCAATCCGCGCCCGAGAGCCGCGCGCCGATGCGCGCCGCGGCTTCCTTGAGCGCCTCGACGAGACGCGCGCGATTCACGAATTCGAGCCGCGACAGCGGCATGACGATCTGCAACGCGGCCGAGGCGACCCCCGAATTGTCCGAATACACGGGCACCGCAATGGCCACGACGTCGGGCTCGACCTCACCCTCCGAAATGTAATACCCCTCCTTACGTACGGTCCACAACGCGGCACGAAACTCGTCGAAGGTCTGAGCCATGCCGCTTGCGCGTATCTGCGGCTCATGAGATTCGTAGAGCGTCAACAATCTCGCCCGAGGAAACGTCGACATGACGGCCTTCGGCGCCGCGCCCTTGAAAAGCAGTCGCGGTCGCCCACGCCCGTACTTCAACGCAAGCGACGTGTCCTTGGTTTCGCGATGCGTATCGACGAATTCCTCGCCGAACCAGTGCGAGATGACCACGTCGAATCCGACGCGCTCGACCAGTTCGGCCATGATCGGCTGCGCGATCGACAGCACGGGATCGGTGTTGCGGATCTGATAGTCGAGCCGAATGATGCGCGGACCCAATACGTATTCGCCGCTGACACGCTTCGCAAGCAGGCCGACCGCGAGCAGCTCGCGCACGTAGCGATAGGCGGTCGAGGCCGAGCACTCGAGTTGCGTGCCGATCTGTTCGGCCGTCAGATAGGGCGTCTGCTCGGTGAACAGATCCAGAATCGACAGAAGCTTATTGAATGCGGACATGAAATTCTTCGTTAGCGACGCGACCCTGGCCGCACGATCGATACGGCGGCTCCGCCCCGCCGCTCACTGCGCCAGCCGCCCCGCATCGACAATCAAATCGCCGCCCGTGATCATGCGCGCGTCGTCGGATCCGAGGAACGCGACGGCCGCGGCCACATCGCGAGGTTCGACGATCCGACCCAGCGGGTTCAGCGAGCGCATGAACTGCATCGCCGCCTCGCGGCTGCCGTATTGCTCGGTGAGCTTCGCTTCGACGAGCGGGGTCCACGCATAGCCCGGGTGAACGGCATTGACGCGGACATTGTACCCAAGACGCGCCGCCGAAATCGCCGCCTGCTTGGTCAGATTGCGCACGGCGCTCTTGCTCGCGCCATAAGCGCCGTTGTCCTTCGAACCGACATAGCCCGCGATTGATCCCATGTTCACGATAACGCCGCCGTCGGGCGCGCTCTTCATCGCACGCAGCGCGGCCTGCACGCCCAGGAAACACCCGTCGACGTTGACGGCGAAGACACGCCGCCATTCGTCGAGGCCGATCTCATCGAACACCGCGGGCGCCGGCGACAGCGTCCCGGCGTTATTCACGAGCACGTCGAATCGTCCGAACCGGCGGTAGGTCTCGGCCACGGCCTGGTCCCAACTTTCCGCGCTCGTGACGTCGAGCCGCACGCCGGCGATCCGCTCCGCCGCCTCGCCGAACGCGCCCTCAAGCGTATCGGCCGAAGGCACGGATAAATCGCCGAGCATCGCGCGGGCCCCTTCTTCCACGAGACGCGCGGCAATCGCCTTGCCGAACGCACCGAGCCCGCCCGTAATCAACGCCACTTTCCCTTCATATCGCTTCATTGACATTCCCTTACCGTCCACAAGATCCAGCACGCAAGCCTGTGCGCCCCATGGCGCATGCACTCCGACGACGCTCGCGCGAAGCGGCGCCGCACCCCGGTATCGACGAGATCGCGCGACGCCCCGATGCGCGGCCTCTCAGCGCGCGTATTCCGGCGCTTTAAGCATCCGCGCCTAAGCCTAAGCATCCATCCCTATGCACCCGCGCGCTTGGCTCGCGCCTGCGCGCCTTTGATGCCGAAGCTCGCGAGCAAGGCGATCACCGATACGGCGCTCACGTAAAGCGCGGGTGCATTCGGCGACCCCGTCACACGCGTCAGGAGCGAAGCGACGATGGGCGCGAAGCTGCTGAACAGCACGACCGACACGTTGTAGCAAAGCGCAATGCCGCTAAAGCGCACATGAACGGGAAACAGATCCGCGAGGACCGCCCCCCACGTGCCCGACGCCAGCGAGAACGCGAGCCACGCGAGCGAACACAACACGATGAGGTTCATGCTGTGCGCGGTGAGCGCGGCATAGAACGGCCAGCTCAACACCGCAAGCAATACCGCGGAGACACGCAGAATGTAGCGGCGCGGGATCCAATCGCCGAGCCATGCGGCCACCAGCAGACCCACGGCGCCGACGATCAACGCGACGTTCTGCGCAATCGCGGCGGCACGCGGCGCATAGCCGGCCTGCTGGACGAGATACGTCGGCATATGGCCGTAGAAAATGCCCGTGAAGCCCCCCATCGTCGCGATCGACAGACCGCCGATCAGCACGGCGCCGCCATGCGACCGGATCGTTTCGCGAAACGGCTGCTTGACGACCGCCCCCTGCATCTTCTGGAATTCAGGCGATTCCTCGAGATTGCGGCGCATCCAGTACGAAATCAGACCGAATACGCCACCGAGGAAAAACGCGATTCGCCAGCCGTAGAGCGACGCGTTCTCCGCCGAGAGCAGCGACTGGACCGCGACGTTCACACCATTCGCGAGCAAGCCCGCGAAATTGAGCGTCGCGATGATGACCCCGACCGCGAGTCCCGCGCGGGTCGGCGTGGCTTCGACCGCGTATGTGATCGCACCCGGCATTTCGCCGCCGATGCAGAAGCCCTGTATGGCACGCAACAGCACAAGCAAAATGGGCGCGGCGAGTCCGAGCGTCGCATAGCTCGGCAAGACGCTCAGGCAGAACGTCACCGCGCTGACACCCGCAATCGATACGAGAAAGACTTTGCGCCGGCCGTACCGATCACCGATGCTGCTGAGCACGATGCCGCCGAGCGGGCGAATGAAATACCCGATCGCCATGACCGAGAACGACAACATGAGGCCGATGAACGTCGAGGCCTCGGGAAAAAACTGCTTCGCGATGGCATGCGCGAAGAAGCCGTACACCACGAAATCGTAGTACTCGAGCGCGCCGCCCAGGCTGGCCAGCACTACCATCCTCCACTGCGCGCGCGTCATGCCTTGGACCGTCTCGCCGGCCTTGCCGGGCGAGCGGTCCGCCGTCATATCGCTCATTGTCTCGCTCCAATCATCTGTATTTTTTAGTGACTTCGGACTCGGCGATCCCACGCACATCCATCGAGGCCGGATCGCCGGTCGTGCCGCCCTGCGGCGACACGCGTTTCACGTTCACAAGCCTTATTCGGCCTCGATGCGATTGCGCAGCACGCCAACCTTGCTGACCTCTATCTCGACGACATCGCCCGCCTTCATGAACACCGGCGGCTGACGCTTCGCGCCGACGCCACCCGGCGTGCCGGTCACGATCACATCGCCCGGATTGAGCGTGACGAACGTCGACACGTAGGCAATCAGCGTCGCGATCGGGAACAGCAGCAAGTCCGTGTTCGCGTGCTGCATGACTTCGCCGTTCAGTCGCGTTTCGAGCGTGAGCACATCGCGCTCGCCGATCTCGTCGGTCGTGACGAGCCAAGGGCCGAATGCGCCCGTGCCCTGAAAGTTCTTGCCCGGGATCCATTGCGACGTATGCAGTTGCCAGTCGCGAATCGAACCGTCGTTGTAGCAGCTATACCCCGCGATATGGTCGAACGCGCGGTCTTCGCTGATGCGCCGGCCGCGCTTGCCGATCACGACGGCAATCTCGCCTTCGTAATCGAGCTTTGCCGATTCGGGCGGAATCTTGATCGCTTGCTCGTGACCGAGCTGCGACTCCGCGACGCGCAGAAAAATCGTCGGACGCTCGGTGGCCTCGCGCTTGGTTTCGGCCACATGCGCCGCGTAGTTGAGGCCCGCGCATGCGATCAGACCCGGATCGGCGACGACGGGACGCCATGCCTCGATATCGGCAAGCGCGAAGTCCGCGCTCGCCTTGGCCGCCGTGTCCTTCAACGCATCAAGACCGAGCGTGCGCAACGCGGCGCCAAGCTCAACGTGACCCGTCCGTCTCGACAAATCGACGACACCCTCCCCGACAACCGTACCGATTGCAGGCTTTCCTTGACGCACGAAACTGATGAACTTCACTGCGGCTTCTCCTCGATGAATATGCGTTCGCGCGATCGGCTTGACCGACGGTCCGCATGCGTGAGCGATCGCGGCACCACCCGGCGCCGACGACTAATTTGCGAAAATATACATATCGAAGTTCTTTACTTCAACGTTTTTCTTGATGTATTGTCACCAAAAGACAAATCAAGGAGAAATACGTGAGAGTCGGATTGAGTTTCAGCCATGTCGGCGTCTACGTTCGGGACCTCGCGACGATGGAGCGCTTCTATCGCGATGTGCTGGACTTCACGGTCACGGATCGCGGGCGGCTGCCCGGCGCGGCGGGTTGGGTCGACCTCGTCTTCCTGAGCCGCGACCCGGACGAGCACCATCAGATCGTGCTCGCGTCGGGACGACCCGACGGCGAACACTTCAACGTGATCAATCAGATTTCATTGCGCGCCGACAGTCTCGCGACGCTTCGCGATTTTTATCGGCGCTTGCGCGAACTCGGCGTGCAGGGACTGCAACCTGTCACGCACGGCAATGCGATTTCGCTGTATGTGCGCGACCCCGAAGGCAATCGGCTCGAGTTGTTTATCGACACGCCGTGGTACGTGTCGCAGCCGATGAAGGTCGATATCGATCTCGACCTGCCGCAGGATCTGCTGATGGAACAGATCGAAGCGCATGCGCGGAGTTTGCCGGGCTTCGAGCCGCGAGCTGTCTGGCGCGCGCGCATGGCCGGATGGATGGGGGTAGAGACGGCCTAGCCGCATGGATCCGGACACGCGATCCGGATCCGAGGCTTAATCCGAGACTTCATTCGAGGTTCGAACGGGTCGACGATCTGCGTCGACCCGCTCCGACAGACATCCGACCTGTTATCTGTCCGACCTGCACGACCTGCACGACCTGCTGCAAGCTCAATCGAACGCATGCGCGACGTCGAGCAGAATCTTGCCCGCGACGTCGCCCGCTTCGAGGATCTCGTGCGCTTGGCTCGCCTGCGCCAACGGCAGACGCTGCGCAATGATCGGCTTGACCCGCGTGCCGATCAGCGGCCACACCTGAGCGCGCAGCCATTGCGCGATCGCCGCCTTTTCGATGTCCGGCAACGGACGCAGGAGCGAACCCGTCACGACGGCCTCCTTGCGCATCAATTCGCGCAACGGGAAAGACAGATCGGCGCCGCCGCCCGGCGACAGATGGACGATGCGTCCACGGCGGTTCAGCGCGTCGACGTTCTGCCGCCCGTAGACGACACCCGCCATGTCGAGAATGACGTCCACGCCCTCGCCTCCGCGGGCCGCTTTCAAGGCATCCGCGAACGCACCCGTCCGGTAGTTGAATGCATCGACCGCGCCCAGCGTCCGCGATATCGCGCATTTCTCGTCGCTGCCGCATGTCGCGTACACGGCGTGACCGCGCGCGGTCAGCACCTGAATCGCCAGACTGCCGACGCCGCTCGTGCCGCCGTGAATCAGGACCGACTCGCCCGGCGCGAGCCGCGCGACATTGAAGAAGTTATGCGCGGTCGTGAACAACGCTTCGGGAAGCGCTGCGGCGTCGCGTAGCGAGAGTCCCGCCGGAACAGGCAGCACCTGAGCATGATCGGCGAGCGCGTATTCGGCGTATCCGCCGCCATTGACGAGCGCACAGACCGCGTCGCCGATCCGAACGTCCGTGACATCGTCGCCGACACGCACCACGACGCCCGAAACTTCCAAGCCCGGAACGGGACTGTGCACGGTGTCCGGCCCGCGTCGACGCTGATTGACATCGTGACGATTCACGCCCGCGGACGCGACGCGTATCAGGACATCGGACGCACCGCACCGCGGAACCGGCCGCTCGATCCGTTGCAAGACATCGGGACCGCCGGCCGCCGTGATGTGGATTTCAGCATGGCATGCGGGTACGGCGAACGTGGGATCAAGTGGCATCGTGAACAAGCGAATGATTCGTCGATCGCACAAGGCATGCGCGATCGAGCAAGAGAATAAAAAACGCGGATGCGGCGAGTATGGCGCCAAATACGCCATACAGCATCGAAGGCGTCCAGCCGAGCGTAAGCATATAGCCGGTCCAGATCGGAACGATCACGGAGATCGCGCGACCGAAGCCCATCATCAGGCCCACGCCCGTACCGCGCGCGACGGCGGGATACAGCGGCGGACTGATCGCATAGAAAGCGCACACGCCTCCGCTCGCGCACACGCCCACGAGCATCGACAGCGGAATGGCGAGCTCGACGACGCGAAAACACATCGAATACAGCACGTAGACGATAGCGCCGCCGGCCAGGATCCCGACCGTCACGACGATCGGACGCGCCTTCAGCGACAGCACCGCGAACAGCAGCGATCCGATGACGCCGCCGATCATGATCAGCGTACCGATACGCACGCCATAGGCCGGGCTGCCGCTCGCATCGGCCACCAGCTTGGCCGTCCATGTATTGGCGAAATAGAACGCGGCGATCAATCCCGCATAGCCGACCCAGAGCAACAGCGTACGCCGTAGCATCGCGCCGCCGAAAATCAGCTTCAATGCGGCGGAGAATCGCAGCTGACTCGCGTGACGCAAGGCCTCGGGCAGCGCCGTCGCTTCGTCGTACCCCAACGCGCGCGCGATCTTGTTATAGGCGTCGAGCGCCCGTTTGGGCCGTCGCTCGATCAGGTACTCGACCGACTCCGGCAGCGCCGCGAGTACGATCGCGATCATGGCCAGCGTCAGCAGTGCGCCGAACATGATCGGGCCTCGCCATCCGTACGCCGCCACGAGCGGCCCGACGACGCTGCCCGCGAGCGCGGAGCCCAGCGGCAAGCCGATGCCGTACAAGCCCATGACGAAGCCGCGTCGTTTCTCCGAACTGTACTCGGACACGAGGACGTTGACGCTCGAGATCAAGGCGCCGATAAACAATCCCGCGAACGCGCGGAAGACCAGCAACTCCATCAAGGAATCGGAGCGCGCCGAAAAGAACATCCCGACCGATACGAACGTCAGGCACAGCAGGATCTGATTGCGCCGCCCGATCCGATCCGCGAGCGGCGAGATCGCCACGGCGCCCACCGCCATGCCGAGCACGCTCGCGCTCAGCAGATAGCCGACTTCGACATGCTGCAAATTCCAGACCTTGGACAGATGCGGCATCACAAACGGCAACACAATGATCTCGTACCCGTCGATCATCGACAGCACAACGCATATCAAGACAACGACGATCTGCTTCCAGCGCATCGGCTGGTTCCGTATCGCTTCACGAATGTCCATGAGGGTGTCTCCTGTCTCCTGATTGTTTTCGTGCGGTTGCCCGATTCGTGAAGCAACCGACCGTCCATGCTCGGCGAGCGCGCCTGCACGACGAACGCGTGCTTCGTGGCGTCACTCGACCGGATCGGTCCTTTTTTCAAGCTGCGGCTCACCATGACTGCGCGATGGTTTTACGGTCGGCGATCAAGTCGACTGGAGCACCTCGACCCCACGCTTCCCGGTGTTGAGCACGCTGCCCAAATCGTCGAGCAGACCGTACAACTGCGACAAATCGGAGGCCACGCCGAAGACGTAGCGATCGGGGCGAATCACGATCGCCGCGGCCTTGAACTCCGTGAGGCAATCGATGATTTCGGCGCTGCCGTCATCGAGCACCGTCATCGGAAACGGCAAGCGGGCGCGCAACGCCGCGGCGGATGCCGTATCGATCAAATTCGGTTTCGCGAGGATCGTGAACGTCTGTCCGGCGATCGCATCGATGCGTGTGCCCGTTGCCAGGCTCGGCTGCGGCGCCACGATGCCGCTCGCCGATTGCGCGAGCCGCAGCGCGCTCTCGCCAAGGCGGGGACTCAGGCTACGCAGCATGCGCGGCGCGGCGGCCAACGTACGATCGCGCTCGGCCACCTCGTGCGGATCGCGCGCCTGGATGATGCGTCCGAGTTCGACGGCGAGCTGGATGTACTCGCGCGCGTGCGGCGCACGCTCGTCCTGATACGTATCGAGCAGCGCATCGCTCGCGCCGAGCAGACAGACGGCCTTGAGTTTCCATGCGAGATTCGCGGCGTCGCGTATGCCTGCGCACAATCCCTGGCCGAGGAACGGCGGCGTCTGATGCGCAGAGTCTCCCGCGAGCATCAACCTGCCGCGCCGCCAGCGCTGCGCGACCAGCGCGTGAAACGTGTAGACGGCGGCCCGTTCGAGATCGGCGTCGTCAGGGGTCATCCATCGCTGAATCAGCGACCACACTGTTTCGGGCCGCACCATGTCCGCCGCGTCTTCGTTCGCGTGAAGCATGATCTCGAAGCGACGACGATCGCCGACACCGCGCACATAGGTCAGCGGCCTGGAGGGATCGCAGAACTGGACACTGTGATCGCCGAGCACGGACCATGGGCGCTTGAGCACAACGTCAAACACCAGCCAGCGTTCATGCAGGCCCAGATCGGTCATTTCGCTGCCGATCAGCCGCCGCACCAGCGAGCGCGCGCCATCCGCACCGATCACATAAGCGGCATCGATCGATTCGAGCCTGCCGCACGTGAGGTCCTCGAAGCGGACCGTGACGTGACGTGCCGCGGTCTCGATCGCATAGACCTCGCTGCGCAATTTGACCGATACATTGGCTTGGCTGTCGAGCCTCGCGCGCAACACGCGCTCGAGGTCGGGCTGATGGAAGCGATAACTCGAATTCCAGCCTTGTGCGCCGATCCCTTGCGGTCGCGGCCAATCGACCAGCAATCGACCCTCCGCGTTGACGAACTTCATGCCGGGTGAAATGTGGCACGACGCGGCGACCTCCTCCGCGACACCGATCGCATCGAACACGCGCATGCACTCACCGTCGAAATGCACGGCTCGCGGCAGCGCGTACGGAGCGGGCTCCCGCTCAAGCACCGCGACCTTCAATCCATACGTCGCCAGCAGATTGGCAAGGGTCGCGCCGACCGGACCCAGCCCAATGATTGCCACATCGAACATGGCCATCCGTCTCCAATATCAATATCTCAATATGAGAACGATATCGATACGATCCGCACAATGTCAACGTTTTTGTATTTAAATTATCACTATGTGATTTTTTAAGAATAAACTGTCGTACACCGCGATGCGGCTGTCGACACCCTCCGGATCGATGTGCGGACGTGTCCGAGCGGGCGCGAAGCCCGGCGTGTCGCGACCGCCGCGCGTCGCGTGCGCCGCAAGGCGTTCGCTACAATGGCGGCGGTTCGCACCTCACGTCCGACTTAGCCGATACGATGTCCAGCTCGTCCAAAATGCTATCGATTCTCGATCTCTTCTCGGTCGAGCAACCGGTCTGGTCCCTCGATACGGTCTGCACGGTGATCGGATGTTCCGCGCCGACCGCCTACCGTTACCTCCGAGACCTCGTCGATGCGGGACTTCTTGCGCGCTTGGGGAACGGCAGCTACACCTTGGGCCCGCGGATCATGACGCTCGACTATCAGTTGCGCACCGTCGACCCGTTCGTTCGCGAAGGCCATGCGTGGATGCATGAACTCTCGGAGCAGACGGGGTGCGATTGCGTGATGACGCGGATGTTCGACGACGAGATCGTCGACACGCATCGGGAGAGCACGGGCGGCGCGCTCGGGCTTTCATACGGGCGAGGCCGACCCCGGCCGCTGTTTCTCGGCGCGGCGCCGAAGGTCATCCTCGCCGAACTGCCGCGCGCGCGACTCAAGCGCCTGTTCGACAAATACGAAGCCGACGTCCGCGACGCGGAGATGGGAACGACGCTCGAAGCATTCCTGCAACGGATCCAGAAGATCCGTAAGGACGGTTATTACATTTCACGCGGTGAACTCGAAAAGCAGGTCGCGTCGCTCGGCGTGCCGCTCGTCGTCGAAGGCTCGCAAACGCATGCGGCGCTCGCGCTCGTCACGTCGCTCGGCCGGTTCGAGTTCATGGACCACGGCAAGCTGCTCAAGCAGCTGAAAGCCACGGCCGACCGCATCGCGGTTGCCGTGGCGGAGCGTGGAATCGGGACGACGTAGCGAGCGTGATGCGCATATCGCGGAGCGTCGTGCACATCGCGGATCGTCGCGGATGGCGATGATCGTCGCACACGTTCAAAAAGGCGAATCGGCGTCCTCCGCACCTGCCCCGCACAACTCCGCGGCATGCGTGATGGCGCTGGCCAAACGATTCGCATCGTCGCTATTGATCACCGAGACAAGCAGCAATTTGGCGTCGACCTGCCAGATGCGAAGCACGTCCGCGGAGACCTTATTCGTCTTGATCAAGGTGTCGTATCGAGGCGAGTTCTTTCGGAACTGAAGGAATAGCGTGGAATAGTTCGGCGCGTAGGAGATTTGATCGACGGAGTCCCCTACGTTGGATGTGACAACACCGGAGCCGCCGAGACTCTTGATTGTCTGTTCGAGGTTCGCGTAACTGTCGATCTGGATCTTGGACAGATCTCTAAGATCGTGACCGCCGATCGTACAAGGTACGCTCGGAACATAGTCCGCAAGCACGTTCGGCGATAATGATGTCGAGCTATCGGACGGATTGTTTTCGCCGATCCAATGTTGCGTCATGACGATCGTCGCATCTTTATTCTCTTGCAGCTTACGGTCGATGAAGCCCGACGTGACCTCGATCGAGGGTCCGGGGATCTTGGCGGTCTTCGCGATGGCCTTCAAGCGCGCGGCTTGTTCCTGCTGAGCTTTGAGAAGATCGGCCTGAGCCTTTCTTTGCTCGGCCGCCTTCTTCTCGGCCTCGGCCTGTCTCAGCGCTTGATCTCGCTCGGGTGTGCTGTCCGCCGTCCATGCGACGATGCAGAATTGCGCACCCGCATTGCGGCACGCCGCCACGGCCGTATCGATCGCGGCTTGCTTTGTGGGCTTCTCCGAGCTGCTAAAGCACGCGGCGCCTCCGCCCGTGCTCTCGTAGCCATATCCCACGACGGCGCGCGACCCGACCTTGTCGTTCATGGCCTGAATCTCTTTGGAGCAACTCTGCTGAAGTTCCTGCGCCGTTTGCGGAGGCAAGCCTCCACATCCGCTCACGATCGCCGACAGCGCCAACGCGCCCAAAATCCATCGCGCCGTTATAAAAATCCCGGTGCCGGGCCATTTACCGTCCATGTTCAGCGCTCCCCTTCTCAAAGCCTGCACGTATCGACGCCGCATCAATCGCTAAAGGCGGTCTGCGACAACTGTTGCTCCGTCTGATCCGCGCGTTGCTGCGCGCCGCTCACGAGTGCCTGCGCGTCTCCGGCCGGCGGCGGCAGATCGTCGACCGGGCGCGGCGGCGGCGCAATCACGGAGAGCGGCGCCGTCGGCAAGCCGTTATGTCCCTGCTGGTCGTGCAATGTCTGCAGCCCCGCATCGAGCTGAGCACGAAAACCGTTATGCATCTCCTGCAGATCTTCGAGCGACACCGAGACCTGCGTGCCCGCCGGGCAATCCGCCTTGCGCGTCGCGGTCACGGTCAGATCGGCGGTGATCGCGTGGCCGTCGGGCGTCGCGACGAGCTTCAGGACATCGCCGGGCGTCAGCCCGCAGGTCCGGTTGTCGTCGGTCGTGACGTTGATCGGGTTGTCGACGACGAACAGATGATTGGGCTGCAGGACCTGCGGCAAACCGGTCAACGTCGTGGCGGCGTCGGGTTGCTGCGCGGCGGCGTTCTCGGCCGCGAGTTGCTGTGTCACTTCATCCGAGATGGCTTGTTTGAGTTCGGGCGTGATCGGCGTATCCGTCTGCGCGTACGCGACGTCGCCGCCCGGATCGCCATCGGACGACTGCGCTTGCGCGGCCTCGGCCGCGGCCGCCGCGTCCGCTTGCTGCTCGGCGTACGCTGCTTGAAGCGTGCCCGCCAACATGAAGTCGGCCAGCCACAGGGCCGGGCTCCCATAGAACGGCGCGACCGCGAAGTAGCTCGCATCGGCGGCGTACCACGGGCTTCCGGTCCACGCCCAGCCGTAAGCGATCGTACCGGGCCACGGGTAATACGCCCAGCCGTAGAAGGCCGGGTCGTAGCGCACGGCCGGGACATAGCTGTTCAGCGTCACGCCGTGATAACCGTATGACGCATAGACGCGCGTATAGACCTGTGTCCCGGACACGTAGGTGCGTTGCACGAACGGATGGCCGTGCCACTGAATCGGACGTTCGACGTAGCCGCCGTGCGCGGTCGCGCTGACCACGACGGTATGGTCAGCGCGATGCTCGACGACGATGCGGCCGTCATGCGGGCCTCGATTGATATCGAGCGCGGTCGTGTGAAGCGAACGGACGCGGCCGTCCGCGTAGAGCGTCGCATGCGTGCCATGGCCGGCATACGACGCGAGCGTACCGTCGGACCGAAGACGATACTGCCGCCCGTCGACGGCCTTGAGCGTGACGGCGCCGTTGGCCTGCGAGGTCACCGTGCCGCGCGGAACCGGATGCTGGTTGATGCCCGTGAGATTCGTTCTGACAGCATTGATCTGCTGACGCGATGGCGCGGCGCCCGCACCGTTCGCGAGGGTCGGACGCGTCTCGCGCGTATCCGCCGGCGCGACGCGACCGGGATTGAACGTGGCGGACTGCGAGCCCGGCGTGCGGCCGGCGGCATTGTTTTCGTCCGCGCCGAAACCGGCGCGATTTGAATTCACCGCATGCGGCGTAAACGTCGTCACGCCATTCGACGTCACCCCCTCGTCGGAGGATCGGCTCGGCCTCGCTTCGGTTGTCGCCGGATTGCTTCGCGGCACGTTCGACGCGTGCGGCGTGTACGTCGTGACGCCGTTTTCGGTCTGCACGCCGCCGGACGATCGTTCCGCCGGCTGCCTTGCCTGAGCGCTATTGGGTGTGTACGTGTGCGGCGTAAAGGTCGTGGTCGATCCGCCATTGCCCGCGGCCGCGCGATCATTCATCGACGGCGATGCGGACTGCTGCTGGCGCTGCGCCTGTTGCTGACGCTGGGCTTCTTGCTGGCGCTGCATTTGGGCCTGTTGCTGACGCTGGGCTTCTTGCTGACGCTGCGCCTCTTGCTGGGCCTGCTGCTCTTGCTGACGCCGTTGCGCTTCCTGTTGCTGCTGTTCAGCGCGTTCGCACGCCTGCTGAAGACTCGGCGGATTGGTCGGCGGGCAAAAAGCCCATGCGCCCGCAGGCAAGACGAGCAGGCCGACGTAGGTCCAACGTATGGTTGTTTTCATTTGAGTCAGCCCCGTTACGTGTCGCGAGAAAGGGATTCGTGGGGAACGTCACTGGCAGGTGCTCGTGCACTGATCGAATTGCTGCTGGCAGGCATTGGGATCGCCGATCTCGGCCGCGCTCTGCTGCGCGGCCGCGAAATTGTGACTGATTGTGTTACCGATGATCGATCCGAGCGTCGTGCCCAACTGGCTCGCGGCAGCCTGGTTGCATTGCGTTTGGGCCGTGTCGCACCCTGCGTTGCATGCGGCGACGCGCTGTTGATTCGCCTGTGCCTGCGCGAGCTGATCGCTCGCGCGTTGTGCGTCGAGTTGCGCTTGAGCCGCGGCGCGCGGATCGGGCTCGTTGACGTTCGCCGCTTGCGCCGGGTCATCGTCGCCGCCGCCACCACAGAGTTCGACGGCATGCACGACGGCTTTGGCGACCTGATTCGCGGTGTCGATGTCACGGAATATGTATTCGGTGGGCTTGTCGTTCTTCTTATAGATCTTCGCCGCGAAAAACACCGGATCCGAGTCCAGCATCGTGATGTACGCCAAGCCCTGCGATGCATTGTCTTCGGTCGCCGCCTGAGCCCACGTCATGACACTGACCTTCGTGACGGCGCGCAGGTCAAGGACGTAGCTTTGACTATTGAGCGGGCTCGAACCGCCCGCTCTGTTTTTTACAGCCTGATCGGTATGCTGGTTCGTAATGCGGCAAGTCGAAGCATCGGGTATGAGATGGTTGGACCACGTTTCCGTCACCTCGAAATTCGAGTTGCTGCTTGAATCGGAAACATGGAAATCCGCGGAAAGCAGCCCCTGCGCATTCTGTTTTTTCTGGATCAATGCGAGCGTCGCATTGAGTGAGGGTTTGCTGTCGGATACCGTGCGTGTTCCCGGTTTCTGCTGAGCGACCGCGCCGGTCGCCACGCAGATCAGCAACGTGGACAGCAGCCACTGATGGATTGTTGTCATCCCTCACCCCGACAATCTTGTTTGATGTTTTTTCTGCCGTGCCGCCGGATGCGCCCGCCGGCCTCCCCGCGCCATGGATCGGCTTGACGCGAATCTAAATCCCGGGGTCCGCACCGGTCCATTCCTCAAATGAGGTATCGAAACGGGCGTACGGTCATGCTCGACGACGCACGACACTTCGGTGTCGGATGTCGGGCCGGAAAAGCGCGATCGGAACCCGGCGATGCCTCATGCAAATTCATTTGGATTGCATGACGATTGCCTTTCGAAAGCATGACGTTCAACGTGCATGCGCGGCGCCGATCGCCGTTCCTTCCATCTCGGGCGATCGCATGTTCGAGCGTTCGATCCCGACGCCATCGGGCGGTGCATGACCCGCGCATACGGCGGGACACGATTGCCATGGCATCATGGAGATCGATACGTCGCGCGGATTGCGACAACGGCCTTCTTGAGCCAGCGAGTCGCAACGATGCCTCACCGACCTTCGGACCGAATCGAGCAGAAAATGAATCCACGCGTGAGCGAGATTCATGACGGCGAGACGCGCTGGAACGCGGAATATGCCGCGCTTCGACGGCTCTGCCTCGCATCGGAACTCGATGAAGAAGTGAAATGGGGCAAGGCGTGCTACACGTTGAACGGCGGCAACGTGGTGTTGATTCACGGCTTCAAGGACTACTGTGCCTTGCTGTTCATCAAAGGCGCGTTGCTGACGGATCCCAAAGGCATCCTTGTTCAGCAAACGCATAACGTGCAAGCCGCGAGGCAAATCCGGTTTACCTCGCTTGCGGATATCGAACGGCAGAACGCCTCGATCACGGCCTATCTCGGCGAGGCCATTTCCGTCGAGCGATCGGGTGCAAAGGTAGAGATGAAAAGCGCGGCGCAATTCGATGTGCCCGCGGAATTTCAAAAGCGCCTCGATGAGGACCGCGCCTTGGCCGACGCGTTTCACGCGCTTACGCCCGGAAGACAAAAAGCCTATCTGCTGCATTTCGCCGGGGCCAAACAATCGGCCACGCGCGCGGCGCGCGTCGAGAAACATGCGCCGAGAATTCTCAAGGGGCTGGGGCTCGACGACTGACAGCGACCTGGCCGCTACCCGGTAGCGCCTTAAATCCTTGTCACCCCGAGACGCTCAAGCGCTTAGACCATCGCGCCGGCAAGCGCGCAGTCCGCCCGATCGACGAATCGACGAGATGCGCGCCGGCCAACGATCCGATCGACTTAAAACGTCGAGCTGTTGACCGTCGTGAACGTAAAGGCCTTCGTGAAGGCCTGGCCGTTGTAGGTGCCCGTCAGCGAGACCGAATACGTCGTGTTGGGACTCAACGCCAGCGAAGGGAAGGCCACCGCTTGATAGGCCGACAGAATGTGATTCGTGTCCGTCGTCGAATCGACGAGGTTCAGCGTCGTGACCGCATTCGAGGGATCCGTGATCGAGCCCGACTGCAACGTGATCGTGTCGGACGGGCTCGTCCCCGTGATCGCGATCGGCGCCCCCCAGGTCGGACCGCCCACGCCGGGCGCCATCGCGGCATCGAGGCGACCGCCGATATTGACACCCGTCGTGCCCTGGCAGGGGAAGGTCAACGGCGCCGTGCCCGTGACGGCTTGCGCGTTGGCGAGCGATCCGATGCTGTAGACGATCGACGACGCCGTGACGTCGCCCAAACCGATGTCCGTGTTGAGCGAAGCAGCCAGTACGCTGTTATAGACGCCGGCCAGCAAGCTGTTCGCGATCCCGTCGCCGATCACCGTCGTCTGGGTCGGATCCACGGCGTAATACTCGGTGTTGTAGCCCGTCACCGTGATCGACGACGGCATGCCCTGCGCTTCGGCGCGCGTCTGATACGTGTCGCCCGTATATCCCGCATCGGTCGAGGTCTCCGTGGCCTCGTTGATGTCGAGATCGGCGTTGTGCTGCGCGTGCGCGACCGCTGCCGCGTCGAGAATCGTGTTCTCGCGAAAGGCCGAGAGTCCGCAGTGCGTGCGCTGGGTATTCAATTGCGCAAAGATCGCGGCCTCGATGCCCGTGTATTGGGCCGCGCTCAACGTACCGTCAATCGCCGCGGGTGCCGCCTGCGACGACGTCACCGCTGTTCCACTTCCATTCCCGTCACCCCCGCCGCAACCGCCCAGTGCAGCCAGAACCGCCGCCGCTCCGATGGACATCAGGGGATAAAACGCCTTGTTGCTCAGCACGGATACGCCTCCTCGAATGAACACTCCGCTCGAATGAACGGGGTGTTATGTATGTGCTTAACGACATACGATCGGGCGTTCTTTAGCACTATCCTTACAAAAAAATTTAGGCAGCACACCGGGCCGTTCTTTAGGCAGCGCCTTGGTCAACCTGCTTAGTCAGGCTGCTGCTTAGTCGCCCTCCTTAGTCGCCCTCCTCAGTCGCCCTCCTTAGTCAGCCTTCTTAGTCAGCCTTCTTAGTCAGCCTTCTTAGTCAGCCTTCTTAGTCAGCCTTCTTAGTCAGCCTTCTTAGTCAGCCTTCTTAGTCGGCCCCCTTCGTCGGCACCCTTCGTCGACCGCCTTCGTCAGCGCCCTTAAGCAGATCTTTAGGCCCGTCTTTCAGTGGATCCCTAAACGCATCCCTGAACGCATCTCCAAGCGGATCACGAAGCGGCGCTTCGGGCAGCACCCCTCAAGCACGGATGCCCAAAAGCACAAGGGCACGTCCACCGGTATCCCCAATGGAACGTGCCCCTCGTCGTGTCGAAAGACGTGCTTTAAAACAGCTTGGTGAGCGCCGGCACGCTTAACACGGCGACGTAATACCCCATGAATTGCACGCCGGTATTGAACGCAAAGACGCGCGAGAGCAGACCGCCGAACAGCCCCACGGTCAGAATGACGGCGAGCCCGAGCAGTTGTCCTTCCCATACGCTGATCACGACGATCAGCCCGGTGAACGTCGCGATAATGGCTTCGTGACTCAGGCGGCGGGCAACGAACGAGGCCGCGCGATGCGCATGGTTCATCGCAAGCGGATAGGCAATCAGGGCCGCGAGCAACACCGACAGCAGGCCATAGCCGAGAAATTCCCAGCTCGACATGAGCGTGTGAAGGTTGTGGATCTGACCTGTCGCGGCATCGACGGAAAAGCGCGGCGGCGCATTGAAAAGCGGGGCCGCGGGTCCTGCCGAGACCGGGCTCAACGGCAAGCCGAACGCGATGAGCGGAATAAGCGCTTCGGCGATATAGGTCGCTTCAGTCACGCCATTGCGCGCGGCAATGACCGTCGTCAGACGTTGATACGCGTGTTTGATGCGCGCCCCGACGATTTCGCCCATCACGACGGTCGTCGCCACCGGACTGAACACGAATGTCGCGCTGGAGATCGCGGCAGTGCCGACGGTCCAAGCCGCCTGTTGCCGATCGAGCACACGCAGCGGGTTCGGGAAGGTCCCCTTCCAGCCCTTCACATCGGGCGCCAGCGAAAACGTCGAACGCTGCTCGCGACGCATACGACGGCGCTCGACCGGCGAGAGCACCGCGAACAGATCGGCGATCAACGGACCGATCGCGATGCCGAGGAAATAGCTGACGCTCAGCTTGACGCCGTAATGGCCCGTCAATGCCTGCAAGCCGACGATCAGCAACACGAACGGCACAAGCAGCAGAACCGACGCCCAACGGCCCGCGGAAAACCATGCGATACCGACGGCAGCCGCGAGAAACACCCACGGCGCGGCCTTCGTGATGACGCTGCCGAACGGTGCGAGCAGCACGGCGAACAACACGGCCAACGGCACGGCCACGAAAGCGGCCACGATCGCACCCGACACCATCTTGCGCAACGCGATATGCGGCACGCCGAGCGCGCGCAGCGCGGTCGCTTGCTGAAGCAGCGGCGCGGCCATCGTGTCGCCCGGGATGCCGAGCAACGCGGTGGGAATCGCATGTGTCATGTGTTTGGCGACAGCGCCGGACATAAAGAACATGAATACGCCGGCCGGCGGAACGCCCAGCAACACCACAAGCAACGTCAGCGGCGCGATCGTGGTCGTTTCGTCGGTACCGGAAACCAGGCCGATGCCGGAAAAGACAATCGCCCCGATCAGCCCCATGGCGAGCGCGGCGAAGATTTGATGAGCGACTGCACTCATGTGCGCACCCCCTGGTTCGTGCCGTCGACGGAAAGGCGCCCTGCAGCCGACGCCTCGTGCGAAGCAAACAGATCGAGCAGCCCGAGCTCCGACAATTCGGCGCGGGCCGCCGGAGAAAGATCGTCGTTGGAGCCTAAACCGCCGAATTCCGCCGCGAGCTGTTCGAGCACGCGCGTACGTTCCGACGCGTCGCTCGCCTCTTCGACGACATCGCGTTTCGGCTCGAACAGGAACGCGCAAACGGTCCCCGCGATCAAGCAGCCGGCCAGGCCCACGAGCATCGCATACGCGCGCGCGACAGCCGCGTCGGCAACGAACGACGACAGGACATATCGGCCCGCGAAGAACGCTGCGCTGCTGATGCCGACGCCGATCACGATCGACCATCCGAGATGCCGAAGGTCGACGGTGTCGCCCCACACTTCCGCGTAGCGCGCGGAAGTCTCATGCGTGCGGACCGTCGACGCGGCGTGCGCCGTCGCGACGGTTCCGGTATGCCCTCGATACTCTGTCATGCGTCTCCTCCAAAGGCTGGAGTTTTTATCATCGGATGGGTCTGTTTTTCGCCATACCCGGAGCGATTACATCAAGCGTATCGACCGATCACGCACGCGCGAGCCGAGCACGCGCCTGCGTGGCGCGCGCGACATTCGATGAAGTCGGCCTGCCCAACACGTCCGAAATAAATCGGCCCGCATCGATCAGCGCCGGAAGATCGATGCCCGTTGCGATACCGAGTTCATGGCACAGGTACACGACGTCTTCGGTCGCGACGTTGCCCGTCGCGCCGGGAGAATACGGACATCCGCCGATGCCCGATGCCGAGCTGTCGAAAGTCGCGATGCCGGCCTGCAGCGCCGCGTAGATATTGGCGATGGCCATGCCCCACGTATCGTGGAAGTGTCCGGCGAGCGCGCTGACCGGCACGTCTTTCGCGCACGCTTCGATCATCCGGCGCGCCTTGAGCGGTGTACCCGTGCCGATGGTGTCGCCAAGGCTGATCTCGTAGCAGCCCATTTGATAGAGCCGTGTCGCCACCGACGCGACTTGCGCGGCGTCGATCTCGCCTTCGAATGGACAGCCGAGCACGCAGGAGACATAGCCTCGCACGCGTACGCCGGCCGCGATGGCGCGATCGACGACGGGCGCAAAACGCTCGAGGCTTTCCGCGATCGAACAATTGATGTTCTTTTGCGAGAACGTCTCGGACGCCGCCGCGAACACGGCGACTTCGTCGCATTGCGCCGCGAGCGCCGCGTCAAGACCCTTGACGTTGGGCACCAGCGCCGAAAACACGACGCCTTGCCCGCGCGCGATCTCGTGCAGTACCTGCGCGCCGTCGGCCATCTGCGGCACCCACTTCGGCGAGACGAACGCCGCGGCCTCGACCCATTTCACGCCGGCGCCGACGAGGCGTCCGATCCACTCGACCTTCGACGCGGTCGGCACGAACGTCGGTTCGTTCTGCAGGCCGTCGCGCGGTCCGACCTCGACGATCTTGACGCGATCGGGCAGCGCAGCGTCACGCATCGCGGGGCCCTGCGAGCAGCTCTGCCGCGAAATCGGCGCGCACGTCCTTCACCGCGACCATCTTCCTGACGACCCAATCGATCTCGTCGCCCTTCGCGCCCGCCAACATCGCGATATTGCGCGCATGCAGCGCCATATGGCCGCGCTGAATGCCTTCGGTCGCAAGCGCGCGCAAGGCGCCCAGGTTCTGCGCGAGACCCACGGCGACGGCGATTTCACCGAGTTCCTGCGCCGATTTCACATCCATGATCTTCAAAGCGAGCCGTGCGAGCGGATGCGTTTTGGTCGCGCCGCCGACGAGCCCCACCGGCATCGGCATCTCGATCGTGCCGACGAGATCGCCGTTAGCCGCGCGCTCCCACGTCGTCAACGACGTATAGCGGCCGCTGCGGCTCGCGTAAGCATGCGCGCCTGCCTCCACGGCGCGCCAGTCGTTACCGGTCGCGACGATCACGGGATCGATGCCGTTCATGATGCCCTTGTTGTGGGTCGCGGCACGATAGGGGTCGATGGCGGCGAACAGATAGGCGTCGACGACGCCGTTGATCACGTCCTCGCCCGAATATTCTTTCGTGGCGAGCGTATCGGCGGAATACCGCACATGTGCGCGCGCGAGCCGCAGGTCCGCCAGATTGGAGAGGATGCGCAAACGCACCTTGCCGCCCGTGAGCGCTTCGATGCGGCCCGCCACCGATTCGGCCATCGTGTTGACCGTGTTCGCGCCCATCGCGTCGCGTACGTCGACGATCAGGTGCGCGACGACCATCGCGCCGCGCGCCGTGTCGGGGAACACATGCACTTCGATATCCCGGCATCCGCCGCCCAGGCCGATCAGGATCTTGTCGCGACTGTTCGCCAGATCGATCAGTTCCTGTTTGTGCTTCAGGATCGAGAGCCGCGCGCCGTACGGATCGGCCACGTCGACGACCTGCACCTGAGCACGCATCAGCGGGCCGGTGCTCGACGTCTGGAATCCGCCCGCGACGCGCGAGAGCTTCGCCATGAACGAGGCGGCCGCCACGATCGAGGGTTCCTCGACGGCCATCGGCACGATGACGTCTTTCCCGTTGATCTGGAAATAACCCGCGACAGCCAGCGGCAACTCGAACGTGCCGATGACGTTCTCGATCATCCCGTCGGCGACCGCAAGCGGGAGCGCGCCGGGTTGAGCGAGTTGCGCATGCGCCGCGTCGTCGAAACCGACCGCCTTGCTCACGTGATCAAGACGCGCGGCCGGGGAAAGCGCACGGAAATTGGGGAGAGTCGAATCGATGCTCATTGGGTCCTTTGTCTCAGATGCCACAACGCCGTCGGATGGCTTGCGGGGGTCAATCGATGGCCGAATAATAAGCAAGGTGTACCCTTTATAAAGGTACAGTTCTCAACGACAGACACGCAACTGTACCCAAGACAATTCGCCTATTTTGCGGAGCAGCAATGAATAATCGGCGTGAAACGGCCACCCTGTCGGCCTCCATTGCGGACAATCTGGCCAAACAGATCGAGGAAGGGGTGTTGCCGGCAGGTTCCAGATTGCCCTCGATTAGGGAATACGCTGAGGCGGCGGGCTGTTCGAAAAACACCGTGATCAGTGCGTTCGACATCCTGACCGCCAACGGCTTGATCGAACCGCGGCGCGGCTCGGGGTTTTTCGTCGTGCGGCGCGTGATCGCCGCCGAGGAAGCCGAGGAAGCGACGACGCTCAATCGAGCGATGGACATCGTCTGGCTCATGCGCGAGCAGTTGCAGACGAAGCCCGACGTGCTCAATCTCGGCGAAGGTTTCCCCCCTGTCGAATGGCTCGAAGAGACACGCCTCGACCACTACCATCAGCGTGTGGTGCGTACGGGCGTCGCGTCGCTGTTCCGCTATGGGAGTCGGTTCGGCTATCTGCCGTTGAGGCAGTCGCTGCAGCAGAAACTGGCCGGCTACGATATCGACGCGGGCCCATCGCAGATCGTGTTGACGCACGGCGCCAACCAGGCGATGGACATGGTGCTCCGATACTTTGTGCAACCGGGCGACACGGTGCTCGTCGACGACCCTGGCTACTACACGCTGTTCGGGAAGCTCAAGCTGAGCGGTGCAAATATTGTCGGCGTGCAAAGAGAAATCGACGGACCGAATATCCGCCAGTTGGAAGAGCATCTCGTCACGTATCGGCCCAAGTTGTTTTTCACGCAATCGGTGGGTCACAATCCGACCGCGGCCGATACCAGCGCGGCCAAGGCACACCGGATTCTGCAACTGGCCGAACGATACGATCTGACGATCGTCGAGGACGACGCGTTGGCCGATCTACGGCCACGCGCGCTGACGCGCATCGCCACGCTCGATCAGTTGCGGCGCACGATCTATATCGGCAGTTTCGCCAAGTCGGTGTCCGCAGCGTTGCGAGTCGGCTTTATTGCGTGTCATGCGGCGCTCGCGAGCGACCTGGCCGACGTGAAGATGCTCACGCATGTCAGCAGTTCCGAATACTGCGAGCGCACGCTCGATGCGATCATCAGCGACGGCCATTTTCTGCGGCATACGAACCATCTTCAGGAAAAGCTGCGGCGCGCAACCGACACCGCGATCAAGGCGCTCACGCGGCTCGATGCGCACATTTACAAACCGTGCGAGCAGACCCTCTATCTGTGGGCATCGCTGCCCGGGTGGACAGACTCGATGAAACTCGCCGAGGCCCTGATCGAGCGCGGGGTCATTCTCGCGCCGGGCGCGGTCTTCTCCCCCGACGCGGATCAAGTGTCGGCTTACTGCCGCTTCAATGTCGCCTATCTCGCGGACAAGCGCTTCGCGGCGGCATTGCATGCATGCGCGTCGCATGGCGCGCGATGAACGCTTGGCAAGGCGGCTTTCTCTGACCGCGCCTTCGACTCAAGGACGTGCGACCGGGCAATGATTAGGCTGCAACACCCGCCCGCCGAACCGATTGATCGGACGTACGATGCGCGCGGACCAGCGCGGCCCTATTGAACGTTCGCTCGGAAAAACGCAAGCGCCATGTCGTCGAGCTGCCTATGAAACGCGATGCGATCGAAGCCGTTCGCGTCGACACAGAGTTCTGGCACATCGTGCTTCATCGCATCCGAGCATGGTGCAAGAAAGGCAAAATGCGCCGCGTTGGCAACGCGGTGATATTCCGGTCTTTGAGGAAGGGTATCAGCGAGTGCGGGCGTGTTGCGGGGAAGCACGCCGTCACCGCCGAACTCGGACGCCCAGAGCTGAATCGGCGCCTTGATGTTCTTCAGGCTCTCCGCGGTCGGGAATACGTTGAGCGGGTCCGCCAGGACGAAGGCTTTGATCCGTGCGTCGTGCGTCAGGGGGCCGACTGAGACCTCTTGACGCTGAAGTTGTTCGCAAATCGGCGCGTTCGGATCGGTGCACGGAACATCGGCGTGCAGGAAGTCGGGGATGCCGCCGGCCAGCACCAATCCGGTGTAGCCGCCCCGCGAAAAGCCGAAAAATCCGATCCGTTGCGGATCGATATTGGCCGCGTCGGGCGCGGCGCTCAACATGTAGTCGATGAGACGTTTGATGTCGGTGGGCCGTTCGACGAACTCGGACAGCTCGCCCGCGCGACTCATATCGGAGAATGTATCCCCGGGATGATTGATTGCCGCGACGACAAAACCCGCGTCGGCCAGCGTCTCGGCGAGATCATGGTGACCGAGGTAGGATCCGCCGTGGCCATGTGAAATGACGATCAGAGGGTGCTTGCCGCCCACGGTCGGGCAATCGCGCTGCCCTTTGAGGACATATGGCCCGATCCGTACTTCCGAGGCAGGCATCGAGCATGGGGTCCACACCATGGCCTTCAGCGCCGGGCCCTCGGCGTCGGACGGGATTTGCACGACCTTGATTCCCGCGGCATGAGCGAGTGTCGTCAAGAAGCACAATAGAACAGCCGATATGAGCGTTTTCATTGCGTCTCGGGCGTGGAGTTGGGTTTGCTTTCAATACCGTAACAAGCGATTTCCAAGCAAAACTTCAAGAAGCTGAATTCGACTGCGCGCCGATTTTATTCTCTTACGGGAAGCGCTGGAATTCGGACGGTGAGTCGCTCATGTGTCCCGCGTCCACTCACGCAAGCAGTCGCAATGTGCCGGCGGCCCGATGCGGACCTCGATCGTCGACCCCTCCCCTCGACTGCCGCTTGGATGCCGCATATCGCAATGACCGCTTCTAGGGCGCAACGAAAGTTTGCTTCGTCTAGTCGAGCGGCCACTTTCGTCGCACTGAATCGGGCACGATGCGAAGCCGACGACGAACGCCTTCAATGCGCGCTCAGAAGCCGGCACTCGCGAGGTGGTCGGCAAGTGAGCGGGCTGAAGCGCTCATATGGTCTCGAACTCGGGTGCAGACCGACAGCTTGCGGACTGCCCAGTCGTCGGCCAGACGAACGGCCCCTAGCTTCATAAGCTGACGACAATGACGAATTGTCGTTTCCGGCACGATCCCGATGCCAACGCCGCCTGCCGCCATGCGACAAATGCCTTCGAACGTTCGGGTCCGCACGCGAATCTTGAGCCGTCCGCCGGCGATATGAGCCCGCCCGTCGAGATTGTCCTGCAAGGCGCCGTCTGCCAGCCCGATAAAGTGCTCGTGCAAGATATCGGTGAAAAAGACTTCCTCCCGCAATAGCAGGGGATGATCCGGCGACGCCACGACGACCAGCCGGTCGACGACAAAAGGTCGCAGTTGCAAGCCTTCCGTGCTAACTGTATCCGAGACAATTCCAATTTCCGTGAGCCCGTTCGTGAGCGCCCTGACGACTTCCGCGCTCTGCCGTTCCTTCAGTTCGACATCGATATGCGGATGCAATGCCATCCAGGTCGCGAGACGGTCCGGTAAGTGCTCGGTGATCGCCGCAGTCGGCGCCATCAGCGGCACCACCGTCCTGACGCCTTGCGCGTGCTCATCCAGCTCATTCCGCATCTGTGCCATCTGACGTTGAATCAGCATGGCGTGGTGGGCAAGCGCTTCACCGGCGTGGGTGGGCGTGACGCCGCGCCGGCCACGGTCCAAAAGCGTCACACCGCTTTCGATCTCCATATCGCGCAAGCGTTGGCTGGCGGCCGGCAGCGAAAGGCCTGCCGCTTCTGCCCCATGCGTAATACTGCCGGCGTCCAGGACGGCCAGAAATAGACGGAGGTCAACGAGATCGAAACGCATGCCGGTAAAGGTATCAAAGATTGTGACTTAGGATCGGCGAAAGGCTTCCTGCAAATAATCCGAATTGCGCCTTTCAAGCGATGCCGCAAACATGCGGCCTATCCGTCTTTCAGGTTAGCAGGAGTGCGCATGTTGCTGGGAACTCGCGAGATGAGCGGCGAAGGACTCGCTTCCGCCCAACGTTTTTTGGCGGCCGCCGCCATCATGCTGGGTATCTTGATGGGGGCGCTCGACAGTTCGATCGTCAACATCGCGCTGCCCGACATTGCCGGTGCGTTAAAGACTGACCGTGCATCCGTGGTCTGGGTGGCCAACAGCTATCAACTTGCGAGCGCTGTCTCCATGTTGATCTTTGCAGGTCTTGCGCGAGAACTGGGTCAGCGGAATGTGTTTGGGGCAGGCGTCATCGTATTCACGATGTCCTCGCTGGGCTGTGCGATGGCCGGGTCAATCGGCATCCTTGTGACGATGCGTGCGTTGCAAGGCATCGGCTATGCCGCGATGGTCACCGTCGGACTCGGTCTGTATCGGGTGATTTTCCCGCCGAGATCGCTGAGTGTCGTGCTGGGATGGAATGCGCTTGCCGTGTCGTTCGGCACGACGATCGGGCCGGTCGGAGGCGGGTTGATCATTTCCCATTTCTCGTGGCCGTGGTTATTTCTGATTAACCTGCCGCTGGGGGTCGTCACGATCTTTTATACCTATCGCTTTTTGCCGCTCGACGCGGGGCGCGCGACGGGATTCGACTTCATTGGCGCGTTGCTGTCGGCGATGGCATTGAGCGGATTGGTGGTGGGCGTGGACCAGTTGGGTCGTTGGCGCATCGCGCACCTTGCGCTTATCTTCGTACTGACCGTGCTTGTCGCCGCTTTATGGATCGACTGGCAAAAGCGGGCCGAGACGCCGCTTGTACCGCTCGAGATTTTCCGATCCCGCCGTTTCTCGATGGCGATTTTCTCATCGTTGTGCATGTTCACTGCGCAAGGGCTCGCGATGGTGGCGTTGCCGTTCGTGCTGCAGCACGACTATGGCTACGGCGTGTTGCAATCGGCGTTCCTGTTTATGCCCTGGCCGCTTGCCGTGCTCGTGGTCGCGCCGATAGCGGGCAAGCTTGCGACACGGATCAGCGGCACGCTGTTGTCATCGGTCGGTGTAATGGTGATGTCGGTCGGCCTCGGGGCGATCGCCTTCCTGCCCGCCCGGATATCCGTCGGCACACTCCTCTGGCCGATTGGTCTATGCGGGATCGGGTATGGGCTATTTCTCCCGCCGAACAACAGCGAGATACTCAGCAACGTGCCCAAGACGCTATCGTCTGTTGGCTCGGGGGTGCTTTCGACCGCGAAGACGATCGGGCAATCGCTGGGGACGGCCTTGGTGGCCGCGACCTTCGCGATGGTGTCGGAAGCGGGCGGGCAAGACGTGACGTTCGCTCGCGTGTCCTTCATGATCGCAGGCGCTGTCGCCGTGGTATCGAGTATGGTCAGCGTCGCGCGCATTCATCGATAGTCGAGATGTCCGGCTGCCAAGCTGCAAGTGTTCTGTCAAGGCCCGCGCCAAATTCGAAAACGGAGGGTCCGCTAAAGAGCGGAGAAATGGCAAACGACCTTGGGGGAACCGACACTGGGTCAAATCCTGCACTAATCCAGGGCCCCGTATTTGCCTTGTCACAAGGCTTCCGCGGTGACGGTCACATAGAGATCAGCGAGCCGGTCGTCTTCGTCAAACGTCAACCTGTAAAGTGTTTGATAGCCCGCGTGAACGCCCCTGCACGCCATTACCTTAAACGGCTTAGGCTGTCGATTGAACGGCTCTCGCGTGATCGCCATAAACAGATCGTTCTCGGCTTTTCGATCTTCAGCGCACGGGTCTCCCACGATTGCGAGGACATTCTTCAAGTTGAGCCGCTCGTCCGACGGCGAAAACCAGATTCGCAAGACTGCTTGCTCGATGTGGCCGCGACTGTCGACAAATCGCATGAGATCGCCTTGGACTTTCATCGCGGGAACAAGCCCGGAAAAATCGCTGATCCTATATCTATAGGACGGCAAGCTCTTTTCTTTGTGCTCAAAGAGCGGCGATCCCGCTTCGTTGAAGAACATCTTGATGTCGTGCGCGCCCAGCACCTGTTTCATGGTATCAGCGGCGTAAAAATCATCACGCATCAGGATGTCGTTGTTTACGATCAGGGCGACATTCGCAACAAGCGCCTCCGGATCCTTAGGTTCGACGGCGTGCGAGTACGGCGAAGCGCATGCGTGGAGAACGAACGTACTCAAGGCAAACAGCCCCATGAGAAGCGTCTCACGCATGCCCGTTTTTTTCATTTTTTTGTTCACTCGTCTGTGTCGAACACGATTCTCACCGCTCCGGTGGCGTCGACCTTTTTAGCTTGACGGTCTTCAAACCAGGGGCATCGCTCGCTAACGACGGCGAAACGTGCAGCGCATCGTCGGGTGCCCAGCGTATCGCAAGCCATCACGGCACATTCTCGCCAGACATTAGCCTACACGGAACCGCTCGACGTTCGCGCGCAAATCCTCTGCCTGTGATTGCAGCGAAAGCGCGGCCGCGGCAGCCTGCTCAACAAGCGCCGCGTTTTGCTGAGTGACCGAGTCCATCTGTGTGACTGCCTGACTAACCTGAACAATCCCCTTGCTTTGCTCGAGGGATGCCGCTGAAATCTCATTCACGATATCGCTTACGCGCTTCACGGACTGAACGATTTCATCCATCGTCGCACCCGCTGTGTCCACGTGCCCAGCTCCGAGCTTCACGCGATCGACCGAGTGCTGAATCAGTACCTTGATCTCCTTGGCGGCGATTGCGGAGCGCTGCGCAAGCGAGCGCACCTCGGCAGCGACAACTGCGAACCCGCGGCCCTCTTCACCCGCTCTAGCCGCTTCCACCGCGGCATTGAGCGCAAGGATATTGGTCTGAAATGCAATACTTTCGATGGTGCCGACGATGCTGGCAATCTGGTCCGAACCCGCGTTGATTCCGGTCATGGTCTCGACGACCTGCTGCACGACGTTGCCTCCGCGCCGTGCGGCTTCAAGCGCTTGGGTGGCAATATTACTTGCCTGGCGTGCGTTATCCGCGTTGTGGTTGACCGTCGACGTCAGCTCATCCATGCTCGACGCGGTCTCCTCCAACGCCGCAGCTTGTTCTTCAGTGCGCTGTGAGAGATCTTGATTGCCGGCGGCAATTTCGCTAGTGGCCGACGCTATCGATGCGCTCGAAGATCGGATGCCACGAATCATCATCGCCAACTGCTCCTGCATGCACTTCATCGAGTACATGAGACTGCTGCTGTCGCCCTGCGTTGTCTCAACCCTGACGGTCAGGTCGTTGTCGGCGATACGCCCGGCGATTGACATCGCTTGCGCAGGGTCTCCGCCGAGTTGGACCAAGATGCTACGGTTAATCCAGATTACGACACCGGCGAGCAGCACAGCGGCAACGAGCAGGAATCCGAGGCTCTTGTAAAGCGACGCATGAAACGCCGCATCAATGTCGTCCGTGTAGGCGCCGGTCTGAAGAATCCAGTCCCACGGCGCGTAGTAGCCCGAATAGGACACTTTCGGCGAAATTTCATTGGTGGGTGGCTTCGAAAACACGTAGCTGACGAAGCCCTGACCGTCGCGCTTGATGATGTCTACGGTATTCCGGTATAGCGGGACACCATTCGCATCTTTATAGTCACCGACCTCCTTGCCATCCATCTCGGGATGGATGGGATGCATGATGATCGCCGGCTCCGTACTGAGAATGGTGAAGTACCCGGTACCGTGGCCGTAGCGGATCGCCTTGATCGCCGCGAGCGCCTCGCTTTTGGCCTGATCTACCGTCATCGCACCTGACGCCGCCTGATCGCCGTAACGTTTCGTAATCGCCAGTGCAATTTCGGTCGCGTGAATCAGATCTGTTTTTCTTTCCTCGAATCGAACCGTGCGTGATTGCCAGGCGTCGGCAACGGCGATAAGGGTCATGAACGCTAAGCTCAGTGCGAGCGGTGCCCATAACTTCTGGGCAAAAGACAGTTTCATGACGACTCCAGTAGGTGGCCACCCGTGCATTACGGCATTCAAGCTTGAAACTTGAACCATCCAGAGGGCGAACCGCGATCTGACACCCCCATTCCAAGGCAGGTCAAAATTGCACACACGGCCGTCGAGTTGATTCGGAGCAAATTGCTTGGCGCGAGGGGCGAGGCAATCGGCCTGCACTCGGACGGCTGTGCGTATTGGGTACAACCGCAACGCAGTGGCTGCGACGGTGTCCCACGCGTTGCACTCAGTCCAAACAGGTCGCCAGGTCGGGGGCAATAATAGATCGTGACGAAGCAGCACACGGTGAGTCGTGTCGGTAACCCTGCCAGTCACACCTCATCCGACTCGACGAACGCGGGGTGGTCACTTTCGTGCAGGCCGTGATGTCTTTATCTTGCGAGCCCGGGTCACCGGGCCGCCGTAGCCTCAAACATCGGTAGGCGCCACGACGACCGGCGCTCGAATACCGTACGCCTCAGACGCGAGCAGGCGCCTCGAATGCCTCGAGTGCCTCGCGAACGCGCTGGACGACGTGACCCCATCCTTCGCCGATACCCTGACGGAACAGGCGCGCTGACGGATACCACGGGCTGTCGGTGCGATCGTGTTGCCAGCGCCAGTCGGGAACTGCGGGCAGCAACACCCACACGGGCTTGCCGAGCGCGCCCGAGAGATGGGCGAGCGAAGTGTCGACCGTGATCACGAGATCCAGATTGTCGACGAGCGCCGCTGTTTCGGCGAAGTCGGTTAGCGCTTCGCCGAAATGAACGATCTCGGGGTGCGCAGCGAGCGTGGCGTGATCGTCCGCGCGCATATCTTTCTGCACGATGAAGAGATCACCAAACTCAGTCAGCGAAGCCAGCGTGGCGAGGTCGATTGACCGCTCGAGATCACCCTTGTGCTTGGGATTTCCGGTGCACGCCAGACCGATCCGCAGTCTGCCTTTCAATCCGCCGAGCCGGGCAGCCCAGGACTGAACTCGAGTCGGATCGGTCTTGAGGTAGCGCGGCGCAAACGGAATCGTATCTTCGGCAGTTGCAAATGCGAGCGGAAGGCTCATCAGCGGGGTCGCAAAGTCGCATTCGGGCGCTCGTTCGTCGGATCCGATCACGTAGGCCATGCCCTTGAAACTTTCCGCCATCAAACGTTTCAACGCCGGTTGCACTTCGAGCACGACTGCCGCGCCCAGAGCGGCGACCATGATCGCGTAGCGGCTGAACTGGATCGTGTCGCCGAGCCCTTGTTCTTGCCAGAGCACGATGCGTTTTCCGCGCAGATCCTCGTGGCCGAGCCAGAGCTTCAGGTGGCGGTGACGCGGTGTGCCGAAGCGATTCATCAGCCATCTGACCTGATACCGTTCCCAACCCGATTCGTAGCTGCCGGCGCGCAGGTCGAGCAGCGCGGCGTTCCAGCGCGCAGCGGGCGATTCGGGGCCCAGCGCCACCGCCCGGTCCGACGCAGCCTTCGCCTCGGTGCGCCTGCCGAGGGCTTCGAGGGCATTCGCCATATTGATCCACGCGGCAATGAAGCCGGGATCGATCGCGAGTGCCTGCTCGAATGATTTCAACGCTTCACCGGGGTGGCGCAGGGCGACGAGCAGGTTGCCCCGGTTGTTCAGCGCGTGTTTGTTGCCGGAATCGATCGACAGCGCGCGCTCGATACCTTGGAGCGCTTCGATGTTGCGGCGTGCCTGCGAGAGCGTCGACGCGCGACCGAGTATGGCGTTCATATGATTCGGATCGACGGCGAGCACGTGGTCATAGCATGCCATCGCCTGATCGATCTGATCGAGAAGTCGGAGTGCTTCACCGCGATGGCTGATCGCGCTCAGACTCGCGGGGTCGATCGCAATCGCCTTGTCGAAGCTCGACAGGGCGTCGTGGGGGCACTCGAGCGCGATCTGCGTGATGCCGCGTTCGATCCAGGCGATAAAGCAGCGCGGGTCGACTTCGATGGCGCGGTCCATACCTGCTATCGCTTCGTGCAACTGTCCGAGTCGCCTGAGTGCGATGCCGAGCATCACGTGGGCGAGCGGGGCGCAAGGTTCGATCGCAATCGTTTCGCGCAGTCGCGCCACGGCATTTTCCGGCCGCGCCAGGCTGAGCAGGCACAGACATGATTGATAGAGCGCGCGTGTGTTCCGTGGCTGCGCGGCCAGTATCGTTTCGTACACCGCCAGCGCCTGTTCGAATTCACCTTGTGCTTCGAGGCGCAGTGCGGTGTCGAATAGGTCTGACCGTGCTGCGTCCGTTGGTTGACTTTCGGGAAGCTTACGCGCACCGGGCGCGGGTCGGGCATCGGCCGCTGTCAAACCGTCGTGGTCAGGCGCCATGGAAGCTTCGCTTGCTGGGGCGACGACGCGGGGTTCGTTTTGCTGAGTGCGGCTGTCGGACATGAGGCCAGATTGTTAGGTGACGTCAAACGGAGTGTCGGCGAACGCAGTGACGGCGGAAAGCGACCTCAATTATCCAATGCTTCGGCGTTTTGCCGCGTGTCTCTTGCGAAGTGTTCCTTTTCGCGCCGGGTATTCGTGCTTCACCCCCGCGCAGCGCGTGATGGGCATGCCGTTAGTCAAACGCCATAGTTTGGCCGCGCGCCTGAGCCTCGAGATGTCCACGCTTCGCATGCGTCCTCGTTGAGCTCAACAACAGTCATTCGTTGGCGTGCGTACGAGCGACTACTTGTGGCCGATCTCGGTCCGACGCGACCGATACAAGTCGACCCTCATGAGACGCTCGGTCAACGGTGGCGTTTATCCGCTCTCTAACGGCTCGGGAACGTTCGCGCCCGGCGAGCCGCCAATCCCCATGCACGCCCCTCGTACACTTCGACGGCGGAGGCGCGCGTTCAGCGCAGCACGTTCCGTGATTTTTCTTCGATGCGAAGGCATCCGACATACAGGTGCCGCGTTGTCCCTTCGACAATGTCTCTTGCACGCAGGATGGGAGCTTCGCCTGTGTATGCGGGTATGGGCGTGACGTCCCACTCACACGAACGTCGACGATGATGCTTTGTTGACTCGACTTCCACACGCTCAGATTCCGTAGTGACGGGGAAGTTACGCCCGATCACGAGGGAGTCGAAAATCCACGTCAGACGGACGTAAACGTTAGTAAAAGATCGAAACAGAAGTGCCACGCCACCGTCACCGACAGCGCAAAGAATCCAGCTCTTTCATAAAAAGAAACACAAAAAGAGATGAATTCCTACCCTGCTTCTCCAGTAGTGCTCGGTTCGATCCTCGCGGCTGCATGTCTGGTGGCGGCGTGTGGCGGGTCTTCCTCGTCGCCTTCATCGACTCAGTCGGCGCCGAGTTCGTTCGCCGCGGGAAACCTCGTGGTGGCTCGTTCGGTTTATAACTCCTCGCTGGTCGTCAATGGCGCGCTGCCCTACAACGGCAATGAGACGACGCCCGCAGTATCGACCGTGACCGCGGTGTCGCCCGGCACCTTTCCGAACGTTTTCACCAACGATGCAAACGATGCGGACTTCGGTGTCACGACCGACATGTATCTCGATCAATGGACACCGACGGGAACCAGCGCGTCGCAGTCTTTGAACGTGACCGCAACCGCTGCAGCGGCATCCGTGCCAGAGAATTTCACGGTGAGTTTCGCCTCCCAATCCGGCATGGGCTTGAATGTGTCGCAGGACGGAAAGTCGCTGGTGTTCATGGGCTATAACTCGCCGATCAACCAACTCGACGTGTCCAACTCGAATACGCCCGACGTGGTGGATCCGACCAATCCCGACTTTCAGACTGCAACATATCGCACCGTCGCGCAGCTGAATTTCTCAACTGGCGCATTGTCGTTCACGCATACCGATGCCTATAGCGGCGACGATGCTCGGTCTGCGACGTTGGCGAATGGCATGTTCTACATGGTCGGCGCGGCGGGCAACTCAGGCTCGAGTCCGAATCCGACCTATGGTGAATATGACATCTTATCGATGGATACGGGTCTTCAGAGCATCGCTCCGGGCAGTACGTGCGCCTATACGCAGGTTATCGGCACGTTTTATAGCGGTAACAGCAGCACCTACGCGCCGGCGGCGACGGGTACGTGCGCGATGGGCGTGATCACTGACGCCTTATCGGCCACCACGTACGCAAAGAAGACGAGCATGGGTGGCAATCAATTTGGGTTCTCGCTCGCGAACCTAACGGGTCAGACTTTCGATAAGTCGAGTAAGGACGATAATTTCCGCGGCATGTTCGTCGACGCGAAGGGCACGATGTACGTGTCGAAGGATAGCGGCAGCAACGGGGTCGATACGGTTTATCAGGTTGGCTCAACCGGTGCGCTGGCAAATGGCGCGACGCTTGCGCAGAACACGGCGATTTCGATCGTGCCGGGTTTTCCGACTTCGACTATGACAGCCGGTGACACTGAGACTTCGTTTCCGAATCCTTGGACGCTCGCTACGGGCGTCGGCTTTCCGTCGAGCATGTGGGTCCCGTCGAATAACACCAATCTGATGTTCGTTGCTGACGAAGGCGACTACGGTGACAGCGGTACGGTCGCGTATGCGCCGAACGGCAGCGGTGGCTTGTGGGTCTATTTGAATCAAGCCGGCACGTGGAGCCCGATCGCGCATTTGACCGCTGGGTTGAATCTCGGGGTGGCTTATACGGTGACTGATGCTGTGGGCACATATGGCACAGTGGGCGCGATCTATACGACCACGCCCGAAGGGCTGCGGCATGTGACGGGGCGGATTAACAGCGATGGCTCGTACACGCTTTACGCAACCACTTCGACGATCGGCAATAGCACGAGCACAGCGTTCGATGCGGGCGCGGATTCGAATCAGCTCGTTAAGATCACTGTGAATGTGAGCGGCTCGACCGTGACGACTAATGGCTTCTCGGTGATGGAAACGGCACCGTTTGGGCAAGTGTTGCGGGGGGTGGCTGTGGTGCCGAGTGGGTCGTAAAAGCGCGTGGTGCGTTGGGAACCCATCGCACCATTTTGACGATCGGAACTTGACCTCTTAGAGCCGCCCATTGGCGGCAATGAGATCGAACCTGGAAGAATCGAAACTGCATCCGCACCACTGAAGAGCGCCGTCTTGACGACAGCGTCGTGATCGTCAATCGCCGATCCGAAGCTGATCCGCCACGACCCGCAGCATCAGCTCGTCGATGCTGTTGATCGCGTGATCAGCGATGCGCGCATGCACGAAGCCCAGATAGGCTTCGGGGCGATGCCGTTGAGTTTGGCCGTGCCGACGAGGCTATAAATGGCGGCCGCGCGTTCGCCACCCGAGTCGGAACCCCGCCCTGTGCGGGGTTTTGGCTTTTTGCGATCACGGCCGACGAATGGCATTGTGATTATTGTGCTTCTCGTCGCGTCCCGAAGGCACGCTCAGCACGAAACGAAGCGAATTTCCTTCATCAGAGTGCCGAGCGTGTGTCCCCCGCGAGTTATAGCTCTGGCTTACGGAGTCGGTGTGATTTTGCGAATGTCGA
>NZ_RBZU01000014.1 GCF_003628125.1 Pararobbsia silviterrae
CGAACAGGACCGTGAAACGACTCCACGCCGATGATAGTGCGGGTTCCCGTGTGAAAGTAGGTAATCGTCAGGCTGTTTAACACCAGAAAGCCCTGCCCAATCGAGCAGGGCTTTTTGCTTTTAAGCGCCGTTTTGCGCACCTGAGTCGCGCGCGCCACCTCGCTCAATGAGCCGCAGTGGTCCTACGTCGCATCACGCGCACGACAAACCGCTCGCGCGCTAAACCGCTAAACCCCAAGCGCCTCGCGATTCTCCATCACGCACGCGGGAACGCATACGCGATGCCCGCCGCGATCGGACCGGCGATCGAACCGAATACGGCTCCGACTTGCGCACCCGTCACCGCAGCGAGAGCGTGCA
The DNA here is from genome assembly GCF_003628125.1 of Pararobbsia silviterrae. Lineage (GTDB taxonomy): Bacteria > Pseudomonadota > Gammaproteobacteria > Burkholderiales > Burkholderiaceae > Pararobbsia > Pararobbsia silviterrae. The sequence continues at coordinate 361 of NZ_RBZU01000014.1, forward strand.
AGACACCGATCTCGACGCGATCCCTTTCCTGCGCATCCCATGTCGAAAAGCGTGCGAGGCTGCCGGCCAATCCGCACAATGCGCCGCCCAATGCCCCTTTGCACGCACCGATGAACGCAGCGGTCACGATACCCTCAGGACCCTTGGCCGACATGGCTTCTCCCGTTCGGATCGTCCACACGACCGTGCTTGCCGCGATCGCGATCGACGCCGCGGCGAATCCCACCACACACGCCGTCTTGAAGTTCAACCCGCTCCGCACTGTTGACGCCCGTACGTTGCTGATGCGTCTCGGGCCCAACGGCGGCGGACGTGTGGCATAAGCTCGACGCGGTGCTCCGTGTGCTCTCTTGAGGTGCCGCTGTTGACTCGATCGCTCGAGCTGAATGATGTTGTGCATGCTTGAATAAGGCCCGTGTTGCGTGATCCGGCGATCGGCGTCGCATGTCGCCGGACACAAAGGAACGGAGACCGGGTCGAGCGCCGCGTATAGGCATACCTCGTCGCAACGCGCCATGCCGCAGATCGATCCGGTGAGACTCCGTGATTCGACGCGCCGCAGGGTGTCGGGCGCGCGCTCAAGTCTCGCTCGTGTGCGAGCCGTTGTCCGCGAACGAGAGCGAGACCGCGTCGCGCTGCGATTCCCATCCCGAACGCGCGAGCAAGGGGCCTGCGATCATGCCGGTCGCAATGCCCGCGGCGCCGCCGGCCGCCAGTACCGCATACGCCACCTGAGGCGAGCGCATGCGCACGGCCAATGCGCTCGCGCCGATCAACGTGAATGCAATCAGGCCGCCGGCACCGCCGATGGCCGCGCCGGCGCTCATCGCGTGATGCAGCGACACGCGGCCTGGCGATCCGAACCGCATGCCGAATGCCGTTGACGTCTCGACCGCGATCCAGAGTGTGGTCGCCGCGAGACCGTTCAGCGCTGCGGCGGCGAGATTACGTACGCTCAGCAATCTCCGCCAACACGGCTGCGGTGCGGGCGCCGCGCGCTCGACGCGCGACCGCGAACGGCCCGATAGCGGGCGCAACTCGATTGCAATTTGATCCATGGCGACTCCGGCTTCGAAAGGGAAGCGCCAGCATGGATGCCCGGCTCTGAACGGCGCTTGCCGATTTCGCGTCGCCACTCGCGTTGCGCGCCGGGCGAATCCTCGCAATAGGGATCAAGCGCCGATGTCCTGCGCGAGATCACGCGCACAAGGGCGATGTCTTCTTAGCCGCACGTCCCCTTCGAGATCGGATCGTGCCGCGTGCGTGGACGGCATGCGTCTCGAGCGCGTGAGCCAAGGCCTTGCATCGAGATCGCATGCCTGCTGACCCGGTCCGTTGAGCGGTATCCGCGGATACGTGCGAGCTCGCGCGTGTCACGCAAGCGATTGCGCATTGACCCATGCCGCGAGTTGCGCGGCGTGCAGCGGCTTGGCAAAGAAATACCCCTGCAGTTCATCGCAGCCGGCGTCGCGCAAAATACTGACTTCCTGCTGCGTCTCGACGCCCTCGGCTACGACACGGAGTCCGAGCGTGTGACCGAGGCCGATGATGGCCCGCGTGATCGCGAGATCCGTCGGATCGTCGAGCATGTCATGCACGAAGGACCGATCGATCTTGAGCCGATCGATCGGGAATCGATTCAGATAATTGAGACTCGAATAGCCGGTGCCGAAATCGTCGATCGATAACTTGACGCCGAGCGCCCGAATTGCCACGAGCTTCGGCAAATAACTCTCGACACTATGCATGAGCGTCGATTCCGTGATCTCGAGTTCGAGCTTCCCCGGTTCGATCCGATGGGTTTCGATGCTCGTGCGCAAGGCCTCGACGAGTCCGCTGTCGCGAAGCTGTACGGCCGACAGATTGATCGATACCTGCACATCCCCGAGCCCATCCTCACGCCACTGCGCCATTTGGCGGCATGCGCGATCGATCACCCAGGCGCCGATCGGAATGATGAGCCGCGTTTCCTCGGCAATCGGAATGAAGCGGCCCGGCGGCACGTCGCCGAGCTCGGCGTTATGCCAGCGCAACAGGCCTTCGACGCCGACCAGCTGACCCGTCTGCGCATCGACGTACGGCTGATAGACGAGTTCGAAGGCGTCGTCATCGAGCGCTTCGCGCAGATGCGCTTCGAGCGTCATGCGGCTGCGCACGCGCTCGGTCATGTCGGCCGAAAAGAATTGCGACACATTGCCGCCGCTTTCTTTCGCGACATACATCGCGACGTCCGCATGCTGAAGCAGATCGTCGATATCGCGGCCGTCGTCGGGATACATGGCAATTCCGACGCTGCACGACACATGGATCGCGGACCCGTCAACATCGTGCGGTTCGCGGATCCAGGGGATCAGCGTCTGGTCGACCATCCTCGATACGTCTTCGCGATGCGCGACGCCATCGAGGATCACGATGAATTCGTCGCCGCCGAGCCGGCTAACTGTATCGTTCGCGCGTACGGATCGCGAGAGCCGGCCGGCCACGGATCGCAGCAACGCGTCGCCGACATGATGTCCGAGCGAATCGTTGATGTTCTTGAAACGGTCGAGATCGATGAAGAGCAGGGCGACGCGTTCTCCCGTTTCCTGCGCGCGCGCCATCGCGACACCCAAGCGTTCCGTGCACAATGCGCGGTTCGGCAGTTCGGTCAGCACGTCGTGATGCGCGAGAAATTCGATGCGCGCTTCGCTCTTCTTGCGATCGCTGATGTCGATCGACGTGCAGATGTAGTACGAGACGTCGCCCTGTTTTTCGCGCACGAGGCTGACCATGAGCCAGGCCGGATATGTCTCGCCGTTGCGCTTGCGGATTCGCGTCTCGCCTTGCCATGCGCCGCGTCGCGTCGCGCTCGCGGCGAGCGTGTCGAACGTATCGCCGCCCGGCGGATTCGCGGCGAGAAACTGAGGCGACTTGCCGAGCACGTCGGCCGCGTCGTAGCCCGTGGCGCGATAGAACGCGGGATTCACGGTCAACACGCGACGGTCGCTATCGACGATGAGGATCGCCTCGGACGACCCTTCGAACACCTTGGCCCACAGTTCGAGCCGTTGTTCGAGGACCTTGAGGTGATTGATCGGCGCAAAGGCGGTCAGGATCGCATCGCGGCCCTGGAACTGAAGCCTTCGCGCCGACAGCACGGCCCAGGCGGGCTCGCCGCCGGCTTTCCAGCGGACTTCGAACTCGTCGACCGCACCACGATCGGATAGCTGCTGAAAGAAGCGTGCGCGCACGGACGAGTCGAGTCCGACGCCCCACGGATCGGTCTCGAGGCCGTCGAGCCAGCGCGCCGCGGGCTGGTTCGCGTGCAGCACTTCGTGGCCCGGAATCGCGGTGACAACCATCGGAAACGGTGTCGCTTCGACGAGCGCGTGCTGGGCCTCGGATGCCCGCGCGCTTGCCGCGCGTTCCTTCTGGGCTTCGCGTTCGCGATCGAGTTGTTCGAGCATGCCGTTGAAGCCGAGCACGAGCCGGCCGATCTCGTCCTGACTGTTCCAGATCGCGCGTCGTGAATGATCGCCCGTGCGACGCACGGTTTCCATGACGCGCGCGAGCGTGCGCAGCGGTCGCGCGATCTGGCCGGCGACGAAATAGACCATGCAGAGAATGCCGCAGAGGAGCGACAGCGCGGTGCCGAGATGCAGCCACATGCGCATATACAGTTCGTGGACGCGCGCGTGCAGCAGGCCGTCGAGCGAGACGGCCGAGGCTTGCCAGCCGGCTTCGATCGCATCGACGAGGGCCCGTTGCGCGTCGTCGACTTGCGCGAGCGCGCGCGGATCGTCGTAGCTCGTGTCGACGGTCGTGCGCGCCGCTTCGCGATACGCATCGACGGCCGCGAACATGCGCCGCTTGGCCGGGCCGAGCGCGCGCTCAAGTCCGGGATTCGCGGCGACGGCTTCGTTGAAGTCGGATTGGAATCCTTGCGTCGTCGCGTCGAGCTGGCCTTCAAGGATCAGATAACGCGTGCGTGCTTCGTTGCGTTCGGTGCGCCGGAGCGCGGACGCGTGAAGCCGCTCGCCGATGCCGTTCGTCACCTGGATCAAGGCCGGATAGCGCAGGATCAGCAATGACATCGTGTAGTAGCTGTCGAGGTCGGGATCGAGGATCAGATTCGACTGGTTGCCCACGCGCGTGATGAGCTCGCGGCATGCGCCGATCGCGGCGTCGACCTTGGTTTGCAGCAAGCCGCCGGGTTCGACGAGCGCCGATACGGATGCGATCGCGCCCGCACTGACGTCGTCGCTATGCATGTCGGCGCCATGTTGTGCCTCGGCGTTCGACAATTCGGTTTCGAACGCGCGCAGGCGCGCGGTCACATCGGATTCTCCGGCGCCCACGCGCGCAATATCGATGAGACCGCCGCGCACCGCGCTTACATAGACATTCCCCGCGATTTCCTTTTGCGCGAAATCGATCGCGATGTATTTTTCGTGAATCAGAATGCCGCTGATGTAAATCACGGCAGTCAGGTCCAGCAGGTAAATCAGCAGCAGCTTTCGACCGACGCTCAGCCGCGCAAGCAGCCGTACAAATGGATTCCGCATGCTGGGTTCACCGACCGCTCAGGATTCGGCCGGCCCAATTTCTAGAAATAGGGCGCAAATACGGGTGAGGCGCTGGCGCTTGACACCGCCCGTCCTGTATTGACGTTGTAAATTAAGTATAAGGTGAAAAAAAATCGTGAAAGGTCGCAGTGCATTTTGCATACACCTGAAAATCGAATGAAAATCGCTCGCTAGAGGCTAGAGGCTAGAGGCTAGAGGCTAGAGGCTAGAGGCTAGAGGCCGAGTGCCGAGTGCCGAGTGCCGAGTGCCAAGTGCCAAGTGCCAAGTGCCAAGTGCCAAGTGCCAAGTGCCAAGTGCCAAGTGCCAAGTGCCCAACGCCAAGGGCAAGGGCAAGGGCAAGGGCAAGGGCAAGGGCAAGGGCAAGGGCAAGGGCAAGGGCAAGGGCAAGGGCGCGGCGCTAAGGCCGAGCATCTAGCGGGCCGACGCCTCATGTTCGGACGTATTCAAGGCGCCTCCTAGAACGCCGCTTTTGCGGGGCCGGAGTAACCTGTGCCTTTCGCGCGGCCACCGGCGACGGGCTGCGAATGACGACGGAGACGGATGCGATGTTTAAGGCCATTTTGCTAAACAAGACCGACACGGGCACGTCGGCACACATCGAATCGCTCGACGAAGCGGCGCTGCCCGAAGGCGACGTGACGGTCGAAGTCGATTATTCGACGCTCAACTACAAGGACGGCCTCGCGATCACGGGTGCGGGCCCCGTGGTGCGTCAATTTCCGATGGTCCCCGGCGTCGATTTCGCGGGGCGCGTGCGCAAGAGCGCCAGCCCGCGGTTCAAAGCCGGCGACGCGGTCGTCCTCAATGGCTGGGGTGTCGGCGAACTGCATTGGGGCGGGCTCGCCGAACTCGCGCGCGTGCGCAGCGAATGGCTGATGCCGTTGCCCGCGGGCATGAACGCGGCACAAGCGATGGCGATCGGGACGGCCGGTTATACGGCGATGTTGTGCGTTCAGACGCTCGAACGCCACGGCGTCCGACCCGGCGACGGCGAGATCATCGTGACGGGCGCCAACGGCGGCGTCGGCAGCATTGCGATCATGATTCTCGCGCAGCGCGGCTATCAGGTCGTCGCCTCAACCGGACGCCCGGCGGAGCGCGAACGCTTGCTCTCGCTCGGCGCGCACGAGGTGATCGACCGCGCGACGTTGTCGGGACCCGGCAAGCCGCTCGCGAAAGAACGATGGGCCGGCGCCGTCGACAGCGTCGGCAGCCATACGCTTGCGAATGTCTGCGCATCGGCGCGGCGCGGCGGTGTCGTGACCGCGTGCGGCCTTGCACAGGGTATGGATTTTCCCGCGACCGTCGCCCCGTTCATCTTGCGCGGCGTCACGCTCGCGGGCGTCGACAGCGTCTACGAGCCCATGGACACCCGCCTCAGTGCGTGGGACGCGCTCGCCGAACCGGCGCTGCTCGCACGGTTGGCCGGCAATACGCGCGAGATCGGATTGACCGAGGCCATCGACGTCGCGCGCGGCCTCTTGGCGGGACAGATCGCGGGGCGCGTGCGCGTCGACGTTCGCCGGTAGCGTGCGGCACGTGCCGCGCGCCGATTCAACGGCGGTGCGCCGACTGTATTCGAAACAGATACAGATCGGGCGCCGCATGCGCCTCGTATGCATGGATCATCCGCGATTTGCATTGCGCGCGAAGCGTACCGTCCGCCGGACACCGTGCATCTGCGCCGCATTGGTGCATCCGAGACATAAGATCAGCGCTCGTGCGATATGAACGTTGCACGTCATGGCGAACACACACGAGCCGACCTACAATCGTGGCAAGCAAGAGAGCGGACGGCCCCGAACGGCCGTTGTGAATCGAAGTCCCACTGAGGTCGTCCCACACGGGTCGTCCCACACGGGTCGTCCCACACGGGCCGTCCCGCACAAGACGCTCCACATGGACACGCCCACGCGGGCCGTGCCGAGTTCAAAGCCATGAATGACGAAGATATGTACACCTGGCCGAGCCCGCTCGGCGTGTCCGAAACCGTCGATCTGATCGTCGCGACGCTCGCGCATGTCGGTGCGAAGGTGTTCGCGGTGATCGATCAACAGGCCGAAGCGCGCGCCGTCGGTCTCGACATGCAGGCGTTGACGTTGATCCTGTTCGGCAATCCGCGCGCGGGCACGCCGCTCATGCAGGCCGATCCGACGTGCGCCTTCGATCTGCCGCTCAAACTGCTCGTGCATGCGCATGACGACGGACGCGCGCGCGTGCAGATGCTGCGCGCCGAAACGTTCGTGAGCCGCTACGACGTGCCGGCGAATGCCGCCGGCGTTTTCACGGGGGCCGCGGCGCTGCTCGAATCCGCTTTGCTCAAGGCGCCGCGCGCGCCTTGAACCACTCGGCCGTCGCGGGATCCGCGGGAAAGAACGTTTCAATCCGGAGTTCGTGAACCGTCACGTCGTGAGGCGTCCCGAGCGTCGTGATGGCCGAGAAAAGATTGAGTTCGACGCCCGCCTTGCCGATGCGCAGCGGCACGAACGGCAGCGCATTCGATTCGAGATTCGGCGTGCGCGACGCGGCCTCGATACCGGGCAATGCAAGCAGCGTGTCGAGCAGCGCCTGCGCCTCGCTTTGCGGGCCGTCGCCCATCGCTTCACGCTGAATCCAGTGCAACGCGTCGCTCGCGATCGTTTGCCAATTGAGCAGATGCCGGCGTGCTGCGGGATCGAGCGTCGCCTGAATCACATTGAATTCGCCGTCGCCGGGCAGCGGGCCATGCGCATCGATATCGAGCAGCCAGCGAAAGAATCCCGCCGCGGACGCATTGGCCATCACGAGATTCCAGAGCCGGTCGACCACGATCGCCGGGTAGGGCGTTTGTTGAGCGAGCATGAATTCGAGCGCCTGCCGGACCGCGGCCATTTCCGGATCCGACAGAGTGCGCTCCTGATACGCGGGCGCGAAGCCCGCGCAAAGCAGCATGACGTTGCGTTGCCGTAGCGGCATGTCGAGCACGGTGCCGAGGCGCAAGATCAACTCGCGGCTCGGCTGCGAACGTCCGCTTTCGAGAAAGCTGATATGCCGCTGAGAAATATCAGCCTCCGCGGAAAGCCGCAATTGACTGAGGCCGCGCTTGTCGCGCCAATATCGGAGCGCGGAACCGAAATCGCTGAAGTAGCGCTCATGCGCGAGCCGCGCGGGCGCGGTGCGCGAATCGGCCGGCTTGCGCGCGGCGTCTGCTAACGCGGAACTCATGGGCGGTCTCCTCGACGGCGATTCGCAACGACACGATGCGATCCATGTCATGCGCACGATACGGACAGTGCGGAGATTGTCGGCCCGAACGCGCGCGACGTCGATTACCTCGGACGTCATCGGCGTCAGACGCAGGATCGCACGCGCCGAACGACAGCCGGGAGGTCGCGCGCGGCCGCATGTCTTGCGACCGCGCGCTGCGCGTTCAATGCAGAATCTTGGCGAGGAATTCCTTCGCGCGGTCGGATTTCGGATGCGCAAAGAACGCGTCCTTCTGATCGTCTTCGACGATCGCGCCGCGGTCCATGAAGATCACGCGATTCGCGACCTTTCTCGCAAAGCCCATTTCATGCGTGACGCACATCATCGTCATGCCTTCCTGCGCGAGCTCGACCATCACGTCGAGGACTTCGTTGATCATCTCGGGATCGAGCGCCGACGTGGGTTCGTCGAACAACATCGCGATCGGGTCCATCGACAGTGCGCGCGCGATGGCCACGCGCTGCTGCTGCCCGCCCGAGAGCTGCGCCGGATATTTGTCCGCGTGATCCTTGAGCCCGACACGATCGAGCAACGCCAGCCCTTTTTGCGTGGCTTCGTCGCTCGAACGGCCCAGCACCTTGATTTGCGCGAGCGTCAGATTCTGCGTAATCGACAGATGCGGGAACAATTCGAAATGCTGAAACACCATGCCGACTTTCGAACGCAGCTTGGCCAGGTTCGTGCGCTTGTCGGTCAACGATAGACCGTCGATCGTGATGTCGCCCTGCTGAAACGGTTCGAGGCCGTTGACGGTCTTGATCAAGGTCGACTTGCCGGAACCCGAGGGTCCGCATACGACGACGACTTCACCCCGCTGGATATCGGTCGAGCAGTCGGTCAGCACCTGAAACTGGCCATACCACTTCGATACGTTCTTGATTGAGATCATCGAGTGACCTTTATTCCCCAGTGTCCTAACGATATTCGATGCGGTCGTAACGGCCACGGCGACACGACGTGGCGCGATGCGCAAAGGATCGAGGATACTTGAAGCCGTGGGCGGCCGCTCGCGCGTCGACTCAGTTAGGCGATCGAATGTCGGCGTGCTGTTCCTTGCGCATTTCCTCGAGATCGGCGGCGAGCAGCTCCTGCATGCGCGCGCTCGTTTCGCGCGTGGCGATCACATAGCGCTCCTCGTCTTTCCAGACGGTTTCGAGCGCGCGGAACATTTCTTCGTCGTGCAAGCGGAACAGACGGCGCGCACGCGCGGCAAGATGGTCTTCGAAACCGAGGCTCTTGAGCGCTTCCTCGCCGAGTTTCAAACCGGCTTCGAAGGTTTCGCGCTCGACGATGTCGGCGCCCTTGTCGAGCAAGCGGTACGCATGACGCCGGTCGTAGGCGCGCGCGAGAATCTTGAGATGGGGAAAGTGGCGCGTCGCGACTTCGACGAGCCTTTCGGCCGCATCGCGATCGTCGATCGCGACGACGAGCAGCTTCGCATCGGCGGCGCCCGCGGCGCGCAGCAACGCAAGACGCGTCGCATCGCCGTAGTTGACGCGCCGGCCGAAGCGCCGCATCAGCGCGACTTGTTCGGCGCTGGCTTCGAGCGTCGATGTCCGGAATCCGTTGACGATCAACAAGCGCCCGACGATTTGCCCAAAACGCCCGAAACCCGCGATCAGCGCATCGGGCCGCAGATCGAAGGCTTCGTCTTCGGGCGCGGGTCCTTGCGCCGCTTGCGGACGCGCGCTCAAACGCTCGAACGCGATCAGCGCGACAGGCGTGAGCGCCATCGACACCGCGACACCGACGGTCGCCAGCGCGGCGACGTCGCGCGTCATGATGTCCGCGGCCGATACGATGCCGAGCAGCACGAACGCGAATTCGCCGCCCTGCGACAACGCGACGCCGACATGCGCGGCGGTGCGCGTGTCGGAACCCGACGCGCGCGCGATGACGAAGATCACGACCGCCTTGACGATCATGGCGCCCGGCACGACGCACGCGAGGAGCACCGGATGATGCGCGACGAGCTGAAGATTGACGCTCGCGCCGATCGAGATAAAGAACAGCCCGAGCAACAAACCGCGGAACGGCTCGATATCCGCTTCGATTTCACGCCTGAATTCGCTTTCGGCGAGCACGACGCCCGCGAGAAAGGCGCCGAGCGCGGCGGATTGACCGACGGCCTGCATGAGCAGCGCGACCGCGACGACAAGCAGCAGCGCGGCGGCCGTGAAGATCTCGCGCTGTCGCGTGTTCGCGATGAAGCGGAACACGGGGCGCACGAGAAAGTAGCCGACCGCGATGATCAGCCCGACGGCGGCGATCACGCCGAGCGCGCGAATGCCGGCCGGATAGCCCGCGAGCACGCCGTGACGGATCGGCATCGCGCTGCCGCCATGCGATGCCGCGAGCAGCGGCACGAGCGCGAACATCGGAATGATCGACAGATCCTGAAACAACAGAATCGCAAACGAGGCGGTGCCCGTCGCGGTCTGCCGAAGATGGCGTTCTTCAAGCGTTTGCAGCACGATCGCCGTCGACGACAGCGCGAGGATGAAACCCAACGCAAACGCTTCTTGCCAGAAGAGTCCGAGCGCGAGTGCAATCGCACCGAGTACGGCGCCGCTGACGAGCACCTGTGCTCCGCCGAGCCCGAAAAACGATCGGCGCATGCTCCATAGAATCGAAGGTCGCACTTCGAGCCCGATCAGAAACAACATGATGACCACGCCGAATTCGGCGAAATGCAGCACGCTTTGCTGATCGGCGACGAGCCCCCATGCATACGGTCCGATGATCGCGCCCGCGATCAGATAGCCGAGCACCGAGCCGAGCCCGAGTCGTGTCGCGATCGGCACCGCGATCACGCCGGCGCTCAGATAGATGACTGCGTTGACGAGCAGGCTTGCGCCTTCCATGAATCGCGAATCCTTGTAACTAGGGTTGTCGATGACGCGCGGATCGTTGGATTCCTCTCACGCCGCACTGACGAACGGGTTCTGAATGCGTATGCTATCCGAACAACGCGTAACTTCTATTTCGACTCACACGCGATCGAAGCGGATCGTGCCCGGTTTTGGGCCGTGGGCCGCCGCCATGCTGAATGTCTTTCAGCGGCGGTTTCGAAAGACGGGGCGTTTCTGCCACCGGACGATATTGCAATGCGTGTGAAACAGGCTGCCCGGCGTTCGCATGATCTCGCCGGGATTCGACGGGCCTGACACACCGGCTATCAGGTGAGGACGTGTATGTGGACCTTCTCTTTCCGCGATCGGCATCCGAGCGTGCTGCGGACACGGGGCGCACACCTGCAGGACACGCGTGCGGCGGGTCGGAACGATCTTCTTGGGCGGGCGAGGACGGACGGCATGATGGTGCCGGGCCGTGCGTCGTCAAGGCTCGCTCAGGCATCGGTCGTCGCGGTCTGGCTCTGGTCGATGGTCGAACTCCCGGCCGAATTGACCGTCGATGCCTCGATTGTTCAGACGTTTGCGCTGGCCTTCTCGAAGATCTGCCTGACGATGCTCGCGTATGCGGTGCTCACGGGCCGGAGTTATGCGCGCCGGATCTTTCTGTTCGTCTGCTGGCTCAGCATTCTCGCGATCGCGCCCGATCTGACCTTGCAATTCCGCGTCGACCGCACGGGCTTTTATCTGTCCGCGATCGAATGCGCGCTCAAGGGCCTCGCGATCATCGCGTTCGCGCTGCCGAGCCTTGAATACAAGGTCCGCTTCGACGATCCCGCGCACGCCGAAGGCGGACGTTGACGCGCGATTTCAGAGCGCGTCGGCTTGCGATTGTTCGAGCACGTAATACGACAACAGCAACCGATCGTTCGCGCTGAGGTCCTGGAGCTGCAGTCCGTAGCTCACATGACCCGGCGTGTCGTCGCGCCGCACGTGACGCACGCGTCCGCGCACTTCGAGCGGTTGATCGTGCCCGATCGTATGCAGGCAGAACGACAGGCGCACGACGTCGTTGATCGCCGCGAGGCCTTCGCGCGCGGAGACGTTCATGCCCGATGCGCTGAGGTTGCGGATCACGCCGGCATCCGCGAAATCGTGCGCCGTGCGATGGCCTTGATCGGCGTGCTGACGTTCGGCGTTGTCCTGCGCGCCGGCGTGTTCGCGTGCCATCAACGCAAAGAAGCGCACGCGCGCGCGCAGCGCCGAGCGGGCGCGCAAGCGCGAAATCGGTCCGGGCGCCGACAGCAGCGCATATTCAAACGGCTGTCTGAATGTGCTCTGGACCGTGCACACGAAACCGTAGACCGCGCGACGCGACACGTAGACCGCGCTGAGCCGCTCGCCGACGACGAGATCGACGACGCGGCCGTCCGATGTCGGCGGCGTAATGAAGATCGAATGATTCGGCGCGACGCCGATCACGCGGCATCCGAGCGCGCCGATCCCGGTGTTCTTGGGCGGCTGCAGGCGGAGCAGGGCGCCGATCTCGAGGCCGAGGTCGGCGTGCGTGATGACGGATGCTTTCGCGCCGGCCCCTTCTGCGTTCGCGCTTTCCAGGCGCGCGTGTGCCGAATCGGCGCCGTCGGACGCATCGGCTGCGTCGGCGGCCACGGAGGGCGCGGCGTCATCGGCGCCCTCGGCGGCGTGGACTTCGCGTGCCGCGTCGGACGGCGCGTGCGCACGCGTGCGGATCGGCCCGAAGTGCTCGACGAGCAGCGCGCGCGCGGCGTCGGACGGGATGATCGATCCGGCCATCAGCACGATGACGCCGTGCGAATCGACAAGGTCGGCGTCGAGCGGCTCGCCGAACGGGACGCCCGGGTCGTCGTGTTCGGCGGCGTCGAGCGTTGCGTTGGATGTAGGTTCGATGACAATCCCCGGCTGCGGTCGATGGTGTGCACCACTGCGAAGCATGCAGTTAACCACGACGGGCCGATGCTCGACAAGACAGCCCCGCATCGGCACGCGACGGCCGTGCGGCGAGCGAAGCGCTTCGGCACGCGTTTCGACGACGTTTGCGACGACGTTTGCGACCGCCATCACGCGTCAAGCCGCCCCTCTCGGCGCCGAATACATGCCGGTGCTGCGGAACTGCGAGGGGCTGATCCCATACGTGCGCCGAAAGACCTTCGCGAAGTAGTTCGGATCTTCGAACCCGCAATGCGTCGAGATCGCCTTGACGCTCAACGTGCCGCTCGTGAGCAGCCGCGCGGCGAGCCGCATGCGTTCGAGCAGCACGAATTCCGCGGGTGAACTGCCTTCCGACGCGGTGAACACGCGCGTGAAATGCGCGCGCGAGAGACCGGCGAGATCGGCGAGCGCCTGCACGTCGAGATCGCGTCCGAGATTGCGGCGGATATGCGCGACGACGCGTTCGGTCGGACGATGCGCGGGCCGGCCGCGCTGCGTGTCGTGCGGCCCGAGCACGTCGTCGTAGAGCGCCATGGTCGCCGTATAGGCGAGCGCGGACGCGCGGCCCGGCGTTTCGAGCGCGACGTCGCCGAGCGCGAGGCAGCATTGCGCGAGATGATCGATCGTCGCGGGCTTGAGCCGGAACACGGGACCGACCGCGCCGAGGATCGCCTGATGCAGGCGCAGCGCCTCGCGACCCGTCATCGCGATCCAGAAGAACTCCCAGCGTCCGCCTTCGTCGACCCAGTACCGGTGAGGATGCGGGATCACGACGAGCATCGTCTCGCCGGGCCGGATACGCCAGTGGTGCCGCTCGTAGTTGAGCCGGCCTTCGCCCGCGATGCAGTGCTGGAGCACGGAGAACGGCACCGAGCCGCGCCGCCGTCCGTCCCAGTCGTAGCTCGGGCCCTCGGCGATTTCATACCCGGTGCTCGTCGGCATCACATGCAGGCGATCGCGTCGCTGCGGCAAGGAAATGGGCCGCCCGAACGGGCCGCGCTCGATCAATTTCGGTAGCACAAAATTACCCCTATCCGCACAGTTTCCCTCTGGTCAGGCACCGGGCCGCGCGCTCAGAATGACGTCAGACCCGTTTCGCGCGGACGCAGGGTCCGCACGGGCACCGCAAGCATGCATATAGCGCCAGGCGCTGATGGACCGCACCGGCGCGCTATCTGCCTCACCATTTCGAGGGAGCGTATTTTGACGGCTCGATTCAAGATTGCGATTATCGGAGCGGGAAGCGTCGGATTTACCCGCACGCTTGTCAAGGATTTACTCAGCGCACCCGCGCTGCAGGACATCGAGATCGCGCTGACCGATATCAATGAACACAATCTGTCGATGATCCGGCAGATTCTCGACCGCATCGTCGAGGTCAATCACTTTCCGACGCGCATCACGGCGACGACCGACCGGCGTCGCGCGCTCGACGGCGCGCGCTACGTGATCAATTGCGTGCGCACGGGCGGGCTCGAAGCGTTCGCCGACGATATCCGGATTCCGCTCAAGTACGGCGTCGACCAATGCGTGGGCGACACGATCTGCGCGGGCGGCATCATGTACGGCCAGCGTTCGGTTCGCGCGATTCTCGATTTCTGCGCCGATATCCGCACGATGGCCGAACCCGGCGTGCGGCTGCTCAACTATGCGAATCCGATGGCGATGAACACGTGGGCGGCGATCGACCACGGCGGCGTCGACACGATCGGCCTCTGTCATGGCGTGCAGCACGGTTGGCGCCAGATCGGCGAGGTGCTCGGCGCCGAGAACCCGAACGACGTCGAGTACATTTGCTCGGGCATCAATCACCAGACCTGGTATGTCGACGTTCGCTACAAGGGCCGCCGGGTCACGCGCGACGAACTCATCGAGGGGTTCGAGCGTCACCCCGTCTATTCGCAGCAGGAAAAGGTCCGCATCGACGTGCTCAAGCGTTTCGGCGTGTACTCGACCGAAAGCAACGGCCACCTTTCGGAATACTTGCCGTGGTATCGCAAGCGCCCCGAGGAAACGAAGCGCTGGATCGATCTGTCCGAGTGGATCCATGGCGAGACGGGCGGCTATCTGCGCGTCTGCACCGAAGGGCGCAACTGGTTCGAGGAAGAGTTCCCGCGCTATCTCGCGGAAGCCGAAACGCCGCTCGATCCGTCCAAGCGCAGCGACGAACATGCGAGCCACATCATCGAGGCGCTTGAAACGGGCAAGGTCTATCGCGGGCATTTCAACGTCAAGAATCGCGGTCTCGTCACGAATCTCGCGCAGGATGCGATCGTCGAGACGACGGGCTTCGTCGATCGATTCGGCCTGAACATGGTCGCGGGCATCACGCTGCCCGATCCGTGCGCGACGATTTGCGAGGCGTCGATCAACGTCCAGCGCATGGCGGTCAAGGCAGCGGTCAACGGCGACGTCGACCTGCTCAAGCTCGCGATGCTCAACGATCCGCTGACGGGGGCGATCTGCACGCCCGATGAAGTCTGGCAAATGGCGGACGAAATGCTCGTCGCTCAGGCTAAATGGCTGCCGCAGTATGCGCATGCGATCGATGCGGCCAAGGCGCGGCTCGCGAAGCATTCGGTCGCGACGCGCGACTGGCAGGGCGCCGCGAGTCTGCCCGTGCGTTCGGTCGAGCAGATGCGCGAGGATCGCGCGAAACGGCATGGCGGCGTCGCGCCGGATCAGCAAGTGGTGGCCTGAGAGGGCGGCCGGAACACGATGCGGTCGTTCACGCGCGGTCCCCGCGTGCGAACGACCGCATGACATCGCATCGTGCGGATGCGATCGCATCGAAGCAGACGGCATCGCGCGGGCTCGCCGCCTCGAACGGCGCCGGCCGGCACGGTGTCACGACACGACAAAAACACGGAGACAACACAATGAGACTGTTCAAGATCGGGCTGCTCGTCGGCTCGTTGCTCGCTTCCTTGCTCGCGACCCGGGTCTACGCGGATCCGGTCACGCTGCGCTTCTGGGTGGCGTGGGACCCGCAGCAGGCCGACGCGATCGCGGCGACCAAGCAGATCGAGGCGTACGAGCAGGCTCATCCGAACATCAAGATCGATATCCAGAACATCGCGTTCGGCGCGCTCCACGACAAGCTCATCACGTCGATCGCGGGCGGCGATGCGCCCGACGTGAGCTGGGGGCTCATCGAGTGGCTCGGCGAACTCAACCGCATGAACGCGCTCGCGGACCTCACGCCGTACGCGGCCAAGTGGCCCGACCGCGCGCAGATCTATCCGAACGCGCTCGACGCGGTCACGATCGACGGCAAGCTCATGGCGCTGCCGCATTATCTGGGCATTCGCGGTCTGCTCTATCACGAGGACATGCTGCAGAAGGCCGGCATCGCCACGCCGCCGAAGACGTGGGACGAACTCGTCACCGACAGCCAGAAGATCAAGCAGGCGACCGGCAAATACGGTTTCGGTATCGCGGGCACGGGCGTGCGCGCGCCGCAGGAACTGTTGATGTATCTCGCACAGAACAACGCGACGCTCGCCAAGCGCATGCCCGACGGCAAATACCGCAATACATGGGGCGAGGATCCGAAGGAGCTCGCGAACGCGGCGCAGGTGTTCGCGTTCTACAAGACGCTGCAGGACAAGCAGGTCATCGCGCCCGAGGCGAGCAGCTGGGGCTGGGAGGAGGAAGACACGAACTTCTCGCTGGGCCAGTATGCGATGGTCGTCGACGGGTCGTGGATGAAGAATCGCGCCGAGCAGAACCCCGACACGATGAAGGACGTCAAGATCGTCGCGCCGCCGTATGGTCAGAAGCCCGCGACGTTCTTCGAGATCAATCCGTTCTTCGTCTACAAGGGCAAACATCAGCAGGAAGCCTGGGACTTCGCGTCGTTCATGCTGAGCAAGGGATATCAGAGCGCGGTCCACGGCGAGCGTTCGCCGCGCATGGACGTCGTGAGCCAGACGAAGTGGGGCAAGGACTTCACGGGGCTCGCGCCGACCGGCGTCGGCTTTCCGCCGGTGGCGCTCGGTTCGATCACGCGCGCGATGGAAGAATCGATCGGACGCGTCCTGCTCAAGAAGGAAGATCCGCAGTCGGTCGCGACGTGGCTCTCGAAGGCCGTCAATCGCGCGTTGCGGCAATCGGGTGAGTTGAGCGGCAACTAAATGGCGAACACGGTCGGATCGTCTGTCGTAAGGAACGAGATGTCATGAGACGCGTTACCCTCGATGTTCAGGTCGGCCTGCCCGCGCGCGAGGCGAGCGCGCCGCGGCGGCCGGCGCCGAGCCGCACGGCGCGCATGCGCCGCGCGGCCTGGTTGTTCGTGAGCCCGGCCGCACTGTTCTTTCTGGTGCTGATCGCGTTTCCGCTCGTCAGCGTGCTCTGGCGCAGCGTGCATTTCGCGAGTTTGACGAACCCGACCGTGACGGGCTTCGCGGGTCTCGAGAACTACCGCACGATTCTCGACGACGACACGTTCTGGCCCGCGCTGCGTAACACGACGGTCTGGACCGTGCTGTCGGTGGCGGGCGAATATCTGCTCGGCATCGTGTCGGCCGTCGCGCTCGCGCAGCCCCTGCGTGGCCGCGCGCTGTTCCGCGGCGCGATCATCATCCCGTGGGTCATTCCGATCGTCGTCGCCGGGCTCGACTGGACCTGGATGCTGACGCCCGACTACGGCGTCATCAATCTCTGGCTGGTCAAGATCGGCGTGCTCGATCACGCGCGCTTCTGGCTCGGCGATATGAGCACGGCGCTGCTGACGGTCACGTTCGTCAATATCTGGCGCAGTTTTCCGTTCTATACGATCAGCTTGCTGGCCGCGCTTCAGGCTGTGCCGCAGGAACTCCACGAAGCCGCGGCGATCGACGGCGCGGGACCCGTGCGCCGTTTCGTCTCGATCACGCTGCCGCATGTGAAGACGGTCTCGCTGACGCTGATCTTCATTCACGTGATCTGGACCGCGATCAATTTCGACTTCATCTGGGTCATGACCGAAGGCGGACCGCTCAATGCATCGGTGACCGTGCCGATCATGATCTATCGCTACGCGATGCAGGATTACGACATCGGCGCCGCATGCGCGCTCGCGAGTCTGTCGATGGCGTTCATGGCGAGCGCGTTCTTCGTCTACTACTACGGCGCGCTGCGACGCGCGAAAGGAGCCGCGCGATGATCGTCGGAAAGACCGAACGGATTGCGCAGACGTCGATCACGTACACGACATTGGTCGCGCTCGCGATCTTCTGCCTGTTTCCGTTTCTCTGGATGCTCGATACGGCGTTCAAGCCCGTCGAGGAAATCCGCAGCGTCGCGCCGAGTTTCTGGATCGTGCATCCGACGCTCGAAAACTTCAGGCACGTCGTCGTCGACAGTCCGTTCGTCGCGTACTTCCGCAATAGCGCGATCGTCGCCGTGTTCGCGACGCTGCTCACGCTGCTCGTCTCGACGTTCTCGAGTTATGCATTGAGCCGTTGGCCGCGTCTGCCCGCGTCGCGCACGGTCGGCGCGGCGCTGCTCGTGTCGCAGATGATTCCCGGCGTGCTGCTGCTCGTGCCGATCTACGTGCTCATGCGCACGCTCGATTTGCTGAGCACCTATGCGTCGCTGATCATCGTCTATTGCACGTTCATGATTCCGCTCGCGACATTCATGCTCAAGGGTTTCTTCGACGACGTACCCGGCGAAATCGAGGAAGCGGCCGAGATCGACGGCTGCAGCCGCCTCGGTTTTATCTGGCGCGTGCTGCTGCCGCTGTCGTTGCCGGGCATCGTCGCGACGGGCGCGTTCGCATTCGTCGCGGCCTGGAACGAATTCATGTTCGGTTACGTGCTGATCAATGACGATGCGCGCCGCACGTTGACGCCCGGCATCATGATCTTCAAAGGCTCGCACGTGACGGATTGGGGCTCGCTGATGGCGGCTTCGGTACTGGCCGTGGTCCCCGTCGCATTGTGCTTCGTCTATATCCAGCGTTTTCTGGCGGGCGGTCTGTCGGCCGGCGCCGTCAAGGGATAATCGTTCGAAAGGGGCCGTTCTTTAGGGCGTGCTTAAGCACGGTTCAAGCGACGCGGCGCGACTTCTTAATGCTTTCAATTGTCTTTCCAAGCATCGCCAAATCCGAGGCGCGCGCATGCCAAGCGCATGCAAAGCGCCTGCCATGCCGCGTGTAACACGTCCGTAAAACGGCGAAAATCTTTTGTAAATCCAAGGTGTTGCCCAATTCGTTCCGATTAAAACTAGATGCCTAACGGCGTGCCTTCTGGCACCATTCGGTCTGCAAGAAATTTTCCAAGGGTATATATTCCCGGGATGAAAAACCTACCGGATCCGTTGTCCTCTACCGCAGTAGCTGCAGCCGCCACCGCCCGGCCCTGGGATGCGCGCCTTGCGCGGTGGCTCGTGACACCCCTCATCGATACCCGTATCACGCCGAATCATCTGACCACGCTGCGTTTGCTGATCGGCGTGCTGTGTGCGATCGCGTTCGGCGTCGGCGGTTATCGCTATGCCAATCTCGGCGCCGCCTTGCTCGTGCTGTCGAATTTCGTCGATCACACGGACGGCGAACTCGCGCGCATCAGCGGCAAGACGAGCCGCTTCGGTCATTTTTACGACCTCGCGTGCGATGCGCTCGTGACGATCGCGCTGTTCGTCGGGATCGGCGTGGGAGTGGCGACGATGCAAGGCGCGACGCATGGCGCGTTCGCGCTCGCGGGCGTGACGATCGCGCCGCAGGCGCTCGGATGGCTCGCGGGCATCGCGGTCGCGCTGATTTTCTTTCTGCGCATGCAGATCGAGGAACGCGAAGGCAAGGCCGGCACCAAGCAGGCCTCGGTCGCGGGCTTCGAAACCGAAGACGTGCTCTATCTGATGCCGCTCGTCACGCTGTTCGACGGGACGCAGGGCTTTCTCGTCGCCGCGTCGATCGGCGCGCCGCTGTTTGCGCTATGGGTCGTCTGGGACTATGTGCGCATGCTGCGCCGCGCGTCGTCGGCCCAGGCAAGCGGTTATGAGGGCGCGCGATGAACGCCGCGCTCGACGATACGCGCGTCGCGCCGCGCGACCGCGCCGCGCCGATTCTGGCGTCCTTGCCCGAGCCGGTCCCGGTCGATGCGTTCCGCGAGCAGGGTGCGTTCCTTTATCTCGACACGTTTCTGCCGCGCGACGTGACCGATGCGCTGATCGCGGGCGTGCGCGCCGTGCAGGGCTCGGTCAATCGCAACTATCTGCCGGGTCACAAGCAGGGCGGCAGCGTCAGCCGCTACACGATCGATGAGCTCGCGCCCGCGATCG
Source organism: Pararobbsia silviterrae (assembly GCF_003628125.1). Lineage (GTDB taxonomy): Bacteria > Pseudomonadota > Gammaproteobacteria > Burkholderiales > Burkholderiaceae > Pararobbsia > Pararobbsia silviterrae. The sequence goes on from NZ_RBZU01000014.1 coordinate 20,261, forward strand.
CCGAACTGTATCGTTCGCCGGTACTGATCCGCTGGCTCGAGACGCTCTGCGGCGAAGCGCTGCAGCCGTCGCCCGACGACGATCCGCATGCGTACGCGCTCTACTTCTATACGAAGCCGGGCGACCATATCGGCTGGCACTACGACACCTCGTATTACGAGGGGCGCCGCTATACGCTGCTGCTCGGCGTGATCGACGATTCGTCGTGCTTTCTCGAATACCGGCTGCATACGCGCGAGCCGAACGTGCCGATCGTCGAGGACGCCGTGCAGATCCCGCCCGGCGGTCTCGTGTTTTTCGACGGCGACAAACTCCATCACCGGATCACGCCGCTCGGCGAGAACGAGGAGCGCGTGTCGCTGACGTTCGAATACGTGACGAACCCGCATATGCGGCCGTTCCAGCGGTTTATCTCGAACATGAAGGACGCCGTCGCGTACTTCGGATTCCGCCAGGTGTTCCGGCAACTGCTCGGCAAGCGGACAGGGCGGGCATGACACGCGCCGCGCTGGTTTCGCTGTCCATCGGCCTCGCGCTGTTTATCGGCCTGCTCGTCTGGCAGGGCGCGGGTCCGCTCGTCTCCGCGCTCTCGCTCGCGGGTTTCGGCGTCATCGCCGTCGCGGTGTTCCACCTCGTGCCGCTCGTGCTCGACGCGGGAGCCATCCATGTGCTCGCGCCGCGCGGACTGTCGCTGTCGAACGCGATTCTCGCGCGCTGGTCCGGCGAGTCGGTCAACAGCCTGCTGCCGGCCGGGCAGATCGGCGGACCCGTGCTGATGGTCCGGCGTCTCGCGCAGCTCGGCGCGTCGACGGTCGAAAGCGCATCGGTCATCACCGTCAGCACGACGTTGCAGACGGGCGCGCAGGTCGTGTTTTCGCTGATCGGGCTCGTCGTGCTCGGCGCGCATGCGGTATCGCACGCGTCCGACGTGCTCTGGATCGCGGGCGCGGCCGTGACCGCGGTGCTCGCCGCGATGATCTACGGGTTCTACCATGCGCAGCGGCGCGGCCTGTTCGGCTGGCTCTCGCGGCGTGTCGCGAAGTTCGGCGCGGGCCGCGACTGGTCGACGCTGCTCAACGGCGCCGACGCGGTCGATGCGCGCGTGCACGCGATCTACCGCGAGCGCGCGCAGGTCGTCGCGAGTTTCGCATTGAGTCTCGTCGGCTGGATCGTCGGCACGGCCGAAGTCTGGATGGCGCTGCGCCTGATCGGCCATCCGGTCGGCTGGAGCGACGCGCTGATGCTCGAAAGCCTCGGGCAGGCGATTCGCGGCGCGGCCTTCGCGATTCCCGGCGCGCTCGGCGTTCAGGAAGGCGGGTACCTGCTGCTCGCGCCGCTCGTCGGGTTGCCGCCCGACGCCGCGCTTGCGCTCTCGCTGATCAAGCGCGCGCGCGAACTGATACTCGGCATTCCGGGCCTCGTCTTCCTGCATTTTTCGGAGCGCGGCTCGCGACGCGGCGCCGCGCGCCTGCAGACGACCGACTAGCGGCTCACACCCAACGAATCAAGAGGACATACCAATGCGCGCGATTATTCTCGCGGCGGGTCGGGGTTCACGCCTGTTGCAGACCGACGATCGCATCAGCCCGAAATGCCTGCTGCGTTTCGACGGCGTGACGCTGCTCGAACGCCATCTGCGCTTGTTGCGCACGCTCGGGGTCGAGGAGGTCGTGCTCGCACTGGGCTTCGAGCATCAGCAGATCGAAGCCGAACTCGACCGGATCCAGGGCTTTGCGCGTCCGTCGATCGTGATCAACCCGCAATACACGCTGGGCAGCGTGCTGACCGTGCATACGGTCGCCGACGCGCTCGTCGCGGGCGGCGACGTGCTGCTCATGGACGCCGACGTGCTTTACGACGAACGCGTGCTCGCGCCGCTCGTCGTCGATGCGTCGGCCAATCGTCTGCTGATCGACCGCGCCTTCGAAGAAGGCGACGAGCCCGTCAAGCTCTGCGTGCGCGACGGCGTGCCCGTCGAACTGCGCAAGCAGGTCGCGGCGAACCTCGCGTTCGACACGATCGGCGAATCCGTCGGTTTTTTCCGCTTCACCGAATCCGCCGCGCGCCGCCTGGCCGACATCGTCGCCGACTATGTCGAGGGCGGCCGCGCGAACCTGCCTCATGAAGAGGCCGTGCGCGATCTGCTGCTCGAGCAGCTCGACGATCCGCGCCACCCGTTCGACGTCGCCGACGTCACGGGCGCGCCGTGGATCGAGATCGACTTCCCGAACGACGTCGTCCGCGCCGCCGACGAGGTCCTTCCCCAACTTGAACCGCTTCCGCTGGTGACTCCATGAACGCTCCCGATACCTTCAAGCCTGTTCCCGCGACGCGCGCCCGCCGGCTGCGCGAGATGCTCGTCAGCCCGCAGCTCGAATTCCTGATGGAAGCCCATAACGGCCTGTCGGCCCGTATCGTCAAGGAGGCGGGTTTCAAGGGGATTTGGGGCTCGGGTCTCGCGATCTCCGCGCAGTTCGGCGTGCGCGACAACAACGAGGCGAGCTGGACGCAGGTCGTCGACAACCTCGAATTCATGGCCGACGCGAGCGATCTGCCGATCCTGCTCGACGGCGACACGGGCTATGGCAACTTCAACAATATGCGCCGCCTCGTGCGCAAGCTCGAGCAGCGCGGCATCGCGGGCGTGTGCATCGAAGACAAGGTGTTCCCGAAGACGAACAGCTTCATCGGCGGCGAACGCCAGCCGCTCGCCGAGATCGACGAGTTCTGCGGCAAGATCAAGGCCGGCAAGGATTCGCAGGGCGACGACGATTTCTCGATCGTCGCGCGCGTCGAGGCGCTGATCGCGGGCTGGGGCATGGAAGAAGCGCTCAAGCGCGCCGAGGCCTATCGTCAGGCCGGCGCCGACGCGATCCTGATCCACAGCAAGCTTTCGCGGCCCGACGAGATCCTGACGTTCGCGCGCGAGTGGGGCGGCCGCGCCCCGATCGTCATCGTGCCGACGAAGTACTACAGCACGCCGACCGAAGCGTTCCGCAAGGCGGGCATCAGCACGGTCATCTGGGCGAACCATCTGATCCGCGGCGCGGCGTCGGCGATGCAGTCGGTCGCGAAGGAAATCCACGACAGCCAGACGCTCGTCAATATCGAAGACCGCGTCGCGTCCGTCGACGAAATCTTCCGTCTGCAGGACGCCGACGAGTACACCGAAGCCGAGCGCGTCTATCTGACGTCGTCGCAGGCGCCACGCTCGGCTGTCGTGCTCGCGGCGAGCCGCGGCAAGGGCCTCGAAGCGCTGACCGAAGACAAGCCGAAGGTCATGCTGCCCGTCGCGGGCAAGCCGCTGCTGCGCTGGATCGTCGACGGCTTCAAGAAGCAGGGCGTCAACGACATCACCGTCGTCGGCGGCTATCGCGCCGACGCGATCGACACGGCGGGCATCAAGCTCGCGGTCAACGAACGTCATGCGGAAACGGGCGAACTCGCATCGCTCGCGTGCGCGATCGACAGACTGCGCGACGACACGGTCATCTCGTACGGCGACTTGCTGTTTCGCAGCTATATCCTGCGCGATCTGCTCGACTCGGAAGCCGACTTCTGCGTCGTCGTCGATTCGTCGGCCACGCAACCCGGCGGCGAAGGCCTCGCACAGACGAGCAGCGCGACGCGCGATCTCGCATTCTGTTCGAGCCCCGACACGCGCGATCTGTTCGGTCAGCGCGCGACGCTGCAGCGTGTCGCGCCGGCGGTCAATCCGATGGAGCCGCAGCGCGTCGACGGTCAGTGGGTCGGTCTGCTGAGCGTGCGCGGCACGGGTCTCGCGCGCATGCAGGCGATGGTCGCGAAGCTGCGCGAACGCAAGGACTTCGACAAACTCGACGTGCCGGCGCTGCTCAACGCGCTCGTCGCCGCGGGCGAGCAGGTCGACGTGATCTATGTCCACGGTCACTGGCGCAACGTCAACGATCTCGACGACTTCCGCCGCGCGGGCGATTTCGCGCACGCGCAGACACCGTTCTCGGATACCGCGGCGGGGCAACGCAATGATTGAGGCGCATGAATTCGTCGACGCCGCGCGCGAGCGCGGATTCGACTGGTATGCGGGCGTGCCGTGCTCGTACCTGACGCCGTTCATCAACTACGTGCTGCAGGATCCGAAGCTGCACTACTACTCGGCGGCGAACGAGGGCGATGCGGTCGCGCTGATCGCGGGCGTCGCGCTCGCGGGCAAGCGCGGCGTGACGATGATGCAGAACTCGGGTCTCGGTAATGCCGTGAGCCCGCTGACGTCGCTGACCTGGACGTTCCGCCTGCCGCAGTTGCTGATCGTCACGTGGCGCGGCCAGCCCGGCGTGCCCGACGAGCCCCAGCACCAGCTCATGGGGCCGATCACGCCGCAGATGCTCGAGACCATGGAGATTCCCTGGGAGACGTTCCCGACCGACGCCGCGGAGATCGGCCCGGCGCTCGATCGCGCGACCGCGCATATGGACGCGACGGGCCGGCCTTACGCGCTCGTCATGCAGAAGGGCAGCGTCGCGCCGTATGCGTTGAAGTCCGAGGGCAATCGTACGCGTCCCGCGCACACACCCGCCGTGACGACGTTGACGGGTGCGGCGCCCTCGGCGCTGCCGACGCGCACCGACGTGCTCGCGCGCGTGATCGAACGTACGCCGCTCGAGAACACGGTCGTGCTCGCGTCGACCGGTTTCTGCGGGCGTGAACTCTACGCGCTCGACGACCGCGCGAACCAGTTGTATCTCGTCGGTTCGATGGGCTGCGTGACGACGATCGCGCTCGGTCTCGCGCTCGCGCGTCCGGATCTGCGCGTCGTCGCGCTCGACGGCGACGGCGCGGCGCTCATGCGTCTCGGCGCGATGGCGACGCTCGGCGCCTACGGGCCGCGCAATCTCGTGCACCTGTTGCTCGACAACGCCGCGCACGATTCGACGGGCGGTCAGGCGACGGTGTCGCCGAACGTCTCGTTCGCGGGCGTCGCGGCCGCGTGCGGCTATGCGTTCTCGATCGAAGGCGATGCGCTGTCGGTCGTCGACCGGCTGTTCGATGCCGAGTCGGTCGACGGCGTACGCTTTGGCTGCGTGCTCACGCGCCCGGGCTCGCCCGACGGACTGCCGCGTCCGAAGGTCACGCCCGTCGACGTGCAGAAACGCCTGGGCCGCCATATCGACGATACCGGCGCCCGTCCCGATGTCACGCCGCAGGCGAGCGCGCCTGCGGTTTCCTAGTCTGGAGCGTCTCGATGCTGTTATTGAATCCCGGTCCCGTCACGCTGTCCGAACGCGTGCGCCAGAGCCTGCTCCGGCCGGATCTGTGCCATCGCGAAGACGAGTTCTTCGATCTGCAGGATGAAGCGCGCGCGCGTCTGCTCGGCGTCTACGGTCTCGATGCGCAGGATTGGGCCGCCGTGCTCATGACGGGCTCGGGCACGGCCGCCGTCGAAAGCATGATCGCGTCGCTCGTGCCCGAGAACGGCCGTCTGCTCGTCGTCGAGAACGGGGTCTACGGCGAACGCATCGCGCAGATCGCGAAGCAGTACCGGATCGACTACGAAGTCATGCGTCACGACTGGATGAGCGCGCCCGATTTCCATGCGATCGTGGGGCGTCTGGACCGCGCCGAGCGTCCGTTTACGCATATCGCCGTGATTCATCACGAGACGACGACGGGACGTCTGAACGATCTCGCGAGGCTCGCCGATGCGTGCGCCGAACGCGGCGCCGGTCTGCTCGTCGATGCGGTCAGCAGCTTCGGCGCCGAAGCGATTCCGTTCGCGCACGCGGGCCTCGCGGCCGTCGCGGCGACCGCGAACAAATGCCTGCACGCCGTGCCCGGCGCCGCCTTCGTGATCGCGCGGCAGGCCTCGATCGCGCGCGCCGCAAGCCGCACGTATTACCTCGATCTCGCGCGGCTCGCGAAGCTGCAGGCGCAACGCAACACGCCGTTTACGCCGTCGGTCCATGCGTACTACGCGCTCGTCGAGGGCTTGCGCGAGCTCGAAGATCAGGGCGGCTGGGAAGCGAGGCATGCGCACTATCGCGCGCTGGCCGAACGCGCCGCGAGCGGCTTCGCGACGCTCGGCATCGAGGCGGCGGTCCCCGCCGCGCAGAGCTCGGTCGTGCTGCGCGCCTACCGCCTGCCCGCGAACCTCGACTATGTGCAGCTGCACGACGGTCTCAAGGCGCGCGGCTTCGTCATCTATGCGGGCCAGGGCGGTCTCGCGTCGGAGATCTTCCGGATCTCGACGATGGGCAGCATCGCCGCCGCGGATATCGACCGTCTCGTCGACTCGGTCGCGCAACTCGTCGGGAAGAACGCGTCCGCGATCGCGTGAGTCTCGCGTTCGCGCGCGGGGTCTGCGCGGGCGCCGCGTATCGAAGACCGGATGTTCGGATTTCGTAACGATTGATTCGGGATGTGACGCGCGGGCGTTGTCCGAACACAACGCTCGCTGCGTCGCCGATGCCCGCACGCCGCGGCGCCGCATGGGCCCCGGCGCGATGCCGCGACGATTCGCCGCGATCGGGCGCGCGCGGCGCGTCACAGCCGTGTCATCAAGATGGAGCACGCGGGGCTGGGCATGCGCGCTTTGGACGTATAGGCTTGGGGTCATCGAGCGAGGCGCCGACGTCTCGCCTCGATCCAATGGGCTCGCGGCGGTCTGCTCGGCGCCGCCTTGCAAGGGATGAATAAGACCATGCACAAGGTGCTTCCCACGATCGACGACCCGGCTCAGCTTCACGGGCTTTCGCGCCCGGAACTCAAGCAACTCGCCGGCGAACTCCGTGATTTCGTGCTCGACAGCGTGTCCCGAACCGGCGGACATCTGTCCTCGAATCTCGGTACCGTCGAGCTGACGATTGCCTTACATCATGTCTTCAGCGCGCCCTATGACCGCATCGTCTGGGACGTCGGGCACCAGACCTATCCCCACAAGATCCTGACGGGCCGGCGCGAGCGGATGTCGACGCTGCGGCAACGCGGCGGCATCTCGGGCTTCCCGCGGCGCTGCGAATCGGAGTTCGACGCGTTCGGCACGGCCCATTCGAGCACGTCGATCTCGGCGGCGCTCGGCATGGCGGTCGCGGCCAAGCTCAACGGCGAGGCGCGCCGCGCGGTCGCGGTCATCGGCGATGGCGCCCTGACGGCCGGCGAGGCGTTCGAGGCGCTCAACAACGCGGGCGTCAGCGACGTACCGCTGCTCGTGATTCTCAACGACAACGAGATGTCGATTTCGCCGCCGGTCGGCGCGCTCAATCGCTATCTCGTGCGTCTCGTCTCGGGACGTTTCTATACGGGCGCGAAGGAAGGCGTGCGCAAGATGCTGCGCAAGTCGCCCCCGATGCTCGAACTCGCGCACAAGCTCGAGGAACATGCGAAAGGGCTCGTGACGCCCGCGACGATGTTCGAGGAATTCGGCTTCAATTACGTCGGACCGATCGACGGGCACGATCTCGATTCGCTGATCCCCGCGCTCGAGAATCTCAAGCGTCTCGACGGCCCGCAGTTTCTTCACGTGATCACGCGCAAGGGGCAGGGCTACAAGCTCGCCGAGGCCGACCCCGTGCTCTATCACGGACCCGGTAAATTCAACCCGCTCGAAGGCATCCAGCCCGCCGCGCCGCGCCGGACCTATACGGCCGTCTTTGGCGAGTGGCTCTGCGACGAAGCCGAGCGCGATGCGCGCGTGATCGGCGTGACGCCCGCGATGCGCGAAGGATCGGGGCTCGTCGAATTCGAACGACGCTTTCCCGATCGCTATTTCGACGTCGGCATCGCCGAGCAGCATGCGGTGACGTTCGCGGGCGGCCTCGCGACCGAGGGGCTGCGGCCCGTCGTCGCGATCTATTCGACGTTTCTGCAGCGCGCCTACGATCAACTGATCCACGACATCGCACTGCAGAATCTGCCGGTGCTGTTCGCGATCGACCGCGCGGGACTCGTCGGCGCAGACGGCGCGACGCATGCGGGCGCCTACGATCTGCCGTACCTGCGCTGCATCCCGAACATGACGGTCATGGCGCCGGCCGACGAGAACGAATGCCGGCAGATGCTGCATACGGGCTTGCAGATCAGCGGCCCGTCGGCCGTGCGCTATCCGCGCGGGGTCGGCCCCGGCGTGGCCGTCTCGGCCGCGTTGACCGCGCTGCCGGTCGGCAAGGGCGAGGTGCGTCGCGAATCGGGGGCGGCGGGCGGTGCGGGCGGCGCGCGGATCGCGATCCTCTCGTTCGGCTCGATGCTCGCGCCGAGTCTCGCGGCCGCCGCGCATTTCGACGCGACGGTCGCGAACATGCGGTTCGTCAAACCGATCGACGCGGCGCTGATCAAGCGGCTGGCGCAGACGCACGATCTCGTCGTGACGGTCGAAGAGGGGGCCGTCATGGGCGGCGCGGGATCGGCGTGCCTCGAAGTGCTCGCCGCCGAAGGCATCCGTGTGCCGGTCGTGCAGCTCGGTTTGCCCGATACGTTCGTCGATCACGGCGACCCGGCCGAGCAGCTCGCGTCGTGCGGACTCGACGCGGACGGCATCGCGGCGTCGCTCCGGCGCGCGATCCGCGACAAGCTTGCGAACGCCGTTGTCGCGAATGTCGCCCCGGTTGCGCCCGTCGCTCCGGTTGCCCCTGTTGCATCTGCACGGCAGGCGACCGCGAAGAGCGTGTCGCCGCGCGTCAAAGCCGGCTGACGTAGACGTTCAGACGCGCGACCGTCTCCTGGCACGGACTCCATCCATGCGGACGATCCTCGCGTATGGCCTTGTCGCGAGCGTGCCGATACGCGCACGCGGCAGCCGGAGCGCGGCTTTTTTGCCGCTTATTTGCTGACCGAACTTTCGCGCTGTTGACGCAGACGTTCGCGCTGCAGGCGTTTGCTGCGCGCGGCCTTGCGCGGCTTGCCCATGAGCACGGGCTGGAAGAACACCGCGCCGATCAGCGTACAAAGCAGCGCGAGCGCGAGCAGCTTGCCCATGCTCGACGTGCCCGGATGGTGCGAGAGCCAGAGGCTGCCGAACGCGACCGCCGTCGTGCCCGCGGACAGGATCACGGCCTGCGTGAGGCTCGACTGGAGCAGCTTCGTCTGGCCCGCGCGCCACGCCATCACGTAGTAGATCTTGAACGCGACGCCGACGCCGAGCAGCAGCGGCAGCGCGATGATGTTCGCGAAGTTCAGCCGCAGGCCGATAAGCTCCGAAATCTCGAGCGTCACGGCCGCGGAGACGAGCAGCGGCACCAGCGTGCGCAACACGTCGCCGAAGCGCCGCAGCGCGATCCAGAGCAGGATCGTGATCGACACGAGCGCGAGCAGCGCGGCCTGGATAAACGCATGCACGATGACGTCGGCCGAATGCAGGATCGAGATCGGACCGCCGATCACGCTCGGCTCGGCCTTGAGGACCGCCTTGCTGAAGCGGCGCAGCATCTCGGTATCGTTCGGGTTCGCGCCCGGCGCGACGCGCGGCGCGATGTCGACGAGCGCATGCCCGTCCTTCGTGATCCAGAGCGCGGCGAGGTCGGGCGGCAGCGTGTCGATCGTGATCGACGCCTGCGGCGTCAGCGCCGCGCGCAGTTGCGCGAGCGCGGTCTGCAGCGGCAGCGCGATCGCGCGGTCGGCGCGGTCGCGCGTCGCCGGGTCGCTTTTCGCCAGCTTGCGCAATGCGTCGGCGAGGTGGGTCGCTTGTTGCGCGCCCGGGCCCGGATGATCGAGCGCCGCGTTTTCGAGCTGACCGGCCGCGAGCCGCAGCGCCGACACGCGCGCGGGGTCGCTCATCGGCTGCGCGCGCGGCTGGTCGAGCACAGGCAGCAACTGCGACGCCGCATCGGCGATCGCGGCGCGCTTCGCATCCTGATCGGCGGGCACGAAGTCGCTGAGCGTCATCACGCGGCCGACCTCGGGCACGCCGCGCAGCCTCTGCGCATCGGCATCGGCCGCCGCGAGCGACGGCGCGAGCACCTGTACGTTGTTGACGCCGGCCTCGGGCGAATCGGCGAGACGCTGCAACGTGCGCATCGACTCCGTATGCGGGTCCTTGAGGTCGAGCGGATTGAAGTCGAAGTGCAGATGCGTGAGCAGCGGCAAGCCTGCCGCGACGAGCACGAGCGTGCCGATCAGCAGCGGATTGCGGTAATGCGCCGTGAACTTGTCGACGGGCGCGAGCCAGTGGAAGCCCGGGGCCGCGCGTTCGCCGCTCGGCTTGAACACGCAGATCAAGGCGGGCAGCAGCGTCACGCTCGACGGGAAGGCGACGAACAGGATGCCGACGCCCGCGATCTGTCCGAGTTCGGACACGCCGCGATAGGCCGTCGGCAGGAACGAGAAGAAGCTCGCGGCCGTGGCGGACGCCGCGAGTGCGAGCGGCATCGCAATCGAACGCGCCGCCGCGAGCAGCGCCTGATCGAGCGCGCCGTGGTGATGACGTTCCTCGCGATAACGCACGCCGAACTGAATGCCGAAATCGACGCCGATGCCGATGAACAGCACGGCGAACGCGACCGAGATCATGTTGAGCGCGCCGACCATGAGCAGGCCCGCCGCCGCCGTGATCACGAGCCCGACGATCAGCGTCGCGAACACGGCGATGACCATGCGCCGCGAGCGCACGGCAAGCCAGAGGATCACGAGCACGCAGAGCAGGGTGCCGATCGCGTTCGGGATCGCGCCTTCGCGGACCGAACCGAACTCTTCGTCGGCGAGCGGGCGCGGACCCGTGAGGTTGACGCTCGCGCCATAGCGTTCCTTCAGATGGAGGGCCTCGGCTGTCGCGCGGATCCGGTCGGAACTCGCGGCGCCCGCTTCGAGCGCGCTGAAATCGAGTACGGGCTGGACTTCGACGAAGCTGCGCGCCTTCGTGTCGGGATCGACGAGCGCGCGCCACGACATCGCGGCGGGGCGGCCCGCGAGCACGGCGTCGATCGTGTCGGCGCTCGTGCCGAGCAGCTTCGACATGTCGCCGAGCTGGACCTGGCCCGTCGTGAGCGGGATCTGCAGCGTGACCGACAGCAGACTCGCGAGGCCGCCGAGCGTCGGATCGCGCGCGAGGCGGTTGACGAGCGGCTTCGAGTCCTTGAGTTTCGAGGTCAGCGTGTCCACGTCCTTCGCGGACGCGAAGAGCAGTCCGTTGTGCTCGAAGAACGCGCCGGCGCCGGGCTCGCTGACGCTGCTGAATGCCTGGGTATCGGCGGCGAGCTTCTGCGCGAGCTCATGCGCGGCGAGGCTCGCGAATTCGGCCGCGGGCGCTTCGACGACCGCGAGCGTGATATCGGAGCGTTGCGGGAACGCGGCGTCGATGGCCTTGCCGCGCGCGCTCCACTCGGGGCTCGAATCGATCAGCGAACTGACGTCGGTGTTGATCGCGAAGTGGGTGGCGGCATACCAGCCGCTCAGTAGGGCGAGCAGCAGCCACGTCGCGATGACCAGGTAAGCGTGACGCATCGAAATACGGACGACGCGCACGATCAACGAAGTCAGCATGCAAGAGATCCTGGGTTAATGAGGTTAATGGGCTTAAAGGCAAGGGGCTTAAAGGCGCCAAAGCGCTTAAAGGAGCCGAAGACGTTCAAGGGCGCGGCACGGCGCGTGCGCATTGTACGGGGGGCGCCGGGTTGGTCCGCGGCTGTTAAAATGGCGGCCCCGCCTTCGCCGGGAACCGGTGTCGCCGCCTCGGCATCGATCGATGCGCGCCGCCATCCGGCCGACGCCGCGATCGAGACGCGCACCGGCTCCGCGAAGGCCGACCGTATTGTGCAGGGAAGGACGTAATGAAGAAACTCCTCGTAGCAGTGCTCGCGTTGTGCGTGATGACCGTCGCTTACGGTCAGTCGGCCAAGTCCGGTCCCAACGACGTCGTCAAGGACGCCGTCGAGGCGACGGTCAAGGCCGCGAAGGCCGATCCGGCCGCGCGCGACGGCGATCTCAAGGCGACGATCAAGGTCGTCGAGACGAACTTCCTGCCGTACACGGACTTCCGCCGTACGACGCGCATCGCGGTCGGCCAGGCCTGGAACACCGCGACGCCCGACCAGCAGAAACAACTGTTCGAACAGTTCCAGCAGTTGCTCGTCAACACGTACGCGCTGCAGCTGACCCAGGTCCGCGGCCAGGCGGTCAAGTTCAAGATCGATCCCGCGCAGCTCGGCGCCAACGGCAAGGACGCGGTCGTGCAGAGCGACGTCAGCGGCATCAACGACGATCTGCAGGTCGGCTATCGGCTCGGGCTGACCGACGACGGCTGGAAGATCTACGACATCGACATGGGCGGCGCGTGGCTGATCCGCGTGTATCAGCAGCAGTTCGCGGGCCAGCTCGCCCAGGGCGGCGTCGACGCGCTCATCAAGTTCCTCGTCGATCACAATGCGCGCGTGGCTCAATAGCGTCTCGCTCCGGTTGGACCGTCGAATCGGTTTCGCGGCCGGCATGTCGGGCTTTTGATTACGTTTTCATTGCACATGCGGCCGAAACGGCGCGGCGCGGATCATGGCGTTCGAATATCGACACGATGATCGCCGCGCTGTCATCCTGCAAGGTGGGTCGTGCGCTAATAGCAACAGGCGTGATTCGCGAATCCGGCGCGCGGCATGCGCGCTCGACGCGGCGGGCCCTTGCGGCGCATGTGCCACGCCAATATTGACGTGACCACGGAATGCCGAGCGCGCGAATCAATATCCCCGCGAATCACCATACGACCGGCAACATTTGACGCCGGGCGTTACAATCGCGGTTATTTCTGAAAACCGGGTTCCAAATGAAACGCGCATTTCACGCGCGCCGCCGGTGTATCGGGCTTTAATGAATTTCAGCGGAGACCTTAATGCAGGTTATTCTTGCTCAACCTCGTGGCTTTTGTGCGGGAGTCGTGCGCGCCATCGAGATTGTCGAGCGCGCGCTCCAGAAGTTTGGCGCGCCGGTCTATGTGCGGCACGAGATCGTTCACAATCGCCACGTGGTCGAGTCGCTGAAAGCAAAGGGCGCCGTCTTCATTGAAGAGCTGTCCGAGGCGCCGGCCGGCGCGGTGACGATCTTCAGCGCGCACGGCGTCGCGAAGGCCGTCGAGCAGGAGGCCGAGGAGCGCGGGCTCAAGGTGCTCAACGCGACGTGTCCGCTCGTGACCAAGGTCCATATCCAGGGCAAGAACTATCTCGCCAACGGCCGCCAGGTCATTCTCATCGGCCACGCGGGACACCCCGAAATTCTCGGCACGATGGGCCAGATCGACGGTCCCGTGCATCTCGTGCAGACCGAGGACGACGTCGAAACGCTCGGACTCAAGGTCGACGAACCCGTGTCGTATGTGACGCAGACGACGCTGTCGGTCGACGAGACGAAGGGCATCATCGGCAAGCTCCAGAACCGCTTCACGAATATCGTCGGCCCCGACACGAAGGACATCTGCTACGCGACGCAAAATCGCCAGACGGCGGTGCGCAGTCTCTGCGAGCGCGCGGACGTCGTGCTCGTCGTCGGTTCGCCGAACAGCTCGAATTCGAACCGCCTGCGCGAGATCGGCGAGGAAGTCGGCGTGCCGAGCTACCTGCTCGCCGACGGCAGCGAACTCAATCCCGAATGGGTCAAGGGCGCGAAGACGGTCGGCATCACGGCCGGCGCGTCGGCGCCCGAAAGCATGGTCGAAAACGTGATCGATGCGCTGCGCCGGCTGGGTCCGGTCGACCTGTCGATCATGGACGGCATCGAAGAAACCATTCAGTTCCGCCTACCGGCCGAATTGATCGAGGTGGCCCCGGCTGCCTGAGGCGGGACGCGGTCCGACCGGGCCGCGAAACGCGAACTGAAACACAAGGAGTCTCTGTGGGTATTCCCTTTCTGCAACAAGCCTATGTCGGCGCGTATCTGATGAAGCAGCGCCTGACGGGCGTCAAGCGCTATCCGCTCGTGCTCATGCTCGAGCCGCTGTTTCGCTGCAACCTCGCCTGTAACGGCTGCGGCAAGATCGACTATCCCGACGAGATCCTCAATCAGCGGATTTCGTACGAGGACTCGATGGCGGCGGTCGACGAATGCGGCGCGCCGGTCGTCTCGATCGCGGGCGGCGAGCCGCTGTTGCACCGGGACATGCCCCGGATCGTCAAGGGCATCATCGAACGCAAGAAGTTCGTCTATCTCTGCACGAACGCGCTGCTGCTCGAAAAGAAGATCGACGACTACGAGCCGAGCCCGTTCTTCGTCTGGTCGATCCACCTCGACGGCGACAAGGAGATGCACGATCACTCGGTGAGCCAGGAAGGCGTCTACGAGCGCGCGGTGTCGGCGATCAAGCTCGCGAAGGCGCGCGGCTTCCGCGTCAACATCAACTGCACGTTGTTCAACGATGCCGAGCCCGCGCGCGTCGCGGCGTTCTTCGATACGGTCAAGGAGATCGGCGTCGACGGCATCACGGTGTCGCCCGGCTATGCATACGAACGCGCGCCGGATCAGCAGCACTTCCTGAACCGCGAAAAGACCAAGCATCTGTTCCGCGACATCCTGCGCCGCGGTCATGGCGGCAAGGACTGGGCGTTCAGCCAGTCGGGCCTGTTCCTCGACTTCCTCGCGGGCAACCGGAGCTACCACTGCACGCCGTGGGGCAACCCGACGCGGACCGTGTTCGGCTGGCAGCGTCCGTGCTATCTGCTCGGCGAAGGCTATGCGAAGACGTACACGGAACTCATGGAGACGACCGACTGGGACAAGTACGGTGTCGGCAACTACGAGAAGTGCGCGGACTGCATGGTCCATAGCGGCTTCGAGGCGTCGGCCGTCAACGAGACGATCTCGCATCCGCTGCGCGCGCTCGGCGTCGCGTTGCGCGGCGTGAAGACCGAAGGCGCGTTCGTCGAGGACGTCAAGCTCGACGGCGCACGGCCGGCCGAGTACGTGTTCTCGAAGCACGTCGAGATCAAGCTGTCCGAAATCAAGAACCGCAAGGCGGCCGCGAAGCAGGCCGTCGAGGAAGCGGTCGAGGGCTGATCCGCCTCCGGCCCGCTTTCCGGTTCAACCGCTGCGGTGCGGCGCTTCGAGCGCCGCACCGGTTCCGATACGGCCGCATCTGCGGCCGTATTGCCGTCCGAGCCGTCCCGCCGTCTGACTCGTCTGACCTGCTTGACTCGTCTCACCGTGCCATTCATCCCCCTCATTCGCCCATCTCACTTCGCACACCCATGACAGGCCCTCGTGTACTGGTGACCGGTGCGTCCGGTTTTGTCGGCTCGGCCGTCGTACAGGCCGCGCTCGCGCGCGGCTATCGCGTGCGCGCGATGGTGCGCGCGACGAGCCCGCGCGAGAATCTGCGCGGCCTCGATATCGAGGTCGTCGAAGGCGATATGCGCGATCCCGCGTCGATGGACCGCGCGCTCGACGGCGTCGAGGTGCTGTTCCATGTCGCGGCCGACTATCGCCTCTGGGCGCGCAACCCGGCCGATATCATGCGCGCGAACGCCGACGGCACGCGCGTGACGATGGAGGCCGCACTGCGCCGCAAGGTCGAACGCATCGTCTATACGAGCAGCGTCGCGACGCTGCGCGTCAAGGGCGCGACCGCGCCCGTCGACGAAACCTCGCCGAGCGACGAACATCAGACGATCGGCGTCTACAAGCGCAGCAAGGTCGCGGCCGAACGCATCGTCGAGCGGCTCGTCGCCGAGCAGGGCCTGCCGGCCGTCATCGTGAATCCGTCGACGCCGATCGGGCCGCGCGACATCCGCCCGACGCCGACGGGGCGCATCATCGTCGAAGCCGCGCAGGGCAAGATCCCGGCCTTCGTCGATACGGGCCTGAACCTCGTGCACGTCGACGACTGCGCGCAAGGGCATCTGCTCGCGCTCGATCGCGGCCGTGTCGGCGAACGCTATATCCTCGGTGGCGACGACGTGCCGTTGCGCGATATGCTCGCCACGATCGCGCGTCTGTGCGGACGCAAGGCGCCGACGATATCGTTGCCGCGCTGGCCGCTGTATCCGGTCGCGCTCGCGGCGCAGGGCATCGCGTCGTTGACGGGCAAGGAGCCGTTCGTGACCGTCGACGGTCTGCGCATGTCGCAGTACCGGATGTTCTTTTCGTCGGCGAAGGCGCGGGCCGAGCTCGGCTATGCGGCGCGTCCGTTCGCCGAAGGGTTGCGCGATGCGGTCGAGTGGTTCCGCGTCGCCGGTTATCTCGATTGAGTCGACGACTATGGCAGGCGTGATCGCATTCGTTTCCCTCGTCATCTGGGTCTATCTGCTGACCGCGCGCGGCGGCTTCTGGCATGCCGCCGAGCGCGACGACACCCCCGAGGACGAAGCCCGGCTCGGCGCACTCGCGTCCTGGCCGTCGGTCGCCGTCGTGATTCCCGCGCGCAATGAAGCCGATTCGATCGCGCAGACGGTCGGCAGCCTCTGCCGGCAAGACTATCCGGGCGAATTCCGGATCGTCGTCGTCGACGATCAAAGCACCGACGGGACGGCCGAACGCGCGCGCGCCGCGGCCGCCGAGGCGGGCACGCCGGACCGGCTGACCGTCGTGACGGGGGCCCCGTTGCCCGAGGGCTGGACCGGCAAGCTCTGGGCGCTCAAGCAAGGCGATGCGATCGCCTGCACGCCCTCGAAACCGGACTGGCTGCTCCATACCGACGCCGATATCGCGCATACGCCCGACAACCTGCGCAAGCTCGTCGCACGCGGCGTGCACGACTCGCTCACGCTCGTGTCGCTGATGGCGAAGCTGCGCTGCGACGCGTGGTTCGAACGGGCGCTGATTCCCGCGTTCGTGCTGTTTTTCCAGATGTTGTATCCGTTCCGCTGGGTCAATCAGCGCGGTCATCCGCTGGCCGCGGGCGCGGGCGGTTGCATGCTGATCCGCCGCGCGGCGCTCGAAGCGGCCGGCGGCATCGATTCGATTCGCGACGAGATCATCGACGATTGCGCGCTCGGGCGGCAGCTCAAGCTTCAGGGACCGATCTGGCTCGGACTCACGAATCGCGCGCACAGCGTGCGGCCGTATGACGATCTCGGCGAAATCCGCCGCATGGTGTCGCGCACGGCGTATGCGCAGCTCCAGTACTCGCCGTGGCTGCTCGCGGGCACGCTCGTGTCGCTCTGCCTGACGTTCCTCGCGCCGCCGCTGATGGTGCTGTTCGCGCACGGCTGGGGACGGTTCTTCGGTCTGCTTGCGTGGATCGGGATGAGTCTTGCGTATCTGCCGATGTTACGGTTCTACGGGCGCGCGGGGTGGTGGGCGCCCGTGTTGCCCGCGATCGCCGCGCTCTATACGGCGTTCACGCTCGATTCCGCGATCCAGCATTGGCAGGGGCGCGGCGGCATGTGGAAGGGGCGGGCGCAGGCAAAGAAGTAACGCTACCGCGCATCGAATCCGAAGCGCGCGCCGACGGCCTTGCGGCCGCGCGCAAGCGCCTTCTGCGCATGCGCCGCGTCGCGCGCGACGCGCAGCAGTGCACCCAATTGCATCGGCCGTCGGAGCAGCGACCGGATCACCGCGCCGACGTCGGTCGAACCGTCGGGCCGCATGCCGGCCAGCGCGGCATCGGGCAGCGAGCGCTCGGCCGGATCGATGACGACGCGGCAGCAGACGAACGGAATCTCGCGCGCCGTCGCGAGGCGCGCGACGACCTGCGACTCCATATCGGCCGCGATCGCGTGCGTCGCGCGATGCAGCGCGGCCTTGTCCGATGCGGTCACGACAGGCTCGGGCACGCCCGCGATGTCGCCGTACATCGCGCCTTGTGCCGCACCTTGCCTCGCATCCCGGGTCGCTTCCGGCGTCGCGCCGGACAATGCGGCGCGCAGCGCGGCCGACCAGCGCGCGTCGGCTTCGAAGCGGCGCGGGCCCGCGATCACGTCGCGCGCGACGACCCAGTCTCCGGGACGCAGCCGCGCGTCGAGACCGCCGGCCGTGCCGAAGCTCACGACGCCTTCGCATCCTTCGGCAATCGCGGGCACGAGCACGTCGGCGAGCGTCGCGTTCTGCTGGCAGATCACGCGCACGCCGTCGCCGGCCGCGATGCGCGCCTCGAACGCGAGCCCCGTGACGACGATGATCACGCGTCTACATCCCGCACGGAATCGGACACGCGTTGCGCACCGTCAGGTTCCGGTACCGCGCGAGCGCCCAGAGCGGGAAGAACTTCCGATAGCCGTGGTAGCGCAGATAGAACACGCGCGGGAAGCCCGTCGCCGTGTAGAGCGCTTCGTCCCAGAGGCCGTCGGCATTCTGCGTGTCGAGCAGATACCGGACGCCGCGCGCGAGCGCCGGATGGTCCGCGTAGCCGGCCGCCATGAGGCCGAGCAGCGCCCAGGCCGTTTGCGACGAGGTGCTCGGAAACGCTTCGTAGCCGTGATAGTCGAGCTTGTAGCTTTCGCAGTCCTCGCCCCAGCCGCCGTCGGCGTTCTGGATCGAGAGCAGCCACTGCGCGCCGCGTTCGAGGATCGGCGAACCCGGCTCGATGCCGCCCGCGCGCAGACCGCAAAGCGCCGACCACGTGCCGTAGACGTAGTTGAGGCCCCATCGGCCGTACCAGCTGCCGTCCTTCTCCTGATCGTCGATCAGGTACTTGAGCGCCAGTTCGGCCGACGCATCGCGTTCCTTGTGCTTGGGCAACTGCGCGAGCATCGACAGGCAGCGCGCCGAGACGTCGACCGTCGGCGGGTCGAGCAGCGCGCCGTGGTCCGAGAACGGAATGTTGTTCAGGTACAGATGCGTGTTCTCGGGCTCGAACGCGCCCCAGCCGCCGTTGCTGCTCTGCATGCCGATGACCCATTCGCAGGCGCGGTCGATCGCGGCGTCGTAGCGCGTGTCGCCGTGAATGCGCTGCGCGCGGTCCATCGCCATCGCGACGACGGCCGTGTCGTCGACGTCGGGGTAGTGCGGGTTCGCGAACTGGAACGCCCAGCCGCCGGGCCGTACGTCGGGACGCCGCGAGATCCAGTCGCCGCGCACGTCGAGGATCTGCAGCGGCACGAGCCAGTCGAGGCCGCGCGTCGCGTGCTCGATCGCGCGGGCGTCGCCGGTCTCGATCAGCGCGTGCGCGGTCAGCGCCGTGTCCCAGACGGGCGACAGACAGGGCTGGCAATAGGCCTCGTCGTCCTGGATCGCGAGCAGCTTGTCGACGGACCGTCGCGCGATTGCGCGGTTCGGATGGTCGGCCGGATAGCCGAGCAGGTCGTACATCATGACCGAGTTGACCATCGCCGGGAAAATCGCGCCGAGGCCGTCCTCGCCGTTGAGCCGTTCGTCGACGAAGGCGACGGCCGCATCGATCGCTTTCTTGCGCGAGCGCTTCGGGAACAGCGATTCGGTTGCGCGCAGCACCGTGTCGGCGATGTTGAAGAACGTGAACCACGCGCGGCTCTGGTGCCCGGCGCGCGGCGTCGGGCCGACGTCGCGCGGCGAGCCGATAAACAGCTCGTCGATCGTGACGCCCTTCGGATTGCGCGCACGCGCGCGCAGCGTCTGAAGCACGAGCAGCGGCACGATGACCGTGCGCGCCCAGTACGAGACCTTCGACAGATGGAACGGGAACCAGGTCGGCAGCAGCATGATCTCGACCGGCATCATCGGGACCGCTTTCCAGTCGACGACGCCGAACATCGCGAGCATCGCGCGCGTGAAGACGTTGCTCATGTTCGCGCCGCCGTGCGCGAGGATCGCCTCGCGCGCGCGCCGCATATGCGGCGCGTCGGGCGATTCGCCGGCCATCTTGAGCGCGAAATACGCCTTGACGCTCGCGCTGACGTCGAGCCTGCCGTCGTGGAACAGCGGCCAGCCGCCGTGCTTGCCCTGGATGCGCTTGAGATACGCGACGATCTTCGCTTCGAGTGCGAGGTCCGGCGTTTCGCCGAGGAAGTGGACGAACAGGATGTACTCGGCCGGAATCGTCGCATCGGCTTCGAGTTCGAACAGCCAGTAGCCGTCGTCGTGCTGCAGATCGATCAGCGCGTCGCGCGCGGCCGCGATGCCGCGTTCGAGATCCGCGTGCGCGGGTGCGGCGGCGTCGGGGGGCTGCGCGGCGGCGCCGGCGGGCGGGGTGCCGAACGGCATATCAAGCGAGGTCCCAAGCGAGGTCCCAAGCGGGGCGTCAGGCGGCGTCGCCAGGTCGGAAGTCATGGTCATCTTCAATCTTTGAAACGGTGAATCTTCGCGCGTCAAAAGTATTTGTTCTTGATGAGCAGCGCGATCAGGCGAAGCTTCGAGACACGTACGCGCGCGCGCGGCGTGTCGAAGCCGCGTGCGATGAGTTTGTCGAGGATCGCGCCATAGGCTTCGGCCATGATCTTCGGTGCGATGACGACGCCGCGCGGATAGCGCTTCATGATCGTCGTCGATACGGCGAAGTGTTCCTTCGCCTGCGCAATCAGCGGCGCGCACGCGAGATCGAGGCGGCTTGCGCGCACGGCTTCGGGCGTCAGCGTCGTGACGCCCGCGGCGAGCAGCGATTCGCGCGGCAGATAGACGCGGCCGATGTCCGCGTCTTCGTCGATGTCGCGCAGGATATTCGTCAACTGGAGCGCGCGCCCGAGATGGTGCGACAGCGCGATGCCGTCGTCATGCGCCATGCCGAAGATGCGCACGCACAAGCGGCCGACCGCGCTCGCGACGCGGTCGCAATAGAGATCGAGCGTTGCGAGGTCGGGGGCGACGATCGTCGAAACGACGTCCATTTCCATGCCGTCGACGACCGCGAGGAAGTCGGCCTTGTCGAGCGCGAACGTCGTGATCGTGCGCGCAAGCGGACGCAGCCGCTCGGGCGGCAGCCCCGCGTAGACGTCGTCGAGATCCCGGCGCCATTGTTCGAGCGCGGCCTGGCGGCCGTCGCGCGGGCCTTCGGCGTCGGCGATATCGTCGACCTGGCGGCAGAACGAATAGATCTCGAACATGCCGTCGCGCTGCGCGGGCGGCAGGATCCGCATCGCGGCGTAAAACGAGCTGCCGGCGGCCACGCGTTCGCTGCTGGTCTCCGGGGATGGGTTCGACATGGATCGGCGTGCCGCGCTGTCGAGCATGACGGGGGCCTCGGCCGACGCGGCGGCGGGGACCTCATGCTCGGGGGACTGACGTTTCGTATTTTGGGTTTCGATGGGTTCGGCGACGCTCACGGAGCTCCTTCATGCGCAATGAACGTGACAGGCGGCGTTTGAGGCGCGCGAAACCGCTTCGACAAGCGCGCGCCCTGAAGGCGCCGGCCGGAGCGGCGCCCGATGCGCCCGGCACCCTTGGCAAAAACAGCGCAAAGGTAGCACAGATCGGCCCTGAAGGCATCGGCGAGGCGGGTCGCGGGCCGGCTGTCCGATCGCGAATCGGAGAAGGAAACGCGCGTGTTGGGTGCGACATTCGAAATAATCGACTCAAACGGGCGGCCTGTGCACGGCATGTCCTTCGGGCGTTCGCGCCCGCCGGCGCCGACGCTCGCCGGAACGATCCCCGATGCGGGATTCGCCGACTCGAAGCCGATGCCGACACGTTTGACAATATGTGCGCGGCGGCGCTTCGCAGCGGGCGAATTGATTAGTATATTAGTCGCCATCGCCCGAGACAGGCGTTCAGGCGGCACGTGCCTGCGTGATGCGACCGGTTGCGATACCCGCATCCGATACGCGTGCCGAGGGTGCGCGCCGCACGCGCCGGATTTTCCGACGCGCGCGCGACGCGGGCTTGCGCCGCATTCCAACTAGAGATTCCCCATGAATTCGACCCTGCTTCATTCCGGTACCGAGACGGCCCGCGCGCCGATCGAAGGGCTCTCGCCGCAGTTGATCCTGCTGCACGCGCGCGACGACGTCGCGATCGCGCGCCAGCAATTGTTGCCCGGTGCGCCGCTGATGGCGGGCGCGGTCGTCGGCGGCTTGATCCCCGCGGGTCACAAGGTCGCCGTACGGGCCGTCGCCGCGAATCAGGCCGTGCGCCGCTATGGGCAGATCATCGGCTTCGCGAAGCGCGATATCCGCGTCGGCGAGCACATTCACACGCACAACATGGCGATGGGCGATTTCGAGCGCGACTACGCGTACGGCGTCGACGCGCATCCGACGCCGCGTGTCGACGCGCCGCGCACGTTTCTCGGCATCCGTCGCGCCGACGGCCGCATCGCGACGCGCAATTACATCGGCATCCTGACGTCGGTCAATTGTTCGGCGACGGTCGCGCGCGCGATCGCCGACCATTTCCGCCGCGACATCCATCCCGAGGCGCTCGCCGACTATCCGAACGTCGACGGCGTCGTCGCGCTCACGCACGGGCAAGGGTGCGCGCTCGACTCGGAAGGCGAGGCGATCGGCCTGATCCGGCGCACGCTCGCGGGCTATGCGCGGCATGCGAATTTTTCGGCCGTGCTCATGATCGGTCTCGGCTGCGAGACGAACCAGATCGATGGTCTCGTCGAGTCGCAGGGCCTCAAGCGCAGCGAGACGCTGCGCACGATGACGATCCAGCAAACGGGCGGCACGGCGCGTACCGTCGCCTCGGGCATCGAACAGGTCAAGGCGCTGTTGCCCGAAGCGAATCGCGTGACGCGCGAGCCCGTGTCGGCCGAGCATCTGATCGTCGGCCTGCAGTGCGGCGGCTCCGACGGGTATTCGGGCATCACGGCCAATCCCGCGCTCGGCGCGGCGGTCGATCGGCTCGTCGCGCACGGCGGTACGGCGATCCTGTCCGAGACGCCCGAAGTCTATGGCGCCGAGCACTTGCTCACGCGACGCGCCGTGTCGCGCGACGTCGGCGAAAAGCTCGTGGCGCGGATCCGCTGGTGGGAAGACCATTGCGCGCGCATGAACGCCGACATGAACAACAATCCGTCGGCGGGCAACAAGGCCGGCGGCCTGACGACGATCCTCGAAAAATCGCTCGGCGCGGTCGCCAAGGGCGGCACGACGAACCTCGTCGACGCGTACGAGTATGCGCAGCCGGTCACGGCGCACGGGCTCGTGTTCATGGACACGCCGGGCTACGATCCCGTCTCGGCGACCGGACAGGTCGCGGGCGGCGCGAATCTGATCTGCTTCACGACGGGGCGCGGTTCGGCCTACGGATGCGCGCCGTCGCCGTCGCTGAAGCTCGGCACGAACACCGCGCTCTGGATCCGGCAGGAAGAGGACATCGACCTCAACTGCGGACGCATCGTCGAAGGCGAGCAGAGCATCGACGAAGTCGGTGCGCAGATTTTCGAGCTGATGCTTGCGACCGCGTCGGGCGCCGCGACGAAGAGCGAACTGCACGGGTATGGGCAGAACGAGTTCGTGCCCTGGCATATCGGCGCGACGATGTGACGTCGGGCCATCCATTCATCGAAGAGGACAGACGCATGCAGGATCTGAAGGGCAAGGTCGTGTTGATCACGGGAAGCGGCTCGGGCATCGGCGCCGCGGCGGCGCGCGCGTTCGGCGCGGCCGGGTCGCGTGTCGCGATCCACTACCGGAGCCGCAAGGCGGAAGCCGAGCAGCTCGTCGAATCGATCGAGGCGGCCGGCGGCGAGGCGCGCGCTTTCGCCGCGGATCTGACGATCACGTCCGACGTCGATCGGCTCGTCGCGGACGCGCACGCGCATTTCGGCCGCATCGACGTGCTGATCAACAACGCGGGCGGTATGGTCCGGCGCTCGCCGGTCGTCGATATCGACGACGCGTTGATCGACGAGGTCTTCCAGCTCAACGCGCGCTCGGTGATCGCCGTGAGCCGGCGCGTGATCCCGCTGATGGCCGCGCACGGCGGCAGCATCATCAACGTGACGTCGCAAGCCGCGCGCACGGGCGGCGGTCCGGGCGCGAGCCTTTATGCGGGCTGCAAGGGCTTCGTCTCGACCGTCACGCGCACGATGGCCAAGGAACTGGTCCCGCAGAAGATTCGCGTCAATGCGGTCGCGCCGGGCGTCATCGAGACGCCGTTCCACGACGGCATCTCGAGTCCCGAGATCATGCGCACGTTCACGCAGTCGATCCCGATGGGCCGGCTCGGCACGGCCGACGAGTGCGCGGGCGCGTTTCTGTTCCTCGCGAGCGAGACGTTGAGCGGCTATGTGACGGGGCAGGTGCTCGAGGTCAACGGCGGGCAGATCATGCCCTGAGCATGCCCTGAACATGTCTTGCGCATGCCCCGAGCCGGGCGGCCATGTGCGGCCGCCGCGGCGTATGCGGTCAGGCGGGTGATCGATGCGGCTTATTTCGCCGCGTCCGTGCCGCGCGTGACCGCGTGGCCGGCATTGCGCGCCATGCGCAGATAGCCGGGCAGCGAAAGCAGCGTCAGGATGCCGCAGACGACGAACGCCCAGCGGAATTCGACGACCGTGTGCGGATGCGCGGGGCCGCCGTGGCCGTTATGGAACCACGTCGCGCCGCGCAGCGCGAGCGCGCCGAATGCGATGCCCATGCCGATCGTCATCTGCTGGGCCGCGCTCCAGAGCGTGCTGGCCGCGCCCATGCGCGGCTTCTCGATATCGACGTAGGCGAGTGTCGCGAGCGTCGAAAAGAGCAGCGACCGCATCGCCCCATAGACGAACACGACGACGAGCGTCCAGATCAGCAGGACGCCGGGATCCATCCATCCGCACGCGAGCGTCGCGATGCCCGCGCCGCCGACGCTGATCAAGCACGTGGGCCGAAAACCGAAGCGTTGCATGATCGGCGTCGTGAGCGCCTTCATGCCGAAGTTGCCGATCGCGCTGACGAGCAGCAGCAGACCCGAATTGAACGCCGATAGCCCGAAGCCGATCTGGAACATCAGCGGCATCAGATAAGGCACGGCGTTGATGCCGATGCGGCTCAGCGTGCCGCTGACGACCGTCACCGAGAACGTCGGCACCTTGAGCAGCGCATAGTCGATCAGCGGGTGCGCATGATGCCGCGCGTGCCGGAACGATACGACGCCGACAAGCAGCCCGGCGGCCATCAACGCGAGCGGCCACGCGAGCCCCGTCGATTCGCGGCTCGCGAGTTCGGTGCCGTACATGAGGCAGATCAGCGAGGCGCCGCTGAGCACGAAGCCGACGACATCGAGTCCGCGATGCGCGGGGTCGCGTTCGTTCTTGACGAGCATGATCACGCAGACGATCGCCGCGATGCCGAACGGGACGTTGAGCAGAAAGATCCAGCGCCACGATGCGACGTCGGTGATGAAGCCGCCGAGCGGCGGTCCGACGACGGGCGCGAAGATCGCCGGCCATGTGATCGTCGAGATTGCCTGCATGAGGCGGCTTTTGTCGGTATTGCGCACGACGATCATGCGTCCGACGGGCACCATCATCGCGCCGCCGATGCCCTGGAGCAGGCGCGCGCCGGTGAACGTCTCGACGCCGTTCGACAGCCCGCAGAGGATCGACGCGATCGTGAAGACGCCGATGGCGCCGCCGAACACGGTGCGCGCGCCGAAGCGGTCGGCGATCCACCCGCTGACCGGGATGAACACGGCGAGCGCGAGCATATAGGCCGCCATGCCGAAGCTCAGATCGTTCGGGCCGACGTGGAACGACGTGGCCATCTGCGGCAGCGCGGTCGCGACGACCGTCGTGTCGAGATACTCCATGAAGAACGTGGCGGCGACGAGCAGCGCGAGATGGTGGGCGCGGCGGTCGTGGGCATTGAGCTTCGTCATCGATGCAAACTCGTACTCGTATTCATACTCGTATTACGTGCGGCCGGGTGCCGGACATGCGCCGCGCGGGCGGGCGCGCTGTCCGCAGGCGCGCCCTAGGCGGTGCGGTCGTTGCGCGGATCGGCCGAGCCGAGACCCGCGGCCCGCCGGCCGCCGGCCGGATTGACGGGACGCCCGGCCCAGACGCCGGCGAGCAGCGATCCCGACAGGTTGTGCCAGACCGAGAACAAGGCGCCGGGCAACGCGGCGAGCGGCGAAAAATAGAGCTTGCCGAGCGTCGCCGCGAGGCCCGAGTTCTGCATGCCGACCTCGATCGCGAGCGTCCGGCAGACCGATTCGTCGAAGCCGAGCAGACGGCCGCCCCAATATCCGCCGAGCAGGCCGGTCGCGTTGTGGAGGATCACGCCGACCAGCACGATGGGCCCGACTGTCGCGATGCTGTGCGCGGTGCCCGCGACGACCGACGCGATGATCAGCACGATCGCGATCATCGAGAGCAGGGGCAGAAAGCGTTCGATACGCGCGATCGTGCGATGGAAGAAGTGATGGAGGAGCAGACCGGCCGCGATGGGCAAGCCGACGATCTGCACGATGCTCAGCAGCATGCCGCGCACGTCGACCGCGATCGACGCATCGATATAGAGCCGCGTGAGCAGCGGCGTCGCGACGATGCCGACCACCGTCGACAGCGCGCTGATCGTGACCGACAGCGCGACGTCGCCGCGCGCGAGGTAGATCATGACGTTCGATGCCGTGCCGCTCGCGACGCTGCCCACGAGCACCATGCCGGCGACGAGGTCGGGCGGCATCCGCAGCGCGTGCGCGATGACCCAGGCGGCGAGCGGCATCACGAGATAGTGGAGGCCGATGCCCGCGATCACGGGAGCCGGACGCGTGATCACGCGTTTGAAGTCGTCGAGCGAGAGCGTGACGCCCATCGACAGCATGACGAGTGCGAGCAGCGTGGTCACGTGGGGCGCGATCGGGCCGAACGTGGCGGGGCGCGCGTAGGCGGCGAACGAGATCAGGACCGCCCAGAGCGGGAACAGACGGGTGATGCGCGCGAGCATGTGCCTTCCTGTAAGAGAACGGAGCGCGACGGCGCGAGGGGCGTCGCGTGTGCGTGTCGGGAACGCGGGCCCAGGGTGGAGGGGCCGACCGGAACGGCGCGCTGTCCGGGGTGTCGTCGACGCGCTCGAGGTCCCGCAGCGAGGTGCCGATGCGGTGCAGAGGTGCGGGCGATTATAACGTGCGCGGGTCGGCGCCCGCTGCGCCCGAGTCGTGGCGCGGTCGTCGTCGTGATCGATGCCGTCGCCTCGATCGATGCCGATGCCGCGCGTTCGATCAGCGTACGTGGATGCGCGGTGGGCCGTCCGTGATGGCGCCGATGACGGCCGCATCGCCGAAGCCTTCGCCGCGCAGCACCTCGAGCACGCGCTCGGCCGCGTGCCGATCGCAGGCCACGAGCAGGCCGCCCGAGGTCTGCGGATCGGTCAGCAGCGTCTGCGCGCTGCGCGGCAACGACGCGGCCAGATCGACGGCGTCGCCGTACGACGCCCAGTTGCGCGTCGACGCGCCGGTCAGGATGCCCGCGTCGGCATGCGCGACGGCGCCGTCGATCCAGCGCAGCGCCGCATAGTCGATCGACGCGCCGAGCTTTGCGCCGCGGCACATTTCGAGCGTGTGGCCGAGCAGGCCGAAGCCCGTCACGTCGGTCATCGCGTGGACGCCGTCGAGGGTCGCGAGCGCGGCGCCGGGCCGGTTCAGGCGCGTCGTCGTCGCGATCAGCGCGCGATAGCCCGCGTCGTCGAGCCGCTGTTTCTTGAACGCCGCCGACAGGATGCCGACGCCGAGCGGCTTGCCGAGGATCAGGACGTCGCCTGCGAGCGCGCCGCTGTTGCGCATCACGCGGTCGGGATCGACGAGGCCGAGCGCGGCGAGGCCGTAGATCGGTTCGACCGAATCGATCGAGTGGCCGCCCGCGACGGGAATGCCCGCGTCGGCGCAGACGGCTTCACCGCCTTCGAGAATGCGCGCGATCGTCGCGTGCGGCAGGACGTTGACCGGCATGCCGACGATCGCGAGCGCGAGGATCGGCGTACCGCCCATCGCATAGACATCGGAGAGCGCATTGGTCGCCGCGATGCGGCCGAAGTCGAACGGGTCGTCGACGATCGGCATGAAGAAGTCGGTTGTCGCGACGATGGCCTGCCGGTCGTTGAGCCGATAGACGGCCGCGTCATCGGCGGTTTCGGTGCCGACGAGCAGATCCGCGAAGGGGCGCGCGACGCGCGCATCGCGTTTGAGCAGATCCGCGAGCACGCCGGGCGCGATCTTGCAGCCGCAGCCGCAGCCGCCGCCGTGCGCGAGCGAGGTGAGGGTCGGGACGGCGGCGTGGGCGATGGGTTCCATTTGGGTTCCATTGTCGTGACCGTGGGCGTGTCTGACGTCTGCGCTGCTTGGACGTCCTTTGTGCGTCCAAGCAGCATACACAGTGGATACGCTCGGCACTCACGATTTCATCCGCACGTGTCGATGGATTCATGCGGGCGCCGCCGGCAGCGAAGCACGTGGGTCGGGCAGAGCCCCCTATGCGATGCGTTTTCTCAACCTTCCCGATCCAGGCGGACGCGCTGTACGCGCTTATCCACGCGCCGCGCACGGCCTTCCATGTCCCGCGTATGCAGCGTGCCCATGTCGTGAACATTACATTTCCTATGCATTTAAATCATTCCCGTTACAATTCACGCCGATGCGCGTGTCAGCGATAGGAGGGGCGCGCGCCGTCGTGCGCGTTCGTGACGCGTCCTCCTGTTGCGATTGCCTGGGTGTAGTGCGCGTTTGTTGCCGTTCTCTTCGACACGGTTTGCCGATGACAATCCCAATTGCAGTCCTGATGACGCTGGCAGTGCTGATGACACTGACACTCGGCGTCCTGTTTGCGATGCTTGCCACGCCCATTGCCGCCGATCGCGCGCGATTGCGCGTTCACGCCACCCCGCGCACGTCAGGCCGCGCCGCGGCCTCGGCGGTCGCATGCACGCTGATGCTCGCGCTCGCCGGCTGCGGCGGCGATTCGTCGAGCACCGCATCAAGCACCACGACCTCGGGCGGCGGCACCACGAGCACGGCGCCGACGGTGCCGCAGTCGACCGCAGCCAATTCGGTGTCGTTGGCCGTCGACTCGACGCTCGGTACGTCCACGTTCAATCAGGCCTATGTCACCGTGACGGTCTGCGCGCCCGGCACGACGAGCAACTGCACGACCGTCGACCACATCATGATCGACACGCATTCGACAGGACTGCGCGTGCTCAACACGGCGCTCAGCCTATCGTTCATCAATGCCCTGACGCCGGTTCTCCAACCGTCGACGAGCGATCCCATCGACGAATGCGCGCCGATCAATGGGGGGTATCTATGGGGTTCGGTGCGTGCGGCCGACGTCTATATGTCCGGTGAAATGGCGCCGGCTCAGTCGGTCGAGATTGTCGGCGATACGACGGCGGGCAACGCGCCCACGACATGCACGACGCAAGGGGGCAGTCTCGGCAGCCAGACCGCGCTCGGCGCCAACGGCGTGCTCGGTATCGGGCCTGCGATCTATGACTGCGGAGTCACCTGCACGACGAGCACGAGTGCGAGCTCGCAGCGCTACTACGTCTGCGCCGATGCGTCGTCATGCTCGACGCCGGGCACCGTACCCGAAGACCAGCAGGTCAAGAACCTCGCGAGCGGATTCGGCAGCGATGCCAACGGCACGGTGATCGAATTGCCGAGTATCTCGAGCAGCGGCGCGTCGAGTGCAACGGGCTTGCTGCTCTTCGGTGTCGGCTCGCAATCGGATAACACCTTCAGTTCGGTCACGACGATCCCGCTCGATGCGAACGGCGAATTCACGGCGACGTACAAAGGTGTCGCCTATCCGTCGAGCTTCCTCGCCTTGGGCTTGCCCGCGACGTATCTGCCCGACTCGACGATCACGCCCTGCGGCACGCCTTATACGGGGTATTTTTGCGCGTCGCCGACGCAGACCGCCGCCTTGACGCTCACGTCGAACACGAGCACGCACAGCACGGCCACGATCGATCTGAACGTCGGTGATGCGCAAACAGACATCTCGTCGGGCTACGCGGCCTTTGACGACTTGACCTACGACGGCGTCGTCAATTCGGGGATCGCGCTCGGTATGCCGTTCGCCTTCGGCCGCACCATCGTGATCAAGAACGAAAGTTCGAGCGGCGCGGGCGATGCTTCGATCGCGTTCTTATGATGTAGGCGATCGATTGACGGAAGAGGGGGCTGCCCGATTCATGAATCGGGCAGCATGCCACGCCCCTTCATATGAAATCGCCCGCGATACGGACACGCGATCACGGGCCGGGAAGCCGAGGGCGGAAGGCAGCAGGAGTCGAACCTACCCGGGAGCGTCTGACGCCCCCCACTGGATTTGAAGTCCAGCCGCACCACCGGATGCGGATGCCTTCCGTGCGTCATGATCGAAACGACGGCTGCGCCGCCTGCGCGCGCTCCGGCTGCTCGAACGGATGTACGCCGCGGGGCGCGCGAATCCAGTGCGCATCGCGGTGAAAGCGAGTATAGCCAAGCCGGTCGAAGAACTCCAAAACCTGAATCGCGCGCTTGCGCCCGAGCCCCGTCGCATCGCGAAACGCCGCCGCGGTGACGCGGTCGCCGGGCGATGTCGCGACGCTGCGCGCGAGCGCGGCGAGTTCCGCGATGGCCGCCGGGTCATAGAACAGATCGCGCACGATCTGATGGAGTTCGGCGCGCTGCGCGAGCCGCTGCATGATCCGGCGCGCACGGTCCTCGCCTAGGCCGCTCGCCGTGCCGATCTCGCGCACCCACGGCGGATCGAAACGCCCCGCTCGCACGCGTGCAAGTACATCGTCGCCCTGCGTGCGTTCCGCGTCGTCGAGCGCCGGCACGTGATCGGGCAGATGCAGCCACGGGCCCGAGCGCCGGATGCCGCCGGCCTGCGCGAGGGCGTCGAGCAACGCGCGCCAGACGCCGTCGGGCCAGGTCTGCGCGACGATGCGCCGCAGCCGCGCGGCGTCCGGACCGATCTCATCGGGCGCGCGCGTATGGAATGCGCGCAGCGCCGCGAGCACGCGTTCCGCCAACGCGTCCCAATGTCCGCCGAGGATCAGCACGCGTTCGTCGGCGTCCGATACGAGACGCACACCCGGCGGCAGCGCGAGTCGCTCGACCGCTCGACCCGTCAAATGACTGGCGAGCCGGCTCGGCAATCCGAACGGCGACGCGTCGAGCAGCGGTTCGATCCGTTGCGCGTCGAGCCACGCGGCTATCGCGTCGAGCCAGACGCGTCGTTGCGCGCCGCGCCGCTTGCGCGCGGGGCCGAACGGATCGAGTACCCGCCCGCCGCCGATCGTCGCGCTCGCCTGCGCGTTGCGAATCACGAAGCGCATGCCGGGCACGACGCAGACGGGCGTCTCGAACACGAGTTGCGCGCGCGCCGTCTTGCCCGGTGCAAGCGGCGCATCGTCAAGCAGCGCGACGTGCGCGAGCGCATGCAAGGTGCCGATATGCACGTGCACGGGACTCCAGTGCGTGAGCGGCGACGCCGCGTCGCCGAGCAACGACAGATCCGTATCGACCCGCGCGGACAACGCCGCGAGCCGATCGTCGACCATCGCATCGCCGCGGCGCATCCGATCCTTGTCGATCGATGCGAGATTGAGCGCGCAGCGTTGGCCCGCGTGCCCATGTTCGGCAGCGCGGTTCTGCGCATGGATGCCGCGCACGCGGACCGCGGCGCCGTCGGGCACGAGGCGAAGTGTGTCGCCGACGCGCACGGATCCCGAGAACACGGTGCCCGTCACGATCGTGCCGTGCCCGGCGAGCGTGAAGACGCGATCGATCGCGAGCCGGAACAAGGCATCGTCGCGCCGCGCCCGCGACTCGGTCGCCCGCGCGCGTAGCGC
Organism: Pararobbsia silviterrae; assembly: GCF_003628125.1. GTDB lineage: Bacteria > Pseudomonadota > Gammaproteobacteria > Burkholderiales > Burkholderiaceae > Pararobbsia > Pararobbsia silviterrae. Next base: position 51,757 of record NZ_RBZU01000014.1, read on the forward strand.
GCGATCGAGCGCGGCGACACCCGGATCGCCGGGCGCCGTCGCCTGAACCGCGAACACGGGCGCATGCGCGAACGGCGTCGGCGCCAGCAGCGCCGCAATCTCGTGCCGGACCGCGTCGCATCGCGCGTCGTCGACGCGATCGATCTTCGTCAGCGCGACAAAGCCTTGCGTGACGCCGAGCAGTTCGAGAATCGCCAGATGCTCGCGCGTCTGCGGCATGACCCCGTCGTCGGCCGCCACGACGATCAACGCATGGTCGATGCCGCATGCGCCCGCGGCCATCGTATGGATAAAGCGTTCGTGCCCGGGCACGTCGATAAAGCCGAGCACGTCGCCGTTTTCGAGCGGCGCATACGCGTATCCGAGCTCGATCGAAATGCCGCGCGCCTTTTCTTCCTTGAGCCGGTCCGTATCGACGCCGGTCAGCGCGCGCACGAGCGTGGTTTTGCCGTGATCGATATGTCCCGCCGTGCCGACGATCATGACGATCGAAGCGCGCCCGCGAGCTGCGCGACAAAGACGGCTTCGTCGTCATGTTCGAGACACCGGAGATCGAGCCGCAACGCGTGATCGGCAAGGCGGCCGATCACGGGACGCGGCAGCGCGCGCAGCGCGCGTTCGAGCGCCAACAGCACACGTCCGCCGGGTTTCCCGTCCGCACGCCGCACGACGAGGCCCGCGCTCGGCAGGACATCGACGGGCAGCGCGCCGCTGCCGATCTGGCTCAACATCGGCTCGACCGCGACGGCGAACTCGGCGCCGGCCCATCGCGCGAGCACGGGCGCGAGACGTGCTGCCGCTTCATGCATCTGAGCGGGCGCGCGCGTCAACAGGCGCAAGGTCGTCAATTGCTCCGTCAGCGTCTCGGGATGGCGATAGAGCGCGAGCACGGGTTCGAGCGCCGCGAGCGTGAGCTTGCTCACGCGCAGCGCGCGTTTGAGCGGATGCTTCTTGATGCGCTGAATCAGATCGGCGCGACCCACGATGAGCCCGGCCTGGGGGCCGCCGAGCAATTTGTCGCCGCTGAACGTCACGATGTCCGCGCCGGCTTCGACGGTTTGTCTGACCGTGGTTTCATGCGGCAGGCCGTATTGCGCGAGTTCGACGAACGAGCCGCTGCCGAGATCGACGGCAACGGGCAGGTTGTGCGTGCGCGCGAGCGTCGCGAGCGCATCCAGTTCGACTGCATGCGTGAAGCCCTCGATCGCGTAATTGCTCGCGTGGACTTTCATGAGCATCGCCGTGCGCGGTCCGATCGCGTTCGCGTAGTCATGAAGATGCGTGCGATTGGTCGTGCCGACTTCGTGCAGTTTCGCACCGGCGCGCGCCATGATGTCGGGAATCCGGAACGCGCCGCCGATCTCGACGAGCTCGCCGCGCGAGACGATGACCTCCTTGCGCGGCGCGAGCGCGGCGAGCACGAGAAGCACGGCCGCGGCATTGTTGTTGACGACGGTCGCGGCTTCGGCCCCCGTGAGCTCGCGCAGCAGCGGCGCGACGAGATCGTCGCGATCGCCGCGCGCGCCCGAGGCGAGATCGAATTCGAGGTTCGCGGGCCGTGTCATCGCTTCGACGACCGCACGGATCGCCGACTCGGGCAGCAAGGCGCGGCCGAGATTCGTATGCAGGACCGTGCCGGTCAGATTGAATACGGTCCGCAAGCGCGGCGCGGCGTCGGCTTCGAGGCGTTCGAGCGTTTGCGCCGCGAGCGTATCGGCGTCGAGCCGCGGGGCGAGGTCGTCGTTGGCCCGCGCGCGCTGCGCGGCCTCGTTGCGCAACGCCTGACGATGCGTGTCGAGCAGCGCGCGCAGCGTGTCGAGCGTGCGGTGGCGGCCGTACCGCGCGATCGCGGGGGCAAACGCGTCCGATGCGAGCAGGCGTTCGATCGAAGGGATGCGCGCGAGCGCGCCACGGTCCGTGCCGCCGTCTTCACTCATGTGTCGGGCACATCCGGCTCGTTCGGCGCATTCCGCGCGCCGGATGCGTCAGATACGTCGGGTACGTCAGACGCGGCAGGCCACAGAAACGGATGCGGATACGCACGCGTGTAGCCGGCCTCGTTCATGAGCAGATCGAGCCCGATGCTTGCGAGATCGTCGGCGAACGGTTCGGCGTCGAGCAGCGTGGCCTGCGCAAAGATCTTGACGTAGTGGCGGCACGCATCGCACGACTCGGCGCGTGTGCCCGGTACGCGTCCCGGCGCGGCCGGGCGCGCGCCGGCATCGACGGCGCGCGGCGTTGCGCTGTCGTCGTTTTCATCAACGCTGTAGTAGGCGATGCCCTTGGTCGAGTCGCAATACGCGCACTTGACGCGCACGAGATGGAACTCGGTCGCGCAGAGGCCGCACTGCAGATAGCGATAGCCATCGTGCGCGCCGCCGATGCGCACGATGCTCGCGACGGGCGGCGACCCGCATGTCGGACAGAGACCCGGCGTGTCGAGATAGGGCAGTTCGGACGTATCGAGCGCGCACGCATACTGCGTCCACGCGATTTCGAGCGCCGCATGGATGAACGGCGCGAGCGCGATGTCGACCCGCGCGAGATCGTGTTCGAGCACGGCGGCCGCGAGCCGGTCGAGATCGTCGGGCGTCATCGCGTCGAGTCGGGCGAGGATCGTCTCGACCGCGTGTGTGCCGTCCGCGGCCGATGTGTCGCGCGATATGTCGTGCGATACGTTGTGCGATACGTCGTGCGGTATGTCGCGCGATACGTCGGCCCGAAGCGCGTCGCGCAGACACACGCTCAGCGCACGCAGGATGTCGCGCCATGCCGGATCGAGCGTCGCCCCGGCGGCGGGCCGCACCGGCATGCCGTTGCGCTGCGCGAGCGCGAGCGCGAGCGCGGCGCGGTCGATCGACGCGGGCGGCAGGGCGCCGAGGACCGTGTGCTGGGCATCGGCGACCGAGGCCATGAGGCGCAGATAGCCGCCGATCGCGCTCTCGTGCGCGAGCGCGCGAAGCCGCTGCGCGCGCGCGGAAAAGATCGTCGCGCGCGCCGGCAGTCTGATCCGCGGCAGCGCGGACGCGTCGAGCGTCGCGATCTCGCCAGGTTCGAGGATTCTTGGCATGGGTGTCGATGTCGTGGACAGTCGAGGGGGCCGGCATGCACATCGGTACGCGCGCTGATTTCAGCGACGGCGAGGCCGCCCGTGCCGCGTGACCGAGCGCCATCGCTGAAAACCGCGCGGTCTGCTGCACTCTACGTCAAGACGTCGGGGTTTGCCATCCGGGGACGAGCGGTGCCGGCGCGCCGGCGGGGCCCCCGTCTTCGGCCGAAAACCGCGCCTCAGTCCGCGCCTCAGTCCGCGCGCCGGTCCGAATGGATCACTTCGCGAAACCAGCGCGGATGATGCTTGCGCGCCCAGCCGAGCGTCACCGTGCCGCGCACCATGGCCCCAATCGAGCCTTTGATCCAGAGCGCCGCGTAGATATGAACGATGATCCCCATGATCAGCACGAACGCGGCGAATGCATGCACGACGGCGGCGATCCGGATCACGTCGATCGGGAAATAGAACGCGAAATAGCGCCGCCAGATCACCACGCCGCTGACGAGCAGCAACAGCAGGCACACGACCATCGCGACGAACAGCAGCTTTTGCCCCGCGTTGTAGCGGCCGATTTCAGGCAGCGTCTCCTCGCGGTTCGCGAGCACGTCGCCGATCTGGCGCAGCCATTGCCAATCCTCGCGTTGCATGAGGTTGTGGTGCCAGAAGCGCAGCGCGAGGACCGCGAACGACACGAACATCACGATGCCGATGAACGGATGCAGGATCCGCATCCATTGGCCGCCGCCGAACAGCGCCGAGAGCCAGAACATCGCCGGATGGAACATCGCGAGCCCGGATAGCGCGAGCAGGATAAAGCTGATCGCCGTGATCCAGTGGTTCGTCCGATCGTTGGGCGTGTAGCGCACGATCAGGTCCTCGCCGTCGAGCGCGGCGCCGGGCAGGATCGAATCGTCCTCGATGCGCGTGCGCGCGCCGTGCGGCGCGTGGGTAGGGCGGGCGCCGGGCGTCGTCAGGGGATCAGGCATCGTAAGACTCCTCGCCGAGGCCGGCATCGCGGCGTCGTTCGTCTGCGGCCGCGCGGATACGCGATGCTTCCTCGCGCGCGGCGAGTTCATCGTCGTCCGTGACTTCGTTCGGGCCGATGCGCGTGTAGTGGAAGAAACCGCCGAGCGCGGCGAGCGCGAGGCCCGCGAGCGCGATCGGTTTCGCGACGCCTTTCCAGAGGCGCACCATCGGACTGATCCGCGGGCGGTCGGGCAGGCCGTGATAGAGACTCGGCTGGTCCGCATGATGGAGCACGTACATGACATGCGTGCCGCCGACGCCGGCCGGGTCGTAAAGCCCCGCGTGGTCGAAGCCGCGTTCCTTGAGATCGACGACGCGCTCGGCGGCCTGCTGTTTCATGTCCTCCTTCGTGCCGAACATGATCGCGCCCGTGGGGCAGGTCTTCACGCATGCGGGTTCCTGGCCGACCGCGACGCGGTCCGAACACAGCGTGCATTTATAGACGCGGTGATCCTTCTTCGAGAGGCGCGGGACATTGAACGGGCAGCCCGCGATACAGTAACCGCAACCGATACAGTTCTCTTCGTGGAAATCGACGATGCCGTTCGTGTACTGGATGATCGCGCCCGGCGACGGGCACGCCTTCAGACAGCCGGGATCTTCGCAATGCATGCAGCCGTCCTTGCGGATCAGCCATTCGAGATCGCCTTTCGGATTCTCGTATTCGGCAAAGCGCATGACGGTCCACGAGTGCTCGCTGAGGTCGCGCGGATTGTCGTAGATGCCGGTCGTCGTGCCGATCTCGTCGCGCAGATCGTTCCATTCCATGCAGGCGGTCTGGCACGCCTTGCAGCCGATGCACTTCGAGACGTCGATGAGCTTCGCGACGGTGCCCGTGGCGGGTTCGCGGATCTGCGTCTCGGGCACCGTCGTGGCCGACATGCGTTTGACATCGAGCGATTGCAACGCCATGGCGGTCTCCTTCAGGCCTTTTCGACTTTGACGAGGAACGACTTGAACTCGGGCGTCTGCGTGTTCGCGTCGCCGACCGCGGGCGTCAGCGTATTCGCGAGATAGCCCGGCCGCGTCAGTCCCTTGAACCCCCAATGCAGCGGAATGCCGACGGTCTGCACTTTCTTGCCCTCGATCATCAGCGGCTTGATCCGTTTGGTCACGACCGCGACCGCGACGATATGTCCGCGGCTCGATGACACTTTGACGCGATCGCCCGCGACCACACCGACCTCGCGGGCCAGATCCTCGCCGATCTCGACGAACTGCTCGGGCTGCACGATCGCGTTGAGGCGCGCGTGCTTGGTCCAGTAGTGGAAGTGCTCGGTGAGCCGATACGTCGTCGCCGTGTGCGGATAGTCGGGCGACTTGCCGAGACCGGCTTTGTCGGCCGGGAAGATCCGCGCTGCGGGGTTGTTCGTCGCAAGCGGATTGTGCGGATGCATCGGGTTATAGCCGAGCGGCGTTTCGAACGGCTCGTAATGTTCGGGGAACGGGCCCTCGGCCATGCCGTCGCGCGCGAAGAAACGCGCGACGCCCTCCGCGTTCATGATGAACGGGCCCATGCCGTTTTCGGGCGGCTCGTCGGCCTTGTAGTCGGGGATGTCGGAGCCGGTCCACCCCTTGCCGTTCCAGGCGATGAGCGCGCGCCGCGCGTCGAACGGCTTGCCGCTCGGATCGCACGACGCGCGGTTGTACAGCACGCGCCGGTTCGCGGGCCAGGCCCAGGCCCAGTTCAAGGTCTGTCCGATGCCGGTCGGATCGCTGTTGTCGCGCCGGCCCATCTGATTGCCCTCGGGGGTCCACGCGCCGCAGAAGATCCAGCATCCGCTCGCGGTCGAACCGTCGTCCTTGAGCTGGGCGAACGCCGAGAGCTGCGTGCCCGCCTTGACGAGCACCTTCGACGGATCCTTCGGATCGGTCAGGTCTTCGAGGGCCTTGCCGTTGTATTCCATCGCGAGTTCCTCGGGCGTCGGGCTCAAGGGGTTCGCGTACGGCCAGGTCAGATTCACGATCGGGTCGGGGTAGGCGCCGCCGTCCTTCTGATACAGCGTGCGCATGCGCGTGAAGATCTCGGCCATGATCTCGAGATCGCTGCGCGATTCGCCGGGGCCGTCCGCGCCTTGCCAGTGCCATTGGAGCACGCGGCTCGAACTCACGAGCGAGCCGAATTCCTCGGCGAAGCACGTGGTCGGCAAGCGGAACACTTCAGTCTGGATATCGGCGCTGCGCACGTCGTTGTATTCGCCGTAGTTCTTCCAGAACTCGGACGTCTCGGTCGCGAGCGGATCCATGACGACGAGCCACTTGAGCTTCGCGAGCGCGCGGATGTTCTTGCCCTTGTTCGCGACGGCCGCGAGCGGGTTGAAGCCCTGCGCGAGATAGCCGTTCATCTTGCCCTCGAGCATGAGCTCCATCGCATAGAGCACGTCGTAGAGCTTGTCGTACTTCGGCAGGTAATCGTAGGCCCAGTTGTTGTCGGCGCTCGCGTGATCGCCCCACCAGCTCTTCATCATGCTGACGAAGAAGGCCTTGTAGTTCTTCCAGTAGCTGAGCTGGTTCGGACGCTGCGGTTGCGGCGCGCGTTTCTTGATGTAGCCGTCGAAGTCCTGCTCGCCGTCGAGCGCGAGCGACATATAGCCGGGCAGCGAATTCGACAGCAGGCCGAGGTCGGTCAGGCCCTGGATGTTCGAGTGTCCGCGCAGCGCGTTCATGCCGCCGCCCGCGACGCCGATATTGCCGAGCAGCAACTGGACCATCGCACCCGTGCGCAACATCTGCGCGCCGACCGAGTGCTGCGTCCAGCCGAGCGCGTAGAGGATCGTCGAGGCGCGATCGGGCGTCGAGCAACTCGCGAGCGTTTCGCAGACGACGAGGAATTTCTCCTTCGGCGTGCCGCAGATCGATTCGACGACTTCGGGCGTATAGCGCGCGTAGTGCGCCTTCATGAGCTGATAGACGCACCGCGGGTCCTGCAAGGTCGGATCGACTTTCGCATAGCCGTCGTCGCCGATTTCATAGTTCCACGTGCTCTTGTCTGCGTACGTATGCTTGCTCCCGTCGTAGCCCGAGTAGAGGCCGTCGTTGAACGCGAAGTCCTCGCGCACGATGAAGCTCATGTCCGTGTAGTTGCGGACATAGTCGTGCTGGATCTTGTCGTTCGACAGCAGATAGTGGATCACGCCGCCGAGGAACGCGATGTCGGTCCCCGTGCGGATCGGCGCATAGAAATCGGCGACCGACGCCGTGCGCGTAAAACGCGGATCGACGACGATGAGCTTCGCCTTGCGGTGCGCTTTCGCCTCGACGACCCATTTGAACCCGCACGGGTGCGCTTCGGCGGAGTTGCCGCCCATCACGAGAATCACGTCGGCATTCTTGATGTCGACCCAGTGATTCGTCATCGCTCCACGGCCAAACGTCGGGGCAAGACCTGCCACCGTCGGGCCGTGTCAGACACGCGCCTGGTTGTCGAACGGCAGCATTCCCATGCTGCGGATGGCCTTGTGCGTCAGATAGCCGACTTCATTGCTGCTCGCGGAAGCCGCGAGCATGCCCGTGCTGAGCCAGCGGTTGACGGTCTGGCCGGCGTCGTTTTTCGCGATGAAATTCGCGTCTCGGTCGGCTTTCATCTTCTTTGCGATCCGATCGAGCGCGTCGTCCCAGGTGATGCGTTGCCAGGTGTCGGACCCCGGCGCCCGATATTCGGGGTAGAGCAGCCGGCTCGGACTATGGACGAAGTCGAGCAGACTCGCGCCTTTCGGACAGAGCGTGCCGCGATTGACCGGATGGTCGGGGTCGCCCTCGATATGCATGATGCTCGCCTTCGCGTTCTTCGCGTGGTCGCCGAGCCCGTACATGAGGATCCCGCAGCCGACGGAGCAGTACGGACACGTGTTACGCGTCTCCGTCATGCGCGCGAGTTTGTATTGCCTGACTTCCGCGAGCGCGGGCTCCGGTGAAAACCCCATCAAGGCGAGGCTCGAACCGGCCAGCGTGGTCGCGGACACTTTCAGGAACTGGCGTCGATTCATGGTCACCATGGTCGCGAAGCCTCGCTGAATGCGTCGGATCGGGAAACTGCGTGGATTCAGTATATGCATCGCGCACAAACTTTGCCGGGCGGAACTGCGTGGCCGCCGCGCGGACCGCGCCGCCACGGACTGAAACGACCGTTTGAGCCGCCCGAACCGCTTGGTCAGCGCGGCGTACGCGGTTTGCTGCGCCGCGGCGGCGCGCCGGATTCGGCCGGCTTGCGCACGGGGCGCGCGGGGATCGTCGTCGACATCACGATCGACGTACGGGTTTCACCGTAGAGATTGATCCGCGAGATCAGATGTTCGAGATGCTCGACGCTCGTCGCGACGACCTTCATGACATAGGAGTCCGCGCCGGTCACATGAAAGCATTCGAGCACTTCGGGAATGCCTTCGAGAAACTTCGTGAAGCGCGTTTTCGCCGGCTGCGCGACCGTGATGCCGATCAGCGCCGTCACGCCGTAGCCGGCCGCGCGCGGATCGACGCGCGCGACGACGCCGGCGATCACGCCGCTGTCTTCGAGCCGTCGCACGCGCTCGGTCACGGCCGGTACCGATAGGCCCACGTGCTTCGCAAGGGCCGTCAGCGTCGCGCGTCCGTCGAGCTGGAGCGCATCGACGAGTTGCCAATCGATCGTATCCATGGTGTCGGCTTTCGGTTTTTAAGGTTGATCGTACGTCATACCTTAAATGCCGCGTGTCCGGCAAGTTTCGGATTCTTTACGATGGCCGGATGTCCCGGCAGTGTCGCCCCGCGATTCGCGCGTGCGTGCGTCTGTGCGTTTTGATGCGATGTCCGATGCGTGAGCCTCGCGTGTGGCGGCGGCGCGCGGCCGCGACGGGGAAGTGGACGTCTACCCGAGTGAGGATCGAATGCTTTTTATGAACGCCTGGACCATCGGGTTTTGCATCGCGGCGCCGGTCGGGCCGATCGGCATGCTTTGCATCGAACGCAGCCTGAGCGACGGATTCGAGCGCGGCTTGGCGACGGGTCTCGGCGCGGCATGCGCGGATGCGGTCTACGGGCTGCTCGGCGCGGTCGGCGTCGCCGGCATCGTGACGGGTTTTCCGGCCGTGACGCGGGTTTTGCAAATCGGCGGCGGTCTGTTCCTGCTCTGGCTCGCGGCGGCGATGTTCCGCACGCGCGCACGTGCGGGCATCTCGCGTGGCGCGACCGTCAGCGTACGCCGCGCGTTCGCGACGACGTTTGCGCTGACCCTCTCGAATCCGACGACGATTCTATCGTTCGTCGCGATGTTCGCTGCGCTCGGCTCGAGTGTCGCGGCATCGGACGGCGGCCCGTGGCGCGCCACGGCGCTGATGGTCGCGGGGGTGTTCACGGGATCGGCATGCTGGTGGCTTGCATTGAGCGGCGTGAGCGCGCATCTCGGCGCGCGGATGCCCGACCGATGGCTTGCGCGTGTTGCGCAGGTCTCGGCCTGCGTGATCGCCGCGATGGGGTGCGTGCAGGTCGTGTCGGGCCTCCGGCACGGGTTGGCTTGATCCGAGCGCGCGTGATCGTGTGTCGACCGGTTCGATCGATCGAGGCGGCGCGGCGAAGCGACCGTGCGATCTGTGCACGTGTTGGCGCACGCATCGACACCTCTCAGCGCACGTGTCAGCGCACGTTGAAGTGCACGCGGAGATCGAGGGTCGTTTCGACCGCATGGCCGTCTTCGGTCGCGGCGGCAAAGCGCCATTGACGCAGGCTCGCGAGCAACAAGCGATTCAAGGTCGGATTCGGCGTCGGCTCGACGAGCGTGACGTCGCAACGGCCATCCGGGTGAACGGTGAAGCGCGCGACCGCGACAGCGCTGAAGGCGTCTTCGCGCGCGTCGTCGGGTACGTCGGGGAGCGGTGAATAGAGCGCGTGCGCGGTCGTGCCGCGCGGTCCGGCATCGGAGGGTGCCGTCGGCGATGCGCGGGATTCCGACGAGGCTTGCGGGCGGCTGGCGTCGGGGTTCGATGCATGGGTCGCGTTCGGTTCATTCGGCGCATTCGGGGCACTCGGCGCGTCGCTTGTCGGTTTGGCAGGGGCAGCGCCCGGCGTAACGGGCGAGGGCGAAGTCGCGGGAGGCATGTCGGCGGTCGAGGGCGGCGGCGTCGCCCGCGTCGCCCGCGTCGTGTGCGAGGGCGCGTCGACGGCATGCGCGGCGGTCATCGGCACGCGGGTTTTCGGGCCGGTCGTCGGGGGCGAAAGAGGCTTCGACATGGATGTCGCCGTTGCTGTCGCGGTCGCCATGGACGTAGGCGCGGATGTGGCGGTGTGCGTCGGCATCGGTGCAGCGGCCGGAAGACGTGGCGTTGTGCGTGCGGGATCCGGCGGCGCCGTATCGATCGCGACTGGCGGTGTGACGACGATATTGAGCGGCACGCTCACATCGTGCTCGGCCTGATCGTGGCGGGATAGCCCGAGCACACGAAGCAGCCCGGCGAGCAGCGCGAGCCAGACGATCGCGCCGAGGGTCGCGGCGACCGGGGCGCTGAGGTGTGCGTCGACGCGTGTGCCTCTCGCCGCCGACGGAGAACGCGCGCCGCGCGTCGGCGCACCGTGTGCGCTCCCGTTGCCGCCGTCGCGATCATTGCGCATGCCGGATCACGATCGACAGCGAGCGCGCGCCTGCGTGTTGCGCTTCGAGCATCGCGCGCGTGACGGTGCCTTGCGTGGCCTTGTCGTCGGCCGCGACGACCAGCGTGCCGTCGCGATGCAGGCGGGCCCGCACGGCGGGGCCGACTTCGGCCAGCGTCACGCGTTGGCCCGCGACCTCGATCCGATCGTTTCGATCGATGCTCAGCGTCAACGGCGCGGCGCTGTTGAACGCGGAAGCCGTGCCGTCGGGCAGGGCGATCGAGAGTGCGTCGAGCCGTTGCATCGAGAGCGACGTCAACAGATACGACGCGAGCAGAAAGAACATCACGTCGATCATCGGGATGATTTCGATGCGGCCGCGACGCGAACGGCGAGCGCGTTTGAGCTTCATGACGTGTGTCGCGCCGACGTATGCGCGGCGGTGGATGCGGCAGTAGCCGGCGCATGGATTTGCGCGTGTGCCGACGCTGCCCTTGTCGTTGCCGCACCCGCACCCGCACCCGCACCCGCACCCGCACCCGCACCCGCACCCGCACCCGCACCCGCACCCGCACCCGCCGCACCCGCATCCACGGTCCGCGTATCGCGCATGTACCGCAGCGTCGCGAGCCATTGCGTGCCGAACGCCTGCAGATCGTCGAGCGTTGCGTCGACGCGTTGCGTCAGCGCGTTGAAGGCGATCAGCGACACCACGGCGATCACGAGGCCGATCGCGGTCGCGATCAATGCCTGCGCGACGCCGCCGCTGACGCCCGAAGGATTCACGAGCCCCTGGGCGCCGATCAGGTGGAACGCATCCATCATGCCCGTCACGGTGCCGAACAGGCCGACGAGCGGTGCGGTCGTGACGATCGTATCGAGCAGCCAGAGTCCGCGATTCAACGACTTTTCGATGCGTGGCGCGCGCGCTTCGAGCTGGGCCTCGATCCACCAGAGCGGCGCGTGGTCGAGCACGTCATGCGCGACGACGGGGGCCATCCATCGATGAATCACGTGGCGACGCGGCATCGCCGCGAGCGCGGACGTGAGCCGGTGCCGGAATGCGTCGGATGCTTGCGTCGAGGCGTCGCCCGAATGCAAGGGTTCGAACTGCGCAATCGGCGAAGCCATAAGCCGCAGCGCGACGATGCGCTCGGCAATCAACGCGAACGCGACGCCGCCGAGCAGCGCGAGCGGCACGAGAATCCAGCCGACGGTTCCGGCGGCGACGATCAGTGACTGAGGCGATAACATATCGATCGATTTCCGTCAGATATCAGAACGACTTCGACAGACCCGCGTAAAACGCGCGTTGAGGTCCGTACTGGGGCGCCTCGACGCCGATGCCCGACCCGTCGCGCAACTCATAGACGCGATTGAACAGATTGATGACGGCGAGGCGGATCGTCACGGGGCCGACATACGGCTCGTTGAACTGTTGGATCACACCGAGATTGACTTGCGTGTAGAACGGCAGATGGTCCGTGTTCGCGAACCCCGAGCGCAGACCGCTGCCGAACAGCAGATCGCTCGTGAAGGTCGTGTGATTCCATCGATATCGCGCGCCGGCCGACCCCGTGAACATCTGGTCGTGATCGAGATTGATCCAGTTATTCGCCGCGTAGGCGAGCGTGGCCGCGTCGATATTGAATTGCGCGCTTTCGATATCGGTGCCCTGGGCGTGGCTGTACGTGAGGTTCACATAGGCCGAGAACGGATCGTCGTGGTAATTCGCCGTCAATTCGGCGCCCATGACGCGTCCGCGCGCGTAATTGAACGGCGTATAGATCAACGCGGTGCCGAATTGGCCTTCATCGAGCAGGTCGGTGACGATCTTGTAGTACGCATCGAGTCCGACGCTCAGATGCGGGCCGAATTGCTGCGTGACGCCGAGATCGAACGTATGCGACCGCTCGGGTTTGACGGCGTCGTTGAGCGTGTTCGGCTGCTGATTCGTCGTGCCCTCGAACTGCGCGATCGTGCCCGAGTTCACGAGTTCGAACGCGGGCGGCGTGAAGTAGCGCGCATAGCCCGCATGGAGGATCGTCGTCGGCGTGAGGTCGAACACGAGGCCGAGACGCGGACTCAACTGGCTCGCCGACACATATTCGTCCATGCGGTCGTAGCGCAGACCGTAGTTGATCGTCAGCCGCTCGACGGGCTTCCATTCGTCCTGCACGTAGAGGCTGTAGAGATGGCCGGTCTGACCGCTTTCGTTCTGAATCGAGAACGGGACGTCGCTGGTCTGATTGCCCGCGCTGTCGGCCGGAAATACGGAGACCGCATCGCGGAACGTCGCATGTTCCTGTTCGACATATCCGCCGAAGCGCAGCGTATGCGTCGGCGTGAGCCGATAGGTGAGGTCGGTCTGCGCGCCGGTCGCGACATTGTTGTGATAGTCCTGCGAGGCGACGCCGTTGAAGATCAGATCGCCGATCGGGTCGGGATTGAATTGCGTGCGCGTATAGCGCGTGAACAGCGCGATCTGGTAGTCGAGCGCATCGCCGTTCGTGCCCTGCAGCGAGACGGCGGCGAATTCGTTGAGTTCGTACTGGTTCTCGTCGAGATTCGCTGAATCGAAGTCCGGGTGTCCGGCCAGCGCGTATTGCGGCGTGAGCCCCGGCGTGTTCGGCAATTCGAAGTGCGCGGTGCTCGTGCCGAACATCAGGTTGACGCGCGTCAGCGGGTTCAGCAAGTACGACAGGTAACCGAAGCCCGACGCCTGGCGCGTGAAATCGTGGAGCGGCGAACCGTCGGAGGTCGGCGCTTCGATGCCGAGGTTGTTCTGATTCAGCGAACCCGTGAAGAAATAGGTCAGCGCGCCGCGCGTGCCGTAGACGGTCGCATCGTAATCGAGCGTGCCGTGACTTCCGCCGTAGACGCCGATATCGCCGCCGTCTCCGGCGCTCGCGCCCTTGGTCTGGATATCGACGACGCCGGCGGTCCGGTAGCCGTATTGCGCGGGCAGCGCGCCGGTCAGCAGGCTGACCGAATTCGCGATATGCGTGTCGATCGCTTGTCCGAAGCCGCTGATCGCTTCGGGAATCAGGATGCCGTCGATCCGGTACTGGAGATCGGCGTGATCGCCGCGCACATGGAGTTGGCCATACGAGTCCTGCACGACGCCCGGCGCCTGAAGCAGCACTTGATTCAACGAGGTGTTCTGCCCGGCGGGCATGGTGTCGATCGCTTGGGCGTCGATCGTGTAGACGCTGCTGCCGGTGTCCGGCGAGAGGCCGTTGCGCGCGCGATCGAGTTTCGTCGCGTTGATTTCGACGTCGAGGGGCGCGTTCGCCGTGTTCGCGACGCTCGCGGGACGGCCCGCGCTCGCGGCGTCCGCAGCGCTCTGCGTGTTTGCACCTGGGGCGGCCCAGCCATCGGGGCTCGCGGCGGGCGTGGCATTCGAGGTGTCGCCGGTCGCGGCGGTGATGGCGGGCGACTCGGCACGGGCGGCGGCCGCGGTCAGCGCGGACATCGAAACGAGCAGGGCAACGGCGCGGCGGACGGGATCGGGTGTGCGCATGATGGTGTTGAGGCGTCGTGGTCCACGACGCCTGATAGATTGTTATAACGTATCAAAACGGAGCGTTACTTTATAACAAAGAAAATCAAATGCAAGCGCGATGTGGATATGGCGGTCGACGAGGGGATGGGCGATCGCTCGGGCGAGGGTGGCGTCGCATCGCTCATTGATCGCGAACGATCGTGCATTTTTCAGGGGATCGTGCAATCCCGGAATGTCCGGTCCCGCCGCGCCTTGTCGCTGCCGCGCGATGCTGGCAAGGTGGGGTAGACGCGTCGGTGTCGGTATCGGAGTTGGTGTCGGTGTTGACGTTGACGTTGACGTTGACGTTGACGTTGACGTCGGCGTCAGGCGTCAGGCGTCAGGCGTCAGGCGTGCGGCGTTGAGTGTCCGCGTCGCACGGTGCCGCGCAGCGTCTTCGGCACGTTCGGACTGCGCGTCGGCCAGGTGGTGCGCATGGACGCGCGATGTCGACGCATCCCTTTTGCCGTCAACGTTGAACATGGAGAACGCCGTGCGCGAGATTGCTTTCGACGAGATTGCGTCGCTGGTCGGACAGGAGCTGGCCGTGACGGAGTGGCAGACCGTCACGCAGGAGCAGGTCGATCTGTTCGCGGATGCGACGGGCGATCATCAATGGATCCATGTCGACGTCGAGCGCGCGAAACGCGAGTCGCCGTTCGGCGGCCCGGTCGCGCACGGGTTTCTGACGCTTTCGCTCGTGCCGATGCTGCTCGGAAAGTCGGTGCGGATCGTCGGCGCGGTCATGGGCATCAATTACGGGCTCAATCGCGTGCGGTTCACGGCGCCGGTTCCGGTCGGCGCCCAGGTGCGGGGGCGCGTCGCGATTCAGTCGGTCGAACCCCTTGCCGCTTCGGATACGCTGACGCGCGGCCCCGGCTGGCAAATCGTCTGGAACGTCACGATCGAGTTGCAGGGCAATGCGCGCCCCGCGTGCGTCGCGGAGATGGTGTCGCGCAGTCTCGCGGCCCCGGCCGAACAGCCGGCTTCACCATCGACGGCATCATCGAGCGCCGGTCGCTAAAGCCGCGTCGAACGCCGGACAGGCGTCAAAGCGTGAAGCCCGATATCCGGGCCTTAGAACGCAATCGGACGGGGTCAAGGCGCGCGATGCTCATGCGTTCGGCGCGAAGCCCAAGGTCTGAGGTCCAAAGTCCGACGCGCACCGTGGTGTGCATGAGCGGCTCGGCACGTTCGCGTCTCGCTCGCGGGTGCCGTGTGCGCGAACATCCGTTGAAACCCTCCCGAAAGAGCGGGTTTATGTGCCCCGCGGCGGGCAGTCAGTACGCGGCAAGCCCCTCAAAACGGCTAGGGAAAACACCTAACGCCCCTGCATTGCAAGGCGTGATCCGAGGCCCCGCGGCGTGCGCGCTCGCCCTTTACGCCACGCCGCTCTCCAGGCGATCGAACGATCGACGCACGCGGTCGATCGCGCGGATTCGACGAAGGCTTCTGGTGCACCGCAAAACGTCGCGCGATTGACATCGCGGAGCGTTCGCAAGATCATCCAATTCGCAAACGTTTGCGATATTTTCGACACGATGTATTGCCGTTATACGGACGTATACGGCCGTTAACGTGCGCGATATCTATCGCATCACGGACAATGCAAGGCCGACACGAAGCCGAACCGGCCCGCGCGCGACTCACTGTCCTCACTGCCATGAGGCCGCCGCACCGTAGTTAACACACACAGGAGACGTTCCATGACGCACCTCATTCGCCGCCGTATTCTTGCCGCCGGTGTTGCTTTGGCCGCAGCCACGATGCTTCCCCTCGGCGCGCACGCGCAGGACCACAAGCCGAAGGTCGCACTGGTCATGAAATCGCTGGCCAACGAGTTCTTCCTCACGATGGAAGACGGCGCGAAGGACTATCAGAAGCAGCACTCGGCGGACTTCGATCTGATCAGCAACGGCATCAAGAACGAAACCGACACGAGCGCGCAAATCCGCATCGTCGAACAGATGATCGTCTCGAAGGTCGATGCGATCGTGATCGCGCCGGCCGATTCGAAGGCCATGGTGCCGGTCATCAAGAAGGCGATCGATGCGGGCATCATCGTCGTCAACATCGACAACCGTCTCGACCCGGACGTCGTCAAGTCGAAGGGCATCAACGTGCCGTTCGTCGGACCGGACAATCGCAAGGGCGCGAAGCTCGTCGGCGACTATCTCGCGAAGCAGCTGAAGGCGGGCGACGAAGTCGGCATCATCGAAGGCGTGTCGACGACGACCAACGCGCAGCAGCGCACGGCCGGCTTCAAGGACTCGATGACCGCGATCAACGCGAAGATCGATTCGGTGCAGTCGGGTGAATGGGAAATCGACAAGGGCAATGAAATCGCGTCGGCGATGCTCAACGAGTACCCGAACATCAAGGCGCTGCTGTGCGGCAACGACAATATGGCCGTCGGCGCCGTCTCGGCGGTTCGCGCCGCGGGCCGCGCGGGCAAGGTCCAGGTCGTCGGCTACGACAACATCGCCGCGATCAAGCCGATGCTCGCCGACGGCCGCGTCCTCGCGACGGCCGACCAGTTCGCCGCGAAGCAGGCCGTCTACGGCATCGACACGGCGCTCAAGGCCCTGCACGACCACAAGAAGCAAAGCGATCTGTCCGACATCGTCGAGACGCCGGTCGAACTCGTGACGAAGAAGTAAGCCCGCGCATCGGGTGGCCGGACGCCGCACGCGGGGTCCGGCCGATCTGATCGAAGCCGGTCGGCCGTCGGTCCCGCGGGATCGATGGCCCTGACGACCCGCAACGCAGTCAAGCGGGACGCAGTACGCGGCAAGCAGCAAGCAGCAAGCGGCGCAAGCAGCAAGCAGCGGCCTGGGGCGGACGCCGGCGATACGCGTGCCTCCCTGCACGCGGCCGCACGCACGACATCGGCAACAACGAAGGAGACGGCATGACTGGAGCAGCACACACGCCCGACGAACGGCCCGCGGCCACGCCCGTGCTGAGCGTCACCGGCATCGGCAAGACGTATGCCGAGCCGGTGCTGGCGGGTGTCGACCTCGAGCTGATTCCCGGTGAGGTTCTCGCGCTGACCGGCGAGAACGGCGCGGGCAAAAGCACGTTGTCGAAAATCATCGGCGGGCTCGTCACGCCGACCCACGGCACGATGACCTACCGCGGCCAGCCGTACGCGCCGACGAGCCGCACGGAGGCCGAAAGGCTCGGCGTGCGCATGGTCATGCAGGAACTCAATCTGCTGCCGACGCTGACGATCGCCGAGAACCTGTTTCTGAACCAGCTGCCGCGCATCAAGGGGCTCGGCTGGATCTCGCGTCGCACGCTGCGCGAAGACGCGCGCGTCGCGATGGCGCGCGTGGGGCTCGATACGCTCGATCCCGATACGCCCGTCGAGGCGCTCGGCATCGGCCATCAGCAGATGGTCGAGATCGCGCGCAATCTGATCGGCGACTGCCGCGTCCTGATTCTCGACGAACCGACGGCGATGCTCACCGGCCGCGAGGTCGACTTGCTGTTCGAGCAAGTCGAGCGGCTCAAGCGCGCGGGCGTCTCGATCATCTATATCTCTCACCGGCTCGAAGAACTCGCGCGGATCTCGAACCGGATCGCGGTGCTGCGCGACGGCAAGCTCGTCAGCGTGGGCCGCATGGCCGACTACACGACGGACCGTATCGTGACCCAGATGGTCGGCCGCGAGATCGGCGAGCAGATCGATCTCGGCGAGCGCGCGATCGGTGCGCCGATGTTCCGCGTCGACCATCTCACGCGCGGCACGGTCGTCCAGGACGTCTCGTTCGAAGTCCGCAGCGGCGAGATCTTCGGCATCAGCGGCCTGATCGGCGCGGGCCGCACGGAACTCATGCGCATGATCTTCGGCGCCGATCCGACCGACAGCGGCACCGTCTCGCTCGGCATTCCGCCGCAGCCGCTCAAGATCAAATCGCCCGTCGACGCGGTCGAGCAGGGCATCGCGCTGATCACCGAAGACCGCAAGGGCGAGGGCTTGCTGCTGACGCAATCGATTGGCGCCAACCTTTCGCTCGGCAACTTCGACGCGGTGTCGCGCCTGGGCGTCGTCGACGGCCAACGCGAAGAAGCGCTCTCGCATCGGCAGATCGGCGCGATGCGGATCCGTTCGTCGAGCTGGCAACAGCCGGTCGGCGAACTCTCGGGCGGTAACCAGCAGAAGGTCGTGATCGGCCGCTGGCTCGAACACGATTGCGACGTGATGCTCTTCGACGAGCCGACGCGCGGCATCGACGTCGGCGCGAAGTTCGATATCTATGCATTGCTCGGCGCGCAGGCGCGCAAGGGCAAGGCGATCGTGGTCGTATCGAGCGATCTGCGCGAACTCATGCTGATCTGCGACCGGATCGGCGTGATGTCGGCCGGCCGGCTCGTCCAGACTTTCAAGCGTGACGAATGGACGCAGGACAGCCTGCTGGCCGCCGCGTTCTCGGGCTACGCGAAGCGTGAAGAACTATTGAACAGAGATACACCATGACGACTTCCTCGAACAAGCCGGCCGACACGACGCCGCCCGCGCCGGCGCGCTCCGCCAACGCGGGCACGCGCATGGGGCTCAACAGCTATCTCGGCCTCGCGGGCGCACTGATCGCGATGATCGCGCTGTTCTCGGTGCTGAGCTCGCACTTCCTCACGTACGACACGTTCATCACGATCGCGAATCAGATTCCCGATCTCGTCGTCATGGCCGTCGGCATGACGTTCGTGCTGATCATCGCCGGCATCGACCTGTCGGTCGGCTCGGTGCTTGCGCTTGCCGCATCGGCCGTCAGCGTCGCGTCGCTCCAGTGGCATCTGAACCCGATCGTCTCGGGTCTGTTCGGACTTGTGGTCGCGGCGGTCGCGGGCACGCTGACGGGCGCCGTGACGGTCGCCTGGCGCATCCCGTCGTTCATCGTCTCGCTCGGCGTGCTCGAAATGGCGCGCGGCTTCGCGTATCAGCTCACGAACTCGCGCACGTCGTATATCGGCGACGCGTTCGACTGGCTCGCGAATCCGATCGCGGTCGGCATTTCGCCCGCGTTCGTGATCGCCGTCGTCGTCATGATCGTCGCGCAGCTCGTGCTCACGCGCACGGTGTTCGGCCGCTATCTGATCGGCATCGGCACGAACGAGGAAGCCGTGCGTCTCGCGGGTATCGATCCGCGGCCCTACAAGATCCTCGTGTTCGCGCTCATGGGCGCGTTCGCGGGACTCGCGGCGCTGTTCCAGATCTCGCGGCTCGAAGCGGCCGATCCGAATGCGGGGTCGGGCGCCGAGCTCCAGGTCATCGCGGCGGTCGTGATCGGCGGCACGAGTCTCATGGGCGGACGCGGTTCGGTGATCAGCACGTTCTTCGGCGTGCTCATCATCTCCGTGCTCGCGGCCGGGCTCGCGCAGATCGGCGCGAACGAGCCGACCAAGCGGATCATCACGGGCGCGGTCATCGTCGTGGCCGTCGTGCTCGATACGTATCGCAGCCATCGCGCGAAGCGCCGCGCCTGAACGCGTCGCGCCGGAGCCACCACCAGAAGGGTAGCGAACCATGTCGACCATCAAGGACGTTGCCGCGCTCGCGGGCGTGTCGTACACGACGGTATCGCACGTCGTGAACAACTCACGCCCGGTGAGCGACGACAAACGCGCCCGGGTGCTCGCCGCGATCGCCGAACTCAACTACGTGCCCTCGGCGGTCGCACGTTCGCTCAAAGCGAATGCGACCGCGACGATCGGCCTGATCGTGCCGAACAACACGAACCCGTACTTCGCGGAAATCGCACGCGGTATCGAGGGCTATTTCCGGCGCAACGGATATTGCGTGTTTCTCTGCAACTCCGATAACGACATCGAAACGCAGCGTGAATACCTGCGCGTGCTTCACGAAAAGCGCATCGACGGTCTGATCGTCGCGTCCGCGGGCGACGACGCGAAGGCCGCGCATGCGCTCAATCACGCGGGCGTGCCGGTCGTCATCGTCGATCGTCCGATCCCCGGGCTGCGCGCCGATCTCGTGCAGATCGACCATGAGACCGGCGCCGCGATGGCGACGCGTCATCTGCTCGATCTCGGTCATCGCCGTATCGGGTGTATCGCGGGCCCGGCGACGACCGCGGTCAGCGTCATGCGTGTCGCGGGTTTCAAGCAGGCCATGGCCGAGCACGGCATCGAGGTGTTGCCCGATGCCATCGTGGCAGGCGACTTTTCGAGCCCGGGCGGATATGCTGCGGCCTCCGCGTTATTCGATGCGCTCGCACCGACGGCGATCTTCGCGGGCAACGACCTCATGGGCATCGGCGCGCTGCGCGCGGCGGCCGAACGCGGTATCCGCGTGCCCGAGGATTGTTCGATCGTCGGCTTCGACGACGTCGAACTGAGCCGCTATGTCTATCCGTCGCTGACGACGGTCGGTCAGGCGATCCTGCGGCTCGGCGAGACGGCGGCGAGCGCGTTGCTCGATCGGATCAACGGCGTCGTCAGCGGTCCGACGCGCAAGCTCACGGTCGAGCCGAAACTGCTCGTGCGCGAGTCGAGCGCGCCGCCGTCGCTCCCGGCATCCGTTTCTTCTTCATCCCATCAACAAAAGGTCTAGCAGTGGAAGCGAAAAAAGATCAGCGGCAAGGCCGTGTCGTCGTGGTCGGCAGCCTCAATATGGATCTCGTGGTTCGCTCGCCGCGCATGCCTCAGCCCGGAGAAACGCTCGTCGGCCGTACGTTTGCTCAGGTGCCCGGCGGCAAGGGCGGCAACCAGGCCGTCGCGGCCGCGCGCCTGGGCGCCGCGGTGTCGATGATCGGCCGCATCGGCGCCGACGCGAACGGCGCGCAGCTCAAGCAGGGCCTCGAAGTCGAAGGCATCGATTGCAGCGGCGTGTCGTCGGACGCGGCGTTGCCGACCGGCGTCGCGTTGATCACCGTCGACGACGCGAGCCAGAACTCGATCGTCATCGTCGCCGGCAGCAACGGCGCGCTGACGCCCGAAGGGATCGCCGCGCGCGAGCCGGCGATCGCGGCGGCGGATGTCGTCGTCTGCCAGCTCGAAACGCCGCGCGAGACCGTGTTCGCGGCGATGCAGACGGCGCGCCGCGACGGACGCACCGTGGTGCTGAACCCGGCCCCCGTGACGGCGCCGTTGCCGCGCGACTGGCTCGAACTCGCGGACTTCGTGATTCCGAACGAAATCGAGGCGGCCGCGCTGTCGGGCGTGACCGTCGACTCGCCCGAGGCCGCGTATCGAGCCGCCGCCGCCTTGCGCGAGCAGGGCGCGCGCACGGTCATCGTGACGCTCGGCGGGCAGGGCGTGTTCGTGCTCGGCGACCACAACGCGCAGACGCACGGCACGCACTATCCGGCGCGGCGTGTCGACGCGGTCGATACGACGGCGGCCGGCGATACGTTCGTCGGCGGCTTCGCGGCCACGCTCGCCTCGGGGCGTTCGATCGACGAAGCCGTGCGCTTCGGTCTGGCGGCCGCCGCGCTGTCGGTCACGCGCGCGGGCGCGCAGCCGTCGATTCCGCGACTCGCCGAGGTCGCGCTTTAGTCGCCTGCAACCGGCGCGGCTCGACGCGGCATGCCGCGTCGAGCATGCCGTCGAGATCGAACGCCGAGCCGTACGCGGCGTCGTGCGCGAGCCGGTATGTCATGCCGCGTCCGGCGCGCGCCGCATCCATCCTTATCGTTTCAGTACGTCCATGAAAAAAACACGTTTGCTCCATGCCGATCTGTCGCGCCTGATCGCGACGCTGGGTCACGGCGACATGGTCCTCGTGACCGATGCGGGCATGCCCGCGCCGCACGACAGCCCGGCGCAGATCATCGATCTCGCGCTGACGCCCGGCGTACCGACGCTCGCGGCGACGATCGACGTGCTGCTCGACGAGATGCAGGTCGAGTCGCATATCGTGGCGACCGAAACGCTCGAACGGCTCGACCCGTGGTTCACGGGTTTGTCGCTCGACGCGATCGGCGCGCGGCGCGTCGTCAGTCACGAAGAACTCAAGGCGCTGTCGCGTCGCGCGCGCGCGGTGGTGCGCACGGGCGAATGCACGCCGTATGCGAATCTGATGCTCGTAGCGGGCGTCACGTTCTAGTTCGAAGTAGGGATAGACCCAAGAGGGATAAACCCAAGAGGGATAAACCCAGGATTCGGGAAAAGACGATTCGCGCGCTTGCGAAACCGCCGATCCCGCGCGCTTGGACGCGATTACCGCTTTCGCTTGAATCGGCTTGCATGAGGCCATGCCCGGCGGATTACTGAGACGTGTCGGGTTGATATACTCGTAGCGCCCCATGAAATTCGATCAGCCCACGAGCCCGCCATGTCGACGTCGCACAAGCTGTCGCCCTCCGAAGTCAAACAACGCCTGATTCGAGTAGGGCGGGCACGCACGACGCACCGATGGTTGATCGGAATCGTGATCGCGCTCGTCGTGTTCGGCTTATTGGGGTTTTTCGCGGCGCCGCCGCTGATTCGCCATGTCGCGGAACAACAGCTCGGCGCGGCGCTCGATCGGCCGGTCTCGATCGGCCGCGTCGCGCTGAATCCCTATACGCTGAATCTCGAAGTCGACCAGCTCGCCATTGCCGAGCGCGGCAATACCGGACCGTTTGTTTCGCTCGATAAACTCGTCGTGCGGACCTCGTGGGGATCGATATTCCGATTTGCACCGGTCGTCGATGAATTGACGCTTCAGGCGCCGCATTTTCATCTCGTCCGGACCGCCGCGCAGCGCTTTAATTTCTCCGATATCGTCGATAAATTTTCCGCGCCGTCGCCCAAGCCGCCGTCGAAAGGATTGCCGCGGTTTTCGATTTCGAATATCAAGCTCGTCGACGGCCGCGTCGATTTCGACGATCAGGTGCTGTCGGCCAAGCACGTGATCGACGATTGGCAGATCGGCATTCCCTTTGTCGCGACGTTGAAATCGAAGACGGATATCTTCGTCGAGCCGTTGCTCAAGATGCGCATCGACGGCAGTCCGCTCGAAGTGTCGGGCAAGACCAAGCCGTTCAAGGATTCGCGCGAATCCGATATCGCCTTGCGTTTCGACAAGCTCGATATTCCGAAGCTGCTGTCGTACTCGCCGGCCGCGCTGCCGGTCGTCGTGACGCAGGGCGCGTTGTCGTCGAATCTCGACCTCCGGTTCATCATGGCCGAGGACAAGCCGAGCCTGATCGTCGCGGGCACGGTCGACGTCGCGGGTCTCGCGGCGACGGATCACACGGGCGCGCCGCTCACGCAGGTCGACGCGATTCACGTGGCGACGTCGTCGCTCGAACCGTTGCAGAGGCAGTTTCATTTTGACGAGATCCGCCTCACGAAGCCCGTCGTCCAGCTCGTGCGGGATGCACAAGGCAAACTCAACCTGCTGACGCTGCCGCCCGCGCCGACCGCAGCGAATGCCAATGCCGCGAACGCCGATTCTCAAGCCGCCGCGGCCGCCAGCGCGCCCGCGGTCGCCGCCGCGCCGGCCAGCGCGGCGAACCCGGCGTCGGCGCCCGATCAGGCGCAGGCGCAATCGTCGTCCTCGGCCTCGGCCGAAGCCCCCGCGCCGCTCGATCTCGCGATCCAGAAGTTCGCGATCGACCATGCGGACATCAATATCGTCGATCATCTGCCGTCGGCCGCGCAGCCGATCCATATCGACGTCAACGACCTCAACGTCACGCTCGATCGCTTCTCGACGCTGTCGAACGATCCCGCGCACTACACGCTCGCGAGCAGCGATACGGGCGGCGGCGTGTTCAATGCCGACGGCGACCTCTGGCTCAAGCAGAGCCGCACGAGCGTCAAGCTCGATATCCATTCGGTGCCGCTCGCGCCGCGCCAGCCGTATCTCGCGCAGTTCGTCGCCGGCGTCGTCACGAAGGGCACGCTCGACGTCAACGGGCCGCTCGACGCGGACTGGTCGAAGACACCGTTCGCGATGCATATCGGCAATCTCGCGATCGGGCTCGACGGCGTCGAACTCGTCTACGAGCAGACGAAGCAGCCCGTGCTGTCGCTGGGTCACGCGCTCGCGCAGATCGATCATGTCGATCTCGGCGAGCGCGAGGCCGTCGTCAAGTCGATCGAGCTCGACCATCTCGCGCTCAAGGGGCAGCGCCTGCGCGACGGGTCGATCGATCTCGCGAAGCTGCAGCGCGGCGGCGCGGCCGGGCCGGACCTCTCGCATGCGCCGACGGTTCGCGCGGCGGCCAAGGCCGTCAAGGGCGAGCCGAGCTCGGCGGATTGGCACTACGAGATCCAGTCGGTCTCGCTCAAGCAATCGAGCGTCGATTTCGCCGATCGCACGACGCCGCAGCCGGTCTCGGTGTCGATCGATCCGCTCGACGTCACGGTCGAAGGTCTCAGCGACGACCTGTCGAAGCCGATCAAGGTTCGCACGGCGGGCACGCTGAACAAGAGCGGCACGTTCGACGCCGACGGCCGCGTGACGCCCAAGCCGCTCGGCGTCGCGCTGCGCCTCAACGGCAAGAAGCTCGATATCGCGTCGGTCGAGCCGTACTTCGCCCAATACCTGAACGTGACGCTCGCGAGCGCGCGGCTCAGCGCGAGCGGCGACGTCGCGGTGTCGGGCAGCGGGTCCGAGATGAAGGCCGGCTACAAGGGCGATGTGTCGATGACCGACGTGCGCATGCTCGACAAGGTCACGGCCGAGCCGTTCGCGGGCTGGACCACGCTGTCGCTCTCGAAACTCGTCGTCAATCGCGATGCGAACAACACGGACGTGTCGGCGGGCGTCGTGACGTTCGCGGGCTTCTACGGAAGCGTCGTGCTCGACAAACAGGGCAAGCTGAACCTCAAGGACATCGCGGCCAAGCCCGGCGCGCCGCCCGAGTCGATGGCGGGCGAGGCGAACGCGGCGGCGGCCGAGACGGCCGCGCATCCGCTGGCGTCGAACAAGGCGAAGCCCGCGCCCGAGCCCGCCTCCGCACCGGTCGCGCAAGCCGCGCCCGCGAGTACGGCGCAGGCCGCGAACGCGGCGTCCGCGCCGCCCGCGACGCTCGCGAAGTCGGGCATGGATCTGCGCTTCGGCCAGCTCGTGCTGCGTAACGGCCGCGCGGTCTACACGGACAACTTCGTGCAGCCGAACTACACGGCGAAGCTCATCGACATCAACGGCACGATCGGCGCGTTCGGCACGAAGTCGACGACGCCGGCCCCGGTCGATATCAAGGCGAACCTGTCGGCGAACGGTCCGGTCACGATCAAGGGATCGATCAATCCGCTCACGAAGATTCCGACGCTCGACCTCACGGCGGCCGCGCACGACGTCGAACTCACGAATCTCACGCCGTATTCGACCAAGTACGCGGGTTATCCGATCACGAAGGGCAAGCTCAACGTCGATCTGCACTATGTGCTCGACAACGACCATCTGTCCGCGGACAACCACATCTTCATCGATCAGCTCACGTTCGGCGATCACGTCGATAACGACACCGCGACGAAGCTCCCGGTCAAGCTCGCGCTCGCGCTGCTGACGAATTCGCGCGGCGAGATCGACGTCGATATTCCGGTGTCGGGCTCGCTCTCGAATCCGCAATTCAGCATCGGCGGGCTGATCTGGCAGGCCGTGCTCAATCTGCTTCAGAAGGCGGTCACGGCGCCGTTCACGCTGCTTGCGAACGCATTCGGCGGGCATTCCGAGGAACTCGGGTATATCGAGTTCGAGCCGGGCTCGGCGAAGCTGTCCGATGCGCAGCAGAAGAAGCTCGACACCGTCGCGAAGATGCTGACCGAGAAGACGAGCATCAAGCTCGACGTCATCGGCCGTGTCGATCCGAAGGTCGACGAACCCGCGCTGCGCGAGGCGGCCGTCGATCGCGCGGTCAAGGAAGAGAAGATCAAGGACACGGTCGGCAAGGGCGAGAGCGTCGACACGGATTCGATCACGATCGCGCCCGACGAGTACGACAAATATCTGAAGCGCGCGTACAAGGACACCGACTTCAAGAAAGACACGAATCTGGTCGGCATGACGAAGACTTTGCCCGACGATCAGATGAAGCAGCTCATGCTCGATCACACGACGGTCGGCGACGAGCAACTGCGCGAACTCGCCCAGGATCGCGCGGCGGCGGTGCTCCATTATTTCGAGGGCAAGACCGATCTGCAGCGTGTGTTCGTCGTCGCGCCGAAGCTCAACGCGGACGGTATCCAGGACAAGGGCCCGGCGACGCGCGTCGACTTCAATCTCAAATAGGCCGCGTTTTCACCGCCGCGCGCGGGACGGTCGCCCGATGAACCGTCTGCCCCGCACATCGGACGATCGCTTCCGATGTGCGGCGCGGTTCTTGCATCGTGCCCACGCCGTCCTTGCGCGGTCCCGGCGTTCCTGCCCACGCCTCCCGGCCGTGCGCGAGACGTCGGCCGAGCGGGCCCGCGCCCGGCCGGTTTCCAGCCTTGTGCCGGCCGGGCACGCCGTTTGCTGAAAGCACTGACAGTTTTACCGAACGTATCCAAATGCTTCCGGGATTGCCGGGTCATGTCGCGCCCGTATAATCGCGTCCAGCATGTTTTTTAGCGATGACACTATCCATCATGACGGAACTCGAAACCGAGCTCGCGAACCTGATTATCGACGAGCTGAATCTGCAGGATCTGAAGCTCGCCGACGTCAGCGCGGACACCCCGCTGTACGGCGAAGGCTTTGGACTGGATTCGATCGATATTCTCGAAATCGCCCTGATTATTTCGAAGCGCTATGGCTTCGAATTGCGTTCCGACAATCCGGATAACAAGGTCATTTTCAGCTCGCTCGGCCAGCTTGCCGCGCACGTCGGCGCGCATCGGACGAAGTGACGCGAGCGCGCGGCATGCGATATGCATGCGGGTGTGCGGGGCTCTGTGCATACCGGGTGCGGCCCGGTGCATCGGTCGACGAATTCAGAGGTCGGGCATGACGGATTCGATGCGAATGACAGCGAGCGGCGCGACGTCATCCGACGCGCGGCGCGACGTGCCGGCGCGGCTCGAATGCGACGTGCTCGTGATCGGCGGCGGCCCGGCGGGTTCGACCGCCGCGATCCGGCTCGCCGAGCAGGGCCACCGCGTCGCCGTGCTCGATAAGGCGCGGCATCCGCGTTTTCATATCGGCGAATCGCTGCTGCCCGCGAATCTGCCGCTGTTCGACGCGCTCGGCGTCGGCGACGCGGTCCGCGCGATCGGCATGCACAAGCCGGGCGCCGAGTTCGTGTCGCCGTGGCACGATCGCGCGCAGACGTTCTATTTTGCCGATGCGTGGAGCAAATCGATGCCGTCGGCGTATCAGGTCCGGCGGGCCGATTTCGACGCGATTTTATTCGAGCGCGCGGCCGAGGTCGGCGCGATCGCGCTCGACGGCTGCCGCGTGACCGACGTCCGGTTCGACGACGCGGGGCGAGGCGCGCGCGCGACCGCGTGGCGAGACGGGCACGGTTCGGACGAACGCGAACGCATCGAGATCGACGCGCGCTTCGTGATCGACGCGTCGGGGCGCGACACGTTTCTCGCGAACCGCTTCAAGTCCAAGGTCCGCAACGCGCGGCACAACAGCTCGGCGCTCTACGGGCATTTTCGTCACGCGCGCCTGAACCCGGGGCAGGATGCCGGCAATATTACGGTGTTCTGGTTCGAGCACGGCTGGTTCTGGTTCATCCCGCTGGCCGACGGCACGACGAGCGTCGGCGCGGTCGTCTGGCCGTATTACCTGCAATCGCGCACGACGTCGCTCGAGACGTTCTTCCGCGACACGATCGCGCTGTGTCCCCCGCTGGCCGAGCGGCTCGGCGACGCGACGCTCGTCTCGGGCCCCGAGGCGACGGGCAATTTCGCGTACGCGAGCAATCATGTGCGCGGCCCGAATTACCTGATGGTCGGCGACGCGTACACGTTCATCGATCCCGTGTTCTCGTCGGGCGTCATGCTCGCGATGAACGGCGCGTTCGAGGCGGCCGACGCCGTGCATGCGTGGCTCGAATCGCCCGCGCAGGCCGAACCCGCGATGCGGCGCTTCGAACGCGCGATGCGACACGGACCGCGCGCGTTCTCGTGGTTTATCTATCGCGTGACGAACCCGACGATGCGCGATCTGTTCATGGCGCCGCGCAATACCTTGCGGATGAAGGAGGCGCTGTTGTCGTTGCTCGCGGGCGATATCTTCGGCGAGACGCCGATCTGGCGCTCGATCTTCGCGCTCAAGGTCGTCTATTACGTCTGGTCGGCGCTGCATCCGCTGAGGACATGGCGCGCGACGATGCGCCGCCGGAACAATATCCGCGTCGTCGGACAGCCCATGAGCGGGAGCGCATGATGGACGCGGCCCACGTACACTCCGCGCGCCGCGTGCGCGACGCGGACCACCCGAATCACCCAAGTCCCTCGGGCCGTGCAAGCCGCGCAAATCACGCGGGCTGGGTCGCGCCGGGCGCGCTCGACGCGTTCGCGGCGAGCCTGCCCGCGCGGCTCGGTGCGACGATCTCGGGCGTGCATGGCTGCGTGACGTGGCTGCGCGGCGACGAGGCCTTGTTCGGCTCGATCGAACTCGCCGAACCCGCGATGCCCGCGCACGGCGCGCAGACGATCAGCGCGCGCCCGCTGCCGATCGAGATCGCGACGATCGAAGCGTACGACGCCTTGTTCGGGTGTCTCGAAGCCTATGGCTATCCGTATCTCGCGCGCGTCTGGAACTTCGTGCCCGACATCATCGGCGAGCAGGACGGGCATGAGCGCTATCGTCTGTTCAATAGCGCGCGCCAGGCGGCGTTCGCGGCCGCGCGGCGCGTCGTGACCGGCGACGTGCCGGCCGCGACGGGCATCGGTCTCGACGAGCGCACGTTGCGCATCCATTTCATCGCGACGCGTGTGCGTCCGATGCCGATCGAGAACCCGCGCCAGGTCAGCGCCTTCCACTATCCCGTGCAATACGGCCCGAAGAGCCCGACGTTCGCGCGCGCGGTCGTCGTGCCGTTTCGCTCGGGGCCCGTGTTGCTCGTGTCGGGCACGGCGAGCATCGTCGGCCACGAAACCGTGCACCGCGGCGATGTCGTCGCGCAGACGCGCGAGACGCTCGAGAATCTGCGCGCGGTCGTCGCCGAAGCGAACCGGCGCATCGGCGGCGCGGCGTTCTCGCTCGCCGCGCTCGCGAAGCGCATCTATATTCGAAATGCATCGGACTTCGACGCCGTGCGCGGCGTCGTCGACGGATGCGCCGGCGAGGAGGACGCGCCGCGGCATGCGGTGCGCGCCGATATCTGCAGGCCGGACCTGCTGGTCGAAATCGAGGCGAGCGGAGACGGGCGGACCGTCGCCGCCGGATCATGATGAGTGCAACGGCTGAACGGATTTTCAGCGACGCGTGCGACGTCTGTTCGACGACGCATCTCGTGCTGATCCCGAGTTACAACCCCGGGCCCAAGGTCTTCGACACGGTGCGCGAGGCGCGCCGCCGATGGCATCCGGTCTGGGTCGTCGTCGACGGCAGCACGGACGGCACCGCCGCGCAACTCGAAGCGATGGCGCGCGAGGACGACGGATTGCGCGTGGTCGTGCTGCCGCGCAACGGCGGCAAGGGCGCGGCCGTGCTGCATGGCGCCGACCTCGCCGCCGCGGCCGGCTATACGCATGTGCTGACGATGGACTCGGACGGCCAGCATCCGGCCGCGCTGATCCCCGACTTCATGCGCGCCTCGGGCCACGCGCCCGACACGATGGTGCTCGGACGTCCGGTCTTCGACCGGAGCGCGCCGCTCGAGCGCGTGCTGTTTCGCAAGCTCTCGAACGGGATGACCGATCTCGAAACGCTCTGGGCCGGCATCGGCGATTCGCTCTATGGTTTTCGCGTCTATCCGGTCGAACCGCTGCGGCGCGTGATGCGCGAGAGCCGCGCGATGCGCCGCTTCGATTTCGATCCCGAGGTCGCCGTGCGGCTCTGCTGGCGGGGTGTCAAGCCGATTCAGATTGCCGCGCCCGTGCGTTACTTCCGCGCCGACGAGGGCGGGGTCTCCCATTTCCGCTATGTCCGCGACAACTGGCTGCTGCTGCGCATGCATCTGCGTCTCGTCGGCGGCTTCGTGATCCGCTTGCCGCAGTTGCTCGAACGCCGGCACGCGCAAAGACAGACGCGCGCGACGCCCTAGCGCGCCTCGCGCATGGTCTTGCCGTGACGCCGCGCGGCACGCGCGAGCGCATGGCGGATCAACGGCATGGGCACGATCGTCGTGGCGATCGCCATGATGACAAGCATCGTGAACACGTTCGGCGAGATCACGCCGAGGTCGTAGCCGACGTTGATGACGATGAGCTCCATGAGCGCGCGCGTATTCATGAGCACGCCGAGGATATGCGACGCGTTCGCGTCGAATCCGCAGGCGCGCGCGGCGAGCCACGCGCCGCCGTATTTGCCGATCGTCGCGAGCGCGATCGTCAGTGCGCACCATCCCCAGAGCGCGGCCGAGTCGAGTCCGCCGACATTCGTGCGCAGCCCCGTGTACGTGAAGAAGATCGGCAGGAAGAACACGAGCACGAACCGGCCGACCGACGCGCGCCAGGCCTCGACGAACGCACGTTCCTGGTGGAGCACGACGCCCATCAGAAAGCCGCCGAAGATCGCGAAGATGCCGAGCGCATAGGTCGCCATCGCCGAGACGAAGATCGCGGCGAGGACTACGCCGAGCAGCGTGGGATCGAGCTGCCCCGTGCGTTCGAGGTCCGGCGCATGGCGGCCCACGTAGCGCCGGAACAGCGGACGGATGACGATCAGGCTGACGAGCGCGAAGGCGATCACGCCCGCGATGCGCAATACGAACGCGCGCCATTCGAACGCGGCCGAGACGAGCGTCGTCACGAGCGCGAGCAGCAGCCAGCCGACGACGTCGTTGATGGCCGCGGCGCTGATCGCGATGACGCCGAGCGGATGGCGCGTCATGTCGAGTTCGATGAGGATGCGACCGAGGATCGGCAGCGCGGTGATCGACAACGCGACCGCGACGAACAAGGCGGCGGCGAGCGGCGGCGCGGACGGCGACAGGATCGGCGCGCTCGCGTAGCCGAGTCCGAGTCCGAGCGCGAACGGCAGGGCAATGCAGGCGATCGCGACGGCGACGGTCGTCGTGCGGTTGCGCGCGGAGCCCAGATGCCCGAAGTCGAATTCGAGGCCGATCTGGAACATCAGCAGGATGAGTCCGATTTGCGAGAGGATCTGCATCGGTCCCGGCGGCGCGCTGCGAAACACGAAGTCGAATGCGTGCGGCGCGAGCGCGCCGAACAGCGAGGGGCCGAGCAGGAGTCCGACGACGATTTCGCCGACGGCCGCCGATTGTCCGATGCGTTGCGCGGCGAGGCTGCCCGCGCGCCCCGCCAGCACGATGATCGTCAACTGAAGCAGGATCAGGAACAGGATCGCTTCGGTCTGGTGGACGCCCGTCTGCGCGACGTGAGCGACGGGCGCGATCTGCGATGCGGCGGCCTGTACGGTGGGGAGCACGATCGACCCTCCTGGTCGGGCTGGCGTGTCAGGTCGCCGCGTTCGCGAGCCCGAGCGTATCGTCCGCGTCGAGCATGACGGTCGCGCGGCCCTCGGCGACCCTCTGCTCGCCCGCGCGGACCTCGAATGCGTAGAGAATGTTGCGCGCATCGCCGGACAGCCGGTGCGCTTCGCAGCGCAAGGGCGCGTCGAGCGTATCGAGGCGATCGACGCCGAAGCGCACGCCGCGAACCGCGGTCAGGAAGCCGACGGCGGGCGCTTCGGTGCGCGCGGCGATCGCGGCGCCGTGGGCGGCCATCGCCTGCGCCGCGTATTCGATCGCGACCGCCGCGCTGAGCCGGCCGCGAAAGCGCAGCGGGTGGTCGTCGCGCCGATGGCTCGTCGCGATGCAGACGATATGCTCGGCGTCCCACTCGATGACGTGATCGAGCAGACACATCGCGCCTTGATGCGGGATATGGCGCGCGATCCACGCGTGATCGAAGACCGGCGCGTCGATGGCGGACGCGTCGACGGCTCGTGCGTCGTGCTTGGCCGGCACGGGGTGCGTCTCGTGTGCCGCAACGGTCGCGCGGGGCGATGCGTCCGATGCGGCAGACACATCAGGCGTATCAGGCGTATCAGGCACGTCGGGGATGGGTGAGCTCAGCATGGGCTCACCCGCATCCTGAGCGCGGCGCCCGATTGATACTCGATCAGACACGTATGCGATGCGTCGTCCGGCGCTGCCCCGTTCGTTGCGGCGAGCGCCGCGAGCAGCGGCAGGCAGCGCGCCGACGGCACCGTGCCGCGCAGCGATTCGAGCCCCGCGTCGGCGAGGCGGTCGTGGGGCGCGTCGATCAGCGAGACGTCGAGGCGCGCGAGCGCCTGGTTCGACGGCGTCGGCGACAGGATCAGCGCCACGCTGAACGCGAACGGTATCGGGCGCACGCTGCGCAGCGGTTCGGGATAGTCGGATTCGTAGGCGACGAGCATGACGGGCACGCCGTCGCAGACGATCTGCGCGAGCGCTTCGAGCAGCCCCGCGCCGAAACTCGCGTCGTGCGCGCAGAGCACGTTCGACGTCGACATATCGCGCGTCGCGATGCTCCAGTAGCCCGAGGGCGCGTTGTGGACCGAGTTATGGAAACGCGTCGGCGAGATCGAACGGTCGTCGGACGCGAGCGTCTCGCAGATGGCGTGATAGTTCGGCCCGTCGCCGCCCGACGAGCTGAACACCGTCGGCAGTTCCGTCATATCGGGCCGCGCGCGCGTGGCCTGCTCGGCGGCCGCGAACGCGATGCGCACGACCGGTACCGCGCGCCGGCGTTCGGCGCTCGGCAGACGCTCGGGCGTCGGCAGCTCGGTCGGCGCCGCGGCATAGGGCACATCGCCGCGCAGCACGGCCGCGCACGCGGGCCAGTCGGCGAGGCCCGGGCCGCGCACGCCGACCGCTTCGACGTAGGCCGAGAGTGTCGTGGTCATGGCGCCTCCTGGTCGCGCGCGCGGAGCAGGTCCGAGACGCCCGCGACGTTCGCGAAGATCAAACTGCAGTTGGTCCCGCCGAAGCCGAACGAATTCGAGAGCACATAGCGCATTTCGGCCGCGCGATTCTCAAGCAGATAGTGGACGTTGAGCGCCGGGTCGACCCGCTTCGAGTTGATGCCGGCGGGCATCTCGTGATGGCGCAGCGCGAGGATCGAGATCACCGCTTCGAGCGCGCCGGCCGCGCCGAGCGTGTGTCCGGTCGCACCCTTGGTCGAGCTGCACGGCGTCGCGCCGAACACGGCGCTCACGGCGAGGCCCTCGGCCGCGTCGTTGCTCGGCGTCGCCGTGCCGTGCAGATTGATGTAGTCGATATCGCCCGCATCGAGACCGGCCGACGTCAGCGCCGCGCGCATGGCGATTTGCGCGCCGAGGCCTTCGGGGTGCGGCGACGACATATGGTGCGCATCGCTCGATTCGCCGTAGCCGACGAGCGCGATCGCGTCGTCGTCGGGCCGGCCGGGCCAGCGTTCGAGCAAGGCGAACGCGGCGCCTTCGCTGATCGAGATGCCGTTGCGATCAGGATCGTAGGGCCGGCACGGATCGGACGACAGCAGCTCGAGCGAGTTGAAGCCGTAGAGCGTCGTCTGGCACAGCGAATCGACGCCGCCGACGATCGCCGCGTCGATCAGCCCTGTCGCGATCAGCCGCGCGGCCGACGCGAAGACCTTCGCGCTCGACGAGCACGCCGACGACACGGCCGTGCTCGGTCCGCGCGCGCCCGTCAGCGCGCGGACGTATTCGACGACCGAGTAGGGGCTGTGCGTCGCGCTGTAGTCGAAGCCGGGCGGCAGCGCGCCGCTCGGCAAGCGGCGCCGGTAGGCGAGTTCGGTTTCGAGTACGCCGCCCGTGCTCGTGCCGAGGATCACGCCGACGCGATGCGCGCCATGCCGGCGCACGGCGTCGCGCGCGTCGTCGAGAAAACCGTCGGCCGCGAGGCCGATCCGCGCGAGCCGGTTGTTGCGGCAGTCGAAGGGCGCGAGCTCGCCGTCGATGCGCTCGGTGTCGGCGTTCGCGACGGGGCCGAGCCAGGTATCGAGATCGGACTCGGCGAAGCCGTCGCGCACGAGGCCGCCGCGCCGTTCGTGCAGCGCCGCGCGCAACGCGTCGTTGCCCTCGCCGACGCAGCTCGTCGCCGTGAAGCGCGAGACCCGCAACGGCAGGGTGACGGGGCGAAAGATGCCGCTCATGGACGAACCCTCATAGCATGTCGCGTAGCAGGACGGGTTGAAGGGCGGCGTGCGCGATCGCGTCGAGCACACGCGGCAGCGCATCGAGCACGACGGGCCGGCCGTCGCGCGCGCCGGCCGCGTGGCCGTCGTGCAGCAGCAGGATGTCGCGCGCGGCGAGACCGCGCAGCAGGCGCGCGCAGACGCGCATCGGGTCGGCCTCGCGCGTGTCGAAGCCGCGCCGCGTCCAGCTCGTGAGCTGAAGCCCGAGCTGCTGGAGCAACGGATCGAGAAACGGGTTGCGCAGTCCCGCGGGCGCGCGGAAGCAGCGGGGCGCGACACCGGTCGTATCGGCGATCACACGCTGCGCTTCGACGATCTCGCGGCGCATCGCGCGCGGGCCGCTGACCGAAAACGTGTGCACATGACGCCATGAATGGTTTTCGAGCGCATGGCCGCGTTCGACGATCTCGCGCGCCAGCGCCGGGTGCGCGCTCACGCGCGTGCCGATCGCGAAGAACGTCGCCTTGACGCCCGCGGCGTCGAGCAGATCGAGCACGCGTGGCGTGACGTTGGGGTCCGGGCCGTCGTCGAAACTCAGCGCGACCGCCGTGCGTGCGCGCGGCGTGTCGGGCAGGCGGATCCAGTTGCTGCCCATCCATTGCGAGCGAGGCCAGAGGCCGCCCGTCGCGAGCACCGCATGATTCGCGACGATCGCGCCGAGCGTCCAGGGCCAGAGATGCGGCGCGGCGAGCGTGATCGCGCCCGCGCCGAGATGCAGGCCGGCGGAGCCGCGCACGATGGCCGGCCAACGCACGCGTGCGCGGGCGATCGGGGTCGAGGTCGGAGCGGCGGGCATCAGGACAAGGGGGCCTCGCGGGCCGGTTCGGGTGAAGGATCGGGGCGGCGTGGCGCGTGCCGCGAGAACAGGGCCGACAAACATAACGCAAGGATCGCGCCCGGGCCGACGGTTTCGCCGAAAGCCTTGAGCAACGGCACCGACGATAGCGCGAGCACGCCGAAACCCGCAACCGTCGTGAGGTTCGCGACCGCGAGCGATGCGTAGGTGATGGCCTCGGGCATGTCCTGCTCGGCGTGGCGCGCGAAGAACAGCGCGTAATTCGAACCGACCGCGACGATCAGCAGCAAGCCGACCACATGGAGCAGCGTCAGCGAGACGCCCGCGATGCCGAGGCCCGCGACAACGGTCACGACCGCCGCGAGCAAGGGTCCGAGCACGCGCACGAGACGCGTGAGCGAGCGCAGCGCGAGCGCGAGCAACGCGACGATGACCGCGAGTCCCGCGAGCGCGAGCCGCAGTGCTTCGCGCATATATCGGTCGTACATCGAATCGCTGGCCTGCTTGAGATCGACGAAGCTCACGCGCGCGGGACCGTCGTCGACACCGGCGAGCGCCGCGCGCACGGCGTTCGCGTCGATCTCGACCGACGCCGACGGCGCGCGCAGCGGCAGCAGCGCATGGCAGCGTCCGGGCGAGCAATCGGTCATCGCGCGCACGCCGAGCCCGAGCGACGAGCCGCGCAACCACGAGGCCGTCAACAGCGGCTGGGTGCGCGCGCTGTCGACGTCGGCGATAAACGGCTCGAGCGCCTGGGGATCGAACGGGGTGCCGTCGGCCGCTTGCGCGAGCCGCGCGCGCAGCTCGGCTGCCGGCGGCAGCGATTCCTGGCGTTGCCGTTGCGTCGCTTCGCTCGGCAGATAGCGCGCCGGGCTTTCGTAGCCGCCGATCGCATGCGAAGCGCTCAGACGGTCGAGCACGGGCGCCGCGCGTTCGGCGCCTTCGAGCACGGCGTCGAGCGTCGGCGCCGAGACGACGACCATATAGCGCGCATCGGGCGCGCCGATCTGCGCGCGCAGGGCCTGATCCTCGGCGATCGCCTGGGGCGGCACCGGACTCAGCGCGCTGAGTTCGTCGTTGAGCCACGCGCGCGGATGCGTGAGCCACGCGGCCGCGATCCAGGCCGCGATCAGCACGAGCGCGAGCACGCGGTGGCGGCGCGCCGCGTCCGCGACGCGCATGAGCCGCGCGCCGACGGCGCTCATATCGCGCACGGTCAGCGTCAACGGCGTCAGCACGGGCAGCACCCAGCGCGTGACGGTCGCCGCCGCGACGAGCCCGGCGATCGAATAGACGCCGAGTTGCGCGAGCCCCGGAAAGCTCGACAACGTCAGCGCCGAGAACCCGCAGACCGACGTCAGCATGCCGAGCCGCACGGTCGGCCAGGCGCGCGCGACCCAGCGGCGCACGCGCGCATCGCGCGCCGCGCGCCGTCCGGCGCGATCGTCGGAGCCCAGGCCGGTCCCGCGCCGCGTGCGGTCGCTCGACTGAATGAACAGGTAGATCGAGTAGTCGACGGCTTCGCCGATCAGCGTCGTGCCGAAACCGAGCGTGATGCCGTGGACACTGCCGAACGCGAGGCTCACGGCCGCGACGCCGACGAGCGCGCCCGTCAGCACGGGCAGCAGGCCGAGCCCGAGCATCGGCGCCGAGCGGAACGCGAACAGCAGGATCACGACAATCAGCACGGCGCTGACGAGCGAGAGTCGCGTGACCTCGTGCTTGATCGTCGCGCGGCTGTCGACCGCGAACTTCGGCGAGCCGGTGATCTCGATCGCGAGCGGGGTATGCAGCGCGGCGAAACGATCGCGCACGGTCGCGATCGCGTGTTCCTGCGCGTCGGTGTCGGAGCCGCTCGCGGCCGTCGTCAGCACGAGCATCGCGCGCTGTCCGTCCTTCGACGACCACGCGCCGTATTGGATCGGCGGATGACCGCCCGCGTCGAGCTGATCGGCGAGATGCAGCGTCTCGCCGGTCGGATCGCGATTGACGAGCGGCTTGAGCGAGAGGCCCGCGGGCGAGCTCAGCAGGTCGAGCGTGTCGTTGAGCGCGGCGCGCAGGCCCGCGACGCTGAATCGGTCGGCGTTGACGTCGGGACTCAGCAGATAGCGATAGCGAAACAGCAGCGCGGCATCGTGCTCGCGCTGCTCGGGATCGAGCGCGCCGTTGACGACCGATTCGAATGCGGGATCCGTGCGCAGCGCGCTCGCGAGCGCGATCGACGCTTGCGCGCGTTGCTCGGCCGTCCCGCCCGAGAGTCCGACGAGCAAGGTGCGGGACAGCGCGCCGTTCTTGAGCTGGTCGACGAGGACGCGCTGCTCGGTGTTCGGATTGCGCGGCAGGAACGCCGACAGGTCCGTCGTGAACGTGGTGCGTGAGACGACGAACACGCAGGCGAGCAGCAGCAAGGCCCAGAGCGTCACCGCCACCTGGCCGGGGCGGCCGGGCGGGCGCGGCGCACGGACGTTCATGAAGGGCGTGTCTCGATCGTGAGCACCGAGCGATCGCCATCGGTCTGGATGGTTTCGATCGTGCGGATCTGCAGTTGGCCGTTGGCGTCTTGCGCGCCGCTGACGACGATGTGGTGGATCGCGCGCGTGAGCGAGGTGTCGATCGGCGTCAGCGTCAGATGCCAGTCGGACGCCGACCCCTCGGCCGCGAGCTTATATGCTTGTTCGAGCCGCGCGCGGTCGCCCGTCAGCGTGCCGCGCACGCTGTCGACGACCGTCGCGATCTCGGGGTATTGCGTGAGCGACACGACGCGTTCGCGGCCGTCGCGCGACATCGTGACGGTGTCGCCGTCGACGACGAGCGATTGCTCGCGCGGCTTCAAGGTGTGCTGCTCGAAATGATCGGGCGCGCGAAACGCGAGCGTGCCCGACGACTCGACGGGGCCGCGCAGATTCGACAGGTATTTGACTTCGCTGAAGCGCGCCTCGCCGGACTTGCGTTGCGCGAACGCATGCATGAGCGCGTCGATCGTGATCGGACCGGTCTGCGCCGCCGCGCTCGGCGGCTCGCTTGCCGCGCTCTGCGGCGCGTGGCCTTGCGCCGGGGCGGGGACTTGTGTCTGTGTTTGCGCCTGCGCGGGGATTGCGAACGCCGCGCCGAGCACGTACGACGTCAGCACGGCGATCGCGACGACGGTGACGTACGTCGTGACGCGCGTGGCGACGCATGTGGCGGCACGCTTAATGGCACGCGCCGCGCTCGGCATCGCGTCGGCAAACGACCGACGGCATCGCGGTTGGGCCCGGGCACTCGCATCGTGCGGCACGCTGCGCATCAGAGGTTCTCGCAAAATAGATCGTTATCGGATTGTTCCGACCAGAACGGGAAGAAGTTGAACCAGTTGTACGGCGCGCGCCGGCAGTGCTTTTCGAGCAATTCGACGTAGCGCCGCATGGCCGCGTCGATTCGCTCGGCGCGGCGGCGCCCGCCGTCGGCCGCATCCGAGAAGTCGGCGAGCTGTTCGAAGTAGACGTCGTAGGCGTTGCCGCCCGCGTAGGTCGCCGTCATGAAGACGACGGGGCGCCGCATCAGCGCGGCAACCCGGAACGGCCCGACCGGGAACGGCGCGGGCGCGCCGAGGAACGGCAATTCGACCGTCGTTTCGTCGGCCGGCGTGCGGTCCGCGAGCAGACCGACCATTTCGCCGGCGTCGAGCCGCTCGCCCGCGCGCAGCATCGAGTCGACGCGGCCCATCGGGATGATGTCGAGCAAGGCCTTCGGATTGATCGCGGCGATCGTCGCATTGATCTTCTGCGCGTTTTCTTCGTACATCAGCATCGATGCACGCAACCCCGCGAACTGGCGTCCGACGGACGACAGCACTTCGAAGCTGCCGAGATGCGCGCCGATCAGGAAGGCGCCGCGCTCCTGTTCAAGCAGATCGCGCATCAGGTCGCCGCCGTGCACGCGGATATCGAACAGATCGAAGCGGTCGTTGATCAGGAAGATCCGGTCGTGAATCGTCGTCGCGAACGTGTAGACCTGGCGGAAACCGTCGATCGGCGAGGCTTTGCGGCCCAGCACGCGGCGCAGATAGTCGAGCGACGCGCGGCGCGCCGACGGCGCGAAGAGCATGAAGTACGCGGTGATCGGGAACAGCGCGATACGCGACAGCGGACGGCCGATCGCGAGCGACAGGCGCGCCATGCTGCGCAACGCCCAGAGCGAGCTGCGTTCGGGATTGCGCGTCCATTGCGCGGCCCGGCGTTTGCGCGGCGCGCGAGCGGAGGCGGCCGAGGCCGACGTTTCGTTGGTTGAAGGTGTTGAACTCATGGCGTCAACATACCGTGGTCGTTGCGGGGCGGGTGTAACAAGTTCTTGCGGAATGTTCGTGCGCGCGGCGCGCCGTCGCGGGTCGTCGTCATGAGGCGACCGTCCCGCGCGCGACGATGCGCTCGCTTGCCCGGATCGTGAATTCGATCGCGCCCGACGGGCTCGCCTTGCGTTCGAGCGTCAGCGTTTCGCCGGGCGTCACCGGGCTCAGGAACTTGACCGATGCGAGCGCGCACGCGCTGACGGCGCGTCCGGTGTCGTGTGCGATCGCATCGAGCGCCGCGTCGAGCAGGACGACGCCGGGCAGGACGGGCCGGCCCGGGAAATGGCCCGCATAGGCCGGATGGTCGTGCGGAATCGGCAAGACGAGGGGCGCGTCGTTCGTCTGCGCGGGCGCTCGGGCGTGCTTCTGCGCGGCGACGTGCCGTTCATAGAGCGACTTGAGCGTCGCGCGCACGAGCTTGCCCGTTTCGTTGCGCGGCAATGCATCGACGAGCACGAGCGGGCGCGGCAGGAAGGCGGGGTCGACGCGCTGGCGCAATGCGGTCAGGATTGCATTGGCCGACAGGCCGGGCGCGACCGCGAACGCGGCGAGCCGCGTGACGATGCCCGGCGTCTCGTCATCGGGCAGATAAAACCCCGCATCCTCGACGCCGTCGATCGACGCGATCTGATGGTTCAGATAGCCGATCGACGTTCGCTTGCCCGCGATATTGACGAGATCCGCCGTGCGGCCCGTCAGCACGAAGCGGCGCACGTACCCGTCGGCGTCGGGTTCGCCGCGCGGTTCGAGCAGATCGCCGAGCGGGGTCGGCGTTTCGATATGGCCTTCGGAGGCCCACGCCTGGGTGTTCTGCCAGCTCAGCCGGATGCCCGGCATCAGCAGCCAGTCCGTATCCGTCGCGGTGCGCCGCGTCGCGATCTGGCCGGTTTCCGTGCTGCCGTAGATTTCCTTGAGCGGTCCCGCGAAGCGCTGCTCGGCTTGTTCGGCGAGCGTCTGCGAGAGCGGCGCCGTCGCGGACAGGATCAGGCCGAGCGCGGGCCACGCGGCGGGTGTTTCGGGCGTGCTCAGCAGTGAACGCAGATGCACGGGCGTCGTCACGAGCAGGCGCGGCTCGGGTGCCGACGCGAGCGTGTCGATGACGTCGGCCGGGTAGAACGGCCGGCCCGTTTCGAAGATCTGCGCGCCGATCAGCGCGAGCAGGACGGTCGATTCGAAGCCGAACATATGCTGCGGCGGCACCGTGCCGACGAGCGTATGCGGGCGCGTGTCGTCGAGGCCGAGCGCGGTCTTCGCGACGTGCACGCTGTGCACGAGGCGGCCCCAGGTCTTCGGATGCGGGACGGGCACGCCCGTCGAGCCCGACGTGAAGACATAGGCGACGACGCGATCGGCATGGATACGCGGCACCTCGAA
This sequence comes from Pararobbsia silviterrae, assembly GCF_003628125.1. Lineage (GTDB taxonomy): Bacteria > Pseudomonadota > Gammaproteobacteria > Burkholderiales > Burkholderiaceae > Pararobbsia > Pararobbsia silviterrae. The sequence continues at coordinate 92,636 of NZ_RBZU01000014.1, forward strand.
CGCGGTCGATCCTGCCCGCGGTCCGGCGTCAGCTCCGACTCCGGTCTCGGCTCCGGCTTGACGTTCGACGCTGGCTTCGCCATCGCCATCGCCATTGGCATCGATCTCGGTCTCCGATCGATCCGCCTGCGCGGCTTCCCACGGCAACGCGATCGGATAGCGAAACGTGGGCAGCGCGACGTGCTCGGTATGGGAGTCGGCGACGCAGAACGTGTCGGGCGCGAACTCCTTGAGCCGTTCGACGGCCTCGGGCGTGTACGTCGACGGCAGCAAGGTGATCCGATGATCGAGCATCGCCGCGGCGAGCGTGACCGCGAACGCATACCGGTCGCCGCACGCATTGAGCAGATGCGTGCCCGCGGGCAGCGTGGCGGCCACGGTGCGGACGTCTGCGATAAACCGCGCCGCGGTGATCGGCATGCCGCGATGCCGCGCGACGATCGCGTCCGCGTGCCGATGGGCGATCAGCGCAAGGTGGGTCATGATGCGTGCGCCCGTGTCAGCGCGCGTTCGCGCGCGAGCGCGTGGACGAGCCCGGCATCGGCATCGTCGCGATCGCGCGGATCATGTCGACCGCCGTCGTGCGCTCGTGCGCGGGAATCACGATGCAGCGCACCGCGTATTCGACGATGAACACGCCGATCGTCAGCGGCGCCGCCGACCACCAGACGAAGTGCAGCCACGTTTCGAACGCCTCGGCCGCATAGACGAGCGGCGAGGTCGCGGCGACGAGCGCGAACACGCAGGCCCATGCGAGCGTGACCTTGCGCGTATAGCGCGCGACGCGGTCCGAGACGGTGCGGTGCACGCGCCGCGCCACCTGCGTGCAGAACGGCACGATGCCGGGCCGCAAGGTGCGGCCGAACCAGTGCGCGAGCATCAGGTTCGCGACGACGTGATCGACGAGATAGGCGAAGCGGATCATGCGCAGCGAGTGATCGGTATGACCGATCCAGACCGCGGACGCCGCCGCGGCGACGACCCCCGTGACGATGAGCGCGCGCCAGCGGGCGGACAACCGGCAGGCCGCGATCAGCATGAAGGCGACGGGCGGCGCGATCGCGACGAGCATCGAGGCGATACCGGGCATCGCGTCGCGATGAGGCGCGAGGGGGCCGCGGATCAACGAGTAGAGCGCGCAGCCGGCCAGGACGAGCGCCAGCGCGATCAAGGGCACCGATATCCGGGCCGGAGGCCGGAATCTCGTCGAGCGACGCTCCGGTGCGCGACGCGTTCTGTGGGCGTTCACATTCAATATGGGGCACCGAACATCTGCGACCGCGCGGCGCCGGGGCGTCCGACGGCGGTCATGCATTCATAGGGAGCGGCTCGCCGCACCGGCCGTCGGATCGTCCGATCCGCCCGCTGTGCGTCGACAACGGGGCGGAGCGGCGAGGCTTCGAGCCGGCCGCTGCTGCCTCGGGCGCGCGGCGGCGATCGAGTCGCGACCGGGCGTCGGGGTGCCGCAAGCCAGCGCGCATCTTACAAGCCGGTCATAGTGACCGGCAAGGCTGGCGATTCCCGATCGGTGTCAGTCTCGAACAGGGGGGCCGACACCGAACGGCGCTTCGCCGTTACGCGCTTATCGGGAAATGAGCAAGCCATGTGCCCGGCGGGGCGCGCAAGCGCCGATCGTGCGGATTGCGCGGAGCGCGCATATCGCGCGTGCGGGCCGCACGGGGCGGGCGAAATGGGGGTGTCGTGCGCATGCTTGCGCATCCGGGCACGATTTTTCACTCGATCCGGCGGAGAACTGCCGATGGCGCTGCGCTACGCGGCGCCGTCGTCGCCGAGCAGGCCCGCGTCGCGTAGGCGCGCATCGCAATCGTTCATGACGTCGATTGCGATCGCCGACTGGTAGTCGGGATCGAGCGCCTGCATGAGCTCGTGCGAGATGAACAGACCCGCTTCACGCGAGACGGCGTCGGCGAGTTCGCGCGCGAAGCGGTCGCTGAGTTCGGCGAACGCGCGTTTTTCGCCGAGCGTCAGCATGACGCGCGTGCGCGTGAGCCAGATATTGGTCAACTGGACGGCCTGCGCGTCGGTCATCCAGGCCGCGTATTCGTAATAGGCCGACAGGCGCTCGGCGGTCAGCGCGAAGAGCAGCCGCGTGCGGGGAAGATGTTCGTCGGGGGGCAGGTGGGGCATCGACAGCGGGGGGCGTTAGCAAGACGGGGCAGGGACGGGGCGCGCGGGCCGCGACGGCGCGCGGCGGCCGGCAGCGCGAGATAGGCGCGAGCGTACCACGCCGCGGGCGGGGATTCGACGTCGGGTCCGGCGCGAGATGAGCGCCTGGGCGGCGACGGGCGCACGGGCCAGACTGGCCCGCCGAACCGCCGAACCGCCGAACCGCCGAACCGCCGAACCGCCGAACCGCCGAACTGCCGAACTGCCGAACTGCCGAACTGCCGAACTGCCGAACTGCCGAACTGCCGAACTGCCGAACTGCCGAACTGCCGAACTGCCGAACTGCCGAACCGCTAGGCGGCCAGGCGGCCAGGCGGCGAAACGGCCAAAAGGCCAAAAGGCCAAAAGGCCAAAAGGCCAAACGCGCGTTCTACATCGAAAACGCCGCTACGGCCTCGCGCAGATCGTTCGCCTGTTCGCTGAGCGAATGCGCGTTCGCGGCGGCTTGTTCGACGAGCGCCGCGTTCTGCTGCGTGACCTCGTCCATCTGATTGACCGCGCGATTGACCTGCTCGATGCCGTTCGACTGCTCGCTCGACGCGGAAGCGATCTCGGCCAGCAGATCGTCGACGCGTTTGACCGAGGCGAGCACGTCGGCCATCGTGCGGCCCGCCGACTCCGCTTGCTCGACGCCCGCATTCACGCGATCGACCGAGCCCGTGATCAGTTCCTTGATTTCCTTCGCCGCGACGGACGAACGCTGTGCGAGCGTGCGGACCTCGCCCGCGACGACCGCGAAGCCGCGGCCTTGCTCGCCGGCGCGCGCCGCTTCGACCGCCGCGTTGAGCGCGAGGATATTCGTCTGGAACGCGATGCCTTCGATGACCCCGATGATCTCGGAGATCTTGCTCGACGAGCGCGCGATTTCACCCATCGTGTCGACCATGGCCCGCACCGAATCGCTGCTGCGCTGCGCGACGCCCGACGTCCCGATCGCGAGCTGGCTGGCTTGCTTCGCGTTGTCGGCGTTCTGGCGCACGGTGCCCGCGAGCTCTTCCATGGACGACGCCGTTTCCTCGAGCGACGCGGCTTGCTGTTCCGTGCGTTGCGAGAGGTCCGTGTTGCCCGCGGCGATTTCGTGCGATGCCGTGTCGATCGTCGACGACGCGGTCTGGATCCGCGAGACGAGCGCGGACAGATTGCCGATCGCGACCGACAAGCCGGTCATGACGCGGCCGACTTCGTCGGACGCATGAGCCTCGACCCGGACCGAGAGCTCGCCGCGCGCGAGCGCGGCGACCGCGCCCTCGGCCGCGGCGAGCGGTCGCGTGATCGAGCGCGCGATGCCGGCCGCGAACACGATGCCGATCGCGACGGCCAGTGCGGTCAGGCCCGCGAGCACCGCGAGTCCGGTCCGGTAGGTCAGGCTCGCATTCGCCGTCGAGACGCGATTGAGCTTGAGTTCATAGTCGACGAGCCCGTCGATCGCGGAGAAATAGGCGCGCTGCGCGGGCAGGATGTCTTCGGTCAATTTGGGCTTGGCCTGGAACAGACGCCCTTCATCGATCAAGGGAATCACGGTCTCGAGTTTGCCGTCGTAGGTCTTGCGCGCCGCTTCGACCGCGTCGAGCAAGGCGCGGCCTTCGGTGCTGACGATCGCCGGGCGTAATGCGGCGAACCGGTCTTCGATTTCCTTGCGGCGCCGGGTGACTTCGGCGACATCGATATCGCCGGTAATCAGCGAATTACGCATGACGATGGCCATTGCGTTGATTTTGTCGCGCGTGGTCTGCAGATCGATAATCTTGACGACACGGTCGTCCGTGACTTCCGAAATATCGCGTTGCAGACGGGACATCATGACGAGCGCGGATGCCGAAACGATCACGAGCAAAACGAGGCAAGTACCGAAACCCGCCGACAGGCGGGTGCCGACTTTGAGATTCGTTAAGAAGTTCATGGCGTGCGTTGGTTATCGATCTACTTTTCAGGACAGATCGGATATCGGCATGCGTTCCGCGAAAATGAAAACGATTATGCGCGAAGGCATTATGTTTTTTAGGGCGGCGGAAGCGTCGAGCGCGAACGGCGCATGACGGCTTTGGGATGGATCAAAAACGGATGCCGATTCGTGATATCCCTGTTCGATATATTGACGTTGAATTCGGGTTTGCGCCGATTGCGAATAACGTGTTGATTGGCGTGCCGGCTATATTTAATGCGGTGCAATATCGCTTGAATGGCGATGCGCGTTATAGGAACGTCAAACGAGACGTTCAACAGATCAATGCGAGATCGATCGGCACGAGAACGGAAGCAGATCGCAGGCGGAAACGGCCAATCGGCGTCAGGCGTGGGGCGGGCGAGGACTGGGCGAGAAGCCGACGATAAGCCGACGAGCCATCGACCAGAAAGAAGCGGGCGAGGCGGGGACGAAAGGCGGGCGGGGGGAAGCGATGCAAGGTCGGACCCGGCGTGCGGCCGGGTCCGAATCGATTACGGCTGGGTCGCGGGCTGCGTCACGAAGCCGATCTTCGACAGACCGTTCGCCTGGATCTCCGACATCAGATCGGCGACCGCCTCGTAGCGGACCGCGCGATCCGCGTACAGATGGATTTCCGGCTGCGGCGCCTGCGACGCGGCCGTCGCGATGGCCGCCTTGACCTGCTCGGGCGTCATCGGCTGCTTGTTCCAGAACACCGTGCCGTCGGCCTGCACGCTGACGTCGATATGCGTGGGCTGGAGATCCTGCGGCTGGCTCGTCGCCTGCGGCAGATTGACCTTGACGGCATGGTTGAGCACCGGAATCGTGACCATGAACACGATGAGCAGCACGAGCATGACGTCGACGAGCGGCGTCATGTTGATTTCGGTCATCAGACCGTCGTCGTCGTCATTCGAGAAACTGGAGGTGGCCATCTCGGATGCCTCGCCGCTTAGTGGACCGCCGCGTGCGTCGCCGCGCGTGACGCGGTGTTCGCATGCGTGCCCGTGTTCTGGCCGAAGCCGAGGTTCGCGGTCACGCTGAAGCTTTCGCTGCTCAGATGGCCGCCCGTGACGAGCAGCGCATGCAGGGCGTGCGCGAAGCGGTTCAGGCGCGTGACGAAGGCCTTGTTGCCGCGGCTCAGCGCGTTGAAGCCGAGCACGGCCGGGATCGCGACGAACAGACCGAACGCGGTCATGATCAGCGCTTCGCCGACGGGACCCGCGACGTGTTCGAGCGAGGCCTGGCCGCTCGCGCCGATCGACAGCAGCGCGTGGTAAATCCCCCAGACCGTGCCGAACAGCCCGACGAACGGCGCGACGCTGCCGATCGACCCGAGCACGGCGAGGCCGCCTTGCAGGCGCACGATCGTGTCGTCGATCGAGTTCTTGAGCGCGCGCGTGATCCACTCGCTGATGTCGAGCCGGTCGCGCAGTTGCGGCGCGCTGGCCGCGTGATGCGCGGCGGCTTCGTGACCGCTCGCGGCGAGCGCCGCATACGGATTGCGCGCGACGCTGTTCAGGGCCTGCAGGCCGCTCGCGTAGTCCGATGCGTTCCAGAACTGCGCTTCCGTGCGTTGCGTGATGCGTTGCACGCGCCAGAGCTGCGTGAGCTTGAGCACGATCACGGTCCACGAAATGATCGACATCGCGGCCAGCACGACGCCGATAGCGTGCGTGACGAAGTCACCCTCTGCCCAGACGTGGGCGATTCCATACGATTGCATCGGTACTCCAGAGATCCAGGAAAGTGAAATGGGAGGTGATCAGCCTTGCAGCCGGAACGCGAACGGCAGCAGCGCGGTCGCCGAGACCGGCGTGCCGTTCTCGAGATACGGCTGGCATGAGCGTTCGCGCGCAGCCTGCAGGGCGGCGTCATCGAGGCGCTCGAAACCGCTGCTCGTGCGGATCGTCGCCGCGCGCACGACGCCCTGCGTGTCGACCGTGATCGCGACGACGACCGTGCCGGTTTCGCCGCGGCGTTTCGACAGCACCGGATATTCAGGCGGCTCGCCGTCGCAGGTCAGGTGCGCGACGTTGACGGGCGCGCCGTTCGATGCGTGAGAAGGCGCCGCGCTCGGCGTCGCCTGGGCGGCCGGCGCCGCGGGTGCGGGAGGCGCGGGCGGCGGCGGGGCGGGCGCGGCGGCCGTGTCGGGCGAGGGCGCCTGCGTGGTCATGATCGGGGTCGGCGGCGTGATCGGCTTCGGCACCGGCACATGATGGACGACGGGCTTCGGCTTGGGCTGCTCGACGGGTTTTTCGGGCGGCGCCACAGGCACCGCGACGGGCGCCGGCGGCGCGATCAGCGAGACCGTCAGTTCGCGCTCGGGCACGGGCGGCGGCGGGACATGATCGATCAGCCGCAGGACGAACACGCCGCCGATCACGTGCGCGACGAGCATCGCAGCGGCCGCGGGCGCCCAGCGCCGCACGGCTTGCAGACGCGGCGCGTGGGTGTTCGATTGCAGGCTTGCGAGGATCGTGACCGGCGACGCCGTCGCCAGCGTGGCGCCGGGCGCCGCGGGATCGCGTCGTTCGTAGGTCGGATGGCGTAGCGTCAGGTCCACGATGGTGTTCCGGGCGGCATTCCCGTTTGCGCGGTCCGTCGCGGACGACGGGCCTCGGCAGAGGCGGGAAGGCGGGGTAAGGAGATATGAAAGGATGCCTTAAAAGATGCTCAAATGCAAACCATTCTCATTTCTGAGGTAAGGGTTTTCGCGAGCTTTTGCGAGATGCGACACGTATGTGAATGATATCGGCGCGTCGCGCGCGCCGCAGTGCCGTCATGACGGTATTGCGCGACGTCTCTGCGCGACGTCCCGGCGCGGCGGCAAGCTTTTTGCGAAAATCGCGTCCGCTGCCTGCGATTTTTCGGATCGGCCGATGTCCGGCCGACGACGGGCCGGTGGGGCGGTAAGATCGTCCGCAGCGCGATGGACGCCGGCCGGTCATGCCGTATGACGCATCGCCCGGCGCCGCGCTCATCCCCATAATTTGAGACACCGCGCGCATCGCGCGTCCGTGTCGGAGGAGACGAAGTGGCTTTGAAAACCATGAAGGGCCCCGCGATTTTCCTCGCCCAGTTCGCGGGCGACGAGACCCCGTTCAATTCGCTCGACGCGATCGGCGCGTGGGCGTCGAAGCTCGGCTACAAGGGCGTGCAGATCCCGAGCTGGGACGGACGTCTGTTCGACCTCAAGAAGGCCGCCGAAAGCCAGACCTACGCGGACGAAGTCAAGGGCACGCTCGCCGCGCACGGTGTCGAGATCACCGAGTTGTCGACCCATCTGCAAGGTCAGCTCGTCGCCGTCCATCCGGCGTATGACGAGGCGTTCGACGGCTTCGCGCCCGAGAGCGTGCGCAAGAATCCGCAAGCGCGCCAGCAATGGGCCGTCGAGCAGCTCCACTACGCCGCGAAGGCGAGCCGCCGGCTCGGCTTGCGCGCGCACGCGAGCTTTTCGGGCGCGCTCGCATGGCCGTATCTGTATCCGTGGCCGCAACGGCCGGCCGGCCTCGTCGAAGCCGCGTTCGAAGAACTCGCGAAGCGCTGGAAGCCGATTCTCGATGCGTTCGACGAAGCGGGCGTCGATATCTGCTATGAAATCCATCCGGGCGAAGACCTGCACGACGGCGTGAGCTACGAGATGTTTCTCGAACGCGTCGGCGGCCATCCGCGCGCGCGCCTGCTCTACGATCCGAGCCACTTCGTCCTTCAGCAGCTCGATTACCTCGAATACATCGACATCTATCACGAGCGCATCGGCATCTTCCACGTGAAAGACGCCGAGTTTCGTCCGACGGGCCGCCAGGGCGTCTACGGCGGCTATCAGGGCTGGGTCGATCGCGCGGGCCGGTTCCGTTCGCTCGGCGACGGCCAGGTCGATTTCCGCTCGATCTTCTCGAAGTTCACGCAATACGGGTATGACGGCTGGGCTGTGCTCGAATGGGAGTGCGCGCTCAAGCATCCCGAAGACGGCGCGGCCGAGGGCGCACGCTTTATCGCCGATCACATCATTCGCGTGGCGGAGCGCGCGTTCGACGACTTCGCGGCGTCGGGCGTCGACGACGCGGCCAACCGCCGCATGCTCGGCATCTGATCGATCGGGACCGCGGCGCGTGCGCGGGCTTTGCGCGAGCGCGCCGCGCGCGCATCCCGCGTGCGCTGCGCGCTAACCCCTATTGGCGAGTCAGCGCGCCGAAAGCTAAAACAACGTAATCCCCCTGGGGAAGGAGTCAGCATGACGATTGAATCGGGCGGCACCGTCAAACGCGAGCGCAAGATCCGTCTGGGCATGGTCGGCGGCGGCGAAGGCGCGTTTATCGGCGCGGTTCACCGGATTGCCGCGCGGCTCGACGACGAATATGAATTCGTCGCGGGTGCATTGTCCTCGACGCCCGCCAAGGCCAAGGCCTCGGGCCTCGCGCTGGGTCTCGACGCGGACCGCATCTATACGGACTTCGAAGCGATGGCGAAGGCCGAGAGCCAACGCGACGACGGCATCGAAGCCGTTGCGATCGTGACGCCGAACCATATGCATGCGCCCGCCGCGCAGGCGTTTCTGAAGGCGGGCATCCACGTCATCTGCGACAAGCCGCTGACCACCACGCTCGCCGACGCGAAGAAGCTCAAGCGGCTCGTCGAATCGACGGGCCTCGTGTTCGGCGTCACGCATAACTACACGGGCTATCCGATGGTCCGGCATGCGCGCGAGCTCGTGCAGCGCGGCGTGCTCGGCGATCTGCGCGTGGTGCAGGTTCAGTATGCGCAGGACTGGCTGACCGAGTCGCTCGAAAAGTCGGGGCAGAAGCAGGCCGCGTGGCGCGTCGATCCGAAGCGTTCGGGCGCCGGCGGCTGCATCGGCGACGTCGGTACGCATGCCTTCAATCTCGTGGACTTCATTACGGGCCTCGAAGTCGAGACGCTGCTCGCCGATCTGCACGCTTTCGGACCGGGCCGCACACTCGACGACAACACCCAGATTCTGCTGCGCTACAAGAACGGCGCGCGCGGCATGCTCTGGGCGAGCCAGGTCGCGCCGGGCAACGAGAACAATCTGTCGATCCGCGTGTACGGCAGCAAGGGCGGTCTCGAGTGGCGGCAGGAGGAACCGAATCATCTGCTGTACACGCCGTTCGGCCAGCCGACGCAGATCATCGGACGCGGCACGGGCGCGGCGCTCGCTTCGGCGGCGCGCGTCTCGCGGGTGCCGGCCGGTCATCCGGAGGGCTATCTCGAGGGCTTCGCGAACATTTATACCGAGGTCGCGCGCGCGATTCGCGCGTATCGGAACGAGGGCGCGAAGAAGGGCAAGACCGGTCGCGACAAGCCGGTCAAGCTCGATCCGGCCATTGCGTTTCCGACGATCGACGACGGTCTCAAGGGGGTCGCGTTTATCGAGGCGGCCGTCAAGTCGTCGAGCAAGGGCGGGACGTGGGTCAAGCTCTGAGCGGTGTTCGGAGCGCGATCCGCTGAGGGGCGGTTGAATGGGCCGGCGAATGTGCGCTTGAACTGCTCTCGGGCACGCGCCCGATGACGCGCGCGTTGGACGGTCGCCGCCGTAGCGGGTCGCGGTGTCACGCATGAGGCCGTGTCCCGGACAGGTTCCGGGGCATGTGCCGTGTAGGTCGCGGTAGCGGATACGTAACAGCAATCGGCACGGATCGAATGGGCGGCGCCCGCTCGATCCGAGATGAGCGAGGCGGCACGCATCGCCTCGCCCGGCGGGCATCAGTGGAGACATGATGAGCGACGGCGAGCTTGCGCAGGCCCAGGCGCCCGCGCGCACGGCACTGTTTCGTGCCGAACGCGTGGGTAAATCGTTCGGCCCGGTCACGGTGCTTCGCGAGATCGACCTCGATGTGCGCGCGGGCGAAGTTCACGCGGTGCTTGGCGAGAACGGCGCGGGCAAGTCGACGCTGATGCGCATCCTCTCGGGGCACTACCGTCCCGATGCGGGCCAGATCTGGCTCGACGGCAAGCCCGTCGCATTTCGCACACCGGTCGAAGCCGAGGCGGCCGGCGTCGTGCTGATTCACCAGGAGATTCTGCTTGCCGACAGCCTGACGGTCTCGCAGAGTCTGTTTCTCGGCCGCGAATTGCGCCGCGGACCCTTGGTCGACGACCGGCGCATGCGCGCGATCGCGACGGCGCGTCTGGCCGAGCTCGGCTGCCGCGCGTCGCCCGATGCGCGTATCCGCGACCTGCCGATCGCCGACCGCGCGCTCGTGCAGATTGCGCGCGCGCTGCTCGAACCGCATCGCGTCGTCATCTTCGACGAGCCGACCGCGGTCTTCACGCCTCACGAAGCTCATGCGCTGTTCGACATCATCGCGAAGCTCAAGGCCGCGGGCACGGCCGTCGTCTACATCTCGCACCGGCTCCACGAAATCGAGCAGATCGCCGACACGGTCACGGTGCTGCGCGACGGACGCCATGTCGTCACGCGCGCTGCGGCCGGCATGACCCAGCTCGACATGGCGCGCTGGATGGTCGGACGCGATATGTCGACGCTCTATCCGCCGAAGCCGCCGTCGCCGGGCGCCGATGCGCCGGTCGTGCTCGGCGTGCGCGACGCCCGTGTGCCCGGCCATGTCGAGCAGGCCTCGTTCGCGCTGCGCAAGGGCGAGGTGCTGGGTTTCGCGGGCCTGATCGGCGCGGGCCGCACCGAATTGTTCGAAGGGGTGCTCGGGCTGCGGCCCGCGCGTATCGGCGCCGTCGAGATCGATGGCGAGCCGCGCGCGCTCGGCGGCGCGCGCGATGCGTTCGAGGCGGGCGTCGCGTATCTGACCGAGGATCGCAAGGGCAAGGGGCTGCTGCTCAACCAGCCGCTCGTGCCGAATCTGACGCTCGCGGCATTGGCCGATTTCTGCCGGGGTCCCATGCTCGATCGCGCGAAGGAGCAGCGCGGATTCGCGCAGGCGCAGGCGCGCTTCGACATCCGTGCCGGACGCCGCGATTTGCTCGTGCGGCAGTTGTCGGGCGGCAATCAGCAAAAGCTCTTGCTCGCGAAGATGCTGCTCGTCGAACCGTCGATCGTCGTGATCGACGAACCGACGCGCGGCATCGATATCGGTACGAAAAGCCAGATCTATGCGTTTATCGCCGCGCTCGCGGCGAGCGGCAAGGCGTGCGTCGTCATCTCGTCGGAAATGCAGGAGCTCATCGGGCTCTGTCATCGCGTGCTCGTGATGCGCGCGGGCCGCATCGTCGGCGAGGTCGCGGGCGATGCGCTGACCGAGGACCGGATCGTCGTGCTCGCGACCGGCGCGACGCACGCCTCCGTAGCGGCCGCGCATGCCGGTGCCGCTTCCGATGCCGCTTCCGATGCCGCTTCCGACGCCGCTGCTGCCCGGCACCCGACCTGAAGAGTACGAGACGATGACGACACCGACGACCGCCGCCCCCGCCACGCCGCGACGCTGGCGTCCCGACCTCGCGACGCTGGCGCCATTCGTCGCGCTCCTGTTGCTGCTCGGGGTCGGCACGCTCGTGAATCCGAATTTCATGAGCGCCGACAATTTGCTCAATGTCGTCACGCGGTGCGTGTTCGTCGCGCTGATCGGCATCGGCGCGACGTTCGTGATCGGCGCGGGCGGCCTCGACCTGTCCGTCGGATCGATGACCGCCTTCGTCGCGGGCGTCATGATCATGACGATCAACGCGGGCAGCGGCGCACCGGGCATCGCGTCGCTCGCCGTGCCGTTTCTCGTCGCCGTCGCGCTCGCGTCGGCATGCGGGCTCGCGAACGGACTCATCACGACGTTCGGCCGCATCGAGCCGTTCATCGTGACGCTCGGCACGATGGGCGTGTTTCGCGCGCTGATCACGTATCTCGGCGACGGCGGCACGATTTCGATCCATTCGAGCGATCTGCGCGACTTCTATCGGCCCGTGTATTTCGGCAGCGTGCTCGGCGTGCCGATTCCGGTGCTCGTGTTCGTGATTGCCGCACTGGCCGCGTCGCTGCTCATGTATCGGACGCCGTTCGGCCGCCATGTGACCGCGATCGGTTCGAACGAAGAGGTCGCGCGGTATTCGGGCGTGTCGATCTGGCGCGTGCGTACGCTGACCTATGTGATCCAGGGGTTGTGCGTCGGTGTCGCGACGATCATCTACGTGCCGCGCCTGGGCTCGGCGACGCCGACGACCGGGCTGCTCTGGGAGCTTCAGGCGATCACGGCCGTCGTGATCGGGGGCACCGCGTTGCGCGGCGGTTCCGCGCGAATCTGGGGCACCGTGCTCGGCGCGATCATTCTCGAAGTCATCGGCAACATCATGGTGCTGTCGAACCATATCAGCGAGTACCTGATCGGCGCCGTGCAAGGCGCGATCATCATCGTCGCGATGCTCGCGCAGCGCGCGCTGCGCAGCCGGCAGTCGTGACGCGCGGCGTTTGACCGCCGGGGGTCCGCGGTCGCTCGAAAGAGGGGACCCCGCTCACAACTCTCAGCGAGGGGACTATGAACAAACGCTTCAGCAAACGGTTGACCGGCGCCGCGCTCGGCGCGGGCCTGTGTGTCGGGCTCGTGTTGGGCGACGCGCCGGCCGCGTCGGCCCAGACGATGGCGGTCTCGATCCCGGCCGCGGATCACGGCTGGACAGGCGGCGTCGTCTACTTCACGAACCGAGAGGCGGACAATCTGCGCAAGGCGTACCCGAATCTCAAGATCATCGTGAAGACGTCGCCGTCGGGCGCCGAGCAGGCGAGCGCGATCGAGGACATGACGTCGACGCAGAAGATCGATGCGCTCGTCGTGCTGCCGCAGAATTCGGATGAACTGACCTCGACGCTCGCGAACGTCAAAAAGAAGGGGGTGTTCATCACGGTCGTCGATCGCGGCCTCAAGGACCCGACGATTCAGGATCTCTATGTCGCGGGCAACAACCCGGAACTTGGCCGCATCGCGGGCGAGTACTTCAAGAAGAACTTGCCCGAGGGCGATATCGTCGTGCTGCGCGGCATCCCGACCGTCATCGACGATCAGCGCGTGAAGGCGTTCCAGGAAGCGATCAAGGGCACGAAGATCAATGTGCTCGACATGCAGTATGCGAACTGGAATCGCGACGACGGTTTCAAGGTCATGCAGGACTTTCTCGCGAAGCACAAGCATATCGATGCCGTCTGGTGTCAGGACGACGATATCGCGGTCGGCGTGCTCGAAGCGATCAAGCAGGCCAACCGGACGGACATCAAGTTCGTCGTCGGCGGGGCCGGCATGAAGGACATGATCAAGCGCGTCGCCGACGGCGACAAGATGATTCCCGTGGACGTGCTGTATCCGCCCGGCATGGTCGCGACCGCGATGAACATCACGGCGGCGAACCTGACGGCAAAGCTGCCGGTGCGCGGGACCTTCATCATCGGCGCGCCGCTCGTCACGAAGGAGAACGCGAAGGAGTATTACTTCCCCGATTCGCCGTTCTAAGCGCGCGGGGGGACGCACGCGGGATCGAGTCCGTTTCATGCAAGTCGGAAGCATCACGCCGGGCGCAATCTGCCGCGATTGCTGCACGTCGCCGATACGCGGTTATCGCGCATCGGCGACGTGCGTGTCTGAATTCGACTGTCGATCGATGATCGTCGGCCGCGTGCGTGGAGTGTTCCGATGCCAATGGAAGCCGGCTGTTTTGGAGGGGTGTTCGCGGGTTTGTCGAAGGCGTGCTGGCCGTCGTCGCGTCGCGAGGGCGGGAGTCGCAAGGTCGAGGCGGATCCCGTCGCGACAGGAACGGCGATGCGCGAAGATTTCCTTGCGCAGGCGGCTCGTCTCGCGATCGAGCATGGGGCCGTCTCGACGAACGGCGAACGGGTGGTTCAGATGTTCGAGCGGTTTCGCGATGCGCTTCAGTCCGGCGAGGTCATGCCGGATGCCGATTTCGCGGCGCGCGTGATTCGGCCGTTCGTGACCTGGTTGAGCGCGCTGACGCATGTGCCCGACGAAGGCGCCTATGGGCAGGTCGCGCAATGCGCGGGGAGGCTGCTCAAGCATATCGTCGTGCCCGAATCGGGGACGCGGCGCACACTCCAGCAATTTGGCTCGACCGAACAACTCGACGTGCGCGACAGCGCGCCAGAGATCGCGCAGAGCTTCGTCGAATGGACGATTCCGTTGTTGCACCGCTTTGTGACGATTCTCGCGGCGCTCGCGCTCGGCGCGCCTTGCGTCGATTCGATTCCGAAATTGCTCAAGTCGATCGAGCGCCATGAACAACCCGACCGCGGCGATGAGGCCGAGACGCCGTCCGACGCGACTCGGCGCGAGTCTGCCGCCGCATTGCCCGAGCCGCTTGCCGGCGATCGTTGGGAAAGACGGCACACGCTGTTCGAGCCGCGTATGAACACGCGATGGGTGCCGCACAGCCGTGCGAGTTGGCACGCGACGCGCGATGCGATCTCGACGCGAACGCGATCGAGCGCGCCTTCGAGTTTGCACGAGGGCCTGAACATGAGCCTCGCATCCGGTCGGCTGTCGTCGACATTCGACGTCGATTCCATCGGCAGTTGGACGCCGATCAAGCGTTCACAAAGTCTTCAGACGGCGCGATCGATGAGTTTGACGAGTGCGGCCGGGCTTGAGCGGCGGAGCGTGATCCGCGATGGATGGCCGCGCGACGTGGCCATCCATGCTCGTGCCGCTCCGGAGCGGGCCGACGACGACTCGGACGTGCTCGAATCGACACGGCTCTGATGATGGGATCGTGCCGCGCCACGTGCCGATCGGCGTCGGAGCGTGTCGACCGCGGTCGGCGGCCGGTGGAGGACGCGCTTCGGGGTGCGCGTCCGCGGCCGCTCGATCAGCGGACTTCGTGACCGAGCGCGGCCTCGTAGATCGAGAACCATTGCTGAATCGACAAGGTCACGTTCGTGGCGGCAACCGCCTCGTCGAGTACGCTGAGGCGCTGCGAGCCGGTCAGCACGAGGGGTTTGCTCGGGAGTCGCAGAATCCAGGCGTAGACGATCGTCGCCGGGCTGACGCCGAGCGTCTGGGCGAGCACGTCGATCGCCTTGCGGATGCGTGCGGTGCGCGCCGGGTCCGGATCGTTCGGGTCCGATGCGAAGAGTCGCCCGCCGCCGAGCGCCGACCAGATCATCGGCGATGCGCCGAGCGACTGCAATTGATCGAACGTGCCGTCCGTGATCGGGTCGAGCCGCAGTGGAGAGAACTCGACCTGATTCGTGACGAGCCGTATGGCGCTCGACAACGACTGGTATTGCCACGGGCTGAAATTCGACACGCCGAAATGCAGGACTTTGCCTTCGGTGTGGAGCCGATCGAAGGCTTCGGCCACATCGTCGAGATTGAGCAGCGGGTCAGGGCGGTGAATCAGCAGCAGATCGATCCGGTCGGTGCGCAACTCGGTCAACGAGCGCTCGACCGACGACACGATATGCGCGGTGCTCGTGTTGTAGTGCTTGAGCGTGTGCGCGGGACGATTGGACGTCGTCAGCGCGATCCCGCATTTGGTCACGATCTCGATGCGCTCGCGAATCGACGGTTCGAGCGCAAGGGCTTCGCCGAACAACGCTTCGACGGTATAGCCGCCGTAGATGTCGGCATGATCGAACGTCGTCACGCCGCGCTCGATGGCGTGATGGATCCAGGCGAGGCGCTGGGCCGGGCTCATGTTCCATTCGCCGAGACGCCACATGCCGGCGGTGACCCGCGAAAGGGTGGGCCCCTGGGGGGCGATTTCGATGCGGGGACTCTGGCTCAACGGAAGGCTCCGGCCACGATGGGCAATCGGGTTGCAAACGGACCGCGTTCGCATAGGACGTGCGCGTGCGCGAAGCCTGCATTCTACGAGATTCGGTGATGCCTCCGCCACCGCGATCGCAACGTGCAAATGTGTGCCGACGATCGCGCGCATTGTCCCGAATTGATCGTCGCGCAAGCGCGTGACGCCGTATGTGTCACACCGTGTGCGACACCCATGACACCGATTCCTGTCCACTTCCATTGACGACGCATCATGACCCTTCTTTCCTACACGAAGCCTCCGATCGGGCGTGTGATCGAACGCGCGAAGCCGATTTCGATTCGACTGGGCGACACGCGACGGGACCCGTCGAACACCAAACCCGAACTTGTCGTCAGGCTGTATCAACCCGCTGAATCGGCACGGGCGCACGCGCTGTCGGGATGGGGCGCGCAGGCGGGAGCGGCGGCGCGCGATCATGGGGACGCGCGAAGCATCGAGGCGCGACCGACGCCCCGCACCGCACACGACTTTGCACGAAGCCAGGCGGCCACGCAGGGTCAAGGTGCCGCGCACGGGACGGCCCGCAGTCCGGACCACGGCGGCACGCGGGACCCTGCCGCTGTGCGGGGCGGATCGATCGAAGATCGAGGTGAGCGAGGCCGCGCCGCTCGTCATGGCAATCGCGCTGAATCCAATTCGAGCACGCGTCGTTCGGCGTCGCCGTCGACGCCGACCTACGTGGTGCCCGATGCGCCCGAGGCGCCCGAGGCGAACGAGAGCCGGCGCGGCGCCCGGATGCATCGGCGCGATGCGCGGTCCGCGGTCGCCGTGCCGGATGAAGGTGCGTCGGCGACGTCGAGCCCGACATCGAGGCGCTCGCCGTTCCGAGGCATGCTGCGTGCGGTGTCGAATCGATTTTCGGCGCTCCGCCTGCGCTGGACGCGCGAGTGCACGGACCATTCAACGCGGATGCTCGCGGATCCGAATCTGTCGAAGAACGTCGTATTGCTCAGTTATAGGCGCTTTTCGGATCCCGACAATATGGTGCATGACGGCACCGCCGCGCCGCGGCTCGGCGAGATCCCGTATGCGAATCCCACGCGGCGCATTTACGATGTGCCCGGATTGCCCGCCGTCCCGCCGCCCGACTATACCGAGCGCGCGCGGATCGCATCGCAGCGCTTCGCGAAACGTATCGACGTGCCCCGAGCGGGATCGAGTCAGCCCGTCTACGCAACCGTGCATCGTGCCGATCGCGTGCCGAACGCACGCGGCGAGTCATCGGCGAGCGGTGCGCATGATGACGCGGCACGTCGCGCGCAGGAGCGCGCGTCGAGATGGGCGACCGGATCCGCGGACGTGGCCGATCGTTCCGATTCTCCGCCGCCGCTTCCGCCTCGCGCGTTTCGCGATCCGGGCGATACGAGCAGTGTCAGCGATGTCGACGACAGGACGAGCCCTTCGACGTCGGGCTGGAATCGCTACCGCGGGTCGCGGCTCGGGACGGCCCCCGTCGAAACGCTGCCTTTGACGTCGCCTTACTCGCCGATTGCGGCCGTTCCCTCCGAGGCGCGTGATCGTTCGGTCTCGGACGCGCCGCGCGCAGCCTCACAGGCATCCGCTTCGGCGTTTCCGGCTCCGGTGCATCATGCGGCGAGCGCCAAACCGC
Source organism: Pararobbsia silviterrae (assembly GCF_003628125.1). Classification (GTDB taxonomy): domain Bacteria; phylum Pseudomonadota; class Gammaproteobacteria; order Burkholderiales; family Burkholderiaceae; genus Pararobbsia; species Pararobbsia silviterrae. Next base: position 110,113 of record NZ_RBZU01000014.1, read on the forward strand.
CGCCGAGGCCGCAGCAAGCCTTCGCCGATACACGCTCGTCTGCATCGTCTTCGTCTCCGGCATCGATCCGTGACGCATCATCGGGGTCGCGTGATCGATCGGTGTCCGATGCTTCGCCCGAGCCGATCGACGAGCCGACTCACCAGCCAATTTACGCGCCGGTGCTCGCCATGTCATCGGAGCCGCTCTACGCATCCTTGACCGGGATTCGATCCGGATCGGCTACGACATCGTCATCGATGTCATCGATGTCGTCGACGTCATCAAAGAGGTCGACGTCATCCAGAACATCGGCGCAGGACGGGGCGCGGTTCGATTGGCTGCCGAGGGAGATCGATCCCGCCGAAGCCCCAGGCCCGCTGCGGATGCGCGGCGCAGCGTCGATCGCCGACGACACGGCGCGGATGGCGGGCGCGTATCGCGTGACGGCGCTTAGGGCGCCGACACCGGGCATGCCGCGGAAACTCGCGGTGGAGAGGCAAAGAAGCGACGCGCCGCAGCCGGTGCGTTCAGAGACGCAGGGGCGTGGCATGGCGCGACAACCGGCTTCGGGCAGGTCGGCACACGACGCGATGCGCGGCCCGGTTTCGGGCGTTCAGTCCCGTCGCGTGACATGGGCGACGGACGCGCGTGCGAGGGACGACCGCGCGGTGCGCAAGACCCTATCGGACGGACCACGGCCTGGCATGACCCTGGAGCACGGTTTCGACATGCAAACACGGACGATCCCACGCATGAAAGCGGCGCAGTCGCAGATGCGACCGATGCCGCGCCCACAAGACGCACAGACGCAGGTGCGTCCGATACTGCGCATGCAAGACGCACAGACGCAGATGCGACCGATGCCGCGCCCACAAGACGCACAGACGCAGGTGCGTTCGATGCTGCGCATGCAAGACGCACAGTCGCAGACGCGTCCGATTCCACGCATGCAAGACGCGCAGACTCAGACGCTTCCGATGCCGCGCATGAAGGATGCGGAGACGCAGACGGAGATGCGCGGGATGCGATCCATGCGGGACGCGCAGACGCAAACGCCGACCGAATGGAAACTTGCTGACCTCGAGGCGCGCGCGGCGCAGCGTGCCGATCGCTTGGATGTCGAGCTGCGTGCGGCGCGTGCCGATCGCATCGATTTCGAGGCGCGACGCGCACGGGTGTTCGAAGGTTTGCGCGGCGCCGTCACGCAGCCGCGGAGTCTGTCTGCCGACCGGCACGTCACGCGCATTCAGGTCGGCGGGCCGGCGACCGAAGCGGTCGTGCGCGATGCGCGTTCGCCGAGCGGTAGCGCTGAGCATTCCGGCAGCCCCAAGCGATTCGGCAGCCCCGAGCATTCCGGCAGCCCCGAGCGATTCGGCAGCCCCGAGCGATTCGGCAGCCCCGAGCAATCCGACAGCTCCGAGCGATTCGGCGGCGCACGTGTGGTCGGCGCCATCTACAAACCCGGATACGGCCCTGAAACTGACGATGCGTCACCGCCGGGCACATTCGAGCGGCAACCTTCGACGCCGAGCAAGCCCTGTTGGGAAATCTTGCGAGAGATCACGCGTCTGCGGCCCGCCGATCCGTCTCAGGGATTCGTGATCTGACGCCGCCCGCGCCGCTGATCGACCCAGTGATGCAAGCGATCGAGGTATAGATAGACGACGGGCGTCGTATACAGCGTCAAGGCCTGGCTGACGATCAGGCCGCCGACGATCGAAATCCCGAGCGGCTCGCGGAGTTCCGAGCCTTCGCCGTGGCCGAACGCGAGCGGGAGTGCGCCGAGCAGCGCCGCGCACGTCGTCATCATGATCGGCCGGAAGCGCAACATGCAGGCTTCGAAGATCGCGTCGCGGGAATGCATGCCGCGGCGCGATGCGTCGATCGCGAAGTCGATCATCATGATTGCGTTCTTTTTGACGATCCCGATCAGCAGGAACACGCCGATCAACGCGATGATGCTGAATTCGACATGGAAGGCCAGCAAGGCGAGCAGTGCGCCGACGCCGGCCGACGGTAGCGTCGAGAGGATCGTGATCGGATGGATGTAACTCTCGTAGAGCACGCCGAGCACGATATAGATCGCGGCAAGCGCGGCAAGGATCAGCAGCGGCTCGTCGCTCAGCGATTGCTGGAAAGCCTGGGCCGTGCCGCTGAACGATCCGTTGATCGTCGCGGGCACGCCGATTTCGTTCATCGTCTCTTCGATCGCGTGCGTGGCATCGGACAGCGATGTGCCCGGCGGCAGGTTGAACGAGATCGTCGTCGCGACGAATTGTCCCTGATGATTGACCGACAACGGCGTGTTGCCCGGTCCGTATGACGCGATCGCCGAGAGCGGCACCATCGTTTCCTGGGCCGTACTGACCGGTGCGCCGCTCGATCCGCTCGATTTGCCGCTCGTCGCGATCGCATTGATCGTCGCGTTCCGCGCGGAATCCGCCGCAATCGTCGCGGCCGACGGGCCGGTCGAGGTCGATGAAGTCGTCGATGAGGTCGGCGCGGTTGCGGCACTCTGCGTCGCCTGCGCCGTGACCGTGCCTGTCGGCGCGTTGGTCGTCTGGCTGCCCGTCGCGGTGCCGCCCGACGTGCTGATCCAGATGTCCTTGAGGGTCTGCGGGTCCTGCCAGTATTGCGGCGCGACCTCCATGACCACGTGGTACTGATTCAGCGGGTTATAGATCGTCGAGACCTGGCGCTGGCCGAACGCGTCGTAGAGCGTGTTGTCGATCTGGCTCGGCGTGATGTTGAGCCGCGCCGCGGTCGCGCGATCGATATTGAGCTGAACGTCGAGCCCCTTTTGCTGCTGGTCCGAATTGACGTCGACGAGCACGGGATTCTTCTGGAGCGCCTGCACGAGCTTGTTCGACCACTCGTAGAGTTCGGTGCTCGAATCGCCGAGCAGCGTGAATTGATATTGCGCGTTGGTCTGCCGGCCGCCCACGCGAATATCCTGCACGGGCACGAGAAACGTCTGTCCGCCCGCGACGCGCGCGAGCTTCGGCCGCAGGCGCTGGTTGACCTCGTCGGCGCTGAGCTTGCGTTCGGCAAGCGGCTTGAGCGTGATGAACATGAAGCCCGCGTTCGTTGCGCGCCCGCCCGTGAAGCCGACCACGCTTTCGACCGCGGGATCCGACTTGACGAGCCGCGTGAGTTCCGTGAACTTCGTCTTCATCGCCTGGAACGAGGTCGCCTGATCGGCCTGAATGCCGCCGATCATATTGCCCGTGTCCTGCTGCGGGAAGAAGCCCTTCGGCACAATGATGTACAGATAGACGTTGAGCGCGATCGTGCCGAGCAGGATCAGCATGACGACGAGCGGCATGCGCAACGCGACTTCGAGCGAGCGGCGATAGCCGCGCTGGAGCAGATCGAACCCCGCTTCGAATGCGCGCGCAATGCGGCCCGGGGGCTTTTCATCGACTTCGCCGTCGAGGTTGTCGGACGCGCGCTCGGCGCCGTGCTTGCGCGGCACGCGCAACAGCAATGCGCACATCATCGGCGTCGTCGTCAGCGAGACGAGCAGCGAGACGCCGATCGCGAGCGACAGCGTGACCGCGAATTCACGGAACAGACGCCCGACGATGCCGCCCATGAGCAGAATCGGCAGAAACACGGCGACGAGCGACAGCGACATCGAAACGACGGTGAAACCGACCTCCTTCGCCCCGAGCAGTGCGGCCTGCATGCGCGACATCCCGTTCTCGAGATGGCGCGAGATGTTCTCGAGCACGACGATCGCGTCGTCGACGACGAAGCCGGTCGCGATCGTGAGCGCCATCAACGACAGGTTGTCGATGCTGTAGCCGAGCAGGTACATCGCGCCGAAGGTGCCGATGATCGAAATCGGCACGGCGACACTCGGAATCAGCGTGGCGCGCGCGCTGCGCAGGAACGCGAAGACGGTCAGGATCACGAGCACGATCGCGATGATCAGCGTGTAACCGGTGTCGCGCAGCGACGCGCGGATCGTGATCGAGCGGTCGGCGCTCGGCGTGATGTCGACGTCGGCCGGCATCGAACGCTGGAGTTGCGGCAGCATCGCCTTGACGCGATCGATCGTGTCGATGATGTTCGCGCCGGGTTGGCGATAGAGGATCACGAGCACCGCGGGCTCGCTGTTGAACAGACCGAGATTGCGCAGATCCTCGACGGAGTCGACGACTTCGCCGACATCGGCCAGCTTGATCGGCGCGTTATTGCGGTAGCCGACGATCAGATCCTTGTATTGGCTCGCCTGACGCGCCTGGTCGTTCGTGTAGATCTGAAAATGACGATCGCCCTGATCGTACGATCCCTTGGGCGCATTCGCGTTGGCCGAGGCGAGGGCGGCGCGCACGTCCTCGAGTCCGACGCCGTAGTGAAACAGCGCGTGAGGTTCGAGCTCGACGCGCACGGCCGGATTCGCCGAACCGCTGACGTCGACCTCGCCGACGCCCTCGACCTGCGAAAGCGCCTGCTGAAGCACCGTCGCGGCCGAGTCGTAGAGCTGGCCCCGCGTGAGTGTTCTCGACGTCATCGCGAGCACCATGATCGGCGCATCGGCGGGGTTGACCTTGTGATACGACGGATTCTGGCGCAGCGCGGCCGGCAGGTCGGCGCGCGCGGCGTTGATCGCCGCTTCGACATCGCGCGCGGCGCCGTCGATATTGCGGTCGAGTCCGAACTGCAGCGTGATGCGCGTCGAGCCGAGCGAGCTCATCGATGTCATCTCGGTCACGTCGGCAATCTGGCCGAGGTGCCGTTCGAGCGGACTCGCGACGCTCGTCGCAACGGTGTCGGGGCTCGCGCCGGGCAGGTTCGCCTGAACCGAGATCGTCGGGAAGTCGACCTGCGGCAGCGGCGACACCGGCAGCTTCACGAATGCGAACGCGCCGGCGAGCGCGATGCCGATCGAGAGCAGCGTCGTCGCGACCGGACGGCTGATGAAGAGCTTCGAGATGTTCATCGAAGCGCCTCAGACGTCCGTGCCGGCACGGCCCGCGTCGCCGTGATGACCGAAGCGTGCGCGCATGCGCTGCGCGAGGCGGTCGAAGCCCAGATAGATGACGGGTGTCGTAAACAGCGTGAGCAGCTGACTCACGATCAGGCCGCCCGCGATCGCGATGCCGAGCGGCTGGCGCAGCTCGGAGCCCGCGCCCCAGCCGAGCATCAGCGGCAGCGCGCCGAGCAGGGCCGCCATCGTCGTCATCAGAATCGGGCGGAAACGCAGCAGGCACGCCTGATAGATCGCTTCGCGCGGCGACTTGCCTTCGTCGCGTTCGGCTTCGAGCGCGAAGTCGATCATCATGATCGCGTTCTTCTTGACGATGCCGATCAGCAGCACGATGCCGATGATCGCGATGATGTCGAGGTCCTTGCCGGCCATCATGAGCGCAAGCAGCGCGCCGACGCCGGCCGAGGGCAGCGTCGAGAGAATCGTGATCGGATGGATGAAACTCTCGTAGAGCACGCCGAGCACGATGTACATCGTGACGATCGCGGCGAGGATCAGGAACAGCTCGTTCGACAGCGACGACTGGAACGCGAGCGCCGCGCCCTGATAGCGCGTCGTGAACGAGCCCGGCAGACCGATGTCGCGCTCGGCCTGCTCGATGGCCTTGACCGCCTCGCCGAGCGAGGCGCCCGGCGCGAGGTTGAACGAGACTGTCGTCGACGGGAACTGGCCCAGGTGGCTCACGACGAGCGGCGAGGTCTGTTCGGTGAACGTCGCGATCGAAGACAGCGGCACCTGGCCGGTCGTCGAGGTCGACGACGGCAGGTAGAGATCGCCGAGCGACTTCGTCGAGTGCTGGAGTTCGGGGTCGGCCTCCATGATCACCCGATACTGGTTCGTCTGCGTGAAGATCGTCGAAATGATCCGCTGGCCGAACGCGTCGTAGAGCGCGCTGTCGACGGTCGCCGGCGTGATGCCGAAGCGCGCCGCCGTGCTCCGGTCGATGTTGATGAAGACCGACGCGCCGTTCTGCTGGAGATCGCTCGCGACGTCGGCGAGCGCGGGCGCCTGCTTGAGCCGGTCGACGAGCTTGGGCACCCATGCATTGAACTCGTTCGAGTTCGCGTCTTCGAGGATGAATTGATATTGCGTCGCGCTGACCGTCGAGTCGATCGTCAGATCCTGCACGGGCTGCATGAACAGCTTGACGCCCGGTACCTGGTCGGCGTCCCGCTGAATACGGCGGATGATCTCGCTCGCATTCGCCTGGCGATCGTCGAACGGCTTCAGATTGATGAGGAAGCGCCCGGTGTTGACCGTGATGTTCGTGCCGTCGACGCCGATGAACGACGACAGGCTCTCGACATCGGGGTCCTTCAGGATCGCGTCGGCGAGCGCCTGCTGACGCTCGGCCATGGCCTTGTACGAGGTCGATTGCGTCGCCTGCGAGATGCCCTGGATCACGCCCGTGTCCTGAACCGGGAAGAAGCCTTTCGGAATCACGATATAGAGCAGGGCGGTCACCGCGACGGTCAGGATCGCGACGACGAGCGTCAGTCCCTGGTGATCGAGCACGACGCGCAGCGCGCGGCCGTACTGCGCGATGACGCCGTCGAAGAACGCGCGCGTGCGCGCCTCGAAGCTGCGGCTGCCCTTGGGCGGGCTGTGACGCAGGAGCTTCGCGCACATCATCGGCACAAGCGTCAGCGAGACGATCGCGGAGATCACGATCGTGACGGCGAGGGTGATCGCGAATTCGTGGAACAGCCGTCCGACGACGTCGCCCATGAACAGCAGCGGGATCAGCACCGCGATCAGCGACACCGTCAGCGAGATGATCGTGAAGCCGATCTGCTTCGAGCCCTTGAGCGCGGCGTCGAGCGCCGTCTCGCCGGCCTCGACGTAGCGCTCGATGTTTTCGATCATGACGATCGCGTCGTCGACGACGAAGCCCGTCGCGATCGTGAGCGCCATCAGCGAGAGGTTGTCGAGCGAAAAGCCGCACAGATACATGACGCCGAGCGTGCCGACGAGCGAGAGCGGCACGGACAGGCTCGGAATGATCGTCGCGTACGCGTTCGACAGGAACACGAAGATCACGATCACGACGAGCAGGATCGACACGCAGAGCTCGAACGCGACGTCGCGCACCGATGCGCGGATCGTCGTCGTCCGGTCGGTCAGCACGTGGACTTCGACGGCCGCGGGCAGCGTCTGGCGCAACTGGGGCAGCAGCTTCTGGATCGCGTCGACCGTGGCAATGACGTTCGCGCCGGGCTGGCGCTGGACGTTGAGAATCACGGCGGGCGTGCCGTTCATCCAGGCGCCGAGCTGTGCGTTCTCGGCGCCGTCGACGATCTTCGCGACATCGGTCAGCATGACCGGGCGGCCGTTCTTGTAGGCGACGACGGCTTTCTGATATTCCTTCGCGCTTTCGAGCTGGTCGTTCGCGTTGATCGCGTAGGCGCGCGTCGGTCCGTCGAAGTTGCCCTTCGGCGTGTTGACGTTGAGGTTCGAGATCGTCGTGCGCAGATCGTCGAGATTGAGGCCGTACGCCGCGAGCGCGCGCGGGTTCGCCTGGATCCGCACGGCCGGCCGCTGGCCGCCGCTGATGCTGACGAGACCGACGCCCGGCACCTGCGAGATCTTCTGCGCGAGACGCGTGTCGGCGAGGTCCTCGACCTGGGTCAGCGGCATGGTCCGCGAGGTCAGCGCGAGCGCGAGCACAGGCGCGTCGGCCGGATTGACCTTCGCGTAGATCGGCGGCGCGGGCAGATCGGACGGCAGCAGATTGCCCGCCGCGTTGATCGCGGCCTGGACTTCCTGCTCGGCGATGTCGAGCGGCAGGTCGAGATTGAACTGCAGCGTGATGACCGAGGCGCCGGCCGAGCTCGACGACGACATCTGGTTCAAGCTCGGCATCTCGCCGAATTGCCGTTCGAGCGGGGCCGTGACCGACGAGGTCATGACGTCGGGGCTCGCCCCCGGATAGAACGTCTGGACCTGGATCGTCGGATAGTCGACCTCGGGCAGGGCGGACAGCGGCAGAAAGCGCAGCGCGACGAGGCCCACGAGCATGATCGCGGCCATCATCAGCGCCGTGCCGACCGGGCGCAGGATAAAGAGGCGTGACGGGTTCATGCTTTACCCTTTACTGCGCGTCGCTCGAATGATGATGGCGGTGCGCATGGGCCGACGAGGCGCCCGACGCCCAGTCGGCGCCTGCCGCGCCGCTCGCACCGCTTGCACCGCTCGCACCATGGGGACCGCGCGCCGGAATCACGACCTTCGCGCCTTCGCGCAGCCGGTCCGCGCCATCCGTGACGACCGTCTCGCCGATCGACAGGCCCGACACGATGCTCGTGCGTTCGCCGTCGATCGGTCCGACCTTGACGACACGCACGGTCACGGTGTCGTCGGGCTTCACGACATAGACGAATTGGCCGATCGAGCCGGTCTGGACCGACGAACTCGGCACGATGATCGCGTCATGCACGGTGCGCACGAGCAGCTTCGTGTTGACGAACTGGTTCGGGAAAAGCAGGTTCTTCTTGTTGTCGAACAGCGCGCGCAGCTTGAGCGTGCCGGTCGTCGTATCGATCTGGTTATCGAGCGTGTCGAGATGTCCGCTCGCGATCGGGGTCGTGCCGCTGCGGTCGTAGGCGGTCACCGAGAGCTGCGCGCCGTCCGACACCTGCTCGAACACGGCGGGCAGATTGTCTTCGGCCAGCGTGAAGATCACGCTCATCGGCTGCATCTGCGTGATGATCACGACGCCGTTCGTATCGCTCGTCTGGACGTAGTTGCCCGGATCGACCTGGCGCAGGCCGACGCGGCCCGCCACGGGCGCGGTGATATGCGCGTAGACGAGATCGAGCTTGGCCGTGTCGATCGCGGCCTGATCGGTCTTGACCTGGCCTTCGTACTGCTTGACGAGGTACTGCTGGTCGTCGAACTGTTGCTGCGAGATCGAATCCTGCTTGATCAGCACCTGGTAGCGCGCGAGGTCGTTACGCGCCTGGAGCAGCAGCGCTTCGTCCTTCGCCTTCGTCCCCTCGGCGTTTTGCAACTGAATCTGATACGGACGCGGGTCGACTTGGGCGAGGAAGTCGCCGGCTTTGACCATCTGGCCCTCGCGGAACGCGACTTCGGTCAGCGTGCCCGCGATCTGCGTGCGGACCGTGACCGTCGCCAGCGGCGTCACGGTGCCGAGCGCGTTGATCGTCACGGGCATCTCCCCGCTCGTCGCCTTGGCGACCGTGACGGCCTGCGCCTGATTCATCGAATAGCGTCCGCCGCGTCCCGGCGGGCCACCGGGACCGCCGGGGCCGCCCGGCGCCGGCGTGCCGGCGCCCGCGGCGGCGGCGGCGGAGCCCGACGCGGTTTCGCGGCGATGATGGATCCACGCGATCAAGGCGACGACGAGTACGACGAGCAGCACGACCCAGGGCCAGCGGCGACTCGGGCGCGCGGGCGTTTCGGCGGGCGAACGGGAGGGCGGAGCGGGCGTGCGGTCTTTGTCGTCCATCAGGGAAAGGCGTCGAAAGGAGCGTGGATAGTACGGCTTGGGATCGGGGTCCGTTCGCGTGTCACGACATCGCGCGATATCAAGGGATACCCAACGATACCCCGTGAACCCGCGCACGGGCGGGGGCGCGCGTTGTCTCGCAGACGGCGTCGGCGCGGGCTCGAACGCGCGGTCCGCGCTCGCGCAATCGCGCGCGCGGCCGACCGCGTGCGCTCCCGCGACGGAACACGAGATGCTACGTCGGCAAGATGACAGCGTCCAGTTGCCATTCTTTCTAGGAGTTACGATGGCTTTCAAGCGCGCGTCACAAGGCGTTGCCGGGCTACAATCGCACGATCGCTGTTTAGCTTGATTTCGAAACTGCATGGAGATTCGACGCACGCCGCTCGTGTCGCCGTCGCTGGGCACGGCACGCGACTTGTTGCAGTACCACTTCGGACCCGCGCATGCGCCTCGGCGCATCGTCATCCAGTCTTCCGTGCATGCCGACGAGACGCCGGGCATGCTCGTCGCCTGGGTGCTCAAGCGCCGGCTTGCCGAACTCGAGCGCGACGGCCTCCTGCGCTCGCATATCGTCGTCGTGCCCGTCGCGAATCCGGTCGGGCTCAATCAGCGCGTCTCGGGATCGCTGATCGGCCGTTTCGACACGGACAGCGGGCAGAACTTCAACCGGCAGTTCCTCGATATTGCGTCGCTCGCGGGCGATCGGCTCGAAGGCCAGCTCGGCCGCGACGAGGCGCGCAACGGCATGCTCGTGCGCAAGGCCATCGTCGAGGCGCTCGGCGAACGCGCGCCGCGCACCGAGCTCGAATCGCTGCAGCTCGCGCTGCTGCGGCTCGCCGCGCCCGCCGATATCGTGCTCGACCTCCATTGTTCGCTTGAGGGCGTGCTGCATTTGTATACGCACGCGCGCGCCTGGCCGGCGTTCGAGCCGCTTGCGCGTTATCTCGGCGTCGGCACGTCGTTGCTCTGCGACGATTCGGGCGGCCATTCGTTCGACGAGGCGCTCAATCTCGGCTGGAGCCGGCTGATCGAACGGTTCGGCGACCATCCGATCCCCGCGGCGCCGCTCGCCGTCTGCGTCGAACTTCGCGGACTGCACGACGTCACGCACGCGCTCGCCGAGCGCGACGCGGATGCGATCCTTCAGTTCATCGCGCTGCGCGGCGGGATCGCGGGCGGCGTGACGCCGCCGCCCGACCTCATCCGCGAGCCGGTGCCGCTCACGGGTTCCGAGCAGATCGACGCGCCGTGCGCGGGCGTGCTCGTCTATCGCGCAGCGCTCGGGGCGTCGGTCAAACCGGGCGAGCCCATCGCGGACATCGTCGATCCCTTGTCGGATGCGGTGACGACGCTCGTGGCGTCGATCGAGGGCGTGCTGTTCACACGGCGCGTGGTCCGGTACGTGCACGCGGGCGCGATGGTGGCGCAGATCGCGGGCGCCACGCCGTTCCGCACGGGCCCGCTGTTGAGTCCCTAGTGGACGGGGGGGCGACGTCCGGGCTGACTGGCGGACCGTCCCGATCCGCCATTGTCGGGGCGGCAAGCGCCAACCTTTTGGCAATTCCGGGAAAGCACGGGATAATGTGCGCAACCGCACTTTCGAGCGGTGTCTTGCTTCGGCTCCGGCGGCATGCCGCGGACCCGGTGCCTGGTTGCCACAGTCTGGCCGGTCGGTGTGCCGGCAGCGCGTTCGGGAACGTCGGCCGCGATGCGGCCGCGTGCGCGGGCGCGCAGTATAGGGTGTTCGACTGTCGTCACGTATCCGCCAAGCACTGGAAGACGCCGAACGCATGAGACTTTTCACAAAGGGCCTGCTGCTGATCGCCATTCCGAGCGTGTTCGAGATCGGGCTGCTGGGCCTTGTCTACGCGACGCACCTCGATACGGAGGTCGCGGGCACCTGGGCCGCGCACAGCAAGCGCGTCATCGGGCAGACCAACGATGTGCTCGAGCCGATGCTCGTGCAGTCGATCCGCGTGCGTAGCGCCGCGTTGGCCAACGATCCCGCGGCGATCGACGATACGGCGCTCTGGACCGAACTCGACCGGCGCGTCGACCGGCTGACCGATCTCGTCGCCGACAATCCCCCCCAGGTCGCGCGTGCCGCGCAGATCCGCAACACGATCCAGCAATATCGCGAGTGGTCGTCGCATGCGCGCGAACTCATCGAGACCGGTCAGCGCGAGGCCTTGATTGCCCATCTGAGCGAGCCGCAGGGTAGCGCGCTCGTCGATACGTTCCGGCGCGAGCTCAATGCCTTCAAGGCCGAGGAGCTGCGTCTGGACGCCGCGCGGACCGAGGCCGTGCACGAGGCCCGCGAGCGTCAGCGCGGTTTGCTGATCGGCGCGGTGTTCGGTTCGATCGCGGTGGCGAGCGTCGCGATGTATCTCTTCATTCGCGGGTTTCGCGGTCGCCTGCTGGCGCTCGGCGAGAATGCGCGCCGGCTCGCCGACAATACGCCGCTGCCGCCCGCGCTGGCGGGCGACGACGAGGTCGCCCAGCTCGACGGCATCCTGCACACGACGAGTCGCCGCCTGGCGGCCGCCGATCGCGCGCGCAACGCCGTCAAGCGCGACCTCGAACATCGGGCCGCGCAACTCGCGCTCGCGAACGAACATCTGCGCCTGCAGACGGCCGACAACGAGATGTTCATCTACAGCGTCTCGCACGATCTGCGTTCGCCGCTCGTGAATCTTCAGGGTTTTTCGCGCGAGCTCGCGCATACGTGCAAGGATCTGCGCGATGCGCTGCGCGAGTTCGATCTGCCCGAGCACGAATGGCAACGTTTCGCACAACTGCTCGACGAGGAGATCGCCGAGTCGCTGCATTATCTGCAGACTGCGGTCATGCGGTCGGCCGACATCATCGATGCGCTGCTGACGCTCTCGCGCGCGGGCCGCGCCGAGTACCGGCCCGAACGCGTCGATCTGAACGTGCTCGTGCAGCGGATCGCCGCGCGGTATCAGGCCAAGCTCGAAGCGCTCGACGCGCGGCTCGTCGTGCATCCGTTGCCGGCCGTCGAGGCGGATCCCGATGCGATCGAGCAGGTGTTCAGCGGCCTCGTCGATCACGCGATCGAGAGCCTCGATCCGGGCCGCGCCGCGCGGATCGAGATCGGCGCGCGCGAATTCGAGGATCACCGCGAACGCGCGGGTCAGCATCCGTTGCAGCCGTTTGCGACGCTATATGTCGCGGATAACGGCCGCGGCATCGCGGCGTCGCAATTGTCGAAGGTATTCGCGGCGTTCTACCGTCCGCAGGGCGGCGGCGGGGTCGCGCTTGCGCTCGTGCGCCGGATCGTCGAGCGGCACGGCGGCCGCTTGTGGGTCGAGTCCGTCGAGCAGAGCGGTTCGACGTTCTATATGACCCTTCCGATCGGGGGCGTATTGCCTGCGATGCCGCCGGCCGCCGCGGAGAGCGCGGCATGATGCGAGTTCGAACCCTTGCCGGCGATGTGCCTCGCGCCGCTTTCCTGACAGCATGACTGACGTCCAAACTTCCTCCCTGCGCGATGCCGTGCGCGTGCTGCTCGTCGACGACGACGAGGGGCTGCTGCGCCTGGCGAGCCGCGCGCTTCAACGATGCGGCCATGCCGTCACGACCGCGGCAACGATTGCGCGTGCGAAAGAGGCGATCGACGCGTCGGTGCCCGATGTGATCGTCGTCGACTATCAGCTCGACGGCATGACGACGGGGCTCGAGTTCCTGCGCGCGCTGCGCGCGCGCGGACTGCATATTCCCGCCGTGCTCGCGACGGGCTTCGCCGACGAAAAGCGCGTGATCGAGGCGCTGCGCGCCGGGGTCGGCGACGTCGTACCGAAGACGCCCGACTATTTCGATTTCCTGCCCGAAGCGATCGATCGTGTGCTCGCGCAAGCGAGACTGCAGCGCGAACTGGTCGTCGCGGCGGAGCGCGAGCGGCTGCTCGAGGCCGAGCGTGCGGCGCGCACGGAAGCCGAACGCGCCGCGCGCGTCAAGGACGAGTTCGTCGCGACGCTCTCGCACGAGCTGCGCACGCCGCTCAACGCGATCGTCGGCTGGGTGCAGTTCCTGTTACGCGATGCGAGCGACCCCGCGCGCGTGCACAAGGGACTGCGCGTCATCGATCGCAACGCGCGGCTGCAGGCGCAGATGGTCGACGACCTGCTCGATCTGAGCCGCATCATTTCGGGCAAGCTCCGACTCGACATCCAGCCGGTGGATTTGCGCCAGGTCATCGACGACGTGATCAGCTCGCTCCAGCCCGCGGCCGATGCGAAGGAGATCGCGGTGTCGACGGCGCTCGCCGAGACGGGGCCGATGCAGGGCGACTCGTCGCGGCTCCAGCAGGTGATGTGGAACCTGTTGTCGAACGCGATCAAGTTCACGGACCGGCGCGGCAGCGTGCGGATCGAGCTTGCGCAGCGCGACGGCTCGGTCGTGATTTCGGTCGTCGATACGGGGCAGGGGATATCGCCCGAATTCATGCCGCATGTGTTCGAACGGTTCCGGCAAGCCGATTCGAGCACGACGCGTCAGTTCGGCGGACTCGGCCTGGGCTTGTCGATCGCGAAGCAACTGACCGAGTTGCATGGCGGGCGTATCCGTGTCGACAGCGCGGGCGTGGGGCTTGGCGCGACGTTCACGGTCGAGCTGCCGGTCGCGCGCGCCGTGCAGGGCGCGGCGACCGGGCGCGAAGGCGTGCGCGACGATCCGACGCGTCTGGCGGGCCTGCGCGTGCTGGTCGTGGAAGACGAGGACGACGCGCGCGATCTCACGCGTCATATCCTCGAATCGCTCGGTGCGCGCGTGACGGCCGTGGCGAGCACGCCCGCGGCGCTCGCGGCATTCGATCTCGAACGCCCCGACGTCGTCGTCAGCGATCTCGGCATGCCCGGGCAGGACGGCTACGAACTCATCCGCCAGTTGCGGATTCGCGATGCGAGTCTCGGGCGGCTGACGCCCGCCGCGGCGTTGACCGCGCAGGCGCGCAGCGAAGACCGCAAGCGCGCGTTGATGGCGGGCTTCCAATCGCATGTCGCGAAACCCGTCGATCCGCGCGAGCTCTCGACGGTCGTCGCGGAGCTTGCGGGACGTCAGACCCCGTAGCGCGCGCGGCGAGTCAAGCTCGCGAAGCCACGCGCGCGCTCCGGAACCCGTCTTCAGAACACGCGATAGCGGAAGCTGCCTGTCGTCGTGCTGCCGGGCCAGCTGATCGGCGTGCGCGAGCCGCCCGTGCTCGCGTGAACCTTTTGCACGGGCTCGCCGACGACGGCGTTGCCCGAGTGCGAACCACCGGCCGGGCGCGCGGCGTTCACACTGCGTGCTTTGCTCCCCGACTCGTCGCTCGATCCGGTGTCCCCGTACGTCGTCGAGCCGTTCGAGGCGTGCTCGTCGCGGGCCGGGTCGGCCGACGATGCGCGTGCGGCCTCGTCGGCCGCGGCGGTCTGGGCGTGCAGCGCGTCGGCGTCGTCGAGCACGGTGGTGAATGTCGCGATCGAGGTTTCGTCGGGCATCGGCGCCTTGAGCGCCGCGACCATCAGCGAGGAGAGCCGCGCGATGACCTGCAGATCGCTCGACGTTTCGCCGTGCGCGAACTGCGCGACGAGCGCCTGGCTATTGCTGCCCGCGAGTACGCCCGACAGCGCGCCGATCGAGAAATGCAGGCGCCAGCTCAGTTCGTCTTTCGGCAGGTGGGGCAGCGCCCGCGCGAAGGCCGCGAAAATGCGGTCGGACACGGAGGCGTAGTGCCGCGCGAGAAATTCGCGCACGAACGACGAGGGGTCCGTGTACGCGCGTCCGAGCAGACGCAGGAACGCGCGGCCGCCTTGTTCGGGATCGCGCGCGAGGCGCAGCGCCGGGATGAAGAGGGCGCCGAGCACGTGTTCGCAGGTCAGGCCGCCGCCGTCACCCGAATCGGCGAAGCGCTGTTCGAAGTGGTCGAGCAAGGCGAGCCGATCCACGTTCAGACGATCGAGCCGGCGCGCGAGCATCGAATGGATCAGCGTTTCCTTGCTGCCGAAGTGGTAGTTGACCGCGGCCAGATTCACTTCCGCGTGTGCGGTGATTTGCCGAAGCGAGAGGGCCTCGAAGCCCTGTTCGATAAAGAGTGCTTCGGCGGCGTCGAGAATGCGGCTCTTCGTGTCACCGTTTGGACGAGTCCCTGCTGCGCGTAGTGTCATCTTGATCTCCTTGTCGTCATGGACCGGATACCGGCGAGTCGAGGAGATTCCTGCAAAGACTGTGCCAACAGCGTGAATTGCCTGCCGCCTCCGTGTTTTCCCGCAAATTCGTGCGTTTTACGGTCGAAATGACCGGCGTTGGCATGCGGCGATTTCTGTTTCGATCGGTTCGAGTGGGGAGTTGTTACGTAACGCCATGCAGATGTTTCGAAACGTGTGATTCAAGCGTCGCAGACCGAGCGCGCAGGGAAGGTCGGAACGAGCCGAGATCGTCGGGGATGCGCGCGGATCCGACGTAGGCCGCTTGCTTCGAGCGTCATCCCGACTACGACGTGTCGTCGAGGTGATCGGCTTTTTATAACGTTTCATATAGGATGCATTGATGAGTTTTTCTCCAATAAAGTTCTGTATAGGATACGTATTTGATTTTTGGAAATGTATCGTATTAAATACACTATCTGACTAATTAACGATAACGTATCTAGGAAGGAACATGGATTTCGTTGAGCTCGGGGAGGCGTTTCGCCTCGCGAGGCTGGCCGCCAACAAGACTCAGCAGCAGGTTGCGGAGCAAAGCGGGATCACGCGCGCGCGAATCAGCCGGTTCGAGACGGGATTGCTTCCCGAACTCGGCACCGTTAAATTGCTGAGCCTCTTCGAGGCCGTCGGGCTCGAACTGTTCGCGCGTCCGATCGGCCATGGGCGAACGCTTGACGACGTTCTGGCCGAGCAGCGTACGCCTGCGCTTTCCAGCGCGGAAACCCGGCGCCGCGTCCGGCTGCCGCGTCCCGAGGCTCGGACCAAGATCACCGGAAAAGGCGGATAGCGTATGGCCGTGCTCGACATCTACTGCAACGCCACGCGGGTTGGAACCCTGGCCGAAGAAGCGCACAACGGCGTCTTCACGTATCTGCCCGGCACGTCGTCGGCCGATGTCGTCTCGCTGCTCATGCCGGTGCGAAACGGATCCTATATATGGCCCGGCGGCATCATGCCTTCGTTTCAGATGAATCTGCCAGAAGGGTTCAAGAAGGACCTTATCCGTCGAACACTCGGCCCGCACGCGGATGTGAGCGATTTCGGGCTTCTCGCGCTGACGGGCGCGAACACCATCGGGCGAGTGCGCGCTGTTCCGCTCGGCGCGTCGTTCGGCTCCGCCACCTCTCGTTTCGATATGGCCAGACTGCTCGCGAGCCCGGACTCGAGGGCGCACCTGCTCCGGCACCTCGAGGCCGGGATCACCGAGGGCGTATCGGGGGTCATGCCCAAGTCGCTGGCCTCAGGCGATCAGAAGGCCACCGTCTGGACGGACGCGTATATCTTGAAGACGGGCCCCGTCGATCTGCCGGGGCTCAGCATCAACGAATATCTGTGCCTCGAGGTCGCGAGACATGCCGGCCTTGATGTTCCGGAAACGCATCTCTCGGACGACGGGCAGGTGCTCGCGGTGCGGCGTTTCGACCTGAATTCCGATGGGACCCGCCTCGGCGTCGAGGACTTTTGCGCGTTGAAGGGCCTGGACCCCGTTCGCAAGTATCAGGGTACGGTGGAAGACCTCGCGAAACTCTGCAATCAGTATCTCGGCGTCGAACACAGGAAAGACAGCAAGCGCAAATTGTTCGCTTTGCTGCTGCTGAACCATGCGCTGCGTAACGCGGATGCGCATCTGAAAAACTACGCGCTGACGTATACAAACGAGCAGGACGCGCGTCTTTCGCCCGTGTACGACATCGTGACCGTGACGGCGTATCCGCGTTTTCAGGATGACCTGCCCGCACTGCCGTTGAAAGGCAAAAAAACCTGGCGTTCAGGAAAGGCGCTTTTCGAGTACGGCGGGGTGCGGTTGAGTCTCTCGGCGACGGATATGCACGCCGTACTTGAGCACGTCGTGCGGGCCGTGCAGCGCGTGCTGCCTTGCGTAAGCGAATACGCAGATCGGTATCCGGAATTCCGGGAGGTCGGCAAGCGCATGCTGGATGCCTGGGCGCAGGGTCTCGAGGACATCAGACCGGACGCAAAACCTGGCAAAGGTGAGCCCGCGCCTTTGCGAGAGCAGGCGGGGTTGTCCGACACGCATTCGAGTCACGGTCGAAAGGCCCGGAATCCTTACGTGGACCCGAACGGACCGTTCGGGCACAAATCACGATAGCGAACCCGGCGTCGTGAAACAAAAGGCCAGCCGCAAGGCTGGCCTTTGTCTGTCGGCGGGCGGGATTGCCCGCCCCGCGCGAATGCGCGCGTTCAGACCGTCGACGCGCCGGGCACCGTCTTCGCCGACTGCGTCATGTCGATGCCGCGCCGTTCCGGGCCGAACAGGATGATCGCGGCGATGATCACCGCGACGATGCCGGCGATCGTCGCGAGCGCGATCGAATAGTTGCCGCCGTTCGCGACCGCGATCTTCGCCTGCCAGACCGCGTTGACCGACGCGAGCAGGTTGCCGAGCTGATAGACGAGGCCCGGGAACGTCGCGCGGACTTCGTCGGGCGAAATCTCGTTCAGATAGACCGGAATCACGCCCCATGCGCCCTGCACCGAGATCTGCATGAGGAACGCGCCGAGCGCGAGCATGCCGACCGTTGTCGAAAACGCCCAGATATAGATGAACGGCAACGCGAGCAAGGCCGCGATGAAGATCGCGCGGCGGCGGCCGATCTTCTCGGACACGCGGCCGAACAACAAGCCGCCGCAGATCGCGCCGATATTGAGCACGATCGTGATGAACGAGACCGTCTTCGGATCGAAGTGATGCTGCTCGCGCAGGAACGTCGGATAAAGATCCTGCGAACCGTGACTGAAGAAGTTGAAGCACGTCATGAGCACGATCGCGAACACGGACAGCTTCCAGTTATGCGCGATCGTCGTGAGCAGGCCGACACGCTCGCGTTTTTCCATGACCTGGTACGCGGGCGACTCGGGCACGTGCGAGCGCACATAGAGCACGAGCAGCGCGGGTGCGATGCCGACGAAGAACATGCCGCGCCAGCCGATGTGCTGATAGAGCAGACCGAACACGACCGACGCAAGCAGATAGCCGCTCGGATAGCCCGCTTGCAGAATCCCCGACACGAGGCCCCGCGAACGCGGCGGAATGCTTTCCATCGTCAGCGCCGAGCCGACGCCCCATTCGCCGCCCATCGCGATGCCGAACAACGCGCGCAGCACGAGCAGCATGCCGAGACTCGTCGAGAAGCCCGAGAGCAGTTCGAGCACCGAATAGCAGACGATATTGACCATCAGCGTCGGCCGGCGTCCGAACTTGTCGGCCAGACGCCCGAAGATCAGCGCGCCGAGCGGACGCATGAACAGGGTCAGCGTGATCGCGAACGCGACGTCGGGAATCTTCGTGCCGAATTCCGCCGCGATGTCCTTCAGGATGAACACCATCAGAAAGAAATCGAATGCGTCCAGCGTCCACCCCAGATAGGCGGCCAGCGTGACGTGTACCTGCTCGCGCGTCCAGCTCATGTTCGTTCTCCTCGTTTTTTTGCGCGATTGCGCGACTGCGAGATCGCGAAAATCTTTTCAAGAACCTTTCGATATCTCGTCCCCAAGTGCCCCGAGTGTAGCGCAGCCCGTATCCCACGCGCCTCGCACGGCGCGGCTTTCAGGGTTTGTACTGACTATTAAGAATTCCCTTAACTCTGACGCCGCGCGGCGCGCGATTGTCCGGTCTACGCACGGAATTAAAATCTTCCGCTGAAAGATTTTTAGAATTGGATTTTCCCGTTCGCAAACGTTTTGCCGGTTCGCATGAATGACTTACCTATTAAGAAACGCGTGGAGCGCGATTTTATTGAGTCATTCGCCGATTAAAGCCTAAAGCTCTGAAGAATCCATCCGTTATTGCAGGAACCAGCGGCCGGCAAGGCGTGCGCGCCGATCGACGCAGGTCCGCTGAGCAGGGGGGAAGCGCATTCGGCAAGCCGTCGCAACGATAAACGGCGATCAGATAAAAAATGCTTGCTTGTAAATAAAAAGCGTACTTAGGCGGATTTTGCCGAATGGCGCCGATCCGGCGCCATTCGGTCATTTCTTCCGAGCGACCCACATTTTTCCACTTTTGCGGAATCCACTTCAAACTTGGGGATTGGGATTATGGACACAGCGGATCTGGATACACAGCTCGATTCGGCGCAGCTCAAGGCGATTTTTGCCGCACTGCATCGAGTGCAGGCGATTATCGAATTCAATCTTGACGGCATCATCGTCGATGCGAACGACAATTTTCTCAAGACCGTCGGCTATGCGCGCGACGAGATTGTCGGTAAGCATCACCGGATCTTCTGCGATCCCGATTATGCGGCGAGCGCCGCCTACCAGGATTTCTGGGCCAAGCTGCGGCGCGGCGAATTCGATCACGGCGAATACCGGCGTCTGGGCAAAGGCGGGCGCGAGATCTGGATCCAGGCGTCGTACAACCCGGTGTTCGATGCGGCAGGCGCACCCGCGCGCGTGATCAAGTTCGCGACCGACGTGACCGAGATCAAACGCCGGAACGCCGAATTCGAAGGCAAGATCGATGCGATCGACAAGTCGCAGGCCGTCATCGAGTTCAATCTCGACGGCACGATCCTGCGCGCGAACGAGAATTTCCTCGATGTCGTCGGCTATGCGCTCGACGAGATCGTCGGCGAGCATCATCGGATTTTCTGCCCACCCGAATACGCGCAAAGCGTCGAATACCGGCGCTTCTGGCAAAAGCTCAATCGCGGCGAGTTCGATTCGAACCGCTATATGCGCATCGGCAAGGGCGGCAAGACGATCTGGATCCAGGCGACCTACAACCCGATCTTCGATGCGAGCGGGCGTCCGTACAAGGTCGTCAAGTTCGCGAGCGACGTGACCGCCGAAGTCGAACTCGAAGCGCAGATCAAGCGCAAGGCCGAAAGCGACAGCGCGAAAGTCGCGCTGTTGCTCGAGACTGTTCAACGCGCCGCGCGCGGCGATCTCAGCGCGGACATCGTCGTCAACGGCAGCGAGCCCGTCGATCTGCTTGCAGAAGGCATCCGCGCGATGATCGGCGATCTGCGCGCCGTGATCGCCAAGGTCGTCGGCGCGGCCAATGCCTTTACGGGCTCGTCGCGACAGATCGCGGACATGTCGAGCGGCGTCGCCGCGGGCGCGCAGACGCTCGGCGCGACGGTCGAACAGATGAATGCGTCGATCGAGGAACTGACCGCATCGATCAACTCGATCGCGGAAAACGGCCGCGGCGCCGACGGCGTCGCGAAGGCGACGCAGCACGAAGCGCTCGCGGGCGCGAAGGCCGTCGCGAAGTCGATCGAGGCGATGGATCTGATCAATCGATCGTCCGAGGACATCAGCGAGATCATCAAGGTCATCGGCGAAATCGCGAGCCAGACGAATCTGCTCGCGTTCAACGCGGCGATCGAGGCCGCGCGCGCCGGCGAGCACGGCCTCGGTTTCTCGGTCGTCGCCGACGAGGTCCGCAAACTCGCGGAGCGCTCGTCGCAGGCGACCAAGGAAATCTCGAAGCTCATCAACGAATCGGTCAAGCGCGTCGCGGCCGGCAGCGAGATTTCGCGTCAGGCCGCCGATGCGTTCGAGAAGATCGTCCAGGGTGTCGAACGCACGACGCAAGCGATCTCCGAGATCGCCTGCGCGGCCGACGAGCAGCTCATCGCGGCGCGCGAAGTCAGCGCGGCGATCCAGCATATCGCCGAAGAAACCGAACGCTCGGCGAGTTCGTGCGACAGCATCGCGCGCGAGACCGGCGAGCTGAGCGTCGGCGCGGGCGATCTGAACACGACGGTCGCGCGGTTCGTCGTCTGAGACACGCGTTCGCTGGGGAGACACCATGGCATATGAAGCCCTGCGCGGCGCGCCCGACGCAGACCCGACCGAACCCGGCGGGCCCGCCGGGTCGGCGCGCGCCCACGGGATCGAGGGCGAACTCAGTCCCACCGAGCTGCGCAAACTGCTCGACATGGTCCGCGAGCACACGGGCATCGCGATGGCCGAACGCAAGCGCACGCTGCTGCAGGGGCGCTTGCGCCCGCGCATGCGCGCGTTGTCGATCGGCGTCTACGGCGACTATCTGCGGTACGTCGAAACGCATCCGCAGGAGTGGCCGCATTTCATCGATCTCGTGACGACGAACGAGACCTCGTTCTTTCGGACGCCGCGCGTCTGGACCTATTTCGCCGAACGCTTCCTGCCCGAGTGGCTCGCGGCGCATCCGCGCGAGACGTTGCGCGCGTGGTCGGCCGCGTCGTCGTCGGGCGAGGAGGCGTGGTCGATCGCGATGACGGCCGACACGGTGCGGCTCGCGTCCCCGCCGTTCGATTACACGATTCTCGGCACGGACATCAGCATGAACGTGGTCCAGGCGGCGCGTGCGGGCCGCTATCGCGGCCGCTCGATCGAGCAGTTGATCGCGAGCCGCCCCGATCTCGCCGCGCGGTTTTTCAGCGCGGAAGGCGATGCATGGCGCGTCGCCGCCGATCTGCGCGCGCGCGTCCAGTTCGAGCGGTTCAATCTGCTCGAAGCGTTGCCGCGCGAGCGCACGTTCGACATTGTGTTCCTGCGCAACGTGCTGATTTATTTCGATGCGCCGACGCAGCAGCGCATCGTCTCGAACGTGATGTCCGCGATGCGGCCCGGCGCGATGCTCGTGCTCGGCGAATCGGAATCGCTGCAACGCTTCGAGACGGGCCTGCGCTTCGAGCAACCGCTGCTGTACCGCAAGGCGGACGGCGATGGGCGCGCCTGAACTCGCGCGTGCGGTCGAACCGGTCACCGATCGGATCGTGCGGATCGGCGAGGCCTATCGCGCGGAAAGCGGGCTGTTGCGCGCGACGCTCGGCTCGTGCGTCGGCATCGGGCTGATCTGGCGCGCGCGCAGCCGATGTGCGCTCGCGCATTGCCTGCTGCCGAGCGCGCCGGGGCCGGGCGGCAGCCCGCCCTATGAAGTCGAGCGCGATCCGCACGCGTGCGCGCGCTACGTCGATCGCGCGGTGCCCGCGCTGTTGCGTCTGCTCGATGTCGAGCGCGGCGCGTACGGCGAGCTCGATGCCGTGCTCGTCGGCGGCGCGAGCCTCGCGAAACTCGGGCGCGGCGCGGCGGGCCAGATCGGACGTCAGAACATCGAGGCCGCGCGGACGTGCCTCGTCAAATTCGGCCTGCGTATCGTGTTCGATCAGGTCGGCGGTACGAAGGGCTGGCAGGTCACGATCAACGCGTCGCAACTCAGTTACGCGGCGCGCGAGATCGTGATTCCCGGACATTGAACCTAGACACCACGAGGTGGCAGCATGGACATGCTCGAACTCGCCGATCAGCTCGATTCCCGGCCCGGTGCGCTTGAGGCCGCGTATGCGCCGGCGCGCGCGGATCTCGACGCGGCGGCCGCGCTCGCGATGCCGGCGCGATTGCGCGCCGGCCCCGATCCGCTGCTCGAGGCGAACCTCTACGGGTCGTTCTATCTCGGTCACACCGAGTTCGCCTTGCCGGTCAGCGCGATCCACGAAGTCGTCGTGTTTCCGTCGCGCGTGACGCCGATCCCGTTGTCGCCCGCGTTTCTGATCGGGGTCTTCAATCTGCGCGGCGCGATCATTCCGATCGTCGACTTGCGCGCGATCCTCGGCATGTCCGACACGACGGAGCGCGACACGCAGAAGGTCGCGATCGTCGACTTCGCGGGCACCCGGATCGGACTCGTGTTCGACGCGACGGGCGAGATGTTGCGCGTGCGCCCCACGGACCGCCATCCGTTTCATTTCGCCGATGACGATCCCGCGCACGCCGCGCATCGCGCCGCACGGCATGTCGTCAAAGGCGCGCTGAAACTCGAAGGCGGTGAGCGCATCGTCCAGATTCTCGACGCCGCCGAGCTCATGCAGATCGAGCAGGTGCCGCAGATCCTCGACAAGCAGCGCGCGGGCGGTCTGGCGCGCCGCGCGGTCGTGACGCAGCGGCACCAGTGCGTGTCGTTCCGGCTCGGCGACGCGGCGCTCGCGTTCGAGATCGGCGCGATCCACGAGATCGTCCGCGTGCCCGAAATCGCGGAGTCCGTGCTCAAGAGCGAGCTCTGCATCGGCATGTTCAATCTGCGCGGCGATCTGATGCCGCTCGTCGATTTCGGCGCGCTGCTCGGCTTGCCGAGTCGCGCCGCATCAGGCGGCGAGGGGGGCAAGGCCGGCGCAGGCGCCGACGACGCGCGGCGCATCCTCGTGATGCGCATCGGCGACGATCAGATCGGTCTGCTCGTCGACAGCGTCGATTCGATCGTTGGCTATACCGCCGAGCAATTGCTGCCGATCCCGGGCCTCGGCGCACGGCGCGCGGGCCTGTTCGCGGGCTGCGTGAGTCGCGAAGGGCATGACGATATCGTCTTGCTCGCACATACGGCCGTGCTGACGAGCGACGAGATCCATGCGCTCACGCAAGGGCATAGCCATCTGTACGCGCATGGCGAGGGCCATCGCGCGAACGCGCGCCAGCGCGGCGAACGGCATGTCTACATCACGTTCCGTCTCGACAGCCTGATGGCGGTGCCGATCACGGGCGTGCGCGAGATCATCCGCTATACCGACGATTTCATGCGTCCGCCGGGTCTGCCGGCGGCCGTGTGCGGGATGCTCAATCTGCGGCGGCGGCTCGTGACGATCGTCGATCTGCGCGCGCTCTACGCGCTCGCGCCGCGCGCGACCGATGCCGCCGCGCACGCGAACGCGAAGATCCTCATCATCGAACGCGGCGACGACGCATACGGTCTGATCGTCGATTCGGTCGAGAACATTTCGAACGTCTTCGCGAGCGACAAGATGGCCGTGCCGTCGATCATGATGGATGCGACGCAAAAGCGCCTGCGCGCCGATCTGACCGAGATCGTCGAGGTTCAGAAATCGGCCGCGCAGGCCCATGAGGGCAAGCCGACGCAGGTCATGATGATCTTCGACGTCGTGAAGCTCATGGACCGCGTCGCGCAGATGATCGACGCCTGAGCGAGGCGGACGGCTTCGGCTTGCGTCGCTGCATTCAGGCGCTGCGTTCAGTTGTTCCAAGCGGTCGTTCCGGCGCGCGCGCCGGCGTGTCTCACGACGCGTGCGCGTCGATCGCGGGCGGGAGCGCGGCCGCGCGCGGGCGCCGCGCGAGCAGCGCGCGACATGCGTCGAGCGCCGGACGTTCGACCCAGTGGCACGACGCGTACGCGCAGGCGAAGACGACCGGCAGCACGAACGCGAACGCGATCAGGTGATTGAGCGTCGGCGCGACGCTTGCGAGACATTGCTGGATCACGAAGCCGTAGACGTAGATGCCGTACGAGTAGTCGTGCGTCGGGACGAACCTGCGCAGCGCGGGCGTCAGCCCGACCCAGAGCACGCCGTACGCGAACGCGATATAGAACAGCACGGGGCCCGCGCCCGTGTCCCGCAGG
The DNA here is from genome assembly GCF_003628125.1 of Pararobbsia silviterrae. GTDB lineage: Bacteria > Pseudomonadota > Gammaproteobacteria > Burkholderiales > Burkholderiaceae > Pararobbsia > Pararobbsia silviterrae. Next base: position 135,126 of record NZ_RBZU01000014.1, read on the forward strand.
CCGATATAGGCCGCCACGAGCGCGAGCGCCGTCACGCCGTTGATCGCGACCTGGTCGCGCCATCCGTAGAGCAGCATGCCGAGCAGGAAGAACGGCACGGGCCAGAACGAATAGCCGGCCTGGAGCACCGTGATATCCATGAACAGGATGAACGTCGGCGGATGACGCAGCAGGAACGCGAACCCGAGCGATGCGATGACGCACGCGATCGTCATGCCGCGACGCGTGCCGATGAGTCCGAGCACGCCCGCGCCGAGCACGACGAGATAGCACTTGAGTTCGAGCGGAAGCGTCCAGATCGCGGCGTTGATCGCGGCGGGAAACGGATTGTGCTCGAACACGCCGGGCAGCAGCCAGCCGAGTCCCTTGACGATCGTCAGCATGTGCGCCACGAAGAACCACGTGACGGGCGACGTGAAGTATTCGCGCAGCGGCACCGTCGTGAAGATCGGTCCGACCACGAACGCCGCGAGCAGCGAACAGACGGCGAGCGCGGGCCAGATCCGCGCGATGCGCAGCACGAGGAAGCGCGCGATCGAGCGCTGGCGGTCATAGCTCGCGCTGATCAGGATGCCGCTCAGCAGGAAGAACGAGAACACGCCGAGGCTGCCGGCCGATTCGCGTCCGAACAGATGCGTGATCACGTCGTGCGGGTCGGCGGGCCACTGGATCACGTATGAGTGGCCGAAGACGACGGCGAGCGCGGCGATGAGCCGGACGAGGTCGAAATTGTTCCTGCCGCGCGAAAGCGCATCGGAGAGTGCAAGCATGGCGTCACCGTGGCGATCCGTCGCGCCGGTCGTATGGACCTGACGGATCATCGCGCGATGCGCGTCGCGAGACCGTGCGGCAGGGCACGTTGGCTCGCACGCCGCGCGAAGGCCCGACGCGCGAGCACCGGGGGACGGATCAGCTCGCGTGCTCGACGATCATCTGCACGCGTGCGACGCCGTTATAGACGTCGCGCGACAAGCGATAGGCGACCTCGGCGCGCGCGGGCAGCAGCTCCGTGCGGTTGAACCAGATCGCGTTGTAGCGCTGGCGTCCGCGCACGAGCTGGAGCTTGAGGTGCCGTTCCTTGACGAGCGCTTGCGACGCGACGTCGAATTCGCCCGAAAACACGGGCGGCGGAAAGCCCTGACCCCAGACGGCCGCGTCGAGCAGTTCGACGAACGACGGATTGAAATAGGCGTCCTCGAGTTCGCCGTCGGTCTCGATGACGCGCGCGAGCGTCTCCTGCGTGAGCCATTCGCGGCCGACCTGCTCGAAGGCGTCCGTGAATACGGGCAGATCGGCCCCGCGCACGCTGAGGCCGGCCGCCATCGCGTGGCCGCCGAACTTGAGCAGCAGCCCCGGATGACGCTTCGAGACGAGATCGAGCGCGTCGCGCAGATGAAAGCCGGGGATCGATCGTCCCGATCCCTTGACGACCGCGCCGGCGTCGTCGGCGGGCGCGAACGTGAACGCGGGCCGGTAGAACTGCTCCTTGAGCCGCGACGCGACGATGCCGATGACGCCCTGATGCCAGCCCTCGTTGAACAGGGTCAGCGTCGCGCGGCCGGTCGCGTCGATGCCCGACAGATCCGCGAGCGCTTCCTGCTGCATGCCGGCTTCGATCTCGCGCCGCTCGCGGTTCATCGCATCGAGCTCCTGCGCGAGCGCCCAGGCGCGGCCCGGATCGTCGGTCAGCAGGCACTCGATGCCGAGCGACATGTCGGCGAGCCGTCCCGCCGCGTTCAGACGCGGGCCGAGTGCGAAGCCGAGATCGAAGCCCGCGGCCGAGCGCGCCTCGCGGCCGGCGACGCGAAACAGCGCGGCGATGCCCGGCTGCATGCGTCCGTTGCGGATTCTCGACAGGCCCTGCGCGACGAGCACGCGATTGTTCGGATCGAGCCGCACGACGTCGGCGACGGTGCCCAGCGCGACGAGATCGAGCAAGCCGTCGAGGCGCGGCTGCGACTGTGCGTCGAGCGCGCCGCGTTCGCGCAGCAGGGCGCGCAGCGCGAGCAGCACGTAGAACATGACGCCGACGCCCGCGAGATGTTTGCTCGGGAACGTGCAGCCGGGCTGGTTCGGATTCACGATCGCGCGCGCGGCCGGCAGCGTGTCGCCGGGCAGATGGTGATCGGTCACGAGCACGTCGATGCCGAGCGCGCGCGCGGCGTCGACGCCGTCGACGCTCGCGATGCCGTTGTCGACCGTGATCAGCAGGTCCGGGCGGCGCTGGGCGGCGAGCGCGACGATTTCGGGCGTGAGTCCGTAGCCGTATTCGAAACGGTTCGGCACGAGATAGTCGACGCGCGCGCCGAGCATGCGCAGCCCGCGCACGGCGACCGCGCAGGCGGTTGCGCCGTCGCAGTCGTAATCGGCGATGACGAGCATCGAGCGCTGGTTCGCGATCGCATCGGCGAGCAGATGCGCAGCGTCGTCGATGCCCTTGAGGGCGGCGGGCGGATGCAGTTGGGCGAGCGCGGTCTCGATCTCGTGCGTCGAACGCACGCCGCGCGAGGCGAACAGGCGCGCGAGCACCGGATGAACGCCGGCGCGCGTGAGCGATTCGGCGTCCGCGAATGAGCACGGACGGATGGCGATGCGGGTCATGGAGCGGTCGTTACTCGGTCATCGCGCCCGCGAGCGGGCGCCGGCGCCAGAACATGCGCAGCGTGGCGCGCGTGAGCGCGAACGTCGCCGCGCCCGTGTCGCCGGTCAGGGTCAGGGTGAGCGCGGGCAGCGTGCCGTTGCGCAAGGCGGCGAGCGCGGGCGCGAACCAGTCGCGCTCGTAGCGCGCGAGCGTCTCGTGCCACGTGTACCAGTCCTGCTGGACGTAGGGTGTCGCGAGCGCGTCGAGTTCGACGAGGACGGCGCGCGCGGAAGCGGGTGTCGCATCGGTCGAGTTTGTCGCATTCGCCGCATTCGTCGATACCGAGGCCGCATCGTCGCGCGACGCGTTAGCGAGCGCGGCGCCGAGCCCCGACAGCGTATCGGGCGGCGCACCGACGCGCGCGCCCGATGCGATGCCGAGGCCGCGCGTCGCGAGCGCGCGCGACAGCACGCATGCATGGGGCCGTGCGAGCGCCGCGCGCCGCGTGCCTTGCGCATAGAGCCAGAGTCCGTTGATCGCGGGCTGTCCGCGCGATTCGCGCGCGCGATTCAGCGGATGCTCGAACCAGCTCATCTGGACTTCGTTCTGCAGCTTCATCCAGGCACGCGAGCGGTCGCCGGTCTGCGCGTCGTGCGGCAGCCAGATTTCGATGCTGCGCCCGGCCGCGCGCAGCGGCGGCGCCGCGACGAGCGTGCCGAGCGCGTCGCCCGACACATACCAGCGGCGCAGCGTCGGCGCCTCGACGCGCACGCCGAGCGCGTCGAACGACGGCCGGGCCGCGTCGAGCAGCGTCGCGCATTCGTCGTCCGAGAGTCCGAGCGCATCGGGCTCGATCAGGACGAGGTGGTCGTGCGCGATCTGGATATGGGCGGGCTCGACGACGGCCCAGCGCGCGTCGCCGGGATTCCCGCCTTCGGCGAGCATCATGTAGGGCGCGAGCGGCGCATCGTCGCCGCCGGACGCCGGCGATGCGCTCCCGGCCGGCGGCGCGGCGCGCGCCTGCGGGCCGGCCCCGGCGCCGATCGCGCCGAACCGGCTCGCGAGCCAGCGTTCATGCGGCAGCGTGCGCTGGAAGTCTTCGCCCGTCGCGCGTTCGACGAGCGACGCGCGCGCGAGCAGGGCGCCGAGCGCCGGATAGTCGAGCTTCGCGAGCGCGACCTGGGCGTCCGCGGCCGAAACGAGCGCGAACGGAATAAGGAGGTGAAGGGGTTGGGCAGGCATTTGGGCGCAATTGTATGGCAAACTTTCCGACCGGCGCCGGGATGCCCGTGCATTCCGGCCGCGAGACGGCCGACCGCGTGCCGCCGCCGCACGCCGGAACCGTTCCCTACCAGGAAGGACACGCTTGAAAATCCCATTCGAATGGCTGATCGGCTGGCGCTACACGCGCGCCGGCAAGAAAAGCAGCGGCAACGGCTTTATTTCATTCATCGCGCTCGTGTCGATGAGCGGCATCGCCCTCGGCGTGGCCGCGCTGATCGTCGTGCTCTCGGTCATGAACGGTTTCCAGCGCGATGTGCGCGACCGCATGCTCTCGGTGCTCGCGCACGTCGAGATCTTCTCGCCGACGGGGTCGATGCCCGATTGGCAACGCACGGCGCAGGAGTCGCTGCGCAACCCGCAAGTCGTCGCGGCCGCGCCGTATGTCGAGGCGCAGGCCCTGCTCACGCGTCAGGACGCGGTCAACGGCGTCGCGCTGCGCGGCGTGGATCCGAGTCTCGAATCCAAGGTGTCCGATGTCGCGAAAGAGATGAAGGCCGGCGCGCTCAGCGATCTGCAGCCCGGGCAGTTCGGCATCGTGCTCGGCACGCAGCTCGCGGCGAGCCTCGGCGTCATGACGGGCGACAAGGTCACGCTCGTCGCGCCCGAGGGCAGCATCACGCCGGCGGGCATGCTGCCGAGGCTCAAGCAGTTCACCGTCGTCGGCATCTTCGAGTCGGGGCACTACGAGTTCGACAGCTCGCTCGCGCTGATCGATATCGCCGACGCCGAGGCGCTGTTCCGGCTGCCCGCGCCGACCGGCGTGCGGCTGCGCGTGCGCGACATGCAGAAGGCGCCCGATATCGCGATCGCGCTCTCGCATACCCTGTCGGGCGACCTCTATATCCGCGACTGGACCAAGCAGAATCAGACGTGGTTCTCGGCGGTGCAGATCGAGAAACGCATGATGTTCATCATTCTGACGCTGATCATCGCGGTCGCCGCGTTCAATCTCGTGTCGTCGCTCGTGATGACCGTGACGGACAAGCAGCCCGATATCGCGATCCTGCGCACGCTCGGCGCGCAGCAGCGCTCGATCATGAAGATCTTCTTCGTGCAGGGCGTGACGATCGGCTTTATCGGCACGACGCTCGGCGTCGCGCTCGGATGCGCGCTCGCGGCGAGCATTCCGACGATCGTGCCGATGATCGAGCATCTGCTGGGGGTGCAGTTCCTGCCGCCCTCGATTTATTTCATCAACGAATTGCCGTCGGACCTCGAAGCGGGCGACGTGCTCCGTATCGGCCTCATGGCGTTCGCGCTGTCGGCCGTCGCGACGCTCTACCCGAGCTGGCGCGGATCGCGTGTGCGTCCCGCGGAGGCGCTGCGCTATGAATAGGCCCGCACACGTGAATCCATCGAACGTTTCATCGAGCTTCGAAACGCCATCCGCCGCCGACGACGTCGTGCTCGAGGCGCGCGGTGTCGCGAAGGCGTTCATGCAGGGCCGCGCGCCGGTCGAGGTATTGCGCGGCGCGTCGATCACCGTGCGCGCGGCCGAGAAAGTCGCGATCGTGGGCGCGTCGGGATCGGGCAAGAGCACGCTGCTCCATGTGCTCGGCGGTCTCGACGAACCGTCCGCGGGCAGTGTCGCGCTGCTCGGCAAGCCGTTTACGTCGCTGTCGGACCGCGAGCGGACCGACCAGCGCAATCGCGCGCTCGGCTTCGTCTATCAGTTCCATCATCTGCTGGCGGAGTTCTCGGCGCTCGACAATGTCGCGATGCCGCTCTGGATCCGGCGCGAGCCGCGCGAGCAGGCGCGACGGATCGCCGCGGCGATGCTCGAACGCGTCGGGCTCGCGCATCGCGCGAAACACCGGCCGGGCGAGCTGTCGGGCGGCGAGCGCCAGCGCGTCGCGCTCGCGCGCGCGCTCGTCACGCAACCGGCATGCGTGCTTGCCGACGAGCCCACGGGCAATCTCGATCATGCGACGGCCGAGTCCGTGTTCAAGCTGATGCTCGAACTGTCGGATACGCTGCGCACGAGCTTCATCATCGTCACGCACGATCCGGAGCTCGCGGCGCGTTGCGACCGCACGCTGCGCCTGCGCGACGGCGTGCTCGTCGAAGAGTCGTCGGTCCCGGTCTGACGCCGATGTGGATCGACTCGCACTGTCATCTCGATGCCTCGGAGTTCGATCCGGATCGAGATGCCGTGATCGGCGACGCGCAGCGCGCGCGCGTATCGTGCATCGTGATCCCGAGCGTGGGCCGTGCGAATTTCGGCACGGTTCGCGAGCTTGCACATCGCACGCCGGGCGCGGTGTACGCGCTGGGCATCCATCCGATGTACACGCCCCATGCGCGTGAATCCGATCTCGAGGCGTTGCGGTTCGAAGTCGAGGCGTCACTCGACGATCCGCGTTTTGTCGGCATCGGGGAGATCGGGCTCGATTACTTCGTGCCCGGGCTCGACGATGCGCGGCAGACGGCATTCTATGAAGCGCAGTTGCGTCTCGCGCGCGAATTCGATCTGCCCGCGATCTGCCATGTGCGCAAGTCTCAGGACAAGGTGCTCAAGGGGCTGCGCACGTTCAACGTCCGGCGCGGCATCGCGCATGCGTTCAACGGAAGCGCTCAGCAGGCCGATGCGTTCGTCTCGCATGGGTTCAAGCTCGGCTTCGGCGGCAACGTGACGTTCGAGCGCGCGAAACAGATTCGCCGTCTGGCCGTCGATCTGCCGCTCGACGCGATCGTGCTCGAGACCGATGCGCCCGATATCGCGCCCGCCTGGCGCTACAAGCAGCGCAATACCCCCGATCAGGTGGCCCGCATCGGTGAAGTGCTGGCGGCGTTGCGCGGCATCGATGCGCAAGCGTGCGCATGGCACACCTCGCGTAACGTGCACAACGCGTTGCCGCGGATGGGGCCGCCCATGGGGCAAACGACAGGGCAAGCGACAGGGCAAGCCACGGGATCACCCGCGGGGCCGCGCTAGGCCGATCGCATCTATCTGGCGGATCGCGCATCGCGACGCGCGATCCGCACGATCCGCACGATCCGCAGGATCGGCACAAGCCCCTGATCATGCCGGTGTTTTGTTTTTGAAAGTACGTGCCGCCGGCGAGCGCGAGACTCGGTGCTTCATTTTCGCCGGGAGACTCGCATGCGTTCTGAGCATTCGGATGCGTCTTCGATGCGTTCGCGTGGTGTACGCGGGCATCGGACGTGGGGGCGGACCCATCGCGGGCGCGCGCACCACCCGTCTTTCACGCGCAAGCATCGGCTCGATTCCGAGCGCATCGACGAAGCGCGCGCGCACAGGCACGCGGTCGACGAAGCGATGTTCGTTCATCTGCAGGGCGTACATCGCAACGCATCGGCGCTACGTGCGATGCGCATCGAAGACGGTGAGCCCGGCGATGTCGATGCGGGCGGTTCACAGACGGCATTCGAGCGGATCGATGCGTTTCGCAACGCGACACGCGGTGCGTTTGCGGCCGGCGGACAGGGATGCGGTTCATGGCCTCTGCCGCTGAACCCGTTCGGACAGGTTGTGGGTGCGCTCGTCGGGCTCACGCGCGGGTTCGGCGCGCCGCGCATGCATGCGGCACGTGTATCGATCGACAATGCGTCGGCCATTGCATCGGCACCGGAGCCGACGCCGACGCCGACAACTGCGGACGGTGTGTCGTTCGAGACGGCGTCCGCGACATCCGAACCGATGCCGGTATCGCCGAGCGCATCGGTCGATGAGGCACGCGATCCCGAGCCCGATCGGCGGCACGCATCCGCGAACGGCGTCACGGCGCGGCATCCGCTCGGAGAATACGCGATGGCCGCATGGATCCGGCAGCGGTGCGGCGCGGCCGACATGCTCGGCCGCCTCACGCGCGGACTCGGATGGACGATCGCGCAGCATATCGCGTCGCTCATCGGACAGCCGCGATGCTCGGTGTGGTTCGACGCGTCCGCGACCGAGATCGTGCCGGGCGCCGGTCACGCGAGCGCGCTTCGTCCCGACGAGGCGGTCGTCGAAGTATCGCTCGTGCCACGCGGCATCGCGCGGCGCTTCGTCGTGCGCGATCGCCGCGATGCGTCGAGCGAACCGCCTCTCGTACGTGCGCCCGATACGGCGCAACCGCCCGCGCATCGCGCCGCATCCGAGGCGACGCACGGCCGCATACAGGGTCCCGTCGTCAATGCGCACTATCTGAGCGGATGGCATACGCCGCTTGTCCAGGCGGCTGTCAATCAGGTGCGTCTGGGGAGGCCGGCGGCCGAACGCAATGCGATGACGAGCGGGTATGCGACGCTCTCGAAGCGTCTCGACGAGTTTCTCCAGGGGCCCTGCGGAACGCTCGTGCGTTTCGTGTTCGAATCGTCCGACAAGAAGCCCGACCTCGAGCAGTGGAAGGTACGCTCGGCCGTCTGCGACTACCTCTACCAGGCGACGCCGATCGGTGCGAAAGCGTCGATCTTCGGGTATCTGCTCGAACTGACGACGCAGGTCAAGAAGGGCGAGGCGCTCAGCGCGGATCAGATGGCCAAGGCGTTCAGCGTGCTGTCGATCCGCCCGAATCGCGAGGGGGTTGTCGAAGTCGGGCGCACGCGGAAGATCTGGACGGGCGACGGGCTGAGGCCGATCACCGTGAACGACGCGCAGCACCAGATCGAGCAACCGCCCGTTTCGGCATTGGGCGCGCCGAGTTTGCCGGGCTTGCCCGTCGAGCATTCGCCCGAAGGCTGGCGCATCGTGTCGATTCCCGACGAATACGTCGCGAAAGGCGTCGAGGTAGCGGATCTCGACACGCACACGCGACGGTTGTCGACGAGCTCGACGGCCGCGTATGTCGAACTCGACGGCAAGCTCTACGAGGCCGAGCGATCCCGCGGGACCACGCGTTGGCGGATCGTGCCGCCCGGCGGACGGCGCGGCCTTTCGATTCCCATCGAGTTCCATACGGACACGCGCCGATGGGAGGCCATCCTGCTCGTGGGACCGGGCGACCCCGCGCCGCTTCCCGAACGCTACGCCGCGCGCGTGGACGCGCTCGCGAGCGGGCCCGAACACGACGTCTACCTCGACGCCCATCACGAGGAGTACGACCCGGCGCTGTTGCCGGCGGATGCCGAGCAGACGCCGACCGAGGCCTTGATGAACGTGTTCGCGACGTCCAACGCGATGACGCCGCGTGAGCTCGGTGCGCTCCATCAATACATCGAGATGCGTCGTTGGACGTCGCTCGTCGACGAAGTGAACGTGCTCAATCTGCGCCAGGCCGAGAGCCCGGCGTCCGCCGCCGCGTACCTGAGAGGCGTCGATCGCGCCGACGTTTCACGCGTGCCCGGGTACCGGTCGTCGATGACGGCCGTCGAATTGCTCGAACTCGTCCGCAGCGGCGGGCTGACGCCGTACGAGATCGGCGCCTGTTCGCGAGAAGCCGTGGTACGGATGACGATCGACGACGTCCGTCACGAGGCCGACCGGCTCTATCTCCGTGCAAGCCGATCGATGCAGGGCGTGCTGCGATTCGAACACGTGAGAATCCCGGGCCTGACGGCCGATGCGACGTTCGAGGACATGCTCGATCTGTTTCTGCGCGGCGCGTTGACCGATACGCAGCGCGGCGCGCTGCGGCCGAAGCTGCAGAGCGCGGCCGGCGAGTTGAATTCGCTGATGCTCGAGTTCGGTCAGAAGATCGGCGTGTTGCGCGCGTTGGTCCTTCCCGAAGGCGAAGCGCAGTTCGTCTACGGGTACGAGAACTATCTGCGTATCACGATCGACCGGTTGACGCCGGAGATGGATCTGACCGCGCTCGCAAGACTCGGGGTCCAGCACGCGGCGCAGCCGTCGCGGATGGGGGCGATATGGCGGCACATCGAACTTGCCGCGTCCGATCTCGAACTCGACATGTCGATGTTCACCGAGATGGTCGAGGAGATCGACCACGGATATACATTGTTCGCGGCGGGTTACGAGGCGAGCAATCGGATCGAACTACCGCCGACGAACGACGGCACCTTACTCGAGCTCGGCGCGCAGTTTCTGTCGGGCGAGCTCACGCTCAGGGAGCGGGGCGCCGTGTATGCGCGCTTTCAGAATCGGGAAATCATGGAGCGGATCAATCGTTATGTCGCCGATTACCATGCGCCCGAGCTCGCGGAGCGGATTCGCTTTGGCTACACCGAACCCGATGCCGTTCCGGGGCTCGAGCATGGCGAAGCGTCGACGCTCGACGTCATCGCTTCGCGCTTCGCGCGCGGCGATCTGTCGCCCGAGCAGGTCGGTCGGCTTGCTTGGGAGGCGGATCAGATCGATGCGGACATGACGCTCGCTCGCGTCGACGCGTTTCGCCACCGGATCGTGACGGGCGCCGAGATCCACGACTATGTCGACGCATATCTGAATCCGGGACCCGATGACGGAGCGCTTGCCATGAAGCCGCCTGTCGGCGAATGGACGCAAGAGGCGTTGCTCGATCTGTTCGGCCGCGACGGCATGGACGTGCGCACGCGCGGACGTATCGCCTGGCGCATCACGCAGATGGAACGTGAACAGGTCGAGTTCGAGGGCATCGTGCTGGAGCGGATCTACGCCAACGCGGCGACGTCGGCGCGGCTGCGGTTTCGTCAGACGCTCGTGCCGCGCATGCTGAACGGACTCGTCGACGGCGCATGTTTCGCCTTGTCCGCGACGATGTGTGTCGCCCTCGAAGCGGGCGATGCGGCGGTTGAACGGTTTGCGAGACGCCTGCGTCGGATCATGCGTGTCGAAGAGCGTGCGGGCTCTCCGGGTCAGGTCCGGCTCCGGATGCGCGACGAGTCGCGCAACGTGCTGGCGGCGCTCGCCGCGCTCGGCGTCCGTCAGCCGCGCTCGCTCGGCTCGCTGATCGCGGGCGAGATGACGTTGCTGTCGGCCGAATTTCCCTGGGCGGACCTGCCCGGACTGCTCAATCGCGGCACCTTGGAGGATGGTCGCTCGACCTGGTTGATCGCGACCGAGCGACATGCGTTTGCGATGCACGGCGAGCGCGCGCCGGATACCGCGGACGGCGTGCGTTATCGCTTCTACGAGCCCAACTACGGATTGCTCACGTTTGACCGGCATCAAGCGTTCAGCGCGGCGCTCACGCAGGCATTTCGTCAGTCGTACTATCGGATCGACGTGTTCGGCGGACTGTCGACGGTGTCGGTGTACGCGGTCGACGTCGAGCGACTCGGGGATCTCGAAGTCGTGCCGCGCGCGCATCTGCGCGTACGCGATCTCGTCGGGTCGCAGCCGTTTCGCGCAGTACGGCGCCCCACGCATGCGCATGCGGGTACGCAGACACACGACGGCGAGCGCATGGACGTCGACGCGAGCCGTGTCGTGCACCATTTCGTGCCCGCCGCGGGATCGGCGTCGACGACGGAAGCGAATCATCGCGCGAGCGGGTACGACCGGGTCGGCGGCGTCGGCGGCGTCGGCGCCATCCCGCACATGCCGTATGACGCATTCGACGCGGATTTCGAGGGATCGTTCGGGCACGGATTCGACGCGCGGCGCGACCGACCTTTCGACGACACCGATACCGATGACGACCCCTTCGATGTCTTCGACGCGTTCGAAAGGTCCGACGCGCGTTCCGGCGGAACGTCGCACCGCGTCGTATCGGGGAACCCCGGCGAGGCGCGCGACGATGCATAGGACGGTCGCGGATCTGGCCGGACCCGTCGCGTGCGTGCGCGCTGGCGTGCGGCAAGCGTGTCGATCGGCGATGCGTGGGAGGGACGAACGATGAGGCGAACAGCAGCGGCGTCAGGCGCCGCGCACACAAGCACCGGCGTCCATGGCCGCTATCCGGCGCAGGCGCTCGGCAAGACACATCGTCAGGCCCTCGCGCGATCCCGCGCGCGCCACGAACGCCGGACGGCGCGCGACGAGGACCGTGCGGCGCATAGGCTGGCCGAGGTGCTTGCGCGTCTCCACCATACGGCGCCGCGCGTGCCTGCATGGAGCTGGCCGGCGCCGTCGAACGCGACCGGCCGCGTCGTGGGCGCGCTCGTCGGTCTTTACGGCGCGACGGCTGGCTATGACTACAACCCGCTGCGTTTCGGTCCGGTCGGGGACACCGTCGAGCACGGCACGGTCGGCGCGTGGGGCGCTGTCGAACCGCGAGGGACGGCATGGACGGGCCCGCGCGATGCGACCGCCGAGCCGGGCGATGCCGCACAGGACGTCGTTGCCGTGCGCACGCTTGCCGACACGATGGTGGCGTCGTGGATTCGTCAGCGATGTGGCGCGATCGTCGAGCTCGCGCGTATTGCGAGCGGCGCGGCGTGGCGCCCGGAACAGAGCGTCCTGTCGCGCTTCATCCACGCGCCGTGCCGTGTCTATCTCGATGCGCGGGGGCGCGTGCGCACGCTCAAGAGTCTGACGGTCTCGGGCGAGTCCGGTGCGGCCGTCGAACTTGACCGCGTGAGAACGGATGGCTTCACGCCGCGCGCGCACAACGCGGCTCGCGCGACGCCATCGCCGGCCCGTCGCGAGACGGGCGACGGCGTCAACCGCACCCGCGTCGAGCGTCGAGATGCGCCGCGCGAATGGATCGCCGATGTGCAGTGGCCCGCGGTGGTCAACGCGACGAAACAGTTCAGAACCGTTTGCACATGCGTGCCCGTCGAGACGACGGCCGAGTTGTTCGCGCGGCTCGCGCGGAAGCTCGGCGAGTTTCTGCAGGGGCCATGCGGGGTCATTGTGCGGGATCTCTACGAGGGACGGACGAGCGGCGAGGCGCCGGCCGGCGCGCAACTTGGCTCGCGGATCTGCGACCTGGTCTATTCGCTGTCGCCATACGGATTTGAGGCGACGCTGATCGGTTATCTGGTCGAACTCACGACGAAGGTCTTGCGCAACGCGCCCTTGACGCGCGACGAGGCGATACGCGGCATCGAGCTGCTGTCATACCAGCGCGTGCCGAACGGCGAACTGCGCGTGGGGCGGCAGCAGATGGTCTGGACGTCGAAGGGGCTCAGCACGATCGAGCGCACGCGTAGCGCGGCCCACGTCGTCGACGATGCGGCCAGGATGGCGCCCGATTCCGCTCGCGTTCCCGATTTGCCGGTCGAGCATACGCCCGAGGGGTGGCGCATCGTGTCGATCCCCGACGCGTATCGCGTGTCCGGCGCCGAGCCCGATCTCGTCGACGACCCGTCGACGCTGCGGTTCACGTCGATGACCGCCGGTTATGTCCGGATCGACGACGCCGTCTACGAGGCGCGCCTCGACGGGCGCTCGACACGCTGGCACGTGGTGCCGCCCGAGGGCAAGCTGGGCGTGCGTATTCCGCTCGAATTCAATCCGGTTGAACGGCGTTGGGAAACGATGTCGCTGATCGGCGCCGGCGATGTGCCCTCGTTCGCCGAGCGCTATGCGGCGCGTGACGCCGAATTGCGCACGGGCGGCGGGCAGGACGATTATCTCGAATCGCATGCCGAGCTATACGATCCGGCGCTGCTGCCGGCCGATGCGGATGCGCTGACGCTCGAAGCGCTGATCGAGCATTTCGCAACGAACGACGGCGCGACGCCGGCGCAACTCGGGGTATTGCATCAATACATCGAGGTACGACGCTGGACCCAGATCAAGGACGCATATGGCCAGGCGATGAGAGACGTGGTCGATGCATCCTGGGCCTCACGGCTCGAGTATCTTCACGGCTTGCTGCGCGGCGACGTCAAAAGCGTCGAGGGGTTTCGGCACACCATGACGATCGCCGAACTGATGGGGCTTGCCGTGCATGGTCGGCTGACGCCTTATGAGGCCGGGGCGTGTTCGATGACGATCGCCGAGCGCATGGTGCGCGCCGAGACGCATATCGCGGCCGGGCGTCTGCTTGGCGCGCGCGACCGGATGTGGATCGGATCGCTACGCGCCGAGCGGATCGCGGTTCCCGGTCTGCCCGCGCATCCGATATACGAGGACCTGCTCACGCACTTCCTGCACGGCAAGCTGACCGATACCCAGCGTGGCGCATTGATGCCGCGCATCGATCGCGCGGCGGCGCGCGTGATCAATCGTTGGCGCACGCTCTTGGACCATATCGAACATCTGCGCGAGAACCTGAGCGTGCGCGCGCACGAGGATTTCGCCGACGGCTACGACCGCTTTGCGTCGCTGGTCGACGAGAACGAGCGGCTCGAATCGGGCATCGATCGTTTGCTCGATCTCGTCGACACGCATGCCGAAGATCCGACGATGCTGGGCGCGCTCACGCGTAGCGTCGAGCTGCACGAATCCGAACTGCGCGAGCTATTCGACGAGTACCTCGATGAACTCGCGCGTATCGAGGACGACTATGTGAAGTTTCTCGAAGGGTTTCACGGCGCCGAGCGCTATGAGCTGCCCTCGACGCCGAGCGGATCCGCGCTCGACCTTGCGGCGCTCTATTTTCACGAGACGTTGACGCCGCACGAGCGCGGCGCGCTTTATGCGCGTTTTCGCGAGTCGGATGCGCTCGACCGCATCGACGCGGTGCTCGCCGACGAGCGCGCACGCGGTCACGGCGCGGAAATCGACAGGGGCTACCGGCATCCCGAGCTCGTCGACATTTCCGCATTGGGCCCGCTGGATTCGTTGACGCGCGTGCTCGATCGCGTCGAAGGCAGACGCTTGAGTCCCGCGGAGTTCGGCCGCCTGAGCCGCGAAGCGGATGACATCGCGAGCGTCTGCCGGCAGGCTCGTGTCGACGCCTATCGGCATCGCATCGTGACGGGTTCCGAGTTCGACGCGTATATCGATGCGTATCTGAATCCCGACGACACGGACGCGGCCGGGTTGCCGAACATCGCCGACGTCACGCACGAGGCGCTGCTCGACATGTTCAGGCGCGACGGCACGGGGGCGCGCATGCGCGGCCGCATCGCGCGCGCGATTACGCAGCACGAGACCGAACAACGCGCGCGCGATCTGCTCGTGCTGCGTGCGCTCTACGCGGCAGTCACGGACGCGCACAAGATTGCATTTCCTCAGTCGCAGATCCCGACGATGCTGCATGGGCTCGTCGATGGCTCGTGCTTTCCGCTCTCCGCGGCGATGGGGGTGGCGATGCATGAGGGCAATGCGGCGATGCGGCGATTCATGACGCGCGTGAGTTCGATCGTGCCCGACGCGCACGCTGTGCCCGCCGGACAACGCGCACGCATGAGCGAGGAATCGCGCGACGTGCTGGGTGCGATGGCGACGCTCGCACTCGAGCAGCCGCGCTCGCCCGGGGCGCTCGACGCCGGCGAGTTCATCCCGATGCTCGAAGGCGCCGATTGGAGCGAGCTGTTTTCGCTGCTCGACGAAGCGCGCGAAGATCTGATTCGCGACGTCGCGGCGATGCCCGAAGCAAGCGTCGAGGACGTCAATCGGCGTGGCGCATCGACGTATCTGATCGAAACGGATCGTCACGCGATGCTCGTGCGTGTCGAGTATCGTCAGCGGGCTGCGCAGCGCATCCGGTATCGCGTCTATGAACCGAATTACGGCGTGTTGTCGTTCGACCAGCGGCAGGCGCTCGAGCATGTCCTGCGGCGCGTGTTCGAGAGCGATTACTACGTGAGTCACGTATTTGGTCATAACCGGCGCATCAATGTTTACGGCGTCGATCCGAACCGACTCGGCGAGCATCGCGTGTGGGGCGGCCGGACGGTCGCGGATCTGGCCGGCGCCGAGCCCTTCGTGCGGCTGAACTGATGCGGGTCGGCGTCTGCGCGTTTGCGTTCGGCGTTCTTGTGCTTCAGCAGTCGGCGCAGTTGCCGGACCGCGCGCACGGTGCCGCGCTCGGCATCGTCCTGTGTGTCCAACTCGGCGCGTGCGCTGTTTGGCGGTGGAGGGCGGCGACGTCGCGTGGACGCACGCGCCTGAGGCGCGGGTTTGAATGGGTGTGGATCGTATCGATCGGGATCGGGGTCGGCTATCTGTATGCGGGATGGCGCGCGCATCTGCGGCTCGATATCGCGCTGCCGGCTGCGGTCGAAGGTCGCGATCTCGGCGTCGAGGGCCGCGTGAGCGGGCTGCCTGTGCAAATGGGCGACGCCTGGCGGTTCGACTTCGATCTCTCGGAGATCGACGCGCCGCGCGGGATCGACGCGGCCGACATTGCGCGGATTCCGCGCCGGGTGTCGCTGACGTATCAGACCGAGCGAACCAAGCTGAGCGGCCGGAGAGACCCAATTGACCCGACCGACCGGATCGACCGGCTGCCGCCGATCTGGCCCGGCGAGCGTTGGCACATGACCGTGCGCTTGCGCCGGCCCCATCGACCGGTCAACTTCGACACGCCGTTTCCCGAAGCCGATCTGTTCGCGCGCAATATCCGGGCGACCGGCACCGTGCGCGAGCGGCCGGTGCCCGTGCGCGTGCCGTCTGCGCACGACGCGAGCACCCTGCGTATCGCGCTGGCGCGTCTGCGAGCCGATATCCGCGCACGCATCGAACACGCGCTCGGGAATGCCGCGCATGCGGGCATCGTGGTCGCCCTCGCGATCGGCGACGCATCGGGTGTCAGCGCCGACGATCAGCGCCGCTTCGCGCGCACGGGGACGCGTCATCTGATCGCGGTGTCCGGGCTCCATGTCTCACTCGTGGCGGGCGCGATCGCGGGGCTCGCGTCGCTCGCGTGGCGGCGGCTGTTCGGTTTGCGCGGCCGTGCGCCGCTTTGGTGGGCGACGCCACGCGTCGCGGCCGTGTGCGGCGGCAGCGCGGCGCTGGCATATGCGGCGCTCGCGGGATTCGGCGTGCCCGCCCTGCGTGCGTTCGTGATGTTCGCGACCGGCGCGGCGGCGACGCTGGCGGACCGTCGAACGACGTCGTCGATCGCGCTGTGCGCGGCGCTCGGCGGCGTCGTGCTGATCGATCCGTGGGCCGTGGTGTCCGTCGGATTCTGGCTCTCGTTCGGCGCGGTCGCCGCGATGCTGTGGTTCGGCGATGCGCGCCGCGTGCCGTCGCGCGACGACGGCATCCTGCGCACCGTCGCGTCGGGGCTGAGCTCGGCCGCGCGCGCCCAATGGGCCGTGACCATCGCGCTGGTGCCGCCGGCGCTCGCGTTTTTCTCGCAGATCCCGTTATTGGGTCCCGTCGCGAATGCGTTCGCGATTCCATGGGCGAGCTTCATCGTGACGCCCTTGACACTGATCGGCGTGATCGTACCCGCGCCGCTCGACGCCTATGCGTGGCGACTTGCGCACGCGGCGCTCGACGCGTTGATGACAGGCGCCGACTGGCTCGCTTCGCCGCGCTGGGCCGTGCTCGAACTGCGTGCGCCCGACGCCTGCGTACTGGCGCTCTCGATCGCCGGCGCGATCTGGATGCTCACGCCGCGCGGCTGGCCGATGCGCTGGGCCGGCTGGTGGCTCTGGTTGCCGCTCGCGTGGCCCGGCACGACGCGCCCGCCGCCCGGCGAATTCCGGGTTACCGTGCTCGACGTCGGGCAGGGCGCCGCGGCGTTCGTCGAGACGCATGCGCATGGGTTGCTGTTCGATACCGGGCCGAGCTATGGCGAGGCGGCCGACGCGGGCCAGGCGATCGTCGCACCCGCACTGAAGGCGCAGGGGGTGACGCGGCTCGATCGTCTCGTGATCAGCCACGCCGACGCCGATCATATCGGCGGCGCGGCGTCGGTCGCCGCGTCGATCGATGTCGAAGCGCTGCTCGCGAGCCTGCCCGGCGACGACACGCGCTGGCGTCTTGCGGGGCGGGCCGCGGCGTGCGCGGCCGGGCAGACGTGGAATTGGGACGGCGTCACATTCGAGATGCGCTGGCCGCCCGCCGACGCGCGCGTCGACGCCCATGCGCGCAATGCGACGAGTTGCGTGTTGCGCGTCTCGAATGCGGCGCTGGCCGTGCTGCTGCCCGGCGATATCGAAGCCGCGCAGGAGCGCGCGCTCGTGGCGGCCGCGCCTGGCGCGCTGCGCGCCGATCTGTTGCTCGCCCCGCACCATGGAAGCCGGACGTCGTCGACCGAGGCCTTCCTCGACGCCGTCGCGCCGCGCGATGTCGTATTTCAGGTAGGCTATCGCAACCGATTCGGACACCCGCATTCCGCGATCGTCGCGCGTTACGCGGCACACGGCGTGCGTCTGCATCGTAGCGATCGAGACGGGGCGGTGCGGGCGACGACATCGGCCGGCGTCATGACGATCGAACGTGCGCGTGAAACCCGGCATCGGTACTGGATGGACGATTGACGAGACGATTCACGCGCGGCGCGGTCGCGGTTCGACGCAGGTGCATCGACGAACGAGGAAGAGCGCATTGAAGGAAGTCATCCATTTCTCGCACGCGAACGGATTTCCGGCATCCGTCTACCGGACGATCTTTGCCGAATTGGCGGATCAGTACGACGTTCGCGCGGTCGAGACGATCGGGCACGATCCGCGATATCCCGTGACGCGCGACTGGCGGCACCTCGCCGACGAGCTGCTGGCTTCGGTCGACGCGGGGCTGCGGCCCGGCGAAGCGCCCCAGCCCGTCTGGCTCGTCGGCCATTCGCTGG
Source organism: Pararobbsia silviterrae (assembly GCF_003628125.1). GTDB lineage: Bacteria > Pseudomonadota > Gammaproteobacteria > Burkholderiales > Burkholderiaceae > Pararobbsia > Pararobbsia silviterrae. Next base: position 153,450 of record NZ_RBZU01000014.1, read on the forward strand.
GCGGCTATCTGAGTTTGCTGGCGGCGCTCAAGCGGCCGCATCGCGTGCGCGGCGTCGTCATGCTCGACTCGCCGATCATCGGCGGCTGGCGCGGCAACTTGCTGCGCGTGTTCCAGTGGACGGGCATCGACGAGCGGCTTTCGCCGGCCGCCGCGACCAAATCGCGGCGCACGCGCTGGGGGAGCCGGGATGAAGCCTGGCGTCATTTCCATTCGAAGCCGGCTTTCGCGCGATGGGACGAGCGCATGCTGGCCGACTATATCGACCACGGCACCGTCAAGGTCGACTCGGCCGGTACGCGCGAGCTTGTCTTCGATCGCGGCACCGAATACCGGATCTACCGGACGATTCCGCACACGATCGGTGCGCGCGTCGTCCACGGCGCGAGCGTGCCGGTCGGATTTCTCGCAGGCACGCGCTCGCGCGAGGTCCAGCAGGTGGGTCTCGACGCGACGCGGCGTGTCGTCGGCGACTACTTCGAATGGATCGAAGGCTCGCATCTGTTTCCGATGGAGCACCCGATCGACACCGCGCGCGCGATCCAGCGCATGCTCGTGAAGCTCGGCCGGCTCGAACTGGCCGCGTGATCGGCGCATACGGGCCGGCCGCGTCGCCGGGCGCGTACGGCCCGGTTGATCCGGTCGGCCGCGCGCCTCGCGCGGGGTGCACGGCGCACACGGTGCGGCCCGCAAACCCTTGATGCGCGGGCGGCGGCGGGGCGCGCGCCGATATCGGCGCGGGCGATTTCCAATCCCGATTCGCTCAGTAGGGTCAACACGGGTATAATTCCGCTTTCCCGCGAGCACCCCAGCGATGACCAAATATGTATTCGTCACCGGCGGCGTTGTTTCGTCCCTAGGTAAAGGGATTGCCGCCGCGTCACTTGCCGCGATTCTCGAATCGCGCGGCCTCAAAGTCACTCTTCTCAAACTCGATCCCTACATCAACGTCGACCCCGGCACGATGAGCCCTTTCCAGCATGGAGAGGTGTTCGTGACCGAAGACGGCGCGGAGACCGATCTCGACCTCGGCCACTACGAGCGCTTCATCAGCACGAAGATGCGCAAGGCCAATAACTTCACGACCGGTCAGATCTACGAGTCGGTGATTCGCAAGGAACGCCGCGGCGAATATCTGGGCAAGACCGTGCAGGTGATCCCGCACATCACGAACGAGATTCAGGCGTTCGTCGAGCGCGGCGCGCAGTCGGCGACGTCGGGCGAACCGGATGTGGCGATCGTCGAGATCGGCGGCACGGTCGGCGATATCGAATCGCTGCCGTTCCTCGAGGCCGCGCGGCAGATGAGCCTGCGCATGGGCCGCCATCACTGCTGCTTCGTGCATCTGACGCTCGTGCCGTACATCCACACGGCCGGCGAGCTCAAGACCAAGCCGACCCAGCACAGCGTGCAGAAGCTCCGTGAAATCGGGATTCTGCCGCACGCGCTGCTGTGCCGCGCCGATCGTCCGATTCCCGACGACGAGCGCGCGAAGATCTCGATGTTCTCGAATATCCCGAACGACGCCGTGATTTCGGTGTGGGACGTCGACAGCATCTACAAGATCCCGCAGATGCTGCACGACCAGGGTCTCGATTCGATCATCGTCGACGAACTCAAGCTGACGAACGCCGCGCCGGCCGATCTCTCGATGTGGTCGAGTCTCGTCGAGCGTCTCGAACATCCGACGTCGGAAGTCACGATCGGCATGGTCGGCAAGTACGTCGATCTCACCGAGTCGTACAAGTCGCTGATCGAAGCCCTGCGCCATGCGTCGATCCACACGGGTACGAAGGTCAACATCGAGTACATCGACTCGGAAGTCATCGAGTCGGACGGCCCCGCGTCGCTCGCGCACCTCGACGCCGTGCTCGTGCCGGGCGGCTTCGGCCGGCGCGGCACCGAAGGCAAGATCGCGGCGATCCGCTATGCGCGCGAATCGTCGATTCCGTACCTCGGCATCTGTCTCGGCATGCAGTTGGCCGTCATCGAGTTCGCGCGCGACGTCGCGGGACTCGCGGGCGCGAACAGCACGGAGTTCGACGCCGAGACGCAGCATCCGGTCGTCGCGCTGATCACCGAATGGTTCGATCGCGAGGGCAAGGTCGAGAAGCGCACCGAAACGTCGGATCTCGGCGGCACGATGCGTCTGGGCTCGCAACGCTGCCCGGTCAAGCCCGGCACGAAGGCGGCATCGATCTACGGCGTCGACGTCAACGAACGTCATCGTCACCGGTATGAAGTCAACAACCGGTTCGTGCCGCAGCTCGAAGCCGGCGGCATGGTCATCAGCGCACGGACGCCGACCGAGGATCTGCCCGAGATGATGGAGCTTCGCGAAGACGTCCATCCGTGGTTCGTCGGCGTGCAGTTCCACCCCGAGTTCACGTCGACGCCGCGCGACGGCCATCCGCTGTTCAAGGCGTACGTCGAGGCGGCTCGCGAATACAAGGCCACGCGCAAGCATGCGCGCGTGCCCCAGGTTTCGGGAGTCTGAGATGAAGCTGTGCGGATTCGAAGTGGGGATCGACAAGCCGATGTTCGTGATCGCGGGCACGTGCGTCGTCGAGTCGGAACAGATGACGATCGACGTCGCGGGCAAGCTCAAGGAGCTGTGCCGCGGCCTCAATATCCCGTTCATCTACAAGTCGTCGTATGACAAGGCGAACCGGAGCTCGGGCAAGTCGTTCCGCGGGCTCGGCATGGACAAGGGCTTGCAGATCCTGGAGTCCGTCAAGAAGCAGCTCGACGTGCCCGTGCTGACCGACGTGCATTCGGTCGAAGAGATTCCCGAGGTCGCATCGGTCGTCGACGTGCTCCAGACGCCGGCCTTCCTGTGCCGCCAGACGGATTTCATCCATGCGTGCGCGCGCTCGGGCAAGCCCGTCAACATCAAGAAGGGCCAGTTCCTCGCGCCGCACGACATGCGCAACGTGATCGACAAGGCGCGTGACGCCGCGCGCGAAGCGGGGCTCTCCGACGATCGCTTCCTCGCGTGCGAGCGCGGCGCATCGTTCGGCTACAACAACCTGATCTCGGATATGCGCTCGCTCGCGATCATGCGCGAGACCGGCGCGCCGGTCGTGTTCGACGCGACGCATTCGGTCCAGTTGCCGGGCGGGCAGGGCACGAGTTCGGGCGGCCAGCGCGAGTTTGTGCCCGTGCTCGCGCGCGCGGCCGTGGCGGTCGGCGTCGCGGGGGTGTTCATGGAGACGCACCCGGATCCGTCGAAGGCCCTGTCCGATGGGCCGAATGCCGTGCCGCTCGCGCGCATGGGAGAATTGCTGCTCACGTTGTCGACGCTTGACGAAGCGGTCAAGCGCGGTCCGCTGCTCGAAGACCATTTCAACTAGTAGGCGAGCGCGGGCTGTCACACGCTCGCGTCAGAATGCAGGACGATCGCACCGCGCGGAGACGTCGGCGGTGCGAGCCCGCGTAGCAGGGTGAAGGCCCGTGCGGCGCGCATGCCCGGGCGCGGCGCGGCCACAAGCCGCACGGGCGCGACGGCACGCGGCCGCGGAGGCGGTCACGTGAATTCAAAAAGTAGAATTGAGCGACATATTCTGAGGACGCTATGAGTGCAATCGTTGACATCATCGGCCGCGAGATCTTGGACTCGCGCGGCAACCCCACCGTCGAATGTGATGTGCTGCTCGAATCGGGCACGATGGGCCGCGCAGCGGTGCCGTCGGGCGCATCGACGGGTTCGCGCGAAGCCATCGAACTGCGCGACGGCGAAGCGGGCCGCTACAGCGGCAAGGGCGTGCTGAAGGCCGTCGAGCATATCAACACGGAAATCTCCGAAGCGATCATGGGCCTTGACGCATCGGAGCAGGCGTTCCTCGACAAGACCCTGATCGAACTCGACGGAACCGAGAACAAGTCGCGTCTCGGCGCGAACGCGATGCTCGCGGTCTCGATGGCGGTCGCGAAGGCTGCGGCCGACGAAGCCGGTCTGCCGCTCTATCGTTACTTCGGCGGTTCGGGCGCGATGCAACTGCCGGTGCCGATGATGAACATCGTCAACGGCGGCGCGCACGCGAACAACAGCCTCGATATTCAAGAGTTCATGATTGTGCCGGTCGGCCAGTCGAGCTTCCGTGAAGCGCTGCGCTGCGGCGCCGAAGTGTTCCATGCGCTCAAGAAGATCCTCGCGGACAAGGGCATGAGCACGGCAGTCGGCGACGAAGGCGGTTTCGCGCCGAACTTCGCGAGCAACGACGAGTGCCTGTCGACCGTGATCCAGGCGATCGAGAAGGCCGGCTATCGCGCGGGCGAAGACGTGCTGCTCGCGCTCGATTGCGCGGCGAGCGAGTTCTACAAGGACGGCAAGTACGTGCTGTCGGGTGAAGGTCTGCAACTGTCGTCGACCGAATTCGCCGACTATCTCGCGACGCTCGCCGACAAGTTCCCGATCGTGTCGATCGAGGACGGCATGCACGAAGCCGACTGGGAAGGCTGGAAGACGCTGACCGACAAGCTCGGCAACAAGATCCAGCTCGTCGGCGACGATCTGTTCGTGACGAACACGAAGATCCTGAAGGAAGGCATCGACAAGGGCATCGCGAACTCGATCCTGATCAAGATCAACCAGATCGGCACGCTGACCGAAACGTTCGCGGCGATCGAGATGGCCAAGCGCGCGGGCTACACGGCTGTCGTCTCGCATCGTTCGGGCGAAACCGAGGATTCGACGATCGCCGATATCGCGGTCGGCCTCAACGCCGGCCAGATCAAGACGGGTTCGCTCTCGCGCAGCGACCGGATCTCGAAGTACAACCAGTTGCTGCGCATCGAAGAAGATCTCGGCGATATCGCGTCGTATCCGGGCCGTTCGGCCTTCTATAACCTGCGGTAAGCTTCGCAGGACGCGCGTCCATGTCGTCGCGCACGCAATCTCATATGCCGCCGGCGCTTGCGTCGGCGGCATTGGCTTATCCAGAGTCTATGCGGCTTGTTACGGTAGTGTTGATTGCCTTGTTGGCGATGATTCAGTATCCGCTGTGGTATGGCCGCGGCGGATGGCTGCGTGTTCATGAGCTCGAGACGCAGCTCGCCGATCAGCTCAAGAAAAACGCCGATCTCAAGCAGCGCAACGACCGCCTCGCCGGTGAAGTCCAGGATCTCCAGACCGGCACGACGGCGCTCGAGGAGCGCGCGCGCTACGAGCTCGGCATGATTCGCGACAACGAGGTGTTCGTGCAGTTCGTCTCGCCGAACGAGCCGATCGTGCTGACGCCGAACGCGGTCGCGGGTCCCGAGACGTCGACGCGCGGCGTGGTTGCCGCAGCGCCGGTGCGTGTCGTGCCCGAGCCGCCGTCGCGCACCTTGCTCAACGAGAAAAAGAAAGCCGACAAGGCGGCCAAGGCCAAGGATGCGAAAGCCGCCAAGACGACGATGAAGACCGCCGCGTCCAAATAATCGAATCGGGCGGGATCTGCGTCGACGGTCATGGCCGCGGGCGTCGCGAATCGTCGATGGGCCGAATCGATATCGATTCGACACGGATTTTCAATGACGCTTACTCGACGTCACTGAAAATCAAGCGATGACTCAACATCGCCAGATCGCTGAAAATCGATCGAAAATCCGCAGCGGGCGATAAAAACGGACGACAAAACGGCGGAGCGAGGCGATGTTCGGCCGGTGTTCCGCGATCGATCGCCGATGCGGCTTACCATCCCCAGCCTGAACTGAATCCCACGCCGACGCTCCAGCGCGATCCGCCGCGCCAGCAGCAGCCGCGTCCGCCCCAATTGCTGTAATACCCGCCGACGACGACCGGCGATGCGTAATACGGGTAATACGCGGGCGAATAAGCGGGGTAATAGGACGAATAATAAGCAGGGTAATACGCGGGGTATGCGTATGACGGGGAATACCACGCGAGGCGCGCCGCGTCTTCGGCGGCCATTGATTGCGCCTGTTGCTGCTGAACCTGCCGGTCGATCGCCGCATATTGTGCACGCTCCGCGTCGCTGAGCGGCGGGACGGCGGTCGCGCCCGCGGGCGCATGCGGCGCCGCGTCGACGGATTGCGTCTGGACGGAGGCGTCTTGGACCGGCGCGGCGTACGCGTAGTTGTCGGGCAGGCGGCTGATGATGCTGGTCTGGCCCGGCGTGGGCGGCACGGCGCAGCCCGCGAGCGCCGCGGCCGCGCCGAGCGAGGCGGCGATCAGGGGAAGTCGCATACGGCGAAACGGTGTCGTGCTCATCGTCGGCGGTGAATCAGGGTTATCAGGTGGGCGGCGTCTCGCGCCGCCGCACCGCGCCGCCGTGTCGTGGCGCGGCGAATTCAGTGCGTGCGGCCCGAGGCCGGATTCATAGTTTCTGAGAGCGGGCCGGCAAGGAAAAGTTGCGCCGCGTCGACCGCATCGAATTCGTACCGCTGGTTACAGAATTCGCAGTGGATCTCGACGTGTCCGCGTTCGGCGAGGATCCCTTCGACCTCGTCGCGGCCGAGCATCTTGAGCATGCGGCCGACTTTGTCGCGCGAACAACTGCAGCGAAAACGCGCGCGCGCCGGCTCGAAACGGCGCAGATTTTCCTGCCAGAACAGCCGCTTCATCAGCGTTTCGGCGTCCGCATGGAGGAGTTCGTCGTGCGTGAGCGTCGCGCCGAGATGGCAGACGCGATCCCACGTGTCCGCATCGTGTTCGCCCGCGTGCGGGACGATCCCGCCGTCGCCCGGCAGCTTCTGCAGCAGCATGCCGGCGGCTTTCGTCTCGTCCGCCGCGAGCCACATGCGCGTCTCGAGCTGCTCGGAGTGATGCATGTACTTCTCGAGGATGTCGGACACCGACTGGAGCGGCGAACCATGGTCGTCGTTGAGCGGCACGACGCCCTGGTACGGCTGCTGTCCGGGCTTTTTGTCGGCCGGATCGAGCGTGATCGCGCAGCGTCCGCGTCCGCCCGCGTTGATCAGCGAGGCGAGCGTCGCATCGTCGTCGATCGTGCCGTCGAACTTCGCGGTCGCGCGCAGCGTGAGGTCGGAATTGCATTCGACGACGAGCATGCGGACCGGACCGTCGCCCATGATCTGGATGATCAGCGCGCCGTCGAACTTGAGGTTGGCCGACAGCAGGGCGGCGGCGGCCATCATCTGCCCGAGCACGGCGCGAATCGGCGCGGGGTAGTTGCGCCGCGTGAGCACCTCCTGCCAGGTGTTTTCCAGCAGGACGATTTCGCCGCGCACAGGCGCAGCGTTAAACATGAATTTCTGAAGCTGATCGTTCACCAAATTTACCTTCCTGTCGAATGAACCGGCGTTGTCGAGTCCGCGGCCGCGCGCGCGGCGGCGATCCCGCCGCGCCGGTCATTCAGTGCATGCGCCGCGCGCCGGAGGCGTCGCGGCGCGGGTTCAACCGACGCGCGTGAGGTCTGTCTTGAACGTCTGGCGACGTTCGACATAGACCCGCGCATTGCGCTGCAGTCGCGCGATGTCGTCTTCGTTGAGCGTGCGCACGACTTTGGCCGGCGCGCCGAGAATCAGCGAGTTGTCCGGAAAGTGCTTGTTTTCGGTCACGACGGCGCCCGCGCCGACCAGACAGTTGCGGCCGATCACGGCGCCGTTCAAGACCACCGCCTGAATACCGATCAGGGCGCCCTCGCGGATCGTGCAGCCGTGGAGCATGGCCTGATGGCCGATCGTCACGTTCTGCTCGATGGTCAGCGGGAATCCGGGATCGGTGTGAAGCACCGCGCCTTCCTGCACGTTGCTGTTCTCGCCGACCGTGATCGGTTCGTTGTCGCCGCGAATGACGGCGCCGTACCAGACGCTCGTGTTTCTCGCGAGCACGGCTTTGCCGATGACCGTGGCGGTGTCCGCCACGAAGGCGGTTTCATCGATCGTCGGGGCGTGTTCGCCAAGCTTGTAGATTGCCACTGGTTCTCCCGTGTGCCGTCGCGCAACTTGATACGGTGCCTGCAACGTGCCTGCGCGCGTGATCGGCGTTCGCGAGGACGCGCGACGCGCGCGGCGGTTCGTCCGTCTCGTCCATCGTAAAGGCGTTATTGTATGCTCGGTCGATGGAATTCAATTTCGATGTGCTTTCGGGCGAACGATGCGCGCGTGCGCTCGCGCTCTCGGCCCTTGCCCTGTCCGACCCCGGTATGAAGGTCGACGCGACGCTCGCACTGCGCGAAGCCGCCGACGCGGGCCGCGTACGGATCGATTCCGTGCGCGTGCTGCACGACCTCGCGGACCTGCCGGACTTGCCCGGCCGTCCGTCGCGTCCCGAACTTGTCTTGCCGCGTCTGCTCGTCAAACGCTCGGTGCATACCGAGGTCGGGCGCGCGGTCTTGCTTCACGCACTCGCGCATATCGAGTTCAATGCGATCAATCTGGCGCTCGACGCCGTCTGGCGGTTCGCCGGCATGCCCGATGCGTACTACGCCGACTGGCTTCGCGTCGCGGCCGAGGAGGCCTACCACTTCAGTCTGATTCGCGCGCATCTCGCGTCGATGGGGTATGCGTACGGCGACTTCGCGGCGCACAACGGACTCTGGGAGATGGTCGAGAAGACGTGCGGCGACGTGCTGGCGCGCATGGCGCTCGTGCCGCGCACCCTTGAAGCGCGCGGCCTCGACGCGGCGCCGCCGATGCGCGCGAAGCTCGCGCAGGCCGGCGACGAGGTAGCGGCTCGGATTCTCGACATCATCCTGCGTGACGAAATCGGCCACGTCGCGGTCGGCAATCGTTGGTATCGGTATCTGTGCGCGCAGCGCGGCGCCGATCCGCATCTGACGTACGCGAAGCTCGCACGGCAGTTCAAGGCGCCCGATCTCAAGGGGCCGTTCAATGTCGACGCACGCCGGCTCGCGGGCTTCACCGATGTCGAGCTCGACGCCCTTGTACAGGCCGATGCGCAACGCGGAAGTGCGCAGGTCGAGTAGGGGGGCGATGCGCTCGAGTGGGAGGCGATCCAGGTTGGCCAAAGGGCAGGTTCGGTCGGGCAGGGATCGATCCGGTCGGAAAGGCGACAGGTTCGGTCGGCTGGCGGATCGATCCGAGCCGACTGGGGATGGGTTCGGTCGGTCAGAGGATGGATCCGCTCGGATAGAGGCGGGCACGGACTGGCGGAGCGGATCCGTTCGACGGTCGGCCTTGCCGATCCGGATGCCGAAAATGACCTCCCCCGATCGCGTCATGGCGTCTTATAATCGAACGATCATTCTTTTTTAACCTCGCGATGCACGCTTCCACCTCCGAATATGTTCAGACGCGCGGTCCGCGCATTCATGTCCGACGTTGGGGGCGTCCCGACGCTCCGAAGCTGTTCATGCTTCACGGCTGGATGGACGTGGCCGCCTCGTTTCAATTCATCGCCGACGAACTGGCCGACGACTGGCAGATCCTCGCGCCCGACGCGCGCGGCTTCGGGCTCAGCGATTGGCCGGTCCATCAGGCGGGTGGCGGCAACTACTGGTTCCCCGACTATCTCGTCGATCTCGAAGCCTTGCTCGATCATTACGCCCCGGGCGAATCGGTCAATCTGGTCGGACACAGCATGGGCGCGAACATCGTCTGCCTCTATGCGGGCGTGCGGCCCGAGCGCGTGAGGCGCGTCGTCGATCTCGAAGGGTTCGGTCTGCGCCAGTCCGCGCCGGGGCGCGCGGCCGTGCGCTATGCGCAGTGGCTCGACGACATCAAAACGCCGCCGTCGTTGCGCGATTACGCCGATCTCGACGCGGTGGCCGCGCGGCTCACGAAAACCAATCCGCGTTTGCGGCCCGACCGGGCGGCGTTTCTCGCCGCGCACTGGTCGCGGCCCACGGCCGAAGGGCGCCGCGAGCTGCTTGCCGACCCTGCTCACAAGCTGCGCGGGCCGATGCCCTATCTCGTCGATGAGGTCATGAGCATCTGGGCCAAGGTCGCGGCCCCCGTGCTGCACGTCGAGGCGCTCGATTCGCCGACGCTGACGTCGATCCGCGGCGATACGCCGCTCGACGCGTTCCGCGAGCGGTTCAGCGCGTTTCCGGATTGGCGCGAGGCGATCATCGAGCACGCGGGCCACATGCTCCATCACGATCAACCCGAACAGGTCGCGACGCTGATTCGCGATTTTTGCGCGTGAAGCAGGCGACGCGATATGGCGCAGCGCGGTAAAATCGCCGCATGATCAATGCCGACCTTCACTGCCATTCCACGTATTCCGACGGCGTCCTTGCGCCGGCGGACGTTGCACGCCGCGCGCTGGCAGGCGGCGTTTCCCTTTGGTCGATGACCGACCACGACGAAGTCGCGGGCCAGCGCGAGGCGCGCGCCGCGGCCGAATCGCTCGGTATGCGCTATGTCGAGGGTGTCGAGATCTCGGTGACCTGGGCCGATCGCACGATCCACGTCGTCGGCTTGGCGATCGACTCGACCCATCGGGCGCTCGTCGAGGGCCTCGCGGCCACGCGAGGCGGCCGTGACGGCCGCGGCAAGGTCATCGCGGACAAGCTCGCCGACGTCGGTATCGAGGGCGCCTACGAAGGCGCGCTCCAGTACGCCGCCAATCCGGCGCTGCTCTCGCGCACGCACTTCGCGCGCTTTCTCGTCGAACACGGCTACTGCGAATCGACCTCCGAGGTGTTCGCGCGTTATCTGGCCGAGGGTCGTCCTGGCTACGTGCCGCATCTCTGGGCGACGCTCGAAGACGCGATGGGCTGGATTCGCGGTGCGGGCGGCGTGCCCGTGATCGCCCACCCGGGGCGCTACAAATACTCGCAGCTCGAATTCGGCGCGCTGTTCGACGCGTTCCGCGATCTCGGCGGCGATGCGATCGAGGTCGTCACGGGCAGCCATACGCCCGACCAATGCCACGAGTATGCGGACGTCGCGCGCCGCTATGGCTTCCGGGCGTCGCGCGGGTCCGATTTTCATGCGCCGGGCGAGATCCGCACCGAGCTCGGCGCGCTGCCGATGTTGCCCAGCGACCTGACGCCTGTGTGGCGCGATTGGCAGTGAATGAGCCAATACTTCCGGATTCACGCGGATAACCCGCAGCAGCGTCTGATCAAGCAGGCAGCCCAGGTCGTGTCGGGCGGTGGCGTGATTGCGCTGCCGACCGATTCGAGCTATGCGCTCGCGTGCCGGCTCGACGACCGTTCGGCGGTCGAACGGCTGCGCCGGATTCGCGGCATCGACGAGCGTCAGCATCTCTCGCTGCTCGTGCGCGATTTGTCGGAGCTCGCGACCTTCGCGATGGTCGACAACCGGCAGTTCCGAATGATCCGTTCGGTGACGCCCGGTCCCTATGTGTTCGTGCTGCAGGCGACGAAGGAAGTGCCGCGCCGGCTTTCGCATCCGTCGCGCAAGACGATCGGTCTGCGTGTACCGGATCACGAGATCGTGCGTGCGTTGATCGCCGAGCTCGGCGAACCGCTGATCGCCTCGACGCTGATCCTGCCGCCCGACGACGAGCCGCTCAACGACCCCGAAGAGATTCGCGAACGCCTCGAAAAGCAGATCGACCTCGTGATCGACGGGGGCGCGTGCCCGCGCGAACCGTCGACGGTCATCGATCTGACGGGCGCGACACCCGAGTTGATCCGGCTCGGGCGCGGGCCGCTCGAACCGTTCGGCCTCGACGCCCCGGCGCACTCCGATATCTGAGGTCGCTGCGCGCGCGGAGTCGATCCGAGTCGAGCCCCGATGTCGACGCCGGCCCGTTCGGCGCGCCGGACCCCCTTGCTACAATAGCGCCCCATGTACGATACCCTGATCCAGAATATTGCCGTCAATGCGCTGCCCGTCGTGTTCGCGATCACGCTGCACGAGGCCGCGCACGGCTATGTCGCGCGCATGCGCGGCGACAACACCGCCTACATGATGGGGCGCGTCTCGCTGAACCCGGCGCGGCACATCGATCCCATCGGCACGATCGTGATGCCGCTCGTGCTGTATTTCCTGACGAACGGCGCGTTTCTGTTCGGTTACGCGAAGCCGGTCCCGATCAATTTCGGCGCGCTCAAGAATCCGCGCTGGGACAGCCTGCTCGTGTCGATCGCCGGTCCCGCATGCAATTTTGTTCAGGCGATCATCTGGGGCGTCGTCCTGATCGGATTGCAGGCCTTGGGTATCGATGAGCCGTTTTTCTCGAGGATGGCCAGCGCGGGCATCGGCGTGAACCTCGTGCTCTGCGCGCTGAACCTGTTTCCGTTGCCGCCGCTCGACGGCGGCCGCGTGCTCGCGTCGCTGCTGCCGCCCAAGCAGAGCTACGCGCTGTCGCGCGTGGAACCCTATGGTTTTTTCATCGTGATGATTCTCGTGACCACCGGCGTGTTTGCGACGTTCTGGCTGAGGCCGCTGACGCAGTTCGGCTTCCAGATCATCGGATCGTTGCTGAATCCGTTGATCGCGCTTATTTCCTGACGCTCATGTTCCCTGAACGCATCTTTTCCGGCATGCGCCCGACCGGGTCTCTGCACCTCGGCCACTACCACGGCGTGCTGAAGAACTGGGTCCGGCTACAGAGCGAATATCCGTGCTTTTTCAGCGTCGTGGACTGGCATGCGCTGACGACGCACTACGAAACGCCCGAAGTCATCGAGGCGAACGTCACGGAAGTGCTGATCGACTGGCTTGCTGCGGGCATCGACCCGACGCAGGCGACGCTGTTCATCCAGAGCCGTGTGCCCGAACATGCCGAACTCGCGCTGCTGCTCGGCATGAGCACGCCGCTCGGATGGCTCGAACGCGTGCCGACGTACAAGGAACAGATCGAGAAGATCAAGGACCGCGACCTCCAGACCTATGGATTTCTCGGCTATCCGGTGTTGATGGCCGCGGATATCCTGCTGTATCGCGCCTCGCTCGTGCCGGTCGGAGAAGACCAGGTGCCGCACGTCGAAATGACGCGTGAAATCGCGCGCCGATTCAACTATCTCTACGGCCGAGAGTCGGATTTCGAGGAAAAGGCGCTCGAAGCGGCGCGCAAGCTGGGTGGAAAACGCTCGAAGCGCTATCTCGAGTTGCGCAACGCCTATCAGCAGGACGGCGTCGACGAAGCGCTCGACCAGGCGCGCGCGCTGTTGCAGGAATCGCAGAGCCTGTCGCTCAACGATCGCGAGCGGCTGTTCGGGTATCTCGAAGGCGCGCGCAAGATCATTCTCGTCGAGCCGCAGGTCTTGTTGACCGAAGCGTCGCGCATGCCGGGTCTCGACGGGCAGAAGATGTCGAAGTCTTACGGCAATACGATCGGCCTGCGCGAGGATGCGGACACGATCGCGAAAAAGGTCAGGACGATGCCGACCGATCCGGCGCGCGTGCGCCGCACGGACCCGGGCGATCCGACCCGGTGCCCGGTCTGGGAGTTGCACGCCGTCTATTCGGACGATGCGACGCGAGAATGGGCTGCCGCGGGCTGCCGCAGCGCGGGAATCGGGTGTCTCGAATGCAAGCAGCCGGTCATCGACGGCATCTTGCGCGAGCAGCAGCCGATGCTCGAGCGCGCGCAGAAGTATATGGACGACCCGTCGCTGTTGCGCGCGATCGTCGCCGACGGCTGCGACAAGGCGCGCAAGTTCGCGCACGAGACGATGCGTGACGTACGCGAGGCCATGGGGCTCGCTTACACCTGATGTGACAGTTTGGGGTGGCGGTTCTTGAATCCGCTACAATCCCGTTTTATCGAATTTACTGGCGTTTTGGATGACTACCGGAACTGACTCGGTCGCGCGCGGCACCTCCATCCGTGGCAGCATCGTTGCCATCATCACTCCGATGCACGAGGACGGCAGCCTCGATTTGCCGGCGCTCAAGCAACTGATCGACTGGCATGTCGCCGAGGGGACGGACGCGATCGTGATCGTCGGGACGAGCGGCGAATCGGCGACGGTGTCGGTCGAGGAACACAAGCAGCTGATCCGGGAAACGGTCGAGCATGCCGCGGGCCGGATTCCGGTGATCGCGGGGTCGGGCGCGAACTCGACGGCCGAGGCGATCGCGCTCACGCGGCACGCGCGCGATGTCGGCGCCGACGCGACGTTGCAGGTCGTGCCGTACTACAACAAGCCGACTCAGGAAGGCATGTTCCGTCATTTTTCGGCGGTGGCCGAAGAGGGCGGTTTGCCCGTGATTCTGTACAACGTGCCGGGCCGCACCGTTGCCGATATGAGCAACGAGACGATCCTGCGGCTCGCCGAGGTGCCGAACATCATCGGCGTCAAGGACGCGACGGGCAATCTGGACCGTGCGGTGCATCTGATCAAGGATGCGCCGGCGGGTTTTTCGATCTACAGCGGTGACGATCCGACGGCGATCGCGCTGATGTTGATGGGAGGGCACGGCAATATTTCCGTCACGGCCAACGTCGCACCGCGCGCGATGTCGGACCTGTGCCGGGCCGCGCTGGCGGGCGATGCCCGTACGGCGCGCGAGATCCATCTGCGTTTGCTCGGTCTTCACCGACACCTGTTCGCCGAATCGAATCCCATCCCGGCGAAATGGGCGCTTGAGCAGATGGGCAAGATCGAGGGCGGCATTCGCTTGCCGCTGACGCCGCTGGCCCCGCAGTTCCACGACGTGGTCCGGGCGGCGATGCGCGAGGCCGGTCTCTGATCCGGCACGACTGAACGCGCGCACGCCCGTGAACTGCCGTGGCCGCGCTTTTCGATATTCGAAGGACTTCATGACACGCTCTGCCCGTATTTCCCACATTGCGCGCGCCGTGGCCGCACTCGCCCTGTTGGGCACGCTTGCCGGCTGCGATACGCTCAACGATTGGCTTGCTCCGGATCGGGTCGACTATCGCAGCGCGACGAGCGCGCCGACGTTGACGGTTCCCGAGGACCTGTCGAAGGCGCACCTCGACGATCACTTCACGGTGCCGGCCACGCAGATCGGGCTCGGCGGCGCGCCGCTGTTCACGCAGACGGCGAACGGCACGGCCACGCTCGGCCAGCCGACCGCGCAGGATCCGCTCGGCATGCATATCGAACGCGACGGCGATACGCGCCGCCTCGTCGTCGATGGACGCACGCCCGAAGAACTCTGGAGCGAACTCAAGGAGTTCTGGGGCGAAAACGGCTTTGTCGTCGAGACGGATCTGCCCGCGCAGGGCCTGC
This sequence comes from Pararobbsia silviterrae, assembly GCF_003628125.1. Taxonomy (GTDB): domain Bacteria; phylum Pseudomonadota; class Gammaproteobacteria; order Burkholderiales; family Burkholderiaceae; genus Pararobbsia; species Pararobbsia silviterrae. The sequence goes on from NZ_RBZU01000014.1 coordinate 168,499, forward strand.
TCGAAACGAACTGGGCCGAGAACCGCGCGAAGATCGGCAACGACTGGTTCCGTGCGTCGATCGGCAAGCTGTTCGACGGTATTTACTCGTCGGGCACGCTCGACAAGTTCCGCATGGTCGTCGAAAAGGGACCGAACGGCGAAACCGAGATCACGATTTCGCATAGCGCGCTCGAAGAAGTCATGATCGGCCAGCAAAAGGAAACGTCGCGTTGGGTTTCGCGTCCGCGCGATCCGAATCTCGAAGTCGCGCTTCTGAATCGCCTGATGCAGAAGTTCGGCCTCTCGAACACGCAGGCGCTGATGCTTGAGGCGAACGCGCAACCCGGCGATCCGAAGGTCTCGACGGTCAGCGACGGCGGGACGCCCGAGCTCGACGTGGCGGAACCGTTCGATCGCGCGTGGCTGCGGATCGGCGTCGCGCTCGATCGCAGCAGCTTCGCGGTCGACAACAGCGACAAGAGCAAGGGCCTCTACTACGTCCGCTATGTCGACGACACGCAGGACATCAAGAAGGAAGGTCTGTTCGGCAAGCTCCTCACGAGCAACGCGCAGCCGAAGAAGCTCGTCGTCAATGTCCGACCGAAGAACGATGCGCTGACGCAGGTCACCGTCGTCGATGCGAGCGGCAACTTCGACACATCGGCTGAAGCGAAGCGCCTCGTCTCGACGTTGAGCGCGGCGCTCAACTGAGCCGCGGCTTCGACGCGCGGCGCGTCTGATGCGCTTCACGAGTCTCGGTAGCGGCAGCGAGGGCAACGCCCTCGTCGTCGAAGTCTCGGAAGGGGCCAGCACGACGCGCGTGCTGCTCGACTGCGGTTTCTCGGTCCGCGAGCTGCAACGCCGTTTGCTGCGCGCGGGTCTCGATTTCAGCGATCTCGATGCGCTGATCGTCACGCACGAACATACCGATCATGTCGGCAGCGCCCTGACGCTCGCGCGCAAGGCGCGGCTTCCCGTCTTCATGAGTTGGGGCACGGCGCTCGCGTGCGGCGCGGACGATGGCAGCATCGATCTGCGTATCCTCTGGGCCGGCGACCCGCTCGCGATCGGCGATATCGAAATCCATCCGTACACGGTGCCGCACGACGCGCGTGAGCCGCTCCAATTCGTGTTTTCCGACGGCGATGCCCGGCTCGGTGTGCTGACCGATACGGGGTGCCCGACGCCGCATATCGTCGAGATGCTCGGCGGCGCCGATGCGCTGGTGCTCGAGTGCAACCACGATCGCGAGATGCTCGCGGCGAGCCGGTATCCGGCCTCGCTCAAGCGGCGCATCGCGGGAGATCTGGGTCATCTCGCGAACGATGCTGCGGCGCACCTGCTTGCGCAGATCGATCGCAGCCGGATGCGTCATCTGATCGCCGCCCATTTGAGCCAGCAAAACAATACGCCGGAACTCGCGAAGGCCGCGCTTGCGCAGGTCGTCGGCGCAGCGGCCGGCGACATCGTCGCGGCGACGCAGGCCGACGGATTCGATTGGCGAACCCTGTAGCGCAACGTGGACCGAGTGCGGGCGTAAACCAAGCACCACGCTCGGCTCGCCAGCGGCATTACGCGTGCAAAACGGCGGGCCCAAGAAAGACCTAAACAAGGCCTAAGCGACGCCTAAACAAGGTCGCAGCGGAAGTGTAGTGGGGCCGAGCAGAAGTTCAACGAAGAAGCTCAGCGAGACCTTGGCGGAACCCTAACGGGGGCCGTAGCGGAAGCTCGGCGAGGCCATAGCAAGGCGCTCAGCGGACTGGAAATGGAGGCTCAACGCGGGCCCAAACGAAAGCGTCGCAAGGCGCTTCGTGCGGGCCGAAGTGTGCGCGGCGCGCGCGCATAAAAAAACCGGCCCGCAGGCCGGTTTTTTTCCAAGCGGAAATCCGCTTAGTTGCTTGCAGCCGAAGCCGGAGCGGCAGCCGAAGCGCCTGCGTCCGAAGCTGCGGCCGGAGCCGATGCGGCGTCAGCAGCCGGTGCCGATGCGGTCGCGTCCGAAGCAGCAGGTGCTGCAGCAGCCGGTGCCGAAGCAGCGTCGGCGGCCGGTGCCGAAGCAGCAGCAGCGTCGCTTGCCGGAGCGGCAGCCTGGTCGCTGCTCGACTTGCCGCAAGCTGCCAGAGCCAGTGCAGCCATCAGGGAAGCGAGGAGGAGGGATTTCTTCATGATCACGTCCTTTTATGGATAAAGGTAAGCAACAGCGCGAATGTTACCGGTAATGTTTATGTGCTAACACCGACCTTGGCCGTTGGCGTTGGCGCACACGAATGCGCCCCATTTACCGACGGCTTGGCCCGAAATTATATGCACTTTCGTACAGAGAGTCGATAAATCTTGCCAGTTGTACGATTGCGCCACACGAGCCTTTTAATGGCTTTAAGAATATCCGCAAGGCTTGTTGAGAATATGCCGATATGCAGCTATCAGCAACGCTCAAGCCGCTCGTACCCAACCTGCACAATACCATTCGTGAACGAGCACTGTCATTGCAGCGGTCTCCGAGAGTGTTACAAAGTCTTTCCCTTCAAGCGCCTTGCGATCGGCGAGCCGCTGCACGCCATCGCGGATCGATCGTTCAAGCCGATCGGTCTCCCCATTGATGTAGAAAGCGCGGTCGTCGTACAGCAACACGGTACGCGGATCGACCCGCACGCCGTGTGCGCGCGCATGCGCCAGAAAAGCCTCGATGTCCATCGGATCCTCGGGCGCATCGAATACGACCGTCGGCTTGGGTTCGCTCAGGTATCGACCGACAAAACGTTCAATATCGGCGCGATTCCATTGCACATTGCGTATCCATGCCTCGGCCGTGTCGGTCACGTCCTGGGGGATCCGAGCCGGCGTCAACGTCGGTTCGCGTCCAGGGTCTCGCAAGCGGCGTGCCGCCCCCTTCATCTCGCCGGCGCGTTCGGCGAGATCGAACAAGAATTGGCCGATCACCTCGCCGGCCAGCGGCGCGCGAAAACCGATCGAGCACGTCATGCACTCGCCGATCGCGACGCCGTCATGCGCGATGTGCGGCGGCAGATAGAGCATGTCGCCGGGTTCGAGCACCCATTCTTCGGTCGGCTCGAAGCGGTCTAGAATCTTCAGCGGCATGCCCTCGCGCAAGCTCAGATCGCGTTGCGCGCCGATGCGCCAGCGTCGCTTGCCATGCGTCTGCAACAGGAACACGTCATAAGAGTCGAAGTGCGGCCCGACACCGCCGCCATCGGTCGCATAGCTGTACATCACGTCATCGAGCCGCGCATCCGGCAGGAAACGGAACCGGTTCATCAGCGCATGCGTCGCGTCGTGGTGCAGATTGACGCCCTGGACGAGCAGGGTCCATTGTTTGCTTCGCGACGACGGCAGTTCGTCGGGCGCGAACGGCCCATGATCGAGCGACCATTTTCCGCGACGTTGCGCGATGAGGCGGCTTTCGACATCGTCCCGATCGGCGAGATCGAACAATGTCGCGCGATCGATCAACGATGCCGTGTCGCGCACCGCGCCACGAATCAACAACGGTTTGCGCTGCCAGTAGCGGCGCATGAATTGCGCGGCGCTCAGGCCGCCGAGCAGCGTGTCGATCGACGCGTCGGCGGCGGCCGGCGCATCGTCATCGGCGCGCGTTGCGCGCGTACCGTTGGCGTGCGCGCGAGCGCGCGGTCGGGCAGGGGTGGGCGAGGATGAACGGGGCGTGTTTGAAGGCCGCGGCGGCATCGTATAATGCGGTTTGGTTTCCGGAGGAACGAATGAAGATCGTCAAGAATACCGTCGTATCGGTCGCTTACACGCTGTCGGATGCGCAAGGCAATCTGATCGAGCAAAGCGACGAGCCGATGGTCTATTTGCATGGCGGCTATGATGGCACGTTCCCCAAGATCGAGGAAGTGCTCGATGGCCGAGAGCCCGGCTTTGAAACGCTGATCCAGCTCGAGCCCGATGATGCGTTCGGCGAATACGATCCCGAGCTCGTCAAGATTGAAGAGCGCGGACGTTTTCCCGAACCGCTCGAGATCGGCATGCAGTTCGAGGGCACGCCCGAGGAAAGCGACGATGATCTCGATGCGCTGATCTACACGGTCACCGATCTCGCCGAAGACAAGGTCGTGCTCGACGGCAATCATCCGCTTGCGGGCATGGCGCTGCGCTTCAAGCTCAAAGTCACCGAAGTCCGCGAAGCGACGGCCGACGAAGTCGAACATGAACATGCGCATGGCGCCGACGGTCTGCAAGTCGTCGACGACGAAGACGAGGATGACGACGACGAGGAGCCGCCGCGTATCCTGCATTGATCGAGCGCGTTGCGCGTCCGTTTGAGCGCGTGCGTGTCGAATGCGAACCCAGCCCATGCCGTCGTGCGTGCGCTGGGTTTTTTTGATGGGCGTTCGATGTCGCGATGCACGCTTCACGCCGATCTTCGCGCGATCGTCGGCGACCGCGGTATTGAATCTGCGAGTGCGGTAGGCCGAACCGTGCGCATCGCGCTCGGACTGGCTTGCGGCTCGCATACTTGGGGCTCGCATTGATCCTGCCTTTGCCGCGCGTTTGTCCCGCTATGACGCTATTCGCCCTGCGGCCGGTCGGCAGGGGGAAGCGGCAGCATCTTCGGCGCCTCGACGCCGCTCGGCGCCGAGGATTCCGGGGCCGCCGGCGCGGGCGCGCTCTCGGGCGGCAAGGGCGCGACTTTCTCGAGCTGGATCCGGAAGACTTGCTTGTGCTCGGGGTCGACGCGCACGCGAACCCATTGCAATAGATGCGGCGAACCCGACACTTCGAGCCGTGCGAAATTCGCGACGCGTGCGCCATGTTCGTCACGCAGCGGCTCGTCGATCCGGTACCCGGTCGCAAGCGGCCCGATGCCGCCGTCGATCAGCAGCACGGGCCCGTCGAAACGTTGCGTGAGCTTGAGCAAGGCTTGCTTGAGTTCGGCATAGCCGTCATGTGCCGACTGCCGGTCGAAGCGCAGCCATCCGAATAGCCGGTCGTGCCGTGCGCCGGCTTCGAATTGCGGATCGCCTTCGAAGACGATGACGATCGCGCGCGCATGCGTGTGGCGCGCGACCGTGTCGGCGCGGTCGAGCCATGCGCGATTGGCGACGTCGCGCTCTTCGAACTCGCCGTTTCGACCGCCTTCGTTCAGGTAGTGGTTGTTGTCGCCCGGCACGTTCAATGTCACGAAGACGATGTCGCCGGATTTGTCGTCGGATTTGGCGCCCACTTGCCAACGCGTGTTTTCGCGGTACATCCGGAAGCGCGCGTTGGCGCTTTCGCGCGAGAGCGGCATCGGCGCGACGCCGAACGATTGATCGTCGTCGAAGAAGTGTTCGCGAATGAAGTCGAGGCGTTCGCGCGGATCGAACCCGCCGTTGGGCCCGAACTGACACGCGATCCACTCGTTCTCGCCGGGCGCGTAGAACAGCGGCAGCGGCGAACTGTCGAGCCAGGCCTTGCGCGCGAGCAGCAGCGTGTCGTCGCACGATTCGCCGGGGGCCTTGATATTGCCCGTGTCGATGATGAGCCGCGGCGGTTCGGCCGAGCGCGCAATGGCATCGAGCAGATGCCGCGCTGCGGGCTCCTCGGCGCTACCGAACGGACCATTGCCGATGACCGCGAAACTGAATCCGCTTTCCGCGGCCCAGGCCGAACAGGCCAGTCCCATCGATGCAATCGCGCAGGCCTGTCCGAGCACCCATATCCATCGCCGGCACAGCGCGCGCATCTGATGGATAGTCGATCGATGAATCCGGCGTGCGCTGTGCATGGGGTTCAGTGTGTCGGCTTATCGGGCAAGGCCTCGCCGTTCGCGAGCGCTTGCAATGTATAGAGCAGGTCAAGCGCATCGCGCGGACGCAGTGCATCCGGGTCGATTTCGCGCAGTCGCAGCAGCGCGGGGTGATCAATCGACGCGGCGGCCGATGCGCGCGATACGTCCTCGCCGTCTTCGTCTTCGTCTTCGATATGTGCCGATGTCGAGAACAGATCGAGCTGCGGCGTATGCGCGATCGATTGCTGCTCGAGGAACGCCAGATGTTTGCGCGCCGCCCGAATGACGGGCGCCGGTACGCCCGCGAGTTGCGCGACCTGCAGGCCGTAGCTCTGGCTCGCGGGACCTTCATCGACCGCATGCAGGAAGACGATGCCGTTGCCGTGCTCGACCGCCGACAGATGCACGTTCGCCGCCTGCGGGAATTCTTCGGGCAGTTGCGTGAGTTCGAAGTAGTGCGTCGCGAACAATGTGTAACAGCGCGTGGTACTCAGTAGATGCCGCGCGATCGCCCATGCGAGCGCCAGACCGTCGAACGTCGAGGTGCCGCGGCCGATTTCGTCCATCAGCACCAGGCTGCGCTCGCTTGCGTCGTTGAGGATCGCCGCGGCTTCGGTCATTTCGACCATGAACGTCGAGCGCCCGCCCGCGAGATCGTCGGCCGCGCCGATACGCGTGAAGATCCGGTCGATCGGCCCGAAGCGTGCTTGATTCGCGGGCACGTAGCTGCCGATATAGGCCAGCAGCGCGATCAACGCGGTCTGGCGCATGAAGGTCGATTTACCGCCCATGTTCGGGCCGGTGATCAGCAGCAGCTTGCGCGCGTCCGACAGCCGGCAATCGTTCGGAATAAACCGCTCGACCTGCGCTTCGACGACGGGATGGCGTCCCTGGTCGATCTGAATGCATTCGTCGGTCACGAATTCGGGCGCGACCCAGCCGAGCGTGCCCGCGCGTTCGGCGAACGTCGCGAGCACGTCGAGCTCGGCAAGGGCCGCCGCGACCGACTGGCAGATGCCGAGAAACGGCAGCATCGCCTGCAGCACGCCGTCGTACAGCGTTTTTTCGCGCGAGAGCGCGCGCTCCTGGGCCGAGAGCGCCTTGTCCTCGAATGTCTTGAGTTCGGGCGTGATGTAACGCTCGGCGTTCTTGAGCGTCTGGCGGCGGCGGTAGTCGTCGGGGACCTTGTCGGTCTGGCCGCGCGTGACTTCGATATAGAAGCCGTGCACCTTGTTGAATTCGACGCGCAGATTGTTGATACCGGTCCGCGTGCGCTCGCGCGTTTCGAGATCGAGCAGGAATTGCCCGCAGTTCTCGGAGATATCGCGGAGTTCGTCGAGATCCGCGTCGTAGCCGCGTGCGATGACGCCGCCGTCGCGAATGACGACGGAAGGCTCGGGCGCGATCGCGCGTTGGAGCAGTTCGACGGCGTCGGGCGGCGGCGCGAGTGCGGCATCGAGCTCGCCGATCCGCGGCGAGTTCGATGCCCAGGTCGTCAGGCGTGCGCGGAGCTCAGGCAGGGCGGCGAGCGTGTCGCGCAGGCTCGCGAGATCGCGCGGCCGGGCCGAGAGCAGCGCGAGCCGCCCCGTGATGCGTTCGACATCGGCGATCGCGCCGAGCGCGTGGCGCAGGCCATCGAGGTCACCTTCGATCAATGTGCCGATCGCCTGGTGACGCGCGGTCGGCACCTGCGCGTCGCGCGGCGCGTGGTGCAGCCAGTAGCGGAGCAGGCGGCTGCCCATCGTGGTTTTGCACGTGTCGAGCAGCGATGCGAGCGTCGGCGAGTCGGTGCCGCGCAGTGTTTCGGTCAGTTCGAGATTGCGTCGCGTGGCCGGATCGAGACCGATGTATTCGGATTCGCGTTCGACCTTGAGACTTCGGATATGACGCAGTTGCTGGCCTTGCGTCGCGCTCGCGTAGTGGAGCAGCGCGCCGGCCGCGCCGCATGCGATGTCGAGCGATTGCGCCGAAAAACCGTCGAGGCTCGCGACTTCGAGTTGCTTGCACAGCCGCTCGCGTCCCGCGTGGACATCGAAGTGCCAGGCGGGCACGCGTCGGACCGAGCCCGCGCTCGACGGCACTTGCAACAGGTGCTCGGCATCCGCGTCGGCGATCAGGGTCTCGGCCGGCCGCACGCGCTCGAACAGCGCCGCGACCTCGTGCTCGGACAGTTCGGCCAGCCGCAAGGCGCCGCTCGCGAGATTGACCCAGGCGAGCCCATAGCGCGGCGCTTGCTTGCGCGCGCCGGCCGTTGCACAGATCGCGAGCAAAAAGCTATCGGACTTGTCCGAGAGCAGGGCGGCGTCGGTGAGCGTGCCCGGCGTGACGACGCGCATGACTTTGCGTTCGACGGGGCCTTTCGATGTGGCCGGGTCGCCGATCTGCTCGCAGATCGCGGCGGATTCGCCGAGTTTGACGAGCTTCGCGAGGTATTGCTCGACGGCGTGATAGGGCACGCCGGCCATCTTGATCGGCACGCCGTTCGACGATCCGCGCTGCGTCAACGTGACGTCGAGCAGGCGCGCCGCCTTGACTGCGTCGTCGTAGAAGAGCTCGTAGAAGTCTCCCATCCGATAGAACACGAGCGTGTCCGGATACTCGTTCTTGATGCGCAGGTACTGCTGCATCATTGGAGTGTGGCGGCTGATATCCGTTGCGTCGGAGCCTTGAATTTTCACGGTAACGTCCATCAATGCCTTATCTGGTGCGGTTTTGCGCGAGATTCGTATCGGTTCGTCTGTGGCGGTCGCACTTGCTTGCATCGCGTCACACTTGAGGCTTCAGCGTAGGTTTTCAAACCTAAACCTACGCTGTACGATGTTGGTTCAGAAAAAACCTACGCCGACCTCAGAATGCGCTTCGACGCTCGCGCTGCAAAGCTGCTTCAACCGCAGACCCACATGACGATCGATGGTTCGCCCGGCTTGCGTCTTGAGGCGAGCGCCACGCGCAAATCGTGGATCTATCGTTACAAGTCCCCGATCAGCGGTCTGATGAAGCAGACAAAAATTGGCGCATGGCCAAACATGTCCGTGGCGGCCGCGATCACTGAGTGGGAGAAGCTCCGCGAGTTACGCGACGCCGGTATCGAGCCCGGTGGCGACAAGCGCAAAACAAGTGCCGACATGGTACCGCAGACGTCACGATATACCGTGGAACAGGTATGCCGGGCTTACCTCGTTGGGCACGTGGAGGTGAGTCGAAAATCGAAGGGAGCGGCCGAGATCGCTCGCATGTTTCGCACGATGCTCGATGACGTCAAGGATCTCGATGCGTCGAGCGTTACGCGCTCGCAGGCGTTCGATTTACTTGAGTCGCATCGTTCTCGCCCTGTGCAGGCTCAGAAGCTGCGAGCCGAGCTAGGCGCTGCCTGGGACTATGCGTTGGATGCTGGCCGCCTTCCTGATACCACGCCAAACTGGTGGCGCCAGATCTTGCGTGGGAAGCTCCGAAGCACCGGCAAAACCATCGCGGGGGAACGTGTCGGTTCGGTCAAGCGCGTGCTCAGTGACGCCGAGGTCGGCGAGTTGATCCGTTGGTTGCCAAACTTTTCCGATCTGCTGTCGGACGCGTTGACGCTCTATTTTTGGACGGGGACGCGCGGCGGCGAGATCGTCGCGATGGAAGGGGCTGAAATCGCCGATGAGCCGGACGGCCTGTGGTGGACGATCCCCAAAGCAAAGACGAAGAACGCGCGTCGCGATCGTGCGACAGACCTTCGGGTGCCGCTGATCGGCCGGGCTGAGGCTATCGTGCGCAAACGCAAAAGCCACTTTGGTGACCGCTATTTGTTTCCGGTGGGATTTGACGGACATAGCCCGCAAAACACTATTCAGACGCAGGTGTATTACCACCAGCCGTATTCGAATACGCGGCCTAAGATGCGGCGCCCAAGGCTGACGGTGTCACATTGGACGCCGCATGACATTCGCCGGACGGTGCGGACGATGCTAGCGGCGATGGATTGTCGAGACGACGTCGCCGAGGCGGTGCTCGGCCATGTCCAGCCCGGAGTAAAGGGCGTTTATAACCGGCACAGCTATGATAAGCAGCGCCGGGAGTGGCTCACGAAGCTGTCGGCTCACCTGGAGACACTCGCTTCGACGGGCGCGGCTTCTTAGCGCTCGTGTTCGGCGGCGGTGCGATGTCGGAGATCGGGCGATTTTCCGCCCAGTCCTCGATCTCGCGCGTGAGCCAGCCGACGCGATGATTGGACAGCATGCGCGGCCGGGGAAACGAATCCTCGCGTACCAGCTTTTGAACGGTGGCCACCGAGAGTGCCACCGTGGCGGCGACGGAATAGAGGTCGAGATAGATCGGCTTCATTGACGGTTGATCCGTGATTCGGTTCAGGGTTGCACGTCGACAGACGATGCGCCACGAGCGACGACGTATTGCGGCAGGATGTGGGCAAACCTCGCCAGTGCGGTCCACCACGCTTCGTTGGTGCTCGCGTGCCACCTAACGACGTTAGGCGAGACACGAACGGCCAAGCCGGCGTCGATAGCTGCCTCGTTGACTGCGGGCGAGAGCGGACCGAGTTGCGCGGCCTGCTCGGCGTGCGCGCTCCGATCGATCGCCTCGATGCCGGCCATCGCGAGCGCGGCGATTTTGAGCAGTCGGCCGCGGTGCGTCGATGCTTTCGCGGCCGCGCCGAGGTCGACTTGCCGCGCGACGTACGTCAGGAATTCGAAGCTTGAGTGGCGGTCATCGTGTGCAGGGCCGCCCCATTGATAGTCTTGACGATCACGCTCGGCAATGATTTCGGTCGTGATGCGCATTTGTTCTGCAAGCTGCTCTGAGGTCTTGTGGCTCAATTAACCAACTCCAACGCGGACAAGGTCACCGCAAAGAATTCGTTTGATAGGTGCGTCGTTTCCATGCGCGTGTCGACCAGATCCTGATCGATCGAAAGGAGCGCAATGGCGCACGCGCAGATAGCGACGGCGAAGGCAATCGCGAAATAGATTCCCGTGGTCATACGCGGCCTCAGAACTCGCTCGGCCGCTCGACGGCGTGCTCGAGCAGCATGAAACCGAGCTGTAATTGCCGACCCGCGCCGGTGGCCATGTCGCGGGCCTTCTCAGCGTTTCTGTACCGGCTATACGGTGCTTGATCGTCGCGCATGACGTCGAGCAGCTCGAGCTCGTTGTCGCGGGCGAGCTCGTCGATCAGCTGCCCGACGAGTGCCCGGATGGACTTGATTCGCAAGAGGTAGGCGAGTCGACGTGTCGACTCGCTTTCGTCCATCTGGATATGGTCAGGCCGCGCAAGCGGACTGACATCGTCCTTCTGGATGATCTGTTCGCATTTCGATGCGTTAGCGCTAGTTCGGGCATGCGCGAGCGAACCGACTTCGCTCAACCGCGCAGCGCCAGCGGAGTTTTGCGCCGGTTCCCGCTTGCGCGACAGCGGGATAGGGGTAGAAGCCGAGGCGTGGTTCATCACGAAGCCTCCGCGAGGTCTTCCGTCCAGTCGGGGTCCGGTGCGAGCCAGAGCTTGTCGAGCCACGCGCGCACGCTAGGCAGCTCTTTTGCATTCTCGAACTCCGAACGCCGAATGCGGACCGTCGCCTGACGCACAGCCACTCGTATCGCCTCGCCGCGCGTCGGATATGTCGTGTCGCCCTGGCTCAGCTTGCACGGGCTGGAATAGAACGAAGTGCCGATCTGATAGGTAAGCGCGAAAATCCACTGGTCTTGCGCGACGTGCGCAAGATGGATCGATAGCGGTGATTTGCGCGTGCGCTTGGACAGCGGTGCGTTGATCGTTTCGTGATCGTAGACGCCGTGCTCATTTGCAACGTGAATCGCGTGCTTCTTCTTGCGCACGGGCAGCTCGAGCAGATCCTCCAGGCCAGTCAATGCCTCGTGCACGCCTTCGATCGTGCCAGGAGAGAGTTTGCCGAAAATCGGGTCGTGCAGAACCGACTGCAGCGCTTGCAAAAGTTGCTTTGCCCGCAATGGAGTGATCGTCGCGCTTGCGGGCTTGGGCAGAGCCTTCTTCGTAACTTTGGCTTTGCCTTCGGCCTTGGCTTTCGAGGCGGCGGCGACGAGCCGGTCGCATGCCTTTTCGGGGCCGTGTTTGCGGATCTCTTCAATAGCGAGCGTGCCGGCGATTGTCTTGTCGCGAACGAGTTTGTGTATTTCCTTGGGAGCATCGGCGAGGAGCAAGACATCGCGCACCGTCTGATCCGTGATGTTGAGCCGCTCACGAATCGTTGAATCGTCGACGTCGAGTGCGCGCAGCTCGACGATGGCGAGTGCCAAATCGAGCGGTGACAGCTTTTCGGAATCGTTGTCAACGACACCCGCGACGATCATGTTCGCGCGGTTGACCGTCTTCGCATCGTCGATCACGATGGGTACGCGGTCGATCTCGGCGCCCTCTTTGATCGCGAGCAATACGGCGTGATAGCGGTGCTGGCCGGCATATACGAAGATTAGGTCTTCGCCACCAATCTTTTTGACGATGCAGCCGAGTGGGCTTTTGCGGTCGAAACCGTTCGCTTTGATCAGATTCGCAACGTGGCGCACGCGATCTTTATCAAGCGGTCGAATGTTGTCCCGCGCGTCGTAGTGAATCTCGTCCGGGGGGACGGCCCACAGGTCGGACGAACCGCCGCGAGCCGCTTTGATGGCGGCTTTGGCGTTTCCGGTCACGATCACGGCGTCGAGCACAAGGGGGGTAGTCGCGCGCTTGCTCATGCGACCGCCTTTACGCGTATCGGCTGCCATCCGCGCGTTTTGGCTTTGCCGATCACCGAACGCGTTTCCCGGCTCGCGACCTCCGCGCGATGCTTCCTGATCGCGGAGGCGCAATCGTCAACGCCCGGCATCGAGAGTTGCGAACGGACGGGGGTATCTCCGTCCATGATCGTGTAGAGCGTGTACTGCGTGGTGCTGTACGGGCGCCGGGCGACGACATGAGGGCCGACAAGGATCGGCGTGGTCGGGCGCGGAGCATTCGGGTCGTACGGCACGCGAGTGTGGAGGGACAGCGTGTCGCCTCGATCTACCTCGCGGTAGGGCTCGTCATTGAATCGCGGCATGGTTGTCTCAGTCAGAGTCGCCGGATGCCAAGCGCTTGAGGTCAACGTGCGCGGGCTTTGGCGGCGTGGAGGATGCGCGCTGTTTTCGAATCTCAGCGCAGTTGCGGAGTGCGAGGCGAAGGCCGGGCGATGCGAGCGCATCGACGATGTCGCCGACGCAGCGCAGTTCCCGGAATTCGCGGGCGATGTCTTCGTCAGTCACGTCGAGTCGGGCTGGCATCGCGTCGGCCCTTTACGCGCGGTACTTCGAATACGGATGCGTCGGCGGGTTCGGATCGGGCTCGAACAGCGAGCCGAGGATCACGAGCGCGGCGAGGATCATGACGGCCTTAAACCACCAGCGTGATTCAAAGTCCCTTTGCTTTTTCGGAGGGCGCTTTCGCGAGGCGAGGAGTGCAGTGCGCATGTCAGCTCCCGACGCGAATGACGTCGACGACGAACGCGCAGCCCGTCACGTGCATTGCGCACTGTGCGGCGGCGACGGCATCGAGCGCTTTGAGCTGAATGAAGGTCGCAGGCGCTCTCGGCGCGTGGCCCCTCATGAGATAGAAGCAGCGGTAGCTTTTCATATGGCCTCCGTGGATGGTGGAGGCCATATTAGTAAAAACTAAACCGTAAGTAAAGTACCAACTAAACCAAAAGGCGAGCGACCATGGCACGCAGCGCGCACTTAACTGTCATTGTTTAGCGACGGCGGTACTTTCGGTGCTCGACCATTACCCCAACGATGTGCATCTCGTCACGATCGCTGTTGAGGGTTGGGAAGTCGTCGTTTAGTGGAACCAATTCAAAAATCATCGCGCCGCGCGCGTTGGTGCCTCGCGGGCGATACTTTTTGAAGGTCACTTCCTCATTGCCATTCTTTGCGACAACGAAGTCGCCCGGCTGAGGTTGAATGTGCGGGTCGATGATAACCCTGTCGCCTTCAGGAAAATCCGGAAGCATTGAAACCCCCGTGATTTCAAGGGCGAACGCGCTATCCGATACGTCAATATCCGTCATTAACTGATCAAAGCCTTGGCCCAAGTCATACGGGTCAATGGCCTCCGTCATCATCCCGGCCTGCGCATAGCTGATGACGGGAACGCGCCGTTGGCCCACCCCTGCGAGCTCCACATTGTTATCAAATCGCGGAGCGTCGCGAGGCGGGATGCTATCGCTTTGTGAGGATTTTGTCTGTGAAATGAAAGGCGATTGATTTGAGGGGTTCGCCAACTCGCGGTCGAGCAGACCTCGAGGCATGCTGTAAGTCTGCTCGATACGACGCGCGGCACGCTCTCCGAATGAAGCGTTGCCGTTCACGAGCTGCGAAAAATAGCTCTTCTCTTTAGCTGGTGTGCCGTGTTCCGCAATCCACAAACGTAGCTGCGACCGGCGGATGTCTTGTATGTCCATCCCGAGAGTTTAGAGAACTATAAATTAGCAATCACTTCACGTTACTTGACCATGAGTTTAGTTGACACTAAACTCATGTCCCATGGACCTTAAAACGTACATCGCAACATCCTCGCGCGGAACGGCGGCCAAGCTCGCCAAGGCTTTGCGCGTCTCGCCATCCTACTTGTCGCAGATGGCGCACGGTGTTGCTCCAATCTCCCCCGAGCGATGCGTCGAAATCGAGCGTGAGACCGACGGTGTGGTGAGACGTCGCGAACTGCGGCTCGACGACTGGCGGCTCATCTGGCCAGAACTCGATCCGGACAGTCGTGAGTTCAGGGCGCTAGGTGCAAGCGACGATACGCAACCTCCTGACGGCAAGCCGCATCGAGTGAGCAGCAGCGAAGCGAATCGTACCGGTGCATGCACGCCGTAAACAGCATGAAACAACCGAGTCTCAAGAGGAGAGGTAATGCGACGACTTTACGGGCGAATCGTGTGGTGGTTGATCAAACCGGGCTTTGACTACAAGGGGGAATGTGACCTTGCTGCGTTCAAGTTGAATGCAGCAATGGATGTCAGGCGTCGAATGACCGATGCTCTGGCGCGTGAATCGAGACCGGGCGGTCTGATTTATCGGTGGCGCCGCGATTAGACGGCATGAGTGTATCGGGTGCCTCGGGATCTGCCATGTTCTTCAGCGATCCCGAGAGTCATAGCAGGACGCCGTCAGGGATTGTTGATCAGGGCCTCGGAAAATGGCACGGCGTCCCGAATCAGTGAGTCGAAGTAGTCACTCAAATATGCCCTCGCCTCGCCATGGGCGTCGGTATGAGAAAGCGCCTGACGCTTAACGAGTTCGCCAATTTGAGAGAGCAACTCGACTTGCTTGGGCGTCTTGGTGACCAGGGCCACAAGGATCGAAATCGCCGCGCTCTGAGCCATCACTTGAAGTTCAAGCTTTTCCAAATCAGTCATGAGTGTCCCTTTCGTCAGTTGTTGGGGTGTGGAAGCTGCAATTTTCTCACGACTGCGGACACTCTCTTTGTACCGGCTGACGACACAGATCGTCGCTATCAACGACCCATCTCACCGGGGCAGCAATGACCTGCAGATACAGCGGGATTGATTGGCGTGACGTCCTTTACACGTCCGTATGTGACACACCAGGCGGCGTCGAGGATGCGGCTAGTTTCCTTTGCCGCCGTCGTGGCAAGCAGCGCCTCACCGGCGAGTCGCTTCGCCTGAAGCTACGCAGCGTCGGCGATGCGCGCATCTCGGCTGAGATCTTCGAGTTGCTGATCGAGTGGATGCTCGAGAAGCGTCAGCCGCATGCGCTTGACGCGGTTTATGCATTCAACGAGCGATTCGGCCTCATTGCAACGGCTCGGCAGACCGACATCGAACCGCTTGGCTCGCTGCCAAACCAGATGATGAAGATCACGCACGACACGGGGCTGCTCGCTGAAACTGTGATCGATGCTCTGGCTGATGATCGGATCGAGCGACACGAAGCCGATGCGATCGCCGAGCAAGCGCGTGAGTTGCAACGTAAGGCCGAGGCGTTGGCGCAAGCCGCGCTTGAGGTCGCCGAGAAACATCGACGGCAGATCTGACGATGCGCTTCGTGCCCGGCATGACCTGTTGCAAGCCGGAGCGTGTTGCGGTTGGGTTGGAATGCGATGTCGCAGACATGGTGTGCTGCGCTGCGCATTCCTGCCAATCCGCAGGCGACTCCGGGCGCGCAAACCAGCTCCGTCGCCTCGCTTCGATCTTCCCGCCTGACCGCCTAGTGCAAATCGCCCAGGTGGCGCATTGCGTCGCCGATGCTTTGCCAATCCTCGCGCAGCAATGCGCGGCACTCCCTGACCGTGCAACACGGCGCTGCTATGCGGCCGTGGTCGAGCGCGTTCTGAACGAATCCGACTACAAAACCTTCCTCGATCTGCATGCGGAGCATTGGGCGCGCAGTCGGGGGATCACTCACTCCGGAGATTCAAAGTGACTTTGATCCTGCAAGCGATTCTCTCGGCCGCAGGGGCCGCCGTTCGACCAGCTAGGCAAACGGCGCCTTGTGTACGCGCAGGCACCAGCGCGAACGTAGCCGGGCGTCTGCGCAACCGCCGTCGTTCGTTGGAAAAAAGAGTACTCAAACTTTTGTGCGACGTGCCTAACCGGCAGGTGCTGGATATCCGGATTGCGCGCAAGGACTTGGCAAATGGCGACGCTTGATCAGATCGTCGATCAGCTCAGGGCGGCGGGGCACCCTGAGGTGCCGGAAGGCCATCCGGTCGTCGACGACAAACATCATCGATATGGCAAGGGCAAGAAGCATTGGTACGTGCTTCACGAGGTGCAGCGCGATGGCCGTGTGATTGGCTATACGGGAGCGTTCGGCTGCTGGTCCGGTGATGACAATGGCGCAACGCCGTTCGTTTGGCAGGGCGCACACATAACCGCTGACGATGTTGCAGCAGCGAAGCGTCGCCAGGCAGATGCCGAACGTGCCGAATCGGAGAAAAAGGCGATTGCGGCGCGGAATGCGGCGAATCGCGCGGCAGCGCAATGGGGTAAGGCGGCGCGCGAGGGCGCGTCTGCATACCTTGAGAAGAAGCAAATCACACCTGAAGCCGTTCGATTCGACGAGTCTGGTGACCTGCTCGTGCCGATGATCGTCTACGAACAGCCGTCACGTCTTGCTGGCCTGCAGAAAATCACGCCCGATGGCGCCAAGCGGTTTAACGGCGGGATGGACAAGCGCGGGACCGCGTGTCGACTTGGTGACGTCACGTCTGACGACAAGGTCATCATGATCGCCGAGGGTTACGCGACCGGGCGATCGATTCGAATGGCAATCGACGACGCGATCGCGGTCTATGTGGCGTTCGATGCCGGCGGGCTGCTATCGGCTGCGACAAACATCCGGCAAGCATACCCGGATGCACACCTACTGTTCTGTGCGGACGACGATTGGCGTATATCGCAACGTGCCGCCGAACACGTGGCCGACGAATACGGCGTGCTCGACCAACTGATCGAAGACGCGCCCCCGATTCGTGTCGAAACAAAGGCGACGTGGTACGACCTGCGGTTGTCGCGAGCAAGCGATCCTCAAGGTGTCGAATCCCTTGAGCTGCACATCACGAATGACGTCACGAGCCGCGTGAAGCGGTTCGAGAACACCGGAATGAAGCGAGCGAGTGAAGCCGCCGCGCAGCTCGGTAATGCGTCGGTTGTCGCTCCGCGCTTCGTTGATCGCGGCGATCGGAAGCTGACGGACTTCAACGATTTGCACGTCGAAGAGGGTCTGCACGTTGTCAAAGCGCAGATCGAGGCCGCTTTATTGTCGGCACTCGCACCGCCGTTGTCCGAGTCGCCGGTCGGCGCGCATCTGCATGTTGTGGATGTGGGTGACGACCCGCTTTATGACGAGGCGGTCAAGGCTGTCCGTTCGCACAATCGTGCCTCGATCTCGCACGTTCAGCGAGTGCTCAAGGTCGGCTACAACCGCGCGGCTCGGATGCTTGAGGCGTTGGAGGCTGCTGGCGTGGTGATGGCTCCGGATTCGAGCGGTGCTCGCCGCGTGGTCGGCGCGAGCGGGCGCGCGACGTCTGGTGGCGCAAAAGCGGGGGACGGCGACGACGAGGGGCAGGATGCGGCAACGAAATGGCAGCGCGAGCTGCAGCGCACGGATAAGGGCGCGCTGCTACCGAACCCGGTGAACGTATTCACGATATTGCTCAACGATGCGCGGTGGGAGGGCGTGCTGGCGTTCGAGGAATTTTCGAATCGAGTAATGAAGCTGCGACCGCCGCCGTATTTCGGAGGCGAGGCGGGGGAATGGACAGATCGCGACGATGCGCGTTGCGTGCTCTGGCTCGGTCAGAACTATTCAGTGAGTCCACGCAGCGACATCGTCATGGATGCGGCGTATCTAGTCGCCGAGCGCCGCCGCTATCACGTCGTACGTGACTACCTTGGCTCGCTCGTATGGGACGGCAGGCAACGCCTGCGCCAATGGCTCACGACGTATGCCAAGGCGCCGGATACCGAGTATGTGCATCTTGTCGGCTTCAAGTGGCTGCTCGGCGCCGTTGGCCGCGTGATGCAACCTGGCTGCAAGATGGACAACGTGCTGATTCTCGAAGGCGCCCAGGGCGGTGGCAAATCGGGCGCGTTTCGAGTGCTCTTCGGCTCGTCATGGTTCACCGACGCGAACATCATCATCGGCGACAAGGACACGTTCTCGGTCATGGCCGGCAAGTGGGTCATCGAACTGGCCGAACTCGACGCACTGAACAAAGCCGACTCCTCGTTGGCGAAGAAGTTTTTCACGACGGCAGTCGACACGTATCGTCCTCCATACGCGAAGCGTGCCATTGACGTGCCTCGGCAAAGCGTATTTGGCGGCTCGGTCAATTTTGATACCTATCTCAAAGACGAGTCCGGAAATCGACGCTACTGGCCGATCAAGGCGGGCGCACAGCTCGACTTGAAATCGCTCGCGGCCGATCGCGACCAGATCTGGGCAGAGGCCTTCGCGGGATACCGCGAATGGGAAGCGGAAAACGCGGACGCGGGTGGCACGCTGCCGACACCGTGGCAGGTGTTGTCGTCGGAGATGCCGCTGTTCGCCGCTGAGCAGGACGCTCGTTACGAAGGTGACGTGTACGAGACCATGATCGGGCGCTTCCTTGAGCTCCGGTCGAAGGTGACCATGGAGGACATCCTGTCCGAGTGTCTCAAGCTCGAAGTGTCGAAATGGTCACCAGCCGAGCAGCGCCGTATCGGGAAGGCCATGAAATCCCTTGGCTGGGAGCGCAAGCGGGAGTCGACCGGTTCGCGAACGTGGTTCTACGTGAAACCAGAGGAACCGATGGATGACGTCGCGCTTGTCGCGGTAGCGAGCAGAGGCGTCGACGATGACTCTCCGCTCTAATGCCTCGCCTCAATCAGCGCGCCAGCCGATCGGCCACGGCGCGCGCGACAGCCAGTCTCGGCGCGCTGCGCGCGGCGTTGCAGCTCGCTTCGATTCGTCCCGCGTCCCAACGTCCCAAGCGCCTCGCCTCGTGCACGTGAGCGTATGCGGGCGACGTGCGCGACACGGGGGCGAGGGTGCGCATGTCGCACCCGTCCGCGCGCAACGACGCCGTTCTTTGCTTGGGACATTGGGACATAAGGACATTCAAGGGGAATCGCAATGATCGATGTGAAAGAACTAGCCGGTGTCGCGATGAATGCTCGTGGGCAACTGTCGGATGCGATCCCTGATCCACAAGTAACTTTGGCCGCGCTCGCATTCGCGAACGAACTCGGAAGCTTGCTCTGGCGGATGCAAGCGGGCCAAGATGTTTCTCGCTCGACCGTCGATCGTGCGACGAAGCTGCTTGCCGTGCAGATGCGTACCGATTCGCGATTCAAGCGTCGCAAGTTCACGGGGCTCGATCGCGAACAGAAACGCGAGCGCAATGCGGGACGGCGCTACGTTCGCGAGACGGCCGACATCGTCGAGCGATTCGCAGCGCGCGTGATCCTTGAGTGGGTCTTCGAGCGTTGCGGTGTTTGCAGCGGGCGCGGGAAACTTGGATTGACCGATACAGCAATTCGACAGTCATCAAAATGCGCGACGTGCGGCGGTTCCGGGCGACAGCTCGTGGATGAGGAGCGTATTCCGTTCGCCGCCGGCTTGAACGGTCCGCTTGTGCTGCGCGAATACGAGCCGTGTTCGGCATGCAATGGCCTCCGCCGCACATTCTCGCGCTCGAAGTCGGAGCGCACGCAGCTATGTCCGCATTGTCGAGGCACTTGCATCGAACCGATCAATCATCCTGAGCGCGCACGCGCACTTGGCGTCGACTCGCACGTCTACGAGAAGCACTGGCGCGATCCGTTTGCCGCGATGCTCGACTATCTGGATCAGGTCGACGAGCGGGCCTCGCGCGCGGTTACACGTCAAAGGCGGTGAACGTCAATGCTTGAAATTCGGAAAAAGCTTGGCCTATACTTCGAACCGTCCTTTACGGCGGCACTGGACCTTCGCTGGCACCGCGCGTTAGTCGTGCAAACCTCTCGAGACAAAACAACCATAAGCGGTGCTCGTTAGGTCCAGTGGAGGCGTTCGCCTTGAAAATCATCGTAAGCCTCGGTGCGAAAGCGTCGAGGCTTTTTGCTTTGGACGTGCATATGGGAAATCCCGCATTCTCGATGACGGTCGATACCACGCAACTGGGAAGCGCGATCGAGGATCATGTGCAGCGTCAGATGCCGTATGCAATTTCGGTGGCGTTGAATCGAGTCGGTCGTGCCGTGATTGCGGCCGAGCAGAAGACGATGAACGATGTGTTCGATCGTCCAACGCCATACACGCTGAATGCCTTGCGCCTGAAGGCTGCGACCAAAACCAATCTGGTCGCGCAGGTTGCCTACAAAGACGATGCGTACAAGGGCACGCCCGCGACAAAGTACCTTTCGCCGCAAGTTGACGGCGGAGCACGCAGCGTCAAGCGAATCGAATCATTGCTGCGCGCTCGCGGCCTGTTGCCGTCCGACATGTACACCGTGCCGGGAAGTGCGGCTGTGCTTGACCAGTATGGCAACTTTAGTCGCGGTCAGTACTCGCAGATCCTTGCGCAGTTACAAGGTAAGCGAGTCGCGAGCGCCGTCTTGACGACGGCGTCGTGATCGTCAGTGGCCGGCGCGAAGCTGTTCCGCCACGACCCACGGCGTCAATTCTT
>NZ_RBZU01000015.1:0-167903 GCF_003628125.1 Pararobbsia silviterrae
CTCGCTTGGGATCTCGGACCCCGATTTCGGTTTGCGTGGCATACATGCTCCTTTTGGTACATGTTATGCCTCGAACACAAAATCTCTGACACTCTCTGAGGCACCCATCCGCATCGATGTCGACCGCGAACAACGACCCCGCAATGCAAAACAACACGACCGCCAACGGCGCCACCGTCAAGGCAGCGCCGATGTCGGTGGGAACCTGTCCCCCGCGAGCCCCCAAGACACGACTAAGAGCGCAGCACATCAGCAAGGCAACACCCCAACCCACCCCTCACCCCATAACCCGCTACGCCCCCTCCCCCGTCCGGAACGCAGACACCGCCGCGCGCAGTTGCTCAGTCTGATCATCGAGCGAACTCGCGGCCGCCGCCGCTTGCTCGACAAGCGCCGCATTCTGCTGCGTCACCTTGTCCATCTCCGTGATCGCGTGATTGACCTGCTCGATCCCGCGGCTCTGCTCATGCGACGCCGCCGCGATCGTGCCCATGATGTCGGTCACGCGCGCAATCGCGTCACTGACCTGACTCATCGTCTCCCCCGCGCGCCCGACAAGCTCGGCACCCGCCTGCACGCGCGTGCCCGACGTCTTGATCAATTCACGGATTTCCTTCGCCGCCGTCGACGAACGCTGCGCCAGACCCCGGACTTCGCTCGCGACCACCGCAAAACCACGCCCCTGCTCACCCGCGCGCGCCGCCTCGACCGCCGCGTTCAACGCCAGAATATTGGTCTGGAATGCGACGCTTTCGATCATGCCGATGATGTCGCCGATCTCCACCGAACTGCGCTCGATGCCCGCCATCGTCTCGACGACTTCACCCACGATCTTCGTGCCTTGCGACACGACATCGCGCGCCGCGTCAGCAAGACCATTCGCCTCGCGCGCATTGTCGGCATTCTTCTTGACCGTCGACGTCAGCTCTTCCATGCTCGCCGCGGTCTCTTCGAGCGACGCCGCCTGCTGTTCCGTGCGCGCCGACAGATCAAGATTGCCCGCCGCGATTTCCTTGCTCGCATTCGCGATCGACAACGCCGACATCTTGACCGTGCCGATCGCGTCAAGCAAACGCTCCTGCATCACGCGCACCGAAGCCAGCAAACTGGTGTGATCGTTAGCGGCCGTATCGACACGAACCGTCAAATCGCCCTCGGCGATCTGGCGACACACCTCGCCGACGTCTTGCGGATCGCCGCCGATCGTGCCGAGCACGCGACGAATGATCAACGCGATCGCACCCGTCAACGCAAGACCGACAACGATCACGACAACCAGCGCCTTGATCAAATGCGCGACGAATTCGGCGTCGATATCGTCGATATACGTCCCGGTAAAAACGTGCCAGTCCCACTCGGAAACATATTCGCCGTAAGCCAGCTTCGGCTGCGGCTTCGTCTCATGCGGCTTCGGAAACTGATAGTCGGTCAGATGCGTGCCGTCGAGATCGTGTTTGACGATCTCCGCCGTGAAATGCTTGCCCGTCGGATCCACGAGATCATTGATCGTGTTCTCCGTTTCGGGCCGCACAGGATTCAGCAACTGGAACAGCTTCGAATCCGATACGAGCAGATAACCGGCCTTGCCATAGCGAATCGGCCGAAGATGCGCGAGCGCAGCCTTCTGCGCATCGGCTTTCGACATCTTGCCGGACTGCTCCTGCTGCACGTAATACCGCACGACGCTGACCGCCGATTGGACCTGGTTCGCAAGCCCTTCGACGCGATCCTGAATCATCAGATTGCGTGTGAGCGTCGCACTCAGCGCCGACAACACGATCAGGCTGATCCAGACGAAAACAACCATGCTCCACAGCGAAGCCTTGAAGCTCAACTTTTTCATTTGCGCGCCTTATACCGATGCTATTGCGTAGGGGGCGCACACTCAGGCCCCACCTCTCTCAAATTGCCATATCGGTGCGAATGCACGGCGCACGCATGCGTGTTTTCACCTATTCAGCGTTACGGGTCGTTTCCCTTCAGCGTGCCTAAGCATCGAACGGATTGCGCACGACAATCGTGTCGCCACGCTCCGCGCCCGTCGTGACGATCGACACGGGCGCCTGCGCGATCGTTTCGATCCGTCTGATGAAATCGAGCGCCTGCGTCGGCAAATCACGCAGATGCCGAACGCCCTCGGCCGGACGCGTCCATCCGTCGAACCACTCATAAATCGGCGTGGCGCGCGCCTGCACGGCAAGGCTCGCCGGCAACACATCCGTGCGGCGTCCATCGACGTCATAGCCGACGCAGAGCGCGATTTTGTCGAATCCATCGAGCACATCGAGTTTCGTCAACGCCAATGAATCGATGCCCGACACTTTCACGCTCTGCCGCAGCTGCGCGGCATCGAGCCATCCGCAGCGGCGCGGCCGCCCCGTATTGACACCATATTCGCGGCCTTTTTCTCTAAGCCGCGCACCGAGCGCATCGTCGAGCTCGGTCGCGAACGGCCCTTCGCCGACGCGCGTCGCATACGCTTTCGTGACGCCGACCACATGCCCGAGACGCGACGCACCGCACCCGGTTCCCGTCGCCGCCGCCGATGCGACCGTGTTCGACGACGTCACATACGGATAGGTCCCCCAATCGACATCGAGCATCACGGCCTGCGAACCCTCGAACAGGATGCGCCGACCTTGCGCGTGCGCGGCATCGAGATCCGCCCAGACCGGACGCACGAAACGCAGCACGCGCGGTGCGATATCCAGCAGCATCGGCAACATCGCATCACGCGTGAAGCCGGCGAGACCCGCCCCCTTGAACCATGCATTGTGATGGTCGATCAGCGCATCGAGCTTGCGCGCGAGATGCTCCGGTTCGGCGAGATCGCACACGCGCAGGCCACGGCGACCGATCTTGTCCTCATAAGCCGGCCCGATCCCGCGCAACGTCGTGCCGATCGGTTGACGGCGCCGCTTTTCCTGCGCGGCATCCAGCGCACGATGGATTGGCAAGACGAGCGTCGCGTTGTCGGCAATCGCAAGACGGTCGGGCGTAACCGACACACCGAGTGCTTCGACACGTTCGATTTCCGCGAGCAGCGCTTCAGGATCGAGCGCGACCCCGTTGCCGATCACGCCGCGCTTGCCACGCACGAGGCCGCTCGGCAGCAGCGCAAGCTTGTAAGTCTTGCCATCGACCACAAGCGTGTGACCGGCATTGTGACCGCCGTTGTAACGCGCGACGAAATCCGCGTCGGCGGCCAGCCAATCGACAAGACGCCCTTTTCCTTCATCGCCCCATTGGGCGCCCACTACGACGACGTTTGGCATACCAAATCCGGTTCATGTGAAAATTCGACGCACGACATTCCGCTCTCTGTCGCCCTGCCTCGTCGATACCGGCGCCAATATAGTCGCGTGGAACGACGTGCATCAAACGATTAAACTTCGGACTTCGCGTGATTTAAATTCACACGATGCCGCCCATGAGCCGAAAACTTCCTCCATTGAATTCGCTGCGCGCTTTCGAAGCGGCTGCGCGTCTGAGCAGCTTTTCGCTCGCGGCCGATGAGCTCTGCGTCACGCATGGCGCAGTCAGCCGGCATATTCAGCAACTCGAAGCTTGGTTCGGCCATGCGCTGTTCGAGCGGTATAACCGTCGTGTCGTGCTCAACGAAGCGGGCGGCCGGTATCTCGCGGAAATCGGCGCCGCGTTCGACCGCATCGCGCTCGCCACGGCCCAGCAGATGCAGCGCGGACACGCCACGATCCTGCGCGTGAATGCGCCGGCCACGTTCTCGTTACGCTGGCTCGTCCCGCGGCTATCCGCGTTTCAGCTCGACCATCCCGCGATCGAGGTTCGTCTATCGACGTCGAACGAAGCGATCGAGAAGGTCCGCGACGAATTCGACATCGTGATTCGGGGCGGTCCGCATCGCGTCGAAGGCTATCTCGCGGACGAATTCCTGTCCGAGGTGCGTCTGCCGGTGTGCTCGCCCAAGCTGCTCAAGGGCAAGACGCTCAAGAAACCCGCTGACCTCGCGCATTTCACGCTTCTGCACGCGGCGACCTATCCGCGCATGTGGCCCGACTGGCTCGCGAAGGCCGGCACGCCGAATCTGACGCCGCGGCATACGCTGACGCTCGAACATTTCTATCTGACGTTGCAAGGCGCGCTCGACGGACTCGGCGTCGCGATGGGGCCGACCGCACTCGTCGCGGACGATATCGCCGAAGGCAGGCTCGTGCACCCATTCGACGGGCCCGCCCTGCCCGCCTGGCGGTATTTCTCGTATGTCGCGCTCGCGCGCGCCGAGGATCCGGCGATTCAGGCCTTTCGCGCATGGCTCGCGATCACGGGAAGCCATGCGGCACCCGACACGGCATAGTGCGGCATCCACAGGAGACATCCGTGACGCAACGCCCTCGTCGCAACGCATCGACCTCGTCGCCGACATCGACACCATCGCCGACGCCGCGCGGACCGTTGGCCTTCGATCCGCGCATCATGTTCACGCTTCGCGCCTCGCCGCCGCGCTTGCCGATCGCGTGGCGCGCCGCGCTCTGCATGTTCGTCCTCGCCGCCGCGGGGTGGCTTGCCGCCGACATCTCGGCGGGTCTCATGGCGACGATCGGCGCGTTTACATCGCTCTACGCGATTGATCGTCCCTATGCGAACCGTGCGCGCGTGCTCGCCGCGATCGCACTCGCGCTGGCCATGGCCGTTTCGCTCGGCGTCGAAGCCCAGCATGTCGCGTATGCGGCCGTCCCGCTCGTCGTATGTCTCGCCATGGCGGCGACCTGGATGTGCCGCGTGCTCGATATCGGGCCGCCCGGCGCGTATATGTTCTCGCTCGCGTGCGCGGTCAGCACGGCGATGCCGGTCGGCCACGCGTCCGCGCTGCGCCCCGGCCTCTACGTGCTCGTGGGCGGCGCGCTGTCCTGGCTCGTGCATATGACGGGCGCGCTATTCGTGCGTCGCGCACCCGAGCGAGCCGCCGTGGCGGCGGCCGCGCGCGCGGTCGCCCACTTCGTGGACCATGCCGGCACCGTCGACGAAGACGCGACGCGCAACCAGGCCGCGCTCGCGCTGCACCAGGCATGGACGATCTTGATCACCTGGCAACCCGCCTCGGCGCCGAAGGATCGCGCACTCGCACGCCTGCGCACGCTCACGCAGACCTTGCATCGTGTGTTCGCCGAACGTGTCGCGTCACGCGCGAACACGGCATCCGAAACAGCGGCGCTTGCCGCGCAAGCGCGGTCGATCGAAGCGCAGGCCAACGCAGCCGCGCGCGATACCTCGAACGCGACGCCGGCCGACATCGCCCAGACCGCCCCCCTTCCGATCGGGAGACTTCCGACGCGGCATCTGATCGCGGAACAGATGCGCCTCGATGCGCCGCTGATCCAGACGCTATTGCGCGTCGGCGCGGGCGTGGCGATCGCCGGATCGCTGAGCATGGCGTTCGGATTCGAGAAGCCGTACTGGGCGATGGCCGCCGCCGTCCTCGTCCTCCATCAAGGACTCAATCTCGCGCGGACACTCGAACGCTCGGTGGCGCGCACGGTCGGCACGTTCGTGGGAATCGGCGCGGCCGGCGTGCTGCTCGCGGCACAGCCCGGCGGCCTCTGGCTCGCGATCGCGCTCGCGGGCCTGCAGTTCGTCGTCGAAATGCTCGTCACACGCAACTATGCGTTCGCAGTCGTCTTCATCACGTCGCTCGCGATGCTCATCGCGTCGGGCGGCCATCGGGTCGCCGATATCACGGCCCTGCTGCTCGCGCGCGGTATCGATACGGCCCTCGGGTGCGCGGTCGGCGTCGCCGTCTCGATCGCGTTCGATCGATACGCCTCGGAGATCACACTGCGCGAGCGCGTCGCGGCGGCGCTCGATGCGACCGCGACGGTCGCGCGACACGCGGACACAGGCTCGGTGTCGTCCGTATCCGCGCTGCATGCGCGAAGCATGCTGCAACATCGGCTCGTCGCGCTGTCCGCCGCGTACGACAACGCGGTCCATGCACTGGCGCGCAAGGCCCGCCAGGCGCAGCGTTGGCACCCCGTTGTCGTCGCAACGGAACGGCTCGCGTACCGCGTGCTCGCGATGTGCTGGGAAATCGAATCCTCGGACACGCCGGGCGATGCAAAACCGAATGAGACATCGGACGCATTGCCTGATGACGCACGTCACGCCTTGGCAAACACGCTAGCCGGGATCGCCGGTGCAACCCATGCGCAGCAGCGCTTCACACCGGCCGCCCCCCTGCCCGAAGAATTCGCGACCGAGATCCGGGATCTGATCGACGCGCAAGCCGCGTTCGCGGCCGCGCATCGCGACACAATCTAAGGCGCTTCGTGCGAGATGGGCATGCAATCCCGTTCGAATTCAGTCGCGCTCGGTCAGGCGTACAAGCGGGTAAACATTTGCAAAGGCGGGTCATATACTGGCTAGGCAAGCGATTGGAGCGTCCCTCACACACCCGTCCGGACCCGGCCATGCTGACCATCGACCATATCCGCGCGATTCCGCTGTTTTCGTCGTTGCCCGAGAACGAACTCGAACGGCTCGCGCACACGTCCGCGGACCTGCATTTGAACGCGGGAGAATTCGCGGTTCACGAAGGGGGCGAGCGCGCGCTATATGCGGTGCTCACCGGCAAGATGGAGGTCATCAAGACGTTCGACGGCATCGAGCGCAGGCTGGGCTGGCGTTTGCCCGGCACCATCTTCGGCGAGGTGCCGCTCGCGCTGAGTTCGCCGTTTCCGGGCGCGTATCGCGCGGCCGAGCCCTCGCGCGTCATGCGTATCGATGCCCAGCATTACTACACGCTCGCCGCCGCGTCGCCCGAGGTCGCGCTGAAGATGGGCGCGCTCGCACGCGAGCGCATCGGCGGTCTGCAAGGCTTGTCGGCGGAACCGCCGAAGGCGCGCGTCACGATGATCGGTCATCGTTGGGACATCGCGTGCACCGCTCTGCGTCAATTCCTCGCGCGCAATCAAATCAGCTTCGACTGGATGACGCCCGATGCGCCCGAATTGCGTGCGCGCTGGCCGGGGACATGTCCGCCCGACAGCGATTGTCCCGTGCTGCGGCTCGTCGACGGGACCGTGCTGTGCCGGCCCGACACGCGTGAGCTCGCGCAACGGCTCGGTCTGCAGACGCAGCCGCGTCATCGCGAGTACGACACGATGATCCTCGGCGGGGGGCCGGCCGGACTCGCCGCGGCCGTCTATGGCGCGTCGGAGGGTCTGCGCACGATCGTCATCGAACGCGAAGCGCCGGGCGGACAAGCGGGGACGTCATCGCGCATCGAGAACTACCTCGGTTTCCCGAACGGCGTGTCGGGCGACGAACTCGCCAGCCGCGCCTTGCAGCAAGCCAAACGCCTCGGCGCGGAAATCCTTGTGACACGGTCGGTCACGCGCATCGACGTCGAGCGCCGCACCGTCCATCTCGACGCCGATGACGTGATCCGAGCACGCACGATCATTCTCGCGACGGGCGTCACGTGGCGTCGTCTCGCGATCGAAGGCTTCGACCGGTTCATCGGTAAAGGGATTTTCTACGGCGCATCGCGCAGCGAAGCGGACGCGATGCACGGGCTCGACATCCATCTGATCGGCGGCGGGAATTCGGCGGGGCAGGCGGCGCTGTACTTTGCGAATCACGCACGCAACGTGACGCTCGTCTTGCGGGGCGACGCGATCGAGAAAAGCATGTCGCGCTATCTTGTCGAGCAGCTTCGCGCGAAGACGAATATCGCGGTGCGGTTGCGCTCGGAAGTCGTCGGCGCGTACGGCGACACGCATCTGACCGCGATCGATATCCGCGACGGCTCGACCGCTGACGTCACGCGTCACGCATGCGGCGGACTCTTCGTCTTTATCGGCGCGGACGCGGAAACCGCCTGGCTGCCGACCGAGATCGCACGCGATGCGCGCGGCTATGTGCTGACCGGCGACGACGTCGTCAAGGCGGGACGCTGGACCCGAACGCGCGATCCGTATCTGCTCGAATCGAGCGTGCCGGGCGTCTTCGCGTGCGGCGACGTGCGGTTGAGTCCGGTCAAGCGCGTCGCGTCCGCCGTCGGCGAGGGCAGTATGGCGATCGCGTTCGCGCATCGCTTTCTCGAACTCGAAGGGCGCGCTCCTATCGCGTGATTCGCTTCACGCCATCATCAACCCAACTTCGCGCAGCGACCAAACGATCATCACACAGTCACCGAGCGGCCATCACGTGTTGCGCGTGATGGCCCGCGAACAGCCGGTCAATGCGTCGCGCACTTAAAGTTCGATGCGACATTCACGTCGCCGCTGCCCGTGTATTTCGGCCAGGACGGGTACTCGCACAGCGGGCGTGTGCGGCCATGCGCGTTCGCACCCGCATCGGCCACCACGAGATCCTTCGGCGCGACGCCGTGCTCAACCCATTGATCGAGCGCACCGAGCGAATCCCACGACGCGATGTACGTGCCCGTGCCGTGCCCGAAGCCCGGCACGATATAGAAGCGCATGAACGCATCGGCCTTGCGCTTGCCCACGCGCGCGACCAGACGCTCGTAGTAGTCGATCGTGTTGTAGGGACTCACGGCCGTATCGACCGAACCATGCATGAGCAACAGCTTGCCGCCATGCGATGCAAACGCCGACAGATCCACATCGTTCGCGTCGATGACCTTCGAGATGTGCTGCGTGCGAGCCTTCCATTGATTCGGATCGAACGTCAGCGAGTCGATGTTCGTATCGCGCGTGATGAAGTATCGAACCGCGGGATCCGAAAGCACATAGAGACCGAAGTCCGTCATCGGCGTCGGCGGACTTGACGGCTCGGCGCGCTTGCCGAACGTGAAGATCGACGACCAGTCACCCCCTTCGAGAATCGGCCAGCGCGCGAACGAGCGAACGCCGTTCGCGAGCGGGAAGCCGAATGTCACGCGCGAATCGATTGCCTTGACCGCGGCGATCTGTGCGTCCGACAAGCACGTATCGCCCGTGTCCTTGCCGCCTTCGCAGCGCAGCGCGGCAATCTTGAACGTCTTCCGGCAAGCCGCGACGTTGCTGATGACGCCGTCCTCGACACCGTCGAGTCCATCGCATGCCGCGAGGACTTCGCGCTGCAGCAACGCGACCTTGTTCGGATTGAGCCAGCCCGCGCCTTGGTGCGCATAGACCTTCTTCGACAGCGCATTCCCGTCGAGCTGCAGGATCGTGAAATCGTAGACCGGGTGCGTGGCGATCGCGCCATCGTAGTCCGCCGGCCATCGCTGGATCGCGAGGAAGGCTTCATGGCCGCCCTGCGAATTGCCCGCGAAATACATGCGCTTCGGCGCCGACCCATAACGGGCGTCGATCAGATACACGGCCACGTCGTGCGTTTTCTTGATCTGGCTGCCGCCGAAGTTGTCGAGCGCTTCTTCGTTGAGCGCGAACTTGCCGTCGACATTCGACGGACTTTGATGTCCGGAATCGCTCCCGAACGTCGCATAGCCCTGAGCCAGCGGCGTCGGTCCGGACATCGGTCCGAACGGCACCTGATCGAGCGCCGTCACGACGGTGCCGTTGTAGCCGCCGCCGCCGCGCTGCAAGGCTTTCCCGTTCCACGTCGTCGGCAGATTGAGTTCGAACTGGATATGCGGCGCACTCGGATCGACCGGATGAATCGCGCCCGTGACCTTGCAGAACTCGCCGTTCGCGTTGCCCGCATCGTTCGCGCCGACGAGCGTCGCCGACGAGACCGTCGCGCCTGTCGTCGGAAGTCCGATCGCGCTTGCGGGAATGGCCTTGCCGGCGAGGCCCGAACAGGCCGCGGCCGATGCCGACAGCGCGGTCGAAACGGCCGGCGCGGACGAAGCGTTCGCCGCCGAGGGCGCATGGCTCGCGCATCCTGCAATCCAAACGCTCGCGGCCATCATTGTCGCGAGCGTCATCGAAGAGGCTGTTCTTTTATTCATGTGGGATCCTGGAAGGTCGGCTCGGCGTGCGAGCCGTTCGGATTCGATTCGCGCACGTAAGCCGTGCGGCGCGAACGGTGCGGCCGCGCAGCGTTCACGGCAATTGTCGCAGACCGGTCCCGATTTCGTCGATGACCTCACGCGAGGTCCGGAGACGGTCGAACCGCCCCGACATCGCGTAAAATCGCGTCTCTCGCGACGGGATATCTAGCCCGAATTCGCGCCATCGCTCGAACCCTGATTGCCGTATGACTTCCGATATCAATCCCCACGCAAGCCTCGACGATTCCGCCGACGCCGACGTTGTTCACGAAGACCGTCTCTGGCGCGACAAGGGATGGACATGCCGTGTCATCAAGAACGAAGACGATGACGGCTGGGCTGTCGAGATGACGCAGGACGGCGAGGCCGAACCCGCGCTCGTGGGTCCCTGGACGATGGGACGCGACAAAAAAAATCCCAAGCCGCTCGACGTCTCTGCGTTCAATACGCTCGTCAAGACGGCATCCGAAGTGCTTCGCCGGCATGAACAGCAACTGCATGCGACGTTGCACAAGCAAGTCTGGGTCGACACGGCCAACGATCGAATCAGCGTGACGCTCGATATCGTGCCCGACGAAGACGATCCCCATGCGATGCTCGCCGCCGAAAGCGCGGACGGCGAACCGCTCGCGCGAATTCGCGTGACGCCTGCTTTCAAGCTCAATGCACGCAGCGCGGCACAGTGGATCGAAAGCGAGTATGCGAAGCCGAGCGGGTCCTGAATCGATCGGGTCGATCCAGTCGCTTCGCTCGATGCGCATTCGACACGCACATCGGACTTCGCGCGCCGCGGCCTTGTCTATGCATGGTCGACTCGAAACCGGATACGGCCGCCGCTCGATATCCATAACGTCACGGCCGAGATGCCGAGCAGAACAAGCGAGCTGATCAACAGCCCCACAAAGCCATGCACGGGATAGACCCAGCCCGCGACGGCCGATCCGAAGCCCATCCCGCTGTAAACGAACGACGCCGTCAACGCAAGCGCGATGCCCCGCACGTCGGGCGTGAGTTCGACGATACGGCGTTGCTGCGAGGGCCACACGATGTCCGTCGCAAAAGCCCAAAGCGTCAGCACGACAAACAACCATCCCATGCGCGCCGGTACGACCCAGAGTAACAGCAGATCGAGCGCGAGCAGGCACATGGCAATCGCCAGCATGCCCTCGGCGCTATATCGACGCGCCGCGCGCGTCACGAACAGATTGCCGGTCACGCCCGCGACACCGAGTACGACAAGCGACACCGAGATGAGATGCGGTCCCGCATGAAACACATCCCGGATGATCGGAGCAATGAACGCATACGTCGCGTACACGCCGGCACCGATGAAAAAGACCACGAGAAACGCGCTGATCGTGTCGCGTCGCACGAGCAATGATCGTATCGACGTCAACGGCACCCGTTCGCCGAGACTCGTGTTCGGAACGAATCGAGCGATCAACGCAGCCGTCGCGACGCCCGCGACGGCAACAATCACATAGAGCGCCCTCGGCCCCCAGGTTTGCGCGATCCACGATGAGACCGGGATGCCCACCATGCTCGCGACACTGAGTCCGAGCACGACCATCGCAATCGCGCTGCCCTGATGTCTGCGCTCGACGAGGCTCGATGCAAGCGCACCGAGCACGGGCGCGATCAGCGCGGCGCCCAAGCCCATGATCAGGCGTGCCGCGAGCAGCAGCGCGTAGTTCGGAGCGACCGCAAAAAGCAGCGCCGACGCGCTGAAAACCGAAACACCGAGCAACACTTGCGAGCGCCGGCGCAGATGCCCGAGCAACACCTGCAGCAAGGGCGCCGCAATCGCGAATGTGATACCGAACACCGAGATCAAATACGCGCTCTGCGAGTCGTGAAGATGCCAAGTGCGCGAGATCGGCTCGAGCGCACCGACGACCGACAGCGCGCCCGTCGCCTGCACGAAATAAGCGAGGCTCAGCGTGCGCAGTGCGAGCGCCGTGCGCGGCTCGATCCTCATATCGTTGTCGTTATGCGCTGACGCTAAGCGGTCGGCGCCCAGTGGTGTCGTGCTCATGATGTCGCTCCCGAGAGCCTCTGTGATGAATCGATGGCACGCATTCTGGTCCGCCGATCTGATGGCGTAAATGACGTATAGGGTTATAATTCGCGCCATTCACGTCGGAGCCTCGCGAATGCTGACCGAAGCGGTTCGTCTTGGCTAGGAGATGGCTCGACGCGAGTGCGAGTGCGAGTGCGAGTGCCAGTGCCAGTGCCAGTGAATCAGAGGAGCGCGCAATGCATCGATTGGGATACCTGCTCAGCGACGGCTTTCAGTTAATGGCGGTTGCGTCGCAAGCTGTATTCGAGGTCGCCAACAAGGTTAACGGCGCACCGTTTTACGCGATCGAGAACTTCTCCGTCGCGGGCGGGGAAGTGCGTTCATCGCTGGGCATGTCGGCGATGACGCGCTCGATCGGCACGCGCTCGCGGATCGACACATGGATCGTCGTGGGCGGGTTTTCGCCGATCAACGCGCCGCCTCCGGCGGACCTTGTCGCATTCCTGCGTCAGCGCGGTGTTCGTGCGCGGCGGATCGCGGCGATCTGCACCGGCGCTTTCGCGCTTGCCGAGGCCGGACTGCTCGACGGACGGCGCGCGACGACGCATTGGGACTACGCGAAGCTCCTGCAAACGCACCATCCGAGGATTCAGGTCGAAGCCGATCGCATTCACATCGCTGACGGTCCGATCTGGACATCGGCCGGGATGACGGCCGGCCTCGATCTCGCGCTCGCCATGGTCGAAACCGATCTGGGAGCAGACGTCGCTCGCTCGGTCGCGCATCAGTTGGTCATGCATCAACGGCGGTCGGGCGGACAGTCGCAACATTCCGAACTCCTCGACCTTGCGCCGAAGACCGATCGGATCCAGAACGCGCTGAACTATGCGCAGCAGAATCTGCGGGGTTCCCTAACGGTCGACGCGCTCGCCGAGGCCGTCAATATGAGTCCGCGCCAATTCAGCCGCGTATTTACCGAAGAGACCGGACAATCGCCGGCCAAAGCCATCGAAAACCTGCGGCTCGAGGCCGCGCGACTCATGATCGAGCAGAGCCGACACTCGCTCGACGTCGTCGCGGTCGAAACAGGCTTCAGGGATCGCCGGCACATGCGCGAAGTTTTTATGCGCCGATTCGGCGTGCCGCCGCAGACAATACGCCGCGAGGTTCGTCATCCGTCCGCGGCGCGCGCGGACGGCCCATCGTCCGAATCACGCATCGGCGCGTGACGCGTTGAACACCTCGAGCATCTGCGTATTCAAGCCATTGACGAACGCATGCTCGCCCGGTCCCGGGTTGTTGCGGAACGGCTTCGCGATCTCAACGAGCACCTCGTCGACATCCGTCCCCAACACCGCGACCGTTTCATCGATAAACGCATCGAGCGGCATCGCCTGCTCCGCCTCGCGGCTGTTCATCAGATCCGTGCGAACCCACGGCGGCGCGATCTCGAGAACGCGCACATTCGTGTCCTTGAGCAGGAAGCGCTGCGAAAGCACGTACGAATGCACCGCGGCCTTCGTCGACGAATAGACGGCCGTCATCGCAAGCGGAACGAATGCGAGCACCGAGCTGTTGTACGCAATCACGGCGTCTCGCTTCGTCTTCAGATGATCGATGAGCGCGGACGTCATGCGGATCGGCCCCATGAGGTTCGTCTCGATCGTCGACACCATCAGCGCGTCGTCAATATGACCGGCGGCCTCGTCGGGCAGCATGACCCCCGCGTTGTTGATCAGCACGTTGAGGTCCGGATAGTCGGCGACCAGTTGCGCCGCGACCTTCGCAATGCTCGCGGGATCGGTGATATCGAGTTCGATGGCCGCCATGCCGCGATTCGCCGCGACGACCTCGTCGAGATGGCTGCGCCGGCGGCCGCTGATGATGACCTGGTTGCCGCGCTTGTGAAGCGCCTCGGCGAGTCCGCGGCCGATGCCCGAACCGCCGCCCGTGATGAAGATCGTGTTTCCGGTGAGTTTCATGATCGTGCTCCTGTGGACCGCGTGGGTCCCGATGATCGTGCTGAGGTTGGAGGGAGTCAGGCAGCGAACCGGTCGCCGAACATCGGCAACCCGCTCACGGATTCGGCGCGCGTCGCTTCGTCCTGGAGGACGTCCCAGTGCTCGGCGAGCTTGCCGTCTTCAAAGCGAACGACGTCGGCCGCGATCCATGCGGCGGGCCGGCCGTTTCCCGAGAAGCGACCATGCGCGATCACGTAGTCGCCTTCGGCGACGATCAGCTGGTTCTCGTAGCGCAGCGTCTCCGGCAAAGTGCGGACCAGGTCGAACAGGCCTTCGCGTCCGGGCGCGATATGCGCGCTGTGCTGAATGTAGCGATCCGACCAGAAGCGCTCGGCCGCGGCGTAGTCGCGTCGATTGAACAGCGTGTCGAACGCTTCGAGCACGCGCGCCTTGTTCTGTTCGGGAGTCGTCTTCGCCATGATGCCGCCCTCATTCAAAAGATTCGGATCCCGGTTGTTGCGACTTGGATCGTCGCACCTTGGATCGTCGTTTTGCCGCTGCTGCCCGAATCGCCGGAGAGCAGGCTATACTCAAGACAATGGTGAATGACATTGTCTTGAGTGGATTGTCGGCGCGCCCTTTCGCAATGTCAATGGTGATCACCATTGTATTTTTCGATCAATCGCATTGGGTCGACGCGGGCCGGAGAGAGGGACGAATGGGTGTTTCGAGACAACAAGCGGCGGAAAACCGGAGCGCGATCGTGGCCGCGGCGGATAAGCTGTTTCGCGAGCGCGGGGTCGATGCGGTCGGGCTGGCCGAACTGATGAAAGCGGCGGGCTTCACGCAGGGCGGCTTCTATAACCACTTCAAATCGAAGGACGCGCTCGTAGCGGCCGTCATGGACAAGGCGCTCACGGAAGGCGGCGCGACCTATGCGTCATTGATCGACAACGCGAAATCGGCGGGCGTCGACCCGGTCAAGGCGCGCATCGACTGGTATCTGTCGCCTGAGCATCGTGCGGATATCGAGGCCGGCTGTCCGCTGTCGGGCTTTGTCGGCGACGCGCGACGGCTCGACGATGTCGCGCGCGGCGCGTATGCCGCCGGTCTCGCGATGAATCTCGCGGACTTCGCGAAGATCATCGACGAGACGCGGGCCGACGGCGCAAACAGCCGTCAGAAGGCGATCGCCGTGTTCAGTCAGATGGTCGGGACGTTGCTGCTGTCGCGCGCGGTCGCCGACGTGGATCCGAGTTTCGCGGAGGAAATTCTGGAAGCCGGGCGGCGGGCGTTGGCGGACGGTAGGACGGATACGGAGCCGGGGCATCGGGTAGGCAAAACGACGCGCTGAACATCAAGGCCGCCGCCCTCGCCAACTCGCACGTACAACGATGCGCGTCAAAGCGCGCCCGACATGTTCACTCGGCGTCGCGGCGCGCTTCGCCCAGTTCCGGCAATCCCGGGCTATCCGACGCCCGATAAAGAAGCTGGTCCCGACGTGCCTGTTTGACGAACGGATCCGTCACTTCATAGCGTCCGTGGTCCTTTCGCATGACGAGGTTCGCATCCGACAACGCAAGCAGCGCTGACTGAACATCCGTCACAGAGACATCGCGTCCCAATGCATGCGAATAGTCGCTCAATGCACGCGCGGAAAACAAACCCTTCGTCGCGTCCTGCGCCGCGCAGATACGCGAGAACACTTCGCTCGCGAGGCCGCCGAGCTGATCGAGTCGCGCGAGCTCGATATTGCCCGTCGACACCTTCAGCGCGTTGACGATGATCGGCAACTGCGTGTCGGCCGGCACGCTCCGATCGGCCGCACGCAACGCCTGGAATGCCTTGATCAACTCTTCCGGCTTGTAACCCAACTGCTGAAAGGCAGCGAATGCGACCCCGAGCGAAGGCGTCATCTCCTGAAGCTGCGATCGGGACTGATCGAGCATGAACTGAACGTAATCCTCCCCGAGGACCGGGAAAGGACGCGACTCCGCGCCCTGGAACGCCTGATTTCCGCGAATCACCAGCTCCTGGACCTGTGCCCGATGCGAGCCCGTGCCAATGAAAATGAACCGCCCGGGTGTGCCAGGGCGCATGTTGACCCGTTCGCGCGCCGCCTTCAACGCAAACAACAGATCGCCGCCTTGCTGGGTACCGAGTGTGTGCTGCACCTCGTCGACGATCAGCACGACATCGGTACGCACCTGATCGACCAGCTCCGTGATCGCCTCGGCCAGCGTCGTGCCGCCTGGCTTGCCGAGCTTGTCGAGATTCAGGCCGAATTTGAAGCCGGCGGCCGCCAGCTCGAGATGTGAAATGGCCTTGAGTCGAGACAACAGCGCCGAATGCGGCGCGCCGAGATCTTCGAGTGTCCTGCGAACCTCCGTGATCAGGAGATCCGCGGGATTCGCCTGCGGCTGAGCCCAAAGATCCGCGTACATCACGATCGCACCGCGACGTTCGAGTTCGGGAATCAGATCGAACTTCAGGAACGTTGTCTTACCGACCCGCCGCGGCCCAGAAAGGAATAGTCCTGACTGGAGCGTTTGCTCAAGCGCGCCCGGTTGGAGCAACTGCCGCGCCATGTCACTCGCCAAGACGGTCCGGTGATAGGTCAGGCTCATGATCTACAGAAAATTATGTGATTGCCATAATTATGGCTATTGCATAATTTTCTGTAAAGTCTCCATGCCGGCGACCCGGGCGATTGCTGGACAGCGTTCCAAGAGACGCCTGCCCGCGCGTCCATCGCTTTTCGCCCCTCGGTGCCTGCCCATCACCCCCGATCCCACGGCGGCACATCCGAAAACGCATCGGCAAGGAAATCGATCGCCGCACGCACCTTCGCGCTTACATGGCGACGGCTCGGATACAACGCGAGCACGTCGATGTCGGGCAAGCGATAGTTCGGCAACACGCGCACGAGTCGGCCCGCGCGAAGGTCGTCGCCGATCAGAAACGTCGGCTGCCAAATGATGCCGCGTCCGGCAAGCGCCGCCGCGCGCGCCGTGTCGCCGTTGTTCGTATGCATGACGCACTGCACGCGCACAGGATGCGGCCGGCCTTCGTCGTCGGCCAGTTGCCACGCGTCTCCGGTCGCCGCGTACGTGTAGCCGATGCAGGGACGCCCGATCAGATCCGCCGGCACGACCGGGTGCCCCCACTGCGTCAGATACTCGGGCGACGCGCACAACACGTTTCTCGACGTCGCAAGCTTGCGCGCGGCATGATCGACCGTGCCGGCCCGCGAGATCCGGATCGCAAGATCGAACCCCTCCTCGACGATGTCGACGACACGATCGATCAGCGCGACTTCGAGCTCGACATCGGGATACCGCGCCATGAATCGCGGCCAAAGCGGCGCCAGATGGAGCACGCCGAAACTCACCGGCGCATTGATCCGCAAACGCCCGCGCGGTTCGATCGACGCGCTCGTCAACACCCCCTCGGTCTCCGCGACATCGTCGAGAATCGTCGTGCATCGCGCATAAAGCGTCTCGCCGCCCTCGGTCAACGACAACCTGCGCGACGTCCGGTTGAGCAAGCGCACGCCAAGATGCGCCTCGAGTTCGTTGACGTAGCGCGTCACGTTCGCGGGCGACGTGTCGAGCGCATCGGCCGCGCGCGCGAAACTCCCCCGGTTGACGACCATGACAAAGACCTCGAATGCACGCAGCCGGTCCATGGAGCACTCCGATCATTTATAAAAACTGAATCATACGGTCAGAATCTTGGCCTTTCCGTCTCAAGAAGCGAATCATAAAGTTCACATCACGGCGCCGGGCATGACGCTCGGCCCACCCCAAACCGGAGATTGAACATGCAACGCTTGTCAGGAAAAGTCGCCATCGTCACGGGCGCAAGCTCGGGTATCGGCCGCGCGGCCGCCAAGCTGTTCGCCGCCGAAGGCGCGAAGGTCGTCGTGGCGGCGCGCCGCGAGGCCGAACTCGATACGCTCGTCAAGGAAATCGAGCATGACGGCGGCGTCGCCGCCTCGCTCGCGGGGGACGTGCAATCCGAAGACTTCGCGAAAGCGCTCGTCGCCCTTGCCGTGAGCCGCTTCGGCCGTCTCGACATCGCGTACAACAACGCGGGCACGCTCGGCGAGCTGGGTCCGACGACCGGCGTCTCGGAAGCCGGCTGGACCGCGACGCTGGCCACGAACCTCACGAGCGCGTTCCTGGGCGCCAAACATCAGATCCCCGAGATGATCAAGCACGGCGGCGGCTCGATCCTCTTCACGTCGACGTTCGTCGGTTACTCGTTCGGGTTTCCCGGCAGCGCGGCTTATGCGGCAAGCAAGTCCGGCATCATCGGACTCACGCAAGCGCTCGCGGCCGAATACGGCGCGCAAGGTGTACGCGTCAACGCGATCCTGCCCGGCGCCGTCGATACCGATATGTACCGCGACATGAACGACACGGCCGAGTCGCAATCGTTCATCACGGGCCTGCATGCGCTCAAGCGCGTCGCGAAACCCGAAGAACTCGCGCGTGCGGCGTTGTACCTCGCGTCCGACGACGCATCGTTCGTCACGGGTACGGCGTCGTTGGTCGACGGCGGCGCATCGATCACGCGGACATGAGCCGCGAGCCGTTGCCGTGAGGATCCCGCAGAGTCTTCACGGCCGTCACGCTCGCGTGCGCTAGGTGCGCTGGGTGCGCCCGGTGCGCCCGGTGCGCGGACGAAAAAAAACGCGCCGGGGTCGGCGCGTTGTCTTCTGCGGTCTATCGAGCGTTCGCGACCCGCGCCGGCATGCGGTCCCGGACCGCTCGCGCGGCCGGCGGGCGGAACGCAGGCGCCGCGACGACAGCTGAACGCATCGCGCCGTCGTCGACAAGCTTGAACACGGCAACCGCGTGGCGCAGCGCATCGGCCTGACTTTCGAGCGACTGCGCGGCGGCGCTCGCTTGTTCGACAAGCGCGGCGTTTTGTTGCGTGACGGAATCCATTTGCGTGACGGCCTGCGAGATCTGATCGATACCGCGACTTTGTTCGACCGTCGCGGCCGCAATCTCGCTGATGATGTCGGTCACGCGCTTGACCGAGTCGATGATGCCCGTCATCGAACGGCCCGCATCCTCGACGATCGACGCACCCGCATGGACGTGCGCCGTCGACTGCTCGATCAATTGCCGGATGTCCTTGGCCGCGCTCGACGAACGTTGAGCCAGATTGCGCACCTCCGACGCCACCACCGCGAAGCCGCGCCCCTGCTCGCCCGCGCGTGCCGCCTCAACGGCCGCGTTGAGCGCGAGGATATTCGTCTGGAACGCAATGCCTTCGATGAGGCTGATGATCTCGTTGACCTTGCCCGCGCTTTCGCCGATATCGGTCATGACCGCCACGACGCGCTGCACCGCGTCGGAGCCTTGTTGCGCCTTGTCCGAGGCGGCTTCCGACAAGCGCGCCGCCTCGTTCGTGTTCTCGGCGTTCTTGTGCACGGTGCTCGTCAGCTCTTCCATGCTTGCCGCGGTTTGTTCGAGCGATGCGGCTTGCTCCTCGGTACGCGCCGACAAATCGACGTTGCCCGCCGCAACTTCACGCGTCGCCAGCGCAATCTGTTCGCTGCCCGCGCGCACCGTACGGACCGTGGTCACGAGGCTCTCCTGCATCGTCGCGAGCCCGCCGATCAACAGCCCCATTTCGTCGCGCGACGACACGTCGATGCGATGCGTGAGATCCCCGTCGGAAATCCGGTCGAAATGTCCAAGCGCGCTTGTGAGCGGGCGGCCGATCGCGTGACGCAGATTGTTCCAGGTCAGCAGCGCGGCCAACACGCCGACAGCGATCGCAACCCAGACCACGGCGCGGAAAATCGCAAACGCGTGTTGCTGCGCGAGATACGCGCGCTTGGCGCCGTCGAACACGGCGTCCTTAAGCTTTTGATCGCTCGCGGTGAAATCCGCGTAGTAGCCATTGTTCTCAAGCGCCGCGCGCATGATGGTTTTCACATCACCGCTTTTGATCGATTGCGCGAATGCATCAAGGCCCGCGGAAAAAATCTTGCGCTTTTGCGCCACGTCCTGGACAAGCCGATCCTGCTCGGCATCGCGCGGAAGCGCGGCGAATTTCGACCAGATCGCATCCGCTTGCGTCGCGAAAGCCTTCGATTTGTCGATGATCGCATCGAGATCCGGCGCGCTCGGATCGAGCGCGGCACGCAGCAGCGCAGCGCGTTGACGCGCCATCACGATCTCGACTTCGCTGATGCCGGTCACGGCGGGCAGGTCGTTGCTATAGGTATCGCGATTCGCGTGGTTGCTGTCGGTCATGCCGACGATGCCGAGCATACCGATCAACAACAACAGAGACGCGAGCACCGCCATCGCGATCGCGAGACGCGTCTTGATTGAAACCGTCATGAGCGCTCCAGGGTCCGGCTGGAAAGGGTCGATAAATATTTTTTTATCCGGCTCCCGCAATTACGGCATCGAAAGGTTCGACTTTAGAAAAGCTGAAGAATCGGACGACCGAAATTCGAAGCGCATCGCTTAGCAATGCGACACGCTACGAATGCACTCGGTGTAAACGCTAGGAAAAATACAGGCGGGATGTGCAAACGCGCGATGCGTGCGGAACGCATGTGTGATGCATCAACGCCTGATATCGGACTTCGTCACGGTTATGTGCCGTTATTTGAGCGTCATCGGCACGTCATTGATTTCTGCTTGATGCGCATCACGCCGAATCAACTCATGAATCACGCACGTATCCGACCTAGTCGGATTGACGACGCGGTGTCGACAGCGATGCGTGCTCGCGCGCGTCCTGTTCGTCGGCGGCCGAGGCAAGCGCCGCATGCCGCATCAGCGGGATCAGTCTTGCCGCGCCCCATGCGGCGACGAGCAGCACGCCCGCCAACAACGACCATATCGCGCTCGCCGACCAGTGCAGACCAAGCAGATAGCCGCCCGCCATCGAACCGATCACCGAGCCGATGCGGCCGATGCCGAGTGCCCAGCTCATGCCGGTCGCGCGGCTCGACGTCCGGTAGAACGACGACGTGACGACGTGCGCACCCGTTTGCGCGCCGCCGGTGCCGACACCGATCGCGAACATGAGCGGCAACAGCACGATCGCCTCGGTTCCGACATGTCCGGCAGCCAACAACGCGAGCACGCCGACGCCGAACGACACCGCGAGCACGCGACACGGACTCCAGCGGTCCATCAAATAGCCGAGTCCGATCGAACCGAGCGCGCCGCCGATCTGGAACGTCGAGGTGAACGCCGCCGCGCGCACCATCGTCATGCCGAGATTGGTCAGCAACGTCGGCAACCAACTGTTCAGAAACAACAGCACGAGCAGGTTCGCGAAGTAGACGACCCAGATCAACACGGTTCCGTGACGCACGTCGCGTGCAAGCAGATCGGCGACCGGAAAACGGCGGCGCGTATCGGGATGCGTCGCGAGGTCGACGGCGTCGATATCGGCGTGCGGGAACAGCCGCGACGCAATCCGAGCGATCCGCGCGCCCGCATCGTCACGCAAGGACAGAAAACGCAGCGACTCGGGGATGCCGAGCAGCAAGGCCGGCAGGAACAGTATCGGCAACATGCCGCCGGCGACGAGTACCGCGCGCCAGCCGAAGTCCGACACGATCCATGCGGCGGCGAGCCCGCTGATTGCCGCGCCTGCCGTGAAGCCGCAGAACATGGTCGTGACCATCAGCGAGCGATGGCGTCGCGGGCAGTATTCGGACGTCAGCGTAATCGCGCAGGGCATCGTCGCACCGAGTCCGAGGCCTGCGAAGAAGCGCAGCGCAATGAATACCGGCATGGATGTCGCGAGCGATGCGGCGAGCGTCAGCAGTCCGAACACAGCGACGCTCGCGATGAGGATCGTCTTGCGGCCGAAGCGATCCGCGAAAGGACCGATCGCCATCGCGCCGACCATCAGCCCGAACACGCCCGATCCGAACAACGGCGCGAGTTGCGGCGGCGTAAGGCCCCATTCGGTCTTGATCGCGGGCGCGAGATAGCCGACCAGGATCGAATCGAAGCCATCGAGCAGCACCGCGAGGAAACACAGCACGCCGATCCGGATCTGCGCGCGCGACAGCGGCTGCGAATCGACAAATGCTTCGAGGCTCAGGCGCGCGTTCGCCATGACCAGTCTCCGGCTCGTAGTGTTGTCGGCATCGACACGGTTCTGTTGCGCGGACGTGTCGTTTGAATCGTCGGCGCTAAGGCTTCTTGTTTGGCTTAAGCCATCTTGACGTTCATGAGCTTCTTCAGCTTTTTGAGTTTCTAAGGCTTCTAAGGCTTCTAAGGCTTCTAAGGCTTCTAAGGCTTCTAAGGCTTCTAAGGCTTCTAAGGCTTCTAAAAATGATCGAGCGTCGC
Organism: Pararobbsia silviterrae; assembly: GCF_003628125.1. GTDB lineage: Bacteria > Pseudomonadota > Gammaproteobacteria > Burkholderiales > Burkholderiaceae > Pararobbsia > Pararobbsia silviterrae. The sequence continues at coordinate 22,270 of NZ_RBZU01000015.1, forward strand.
GCGCTTCTCAAGCGCCTTAAGACGATCCGCATAACGCTTCCAAAGCGCCCACGGCTTGCCGATCGCGCCCATATTCGTGTCGTCGGCTTGAAGTGCTTCGTCTTCGTCGAGATACGTCACGGGGCCGCCGAGCGCGATCGCCTGCTGCTGAATCGTCGCGTTGCGTTCCGTATAGATCGCGCGATAGACGACGCCGGGAATCGACGTGCTCGTCGCGACAAAGCCATGCCCGCGCATCAACGCGATCGCCGACGATCCGAGCGCCTGCGCGAGCGCCGCGCCTTGCTCGGCGCGACGGACCAACATATCGGTACAGCCGAAACAGGCGCGGATATCGAAGACCGGCGCGCCTTTCGCGAGAAATCCGGCCATGTGATAGACGGGACGCAGCGGCTGCGTGACGATGCCGAACGGAATCACGGCCGGCGCATGGCTGTGCACGACCGCGCGCACATCGGGCCGCGCGCGATAGATCTCCGCATGAATCGGCACCTCGAGATACGGTTTCGCGTCCGCGCCTTCGGAGATCGAACCGTCGAGCCGCATCGTGATGATGTCGTCGATCTCGACGAGTTCGGGCGCGCACGAGCGCGAGATCAGGAATTCGCCGGGACGCTCGGGATGACGCGCGCTCACATGACCGAACGCATCGAGCACGCCCTGATGCGCGAGGATGCGATTCGCGGCGACGAGCTCGTGCTTGAGCGCGAGGAGACGGCTGCCGGCATCGATCGAAGGGGTATCCATGGCGAATCCTTATTCGAGGACGGTCAGTCTAGTCGCGCCGGGCGATGGTGTCAGTCGGGTATTCCCGGACCCGGGCGACGCACATCGCCACGGTCGACATTGCGGCCCGTTACACGCGTCGTTGCGCGCATCATATGTGCCGCATATGCACACAGATACGATCGACGCTTCCGGCAAGCGTCCCGACGACGCATGAAGCGCCGCGCACCGCGGGTGAAGCGCACGAGATGCTCACACCTAGGCGCGATGCAAAACAACGGCCGACACGCGTTAGAATTTGTCCGCTCGCCCGCACGCGAGCGCTCTACACAAGACTCGATACGATATCGAGCGTCGGAGACAGACCTTTCTTTATCCCGCCCATGAACCAGCGTCTTGCAAGACTGGCTGACATTCCGTCATTCGTTCAGATGTGCTGCGCGATCCTGCTGCTCGGCACCGCGTCGTCGTTCACGACTCCCTACCTGTCCTTGTTCGGCGTCCAGCACGCGGGCATGACGCCGTTGCGGCTCGGCATCTTCATGACGTTGAACGCCGCGAGCAGCGTAACGATGAGCACGCTCGCGGGCAAATGGTCGGATCGGCGCGGGCGGCACCATGTCGCACTGCTGGGCGCGCTCTGCGCCGCCGTGATCGGCTATGTGGGGCTATGCCTCTTCACGAACTACGCGGCGCTGCTCGTGATCGGGATTGCGTTCATCGGTGTCGGCGGATCGGCGATGGCGCTGACCTTCGCCTTCAGCCGCGTCAACCTCGCCTATCGCAACGACGCGGAACGCTCGCTCGCGACGGCCTCGCTGCGCACGATCTTTTCGATCGCATGGGTGTTCGGACCTTCGATCGGCGCGCTCGTGCTCGCCGCGACGAATTTCAAGGGGCTCTTTCTGTTTGCGGCCGCAAGCTTCGCGGGATCGGCCGCGATCGTCGCGAAGATCGGCCCCAAAGCCGTCGCCGCGCGCGCACGCACGGCCGCGACGGCAAAGACACGCGAAGCCGAGCCCGGCGATGCGATCGACAGCGGGACCATGACGTGGCCCGACGTGGCCGCCGAAGAGCGTGAAATGCTCGCGGAAGAAGCGGAGGCGCAACGGGCAGCTTCGGCTTCGGCTTCGGCTTCGGCTTCGGCTTCGGCTTCGGCTTCGGCTTCGGCTTCGGCTTCGGCTTCGCAGCATGCATCGACCCACGGCGCACGCGACGCAAGCGCACCGCCCGCGCCCACATACGGCGCGCAGCCCGTGCACGTCGACAAGGCCACGCTCTGGCGCACGATCATCGCGCTGACGCTGCTCGGCCTGAACTCGAACGCCACGATGATCACGCTGCCGCTGTATATCGTCGACGGCATGCATGGCTCACGCGGCCACGTCTCGACGATGCTCGGCCTCGGCGCGTTGCTTGAAATCCCGATGATGCTGATGCTCGGCGCGCGCGCGCCGCGACTCAACAAGATCCGATGGCTCGCGGCATGCGGCGCGTCTCACGCCTTGTACTTCGTCGGCATGTCGCTCGCATGGAACGTCGACGTGCTGATCCCGATGCAGGTGCTGTTCGCCTTCGTCATCTCGGTCATGTCGTGCCTCGGCATGATCTACATCCAGGACATGATGCCGGCGACGCCGGCCGCGGCCACGGCCCTGTTCTTCAATGCATCGCGCGTCGGCTCGATCCTCGCCGGCGTGCTGTCGGGCGTGATGATCGGATGCCTCGGCTACCGCGGCACATTCATCGTCCTCGCGCTGTTGGGCATCACGTCGCTGTGCCTGTTCCTCTATCGCTCGGGCGACCGTCCCGGCCCACGCGCCGACGATCACCGCGCCGCGCGCACATCAGCCTAGACGATCGGCTCAACCCTCTGCTCTCACGCATCGTCGTGCCGCGGCGAATGGCGCAAGACCTGCCGGATCTTGCGCGCGAGCGCCTCGCGCGAATACGGCTTGCTCAGCAGCTCGATGCCCTCGTCGAGACGACCCCCATGCACGATCGCATTGTCGGTGTATCCCGATGTGAACAGCACGGCGATATGCGGCAATCGCTCGCGCGCCTTGCGCGCGAGTTCGGGGCTCCGGATCGCGCCCGGCATCACGACATCGGTGAACAACAGATCAATCGGCACACCGCTCTCGATGATCGCGAGCGCGCTTTGCGCATCCTTCGAGCGAAGCACGCGATAGCCGAGCTCCGATAACAGCTCGACGACCGTCCGGCGCACATCCTCGTCGTCCTCCGCGACGAGCACGGTCTCCGTGCCGCCGGTGATCGGTCCCGAATCGGTCTCCGTGACGAGATCTTCCTGCTGCCGCACACGCGGCAAATACAAGCGCACGGTCGTGCCCTGGCCCACTTCGCTATAGAGCTTGACGTGGCCGCCCGACTGCCGCACGAATCCGTAGACCATGCTGAGTCCGAGTCCGGTGCCCTGACCTTCGGGCTTGGTCGTGAAGAACGGCTCGAATACGCGGTCGACGATCTCGGGCGAGATGCCCATCCCCGTATCTGTCACAGCGAGCATCACATATCGACCGGGTGTGGATTCCTGATTCATCGCCACATACGCATCGTCGAGCACCGCATTGCCGGCCTCAATGGTGAGGCGGCCGTGACCCTGCATCGCATCGCGCGCATTGATCGCGAGATTCAGCAGCGCGTTCTCGACCTGAGACGGATCGACGAGCGTGTTCCAGAGCCCGCCCGACACGATCGTCTCGATCTCGATGCCGTCGCCGAGCGCGCGCCGCAGCATATCGTCGAGCCCCCGGACAAATCGGCCGAGATTGACGACCTTCGGCACGAGCGGCTGGCGCCGGCCGAACGCGAGCAATTGCGACGACAGCTTCGCGCCGCGCGCCACGCCCGCGAGCGCATTGCGCACGCGCTGCTCGGGCTTGTCCATGCCCGCGACATCCTTGACGAGCAATTGCAGGTTCCCGCCGATGACCTGCAACAGATTATTGAAATCGTGCGCGACACCGCCCGTGAGCTGGCCGATGGCCTCCATCTTCTGCGCGACGCGCAGCGCCTCTTCCGCGCGACGCAAGGCCTCGCGCGACGCGCGATCGGCCGTCACGTCGCGCCCCACGCCATGGAGTCTCGAACGGTCGCGCTCGACCGACAGGGTCCAGGCGATCCACTTCCATGCGCCGCTCGCGACCCGCATGCGCGTCTCGATGTGTACAGGCCGTCCGTGTTCGCGCAACGACGCGAGCATCGACGCGACGGTCGCCACGTCGTCGGGATGCGAGAACTCGAGATAGTGCGTACGAAGCAGCGCGTGTTCGTCGAAGCCGAGCGTGCGGGTCCACGACGGACTCACACGGATCAGATGACCGTCGAAATCCGCGATCGCGAGCAGGTCCTCGCTCGTTTCCCAGAGCCGGTCGCGCTCCGCGACGGTCTCCGCGACGCGCTGTTCGAGCGTCTCGTTGAACGTGCGCAACGTGGCTTCGACCTTCTTGCGTTCGACGATTTCGAACTGCGCGTCGCGGAACAGGCGTGCTGTCTCGCGGCGCAGCTTCGAGAGCTGGAGGTTGCTCGCGACGCGCGCGAGCAATTCGCGCGCGGAGAAAGGCTTGACGAGATAGTCTTCGGCGCCCGCTTCGAGACCGCCGACGGTCGCTTCCTCACCCGCGCGCGCCGACAGCAGCAGGACGGGAACATCCGCGAACCGGCCATGCGCGCGCAACGTGCGCAAGAGTCCGAAACCGTTGAGACGCGGCATCATGACGTCCGACAAGACGAGATCCGGCTCGAAGTCCTCGACGAGTTCAAGCGCGTGCTGCCCATCCGATGCAACCGCCACGCGATACCCGGCCGCGCCGAGAATACGCCGTATATAGTCGCGCAGGTCCGCGTTGTCGTCCGCGACGAGCACACGTGCCCGGGGCTGCGCGTCCGTCGTGGCGACGGATGCCCCATCCTCCGTGCGCGTCGCCGCGCGATCGCCGTGCGACGCCTGCCGATCGTGCGAATCGTGCACGCTACGCGCGCCGCCGTTCGCCGCGTCCATGCCCGATTCACGATGATCGGCGAGCCAGCGCTGCGCGGTTACGACGAACTCGTGCGCATCGATGCTCGCGCCCGCGAGCGGCGCGCGCATGTCGACCTCGATACCGGCCGCCGACGCGGTCGGCATCGTCACGATGAAACGCGTGCCGACGCCCGGCTCGCTCTCGACGCGAATCGCGCCGCCCAGCAGCCGCACAAGTTCATGCACGAGCGCGAGACCGATCCCGCTGCCTTCGATCGTGCGCCCCTCCGCCCCCGCGACACGGTGGAAGCGCTCGAAGACGCGCGGCAACTCGCTCGCCGCCATGCCGATCCCCGTATCCGCGACGATCACATCGACGCTCGCGCCATCGCGCGCAGGTACCACATGCACTTCGACGCGCCCCGACAGCGTGAACTTGAACGCGTTCGACACGAGATTCAACACGACCTTTTCCCACATCTCCGTGTCGATGACGACGATGCATGCGGAAGCCGGATAGTCGACGATCAACTCGAGCCCCGCGCGCTCGATCGTCGAACGGAACAGCGAAGCGAGCTCGGCCGTGAAGGTCCCGATGTCGACCGGTACGCGATGCAGGTCGATACGACCGGACTCGATGCGCGAGAAATCGAGCAACGCGTTGACGAGCTTGAGCAACCGCAAGCCGTTGCGATGCGTGATCTCGATCAGCGCGTGCGTCGCATCCGGGTCCTGCGCGGGACCGTTGAGCAACTCTTCGAGCGGACCGAGCATCAACGTGAGCGGCGTGCGGAATTCGTGGCTGATGTTCGAGAAGAAGGTCGTCTTCGCCCGATCGAGTTCGGCGAGCGCTTCGGCGCGCTGCCGTTCGAGGTCGTACGCCTCGGCATAGCCGATCGCGCTCGCGAGCTGTCCGGCGACGAGCGACAGGAATTGCCGGTAGCGGTCGTCGACGAGACGCCATGGATTGAGCGCGGCGACCAGCACGATCTGACGCGCGCTGTCGCCGGGCGGCGCAATCCTGACGATCGCGGCGCGCGACGGCGGCCGCGACCACGGTCCGCTGGGCAACGGTATGTCGAAGCGGGTCGTCAGGTCGGGCACGATCGTCATCTCGGCGTCGCCGAGCGTCGCATACGGCCAGATCGGGTTCCCGGCCCCATCGAGCGCCGCCGGAGCAGCCGGATGATCCGTACCGATGCCACATGCGGCGACACGTTCGAGCGGCGCGCCGGCCGCCCCTGCGTAGAGCACGGCGAACGGCACGTCGTGCGGGTTCGTGCCCAGCGCGCGCACCCCCGCGTCGCAGGCTTGCCGCCACGTTCGCGCGTCGCCGGTCGCCGTCGCGAGTTCGCGCAGCAGGGTGAGCTGACGCTCGCTGAGCACGCGGCCGGTGTCGTCACTGTTCGCGCAGATGATGCCGCCCGTACCGCCGTGATCGTCGGGCACCGGACTATACGAGAACGTGTAGTACGTCTCCTCCGGATACCCGTTGCGCTCCATGATCAGGAGTTTGGCTTCGGTATAGATGCCCTCGTGCCCCTCAAGCGCGGTCGAGAGCATCGGACCGATCTCCTCCCAGATCTCGCGCCAGACTTCGCGCGTCGGCCGCGCATGCGCCCACGGATGCTTGCCGCCGATGATCGATTTGTACGGATCGTTGTAAAAGAAGATCAGATCGGGGCCCCAACCGATCCAGATCGGCTGGCGCGACGTGAGCATGATGCGCACCGCGGTCTTGAGGCTCTGCGGCCATCGCTCGGGCGCACCGAGCGTCGATAAAGACCAGTCGTAGTCACGAAGCAGCCGTCCCATCTCGCCGCCGCCTGCGAGGAACGATCGCGTGTCGCCGCTTTCGGCGGTCTCGGAAGGGGCCAGCATGCGTAAGGGGTCTCCGTGGAGAAGCGTAAGCGGGACGACCGGTTCGGGTAAGCCTGCTTTCATCGCGCCGGATGAGGTCGTCCGATGCGTGCCGATCACGGCGACCGCGCGTCGGCCGTCATCGCTGACGACGTCCGCGGCTAACATGCGCAATTTATGGGCCCGCTCCGCGCGACACGCGCGCGAATCCGCCCCAATCCGATCGATACGGGGTCGGAGCCTCTCAAAAACGGCGATCGCGATCGATCCCGTTCGAACGCCGCAAGCCCGACGACGCGGCAGCCGCGGCTCACCAGTTCTCGGCGAGCCAGTCGATGAGCGCCTTGACGCGCGCGGTCCGCATGCGGCGGCGCGGCACATAGGCCTTGAACCAGTTTTCTTGCGGCGAGAAATCCGGCAAGACCTCGACGAGTTCGTGCGCGCCGAGCGCCTGTGCCGACACGTACTGGGGCAGCAACGCGACGCCGAGACCCGCGCGCGCGGCTTCGAGCAGCGTCATATTGTCGTCGGCCTGAAGCCGCGCGCTCACGTCGACCGAGACGACGCCGCGCGACGACTGGAAATTCCACGTCGTGCCGGTCGGCGAAAACACGAGGCACGCGTGATGCGCGAGATCGCGCGGATGCTGGATCTTCGGATGCGTGTCGAGATAGGCGGGCGTCGCGCAGAGGATGGGCCGCACGGGACGCAGCGGAATATCGACGACGCCGTCGTAGCTCGCGAGCCGCCCGCTGATCGCGACGTCATAACCGCTTTCGGCGGGATTGGCCGAGTGATCGACGAGCGAGATCTGCATCGTGATGCGCGGATGCGCTTCGAGGAACCGGCAAAAGACCTGACCGAGTTGAGCGAGCGTGATCGTCGTCGGCGCCATCACGCGAATCGGGCCTTCGAGCTTGCCGGCGTCGCGCTCGACGGCCGACATGAGCGCCTCGAAATCCTCGACGACGTCGCCGGCGCGTCCGTAGAACCGCTCGCCGGCCTCCGTCAACACGACCTTGCGCGTGCTCCGCTCGAACAGCTGGCTCTTGAGCTCGGCTTCAAGCTGCGCGATCCGGCGCGCGACGACCGACGGCACGACGCCCATCTTGTGCGCGGCCTCCGTAAAGCTGCCGCCGCGCACGACGGCCACAAACGTGCGCACATGCGTAATGACGTCCATCTGGTTGGGCCTCCACGCACCGCGCCCCGCGCGACGCCGTCGACGCGGGACAGCCGGTCTATTTGTGCAAAAACTCGTTGATAGATACCGCGTTTTATCACAAATGCCCGATGATTTGCATCAATACAATGCGATTCAGAAAGGCCGTCAGAGCCGCCCGGCAGGCAAGTGCAAGCACTGCGCCCCGCACGGGCCATCCTTGTTCCCACGGAGACAGCAGTGCACAACCACCCCACACTCGATATCAAGGCGTTGATCGACGCCCGGCGCATCAGCCCCATGCAATGGCTGCTCGTGACGCTATGTTTCTTCATCGTCGCGGCCGATGGCATCGACGTCGCGATGATGGGCTTCATCGCGCCCTCGATCGTTCATGACTGGCACCTCGCGAAGGCGAGCTTCGGCATCGTCATGAGCGCCGCACCGCTCGGCCTCGTGGTGGGCGCGCTCGGCGCGGGCCCGCTGTCCGACCGGCTCGGACGCAAGACGATCCTCATCGCTTCGGTGCTGCTGTTCGCGATCGGCACCCTGGTGACCGCGCTCACGCAGGACATCGGCCAGATGATGACGATGCGCTTTCTGACCGGCATCGGTCTTGGCGCCGCGATGCCCAACGCGACGACGCTCGTTTCCGAATACGTGCCGCAACGCCGGCGCAACCTGCTGATCACGTCGATGTTCATCGGCTTCGGCGTCGGCTCGGCCGTCGTCGGTTTCGCGGCGGGTTGGCTGATTCCGCGCTTCGGCTGGCGTTCGGTCATCGTGTTCGGCGGCGCGATCCCGCTCGCGCTGCTACCGTTCCTGTTCGCCTACCTGCCCGAGTCCGTGCGCTTCATGCTCGTGCGCCGGCATGCGGCTGAACGCATCGCCGCGACGATCCGGCGCGTCTGCGGATACGAGGCCGCGCCCGGCACGACGTTCTCGGCCCCCGAGCCCGCGCTGCACACGACGAAATCGACGGCCGTGCTGTTCACGCGCGGCTATGCGCTCACGACGCTGTCGCTCTGGATCACGTATTTCATGGGTCTGCTCGTGATCTACCTGATCACGGGCTGGCTGCCGATGCTGATCAAGGACAGCGGCCTGCCGATCACCGAGGCCGCGAACATCACGGCGATGTTCCAGACCGGCGGGATCGCGGGCGCGATTCTCGCGGGCTGGGCGATGGACCGTCTGCGTCCGGCGCCCGTCATCGCACTCGCCTATTTCGGCGGCGCGCTCTGCGTGTTCGGCGTCGGCGCGGTCGGGCCCGGTTCGGCGTCGCTGTCGCTCTGGATGCTGGCTGCGGGCTTCTTCATGAACGGCGCGCAGACGGGTCTCAATGCGTTCGCACCCGCGTGCTATCCGACGCTCGCGCGCGCCACGGGCGTGAGCTGGATGCTCGGCGTCGGCCGCCTGGGCAGCATCCTCGGTTCGGCAAGCGGCGGCATCCTGATCGGACTCGGCTATGGCTTCGGTCCGTTGATCTGCGGGCTCACGGTGCCCGCCGCGCTCGCCGGTCTCGCGATTCTGTTGAGCATCGTCGCGGCGCGCCGGAAGTCGGCCGATGCGCCGGACATCGCGGTCGCCGACGTCTCCGCGCTCGGTCACTGACGCATGCGTTCGCTGATCCGTCTGTCCGCTTAACCGTTTATCGCAACACCGGGCCGCGCCGTTCGCCGCCGGCTCGAGCATCTCCGCACTCACGCATCGAGGCAGCACGATGGCACGAAGCAACTTTACGGTCGAAGTCACGCGAGTCAGGCAACTGACCGAACGCGTGCGCGAATACCTTCTCTCGTCGGTCGACGGACGCCCGCTTCCCGAATACGGCCCCGGCGCGCATATCGCCGTGCATACCGTCTCGCCGACGCGCGGCCTCATCGTGCGCCATTACTCGCTGATCGGCGGCACCGATCGCGAGGACGATCCGCGCGACACGTACCGGATCGCCGTCCAGCGCGAAAGCGACACGCGCGGCTCGGCGCATATTCACGCGACGTTCGCGCCTAGCGTGCGCATCGAAATCGGGCCGCCGGTCAACGACTTCCCGCTCGATCGTCGCGACGCGCGGGTGCTGCTGATCGCGGGCGGCATCGGCATCACGCCGATCTTCTCGATGGCGCGCAGCCTCGCGCGCCGCAATCGCGCATTCGAGATCGTCTATGCGGGCCGCAACCGCGCCGCGATGGCCCTGCATGACGAGCTCGCGGGACTCGCGCGCGATGCCGCGACGTTCCACTACAGCGATACGGCCGGCGTGCTCGATCTCGCGGCGGTGCTCGCGCGTCAGCCCGAAGGCACCGTGGTCTATGTCTGCGGTCCCGTGCCGATGGTCGAGGCGACCCATGCGGCCGCCAAGGCCCTCGGCTGGCATACGGGCCGCGTGCACAGCGAGCTGTTCGGCGCGGGCGCGCCGTGCACGCCGCATGCGTTCGACGTGAAGCTCGCGCGCAGCGGACGCACGGTCCACGTCGGCGAAGACGCGAGCATTCTCGACGCGCTCGGCGCGGCCGGCGTGCCCGTGCTCTGGGACTGCCGGCGCGGCGAATGCGGCCTGTGTCCGCTGACCGTGCTGTCGAGCGACGGCGCGCTCGAACATCGCGACCGGTATCTGAGCGACGAAGAAAAAGCCGCGGGCGACCAGATGTGTATCTGCGTGTCGCGCACGCAAGGACGCGAAATCGTGCTCGACGCGTAACACGCATTCGCCTGACTCGATGCGATCGCCTCGGCACGATCCCCCGGATCGCACCCGCCCCCGAATTGGAGAAATCACGATGTCCCACCACGATCTTGCCGCCCTCGCGCCGTCCGCCGATCCGTTCGACGTATCAGGCGCCGAACCCGACTTCGAACCCGGCGGCTTCGCCGACCATACGACGCCGCTGATTCGCAATTGCTGGTACGTCGCCGCGCGCAGCGAGGAAGTCTCGCGCGACATCATCAGCCGGCGTCTGCTCGGCGTCGACGTCGCGCTCTATCGCACGCTCGCGGGCGAGACGGTCGCCGTGCGCAATCGCTGCCCGCATCGTTCGTTTCCGCTCGCGAAGGGCAAGCTCGAAGGCGACGTGCTCGTCTGCGGCTATCACGGCATGCAGTTCGATCCGTCGGGCCGGTGCGTCAACATGCCGGCGATGCCGATCGTGCCGACGAATGCGAACGTACGCAGCTTCCCGACGATCGAGCGCGCGCCGCTCGTCTGGATCTGGCTCGGCGACCCCGATCGTGCCGACGAGGCGCTCGTGCCCGATACCGGATGGCTCAACGACCCCGAATGGAAAAGTGTCAGCGGCAGTTTCCATTTGAAGTCCGACTACATATCGATGCATGAAAATCTGCTCGATCAGACCCATTTCCCGTTCCTGCATCCGGGCGCGATCGGCACGCCCGAATATGCGCGCTCAAAGCTCAAGGTCCGGCAAGAAGGGGATGTCGTCGTGATCGACCGCGCGCTGCGCAATTCGCCGCCGCCCGGTGTTTATGCGGTGCCGACCGGTCTCGCGGGCCAGCCCGTCGATCGTTTCTCGGAGGCGCGGTTCGTCTCGCCCGCGCTGCATACGGCCTATGCGCGCATCGTCGACAACCACGACCCGAGCGGCACGCCGCGCACGTACCGGTTCAACATCTCGCACATCTTCACGCCCGAGACGAACCACAGCATTCACTACTGGTGGTTTTGCAGCCGGAATTTCAAGCTCGACGACGCGGACATCGATGCGCATCTGTATACGTCATCGGACAAGGCCTATAAGGAAGATGTCGACGCGCTCGAATGGATCATGGAGACCGTGCGGACCGATACCGAGCCGCAATTCGATCTCAACTTCGCGCCCGACAAGCCCGGCTTGCTCATGCGACAGACACTTCATCGTCTCGCGGCGCAGGAGTCGCGGGGCCTGCGCACGCACGATCGCGGCGAGACGGCGTGCAAGCAAGACTGCGCGAATCGGTAAGACGCGCGCGATGCATTGCGCATCGCGCGCTCCGACACCCGAAGGCCCGGACCGCTCGCGTTACGCGGTCACTCGATGACGATGCGCACGCCCATCGGCCCGAGTTCGAACGCGCTCGGCACGCGCCCGCCTTCGAGCGCGTCCGTGCCGCCTTCGCGGCCCGTATCGACGAGCTTGACCGACTTCGTCAGGTTCAGATAGAACGCGATACGACGTCCGTCATCGCCCTCGCGCACCGAACGCTCGACGCCCTCGAGCAACGGCGTCAATGCCACACCGCTTGCGCGCGCGGCTTCCGTCAGCAGCCGGCGATACCCTTCGGCGTCCGGCACGGTGCCCACGTAGTACGCAAGCCCCTTCACGAAGCGGTTGCGCGTGAGCGCGACACGGCCCGCGAAATACTCGCTCGCATACGTCGCGACCGCCTCGGCCGTCGTCGGATTCAACAGATCGCACCATTGCGCGCAATCGACCGCGTCGGCATCGCTGTCCGAGAATTGAATCTGTTGCGTGTCGTGGCCGACGGGATCGTATTCGTCGACGACCGCGCCCACGACGTCGGCGAGCAAGCCCGGCAAACGCGCCGCATGGCAGACATTGTTGAGATTCTTGACGCCGGTGCGCGGCGTCACGATCAGCGTGCCGCCCGCCGCGACGTATTCGCGCAGGCGTGAGGCCGTCGCTTCGTCGAGCAGATAGAGCGACGGCGCGATGACCATCTTGTAGCCGCCGATATCCGACGTCCAGTTGACGACGTCGACGCCGAGACCGAGCGAGACGAGCGTGCGATGAATCTGCCGGAAATTGAGCAGGTAATCGAAGCCGTCCGACTGCGGTTGAATGCGCAGCGCATTGAGCTGTTCGTGCGAGAACAGCATCGCGACATCGTTGCGGATCGTCGTCCCGTCGAGCAGCGGCGACAGACGCTGGACTTCCTCGCTGAATTGCGTGAACTCCACGAAACGCCGGCCCGGTTCGCCGTGGTGATCGTGCAGGCCGTGCCAGAACTGCTCGGCGCCGATCCGCGCGGTGCGCCAACGGAAATGCACCACCGTGTCCGCGCCGCGCGACACGCTCTGCCACGCGTGCGCGCGGATCATGCCCGGCGTCGGCGTGCGCGACATCGGATGCCAGCATCCGGGCGTGCCGCTCAATTGCTCCATGACCCAGAAGTTCTGCTGCTTGACGCCGCGCGTGAGATCGAGCGTCATCGCGCCGTGATAGATGCGCGCCTTGCTGTCGTTGTCGAGATCCGTCGCCGGGTAGTAGTCGACCGACACGAAATCCATGCTGTCGAACAGGTCGTAGTAATCGTTGACGACCGGATAACCCCAGAGATTGTGCGTGACGAATTGCCCCGGGCAATTCGCCTTGATGATCCGCGCCTGGAAGCGATTGAACGCCGCGGCCGAATCCGAGCAGAAACGCTGGAAGTCGAGCAGGTACGACGGATTCAGATGCGGCGAGCCGCCGAGCGGCGTCGTGATCTGCGACCACGCCGTGTATTCGCCGCTCCAGACGACCGTACCCCACTCGCGATTGAGCGTCGCGAGATCGCCGTAGCGCGCCTTGAGCCATGTGCGGAAATCGGCGGTCGCGCCGTCGCTATGGCTTTCCTGTCCGATCATTTCATTGTCGGTCTGCCAGCCGATCACGTTCGGATGCCGGCCGAAGTGACGCGTGAGCCGCTCGACGATGATCTCCGTGTAGTGCCGCAGCGACGGACTGTTGTAGCAGCGATGCAGCCGCACGCCCGGGTAGATCGGCCGGCGTTGGTTATCGAGCGGCAGCACGTCGGGATGCTTCTCGACGAGCCAGTTCGGCGGCGTCGCGGTCGGCGTGCCGATCACGACCTGAATGCCATGGCGCGCAAACGTATCGATCGCGGCATCGAGCCACGCGAAATCGAACCGTCCTTCAAGCGGCTCGAGCCGCGACCATGCGAACTCGGCAAGACGCACGAGCGAAATGCCCGCTTGCCGCATGCGCGCCGCATCTTCTTCCCAGATGGCCGAGTCCCAATGCTCGGGGTAGTAATCGACACCAACCCTCATGCGTAAATCCTGATTCGTTGTTGAATTGATTTAAAGCGATGCGAACGCGCGGCGCGGCACCCCCGACGAGGCGCTCAGTGCGCCGCATCGGGCCCGAAGCGCATCGCGTGCGCCGTGCGCCTAGCCCTTCGTCGCGCCGAACGTCAGTCCGCTCACGAAGTGCTTCTGCATCGCGAAGAAAATGCCGACCGAAGGCAGGGCGGCCAGCAGCGATCCCGCCGAGACGAGATTCCACGCCGTCGTCCATTGCCCCTTGAGCCCCGCGACACCGACGGTCAGCGGCGCGGCGTCGTCGCCTTGCGTCAGGCAGAGCGCCCAGAAGTAGTCGTTCCAGACGAACGTAAAGACGAGTACCGCGAGCGCCGCGAGCGCGGGCCGGATCAACGGCAGCACGACGCGCACGAACACCTGCCACTCGGACGCGCCTTCGACGCGCCCCGCCTCGATGAGCTCATACGGCAACTCCTTGATGAAGTTGCGCAGGAACAGCGTGCAGAAGCCCGTCTGAAACGACAGATGGAACAGGATCAGGCCGCCGACCGTATTGAACAGACCCAGTTGGAGCGTCAGATTCCGCACGGGAATCATGAGAATCTGGATCGGCACGAAATTGCCCGCGACGAAGGTCGCGAGCACGGCCGTGTTGCCCTTGAACGGATAGGTCGCCAGCGCGAAGCCCGCCATCGACGACAACGCAATCGCGCAGATCACCGACGGGAACGTGATCAGGCAGCTATTCCACGCGTAATGGAGCATCGGCGAATCGACGAGCACGGTCCGGTAGTTCTCGACCAGACCGAACTCATGCGGCCACCCCCAGTAATTGCCCTGCACGAGTTCGGCCGACGAACGCACCGATGTCACGACGACCGCCAGCAACGGCAGCAACCAGACGATCAATGCGATCGGCAACGAGACCTTGTAGAACACGCGGCGCGACGGCCGCCACTTTTCGATGGGTAACGGATACATGCGCGCCTCGTCAACGCTCGGCCCGCAACAGGCGGCGGAGCTGATAAGCGATAAAGATGATCATGATCAGGAACAGCACGACCGCGATGGCCGCCGAATATCCGAAACGGAAGTACTTGATCGCCTGGTCGTACATGAAGTACGCGAGCACGGTCGAGCTGTCAAACGGCCCGCCGCTCGTCATGACCGAGATCAGGTCGAAGCTGCGCAACGCGCCGATGACGGTCAACGTGACGGCCATGAACGTCGCAGGCCGCAATTGCGGCAGCACGACGTGCCAGAGCAGCGACCACCCTTTCGCGCCTTCGAGCCGTCCGGCCTCGATGATCTCGGGATTCATGCCCGTGAGTCCGGTGAGGAACAGGATCATGCAGAACGGGATCTGCGGCCAGAGCGCGGCCGCGATGATGCCGAACGTCGCCATGTGCTCGTTGCCGAGCACCGGGACGCCGTGACCGGCAAGCACGCGCAGCAGTCCGAACGCGGGGTCGTAGAACCAGCTGAACACGAGGCCGATGACGACGCCCGGCACGACGAACGGCGCGAAAAACAAGGACTTCACGAAACGGATGCCCTTGACCGACTGATTCAGATAGAGCGCGAACACGAGCCCGATCGGCGGCGCGAGCAACAACAGCACGAGCCAGATCAGATTGTTTTCGAGCGCCGTGTAGAACGTGTCGGTGCCGACGAGCTCGCGATAGTTCGCGAGCCCGACGAACGTGCGCGCGCTCACGCCGTCCCAGCTGTAGAAGCTCAGCACGATGCTGCTCACGATCGGATAAAGCACATAGATCGCGAACATCGCGCATGCGGGCAGCAGGAACAGCAGCGCCGAACGTCGACGCCGCCGCGCAAGCGGACTGCTTGAAGTCTGCGTGGTCACGATTTCTTGTAGATCCGTTGACGCGTTTCTTCGAGATGGCTCAGGATCGCATCGAGCTTCGACGGATCGCTGACGAAGCGCTGCATGCCCTTCATGCCTTCGTCGGCCATCTCCTTGTTCATGTCGCGGTCATAGAACTGCGCGATGCCACCCTTCGTGCTCGACAGAATCTCGAAGCCCGCCTTCGCGAATGGATCGTCCGACACCTGCGCCTGATTGTTCGCGGGCAGCGAACCGAACGTCTTCGCGAGACGGCCGTCGATCTCCGCCGAGCCGACGAACGCAAGGAAACGTCGCGCATCGACCTTGTTCTTCGCGCGCGCCGGGATGTTCAGGCAGTCAGCCGAACCGTCCTCGGCGACCGGCACGTTCGGATCGACCACGGGGAAGCGGAAATAGCCGGTCTGTGCCTTGACGTTGTCAGGCAAACCGCCCGAGATGAACGTGCCCATCAGCATCATCGCGGCCTTGCCCTGGATCAGCAGCGGCTGTGCGGAATCGAGGCTGTACGACAGCGGATCGTCGACGAAGTATTTGTTGTCGATCAGCGTCTTCCACGCCGCGTAGACCTTCTTGACGCGTGCGTCGGTGTACGGGATCTCGCCGTTCATGAGTTGCATGTGGAACGCATAGCCGTTGATCCGCAGATCGAGGTAATCGAACCACGCGGCAAGCGTCCACGCATCGCGGCCGCCGACGGCGATCGGCGTGATGCCCGCGGCCTTGAGTTTCTGGCTCGCGTCGAGGAACGCCGTCCAGGTCTTCGGCTCTTCCTTGATGCCGACCTTCGCGAACAGGTCCTTCCGATAGAACAGGCCCCACGAGAAGTAGTCGGTCGGCAGCGCATATTGCTTGCCCGCATACGACGACGGTTGAACGAGCGCCGCATAGTTGGCGTTCCAGCCGTTCTTCTGCCAGTCGGGCGTCAGGTCTTCGAGCAGGCCGCGTTCGGCGTAGTAGCGCAGGCGTTCGCCCTCGTGCCACTTGACGATATCGGGCGCTTCGGTCGTGAGCCAGCCCGGCAACTGGACCTTATAGGCCTCTTCCTCGATGAACGCGGGCTTGACCTGGACGTCCGGGTTCGCCTTTTCGAATTCGGCGATCACGGTCTCCCAGAACGCGCGCTGATTCGCACCCTTGAACGCGATGTTGAACGTCAACGTACCCGCGCTCGCGATACCCGTCGCCAGCAGAGCCGCACACGCGACCGACAACCGAAGTGCCTTCTTCATTCCCGTCTCCTGTTAATTGTGTGTGATGCGCGGCAATGCACGTCCGTCCTTGGCGAACAGATGGCAATGCGCGGTATGGACAGACAAGCGGACCACGTCGCCAACGCGCGCGGTCGTGTCGCCCTGCACTTTCGCGAGCAACGGATGGTGCTCGTCGTCGCTCAGGTGCAGATAGCTCTGCTCGCCGAGCCGTTCGGTCAGCGAAACAGTGCGTATGAGGATCGGCGCATCGGCTTGCGCACCGGATTGCGAACCCGGTTCGCCGCCCCGCGCGAGCGGCGTCAGATGCTCGGGCCGCACGCCGAGCGTGACGCGATCGCCGGGCGCGACGTCGCGCGCGCCGTCGACCGGCACGGTCACCGATTCACCGGTGCCCGTCAGTCTCACGCGCACGCCGCGCGATTCGATCTGCGCGACATCGGCCGTCAGGAAATTCATGCGCGGCGCGCCGATAAAGCCCGCGACAAACAGGTTCGCGGGCGAGTGATAGAGCTCGAGGGGTGCGCCGACCTGCGCGATGCTGTCGAGATCCGCGCCGTCGCGCGAGCTGCGCAGCAGCACGATCTTGTCGGCCAGCGTCATCGCTTCGATCTGATCGTGCGTGACGTAAACCGCGCTCGAACCCGCGAAGCGACGATGCACGCGCGCGATCTCGACACGCGTCTGCCCGCGCAGCGTCGCGTCGAGATTCGACAGCGGTTCGTCGAACAGGAACACGCCGGGCTCGCGCACGATCGCACGGCCGATCGCGACGCGCTGCCGCTGACCGCCCGAGAGCGCCTTGGGCTTGCGATCGAGCAGCGCTTCGAGTTGAAGCACGCGGGCCGCATCGAGCACGCGGCGCTCGATCTCTGCCTTGGACACGCGCGCAAGCTTGAGGCCGAAGCCCATGTTCTCGGCCACGCTCATATGCGGAAACAGTGCATAGCTCTGGAACACCATCGCGATGCCGCGCTCGGCGGGCGGCACCTCGTTGACGCGCTGCCCACCGATGACGATGTCGCCCGCGCTCGGGTCCTCGAGACCCGCGATGATCCGCAGCAGCGTGGACTTGCCGCAGCCCGACGGACCCAGGAAAACGCAGAACTCATCGGCGCCGATCTCGAGATCGACGTTGCGCAGCACCGGCGTCTGCGTGCCGAATGCCTTTGAAATACCGCGCAGTGAAATGGCCGCCACAGTGTCTCCAAGCTTGATTTAACGTTAAATCATCCGTTTTAAAAAAAACGGCGAATGCCGTTCCGAGGATGATGACGTTGCGATGTGTGCCGTAACGAATCACTGTGCTGTACGATCTGGCAACGAAATTTTTCGGGTTCGCGCGTGGTGTCGTTCGTGCGAACCCGCATTGACGAAAGGGAGACTATGAGCAAGCGGCCAGGCCAGATGATGACCATCAAGGACATCGCCGGACTTGCGGGCGTGACGCCGATGACCGTCTCGAACGTGCTCAGAAACCGTGGACGCGTCGGCGAGCTCACGCGCCAGCGCGTGATGGAGGTCGTCGAGGCGCATGGCTACCGGCCGAACCTGACCGCGCGCGCGCTCGTCGAACGCCGCGCGCCGACGCTTGCGCTGATGCTCGGCTGCATCACGAATCCGTTCTATCCCGAGTTCACGCTGCAGGCCAACAACGCCGCGCGGCGCCACGGACGTTTTCTGCTCGTCTGCAACACCGACTACGAACCCGACAGCGGCACGCGCTTCATGGCCGACGTCGCGGGGTCGCTGTCCGACGGCATTCTCGTCGCGAACACCGGCGAGCTGCGCGTCGAGGAACTCAAGGCGATCCAGGCATCGGGCACGCCCGTCGTCGTGTCGGTCTGGGAGTTTCCCGATGAACCGCCCGAGGGCATTCCGTGCGTCGCGTTCGACTCGCGCAAGGCCGGACGCATCGCGACCGAGCATCTGCTCGAACTCGGACATACGCGGATCGGCGCGCTCGTCGCGAGCGCCAAGAAGGGCATCCACGGCGGACGTTATCAGGGCTACTGCGACGCGATGCGCGCGGCGAAGGTCAAACACGTGCTGGCCGACGCGCATTTCGGCGAGGACAGCTATCAGGGCGGATACGACGCCGCGATTGCGTTGCTGACGACGCGCCCGGACCTGACCGCGTTGTTCGTCTCGAACGACCTGCCCGCGCTCGGCGTGCTCAACGCGGCAGCCTCGCTCGGGCGCAGCGTGCCCGGCGATCTCTCGGTCGTCAGCATCACGAACATCGAGCTTACGGGTCAGTCGCGGCCCGCGTTGACGACGGTTTCGATTCCCACGGCCGAGATGGCCGAGGCCAGCGTGGATCTGCTGATCCGTCTGATCGGGCAACCGGGCGCCCATGTGCCGATGGTCATGACGTCCGATCCCGTGCTCATTCGCCGCGCGTCGACGGCGCCGCTTCAGGCGTCACCCGCGCCCTCCCGCTCGCGCTAGACCTCGCCCGCAAACGGGTGAACCGGCGTATCGATCGATCGGAAAGCATAGCGGCGCAGCAGTTCGCCGTAGCCGCCGCGAATATGAAATCCATCGCATTTGCCGATGTATTCCGATGCGCGCATCCGATACACCTGCGGCAGCAGATACCACGGCAACGCGGGAAGATCGTGGTGAACGAGGTGGTAATTGTTGTTGAGAAACAGCAGGCGCATGAGCGGCCCCGCTTCGTTGATCGCGATGCGCGCCTTCGTCGTCGAGACCGCGCGGTGTTCGTAGAACGAGCGGATCATCGCGATCGACTGCGCGGGCCACGCGATGACGACGAGGTAATACCAGACCGGCACGCCGCTCCACCGATGCATCGCGATCAGCATCGCGGCGAGCAGACCGCCATGCGCGATCCAGATGCCGAGGTAACGAAAATCCGCATGCCACCATGCGCGCAGCGTGTGTTTGACGAGCGATCCGACCGTCATCGGCGGCCCGATGACCATGCGCCCGACGAACGTCTTGCGGATCCGCAGCAACGCACGCTTGAGCGGCGACATCCGTTGCCATGCATGACGCAACACGTAGTTGCTTTCGGGATCGACGGCCGGCACCGTGAGCCGCTCGTCGTCGTGATGGGCGAGATGGGTGTCGCGATAGATCGTGTACGGATACCAGACCGCGATCGGCGCGCAACCGAGCAGCCGATTGAGCCATTTGATGCGCGTCGGGTGACCGTGCATGAGTTCATGCTGGACCGATGAATACCAGGTCGTGAACACCACGAGCAGCGGCGCGGCCGTGACGAGATCGATCTTGCGCGCATGAAGCAGCCAGAGCGTGCCGAACCATCCGCCATAGACCGCGACGATCACGAGCCAGGTCGGCCACTCGGTGCGCGCCGTCCAGCTTGATCGCAGGCGCATGACGGCCTGCCGATGTTCAGGGTCGAAATATTCGTGCATCGTGATACGCGTCGAATCCAGTCTGCCTTCGGCTGATCGCGCGATATCGGAGCCCTTCTCCTGTAAGGGTCCGGCGCGGACATCCCGATCGGGTATGGCATGAGTCTAAGAGGCATGGATGCACACGACCAACGAACGAATCGTTAGAAGCTTATGGCATCCGGAACGCGAGGAAAAAATGACCGAATCAGGCGAGTTGCGGATAGCCGAGCTGAATCGCCGTCTCTTCGAGATGCACGATCAGTGCGTAGTCGTCGCGTTCCAGTTTCGCAAAGCCTTTGAGGCGTAGCGTTGCGGCGCGTTCGGCGTCGGCGTCGAGCGCGTATTCGAGCGCCGCGCGCAGACGCTCGACGAGCGCGGGTTCGACCGTCGCGGATGCGATCAAAGGAAGACCCGGGGTCTGCATGCTCAGGCCGAGTACGCGATGCGGAAGATGCGCGAAACCGTGGGCGTCGCGCGCAAATGCATAGGTCACGCAATCGATCGCGGCGATATCGGCGGTGCCGGCAGCGAGCGCTGCAAGCGAACCGAGGTGAGAGCCGGTCTGCACGACGGACGCGAAAAAGCGGCCCGCCCGCGCAAATGGCGCGACCGCGTGCCGCAACACATTCATGCCGCTATTGGACATGGAATCGTTGACCGCAACACGCAGGCCGCGGCACGGCTCGAAGGACGTCGCGCCGCGCGCAAAGGCCGCCTCCGAAACCACGATGACGCTTGAATACGCGGGCCCGTCGCAACCGTCCGCATCGAAGATCGGCGTACCGACGATCTGGATCGACGCAGGCAACACACGCATGAGCGGATAGCCGCAGGTCTGCGACAGCAAGAGATCGTCGCGGCGCCAGAGCGCATCGAGATCGGAACCGACGTCGTCGGGCTGCACGACGCGATCCGCAAAACCGTCCTCGCGCAGCCGCGATATCGCGTCGTCGACCAGCGCGCGCCAAAGCGCGCGCAATCGCGGCGTCACGTTGTACATCGGCAGGGACACGATCCATTCGCGCATGGGATGGCGATGCAAATCTAACGAATCTCGCGCGCGACGCTTTGCAGCATCTTGAACGCCTTGAAACGCGCCGCGTGCAATTCGGCCAAAGCGCCCGCGCGCGGCGCATAGGTCCGGCTGATGCTCGACATCGCGTCCATCGCCGAACGCACGTCGTCGAACCGCGCGCCCGCCACCGCGCCGAGGATCGCGGCGCCGAGCAGCACCGGCTCGTCGGCCGCGGTCGCGAGGACCGGCTTGCCTGCCGCATCCGCGAGCAACTGGCGCACGAGATCGGAACGCCCCGCGCCCCCGCTGATCACGACGCATTCGATCGGCGCGCCCGCGATGTCCTGCGTTTCGATGATCTGCCGAAGCCCATAGCCGATGCTGCAAATGCCCGCAACGTAGAGCGCCACGAGGCTATCGAGATCGGTCTCCATGCCGAGGCCCGCGATGACCGCGCGCGCATGCGGATCGGCAAGCGGCGCGCGATTGCCAAGGAACTCGGGCACGATATGGAGCCCCTTCGCCAGCCACACGGCATCGGACGGATCGTTCGACGCCGCCGCGGCAAGGTCGGTCAGCAGCGCGGGCAGCGACAGGCCCGCCGCATCGGCGCGCGCCTGCGCTTCACGCGTCGCGGGATGCATCGAGATCAATCGATCGATCGCCGCGCCCGCGACGGATTGCCCGCCCTCGTTGAGCCATGCGTCGGGCACCATCGCCGAGAAATACGGCCCCCAGACGCCCGGCACGAATACCGGACGCTGCGTCGTCGTCATCGTGCACGACGACGTCCCGAACACGTAGGCGAGGCACGCTTCGGGTTGCTGCCCTCGCGCGCCGACGCTGCCGATGCCGCCCGCATGCGCGTCGATGACGCCCGTCGCGACAGGCGTGCCCGCACGCAAGCCGAGCTCCGCGGCCGCCGCTTCGGTCAATCCATGACCAAGCGGCGTGCCCGCATCGACGACACGCTGCCCGATCCGCGCGAACTGCTCGTCGGCCAGCACGCCGAGACCCACGGCCCGGAAATAACTGTCGTCCCAGCGCCGCTCATGCGCGAGATAGGTCCATTTGCACGTGACCGTGCAGGTCGAGCGCGCGAGATCGCCCGTCGCGCGCCACGTGAGGAAATCGGTCAGATCGAAGAACTGCCACGCGGCCGCGAACACCTGCGGCCGGTGTTCGAGCAGCCACAGCAGCTTCGGCGTTTCCATTTCGGGCGAGATCGTGCCGCCGACGTAGTCGAGCACGCCGTGGCCCGTCGCATTGATACGCTCGGCCTGCTCGACCGCGCGATGGTCCATCCAGACGATGATGTCGCGCTCCGCGTCCTCCGACGGCCCGACCGGCAACGACGTGCCGCCTTCGCCGAGCACGACCAGCGAACACGTCGCATCGAATCCGATGCCCGCGACTTGATCGGGACTCGCGCCGGCCTGCGCGAGTGCGTGCCTGACGCAGTGACAGATCGCGTTCCAGATCTCGCGGCTCGATTGCTCGACAATCGACCCGGCCGCGCGAAACAGTCCGATGTCGTGCTTGGCCGAGGCCAGCATCCGGCCTTCGAGATCGAAGACGCCGGCCCGCGCGCTGCCTGTGCCGACATCGACGCCGATCACATAACGAGGAAGTGCATTCGATTCGCGACTCGGATTTTGAGGGGTCATGGTGCCTGACGTCATGGAAAACCGATGATTCAATCGACGGCCATCGCGCGATGGCCGCCGCCGTCACGCGATCATAGATCAACGTTATTCGGAAGGATGACGAGATCGCGAATCGTCATGTTGCACGGTCAGGGTCGGGATCGGGATCGGGATCGGGATCGGGATCGGGATCGGCATGAAGAGTCGCGACAGATCGCGCGCGACGCACGGCATCGCGACGCGCGTTGCTTAGCCGCTATACGAGCCGCGCCGCGAGCCGAGTCTTCACGTCGACCCATTCGGTGTCGATGATGCTGAAGCGAATCGAGTTGCGCTTGCGCCCGTCGGGCATGATCCGCTCATTGCGAACCGTGCCTTCCTGCGTGGCGCCGAGGCGCAGAATCGCGGCACGCGACTTTTCGTTGAGTTCGTCGGTCTGGAACTGCACACGCACGCATTGCAGGTCCTCGAAGGCATACGTCAGCAGCAGAAACTTCGCTTCCGTGTTGATGCGCGTGCGCTGCGCCGATGCGGCGAGCCACGTGCTGCCGATCTCGAGCTTGCGGTTTACGCGATCGATTTTCCAGAACCGCGTGCTGCCGACGATGCGGCCCGTATCGCGCCGCACGATCACGAACGGCATCACCGTTCCCGCTTCGCGCCCCTTGAGCGCGGCCGCGATATAGCTGTCGACGGTCTCGGGCCCCGGCACGACCGTGACTTTGAGCTCCCAGAGCGCACCGTCCGCCGCGGCTTCGACAAGAGCCGCCGCGTGCGTCGTTTCAAGCGGACGGAGCTCGACGGCGGATCCCGTCAAAGTGGGTTGCGACGCGGGGCGCGCAGGCGTTGTGGCGAAATCGGTCGGCGTCATCGGGCAGCGAGAGGCAGGGTCGAATCGCCGATTGTAGTGCAGGCCTCGTGCGTGCTTGCGCGTCGGTCTATTCGCCTCGGCCCCTCGTATCGTTTCAGCGATTCGCGATACGTCGCGGTTCGCCTCGCATTCAACACCCGCGTCAGGCATGTCTTTATCTGTATATGCGTCTCATACAGTTCATGCGGGTCGACGCAGATCCGCGATCATGTCGATGAACGCACGGACCTTCGGGCTCGGCACGCGTCGTGCATCGTAGAGCGCCCAGACGTCGACAGGCGCGTCGACTTGCGTGCCCCATCGCACGAGCCGTCCGGCGGCGACATCGTCTTCGACGAGCAATCTCGGCAACAACGCGGCCCCGACGCCCTCGAAGACGGCCTCGCGGACCATCAGCAGCGAAGAAAGCCGAAGCACCGGAAGCGGACGCAGCACAAGGGCCGCTTGGGCATCGGTACGGATCGTCCAGGTCCGGGGCGTGGCCGCGGATGAGGCGACGACGACGGGGATACGCGACGCATTGAGGCCGTGCGGACGCGTCGCCGGACGCGCGGCCGAGGTCGGTGCGACGAGCCAGCGTTCGTCCTCGAACACGCGATGTCCGGCGAGACGGGTTTCGCGCGGCGGATCGATGAGGATCATGAGGTCGTAGCCCTCTTCGACGGGATCGAGCAGACGATCCTCGGCGATGAGTTCGAGATCGACCTCGGGGTGGGTCAGCGTGAAGCGCGCCGCGAGGCGCGAGAGCACGAGATGCACAAGGGCGACGGGCGCGCTGATCCGCAGGCGTCCGTGGACGGCCGGCGCACGTAGGGCGACGACTTTGCCGGCTTCCTGCAGCTCGGCGAGCAGTCCTCGCGTGCGTTCGTGCAGCGCCATGCCCTCTTCGGTCAGGCGCATGCGCCGCGACCCGCGTTCGATCAGTCTCACACCCAGTTCCTCCTCGAGTTCGGCGACGCGCCGTGTCAGCGTCGCTCTGGGCCGGTCGAGCGCGCGGCTCGCCGGGCCGAAACCGCCGTATATCGCGACCGCGTTGAAATCGGCGAGCGCCGCTAGGTCCATGAACGTTCCGTCAGGTCGATGGGACGTGCCATATTTCACAAGTAACGATGACGTCGAACGCATGATTGAATGGATCGACGCCGCGACGAGACGTCGGTGCGCGCCGCGCATTCCGTACGATATCCGGCAAAATGGCGCTTTGCCGACGCATGGCGTTTATCGCATGCCGATTGGCGGCAAGGGCATATCGATGATCGATGTGCGCGGCATCGACGACGCGCGCGCCGGCGATAAAACGCCGGATTGAATGTTGGATTGAACGCTGCACGGGCCCGACGGGCCGGAGACGGTCGACGATGTTTCGTTCTATTCGTTATGCGTTTGCGGTGGCGGTCAATGTCGCGATGCCGGCGGCCGCCTATCGTCTTGCGTTCGGCCATTACGGGCTCGAAGGCGCGCTCGTGGCGTCGGCGATACCGCTCGTCGTCTGGATGGGCATCGATATCGTGCGATTCGGGCATTTCGACGCATTGAGCGCACTCGCGCTCGCGGCAATCGCGCTTTCGCTGCTCATCGTCGTTTCGGTGCCGGAACACTGGATCGTCGCGGTTCAGGACCCGCTCGTCAGCGGCTTGATCGGCGTGCTGTTTTTGCTCTCGCTCGGCTTGCGGCGTCCGATCGTCTTCTATCTCGCGCGGTCGACGATGGCGCGCGAAAAACAGGGCAAGGAATACGAATTCGACGAGATGTGGCGCACGCGTCCCGATGTCGTGCGTTCGATCCGGCTCATGACGGTGGTCTGGGGCGTCGGATTTATCGGCGAAAACGTCGTGCGCTTGTGGATCACGTACGGCGCGACCCGCGACAGCGCCGATCGCATCTCGATGTGTGTCCGATACGGCACCTATCTGGCCCTGACTGCATGGACCGTCTATTACCGGCGCGTGATGATCCGGCGCAGAGAGACGTCTGGGGTCGCGCAGGCGTGATCGAAGGGCCGGCGAAATGTGCTGTGCGCGGATGCTTGTGGGGCGCGGCGGCACGGCTCGAAGGCGTGCTAGACGACGTGCACTCGATCAGGTTTGCGATCCGTGGCGCGCGATCCTTTCTTCGATACGACTCAACAATGCTTGCACGAGGCCGGCGGCAAAACGCTGGTTGGCAATCCGGTCGTCATCGTCCATTGCACCCACAAATCTCGCATACGCGACCGAACCCGCTTTTTCATGACCCTCGCCGTGTTCGTCGTCGCCAAACCGACGACGCAGCGCCGCAAGACCTGCGTCGATCGCGGCGCGATGAGCATTCGATCGTTCGCGCTGCGCGAATTGCTCGGCAACCTCGTCGAGGGTGCCGGCATACCGCAGCACGTGAATCAGATCGCCGGCGTCCTTGTTTTCCATGCGGTCATCGAGCGCCAGTGCTTTCAGGATCACGAACGCCGGCACATCGGCAAATCGAACGATCTCGGTGGCGATACCCCTGCCGTCCAGCAGTCTGCCGGTGATCTCGCGCTCCCTATACCACTCGTGCACCACACCTGCGAATTTCACGGGTAGCGCAGAGATGCCCTCCCCATCGACATTGACCAGCTTACCGGGTGTTGCGTCTCCAGCGTCTCGCAGGAATTCAACAAGCACATGCGTGGTGTCACTGACCTTGCGCCGCCACTGCCAGGAGGAACGCGCACCGGTGCGGGTGATGTGGCGCTCAAAACCGCGCGCCGTAAGCTGCTCGGCCAACACCGTGTAGCCGTCACCGCTAGCGATGAGTGCAATGTTGAGCACGACATCGACGTCCGAAGTACCGGCATGCGCAGGGACGTCTGGGGGCATCTCGGGTGTCAAATAGCGCGGTACGAGGCCGCCGACGAGTCGCAGCGTATCCTTGAGACTGCCGAGCGCGCAGAGAAGCGTGAGCAGCGTGCTTTCGCACGCGGCAGTCACGTCCGGGTGATAACCGGCGGCCGTGCTGGGTTTGACTCCTGTCATCTTCTATAACTCCAATTTCTCTAGAAGGTGCTGAGCCAACTCCTTGTTTCGTCCTCGTCCGTCGAGCAGGTCGAGATACAGCACGAAGGGACTCGCGAAACACGCCCCGTATGCTGACCGCGGCTGGCGAAACAACAGACTTGCTCCATCGCGTTCAACGAGAGTGACGTTCCCGCCTTTGTCCGCAGGTCTCAGACCGATCGCGTGAGCCAGCGTCTCGGCAGATCCGGGCGGAACAATCATCGCCGCGCTGTCCACGCCCGTGAGGAGCGGCGCATACGCGTTAGCAGCCGCCGCACCGGTGAAGGCCCAATCGAGCGGTAGGTTCGCTTTCTCAATTTGGTCCGTCAAGCGGGCGAGGAGCTGGTCGCCATGCTCGACAAAAGCGTACCAACGGGAACGGTGGTGTGTACGACGCGTCCAGTGCTCGGCCCACGCGTCAAGGAGCGCGCGTGGCGCCGAAAGGCGTCGCAAGCGCAATCGGCCCGCTCCGGTCGATGACTCGCACCATTCGCGCCGCTCGAGTTCCTGTAACACGACGGAGCACGTGTAGGGCGACGTCCCGGTGATGTCCGCGAGATGTGCGGCAGTAATCCATTCGTTCCGGTGAATCAGAAGCGCGTGGATGACCCTTTCGCGCGAATCCGTGAACAGCGATAGCGCTTCAGTCTTTATCGAGGGCAGATTCGGTCGTTCGATATTGATCAGCCAGTCGCGCCAACGCAGAAAAAGGTTGCCATTGCGTTCGAAGTAGCCGATCCCGTGGCGGCGAAGCAGTGCTTTGGCCCCGGGGCTGAGGGACTCAGCTGCGACGAACAGCATCAGATCCTCGGGTCGTTCGGAAACCCGCTTGTACTCGTCGAGCTTCCACACGGCCCGTTGAACATCACGCGGATATGCAAAGCGGATCACTTCCACGGCCACCTCGACAGGCATGTCTCCGGCGGCGAGTTCCACAACGACATCAACGAGCGAGTGCTTTGCGGACGAATTGGCAACATGTCGAGTCGTAAGGTGCCCCGCCGTTGCGTCGCGCAAAGCGGAATCGAGGGCGGCGGCCATCTCGCGTTCATACGCCTGACGGGTCATCTTGGGGCGAGGCATATCAGCGTCTCGGGAACAATTCGACGAAATCGGTCACGCTGGCTGCGGGGCAGGAATGCCACTCCGATCTAGTTTTAGCTATTTTAGCCAAATTAGCTGCACAGCAAATTAACCAAATTTAGCAAAGCGCGCTTGGCCGGCGTTTCGCTGAGACAGTGTGAAGACCTTCAGTCGAGGGACAACGGACCGGCGACCGAGATCGCCTCTCTTTCAGGTCACCCGCTCATTACGACGCGCACGGAACAGCGGCTGCCGCGCAGGCGAGCCGCTCACGAGCCGACAACCGCGAGACGCGAACTCAATCGTCCGCCATCAGCCGCACGGTCTCGATCGCGCGATACACGAGCGCCTGCGCATCTTCGAATGCCGGGCTCGCGCGGACCAGCCCGTTGAGCCGGTTATCGATCAGCAGCGTCGCGAGGCCATGCACGTAGGCCCACGCCGATGTCACCGCGACCGCGTGTTCGGGTGTGAGCGGCAGGAAGGGCGTGCCCTGTCTGTTGTCGTCGCGCGCGGCATCGACATCGCCCGACAGCACGCGCCCCGCACGCGCGCGCGCCGCCATCAGCGAGGGGCGCGCGGAATCGAGCAATTCGCCGCGCGACATCAGCCGGAACAGATCCGGATTCTCGATCGCGAATTCGACGTACGCGTGCGCGACGGCCTTGCGCCGCGCTCGGCCAGGCGCCGCTTCACGGCCGCTCGCCTCCATACGGTCGGCAAGCCGCTCGAACGCCCGCGCGACAAGTTCGCTGAGCACACCGGCCATATCGCCAAAATGATGCTGCGGCGCCGTGTGCGACACCCCGGCTTCGCGCGCAATCGAGCGCAGCGTGAGCCCGCGCAGCCCATCGCGCGCGAGCACCGTCTCGGCCGCGGCCAACAACGCTGCCGGTAGCGCGCCATGGTGATAGGCGCGTGTCCGGCCCGCACTGTCTCCGAGTTGCGGCGCCGGGGGCACGTCGATGCCGGCCGCGGCGCGAGCGGCGGAGCGCGGACCGCCAACACCGGCGGCGCGCCCGGGTGCAGCGGCCTCCGAGGCATGGGCCGCACCATTCGCATCGTCTTCGGGCGCGGCAACGGCGACGCGCTCAGCTTTGGGTTGTGTCATGTCTTGCACGCCATGTTTCCATCGTAAAAATATGTTGACGGGTTTCGCCTGTTTGGTCAAAATCTTTCCACCGGAAACATAGACGATCCGATCTCATCGGATCTCCGACGCGCGCCCGCCTCCGCGATTGCGCGCCAACCCGACGCAACACAACGAGGCAGGCCATGAATTCGAACGTATTGATCTCCGGCGCGGGTGTCACAGGTCTCGCACTCGCCTATTGGCTCGATCGCGCGGGCTTCGCGGTCACGATCGTCGAACGCTCGGCCGAGCTTCGCAGGGGCGGACAAGCCGTCGACATTCGCGGCGTCGCGCTCGATGTCGTCGACGCCATGGGCCTGCTCGACGCCGCACGGGCGCTGCGCACGCAACTCAAGGGCATGTCGATGCTCGATGCCGACGGCCACGAAACGCAGCGGACCGAGGAACGCACATTCAGCGCGGGACGACTCGACAGCGACGACATCGAAATCTTCCGCGACGATCTCTGCGAATTGCTGATCGGCGCGCTCGGCTCGCGCGTCGAATTCATCTATGACGACAGCGTGCGTGCGATCGACGACGATCGCGACGGCGTATCGGTCACGTTCTCAAGCGGCACATGCCGCCGGTTCGATCTGCTCGTCGGTGCCGACGGTGTCTATTCGAACGTGCGCAAGCTCTGCTTCGACAACGAATCGTCAGACGTCGCTTCGCTCGGCATGGTCCTCGCGCTGTTCTCGACGCCGAACTTCATCGAACTCATCGACTGGCAACTCGGACACCGGGTCGGCGGCATCGGCTACGTGATCTATCCGAGCCATGACCAGCGCGAACTCCGGATCGGTGTCGGCTTCGCCGCGCCCGAGCCGCCGCCCGCGCGCAACGACGTCGATGCGCAGAAGCGCGCCGTCGCGGCCGCGTGCGCGCATTTGCGCGGCGACTTTCCACGCTTCATCGAGACGATGTACACCACCGACGCGTTCTACTACAACGAGCTTGCGCAGATTCGCATGCCGTCCTGGTCGAAAAGTCGAGTCGTGCTCGCCGGGGATGCCGCGCATTGCGCGTCGCCGTTCTCCGGACAGGGCACGAGCCTCGGTCTCGTCGGCGCGTTCGTGCTCGCGAGTGAACTCGCGCGTCATCGCGATTGCGCGGCCGACGCGTTCGCGGCCTATGAACACCGGATGCGGCCCTACGTGAACCTCAATCAAGGACTCGTCGATCCGACGCGCCAAGGCCCGATTCCCGACGCACTCATGACGGCGGCCAAGAACGGCATCGACCTCAACGATCTGCTCGAAGCCGTGCAGTGAGCGCATGACGGTCGCACCGTCAAACCGGAAACCGCTCGATCGTCTCGCGTACCGCGCTCAGCACGGTATGCAGTTCGGTCATCGCCACCGAGCTCAAACCGAGTCGCAACGCATGAGGCGCGTGGCGCGTCGTCGCATAGGCCTCGGCCTTCGACACCGCGATACCTTTATGTGCGAGCGCCGTGGCGATCCGGTCCATCCTGAGCCCTTCCGGCAACGTCAGCCAACAAAACATCGAGGCCGGATGCGCAACGATATCCATGCCGGCCAATATCTCGCGAGCCAATTTCTGCCTGCGGCGCGCATCCCGGCGCAGCCATGTCTCCTGTCGCGCAGCCGTACCGTCAGCCATCCAACGCGTCGCGATTGCGGTCACGACACTCGGCAGGCTCCAGTAGCTCGCGCGTATCGTTTGCTTGATGCGATTCGCATGCGCGTCCGCGACGGCCATATAGCCAAAACGGAGCCCGCTCGCGAGACTCTTCGAGAGACTCGACACGTAAACCGTGCGTTCGGGTGCAAGCGTCGCGAGCGCGGGCGGCGCATCGGCTGCGAGGTACGCGTAAGCCGCGTCTTCGATGATCGCGCAATCGTGCCGGCGCGCGATCTCGACGACGCGCGCGCGCTGTGCAGGGGTCCACACCCATCCGAGCGGGTTCTGCAGGGTCGGCATCGTATAGATCGCGCGAATCGCGTGCCGCTTGCACAGGGCGTCGAGCGCGTCGAGATCGAGGCCTTCGGCGCGAGCCGGCACGGGTACGAGTTTGAGCCGCTGCGCCTGCGCCAGCATCTTGAAGCCCGGATACGTGAGCGCATCGACCGCGACCGCATCGTGAGGCTCGAGTAGCGCACGCGCCGCGATATCGAGCCCTTGTTGGGCACCGTTGACGAGAAACACATGCTCCGCGTCGATATCGATCGCGCGATGCCGCGCCAGGAACGTCGCGACGATCGCGCGCTCGTGCAACCGCCCGCCCGGCGGCTGCTGATGCATCAACGCCGCGAGATCGCCCGAGGCCGCAAGATCGCGCAGGGTCGTCCTCAAGAGATCGGCCTGTCCGGGCCACGTCGGATGATTGAACGACAGATCGGCGGTCGAGGCGCTCAAACGCGCTTCGTCGCCACCGTCCCAATCGCGGCGCGGCGCGGCATCGCGGACGTACGTGCCGCGCCCGGTCTCGCCGACGACCAGCCCCTTCGACTTGAGCGCCGCGTAGATCTTCGTCGCCGATGCGATCGCAATGCGATGCCGGGCCGCGAGCTTGCGATGCGTCGGCAACCGCGTCCCCGGCGCGAGCGTGCCGTCGCGAATCGCGGATTCGAGATCGGCGGCCACCTCGTCGACATGCGTTGCAGCCATACGAAGTGTCTCCAGGACAATTATTGGATCGTCCTAGTCTACGGGATTACAGTGATCCCGACCGACCGCCCATAGGATCCGATATGAACGATGCCCTGCCCCGCCCGATACCCGTGCTCGATTATTTGCAGCGTCAGATCGAAGGCACGCTCACGGCCGACACCGTCACGCACATGCGGTATCCGACGGCGATTTCAAAGCTTCTGGGCCTGCGCGTCGTCGACATCGGCATCGCCATGGCCGTGCTCGAAATCGATGCGGACATCGCCTTGCACGGCAACCAGCAGGGGACGATCCATGGCGGTCTATTGTGCGAACTCGCCGACGCGGCGATCGGCACCGCGCATTCGACGGTCGTGGCGCCCGAGCAGAGTTTCACGAGCATCGACCTCAAGGCGGCGTTCGTGCGCCCCGTTTGGAACGCGCGCCTACGTGCGCATGCATGGGCCGAACATCGCGGCCGCACGATCAGCCACTATCGCTGCGAAATTCGTCGCGACGACGACACGCTCGTCGCGACGGTTAGCAGCGCGGTGATGACGCTAAGCGGCGAACAAGCACGAGGACGGTAGAGATCGCGATCGCAACGTGCGCGCGCACGTCGTGCATGCCGATCGCGGCTCCAACGGAACATCTACTTCCCGCTGCGGCACTCGCGTACGCCCGGCATCGCTTCGAGGCGCGCGCGGATCGCGAGGAATTCGTTGCTCGTCGCGCGCGAGAACGCGATCTGGACTTCGTCGGTTTCGGGATCGTCCTCGGCCTGCTGAACGATGAACTGCTTGACGCGCACGCTGCCCGTGCCCAACGCGCTATGGACCGTCTCGAACGACACGCTGCCGCGCTCGACGATCAATTGGACGCTGTGCTGTTGCTTGACCGTGATGAAGCGCCGTTCGAGCGGCTTCACGCCCGCAAGAATGATCACGATGATGATGGTCGCCCCGATCGCGGCCGTGTACATTCCGCCGCCTACCGCGAGGCCGATCCCCGCGACGGACCACAGACTCGCGGCCGTCGTGAGCCCGCGCACGATCTCGCCGCGCAGCAGGATCGATCCCGCGCCGAGGAAACCGATGCCGGACACGACCTGCGCCGCAATCCGAGACGGATCGAGCACGACGTCCTTTTGTCCGAGCACATCCGCAAACCCGAACGCCGATACGAGCATGATCAGCGCCGACCCCACGCACACCAGCATGTGCGTTCTGAGGCCCGCCGCCCAATTCAGCCGTTCGCGTTCGAAACCGATCACGCTGCCCAGCAAGGCGGCAATAATCAGCCGCGATATCAGTTCGACACTACCGATCATGAATCCGGAGTCCTCCTTCGATATGCCGATATGTCGACACGTGGATATGTCAGGCCAACACGTACAGATCACCCCCTCGACGCGCGGCCCCGTTCAACGCGCTCGAACGGACGCGCGCGGATTTCTCCACACCTCATGCCGGATCGCGAGATTGATGATCTCCTTGGTCGGAATGCTGGTCTCGAGCCCCGTCACGCGTGATGGCTCGAACCATTCGCACTGCAGGATTTCATTGCTCGGCGACGGCGCGATTTCGTGCGGAAAATCCGCGTAAAACACGTGATGCCGCTTGTCGCGGCCGCCGAACGCGAATAAATACACCAATTCCTGCCATACGACGGTCGTCTCTTCGCGAAGTTCGCGCCTCGCCGCTTCGAACGGCGTCTCCTCGCGTTTGATCGTCCCTCCGGGCAAAGCCCAGCGCACGCGTTCCTCGCGGGCGACCAGCAGAATCTCGCCAGCGCGTCGGCACACAATCGTTGCCCTATCTTTCATTCATCCCCTGCCTGCGCTCGATTTCCGAATGTGACAGAGGCGGATTATCGCCCAACACAATCCTTGCGCGGGCCGCAGCACGTCTCATGCCCGATCCGGAGCATTTCAATTGCCTTTCGATGCTTCTTGAGCATGCCCTTGCGCCTAAGAAGTCTTTTTCGCAACGACGCGCTCCGCCTAGACTCGTTTCCAAGGCCACCGGCGCGGCGCGATCCAGACCGCTTACCGTCCGGCCCATGCATTGACCGGCCGCGCCTCGCGGCCCCATCGACACCAGGATATGAACATGAACACCTCACCCGTCGTTTTGATCACCGGCGCACTGTCCGGCATCGGCCGCGCAACGGCTTTCGCGTATGCGCGCGCACCTGCGCGCATCGTCGTCTCGGGCCGCCGCGCGGTCGAAGGTCAGGCCCTCGCCGACGCATTGCGCGCGCTCGGCGCGGAAGCCGAATTCATCGAGGCCGATGTGCGTCACGAGGCCCAGGTCCGATCGCTCGTCGAACGCACGGTCGCGCGGTTCGGGCGCATCGATATCGCCGTCAACGCGGCGGGCACGGAAGGCGAAGCCAGCCCCCTCGTCGATCAAACGCCCGAACGCTATACGGATGTCTTCGATGCAAACGTGCTCGGCACGCTGCTCGCGATGAAACACGAACTGCGCACGATGTCCGCGCAACAGCACGGCAGCATCGTCAATGTCTCGTCGACGATGGGTCTGCGCGGCGCGGCCGGACAGTCGATCTATGTCGCGAGCAAGCACGCGGTCGAAGGGCTCACGAAGTCCGCGGCACTCGAAGCCGCGCCGCTCGGCATCCGCGTCAATGCGGTCGCACCGGGGCCCGTGCAGACCGCGATGCTCGACCGCCTCACGGGCTCGGAAGAACGCAAGGCCACGTTCCTGTCGGCCGTGCCGCTCAAGCGCGCGGGCACGCCCGAGGAAATCGCGGACGCGATCGTCTACGTCGCTTCCGCGGCGTTCATGACGGGCGAGATCTTGCGCGTGAACGGCGGCCGAACCGCCGCATAACGCACGCGACGCTCGGTCCGGTATTGCGGGCGGACATATGCGTCGCGTGCACGCGGGCGTACGCGACGCAACCGCGTCGCGCCGCCCGCTTGCTTCTTCACGTTCGGCTCACGTTCGATTCACGTCAGAACGTGTACGTCATCTTCGCGAACGCGGTTCGACCCAGCGAGTTATACCCGTACGCGGTCGAATACTGGCGATCGAACAGATTCGACAGCGACACGGATACCGCCACGTGCGTATTGATCGTGTACGCCGCGCGCAACGCGACCGTCGTGAAGGACGGCAGATAGTCGACGTTCGGCACGCTGTCGTACGTCCAGCCGTTGTAGAGCACCGAGAAGCCCGTGCTCAACGCATGCAGGTTGAACTCGTCCCACGTGTGATCGACGATCAGGCTGAACGTCTGGCGCGGACGACGGCTGAGCCACGCGCTGTCCGTGACGTCCTGCGGATCCAGCAGCCCGACCGACACGCTGACCGGCGTGTACTTGCCGATCGTGCCCTTGTACGAGAAGTCGATCCCCTGGATATGCGCGCGGATCACGTTGAACGGCACGTAGTCGGCATTGAGCGCGATCAGATCGTGCACGCGCGTGTCGTAGAGTGCCGTCGTGAAGGTCCCGATCGACGTCGCCGCGTCGAGCGCGACCTCGACCGTATCGCTGCGTTCAGGCTGCAGGTTCGGATTCGAGTAACCGGGGTAGTACAGATCGTCGAACGTCGGCAACCGGAACGCATTGCCGTACGACACGCGCGCTGTATAAACGGGGTTGATCGCCCACGCGAGCGCGACGTTGCCCGTGTTGACCGACTGTCCTTGAATCACCTCGTGCCGACCCGCGAGGAACAGCGTGACCGGACCGAGCGTCGTCGATTGATGCAGCGAGACGGCCGAATCGTCGCGCGCGGGCACGCCCGACGGAATGTCGACCGGCAGGAAAGCCTGTTCGCGCGTGTAGTCGTAACCGATCTTCGTCTCGCCCGACAGCGGCAGGCCCCAGAGCGTCCAGCCCGACTCCTGATGCGTGAGCGAGGTCGACGACGTGAAGCGCTGCGAGTCGATTTCGTCGGTCGGGATCGTCGGATCGTCCGCGTAGATGTACTGCCGGTCGTTCGCATAACCGAAGGTCTGATCGAATTGGACCGTCGGCGTGATGTCGAGATGGAACGCGACGCCCGTCGTCAGTTGGTGATCGAGCTGGCGATCGTCATAACCGCCGCCGTCATACGACAGATCGGAGCGGTGATAGAGCATGAACGTCGAGATCGACCAGTTGTCGCGCGCATAAGCCAGACGCGCATCGATGTCCTGCGAGTGATACGGATTGCGTCCGTCCTCGTGATACGGTTCCCAGGGCTGGGTCGCATCGATGCCGGCCGTGTTGTAGTCGTGCAGGCCCAACGAATACGTGAGGCCATGCAGTGCGGACAGCGCCCCCGTCGACGGCACCGAACCCGACGTCCGGATTTCCGTGTCGAACGTCTTGTTCGAGCCGCCGCCGAACGAAACCGTCGTCTGGTTGGGTTGATCCGAGGCCTTGCGGGTGAAGAGCTGCACCACGCCGCCAACAGCGTCGGCGCCGAACGAGGCGCTCGCGGGCCCCGAGATAACTTCGACGCGCTCGAACGCCTCGGTCGGCAAGTCGGCCCACTCGGCGACGCCCGTCGTCGACGAACCGACGCGGATGCCGTCGATGAACACCGCGACCTGGCTCGACGACGAACCGCGGATGCTGACCGTCGCCGTCGCGCCCGGACCGCCGGACTGCGACACGGTCACGCCCGGCAGCGTCGCGAGCGCCTGCGTAATGCTCGGATCGGCCGGCGAGAGCCGATCGAGATCCTCGCGCGTCAGCACCTGCGTCGTCGCATAGCGCCCGTCGAACGAGCGCGGCAGATGCGATGCGTCGACGTCGACCTCAGGCAGCGCGACGACAGGGCCGACCTGCTGCGTCGTGTCGGTCTGCGTCGCATCGTCGGCTGCGTGCGCGCACTGCAGTCCGCCGATCGTGATGGCTGAAGTCATCAGCACATGGCGCAGTTTCATGGAGAGTCCTTGTGTATTCGAATGATTGAAGGGCAATGAAAACCGCCCCCCGGTACCGCGCTTGAATCCGATCCGTTTGCGACGCAAACGCACGTCACGTCGAATCATCGGATGGATAGATCGATGTACACGCCGACACACGCGGCGAAAAGGTGGCGCGACGCTCCCTGCGAGGGGACGCCATGCGAATCGGAGAACATGAGACAGGTCCTGAGGTCGGGGCTGTCCAAGCACAGACGCATCGCCATCGGCGATGCTCGCACACTGGGACACCCCGCCCCGTGCGCCTGCGCGGACCTCGGTCGATGGCAGGTCTCCTGGCTCGCGGGTCGTCGCCATCTGCCGACCTTCCCGGAAAATCCAGTGGTCGCGTGGGGCAGAGGCTCACCGCTCACAGTTGCGGGGGCAGCCGCAGATTCGAGCCGCGAGGCTCTGACTGCGTTCCCTTTTGATCCCGGTCAAGGGAACCATCGGGGGCGAGATTACCGATATTGACAGGCCTGCGTCAATGCTGGTGTCGGCGCCTGTGGCGATCGCGACAATGCGATGCGCAAGGCTTGCATCCGCTCGAACATCGCGCCATGCGCGCCCTCCATCTCATTTCATTTTGCTTTCAATGCGGCGACGCTTCACACATGGCAACGTATCAGCGCCGCGCACGATTCGCGTGCGACGCCCATCGTGCTGGTACGCTCATGGCCTTGTCCGACCTTGGAGAGACCTCGACGTGACTCAGATCCGGCCCATGACGTTGCACGACTACGACGCCGTCATCGCACTCATGAAGCAGACGCCCGGCGTATCCGTTCGCGATGCGGACTCGCGCGACGCCGTCGGCCGCTATCTCGAACGCAATCCCGGCTTGAGCTTCGTCGCGTGCGCGGACGAAGCCGACGGCATCGTCGGCACCCAGGCTGCGCATCGCGCGATCGTCGGCTGCATCATGTCGGGCCACGACGGTCGCCGCGGCTATCTCCAGCATCTCGTCGTGCATCCCGATCATCGCCGCCGCGGACTCGGCGGCGCGCTGGCAACGCACTGCATCGATGCGCTCGCCGCGCTCGGCATCCACAAATGCCACGTCGATGTCCTCAAGAACAACGCAAGCGGCGCGGACTTCTGGACACGCCAAGGCTGGTCGTTGCGGACCGATATCGACCGCTATTCGCATATCCGCGGCGGCAACGCGAACGCGTGAACGTGAACGTGAGCGTGAGCGTCCGAACCTGCGACATCCGCACGCGGCGAGGTCGCCGCATTCCATTTAGAATTTCGCCTCACGAATGAGGGAGGATCGATGAGTTACGCGATGGTGCTTGGCGTGGGCTTCCTGGCGGGTCTGCTCAGCGGCGTGATCGGGACCGGATCGTCGATGATGCTGATGCCCGTGCTCGTGCTGCTCTACGGTCC
Source organism: Pararobbsia silviterrae (assembly GCF_003628125.1). Taxonomy (GTDB): domain Bacteria; phylum Pseudomonadota; class Gammaproteobacteria; order Burkholderiales; family Burkholderiaceae; genus Pararobbsia; species Pararobbsia silviterrae. The sequence goes on from NZ_RBZU01000015.1 coordinate 60,163, forward strand.
GCAGCAAGCGGTGCCGATCATGGCGATCGGCGCGATCATGGGCAATCTCGGCAAGGTCCTTTCGTGGTGGCGCGAGATCGATTGGAAAGCCTGCGCGGCATACACCGTCACGGCGGTCCCCGGCGCGATGCTCGGCGTACGGACTTTGCTCATCTTGCCGCCGCATGCGGTCGAGATCACGCTGGGCCTGTTCTTCATCGCGATGGTCCCCGCGCGCCGCTGGCTCGCGCAGCATTCGATCCGCTTCACGCTCGGCCAACTGTCCCTGATCGGCGCGGGCGTCGGTTTCCTGACCGGCATCGTCGTGTCGACGGGACCAATCACGGTGCCCGTTTTCATGGGCTACGGACTCGTCAAGGGCGCGTTCCTCGCGACCGAGGCCGCGGGTTCGCTGGCCGTCTATGCGGCGAAGGTCGGCGTGTTCGAGCATTTCGGCGCCTTGCCGATGCGCATCGTCGTCGACGGATTGATCACGGGCTTCTCGCTGATGCTCGGCACCTTCGCCGCGCGGCGCATCGTCGCGCGCATGTCGCCGAAAGCCTTCAAACTCGTCGTCGACGGAATCATGTTCTCGTCGGGCCTGTCCTTGTTGTTCGCGGCCGCGCGCTGATTGCGGCGTTATTGCGACGTTATTGCGGCATGCTCGGCACGAGCTTGCGCGCGATGAAATGCAGCCACCACGCATTGCTGTCGCTGTCGGGCGAGATCGGCTGCGCGTCCGTGCTGCCGAAGACGATGTCGAGTTCGAGACCGAGCGCTTCGAGTTGTCGTTTCTGCTCGGCCAGCGTCATGTAGACGATCATGATGCCGAAATTGTGCGCGGCGCCGACCGCGATCGCATAGCCGCCGAAATCGCGATTGCCGCGTGAATGCCGCAGGTAGTTGTAGATCCCGACCGGCAAGACGCGCAGCGATTGCAGCGTACGCCAGCCGAGCCGCACGGGATTCGGCGTAAAGCGCGGCATCAGCTTCCAGATTCGCTCGCCATAACCCGGACCATGCCGGTTGTGCGAAGAAAACAGCAGATAACCGCCGGGCCGCACCACGCGGCGCATCTCGCTCAGGATCCGCACGCGATCCTCGTAGTCGACCGAATCGATGCCGTTGTAGCTGAACATCGCGAGCGCGAAATGATCGGACGGCAGCGACGACATGTCGCGCGCGTCCATATTCCGGAGGTCCGCATCGGGAAATCGCGCACGCGCGCGATCGAGCAGTCCCGGCGTGTAGTCGACGCCGACGTAGTCGGTCGAGATCGCGCGCATCAATCCGACGGTGCGTCCCGCGCCGACACCGATATCGAGAACGGGCGCGCCCGTGCAGTGCTTCGCGACCCACTCGAACGCGGCCTCTTCACCGGGATCGGTCCACGTGCTTTCGAGTGCGTAGCTGCGTAACGATTCGCGCGAACCCCACGTCGCGCGATTGATCGTATCCAGATCGATTTCACGTGTCATCGCAAACTCCTTGACATGGCGCCGCGCGCGCACCGCCGCGAGACCAAGGTCAGGCGAGCGCACACGGGGGGCTTCGTGGATCGTGTAGAGCGAAATGCGAGGGCGCCGATCGGCGAACGTCCGACTGCGCAATGTGGAAAAGCCGAGGGCTTTCGAGGCGCTTGCGAACGCTTTCATCAAACCATTCGACGCATCAGAGGGTCTGTGCGAAGGCGCACGTTCGACGCGCTCGAACCGCGCCGCGCAAGCGTCATCACGCTGTCACCAAACCCATGCCCATCAAGCGATCGGCCCGCATCGAACGAATCAAATCGAGCCGGTCCGACGCATATCGCGCGTTCAGCGTTTCGCAAGCCTCGTCGTCATCGGTGAATCTTGCTCAGACGACGTGCGCGCGTTCGGCATCGACATATTGCTTGGCATAGCGCGCGGGCGGCACACCGACATGCCGCGCGAACGCGACGCTGAACGCACTTGCCGAACCGTAACCGACGCGCTCCGCGACCTCGGCGATGCCACCCGCTTCGTGTCGAAGCAAACGCTTGGCCAACGCCATGCGCCAAGCAAGCAGATAGGCCATCGGCGCAACACCGACCGCGCGGCTGAAGCGCTCGAAAAACGCGGAGCGCGATAGTGCGGCTTCTTTAGCAAGCGCCGCGACAGTCCACGCCCGCGTCGGACTTTCATGCATCCGGCGCAACGCGCCCGCGAGACGTTCATCGGCAAGGCCGCGCACGAGCCCGGGCGATGCCGCCGTTCCCGCCGAACGAAGCGCTTCGATCAGCAGCACTTCGAGCAATCGCGCGAGTACGACTTCACGCGCGGGACGTCGCTCACGCGACTCGTCGCTGACGAGCGATACGAGTGTCGCAAGCCGAGGCTCCGTGCGGACATGGACGAGCTGAGGCAACAACGACACGAGCAAACCCGCATCGGGCGAGCCAAACACGCAGTGACCGATCTGCAGGCGAACATCGGGCGGTCCGCTTGGCTCGCCGACCCGGAATTCGCCGTTCGCCAAAGCGACCGGCGTCGTGACGAGGCCCTCCGGCGCGAGCGGATCGACGCTCGACGTCGAGAATCCGCGTGCCGACGGGATCAGCACGAAATCCCCCGTGTCGAGGCGCATCGGCGCATGTCCGTCGACCGTCAAACAACACGATCCCTCAAGAATCACGCAATAAAACGGCTGCCCCGTTTCCTCGGGCCGGCGCACGCGCCACGCCCCCGCGCCGCCGACGGCCTTCGAGAACGGCGCCTCGGGCTGGAGCAAGGTGACGACTTCCGCGAGTGGATCGACCATGACTGGACTCTTGCAAACAAACCATGGACTTTCAAGTATAGCGAGTCCGGCTCCAAGTCCCTATCGTCCTGGACACACACCTGGGTTCTTTGGAGACGTCTGTCATGAAAACCGTACTGATCACCGGCTGCTCGTCGGGTTTTGGACTCGAAGCCGCCCGTTATTTCCTTGAGCGCGATTGGCACGTCATTGCCACGATGCGCACGCCGCGTGACGACGGATTGCCTCGTTCCGAACGTCTCCGCGTGCTCGCGCTCGATGTCACGAATCCGCGCAGCGTGCGCGACGCCGTCGAGGCCGCGGGACCCATCGACGTGCTCGTCAACAATGCGGGCATCGGACTGCTCAATGCGCTCGAAGGCGTGTCGATCGATGCCGCGCGCGAGATCTTCGAGACCAATACGCTCGGCACGATCGCGATGACGCAAGCCGTATTGCCGCAGTTCAGGCAGCGCAGAGCCGGCGTCATCATCAACGTCACGTCGAGCGTCACCTTGCGATCGTTGCCGCTGTTGTCCGTCTATACCGCGAGCAAGGCCGCCGTGAATGCATTCACGGAATCGGTCGCGCTCGAACTCGAAGACTTCAACATCCGCGTCCATCTCGTACTCCCGGGCCGTTCGCCCGAAACACGCTTCGGCGAGAACGCACGCGCTCGAATGGCGAACGGTATTCCGCAGCCCTATGAAGCGCTCGCACAACGCGTGTTCGCGGGATGGGCCGAATCGACGAGGGTCACGTATGCGCGTGACGTCGCCGACGCCGTCTGGCGAGCCGCAAACGATGCGTCGAGCGCGCTGAGGATTCCGGCCGGCGAGGATGCCGTGGCGTGGGCCACGGCCACGGCTTGATCGACGTCGTTTCAATCCGTATGCGCTTGTAGCGCGTGCCGCGCGAGTTCGGCGATATGCATGACGCGCCGGCCCGCGCCGTGCTCGATCTGTTCGCGGCAGCTAAAACCGTTCGTGACCACGATCGTGTCCTCGCGCGCGCGGCGAATCTGAGGCAGCAAGGCATCCTCGGCAATCCGCATCGACATCGCATAGTGCTCGGGGTTGAAGCCGAACGATCCCGCCATGCCGCAACAGCCCGTATCGAGCACCGACCATCGAACCCCGAGCTTGTCGAGCAAGGCCGTCTCGCCCGCCATGCCGAACAGCGCCTTCTGATGGCAGTGTCCATGCACGACGACGTCCGCATCGAGCACGGGCCATTCGAATGCCGCGCGCGACACGAAGTCGGAAAACAGATAGGTCTGCTTCGACAGCGCGCTCGCGCGCGCATCGCCGGGCCACTGCTTGAGCAGTTCGTCCTTGAACACCGACAAGCATCCGGGTTCGAGACCGACGAGCGGCACGCCCTGATCGATTTCGTCGCCGAGCGCGTCGAGCACGGCGCCGAGCATCGCGCGCGCCTCGTCGAGCAGCCCGTAGTCGTAGAGCGGACGACCGCAGCACAGGTGCTTGCGCGGCAGCACGACGTCATAGCCGATACGCGTCAACGTCTCGTAGGCGGCGATCGCGATGTCGGGCGAGAAGTGTTCGTTGAACGTATCGACCCAGAGCATCACCTTGCCCGCGCGGCCGGGCACAGGCAGGTCGCGCCGCTTCGCCATCCGTTTGCGAAACGTCTGCTTCGCGAAGCTCGGCAACGCGCGTTGCGGCGCGACGCCCGCGACCCATTTGCCGAACCGCGCGAACGGCGGCGCTGTCAACAGCGACGCAAGCATCGGCACGCGGCTCACGACGGGCGCCCACTGCCCGATGCGCCCGAGCCACGCGGCCTGACGCGGACGCCGATGCGTCTCGTAGTAATGCGCGAGAAACTCGGCCTTGTACGACGCCATGTCGGTATGCGTCGGGCAATCCGACTTGCAGCCCTTGCACGCGAGACACGTGTCGAGCGCGTGCTTGACCTCGTGACTGCGCCAGCCGTCGGTGATGACTTCGCCCTGCAGCATCTCCCAGAACAGATGCGCGCGGCCGCGTGTCGAATCGCGCTCCTCGCGTGTCGCGCGAAAACTCGGGCACATCGTGCCGCCGTCGAGCGCACGGCATTTGCCCATGCCGATGCAACGCTCGACCGCGCGCTGGAGCCCGTCGCCTTCGCGACTCGCGAACGCCAGCTTCGTCGTAAGCTGTACGGGCTTGTACGCGGGCCCCAGGCGCAGATTCTCGTCGGCGCGATACGGATCGACGACCTTGCCCGGATTCAATCGATGCGCGGGATCCCAGATCGCCTTGAATTCGCGCATCGCTTCGATGATCCGTGCGCTGTACATGATCGGCAGGAATTCGGCCTTCGCTTGCCCGTCGCCATGTTCGCCCGACAACGAACCGCCGAATTCGACGACCAGATGCGCGGCCTCGTGCAAAAACGCGCGCCAATGCGCGATGCCTTCGGCCGTGCGGATATCGAAGGTGATCCGCGCGTGCACGCATCCGTCGCCGAAGTGGCCGTACAGACTCGTCTCATAGCCGTAGCGATCGACGAGCGCCTGAAAGCGGCGCAGATAGTCGCCGAGACGCAGCGGATCGACGGCCGCGTCCTCCCATCCGACGATCGGATCGGGCCGGCTCGGATCGATGCCGAGCGCGACCGCCGACGCACCCGTTTCGCGGATCGACCAGATCAGTTGCTGCTGCCGCTTGTCTTCGACGATGCGCGTCGAGATGCCGATGCCGCCGTGGCCCGCATCGAAATAGGCGGCCGCCTCGTGTACGCGCGCGCGTGCATCGGCCTGCGACGCGGCGCCGAATTCGAGCACGACCCACGCATCGCCGTCGGGCAGCAACGCGATCTCGTTCGCCTTGAGCCCGCGCGCCTGCAAGCCGCGAATGATCTGGCGATCGAGCCCCTCGATCGCGATCGGCGAAAAACGCTGGAAATGCGCGATGGCGTCCGCCGCCGTGTAGATATCGACGAAGCCGAGCACGAGCAGCACGCGGCACGGCGGGCTTTCGACGAGTCGCACCTTGGCCTGCAGCGTGACGGCGCACGTGCCCTCGGTACCGACGAGCGCGCGTGCGACGTTGAATCCGTTTTCAGGCAGCAATTGTTCGAGATTGAAGCCCGAGACGCGTCGCGGGATCCGCGGAAACTCGGCACGGATCGCGTCGGCATAGCGATCGCGCAGATCACGGAGCTTGCGGTAGATCTCCGCGCGGCGGCCGCCGTGCCGCACGATCTCATCGAAGTCGGCATCGCTTGTCGGACCGACCCAGAACCGCGCGCCATCGTAGGTCGCGATTTCAAGCGCCTCGACGTTCTCGACGGTCTTGCCCGCCATGACCGAATGCGCGCCGCACGAGTTGTTTCCGATCATGCCACCGAGCGTGCATCGGCTATGCGTCGCGGGATCGGGCGCGAACGTGAGACCGTGCGCCTCGGCGGCATCGCGCAGCGTGTCGCAGATGACGCCCGGTTCGACGATCGCCGTGCGCGCGAGCGGATCGATCGACACGACGCGATTCACGTACTTGCTCGTATCGGCGACGACGGCCACGTTCACGCATTGACCGTTCTGCGACGTCCCGCCGCCGCGCGTCAGGAACGGCACGTCATGACGCCGACAGATATCGAGCGTCGTCACGAGGTCGTCGATATCGGCGGGCACGACCGCGCCGAGCGGCACCTGGCGATAGTTCGACGCATCGGCCGCGTAGAGCGCCTTCGTGCCCGCGTCGAAACGGACTTCGCCGCGCACCTGCGTGCGCAGACTGTCTGCGAGTCGTTCAAGCAACGCGGCGCTCGCCTCGAAGGGCACCGCGGGCTTCGATTCAGATCGTTGCATTCGACGTCATCTTGAAGATGCGTAGCGCACGGCATCGGCACACGGGTCGACGACCCCATGTTGCGATGCATGATCGAATGCGCGCTTGCGCGTGAGGATGCCGTATTTGACCACAAGCGGCATCGGGACCGCCTCACGCATGAACTGGCGCACCTCGGTCTCGCATGCGCCGCGCCGCCTGTGCAATTTCGCAATACCCGACGTTCAAGTTCGCGCTTGAACGCCCGCCGGGCCTTCTGCAGAATGGGCGCGGCCGCCGATCCGGACCCCGGCATCGGTCTTCACGCTTCGATCACGTCAGCACAGCCCCTTCCCGATGAGCACGATCCAGAATCCCGTCCTGCGCGGCTTCAATCCCGACCCCTGCGTCTGCCGCGGCAAGGACGCGTGGTACATCGCGGTCTCGACATTCGAGTGGTATCCGGGCGTGCTCATTTACGAATCGAAGGACTTCGTCAACTGGACGCTCAAGGCCACGCCGCTCGACCGGCTTTCGCAACTGAACCTCATCGGCGAGCAGCCTTCGGGCGGGATCTGGGCGCCCGCGCTCTCGTATCACGACGGCCTCTACTGGCTCGTCTACACCGACACGAAGGCATGGAAGGGTGAACAGAAGATCTCGCCGCTGCGCGACATGCACAACTACGTCGTCACGGCGCCCGATATCACGGGACCGTGGTCGGAGCCCGTGCATCTCGTGTCGGGCGGCTACGATCCGTCGCTGTTCCATGACGACACGGGCAAGAAGTGGCTCGCGTATATCCGCCGCGATTTCCGCGGGATTTATGAAGACCTGTTCGCGGGCATCATCATCCGCGAGTACTCGGTCGAGCAGCAGCGGCTCGTCGGCGACGAGCACGTGATCTACAAGGGCGCGAATCTGCGGACCGACTACTTCATGAAATGCCAGATCTACGAAGCGCCGCATTTGATGAAGAAGGACGGCTGGTATTACCTGATCACCGCCGAAGGCGGCACCGGCTACTCGCACGCGACATGCGTGTCGCGCTCGCGCGATCTGTTCGGCCCCTACGCATTCCACCCCGATACGCCGATGCTCACGTCGCGAGACGTGCAGCGGCGGATTCAACGCACGGGCCACGGCAATCTCGTCGAAGGTCCTGGCGGCCAGTGGTATATGCCGTATCTCGGCTCCCGTCCGATCGAGGGCGAGACCAAGCGTTCGCCGCTCGGACGCGAATCGTGCATCGCGCCGATCGAATGGCGCGACGGGTGGCCATGTCTCGCGATCGGCGGCGTCGTGCCCGGCGAATCGTTCGAGGTCGCCTCCGATGTCGCGCAGCACCTCGATTCGAGCTGGTCCGTCGATTTCGGCCAATGCCGCTCGATCCCTCTCGAACTCCAAAGCCTGCGCATACCGAAGTCCGACGACTGGTGCACGCTACACGAGCGCCCCGGTTATCTTCGGATCCGCGGACAGGAGTCGCCGACGTCGCGGTTTCATCAAAGCCTGCTTGCTTGCCGGATCCGCGATTTCGAATTCGAACTCGAAACCGCGTTTGAATTTACGCCGACCTCGTATCTGCAGATGGCCGGCGTCATGGCGCGCTATGACGAGAACACGTTCTTCTACGTGGCCGTCACACGCGACGACGACGGCGCAAAGATCCTCTCCTATACGGAGATGGATGCGGGCAGCTTTACCTATCAAAATCGACTCGCGAGCTTGCCCGAGGACACGGAGATCGGTCTGCGCATTCGCGTCACGGGTACGACGCTGCGCTTCCTTTATCGCGCGGGTACCGACGAATGGACGGATCTCGGGCTCGAAAAGGACTTCACGAAGCTCAGTGACGAATACGCCACGCCGATCGGATTCACGGGTGCGTTCGCCGGCATCACGGTCAACGACATGCTCGGCTTCAAAACGCCTGCCGATTTCAAATCGTTCTCGTATACTCCGCTGACCGTATAACGCGCGAGCGAGGGTCGACGATGGCGCCGAAGGACTTGTTGCTTGCGCTCGTGGTCGTCGTCGCCTGGGGCGTCAATTTCGTCGTGATCAAGGTCGGGCTCGACGGCGTACCGCCGATGCTGCTCGGCGCGCTACGCTTCACGGTTGCGGCGATACCGGCCGTCTTCTTCGTCAAGCGGCCCCGACTGCCGTGGCGCTGGCTGTTCGCCTACGGCCTCACGATCTCGTTCGGGCAGTTCACGTTCCTGTTCACAGCGATGTACGTCGGCATGCCCGCGGGCCTCGCTTCGCTCGTCTTGCAGGCGCAGGCGTTCTTCACGCTCATTTTCGCGGCGCTGTTCCTGCACGAGCGGTTTCACGCGCGCAATATACTCGGCCTCGCGATCGCGGCGGCGGGGCTCGCCGTCATCGGTTCGCAAAGCGGCCGCGCGATGACGATCGCCGGCTTCGTGCTGACCTTGTGCGCCGCCGCCTCATGGGCGCTCGGCAATATCGCGTCGAAAAAGGCCGGCAAGATCGACCTGCTCGGACTTGTCGTCTGGGCGAGCCTGATCCCGCCGATTCCGTTTGCCGTGTTGTCGTACCTGTTCGAGGGGCCGCAACGCATGGCGAACGCGCTCACGCATCTCGGCGCGACGTCGATCTTCGCCGTCGTCTACCTCGCGTTCATTGCGACGCTGCTCGGCTACAGCCTCTGGGGACGCCTGCTCTCGCGCTACCCCGCCGGGCAGGTCGCGCCGTTCTCGCTGCTCGTGCCGATCGTCGGACTCGCATCGGCCTCCTGGCTGCTCGATGAGCGACTGACGTCGATACAGATCGCGGGCGCGGCGCTCGTGATGATCGGCCTTGTCGTCAATGTCTTCGGGGGATGGTTACATCAGCGGCTAAGTTTCCTGCACTGATCAACAAAAGGCCGCTCCGAAGAGCGGCTTTGAGCGCGCAGCGGCCTAGATGGCCGCCGTGCGAACGTCAGTCGTCGAGCAGCGACAGGTCGCGCACCGCACCCTTGTCGGCCGACATGACGAACTTCGCATAGGCCTTGAGCGCGCCCGACACCTTGCGCGGACGCGCCTTCGCGGGCTTCCAACCCTTCGCGTCCTGTTCCTCGCGGCGACGCGCGAGTTCTTCATCGGACACGAGCACGTTGATCGTGCGGTTCGGAATGTCGATGCGAATCTTGTCGCCGTTGCGCACGAGACCGATCGCACCGCCCGCCGCCGCTTCGGGCGAGCAGTGACCGATCGACAAGCCCGAGGTGCCGCCCGAGAAGCGGCCGTCGGTCAGCAATGCGCAGGCTTTGCCGAGGCCCTTCGACTTGATGTAGCTCGTCGGATAGAGCATCTCCTGCATGCCGGGGCCGCCGCGCGGACCTTCGTAGCGGACGATGACGATGTCGCCGGCCTTGACCTTGTCGGCGAGGATGTTCTCGACCGCTTCGTCCTGAGATTCCGTCACATGCGCCGAGCCCTCGAACACGAAGATGCTCTCGTCGACGCCCGCCGTCTTCACGACACAGCCGTTGAGCGCGATATTGCCCGTCAGCACGGCCAGGCCGCCTTCCTTCGAGAACGCGTGCTCGTACGAGCGGATACAGCCTTCGGCGCGGTCGAGATCGAGGCTCGGCCAACGCGTGTTCTGGCTGAACGCGACCTGCGTCGGAATACCGGCCGGACCCGCCATGTAGAACGTCTTGACGGCGTCATCCTGCGTGAGCGTGATATCCCACTGTGCGAGCGCATCGCCGAGCGTGTCGGCGTGAACCGTCGGCACATCCGTGTGGAGCTTGCCCGCGCGATTGAGCTCGCCGAGGATCGCCATGATGCCGCCCGCGCGGTGCACGTCTTCGATGTGGTACTTGTTCGTGTTCGGCGCGACCTTGCACAGCTGGGGCACGACGCGCGACAGACGGTCGATGTCCTTCATCGTGAAGTCGATGCCGGCTTCCTGCGCGACCGCGAGCAAGTGCAGGATCGTGTTCGTCGAACCACCCATCGCGATATCGAGCGTCATGGCGTTTTCGAACGCCTTGAAGCCGACCGAGCGCGGCAGCACGCGTTCATCGTCGTGCTCGTAGTATTGGCGCGCGAGTTCGACAATGCGACGGCCCGCGCGCTTGAACAATTGCTCGCGGTCCGCGTGCGTCGCGACGACCGTGCCGTTACCCGGCAGCGACAAGCCGAGCGCTTCGGTCAGGCAGTTCATCGAGTTCGCCGTGAACATGCCCGAGCACGAACCGCAGGTCGGACACGCCGAGCGTTCGACTTCGGCGACTTCGGCGTCGGAGTACTTCGTGTCGGCCGCGATGACCATCGCGTCGATGAGGTCGAGCTTCTTGATCTCGATGGCCTTCGTGACGGGGTTCGCCAGACGCGTCTTGCCCGCTTCCATCGGGCCGCCCGAGACGAAGACGACGGGGATGTTGAGGCGCATCGCGGCCATCAGCATGCCTGGGGTGATCTTGTCGCAGTTCGAGATGCAGACCATCGCATCGGCGCAGTGCGCGTTGACCATGTATTCGGTCGAATCCGCGATGATCTCGCGGCTCGGCAGCGAATAGAGCATGCCGTCATGGCCCATCGCGATCCCGTCGTCGACGGCGATCGTGTTGAATTCCTTCGCTACGCCGCCTGCCGCTTCGATCTCGCGCGCGACGAGCTGGCCGAGATCCTTGAGGTGGACGTGTCCGGGGACGAACTGGGTAAACGAATTGACCACCGCAATGATCGGCTTCGAGAAGTCTTCGTCTTTCATGCCGGTGGCACGCCAGAGCGAGCGTGCACCCGCCATGTTGCGGCCGGCGGTGGAGGTCTTGGAACGGTATGCGGGCATCGTGGGTCGTCGAGGGAAATATCGCTGAATAAAAGCGGGCCACGGGAATAAGGGCCTCTCGTGTGCCCGTGCGATCAACCTTTTGAGCCTCGCTCTGGGCAAGCTCCGCGATTATCCCACAGAGGGCGCAACCGTTTCCGTGTACACCGTATCGCGGTTTCCCCGGCTTTCCCGTCCGTGGCGGGCCTGCTTGCCCTCGTCTGCGGCGATCTTTAGTCCGCGTGCCTGAGTGCCTGAGTGCCTGAGTGCCTGAGTGCCTGCGTGCCTGCGTGCCTGCGTGCCTGCGTGCCTGCGTGCCTGCGTGCCGCAGCAGGCTAAACCCGCGCCGGCCAGACATAGAGCGCGACAGCCTGACGCTGCGCACCGCCGCGGGACGCCGCGGCCTGCCGCCCTCGAAACCAGAACTCGATCGATGCGACGCATGTACCCGGCTTGACCTGCGCGTCGAGCAGATCGGCGAGGCCCGACATCTTGCCCGGCATCAGATAACACGTGACCACGTCGGCATCGGAGAGATCGCGTCGCGTGAAATCGCCCCATGCGAAGCGGAGATTCGGAAGGCGGCGCGCTCTGAAACGCGACACCCAGTATGGGAAAGGCGAGAGTTCGACGCCATGAATGCGCGCTTGCGGGAACGCGCGCGCCAACGCGATCGCAAGCGATCCCCATCCGCTCCCGAGTTCGTAGATCACGGCGTCTTCGGCGATATGGGCCTCGCGCAGCAGCGCAATCACGTCACGCGCCGCGCGCGCGTTAGACGGCAACGACGGCGCGCCCGTGAACGCCAGCGAGATCAACAAGGACGCGCCGATCAGCAGCGCGCCGCCGACGAGCACGGTCGATACGAGTTCTTCCATCTTCAAACGCAAGCCGCCATGTTTGTCATCGCCGATATCGAGCCGCCTCGATACCGCGCACCCGGTACGCGCCGTCGAGCCGCCGCTGCGAGTCCCGACGCGCGATCCGCACCGCGATTCTCGCGAAATTCCGCACCGAAATCGAACGTCATGGCGAACGCCACGGTTTCGTTTATTTATACCCGGATAATATTGACATTATATTTTAACCCGGGTGAAAATAGACCGCGTCGGGATCGATATATCTCGATCCCCATCCATTCACAAGGTCAGCCATGACAACGTTCGATTTGAATCGCGGCGCGATCGCGCCGGTCGCCGACGAGGTCGATCTCGTCGAGATCCGCCATAGCGGAGCCATCCCGCGCGATCTCGACGGATCGCTGCTGCGTAATGGTCCGAATCCGTTGCGCGGTCGTTTTGAAGGGCACGACATGGTGTCGTGGTGGCCCGAGTCCGCGATGTTTCACGCGATCGCGTTCCACGACGGGCGCGCGACCGGATATCGCAATCGATGGGCGCGCACGCGCCGCTGGGCCGACGTGTTCGCGCCCGAACGCGCGGCGGTGTCGTGCGATACGAATCCGAACGTCAACGTCCTCACGCATGCGGGCGCTGTGCTCGCGCTCGCCGAAGGCGGTCCGCCGTTCGCGATCACGCGCGCGCTCGATTCGACCGGCATGCCCGCGACGCACGCGGGACTGGCCGGCGGCATGACCGCGCATCCGAAAGTCGATCCGCGCACGGGCGAGCTCATGCACTTTCGCGCCGACTGGCAAGCGCCGTGGTTACGCTACGGCGTCTGCGACGCGCATGGGCAATCGACGCTCGACATCGAAGTTCGGGTCCCCGCGCCGTCGATGATGCACGACATGGCGATCACGGCCACGCACAGCCTGCTGTTCGATTTAAACGTCGGTTACGACTTCTCGATGCTCTCGCGCGGTTACCGGATGCCGTTGCGCTGGCATGGTGAACGTCAGGCGCGCATCGGCGTCATCGCGCGACACGGCGGGCCGATGCGATGGTTCGACATCGCGCCGTGCTTCATCCAGCACGTCGTCAACGCGTATGACGCGCAAGACGGATCGATCGTGCTCGACGTCGTCCGATATCCGTGGTTTTTACGCTTGAATAGCGAGGGTTCGGCATTCGACGACAACCCGCTCGGCACGCTCTGGCGTTATGCGATCGATCTTCGGCGCGGCTCCGTCACGGAAACGCAGCTCGACGAGCGCGGCATCGAATTGCCCCGAATCAACGAAGACCGCACGGGACGTCGCCACCGGTTTCTCTATGCGGTCGAACAGCCGTCGAATGTCGAGATGCGCGGCATCGTGCGTCACGATCTCGCGAACGGCACGGCGATGCGTTACGCCGTGCCCGAGGGCGACCAAAACAGCGAGCCCGTGTTTGTGGCGCGGCCCGACGCGTCGTCGGAGGACGACGGGTGGGTGCTCGCGTGGATCTATCGCCATGCGACCGATACGAGCGATCTTGTCATCCTCGATGCGCAGGCGATCGATCGCGGCCCCGTCGCGACGATCCATCTTCCGAGGCGCGTGCCGGCGGGATTTCATGGCGCATGGGTGCCGTCACACGTCGGGCCTTGAGGCAGGGCGCTTGAGGCAGGACGCTTGAGGCAGGGCGCTTGAGTCGGGCCTTGAATCGGGCCTTGATGGCTTCGGACCCGCCTCCGCACAATGACACGCGGGCTTCATGGACAACGCGCTCCGCGCGTGCGCGGGCTCATACGACGCGCTTTGGCGCGGATCGCCGCTTCGACAGGTAGCGATCGACGAGCCATGCAAGCTCGCGCCGCAGTTCGGGCGACGCCAACTGCCCCTGTCTCGCCGCCTCGTGGACCGCGCCCGCCAGCGCGCCCGCGAGCACCTGCGCGCCCAGCTTCGTATCGCCGACGAAATCGGGCACGTTGACTTTGAACAGCGCCTCATAAGCATGTCGGCATTCGATGTCGAAGCGATCGTGCATCTGCCGCTCGGTTTCGCCGCGCGGACACTCCTCGAGCAACACGCGATGCGCGGTCGCATGCCGGCTATGCACGGCGATCATGCCGTCGACGAGCGCCGCGATACGCGCCGAACGCGGCGCGCTTCGATCGGCCGCGGCATGCAGGACCGCCAGCACGTCATCGAAATGACGTCGCCGCACGGCTTCGATCAAGGCAAGCTTGTTCGGGAAGTATTGGTAGAGCGAACCGATGCTCGCGCCGGCCGCCTGTGCGACGTCGTTCGTCGTCAGGCCTTGCCAGCCGCGTTCGCCAAGAATGTGAGCCGCCGCATCGAGGATCGCGTCGATCGTCGCCCTCGATCGCGCCTGCTTCGGCGCTTTGCGCATCGAAGCCGACGGTTCCGGAATGCGAGTAGCCATCGATGGACCTCCGCACGAAAATATGAGCAATATGCTCGCATTTTCGGACACGGTCGAGACGACCGCCGACATGCGCATCGCACAACGGACGGAGCACGACGATGGCGACCGATCGCATGCAGGGGCGGGATCGACGGCTGCAATGGCCGCTCTATATCGGCGCGCGCTTCGTCTCCGAAGCGGCCGCGCTCGCGATGTCCGTGGCGGTCGGATGGACGGTCTACAAGGCGTCGGATTCACCCCTCGCGCTCGGCGTCGCGGGTCTCGTGCAGTTCGTGCCGATCGTGACACTCTCGCTGCCGGCGGGCGAGCTCTGCGATCGCCTCTCGCCGCGCCCCGTCATCGTCGCGGGGCTCGCGCTGCAAGCGCTCTGCGCGCTCGCGCTGTTCGGATGGACGGCGTGGGGCGCGTCGATTCTATGGCCGCTCTTTGGCGTGCTGGCGCTGTATGGCGTCGCGCGCGCGCTCGTCGAACCCGCGGAACAGGCCTTGTTGCCGCTGCTCGTCGCCCCTCGCGACTTGCCGCGCGCGATTGCCCGCGGCTCGACAGCCTGGCAGCTCGCGGTCATCTCGGGTCCCGCGCTGGGCGGGCTCGCCTCCGCATTCGGATCGGCGGTCGCTTACGCATGTTGCGCGCTCGCGTTTCTCGCGGCGTTAGCGGCGCTCGCCGCACTCGACGTTCGACGTCCGCCGCACGTCGACGTCGCGGGGTGGCGCGAGCGTGTATCGCGCATCGTCGACGGCGTGCGCTTCGTCAAGTCGGAACCGATCGTGCTCGGTGCGATGTCGCTCGATCTGTTCGCGGTGCTGCTCGGTGGAGCGACCGCGCTGATGCCCATCTATGCGCGCGATATTCTGAAAGTCGGTCCGCTCGGGCTGGGTCTCATGCGCAGCGCGCCCGCGATCGGCGCGTGTCTGTGCGCGTACGTCCAATCGCGCAGGCCGACGATGCGGCGCGCGGGTCCGACGCTCTTCGCGGCGATCGCGGTCTTCGGCATCGCGACACTCGTGTTCGCCGTTTCGCGATCGTATGTCGTGTCGCTCGTCGCGTTGGTCGTCGTGGGGGCGAGCGATATGGTCAGCGTGAATCTGCGTAGCGCGATGATCCAGCTCCGAACGCCCGATGCATTACGCGGCCGCGTATCGGCGGTCAATGTGCTGTGCATCGGCGCGTCGAGCGAGCTCGGCGCATTCGAATCCGGCGTGGCGGCAACGTGGCTCGGCACGGTACCGTCCGTCGCCGCGGGCGGAATCGGCGCCTTGTGTATCGCCGCGATCTGGATGGCCGCCTTCCCCGCGCTCAGACGCGTCGATCGCATGCCGCGCGCGGATTGATCGTCGTGTCCCCATTCATCGCGCAACCGTCAGCACGATGCGCTTCGAACTCTCGGCGCGTTCCCAGCATTCGGCGACCGACGACAGCGGGATCGCCTCCGTTTCGATATGCAAACGCGCCGGCAATGCGATCTCGAACACCGACTTCAGCGCGTGCATCAGACGCGGCATCGGCACGCTGCCGATCCCGCTGCCGAGCAGCGTGATCGCGGTCGAGCGCAACACGGCGCCCGGCAACGGCAGGTCCTCGCCGCCGATCGATCCGATCTGCACGAAGCGCAACGGATAGCCGTCAGGCAGCGCCTTGGCCGCCGCGATCAATGACGCACGGGCGCTCGGCCCCCACAAATAATCGAGCACGACATCGATGCCCTCGCGGAAATGCGACGCGAGCGCGCGTTCGAGATCGGCCTCCGGTTGCGTCAGCGAAATCGTCGCGTCCGCGCCTTCCGACCTCAGCGATTCGAGCACAGCCTCATTGCGCCCGGTCGCAATGACCTTGCGCGCGCCCAGATGCTTGGCGATCTGCACGGCCAGGCGACCCGAGCTCCCCGTCGCGCCGTTGACGAGCACCGTTTCGCCCGCGACAAACCGGGCCCGCTCGATCAGCGCCGCATACGAAGACATGCCGGGAATCGCAAGCGCGGCGGCGGTGACGTCGTCGAGCCCGTCGGGCAACGCGATGCAATGCGCGTCCTCGACGACGCAATGCTCGGCCATCGCGCCGAAAGGCGCGGGAGGAAAGGCGAAATACACGCGGCGACCATCGTCGAGACACCCGGTCCCGTCGACTCCCGCGACAAACGGATAGCGCGACGACGACGAATAATGCGTGCCCGATGCACGCGCCCGCGTCACACGGCTCAAGGCAGCCGCACTCACGGCGATCGACCGAAGCCCGGGCTGCGCCTGCGGCACGGCGAAGTCGGCATAGAGCGGGGGCGTATGGGCGGCGGTCACGACTGCGGCTTTCATGGGAATTCCTTATATACGGTTCTGAATCCAAGCACGGAGCCCGGCATCGCGGACCTCGAGTACGTCGAACAGGCCGATCGCGCGTAACGCGGGAAGCGCCTCGACGATATCGGCTTGCGCTTGTGCCTTGGCATCGGCACTCGCGTGCGGATCGCTCCACACGCGCGCATTGACGAGAAACGCCCCGACCGTGCCCTTACGCACCGTCGTGCCGTTGATGTCGCCCTGATTGACGTGATCCGGAAGAAAATCGCTCGCTCGCATGGTCCACGCTCCGTGGCTTTCGATAGGTGCCCAGTCTAGATCTGCGAATTCGGCCATACTCCGGCATATCGGACTTTCGATACGGTGTTTTGGCCATGACCGGTTTCCTGATCCGTCCGGACCTCGTGCTGTCGGACGCGGGCCCCTTTCTCGCGGCGGCCGAACTTACGCAGAAGGAAGCGCGCGATACGGCGCCGCATTCGCACGCGCGCGGACAATTGATGGGCGCGATCAGCGGCCTCGTGTCGGTCGGGCTCGACAAACAGCACTGGGTCGTGCCGGCGATCCATGCGATCTGGATTCCTCCGCATCACACGCATTCGATCCGATCGCACGGACCGTTCTCGGGATGGAGCGTGTTCGTGCGCGAGTCGCGATGCGCGACCTTGCCCCCGACCCCGCGCGCGATCCGCACCAACCCGTTGTTGCGAGAAGCGATACATCGCGCCGCCACGTGGCCGGGCATCGATCTGAACCCGGCTCAGACACATATCGCCGAGGTCATTCTCGAAGAGATCGCGTCGGCCGACGAAGTCGCGCTGGGATTGCCCGAGCCCGAGGACCCGCGGCTCGTGCGGATCGCTCAGGCATTGACGCGCGACCTTGCCGACGACCGTCGGCTTGAAGCCTGGGCGCAATGGGCAGGCGTCGCGCCTCGCACCTTGAGCCGGAAATTCGCGGCCGAGACCGGATTGAGTTTCGCGCAATGGCGCCAGCAAGCCAGGGTGCTGCGCGCGCTCGAATTGCTCGCGGACGACGTGCCCGTCACGACGATCGCGCTTGAGCTCGGCTATGACAACGTCAGCGCGTTCATCGACATGTTTCGGCGCGTGATGGGCGTCACGCCGGGACGATACGGCAACGATGCGGCGCAAGCGTAAGCACGACGCATGCGTCGATATTCGACGCGAATACATAAAATCTGCCGCAAATCAATAGGCCGTCGCGCTAAGGTGACATTCCTGGCTATCTAGCCTGCACGCCCATTCATATTCAGCGATACTCGCCCCCCTTCTCGCAACCGTCTTTGAAAGACATTTGAAACACCTTTGAATCAAGCGTATATCGCGCGGCATGACGGATATGTTTGCGACATATGCACATATTTCCTCGGTGCAGAAAAATGTGTCGAAGGGAAGACTACTGCTTTATCAATCGGCATTTCGTTGTATAGCAGCGACATTGCGTCGCGCGATCACAACGGCCGCGCACGGCGCGGCAGCGATGCGGCGGATTCGCGCGAAACGCGCGTGCCGTCAGTGATTTAAGCGCAAAACGATGCCCGTTCGAAGACGCTTGCGACGATAGATTCTTTAGGGATCTTTGCGCTCTTTTAACGTGTAGCGATCGAGGTGATCCGCACAATTTATTTTTGACTTCATATAGTGACTAGACGTTGATTCCAATTCCCCTGTGATCAACCGTAATTTCGTGGAGCCCCCTAAAACATGAAGAAATCTTTAATCTCCGTCGCAATTCTCGGCGCATTCGCCGCAACGGCCCATGCGCAAAGCAGCGTGACGCTGTACGGCCTGCTCGATACCGGCTTCGTCTACACGAACAATCAGCTCGGCGGTCATACGTACCAGCTCAACAGCGGTTCGACGCAGAACACGGTCTTCGGCTTCAAGGGCAATGAAGATCTCGGCGGCGGCCTGCAAGCGGTCTTCAAGCTCGAACAAGGCTTCCTGCTGAACAACGGCGCTCAAGCATTCGCTGGCGACGGCTTCGGTTCGCAAGCATGGGTCGGCCTGCAAAGCGACGCGTACGGCACGGTCACGCTGGGCCGTCAGTTCGACGTGATGAACGACCTCGTCGGTCCCGTCACGGCGGAATTCAACACGTGGGGCGGCAGCCTCGCGGCGCATCCGTTCGAGAACGACAACCTCGCGGCGAACTCGGTCGTGTTCGACAACACGGTCAAGTACGTGAGCCCGACGTTGAGCGGCGTGACGTTCGAGACGATGTACTCGTTCAGCAACAAGACCGAATTCGCCGACAACCGTGCATACGGTTTCGCGCTGTCGTACGTGATGGGCCCCGTGAATCTTGCCGCGGGCTACCTGCAGATGAACAACGTCGGCGACGGTACGGGCGCAGCGAGCACGAGCGACACGAGCGCGAACTTCCTCGCGCAACGTCAGCGTATCTGGTCGCTCGGCGGCAACTACACGTTCGGCCCGGCGCAAGTCGGCCTCGTGTGGAGCCACACGCAGCTTGACGACGTCGGCGGCGTGTACTCGTTCGGCACGGGTTCGTATCTTGGCGCAAGCGACGACGCGGCGGGTTCGCTGACCGGTTCGCTGCGTATGGACAACTTCGAAATCAACGGCAAGTACGCACTGACGCCGGCGCTGAGCCTCTCGGGTTCGTACACGTACACGCACGGCGCGTACAACGGCACGAATCCGGGCTGGAACACCGCGATGCTGCAATCGGACTACGCGGTCAGCAAGCGCACCGATTTCTACCTCGAAGGCGTGTATCAGAACGTCCACGGCGCACCGGCTGACTCGGTGCTCTCGCACGCGATGATCAACACGCTGTCGCCTTCGTCGACGGACACGCAAGTCGCCGTCACGGTCGGTATGCGTCACTCGTTCTAATCCCGCATCCGGCCCGCGCGGCCGGATTCAGGACTCGCGGCGCCATGGAGTCGATCGCACGCACTGTGCGGCCGGCGCCATGGCGCCGTTTTCGTTGAACAGGCGCTCGATTCGCTCGGCCGGACTGGCAAAGCCGCGCAAACGACATACAGTATTGCGATAGGGACGCGCGATTCGACACGGTGAGCTGCATGGCATACCGATCGGCGGTCCCTGGAGCGCGACGTCCCGCCGGCGCGGCCCGTGTGCCGCAAGGCAAGAACCGGCGTTCCGATCGCGCAGTTCAAGCGCGTGTAGCACACCACTCAGAGGACATGACATGCGTCGCTTCTTGCTGTGTGTGGCGGTCGGTGCGGCTTGCGTTGCCGCGTCGGGATGTGCGGTGCTCGATCAGACGAGCGACACCGTCGAAAAGGACTTCAGCGGCACATACCGTGTCGCGAGCCAGTCGCGCAGCGATACGCTGCAGGTGTCGCAGGCGGAGATCGCATTCGATCGGAACGGCGCGCAGTTGTCGTCGGCGACGATCCGGCTTACGGGCGCAAGCGTGCCGGCGGGCTGGACGCTCACGAAATGCGGCGATCCGGGGCCCTTCGTGTCGTCGACGTTCGCGATCGCCGACGATCCGTCCAAGCTTGAAATGATCGTCTGCAGCAATCAGCAGCCCGTCGAGGATTTTCCGGTCGTCTACCTGATCCGCAGCAAGGACGGCAGTCCGATCGATTTCACGTTTCCGGCGCTTGATTTCTCCAACAAGCGCATCCATGCCGACGCGGGACGTGTGATGGTGATCAAGTGGAACCCCGTCAGTCATTCAAGTTATGCGTTGCAGCCGGGCTGACGGAGACGGTCCCCGTGCAGCGATCGTTGAATGGCACGGGGTTTGCGGCCCGCAAGGGCCCGATCAGCATGAATGGAGCGGAATATGACCATTGAATTCTCCGGCCGGCGTGAAGTCATCGCGGCGGCGCGCGTCGCGTTCGAGGCCCAGGTGAACGGCCGCGACGTCTGGTGCAGCGTGTCGCTCGACGCGCTCAACGAGCGCTTCGGTAACTCAGGGACGTCGTCGCACGATCTGGTCGGCGCGTTCGAAGCCCATCGCACACAAATCGAACGCGCCGCTACGCGCGTGCTCGAGCGCAATGGCGGCGCCTCGGTCGAACTCGAACCCGGCGACTTCAATTAGCGGGATCCAACCCTTTATCGATTCGCGTCCGCGGGTTCGCGTCGGTATTTGCGTCGGTATTTGCGTCGGTATTTGCGTCGGTATTTGCGTCTGTATTTGCGCCTGTATGTACGTCCGCATTCGCCGCGGGCGGACATCCGATCCGTTCGACACCCGGCGCGCATGCGCTGGCGGGCATCGTCGGCGGATCGTCATGCGATGAACGCCGCACGACGGACCCTGACTGCGTGTCGCCGCTCGTGGCGTCCGGCAGGTCGAAATTCGGCAATGTGCCGGGCAGCAGGCGCTTGACCATGCCGGGTTGCTGCGGCGCGGGCAGCGTCGCCGTGTCCGACTCCGGGTCGCCCGAGCCCTGTGCATCGTCAAGGAACAGCCGGCGCTGCGCCGCGCGCGGCGCGACGGCCCCTTCGAGCCGCTGTTCCGCGTGCGTCTCGCGCCATGCGGGCGCATGCGTCGACGGAACGGAGCGCCAGACCAGCACGAGCACCATCGCCGCGACGACGATCCAGCCATAGCGCGCGTTATTCGACGCCGACGACCTCGGCCGCGGTGCGCGGACCGTTTCGCGAAACGGTCCGCGCGCATGCGTCTGGGTCGATGCGCCGCGCGACGTGCCGGATTCGCGTCGCGCACCCGCGCCGGCCGAGGCGCGGGCGTCCGAAGCGCGCGACGAACCGGTCGAGGATCGCGGCGGCGCATCGCGGGTGTCGGTTCGATGCTGACCGCCTGCATGGGTCTGGAATTGGGCGTGTGCGTTGCGCAAGTGTTCGTATTCGCGCGCGACGTCGCGCGCGAGCGGGGTCGCGAGACTCGGCAGACAGCCTTCGCCGCGCAAGGCGCGCGCGAGGGTATCGGCGTTCGGTGCACGCTGCACGAGTTCCCAGGCGCGCGCATGCCAGTCGGTCGGCTGTGCGCGAGACGGGCCCGCGGCGTGCGCGCGATCGCGGCCGGAGGTCGATCCATAGGTGTTCGATTGCGAAGCGGACTGCGCGTAGGCGTTGCGGCGGCGTGCGAGTTCGGCCTCGAAGACGGCTTCGCGCGCGAGTTCGTCGTCATACTGCTCGCGCGAGTCGGGCGAGATCAGCGTGTCGTACGCCGTGCGCACGCGCGTGAACATCTCCGCGCTCCGAACCGGGTCATGCTGGTTCTTGTCGGGATGATATTTCTGCGCAAGGCGCCGGTAAGCGGTCTTGATTTCGGCAAATGTCGCCGTTGGGGCAAGGCCGAGGGTGTCGTAATGCGAGTCCATTGCGGGGATCCGCCTCGCCGCGCCGGCATCGGAATCGATGCCGACTGCCCGAGTCGGACCACTCAGTCGTCAAGACTGTCGTTAACGGCATATCCGGCGAAAAGTTGAAGGTCAACCGTTGGCCCTCGCGGATCCGTGAAGTTCTCGCTAGCGGAGAGGGAACCTAAAACAACGGCTGTCGTTTAGCGCGACACATCGGTTTTCCTGTCGGACGACAAGCCAACCGGCAACAGAATGCGGCGAAATACGCCAGGCCGACTTGCTGCACCTAACGACTGTGATAACATCCGCCGCAATATGTCCCCCACCTCTGGGCCCGGTGCAAACCGGCAACTCATGTGGGGGATTTCCTTTTGTGGGCCCGGAGAACCGATATGGCCGCAGTAGGACAACCGTCGTTCTCCCCGCTCAAGCCCCATCTCTCCTACGCCGATCAGCTCGACCTATTGAGGGCGAGAAATCTGACCATCGGAGACGAACGCGCGGCGTTAGATACGCTGCAGCGCCTCGGCTACTACCGATTGGTCGGCTACTGGTTTCCGCTGCGCAGACCGGATCCGGCGAACGCCATGGCGCGCCTCGACGAATTCGAGGACGGCGCGACATTCGAGCTTGCGGTCGATCTCTACAACTTCGATCGCACCCTTCGTTTGCTGGTACTGGACGCCATTGAACGCATCGAAGTCGCTATTCGCGTCGATGTCGCTTACCTGCTCGGAAAACGCCACCGACTCGCGCACGAATGCGCATCGCTCTTGGATTCCCGTTTTACGTCGCCTCGCGAGAACGGCCGACCATCGGGTCATAGCGACTGGATGCGGCGCTATCAGGATGGCGTGCGCAAAAAAACGAAGGACGAATTCGTCGCACATCATCTCAGCAAGTACGGCGGCAAGATGCCTATCTGGGTCGCCACCGAGACCTGGGACTTCGGGCTCCTCTCCAAATTCTTTGCAGGAATGAAGTACGGCGATCGAAACAAGATCGCACAGCGGTACGAGTTGGACGGGCAAACGCTCGAATCGTGGCTACGCGCATTGAATTTCGTCCGTAACGCTGCCGCACATCACGCGCGCCTTTGGAATCGAAACAACCCCGATGGACCGCGACTACCTACGATGCAGCGCCATCATCATCTGCACCATCTGCGTGGCGATGACTTCGCCCGGCGTCGCGTCTATGGATCTCTGTGCGTCACGCGGTATCTGCTGAAATGCGTCGATTCTCAGTCCCAGTGGATACAGCGTCTTAAATCGCTCGCCGACACATTCCCGATCTCGGATCTCGTCAGTTTGCGTAATGGCGGTTTCCCGCCCGCCTGGCAGGATCTCGCGCTTTGGGCGGCCGTCTGAGTCGACAACATCGCAACGCAAAGGTGGCACGCGCAGCGCGGTCCTTTGGCATATCACGCGATCACGGCAGGCATCGGACGATTCAAGCCGCTCAAAAAACGGGGGACGATTATCACCGTCGCCCCACACGCACCTCTGCATTCAGGCCGCCCGAACCGGCTCCTCCCACGTCGCGCCCGACAGCACGCCGCCGTCGACGACGATCGATTGCCCCGTGATATAGGCCGAGGCCGGCGACACCAGCAGCAGCAACGTGCCCACGAGATCGGCCGGTTTCGCAAGGCGCCCGGCCGGAATGAAGTCCTTGAACCATTGCGCGCGATACGTATCGTCCCACAGCGGACGCGTGAACTCGGTCTGCACAAAACCCGGCTCGATCGCATTGACCTGAATGTTGTCGGCCACCCATTCATGCGCCTGCGCGCGCGTCAATTGACTCACCGCGGCCTTCGACGCCGCATAGACCGAGATCGTATTGAACGCATGCTTCGCGCTCAACGAACTCAAGTGCACGATCTTGCCACCCCCGCGCCGCTTGAGATGCGGATGCACGGCCTGGCTCAGGAAATAGACACTCTTGAAATTGACATCGACGACCGCGTCGAAATCCTCCGACGTGACGGCATCGATCCGCTTGCGCCGATTCGCGCCGATGCTGTTCACGAGGATATCGAGCCCGTCGAAGCGCTCCGCCACGCTATCGACGAGCCGCTTCGCGGCCTCCGGTTCGCGCGTGTCCGCCACGAACGTCTGCACGGTGCCGCCCGCGTTTTCGATGGCCGTCTTCGCGCGTTCGAGCCGCGTCGAATCGACATCATGCAACGCGATGCGCGCCCCGGCCTTCGCCAAGGCCAGCGCGAGTTCGCTACCGATCGCGCCGCCGCCGCCCGTCACGAGCGCCACCTTGCCATCGAGGGAAAAAAGCTGATTCAGTATCGTTGACATCGAACATTCCGAATTGATGAGCCCGCGGCTCACATCACGCTAGCGGGCAATGGGTCGTGCCGGATCGAGAATCCATTCGCTCCACGATCCGATGTAATGCTTGGCGTCGCCGAGACCCGCATGCGCGAGCGCGACAAGATTTTGCGCGGCGGTCACGCCCGAGCCGCAGTAGAAGATCACCCGGCTCGGATCGACGTCGCCGAACAACTGCGTGTAGTGCGCACGCAGCGCTTCAGGCGAACGAAACCGGCCATCTGCGCCGAGCGTGTCGGCGCGATCGGCGAGCCGCGCGCCCGCGATATGTCCGCGCACCGGATCCTGATAGACGCCTTCGCCGTGATAGCCCGCCTTCGAGCGGCTGTCGAACAATGCCCAATCCGCATCGAGCCGATGCTGCTCGACGAGATGAATATCGGCCTGCAGCTCGCTGCGTTCGGCATGTCGATACTCGGTACGCTCGCGCGGCGCGACGAATGTGTCGATCGGGTAGCCGAGCGCAAGCCAACGCTGCAAGCCGCCGTCGAGCACCGCGACCGCATCGTGTCCGGCCCAACGCAGCATCCACCAGACGCGCGCCGCGGCCATCATGCCGCCGCTCGAATCGTAGACGACGACCTGCGTATCCGGCGTGACGCCCCATGCCGACAGCGTCTCGCGCCACGTATCGAACGCGGGCAGCGGACGGCGCCCGGTCTTGCCCGCGACGATCGGCCCCGCGAGATCGGTCGCCAGGTCCGCGTAGTGCGCACCGGGAATATGGCCTCGCGCATGCTCTCGCCGACCCCACGCCTCGTCATCGAGCGTGAAGCGCGCGTCGAGAATCAGCCACTCGGGATCGTCCAGTTGCGCGCAGACCGTTTCGGCCTGTACGACAGACGTGTATGCCATGCCCCGCTCTCCCACTCATAGACAGGGCAAACATCATTGCACGCGCATTCGCGCGCTCAACCAACATATCGTGCTTTGCTTATTCGCATACCGAAACTTTGCCTTCCGTGAAATCGATATCGAATTTGCTTGGTATGCGGTACGTGCCGGACATGATTACATATTCATTCGATTCACTCGAACCTCGATAACAACTCGCGCATGGGTCCGATGACGGACCCATGGGCACGGATAGGCGGTCCTTGTCAGAGCTTGACGATGCGACGTCTTGTGTGTGTACGCGTCGCAGCGTATGCGATTTGTTGAATCCCGACCTCTGACATCCCCGTTCCATCCATGATCAAGAAAATTGCACTCGCACTCGCGTTGTCCGGCGTACTGACCGTCGCCGCTTCGTCATCCGCACTCGCCGCGCCGAAGGGCAAGGGCGCCCCCGTCAAGGTCTTCGTATCGGTGCTCTCGTTCTCGTTCCCGCATTTCGTCTTCCTCGAAGATCAGCTCGAAGACGAAGCCAAGAAACTCGGCAACGTCGACGTGATCCGCTCCGACGGTCAATTGAGCGCGCCGAAGCAGATCGCCGACGTCGAAGCCGCGATCGTCCAGGGCGTCGACGGCATCATCATCGCGCCGGCCGATGCCAACGCCCTCGCGCCCGCGATTCGCGAAGCGATCAAGGCCGGCATCACGGTCGTCACGATCGACCGCCCCGTCAACGGCGTGCCCGAAGTGCTCGCGAATGTCGCGGCCGATAACTTCACGGGCGCCGTGCATCAGGGCGAGGCCGTCGCAAAGCAATTTCCGAAGGGCGCGACGATCGTGAATCTCCAAGGCATTCCGGGCGACAAGACGGCCAATGACCGCAACGCCGGTGTCCACAAGGCGCTCGACGGGAAGCCGGGCTACAAGTTCGTCGCCGAGCAAACGGCGCATTTCAGCCGCGATGAAGGTCTGTCCGTGACCGAGAACCTGCTGACGGGTCTGCCGACGCCGCCTCAGGTCATCGTCGCGGGCAACGACGATTCCGCGCTCGGTGCGGCGCAGGCCGTCGAGGCACGCGGCCTCAAGGGCAAGGTCGCGATCTTCGGCTATGACGGTTCCGAGAACGCATTGAAGGCCGTGCGCGATGGCTCGCTCGCCGCCACCGTCGATCAGTTCCCGGGCCGCCAGGGTCGCCTCGCGATCGAGACGCTCGTTCAATACGTGCGCGACGGCAAGAAGCCCGCGAAGACCGATCTGCTCGTCGATCCGGTCGCGATCACGAAAGCGAATCTGACGTCCGCCGAACGGTACGGCAAGATCGCGCAATGAGCGAACTGCAGGCGAGCGATGCGCCGGCCGTCCGAAGCGTGGACGGCGCGATCGTCCGCGCGCGCGGGCTCGTCAAGCGTTTCGGCGGTCAGACGGCGCTCGACGGCGTGTCGTTGTCGCTCGCGCCGGGTGAAATTCGCGCGTTACTCGGCGAGAACGGCGCGGGCAAGTCGACGTTGATCAATCTGCTCAGCGGCGCGCTCGAACCCGACGACGGCACGATCGAGATCGACGGACGGCCGGTGCGTCTTGCGCGTCCGCTCGAAGCCTGGCGTCAAGGCATCAGCACGATACGCCAGGAATTCAGCCTGTTCGACGAACTCAGCGTGACGGAGAGCATCTTTACGGGTGCACTGCGCGTCACGCGATTCGGCCGCGTCGACTGGAAACGCATGCACGCGCAGGCGCGCGACGCGCTCGGGCGGCTCGGCTATCCGATCGACCCGCAGCGGCGCGTCGGCGATCTGAGCATCGGCGAGCAGCAACTTGTCGAGATCGCGCGCGCGCTGACGCGGCAGTCACGCGTCGTCATCATGGACGAGCCGACCGCACCATTGAGTCCATCGGAAGTCGCGCGACTCAAATCCGTCGTGCGTCAGTTGTCCGCATCGGGCATCGCCGTGCTTTACGTGAGTCACCGGCTCGAAGAAATCGTCGATCTGTGCCGCACCTATACCGTGCTCAGAGATGGGCGCGAGGTTGCGCACGGCGAGGTCGCGGGCATGAGCGAGGCCGCGCTCGCGAACCTGATGGTCGGCCGCGACATCGCGGTGAGAACGGCAGTGCGCGACACCGCGCCGGGCCCCATCGTCTTTGAAGCCGACGGACTCAGCGCGGCATCCGACGCGCCGGGCGCGGTCAGGCATGCGTCGTTCTCATTGCGCGCGGGAGAAATCGTCGGCGTCGCAGGTATCGTCGGCGCGGGACGCACCGAGACCGCGCGCATGATCTTCGGTCTCGACCCGATCGGCGCGGGGTCGATGCGTCTCGATGGCAAGCCTTATGCGCCGCGTTCGGTCGCCGACGCGATCGAACGCGGGATCGCGCTCGTGCCCGAGGATCGCAAGAACCAGGGCGCGTTCCTGCCGCTCGGCATCACCGAAAACTTCTCGATGCCGCGCGCGCGACGCGCGCCGTTCGCGCGGCTCGATCGCGACGCGGAACGCCGAAGCCTGTCGGCGTTCGCGACTGCGCTCAAGTTGCGCGCGCCGTCGTTCGATGCACCGCTCGCGGCGCTTTCGGGCGGTAATCAGCAAAAGGTCATGCTGGCGCGCTGGCTCGATGTATCGCCGCGCCTGCTGATCGTCGACGAGCCGACCCGCGGCATCGATATCGCCGCAAAGGCCGACGTGCACGAGATTCTGCGCGCGCTCGCGGCGCGCGGCGTCGCCGTGTTGCTGATCTCGTCCGACTTGCCCGAGGTCCTCGCGCTCAGCGACCGCGTGCTCACGTTCTGCGCGGGGCGGATCACGGGCGACACGCGCGCCGCCGACGCCAACGAGCACACGCTGATGGCGCTCATGACGCGCGACCTGCGCGCATCCGTTCAATCCGAAGAAGCGACCCTGTCATGAATTCCGTTTCGCCCCTCGCCGAGCCGCCGCGCCGCACGCACGCGCATCCTGCCGCGCTCGCCGCGAAATTCGCGCCGACGATCTTCCTGATCGCGCTGATGGTGCTGTTTACGACGCTCGCACCGCGCTTTCTGTCGTCGGTGAATCTTTTCAACGTGCTTCGCCAGGTGTCGATCTACGGCATTCTCGCGATCGGCATGAGCTTCGTGATCCTGACGCGCGGCATCGATCTGTCGGTCGGCGCGCTCGTCGCGTTGACGGGCCTCGTCGGCGCGGTCGTCGCGCACGGCGGCGTCGAAGGACATTTCACGCTGCCGTTTGCGCATGACGGACTCTCGTGGCCGTTCGCGGCGGCGGCTGCGATTCTGGTCGGCGGCCTCGCAGGACTCGTCCAAGGCCTGCTCGTCGCGCGCTTTGCCGTGCCCGCCTTCGTCGTGACGCTCGGCGGCATGACCGCGTTCCGCGGTCTCGCGCTGATCGTCGGCAACGGCAGCCCCGTCAGCGGGTTCAGCGACGCGTTCGGCTGGTGGGGCCGCGGCATGATCGGGCCTGTGCCGGTGCCCGTCGTCGTATTCGCGGTCATCGCGATCGCCGCCGCCTATCTGCTAAGCGCGACGCGCTACGGACGCGCCGTCTACGCGATCGGATCGAACCCCGAAGCCGCGCGACTATGCGGTCTCAACGTACGCGGCGTGCTCACGAGCGTCTATGTCCTCACGGGTCTGCTCGCGGGCCTCGGCGGCTTTTTGCTCGCGTCGCGGCTCAATTCGGCCGAAGCCGTCGCGGGCACGCAATACGAGCTGACCGTCATCGCGGCCGTCGTCATCGGCGGTACGAGTCTCTACGGCGGCAAGGGCGGCATTGCGGGCACGGTCATCGGCACGTTGCTGATCGGCGTGCTGCTCAACGGACTCGTGATTCTCAACGTGTCGCCCTATATCCAGCAGTTGCTGATCGGCGTCATCATCGTCGCGGCCGTCACATTCGACGTCGCGATCAAGAGAGCATTCAAATGAGCCGAACTGTACTTCTTACAGGCACACACGAAATCGAACCGGTCTACCGACAGTTTCGCGCGGGCTCGCTGAGTGCGTCGTTCGGCCAGGGACAATTGAAGGACGTCCGCTGGCGCGGCGTCGAAATCATTCGAGGCCTTTCGTTTCTCGTGCGCACACCGGGCTGGGGGACGCCGTCCCCTGACATCTCCGCGCTCGAGATCGACGAAACCGACGCGCAATTCACCATCCGCTATCGCGCGACCTACCGGAACGACAATGAGATCGTCGCCGCGGACATCACGTTCAGCGGTGCCGGCGAAGGCCGTCTGCACGCCGACGTCACGATTCGTCCGCAGACGGATTTCACGACGAATCGCAGCGGCTTTGTCGTGCTGCATCCGCTTGAAGGTTTCGCGGGGACGAACGTCCGCGTCGAGCACGCGGACGGCTCGCGCGTCGAACGCTTGATCGACGCGGCGATCAGTCCTGGGCAACCTGTCTTCGACATTCGCGCGATCACGCATACGCCGCGATCCGGCATCGAGATCGAGACACGCTTCGAAGGCGACGTGTTCGAGATGGAGGATCATCGCAACTGGTCCGATGCCTCGTTCAAGACGTACAGCCGTCCGATCGGTTTGCCTTACCCGTACCGGCTCGAAGCGGGTACGTCGTTGACGCAATCGGTGCGTATCGGTGTGACCGAACACAGCGAGGCTTCGATCGCGTACGCATCGGACACGCACGGCGATATTCGCGTGAGTGTCGGGGAACGCGTTCCGCATGTGTTGCCGCGCATTCTGGTCGCGCTCGATTCGCGCAGCGCCGCCGATGCGATCGATCACGCGGAACGCCTCGCAAAGCTCGGCGCGATCGAGTACCTGTATCGCCACGATCCCGGTCTCGGCAACGGTGTGCATGCGATCGAAGCGCTGGATGCACTCGTTCGCGCGAGCGGGCATCCGTTTTCCGCCGAGTTGATCCTCGCGCTGCCCGATCAGGCGGATCGCGAAATCGCCGGCTTCGCGGCGCAGCTCGAACGCGCGGGTCTCGCGCCGCGGACCGTCGCGGCATTTCCGGCATCGGACCGGCAATCGTTTCAGCCCGGTGAAGCGCGGCCGCCGGTGCCCTCGGATCACGAGATCGCCGCATCGTTGCGGCGCTGGTTTCCCGATAGCGCGATCGCGGGCGGTTCACCCGCGTTCTTTACCGAGCTCAATCGCAAGCGGCCGCCGCTCAGTGTCTTCGACGTGATTGCACATGCGACGACGCCGACCGTTCATGCGTCTGATGATGGTTCGGTCATGCAGACCCTCGAATCGCTCCCGCATATCTTGCGTTCGGGTCGTACGCTCGCGGGTGATGCCGCGTATCGGATCGGACCGATCGGTATCGGGGCGAGACTGAACCCGTACGGCGCGGGGCCCACGGCGAATCCGTCGCAGATTCGCGTCGGACTCGCCGATGCCGATCCGCGCCAGCGCGCGATGTTTGCCGCGGCCTGGCATCTCGGTTATGCGGCGGCGATCATGCCGTTCGATATCGATTCGCTCGCGCTCGCGGGGCCCGTCGGGCCATTCGGCGTGTTGTCGCTCGCGCAAGGCTATGCCCGCGCGTGGTGGGATACGGTGCCGGACGGCGCGGCGTATCCGCTCTATCACGTCGTGGCCGATCTCGCCGAGGGCACGGGCCGTCTTGCGCTGAACGTCCGCGTCAGCGATCGCCGTGTCGCGGCGCTCGGATTCGAACACGCGCGCGGCCGCACGCTGCTGCTCGCCAATCTGAGCGCGGAACCCGTATCGGTCACGCTCGACGGACTCCGCGATGCACGCATTCGATGGCTCGATGCGCAACACGCGCCCGATGCGGCGCTCGCTCCCGAACACTATCGAGGATCGGCCGAATCGCTCGGCGTCGAGGGCCATGTCTTGCTCGACGCCTATGCGTATGTGCGTATCGACGAGGTCGAGCCATGATCGGCTTGAACGCAGTAAGCCCCAACTCATTACACGTCATGCGTGCTTCAAGGGCTCGTCCCGGTGTACGCGGCGCCTCATCGCATCGGACATCCATTTCATGAAGATCACTGATTTGCGCCCCTTGGGCCGCACCGGAGCCTCGATTCCCGTGCTCGGCGTCGGCACCTGCCCGCTCGGCGAGTTGTTCGGGGTGATTCCCGACGACGAAGCCACCGCCACGTTGAATACCGCGTGGCACAGCGGCATCCGTCTTTACGACACCTCGCCGTGGTA
This sequence comes from Pararobbsia silviterrae, assembly GCF_003628125.1. Taxonomy (GTDB): domain Bacteria; phylum Pseudomonadota; class Gammaproteobacteria; order Burkholderiales; family Burkholderiaceae; genus Pararobbsia; species Pararobbsia silviterrae. The sequence goes on from NZ_RBZU01000015.1 coordinate 91,660, forward strand.
CGGCCTCGGACTCGGCGAACGTCGGACCGGTTCGCTGCTGTATCGCAAGCCGCTGTCGTCCTATGTGCTCTCGACGAAGGTCGGACGGCTTTTGCGTGCACCCGAGCGGCGCGATCGTATCCGGCCCGCGCCGTGGAAGGGCGGTCTCGCGTTCGATCACGTCTACGACTATTCGTATGGCGGCATCATGCGCTCGTATGAGGACAGTCTGCAGCGGCTTGGGGTCAATCGCGTCGACGTGCTCTACATTCATGATCTCGACACGGGGTACTTCAAGGAAGAAGCCGCGTTGCTCGCGCATCTCCGCGATCTCGAGAAGGGCGGGTTTCGCGCGCTCGAGGAGCTCAAACAGGCGGGCGACATTCTCGCGTATGGCGCGGGCATCAACGAGCCCGGCATGATTCATCGATTCCTCGACCGGCATCCGCTCGACGTGTTTCTCGTCGCATCGCGCTATACCTTGCTCGAACAGCAGATCTATGCGGATGAACTATTGCGTGCCGCACGCGAAGGCGCGTCGATCGTGGTGGGAGGCGTCTTCAATTCGGGGATTCTGGCGACGGGCGCGCGCGAAGGCGCGCGCTTCGAATACGGTGCGGCGCCGCCCGCGATCGTCGAACGTGTGCGGCGGCTCGAACGTGTGGCGCAGCGACACGATGTTGCGCTCGCGGCGGCGGCGCTGCAATTTCCGTTCGGATTTTCGGCCGTGAGTTCAGTGTTGTTCGGGCCGACAACCGCGGAGGAAATCGAGGCGAACGTTCATCACTTCGAACGTGCGATTCCGCCGCAGTTCTGGGCCGATCTGCGCGACGAAGGACTCGTCGCGGAAGATGTGCCGTTGCCCGCGGCGGTCGCGGTGTAAGGACGCGCGTTCGCGCGTCCTACGCTCTGACCAGGCGACGCCGGACGCTACCGAGCGCACGACGTGCGACAAGCGCGACGCGACGCAGTGGGAAAAGCACCGCTCGCGTGAACAAGCGGATCGGCATCGTGGTCTGCAACGAGATCTGCACGGTGCGCGCGTATTCGGACGAAACGAATCGGCTGATCTCAACGAGTTCCTTGCCGATTTTGACGATTTCGGTGCGCGTGTGCGCCTCCGAGTCCGGCACCTGCGCGGCTTGGTCTTCCGCATACTTCTGCAAAAGCAAGCGCAGATCTTCAAGACTGTCGCTTACCCACACATAGGGAGGCGACTGTCGGATGTCGATGTATTGAAGAACGGACTCGATTCCACCGGGAACATCCGGATCGATCGCGACCCAGCCCATCGGCATGTTGTACAGATCGAATCCGAAACACGTACCGCACCAATGGTTGCGGTACGGGTCCGCATCGTGTTGCCTGAAGATCAGATCGAATTCTTTGCGTATCGAGCGCAGTTCGCTGCGCGATCGCTGGCCCATTGCAATCTCGTTGAGCTTCTCAATGGGTTCGAACAAATCGTAGGCAAACGGATCGCACGACACGAGAAAGTCGCGCGAATGCTTTAGGACCGCCGGATCAATACGCTGCCGTGCTTCGCCCGTCTCGATCGATAGAACGACTTGCAAGTAGAAGCGCATGATGACTTCATTGAGCAACCTGAATCGCGTCCCGTCGCGCCGGCCTTCAATGACTTTCGCGACCGATCCCGGCTGGATCGCCCCCTTGCTCACAAGATACTCGAGCTGCTGAGCCACGCCCAGCCCCCAGAAGTAATGATCCCCGACGCCGAGGCGCTCGGCATATTTTTGAAAATGCTTGATCTGCTTCGGGATCGCCGAATTTCGGTAATACACCAGCGGCAAATTAACAATCCGGCTTCGCTTTTGAGCGAAGGAAATCAAAAACCAACATACGTGAGAATAGATCGGCGCGACCGCTTGCGACTCCCAAGCCACGTCGACGTCGACAGCCGAGCGCTTGAAAACGACGTTCGAAATCCCCGCGAGCATAAAAACAAAGCCCGCCGTCTGGATCAATGCATCACCGCAAACGTCCACATATAGAGAACGCATCGGCGCCATACGCGTCGCAAGGAGACCGCCCTCGTCGTTGATGACGGACGAATTGAACACGAACATATCCGCCTCGTCGGCGCGAATGGACTTGATCAATTCGAGGACGGTTTCGACCATCGGCAACTCGTCGTCGCCGTGAAACCATATATATTCGCCCGTGCAGAGTTCGACCGACGCGTACATATTTTTCTCGGCATTATCGAGAAATTCAGTTCGCTTAAAAAACTGAACGCGCTCGTCGACTAACGGGGTAATCAGAGCTTCCGTGCCATCATTCGAACAATTGTCGACGACCAGCACGTTCACGTCGTCGGTCCGGGTAAGAAGGTTGCTCTTCAAAAAGAGCACAAGGGAATGAACACGCTTTCCGCGATTGTAGGTCGGAATACAAATCGTCAAAGCGGGTTGCTTGGCGTTGTCTGACATAGCGAATGTGTGTGCTCGATTTATCAGGTTATTTGTCTTTCAGTTACCGCTTACTTCGCCTGAGGCTTGCCTGGATCATCGATGCCGTGCATATATTACGAAATTCCTCGCTGCATGTCGGACCACTCAAATCATTAAAAAATACTTCATCCGAAGTGCAATGACACGCTGCGCCACATCAATCACGCATGTCGAGCCATCCGCGTCCGGTGTTATGTGCACAACGGCTATTCCGTACGCCTCGAAACGTTCTTCCGCCGACGTAAAGTAGGGTGTCGATTGTGTGTCAGTGTCCCATCGCTTCAGTCCGCGACGCAAGCGTAGACGGCTGTCTTTAGGTCAGATATTTCGCACGCTCGTTGCGAATGCGCCTTCCAATGTCCTTGCAGAAGTCAGGCCATGAGCGCTACCGCGACACGGCCAGCCACCAACGAGACAAACAATAAGGACCAGTCGATACACGAGACCCTGTCCTAACCAATCGCGGACGACGAATCCATGACCGGGGCAACACCCTCGAAGCGCATACCCATGCAGCATCATTTCATTGAGCTTTCCGTCCTCCTCTCCGCGCTCCGTTTACTGTCAACGGCTCGCTCGCAAGGCTCGCTCGAACATCCGTTTGAAAAACGTCGGCGACATCGGGATTGAGCAGGTCTAAGACCCCAAAACGTGCACGAACATACGGTGTCGGCTCATGAAATTCGAAAGCAATCGGGAAATATCCCCGATCTCTTTTCATTGTCAAAAAATTGCCTGCAAAATGACATATTCGTAACGCGTACGCCGGGCGCGGCCGCGTCACAAGGTCCTCGGTTGTCGATAACAATATTCGCAGTCACACTATTCATTAGCGCGACATGGGCGGCGCACATGAACAACAACGCTTCCGACACGGCCGGTCGGAGCAAAACAGGGACAGTCTAGACGCAAGGGAGAAATTTCGCGCTGCGACTCCGAGTCCGTCGACAAATATAGGGAATCGTCCGTTCGTCGTGCAGACATTTGAGAATGTTTAAGATGATATTCAATCTCAAAGAGCCGACGCCGTGACCGCGTGCCCCTCTCGTTCATGGCCGCCTGTAGCGACAACTTTACGAATTCGTGCTCGAACCTAACCGTCCGCTTTCGACGTAGAGATACACAATTTGAAACATATTTGCTCATGACGGGAGCGAACTTCTAACTTAAAACATGCGTGTCATGTAAGCCACGCCGCATCCTCCCTTAGCGGAACGAGCGGCCCGTGATTGCGCAAGTATCGTTCCAAGACTGACTGAACGTCTCGAAATGAGCGTGGTCGATAGGCCTGTCGTGACGCATGACACAGCGCGCACCCCTTCACCAGGATTGATCTCGGCTCAATACAAGATCGGTCCATGGAAGGACTGACACGTCGTCGATCATGTGACACGGTCTTTTTTGTTCAACGACTTTCACAGGGGATATTCGGCCAATGCAAACTCAACTCAGCCACACTATCGTATCGGAAGATCTTGCTGCGATCATCGATGCAGATCTTCCCTGGGAGCGGTTTGAAGGCAAAACCGTGCTCGTGACCGGCGCTGGTGGTCTGGTTGGAAGCTACATCGTCTGGACCTTACTGGCATTGAATGAACGCTCCGACAAGCCGGTCAAGGTCATCGCGTCGGGTCGCAATGCATCCGCGCTCGCACACAAGCTCGGTGCTCACGAACACCTTCGCCTCGTCGAATTGCCGCTGACGAATGTTGCGCCGCTGGAATTGAAGGCCGATTTCGTCATCCACGCGGCGAGCCCGTCTCGCACGTCGATCCACCGTGACGATCCGCTCGGAACGATTGCACCGAACGTTTTCGGTACGCAGGCTTTGCTCGAACTCGCGCAACGGTCTCGCGCCGAGGGATTCCTCTTCGTCAGCAGCGGCGCCGTATACGGGCAGCCTGAGTTGGCGGACGGCCAACGCGTGCACGAAGATATCGCCGCGTCATATGGTCATCTAAACCCGGTCATGTCTTATGCCGAAGGCAAACGCATGGGCGAGTTTCTCTGTCGCGCATGGGCCGCGCAGCATGGATTGCAAACAACCATTGCTCGACTCGGTCACACCTACGGCCCAGGGCTTGAAGAAACCGACGAGCGCGTGTTCGCGGACTTTGCGTTTCGCATTCTGCGCAACGAACCCATCGTGATCAAATCCGCCGGCACCGCGATTCGGCCGTTCTGCTACGTCACCGATGCGATCGTGGGGCTCTTCACGATACTGCTGCGCGGCGGCAAAGGCGAAGCCTATAACCTCGTCAACGTACGCAATGAGTTTTCGATGCTGGAACTCGCTTCAGCGTTACGCGAAGAGTTCTCCGAGCGCAATGTGCACGTCGAGGTTCTCGGTCAATCATCGCACTCGTTCCAGAAGCAGATCCTGCTTTCGACCGACAAGCTCGAAGCGCTCGGATGGGAACCGAAGATCTCGATTCGCGAGGGATTCAGAAGAACAATCGAGAGCTATTGAGCGGTCTTCGCAAAGCATTCACAACCGGCGACGTGGCTGAAGGCGCCAGCGTGACCCGGAGTCGGGTGTATCGAGGCCGGATCGAAGATCGGAATACCCGACGAACTTCTCGCATCGTATTCGCGTAGAATCGGCCGCGTTTGAAGCAACCTTACGGCTTGCCCACGAGCGCGGCTGCAACCCATTGGACGGACCGCAACTTAAAACGAGCGCTCGCCTTAGACACACCCCGCGCGCGGCACTCGCCCTGTCTGCGCATACCGCATGCATGCCAGGGCGCCCCGAGTACGCGCATCGCAACCATCTGACGCTTCTATGTTCGGATCGATCGGTCGAACCCGCAGTTTCCCGCCCACGCGTAGACATGGCGGCCCAAAAAACAACGTTGAGGACCGACGTGGTACGTAATTCCCGGATCGATACCCTGCTCATCTTGCGCGGGATTGCTTGCCTTCTCGTCGTGCTTTCGCATGTCAAAGGCGAATTCCCGTGGGCGAATTTCTTCGTCGTTTTCGGTCACGACTATACGTGGACGATATCCGTCACCGGAACCACAGGCGTGTGGATTTTTTTCGTTTTGTCCGGATATTTGATGGGCAAGGCGTTTTATACGGGACGTTATGATTACAAACCCCGCGGCATTGCGAGATTTTATCGAGATAGATTTCTGAGAATTTACCCCCTTTATCTCGCGAGTATCATTGTATCGTGCATTATTTTTCACGAAACCTATCCGATCGATGCACCGAGCATTCGAACGATAGCTCATCTACTTCTATTCAGCTATTATGGAAGAACGCCATTTCCGGATTCGGTGCTCTGGACGATTTCTACTGAATTTCGCTTCTACCTGCTCGCGCCGCTTCTCTTCTTTGCACTCGAAAAAACAGTAAGCAGTACGCGATCCGCCGTGGTCGCAGCCGGCGTTTTTATTCTCTTGCAGATTGGGTTTCGATCCTGGCTATATCTTCATTACGCCCATCGCGTCCCCGACTGGACTACATTCTGGATATTGCACAGCTACATTCCTCTCATCGGGAATTTCGATTCATTCACTCTCGGATTTTTATTGAACGTCTTCGTGATCAAATGGAACGCGCAGCCGCGTCGTAGACAGCCGCCACGCGCCGCAGGATGGATCGTTCTTGGCATATCGACGATCGTGTCGTCATATGCGGGATATAGAGGACTATTACTCGCTCAACCGGGCTACAAGCCGCTATTCTTTTGCGCGCTAGAGTCGATCATTGTCTTGGGTGTCTGTCTGACATTGTTCTGCTTCGAAAGCCACAACAACAATACGCTTCGCATGCCCGCGCTAAATTGGTCTGCGATAAAAACCACGCCGCTCAGGAGCTTCGAGATTTTCGGCGTCGTGACGTTTGGGATTTATCTATGGCACATGCTGGTGCTCGCATGGGCCAAGAATATTCATTTCCCAGTGAGTAGCGCACAGGCAGAATTTGTACTTCGATTCGTTCTCGTGCTCGCGGTCACGACCGTCATTTCGGCAGCAACATACTTGCTAATTGAGAAGCCGTTCTTGCGTCTGCGTTCGGTTTTACGATGGCCACTATCGGTTCGACAGCCCACAAACGATATCGACGGAGCGGCGAGCCGATAGCGAGCCTCACGCATCCGACCGAAGTCGCCTTAAAATGGCCCGCATTGGTGCGGTCAGGCGCCACGAACGCGACATCCGAAGTGCCGCAAGTTGACTGTGGGCATCACGTGCGTCGGCCGCCTGACGCGCGCAAGCGATCTCGAGCTCTCTCACGCGCTCGTTAAGACGTTCGACTTGCGCATGCGTCGAGTCGGAGTCGAGCCGCAACGACGCCGCGCGAGCGAGCCCGGTTTCGACGACTTCCGGCGTATGAATCAGCGATAACAGGCGGTACTCATCGGCATTCACCTCATGCAGTAGCGTCATCGTCTCCGCACTCAACGCGGGCTTCTCGCTGCCGTTCTGCACGTGTACGATTTCTGCTTCGGGATCGAATGTAAAATCAAGCAAGTGTGCGATCGCCGACGCCGTCTCCTTGAAATGCGGATACATGCCGATATAGACGAATCGCTCGTGAACCGCGGCCGCCAGTTTTAATTGATGATACTCATCGATCAGACTGTCGTAGTACGTCGGTTCGAGCGTCGGTCGGCCGAAAAGCACCGACCACAAGGTATTGAAATAGTAATTTCTGTAGTACGGCGTTCGGCACGCGACGCGCGCAAGTTCATTTGGATCCGTATCTGGGTTTCGAAAAAGCGCGTACAATTCTTCGCCCATGACTTTTCGATACCAGGCAATTTCGCCTTGATTCAGGGGATATTTTTCCGGCTCATCAATGCCACGCGCCAAAATTAGCTTGATTTGAAAAATATCGGAAATGAAACGCTCAACCGGATCGCGCAAAATGGTCGCATACTGGCACCTCTCGCCTGGCAATCCAAAATCGAGATTTTGTCGCGTATGGTGATGGCAGAGATAGTTTTTGAGAAGATTATTTGGATCCCTGCCGCCCGGAAAATATATATTCAGGGCCGATTGCGTATCGAAAGGCGTACCAAACGACTTCAACGATCCATCGTATAAATCAAATACCGGGATTTGATTTCTGACCGCCGCATGTGCGAGAGAATGCCAGACGGTCGAACCGCTGGTCCGATGTAGGTGTAAGAAAATCATTCCGAACTATCCTTCTTATCACACGCTGCGTGTCATGCACGACGCCAAGTCAAATAGGCGTCAATCACGTGGGAGCGTCACACGCCTGTAACGACGGCTCGCTACGATCTTTTTAAATCGGGGAATGGCGTGTGAGGCGACGCAGCACCACGCCGTCCCACCTCCCGTCCATCGCGAGAGCCATACTTTCAGGCAGTGTCCGAAATCGCGGGACGCGCAAAAGGCGCTTCCAACGCAATACCGAGTTCTTCGTAGAATGCGTCCAACTCGCAGTTCTCCATGACCAACCTCGGATGAAACTTGAGCCAATGCATCCACAGCTCTTGGTTATCCAGAAACCAGATATGCAAGGATTGCCCGAAATCGAGGTAAAAAACCGCCGGATCCCAATGATGCAGACGAGCGATCAGCCAGCAAGCCAACGACCCGCCCTGCAGCATAATGAGCGGGGGCCCACTTCCGATACGCTTAGCCTCTGCCTTTGCTTCGATCGTGGCCGCTTTGCATAGATCAAGAATAGCATATCGCTGGTTGTAACTTAAAAGCGGTATTTCGAGATGAGTAAACGACGGTAACTTCCATCTTTCGCCGAGCGCCTTGACGCGATTTGCACCGACCAGGACGACAGGCCGTGATCGCGCAAATACGGGAAGTCGCTTGATGTCTCCGGAATAGACCCATCGCTTCCAGATCATGGACTCGTACACCGGCGAATCCGCGCCAAAGAGATCCGCAAAAGTACGCAACTGCGTCGATTCCATCTCGCCGATCGCATCTGTCCGCCCAAATATCCGATGCGCAATAGTGGGCTGCCATTTGAACGAAACTGACCGGAAATAGTCGGGCGAAACTGTCTCGGTGCGGATGCCTTGAAAGAGTTCGTCAAGAAAATTTTCGTTATAAACACCCATCTCGGGCAGGAAAGCGTCGAACGCTCGCGCGGCAAGACGATCAATCTGTGCGTCGGTAAATATGTTCTGCAACTGCCGCTCAACCAACCAGGACGAAAGCAGCGCCCGCGCAGTTTGCAGGTTATGCACACAATCCCAAAACCCGTGCGGCAAGCGAGGATAGGCACAGGCCTGGTTACTTTCGAGTCGCTCAAAGAATGCGTCCGCCGATAGAGCGATGAGCGAGTACTCACGTTCGTCGACACGGAACCGCAGCGTTTCCGCGAGTCCGAATTGGCGGGAATACGCAAGGTTGTCCTCGCGGTCGCGCGCCTGCATGTCGTCAGGCTGCTGGGGCACGTAGGAAACAGGAACTGGCAACACGGCGGAGATCGTCAGATCGATCTCATCGCCGCCCTCATCAACCGCATGCTCGAGATAGTGAATTAGTGCACCGCCCGATCTCGACTCAGGAACCACAATGAGATAGAGAAGCGGATCGAAATACGCGTTGGGCTTATATCCAAGCTTTTCTCCGAACTCAAGAAAGTGCTCGAGCGGCGCAACACCCGCTGGGATAAATTCGCGATAACACGAGACATAAAACGCCTCGTCGAAAATGCGCATCCGTTGAAGGCGCTTGCGCAATGCAACCGCTTGCCGTTCGCTTGTGCGCTGCGCATCCGAGCGCCATATCCGCTTCGCGACAATGCGAATATGGTTCGGAGGCAATCGCCAGCCGCGCCGATAACGATGTGGGATAAAGCGGCGCCGAAACGCGTGCCGCGCGCGATCGGCGAACGCTTGGATGGAGGCTATTCTGTCGCGCATCGTGAATCTCCGACGTCAGTCCGTTATTCGACGATACGAATCGTGCGTTGCAAGAAGGATCGGACAACATCGGGGTCGTTCCACATCAGGACGTCGAGCACCGACATGTTGGGTTCGAATCGATTGTGATCGACAGAATACGTCAGGGTGGCGGGTTCGATGAATCGCAGATCGATCTTCGCTTTCCGCCATTCTTCGGAAACGAAGATATCCCTACCGCCCGGAGGATTGATATAGCGTGTCGCGCCGAACGCCGTGGTGATCGCGAGTGCCCATTGCCCGGCGTGATCGACCCCGGACAGATCGAGATCGAGTTCGCTGCATAACGACCACTTGAACGGAATCCCGAGGTAGTCGCAGACCACGGATAGAGTTTGCACGTTCAGGTCGACCAGACGAAGGGTCGCCGTTCGCGAGAATGCCTGTCTGACTAGTTCACACACGCGCTCAAAATAAGGCGACTTGCCTCGATAGTGATTAAGCTGCCCCAACACGCGACGCTGCGCGGCACCCTTGTCGACGAGCATCACGTCATGAATCGCGGTCGTCGAACGGTGTGCAACCGGCACGCCGACGTACTGCCAGCCTTGCGTGGGATGCAAAATCCGATTTCGATTCATCCAGCTCCGGGCGCTGTATTTAACGACATCGAAAACAATCCAGTGGTCGCACGCGAGGATCAACTGGTAGTGCCCGAGATACGGGAAGAAGTACGGCTGCATGATCCCCAACGTCAATCCCGAACCCCGTGCGGCACCTGTGCATTCGGGCCGCGACGCATCCATGGCAGTGTTGGCTTCGTGGCTCAAATCGCGCGCTCCCGAATGTCGCGAACCATTCGGCACACCTTGTCGATATCCGATTCGGTGATCCCCTGTCCCGAGGGAAATTGAATCAAAGTCTCGCAGAGCTGCTCCGTGACCGGCAGTGACCACGGCGTGTCGTCAAACGGGGGGCACAGGTGCGTGGCCGGCCAGAAATACCGCCGGACGTAGATATTCCGGTTCCAAAGTTCATTCATCAGGCGATCACGACTGGTCCCGAAAACCGACTCGTCAATCTGCGCGACAACATACTGGTAATTGCTTTGCCCGTCGTCGCCGTAGTCGATGACTCGCAAACCCGGAACATCGGCCAGCAAGCGGCGATAGTGAAGATATCGCTCGCGGTTATCGACGATGAGCGCGTCGATATTGCGCAACCCAATCAAGGCCATCGCCGCCTGCGCTTCGGACATCTTCGCGTTCATGCGCAATAAACCCGACGTCACGAAGCCCATGTCGTGAAAACTGCGCGCCGCGCGCAACTTGGCCGCGAGCAGGTCGTCGTTCGTCGTGATGCATCCCCCCTCGGCCGCGTTCAGTATCTTGGTCGCGTGGAACGAGAAGATCTCGGCGTGACCCAGTCCGCCGATCGGCACACCTTTGAAGCGGCAGCCAGTTGCATGCGCGGCGTCGAACACAAGCTTCAGACCGCGCCGCTGGGCAAGGTCGGTGAGACCGTGCGGATCACATGGCCGGCCCCATAGATGGACGCCCAGAATCGCGGCGGTCGAGTCCGTGACAAGCGGCTCGACGCGTCTCGCGTCAAGCACATGCGTCTCGGGATCGACATCGCAAAAGACGGGGGTGAGTCCTGCCCAGACAATCGACTGAACCGTGGCCGGAAACGTGAACGAGGGCGTGATGACGTTGCCCTTCAGATCAAGCGATCTGAGCACCAACATCAAAGCGATCGTGCCATTGGTCACGCAGATCGCATGCTTGACATTGAGATATGCGGCTAACGCGCGATCGAGTTCGGCCGTCAGCGGACCGTGATTGCTGTAGAAACCCCGATCGAAGATGTCCGAGAACGCCGACTGGAACGCATCCCAGCTCGGAAAGTTCAGTTGGCCGACATGCATCGCCTTGTCGGAGTCCTCTAGCATGCGCGGCTCCGCAGACGTTCGAGCATCGCAGGGGCGTCTCTAAACAGCGCCCGGAAAAGCGCCGCAAGGCGCACGATGTCGGCATGCGTGACGCCGTCGCCGCAAGGCATCTGAATCCACACGCGGCTCACCTCTTCGGTCACAGGCAGCGCCGTGCGCTCAGACCCGGGCGCCTCGACTTCAAGCGCGTAGAGCGGCGGCGAATAGTAGGGCCGCACGAGCGCGTTCTCAGCGCGCAGCACATCGATGAGCTGCGCGCGGCTGAACGGACAGCTCGGTTCCACGCGCATCAAGGCAAGACAGAAGTTTTTGACGTTCGCGTCATAGTCAGCGAACGTTACGAAGGGGATGTCCTTGAACGCACGCTGGTAGGCGACGAAGCGCGCTCGATTGTCGGCCATGATGCTTTCCGCATGCGGAAGATTCGACAACGCCAGGGCGGCATGAATCTCGTTGAGCTTCGCGTTCATGCCCAGTTGCGTCGGCGCACCCGAGTTGTCATATCCGAATGTACGTTGGCTCCTGAGCGCATCGGCCAGCGCAGCATGATTCGTCGTCAGATAGCCGCCTTCGAACCCGTTGATCAGCTTCGTCGCATGGAGACTGAAAACGCATGCGGTCGCGCGAGACCCGACGAGATCCGTGCCATAGCGCCCTCCGACTCCATAGACCGCGTCGATGATGAGCGGAACATCATGCTCGCGCGTCGTCGCCTCCAGCGCATCGATATCGCAGAGCGCGTTCACGTTGTCGACAGCAAGCACTGCCGCGGTGTCTGGACCGATCATCCGCGCCAATTCACGCGGACATAGGGTTTGCGTGTGCGGATCAACATCGCAATACCGTGGCTCGAGACCCGCCCAGCGAATCACGTGGGGCAGTCCCCGAAACGTGAATGCGGGCATGATCACTTCTCGCCCACTGGGCCTCGCCAATGCCCGAATCGAAAGAATCAAGGCAAAGCACGCGTTCGCGAACGCGACGCAATGTTGCGCGCCGTGCCACTGCGCAAGACGATCTTCGAGTTCGCTGACGAGCGGGCCCTGATTGCTGAGTCGCCGCCTCTCGAAGGCCTTCGCCATCATCGCGAAGAAGGCCTGCGGATCTCGATTCGCGAGCTGGCCGGTCGCGAGTGCACGCGCAAAGGCCGGGGGTCCCCCCAACACGGCCCAGTCATCAGGGCCAGCCTTCTCCGCGATCGCCGCGACGGATGACGGATCCGACGGCCCGCGTGATCGGATAGCCGAATCGAAGCTCATGAGCGTTTCAGAACCGCGTCGTAACGATAGTGCGCCGAATAAAACGAATCCGGCATGCGAACGATCTGCGTACGCCAACCTGCCTGGACGGCCAACGCATCCATCTCTGCGGGAGTCCGCCATGCGCCCAGCGTGCCACCGGTCGCGGCCAGTTCATCGGCGGGGGGCACACTGCCTTTATAGAAGGCGTGTGCTCGACTCCGGTCCGGGAGTTGGCCCAGAAATAGAGTCTCGACACACGTGAATCGATCGTGCAGCACGCGCAACATCTGCAGCGCGGTCTCAGGCGGAAAGTATTGAAACGCGCCGTAGCACAGGACCTTCGTGAAACGTTCGGGCGCGGCTTCCTGCTGCAAATACGCTAGCGCGTCGGCAAGCAGATAACCTTCCGACGAACGTTTGACGAAGCGACGGTTTGCCACGTCGATCAAGAACGCTGAATAGTCGACACCCAGTCCCCCGTGACACGCCGAGAAAATCGATGTCGTCAATGCACCATTCCCGCAGCAGAGGTCGAGCAGCGTATCGTCCTGCGTCAATTCGAGCGCCGTGGTGATCTGGGCAACGATCATGGCGATCTGCTCAGCGGAAACCGGGCGTCCGTTAACCGTGCGGCGCACTTGCGCCCACACATCATCGTCGTCGCACGTTTCGGGATGATGCCTGTCCGGGTAATGACTCGATGCAGTATTCATAGATGTCCGGCAAATGTCGTGACCAGCGCTTCAGCGCGTCGCGTGTAGCCATCGAATAATGCGCCAGACTTTCGAAGCCGTCAGCCCTGTGTAAGCCCGGATTTCGCCGGGTTGAGTTCGTTCGAGATCTCGCGTTCCAAACAACGGTTGGCCATTCATAAACATTTCAGCCACCTGGCGATTGCTCGCTTCATAGGATTGGACAACTGCCATACGCTGCGCATCGGACAGAAATGGGACATCGTCAAATACGCCCAAATTCGATGTGGCGGCGGTCAGGGCGATCAACTGCTTGTGGTATCGACGCTTGCGCGCGACGTCCAAGGGAAGGCGATTGATCCAGCGCTGGAAATTGAGGATGTCGCGATTGATCCGCTCGTTACTTCTCCCGCTCGGCAACTGGATCGAGCCGGGCGCGACACCCGCGAATTGTAGAAAATCCGCTCGTATGTCGCTTCCGTTACCGGCAAAAGGTGCGTAATCGCGCAGCGTCACGGATTCTGTTCCGAATTCTGCGACCCAGGGCTTGATTCGCTCCGCGTAATCCCAGATATCGCGATCCCGACGCATCGTTGCATCGAGCGTGTCGCCATTGCCTTGCGCTTTGACCGTTTGGTTGTACCAGGACAGATGCGCGTCGTCCTGGCGCCGAATGTAGCAGAGAATATCGACGCGTTCGTCAAATCGCCGGCCCGCCGCATCGAGCAACGCGGCCAAACGTTTCGGCGCGGGAAAAAGATAGAAGTTCTCGCTGCTGAGCACAACCGTGCTCGCGGCATGGCCCGCGACTTCATTCTCGAATCGTCGCTGCAGATCGTCGAGCGTCAGCGGCTGCTGGCTCGCCCAGTCGGGGTATGCGCCGTGCAGCCGGAACGCCAGATCATGATGACCGAAGCCACGCAGGCTGACATCCGGATAGTGGAGCCCATGGTCGAGCAGCGCGGATCGGTTATCGGCAAGGGTCCGTTGTATTGCAGTCGAACCGGTCTTCGGTGCGCCTATATGGACAATCCAGCGCATACGCTCTATGCCTCGTCTCGTCGAACAATCGTTGTTCCGCTCGAATCGCTGCAGCATACTCCGCCGTCGCCCGTCAAACGCGGTGCGCTCGTCTCGCCCAGCAAAGCGTCAACGAGCAATTCGGATACCCGCGCTTGAAAGGCCGTGCGCCCGCGCCCCGGGGTCTGCCATGACGCAACCCCGAGTACACACGCTTCAATCTCAAACAGCCTGCCCCACCGTTTCCGTAGTGCCGCCCGACGACGCCGATTGCCCACGCTCTTCGTGAACGATCTTGCCGTGCGAGATATGGAGAATCCGGCTGCACACGCGATGCAGCAAATCCTTGTCGTGCGATGCGAGCACGACGATGCCCGACTGGTTGATCAGGTGCGTCAGACGCTCCTTCGCGCGCTCGCGGAATTCGTCGTCGCCCACGCTGAGCCATTCGTCCATCAGCAGGATGTCGGCGCCGACCGACGTCGAGATCGCAAACGCCAGACGCAACGTCATCCCGCTCGAATACGTGCGCACGGGCAGTTTCAGATAATCGCCAAGTCCTGAAAACTCGCTGATCTCCGGAATCAACGGCCGAATCGTGCGCACGGGCAGCCCCATCGTGATCGCGCGCAGGACGATGTTCTCCTCACCAGTCGCGTCGACATCGAAGCCCTGCGCGATATCGAGCAGCGAGGTCACCGAGCCCTGCACATCGAGGCGGCCCGATGCCGGTTCATAGATGCCGCTCAACGCACGCAACATCGTCGTCTTGCCCGAGCCGTTGTGCCCGAGCAAACCCACACGCTCGCCGTTCTCGATATGCAGCGTGAGATTGTCGATCGCGCGCACGGACACGCCGCGATCCGTCCCGGACAACTTGCCGCCCGTCGCCGCCGCGAGAAACGTCTTGCGCATCGAGCGCTGCGTCCCCTGATAGATCGGAAATTCGACGACGACGTTTTCCGCAATGATGTGTGCCATGGCTTACAACCAATAAACGATGCGCGAACGGAAGCGCGCGAACAGCAAGAACGAAATACACGCCGTCAAAGCCACGACACCCGTGACCTGCAGCCACAGCATGCCGCCCGAATCCACGCCGAGCAGCGGGTTGCGCACAAGCTCGAGCATGTAGAAGAACGGATTGATCTGCGCAATCCAGATGTGATTCTTAAGCACGCTGGCCTGCCACATGATCGGCGTCATAAAGAACACCACCTGCAGCACATTCGTGACGATCTGCGGAATATCGCGGAAACGCGCGCTCAACAAACCGACGAGCAACGCGACCCAGAAAAGGAAAATCCCGACGATCACCAGCCCGAGCAACGATTCGAGCAAGCCGAGCGGCCGGAACGGCAAAAAGATGAGCACCACGACCACCAGCACCACGGCGTTGTGCATGAAGACGATCATATTGCGCCAGACCAGCCGCAATACGTACGACGTAATCGGCATCTGGCCGTTCTTGATGCTGCCCTCGGAACCCATGAACACGAGGCAGCTTTCGTTGATAACCGTATTGATGAAACTCCACGTGATCATCCCCGATGCGAGATAAGGAATGTAGTCACGCAGCGTCATCCGGAACAGGCCCGCGTACATGACGCTCAAGCCGCTGACCAGCACGGCCGTGCTGATCGTGATCCAGAACGGACCCAGGACGGACCGGCGATACCGTTGCCGGATGTCGTGCCAACCCAGGAATGCCCAGGTCTCCGTGGTCGTCAGCGCGGCCCAGAGGTCCTTTCCGGCCTCCGCGATCCGCATCGAGAATGTCCTTTTCAAAACGCGTTCCTGTGAAAAAAGAATGTCGGCGTCGACGGGAGCGGGTATCGCATCACCGGAGGCCAAACGCCGCATTTTATCCCGAGATTGCGTCGAATCCATGTGACTCGATTCGTACGCACCAGGGATCGCAGCCGGGCAGCCGGACGAGCGCCCTATCGCCGTCCGGCCGCGCGCCAACCCATCACGTTCCCTTCAACGCGATCCGGCCGAGTTTCAGTCGCGTCAGGACCAACTTCACCGTAAAACCGAACCCGTTATCGCGAATCAGATACCGGACCGTGCGCACAAGGCCGCCGATCCGCGCAAACCACGTGATGCGCTCGACATAATCGTCGGACATAGGCTGCGCGTACGGCACACTTTCCGCGGCGGCCTGCGTCGATGCCACAAATTCGCGCAACGCCTGCTCGGCCTGCGCGTACAGACTCAGATAACGCTCGCGTCCAATTGCGAGCGTCTGTCGGGCGCGTTCGAGACCCGCCGCGTCGTCCGCCCCCCACACGTAGCCATCATCGCCGAGTTCGACCTTGCCGATCACATCGGTAAAGTGCTCGTTCGGCAATAACACGACCGGACACCCGCACAAAATGGCCTCGATGATCAGCGCGGAGTTCTCATAGCAATAAAACACTTCCGAGCGCTGAAACAGGTCGCGGATTTCCGCAGGTGTTTGCGCGCCAGGCCGATCGCGCGTGATTTCCTGCAAGCCGTCCGTAATCGGATACGTCTTCGCGCCGTGATAGTACTTGTATTTCCCCGCATAAAAGCACGCGCCTTTGCGCTGCACGCCGGGCGCGGCCGTAAAGAACGTCGGATCCGAAGCAGGAATGAAAATCGTGTGATGCGAATGCGGTACCGAGCCCGCAATGGACTCGCTGTATGAAATGCAGTACTCGTCCTCATGAAACTCATCGTCGCCGCCGAGCAGACCCGCGTAGTTCAGCACATAACGCACGACGAACGGTGCATTGAGCGGGTTGCCCTTCACGCTTTCCGGATAGATCGTGATCGGTGTCAAACCGTTTTCACGATGAAAGTCCATGATGCGCTTCGTCAAAACCGGTGTATTGAGCGAAGGATGGGTCGCAAGGTAAGACGAATAGTGCGGGACCACGACCAGGAACGCCTGCTCCCCCATCCGGTTCAGCGCATGACACAAGTAGTGCAGCACCTTGATGCCGGCCGACGTTCTGACGTAACGCGGAGCAACGATATAGAAAGGGCGGCGCAATTGCGGAAGGAAGACGGATTCAGTGTCGTTCATAGATGACGCGTTTGCGTGAGCCAATATGAGTTTCCAGGACGTATGGCGACGGAATGCGGCAGCTGTCCGTGCCGCTTGCGTCTTTCGCCGGGCCATGCCGGATCGGGTAGGCAGCGTGTCGCAATCCTAATGGGATCGACCGCCGCCAGCCATGCGTGCGTACTCAAACGATCGGCGTAATGTGGGTGATGAAATTCTGTTCACTATGTCGGCACACGTTCCGTGGCCGGAAAAGTGGCCAGTATAGACGCATGCACGCGCAGCATGAGAGTCGTCCGATCGCCCGCTCAAGACATCCGCCCCCCGCGCCGCGCCAGGCCGGGGCGCTGTCGTTTTTTACCTTTCGATACAAATACCCCGAGCCCCATGCTTTTCCGTCATGCAACAAGGACGTCAGACATTCGAAACCTGACCGAACCGATACGCCGTTCATCCCCGCAATAAGGCCATCTTCGACCCGACCGCACACGTGTCACCGAGGGCGCGAGTCGGATCGACCTATGCGGGAAACACGCGGACGGCCTCGACGTCGCGCGCCGTATCGAGGCAAATTGATGTTGTCCGACATCAGATATCAATTTGATGATCAGCGCCACGGTCGGCCACGTCGTGCCGCGAATAGACTCGCTCGACAAGAACATCACGTCCGGGTCACCGCACGGCGGTCCGAAACGCCTTGAAATTGAAGCAAAAGCACTTTCCGGAGTGCGATGGGATCGTGATATCCGATACCCGCATGCGTCCCAGGGTAAACCATCGGCATTCCCATTCTGGCGATGCATTATAGTCTGTTGTCAGACAACTTAGATCGATCGTCACACGATCGATCTAACCGCGCGGCCGGCGACGCGCCGATTTGACCCTCGTGCGCCCCAGCCCCGGCTCACGACGATCGGCGGCCGTGCAGCCGGCTGTCGCCGCCGTGCCGATCCACTTCACGTTCGAACATGCGTTCGAACCCATCCTTTTCGAACGGACTCCCCCATGTCAGGCCACCCCGTCCCCACGAACGCATCGCCCACCGTGACCGAACTGCGTGTCGTCCCCGTCGCGGGCCACGACAGCATGCTGATGAACCTCAGCGGCGCGCACGGCCCGTTCTTCACGCGCAATGTCGTGATCCTCAAGGACAGCGCGGGCCATATCGGCATCGGCGAAGTCCCGGGCGGCGAAAGCATCCGCAAGACGCTCGACGATGCGCGGTCACTCGTCGTCGGACAATCGATCGGCAATCTGCAAGGCACGCTCAACGCGGTACGAAAAGCGTTCGCCGATCGCGACGCCGGCGGCCGCGGCTTGCAGACCTTCGATCTGCGCACGACGATTCACGCGGTCACGGCGCTCGAATGCGCGCTGCTCGATCTGCTCGGCCAGCACCTCGGCGTGCCCGTCGCCGCGCTGCTTGGCGAAGGCCAGCAACGCGACGAAGTCGAAATGCTCGGCTACCTGTTCTATATCGGAGACCGCCGCAAGACGACACTGCCCTACGCATCCGGCGAGCACGGTCGCGACGACTGGGAACGCCTGCGAACCGAGGAAGCCTTGACGCCCGAGGCGGTCGTGCGTCTCGCCGAAGCCGCGCAGCAACGCTACGGCTTCAATGATTTCAAGCTCAAGGGCGGCGTGCTCGACGGCGATGCCGAAATCGAAGCCGTCACCGCGCTCGCGGAACGCTTCCCCGACGCACGCATCACGCTCGATCCGAATGGCGCGTGGTCGCTCGCGGAAGCGATCCGGTTGTGCCGGGATCAGCATCACGTGCTCGCCTATGCCGAAGATCCGTGCGGCGCGGAACATGGCTACTCGGGCCGCGAGGTCATGGCCGAATTCCGGCGCGCGACGGGCCTGCCGACGGCGACCAATATGATCGCGACGGATTGGCGTCAGATGGGACATGCGATCCAGCTTCAGTCGGTCGATATTCCGCTGGCCGATCCGCATTTCTGGACCCTCCAGGGTTCGGTGCGCGTTGCGCAGATGTGTCACGACTGGGGCCTCACCTGGGGCTCGCACTCGAACAATCACTTCGATATTTCACTGGCGATGTTCACGCATGTCGCAGCGGCGGCGCCCGGCAAGATCACCGCGATCGACACGCACTGGATCTGGCAGGACGGTCAGCATCTGACGCGCGACCCGCTGCAGATCGTCGGCGGCAAAGTGCGCGTGCCGAACAAGCCGGGTCTCGGCATCGAACTCGACGTCGACGCGCTCGAACGCGCGCACGCGCTCTATCTGCAGCATGGCCTCGGTGCGCGAGACGACGCCGTCGCCATGCAGTTCCTGATTCCGAACTGGACATTCGACAACAAGCGTCCGTGCCTCGTGCGTTGAATCGCCGACGGATCGCGAACGGCGCGCCGACACGCATGCGATCGGGGCCCGGCATCCGATCAAAGACGCCGACCCAAGAATCGGGGGCAAAGCATCAGGGTCGCGCGCCGGCCCCAAAGACCAGACTTAAGGAATCGGGGCTAAGAAATATTGGCTAAGACATAAGGCTTAAAGGATAAAGCCTGAGGAATAACGCCGAAGAAGCGGGCCTAGGGACTCGGCCTAAGACAAGCCATACACATTCATACGCATCGTTGACGGCGTCCGTCTTAGCGTGGCTCAGCCTTGTCCCATTGCGTCATCCGATTCGAATGCATCGCTTCAACGTGCCGAATTGCTACACGCGTAACGCGCGTTAAGGTTCCGGCCTCTTTCGATGACATGACGTCGCCCGACCCTCTTTACAATCACGGGCAACGCACAGGCATTCGCCGCTACGATTTTTCATGCAACAGATCAATGTCGGCGTACCGATCGTCGTGTACGATCGCGCGTGATACATGAGAAAGCGGCACGGCGCAGCGGGCATCGGGGAAAGATAAGACATGGCCCGCGCTTAAAAAAAAGGGGCTTCAAGAATTGCAGAGCAGTGATCGAGTCTTCACGCTGCCGCGGGGGCGGCTTGCGACGTGGCTAGCCGAGCCGGGGCGCGATACCCCGCATGAAATTCGCGTTTCGCTCGTGGGCACCCTGTTCGGAACGCTGCCTATTTTTTTCGGCGGTGTGTTCAATACGGTCGCTGTCGCCTGGGTCCTCGCGCTCCGGCATCCGACTTTCTTGTTCCGGCTTTGGCTCGTCGCCGAGATCGCGATCTGCGCGATCCGCTTCGGCGTGCTCGTCGTCTCGCGCAGGCGCGCGGCCATCGGCAAGCCGACGCCCACCGACCTCTATTTGCTGCTCGCGCCGCTCTGGGGCGCCACGGTCGGCTACGGCGCGTTCGTCAGCGCGATCAGCGGCGATTGGGTCGCCGCGACGCTCGCATTTCTCTCCGCCGCGGCCATGGTCGGCGGCATCTGCTTTCGCAACTTCGCCGCCCCGCGCCTCGTCGCCGTCATGATCTTTCTCTCGCTCGGGCCCTGCTGCCTGGGCGCGCTTGTGTCGGGCGAACGCGTGCTGCTGCTGACGCTGCTGCAGATTCCGTTCTATCTGTTCGCGATGAGCGTCGCCGCACGGCGCCTGAACGCGATGCTGATCGCGACCATGAAAGCCGAACGCGAGAACAGCCATCGCGCACGCCATGACATGCTGACCGGCCTGCTGAACCGCGCGGGCCTCTTTCATGCGGCGGCGCTCGACGGCGGCGCGCGCATCACGCCCGGCATGACGCTGCTGTATCTCGATCTCGACGGATTCAAGCCCGTCAACGACGCGCACGGTCACGAAGCAGGCGACACCTTGCTCATGCAGTTCGCCAATCGTTTGCGCGGCTTGGGCAGCGAACAGGCGCTCGTCGCGCGCATGGGCGGCGACGAATTCGTCATCATCGATACGTTCCGCGATAGCACGGCCGAACTCGCGAGCACGGTCGTACGCGCAATGGAACGGCCGTTTGAAATCATGCCGGGAATCTCGACGCGAGTCGGCGTGAGCGTGGGGGTCGCACCCGTCACGCGCGAACACCGCAGCGTCGATGCGCTTCTGCGCGCCGCCGATGCGTCGATGTACGAGGCCAAGCGCGGCCGGCGCCGCGACGTCACGAGTCAAAGCTAAAGCGTGACCGCTATCACGCTGCAGTACGGCGGAGCGCCGGGCCGCGCCGTACTGCACGGTGCCGCGCCGTGCGCGGATCGCCGCGTTCGCGTGCGACCCGCGTATCTCGACACGGCGCCCTAAGCGCCGCGCCTCCCGAAGACCTACGCACGCACGGCCCGTTCAGCCCACTCGACGAGGATGCCGGTGACGGCTTCGGGACGCTCCATCGTCGACATATGCCCGCATGTCTCGATCGCGTGGAGCGTCGCCTCGCGCATCCGCGCCTGCATCTCTTCATGGCGCGACAGCGGACTCCATCGATCTTCCGTGCCGCACACGAGCACCGTCGGACAGCGAATCTCCGCGAGCACGGGCGTGGCATCCGGCCGGTCCAGCAGGGCGCGAATCTGGGCCTCGAACTTCTCGGGCGTGCTCCGCTCGATCATCTTCAGGATCGACTCATAGACCTCGGACGCGAGCCGGCTCGGATGCACCATGCCGGGCGTCCAGGCCTCGCCCATCGCGCGCATGCCCTTGGCGCGCGCGGTGTCGAGCAAAGCGAAGCGCGCCGCTTGCTCCTTGGCGCCGGCTTCGCCCGCATCGCGCGCCTCATAGCCCGTATCGAGCAGGGCAAGCGCGGC
The DNA here is from genome assembly GCF_003628125.1 of Pararobbsia silviterrae. Classification (GTDB taxonomy): domain Bacteria; phylum Pseudomonadota; class Gammaproteobacteria; order Burkholderiales; family Burkholderiaceae; genus Pararobbsia; species Pararobbsia silviterrae. The sequence goes on from NZ_RBZU01000015.1 coordinate 113,589, forward strand.
GACACGGTCCGGCGCGCGACGCGCGATTTCGAGCGCGACGCGCCCGCCCATCGAATGTCCGGCGACGAGCAGCGTCGACGCGTCGACGCTCGCGAGCACATGGTCCACCATGTCTGCGATCGAACGGCGCATGCCGTAGTCGGGCACATGGCAGTCGGCGATACGGCTCAACGCCTCGCGCTGATCGACCCAGACTGCGTCGTCGCAGAGCAGACCCGGAAGCAAGACCACTTGGATCGACATCGCCTCGCTCCGTCAGAAGTGGACCACGGTCCGGATCGACTTGCCTTCGTGCATGAGGTCGAAGGCTTCGTTAATGCCCTCGAGATCCTTCGTATGCGTGACGAACGGCGCGAGCTGAATATTCCCGGCCATCGCGTCGTGGACCATGCCCGGCAATTCCGATCGGCCCTTGACGCCGCCGAACGCGGTGCCGAGCCAGCGACGGCCCGTCACGAGCTGGAACGGACGCGTCGAGATTTCCTGGCCCGCACCCGCCACGCCGATGATGACCGCCTGCCCCCATCCGCGATGTGCGCATTCAAGCGCGGCGCGCATGACATTGACGTTACCGATGCACTCGAAGCTGTGGTCCACGCCCCAGCCGGTCATCTCGACGATGACTTGCTGCACGGGCTTGTCATAATCCTTCGGGTTCACGAAATCGGTCGCACCGAACGCGCGCGCGAGGTCGAACTTGGACGGGTTCGTGTCGATCGCGATGATGCGTCCGGCCTTCGCGAGCTTCGCGCCCTGAATGACGGCCAGACCGATGCCGCCGAGTCCGAAGACCGCGACGCTGTCGCCTTCCTGCACCTTGGCCGTGTTCTTGACCGCGCCGAGGCCCGTCGTCACGCCGCAACCGAGCAGACACACATGCTCGGGGTTCGCTTGCGGATCGATCTTCGCAAGCGACACTTCCGCGACAACCGTGTATTCGCTGAACGTCGAACAGCCCATGTAGTGATAGATCGGCTGGCCGTTGTAGCTGAAGCGCGTCGTGCCGTCGGGCATCACGCCTTTGCCCTGCGTCGCGCGCACGGACACGCACAGATTGGTTTTGCCGCTCTTGCAGAACAGACACTCGCCGCACTCGGCGGTATAAAGCGGAATGACGTGATCGCCCGGTTTGACGCTCGTCACGCCTTCGCCGACTTCCACGACGATGCCCGCCCCCTCATGGCCCAGCACCGCCGGAAAGATCCCTTCGGGATCGTCGCCCGAGAGCGTGAATGCGTCGGTATGGCAAACGCCCGTGTGCGTGATCTTGATGAGCACTTCGCCTTTGCGCGGCGGCTCGACGTCGATCTCGACGATCTTGAGCGGTTCTCCCGCCGCGAAGGCAACAGCAGCACGTGATTTCATGGACAGTCCTGGTAAAGAAAGATGAACCCCCGGCGACCGCGCCGTACGGACGCCGACCGGGCTTAGCGGAGATAGGAACGCACGAGCGACACGACGTCGTCAATGGGCGTTTGCCGTGATTCGTCCGATTCGGCGAGGCTTGCGAATGTCTCGCGCAGATGGCTCTCGAGCACACCGGCCATCAGGCCGTTGACCGCCCCTCTCACGGCAGCGATCTGCTGAAGCACGGGGCCGCATTCGGCCCCTTCCTCGAGTGCGCGCTCCAGGGCGTCGATCTGTCCCCGCACGCGGCGCACGCGCGCCAAGACACGCTTCTTTTCCTCGGCGGTGTGCGGCATCGATGCCCCTTATCGGATACGGAACGGGGGCATCCTACAGTACTGGTGGGGAGTATGCAAAACAGGGGGGCGGCTCGCTCGACGGATCGATAACGAACCCATGACGGACGATGACGGATAATGGCCCTCGATCCGCACGAACAAACCGTCGAACCCACGTAAGGACAGCGTCGCGATGCGTCTCTTGGCTATTTCCGGCAGCGCCCGGCAACGTTCGACCAACACGGCCCTGCTCGAAGCGATGAAGGCGCTCGCGCCCGACGGCATCGAGATCGTCGTGCTGCACCGGCTCGATCGTTTGCCGGTCTTCTCGCCCGACCTCGAACACGACACGCCGGCCGAGGTGAGCGCGTTCCTCGACCACGTATCGCGTGCCGACGGGCTCATCGTCGCGAGCCCCGAGTATGTGCATGCCGTGCCCGGCGGTCTCAAGAACGCGATCGACTGGCTGGTCTCACGATTCGAAATCATCGGAAAACCCGTCGTTCTCGCGCACGCGTCCCATCGCGGCGACGAGATGCTCGCCTCGCTCAGGCGGATCCTGTCGACGGTCAGCAGCCGGTTTTCGCAGGACCTGTTCCTGCGAATCCCGTTGATCGGCAAAACGCCCGAAGACATCGCGGCCTTGCTCCGCACGCCGCCCTATGCGGCTCAGATCGACACATTTCTACGCGATTTCGCGTCGGTCGTTGCGGATGCTTAGTGCACAACTTAGGGCGCAACCTTGTCGATCTGCTCATAGGCTCGACTGAGCCAGACCTTGACGCGTTGACGTTCGAGCATGCCGAGACCGACGCTCGCGCGATCCGGATGATGCGCGGCCGCCCAGAAGCTCAAACTGTTCTGGTCGATCTTCTGCATCGTCGTATCGGGAAGGTGGCGTAACGAAACGAACGCCGCGCCCAGCGCCTCCGCACGCTGACGCTCGCCCGACGCTTCGAGTAACTCGAAACGCTCGCCGCGAATTTCATTGAGCACGATGATCAAACGCATCGTCTCGCCGAACTGATCGAGCCACTGCCGCAGCAGATCGACGGAATCGCGGCCCGCATCCATCACGTGCCACCAGGTGAACGTCACGCCGCTTTCATGCGCGACACCGAGCACGTCGGCGTCGTCGAACCACTTCGAGACCGACTGCTGCGTCTGTGCCGCGAGATCGACGAGGATGCGGCGATCCGGCTGTTCGATGGCGGCTTCGAGTACGGGATCGAGGCTATCGTGGCCATCGAGCACGGCGGGCGCGGCGAATTCGCCGTAATAACGCAGGAGCGCGCCATGCGAGCGGTCGGTGTCAAAGCCGACGAACGGCAGGTTGCGGTCGATGAAGTACTGCGCCAGCACGCGGGCCACGAGCGACTTGCCGACACCACCCTTTTCCCCTCCGATCAAATGCACGATGCTCATCGCGTCGAATCCCCTTTGTGCGGACTGTGTCATCGCGCCCACGCGCGGTGTGCATATAGGTTAGCCGGGCAAAACGCCCGCGTGCATCTTTTTCTTCGTATCAGATCGCCACGGCCGCTCGGCGTTTCTGTGCCGCCTTCGGACGCGCTTCGCGTTCGAGATACCCAAGGCAAAGCGATTCGAGCTGACGCGAGAGTCCGTGCACCATCGATCGCGGCGACTTCGACTGAAGCAGCAAACGCAGGGGGCCGACCATCGCGCCCATGAACATGAAGGCCGTCGTGCCGATGTCGTCGAATCGCGCATCCGACGCCGTCTTGAGCATCGCTTCGAGCGCGGCGTGATTACGGGCCTCGACTTCGCGCACATAGGCACTCGAATCGAGTTGGTAGGACACGGCATACAGCGCGCGCGATTCGTCGAGACTATCCGTTTTCGCGCTGACGAATGCCGCGACGACCGTCTGCACCATCGTCTCCAACGACGCGCCGTGCACCGATGCGGCGGCCCGTTCGAGATCGCCGACGATCCGTTCGAGGTGCCGCTGCAGCACGGCGAACAACAACGCCTGTTTTTGCGGAAAGTATTGATAAAGCGTTCCGACGGACACGCCCGCGCGCTCCGCCACGCGTATCGTCGTCAGGCGCTCGAGGCCTTCGCCCAGCAAAACCTGAATAGTCGCGTCGAAAATGGCGTCCACGGTGGCGACGGAACGCGCCTGCCTGGGCTGTTTGCGGGCATCCAACCCGCCCGGGTGACTCGCGCGCATATGCGAATTTCCAATCTGAATAATTATTCGTATTCTACTCAGATGCCATCGCGGCCCACATGACACAGGACACAGGAAAAGGAACGGCAATGACCGACGCAACGCATGCGGCGACTTTCAAACTGGGCACACGGAGCGTCACGCGCATGGGATACGGCGCGATGCAGCTCGCGGGACCTCACGTCTTCGGTCCGCCGAAGGATCGCGCGGCCGCGGTGGCCGTATTGCGCGCCGCCGTCGAGCGCGGCATCACGCATATCGACACGAGCGACTTTTATGGCCCTCATGTGACAAATCAAATTATTCGCGAAGCGCTCGCCCCGTATCCCGATACGCTGACGATCGTCACGAAGGTCGGGGCAAAGCGCGGCGACGATGCATCGTGGAATGTCGCGTCGTCGGCGGCCGAGCTTGAATCGGCCGTCCACGACAATCTGCGCAATCTGGGCCGCGATGTGCTCGACGTCGTCAATTACCGCGCGATGTTCAATGTGAGCGGACCGGGCGAAGGCGATATCGAAGCGCCCTTGACGGCGCTCGCCGAACTCCAGGCGAAGGGTCTGATCCGCCATATCGGTCTGAGCAACGTGACCGCGCGGCAGATCGCACAGGGACGCACGATCACGGACATCGTCTGCGTGCAGAACCTCTACAACCTCGCGCATCGACACGACGAGGCGCTGATCGATCAACTGGCCGGCGACGGCGTCGCCTATGTCCCGTTCTTTCCGCTCGGCGGTTTCACGCCGCTGCAAGCCGACGCGTTGAGCCGAACCGCCGAGCAATGCGACGCGACGCCGATGCAGGTCGCCCTTGCATGGCTGTTGCAGCGCGCGCCGAACATGCTGCTGATCCCGGGCACCTCATCGGTCGCGCATCTCGAACAGAACATCGCAAGCGTGGATCTGCGCTTGCCGGACGATGCGCTTGCGGCGCTCGATACGATCGCCGCCGCGAACGCGCAGGGCAGCGGCGCATCGCACGAACGTCATTGAACCCGAGTCGAGCCGGATACACGCTCAGAGATCCGTATTCGACGCGAGCCACTGCGGTTCATACGAACCCAGGGCACGCGCCGGATACGACCACGCAAGCGGCGCGCCTTCGATCTCGAGCGGCGGCAACAGTCTGACGGCCGGTCCCCACGACGTCGACTCGACATGCAAGGCGCGATCCGTCGGGCCGTCCATGGCGAGCGCGACCACCTCGCTCATCGGTTCCGAACGCAGCTGCAATTCGGCCGCCGTGCGCGCGAGCGATGCACGCGCCTCGATGCCGACACCGTGCTTCAAGCGCGTCGTCAATCCGCGCACGGCGGCCGTCGCCATCAGGTAGCCCGTCGCATGATCGATGGCCTGAACGGGCAAGCTCACCGGTTCGTCGCTGCCCATCACGGACATGCCCGCTTCGGCGATGCCCGTGCTCATTTGAATGAGGCTATCGAAGCCGCGCCGCTCGCGCCACGGCCCGGTCCAGCCATACGCATCGAGCGACACGTCGATCAGCGACGGATTCAGCATACGCCGCTGTTCCGCATCGAAGCCGAGATGCGCGAGCGCGTCGGCTCGATATCCGTGGACCACGATATCCGCTTCGCGAAGCAAGCGTTTCAGCGTGTCGAGATCGGCGCGCTCCTTGAGATTGAGCCGCGCGCACCGTTTGCCGAGCACGACGTCGGGCACCGTGTTCGGCTCTTCCCAGCCATAGGGATCGATCCGCAGCACCTCGGCGCCCAGACCCGCGAGAAATCGCGTCGCGACAGGTCCCGCGAGAATGCGCGTCAGATCGAGCACGCGAATGCCGCGCAGAGGCCGATCCTTGGCCGGACGCCATGCATGCGCGGCGATGCCCGTCGCGCCCTGGGTCGCGTACGTCGCATCGCGAAGATGCAGCAGGGGCTCGGTCGCGACCGAGCGGCCTTGCGGATGTTCGGCCCATTCCTTCCTCGAATACATCATCGCCGCGCAGCCGCCCCGTTCGACGATCGCCGTTTCGAGCGCGCCCGCATCCCATCGGCTGACGGCTTGCGCGACCGACTCCGCGTCCGCCGCGCAACCGAGCACGGCCAATGCAGCCTCGCGATGATGCGGCGCGTTCGTGTGAAGCCGGATCCAGCGATCGCGCGCGCGATAGTTGCCCGCCACGACGTCCCAGATCGGCGGCAGCTTCCATCCTTGCGGACGCAGCGACACGCCGAACCAGAGCGACGTCAAACGCTGATCGACGCGAACCGGCGGCAATTCACCCGTCGCCGCGAGCAGCAATTCGGCGACGGCGGCGCCGGCCGCGCCCACTGCGGCGGTGGCGAAGTCCGTCACGCGAAACGGGGAGACGCGTTCGCCGATGCCGTGCACCCGAACGGCGTCGAGCAGCGGCGCATGACCGCCTGCGGCTTCCCAGAACGTATGCAGATGACGCGATACCGGACGCCGTTCGGCCGTGTCCTCGTTGGAGATGATCGAATCGCTGCGCATGCTGACCTCGACTGGATTGGGTCAGGCAAAGATCGTCTTGCTCGTATTGATTGTCAATGTTGATTATCCTGATCAACGTATCGAACGAAACGACCTCCATGCCATGTCGAACTACCTGAACTCGATCGAAGCGGCGGCGCGCCTCGGCGTATCGCGCCAGACGCTTTACGCGTATGTCAGCCGCGGTTTGCTTCGCGCGGAGCCCGGCGAACAGCAACGCGAAAGCCGCTATCTCGCCGCCGATGTCGATCGGCTCGCGGGGCAACGCGCACGCGGCCGGAAGCCGAAGGAAGTCGCGAAAGCCGCGCTGAACTGGGGCTCGCCGGTGCTCGAATCGAGCATCACGTTGATCGAAGCCGGGCGGCTCTGTTATCGCGGCATCGATGCGCTCGAACTCGCTCGTCACGCAAGCTTTGAAGACGTCGCCGCGCTGCTATGGCAATGCGATGCGAACCAGGCATTCGGCCATCGCGCGCCCACGATCCCCGCAGTATTGCGGCCGCTCTTCAAGCACTACGCCGATCAACGCGCCGAACAGGCGTTGCTGCCGCTGTTCGCGGTCGCGAGCGACGACGCGTCCACGGCGATCTGGCAGCGCGCGGCCGAACGTCAGGCGCAGGGATGCGGCGATCTCGTCCGCATTCTGGCCGCATGTCTGTTGCGCACGCGGCCCGATACGACACCGATCCATGAGCAATGCGCGCGCGCGTGGGGCGTGGGTCCGCAAGGCGCCGAGCTGATCCGCATGACGCTGATCCTCTGCGCCGATCATGAATTGAACGCATCGAGCTTCACGGGGCGATGCATCGCATCGACGGATGCCAGCCTGCGCGCGGTCGTCATCGGCGGACTCGCGGGTCTGTCGGGCGGCCGTCACGGCGCGACCACGGCACGCGGCGAGGCGCTTTGGGACGAACTCGGCAACACGCATATCGAACGCAAAATGCGCGATCGTCTCGCGCGCGGCGAAGATTTGCCGGGCTTTGGACATGCGCTCTATCCCGACGGCGATGTGCGGGCGGCGTTTCTGTTATCGCGCGTATTGCCGCGTCATCCCCAATGGAAGGCCATGATCGATACGGGAAGCGCGCTCGTCGGTCAGAAGCCGACCGTGGATCTCGCGCTCGTGGCCGTGCGCAGACACTTGCGGCTGCCGATCGGCGCGGCATTCGGTTTGTTCGCGCTCGGGCGATCGATCGGCTGGATTGCACATGGACTCGAACAACGTACGCATCCCGATCTGATCCGACCGCGTGCCGTCTATACGGGTATTCGCCCCGTCGGACTCGACGAGGACACGGCGTTGCACGAGTCAGGGTCGCGCAAGCGCTCGGGGCGAAGCATAACCGCCCCGCTTACGTCACCCGGCCACGATCTGTTTGCGACGTTTTTCAAGGCGCGATAGCGCGAAGCAAGGGGCCGTGGTCAGCGGTCGTCAGGGGTCGTCGGCGATACGGAAGTGCGGAAGTGCGGAAGTGCGGAAGTGCGGAAGTGCGGAAGTGCGGAAGTGCGGAAGTGCGGAAGTGCGGAAGTGCGGAAGTGCGGAGCAGTATCAAGACGCGGCGGAAAAGCGCAAGCGCTTTAGTTCGAAATATATGTGTGTATGTTCGACACATATTCATTCGCGCGCTCAAAACGTGCGCGAGCGCGATCTGTCGATCGGCTCGCGCGCTAAGCCGCGGCGTCAAATCACCTGAATATTGGCGGCTTGCTTGCCCTTCGGTCCTTGCTTGACTTCGAAGCTGACCTTCTGGTTCTCCTTGAGCGATTTGAAGCCTTCGCTCTTGATTTCCGAAAAGTGAGCGAACAGGTCTTCGCCCCCGCCGTCAGGCGTGATGAATCCGAAGCCCTTTTCGTCGTTGAACCACTTCACAGTGCCGGTAGCCATGATCTTGATCCTCAATACGGGGGTGCGTCGGATGGGGTCGTACGCTGCGCTCGACGCGTCGCGCGCTGATTTCGGAACGATGCCAAGTCGAACGGCCGCGTCACGCACTCGAAGCATAGCGCGCGCAAGCGGCAGCGCAAGGTCTCGTCAGCGTCTGCGCATCGGCGCGGGACGCGGCATGCTTGTGGCGCGTTCGTCCTTGTGACGAAAGTTGATACGCCCTTTCGTGAGATCGTAGACGGACAATTCGAGGGTCACGCGGTCTCCCGCGAGAATTCGAATATGGTTCTTGCGCATTCTGCCGGACGCATAGGCGGAGATGATCGCGCCGTTGTCGAGCGTGACCCGATAACGGCTATCGGGCAGGACTTCGTCAACAACGCCATCGAGTTCAATGAGTTCTTCTTTCGCCATGCAGGGCTCCAATTTGAAGGGCGGGAGTCCAGGGCGCCAGCGTATGCGTTCGTGCAATACGAGGTGCCCCTAGAGGACGCTTTGGGCGGGCGAATGACCAGTCGGCGACTGGCTTATCTAGCGCAACGACGTGGAGGTAGAGTGGCTTGGAGAGCCGAAACTGCGGATCACGGCGGGTAGTGGACGTATCCACCGAGGCGAAGTATGGGCTCTTCCGAGCCTTTTTGCCATCGACGATCTGCATCGCCTGCTGTTTCGGACGACCGGATCGCCCGCCTCAAGCGCATAAGCCGATCGATTCGGTCGAAATCGCCGATTTCGATGACCCCGCAATTTTTTCCGAATCGCGCGGCATGCATCGACAGATGTGGATGCAGGTACGGCTGCGGCTGCGGCTGCGGCTGCGGCTGCGGCTGCGGCTGCGGCTGCGGCTGCGGCTGCGGAATTATTGCAAAGCCCTCGCGTACGCGACGCCAATTTCGCGCAATCCGCCGCGTGAATTCCACCCTAAATCAACGCGTCAAAACGTGTCGATCGCCTATTCGACAAGCGTCGCTTGTCAATTGACGCATCCGAATTTGCCCGATATTGTCTCGTCCATGGCGAATTCCGAGTTCATTCATCCTGGCGTGATCGTTCGGCAGCACTGTCTAGAACGCTTCAACCTGTCCGTCACCGAGGCTGCGGCGGCGCTCGGCGTCAGCCGGCAAGCGCTGACCAATTTGCTTGGCGGAAAGGCATCCATTTCGCCGGAAATGGCGTTGCGGCTCGATAAAGCATTCGGCGGCGGCGCCGAAACCTGGCTCCAGCGCCAATTGCTTCACGACCTCGCGAAAGCCCGCCTCCGCCTCAACGAACTCAACGGCGTTCGCATGGTGACCGAACAACAATCCAGTTTGTTCTGAGGATGCGTCGGCATTCTTCGCGCTTCGCCCATCACGCCGAGCAAGACGCGCTTCGCCGACGGATCGGCTCGCAAACGCCTCTAAGCCGTCGCGAGACCTAAACCGCCGCGTGACACACCGCTTCGATATTGTGGCCATCGGGATCGCGCACGAACGCGCCGTAGTAATGCGGATGATAGTGCTCGCGCACACCTGGCCCGCCATTGTCACGGCCGCCCGCATCGATCGCCGCGCGATAGAACGCGTCGACCCGCGCGCGCGTGTCGACGCGAAACGCGATATGCACGGGCGGATCATTCGGCGTGCCGCGCGCCACCCAGAAATCGGCCTTGCCGTCCTCGCCATATCCCGCGACATCGGTATCGCCCGTCACCGCCGCCGGATATTCGGCAATCAACGCATAGCCGATCGCGCCCAATGCCGCCGAATAGAAAGCCTTGCTGCGTTCGAAATCGCTGACGACAACACCCGTGTGATCGATCATGCCCGCTCCTTGAGCCTGAAATCCGCTTGAATCCCGCTTGAAACCCGCCTGAATCGCACTCGCCCGTCTCTGCGCGTCGATACACGTATCCGCGTGACGCCGAATGCACGACATCGTCCGATTCGCCCGCCGAATCGGACCCGGGCGACGACCCTCGCGCGCGCCACGCACACGCCGTCGGCACGCGGCCAATCCCGCGCGGAATCTTCCGATCCTCTCGTAGCAAAACAAGCTCGCCGATCGAGCCTCGATGACCCGCCGGTGTCGCGCGGCGACATGCCACGATGTGTTCCATCCCAGTGCAACGGAACCCCTTTCGCGAGGCGCAACGAGTATGACCCATTCACGCTGGCCCCGGCCCAATACGACGCTTCGATATCGCAAGGGCGAACATCGCCGCAAGCATCGCGGCACATCGATGTCGCCGAGGATGGTGCTTCAAAAGGGCAACTATTGGATCGCGAAGTGTCCGCACACATTCTGCGAAGCGCACGCCGAGATGCTGCTTCAGCATGCGATCCCTGAATTCAGGCGCACGCTGCCCGATACGCCCTATCGCCTGTGGGCCTATTTCGACGGCGCGATCTACGCGGCCTGCTCGGACGACGGCGGCGCGACTTGGCACGGGTTTCCGCATGGTCCGCCCATGATGCCCCCGCCGAGACCGATCCTTCGCGAACTCGAATATCGAGCCGAATCCCTTGGAGAAACCGCAAGGCTGAACGCGTGGCTAAACACAACGTGGAAAACCCGACGCTGACGTTCGGCGCGCCCGACGGTCTGCATGGCGCGCTCCGATGGCGCAGCGGCTACGGGACGCAAGGTCCGGTCGGCAGGACTTGGGGCGATCTGTCGATCTCGATCGGCTCCGTCGATATCTGGGGTCGATCCGGCGCACACGCCGCATACGGCGCAACCGACACGATGACCTGGTGCTGGATCGATATGCTCGAATTCCTGCGCCGCGCATGGCCGTACCTGATCGAAGACGATACGTGTCCGATCCCCCTCGACCGCGACGATGCAAGGGCGGCGTCGCTCGTCGGACTCCGTACGCGCGCGTTCGAGCGCTGGCACGCGCAGCGCGACGCGATGACCGACGCGCAGATCGACGACGAAGACGCGCGGCTGCGCGACTTCATGGTGGTTCACGACCTCGGCGAAGCGCTCGCGGGCGCGTGCGCACCGCCGTTGATCCTGCTTAGGGATGGCGAGCGCATGCATGTGGCTTCGTCGAAGCAAGCGTGGTCGTTGCCTTTCGGCAGCACGATGTCGACGCTCGCGCAGCTCGGCGACGTCATCGCCGCACGCGTGCGCACGCTCATCGATCCAAGGTCGATACGCCTCTGCGCGCAATGGGATGCGCGCGGCACGCGAACGCGCGCGCCGTCGAGTCAATGCTCGCCGTCGCCGCCGAGCCAGACTTCAGGCAAATAAACGAAGGTGTCGGCGAGAAAGCCGGAATGGAAAAAGCCGCTCATCGCGTAGGTCACCGCGCGATCGAGCTGCGCATCGGCGGGACGTACCTCACGACTCGAGCGGCTTCGTGTGCCGGGCGCCGCGCCAGCGGCGCGGAATGTACAAACGGTCGTGGTTTCCAAGGCCGATGCGGCAGGCGATCCGACGACGCGATCGATCCCGGCCGATGCATCGGAGCCGTCGCCCGCCCGCATACCCGACAAGGCAGCGGCCGGCGCGCTCGATGCCTTGCGCATCTTCGCGGCCTCTTTGGCGGCGAGCTGTTTGGCGCGCGCTTCGGCGCCCGCGCGTTCGATACGGGCCGCCACCGCGCATGGGCATTCGGACGCCCCGTCATCATCCAGGCCGAGCCAGCGCTGGACGCGCGCGAGCAACGATATCGACTGGGGCGAGACGGGTGTCGGCATGGCAAATGCCCTCCACAACGGATATGGCTAATCTAGTCGCCCTAAATTAAAACTACAAACAAGGAATTCGAAATTCCATTCCTTGAATCCGACCCGAACGGTGTTTTCGTCGCGATGCATGGGGTTCGTTCGTTCATTTCGCCTCAAAACCCCATGCCGCACTCGCAATTTCACCCGATACCGCCGTATTCACATCCCTCCAATATCCGTGCCATTGCTTCGGATGAGGTTCACCGCGCTTGAATACCTCGGTCTTGCGGGGCGACTTTCAATGCGGGTCGGCATGCGCCGCGACGGGCCGCGAATCAGGGTCCCGACTCCGGGACACCGACTCAACATCACGGCTCGACCTTTCGTATCAGCGACCGCTAGATAATCGCGCCGCCGCCGTCGATCAGCACGGTGGAACCCGTCGCGAACGGCGTCGATGCGAGATAGACCACCGCGTTCGCGACATCCTCGGGTTCACCGACACGCTGAGCGGGCAAGCGCGCCGCGGCGCTCTCGTACATCGCCTTGCGCGCATCGTCGTTGAGCTTTTCCCAGAGCGGCGTCGCGATCAGTCCCGGCGAGACGGTGTTGACGCGTACGGGCGCAAGCTCGAGCGCCAGGCCGCGCGCGAGCGCCTCGACGGCCGCGTTGATCGCGCCTTGCAGCACCGATGTCTTGCTCGGCCGTATGCTCAGGAAGCCCGACACGAACGTCAGCGACGCGCCCTCGTTGAATCGCGCGGCGCGCGCGATCCGGTACGCGCCCCAGAATTTGCTCTCCATCGACGCATGCGCTTCGTCGAGCGTCAATTGCCGGATCGGTCCGGTCGACGTCTGCGCGGCCGAAATCACGATATGGTCGAACGCGCCCGCGCTTGCGAAAAACGCGTCGATCGCGCCCGCATCGACGGTATCGAGCACCACGGTCTGCGTGTTCGCGCCGATGCGCGCAGCCGCATCCTTGAGCTTCGCGGCACTGCGCGACGCAATGGTCACGTTCGCGCCTTGCGTGGCGAATGCCTTCGCCGTCGCTTCACCAATCCCCGAACTTCCGCCGACGACGAGCACTTTCTTGCCGGAAAACTGAGCCATATTCGACTGACCTCGTTCAAAGCGGTGCGCCCGATTGCGTACCGATGCAGAAAAGTACGCGAAATTCGATCACGGCGTGCGAACGCGATGTAGCAGTCATTTCACCGGCTGCAAGTACTCACTCACATCTTTGAAACCGCGCCGAGCGATACCCGAGCCGGCTAGCGCGTGGACTGCACCTCGCCGTCGAACGCGGCGGTCAGCCATTGCTGCCATAGCAGTTGGGCGGCGGTTTCGAGCACGGGCGCAAACGCATGGCTCTGCGAGCGCAGCGCATGAATATCGGTCCGCGCCTGCGCGAGTTCGCTTGCATGACCGACAAGCCAGCGTTCGAGGCGCTGCGCGGTGACCTCGGGATGAAATTGCAACCCGAGCGCGTAATCCCCGACCGCAAAAGCCTGATTCCGATATTGAGCGGTCGAAGCGAGCAACGTGGCCCCATCGGGAAGATCGAACGTATCGCCATGCCAATGCAGCACGCGCAAGCCGGGTTCGAGCACCGAATCGAACCACGGCGGCGCGACGACGCCCGGCACCGCTTGCACGGGCGCCCAGCCGATTTCCTTGCCCGCCGTCCCCGGATACACCTTCGCATCGAGCGCGGCGGCGAGCAGTTGTGCCCCGAGACAGATGCCGAGCGTCGGCAGACGCGCGGCAAGACGTTCACGGATCAATTCGATTTCTGGTCCGATAAACGGATAGGTTTCGCGCTCGTAGACGCCGATCGGACCGCCGAGCACGACGAGCAGATCCGCTTCCTCGGGATCGATCGCACGCAAATCGGCGGTACACGCATCGATCGACTCGATATCGAATCCCGCTTCGAGTAACGCGGGTTCGAGCGAACCGAGATCCTCGAACGCAACATGAGTAATGGCCAGGGCTCTGCGCATGATCGTGGAAATAGAAAGAGGTTCGATCCAGTGTAGGACCGATAAGCGAGCAAATATATTCGAATCGACGATTCCGCCAAATTTGCCGGACATTCGTTTTTTACGGGATGTCACACATCGCGACGCGACGTGAGACACCATGCGGTCCAAACCCGGACCCGATCTCAGTGTTCTGCGAAAACCCGCTTGGGTCGCGTACGATAGATTCGGGACGGCTTCGCGTTTTGCATAAACCGGTTTCGTGCGGACCTCATGCGAAGCCGACGGCGGCGTATCGCGCAGACGGACACGGTCCGCTTCGAATCCGATGCACCGCCGTCGAATACACCGAACAACAAAAGGAATCACCATGAAAATAGCGGTCATGGGCGCCGGCGCGGTCGGGTGCTACTACGGAGGCATGCTGGCGCGCGCGGGACACGAGGTCGTACTGATCGGCCGGCTCGAACACGTGATGGCCATCTCGAACGAAGGACTGCGGCTCCAGACGCAGACGTTCGACGAGCGCATCGGCGTCGCGGCCAGCACGCACGCGAGCGCGGCGCACGGTGCGGAACTCGTGCTGTTCTGCGTGAAATCGACCGATACCGAAGCGGCCGCGTGCGAACTCGAACCCCACCTGTCCGACACCACCCTCGTGCTCACGTTGCAGAACGGCGTCGAGAATGCCGAGCGCCTGCGCACGATCCTCAGGCAACCTGTCGCGGCCGCCGTGGTCTATGTCGCAACCGAAATGGCGGGCCCCGGTCACGTCCGGCATCATGGCCGCGGCGAACTCGTGATCGAGCCCTCGGAAAAAAGCGAAGCCGTCGCGCAGATGCTCACGGCCGCGCACGTGCCGACCACGATCTCGACGAACGTACGCGGCGAGCTCTGGGCGAAACTCGTGCTCAACTGCGCGTATAACGCGCTGTCGGCGATCACGCAAATGCCCTATGGCCAGCTCGCGCATCTGCCCGGCGTCGCGGCGTCGATGAACGATGTCGTCGCCGAATGTCTGGCCGTCGCGCAGGCCGACGGGGTGGTCATTCCAGGCGACGTCAACGCGGCCGTGCGCGGCATCGCCGAAACGATGCCCTCTCAGTATTCTTCGACGGCGCAGGATCTCGCGCGCGGCAAGCATTCGGAGATCGACCATTTGAACGGCCTCGTCGTGCGTCGCGGCGATGCGCTCGGCGTGCCGGTCACGGCAAACCGTCTGCTCCATACGATCGTCAAGGCGATCGAACGCAAGCACGAACGGGATGCGCGTCGTTAAGCGATGCAGCGGCTGCCGTTCACGGTTGAACCGGTTGCCGCTCACTGCGCCTACGCCGTGATCGTGACCACGTTGCACGGCCCGGCTTCGAAGCGCACACGGCCATCCGCTTTCATCGTGTCGGCAGTGTGCGCCCGCTTACTTCTGCAATAATCGCCGCTTACCCCTACCAGGAGTCCTTCGAATGTCCGCTCGTGACCGTATCGTTTCGCGTGTGCTGTTGACCAACGACGACGGCATCGACGCGCCGGGTCTCGCGGCGCTCGAAGCCGTCGCCGCGGACATCGCGGACGAAGTCTGGGTCGTCGCGCCCGAACACGATCAGAGCGGCACCTCGCATTCGATCAGTCTGCATTCGCCGCTGCGCGTAAGTCAGCAGGGCGAACGTCGCTTCGGCGTGGCCGGCACGCCCGGCGATTGCGTCGTGATGGGCGTGCGTCACCTGATGCTCGACGCCCCGCCGACGCTGATCCTCTCGGGGATCAATCGCGGCGGCAACCTCGGTGTCGAGACGATGTTTTCGGGGACCGTGGGCGCCGCGATGACGGGGCTGCTGCTCGGCCTCCCGTCGATTGCATTGAGCCAGACGTATCGCGACCCCGATCGCGTGCGCTGGGACACGGCCCGCGCGCTTGCGCCCGATGTCATCCGGACCTTGCTCGCGATCGCGCACGATGCGCCGACGTGCCTGAACGTCAATTTCCCCGATATCGACGCGGCCGACGCAGGCCCGTTGACGCCGACCCGGCAAGGCACGGGCCTGATCAAAGGCGTCAACGTGCTGCGCGAGGTCGACCCGCGCGGCATTCCGTATCACTGGCTCCAGTTCGAACGTGAACGGCGCGAGAACGCGCCCGATAGCGAGACCGCCGTCGTGGCCTCGGGACGCATCTCCGTCACGCCGCTGCACTTCGACCGCACGGCCGGCGACACCTTCGACGCGCTGCGCAGCGCCCTCAAGCGCGGCGACTAAAGCGCCTCGTCAATCGCGCCGCTCGAACGCGCGCTCGATCTTCTTGTCGGTCGTGTACTGGCTCAGCGCATAGACGGACCAGATGGCCGCCGGAATCCAGCCGATCACGGTCAGTTGGAGCACGAGGCAGATGAGTCCGGAAATCGGCCGGCCGATCGTGAAGAACTGCAGCCAGGGCACAATCAGAGCAAGCAAAAGTCGCATAAGGGTCCTTGGTGTCGCGAGGGCCGCCTCGATCGTGTCGCGGCGTCCTCGGTCGGATGAGCCATCAAAAGGTATGTGTGACGGATACAGACCATCCGTCTCATTCGCGCCGCGTCAACCGCTGACCTCGATATCGGAGAATCCCACGCCCGCGCGCTTGCGCACCTTGATCTGCACGGGGATCCGTTCCTTGAGGGCTTCGACATGACTGATCACGCCGATCATCTTGCCGCTCGCGTTCAGTGCATCGAGCGCATCGAGCGCGATGTCGAGCGTTTCGCCGTCGAGTGTACCGAAACCTTCATCGAGAAACAGCGAATCGATCGACGTCTTGTGACTCACAAGATCCGATAGCGCGAGCGCGAGTGCAAGACTCACGAGAAAACTCTCGCCGCCCGACAACGTTCGCGTATCGCGCGCGATATCGCCCTGCCAGGTATCGACGACTTCGAGCTCGAGTTCGCCGCCGAGCTTGCGATTCAACGCATACCGTCCATGCAACCGCACGAGCTGGCGATTCGCGAGATGAATCAAGTGATCGAGTGTGAGGCCCTGTGCAAACTTCCGGTATTTCGCGCCATCGGACGATCCGATCAGGCTATTGAGCCGCTGCCAGCCATCGACCGACACGCGCCGCGCGGCAAGCTGCTCGAACAAGGTCTTTCTCGCCTCGCGCTGTTGGTCGTCGGCCTGCAGTTGGGCCTTGATCTCGCCCTGGCGCTCCGTCAGATGACGTATCGCGGCCGTCAATGTGTCGCGTTCGCCCGACAGCGCATCGAGCGCAGCCTCGGTCTTCGCCTCGGCGCGCAATGCGTCGAGACGCCGGATCGCTGCCTGCCGGACGGCCTGGGTGTTGGAGACCGCCTCGTCGACACGTTTGCGCAATTGCTGGAGACGATCGCGCGCATCCGGCTCGATCAACGCCTGCGCGAACGCCGCTTCGTCGGCAAACGGACTCGCGGTCAACGCGCCGTCCCATTGCCGACGCGCCGATTCGTGCTCGCGCGCAAGCGCCTCGACACGCGCCGCCAGGCTTTGCACGGTGCCCGCGCACTCGCTGGCTCGACCCTGTGCGCGATCGAGCGCCACTTCGGCTTCGCCGAATGCGGCACGCGGATCGTCGACAGGCTCGATCGCATTGAAAACACGTGGGATCGCATCGGCACGCGCCTCATCGCCCAGAGCGTGCGAATCCAGCGTCGTTTCGCGCACCGATACGGCATCTTCATTGACAGCCGGCGTGTCCCGCGCGTCGTCGAGCCACAACGATCCCTGACCGTGTTCGTCGACGGCGATCTCGCGCCGCGCACTCGCGGATTCGCGCCGCACGCGTTCGGTGTCTCGCTCGGAGACGAACGCGTCCCAGCGCGCGCGCCATTTCTGCGCGCTCTGCCGCGCATCGTCGAGGCGTTGCGCGAGCACGTCCGCTTGACGCACGATCGACTGGCGCCGCTCGACGCGTTGCTGCCACGCGCTCCATTCAGCCTCGCGCTCCGCGAGCCATGCACGGGAATCGCTCCAGTCGTCGCGCTCGGCATACCCCGCCACGCCGACCGATGCGTTGAGCGCATGGGTGCGTGCATCGAGTTCAGTTCGGATCGCGGCCAGATTCGACATCGTCAACGTGTGCTGGTCGACAGCGCCCGAGCGCGCTTGCTCGATCAACTGAACCGCGTGGCGCGCATCGCCATCGGCCTTCTCCGCGGCAACGCGCGTGCGCGCCGCGACTTCCACCGCATTGCGCAGCGTCTCGATCTGCTTGAGCGTGGCCGCGATGTCGTCCACCGCGCGCGCATTGACGTCAATCGCCGCGATCAGACTCGCGCGGTCCGCGAGTTCGATACCCGATGTCTCGCGAAGCGCGGCCGCGCTCGTCGTATGGTCGGCATCCTCTTTGGCAAGCGATGCGCGACGCTGTCCGGTCGCTTCGATTTCGCCTTTCAACGCGGCAATCGCCTGCACGAGCGCGCGCACCCGCGCCTCGATCTCGGCAAGCTTGCCCCGCCGTTCATCGAGTTCGCGCTGCGTTTTCGACAGATCGAGCGCGTCGTATTCGGTGATCGCCGGATGCTCGGTCGAGCCGCAGAGCTCGCACGGCTCACCGGGCCGAAGCCATGCGCGGTACGCCGAAAGCTCGTGAATCCGGCGCTCCTGCTCGATGAGCTTTTCCTTGTCGCGTATCTGTTCCGCGATGCCGCGCCATTGCACGTCGGCCTGCTGATGCGCGTGCGTCTTGTCCGCCAATTCGCGTTCACGTCTCGCGAGCAGCGTATCGACTTCGGCGAGCGTGCGACGGATTTCTTCTTGTTTCGTCTCGATCTGTAACACTTGCTGCAACACACCGCGCCGCGTCTGAAGCGCTTGCCATTGCTCGCGCAGCGACGCCTCGTCGCGGCCCGCAAGCACCGCATTCAACGCGCTTTGCTGCTCGGCCTCGGCGTGGTGCGCGGCATCGCGTGCCTTCGACGCATCGGCCAGCGCCGACTGCGTCTGCTTGAGCTTCTCGTCGAGCGTGACGATCTGCGCGCCCTGTGCGCGCGCGCGCGCATCGCCGGCCTCGGCCTCCGCGATCCGCTGGCGGCGCAGATCGAGTTGCGCGCGCCAATCGGCGAGCGCCTCCCCGAGTTTCGCGCGCGCCGGATGTGCCGCGAGACTCGCGTCGATCGATGCGATATCGCGCCGCGCGTCGCTCACGTCGCGTTCGGCCTGCGTCGCGATCTGTCCGCGCAACTCGGCCGCGCGCCAGAGCGTGGCGGCCACGGTATCGATGGCTTCGCGCCGCTCGCGCCGAGCCTGTGCAAGTGCATCGACGGCCGACGTATGCGCACGCGACGCGCTCTGCCACGCCGCATGCACGGCGCGCAACTGCTCGGCGGGCTCGCTCGCCGCGAGTCGGTCGAGATCGGGCCGCGCCTCGGCAAGCGCCGTACGTGCGCGTTGTTCGGCATCGGCGGCCTGCCGATGTTCGAGGTCGGCTTTCGCGAGATCGTCGCGCCACTGAATCAGCGCCTGTACGGTCTGAAGCCTCGCGGTCTGCTGCGCCTCGGCCTTGCCGAGCTCGCCCGCCTCGTTCATCAGCGCGGCGCGTTGCGTGTCGTCGAGCAGGACGACGCCTTCGACGCGCGCCTGCAATGCATCGAGCGCCGACTTCTCTTCTCTTGCGCGCTCGAACACGCGCGTGGAAATCTGGCCGTAGATATCCGTACCGGTCAGCTCTTCGAGCAACTCGGCGCGTTCATTGGCCTTCGCATCGAGAAACGCGGCAAAGCCGCCTTGCGCGAGCATCATCGATTTCGTGAACCGGCCGAAATCGAGCCCCGTGATCGACTCGATCGAACGCAGCTTTTCCTGGATCTTGTCGGTGACGATCGTGCCGTCGAGATACGCAAGCTCGACCTTCGGCGCCTGCAGATTGCCGTCGGCCTTGTCGCGCGCGCGACGCTGGCTCCAGAACGCGCGATAACCACGGCCCTTGACCTCGAATTCGACCTCGGCCAGACACTCGAACGCGTGCCGCGTCATCAGCTCGTTGCCGCCCGCCGACACCGTTTCCATGCGCGGCGTGCGGTGATAGAGCGCGAGGCAGATCGCATCGAGCAGCGTCGTCTTGCCCGCGCCCGTGGGTCCAGTGATCGCAAACAGGCCATTACCCCGGAACGGTTCGCGCGTGAAGTCGATCTTCCACTCGCCTCTGAGCGAGTTCAGGTTCCGCAAACGCAATGTGAGGATTTTCATGCGCGCGGCGCCCCCGCCTCAGCGACGATTTCGCGGTAAAGCGCGGTCAATTGCGCGCGCACGGCATCGTCGAGCGTCTCGGTGTCGAGCCGCCGCGCAAACACGTCGTCGGGCGAAAGTTCGTCGAGCGTTTCTTTCGCATCGCCGCGCAGCGCCGCGACACTCGCGCCACGATCGCGCCGGATGCGCAGCACTTCGATCGGCAAGCCGTCGGTCAGCGCATCGATTCGCGCCTGCAGATCGCTCAGGTAATCGTCTTCGGCGACCACGACTTCGAGCCAGGCCGAACGACCCTCGCCCGCTTGTGCAGCCACCGACGGAAGCTGTTCCGCGAGCTGTTTCAAGGAGCCGCGAATCGACGCGAGCGGCTGGAAACACGGCACCGCGAGTGGCGTCACCGCGCGCAACGCGCCGTCCGCGAGTTCGACGATCAGCATTTCCTTTTGCTGGCGGGCCTCGTCGAAGCCGAGCGGAATCGGCGAACCGCTATAGCGGATATGGTCAAGGCCGCCGACGCGCTGAGGACGATGAATATGGCCGAGCGCGATGTAGTCGGCCGGCGGAAACGCGGTCGTGGGAAACGCTTCGAGCGAGCCGACGTAGATCTCGCGCACCGATTCGCTCGCGCTCGCGCCGACCGTGGTCAGATGCCCGGTCGCGACGATCGGCACGTGCACGCCGAGCGATTCGCGCTTGCGCACCGCCGACGCGAAAACGGCCTCGTAGTGGGCACGAATCGCTTCCTGCAGCGAGACCTGCTTGTCTTGCGCGGATTGCCCCGCGACGCTGAGCAAGACGTCGCGCGGCCGAATAAACGGAATCGCGCAGAGGATCGCGCCGGGATTGCCGTCACGATCGGCGAGCAGATGGACTTCGCGCGCGGGATCGTCCTCGACGGCCGGCACCACGACGGTATTCAGACGCTCGAGCAGCGCCCGCGATTCATGCATCGTCGCGACAGAGTCGTGATTTCCGGCGAGGATCGTGAGGCTCACGTGCGCATCGCGCAGCGCAACGATGAGCCGGTTATAGAGCTCGCGCGCATAGCTCGGCGGCGCGCCCGTATCGAAGATATCGCCCGCGATCAGCACCGCGTCGATATCGTGCGCGCCGACTTGCTCGACCAGCCATGCGATCAGCGACTCGTGCTCGGGCTGGCGGGACTTGCCCATGAAGTACTGACCGAAATGCCAGTCGGAGGTGTGCAGGATGCGCATCGATCGAGACTCAAGCGAAAACGAAGCAGAAATAAAGCGGAAAACATGAAGCGGCGAATGCGGCGCGCAAGCGATGCACCGATGTCCGGCGCGTCAGTGTCTCATTTCCGGTGCGCTCGATGAAGCCTTCACGATTTTCGCGCGCGCGGCCCCGCCTGCCGACAGCTCGAAGCCGGCATCGAATACGGCGACACGACATGAAAAACAGCGCGCGGACGGCTAAAGCTCGATCTCGCCGAGAATCCGGTGCGCGAGCGCCTTCGCTTCCTCGAACGCCTCGTTCTCCGACGCCGAGGTGCCCTCGACCTCGTAGACGGTATCGTCGGGATCTTCGCCGTCGTCACGGCTCAACTGGACCCACCCTTGATAGAGACCGTGGTCGAGCACCCGTACGTCGGCCTGTGCTTTGAACAGGCCCTTGATGTAGGTAACGGTTGACATCGCGCCTCCTGAAGGCAACAACAGGCCACCGCAATGGCCGCCTGTTCGACGCTTCGATTCGGGCCGCGACGGCGAGTTCATCGGCATGGAAAATATCGGAGCCGCGGCATTTCCAAAGCGCAGACACCACGCCAAAACGTCGAAAACGCCCGGCACCGAGCCGCGATCCCGCACACGATCGGTCATGCGCAACGCGCATGCCGCTCACGCATTTATTCCGGTGCTTGAAAAAACTCGACGCGGTTGCGTCCGGCCGCTTTCGCGGCGAGCAATGCGACGTCGGCATCGTCGAGCAGGCCGATCAGACCGAATGCCGAGTCGCGCATTTCGGCAACGCCGACGCTGATCGTCAATTGCCCGGCCGGCGAATCGAGGCCCGCGACGGCGGCGCGCAGGCGCTGCGCGACCTGCATGGCCGTGTGCGCGCGGCAATTCGGCAGCACGACCGCGAATTCATCGCCGCCGAGCCGCCCGAACACATCGATCGGACGCAGCCGATCCTGCAACGCGGTCGCGACGAGCACGAGCGCCGCATCGCCGACCAAGTGTCCGAACGCATCGTTGATGCTCTTGAATCGGTCGACGTCGATAAACAAGGCCGAGACGGCTTCGCCGCGATGCTGCGCGCGGCGCACGGCAAGATCGGCGAGCTCGTGGAACCGTTGCCGGACAAAAATACCGGTCAGATCGTCGGTGTGGGCCTGTTCGAGCAGCTTGCGTTCGAGCTGGTAGTGCGCATGCTGCAGGCGCGAAAAATAGACGTGAATGACCGCGGACGTGATCGTCGCGGTGAACACGTAGGTCAGCAGCTCGTAGAGGTCGATCTTCGACGCATGCAGCAACGCGAACGTCACGAACGGCGCGGTGACGGTGATGACGGTCGCCGCCGCGAAATGCCGATACGACATCCAGGCCGTACTCGTGACGACGGGCATCATCGCGAACGCGGGGATCACCCACGCGACGCCGAGCGTATTGGCCGACGCAAACACGCCGATGCCGATCTCGTAGACGCACAGAAACATGAACGCATACGCGAC
This sequence comes from Pararobbsia silviterrae, assembly GCF_003628125.1. GTDB lineage: Bacteria > Pseudomonadota > Gammaproteobacteria > Burkholderiales > Burkholderiaceae > Pararobbsia > Pararobbsia silviterrae. The sequence goes on from NZ_RBZU01000015.1 coordinate 136,362, forward strand.
CCAGCCCTGCTGGGCGCGCTCGCGTTCGAGCGCGGCCGCGCTTGCGCCGATCGCCAGCGCGACGACGATCACGCGCCAAAGCAGTGAAATCTCGATCACGTCCGCGGCGAGCCCGATCAGGATCGCCGCGGCGTAGGCCACGCATCCGGCGCGCGTGATGCCGCGCACGATGGGGAGAAGGTGGCGTGTCTGGTAGTCCGCGAACGACCGGTCAGCCGAGTTGATGCTCGCGGCTGCATGCGATGCGGGCGCTTGCGCGCGCGCCCGGTCGTCGTTGACGGTCGTGCTCATCAGAACTAACCCCGTAGTCTGCTTGTACGAGCCGCCATTGTAGGGGGAATTCGGGCCCCGCTCTGTCTGGGACACCGCATCCCGCTACGACCGGAAAAAACCGGCCGACAACGGACTTAGCTCGGAAAAAATATATACCGCGTGACGAAAAGCACCGCGACGACCCACGCCGCGGGATGCACTTCCTTCGCGCGTCCCGTGAACAGCTTGAGCACGGCGTAAGAAATAAAGCCAAACGCCAGACCCGTTGCAATCGAGTACGTGAACGGCATCGCCAGCGCGGTCAGCGCGGCCGGCGTCGCTTCGGTCACGTCGCTCCAGTCGACGTCGAGCAATTCGCGCAACATCAGACCTGCCACGTATAGCAAAGCGGGTGCCACGGCATACGCGGGCACGGCCCCCGCGAACGGACTCACGAGCAGCGCAAGGAGAAACAGCACGCCGACCGTCAACGCGGTCAGACCCGTACGGCCGCCTGCCTGCACGCCCGACGCGCTTTCGACGTAGGCGGTCGTGCTGCTCGTACCGAGCAGCGAGCCGCAGAAAATCGCGATCGAATCGGCGAATAGCGCGCGGCCGAGGCCCTTGTAACGATCGCCTTCGAGCAAGCCCGCGCGGCGTGCGACACCCATCAGCGTACCGGTCGCGTCAAACACCTCGACGAGCACGAACACGAGGATCACATGCGCGAAGCCGCCGTGCAGCGCACCCGCGATATCGAGCTTGAAGAGCGTCGGCGCAATCGACGGCGGCGCCGCGACGATGCCGTGGAACGGGCTCAGGCCGAGCGCGATCGAAACGACCGTCACGGCCAGAATGCCGATCAGGATTGCGCCGCGCACACGCAGCGCATCGAGCACGGCAATCAGCAGAAAGCCGAACACCGCGAGCAATGCGTGCGGCGAATGGAGATTGCCGAGCGTGACCTTCGTGGCCTGACTCGCGACGACGACCTCCGCATTGCTCAGTGCGATGATCGCGAGGAACAGACCGATCCCCGCGCCGATCGCGCAGCGCAGCGATTTGGGCACGCCCGCGATAAGCCAGCTCCGGATGCCCGTGACGGTCAGCACGATGAAAATGCAGCCCGAAATAAATACCGCGCCGAGCGCCTGTTGCCACGTGTAGCCCATCGCGCCGACGACGGTAAACGCGAAGAAGGCGTTCAGGCCCATGCCGGGCGCCATGCCGATCGGATAGTTCGCGACAAAGGCCATCACGAACGATCCGATCGCCGCGGCGAGGCAGGTCGCGACAAAGACGGCCCCGTGATCCATGCCGGTGGTCGACAGAATCGCGGGGTTCACGAAAATGATGTACGACATCGTCAAAAACGTCGTCAGGCCGGCAATGATTTCCGTGCGGACATTGCTGCCGTTTTCGTCGAGACGAAACAGCGAGTTGAGCATCGAGGTCACTCCTTGCGCAATCAGCGGTGCAAAAGCGGCCCGAAGGACGCGCCTTGCTTGTTGTTATGAAAAAAATCGGTGGAGCGCGGGCCATGTCGGACGGCCACACGTGGAACGCACCGGCCACGCTGCACTAAAATGTGCGCTGCGTCATGCCATGCGATCTTCGGGCGAACGTGGCGCGTGCCTGGCACTCGCCTGGCACGTGCGTAACACGCTCAAGGCGCGCCGGGCGCGATACGGTGTCCGAGGACACGCATACCGGCCGCCACGCGAACCCGCGCGCGACAACCGTCGCGCGTTACCGCTGAAATCCGGCCGCTGGCGCCGGGCGCGACACGCGCCAAGCATTCCGTACAGCCATGACATCACACTCCCCCACGCGATCCGCGCCGTCACCGACCGATCTGTTCGATCAGCGCCACGACGACTGGACGCGCGACCCCCGCCGCGCCTTTGACGCATGGCTCGTCAAACAGGCGTTCCGGCGTTCGTCGGCCGAAGTCTATCAGGCGCAGTGGAACCATTTCATCGATTGGCTCGAATTGCGCGGCCGTTCGATGGCGAACATCGATGCCGGGCTCGTCGGCGAGTTCCTTGACAGCCTTGCGACGCGCAAGCAGCAACGCACGCGGTATTTGAGGCTCATTGAACGTGTTTACGACCATCTTGCTAAACATGTCGCCGAACTCCCGAACCCCGCGCGCGGAGCGGCGCTCAAACCCGCGCCCGATACGCATTGGCAATTGGCCAGCGAGAACGAACCGACGGGCTTCCTGAATGCCGACGAACGCGCGGCGCTTGCGGCGCGCATGCACGCGCCCTTGCCCCGGAGCCCGGGCGCGCGCTGGCGCGCCTTGCGCGATCGCGCGCTCGTCGGCGTGTTTCTCGGCGCCGGGCTCAAGACCGGCGAGGCGCAGGCGCTGCCCGAGCACAGCCTCGCGCGGGCCGACGGCTGGCTCGAAATCGGCAACGCCGATCCGCGCCTGACGCGACGGATCTGTCCGGCGCCGTTCGCACGCGCCGCATTCGAGGCGTGGCTCGCCGTACGCGCGGAGATGCGCACGCGCGGCGCGCTCGCGTTTCCGTCCGGCATCGACGGCCGGCCGATGCACAAGGCCACCGTGTTGCGCGCGATCGATGCCGAAGTCGAAGCCGCAGGCATCACGGCGTCGAGGACGCAGCGCGCAAGCCCGCAGACGATGCGCAATGCATTCGCGGCGAGCCTGTTCGAAAGCGGCACGCCGCCCGAGCAGGTCGCGCAGTGGCTCGGCATGGAACAGCTCGAGTCCGCCGTGCGTTTACAGATGCAATGGCAAGCCTGGCGGCGCAACGAGACGGACGCATGATCGACACGAGGACGCGTATGACGCAACCCCGACACCCAACGCCGCGTGTCACGCAACGCGCACGCGCATACGCGAAGTTCGGCCGCGCGTGCGTCGTGTCGGCGGCGCTCGCGAGTCTCGCCGCATGCACGGCCGTGCGCGTGGTCACGCACACGGTCGATACCACATTGGCGCAAGCGCCCGCGGGCACTTACCAGATGGATGCCGACCACTGGAGCATCGTCTTCGATGTCGAGCATCTCAAGTATTCGCGCTTCGTCATGCGCTTCGACCGCGCGAAAGCGACGCTGCAGCTCGATCCGAATGCGCCCGGCAACAACTCGGTCAAGGTCGCGATCGACGCGACGAGCCTCGACACGAACGTCAAGGCGCTCGACAAGATCGTCATGGGAGACAGCCTGCTCGACGCCGCGCGCGCGCCGTCGATCACGTTCGAGTCGACGCGTTTCATACCGACGGGCCCCGGGACGGGCAAACTGACCGGCAATCTGACGATCCGCGGCAAAACCGCGCCTGTCGAACTCGATGTCGTGTTCAATGGCTCGGCGCCGAATCCGTTGACGCGCGCGCCAACGGTCGGCTTCGCGGCGACGGGCGCGTTCGACCGGTCCGCGTTCGGCCTCACCGCATGGTATCCGGCCGTCGGCAACGATATTCATGTCCGGATCCAGGCCGAATTCGAGCAGCCGGCGCCGGGCGCCGCGCGTGACGCAAGCGACGCGACTGCGAATTGACGGGCGGCTTTCAAGCCCATCGCGCGTCCCGCTTATTGCACGGACGCTTTCGGCCCCTTGCAGGCCACGAGCAGGCCGCGGCCGTCGCTGCCGTCACGCCGATCGATCACGTCGTATTGCGAAGCGGGACACAGCGCCTGAGCGCGCTGCTGGCACAGGCTCCAGTCGGCGCCCGAGCAATCGACCATCGTCGTCGGACGGCCGTCCGACGTGAACAGCGGATAGGATGAACTGCACGCCGCAAGCGTAGCGAGCGCGGCCATCGATGCGAGCCACAGGCTGACCTTCATGTTATGTGTGCGTCCCGAGGTGTGTTGGCACGCATGGTAGCGTGAGTGCGCGCCGATCAGAATTGCAATCCGTTACACCGTGGGGTCGAGGCCCCGGAGCGCTTGCCTCGTCCCGGCACGCGCCTTGCACGCGCGCACGCATTCATGGCATCCTCGCGGGATGGACCACACGCCCGACACCCTTAGCCGTTATTGGTGGCGCTCCTGAGCGAGCGGCGCGTCGTCACATCCCCAACACGACTCTGTCCGCTGCACATCGGCTGACAGGGTGCGCATCGAGCGTCCGGTCTGCCGGATGCAGCGGTTTTCAAAGGAAAATCGCGCATGTCCCAAGCCCCGCAAACGGCACAGCAGCCCGTGATCCTGACGGGCGATCGTCCGACAGGGCCGCTTCACCTCGGTCACTTCGTCGGTTCGCTGCGCAGCCGGGTCGAACTCCAGCACACGCATCGCCAGCACGTCCTGCTTGCCGACACGCAAGCCATGACCGACAACGCGCACGATCCCGACAAGGTCCGCCGCAACGTGCTCGAAGTCGCGCTCGACTATCTGGCCGTCGGCATCGACCCGGCGCTCACGACGATCGCCGTGCAATCGCATCTGCCCGCGCTCGCGGAACTGACGCTGCTCTACCTGAATTTCGTGACCGTCGCGCGCCTCGAACGCAATCCGACGATCAAGGAAGAAATCCACGCGCGCGGCTTCGGTCGCGATATTCCCGCGGGGTTTCTCTGCTACCCCGTCGCGCAAGCGGCCGACATTACCGGCTTCAAGGCGCAAGTCGTGCCGGTCGGCGAGGATCAGGCCCCGCTCATCGAACAGACGAACGAGATCGTCCGCCGCATCAATCGCCAGGTCGACGCCGAATTGCTGCCCGAAGCGCAGGCGCTGATTCCCGAAATGGGTCGTCTGCCCGGGATCGACGGCAAGGCGAAGATGAGCAAGTCGCTCGGCAATTCGATCCCGCTGTCGTCGACGGCCGACGAAATCACGCATGCCGTCAAGCAGATGTACACGGATCCGAACCATCTGCGCGCGTCCGATCCGGGCACGGTCGAAGGCAATGTTGTATTCACGTACCTCGACGTGTTCGATCCGCGCAAGGAAGAAGTCGAAGCGCTCAAGGACCATTACCGGCGCGGCGGCCTCGGCGACATGGTCGTCAAGCGTCGACTCGAGGAAGTACTGCAAAACCTGCTGGCCCCGATCCGCGAACGCCGCACACAACTCGCGGCCGATCCCGGCTATGTCTTCGGCATCCTGCGCGAGGGCACGCGCAAGTCGCAGGACATCACGCAAGCGACGCTCGACGAAGTACGCGGCGCGCTCGGCACGTTCTCGTTCGACCGGAGCTGAACGCATCGAACCACGCGCTTCGCGAACGGCCGTCGTTCGTGAAGCGCGCGGCATTCGCGCCGGCCATGCGCGCGCGACATCCTCGCGTTCAAGCGCGATCGCCGGCCATGGCCTTGCAAAATGGAATCGACAGGGAAGATCGGTCTACCCGAATCCGCTGAACCGTCATCGAATTCGGAAATCGACATGCATCGACGCGCGACAAGGCGTCGTAAGGCCTAACCGGATAATTACGAACGCTTGAAGAAATCAGGCGTCTGTCCTGCGCGCACGGCCCGCAACAACCATTCGGGCATCGGCCCTGAACCATCCCACGAATTGCCCGACGCATCCGCGTATTGAACGACGCCCGGCGTCGGCTTCGGCATGGCCGGCATACCGGCCTTCGGCAATGCGGGCTCGGGCTCCGCGACCGTTTCTTCTTCGGCGGGCATCAAATGCTCAGCCGTAATTCCGTACTCATCCATTCGTCGCCGGATGTACTTGATAATGCGCTCGCGCACGAGTTCGTCCATGATGCTCCTTCATTCACGCCATGCGCCAACGGATGGCGTTTCATTGTATCGAGTCGTTCTGATTCGACAAAGTTCTAAACAGCCTGACACCGACGGTTCGCGGGTCTCGCGCCGTTCTCGTGCGTCATCTCCGAAACATGCGCAGGCGCGTCACGCCTCGCGATCGAATGGCGTGGCCGTGCGCCGCGCCGATCGCACCCACATCGCGTGCGACCTCATTCAGCGCTCATTGTGCCGCGTCATTATTTAAAAATAGCGGAACTCGCGGGCCCGGTAAGGGGTCATCCTTTCATGATGTTTACAATACTTCGACATCGGATCCGATAGCGCACATCCCGCGTCATTTCATATGCGACAGCCGACGAATATCACGATGCACGCGCCGAAAAAACACCCTCAACACCGCACTCTTCGATATCGCACATGACTGTTATCGCTCCGACCCCGTCTCCGCGCCGCAAGCGCACGCTGCCCACGATCGTGTTCATGTCGCGCTGGCTTCAGGTCCCGCTTTATCTGGGCCTCATTGTCGCGCAAGCGCTCTATGTCTTTTTATTTCTCAAGGAAGTCTGGCACCTGACTGTGACGATCGGTACGCTCAATGAAACGACAATCATGCTGTCGGTACTTGGACTGATCGACGTCGTGATGATTTCGAATCTGCTGATCATGGTCATTATCGGCGGATACGAAACGTTCGTGTCGCGACTCGGCATCGAGGGCCATCCCGATGAGCCCGAATGGCTCGATCACGTGAATGCAGGCGTGCTCAAGGTCAAGTTGTCGATGGCGCTGATCAGCATCTCGTCCATCCATCTGCTCAAGACTTTCATCGATGTCGACAATCGTAGCAGTACGGCGGTCATGTGGCAGGTCATGATTCACGTTGCATTCCTGGTCTCGGCCATCGCGATGGCGTGGGTCGATCGGATTACGACGCACGCGAACGTCAAGCATCACGATGCGCTTGCGCACGACCTCCATCACGGGTCCGAGCACGAGGCGGTCGCGCATCGACGTGTGTCGAAGATCGAGCCGCTCGGCGACACGCGCATGCAGTCGTAGCCCGCTTCGGCATTCGCGTCCTCCGCACGCCCTGATGCCGCGCGCACTGATCCGTAGCGCGCTCGATAAAAATCGCTTGCTATTACATCGCACACGACCTAATATCCTTTCCATGAAACAGCCAGCCACACCCCTCTCGATCGATCCGAAGACGGCTCTGCTGCTCGACCAGCAGATCTGCTTCGCGCTGTACTCGACGTCGCTCGCGATGACGAAGATCTATCGCAAGGTGTTGGCCGAGCTCGGACTGACGTACCCGCAGTATCTGGTTATGATGGTTTTGTGGGAAAGAGATGAGATCACGGTATCGGAAATCGGCGAGCGCCTGTTTCTCGATTCCGCGACGCTGACCCCGCTGCTCAAGCGCATCGAAGCGCTCGGCCTGATCACACGTGCGCGTGCCATCAAGGACGAACGTCAGGTGATCGTGACGTTGACGAGCGCGGGCAAGAAATTGCGCAAGCAGGCCGAAAGCATTCCGCTGTCGATCCTCTGCGCAACGGGCTGCGCGCCCGCGGAACTCGTCGAAATCCGCGACAGCCTCGGCAAGCTGCGCAGCAAACTCATCGATGCGGAGCAAGGCAGTTAGTCAGGCAAATCGACGGGTCGATCGGGCGTCGCAAACCTGGCGAACCCGATAACCCGGTGACATTCGGATGGAACATCACCCGAGTGTCGTGCAGCAAATATGTCGCACGCGATTTAATCGCCTACGACAGCAGGATGGGACAGGCGGTCGAACCCGTTCGAAAGGATCGGGCGGACCCGTGTCCTCCGTGTGAAGCAGTCCCTTTATCCGACCTTATGGAGTTTGAAAATGGCACTCGAAAAAGTTCTCTACACCGCACATGCAAAGTCGACCGGCGGCCGTGACGGCAAATCGGTTTCGTCGGACGGCGTCCTCGACGTCAAGCTCACGACCCCGAAGGAACTCGGCGGCGCGGGCGGCGTAGGCACGAACCCCGAACAACTGTTCGCGGCCGGCTACTCGGCGTGCTTCATCGGTGCAATCAAGTTCGTCGGCGCGCGCGACAAGATCGCGATTCCGGCCGACGCATCGATCGACGCGAGCGTCGGCATCGGTCAAATCCCGAACGGCTTCGGCATCCAGGTCGAACTCAAGGTCTCGTTGCCGGGCCTCGACCGCGCGACGGCCGAAGACGTCGTGAAGAAGGCACACATCGTGTGCCCGTATTCGAACGCGACGCGCGGCAATATCGACGTCAACCTCGTCGTTCTTTAAGCGGCAATGCCTCCGATGCGCGACGCGATAGCGTCACGCATCGCGTGCGACATCAAGGGCGATCGGATGCTTCGATCGCCCTAGTTCTTTTCGGCGGGCGGCGTCGCGTGCGTCGCATAGTCTTCGAAGCGGCCCTTGCAAAGCGCAAAGCCGTCGTTCCATCCCTGCAGATAATCGGCATCGGGCCGCTGCGGCGCATCCTTCGCGAACGAGTAATCGGGGTTACCCGCCGACTTGTTGCCTGACGCGCACCCGTCGACGTGCCCGTCGATATACTCGTTCGAGAAGCCCTTGCCCTGCAGCGACGCGCGGTCGGCCTTGAGCTCGGGCGATTCGAAATCGGACACCGGAATCTGCGGCAACGTGCACGCGGCCAGGCTGGCAAGAACGGAAACGGCAAGAACAGCACGCATACGGAACGGCATGGCGATCAAATTCCCCGTAGAGATCGGAAGCGGATTCCGCGATTGTATTCGACCTGCGCAAATGCCCGAATTCCACACGTTGGACACACGGTCTCGCGTGTTCGTCAAACGCGTGTCGCCGACGCCACGAAAGCGATCAGTCGGCATCCCTACACAGTTTCGACATGCTCGGCACGATGTGCCGTCATCCATGCCAACCGCGTTCTCGACGCGCGTAGTTTCTACCTGAAATTGGCGGAAAAAAGCGATACCCAATTGCGATGCACACGAATCATTTGTGTGTAAGTGCGCCGAAGACAGTTTCAAACGCGAGCCCGCCATCGACGTCGTGCGACACCATCGATTCGTATAGCCGGTTTCACACAATTGCCTCGCCTGCTCTCCATGATGTCCGCACACAAAGCAGCAGGGGACAACAATGAGAATGTCTTTTCCGCTGTGCGCCGCGATCCTCGTATCCGGCGCGCTGGCGGGCTGTGGCGATGGCGCGTCGGTCGCGACATCGCAGATCGCGCCGAGTGCCGCGGCGCCCTCGCAGCCCGCTCCCAACGCAAGCACGAATAGCATGGCGCGCGCATCGATCAACGATCCCGCGCCGGCGCTGTCCGCATCGCACGATACCGATCCGCGTTCCGCGTTGGCGACGAACGCGCCGATCGATCCGCCGTCCTCCCCGACGACGATGTCACCGGGTGTCGTCGCGAGCGTCGATCCCTCGCCGCTCGTCGCGCATCGCGCGAACTTCACGGTGTTCGCCGCGCAGTCCGCGGACAACCCCGAAGTGCAGGTCCAACCCGTCGTCCATTACGCGCCGGATACGTCCGACACGCCTTGAACGCCGGGCTGTCTCGCAGCCCTTGCAAGTCCCCCACACTCCACCGATCTCTAACGAGAGGGTTACTCATGTCTTCTTTCGACCGTCGCCGTTTCCTCAAGACGAGTGCGTCGTCCGCCGGCGCTGCCGCCGCGCTCGCGATGATGCCCGAATCCATTCGCCGCGCGCTCGCGATCCCCGCGAACAACCAGACCGGCACGATCCGAGACGTCGAGCACATCGTCGTCTTCATGCAGGAGAACCGCTCGTTCGACCACTACTACGGGCACCTGCGCGGCGTGCGCGGTTACAACGACCGCTTCCCCATCACGCTGCCCAACGGCAACCCGGTCTGGTTCCAGCCGTCGAAGGAGAACACCGCGACGCCGGTCCTGCCGTTCCGCCTCAACACGCAAACGACAAGCGCGATGTGCGTGGGCGATCTCGACCATAGCTGGTATCCGACCCACTATGCGATCAACGGCGGCAAGTACGATCAGTGGCCCGCGAACAAGACGGACATGACGATGGGCTATTACGTCCGCGAAGACATTCCGTTCCACTACGCGCTCGCCGATGCGTTCACCGTCTGCGATCACTACTTCTGCTCGCTGCCCGGCCCGACGCACCCGAACCGCATGTATCTGATGACGGGCTGGGTCGATCCGACGGGCAAGTACGGCGGCCCGCTGCTCGACAACAACGATGCGGTCGACGGCGACGTGCCGCCGACCTGGGCCCTGCTCTCGTGGACGACGTATCCCGAGCGCCTGCAGGCCGCGGGCATTTCGTGGCAGGTCTATCAGCAAGGCGTCAACGGCAACGATCCGGTCAACGGCAACTACGGCACGAATGCGTTACCGAACTTCGTGCAGTTCATCAATGCACCGGCAACGTCGCCGCTGACGCTGCGCGGCAATTCGGTCCGCACGATCGCGCAACTCAAGGCCGACGTGCAGGCGAATCAACTGCCGCAGGTCTCGTGGCTGCTGCCGCCGGCCGTTTATTCGGAGCATCCGAAGTACACGCCGGCCTACGGCGCCGAATACACGTCGCAAATCCTCGATGCGCTGACGTCGAACCCCGAGGTCTGGAGCAAGACCGTGCTCTTCATCATGTATGACGAGAACGACGGCTTCTTCGATCACCTCGTGCCGCCCCAACCGCCGCTGTCGTCGACGCAAGGCGCATCGACGGTCGGGTTCAGCGACGAAATCCACACGGTCGTCAATCCGCTGCGCGGCGGCTCCTACACGGACGACGGTCTGCCGTACGGCCTCGGACCGCGTGTGCCGATGACCGTCGTCTCGCCGTGGAGCAAGGGCGGCTTCGTCAATTCGCAGGTGTTCGATCACACGTCGGTGATCCGCTTCATCGAAGCGCGTTTCGGCGTCGGCGAGCCGAATATCTCGAACTGGCGTCGCACGGTGAGCGGCGATCTGACCTCGGCGTTTGACTTCCGCTCGCCCGACGCGAGCTTCCCGACGCTGCCCGACACGAGCAACTATCTGACGGAGTCCGACGCATCGTGCCTGCTGCCCGCGCCGACCGTGCCCGCCACGCCGAGCACGACGACGATCGAAGCGCAGGAACCCGGCATTCGGCCCGCGCGTCCGCTGCCTTATGAACTGCATGCAAACGGTCAAGTCGAGGAAAGCCAGAAGTTCGCGATCCAGCTCGCCAATACCGGCGAATGGGGCGCTCACTTCTATATCTACTCGACCAATCGTACCGACGGTCCGTGGAGCTACACGGTCGGCGCCGGCAAGAAGCTCAAGGCTGAATTCGACGTGTCGAGCACGAGCGGCGTCTACGCATTCACGGTCCATGGCCCGAACGGCTTCGTGCGTCAGTTCGAAGGGACGGTACCGGCAAACGGCACGAGCCAGAAGACGGCACAGCCCGAAGTCAAGGTCGGCTACGACGTCGCGAACGGCAACCTGTACCTGACGATCACGAATGCGGGCCGCGCATCGGTCAAGCTCACGGTCACCGACAACGCATACGGTGCAGCCGCGCGCCATTTCGTGCTGCCGTCGGAAGGTTTCGTCGAAGCGCCGTGGCAATTGCAGTCGAGCTATCACTGGTACGACCTCACGGTCAGCGACGGCAATGGCTTCGTGCGCCGGGTCGCGGGTCACGTCGAGAACGGCCGCGCGAGCTATTCGGATCCTGCCGCGACGCAGCCTGTCACGACCGAAGTCGCAAGCGTCGAGACGGCAGCCGAAACGCTGCGCGTCTGACGTTGAGACGCGTCGCGAGACACCGATTCTCACGCGAGTGAATGCTGTGTAGAGGCCGTCCAAGCATCGCGATGGACGGCAGCTTGCGCGGCGACGCCGGTACGGGCGGGGCCCTCCGTCAAGGAGGGCCCCGCCTTTTTTATCCACGACCGAGCTGAACGCGCGCGATACGTGGTGCGCGCATCGACGGTCAGGGCTCGGCCGGCACGCTCATTTCCTTGAGCAGCGTGTCCGCATGGTCAAGCCGATGCATGACCCAGAGCATGTAGCGGACATCGACCTGAATCGAACGCGTGCGCTCGGGATCGAACACCCATCCTGAACTCACACCTTCCCAGACGCCGTCGAACGCGAGGCCGACGAGGTGCCCGTCCTTGTCGAGCACGGGCGAACCCGAGTTGCCGCCCGTGATGTCGAGGTCCGCGAGAAAGTTAACGGGCAACGTGCCGAGCGTCGGCGATGCATAGCCGTCATACGCCTTGTCCTCGATCGCCTTGAGTTCTGCGGGCGGCGCATCGAACGGCGCCGTGCCCGTGTTTTTCCGTACGATGCCTTCGGCCGTCGTGAACGGTGCTTCGCCGACATCGTCGTCATGCCGTGCGTAACCCTGCACCGTGCCGAAGGTCACACGCAGCGAACCGTTCGCATCGAAATAGACAGGCTTGCCCTGTGCCGACGCGAATGCCGTCACCGCGGCCATATAGCGCGGACGCAGCGATGCGAATTCACCGGCCACCGTTTTGTCGTGGCGCTCAAGCGCGAGGAGATCGGGCATCAGCGCGACCATGAGCTTGAGCCACGCGTCGTCGCTCGCGCGGACCTGCTCGTCGGTCGCGTCGAGCCACTTGACGCGCGTCGCGGTGTCGGCGAGCTTCGATCCCGCATAGAGCGCGGCGACGCGCCGTTCAAGCGCCGCCGCGTCGTTCGCACCGGCGAGCCACGTATCGAGCGCGGGCAAACGCTGATCGGCCGGCAGCTTCAGATAGCGTTCGAGAACATAGACGACAAGCTGTCGATCGAGTGCGGGATCCATCTGGCGTTCGAGCCGTTGTTGAGCGTTGAGGATCCGGACTTCGTCGCGCTGCTGATAACCGTCTTCGCGGTCGAGATTCGACTTCTGTTTCTCCTGTGCGAGACGCACGATCTGATACGCCGCGTGAAACATGCCGCCGCGCGCAAGCTGACTCACGACGAGATCGCGTTCGCGAAGCAGCGTCTGGTCGTCGACGAGCTTGCGCAGCCGCTGAACGCCGGTCGCGAGTGCCGCGCCGTTGACCTTGCCGCCGTCGGACATCGATTGATGCGAAAGCCACTTGTCGAGCGCAGCCTCCTGGGTCCGTTTGGTCTCGAGCGCGCGGCTATGCGCAAGTCCGTCGAGATTGCCCTGGAAATTCTTGAGCGCGTTCTTGTACGACGCGACCGTCGCCGCGTATTTGACCGCGACATCGGGGTTCGACTGACCCGCGGCTTCGATCATGCCGAGCTCGTCGGTCAGCAGCGCGATCATGGTCGGGTAGTACCAGTCGATCGCGTTTTGCAGCTCACTCGCCAGGCGATAGCGATCGGTATGGCCCGGATATCCCGCGACCATCACGAAGTCGCCGGCTTCGACGCCCTTCGGATTCAGCGTGAGCCAATGCGTCGGGCGATACGGGACGTTGTCCTTCGCATAGGGCGCCGCGCTGCCGTCCTTCGCGACATAGGCGCGCAGAAAGCTGAAATCGCCGGTATGACGCGGCCACACCCAGTTGTCGATGTCGCCGCCGAACTTGCCGATCGATCGCGGCGGCGCATAGACGAGCCGTACGTCCTGGATCTCGCGCTGCTTGACGAGCTGATATCGGTATCCGCCGCCGAACGTGTAGACGTCGCAGCGATAGCCGGGTTGCTCGCAGCCTTGCACGATCGATTTTCTGGCCTGGTCGATCGCGACATAGCGCGCATACGCGTCCATGCCGGGCTTGACGGCCTCGTTGATACGCGGCGTGACATCGCTGATCTGCTCGGTCACGTAGACGCGTTGCGTCGGTTCCGCGCGCAGTTCTTCGTCGAACGTATGCGCGAGAAAGCCGTCGTCGATTCGATTCTGTTGCGGCGTCGAGTTGTACTGGAGCGCGCCGTATGCGCAATGATGATTCGTCACGATGAGCCCGTCAGGCGAGACGAATGACGCCGTGCATCCGCCGAGACTCACGATCGCGTCCATCGGATACGACGTGAGGTTCGTCAACGTGTTCGGGTCGAGCGCGAGGCCGCGCGCCTTGAGCGTCGAACTCAAGGCGGGGAGCTGCGACGGCTGCCACATGCCCTCGTCGGCAGACGCGGAGGTGGCAGCGAGCATGGTCAGTGCGACAATCACGACACTCGCATGCGACACTCTGTGCCGACCGTCCCTGCCTCCGGGTTCCACCATGATTGCCGATTCCTATATCGAACGCGTCGAAAACCTGATCTTAAACGGCGGCCGCCGGATCCTCGGGATCGCGGGCGCGCCGGGCTCGGGCAAATCGACGCTGGCCCAGGCGCTCGTCGAGGCGCTGCCGGGCCGGGCCGTCGTCGTTCCGATGGATGGCTTTCATCTCGCCAATGTCGAACTCGCGCGGCTTGGCCGCGCTTCGCGCAAGGGTGCCGAGGATACCTTCGACAGCGCCGGATTCGTCGCGCTGCTGCGCCGCCTGCGCGAGCAACGTCCCGACGAAACCGTCTACGCGCCCGCGTTCCGGCGCGAGATCGAGGAACCGATCGCCGGCGCGATCCCCGTGTTTCCCGACATACCGCTCGTCATCACGGAAGGCAACTATCTGCTGCTCGATCGCGGCCACTGGGCGAAGGTCCGGGGTCTGCTCGACGAAGCATGGTATGTCGATATCGATCCGGCCTTGCGGTACGACCGGCTCGTCGCGCGCCATATCGCGTTCGGGCGCGACGAGCGCGCGGCCCGCGAATGGGTCGCGAACACGGACGAACCGAACGCGCTGCTTATCGATTCGACGCGCCCGCGCGCGAACGTCCTGTTCGAGTGGGCATGACGCAGCGCGCACAGCCGACGGGAACGGGCGAGAACCGACGGGCAGCGACGGGCAGCGTCTGACGATTACCGCGTGACCTGTCCGTCCGCGATCAGCCACGTCAGCGCTTCTTCGACAGCCTGAAGCGACGTATAGCGCGGCGCATAGCCGAGCAGACGCCGCGCCTTGTCGATCGAGCAATTCGGGCTGCGCGCGATGTGTTCCCACGAGGCTTCGGCATCCTTCGGGTCCTGGGTCCGCGCCCAGGCATCGAACGGCGCGAACGTCAGCTTGGGCTCATGACCGAACCAGCGCGAGATCGACTCGGCATAGCCGCGCAGCGTCACCGCGCCGGCCGAGACCGCATGAAACGCCTCGCCGGTCGACGCGCGCCAGTTTGCGATCGCGCCCATAAACATCTGCGCGACGTCATCGGCATGCACGTGGTGCACGGTTTCGAGCCCGAAATTGGGCAAGGCCAGCGTTTCGCCGCGTGCAAGCGTCGTGAAGACGGCCGCATTGAAATGCCCCGCGGGATTCAGCGGCAACCATCCGGGTCCGACGATATGGCCCGGATGAATCAGCGTCGCCGGAAACGCGCGTGTGCGCGCCTGTTCGAGCAGATAGGTCTCGATCGCGGCTTTTTGCGTGCCGTATTCGCCGAACGGGCGTTTCGGCGCGTCTTCGGGCGTCGGGACGACGGTCGGATACCCATGCGTCCAGATCGTGCCCGTATGGAGGAAATGCGCGACATGGCCCGACAAGGCCTCGACGATCTGCTTCGCGCTATCGAGCGTGAAACAGATCATGTCGATCACGATATCGGCGCCGATCGCGCGGATCGCCGCGCCGAAACTGCCGTCGCGCTCCATCGCGTCGCGGTCCATCTGGCGATGCTCGACCGCCGCCCATGCGCGGTTGTCCGCGTAAGGCCGGGCCTGTCCGCGGCTCACCGCGATGACCTGATGCCCCGCTTCGACCAGTCTCGGCACCAGGTACGTGCCGACGTGTCCCGTCGCTCCAATCACCACTACGCGCGCCATATTCGTCTCGCTGTCTCGTCATTTCGTTGTTGATCGCCGGTCTGCCCGGTCGAGACGACTTATATATCAAATCGGACGGCGATGTGGCGTGACGAAATCCGCTTGGCGTCGGATTTTTTTACGCGTCAGAGGCCGACGCGATGCGCGGTCGCGATCAGACGCACGCCCAACGCGGCGATCGCGCCGGCCGCGGCGCGGTCGATCCAGCGTTTCGCGCGCAGATACACCTCACGGGGTTTGCGCGTCGAAAAGCCGAGCGCGACGATCGTGTACCAGCCGGTCTCGATCGCGAAAATCGCGGGCGGCAACACGAAATAGGCCCACTCGGGCGGATGCTGCGGCAACAGCGCGGCGAAAATGCTGCCGTAGTAGACGGCGGTTTTCGGATTGCTGAGCTGGGTCGTCAGGCCGATCCAGAACGACTTGCGCGGGTTGCCCGCGCTGCGCGCGAACGCATCGACATCGAGCGGCGTCTTCGCGCCGCGCCAGATCCGCGAGGCGAGATAGATCAGGTAAAGGCCGCCGGCCACCTTGAGCATCAGGTAGAGCCAGCCGACCGCCGCGAGCAGCGAGTAGAGGCCGACCAACGCGACACCGCTGAACAACACCGCGCCGACGCCCATGCCGAGCGCGCTCGCGAGACCATCGCGCCGCGACAGGCCGATCGCGTGACGCACGACGATCAGGAAGCTGGGCCCCGGACTCATGGCGCCGATCAACAACGCCACGAGAATCGTGACGATCGCGGTAGATGCATGCACGGAGGCCTCGCCGAAAGAATTCACAAGGCCTCTACCCTACACCGATCGATCGCGCGTCAGAATGTCTCCCAGCTCGCATCGCCGTCCGACGCAAGCGCGGGTGCCGGCGCGGGTGCGGGCTTGCGCTCCTTCGATACCGCGGGCGCCGGACGTTGAGCGGCACGCGCAGGCGCGGGCTCGCGCGGGCGCTCGACCTTGGGCGACCGTGCGGACGGCGCGACGGCCGCACGCGGTGCGGATGGGCGCGGCGCATCGCCACCGGCCATCCGCGACGCAGACGCGCGCGTCGCGTCCGCGTGATCGTTGACGCGGAACACGGCGACCGCCGTCTTCAGGTTATTGGCCTGCTCATCGAGCGACTGCGCGGCCGCGGCGGCCTGTTCGACAAGCGCCGCGTTCTGCTGCGTGACGTCGTCCATCTGATTGATCGCCTGATTGACCTGCTCGATGCCGCGGCTCTGCTCGTCCGAGGCGGCCGTGATCTCGGCGACGATGTCGGCGACGCGCTGGATCGACCGCTTGACCTCGTCCATCGTGGTACCGACCTCGACGGCTTGCTGCGAACCGTCCTGGATCATCGAAACCGAGGTGCCGATCAATTCCTTGATTTCCTTCGCCGCCGCCGCCGAACGCTGCGCGAGGCTGCGCACTTCGCTCGCGACCACCGCGAAGCCCCGTCCCTGCTCGCCCGCGCGCGCGGCCTCGACCGCGGCATTGAGCGCGAGGATGTTCGTCTGGAACGCGATCCCCTCGATCAGCCCCGTGATCTCCGAGATCTTCGTCGAGCTGTCGCTGATCTTGCCGATCGTCTCGACCATCGTGCGGACCGCCTCGTTGCCCGTCGCCGCCTTGGTCTTCGCTTCGTCCGCCATCGAGTTCGCCTGACGCGCGTTTTCGGCGTTCTGGCGTACCGTCTCGGTCAGTTCCGTCATGCTCGACGCCGTCTCTTCGAGCGAAGCGGCCTGCTCTTCCGTGCGCGAGGACAGATCGAGATTGCCCGACGCGATTTCCTTCGACGCATGCGAGACCGAATCGGTCGAACGCTTGATGCCGCGCACGGTTTCGCTCAGACGCTGGTCCATCTTCTGGAGCGCACCGAGCAGCATGCCGAACTCGTCGCGCGAGGCGATCGCGATCGTATTGTCGAGATGACCGTCGGCGATCTCGTTGGCGACCGTCACGGCCTCGTCGAGCGGACGCGTGATCGCGCGCATCAGATAGATCGCGGCCCCCGCCAGTATCGCGGCGCCGAACGCCACGAGCCCGATCGCAACCCAGCGAAGCGTCTGGAAGATCGATTCGCTATCGTCGACGACATCCTTGGCTTCCTTCACGTTGATGATCTCGTCGTCGCGCAGACCGCTGATCAATTGGTTCGAGGTCGCCGCCGTCTGCTCGACGGCTTGCGTCGCCTTGTCGAAATCGCCCGATGCGAACAACGCGAGCTGGTCGCGCGTTTCCTTCGCGAGTTGGGTCAGGCCCGCATCGTCCGCGTCCGCGACGCGCCGCTCCTCGGCCGACAGGACGGACGCCGGATAGTAGGCGTGCCAAGACTTGTCGATATCCGCAAGATCGCCTTGAATCTCGGGCGTCAGTTGCGTGACGACTTCGGCGTTCGGCTTGAGCTGCAGACGACGCAATTCGAGCCGGAGTTTCGAGGTCGCGGCACGCGTCTCCGATATATCGGAGATCGGCAATATGATTTGTGAGTAAACGTTCGCGACATTGTCATTGATGCGCGACAGGCCATAAATACCGAATAGCCCGATCACAAGCGCAATTATTGCGCACAAGCTCAGTACGCCAATGATCTTGATTCGGATTGATGAAAGAGCGCTCATGCGACTGTCCTTAGGATTCTGAAACACGTATGGAATGACATCGGCACCTCCCCAAGCGCCGGAAAGCGCGAATCCATAGCCCTCGCGCCTCCTTGCCTGGGACAACGACCGCGCCGCGCGGTCCTGAAGGTCTCTCTCGAAAATATTTATGTGCGAAATCCGCACATTTGTTTTGCAAGCGATTTCAAAGTGCAATTACCTTACGACGCCGATCGATCGCGATTCGTTTTGAAAGGAATCGGAATAACACAAACGATTGCGGGGAATGAGACGCATGAAAAACCGGCGGCGCCGAGCGATTCGGTACCGGCTGCGCGGCGTTGGTCAGCGCCGACGTGCTGTGAGAGAATTTTTCCGACGCGCGAGCGGCGCGCATGCGTCGCGCGCAAGACCGGCACGCCAGCGTGTGCGGCCCCTTTTTCCCGACCCCTTCGTTCGGCATGAACCAGACTCAAGAAGACGCTCCCCGTCCCGCCCTGCGCGCGCTGACCGCACTCGAAGCACGCGTGCTCGGCGTGCTCCTCGAAAAGGAGCGCACGGTGCCCGACACCTATCCGCTCTCGCTCAACGCGCTGACGGCGGGCTGCAACCAGAAGACGGCCCGCCTGCCGGTCATGTCGGCGTCCGAAGCCGACGTGCAGGACGCCGTCGACGGCCTCAAGCAACGCAGCCTCGTCTTCGATGCGAGCAGCAGCCGCGTCGCGCGATACGAACATAATATGACCCGCGTGCTCGGCATCCCGAGCCAGGCCGCGGCGCTGCTTGTCACGCTGATCCTGCGCGGTCCCCAGACCGCGGCCGAACTGCGTCTGAACTCGGCGCGTCTGCACGGTTTCGCGGACGTCTCGTCGGTCGAAGCGTTTCTCGACGAACTCGCGCAGCGCGAGCCGTCCTACGTGGTCAAGCTCGCCCGCGCGCCCGGCGAACGCGAAAGTCGATGGGCCCATCTGCTCTGCGGCGAAGTCGATGTCGCGGACATTGCGCGCGACGCCTCGGGTGACGGCGCATCGGCGGACGTCGACGCGCTCAGATCGGAGTGGCGCGCCGAACACGAGCGGCTGACCCGCGAAGTGGCCGAACTCCGCGCGATCGTCGAACACCTCGCGGCCCAACTCGGCGTGTCGGTCGACGCGATCGTCCGACCGTCCTGATCGACGCGGACCGCGCATTCGTTTCTTCCAACCGGAGACCTTCGATGAAAACCAGCGCACGCAATTTCCTGACCGGCACGATCACCGCGATCAAGACCGGCGCGGTCAATGACGAAGTGGTCCTCAAGGTCGGCAACGCCGAAATCGTCGCGATCGTGACGTCGGAGAGCACGAAAGTGCTCGGGCTCGCGGCGGGCGGCACCGCCTATGCGTTGATCAAGGCGTCCTCGGTCATCCTGATGACCGACACGGCGCCCGACAAGATCTCCGCGCGCAACGTGTTCAACGGCACCGTGAAGTCCGTCAAGACGGGGGCCGTCAATGCGGAAGTCGTGGTGTCGGCAGCAGGGCTCGATGTGACCGCGATCATCACGAACGAAAGCGCATCGCGTCTCGATCTTGCGCCGGGCAAGCCCGCCAGCGCCGTGATCAAGGCGTCGAACGTGATCCTCGCGGTCGACTGAACCGCGCGCTCATTCAGCGCTCATTCTCGACGTTCAATCTGTGTGCATGCGCTCCGATCGATTCCCGATCCGAGGAACGCAAGTCCGGAGACACACAGATGAACACGCTCACCTCGGCAACCGCCAACGAACATCGTCCTGCCGCCTCGAACGCCGATCCGCTCACGGCCGACGATCTCGAACCGGTCTCGTACGAAGACCTGCTCCCGTATCTGCTGCTTCCCGTCGCCTGGTGAGCGGCGCGGCGCGCACCGGGCAGGTTCGCGCCTGGCGCTATGCGCCGGCAAGACGGCGGAGCTCGCGCGGGAACGTCACGCGCGCGACGAGGCCCGCGCGAGCGTCGGTCCGATTTTCGAGGACCGCCCGGCCGCGATAACGGTCCATCGTCGCGCGCACGATCGCCAGACCCAGTCCCGTGCCATCGGTCCTCGACGGATCGACGCGCACGAACCGCTCGAATACGCGTTCGAGCATATCGGCCGGCACGCCGGGGCCTTCGTCGACGACTTCGATGCTGACGCTGTCGCGCCCGCGCACGACACGCACGTCGACGACGCTGCTCTCGGGGCTGTAGCGCATCGCGTTCTCGACGAGATTCCTGACGACGGCCGCGACATCGGCCTCGATCGCATGGACGTCGGTGTCGTCGTCGATCCGCTCGACGCCGAGATCGATCGCGCGTTGCGACGCGAACGGAAGGCAATCCGCGATCACCTGCGTGACGACCTTGCGCACTTCGACGTCGACAAACGTACTTTCAGCCACGCGCGCATCGGCGCGCGCGAGACTCAAGAGCTGCTTGACGAGATTGCCGCCGCGCAGGATGCCGTCGCGGAGTTCGTCGAAACGCGGGCGGTTTTCGGGGTAGATCGAGTCGCGCAGATTGTCGGCCTGGATCTGAAGCGCCGTGATCGGCGAGCGCAGTTCATGCGCGGCGTCGGAGATGAATTTCTTTTCGGTCTCGATCATCCGCGCGAGCCGGTCAATCAGCATATTCGTCGACTCGACGAACGGCAACAGATCGAGCGCGACGCCCTGCGAGTCGATCGGTTCGAGCCGATTCAGATCGACCGACCGGACCTCGACGGCCAGCGTGCCGACCTGCTTCATCGCCCTGCGGACCACGAGCATGACGGCGAACCCCATCAACGGCATCAGCAGCGCCGTCGGCCAGAGCGTCGTCAGCGCGGCGCGGCGGGCCACCTGCTGACGCACGCGCTCGCGCTGCGCGACCTGAATCCGATGATGCGCGGTAACGAGCGCGAAAATGCGCCAGGGCTCGCCCCCCACGATCTGATCCGAGAATCCGAGCGGAATCTCGCGCGAGAAATGGAGTTCGGGATTCGTCGTCTCAGACGGCTGGGCCTCGTCTTCCGTGAAGATCTGGATCTCGAGGTCTTCAGGCCGCTGGAACGCGGGCTCGGTCGACGGCAACACGAGATTCGCCAGGCTGGCCGAGAGCCGGATCGCCACATCGCGCAGCCGTGCATCGAGAATCGCATGCGTCGAATTGCGCGCAAGCACATAGGATCCGAGCCCATGCATGACGGCGACGATCATGACGACCGCGCTCAGTGCGACGATCAATTGCGTGCTCAGCGAGCGGTTTCGAGTCGGGATGCGCCGTTTGATCTGCATGAGCCTGTTCAGTACGACGTTCGCCAAGCGGGGGCCAACGTGCGGGTCCGGCGAGCTGCCGACCGTGTCGGCTATCATTCTAGCGTTCGATACGGGCGTTCATGGCCGAGGCTCCACACGCGCCGCGCCGGCGCCGCATGGTGTGCAACGCGCGTGCCGCGCGTACCGTCGTGGCGGCAACGTATTCGAACCCAGCACATATGCGTGTTCCGACGGGCCTGGCCCAGGGCACGGACCTATCGCGGTTCATTCAGGTATCGAGGGATCATGCGAGTCCTTTTGGTCGAAGACGATCTGCAAATTGGCCAGAGCCTGCTCCGCGCACTCGAAGACGCGGATTACAGCGTCGACTGGGTGCGCGACGGCGTCGCGGGCAGCCGCGCGCTCGAAGCCGCCGAGTACACGGTCGTGCTGCTCGACCTGGGCCTGCCGGGCATGGGCGGCATCGACGTGCTCAAGCGCGCGCGCGACGCGGGCAACCCGGTGCCCGTCGTGATTCTGACGGCGCGCGACGACCTCGAAACGCGCGTCGAGGGTCTCGACGTCGGCGCCGACGACTACGTGCTCAAGCCCTTTCTCGTGCCCGAACTCCTCGCGCGCATACGCGCGGTGCTGCGCCGTAAAGCCGGCTACGCGGTCTCGCGGCTCGGCGACGACACGCTGAGTCTCGATCTCGACAAGCGCACGCTCACGTGCAACGGCAACACAGGCGCGCTGTCGGCGCGCGAATTCGCGCTGATGCTCGCGCTGCTCGAACGCCCCGGAACGATACTCTCGCGCGATCAGCTCGAAGACCGGCTCTATGGCTGGGGCAAGGAAGTCGAGAGCAACGCCGTCGACGTCCTCATTCATTCGGTCCGCAAGAAATTCGGCAACGCGGTGATTCGCAACGTCCGAGGCCTGGGTTGGACCATCATGCTCGGCGGACAAACGCCAAGCTGACGGAGCCGAAGGATGCGAAGTCACGCGTTCAGGCGCCGCTTCGCGGGCCGCGACGGCCGGCAGTCCCATGACATGCGCAACGGCGCCCCGACGAATTCGACGCCCCACAGAAATCCGAACGCGCGCAGCAACTTCGGGTCGATCGCGTCATCGCGAATCGTCTGCGCGAGTTCGGTGAAAAAGCCGACCGCGTCGAGCCCCGGTAAAAACAGAATGCTTTGGCTCGCGGGCGCATCGCTGATGTTCACGAAACCGTGCACGACACCGCCGGGCACGGTCACGACATCGCCAGGTTCCGCGACAAAGCGCTCGCCGTCGACCTCGAACAGATAGCGTCCGTTTTCAACGCGGAAAACCTCCGTCTCGCGATGGCGATGCACGGGCGGACCGAAACCGGGTGCGTTGACGGTCTCGATCAACGTCACCCCGCCTTGGCGTGTATGCATCGGCGCGTGGACCTCGAGTTCGAGCCCCATCGCGGGCACGACGATCGCCCGACGTTCGGCGCTCGCTTCGAGGGCCACAGATCGCAAGACTTCAAAACGCACGGTACCGGGCTTGCATACGTGACCCGCAAACCGCTCGGCATACGGCGTGCCCAATCGATGGGACGTCGCGGTCAAGTGTTCGATATTCATCTGATGCTCCTTCAATGGGCGTCGTACTCAGAAAACGGATTGGTCCATCGATTCACCGCGCGGCGCGTAATGGGGCTGCATGCGAGGCTGCACTCGGGGCTGCATGCGGTAGTCGTCGAAACGCGCGTGCGTATGCGCGTAACGGTCGTCGAACGGAAGATGATTCGCCGCGAATACAACGGTCAGGCGGCCGAACAAGCTACGAATCGCATTCATGGTGAGCTCCAACAGGGTGTCGCACCGGAATCGCCGAGCGAGCTTCAACGTCCGTGTCCGATGCCGAGGAGCGCTCGCCGTATGCGATGCGTACTCCTTCGATGACGCCTATTGTGGAGACCGATTCTGAGAGAAGAATGAGCGATGCCGGCTTAGCGAAACGCACGCGCAGGCATGCGATTTGAAGGGAGTGTTGCAAACAATGCGCGAAACATCGTGGAAAAAGCGCGGGCGCCGAAGCGCCCGATCAGCATGCGTCCGATACACATCGGGCGTGACGCTGCGCATCGAGCGTCACGCGGACCGCGTTACGTCAGATCAAGCAAATGTCCGGCAACGCGTCTAGCGATCGAGGCCGCCGAGGCACAGATATTTGACGACGAGATAGTCTTCAATGCCGTAGTGCGAGCCTTCGCGCCCGACGCCCGACTGCTTGACGCCGCCGAATGGCGCGACCTCGTTCGAGATCAAGCCTGTATTGATGCCGACCATGCCGTATTCGAGCGCCTCGGCGACACGCCAGATGCGGCCGATATCACGGCTGTAGAAATACGAGGCGAGTCCGAACTCGGTGTCGTTCGCCATCTGAATGACTTCGGCGTCCGAGTGAAAGCGGAACAGCGGCGCGAGCGGACCGAATGTTTCCTCCTTCGCGACGCGCATCGTTTGTGTAACACCAGTGAGTACAGTTGGCTCGAAAAAGCCATGACCGAGCGCATGCCGCTTGCCGCCCGTGACGATGCGCGCGCCTTGGGCGAGCGCATCGTCGATATGCGATTCGACCTTGCGCACCGCGGCTTCGTTGATCAGCGGCCCCTGGACCACGCCCGCGTCCGTGCCGTTCCCGACTTTGAGCGCCGCGACGGCGCGCGCGAGCTTTTCGGCGAACGCATCGTAAACGGCGTCGTGCACATAGATCCGGTTCGCGCACACGCATGTCTGGCCGACGTTGCGGAATTTCGAGGCGATCGCGCCGTCCACCGCCGCATCGAGATCCGCATCGTCGAAGACGATGAACGGCGCGTTGCCGCCGAGTTCGAGCGAGAGCTTCTTGATCGTCGGCGCGCATTGCTCCATCAGGATGCGACCCGTCTGCGTGGAACCCGTGAACGTCAGCTTGCGTACGTCGGGGTTCGATGTGAGCTCGCGTCCGATCTCGCGCGGATCGCCCGTCACGAGGTTCAACACCCCGGCGGGCAGGCCGACGCGCTCGGCAAGCACGGCCAGCGCGAGCGCGGTCAACGGCGTCGCCTCGGCAGGCTTGACGACCATCGTGCAACCGGCCGCGAGCGCGGGACCGACCTTGCGCGTGATCATCGCGGCCGGGAAATTCCACGGCGTGATGGCCGCGCAGACCCCGATGGGCTCCTTGACGACGATGATGCGGCGGTCATTCGCGGGCGTCGGGATCGTATCGCCATAGGTCCGCTTGCCTTCCTCGGCGAACCACTCGATAAACGACGCCGCATAGACGATCTCGCCCTTGGCCTCGGCCAGGGGCTTGCCCTGCTCGCTCGTCATGATGCGGGCGAGGTCGTCGGCGTGTTCGATGAGCGCATCGAACCAACGACGCAGGATGACGGCACGCTCTCGCGCGGTCTTCGCGCGCCAAGCGGGCCACGCGTCGCGCGCTGCATCGATCGCTGCACGCGTTTCTGCGGCACCCATCAATGGCACGGTGCCGACGCGCTGTCCGTCTGCGGGATTCACGACTTCAATGACCCGCCGATCGTTCGCGTCGATCCAGCGGCCGTTGACGTAGGCCTGCGCGCGCAGCAGGTCGGGATCCTTGAGCACAAGGGCGGAGGCGGCTCTATCCATGGTGTCGGGTATGGGCGTCAGATAAATTCGGGCTCACGCGCCGATATTCGCGATCGGCGCATCCGTACGACATTCGCGTGCCGCGTCGGTCTGATTCACGGATTCACCGATCCATCGTTCGATCGTTCCATCGGCATGGCGAACCGAGACGGGCATTGAATCATAGCCCCGTCCGCTCGCTGCGTCCGCGTCACCGCCTGGCGGCAGCAGCTTGCGTTCCCGCCGCGCGTCGCCCCGACGTCACTCGTCGCATCCGATATCCGATCTGCGCTTTCGTTGCTCAAAAGGCAACGAAACGTGACTATAGTTGCTCTTGTTGAGAGGGGTGTTGCTCTGAGAGCATCACATCCATGCCACAACGCATTGCGGTTCGAACGCTGGATATCCCACCCCTTTCTAGGAGTCTTGCCATGTCGGAGTTCATCAACCTGAGTCGGCGCGGTTTCCTCGGCACGACAGCGCTGGCGCTGGCCGCCGCGCCTTTCGCGAGCTGGCCGTCCTCCGCCGCGGCCGCCGAGACGGCACGTGCCCAAGCCGATTCGGCCTCGTCGATCGTGTCGTCGATCCGGCGCGGCGCGCATACCTCGATGGGCACGATCAAGCAGATCGACGCGGGCCTGCTCAATGTCGGCTATGCCGAAGCGGGCCCCGCGAACGGGCCGGTCGTAATCCTGCTGCATGGCTGGCCGTACGACATCCATAGCTATGTCGACGTGATGCCCGCGCTTGCGGCTGCGGGATTTCGCGTGATCGTCCCGCACACACGCGGACACGGCACCACGCGCTTTCTGTCGGACAGCACGCCGCGCAACGGCCAACAAAGCGCGGTCGCGCTCGACACGATCGCGCTGATGGACGCGCTCAAGATCGATACCGCGATTCTCGCGGGTTACGACTGGGGTTCGCGAACCGCGTGCTCGATCGCCGCGCTCTGGCCCGAGCGCTGCCGCGCGATCGTCTCGGCGAACGGCTACATCATCAATAGCCTCGAGGCCAACAAGAAGCCGCTGCCGCCCAAGGCCGAACTCGGCTGGTGGTACCAGTACTACTTCGCGACCGAGCGCGGCCGCGCGGGCCTCGAAGCGAACCGGCACGACTTCGCGAAGTTGATCTGGCAAGACAACTCGCCCGCCTGGCATTTCGACGACGCGACATTCGATCGTTCGGCCGCGTCGTTCGACAACCCCGACTATGTGGCCGTCGTAATTCACAACTATCGCTGGCGCCTGAGTCTCGCCGAGGGCGAGCCGCGCTACGACACGTTCGAGCAGCGCCTGCAGCGCGCACCGACGATCGACGTGCCCGCGATCACGCTCGACGGCGATGCCAACGGCGTGGCGCCCGCCAGCGACGGATCGTCGTATCGCAAGAAGTTCACCGGCGAATACGTGCATCGGATCGTCGCGGGTGCGGGTCACAACCTGCCGCAGGAAGCGCCGGATGCGTTCACGCAGGCGGTGCTCGACGTCGCGCGTATGTAGTCAATGGATCGCGCGGATTACGCGCATTAAACGTATCAAACCGACCAAGTCGACCAAGTCGACCAAGTCAGCCAAACCGACTCACCCCCCCATCGAGGACCTCATCATGACCACGATCGAAAACGTGCTTTACACCGGCAAGACGCATACGACGGGCGGCCGCAACGGCGCCGCGCGCAGCAGCGACGGACGACTCGACATCGCGCTGTCGTCGCCGGGCACGGGCACCGGTACGAATCCCGAGCAGTTGTTCGCGGCAGGCTGGTCCGCATGCTTTATCGGCGCGATGGGCCATGCCGCCCGACGCCTGAGCATCACGTTGCCGGCCGATCTCGCCGTCGACGCCGAAGTCGATCTCGGCAAGACAGGCGAAGGCTTCCTGCTCGGTGCGCGCCTGAACGTCAGCTTGCCGGGCCTCGCACGTGAAGTCGCGCAAACGCTCGTCGACGCCGCGCATCAGACCTGCCCGTATTCGAAAGCCACGCGCGGCAATATTGCGGTCGAGATTCAACTCGTCTAAACACGCAGCCGGGGCCGACATGGCGCGCGACACGGGCTCGCGCGCCATGTCGGCCCCAAACGAAGGAGATGCCGCACATGAGGGAAATCAATCAGCAGCGCCTGCGCTATTTCCACGAAGTGCTCCAGAGCGGGTCGATCCGCGGCGCGGCGGAGAATTTGAACACCGCGGCGTCCGTCATCACGCGGCAGATCAAGTTGCTCGAGGAAGAACTCGGCACGATGCTCTTCGAACGTCAGGCGCGCGGCGTGCGGCCCACCGAAGCCGCGGCCCATTTGCTCGAATTCTGGCGCGGTTACCGCTCGCATCAGGAGCATCTCGAAGACCGGCTCCAGGCGCTCAAGGGGCTCCAGGAAGGGCGTGTCCAGATCGCGTTCAGCGAAGGCTATGTCGACGCGCTCATGGACGAGGTGCTCGGTGCGTTCTGCCTCGCGTATCCGAAACTCGAGATCGGCATGGACATGCTGCCTGTCGAAGACGTCGTCGCGGCCGTGGCCGAAGGGCGCGCGCATATCGGCCTCGCGTATAACCCGCCTCCGCATCCGCGTGTCGACTATCGCGCGAGTTCGGCCCAGCCGATCGTACTGCTGGTGCGCAACGATCATCCGCTCGCGCGGCGCGGCGGACCCGCGACCGTGCACGAGATGCTCGACTATCCGCTTGCGTTGATGCCGTTGAGCTATGGGATCGGACAAGCGGTGAACATGCTCGCGTTCGGCGAGAACATCGCGTTGCGGCCCACGCTGACGACGAATTCATTGACCGCGCTCAAGCGCTTTGTCGGCTTCGGGAACGGCATGACGTTGATCGGCGCGTTCGCCGCGTATCAGGAACTCGCATCGGGCCAATTCGCGGTCGTACCGATCGCGCATCCGTTGTTCGAGGGCATCAAGGCGCGGTTGCTCGTGAAAACCGATCGTCCATTGACGGCCGCGGCGCGCGAACTGCTCGACTGGATCCTTCGACGCATGACGATGTTTGCCGACGCGCCCGTCAAAAAAGCGCATACCAAGCGCTCCGCGCGCGCTCGCGGGTGATCCGTCGCGTGTCCGTGCGTCGACGTGTCGCTTAAACGGACGTTTGTGTGCCGGCGATCGCATCGGCTGACGCGACGCTTGCATGCGGGATCGTAAAAAATACACACACCGACGCATCAGCATGCGTGCCGAGTCTTCGCGCCCGAATGCGCGGTTCGAAGCGTGGGTCGCGTCGTTCCAAACCGTTCATTCATCGCACGCGCCGATGCGCCCGACGCGCGTCGTGCATGATCGTTTGCGCAGCCGTACAAGGGGTGGACCACGATTTGCGCATCACCTGGCAGCAGGACCCACTTTCAACAACCAGGAATACGCGATGAAGACAATCCAGCTCCTGAAGACCGCAAGCGGTATCGCGTGCGTCGCCTTCGCCCTGCACGTCAATGCGCAGACCAACTCGGCCGCGCCGTCGTCGGCGTCGGAAACGCTCGGTCAGCACGTCGACGACGGCACGATCACGACCAAGGTCAAAGCGGATTTGCTCGCGGCAAAAGACGTCAAATCGACCCATATCCACGTGAAAACGCGCAAGGGCGTCGTGTGGCTTACGGGTACGGTACCGTCGAGCGACGACAAGGCCGCGGCGGAAAAGGTGGTGCTCAACGTCTCGGGCGTCGATTCGGTCAAGAACCGCCTGAAGATCCAGGCCGACGAATGATCGGTACGTAGGCGTTCAAATGCAGGCCGCGTGACGCGTGTCGCTTGTTCCGGCACGCCGCGCGGCGTGTGACGGTTTCATCAACCTTGTTTCGTCATCCTGTCGAACCGGGCCGCGCGTTGACGCGCATCGCTCTATACTGCCCCGTGCATGAACTCGGACGACCCTGTCCATGGAGAACATCATGACGACTTCTCGCCATCCCACGAAGCGCGCGCCCTCGGACACGACCGCCACGCAGCCGCTCGACGAAGCGCTCGAAGAAACATTCCCGGCGAGCGATCCGATCGCGATCCCGCCCGATGCATCCGAAGCGCAACGCAAGCCGCGGTCGGCCACGATCAAGCGCGACACGCGGCACGCGCCGTCGTCGCGCACGCGCCACTAGTCATAGGCACTCGACACGCGCGACTCAGTACGCACGAGATGCGCGATAAGCACGGTATGTACGACGTGCACGTTGCCGCATGCACGCGATCCGTGTGATCAGGCGAAGACGAGCCGTCCGCCGACGAGCACGAGCGTCGCCGCGAGAATCTTGCGCAGCAACGCTTCAGGGGCGCGCGACGACAGATAGCTGCCGATGAGGATGCCGGGCAGCGATCCGATCAGAAGCGACACTAGCATGCCGGTGTCGACCGAACCGAGTATCCAGTGGCCGATGCCGGCGACGAGCGTCAAGGGCACCGCATGGGCGATATCCGAGCCGACGATGCGCGACGTCGGCAATGAGGGATAAAGCAGCAGCAGCGCCGTCACGCCGATTGCGCCCGCGCCGACCGACGTCATCGACACGAGCACGCCGAGCACGACGCCGACGAGCACGGTCAGCACGCGCGCCTGCCGATCGCTGAGTTCACCGGCATGGCGCGCGGCGAATGCCGCGAGTTGGGGACGGAAGATCAGCGACACGGCGGTGATCAACAGCGCGACGCCGAGCACCGCCTGAATCACGCCGCCGCTGCCGGGTTGATGGACGCCGTAGTGATGCAGCGCGATGAGCGTTGCGATCGTCGCGGGCAGGCTGCCTGCCGCGAGTCGTCCGGTGATTCTCCAGTCGACCGAACCCTGCGCGCCGTGCGCGAGCGTGCCGGCCGTCTTCGTGACGGCCGCGTAGAGCAGGTCCGTGCCGACCGCCGTCGCGGGATGGACGCCGAACAGCAGCACGAGCAGGGGTGTCATCAACGAGCCGCCGCCGACCCCCGTCAGACCGACGAGGAGGCCGACGCAGAGCCCGGAAACCGAATACAACCAATCAATATGAGGAAGAACCATCTTGGCCTGGGGGCGATGAGCGAAGCTCGCAACGAGCGACCGCGGCGCGCGTCGGAAGGGCGCACCGGGCTGCGCGCACGGGCTTCGCGGCGCTGCGCAGCCCGGTATTGTCGCAAATCCTGGCGAAGCGCGTCTGGAACGTCGCGCCCCGGGCCTCGATCGCGTGACGCTCAGGCTGCGCCGGGTACGCCGTTCTGCTTGAACCACGCGAGCATGTGCTGCCAGCCGTCCTTGGCGTCGGCTTCGTTGTAGCTCGGGCGATAGTCGGCATTGAAGCCGTGACCCGCGTCGGGATAGACGATGATCTGCGACTTCGAGTGGACCTTGGCGAGCGCCTCGCGCATCTGTGCGACGTGTTCCTGTTTGATGTTCGGATCTTGTCCGCCGTAGAGGCCGAGCACCGGCACCTTGAGTTCGCCCGCGAAGTCGACGGGGAAGCGCGGCGTATTCGCCGTGGGCTGACCGACGAGCGGGCCGTACCATGCGACCGCGGCCTTCAGATGCGGGTTGTGCGTCGCGTAGAGCCAGGTGATGCGGCCGCCCCAGCAAAAGCCCGTGATCGCGAGATGTTTCGCGTCGCCGCCGTGCGACGTGGCCCATGCGGCTGTTGCATCGAGATCCGACATGACTTGGCTGTCAGGGACCTTGCTGACGATCTTGTCGACCAGCTCGGGGATCGACGTGTATTGACGCGGATCGCCCTGACGGAAATACAGTTCGGGGGCCACGGCGAAATACCCGAGCTTCGCGAGACGCCGGCAGAGGTCTTGAATATGCTCGTGAACGCCGAAGATTTCCTGCACGACGAGCACGACGGGCAGCGCGTGCGTGGCGCCTTTCGGCTTCGCGTAGTACGCGGGCAGGGCTTCGTTCTTGTCGCCGGGCAGATCGATGCTGGTCGGGCCGACGTCGAGTCCGTCGTCGCTCGTGTGAATGACATCCGCCACGACGGGCTGCACGGCGAGCGCGAAACCCGACGCCATCATGCGCGCGAGAAAGGCACGACGCGCGGGCGTGGGGGTCTGGAGATCGGTTTCGGAGACTTCGGCCAGGTCAGAAGCACGCGCCGCATCGGACGCGGTAAAACGATCATCAACGGACATCGCTCACTCCTCGGAAGAATCGTGCCCGGCAGCATAGCGCAAGCGGCTCGATATTGCGTGAATCTTGGTGGAGCGCGATTTTTCGAACTATTTAGCTTTGGGCGGCCATGGCTATGGCGGTGTATCCGGTCGGGTCGGGTCGAGTCGAGTCGAGTCGGGTCGGGTCGGGTCGGGTCGGGTCGGGTCGGGTCGGGTCGGGTCGGGTCGGGTC
>NZ_RBZU01000015.1:168080-170573 GCF_003628125.1 Pararobbsia silviterrae
GACACGCGACTTTGTCGGGTCCCGCTCGAGGCGTGACACACGCAGAACGCTCTATCGACTGCAGGCCGAGACGGGATGCGTTGAATACATGGAGATCGAGTTCCGTGCATGCAGGCCACAGGAAGATGCGTCTTTGTCGGCTCCCGTACGACACGGTGCGCGCATAGAAACCCGTATCGACTCACCTTACCGAATCTGCGATCCGCGAGCACCGAAATGGGTGAGCCGATGCAGGGTACTTGGGCGCAAAACACACCGGCCGCGCGCCGAGTCGTTAAATGCATCCGCGATCCGCACAGTCAGCGCGATCGTATGGGCATCGATCGGTGCGCTTGATAGCGAGCGCGCGATGCGTCGTGCGGGTCGGTCGATGGTTTAGCTCTTTGCGACTGGTGTGCTTCGGAATCGCGCGACGGTTTCGGGTTGGGCGATCTTGCACATGACTGGAGGCAAGCCACGAGCGATCAGCTCGGCGTCGGCGACTGTGCGCTTACCGATTTCGCGGAGTGCGGGCGCAAGTGCGCCCGCTTGATGTGGCGAAAGCAGGATCCGATCGATATCGCGCATGCGATGCGAGCGCGGCACGGGTTCGCTCGGGAAGACGTCTGTTGCGACGCGGATATGGCCTTGCGCCGCGAAATCGAGCATCGCGTCGAAGTCGACTACCCCGGCGCGGCTCACCAATACGAGCGCAGCACCTTTGGGCATCATCGCGAAGGCTGTTGCGTCGAGAAGGCCCTGGTTGTCGTCGGTCACGCTCGCGACGACGAATACGAGTTTCGACATGCGAAGCACCGTCTCGAGCGAGGCCGCTTCGCATCCGAGGGATTCGATCCACATCGAAGGCAACCATGGATCGTAGGCGCGCACACGCACGCCGAAGGGTGCGAGCAGCGGAAGGATCGCGCGCCCGAGATCGCCCATGCCGACAAAGCCGATGTCTTGTCGATACAGCGAGAATGCATCGCGATTCGCATCGAGGCCGTAGTGTTCGGTGCCATCGCGAAAGCGTCGATCGGATCGGCTTACGCCGCGCGCGAGGTCGATTGCCATGCCCAGTGCGAGTTCGGCCACGGGTTCGGCGAACACGGGACTCACGTTGAGCACGCGCACACCGTTGCCAAAGCAGTATGGGTAATCGACGTTCGGCAGGAAGTTGCCTTCGACGTTAATGATCGCGCGCAGGTTCTTCGCGCGTTGAAGGCGTTCGGCGGGCATGTCGAACTGGCCGACGATGATGTCCGCATGCGCGTGAGCGTTGAAGACGTCGTCGGTCATCGGACCGTCTTCGTGTATCGCGAGCGAACCGAGTGCGCGCAGCCGCGCGAGATCGGCTTCGTCGAAGATATCGGTCACGATACGCGGCGCGGGAGCGAGAAGGATGTGAAGCGGTCGAGAATCCGGCATTGCCATCGATGCGCTCGCGAGAGTCGAAGTGGAAGTGATGCGTGATAGACGATGTCGTGAACGGCGATGTCTGCGAGCGACGGTTGCGGGGCACCAGACAGTCGTTCGGTTCGTCGTCGTTATTTAGCACATTCGCGACACCGGCATTCAAGCAATGGGCTTGACGCCCACCGTGTGAGTCAGGCTAAAAACGACGCTCGATCGACACGCAGATCGACGCGTCGGCTTCGCGCGTGACGATGTTACGCCTGCACGCCGCTAAGGTGAGGAAATACAGGTTTCTTGCGCGGAGCAGGTGGTTAAAGAACGGATTGGAGTGCGTTCGATTTGGGCGGTATGAGTGTGCGTGTGCGTGTGCGTGTGCGTGTGCGTGTGCGTGTGCGTGGGCTTGGGCTTGGGCTTGGGCTTGGGCTTGGGCTTGGGCTTGGGCTTGGGCTCAGCATACAAACACCGTCGCGCATCACACGCGCATCCAAATCGATGTCGCATTGGAATCGAACGCACGGGAGGAGGCATCGGGATATCGATCCGATCGATTACGGCGGCCATGCGCGCGGACGAGAGTCGGGCCTCGTCTTGCGCCACACATCGGAAATCGTTTCGTTTCGAGCCGCAAATCACCCGTTTGTGTCCGCGATTTATCGAAGAGGCGCTGCGTTTGCGATATGCACCGAAACATCTTGCCTTCTCGCGCAGAGTGTCCTGCTCAACTCGAGCCTATTGAGCGTTGCTTGCTGCATCACGTCGCATCGCGGCACATGCACATGCAATGAATACATTGCCGAATATCGGATCGAACACAATATGTAACATGTATAGTTACATTTAAATAAGACCGGAAGTGTCATGCGAGCGGCACGCGCGTGTCACTACCAGCGTTGGGTCGTCCAAGTCTGTTGCGTGTCGCCGGCTCGGATGCGCATCGACGTGTGGACGTGTGGACGTGTGGACGTGTGGACGTGTGGACGTGTGGACGTGTGGACGTGTGGACGTGTGGGCGTGTGGGCGTGTGGGCGTGTGGGCGTGTGGGCGTGTGGGCGTGTGGGCGTGTGGGCGTGTGGGCGTGTGGGCGTGTGGGCGTGTGGG
>NZ_RBZU01000016.1 GCF_003628125.1 Pararobbsia silviterrae
GCCGGCGGACAAGGAAATGGTGATGCCGGGCGACAACGTGTCGATCACGGTTAAGCTGATCCACCCGATCGCGATGGAAGAAGGTCTGCGCTTCGCGATCCGCGAAGGCGGCCGTACCGTCGGCGCCGGCGTCGTCGCTAAGATCATCGCCTAACAGCACGATCGCAGCGACCGCGGTTAAAAAGTAAACGCGACATGAGCGGGGAAACACGGGTACAATCCGCGTTTCCCCGTTATTTTTTGCGGGTAGTAGTGGTATCGCCGTACACGCAGTTGTTGTAGGCAAGACAAGTCATTAGGGGCAACTGACTCGCCCCGTGCTCTTTTACCCATTCGGCGACGTACTTTGCGTTCGCCTTGTTCTTTGAGACAGCATCATGGCAAATCAAAAGATCCGCATTCGCCTCAAGGCGTTCGACTACCGTCTGATCGATCAATCGGCGACGGAAATTGTTGAAACCGCGAAGCGGACCGGCGCAATCGTGCGTGGCCCGGTTCCCCTGCCGACCCGCTTCCAGCGCTTCGACATCCTGCGTTCGCCGCACGTGAACAAGACGTCGCGCGATCAGCTCGAAATCCGCACCCACCAGCGCCTGATGGACATCGTCGATCCGACCGACAAGACGGTCGACGCGCTGATGAAGCTCGATCTGCCCGCAGGCGTCGACGTCGAAATCAAGCTGCAGTAAGTTGTTTGGCGGTGCCGCAAGTGGTTTGCGGCATCGTAAGTCTTTGATTGCTTGCGGAAAACGAAATGCCTCGCTATAATGCAAGGCTTTTCGTCATTCCGTGGCGAAAAAAGCATGAAAAGGCCGCGCTTCGGCGAGGCATTTTGGACTTTAGCCCCGACCAATCGTAGTCGGGAATGGAGAAAACGATGAGCCTTGGACTCCTAGGTCGCAAGGTTGGCATGACCCGTATCTTCACGGCTGACGGTGATTCGATCCCCGTTACCGTGTTGGACGTGTCGGGCAACCGCGTCACTCAGATCAAGACTGTTGAAACGGATGGCTACACGGCCGTCCAGCTTGCCTTCGGCAAGCGCCGCGCTTCGCGCGTTACCAAGCCGGCTGCCGGGCACCTCGCCAAGGCAGGTACGGAAGCGGGTGAAATCCTCAAGGAATTCCGCGTTGACGCCACCAAGGCTGCTGAGCTCTCGCTCGGCGCAGCCGTCGGCGTCGATCTGTTCTCGGAAGGCCAGAAGGTCGACGTGCACGGCACCTCGATCGGTAAGGGCTACGCCGGTACGATCAAGCGCTATAACTTCGCGTCGGGCCGTGCATCGCACGGTAACTCGCGCTCGCACAACGTGCCGGGCTCGATCGGTATGGCGCAGGATCCGGGCCGTGTGTTCCCGGGTAAGCGCATGACGGGTCACCTCGGTGACGTGACGACGACCGTTCAAAACCTCGTGATCGCTCGCATCGACGCAGAACGCGGCCTCTTGTTCGTCAAGGGTGCAGTTCCGGGTGCGAAGGACGGCAAGGTTTCCGTGACGCCGGCTGTCAAGGCGCGCGTGGCGAAAGGAGCGTAATAATGGAACTCAAGCTCCTGAATGAACAGGGTCAGGAAGGCGCAGCGGTTAACGCATCGGACGTCGTGTTCGGTCGTGACTACAACGAAGCGCTGATCCACCAAATCGTCGTGGCCTATCAGGCAAACGCACGCAGCGGTAACCGTGCGCAGAAGGACCGCGAGCAAGTCAAGCACTCGACGAAGAAGCCGTGGCGCCAGAAGGGCACCGGCCGCGCGCGTGCGGGGATGAGCTCGAGCCCGCTGTGGCGTGGCGGTGGTCGCATCTTCCCGAATTCGCCGGAAGAAAACTTCTCGCAGAAGGTCAACAAGAAGATGTTCCGCGCCGGGGTCTGCTCGATCCTGTCGCAACTGGCTCGCGAAGGCCGTCTGTCGGTGGTCGAGGACATCAAGCTCGAAGCGCCGAAGACCAAGCTGCTCGCGGAAAAATTCAAGGCGATGGGCCTCGAGTCCGTGCTGGTGATTACCGACACGGTCGACGAGAACCTGTACCTGGCTTCGCGCAATCTGCCGCACGTCGCAGTTGTCGAGCCGCGTTTCGCCGACCCGCTGTCGCTGATCTACTTCAAGAAGATTCTGGTCACGAAGGCTGCGGTCGCTCAGATCGAGGAGTTGCTGTCATGACCGAACTTCGCAAAAACGATCACCGCCTGCTGCAGGTTCTGCGCGCGCCGGTGATTTCGGAAAAGGCGACGCTGGTCGCCGACAAGAACGAACAGGTCGTGTTCGAAATCGCTCCTGATGCGACGAAGCCCGAAGTCAAGGCGGCTGTCGAGCTGTTGTTCAAGGTCGAAGTCGAGTCCGTGCAAGTCCTGAACATCAAGGGCAAGGCGAAGCGTTTCGGCCGTTTCAACGGCAAGCGCAAGGACGTTCGCAAGGCGTACGTGAGCCTCAAGCCGGGCCAGGAAATCAACTTTGAAGCGGAGGCCAAGTAAACATGGCACTCGTTAAAGTCAAACCGACTTCGCCTGGTCGTCGCGGCATGATCAAGGTGGTCCATGCGGACCTCCACAAGGGTGCGCCGTATGCACCGCTGCTCGACAGCCAGAAGCAGAAATCGGGCCGTAACAACAACGGCCATATCACGACCCGTCATAAGGGTGGTGGTCACAAGCATCACTATCGTGTAGTCGACTTCCGTCGCAACAAGGACGGCATTCCGGCCAAGGTCGAGACGATCGAATACGATCCGAACCGTAGCGCGAACATCGCGCTGCTCTGCTACGCAGACGGTGAGCGTCGTTACATCATCGCCCCGAAGGGTCTGACCGTCGGCCAAACGCTGGTGTCCGGTTCGGAAGCGCCGATCCGCGCGGGTAACGCCCTGCCGATCCGCAACATTCCGGTCGGTACGACGATTCACTGCGTCGAAATGCTGCCGGGCAAGGGCGCGCAAATGGTGCGCTCGGCTGGTACGTCGGCGATGTTGCTGGCTCGTGAAGGCACGTACGCTCAGGTCCGCCTGCGCTCCGGCGAAATCCGCCGCGTGCACATCGAATGCCGCGCAACGATCGGTGAAGTCGGCAATGAAGAGCATAGCCTGCGCCAGATCGGCAAGGCCGGTGCGAACCGCTGGCGCGGTATTCGCCCGACCGTCCGTGGCGTCGTGATGAACCCGGTCGACCACCCGCACGGCGGTGGTGAAGGCAAGACCGCGGCGGGTCGCGATCCGGTGAGCCCGTGGGGCACGCCGACGAAGGGCTATCGTACCCGTCGCAACAAGCGCACGACGACGATGATCGTTCAGCGCCGTCACAAGCGTTAAGGAGTAGGCAATGGCACGTTCTGTTAAAAAAGGTCCGTTCTGCGACGCCCATTTGCTGAAAAAGGTTGAGGCGGCTGCATCGACGCGTGACAAGAAGCCGATCAAGACCTGGTCGCGTCGTTCGACGATTCTGCCGGACTTCATCGGTCTGACGATCGCCGTCCACAACGGTCGTCAGCATGTCCCGGTGTATGTCTCGGAAAACATGGTCGGCCATAAGCTTGGCGAGTTCGCACTGACCCGTACGTTCAAGGGTCACGCGGCCGACAAGAAGGCCAAGAAATAAGGGGCAATGAGATGGAAGTGAAAGCAATTCATCGCGGTGCTCGCATCTCGGCGCAGAAGACGCGCCTCGTGGCCGACCAGATCCGCGGACTGCCCGTCGACAAGGCGCTGAACGTTCTGACGTTCTCGCCGAAGAAGGCGGCAGGCATCGTGAAGAAGGTCGTGCTGTCGGCGATTGCGAATGCCGAGCACAACGAAGGTGCGGACATCGACGAACTCAAGATCAAGACGATCTACGTCGACAAGGCGGCTTCGCTCAAGCGTTTCACCGCGCGCGCCAAGGGCCGCGGTAACCGCATCGAGAAGCAATCCTGTCACATCACTGTGACGGTTGGGAATTAAGGGGTCATACGATGGGACAGAAAATTCATCCGACTGGCTTCCGTCTGGCCGTCAGCCGTAACTGGGCGTCGCGTTGGTACGCGAACAACACCCAGTTCGCGGGGATGCTGCAGGAAGACATCGGCGTTCGCGAGTTTCTGAAGAAGAAGCTCAAGAACGCATCGGTCGGCCGCGTCGTCATCGAGCGTCCGGCTAAGAATGCACGCATCACGATTTTCAGCTCGCGTCCGGGCGTCGTGATCGGCAAGAAGGGCGAGGACATCGAGCTGCTCAAGAGCGAGCTTCAACGCCGCATGGGTGTGCCGGTCCACGTGAACATCGAGGAAATCCGCAAGCCGGAAACCGATGCTCAACTGATTGCCGATTCGATCACGCAACAGCTCGAACGTCGGATCATGTTCCGCCGCGCGATGAAGCGTGCGATGCAGAACGCGATGCGTATGGGCGCGCAAGGCATCAAGATCATGAGCGCCGGCCGTCTGAACGGTATCGAAATCGCTCGTACGGAGTGGTATCGCGAAGGTCGCGTGCCCCTTCATACGCTGCGCGCTGACATCGACTACGCGACTTCGGAAGCGAAGACGACGTACGGCATCATCGGCGTCAAGGTGTGGGTCTATAAGGGCGACCACCTGGGCCGTAATGAAGCGCCGGTCGTCGAAGAAGCGGCTGAAGAAAAGCGTCCGCGCCGCAACGCACGTCCGGGTGGCGATCGCCGTCCGCGCCGTGATGGCGAAGGTGGCGGTCCGGGTCAACGCCGTGGTGGTCCGCGCCGTGGCGCTGGCACCGACGCGAAGTCTGGAGAATAACCATGCTGCAACCGAAACGCAGAAAGTATCGTAAAGAGCAGAAGGGCCGGAACACCGGCGTCGCAACGCGCGGCAATGCCGTGTCGTTCGGCGAATTCGGCCTGAAGTCGCTCGGCCGTGGCCGTCTGACCGCACGTCAGATCGAAGCAGCGCGTCGTGCGATGACCCGTCACATCAAGCGTGGCGGCCGCATCTGGATCCGCGTTTTCCCGGACAAGCCGATTTCGACGAAGCCGGCCGAAGTTCGGATGGGTAACGGTAAGGGCAATCCCGAGTACTACGTTGCCGAAATCCAACCGGGCAAAATGCTGTACGAAATGGACGGTGTCACCGAAGAACTGGCGCGTGAAGCGTTCCGTCTTGCTGCAGCGAAGCTGCCGCTGAAGACGACGTTCATCGTTCGCCAACTCGGCACCTGATGGAGAGATAGCCATGAAAGCATCTGAACTTCGCGCCAAGGACCAGGCAGCCCTGAATCAAGAGCTGTCGGAACTGCTGAAGGCGCAATTCGGTCTGCGCATGCAGTTGGCCACCCAACAGCTGGCGAATACGAGCCAACTGAAGAAGGTGCGCCGCGACATCGCGCGCGTCCGGACCGTGTTGACCGAGAAGGCGAGCCAAAAATGAACGAAAGCGCAACCACCTCGCTCAAGCGCACGCTGGTCGGTAAGGTCGTCAGCAACAAGATGGACAAGACCGTCACCGTGCTCGTCGAGCACCGCGTGAAGCACCCGATCTACGGCAAGTACGTCGTGCGCTCGAAGAAGTACCACGCACACGACGATGCGAACACGTACAACGAGGGCGACCTCGTTGAAATTCAGGAGACCCGTCCGATTTCGAAGACGAAGGCCTGGACCGTGTCGCGCCTCGTTGAAGCCGCTCGCGTGATCTGAGCGTCGAAAGTCGTACCCAGCAGGACAGGATCAGCGGTGCAAAGCCGCTGATTTTAAAAAAAATAAGTTGCACGGCCGAGGTCTTCTGTTATGATCTCGGTCTTCCCTCATTTGTTTCGAGGGAGCCCCGTCGCGGGCGATGTGGTGGGGCAGCGCGAAACGAAGTCATTCGTGTCGCGAATTCACCTGATTGCGATGGCGGTTTCGTCTGCCGTCGCTGCTGTTTCAACCCAAGCAGCCTCACGGCTGACGGGACCAAGACTGACCGGTCAAGCCATGGTGGTTTGCCGGATTAAGTTGGGAAAGACAAACCATGATCCAGACCGAAACTCGGCTTGAAGTGGCCGACAACACGGGTGCGAAGGAAGTCCTTTGCATCAAGGTGCTCGGCGGCTCGAAGCGTCGTTACGCCAGCATTGGCGACATCATCAAGGTGTCGATCAAAGAGGCAGCGCCGCGTGGGCGCGTGAAGAAGGGCGAAATCTACAACGCTGTCGTCGTTCGTACGGCGAAGGGCGTGCGCCGCCAGGATGGCTCGCTGATCAAGTTCGACGGCAATGCCGCCGTGCTGCTGAATGCGAAGCTTGAGCCGATCGGTACGCGTATTTTCGGGCCGGTCACGCGTGAACTGCGTAGCGAACGTTTCATGAAGATCGTTTCGCTTGCGCCCGAAGTGCTGTAAGGAGTCGCGATGAACAAGATTCGCAAAGGTGATGAAGTCGTCGTGATCGCCGGTAAAGACAAAGGCAAGCGCGGCAACGTGCTGGTCGTCGACGGCGAGCGCGTGACGGTCGAGGGCCTTAACCTCGTCAAGAAGCACGTCAAGCCGAACCCGATGAAGGGTACGACCGGTGGCGTGGAAAGCAAGTCGATGCCGCTGCATATCTCGAACGTGTCGCTGGTCGATGCGAACGGCAAGCCGTCGCGCGTTGGCATCAAGGTCGAGGAAGGCAAGAAGGTGCGCTTCCTGAAGACGACCGGCGCGACCCTGGGCGCCTAACGCTGCGGAGTGACAAATGGCACGTTTGCAAGAAATTTACAAAGAAAAGATCGTTCCTGCGCTGACTGAAAAGTTCGGCTACAAGTCGGTCATGGAAGTGCCGCGTATCACCAAGATCACCCTGAATATGGGCCTTGGCGAAGCGGTGGCTGACAAGAAGGTTATCGAGCTGGCCGTTGGCGATCTGACGAAGATCGCGGGTCAGAAGCCGGTGATCACGAAGGCACGCAAGGCAATCGCGGGCTTCAAGATTCGCCAGGGCTATCCGATCGGCGCAATGGTCACGCTGCGTGGCCAAACGATGTTCGAATTCCTCGACCGCTTCGTGACCGTGGCACTGCCGCGTGTGCGCGATTTCCGCGGTGTGTCGGGTCGCGCATTCGACGGTCGCGGTAACTACAACATCGGTGTGAAAGAGCAGATCATTTTCCCCGAAATTGATTACGACAAGATCGACGCGCTGCGTGGGCTGAACATCAGCATCACGACGACTGCGAAGACCGACGAAGAAGCAAAGGCACTGCTCGCCGGCTTCAAGTTCCCGTTCAGAAACTGAGGTTAACGTGGCTAAACTGGCTCTGATCGAACGTGAAAAGAAACGCGCCCGTTTGGTGCAGAAATATTCTGCCAAGCGCGCTGCCCTCAAGGCAATCATCGACGACTCCAGCAAGTCGGACGAAGAGCGTTACGACGCACGGCTCCAGCTTCAACAACTGCCGCGCAACGCTAGCCCGACTCGCAAGCGCAACCGTTGCGCATTGACCGGCCGTCCGCGCGGTACGTTCCGCAAGTTCGGCCTGGCGCGTAACAAGATTCGCGAAATCGCGTTCCGCGGCGAGATCCCCGGCCTGACCAAGGCAAGCTGGTAATAGGAGATACGTAAATGAGCATGAGTGATCCTATCGCCGACATGCTGACTCGCATCCGCAACGCGCAGATGGTTGAGAAAGTCAGCGTCGCGATGCCGTCATCGAAGGTTAAGGTCGCGATCGCGCAAGTCCTGAAGGACGAAGGCTATATCGAAGATTTCGCCGTTAAGGCGGAAGGCGCGAAGGCCGAATTGCAAATCGCATTGAAGTATTACGCCGGCCGTCCGGTTATCGAGCGTCTCGAGCGTGTTTCGCGCCCGGGCCTGCGCGTGTACAAGGGCCGTAACGACATTCCCCAGGTCATGAATGGCCTCGGCGTCGCGATCGTCTCGACCCCCCGGGGCGTGATGACGGATCGCAAGGCGCGCGCGACGGGTGTCGGCGGCGAAGTCATCTGCTACGTCGCTTAACGGCCTAAGGAGAAGAAGCTATGTCTCGAGTAGGTAAAAGCCCGATCGCGCTGCCCAACGGCGCGGAAGTGACGCTGTCGGATAGCGAAATCGCCGTCAAGGGCCCGCTGGGCACGATCAAGCAAGCGCAGAACGCGCTCGTCAAGATCGTCAACGACAACGGCACGCTGAAGCTGGAACCGGCGGATGACAGCCGTGAAGCGAATGCGATGTCGGGGACGATGCGTGCGCTGGTCGCAAACATGGTCAAGGGCGTCACGACTGGCTTCGAGCGCAAGCTCACGCTGGTCGGCGTTGGTTATCGTGCGCAAGTTCAAGGCAACAGCCTGAATCTGTCGCTCGGCTTTTCACACCCGGTCATCCATGCGTTGCCCGAAGGTGTGAAGGCTGAAATGCCTTCGCAGACGGAAATCATCATCAAAGGGATCGACAAGCAGAAGGTTGGCCAAACGGCCGCCGAAGTGCGCGGCTATCGTCCGCCTGAGCCTTATAAGGGCAAGGGTGTGCGTTACGCCGACGAGGTTGTGATCCTCAAGGAAACCAAGAAGAAGTAAGGGTGCCGATCATGGATAAGAAGCAATCTCGCGCGCGCCGTGCGCTGCAGACCCGGATCAAGATCGCCGAGTTGCAAGTGCACCGCCTGTCGGTCCACCGGACCAACACGAATATCTACGCTCAAGTGTTCTCGGAAGACGGCACGAAGGTTATTGCCAGCGCTTCGACGCTTGAAGCGGAAGTGCGTGCCCAGCTCGCCGACAAGACGGGCAAGGGCGGCAATGCAGCTGCAGCCTCGCTGATCGGTAAGCGTATCGCTGAAAAGGCGAAGGCAGCCGGTGTCGAGTCCGTCGCTTTCGATCGCTCGGGTTTCCGTTATCACGGCCGCGTGAAGGCTCTCGCCGACGCAGCGCGTGAAGCCGGACTCAAGTTCTAAAGGATTCGTCATGGCAAAGATGCAAGCGAAAGTTCAGGCTGACGAACGCGATGACGGCCTGCGCGAAAAGATGATCGCGGTCAACCGCGTCACCAAGGTGGTGAAGGGCGGCCGGATTCTCGGTTTCGCCGCACTGACGGTGGTCGGCGACGGTGATGGCCGTATCGGCATGGGCAAGGGCAAGGCGAAGGAAGTGCCGGTCGCTGTCCAGAAGGCAATGGAACAGGCTCGCCGCAACATGTTCAAGGTGCCGCTCAAGAACGGCACGCTTCAACATGAAGTGTTCGGCAAGCACGGCGCTTCGGAAGTCCTGCTCGCTCCGGCGAAGGACGGTACCGGTGTCATCGCCGGTGGTCCGATGCGTGCCGTGTTCGACGTGATGGGCGTGCAGAACGTCGTCGCGAAGAGCCACGGTTCGACGAATCCGTACAACCTCGTTCGTGCAACGCTCGACGGTCTGCGCAAGCAATCGACCCCGGGCGATATCGCAGCGAAGCGCGGCAAGACGGTCGAAGACATCCTCGGCTGATAGGTGATCGTTATGGATAAGAAAACCGTCAAAGTTCAGCTCGTCAAGAGCCTGATCGGCACCCGTGATTCGCACCGTGCAACGGTCAAGGGCCTCGGCCTGCGTCGTTTGAACTCGGTGTCGGAACTCGAGGATACGCCCGCGGTCCGCGGCATGATCAACAAGGTTTCGTACCTTGTGAAGGTGCTCGGCTAAGCCGGCGAGGAAAGAACATGGAACTCAATAACCTGAAACCGGCTGCCGGCGCGAAGCATGCTAAGCGTCGCGTGGGCCGTGGTATCGGCTCGGGCCTCGGCAAGACGGCTGGCCGTGGTCACAAGGGTCAGAAGTCGCGTTCGGGCGGCTTCCACAAGGTGGGCTTCGAAGGCGGTCAAATGCCGCTGCAACGTCGTCTGCCGAAGCGTGGCTTCACGTCGCTGACGCACGAATTCGTCGGTGAAGTGCGCCTGTCGGACCTCGAAAAGCTGCCTGTCGACGAGATCGATCTGATCGCGCTCAAGCAAGCTGGCGTTCTCGGTGTGCTCGTCACGAGCGCGCGCGTGATCGCTTCGGGCGAACTCAAGCGCAAGGTGACGATCAAGGGTTTGGTTGCGACGAAGGGCGCGCGCGCTGCGATTGAAGCAGCGGGCGGCTCGATCGCCGAGTAAGGCGATCGCTTCAGGCAATAGCTCGGAGAAAGCATTTGGCTAACAGCCCGACTCTCGCGAAGACCGGCAAGTCCGCAGCGAAATACGGCGATCTGCGCCGGCGCCTGGTGTTCCTGGTGCTGGCACTGATCGTCTATCGTATCGGTGCGCATATTCCGGTGCCGGGGATTGATCCCGATCAACTGGCCAAGCTGTTCCAGAGCCAGTCGGGCGGCATCCTCGGGATGTTCAACATGTTCTCGGGCGGTGCGCTGTCGCGCTTCACCGTGTTCGCGCTGGGCATCATGCCGTATATCTCGGCAT
The DNA here is from genome assembly GCF_003628125.1 of Pararobbsia silviterrae. Taxonomy (GTDB): domain Bacteria; phylum Pseudomonadota; class Gammaproteobacteria; order Burkholderiales; family Burkholderiaceae; genus Pararobbsia; species Pararobbsia silviterrae. The sequence continues at coordinate 10,320 of NZ_RBZU01000016.1, forward strand.
CGATCATCATGCAGTTGCTGGCGATCGTTTCGCCGCAGCTTGAGGCGCTCAAGAAGGAAGGGCAGTCGGGGCAACGGAAAATCACGCAATACACGCGTTATTTCACCGTCGGCCTTGCAACGTTCCAGGCGCTCGGTATTGCGATTGCGCTTGAAAACCAGCCGGGTCTCGTTGTCGAGCCGGGTGTGCTGTTCCGGTTGACGGCGGTCGTGACGCTCGTGACGGGCACAATGTTCCTGATGTGGCTCGGTGAGCAGATCACGGAGCGCGGTCTCGGTAACGGTATCTCGATCATCATCTTCGGCGGGATTGCCGCCGGGTTGCCGAATGCGCTCGGTGGGCTTGTCGAACTCGTGAAGTCGGGTGCGATGGGTCCGGTGTCGGCGATTACCGTGGTCGTGTTGATCGCAGGCGTCACGTACGCCGTGGTGTATGTCGAGCGAGGCCAGCGGAAGATTCTCGTCAACTACGCGAAGCGTCAGGTTGGCAATAAGGTCTACGGTGGTCAGGCGTCGCACTTGCCGTTGAAGCTGAATATGTCGGGCGTGATTCCGCCGATCTTTGCGTCGTCGATCATCCTGTTCCCGGCAACGATCGCGAATTGGTTCAGCTCCGGTCCGAATGGCCGTATGCATTGGTTGCACGATCTGGCGGCGACGCTGGCGCCCGGGCAGCCCGTGTACGTGATTTTGTATTCGTTGGCGATTATTTTCTTCTGCTTCTTCTACACCGCGTTGGTGTTCAACAGCAAGGAGACCGCCGACAACCTGAAGAAGAGCGGTGCGTTTGTTCCGGGCATTCGTCCGGGCGACCAAACGGCACGCTACATCGACAGGATCCTGACGCGACTGACGTTGGCGGGTGCGATCTACATCGTGTTCGTATGTTTGTTGCCGGAGTTTCTGGTGCTGCGCTGGAATGTGCCCTTCTACTTCGGTGGAACGTCGTTGTTGATTATCGTCGTGGTGACGATGGACTTCATGGCGCAGGTGCAGTCCTACGTGATGTCGCAACAGTATGAGTCGCTGCTCCGGAAAGCCAATTTCAAGGGCGGCAACCTCCCGACGCGCTAAGCGCGGGAATTGAGCTTACGAACATATGGCAAAAGACGATGTAATCCAGATGCAGGGGGAGGTTCTAGAAAACCTCCCGAATGCGACGTTCAGAGTAAAGCTGGAAAACGGCCATGTCGTGCTGGGGCACATTTCCGGAAAGATGCGGATGCACTACATCCGGATTCTGCCCGGTGACAAGGTCACGGTAGAGTTGACGCCCTACGATTTGTCGCGTGCGCGGATCGTCTTCCGGGCGAAGTGAGTTAGAAAAAGGGTAATATCATGAAAGTGATGGCATCGGTTAAGCGAATCTGCCGCAATTGCAAGATCATCAAGCGAAAGGGTGTTGTGCGCGTGATCTGCAGCTCGGATCCGCGTCACAAACAGCGCCAAGGCTGAGCGCCGCGCTTTTTTGCGCTTTTTGTTTGAGGAACAACAATGGCTCGTATCGCAGGGGTTAACATCCCGAACCATCAGCATACCGAGATCGGCCTGACGGCCATTTTCGGTGTCGGTCGCACTCGCGCGCGCGGCATTTGCGTCGCCGCCGGTGTCCCGTTCTCGAAGAAGGTCAAGGACCTGGACGACGCAGATCTCGAAAAGCTGCGTGATGAAGTCGGCAAGTTCGTCGTTGAAGGCGATCTGCGCCGTGAAGTGACGATGAACATCAAGCGCCTGATGGATCTGGGTTGCTACCGTGGCGTGCGTCACCGCAAGGGTCTGCCGGTGCATGGACAGCGTACGCGCACGAATGCGCGCACCCGTAAGGGTCCGCGTCGTGCAGCGCAATCGCTGAAGAAGTAAGCACGGATAGTTACAGGAAAAGGTAATGGCTAAGGCTCAGAACAACTCTGCGGCGCAACGCGTTCGCAAGAAAGTGAAGAAGAGCGTTGCGGAAGGCGTCGTGCACGTCCATGCATCGTTCAACAACACGATCATCACGATCACGGACCGTCAAGGCAACGCGCTCGCATGGGCGACGTCGGGCGGCCAAGGCTTCAAGGGTTCGCGCAAGTCGACTCCGTTCGCCGCACAGGTTGCTGCTGAGTCGGCTGGCCGTGTCGCGCTCGAGTACGGCGTGAAGAACCTCGAAGTTCGCATCAAGGGCCCGGGCCCGGGCCGCGAATCCGCGGTTCGTGCACTGCACGGCCTCGGCATCAAGATCACCGCGATCTCGGACGTGACGCCTGTGCCGCACAACGGCTGCCGTCCGCCGAAGCGTCGCCGGATCTAAGCGTTTCGCATGGACGTGACGCTCGGCCGGTCGTCAATTGACCGGCCGAACGTGATGCACACTTTCACAGGGTCAGGGCATCCGCTCTCACCCTGTGAAGTAGTTGGAATGTCGGCTCGACGAGCCTGACATGAAGTAACGAGGGTCGTGTCGACGACGGTTTTGACGTCTCCGCGAACGCCGAGACGGCGTTCCGCGAGGTCGTGCGCTGTCGCCAGATCCTCTTCGTTATAAGCCCACTGTTCATTCGATCGAGGATGAACTCGCGCAGGTCTCAAGTCTGCGCGAACGACAAAGGAAATTAACGTGGCACGTTATACCGGCCCGAAGGCCAAGCTGTCCCGCCGTGAAGGCACCGATCTGTTCCTGAAGAGCGCACGCCGCTCGCTCGCCGACAAGTGCAAGCTCGATAGCAAGCCGGGTCAGCACGGCCGCACGTCGGGCGCCCGTACGTCGGACTACGGCACCCAATTGCGCGAAAAGCAAAAGGTCAAGCGTATCTACGGCGTGCTCGAGCGCCAATTCCGCCGTTATTTCGCCGAGGCTGCCGGCCGCAAGGGCAACACGGGCGAAACGCTGCTGCAATTGCTCGAATCGCGTCTCGACAACGTCGTCTACCGCATGGGTTTCGGTTCGACGCGCGCTGAAGCGCGCCAACTCGTGAGCCACGCCGCGATCGTCGTGAACGGCGTCGTCGCGAACGTGCCTTCGATGCAGATCAAGCCGGGCTCCGTGATTTCGATCCGCGAAAAGGCACGCAAGCAAGTGCGTATCGCCGAAGCGCTGTCGCTCGCCGAGCAAGTCGGTCTGCCGAGCTGGGTTTCGGTCGACTCGAAGAAGTTCGAAGGCACGTTCAAGTCCGTGCCGGAACGTTCGGACATCGCGGGCGACATCAACGAAAGCCTGATCGTCGAATTGTATTCGCGTTAATCGAATCGACCGCCGAGGCCCCTCATCGCGAGGATCCGTCTGTCTCTATCGGTACGCCGCAAGGCCACACCTCGGTGTGGCTTTTGGCGCGGCATGCCGGCTCGTCGCGCGAGCGAATCCCTCGGCAGTTCATTTCAGGTTGTCATCCCGTCAGCCTTATCGGTGTAACGAGCCGAGGGTATTGAAAAGGAAAACCTATGCAAACCAGTCTGTTGAAGCCCAAGATCATCGCCGTCGAAGCGCTGGGCGACAACCACGCCAAAGTCGTGATGGAGCCGTTCGAACGCGGCTACGGTCATACGCTTGGCAACGCGCTGCGCCGCGTCCTCCTCTCGTCGATGATCGGCTATGCGCCGACCGAAGTGACGATCGCAGGCGTCGTGCATGAGTACTCGACGATCGATGGCGTGCAGGAAGATGTCGTCAACCTGCTGCTGAACCTGAAGGGCATCGTCTTCAAGCTGCATAACCGTGACGAAGTGACGGTGACGCTGCGCAAGGACGGCGAAGGTGTCGTGACAGCCGGCGAAATCGAAGTCCCGCACGACTGCGAGATCATCAACCCGAATCACGTCGTCGCGCACCTGTCGAAGGGCGGCAAGCTCGACGTGCAGATCAAGGTCGAAAAGGGCCGTGGTTATGTGCCGGGTAATGTGCGCCGCTTCGGCGAAGACTCGGTCAAGGTCATCGGCCGCATCGTGCTCGACGCATCGTTCTCGCCGGTTCGCCGCGTGAGCTACGCCGTTGAATCGGCTCGGGTCGAGCAACGTACCGACCTCGACAAGCTCGTCATGAACATCGAGACGAACGGCGTGATTTCGCCCGAAGAAGCGATCCGTCAATCGGCGCGCATTCTCGTCGACCAGCTCAATGTGTTCGCGGCGCTCGAAGGCACCGAAACCGCAGCCGAAGCACCGTCGCGTGCGCCGCAGATCGACCCGATCCTGCTGCGTCCGGTCGACGATCTCGAACTGACGGTCCGTTCGGCAAACTGCCTGAAGGCCGAAAACATCTATTACATCGGCGACCTGATTCAGCGTACCGAGAACGAGCTGCTCAAGACCCCGAACCTGGGTCGCAAGTCGCTCAATGAAATCAAGGAAGTGCTCGCGTCGCGTGGTCTGACGCTCGGCATGAAGCTCGAGAACTGGCCGCCCGCTGGTCTCGACAAGTAATAGAGTAGAATTGTGGGTTACCGCAGAAACCGGCGAAAGCCGGTCTCTGCTTTTTTGGAAGCATCACCGGCCCGTGCATCCTCGCGATGCAATAGAAGAGCTGGCGCGAAAACTTGAGTTAGAGGAATCATCATGCGTCACCGTCATGGTTTGCGTAAGCTGAATCGGACCAGCAGCCACCGTCTGGCAATGCTCCGTAATATGTCGAACTCGCTGATCGAGCACGAAGTCATCAAGACGACGCTGCCGAAGGCGAAGGAACTCCGTAAGGTCGTCGAACCGCTGATCACGCTCGGCAAGAAGCCGTCGCTCGCGAATCGCCGTCTTGCGTTCAACCGTCTGCGCGATCGTGACTCGGTTACGAAGCTGTTCGACGTGCTGGGCCCGCGCTTCGAAAAGCGCCCCGGCGGCTATCTGCGCATTCTGAAGTTCGGTTTCCGTCAGGGCGACAACGCGCCGATGGCGCTCGTCGAACTGCTCGACCGTCCGGAACCGGTTGAAGCCGAAGACATCGTCGACGCTGAATAAGCGTTAGCGATCGACTCGCTCGATGCTGTATCCGAAGCCAGGCGTATGCCTGGCTTTTTTCATGGGGATGGCCGTTCTGGATCGGCATTCGGCGTCCGCTCGCGCAGAAGGCGTACCGCTTGCGAGATGAGGACCGGTTGTGCCCGGCATTCGAGGCGCCGGACTCGCGAACGCGAGACGAAGCGCGGTGGTACGATCGATCGCTGTGTGCACGCCAAACCGCGCAGGGAGGCCGACATGCTGCAGAGTGTGACGATGGTTCTGACGACCGTGCCCGATGCGGAAACCGCCGACGTTCTCGTGCGCGAGGCGCTTGAAGCGCGACTGGCCGCATGCGTGCAGCGTGCATTGCCGGTTCGGTCGAGCTATCGATGGCAAGACAAGGTCGAGTCCGCCGAGGAGTACACGTTGACCTTCAAAACGAGCCCGGCGCGTGCCGTGGCCCTCATGGCGTTGATCGGCCAGCGCCACCCGTACGACGTGCCCGAGATCGTGAGTTGGACGGTGGAGGCCGCCGCGTCGTACGCACAATGGGTTCACTTAGAGACGGTCGTCCCTCTTCATGTTTAAGCAGATTCTCTCGCGCGTTGTCGCTGTCCTGATTCTCGGCGCCGGTATTGCGTGGTTCGGTTGGGCGGGTGCGGCACACGCGGACGATTTTCTCGATCCGGACGTCGCGTTCAAGTTCAAGAGCGCCGAGCAACAAGGCGCCGTCGAGGTTCATTTCGCGATCGCGAAAGGCTACTACCTCTATCTCGAACGCTTCGCTTTCGATCCTCACGGAACCGACGTCAAGCTCGGTCCGCCTGCGTTTCCACCCGCCAAGACCCACTTCGATCCGACGCTCGAGAAGAACGTCGATACCTATCGCGACGAGGTCACGATCGACGTGCCGGTCGCGCACGCGGGCGCGCCGTTCGATCTCGACGTGACCTATCAGGGATGCGCGGACCAGGGCATCTGCTACCCGCCGATGCATCGGACGATCCATGTGAGCGGCGACGCGCTCAAGGCCGTTTCGACCGCGCAGGCGGCATCGACGCTCGCGGGTGGTACGGGCGCGCCCCCCCTGAATTCCCCGGCCGTTCAGAGCGGGTTGCCGGGCGGCCATCCTGTCGATTCGACCGACGCCGCCCAGCATTCGTCGAGCTCGGCTTCGACGGCCGATTCCCATGGTGCGGCCACGTCGGACTCGTCAACCGAGACGTCGCCGGCCGGCGCGCACATCACGCCTTCCAGCCAGACGCCCGAGGCCTCTGATGCCTCGCGTTGGCAAGATGTACTACAGACGCAAGAACCGGCCGAGCGACTCCTGACCGGTCGCAGCGGGCCGCTGGCGCTCGGTGCGTTCTTCCTGATCGGCATCGGCTTGAGCCTGCTCCCGTGCACGTGGCCGATGGTCCCGATACTCGCGTCGATCGTCGTCGGCCAAGGCGCCGAAGTCACGCGTTCGCGCGGTCTGCTGCTGTCGCTCATCTATGTGATCGGATCGGCATGCGTCTACGCGATCCTCGGCGTCATCGCCGGTTTGGCCGGCGCGTCGTTGACCGTCTGGCTGCAGAACCCGTGGGTGCTCGGCGCATTCGGCCTGCTGCTCGTCGCGTTTGCGCTGTCGATGTTCGGGCTTTATGAGCTCCAGATGCCGGCCGCATGGCAAAGTCGCGTCGACGGTGCCGCGCGACGCGCGAGCGGCGGGCAGATCGCGGGCGTCTTTGCGATGGGGGCGCTGTCGGCGCTCGTCGTCGGCGCGTGCATGACCGCACCGCTGTTCGCCGTCCTCGCCTATATCGCGCAGACCGGCAATGCCGCGTTCGGCGGCGCGGCGCTGTTCGCGATGGCGCTCGGCATCGGCGCGCCGCTACTGGTCGTCGGCGCCGGCGCCGGCGCTCTGCTCCCCCGCGCGGGCGGCTGGATGGATTCGGTCAAGCGGGGCTTCGGCATGCTGTTGCTGGGTGTCGCGCTCTATATCGTCTTCCCCGTCTTGCCCACGTGGCTCACGATGATCGCAATGGCCGTCTGGGCACTGATCGCGGCTGCGCTGCTCGGCACGTTCGAGGGCGCCGCGTCGGGGGCGCGCCCGATCGCCACGCGGGTTGGAAAGGGGATCGGCGTCTTGCTGACAGTCGCCGCGGTCATTCAGCTCACGGGTGTCGCCGGCGGTTCGCGCGATCCGCTTGCACCGCTCGCTGTCTACACGGGCGCGCAAGGTGGTGGACGAGCCGGCGATGGTCCGTCCGCATCGGCGACTGTCTCTACGTTGACGTTCGCGCCCGTCGCGTCGACGGGCGCGCTTGACCAAGCGGTCGGGACGGCACGCCGGCAATCGATGCTCGATTTCTATGCGGATTGGTGCGTGAGCTGTCGCGAGATGGAGAAATTCACGTTCAGCGATCCGCGCGTTCACGCGCGTCTCGTGCAGCTCCAACTCCTGCGGGCCGATGTCACGGCGAACAATTCGGACGATCAAGCCCTGCTCAAGCGTTTTGCCTTGTTTGGTCCGCCCGGCATTATCTTCTTCGATAGCGAAGGGCGCGAAATCAAATCGTTACGCGTGGTCGGATTTCAATCGCCTGACGTCTTTCTTCGCAGCCTCGATGCCGCGTTCGGATCCACGACGCCGACGGACCGCGATTCCCGTGATCGTCTTTCCGGTAATTCGAATCGCGATCGGCTTGAGCGTATCGATCGATCCGACGGTTAATTTTCGAGCGTCGAATTGTGTATATCCGCGCCGAATCTCGCTTTCGGGAATATGAGTTCGATGGAGTTTCAATTGTGATATCACACGATCAGTGTGCGTCTTAAATGCGCGTCTAAATATCGAATATTCAAACGTCGTCTCGACAATCAAGCGCGCCGCGTTAAATGCAACATCGCGGTGCTGATTGAATGTTGTCTGCGAGAATCGATAGCGTTGTCACCCGCGCATATGAAGCGATGGCGCGCATGGCAATCTCCGGATGGTGAATCCGCGATAGACCGACATTTTCCCGCATCGTGGATCCGCTTCGACGGACGCCGGTGCCGCGGTGCGTTGCATCTGCCGATCGGACGGAGCGGCCGAGCCGCTCACGGGCGCCATCCGCACGAATCCGGTCGAACGGTAATAAAACGTAAGATAACGGCGTTGACCGGCCTCGCGTCGATCGGTGCCGCGATGTCTTCAGCGTTTCGATAAGGCTGGCGGCGTGTCGACCCGTGGGCACCGGGTCGCCCTATCGGAGCGTATCCGGGTGCTTGATGTAATTATTCTCAGTAAAGTCTGGGGTATGCCACACAGAACTTTTGCGATTCGTTGGTATATCATACCGACCGAGTGTCAGGTCTTGGCTTGAGACTCCCCGCTTCTCCTCCCTGAGCGGGTGCCTGTCGTTTTACGATTAGGCTGTTAGCCCGCCGTGGATTCACGGCGGGTTTTTTTATGTCCGCATCGCGATCGATGTAGTCGATTTTGAATATGGATGCGCTACATAAAAATGCCGAGATGCGTATCGACACATGCCCCGCGGACCGCACGACATGCTCGGCCTGTCGTGCGAATCGCGTGCTATTGGCCCGCCGGCGCCTCGGGCGAGGTCTCGGTCTGCGTGCGGTCGACGGGCGCGATCCAGTGTTCGATGACGTCGTGCGCCTGTTCGAGCCCGACGCGCTTGAGTGACGAAAACAACTGCACCGTAAGCAAGCGCGGCGCGCCCTCGACGGGCTGCTCGTAGTCGTCGAGCACCTTCTGCGTCGAGCGCAACGCGAGCGTGCTTTCCTGGCGGGTCAGCTTGTCCGATTTCGTGAGCAGCACGTGAATCGGCTTGCGTGTCGGCGCGAACCAGTCGAGCAATTCCATATCGAGCTCGGTGCATGGCCGCCGCGCGTCCATGAGCAGCACGAGGCCGCGCAACTGGTGCCGTGCATGCAGATAGTCGCTGAGCAGATGCTGCCAGTGAAACTTCACGTCGCCCGAGACCTGCGCATAGCCGTAGCCGGGCAAATCGACGAGATAGCCGACGGGTTCGTCCTGCGGACCGACCGAGAAATAATTGATGTGTTGCGTGCGACCGGGCGTCTTGCTCGCGAAGGCGAGCCGCTTTTGATTGCAGAGGATATTGATCGCCGTCGACTTACCGGCGTTCGACCGTCCGGCGAACGCTACCTCGGGACGCACGGTCGCCGGCAGGTCTTTCAGGTGGTTGACCGTCGTCAGAAAACGGGAGCGATGGAGCAGAAAAGAGCGCATGAGGGGCTGTCGGGGGCGGGTTTTCACCCACCCAGAATGGCGCGCTGGCGCGCCGGGAGGACTCGGGCGCTATTGTACAATGCAGATGTTTACTCAACGCCGGGGAGCCGCGTGCCCGGTCGCAGGCGATGTTGCAAAACCTCAATTCCTCAAAAGAACAAGGTGTGCGATGAACCGACTGTGCAAGACTGTGTTGGTAACGCAGGTCGTGGTGGCAGGTGTGGTGGGGACAAGCATCTGGGCGGGTTCGGCGATCGCGGCAGAGCCGGCGGCCGCCGCGAAAGTGGATATCAACCGGGGGCAGCAAATCGCGACGACGGTCTGCGTCGCGTGTCACGCGGCGGACGGCAATAGCACGTCCGGCATGTATCCCAAGCTCGCTGGGCAGCACGACGCCTACCTCTACAAGCAGCTCAAGGACTTCGTTCCGCAGTCCGGCGCCAAGGGCGCCGAGCGCAAGAACCCGATCATGGCCGGCATGGCCGGCGCGCTCAACGATCAGGACGCCCACAACGTCGCGGCCTATTTCGCGAGCCAGACCGCGAAGCCCGGCGCCGCCAAGAACCCGGCCGACGTCGGGCTCGGCGAGAAGATCTGGCGCGGCGGGATCGCGGAGAAGGGCGTGCCGGCCTGCGCAAGCTGCCATGGCGCGACGGGCGCGGGTCTGCCGGTCCAATACCCGCGGCTCTCGGGCCAGTGGCAGGACTACACGGTGGCTCAACTGACGGCGTTCCAGCAAGGCACGCGCGCCAACAGCGCGCCGATGACGACGATCGCGCTGCGCCTGACCGATCAGGAGATCAAGGCGGTCGCCGACTACGCGGCCGGATTGCACTGATCGTCGCGGATGAAATCTTTGTGATGAATCAGGACGTTGTCAAAAACAAGGCGTAGACTGCGGGCCTTGAGTCGAACGCCCCGATGCAGCACCGACGTGGCATGCCGGCACCTGCGGTCGCCGTCCGACCGTGCCCCCGTGGGTTGGGTCTTGGGGCGCGCGGCCGGCGAGTCGTATGTCCGGCTGGCCGCAGTGCGTCGATCCTGCCGCGACAGGCGAATGCGACCGGCGGGCCTTGCGTGTGCACGGATGCGCCGCCGGGCCGCACGAGCCGCGTTGGCACCGCCGGCCCCGTTGTATAGCGCCCCAGGAACGATCGGGGCAGCCGATGAACAGAAAGAACAAAGGGTGACGCGCGCCGATCGAGACAGCGGCGCGGCCACCCTTTTTCTTTGAGTGTTGGAGCAGTAATGAGCGTCACCACCTCGGGTTTCGAGATCCGGACCCGTCACCGTATCGGCCGCAGCGCCGTCGAGTTGCTGAGTTCGATGCGTTTCGCGATCAGCTTGCTCGTCGTGCTCGCGATTGCGAGCATCGTCGGCACCGTGCTGACTCAGGACGATCCCTATCCGAATTACGTGAATCAGTTCGGACCGTTCTGGGCCGATATCTTCCGCGCGCTGGGCCTGTACACGGTCTATAGCGCCTGGTGGTTCATGCTGATCATGATCTTCCTCGTCGTGTCGATCTCGCTGTGCGTGATCCGCAACGGCCCGAAGATGATCGCCGACATGCGCAGCTGGAAAGACAAGGTCCGCGAAGGCAGCTTGCGCGCATTCCATCACAAGGCGGAATTCACGACGGCGGCGCCGCGTGTCGAAGTGGCCACTCACCTTGTGGCACTCGCGTCCGAGCAAGGTTACCGTTTCAAGATCAAGGACGCCGACGGCGCGACGCTGATCGCGGCCAAACGCGGCGCCTTCACGAAGATCGGCTATATCTCCGCTCACCTCGCGATCGTCGTGATCTGTATCGGCGGGCTGCTCGACAGCAATCTGCCGATTCGCTTCGAGATGTGGGTCGGCGGGAAGTCGCCGATTCGCGGAAACAGCGTGATCAACGACATCGGCCCCGAACATCGCCTATCGCCGTCGAATGTCACGTTCCGCGGCAATGCATGGGTGCCCGAGGGCCAGAACGTGTCGACGGCGATCCTGAACCAGCCCGACGGCTCGATGATTCAGGATCTGCCGTTCTCGATCCAGCTCAATAAATTCATCGTCGACTACTACTCGACGGGCATGCCGAAGCTGTTCGCGAGCGACATCGTCGTGATCGACCACGCGACGGGCGAGCAGATCCCGGCCCGCGTCGAGGTCAATAAGCCGTTCACGTACGACGGCGTCTCGATCTACCAATCGAGCTTCGAGGACGGGGGCTCGAAACTTCACGTGAGCGCGTGGCCGATGGCCGGCGGCGCATCGAGCCCGCTCGCGCTCGACGGGATCATCGGTTCCAACACGCCGTTGCCGGGTCCGGACGGCGACACGATCGAGTTCACGGATTTCCGCGCGATCAACGTCGAGAACATCAATAACGCGTCGGGCAAGACCGATGTGCGCGGCGTCGCGCACGAGTCGCTCGAACAGGAGCTCGATGCGCGGCTCGGTTCGGGCGCCAAGTCGTCGAAGTCGATCGATCTGCACAACGTCGGCCCGTCGATCCAGTACAAGATTCGCGATCGAAATGGCCAGGCGCGCGAGTTCAACAACTACATGGTGCCGCTCACGATCGACGGCGAGCGCGTGATCCTCGCGGGCGTGCGGGGGAGCGAAGCCGACCCGTTCCGCTATCTGCGGATTCCGGCCGACGAGGGCGGCACGGTCAAGGAGTGGATGCTGCTGCGCGCCGCGCTGGCGGATCCCGCGCTGCGCGCGGCCGCGGCGCAGTCGTTCGCGGCGCGCGCGGCGGATCCGTCGAATCCGTCGTTGCGCGAGCATCTCGAAGAAAGCGCGAGCCGCGTGCTCAATCTCTTCGCGGGCGCGGCGCCCGTCAACGGCGCCGACGGGAAGCCGATCGCAGGCGCGGAAGGCGGTTTCTCGGCCGTCGCGGCCTTCATCGACCACTCGGTGCCGCGCGCCGAGCAATCGAAGGCGGCCGATCTGCTGCTGCGCATGCTCGAAGGCTCGTTCTACGACCTCTGGCGCATCGCGCGCCAGAACGCGGGCGAACCCGCGCCGGCCTCGGGCGACGACAGCAGCCGCTTTATCCGTTCGTCGATCAACGCGCTGTCCGACAGCTTCTTCTACGGTGCGCCGGTCTTTCTGCAACTGGACAGCTTCCAGCAGATCCAGGCTTCGGTATTCCAGGTCTCGCGCGCTCCGGGTACGAAAATCGTGTATCTTGGCAGCCTGTTCCTGGTAGTTGGCGTCTTTGCGATGTTTTTCGTGCGCGAACGCCGGGTCTGGTTCTGGGTCAAGGAGACCGACGCCGGAACCGGCGTGCTGATGGCGATGTCCACGGCACGTCGTACGCTCGATTTCGAGAAAGAATTTGCCGACCTTCGCGAGGTCGTCGGTACCGAACTCGGCGCGGCTCGCGCGTCTCACGACGAACCGCCCTCCACCAAGTGAACCCTATGGAAGTTACGCACTCATCTTCAGCGCAAGCCGGCCGTCCCGCGCCGGACGCCACGCCGAGCGGGTCCGTGCTGCGCCCGCGGCCGGTCCGAAAGTCATTCTTCGCGAGCCTGACGCTGCTCGACTGGGCGTTCGCATTGCTGCTCGCGGCCGGCGCCGGCTTCGCGCTTCATCGCTATAACGCGCACATGAACTACTACGACGAGCTCGTGCTCGTCTGTTCCGTGCCGACGTTCGCCGTGCTCGGCTGGCGCTGGAAGCCCGTGCGCCTGCTCATGGTGCTGATCGCCGCGTTGTCGATCGGCGCGATCAGCTTGTATCAGGGCGATCTCGGCCGGGCCGAGACGTCGTTCTTCCTCAAATACCTGCTGTCGAGCCAGTCGGCGATCCTCTGGATGAGCGCGCTGCTCGTCATTGCGACCGTGTTCTACTGGATCGGCATGCTCACGCGATCGCCATCGGGCGGCAGCATCGGTTCGCGGCTCACGTGGGCCGCCGTGCTCATGGGCTTCGTCGGTCTCATGGTTCGCTGGTACGAGTCCTATTTGATCGGCGCGGACGTCGGCCATATTCCCATCTCGAACCTCTATGAAGTGTTCGTGCTGTTCTGCCTGATCACGTCGCTGTTTTATCTCTACTACGAGCAGCACTACCAGACGCGCGCCCTCGGCGCGTTCGTGTTGCTCGTGATCAGCGCGGCGGTCGGTTTCCTGATGTGGTATTCGGTCGCGCGCGATGCGCAGCAGATCCAGCCGCTCGTGCCGGCGCTGCAGAGCTGGTGGATGAAGATCCACGTGCCCGCGAACTTCATCGGGTACGGCAGCTTCGCGTTGAGCGCGATGGTCTCCGTCGCGTACCTGCTCAAGGAACGCGGCGTGCTCGCCGATCGCTTGCCGGGTTTCGATGTGCTCGACGACGTCATGTACAAGTCGATCGCGGTCGGTTTCGCGTTCTTCACGATCGCGACGATCCTCGGCGCGGCGTGGGCCGCGCAGGCTTGGGGCGGCTACTGGAGCTGGGACCCGAAGGAGACCTGGGCGCTCATCGTGTGGCTCAACTACGCGGCGTGGCTTCATATGCGTCTGATGAAGGGGCTGCGCGGTTCGGTCGCCGCGTGGTGGGCGCTGACGGGCCTGCTCGTGACGACGTTCGCGTTTCTCGGCGTCAACATGTTCCTGTCGGGCTTGCACAGCTACGGCAAGCTCTGACCCGATGGCATGGACGTTTGGGCAGGCGCCGGATGAAGCCGGGTGCGTCGCCGCGGTGCCCGTCGAGCGCGTTTCGGTGTCATACCTCGGCGCCCGACCTCGACGTCAAACAGGGCTTCAATGCTGCGCTTAAATGCCGAGCTTGAATTTCGGGCTTGAACACCGGACTTGAAGACCAAGGGCCGTCACGTCGATCGTGACGGCCCTTTGTTTTGCCGATTAGATTTTCTTCATGTACGCGCCGAGGGCGGCCGGTGTAAGGTCGGACTCGAAGCGCCGACGTCCGCATGCGGACGCCGCGCGGAACACCGCGGGCCCGCGTGCGGGCACAGACATCAGGACATCCGATCATGTTGATCAAGTCATCCCGGCGACTCGACGGCAGCGATATCGCGGCGAGCGAAGTGACCCCCCGTCGCGTGTTCGAGCGCCGGCGGCATGTGCTGCGCGCAGCCGGAGCCGGGGCGGCGGGCCTCGTTTTCGGCCCGCGCGCGTTCGCGGCGAACGATGCGGCCGAAGGCGCGAAGCTCGCCGCGACGCCGAACCCCGCGTTCCAGGTCGCCGACAAGCCGACCGCGTTCAAGGACATCACGAGCTACAACAATTTCTACGAGTTCGGCACGGACAAGGGCGACCCGGTGCAGAACGCGCACACGCTGCAGACCCGTCCGTGGACGGTTTCCGTCGAGGGCGAAGTCCACCAGCCGAAGATCTATTCGATCGACGATCTGCTCAAGCTCGCGCCGCTCGAGGAGCGGACCTACCGGATGCGCTGCGTCGAAGGCTGGTCGATGGTGATCCCCTGGGTCGGCTATTCCTTGGCCGAGATCATCAAGCGCGCGCAGCCGACGGCCAATGCCAAGTACGTCGAGTTCGTCACGCTCGCCGATCCGCGCCAGATGCCGGGCCTCGCATCGAAGATTCTCGACTGGCCGTATCGCGAGGGCCTGCGCATCGACGAGGCGATGCATCCGCTGACCTTGCTGACGGTCGGCCTGTACGGCCAGGTGTTGCCGAAGCAGGACGGCGCGCCGGTCCGCATTGTCGTGCCGTGGAAATACGGCTTCAAAAGCGCGAAATCGATCGTGAAGATCCGCTTCGTCGAAAAGGCGCCGGCGACGAGCTGGAACACGTACGCATCCGATGAGTACGGTTTCTACTCGAACGTGAACCCGAACGTCGATCACCCGCGCTGGAGCCAGGCCACCGAACGCCGGATCGGCGAGGACGGCTTTTTCTCGCCGAAGCGGCCGACGCTGATGTTCAACGGTTACGGCGATCAGGTCGCATCGCTCTATCAGGGCATGGATCTCAAGAAGTTCTATTGATGAGCGCCGCTCCACGGCAAATCGCCGTCGCGAAAGGTGTCGTGTTCGCCGCGTCGCTGTATCCGCTGGGCCGGCTCGTGCTCTTCGGTCTCACGGGACGGCTCGGTGCGAATCCGATCGAGTTCATCACACGCTCGACGGGGCTCTGGACGCTCGTCTTTCTGTGCATCACGCTTGCGATCACACCGTTGCGCCGGCTGACGGGGTGGAACGCATTCGCGCGCGTGCGGCGCATGCTCGGGCTGTTCGCGTTCTTCTACGGCACGCTGCATTTCACGACGTACTTTTGGTTCGACCAGTGGTTCGACGTGCACGCGATCTACAAGGACGTTTTCAAGCGCCCGTTCATCACGGTCGGATTCGCGGCGTTCGTGCTGCTGATTCCGCTCGCGGCGACGTCGTTTCGGGCCGCCGTGCGCAAGCTCGGGCGGCGATGGCAGACGCTGCACCGTGCGATCTATGCGATCGCGGTACTCGCCATCCTGCATTTCTGGTGGATGAAGGCCGGCAAACACGACCTCGAACTGCCCGAAATTTACGCGACGATTGTCGCGTTGCTGCTCGGTATTCGTCTCGTGTGGGTCGTGCGAGCGCGGATCGGGCGGAGCATGAGCACGGGCTGAGCGGGGCTCGGTGGGACGCAGAGACGGCGCGGCGAAGCGTTCGAAGGCGCCGATCGTCGCGCGATGCGCTGCGGCACGCGCGACGATCGGTGATGAGGTGTTCAGGCCGGCAGGATCCGCTCGTTCGCGAGCAGTTGTTCGAGCGTCTCGCGCTCGCGCGCGACGTGGACCGTCTTGCCGTCGACGATGACCTCGGCCGCCCGCGCACGCGTGTTGTAGTTCGAACTCATCGTGAAGCCGTATGCACCCGCCGAGCGGATCGCGAGCAGGTCGCCGGGTTCGAGCGCGAGCGCGCGATCGCGTCCGAGCCAGTCCCCGCTTTCGCAGACCGGACCCACGACGTCGTAAGTCGTCGCGGCGCCGTCGCGCGGCTTGACGGCATCGATTGCGTGATAGGCCTCGTACATCGCGGGACGCGCAAGATCGTTCATCGCCGCATCGACGATCGCGAAGTGCTTCACGGAGCCGGGCTTCAGATATTCGACGCGCGTAAGCAACACACCGGCGTTGCCGACGAGCGAGCGACCCGGTTCGAACAACACTTCGCGATGTCCGTGTCCGCGTTCCGCGATGCGATCGAGCACCGCTTTGACGAGTTCGCCGATTTCAGGCGGCGTCTCATCGTCATAGCGAATGCCGAGCCCGCCGCCGACATCGACGTGATGAATCGTCACGCCGTCGGCTTCGATCTGTTCGACGAGTCCCAACACTTTGTCGAGCGCGTCGAGATACGGGCTGATTTCGGTGATCTGCGAACCGATATGGCAATCGATGCCGACGATCGCGAGATGGCTCATGCGTGCCGCCGCGCGATAGGTCTCGCGCGCCTCTTCGAACGCGACCCCGAATTTGTTCGACTTGAGGCCCGTCGAGATATACGGATGCGTCTTCGGATCGACATCGGGATTCACGCGCAGCGACACCGGTGCGCGTTTGCCGAGTTCGGCCGCGACGGCATTGAGCCGGTCGAGTTCGGGGATCGATTCGACGTTGAAGCATTTGACGCCGGCCTCGAGCGCGACGCGCATTTCACCCGCCGTCTTGCCGACGCCCGAGAACACGATCCGATCGGCGCTCGCGCCGGCCTTGAGCGCACGTGCGAGTTCGCCGCCCGAGACGATGTCGAAGCCCGCGCCCGCGCGCGCGAACACATTGAGGACCGCGAGATTGCTATTGGCCTTCACGGCGACGTGAATCGATGCGCGTCGTCCTTCGCAGGCTTTCGCATAGGCGCGATAGGCAGTTTCGAGCGCGCCGCGCGAATAGACGTAAAGCGGGGTGCCGAAACGTTCGGCGAGTGAGGCGAGCGGCACGTTTTCCACGTGCAGCGCGCCGTCGATATATTCGAAGGGGCGGGCCATCGTCAGGGGTCAGTTCGACTTGAGTGTGTCGGAGTCGGGAGCGAGTTTGATCAGCGGGGGCTCTTGCGTCGTGTGCGTGTCGCTCGCGGCGGATGCGGCATTCGCGCCCGAAGTCGAATCGGCGGCGACGCGCGCGGGCGGCAGCGGCGGCACTTGCGGAAGATAGAGCGAGCCGCGTTGGCCGCATGCGGCCAATGCGGCGGCCATGGCGGCGAAAGCGACTACAATCGCGCTCAACCGAAAGACGACGCGCATGTCGGAACCCGGATCAAATAATCGGCGGAGTTTAGCATGACGGATAGTGAATACCTGGCGCTCGCGGAGGCCACGCTCGATGCGATCGAGCAGGCTGTCGACGACAGCGGCGCCGACATCGAGTGCGAACGCAGCGGCAATGTGCTCACGCTCGAATTCGAAACCGGCACGAAGATCATCGTGAATCTTCAGGCCGCGATGCATGAAATCTGGATCGCCGCGAAAGCCGGCGGTTTTCACTACCGGCATCGAGACGGGCAGTGGCTCGATACGCGCGACGGCAGCGAGTTGTTCGCGAGCCTGTCGTCGCTCGCGAGCGGTCAGGCCGGCGAATCCGTCGAGCTTGCCGCGCGCTGAGCGAACTGCACGCGCCGTGCACTCGGCGCGCGATCAGTGCCGGCGGAACAAGTTCATGATGTCCTGCTTCTCGGTCGGGGTGACCGATTCGGGCGTCGGCGGTGGCGCCGACGGGTAAGCGGCGGGCGGCGCGGCTTCGCCGGCCGTCAGCGTTGCGCTGGCTCCGCTCGTGCCGTTCGCCATGTCGGCGAGCGTCGCCTCGTCGACGCCGAGACTCGCGACAAAGCCGTTCCCCGGCGTCATCGCATCGTAGTAAAGCTCGTTGCCGATCGTCTCGACACCGGCCGGCATCGGCCACTGATACGGCGGGACGTCCTTGAGCGCGTGCCGCATGTAGTCGATCCAGATCGGCAGCGCGAGGCCGCCGCCCGTTTCCTTGTCGCCGAGACTGCGCGGCTGGTCGTACCCGATCCAGGCGATCGTCGCGATCGTGTGCTGAAAGCCCGCGAACCATGCGTCTCGCGAATCGTTCGTCGTACCGGTCTTGCCCGCGAGATCCGTGCGGCCGAGGACGTTGCTGCCCGCGCCCGTGCCGTGCTGAGCGACGGACTTGAGCAGACTCGTCATCACGTACTCGTTGCGCGGATCGATCGCGCGCGGCGCGTTGCTGCCTGCGACGAGCGGTTTGGCCGACGCGATCATGCGTCCCTGCTGGTCGCTCACTTCGGCGATCAGATACGGATTCACGCGATAACCGCCGTTCGCGAACACCGAGTAGGCGCTGGCCATCTGCAACGGTGTGACGAGGCCCGCGCCGAGCGCCATCGGAAGATAGGCCGGATGGCGGTCCGCATCGAAGCCGAAGCGCGTGATGTAGTTCTGCGCGTACTTCGGTCCGATGTACTGGAGGATCCGGATCGACACCATGTTCTTCGATTTTTGGAGCGCGGTGCGCATCGAGATCGGGCCGTCGTAGCCGCCCGCGTAGTTCTTCGGCGCCCAGGGCTCCTGCCCGGGGCCGTTGGGCGGGAAGTAGAGCGGCGCGTCGTTGACGATCGTCGCGGGGCCGATGCCCTTGTCGAGCGCGGCCGAATAGATGAACGGCTTGAAGCTCGAGCCCGGCTGGCGCCACGCTTGCGTCACGTGGTTGAACTTGTTCTTGCGGAAATCGAACCCGCCGACGAGCGCGCGAATCGCGCCGTCTTGCGGCGTGACGGAGATCAACGCCGCCTCGACCTGCGGCAACTGCGTGATCGCCCAGCTCGCGTCGGGCTTCTGCATGATGCGGATCACCGCACCCGGGCGCATCTTCGGCGTCGCCCCGGCTTTTGCGCCGAGCATGCCGAGCGCGGGCCGCAAGCCGTCGCCGTTGACCGTGACGATCACGCCGTCGCCGAGCGCGACCTGCAGGGCTTTCGGCGACGCCGCAAGCACGACGCCCGCGACAAGCTCGCCGTTGTCCGGATGCGCGTCGAGTGCGTCGTCGATCGCCTGATCGCGCTCGGCCGTGTCGTCGCCCGCGACCTCGGGCAGTTTGATATAGGCTTCCGGCCCGCGGTATCCGTGCCGGCTTTCGTAGGCCATGACGCCGCGCCGAATCGCCTCGTAGGCCGTTTGCTGATCCGCCGAGTCGATCGTCGTCGTGACGTCGAGGCCCAGCGTGTACGCATCCTCGTGATACTGCGCGACCATCAACTGGCGCACCATTTCGGCGACGTATTCGGCGTGCACCGTGTATTGCGTGTTCTGCTGAGCGCGCGTGCGAATGGGTTCGCGCACCGCGTCGTCGTATTGCGCCTGCGTGATGAACCCGAGATCGAGCATGCGTTTGAGGATGTACGCCTGCCGGATTTTCGCGCGCTCGGGATTCACGATCGGGTTGTAGGCGGACGGCGCCTTGGGCAGCCCCGCGAGCATCGCGGCCTGCGCGAGCGACACGTCGCGCAGGTCCTTGCCGAAGTAGACGCGCGAGGCGGCGGCGAATCCGTATGCTCGCTGCCCGAGATAGATCTGGTTCATATACAACTCGAGGATCTGATCTTTCGACAGGGCGGCCTCGATCTTGTACGCGAGCAGCATCTCGTAGATCTTGCGCGTATAGGTTTTTTCGCTCGACAGGAAGAAGTTACGCGCGACCTGCATCGTGATCGTGCTCGCGCCCTGGGCGCTCTCGCCCTTCGTGAAGTTCGCCATGCCCGCGCGCAATACGCCCTGGATGTCGACGCCGCCGTGCTCGTAATAGCGCGCGTCTTCGATCGCGAGCACCGCGTGTTTGACGTTGTCGGGAATTTGCTTGAGCGGCATGAAGCGCCGGCGCTCTTCGCCGAATTCGCCGATCTGCACGTGGTCGGCCGTAAAGATGCGCAGCGGCTCCTTCGGGTGGTAGGCCGTGATCGCGTCGAGCGAGGGCAGATTCGGCGCCATGACGATCAACGCGAACACGCCGGCGAGGACGGGGACGGCCACGAGCCCGACGAGCAGCGCAGCGAGGGCAATCAGGATCCGCGCGGGCCACGAACGTTTGCGCGGCTTCTTGGGGGAGGGCGGGGCGGCGCCCGACGCGCTCGGCGGGGCGTCGTGTTCCGACGCGGATTCCACGGACATCGGCGCCCGATTCGCCTCCCGGCGCACGCTCGCGTGTTCGTCAGGCGTCCCCGGCCGATGTTCGGCGCCGTGGGGGCGATCTGGATCACGCGGGGAGGCGGGATCGGGCGAGTCGTGAGGGTCCATGGAGAACGGGAGGCGCGAAACCCGGCAATTAGAGGGGTGACCTTACAACATCCTTTCTCGGTTTTCGTTTCTCTTTTTTGCGGCGCATGTCGCACGTCCATGTCCGTGCAAGTGTCGCTCAAGCTCATGCTTTGAGCACATCGGCGCGTCGTCGGTTCGACGCGTGCCCATCTGTTGGCCGAACGGCTGAATGTTCGCGACGGGCCTCGATCGACACAATGGTTCGCAACGGATCGCCACGCAAATCGCGTGCCGTTGCGCCGCTCGGCTCGAGCGGCGCCATTCACCGGGAGAAAGGCATGCGCATCGGGTTCAATGGGCCGCCGCTCAACTATGCGGCGGGGATCGAGATCGACGCGGGATCGATCCGCGCGGTCGTACTCGGGCACGGACGCTCCGACGATCACGCATCGCCGTGGCTGCGGGTCGTGCGCGCAAGTCATGTGTCGATCCCCGACGGTGCGATGTCGGGCACCGATATCCTCGAACCGCGCGCGGTCGCGCGTGCGATCGTCGACGCGTTCGGCGGCGCCGATCAGCTCACGCGGTGGTCGAACGCGCATCTGACGCTCGGCTTGCCGCCGTGCGCGGTGTTGATTCGTTCGGTTGCGCTATCGGATTTGACGCGACACCCGTGGATCGATGACGTCTGCGGCGGCAGGCAGGTGCGATGCGGGCGTGAACTGGGTCTCGACTGGTTCGAGGAGCGCGTGTTGCGCGAAGCGGAATGCGTGATGTCGCTCGATCGCGACGCGCTCTGCGTCGACTGGTTTCGCTGCGTCGCGACCGACGGCAGCGAACACGCGACGATCATCGCGACGACGCGTCAGCATGTCGAATCGCGCGTCGAAGCGGCCGCGCTTTCCGGACTGCGTGTCGCGATCGTCGACGGCAATGCCGAAGCGGCGCTGCGCGCATGCCGGTTCTGGGTCCAGCGGCGCAGTGCGGCCGAGACGACCTATGCCGTGATCTGGGGCGGCGCGGCGCACGTGCGCATCTGGTGCGTGCATGACCAGGCTGTCGAGATGGCGCTCGACGGCGAGACGGACGCGCATTTGCAGCGGCTCGCGTGCTGGGCGCGCGAGCGCAAGCCGGGCGTGATCGTCGTGGCGCTCGACGACGCGGCGTGCGCGCGGAGCCGGTTCGCGACATCCGGCGTGGCGAGCGAGATCGGTTGCGAGACCGACCGCTTCAGTCTCGGGCAGTGCTGCGCTGGCCTCGAGCCTCAGACGCCCGCGCTTCGCGCGAATGGATACGCGGTCGCATTCGGACTCGCGCTGCGAGGGATCCAATGACGGCGTCGACCGATATCAATCTGATGCCATGCCGAATGCGGCGCGTCGAGCGCCGTCGACGTGCGATGGTATGCGAATGGATGCTCGCGGGTGCGCTCGGCGTGCTGGGTGCGTGGATCGCGCAGCAGGCTGCGCGTGCGAGCGACGTTCAGGCCGTGAGCGAAAGCGAGCATGATCGGCGTCGTGGTCGCGGGGACGCTGCGCGCGTCGAGATCGCGAGCCGCGGCGATGCTTCGGTGAATCCGCGCGCGCAGGCGAGCTCGGACATCGAGGACAACGCGAGGCTCGATGAGCCGGCACCGCCTGATCCGATCGTTGTGCGCCTCGAATCGCTCGCACGGCTCGCCACGGTCCATCCGCCGATCGCACTGGACGCCGTGACGTTCGACGCCGAAGGATTCGACGTGCGGGGCACGGCCCGCAGTACGCGGGATCTCGCGCAATGGATGGCGGCACTGGATCGAGACGAGCGGTTCGCCTCGACCCTTATCGGTACGGCGGAACGCGATGCCGAACGCGTGCGCTTTCGCGCGCATGCGAATCGTCGCGCCGACGACGTGCGATCGCTGGACGCCGTGTCGGGCGAACGGGCATCGAGCGAGTCCGATGGGTCGGGAGCGCACACGTGAACGTCCCGACGCGCGCGATCGAACGATGGCGACACGCGCGGACGTCGCTTCGTGAGCCGATTCATTGGTGGGGTTGGCGCAGGCGATTCGTGGTCGGCGCATGCGCATTCGGAATCGCGTTCTGGATCGGGTACGGTCTGCTGTTCCCCCGAACATTCGGCGAGATCGACGTGTCGGGAGCTTCGACTGCTTCGATGCGTACCGATGCGAGCGACATATCGACGGAGTCGGCGGCGGCGGGTCGCGGGGCCGATCGTGAGGCGTCGCGGCGGCGTGTGACGCCGCGCGCATCTGGCGCGCATGTCGACTTGCATACGAGCGCTCCAGGTATGGATTCGGATCGGCACGGCGACGACACCGGCGTGCTCGCCGCACAGGCGGAACGCGCAGGCTTGATCGTCGATCGGATCGAGCGTCCGGCGACCGGTTCGCATCGCACGTTATCCATCGCGGCGCACGGCGGGTTCGCCGCGGCGCGCGCGTGGATCGCGGACGTGAATCGGAGCGGCGTCCCTTTCGCGCTTGAGCGTCTGGAGATCGTGCGCGTGCGGCGTGCAGCCGGCGAACGGCACGTGTCGAGCGTGCCGGATGCGACGATCCATGCGCTTCGTCCCGAACGTGTGCTCGATGAAGCCGATCCGCATGCGCGGGCGAGACGCGCAGCGAGAGACGACGCGGCGGTCACGATTTCCGCGGAATTTGGCGTGGTCGATCCCGATGTCGCGCGTGCGCGAACGGCGGCCTCACATGTTGCGATGGACAGCGCCGTCGCCGACGACAGGCGTGCGGCGTTTTGGATCGATGATCCGTTTGACCGAAGCCGATTTGCGGATGTCCGCGTGGCCGGGCGGATCCGCGGCGCCACGCGATCGGTCTCGCTCGTGCTGAGCGGCGAAGACGCGCGCATTCCGGTGGCGGATGCCATGGATACGGCTTTGGCGTCGACGTCCGATTGGGCATCGAGTCCGTCTTCGGCGCTGAACCCAGCTTCGGGGCAAGCTCCGGCTCCGACGTCGCCGCTCGCTTCGGTCACGAATTGGGATTCGGCTTCTGCTTCGGAATGGCTTCAGGGGCCCGTTTCGATGCCGGCTGCGCCGGCGCCGTCGTCGCCATCCCCCGCTCCTTCGCCGCCGTGCGGTTCGGACGATGATGCGCGTTGTGCTTTGAACCCCGCCGACGTAGCGTCGCGCGGCGACGCGCAGGGGGCATGATGAGCGTGCATTCGGGGCCTAGCGCTCGGTATGCGGCGGATCTCGCGAGCCGTGCGCGCGCAGCCAGGCGCGTCGCGTTCGCGATGTCCGCGCGCACGAGGCGATGGATGGCCTCGGGAGGGCGGCACGCGCCGATGGTCGCGATCCTCGCGCATCTTTTGGCCGCGTATGGGGTGGCCTTCGCGTCACCGCCGATCGCGGCGGCCGCGGCGCCGAGCGATTCGATCGCCGCCCCGCCCACGCCCTTCGCGATGCCGGGCCCGGTCGCCGTCCGGCCGCCACTGCCCGCCACGCGGACGCCGGACACGTACGCCGCCGAGACGCGCGGCACGAAGGTCGAGGTCGACGCCGCGCTGCCCGACCCGGGCATCCTGAGCCTCGATTTCGACGCGGCGCCGCTCGCTCAGGTCATCAAGGTCTTCGCCGATTTTGCCGGCGTCAACATCGTGTTGGCCGACACCGTGCGCGGCACGGTGACCCTTCATCTGCAGCACGTCGGATGGCGTCACGCCTTCGAGGCGCTGCTCGACGCGCACGGACTCGTCGCGCGGCGACATGGTCCGATTCTCTGGTTGCTCCCGGCCGACCAGATCGCGAGCCGCGAACGCCGATCCGCCGATTCCGAGATGCATCTGGCGCTCGCCGAAGCGCTCGGCACCGACGCCTACGAACTGCACTACCTCGGCGCCGACGCGGCCCGCCAATTGATCGCGGGGGCGGGCAACGCACGCCTGCTCTCGCGGCGCGGCGCGGCGCGGCAAGCGCCGACGCGCGGACGAACCAGCTTTTCGTGAACGATACGGTCTCCAGTCTCGCGAGAATTCGCGAGGTCATCGAACGCGCCGACCGCCCGACGCGCCAAGTGCTGATCGAAGCGCGCATCGTCGAGGCCGAAGACGGCTTCGGGCACCAGCTCGGCGCGCGCCTGTCGCTGCTGGGCGCCGGCACGACGATCGGCGCCGCCGCCCATGCCGCAGCCAATGGCGAACCGGCGACGGTGTTCGCCTCAGGGCCGCAATCGCTTGAGCCGGGATCGTTCCACGCCGCGCGCGGACGTCGTTCGAGCTCATCACCGAGTTCCGGCGCCGCCGGGGCGGACGGCCGTGAAGCGGGTGGGGGCTCGGATGTGCCCGAGGCGATCGTCGGCGCCGTCGGCACCTTGTACAGCCTGCCGGCCGGCGCGCTTGCGGGCTTCGGTGCGGCGGGCGCGGGCCTCGCGCTGCTGTCGGTCGGCGCGCAGCGCATTCTGGCGCTCGAACTCAGCGCGCTCGAGGCCGACGGGCGCGGACGCATCGTGTCGAGCCCGCGCATCGTGACGTCCGATCGCATCAAGGCGGTCATCGAGCAGGGTACCGAGCTTCCCTATCAGGCCGTCAACGGCGAAAAGGTGTCGGGCGTCCAGTTTCGGCGCGCCGGGCTCAAGCTCGAGGTCACACCGCAGATCACCCCGATCGGACACGTCATGCTCGACCTCGATATCACGAAGGACACCGTGGGCGCGCAAACCCTGTCGGGCCCCGCGATCAACACGAAACACGTGCGCACCCAGGTGCAGGTCGAAAATGGCGGCACGGTGGCGATCGGCGGCATCTATATCCAGGATGAGCGCGACGACACCGTCGGCATCCCGGGTTTGGGCACGCTTCCCGTCATCGGCGCGTTATTTCGCCGACATGCGACGAGCCGGACGAAAAGTGAATTGATCGTTTTTATTACCCCGAATGTCGTCGCAGGCCCGCCGGACGGGCCGCAGGCGCATCCGGTGACCGGCTCGCCCACGCGCCTCCAGGATGCCGCGGGCTCGACAAAACCGGCAGATTCCTCTTTAATTCCGCCGACTTGAATGTAATTTGCGAGGCATATCTTGGAAGACCCCAAGGCCCGCGCCAATGTGTTCTTCATCGGGCTGATGGGTGCGGGGAAAACGACAGTGGGGCGCGCGGTCGCGAAACGGCTCGATCGGCCGTTCTACGACTCCGATCATGAAATCGAGGCGCGTACGGGCGTCAAGATCCCGTTTATTTTCGAACGCGAAGGCGAAGCGGGCTTTCGTGCGCGCGAATCGCTCGTGCTCGATGAATTGACGCAACGTGACGGGATCGTTCTCGCAACGGGCGGCGGCGCCGTGCTCGCGCCGCATAATCGCTCGTGGCTGAACCAGCGGGGGCTCGTGATCTACCTGCGCGCGCATCCGCACGACCTCTGGCTTCGTACGCGGCGCGACAAGAACCGTCCGCTGCTTCAGACCGATGACCCGCGCGCGCGTCTCGAATCGCTTTATACGGTTCGCGACCCGCTTTACCGCGAGTGCGCGCATTACACGATCGAGACGGGCCGGCCGTCGGTCAACGCCCTCGTCAACATGGTGCTCATGCAACTCGAAGTCGCGGGAATGACGATTCCGCCGGCCGCGTTGACCTGAGCGATTCGAGCGCCGCGCACGCCGCGGCGTCGCGGCTGCGCGCTGTCATCTGGAGTGCGCGCCGAGTGCGTCATAATGTCGCCATGATTACCGTTACCGTCGACCTCGGCCAGCGCGCCTACCCGATCCATATCGGCCCCGCCCTCATCGATCGCACCGATCTGTTCGAGCCGCACGTGCGCGGCAAGACGGTCGCCATCGTCACGAACGAGACCGTCGAGCCGCTTTATGCCGCTCGACTCGAAGCGACGCTGGCGCCGCTCGGGAAAACGATCATCCGGATCGTGCTGCCCGATGGCGAAGCGCACAAGAACTGGGAAACGCTGAACCGGATCTTCGATCGGCTGCTCGCCGAACGCGCCGATCGCAAAACCACGCTGATCGCGCTCGGCGGCGGCGTCATCGGCGATATGACGGGCTTTGCCGCAGCGTCGTATATGCGCGGCATTCCGTTTATCCAGGTCCCGACGACGCTGCTCGCGCAGGTCGATTCGTCCGTGGGCGGAAAAACGGGGATCAATCATCCGCTCGGCAAGAACATGATCGGCGCGTTCTATCAGCCGCAGGCGGTGATCGCCGATTCGGCGGTTCTGCGCTCGCTGCCGCCGCGCGAGCTGGCGGCCGGGATCGCGGAAGTCATCAAGACCGCGGCGATCGCCGACCATGCGTTCTTCAGCTGGGTCGAGTCGAATATCGAAGCCTTGTCGAATTACGATCAGGCTGCGCTCGCGGTCGCGGTTCGGCGCTCGTGCGAGGTCAAGGCCAAGGTGGTCGGCGAAGACGAACGTGAGGGCGGCATCCGCGCGATTCTCAATTTCGGCCATACGTTCGGCCACGCGATCGAAGCGGGTCTCGGTTACGGCGAATGGCTGCACGGCGAAGCCGTCGGCTGCGGCATGGTCATGGCCGCGGATCTCTCGGCGCGGCTCGGCCTGCTGAGCGAGGCGTCGCGCGAGCGGATCGTCAACGTCACGCGCGGCGCGAAGCTGCCGGTGCGCGCGCCCGCGCTCGGCGAGGAGCGTTATATCGATCTCATGCGCGTCGACAAGAAAGCCGAGGGCGGCGAGATCAAATTCATCCTGCTCAAGAAGATCGGCGAAGCGGTGATCACCGGGGTGCCCGAAGCGGAGCTGCGCGCGACGCTCGCCGCTTCGATCTAGGTCCGTCCGCGGCGCGTGGGCGATGCAAACGCGTCATCGGACACTCGACACAAGGGGGCGGTAGTGGCGGTAGTCGATAGTTCCGCGGAGCCGCAGACGCGGCGCGATCCCTCCCTCGACTGGGAGGCGCACCTCGCGCCCTACGCGGCGCGCTCGGCGACGTCGCGTGGTCGCCGATTCCCCGAGCCGAAGCCGGCCGCGCGCACCGAGTTTCAGCGCGACCGCGATCGGATCATTCATTCGACCGCATTCCGCCGCCTCGAATACAAGACCCAGGTCTTCGTCAATCACGAGGGCGACCTGTTCCGCACACGGCTCACGCACAGCCTCGAAGTCGCGCAAATCGCACGGTCGGTCGCGCGCAATCTGTGTCTCAACGAAGATCTCGTCGAAGCGATCTCGCTCGCGCACGATCTCGGCCATACGCCGTTCGGCCATGCGGGACAGGATGCGTTGAATGCGTGCATGCGCGAGCATGGCGGGTTCGAACACAATCTGCAGAGCCTCGCGGTCGTCGACGAACTCGAGGAGCACTACGGCGCGTTCGACGGCCTGAATCTGTGCTTCGAAACGCGCGAGGGCATTCTCAAGCATTGCTCGCGCGAGAACGCGGCGCGGCTTGGCGAACTCGGCGAACGGTTCCTGCACGGACGACAGCCTTCGCTCGAAGCGCAGATCGCGAATCTCGCCGACGAGGTCGCCTACAACAACCACGATCTCGACGACGGCTTGCGTTCCGGTCTGCTCGAACTCGACCAACTCGACGAACTCGAGATCTGGCGCGTCCATCATCGCGCCACGCTTGCGGCTTTTCCGCAGATCACGGGGCGCCGGATGATCCATGAAACGATCCGGCGCATGATCAACGCGCTCGTCGTCGATCTGATCGACGCGACCGCGGCCCGTATCGACGCATGTGGGCCCGTGAGCATCGACGACGTGCGCAATGCGCCGTTGCTTGTCAAACATGGTCCCGAGATCGCGGCGCAGGCGCTTGAACTCAAGCGCTTCCTGTTCAGAAATCTCTATCGTCATTACCGCGTGATGCGGATGGCGAGCAAGGCCGGCCGCATCATCGAGAGCCTGTTCAACGCGTTCGCCGCCGACAAGCGGCTGTTGCCGTCGCCTTATCAGGCCGAGGATCCCGCGCAGCAACCGAGGCGGATCGCGCACTATATCGCGGGCATGACGGACCGCTACGCGATGAAGGAATACCGGCGCTTGTTCGTGGTCGACGAAACGTGAGCGAGCCGATCCCCGGGGGATCCGGCCGTGAACGGTCCAATACGAGCGCGCCGAGGGGAACGATTCAATGCGAGCGACCCGGCACGGGCGGCCTGACATGGGTGACCGGACAAAGGCGATCCGACGTGAGGGCGTCTACATGAGGAAGCCGGCATGAGGGAGTTCACATCAGTGAGTCCACAAGAGCGAGTCCGCATGAGCGAGTCCACATGAGCGAGTCCACATGAGTGAGCCGATCGCGTGGTCGTATCCGCATGTCGTCGCCCATCGGTGCGGCGGTGTGCTCGCGCCCGAGAATACGCTCGCGGGGCTCGATCAAGCCGTGCGTCATCAGGTCGCGATGGTCGAGTTCGATGCGAAGTTGTCGAGCGACGACGTGCCGTTTCTGCTGCACGACGACGATGTCGATCGGACGAGCGACGGACACGGGCCGGCGGCGCGTTTGTCGTACGCGGCGCTGTCGAAACTCGATGCGGGGCGGTGGTTCGACGCGTCGTATGCGGGCGAACGCATGCCGACCCTCGAATCCGTCGCGCGACGATGCATTGCGCTGGGTCTTCAGGCGAATGTCGAGATCAAGCCGTGTCCGGGCCGCGACGCGGAGACCGGCACGCGTGTCGCGCGTGCCGTGCAGGCCTACTGGGCCGACGCGCCGGTCCAGCCGTTGCTCTCGTCGTTTTCGGAAACGGCGCTCGCCGCCGCGCGCGATGCCGCGCCCGAACTCCCGCGCGGCATGTTGTTCGGCGCGCTTCCCGACGACTGGGCGCAGTGCGTGTGGCGCTTGCGATGCGTGTCGGTTCATCTGGATCACACGGATCTCGACGCGGCGCGCGTCGCCGCGTTGCGCGAGGCGGGCTATCGGACGCTCGTCTACACGGTCAACGATCTCGAACGCGCACGCACGCTTGTCGCCTGGGGCGTCGATGCGATCTGCACGGACCGCATCGATCGGATCAACGCGCTGACGCTGTCGGTTTGAGGGCGAGCGCGGACGCGAGGTGTCGTGCGGCCACGCGACCTGCGATGGGCCCGGACCGCATCGATGGGATCGATGCGCTGACGCCGTTGATTTGAAGGCGAGCGCCGACGCAAGGTGTCGCGCGGCCGCGCGTCCTGCGATGGGCTCGGGCCGCATCGACGGGAGCGATGCGCGGATCTCGCGGTGACGACGCGCGACAAACACGCGCGCACCTCAGCACTTGCCGCAGCACCCCTGCCAGCTCAGCGCGTCGTGATCTCAGTGCGTCGTCTTTCGCCCGAGCACCGCGCCCACCAAGAGCGCGACACCGGCGAACGCCGCGATCGTCTGCCACGGCTTCTCGTGAACGAATTCATCGGTTTGATTGAATGCGGCGCGCGCACGCTCGCGTGCGATGTCGCGCGTCGCGTCGAGCTTCTCGCGTGCGGTGTTGACGCGCTCGCGAATCTGACCGCGCAACGTCGCGATATCGGCGTGCGTGCCGTCGGCGAGGCAGGCCTGAAGTTCGTCGATCAGCGTGCGCAATTCGTCGCCGATATCATTCGCGGCGTGCTTGCCGCGACGCGCGATGCGCTTCATGTGCCGGCGCGTGGCATGCATCGAATCGTCGACGGCATCCCGGGTGTGGACAAACGCGGTCATGGAGTTCTCCTATCGATGAACGAAAACACCGCGCGAAGTGCGCGATGCCGTCCTCGACCAGCAAGCCGGGTGCCTGCCCTGACGCAGGCGCTTGCGCCGAGCGCCGAGCGCCGAGCGCCATCCCGTGCGCGAGGCAGGGCGCACGCCAAAGAAAACGCCCGCACACGAGGTGTGCGGGCGATCAATCCCTGCTGGGTTGTTGTGCTTGTTCGATACGCCCCGCGTGCGTGACGCGGCGCGCGCGCCGATCAGAACTTGTAACCGACGTTGATGTACGAAATGATCGGGTTCAGCTTGATGTCGGCCTTCGAGACACTGTTCAGCTTGCCGACGAGCGACTGCGATTGCGGCGTGTAGAGCGTCGCGGTCGTCTTCAGCGGCATATACGACAGCGACCAGCCCGCGTACCAGTGGTCCGTGATCTGGAACGTGAAACCGCCGTTGAACACCGCCGCCCACTTGTTTTCGACGCTGACGGTCGTCGGACCGTTGAGGATCGCGACGTTGCTGATGAACGACTGATTCGTGATCTGCGCGTCCGAGAACCACACGCGCGAGACGCCGATGCCCAGATACGGCCGCAGACGCTGCGTGGCCTGGCCGAAATAATATTTGAGCAGCAGCGTCGGGCTCCATTGCCGGACCTGGCCGAGTTCGCCGAACGCCGCGAGCTGGCCTTCGCCGCTCAGATAGAACTTCGGCGGCACGCCCATCACGCCTTCGACCGCGATGTTGTCGGTGACGAAATACGTGCCCGTGAAGCCGATCGTGTCCGCATCGCTGACCGCCGCGCCCGTATTCGCGATCGGGTCGTTGAATGTCGTGCCGCCGCGCGAAACGAGCGTGAACGGACTGCTTTGGTCTTGCGGCGAGAGGTGGAACCACCCGGTGCTCAGAATGAAGCTGCCAGCCGACTGCGCGTGCGCGGCGCCCGCGCAGGCCAACGCCATCGCCCCCGCAGCGATGATCTTGTAGTTCATTGTCTCCTCCTTATGAAAGCGGAATCGATTATGACGATAACGTTTGAAACGATGAAGGCTCGCCGATAGAGCCTTTAACCTAAAAGCCGCGCTGTTTCTCGCTTGCGCGCGCCGCGGGGCGATTTCCCGCCCGGTTGAACTTTGCACGCGCGGGTATACTCCAATCGCGATCACACGGAACCTGAGCATGGCCCGCCTAGCCCGACTTTATGTACCGGACGAGCCGCAGCACGTGATTTTGCGCGGCCTCAACAACCAGTCCGCGTTCGTCGACGCGGAAGACTATGCGTTGTTTCTCGACTGCCTGAAGGCGGCGTCGCGCGATCACTCGCTCGCCGTGCATGCGTATTCGCTGATGCCATCGGCGGTTCATCTGCTCGTGACGCCCCGCGAGGAGACGAGTCTGCCCAAGGCGATGCAGGCCGTCGGGCGACGCTACGTCGCGCACTTCAATCGTCGCTACGGCCGACGCGGCACGCTCTGGGAGGGCCGCTATCGCGCCACCGTGCTCGAAAGCGAGCGCTATTTCCTGCTGTGCAGCCGCTTCGTCGAATTGCGTCCGGTCCGCGCACAAATCGTCGCCGATCCCGTCGACTACAAATGGACGAGCTTCGCCCACCATACGGGCGTCGTGCTTGATGCGCTGATCACCGATCATGCCCAGTACTGGTCGCTCGGCAACACGCCGTTCGAGCGCCAGCGCCGCTACAAGGAAATGATCGAACAGCCGCTTGACGAGCGTGACGTCGACCTGCTCGAGCAGGCGACGCTCAAGGGCTGGGTCATCGGCTCCGAGGCGTGGCTCGACTGGTGCGCGCGTCAGGCGAACCGCCGCGTGTCCCCGTTGCCGCGCGGCCGCCCGCGCAAGGCGCGGGCCGACGAACCCGCGGTCGAACCGGGCTCGGAAGACGACCCGCAACGCCGCGTCGGTTAAGTCTGTCCGCATCGATTGAACCTCGATTGAATGAGTCCCGAGCGGATCGCGCCCTTGCGGCGCGGATCCGTATCGGCACGGCCTCTGGCCGCACGGATGGCAGCGGTGCGAACCCTGGCGCCACGGACCCGACGGGCCGGTACCATACCTCAAATTCAGCATTCGCTGAATTTCGTCGCAAAATTGCAACGGCGTCTCGCAATAATGGATCGCGACGCGACGTCCGGCTCGCTCGATGGCTGTGCACGGACGCCGCGAAGACTGCCTCGAAGTGATGCGCGAAACCGAAGACCCGCCGTGTTTGCGGGTCTTTTTTGGTGAATTTCAAATGTGACCCCAATTAATTCCCACGTTTTTGGTGCGGCTGCAATATATGGGGCCAAATCGCCCATTTTTATTTGGTAATTCTCTGATTCGTCGCGTATATTCCGTATTCCGGCAGGTTTTCCTCGTGATGGTCTATCCGTGGCGTCAAGCCGACATCGTCGGGTTCGAGTCGCGGCATCTAGCAGGCGCAGTCCGGTAGCCCCGTCCGTGGGCCTCCCAATACGTTTCCGGTTCCACCGGCTGTCCCCACAGCCTCCAACCAGGGTGTCAAGATGAAAGACCCGCAAACGACCCTCGGCGCGCCGACCGGCGTGCCCGCCGCGCAAGGTCTCTACGACCCGGCCAACGAGCATGACGCCTGCGGCGTCGGCTTCGTCGCCCATATCAAGGGCAAGAAGAGCCACGGCATCATCGAGCAAGGTCTCAAGATCCTCGAAAACCTCGACCACCGGGGCGCCGTCGGCGCCGATCCGTTGATGGGCGACGGCGCGGGGATCCTGATCCAGATTCCCGACACGTTCTATCGCGAGGAAATGGCGCGTCAGGGCATCGTGTTGCCGCCGGCCGGCGAATACGGCGTCGGCATGATCTTCCTGCCGAAGGAACACGCGTCGCGGCTCGCTTGCGAACAGGAACTCGAACGCACGGTCAAGGCCGAAGGCCAGGTCGTGCTCGGCTGGCGCGACGTGCCGGTCGACCACGCGATGCCGATCTCGCCGACCGTCAAGGCGAGCGAGCCCGTGATCCGCCAGATCTTCATCGGCCGCGGTCGCGACATCATGGTCACCGACGCGCTCGAACGTAAGCTCTACGTGATCCGCAAGACCGCGAGCCACCGCATTCAGGCGCTCAAGCTCGCGCACAGCAAGGAGTATTTCGTGCCGTCGATGTCGGCGCGCACGATCGTCTACAAGGGTCTGCTGCTCGCGCATCAGGTCGGCGTCTACTACCGCGACCTGCAGGACGAACGCGCGGTCTCGGCGCTCGCGCTCGTGCACCAGCGTTTCTCGACGAACACGTTCCCCGCATGGGAACTCGCGCACCCGTACCGTCTCGTCGCGCACAACGGCGAAATCAACACGGTCAAGGGCAATGTGAACTGGCTGTCGGCACGCACCGGCGCGATTTCGAGCGCGGTGCTCGGCGACGATCTCCAGAAGCTCTGGCCGCTGATCTATCCGGGCCAATCGGACACGGCGTCGTTCGACAACTGTCTCGAACTGCTGCTGATGGCCGGCTATCCGCTCGTCCACGCGATGATGATGATGATTCCCGAAGCCTGGGAACAGCACACGCTGATGGACGACAACCGCCGCGCGTTCTACGAATATCACGCCGCGATGATGGAGCCGTGGGACGGCCCCGCCGCGATCGCGTTCACCGACGGCCGTCAGATCGGCGCGACGCTCGACCGTAACGGTCTGCGTCCCGCGCGCTACTGCATCACCGACGACGATTTCGTGATCATGGCGTCGGAAGCCGGCGTGCTGCCGGTGCCCGAATCGAAGATCATCAAGAAGTGGCGTCTGCAGCCGGGCAAGATGTTCCTGATCGACATGGAACACGGTCGCATCGTCGACGACAAGGAGCTCAAGGACAACCTCGCGAACGCGAAGCCGTACAAGAGCTGGATCGACGCCGTGCGCATCAAGCTCGACGAAATCGACGCCGCGTCGACCGATTCGCAGGTCCGCGACAGCGCGTCGCTGCTCGACCTCCAGCAAGCGTTCGGCTACACGCAGGAAGACGTCAAGTTCCTGCTTCAGCCGATGGCGCAGTCGGGTGAGGAAGCCGTCGGCTCGATGGGCAACGACTCGCCGCTCGCGGTGATGTCGGACAAGAACAAGACGCTCTACAACTACTTCAAGCAGTTGTTCGCGCAGGTCACGAACCCGCCGATCGATCCGATCCGCGAGAACATGGTGATGTCGCTCGTTTCGTTCGTCGGTCCGAAGCCGAACCTGCTCGACACGCACCACGTGAACCCGCCGATGCGTCTCGAAGTGTCGCAGCCCGTGCTCGACTTCGAAGACATCGCGAAGATCCGCGACATCGATCAGTTCACGGGCGGCAAGTTCCGTTCGTACGACCTCAACATTTGCTATCCGGTCGCCTGGGGCAAGGAAGGGGTCGAGGCGCGCATCGCTTCGCTGTGCGCGGAAGCCGTCGACGCGGTCAAGTCGGGCTTCAACATCCTGATCGTGTCGGACCGCAAGGCGGACCGCGACAACGTCGCGATCCCCGCGCTGCTCGCGACCTCGGCGATCCACAACCACCTCGTCTCGCAAGGTCTGCGTACGAGCACGGGTCTCGTCGTCGAGACGGGTTCGGCGCGCGAAGTGCATCACTTCGCGCTGCTCGCGGGCTATGGCGCCGAAGCCGTCCACCCGTACCTCGCGATGGAAACGCTGCAGTCGATGGCGTCGTCGCTCGGCGCCGAGATGACGCCCGCGAAGGCCGTCAAGAACTTCGTCAAGGCGATCGGCAAGGGCCTGCATAAGGTCATGTCGAAGATGGGCATCTCGACGTACATGTCGTACACGGGCGCGCAGATCTTCGAAGCGATCGGCCTGAACAAGCAGCTCGTCTCGCAGTACTTCCCTGGCACGGCGTCGAACGTCGGCGGTATCGGCCTGTTCGAAGTCGCCGAGGAAGCCGTGCGTCTGCATCGTGAAGCGTACGGCGACAACCCCGTGCTCGAGAACATGCTCGACGCGGGCGGCGAATACGCATTCCGGATCCGCGGCGAACAGCATATGTGGACGCCGGACGCGATCGCGAAGCTTCAGCATTCGACGCGCTCGAATTCGTACCAGACGTACAAGGAATACGCGAACATCATCAACGACCAAAGCAAGCGCCATATGACGCTGCGCGGTCTGTTCGAATTCAAGGTCGATCCGGCGAAGGCGATTCCGCTCGACGAAGTCGAGTCGGCGAAGAGCATCGTCACGCGTTTCGCGACGGGTGCGATGTCGATGGGCTCGATCAGCTCGGAAGCGCACACGACGCTCGCGATCGCGATGAACCGCATCGGCGGCAAGTCGAACACGGGTGAAGGCGGCGAAGACGCGCGCCGGTATCGCAACGAGCTGCGCGGCATTCCGATCACGAAGGGCGAGACCGTCGCGGGCCTGCTCGGCAGCGAAGCCGTCGTGCGCGACACCGTGCTCGAAGACGGCGACTCGCTGCGTTCGAAGATCAAGCAGGTCGCATCGGGCCGCTTCGGCGTGACCGCCGAGTACCTGACGTCGGCCGACCAGATCCAGATCAAGATGGCGCAGGGCGCGAAGCCCGGCGAAGGCGGCCAGTTGCCGGGTCACAAGGTGTCCGACTACATCGGCAAGCTTCGCTACTCGGTGCCGGGCGTCGGTCTGATTTCGCCGCCGCCGCACCACGACATCTACTCGATCGAAGATCTCGCGCAGCTGATCCACGATCTGAAGAACGTCAACGCGAAGGCCGACATCTCGGTCAAGCTCGTGTCCGAAGTCGGTGTCGGCACGGTGGCCGCGGGTGTCGCGAAGGCCAAGGCCGATCACGTCGTGATCGCCGGTCATGACGGCGGCACGGGTGCGTCGCCGCTGTCGTCGATGAAGCACGCAGGCTCGCCGTGGGAACTCGGCCTGGCCGAAACCCAGCAGACGCTCGTGCTCAACCGCCTGCGCGGCCGTATCCGCCTGCAGGCCGACGGTCAGATGAAGACGGGCCGCGACGTCGTCATCGGCGCGCTGCTCGGCGCCGACGAATTCGGCTTCGCGACGGCGCCGCTCGTCGTCGAAGGCTGCATCATGATGCGCAAGTGCCATCTGAACACGTGCCCGGTCGGCGTCGCGACGCAGGATCCGGTGCTGCGCCGCAAGTTCGGTGGCCAGCCCGAACACGTCGTCAACTACTTCTTCTTCGTCGCCGAAGAAGTGCGCGAGATCATGGCGCAGCTCGGCGTGCGCACGTTCGACGAACTCATCGGCCGCGCCGAACTGCTCGACACGAAGAAGGGCATCGAGCACTGGAAGGCGCGCGGTCTCGACTTC
This sequence comes from Pararobbsia silviterrae, assembly GCF_003628125.1. Lineage (GTDB taxonomy): Bacteria > Pseudomonadota > Gammaproteobacteria > Burkholderiales > Burkholderiaceae > Pararobbsia > Pararobbsia silviterrae. Next base: position 46,547 of record NZ_RBZU01000016.1, read on the forward strand.
TCGCGGATCTTCTACCAGGCCGACGCGCCGGCCGACGTGCCGCGCATTCACGTCGACACGCAGGATCACGGCCTCGTGCGCGCGCTCGATCACACGCTGATCGAGAAGGCCCGCGCGGCGCTCGAGAACGGCGAGCACGTCTCGTTCATCCAGCCGGTGCGTAACGTGAACCGTACCGTCGGCGCGATGCTCTCGGGCGAAGTCGCGCGCCGCTACGGCCATGACGGTCTGCCGGACGACACGATCCATGTCCAGTTCAAGGGCACGGCGGGCCAGAGCTTCGGCGCGTTCCTCGCGCGCGGCGTGACGCTCGACCTCGTCGGCGACGGCAACGACTATGTCGGCAAGGGCCTGTCGGGCGGGCGCATCATCATCCGTCCGACGAACGACTTCCGCGGCAAGGCCGAAGACAACATCATCTGCGGCAACACGGTGCTCTACGGCGCGGTCGAGGGTGAAGCGTTCTTCCGCGGTGTCGCAGGCGAGCGTTTCGCGGTCCGTAACTCGGGCGCGACGACCGTCGTCGAAGGCACGGGCGACCATGGCTGCGAGTACATGACCGGCGGCACGGTCGTCGTGCTCGGCGAGACGGGCCGTAACTTCGCGGCCGGCATGTCGGGCGGCGTCGCGTACGTCTACGATCCCGAAGGCACGTTCCGCGCGAAGTGCAATACGTCGATGGTCGCGCTCGATCCGGTGCTGCCGGCGGTCGAACAGGAACGTACGCTCGATCGCGCGTTGTGGCACCGTGGCCTCGGCGACGAAGCACAACTGCGCGACCTGATCGAACGGCACTTCCAGTTCACGGGCTCGACGCGCGCGAAATCGCTGCTTGAAAACTGGGACACCTCGCGTGCGGCATTCGTGAAGGTGTTCCCGGTCGACTACAAGCGCGCGCTCGGCGAACTTGGCGCGAAGGCCAGCAAGCAGGCGCTCGCGGCCTGATCCGCGGCGCATCGATACTGACAAGGCAGGCGGCGGACGCCGCGCGCATCGCACGATGCGCCGCGCGCGCCGACCGCCGGATCCTCACCAATACGGATAGAGAATCGAATGGGTAAGGCAACCGGTTTTCTCGAATTTGAGCGCCGCAACGAGACGTACGAACCGTCGACCGCGCGCGTCAAGCACTACAAGGAATTCGTCTTCGCACTGTCCGACGAGGACGCGAAGATCCAGGGCGCACGTTGCATGGACTGCGGCATTCCGTTCTGCAATAACGGCTGCCCGGTCAACAACGTGATTCCCGACTTCAACGACCTCGTCTATCGGCAGGACTGGAAGTCGGCGATTCAGGTGCTGCACTCGACGAACAACTTCCCCGAGTTCACGGGCCGGATCTGCCCGGCGCCGTGCGAAGCGGCCTGCACGCTGAACATCAATGACGACGCGGTCGGCATCAAGTCGATCGAGCACGCGATCATCGACAAGGCGTGGGAAGAGGGCTGGGTCGAGCCGCAACCGGCCAAGCACAAGACCGGCAAGAAGGTCGCGGTCGTCGGATCGGGCCCCGCGGGCCTCGCGGCCGCGCAGCAGCTCGCGCGTGCGGGTCACGCCGTGACCGTGTTCGAAAAGAACGATCGCGCCGGCGGCCTGCTTCGCTACGGCATTCCCGACTTCAAGATGGAGAAGGGCCTGATCGACCGCCGCATCGAGCAGATGGAAGCCGAAGGCGTGACGTTTCGCACGGGCGTGTATGTCGGCGGCGAAGGCTTCCCCGTACATATCCAGAACGGTTCGCGCGAAACGATTTCGCCGAAGCAACTGAAGGCCGACTTCGATGCGGTCGTGATCGCCGGCGGCGCCGAAATGCCGCGCGATCTGCCCGTGCCGGGCCGCGAGCTGCAAGGCACGTACTTCGCGATGGAGTTCCTGCCGCAACAAAACAAGGTCAATGCGGGCGACGTCGTCGAGCATCAGCTCAAGGCGACGGGCAAGCACGTGATCGTGATCGGCGGCGGCGATACGGGTTCGGACTGCGTCGGCACGTCGAACCGTCACGGCGCGGCGAGCGTCACGCAATTCGAATTGCTGCCGCAACCGCCCGAGCAAGAGAACAAGACGATGGTCTGGCCGTACTGGCCGATCAAGCTGCGCACGTCGTCGTCGCACGAGGAAGGCTGCTCGCGCGACTGGGCGGTCGCGACGAAGCGTCTCGAAGGCAGCAACGGCAAGGTCGAGAAGCTGATCGCGGCGCGTGTCGAATGGAAGGACGGCAAGATGCAGGAAGTGCCGGACTCCGAGTTCGAAATGAAGGCCGATCTCGTGCTGCTCGCGATGGGTTTCGTGTCGCCGGTCGCGACCGTGCTCGAGGCGTTCGGCGTCGACAAGGATGCGCGCGGCAATGCGCGTGCGGCGACCGAAGGCGATCGCGCGTACTACACGAACGTCGACAAGGTGTTCGCGGCGGGCGATGTGCGCCGTGGCCAGTCGCTCGTCGTCTGGGCGATCCGCGAAGGCCGCCAGGCCGCGCGCGCGGTCGATACGTACCTGATGGGCAGCTCGGAACTCCCGCGCTGATCGGTCCGCGGTACGCGCGCGGCGGCGTGTGAGCGTCCGCCGTGTGCGATGTCGCGAGACCCCGAAGACCTGACGAAGACCCCGATGGGTCCGGCTCATGCCGGCGCATCGGGGTCTTTTTTTGCCTGACGCCGACGGTAGCGATCGTCGGCGACACGGCCGATCCTTTCGCGATCGGCTCGGTTCGTCCGCGCTTTCCGGGGTGCCGGTCGGGGCCGTCCCGAGGCGTTCGGCTTTGGGATGCCGTAGCGACTTACGCCGCCGCCGCGACCTGTTCGCGCGTGATCAGAATCGTGTCGCGATGGTAGACATCGAGCGAGTCGCGATGCGCGACGCTGACGATCGCGGTGCCCGGCAATTCGCGCAGCAGGGCTTCGTAGACGTGACGCTCGGTCGGCGCGTCGAGCGCGCTCGTCGCTTCGTCGAGGAACACGAAGTCGGGCTTCTGCAGCAGCACGCGCGCGAACGCGAGCCGTTGCTGTTCGCCGGGCGACAGACGGCGTGTCCAATGCGCGTCTTCGTCGAGACGGTCGACGTAGTCGTCGAGCTTGACCATGCGCAGCGCCGCGCGGCACGCATCGTCGGTGAACGCCGTCGCCTGCGACGGATAGGCGAGCGCGGCGTGCAGCGGGCCGATCGGGATATAGCTGACCTGCGGCACGAACAGCAGCTTGGCCGAGACGGGGATGTCGATTGATCCGTCGCCGAACGGCCAGAGACCCGCGAGCGCGCGCAGCAGCGTGCTCTTGCCGGACCCCGATGCGCCGCGCACGAGCACGCGCGCGCCCGGATCGATGCCGATCTCGCCCACGCGAGCCAACACGGTGCCGTCGGGCAGCGCGAGCACGAGGCGGTCGGTGCGCAACGATTGCGTATCGGTCAGATGGCGATTGATGCCGCCGTGCTCGGTGGCCGGAGACAGGGCTTCGCGCGTGTGTTGCTCGTCGATCGAGCGCACGAACTCACGCAGCCGGTTGACCGTCGCGCGCCAGCCCGCGAGGGTCGAGAAACTGTTGATGAACCATGAAAACGACTCGCTGACCGTGCCGAACGCATCGGAGATCTGGAACAGCGTGCCGATCGGATAGGCGCCCGAGAAATAGCGCGGCGCCGCGACGAAGAACGGGAAGATGTTCGCGAGCTGACCGTAGACGGCGTTCACGATCGTGAGCCGCTTCGTGTAGGTCATGATGCCGCGCCAGTTGTCGTAAATCGTCTGGAAGATCGTGCGCGCCTGCTTGCGTTCGGCGTCGGCGCCGCCATAGAGCGCGATCTGTTCGGCGTTCTCGCGCACGCGCACGAGGAAGAAACGGAAATTCGCCTCGACGCGCTGCTTCTGATAGTTGATCGCCACGAGCGGCTTGCCGAAGCGCTGGATCACGAACGACCCCGCGAGCGCATAGAGCGCGGCGGCCCAGACCATATAGCCGGGGATCGTGACGACGGTGCCCGAGACCGTGAAGGTCAGCGCGCCCGCAATATGCCAGAGAATGAAGACGAACGAAAACAGCGTGACGACCGTCGACAGCAGATCGAGCGAGAGCGCAAGCGTCGTGCTCGCGAGCGATTCGAGGTCGTCCGAGATCCGTTGGTCAGGGTTGTCGGCGAGGCGGTCGCGCTCGATCCGATAGAACGCGTGGTCCGACAGCCACCGTTCGACGAAGCGCGTCGTGAGCCATGTGCGCCAGCGAATCTCGAGGAGCTGACGGAACCAGATGCGCGTCGTCACGATGAAGATGTACGCGAACGCGAGGTACGAGAACTCGAGCATCGAGTGGATGAACACGTTCCAGTTCTTCGCCGCGAGCGCGTCGTAGAACTCGCGATTCCACGCGTTGAGCCGCACGTTGATATAGACGATCGCCATGTTCAGCGCGATCACGAGCAGCAACAGCCCGATCGCGCTCCATCGTTCCTCCGAGACCCAGTACGGCTTGATAAGGCTCCACGCGGTGACGCGCGACGCGTCGGCCGAACGGGCCGAGGTATGAAGCGGGGCGGCGGTGTCGTTCATGCGTATCTTCTCGGGGAGCGGTTCGGGTGCAGCGAGTCTGCGATGCCGAACTTTATTGAGACTTAAAATGTACGGAGCATTGTGCCAGAGCCACTGCGGGCGGGCTTTGCGGGCGTAGCACGCATGCTTACGAGAAATGACGGCGGGTGGACGCGTCTGTGCCGGAGGGCTGCGCGTTTGCGGGTGTCAGGCCATGTGTGATTTAATGCCCGGGACGAAACAGGGGTGCTTTGCGAGTCGTGCAAGGCTGAGAAAACACCCTTCGGACCCGATCCGGATAATACCGGCGCGGGAAGTTTTCGACACCGCCCAGCGCGTTTTCGACGTCGGCGCACGCGATCGATCCCCTCGGATGCCGTGCCGCGCGAGACCGATCGCGTCGTGCAGCGCGTGCCGACCGGCATCCGCACAGCCGGGTTGCCGAATACGCCGCATCGCGGCGCGAGGACCGGCGGTCCGCCGCTCCGAAGGCCGCGTGCGGGCCGCTGCACAGGCGGCCGGCGATTCCGCGATGGCGTCCCTTGTCTCGTCCAGACCGTTAATGCCCCGTTCGATTGGGAATCTTGCGATGGACGCGCCCGCAGCACACCGTATGTCTTCTGAATCCGATTTCGCCGTGATCGGCGGCGGCCTGATCGGCCGCCTGATCGCGTGGCGTCTCGCGGGCGCCGGCGCGCGCGTCGCGCTCTACGAGCGCGGCGACGCACAGGGCCGCGAGTCGGCCGCCTGGGTCGCCGCGGCGATGCTCGCGCCGCTCGCCGAGGCCGCCTCGGCCGAATTGCTGATCACCGAACTCGGCGCGGCGTCGCTCGACGCATGGCCCGCCTTGCTGGCCCAATTGCCTCGCCCCGTGTTCTTTCAGCGCAACGGCACGCTCGTCGTCTGGCATCCGAGCGATCGCGCGGAGTCGACGATGTTCACGAGCCGGCTGCGCGTCAACGCGCCGGCGTCGCTGCTCCAGGGCGGTCTCGTTGCGCTCTCGGGCGCCGCGCTCGACGAGGCCGAGCCGGTGCTCGGCGGCCGGTTTCAACAGGGATTTCTGCTGCCCGACGAGGGACAACTCGACAATCGCCAGGTGCTCGAAGCGCTCGCGGAAGGCCTCGTCGCGCGCGGCGTCGAGACGCATTGGCATACGGAACTCGACGATGCGCGGATCGAGGCGTTGCCCGCGCGGTATCGAATCGATTGTCGCGGACTCGGCGCGAAACCCGCATGGAACGGACTGCGCGGCATCCGGGGCGAGGTTGCCCGCGTGCACGCGCCGGGCGTCGGACTGCGGCGGCCCGTGCGCCTGCTGCATCCGCGCTATCCGCTCTATATCGCGCCGAAGGAACACGACCGGTATGTGATCGGCGCGACGGAAATCGAAGGCGAAGACATGTCGCCGATCAGCGTGCGCTCGTCGCTCGAACTGCTGAGCGCAGCGTTTTCGATTCATCCGGGCTTCGGCGAGGCGCGTATCCTCGAACTTTCGACGCAATGCCGCCCCACGCTGCCCGACCATCGTCCTCGGATCCGCCGGGTCGGCGACCGGGTCATGCGGGTCAACGGGCTCTATCGTCATGGATTCATGCTGGCGCCCGAAGTCTCGCGGCTCGCGGTCGACTGCGCGCTCGCGCAGGCATCCGGGGCGTGCGCGGACGCCGACGCATTCGAATACTGGGCGGCCGGCACGCGATGGCCGAGTCTGTTCGCGAGCGATGCGCCGCAGGGTCAGACAGCATGAACCCGCGTGACGAGATCGCCGCGGGCCGGATCGCGCATGCGTGCGCGGTCGCGCGCGAGCCAATGTACACAGGCGCTTACGCACACAGGGTGCGCACAAGAGGAATCGCATAAGGGGCGCGCATAAGCGGATCCGTACACGCGCAGATGAACACCGATGCGACCTCGATCGCCGCATCGCACTCGATGGAAGACGGATGGATATTCAGATCAATCAACAGGCGCTGACGGTGCCCGAGCAAGCGACCGTCGCTGACGCGCTCGCGGCGTTCGGCGCGCAGCCGCCGTTCGCGGTCGCGGTCAATGGCGCATTCGTCGCGCGCGCGCGGCATGCCGCGCATGTGCTCAACGCCGGCGATCGCGTCGATGTCGTGCGTCCCGTGACAGGCGGTTGATCCGCGTGAACCTCTCAAGCATGAAGGACAATATGGAAGACACTTTGGTGCTCTACGGCGAGCGTTTCGCGAGCCGTGTGCTGCTCGGCACCGCGCGCTATCCGTCGCTCGCGACGCTCGGCGAATCGATCGAAGTCTGCGGTCCCGGCATGGTCACGGTCGCATTGCGGCGTCAGATGGCGGCCGATGCCGACGGCACCGTCGGATTCTTCGAGATGCTCAAGCAGTACGCCGTGCCGTTGCTGCCGAACACGGCCGGGTGTCACTCGGTCCAGGAGGTGCTGACCACGGCCGAGATGGCGCGCGAGGTCTTCGAGACCGACTGGATCAAGCTCGAACTGATCGGCGACGACTATACGCTGCAGCCCGATCCGATCGGCCTCGTCGACGCGGCGAGCCAGCTCGTGCGCGCGGGGTTCAAGGTGCTGCCGTATTGCACCGAGGATCTCGTCGTCGGACGCCGTCTGCTCGACGCGGGCTGCCAGGCGTTGATGCCGTGGGGCGCGCCGATCGGCACGGGCAAGGGCATCGTCAATCCGTACGGCTTGCGCGTGCTGCGCGACCGTCTGCCGGACGTCCCGCTGATCGTCGACGCGGGACTCGGCGTACCGTCCCACGCATGCCAGGTCATGGAGTGGGGATTCGACGGCGTCCTGCTCAATACGGCCGTCTCGCAAGCGGCGTCGCCGGCGCGGATGGCGCACGCGTTCGCCCAGGCCGTCGAGGCCGGCCGCGCCGCGTATCTCGCGGGACCGATGGCCGAGCGCGAGAGCGCGCAGGCGAGCACGCCGACGGTCGGCATGCCGTTCTGGCATCACGAAGCGGGGCATCTCGCATGACATCGAACATGCTCCATACCCCCGAGCGCGTCGATTCCGAGGCCTTCTGGCCGCCGGCCGACGAATTGCTCGAAGCGGCCGACGACATCCGCGCGTCGCTGGGTTCGAACTGGCCGGCGCCCGCACGGAAGCTGCGCTTTTGCCTGTCGGCGCCGACTCGACCGAGCCCGACGGACGTCCGCGTGCTGATCGATGCGAGCGCGCATCCCGATGAGCGGCGCGCGTGGCTTGAGGCGGGAGCCGCGATCATCGAGGCGGCGCCCGCGCGCGTCGAGCTGCGCACGGCGTCCGAGGTCTATGCGTGGTCGGGCGAGCGTTCCGATGACTGGCTCGCCGCGCTTGCCGCCTTTTGCGCATGCGATTTCGCCTTGCACGACGCGTTGACGCTGGCGCTCGCCTGGCGCCCCGACGCGCACGCGACGGGCCCAATCACGGACCCAACCGCGGACCCAACCGCGGACCCGCGCGCGAACCAGCCCGCGGACCATGCCGCAGCCCGAGCGATCGCGCCCGGATGGCCTGTCGATCTCGCCACGTACCCGGCGATCGAAGGGCTGCCCGCGCCGGGCCGCCCATTCCCGACGTGCCCCGACGCGCTGGGTCTCTATCCCGTCGTGCCGACGGCCGAGTGGATCGAGCGCCTGCTCGAGCGCGGCGTCCGCACGATCCAGCTGCGCACCAAATCGACCGACGGCCGTTGGCTCGACGCCGAGATCGCGCGCGCGGTGCGGGCGGCGCGCGCGTGCGATGCGCGTCTGTTCATCAACGATCACTGGCAACGCGCGATCGACGCGGGCGCCTACGGCGTGCACCTGGGTCAGGAAGACCTCCAGACCGCCGATCTCGATGCGATCGCGGCCGCGGGTCTGCGTCTCGGCCTGTCGACGCACGGTCCGTACGAGATGCTCGTCGCGCTGCGCTTTCGCCCGAGCTATATCGCGATGGGCGCCGTTTTCCCGACCACGACCAAGCAAATGCCGACGGCGCCGCAGGGGCTCGTGCGGCTCGCGCATTACGCGGGGTTACTGTCGGGACACGTGCCGCTCGTCGCGATCGGCGGGATCGATCTATCGGTCATCGACGCCGTGCTCGCGACCGGCGTCGGCAGCGCCGCGGTCGTACGGGCCGTGACGGAGGCCCCGGATCTCACGGCGGCCGTCGATGCGCTGCAAGCGCATTTCGGTGTCTCGGATTGAGCGTCGCGCGCCAATCCGATCGGTGCTCGCCAACCTTTCAAATAGAAAGAAAAGAAAGTCTTTGTTAAGCTCTCGGATCGCCTGCCGCGGCAGGTGTCCGGCTTAACCCCTATAATGCGCCGTCCAGTCAGAAAACCCCTACTGTGCCAAATCCAATGCCCGATCCCATTCTCGAATTGAAGCAAGTCGAGTTCGGCTATGGCGAAACGTCCGTCCTGTCGTCGGTCGACATGCGTTTCGGACGCGGGCAGGTCGTCGCGGTCATGGGCGGGTCGGGCTGCGGGAAGACGACGATTCTGAGGTTGATCGGCGGACTGATTCGCGCACGGCGCGGCCAGGTCCTCTTCGAGGGACAGAACATCGGCGCGCTCGACGAAGCCGGGCTCTATGCGGCGCGGCGCCGGATGGGGATGCTGTTCCAGTTCGGCGCGCTTTTTACCGACATGTCGGTGTTCGACAATGTGGCGTTCCCGCTGCGGGAGCACACCGACTTGCCCGATGACATCGTTCGCGACCTCGTGCTCATGAAGCTCAATGCGGTTGGCCTGCGTGGCGCGCGTGCGCTGACGCCGTCCGAGATCTCGGGCGGCATGGCGCGTCGTGTCGCGCTGGCGCGCGCGATCGCGCTCGATCCGGCGCTGATCATGTACGACGAACCGTTTGCGGGGCTCGATCCGATCTCGCTCGGCATCACGGCGAATCTGATTCGCACGCTGAACCGCGCGCTCGGCGCGACGTCGATTCTCGTCACGCACGACGTGCCCGAGTCGTTCGGCATCGCCGACTACGTCTATTTCATCGCGAACGGCGGCGTGCACGCGGAAGGCACGCCCGACATGCTGCGCGCGTCGGACGACCCGATCGTGCGTCAATTCATCGACGCCGCGCCCGACGGTCCGTTCAAGTTCCACTACGCGAACGCCGGACTCGATCACGACTTCGGCTTCGCGTCCGCTGCCTCGGCGTCGGTCCCGGCTTCGACGGAGACGCGCGCGTGATTGAAGCGATCGGGCGGGGCTTCATCGACGCGATTGCGCGCACCGGCTACGGCGCGCGCATGTTCGTGCGTCTCGTGCTGCTTGGGTTCGCGATGGTGCGGCGTCCGCGCCTCGTGATGAAGCAGATCCATTTTCTCGGCAATTATTCATTGCTGATCATCGGCGTGTCGGGCCTGTTCGTCGGCTTCGTGCTCGGTCTGCAGGGCTACTACACGCTGAACCGCTACGGCTCGGAACAGGCCTTGGGCCTGCTCGTCGCGCTGTCGCTCGTGCGCGAACTCGGGCCCGTCGTCACGGGCCTGCTGTTCGCGGGGCGCGCGGGGACGTCGCTGACCGCGGAGATCGGCCTCATGAAGGCCGGCGAACAGCTGACCGCGATGGAAATGATGGCGGTCGATCCGATGTCCGTCGTACTCGCGCCGCGCTTCTGGGCCGGCGCGATCGCGATGCCCGCGCTGGCCGCGATCTTCAGCGCGGTCGGCATCCTCGGCGGGTATGTCGTCGGCGTCGTCATGATCGGTGTCGATCCGGGCGCGTTCTGGTCGCAAATGCAGGGCGGCATCGACGTCTGGAGCGATGTCGGCAACGGCGTGCTCAAGAGCGTCGTGTTCGGGCTCGCCGTGACGTTTATCGCGCTGTTCCAGGGTTTTGAGGCGAAGCCGACCCCCGAAGGCGTCTCGCGTGCGACGACGCGCACGGTCGTCTATGCGTCGCTGTCCGTGCTCGGACTCGATTTCCTGCTGACCGCGCTGATGTTCGCGAACTAGCCCCTTCGTCCATTCCGGCCCTCCCACGTCGACCTACGAACGTCCCAAGAATCGAAAGCAGAGAGAACGCATGAAGAAAAACGCACTGGACTTCTGGGTTGGCGTATTCGTGATCGTGGGATTCGCCGCGTTGCTGTTTCTCGCGCTCAAGGCGGCGAACCTGAGTGCGCTGTCGTTCCAGCCGACCTACGACGTCAAGCTCAATTTCGACAATATCGGCGGACTCAAGCCGCGTGCGGCGGTCAAGAGTTCGGGCGTGGTCGTCGGGCGCGTCAAGAGCATCGGGTTCGACGACAAGGCGTATCAGGCGGTCGTCACGCTGTCGATCGACAAGCAATACCAATTCCCGAAGGATTCGTCGGCCAAGATCCTGACCTCGGGCCTGCTCGGCGAGCAATACATCGGCCTCGAACCGGGCGGCGACACCGACATGCTGAAATCGGGCGATACGATCACAATGACGCAATCAGCGATCGTGCTCGAGAACCTGATCGGGCAGTTTCTCTATAACAAAGCGGCCGACGCGGGCACGAAGGCGGCGCCCGCCGGTCCGGCCGCAACGCCGGCGCCCGCCACGTCGGGCGCACCGGCGGACGCTCAAGGGGTGAAGTAATGAATGTTCGGCACCTTCCGCGCCTCGGCGCGCTGGCTCTGAGCCTCGCGCTCGCGGCGTGCGCGACGACGCGCACGCCGTCGCCGAGCGATCCGCTCGAAGGCATGAATCGTGCAATCTTCACGTTCAACGACACGCTCGACAAGTACACGTTCAAGCCGGTCGCGCAGGGTTACCAATGGGCGGTGCCGCAGCCGATCCGCACGGGCGTGACCAATGTGTTCGCGAACGTCGGCGACGCGTACACGGCGTTCAACGAATTGCTGCAGCTCAAGATCACCGATTTCGTATCGGACGTCATGCGCGTGACGGTCAATACGTTCTGGGGGCTCGGCGGGTTGTTCGACGTCGCGACGTTGATGAATCTGCCCAAGCATCAACAGGATTTCGGTCTGACGATGGGGCGCTACGGCGTGCCGGCGGGCCCGTATCTCGTGATCCCGCTGCTCGGCCCGAGCGATCTGCGCGACGGCGTCGGCACGATCGTCGATTTCGAGCTCGATCCGACGTCGTTCATCAGTCCGGTGAGCCTGCGCAACTACATCTTCGTCGTGCGTCTCGTGAATACGCGGGCGAACCTGCTCGGCGCCAGCGATCTGCTCTCGAACGCGGCGCTCGACAAGTATTCGTTCGTGCGTGACGCGTATCAGCAGCGCCGCGCGTATTTGCTGCACGCGGGTAACGGTACGTCGGCGCCGCTGCCGAATTACGATGACGAGGGCGCGACCGATAGCGGTGCGGCAGCGCCCGCGGCGGGCGCTGCGCCGACGTCGCCGGGCAAGGCGGCGCCCGCGAGTCCGGCGTCGTCGCCGGCTCCGACGACGCCCGCGCCGGGATCGTCGCACCCGACGCCCGCACCCGCGGCGCCCGCATCGGACGCGAGTCCGGGCGCCTCGTCGGACGGTGGCGCGGCGACCGCGTCGTCGAGCGATGCGGTCGCGTCGGCGCCTGTCGGGGCAAGCGAGCCGGTCGAACCGTCGATGCCGGGATCGCAGATGATGATGCCGTCGATCGCGCCCGCGCTCCGGGTCAAGTGACGTCGAGCCGACCGGGTTGCGCGTGACCGTGCAAGCATGCGGGATGGCGCTGCGGTCGGTCGTGGCCTGTCGCCGGCGCGCTTGAAACGATTCGAAATGTCTCGGCGCGCGCGTGCGTCAAACGACGCGAACCGCGTGGTTGGGTGTAATGAAGTAACGCGAGGATACGGATTCGCACGGATCGCAACGTCTGCGCCGTGAACTGAATGCGTTACGCTCGCTCGAATGGTGACTCAAATGGTAGGGAACTCAGCGATGAAGAAGCCTTTCTGGATGTCGATGTTCGTGGTGCTCATGTTGGCGTGCGGCCTCGCGCGCGCGCAGGCGACGCAGACGATCGATGCGAGCACGCCCGAGGGGCTCGTCAAGGGCCTGACGGCCGAAGTCATGGCGGCGGTCAAGAGCGACAAGGCTGTTCAAGGCGGCAATCTCGATCACATCACGCAGCTCGTCAACGAAACGATCCTCCCGTACACGGATATCGAGCGCACGACGCGCCTCGTGATGGGCCGCAACTGGAACAAGGCGACGCCCGAGCAGCAGACGCAGATCGTCGAACAGTTCAAGAAGCTGCTGATCCGCACGTATTCGGGCGCGATCGCGCAGATCCACGACCAGCAGGTCACGTTCCAGCCGTTGCGCGGCGCGTCCGATACGGATGCCGTCGTGCGCACGCAGGTCCTGAACCAGGGTCAGACGATCGAGCTCGATTACCGGCTCGAGAAGACGGCGAACGGCTGGAAAGTCTATGACATCAACGTGCTCGGCGCGTGGCTGATCCAGGCGTATCAGTCGCAGTTCAACGAGAAGATCACGCAAAGCGGGATCGACGGCCTGCTCGATTTCCTCACGCACTTCAACGCGTCGCCCGCGCGCGGCCAGTCGTAATCGCGTGCTGTCGCATGGGTGCTCACACGCAATTTGAAACCGGCGCGAGACTGACGTTCGAGACCGCGAAAGCGGTGCTCGACGCGGGGCTCTCGCGCATCGCGGCCGGGGCGACGCAGGTCGACTGCGCGCCGCTCGAACACTTCGACTCGTCGGCGCTCGCGGTCCTGCTCGCGTGGCGCCGCGCCGCGCAGGAGCGCGGCGCCGATCTCGCGGTCGCCGGCTTGCCGGCCGGACTGGCGAGCCTCGCCGAGGCCTACGGCGTCACGCCCCTGATCGTGTCCGCGGTCTGATCGTTTCGCCCGCGCGAGCGCGTGCTCAAGCCCTGAGTCGAGACGGGATTGAGGCGCACGCGGGGCGGTGTGCCGACTTCGCCTATAATCAAGCGTTTTTGAGCATTGAGGCAGGGCGCGATCTCGCGTTTTGCCCTCCTGTCGCGGTCTGCTTGGACCGGGCGAGCCGTCATGTCAGCGATCGAAATACGCAACGTCAAGAAGCGCTATCAGGCGCTTCAAGCGCTCAAGGGCGTCAATTTGAGCGTGGAACCCGGTGAGTTCTTCGGCCTGCTCGGCCCGAACGGCGCCGGCAAGACCACGCTGATCAGCATCCTCGCAGGCCTCGCGCGCGCCGACGAGGGCCATATCCTCGTCGAAGGGCATGACGTCGTCACCGACTTCCAGGCCGCGCGCCGCGCGCTGGGCGTCGTGCCGCAGGAACTCGTCTTCGATCCGTTCTTCACGGTGCGCGAAACGCTGCGCATCCAGTCGGGCTACTACGGCCTGCGCCGCAACGACGACTGGATCGACGAGATCATGGCGAATCTCGACCTGACCGAAAAAGCCGACGTCAACACCCGGGCACTCTCGGGCGGCATGAAGCGGCGCGTGCTCGTCGCTCAGGCGCTCGTGCACAAGCCGCCCGTCATCGTGCTCGACGAGCCGACCGCGGGCGTCGACGTCGAGCTTCGCCAGGGTCTCTGGAAGTTCATTTCGAGGCTCAATCGCGAAGGCCATACGATCGTGCTGACGACGCACTATCTCGAAGAAGCCGAACAGCTCTGCACGCGCATCGCGATGCTGCGCCGGGGCGAAATCGTCGCGCTCGACCGCACGGCCGATCTGCTCAAGCGGTTCTCGGTCATGCAGCTGTCGCTGCGGCTCGCCACGGGCGTGCTGCCGGCCGAGCTGCGCGTGCTCGAGTCCGAGGGCGGCCGACGCCCGAACGCGAGCGAGCGCGATCACGTGCTGCGGCTCGGCAGCTACGAGGACGTCGAACCGATCCTCGCGCAATGCCGCGCGGCCGGATGCACGTTCGACGAGATCGAGATCAGCAAGGCCGATCTCGAGGACGTGTTCGTGCAGGTCATGCGCGAGCCCGCGCTCGTGGAGGGGCTCGCATGAGCGGATTCCGCACGCTGTTCTACAAGGAAGTCCTGCGTTTCTGGAAGGTCGCGTTTCAGACCGTCGCGGCGCCGATCGTGACCGCGCTGCTTTACCTGACGATCTTCGGGCACGCGCTGCAAAACCACGTCGCCGTCTATCCGGGCGTGCTCTATACGAGCTTCCTGATCCCGGGGCTCGTGATGATGAGCGTGTTGCAGAACGCGTTCGCGAACTCGTCGTCGTCGCTGATCCAGTCGAAGGTCACGGGCAATCTCGTGTTCGTGCTGCTGACGCCGCTCTCGCACTGGGAGATGTTCTCGGCCTACGTGCTCGCCGCGATCGTGCGCGGACTCGCGGTCGGCTTCGGCGTATTCATCGTGACGATCTGGTTCGTGCCGATCACGTTCGCGTCGCCGTTTTTCATCATCGTGTTCGGCGCGCTCGGCGCGGCCATTCTCGGCACGCTCGGCCTGATCGCCGGGATCTGGGCTCAGAAATTCGATCAGCTCGCGACATTTCAGAATTTCCTGATTATGCCGCTGACCTTCTTATCGGGCGTCTTTTACTCGACGCACTCGCTGCCGCCGGTCTGGCGCGCGATTTCGCAGCTGAACCCGTTCTTCTACATGATCGACGGATTCCGCTACGGCTTTTTCGGCGTCGGCGACGTCGATCCGTGGCTCAGCGTGCTCGTCGTCGGCGGTTTTCTGGTTATCGTGGCCGCGCTCGCCGTGGCCTTGCTCAAGCGCGGCTACAAGCTTCGCTATTGAAAGGAAGATTCATGTTGCCGACTCCCGAAGACGTCAAGCAATACATCGCCGCGGGGCTCGCCTGCGAGCACCTCGCGGTCGAGGGCGACGGCCAGCATTTCTTTGCGACGATCGTCAGCGAAGCCTTCACGGGCAAGCGGCCGATCCAGCGGCACCAGCTTGTCTATGCCGCGCTCGGCGATCGCATGAAGGCCGAGATCCACGCATTGAGCATGAAGACGCTGACACCCGCGGAGTGGCGCGCCGCCTGAGCGCGCACCCGCGATCGAATCGACAAGAAGCGGTCTCGCGATGACGGGGCCGCATGCGAACCACACGCGCAATCGGGATACGCAGTCACTCGCAGTACATTGGGAATCGTTTTGCGAATCGAAGAATCAAGCGGCAGGGCCGGCGGCGCACAAACAGCCGGCATCTCTCAGAACAACTCGTCCACGAAGGAAATCATGGACAAACTTGTGATTCAGGGCGGCCGCCGGCTTTCCGGCGAAATCACCGTATCCGGCGCGAAGAACGCGGCGTTGCCGATTCTTTGCGCCAGCCTTCTGACGGCGGACACCGTATCGCTGTCGAACGTGCCGAATCTGCAGGACGTGCGCACGACGCTCAAGCTGCTGCGTCAGATGGGCGTGCACGCGAGCGCATCGGGCCACGAAGTGAGCCTTGACGGACGTCATGTCGACAATCCGGTCGCGCCGTATGAACTCGTCAAGACGATGCGCGCGTCGATCCTCGTGCTCGGTCCGCTGCTCGCGCGCTTCGGCTATGCGAAGGTCTCGCTGCCGGGCGGCTGCGCGATCGGCGCGCGGCCCGTCGACCAGCACATCAAGGGCTTGCAGGCGATGGGCGCCGAGATCTCGATCGAGCATGGCTTCATCGAGGCCCGCGCGCGACGCCTGAAGGGCAATTCGATCCTGACCGACATGATCACGGTCACCGGCACGGAAAATCTGCTGATGGCCGCCACGCTCGCCGAGGGCGAGACGGTGCTCGAGAACGCCGCCTGCGAACCCGAGGTCACGGATCTCGCGAATCTGCTCGTGAGCATGGGCGCGAAGATCGACGGCATCGGCACGGGCCGTCTCGTGATCCAGGGTGTCGAGCGCCTGCATGGCGCGAGCCATCGTGTGATTCCCGACCGCATCGAAGCGGGCACCTTCCTGTGCGCCGTCGCGGCCGCGGGCGGCGACGTGACGCTGCGCAGCGTGCGCGCGGGCCTGCTCGACGCCGTGCTCGACAAGCTGCGCGAATCGGGCGCCGAGCTTTCGGGCGGCGACGACTGGATCCGCGTGCGCATGGATCGCCGTCCGACGGCCGTGAGCTTCCGGACCTCCGAATATCCGGCGTTCCCGACCGATATGCAGGCGCAGTTCATGGCGCTGAACAGCGTCGCGGACGGCGCGTCGCGCGTCGTCGAGACGATTTTCGAAAATCGCTTCATGCACGTCCAGGAACTCAACCGTCTCGGCGCGAACATCACGATCGACGGTCATACGGCGCTCGTGACCGGCGTCGAGCGTCTGTCGGGCGCGAACGTCATGGCGACCGATCTGCGCGCGTCGGCGAGCCTCGTGATCGCGGGCCTCGTCGCGTCGGGCGAAACGCATGTCGACCGGATCTATCACCTGGACCGCGGGTACGACCGCATGGAAGCGAAGCTCTGCGGCGTGGGCGCCGACGTACGCCGGATCGACGGTCGCGGCGCGCCCGCTACGCTTGTCGACGAAGCCGACGACGACGCGCCGCACGTCAACGGCGTGAACGGCATCCACGACTCGAACGCGACGCATGCGATCGACGCGCACGCCGCCGACATCTCGGCGCCGGCGAATCGCGCGGGCGACGCACCGGCGGGGCGCGTGCAATGACGACGACGCCTTTGACCCTCGCGCTGTCGAAGGGCCGCATCTTCGAGGAAACGCTGCCGCTGCTCGCGGCGGCGGGCATCGAGGTCACCGAGAATCCCGAGACTTCGCGCAAGCTGATCCTGCCGACGACGAACCCGAACCTGCGCGTGATCATCGTGCGCGCGACCGACGTGCCGACGTACGTCGAATACGGCGCAGCCGATTTCGGCGTGGCGGGCAAGGACGTGCTCATCGAGCACGGCGGCGGCGGGCTCTACCAGCCGCTCGATCTCGATATCGCGCGTTGCCGGATGTCGGTCGCGGTGCCGGGCGGTTTCGACTACGCGAACGCCGTGCGGCAGGGCGCGCGCCTGCGCGTCGCGACGAAGTACACGCAGGTGGCGCGCGAGCATTTCGCGTCGAAGGGCGTGCACGTCGATCTGATCAAGCTGTACGGCTCGATGGAGCTCGCGCCGCTCGTCGGACTCGCCGATGCGATCGTCGACCTCGTGAGTTCGGGCGGCACGCTGCGCGCGAACAATCTCGTCGAAGTCGAGCAGATCATGGAGATCAGTTCGCGGCTCGTCGTCAATCAGGCCGCGCTCAAGCTCAAGCGCGCGGCGCTCAAGCCGATTCTCGACGCGTTCGAGCGCGCCGTGTCGCCCGCGACGGCGGCCTGACGAGATCGGAAAGGAACCCAACAGATGTCGATCAAGATTCGCCAGCTCGATTCCACGCAAGCCCGGTTCAAGGAGGCGTTGCACGCGGTGCTTGCATTCGAGGCGAGCGAAGACGAGGCGATCGAAAGCGCGGTTACGCGGATTCTCGCCGACGTCAAGGCGCGCGGCGATGCGGCCGTGCTCGACTACACGAAACGGTTCGACCGCGTCGATGCGACCGACGTCGCGACGCTCGAACTGCCGCGCGCGCGGCTCGAGGCGGCGCTCGAGGGACTGCAGCCGAAGCGGCGCGCGGCGCTCGAATGCGCGGCGGCGCGCGTGCGCGCGTATCACGAGAAGCAGAAGCTCGAATGCGGCACGCATAGCTGGCAATACACCGAGGCCGACGGCACGGTGCTCGGCCAGAAGGTCACGCCGCTCGACCGCGTCGGCCTGTACGTGCCCGGCGGCAAGGCCGCGTATCCGTCGTCGGTGCTCATGAACGCGATTCCGGCGACGGTCGCGGGCGTCAAGGAGATCATCATGGTCGTGCCGACGCCCGACGGCGTCGCGAACGATCTCGTGCTCGCGGCCGCGCTCATCGGCGGCGTCGACCGCGTCTTCACGATCGGCGGCGCGCAAGCGGTCGGCGCACTCGCGTACGGCACGCAGACCGTGCCCGCCGTCGACAAGATCGTCGGTCCCGGCAACGCGTATGTCGCGGCGGCCAAGCGCCGGGTGTTCGGCGTCGTCGGCATCGACATGATCGCGGGGCCCTCGGAAATTCTCGTCGTCTGCGACGGCACGACCGATCCGCGTTGGGTCGCGATGGATCTGTTCTCGCAAGCCGAGCACGACGAACTCGCGCAATCGATCCTGCTGTGCCCCGATGCGGACTTCCTCGTGCGCGTGCAGGCCGCGATCGAGGAGCTGCTGCCCGAGATGCCGCGACGCGACGTCATCGCGAAGTCGCTCGAAGGCCGCGGCGCGTTCGTCAAGGTGCGCGACATGGCCGAGGCCTGCGCGATCGCCAACGACATCGCGCCCGAGCACCTCGAAGTGTCGGCGCTCGACGCACAGACCTGGGCGCAGCAGATCCGCCATGCGGGCGCGATGTTCCTCGGCCGCTTCAGCAGCGAAAGTCTCGGCGACTATTGCGCGGGACCGAACCACGTGCTGCCGACCTCGCGGACCGCGCGGTTTTCGTCGCCGCTCGGCGTGTACGACTTCATCAAGCGTTCGAGCATGATCGAGATCAGCCAGGAAGGCGCGCAGACCCTTGGCGAGATCGCGGCCGAACTCGCTTATGGCGAAGGGCTGCAGGCCCATGCGCGCAGCGCCGAAATGCGCATGAAATAGCTGGGTCGGGGGACGCGCCGGGTGGTCCCCAGGTGAACCCCGGGGGCGATCCCCGGGCGTTCGCCGGACGCTCGGGCGGCCCCCGTACGAAGGCGGGCGCGTTGCCCGTACTGCCGGACACCGATATGAATGCCACGCTGCACACGATCGTTCGCCCTGACGTCCTTGCGATGCAACGCTATGCGGTTGCCGACGCGACGGGCCTGATCAAGCTCGACGCGATGGAGAACCCGTTCCCGCTGCCCGCCGCGCTCGCGGCCGAGCTCGGCGAACGGCTCGCCGGCGTCGCGCTGAACCGGTATCCGGCGCCGCGCCCGGCCGCCGTGCTCGACAAGCTGCGCGCCCGCATGGGCGTGCCCGCGCACGCCGACGTCCTGCTCGGCAACGGTTCCGACGAACTCATTTCGATCGTGTCGGTCGCGCTCTCGAAGCCCGGCGCGGTGGCGCTCGCGCCCGTGCCGAGCTTCGTCATGTACGAGATCTCGGCGCGGCTCGCGCATCTCGACTTCGTCGGCGTGCCGCTGAGGGACGACTTCAGCCTCGATGCCGACGCGATCTGCGCGGCGATCGACACGCATCGTCCCGCGCTCGTCTATCTGCCGTACCCGAACAATCCGACGGGCAATCTGTTCGACGATGCGCAGATCGAGCGCGTGCTTCGCGCCGCGCGTGGCGCGCTCGTCGTGATCGACGAGGCGTATCAGCCGTTCGCGCAACGGAGCTGGATGTCGCGCGTCGGCGAATTCGACAATCTCGTCGTCATGCGGACCGTCTCGAAGCTCGGGCTCGCGGGGATTCGCCTCGGTTATCTCGCGGGGCCGCCCGATTGGGTCGCCGAACTCGACAAGGTCCGGCCGCCGTACAACGTCAACGTGCTCACGCAGGCCACGGCCGATTTCATGCTCGATCACCTCGACGTGCTCGACGCGCAGGCCGCGACGTTGCGCGACGCGCGCGAGGCGCTCGTCGACGCGCTCGCATCGATCCCGGACGTGCGCGTGTTTCCGAGTGCGGCGAACTTCGTGCTCGTGCGCGTGCCCGACGCCTCGCACGCGTTCGAAACCTTGCTTGGGCGAGGGGTGCTCGTCAAAAACGTGAGTAAAATGCACGCGCAACTCTCGAATTGCCTGCGACTCACGGTCGGTACCCCTGACGAGAATGCGCAGATGCTGGCCGCGATGGCCGCTGCACTCAAGGCCTAGGCCAACGCCCACTGTTCAAACCCGATTCAGGACATACCCATGCGCATAGCGGAAGTCGTTCGCAACACCAGCGAAACGCAGATCCGTGTGAAGATCAATCTCGACGGCACCGGCCAGCAGAAGCTTGCGAGCGGCGTGCCGTTTCTCGACCACATGCTCGATCAGATCGCACGCCACGGCATGGTCGATCTCGAAGTAGAAGCGCACGGTGACGTCCATATCGACGATCACCATACGGTCGAGGACGTCGGCATCACGCTCGGACAAGCCGTCGCGAAGGCGCTCGGCGACAAGAAAGGCGTGCGCCGCTACGGTCATTCGTACGTGCCGCTCGACGAGGCGCTCACGCGCGTGGTCATCGATCTGTCGGGACGGCCGGGCCTCGAATTCCATATTCCGTTTACGCGCGCGCGGATCGGCACGTTCGACGTCGATCTGACGATCGAGTTTTTCCGCGGCTTCGTGAATCACGCGGCGGCGACGTTGCATATCGACAATCTGCGCGGCATCAATGCGCATCATCAGGTCGAGACCGCGTTCAAGGCGTTCGGACGCGCGCTGCGTATGGCCGTCGAGTTCGACGAGCGTGCCGCTGGGCAAGTCCCGTCGACAAAAGGTAACCTCATCGGCTGACGCATGATGGGCTCGCGTGCGTCGATCCGCCGCGCCGCCGGTGGCGGGGCCGCGAACGCGGCCTGAACCGGCGGCGAAGGTCCCGACCACGTTGATGCCGATCCGGACGATCCGATGGACCTACTCAAGTCGTTCATATCGCTGGTTGCGCTGATCAATCCGCTTGGCGCGATTCCGATCTTTTTGAGTCTGACGGCGTCGCAGACGCGCGTGCAAACGCAGCGCACGGTCCGGATCGCATCGATCGCGGTCGCCTTCGTGATCGGGTTCGCGGCGACGATCGGCGAGCGCACGATCGCGTTCTTCGGCATCTCGATCGGCTCGCTGCAGGTTGGCGGCGGCATCATCATGCTGATGATGGCGATCAACATGCTCGCGGCGCGCACGCCGCCGCAGCAGGCCACGCCGCAGGAGCGGACCGACGCCGAGCTCAAGGACAACGTCGCCGTGGTCCCGCTCGCGATTCCGCTGCTCACGGGGCCGGGTACGATCAGCACCGTGATCGTCTATGCGGGGCAAGCCGTGCACTGGTACGACCGACTGCCGCTGATCGCGGTCGGCGCCGGGCTCGGCGCGATCTGTTACGTCGCGCTGCGCGCGGCCGAGCCGATCGCGAACGTTGTCGGGCAGACGGGCATCAATATCGCGACCCGCATCATGGGTCTGATCCTGGCGGCGCTGGCCGTCGAATTTATGGCTAATGGACTCAAGTCCCTGTTTCCAGTTTTGAGATGAAAAATTCGATTGCGATTGTCGACTACGGTTCGGGCAACCTTCGATCGGTCGCCCAGGCGCTGCGCAAGGCGGCGCCCGAGGCCGAGGTCGCCGTGGTGACCGAGCCCGAACGCATCCGCGCGGCCGAGCGCGTCGTGCTGCCCGGACAGGGCGCGATGCCCGATTGCATGCGCTCGCTGCGCGAGTCGGGCCTGCTCGAGGCGGTGCTCGAAGCGTCGCGCGAAAAGCCGCTGCTCGGCGTCTGTGTCGGCGAGCAGATGCTGCTCGACTGGAGCGCCGAAGGCGACACGCCGGGGCTCGGGCTTATTCACGGCTCGGTCACGCGTTTCGCGCTCGACGGGCGCTTGCAGGACGACGGGTCGCGTTTCAAGATTCCGCAGATGGGCTGGAACCGTGTGCGGCAGACGGCTGCGCATCCGGTCTGGCGCGGCATCGCGGACCAGAGCTTCTTCTATTTCGTCCACAGCTATTTCGTGACGCCGTCGGACCCGACGCACACGGCGGGCGAGACGGTCTACGGAGACGCGTTTACGTCGGCCGTCGCGCGCGATAACATTTTCGCGACCCAGTTTCACCCCGAGAAAAGCGCCGACGCAGGGCTGCACCTGTATCGCAACTTTGTCGAGTGGCGGCCGTAGGCCGGCTCGGCGTCGCGGCCGCGCGCGCCGACGACCGATCGATTCGATCGCTTGGCGCGCCGCATCAGCCCGCCGCAGGCGCACGGACTGGGTTTCCCCCATCCGGCCAGGTCGTGCGCGGCGCGGGACTTGTACTACACTAGCGTGAAACCCGGCCCACAGGGCCCTGTGCGGCCCGGACCGCTTTTTTTCTCATACACAACACGATTGCTATGCTGCTTATTCCGGCCATCGATCTGAAAGACGGTCAATGCGTTCGCCTCAAGCAAGGCGATATGGATCAGGCGACGGTTTTCTCGGAAAACCCCGCGGCCATGGCGCGGCACTGGGTGAATCAGGGCGCGCGTCGCCTGCACCTCGTGGACCTCAACGGCGCGTTCGCCGGCAAGCCGAAGAATGAAGCCGCGATTCGCGCGATTATCGAAGAGGTCGGCGCCGATATCCCCGTGCAGCTCGGCGGCGGGATCCGCGATCTGAACACGATCGAGCGCTATCTCGACGACGGCCTCTCGTACGTGATCATCGGCACGGCCGCCGTCAAGAATCCCGGCTTTCTGCAGGACGCGTGCTCGGCGTTCGGCGGTCACATCATCGTCGGTCTCGACGCGAAGGACGGCAAGGTCGCCACGGACGGGTGGAGCAAGCTGACGGGCCACGAAGTCATCGATCTCGCGCAGAAGTTCGAGGACTACGGCTGCGAGTCGATCATCTATACGGATATCGGCCGCGACGGCATGCTTCAGGGCATCAATATCGACGCGACCGTGCGTCTTGCACAATCGGTCAAGATTCCCGTGATCGCATCGGGCGGACTCTCGAAGCTCGCCGATATCGATCTGCTCTGCGAAGTCGAGGATCACGGCGTCGAGGGTGTCATTTGCGGCCGCGCGATCTATGCGGGCGAACTCGATTTCGCCGCCGCGCAGTCGCGCGCCGACGCGTTGCGCGAAACGGGCGTCTGATCGCGGCATGTCGGCGCGCGTGACAGGCTGTCCGGCGTCACGCGGCCGGTCCGGCGCCGAGCGGTTCCCTGATCCGCGCGCGCGTCATACGGATGCGTGCGCGGGACCGTGCACCCCGGCCGGTTCCGGTGCGGCGTTCGATTCAACGACGCGCATCCGTGCACAATGAGCGACTCTTCGCGCGATCGACGCGCGATCTTCACGAACATCATGGCTCTCCCGAAACGCATCATCCCGTGTCTCGACGTGACCGCCGGTCGCGTCGTCAAAGGCGTCAACTTCGTCGAACTCCGCGACGCGGGCGACCCGGTCGAAATTGCGCGCCGCTACGACGGCGAAGGCGCCGACGAACTGACCTTTCTCGACATCACGGCGACGTCCGACGGTCGCGACCTCATTCTGCCGATCATCGAAGCCGTCGCTTCGCAGGTCTTCATTCCGTTGACGGTCGGTGGCGGCGTGCGCGTCGTCGAGGACATTCGCCGTCTGCTCAATGCGGGTGCCGACAAGATCAGCATGAATTCGTCCGCGGTCGCGAATCCGCAGCTCGTCGCGGACTCGGCGGACAAATACGGTTCGCAATGCATCGTCGTCGCGATCGACGCAAAGCGCGTGTCCGCTGACGGCGAGCCGCCGCGCTGGGAAGTGTTCACGCATGGCGGGCGCAAGACGACCGGACTCGACGCGATCGAATGGGCGCGCAAGGTCGCGGCGCTCGGCGCGGGTGAAATCCTGCTCACGAGCATGGATCGCGACGGCACGAAGTCGGGCTTCGATCTCGGACTCACACGCGCCGTCTCGGATGCCGTGCCGGTCCCCGTGATCGCATCGGGCGGTGTCGGCACGCTCGCGCACCTCGCCGACGGCGTGACCGAAGGCCACGCTGACGCGGTACTCGCCGCGAGCATCTTCCACTATGGCGAACACACGATTCAAGCGGCCAAGCACTTCATGGCCGACCGCGGCATCGCAGTGAGGCTTTGATCATGACGACCGATTGGCTGGACAAGGTCCGGTGGGACGCGAACGGGCTCGTACCCGTGATCGCGCAGGAAGCGGGCAGCAACGACGTGCTGATGTTCGCGTGGATGAATCGCGAGGCTTTGCGGCTTACCGTCGAACATCGACGCGCGGTCTATTTCTCGCGCTCGCGCAACAAGCTCTGGTTCAAGGGCGAGGAGTCGGGCCACGTCCAGCACGTGCACGAGATCCGGCTCGATTGCGACGAGGATGTCGTCCTGCTCAAGGTCGAGCAGGTCTCGGGCATTGCGTGTCATACGGGCCGTCACGCGTGTTTCTTCCAGAAGTTCGAGGGGACGGCCGAGGCGGGCGAGTGGGTGACCGTCGAGCCCGTGCTCAAGGACCCGGACGCGATTTACAAATAAACGAAGACGATCGACGCATGACAACCCCTGATACGTTGAGCAAGCTCGCGGCGGTGCTCGAAAGCCGCAAGGGCGGCGATCCCGATTCGTCGTACGTGGCGCGCCTGTTTCATAAGGGCGATGACGCGATTCTGAAGAAGATCGGCGAAGAAGCGACCGAAACGGTCATGGCCGCGAAGGATGCGCGCCATGGCGGCGAGCCCGCGAAGCTCGTCGGCGAGGTTGCGGACCTCTGGTTCCACAGCATGGTGCTGCTGGCGCACTTCGGACTGGGTCCCGCGGACGTGATCGCCGAGCTTGAGCGTCGCGAGGGGCTCTCGGGGCTCGAGGAAAAGGCGCGGCGGCCCGGCTAGGCGTGCGCGCGGTCATGATGCGCGGCGTGCACTACACTGGAGCCGCGCGCGGATCGGCCGCCGTGATGCGCCTGTCGGACGGATGGGCGCGATGCATGGGCCTGATGCATAGGCCCGATGCATAGGCCCGATGCCCCGCCTGGACAGGCGGGGCCGGATGCGCGCCATGGCGGGTGCTGACGAGCGGTGCGGGCGGCGTGAGGTTCGCGGGCCGGTCGAGGCGAGACAATCAACCTGTTGGGACGACGGTGATCGAACACTATGAGCCATGACAATTGCCTGTTCTGCAAAATCGCGTCAGGCGAAATTCCAAGCAAGAAGATCCACGAAGACCCCGAATTCGTCGCGTTTCACGATATTCGTCCGGCCGCGCCGATCCACGTGCTCGTGATTCCGCGCAAGCATATCGCGACGCTCTCGGAAGTTACGCCGGACGATGCGCCGCTGCTTGGTAGAATGGTCGTGCTTGTCTCGAAACTCGCCGAACAGCTCGGCGTCGCCTATACGGATGGCGACACGGGGTTCCGGACCGTGATCAACACGGGGCCCGGCGGCGGACAAGAGGTCTACCATCTGCACGCGCATCTTCTCGCGGGCCCGCGTCCGTGGTCGCGGATGGGGTAGGCAGGTATGTGACAGCGGGGACTTGCCCGTGACACGCGTGGGACATTGGCGACCGGTAAAAAGACGCTTTGCCGTCGAATATTGGCCATGGACCATGAACGCGACGCGCCGCTCGGCGCGCGCAGTGATGTGCAATGGAGATAGATGATGGGTTCGCTTAGCATTTGGCATTGGTTGATCGTGTTGTTGATCGTGGCCCTGGTGTTCGGCACGAAGAAGCTGCGCAATATCGGCACCGACCTCGGCGGCGCCGTCAAGGGATTCAAGGAAGGCATGCGCGAGGCCGAGACGGCAGCGCCCGCCGGCGAGCACAAGGAATTGCCGCGCGAAACGACGATCGACGTCGAGGCGAAGGAACGCGCCAAGGCTCAGGACTTCCGCTAATCCACGCTTCGGCACGTATCGATGCTCGATCTCGGTCTCTCAAAGATGGCTCTGATCGGGGTGGTCGCGCTAGTCGTGATCGGCCCTGAACGGTTGCCGCGCGTCGCGCGTCTCGCCGGCACCATGCTCGGCCGCGCGCAGCGCTACATCAACGACGTCAAGGCGGAAGTCACGCGCGAGATGGAGCTCGACGAGCTTCGCAAGATGAAGACGGGCTTCGAGGACGCGGCGCGCAACGTCGAAAATACGGTCCACGATGCCGCGCGCGAGCAGCAGGCGTCGATCACCGATGCGTGGAGCCAGGGCGAAAGCGTCGCGTCGAACGAGATCGGCGCCGACGTCAATATCACGGGCACGCCCGTGGTGTCGCGCTACGGCGCGGGTGCGCCTGCGCCCAAGCGCAAGAACTGGCGCGTCAAGCAGACCGCCATGCCGAACTGGTACAAGCGCGTGAGCGCGACGCGCACGCGCGTCCAGTCGGGCGCCGCACGCGTTGCGCGGCATACCCCGCCGAGCTTGCGACGGCCGATCCGCTTCCTCTGAGACCCGACCCGCGCGCTCCGACCTTCGACCCGCCGCCCCGCGCTCCATCGAGCCGATCGCCCGCGCCCCGGCGCGCCGAGGATCGCATGTCGCGCGCGGGACTTCCATCCGACCGATCACACCATCCTGAAGGGCCCGCGTGAGCTCACCCGAACCGAACCGAACCGAGGACAGCGGACAACCCGGCGAAGAGTCGTTCATTTCGCATCTGATCGAACTGCGCGATCGCATCATCCGCGCCGGCATTGCCGTGATCGTCGTGTTCATCGGGCTTGTCTACTGGGCGCCCAATATCTTCCACCTGCTGGCGCGGCCGCTGCTCGACAATCTGCCCAAGGACGGCAAGATGATCGTGACCGACGTCACGGGCTCGTTTTTCGTGCCGATGAAGGTCACGATGATGGTCGCGCTCGTGATTGCGCTGCCCGTCGTGCTTTATCAGATCTGGGCCTTTATCGCGCCGGGCCTCTATCAGCATGAGAAGAAGCTTGTCGTGCCGCTCGTGAGCAGCAGCTACATCCTGTTTTTGTGCGGGATGGCATTTGCTTATTTCGTCGTGTTTCCGACGATCTTTCGCGTGATGGCGCACTACAACGCGCCGCTCGGCGCGGAAATGTCGACCGATATCGATAACTATCTGAGCTTTACGCTGACGATGTTCCTGTGCTTCGG
This sequence comes from Pararobbsia silviterrae, assembly GCF_003628125.1. GTDB lineage: Bacteria > Pseudomonadota > Gammaproteobacteria > Burkholderiales > Burkholderiaceae > Pararobbsia > Pararobbsia silviterrae. Next base: position 73,687 of record NZ_RBZU01000016.1, read on the forward strand.
CGTGACGTTCGAGGTGCCGATCGTCGTCGTGCTGCTCGTGCGCATGGGCGTCGTCACGCTCGCGAAGCTCAAGCAGATTCGCCCGTACGTCGTGGTCGGCGCGTTCGTCGTGTCGGCCGTCGTGACGCCGCCCGACGTGTTCTCGCAACTGATTCTGGCCGTACCGTTGATCCTGCTCTATGAAGCCGGCATCGTCGCCGCGCGGCTTATCGTCGGCAAGGACAAGCCGCGTATCGAAAGCGGCGACAGCGCGACGTCGGACTGACGGACGCCGAGCCGGATCGATTGTCGAGACGGGCGCTTCGCGCCCGACTCGGCGATCGAATCGGTTCGGGCGGCAAGCGCAGGGCGGGCATGCCTTCCCGGCGGGCTCTCCTCTCCATCCCGAACGCCCCTCTAGCAAGCGCTACTGAGCCCCCGAGCTGCCGTCGTCGCCGTTATCGTCACCGTTGCCGTCGCCGCCGTTGTCCCCGCCGTCCGCGGCCGCGCGTTTCGGCGGCGGCGGACGTTTGCCGACGACGAGATCGACGTCGAGCGGCTTGTTCTTGCGAATCAGATGAACGAGCGCGGTCGTGCCCGGCTTGATTTGCGCGATCACATTGAGCAGTTTCGTCGTGTCTTCGATCGTCTGATCGTTGACGCCGATCAGAATGTCGCCCGGCTTGATGCCGGCCTTGTCGGCAGGGCCGCCCTGAAGCACGCCGGCGACAATCGCACCGGTTTTCTGCGTGAGCCCGAACGACTCCGTGATGTCGGGCGTAACGTCCTGCGGCTCGACGCCGATCCAGCCGCGCGTGACCGTGCCGGTTTCGATGATGCTTTCGAGCACGGTCCGCGCCGTCGTCACGGGAATCGCGAAGCCGATCCCGAGCGAGCCCCCGCTGCGCGAGTAGATGGCCGTGTTGATGCCGAGCAGATTGCCGTTCACGTCCACGAGCGCGCCGCCCGAATTGCCCGGATTGATCGCCGCGTCGGTCTGGATGAAGTTCTCGAACGTGTTGATGCCGAGGTGATTGCGCCCGAGCGCCGAGATGATCCCCATCGTGACCGTCTGGCCGACGCCGAACGGATTGCCGATCGCGAGCACGACATCGCCGACACGCGTCGAATCCATGCGTCCGAGCGTGATGATCGGCAGATTCGGCAGGTTGATCTTGAGCACCGCGAGGTCGGTTTCCGGATCGGAGCCGATGATCTTCGCGTCGGTCTTGCGGCCGTCGGCGAGCGCGACCTCGATCTCGTCGGCGCCGTCGACGACATGCTGGTTCGTTAGAATGTAACCGTCTGCGCTGACAATGACGCCCGAGCCTAGGTTCGACGTCGCATGCGGCGCCGGTTTGGCGGGCGAGCCGCGCTCGCCGAAGAAGTAGCGGAACAGCGGGTCGTTGAGGCGCGGATCCTTGGCTGCCGACCCGTTGCCCTTGCTCGAGAAGACATTGACGACGGCGGGCATCGCCTTCTGGGCGCCGTCGGCATACGACGAGGCGGAACTCGCGACGTGGCCCGTAAGCCCCGGAGCGACTTCCTGCAGCGCGACGATCGGCGCCGAAAGCTGGCGGCCGAAGCGACCCTGGTGTTGTAACCACTCGGGCTTCAAAGTGGCGACGATGAAGATCAGCGCCAACAGCACCGTTACTGCCTGCGCAAAGAGCAGCCAGAAGCGTCGAAGCATAAAGTTATCAGGGGCTTATATGGATCGGAATGACCTTGAATTGTATCTGAACAACCTGCTTGAAACGCCGCGCTTTCGGGATTACTGCCCAAACGGGCTTCAGGTACAAGGGCGCCGCCGCATCGAGAAGATCGCGACGGGCGTGACCGCATCGCTCGCGTTCGTCGAAGCCGCGATCGAGTGGGGCGCCGACGCGCTGTTCGTCCATCACGGCTATTTTTGGAAGAACGAGGCCGCACCCGTCGTCGGACAGAAGCACGGGCGCCTGCGCGCGCTGCTCGTCAACGACATCAATCTGTTCGCCTACCACCTGCCGCTCGACTCGCATCCCGAGCTCGGCAATAACGTCCAGCTCGGCGAACGGCTCGGCTGGATTCCCGATGGCCGTTTCGGCGACAACGAGATGGGCTGGATGACGACGCTGCCGATGCCCGTGACGCTCGAGGGGCTGGCGGCACAGGTCAACAACACGCTCGGCCGCGAGCCGCTCGTGATCGGCGACGACGATCGGCCGATCCGTCGGATCGCCTGGTGCACGGGGGCCGCGCAGGGTTATTTCGAAGACGCGATCGCGGCGGGCGCGGATGTCTACCTGAGCGGCGAGATTTCCGAGCCGACGACGCATCTCGCGCGCGAGTCCGGTGTTGCCTATATCGCAGCCGGCCATCACGCGACCGAACGCTACGGCGTGCAGGCGGTCGGCGCGCATCTGTCCGATCAATTCGATATCGAACACCTGTTTATCGATATCGACAATCCGGTTTGAAATCCGCAGACATCGGGTTTTCCCGCGGGCGCGCATCCATAGCGCGCCCCATTGCCGCCCATTCTCGCAATTTATGCTGCATTGCATATATTGAACTGAGCTGCACTATTCTGCTCTTGCTGAAAAATACTTATCGATCAAAGGTTTGTTGCACTGCCTCTGAAGCATGTTGCGAATAGCGGCGGGTGAAATCGGATTTAGTCAATCCTTATAAGCGCCGTCTTATGCTCAAAAAGGCCGTCGGTATAATCTAACGTGCCGGAAAATCCAACTTAGAAGTGGGGCGTGTGATGCGAGATAACGAGAATGGTCGCGTCGACAATAGCCGCCGTACCTGGCTCATTGCGACGTCGGTTGCAGGAGGAGTAGGTGGAGTAGCGACGCTGGTTCCGTTTGTAGGTTCGTTGGCACCATCCGAAAAGGCCAAGGCGGCGGGGGCGCCGGTCGAGGCCGATATCAGCAATCTGAAGCCCGGCGAAATGATGGTCGTGCCGTGGCGCGGCAAACCCGTCTGGATCGTCAACCGCACCGACGCGATGCTCGAGGACGTGGTCAAGGCCGACCCCGAGCTTGCTGATCCGCACACGCTGAACCCCTTCTCGATGCCTTTGCCCGAGTACTGCAACAATGAGTACCGGTCACGCGCCGATCACAAGAACATTCTCGTTCTCGTCGGCATCTGCACCCATCTTGGTTGCTCTCCGAGCCCGCGCTTCTCGCCCGGGCCCCAGCCGAACCTGCCGAGCGACTGGCCCGGCGGCTGGCTCTGTCCGTGTCACGGTTCGACCTTCGATCTCGCCGGCCGCGTGTTCAAGAACAAGCCCGCGCCGCAGAACCTCGACGTGCCGCGCTATATGTTCGTCAACGCGACGACGCTCGTGATCGGCAAAGACGAAAGTGGGGAGGCGTAATCATGGCTGCAGAAAAGCAAGTCGATACGACGGGGCTGCTCGGCTGGATCGATCGCCGATTCCCGCTGACCTCGCTCTGGAAGGCGCATCTCTCTGAGTATTACGCGCCGAAGAATTTCAATTTCTGGTACTTCTTCGGCTCGCTCGCACTGCTCGTGCTCGTGCTGCAGATCGTCACGGGGATCTTCCTCGTGATGAACTACAAGCCGGATTCGCAGCTCGCGTTCGCGTCGGTCGAGTACATCATGCGCGACGTGCCGTTTGGCTGGCTGATCCGATACCTGCATTCGACCGGCGCATCGATGTTCTTCGTGGTCGTCTATCTGCATATGTTCCGCGGGCTGCTGTACGGCTCGTATCGCAAGCCGCGCGAACTCGTCTGGATCTTCGGCTGCCTGATCTTCCTCTGCCTGATGGCCGAGGCGTTCTTCGGCTACCTGCTGCCGTGGGGACAGATGTCGTACTGGGGCGCGCAGGTCATCGTGAACCTGTTCTCGGCGATTCCGTTCATCGGTCCGGACCTCTCGCTCTGGATTCGCGGCGACTACGTCGTCAGCGACGTCACGCTGAACCGGTTCTTCGCCTTCCACGTGATCGCGATTCCGCTCGTGCTGCTCGCGCTCGTCGTCGCGCACATCATGGCGCTTCACGAAGTGGGCTCGAACAACCCCGACGGCGTCGAGATCAAGGAGAAGAAGGACGCGAACGGCATTCCGCTCGACGGCATTCCGTTCCATCCGTACTACTCGGTGCATGACTTCCTCGGCGTGTCGGTCTTCCTGTTCATCTTCTGCGCGATCGTGTTCTTCGCGCCGGAAATGGGCGGCTACTTCCTTGAAGCGAACAACTTCATCCCGGCCGACTCGCTGAAGACGCCGCCTGAAATCGCGCCGGTCTGGTACTTCACAGCGTTCTACGCGATGCTGCGTTCGGTGACCGAGTACTTCAAGATCGTGCTCGAAGTCATCGCGGGTCTGCTTGCGCTGCTCGGGCTCATCAAGGCGCGCACGGCGCGCGGCAAGATCGGCTCGGTCGTCGGCGCCGGCATCGTGATCGGCATCATGCTCGTCACGCAGGCCAAGTTCTGGGGCGTGCTCACGATGGGCGGCGCGGTCGTCACGCTGTTCTTCCTGCCCTGGCTCGATCAAAGTCCGGTCAAGTCGATCCGCTACCGGCCGACGTTCCACAAGCTGCTTTACGTCCTGTTCGTGTTCGTTTTCCTGATGCTCGCGTTCCTCGGCACGAAACCGCCGACGCCCGCGGGTACGTTGCTCGCGCAGATCGGCACGCTCGTGTACTTCTGCTTCTTCTGGGGGATGCCGTTCTGGACGCGGCTCGGCACGTTCAAGCCGGTGCCGGAACGCGTGACGTACAAACCTCACTGAACGCCAGCCAACGGGACAATACGAATGAAAAAGCTTCTTTCGATCCTGGCGATGCTCGGTGCGGCGCTGCTGAGCACGCATGTCGTCGCCGAAGAAAACGTGCATCTCGACGAGGCGCCGAATCGCACGGCCGATCTCGTCTCGCTCCAGCGAGGCGCGCGGCTTTTCGTCAATTACTGCCTGAATTGCCATAGCGCGACCGCGATGCGGTACTCGCGATTGCGCGACATCGGCCTGACGGACAAGGAGATCGAGGACAATCTCCTGTTCTCGACCGACAAGGTCGGCAATCCGATGACCGTGGCGATGCGCGCCCAAGACGCGAAGGAATGGTTCGGCGTGGCGCCGCCCGACCTCAGCGTCGAGGCGCGCGCACGCGGCGCGGACTGGATCTACACCTACCTGCGCTCGTTCTACAAGGACGACACGCGTCCGACGGGCTGGAACAATGCCGTGTTCCAGAATGTGGGCATGCCGCACGTACTTTGGCAGCTGCAAGGCGTCAGAACGCCGAAATTCGAGGATTCCACCGACGAAAACGGTGAGGTTCAGCACCGAATTATTGGATTTCAGCAAGTCACTCCCGGTACTATGTCGCCCAACGACTATGACGAGGCGGTCGCGGACCTGACCTCGTACCTCGTCTGGATGGCGGAGCCGGCGGCCAAGGAGCGCAAGCAAATTGGGGCCTGGGTGCTGCTGTTCCTGGGTTTGCTGAGCTTTTTCGCATGGCGTCTGAACGCCGCCTACTGGAAAGACGTCAAATAACGCGCCAGCGATTTGATGCAGGGGCCAGCGAACAGCGACGCGCCGATGCGCGTGCCGCCTCGCTGGCCCTTCGGTTTTTTAAGGAAACTAAAAAATGATGGTTCTTTATTCAGGCACGACTTGCCCGTTCTCCCAGCGCTGCCGTCTGGTGCTGTTCGAAAAGGGGATGGATTTCGAAATCCGTGACGTCGACTTGTTCAACAAGCCTGAAGACATCGCGGTCATGAATCCGTACGGCCAGGTGCCGATTCTCGTCGAACGCGATCTGATTCTCTACGAATCGAACATCATCAACGAGTATATCGACGAGCGCTTCCCGCACCCGCAACTGATGCCGGCCGATCCGGTCCAACGCGCACGCGCGCGCCTGTTCCTGCTCAATTTCGAGAAGGAGCTGTTTGTGCATGTCGGCACGCTCGAAAACGAAAAGGGCAAGGCCGCGGAAAAGTCGCATGAAAAGGCGCGCATCGCGATCCGCGACCGCCTGACGCAACTTGCGCCGATCTTCGTCAAAAACAAGTACATGCTCGGCGAAGAGTTCTCGATGCTCGACGTCGCGATCGCGCCGCTGCTTTGGCGCCTCGACCACTACGGGATCGAATTGTCGAAGAATGCGGCGCCGCTGATGAAGTACGCCGAGCGCATTTTCAGCCGTCCGGCGTATATTGAAGCGCTGACGCCGTCCGAAAAGGTCATGCGCCGGTAAGACGCCGACCGGGCTCGGGTCTCCGCCCGGGTCACGGCACGCCGCGGGCGGTTGGATGCGGCCGAGCGCGCTTGCGGCGCGCGGCGGCCGCCCGAATGACGAGATGTGCTGCTTCGCGCCGTCGAACGCGCGGGGCCGGACGATTGGATGGATGCGGGCGGATGCCTGAACGCCGCTATGCCGGCGATGGCGTGCGCACGCGATAGGACATGGGAATGGCAGAAACACCGACCAAGCCGTATTTGTTGCGCGCGCTGTATGAATGGTGCACCGACAACGGCTATACGCCGCATCTGGCCGTGCGCGTCGACGATCGGACGCGCGTGCCGCGCGAATTCGTCCGCGATGGCGAGATCGTGCTCAACATCAGCTTCGAAGCGACGAGCGGCCTCAAGATGGGCAACGAGTGGATCGACTTCAACGCGCGGTTCTCGGGGAAGTCGCACCACATCGAAGTGCAGGTCTCGAACGTGCTCGCGATCTATGCGCGCGAGAACGGCCAGGGCATGGCGTTCCCGGTCGAGGAACGGCAACCTGACGACGTCGTGCCGGAAGACGACGCGCTTGGCGACGGCGCCGGGGACGGCGTCGAGGAACTCGAACAACTCGACAGCGAGTCGCCCGTCGGCGCCCAACCCGCGTCGCAGGCCGGCGCGCCGTCGCTCGTCGTGTCGGGCGAAGCCGCGCAAGAGGGCGGTGTCTCGGCGGAGTCGTCGAGCGACGGTTCGCCCGACGATTCGCCGGGCAAGGGCGGCCGAGGCCATCTGAAAGTCGTCAAGTAGCCGGACCGCTGTCCCGCCGCAAGATCGGCGGTTCGGCGCGACCCGCAATGAAAAACGGGCTGCACTTTCGTGCAGCCCGTTTTATTTGTCTGGTGCCCCCTGTCTGATTCGAACAGACCACCTCATGATTACAAGTCAAGTGCTCTACCAAATGAGCTAAGGGGGCGAAACACAGCCGCCGATTATATGCGAAGTCCGAATGCAGTACCACTTCGCGGAAGCGTCGGCCCAAAACCGCTAGAATCTCGCCTGAGTCTGGCGCACCCCGCGCGCCCACTTTTCGTCCGAACCTATGCTCCGAATCTCCGAAGTCAAACTGCCGCTCGACCATCCGCAGCTTGCGCTCGACGCCGCGGTCCATGCGCGGCTCGCCGATATCGGCGTCAAGCCCGATGGTCTGATCCGCTATACGGTCTATCGCCGCGCCCATGACGCGCGCAAAAAGTCCGACATCAAGCTCACCTATATCGTCGATTGCGAACTCAAGGACGAGGCGAGCGCGTTCAAGCGCATGGCCGGCAAGCCGCATTACGGTGTGACGCCGGACATGGACTATCACTTTGTCGCGATGGCGCCGCCGGGTTTCGATCGGCATCGCCCGGTCGTGATCGGCATGGGGCCATGCGGCTTGTTCGCGGGCCTGATCCTTGCCCAGATGGGCTTGCGACCGATCATTCTCGAACGCGGCAAGGCCGTGCGCGAGCGGACCAAGGACACCTGGGGCCTCTGGCGCAAGAGCGTGCTGAACCCCGATTCGAACGTCCAGTTCGGCGAGGGCGGCGCCGGCACGTTCTCCGACGGCAAACTCTATAGCCAGATCAAGGATCCGCGTCATCTCGGCCGTAAAGTGCTCGACGAATTCGTCAAGGCCGGCGCGCCCGAGGACATTCTGTATCTGAGCCGGCCGCATATCGGCACGTTCAGGCTCGTGAGCATGGTCGAGAAGATGCGCGCGACGATCCACGCGCTCGGCGGCGAGGTGCGCTTCGAGACGAAGGTTGAGAATCTCGTCATCGAAGACGGCAAGATCCGCGGCCTTGAACTGTCGACCGGCGAAACGCTGGTCACGCATCACGTCGTGCTCGCGATCGGCCACAGCGCGCGCGATACGTTCAAGATGCTCGACGACAACGGCGTCTATCTCGAACCCAAACCGTTTTCGCTCGGTTTCCGGATCGAACATCCGCAAAGCGTCATCGACCGAAGCCGCTTCGGCAAATTCGCGGGTCACAAGGACCTCGGCGCGGCCGACTACAAGGTCGTCCATCACGCGAGCAACGGACGCGCCGTCTACAGCTTCTGCATGTGCCCGGGCGGCACGGTCGTCGCGGCCACATCCGAACCCGGGCGCGTCGTGACGAACGGCATGAGCCAGTATTCGCGAGCCGAACGCAACGCGAACGCCGGCATCGTCGTCGGCATCACGCCCGATGACTATCCGGGCGGTGCGCTCGCGGGGATCGAATTCCAGCGGCATTGGGAGTCGCGTGCCTTCGAACTCGGCGGCGGCAACTATTTCGCGCCGGGGCAACGCGTCGAGGACTTCATCGCCGGGCGGCCGTCGACGTCGCTCGGCTCGGTGATTCCGTCGTACAAGCCGGGCGTGACGCCGACCGACCTCAGCACCGCATTGCCCGACTACGTGATCGAGGCGATCCGCGAAGCGCTGCCCGAGCTCGACAAGAAGATCGCGGGTTTCGCGATGGGCGACGCGGTCCTGACGGGCGTCGAAACGCGCACGTCGTCGCCCTTGCGTATCCGTCGCAAAGACAATTGCCAGAGCGTCAACGTCGAAGGGCTGTATCCGGCCGGTGAGGGCGCCGGGTATGCCGGAGGCATCTACTCGGCTGCGATCGACGGCATCGAGGTCGCCGAAGCGCTCGCGCTGGATCTGCTCGGTTCGCGCGCAGGCTGAGCGGCGCGCGTGTGATGAGCGGCGTGGCCAGGCGGTGTCCGGCTCGCGCGGAACGTGTCGCGGCAAGGCATCCGGGCGATCCGCTCACCGTCTGATCGATGTGGGTACCGGGTTCGATGCAAACGGCAAGTCTGTCCGATGTGCGGGTCGATTCGACGCGGATCTCGATCAGCTGGAGTCGTCCGTGTCGGAGCGGCCATGGCCACCTGCGCCCGGAGGGCCCGTGGGCCGGCGACGGCGCGTGATCACGGTCGACGATGTGTGCTCGTCGCGAGGACGATCGCGCGTGGAAGGCGGCCGCGTGCCGGTATCGACCTGAACGGTCGAGATCGCGCGCTTGTAGATGCCCTGGACGCCGGTCGGTGTACTCAACATGATCAGATACGCGTCGAACGACTCGATCGTGCCGACGAGACGGATGCCGTTGATCAGAAAAATCTGAACGCGCTTGCGCTCCTTGCGCAGAGTGTTGAGCATCTCGTTCTGCGGGAAGTGATCCTGCGTGTCAGAGGTCATGGTCATACCCGTCGTTTGTCAAAGATTCGGGAGCGCCTGCAATTGCCATGCCGCGCCCGGGACTTCAATGCAATACAAAGGGACGCGCGTGCGCGCCAGAATGGACCGATGTCACGACGAGCCTACACCTATTCGGGCGAACCGACCCGCCGACGCCATGCCTAGCGTGTCCTCGCGACGGATGCGCGACGCGCTGCGCGGGTTCGGCCGCGCGATCCGTGTCGGCGCGCGGACGCCGATTCGGCGGACCGCCGTGCCCGCTGACGGCGATGCGTTGAACGCGACGGGATCGATATGCTGACAGCCGTCTTGCTCGCGGTGGCGGCTTTCGCCGCGACCAACGTCGACAACCTGTTCGTGCTGCTCGCATGCTTTGCCGATGCGCGCGGCGCGGCGCGCGCGGTCGTGATCGGCCAGTACATCGGATCGATGGCGCTTGTCGCGTTCGCGGCGGTGATCGCTGCGCTCATGATCCATATTCCGCGGGCCTACGTCGGCCTGATCGGCGTGATGCCGATACTGATCGGTGTCGGCAAGGCGCTCGAACTGTTTCGCCGCAACGGAGCGTCGATGCATGGGGCGGCCGACGGCGTGAGTCCGTTGTCGCGCACGGACGGGCGGGTGGGGGCCGCGCGTACGCGTTCGATCGTCTGGATGGTGGCCACCGTCGCGATCGCGAACGGTTCCGACAATCTCGCCGTCTATGTGCCGTTGTTCGCGGCACGTCCGTTGGCGGAAGACATCGTCGTCGGACTCGTGTTCGTCGTCATGGTCGGCATCTGGTGCGCGCTCGCGAACTGGCTCGTGTCCCACCGCCTGATCGGTCGGCCGATTCGCCGATATGCTCCGCTCGTCTTACCCTGGGTGCTGATCCTGATCGGATTTTCCGTGATGCTCGGCAACGGCACGCTGAGCGCGTTCGGACTCTAGCCGCTTTGTCGTGACGGTGTGCGTGTGGCCGAATTCAGGGGGTACGACTCGCACCCGAGCCCTAAGCCCTAAGCCCCAAGCCCCAAGCCCCAAGCCCCAAGCCCCAAGCCCCAAGCCCAGAACCCGCACTTCCGCAGCTCTGCAATCCTGCATCCAAACCCTGTAGCTAAACCCTGTAGCTAAACCTCACAGCGGAGCGGGGTCACAGGCTATCTATCAGAAGATAGGGGCTTGCGACGATCGTCGACCGATGCACGCGAGATCCGGCGTACGCAGCCGCCAGGTGAGGCCCAAGATGGCCGATTGACCGTGTCGCGGGCCCACGAAGTCGACGTCGTCGCCGATGTCGTCGACGGAGGCGGACCGATTATTTTGCGTCCCAAATCTACCGGTAGATAGAAAATCGCGCGTGTATCTCGAAAAAGTGGGGGCATCGATGCACGCGCAGTCGCACACCGAGGTAGGGGCCGCGCGAGTCGAGCGCGATGCGCCGCGCGCCACACGAGCCGACGTCCCGCGTTCGTCCGACGCCCCCATCCTCGGGCCTTCGCACGAGTTCCGGGGGATACCTTGCCGTCCTCGGCGACGGGCCGAGCCGCCTCGCTTCGGTGATTCCGCGCGACATCCGCATCGACGAGACACGCTTCGTCACGCGGGAAGTCGGTCAAGGGGTTCGATTCAGACCAATCCTAATAAACTTTCGGGTTGTGATGGGCGGCAAGATTTTTTCTAATGAGTGCCTCGCATGAGCGATTTGTGTTTTGACCCAGGCACCGACGCGACGGCGCGCGATTGACGCGAAGCAAACGATCGCGTCCTGGCGTTCCGGGCGGTGCCCGGGCCGAGCCGAGCGGCCACGATCGGCCATTCAAGAGGCGGAGGCGTGTCGTCACACGGCATCCCCTCGCAGCATTTCCGGACGCTATGGAGAAAAGCTATGTGCGCACTACGGGAAGATCCGTGCGGCGAGGCGGATATGTCGCCCGTTGTTGACATCATCATCGCGGACGATCATCCGGTCGTTCTCGCAGGCGTCGAGAAGACCATCGAAGCGTGCGAGGGACGCCGCGTCGTGGCTGTTGCGCAGTCGATCGGCGGTTTGTTCGATGCGCTCCGGCTCTATCGCTGCGACATCGTCGTCAGCGACTTCTCATTTTGCGGCGATCCCGAACCCGACGGTCTCATGATGCTCGAGCGTCTTTCGCGCTCGTATCCGCACGTGAAGATCATCGTACTGTCCCAACACGACGATCTCGTTCGAGTCAAACGCATCATGACGATTGCCGCGGGGTTCGTGAGCAAGACGACGGGTATCGCCTGTTTGCCGGACGCGATCGACGAAGTGCTGCAAGGATGCAAATTCGTCGATACGCGCACGGCCAAGCTGCTGCTTGGCCATATGTTCGAGCGGCGACGCGAGGGCGTCGGCGACGAGCCCTTGACGATGCGTGAAATGGAAGTCATGCGCCTCTACTCGCGCGGGATGACCGTCACCGAGATCGCGCATTGCACGCGACGCAGCCTCAAGACGATCAGCGCTCAGAAGCAGAGCGCGATGAAGAAGCTCGGCGCACGGACCGACGTCGAACTCATCGACGCGTTCAAGATCGCGGGCGGCGTGGCGAGCGCCTGACTCGCGGGGCAATCGGAAGCAGCGGAACACGCACGGGTGAGCCCGCGCGTATACCGCGCTTAGCGGACGCGCGCGCCGACGGATGCGTGCTGGAAGAAGCGGCCGAGTTCGGCCGCGAGTTCGTTGAGCGCAGACATCTCTTTCGGCGTGATCTTGCGGACCGTGCTCGCGTGCGTCCAGTCGCCATAGACGAGCCCGACCGTCGTCGTGTTCACGCGCACGGGCAACAGCACGAACGCATGCGCGTCAGGCAGCGCATTGCGGAACCACGACGGGATATGGGCGGCGATCTTCGCCTCGCGCGCCTGCTCGATGAAGATGCCGACCGAGTTCGCGATCGCGAGATGAAACACGTCGGGGGCGAACGACTCCGGGAACCGAAGCATCGGCAGCACGCGATTGACGTTCGATCCCGCGCCGAGCCGCGCCTCGAACGCCTGATGCTCGGCAAGCCGTTCGAACACGATAACCCGCGCCATGCCCATCGCCGCGAGGATCGTTTCGGACGCAAGCGTCTGCACGGGCTTGAGCGCGTGATTCGAGCGCAGCGTCCGGAGCTCGACGATGCCCGCCTGCAGGCGCGCTTCGGGATCGACCGGCCGTGCGGCCGCTGCCGAGTTGCTGCGCAGATTGCCGATCTCGTCGAGCAGGTTGTTGGCCGTTTCTTCCTCGGACAGCGAGACCGTGAGTTCGACGAGTTGCTCGGGGGTCATCGCGAGCGTGTCGGAATGCGCGCGCGCGAGGTCGCCGAGCAGAATCTGACGCAGGTCCTCGTCGAGGTCGCGATTCGCCATGATCTCGGAGACGGCGGTCGAATAACCCGTGACCGACTGCAGCCATTGATGATGCGACGGCGGCGATGACGCCGGCTCGGTCGGACTCCGCATGCCGGTCCGGATCGCATCGGGCAGACGCCAGCGCGCGGCGGCTTCCTGGCCCAATTGCTCGAACGTGATGCCGAGCACGTCGGCGCAGACCTCTTCCTCGCTGCGTTCCTCGCGCGCCGAGCGAAGCTGAATTTCGCGCCACTCGTCCTCGAGATAAAACACGACGAGCAGCTTCCCGACCTGACGCATCAGCGTGCAGACGACCGCTTCTTCGCGCGCGGCTTTCTTGCTGCGGTCCGCCACATGCCGCGCGACATGGCTCGACAACATGGTCCGGCTCAGTTCGAGTTGCGCGTCGATTCGATTGCTGCGCGCGCTCGAGAAATGGTCGAGCAGTTTGAGGCCGACGGCCAGGTGACCGACGGCCTCGATGCCGAGAATCATCAACGCGCGCGAGACGGTCGTCACGTTGCCGCCGAATGCCGAATACATCGCCGAGTTGGCGAGGCGAATGACCTTCTGCGTCAATGCGAAATCCGAGAGGATCACATTGACGAGCGCGGTGAAATCGAAGTCCCGCGTATCCATCGCGGAGACCGCAGCCTGTACCGACTGGGACAGCATAGGGAAATCACCGCGGTCGCTGAAGCGAGCCCAGACCTTGTCGATCGGTGAGCTGCTCATAGGAACCCAGTTGCCAAGCGGCTTAACATCGTGCTTTGTTATTTTCCGTGTACGTCGTGGATCGCGAGTGCGTGCGACCTGAATTTTTCTTGCAGCTCATGCGCCGGAAGCGCCTTGCATAGCAACCAACCCTGTATATGGCCACATCCGAGCCGAATCAGCAAGCTCCGTTGCGCTTCTGTTTCAACGCCTTCGGCGACGAGCCTCAGATTCAGCGTCTTCGCCAGCGCCGCGACCGCCGTGACGATCGCCTGGTCGTTTCGCGACTCCGAGAGATTCTCGACGAAACTGCGGTCGATTTTGAGTTCGGTGAGCGGGAAGCGCTGCAGATACGCAAGACTCGAATACCCCGTGCCGAAATCGTCGACCGCGAACCGGATGCCGATCTCCGCGAGCGCTTCGAGCAGCACGCGCGCACGTTGCGGATCGTGCATGAGCACGCTTTCCGTGATTTCGAGCACGAGCCGATGCGGCTCGATGCCCGTGAGCTGCAGCGTTTCGCGCACGGTCGCGGCAAACCCGGCCTCCCGGAATTGCTGTGCCGACACGTTGACCGCGACGTATTCGAGCCGCATGCCGAGCGAGTCCCAGAGCGCGAGCTGCATGCACGCGGTCTTGAGCGCCCACGCGCCGAGATAATTGATCAGCCCCACGGCCTCGGCGAGCGGAATGAACGTCGACGGCGGCACCAGACCCCGCTTCGGGTGATGCCAGCGCATCAGCGCTTCGACGCCGACGACATTGCGCGAATCGATACGCGCGATCGGCTGATAGTGCAGTGAAAACTCGCCGTTGCGCACGCCTTCATAGAGCTCGGCTTCAAGCTTGAGCTTGTCGGCCGCCTCGGGGTCGCGCTGGTCGACGAAGAACATCAGCGTGTTGCCGCCGAGGCGCTTGGCGCGATAGAGCGCCTGGTCCGCGCCGCGCAGCAATTGGCGCTCGTCCGAGCCGACCTGTTCGCTCAACGCGATCCCGATACTCGCCGCGATATGCAGCGATTGTCCTTCGTACGAGTAGGGTTGCGAGATCGCCGCGATCAGGCGGCGCGCAAGCGTTTCGCTGCTCCGCGCGTCGGCGCTGCGCCGGCTCATCACGACGAACTCGTCGCTGCCGGTCCGCGCGACGATGTCGTCGGGGTCCACGCTCGCCATCAGCCGCTCGGCCGTGAGCTTGAGCATCATGTCGCCCGCTTCGTAGCCGAGCGCATTGTTGATCCGCTGGAATGCGTCGAGATCGATCGACAACAGCGCGACGCGCACATCGCCGCGCGATGCGTCCGCAAACACGCGTTGCAGGCGCCGCTGGATCGACACGAGATTGTCGAGTCCCGTCAGCGCGTCGTGTTCGGCCTCGAAGCGCAGGCGTTCCTGACGGATCGCCCACGCCGAGATATCCGACGCCGAGATCGCGAAGCCGACGAGCGCGTTGTCCTCGCGCAGCGGCGCGACGCGCAAATTGACCCACCCGGGGTAGGTCAACGATTTGTTCATGCGCAGCGTGCAGCCGATCGGCTCGGCACTTTCACGGGCTTGCGCGATCGCGTCGGACAGCAGTGGCGCATCGGCGTCGGGCACGAGCGCGGTGAGCGAGGTCGCCTCGAGGAACGCGCGGTGATAGCCCATGAACCGCAGGCCGGCTTCCGAGATGTAGGTAAAGCGCAGATCGAGATCGACCTGCGCCAGAAAGTCGATCCCTTCGACCGTGTGTTCGCCGAGTACGTAGGGCGCGTGGCTGCGCGTTTCAACGATGTCTTCATCGCCGATACGCCCGCCCATGCGTCGCGCGACAGGCGGCGTCGCGCTTTCGCGGCCGCCGAACGGGGCGAGCCGCGAGACGGCGCGAAACAGGCCCGCCAGCGACGACGGCGACGCGTCGGCCGACGGGGCGGCGTGAGAGGCGGCGGCAGGGCGGCTTTCCGGCCGCGAGGCGTCGGCGCTGACCGGCACCGGACCGGGTACGGCACGGTCGTTCATCGAGAGTCCAAGAACAGTGTATTCGTCTTCAATTACGGCTGATTGAGCCGGATCTTTAGGAACGCTCGTTCGAACGCGCACGGTACGAACCCGGCGCGCGCGCTTTGTATACCTACGCGAGGCACATCGATTGCTGAATTGTGGCGCAACGTCGCGTCTTCGGGCCTATCCGCGGTTCGACGATCCCGTCGCTTGAAGCGCCTGTAAGGGGAGGTAAGACACCTTCCCCAACACAAGAATGACCTCTCGCCTGCCGGATCAGCTGCATCACGGTGCATCGCTGGAATACCACGCTTTGTCGCACATGCGGCTCATTTATTCAAACGGTATGGATCGATAGACAGGAGTGACGTCATGAAAGTGTTCAAGTCCCTGATGCTGGCCGGCGCCGCGGCGCTGACGCTGGCGGCGTGCGGCGGCGGTAACGATGTCGCCGCGGAGCTGGGTATCAGCAAGCCCGTGGTCCGATATATCCACGCGATCCCGGCGGGTCCGACGGTCGACTTCTTCAACAATAACGTGCTCGCGCAAGGCAGCGTGTCCTATGAATTCGTCAGCGGGTACAACAGCTTCTCGTCGGGCGCGACAACCCTCTCGTACAACACCGCCGGCGCGGGTCCGACGAATCCCCTCGCGTCGGCCGGCCCCTTCAATGCGGCGAATGGACACGAATATACCGGTATTGCACTCGTGAGTTCGACGCTGACGCCCGCGTTGACCATCATCGACGATCCGTTCGACAAGGGGCTGCTCAACGACCAGGCGCGTCTGCGCGTGTTCAACGCGTCGGTCAACGCGAACGCGGGCGGCGCCGTCGACGTCTACGTGATCGCGGGCAGCGCGACGAACCCCGACATCACGAGCGTGACACCCCAACTCGCGAATGTCGCGTACAACGCCGCCGTACCGGCCTCGGGCTCCGATTCGATCTACGTCGACGGCGGCACCTATGTCGTCATCGTCACCGACGCGGGATCGAAGACCGAGCTTTTCCGTTCGGCGCCGTTCTCGCTGAGCAACAACGCCGATTGGCTGCTTGTCACGGTGCCGACGACCGGGTTGAGCGGTCTGACGGCGGATGCAATCAACCTGCTCGTCGCGAACAACGCGGCAGGCAACGGCACGCTGCTGACCAACGCCGCTGCACAGTAACAGTTCGCGTCGCATGACGTCACCTTCAGGGCCGGCGATCGCCGGCCCCGCACATTACGGTATCTTCCGTCCCGTCGGCCGAGCAATGATGCGGTGTGCGGCGGTTGTCGCCGCTTTTGCGTTGTGCTAAAACCCGAAGCCCACTTCGCACGCGCGATTCGAATCCGCGTGCAGCCTCTTTCGAGGCGCCAACCGGGCTTCACGCATGAATTTCTGCGCTATCGATTTCGGAACGTCCAATTCGGCGATTGCCGTGCCTCACCACGCCTCGATGCGGCTCGTGCCCGTCGAGGACCAGGCGGTCACGCTGCCGACGGCCGTGTTCTTCAATACGGACGAGGAGTCGCAGGCGTACGGGCGCGCCGCGATCGAAGCCTATATCGACGGGTACGACGGCCGGCTCATGCGCTCGATGAAAAGCATCCTGGGTTCCGCGCTGGCCGACTCGACGACCGAACTCGGCGACGGCTCGGCGATCCGCTATGTCGACGTGATCACGCTGTTCGTCCAGCATCTGAAGCAAAAGGCCGAGGCGGCCGGCCAGCGGATGCTCGAACGTGTCGTGATGGGGCGTCCGGTCTATTTCGTCGATGACGATCCCGTTGCGGATCGGCTCGCGCAGTCGCAACTCGAGGCCGTCGCGAAGCGTACGGGCTTTCGCGAGGTCGAGTTCCAATACGAGCCGATCGCGGCGGCGTTCGATTACGAAGCGCGGCTCGATCACGAGCAACTCGTTCTCGTGGCCGATATCGGCGGCGGCACATCCGATTTTTCGCTCGTGCGCGTGGGTCCCGAGCGTGCCAAACACCTGAATCGGAAGTCCGACGTGCTGGCGCATCACGGCGTGCACGTCGCGGGGACGGACTATGACAAGCGCGTCGAACTCGAAGGCGTGCTGACGCGCTTCGGCTACAAGTCGCTCGATCCGTCGGGCAAGGAAGTGCCGAATCGTATCTATTACGATCTCGCGACTTGGCATCTGATCAATACGGTATATACGCCGCGACGGGCGGGCGAATTCGCGCTGCTCCGGCATCTCTACGCGGATCCGGCCTATCACCGGCGTTTGATGGCCGTCATCGAACGTCGGCTGGGTCACGCGCTCGCCGCGCGCGCCGAGGACGCGAAGATCGCGGTGTCCGCGGGCGGCGCGTCGGTCATCGAACTCGACGATGTCGAGCCCGCGCTCGAGGCCGCGTTCGACAATGCGGCCTTGATCGCCTGCTCGCTGGACGAGACGCGGCGCATCGTCGACGCCGCGCACGACACCGTTCGCATGGCCGGCATGCCCGCGCATCGCGTCGATGCCTTGTACTTCACGGGGGGATCGACGGGGCTCGGCTTTCTGACCGATGCGCTCGGCGCCGCGTTTCCGAACGCGAAACCCGTGATCGGCGATCGGCTCGCGAGCGTGGCGACGGGCCTCGGCATTCACGCACGGCGTTTGTTCGATCCCGCGTGATCGCGCGCGGCGGGGGGGCCGTCAGGGCGTGGGGGCGCACGCGAACAGGCGTCGCGGGGCGGCGACGATCGAAACGGCCATAAAAAAACCGCAAGACAAACGTCTTGCGGTTTTTTTCAGGGGAGGCACCGAGCATCGAGGACGCCCGGACATCCAAAACCCTTACAGCGGCTTGATGTTCGCTGCTTGCTTGCCCTTCGGGCCCGTCTTCACTTCGAAGCTGACCTTTTGGTTTTCTTGCAGCGTCTTGAAGCCTTCGACGCGAATTTCCGAGAAATGCGCGAACAGATCTTCACCGCCGCCGTCCGGCGTAATGAAGCCAAAGCCCTTTGCGTCGTTGAACCACTTAACGGTACCCGTTTCCATATTACGTTCCAAAAGATGAATTGAATCTGAGAGCCTTAGAGGCTCCCGTGGTGCGCATGACAATCAAGGATGGTTTGAATAGGACAACCGGAGTACCGTTGGAGGGCGACTGCGAAGGCTGTTACTCGTCGTCGCTTGAAAATCCTGCACTAGCTTTATACGGTCAATCCGGACGGCGGTCAATCGCTTTTTTCGACATGCGATGCGATCTTCCTGCAAAGGGGTTCATTTACCGGAAAGACCGCCGGATAAGGCTCGCACGGTCGGTCGAAAATGCTCAAGATCCGTTGGATCGCTGCGAATCGAGCTTCACAGAATCGCCTCGGCAAAGTCAGTTAATGCGTCCCGCCGGCCGATGTTTTCTGAAGTCCGCCCCAGCCTTCGGTAAGGGTCGGGCCCAGCGAGAACATATCGAGTACGCGTGAGACCGTATGGTCGACCATCTCGTCGATCGAGGCAGGTTTTTCGTAAAACGCGGGCAACGGAGGAAAGATCACGCCGCCCATCTCGGTCACGGCGGTCATATTGCGCAGATGTGCGAGATTGAGCGGCGTTTCGCGCACCATCAGCACGAGCCGGCGGCGCTCCTTGAGCGTGACGTCCGCGGCGCGCGCGATCAAGTTGTCGGACAAGCCGTGCGCAATGCTCGCGAGCGTTTTCATCGAGCAAGGCGCGACGATCATGCCGTCCGTCGCGAACGATCCGCTGGCGATCGTCGCGCCGACGTCGCGCACGTTATGCACGACATCGGCAAAATGCTCGACCGACGGCCGGTCGAGTGCCAATTCATGCTGGATGCTGAGCCAGCCCGCCGACGAAACGACGAGATGCGTTTCGATGCCGCCGAGCGAGCGAAGCTTTTCAAGCAGCCGGATCGAATAGATCGCGCCCGTCGCTCCGGTGACGGCAATGATCAGCCGGCGCACGCGGTCAGACCGCGGCCGTCAGCATCTGGCGAAGTTCGCCCGATTCGTACATTTCCATCATGATGTCCGACCCGCCGACGAATTCGCCTTGAATATAAAGCTGCGGGATCGTCGGCCAGTTCGCGTATTCCTTGATGCCTTGGCGGATCTCGTCGTCTTCGAGCACGTTGACCGTCGTGAGCTTCTCGACGCCGCAGGCCTTGAGCACCTGGATCGCGCGGCCCGAGAAGCCGCACATCGGAAACTGAGCCGTGCCCTTCATGAACAGGACCACCGGGTTCGTGGTCACGATTTCCTTGATGCGTTCTTGCGTAGTCATGGCGAGGGTTCTGATTGGGGGTAACAATGCGGAAATAATAGCGGATTTCGCCGGCCGGCGTGCCGTGGCGCTCGGCCGCGGCCCTTCCCGGGCGGCCCCGGATCAAGCCGGCATGCGGCCGCCCGTGATGCGTTCGATACCGGCCAGATCGCGGCGCGATTCGACATCCGTGTAGCCGCCGGCCGTGAACAGCGCGCGGACGTCCGCGGCCTGGTCGTAGCCGTGCTCGACCCAGAGCGCCGCGCCGCGATCGAGCCATGCGCGCGCGCCGCCGACGATCGTGCGCAGCGCGCGAAGTCCATCGCCGTGGTCGGTCAAGGCGTCGACCGGTTCGAAGCGCAGGTCGCCGTCGTCGAGATGGGGGTCGCCCGCCCGGATGTACGGCGGATTGCTGACGATCAACGCGAAACGCGGCGGCTCCGCGTGGTCGGCATGGGCTTCGGCGGCGAGCGCGTCGAACCAGTCGCCTTCACGGAAATCGATGGCCGGCCCGGCGGATGTCGCGTCGAGCAGGCGGCTCGCGTTGCGTCGCGCGACGTCGAGCGCGGCGCGCGAGCGGTCGGTCGCGATGACGCGCGCATCGGGACGCGCGTGCGCGATCGCGATCGCAATCGCGCCGCTGCCCGTGCCGAGATCGGCGACGCGCGGGCGAGACTCGGCGCGCGCGCGCAATTCGAGCAAGGCGGTTTCGACGAGCAGCTCCGTATCGGGCCGCGGAATCAGCACATCGCGCGTGACCTCGAAGTCGAGGCCGAAAAATTCGCGATGTCCGACGATCTGCGCGACGGGTTCGCCCGCGACGCGGCGCTGTTCGAGCGCGACAAACGCCGCGATCTGCGCATCGCTGAGCGGCGCATCGCCGCGCGTGATCAGATCCGTGCGGCGCCAGCCGAGCGCGTGCGTGAGCAAGACGCGCGCATCGAGCGCATCGAGCGGCGTCGCGCGCAGCAACGCGGCGGCGGTCCGCGGGTTCATGCGCCTTCGCCGAGCGCCGCGAGTTGCTCGGCCTGATGTTCGCTCGCGAGCGCGCCGATCAACTCGTCGAGGTCGCCGTCCATGATCGCGTCGAGCTTGTAGAGCGTCAGATTGATCCGATGGTCGGTCATGCGTCCCTGCGGGAAGTTGTATGTCCGAATCCGTTCCGAACGGTCGCCCGAGCCGATCAGGCTCTTGCGCGTCGCGGCTTCCTTCGCGTGCTGCTCCTGATACTGCTTGTCCATGATGCGCGCGGCGAGCACCTTGAGCGCGCGCTCCTTGTTCTTGTGCTGCGAGCGGTCGTCCTGGCACTCGACGACGATGCCGGTCGGCAGGTGCGTCACGCGGACCGCGGAATCGGTCTTGTTGATGTGCTGTCCGCCCGCGCCCGAGGCACGGAAGGTATCGATGCGCAGATCGGCCGGATTGATCTGGACTTCGGCGACTTCGTCGGCCTCGGGCATCACGGCGACCGTGCAGGCCGACGTATGGATGCGGCCCTGCGCTTCGGTTTCGGGCACGCGCTGGACGCGATGACCGCCCGATTCGAACTTGAGCCGCGAATACGCGCCCTGGCCGACGAGCCGCACGATGACTTCCTTGTAGCCGCCGAGATCCGATGCGCTTTCCGAGATCTGTTCGATCTGCCAGCGATGGCGTTCCGCGTAGCGCATATACATGCGCAACAGCGCGCCCGCGAACAGCGCGCTTTCCTCGCCGCCCGTGCCCGCGCGGATTTCGAGGAAGATGTTGCGGTCGTCGTTCGGATCCTTCGGCAGCAGCATTTTCTGCAGATCGCCTTCGAGCGTCGTCATGCGGCCGCGCGCCTCGCGGACTTCGTCCTCGGCGAAGTCGCGCATCGACGGATCGGCGACGAGGTCGAGCGCGGTCTGCTCATCGTCGGACGCCTGGCGCCAGAGCGCGTATTGCTCGACGACCGGCGTGAGTTCCGCGTGCTCGCGCGTGAAGCGCCGATATTGGTCGATGTTCGACGTGATATCCGGCTGGCTCAGCAACTGATTGAGTTCGGCCAGTCGTAGCGTGAGCTGGTCGAGCTTGCTTTGCATACTCGATTTCATCGGGGTTCCGAGGCGAAGAGGCGGTACGGGCGAGTCGGTCGCATGACGGCTAGGTAGCGCGTCGGGCCGGCGTGCGTGGCGCGGCGGACTCGTCGGAAAAGCGCCGGCGGCGGGCCGTCGCGCGAGGGGCGTCGCTAATGGTGGCCGCTATAGCGTCCGGCGGGGCGGAACATATCGGGCAGCAGCTCGACGAGTTGCTCGCGGCGCTCGCCGGCCGCGCGGTTCAGCGCATGCGTGGGGCCATGCATGAACTTGTTCGTGAGCGCGACCGACAGGGCTTCGAGCACGGCCGACGGATCGTCGCCGCGCGCGAGCATCTTTTGCGCACGGTCGAGCTCGGCGAGCCGCATCGCGTCGGCATGGCCGTGGAGCTGACGGATCACGGGCACGACGCTGCGCGCGTCGAGCCATTGCATGAAATTCGAGACACGCGTTTCGATGATCGCTTCGGCCTGCGCGACGGCCGCCTGGCGCATCGCGTTGCCTTCGCGCACGATCGCGCCGAGATCGTCGACGGTATAGAGGAACACGTCCTCAAGATCGCTGACTTCGGGTTCGATATCGCGCGGCACCGCGAGATCGACCATGAACATCGGCCGATGGCGGCGCGCCTTGATCGCGCGTTCGACCGCGCCGAGGCCGATGATCGGCAACGTGCTGGCCGTGCACGAGACGACGATGTCGAATTCGTGGAGCCGCGAGGGGAGGTCGGCGAGCGGGATCGCCCGGCCGTTGAACCGTTCGGCCAGACGCGTGCCGCGCTCGGCCGTGCGGTTCGCAACGACGAGCTCACGCGGATTTTGCGCGGCGAAATGCGTCGCGCAGAGTTCGATCATCTCGCCGGCGCCGATGAACAGCACGCGCTGCTTCGAGACATTGTCGAAAATCCGTTGCGCGAGCCGGACGGCCGCGGCGGCCATCGAGACCGAGTGCGCGCCGATTTCGGTCTGGCCACGGACTTCCTTGGCGACCGCGAACGTGCGCTGGAACAACTGGTTCAGATAGGTGCCGAGCGCGCCCGCTTCGGTCGCGGTCCGCACGGCGTCCTTGAGCTGGCCGAGGATCTGCGTCTCGCCGAGCACCATCGAATCAAGCCCCGACGCGACACGGAACGCATGGCGCACGGCTTCGGACTGCGGCAGCGCATAGACGTGCGGCGCGAGTTCGTCGACGGAGATGTTATGAAATTGCGAGAGCCACTGGATCGCGTGCTCGCGCGCGCCGCGGTCGTCGGTCGCGCAATAGAGTTCGGTCCGATTGCATGTCGACAGAATCGCGGCTTCGGCCGAGCCGCCGACCCAGGCCGGCGCGCCGACAATGGCCGTCGCCGAGGCAATGGCGGTCGGTTCGCCGGGCGGCGTGGCCGCCGTGCCTGCCGTACCGGGCCAGACGCCGCGCAGCATTTCGAGCGCGGGTTTGATCCGGTCGAGCGGGAACGCAACGCGTTCGCGCAAGGCGAGCGGCGCCGTGTGGTGGTTGATCCCGATGGCGAGCAGCTGCATTCGTTCGACTAGACCCTGATACTTGGCCGGTATTATAGCTTTGAGGCCGGTTCCGCGCAGATCCGTCGCGGTGGCGGCGATTTGCGATAATTCGCCACACCGTTTTTGCAAAGGGATGCCGTTCCGATGGGTTGGTTGGGTACTGCAATTCTTGCCGCGGTCATCGCTTGGGCCGCTTGGCGCTTCCATCCGTCGACGCCCGCGTTCGCGGGCCGCGGCGGTCGGGCCGCGGCGGTCGTCGCGGGCGTCGTCGCCGCGCTCGCGATCAAGCTCGCGGGTAACGTCAGCGGCGCGTTCAGCGACGGGCAGTCACTCGAATGGCTCGCGACGGTCCTGGCGGCGATCGCGGCCGTCGTCGTCGTGGCCCGGCTCGCCGCGCGCCGGGCGCGGACCTGACGGCGCCTCGCTTGTGTACTTTTCAGGAGATTGACCGATGAATGCAAGAACGCCCGCCGTCTCGTCCGTGCAGTTCCGGCTCGACGCGTTGCGCCATGCGATGCGCGAGGCCGGCGTCGATGCGGCGATCGTCCCGTCGTCCGATCCGCATATCTCTGAATACCTGCCTGCGCACTGGCAAGGGCGCGAATGGCTGTCGGGCTTCACGGGCTCGGTCGGCACGCTCGTCGTCACGCACGATTTCGCGGGTCTCTGGGTCGACGGCCGCTACTGGGTGCAGGCCGAAGCGCAACTCGCGGGCACCGGCATCCAGATGATGAAGATCGTCGCCGGGCAGGCGAACGCGCATATCGACTGGCTCGCCGCGAATTTGCGCGAACGCGCGCGCGTCGGCGTCGACGGGACCGTGCTCGGACTCGCGGCCGCGAACGCACTCATCGATGCATTCCGCCCGCGCGGCATCGAACTCGTCGCGGACGTCGATTTGCTCGCGGCCATCTGGTCCGACCGCCCGGCCTTGCCCGCCCAGCCGATCTACGAACACGATCCGGCGTTTGCGCCGGTCTCGCGCGCGGACAAGCTCGCGCGCGTGCGCCAGGCGATCGCCGACGCGGGCGCCGACTGGCATCTCGTCTCGACGCTCGACGATCTCGCCTGGATCTTCAATCTGCGCGGCGCCGACGTGAACTACAACCCGGTGTTCGTCGCGCATGCGCTGATCGGCGCGACGTCGGCGACGTTGTTTATCGACGCGCGCAAGGTTCCGGCGGCCGTCGAGCACGCGCTGAACGCCGATGGCGTGACGCTCGCGCCCTATGAGGCGCTCGCCGATGCGCTGCGTGCGCTGCCGGCCGACGGCGCGTTGCTCGTCGATCCGCGCCGCGTGACCTACGGCGTGCTCCGGTCGGCGCCCGCGACGCTCCGGCAGATCGCCTGCGTGAATCCGTCGACGTTCGCCAAGTCGCGCAAGGTCGGCGCCGAAGCCGATCACGTGCGCGCGGCGATGGAGCAGGACGGCGCCGCGCTTTGCGAGTTCTTCGCATGGTTCGAGCGCGCCGTGAACCGTGAACGCGTGACCGAACTCACGATCGACGAGCAGATCACGGCGGCGCGCGCCCGGCGTCCGGGCTACACCTGCCCGAGCTTCGCGACGATCGCCGCTTTCAACGCGAACGGCGCGATGCCGCACTACCGCGCGCTCGAGTCCTCGCACGCGGTCATCGAAGGCGACGGATTGCTGCTGATCGACTCGGGCGGCCAGTACGTCGGGGGCACGACCGACATCACGCGCGTCGTGCCGGTCGGTACGCCGTCGGCCGCGCAGAAGCGCGATTTCACGGTCGTGCTCAAGGGCACGATGGCGTTGTCGCGCACGACGTTTCCGCGCGGCATCAAATCGCCGCTGCTCGACGCGATCGCGCGCGCCCCGATCTGGGCAAGCGGCGTCGACTACACGCACGGGACGGGCCACGGTGTCGGCTACTTCCTCAATGTGCACGAAGGCCCGCAGGTCATCTCGTACTACGCCGCGCCCGAGGCGCATACGGCGATGGAAGCCGGCATGATCACGTCGATCGAGCCCGGCATCTATCGTCCGGGCGAGTGGGGGATCCGGATCGAGAATCTCGTGCTCAACGTCGACGCCGGCAAAACGCCGTTCGGCGAATTCCTGCGCTTCGAAACGCTGACGCTGTGCCCGATCGACACGCGCTGCATCGAGCGCGCGCTGCTGAGCGCCGAGGACATCGCCTGGCTCAACGCGTATCACGAGACCGTGCGCGCGCGCGTGCTGCCGCATGTCGACGGCGAGGCGAAAGCGTGGCTCATCGAACGCACGGCAGCGATCTGAACGGGGAGCGCGCGATGGCGATCAAGGTGGTCGTGTTCGATCTCGGGGGCGTCGTGTTCGACTGGAGTCCCGAGTACGTCTACAAGGAACTGATTCCCGACGACGACGCGCGTCGCTGGTTTCTGACTCACGTCTGCACGATGGACTGGGTCATCCGGCAAGACGGCGGCCAGACGATCGAAGCGGGCACCGAGGCGCTCGTCGCCGCGTTTCCCGACCATGCGCCGCTGATTCGCGCCTTCTATGCGCGGTGGACCGAGATGCTGCGCGGCACGCTCGACGACGGCATCGCGCTGTTCGAGCGGCTCGATGCGGCGGGCATGCCGCTGTTCAGCCTCACGAACTGGTCGGCGCAGACCTTCCCGTATGCGCTCGAACACTATCCGTTCCTGCAGCGCTTTCGCGATATCGTCGTGTCGGGCCGGGTCCGGCTCGTCAAGCCGGATCCCGCGATCTACGCGGAGATGTTCGCGCGGATCCGCGCGCAGTTTCCCGATATCGAACCGGCCGAGATCGTCTTCATCGACGACAACGCGAAGAACGCGGACGCGGCGACGCGCCTCGGTTGGCACGGCATCCACCATACGAGCGCCGCGACGACCGCGCGCACGCTCGAGACGCTCGGCGTGACGTTCTGAGCGAATGGCGCACGCGTGCGCGCGCCGCGCTACTTTCCGATCAGGCTTTTGAGCGCGTTGCCGATGCCCTTCGCGGCATCGCTTGCGCCTTTGCTCACGTCGTCGACCGAGACACCCGCCGCTTTCGCGAGGCCGGCACTGACGCGCTTGGACCAGTCCTCTTCGATCGAAAAATGAGGGTCGCGCAGATTGCCCTGCAGCGCGAACGGAATGTCGATGCGGCCCTGGTCGTTCTTGAGCGCCGCGACCGCGGCTTTTTTCGGAATCGACGCGAGCGAATCGACGGGGCCGTCGCGGCTCGGGGCGATGGCGAAGTTCGCGAGGCTGACGCGGCCCGGGGCATGCAACTCGAATCCCTGCACATGCCAGTCCATCGTCATGTCGAGCGTGCCCGATGTGATTGTGACCTTCTGTCCGCGCAATAGATAAGGCGCGAGCGCTTTCGCGTCGATCCGTTCGAGGCGGATCGCGAACGCGGAGTCGCGCGTGTCGAACGCGATCCAGCCGTCGATCGCGACGGTGCCGCCGCCCATGCGCGCGCCGATCCGGATCGTCGACCGGCTCGACAGCGCCGGGAAATCGAGCGTACTGATCGACGCGTCGAGCGCATCGAGATGGACAGCGAACGGCGGGGACGCGATCTTTTCGTCGTAGAAGTCGAACTGGCCCTGGCTGAAATGGATGCGATCGACGTCGATCGTCATGGGCGCGCGCGGACCGTCGGGACCGGTGTCGTCCGCGTGCTGCTGCGCCATGCGCGCGACGTGCTCCTTGAGTCCGGGCAGGACGACGAGCGTGCCTTGCGGGGTTCGCACGCCCGACTCGTAGAAATGCGTGATCTCGACCGATGTCAGATGGACGCGGTGCGAGAACCACGCGGGCCAGTCGGGCGCGATATCGATGCGATCGGCGCGAAACGCGTCG
This sequence comes from Pararobbsia silviterrae, assembly GCF_003628125.1. GTDB lineage: Bacteria > Pseudomonadota > Gammaproteobacteria > Burkholderiales > Burkholderiaceae > Pararobbsia > Pararobbsia silviterrae. The sequence continues at coordinate 100,743 of NZ_RBZU01000016.1, forward strand.
GGCGCGGGCCAGCCCGACGGCGCGCGAAGCCGGACGCCGCGCAGGCTGACCGACGACCAGCCGACGTCGATCTGTTCGACGCTGGCGTCGGGGCCGAGCGCTTCGAGGATGCGTTGGCGGACCGTGCGGGTGGCCCAGACATAGGCGAGCGTGCCTGCGATGACGATCAGGACGACCGCGATCCAGGCGATGACGCCGATCCTCGACGGGCTTCGCTGCATGCCGACCTCCTTGTCGGATGGAACGCCTCAAACGCGCTTTTGAAACGTCCGCGCAAGTTGCGGACCCGCGCGTGCAAAAAAAACGGCCGACATGAGGGTCGGCCGTCGGACGGGATCGGTGACGCGATGCTTAGCGCGCGATCGGCTTGTAGCGGATGCGCTTGGGCTTCGCGGCTTCTTCGCCGAGACGCTTGCGCTTGTCCGCTTCGTATTCCTGGTAGTTGCCGTTGAAGAACACGACCTGCGATTCGCCTTCGAACGCGAGGATGTGCGTCGCGATCCGGTCGAGGAACCAGCGATCGTGCGAGATGACCATCACGCAGCCCGCGAATTCGAGCAGGGCGTCTTCGAGCGCGCGCAGCGTTTCGACGTCGAGGTCGTTCGACGGTTCGTCGAGCAGCAGCAGATTGCCGCCCGCGATCAGCGTCTTGGCCAGATGCAGCCGCCCGCGTTCGCCGCCGGACAGATTCCCGACGACCTTTTGCTGGTCGCCGCCCTTGAAGTTGAAGCGGCCGATATATGCGCGCGACGGGGTTTCGTATTTGCCGACCGTCAGCACGTCGGCGCCGCCCGAGATCTCCTCGAAGACCGTCTTGTTGCCGTCGAGCGCGTCGCGGCTCTGATCGACGTACGCGAGCTTGACCGTCGGTCCGAGCGTGATCGTGCCGCTGTCCGGCTGTTCGCGGCCCGTGAGCATGCGGAACAGCGTCGACTTGCCGGCGCCGTTCGGCCCGATGATGCCGACGATCGCGCCGGGCGGCAGCGTGAACGACAGGTTGTCGATGAGCAGGCGGTCGCCGTAGCTCTTCGTGACGTTCTCGAAGGTGACGACTTCATTGCCGAGCCGATCGCCGACGGGGATGAAGATTTCCTGCGTCTCGTTGCGCTTCTGGTAGTCGGCGCTATTGAGTTCCTCGAAGCGCGCGAGACGGGCCTTCGATTTCGCCTGGCGGCCCTTGGGGTTCTGGCGCACCCACTCGAGTTCTTTCTTGAGCGCCTTCTGGCGAGCCGATTCGCTGGCTTCTTCTTGCTTGAGGCGCGTTTCCTTCTGGTCGAGCCAACTGCTGTAGTTGCCCTTCCAGGGAATGCCGTGGCCGCGGTCGAGTTCGAGAATCCATTCGGCCGCGTTGTCGAGGAAGTAGCGATCGTGCGTGACGGCCACGACGGTGCCCGGGAAGCGCGTCAGGAACTGTTCGAGCCATTCGACGGATTCCGCGTCGAGGTGGTTCGTCGGTTCGTCGAGCAGCAGCATGTCGGGCTTCGAGAGCAGCAGGCGGCACAGCGCGACGCGGCGCTTTTCGCCGCCCGACAGGTGACCGATCTTCGCATCCCATGGGGGCAGGCGAAGCGCGTCGGCCGCGACTTCGAGCTGTTGCTCGGCGCTGCCGCCGTCGGACGTCGCGAGGATCGCCTCGTACTTCGCTTGTTCGGCCGCGAGCGCGTCGAAGTCCGCATCGGGCTCCGCGTAGGCCGCGTAGATTTCGTCGAGCTTCTTCTGCGCTTCGAAGACGTCGCCGAGACCGGTTTCGACGGCTTGACGCACGGTGTGCTCGGGGTCGAGCTGGGGTTCCTGCGACAGATAGCCGATCTGGATGTTCGGCATCGGCGTGGCTTCGCCTTCGATTTCCGTGTCGAGGCCCGCCATGATCTTGAGGACGGTCGACTTGCCCGAGCCGTTGAGGCCGAGCACGCCGATCTTCGCGCCGGGGAAGAACGACAGCGAGATGTCCTTGAGAATCTGGCGCTTGGGCGGCACGATCTTGCCGACCCGGTTCATCGTGAATACGTATTGAGCCATGGGGTCTGGAGTCCGGGTTGCGTTGCGCGCTTAGACGTTGAACAGGAAATTCATCACATCGCCGTCCTTGACGACGTATTCCTTGCCTTCGGCGCGCATCTTGCCGGCTTCCTTCGCGCCGGTCTCGCCCTTGTGCGAGATGTAGTCGTCGAAGCCGATCGTCTGCGCGCGAATGAAGCCGCGCTCGAAGTCGGTGTGGATCGCGCCCGCGGCTTGCGGCGCGGTGTCGCCGACATGGATCGTCCACGCGCGAACTTCCTTGACGCCCGCGGTGAAGTAGGTCTGCAGGCCGAGCAGCCGGAAGCCCGCGCGGATCACGCGGTCGAGGCCCGGCTCTTCCATGCCCATGTCGGCGAGGAACACCGCCTTGTCCTCATCCGACAGATCGGCGATTTCCGCCTCGATCGCCGCGCAGACCGCGACGACGGGCGACTTCTCGGCCTCGGCGTACTTTTGCACGGCTTCGAGGTGCGGATTGTTCGTGAAGCCGTCTTCCTTGACGTTCGCGACATACATCGTCGGCTTGGCCGTGATCAGGCAGAACGGCTTGATCAGCGCGCGTTCGTCTTCGTTGAGGTCGAGCGCGCGCACGGGCTTCGCCTGGTCGAGCTGTTTCTGAACCTTGTCGAGGACCGCGACGAGCTTCGCGGCTTCCTTATCGTTGCCCGACTTCGCGGCCTTCGAATAGCGCGACAGCGCCTTCTCGACCGTGGCGAGATCGGCGAGCGCGAGTTCGGTGTTGATGACTTCGATATCCGACAGCGGATCGACCTTGCCCGCGACGTGAATCACGTTGTCGTCCTCGAAGCAGCGCACGACGTGCGTGATCGCATCGGTCTCGCGGATGTTCGCGAGGAACTGGTTGCCGAGGCCTTCGCCCTTCGACGCGCCCGCGACAAGCCCCGCGATATCGACGAATTCGACGACGGCCGGCACGATGCGCTCGGGCTTGACGATCTCCGCGAGCTTGCCCAGGCGCGGATCGGGCACCTCGACGACGCCGACGTTCGGCTCGATCGTGCAGAACGGATAGTTTTCAGCGGCGATGCCGGCCTTGGTCAGCGCATTGAATAGCGTGGACTTGCCCACGTTCGGCAAGCCGACGATCCCACATTTGAGGCTCATGAAATCCTTTGAATCCGGAAGTATCGGTAACGGTATGGCCCGCGCGTGCGTTCGCGCGGTCGTGCTGCCGCCTCGGCGGTCGTCCGACCCGCCCCGAAGTTCGCCATACCGGAAAGCGCGTATTGTACCGTCGCGCGCGTCGCGGAACCCGGCGACGTGAGGGGGCGCGGGTGAACCCCGATCGGTGAACCCCGATATGCCGAGCGGCCGCGGCCGACGTCGGCGGGGCGCCGGCCTGTGCGCCGTCCCGTCTGCCGGCCGGACCCCCGCGGCTATAATGCCGCCATGCGTGGAACTCCCCAGACCTTTCAGGCCCTCGTCGTCGGCGGGGGTCTCGTCGGCAAGGCCGCCGCCCTTGCTCTGACCCAGATCGGCATGCGTGTCGCGCTGCTCGCGCAGCCCGCCCATCCGTTGCCGCCCGGCGCGCGCTTCGACTCGCGCGTCTATGCGTTCTCGTCGAGTTCGCAGACCTTTCTCGAACGATTGCGCGTCTGGCAGGCGATCGATGCGTCGAAGATCGGCCCCGTCTATGACATGCGCGTCTACGGCGACGCGAACGCGGAACTGCATTTCTCCGCGTTCCAGGCCGCCGTGCCTCAGCTCGCGTGGATCGTCGAATCGAATGTCGTCGAGCACGCGCTCGATACCGCTTTACGTTTCCAGCCCCAATTGAACTGGCTCGATGCGCGCGCGCAAGGACTCGAGATCTCCGACGCGCACGCGACGGTCTCGCTCGATAACGGCGAGACGCTGACCGCCGGGCTCGTGATCGGCGCCGACGGTGCGCAGTCGTGGGTCCGCGCTCAAATGGGGGCGAAGGTCGAACGGCGCGACTATCAGCAGACGGGCGTGGTCGCGAACTTCCGGATCTCGCGCTCGCACGGCGAGACGGCGACCCAATGGTTCACGGGCGGCGAAATCGTGGCGATGCTGCCGCTCGCCGGACCTTATGCGTCGCTCGTCTGGTCGGCGCGGACCGCGCACGCGCAGGCCTTGCTCGAAATGTCCCCCGAGGCCCTGACCGCGGCGCTCGCGGACGTCGTCGGCGACCGCTTCGGCACGCTCGAGTGCGTGACGCCGGCACAGGGCTTTCCGCTCGCGCTGCAGACCGTCGACCGGCTCGTCGCGCCGCGTGTGGCGCTCGTCGGCGATGCCGCGCATCTGATACATCCGCTGGCGGGCCAGGGCATGAATCTCGGCTTGCGCGACGTCGCATCGCTCGTCGATACGCTCGGCGCGAAGGAAACGTTCCGCGACGTCGGCGATCCGATCCTGCTGCGCCGCTACGAGCGCTCGCGCCGCGAGGATATTCAGCGCATGATGGCGGCGACCGACGGCCTGCAGCGGCTGTTCGCGCTGCCCGGGCCGATTGCGAAGGGCATCCGGAACGCCGGCCTGGCGCTTGTCGGCGCGCAGCCGCAGATCAAGCGCTGGCTCGTCTCGCATGCGCTGGGCTGAGCGCGCGCGATGCGACACACACGACACACGCCGCAAACGCTGCACACGCCGCAGACGCGGGATGCCGTCGCCGCACGGCGCGCGCATGCCGAAGACCGGCCGGTCCGCCGCGACGGCCTTGCAGCAAACGGTCGGCACTCGGCGCACAATGTGCGTCTGACGCCGACGGCGCGCGCATCCGGGTACGCCGCGATTCGTGGCCCCTCTTTCTGGAAACATCGGAGACAAGCATGAAATCCCCTCTTCGCCGTGCGCTGCCCCTGCTCGCGATCGCGCTGCTCGCCGCGTTGCCGTTCTCGCGCGCGAACGCCGATGCGACGACCGACAAGCTCAAGAGCATCTTGCAGTCGCGTCTCGGCAGCGATATCCAGGTGCGCGACGTGCTCAAGACGCCGATGCCCGGCATCTACGAAGTCGATACCGACCAGCAGATCGTCTATAGCGACGCGAACGGCGACTACGTGTTGACGGGCGACCTCATGGACGTCAAGAATCACGTCGATCTGACCGATGCGCGCGCGTCCGAACTGAACAAGATCGACTTCTCGAAATTGCCGCTCAACGACGCCGTCAAGCTCGTCAAGGGCACCGGCGAGCGCAAGATCGCGGTGTTTTCGGATCCGAATTGCCCGTATTGCCACAAGCTCGAAGAGGAACTCAAGTCCGTCGACAACGTGACGGTCTACACGTTCCTGTTCCCGATCCTGTCGCCGGACTCGACGCTCAAGTCGAAGTCGATCTGGTGTTCGACCGACCGCGCGAAGGCCTGGACGAGCTGGATGCTCGATCATCACGCGCCGAGCGCGCCGGGCACCTGCGATACGACCGTGCTCTCGCATAACCTCGATCTCGGCCGTACCTTGCGCGTGACGGGTACGCCGACCGTGTTCCTCGCCGACGGACGCCGCCTGCCGGGCGCCGTGACCGCGGACCGGCTCGAGAAGGAAATGTCGAGCGTCCATTGACGCTCGATCCTCGAGCATCGGCCCGAGCGGGCCGACGGCTCGATGGGCTCGACAGACCCGCCGCGCTGCGGGCCGACGATTGCGGCATGCCGTCCGATTCGGGGCATGCCGTTTTTCATGACAACAAGAACGCACCCGTCCGATGAAGCCCGTTCACTACGCGATTGTCCCGAAAGACCCCGCCGCCCATCTGTTCGAAGTCACCGTCACGATTGCCGATCCCGACGCGCAGGGGCAGCGGTTCATGCTGCCGGTCTGGATCCCGGGCAGCTACATGATTCGCGAATTCGCGCGCAACATCGTGACGATCGCCGCGCGCAGCGAGGCGACCGGCCGCAAGGTCGCGCTGCGCAAGCTCGACAAGCAGACCTGGGAAGCCGCGCCCGTGCAAGGCGCGTTGAGCGTCACGTATGAGGTCTACGCGTGGGATCTGTCGGTGCGCGCGGCGCATCTCGACGACACGCTCGGCTTCTTCAACGGCACGAGCGTGTTCCTGTTTCCGGCGGGCCGCGAGGACGTCGAATGCCGCGTCCGGATCGCGCCGCCCGACGGCGAGGCCTACGCGGACTGGCGCGTCGCGACCGCGCTGCGCGAGGTGCGCGGCACGCGGCGCTACGGTTTCGGCGAGTATCGCGCCGACAACTATGACGAACTCGTCGATCATCCCGTCACGCTCGGGCGTTTCGAGCTCGGACGCTTCGAGGCGCACGGCGTGCCGCACGACGTCGTCATCGCGGGCAAGGTGACGGCGCTCGACATGCCGCGCCTCACACGCGATCTCGCGACGATCTGCGCGGCCCAGATCGCCTTGTTCGAGCCGCGCACGAAGCGCGCGCCGATGGACCGCTACGTGTTCATGACCGTGGCCGTCGGCGACGGCTACGGCGGACTCGAACATCGCGCCTCGACGGCGCTGATCTGCAGCCGCGGCGATCTCCCCGTGCGCGGCAAGGAGGCGATGACCGACGGATATCGGACCTATCTCGGCCTGTGCAGCCACGAATATTTCCACACCTGGAACGTCAAGCGGATCAAGCCGGCCGCGTTCGCGCCGTACGACCTCACGCGCGAGAACTACACATCGCTGCTTTGGCTGTTCGAAGGCTTCACGTCGTATTACGACGACCTCATGCTCGTGCGCAGCGGCGTGATCGCGCGTGACGACTATCTGACGCTGATCGGCAAGACGGTCGGCGGCGTGCAGCGCGGCAGCGGACGCCGCAAGCAGAGCGTCGCCGAGAGTTCGTTCGATACGTGGATCAAGTATTACCGCCAGGATGAAAACGCATCGAACGCGATCGTCAGCTACTACACGAAGGGATCGCTCGTCGCGTTGGCGTTCGATCTCGCGATCCGTGCGGAGACCGGCAATCGCAAGTCGCTCGACGACGTGATGCGCGCGCTCTGGGTTCGCTACGGCCGCGACTTCTATCGCGGCAAACCGCAGGGGATCGGTGAAGACGACGTCGAGTCGCTGATTCGCGAAGTGACGGGCGTCGCGCTCGGCCGTCTGTTCAGCGAGGCCGTGCACGGCACGCGCGATCTGCCGCTCGACGCGCTGCTCGCGCCGTTCGGCGTTGCCCTCGAACCCGATGCGGCGAACGGCAAGCCTTCGCTCGGCGTGCGCATGCGGGCGGGCGCGGACGCCGTGCTGGCGGCCGTGCACGACGGCGGCGCGGCGCGTCGCGCGGGGCTGTCGGCGGGCGACGTGCTCGTCGCGATCGACGGTTTGCGCGTCACGGGAGGCAACCTCGACGCCTTGCTCGCGCGGTATCGGCCCGGCGACAAGGTCCGTGTGCATGCGTTCCGGCGCGACGAGCTCCGCGAGACGACGATCGCGCTCGACGCGGCCGAGGTCTCGCGCTACCGGCTGACTGTCAACGACACAGCGACGATCCGTCGCCGGAAAAGCACCACGGCGGCGCTGCGCAAGGGCTGGATCGGCGCATAGGACGGCGAGCCTTGCTGGGCGGGGCGGCGCACGGAGGCTGCCCTGGGGTTTCGGCATCGAACGCGTCACTGTTGTCTCGGGCAGGACAATCTGTTGAGGCGCGGTGGCTTTTTCGATGGCGGCCGATGTCGATAATGGCATCCAAGGTCTTACGGCATTCCGCGAGACCACCCACTACCGGAGCCCAAGATGACGACCATTCTTCAACTGAATTCCGCCGCTCGCTCGCAAGGCGCGCAATCGACCCAACTCGCCAATGAACTCGTCGCGCAACTCGCGAAGCGCGAAGGCGCGAAGGTCGTGGTTCGCGACCTGCTCGTCGACAACCTGCCGCACCTCGACGACGCGATCCTCGGCGCGTTCTTCACGCCGGCCGACAAGCGCACGCCCGAGCAAGTCGCGATCGACGCGCGCAGCATCGCGCTGATCGAAGAACTCCAGGCCGCGGACGTCGTCGTGATCGGCGTGCCGCTTTACAACTTCGGCATCTCGACGCAACTCAAGGCGTACTTCGACCAGATCGCGCGTGCGGGCGTCACGTTCCGCTACACGGAGAACGGTCCTGAAGGACTCGTGAAGGGCAAGAAGGTCTACATCACGGCGGCGCGCGGCGGCAAGTACATCAACACGCCGAACGATACGCAAACGCCGTTCTTGAAGACGTTCCTCGGCTTCCTCGGCATGACCGACGTCGAGTTCATCTACGCCGAAGGCCTGGCCATGGGCCCGGACGCCGCGCAGACCGCGCTGGCGGGCGCGCGCGAGGCGATTGCCGCGCTGTAATCGAGTGCTGCGCGGTCGCGTTCGGTCGGCGTTGAGCCGGCCGTCGCGCCGGCGCGATGCGAAGCATGACTGCACCCCGGATGCCGTTCGAGCGTCCGGGGTGTTTTTCATTCGTCGATCAGTCCGTCATCAGTCAGCCAATCAGTCCGTCGCCTCGGGCAGACGCCAATCGATCGGCGCGCGGCCGCGCGCGGCGAGCGCCTCGTTCGCGAGCACGAAATGACGGCAGCCGAGAAAGCCGCGATGCGCCGATAACGGCGACGGATGCGGCGCTTCGAGCACCGTATGGTCGCGGCCGCCGAGCAAGCCGCGTTTGGCCTGCGCATGCGATCCCCAGAGCATGAACACGAGGCCCGCATGCCGCGCGGACAATTCCGCGATCAGCGTGTCCGTGAAGCCTTCCCAGCCGCGTTTCGCGTGGCTCGCGGCCTGCGCGCGCTCGACCGTCAGCACCGTGTTGAGCAGCAAGACCCCCTGCCGGGCCCATGATTCGAGCGTGCCGTGCGTCGGCGTCGTGTGACCGAGGCTCGCCGAAATCTCCTTGAAGATATTGCGCAGCGACGGCGGCGGGCGCACGCCGGGCCGCACGGAAAACGCGAGGCCATGTGCCTGGGGGATGCCCTTGTCTTCGCCGTGATAGGGGTCCTGTCCGAGGATCACGACCTTCACGTCATCGGGTTCGACAAGTTCGAGCGCATGAAACACGGTGTCGGGGTAGATCGTCTTGCCGGCCGCGCGCTCGCCGTCGACGAAGCGGCAGAGGTCCGTGAACGCGGGTCCGTCGACGAACGACGCGACGCACGCTCGCCAGGCGGGCGACAGCGCCGCGAACTGCGCATGAAGCGGCGTGTGGAGCGGGGCGGACGCGGGTGCCGGGTCCGCAAACAGGTCCTGCGTCTGGTGATCTTTCGAATTGCGTCGCGAAGTCGGCATGCTGGGATCGAAGGTGAGCTCGGCGCGTGTTGCGCCGGGAGACAGTGAAGCCGATTGTAGCGATCGCCTGCGATGGAGCGCCGCGGCGGCGACCGTGCGCCTCGCCACGACGTCGCGCGACGCGGCCGGCGGGGCCGACGCAGTCGACGCGCTCAGCGCGGTGTCGCGTCGATCAGGCGATAGCCGCGTTCGGCCTTGCTGACGTCGTCGGCCGCGAGGCCGGGAATGCGTTCGCGCAGCCGCGCGGCGAGCCGTTCGAGTGCGGATTCGTCGCCGCGCTTGAGTTCGAGTTCGATCTCGAGGATCGGCAGCGTGCGGCGGTGAAGCGCATCGCCCGCGATGACTTCGCCGTCGTCGAATCCGATCTCGATCTGCGCGTCGCCTTCGGTCACGTTCCAGAGCGTGCGCGTGAAGTCCGTGCGGAACAGCGGGCCGAGCGTCGCGAACGCATCACGGAGCGTTTGCAGCGCCGCGCTCAACGATGCGTGTTCGGCATCGTGCGCGGCGCTCGACGACGCGTGCGCGGCCGCGAGATCGCGTTCGACCGCCGCGATCAGCGCATCGCGTTCGAGCCCATCGCCCGCGACGGGCATTTCCCATTCGTGACGCCGATGCAGACCGCCTTGCGCGCCGCCGCCCGATTTGAACGTCTGGAGCCAGCGATCGCCCGCGAGCCGCACGCGCAGCGCACTGCGCGCGCGCTTGAGATCGAGCGTCGGCGTGTCGTAGTAGACGTTCGAGAGCCGGATCGGGCGCCCTGCGCCGCCCGCGATCGCTTCGAGCACGCGTGTCGCGTGTTCGCGCTGAGCGGCCGGCAGCGCGAGTTTAAGTTCCGCTTCGACGGCCATGGGATGCGACCTCTCTCAGAAGAAAAGCTTCGCGAGTTCCGCGCCCGGATCGTCGGCGCGCATGAACGCTTCGCCGACGAGGAACGTGTGGACGTCGCGCGCGCGCATGCGCTCGACGTCGGCGCGGCCGAGAATGCCCGACTCGGTCACGACGATGCGATCGTCGGGAATGCGTTCGAGCAGGCCGAGCGTGGTGTCGAGCGAGGTTTCGAACGTGCGCAGATTGCGGTTGTTGATGCCGATCAGCGGCGTGCGCAGTTTGAGCGCGTCGTCGAGTTCCTCGCCGTTGTGGACTTCGACGAGCACGGCGAGACCGAGCGAATGCGCGAGCGCTTCGAGATCGTGCATCTGCTGCGGTTCGAGCGCGGCCGCGATCAGCAGGATGCAATCGGCGTTCATCGCGCGCGCTTCGACGATCTGGTACGGATCGATGATGAAGTCCTTGCGCAGCACGGGGATCTCGCATGCCGCGCGCGCGGCTTCGAGATAGGCGGCGCTGCCCTGGAAGAACTGCACGTCGGTCAGCACCGACAGGCAGGCCGCGCCGTGACGCGCGTACGACGCGGCGATCTCGGCGGGCCGGAAGTCTTCCTTGAAGACGCCCTTCGAAGGGCTCGCCTTCTTGACTTCGGCGATGACGGCCGGTGCGCCGATCGCGTGTTTGGCGCGCAGCGCGCCGACGAAATCGCGCGCGGGCGCACGCGATTCGGCGGTCAGACGGAGGTCTTCGAACGGCGCGCTTTGTTCGGCGATCGCCACTTCCTGGCGCTTGACCGCAATGATCTTTTCGAGAATATCGCTCATGGCTTCGTGCAGAGAGTCGTTGGACGGGGGCGACGCGTGCGAGGCGTCAGACCGTGCATCGTTGCGTGAATTGCACGAGGGCGTCGACCTTCGCGCGCGCGGCGCCGCTGGCGATCGCTTCGCGCGCGAGCGCGATGCCGTCGGCGATCGAGGCGGCGCGATTCGCCGCATAGAGCGCGGTGCCCGCGTTGAGCGTCACGATTTCGCGCGCGACGCCGGGCGTATTGTCGAGCGCGCCGAGCAGCAGCGCTTTCGACTCGGTCGCATCGGCGACCTTGAGGCTGCGGTTCGACACCATCTGCAGACCGAAGTCTTCGGGATGGATCTCGTACTCGGTCACGATGCCGTCCTTGAGTTCGCCGACCTTCGTCGCCGCGCCGAGCGAGACCTCGTCCATGCCGTCCTGGCCATAGACGACGAGCACGTGCTGCGCGCCGAGCCGCTGCATGACGCGGACCTGAATGCCGACGAGATCCGGATGAAACACGCCCATCAGCTGATTCGGCGCGCCGGCCGGATTCGTCAGCGGGCCGAGGATGTTGAACAGCGTGCGCACGCCCATTTCGCGGCGCACGGCCGCGACGTTCTTCATCGCGGGGTGGTGGTTCGGCGCGAACATGAAGCCCATGCCCGTTTCCGCGATCGACTCGGCGACTTGCGCGGGCGACAGCATGATGTTGACGCCGAGCGCCTCGAGCACGTCGGCGCTGCCCGACTTGCTCGATACGCCGCGATTGCCGTGTTTGGCGACTTTCGCGCCGGCCGCGGCGGTCACGAACATCGTGGCGGTCGAGATATTGAACGTATGCGAGCCGTCGCCGCCCGTGCCGACGATGTCGACGAAATTCGCATCGTCCTCGACGTCGACTTTGTTCGCGAACTCGCGCATGACCATCGCGGCCGCGGTGATTTCACCGATCGTTTCCTTCTTGACGCGCAGGCCCGTGATGATCGCGGCCGACATCACGGGCGAGAGTTCGCCGCGCATGATGAGCCGCATCAGGTGCAGCATTTCGTCGTGAAAGATTTCGCGATGCTCGATCGTGCGCTGCAGGGCTTCCTGAGGCGTGATCGGCGCGCTGTGCGCGGGGGGCAGGTGGTCGGTCATCGCACGCCTCGGAGGAAGTTGTCGAGCAATGCATGTCCGTGTTCGGACAGGATCGATTCGGGGTGGAACTGTACGCCTTCGACGGGCAGTGTTTTGTGGCGTACGCCCATGATTTCGCCGTCGGGCGTGCGCGCAGAGATCTCGAGGCAATCGGGAAGCGTCGCTTCCTCGATCGCGAGCGAGTGGTAGCGCGTGACGGTGAAACGCTTGGGCAGTTCGGCGAACACGCCGCGGCCGTCGGTGTCGATCTCGCTGACCTTGCCGTGCATGATCGAGCGCGCGCGCACGACGCGGCCGCCGAACGCTTCGCCGATCGCCTGATGGCCGAGGCAGACGCCGAGGATCGGGTACTTGCCCGAGAGCGTGCGCAGCACGTCGAGCGTGATGCCCGCGTGTTGCGGATTGCTCGGGCCCGGCGACAGGCAGATCCGGTCGGGCTTGAGCGCTTCGATCTGTTCGATCGTGATCTCGTCGTTGCGGTGCGTCTGCACGTCTTCGCCAAGCTCGCCGAAGTACTGGACGAGGTTGTAGGTGAACGAGTCGTAGTTATCGATCATGAGCAACATGACGGCTCCTAACTTCGTGAAACTGGATGGATTCCGCTCGAGCGTCGAGGCCGCTCCGGCCACGCGTATCGCGTGAGCATGGGAACGACGGACGGTCTCGATCAGCGGGTGGGGCGACGCGTGAACGCCGGTCGCCGGCGGCCCCGCTCAAATCTCCGCGTCGAGCCCGTCCTGCACTTGTTCGGCCGCGCGCAACACGGCGCGCGCCTTGTTTTCGGTTTCCTGCCATTCCATCTCGGGCACCGAGTCGGCGACGATGCCGGCTGCCGCCTGCACGTAGAGGTTGCCGTTCTTGATGATGCCCGTGCGGATCGCGATCGCGAGGTCCATCTCGCCCGAGAACGACAGATAGCCGACCGCGCCGCCGTAGATGCCGCGCTTGACCGGTTCGAGTTCGTCGATGAGTTCGAGCGCGCGGACCTTCGGCGCGCCGGACAGCGTGCCGGCCGGGAACGTCGCGCGAAGCACGTCGAGGTTCGTCGTGCCGGGCTTGAGCTTGCCCTCGACCGAACTCACGATGTGCTGCACGTGCGAGTACTTTTCAATGACCATCTTGTCCGTCACGACGACCGAGCCCGTCTTCGCGATGCGGCCGACGTCGTTGCGCGCGAGATCGATCAGCATCACGTGCTCGGCGATCTCCTTCGGATCGTTGAGCAGTTCGGTCGCGAGTTCGGCGTCGCGCTCGGGCGTGTTGCCGCGCGGACGCGTACCCGCGAGCGGACGGATCGTCACGATGCGTTCGTCGCCGCGTTCTTCCTGCCGGACGAGAATTTCGGGCGACGCGCCGACCACCTGGAAGTCGCCGAAATTGTAGAAGTACATATACGGCGACGGGTTCAGCGAGCGCAGCGCGCGATAGAGCGACAGCGGGTTGTCGCGATACGGCTTGCTCAGGCGCTGTCCGATCTGGACCTGCATGAGTTCGCCGGCCGCGATGTTCTCCTTCGCCTTGCGCACCGCGGTCAGATAGTCCTGCTTGTCGAACTCGCGATGAATCTCGGTGCGCACGCTTGCCGACGTGACGGGCGGCTGGACCGTCTTGAGCAGCCGCGCGCGGAGTTCGCGCAGCCGCTGGCGGGTCTTCGCATAGGCCTCGGGTTGGGCGGGATCCGCATAGGCGATCAGGTAGAGCTTGCCCGCGAGATTGTCGATGACCGCGACTTCCTCGGTCAGCAACAACTGGATATCGGGCAGACCGAGATCGTCGGGCGGCGCGGTGTCCGCGAGTTTCTTTTCGATGAAGCGCACGGCGTCATAGCCGAAATAGCCGGCGAGACCGCCGCAGAAGCGGGGCAGTCCCGCACGCTGCGCCACCTTGAAGCGTGCCTGGTAGGTCTGAATGAATTCGAGCGGGTCGCCCTCGTGCGTCTCGATGACGACGCCGTCGCGGACGACTTCGCACCGCGTGCCGATCGCGCGCAGCAGCGTCCGTGCGGGCAGCCCGATGAACGAGTAGCGGCCGAAGCGTTCGCCGCCGACGACCGATTCGAGCAGGAATGAATTCGCGCCGTTGCGTTCGGGCTGGGCGAGCTTGAGATAGAGCGAGAGCGGGGTCTCGAGATCGGCGAGCGCCTCGGCGATCAGCGGAATGCGGTTGTAGCCCGCATTGGCGAGCGACTGGAATTCGAGTTCGGTCATGCTTTGGGTTCCGGTAAGCCCGCGCGGGCCCGATTCGGACGGACGTGTGCCACGCGGGGGGCGTGCCTTGCGCGCGGCTCGAACCGTTCGCGCGCCGTTCGATACGCCGGGCCGCATGCGGGCGGGCGCGATCGTCGGACATGCGAGCGGACTGACCGGCATATGCCGATCGAAGCCGTTGACGCGGAAAGCAACACAGACAGAAAACGGAAGCTGAAGGCGAGCTTCAGCGGCCTTGTGTATGAATCACCAAGACCAGCGACGCCAGGGCCAGGCTCCCCGGTCGATATCGCATTGACTCCGTTTCCGATTGACGAACATGACGAAGAAGAGAGGTTTTGTTTGACCCCGTCGGGGCCGAACCCGGTATCCGCAGCGCTTGCGTATCGACGCCCGCGCACCTCGAATACCGCTTGCCGACGTTGCGCGCGCTGGGGTCCGGCATCCGGTACTCGCATATCGAGGACCTATTGATGCAGCCAGCGCGCGGCTTCGAGCAGCGTGCCGACTATACCATCGGAGTCGATCGATTGTACAGGTTGCCCATGGTTGTACCCGTAGGGCACCGTGAGCACGGCGATGCCCGCCGCGCGGGCGGCGAGGGCGTCGTTTTCGGAGTCGCCGATCGCGAGCATCTGCGCGGGCGCGAGGCCCAGGGCCTCGGACGCCTTGAGCATCGGCAACGGATCGGGCTTCTTGCGCGCGAAGCTGTCGCCGCCGAAGACCGCGTCGAAATACGCGTGCAGGCCGACCTGCGTGAGCAGCGCCACCGCGAATCGGTGCGGTTTGTTCGTCACGCAGGCGAGCTTGAGTCCCGCGTCGCGCAGCGCCGCGAGGCCTTCGGCCACATGCGTATAGACGCTCGCGTGCATGCCGTTGACCTGCGCATAGGCGTGCTGATAGCGGTCGAGCGCGGTCGCGAAGCGCGCCTCGACGTGATCGGCGGGCAGCCGGGCCGACAGCACGCTTCGCACGAGATGCTCCGAACCTTTGCCGATGTAGCGCAGCAATTCGTCGCTGTCGATCGAGGGCAGTTCGAGGTCGGCGAGCATCCGGTTCAGCGCCGCGTGGAAATCGCCCGCGGTGTCGACCATCGTCCCGTCGAGATCGATGATGACGCCGCGAATCTCCGCGCGACGCGCGGCCGGATCCGCCGTGCGCGCGTGGCCGGGGGTTTCTTCGCCGATGCGCGCCGTCGGGCGCTCGGACGCGCTCATGCGGCTTTCGCGAGCGAGGCGAGTTCGGCGCGCATGTCGCCGATGACCTTCGCGTAGTCCGGGTGGCCGAAGATCGCCGAGCCCGCAACGAACGTATCGGCCCCGGCCGCCGCGATTTGCGCGATGTTGTCGACCTTGACCCCGCCATCGACTTCAAGCTTGATTTCGCGCCCCGTGCGTTCGCGATACGCGTCGATCTTGCGGCGCGCCGTGCGCAATTTATTGAGCGCCTCGCCGATGAACGACTGTCCGCCGAAACCGGGGTTGACCGACATGATCAGGATGATGTCGATCTTGTCCATGACGTGATCCATATGATCGAGCGACGTCGCCGGATTGAAGACAAGGCCGGTTTCGCAACCGTGATCGCGGATCAGCGACAGCGTGCGATCGACATGATCCGACGCCTCGGGGTGGAACGTGATGCTGTTGGCGCCCGCTTTCGCGAAGTCGGGCGCGATCCGGTCGACCGGACGCACCATCAGATGGACGTCGATCGGCACGCTCACATGGGGGCGGATCGCCTCGAGCACGACGGGGCCGATCGTGAGATTCGGCACGTAGTGGTTGTCCATCACATCGAAATGGATCCAGTCCGCGCCGGCGGCGACGACGTTGCGGACTTCCTCGCCGAGACGCGAGAAATCGGCGGACAGGATGCTGGGGGCGATACGGTATGTCGGATTCATCATCAGGGGACCGAGTGGTGCTGCATAAAGGAACCGGTGCATGCGGCGGCTTGCCGGCGACGGCCGCGTCCGGTGTCGTGTGTGACGGCAGCGGGGGGGCGGCGACGACGCGGGCGAGTCCGCGGGTGGGGCGCGTTCGGCTCGGCGGCCGGTGGCGGCGCTGGAGCGCGCGGCTCCCGTCTTCGCATGCGAAGGGCGATTTTAACGCCGTCGGCGCCGCGCTTCCGGGGCGGCGTTCGGTTGCAGGGTAGGGATGCTTCGTAGAGAATGCGTCGGGACATCGTGGCGCGGGTTTCGCGCCGCGCGAGCGCGAACCCACGTCATGAACTCATACCAATTGTCCGTCGCCGTCCAGGCGCGCTTTCTACCCGAGCAATCGGACCCGACCGGACGCCAATACGCATTCGCGTACACGATCACGATACGCAATACCGGCACGGTGGCGGCCCAGCTGATATCGCGGCACTGGGTCATTACCGATGGCGAGAACACGATCCAGGAAGTCGCGGGACTCGGGGTCGTCGGCAATCAGCCGCTGCTCGCGCCGGGGGAACAGTTCGAGTACACGAGTTGGGCCGTTATCGCGACGCCCGCGGGATCGATGCGCGGCGAATACTTCTGCGTGGCCGAGGACGGAACGCGTTTCGAGGCGCCGATCGCCGAGTTTGGGCTCGCGATGCCGCGCACCCTGCATTGAGCCGAACGAGGTTGACGCTTGCATTGCCGTATTGACAGAGTCTTGCGCGGCGCACTCGGTGCGCTGCTGGTGATGCTGGCCTCGTGCGCGTCGCACGGGCCGGTTTCGAAGGGGCCCGAGCCCGGCGCGTGGAATTCCGGAGTGGGCGGGCCTGACCTCGACGAGGCGCGCATTATCGCGACCCAGCGCCTGACGCCCGTGGGATGGGACAGCGTGCCCGGCTGGCAGGACGACGCGCTGATCGGCGCGATGCCCGCGCTGCGCGCCAATTGCGCGCGCGTCGGCGGCGAGGCGCGCTGGCGTGCCGCGTGCGCGGCCGCGTCGCAACTCGACGAACTCGATGCGCAGGCCGTGCGCGCTTACTTCGAACAGTATTTCACGCCCTATCAGCTCGCCAATACCGACGGCTCGGTCGATGGACTTGTGACGGGATACTACGAGCCGCGGCTCAGGGGCTCGCGTGTGCGCCGCGCGCCGTATCTTTATCCGCTCTATAAATGGCCGTCCGCCTATCGAAAGGGCGATACGTTGCCGGATCGCGCGCACCTGATGCGCAGCGGCGTCCTCGACGGTGCGGAACTTGTCTATGTCGACGACCCGGTCGAAGCGTTCTTTTTGCAGATTCAGGGTTCGGGGCGCATCACGATGGACGACGGTTCGGTCATGCGCGTCGGCGTGGGCGGCACGAACAACCAGCCGTATCAATCGATCGGCCGCTGGTTGATCGATCACGGGCAACTGACGCCGGCTCAGGCGACGATGCAGGGCATCCGCGCGTGGGCGCGCGCGAATCCGGCGCGAGTCGACGCGGTGTTCAATGTCAATCCGCGCTTTGTGTTCTTCCGCGAATTGGGAACTCAGGTGCCGGGCGGCGGGGCGGACGATGGTCCGATCGGCGCGCTCGGCGTGCCGTTGACGTCGGAGCGCTCGATCGCCGTCGATCCGACGGCGATCCCGTTGGGGACGCCGGTGTTTCTGTCGACGACGCGACCGATGTCGAGCGAGCCGCTGAACAAGCTCGTGTTTGCGCAAGACGTCGGCTCCGCGATCAAGGGCTCGGTACGCGCCGACTACTTTTGGGGATTCGGCGACGAGGCAGGCGATCTCGCCGGCCATATGAAGCAGCGCGGCCGCATGTGGCTCCTGCTTCCGCGGTCGTAATGCGGGGGGAGGGGCCGCCGACGCGTGCGCTCGGCGATGGCCCGGACCAGGCGTGGACGGTGTTTTGAGTCTCGAAAATCGTCGATCCCAAAAAGCACTTGCATGCCGGCACGGCATACCGCTAGAATTCACGTTTTCGCGATTCGGGAATGACTCCGGATCGGCGGGATTTCAGAAATTTTCTAATCTTTGAAGTCCCGATTCGTTAAAAAGTTTGCTGAAAAAACTTGTTGACGAAACGAAGTGAGGTGTACATAATCTCGCTTCTCTGCTGCAAACGCAGCGACGCAGAAAACGCAGCGAAGTTTGATGAGTT
>NZ_RBZU01000017.1 GCF_003628125.1 Pararobbsia silviterrae
CTCGCTTGGGATCTCGGACCCCGATTTCGGTTTGCGTGGCATACATGCTCCTTTTGGTACATGTTATGCCTCGAACACAAAATCTCTGACACACTCCGCGGAACCGGTCGTCGACTGGATGGCACACCCGGGGTTGGCGGTCGCACGAATACTTCCCGCAACCCGTCGGCAAAGCACGCAGCTGTTCAGCAAACCAGTCTGGCACGTCAGGCAAAAACGGAGCGCGAAAACAACAAACCCAGCTCGACGGGTATCCAAGATACGTTCGGCTTCCAAATCAGACCCGATATAGAAGACCTATGAACACGACAGCGATGCAAACAGAACAGCGCGATGGACGTCACCAGAACACGCCCAAACGCAACCAAATGACGTGAGAACGTCGCGTGAGCGATGTGGTCGATGCGTAGCGACAAAAAAGATCGATAGACCCGCGCAGACATTTACCTTGGGCTCGCCGATTGCACGACATCTACTTTTAACGGGCGTGCCGTGACCCTGTCTGTCCATGAAGGAAGAGTTGGACTCAGCGTCGACTGGAACCTCGACATGTCAGGGCTTTCCCGTCAAAGTCCGCGCGGCCGGATGGGTCCGACCTCCGCCCCGGATTTCAGTCGATCCAGGTAATCGGCCCAAGCCTGCATCATCGCGACCCGGTCGTCGATGAATCGCGTCCGGTTATAGGCGCTGCCGAGGGAGTCGGGCACTCGATGGGCCAGTTGGTGCTCGATGACTTCCGCCGGAAACCGAAGTCGCTCGTGCAGGATGGTCCGAGCCATGGCCCGGAATCCGTGGCCGGTGATCTCGGTTTTCGTGTCGAAGCCTAGCCGTTGTAGCGCAGCGTTGATCGCCGCACCGCTCATGGGCTTTCTGCGATCGCGACCTGTAAAGACGTAACGCCATTTTCCCGTCAGCGCCTGCAGTTCCTTCAGGATATCCACCGCCTGCGTAGCCAGGGGTACCAGATGCTCGGTCTTCGTCTTGGAGACGGTATAGCGCCATTCGCGCCGCTCAAGATCAATCTGGGCCCACTCGGCCTGCCTCAACTCGCCGGGTCGCACGAACAGTAACGGCGCGAGTTGCAGCGCCGCGCGCACGACCAGTGTCCCGGAGAAGCCATCAAAGGCGCGCAGCATCTCGCCGACCTTCTCAGGATCCGTAATCGAGGCGAAGTGGGTATGCTTGTTCGGTCGCAGCGCGCCGCGTAAGTCGGCACTGACACCCGATACGTCTTTTCGCGTGGCGCGGCGCGGCGAACTTCCAGATCGGTAAGAGGCATGGGACACCTCCCGTTGCATGGGGGCACAAATTCTGCCGAGGCGGAAAATCTGGCCTTATGCCCCCAAAGCTGCGCCGAAAGGCCCCGGGCTGTCAACGGAAACCATGATCCCGGAGTGGAAACAAAAACCCCGCGAGCCTTACGGGACGCGGGGTTTCGGGAATACCGTGGAACTGCCTGGAACACGTGATGGTGGAGAGGAGGAGGATCGAACTCCCGACCTTCGCATTGCGAACGCGACGCTCTCCCAGCTGAGCTACCCCCCCAACGAACGCAAATTCTAGCCGGATTTCCGGCCCCACCGCAAGTAGGTCAATTCAGCAGCGATTTATTTATCGGGCGCACCCGCAAGAATCCAGCTCACGACCGTCCGGATGTCGCCGTCGCTCATCGCCGGGTGCGAAGGCATCGGAATCGCGCCCCACACGCCCGACCCGCCGCCTCGTACGACCTTTTCAAGGTGCGCCTGCGCGCCCGCATCATTCCGGTATTTCGTCGCAATGTCCCGGTAAGCCGGTCCGACCAATTTCCGATCCGCCTGGTGGCAACTCGCGCACGCGTTCGCCTTGTAGATCGCCTTCGCATTCGCGACATCGACCGTCGGCGCAGCGAACGCCGCGTCGCTCCCCACCACGCCGAGGAGCACGCCGCAGCACACCAATGCCGACGCCAACGGACCCGCAAAACGACCGCCACATACGCGCACCCTCATCGCGCCGAGAATCGTAGCGACAACTCGCACGCTCACCCCAACACGCCCCTTCACTGCGTCTTGTTCGGATTGCCCGGCTGCACCGGCGACGAATTCATCACAGGCGCCGGCGCCTGCTTCTGATCGATCGATTGCGACTGCACATTGCCGTCCGGCACCGCACCCGTCGTCACGCCCGCATCCGGCTCAGGCGCCGGCGCAGCCTGCACCGGAGCCGGCGCATTCGCGCCCGACGCGCCACTCGCGCCATCCGGCGACGGCGGCGTACCCAACGACAAGCGCTGCGCCTCCTCCGGCGTGATGTACTGGAACACCTTCACAACCTGCACCACCCCCGTCACGCGACTCGCGGCATCCGCACCCCGATCACCTTCCGTCGGCGTCACAAGCCCCATCAAATACACGCGCCCACCCTCGGTCACCACCTTGAAGAAGTTCGACCCGAGATCCTTCTCTGTGAACAACGCAGCCTTGACCTTGCTCGTGATATACGCGTCATTCGAACGCGCCGTGAACGAACTCGGCGGCCCGACCGTCAGCTCGTTGATGATCCCCTGCACGTTGTCGATCGTCCGCGTGATCGCCTCGGCCTTCGCCTTCGCCTCGGGCGTCGGCACCTCACCCGTCAACAACACGCGACGATTGAACACCGTCACGTCCATATGCGCCTCATCAGGCATATCACCGATGAACATCGACTGCGTCTTCGCCTGAATCTCGCGATCCTCAGTCTGCGCACCCACCGAACGGCGATCGGTCGCCATCAACGCACCACCACCCGCCGCCCCAACGACGACAAGCGGACACCCCTCCAACATGACACACAGGCTGGCAGTCAGCGCAGCCGCACAGAGCGCTTTGGTCAAGCGTGTTGCGATCATCGGATCGATCTCCTCAACAGTAAGCAGTCATGCGGAAGGTCATTCGTCGCCGAGCAGCATCGCATCGATGCCGTCGCTCAAGCAATGCAGCGTCAACAGGTGGACTTCCTGAATCCGCACCGTCCGGTCCGACGGCACACTGATATGAATGTCCGTATCGTACAGTTCTTCATTGATCTTGCCGCCACCGCCGCCGGTCAGCGCCACCACGATCATCTCGCGCTCATGCGCCTCGCGAATCGCAGCAATCACATTCGCCGAATTGCCCGACGTCGTGATCGCAAGCAGCACGTCACCCGGTTGCCCCAGGCCACGCACCTGCCGCGCAAAGATCTCTTCAAACTGCTCGTCGTCGCCGATCGCGGTCAGGATCGACGTATCCGTCGTCAACGCAATCGCACCCAGACTCGGTCGCTCTCGTTCGAGACGATGGATCAACGCGGCCGCGAAACGCTGCGCATCGGCCGCCGATCCGCCATTGCCGCACGCAAGCACTTTGCCGTTATTCGCCAACGCGCCGAACATCGCATCGATCGCCGCGGCAATCGGCACCGCAAGTGTCTGGACAGCTTCGAGCTTGAGCGCCACGCTGTCCTGGAAGTGCTGCTGTATTCGTTCAATCGACATCGATTTACCCATTTCCAGCGCAGCACGCAGCGCCGAATCATCCGTCTCGCCTCGCATCGTCGCGTCGCACGCCCCCATCGAACACGCTCGACAAACGTCAATCAGCCGTTCCAGAAGCCGTCGCAGACCGATGCAAGAAGAAGTTGCGAGTGTACCGCACTCAATGCTGCATTCGATGGCCAGAACGCCAACGGGTTCCGCTCAACACCCAAGATCAGCATCGATGCGCGCGTCAACGGCAGCCGCCTCGACCTCGCCTGTTCGACATCGTCCCTTCTCAGCGCCGATTTGATATCACCTCTTCGACATCGCCAATTCGATGTCGCTGATTCAACATCGCTGATTCCGCATCACCGCGTCGACATCCGCTAAAGCTGCGCATCGAATGCATCGCGAATCCAGTCGATACGTCCATCGTCGAATGCCACGACGTCGAAACGACAGCGCGGCACGCGCGCTCGATATCGCAGCAAAAATCGCTGTGCGGCCAGTTGCACGCGTCGCTGCTTGCGCGCATCGATCGAACCGAGCGCGCCGCCGAATGCGGCCCACGCACGCGCACGCACTTCCACAAAAACGAGCACGTCGGCATCGCGCATCACGAGATCGATCTCGCCAAAGCGATACCGGACATTGCGCGCGATACATGCGAGGCCCTGCCGTTCGAGATGCGCGCACGCAGCATCCTCATAGCGACGCCCGCTTTCGATCGACATGTCCAGCCTCCCTTTCGGCCACACACTTACAGAACATCTCGCACGTCTCGCACGGCGCGCTCCGTGTTCTCCCTGCGCCTCACACACCTCGCGCGCCTCTCGCCCTTCAAGCCCTCACCTCGCCGAATCGCCGCGACGATCTCGGCCGCCGCGACGCCGGCGCCTCCTTCATCCCCTCGGCACAGTCATCGCTCACGATGCGCTCGGCGCCTCCCGCTCACATGGCACAATGCCGAACGCCGCGACGCGGCCGTTTTCTCAGGACCATGCCGTGCCCGACCTGTTCGATCTCGCCCGCCAGCAACACTATCCCGAGGCCGCCCTCTTCATCGTCGCGACCCCGATCGGCAACCTCGCCGATATCGGCGTGCGCGCGCTCTACGTGCTGTCGCTCGTCGACCGCATCGCGGCCGAAGACACGCGCAACACACAGCACATGCTCACGCGCTACGACATCGACAAGCCCGTGCTCGCGGTTCACGAACACAACGAACACGAAGCCGCGGCCCGCGTCATCGAGCATCTCCGCGCGGGCGAACGCGTCGCCTATGTCTCCGACGCCGGCACGCCCGGCATCTCGGACCCCGGCGCACGCCTCGTCGACGCGGTACGCGCCGCGAACCTGCCCGTCATCCCATTGCCGGGAGCGAGCGCCGTCACGACCGCCCTGTCGGTCGCGGGCGCATGGGCGCAGACCTTCACGTTCATCGGCTTTCTGCCGACCAAAGCGCGTCAGCGCGACGATGCGATCCGCGCGCTCGCGTCATCCGAACCCGCACTCGTGTTCTACGAAGCACCGCATCGCGTCGTCGACACCGTCCGCGCACTCGCGCAAGGACTCGGCGCCGAACGCAAAATCCTCATCGCCCGTGAACTCACGAAGTTACATGAAGCACTGCATGTGTGCCCCTTGGCCGAAGGACCAGCTTTTCTCGAAGCCGATCCCAATCGGCAACGCGGCGAATTCGTCCTCGTCGTCGAAGGACGCGCGCCCGATCGCGACGGCGACGACGCACACTTGCACGACACGCTGCTCGTGACGCTGCTCGACGCGTTACCCGTCAAGGCCGCGGTCAAACTCGCGGTCACGCTGACCGGCGCATCGCGCAACGTGCTCTACGCGCGCGCGCTCGAACTCAAGAACGAGGACGACAACGCGGGCGACGAAAGAGAAGACTGAAAGAGACGGAAGCGCGACTCGGCATGTCGCGAGCGCGTTTGAGCAGGCATCAGACCCGTACGCTCAGAAGCGACGGATGACGCACAACAAATGACGGAATCGATGTGAAAGAGGCCATTGCGGCCGGGCATCTGATCCCTTCGCGCCAATGCGAAGGGATCAAAACCGACTGACGACGATGGCGAAGTATCGCCATCGTGACCGGTCATGCGAGGGGGGAGCGTCCAGCACGCGGCGGGACCGATGTCCGACGCCGCGAACGTCCGAAGACGCTTAATTCGCCGAGGCGAGCGATTCGCTCTGGGCGGCCGTCGCTTCAGCCGTCGACAACCCCTGAATCTTCACGTTCGACGTGCCGCTATGCTGCATGCCGAGCGCCAACGCCGCCGCGCGCGACAGATCGATGATCCGGCCACGATGGAACGGGCCTCGATCGTTGATCTTGACCACGATCGACTTGCCGTTGCTCTCGTTCGTCACCCGAACAAAGGCCGACATGGGCAGCGTCCGATGCGCCGCGGTCATCGCGTTCATATCGTACCGTTCGCCATTCGCGGTCTTGCGACCGTTGAAGTGACCGCCGTACCACGACGCGCGGCCCTTCTGCGAAAACGTCGATACATCGGGAATCGAGGCCGTCAGCGTCTTGCCGCCGAGCTTGCTCGACAAATCGGGGCTCGCGGGTAACGCATCGGCGGCCGACGCAAACGCATTCGGCGCGTCGGCGTGCGCCACGGCGGATGCGGGGTTCGTATGGATCGCATCGGACGTACTGACGCCATTGGGCGGCGTCGCACAAGCCACCAGTGCAACCGAACCGGCGACGGCAAGCACGCGTGCGCGCATCCGGATTCCCACGCGTGCAAACCGCGTTCGCAGACGCACCTGATGCCGATGCTCGAAGTGAAGCTTCATAGACGTGTCAATCAACGTTAGGCGAGCAGGCACACCGGCATCCACCGGTACGGCTGCTCAAAGGCGTACGAAAGCGATGACCTCGGCCCGGCCTGCGCCGTGCGTCAAGGTGCCTCTCTGGCATTCACCGACAGTCGTTGTCGACGGCCTTCCGGCCGAGCTTTGCCTAATTCAATCCACGTCTGGCAGCCACTCCCCCAGCGGCACCACCAGACACCCATACGTCACCGCCCCGGAACGCCGCGTCACGCTGCGGCTCATACACACGGACTTCGCGACCCCGGACATTGGGGGGGCCGTCGAAGATGCGGCAACTTTTAGGCTCCGTCAGGCGTTCTTTTGGCGAACATGCGGCGCAATGCCGCCCCGACGAAACGTGTTACATCGCAGATGCGATGCTTGGTATTGCAAAATCCGTCAAATCTGAAGCTCGACGTGACCACGCAACAATTGAAATGCACTTGAAAGCAGGTCCGAACACGCGACTCATACGAGCCGTTCAAACCCTGCTGCCTGCCTAAAATATGTGCAAGCGAGGCGCCATTATACCCAATTCTGAAAACCGGGCTCCGCTGCCCAAAAAACCGATTCGTACACTCACCTTCGTCCATCGCATTCGCATCCCATGCGTCGACCTCATCCGCCGGCCCGCCCGACCATCGGTTTCACCCTCTGATCCGGCTGCTTGAAACGGAAGCGCCCCACGCATCGATCGTCGCGCAAGCCGCGCGCCTGCGATGCCGCACACGCCGCCGAACACGGCGCGCCCTATCCCGCGAAAGCCCGCCCACGCGGGCGCGGCGCCGTCGCGCGCGATGTGTTCGATTCGCATCGAGAGCCCGAAACGGCACCCGGCCGCTTCATATTCGATGGCAGTTCCGGATCGCGATTTCAAACGGACGCGTCGACTCAGTAAACGCTTCACGGAACCGCGGCAAACCTGCCTTGGCAGCACACCGAGCGTCCCGCACCGCGCGCCCCGCCATGTGTCTGCCGTCCGATGCGTCCGCGCCGCCCCCGCTACAATGCCGCTTTGTGTTTCGCGCAGCCCCGCGACGCGTGTCGACGTCGCGCGCTCGGCCGCGCCACGTCCCGCTCATTCATGAAAGTCACGCTCATTCCCGTCACGCCGTTCCAGCAGAACTGTTCGCTGCTCGTCTGCGACCAGACGCAGCGCGCCGCCGTCGTCGACCCGGGCGGTGACCTCGACCGCATCGAGGCCGCGCTCGCGCGCGAAGGCGCGCAGCTCGAAAAAATCCTGCTCACGCACGGCCACCTCGATCACTGCGGCGGCGCCACGGCGCTCGCGTCGAAGTTCGGCGTGCCGATCGAAGGCCCCCACGAAGACGAGCGCTTCTGGCTCGACCAACTCGCCTCGCAAAGCCGAGACTTCGGCTTTCCGCCCGCGCAGGCATTCGAGCCGACACGCTGGCTCACCGACGGCGACACCGTGTCGTTCGGCGCGCAAACGCTCGACGTCTTTCATTGTCCCGGCCACACGCCCGGCCATATCGTCTTCGTGGATCGCACGCATCGCGTCGCGCTGGTCGGCGACGTGCTGTTCAAAGGCTCGATCGGCCGCACCGATTTTCCGCGCGGCAATCATCAGGATCTGCTCGACGCCATCCGCACCAAGCTCTGGCCGCTCGGCGACGACATCGTGTTCGTGCCCGGCCACGGGCCGACGTCGACGTTCGGCGCAGAGCGCCGCTCGAACCCCTACGTCAGCGACGCCGCACTCGCGCGGGGGCACGCATGAGCGTCGAAATCTACGTCAGCACGGACGTCGAGGCCGACGGCCCGATCCCCGGTCCGCACTCGATGCTGAGCTTCGCGTCGGCCGCCTATACGGCCGACAAGCAATTGATCGGCACCTTCAGCGCGAACCTCGAAACCCTGCCCGGCGCGGCCGCGCATCCGATCCAGGAAGCGTGGTGGAAAACGCAGCCCGAAGCATGGGCCGCATGCCGGCTCGACCTCCAGCAGCCCGAAGTCGCCTTGCCCGCCTACGTCGAATGGGTTGAGAAGCTGCCCGGCAAAGCGGTCTTCGTCGCGTACCCGGCGGGCTTCGATTTCACGTACATGTTCTGGTACATGATGCGTTTCGCACAGCGCTGCCCGTTCTCGTGGTCGGCGCTCGACATCAAGACGCTCGCGTTCGCGATGACGGGCCTGCCTTACCGGAAGTCGATCAAACCCCGGCTTCCGTCGGCATGGTTCGACGAACATCCCCATACGCACGTGGCGCTCGACGACGCGATCGAACAAGGCGCGCTCTTCTGCAATATGCTCGCCGAATTACGCCGCCGCGAAGCGCGCTACGCCGAACTCGACGCGCTGCATCCGCCCGCCTCCGCCGAAACGTCCGCGCCTGACAAGACAGGGCAACAAGCGGACGAGGACGCGTCGTAGCAAGCGCCCGCTCGACTCAGACCTGTCCGGGCACCGCCTGATGCCCGGTGCCGATGCGATCGGCCACGCGCGCAAGCGCGGCGTCGACGCGTTCGACGAAGGCCGCTTCGGTGAACT
Source organism: Pararobbsia silviterrae (assembly GCF_003628125.1). Lineage (GTDB taxonomy): Bacteria > Pseudomonadota > Gammaproteobacteria > Burkholderiales > Burkholderiaceae > Pararobbsia > Pararobbsia silviterrae. The sequence goes on from NZ_RBZU01000017.1 coordinate 8,840, forward strand.
GCCGGCGCGCGGTCTCGCGGCCGGCCTCGGCCAGTTCGGCCGCATAAGCGGGATCGCGCCGCAGCGCGCCGAGTGCGCTCGCGAGCGCGCGCGCGTCTCCGGGCTCGGTCAGCAGTCCGGTTTTGCCATGCTCGACGATCTCCATGACGCCGCCCGCCCGCGCGGCGACGACAGGCTTGCCCGCGAGCATGCCCTCGACGACGACGCGTCCGAACGGCTCGGGCGCCGTCGAGGTATGCACGACGACATCCATCGCGGCCATCCAGGCCGCGACATCATGCTGAAACCCCGCGAAGTGAATCCGCGGTTCGAGCCCGAGACGCGCCACCTGCTCGCGCAAGCGCGCCGCATACGCATCCTCGCCGAACAGCGGCGCGCCGACGAACACGACATGCACTTCGACATGACGCGTCGAACGCGCGGCGGGTGCACCGCGCTCGCGCGCGCCGCCGACGTGACGCCGTTCAAGCGCATCGTGTTCGTCGACGAGCATCTGCGCCACCGCGTCGATCAGCACATGCTGCCCCTTCCACTGCGCGAGACGGCTGAACAGGCCGATGCACCACGCATCGGTCGGCACGCCGAGCGCCGCGCGTATCGCGCGATGCTGGGTATGCAGCGCGGCGTCGAATTGCGACGGATCGATGCCGTTGTAGACCACGTCGACGGCGCGATCGCGCCGCCCCGTCAAATCGGCAAGCGCCTGTGCGACCGCCTGCGAGTTCACGAGCGTCGCATCGGCAAAACGCGCGAGCCCGCGCACGACGTAACGCTGGAGCGCACCGAAATGCGCGGCGCTCATGATGTCGTGCAGAAACCAGACCACGGGCCTGCGCACGATCGCGCGCGTCAGCGTCCCGAGCACGAAGGCCTTCTGCGTGTTGACGAACATCACGTCGTAGTCGCGCGCGAGGCGCGCCAGCGCCCTGACCTGTCGATAGACCGGCAATGCCGCACGCAGCAGCGCCGACAGACCACCCGTCTTGCGCACGCGCGAGACGCCCGCGTCGACGAGCAGATGCACGGTCACGCCCGCGGCCTCGAGCCGCTCGCGAAAAGGTCCGTCCTGCAGCAGCACGACCGCGCCGTGTTCGCGATGCCGGATCGCAAGCGGCAGCAACGCGAGCTCGGCCCCGCCGAGCTCGCCGCTCTGATCGACGAACAGGATCCGCGAACCTCGCGCCGCATCTGTCATAGCTGCTCCCGGTGCCGCTTCGGTTCGAAGCGCGCGTCGTTCGCATGCGCGGCGCGCGCCGCGAGCGACTCGCGATAGATCTCCAGATACGCGGCATGCATGCGCGCCACGCTGAGCCGTTCGAGGCCCTGTCGCGCACGTTGCGCCCACGCCTCGCGCAATGCGGGATCGTCGAACAGCGTCGTCACGACATGCGCCATCGCGGTGGCGTCGCCGGGCTGCACGAGCCAGCCCGCGTTCGCCTCGTCAAGCGCGGCCATCGCGCCCGGCGCGCGCGCGGCGACGATCGCGCAGCCGGCCTCGCGCGCCTCGTTGAGTACGACGGACCACGTGTCCGATACCGCGCCCGACACGAACACATCGGCCGACGCGAGATAGCTGCGCGGATCGCGCACGAATCCTTCGAGATGCACGCGGCCCGCGAACGCGGGTGCCGACACGGCCTCGATCATGCGCATGCGATCGGCGCCGTCGCCGACGAGATACCAATGCGCATCGGGGACCTTGTCGAGCACTTTCTCGAAGGCGTGGAGCACGTCGAACACGCCCTTGCGCTCGACGACCTTCGCGACGCTCACGATGTTCGGATGCTGGAGCGCGGCCGGTTCGGGCGCGCCCTCGTAGCGCAGACTGCCGACCGTGCCGGTCGGAATCACGCGCACGCGTTCCGCGGGGATGCCGCGCGCGATCAGCGGCTGCGCGACGGTGAGCGTCGGCGCGACGAGCAGGTCGCCGTCGCCCATCGCGCGCGACGACTTCTGATACTCGCCGTGCACCGTGACGATCAAGACATACTCGCCGCGCACGGCGGCGAGACGCGCGAGCACCGCGCCCGTCAGCATATGCGCGTGAACGACCTGCGGCCGCTCGCGCGACACGACGAGCCGGAATCGAGAGAGCATCGCGGGCAGCGCGAAGACGTTCTTGCGCTGCACGAGCCGTACGTGCGAGACGCGATGCGCGGCGAGCAGCGCCTCATAGTGTCCGCCGCTCGACGCGACGGTCACGTGATGGCCGTCGTCGGCCTGCGCGCAGGCGAGATCGATCATCGCGTTGACGGCGCCCGAACCGAGCGTGTCCGTATGATTCGCGAGATGCAGGATCCTCATTTCGCGGTCTCCGGCGCCTTCGCGTGCGGCACGATCCGCGCGAGCATCATGCGCGCGAGCGTGCGCAAGCCCGGCGACGACATCCACGACCAGGTCGCGCTGCAGAGAAGCACGACGACGCCCGCGCCGAGCGACGTCGCGATGCCGAAGGACTTGGCCAAGGGACCGGCGAGCGCGAGCGATACGACGAGCAGGCCCAGATGCGCGAGCGCTTCGAAGACGGTCTGTCTCGCGCGAATGCGCGCGAGCCACGACAGCACGATGTTCTCGATCGCGGCGCGCGCGACGATCACCCACGCCGCGCCGAGAATTCCGAACGCGTGGATACCGATCCAGAGCGCGATTGCGACCGCCGGCAGCGTAATGAGCGAGACGCGCGTCGACGCGATCGGATGCCCCTGAGCCTGCAGCAGGATGCGCGCAAGCGCCGACTGACCGAAAAACCAGACCGCGATGATCAGGATGCGTCCGACGGGCAGCGACTCGACCGCGACGGCATGCCCGACCCAGAGGTGCAGAAACGGCCCGAGCGCGAAGATGCCGACCACGCAAGGCGGCGTCAGTACGGCGTTCATGAACGACAGGCCGTCGCGCGCGACACGATCGGCGCCCTCGCGTTCCAGCGCCGACAGGCGCGGAAACAGCGTCCGATGCAAGGCCATCTGCAGCATCTGCAGTTTCGTCACGAGGTTCTGCGGGACCGCGTAATACGTGACGAAGCGCGCGCCCATGATGAAGCCGATGAGGGTCCGGTCCATCGTATCGGCAAACCCGCTCGTCGCATTGCCGAGCACGACCCAGCCGCCATAGCCGAAAAGCTCGCGCACGAGTTTGCGGTCGGGCGGCAGCACGCGGCGCACGTCGAGGATGCGCAGCACGGCCGCGCCGAGCATCGCGCCCGCGATCAGGCGCGCGGCGATCGCCGCGGCGATCACGACGGGCAGCGTCGCGCCGAACACAAACGCGGCGCCGATCGGCAGCAACTGAAAGATGAACGTGCCGATCGTCTGATTCGTATTGAACACGCCGAACCGTTCGGCGCCGTTGATCGCGCCCGCGAACACCCACGAGACATTGCTGATCGGCACCGCGAGCGCGAGCCACGGCACGGTCGCGATCATCTCGTGCTGCAGCGGCGTCGTCGCATAGCCGAGCCGTACATAGATCCATCCGCTGAGCAGCACGACGACCGAGCCGCAGAGTCCCGTCACGAGATTGAGCCAGAACGCGCTCCAGAATAATCGCGCGCGCAACGCCGTGTCGCCGCTCGCGCAGGCTTTCGAGATCTGGTTCTCGGTCGCGATGCTCATGCCGAAGTCGAGCACGCCGAAATAGCCGATCAGCGTCCAGATCAGCGCGACAAAGCCGTATCGCTCGACGCCGAGCAGGTGGATATACGTCGGGATGGTCGCCAGCGAGATGAATGTCGGGAGCACGAGGCCCACGAAATTGATCGCGACGTTCTTCAGAATCGCCCTTTCCATGCCCTCGCCCGTTTTCCCTGTTCGGCGCTTTCGGCACCGGTCGGTTCCGGTGCATCCCCGCCTGCGCGTTGCGCTGCCCCGACGATCTCCACGCGCTGCACTACGACGCGTGCGGACCGGGGGTCCATCGATACATGATGACCTTGCCCATGTTGTCTTCTTCGACGAACACGAGGTACTCGCCATTCGCGCGCCGGTATGCGGTCACCGGCATCGGCACGTCGATCATGCCGCTCAGTGCGCCGACTTCGGGGCCCGGCTTCAGTTCGCCCACGGGCGAGCCTGTGTTCGCATCGTAGACCCGGACCGCCCCGCCGACGCGTTCGACAGCGAACACATAATCGCCTTCTTGCGCGATTCCCTCGATCGACGACGTATTCGGCACCCAGTTTTCGACGGGGATCGTGTACCGAAGCACCGGATGCGTGCTCCAGTGGTCGTAACGCGCGATGAGTTTCCCCGCGCCGTTCCAGTCATGTTCGTCCCACGGATACGCGGCGCTCGCGCCCGAGAGATACATCGTGTCCGACTCCGGCACATAGACGATGCGCGCAATGCGCGTGAACGGCGCCGGTATCGCATAGCTGTTCATATGCGCGTAGTCGTAGCGCGGATTGCCCACGCGATCGAGCCCTTGCACGCGATACCGCCATGCGCCGCGGTCGCCGAGGCCCTCCCAGATGTCTCCGCGCGCATCGACGTACCAGCAGCTCACCCACGTCTCCATGCCCGCCTGCGCGATTTCGCCCGCGGCGACCGTGCCGTCGCCATTCGTATCGCGCCAGATCCATCCGCTATGTTCGGGACGCTCGGGCGGCCACGCGATCGGCCGCGCGCTCACGAGGCCCGACGGAATCGCGATCTCGCCGTCGTGCGCGGCGTCGAACCGGTAAATCTTCAGGTACTGCGAAAACATGTCCGTATAGAACACGAAGCGCTTGCCGTCGATGCGACGCACCATCGGCATGCCGCGCTCGCTGCGCAGCACGTGATAAAGCGGATCGCCCGGATACTTGAAACGATCCGCCGTGAAGCCGGCGGCGCGCCATTCGGTACCCGGCGACGTCTTCGACAAGTCGAGCTCGACATGCCAGGTCCCCGTGAACACCGAGAGCGTGTTGCCGTCGGCCGAGACGTCGCCGCGATCGACATCGGCGCCGTCGACGAACATCAGGCCCTGATGACTGAACAATCGCTTGCCGTCGGGTCCGTAACCCTCGAGCACCGCGCCGTCGCCGACGCCGCCGTTGTCGAAGCCGATCGCGCGCGGCCCGCGCCCGTTCATCGCGACATAGACGTTCCCGCGCACATCGGCCGCGACGCTCGTGAGGCCGTTGAATCGCTGCGGACCCGGCAGGCCCTGCGTCCCGCCGAGGATGCCGCGCGCCTCGCCGAGCTCGCCGTCCGCCTGCCAGCCGCCCGCGCCTTTCGCATAGATGAGCACCTGCTGGCGCGGCCCGTCATCGGCGACGAGCAAGCGGCCCTTCGCGTCGAATGCGATCGAGACGGGGACGGCATCGTCGGGAAGCGGCACGGCATCGCGAAGCACGGTCCCCGTGACCGAAAAGTGTTCGAGTCGCGGACGCTGCGCGGCACGCGCGCCTGTTTGCGCATCCGTTCGCGTCTGCACGCTTGAGCCCGAACCCGGAGCCCCGGCGGTGGTCGGCGCCGACACGTGCGGCACATCGACGATCGCCCAGAGCGTGCCGTCGGGCGCGAGTGCGAGCGCGCCCGGCCGATTGGCGTCCCAGCTCGGTCCGGCCTGCATCGTCTCGGCGTCGAACGTGCGAATCTGATTCGTGTACATGTCGGCGACGTAGAGCGTCTCGTCGCTCGCCGCGAGCCCGCGCACGACCGCATCGCCGCCGCCCGAGACTTCGTTGACGATCAGAAAACTGCGCGCCACCGCGGTCCCCACGTTCCCGCGTCCGCCCGGAAACGGCGCGCCTTCGGCGATATTGCCGATCTTGCGACGCGACACGCCGACCCAATACCGCCCCTTGTCGGGATAGTCGCCGCGGCCGACGAGGCCGCCGCCTTCGTTGTCGATCGACGCGCCCGCGTAGATATAGCGGCGGTTGACCGCGATCGCGTCCCCGCCCGAGTTGCCCCACCCATGCGTCGCCATGCCGTACGTGACATGCGCGTCGCGCCAGGCGCCGAGTTCGCCGCCGGCTTCGTCCCAGGGCGTATTCGTGAGCACGGTGCCGTCCGGCGTCGCGGCGATGGCCTCGATCGCGTTCTGCACCCATTGGTGCTGTCCATGCGCGTCGACCGCGCCGCCGTACGTATTGCCGATCCACGAGGTTCGGTACGTCAACGTGCTGGCCCCATCGGCGCTCATCACGCCGAACGCCGCGGCGGCCACGAGCATCGTGCGCACGCGTGGCCAGGCACATCGCCATCGGGCGTGTACAGCGAGCAAGTTCCAGCTCATCGGCATGATCGTTCTGACTACGGATGACCCATTATTCAAAATCCCTCGCACACAATCTGTGCGGCTGCGTACCGACGTCGGGCGGCGCGGCGACTAGCATCGGTTCAGCGTCAGGACATTCATCCACAAGCCCGCGGGCTCACGCGCGCACCGTCACACGACGGACGACCGAAACGCGATCGACATGCTGCGACTCGGACGACGCGTATCTGTACCTGCTCGAAATACAAAGCTTGAGGATGCCTGGCATCGGTCCGCGCAGCCGCGCGTCGCCGCACGCTCGGGGAGTCGACCTTGAAAGTTGCAATCGTTCACGACTGGCTGGTCACGTATGCGGGCGCCGAACGCGTGCTCGAACAGATCGTCGCGTGTTTTCCCGATGCGGACCTGTTCAGCGTCGTCGACTTCCTCGACGACGACCGCGCCTTCATTCTCGGCAAGCGCGCGAAGACGACGTTCATTCAACGCCTGCCGTTCGCGCGCAAGCACTATCGCAGCTACCTGCCCCTGATGCCGCTCGCGATCGAGCAACTCGACCTGTCGGCGTACGACCTCGTCATTTCGAGTTCGCACGCCGTGGCCAAAGGCGTCATCACGGGCCCCGATCAGATGCACATCAGCTATGTGCATTCGCCGATCCGCTATGCCTGGGATCTCCAGCACCAATATCTGCACGAAGCGCGGCTCGAACGCGGCTTCAAGGCGGGACTGGCGCGCGCGATCCTGCACTACATGCGGACGTGGGACACGCGCACGAGCAACGGCGTCGATTTCTTCCTCTGCAACTCGCACTTCATCGCGCGGCGCATCGCGAAGATCTATCGCCGGACCGCCACGGTCTTGCCGCCGCCCGTCGATACCGACGGCTTCACGCCGTCGGCGAGCAAGGAAGCGTTCTATCTGACCGCATCGCGCATGGTCCCGTACAAGCGCATCGACCTCATCGTCGAGGCGTTCGCGGCGATGCCCGACAAGAAGCTCGTCGTCATCGGCGACGGTCCCGAGATGGCGCGCATCCGCGCGCTCGAGGCGCCCAACGTCGTGCTGCTCGGTTACCAGGCGTTCGACGTGCTGCGCAATCACATGCAGCGCGCGCGTGCGTTCGTGTTCGCCGCCGAAGAGGATTTCGGCATCGCGCCGCTCGAAGCGCAGGCCTGCGGCACGCCGGTCATCGCGTTCGGCAAGGGTGGCGTGCTCGATACGATCCGCGCGGACGGGCTCTCGCCGACGGGGGTCTTCTTCGAAGAACAATCGATCGCGTCGCTCGTCGCGGCGGTCCAGCGCTTCGAGCTCGCGCAGGAGAACCCGCTCACGCGCATCGACGCGGCGGCCTGCCGCGCGCAAGCCGAGCGCTTCGCGCCGCATCTGTTCCGCACCGCGTTCAAGGCGTTCGTCGGCGAGAAGCTCGCGAGCCGCCGCATGCTGCTCGAACGCGCCGCGCATCCGGAGATGCTCGACGCGCAAGACCTGTTCGACAGCGCGCCGATTCCCGACGCGGTGAGCTAAGACCGATGCATTCGGCGCGCGCTCGCGGCGACGTTACCGGGGTCGCGGTCATGGAAACACAGATGTCATCGACACACGTCAAGGGCTTCAACGGACTCCGCGCGTTGGCCGTCATGCTGGTGTTTCTCGACCACAAGGCGCGCATTCACGGGTTCAATCTGTCCGACCTCGGCGTCTGGATGTTCTTCGTCCTGAGCGGCTACCTGATCATCGGCGAACTGCATCGGCAGCGCCGCCGCATCGAGGACGGCGTCACGGGCGCGCGCGCGCAGATGCGCGTGTTCTTCACCAAGCGGGCGCTACGGATCTTCCCCGTCTATTACGCCGTGCTCTGCGTGCTGTTCGTCCTGCAGCACTTCTACCGGCATGCGGGTCCCGATCTCGGTTTCGCGTATCACTTCACGTACACGTCGAACGTGTGGATCGGTCTCGTCACGCGACATTGGGTCGGACCGTTCGGCGTGTTCTGGTCGCTCGCGATCGAGCAACAGTTTTATCTCGTCGCCCCGTTCGTCTTCCTGTTGACGCCGTCGCGTCTGCATCCGCTCGTCTGTGTCGCGGCGATCGTCGGGGGCGGCATCGCGCATGCGTCGATGTACGCGGCACACGTCGACGACATCACGATCTACGTGCTGTCGCCATGGAATTTCTCGATCCTCGCGATCGGCGGCCTCGGCGCCATGGCGTCGGCGATGCCGCGTTCGCGCCGCGCCGTGCAGCGCGTGTTCGGCGGACCGCTCACGCTCGCGCTCGGCGTCGCGGGCATCGTGTTCTTCGCGGCAAGCGCGCAATGGCTGGGCTCCGACTATCCGGGCCCGAACGCCGGATTCGATCTCGCGCTGACGGGCTCGGTCGCGGCCGTCGTGCTGTGGGTCGTTCACAATCAGGCCAGCCGTGTCGTCGCGATACTCGATCTGCCGCCGCTCGCGTACTTCGGCACCATCAGCTACGGCTTCTATCTGATGCACAACTTCATTCCGAACCCGCTCGGCCCCGCACTCGCGATGTACGCAGGCGTGCACGTCGAGCCGGCCCTCATCGAAACGTTCGGCGTGGCGCTCGATTTCGCGCTGTCGGCGACGGCGGCCGCGCTCTCGTGGCGCTTTCTCGAAGCGCCGGTCATGAGCCTGCGCCGGCGTCTGACGACGACGGGCGCGACCACCGCGACGCGACGAACCGACGCCGCGAGCGCGCCTGCTCAGCGAACAGCCGGCGCCGCGCGTAACGCGGGCTAAATGCTGGATCCTTTTTGATCCGCGCCGAGCCCGATTCGCGAAGGTCTCCACGAATGCGCGCACCGGCGTGCTGTCTGTCGCACACCCACGGCATGAACGACGGAAGCGAGGCATGCGGCCCCTCCCGCGTCGCTCATACACTCACGCGCTCATGCATTCACGCGTCGCGACGCATCATCGCCGCGTCGCGGGAACGCCGGCCGCCGCGGCGCGCCGAATGCTGTTCGCCGAACACGCGCACCGCTTCCTGATAGACCTTCGCCGTGCGCGCGGCTTTCACGGGGACATCGAAACCCGTGCGCGCATAGGCATGGCACGCATCGGCCGACGGCAACCGCAAATGTCCGCGCAACGCATCGACGATGCCGGCCGCCAGCGCGTTCGCGCCGAAGTTCGGCAGCACGAGATCCTGCGACAACCCCGACACGGCCTCGGGCAAGCCGCCGACCGGCGTCACGAGCACCGGCGTGCCGGCCGCGAGCGATTCGACGGTCGTGAGCCCGAAGCCTTCGAGCGCGACGGTCGGTACGATCGACAGATCGGCCGCGCGATACACGAGCGGCAGCACGTCGTCCTCGATACGGCCGAGCAGACGCACGTGATTCTCAAGGCCATGCTGTGCGACCCGCGCCGCGAGTTCATCCTTGAGCACGCCGCCGCCCACAATCACGAGCAACGCGTCGGGCACGGTATGCCTGACCTGCCGGAAGCTGTCGATCAGGTCCTCGATCCCCATGCGCCGCGCAAGCCGGCGCACGGTCACGACGATCGGCCGGTCGGCGGGCAATCCGAGCGTCTCGCACGCCACCTCGCGCGACGTACTGATCGCGAAGCGCGGTACGTCGACACAGCCGGGGATCACGCGAATCACCTCGCCGGGCACGCCGAAACGCGATTCGAGCACGTCGCGAAACGCACTCGACAGCACGATGATGCGCGTCGAGCGACGATAGACGGCGCGCTCGATGAGCGCCTTCGTCATCCCGCCGAGGTGCACGCCGGTCGCGCGGCGTTCGAGTCCGGTCTCGTCGGACCAGGGTCCCTGAAAGTGCGAGACGAGCGGGCGGTCCCGATACAGGTCGAGCGACGGCGCGCTATAGAGCGCGAAGTGCGATACGACGACATCGGGCGACCACTCGCCGAGCATGGCGCGCACGGCGCGGCGCGCCGCACGCAGACGTTCGACGAGCGGCCGATCGGGCCGCGCGAAAGCGCGCACGACGCCGTTCGACTCACGCGCGACCGCGTCGCTACCCGCGACGAGACCGCGCACATCGACGCCCGCATCGGGCAGCGCCTCGATGAGGTTCTGATAAATCCGGTCGAGACCGCCCGGTCGCTCGGGAAACCAGTGCAGCCCGAGTTGCAGTGCCGAGATGCGTTGCGCATTCATGAGATGGACCCCGTATTCCGATGCGCCGCGTCGGTCGTGCCGGGCGGCGTCTGATAGGCAGGCGAAGCGAACAGGCGCCGGTAAAGCGCGAGGTATCGCTCGCACATCGACGGCCAGCCGAGGCTCAGCGCGCGCTCGCGCGCGGCGTGCCCCATGCCGCGCAAACGCGCGGGTTCCGCGACCACGCGTGCGATCGCGCCGGTCAGGCCGTCCACATCGTTGGGGTCGTCAAGCACGACGCCGCACGCGGCATCGATGACTTCGGCCCCACCCGCGGTCCTGGCCGTGATCACGGGCAGGCCCGACGACAACGCTTCGAGCATCACGAGGCTCATCGCCTCGTAGCGCGAAGGAAACACGAACAGGTCGACCGAACGCATAAGCGCCGGCATCCGGTTGACCAGGCCGAGAAAATGCACGCGCGCGTCGAGGCCGGCTTCGGCGACGCGCGCCGCGTAGGGATTGCCGTTTTCGAGCCGCGCGGCGATCGCGAGATGCACGTGCGCGGGTAGACGCGCGAGCGCGAGCAGCACGGTGTCGAGGTTCTTGCGCGAAACCTGGATATCGCCCGCGAACAGCATCAGGATCGGACGCGCGCTCGCATCGGCCGCATCGTCGCCCGGCAGGCCGAAGCTCGCGCGCTCGGACGGTCCCGGCTTGAATTCGTCGATATCGACGCCGTTGTGGATCACATGGACCGATGCGGGATCGATGCCGTGCGCGACGACTTCGTCGGCGACTTTGTGCGAGACCGGCACGATGACGCGCGAACGGCGAAACGCCCAGCGTTCGAGCCACGCGTTGAGCGTGTTGAAGACGACCTGATACGTGTCGCGCGCGGATCGCCCCATGCGGAACGGATAGAAGCCGCAATGCAAGAAGCCGCGATGCACGAAGTGCACGGAATTGACGTCGGCGCGTGTCCACGCCGTGAAGCCGTTGACGTGCACGAGGTCGAACTCGTGGCGATGACGCGCGAGCCAGCGTCCCGCGCGCCACGCGAAGCTCTGATAGCGAAGCAGGCGTCCGGGCAGCCGTCCTTCGGGGATCTCGATCCAGCGCACGCGCGGATGGGTCCGCAGCGATTCGTCGATGCGCGAACCGATCAGCGTGAGGGTGTAGCCCGCGTCGAGCGCGGCGCGCGCGACCTCGGAATTCACGCGGCCCTGACCGTCGTTGCGAACGAAGACATGCGTGACGATGGCGATTCTCATAGACGCTCCGCCTGAGGCGCGAGGCCGTGACGAATCGCGCGGCGCCCGATCACGGGCAGCATGACGGCGATATAGAAATAGTTGCCGTTGCCCGCCGTCAGCATGTTCGACGAGAGGAGCATCACGAGCAAGGAAAGCGAAATGCCGACGGCCGACGCCGCGAAGCGGTCCTTGCGGATCGACATCGCGCTCAAGAACCCGCGCCCGAGCAGCGTGAAGATGCCGCCGCAAAACAGGAACGTGCCGGGCCAGCCGAGCACGAACGGAATCTCCATGAGACCGCTGTCGAAGACCGCGAGCGAGCCCGCCGACGAACTCGAATCGAGCTTGGTCGCCGCGCCCGTCGAACCGAGCCCCTGCCCGGCGATATCGGTCAACGCGGTATCGAGGAATTCCGCGTAGAAGCGGCTTCGATCGGCAAAGCTCTGGTCCTGACTCAGATTGCCCATCGACTGCAAGCGCTTCATGACGGGCTCCGAGAACTTGTCGATCGAGAGCAGCGGCACGGCAAGCATCGCGAGCACGACGCCGCTGCCGATGAGCCTCATGCGCATCCGCATGCTGAGCGCCGAGAGCGGAAACACGAGGCCCAGAACGAGTCCGCCCCACGCCGTTCGCACGGACGAAAACATCAGGGCCAGCACGATCGCGCACGAGGCGACCGCGCGTATGCGCCCGCCGTCGGCGAGCATCATCAACGTGCACACCATCGCGGCGACCGCGAACGGCCCGCTCGAATTCATCGTGCTCGCCACGCGCACGCTGAACGGCAAGGGATCGCCCTCGGAGTGCATCTGCGAGCCGATCAGCCAGAACGCGTCCCACGGCGGCATCGTGACGAATTCGAACACCCCGTAGAGCCCCATGACGAGCGCGCCATAGCGGAACGTGAGCCGCAGCACCGAACGAAACTCGCCATAGCGGCGCCAGTGAATCAGCAAATGAAAGCCGACGAAAATCGGCGAGCACCAGTTCACGAGACCGAAGATCGCCGGCATCGGGCCCACGCGCACAACCCCGATGCAGAATCCGTAGAGCACGCCGCAGAGCGCGAGCAGCAGCGGCATCGCGCGGCGCTGCGCGAAGACCCGGTGATAGCGAATGACGCCGATGCCCGCGAGCGCCGTCGTGGCCATCGGCACGACCATGATCGGACTGACCGGATTGAACACGCCGTTGAAGAAGTCCGCGAAGCGGCGCACGCCGGGCGTCAGAAACGTCACCCAGAACACGAACGCGAGCCAGTGGACGGGGTGCCGGAAGTAGAGCACGACGGCCGCCACGATCGCGATGACCGGATAGAGGTACTGGAGCAGATGGCCCTGATGCGCGACGATCAACGCGAGCGTGAGACCGAACACGGCCGCGCCCGGAAACCACGGCTGCGCGGCGAGCGCGGCCAGTCCGCGCTTGGGCGCACGTCCCGCCGCATCGCGGGTCGGCGCCGCCTCGCCTTGCTCGGCGCGCGGCGCGCCCGTCGGCCAGGCGCTCGCGCGGTGAGGCTCGCCGGGTCCGAAACCCATCTCGCTCATGGCGCGCATCAACCCGGCCCCGACCCGTATTGGTACGAGTACGCGTACTCGTATTCATAACCATGCCGGCCCTGACGATTCGACGGCACCGCATTGAACACGCCGCCGAGCACGCGCGCGCCCGCGCGGTCGAGCCGCTTGAGCGACTCGGCAATCTCGCGTTCGGTATGCGCGCCCGAGCGCAGCACCATGACCGTCGTGCCCGCGACGTGCGCGATGAGCGCCGAGTCCGTGACCGCGAGCACGGGCGGCGTATCGACGAGCACCACGTCGTAACGCGTCTCGAGTTCCTCGAGGCACTGGCGCAAGCGCGGCGTCATCAGAAGCTCGGATGGATTCGGCGGATGCGCGCCGCTGCCGATGAAGTGCAGGTTCTGCATGCCGGTCGTCACGAGCACCTCGACCGGGTCCATCTGGCCCGACAGCACTTCGGAGAGCCCGACACCGCCGCGCCGGCCGAAATAGTCGCCGAGATGGCCGCGGCGCAGATCGGCGTCGATGAGCAGCACGCGCTTGCCGGCCTCGGCCATGAGCACCGCGAGGTTGACCGCGAGAAAACTCTTGCCGACCGCGGGCGCGGGCCCGGTCAGCGCGACGACCTTGTTGGACGCGTCGGCCATGCCGAACTGCAGCGCCGTGCGGAAGTTGCGGATGCTCTCGATCGTCATGTCGTGCGGGAACTGACGCGCGAGCAGCGGCAAGCCGACGCCGTCGCGCGTGCGCTCGTCGGCGGAACGCACGACGAGGCCGCGGCTCTTCGACGGCGGCGTACCGCCGCCGAGCAAGGCGCGCGGCGGCGTGCGTTCGAGCGCGCCCTCGCCGTCGAAGCGCGCCTGTTCGACGCTATAGGTGATCGACCCGAAGATCGGCAGATGCAGCGTGCGTTCGACCTGATCGGGATCGTCGACGCCGCTGAGAAACGTCTGTTTGACGAACGCAAACGCGCTGCCTAGGATCAGCCCGAAGATCGCGGCGCCGGCGATGATCATCGAACGCTTGGGTTTGATCGGCGTCGAGGGGCGCATCGCTTCGTCGACGACGTGGACGTTGCCGATCGTGCCCGCGCGATTGACCGAGAGCTCCTGCGCCTTGTTCATGAGCTGCACGTAGACCTCTTCGGCGACCTTCGCGTTGCGCTCGAGCGCAGCCGCCTGCTGCTGGTCGGCCGGCATGCCGTTGAAACGCTGATCGAACTTGTTCTTCTCGGCTTCGAGCATCGAGATCTGCGAGTCGATCGCGCGGACCACATCCGATTGCTCGGTGAAACGCGTCAGATACTGCGCGCGCTGCAGACGCAGATTCGCGATCTGCCGCTCGTATTCGATGCCGTTGGTCAGATAGGTCGACGACTCGGCCGTCGGCTGCATCGAGCCGGCCTTCGCGCGATATTCGGCGAGCGCGCTCTCGGCGGTCTCGAGGTCTTGCTTGAACTTCGGCAACTCGGCGTTCAGGAAGGTCAGCATGCGGCTCGCCTCTTCCTGCTTGCGCGCGAGATGCTGCGAGACGAAGGCCGCGCTCACGGCATTCAGGATGTCGGCGAGCATCTGCGGATCGCCGCCGTCGAGCGCGATCTCGACGACGCCGCTGTCCTTGCCGCGCTCGCTGACGCGCAGGCTGTTGGACAGCCCCTCGACCGCGTTGAGCTCGTTGGACTTGACCACCGTGAACGTCGTACCCGGCCGCGCGACGAGCGTCGTGACGAGGATCGATACGCCGCTGCCGTGTTCGAGTTCGCCGACCGTGCCGTCGAGCAGCACCTGTTCGCCGGGCCCCGACAGTTCATAGCGGCCGTCGGGCAGCGCCTTGAGCTGGAGATGGACTTCTTCGAGCCCGCGCGGCACGTCGATCGATCCGAGCTTGATCTGCTCGCCGCCCCACGCATATTTGCCGAGCCCGAGCCAGGGACGCGCGAGACCCTGCCCGTGCCAGAGCTTGTTCGCGATCTTGCCGAGCACCGGACAGACGTTGGGCCAGGCGCCGAAGTCGAGATGGAATTGCGCGACGAGTCCCTCGACCAGCGAGCGGCTCTTGAGCAATTCCATCTGCGACGCCGTCGAGAGCTGCGCGGTCGCCGGCGACGTGCCCTGTCCCACGACCGTCTGTTCGGTCGGCTCGACCTGCAGCAGCGCATTCGCCGAATAGACGGGCGGCTGCAGATACGCGTAGACGGACGCGAGCAGTGTCAGCACTGTCGCGATCGCGAGAATCCAGACGATCTGGCGCCGCAGAATCGCGATCAAATCGCCGAGCACGAACTCGTCGTCGGCATCGCGCGCGTTGGCGTACTGGACCGACATCGGCGGCATCTGTGCCATCTGGGGCGACACGTTCTCCGGCGGCGCCGGAAGAAGATAAGGCCTGTTCACTCTATTCACCTCTGCATCGACTGCGGCTGCGCCTCCCGCGCGATCCGGTACCGGACGCGTTTCACCCCGCGCGCACCGCCGGCGAGGAGCCCGCGCAACGCGCGGGCCCGTCTCGTCAATAGTTGTTCGGATCGACGAGCGCCTTCGTATAGAACAGGGTCGAGAGCGCCGGCGTGATCTGGTCGAGGACCCGGTTGAACCGCACCGCGCCCGACGTTCCGACATAGAGCACGTCGAGCGGATGCAGCGCGAATTGGGTCTGCAGCAACAAGGCGTCGACCTGCGTCATATCGAGGCGGAACACGACCGGCTTCTGCGGGTTGTCGGCCGCGCCGCGAATCACGTAGATCTGCCGCGGATCGGCCCCCTTCGGATCGATGCTTTGGACCGCCGCGAGCGCATCGGCGAGCGTGAGCCCCGCGCGCGGAATCGGCACCATCTGCGGGTGACCGACTTCGCCGAACGCGAAGATCCGCGCATCGCTGCGATCCGGCACGTTGACGACGTCGCCCGCTTCGAGCAGCACGTTCTCGCGCATGCGTCCGTGTTCGAGAATCGACTGCGCGTCGATCTCGATGGTCTCGCCGTGGCGCGTCAGATGCACGCGCGACATATCGGCGGCGGGCGTTTCGCCGCCCGCGCGCGTGATCGCGTCGATGAGCGTCAACGGCACGTCGGTGACGGCCATCGTGCCCGGGCTCTTGACCTCGCCCGTCATCTGGATGCGCTGGCTCCGGTACGCGATCACGCGGATATCGACCTGCGGATCGCGGACGTTCTTCGCGAGCAGCTTCGCGAACGTCTCGCGCGCCTGTTCGATCGTGAGCCCCGCGAGCTTCACGCGGCCGAGCGTCGGAAAGAAGATGGTGCCGTCGGAGCCGACGCGATGGCCGGCCTGATCGCTCGGCGCCGCGCCCGCGACCTGCGGCAGCGGCGGCGCGCCCGCGTTCGACTCGGGCGCCGCCGTCGGCGAGGTCGTCGAGAGTTCCGGATGGTCGTAGACCGTCACGCCGATGATGTCGTCGGGACCGATCTTGTAGTCCCATTTGCTGAGGTCGCTCGGCAGGCTGCTCGCCTGTTCGGCGCGCACCTGGGCGACCTGCTTCATGATGACGTCGGCCGTGATGACCTGGACCGGGTACGTCTCGGTCGACTGCTTCGCGTCGAGGTCATCCTGCAACCGTGATTTGTCGAGCCAAGGACCCGGCGCACAGGCGCTCAAGCCCACCGCGGCACACGTGACCGCTGTCAGAGTTCGAATCCACATAATCTGTCCGTCCTGGTCCTGGTCTTTATGGTTGTTTGAATGGAGCACGTGGACACTCGCGGCCCGCCTTCGGGCCGCTCCCGCCGTTCCCGCCTTCCCCACCGCCTGCTTCGCCACGCCGACTTGCCTGCGTGTTCCGTCTGATCCGCCGATCCGTTCGTTGCGCCTGTTTCAGGTACGCCGCCTTTCCCCGACCGCGCGTCCCGCCCATGCCGCCGGCCCCCGGCGGCCCGATTCATTCAGGCATGGTGAGCCGCCGGTCCCCGCCCGCGGTCCGCTTCGCCGAAGACCGCCCAGGTCGCCCGCGCGCTGATCCATACCTTGTAAAACGACTGTGTCCAGCCTTGTCCCTGCAATGCGAGCAACGCCGCGCGCGCGAGGCCCGGATCGGCACGCGTGCCGACGAGACTGCAGAACGCGACGAACGCGATACGGCCGGGTCCGCTCAGGTGCTCGCGCATCACGAAGCGGTAGTTGTAGGCCGCGTTGAAATACGCGCTCGCGTTGAGTACGAACCGCTTGTCGTCGTCCGCGCGCTCGGCCGGAAAGTGATCGACCCGCACCATCGGGTCGTACAGCAGCTTCCAGCCGCGCTTGTGCACCGCGAGCGAAAACGCCAGGTCGTTATGGACCTGCGCGCCCGCGCCGAGCAGTCGCGTATCGAACCGCAATCCCTCGATCGCATCGCGCCGCCACGCCATGTTGGCGCCCTTCAAAATCTGCACATCCCGCGGCGCGCCGCTGCCGATGTGATGGTTGCCCGTCACGCGGCCATACCAGCTCAGCAAGCCGACCTTGCGCGCGTCGCCCGTGAGCAGCGCGCCGCGCTCATGGACCAGATCGCGGCCGCCGACGCCGCCGAGCTGCGGATCGCGCGCGAAATGCGCCTCGATGCGCTCGACCCAGTCGCGATACGGCGCCGCGTCGTCGTCGGTGATCAGGATCAGCTCGCCGTGCGCCGCGCGCAGCCCGCAGTTGTTCGCCGCGACCTGACCGGGTTCGTCGACCCATGCCACGCGCAGTCCGTGCACGGCCTTGACCGCGATCCAGCGCTCGAGGGCCGCGACCGTCGGCGCGTCCTCGCGGCGCGCGACGACGACGACTTCGTCGGCGCGACGCGTCTGCGCACCCAGCGCGGCGAGGCAGCGTTCGAGATCGTCAGGTCGACGAAAGGTCGGCACGAGCACCGAGATCTTCATCCAGTCTCTCCGTCGGTGCCGCCGTTCCCGGGAAGGGATCGCGGATCATTCAGCCTGTTCGCGCGGCATCGTCTTGCGATGCCGGTCGGCTCATTGGGTTGGCCCCGTCGCGTGATCTGTACCGCCCTTGATTCGGGCGCGCTCGACGGCTGCTATCCACACAGTCGTGCACCATGGTTCATACAATGGCGCAGCGCTCGACGCGTGTCGGTTCGGTCGCGAACCAACGCATTGCCGCGCGCGGCTCGGCAATCGGTCATCAATACGCGTTGCGGCTCATGAAGCCCTTGAACAGCGTCATGACGACGATCTTGATGTCGAACCAGAACGACCAGTTCTGGATGTAGAACAAGTCGAACTTCACGCGCGCTTCCATCTTCTCGACGCGCGACGTCTCGCCGCGATAGCCGTTGATCTGCGCCCAGCCCGTAATGCCCGGCTTGATCCGATAACGGAACATGTAGCCGTCCACGAGATTCTTGTAGAGATCGTCGTGCTCGATCGCATGCGGACGCGGGCCGACGACCGACATCTGGCCGAGCAGCACATTGATGAACTGCGGCAACTCGTCGAGACTCGTGCGCCGCAAGAACGCGCCGACACGCGTGACGCGCTTGTCGGCGCGCCCGGCCTGGGTCAGACGTCCTTCGGCTTCGCGATGCACGCGCATCGTGCGGAACTTGAGGATCTCGAACGGATGCCCGTCGACGCCCTTGCGATGCTGACGGAACAGCACGGGACCCGGCGACGAGAGCTTGACCGCGATAGCGATCGCGATCATCACGGGCAGCAGCGCCAGCAGCACGGCAAGCGCGAAGAACCGGTCGAATACGCGCTTGGGCCACATCTCGAGATCGCTGACGGGAGCGGCCGCGAGATTGATCGTCGGCATGCCGAGGATCTCGACGAGCGAGTGCGCATACAAGGAAAGGCTTCGTGTGTCGGGCATGAAGCGCAGGTTCACGAAGTCGTCGCGGAACTCGCGCATGAAGCGCAGCAGCAGCCGCTCGTTCGACATCGGCACCGCGAGCCAGATCTCGTCGATATGCGTCTCGCGGACCTTGCGCACGAGCCCGCCGAAATCATGGAAGACCGGGATGCCCGACACCGTCGCCGCTTCGCCGCGCGGCAGATCGACAAGCGTTTCGTCGTCCTCGGGTTCATAGATCATCGCGGGCTGAAAACCCGCCTGCGGCGTATCGCGCAGATGATTGATGATCGTGCGGCTATGACTCTCGGAACCGACCACGGCAACGCGCCGCTGATTGCGTCCGGTGCGGCGCACGCGGCGCAGCAGTTGATACACGAGCAGCTTCGCGCCGACGAGCCCGACGAGCGCGCAGAGCGTCATCGTGCCGAACCAGAGCCGCGAAATATCGCTCCGGTGCAGCGAGAACAACAGCATCAGCGCGACGCTCGTCGAGACGAGCCAGGCGCCGACGATGCGCCACGCGAGCGACGACAGCGACTTGCCGCGCCACGACTGATAGACGCCGCAGGCCGGAAAAATAATGAGTACGAGGGCGCAGTCGAATGCGACGAGCAGCGTGTCGGCATCGTTCCATGCGAACACGCCGCCGATGCCGAAACGCAGCCAATGAGCCAACAGCGCCGACAATGCGACGATCAGCACGTCGGTCGCGCGCGCGGTCAATCCAATCATGGCGAATCCTTGTCGCGGACCGCGCGCGCCGCGCGCGGTCCTTTAAAGCCCGAAGGAGGACCTCAGTTCATGTACTGAGGACGTTCGTATCGCGGCAGAAGGCGATCGAACTCGCGCTTGACGATGCCGTAGCACTCGCAGGCCTTTTCTTCGAGACCCGAGCGATCGAGCACGGTGATGTGCCCGCGGCTGTGATGGATGAGACCCGCTTCCTGAAGCTTGCCCGCGGCTTCGGTGACGCCCTCGCGGCGCACGCCGAGCATGTTCGCAATGGTCTCCTGCGTGACGGTCAGCTCGTTCGTCGACAGGCGGTCCACTGCAAGCAGCAGCCAGCGGCACAGTTGGCGCGCCAGCGCGTGATGACGATTGCAGGCGGCTGTCTGCGCAATCTGTGTCATCAACGCTTGCATATAGAGCAGCATCAGGCGATGCATGAACTGCGACTGCATGAAGTGCTGTTTGAACGCATGCGCACTGATCTTGTAGGCAAAACCCGCACTATGCACTTGCGCGCGGCTCGGCATCGTTTCGCCGCCCGTCAGCACGGGGACGCCGACCACGCCCTCGTTGCCGACCGCCGCGATTTCGACGGAACCGCCGTTCTCCATCGTGTACATCAACGACACGATGGCCGTCGTCGGAAAGTACAGATTGGTGATTTTCTCACCGTGATCCGAAAGGACCTGACCGCGCTGGAGTCTCACGATCTCAAGCTGGTGAGCAAACTTCTGCCATTCTTCCGTGGGTAAAGCAGCGAGAAGGTGGTTCTCGCGAACATCGCCTCGTAGTTGGATCATCGCAGTTCCCGAATTGGCCGTGGATGTATTCAGGCCGATGCGCCGCGCTTGTCTCGCACAGTCCCATCGGTCACGTTGTTGTTGCGATTCCATTAGCGATTCCCGTGCCATGACACGCGCAGCACGGTGTTTACGCGCGTGCGCTGCCCTGCAGCATCGTGCTCGGCGAGACATGGGCAAAAAATGTTTCAAAACTGAATCGCGAGACAGAGGAACGGGTCTTGAACGCTTCAGCGATGTTGCGCATCGAGCGACGCGAAACGCACTCGACGGTCGGCGCGCGCCACACGCTCATCGTGAGCAATGCACGCCAAACCATTGTCCGAAAAGGCGTTTTGAATCACGAAACGCAAGGTAAGGCGAAGCGCAAGTCGGGAACACCCGATAAAACGCCGCGTGAAAAACGATGCAAATTTGTTCACTGCAGTGTGAGTGAAATTCTTAATCGTTCTTTGTGTTCGCTTGCGCACACTGCTCGATAGGTGCGCGCTTTGGGTACAGATCGAGGGCCTCGCGGCGCTGGCGCGCGGATTTTTCTCGTGCTAGACACACGGACGTCATGAAGCGAAAAACGGCCGCGCGCGTGTCGCAAACCTGCGACGCGCGCGCGGCCGTCTTGCTTCGTCGATCGTCGAGCCGGGTCGTTTCAGAGCGCGAATTTGGCGCGTTCGCCGGCACGCCATGCCGACGCGTCACGGTCGGCGTGTTGGGGCACGCCATCGAATTCGGCGAAGAACTGTTCGGCGTAGGCAAACACTTTCTCTCGCCCGGTGCGCGAGACGAGCGAATGATCGAGTTTGTCGATCCGCGCGACCTCGATATGGTCGTACCGCTCGAGCCGGCGGCCTCCCTGACCGAAGTAGGTACTCAGTTCCTCGAGCCCGCGATTGAACGAACCGTAAACGAGCCGGACCTCGACGCCCTTGCGGTTCAGATGCGAGACGAGCGCCTGCGCGCGCCCCGAGCGGCCGAATTCGAGCCGCGTGAGATCGTGCGCGAGATTCGCCGTCGCGATCGCGCCGCGCCGCGCGAACCGATGCGCGATGGTCTTGAGCTTCGCGCGAACGTGGCTGCGCCCGCGCAGCACGTTGACCCACTTATTGAGCTTGCGCGCCGAACGCATATAGAGCTGCATCGACTGCCCCTGCTTGCTCATGGCCTGTTCGAGCGTTTCGTCGGCGCCCCAGATGAAACGCTGGACGTTGACGGCGAGCACGCCGTCGACATGCGGCGACATCGCGGCCGCATGGAGACTCAGATACGCGCCCGAGCAGATGCCGAACAACGCGATGCTCGGAAACCCGTGCGAGGACAGCCATCGCGTCGCCTCGCAGACGTCGCCGATCGCGCGCGCGCTGTAAAGCGGCGACTGGCTGTCGACCCAGCCCGAGGACGGCGTCTCGCCGATTCCGCTGATATCGAGGCGCACGGACGCGACGCCCTGCGCCGCGAGCCGGCGCGCGAACACGACGGCAAGCCGCCCGTCGCCCGTATGCAGGTTCGCGCCCGTGTTGACGATCACGACGAGCGGCCCGCGCCGTACGGTCGAAACCGGCTCGCAGAGCACGCCGAACAGTTCGCGTTCGTCCGTCCCGTCCACGCCATCGATGCGCAGCGGCGTCTCGCGCGCGTCCTGCGCGAAAATCCGCGCGGGCAAGGATTCGATACGCGCGGCCGCGTGGTGCTCGGGGACGTTCTGCTGGAGCCAGAGCGCGACGTCGTCGAACGCGGCGCGCGGGTCCGCGCTATAGATGGCTTCGACCATCAGGTCCGCGTATTCGGGGAACGGCCGCAGCTCGACGTCGGCGCCGAGCTCGATATAGCGCGCCGCGAGCCGTTCGCCTTCGCGGCCGAACGGATCGAGGATCAGCACGCGCGGCGCCGGACGGCTCGACGTGCCGTTCAGGCTGATCGACGAGATCGGGTCGAGCGTCTCGCGATAGAACCGGTGTCCGAGCACGTCCTGAAACGCTTCGCCTTGACCGGGCTCGTCGTCGACGTCGACGACGGCGCGCCAGTTCTTGTAGAGCGCCTTCATTTCGCGCAAATACGTGCGCCCCGACACGGCCGGCGCGAGCAGCACGAGCCCCGCGAGCGATTCGTCGCCCTGCAGCACCTGACTCGCGAGCGCCGCGAGCGTCGCGCCGAAACGCAAGCCGACGAGCACGACATCGCGCACGCCCGTCGTTTCGCGCAGCTTGCGCGTCGCGGCGACGATATTGCCGATCCACATTTCGAGCCGCGCCGCGTCGCTGTCCGCCCCCGCCGAATCGCCGGTGCCGTGATAGTCGAAGCGCAGCGTGGGCATGCCGTTGCGCGCGAGCTGGCACGCGAGCCTGCGCAACGACTTGTGCGCCCACATGGCCTCGTGGCCGAGCGGATTGCAGAGCACCACGCCGCGTGTGCCGGGTGCGTCATGGAGCCAGCCCAAACACCCATCGAAAACGATCGGATTCATCGTTCACCTCGAAAAACACGATGCTGCGCGCCGTTGAGCGCGCGCACCGAACCGTCGGGCGCGTCGGCGGCGGGATCGCGCGTCGCGAGCCGCACGCGGCGCTCGCGGCCCGGCGCCAGCGAGAAGAAGTTGTCTTCCGCGACATAGTGCGGATCGACGATCTGGACGCAGCGCGCGAAACGGCGCGCGCTGACGACGAGGACCCAGTCGGAATGCGTCGCATCGCGTTCGAGTCGCGCGGCCAGGCCGACGTCGACCGGCTCGCCGAGCGTGCGCTCGGGCAGATGCGAGGCCTCATCGAGCACGACGTGCGTGCGCCGGTCCCAGAGCGTCGCGATCGTGACGTCGTGCTCGCGCGGACCGAACCGGTACGCATACGTGAAATCGAAAAAGCGTCCGACGATGGCCGACGCCGTGATGCGTTGCGTCGAATGCGCAGCGACGTCGATATCGACGCCGGCCTGCAGGAGCGGCGTCTCGCCGTTGCGCAGGCTCGCGAGTTCGAGCCGCGCGCGCAACGCGACGGGCCGATCGTTGACCACGTGCAGATGGAGCCCGTTGAGGCCTTCGTCGGTAATCAGCAACTGGATAGGCTTGAACATCTGGCGCATCGCGTACCACGCGGCCTTCGGCCGTGCGTCGACGCCGAGCACGCCCCATCCCGCGCCCTGCCGCAAATCCTGAAGCTGCCAGACGAGCCCGCCCGCGCAGGCCGAGCCGTGACGCCGCCATTCGCTGAACACTTCGGTCACGAGATCGACGCTGACTGCGCGGCCCGCGTCGAGATAGCGCGTCGGATCGGTCTCGCGCAGCGTGCGCGGATCGAGTCCGTAGAGCGCCTCGACGTAGTGGTCGCGCACGTCCTCGAAATCCCAATCCGCGCCGTTGTCGCGCGGCACGCCCACGCGCCACGCCGCGCTGCCGGGCGCGACGCCCGGCATCAGCACCGCGAGCGATTCTTCCGCGGGCACGTTCGACAACGCGAGACATTCCGACGCGAAGCGCACGCACGAGCGCCGGATGTCGTCGAAGCCCCGGCGGTAGGCGCCGACGCCGTAGTAGTGCGCAACCGACGTGTCTGGCTGGAACGGCAGGTCGCCGCCACTCGGCGAATTGGGTACGTAGACGAGATCGGGCCGATAGCGCGCGACGAGCGACGGCAGCCGCTCCGTGAAGAATTCGGGCATCGCGTCGCGTGCCGGAACGCCGAACATCGCGGCCTGCTGCGCGACCTCGCTGCCGCCGCAGATCACCGCGAGCGACGGGTTGGTCTGCGTGCGCAGCAGCAGATGTTCGACTTCCGCGCCGACGTCCTGCGAAAACGCGGCGTCGTCGGCCGGGTAGTCGAAGTTCGCGAACATCATGTCCTGCCAGACGAGGATGCCGAGTTCGTCGCAGAGATCGAAGAACGGGTTCGCCTCGTACGTCATGACGCCCGCGATCCGGATCATGTTCATATGCGCGTCGCGCGCGGCGCGCAGCCAGGGCTCGTACGCCTCGCGCGTCGCGGGCAGCGCGACGAGATCGGCCGCGGTCCAGCATGCGCCGCGGCAGAACACGCGCACGCCGTTGACGACGAGCGCGAAGCCCGCGCCGTCGGCGCCGTGATCGGCTTCGACGGTCCGGAAGCCGACGCGCCCGAGATCGAAACGCCCGCCGCCGATTTCGACCGACAGATCGTGCAGGACGGTCTCGCCATGCGTGTGCGGCCACCAGAGCTGCACCGACGGCATACGGAGCTCGCCTTCGAACACGTTCGCGTCGGCGCGATGCATCGCGCCGCGCTGATCGCCGCAGACCATCGAGACGAATGCCCCCGCGTCCTGCCGCTTGCCGCCCGTGCAGGCCTGGCGCGCGAGACGCGGCGCGCGCACTTCGATGCGCACACTGACGAAGCCGTCCGCGCCGACGACGCGTGTTTCGACGTCGACATGCGAGATCCATTGCTCGCGCGGATCGACGAGCGTGACCGCGCGCCACGGACCGACCGCGGGCACCGGCGCGCACCAGCCCGGCATGCGCCCGAGCGCCGCGCCGCGCACGCCGCGCAAGGCGGCGGCCGCGACGAGCTTCTGGCGCCAGCGCTGACGGCGCAGCGCGGGTCCCTGAAGCGCGCGGAACACGAGATGCAGCGTATGGCGCGCGGCGGGATCGTCGCCGAGGTCGAGTTCGATTTCGTGGGCGACGAACATCGAGCGCGATTGATGACGCAGCGTGCCGTCGACCCAGACTTCCGCGAGCGTCGCGAGTCCTTCGCAGCGCAACACGCGCGCGCCCGCGCCCTGAAATTCGGTGCGATACCACCAGTCATGCGTATCGGGATCGTCGTGCGCGAGCGGCGCGCCGTCGGCCCAGCGCCCCGCGTCGCGCAGCGCCTGCGCGACGGTGCCGGGCACGCGCGCGGCAAGCCAGTCGGCCGCGTGCGGCGCGCCGAACGGCAGCTCGGCGGGACTCCGGTACGCGCCGGCGTCGGTACCGAGCACGGTCCACCCTTGATCGAGCGCAACGCCCGCGTGAATCGGCATGCCATGGACGGCCGGATCGCGAACCGCACTGACCGCGCGCCATTCCGCTTCGGGCGTGTTCGAATCGGCCAGCGGCTCGACGACGTCGAGCGTGCCCTCCGCGTCCGCCTGAGCGGCGATGGCCTGGGCGGCCGAAGCCGCATGCGACCGCGCGTCGAACCCCGCGGTCCCGGGTACGCCGGACTCGATCGTCGCGAGCGCCGCCGGCGGTGTGGTCATACGCGTGTGGCCCGCCGCGCGGGCCGCGACACGCAGGCGAGCGCGCCAGCGTTTGGACGCTCCGTCGTGATTGGCGACTGTCATCCGCCCTCTCCCCCGAATACAGGTCAGCCTCGGCTGTCCTCTCCTCAACTTCTCGTGACGTCGAGCGCGCCGGCCAGCGCCGGCACCCCGTCTTCGTAGGCGCGCTCCAGCAAATCGAAGCACTCGTTGCAGGCGTCCGGCCGCCGGCGCGCCATCGCGCGCGCGATCCGGAACTGGAGCACTTTCGCCTCGCTCGCGATCGTCGCGCACGCCGCGCCGATCGAAGGCGCGGTCTCGACGCCCGTTTGCGCGAGCCAGCCGAGATACAGGCCGAGCAGTTCGAAATTGGCCCCGAGCTGCCGCAGCGTGTTGAACGCGTACAGATGGAAGTACGCCTCGCCGCGCGCGATCAGCGTGTCCAGATGCGCGGGAAACGCCGCGCGGAACGCGCTTATCGGATTGGCGGCTGGACGGGCCGCCAGATGCTCGCGCAAACGTATGAGCGAGGCGTGCGCCAATGCCTCGCCCGTGAGCGCGGCGCGCGTCTGCTTGACGAACTCGACGTACGGGAACAGCAGATCGGGGTCGGCCCGCAACGCGTCGGTCTTGCGAAATACACCTGCATAGTCTTCTCCGTCCAACGTGAAGTAGCCGGCGTTATGGAAATAGCCGAGCCGCGCGCCCGCGCGATCGATCCGATCGATGCCGATCGTCGTTTTCGTGTGACCGCGCCGGTAGGACGTCGCGCGCGTGTCGGGCAAATAGAACGCGTCCATTTCGACCAGGACCGTATGGCCGCGCGCGACTTGCTGCTCGACGTGCTCGTCGAGCGCGTCGTAGATCGCGAGTTCCTGGACGCTGACGCCGTAAAGGCGATCGAGGTCGTACAGCGGAAACTTGAAGAACGTGAACTGGTCGCCCTCGAAGTCCTGCGTGACCGTGAACGCGAGACCCGCGCGCGCCTCGCAGCCGCGCGCCGCGAGCAGGCTCAACCAGAGGTCGACGTAGCAGTTCGTCTCCTGCCAGCCGCGCTCGACGGCATGCAGGCCCGCGGCAGCGGGCCGTTCGCCCGCGGCCGCGCCGAGATCCGCGCCCGCGCCGACCGCCACGGTGTTCATCGGGCGCCCCAGAGCGCTTCGCGCACGCTCGCGGGCCACTGCGCGACGTCCAGACCGTGATGGCGGAACATCGCGAGCGTGGTGCGCTCCATGCCGAAGCCCACGCAGCCCGTATGGGCGATCTCGCCGTCTTCGGTGCGGAACTTCCAGATCTCGCCGAAATGATCCATGTGGTAGTTGAAGCTCAGGCAGGCCGTGGGCTTCTCCTCGCTCTCGATCGGGATCAGCAGCTCGAACTTGAGCTCCTGCGCGCGCTGGCTGTCCGCGACGATCTTGCCGCCGCGGCCGAAGAACGGGTCGTTCGCGAGATCGATCCAATGCGGCAACGCGAGCGTCTCGACGAGCTGCTTGCCGCGCTCGATCCACATCTGACGAAACGCGACGATCTGCGCGGGCGTGCCCATGCGCACGTACTCGCGCATCCGGAACATCTGCATGCGCGCGGGATCGAGCGACGGCTCGTGCCGGAAGCAATACGAATACACATCGACCGTGCGGCCCTCGGCCGGCAAGGGACCGCGCTTGGCGACGACCGGATAGCACGGATAACACGCCGCCGGCGTCAGCACGACGCGCGTGGGCTTCTGGTCGCCCATCCAGTCTTCGCCGTCTTCGAGGCACTTGAGCAGCCGATGGTGCTCGCGATCGCCGCCGCAGAAGCTGTGCACCGTGCCCGCGAGATTCGGGAAACTCTTCAGATACTCGCTGTCCTCGAAATCGGCGCGGTTCATCGCGGGCGGAAAACGCATGACCTCGGCGTTCTGATCCGCGCCCATGCGTGTAACGAGCTGATTGATGCCTTCGACGACGCTCTCGAAGACTTCGCTGCGGCCGTAGAGGCCATCGACGCCGGTCGGGATCAGCAGACCCGCGTCGATGAGTTCGTCGCGGAAGGTCCGCGCCGAGACGCGTTCGAGCACATCGGCGAGCGCGCGGGCGGAATCGGCGTGCTGCGCATCGTCGAGCGGAAGTTTGGTTTCGGACATTTAGAACCTCAACGTCGTGGAGCGTTGCGCAAGCAACAGGCTCGCGGTGTTGGCCGCGATGCGGTCGTTGTTGATCATGAGCGGCGCCGAATGGAGGTCGCGCAGATGGCGGCCGACGCTGAACGGCGTGCCGTTCTTGTAGCCGGCCATGCCGCAGATCATGAGGACCTGGCCGACGATCGCGAGCGCGGTCGTCGACAGGCTCGTCTTGAGCAGGTTCATGTCCGAGGCGAACGCCATGGTTTCGGCCATCGATTCGCTGATCGTTTCGCTGCGCCGCGCCTGCGCATAGCTGTCGAGCGACATCGTCAGGCGCGCATGCATGAGCTGCAGCAAGCCGACCGATTCGGCCAGCCGCGTGCCGCCCGGCGGCAGCGCGCCCGGCTTCGCCTTGGCCTGCATGCGGAAGTACTGCTTCGCGCGATCGACCGCGTTGGCCGAGATGCCGATCCAGACCGCGGCCCAGAGCACGTGCGAGACGGGCAGCATCGTGCGGTCCGCGATCTCGGCGAACGGCGTCGGCAGCACTTGTTCGGTCACGCCGCGCGCGATGAGCTTGAACGCTTCGCTGCACGTGCCGCGCATGCCGAGCGAATCCCAGCCGCTGCGGCGCTCGAGCGTGTAGTCGGACGTCAGCACCGTGATGAGCACCTGGTCCGACGCCGGCGCGTCGGCATTGCGGCGCGCCGTCACGAGAATGCCGTCGGCATACGCGCCGTACGAAATCGTCGAGGCGAGCTTTTCAAGCGCGAACCCCTCGCCCTCGGCCTGCACCGCGCACGCACTGTTGCGCAGATTGCCGCCGACGGTGTCCTCGGAGGTCGCCGACGCGAGCAGCAATTGCTCGGCGGTCAGGCGTTCGAGCAACTGCTGATGCCATGCGTCGCTCGGCGCATGTTCGAGCAGGCACGCGACCTGGATCTGATGCATCGCGTAGATCATCGCGGTCGAGGCGCACGACTGCGCGAGCGTCTCGCAGATCTGTGCGATGCAGCGCAACGAGGCGCCGTGGCCGCCGAACGCGCGCGGCACCATCGCGCCGAGCAGGCGCTGTTCGCGCAACGCGGCAAGTGCTTCGGACGGGAATCGCGCGACGCGGTCGACGTCGTCGGCATGCGCGGCCGCGACCTGCGCGGCGGCGCGCGCGGCGGCTTCGAGCGCGGCGAATTCCGTCTCGCCTTCGCGCGCGATCGCGCTCGCGAGCGGATCGGCGGCGGCGCCGGACTGCGCGTCGCGAAGTTCAGCCGCGTCGGATGCGGCGGCGGTCAGCGCGCTCATACTTCGGCTCCATTCGCGGACAGCTCGGAGACGGCCGCCGCAAGAGAATCGATCGACTGGAACAGCTTGCGCGTCAGCATCGCGTCGGGGATCTCGATATCGAACGCATCTTCGACCGCGAGCATGATCTGGACGGTCGCGAGCGACGAAAGGCCGTGCTCATAGAGGTCGCTGGCATCGCCGATCTGGTCGACCGGCACATCGAGCCGCGCCGACTCGGACAGGATTCGCCGCAACGTAACGTAGCGAGGTGCGGTATTCATCAAAGGTCCCCTTGCAAGACTGGTCCTGGAACAGGCCGATGCCGCGCGGGCGGCAACGAGATCTAGGTATCGTGGTTGCGCGTTGAATCGGCTCCGGCCGTCGACGTCCGCTTACGGGCTCACGTCGACGGTTGGATTGCATTAGAAGGGATCGTCGGTCGCGAATCGGTGCGATGGCTCACATATCCCTTACGAGACGTGGCTTCGAACGTGAGTCCCCGCTCGCTATGTGCGGTGGCGCGCATTGCGCGCGAGGCGAATGAGGTCGCGCGCACACAGGCGCACGCACCGGCGCGCGCGCAGCCGCGAATCCGGCCGGACAGGAGGATGTAAGGTGAGAACGGCGATCTGCGCGCGCAGCGCGCACGGATGCGCCGCGCGGCGACTCACTGCACGATGAAATCGTGGCCGAGCTGGATGGGGGGTGCAGCGGTCCGCGCCGCTTTCGCGCGCGCGAAATCGATCAAGGCTTTCTGCACGTCGTCGACGACGGCTTCCCAATCGCCGAGCGACGGCTGGCGGAACAACCGCGCGCTCGGGTACCACGGCGTATCGGTCCGGTCATGGAACCAGCGCCATTCGGCGGCCCACGGCAGCAGCAGGAACAGCGGCCGGCCGAGCGCGCCCGCGAGGTGCGCGACCGACGTATCGACCGCGACGACGACATCGAGCACGTCGAGCAACGCGGCCGTGTCGCCGAAGTCCTGCAGATGCGGTCCGGCATTGAGCACGTGCGGGACCGTCGCGAGCGAACGCTGATCGAATTCGGTCAGCCCCGGCTGGATCACGCACCAGTCGACCGACGCGTCGCTGACGAGCGGCGCGAGGAACCGGATCGGCATCGACCGGTTGCGGTCGTTCACGTGGTTCGGATTGCCGGCCCACGCGAGACCGATCCGCAGCCGGCCGCGATCGGGCAGCGCGGTCTGCCACTTCGCGCGGTAGCGCTCGGGCGCCGACAGATAGCGCGGCGCCGAAGGAATCGTCTCGACGCGCGTGCCCAGAATCAGCGGCAGGCTCATCAGCGGAACGAAGTAGTCGCACGGCGGCAGCGCATCCTTGTGCGTGACGAGCGTGAGATTGCCCGCCGGCCCCCACTCGCGCGCCTTGTCCTCGAACAGCGCGAACAACGGCGCGTTGACGGCGAACACGACGCGGCCGCGCGTCGCTTGCACGACCATCGGCACGAAACGGCTGAATTGGATCGTGTCGCCGATGCCCTGCTCGGGGACGATCAGCAAGGTCTTGCCCGACAGATCCTCGCCGTTCCAGCGCCGCGCGCCCGCATAGCGCGCGCGCTCGACGACCGGCGCGCCGTCGAGCGGGATGCGGCTCTCGTAGCGACGCCATCCCTCGGCGTAGCGGCCGAGCCGCAGACACGACACGGCGGCCGAGATCTTCGCGTCGATCGTCGAATCGGGCTCGATCTCGTGCACGCGGTCGAACATGGCGATCGCGTTCGCGTCGTCCTTGCGCGCCGCCATGACCTGGCCGATGTTGTTGAACGCCGCCACGCCGCGCGGACTGACTTCGAGCGCCGCGCGCGCGAACGTCATCGCTTCGTCGAGATGATCGAGCGACCAGAGCGTGGCGCCCGCGCCGATCAGCGCGTCATACGACTTCGGTTCGACTTCGAGCGCCTGCTGGAACGCGATCAGCGCCTCGGGAAAGCGCTTCTGCGCGAGCCGGACGTTGCCCATCTGCGACCACGCGAAATGCCGGCTCGCATCGAGGCGCAGCACGGCTTCGTACTGTTCGAACGCGGCGTCGTAACGCTTGAGGAAGTAGAGCGAATTCGCAAACTGCAGACGCCCTTCGACATGATCGGGCCGCACGGCCAGCAGCCGGTCGAACATCGCGCGCGCGCGCTCGTGGTCGCCGGTCTTGCCGTACATATTGCCGATATGAAACATGAGCTCGACAGCGTCCGGATTCGCGTCGAGCGCGCGCAGCATGCGCGACTCCATCTCGTCTTCGCGGCCTTGCAATCGATAGAGGCGCACGAGCGTCGCCCACGCGATCAGCGAATCGACGTGCGCGTCGCACGCGCGCTCGACGATCGCGAGCGCCTCGTCGAGCTTCTTGAGGGCAAGCTGAAACTCGGCGAGCTGCAGATGGCTTTCGACATCGGCCGGATCGGCATCGATGGCCTTGCGCACGAGCGCGAGCGCATCCGGAACACGCTTCTGCATGAAGCGCACGATCGCGAGGCCGCGCATCGCCGGAATATGACGCGGCGACGTCTTGAGAATCGCGTTGAAGCCTCGCTCGGCCGCGCCCAGTTGCTTTTTGTCGAGCGCTGCGCGAGCCGCCGCGTACTGATCCATCGTGACGTGACCTCAAATAGGAAAGTCGGCAAGCGCGGCGCCCAAGGCCGCCACGACCGACGCCCAGTCCTTCGGCTGCGGCTGCCTGAACAGGCGCGCGCTCGGATACCACGGACTGTCGTCGCGATCGTGCTGCCAACGCCAATCGCCGAAATACGGCAACAGAATCCAGACCGGACGCCCCATCGCGCCCGATAGATGCGCGACGCCCGTATCGACGCTGATCACGAGATCGAGCGATGCGAGCAACGCGGCCGTATCGTCGAAGTCGCGCAGCGCGTCGCCGGTCCACCAGACCGCGGGGTGCGCGTCGAGCGCCGTGCGATCGCGCTCGCGAAGCTCGGGCTGCACGACGACCCACTGGATGTCCGTGCGCGCGAATAGCGGCGCCATCTCCGCAAGCGGCATCGAACGATCGGCATCGAGCTTGAACTGCGGATTGCCCGACGCCACGAGGCCCACGCGCATGCGCGGCGCCGCGAGGCCCGCGCGCGCGGCATGCGCGTCGAGCT
Organism: Pararobbsia silviterrae; assembly: GCF_003628125.1. GTDB lineage: Bacteria > Pseudomonadota > Gammaproteobacteria > Burkholderiales > Burkholderiaceae > Pararobbsia > Pararobbsia silviterrae. Next base: position 40,947 of record NZ_RBZU01000017.1, read on the forward strand.
CGGCGCGCCAGTGCGGCAGGCGGTCCGCGTCCGCGAACAGATACGGCACGTCGCGCGCATACGTCGCGGGGTCCTCCTGCAACGCGTACGGCATGCCGACGAGCGAATTCTGGCGCGTGTAGTCGGGACGCGGGTCGTCGCGCGCGATGACGTCGACCTGCGTCTGCGCGAAACACCGGCGCAAGAGATCGCGCAGCGGCGGCTGGACTTCGACCGTGACCTTCGCGCCGAGCGCGGCGACGCGCGGCGCGAAACGGATGAACTGGAGCGTGTCGCCGAGGCCCTGCTCCGCGATCAGCAGCAGCGATTCGCCCTCGATCGCGTCGTCGCCGTTCCACATCGGCGGCACGGCGTTCGCGAGCCGCTGCGCGAACTCGCGCTTTTCATACGCGCGCCAGCCCGCGCGGAAGTCGCCGCGGCGCAGATGCAGCCCGGCCTCGTCCATCCACGTATCGGGCCAGTCGCCGTGACGCAAGGTCCGCGCGGCGCGGATGCAGTCGAGCGCCTCCTTGTCGAAGCGCAACGCGGCGAGCGTGCGGCCGAGATGGCGGAATGCCTCGGCGCACGCGGGTTCGATCGCGATCGCGCGATTGAACCAGGGCAAGGCCTCGCCGAGCCGGCCGAGCCGCACGAGCGCCTGACCGAGGGCGACCGCGGGCGCGCCGCGCCCGGTGTCGAGCGCGAGCGCGCGTTCGAGCGGCTTGAGCGCGGCTTGCGCGCGGCCGACTTCGGTCAACGTGCGGCCCAGCGCCGTATAGGCGGGCCCGTATTGCACATCGAGCCCGATCGCGCGGTTCAGCGTGTCGAGCGCCTCGGGGTAGCGTTTGGCCTGCGCGAGCGCATCGCCGAGCCCCGCGAGCGCGGCGCTCGAACGCGGCGCGAGCCGCACGGCGCGCTCGAATTCGACGATCGCTTCGTTCGCGCGCGTCAACGCGCAGAGCGCCCATGCGAGCGCGATGCGCGTACCGACTTCGTCGAGCGGGCCCTGTGCGAGCGCCGGCTCGTTTGCGGCGCGCGGCGTATCGAGCACGCCACGCAGCAGATCGACGGCCTCGCGATGCTCGCCGAGCGCCGCGAGCGCCTGTCCGAGCAAGCGCACGGGCGCGATCCGCGCATCGTCGACGAAGTGCGCGGCGCGCGCGAATGCGGCGGCCGTGCGTGCATCGCCCGCCTCGAGCCGTTCGAGACCCAGCGCGACGAGCGTGTCGAGATCACCCCGTCCCGCGCGCAGGACGTCGGCCGGTGCGGGTGTCGAGGTCGGGGCCGACGCGGGTATCGACGCGGGTATCGACATCGAAGCCGGCGCCTGGGGCACGCTCACGCTCTCCACGGCTCAGACGGCGTTCAGTTCGATACGCGAGAAAGCGTCGAACGACTTCGCGACGCTCGCCATCGCCAGTTCGCGCGCGTGCGCGACGAGCGCCGCGCGGATCGCGTTCACCACGCCGCGCCAATCGCCGATCGCGGGCTGACGGAACAGGCGCGCGCTCGGGTACCACGGCGAGTCGAGCCGATCGTGCATCCAGCGCCATTCGGCGGCCCACGGCAGCATGACGAACACGGGCTTGCCGAGCGCCCCCGCGATATGCGCGACCGACGTATCGACCGTGATCACGACGTCGAGCGCATCGATGAGCGCGGCCGTATCGGCAAAGTCCTTCAGGTTCGCGCCGGCGCTGAACACATGCGGCACCGTCTTCAGAAACTCGGCATCCGCGGCCGTCACGCCGGGCTGTACGACACACCAGACGACCGATGTGTCCGCGAGCAGCGGCGCGAGCGTCGCGAGCGGCATCGAGCGGTTGCGATCGTTGGTGTGCTTGGGATTGCCGCTCGTGACGAGGCCGCATTTGAGCCGGCCGTCCGCGGGCAGCGCCGCGCGCCATTTGCCGCGATAGCCTTCGGGCACGTTCAGGTAGCGCGCCGCGCTCGGAATCGAATCGAGTCGCGTGCCGAACACGAGCGGCAAGCTCATCAGCGGTACGAAGTAGTCGGCGCTCGGCAACGTCGAATCGGCCGACACGATGCTCAAACGGCCGTCCGGTCCCCAATGCGCGGCCATGCCCGAGAGCAGCGGCAAGGTCGGCGCCTGGACCGCGAAGATCACGCGCGCGCCCGATGCCTGCACGACGCCGGGCAGATACCGCGCGAACTGGAACGTATCGCCCGCGCCCTGTTCGGCGACCACGAGCAAGGTCTTGCCGTCGATGCGTTCGCCGTTCCAGCGGCGCGCGCCCGCGTACCGGCCGGGCTCGACGATCGGGTTCCGATCGAGACGGAAACGCCGCTCGTAAGCCTGCCATCCCGAGGCGAAATCGCCCATGCGCAGACGGCACGTCGCGGCCGAGAGATCGGCCTCGGCCAGCGAGTCCGGTTCCATTTCATGGACGCGGTCGAACATCGCGATCGCGTTCGCGTCGTCCTTGAGCGACGCCATGACCTGGCCGATATTGTTGAACGCCGCCGCGCCGCGCGGATTCACATGGAGGGCCGCCTGAAGAAACGTCAGCGCGGCGTCGAATTGATCGAGCTCCCAGAGCGTCGCGCCCATGCCGACGAGCGCGTCGTACGAGCCCGGCTCGATCTCGAGCGCCTGCTTGTACGCGACGAGCGCGTCCTGCCGACGCCCGAGACGCACGAAGATATTGCCCTTCTGGGACCACGCGTAATGCAGCGCGGGCCGGAGCTTCAGCGCGACGTCGTAACCCGCGAGCGCCGCGTCGTAACGTTCGAGCAGATACAGCGCGCCGGCGCGCAGCAGTTGCGCATCGAGATCGGCGGGGTCGCATTGCACGGCGCGGTCGTACGCATCGAACGCCTGGCCGTGTTGCGCGCGGTTCGCGCGCATATTGCCGAGCAACAGCCACAGGGCCTTCAGATCGGGCTGCGCGCGCAGCACACGCGCCATGCGGTCGAATACGGCGTCGGCGCCGCGCCCGTGCTTTTCATACGCGTTGCCGAGCATGACCCACGCGCGCACCGAACTCGCGTCGGCGTCGCAGGCGGCCTCGTGCCGCGCGATCGCGTCGTCGTGCCGCTTGAGGGCCGTATAGATGTCGGCAAGCTGGAGATGGCTGTCGGCGTCGCCGGGGCGCAGCGCGATCGCGGCGAGCGCCATCCGTTCGGCTTCGTCGAAACGCCGCTGCATGAACCGGAGCACCGCGAGTTCGCGCATCGCTTCGACATGGTCGGGCGTGGCCTTGAGCACCGCGAGCAAGCCGCGCTCCGCCGCGCCCAAGTCCTTCTTTTCAAGCGCCGCGCGTGCGAGCTCGTACTGGTTCATCGTCGTATCACCTGTTTAGTCCGGGGCCGCCCTGCCGCGCATCGTCGCGCGCGGCCCGGGCTTGAGCGGCGCGCCTGCGGGCGCGCGCGCGTGTGTTCACTTTAACGGCCCGGACCGGCCAAAGTTTAGGGCGCGCGCGCGCTCGGGCGCCGCCGCGCGACACGGCCGGGCCGGTACGCGGCGAAACACGCGGAAACACGCCGATTTGCGTGTTTTCCTCCCCGCACGCATGGGCAAACTCAGGATTTTCCCGAGTCCGGTAGAATAGCGGCCCAGCCAGTCTGAAAAATCCCGTAGACCCGCGCCGACGGCACCGATCCCGCATCGGGCGCGCTCGTTTTTGGTTCGAGCGCTGCGCTGCCGCCCGGCATGATCCGATAGATATGAGCAACCTTCACGAACAAACCGTTCTCAGCGTGCATCACTGGACTGACACGCTGTTCAGCTTTACCTGCACACGTGACGCCTCGTTCCGCTTCGAGAATGGCCAGTTCACGATGGTCGGCCTCGAAGTCGACGGCAAGCCGCTGCTGCGCGCCTACAGTATCGCGAGCGCGAACTACGAGGAAAACCTCGAGTTCCTGTCGATCAAGGTGCCCGACGGCCCGCTGACCTCGCGCCTCCAGCATCTGAAGGAAGGCGACAAGGTCTTTATCGGCAAGAAGCCCGTCGGCACGCTCGTCGTCGACAACCTGCTGCCGGGCAAGAACCTCTGGCTGCTCTCGACGGGCACGGGGCTCGCGCCGTTCATGAGCATCATCAAGGACCCCGAGGTCTACGACCGCTACGAGCGCGTGATCCTCACGCACACGTGCCGTTTCGTCGATGAACTCGCGTACAAGGAATTCATCACCGAGCATCTGCCCGCGCACGAGCATATCGGCGAGCTGATCCGCGAAAAACTCGTCTACTACCCGACGGTCACGCGCGAGAGCTTCCAGACGCGCGGCCGCATCACCGACCTGATCCAGACCGGCAAGGTCTTCGAGGATCTCAACCTGCCGCCGTTCTCGCTCGAAGACGACCGCATGATGCTCTGCGGCAGCCCGCACATGCTCAAGGACACGCGCGAACTCCTGGCCAATATGGGTCTCGAGGAAGGCAGCAACAACGCGCCCGGTCACTACGTCGTGGAAAAAGCCTTCGTCGGCTGATCGTTTTACACGCACGGCGCAGTCCCGCGTAGACGGGACGCAACAATCCCCTCAAGGAAATCGATTCCTGAGGGGATTTTTTTATTCCGATTCGACATACATGCCATTCATCCTCGTGGACGTCCCGCACGCGGTCAGGCACACGCGATGCACGCGCTTAATCGTGTGTCGACGCACGTCGACGTGCACCGCTCGAATCTGTGCAACAACGCAACAACTTGCATTTTTCAACCAATTTAGAGGGGTTTACCTAAAAATAGTTGGAATTTTTGAGACGGGCCACTTTTTTGAGCACTCAGAAAACAGGTCACCGGGCCGTCGAGCGCCGCAAAGTGTTTCGTACTCGCGGACAATCTGTTACACGTCGTGTCAGAATTTTTTACCCAGAAAATAGGCAGTTTCGAGACGTCGGCCGTATCAATCGAAGCCCTCGAAAGCGCGCCTTTTTCGCGGCGCAAGGCGCCAGGCCCCTTTCAGGACAGGCGTTTTCCATTACCATGCGCGCTGCTCTGAAATTTCTGCCTGACGAGACAGCGCGTATTTACCAAGTTGTTACCGAATGTAAATTCAGTTACATTGCCCCGTAACAGTTTCGCAATACGCTTGATCTGCCCAGTCGTCAGACATCCAATCGGTGAATCGAACATGCAGTTCCACGCAGATTCCTTGTCAATGCTGGCCTCGACGTCGCCGGGACATGTTTACCTGCCCGAAGACGCTGTCGTGCGCGACGTGTCGATCTCGGTTCCACCGACGGGGCATGTCCAGCCCGGCTGGGGCCATGGCGTCACGGCGAATCAGGAACTCCTCGCGGCGCGCGCTGAAATCGAACGTTTGAATGCGCGCGTACGCGAACTCGCGACCGATCTGGTCCGCGCGCAGGAAGCCGAACGCGCGCGACTCGCGCGTGAACTGCATGACGGGCTCGGCGCCCAGTTGACCGCGTCGCGCTTCGCGCTCGCGCGCATCGAGACCTGGCTGCCGATGAATGCAGCCGAGGCGTGTCACGAGGCGCTTGCGACAGCGAACACCGCGCTCGACCAACTTTGCGAAACAAGCCATCGCCTCGTCGAGGAAGGCCATGCGCCGGCGCTCGACGACGGCCTCGCGGCCACGCTCAAGCGCTGGATCGGCGATTTCGGCGACACGACGCACTTGCTGACGACTTTCGAGCTGATCGCCGACACGCCGATGTTGCGCGAACGGCTCGCGACCATACAAAACGACGGGGCCAATACCGTCTTCCGGATCGTCCAGGAATCGCTCAACAACGCCGCGAAGCATGCGGCGGCGCAAGGTGTCGAGGTCACCCTCGTCGCCGAGCGGCGTTTCCTTACGGTCACGATCAAGGACGACGGCCGCGGACTCGCCCGCGGCGCGCGCGCCAAGGCCAACCGGTTCGGTCTGGCTGGAATGCGCGCGCGCTGCGAGGCGTTTGGCGGCACGCTGAAGGTGGTTTCACAAGCGGGACAAGGCACGCAGATCCGCGCCAGACTCCCGTGGGACACGCTTTGCACGGCGCGCTGAGACGCGCCGCGAGATAAAAGACGCCAACGCGTCACGACACGCTGCACCCAGACCAACGCTTTTGAATTCAGCCACCATGACGTTACGCATTCTGCTCGTCGACGACCACGCGATCGTGCGTCAGGGCGTCAAGCAGTTGCTGCTCGACAAGGGCATTGCAACTGACGTCTCCGAGGCTGAGACCGGCGCCGAGGCCCTTGCTCAGATCGATCGGGCATTTTGGGACATCGTGCTCCTCGACATCTCGCTGCCCGACATGAACGGCATCGAGGTGCTCAAGCGGCTGCGCCGCAAGGCGCCGCGCGTGCCGGTGCTCATGTTCAGCATGTACCGCGAGGACCAGTACGCGGTGCGCGCGCTCAAGGCCGGCGCCGCCGGTTACCTGAGCAAGACGTCGAACGCCGTGGAAATGATCGGCGCGGTCCGGCAGGTCGCGGCGGGCCGCAAGTACGTATCGGTCCAGATGGCCGAGGCGCTCGCCGATTACGTCTCGCTCGACGGCGACCAGCTCCCGCACGAACGCCTGTCCGACCGCGAATACCAGACGCTGTGCATGCTCGGCTCGGGCAAACGGCTCACGGACATCGCGCTCGCGCTCTCGCTGTCGGTCAAGACCGTCAGCGTCTATCGCTCGCGGCTGCTCGAGAAGATGGGTCTCTCGAACAACGCCGAACTCACGTACTACGTGATGAGCAACAACCTCATCGACGTCGGCTCGGCCGCCGCCTGACACACCGCTCGCTTGAATCTCGCTTGAAAGCGCTGACATCCGGCCGGCACGTCCGATTGCCGGCTTCAGGTCCGCGCGTCCGATAGCCGGACGACCGCCGAGCGGCAATCGAACGCTCGGATCGCGCACGATCGTGCGCTTGCTCGCCCCCCGGCCTCATCCTCCCCTTCATCTGCCCCCTCATTTGCCTTATTTCGCGGCACTTTTCCGCCTGATCTTGATTACAGACGCCGAAATAAATCGCTCACGCAGACGGCACGAGTAACATTTTTTTACACCTGCACTTCATCCCGTAAGCGTGTTCTCCGCGTCGCGCGAGAAATCCCCGAAACCCCCAGCCATCGGGCGCGAGCGACGGATGATCGAATTCGCGAAATCGGGCGCGAACGGGTCGCGGCGACCCATTTTCCCGTGCCCTGCCCCCCTCGCCCTCGACCCCACCCTAAAGCTTTGCAAGGACCCTCCGATAACCCAATCAACGGCGGCTAAGCAGTACGTCATCAAATCAGAGCCTCGTTACGGCAGGTGTGCCGATAACACACCACTCTTGGAAAACGGAGTGCTTCAATGTCCTCGATCATCAACACCAACATCCTGTCGCAGATCGCTCAGAACAATCTGCAGAACACGCAGTCCAGCCTGACGTCGGCTGTGACTGACCTGTCCTCGGGTCTGAAGATCAACAGCGCGGCGGATGATGCTGCAGGCCTCGCGATTTCGGATCGCATGACCTCGCAGATCAACGGTCTGACGGCTGCGCAACAAAACGCGACCGACGGTATCGCACTGGCGCAGACCGCCGGTTCGGCACTGACGCAAATCACGGCCAACCTGCAACGTATCCGCGAACTGGCCGTGCAAGCGTCGAACTCGACGTACTCGGCAAGCGACCGCGAGTCGATGAACGAAGAAGTGCAACAGCGCCTCTCGGAAATCAACCGTATCGCTTCGCAAACGCAATACAACGGCCTGAACCTGCTCGACGGCTCGTTCGGCGTCGCAAGCTTCCAGGTCGGTGCGAACGCAGGTCAGACGATCAGCGTCGATCTGTCGAGCAGCATGAAGACGTCGCAGATCGGTCAAACGTCGGAAACGACGCTCCAGATCGGCGCCGGCACGGACCAAAACCTGTCGTCGGGTTCGCTCGCGATCCAGCTCGGTTCGGGCACGACGGTGGCAATCGGTTCGGCAACGTCGGGCGCCGACGAAGGCCAATCGGCTGACTCGGCTTACGCCGCAGCCGCAGCGATCTCGGGTTCGGACATCTCGGGCCTGAGCGTCACGGCAACGAACACGCAGAACGTCACGGTCGCGACCTCGGTTGCCGCCGCCACGACGATCAGCGTCAACGGCACGGAAGTCTACGAAGCCGGCGCGGGCAGCCTGTCGATCGGTGACCTGATCAACGGCATCAACGCACAATCGTCGACGACCGGCGTGACGGCAACGGAAAACGCCGACGGCACGCTGTCGCTGACCGCTGCGGACGGCCGCAACATCGCCCTGACGGACTCGGCAAGCCAAGGCGCGCTGACGACGAACCAAGGCGCGGTCACGAGCTCGAGCCAAACGCTCTACGGTACGGTCACCCTGTCGTCGAGCAGCGTCATCGGTCTGTCGGGTTCGGATGCAACGAGCCTGTCGGTTGGCACGAACCTCCAAAGCACGGGCCGCGCAGTTGATTCGTCGACGTCGCTCAGCGGCACGACGGCAACGAGCTTCACGCTGAACGGCACGGTCGTCACGACGGGCACGACGTGGAATGCAGCGGACCTCGCCGCCGCGATCAACGCAGCGCACATCTCGAACGTCGTCGCATCGGCGGACTCGAGCGGCCACCTCCAGCTCGAATCGTTCTCGAACGCCGGCATCACGCTGACGGGTTCGAGCCCGGTCGTGTCGGATTCGGGTCTGTCGGGCTCGCAAACGACGATCTACACGGCAAGCACCGCGAACAGCAGCCTCGCGACGGCAGACGTGTTGACCGTGGCGGACGCTCAGCAAACCCTGCTCGCAGTGGACTCGGCACTCGACGAAGTCGACAGCCTGCAAGGTGAACTCGGCGCAGTGCAAAACCGCTTCTCGTCGACGATCACGAACATCCAGTCGGCGACGCAGAACGCGCAGAGTGCACAGTCCGACATTCAGGATGCGGACTACGCGGCCGAAGCATCGGATCTGTCGCGAGCGCAGGTGCTGCAACAAGCGGGTACGGCGATGGTCGCGCAAGCGAACTCGCTCCCGCAAAACGTGCTGAAGCTCCTCCAGCAGTAAGGAGGCAGGCGGGTTCGCGGCGGCGCCGGCATGATCGGGCGGCGCCGCGGTCCCGACCGACGCATCATGCCCGCCCGGCAGGTCCGCGCTACCCGCGCAAGGCCCGTCGGGCGCTTGTACGAAGGCTGCAGGAATGCGGCAAGCAGTATCGAAGCGGTACGGTTTGACGCGTTACGAATACAGGCAGGGCACGCAGCAAGGATTAGCAACAAGGATTAACAAGCAGTGAAAATAGCAGGCATCGTTTGGACAGTCGGCATCGCGGAACACGAGCATGCCGGCCGTTTTTTTCAGGCGATGCGAGTCCGTAACGAAATGATCGAATCTACCGATCGCGGGTATCGCAGACGACACCGCGCGACGTCATTTCGATTCGGTCTCCCAGGGGAATGACATGGACGTATCGGCAACCGCAGGCGCCAGTTCCGTCGATCCGAAAGTCGCCGCCCAGTTCGGCAGCGGCACGGATTCGGTTCAGGCATACGACGAACGCGAAAGCAAGTCGCAGGACGATGCGGTGACGCTCTCGGGCGCCGCCGCCGCGATGAACGCCCAGGTCATCCAGCAACCCCTGCCGGTCAGCCAGGCCAACTCGACCCAGCAGGCCGTGACCGAAATCAATGCCGCACTCAAGCGTTTCGACACGACGCTCGAGTTCACGGTCGATCCGTCGACGCTCACGCGCGTGGTCAAGGTCGTCGATACCGACACCGGGCAGACCGTGCGCCAGATGCCGAGCGAAGACGCGATCCTGGCCGCGCAGAAACTCGCCGAGCAGAAAGGCCTGCTGATCGGCGAGAAGGTATAAGGCCAATCAGCTTCGACTGCGGCCGGCCGGCAGGTCCGGCATGCCCGCGGTGCAACTGAATTTTTAGGAAAAGAGGTAAGCGCATGACTTCCAGCGTCAGTTCTTCGACCACCAGCTCGACGAGCACGGGCAAAACGACTTCCGCCGCGGAAATTCTCGCGGAAGCGAAAGCCGCCGCTCAGGCCGCGGCCCAGACCATCATCTCGGGCTCCGGCATCGGCTCGAGCATGAATCTGTCTTCGCTGATGAGCGGCCTGATGTCGGTCGAAAGCGTGCCTCTGCTCCAGCTCGAGGCGCAAGCCGCCGACGTCGACTCGCAGATCTCCGCGTTCGGTACGCTGTCGAGCGCGTTCAGCACGTTCGAAGATTCGATCTCCGAACTCACGTATTCGTCGAGCTTCAACACGCTCTCCGCCGCGACGAGCGACGAAACGGTGGCGTCGGCCGCGATCAACCCGGGCGCGACCGCGGGCTCGTACACGGTCAACATCACGCAGCTCGCGCAGTCGGAATCGCTGCTCGCGACGGGCGTGGCCAGCACCTCGACGCCGATCGGCACGGGCGCGACGACAACGCTGAACATCTCGCTCGGCACGACAACGACGACGACCAATAGCGACGGAACGACGTCGCAGAGCTTCACGGCAACGGCCGGCTCGACCGTCACGCCGATCACGATCGACTCGTCCAACGACACGCTCGAAGGCATCCGGACCGCGATCAACGCGGCCAACATCGGCGTGACGGCGACGATCGTCAACGACGGCAGCGGCACACCGTATCGTCTCGCGATCACCTCGAACACGACCGGCGCCACGGAAGCGATCTCGATCTCGGTGGCCGGCGCGGGCGGCACGGGCACGGGCGATTCGACGCTCACGAACATGTTCACGTACAACCCGGGCGGCACCGAAGACATGACGGAGACGTCGGTCGCGCAGAACGCGCAGATGACCGTCAACGGGACGCCGATCCAGAGCGCGACGAACACGGCCGACAACTCGTATCCGGGTCTCTCGATCGCGCTGATGGGCGTGGGCACCGCGACGATCACGGTCGGCACCGCGACGGGCACCCTCGAAGGGCTCGTCGACAACTTCGTGACCGCCTATAACGCGATGCAGGCCGCGATCGCGCCGCTCACGCAGTTCGACGCGTCGGACTCCGACAACAACGGCCCGCTGATCGGCAACAGCACGGTCCAGCAGCTCACGAGCCAGATCCAGCAGATCGTCTCGGGCACGGTCGGCGGCTCGACGACCTATCAGCAGCTCGCCGATATCGGCATCACGCTCGACGCGACGACCGGCGACCTCGACCTCGATTCGACGACGCTCGAGGACGCGCTCGCCTCGAACTCGGCAGCCTTCCAGGCCCTGTTCGGCACGATGGAATCGGCGACCGACCCGCTCGTGACCGCCGGCACGACGGGCACGACGACGCCGACGTCGGGCACCTACGCGATCAACGTCACGCAGGCCGCGACGCAGGGCGTGCTGACCGGCACGGCGTCGCCGGCCGTTCCGACGGCGGCGACGCAACTCTCGGTCAACCTCAACGGCACATTTGCAAGCGTCACGGTGCCCGCCGGTTCGTATTCGTCACTCAGCGACTACGCGGCGGCGCTGCAGGCGGCGATCAACGGCAATTCGACGTATCAGAGCGACGGCTACGGCGTCACCGTGTCGGTCGATTCGACCGGCACCAACCTCGTCGTCACGTCGAACACCTACGGTTCGGACTCGACGGTCCAGATCTCCGGCACCGACGCGGCAACGCTGTTCGGTTCGACGACGAACACAGGCGTGGCCGGTACCGACATCCAGGGCTCGATCGGCGGCTATCCGGCGACGGGTTCGGGTCAGACGCTGACCGCGAGCGGCAATACGCCCGTTTCGGGCATCACGGTGACGGTTACGGGTTCGCAAACGGGTTCGCGCGGTACGGTCAGCTATTCGACGGGGATCGCGACGCAGCTCACGAACGTCATGAACGACGCGGTCGCCGTGCAGGGCACGGGCGACGCGACCGTCGACGGCGCAATCACGGGCGCGGTCGATACGCTCAAGGACCAGGTGTCGCAGATCGAGGACCAGGAGTCGACGCAGCAGTCGTATATCGACTCGGTCAGCGCGATCTACCAGGCCGAATTCACCGCGCTGCAGACGACGCTCGCGTCGATGTCGAGCATCAGTAGCTATCTGCAGGAAATCTTCAACCCGACGACGAGCAGCAGCTAAGCACCACGCGGGCCGCCAGCCGGCGGTCCGCACGTCAAAGTCTCGGGCGGATCCGACGCATCGCACGCGCGGCGCGCGCGTCCGGCCGAGCACCCAGCAATACCAGGAGAGCCATGATGTACGGACAATTCGGCGCGAGCGCCTATTCACAAGTCGGCGTGCAAACGAGTGTCGTCGACGCGAGCCCGCATCGCCTGATCGTGCTGCTGTATGAAGGTGCGCGCAAAGCGCTCGCGGTCGCGCGCATGGCGGTCCAGAGCAACGACATTCAGGGCAAGGGCAAGGCGATCTCGAAAGCGATCGGCATCATCGGCAGCGGTCTGCGCGACGTGCTCGACCTCGAAGCCGGCGGCGAGATCGCGCAACGCCTCGACGCGTTGTACGCCTATATGAACCGGCGGCTTATGGAAGCCACGTTGCGTATGGACGACACGCTGATCATCGAGGTCGACGCGCTGCTCGCAAACCTCGAAGATGCGTGGAAAGCGATCGGTCCCGAAGTCGCGCAACCGCTTACCGCCGCGGAAGTCTAGCAATATGAATTCCAGTCTCGAACTGTTCTCGTACTACGAAGCCATCGCTGGCGTGACCGCGCGCATGCTCGACGCGGCACGCAAGGACGACTGGAATCAACTGTTCGAGTTGCAAAAGCAATATGAACGTCTCGTCGACGAGATCCGCCCGATCGACGCCCGCGTCGCGCTCGACGAAGCCGAACGCCAGCACAAGCACGAGCTGATCCGCCAGATTCTCGACAACGACGCCGCCATCCGCGATCTCGCGAGTCCGCGCGTCGCGCGTCTGTCGGCGCTGCTCGTCAGCAATCGCCAGACGACCGCGCTGCGCGACATGTACGGACTGAACGCAGCACGCGGGTGAGGTCGTTATGAGCGGGATCGACCCGATTGTCGCGTCCGCGCTGACGAGTCAGATCGACATACTGCTGAAGGCGATCTCGGGGCCGACCGACGCGAACGCGGCGCAGGCCGCCGAAGCGGCCGCGCCGACGCAGTGGGCCAACGCCCAGCCGTCCCAGGTCGCGGATGTCGAACAGCCGCCGCCCGCCTCCGCTCAAGCGGTACTCTCGCCCGCCGCACGCACGCTCGACGTGATCTCGCGCGGCGCCGACGGCGAGCCGGCCCCGCCGGTCATCGGCCGTCAAGCGCTCTGGTCCGCGCCGCCCGGCGCCGCCGCGGCATCCGGTGTCGGCGAACCGCCGTTCGCGGGCCTCGCCTCGTCGCTCGCGATGGCGCTCGAACAGGCGCTCGACACGAGCGGCCTCTTCTACGAATCCCATCTCGCTCAGTGGTTCGCCGGCCAGCGCAGTAGCGCGCTGCTGAACCAGGAGCCGCAATCCAATCTGCCCCCCGCCGAAGACGAAAACGGCTGGCCCTATGACGCCGAAGCCGCATTGCGCACGCTCGCGGGCGCGCCCGAACCGTTCACGGGAGGCCGCCCCGCGGCCAGCGGCACAGCGGCTCAAGACGGCCTGGAGGCCGACATCGTCGACGTCGATATCGCCGACGATGAAGCCGCGTTCGGCGCGGCTTCGCCGTTGTTCGCTGCATTGTCGAACGATGGCGGCGAGGGTGACGGCGACGGAGATGGCATGGACCTGCTCGACGACGGCTTGATTCAAACCGTCGTCGACGACGCGAGCGCGGCCGCCGTGCCTCAGAACGCGCTCGTGCCGGCCGACCACGCGCCCGCGAACGCGCCGGGCGCGGGTGCGACGTCGGCGCGCGCGTCGGCCAATGCGTCCGAAGCATCGGACGCCTATGCCCCGACGCCCGGCAGCACCTTGTTCGCGAACGCGGGCAACGCCGCGTATGCGGCGCAGGCCGCCGTGCAGGTCCGCGAGGCGCCCGACGCGTCGGCGAGCGCGGCCGAGCGCGCGCTCGCGGCGGCCGCCGACAACGATCCGACCTTGCAGGCCAGCGCGACGCCGGGCACGCTGCCGATCCATCCCGACGCGCTCTCGATCGTGCGCCAGCAGCTCGAATTCCTGCAAAGTCCCGAGCCGCGCTTCCGCTGGTCGGGCGAGGCCTGGCCGGACTCGCGCATGTACTGGGAGCTCGATTGGGACCACGACGAGGCGCAGGCCGCCGAGCATCGCGTCTGGCGTACGCGGATCGCGATCGAACTGCCGCGGCTCGGCCTCGTCAACGCCGAGCTCACGCTGACCGGCCACCGGCTCGGCGCGCGGATCACGGCCGACGGCCGCACGCTGACCACGCTCAAGGAAGGCACGTCGGATTTCATGCGCGCGCTGGCCGGCGCCGGGCTCAATCTCGAACAGCTCGCGATTCGCAGCGCGGACGGGATCCGCGCGCACGAGACGACGGGAGCCGCCCAAGCGAGCGCCGCACCGGCGCGCCCGGACGACGTTTCGGGCTCGAATACGGATTCAGGGAGCCCGACATGAGCCGCACGCCCCGCCGCGAAGCGGTCGCGCTTGCCTACGATCACGGTCACGACGTCGCGCCGCGCGTCGTCGCGAAGGGCTATGGCGAACTCGCGGACATGATCGTCCAGCGCGCGCGCGAATCGGGACTCTATGTCCACGAATCGTCGCCGATGGTCTCGCTGCTGATGAACGTCGATCTCGACAGCCACGTGCCGCCGATGCTCTACCAGGCCGTCGCCGAGCTGCTCGCGTGGCTCTACCGGCTCGAACACGGCGCCGCGCCGCCGCTTCCGGGGCCGCTGCCGAACGCCGCGCCCAAAGGCGCGAAGTCGTCGAAAAATCGCGGGAAATAAGAGAAAAAGAAGAAAAACGAGCTGTCGCAGAGGTGAATCCGCGCGCTCGGAGACATCGATCGGGCGATGCGCCGAGATCGTCGCGCGTCAGACGTGCGCGCGTGCCCAGGCACACCCGCCGTGCGGGGCGAACCGAGAAAACACGGACGGGAGAACCCCGTCCCTTATCCCTTGCGGCCCGGTCAAAGGCCCGTCAAACGCTCATCTGCATGATCGTCGTATAGGCCGACGACAGCTTGTTGCGGACTTCGACGACTTCCTGGAACGCGATATTCGCCTTCTGCATGTCGACCATCACGTCGTTGAGCGCGACGTTCGGCGCGCCCATTTCGAATGCGTGGGCCTGCGCGACGCTCTGCATCTGCTTGCCGCTCGTCTTGCGCAGCGCGTTATCGAGCAGCGTCGAGAATTCGCCGGATGCCGCGCCGCTTTCGGCGATGGTGCCGATGGACGGCGCGTCGCCGGCCGCTTCGGCGGCCATCGACTGGATCTGCTGCATGGCGGAGGCGATCGGGGTAACACCGCTCATAAGACTCTCCCGTGCGCGCGAAGCGCTGGACGCGTGTATCGATGGAACGGACTGTAGCACCCCCCTCGATCGGGCAAGCCGGTCAATTGACGGGAAAACCCGGTTCTATTCCCCCGATCGGTACTCGCCTTGCCGTCCAATAATCGGCAACGTGCAGAACCTGTCGTTCACTGCCCGCCCGCGGACCGCGGGTTGCGCGCACGAACACAGCACCGTCGAATTCTGGAGAGTTTCGCCGTGATGATGGTTTCATCCACCCTGATAGCTGGCCTGATCGGAGACGCCGCATGAACGCCGCGACTACGACCCCGGCACCGCTGAACGCCGCCCCGGGCGGCGCCGTCGCGCCCAACGCCGCGCCTGCGCCCGCACCCGGCGCGCCGGCGTCCGCGGCGCCCCCCGCGCCGTCGTCGATCCCCGTGATCGCGGCGCTCGAGCAGCGCCTGCCCGTCATCACCCAGCTTCGCGCGAACCCGAAGTTGCCGCTGATCATCGTCAGCGCGCTGCTCGTGGCCGCGCTCGCCGCGCTCTATCTGTGGACGCGCGCGCCCGACTACAAGGTGCTCTACACCAACCTGTCGGACCGCGACGGCGGCGCAGTCATCACCGCGCTCCAGCAGATGAACATGCCCTACAAGCTGACGGATACGGGCGGCGCCATCCTCGTCCCCGCCGACCAGGTCCATGAGGCTCGGCTGCATCTCGCGTTGATGGGCTTGCCCAAGGGCGGCGCGGTCGGTTTCGAACTCATGGACAACGAGAAATTCGGGATCAGCCAGTTCGCCGAGCAGGTCAACTATCAGCGCGCGCTCGAAGGCGAACTCGAACGCACGATCGACGCCCTGTCGGCCGTCAACGATTCGCGCGTGCACCTCGCGATTCCGAAGCCGACGGTCTTCGTCAGCGAAAAACAGAGCCCGACCGCCTCGGTCATGCTCAATTTGTGGCCGGGCCGCGCGCTCGACGACGGCCAGATCGCCGCCATCACCCATATGGTGTCGTCGGCCGTGCCCGATATGCCGCCCCAGAACGTCACGATCGTCGACCAGAACGGCAATCTGCTGACGGCGCCGCAAACCGGCACGGGCCTCGACGCGACGCAACTCAAATACGTCGCCCAGATCCAGCAGGACACGCAACGCCGCATCAACGCGATCCTCGCGCCGCTGTTCGGCGAAGGCAACGTCCATGCGCAGGTCAGCGCGGACATCGATTTCTCGAAAATCGAGCAAAGCAGCGAGGAGTACACGCCGAACGAATCGCCGCGCGACAGCGCGATCCGCAGCCAGCAGACGAGCGAATCGAAGGAACTCGGCCAGACGCCGTCGGGCGGCGTGCCCGGCGCGCTGTCGAACACGCCGCCGCAGCCCGCGAGCGCGCCGATGGCGAATCCGCCCGCGAGCGGCGCGAGCGCGACGACCGCGAACCTCGGGCCGTCGAGCGAGCACAAGGACACGACGACCAACTACGAGCTCGACAAGACGGTCCGCCATATCGATACGCCGCAAGGCCGCGTACGCCGTCTGAGCGCGGCCGTGCTCGTCAACTACAAGCCGACGGTCGACGCGAAAGGCCACGTCACGATGAAGCCGCTGACCGCCGAGCAGCTCGCGCAGGTCAAGCAGCTTGCGAGCGACGCGATGGGCTTCGACGCGAAGCGCGGCGACTCGCTGAACGTCGTCAACGGCGAGTTCACGGGTCCGAACACGGGTCCCGAACTGCCGTTCTGGAAGCAGCCCGAGACGCTCGACCTGACGAAGACCATCGGCAAGTACGTGCTGATGGCCATGGTCTTCATGATCCTGTTCTTCGGCGTGCTGCGCCCGTGGATGAAGGGCAAGTTCAATCCGCAACCGACGCTCGCCGAGCAGGAAGCCGCGGCGCTCGCCGCGATCGAGGGCCCGACGTCGCTCAACGGCGAAGGCCAGCTCGTCGACGAGAACGGCAACGTCGTCGACGCGATCGGCGAGAACGCGGCGCTCGGCGCGCCGCAGACGACGTCGTTCGACCGCAACCTCGCCTACGCGCGCCAGATCGCGAAGTCCGATCCGAAGGCGGTCGCAAGCGTTATCCAGAACTGGGTGAATGATGAAGGCTGAAGGTCTGACCAAATCCGCGATCCTGCTGATGTCGCTCGGCGAGGATGAGGCGGCCGAGGTATTCAAATACCTCCAGCCGCGCGAAGTGCAGAAGATCGGCGCGACGATGGCCACGCTCAAGCACGTGACGCGCGACCAGATCGACGCCGTGCTCGAGGAATTCCGCCAGGAAGCCGAGCAGTTGTCCGCGCTCTCGCTCGATTCGGGCGAGTACATCCGCGCCGTGCTCACGAAGGCGCTCGGCAACGACAAGGCGTCGGGGCTCATCGAACGCATTCTGCAGGGCGGCGACACGAGCGGCATCGAAGGCCTCAAGTGGATGGACTCGGGCGCGGTCGCCGAACTCATCAAGAACGAACACCCGCAGATCGTCGCGACGATCCTCGTTCACCTCGACCGCGACCAGGCGTCCGAAGTGCTCGAATTCTTCACCGAACGGCTGCGCAACGACGTCGTGCTCCGGATCGCGACGCTCGACGGCATCCAGCCGACGGCGCTGCGCGAACTCAACGACGTGCTCACGAAGCTGCTGTCGGGTTCGGACAACCTCAAGCGCAGCCCGATGGGCGGCGTGCGCGCGGCGGCCGAAATCCTGAACTTCATGAGCGGCACGAACGAGGAATCGGTCGTCTCGAACGTGCGCGGCTACGACGAGGAACTCGCGCAGGCGATCGTCGACCAGATGTTCGTGTTCGACAACCTCATCGACGTCGAGGATCGCGGCATCCAGGTGATCCTCAAGGAAGTCGAGTCGGAATCGCTGATCGTCGCGCTCAAGGGCGCACGGCCCGAGCTCCGCGAGAAGTTCCTCAAGAACATGTCGTCGCGCGCGGCCGAGTTGCTGCGCGAGGATCTCGAGTCGCGCGGCCCGGTCCGCGTGTCCGAAGTCGAAGCCGAGCAGAAGAACATCCTGCAGGTCGTCCGACGCCTTGCCGACGAGGGCGAAATCACGCTCGGCAGCAAGCCTGAAGACCAGTACGTCTAAAGCGAAGAGGGATGTCGTCCATGAGTCGCGGCCAACCCATACCGAAGGAGCGTCTCACAGCGTACGAACGCTGGGAGATGGCGTCCTTCGACCCGCCGCCGCCCCCTCCGCCGCCGCCGCCTCCCGCGCCCGCGGAGCCCGTGCCCGATCCGTGGATCGCCGAGCGCGCGCGCCTCATCGAGGAAACGCGCGCGGCGGCCTATGCCGAAGGCGCGGCCGCCGGCCATGCCGAGGGCTATCAGGCCGGCTTCTCGGCCGGGCATCTCGACGGTCTCAACAAGGGTCTCAGCGATGCGCAGGCTGTCGCGACGCACTTCAAGGCGGTCGCCGACGCGTTCACGACGGCGCTGGCCGCGGCGGACGCCGAGGTGGCCGACGGGATCGTCGCACTCGCTTTCGACGTCGCGCGCGAAGTCGTGCGGCAGAGCATCACGCTCGATCCGACCGTGCTGCTCGGCGCCGTGCGCGAAGTCCTCGCGACGGAGCCCGCCCTCGTCGGCGCGCCGCAGATCGTCGTGAATCCGGCCGATATGCCGGTGCTCGAGGCGTATCTCAAGGAAGAACTCGAGGCGAACGGCTGGACGCTGCATGCCGACCCGGCGATCGAACGCGGCGGCTGCCGCGCGCGCGCCGCGACGGGCGATATCGACGCGACGCTCACGACGCGCTGGAAGCGCGTGCTGCTCGCGCTCGGCCATCAAAGCGAGTGGTAGGCGTCCGACGATGAGCTCGCCCTTGTTGCCCCCGGACCTCAGCGAACTCGAACGCGAGCTCGTCGAGGCCTCGACGCAGGCGCGCAACGCGTACGACAGCGCGGCGCGTCCGCCCGCGTCGTCGCGCGCGAGCACGACATCCGCGGCCGCGAGCCCGCGGACCTATGCACTGCCGCCCGACGATTTCGACGCACCGCCGACGTTCACGCGCGCGAGCGCCCCGGCGGCGCCGCGTATGACGCGCGACGACGGCGTGTCCGATCGCGGCGCGCAAGGCGGCGGATCGAACGGCGCGTTCGCGGGCCGCGAGGATCGCGCGCCGACGATCGACGCGCCGCGCCGCGCCGCGCCGGCATCCGCGCCCGCGCTGCCGCCCGACGATTTCGCGGAACCCGCGCCTCGCGCCCAGGCGCCTGCACCGGCACCCGCACCTGCATCTGCTGCGGCACCCGCACCCGCGCCGGAACCCGCGCCCGTCGCCGCCGCGCGTGCTCCCGAGCCCGTACCGGCACCGCCGACGCCCTCGCCGATCGCCGCACAGCCGGCTCAGGCCGCGGCCCCGGCACCGACTCAGGAACCCGTTCCGGCTCAGGCTCAGGCTCAGGCTCAGGCTCAGGCTCAGGCTCAGGCTCAGGCTCAGGCTCAGGCTCAGGCTCAGGCTCAGGCTCAGGCTCAGGCTCAGGCACCGGCACCGGCACCGGCACCGGCACCGGCACCGACGCAGGATCCCGTTCCGGCTCCCGCCCCGCAAGCGGCTGTCCAGGGCGGCCCCGCCGAACTCGACGAGATGGACTGGACGCCGAGCAAGGCGCGCACGGTCGCCGAACTCGAAGCCGAACTCGACGCGGAACAGGAAGCCGCCGAGCAGCGTCATCACTCGTTCATGGAGCCCGATGCCGCGGCACGTGCGGCCATCGTCGCCACGCACGATCCCGCGCTCGCCTCGAATCCGCATCTGGCCGCGTGGCGCGAACGCATGGCCGCGATCGGCCATGCCGCGCCGCTCGCGCGCCCGCTGCTGCGCAGCGGACGGCTGACCCGCGCGGCCGGTCTCGTGCTCGAAGCCGTCGGGATCCGGATGCCGGTCGGCGCGGGCGCGCTCATCGAATTGCCGCCGGGCAACCCGCTCAAGATGGCCGAAGCCGAAGTCGTCGGCTTCCAGGGCGACCGGCTGTTTCTGATGCCGACGACCGAAGTCGCGGGCCTGCTGCCGGGCGCGCGCGTGTTCCCGCTCGAAGTCGCGCCCGTCGACGATCCGCATGCGGGGCAAAAACGCCTGCCCGTCGGCTTCGGCATGCTCGGTCGCGTCGTCGACTCGGCGGGCCGGCCGCTCGACGGCCTCGGCCCCCTGAACTCGCAAGCCGACGCGTCGCTGCACGGCACGCCGATCAACCCGCTGCTGCGCGACCCGATCCACGCGCCGCTCGACGTCGGCGTGCGCGCGATCAACGCGTTGCTGACCGTCGGACGCGGCCAGCGCATGGGCCTCTTCGCGGGCTCGGGCGTCGGCAAGTCGGTCCTGCTCGGCATGATGGCGCGCTACACGAGCGCCGACGTCATCGTCGTGGGCCTGATCGGCGAACGGGGCCGCGAAGTCAAGGAATTCATCGAGCAGATCCTCGGGCAAGAGGGGATCAAGCGCTCGGTCGTCGTCGCCGCGCCGGCCGACGTCACGCCGCTCATGCGCCTGCAGGGCGCCGCGTACGCGACGACGCTCGCCGAATTTTTCCGCGATCAGGGCTGCAACGTGCTGCTGATCATGGATTCGCTGACGCGCTATGCGATGGCGCAGCGCGAAATCGCGCTCGCGATCGGCGAGCCGCCCGCGACGAAGGGCTATCCGCCGTCGGTGTTCGCGAAGCTGCCCGCGCTCGTCGAGCGCACGGGCAACGGACCGAAGGGCGGCGGCTCGATCACGGCGTTTTATACGGTGCTGACCGAAGGCGACGATCAGCAGGATCCGATCGCCGACTCGGCGCGCGCGATTCTCGACGGCCATGTCGTGCTCTCGCGTACGCTCGCGGAATCGGGCCACTACCCGGCGATCGATATCGAAGCCTCGATCAGCCGCGCGATGGCCGCGCTCGTGACCGACCAGCAATTCGAAGAAGTCCGCAAGTTCAAGCAAACGCTGTCGCGCTACCAGCGCAACCGCGATCTCATCGCGGTCGGCGCGTATGCGCCGGGCCGCGATGCGCAGATCGACCGCGCGATCGCGATGTATCCGCGTCTCGAGATGTTCCTGCAGCAGAAAATGCTCGAACGCGCCGACTATGCGACAAGTATTGCGCAACTCTCCGCATTGTTTTCCAATGCGCAGGGTCAGCACGCATAACCCGACAGGAGATTCAGGATGATCTCGAACGAGTTGCCGCTAGCCACGCTGATCGACCTCGCGAGCGGCGAACTGGACGAAGCGCAACGTGCGCTCGGGCACGCGCAGAAAGTCGCGACCGAGGCCGAAACGCAAACCAATGCGCTGATCAGCTATCGCGACGAATACCGCACGCGTCTCACGACCTCGGCCCAGTCCGGGCTCTCGGGCGCGAACTGGCGCAATTTCCAGACGTTCATCGAGACGCTCGACGCGGCGGTCGAACAGCAGCGCCGCGTGATGGTCTCGGCGCAGCGCAAGCTCGAAGTCGCGCGGAACCACTGGATGGAAAAGCGCCGCAAGCTCACCTCATACGAAGCGCTGGCCGAACGTGCGCGCCTGCGCGAACAAGCGGTGCTCGCGCGACGCGAACAGCGCGAATCCGACGAATATGCGGCCAAGATCGTGCGCATGCGTCGCGACTCCACGCACGACTGATTTCCGGGAACCGAACCATGTTGCCACTCGTCCTTGCCGCCTTGAACAGCGCGACCTCCGTCCTGACCGGTTCGTCGGACGCCGCCGCCTCGAATACGAGCGACGCGTCGACCCTCACGAACAGCTTCAGCGACATGCTGAACGCCGCGAGCGAGAACGCGAGCGCCACGAATTCGATGTCGTCGTCCTCGTATTCGAACACCAGTTACACGCCGACGAACACGGCGTCGAACAGCGCCTCGAATACATCGAACGCGTCGAATACGTCGAACACGTCCAGCGCATCGAATACGTCGAACGCCTCGAACACGTCCAATGCGTCGAACGCGTCCGATTCGTCGTCGAACACGCAAGGCAGCGGATCGACGTCGCAGACGAGCCATCACACGTCGTCGACCGGTTCGCACAGCAGTACGTCGTCGAAATCGAGCGCGTCGAATACGAACACATCGACGGATAGCGCATCCGATCAGGCGGCCGCCGCCGCGCAACAACAGAACGCAGCCGCTGCCGCGGCAGCAGCGGCCGCCGCCGCGGCTGCCGCGCTCGCGAACGGCCAGCAGGCACAGGCCGCCGCGACCGCGACGGCGACCGATTCGACAAAGGCCGCGCAACTGAGCGCCACGGCGACGACCGCGCTCAATAGCGCCGCCGCCGCGCTCGCGAATCAACAGGCCGGCGCCGCGGCGAACGCCGCGGGCCAGGCCGCCGATGAGGCCGACGACGCCGACATCGGCACGGCGCAAGGCGCGTCGGCCCTGCAGGCCGCGCTGAGCATGCTGCAGAAGTCGGGCCTCGCGGTACCGAAGGGCGCCACGGGCGCCGCGTCGACCGCCGCCGCGGCGAAGGGCGCCACGACGAATCTGAACGCAGCCGCCAAGTCGAGCATCGCCAACGGCGCGGCGACGAGCGCGCAAAACGCCTCGACCTCGGATACGCCGACGTCGACGACAGCCGACCCGAAAGCCGCGGATCTCGGCGTGAGCACGTCGAACGCGGCGCAAGCCGCCGACCAGGCCGCGCTTCAGCAGGCGCTTTCGCAAGCGCAGAGCAACGCGGCCGACGCCACTGCGCAGAACACCGGCGCGACCGAAGCCGCGGCGGCCGCCATCGCGGCCGCGCAAAACACGGCGACGCAGCCGTCGCTGGCCGAACAGGCCGGCGCCGCGGCGACGATGTCGATCGACCCGCCCGTGGGCAATACGAACGAATGGGCCGAGGCCCTGTCGCAAAAGGTCGTCTTCCTCTCGAGCGCGCACGAGCAGACCGCACAGCTCAGCCTCAACCCGCCGGACCTCGGTCCGCTGCAGGTCGTGCTCAACGTCGCCGACAAGAACGCGACGGCCATGTTCATGTCGTCGCACCAGCAAGTCCGCGATGCCGTCGAAGCCGCGCTGCCGCAGTTGCGCGACGCGCTCGCGCAAAACGGGATCGGCCTGGGCAGCACGACCGTGTCGGACCAGTCCGCGCAACAGCAATTCGCGTCGTTCGCGCAGCAGGGCAACGGGTCGGGACGAGGGAACGGCGGCGGCTCGGGCCGTTCGCGTTCGAACGACAGCGACGCGAGCGACGATTCGGTGCTCACGCAGACCGTCGCGACGGTCCGCGTCTCGGATCGCGCGGTCGACACGTTTGCCTGACACATCCTCACGCCCCGCGCGTCCGCCGAGACGCGCGGGGTCCTTCTTTCACGAACGCGCCTAAAGGCCCCACCCGACACCGCCGATAAAGAAGACTCGACGGGCCAGTGCGCGCAAGGCGCGCAAACGTCTCGCAAACGCGCGAGTTAGCCGGTTTTACGGCTTCTGTTCCCTCGATCGTGGCGTGCGCGTTCCGCGACAATTCGTTTTGTAAGTACAAGGAATTTCTCCCATGGCATCCACAACCGAAGCGCCCCGCGCGAGCGGCAAGAACACGCTGGTCATCATCCTCGTGGCGGTACTCGTGCTCGTGCTCGCGGGTGGCGGCGCCGCCTTCTGGATGCTGACCAAGCAGAAGAGCAGCGGTCCCGCGACGCCCGCCGTCGTGCAGGCTCCGCCGCCCGTGTTCTTCACGCTCGAGCCGTTCACGGTCAACCTGATCTCGGATGACGGCCAGCGCTACGCGCACGTCGGCATCACGCTGCGCCTGGCCGAAGCCGAAGGCGAGGCGCGTCTGACCGAACACATGCCCGAGCTGCGCAGCCGCATTCTTCTGCTGCTCTCGAACAAGCACCCCGAGGATCTGATTTCGCTCGACGGCAAGCAAAAGCTCGCCACCGAAATCGAAGCCGCGGTCGACCAGCCGTTCACGAACGGCGGTCCGGCGAATCACGTCGCCGAAGTGTTGTTCACCGAATTCGTGGTCCAGTAAGCGAACCAGAGCAGAGCCATGTCGCACGAAGAGTTCCTGTCACAAGAGGAAGTCGACGCCCTCCTGAAGGGCGTCAACGGCGATCAGGAGAGCGCCGAGGCGCGCGGCGGCGGCGCCGACGGCGGGTCTGTACGCCCCTACAACCTGGCGACGCAGGAACGCATCGTCCGCGGCCGCATGCCGACGCTCGAAATCATCAACGAGCGTTTCGCGCGGCTCATGCGCGCCTCGTTGTTCAATTTCATCCGTCGCAGCGCCGAAATATCGATCGGTCAGGTCCGCGTCCAGAAGTACAGCGAGTTCATCCGCAACCTGCCGGTGCCGACGAACCTGAACCTCGTCCACATCAAGCCGCTGCGCGGCACGGCGCTGTTCGTCTTCGATCCGAACCTCGTGTTCCTGATCGTCGACAATCTGTTCGGCGGCGACGGACGTTTCCACACGCGCGTCGAAGGCCGCGATTTCACGCCGACCGAGCAGCGCATCATCCTGCGCCTGCTCAACATCGTGTTCGAGAACTACGGCGCCTCGTGGAAGCCGGTGTTCCCGGTGGAGTTCGAGTACATCCGCGCCGAAGTGCAGACGCAGTTCGCGAACGTCGCGACGCCGAACGAAGTCGTCGTCTCGACGGCGTTCTCGATCGACCTCGGTACGACGGGCGGCCAGATGCACATCTGCATGCCGTATTCGATGATCGAGCCCGTGCGCGACATGCTGTCGAGCCCGCTGCAGGGCGAAGCGCTCGAAATCGACCGCCGCTGGGTGCGTCTGCTGTCGCAGCAGGTGCAGACGGCCTTCGTCGATCTCAAGGTCGAACTCGCCGAGATCGGCACGAATTTTCACCAGATTCTGAATATGCAGGTCGGAGATGTCCTGCCGCTGACGATGCCCGAGCACGTGACCGCGAAGGTCGACGGCGTGCCGGTCATGGACTGCCATTACGGAACTTTCAACGGTCAATATGCGCTGCGCGTCAACAAGATGATCAGCGCCCAGGATCACCAAAAGGACAACGGATATGAGTGACACGACGACTCCGGCGCCGGACGAAGAGCAAAGCGTCGACGATTGGGCGAGCGCGCTCGCCGAGCAGCAAAACGTCGTATCCGCGCCGGTCACGGCATCGGCCGGCGCGAGCGTGTTCCAGCCGCTCGCCGGCGCGCCGCAGACGACGACGCGCAACGACATCGACATGATTCTCGACATCCCGGTCCAGCTGACCGTGGAGCTCGGGCGCACGAAGATCGCGATCAAGAACCTGCTGCAGCTCGCGCAAGGTTCGGTCGTCGAGCTCGACGGCATGGCCGGCGAACCGATGGACGTGCTCGTGAACGGCTGTCTGATCGCGCAGGGCGAAGTCGTCGTGGTCAACGACAAGTTCGGTATCCGGCTGACTGATATCATCACTCCGTCCGAACGGATCCGGAAACTGAATCGATGAAAGCCAGGGCCTGGCGCGCCGCCGCGCGCGCCGCCAGCAGGGTATGGGGCAGCGCGCTCGCGCTGCTTGTGGCAAGCGGGGGGCTCGTCGCCGCGCATGCCGCGGGTGAACAGGCCGCCAGCGGTTCGATCGTCGCATCGGGCGTGGTCGGCGGCGGATTGGGCGGCGCGAGCCGCGCCGCGGCCCGCACGGGCGTCGACACCGGGAGCGCGATTCCGGCGCTCGGTCTCGCAGGTCTCTTCCAATCGTTGTTCGGACTGGCCCTCGTCATCGCGCTGATCTTCGGATGCGCGTGGATCGCACGGCGGCTCGGCCTCAACCGGACCGCGCCGCGTACGGGTCTCGTCAAGCTCGTCAGCACGACGCCGCTCACGCAGAAGGAACGCGTGGTCGTCGTCGAGATCGACGAAACGTGGCTCGTGCTCGGCGTCGCGCCCGGCAGCGTCACGCATCTGCATACCTTGCCCGCGCGCGAAAGCGCGACGGCGTCGCCGGTTTCGCCTCAGGTCGCGCAGTTCGCCACCGATTTTCGCCATCGCCTGAGCGAGAAGCTCGGCAGATCCGCACGTCGCGACGACGACGACATCGGCGCCGCCCGATAACCGCCTCAGCGATCAGACATGAACGACTCACCGACTTCCGCGGTCCCCCAAGCGCGCCGCCGGCTCGTCCGCCGCGTCGCGCTCGGCGCGGCGCTCGCGCTGCCGATGCTGGCGTACGCGCAGAGCACGGGCAGCGCGCCCGGCGGCCTGCCCGCGTTTATCGCGATTCCGGGCGCGAACGGCGGCACGAGCTACTCGCTGCCGATCCAGACGCTGCTGTTCATCACGTCGCTCGGCTTCCTGCCCGCGATCCTGCTGATGATGACGAGCTTCACGCGGATCATCATCGTGCTGTCGCTGTTGCGTCAGGCGATGGGGCTCTCGACGACGCCGCCGAATCAGGTGCTGCTCGGGCTCGCGTTGTTCCTGACGTTCTTCGTGATGTCGCCCGTGCTCGACAACGCGTACCAGAACGCCTACAAGCCGTTCTCCGACGGCACGATCCAGTTCGAGGAAGCCGTCACGCGCGGCGCGCAGCCGTTCAAGCAGTTCATGCTGCGCCAGACGCGCGAGCCCGATCTCGCCCTGTTCGCGAAGATCTCGCACGCCGCGCCGATGAACACGCCGGCCGACGTGCCGCTGTCGCTGCTCGTGCCCGCGTTCGCGACGAGCGAACTCAAGACCGCATTTCAGATCGGCTTCACGATCTTCATTCCGTTCCTGATCATCGACCTCGTCGTGGCGAGCGTGCTGATGTCGATGGGGATGATGATGGTGTCGCCGGCGACGATTTCGTTGCCGTTCAAGCTCATGCTGTTCGTGCTCGTCGACGGATGGCAGCTCATCATCGGCTCGCTCGCGCAGAGCTTCTTCCAATGATCGCGAGGTTGTCATGACGCCAGAATCCGTCATGGGCATTGCCCACCATGCGATGGTCATCGCGCTGACGCTCGCCGCGCCGCTGTTGCTCGTATCGCTCGTCGTCGGTCTCGTCGTGAGCCTGTTCCAGGCCGCGACGCAGATCAACGAATCGACGCTGTCGTTCATCCCGAAGCTGCTCGCCGTGTTCGCGGCGCTCGTGATCGCCGGTCCCTGGATGCTGCACATGATGCTCGACTACATGCGGCAGGTCTTCACGAACATTCCGTCGCTGATCGGCTAGGCGCGCGCGCCGCGCCCGGACGCACGATGCCACGCGCCACACGACGCGCCTTACGACGCACAACGCGACGCACGATGCGGCGCACGCGGATCTCCGGATGATCACGTTCACCTACGCGCAGCTCATGGCCTGGCTCGCGGCCTTCATCTGGCCCGCGACGCGCCTGCTCGCGCTGTTCGCGACCGCGCCGTTCTTCAACCACGCGTCGATCCCCGTGATGGTCAAGGTCGGCATCTCGCTGCTGATCACGATCATCATCGCGCCGAGCCTGCCGGCCTTGCCCGCGATCGGCGTCACGACGCCGATCGGCCTGCTGATCCTGGCCGAGCAGATCCTCATCGGCGCCGCGATCGGCTTCACGATCCAGATCGTCTTCACGGCCATCGAGGCCGCCGCCGACATGGCCGGGCTGCAGATGGGCCTCGGTTTCGCGCAGCTCCTGACGGGCAGCACCGACGGCTCGACCGACGTGCTGTCGCGGCTCATGAACCTCGTGAGCATCCTGGCCTTCCTGTCGATCGACGGGCATCTGCAGGTGCTCGGCACGCTGCTCGACAGCTTCTATCGGATTCCCATCTCGGCGACGCCGATCGCCGCGCTCGGCCTGCATACGGTCGCGGCCTGGGGCGAGACGATCTTTTCAGCGGGCCTGCTGCTGTCGCTGCCGGTCATCATCGCGCTGCTGATCGTGAACCTCTCGCTCGGCGTGCTCAATCGCGCCGCGCCGCAGATCGGCGTGTTCCAGGTCGGCTTTCCGCTGACGCTGTCGGTCGGCTTGCTGATGCTTCAGTGGATGACGCCGAACCTGATGCCGTTCTTCGCGCGGCTGTTCTCGGCCGCGATGGATGCGGTCGTGCGCGTGGTCGGCGGTCTGGGATAGAAGGTTTCCCAAGCGGGCGTGCGCACAGCCCCTCAAGAAGACTCAAGAAGAAGCGGCGGGAGATATCCGAAGGGGTTTGCGGCGGCCGATGACAACGCTGGCCGCCCCGCCTCTTTCGTCACGGAAGCGGGCAAAAAAAAACGGCCACGCTGTGCGTGACCGTTGCGCGTACGTCCCGTACCGATCGAACTGGCCCCCGGAACGCCCCCGTAGCGATTGAACTTTCGTGCCGTCTTCGCGCGGCGTCGCTTATATCTGTATAACGGCAGCGCGGCAGCGGGCTTGAGCCCCGTGAATACCCTGCCCGCGCCGACGTATCAGGTGTTGATGTCCGAGAACAGCGACAGCTTCGCCGTCGACGAATAGGCTTCTTCCGTCGCCTGAAGCTGCGTCTGGATCGTCGAGAGCTGCGAGTAGACGCCGGCCATCGCATCCGTCGTCAGGCCGACGAGGTTGCTGAGCTGCGTCGAGTACGTCGTGCTGACCGTCGAGGTCAGCGTGCTCGTCGCGTTGACTTCGGTTTCGCGCGAGCCGACCGACGCGAGCGTCGTCAGCACCGTCGTGTACGAGTTCGCCACCTGCGAGAGCGCCGTCGCCATCTGGTTCGTGACGTTCGTCTGGCCCGACGCGCTTTGCGACGGCGTCTGGAGCGCCGCGATCGCGTTGTCGATCGTCGCGAAGATGTTGTTTTGCGACGCCGTCGGCGGCGCGACGTTGAACGAGTCGCCATCCGCCGGCGCGCCGTTGATCGTGATCGTCTCGCCCGTGCCGAGCTGGATCGACGAACCGGCCGTGTAGTTCTGCGCCGACGAAACGGTCGGCGGCGTCGCCGAATTGTCGGTGACCGTGTACGTCGTGTTGCCCGACGCATCGACCGCGAACGTCACGGTGTAGCTGTCGGCGTTCGACGCCGCGCCCGACTGCGTCGTCGAGACGACGCCGATCGTGCCCGAGCCGGTGTTCGACGACGATGCCGTCGGGATCGGCGACGTCGCGCCCGGCGTCGCGGACATGAACACATTGCTGCCCGGATCGTTCGTCGCGATCTGGCGCGACGAACTGATCTGCGCGTTGATCACGCCCTGATCGCCGTTGTAGACGACGCCCGCGCCGCTCGGATTGTTCGAGAACGGGGCCGTGCTCGTCTGCGCGCCGCTGAAAATATACTGGCCCGTCGAGTTCGTCGTATTCGCGAGCGCCAGCAACTGGGCGCGATCGGACTCGAGCTCGGTCGCGTACGACGCACGGTCGGTGTCGGTCAGCGAGCCGTTGTTCGCCTGTTCAAGAACCGACTGAATGTTCTGGATCACGGTCGAGACGCTGCTCAGCGTGCTGTCTTCGAGACCCAGCGCCGTCGTGGCCGAATCCTGGTTCGCCGTGTACTGCGTCTGGTTCTGGATCGAGGTCTGGACCTGCACGGACTCCGCAGCGGCGACGGGGTTGTCGCCGGCCAGATTGACCGTCCGGTTCGTCGAGATTTCTTCCTCGAGCGTCACCATCTGCGACGTCTGGTTGGCCATCCCGGCCACGCCGATCGCGTTGATCGTGCTTGTTGCGATACGCATGATGTCGTTTCCTTCGATGTCAGTCGTTGTGCGCGGCTGCGCCGCGCATCACAGATAAGGTCAGGTATCGATGCCGATGATGGCGTCGAAGATCGTGCTTGCCGCCTGGATGACCTTGCTGTTCGCCTGATACATCTGCTCGTAGGTCATCATGTTTTCGGCTTCTTCGTCGAGATTCACGCCCGACACCGACTGCTGTGCCTGCGTGACTTGCGAGATCAGCGTCGTCTGTGCCTGGCTCGCCGTGTTCGACGTCGATTCGGCGTCGCCGATCGCGCCGACGAAGGCCGAGTACGCGCCCGAATACGTCTGGCTGCCGATCGTCGTCTCGTTGAACAGGTTCGCGAGCTGAAGCGCGTTCGTGTTGTCCGACGGCGCAGCCGCGCTTGCGGTCAGCGTGAACGTGTCGCCCGTGGCCGGCGTGCCGCTCATCGTGAACGTCACGCCGCCGACGTTGTACGTCGCGCCCGCCGTCACCGGCACATTGGTCGGCGGCGAATACGTCGTCGCGACGCCGTTGACGGTGACCGTGACGTCCGGCAACGCGTCGCCGGTCGTGGTCTGCGCGAAGTCCAGCGTGCCGGTCGCGTTGACCGTCGCGGTGACGGTGCCCTGCATCATCGCGCCGGTCGGGTAGTACTGCGCGGGCGGCGAGGTGACCGTGATCGTGCCGGTGCCCGTATTCGTCGTGCCCGTCGTGGCGGTCGCCTGCGGCGAACCCGCCGCGATGTCCGATCCGTCCGTGATCGCGACCGACAGCGTCGAGCCGGCCTCGGTCGTATCCGACTGGATCTGGAACGAATCGCCGACGGCGGGATCGGTCGAGATCGCGATCTGCAGACCGTCGACGTTGATCGAGCTGCCCGTGCCCGACGTATCGGCCGTCGCGCTCACCGTGACCGGTGCGCCGCCCGTGGTCGTGTCCTGCAGCGAATAGTTGCCGCCGCCTTCGTAGGTCAGCGTGTAGTTGTCGCCGGTCAGGCTGCTGAGCGTCGAGCCGCCGTAGGTGGCGGTGATCGTCGCGCCGCCCGTATTGGCCGTGGCGGCCGTCACGGTCGGCTGCGTGACGTCGAACAGCGCGCTGCCCTGCGCGCCCGTCAGCGTGACGCCGGCTTCGTTCTGCTCGTTCATCGTCGTCGCGAGCGTGACGGCGATGTTGCCGAGCGCGCGTTGCTGCGGATCGAGCGTCTGGCTGCGGAACTGGAACAGCCCGCCGACCGTGCCCGACGTCAGCACGCTTTCCGAGATCGGAATCGTCGACGTGACGCCGGCGCTGTTCGTGACCTGATAGGCGATGTCGAGTTCGGACGAATTCGACGACGACGCGACCGTCGTCAGGTTGTACGAATACTGGCCGTTGACGAGCGACTGGCCGTTGCCGATCGTCACGTTGATCGAGCCGTCGGCGTTGTCGGTCGTCGTCGCGCCGACGAGCTGGGCCAATTGATTGACCGCCGCGTCGCGCTGATCGAGCAACTGGTTCGCGGGCTGGCCCGACGACGCCTCGGCCGTCACGATCTGCTTGTTCAGCGATGCGATCTGCGACGACAGCGTATTGATCTGCGAAACGGCGCCGGTCAGCTCAGTGTTGATGTCGGAGCGGACGCTGTTGAACTCCTGCGTCACCTCGTTGAACTGCGTCGTCAGCGAATTGATGTCGCCGAGCGCGGCGGCGCGCGCCGACGTGTCGCTCGGACTGTTCGCGACGGTCGAGAGACCCGAGGCCAGCGTCGTCAGCGAGGTCGTGATCCCCGCGGTCGGATCGCTGACGATGTCGTTGAGCTGTTCGGCCGACGAGTTATACGTCGTCAACATGCCGCCCTGCGCGACAGCCGCGTTGAGCTGCTGATTCAGGTATTCGGCGTACTGGCGCTGGACCGTGACGACATTGACGCCCGAGCCCAGATAGCCCGCGCCGAAGTTTTGTCCCGTGGATTCCGAGTAGTCGACGACTTCGCGCGAATACCCCGTCGTCGACGCGTTCGCGATGTTGTTACCCGTCACCGACAGGCCGTACTGCGCGGCATTCAAGCCGGTGGAGCCGATTTGTATGAGCGATTGTGTCATGCGTGATCCTGTGTTGCCGTGACGTCCTGGCACGCGCCGGACGGTGCGGCATCGAATGGCTCAGGCCGGTCAATGACTGCTTAACGGCCCGCACCCACGAAACTTGAGCAGACGAGCGCCCCGGTGAAGCCGTGCTCGCCTTGCCGCGCATTACCTGCCATTTCTTGCTGGTTTCCTGCCGATCCCTGCCGATCTCTGCCAATGCCCGCCCCGGCCCCTGTCTCGGCGCGCCGCGACGCGCGAAACACCGGGACCTCGACGGCTAGACCATCTGATTCATGATCCGCACGAGCTTCTTCGCGTAGGCCGGATCCGTCGCGTAGCCCGCGCGCTGCAGACCGTTCGCGAAGCCGACCGCGTCGTGCGACGACGCGACGGTGTCGGCGTAGCGCGGATTCGAGCGCAGCAGGTTCGCGTAGTCGACCATCGCGTCGTCGTACGAGTCGTACGCGCGGAACTTCGCGCGGACTTTCTGCGCGACGCCGTCGACATACTCGGTCGTCATCGCCATGACCGTGCGGCCCGTCCAGTTCTTGCCGGCCTTGATGCCGAACACGTTGTGCGAGGTCGAGCCGTCGGCTTCGCGGATCTCGTGGCGGCCCCAACCCGATTCGAGCGCCGCGTGCGACAGGATGAAGCGCGCCGGAATGCCCGACGCGGCCGAGGCCGTGCGCGCCGCGCTGCCGAGCTTGTTGACGAAGGCCTGCTTGCGGTCGTCGCCGTCGTAGCCCACGTCCGAGTCGTCGGCGTTGAAATCCTGACCGTTCTGGGCGAGCGACTGCCCCTGCGCATGGGCCGATGCATAGGCCGACTGCGCGAGCATATTGAGCATCGCGTTCGTATTGATCGCGCCCGATGCGCTCGTCGTGCCGTTCGCGTCGTTGCTCATGAGCTGACCGTCGGGTCCGACCTGCATGCCCTGGTTGCGCAGCAGTTGGCCGAGCAAGGCGTCGGCGACGCCGATGCCGCGCGTCGACAGTTGCTGCGCGAGCTGCTGATCGAGCATCGACATGTACTGGTTACCCGCTTCGCTGTCGAGCAGGCCCTTCGACGGCGTCGCATCCTGCATGCTCTTGAGCATCATCTGGATGAACGTCGCGTCGAACTGGCGCGCCGCGAGCTTCGCGCCCGCGAGCGGCGAGTTCTGGACCTGCGTGCGCATCGCCGCGAAGCCGTTCGTGTCGAGCGCGAACCGGTTCGAGATATCGGCCGCGTCGGTGCTGCCGCCCAGCGTGTTCTGCATGCTCAGGTTCGTCATGGCGCGCCCCTTAGATGATTTGGAGGTCGGCGCGCAACGCGCCGGCCGCCTTGATCGATTGGAGGATCGAGATCAGGTCCGCGGGCGTCGCACCGAGTGCGTTGAGCCCCTTGACGACGTCGGCGAGCGACGCGCCGGCCTTGATCATCTGCAGCGAGCCGTTTTCCTGGCGGACCTGGATCTGCGACTGTTGCGTGACCGTGGTCTGCCCGTTCGAGAACGGACCGGGCTGACTGACCTGCGGCGTCGTGTTGACGATGACCGACAGATTGCCGTGCGCGACCGCGCACGTCTGCAACTGGACCATCTGGTTCATCACGACCGAACCGGTCCGTGCGTTGACGATGACCTTCGCGGCCTGCTTCGAAATCGATACGTCGAGGTTCTGGACCTGCGCGAGGAACGCGACCTGCGCGGCCGGGTCGCCGGGCGACTTGATCGCGACCGTGCGGCCGTCGACGGGCACCGCCGTGCCGCCGCCGAACGCGGTGTTGATCGCGTTGGCCACGCGCTGGGCGTTCTCGAAATCCGTTTCGTTGAGCGTCATCTGCAGCGTGCCCGCCTGACCGATGACGGTCGGAACCGCGCGCTCGATCAACGCGCCGTTCGAGATGCGGCCGACGTCGAGCTGGTTGACCTGGACCTTGCTGCCGTTGGCCGACGCGCCCGCGCCCGCGACGAGCACATTGCCCTGCGCGATCGCGTAGACCTCGCCGTCGGCGCCCTTCATCGGCGTCATGAGCAGCGTGCCGCCCTTGAGGCTCTTCGCGTTACCCATCGACGAGACGGTCACGTCGATGCCTTCGCCGGGACGCCCGAACGCGGGCAGATCCGCCGTGACCATGACGGCCGCGACGTTCTTGAGCTGCATATTCGTCGCGCCCGTGACCGTGATGCCGAGACGCGCGAGCATATTCGTCAAGCTCTGCGTCGTGAACGGCGTCTGGGTCGTCTGGTCACCCGTGCCGTCGAGACCGACGACGAGGCCATAGCCGATCAGCGGGTTGTCACGCACGCCCTGGATCTGCGCGAGGTCCTTGAGGCGCTCGGCGTGCGCGGGCTGCGCGAGCGCGCCGAGCGTGGCGCAGGCCACGAGCAACGAGACCGACACGAGCTGCCGGACCATGCGGAATGAGAACGAGGCTTGCATGATCAGAATGGCGCAATGTTGAGGAAGAAGCGCTGCAACCAGCCCATGGTTTCGGCCTCGTTGATATAGCCCTTCGCGCTGTATTCGATCTTCGCGTCCGCGACCTGGTACGACTCGACCGTGTTCGTGCCGGAGACCGTCGTCGGGTTCACGACCCCTGAAAACCGGATGTATTCGTTGCCCTGGTTGATCAGCATCTGCTTCTCGCCGCTGACCATCAGGTTGCCGTTCGCGAGCACCTGCGTGACGGTGACCGTCAGCGTGCCGCTGAACGTGTTCTGCGCCGCCGCGCCGCCGGTCGCCTGGAATGTGTTGTCGCCCGTGACCGAGGTCGCCGAGTGATTGAACAGGCCGCCGACGATGCCGGGCATCGCCGTCGGCGTGAACGTCTCGGAGCCGGCGCGCGAGGCCGACGAGCCGGAGCTCTTCGTCGCGTTGATGTTTTCGGCGATCACGATGGTCAGGATGTCGCCGACGTTGCGCGGCCGGCTGTCCTCGAACAGCGGATGATCCGAATACCCCGTATAGATCGAGCCCGTCGACTGCGCGACGATGGGCCGCGGCGGCGGCATCGCGGTCATCGGCTGCTGCACGAGCGGTTGCTGCGGAATCTGCGCGCACGCCGCGAGCGCCGCGGCCGCGCATGCCGCGAGCGTACGGCGCGTCGCCACGGCCCGCTGGGGCCGCCGAAGCTCGGCTATCAAGGATTCGAGAGATACCATCACTGCCACCATCGTGTTCGGTTCCCGCGCGCGCCGCCCGAGGCGGCGCGCGGCCGGATCCGTTTGCGTTACTGAATACTCGTGAGCTTCTGCAGCATCTGGTCGGACGTCTCGACCGCCTTGCTGTTGAGCTCGTACGCGCGCTGCGTCTGGATCATGTTCACGAGCTCCTGCACGACGTTGACGTTCGACGCCTCGACGTAGCCTTGCTGGAGCGAACCGAGACCGTTGAGGCCCGGCGTGCCGACTTGCGGCGCGCCCGAGGTGCTCGTCTCCGAGAACAGGTTCTGGCCGAGCGCTTCGAGGCCGGCCGGGTTGATGAAGTTCGCGAGCTGGATCGAGCCGATCTGCGTCGCATTGACGTTCGCGGGCGTCGTGATCGTCACGGTGCCGTCGCTGCCGACCGTGAACGACGTCGCGTTCTGCGGAATCGTGATCTGCGGCTGGACCTGATAGCCCTCGGCCGTCACGAGCACGCCGTTCTGGTCGGTCTGGAATTCGCCGTCGCGCGTGTATGCGGTCGTGCCGTCGGGCATCTGGACCTGGAAGAAACCGCTGCCGTTGATCGCGAGATCCTTCGCGTTGGTCGTCTGCGTCAGCGAGCCTTGCGAATACAGACGCTCGGTCGCGACCTCCTGCACACCCGTGCCGAGCTGCATGCCCGAGGGCAGTTGCGTCGTATCGGTCGACGACGCGCCGGGCTGACGCACGGTCTGATACAGCAGATCCTGGAACACGGCCCGCGATCCCTTGAACCCATTGGTACTCACGTTCGCAATGTTGTTCGAGATCACGTCCAGATTCGTTTGCTGCGCGTTCATGCCGGTCGCAGCGATATACAAGGAACGATTCATGGTGTTTCCTAGGAGCTGAAGTTCAGAAGCGCGTTCGCGCTTTGTTCGTTGCTGTCGGCCGTCGAGAGCATCTTCATCTGCATTTCGAACTGCCGCGCGTTGGAGATCATCGAGACCATCGCCTCGACGGGGTTCACGTTACTGGTCTCGACCGCGCCCGAGACGACCTGCACGGTCGGATCGTCGTCGGCGGGCTGCCCGCTCGACGTCCGGAACAGGCCGTCGTCGCCGCGTACCATGTTCGCGTTGCCCGGGTTCACGAGCTTGAGCTTGTCCATCACGGCGATCTGGTTCGGTGAATCGCCGCCGCCGAGCTCGGAGATCGTGCCGTCCTGACCGAACGAGATCGTGCCGCCGGGCGGCACCGAAATCGGACCGCCGTTGCCGAGCACGACGCGGTTTTGCGAGTCCACGAGCTGACCGTTTTCGTCGACGTGGAAGGTGCCGTTACGCGTGTACGCTTCCTGACCCGCCTCGGTCTGCACGGCGAACCAGCCGTCGCCCTGGATCGCGAGATCGGTCGG
Organism: Pararobbsia silviterrae; assembly: GCF_003628125.1. Lineage (GTDB taxonomy): Bacteria > Pseudomonadota > Gammaproteobacteria > Burkholderiales > Burkholderiaceae > Pararobbsia > Pararobbsia silviterrae. Next base: position 77,378 of record NZ_RBZU01000017.1, read on the forward strand.
ATTGCCGGTCTTCTGGATGATGCCCGGCGTGTAGTCGGGCGTCGGCGTCGACGACAGCACATAGGTCCGCGTGACGTCGTTGTTGTTCGCCGAAAGCTGGTCCTGCGTCTTCAGCGGCACCGCACGAAAGGCGGACAGCTGGGCGCGAAAGCCCGACGTCGACGTGTTCGCCAGATTGTTCGCAACGGTGGCCTGCTCGTCGAGCGTCTGCGACGCGCCGGTCATTGCGGTGTAGATCAAACGGTCCATAACGGTGCGCTAAAGACGGAAATCGAAAATCCTGCTGCGCCCCGCGGCCGCGCGATACGCGCCGCGACCACGGGTGCACGGGCAAGCCCGTGCGATGCGTCAGTTCAATTAGTTCATCTGGAGCAGCGTCTGGTCGACGGTGTCCTGCGTCTTGATCGTCTGCGCGTTCGCTTGATAGAAGCGTTGCGCCGTGATCAGGTCGACGAGTTCGCCCGTGAGGTCGACGTTCGAGTTTTCGAGCGACTCGGTCTGCAGCGAGCTGAACGTGCCCGATCCGGCGACGCCCAGCGTCGGCTCGCCCGATTCGCCGGTCTGAATCCACTTGTTGCCGCCGACCGGCTGCAAACCGTTGTTGTTGTTGAACGACGCGAGCACGAGCTGCGCGACGGTCTCGGTCAAACCGTTCGAGTACGTGCAGACGACGTCGCCGTTCTCGTCGATCGACGCGCTCACGTAGTTGCCCGCCGCGTTGCCGTCCGGCTGCAAGTTCGCGGTATTGCCGGTGCCGCCGTAAGCGGTCGCGCCCGAGAAGTCGAAGTTGATGCTCATCGGCGTCGTCGCGCCCGTGCCCGGGTCGATGCCCGTCACGAGCACTTCGTTCGTGTTCGTCTGCGTGCCCGTGCCGCCCGCGCTCACGAAGCCCGTCAGCGTCCCCGTGCTCGAGAAGTCCATCGTGCCGATCAGGCCCGTGGTGCCCGCCGTGCCGCTTTGCGATTGAACGAGCGTGCCGTCCTCGGCCGCATAGACGTCGTACGTGATCGGGCTCGACGGCGAGTTGCGCACGTAATAGAGCTGCATCGTGTGCGAATCGCCGAGCGTGTCGTACGTCGTGATCTGGTCCGAGAACGAGTAGCTCGTGTCGTCGGTCGGGTTGAACGGCGTCGTCGTCGGGATCGCGGCGGACGAGTCGAGGTTCAGACCCGTCGCCGTGACGGTCGTGGTCGCCGAGGGCGCCATATTGCCCATCGGGATCTGGATCGGCACCGGGTTCGTCGACGAGACGATGCCGTCCGTGCCGACCGTGTAGCCCGTGACGTTCGCGCCTTCGGCGTCGATCAGATAGCCGTTCGCGTCGGTGTGGAATTCGCCGTCGCGCGAATATTCGATCTCGCCGTTGACCGACATCCGGAAAAAGCCGTTGCCGTTGATCGCGACGTCGAGCGGCACGCCCGTGTTGTCGAACGTCCCCTGGCCGTAGTCCTGTTCGACGCCGACCGTGTTCACGCCGATGCCCGAGGGCGTCGACACCGCGGTCGACACCGTGTTCGCGTACATATCGGCGAAGACCGTCGTACCCGACTTGAAGCCGGTCGTCGACGAGTTCGCGATGTTGTTACCGATCGTGTCGAGTTCGTTGCTCGCGGCGCTCAGACCGCTCAGACCTTGTGAATAGCCCATCGTAGGCCTCCGGATAAATAGGTGTTGCCGAGCGCGCGCGGTATCGCGGCCGCGCTCGATTCAATTCAATTAGATGAGTTCGGCGATCTGGCTCAGCGTCGCCGACGTGCCGTTCGAGAGCTGCAGATTCGTCGTGCCGTCCGAATTCGCGCCGACCGCTTCGATCGTCGAGTACGCGAGCGGGGTCGCCGTGATCGTGCCCGACGAGCCCGTCGCCGTGACCGTGAACGTGTACGAGCCGTTCGCGACCGCGGTGCCCGACGAGTTCTCGCCGTTCCATTCGATCGGCGTCACGCCTTCGGGCTCGGCGCCGAGGTTCAGCGTCTGCACGACGTTGCCGTTCGAGTCCGAGATCGTGACCGTGACGCTGGTCGCCGCGCTCGGAAGCTGGATCCCGATCGGCGTGACGACCTGTTCGGAGTCGCCCGACGAATCGGTGCCGGTGGCCACCGTGATCGTGTTGCCGTCGCTGAGCACGCCCGAGCCCACCAGCGAGCCGGCCTGGAGCTGTTGCGACGTGTTGAGCTGGGTCGCGAGCGAGTCGAGCGACGTTTCGAGGCTGTTGATGCCCGACACGGTGCTGATCTGCGCAAGCTCCGAGGTCATCTGCGTGCTGTCCTCGGGATTGGTCGGGTCCTGGTTCTGAAGCTGCGTGACGAGCAGCGTCAGAAAGGTGGTTTCGAGATCGGACGCGCTGTCGCTCGTGAGGCTGCTGCTCGACGTCGACGACGTACTGCTCGTGCTGGTAACGGAAGAGGTCATGGTGGTCTAGAGAGTCAGGTAGCGAATCAGGTGCCGATCGTCAGCGTCTTCAACATGAGGGTCTTCGCCGTGTTCAACGTTTCCACGTTCGCCTGATACGAGCGCGAGGCCGAGATCATGTTGACCATCTCGTCCACGGGGTTCACGTTCGGCCGCGTCACGTATCCATCGGAATTCGCCGACGGATCGCTCGGGTCGTAGGTCATCTTCATCGGCGTCGGATCGTCGATGACACTGCTGACCGTCACGCCCCCGACCTGCTGGCCGGAGCTCGTGCGCCCGCCGCCGATCGGCTTGACCTGAAACACCACCTGCTTGGCCTTGTATGGCTGGCCGTCAGGTCCGGTCGTACTGTTCGCGTTCGCGAGGTTCGACGCGGTCACGTTCAGACGTTGCGACTCGGCGGTCAGCGCCGAGCCGGCGACGTCGAACACACTCATCATGGAAGGCATGGAATGCGCCCCTTATTCAGATTGCATCGATTTCAAACTGCAGCGCCGAGCCGTTTCCCCGCGTCCCGTTGCTGCCTATGCGTGTGCTGCGTTTGATCCGGCTTCGCCGTGCGCGCCGCGAGACCCTTCGGGCCACCGCCGCGCGAACGCCGATCCCTCTTCAAGTACCCTGTGCTCAAGTGCCCTGCGTGATCGCGGCGAGCATCGCCTTGATCTGGCCCGTGAGAACGGTCATGCCCGTTTCGTAATGCAGCGAGTTGTCGGCGAAGTTCACGCGCTCCGTGTCGAGGTCGACGGTATTGCCGTCGAGGCTCTGCTGGACCGGATTGCGGTAAGCCAACTGACCGTAGAAACCGTTGCCCGTCGTGCCCTGCGCCTGACCGGCGATATGCCCGACGTCGTCCGTCACGAGCTGGAGCCCGCTTTGACCGGACTCGTCGTGGCCGCCTTTCTTGAGCGCCGTCGTCAGGGTCTTCGAGAAATCCATGTCGCGCGCCTCGTACCCCGGCGTGTCGGCATTCGCGATGTTCGAGGACAGCACCTCCTGGCGGTAACCGCGCAGGTTCAGGGCTTCCTGTCCGAACTTCATCTCTGCATCGAGCTTATCGACCATCAAAATCTCCATCATCTGCGCCCAGGGCGCCGGACGACCATATCGCGCGGATCCTCCGCTTCATGCGACGCAAGAAGGGGCTTTTCCGCATGTCAGGCATCTTAGGGGCCGCATGCAACCTGCAATCGGGTGAATAGGCGGGAAAGCGGCCTTCAATTCCTCGTTTTCAGCCGCGAGCCCGGTTCTAGAATTTGCTCCGTGATAAATCCGTCCCGCGAGCGCCATCGGTGCGCCGGGGACGCGCGGTTCGAGCGGAGTAGCGACATGGCCCCACGCAACAAGACGATCGATGGCACGGCGCAACGCGCCGGCTGGCTTGCGCGCGTCGGTGTGCTGGGCGCGGCATTGTCGCTGCCCGCGCTGCCGCTCGCCGCGTTCGCGCAGGAAGCGCCCGGCGGCATGATCGTGATTCCAGGCACGGCCGAAGCGGCGGCGCCGAACGGGGCGAACCCGGCCGGCGGCCGCACGGGCGGCGCGGCGCAGGCTGCCGCCCCCGCGAATGCGAATGCGAATGCGAATGCCGACGCCGAATTCGCCGCGGCCGCGCGCGGCGCGCAGATCGTGATCCCCGGCAACGGCGAGACGGGCGCCAAACGCGCGCCGGTCAATGTCGAGACCGTGCGCGGAGCCGGCGCCAACACGGTCAACGCGACGAACACGACGAACGCGGGCGTTCCGTCCGGCGCGAGCCCGCGCAACGCGAGCGCGGCGCCGGCGTTCGATCCGGCGGCCGCCCTGCTCGCGAATCACCCGGACGCGTCGACCCAGCTCGTCGACGCGGACGAGCCGGCGGCGCCGTCGGCCGCACAAGCGGCACCCCAGCCGGCGCGCCAGCCCGCGGCGCCCGCCGGCGCCGAGGTCGCCCGCCTGCGTGCGCAGGCCGCGGCCGAACTCTCCAACGAGAGCGCGCCCCAAGCGGCGCGGGTCAATACGAACGCCGCGACCGCACAGACGCCGCGCACCGCCGTCAACACCGCCGCCGCAAACCAGACAAACACGCCGAATGCCGCACCCGCCGGCGCGCCGGGCAAGCTCGCGTTCGACGCGCGCGTGAACGTGCCGACCGCGCGCAAGATGCCGTCGCTCGAAACCATCGAGCCGACCCAAAGCATGGGGACCGCGATGTCGCCCGCCGCGCGCTTCGCGGCGGCCGCGGACCTGCGCCACGACGCCGCGCAGGCGGCCTCCGGCGCGGCCGGCAACGCCGCACAGGCGTCGAACGACGACGCCCAGCGCGCGCCGGCGCTGCAACGCGTCCACGCGGCCGCGCCGCAGGTCATCGTCGAATCGTCGAACGGACCGCCGATCGAACACTCGGTCACGATCTCGCACGCCGAACTCGCGGTCGCCGGCGCGGTGCCCGTCGGCAAGCAGGATCCGGCCGTCATCATGAAAGTCGCCGAGGACTTCCTGCGCGAACAGGCCGCGGGTCTGCCCGGCCGCGTGACGATCACCGTGCCGCCCGTCGGTCCGCACGGTCTCGCGGCCTGCGACAACCTCCAGGCATTCATGGCGCCGGGCGCGCCGGTCTGGGGCCGCACGACCGTCGGCGTGCGCTGCGTGGGCGACCGGCCCTGGACGCTCTACGTGCTCGCGCGGATCTCGGTCGAGGCGACGTACTACGTCGCGGCGCGCCAGATCATGCCCGGCGACGTGATCCAGGCGACCGATCTGCTGCCGCGCGACGGCGACCTCGCGGTCATGCCGCGCGCCATCGTCACGGACCCGTCGCAGGCGGTCGGCGCGGTCGCGCAGAACCGGATCACGCCGGGCCTGCCCGTGCGCACCGACCTGATCCGCTCGGTCAATGCGATTCAGCTCGGGCAGACGGTCAAGGTCGTCGCCGAGGGCAACGGATTCTCGATCAGCACCGACGGCAGCGCGCTCAACAACGCGGGCCCGGGCCAGCAGGTGCGCGTCAAGACGGACAACGGTCAAACGGTCGTTGGGACCGCGACGGGTCGTGGCGTCGTACAGATTCCGATGTGACGTACATCTAGTAACAAATGCGTCGCACAAACATTAACTCGTTGTTTTATAGGGATTTTAGGTAAGAAACAGGTCGTTTGGAAGAATCGGTAGGCCGGTGCGAACCGGGGCGAATATAAAGTTCGAGGTGCCCTTGCCGTTAAACGAGGCAAGTCACTCAGAATCAGGAAGCCATCGTGAAAATCGATCCATCCGTCAGCCAGAACAATACGGACATCGGTAGCACCGCCAAGGGCAGCAGCGCAACGGCAGGCGCCGGGACATCGGTCCCCGCGGCGCAGTCGGACGCAACGTCGTCGAACGCGGCATCGTCGTCGAGCAGCGGAGAAGTGAATCTCTCGCCGCTGTCGTCGACGCTGCGCAGCGGCGGCACCGACGTCGGTGATATCGATTTGCAGACCGTCCAACAGATCAAGGACGCGATCAGCAGCAACCAGTTGCCGATCGATACGAGCAAGATTGCCGACGGCCTGCTCGATTCGGTCCGCAGTTTTTTGAAGACGTCGTAACCCGGCGGGTCGTGTGATCCGCCGTGTGCGGAGCGCCAGAAGGCGGTCCGCATCTCATCGGAGCACATGAAATGACTGCTGCATTGCTGGACGCCCTGCAGGAAGAACTCAACGCCGTCGAGGCCTTCACGAAGGTCCTCGAACAGGAAGAAGCCGCGCTGATCGACGGCAACCTGATGGCGGTGCTGCCGGGCATCGTGGAACGCAAGACCGATCTGACCGAGAAACTCTCGAATTTCGGCAAGCAACGCGAGGCCGCGCTGACCGACCTGGGTCTGCCCGCCAGCCGCGAAGGCATGAACACCGCGATCGGCAGCGACAACTCGCTCGCCGATGTCTGGAAAAAGCTGCTGACCCTCGCCGAGCGCGCGCGTGCGCGCAACGTCACCAACGGCCTGCTGATCAAGACACGCATGGACTACAACCATCAGGCGCTGATCGCCTTGCGCCTGGCTGCCGGCGCGCCCGCGATCTACGGCCCCGATGGCCGTCTGCCGATGTCGATGCAAACGCGCTGATCGAACCGATCGCGTCCATCGCGCGCGGCGCCCGTCGCGCGTGCTTCCGATTCAGGCGCCCGGTATTGGGTTGCCGCCCGTGAACGGATCTGGGTGCGTTGACACCGCGGGTGCCTGACCCGTGCGCCGATCCGGCGCGCGGAGTCGGCACGTCGGTGAGCGCCCGCGACGCACAGCATCGCGCGCCTGCATCGCGCGCCCGCATCGCGATACCTGCCTGCCCTTCAGATCTCCGCGCACCCCAGCCGTGACTCGCGCCGCGTTCTTCGCGTATGCGTATCGTCACGGCCCAAAAGCAAACGGCGCTTGGACACGCGTCCAAACGCCGTATGAAAGTGCAACAGCACGAAAGCGAACACTCGAGATCCAGCCGAACGGGCGCACAAGCTTGAATCGTCAAGCGCGCCCCGGATGGAAGCGCCGGACGGACAACGGCCGATCGCTCGATCGGCCGTCACCCCGCGTCTCACAACCCGACGGATCGCCGCGCGCTAGAACGCGTAGAACGGTCCCGTGTAGCCTCCCGCCGTCTTGCCCGTGATGCCCGTATAGATATTGCGGCCATAGAACGCCGGCAGACCCCAGTCGAACGTCGTGTTGTCGCCGAAGTACGTCGTCGTACCCGCCTGATCGTTGAACGCATAGTTGCCCGACGCGGTCAGCGTGTCGACGTTCGCGACCGAGAAGTCGATCGCCTCGTTATTCCCGTTCTGGCCCGACACGACCGCGCTCAACGACTGCGTCGAAGCGGGGCAGTAGAAGATCCCGTCCGAGCACGTCGCGATCGACGACGGGAAGAACATCGAGTTCGAACCGCTGTCGAAAAAACTCGTCGTCAGCGACTGGCCGCCGTACACGGTCGTGATGTTGCCTTCGGTCGTCTGCGCCGTCGCCGTGGTCGCGGTCAGGACGGTCGCGCCGCCGAGCTGGTTGTTCGATTCGGTGTCGATGCCGAACACGAGCACGCCCGTGGCGCTCGACGCGCCCGTCGAGGCGATCGGCGGCAGTTCGAGAATGACGCCGTTGTTGTCGACCGGGAAGAACGTCACCGGGTTGTTGACGACCTGAGCCGACGTGAGCGTCGTCTGCGCGAGATTCGTGCACGTATAGGGGCTCGCGCTCGCGCAGTAGTAGTACATCGGCGTCGCATTCGTGCCCGAATGGCAGTACGAGCAGTCGTCGACTGCCGTGCCCACGCCGAGCACGGCGTTCGCATGCAGCGTCTGCGTCGTGTTCTGGTTCGCGGAACTCTTGCACTCGCTCAACGCCGTGTTGATCGTCGTCGCGCCCGAGCCCGAGACGGTCTGCGTCGTGGTCGGCTGCGGCGCGATGGGATCGCCGATGACCTCGATATTGACGTTCGACGCGGTCTCGCCCGCGATCGTCAGATTCGCGCTGCGGACCGAGCCGAACGCGATGCCGTCGGCGAACGTCATGCACTCGCCGAGCGGATCGGTACCGTGCGGCGACGGCGCCATGACCGGCGTGAGCGCGGTCGACCAGCTCGTCAGCGACGACGCGTTGAGGGCGCTCGCGAGCACGCGGAAGCCGCTCGATCCCGTATCGACCATCACGTTGTTGATCGTCGTGCACTGCGTCGTGCTGCCCGGCGCGCAGAGCGTGACCGTGACCATCGGCACATTGGCCACGACCGTGCCGGTCGCCGCGGGCGCTTGCGCGACCGTCACAACGGCCGCGTTCGCGCCCGGACTCGCGATCACCTGCGTGACCGTCGTGCCGCCGAGGACCGACGAGGTCTGTTGACCGCCCGAGCCCGACGAACCGTCACTGTCGCCGCCCCCGCCGCCGCCGCATGCCGACAACCCGGCGGACAGCACCGCGCACGCCGCGAGCGCGGCCAAGAATTGAATGCTACGCATGACCGGTTCCTCAGCGAATGTCGGACGGACTGACACCGGCCGGGAGCAGGCGCGGCACGTAGGCGCTACCGACGAACGCCTGCGGGTGACCGCCCGAATGGAAGACGATGGCGTCGGTCGCGACGTAGACGGGACCGCGCCGCGGCGTGACCGCCTGTTGGGCCTGATACGCGGCCTGGGTCTGCGCGAGCGCTTCGTCGCCGAGCACCTGGCGCAGCGGCGGGATCGACGCGCCCTGCCACGCGACGCCGAACACGACGCCCGAGACGTTCACGTATTCGCGCACGACCGTCGAATCGGTCAGCGCGATCTGCTGGACGGTATAGCTGCCCGATGCGGCGGCGCGCATCGTGACCGCGCCGGCGCCGGCGCTCTGGCGCACCGCGCCCATATTGAGTCGATCGGTCTCGATCGAGTCCTGTGCCTGGCCCAGCGTTGCGTTCGCATACCCCGACCAGCATACGAGCCCCAACACCGCGGCGAGGCCGTAATGCCGAAAGAAAATCATTTTGGTTTCCTTAATACCCTACTGAATATCGCGCACGCAAAACCTGGTTTCCCACCCGCCCGCACGTCAAGCAAAGCGCCGGATATTACAGGAAATTTCGCGCACTCCCCCGCAATGGCCCGGTCCCCGGCCATCGTGCGCGTCGTGTCCGATCAGGAAACAAGCGAAGCCGGCCGGACGCGCACGGCAAGTCGCTCGTGTGTTTAATTGGTCGGCGCAGCCGTCCACGACTGCTCGCGCAACCGTGCGCGCAGGCGCGAGACGGCCTGCGAATGGAGCTGGCACACGCGCGATTCGCTGACTTCCATGACCGCGCCGATTTCGCGCAGATTCAGGCCGCGCTCGTAGTAGAGGCTCATCAACAGCTTTTCGCGCTCGGGCAGGCGGTCGATCGCTTCGATCAGCGCGCTGCGCAAGTTGTCGTCGAGCAGCGCCGACAGCGGGTCCGAGTGATCGACGCAATAGCGGTCGAGGAACGGTTCGTCGTCGCCGCCGCGATCGAAGTCTTCGTAGTAGATCAGCTGACTGCCGTGCAGATCCTGGAGCATGCCCTGGTAATCCGTGAGCGGCATCTGCATGTGCGCGGCGATTTCGGTCTCGCTCGGCGCGCGGCCGACTTGCTGCTCGACTTCATGGACGGCCTGCTCGACCTCGCGCGAGGTCTTGCGCAGGCTGCGCGGCAGCCAGTCGTTGCTGCGCAGCTCGTCGAGCATCGCGCCGCGGATGCGCTGGCTCGCGTACGTTTCGAACTGCGCGCCCTGGTCTTCCTTGTAGCGGCCCGCGGCGTCGAGCAGACCGATCATGCCGGCCTGGATCAGATCGTCGAGATCCACGCTCGCCGGAAGCTTCGCGACGAGTTGCAGCGCCAACCGCCGTACGAGGGGCGCGTACTGCGCGAGCACCTCGGACTGTGTGACTTTTCCCTGTGGGGTGTACATCATGGGTCTCCCCGTTCAAACGGTCGAAGCAAGCGGCGCGCTCGCCACCCGGTTCGTCGTGCCGCGCGCGGGAGCCTGATTGGGCTGCCGCCACGGCCAGTGCAACAGATCGACCGCGATACGCCGGAAATCCAGCGTTGCCGGCGCGGCCGGGAATGCCTCGACCACCGTGCGGCTGAGCAGCGCCGCGCGCGCAAGGCGCACGTCGAGCGACACCGCGCCCGCGGGCGAGAAGGTGACTGCGAGATAGCGGCTGCCGACGGCCGTCAGGTTCTGGTAGACGCTGTATGCGTCGCTGGCGCTCGTCACGCCGTTGATCAGCACACGGAACTGGTGAATCGCATGGGCGAAATGCAGGCGCTTGACGCATGCGTACGCGCCCGTGATCGACTGCGCGTTCGCGCGCATGACGATCACGACGTCATTGGCTTGCATCGCGATCGGCGACAGCGCGCCCTCGTCGTCGACCTTTGCATCGATGAGCACGACGTCGACGCCGCAGTTCAGCGATGCAAGGGTCTCCGATGCGCGGCCCGCGGGAAGCGAGCCGAGCGGCGAGGCGATCACGCGCACGCGTTCGTCGAATTGGGCCGAGATCTCGTCGATCGTCGCCTTGCCGGCGACCACGTCGGCGAGCGTGCGCACGCGATCGGCGCCGACGGCTTCGATCAGCGATTTCGCATCGCATTGCTCGTCGATGACGAGCACGTCCTTGCCCTGGCGCGCAAGCGCGGCCGCAAGGTTGATGACTGCGCTGCTGGTGCCCGCCTGTTCATCGCCGCCGACGAGCGTCACCACGCGCGGCGCGTCTCGAGCAAGCAAACGACGCAATCCTTCAGCTTGATCCAGAACATGCTTATCCAAGGCGAACCTCACTCAATTCTGCAGTTGAACGTGCTTCTGAGCCGGCCATCACGACCGGAAAATCGTCGTCCGCGGGCGTAAAGGGCGAGCTTTCGCGCGGGATGCAGAACGCGCTCTTCATCAGGAACGGCTTGCGTGCGACATAAAGGTTTTCGGGGACTTTCTGACCCGTCGAGACGTAGTGCACGGGCAAGCGGTAGCGGATCACCGTATCGAGCGCCGCGCCGATGTTCGTCGCCTCGTCGAGCTTGGTCAGGATGCAGCCCGAGAGATCGGTCTGCGCGCCTTGCGACGGATGGCCCCGATACGCGTGCACGACTTCGTTGAGCGTGTCGCCGTGGCTCGTCGCGTTGAGCAGCAGCAGACGCTGAACCGGACGCCCCGTGCCGCAGAGCATCGCGACCTGTTCGGTCAGCGCGCGGTCACGCTGACTCATGCCGATCGTGTCGATCAGCACGATGTGCTTGTTGCGGAGCTCGTCGAGCGTCAGCTTCAGATCGGCCGCATCCTTGACCGCATGGACCGACACGCCGAGGATCTTGCCGTAGATGCGCAACTGCTCGTGCGCGCCGATCCGGTAGCTATCGGTCGTGAGCAGCGCGACGCGGTCGGCGCCGAAACGCATGACGCAGCGCGCCGCGAGTTTCGCGGTCGTGGTCGTCTTGCCGACGCCCGTCGGTCCCATCAGCGCGTAGACGCCGCCCTTCTCCATCATGACGTCTTCGTCGTCGAGCACGGGCAGGTTGCGTTCGATCGCGGCCTTGATCCAGTCGAGGGCCGGGCCCTGTTCCTGAAGGCTTTGCGGCATCCGGTCGAGCAGCAGGTTCGTGAACTGCGCCGAGAAACCCGTCGAAATCAGCGTCTTCGCGATCGCATTGCGCACCGGCTGACGGCGCTGACGATCGCTCCACTGCAGACCCGCGAGCTGCTCCTCGAGCGCGCCGCGCATCGAGTGGATCTCGTCGAGCACCGAGGCCTTCACGCGTTCGAGCAGCGCTTCCTGAAGATCGGCCGACTGCACCGCGATATCGGCCTTGGCCTGCGGCGCGTCGACGGCGCGCTCGGCCGTACGCTCGACGCTGCCGCGGTCCATGCCGCGCTCGGCGGCAGGGGCGGCATCGAGCGTGCGCTCGGCGCTCGGGGTGTCCTGGGCGCGTGCGGGCGACTCTTCCGCCGAACGCGCGCGATGGTGATACGGCGGATCCTTCGCTTCGACGTGATCGAACGCGAACGCCGAGGGCTGCGCGGGTTCGGCGAACTCGTCGCGCGGCGGCGCGATGCGGCCGAGGCCCTTGCTCGCGGCCTCCGAGGCGGTCAGCGGAACGACGTGCTGGTTCGCGTTCGCGAGCGCGGCGCGCGCGGCCATCGCGCGCGCCAGCGAGTCGCCGTGCGATTCCTCATAGGCGGGCGGCTCGGCGAGATACGACTGCGTCGCCGGCGCGGCGGGCGGCAGCTCGGTCGACTGACCGAACGTCGACGCGAACGGGTCGGCGCCGTAGGCGACGGCCGCGCTGCGATACGCGGGCGCCTGCTGGGCGGCGCGCTCGGCGAAGCCGGGCGCCGTCGCGCGGCTCTGCGCGAGGCCGCCGAAGACTTCGCTCGGCTGGCCCGCGGTGCCCGGCGCGGCATAGGCCGTGGCCGACAGCGTGTCGTAGTGCTCGCCCGCGAACAGCGCGCCCGTCAGTTGCGCGTTCTGCGCGGCGATGCCTTGCGGGCTATGCGGGCTCACATATCCGGTCGTTTCGGGCGGTGTCGCATACGGCGAGGCATGCGGACCGAAGCCGCCCGGGCTCGACGCGCCGGCGGGCATGCCCGCTTGCGCACCCATGCCCGCGCCGCCGTGCATCGGCGCCTGCATCGCGCCCGCGCCGTTACCGTTGAATGCGCCGCCTTGCATGCCCGGGTTCATGACCGGCATCGGCTGCGCGCCCGCGAAACCGCCGTGCGCGCCGGGCATGGCGCCCGACGACGGCGGCATGAGGCCGCCCGGCGACGATGCGCCCGCGCCGTACGGCATCGCGCCCGCGGAACCGGGGTCGCGGCGCATGGCGCGCGTCGCGCGGCGTGCGGCCTCGTCGGTCGGCGACGCAAGCGAATGGAGTTCGTCCTCGGCGAGCGCCGTCAGTTCGACGCCCCCCTCGATCGCACGATTCGACAGGACGACGGCGTCGTCGCCGAGCGCCTCACGCACGAGTCGCAGCGCTTCGCGCGACGAGCCGGCGATGAATTTGCGGATCTTCAAGCTTGACCTCCGATCAGCGTCGTCACCTTGATGGTGCGGGTGTCAGGCACCTCGGCGTACGACAAGACTTTCAATTGCGGCATGTTCCGGCGCAGGAAGCGCGCGAGCATCGGACGCAGCGGATGCTGGACCAGCAGCACCGGCGGATTGCCGGCCATCTGCTGGCGTTTGACGGCCTGGTCCGTCTGCTGCATGAGCGTGTTTGCGAGGCCCGGTTCGAGCCCCGGATTCGGGCTCGCGGCCAGCGCTTGCGAGAGCAGCCGTTCGAGCGCGCCTTCGAGGCCGATCACGTGCATTTCGCCCGTGCCGGGGAACCATTGCTGCGTGATCGCGCGGCCGAGCGCGAGACGCACGAGGGCCGTGAGTTCGCCTGCGTCACTCGTGCGCGGCGCGTTGTCGGCGACCGCGTCGAGAATCGTGCGCATGTCGCGAATCGGCACGCCTTCCTCGAGCAGGCCCTGCAGGACCTTTTGCAAGGTCGGCAGCGACACGGTCTTCGGCACGAGATCTTCGGTGAGCTTCGGCGACTCCTTGCCGATGCGTTCGAGCAGCGCCGTGACTTCCTGGCGGCCGAGCAATTCGCCCGCGTGTGTGACGACGAGGTGATTCAGGTGGGTCGCGATGACGGTGCTCGCATCGACGACCGTGTAGCCGTAGACCTGGGCCTGATCGCGCATGTGCTGGTCGATCCAGACCGCGGGCAGACCGAACGCGGGGTCGCGCGTCTGCGTGCCGGTCAGCTGCGCCGAGACCTGGCCCGGATTGATCGCGAGCCATTGACCCGGGAATGCATCGCCGCCGCCCATTTCGACGCCGTTGAGCGCGATCCGGTATGTATTCGGCCGCAGTTCGAGGTTGTCGCGAATGTGCACGACAGGCGGCAGGAAGCCGATTTCCTGCGCGAACTTCTTGCGGATGCCCTTGATGCGCTTGAGCAGTTCGCCGTCCTGAGCGCGATCGACGAGCGGAATCAGGCGATAGCCGACTTCGAGGCCCAGCGAATCGACGAGCGTGACGTCTTCCCAGCTCGCCTCGGGCGCTTCGCTCGCGACGACGGCCGTCGCGGGCGCGGGCGCCGACGTCTTCTTCTGCGCGGCGGTCTCGCGATCGCTGAGCTTGCGCGCGGCATAGATCAACACGCCGCCGAGGCCGAGGAACGCGATATGGGGCATGTTCGGAATCAGCCCCATGATCGCGAGGATGGTGCCCGTGATGCCGAGCACGCGCGGATTCGTGAACAGTTGGCCGACGAGCTGGCTGCCGATGTCTTCGTCGGTCGCGACGCGCGACACGATGACGCCGGCCGCCGTCGAGATCACGAGCGACGGGATCTGCGCGACGAGGCCGTCACCGATCGTGAGCAGCGTGTAGTTCTTCGCCGCGTCGCCGAGGTCCATGCCGTGCTGGAGCACGCCGACGATAAGGCCGCCGACGATATTGATGACCATGATCAGCAGGCCCGCGATCGCGTCGCCGCGCACGAACTTGCTCGCGCCGTCCATCGAGCCGTAGAACTCGGCTTCCTGCGAGACCGCCGCGCGACGCTTGCGCGCCTGATCTTCGTTGATCATGCCCGCGTTGAGGTCGGCGTCGATCGCCATCTGCTTGCCGGGCATCGCATCGAGCGTGAAGCGCGCGGACACTTCGGCGATCCGGCCCGCGCCCTTCGTGATGACCATGAAGTTGATGACCATCAGGATCACGAACACGACGATACCGACGGCGAAGTTTCCGCCGACGAGGAAGTGTCCGAACGCCTCGATGACCTTACCCGCGGCATCGGGGCCCGTATGGCCTTCGAGCAGCACGATCCGCGTCGACGCGACGTTCAGCGACAGGCGCAGCAGCGTCGAGAACAGCAGCACGCTCGGGAACGCGGCGAAGTCGAGCGGCTTCAGCGTGTACATGCTGACGAGCAACACCATGATCGACAGCGCGATGTTGAACGTGAACAGCAGATCGAGCAGGAACGCCGGCAACGGCAGAATCATCATGCCGAGGATCATGACGATCAGAACCGGGCCGGCGAGTGCCTTCGTGTTCCCGCCGGTCAATGCAGCCGGCAATTTGAGCATGGCGCCGCGCGTGGTCATGCAACACTCCCGTATTGGTCGAGTTCGGCTGGCACTTCGAGTTCGGTCGGCGCGACGGGGGCGACGGAGCCCACCGCGCCTTCGGCTTTCCAGCGGCGCAGTTGAAACACCCAGGCCAGCACTTCGGCGACGGCGCTATAGAGCGCGGCCGGGATTTCCTTGTTGAGGTCGACGTTGTAGAACAGCGCGCGCGCAAGCGGCGGCGCTTCGAGCATCGCCACGTTGTGTTCGGCGCCGATCTCGCGGATGCGCGCGGCGACGAGGTCCATGCCCTTGGCGATGACCTTCGGCGCGCGCATCGCGCCGTCGCTGTACTGGAGCGCGACGGCGAAGTGGGTCGGGTTCGTGACGATGACGTCGGCCTGCGGCACGTTGGCCATCATGCGGCGGCGCGCGAGCGCGCGCTGCTGGGCGCGGATCTTTCCCTTGATGTGCGGGTCGCCTTCGCTTTCCTTGAACTCGCGCTTGACCTCTTCCTTGGTCATGCGGAGCTTCTTCGCGAAGCTGTAGAGCTGCCAGGGCACGTCGGCGAGCACGAGCAGCAGGAACGACATCACGATCTTGCCGATCGTGCTGCAGACGATCTGCGCGCCTTCGGTCATCGCGACGCCGAGGGGTTCCGAGAACAGCTGGAGCACCTGGTCCTTGCTCGACACCACCGCCCAGACCGCGATACCGCCGACGACGAGGCACTTGAAGATCGACATCAGCAACTGGACGACCGTGTTCGCCGAGAACATCTTGCCGATGCCGGCGATCGGATCGAGCCGCGCGAAGTTCGGGATCAGCGGCTGCGTCGTGAGCAGCCAGCCGCCGAGCGCCAGCGGCGAGAGAACCGCGGCGAGATAGAGCGCGCCGATGATCGGCGCGGCGGCCGTGGCACCCGTGCTGATGATCATCATGGCCTTGGGCATCATGCGGTCGGGCGCGAGCACGAATGCGCGGTCGAACGTGAAGGCCTCGCGCATCGCGACCTTCAGATGCATCGCGATATTCGTCGCGTTCGCGTAGACCATCCCGAAGCCCGTGACGAGCAGCGCGAACGTCGAGAGTTCGCGCGAACGCGCCACCTGCCCTTCCTCGCGCGCCTTTTCAATGCGCCGCGGGGTAGCGGGTTCGGTTTTCTCGGAATCGCTTTCCTCTGCCACTTGCCTCTCCATGCCCGACACTCGGAGGGAGTGCCAGTGGAGAGAATTATTCCGAATCGGGTCAAGTCACGATCGGGCGAGCAGGGGGGGGAAATTGGCGCAATTCGCGCGATCGAACAGACCGGTAAGCTTGCCCGCAAACCCCTGTCTGGACGGGCTCGGACCCCGATCGGGCCGAACCGGCGTTCGAACGCGAACGGCCCCGGGCATCTCAATTCCGCGCTTGGACGCGCGGCGACACGGCCTTCAGGACGGCACGGCTGTGCCGTTAACCCCTGCCGGCGACCGATCGAGACGGCGTCGGCAAAGCGTCAGCCGATCGAAGACTGAACGTGGTCCGACCGTCGGCCGTACGTCGGCGCGAGTCGGTACGCGATCGGCAGGCGTCGGGGGCGAATCGATAAAAGCGGGGTGATGTCCGCGGCACCCTTTGGCGGGACGGCGCGACGCGGCGGCGCCGTCGTGCAAGGCGGCGGCGCGCTGCGGCCGCGCGCGGGCGAGACCGCCCCGCGCCGTCCGGAACGCTCCGGACGGCGGCACGGCAGACAGGAGGCCATCCGCTCGGCACGCGCGGCCGACCGGATCACGCCGCGCGCGGGAGACGATGCGAGACGCTCAGAAGCCGAGGCTCGTGAGCAGATCGTCGACCTGGTCCTGGTTCGCGACGACGTCGTCGCCTTCGGTGTTGACCTGCGGGCCGTTCATGAGGCTGTCGTTGTTCGCGAGTCCGACGCCGGAGACCACCGCGATGAGTTCCGCGCGACGTTCGGGCGAGATGTTCTCGAGCAACACGGCGAGCAACTGCTGCTCGATGTTGTAGACGACTTCCATGATCTTCTTGATGACCTGACCGGTCAGATCCTGGAAGTCCTGCGCGAGCATGATCTCCATCAGTTGCGAACACGTCGCCTGCGCGTCGTCGGGCACGCGGCCGATGAACGTGCGCGTATCGGCGACCAGCGCGCGCGCTTCCTCGAGCGGCAGCGACGAGTCGTACCACGTCTGCCAGCGGCCATCGAGCTCCTGCGCTTCGGTGCGCATGCGCTCCTGCATCGGCTTGGCGACTTCGATCGCGTTGAGCGCGCGCTCGGCGGCCTGCTCGGTCATGTTCGCGACGTACTTGAGGCGGTCGCGCGCATCGGGAATCGCTTCCGCGGCACGTTCGACCTGCTTGTCGAGCCCGAGCTCGCGCATGCTGTCGCGCAGCATGCGCGTGAGCTGGCCGATCCTGCTCACGAGCTTGTCGTGCGAATCCTCGCCGCCGTCGTCCGCGGCTACGCCTTTCTCAGCAGTGTTCTCCATGATGGCCTCACGCTTCCTTGGCCATCTTCTCGAGAATCTTGCTGAGCTTCTCGTCGAGTGTGGCCGCCGTGAAGGGCTTCACGACGTAGCCGTTCGCGCCGGCCTGGGCCGCCGCGATGATGTTTTCCTTCTTCGCTTCCGCCGTGACCATCAGGACCGGCAGGTTCGCGATCGAGGCGTCGGCACGGATCTCCTTGAGCATCGTGAGACCGTCCATGTTCGGCATGTTCCAGTCCGACACGACGAACTCGAAACCGCCGCCCTTGAGCTTCGCCAGGCCCGCTGCGCCGTCTTCCGCTTCGTCGACGTTCGAGAAACCCAGTTCCTTCAGGAGGTTACGCACGATCCGACGCATCGTCGGAAAGTCGTCGACCACCAGAATTCGCATATTCTTGTCAACCATCACAACTCCCGTTTTTCCGTTGACGGTGCCGATCGCCTTACACGCGATGCGCCCGCTCGCCCATACCCGCGAGGCGTGTCATCACGCGCCCGCACATTTCGTTCAGCGGCACGACTTCGTCCGCCCCCCCCGCTGCAATCGCCTCGCGCGGCATGCCGAACACGATGCAGCTCGCCTCGTCCTGCGCAAAGGTATGCGCGCCCGCGTTATGCATCTCGACCATCCCGGCGGCGCCATCCTTGCCCATGCCCGTCAGGATCACGCCGATCGCGTTCTTGCCCGCGTGCTGCGCCGCCGAGCGGAACAGCACGTCGACCGACGGCCGATGCCGGTTGACCGGCGGACCGTCGTCGAGCAACGCGACATAGTTCGCCCCGCTGCGTCCGAGCGACAGATGCTTGTCGCCCGGCGCGATATACGCATGGCCCGGCAAGACGCGCTCGCCGTGCTCGGCCTCCTTGACCGTGATCCGGCACAGGCCGTTGAGGCGCTGCGCGAACGATCGCGTAAAGCCGGCCGGCATGTGCTGCGTAATCAGCACGCCCGGCGCATCGGGCGGCAACGGCACGAGCACTTCGCGAATCGCCTCGGTACCGCCCGTCGAAGCGCCGATGATAATGAGCTTTTCGGTCGAGATCAGCGGATTGCGAACCAGCGGTGCCGCGGCCGGCGCCGCCGCGGGCGCATGCCCCTGCGGATGCGCGCTCGCCTGCCGCACACGCGCGCGCGACGCCGCACGAATCTTGTCGGCGATCATCGCCGTGTATTCGAGCATGCCGTCGCGAATGCCGACCTTCGGCTTCGTCACAAAGTCGACGGCGCCGAGTTCCAGCGCGCGAAGGGTAATTTCTGAACCGCGTTCCGTCAATGACGAAACCATCAGCACCGGCATCGGACGCAGGCGCATGAGCTTCTCGAGGAAGTCGAGCCCGTCCATGCGCGGCATTTCGACGTCGAGCGTCAGCACGTCCGGGTTGTGCTGCTTGATGAGGTCGCGCGCGACGAGCGGGTCCGGCGCCGTCGCGCAGACCTCCATGTCGGGCTGGCTCCGGATGATCTCGGTCATGAGGCTGCGGACCAGTGCGGAATCATCGACGCACAGGACTTTGATTTTGCGTTGGGCGTTCACGCCTCCTCCATCGTCTTGCCAAGGGTCGACGAGCCCGGGGTTTCGCCCCGGCTGGCGCCGGTCGTCACACCGGGCTTGCCGAACAATTCGATTGACGGCCGCGCGGGCGCGGCCGGTTTGGCGAACAACTCGACCCGCTCGCGCGCGCGTTCGGCGCGCCGCTCGCGCATTTCGCGCGCAAGGCGGTGTTCGAGTTCCGTCACCTGAGTTTCGTGGGCGGCGCGCAGCTTCTTGACCATGACCTGACCGGTCGCGGGGATGAAGCAGACCTTGCGCGGGTGCTGACCCTGCAGGTCCTCGGCCGTGATCCGCACCTTTTCCATCGCGAGATACCGGCGCACGAATTCCGAGTTGCGGTCGCCGATATTGAGCGTCGTCATCGCCGCGAGCACGGCGGCGCCGCCGAAGACCTTGGCCTCGAGGCGTTCGCGCTTCGCGCCGCCCTTGATGAGCTCGTTGAGCAGCACTTCCATCGCGTAGGCGCCGTAGCGCATCGAGTCCGACGTCGCGCGCGCCGCATCGGCGCCGTCGTCGGGCAGCATGAAGTGATTCATGCCGCCGATGCCCGCGTACGGATCCTGGATGCACGCGGCCACGCACGAGCCGAGCACGGTCGTGAGCACCATATCGTCGCGCGTGACGAAAAACTCGTTCGGCAGCAACTTGACGCCGGGGCGCTTGAAGTTGTTGTCGTAGTACTTGTTCGTGGCGACGGGCAGCCCGCTCATGGCGTCACCTCGCGGGCCGGTTCGCCGGCATGCTGGGTCTGCGCGCCGCGCGCCCCGCCGTTCGCGAGTTCGTAGACGGTTTGCCCCTTGAGCCGGAACGAGCGCGATACGTACGTGAAGTTTTCCGAATGGCCCGCGAACAACAGCGCGTCGGGCCGCATGAGCGGCACGAAGCGTTCGAGAATCTTGCCTTGCGTCGGCTTGTCGAAGTAGATCATCACGTTACGGCAGAAGATCACGTCGAACGGCCCCTGCACCGGCCACCGGTCTTCATGCAGGTTCAGGCGCGAGAACGTCAGCAACTGACGCAGCTCCGGACGCACCTTCATCTGGCCCGCGCGCGTGCCCGTGCCCTTCAGGAAGAACCGGCGCAACCGCTCGGGCGACAGGTTCTTGCCCTGGTCGAGCGTGTAGACGCCCGCATCGGCTTTCGCGAGCACCTGCGTATCGATGTCCGTCGCGAGGATCGAGCAGTTGCGCGCGGCATTGCCGAGTGCCTCGTGCAGCGTCATCGCGATCGAATAGGGTTCCTCGCCCGTCGACGCCGCGCAGCACCAGATCGACACGGGGCCGCGCCGCCGCGCGACGAACTCCGACAGGATCGGAAAGTGGTGCGCCTCGCGGAAAAACGAGGTCAGGTTCGTCGTCAGCGAATTCGTGAACGCTTCCCACTCGGCCTCGTCGCGCGTGCGCTCGAGATAGTCGAGATAGTCGCTGAACACGGTCATCGAGCGTGCGCGCAGACGGCGCGCGAGACGGCTGTACACCATGTCGCGCTTGTGATCGGACAGCGAGATGCCCGCCACCTGGTAAATCAGTGCGCGAATGCGTGCGAAGTCGGCATTCGTAAAGACGAAATCGCGCTCGTGACCGGGTACGTCACCGGTCTCGTCTGAGTCACTGCGTCGCAACTGGCGCGCTTCCATATGCCTCTCCTGGCTCGCAAATGCTGCGGATGCTGCGTGCTGCCCAATCTCTCTCGCGCGAACCGCGCGGAAGAGATCGGCATGCTGCGAGCCCCCCGTCTACTTCAAAACGTTTCCCAATCGTCGTCGCTGCTCGTCGTAACCGGCGTGCTGGCCGCACGGCGTTCGGCGACGGGACGCGCGGCCGCGCGGGCGCGCGGCACCGGATCCGCGACCGCTTCGGCGGCCGGCGTCTCGGCGGCGGGGCTCGCCGCTTCGGCGCGCGCCGCGGGCTTCGGATCGGCGACCGGCGCCTTCGGAGCCGGACGCGGATCGGCGGCCTTGGTCAGTGCGGACTGTGCGGCGGCCTTGCGCGGCGCCGGATCGACACGGCGCGATGCGCTCTTCGCAGCGACGGGCTTCGCGGATTTCGCGGACTTCGAGATCGCCGCCGGCTTGAACGCAGCGGCATGCGTACCCGCGTCCGCGCCTTCGACGCGCCAGTTCGCGAGCACTTCGCGCAGCGCGCGGGTCTGGTCCTCGAGCGCGCCGGCCGCGGCCGCCGATTGCTCGACGAGCGCCGCGTTCTGCTGCGTGACGTTGTCCATCTGCGTGACCGCGCGGTTGACCTGTTCGATGCCGCCGCTCTGTTCCTCGGATGCGGCGCTGATCTCGCCCATGATGTCGGTCACGCGCTGCACGGCCTGCACGATCTCGGCCATCGTCTTGCCGGCGCGGCCGACGAGTTCCGAACCGCTCTCGACCTTCTCCGCCGAGTTGCCGATCAATTCCTTGATTTCCTTCGCCGCCGCCGCGCTGCGTTGCGCGAGCGTGCGCACTTCGCCCGCGACGACCGCGAAGCCGCGGCCCTGTTCGCCCGCGCGCGCGGCTTCGACCGCCGCATTCAGCGCGAGGATGTTGGTCTGGAACGCAATGCCTTCGATGACGCCGATGATGTCGGTGACCTTCTTCGAGCTCGCCGAGATCGCGTCCATCGTCGTCACGACCTGGCCGACGACGTCGCCGCCCTGCGAGGCGATGCTCGACGCGCTGACCGCGAGCTGGCTCGCCTGGCGCGCGTTGTCGGCGTTCTGGCGCACCGTCGTCGTGAGTTGCTCCATGCTCGACGCGGTCTGTTGAAGCGACGCGGCTTGCTGCTCGGTACGCGCCGACAGATCCGAATTGCCGTTCGCGATTTCGCGCGCGCCGACGTCGATCGACTCGGCGCCCGTGCGCGCCGCGCGGACCGTCGTCGCGAGGCCGTCGCGAACCTTGCGGATCGCGCCGAACAGGCGGCCGATCTCGTCGGTCGAATTGGCTTCGACGCGCACGGTCAGATCGCCCGACGCGATGCGCTCGCAAAACGACACGCACGCCGCGAGCGGACGCACGACCTTGCGGCTCAGCGAGCTGTAGATCACGGCGAGCACGACGAGCGTCACAAGCGACGTGACCGTGCTCAGGATATTGCCTGCGTCGCCCTTGCCGCTGAAGGTCGGGCCGAAATCGTTCCAGCCGCTGACGAGGGTCAGCACGGCGACGGCGCCGAGCGACATCGTCAGGCTCGCGCGAATGGAGAGGTTCTTAAACATAGCGTGGTCTCGTCACTGCCGGGATCGTGTATGTGTGGGCGCGTCAGGCGGCCATCTGCTCCATCAGGGCCATTTCCTCGCTCGTCATGAGGCGCTCGATATCCATGAGGATCAGCATGCGGCCTTCGACGGTGCCGAGGCCCGTCAGGAATTCGGTGTTCAGCGTCGAGCCGAATTCGGGCGCGGGCTTGATCTGGTCGGTCGTCAGCGTGAGCACGTCCGACACGCCGTCGACGACCATGCCGACGACGCGGCCCGCGACGTTCAGGATGATGACGACGGTGTGATGGTCATAGTCGACGCGCCCAAGATTGAACTTGATGCGCATATCGACGATCGGCACGATGATGCCGCGCAGATTGATGACGCCCTTGACGAAGTCCGGCGCATTCGCGATGCGCGTGACGGTGTCGTATCCGCGGATTTCCTGGACCTTCAGGATGTCGATCCCGTATTCCTCTTCTCCGAGCGCGAAGACGAGGAATTCCTGACCCGCGGCTTCGGCTTCCTGGCCGCGCGCGACGCTTGTGGATTTGTCTGCCATGGTGGTCTCACTCGTTCAATAGATCATGCCGCGGCATGCTGGGTAGGGTGCGGAGCGTGACCGCGATGCAGGTCACGCGCAAGGCGCGACAGCGCTGCGACGTCGACGATCAGCGCGACGCTGCCGTCGCCGAGGATCGTGGCTGCCGAGATGCCGTGCACCTTCCGATAGTTGGTTTCAAGGTTCTTGACGACGACTTGCTGCTGACCGACGAGTTCGTCGACGAGCAGCGCGAACCGGCGGCCTTCGGCCTGCATGATCACGACGATGCCCTGCGTCGGATCGGTCCGCGCATCGGCAACCGTGAACGTCGAATGCAGCTCGATCAGCGGCAGGTATTCGCCGCGCACGCGCACGAGCCGTTCGTTGCCGGCCACCGTGTAGATATCGTCGGATGCGGGCTGCAGCGACTCCATCACGAAGTTCAGCGGCAGGATGAAGATCTCGTTGCCCGTCTTGACGGACATGCCGTCGAGAATCGCGAGCGTGAGCGGCAGGACGATGCGCGTCGTCGTGCCGTGACCGGCGCGCGAGGTGATCTCGACATGGCCGCCCATGCCCTGAATGTTCCGCTTGACGACGTCCATGCCGACGCCGCGGCCCGACACGTCGGTCACCTGCTCGGCCGTCGAGAAGCCCGGCGCGAAGATCAGGTTCCAGACGTCCTCGTCGGGCATGTTCTCGGTCACGCCCGGCAGGCCTTGCTTGAGCGCCTTCGCGAGAATCTTGTCGCGGCGCAGACCGGCGCCGTCGTCCGAGACTTCGATGACGATATTGCCGCCCGCGTGTTCGGCCGACAGGATCAGCTGACCGACCGGATCCTTGCCCGCCGCCGCGCGAACTTCAGGCGTCTCGATCCCGTGGTCGAGACTGTTGCGCACGAGGTGCGTCAGCGGATCGATGATGCGTTCGATCAGGCTCTTGTCGAGTTCGGTCGCCTGACCGAACGTCACGAGTTCGATCTTCTTGCCGAGCTTGCCCGCGAGGTCGCGCACGAGCCGCGGGAAGCGGCTGAACACGTAATCCATCGGCATCATCCGGATCGACATCACGGCTTCCTGCAGATCGCGCGCATTACGCTCGAACTGAACCATGCCGTTGAACAGCCGATCGTGGATGACCGGATCGAAGACGCTTGCCGTCTGCGCGAGCATCGCTTGCGTGATCACGAGTTCGCCGACGAGGTTGATCAGTTGATCGACCTTTTCGACGCCGACGCGAATCGAGCTGCCTTCGCTCGTGGGCGCGGCGGCCGCCGGCGCGCGCGCGGGCGCGTTTTGACCGGCAGCGGCGGCCGATGCCGCGGCGGCCGGCGCGGCGGGTTCATGTGCGACGGGCGCGGCCGCGACAGGC
>NZ_RBZU01000018.1 GCF_003628125.1 Pararobbsia silviterrae
CGAATAGGTCGCTCACTCAACGTACTGACAAGTTCTGATGAACTTACCTTTACTTGGTGTGAGACTTGATAAATACCTTTGCTATGCCGTCAATCAGACATCACCGGTCCGAGGACCGATCCGCTGATCCGACGGTGCATCGCTTATCAAGCGCCCACACTTATCGGCTGTTAATTTTTAAAGATCGTTCGCTAGAAAACTTCACAACTTCGTTTCGCTTTCTGCGTCGCTGCGTTTGCAGCAGAGAAGCGAGATTATGTACACCTCACTTCGTTTCGTCAACAAGTTTTTTGCTTTCGCTTCTTCTCGTCGACTGCATCATCGGCTTGAAACCCTTGCCAGATAACGCTCCCAGCTTTACTGCCCACTTCGTGTCCTGCTTTGCGAAGCGCCTCGTTGCGTAACGAGGAGGCGAATCTTAGTCCCTTCATTCGCCCGTGACAAGGGTGTGACGCAAATAATTCTTAGCGCGCACTTAATCGCCCCTCAATCCGCATGAATCCGAGCCATTGCGCCCTGCACCGGCGCAGCGAATCGCGCGGTATGCAAGCCTGTATTTATTACATAACACTTTCAAACAAACGGCCGATCAGCACGTCCCGACACGCGCGCACGATCAATAAGCCGACGCATAAATCGCCAGCGCGTCGGCCTCGCTGACTTCGCGCGGATTATTCACGAGCAACCGCGTCTGAAGCATCGCATCGCGCGCGAGGCGTTCGAGATCGCCGTGACCGACGCCGACATCGCGCAACCGGCGCGGGATGCCCGTCGCGACGATCATTTCATCGATCCGCGCCACCAACGCCGCCGTGCGGGCTTCGTCGCTGCCCTGAGCGGCCGGCGCGACGATCCGCGCGAGATCGGCGTACAGCGTCGCCGCGACCGGCGCGTTGAAACGCAGCACATGCGGCAACACGAGCGCGTTCGACAAGCCATGCGCCACGTGAAAGATGCCGCCGACCGGATAGGCCAACGCATGCACGGCCGCGACGGGCGCATTGGAAAACGCCTGCCCCGCGAACATCGCGCCGAGCAGCATCGCTTCGCGCGCATCGCGATCGTCGGGACGATCGCATGCGATAAGCACGTGCGACGACAGCAATTCAAGCGCGCGCAACGCGTACAAGTCCGATATCGGGTTCTTCAAGCGCGCCGACGTATAGGCCTCGATCGCATGCACCATCGCATCGATGCCGGTCGCCGCCGTCGCCGCACGCGGCAACGCAATCGTCAATTCGGCGTCGAGCACCGCGAGATCCGCATAGAGCTGCGGCGAGACGACACCCATCTTCGTCGTCTCGCCCGTCGTCACGATCGACACCGCCGTGACCTCGGAGCCGGTACCGGCCGTCGTCGGCATCATCACGAGCGGCAGCCGCGCGTCGCGCACCTTGCCGACGCCATACATGTCCTTGAGCGGCTGGTCCGTCGCGAGTAGAACTGCGAGCAGCTTCGCGACATCCATCGACGATCCGCCGCCGAGTCCGAGCACCACCTCGACCTCGGCTTCACGCGCGCGCCGCGTCGCCTCGAGCACGACATGCTCGGGCGGATCCGCGACGACATCGTCGATGACGGTCACACGCCAGCCATGCGCGGCCAGGTCTTCGAGCGCGGGATTCAACAGGCCGCTTCGATGCAGGAAGCCGTCGGTCACGACGCCGATACGCGCGGCTTGCGGATACTGCGCGCGAAGCAGCGCGCCAAGCCGACGCGCCGCGCCGAATTCGACGACGATCGTCGGGACCGTTTGAAAACGAAACGCATTGAATGACATCGTAGGCGGGTCCGCGCGGGGCGCGCCGCACGCGCCTCGACGGCGCGCGGGCACACGGTTGTCTCCAGGGACCGGTCTGCCCGATGGCGTCGCCGCGCCGCGTCATCCGATCCCGCTTAGGTATGGGCTTCTTGAAGCGTAGCGAGAAATTGCGAGGTCCACCAGTGGACATCCTGTTCGCGAATCCGCTTGAGCAAGCGCGCATGACGCTGGCGCCGCTCATGCAACGGCATCGTCAGCGCGCGCTGGATCGCATGGGCCGTGCCTTCCGTGTCATAGGGATTCACCAGCAAGGCATCGCCGAGCTGTTCGGCCGCGCCCGCGAAGCGCGACAGCACCAGCATGCCCGGATCGTCGGGATCCTGCGCGGCGATGAACTCCTTGGCGACCAGATTCATGCCGTCGCGCAACGGCGTCACGAGCGCCACTCGGCTTGCGCGAAAGAGCCCGGGCAGGCGCTTGCGCGCGACGTTCCGATGAATATAGCGGACCGGCATCCAGTCGAGTTCGCCGAAGTCGCCATTGACCGCGCCGCACAGGCTGTCCATCTGCCGGCGAATCTCGCCATACGCTTCGACATCTTCGCGGCTCGGCGATGCGATCTGGATCAGCGTCGCGCTCTTGCGGTTCTCGGGATAGTGTTCGAGGAACTCGCGAAAGGCCTTGATCCGATTCGGCAGCCCCTTTGAATAATCGAGGCGATCGGCGCCGATCAGCAGCTTGCGCCGCGAATACTCGTCACGCATCCGCGTGAACATGTCCATCCCTTCCTTGCCTTGCGCAAGGCGCTGGAATTCGTCGACATCGATCCCGATCGGAAACGCGCCCGCGCGCATCACGCGATCGAACGCCGAAAAATAGCCGTCGCCGAGCGATTTCGCTTGCGCCTCGGCTTCGACGTAGTGACTGAAGTGCATCAGATCCGCACGGCTCTGGAAGCCCACGAGATCGAACGCGAACAACGATCGCATGAGCCATTCGTGCTCGGGTATCGCGGCCATGATCAGCGGCGGCGGCATCGGTATATGAAGGAAAAAACCGATGCGATTCTTGCAGCCGAGCGCGCGGAGTTCGGAGGCGAGCGGGATCAAATGGTAGTCGTGCACCCAAACGATATCGTCGGGCTTGAGCAAGGGCATGAGCTTGCGCGCGAACATCTGATTCACGCGCCGATAGCCCGTTGCGAAGCGCACATCGAAGTTCGCGAGATCGAGCCGGTAGTGAAAGACGGGCCACAGCACGTCATTCGAATAGCCGAGGTAGTACGCATCGTGATCGGCGCGCGACAGATCGACGGTCGCGAGCGTGACCTTCCCCACGCGCTGCACGTCGACCTCGGGATCCACGCCTCCATTGCCCGGATGGCCCTCGCTATAGGTGTCGACGATCTTGCCGCTCCACCCGAACCACATGCCGCCCATTTTTTGAAGGCTTTCGCCGAGTGCGACAGCCAGCCCGCCCGCGGCGGGTTTGCGCAGGTCGGCCGTACGATTTGAAACGACAACAAGTCTGGGCATGCTTCCTCGCTTGATGAACGCCCGAAATGACGCGCGACGCAGCGCCTTCCGTGTCAAAGCGGTCTCATTGCACCGACAGTGTATGCCCCGACCTCGATATCTGTGCTCTACGCAGTTTCAAAGCAGCAGTTTCAAAGCGGCAATGTCAAAGCCGCAGTTTCAAAGCGTGCTGAGCGCACGTGTCGGCGATCGGATCCTCGATGACACGGACATCACGGTTGAGATTACCGATGTCCGATCGCTCAATCGGCAATTTTTGTCGCGCGCAAATCGATATCGCGCTCAAAGAATGAAGCTTGAATATACGCGAATATTCGGAATCGTTTTGAAAGGCGCACGATGCGCCAAGGCGACGCTTAGCCCTTAGCGGATGCCGAGCGAGGCGAGCATGCATGCGGCCAGACCCTTCGCGTCCTCGGCCGAATCGGCGCGACCGCTGACGAGCGCCACCGCGATCGCGCCATCGACAAGCACGAGCCACTGCTGCGCGAGCGCTAAAGGATCCGGCACCCCGGCCTGCTCGGCCAGCCCCGCGATGAAATCGAGCAGACGCGCCTTGTGCAGACGCGAGACTTCGAAGATCGCATGCTCGGGCGACTTGATTTCCGATGCCGCGTTCAAAAACGCGCAGCCGTGATACTCGCCGCTCGCGAACCACGCACGAAGCACGTCGAACATCCCGAGCAGCTGTTTGGCAGGGGTTTTCGCACACGCTCGCGTCGCGTCCTCGAACCACGCCATCCATCGTGCATCGCGACGTCTGAGCGCTTCCGCCACCAGCGCTTCTTTCGAATCGAAGTAGAGGTAGAAGCTTTTGCGCGCGGTCCCGGACTCGCGAACGATCGCATCGACCCCCGTGCCCTGGATGCTCGACGCATAGATGAGCCGCTCGGCTGTCTCAAGCAGACGCTCACGCGGTCCGGGTATCGATTCGCTCGCCATGATGTCCTGATTCGAAATCCAATGAAGCGTCGACGCGCTGCGCCGTGCATGGGCTCGACGTACGCACGCTGCTGGCGATCAACGCCCAAAAACAAGGCCTAAAACCAAAGCCCCAAAATCAAAGCCCAAATTCGAGCCCTGATCAAAGCCCAAGCGCGCTAAGACCCGGATGATCGTCGGGCCGGCGCCCGAGCGGCCAATGAAACAAGCGCTCCGAGGCTTGGATCGGACGATCGTTGATCGACGCATGACGATGCGCCATCAGACCCTGCGCGTCGAATGCCCAATTCTCGTTGCCATACGAGCGAAACCACGTGCCCGCATCGTCACGCCATTCATAGGCAAAGCGCACCGCGATCCGATTTTCGGTGAACGCCCATAGCTCTTTAATCAGCCGATATTCGATTTCGCGCGACCACTTGCGCGTGAGCAAGGCCACGATCTCGGCACGCGTCTGCGTGAATTCGACACGGTTGCGCCACCGGCTGTCGATCGTATAGGCAAGCGCGACGCGCTCGGGATCACGCGTATTCCACGCATCCTCGGCCATGCGGACCTTCTGCGTTGCGGTGTCGAGCGTAAAGGGGGGAAACGGCGGACGGGATTCGATGTTCATCATGAAGGCTCCGAGAGTGGCGCCATAGTAGAACGATCATTCCACCCGGTCAAGTCCACCCATCAAGCCGCCCCATCAAGCCAATCCGCACCGGGGTCTGCACGCTCGCCGCAACCGGACTACAGTGGATGCCCTGCCCCGCCGCACGGAGGTCGCCTGCCGATGAGGGACCTGATCAAACGTCTGCGCACCGAATGGCCGAGCGACAGTTTCGACAGACTGATCGCCGCCGCCCAATCGTCGGGCGAGCCTCACGAGAGCACGCACGTCGAGCGCGGCACGCTGCTCGACACGGTACAGACCGGTGTCGTGCACGTCGTCCATCGCGGCGCGTGCCGCGTCGAATACCGACGCACCGGCCTCACGCTCGGCATCGTGCATGCGCCCTATGTGGCGGGCGTGCTCGAAGCCGTCAACGGCGACTGCGGTCTCGTCTATGAATGCAAAGCGCCGAGCACGGCTATTGCGTTCACGCTCGACGACTGGAACGCCTTGATCGTGCGTTGCGACCTCTGGAAAGACGTCGCGGTCGTGCTCGCGAAATATCTCGAAGCAATCTCGATGCGCACGGCGTTTCTGACCGCGAGCTCGGCCTACGAGATCGTCTGCAACGCCTTGCATATCCTCGACGCGCACGCGCCCGACCTCAAACGCGATCTCGTCGCGGTGAGCTTCGTGCTCGAACGGACCAAGCTTTCGCGAAGCATCGTCGCGAAGATCATTTCGGATCTGCGCGCGGGCGGTTACCTGGAAATCGATCGCGGTCGGCTGATCGCGATCACGCGACCGTTTCCGCTTCGCTACTGACGTCCGTGACGCGCTCCGTCGAGGCCGGCGCCGGCGCATCGGGTTCAGCGACCGCTTCGATATCGCCCGCGAACACATAGCCCCACCCCGGCACCGCGCGGATCGGCAGACCGACCTGCTTTTGCGCCGCCTTGCGCCGCAACCGGCTGATCATGACGTCGATGACGCGCGGCGAGACTTTCGCCGCGGACTCCGGCGCCGTCCCGATCGCGTCGTGCTCACCGGCCTCACCTGCGTCACCTGCCTCTTCCATGCGACGGATCCGTCGATCGGGCGCCACCGAGAAACGCTCCATGAGTTCACGTTCGCCCGCGGTCAGCGCAAGCGCCCTTCCGCTCGGCGCGACGAGCGTCCAGCCTTTGTTCACGAGACGCCAGAGCGTCGGCTTGCGCGGCTTGTCCGCGGCGCGTTCGTGCGCGGCCGCCGACGCGAGAATATCGGCGCCGCGACGCGCGAGCGCGTGCAGCAGCGCGGCGATTTCGGCGGCGCTCGTCTCGGGCTCGACGCAATGATCGGCGCCGAGCAGCAAGGTCCGCACGCGCTGCTCGCTGCCTTCGAACGGCGCGTAGGCGATGAGGCCCGCGCCCGGATGCGAGGCGCGCACGCTCGCGATCACCTCGGGCATCTCGGCCGTCGGACATCCGACGACGATCAACGGACAGACATCGAGAACAAACGCGCTGTGCAGGGTACGGGGATCGCGGTAGAGGTGGATGGCAAACCCCAACCGGGACAAATCACGTGCGAGATTGACTAGCGTGTCATCGTCTCTCGAGAGAAACACGACATGCATACTGCTGTTCATTACGATTCAGACTCTTCAAGACCTTCGGCGCCTCGCGATCGCGTACACGAGCGGCCTGACCTTCGGGTTCCACTGCATTCGATGCAAACCGAAACACCGGGCTTGCGTCGTCTCGCGTGCACACGCGATCGCGGACGAACACCCGCATGATGTCCCCTTGTTGCAATAGATGCCTTCAAGAGTCCATTTTTGGATCGCACCGGCATCGATCGCATCGCGTCGCGCGATGGTGCACGAACGCTTAGGGCGCGCGCGATTTCGGTTCGACTCGAATCGCGACGGTGCATGAGCGTCGCGACATCGCGCGTCCGCGCGCGCATTCGAGGGCATGCATCTTGCGTCGATCGCGGCCGTCGCCGTCCGCGGTTTCCACCGCGGTCTTCTCAGCGGTGTGCTTTAAGCCGCGTCACGCCCGAAGGATCGCTCATGGCCTTGCCGCATGCAAAGACACGTCACGACGCCGCACGCCGCGTCGTCGAACCCATCGTGCGAGAGGATCGCACCTCGGTGCAGGCGCTCTCGCGCGCGTTGACGCTGCTTGAAATCCTCGCCGACGATGACGATGGCTATCGGCTCGTCGATCTCGCCGAGCGCAGCGGCCTGCCGGCACCGACGATCCATCGCCTGCTCACCACGCTTCAGCAGCGTCGCTTCGTCACGTTCGAGAACGACAAGAATCTGTGGCGCATCGGCGCGCAGTGCTTTGCGGTCGGCTCGGCCTTCCTGCCGCGCCGCGATATGGTCGCGCTCGCGACGCCGATGTTGCGCAGACTGCGCGACGACGCGGGCGAAACCGTCAACGTCGGCGGACTCGATCAAAACGAAGTCCTGCTGTTGCACCAGATCGAAAGCAAGCAGATGATGCGCGCGATCTCGCGTCCGGGCCAACGCTCGCCGCTCGCCAACACCGCGATGGGCAAATCGATCCTCGCCTGGTTGCCGTCGGCGCGCGCCACGCAATTGGTCCAGCAGGGTCTGCATCGACTCACGCCGCAATCGATCATGCGCGGCACGGCCCTGCACGATGCGCTCGATACGATCCGGCGCGTCGGATATGCGATCGATAACGAGGAAGTCGCGATCGGACTGCGCTGCGTGGCCGCGCCGATCTTCAACGAATTCAGCGAGCCGGTCGCGGCGATCTCCGTCGTGGGCCCGACGCTGCGCGTCACGCTCGACCGTCTCGACGACTTGAGCAAGCGCGTCATGATCGCCGCATCGGAAATCACGACCGCGATCGGCGGACGCATGCCCGCCGACTTTCATCAGCTCCTGCAGGCGCGCGTCGCACATACGTGACACATACGTAGCGCACGCATCACGCACAGAGCACGCACGCGCGCCGCCTGACCGATGCGCGACGCGAGCCGCACGGCGCGCGCCGCATCGGTCACAGCACGGGCCAGGTCCTCGGCGCCTGCATGGCCGCCTCGTATTGCGCGCCGATATCGCACAGCACGCTGTCCGCACCGACGGGCGCGACGAGCTGGAAGCCGATCGGCATGCCGTCCGACGCACGCGCCGCCGGCAAATTCAACGCAGCGCATCCCGACATATTGGCGAACGCCGTGAAGATCGCATGACCGCGCGGGCCCACGGGCCGATCGTCGATGACCGCGGGAAACGCCTGCGTCGCGAGCCACGGCATTGCGGCGGCCGACGGCGTCAGGATCAGATCGTAGTGCTCGAACACGCTCGACAACGCGGACTTGAGCTCGGCGAATTGCGTGAGCGACTCGTAGTACTGCGCGGCATGTAACTGGCCGCCGGCCTCGGCCATGTTCCGGATTTCGCCGCTGACCTGGGCCGTCCAGTCGCCGTGCCGTTGCAGCAGCCAGTGGAGTCCCGTCTGGCTGACGACGGACCACGCCTGCCCCAACGCGTCGATATCGAACGGCACATCGCCTTCGTCGACGCGATGGCCGAGCGCGGCGAACGTCTGCGCCGCTGCCGCCACGCTGCGCGCGATCGCGCCATCGACGGGCGCGTCGCCGAACCGGGGGATGTAGAGCATCCGGCATCGCCGTGACGTCACCGGAACGAAATCGTCTTCCGCGAGCGAGGCCGACAGCGGATCGCGCGGATGCGGCCGCGCGATCACGCGCATCACGCGCCGTACGTCCTCGACGGTCCGCGCGATGGGACCGACAACCTCGCAGTCGTGCAGGATCGTCGCAAACCCATCGGCCCGCGCGACGCGTCCGCGTGACGGCTTCAGGCCGACGAGACCGGTGTACGAAGCGGGACGACGAATCGAACCGCCGCCGTCGGTCGCGATCGCGATCGGACAGATGCCCGCGCTGACCGCGGCCACCGCGCCGCCGCTCGACCCGCCCGGCGTCCGGTCGAGATCGAACGGATTGCGCGTCGGCCCGAACAGACGGTTGTCGGTATAGCCCTGCACCGTGAATTCCGGGCAATTCGTCTTGCCGACGATGATTGCGCCTGCAGCGCGCAATCGCGCGATCGGCAACTCGTCGACGTTCGGCACGTAGTTCGCGTAGAGCGCGCTGCCCCATGTCGCGCGCATGCCCGCGACGGGAATGTTGTCCTTGACCGTCATCGGCACGCCGTCGAGCGCGCTCAGCGGCATGCCGTCGCGCCAGCGGCGCGCGCTCTCGGCGGCGGCTTCGCGCGCGGCGTCGAACGCGCAGGTCACGAGCGCGTTGATCCGCGGATTGATCGCGTCGACGCGCGCCATCACGCTGCGCAACGCGTCCTCGGGCGTGTACGCGCCGTCGGCGAAACCCGTCGCGAGTTCGGCGGCCGAACACGACCACAAATCACGTTCATCTGCCACGTTCGAGTCCTGTGTTCAGTGTCGGATGATCGCGGCGATCGGCATCTGACCGGGCGCGCACTGGTGTTCGGTGCCGCCCGACACGAAGATCGCGGGATCGCCGGCGATCGACGTGATGACCGCACCGAGCGCCGCGCGCGCATGGCGTTCGTAGTGGATATCGGCATCCGTGAGCATCGTCGTGCGCCATCCGCGGATACGGCCGTCCGGACTCGCGTCGGCCTTCGCGAACATCGCCGCGACCGCGCCTTGCGCGGGCGCGTCGCCGAGCAGCACGCGAATCGATGCCGCATCGACGACGTCGTTCAAGACACCGTGCCGGATCGAAAACGCACTCGACGCCGCCGCCGAATTGCCGAACAGCAGCACCTCGCAGTGACGCAACTCGCCGCCCGCCGACGTCGAGGCGACGCTCGAATACAGATCCATGCGCTTGGCGATCACGTCATCCGTCACGGCCGCGCGCTCGACTTCGCCGAGACCGACCGCGACACCGAGCGCGGTCGCGCCGCGCGCATACGGCTTCGAGCCGTTCGCGTCGCGCGTGACGAGCGTCTTGCCTCGCCGGTCCGCGTCCGCGATCAACGCGGGCGTCAGCAAGGGGCCTTTGACCTGTACGTAGTGCACGTCGCGCGGATCGTCGATGCGTGCTTCGCGCATCGCCTCGTGCACCGCGTGGGCGACGAGCTCGACCTGCGTCGTCGTACCGACTTCTTCGGGCAACAGATCGCGCGTCGTCGCGACGCCGAGCGTAAGGCGTCCCGCATCCGCGGATTCAGCGGTTGAACTCGACGCTTCGCCGATGGGCTCCTCGACGCGCGTGAACACCGTCGCATGCGGCGACAGCACGCCCTCGGTCCCGCCCGACCAGACAAAGCAAATGCGGCTTGCGACTTGTTCAGGCGACACGCCGAGACGCGCCGCTATCAACAGCTGGAACGACTGCGTCGCGAAGCCGCGCGTGAAGTCGTTCGCGCCGCCGTTGCCTTCGGTCTTGCCGATGACCGCGACGATCGTCGACGGATCGACTTCGCCGCGCTCGATCAGCGCGGCCAATCCGGACGTATCGCCGGGCGACATCATGGCAATCCTGTGGAGATGAATCTTCATAGCGTGTCTCGAGTGTGGATGAACGGCACGCGGCGAGCGTGCCCGAATACGAAAGCGCGATGTCTGCGCGGGACCGCATGCGCGCGGACCCGACATCCGATGCGATCCGGCGCGCCGATCCTTCGCATCAGCGTCGGGTGAGCGCCGTGCCGAGCGCCGCGGGCATACGCGTCGCGCGACCCACGCAGCAGAGCACGCCGAGCGCGATCAGATACGGCGCCATCTGGATCGCATAGGAACTTACGGGCAGCCCCCACCCTTGCATATTGAGTCCGACCGCGTCGGTCGCACCGAACAGGAGGCAGGCGAGCATGACCCGCAGCGGCCGCCAGCGGCCGATCAGCACTGCGGCAAGTGCGATAAAGCCGCGGCCGTTCGTCATCGCGTCGGTGAACGTGCCGAGCTGATCGAGCGCGAGCACCGCGCCGCCGATGCCCGCGAAAGCGCCGCCCGCGATGAGGGCGCGCGCGCGAATCGCGGCGGGCCGCGCGCCGGCCGCGAATACCGCCGACGGGTTTTCGCCGGTCGCCTGGACCAAGAGGCCCGTCTGCGTGCCGCGCATCCACACGTGCAGCAGCGCCGCGCAGACGAATGCCGCATAGGTCAGCGGCGTCTGATCGAACAGACCCGCGCCGATGACCGGCCATTTCGCGAGCCACGGTATCGGCCATGTCGCGGGCACGCTCAGATGCAGATTCGGCGAGCGTCCGCCGAACAGCGCGCGAAGCAGAAAGCTCGTGACACCGGCGACGAGAATATTGATCGAGAGGCCCGTCACCATGTGATCGGTGCTGAAGCGGCCCGTCGCGATCGCCATCAGCAGGCCGACGCCCGCGCCGCCGAGCGCGCTGCATACGAGGCCCAACGCATAGCTCTGCGTGATGAACGCGATCACGGCGCCCGCGAACGCGCCCATGAGCATCATGCCTTCGATGCAGACGCCGAACGTGCCGGCCGCTTCGCAGAGCACGCCGCCGAGGCCCGCATAAAGCAGCGGCGTCGCGATGCGGACCATCGATGCGACGAGCCCGGCCGCGACGGTCGAATTGATGGCGAGGTTCATACGCGTCGTTGCCTCCGGTCGAGACCGCGTGCGCAGAGCACGAAGGCCATCGTCAGTCCCTGGATCACGTCGACGAGCGACGACGGCACGCCGATCTCGCGTTGCATCGCGAGCGCGCCCGCTTCGACAAACCCGAAGAACAGCCCCGCGGGGATCACGGCAAGCGGATCGAGCCCGCCGAGCAGTGCGACCGCGACGGCCTTGAAGCCGAAGCCGACTGAAAAGCCTTCGATAAGCCGCGACTGCACGCCGAGCACTTCGACGCCGCCCGCGATGCCGGCGAGTGCGCCCGCGAGGGCCATGACCGCGAGCAGGAGCCGTGTCGACGACACCCCCGCATAGCGCGCCGCCGACGCGCTCGCGCCGAGCACGCGCAGGCCGAACCCGAACGGGGTGCGCCAGAGCACGAGCGCAGCGAGCCCGCTCGCGGCGAGCGCGATCAGAATGCCGATATGCAGATCGGCGCCCGAGAGCAGCATCGGCAGCAACGCGCCGTCGGGCACCAGCGGCGATTGCGGAAAGCCCGCGCCCGCTTCGCCCATCGGTCCGTTGAGCACTTCGCCGACCATCAGCAGGCCGACGAAATTGAGCATCAGCGTCGAGATCACTTCATTGACGCCGCGTCCGATGCGCAGCAACGCCGCGATGCAGGCCCAGACGCCGCCGCCGATTGCCGCGCCGAACAGGGCCGCGACGATCGGCAACACGCCCGGCAACGTGCCGAAATGCAGCGCCGTCCAGGTCGCGCAGATACCGCCGACCGCGATCTGCCCCTCGGCCCCGATGTTGATGATCCGCGCACGGAAACACAGCGCGATGCCCGTGGCCGCGAGGATATAGGGCGCGCTCTTGTTCAACGCGAACGAGAGCGCGTCTTCCGATCCGACCGCGCCGCGCGCCATATGCGCAAACGCGAGCACGGGGTTGTGGCCCGAGAGCACGATGAAGCACGCGGTCACCGCGAACGCGAGCGCGACGGCCAGCGCCGCGTCGCGTAGCGCGCGCCCCGCGCTCGTGATGCGCAGCAGCCGATCGGACCACGACGGCGCGAAACCGACGTCGAGGGGTTTGTCGATGCCTTTCATGCGTATGCGTCCTGTGCGTCGGCGCGTTGGGGCGTACGTTCGTCGGCGCCGGCCATCATCATGCCGAGCGCGGTCAGGTCGACGGCGTCGCGCGGCACGATGCCCTTGAGTTTTCCGCCGCTGAGCACGCCGATCCGATCGCCGAGCATCAGGACCTCCTCGAGTTCGGCCGACACATAGAGAATGGCCGCGCCGCGATCGCGCAAAGCAAGCACGCGATCGATGACGAAGCGCGTCGCGCCGGGATCGAGGCCCCAGGTCGGCTGCATCGCGACGAGCACGCGCGGCGTACGGCCGAGTTCGCGCGCGAGCACGATTTTTTGCTGGTTGCCGCCCGACAGCGAACCGGCGCTCGCTTGCGGGCCCGGACACGCAATGCGGAATTCGGCGATCTGATCGAGCGCGCGATGCCGAAACGCGGCGCGATCGAGCAAGAGGCGTTTGCGCCACGGCCGGCGCGCGAAGTCGCGCAGGGCGAGGTTGTCTTCGATCGTCATCGCGGGCACGAGGCTCGTGTGCGCGCGATCGACGGGAATATAGGCGATGCCCGCGGCGAGACGCGCGCGCGCATTCGCGCGCGAGACATCGACGCCGTCGAGATGCATTGAGCCGCGCGAGGGTTTGCGCAGCCCCGCGAGGGTCTCGACGAGCTCCGTCTGGCCATTGCCGTCGACCCCCGCGATCGCGAGAATCTCGCCGCCGCGCAAGGTGAAGCCGATATCGTCGAGCAGCGTCCGGCCGCGCGTATCGCGCAGCGTGAGACCTTGGACGTCGAGGACGCGCGTATCGTGTTCGAGCGTCGCGCGTTGCGGCGCGGCGCCGACATCGCGATCGACCATGAGGCGCGCGAGTTCGGCGCGCGTGATCGTGCTCACGTCGAAGCGATCGACGACTTTGCCCGCGCGCAGCACGATGCCTTCGTCGCAGGCCTGCATGACTTCGCCGAGCTTGTGCGTGATGAAGATGACCGAACGTCCTTCGCCCTTGAGCTTGCGCATGATCGCGATCAACCCTTCGACTTCGGGCGCGCTGAGATTCGAGGTCGGTTCGTCGAGGATCAGGAGGTCCGCGCCGCGCATGATCGCCTTGACGATCTCGACGCGCTGGCGCTGTCCGAACGACAACTCGGAGACCCATTGTTCGGGATCGAGATCGAGGCCGTAGCGCGCGCTCGCCTCGCGTACTTGCGCGGCCATCTGCGCGCGACGCAGCCAGCGGCCGGCGGCCGGCCATCCGAGCATCACGTTATCGACGACCGACATCGATTCGACGAGCATGAAGTGCTGGTGAATCATGCCGATGCCGGCTGCGATCGCGTCGCCCGGACGATGGCCGTCGAGTTCGCGATCCTTGAAGACGATCGTGCCGCTGTCGGCGCGTTCGATGCCGAACACGAGCTTCATCAGGGTGCTCTTGCCCGAGCCGTTTTCGCCGAGCAAGGCGACGATGCGGCCCGCGGGCACGTCGAGATCGACGGCGTCGTTCGCCTGCACGGACCCGAAGCGTTTGCTGAGCGCGCGGAGTTCGAGCATCGGACGCGCGGGTCGAGCGATCGGCTCGCGCATCGCGTTCGAGGCGCGCGACGCATCGACGGTGTCAGACACACCGGGTGCGCGCAACGTGTCGGGTACGTGCGAGGCGGTCATAGTCCACCGCGTGCGTCGTGCGCCGTGACGGAGACCTTGAGCGTGCCGGCCGCGAATTTCTTCTCGTCGTCGTTGAGTTCCTGAACGATCGCCGCGGGGACGACGGGATTGAACTGTTGTCCCGACAGATACGCAAGCTGCGCGCCGGTGCTGCCCTTCGTGTTCAGGCCATAGAGCCGATAGGTGCCGCCGCCGGTGCCGTGCGATGCCGCGTCGGCGATGGCCGCGTACATATCGCCCCATTGTTCGACGATATTGGTCAGCACGTTTTGCGGTGCGAGCGCGGTGTCTTCGACCGAGCGGCCCGTGACGTAGATGTTCTTGTCCTTGGCGGCGGCGATGATGCCGGACTGGCCCGCGTTGAGTTTGCCGGTCAGGAAATCGGCGCCCCATGCGATGAGCGACAGGGCGGCTTCCTTCGCGGCGCCGGCGTCTTCCATGTCCTGGACGTAGATGATCTTGACCTGGATATCGGGGCGCACGCTGAGCGCGCCCTTGCGGAACGCGCCGACTTGCGCGACGACGTTGGGCAGGCCTTCGAGGCCGTTGACCGAGCCGATCTTGCCGGTCTTGCTCATGCGCGCGGCGAGCACGCCTTCGAGGTAGCCGAATTGCGTGTTGTCGAAGTCGACGGCGCTGACGTTCTTGCCGGATCCCGCGGAACCGGAGCCGACGACGAAGACGGTCTTCGGAAAGCGCGGACCGACTTCCTGGGCGGCGGACTGGAAGCGGCCCGTGTGACCGATCACGACGTCGTAGCCGCGGCGTGCGTAGTCGCGCATGGCCTGCGCCATATCGGCGGGCTGGACGTTTTCGGAGTAGGCGACATCCCAGCCCATGGCCTTGAGGCGCTTGACGCCTTCATAGCCTTGCGCGTTCCAGCTTTGGTCGTTGATGCTGCCCGGCAGCAGGATCGCGGCTTTTTCGACGGCAAGCGCCGCGGTCGATGCAGACGCGAGCGACGCGCCGAGTGCGCAGCCGATGAGTGCGAGTTTCAGATGGCGGACGACGAGACGAAGACCCCCGGCTTGGATGCGTGTATTGGACATGGATATACCGTTCACATGGAGTTGGATTGCGGCCCTGGATGGGGTGTGACGGCTGTCCGTCGCGTGATGCCGCACACCGATGGGATTGAATATAAGTCGCTAAAAATCGGTGCCGGGGCGGCATTTCGAGGATCGGAATTTTTACGAAATATATCGATTAATCAGGGTGTTGGAATTGAAACGAGATGGAATTCGCGGGCGTGACGGGTGGGGTTTGGAGCGGGGGCGATTGAGTTTCGGGCGTGTATCGGCGCGCGGGTTCGACCGGAGAACGCGCGCGGTCCGGAGTCTGGCGCGCCCTCTACGGCTCATGAGCGCGGGCCGTTCCGATTCGTCGATCACGTCGATCGAAGCCCCCCGCGCGGCGTATTACCAAAGGCGTGAAAACAGCGAAAACAACTGAGCTTGCACATATGTCGCCGCGTGACAGAGCGCTCGCCAAAGTGAACGCTTCGGACTCGGCGAGCGCCGTCTGGCCGGTTTCGCGACAAAGGTGGATGGGATTTCCTCGACGCCGTCAAACAACGAAGGTTGCATGCGCGCGATGTGTTCGGCGCGCGCCATCCGTTGAAAGAGCATGCTTTTCGATATCGCAAGATGCGAGGCGAGCCGCTCGCCATTACCCGAAAAAAATTCCAGCGAGCGTAAATAGGCGACCGCTTCGGTAAATCGAGAACGAAGCGTACGCTCATCGTCGTGATATTGATCGACTAATTCGCATGCGTGTTCAGGTTCGTATTGCTTGGGGGCCGCGAGTGTCGAGGCGATACGATTGGATTGAATTTCGCCGTCGTCTCCTTGATCTTCTTCATCGAGTCGGAATGCGAATCTGAATGGACGATCCACGAACTGGCCGAATGCCTTTCGCAGACGCCGTATCACGGCTTCTCGAAAACTCTCGTCATCAGGATCGAGTGTCTGTTGGCTTTCGTCTTGTATTTCCCTGGCGACCAGCCAGGCTTCTGCCTTCAAATCATCAACGGAGTGCTCGCCTCGCGTCCCGCGCGCGATCTGCCGCAGGTGGCCGAGAATCGAAGGAATCAAACGTGTGAGGAACCCATCGTCGTCATTGGACATGGAGAGATATGAGTGGGGTTGGTTTGATTTGAACCCTCCGACGTATCAGAGGTTGCTGAACATCGCGACATACATTTTTTATTGGTATGGAGTGTTCGGCATTTTAATCAATCAACCCGAAAATCGAGCGGCCATCTAAGTCAGAAAATAATCCAAGAAAACACCCGATAATCGACGCAGATTTCACCGCGCATTGCATGTGCACGCACGCGCATACGAATAAGCTGCATCAATGTGAATTGGATGATGACGGACTATCGGGTGAGTCACCGCTCGCCCTGACCGGCGGGCGAACGCGGCTTCGATACGCATCACGGATTCAACACGGGACGCTAAAGACCTCGCACACGGGCTCTTGCAATGGGCCCGCTCTCAAGCGACCGCGCGAGACTCGATCAAGACGTTCACACGCCGAGTCAACGTCGGATGGAAGCCGACGTGGATCGGCGGAGAAATCAGATTCGCGGTACGTCTTAGCGTTCACATTGCGACGCTCCATCGTGGGACGCGTCATCACCGCTGCTCACCCGACGGCGGGCAGTATGTTCGTGCGCACCGTGACGCCTTTATCGTGGAATGCAAGGAGCCTGCACGGTGAAGAGACACCGCCGACGATGATGCGTGAAACCCGATTATGACCGTGACTGCGATGCGTCAGCGAACGCGCTTGGCCACGCACGAAAATGTATTCGGCTTGGGCACGGTTCCGCATGGCTAAGGAAGTGACGAAGCATCGAAGCACACGTCGATGCCCGTCCAAGCGTACGAGGTTTTGTTGGGCGCGTCTTCCAAACCGGCCCACAAACGACAACGGGTGACAGATCTAAGATCTGTCACCCGTTGGCTTGACTGGTCGGGGCGAGAGGATTTGAACCTCCGACCACCTGCACCCCATGCAGGTACGCTACCAGGCTGCGCTACGCCCCGAAAGAACGAAAGTATAACAGAGAGAATGACGTCGGTGTATCGATCTAATGTTTTGCGAGCAACGCGATCACATCCTGCAGTTCGCGACGCAAACGATCGCAATCGACGGGCGTCAATGTCTCGACGTGCGCTCCGATGTCCGGCTTCTCGGCCACGCGCTCGCGCGCAGGCTCCGTCGGCGCATTGCCCAACGCATCGAGACGATTGCGCGCCCCATTGATCGTGAATCCCTGTTCGTACAGCAGTTCACGAATTCGACGGATCAACAGCACTTCATGATGCTGGTAATACCGCCGATTACCGCGACGCTTGACCGGCCGCAATTGCGTGAATTCCTGCTCCCAATACCGAAGCACATGCGGCTTCACGCCGCATAGGTCACTCACTTCACCGATCGTGAAGTAACGCTTGGCAGGAATCGGAGGCAGGATGACCTTTTCCATCGCGGCGGCGCCGTCGGATTAGAACGGGGTGTACGACAGTTGTATGGACGACCGGCCAGCGCACAGCCAGTTGCGAATCAGTGACCCTGCGGCGTCTGCGACACACCGCCTTCAACGAGCGACTTCAACTTCTGGCTCGCATGAAACGTCACGACCCGACGCGCGGCGATCGGAATCGCCTCCCCCGTCTTCGGGTTACGCCCCGGACGCTGCGGCTTGTCACGCAACTGGAAATTGCCGAAGCCCGACAGCTTCACACTGTCGCCACTCTCGAGCGCGTCACGAATCACTTCGAAAAACGCCTCGACCATATCCTTGGCTTCGCGCTTGTTCAGGCCGACATGATCGAACAGCAGCTCGGCCAGCTCCGCCTTCGTCAACGTCGGCGTATCGGCTGCGTTCGCCGAGCCGTTCCCGTTGATCGCGTTGTCGTTGTCGTCCGTCATCGCACTGCGCTGCGCCGCCAGTAGCGCTTCAAATTCACTCGAGTTCATTTTTTTCTAAGGGTCAAAAAAACAGGCGCCTGATTACACGGGTGATGTCTTACCCGCGCAAGCGCGCGCCATAGACTCGAGCCAAGCGATCCACCAACGTCTTGATGGCCAGTTCAACTGTTTCGTCCTGCAAAGTCCCGCCAGTATCTTGCAGGGTAAACCGGAACGCAAGGCTTTTCTGGTCCGCTTCGAGGCCACCCGAAACCGCAGCCGTCGGACGGAATTCATCAAATAAAACAACGTTTTGGACGTATTTGCAAGCAGGTTCCGTTCGCGCCGCCTCGAGTTCGTCGAGAAGGCTTTGCGCCTGCACGCCCTGCTCCACAACCACCGCGATATCGCGCGTCACCGGCTGGAATTTCGAGACTTCAACCAGCGCCGGCAGCGGCCGGATCTGAATCGGATCGACGTCGACTTCGAACAACACCGGCGCATGCGGCAAATCGTATTTCTGCAGCCAACGCGGATGCAATTCGCCAATCCAGCCGATCGCCCGACCATCGAGCTCGACACGCGCGGAACGCCCCGGATGCAACGCCGGATGCTCCGCCTTCACGAAGCGCGGCGTCGCCGGCGCGAGCAACGCTTCGAGATCGCCCTTCACATCGAAATAGTCGACCGCACGCGTCTTCGTCGCCCATTGCTCCTCGACGACCGGCCCATATGCGAGCGCGCCGATACGCTTCGGCTGTTCGAATCCCGCGACCTGAAGTTCGCCCGCGGCCACCGACGCGTTCGCATGGAACACGCGACCCAGCTCGAACAAACGCACGCGATCGGCCTTCCGATTGAGATTCGACCGCAGCACCTCGATCAGGCTGCCGAACAGCGAACTGCGCATGACCGAGTATTGGCTTGCAATCGGATTCAGCACGCGAATCGGGTTCGCGTTCGCCGCGAAGTCCTGCTCCCATTGCGCATCGACAAAGCCGAAATTGACGGTCTCCGAGTAATCGCGCGCGGCCAGCGTGTGGCGCAGCGCGTGAATCGAACGACGCGTCTCGCTCGTCGGCCGCATCGCGCTCGGCGCGACAGGCGGCAATGCCGGAATGCTTTCGAATCCGTGAATGCGCGCGACCTCTTCGATCAGATCCTCTTCGATTTCGATATCGAAACGATACGAGGGCGGCGTCACGACGAATTGCTCGGCCGCCGTGCCCGCGTCGCGACGTTCGAAACTCAGTCCAAGCCGCGTGAAAATCGAGGCGATCGCGTCGCCGCCGATCTCGATGCCGATCACGCGCGCGGCACGCGCCACACGCATCGCGACCGGCTTGCGAACCGGCACGTTGACCTGTTGATCGTCGACGGGTCCCGCCGTGCCGCCGCAGATGTCGAGAATCAGCTTCGACAGATACTCGATATGTTCGACGGTCGTCGCATAGTCGACGCCGCGCTCGAAACGATGTCCCGCATCGGTCGTGAAGTTATAGCGGCGGCTGCGGCCGCGAATCGCATCGGGCCACCAGAATGCGGCTTCGAGATAGATGTGCTGCGTGTCGAGGCTCACGGCCGTGCTGTCGCCGCCCATGATCCCCGCGAGGCTTTCGACGATGCGCTCGTCGGCGATCACGCCGACCTGATCGTCAAGCTCGACGGTGTTGCCGTTGAGCAGCTTCAGCGATTCGCCGCTACGCCCCCAGCGCACATCGAGCGCGCCGTGGATCTTGTCGAGATCGAACACATGCGACGGACGCCCGAGTTCGAGCATCACGTAGTTCGAAATGTCGACGAGCGCCGAAATGCTGCGTTGCCCCGACCGTTCGAGTCGCTCGACCATCCAGGCGGGCGTAGCCGCACGCGCGTTGACGCCGCGAATCACACGCCCCGAAAAACGGCCGCACAGATCCGGCGCGCTGATCTTGACGCCGAGCGTGTCCGCGAGCCCGACCGCGACCGGCGTGAACGCGGGCTTGGCCAGCGGCGCACCCGTGATCGCCGACACTTCGCGCGCGACGCCATAGACCGACAGGCAATCAGCCTTGTTCGGCGTGAGCTTGATTTCGAAAATCGTGTCGTCGAGATTCAGCACCGAGCGAATGTCTTCACCGATCGGCGTATCGGCCGGCAGGATCATCAAGCCGCTATGGTCTTCACTGAGCTTGAGTTCGCGCGCCGAGCACAACATGCCCTGACTTTCGACACCGCGCAGCTTCGAGAGCTTGATCGCGAACGGCGCCCCGCCCGCTTCGGCCGGCGCGAGTTCGGCGCCGACGAGCGCGCACGGCACCTT
This sequence comes from Pararobbsia silviterrae, assembly GCF_003628125.1. GTDB lineage: Bacteria > Pseudomonadota > Gammaproteobacteria > Burkholderiales > Burkholderiaceae > Pararobbsia > Pararobbsia silviterrae. Next base: position 20,395 of record NZ_RBZU01000018.1, read on the forward strand.
GATGCCGGGCGCCACATTCGGCGCGCCGCAGACGATCTGCAGCGTCTCGCCGGTTCCGGCGTCAACCTGGCACACGTTGAGCTTGTCGGCATTCGGATGCTTTTCGACGGCAAGCACATGACCGACCACGATCTTCTTCGTCGGCGGCGCGATCGGACGCAGGTCTTCGACTTCGAGGCCCGACATCGTCATCGCGTGGGCCAGTTCGTCGGTCGTCAGCGTCGGGCTGACAAAGCTTCGGAGCCAGGATTCTGGGAATTGCATGGATCGCTAACGTTCGTATTCGTTTTGGGGTCGTCGGTCGCATTGCGATCGACCGCCTTCGGCTCGCCATGACCGGCGCACGACACGCGCGCCGGCGGCATTCGCGAGCGGGGCCCTACGCAAACTGGCGCAGGAAGCGCAGATCGCCTTCAAAGAACAGACGCAGATCGTCGACGCCGTAGCGCAGCATCGCGAGCCGCTCGAGACCGCTGCCGAACGCGAAGCCGATATAGCGCTCGGGATCGAGGCCCATATTGCGGATCACGTTCGGATGCACCTGCCCCGAGCCCGAGATCTCGAGCCAACGCCCCGCGTTCTTGCCGCCTTCGAAACGCATGTCGATTTCGGCCGACGGTTCGGTGAACGGAAAATACGAGGGCCGGAAACGGATGCTGATGTCGTCGCGCTCGAAGAACTTGCGCAGAAAGTCGGTATAGACGCCCTTGAGATCGGCGAAGCTCACGTTCTCGCCGATCCAGAGGCCTTCGACCTGGCTGAACATCGGCGAATGCGTCGCGTCGCTATCGACGCGATACGTGCGGCCCGGCGCGATGACCTTGATCGGCGGCTTGTTCATGCGCGCATACCGGACCTGCATCGGACTCGTATGCGTGCGCAAGAGCAGCGGACGGCCTTGCTCGTCCTTCGCGTCGATATAGAACGTGTCCTGCATCGAGCGCGCCGGATGATTCTCGGGGCTATTGAGTGCGGTGAAGTTGTACCAGTCGGTCTCGATCTCGGGACCGTCGGCGACATCGAAGCCGATCGACCGGAAGATCTGTTCGACGCGTTCCCACGTCGTCATCATCGGATGCAGCGTGCCGGTACCCGCGCCACGACCCGGAAGCGTCACGTCGATCGCTTCCGCAGTGAGGCGGCGATTGAGCAGCGCATCGGCGAGCGCCTGGCGGCGCGCCGTCAGCGCCTCTTCGATTTGTTGCTTGGCGCCGTTGATCCGGGCGCCTTCGGATTTACGCGATTCGGGGTCGAGCTTGCCGAGGCCCTTCATGAGCTCGGTCACCTTGCCGGTCTTGCCGAGAAAACGCGCCTTTTCGTTTTCGAGTGTCGCGTTGTCGTCAGCGCCGGCGAATGCGCGTTGCGCATCGGCGACGATCTCTTGCAGGTCGAGGGATTCCATCGTCGTCACGTCGATCTTCCACTAAACAAACTGGGATTCAACAAAAAAGGGGCTCGTCAAAGAGCCCCGTTTTGCGCGACACCATCGCTGGCGTCGCGGACATCGCCGTCATCGACCCACATGACCACGATGCCCTCAGCCCTGACAGCGAGCTGGCTCAAGACGACCGGTGACCCGGTCGTTTAGCCTTAAGCAGAAGCGGACACCACCGACTTCACTTGCTTCACGATCGCCGCGAAAGCAGGCTTGTCGGTCACAGCCATGTCAGCGAGAACCTTGCGGTCCAGTTCGATATTGGCCTTCTTCAGACCATTGATGAACACGCTGTACGTCAGGCCATGTTCACGGGTACCCGCGTTGATACGGGCAATCCACAGTGCACGGAACACACGCTTCTTGTTGCGGCGATCGCGATAGGCATATTGCCCGGCGCGCATGACCGCCTGCTTGGCGATGCGGTAGACGTTATTGCGACGGCCGCGGAAACCCTTGGCTTGGTCGATAACTTTCTTATGACGGGCGCGCGCGGTAACCCCACGTTTGACTCGAGGCATGTTTCTCTCCTTAGAGTGGTTGTGAGATTAAGCGAACGGCATCATCGCGCGCACGGAATTCGTATCCGACGCGTGAACACCCGTGCTGCCGCGCAGGTGGCGCTTGTTCTTCGTGGTCTTCTTCGTCAGGATGTGGCGCTTGAAGGCCTGACCGCGCTTGACGGTACCGCCCGGACGCACCACAAAGCGCTTCGCAGCGCTTTTCTTGGTCTTCATCTTCGGCATGACAACTCCAGATTTCTAACATGAGCATGGGTGTGCGGCCGACGCCGCCCTTGTAGGACCCACGTTCACTTATTTGCAGCGGTTACCCGCTGTGATGACGGGTTCGAAGGCCCATGCCGCATCGACACGCGATGCAGCGGCCCCTAACCGCCATGCGATCCGGCATCCGCGTTCGTCGCAACGACGACGCATGCTCCGCACCGCGTTCGGGCAACGATCACTCCCGTCACCACGAATTCACGCGACATCGAGACGACTCGCGTCGCCTCGATGCTTACTTCTTTTTCTTCGGCGCAAGCACCATGACCATCTGGCGCCCTTCCATCTTCGGCATCTGCTCGACCTGACCGTACTCGTCGAGGTCGGTGCGCAGACGTTCGAGCACGCGCATGCCGATTTCCTGGTGGGCCATTTCGCGGCCGCGGAAACGCAACGTGATTTTCGTCTTGTCACCTTCGTCAAGGAAGCGCACGAGATTGCGCAGCTTGACGTTGTAGTCGCCGTCGTCGGTACCCGGCCGGAATTTGACTTCCTTAACCTGGATCACCTTCTGTTTGAGCTTGGCTTCGTGTGCCTTCTTCGACTCGGAATACTTGAACTTGCCGTAATCCATGAGCCGGCACACCGGCGGCACCGCCTGCGGCGCAATTTCGACGAGATCGACATCGGCTTGCTCAGACAGGCGGAACGCCTCGGCCAGCTTCACGATACCCAGCGGCTCACCGTCGACTCCGACCAGACGCACTTCCAGCGCCGTGATTTCGCCATTGATGCGATGAGAAGACTTATCAGCAGTAGCGATGTTACGTTTCCTCTAAAAATCTAAAAATTTTAGCCGCGCTGACCGATGGCTCTATTTGAACAAGCGCAGATCATCGCGCAGACGTTCAACGAAGGCGTCGACAGGCATCGTGCCAAGATCGACACCGCCACGGGCACGCACGGCTACCGTATGGGCCTCACGCTCCTTGTCGCCGACAACCAGCAGATACGGGACTTTATCCAGCGTGTGCTCGCGTATTTTATAGCTAATCTTTTCATTTCGCAAATCGCTCACCACCCTAAGCCCTTGTTTTTTCAAAGTTTGCGCAATCTCTTCCGCATACTCCGACTGGCTTTCCGCGATATTGCAGACAACGGCCTGCGTCGGCGCAAGCCACGCGGGCATGGCGCCGGCGAAATTTTCGATCAAAATCCCGATGAAACGCTCCATCGATCCGACGATCGCGCGGTGGAGCATCACGGGACGGCGCCGGCTGTTGTCCTCGGCGACGTACTCGGCGTCAAGCCGTTCGGGCAGCACGAAATCGAGCTGCAGCGTACCGCACTGCCACGATCGGCCGAGCGCATCCTTGATGTGGTATTCGATCTTCGGACCGTAGAACGCACCCTCGCCCGGTAATTCTTCCCACTCGACGCCCGATGCGCGCAAGGCATTGCGCAGCCCCTCTTCGGCGCGATCCCACGTCTCGGGCGAACCGGCGTACGACTCGGGACGCAACGAGAGCTTGATGTCGATGTGCTTGAACCCGAAGTCCTGATAGACGCTCATCGCAAGCGTATGGAACGCGATCGATTCCGCGACGATCTGGTCTTCCGTGCAGAAGATATGCGCGTCGTCCTGCACGAAGCCGCGCACGCGCATCAGACCATGCAGCGCACCCGACGCCTCGTTGCGATGGCACGAGCCGAATTCGGCGAACCGCAGCGGCAGATCCCGATACGAACGCAGACCGTGATTGAACACCTGGATATGGCCAGGGCAATTCATCGGCTTGAGCGCGTAATCGCGCTTTTCCGACTCCGTCGTGAACATGCCTTCGCGGTAGTGCTGCCAATGCCCCGAGCGCTCCCACAGCGAACGATCCATGATCATCGGCGTACGGATCTCCTGATAACCGGCCGCATCGAGACGGCGGCGCAGGTATTGCTCGATCTGCTGCCAGAGCGTCCAGCCCTTCGCGTGCCAGAACACGAGGCCCGGCGCCTCGTCCTGAAGATGGAACAAGTCGAGCTGCTTGCCGAGCTTGCGATGATCGCGCTTCTCGGCTTCTTCGAGCATCGTCAGATAGGCTTCCTGATCTTCCTTGCGCGCCCACGCCGTGCCGTAGATCCGCTGCAGTTGCTCATTCTTCGCATCGCCGCGCCAGTACGCACCCGCGACCTTCATGAGCTTGAACACCTTGAGCTTGCCCGTGCTCGGCACGTGCGGGCCGCGGCACAAGTCCGTGAACGTGCCGTGCGAGTAGAGCTTGATCTCGTCGGTCGCGGGAATCGATTCGATGATCTCGGCCTTGTACTTCTCGCCGATCCCCTTGAAGTACGCGACGGCTTCGTCGCGCGAGACGACCTTGCGCGTCACGGGCTCGTCCTTCTTCGCGATCTCCTGCATCCGCTTCTCGATCTTCTCGAGATCTTCGGGCGTAAACGGACGACTGTAGGCGATGTCGTAGTAGAAGCCGTTTTCGATGACCGGCCCGATCGTGACTTGCGCTTCGGGGAACAGATCCTTGACCGCATAAGCGAGCAAGTGCGCCGTCGAGTGGCGGATGATTTCGAGCCCGTCGGCGTCCTTGTCGGTCACGATCGACAGCGCGACGTCGTGATCGATCGTCGTCGACGTATCGACGAGCTGGCCATCGATCTTGCCGGCCAGCGCCGCTTTCGCGAGGCCGGCGCCAATCGACGCAGCCACTTCGGCCACCGTCACCGGGTGATCGAAAGGCCGCACCGAACCGTCAGGCAAACGCACCGAAATCATTCATTTCTCCGTGCCGCATCGCGGCGATGATCAAAATCCAAACGATAAGAACCATCTGTGAAACTGGCAGCCGCCGCACTGCCGAACATCAAAACCGCGAGATAAAAAAAATGCGGCCTCGAGAGTCGAGGCCGCATTTCTTGTCTTACCGCTCGCGCCACAGATGCGATCAGCGTAACAGGTCCTCGACTAGCGTCGCTCCCGAGTTGTACCGGTGAACGTTCGCGGTGTCATAACCGTTTTTGCCTTTTTCGCGTCTGACGCTATATGTTCGAGTGCTGCGCTGGAATGCTGCCGCAGGACGTTTTCCACTTCCCACAACGTTCAACCCACATCTGCACTGCCGGTCTGCCGTATTCACGCTTACACACGAATACTTCACACCGATGTCGTTGGTAGGCTCGATTGGATTCGAACCAACGACCCCCACCATGTCAAGGTGGTGCTCTAACCAACTGAGCTACGAGCCTGAAGAAGCAGCGATTATAAGGAGCTTTTGTTTGCTTGGGAAGCCCTGGCTCGAAAATTTTTGATTTCCTGCTTCGGCGTTCCTCGCACGAATCCTGCACCGCGCGCCCTGCAAACTACGATTCCCTGCACTGCATCGCTCGACACCGCCGATATCAACGCTGCGCTGTTGTTCGGTTGTTTTGTCGAGGCACGGATTCTAATGGCAATCGATCCGCCGCGACAAGCCTTCATGCGAATTATTTTTTGTCGCGGCGCGCCTGCACGATAAAGCCCGCACGGCCCACGCATCGCGCACCTACTTGCGCGATGCGCGCATCACGCCCGGAATCTCGCCGAGCAAGGTGGTCGCACGCTGCAGTTGCGCGGCGCTCGACACTTCGACCGTGAATTGCATGAACGCCGCGTTGCGTTGCGAACTCGTCTTCACGCCGATGACGTTCGTCTTCTCGCGCGCGAACACTTCCGAAATATCGCGGAGCAAGCCCTGCCGATCGGTCGCCTCGATCACAAGATCGACCGGATAGACCGAATGGCCCTTGCCGCGCATGACATCGTCGGACCATGCCGTGTGCAGCACACGCTCGGGCGAGCGTTGCGCGAGCCGCGCGAAGCTCGCGCATTCGACGCGATGAATCGACACGCCCTTGCCGCGCGTCACGAAGCCGATGATCGGGTCGGGTGGCGCGGGCCGGCAGCAGCGCGCGAGCTGCGTCATCAACGCGCCGACGCCGACCACGAGCACACCGCTCGACGCGCCTTGCGCGACGCTCGACTGGCTGCTGCGTTTCGTCGTGATCTCGGGCTCGGCCTCCGGCGCCGGCGCGACGCCATGGTCGCGCACGGCCTGCTCGACCGCGCGCAGGCTGAACTCTTCCTTGCCGACGACGTTGAACAGATCGTCGGGCGTTTTGAAACCGAGCTTGGTCGCGAGCTCCTCGAGATTGACCGCGGTCTTGCCCTCGCGCTGCAACGTCTTTTCGACCAGCGCGCGGCCGGCCGCGATGTGCTCGCCGGTATCGATCGCATTGAACCAGACCCGGACCTTCTGGCGCGCCCGCGCGCTTTGCAGATAGCCGAGCTGCGGATTGAGCCAGTCGCGCGACGGACCGCCCTGCTTGATCGCGACGATCTCGACCGTCTGCCCGTTTTCCAGCGGCGTGTTCAGCGGCACCATCGCGCCGTTCACGCGCGCGCCCCGGCAGCGATGGCCGAGTTCAGTGTGCAGGTGATAGGCGAAGTCGAGCGGCGTCGCGCCGTGCGGCAACGCGACGACGCGCGCCTCGGGCGTGAGCACATAGATATGGTCGTCGAGCGTCGCATGCTTGAGCCGGTCCCACGCGCCGCCCACGGGCGCGTCGCCGACATCGGCGCCCGCGGCGCCGTCCGTCACGTCGTCCTTCCATGCAAGCAGTTGCCGCAGCCACGCGATGCGCTCGTCGTACTTGTCGGCCGCGGTGACCGTTCCGCCATAGCCCTTCGTGCCGGCTTCCTTGTAACGCCAATGCGCGGCCACGCCGTATTCGGCGAAGCGATGCATCTCATGCGTGCGGATCTGGACCTCGAACGCCTGGCCGTCCTCGGCGATCACGACCGTATGCAGCGACTTGTACCCGTTCGGCTTGGGCCGCGAAATGTAGTCGTCGAACTCCTTCGGCACGGGTTGCCAGATGTGATGCACGAGACCGAGCACCGCATAGCAATCCTTGACGCTGTCGACGATCACGCGGAACGCGCGCACGTCATAGAGTTCGGAAAACGCGAGGTCCTTGCCCCGCATCTTCTTCCAGATGCTGTAGATATGTTTGGGCCGCCCCGACACATCGGCCTTGATGCCCGCGCTTGCAAGCTCGTTCGACAACCGCTCGATCGCGTTCTCGACGAACGCCTCGCGCACGATGCGCTTCGAGTCGAGCAGCTTCGCGATTTCCTTGTACGTGACCGGCTCGAGAAAGCGGAACGCGAGATCCTCGAGTTCCCACTTGAGCTGCCAGATGCCGAGCCGGTTCGCGAGCGGCGCATAGATATCGAGCGTTTCCTGCGCGATATCGGGCGCCGGCTCGGTCTTCGTCGCGGCGTGATAGCGCAGGGTCTGCAACCGCGAGGCGAGCCGGATCAGCACGACGCGGATGTCCTGCGCAAACGCGAGCAGCATCTTGCGCAGCGCCTCGACCTGCTCGCGGCGCTGCGCAGCCGCGCGCGCATCCTTCGCGCCGTCGCGCATGCCGTCGGCCGGCACATCCTTCAAGCTCTCGCGCGCACCGTCCTTGCCCGCATGACGGCCGACTCGGCCGCCGACGCGCAAACGCAGCAGCTTGCGCACATCGGCCACGAGACCCGCGACCTCGTCGCCGAAGCGGGCCGCGAGCACGGTGTCCGCGTTATCGAGCAACTCGCCGAACGGAAACAGCAGCGCGGCGACATGCGTCGGCGGGTCGACGTTCAGCGTATCGACGATCCGCGCGGTGCCGATCGCGTGATCCGCGACCGGCTCACCCGAATGCATGGTCAGTCCGACTGCATGCTCGTGGAGGAAGGCCAGCGCATCCTCTAGCAAGTTCACCTCTCCGTTACTCGCAACGCGTGACGCGTGCGCATCCCGCGCGCACGCTTGCCACCCTTGAGCGGCTTAGTCCTTCTGCGCCGCGACGATCACGAACTCGACCTTGCACTTCGGATTCGCGAGCTTGGCCTCGACCGTCGCGCGCGGCGGCGTCGCGCCCTGCACGACCCACGATTCCCAGACGCTGTTCATGCCCGCGAAGTCCTGCATGTCGGCCAGGTAGATCTGCGTCGAAACGATCAGCGTCTTGTCGCTGTTGGCTTCCGCGAGCAACGCGTCGACCGATGCGAGGACTTCCTTGGTTTGGCCCACGATGTCGAGATCGGTGCTTTCGGCGATCTGTCCCGCGAGGTAGACGGTGCCATTGTGAATCGCGATCTCGGAAAGACGCGGACCGACGTGGAAGCGCTGAATTGCCATGTTGAATTCCGTGAAAACGTAGAAAAGAGACGTTGTGCCAACGTCGTTCGCCGCGACCCAAGAGGCCGTCTCCGGTCCCGTGGATCGATATTGTGGCCTGTCGCGCGGACAAGACCGACCGGCCGAACCGCATGGGCGGATCGGCCGGCAAGGGCGATATTATGACTCGGCGCGCTAGCGGCCGATAAAGAATGCGCGCGCGATCTCGATTTGCGCGGGGTCGACGAACGTCGGCGCGTGGCCGACACCCGGGATTTCGACGACCGATGCATGACGCGCCCGCGCGACGATTTCGTTCGCGGTATCGCTCGAAAGCAGGTCCGACTGGGCGCCGCGCACGACGAGCAAGGGGCCGTCGAACGTCTCGATCGAACGCCAGAGCATCGCTTCGCCGAACTCGGCCTGCTCGGGCGTGATGGCCTTGAACGGATCGGCGATGCGTGGATCGTAGCGCAGCGTCCAGCCGCCGTCCTGCTCGCGCAGCAACGGCAACGACAGCGCGCGCCACTGCTCGGGCGTATGCGGCCCGAACGACTGCGAGATCTGCCACAGGTAGTCGATGGCCTGCTGCTCGGTGTCGAAGCGCACCGGCCGGCCCAGATAGTCGCCGATGCGCTGGATCGCCTCGACGCCGAGCCTCGGACCGACGTCGTTGATCAGCATGCGCGCGATCGGCGTATCGGGCAGGCCCGCGAGCGTCATGCCGATCAGACCGCCCATCGACGTACCGAACCAGTCGACGCGCTCGACGTTGAGCCGCGCGATCAGCGTGACCATATCGGACACGTATTGCGGCACCGCGTAGTACCGCGAATCGGCCAGACGCCCCGAGCGGCCTCGCCCGACGATGTCGGGACACACGACGCGATAGTCGCGCGAGAGCGCCTGCGCGAGGACGTCGAAGTCGCGCCCGCTGCGCGTCAGGCCATGCACGCACAGCAGCACGTTCGGATTGCCGGGATCGCCCCATTCCGTATAAGCGGTCCGGTGCAAGCCCGCCGGGCTCGCACACTGAACGCTGCGTTCACGCGGCTGAAGCGTCTCGCCGGCGGCGCTCATGAAACGAGCGCACTCACGTCGAGCGGCGCGCCCGTCTTCGCGACGATCTCGTCGACGCTCACGCCCGGCGCGAGTTCGACGAGCTTGAGGCCGTCGTCGGTCACTTCGATGACGCCGAGGTCCGTGATGATCACATCGACGACGCCGACGCCCGTGAGCGGTAGATTGCATTCGGCGAGGATCTTGTGCTGATCGCCCTTCGCGACATGCTCCATGAGCACGACGACGCGCTTGACGCCCGCGACGAGGTCCATCGCGCCGCCCATGCCCTTGATCATCTTGCCCGGAATCATCCAGTTCGCGAGATCGCCCTTCGCGCTGACCTGCATCGCGCCGAGAATCGCAAGATTGATATGGCCGCCGCGAATCATCGCGAACGAATCGGCCGACGAGAAGATCGACGAGCCGGGCAGCGTCGTGACGGTCTGCTTGCCCGCGTTGATGAGGTCCGCATCGACTTCGTCGTCGTACGGCGACGGCCCGATGCCGAGCAATCCGTTTTCGGACTGGAGCCAGACTTCCATGCCCGCGGGCACGTGGTTCGCGACGAGCGTCGGCAAGCCGATGCCGAGATTCACGTAAAAACCGTCCTGCAGTTCACGCGCCGCGCGCGCCGCCATCTGATTACGATCCCAGGCCATCTCAGACTCCTTCTCTTGCGCGAACGATACGCTGCTCGATCCGCTTTTCGGGTTGGGCATTGAGCACGAGCCGCTGCACGAAAATGCCCGGCGTATGGATTTCGTCGGGATCGAGCGCACCCGTCTCGACGATCTCTTCGACCTCGGCCACGGTGACCTTGCCGGCCATCGCGCACAGCGGGTTGAAGTTGCGCGCCGTGCGCCGGAAGATCAGATTGCCGGCCTTGTCGGCCTTCCAGGCCTTCACGAGGGCCACGTCCGCGGTCAGCGAGCGTTCCATGACGAAATGCTCGCCGTCGAATTCGCGCGTTTCCTTGCCGTCGGCGACGATCGTGCCGTAGCCCGTACGCGTGAAAAACGCGGGAATGCCCGAACCGCCCGCGCGCAGCTTTTCGGCGAGCGTGCCCTGCGGCGTGAATTCGAGTTCGAGTTCGCCGGCGAGATACTGGCGCTCGAATTCCTTGTTCTCGCCGACGTACGACGAGATCATCTTCTTGATCTGACGCGTCTCGAGCAGCAAGCCGAGGCCGAAGCCGTCGACGCCCGCGTTGTTCGAGATGCATGTGATGCCCTTGACGCCGCTGTCGCGCAACGCGGCGATCAGCGCCTCCGGAATGCCACACAGGCCGAAGCCGCCAACGGCGAACACCTGCCCGTCCTCGACGACTCCCTCCAGCGCCTTGGCGGCGCTCGGATATACCTTGTTCATGTCTGTCCCTGGTTGTGCTTTTGAACGGGGCCGGGCCGACGCGGCATGACGTGACGTGACGCTGCGTCGGCCCGGATTCCACCGGGCGTCAGATTACGCCGCTCGCAGAGTACGGCACAATACGCAAAAATACATACCAGCCGGCGCGCCGCCCTCGGCATGCCTGGGCGTGCCTCGGGGCGTCTGAGTGCGCGCCGTCCGTCGCCTGATGCGCAGCGACGGCGCCCGCCGGCTTCGCGCGCGTTCGAATCCATGCCGGACCTAGACTACCAAACCGCTTTCCAGCTCGCGCCGATCGGGCTCGTGCTTTCGCGCGACCGTATCATCGTCGATTGCAATGAACGCGTGATGTCGATGTTCGGCATGCGACGCGAGAGCCTGATCGGCGAATCGTTCAAGATCATGTATCCGTCGCCCGACGAATTCGAACGCATCGGCCAGCGGATCGCGACCGTCATGAAGGAAAGCGAGGTCTACTCGGACGAGCGCATCATGCGGCGCGCGAACGGCGAGCTGTTCTGGTGCCATGTGACGGGACGCGCGCTCGATCGCGCCCATCCGCACGCGAGCGGCGTCTGGACGTTCGAGGATTTGAGCCGTACGCGCCGCGTCGCGGTGCAGCTCACGCCGCGCGAACGCGAGATCGCGGCGCAACTGCTCACGGGCCAGACGAGCAAGCAAATCGGCCGCACGCTGTCGATCAGTCCGCGCACGGTCGACGTCTACCGCGCGCGGCTCATGAAGAAATATGGCACCGGAAACGCGACCGAACTGCTCCAGCGCCTGATGGGACATTGATATCGTCGGGCGGATCGTGCCGACGATATCGGCGGCACGGGCGGCACCGCTACGCGCGCCGATCGCGCGGGTCGCGTCGCTCGGTAAGATGCCGCGAGTCGCCGCATGCCATACGGGCCATCCGACAACCGTAAAGAACCGCGACGCTCGACGATTACGACGCGCCGAGACCGTCGTCGGCCGCGATGATCGCGCCGTTGATGAACTGCGAATCGTCCGAGGCCAGCAGCAACAGCAGACCGTCGAGATCTTCGGGCTGACCGACGCGCTGGCGCGGCAGCATCGACACGAGCCGCTTGCCCTGCTCGGTGCCCCAATGATGATGATTGATCTCGGTGTCGATATAGCCGGGACAAATCGCGTTGACGTTGATCCCGTAGCGCCCCCATTCGAGCGCCATCGACTTCGTCATATGGACGACCGCCGCCTTGCTCATCGAGTAGATGCCGATCTGCGACAACACGCGCAAGCCAGCGACCGAGGCGACGTTGATGATCCGATAGCCGGGTTTGGCATCGGCGTTGCCGTTGCCGCGCATGACCATGCGCTTGGCCACTTCCTGCGCGACGAAGAAGGCGCCGCGCGTATTCGTATCGAAGACGTATTGATAATCGTCGGGCGTCACGTCGAGCAGCTTCTGCGTCGTCGATACGCCCGAGTTGTTCACGAGAATGTCGATCGTGCCGGCCTCCGTCTCCGCATGCGCGACCGCGGCGCGAATGCTCGCGTAGTCGGTCACGTCGAGCGCGACCATATGCGCGGCGCCGCCCTTGGCCTCGATCTCGGCACGCAACTCCTTCAGACGCTCCGTGCGGCGGCTCGCGAGCACGACCTTCGCGCCCGCGTCGGACAGCACATGCGCAAAGCGCTTGCCGAGCCCGCTCGACGCGCCCGTCACGAGCGCCACCTTGCCTTCGAGATTGATCGAGCGACCCATGCATCCTCCGTGATGTTTTGTGTTGCGCGCATCTTGCCCGAGAACCGCCGGCGCCGCGCGACGCCTTGCGCACGATCGATCGTTGCGCAGCACGCAACGCGCGACGGATCATGATTCCCGAAAAAATAGAACGATCGTGCTAAAGACGGTATGATCGGTTGCGATACCCCATCGCTTTCCCGGACAATACCGGCCGAGACGATTATTCTAAACGGCAGAGGAGCCCATGACCCCCACCAGCCTCGTAGAGCAGTACGGACCGCGCGAATCGATGGAGTATGACGTCGTGATTGTCGGGGGGGGCCCCGCCGGTCTTTCAGCCGCGATCCGCCTCAAGCAGCTCGCGGCTGAAAAGGGCAAGGAGATCAGCGTCGTCGTGCTCGAAAAGGGCTCGGAGATCGGCGCCCACATTCTGTCGGGCGCGGTCATGGACCCGCGCGCGATCTCGGAGCTGATTCCCGACTGGAAGGCGCAAGGCGCGCCGCTCGACGTCGAAGTGACCGAAGACCGCTTCCTGTTCCTCACGCAGGACAGTGCGCGCAAGCTGCCGAGCTGGGCCCTGCCGGCCAGCCTGCAGAACCACGGCAACTATGTGATCAGCCTCGCGAACGTCGTGCGGTGGCTCGGCCAGCAGGCCGAGGCGCTCGGCGTGGAGATCTTCCCGGGCTTTCCCGCGGCCGAAGTGCTCTACAACGACGACGGCTCGGTCAAGGGCGTCGTCACGGGCAATATGGGCCTGGGCCGCGACGGCGAGCCGACCGACCACTTCCAGCTCGGCATGGAGCTCCACGCGAAATACACGCTGTTCTGCGAAGGCGCGCGCGGCCATCTCGGCCGGCAGCTCGGCGAGCGTTTCAAGCTCGCGAAAGACGCGGACCCGCAGGTCTACGGGATCGGCATCAAGGAACTCTGGGAAATCGATCCGGCCAAGCACAAGCCGGGGCTCGTGGTCCATACGGCCGGCTGGCCGCTCGAAAACGATACATACGGCGGCTCGTTCCTGTACCACCTCGACAACAACCAGGTCATGGTCGGCTTCGTCGTCGGCCTCGCTTATCAGAACCCCTATCTGTCGCCGTTCGAGGAATTCCAGCGCTACAAGACGCACCCGGCGATCCGGACCTTTCTCGAAGGCGGCAAGCGCGTGTCGTACGGCGCGCGCGCGATCACGGCCGGCGGCCTCGTGTCGCTGCCGAAACTCGTGTTCCCGGGCGGCGCGATCGTCGGCGACGATGCGGGCTTCCTGAACGTCTCGCGCATCAAGGGCAGCCATGCGGCGATCAAGACCGGCATGCTCGCGGCCGAAGCCGCGTTCGACGCCGTGCAGGCGAATCGCCAGCACGACGAACTGTCGGCCTACCCGGCCGCGTTCAAGACCTCGTGGCTGCACGACGAACTCCATCGCGCGCGCAATTTCAAGCAGTGGGCGAGCAAGGGCCTCTGGCTCGGCACACTGATGAACGGCATCGAACAGAAGCTGCTCGGCGGCAATGTGCCTTGGACGCTCCATCACCAGCACGCGGACCACGAATGCCTGAAGCCTGCGTCGCAATTTAAGCCGATCGTCTATCCGAAGCCCGACAACAAGCTCACGTTCGACCGGCTCAGTTCGGTGTTCATCTCGAACACGAACCACGAGGAAAATCAGCCCGTGCACCTGACGCTCAAGGATGCGGGCGTGCCCGTCAATCTGAACCTCGCGACGTATGCGGGCCCCGAGCAGCGGTACTGCCCGGCCGGCGTCTATGAGTTCGTCGGACAGGAAGAGGGCCAGCCGCGCTTGCAGATCAACGCGCAGAACTGCGTGCACTGCAAGACCTGCGACATCAAGGACCCGACGCAGAACATCGTCTGGGTCACGCCCGAAGGCGGCGGCGGACCGAACTACCCGAATATGTAAGGAGCGCCGTTTCGAATCGATCGCGGCGTGGCGCCGTGCATCGATTCGAGCGACGCGAGCGGTCGCGGGCTTTTTTACTTGTGCTCGGACACCTGCGCATCGGCCTCGGCCGACGCGGAGATCACGGGCGTGCCGACATGCACGTCGCCGTTTTGCGCGCGGTGGCGCAGCGCATGATCGATCAGCACGAGCGCGAGCAGCGATTCGGCGATCGGCGTCGCGCGGATGCCCACGCACGGATCGTGACGGCCGAAGGTCTCGACCGTCGCGGCCTCGCCTGCCTTGTCGATCGAACGACGCGGCGTACGGATGCTCGACGTCGGCTTGATCGCGATCGACACCGTGATGTCCTGCCCCGTCGAAATGCCGCCGAGCACGCCGCCCGCGTGATTGCCGACGAAACCGTTCGGCGTGAGTTCATCGCCATGGATGGAGCCGCGCTGCGCGATGCTGCCGAACCCCGCGCCGATCTCGACGCCCTTGACCGCGTTGAGGCCCATCATCGCGTGCGCGATATCGGCGTCGAGCCGGTCGAACAGCGGCTCGCCGAGCCCGACGGGCACGCCGCTCGCGACGACGTTGATCCGCGCGCCGATCGAATCGCCGTCCTTGCGCAGCGCATCCATATAGTCTTCGAGCTTCGGCACGATCTCGCGATTCGGCGCGAAGAACGGGTTCTCCGCGACATGCGCGGCATCGACGAACGGAATATCGATCTCGCCGAGCGCGGCCATATAGCCCTGGATCCGCACGCCGAACTTCTGCGCGAGCCACTTCTTCGCGACCGCTCCCGCCGCCACGACAGGCGCCGTCAGACGGGCCGACGACCGGCCGCCGCCGCGAAAATCGCGCACGCCGTATTTGTGCCAATACGTGTAATCGGCATGTCCGGGACGAAACGTCTGCGCGATATTGCCGTAGTCCTTGCTGCGTTGATCCGTGTTCCGGATCAGCAGCGCGATCGGCGTGCCGGTCGTGACGCCTTCGAACACGCCCGACAGGATCTCGACCTGATCGGGCTCCTGACGCTGCGTCACATGACGCGACGTACCGGGCCGACGACGATCGAGCTCGTGCTGGATATCGGCTTCGGCAAGCGGCATCCCCGGAGGGCAGCCGTCGATCACACAGCCGATTGCGGGTCCGTGGGATTCGCCGAACGTCGTGACTGCGAAGAGCGTACCGAGGGTATTGCCGGACATGCGGGAAGCCTTGTCGAAAAATGGGATGCGAAAGACGAATTATAAACGGCCAGGCGCGCACGCCGTCGGGCGCCGCGCGTGGCCGTTATCGACCGCGGTGCGGTCCCCGAGCTTGGCCTCTGCGCCTTGGCCTATGAGCATGGGCCTTGAGCCTTGGACGCCGAGCGTCAGACCCTGAGCGCGGCCCTGAGCCTTGGACGCCGAGCATCGGACGCTGAGCGTGGGCCCCAATTCTTGACCGCCGAGCATCGAACCTTGAGCGTGGCCCCCGCCGAGCGTCAACCCCAACGCCTTGGACACTGCGCCTCAGATACCCGATGACATGGGTGCGCGCGCCCGCCGACACACGGCGTTCGTCCATCGAGCGCCACGACTCAGCAGGCGCCACCGTGCCGATTCAACCGGCGGCGGCGTTCGGCGCCGGTTGCGCCGCGTCTTCTTCGGGCCAGTCGCGGATATACGCCTTGAGCATCCGGTTTTCGAAGCCCTGCTCCTCGACGACCGCCTTGGCCACGTCGTAGAACGAAATCACGCCCATCAGCACGTTCTTTTCAAGCACGGGCAAATAGCGCGCATGACGTTCGAGCATCATCCGGCGGACTTCATTGACGTCGGTTTCGGGCGTGCAGATCAAGGGATGGTCGTCCATGACCTTGCGGATCAGCGTCGTGCCGAGCGCGCCGCCGTTCTCACGCAACGTCAGGATGATTTCGCGAAACGTCAGCATGCCGACGAGTTCGCCGAATTCCATGACGACGAGCGAGCCGATGTCGTGATTCGCCATCGTCGCGGCCGCTTCGGCCAGCGGCGTGTCGGGCGTCACGGAAAAGAGCGTGTTGCCCTTCAGTTTGAGAATGTCGCTGACTTTCATCGTCGTCTCCGCATGTTTCGCCGATCCCGAAGCCTGTCGGCTCGGGCCGGAAGGTCTTGAATATGTGTTCGATCCTAGCGGAAAGGGGTCTAAAAAGAAAGAAACGCGACCGCGCGAAACGCCCTGCCCACGGCCTTCACGCGCCCGCGGCACGTTCTCGGGACGCGCACAGCCCATGCGAAATCGAATGCTGCGCCGCAATATTCCGAACCGGCGCAGCCGATCGGACCGCGCACCGCACGCGGCCTCGCCGCGATCGATCCGCACTGGCCGAACCCTGCTCGCCCGCGCTCGAAGGTTTCTTCAACCCGGCTTGTCAGGCTCGGACCCCGGGCACACAATGCGCTAGGGAGACCCTCGTCACGACGCCTCTTGCACGCAGGCTTGCGAGAAGACGCGAGGACGGATCGGACAATTCGAACAACAACCGGAACGATGCGCCGGACTTCGGCAGGAGCGCACCATGCAACCGACCGTGCATAGCGAACATTTCGCGAATTTCAAAGAGTTTTACCCGTACTACCTGAGCGAGCACCGCAATGCCGCATGCCGCCGGCTTCACTTCGTCGGCTCGCTCGGCGTACTCGGTTTCATCGGCCTCGCGTTCGCCGCAAGCGAATGGCGCTGGCTCATCGCCGCGATCGTCTGCGGGTATGCATTCGCCTGGGTCGGGCATTTCTTCTTCGAACACAACCGGCCCGCGACTTTCCGGCATCCGCTCTACAGCCTGATCGGCGACTGGGTCATGTTCAAGGACATCTGCACCGGCCGGATCTCGCTCTAGCCCCTCGGTCGGAGCGCGGGCGGCGACCGCGCGGCGGCGTTCGAGTCAGTGCCGCTCGCGTCGCGCGACCCGGGGATCTCGCGATGCGGTTTCCGTTCTATCGCGGTGCGGTTCCTGCTCCAGCGCGACGCGACTCCCGTTCTATCCGGCCTTACGCGGTGCCGAGCACGGGATGTTCGGCGGCCTCGCCCGTCACGCCCTTGCGGGCGCCGAGCACCTCGGCCAGCGTCACTTCGAGGCGGCGCGCATCGATGGCCGCCAGCAGCGCCTCGGCATCGAACGGCGAGTTCGCGAGCGAGGCTTGATATTCGAGTTCCGCGCGGTCCAGCACGACGGCCTGGAACACCGCGCGCAATTCGATCGCGTGCGGATTCGCGATCAGCACCCATCGTTCATCGTGCATTTGCGGATCGAGCCGCGCGATCCAGCCATGCGCCTCAAGTACGTCGAGCAGCCGCGTCGTCGTTTCGAGACCGCGCCGCGCCGCGCGCGCGAGTTCAAGCACGCGATAGCCCGGATGGCCCTGCTCACGCGCTTGATTCAGCAAGGCGAGCAGGTTCAGCGCATCGAGCAGATCGCTGCCCGGAAAGTGCAGGCGATGGTACTGCCCCGTGCGGATCGCCGGCAGCGCCGACGCGATCATCGCGCCGGCCAGCGCGATGAACCAGCTTAGATAGACCCAGAGCAGGAAGATCGGAATCGCCGCGAATGCGCCATAGACGATCGTGTAGTTCGGCATATGCCGGATATAGAGACCGAACACGCGCTTGGCCGTTTCGAACGCGATCGCCGCGACGATGCCGCCGACCGCCGCGTCGCGCCAGAGCACCTTGCAGTTCGGCATATAGACATAGGTGATCGTGAACGCGACCGCCGTCAACGGCATGGCCGCGCCCGTCAGCGCCCAGTCGAACGCGTCGGATACGCCATGGCTGCCCGAAAACTGCATCGAGCGGCTGACCAGATACGACGACACCGACAGACTCACGCCGAACAGCACGGGGCCGAGCGTGATGATCGACCAGTACACGAGAATGCGTTGCGCGAGCGGCCGCGACTTCGGCACGCGCCAGATCAGATTGAACGCGGCCTCGATCGTCATCATCGTCATGACGCCCGTCACGCAAAGCAGACAGAGGCCGACGGTCGTCAGGCTCTTGGCCTTCGAGGCGAACTGATCGAGATACCGGAAGATCTGGCTGTTGACCTGCGGCGGCATCAGGTGGTCGGCGAGAAAGCTCTGCAGCGAACTCTGGAACTGCGCGAACAGCGGAAACGCGGTGAACAGCGCGAACGCGACGGTCGCGAGCGGCACGAGCGCGAGCACCGTCGTGAACGTCAGGCTGCCGGCGACCTGTTGAATGCGCGCCTCCCGGCTGCGTCGTGCGATGAAGACGGCAAGCCGTCGGAGCGATGTCGAATTCATAGGAGGGATGCGGCGCACAGCGGGCTGCTAAGTGGCCCCTATAATACCTGTCCCACTGCCCAATCCCTCATGATCGACATCCTCGTTCTGTATTACAGCCGCTACGGCGCGACGCGCGAGCTGGCCCTCGCGATTGCACGCGGCATCGACAGCGTTCCCGGCGCCCAATCGCGGATTCGCACGGTCCCGGCAGTATCCACCGTCTGCGAAGCGACGCACCCCGAGATCCCGGCCGACGGCCCGCCCTACGTGGAACTGCGCGATCTGTCCGAATGCGAAGGGCTCGCGCTCGGCTCGCCGACGCGCTTCGGCAATATGGCCGCCGCGCTCAAGTACTTCCTCGACGGCACCTCGACCGACTGGCTCGCGGGGACGCTGAACGGCAAGCCCGCCTGCGTGTTCACGTCGACGGGCAGCCTGCATGGCGGACAGGAATCGACCCTGCTCTCGATGATGTTGCCGCTGCTGCATCACGGCATGCTGATGGTCGGCATTCCCTATACCGAACCGCTGCTGACGACGACGCAATCGGGCGGCTCGCCCTATGGCGCGACCCACTTCGCGCGCGCGGGCGGACACGCCGACGCGCCGCTCGCCGACGACGAAAAGACCCTCGCGATCGCGCTCGGCGCGCGGCTCGCGCGCACCGCGATCGCCTTGAAGGCCGCACGATGACCCCGCGCAAGAACGCACCCACATCCCCCGCATCGATGCCGTCGCCCGCGATCGGCGCGAACACGCAGACCTACCGGACCGCGCGCATGGCCCTCGTCGCGCTGATCGTGCTCTGCTTCGCGTGGGAAGCGTGGCTCGCGCCGTTGCGCCCGGGCGGCTCGCTGCTCGTGCTCAAGATCGTGCCGCTGCTGCTGCCGCTGCACGGCGTGCTCAAGCGCAACGTCTACACGCTTCAATGGTCGACCATGCTGATCCTCGCGTACTTCACCGAGGGCGTCGTGCGCGGCATGACCGACCCCGCGCCGATCGCCCCGCTCGCCTGGAGCGAAACGGCATTGTCGACCCTCTACTTCGTCTGCACGGTCCTGTATCTCGTGCCGTTCAAGCGCGCCGCGAAGCAACGCGCGAAAGACCTTGCCGAGGACAGTGCGAACGTCCGCACGCATGACCACCCGTGACGACTCGTCACCGCACCCATGACCGCACGACTGACCGCGCAAACCACCGCGCGGATCAGTCGGCGCCCTGACTGTCCCGGAGCCGTTCGATGAATCCGACCGACCTTTCCACGCACGACGCATTTCTCGATGCCTGCATCGCCGCGATCGGCGACGCGCACGTGTTGCGCACGCCCGCCGATATGGCCGGCTACCTGACCGACTGGCGCAAGCGATACACGGGTCAGGCGCGCGCGGTCTTGCGCCCCGGCACGACCGAAGAAGTCGCGGCGATCGTGCGCATCGCCGGCGCCCACGATGTCGCGCTTGTGCCCCAAGGCGGCAATACCGGGCTGTCGGGCGGCGCGACGCCTGACGTCAGCGGCACCCAGGCCGTGCTGTCGCTCGCGCGGCTGCGCGCGGTCCGCGCGATCGACCCCGCGAACAACACGATCACGGTCGAAGCCGGCTGCGTGCTGGCCGACGTGCAACGCGCGGCGCGAGAGGGCAATCGTCTGTTTCCGCTGAGTCTCGCGGCCGAAGGCAGTTGCACGATCGGCGGCAATCTCGCGACGAACGCGGGCGGCACGGCAGTGCTCTGCTACGGCACGACCCGCGAGCTGTGTCTGGGCCTCGAGGTCGTCACGCCCTCGGGCGAGATCTGGAACGGTCTGCGCGGCCTGCGCAAGGACAATACGGGCTACGATCTGCGCGACCTGTTCATCGGCGCGGAGGGTACGCTCGGCATCATCACGGCCGCCGTCATGAAACTCTATCCGCTGCCCGCCGCGCAGATGACGGCGCTCGCCGCGGTCGAATCGCCGCACGCCGCGCTCAAGCTGCTCGACATCGCCCAGCGCGCGGCCGGGCCGCTGCTGACCGGCTTCGAACTCATGTCCGATTTCTGCCTCGAACTCGTCGGCCGGCATTTCCCCGAGCAGCGCTATCCGTTCTCGCAACGGTATCCGCAGGTCGTGCTGCTCGAACTGTCGGATAACGAAAGCGAGCAACATGCGCGCGATCTGTTCGAAGGGCTGATGCAAACCGCGTTCGACGAAGGCGTCGCGCACGACGCGGTCGTCGCGCAGAACCTGACCGAGTCGCGCGCGTTCTGGAATCTGCGCGAGCACATCCCGCTCGCGCAGGCCGAAGAAGGCCTGAACATCAAGCACGACATCGCCGTGCCGATCTCGCGCATCGGACACTTTATCGACGAGACCGGCGCGCTGATCGCACAGGCCGCGCCGGGCGCGCGCATGGTCGTGTTCGGCCACCTCGGCGACGGCAATCTCCACTACAACGTGCAGACGCCCGAAGGCGGCGACCCGCGCGCGTTCCTCAAGACCTACCAGAGCGCGCTGAACCGCATCGTCTATGACAACGTCATCGCGCATCAGGGCACGATCAGCGCCGAGCACGGCATCGGCCAACTCAAGGTCGGCGACAACGCGCGCGTGAAATCGCCCGTCGAGCTCTCGCTGATGCGCGCGCTCAAGCACGCGCTCGATCCGCACGGCCGGATGAACCCGGGCAAAGTCATCGATCTGGGCTAAGGCATGCGTCGGCCGAGCGCGGGCTCTGGGCTCTGTGCTCTGTGCTCTGTGCTCTGTGCTCTGTGCTCTGTGCTCTGTGCTCCGGGCTCCGGGCTCCGGGCGCTGGCCAATGCCGCCGGGCGCCGAGCCGAGCGCCGAGCCGACCGCCAAGCGACCGCCCGGCGCCGCACAACCGTCACGCTCCGTCACGCTCCGTCACGATCTGCCACGTTCCGCCACGATCTGCCGCCGCGCGGCTGCGGCCCCCGCCTCCCCGGCCACGGGGTAAGCGAGCGTAGGGTCGCCGCGCTTTCGCCGGTCACGCGGTTGCGCTAGGCTTGCGAACAACGTGAGGTCTCGTCGTGAGGTGAACGATGTGTGGTCGCATCGCGCAATATCGGGACGCGCGCGCCTACGCGCATGCGCTGACGTTGACGAGCCCGGTCTATCTGTTCGATCCGGCGGACCGCCGGCCCGGGTTCAATCTCGCGCCGGGCGCGCATCCGCTCGCGGTGCTGCCCGATCAGAGCATCCGGGCGATCCGCTGGGGCTATCGGCCCGCCTGGGCGGCCGAACAGCATCTTCCGCAAGCCATTCATGCGCGCTCGGACAGCGCCGCCTCGTCGGGCTATTTCCGCGACATGTGGCGCAGCGGACGCATCATCATTCCGCTCGACGGCTGGTACGAATGGCGCAACGAAGGCGGCCGATCGCAGCCCTACTTCGTCCACCCGCGCGAGGACGGCCCCGTGCTCGTCGCGGGACTCTCGAACGTCGCGAATCCGCTCGATCATCTGCGCGGCGACGGCCTCGTGCTCGTAACGATCGCGAACGCGGGCGGCCTCGTCGACGCGCACAGCCAGCGTCCGCTCGTGCTCGGCGCGCACGACGCCCAACGCTGGCTCGATGCGTCGCTCGACGCGCCCGATGTGGCCGATCTCGCGCGACCCGCGCGCGGCGACGCGGACGGCCTCGTTTGGCATCGCGTGAGTCCGAACGTCAATCGCGCAACCTCCGACGAAGCGACGTTGATCGAAACGATCGACTGAGGTCGCGGGCACGGTATCCCACGCGGCGCGGTCGGCAAGTTTCTTGGAGCCGGCCCGACGCGATCAGCCCATGCCGGCGCACACCGATCGAACGTCAACGTGCCGGCTCGCGTTGCCGGCCGATATGAAACCATAACCGGCACAGATCGCATCGATGGCGGGGAACTCGCGACGGCAGCACGTGCCGCGATCTTGGCGTCTTGGCGTCTTGGCGTCTTGGCGTCTTGGCGTCTCGACACCCGAATTCAAACGCCTCGGGGTTCCCGAACGCGCGCCTCGAACACGCGATCGCCCCGCGGCGCGCATGGTAGCGCTACCATAGCGAGATTCGTGAATCGGACGGATCTCACGGCGGTTTTCGTACCCGACACGGCGCGGCCGGGCTTCCCTTCGAACGCATGCAAGGCGATACTCGCGCGATGAAAAAAAATCTGACCGGCGATGCCAAGCCGGCCGAATGGCCGGTCAACCCGAACACATCGAAAGCCGCCAAGCGTACGGCGGCCCAGCCTGACACCACGAACGCCGTGCCGTCCGGCACCGTTTCGCGCGTGATCCGACGCAGCAAAGAGCAGGCGCCGCGCCATGCGGCAAGCGCCGCCGTCGCCCCCGTACCGGGGAGCGCGCTCGCGGACGCCGAAACCGGCGCCGCGACACGACGCAAACCGCACCGCCGCCGGCCGACCGGCCGCGTGACGATCGCCGACGTGGCCAAACATGCGAACGTGAGCCCGATGACTGTCTCGCGCGCGCTCAAGAACCCCGCTCAGGTCCTGCCCGAAGCCCGCGCGCGCGTCGAGGCGGCGGTCGTCGCGCTCGGCTACGTGCCGAGCCACGCCGCGCGCACGCTCGCGTCGGCACGCTCACGCGTGGTCGGCGTACTCGTCCCGTCGCTCACCAACGCCGTGTTCGTCGAGACGCTCGCGGGCATCCAGGACTGTCTCGGCGCCGCCGGCTATCAATTCCTGATCGGCAACACGAGCTATTCGTCGGCCAAACAGACCGAATTGCTGTCGATGTACCTCACGCATGCGCCCGACGGGTTTCTGGTGACGGGGATCGACGAATCCGACGCGATCCGCGAACGGCTCGCGGCCGCGCGCGTGCCCGTCGTCCATATGTACGACCTGAGCCGCGATCCGTCCGAATGGACGGTCGGCTTCTCCCAACAGAATGCAGGCTACGCGATCACGCAATACCTGCTCGAACGCGGCTACCGCCGGCCCGGTTTTATCGCGGCGCAGCTCGACCCGCGCACCATGCGCCGCCGCACGGGCTTTCGCCGCGCGCTGCGCGACGCGGGCCTCGATCCCGATCTCGAAGTGCTGACGCCCGAGCCGTCGAGCGTCGGACTCGGCACGCGGCTGCTCGTCGAGATGCTCGAACGCGCGCCCGATTGCGACGCGATTTTCTGCAACAACGACGACCTCGCGCTCGGCGCCCTCTTCGAATGCCAGCGGCTCGGGATCCGTGTGCCCGATCAGCTTGCCATCGCGGGATTCAACGACCTGCCGTCCTCGGCGTGGTCGACGCCTTCGATCACGACCGTCACGACGCCGCGCTATCAGATCGGCTTTCAGGCCGCGCAGATGTTGCTGCAAATCCTCGAAGGCAAGACGCCGAAGAAGAACCGGATCGATCTCGGGTTCACGCTGACGCCGCGGCAAAGCGCTTGAACGCGGCGCGCGCATCTTGCCCCGCTGCGGCATCACGCGACGCGCAGGGATACACGCGTCTGCACGCGAACGCACGCAGACGTGCGCGCTACCCAGCGGATCGCACGCGGGTCAGAAACGATTGTGGGGGGAGTGTGCCGGACGCGGCCTGATTCGGTGTCTCGCCGCACGGGCGGCGGCATGCGCACAGGCGCGGCGGCATGCCACGCCTGTGTGACGCGATCGGCTATCGAGCGAGGTCGGGCCGGACCCGCAGGATCGCGGCTTCCTCGTCCTCGACGAGTTTGGTTTTCTCTTCCGTCGGCAAATCGACGATCATGCGGCCATCCGGCAAGCGCCCAAACTTGCGGAAGAGGCTTTTGAACGCCTCCTGAGACAACATCCACTCGCGCAGCAGGCGATCGCGCTCCTCGAGCAAGTTGTCGCGGCGTTTGACCTCCAGTCGCAGATGCGCAATCTCATTCGCGAGATTCTGTTCGAGCACATCGTCGTTCTCGAGCGGCAATATAGGCCGCGAGCCGATCCGATTCTCGATATCTGCGCCCGGTTGCTGGCCGTATACGAACATACCCATCGTGCGGTCCTCCAATTCGATGCACCATTTCCTTCCAAAATCACCAGTCCGCGTAGACTAACTCGTCCTAATTAATTTAGAAAGCGCGCTTCGATGAAATTTAATGACGAACCTTCTACTTTCTTTCAACCCTTCTATTTGAAAGCGCACTCTTAAGCGTCATCTGAAGACATCGGGCGTCTCGACCGACCGCTTGAAACACGCGGAAAAATCCACCGACGCGCCGCCCCGGTGTTCCGCAAACGTTCACGAAAACGATTTCATCGGCACGATTAACTTAATATCCTTATCGAAATAAATGGTATGCAATCAGGCATACCGAAATGACCCCTCCGCGTTATTTCATTTAAATAAAACGGTAACAATAAACCCTGTCAGCGAAAAACCCTAAAGATCGGAAGGATGTTGAAACCCAATAAAAGTACGCACGTTCGTTCAGCGTGACCGGTTTTGGCCCAGACATCCCGGTATATTTTGCCGACCTCAACGGCGGACTTTGAGGACGAATCGAAACGAACCACGGCTTCGACGCTTCTCAGATCGCCTCGACATGCCTACACTTCGCACTGGTATACAAGTTACGACCTTCGGCTGACGCACGCACCGCGCGGCCGTCGGCGACCGCGCGCGGATGTCCCGTGCGCGGGCCATTCGATATCGAGGAGAACAGCGTGCAGAAGCGTCCTTTTGGTCAAACAGGCTGGCAGGTGTCGGAAATCGGATTCGGCGCGTGGGCGATCGGCGGAAGCTGGGGCGACGTGTCGGACCGCGACGCCGAAGCCGCGCTGAACGCGGCGCTCGATGAGGGCATGACCTTCATCGACACGGCGGACGTCTATGGCGACGGCCGCTCCGAGCGGCTCATCGCGCGCGTGCTCAAATCACGCGGCCGCGACGGCATCGTCGTCGCGACGAAGGCCGGCCGCAAGATCAACCCGCACGTGTCGGCCGGCTATACGCCGGCGGCGATCGAGGGCTACATCGACGCCTCGCTGCGCAATCTCGAAGTCGACGCGCTCGACCTCGTCCAGCTCCACTGCCCGCCCGTCGAGGTCTACTACCGGCCCGAGATCTTCGAAGCGCTCGACAAGATGGTGGCCAAGGGCAAGCTCAAGGCGTACGGCGTGTCGGTCGAGAAGATCGAGGAAGCGCTCAAGGCGCTCGAATACCCGATCACGAGCGTGCAAATCATCTTCAATATGTTTCGCCAGCGTCCGATCGAGCGCTTCTTCGCGCGCGCGCACGAGCAGCAGGTCGCGATCATCGCGCGCGTGCCGCTCGCCAGCGGCCTGCTGACCGGCAAGCTGTCGGCGCAAAGCACGTTCGCGGCCGACGACCACCGGCAGTTCAATCGCCACGGCGAAGCGTTCGACGTCGGCGAGACGTTCTCGGGCGTGCCCTACGAAATCGGTCTGAAGGCCGTCGAGGAACTACGTGCGGTCGCGGGCAGCGTGCCGCTCGCCCAGTTCGCCTTGCGCTGGATCCTGATGTTCGACGCCGTCACGGTCGCGATTCCGGGTGCGAAGAATCGCGAGCAGGCGGCCGGCAATGCGGCGGCCGCGGGACTGCCCGCGCTGTCGGATGCGCAGATGAACGCGATCCGCGATATCTATACGCGCCTGGTCAAGCCGCACGTTCACCAGCGCTGGTAATTCGATTGCCGGCCGGTCGCTCGATTGCGTGCCGGCTGAGTACCGCTCGATACCGCTCGATGGCGGACCGCGATCGAGCGGCCTGCCTGGCCTGTCTTGGCGGCGCTCGACGCATCGCCACGGCCGGCCCATCTCGGCACGCGCCGAAACGTCTCGCCACGTATCCGAGCAAGCGGTCCGGCTCGTACACCCGGACGCTGGGACGCCCGCGACGGGGCCGCCGCGACCGCTGCCTCAGCGATCGCCCTCGCGCGCGGCGGCGCCGTCGGTGAACCCCTCCGACGCGTAGTCGCCGCCCTGCAGCAACGCATCGAGCGGGTTCGCGGGCGGCGACGCGTTCGCGAGGATCGCCGCCGCGTAGTCTTCCGCGTTGTCGAGCGCGCGATACCCGAGCCGCGACGTGCTGTTGTCCCACCACGCACGCGTATTCGCCGAGATGCCGAATGCGATGTCGAAGCCGAGCGCCCGCACATCGATACCGGCGTCGATAAAGCCGCAGAGGTCGCGCGGCGACAGCCATGTGCTCAGATGCCGCTCCGACACGGGCAGCGGCACGCTCGATCCGATCCGCAGACACAGCGACTCGACGCCGTGCTTCTCCCAGTACATGCGCGCGAGCGCCTCGCCCCAGACCTTGCTGACCCCGTAATAGCCGTCCGGATTGACCGGCGCATGCGTATCGATCCGCGTCCCCGAGTGATACATCCCGACGACGTGGTTACTGCTCGCGAACAGGATCCGGCGCACGCCCTGCATGCGCGCGGTCTCGTAAAGCTGGCCGACGCCCTCGACGTTCGGCCCGAGAATCGCGTCGAGATCGTGATTCCACGGATTGCCCGCGAGATGAACGACCACGCGCACGCCCTTGAGCACGCGTTCGAGAAACGCCGGATCGAGCAGATCGCCGATCACGATCGTCTCGTTCGGCGCGGCGTCGCCGAGCGGCCGGATATCGCAAAGCGTGACCGCGCGTCCCGACGCGCGCCAATGCGCGCGCAGAACGGTGCCGACGCGTCCGCCGGCGCCCGTGACAAGAATGTCGTTCATCGAAGATTCCGAGTAGGCGTGCGGCTCACGCGTCATGACGCGTTTGCTTGACGCGGCTGACCAGTTGGGTCGGGCTCACGAACTGCAGCGCGATGATGACCCAGACGAGCGTGATGACCATATAGATCATCGCCATCGCATCGATCGATTGCGGTGCGCGCACCCCCGTCGAGAACACGGCGTAGTAGAGCGCGACGACCAGCGTCTGCGTGCCGGGCCCTGCCGTGAAGAACGTCAGCTCGAACATCCCGATCGTGCGCACGAGCACGAGCAGACCGGCGGCGAGCATGCCGGGCACGAGCAAGGGCAGCAGCACGTGGCGGAAATAGCGCGCGGTCGTCGCGCCGAACACGCGCGCGGCCGCTTCGAGGTTCGGATCGATCTGCTCGATGAACGGCGTCATGACGAGAATCACGAACGGCAGCGACGGTACGAGATTCGCGAGGATCACGCCGCTCAGCGTGCCCGCGAGCCCGACCTTGTACATCGCGGTCGCCATCGGAATCCCGTACGTGACGGGCGGCACCATGAGCGGCAAGAGGAACACCAGCATGACGAGCCGCTTGCCCGGAAACGCGACGCGCGCGAGCGCATACGCGGCGGGCACGCCGAACACGATCGACAGAATGACGACCGCGCCGACGACCTCGACGGTCACGCGCAACACGGACGCCAGCTGAAAGTCGTTCCAGGCCTGCGCATACCAATGCGCGGTCAGCCCCTCGGGCAGCGGCGTTCCGAACCAGCGCGTCGCGAACGAATTCATCGCGACCGTCGCGATCATCATCAGCACGTTGAGCAGGAAGAACGCCATGACGCCCCAGACGAGCGCGCGGTACACGACCGTGGCGGCCGACTTCGGCGCCCGCGCGGGCCGGCCGCTCGCGAAACCCGGCGCGGCGGCCGGATCGTCGATTTTGACTGCGGTGGGCGAAGGATTCATCCCTTGCCTCCTGTCGTGGGTCCGCTATAAAACGCGCGGCGCGCCGTCAGCATGCCTGCGACGATCAGCAACTGCACCGCGCCCATGACGATCGCGATCGCCGACGCCATCGGATAGTCGTAGTTCTCGAACGCCGCCTCGTACGCGGCGATCGACGTCACGCGCGTGGGTCCGGCCGGCGCGCCGAGCAGCACGGCCGACGGGAACACCGAGAACGCCTGCACGAACGACAGGCATGCGGCCATCGTGAGCCCCGGCACGAGCAGCGGCATATAGATATGGCGGAACTGCGACCACGGGCTCGCGCCGAGCGTCGACGCCGCGCGCGCGAGCGTCGGATCGATGCCGGTCACGTACGACAGCACGAGCAGGAACGCAAACGGGAAACCCGAGATCACGAGCGAGATCAGCACGCCCCAATAGTTGTGCGTGAGGCGGACTTCGTCGCTATACAGATGCAGCCCATGGAGCGCCTGCGGAAACCAGCCGTTCGGACTGAAATACGTGAGCATGCCGTCGGCGATCAGGACCGTGCCGAGCGTCACGGGCACGACGAGCAGCGTCGTCACGATCTTCTGGTACGGCGAGCTCTTGCGCAGCGCGAACGCGACGGGCAGCGCGCCGAGCACATTGATCAGCGTCGACGGCACGGCGAGCTTGAGCGTCACGATGATCGTCGGCCACATCGACGTATCGGTGAAGAAGCGTGCGTAATTCGACCACGCACCGCCGGTCCCGTCGGCCGACGTCAGCGACAGCGCGACGCCATAGACGAACGGGTAGACGAACAACGCGATCAGGGCAAGCAAGGCAGGCGTGACGAGCCACGCCTTGGGATCGGGCCAGCGCAGCCACGCGCGGGCCGGCGCGGAAATCGGTGTCGCCATCACGCCCCCTCGGCCGGGTAGACGAGCACGCGATCGGGCGCGATGCGCAACGACAGCGTTTCGCCGACCTGGGCATCGCCCGGGATCCGCGCGAACAGCGCGCCGAACGGCGCGCGCACGCGCAGCAACGACTCGCGGCCGCCGTATTCGACCGTCTCGACGACCGCGTCGAAACCGTTCTCGTCGGCCGTGCCGCGCTCGCACCGCTCGAAATCGTCCGGACGCATCGCCACGCTCACGCGGCCCGGGCCGAGCGGTTCGAGCGTCGTACCGCGCAGCACGCTCGCGCCCGACTTGAGCGTCGCGCGCGCATCGACGACCGCGCCGAGTTCGAACGACACGACATTGCGATAGCCGACGAAACGCGCGACATGCAGGTTCGACGGACGCCGGTAGACCTCACGCGGGGTGCCGATCTGCTGGACGGCGCCTTCGCGCATGACGACGATGCGGTCGGCCATCGAGAGCGCTTCATCCTGGTCGTGCGTGACGTAGATCGTCGCGCGTTCGAGCTCGCCGTGAATCCGGCGGATTTCACCGCGCATCTCGATGCGCAGCTTCGTATCGAGGTTCGACAGCGGCTCGTCCATGAGCACGAGCGGCGGTTCGATGACGATCGCACGCGCGATCGCGACGCGCTGCTGCTGTCCGCCCGACAACTGGCCCGGCAGCTTGCGCTCGTGCCCGACGAGCTGCACGAGTTCGAGCGCCTTGCGCGCGCGCTCGGAGATCTCGCGCGCCGACACGCCGCGCATGCGCAACCCGAAGCCGACGTTGTCGAGCACGCTCATATGCGGAAACAGCGCGTAGTTCTGGAAGACCATGCCGAAGCCGCGTTTCTCGGGCGGCAGCACGTCGATACGGGTGTCGTCGAGCCAGATGCCGCCGCTCGTCAACGCGTTGAGGCCCGCAATGCAGTTGAGCGCCGTCGATTTGCCGCAGCCCGACGGGCCGAGCAATGCGATGAATTCACCGCGCCGCACATCGAGATCGAGTCCCTTGAGCGCGGCGACGGCCTGCCCTTCTGCGTTCGTGAAACTGCGGCTCACGGCGTCGAGCCGAAGCTGCTGGAAAGTCTGATTCATGACGAATGTCCTTGTTCGACGCGTGCGGACCGGACGCGTGTCCGGTCTGCGCGAGCGCGTCCCCGCGCACGAGGCGCGCGGCGTGGCGCGGATCGCGCACGCGCCGCGCGTGCGCCCCGTTTACTTGGTCTTTTGCGCGCCGATGTCCTGGTCCCACTTGTGGAACGCGGCGACCATCGCCTTCGCGTCGAGCGGCACGACGTTCGGGTGACTCGCGATCAACTGGTCGTACTCGGGCCGTCCGTACTTCTTGAGCACGTCCTGGCTATGCTGGGGCGCGGCCGACAACGGCACGTCCTTGACCGCCGGTCCCGGATAGAAATAGCCGTCGTCGTAGGTCATCGCCTGTTGCTGCGGTTCGAGCAGGAAATTCATGAGCTTGATCAGCACCGGCAGCTTCTCGGGCGCGACGCCCTTCGGGATCACCATGAAGTGCGCATCGTTGACCCACGTCTGGTTGTCGAATGCCTGGACCTTGAATTCGGCCGGCACGACGCCGAGCGCGCGCGGATTGATGTCCCAGCCCGTGACCGTGAGCGTCATGTCGCGCGAGCCTTCGCCGAGCTCCTTCATGACCGCCGACGTACCGCCCGGATAGTACGGAATGCACGAATCGAGCTGCTTGAGATAGGCCCACGTCTTGTCCCAGCCGTGGATCGGGTCATGCGGATCCTTGTCGCCGAGCAGATACGGGAGCCCCATCAGGAACGCGCGGCCCGCGCCCGAATTCGCCGGGCGCGCATAGATGAGCTTGTCCGGATGCGCCTTGCACCAGGCGAGCAGCTGATCGGTCGTCTTCGGCGGATCGCTGACATGCGCGGGGTTGTATTCGATCAGCGGGCCCGCCGCCATGAACGACACTTCGAGGCCCTGCCCTTGCGCGAGGTCCTGCATCTTGCGCGGATTCGGCGCGTACTTGTCGAGCACGCCCGGGAAGTCCTTCGCGCGATCGGGCAGCAACGGCATCCAGAGATTCTGCTCGATACCGGCCGCGAGCGCGTCCGTGCCCGTCAGCACGAGATCGATATCCGAGCGGCCCGCGCCCTGCATCGCCTTGATCTTGCCCGGCAACTGCGGCGCGGGCGCGTTCGTGAACGTCACCTGGGAGACGAGATTCGGATATTTGTCGCGAAACGCCTCGATCGCCTTTTGCGTCAGCGCGAGATTCCCGGCGACATCGACCACGTTGAGAACGACCGGGTCCGCCCACGCCGAACCGCCCATCGCGAGCGCGGATACCGCGATCGCCCACGCACCGATGCGTGTTGCCACGTTGCCTGACAACCTCATGCCGTCTCCTTGTTGTATAGGGATCTGCCCGAGGCCCGTTCGCCCGAGACACACCGCCGATTCGATGGTCAACGATAGCCGGGTTGTACGATCACTGTCAAGACGTTGAAGTATTTGATTTGCCTAGTAAAAACCCGATGCATTCGGTGCGAAGCCAAGATGGGCGGGGCTGGATGGACGCAGGTTGTCGTACACCTTACAGGGGAATCGCTCTGCCGACGGTCGTCGATGAGCGCCAAGATGTCATACAACTGAGCAGCAAACCTGGCTGCCGCTTGAGATTCGATCGGGGATGGTCGGCCGCCCGCGGAGATGGGACGCCGTGTCGACCCGCACGCGCGATCGACGCCCCCCGGCGCGCACCCGAAGTGCGCCGGGATCAGTCGTTGAACCGGAAACGGCGGGCGAGCGGATCAGGAGATGCGAAGCTGGCGCCGGAAGCGTTCCCACGCGATATCCGCGGTCGGCGGATTGCCGGCGCACGGCGCGGGCGGCGGGCCGAAGGCGTCTTCGCCGGCGGCCCGGCAGGCATCGACGAAGTCCTGCAATTCCTTCCAATCGTGAAACGCATGCGTGACGCGCCAGCCGGCGGTGAGCTCCACGCGCGGCCTCACGCGCGATACGCGCGGCAGGCCGAAATCGTCAAACGCGCCGGTGTCACGCGTGACACGCACCATTCTGTGTTGCGCCACGGTCGTCTCCAGGGGGAAAGAAGGGACCACACTGCCTCACTATAGGACGCGATCCCGGCGATCGTTAGTCGGAAATTCGGGCCGGATGGAGGGTCAGCTTGGCCGAATCCGGGCGCCCGCCCGCGTGCTCCACCGCGTGCTCCACCGCGTGCTCGGTAAGCGGATCGTGCGCCGCCCATGCCCGCCCCGCGCGTCTTCCGCCGCTTATCGTGATTCAGTCCGGCCTTGCTCGAGCTGCATCGTGTCGCGGCCTTGGCTCATCTCCATTGCGCTTCGGTCGTACGTCCGCCGGGCCGGCGTCGTACCCGGCATCCCGTGCCCGCCTCGGACGCGCCTCCCCGAGCCGCGCCGATTTTCGATAAAATTCAACGCTCAACGAAAATACTTCAGGTCAGCCGCAGCGGTCGAATTCCCCGCCCTCGCGCGCTCAATATCTATGCTGTTTGCTTCTTCGACGTCGAGCGCCGTGGCGCTGGGCCTGGCTTCCGCGGCGTTCTACGGCGTCGCCGACGCGCTCGCGGGCACCGCCGCGCGTGCGATCGGCGTGCGCCGCGCCGTGTTCAGTTATCAAGTGCTCGGCCTCTGTGTCGTGGTCGCCTATCTCGGCTGGTGCGTCTTCTCGGGCCGTCTGACGGGCCTGCCCGGCGCGCCCGCGCTGAGCTGGGCGGTCGCGCTCGCGGGCGCGTTCGCGACGCTCGGCGGCAGCGTCTCGTTCTCGCGCGCGCTCTCGCTCGGCAACGCGGGCGTCGTGGCCCCGATCATGACCTGCTACGGCGCGATCACGACCGTGCTGTCGGTCCTGACCGGCGAAGTGCTCGGCGTACTCCAGATCCTCGGTCTCGCGATCTGCATGATCGGCGTGCCGCTCATCGCATCGGCGGGCGACGCGAGCGAACCGGCCGTGCGCGCACACGCCAGACAGGCCGTCGGCTGGGCGCTCGTCTCGGCGATGCTCTACGGCGTCGGCTTCTGGCTCGAAGGCCGCTTCGTGCTGCCCGTGCTCGGCACGCTCCCCTTGCTTGTGATCAGCTATATGGTCGGCACGACCGTGCTCGGCGCCTCGCTCGCGCGCCGCGGCGACGACCCGCGCATGCGTGCCGCGCCGCGCTGGGCCTGGTTGCTGACGCTGTGCTGCGGGCTGCTCGGTCTCGCGGGCCTGACGTCGATCGCCGCGGGCGCGCAGACCGGCGCGCTGTCGATCGTCACGGTGCTGAGCACGTTGTCGGCAGTCGTCACGACGATCATCGGGCTCATGCGCGGCGAGCGCATGACGCCGTGGCAATGGAGCGGGCTCGCGGCCGTCATGGTCGGGGTCGGCATGCTGAGGATGGCCTGACGTGAGCGCCGAACGCACCCGCCGCGACCTGACCTCCGGACCGATCGGCCGGACCTTGCTCAAGTTCTCGCTGCCGACGCTCGGCAGCAATGTGCTCCAGTCGCTCAACGGCTCGGTCAATGCCGCGTGGATCGGGCATTTCCTCGGCCCCGCCGCGTTGTCGGCCGCGTCGAACGCGAACCTGATCCTGTTCTTTCTGCTCGGCACCGTGTTCGGCATCGGCATGGCCGCGACGATTCTCGTCGGACAGGCCGTCGGCGCGCGCGATATCACGCGCGCCAAGCAAATCGTCGGCACGGGGCTCACGTTCTATGTCGTGGTCTCGCTCGCCGTCTCGCTCGCGGGCTATGTCTTCACGCCGCACATCCTGTCGGCCATGCATACGCCGCCCGATGCGCGGCCGCTCGCGATCGCGTACCTGCGCGTGATCTTCGTCGCGCTGCCGTTTCTCAATCTGCTCGGCTTCGCATCGATGGTGCTGCGCGGCGCCGGCGACTCGCGCACGCCGTTCATGCTGATGGGGCTGACCGTCGTGCTCGACGGCGGCCTCAATCCGCTGCTGATCTTCGGCATCGGTCCGTTCCACGGCTTCGGCATCATGGGCTCGGCGCTCGCGACGCTGACCGCCCAGGTCATCGGCATCGCCGCGCTCTGGCTCTTGCTGCATCGCCGTCGTCATTTCCTGCTGCTGCATCCGCATGAATTCGGCATGTTGCGTCCGTCGGGCGCGATCATGCATGCGCTCGTGTTCAAGGGTTTTCCGATGGGCTTGCAGATGCTCGTCATCTCGCTCGCGGGCATCGCGATGATCGGCATGGTCAACACGTTCGGCACCGCGACGACGGCCGCCTACGGCGCGGTCACGCAACTCTGGACCTATGTGCAGATGCCGGCCGTCGCGGTCGGTGCGTCGGTCTCGTCGATGGTCGCGCAGAACGTCGGCGCGCGCCGCTGGGACCGCGTGAGCCGGATCACGCGATATGGCGTGCTCTTCAGCATCGTCATGACCGCGCTGCCGACCGTGGTCATCCTGACGTTCTCGCGCGCCGCGCTAGGCCTGTTCCTCGGCAACGATGCGCACGCGATCGCGATCGGCATGCATATCAACACGATCGCGATCGGCACCTTCACGCTGTTCGGGATCATGTTCGTGCTGGCCGGAACGGTCCGCGCGACGGGCGCCGTCGTGCCGCCGCTGCTGCTGCTCACGTTCTCGCTCTGGGGCGTGCGCATCCCGTTCGCGCGCGC
This sequence comes from Pararobbsia silviterrae, assembly GCF_003628125.1. Lineage (GTDB taxonomy): Bacteria > Pseudomonadota > Gammaproteobacteria > Burkholderiales > Burkholderiaceae > Pararobbsia > Pararobbsia silviterrae. The sequence continues at coordinate 55,238 of NZ_RBZU01000018.1, forward strand.
GTTGCTGCCGATCTACGGCGCCGAGGCGATCTGGTGGAGCTTCCCGCTCGGCATGATCGTCGCGGTCACGCTCGTCGGGCTGTACTACAAGTTCGGCCGCTGGCGGCGCAGCACGATGCTCGAGACGGATGCCGCGACCGGGAACGCCGCGTCGGTTCAGCCGCCCTCCACGTCAACCCCGCCGGTCGCGCCGGCCGCCGCGGCGGCATCGCCCGCTATCGCGAGCGAAGGCCGCTAGGACGCCGACGTCCCCGGCCGCAACACGAGCCGATGCGCGGCCGGCCCCGGCAGAAACGCCGAAGGCCGGCCCTGCACCCAATCCTCATGCCCCGCGAGAAAGAACGGCGACAGCGGATGGCCGCTCGCGCCGCCGGGCATTTCGAGAATGCCCTGGTCCTCATGTCCGGGCGACACGACCATGCGTTCCGATGCGCCGAAACTGCGGCCCTGCACGCGCGGCATATTGATGTCCCCGGGCAGACGGTCCGGCGGCGCGCCGAGATGCGCGGCGATCGCGGCCGGCAGCATGCGCGCGAACGGATGCGCGATCGCGGCGCGATTGCGCTCGCCCCAGCGCGCCTGGTCGAGTAACGCCCCGTCGGCCGTATCGCGCGCAATCGCGGCATCGACGCGGTTCAGCACAAACGCGCGCCAGTTCTCGAAGCGGTGCGGAACCCACGCGTGTTCGCGCGCGAGCGTCTCCATGATCGCGAGCGTGTGCGACGACGCGCCGCGGTAGCCCGAGCCCGCATAACGCCCCGACATATGGGCGTCGAGCGCACCGAACCAGCCGTCGTACATCGCCGATTCGAAGTCGCGCACGAGCGTATAGCCGACCGAGTCGGCATCGGCGCGCGCGTCCCACTCGGAGACGAGCGCACGCATCGTCGCGCGATCCGGGTGACCATCGAGCGCCTGCGGATCGAGCGCGTCGAGCATGACCGCGCGCCAGAACGCGAGCGCCTTCGCGCGATCGTCGAGCGCGATCGCAAGCAAGCCGCGTTCGTCGAAGCGCGCGTGCGCGGCGAGATCGTCACGGATCTGCGTGGCGCGCGCGCCGACGTCCGCGCCGCCGTCGCCGATCTTCGCTTGGTCGGCGCTATCGAGCTGCCGGTTATTCGCGGTCCAGAGCGCACCGACGTGCGGATCGATCCGCACGGGATAGGACGCGGCATCGAGATAACCGTCCCAGCGCGTATAGCGGCCGGCCGGCACCGGCATGCCGTCGGTGCCGGCATCGGCCTTAGCACCGGCATCGGAACTCGCATCGAAATTGGCGCCGGCACCGGCATCGGCATCGGCCTGCGCGCCGCGATGCGGCAGCGGTCCCGCGAGCGTCCAGCCGATATGACCCGCGCGATCCGCGATCACGATGTTCTGCGTCGGGATGCCGGCGTGCTGCGCGACGTCCATCGCGGCATGCACATCGACGGCATGCTCCATGTCCATCAGTCGGAGATTCGCGGCTTGCGGATCGTGCGCGACCCAGCGCACCGCGTAGACATGCCCCGCGACGCGCCACTCGGGCCCCCACGGCGTGTCGTAGACCATCAACGTCACGGCCGGCGCGCCGCGGACTTCAATCGTTTCGCGATGCACGGTGGCGTGCTGCCAGCCCGGCGCGTCCGAGGGCGATGCGGCGTGCGCATCGTGGTCCGTCCCAACCGCGTGCCCGCCGTCCGCTTCGGCGCGCGAGGCCGCGGCCTGCATCGACGTCGCACCCGACTCGACGCCGCGTCGCGCGAGCGGCCGGCGCGGGGTCTGTGTCGAGTCGGGATCCGCCGCGTCCGTATCCGCGACAGGGAGCCGGTAGCGCGCCGGATCGGCCGCATCGGCCTGCACCTCGACGAGATCGACATAGTGGCCGTAGCTGTTCGTGAAGCCCCACGCGACGTGTCCGTTGCTGCCCACCACGACGATCGGCGCGCCCGGCAGACTCACGCCCGCGACGCGCATGGCCGCGCGGCCGCTCGAGGCGGCGACCTCGATCACGAGCCGATACCAGATGTTCGGCAGGTTCAGACCCAGATGCATATCGTTCGCGACCATGCCCGCGGCGCCGCCGACGGTGCGCGCGCCGTCCACCGCGAAGCTGTTGCTGCCGATCGCGCTGCGCGCGTCGGGATCGAGTTCCAGGGCCGGCGACGCGAGCGCCGGCAAATCGAGCGACGGCATCCAAGCCGCGAGCGCCGCACCCCGAGCGTCGGCGCCGACGATCGAATGCGGATCCGATGCGTCGTCGAGCCAGGCGGGCCGCTCGGCCGGAATCGGCACAGGGGCGGGCCCAGGCACCGGTGCGGCCGACGCGTTCGCGGCATCCGGCGTCGACCCATCGGCGGCCGCGCGGGGCGGCAACGCGTGCGTGTCGGCATCCGCGTTCGATCCGTCCGAGCCCCCCGCATAGACGACCGCGGGCACGGCGCGGTCGAGCGGCGCGTCCCAGTGACTGCCGCGCTGAAGCAGGAAGGCCGCGAGCGCCGGCGACATCTGCTGGGCCAGCACGCCGCGCGACGCGATGCGTCGCATTTCGCCCGACTGGAGATCGAGATACATCGCATAGAGCACGAGCATCGAGTCTTCGTCGCGCCACGGCTCCGCGCTCGCATGCAGCACCAGATATTCGAACGGACGGACCTTCAGCGACGCGAGCCCCGTGTTCACACCGGCCGTATAGGCATCGAGCACCGCGCGCTCGTCGGCGGGCAAGGCGCGCACCGCTTCGACGGCACGCGCGCGAAACCGATGCAGACGATTCTGCTCGTCGACGCGCACGGCTTGCGGACCGAACAGCGCGGCAAGCTCGCCGGCCGCGATCCGGCGCAAGAGATCCATCTGGAAGAAACGGTCCTGCGCATGCGCATAGCCCGTTGCGAATGCCGCGTCGGTCCGCGACGCGGCCTCGATCGTCACATGGCCGGCGGCATCGCGCACGATCGACGCGGCCGACGCGAGGCCCGGCGGCGCCGTCTCGTCACGCCCCTGCGCCGGATCCGCGCGCCCTGCCTGTGCGGCCGGCTCGTCCGCTCCGATCGACACGACACCGTCGAGCCGCGGCAACGATGCGTCGAGCATCGCCCAGGCGCCCGCGAGCACGCCCCCCGCCACCACGAGCGCCGCACCCGCCAGCGACGCCCCTAACCGCAACCAGAAACGCTTCGAACGTAGACGACCCGTACGCGGAACCAAGAGCTCGGCCTCTTTGAAGAACGGTCGGACGGCGTCCGGGCGGGCCGAACGCCGACGGCCGCCGCGCATGCGTCGCGCGCGGCGTCACGACGGCGCGCGCGATGAATGCGCGACGCCGCCATTGCCCGCCATTCTGAACGAAGAGTCGGTCGAGAGAAACGCCTCGCAGCCTCGCCGTGCGCCGCGACCGCGCGTACCGCGCGTACCGCACGTACGTTAAGCAGACGCGAGTTCGGGGGTCCCCGTGCGGCGCCGGTTGATCTGCAGCACCATCAGCGACGCGCACAGGCACAGACTGCCCGAGATCACCGACGCGACCGTATAGCTGCCGAGGCTCGCGCGCAGATACCCCGCGCCGAGCGCGGCGAACGCGGCGCCGAGCTGATGCCCGGCCACGACCCAGCCGAACACGATCGGCGCGGCGCTCTTGCCGTAGACATCGTTCGCGAGCCGCACGGTCGGGGGCACCGTCGCGATCCAGTCGAGCCCGTAGAACAGCGCGAACAGCGGCAAGCCGAAGAACTCGAATCCGAACGCGAACGGCAGATAGATCAGCGAAAGCCCGCGCAGACCGTAGTACCAGAACAGCAGATAGCGGCTATTGAATCGGTCCGACAACCAGCCCGAGAACGTCGTGCCGAACAGGTCGAAGATGCCCATGGCCGCGAGCAGCCCCGCGCCGCGGACTTCATCGATGCCGTAGTCGGCGCACATCGCGATCAGATGCGTACCGACATACCCGTTCGTGCTCGCGCCACAGATGAAGAAGCTGCCCGACAGCAACCAGAAGTCGCGCGTGCGCGCGGCCGAAAACAGCGCCGAGAACGCCGTCACGAGCGGGTTGCCGGTCGGCGCGTGCGTGACGATCGGCGCGTCGGACGCTTCGCCGTAGGGCCGCAGTCCGAGATCCGACGGCCGCTCGCGGAGCAGGAACCAGAACAGCGGCGTCACGACGAGCACGACGCCCGCGACGATCGCGATGACCGCGCGCCAGCCCGCATGCTCGACGACGGCGGCGAGCATCGGCAGGAACACGAGCTGCCCCGTCGCGGTGCTCGCGGTCAGGATGCCCATCACGAGTCCGCGGCGATGCGTGAACCAGCGGCTCACGACGGTCGCCGACAGGGTCAGCGCGGCGACGCCTGTCGCGGACCCGACCATCAGCCCCCAGGTGACGACGAATTGCCACGGGCGCGTCATCAGCGAACTGAGCGCGACGCCGCTCGCGAGCACGAGCAGCGCGGTCACGACGGTCGGACGCACGCCGAAACGCTGCATCGCGGCCGCCGCGAAGGGCCCCGTCAGGCCATAGAGCGCGAGATTGACCGAGATCGCGAGCGAGATCGTCGCGCGGCTCCAGCCGAACGCGTGTTCGAGCGGCAGCATGAGCACACTCGGCGTCGCGCGCGTGCCGGCCGTCGCCAGCAACACGCAGAAGACCACGGCCGCGACGATCCATCCATAGTGAAAACGCGGCGCGACGAGGCGGGAAAGTGCATTCATCGGGAAGCCTGATCTCGAAAATCGCAAGGGAAGCTCGATTGTAGGAGCGCGTCACGATGGATGTTTGCCATAGGCGCACAAGAAAACGGACAAAACGGGGCGGCGGGCGTGGCGATCGCATGCATGCGCGGCCCGGCTCCGTCGGGTCTGGCCCTGGCTTGCTCGGCCCTGTCCGACCCTGGTTTGCCTTGCCTTGCCTCGCCCCGTGCCCGATCGCACGGCCCCCGCGCCCCGGCCGCTATCGATGCTTGAACACCGGCGTACGTTTTTCGAGAAACGCGGCCATGCCCTCCTTCTGATCGTCGGTCGCGAACGCCGAATGAAACACGCGGCGCTCGAACAGCAGCCCTTCGGCGAGCGGCGTCTCATAGGCGCGGTTGACGGCCTCCTTGATCATCATGACGATCGGCTGCGAATAGCTCGCGATCGTCGTCGCGGCCGCGAGCGCCTCGTCGAGCAGCGCATCGAGCGGCACGACGCGCGACACCAGTCCCGCGCGCTCGGCCTCTTCGGCGTCCATCATGCGTCCGGTCAGACACAGATCCATGGCCTTCGCCTTCGATACGGCGCGCGGCAAGCGTTGCGTGCCGCCGCAGCCCGGCAGCACGCCGAGCTTGACTTCGGGTTGACCGAAGCGCGCGTTGTCGGCCGCGATGATGAAGTCGCAAAGCATCGCGAGCTCGCACCCGCCGCCGAGCGCGAAGCCCGCGACCGCCGCGATGACCGGCTTGCGGATCGCGGTAAGCCGCGACCAGTTCGCGCCGAGGTAGTTCGACTTGAACACGTCCATATACGAATAGCCGGCCATCATGCTGATATCGACGCCCGCGGCGAACGCCTTCTGGCTGCCCGTGAGCACGATGCAACCGATCGCTTCGTCGGCGTCGAACGCCTCGAGCGCGGCGACGAGTTCGTCGATGAGCGCGAGGTTCAGCGCGTTGAGCGCCTTGGGCCGGTTCAGCGTGACGAGCCCGACCGACCCGCGGGTTTCGACGAGCAGATGTTCATAAACGGCGGGGGAAGACGATGGGGACGATACAGACGGCGTGGACGACATGAGCGATGGCCTCGTTCGATCGAAGGGGAAACGAACGGATTGTCGAAGCGCGCGCGCAATCGTGCAATGCGCAACGCACGCGAGCGTCACGAGGGCCCCGTATCCCGACAATATTCGGGCGACATATGGCGCGGCTGACGCCAGGCATACGCGCCGCTCGACGATCGGCCCGTATCGCGCGCCGCACCGCGTCAATCGGCATACTGGCGGTCACCCAGGCGCCACGGGCTGTGTGGCGAATCAAACACGGCTCATGCCGCAGTGCGGCATGATTTTTAAACAGAGATACTCACAGCGGTTTGCGCGATGTACATGCGATCGATCCCGCGGCCGAGCCGTCTCGTTCGTCCGCGAATCGACGTCACTTCTATTTATCTGTCTGGAGATTGCTCAATGAAGCGCTGGCTCACTATCCTGGTCGCCGCAAGCAGCATGGCCGCTATTCCGGCGTTCGCCGCCGCCCCTGCGTCGGCGACGCAACCTGATGCACAGGCATCGGCCGCGCAAAGCTCGTACGGCGTGCCGCCGGTCAAGCACAAGAAGCGCGTGAAGAAGTCGAAGAAGGCGCCGGCCGCCTCAGCCGCTTCGGCCGCGTCGAACTGATCCGCGTCGCCCCGGTACCCTGTCCGGTTTCGAGCGCGCGAATCGTTCGCGCGCTCGACGAAAAACGGCACACGCTGCCGTCGAACCGCGCACGCGCCGGATCGATCTCCGGTCGCGGCGTTCGGTCCGCCACGCGTGTGCCGCTGCTAATCACCGCAAAAATCACTGCATCAGTCACTGCATCAACGTCGCACGTCGGGCGACCGGTGCCGCCCCGCGCGTGCGTCGCCGATCGGCCTTACTGCTGCTTGATCTCCATCGTCTGGAGCACCGCCTGCGTGCCGAACGTGCTGCCGTCGGCCGCCGCGCCGCTGAACTGGAACTTGACGATCCGTTTGGCCGCCGGCGCGTACCAGTCGGTTTCGGTGAACGAATACTTGCCGTTCGGCGCCGAGACGTTGCCCGTCGACTCGATCCGGAATGCCTGGAACGTGCCCGCCGTCGTCTCGATCGAGTCGACGCCCGTGACCTTCGCGTTGAGCGTGGTCGTGGCATCACCGTTGCTCGTGCGCGTCGTGAAGTTGCTCGTCCACGTGCTGCCGGCGCTCATCGGGAACTTGAGCTTGCCGTCGCTCGGCAGGTATTGCTTGTTGCCGTTGCTCGTCAGATTGCCGTTCGCGTCGAACGACGCCGGCATCGTGCCGCTCAGGTTGCTGATCGTCACGCCGATCGTATCGCCGTTGACGGTATCGACCGTCTGCACGAACGAAAACGTCCGGCTCGGCTGGCGCGGATCGGAGATCGCATAGGTCCACGAATCACCGGGAACGAATTTGGGCGCCTGCGCCGTCGTCAGCGGGACGGGCTGCGCCAATGCGGCGGTCGCCGCGGCGAGGCTCCATGCGCACGCGAGCGCCGATACCGTCTGCTTCTTCAACATCGATGTCTTCCTCCAGGGGGCGGCCCGTGCGGCCATACGTTATCGCGGCTGCCACTATACCAACATCGCGCGCGCGTTCCGACGCGCGCGACCCGCGAGAACATTTCCGTTCGTCTCAGGTCGGCGCGCGCTAGCCTTTCGTCGCGCCGAACGTCAGCCCCGCGACGAAGTGGCGCTGCATGGCCCAGAACATCGCGACCGACGGCAAGGCCGCCAGCACCGATCCGGCCGACACGAGATTCCAGGCCGTCGTCCACTGCCCCTTGAGCGCCGCGACGCCGACCGTGATCGGCGCCGCGTCGTCGCCCTGGGTCAGGCAGAGCGCCCAGAAATAATCATTCCAGACGAACGTGAAGACGAGCACGGCGAGCGCCGCGAGCGCGGGACGAATCAGCGGCAGCACGATCGTATAGAACACACGCCACTCGCTTGCCCCCTCGATGCGCGCCGATTCGATGAGCTCGTACGGCAACTGCTTGATGAAGTTGCGCAGGAACAGTGTGCAGAACCCCGTCTGAAACGCGGTATGGAACAGCACGAGCGCCCAGACCGTGTTGTAGAGGCCGAGCGCGAGCGACAGATTGCGCACGGGAATCATCAGAATCTGGACGGGCACGAAATTGCCCGCGATAAACACCGCGAACAGCACCGTGTTCCCCGGGAACGCGTAGATCGCGAGCGCGTAGCCCGCCATCGACGCGAGCGCGATCGCGCCGACGACCGACGGCACGGTGATCAGCACGCTGTTCCAGAAATAGTGGAGCATCGGCGAGGTCGTCAGCGCATCGCGGTAGTTCCCGATCGGCGACAGATCGTGGGGCCATCCCCAGTAGTTGCCGAGCGCGAGCTCGTCGGCCGAACGCATCGAGGTCAGCAGCACCGCGAGCATCGGCAGCAGCCAGATCAGCAAGGCGATCGGGACGGAAATCTTGTAGATCGTGCGGGTCGCGGGACGCCACTTCTCGATCGGCATCGGATACATGAGGGGCTCCTGCGCTCAGCGCTCGCCGCGCAGCATTCTGCGCAGCTGGAAAACGATATAGATCAGCATGATCGCGAACAGCACGACGGCGATCGCGGCCGAATAACCGAGCCGGTAGTACTTGATGGCCTGGTCGTACATGTAGTACGCGAGCACCGTCGAGCTCTCGTACGGCCCGCCGCCGCTCATGACCGAGATCAGGTCGAAACTGCGCAGCGCGCCGATGACGGTCACGACGATCGCCATGAACGTCGCGGGCCGCAGTTCGGGCAACACGATGTACCAGAACATCTTCCAGCCGCGCGCGCCGTCGATGCGCGCGGCCTCGATCGGCTCGGGATTCATCGTCGTGAGCCCGGTGAGATAAAGGATCATGCAGTAGGCCGTCTGCGGCCAGAGCGCGGCGAAGATGATGCCGAACGTCACGTAGCGCGCGTCGCCGAGCACGGGCACGCCGTGACCGAGGACCTTGGCGAGCAGGCCGAACGTCGGATCGTAGAACCAACTGAAGATCAGGCCGACGACGACGCCCGACAGCACGAACGGCGCGAAGAACAGCGACTTGACGATCCGCATGCCGCGAATCTGCTGGTTCAGATAGAGCGCGACCGCGAGTCCCATCGGCGGCGCGAGCAAGAACAACACGAGCCAGAGCACGTTGTTCTTGAGCGCCGTGTAGAACGTCGGCGCGTGCAGCAGCTCGATGTAATTGCCGAGGCCGATGAAGGTCTTCTCGGCCATGCCGTCCCAGTCGTACAAACTCAGCCAGAACGACGAGAGAATCGGATACACGATATACACGGCGAACATCGCGCACGCCGGCAGCAGGAAGAAAAACGCGGCGCGGCCGTGATGACCCGCGCGATGACGCCGCCGCGCGGTCGGCCAGTTCGAACGCATCGCGCCGTGCGCGGCTTGCGTCGCCGGAACGTCGCCGGCATCGCGCGCCGGCCGGTCTGAAGACATCGACATGAAAACTCCTGAGCCCTGCATCCCCGCAGGCGTATCGTGCGGCGGCGTGCGTCGCCCAACCCCGGTTGGGCGCACCCGAGCGCCCCCGAGCGCACCTGCATGCACGCAACCCGCGTACCGGCGGCCGTCGCGCATCGGCTCCGACCCATACTGGCCGTCGCCGCCCGCGCGAGACGAACCTTGCGCGGGCGGCGACCGAAGCGGTCCTGCGGGGTCCTACTGGGTCCTACCGGGTCCTGCTACCTGCCCCTGACAAAACGGGATCAGGACTTGTGGTAAATGCGCTTACGCGTCGCTTCGAGTTGCGTCAGCAGATCGTCGAGCTTCGACGGATCGGCGACGAACTGCTGCATGGCCTTCATGCCTTCATCGGCCATTTCCTTCGTCATGTCGCGATCATAGAACTGCGCGATCCCGCCCTTGGTCGTCGACAGAATCTGGAAGCCGATCTTGTTGATCGGATCCGCGGGTTCGGGCGACTTGCTGTTCGCGGGCAGCGAACCGAGTCCCTCGGCCAGGCGCGCGCTGATCTCGGGCGTGCCGACGAATGCCAGGAACTTGTGCGCTTCGGCCTTGTGCTTGGCCTTCGCCGGAATGTTCAGGCATTCGATCGGACCGTCTTCGGCGGTCGGCACCTTCGCATCGATGATCGGGAACTGGAAGTAGCCCATCTGATCCTTGATGTTCGCCGGGAAGCCCGCCGAGATGAACGTGCCCATCAGCATCATCGCGGCCTTGCCCTGGAACAGGAACGGCTGAGCGGCGTCGAGATCGAACGACAGCGCGTTGTCCTCGAACGTCTTGTCGTCGATCAATTGCTTCCACGTCGTATAGACCTTCTTCACGCGCGGATCGGTGTACGGCACGTCGCCGGCCATGAGCTTCTGATGGAAGTCGTTGCCGTTGATGCGCAGATCGAGATAGTCGAACCAGCCCGCGAGCGTCCATGCATCGCGGCCCGCGACGGCGACCGGCGTGATGCCCGCGGCCTTGAGCTTCTTCGCGGCGTCGAGGAACTCATCCCAGGTCTTCGGCTCGGCGGCGATGCCGGCCTTCTGGAACAGGTCCTTCCGGTAGAACATCCCCCACGAGTAATAGACGGTCGGCGCGGCGTACTGCTTGCCGTTGAAGGTCGACGCTTCCTTCGTCGATGCGTACGTGTCGTTCCAGCCGTTCTTGCTCCAGTCGCCGCTCAGATCCTCGAGCAGGTTGCGGCGCGCGTAGTACTTCATGCGCTCGCCGTTGTGCCAGTTGACGACGTCCGGTGCAACCGTCGAGAGCCATTGCGGGAGCTGCACCTTGTACGCTTCCTCGTCGATATACGACGCCTTGACCTCGATGTCGGGGTTGGCCTTGTGGAAGTCGTCGAAGACGGACTGCCAGACCGCGCGCTGGCTCGCGCCCTTGAACGCGACGTTGATATCGAGTTCGCCCGCGTGTGCCACGCCTGCGAGGCCGATTGCGGCAAGCGCCGCAATCCCGGCTGCCAATCGGAATTTCGTCATGCTCGTGTCTCCTTGATCAGGGTTTTATTGTGCTGCCATCGATTCACAACGCCGCGGGATTCCACCGCTAGGAAGCGAGCGCGGTGGCCGCCTCGCGGGTCAGCGCCGCGTCTTCACGCGCGGCTCGGTACACCGTGACCTGTCTTGGCTTGACCTCGGCGTCGCCGAAGACGACCGTCGCGCCGGGCGGCAACGCATACGTCGTTTCGCCATAGTTGAATACGAATGTGAGGCCCGCGCGACGCGATAGCCGCACGCCCTCGTCGAGCGATTGCGTCGGGATGCCGGCCGCGTGCGCGGCGTCGCGCAGGATCGCGCGCGTCGTCGCGTCGTCGAACAGGCTCGCGAGATAGACGCCTTTGCCGTAGCGCAACACCGCCGCGCCGCCGTCCGCGTACGAGGCGAGCGCCTGCGCGCCATCGACCGGGTCGATGAACTCGCGCCAGTGGCGCGCCGTGCCGCTGCGGCCCTGATAGTCGACCGGCAGCGTCGCATTCGGCCGCATCGATTCGACGCGCCAGACGCGCAACGGCAACAGCGATGCGAGCGGACCGACGGGCAGATTCGACGGAATCGCGAGCGAATCGGTCTTCGACCCCGTGCGCGGGCCGAATACGAGCTGCGCGCCGCTCTTCGCGAGCCGCGCGACGAACGCGTCGTCGACGATCGCGAGCGACGGCACGACGATCAGACGATAGCCGTCGAGCGCCGCGTCCTTCGAGACGATGTCGACGTCCAGACCCAGCGAACGCAGCGCCGAATAGTATTCGAACGCGAACCGCGTGTAGTGGAAGTCGAGGCCCTGCGGGTGAATGTCGAACAGCCACTTCGACGTGTAATCGAACACGAGCGCGACGCTCGAACGCGGTTGTTCGAGTGTCGCCGGCAGCTTCGCGATCTCGTCGGCGACCGCGCGCGCCTCGTGTCCGCCGATATCGAGCCGGTTGTCGGGCGTGTTCAGGCCCGCATGCATCTGCTCCTGCGCGAACGGCACCTGGCGCCAGCGGAAATACGACACGGTGCCCGCGCCGTGCGCGAACGCCTCCCAGCTCCAGGTCCGGACCATGCCCGCGAGCGGCGCGGGGTTCCAGTGCGCCCAGTTCACGGGACCGGGCTGCTGCTCCATGACCCAGAACGGCTGCTTTGACATCCCGCGGTAGAGATCGTGGTTGAACGACGCGTAGTCGGGGTGCCCCGTGCGCAGCCAGCGCGCCTTCGTCGGGGCGTCGAACCATGCCTCCTCGAGGCCGCCGAGCGGATAGCTGTCCCAGGTCGCTGCGTCGAGATCGGCCGCGACATCGTAGTGATCGAACTCGCCGAACAACTGCATGAAATTGTGGACGACCATGCGATCCGGCGAATGGGCGCGGACCGTGTCGACCTGCATACGGTTGAAGCGCACGACCTCGTCCGATGCAAAGCGCCGATAGTCGAGCCGGTGCGCGGGATGCGCCTCGGTGACCGTGCCGATCGGCGCGTCGATCTCGTCGAACGACCGGTATTCCATGCTCCAGAACACCGTGCCCCAGGCCGCGTTCAATGCGGCGATCGTGCCGTAGCGCTGCGCGAGCCATGCGCGAAACCGCGCGACCGCGTGCGCCGAATACGACACGACCGTCATATGGCACCCGAACTCGTTGTCGATCTGCCAGGCCGTCACGGCCGGATGCCGGCCATAGCGTTGCGCGACCTGGCGCGCGATCTCGCCGGCCGCCGCGAAGTATTCGGGCGAGGAAAAGTCGTAATGCCGGCGCGAACCGAACGCGCGCGTGCGACCGTCGGGACCGACCGGGAGAATGCCCGGGTGGGCGTCGATCAGCCACTTCGGCGGCGTCGCCGTCGGCGTGCACATGACGATCTCGAGACCCGCGTCGGCGAGCGTCGCGACGGCGCGATCAAGCCATGCCCAGTCGTATTGGCCCCGCGACGGCTCGATGCGGCTCCATGCGAATTCCGCGATCCGGACACGCCGGATACCGAGTTCGCGCATCCGGCGCGCATCGTCGGCCCAGACGGCCTCGTCCCAGTGCTCGGGGTAATAACAGACGCCGAGGCGCAGGTCGGACATGGAGACTCCTATCGAACTCAAAAATAGATTAAGCGCTTAACCTTAGCCGAAATACTGTAGCTCAAGCGCTTAACCCTACTCAAGTTGGCGTTAACCCGTGACATTAACGTGAACCCGAATCTTGAGCACAATGGGGGCTGCGCGGCGTCGAAGACCGGTGCACGCGCCTTCCCGCGCGATGCGATGCGCGCGGGAATACGGAACCATTCATGACCACACTCACTGAAGTCGCCCGGCATGCGGGCGTGACGCCCGCGACCGTCTCGAACGTGCTGCGCAATCGCGGCAAGGTCGGCGCCGCGACGCGCGAGCGTGTGCTCGCGTCGGTCGAGGCGCTCGGCTACCGGCCGAATCTGACCGCGCGCGCGCTCGCGGAGGGCCGTGGGCCGACGCTCGCGCTCATGGTGTCGTCGATCGCGAACCCGTTTTATCCCGAATTCGCGCTCGAAGCCGAACGCGCGGCGCGCAAGCGCGGCCACTTCCTGCTCGTCTGCAACACCGACGACGACAGCAACGTCGGCAGCGCGTATCTCGACCGGATCGCAGGCACGCTCTCGCAGGGCGTGCTCGTCATGAACGCGGATCTGCACTTCGACGATCTGATCAAGACGCAACGGCGCGGCGCGTCGGTCGTGCTCTGCATGTGGGAACGGCCCGACGATCCGCCGGGTTTGTCATGCATCGCGGTCGATTTCCGCCAGGCGGGCCGCCTGGCCGCGCGGCATCTGCTCGAACTCGGTCATCGGCGTATCGGCGCGATCGTCGGCAGCGCGCCCAATGGCGTGCAGGCGATTCGCTACGTGGGACTTGTCGATGCGCTCGCGCAGGTCGACGCATCGTTGCCGGCGAAGCTCGAACAGGAGACGCGTTTCGTCGAGGACGACGTCGAAGGCGGCTACGCCGCGGCGATGGACTTGCTCGACGCGTCGCCGGATCTCACGGCGATCTTCGTCTCGAACGATTTCCCGGCGCTCGGCGTACTCCATGCGGCGGCCGACCGGGGGCTGCGCGTGCCCGAAGACTTGTCGGTCATCGGGATCACGGACATTCATTGGGCACGCCTGTCGCGGCCCGCGCTGACGACCGTGGCCGTACCGACCGCGCAAGCCGCCGAAATGGCCGTCGAACTCGTGCTCGAACTGATTCACGACACGCCGAAGGAGCCAACGACCTGGATCGCCGGCGAACCGCAGCTCGTTGTGCGCAAGTCGACCGGACCGGCGCCGTCGCGCGGCTAGCCGAGTCAGGGTGCCGCCGCGATGACCTCGGCCACCGTCGACGTCAACCTCTTCGCGTACGGCACATGCAGAAACTCGTTCGGGCCGTGCGCGTTCGACTTCGGCCCCAGCACGCCGCACACCATGAACTGCGATTTCGGAAACCCTTCCTTGAGCACGTTCATCAGCGGAATCGTGCCGCCCTGCCCCATATACGCGCAGTCCGCGCCATAGTGCCGGCGCGACGCGCGATCGAGTGCCGTCGCGAGCCACGGCGCGAGTTCAGGCGCGCTCCAGCCCGTCGCGGGTCCCGATTCCGACGAGAACGTGACCTTCGCGTTATACGGCGGATCGAGTTCGAGCAGCCGCTTGAGTTCGCCCATCGCCTCGACCGCATCGACGAGCGGCGGCAAGCGCAGCGACAGCTTGAACGCGGTCCGCGGACGCAGCACGTTGCCGGCGTTCTCGAGCGACGGCAAGCCCGCGGCCCCCGTCACCGATAACGCCGGGCGCCAGGTCGAATTGAGCAGCGCCTCTTTCGCATCCGTCGTGACCGGCAACACCGATTGGCCGTCCTGACCGCATGCCCAGGGCTGCTTGCGCCAGACGTCGTCGCCGAGAATCGCCGCGGTCGCCTCGGCCTCGCTGAGGCGCTTCTCGGGGATCGCGCAGTGAAACCCCGGCGGTAACAGATTGCCCGTTGCGCTGTCTTCGAGACGTTCGAGCACATGCCGCAGGATACGAAAACTCGACGGCACGATTCCGCTATTGCCCGAGTGAATGCCCTCGTCGAGCACCTCGACGTCGAGACTGCCCGCGACCACGCCGCGCAGCGACGTCGTGAGCCAGAGTTGATCGTAATTCCCCGCCCCCGAGTCAAGGCAGACGACGAGACTCACGTCGCCGAGACGCTCGCGCAGCGCGTCGATATACGGCAGCAAATCGTAGCTGCCCGATTCCTCGCAGGTCTCGATCAGGCCGACGCAGCGCGGACGTTCAACGCCCTGTGCATCGAGCGCCGCGAGCGCGGTGAGGCTCGCGTAGATCGCATAGCCGTCGTCGGCGCCGCCGCGTCCATAGAGTTTTCCGTCGAGATATCGGGGTGTCCACGGGCCGAGATCGCTGCGCCAGCCGTCGAATTCGGGCTGCTTGTCGAGATGGCCGTAGAGCACGATCGTGTCCGTGCTGCCCGAGCGCGTCGCGGGCGCTTCGAAGAAGATGACCGGCGTGCGGCCCGCGAGCCGGATCACCTCGACCTTGAGACCCGTCACGCGCTGGGCCTCGGCCCATGCGGCCGCGTCCGTCACGACACGGTCGATGAAACCATGACGCGCCCAGTCGGCGTCGAACATCGGACTCTTCGCGGGCACGGCGATGTAGTCGGTCAGCGCATGGACGATCTCGTCGTCCCACTTGCGCTCGACAAATTGGCGCAGCGCCTCCGGGTCGAGGCGATGGACTTCGTCAGTCGCGGCGTGCGCCACGGATTCATCGGCATTCATGGGGGCTCTCCTGCTTCTTTTGAAAGTCGGAACCCCCGTATTGTAGGCAACCGGCCCCGATCGCGCGAACTTCGCCGCCCGGCAGGGCGGGGAAGTTCGCGCGCGGGATCAGCCCGTTACCGGAACGGTGTCAGGGCCGCGTCACCGACATCGCCATCGGACGCCCGTAGTCGACGTGAACGACGGTGTTGACCTTCATCTTGTCGAAGATCTCGGCATGCTCGACGTCGATGTCGATCATATTGCCCCTCGGCCCCTGGAGCGAGACGATATGCGTCTCCGGGTTCATGCCGACGACGGTCGCATCGAATTCGTGGTCGTTCATACCCCGCTTTGCCTTCTCGCCCTGAGGCTTGATCGACACCGTCACGTCACGATCAAATTCGATCTTGACCGTATCGTCGGCCTTGACGGACCACGCGGACCGGCGCGCCTTCGGATCGAGCATGAAACGGCGCTCGATGCCGTCGTCGCCGCGCGCTTCCATCATGCCCGACGATGCGTCGATCTTCATGACGCGCGCGAGGATCTCGCCGTGTATGGTCGACGTGTAGCCATGCTTCGCATGATGCTCGGCCGATCCGTATGCCGACGACGTCCGCATCGACTCGGCGCCCGGCATCGACGCAGCGCTCGGCATTGACGCAGCGCCAGACATCGATGCGGCGGCCGGCATCGACCCGCCGGCCGACATGGACGCGGCGGTCGGCATCGACATCGACCCACCGGCCGGCATGGACGCGGCGGCCGGCATCGACGCACCGGCGGGCATGGATGCAGCGGTGTTCGGCGCGCCGCTCATCGACGCGTGTCCCATGTCATCCGCGTGTGCGGCGCTCATTGCGCCGACGACCATCAGCCCCATCCAGCCAAACTTGATACCTGCTTTTGCTTTCATCGCACTCCCTCGTTCCGGCTACCCCGGATACTCAAATACGCCTCTGCTGGGCATACACATCGGGCGGATGCCCGTGTGAGGCGCGTTTGTAGCATGCGAAATCGAGCGAAGACGCGGGCACGGCGCTGCCGCGCGTTCGTCGGAACACGAGCGCGCACACAACCTAAACAAGGAGAGGAATCACCCTACACAAAATGCAGCCGAGATATCGCGACGCGCGTCCTGCGCGCCTTGGCTGTCGCCGTCGAACGAAGGCTCGCGCGTCGATCGCGCGGCCGGGCCTAACGCGAACCGCGTGCGCCGTCGATCGCAGCGACGACGCGGTGAAGGAAAGCAAGGTCGGCGCTCACGAGCGCCTCGACCTCGCCCTTGGATTCGGTGCCGACAAAGAGCCGATGCTTCGTATCCTGCGCCCACCAGGCGAGCCAGCCGACGACGACGAGCATGATGCCCGGCACCCAGAACGCCCCCGACGTGCGTATGAAGCCGATGACGACAAGGACCAGGCCGATGATCGAGATCGAAACCGGCAACGCGAATCGGCGCGCGTCCGACACGACGCGCGTCGATCGGATATCGCTGATCCGAAGCGGCTGACCCGGAATATTGACGGCGGTCTCCGTGACCGACACGCCGTTTTCGTTGAATGCAATCATGGATGCGCGCTCATCGTGCCGTGGACCGCCGCGCACTCGCGCGGCGGTCCACAAAACTCCAGACGTTATCACAGCCTATGCGCACGCCGAACCCCACGCGCTCCGACGCCCCGCAAGAATCGGCGGCGTCAATCGCACTCAAACGGGTCGTGCGCTCAGCGAAGGGATCGCCGCGCCCGCCGATGGCGCCGATCCCCGAGCCGGCGTTCGGTGCTCGCTGATCGGCTTGACCTTGCTGCCGTCGGTCGCCGGTTTTCCGGCCCGTCGCGCCAGATGCTTCGCGAGAAACGCTTCGATGACCGGATACATATCGTCGTCGACCGCATGGGTGTCCCGGTCGACGAACATCGTCTCGACGGATTTGCCCGCCGTCCGCAACGCTTCGGCCATACGCTCGCTATGCGAAACCGGCACGGCAGGGTCCCGACGCGCATGCATCAGCAAGACGGGATGTTTGACGCGCTCGGCGAAATTCAGTGGCGACGTATCGTGGATGATCGTCATGTCGGCCGCGTTGCCTGGGTCGCCATGGCGTTCATACATGAAGGCTTTTTGTTCAGGCGATACGTCGATATCAACGACCTGCTTGGCCAGGTCCGACAGTCCTCCGATCGAAATCGCCGCCGCATAGCGCTTCGGATCGAGCGTCGCTCCCGCGAGTGCGGCATACCCGCCGTAGCTCAGACCCATAATCGCGACGCGCCGACCGTCCGCCCAGCCCCGTCGAAGCACATAGTCGACGCCGTCGGCGAGATCCGTCTGCATGGCCCGGCCCCACTGCCGATCGCCAGCGCGCGCGAACGCCTTGCCATAGTCCGACGATCCGCGATAGTTGACCTGCAATACCGCATAGCCGCGGCTCGTGAACCATTGAACCTGCTCGTCGTATCCCGCTCCATCCGACGCAAACGGACCGCTGTGGACGAGCACGACCATCGGCGGAGGGCCGCCGGTGCCGCCGCGCGTCGGCATGCGCTGCGGCGCGCTGAAGTATCCGGATACGCGAAGTCCGTCGCGCGCGCGGAATTGAATGGGCCGCTTGACACTCTGCGTCGACGGCACATCGCGCCCCTTGGGCCGCGCGATCTGGACGAGGCGATCGCGAGCGATGTCGTAGAGCCATACGCTCGGCCCGCGGCTGCCGTCCGCATCGACACGGCAGAATCCGGCCTCGAAATCCGGCACCGTGAGCGTGAATTTGCCGTCCCCCAATTTTTGAGCGACCGCGTCGTGGACACGCTTGAACGCAGGATCGACGATGCGCTGCCGCTCGCGGCCGTTCTTCATGGTTAAAACTTCGCGCACCGCCGTCCCGTCGCCGTCTTCCTTCATCACCGCACTCGTGACATCGGCGCCGGGCTCGACAAACAGGATGCGCGTCTGCTTGCCGAGTTCGGGATCGAATTCCGCGAGCACGACCCGGTCGGTCTCGATGTTCGAGCGAACGATGAG
Organism: Pararobbsia silviterrae; assembly: GCF_003628125.1. Lineage (GTDB taxonomy): Bacteria > Pseudomonadota > Gammaproteobacteria > Burkholderiales > Burkholderiaceae > Pararobbsia > Pararobbsia silviterrae. The sequence continues at coordinate 73,719 of NZ_RBZU01000018.1, forward strand.
TCGCTTGTTGTCCTGCGTAAAACCGAGCACGACGAACGACTCGTAGAAGTTCGGCCTTGCAATCACGCGATACGGCGCATCGGCCGCGCTCCGATACACGACTTTGCCGAAGCCTTGCGGACCCTCGACGGTCACACGAACCACGCCGTTACGATCCGCGACATCGCGCCGATACCGCAGACCTCGGGCGTCCTCACCGCTCTCTTCGATCGAGGCGTCCTCGACATCGAGCGCGCGTCCCGTATCGCGCGCCTCGAACGTACTCGCGTCGACGAGATAGCGCTTGATCGTCTTGCCGTCCGCGAGGTCCGTCGCGTAGACAAGCAACGACGCGCCTCGATCGACGATCCGGACACGGCTCACGTCGCCAAGCGCCGCGGTCATGTCGACCCGCGTGCGTCCGTCGGACGAGACTTTCCAGACGTGATTGACCTGCGACGCGCCAGCCGGCGCCCGCACGAGCAGATTCGAATCGCCGAGCCATCCATGCAGCGTAACCCTTGCATCGGGCGCGCCCTCGAACACCACGACGGCCTCACCCAATCTGCCGTTGCGCGCTCGCGGCTGAACGACGATCCGTGTGCCGCCGTCGCCGGACGTCTGCTTGCCGGCCACCAAATTGCGCTTGGGCGATTCGACGTTGGCGGCGCGCGCCGACGGATCGGATGGCGATTCGGATGCCGAGTCAGCAGGCGGCGCACCCGCCGCGCGCGTGTCTTCCCGCGGCGACTCAGCAGCGCGCGCGGCGCGACGTGCGTCGTGCACGCCTGGAACGGACGGCGTCTTGCTCACGGAAACATCGGTCATGGTGTCGATCCTCTCTCAGGCACAGGAGCCTGAATTAGAAATCGACCGCGATGTCGCGATATGCACGTTCGAAACACGTCGTCGCGCACGCAGCGGCAGGCAGCGAACGTCACGCGATCGCCGCCCGCGCCCGCCGCAAAAAAAAACGCCACGTCGTCAAACGTGGCATATCTCGCGCGTCCCGGCCGCGCGCGCCGGCATGGCCTTGCCGGACGCGCTGCCGGCGCCGATCGAACGCGGTTCAGGCCTGGATCGTACGCTGCTGCTGCTCGCCGAGTCCGTCGATGCCGAGCCGCATCGTCTGGCCGGCCTTCAGGAACACCGGCGTGGGCTTGACGCCCATGCCGACGCCCGGCGGCGTGCCCGTCGAAATGACGTCGCCCGGCTGCAGGCTCATGCACTGACTCAGATACGACACGATCTGCGCGACCGAGAAGATCATCGTCGACGTATTGCCGTTCTGATAGCGATGGCCGTCGACTTCGAGCCAGAGGCCGAGCTTCTGCGGATCGGGCACTGCGTCGCGCGTGACGAGCCACGGACCCGTCGGGCCGAACGTATCGAAACCCTTGCCCTTGTCCCACTGGCCGTTACGTTCGATCTGCCATTCGCGTTCGGACACGTCGTTGACCACGCAATACCCGGCGACATAATCGAGCGCGTTTTCAACGCCGATGTATTTCGCGGGCTTGCCGATCACGACGCCGAGTTCGACTTCCCAGTCGCACTTCTTCGAATTGCGCGGGACCTCGACGTCGTCGTTCGGTCCGACGACCGCGCTCGTCCACTTGTTGAAGACGACCGGTTCGGACGGAATCGGCAAATTCGATTCCGCGGCATGGTCCGCATAATTGAGGCCGATGCAGACGAACTTCCCGATGCGGCCGACGCACGCTCCGATCCGCACGCCCTGCGCCACGAGCGGCAACGAGGCGGGATCGATCTTGCGCAGTTTCGCGAGTTCCGCATCGCCGAGCACGCTGCCGTCGATATCGGCCACGATCGACGACAGATCGCGAATCCGGCCATTCGCGTCGAGCAAACCCGGTTTCTCCTGACCGCGTTCGCCAAATCGAAGCAATTTCATAGTGTCTGTCCTTTTGAAAACAATCGAATCCGTACCGCCAAGGAAAATCCCGAACGGATCACACAAAAATCCGGTCCGTATCTCGTCTTTTGAATCGATCGAAAACCGGGTTCGCCGTGAGCCGATCAGTTCGACCAGCCGCCGTCGATGACGTGAGCCTGCCCCGTCGTGAAAGCAGACTCATCGGACGCAAGATACAGCACGAGCGCCGCGATCTCACGCGGGTCGGCGACGCGGCCCATCGGCTGACGACCGACGAACGCCGCAAGCACCTCTTCGTAGGTCTTGCCCTGCTCCTGGGCTTGCGCCTCGATGCGTTCATGCAGCGAAGGGGAATCGACGGTGCCCGGGCAGATCGCGTTGCAGCGGATCCCGCGCGTGACGAAATCGGCCGCGACGGCCTTCGTGAGGCCGACCACGGCAGCCTTCGACGCGCCATAGGCAAAGCGGTTCGGCACCCCTTTGACGCTCGATGCCGCCGACGCCATGTTGATGATCGAACCCTTGCCGCGCTCGAGCATGCCCGGCAAAAATGCGCGAATCGTCCGGTACATCGCCTTGGCGTTGAGATCGAACGAGAAATCCCATGCCTTCTCGTCGCAGTCGAGGATCGTGCCCGCGTGCACATATCCCGCGCAATTGAACAGCACATCGATCGGGCCGACCTCCTTGGCGAGCGCTTCGATCGCCGCGGCGTCGAGCACGTCAAGCGCGCGGACCTCGTACGGCTTGCCCGCGAGGGCCTGCGTGCGCAGATCGGTCGCGATCACGCGCGCGCCTTCGCTCGCGAGCAAGTCCGCGCTCGCTGCCCCAATCCCTTGTGCTGCCGCGGTAATCAGTACTGTCTTGCCCGCGAGTCGGTTACCCATGACGCCTTCTCCTCTGTGTAGATCGTCCGTGCGGCCCATCCGGAAGCCCGCATCCTGCCGATGTCGATGCCGAAATCAAGACGCCGCGCGCGCGTCGCCGTCGGCCGGCGTCGGCGCATCGCGGCGCAGCAAACCTTCGTCTTTGAGCGCATGCCAGAACGCGTCCGGAATCGTCCGCGTGAAACCCTCGACGTTCTGATGAACCTCGCGCGCGCTGCGCGCGCCGGTCATGACGCAGCGAATCGCGGGATGCGCATAAGGAAATTGCAGCGCTGCGCTCGCGAGCGGCACCGCATACGCGTCGCAAACCGCTTCGAGCGCGCGCACGCGCGCGACGATCGCGTCGCTCGCGGCGTCGTAGTTGAACTTGAGGTCGCCCTTCGTGCCTTGCGCGAGGATGCCCGAATTGAAGGCGCCGCCGAGCAGGATGCTCACGTCGCGCTTCACGCATTCGGGCAGCAGCGCGTCGAGCGACGCCTGTTCGAGCAAGGTGTATCGGCCCGCGAGCAGCGCGCAGTCGATATCGAATTCGCGCATCGCGTCGAGCACGACCGCCGTCTCGTTGACGCCGAGGCCCACCGCCCGCACGCCGCGTTCGCGGCGCAGCTCGTCGAGCGCGCGAAAGCCGCCGTCGAGCAACTGCCGCCAATAGTGATCCGCGCGTTCGCCGTGCGTGTCGCGGCCGATATCGTGAATCAGGATCACGTCGATGCGCGCGAGGCCGAGCCGCTGCTGGCTGTCCTCGAACGCACGCAGGATGCCGTCGTACGTGTAGTCGAAATGCGGCTCGAACGCCAGCGGCGACGCCCATGCGTCACCCGCGTTGAGCGGCGCCCGCGCGCCCGCGGCCTCCTTGCGCGCCCGCATGAGCCGGCCGACCTTCGTCGAGAGCACGAATGCGTCGCGCTCGCGCGCGCGCAAATTGCGTCCCATGCGGTGCTCGGCCTGCGTGTAGCCGTAGAACGGCGCGACGTCGAAGCTCCGGATGCCGGCCTCCCAGGCCGCATCGATCGCGGCCTGCGCGTCGGCCTCGCCGACGTCCCGGAACAAGCCCGCGATACCCGCACCGCCGAGTCCAAGCGCCGTCGTGCGAAGCCCGCGCCGCCCAAACGGCCGAGACTGCGCAACGGCATGCGCGGCCACGCCGTCCTCGACGGCACCCGCACGCGCCGTGTCATCGGCCCGCGTCGATGGGGATGTCTGCGTCATCGTGTTTGTCTCGCTCCGTGTCGTGCGCGATCGCGCGGCACGCGACGAACGTCGCGCGGACCGCAGGGCGGCACAACCCCTTTATGTTCACTCATGAATCGAATATTCTTATATGAACATCCGCGCTGTCAAGGCGCGTGCAAAACGCGTCATGCGGACGATCGCGCGGGATTGCGCAGGACCGGTTCACGCCGGGGATACGCCCCGCGCGACCGCACCGCACGCCATCAGGGACCCCATTTGGACGATCACGACAAATATCGCGCGCCCGCCCTCGACAAGGGCCTCGACATCCTCGAGCTGCTCTCGACGCAGGAGCGCGGCCTCACGCGCGCCGAAATCGTCAAACTGCTCGGACGCAATGCGAGCGAGATCTATCGGATGCTCGAGCGGCTCGTCGCGCGCGACTATGTCGCGCGCTCGGAAAGCGGCGACCGCTACGCGCTGACGCTCAAGCTCTATTCGCTCGCGCACCAGCAGCCGCCGATCCGGCGCTTCATCGACGCCGCGCAGCCGATCATGGATCGCTTCGTTCAGCATGCCGAGCAGTCGTGTCACCTCGGCGTCTACGATCGCGGCAACATCCTCGTGATCGCACAGCGCGACGGCCCCGGACCGTGGGGCCTGTCGATCCGGCTCGGATCGCGGATGAGCCTGCTCGACACGGGTTCGGGCTCGGTCATGCTTGCGTTCCAAACGGATGCGCAACGTGAACGCATGCTCGCAGAACACGTCGCGGTCGACGGCGAAACACCGATCGGCGCGGATGCATTGCGGGCCACGCTCGCCCAGGTCCGCGCCGACCGGCATCACAGCACCGCGAGCCGCCAGGCCTACGGCGTCACCGACATCTCGTGCCCGGTCTATGCGCCCGACGGCACGGCGCTCGCCGTCATCACGTCGCCGTATATCCGGCGCATCGATCTGCATGCCGCGGCGTCGCCCGCCCAGGTACTCGAATTGCTCCAGCACGCTGCGGCGGAGCTCTCGATGTCGGACGCGGCGCGCATGCCGCCCGGCTAACGCGCCGTCCATCCGGCGGGTCGTCCGCTCGCGCGTCGTACGCAGCCGATCCTTTGGCGTGCGAATCGATCGACCCGGCGTCGCACTCGTACACGCGATCGAATGCGCGCACGTCGTCTATCCTTGTCGATAGCGCGTGAGCGGCCGTCGACTGTCGGTGCCCTCACGCGGCGCGCCGCGGGCGTGCCGCCATGCGCCGGTCCGCGGCGCACACGGAGCCAGCCATGAAATCCAGCCAAGACCCGCGCCGATCGTCGCGGTCGGCACGGTCATCGCCGTCGTCAGTCAATGCGCGCGGGCTCCCGACACGTCGGCCCGCGCGGCCGCACGACACGTGCCGCGGCATGTCCGCGATCGCGACGCGTCGGGTATCCCGCTTCGCGTTCCGCCTGGTATGTCGCCTCGCACCGGCCGCATCGTTCGCATGGATCGTCGCGCTCGGCGCCGCACCGTGCGCGCAGGCGACGCTCGGCAGCGATGCCGGATCGATCTCGACCGACGTCGCGACGCTCGGCGCGAGCGCCCAGCCGGTCAGCGCCGCACTCGCCTCGGGTGTCACGCGTCATACGCTGACCTTGCCTTCGGGCACGGTCGTACACGAATACGTATCGGCGGCGGGCCGCGTGTTCGCGGTGGCCTGGCAGGGCCCGATGCTGCCCCCGCTCAAGCAGTTGCTGGGCACGACGCATTTCACGCACTACACCCAGGCCGTCAATGCGGCGCAGACGAGCGGCACGATGCGCCGGCACACGAACGTCGTCCTCGACGACCTCGTCGTCATGTCGGCGGGCCATATGGGTGCGTTTTCCGGTGCCGCGTACCTGCGCAGCGCGATGCCGGCCGGATTCTCCATGAACGATATTCAATAGGAGGCCGCGCATGCGCCTGCTCCTGCGGATCGTGACCCTTGCGTGTCTCTGCGTGATGGCGGCCTGCGGAGGGGGCGGCGGCACATCGTCGAACGCGGGGACGCCGTCGATCGACGTCAGCGGCGCGAACGTGGCGACGATCACGGTCGGCGCAGGGCCCGTCGTCAACGGCCAGACGCTCACCGCGCCGAACATTCCGTTCGTCACGCTGACGATCTGCGTGCCGAACACCTCGACGTGCACGCAGGTCGACCACATCGAGCTCGATACGGGCTCGGCCGGGCTGCGTCTGGTCAGTTCCGCCGCGATCGCCGCGCTCGGCCTGCCGCTCGAAACGGTGACGGGCGGCGATACGCTCGCCGAGTGCGCGCAATTCGCGGACGGCGTGACCTGGGGCGCGGTCCGGCTCGCCGATGTCCGGATCGCGAACGAACTCGCGAGCGGCATTCCCGTCGAGATCGTCGCCGACAGCGCCGTGCCGGCGATTCCCGAAGCCTGCTCATCGATCTCGACGCCGCTGCAGACGGTCACCGCGCTCGGCGCGAACGGCATCGTCGGCGTCGGCACGCTCGTGAACGACTGCGGCACGTCGTGCGAGCAGCAGGCGCTCGATTATTACTACGGCTGCACGGCGTCGTCGTGCTCGACGACGACGCTCGACCAGGACGCGCAAGTGCCGAACCCCGTCGCGCACTTCGCGAGCGACAACAACGGCACGATCATCGAAATGCCGTCACTACCGGCGGCGGGAAGCGCCGCGGCCCAGGGCGCCGTGATTTTCGGCATCGGCACACAGTCGAACAACGGCGTGTCGGGCGTCACGGTCTATACGACGGATTCGAGCGGCCGCTTCACCGCGACCTACGGCGGCGCGGCGCTGAACCAGAGCCTCGTCGATTCGGGCTCCAACGGCCTGTTCTTCCCGAGCGCGATCGCCGGATGCTCGCCGACGTCATCGGCGAGCGGCTTCTACTGCCCGGCTTCGACAGCCGCCGTCAGCGTGGCCGTCACGGGCACGAATGGTGCGACGACGACAGTCGATTTATCGATCGGCAACGCACTGTCCCTGTTTGCGAGCGGGAATCTCGCCTATGACGATATCGGCGGTTCCCTGTCGGGCCTGTTCGACTTCGGTCTGCCGTTTTTCTACGGCCGCACGGTCTACACCGCGATCTCGGGACAGTCGACGCCGGCCGGCGCCGGACCGTATTACGCGTTCTAGACGGATGTTCCGGACGCGGCGCGCGCTCGCGTGCGACCGCGCCGACGGACGCGCGCCGGCGATTCTTTACAATGTACGGACTTTCGAGCGCCCGTTGCCCGTTGCCCGTTTGACGCGCCCGAGCCTATGCCACGCTCCGTGCCCCGCCTGGTGCCCTGCTTTATGTCACGTTTCCTCGCTGTTGTCGTTGTCCTGTTTTCGATCCTGAGCGTCGCACCGCGCGTGTCGGCGCAAAGCGCGGCCTCATCGGCAACCCCATCGGCAACCCCATCGGCCGCCGCTTCGGGCGCCTTGCTGACGCCCGAGCAGGCGCGCGACGCGCTCGCCGTGCTCAACGACCCGAAGCGCCGCGCGCAGGTCGAAGACACGCTGCGCGCGGTCGCCGCGGCCAACACGCTGGCCGCGCCGGCGGCGGCGTCCGCGCCGGAGCCGGCAAGCTCCGCTGCGGCAAGCGCGCCCGTCGCGGCGTCCGGCGTCGCCGCCGCGTTCAAGTCGAACAGTCTCGTCACGCAGGTGTCGCGGCAACTCGCGCATTGGGCCAGCATGGTCGGCCACGAGACGCGACGCTCGATGTCGACCTTGCTCGACATCCACTCGGCGACGCTCTGGTGGACCGCGCATACGGCGACGCCCGAGGGACGCACGGCGCTCTGGCAAACGTTCTGGATCGTGATCGCGAGCCTCGTGCCGGCCTGGGCCATCGAATGGGGACTCCTGCGGCTCACGCTGCGTCCCCGCACCGCGATCATTCAGCGCGCGAACGCGGCGGCGGCGGCCGACGCGAATGCCGAGCGACACGACGCCGAGCTGACCCCCGACGAGCGCGAGCAGGCACAAGGCGAGCAGATCAGCGAGGCGCTGCGGCACGACGGCGGCCACGCGCCGCATCTGCGGCTGACCCATCTCGCGATCGGCAAGCGCCATGCCGTGCGTCACTGGTCGCTGCTCCGGCGCGTGCCTGCCGCATTGCTCAACGCCGTGCTCGGCACCGTCCCCGTGATCGGCTTCGCGCTCTGCGCAAGTCTGCTCATGTCGATCCTCGCCGACGACGGCTCGGCGGCCGAAGAGATCGCGTCGTCGCTCGTCGATATCTATGTGATCTGCCGTGCCGTGCTCATCGTCGGGAACCTGTTCTTCGCGCCCTACGCGCGCGGCCTGCGGCTGTGGCGCGTCGGCGATGACACGGCGCTATTCGTGCGGCGCTGGGTGCGCCGCATCGTCGCGGTCGTCGGCGTCGGCAGCGCGCTCGCCGAGGCGCCGCTGCCGCTCGGACTCACGCTCGACGCGCACGCCGCGATCATGAAGCTCGTCGCGCTGATCGCCCATGTCATGGTCGCGATCGTCATCCTGCAATGCCGCCGCCCCGTCGCGCGATGGCTGCGCGAGACGTCCGCGCACTCGCAAACGCTCGCCTACCTCGGCAACTGGCTCGCCGACATCTGGGCCGGCGTCGCGATCTTCTTCGTGCTCGCGCTTTGGCTCATCTGGGCGCTCGACGTCAACAACGGCTTCGAGACGCTCGTGCATCTCGGCGGCGTCTCGCTGCTCGTGCTCGTGCTCGCGCGCGTGATCGCGATCGTGTCGCTCGGCGCGCTCGCGCATGTGTTTCGCGCGAACCAGAACGACGACACCGACGACGCATCCGTCTCGCGCGACGGGCAATCGATCGTGCAGCGGCGCGCCTATCGCTACTACCCGATGCTTCAGCGCTCGCTCTCGATGCTGATCGGCATCGTCGCGCTGCTGACCTTGCTCGATATCTGGGGCATTCACCTGCTGCGCTTTCTCGTCGCGAATCCGATCGGCCATCGGCTGATCTCGGCGCTCGTGACCATCGCGGTCGCCGCCGCGATCGCCGTCATCATCTGGGAAGCCACGAATATCCTGTTCGAGCGGCGGCTGCGCAAATGGACCGAGCGCGGCGAATTCATCCGCGCGACGCGCTTGCGCACGCTGCTGCCGATGCTGCGCAGCGCGCTGCTCGTCGCGATCGCGCTCGTCGTCGGCCTCACGGGCCTGAGCCAGATCGGCGTCAATACGGCGCCGCTGCTCGCGAGCGCGAGCATCTTCGGCGTCGCGCTCGGTTTCGGCTCGCAGAAGCTCGTGCAGGACTTCATCACGGGCATTTTTCTGTTGATGGAAAACGCGATGCAGGTCGGCGATTACGTGACGGTCGCGGGCGTCTCGGGCACGGTCGAATATCTGTCGATCCGCACGGTCCGGCTACGCGGCAGCGACGGCTCGCTGTTCACCGTGCCGTTCAGTTCCGTGACGACGGTCAACAACGTGAATCGCGGCATCGGCAACGCCGCTGTACGCGTGAGCATTGCGTACGGCGCGGACGTCGATCGCGCGATCGACACGCTCAAGCAGATCGGCGCGTCGCTGCGCGAGGATCCGCTGTTCAAGGACGGCATCCTCGCCGATTTCAGCTTCTGGGGCGTCGATAGCGTCGACGGATCGGCCGTCACGCTCGCGGGGCAGATCCAGTGCCGTGACACGATGCGCTGGCCGGTCCAGCGCGAGTTCAACCGGCGCATTCTCGCGCGCTTCAGCGAGGTCGGCATCGAGATCGCGAATCCGCTGCGCAACGTCATGATGCCGCCGCGCGCGGCGAGGTCCGATATCGAAGCGGATGCCGGGACGGACACGCGCGGCGGCGCGGATGCACACCCCGGCGCTCGCATCGATGCGAGCGCCGGCACCCACGCCGATGCCGATGCCGACGCCGACACGACCGCCCGCGGCCAGACCGCCGGCCCACGGCGAACGCAACCGTGACCCCCGATCGGCCGCGAGAGCCCGCGCGGTCGTCCGATCCTGCGGGCGCGGACGAGATCGATCCCGCGATCGCCGCCGTGCTGTCGGTGCTCTGGGAGACGGCGAACGATCCCTCGGGCAAACTCGCGTCGCTCGCGCGACTCGGCAAGCGCACGCAGCTTGCGCAAAGCGCACTGCGGCGCTACCTGACGGCGTTGAGCGACGCCGGACTCGTGAGCGTCGCGCTCGACGAAGCGGGACTCGGCTCGGCTGCGCTGACGGCGCTCGGCCGCACGATCTGCGAGGATCTTTTCGGTCCGCCCGACCGCGCTTGAGCCGATCCTGGAATCGGCTAGCTGGGTCGGCTCCCTGGGTCGGCTCGCCGAGTCAGTCCCCCTGACTCGACCGCTGAGCGGACCCTCGATGCAAGCCTCGAATCAGCCCTTGAGCGCGCGCGCGTGATGCGCGATGTGGTCGCCGATGAACGTCGAGATGAAGTAATAGCCGTGGTCATAGCCCGCGTGGCGCCGCAATTCGAGCGGCTGTCCGACGCTGCGGCACGCGGCTTCGAATGCGTCGATGCGCAACTGCGACGCAAGGAAGCCGTCGTCGAGCCCCTGGTCGACGAGCAAGGTGCCGTCCCATCGCACGCCGAGTTCGCCGATCAGCGCCGTCGCGTCGTGCTGCCGCCACGCCGCACGGTCGTCGCCTAGGTAAGCGCCGAACGCCTTCTCGCCCCACGGACAGCTCGCGGGCGCAGCCACCGGCGCGAACGCCGACACCGAGCGAAACACCGACGGATGACGCAACGCGAGCGTCAACGCGCCGTGCCCGCCCATCGAATGGCCGAACACGCCGATCCGCTTCGCATCGATATTGAAGTGTTGCGTGACGAGCGCCACAAGCTCGTCGACAACATACGACTCCATCCGGTAATGCGCATTCCATGGCGGCTGGGTCGCGTCGAGATAGAAGCCGGCGCCCACGCCGAGATCCCAGTTGTCGGTTTCGCCGGGCGCGCCCGCACCGCGCGGGCTCGTATCGGGCGCGATCAGCGCGAGGCCGTGCTCGGCCGCGAAACGTTGCGCGCCCGATTTGATCGGGAACGTCTCCTCGTTGCACGTGAGGCCCGCCAGGTAGATCAGCGCGGGGACCGGCGCGCCGGCATCGGCGCCGCGCGGCAGAAAGATCGAAAACCGCGCGGGCAAGCCGAGCGTCGACGACCGATGGCGATAAAAGCGCTGGCTGCCGCCGAAGCTGCCGTGCGCGCTGATGAGTTCGAGTGTTGCGGTCAGGTCTTGGGTCGTCATGAACGTCTCGATAAAGTTCAGCGCGCTAGTGTAGAGCGTGTTCGCTCGGGCGACAGCGTCGCACAACGTTGCGGCCGACCGCGCGACATCACGCGCAACGCACACGATACACACGCGATACACACGCGATCCGCACGCGCCCTCGCCACGCCGTTTCCCGCGCGGCATTTGCCTGCGCGCTCTCCCGCATGTTATAAACGCGAATTATTCGCATTTATAACATGCGGATCGTCTTTCCTTTTTCGATGCACTGACCGTCTGTCGTCCATGCCTGGCCTGTCCGGAACCCTCCTCGCGTTGCTTGCGGGCGCGCTCTGCTATCTCGCGTCGCCGCGCCAGCAACTGCTGCCGCCGCGCGCGCGGCCGCGCCTGTGGCTCGGCGCCGCCGCGCTCTGCATGGCCGCGGCGATCGCGCTCTGGTGCACAGCGGACGGCAACGCCGCAGGCGTCTGCGCCGCGGTCTGCGCGCTTGCCGCCAGCCTTGCCATCATGCCGTTCGTCGGCGCTTACTGGAGCCGCGACGCGCGGCTGCGGCGCAAGACGGCGCGCGCAGGCAAGCGGCGCCGCGCAACCGAGCACGGCGCGGCGCCGCGCGAGCCGGAGGCTCGATGACGCTTCGACTGTGGAGCACGGCGGTGCTGACGTTGCCGCTGTCGGTTGCGCTCGCGGGCCTCTTTGCGTGGACGATGCCCGGCGGCTGGCATCGATCGGCGCTCCTCGCGATGGTATTGTTCTTCCCGCTGTGGATCGGCATCTTCTGCAGCGTATTCGCGTTGACGACGACCCGGCGCGCCATCATCGGGCTGGGTGTCGGCAATCTCGCCGCATTCGCCTTGCTTTACGCGGCGCGCGCACTGCTCGCCTGACACTTTATGCGTTCATCGACCCTTCGCGGTTTTCAGTGGCTCCACACGTGGGCGGGCATCTGCGCAAGTTTCATGCTGTTCATCGCCTTCGTCGGCGGCACGCTGACGATGTTCCACGACGAGATCGAACGCTGGGAACGCCCGGCGTCGCGCCATTTCGCGGTCGACGGCGGCCCGGCCCAACGTCTGGTCGGCACGCTCGTGGCGTTGCATCCGATGGCGGCCGACAATTTCGGCATCGTGCTCGCGAACGCGACGCATCGCGAACCGTACGTCTACTGGAGCGACGGCGCAGACTGGCAGGAAGCGCGGCTCGCGAACGGCGGCAAATCGCCGCTCGACAAATCGCTCGGCTTCGACGACTTCACGCAGGACACGACGAGCGCCGCCGAGCAGGCCGAAATCGCGCAGCGCGCACACCTCAAAAAGCTTGAAATCGAACGCCGCGCGCGCAATGCGAGCGCGGCCAGCGCCGCCAGCGCGGCCGGACATCCGACGCCGCTCGTCAAAACGCCGCCTGAGCCGTTCAACCCCGCGACGATCATGGTCGACCACGACACGCTCGACCTCAGCACGACGCCCGGGGTCGGCGACTTCGTCGACCGGCTCCATTACTCGCTCGCCCTGCCCGAGTTCGGGCTTTACGTGATGGGCATCGTGTCGCTGATGTTCGGCGTGGCGCTCGTGACGGGCCTCATGACCCATCTGCCGCGGCTCTCGCGCGATCTGTTCGCGCTGCGCCCGGGTTCGAATCTCAAGATGTTCTGGCAGGACGCGCATAACGCCGTCGGCGTGCTCGCGCTGCCGTTTCACGCGGTGATCGCGATCACGGGGTGCGTGCTCTGCCTGGGACTGGTTGCGGCGATGCTGTTCAACACGATCGCGTTCAACGGCGAGCTCATGGACGAGATCACGTCGATGCGCGCGTCGGTGCCCGCGAAACCCGTCGTCGCCGTGCCGGGCGCGCCGATGAATGTCGACGGCCTCGTCGCTCACGCACGCGCGGCCAATCCCGATTTCACGCCGCGCTGGATCGCCTACGTCCGTTACGGCGCCGACGACGGCACGGCCGAGGTCTGGGGCGACAGCGACCGCGCGCTCGGTTCGCTCGGCTCGGTGCTGCTGCGCCTGAACGACGGCGCCGTGCTCGCCCAGCAAACCGCCTCGACGCGCGACGCGAACCACACCGTCTCGAGCGCGATCTACGGTCTGCATTTCGGTTCTTACGGCGGTGTCGCCGTGCGATGGATCTATTTCGTGCTCGGCATCACGGGCGCGGTGCTCGTCTACACGGGCAATCTGCTCTGGATCGAGGCGCGCCGCAAACGCGCGGGTGACGAACAGCCGCTTTCGACGCGCCATATCGCTCGTGCGACCGTCGCCGTCTGTATCGGCAGTTGCGCGGGCATTGCGTTTGCCTTCGACATGGCGCTGCTCGTACCGTCGTTCGACGCGGCGTCGGTCTATCTGACCGCGCTGCTCGGCGCCGTGGTCTGGTCGATCGCGCGCGCGCCCGTGATCGCCGCGCGCGACCTGCTGGTCGCGACGGCGGTCTGCTCCGCGCTCGTGCCTGTGCTCGACGCACTGCTGACGTCCGACAATCTTTTCCACAGCCTGCGCTACGGCGACTGGCAACTCGCGGGCATCGACCTCGCCGGGCTCGCGTTTGCCGCGCTTTTCGCGACGCTCGCCGTCTTCACGCACCGCCGCGGCCGCGACGGCGACCCGAAGAGCGTCTGGGCGACACCGTCCAACGGCCCGGTAGCGGCGCTTCGCAAGCCGTCCGAAACCTGACGCGCGACGTGCGCGGCTCGCCGCCCTACCACGGATCGCGATACCAAACCAGATACGCTCCGCGCGCGCGAACAGGTAAACTCGGGCGCTGCACAAGGCGCCCCCGAACCCGCGCACGCCGCGCCGGGATCGTAAAAATGGGGCGCGACGCAGTCATTTGAGCGTTCGGTCGTCAAGCATGCATAACGTCGTTACGGGGTGGTTCGGTTTATCAACGCTGTGGATCGTCGCGCTCGCGTGGCGCCTCGTCGCGTCGCGTCTGACTTCGCATGACGATCTCCACGCGCCGCGGACCGTTCGCACGATACTCGGCGCGATCTGCGTGCTGACCGCGAGCGCCGTGCTCGAAGCCGGCGTCTGGATCCGGCTCGCGCCGGACGGCGCGTTCGATCGCGTGGGACGCGCGCTGCTCGGCGCATTCGGCTCGACGCCCAGCATCGCGATCGGTGTCGTGGGCCTCGCGTTCGGCCTGCCCTGGCTGTTCGGCACCCGTATCTCCGCGCTCGTCGCGGATCTCGTCGGCAACGGCGCGTCGGATGCCGATGCGCCGCGCCCGGCTCGCCGCGCGGTGCAAGACGGCGGTGCGTCATATGCCGAACCGCGCTGGCGCACGAGCGGGACGGCGGATGCGCCGTTGACCGAGCGGCGTCCGTCGAGCGGCCTGCGCGCGCCTGGCGAACTCGGCACGAGCCAGCGGCCCTCGGTGTTCAGCACGGCGAGTGCGAATGCGGCGCGGCACGCGTCGCGACGCACGACACACGTGACGCCGGGCGCCGAACCGGTCGAGATCATCACGCCGGAATCGCTTCGCCTCGCGCCGCGCGCAAACCCCGGCGCGCAGGGCACGCGTGCGCCTGATGCGCAGACCACGGCGCGCCACGCGACGCCGCACGCGCCCGCGACGTATCGGACCATCACGACGACGCCGGAATCGGCCGCGCAGACGGTTCCCGAGGCCGCGGCGAGCCCGCGCGCACGGACGTCCGCCCAGGTCGCGGCAGCAGCAGCAGCCCGGCAAGCCGCCGCTGCCGCGTTGCGCGCGCGCGCCTATGGACAGCCCGTGCCCGGTTCGACGCCGTCGCGCCAGAACACGGACACGCGGACCGGCGCCCGCACGGACGGGATCGAGGACGGCGCGACCGCCTCGATCGAGCCGAACACGTCATCGACGCTTTCGAACGCATCGGCGGATACATCGCGTACACCGAACGAACGCGCCGCATCGCCGACCACGCGTGAATCGGGCGATCCGCGCGACACGGCGCCTTCCGCCGACACGATCGCCGAGACATTCCGCAACGTCGAACGCATGGCCGCGCAATGGCCGACGCTCGCGGGCGCGGGCGCTGCCGTCTCGGCGAACGTCGCGGACGGCGTCGCGAGCCCCGACATCTCGGCGGCCGCGCCGGCATCGGCATCGGCATCGGCATCGGAATCTGCGCCGGCACACGAGCAGGTGTCCGAAGTATCGTCGCTCGCCGTGATCGAGCCGATCGAGCCGATCGAGCCGATCGAGCCGGTCGAGCCGGTCGAGTCGGTCGAGTCGGTCGAGTCGGTCGAGTCGGTCGAGTCGGTCGAGTCGGTCGAGTCGGTCGAGTCAAGCGACGCAACGATACCCGCGCCGGATGCGCGCGCAATCGATCCGGTCCTCTCGCTCGCGCCAGGCGACGCACAGGATATCGACGCGCCCTCCCCTACGCCGCGCCCCGCGATGGAAGCGGATACGGATGCGCATGCACGTGCAAATGCTGATACCGATGCACATGCGAATACAGATGTCGATGTCGACTCCGTGGAAATCGGCATGCCCCCTGTCACGGCACCCGACACATCGCACGACGAAACCGAAGACCCGACGCAGCCGATCGATCTCGGCGTGTTCACGCCGGGCGGCGACGTCGGCGATCGCGTTCGCTACGCAGACGCGTCATCGACGTCCCCTTCGCCGGTGCACGACACCGAGTCCGTCGGCGCGTCGGCCCACGAGGACATACACGCGCCCGAGACGCTGACCGCACCCGTTCGCGCCTTGCCGGCCAAGGCCCGTGCTGACGCACCCGCTCCCGCGACCGCCGATATGCGCGTGATCGATCTCGCCGCGCTCGAAGCCGAGGTCTCGACGCGCGTCGATGCGGATCCCGCACCCAGCGCGTCGCCGTCGCATTCGCCGACCGCGCCGATCGCGACGATCGATCCGCCGGACGCGCGAACCGACATCGCGCTTGCGAGCCCGCCGCCGTCGACCGCGACGATCGACCTCTCCGACTCAAGCGAGGCGTCGGTCTCGCTCGCCACCGCGGCGACGCCGGTCTCGCTGACCCCGCATCAACCGCTGCTGCCGCCGACCGACGAACTCGCCACGCTCGACTTCGCGACGGCCTTTCCGATTCCCGCGTTCACGCCGCCGCCCATCGCCGCCCCCGCGCCGCGGCCGGCCGCCGCGTCTGCGGCGCCGGTCGTACCGGCCGTACCGGCGGGTCAGCAAGCGACCGAGTTCGAGTTTCATCCGCCGAGTGCGTCGCACGTCGAACTGCCGGGTCTCGCGTTGCTCGCGTCGGCGGCCGATCCGCACGAACCGGCGTCCGAGTCCCTGCTCGCCGAAACCGGTCAATTGATCGAGCAGCGCCTCAAGGAATTCAAAGTGCCCGTGACCGTGGTCGGCGCGTCGGCCGGCCCTGTCATCACGCGGTTCGAGGTCGAGCCCGCGCTCGGCGTACGCGGTGCGCAGATCGTCGGCTTGATGAAGGATCTGTCGCGCGGGCTGGGCCTCACATCGATCCGCGTCGTCGAAACGATTCCCGGCAAGACTTGCATGGGGCTCGAACTGCCGAATCCGAAGCGGCAGATCATCCGGCTTGCCGAAATCCTCGCCGACGGCGCCTATCAGAATTCGACATCGCATCTGACGATCGCGATGGGCAAGGACATCACGGGCACGCCCATCGTGACCGATCTCGCGCGCGCGCCGCATATGCTCGTCGCGGGCACGACGGGGTCGGGCAAATCGGTCGCGATCAACGCGATGATCCTCTCGCTGCTCTACAAGGCGACGCCCGCCGATGTGCGCCTGATCATGATCGATCCGAAGATGCTCGAATTGTCGGTCTACGAAGGCATTCCGCATCTGCTCGCGCCCGTCGTGACCGATATGAAGCTCGCGGCGAACGCATTGAACTGGTGCGTCGGCGAAATGGAAAAGCGCTATCGGCTTATGTCGGCGCTCGGCGTGCGCAATATCGCCGGCTTCAATCAGAAGATCCGCGACGCGGCGCGCGAAGAACGCAAGATCGGCAATCCGTTCTCGCTGACGCCCGACGCGCCCGAACCGCTCGCGCCGCTGCCGCTGATCGTCGTGATCATCGAC
Organism: Pararobbsia silviterrae; assembly: GCF_003628125.1. Classification (GTDB taxonomy): domain Bacteria; phylum Pseudomonadota; class Gammaproteobacteria; order Burkholderiales; family Burkholderiaceae; genus Pararobbsia; species Pararobbsia silviterrae. Next base: position 90,899 of record NZ_RBZU01000018.1, read on the forward strand.
GAACTCGCCGACCTCATGATGGTCGCGGGCAAGAAGATCGAGGAACTGATCGCGCGCCTCGCGCAGAAGGCGCGCGCGTCGGGCATCCACCTGATCCTCGCGACGCAGCGTCCGTCGGTCGATGTGATCACGGGGCTGATCAAGGCCAATATTCCGACGCGCGTCGCATTCCAGGTCTCGTCGAAGATCGATTCGCGGACCATCCTCGACCAGATGGGCGCGGAAACGCTGCTGGGCCAAGGCGATATGCTGTTCCTGCCGCCGGGCACCGGCGATCCGCAGCGGATCCACGGCGCGTTCGTCGCTGACGACGAAGTACATCGCGTTGTCGAGCATCTCAAGCAATTCGGCGAACCCGAGTACGAAGCCGCGATTCTCGATCCGGGTCCCGCTGAAGGCGTGACGACCGACTTGTTCGGCGAAGTCACCGACCCCGAGGCCGACCCGCTCTACGACGAAGCCGTCTCGTTCGTCGTGCGGACGCGCCGCGCGTCGATCTCGTCGGTGCAACGGCAATTGCGGATCGGATACAACCGCGCCGCGCGGCTCGTCGAGCAGATGGAGGCGGCCGGGCTCGTCTCGGCGATGGGCGTCAACGGCAGCCGCGAGGTGCTCGTCGCCGGTCCGGCCGACTGAGACGCGCCGCCGAAGGGGACGACCCCGTGTCGAGCGCGGGATGCACTAAAGTGTGGCCCACGCGGCATGCAAGCTGGCAGAATTCGGCAATCGAACCTGACAAAACGCTTTCATGGACACACTCGAAACACTCGTACTCGATCCGAATGCCTGGGCCGCGCTCGCGACGCTGATCGCGATGGAAGTCGTGCTCGGCATCGACAACCTGCTGTTCATCTCGATCCTGACCAACAAGCTGCCCGCCGCGCACCGCGAAAACGCGCGGCGCATCGGGATCGGCCTCGCGCTGATTCTGCGGCTCGTGTTGCTTGCGACCGTCTCGACGATCGTCAAGATGACCACGCCGCTCGTGACCTTCTTCGATCACGGCTTTTCGTGGCGCGACCTCATCCTGGTCGCGGGGGGTCTATTCCTGGTCTGGAAATCGACGCGCGAGATCCACCATCACATCGCGGGCGGCGACGAACACGATGCGCCGGCCGACTCGGGTTCCGCGGCCCAGGCGGGCTTCGTCGCGGCCATCGGACAGATTCTCGTGCTCGATCTCGTGTTCTCGGTCGACAGCATCATCACCGCGGTCGGCATGACGGAACACATCCCGATCATGTTCGCGGCGGTCATCGTCGCGGTCACCGTCATGCTGTTCGCGGCGGGGCCGCTCGCGAACTTCATCGCGCGCAACCCGACGATCGTCATGCTCGCGCTCGGGTTCCTGCTCGTGATCGGCATGACGCTGATCGCGGACGGCTTCGGCACGCACGTGCCCAAAGGCTATATCTACGGCGCCATGGCGTTCTCGGCCCTGGTCGAAGGACTCAATATGATGTCCCGGCGCGCGCGCGCGAAACGCGCCGCGTCGCGCGCTTCGTCACGCGCGTCCTAGTGTCCGTCTGAAGGTCCGTATCCACGGCCGCCTGAATGCACGTCGGGGTACTCGTCGGGGGGCACATCGCAGCGCACGCTGGAACGCGCATCGGAATGCACCCCGTCGCGCGTCCCGACAGGCTCAGACTTCGAGCGCGTCGGTCTGCGTGCTCGATGCGCCGCGCGTGCCGCCGAGCACGGCGCGCAAGCGGTCGCGATCGAGCTCCTTTTCCCAGGCCGATACGACGACCGTGGCGACGCCGTTGCCGACGATATTCGTCAGCGCGCGGCACTCGGACATAAAGCGATCGATGCCGAGGATCAGCACCATGCCCGTCAATGGAATCGTCGGCACGACCGCGAGCGTGGCGGCGAGCGTGATGAACCCCGCGCCCGTCACGCCGCTCGCGCCCTTCGAGGTCAGCATCGCCACCGCGAGCAACGTCAATTGCTGGCCCAGCGAGAGATCCGTGTTCGTGGCTTGCGCAATGAACACGACCGCCATCGTCATGTAGATATTCGTGCCGTCGAGGTTGAACGAATACCCGGTCGGCACGACGAGACCGACGACCGAACGCGAGCAACCGAGCTTTTCGAGCTTCTGCATGAGCTGCGGTAATGCGGCCTCCGACGAGCTCGTGCCGAGCACGATCAACAGCTCTTCCTTGATATAGGCGACGAAACGCACGATGTTGAACCCCGTGAATCGCGCGACCGCACCGAGCACGACGAGCACGAATACGACGGACGTCAGATAGAAGGTGCCGACGAGCTTGAGCAGCGGCACCAGCGAACCGACGCCGTACTTGCCGATCGTGAACGCCATCGCACCGAATGCGCCGATCGGCGCGAGCTTCGTGATGATCCCGACGATCTTGAACAGCGCCTGCGACGTCGAATCGATCAGATCGATAAGCGGCTTGCCGCGCTCGCCCGAGGTCCCGAGCACGACGCCGAACAGGATCGCGACGAGCAGGATCTGCAGGATCTCGCCTTGGGCGAACGCGTCGAAGATCGTGTTCGGAATGATGTGCATGAGAAAGTCGGTCGTCGTCTGCTCATGCGCCTTGGCCGCGAAGCTCGCGACGGCCTTGCCGTCGAGCGTGGCGGGATCGACGTTGAAGCCCGCGCCGGGCTTGAGCACATGCGTGGCGATCAGGCCGAGCACCAGCGCGAACGACGACACGATCTCGAAGTACAGCAGCGCCTTGCCGCCGACGCGGCCGACTTTCTTGACGTCCTGCATGCCCGCGATACCCGCGACGACCGTGCAGAAGATGATCGGCCCGATGACCATCTTGATGAGCTTGATAAACGCGTCGCCCAGCGGCTTCGCATCGATCGCGAGCGACGGATAGAAATGTCCGAGCAGCACGCCGAGCGCGATCGCGACGATCACCTGGACGTAGAGGACCTTGTGGACAGGCTTTTTCATGCGCGTCTCCGAGTGGGGTTATGGTTATGCCCCTTGCGGGACTCGGCCCCCTTAGTGCAAGGTCGATGCCATCTCGGAGACGACGCGTTTTCCCTGGAATTTCAGGGCATTGCGACCGCGACGCGGGCGCGTGCGTCCGGAGTTCCGGATTCGCGCCGACGCAGGTCTCCGGATTTCCGGACGTCGCGCATCGGGGCGCTTGTCGACTCGCTTTCCGATCCGCTTGTCGATCCGCTTGTCGACCCGCTTTCACGCGGTCCGGCACGTTATGATTCGGCCGATGAAGTTACGCACCTTGTTCCCGCTTGCCGCGTTCGGACTCGCGCTCGTCGTCGCGTGCTCGGTCGTCTGGACCGTCACGCGCGAGCGCGGGGTCGAGGCCCTGCGCAAGGGGGCGGCCGCGCGGCTCGAACGTAACGTCGGCACGCTCAAAAGCACGCTCGACCGCTACGAATACCTGCCCTACCTGCTCGCGCTGCATCCCGATGTGCAGAACGTGCTCGCGTCGCCCGACGCGGAATCGGTCGATCGCGCGAACCGCTATCTCGAAGACGTGAACGCGCATGCGCGCGCGACCGTCACGTATATCGTGCGCGCCGACGGCCGCTGTATCGCCGCGAGCAACTGGCGCACGCCGAGCAGCTTTATCGGAGAGGACTATCGTTTCCGGCCGTACTTCGTCGATGCGCGCAACGGCGGCATCGGCCGCTTCTTCGGCATCGGCACGATCTCGCGCGAGCCCGGCTACTACATCTCGCAGCCCGTCTATCGCGACCATGCGCTTGTCGGCGTGGCCGTCGTCAAGCTCAATCTCGAATGGTTCCAGCACGCCGACGAGTCCGAGCCGATGCTCGTCGCCGACGATCATGGCGTGATCTTCCTGTCGTCGAATCCCGCGTGGAAATACCGGACGCTCGCACCGATTCCCGCGGCCACGCTCGACGCGATCCGCGACGTGCGGCAATACGCGCGCGAAGCGTTGCTGCCGCTGCCGATCAACATCGCGGCGCGACTCGCCGGCGATGCGCAGATCGTCCATATCGGAGAACGTCCGCTTGCGCCCGCGTATCTCGCGACGCATCGGCATCTCGACGCGCCCGCCTGGCAATTCGTGAGCGTCGCGCCGATGGCGAATGTCGAGCGCGACGCAGCAAACGCAGCCACCATCACGGCGTTCGGTCTGATTTCGGCGTGCCTGCTGCTCGTCTATCTGCGTATGCGGCGTATCCGGACCGTCGAGATGGCGCGCAGCCGCGCGTTGCTCCAGCAGGCCTATGCCCAGTTGAATGCGCGCGTCGAAGCGCGCACGGCCGACTTGTCGGCGGCCAATGCGCAGCTCACGCGCGAAGTCGCCGAGCGAACCCGTGCCGAACACGAACTCCGCGCGACGCAGAACGAGTTGATCCAGGCGAGCAAGCTCGCGGCGCTCGGCCAGATGGCGGCCGGCATCACGCACGAGCTCAATCAGCCGCTGACCGCATTACGCAGCTTCTCGGACAACACGCGCGTGCTGCTCGAACGCGGGCGGCTCGATGCGGCGACCGAGAATCTATCGGCCATCGCCTCGCTGACCGAACGCATGGGGCGGATCACGAATCAACTCAAGCTGTTCGTCGGGAAAGCACGCCCGATGATGACCGACGCCTCGCTGCAGGCCGTGCTTCGCAACGCGCTCGCGGTCCTCGAGGTTCGGCTCGGCGGCGTGCGGTTCGAAGCGACGTCGGATCTCGCACCCGCGAGCGCGGAGATCGAGCGGCCCGCTGCAAGCCCGCTCGACTGTGTGCCGCCTGAGCTTCGCGTGCACGGTGAATCGCTGCGGCTCGAACAGGTCGTCATCAACGTCGTCGGCAATGCGCTCGATGCGCTGGCCGGGCGCGCGGATCCGCGAATCGCGCTCGACGTGCGCGCCGATGCGGCTTCGGTCCGGCTGACGATCGAAGACAACGGCCCCGGCATCGACGACGACGCGCTGACGCATCTGTTCGAACCGTTTTTCACGACGAAGGAAATGGGCGCCGGTCTCGGCCTGGGCCTCGCGATCTCGTCGTCGATTCTGCGCGAGTGCGGCGGCGCGCTCGATGCGGGCAACGTATCCACCGGGGGCGCGCGATTCGCCATCACGTTGCGCCGATCGGACTTCGATAAACGGATGAATTCATGACACGCGATCAACACGTGCTGGTCGTCGAGGACGACGCGCTGGTGCGCCTCGCGAGCGTGCAGAGCCTGCAGCTCGCGGCATTCGACGCGACCGGCGTCGGTTCCGCCGAAGAGGCGCTCGCGTATCTCGATACGACGCGTGTGGGCGCGCTCGTCAGCGACGTGCGCTTGCCGGGGGCGAGCGGGCTCGAGTTGCTCGCCCATTGCCGCGAGCGGCGCCCCGACGTTCCCGTCATTCTGATGACGGGTCACGGCGATATCTCGATGGCGGTCACGGCGATGCGCGATGGCGCCTACGACTTCATCGAGAAGCCTTTCGCATCCGAGCGGCTCGTCGAAACCGTTCGCCGGGCGCTCGAACATGGGCAACTGATCCACGAGAATCGCGCGTTGCGCAGCGCGCTCGCGATCGAACGCACGCCGACGAGCCGGATCATCGGCCGCAGTCCGGCGATCGAGCAGATCCGGCGATTGATCGCGAATGTCGCGCCGACCGACGCGCCCGTGTTGATCCACGGCGACACCGGGTCGGGTAAGGAGCTCATCGCGCGAAGTCTCCATGAAATGTCGACGCGAGGCGAGAAGCCATTTCTCGCGGTCAATTGCGCGGCGCTGCCTGAAACCATGTTCGAGTCCGAGATGTTCGGCTACGAAGCCGGGGCATTCACAGGCGCGAGCAAGCGGCGCATCGGCAAGATCGAACACGCGTCGGGCGGCACCTTGTTTCTCGACGAGATCGAGAGCATGCCGCTCGCGTTGCAGGCCAAGCTGCTGCGCGTGCTTCAGGAAGGCACGCTCGAGCGGCTCGGATCGAACCAGCCGATTCGGGTCGATTGCCGCATCGTCGCGGCCGTCAAGGGCGATATCGAGCACTTGATGGCAAGCGGACAGTTCCGGCGCGATCTGTTTTATCGGCTCAACGTGGTGACCGTAACGCTGCCGCCGCTCAGCGAGCGACGCGAGGACATCGTCCCGTTGTTCGAAGCGTTCGTGCTCGATGCAGCGGTCCGGTATGCGCGGCCCGCGCGTCGGATTCCGCCGGAATTCGCACACGCGCTCATGCAACGCGCATGGCCCGGCAATATTCGCGAACTCCGCAACGCGGCGGATCGCTTCGTGCTCGGCATCGAAGACGCGCCGGCGACGTTCGAGATCGAATCGGCAACGGGCAAGCGCGACTCGCTACGGGAGCGTGTGGATCAGTTCGAGCGCGCCGTGATCGCCGATACGCTCGCGCGATGCGGCGGCGTCGTGGCCGTCGCGGCCGAGCATCTGCAAGTCGGCAAGGCGACGCTCTACGAAAAGCTCAAACGATACGGCATTACCGGTGCGAACGACGCGCCGCACACGCAGGGGCCTTGAGCATCGCACGACGGTTCGTGCGTTCGAATGGCATCGGTGCCGTCGAGCCGTGTCGCGAATTCGCTTGAATCGGGATCACGCGAAATCCCACTCGGCGTCGATCGACGCGCCGAGTTCGATCCACGCGCCGTCGCCTTCGATGGCGATCGCGTTTTGCCCGAACGTGAGCCCGCCTCCGACGCGCGGGTTCGCGCGATAGATCGCAAGCGTGTCGAGCGGTTCGTGAGGCCAGTGGGGATCACGCATGCCGTCGGTCTGATCGATCGTCGTGATCGGACACCGCGCGCAGGGTTTCGAGAGTCGCAACACGACGGACGGCGAACCGGCGATCGTGAGTGTTTCGATAAAGTCCTCGTCATACGCGTCGAGGCCCGATACGACGATGTTCGGGCGAAACCGGCTCATCGGAATCGGGGTCGCGCCTTTCGCAAGCAAGCGCCCGTTGAGTTCATCGAGCGACGCCTCACCGGTCACGAGAATCGGAAAACCATCGGCGAATTGCGTGACGGCATCGTGTTCGCCCGTCCATTTCTTGCTGACGGCGCGCGACACCGAAGGATCGAAGCGCACGAGACGAAGCGTCGAATCCAGGCGCTGCGAGAACCACTGCGCCGCACGATCGCCCTCGTCGATGGCCACCATGCTGTCATCCCAGACACTGACCTGGCGGCTCGGCGTGCGCGTCGGTGGCTTCAGCGGCAATTCAAGCGCGGGCATGCCGTCGCTTCGGACAACGAGGCAATCGCCCTCGAATGTCGGCACGATGCGCGCCATATCCGGATACGTGCGCTGGCTCACGAATCCGTCGTTCACGTCCACGACCATCCAATGCCGATCCCATTCGAGGCCCCAGGGGGTCAGTCGCGCGCGTTCAAGCGCGAGACCCGCGCACGATTTGATGGGATAGCTATGAAGTCCGGTGAGTGTCGGCATAGATTCGGTCAAGTCCGTGCAAAGCGCATGACGCTGCGGAGCGTCGGGGTTCTCGATTGCCCGATTGTAAATCTCGATGCAAGGTGCAGCGCGCGAGGTGCGACGTTTTCGTGCGACGACGGTCGCCGTCACATGGGACCTCGATCTTGCCGGTGCGGATAACCGGGCGCGCGCGCGGGCGCGTGTCGGCCGTGCGTAATCTGCAAGCGGCAGCCGAGATACGGCGCGCATTCTGGCGATCCCTAAATTGTTTGAGGAGCGGTCATGGAGAACATCGGAATCTCGTTACGCAATGTCGCCGATCACCCGAGGATGCGCGCCCAGGAGACCGCCGAGGCGCGGCCGCCGCTGTGGGTCCGATTGAAAGCCGCTCGCAACGCTGGCGCAGTTGCACTGTGTGCCGTGGCGGGTTTGACGATGTGGGGGAGCGCGCGGATCTCGATAAACAACGGCATGGTGGCGCGCGTGCTCGGCGAGATTGGATTGGAGCACGCGATGCAGGCCGGGGCTGTCATCGGCGCCGCGGGCGGCTTGGTGTCGCTGAGTGCAATCTTGGGCGGCATCGTCTTGGTACGGCCGCAGATGCCCACCCGCTCGCTGATGTATATGCTCGGCGCATGCACATCGCTCGGTGTCGCGGTCGGATCCGTCGCGGGGGCGATGTTCGGACGACTCGGATGGCAACAGATCGAAGACATCGTCCATCCGCGCGGATAGTGGCGCGCGAGTGGCGTGTCGCGCGCGTGACGCGACGTAGGAACACTGCGGCGCATTGAGCGAACTGACGCGCGCGAATCAAGTGCGCCAAATTGGCGCTTAAAAGCAAAAAGCCCTGCTCGGATGAGCAGGGCTTTCTGGTGTTAAACAGCCTGACGATTACCTACTTTCACACGGGAACCCGCACTAT
>NZ_RBZU01000019.1 GCF_003628125.1 Pararobbsia silviterrae
GCGCGCGCGCGCGCGCGGCGATCGCAGCCAGGCGCTCGGACGCCTCCGCGACGCTCATTGGTGCTTGTTCGGGGCGTGACATTAGAAAAGGGCTCCCTGATCAATAGCGGGCTCGACGGTGGACGTCGCTGCGGGTACGTCGGGACGAGATTCGCGCGCCGTGCTCACGGGCTCGCGCCCTTGCTCAAGCCGAGCGAAGCGGGCCCGGATCGCGTCGTACGCGCTTGCGTATGCCGTCGGCTGCCCGGGCACGAACCATCCGCTGTTGTGCGGGATCATTTCGTTGAATACGCATCCCACCTCGCGTGCGAGTTCGCCGAGTGCGGCTTCAGTCGATTCGAGAAGCCGCGCGCTCGGTGCGGCAGTCAGGATCGGGCGAGATGGGGGCGCCGGCGCCTTCTGTGGCACGATGACGGGCACGGGAGCCGAAACGCCTAGCTCGTCAGCCGTCCAACCCGGCGGCGGCGTGCCGGGCCCCTCCGTGATCTTCCGGCCGAGCATCATCTGTGAGAACTCGTCGAAGTTCGGATACCAGCGCACGGACCCCATGTCGACGACGGCCTTCTTCGCGAGCGCGTGGTGCGTCATCACGTATCCGGTGACGACGTAGAAATTGCGCTCCTCAATGCGCGCGGCGCGCTCGCGCGTCACGCCCAGGATGCAATTCAGGTTTGGACTGCCGCTCGCGCAGTCCACGAGCACGGGCCGATCGCTTTCGGCCTGAATCGCCGCGTCGACCGTCATGCGAAGCGCTCCGCGTCGAACGGCCGCACCTTCACACGCTCGTCGGTGTCCTTGATGTTCGTTGCGACCGCCTCTCCGACAAACCAGCCGACGAGCATCCGGTATGCGAGGTAGGGGCGCGAAAACATCGTGTGTTCGGGCGGCGGCGGTGCGATAGGCTTCTCGCCGAGTACATACAGGGGGGTGCCTTCTTCGTCCCGCGTCAGCTGCACGATCACAAGCTTCGCGCGCAGCTCAGCGAGCTTGTCCGTGTAAATGACGACGGCGCCTACAGGAAGGCGATGCAGCTCGCCAGGGTTCTCGCTGCGCATCCTCAGGCCCCCTTCACGCAAAGGACCTGCTTCAGCTCATGAACGACTTCGACGAGGTCGGTTTGATTCGCCATGACCTCGTCGATGGGCTTGTACGCGCCCGGAATCTCATCGAGAACGCTGTCGTCCTTCCGGCATTCAACGCCCTCGGTCTGAGACACGAGGTCCGCGACCTGGAACCGGCGGCGCGCTTCCGTGCGACTCATGCGGCGCCCAGCGCCGTGCGAGCACGAGCAGTACGACTCGGCGTTGCCTTTGCCGCGCACGATGTAGCTACGCTGGCCCATGGATCCGGGGATGATGCCGAGGTCGCCGGCGCGCGCGCGGATCGCGCCCTTGCGCGTGACCCACAAGTTCTTTCCGAAGTGATTCTCGCGCATCACATAATTGTGATGGCAGTTGATCGCCTCCTGCGTCACGGTGAACTCGATAGGAATGTGCCGGCGCACCGCGGCGATGACGGCCTGCATCATCACCCGGCGGTTCTCGAGCGCATACTCCTGAGCCCACTGGACGGCTTCGACGTAGTCGTTGAACTCGTCCGTCTCCTCCGGGAAGTAGGCAAGATCGCCATCGGGAAGACTGATGAAATACTGCTCCATGCGCCGCTTCGCCTTCTCGATGAAGTAGCGCCCGATCAAGTTGCCGATGCCGCGCGAGCCAGAGTGCAGCATGATCCACACGTCCTGGCTCTCATCGATGCAGAGTTCGATGAAGTGGTTTCCGCTGCCGAGCGTGCCAAGTTGCGACGCCGCCTTAGTGAACGCCTTGGGCATGCTTCCACCGAAAATGCGGTCGGCGAGAATGTCCTGCATGCGATCTGACGGCATTGTCGGCAGGCGATTCAGGTTTGCATTGATCTCCTGATCGCGCTTGTGCGCGCCGCCAGCGCCGAGCGGAACGTCGCGCTCGATTTGATGGCGAATGTCCGTCAGGCTTTCCGGCAGGTCCGCAGCCTTCAGCGAGAGGCGCACGGCGTTCATACCGCAACCGATATCGACGCCGACGGCGGCAGGAATGATCGCCTTGTCGGTCGCAATGACGGTGCCGACAGTCGAGCCAATTCCAGCATGGACATCGGGCATGCACGCGACGCCGTTGCCAGCGATGAAGGGAAGGCGCGCAAGGTTCTTGAGTTGCGTGAGGGCCGCGTCCTGGATGTCGTCGGTCCAGATCTTGATCGGACGCGCGCCGTCCTCGCGAATGACTTGCTTCATAGCTGTTCCGTGTTGGATAGGTTTTTCATCGCGTGCCGCACGTGATCCAGGTGGAACACGATCCCGCGGCAGTACTTCTCGCCGTCCTCGAGCACTTCGAACGTCGCATGCGGGATGTCCGTCCGATAGACCCACGAATATTCGCCCTCAGACCACACAGCCTCGACCACCGCGGCAGCGTCTTTTAGCTTCGCGAAGTGAGGACAATCGTCGTCCTCGCACTCGTTCGTGAGCAACCCGAGCGCGGTGAAATAGGCTTCTCCGCCGTCGTAGCAAGACACCTCATCGTGGATAGCGCCGCGCAGTTCCATGAGATCGTCGCTTGCACCGAAAACCACGACCAGGCCGTGCGCTTTCGCTTCCGCCTCTTTTTCGCGACTGATCTCGTCCCCCATCTGGGCCCCGCTAAGAGCGGCCGCGAGTGTGGATGCGTCCATGTTGATTGGCTCCTTTCAATGCGTGGTGGGGGATGCGGCTGCGGCGACGGCGACCGTAAGCGGTTCGCAAAGCTCGTTGAGCGTTGCCTTTCCGTCGACGATCGGGTTGCGGCCGTGCCAGGTGCCGTTGTGATGCGTGATCACCTGAACGGACACGAACTCGATAGCGGGGATCTCGTCGCCCGCCCGCGGGCCGCCGGGCGCGACCATGACGACGGCGTCTGGCGGGACCGCGAACGACGCACGCAGTGCACTCGCCGTGTCGAAGATGCCTGCCAGAAAGCGCTGCAGAATGTTGTGCTGCTGCTCGACCGCATTCTCCGGCGCGACCTCGTACAGTCCGAGCAGCATTTGCATCGGTATCTCGACCATGAGAATTTCGGTCGGCTCGAACGTCGCAAGCATGAGGGCGGGAGGGATCTCGCCCTTCTCGTTGAACTTGGCGACGGCGATGCCCGCGACGTTCGAGTACAGAATCGAAATCTGTTCGCGCGTGAGGCGGCGGGGGTCCTGAGTGCTCATAGATAGTTCTCCATTCATTCATTTGCGATGCGCTTCAACTCGCGCGCGATCGGATCCGATATTTGGTGGACCAAGGTTCGAAACGGAATCCTGGCCAGCGTCAAGGGACTGATCGCATAGCCGACGCGCTGCTCGCAGTAAGTCACGCGCACATGGCGCGCTCCACGCATGTCATCGAACGCGTGCGCAAGGATGACCGGCAATGTCAGCGTTCTGAACGCATGACTCGGATCGACGCGCATGGCGCGCCCCGGCAAATACACCGCGTCCATCACGGACGCATAATCCACGTTGTTCAGCGCGCCGAATCGTCCGAACAGCTCCACGAACTGAGTCGCCGGACCATTTAATTCCAACGTCTGCGGATCGAATGCCGCGCTGTACTCGCCCGCGATTCGCTTCGCTCGCGCGATCTCTTCGCGTAGGACACGAAGCTCGCTCGTTTTGTCGCCGATCGCGCGTCGGGAGATAGCGTCCTGATGCTCAAGTTCTAAAATCCGCTCGCGCGCGCGGCGCCGCTGATTGCGGCCAAATCGCTTGCTCATGAACGACTACAGTTCGCCGATGCGATGAAGGTGGTTGAAAATCGCCGAGTGCCCGCGCTTTACCTGACGCGGTGTGAGGCTCTTTGCCGCCGGGCGCTTCGCGCGCCGCGCATCGCACGAATTGCAGATCGGCTTCTTCGAAATCTGATCCACGGCCTTGTGCGCCACGTCTTTGTGGCGCGAGCACGTGAAGCAGAAGAACTCTGCTCGAGCATCGGCCTTAGTCATGTTCCGCGGCGCATGCGCGCTCCATTCCAATGCACTCGGTACACAGATCGCGGCCCGGCTCCTTCTCGAAGAAGCCGCACTCGGCGCACTTCGACTCGTCGTCCGGGGTTCCGCTGTCGATCGGCTCGAACGCGGGGCGCGCATGCTTTTCTCGGGATCGCTTGCTCATGGTGGATTCGTGCTGAGAGCCGCGCGCGGGCGATGCGCGCGGCGTGACGCGATTACTGCGGGGCGCCGACGGCGCGCGGGACTTTCTTCGGGGCGGCTGCGGTTGCGACGGGCGCAAGGCTCGGGGCCGCGATCGTCTTCGGCGGCCGACCGCGTCGCTTGGGCTGAGCCACGGGCGCATCCGTTGCCTTGACAGCAGGTGGCACGGCCGGCTTCTTGATGGCGCGCTTCGCTTTGGGCGCGGGCGCCGGCTTCGACTGCGCGTCGGCCTGGGGCGCTGCAGCAGCGATGCGCGCCGCAGCAGCGATCGCTTCGTCGATCGGCGGCGAGAGAAGGATAAGCGGGCCGCGCTCCGTAATCTGCGTGCGGATTTCACGCCCGTTGAGCTTCACGCGACGCTTTGCGAGTTCGCGATCGATCCCGAGTCTGAGGTTCGCCATCTGAGTTTGCTCGTGCGAATGCAACTCGTTGATGGCGTCGCCGAAAGACTTCGCCTGGTTCGTCAGAAAGTTTTTGACGTACTGGATCGCGGTCAGGTAGCCGGCGGTGTGCGCGGTGTGTGCGTCGCGGATTGCGATCTCCTCGACCGCCGGAGCGACGGCCTGAGCGATCGATTTCTTTGCCTTCGTGGCGGCCTGCTTGATGGCTGCTTTCGACACTTGAACTCCTATTTGGATTGGGTCACTCGGTGCGCGCGAACTGATCGCAGACGCCGTTCGCCACGATCGTGAATCCACCGATTCGGCATTTCGACACTCGGCTCTGAGTGCCGCTCTCAAACCCCGATTTCTGGCATGAAAAGCAGCACGCTTGCGACCGATAGCCCTGGATCTTCCTGGCGTTCGTCAACTCGCCGAATCGTGTGGATTGCTCGATGCTCTGCAACGTGGTTTCCATGCTGCGCCTCGCCAATTCTGCGTACAAAGCAGATTATTGACGCAATGCGTAACCCCGGCAACAAATATTTCTTCGATTTAGGAAGAATTCGGGGCGCGGATAGGGCCGGAGTCGTGACTACAAACTCATCGTTAAAACCATGGGGGTGTTATGTCCGATTCAGCCGCGTCCGCAGCCTTTGACGGGGCCGCGCCCGAAGACGAGCGCTCCGAAGCGCTTGGCGCGCTGCAGCGCGAATACATGCCGACGCAGTCGGATTTGCTGCCTCCGGAGCACGTTCGTCAGATTCTTCAATTTGCCGAGTACAGTTTCGACGAGCCGTTCGCCAAGGCCATCGCGGACAACGGCGCGCCGTTCCCGAGCGAGGCCGCGCGCAAGAAGTTGCGCGGCATGCAGTCCGTGCAGCTCGACGGGTTCACGATCAATATCCAGGGCGATTTCTGGGAGCGGCCGACCGCGCTGTCGTATGACTCGTTGCGGCTCATGGTCGCCAAGACACCGATCCTGAACGCTGTCGCGATGACGCGCGTTCGGCAAGTTCAGCGCTTCTGCCGCGTCGCCGAGAAGGGCGTCGACGCCCCCGGATTCGATATCCGGCACGTTGACCGCAAACACCAGCTCACGAAGGCCGAGCAGGAGTCGATCGGGCTCTTGAATCGCTTCATGGTCAATTGCGGGTGGGAATTCAACCCGCGCCTTCGGAAATCGCTGCGCCGCGACTCGCTCTCGCAGTTCATGGCGAAATCGGTGCGCGACTCGCTCGTGCTCGACTCGGCGCCGATCGAGACGGAATGGAAGCGCAACAAGAAGCTGGGCATCGACGGGTTTTACCCGGTCGACGGCGCGACGATCCGCCTCTGCACCGAGGACGGCTTTCACGGGAATGAGGCCATCTGCGCGATTCAGCTCGTGGAAGGACGCATCACGGCGGCCTATACCCACGACGATCTGATCTACGAGCCGCGCAACCCGCGCACGGAGGTCAACGCGGTGGGCTATGGCATCTCCGAGACCGAGCTGCTCGTGCGCGTCGTGTCGGGCTACTTGAACGCTATGACGTACAACATCAAGGGCTTCGACTCGAACCAGATCCCCAAGGGCGTCCTGAACCTCGTTGGCGATTACAGCGAAGCAGACTTGAAGGCCTTCCGTCGCTACTGGAACTCGCTTGTCAAAGGCGTGAGCAACGCCTGGACGCTCCCCGTGCTCGCGGCCAAAAACAGCGAAGCGAAGGCCACGTTCGAGAAATTCGGCGTCGAATTCAACGAAATGTATTTCGCGAAGTGGATGACGTTCCTGACGTCGATCATTTGCGCGCTGTGGGGCATGTCGCCGGCGGAGATCAATTTCGACAGTTTCTCGGGCGGCAATACGTCGCCTCTTTCGGGTTCGGACACGGCAGAGCGCTTGGCCGCCTCCAAAGATTCGGGGCTGCGGCCTCTGCTCGCGCACTACGAAAACCTGTTCAGCGATTTCCTCATCGCCGAGTACTCGGACAACCTCGTGTTCCGGTGGACGGGGCTCGACCCCGAGGACAAGGAAGCGAAACAGGAAATGCGCAAGCTCGTTCTGACGGTCAACGAGATCCGCGCGGAGGAAGGGCACGAGGCGATGGAAGGTCCGCTCGGCGATGCCCCGGTGAATCCCGCGTTGATTCAGCCGTGGATGGCCTTCAACGGCCCGCAGCCGGCCGAAGGTGCCGACGGCGGCGCCCCGGGTGCTCCTACCGGCGCAGGCGGCGCGCGGGCCGCAGATCCGGACGCCGAGCCCAACGAAAACGACACCCCCGAAGAAGACGCAGCGCCCGGATCGGAATCTAGCTTCGGCGAGCAGCCGGGCGAGGACTTCGGAAAGGCATTCAATCTGCCGCCCATTTATTCGACTGAGGACATGCTCGCATGAGTACGGCCGTATTTTTCAAGGCGATCAAGCCGGCGAAGTCTCCCAAGGCAGGGAAGGCCTCGAAGATCAACAAGCAGGGGGACGGCAACCCTCTGGCCGGTCTCCTGTCGATCCTCACCGAGCACAAGGTGGGGCAGAAATTCGGGCCCGACGTGGTGAAGGACGACCACGAAGTCACGTTCAAGGCCGGCACTTTCGTCGGCTCGGGTAAGGTCCGCGCAACCGGAAAGCATGGCTGCAAGGTCGAGGACGAAGAGGGCCGCGCGCACGACGTGCGCTGGCACGAAGTCACCGGGCACAAGGACGGCGGATCGGGCAAGCAGAAGGGCAATGCTGAAAAATAACGTGTTCCTCGATATCGGCCCGCTTTCGTGTGCGTGCTCGGACCACGTGCTCGGCACGATCGCGAAGGCGCTGTCAGGCTCGGACGGCCTGTCGCACGACATCTGGGCGCTCCACGAGAGCCCGTTCGTGCGCTCGCTCGTCGAACTGTTCTCGTCGCGCGGCCTGCTGCAGCTCGACAAGGTGCAGACCGAGCTCAAAGCATGGGTCGCGGGCAAGCGCTTCATTCCGAACGGGCTCGGTGTCGACGGACGGCCCGTGCTTTCGGTCGGCCGGCTGGATGCGAACGAACTCGCGCTCGTGCGCATCTATCTCGAGAACCTGCCGCCCGAGAAATTCACGGCGGCCGACTGGAGCCTGTTGGTCGACTATCTCGTGAGCCGTTACATGCCACCCAAGGTCGCATATAGCGAGGCGGAGTGGCTGACGGTACGCTCCACTTTCATGGGAAAGGTGCAGGCGAACATCGCAAATCTGAACGCCGCGCAGGCGGAGGGACTCGTTGCCGCTCTGCCGAGCACAGTCGCCGAGGCGAAACGCGAGTTCAGCCCTTCGCCTTCGCTTCAGGCGATTATCGACTTCGGGCTCGAGCGCTGCGCCGACAACATCACCGCGATCAACGACGCGACGCGGCACCGAATCAAGCGCGTGATCATGAATCACGAAGAGCAGCGCTTGCTCGGCGATCGACCGCCGGAATCGGCGTTGCAAACGCAGCTCGTCGACGAGTTCGCTGCGCTCAATCGTGACTGGCGTCGCATCGCTCTCACCGAGGTCGCCGAGAACGCCGGCAACGGCATGATTGCCTCGGTCGCGCCGGGCGGCCGCGTGCGGCGCGTCGAGCAGTACGTGGGTTCGTGCGACTTCTGCCGGAAAATCCACGGCCGCATCTTCACCGTCGTGTCGCCCGATAAGAAGGACAAGAACTGGGACACGGAGGTCTGGGTCGGCAAATCGAACATCGGCCGATCTGGCGCGAAGATGAAGCGCACCGATGATGGCCTGGTGCCGCGCGCCGAGTCCGAACTGTGGACGGTGCCAGCCGGCCCCGTTCATCCCCACTGCCGCGGTATCTGGGTTCCCGTCGAGGACGCGAAGCCGACCGACGATCCGTCGTTCGCAAAGTGGCTGGACGCGCATTTCGCTAAGCACCGCCGGTCCGCCGAGCAGCTCGCAGAATCCTTTCGCTAGTCGTGACGCCGTAATGGCGTCATGCACAAGTTCACCGTCTACGAGCTACACCTCGCGGCCTATATCAAATCGAACGGCGCCACGTTCGATGGCCTCGATGGTCGCGGCTTCAAATTCACCTCAGATATCTCGGTCGACGCGTGGAAGGTCAAGCACTCCAACTCGTGCTGCCGTCGCGTTGATATCGAGCTAATCGGGCTGCGCAACTTCTTGCGCGACAAGTTCCCCGCAGAAAAGTCGTGACGCGAGCATTGCCTTCATGACTCCGCACACGAACAACGAAGCATTGCTGAGCACGCTGCCCGATTTTCTCAGCGTGTCGCAAATGCTCAAGGCGACACCCGCGACAGAGGGTGACGCTCGCTTCGTGTATCTCGAAGCGTCGAATCAGACGCGTGACCTGCAGGGAGAAGTACTGCTCGCGAAGGCCCTCGAGGAGTCGGCCTCGTATTACCTCAAGTTCGGAAATCTGGATCTCGAACACTTCACGCAAATCGGCGCGAAGCAGGGCATCCCGATGTACGAGTCGTACGAAATCGGCAAGCCCGTCGATGTGCGTGTCGATGGCACGCGCACTTTCGTCAAGGGCCAGATCTACACCGGCACCGGACCGGCTGCCGAGAAAGCAAATCTGTTCTGGTCGTCTCTCACGCAGATCGATCCGCCGAAGGACTGGTACCCGTCCGTCGGCGGTGGCGTTCTCGGCAAGAGCATCGCAATCGACCCGGAAACACAGCAGCCGTACCCCGTGATCACGAAAGTTCGGTGGTCGAACGTCGGGTTCTCGCGCACGCCCGTGAACCCTGACCTAGAAACAGTCTCAACGATGCCGATCGGCGTCCTCACCAAGTGCTGGGGAGCCGCGGGCATCGATCTACGCAAGTCCTTGACCGCTGGCTATTCGACCGACTCCGCGTCGATGACCGGCGGCGAAGCGCTGCGCATCCAGTCGCTTCAGGGCGGCAAGAGCAAGTCATACCGCGACTTCCGCGACGAGCTTGCAGGCGCCTTCATGAAGGGCGAAATCGCCGCTTGCGACAAAACCTCTTTGGTACGGGAGGCCGGCGCGCGTTTCGGTCTTTCTGACGCCGACGCCGCGCTGTACGTGGGGCGGTTTCTTGATGACCTCAAACGCGAGAACTAGGAGCACTGATGAAGTTTGACGAACTGCAGAACCTGATCAAGGGTGCCGACGACCTCGCGAAGTCGCTGTCGGCCGCACCCACGGAGCCGATCAATAACGCAGCGGTCGCGGCTGCCGCGAAGGATGGCGCCGCCGCCGGTGGCGATGGAAACACGACCGCTCAGGATCCCAACGCATCCGCTGGCGATACGCCGGCTGAAGGCGACGAGGAAGACGAGGACAACCCCCTCGCGAAGTCGTTCTCGCTGACGCTCGAAGACGGCACGACGCTCGAAGGTTTCGACGGCACCGAACTCATCAAGTCGTTGCGCGCCGAGCTCGCTGCCGAAAGCGGCGCCCGCGTTGCCGACGGCGAGCAGTTCCTGAAGGCATTCGGCTCGGTGATCAGCATCGTCAACACGCTGACCGCCGAAGTGGACTCGACCAAGAAGGCCAACGCCGCGCTCGGGAAGCAACTCGACGCTGCGGCAGCTGAGATCGCAACCCTGAAGGCCGCAGGCGAAGAACTGACGAAATCGCTCGCGACGTTCGGTAACGAAGGCCGCGGGCGTCGTGCGGCCACCCTCGTCGTGCACAAGCCGCCCGTCGGCGCCGACGCGGGCACCGACCCCGTCCAGCCGTCGAAGGCCGAGATCCTCGCGAAGGCATTGAGCGCCATGCAGTCCGGCGCGATTTCCGGCTCCGAGGCCTCGCGCATCGAAGCAACTCTCAACGCCGGGCAGCAAGTGTCGAAAGCGCTGCTCGACCGCATTTTCAAGTAATTCCCGCCAACAGGGACTTTTCGGAGGTCTTAGAGAACCATGGATTTTCAACCCGGCAATACTTCCGGCATTTCCACCGCTGGCGCGATGGGCACGGACGAACTGGCTGAACTGCAGAAGTCGCTCGAGGCAGGCTACGAGACCGACGTCGACGGCATGACCGGTGGCTCGGCGCTGCGTATTCAGTCGCTCGACTTGAATCTGCAAGCGACCGTGCAGCAGAACCACCACTTCGTGCTGTTCAACATGCTGCCGAAGCCCCGCGCGACGGCCGTGCTGGACGAATGGACCGAACAGCATGACATCGGCGGCTTCCTGGGCTCGACGTTCAATACCCAGGACGGCGCTGCGCAGCAAACGAACGGCAACTACGAACGCATGGTCGGCCAGGTCAAGTACATGACCACCTATCGTTCGATCCCGATCGTGCTGCAACGCCAGAACAACATCGTCGACGCTACCGCGATCGAAACGACCAACGGCACGAAGCAGCTGCTCACGGATATCGAATTCACGATGTTCGAAGGCGATTCGTCGGTGGTGCCGCTCTCGTTCGACGGTATCTACGCGCAGATCAATTCGCTGGACTCGGACGACCATATCATCGATTTGGCGGGCGCACCGCTGAACTCGATCGATGCGATCGCGACGGCCGCCGAGGTGATCTACGGCTACGGCAACTTCGGCCGCGCGACGGACATCTTCATTCCGCCGAGCGTGCAGACGGACCTGAACCAAGACCTGGACCCGGCATTCCGCGTGCTGCTGAACCAGGGCGCGCAGAACACGGTTCGCGGTACGTCGGTGTCGGGCATCCAGACGACCTACGGCGAGATCAAGACGCGCAACGACGTTTTCATCCGTGACGACAAGCTGAAGAAGCCGTTCGAGACCGTCTCGCCGGCGCTCCAAGCAATCGCCGCCGCGAACGCGTTCAAGCCCGCTACGGTCACGCCGACGGCTGTCGCGACCGAGGTCGGATCGGCATGGCAAGCCTCGCAAGCGGGCAACTACTACTACGCCGTGGCTGGTATCAACCAGAACGGCCAGTCGCAGGCGCTCGTATCGGCACAGGTTGCGGTCGTCTCGGGCGGCGCTGTCTCGCTCGCGATCGCCGCGTCGGCAGGCGGAACCGAAACGGGCTACGTGATCTATCGCGGCCGCCTGAACGGCACGAACGCGCTGACCGATATGCGCGAGATGATCCGCATTCCGAAGGCCACGGGTGGCACGACGACGTACGTCGACACGAACTCGGAAATCCCCGGTTCGACGCGGGCATACATCCTGAACTTGGCAGCGGAAGACCACGCTATCGCCTGGCGCCAGTATCTGCCGATGATGAAGATCCCGATGGCCGCGGTGAACAGCCCGATCATCCCGTGGCTGCAAATGATCTGCGGATATCTGCGGATCACGAAGCGCAACCAGCACGTCGTCGTGAAGAACATCGTTCCGACGCGCGCTGCCTGGAAGCCGTTCGGCTAAGGTGCGCAGCCCCCTAGCCGGGGCATTCACTGAGGTTTTGACGAACACGAGAGCCCCCTAGCGGGCTCTCCTTCTGAGAGGGTTTGAGAATGAAGATTCTTTGCACGCTGCCGAACGCGTCGACGCTGATCAATGGTGTGAGCTTCGTCACGCACAAGCTCGGCGTGGTGTCCGAGGAAATCGAGGACGACGTCGCAGCTGAATTCCTGAAGATCAAGGGCTATCTCCCGTTCGCGCCGAAGAAGGCCGCGCCCGCACCTGCTGCGACGGGTGCCGCGACCGATACGTCGAGCACGAGCACCGCTGACGCCGCTGCCACGCCTAGCGCTGCGACGGCGGCCGCAGCGGAAACAGCCGCCCCGGCTGCCGCTACGACCGCGGCTACGGCTACGGCGACGACTGCGGCCGCGACGGCCGCTGCCGCCCCCGCTGCCGCGTCGAGCGACGTTGCCACGAAGTAATCAAGCAGCTCTGCCGTAAGAAGTGCGTCGCGAGGTTCGCCTCCCGACGCATTTTTTTCGTGATCGCATCCTGCTTGAATTGAAGCCGATTCCTTCGCTATGGCCATGACCGATTCGACCGATCCCACCTCCGGCACGACCATGGTGTCGGCGCTGTTTCCCGATGCCGCATGCGCGATCGCCGATCTGCGCGCAATGCTCTCGATGAGCGCCGGCGGCCTCATCAACCTGTCCAAAGTCAGCGACACGACTCTCTGGAACAAGCTGATGGCTGCCGAGGCCGAGGCCGAGCGCATCCTGAAGACGTTCTTCGGCGCAGTGGAAGTTCTCCCGGATAACTGCGACCCGAGCGAAATCGCGGCGTTCGAGGCCGCGGGCACGCGCTATACGCTGGTGTCCGCCTTCGACTACGACCCCGACCTGTTCCGCAACGACGCCTGGGGCTATATGCGGCTGCCGTTCGCCCCGATTCAGCAGCTGCATTCGGTCAAGATCGTTTTCCCGGCTCCGTTCCTGCAGGACTACACGGTGCCCGAGGACTGGATCCGGCTCGACAGCAAGTACGGCGATTTGCAGCTCGTTCCGACGACGACGGCCCCCGTCACGCCGGTCGGCGCGTACGCGGTCGCGATGTGGGGCGGAACGGTCTACCCGCAAGCCGTCCAGATGCGCTATCGCTGCGGCCTCACAAATGCGAGCGGAACGGTCGTAACGTCGTTCGCGCAACACTGGAACGACCTGGTCGACGTCGTGCAGCGCATGGCGATTATGAAGCTGCTGCGCATGGCGTTCCTGCCCACCTCGGCGTCGATCTCGGCCGACGGTCTGTCGCAGTCCAAGAGCTTCGATTACAAGGTGTGGCAAGACGGCATCGATGAAGTGCTGAAGGGCGGAAAGGGCGCGAACGGCGGCCTGTTCGTGCAAATTCACGGTGCAATGGGATTGGTGGGCTGACATGCAGCTGAATCCCGACGACTTCAACAATTTCCTCGGCGGCAACGGCGTCATCGGGCAAGACTACGCGTGGTACAGCTCGAACGCGTGCCCGTGCGTCGATCCGAACTCCGGGCAGCCGGATCCTGCGTGCCCCGTGTGCGACGGGCAAGGGCGCATCTACGCCGCTCCGGTGCCGGGCGTCGCCGCGCTCTCTGGCGCTAAGACGCAGCGCGATTGGGCACAGTTCGGGCTGTATGAGAAGGGCGACGTCGTCGTGACGGTGGCCGAGGACTCGCCGATGTACGTTATCGGCCAGTATGACCGCGTGACCGCGCTCAACGAGACCAACCGCTTTTCGGTGCCGCTGCGGCGCGGCGCCACGATCGAACGTTTGCTCGGGTCGATTGTGTCGCTCTCGCGTGTGTTCTGGCTCGCGGGGACGCCCGCGACGATCGTCGACGGCGATCTCCCGACGGTGAATGCGGACGGCACGCTTACGTGGGCCGCGGGCGCAAACGCGCCGCCCGAGGGAGTGCAGTATTCAGTCACGGGCCTTCGCCACATCGACTATTTCTGCTTCGGGAACTACCCGCAGAACCGCCGCATGAACCAGGGATCCCGTCTGCCCATCAAGGTCGTACTGCGGGACTGGGACCTGTTCAATCGCTAGTCGTTGCCCAACTCGCGACGCATGGCCTCGTTCAAGGCCTCTTGCGCGATCGGCTGAATGTGCTCGGCGACGCCGCGCGCGATGTAAAGGCCTTGCTTCGCGGGGATAACCCATCCGCTGGATCCTTCCACCATCGTCCTGAACGTCAGATATGACGTGCCGCCGGTCGATTCCTTCATCCGCACCATTCCCGCGAACCTGCGCTGGTCAGCCTGCGACACGCCGGCTGCCGTCAGGTCCGCGCGCTTCAATCGTCCACCCCATTGATAGCTGTGATTCGGGACGAGGTAGGTCTTCTTCGTCGCGATGTTGGATGCGAACGGGGTCTGCAACGGAGACGGTGCCATCCCGCTGCCTGGTGTCATGACCGTCGTCTGGCCGGACGGCCGCGTCCCGGTCCCGGTGACTTCGGACGCTCGCATCTGGCTCGCAAGCTCATAGACGCTTGTCGGCATCGCGGGCGCGTGCGCGGTATTGCCTGGCGTGTTGTGCCGGATGGGGATCACGAGGAATCGCCGACCATCATGCGTGCGGCGCACCTTCATGCTCGTGTCGAGCATCGTCTTCAGGTCGCGCGGCGGCATACCTGATTCGATCTGTTCGGCGAGCTTGTAGTCGCTGACGATTTCGGCGCGCATTCCGGATCCCCAATAGTCGACTTTGATGCTGTCGATATAGGGCTGCTTGTATCCCTGCCAAATCGGCGCGGCCGCGATCGCGTCTATCCAGTTCGACTGAATCTCTTGCGCGATGGCGCGCACCGCCTGTTCCACCAGCGGAAATACCTGCTTGTTGAAAATTCGATCGACGTCCGAAATTGTCGGAAGGTCGAGCTTGATCGAGTAATCGGGCATTTGTAAATCTCCTGCGCTCAGTGTTCCGTCACGAGGTCGTGACGCGAGTCTGTGTGCATGACGATTTCCATGCTCGACCCCCTCCCGATCGGGAACGCAATCAAGATCGTTTTCGATCCCGCGGACGGCAACGTAGCGCGCCGCGTGCTGCGCACGACGGACACCTCGTTTTCCGGACCCAACGACGCCCATTCGGTCGTCGTCTATCAGGGTGACGGCGTGTACGCGGTCGACGCGCATCGCCTGAAAAACGGAACCACCTACACGTACGGCGACTTCATCTTCGACGGTACCGAATGGGTCTTGTCGTCCGTCGTCCAAGGCACCCCCGAGATTGCGTACGAGGACCGCAGCACAGACGTGCTGACGGTCTTGCGCGAGCGCCTGACGGTCGGTCTTGAGAACGAGGTCGCTCGCAAGACCCTACGCCCCAAAGAGGGCGTCATCGAGGTCAAAACGGCCCCCCCTGCGTTCGAAGAGACGCCATGGCCTCTCGTGACCGTGCACGTCCTCAACGACGGCAGCGCGGAGCGCGGTGTCGGCGAGTTCCTCGACACCGACGTGCAAGACCTCATCACCAACGAATGGCTCGAGACGCAGGGCTGGATCGCTCGCGTGCAGATCTCGGTCGTTGGCTGGTCGAAAAACGCCGACGAGCGCATCGCCATGCGCCAAGCATTGCGCCGCCTCGTGATCGGGAATCTCCCTGTTTTCCAGGGCTACGGCATGACGCGCATCGACTTCTCGCAAACCGACGCGGACGAGATGGCTGCGTATCCGGTGCCCGTCTATCAGACCGTCGGCACGTTCTCGTGCTTCGCGCCCGCCGAAGTCGTCACCTCGAGCTCGAACGTCGTCACCGACATCGACTCGTCCGCTTTCACCCCCGATTTCCCCGATCGGTCCGCTCGGGCCGCCTTTTAACGCTCCATTGAGGACTCATCGAAATGGCAAACGAAACGACAGCGGGTACGGCTGCGGGCTCGACGGATACGTCCACCGCAACGGCTGCCGCTGCATCCACCGCGGCGGCTGCCGCGACGACCCCGGCGGCGAGCACGGAAGCATCGACGGCTTCGGCCGCCGCGGCGACGACGACCGCTACCCAGGCTGCGGCAGCGCCGGCAACGACCGCGACGACCACCGCCGCGACCACGAGCACGGCCGCCGCGGCGACGGCTCCGCAAATCACGCTCAAGCAGTTCGCGATGGAGACGTCGGCCATCGACAAACGCGTCGCGCTGCTGCACGGCTTCGTCTTCGAGGAAACGGCCGCGGGTCACTTCAAGGACACGGAGGCGAATTTCAAAACTCGCTACGCCGCGTTCGCAACCAAGAAGCTCTAAGGACTAGCGATGTCGTACTACTTCAACGGTACTGAGTACATCACGCCGACCACCGTGTCGGCGATCAACGACGACGCGATGACGCCGGCCGGTGCCTCGACGTCGAACCTTCCTTGCATTCTGGGCGAATCGGAAGGGGGACAGCCCAACGTCGCTCTGGTCTTCAGTGACCCCTCCGTCGCGCAAGCCACATTGCGCGGCGGCGAGCTGCAGCAGGCGGTGCTGCGCACGTTCGCGTGCTCGGACGACACGGGCGGCCCGTCGCAGGTGGTCGTGTTCCGCGTCAATCCGGCCGTGCAATCGACGCTGTCGCTGCTCGACGCGTCGGGCAACGATGTCATCGATCTCACGTCGCAAGACTGGGGCGCGTGGACGTCAACGATCAAGACGTCGATCGGCGCCGGCTCGACGCAAGGCCTCAAGGTCAGCATCGGTGTGGGCTCGACGATCACGACGGCCGACAACATCTATGGCGAGCCGCTCACGGTCCAGTACACCGGGGAGGAGGAAACCGCCTCGATGTCGATCACCGGAACGTCGCTGACTCTCTCGGCGCCGACCGGGACCGTCGTCGCGACGGTCGACCTGACCACGTTCTCGACGATCGAGGAGCTTGTCGACCACATCAACACGCTCAACGATTTCGTGGCCGTCATCGCGAGCGGCTACGAGAACGACCCGTCGCTCAACGGGCTCGACTTCGTCACCGACGTACCGATTCTTCAGGCCTATACGGTCGAAGCAACGCTGCAGGCGCTGGTCGACTGGTTCAACGGCTCCGCGCAGACGTACGTGACTGCCGCGCGCGGCACGAACGCGGGCACGCTCCCGACGCCCATCGGCTACACGTACCTTACCGGCGGTTCGGACGGCGAGACAACGACCTCGTCGTGGAACGACACGCTCACGGCGATGCAGGCGGCCGATGTGCAGTGGATCACGCCAGTCTCGCCGACGCCGACGATCTGGGCGATGGTCGACGCGCACGTGCAGTACATGAGCACGACCGGTCGCATGGAGCGTCGTGCGATCTGCGGAACCGACTTGTCGACGTCCGACGACGCCGCGATCGCGTACGCCAAGCAGATCAATTCGAACCGTACGTCTCTCGTCAACTTGGGTCATTACAACTATGACCTGACCGGCGCGACGGACGCTCTCGTTCTGTGGGCGCCGTACATCAGCGCGTGCGCGCTCACGGGTGCATTTGCGGCGTCCGCGCCCGGCACCGCGCTGACGAACAAGGCCATGAAGTTCGCGGGCCTCGAGCGCGATCTGCTCAACCCGACCGACACGGATGCGCTGATCCAGGGTGGTGTGATCCCGCTCGAAAACACGGCGTCCGGCTACAAGGTGACGCAGTCGATCTCGACCTGGTTGACCGACCAGAAGTACGACAAGGTCGAACAGTCGGTGGGCTTCGCGTGCGACTACATCGCGCGCACGGTGCGCACGAATCTCGACGTGCTGCGCGGCCAGAAAAACGGCCCGCTGCTCATGGGCCGCGCGATCAGCATCACCGATTCGACGCTGCGCGCGCTCGCGGTGCCGGCACCGAACGGCCCCGAAGTCATCGTCGGCGACGCGGACAACCCGGCCTATCAGAACATCACCGCGTCCGTCTCGGGCACGGTGCTGGCCGTGTCGTTCCAGTGCGCTCCTGTCCTGCCGGCGAACTACATCGGCATCACGATCTACGCGGTGCCGTATAGCGGCTCGGCGTCGGCCTAAAAGGGGTAAAAAAGAATGGCAACGACGGCAACGACCTCGACCAACGTCCAGACCCAATCCGGTAACCGGATAAAGGTGTATCTGGGCGGGATCCTCGTCGGCTTGATTCAAAACATCGACGCCGAGGACGACTACGCGCCGGATCCCGCTTCGGGCGTCGGCGATATCCACGCGATCGAGTACGTCCCGACGATGGCGCGGCACACGCTGAATGTGTCGGTCATGGTCCTCAAGACGGGCTCCCTTATCGCGGCGGGCGTCGCGATGGAGAACGGCGACGCGGTACTTCAGGGCAACGTGTTCGATATCGAAGTCTATGACAACGATACCGGCAGCTTGCTCCGCAAGTACATCAGCTGCTCGTACGCGTCGGGCGGCGTGCAGATCTCGAAGCACGCGATCGTTGTCCAAAACGCGCGCTTCATGGCGTTGGACGTGAGCGGAACGGGCTTCTAAGCGTTCACAGCCGGCCGCCTGCGTGGGGCCGGCTTTTCCAATGGTGCAGGTATCAGGGGTAGAGGAAAGTGCGCAGTCAAAAGGACGAGACCCAATTTCACATCGACGTCAAAGGCGTTGGGCGGTATCTGTTCCGCCGGCGTCAGATGGCCGATCAATTCAAGATTCGCGGCATCTACGCGCAGCTCACCGGCGGCAATTACGACGAGCAGGGACGCATGACCGACGTGTCGGCGCTCGCGTTCGCGTGCATCAAGGTGCTCGCTGTCGAGCAGCCCGCGGATTTCCACATCGAGCGCATGGACCCGATCGTCGACGAGAAGCTCGACGATCGCCTGGTCGAAGTCTATATCGCGCTGACCGAAAAGGAGCGCTCCTTTCGACCTGGTTCGGCGGCGGCGGTCGAGGGAGCGGGGGCGGGAGCTGGCGAAGACGTACGAGCTGTGGTTCCGCCGAACGTATCGGCTGGCGCCGACTGATCCTCGTTTTCTTTGCGCGACGCCTGAGCAGATCGAGGCCGAATATTGGGCGTACTACTTCGACGCGAAAAAGAACGGCAGCGACTTCGAAGACGACAATTTCAACCTGGACGACACGATCGCGCAGATCGAGGCCGAGGCGGAATCGGGCGAAGTGGCGATCGAGTATCAGGTCGGTGCGGAGCCGCGGCGCGCACCCGAAGCCGCGGCGCCGGATCACCGTCCAACCCCTGAAGAAATCCGCGCGATCGACGATTGGGAGGAGGTAACCGACCTCTCGAATCTCGGCCCCGGGTCGTGACATCACCCTGTAGAAATCGAAGAATCAGGGGGTTCGCGTGACGGACGTACGGATTGGGGTAGCCGGAGACGTTGGGGCCGCGAAAGCGGCCATCAACGTCATGGCCGACGCGATGAACAAGCTCGCGAAGTCGGTCGCCGACGCGAACAAGGTCGAATACAAGGCCCCGGGCCTCGAGGCCGTCTCCAAGGATCTTGCGAAGATCCAGAAGCAGTTTCAAGACGCCATTCGGCAATCCACGGGTCTGCGTAACGCGCTGAAGAACAGCGGGCAAAACGCAGACGCCGGGATTCTCAATATCGACTGGAACAGGCTCAACATCGATCCGAAGATCGCGGCGTCGCTCAAGGCGCGCACGATCGCCTTCGCGACGCAGGGCACATCGCTCGACACGAAAAACACGTTCGGCCAGGCGACCCCCAACCCGGCACCTGCCCCCCGCGATCGTCAGTCGCAATCCTCGACGCGCGGCCCCGGTGTCGGCACGCAGGCGGCTCAATCGTTCGCGAGCGGCGTGGGCGGCGCGGCCGGCCAGATCGGCAACAGTGCAATCAAGGGCGCCGCTTCCGGCGCGAAGGCCGGCGTCGATCCGGATGAGGGCGGCATCAACATCCTGGGCGGCGTTGGCGGCCTCCTGAAGGGGGCAGGTATCGGCGCGGTCATCGCGGGCGGCCTGGCGGCCGGGAAAGCCGTTTCCAACGGCATCGATATGGCGAAGGATCGGGCCATGACGCTCGACACCCTAAAACGCCAGATGGGTGACCTGGGATTCAGCTTCGACGAGCTCAAGGAATCGGCTAAAGGTGTCAGCGTAAGTCTCGGCGTCAATTCGGCTGAGTTCGCGCGTCTGGAGCAGCAAAATCTGCAGGCCTCGCACGGAATCGTCGGCAACGAGTTGCACGACTCGACCGAGTTCGGCGTCGGCGCCGCGCGCGCGTATGGCATGGACCCGTCGGCCTATCTGGCTTTCCAAGGCCAGATGCGCGCTATCGACCCTGCGACGGACCATCGCCAGCTCGCGACGTACATCGCCGAGGCCATCAACGGCGCGGGCAGTAAGGCGCTCCCGCAGGAGGTCATCCAGGCGATCCAGTCGCTTTCCTCCTCGACGTCGCGCCTGGCGCTATACGCGCCGAATGTAGGCGCTGAAGGCTCTGCCTTCACGTCCATGCTGCGTGACAACAAGGTCGGCATGACGCCCGATGTCGCGCAGGCGATTCTCGGGCAGGCCAATTCGTCGATGATGAACATGGGTTCCGCCGGCGAGGCTGGGAAGAACTTCATCATGCAGGCGCTCAACGACCAGGGCGGCACGACGATGAACCCGCTCGAGGCGCGCGAGCTTGCTTCGGGCGGCCTATTTGCGACGCCACGCACGCGATTTGCACCGAACAGCACCTACGCCAAGTTCGTGAATGACGACGCTCGCATGTCCGCGCTCGCGAATGGTCCCAACGCCGACCGCACGAACATGGAGGCAATCCGTGCCTATGCCGACAAGGTGTCGGGCGGCAACAAGGAACTTGAGCTCGACTTGGCACAGAACCTGTACGGGCTTTCGACACAGGATCAGGCAGCGGCGCTGCTCGGTGCCAATCCGACTAGTTACGGAAAGCTCGGCAAGCTTCTTGAAAAATCCGGCGTCTCGCTGAACGACGTGAATGGGTCCGGGCTGGCCACGCTTGGCCGGCTCTCCGGCGCCAGCGACATGTGGGATTTGAACGGGATCTACCAGGATCTCCAGCAGCGCACCGGCAACTCTGCGCTCTCCGACAGCGCCAAGAGCGATCTCGAGAAGGCGCACGCCACGGGCGATTTCGATACGTTCCAGCAGGCGATCGCGAAGGCGGTCGCGAGTATGGGCCAGACCGAAACGACCGCTACGCAAATGCGCAAGCTCGGCACCGGCGTCGATGACCTCGAAATCGGCGTGGGCGATAAAGCCCTGACCGTTCTCACAACGATCGAGGGGGGTATCGACAAGCTCGTGAATTACTTCACGAGCGGCGCGGGCGGCCTCGCCGACCAAGTATCGAACTCGCTCGACATCGGCGTTCATCCATCGGGACCGGGCGGCACCACTCCGGCTCAATGGAACAACTACGGGTCCTACACGCTCGCACAGAAGCAGCGGGTCATCTCCAGCATGGAGGAGCAGTACAACTTGCCTGCGGGTTTGCTGAAGGGCGTATGGGGCACGGAATCGTCGTACGGTCGCGACGCGACGAAGGCATCGTCTGCCGGCGCGCTCGGGAATTTTCAGGAGATGCCAGGAACGATCAAGCGCTACGGCGTCAAGATCGGCGACTTCGCGTCTGAGGCCGACGGGTCTGCTCGCCAACTGAGCGACCTCATCGCTTTGCACAACGGAGACGTGAAAGAGGCGCTGCTCGACTACGGTGGATTCAACCCCAAGGATCCGAATCGGGCCGTGCGCGGCGCGGGCTACATCGCGAAGGTCGAGGAGGCGGGCGGCGTAAATGAGCTTGGCCCGCAGATCATTCCCGAGGCGGACAACAAGCTCCCGACGAGCGATCCCTCGTCTTCGTCCAAGGCGGCGAAAGCGGCGCCGTCGTCGGGCTCAACCGACACCGTTGTCGTCGACATGAACTTCAACGTTCTGGACGCGTCGACAGGCCAAAAGAAGACGCTCAACACGTCGGTGAACGTGCCGCGCGGCTCGGGCACGCAGTACGTATCGGTCACCGGGCAATAGCGCAATGCTAAACATCACCTCGCATACGCCTGGTATTCAGGTCTTGCTCAGAAAAAACGTGGGGCGAAGCACCGTCGACGGCACGACGCCTGTGTCATCGGTCTGGGCCGGACAATCGCCTGTGGTCGATCTCACGCCGTACCTGTCGGATTCGCTGCCGGTGCGTGTGCGCAAGTCGGTGCACGAGGACGCCGGCGCATTCTCGTTCCAGATCGCGGACCAGATCGACAAGGACGTTCTCGATACGCTGTATTCGGTGATCGAACCGATGGACGTCATCGAGATCCGCATGGCGCACGACGCGTACGTCTACGCCGGCCTCGATTTGCCGATCATGATGCGCGGCTTTGTGAGCAGCGTGCGTCGCACGCAAGCAATGGGGCACGAGGGAAAGCCTAAGCGCATCGTCTCCGTCAGTGGCCACGACTACGGCAAGATTTTGCAGCGGTACCAGGTCTTCTATCTGCCCAGCGTGCCGGGCGATGCTATGGCGATGATTACCTCGTTCCCGTTCTTCACGAAATTTGGGGACTTCGCCAACGTCAAAGAGGCGGGTGCCTTCGTGCAGGCCGTTGTCGATCAGGTTATCAACCCGTACTTGTCGGCCATGATCTCGACGTCGCCAAACGTGGCCGCGGTCAAGACCTTGTCGACAGATATCCAGGTGAGCGGCGGGGTGGTGTCACCGTACGGATTCGGCACGTTCACGCAAGGCACGCTGCTGCAACTATTTCGACAGAATTGCGACGTCGGCTCGTGGAATGAGCTGTTTATCGAGGACCGAGCCGACGGCCCATACCTCGTCTATCGGCCGAACCCCGCACTCGATATCGTCTCTGGCGTTTGGCTGATGCAAGGCGCCGCGGTGTCGGGCGCCTCGGCGCCGAGCGTGATTGAAATCGACGACACCGATGTCCTGTTCTACGACGTCGGCCGTAGCGACGCGAACGTCGCGAACGTGTTCTGGGTTGATTCCCATCGATACGCGCTGAACTACGACTTCACCACGAAGGCGCTCGCCTCCGTTGCGCCCTCAGTGTCGGCCACCGCTCCCGTGGCCGAGACGTCGTACGGCAACGTCAACCCCGCGCTGTACGGATGGTCGAAACTCGAGGAGATCACGAACCAGGGTCACCTCGACGAGACGGATAACGGTAACGGCACGGCGGCCGGCGCTTCTCGCAACTCGAACAACGGCTACGGGATCGACTGGCTCAATACGCGCCGCGCGCAGCTCTATGCCCAGAACAAAGACAACGTGATCTTCGAGTCCGGCTCGATGCGCGTCAAAGGAAACGAGCAAATCCGCGCTGGCCTCTATGTCGCGTACACGCACGGGAACCTGCGATCGCTCCACTATGCCGAGGCCGTCGATCACGAATTCATCCCGTTCGGAAACTACTTCACTTCGATCTCCTTCGCGCGCGGCACCGGGTTTTCAGACCGGATCAAGCAGAACGATCAGATGCAGTCCCCGTATTACGCTGAAAACGTCGTGGTCAACCCATAATGAGTCTCGAGCTTGGTGCAGTGGTGGCGGTCTATCCGCAGGGCACATCGGTCGATATCGTGCTGCGCAATGGCGCGCGCTTGGCGAATGTGCAAGTCATGCGAGGCGAAGCGAGCGACGCGAGCGGCCGGCAGGATCTCATCGACGTCGGGGGGCCCTCGGGCGAGCAGCGGTGGGTCCTGACCTCCGCGTTCGAGCGCTACGTGCGTGCGGTCATTTCCTACATCGGTCAGGTTCCCATCTGCCTGGGATTCGTGTTCCCGCAGGTCTCGCAGATGACCTTCGATCGTAAGAATTTTCGCGTCGATCGGCATGGCTCCGACGTCTATTCCACGATCAACGACTCGGGCGATATCGAGCAATACCACCCGAGCGGCACGTTCCTTCGCATCGCATCGTCCCCGACGCATGAGGACCTGACCGGGCAAGACTTCGACCAGCAGTGGGCCATCGAGCGCAACACAAGCGCGGCCGTCTATGTGAACCTGACGGTGGCAAACGCGGGATCGGTTGTGGCCACGTTCGAAATTGACCCGGCCGGCAATGTGTCGCTGGTGAACGCGGGCAATCTCACGGCGAAGGTGGGCGGAGATATCGACATCTCTGCAGGCGGGGATCTCGATGCCGAAATCACCGGCACAACAACGATTACCTCGGGGGGCGCCGCGACGCTCAAAGCGCCGTCTGTGACGATCGACTCGCCCACCACCACGTGCACGGGGACGCTGACGGTTCAGGGCGCGCTGACGTTCCAGGCTGGCGCAACCGGCTCGGCAGGATCCGGCGGAGGGGCGGCAATCAGTCTGACAGGGGACGTCTCGGTGACAGGCGGCATCACGTCCACGGGCGACCAGGTGGCGGGGAACATCTCGCAAATCAACCACGAGCACACGTCCGAAAACCCGGGTTCGCCGACGAGCCCGCCGATTGCGTGATAGGACGGCCGGACTATCCCGGCCGTCCCTTACTGCGCTTTCGAGGTCAACGGATAGCCGTTGGCCAATGCCGTATCAGATATTCCGGTGGCGCGATATTTCTTGACGGCTGATTCGGCTTCGGACCGCGCGTCGAACGGTCCCATTCGCAGCAAATAGACGCCGTCACGCTCCAACACGAACGTCGAGAGGCCCTGTGATCCGTTCAAATACGCGGCCCAAGCGCTCGCCTGCGCGAGGTTCTTGTATTTCGCCAGTTGCACGTAAATGTGCTTGCCGTCCAGAGCTTGCGGAGGCGTCGTCTGGATACTCGCTTCGCTCGGCGCCGACTTCTGAGGCTCCTCTGCTGGCTCCCCATCGCCGAGCTTCATATCGGTCGAGGTGAATTCCGTTTGCTCGCCCTCGTGCGCCCAGGTCACGGAAAACGTGTTGACGTGTTCCCCTTTGGTAACCACAGCACACCCTATGTTGACCGTTCCGTCTTTCTGGTTTTTCGCGAAGACGAGCGATCCCTTCGGATCACGGGGGACGTTTGCATAGCCATCCTCCGGCATATTCGAGCAGGGGGCGTAGCTAAATTGAATCGTGTTTCCAGTCAGCTTCGACACCTGGTGGGCGATCACAATGCTGTCCGCGATGCTTGGCATGCTGACGGCGCTGAGTATCAATCCGGCGAGCAGCAATCTGGTCGATTTATTCGTCATTTTTGCTTGTGTGTTGGTCTGACAAATGGACTCCGGGACGAGTCTATCACCTAGCGCGCGCATGCCTCCCGCGGCCCCCGCGCGTCGTGACGCCACAGTCGTGGCATGGTCTCCTCCCTGTCTTCGATCACATCGTCCGTCTCGTCAGTCTCGTCGACGCTGTCGTCGTTGTCTGGCGCGCTGTCCAACCTGAGCCCGCCATCGAGCCAAAAGCCGGGCGATCGGCCCGTGCTGTTTGCTCTCATCGACGGTACGACAACCGGCTCGTCGGCAAGCTCGAGCGGCGGCTCGGATAGCTCGTCCGCACAGACGCAGTCGATCACGTTGAATATCCGTCCGGAGGAAATTACGCGAAGCGCGCCGTCGCGCGCCGTCGTGCAGCAGACGTTCGGGGGCGCCTGGGTCGACGATTGGGGCACCGGGCTGACCCAGGTGAACATCTCGGGCACGACGGGGTGGCGAGGCGTGCAAGGCTCCGACGGCATCGACCTGTATATCGCGCTCAAGGGGATGGTGTGGAACAGCTTCTATCGGAAGCGGAACGACGCCCGAAAAAACGGGCAGGACCCCAATCTGGTTGTCCTGAAATTCGTCGACGCGCTCGACAGCACAGTTCTAAGCGTCATTCCGACGCAATTCACGATCCGTCGCTCGAAGTCGCGTCCGCTGCTGATCCAATACAACATCTCGATGATCGCGCTCGCGCCAACGACGTACACGCCTGCGTCGAGCAGCGGCGTCTCCGGATTGCTCTCTGGGCTGCTGAGCGCGGCGGGGCTCACGTCGATCGCATCCGCCCTCAGCACGATTACGTCGGCGATTTCCACCGCGGTGTCGTTCGTCGAAAACGACATCATTGGTCCCGTGACGGCGCTGTTGAGCACGGCGGCCGCGGTGATCGGCGTCGTCGTGTCGGCTGTTGCAGCGGGCGTCGCGGTGGTGTCTTCGGTACTGAGCATCGCCACGCTCGTGGCCCAAACCGGCGCGCAGATTATGCAGACGCTGGCGACGGCGGACGGCCTTTCGAATAGCACGATGTCGTCGCTCGTGACGACCGGTGGGGCTTTCACGAACTGCTATTGCTTGCTCTCCAACACGGCGAGTTCCGGTTACACCTATCCCGATTATTCGTCGATCGACGGTGCATCGAATTGCTCGTCGACGGCGGGCGGCTCGCCCTCGAGCACGTACACGATTGATGGCACGAACCCGTTCGACGACATCGTCGGGACGACGGCTGCGCCACCGGTCCAGATCAGCGCGGCGGCAACGAACGCGCTCCAGCAAATCGTTCTCGCCGATCCAGTCCTGTCTCCTCTGACAAAGACCCAGATTTCCTCTCTGCTGACGACGGCCACGGCCGGCATTACGGTGACATCTTGACCACCAGCTTCGACACCTCTCTTACCGGCTTTCGGTTCGTCCGCTCGCACTTCGGCGACACGCTGCGCGACGTCGCGCTGCGCGAGCTCGGCGACGCCTCGAAGTGGCGTGACCTGGTCGCGATCAACTCGCTGCAGCCGCCGTACCTGACGGATGATTCGACGCTCGCGAGCGACACAGTCCTTCTCAACGGTCGCGACTACATCACGATCCCGGCGAGCGCCGCCGCGGCTGCCACCACCGAGGCCGAGGACGTCTTCGGGACCGATTGCCTGCTCAACGCCGACGGCACGCTCGGTGTGACTGCGTCCGGCGACTTCGCGACGGTATCGGGCGTTGCCAACCTGCAGCAGGCATTGACGAACGCAGTAGGGGTCGAAAAGAAGGAATTGATCTATCACCCGGACTACGGCTGCATCGTGCGGCAATTGCTTGGCGCGGTCGCCGGGCCGGCCGCCGAGCTTCTAGCGGCCGACGACGTGAAGACGACGGTCGAGGCAGACCCGCGCATCAATTCCGTCACGTCATCGACGGGATCGATCTCGGGCGACTCGATCACCGTTTCGACCGTCGCCCAAGCCATCAACGGCCAAACCGTGACCACTACCGCGGCTGCTTAGCGCTCGCACTCGATGTGTCGTGATTCGAAGCTCACCCGGAAGAAGATTCCAGAGGTGAGCGAGTGGCCAGCTTCCAGCTAAAAAATTTCGTTAGCATTTGTGCGAGCATGATCAACCGCATGAAGGCGACCCAAACGGTAGTTACCGATTACAACGTCGGCGCGGTCGCGCGCACGCTTATCGAAGCGCCCGCGATCGAACTCGAGGAGTTGTATCAGCAGTCGTTCAACATGGTGACCGCTGCAATTCCTGTGTCGGTCTATAAGTCGTTCAATTTCACGGCGCTCGCCGCGATCGCCGCGAGTGGGCTGATTCGGACGACGATCGCTGCGCAGCAGACGGACCAGCGTATTTCGGCAGGAACGCAGTTCGCAACGACTTCGACCAGCTCCGTATATGTCGCGAGCACGGATACGACGATCGCCGCCGGCGACACGTATGCCGACGTTCAGGTGGCGTGCTCCGCGACCGGGAGCGCTGGCAATCTGGCAGCGAATCAGTCGTTCACGACCACGCCAACGATTACGGGGTTTGTGAGTGCGACGAATCTTTCCCCGTTCACGAGCGGGCGCGATGCAGAAACCGCCGACCAAACGCTGCAGCGCTTCAACGACTACATCTCGACGCTGCCGCGCGGCACGACCGCATCGCTGTCGTACGGCCTATCGACCGCCCAGGTCACGGACTCGAATGGCAACGCAATCGAGACGGTTGCCCTGTCGCTCGTCGATGAGCCCTACACGCGTGACGCCACGCAGCCGATCGCGCTGGTCAACCTCTACATCTTCAACGGCGTCGGGAGCACGTCCGCGGCGCTGGTCGCGGCCGCGCAAAAGATCATCGACGGCTACACCCAGACCGACGGTACGAAGGTAGCCGGATACAAGGCCGCCGGCGTGCCCACCACCGTCTATGCGGCAACCGAACAGGACTTGAATTTCTCGGCAGAGCTTGAAATCGATACCGATCTGACCGATTGGGCTACGGCGGAAGCTGCTGCGACAACGGCGATCGACTCGTACCTGCTGGGGCTTCCATTCAACGCGACGGCCGTCGTCGCGAAAATGGAAGCGCTGCTCATGGGCATCACCGGGGTGACCGATGTTCCCAGCATGAGCCTGACCGCGAACGTCACGGGGGGCATCGGCGTCAAGCTCATGGCCGGCACGTTGTCCTTTACGCAGGCTGCGACGACGGAGGCCACATCGTGAAGCTGACGAAGACGCTGCTTCGGTTCCTCCACAAGAAATTCAAAAAGGATCCGCTTCCGTTCAACGCCTTCACGATCACCTGTGATGGCAGCGACCTCGCTTGGGTCGTGGCAGATGACGTTCTGACGCTCACGCCGACCGGTGGACAGGCTTCGGCGCTAACCGTCGATCTGTCCGCTTATACGCTGCTCCAGCTCGTGCAGTACTTGGCCTCGGAGCCCGGGTACAACTTGAGCGCGCTGTCGAGCGACTATCGCGATCTGTCGTCGCTCGTTCTGCTCGACGGCAGCGGTGCGGTGTCAGCGGGCACCAACACGCTGACTGGCTACACCAACGTCCTCTATGCGCTGATGGAGGCGAACGCGCGCGAGCTTCAAACCGCGCACGATGCGATCGATACGCTGCCTGATCAGATGGCGACCACGACGGCGGCCGGCGACTTCCTGGATTTGCTCGGATCGTATTACAACGTGCCGCGCGCGACGGGCGAGCTCGACGCAGTGTATGGTCCGCGAATCATCGCGACTGTGTTGCGCCCGGCGAGCAACAACGTCGCGCTCGAAATGGCGATCGAGACGTACACGGGGCAATCCGCAACGGTGACCGACGTCGTCACAAGCGGTGTGACGGGCAGCGTGTACAACTCGGACCACGACTTCGACGGTTCGATCGACTACAACGCAGTATCGACGAACGTCTATGGTCTGTTCGATGTCTCATACGCCTACGATCTGATCAACGGCGGTGACCTGACCTCGTTCCAGACAACGGTTGTCTCGCTCATCAATACGCTTCGCGCCGCCGGCACGCACATGCGCTCGATCGCGCTGACGGGATCGGTGCTCAGCGACACGCTCACGCCACCGACTGACTCGTTCCATACGCTCGGCGTCGGCGTTCCATTCGCCGACACACTGACGAGCCCAACCGAAAGCATGTCGGTGATGCCGACGAGGCTTGCACAGCTTTCGGACACACTGACGACGCCAACCGACGCCGCTTCGATGACGGTCTCCTACAACTATGACTATAGCGGGCTTCGCTCTTACAACGGCGTGATCGAACACCTCGGCGGGTTCGCGATCACTGAAGATCTCGCA
The DNA here is from genome assembly GCF_003628125.1 of Pararobbsia silviterrae. Taxonomy (GTDB): domain Bacteria; phylum Pseudomonadota; class Gammaproteobacteria; order Burkholderiales; family Burkholderiaceae; genus Pararobbsia; species Pararobbsia silviterrae. The sequence continues at coordinate 29,311 of NZ_RBZU01000019.1, forward strand.
TAGTCGTGACACGAGACTGACCTCCAAATGATCGGAGGTCTAAGTGTTTCGTTTCCGCGAAAAATCGCGTCCGCCTACCGGGCGCCTCTCCTACAAGGTGTTTCGAAAGGGCGCGCTCATCGAGGAATTCGATGATCACAACCTGATCGTCATCGGTTCCCAAGCCACGCATGCGCACCTTCTTGGCGGCGACGTCGCAAATCGAAGCCTGACGCAGATTGGCTTCGGAACCAACGCGACGGCCGAGGTATTCGCGAATGCCGCGCTGACGGGCGCGTACATGAACAGCCTAGGCACGCCGACCTATCCGGCTACCAACGAGGTCAGCTTTCCGTTCTCGCTTGGTTCTGCCGACGTCAACGCGTTTGGGCTCTCGATCTCCGAATTCGGTTTGCTGACTGCCGGCGGCGTTCTATACGCACGCCGCACGCGCGCATTGCCTCTCAACTTCAACAGCGACCTGTCTCTCTCCGGGACGTGGGTCATTTCGTTCTGAGGCCGCGATAAATGGCAAATCAACCGGAAGTCGCGGAATACGATGCTGGCGTATATCAGCTCGAAGTCTCAGATCCTGTTCAAGGTGGCGTGGGAGGGCTCGCGAACGCGCCGCTGCTGAACCTCGCCAATCGGACGGCGTGGCTCTATACGCAAGTGAACAGCCTGCTCGGCGGAACGGTTATCCCGCCCACGGTTGCTCCGATCAACTCGCCGACCTTCACCGGGTCGCCGGCCGCTCCGACTCCGGCGCTCGGAGACAACTCGACGAAGCTCGCGACGACGGCCTTCGTGCAAAACACGGTCAGCGGCGAGATTTCCGTGCCGGTCGCGGGCGGCGCGAACGTCACGCTTTCGGCGGTGCAGGCTGGTAACGGCGTGCTGAATCTGACTGGAGCGCTGACAGCGAACATCGCGGTCATCGTGCCGGGGCAAGGGAAGTGGACCGTCCTCAATAAGACGACGGGCGCGTACACGCTCACTGTCAAGACGGCCGCAGGCACGGGCATCGCGGTCACGCAAGGGTACTCGCAGAATCTGTGGTCGGACGGCACCAACGTCTACACGCAGGTTACCGACTTCCCCAGCCTGGTCTTGACCGGAACGCCGACGGCGCCGACGGCGGCCGCCGGCACGAACACAACCCAGATCGCCACCACGGCGTTTGTCACAAGCGCGGTGAGCACGGCAACGAGTGGGCTCGCACCGCTCGCTTCGCCAACCTTCACCGGCACGCCGGCCGCGCCGACTGCGACGGCTGGCACGAACACGACTCAGCTTGCGACAACGGCATTCGTGACGGCGGCGATCACGGGTGTGACGACGGGCTTCGCGCCCCTCGCGTCGCCCGCATTCACCGGTACGCCGACCGCGCCAACCGCCGTTTACGGGACGAGCAATACGCAGCTCGCGACGACGGCATTCGTGGCGAACAATTATGCGGCGCTCGCTTCGTTCACGGCTTCAATCGCGTTGCCTGGCTATCAGAAGCTGCCGAGCGGTCTCATCATGCAGTGGCTCTACTTCACCGCATCGGCATCGTTGACCTTGCAGCTGGCGACGCTACCTATCGCCTTTCCAACCGCCATCTTGGCGATCATCGCGAGTTCGGTCTCTACGAACAGCCCGGTTTATAGCCAGAAGTACGGGACCTCACTCACGCAGATTTACGTCGCGAGCCAGAACGCGTCGGGTGCTGGCTACGTTCTTGTTATCGGATACTAAGCAATGGGACAGAAATACGCCGCCTACGATTCGACCGGCGCCATCGTGGGGTTCTACGACAGCGAAGACAGTCCGGTTCCGACCGGTACGAATGTGATCGAAATTACGGATGCGCAGTGGTCGGCTGCGATCCAAAACACGACCGGCTTCAAGGTTGTCAGCGGTGTGCTCGTCTCGGTGACCCCGACCGCGGCCCAGCTGCTCGCCACGGCGCAAACCACGCAGAAGCTGGTCATCGACGCCGCCTATGCGGATGCGATCCAGCAGAACGTTTCGTTCACCACGGCGGCCGGCGTAACGGAGACATTCGAGGCCGACAGCGACAGCCAGACGCTCCTCGTATCGGCAACTCAGGGCTATACGATCGCCGGTGCGACGCCGGCTGGGTTCTATTGGGTCGCGGCCGACAATACGCAGGTACCGTTCACGCTCGCCGATCTGACGGGGCTCTACCAAGCGACGCTCGCGCAAGGTTGGGAAGCGTTTCAAAAACGCCAGACCCTGAAGTCGCAGATCGATGCTGCGACGACTGTCGCCACGGTGCAAGCAATCACCTGGTCATGAAATTCGCCTTCTACAAAGGCAATTCATCGCTACTCGACAAGCTCATCAGCTGGTGGATGCGCGGCCCGTACTCGCACGTCGAGGTTATTCTCGGCGAGGGGCCGCGCGGAACGTACACCATCGCGTCGTCTGTCCCCGGTATCGGCGTGCGAATCGCGACGCATCAGACGTTGCCGCTCGACGAGTGGGACATCATCGACGGTCCCGGCAATATCGATGCCGCGCGCGCGTGGTTCGAGAAGCGAGTCGGCGCGCCGTATGACTACGTCGGGCTCCTCGGCTTCGTGCTGCGCCCCGCGACCGGCGACGCGCGCGGGAAATACTGGTGCAGCGAAGCAGCGCTTGAGGCGATCGGCTTCCCGGGTGCGTGGCGTTACGACCCGAACGCGATGTTCGACGTGATCACGTACAGCGCGCGAGCAGCTCGGGCGTAAGGAAAATGCAGCAGGAACCGGGGCCGCCTTCGCGCGGCCTTTTCGTTTTTGTCGTGACGACAGACTGATCGCGTGGCCTCACAACGGGCATCGATCAATCATCGCAAACATCAAAAATGAACATGGATTTGCTGCCAGTTATTCAGGCCATCTGGGCGGTTCTCGTGTTGGTGCTTATGGCCTTCTCGACCGTCTTGTGGTTTCTGTTCATGTCCGTACGCGCTGACGCACGCAAGGCTAACGATGGGCTCGCCGAGCACCGGGTGTATTGCGCCGAAAACTACGTCACGTCTAAGGAACTCACTGAGTCGATCGGCGCGCTGAATCAGACAATCGATCGCCTCATTGCGGCGGTGAATACCAACATGGAGGAGACGCGGCGCGCGCTCTCCGAAATTCACCGCCGCGTCGACACAGTGGCCGCCGGCAAATGAACGACGACCTCGTACTCACCGCGGACGACCTCTCGCTCACGAAAAGCGCTGAGGCCTGCTATCTCACCGCGTACCCGGACCCCGCCTCGGCGCTCGCGCAGAAGCTTGTCGCGCTCGGCCTGTGGGCACAGACGCTTCGCGGCGTCGCGATCCCCGCGTCAGTGCTCGCGCTCGGGCTGATCGGCGCGCCGTGGACGATCGGATATGGGCACACCGGACCCGAAGTGCATCAGGGCCTCGTGTGGACTCAGCCGCAAGCGGATGCCGCGTTGCTGGCCGACATGAGCGCCGTGCAGGCAAATGTGCGCGCGCACGTCACGGTCGCGCTGACGAAGCCGGAGTTCGTCGCGCTTTGCGACTTTGCATACAACGTCGGGACCGGGAATTTCGACACATCAACGCTGTTGAAGCTGCTCGACGCGGGCGACTTCGAGGGCGCGGCCGCGCAATTCGCGCGATGGAATCTGGCCGGCGGCGTCGTTCTCGCTGGCCTTGTGAAGCGGCGCGGGGCGGAAGCTGCGCTGTTCCTGTCAGGACTGGTCCAAGCGACGACGGCGACGACCTAAGTGATAGAGGGAGGAAGGGTATGTGGGGGCTCATTCGGTCGCATTGCCGGATGCCTCAGTTCGAGTTTGTGCGCACCTTCATGCGCCACATTCTCACGGAAGCAGACGGCGAGTCGTATGACCTGATTCGCGTATTGGCTCTGTGCTTCGGCGCGAGCTTCGCTATCGGTGGCATGGGCGGCTTCGGCGTGATCGTCGCGTGGGGCGTGCGGCAGTTGACGCATCACGCGCTCGATGTCGGCGCGTACTCGACGGCGCTGGCGACCTCATTCGGGGCGTTCGCCGCGGGCTGCGCGACGCTGATGCCCGCGATCGGCTTCGCTCTCGCGAAGCGCGCTCAGGGCGAGGGGCCATCGGTGCCTGACAAACCAGCAGAGGGAGGTGAGAAGTGATTTCGTTTTTGATTGCGCATTGGGTGTGGTTCTCGGGCGGCGGCGCTGCGCTCGTTTTTAGCCTCGTGGCGGGCCTGCTCAGTTGGATCGGGCCTACCGCTCTGATCGCGAACTGGAAAGCCATTCTCGGCGCCATCGTCGCGGTCGTCGTGCTCGGCGTGATTCTGGTCCTGTACGCGTTGCTCGAACACACGAAGGCCGCGCTCGCGGCCGAGCAGCTCGCTTACTCGAAGCTCAACGGGAACTACCAGATCGTGCTCGGCGAGAACGCGACGCTCGGCGCCGACAACCTGAAGCTGTCGTCGACGGCGGCCCTGCAGACGGCTACCGTCAAGGCGATCGCGGCCCAAGGGGCGCAGGCCAAGCAAGATGCCGCAGCGGCCGTCGCAGCGGCGCTGGCTGCTCAGACGTCCGATCGCGCGACGATCGCGCGGCTGACCGCGCGTATCAATGATCCGAGTTCGAAGAATGGAGGTTGCGAAAATGAAATCGCTGCTCTGCGCGCTGCTCTGTAGCGCGGCGCTCGCCGCGTGTGCATCCGGGCCCGCGATCGCGCCGGCACCAGTGCTCGACGTGAAGGTCCAAACGGTGGACGTTCCGACGCCGGTCGCATGCGTCGACAAGGTGCCGGACAAGCCGGCTCTCCTGTCCGATCAAGACCTGCTCGCAGGGAGCGGTGCTCAGGTCGTTGACCAGCTATGGCGCGACCACGTGCAGCGCCGCGACTACGAGGCCGTGCTCGAGCCGATCGTATCGAAATGCGCGGCGATCCCGGTCGCGGCATCGGCGCCAGCGGCAATACCGTAGCCCGACCGGAAGCCGGCCGAAATGCCCCGCAATTTGCGGGGCATTTTTGTTTGACCTGCGCGCCGAAAATGTGCGTGTGCGCGCCGCGCTGCCGTATCCTCTGGCCTGCACATGCAGGGGTGGAACGATATGGACGACGCGCTTGAATTCTTCCTCGAACGCGCTGCGATCATGCAGTACGACGGCGGTAAGGACCTGGCAGACGCAGAATTTGCGGCGCTGAGCCGCACTCGTGTGTACTGCGAGCGTATGGGCATCACGCAGCCCAAGACCGACTATTTCGCGCGGTTCCGCCTCTATCGAATCGACTGGTCGGAATCCGAGGGAAGGGGCGTCTACGTGCGCGAGACCGTGGACGGAAAATTCTGAAGTTAGCCCTTGAGCGTTATGGAGCGTCCAGCCGTTCCGCGGTCGCGACCCGCTGACGAGTAGTGATCGACCTCATCGAATCGAAATGTCGCTTCCCTGAGGCGACCCTTCACTTTCTTCTGGCATTTCAGAGTGTCGTGCTCGATTTCCAAGATTTTCCAAACCTGCGCCGTGGTCTTATGGCGCACGGAGCGTCCGACAATAAACGGTTGAGTGGCAGCGTCCGGCATTTACATCTCCCCTGATATTTCAGTTTTCGAGAAAAACGCAGCGAGCGCTGTACGCGTGTTAAACCGCCTCGCCAATCAATACGCTCGCGGGAATATTCAGTCCTTGATGCAAGCGTCGGATCATCGGAAGCGTTAGGTGTCGGCGGCCGTTCAGAATCTCGTACACACGATGCTTGGGCCCGATATATTCGGCCATGTCTTGTACACCGAGGCCTGCTTGCTCCATCCGGAATCGAATCGCCTCAATTGGATCGGGACGTTCCATCGGGAAGTGCTCGGCCTCATACCGCTCGACGAGAATAGAGAGGATTTCGAGCTCGTCGCCGTCGGGCGTGCCAACTTCGGGATCCATATCGACGAGCGCGGACACACGTACGAGAGTGGCCTCGTAGTCTACTTCGCTATGAAGAGGGCGGATTTCCATCTTTTACTCCGGTTCAACAGTCGCGGCGTCGATCGCATCATATTCAGCGTGAGTGCCGATGAATTTGACGTACACAATGCCGACGCGATAAGCGATGGCAACGACCAATCGATAATCGTTACCCTTAATATTGAAGACAACTCGGTTGTTGCCAACGAAGCTGGCATTCCGATATTGGTCTTTGACGTCCTGCGGCTTCGTCCATCTTGCCCGGGAAGCTTCCTCATACCACGCCATCAGCGCCGGAGCGGCGTCTTGATTGTTGGCTATGAAAGCGGTCAGGGTTCTTTTGGCTACGATTCGCATAGCCTCACTATAGTCCCATCCTGGGACTTGTCAAACAAATTCGTTGGGGAGCCGCTCCAACATGGCTCCAGCATTACTTTACATAATGCAATTTGTTGCTCAGACAGAATCTGATCCGGCAGTCAGCCTCTGATCAACTCGGGGCGCCATTCACGCACGATCGCCTCGAACTGAGATCCATAGCCCAGCGTGTCCGGGTAGCTGTGCGAGCGCGAGGCGAGTCGAAACACCACGCACATGTCATCGACGATGTCGTCATCAACACCCCACGCGGTCGTCAAATCGTATTTGCCGCACTCCGCGGAATTCCACCACGCGAGCAAAAAGTCAGCGACGCTGCGACTTTGGCCTGTATTGCCTTGTGCTCGCGATATCAGCCGCTCGAGCGCCGCCTTCTCCGCTGGTTGCAAGTGTTCGGAACGCATCGTTGATCCCCCTATTCCTTCGAAAGTAAATCTCAATGGGCGTTGAGATTTTCTCGAACCATTGCGGCAATACCGTCCAAGTATCTGTCGACAATAGCGCTACGCACTGCACGCGGTGCTAGCTGACCGATTTCAGGCGGGAAATGAGCGTGTGCCGCGGCCACGTTGATCGCCCTGAGAAGCGTGGGAAGGGATGCTCCAGCGTACCGCGCCTGGAGTTGATCGGTACGTACAACGTAGCGAACAAGGATTGGGGCCACGAAACCTGTGCTTCCGAGATCCATCGGATCTTTTATTGCACCAAGCTCTTCGAACGACATGTGTTTCACTTCTTCGAACGAATATTGCTTGAGTTCCACGCGATCTCTCCGTTACTTGTGTTGGTGTATGCGCGCGGCCGCGATGGAGTTACCGGGTTAAGCGCTGATCGCGCGCGCTGCTTTTCCGACGTGAACCTTGTCGTCGTCATCGATCTTCCACGAAGCAAGAAACCCGACCGATTGAAGTTCGGTCAAAGCCTTTTTGAGCGTCACGCGAAAATGCGACAGCGCCTTCGCCTGCGACCCGCATTGCTGGTGGATGAATTTCACCGACACCGCGAACGGAGCTGCGTGGGTGTTGTAGTAGCTATGTAGCCACTTCGACAGTTCTGACCTGAGCCGCAGCCGCTGCTCGCGCGCGACTCGGCTGTAATCATCGGATGCAAACAGTCGCGCGATCTCGGGTTCGATGTAGCAAATCCACCGAGTCTGCCCATCCGAGTCCGTCTCGGTGCCGTCCTTCCAGATGAACTTTCGAATCAACGAACCCTGAAAGCCTTTTCGGTTTCCCTCGAACGCCACCTTGAGCGAGCTTTCCTGCAGCCGCTCAAGGATCTTCACGAGGCGCTCGTACCCTTTGCTCGACGTGTCCCATCCGAGCGTCTTCAGCATCGCGTATCCGGTGAATTCGACGCGCTCCGACAAAATCGTGTCTCGGGCCAGATGCAGGATCTCAAGAAAGACGTCGGCGTCGTCCTGCCGCAGCTCCTCGCCTTTGTGCGTGATCGTCGTCGTTCCCGAGCTAGCGATTTGCTTTCCCGGGAAGTATCGATCGCGCGGCGCCGCGGCGCGGTTCACGTTGAAGAGCGCCGATCGCGCGAGCGAATTCGGCATGCCCCGGACGTTGGACGGCCAGAGCGGGATCTGCGTAGGCTCGTCGGGCTTGGCGACAGCAGCCTTAGCGCTTCTGGCGAGAGCCGCTGCACCGAGTTGCCTAGTTTTTTCGACGAGATCATTCATGGCGGCCACACTAGCGGTAGTCTGCACGATTCGCAACCCACTACCTTCGGGTTTCTAGCGATGGTCGTTGCTTTTCGGCCAGAGGCTCGGGTTTCTGGCGATGATCTGAAAAACGGCGTTTGTGCACAACTCTCGGGTGTCTAACGACGGTCATCCAGTGGATATCTGTCGGGTTTCTGGCGACGTGTTCGGGTGCCTAGCGACGACACCTTCGGGTGTCTAGCGATAGAGGCTCGGGTTTCTAGCGATCGCATGGACATGAAATTTCCTTTTTATTCAATGAATTACATGGTGTTTTGGAGAGACCTAATCAGTCTTTAATCTTCTTTAATCCACACCAGACCATCGCTAGAAACCCGATAGTTCGCGATTTCCGGCCCCCGATTTCGTACCGTCGCTAGAAACCCGATAGTGGAAAATCGTCGCTAGAAACCCGTGGCTACACGTTATGCCCCATCGCTAGAAACCCGTGCCCCGGTGAGCACTCACTGTCGGTGAACTCGCGCCCGCCTATGGACAGGGGCGCTGCCCACCGCCTGTCGGCCGTGGACAGCCGCTTCGCGGTCCCTCCCCTGCCCACAGGCTCCCCGCGGCCCGTGCCCTTCGGGCCTGACGCGCCCTGACGGGCTTGCCTTGCGTTGGGATAAACCATAAAAAAACCGGGCTGCATTGCTGCTCGCCCGGTGGTCCAGAGTGCTGTGTTACAAGGCTCGGGTTCTGTTTGCCGCCCTGCCCTCCCCGTGTACTTGCTTTACTCGAGTCCGTATTTCTTTTTCAACGCGGCCAGCTTGTCTCGAGTGCCGGCGATGATCACCTCGGACATGGGAATGTCCGTGGCCTTCCAGAAATCCCGCAGTTCCTCGTGCAGGTCGACGGGGAGACGAGTTTGAAACGGCGTGGTGGCCACCGATCGGCGGCGAGGGATGGGCAACGGATCGTCCTGCGGCTCGTTTTGCGGCTCCACAGGGGGCTTGGGCGCCCTTTCCCGCGGCTTGGGTGCAGCGACGGCCTCCGAAGCCATAGTGGCGGCCACCTGGTCTTGTGTGTGCGCGGCTGCCTCGGCAGCGTCGATTGCTGTCAGGGAGGACGGTGTTTCTGCCTCGTCGCTGTTGCCGCCCTTGATAAATTCCATCGGGCTGCGAAAGCCCTTCCCTCGTGCGGCTGCATTCATTGTGCGATCTCCAGAGCAAGGGCGCGCATCTCGGCTACGGCCTTGGGGTCAGTGCTGCCGTTGTATTCGGTCACGGCGCGGCCGTCGCGCGCCGTCAGGCGGAATATCTTGCGCTCGCTGATGAACCCGTCCAGCAGCCGGTATTGGGTCAGGTCTTGAAGGGCTTCGCGCATTTCCGCCACGTCGGTCGATCGGGCGTTTGTCGGAGCGCGGTTGATCACCACGAGTGCGCGCAAAGTCTTGTTCCAGATCCGCGCGTTTTTGACGTGGTTGTCCATCTTCGCGAACGTGAAGATGTCGAACTGGCTGGTTTGAGCAGGTGTGACCACCACATCGGCGGCCACCATCGAGGCGCGCATTTCCTCCGCGTCGTGCCCAGGCGTATCAACCACGATATCGTCGTACTTTGCTTTGAGGGTCGTCAGCTCTTCTGCAATCGTGGCGCCATAGATGCTGACACACGTGATTTCAGGGGTGATTTTCTCCGTGCGACGTATCTTGTGCCATAGCGATGCCGATCCCTGCCTATCTGCATCGACGAGTAGCACGTCACGTCCCTCGCCCGCCAGCATTGCGGCATACCCGACGGCCAGCGTGGTTTTACCACTGCCCCCTTTCTCTCCGCCAAACAAGACAACAGCCATGACAAATACCCCGCGCGCTTGATGTGAATACGCGCAGGGTAGTTGCAATGTGCGTGAAATGCAACGTTCGGTGAATCAAATACTTATGTGTGTGTTTGCGTGCGTATAGGTGTATATCAGGCGTGCTATACGGATATACAGCTATACGGCTATCAACTAGGATTGGCGGAGGGGTTTCGTGGTTGGTGGGGGTTCGTCAATCAAGCTTTTTTGCAGGAGGGCGTGCTGGGATTCTCGCATGGCTTCTGTGAACCGTGTCTCCACGAACTCAAGTGTCATTCCTTGCGGGCGTGCATGCTGCCTGTCATATACGCAATGGCACCAGTAGCACGCGTAGCAGCCATATACGTCATCCGCCTTCATACCTCCTGCCTTGCCGTGCTCGCTGCGGTTCGAATGCGCCCACACGACGTTTCCGATCTCCGTCTTGCACACGCCTGGCAGGCGCAACCGACAATACTCTCCGTTCGCCGATTTCCTGATTTTACTCGTCGGTGCTCGGCGGCTTTTCAGACCCGACCGCGGTGCGAGTTTGCGATCCGGTGCAATATCGCAAACTGGATAGGAGAGCGCCTCGGGCTTCGTGCGAGCGATCGGCGCCGCGCGTTGCATCTGCTTCGCGCCGGGCTTGGACTGGAAAGCGGAACGCTTGAGGGGGGTGTTTCGCGATAGCCCCTTTCCAGCAGACTTAAAACTGCTGTTCCAACTCACGCTTTGATGATCCCGGCGTACGCCAATTCGCGCTGAATCTGGACCTCTAGCATTTCGGCCGATATTTGCGCCGGCGTCATTGTCAACGTGCGATCGCGCATCCAGGCGATCGATGCCCGTGCCGCGTCGACCTCGCGCTGCGTGATGGGCATATCTAGTTCGAAATGCTTGGCGAGCTTGCGAAGGCCCGCGGTCTGGTCGTCCCATCCATGAGTGCGCGCGAGCTTATCGTAGGTAACGCACACGCTCTCGAGCGCAGGCGCGAGCGGATAGAGGTTTCCATCAGGCGCGCGGAAACCTGCGACGCCGTTTCGCAGTGTTTCGATTTCTCCGGTCGCGACCAGTGTGTCGAGCAACGATTCGACGGGGCCGAACACGGCATCGATGCGCGGTCGCTGTTCCTCGTGCGCGAAGGGAAGGTTGTTCGCGATCTCCGCCTTCTTGAGCGCATGGGCCTCTGCCTTGTACACCAGGCTCGTGATGTGTGACCGCATGCGCTTCGTCGCTGCCGCTGCCTCACCCGCGTCTCGGCGCGCGCGCACCGATGCCTTATCGGTGCCGCGACGCTGTGCGCGGCTCAGCTTTGGTTGTGCTTGTGCCGTTTCCATGATCAGTACCGCGCTGCGCCGTCGCGCCGAAGGGGAATGCCGTCGACAGCAGCGGGCCGCATGAACGGGATGTCGTCGTCAGGAATGTCGCCATATCCGCTCGACTTGGGCTTGCCGCCGCGGGGCGGCGCCGGGTTGTTCGAGCGCTCCTCGCGATCGTCGTTTGCCCCACCGGAGCTTCGAGCGCCCCCGAGCATCTGAAAGCTATCGACGCGAAGCTCGGTCGAATAGATGTCCTTGCCGGACTGGTCTTGCCACTTGCGCGTGCGCCACTTGCCTTCGACATACACCTGTTGTCCCTTCTTCAGGTGCTCGCCGGCGATCTCGCCATAGCGTCCGAACACCTGGCAGCGGATCCATTCGGTGATTTCCTTCTGGTCGCCAGACTGCTTGTCCTTGTAGCGATCCGTGACGCCGATTCGAAACGTGGCGATCGCTTCGCCACTCTGCATGTATCGAACCTCGGGATCAGCGCCGAGGTTTCCAATGAATGTGCAGCGATTGAGGCTCAAAACGTTTGCTCCGTGAGAAGCGGGGGAGTGCCCCCGCATGTGTTCAGCTACGCCGCGTTGCGATACGAGTTCGAATTCGCGATCTGGTCGCTAATGGCCGGGAACAGTTCGGCGATCTGGTCGACGTCGGCGAGTTCGCCCTCATGCACCCACTCGCACGCGATCTGCTCGGGCATTCCAAGCGCGGGTTGCTTGAGGGTGGCGAAGAGGAGGGCCGTGTTGATGGCGCCATCGTTCGCTCGCTTCGCGAGCCAGAGGAGGAGGGCGACGCGCGACTTCGCGTCGAGCACATCGACGCGGTCCAGGATCAAAATCCCGAGGCCCGAAATCGATGCGATCGCTTCGGCGAGCATCGCGTCGATGCGCCACTTCTCCGACTCACAAAGCAGGCTATAAGCACGACTGTCGCCGGTGATGGTCATGTCCGTATGGATCGTCGCCTGCGGCCAGTTCGTGTCCATCGCGGATTTGCGAAGGGCGCTATTGATTGGCCTAAGCGCTTTCGCGAGCAGCTGCGCGGGCACGCCTTCGGGTCCGAGCTGCTCGGCGAGCTTCCCCCACTCGAGCACAGCGGTGTGATGCTTGGCGGCGCGCGTGGACTTGTCGTCTGCCTCGTCTGCCTTCGTCTTTTGCTGTTGAAGGGTGATGTAGTTCTCGTCTGCCTCGCGATACTCGGCGAGATGAAGCTCGAGCGATTCCTGCGCAACGTTGATGTCGGCTTGCGTGACCTGTTCGCTGCTCGACGGTTGCGCTGCTTTCTCGCGGGCGATCTCGGCGGAGCGCAACGAACGCTCGGTGTTCGTTTGAGCGTTGGTCGCCATCTCGAGTGCCTTGGTGAACTCCGCGAGCTTCGCGCGCGCCTCGTCGTCGCCTGTGCTGCTCGGCAAGCCGTACTTGTCGACGTACCGATCGAAGGACGGCTGTAGCTGCGCGCAGATTTCGACGAGACTTTCCGTCTTCGTTCCTTCGAGGGCATCCAGGGCATATTCGATGCCGCGCGCCAGGTCGTGTTCGAGCCCGACTCGCGGCCCGCTTCCGGCCTTTGCCTTGAGCGCGTCGACCTGCTGTTGAACCTCGGCGAGCGTCTGGCGATCGGCCATCAGTTGCGAGAAAAGCCGCGGCACTTTTTCGCCCAACTCGCGGGCCGCGGCGCGTTCTCGGGTTTCGGACTCGTACGCTTCGGCCTTAGCCTTAAGGCTGCCGATGATTTCCTGCGTCGTGTGCACTTGCTTCTCGCATGCATCACGCTTCGCCTCGGCCTGCGCGATCGCTTCGGCATCGACTTCGGGCTTCTCGGCCTGCCAACCTTCAGCCTTCTTCGAGCCGTACGTTTCGCCCGTGACTTCGCGCCATGCGCCGCGCGCTTCGGTCACCTTGACCGTCGCGAACTTCGCGGCCGCGGGAAAGCCCGTGATCGACTTGAGCAGGGGCAGCGTTTCCTCGACGAAGACGGCGTCGCACTTGGCCTCGAGCAGCATCGTGCGCAGCCGGTCCTCGGTGACGCCGCAATCGGTGAGGGAAAACAGGAAAGTGCGCCGCTCGTCGTCGGTCAAGCGCGCGAAGCCCTGCGCGTTGAGAACGTAGGGGAGCGCCTCGGGAAGCCCGAGCGACAGGTCTCCGGTCATGGCGTTCGTGCCGGCCGGGAGCGAAAACGACGCTTCTCCGATGTCCGTAGCGACGCTCACAGTCCCTGCCTTAGCTCCCTCTGTGACCAGAGTCGGATAGAACTTCTTCAGGTTCACGCGCAACGTCTCGCCCGTGAAGGCCATGCGCACGGCTTCCTGGATTGATGACTTCGCGGCGCCGTTGAATCCCGCGAATAAGGTGATAGGGCGCGCCGGAGCGATATCGATGCGGCGCGCGCCGAGGATGTTGCGAATGCTGATGCTGGTGATTTTCACGTTGGCTCCTGTTGGGGGAGGGGAGCGGCGCTCGCGCGCCGCTCCGCGTCAGTCCATCTGAATGAGGGTCGCTTGCTTCGAGCTCTGCGCGCCTTCTTGGAGGGCGGCGCGGCGCTCGCGAAAAAGTGCGTTGAGCGCTTTGTGCCGATGCTTCGGCGTCGACGAGATCAGATCGGCGGCAATGTCCAGCGTGTCTTCGCTCGTTGCGTTGCGCAGCTGCTGCTCGATCTTGTCGGCCTCGCGCTCTGCGGGGTCTTGCTCGGGCTCCGCTTGGGCTGAGTTCGCGTGCGATGGCGCGGCTGCCGTAGCGATAGTGGTGGTCTGAGCTGGTTCCTGAGCGCTTTCGACACGCTGCGTATCGTTTTCAGCACCGTGCTGTCCATCGTCGACGTCGGGGGTGTTCAGGTCGCTGATCGGTGCAATGAGGCCGTCGCCGTCGATCGTGAAGTTTTTTCCGTCTTCGCTGGCTGCGTCCAGCGCGATCGCGTTCGAGAGTTCGACCGACTTCGGTACGTACTTGATGACTTGTAGGAGTGGCACTTTGCGCGCGTACATCTCCCAGTTGTTAAAGCTGTAGTGCTTCTGCCCGACCTTGTTGACCTTGTCGCGGTGGCGCGCGATTTTGCTAATGGGCCAGAGTTCGACGACGGGGATATCGGCGCCCTTAATCCATCCGATCGCATAGGCGTGCGTGATGTCGAGCGGATCGTCGAGTGATGTCTCGTTGTGGATCACGAGGTCGCGCCGCGCGCCATCGGTGAACGTGTACTTCTGGTCGCTGTAAATGACGCCTGTGTAGACCACCGCGCGCCCGGCGCGTGCTACGAGGTCGACGAGACCCTGCCAACCTGGCACGAACGTGCACTTGCCCTTGTAGGGCACGAGGTAGCCTTGGCCCGTGATGCCGATCTCAAGCCCGAGTTGCGCGGCCACGATCACGCTCGCGAAAATCGTCCGGATGTCGCATTTGGCGAGCTCGGCGTTTTGGCTGAATTGCGTCAGCGCCAATCGCATCATGCGGTCGGGTTTGAGATGCGTCGGCAGCGCCATTTCGAGCTGCGCCTTGTGTTTCTGGAAGAAGTCACTCAGGGTCTGCTGCGGCGACGACTTCTTTTCAGTCGGCGCGTTGTTTTCGCGAAGTGCGGTTAGGGACGTCGTTGCCATAGTCTCGGGATTCCAGTGAAAGGGTAGGTCGGTTACGCGTCGCGGTAGATGCACGAATCCCACCGGCCGCAAAAGCGGGGGTCACACAGAGGACTGCTTGGGTTGGGCGGGAACATGCCCGACTTGAGGAACTGGACGGCATGGGCAATCAGGCCGTCTTCGTATGAGGTGCCGAGCATTGGGCGCTTGGCGTCGAACGTCTTGCTCACGCCCGTGCGCGCGCTCGCTGTCGTCTGAAGGGCGATGATCTGTGACCCCTCAGTCGGGGTGCGCGTGTTCTGCTCGAACATGATCGCGTACGCGCCGAGCTGAGGACTGCGTCCCTTGATCAGCACGTTGCCGTCGGCATCGATGAGCCGCGATCCAGTCTTGATGTCGGGGATGATCACGCCGCCGGCGCCACCTCGCGCCACGCGCGCTCGGTCCATCGTGCCTTTTAGGCGCAGCGTGATTCCGTCGCCGCAGTCGATGTCGACCGGCTCCATCTTCATCTCGACCGCGACGAATTCGAATTGCGGGCTGATCTCCGCGCAATATTTCGCGTGCAGGGTCAGGCCGATCTGCTCGGCCTCGCGCATGGTGATGCTGCGGTCCTGCTTGTAGTCGACGTCGCCGCCCGGGTTGTGAAGCGTGGCGACGAATACGTCGGCCGCGTCGCTCGCGGTGATCCCCGTCCCGTCAATACGGCTCTGGTCGAATACGGCGGTGCTGGCGTGGACTGCAGTGCCGAGGCTTGCTCGGATGCCCGAAGGGCGTTTGAGATTGAGAAGGTGCTCGCCTTCCCATGCATACGCGCAATCAAAGAGTCGTCCCCAGGACGAAGCGCGTACTTCGATGATGCGTGTCGTGGTAAGTGTCACTTGAGCGGGTCCGTGTCCGTCCAGTATTCTGCGCTGGTGGCAGAACACTATGCGAATACGGAAACTCCATCAAGCGCAGTTTTCGATAAAGGAAGAAATTTAGGCGAAAAAAAACCCGGCGCGACGCGTCCGGGCTTTGCTGGAGGGAGGAAGGGGCCTGCTCGTGCCCGCTTAGAAACCGCCGATGCCTTGGAATCCCTTTACGCGGCCTACAATGACCAGCGCCTGCGACTGGCGGTAGTCGAGCGTCATCTCGGGGACCTTGCCGCTGTCCGTGGTGATGCGAATGCCCTTGTTGATGTAGTGATGCAGCCGGCGCACGCATGCTTTGTCGTCGATCACGACGAGAAACACGCCGCCATCGTCTGGAATTTCCGTATCTGCGCGATCCGCAACAATGCTGTCGTTTTGGCACAAACGCGGCCCCATTGCGCTGTCGCGCAACTTGAACGAAACAAGGTTTTCAGGATCGACACCGGTCTCGCGGATCAAGGACCCTTGAAACAGAATCTTCTCTCGGGCGCTGACTGAAACGGTCACGCCCCCCCGGGCTGCATCTGGTCTTACTTCTAGCGTTCCAATCGCCACGTTATCGTCCCACTTTAAGTCGGTAATTTCTTCTTTGTCCGACGCGGGCGATGTAGTTGTGTCCGTTGCGTCGAGTGCAGAATTATGCACCGCAACGGACTTGCTTTGAAGTGAATTTGTACTTGTTGGAAGAAAAAAATCTGCGACACGCACCTGCAATGCCGTCGCGAGAGCCTCCAACTTGGGCTGCGGCACGCCCTGTTTGCCCGTCTCAATCTTCGACAGGCTGGAGTTGCTGATTCCCGTAAGTGCCTGTACTTCCATCAATGTCAGGCCGCGTTCGAGTCGGTAGCGGCGGATCTGTGCGCCGATTTCAGCTAAGGACACGTGTGGGTACTCCCTGATCATTCAATGTATTCGGACTGCTGACTTGGTTCCGTCGGATCTGCGGTTTTCTCATGACGCATGCTTGCCATTGCGCAAAATCTGCCCTTCACGCACAATTACTGGAAATTTTCTTCGATAAAAGCAGATAGGTATGACCGCAGCCAATCTCAGCCCGCTTCGCAAAGCTCGCGAGGCTCGGGACCTCAGCCTCAAGGAGGTTGCGGCCGCCGTAGGCACGTTCACGGGGAATCTGTCGCGCATCGAACGCGGTTTGCACAACGCGTCACGCGACCTCGCGGCCGCGCTCGCCAAGTTTTTTGCGCCGGACATTACCGAACTTCATATCTTTTATCCTGAGCGATACGCAGATTTCTGCCCTTCGAAATCGTCTGCTTATACGAAGAAAGCAGAGATTCTGTCGTAATCGTTCTTTAGGGTTGCACGATACGCATTTTTGCTCGTGATGGCAAAGAGTTCGTTCGGTTAGGCAGATGTCTTTTGCTTTTTGGTCGTTCTAAGCACCAAAAAATGACCAAAATCGGAAAAAAAGAGTGCGTTTCGCCCGGTTTCGAACAGACGTATTTCTTCGGTGCTGACTGCCTTGTCGAGCCGATCGGTCTGATGATTAACCTGTTGATTACAAAAAACAAAAAGGCCCCGGTGCGCGAACGCCGGGGCCTTCTTTTTGCAAACCACTACATCGAGTTAGCGTGAATTATATCCCGAAAGTTGCCTGCCAAGCAGAACGTGTTCTGCAATTTTTTGTGAACTGTGCAGATTGCAAGTCCGCGCGCCGCACCGCTTGCGCGGGGGGCGCATGACGACGCACCATTTCGAGGTCGACGACGCCGTTCGATATGGCGTGAACGCCGCTGTCATTCTTCAGAATCTTCGATTCTGGATCTTGCACAACAAGGCGAACGGGAAGCACCAGCACCAGGGCCGGACCTGGACGTTCAACAGTGCTCGCGCGTTCTCGCTGCTGTTCCCATACCTAAGTGCCGATCAGGTGAAACGCATCCTTCGCAAGCTCGTCGACGAAGGTGTTTTGCTCGCGCGCACGCTCGCTGAGGACAGTTGGGATCGAGTCAACTGGTATGCGTTCGATGATGAGTCGAAGCACCTTGCACAGCCCGAAACCCCCGTCGCAGCGCATGGTGCAAATTCGCCCAATGCATCGGGCGGAATCGCACCATCCATGGGGCGAAAGCGCACCGTCGATGGTGCGAAATCGCCCAATCACAAGACAGATGTAAACACAGATAAAAAACGCAGATCTAAATCTATATCGGCTGCTGCGCAGCCTGACGATGATTTCGAGCAGGCCTGGGCGCTTTATCCGAGTCGGGGCGGTGGAAATTCGAAGGCCGACGCGCTGAAGGCTTGGAAGGCGCGCATTGCTGCTGGCGACACCGCTGCGCAAATGCTCGAGGGCGTGCAGCGCTACGCGGTGTTCTGCGACAAAACAGGGAAGCTCGGCACCGAGTACGTGAAGCAGGCTAAGACGTTCTTTGGACCCTCTCGGCACTTTGCTGATGCGTGGCCTGTGCCGGTCGCCTCGGCGCCGGCCGCGCGCGACGACACGCGCTTTGCTTCTTCGCGCTCGATCGTAGGTTCGGCATCCCCTCATTCCGTAGGAGCACGCGATGACGGCAAGACCATCGACGCTGACGCTCGCTTCGTCAACTGAGCGCGCGCCGAGCGGCGCCGATACGGGCATCGATCGGGTGTTCCTGCATCTGCATGGAATCTGGGGGCGACGCTTCGGCGATCAATTTCTCTCGGGCGACGTGGTCGACGGCGTCGACACGGGCATCGCAAGCGCGAAGCTCGTTTGGGCAGAGCGGATCCGTGCGAACGGATTGACCATCGGACAGATTCGCCGCGGCATGGCGGCGGTCGAGAAGCTGAAGCATCCCCCGTCGTGGGCGGACTTCTTGCGCGTTTGCCTGCCGCCGGCGATCGACGCCGATCGCGCGCTCTCTGAAGCCGTTGTGCAGATGGAGCGGCGCAGGCGAGGGGAGGACCGGTGGACCGACGCATGCGTGTTTTGGGCCGCCGTGCGCGTGGGCGAATACGACATACTTTCAAAGTCGCGCGAATGGTTGCGCCCCGTCTTCGCCGCCGCGCTCGAGGCCGTGCTCGCGCAGGGAATCGTGCCGCCCGTTCCAGAGCGCGCGCCGGCGCTCGTTGCGCCCGGCACCGCGGTGACGGACACAGAGTCGGCGAAGGCTCGCCTCGCGTCGCTCGCGCGGACGCACCTTCAGCAGACGTCGGTTCCGGGGCTCGCGTGGGCTCAGCGCGCGCTCGAGCGCAAAGCGCGGGGCGAGCCGGTCGCTGCGAAACTCGTGCTCGACGCCGAGCGTGCGCTCGCCGCTCGCGCATCCGCGTCGAGCGGTGAGGCCTGAAGCATGACGAATAGCGTGCGCATGACACCCGAGCAATACGCCGAGCATTTGCGGAAGCGTGAGGCGCCACGTCGCGCACAAGGTCCCGCGCCCGCTGCGGTCGCGCCTGCGCTCTCCGCTGCCGATGCAAAGGTCTTGCGTGCGCACGCAGCGAACCAGGCATTCCAGGCGCTGGGCCGCTTGCCGAAAGGCACGATGAACAAGACCGAAGGGCAGTACGCGGATTTCCTCGAGGAACAGAAGCGCATCGGCAAAGTCCTGTTCTGGAAATTCCACCCGTTCAACGTGCGCCTCGCAAACAACACGTTTTACGAGGTCGATTGGCTCGTGCTTCCTTTCGACATGGTTCTCGAGATCCATGAAACGAAGGGCGGCCGCACGACGGACAAAGGCCAATTGAAATTAAAGCTGTGCGGTGAAGTACTGCCCGTATTCCGTATGAAAAAGGTCATCAAGCAGACAAAGGCTGATGGCGGTGGTTGGCTTATCGAGGAATATTCCGCGACATGAGTGCCCAAGCGATACCGATACATACCGATTGGCGCGTGCGGCGCGCGATCGCTGCGATCAATGCCGACGATTCGTGGGACTTTGCCGTGTATGCGGCCGAGTTCGAATGCGACGAGGAAGAGGCGATCGAAATATTTTTTCGCGCCGCGCGTGTGCTCGGCGTCCGGTTCCGCGTAGTGGAGGACCGGCCGCGCTCAGCCCTATTGCACTGACCTACCTCTTCGACGACGGTGTCCTATGGCAGCGAAACCCGATTTCCCCGTGACGTATTTCGAGCAAGAGGGCGCGCCTGGCAAGTACTTCGCGTGCGCGCACTATGGGACGATGAGTGTGAATGCATGCGCGCGAAATTTCACCGACGCGCCGCACTCTGTTAAGCAAGGGCGCCTGCAGCGATGCATCGGGTGCTCGGTCGGTGCCACGCATGCGGGAGTCGATGCTCCGCCCGCGGCGAGCCCACCGTCTTCATCGATCGTCTATCGGCCGGCGTGCGTGCGCTGCCGGCGCGACGGCCGCACGCAAGGGTCGCGGCTCGTCGGCCGCATGCGTCTCGTGCGCGGCGGCACGATTTGCGTCTCGTGTTTCAACCGCGAGAAGGAGGTTGTCTCCGGCGCAAACGCGAAGGGTGCGAAGCCTCGCAAGTGGTCGGGCCTCTTCTTCTCGTCTGTGACGTACGTGACCTGGTCGCGCGCTGTCGTTCAAGTTCACCCGGACCCGGTCGTCGATCGCATCGAGCTCGCATTGACGATGCTTCGCCGCGGTCATGAGCGGGGCGTCGCCTGGTCACGGCCGCCGGTTCTGATTCCGCTGGAGGCATAGCGATGCTCGTCCAGTTCGACCTGTTCGGAGCAGATGATCCGTCCGACGAGCAGCCTGCCGACGGCAAGCCTTTGCGCAAATCGCGGGGCGCGAGCGGATGGCGTCTTGCCGATCATTGCTGTCGATACTGCTTCGGCCGCGTGCTCGAGCAAGTTGCCAAGGGCGTCGTGATTGAGGTTCGATGCGCCGAGTGCGGGCAGCGCGCGGCCGGCGGGGCGGAGCTGCTCTGCTGCTGCGGCGCCGACTGCGGCGAACTCGGCCAATTGCTCGTGTGCGTGAAGAACCCGTGCGTCACGCCTGAGGTCCCCCACGAAATTCTCGTGCGCGAACGGCGCCGGCCGGAAAAGACGGAGCGCGACGCCGCGCCGATCCGCCCGGTCAAGATCTCTGGTTTCTGAATTCTTCCTTAATCGAAAATAAATTCTGCGTTAAACGCATATTTTCGAGGAATGGGGATAGAATCCTTCCTGCGTTCGGTGCAGCAATGGCCGGAACGAATCTCTCGGTCGGTCGTGACAAGAGACTCGGTTTTATCGGGTCTCGTGTTCGTACTTACGGAGAGGATGGAAGTGAGGAAGAAAGAATTTGTCGCCGCCGTCGCTGCGGCCTCGTCGCTTACCGCCGCGCAGGTTTCCCGCGCGCTGAAAGCGCTCGAGGAGGTCTCGGCCAATCACATCAAGGATTTCGGATCGGTGCAGGTCCCCGGGCTTGTGACGATCAAGCGCATGCCGGTCGAGGAACGTGTGCGGCAAAAGCCCAGCACCCGTGAATCGTTCGTGGCGCCGGCCTCGGTGCTCGTGAAAGCGAAGCCCGTACCGCGCTTCAGCAAGCGTATCAAGGCTGAGAACGTACCTGCTTGATGCGTGACGGCCGCCAAGCCGGCAGTGGCGGCAGTAACGCCGGCAGATGCGTACGCGGCACGGGCGGCTAGGCCCTCCGGGATTCGACACGCGCAAGCGTGTGCGGCGGGGCGCATCGGACACCGGGAAAGACTGGGCAACTGATCAATTTTGCGGGGTAGGGAATGTCGAGCGTGTCGTGGTCGCCTCTTGCATGGCTCCGGGCTCTGTTCCGGTTTATCGCGCGTCGCGGCGACGGCTCGCAAGCATCTCCCGCCTCGTTGGCGTTTCAATTCAACCTGCCTGACGGCAACCTTTTAAGGGGTACGACGATGGATCTGCAACTCAAAGACGACGCACAAGCGCAACAGTATTCGGTGGTCCTGAAGGACAAGGCCGGCAACGTCGCGGCGGCAACGGGCGAGCTGACGGTGTCGGTGTCGGATTCGACGGTGGTTACCGCGACGCTGTCGGCCGATGGTTCGACGGTCGCGATCGCGCCGGGCAAGATCGGTTCGGCTGTCGTTACGGTGTCGGACGCGGCAGACGAACTGTCGGCGTCGATCAACGTCACGGTGACCGCTGGCACGCCGGCTTCGATCGAACTGGACCCGGTGGCGGCCGACACGTCGACCGCGTCGAGCACGGACGCTTCGACCACGGCGGCGAGCACGTCGACGGATGCAACGAGCACGGCCTCGACCGCCGATACCGCGTCGTCGACGGATGCCACGACGGCGCCGGCTGCTGGTACCGATTCGAGCGCCGATGCAACGGACGCGTCGTCGGCCGATGCGTCGACCGCCACGGATGCGTCGACGGATAGCGCCGCCTCAACCTCGGATGCAACGACGGACGCGGCCGCGGCCGCCGACGAGACCGCTGCCGACGCGACGGCGCAGTAAAGCGGTGAAGGGAAGGCGCTCGCACGCGCGGGCGTCTTCGTTTTAAGAAGATTTGAATTGCGTTTTACGCAGAATTGTCTATGATGGCTGCATTGCATGGCGGATGAGTTGTCTGCAATGTGTATAGCTGTGTAGCAGTGTGGATATACGCGGGCTTGGCCGATCGGTTAGGCGCCAGCTTCCCAAGCTGGTAATAGGCGAGTTCGATTCTCGCAGCCCGCTCCAGTATTAGTGCTTCCCGCTCGGTTGGATCGAGTGCTTGGCCCCCGGTCGGGACTCAGGGGTGCCCCTCAAGCGCCGAGGAATCGAAGAGGCCATGACCGGCCGCTAGCAGCGCCTCGAAATAATCGTCCGCTGGCCCCGTAGGGCCAACGATTTGGCAGGGTGGGGAAGTTGGTCATCCCGATGGGCTCATAACCCGTAGATCGCTGGTTCGAGTCCAGCCCCTGCAACCAAACTGATGGGTGGCGCAACCTCCCTGAACCGGTGACCTAAAAGTTAGGGAACTGCGCGGAGCAACGACGGTTGCGAGTGTTCAGAAATACGGGTGTAACAGTGGTTGCTCGGGGCCGGTGACGTACACCGGCGCTGTACCCGATATGCGCATGCGATGTGTGTGCATATCAGGTGCAGTAAGCGGTATGTCGCGTTGGACTTCTGGTTGAGGTCAGCATCCTTTCAAGGTGCGTAGGTCGGGTTCGAATCCCACACGCGACACCAGTTTCGCTGGGTAGCTCAAGCGGTAGAGCGTTCTCTCTCCAGAGAGGGGAAGGTTGGTGGTTCAAGTCCATCCCTGGCGGCCAGCGGTTCCTTGTTGTGCTTCGGTGCGGTGCCAGCCATAACATCGGCTGGGTGGAGGGTCGGGGCCGCTACCCCGACCCCTCATTTACCCATCGAAGAATGTGCATGAATTGCAACTAACGCCCAAGCATGCTCGTCTCTCGGCGAGCGCTTCGCGGTGGTTGCGCAATGGTTGGGTGGCCGGGGCGATATCCCTTTGTGTCCGCGCGCAAACCGCGCCTCGGCTGCTCAAACCCTCTGGTCTGGATTTGCTCGCTGACGTTCTCTAAGGACCCGCTCGTTCGCTGGAGCGTCGGAGATAGAGTCCAGACCAGAGGGTGAGGGGCCGCACCCTAGCAGCAGCCGTAGCTCAGTCAGGTAGAGCACCCCGTCGAGGGGGAGACTGGAATTCCAGGCACGCGGCGCCGTGTGGCACGGGTTCAAATCCCGTCGGCTGCTGCTAGGGCGACAAGGGGCCTCGCGCCCTGACAGCAGAGTCTGCCGAGAACGTCGCGCGCGCGGCGCCGAGGCGAACGTCGATGGTGTGGCCGCATCGGTAGGCGGGATCCGGGCTCTGCTGTGAGGGTGGAAGGTACGGCGGCTTCAAAAATGTGACCTCCGGTGTGCGGGTTCGAGTCCCGATCGCTGGCCGAGACTGAAGTTGGTAGACGCAGACGAAATAGCCATGTGCGAAACGTCGGAGCACGGCTGGTGTGCAGTTGGAACGCACACCCGAGGTCACCCTCATCGAACTGCGCTTGCATCGCAGTCCACCAGTTGGCAGCGTCGGGAGACGCCCCCCGTCAGCACGAGTGCTGCGGTCTGTGTCTGATCCTATCGGGTCCATACCGCAGTAGTTTTGCATTGGTCTCCTACGGCTTCCCCGGTCGAAGGATTAAAGCCCCGAATTTCGGGGCTTTTTTTTATGCTGCAGCGGTCTTGCGCGCGCGAGGCGGATAGATCCGCTTGATGCGGATGCCGGCGGCGCGCCGCGCGGCCGCGATCGTCCGATAATCCGGATTCTTGTACATCGCCTGGGGCGTGAGCCCGGCCAGGCGCGCGGCGCGGTATCCAGTGCAGCCCCCGCGCACGAGCTCGAGCGCGGTGATCATGCGATCGCTGATCGTCTTCATTGCGGTCCTATAGATGCGGGGTAAAGCAGATCGGCAGCCGATTATCGGTGCCCTTGGTCAGCGGCATGGTCGCCGGCAGGTTGAAGTTCGCGTCGAATGCCCACCACAGCTTGTAACCATACTTCGCGCCGGCCGCGTCTGTATACGCGAAATAGCGGCCGTCGATCGTGTGCGCCTTCAGCAGGGTGAGCGTCGCGCCGTCGTGCTCGAGCGTGTCGATCACCCACTCCGTCGGGTCGTACGCGATGCCGAGCGGCCAATAGCAAAAGCCATATGCCGGGTTGCGCCACAGCCAGCGTACGCGCAGCACATACAGGTTGAAGCCCGTCGGCGTGCCCGTGCCGCTGTAGTACCAGCCGGTGGCGTTCAGGATCGACTGCCAGCGCGTCAGCGTGGTCGGCACGACGAAATAGAGGCCTTGCCAGCCGGCGTCGATCGGTGCGTCTTCCGTCTCGAACCATACGAGCCAATTCGGGAGATAGCCGTTCGACTGCACGAACAACGCGAGCCCCGGCGCGAGGAGGCACGCGAGTCCCGTGAAAATCAGATTGAGCAGCGTCGCGCCGGCGTAGCGAAGATATTTCATGGTGAGGTCCGATATCGAAGGCGGCACGTCGCCGCACGTCCATCGTGTCGTCACGCCTCAGCCGATGAAACCGGCGCTCGGCGCGTGCGCAACCATTCCTCAGCATTGGCCGGGCTCCCGAGCAAGCCGGTCGCGCGGCGCCGCGCGTTCATGGCGCCACATTGGCGCCACGTGATCTCGACGGCACCCGCGGCGATCGCGGCCGCGCGCTTCGACAACGCGATGTCGTAGTGGCTGCCGCTGGTCTTCTCTGGCGACTGCCACCACCGGCGAGCGACGCCGATCTGCGCGGCCATCGCGTGCAGCTCGGCGTCCGTGTCGGCGATCATGTGGCACATGATCATGCGGCCGAACTTCGCGCGCATGTCGTCGACGTAGACGGTCATGGCAGCACCGAGTCGACGGACAGATCGGGATGCGGAAATCCATCGTGCGTCACACCATCGAGCAAACGGCCGGCCGCGATCTTGCCGACGCGCGCGCTCATGGCGCCGTCGTCGAACGTGTGCCACGCGGGGTTTTGCGGGCCTGTGGGGGCTCCCTCGGCGAACGATAGGGTCAAGGTGTCACCGTCGCGCTCGGCGGGCATCCACTCGCCCCATTGCTTGAACAGGAACGGAACGCCGGCCGCCGCGCATTGGTCGCGCAGCGCGCGGGCCCAATCGCGATGCATAGGCCGCGCGTGCGCGCCGCTCTCACCGCCGACGATGACCCAATCGATCAGCTTCTTCTCGCTGTCGAAGATGTAGCCTGCGTCGCTCTCGAAGGATCGATGGCTCCCGCACTTCGGGCACGAGGGCTTTGCAGATTGATCGTCTGCACCGCATGCGCTGCAGCGATCTGCGGCCCCGAATGGCTCGCCGCACGATCCGCATCCATCCGGGCCGGCGTCGTTATAGCTTCCGTGGAAACTGCAGTCTGCGCAGGTATACGGATCAAGCCATTTCAGAAGATCGATGGCCCCGAGCATCGGCTCGATCGAAAGGAAGCGCACGGGCGCCGGCGTCGCGATCAGCTTCGGGATGTCGCGATCGGCCTCTTCCTGATTGCATATCGTCGCGCCGAGCCAGACGTTTTCGGGCAGCCATCCCGGGATCTGCGACACCATCATCGGAACGTTGCCGATGCGCTTCGTCAGCAGCAGCCAATCGAGGTTAGGCGTGTCGCGGATGAGCACGAACAAGT
Organism: Pararobbsia silviterrae; assembly: GCF_003628125.1. GTDB lineage: Bacteria > Pseudomonadota > Gammaproteobacteria > Burkholderiales > Burkholderiaceae > Pararobbsia > Pararobbsia silviterrae. The sequence continues at coordinate 54,912 of NZ_RBZU01000019.1, forward strand.
CGGCGCGCCACTGCGGATCGACGGCGTTGTCAAATACGTCGGCGAGCGAAGCACAGAAGACGCGCCGCCGGCGCCCGTGCTCGGCGAAGAACGCCTCATGCTGGCGGTTCCACTTCTCCGGTTGCTTCCATGATGCCGCCGACGTGTGGCGACGTTCAGCGCGGGCACCCCATGTGACCCCGAGCGCGCGCGCCGGCGTGCTGACTTCCGCGTAGCAGTGGTCGCACGCGGGCGAGACCTTCGTGCATCCGATCCACGGATTGAAGGTCGCGTCAGTCCATTCGATTTTGCTGGTTTCGGCCATGCTTGTTCACTAGTCCATGTGTTGGTTCGGAAAGGCCGCGCACGGGCCCTCGTGTCCACTCTTGCGCTGGCATTGCCATCCTGCTTCGGCCTTGTCGCACGAGCCGTCGTCGACCTCGATCTGCGTGTTTGTCTGTCGAGCGCGCGCGACGGCAGCAAGTTCCTCGATGACGGCCGAGGCCGCGGTGAAGTCATTCATGCGGCCAGAGTGATCGCGCGCCCATTCCGGCACGCCGTCGCGCCACTGACCGTGCGCGCGCAGATGGAGCCATTCGGCGTAGCGCGGGGTATCGCTCGCCACATCATCGGCTTCAGGGGAGGCGCGCCGGTTCCACGCCGCGGTAAGACCGTCGAGCGTCGAATGGATCATTCCGCACTCACAGCCAGGACATGCGATCGTGAAGCTGCCTGGATGTGGCGGCAGGTCGGACCAGTGGTGCGGGTGTGGCGGATGTTCTTCGATCGTTTGCTCGGACCCGCAGAACGGGCATCGCAACAGGTTCCGTTGAGTGGTCATGTCGGCTCCCCGGCGGCGCGGTCTGCCGCATCCTTCAGCGTGTGGTAAACCTCCTGCTTATGAAGCAAGTAGCGGGAGGCTTTCTTGAGTTCTAGCGCGGCATCTTGATATCTGCGCTCGGCCGCACGCAGATCACTCTCGGCCTCACGCAGCATGCGTTCATTGAAGTCTTTCACGATTCACCCCCGGCGGCGCGGTCGATGGCGAGCATACGGTCCATCTGTGCCCGGACGAGCTTCGCGGCGTCTCGATTCTTGGCCGTGATGATGATGTAGTCGCCGTCTGTCCCGACGCTTTTAACCGGCGCATCGAAGCCGCGCTTAGGCGTAACGCTCGCAGGTTGAGCGGCGAGGATGTGCGTGACTACTGCGCCGTCGTGATTCGCCGCGCACTGCAATGCGTCGGCCTCGTTGATGAATACGCGATGCCAAGTCTGTTCGGCTTCGCCGGGCCATTCGACGTACCACGCCTCTTTCTGATCGCTCGTCAGCCCCACAGCGGCAGCGGGCTCGCTCGGCGCAGCACGCAGTTCAGCCGACACGAGTGCATGAAGCACGTCCACGACATTCTCGCGGCTGGTTCGATTTTTGGCTGCGTCGCTCATGTGTTCGTAGACGTGATCCGGTAACGGCGCGCAAGGCGTATCGGTGCCTGTTGCATTGCAGGTTGGGCAGGTGGGCGCTTCCGTAGATAGGGCGGCGCGGGCCTGCCAGCCGTCCCAATGAGAATTTGTCCCGGGCCACGCATAGCCGTCCTTTTCTCGAGTCAGGAGAAATTCCAAACCGGCGTATCGCGTAACAGCCCATGCCTCGAATGCGCCACGCTCGCATGCAGACTGATCGACCATATCGGTTTCCTCGGGCTCGCTCGGCGCAGCGGGGGCGACGGTTGAAGCGGCGACGGATTTTGCATGCTGGCGAATATGGGCGCCCGCAATAATCGACTCATACGCGTAGTCTCCCCACTGACCGGGACATCCCTTCCTGTTCAGCTTGGTGAGCACGTAGTCCGCGATGAACGTCGCGTCGGCGTCGCTGGGCGCTGCACTCGCCACTACGGGGGCGCCAGTAGCTTGTTTGCGCGAAGGCGGATAGCCGGGCTTCATGCCGCGAATGACGCGCGCATCCTCCCGCATGCCCCAGTTCTGTTCCATCTCGACCGCAGCGGCCTCAAGCAGATTATTGAGGTCGGCCGCCTGCGCATCTTCCGCCACTACGGGGGCGACGGGAGCGGCGTCTGTGTCAACGCTTTCGCCGAGCGCGCGGCGGATCGCGCTGAATCCTGCATCGGTTGCGGCCTCGTCATCGTCCTCGACCGCATCCATGTCGTTCAGCGTATCGCCCAGATGGTTCATCGCGGCGTAGATGGCAAGCAGGTCCGCGCGCGATACGAGCACGGCGTCGGCCGGCCCCGTTGCATCTGCCCCCCGCTCCCCCTCAACAGCGGCGCACTCGGCCGGTATATCAGGGCTTGCGTTGGTCAAACTCGAAACAAGTCGAACATCGATGTGCGAGGCGTATCTGGCATTGCACATATGCAGATGAACGGCGTGGGCGTCCCATCCAATCGGGCTCACGACCCGCTTGAACCACTTCCCGCGACCGTCATACACGTCCCACAGCAGTCCAACGCCGTCATCCCACGTCGCCAAGGGCTTTTCATCTGCCCCCTCAACAGCATCGAGCCGCTCGCCCATTTCAGATAGCAGCTGCTCGACGTCGGGCACGTTACGCGCATAGACCTCCTGTCCGCTTCCGTCGCCTGGCACGACACGCAGCAGGATTTTTCGCACGTCGCAATCGGCCGGGATCTGGGATTTAACAGCATGGAGCAGGTCGCTAATTACCTCGCCGGCGTTGTTCGGCGTATCACGCGAGGCGATCACTCGGCACAATTCTCCGATTGTCCGGCCGCCGTAGTAGATTTTGTCGGTCATGTCTTTATCTCGCTTGTGCCCCATTTAACGCCGTGCACGACAAATTTGACTTCGTTGATCTTGATAAGGTGCAGGTCACGATTCATACCGCGCAGCTTGGTTATGCCTTCGCGCACGGCTTGTTGGGCGAGGGCGTCGGTATTCCCTTTATCGCCCCACGTGTCGACGGTTAATTCAACCTCGGCAACGATTCGAACGGTAGTGCTCATGTTCAGTCCTTGGCGGGTTGAGCGGGCTGCGGTGCGGCGAGGAGTGCATCGCGCGCGTCTTTCTCGATGCAATAGAGTTGCAACAGCTCGTCGACGACTGCGGTATCGCCGGCATACCAGCGCGATCCCAGTTCGGTCATGTGGTCTTTGAACTGGCGCAGCATCTCGGCTGTGCCGGTCTCCTGATGTCCATGCTTCAGCGCGCGCTGCGCGGCCCCGAACATGCCGGAATAGTCGACGCGCATACCCTTGTGGTCCTCGGCCAGCAGCGGGATGCGCGTCGGCGCTTCCGCTTGCTTGGGGGCGGCGCGCAAACCCATCGGCAACGCTGCGTCGGAAATCGACTTGCCAAGCGACCACAGGAACATGCAGAAATTCGCAACGTCTCGGGGATCGCCTTTTTCGACGTGCTCCCGAAGCATGATCGATAGCTCAGTCGGGTCGCATTGCTCCCATCCTTCGCGTCCTTTCGCGCGCGCCTCCGAGAGCTTGTCCTTCAATGCGCAGGCGAAACGATCCACAGCAACGTCATCGCTATGTGCCTCTTGCTTGGGGGCGGCAGCTTGGGGTGCGGCGTAGACGATGCGGGCCAAGTCGGCGCGCAGGCCCTTTGCTCGGTCATATTCCGCACGATCAACGTCCCGCCACTGATCGGCAATGAAGCCCGTTTGATAGATCGGCTCGCTCGCCTGCTGCGCATCCCACGACAATTCGAACTGCGTCTTGATTTCGAACGTCGCGAAACCCTTGCTCGCCGCGTCTGCCTCTTCGTACTTCGGCCGGAAAATGAGGCAATCGGAGCCGTCGGGATACTTGCCCGTCAGCTTGAATCCGGACTGCTTCAGCCCGGCGCCTGTGGGGACATGTGGCGGGACAGCGTCGCGGCGCTCGCTGATCGACTCGTGCTCGCTGAGCAGCTCTTCGATGCGCTTGCACGCATCGAATGTGGCGGCATCGAATAAGGCGTTCCCTGTCTTCGCGCGGATTGATGGGAGGTGCCGGGCGATCTTTGCTGCCAGCGACCGATCGTTAGACGTCATGTCGTTCATGCGGCGTTCCGTGCTTCGTTATTGATGGGGATCACGCGATTGGGCTTGCTGTTCCAACCCTTGCACTCATCGGCCGTGAACTTGCCGGCTTTACTGCTGTCGCGCGTGTAACCGCAGAATCCCGCGCAGTGGTACATCTCGTGCTCGTCGTGCCACACGTGAAAGAGGGGCATCTCTTTCTGGAAAAGGATGTCGCGTAGCGTGCACGCACGCTCGAAGTTCATAGTCGAAACAGCCGTCGCGAGCTCGGCTTCGAGACGCTTTCGACGGTCGCGCCCGTTGCGCTTGACGCGCAGGTTATCTGGACACTTCGTGAACAGTTCGAAGCTTGCGATGTTTCGCAAGCCGAATTTGTCGGTGACGACCCACCACATGTTGTTGATGTTGTAGTAGGCGGTCCCTGCCTGTATACGGCCCTTGTAGTCAGCGAACCAGACTCGTTGTCCGTGCACGACGCGTGCGCGTTCCGCGGACCGGTGGTTGTATTCGACTTCGTCGCCGCGCGGGCGCCCCGTCGCTTTGTCGTAATGCCGTGAGGCCTCGTAATGGGCCTGGATCCACTCAAGCGCCGTTACGCCGTTAAATCCGCGATTGCGCTCGGGCTCCGTGAACGTGTATCCAGTGAAGACGTTGCAGAGATAATCGCGAATGCGGCGCCGCGTGCGCTCCATCTCCAAACGCAGGAGGTAGGGCATCGCCTGTTCCTTGTTGGATTCATAGCGGCCCTCGTGATCGGGGCGCGTCGGAGTGTTGACGCTCTGGAACATTTCGAACTCGATGTGCCGGCCGGTCAGCGACAAGTCGGCCTTGAGATCGCCTTTCACGCAGAAACGTTGGCGTTGAGCTGCCCAACGCGCGACATTGCCCCCGTAACGCTTAACGTCGAGTTCGTTGATCGGCGGCATCGAGCACGTCCAGCCGAGCCGGTTTAACGTCTGAATGATTCGCGCGAACACCTCGTGTTTGAATTGCCGCTCCCAGCGCTCGGAGGCGTCATGGCCCCCGCTGCCGCCTTCTTCCCAGACGTGCAGCGCGGCGTCATGGAACACGATGCGTCCCGAGCGGTCGATTTGTGCTTTCGTGAGACTCATGCTTTCACCTGAACGGCTGTTGCTGCATGGGCGGCCTTGAACATGCCGCGCGTGAGCGTGATGTCGACCCCTTCGCGCAGCGTCGCGCGCAGGAGTGCTGTGTCGTCGGGACGATCCGACGTGAGGGATGCGCCGATGCGCGCGAATGGTTCGAGCGCGGTTCGCGCCACACGGCCGATCTGCGCGTCGCGCGCGGCGGCTCGTGCATACATGGGCAAGTCGTGCCATGAGTGATGCTGAAGGTGGCCGGCGCCTCCCTTCAACGCGTCGGCGATCTGCGAGAGGATGGAAGCGAGGCTGTCGGAAACTTGTCGCGCAAGTTCGGATTCGTCGATCTCGATCGGCTCAGCGCTGCCGTCGAGCACGCCGCGCAGGAAGTCGCGATAGACCGCGTTGAGCGCCGACCGGCGTACCTGCACGTATTCCTGCCGTTCGGTGAACGCGAGCGCCTGGCTGATGCTCACGATGTTGGCGACCTGTTCGCTGGTGAGGATCATGCTGTTGCCTCCTCGCGCGGGGTCAACATGAGGGCTTTGCTGGCCTCGAACACGGCCGCGCTGCAGTCGCTATACCCGTGACCCGCCAGGATGCCGGCGGCGGCGCTCAGGCGCGTTGTCAGCGGTGTCTCGGCGTGGCGCTCCGGCGTCGATTCGTTCGCGTGCGTCGCCTCTTCGATTGCCTGGTCGATTTCGTCGAGCATGGCGTCGGCGACGATGCCCGCCAGTTCGCGCTGCTGCATCCGATCGTCGCCGCCGGAGTCCCACCGATCCTTGATGGCGGCGACTAACGCGCGTGCTGCCTTGAGCCCGGGCACTTTCCCTTCGCCGGCGATATACGGGGCGAGCGCTTGCTCGAGCGCGACCGCGTCCTCGTCGCCCGGCGCGAGGGTGATCCGGCCCGCGGCCATTTTGGCGGTGCCCTTAAGGCGCGCGACGGTGAAGCTCACCGCGGAGCGCAGCCGATCGCCGATCGCGGCCGTGCGTCCGTTGAGCCAGAACGGGGCGAGCCAATGGTCGAGGCTCGCCGGCGGATTGGTGCCCAGGTAGCCAAACGAGATCGCGCTATCGATCGCGTCTTTGACTAGGTCGCGCTGCGTCTGCTTGATAGTGGTTTCGGCCGTTGACAGGCGCAGCGCGAGCTGGTTGAGCGCGTTGTGCCCCGCTTGAGTGGGATCGAAATGCAGCGTGATCGACTTGCTTTCGATGTCGTGCGGGCAGGCGATCGCGCGCATGTAGAGCGGTCCGGATTCGGGTTTCGTCTTGTCGGTCATGGTGGTGGGTGTCAGTGTTGGCGGATCCAGAGGCCTGCGACCATCTGAAGGCGCCCGGAGCGCCGCTCGCGGAAAATGAGGCGGTCGACGATGCGGTTTGCGGTGCCGTCATGGCGCGCGAATCCGTAGCGCTCCGCGCTGTCGACGATGTCGGCCATGCGGAATTGCTCGAGCGGCACGCGCTTGAGAATCGTGTCGAGCACCTCGTCCATCTGCTCGGGCTCGAGCTGCGAGTTCAGGTTCATCATTCGGTGTTCCGTCAGGCTTCGATCGTCGGTTGTCCAGGGCTGCTGACTACTTCGTAGCGCCGACCTGGATCATCGGGATCGCGTTGCCCATCATGTAGGTCGGGTAGTGGCCGTCCCACTTCTCGATCTTCATCTTCTCGATCAACGACGGGTTCGCCGCGAGCGACTGGCCGAGGATGTCGTTGGCCTTCGCGGTGTTTTGCGCGACCTGCAGCGCGGCTTCGCTCTCGACGACGCGCTTTTGCGCTTCCCACTTCGTTTGCGCGATCTCGTTCTCGACGCGAAGGGCGTTTTGCTGCGCGGTGATCTTTGCCTCGATCGCGTCGTTGAACTGCTTGCTGAATTGGAAGTCGACGATGTTCACCGCGCTGACGTTGACGCCGATGTTCTTGAAGCGATTCAGCAGGGCCTCGCGCACTTCCTGGCTGACCTGATCGCGGCGCTGAATCAGATCGGTTGCCTCGTAGCGCGCTGCGACTGCTTTGACGGTGTCGTGCACAGCGGGATCCATGATCGTCGGCCACGGGTCGCTGCCAAGATTGGCGTAAATCGCCGCCGCGGCGGCCGGCAGAATGTTGAAGTTGACCGCGACCTTCATGTCGACCTGCTGGAGATCCTTCGACGAGCCGGCGACATCCGATTCGGACTTGTGAACGCCGACATAGACGGTGTGCATCGTCTGCGAGATCGGCATGCGGAAATGGATGCCAGGCGCGTATGTTTTTTCAGACGGCGCGCCGAATGTGGTCATCACTCCCACGTAGCCGGCCGGAACAGTCGCGACGGGCATGAGGGCCCAAAGTGCGCCCAGGGCGACCACTGATAAAACGCAAATGATGGCGAGACGAAGCTGGCTCATGCTGCTCGTGCTGGATTCGTCGCGGTTAGGTTGGTTGGTCGATACCATCGGGGTTTCTCCGGCTTTAGTTGAGTGATTGCGCCGCGACGTGCGGCGCTTGGGATTCGGTTAAGCGGCCGCGGCAGCACGCAACTCGTGCGCGAAATTAGCGCGGATGATTGCGGCGGCGACCGGCGGGCAGACGCTGTTGCCGATCATGCGGACCTGAGCCGACTTGGAAAGGCGCTTGCCGTTGTGCTCGGGGTCGAGCACGTACGAATCGGGGAAGCCCTGGGCACGCGCGAGCTCGCGCGGCGTGAGCATGCGCATGCCGATATCGACGATGGCGTAGTCCTCGCCGTGGATCGTCACGAGACCGAGCCGGTCTTTCGTCGGGATCGTGTGCATCGGGTCGCGCAGATCCTGATGCTGGCCGCCTTCGCTGTAGTACTTGATCAGGAAGGCGCGCACCTCGGCGTGATGCAGTCCACCGGCGCTTACCGTGTGGAGCGGCTCGGCGACCGGTTGCGCGCCGCCGTTGTTGCGCAGCTTCACGAGGTGCGACACGGCGATCGCCGAATCGGCCTTCGCGGTGATTGTGGCAGCGGGCTCGCTCGCGTCGCGCGGCCGAGACTGACCAGCGCGGCCGCCACAGCCGACGATCTGAGCGGTGACGAGCGCGTGGTGATCCTGCGTCGTGACCGTGCTCATCGGGTATGCGAGGTCCGCGCCGGGCGTTTCATTACCGCCGTAGTGCTTCGCGAGGAAGGCGGACACGAGGGCGTGCTTCGCGCCGCCCGCGACGACGGTGCCGAGTGGCTTGTCGATACCCGGCGCGCGCGGCGCCTGCCCGGCGCGCTCGCCGTATCCCGTCTGAATCAGCGTTGCGGCGACGATCTGCTGCTGGCCGCCGCTCGCAGTGATCGTGCTCAGCGGCGCTTTTGCGGATCGACCGGCCTTAACGCCCACGCGTTCCTTGTTGTGCTGCGCGAGGAATGCAGTAACGAGCGCTTGCTCGCTGCGGTTCGCGCCCGTGACGGTCGCGAGCGGTGCGTCGGCGCGCGCGCCGCGGTCTGAGCCCTGGTGCGTGACGTGCATCAAGGTCGGCGCGACCATCGCAAGGCTTCCACCGCGCGGATACGCGGTGATCGTGCGCAATGGTTCGCTCCCGCTGTGGACCGTGTCGCGGCCGTTGTAGTGCGCAATCGGAACGATGAAAGGGTCGGCGCTGTTCACGACGAACTTCATGATGCCGCGCGCGATACGCCGCAGCGTCGCATCCTTGAGCGGGCGATCGCGCTCGAAGATCGAGGGGCACGGGATCGACCAGTCGATGCATTCGGCCGCGGTGCGGTACGGCGCGAGCGCGCCGCGCGCGACGGCGTCCGAGTTCGGCGCGCCGTGCGTGGGCGCGGGCCAAACGATCGGAAGCCCATCGCGGCGCGCGAACAGATAGAGGCGCTTGCGAATCGTCGGCGTGCCGAAGTCGCACGCGCGCAGCACGCGCCATTCGACCTTGTATCCGAGCCCCGCGTAGAGTCGCTCCATCGGGAAGTCGGCGCCGAGCGTCTCGAAGATCTCGGGCACGTCCGGGTGCTCAGGCGACAGGCCGGACGAGAGCGCATCGACGAACGCGCGGAACGTGCGGCCTTTCTCGGCCTTGATCGGTTGGCCGTGCTCGTCGACCGGGCCCCAATCCTGGAACTCCTCGACGTTTTCGAGCGCGAGGCAGCGCGGCACCTGGAAGGTCCCCCACTTCAGGGCGATCCAGGCCAGCCCGCGGATCTTCTGGTCGCGCGGCTTGCCGCCCTTCGCCTTCGAGTGATGCTTGCAATCGGGGCTGAACCAGGCAAGCCCGATCGGCATCTGGTTCGTGATGAAGCCCGGGTGCACCGCAAAGACGTCTTCGCGATAGTGCCGCGTCGTCGGGTGGTTGGCCGCGTGCATCGCGAGCGCTTCGCCGTCGTGGTTGATGGCGATATCGACCGGGCGCCCGAAGGCCATCTCAATGCCCGTGCTCGCGCCGCCGCCGCCGGCGAAGTTATCCACGATGAGTTCGTGCCCCAAGTCGAGCTCGAAACTGATCTCGTCGCGCTTCATTTATTCGATTCCTTCGATGAAATTGCTTGTTGAGCGACCAGCGCATCCTGCTCGACGCGCTGCCGGCGCCCGAGCGCGACGTGCTCGTCGAACTCTCGGCGGCTGATGCGGTTGTCGACGAACACGCGCGTCGCGAGGCGCATATCGCCCTTGAAGGCGAACATGCGGATCTGGTCGAGCGCCGAGTCGCGCCCGCGATCGCGTCGGCCGAACTGCGGGGCGCGCGTCACGCGTGGCTCCGCGAGCAGCCGGAGCAGCGTGCGTCGCCGGGCGTGCCGCGCGCGTAGCCGCATTCCTTGCTCATCTGGACGGGCACGATCTCGATGACGGGCAGGCGCGTTTGCATGCGCCCGTGGTCCGCGAGCATCGTTTCCCATCCGTTCTGCACGACGATCCTGTCGCGCGGCGCGGGGCGGTTCTGGCAGGCGTACGGGGCGATCGTGCTCATGCGAGGGTCTCCATCAAGCGGCGGAACTGCGGCGACGGGTCGGTGCCGAGGCTCTTGAGGAGGATCGCGATCTCGTTCGCGAGCACGACGGTCGGCTCGGGCAGCGGGGTCCAGGCTTCCGGCTGCGGGCACTCGGCGACGTCCATCGCGTGCGTCACCGTTTCGGCGCTGATCGCGTGCTCGAAGTGCGTCGTCGCCGCGACGGCGAGCGATTCCGCGCTCGGATGCTTGGACGCCTCGCTGACGACCCAGAGGCAGAGCCGGTGGAATTCACGCGGCGTTAGTTCCTCCGCCGCCCTGGACGCGCTCGATACCGGTCCGGATGCCGCCGGCGTCGGGCTGCTCTTTGCTGTGAGGGTGGGTCGTTTCTCACTCATTTGCGCTGCTTTCTTCGTGGGTTCGGTGGATGGCGTCGCTGCTTCGGGCGCCGGGTTCTCGCGCAGGAAACGGCGCATGTGCATGGATGCGAGGTTGTCGCCGGCTGAGTCGCACTTGCCGGTCGCAATCGAAAACGAGCGCTCGACGCCGTTGGGTGCTCTCAGGACCGCGCACATGCGGTTGGATTCGCGCTGAACGCGCACGACCTCAAGGCCGGCGCGCTCCGCGAGGTGCTTTATGTCGCGTGCTCGGTTGGTCATTTCACCGAATCGAGGATGGAGTCGATCTGCTGCATCGGACCGGTGAGGTCGCCGAGCGTGACGGTCGCCCCGGCGATCTGCTCGCGCAGCCCACGAAACGCGTGGATCAGGTCGGGCAGCTTCGTGTAGAGCGTCGCTTGCGCGAATGCATCCATCTGGCGCACGCGCGGGAATCGTCCGACCGTGATCGGTCCGTTGATGGTGTCGGCGACGACCGTGATGTCTGCCTCGGTCGTGCGTCCGATGCGATACGGGCCGGGGATGAGGCCCGCGACCTGGTCCTTTGCTTTGGGCGACATCGTCGTGCTCCTCAGCGGGCGTGGGCAAAGGTGCGTTCGAAATCCGCCGTGCGGTGCTGCTCGATGCCCCCGAATGCCGACGGCTGCCGGCCGAGCGCCGGTGCCGCGTTGCGCGCGCCCTTCGCCGCGTGAGCAATGCGCTTGCTATCCCCCTTGGCTTGCTCAAGCGCCTCGTCGGCCTCGATCTCGGACTGCAGGCGTGCAATACGGGCCTCGAGCATGGGCACGCTCGACCGGTAGAACTCGAGTGCGCACTTGTGCTCGACGAGGGTGAAGCGCGCCTCGTGCAGCTTGAATTTCGACTCGCTACGCGGATCCTTCATCGCGAAAGCCTTGGCAATGCGTTGGAGCAGCTTCTTCATGTCGTTACCTTCTTTGGGAGGGAAGGCCGCAACCCGCGGCCCGAGGGTCAAGCCGTGTGCGTTGCGTGAGCCGCGTGCTGATGCTCGATGTGCTGCGGAGCGCTCGGGGGCGTGAGGCGCGAAATCCCGAGGACAAAGGAGACGTACCAGATGGCGCCGCAGACCATGCCCGTGCCGAGCATGTAGACGAAGAGGCGCGGGGTCGAAATCGTGTTCTGAGAAGGGTCCGCGTGCTTGCGGCCCGGCTGATTCTTCTTTTTACGAAGAAATTCGCGCTTGTCTGCGAAGTCGCGTGCGATCGTGTTCATGAGCGTCTCCGGTCGCGACTCAGCAGTACGTCAGGGGGGTGATCAGCTTGATGCGGCCCGCTTCCTGGTGTGCGAGGAAGGACTCTGTCAGGGTCGCTACGTTCTCTGCGAATTCCGCGGCGTAGCGCTTGTGGCCTGCCTGGATGCAGCTTTCCATGCATTCGATGGTGTTGCCGGTGCGCTTCGCGACGGCGGTCAGCGCAGCCCTTCGGATCTCGTGCGAGGCCCTTCGGATCTCTACCAGCTTCGTCCCCTGTGTCTCCATCTCTGCCTCGCTTGTGCGTTGAAGTGAGGCAATTGTGAAACTTACGAATCTGCACGTCAAGCAGAATGATGCGTTATTCGCAGATTTACGTGATACGCTTGCGCCATATTCTTCGAATAAAGCAAGTAATCGCGCAAAAGCGCCGCCCTCCTGTTGACGACGTAAACGTCTCGGGGCGTTGTCTTCGTTGTCGTGACGCGATGCTTGAGCACAACGTCTCTCGGGGCCGGTAGTGGCGCGCGTATCAATCAGCAAAGAGCAATGGCGTATCGCGCGGATCCAGTGGGAGGGTGATCCGCTGGTGTCGTACGCCGATATCGCCGAACAACTCACGACTTCGCGCCAGGCGGTCAAGCAGCACGCCGATCGCAACGGCTGGCAAAAGAAGATCGACGCCGCCGCGGTCGCTGAGAAAGCACACATCGCAGCGGATGCGAAAGTTTCATATGTGCCCGTGGGAACGCCGGAGCAAGCGCCCTCCGTTTACGTAGAAACCGCTGAAAACGTCGATCTGTCGCGCGCGCCGATGCGTCCCGCGCTGCCGACGCCGGTACCTGCAGGCACTGACTCGCAAACGGCATCGGTCATGGTCGAGCAGGGCGCCGTCGACATGCGTGCACAGGTGCTCGCGCAGCACCGGACCGAATGGAAGGCCGTACGCAGCAAGCTCTACAAGCTCTTGAAGGCGGGCGACTCGATGCCCGATGGGGATACCGCGCGCGCGGTAAAGGCCGTCGCCGAGTCGGTGAAGGTGCTGCAGGAAGGGGAGCGGAAGGCCTACGGCCTGGAGGCGCCCGGCGACCCGCGCAATCCCGGTGCGGGCCGGCCGGCGATCGTGATCAATCGCACGAAGGGGAAGACGATTGGTCGCTGATCTATGCCGTGGCGCGCGCGCGCATGATGGTCTGGCGGCTCGTGCCGAAGTCGCGGGCCACGATGCCGATGGGCGTGCCCTCGGCCAGCCGCTCGCGCACCTGGACCTTCTGCGCCTCGGTGAGGCTTGCGCGGCGCCCGAGCTTCTTTCCCTCTTTGCGCGCCCGGTCGAGCCCCGCGTGCGTGCGCTCGATCAACAGGTCGCGCTCGAACTCTGCAACGGCCGTGATGACGCTCATCGTCATCTTGCCCGCGGCGCTCGTGAGGTCCACGCCGCCCAGGGCGAGGCAATGCACGCGCACGCCGAGGCTCGCGAGGTTCTCGACGGTCTGCCGCACGTCCATCGCGTTGCGGCCCAGCCGGTCCAGCTTCGTCACGATCAGCACGTCGCCTTCCTCGAGGCGGTCGAGCAGCTTGGCGAAGCCCGGCCGCTCGCTGGCGTTGACGCTGCCGCTGATGGTTTCGGCCACGATGCGGCGCTGGTCGACCGCGAAGCCGTGGGATTGGACCTCGGTGACCTGGTTGGCGGTCGTTTGCTCGGCGGTGCTGACCCGCGCGTAAAGGAAGGTTCGGCTCATTTTCTTCGATTTCTTCACATTGACGAAATGGGTGTACGAATTCTGCCTTATACGCAGAATTACGCAACCCTATTTTTTGGACACCTTTCTTCGGGCCGTCCAGATTCGTCCGTTATCGGCGGGGGTGCTCTGTGACGACCCTCCACCTGGGTGACTGCCTCGCGGTGCTCGCCGGCATGCCCGACGCCTCGTTCGATTCGATCGTCACCGATCCGCCGTACCACCTGACGAACAACGGGGGCGGCCCCGCGCGCGGCTCGGACAACGCGTACACGCGTGCGCGCGCCGGCGCCTCGTCGCGTGGCTTCATGGGCCTCGAATGGGACGGCGGTGATATCGCCTTCCGCCCGGACGTGTGGCGCGAGTGCTTGCGCGTGCTCAAGCCCGGTGGTCATCTGCTCGCGTTCTCGGCCGCGCGCACGTACCACCGGATGGCCTGCGCGATCGAGGACGCGGGCTTCGAGGTCCGCGACCAGGTCATGTGGATCTATTCGTCCGGCTTTCCAAAGTCGAAAAACCTCGACGGCGAGTGGGAGGGGTGGGGCACTGCGCTCAAGCCCGCGCACGAGCCGTTGTGCCTGGCGCGCCGGCCACTCGAGGGGACGGTGGCCGAGAACGTCGCGCGCTATGGCGTTGGTGCTCTGAATATCGACGGTTGCCGTGTCGCGTCCGACGAGCTGGTCGCTCGCATCGAGCACGCCGACACCGGCGCGCAGCGTGGCTACGGCGGCGGCATACGCGGGGGCACGCGCCGATCGGCTGGCACCGATGGCCGCTGGCCCGCCAACGTCATGCACGACGGCTCCGACGCCGTTCTGGCCGCGTTCCCGTCGGCGCCCGGTCAGCAGGGGCGTGCCGTCAACGATGGGGCTGCCGCGTCGAACAGCGTCTACGGCGCGATGCGCAACGTTACGGCCGCGCCGGCGCCGCGCGTTGAAGTGGACACGTCCGCCGCGCGCTTCTTCTATTGCGCGAAGGCGTCGCGCGCGGACCGCAACGCGGGCTTGCCGTCAGGCGACGTGCCGGCGGTGTCGCAGGACTCGACGATGCGCGCTTGCGAGACAGCCGATTGGGCCGCGCGCAATGGCAACCATCACCCGACCGTCAAGCCGACATCGCTGATGCAGGAGCTTTGCCGCTTGGTCACGCCACCCGGTGGCCACGTCCTGGACCCGTTCATGGGTTCGGGATCGACTGGCCGTGGCGCCGTGCTCGAGGGGTTCGAGTTCAGCGGCATCGAGCTTTCCGCCGCATACCACGCGATCGCGCGCGCCCGGATCGACGACGCCGCGCGGGCTCGCGCAGAGCTTGTCCGCGCCGCCGCTGATGAATCCCGCGCGCGCTCGCAACTGGATCTCTTTGAGGTGCCCGATGTCGTGTGATCGCGCACCGCTGCTCCTTCCGCGGGCTCTCCCGCTTTTCTGCTGACCTCCATGAAAAAACTATCAGCTTTCTTCGTGTTGTTCTTCGCTTACGCGCTCGCGTTCGCGTTGCCGACGCCCCATCAGATCGAGGACGCGCTCGCCGCGAATGACTACGCCAGCGCGCGCAGCATGCTCCAGCAAGTGCTCGTCGAGCGCCCCGATAGCGCGCGCGCCCATCTGCTGAATGCCTACGTGCTCGAACACGTCGATCACAACGTGGGGGCCGCGCGCGCCGAACTGCAAACGGCGACAGGGCTCGACAAGCGCGGCGACGTGAAGGGCTCGGCGCTTTACGGCCGCGTCATCGCGGAAATGGACGCTCAGCCGGTTGCGCCGGCCGCCGCGCAGCCGACACCTCGACCCGCCGCGCATGCCGTGGCGTCTCCGCAGTCCGTGTCGACTCAACCGCCCCATAACAGCGACGGCTTCGCGCTTCTGGTCGTCCTTCTGTTCGTGGTCGTGGTGCTCGGGATCGTCGCTTTGGTATCGCGTGCGATGCGGCCGCCGACGGTGGTGATCCACCATCGCCACAACCCCGATCCGCGTCATGTTCGCCGCGCGGCTCCGAGCCCGGCTCCGCTTCCCCCGAGCGGCGCGCACGTCGTTTATGTGCCGGAGCGCGACGCTGGCGCGTATCCGTCGACCGTGATCGTCCCGCCGGCGGCTCCCGTGCGCGGCGGCATGACGGCCGGCGAAAACTTCGCGTCGACCGCGGGCGGCGTCGTGGCCGGAAACCTGATCAGCGACTCGCTTCTGCACTCGCACCACAGCTCGCGGGACATCGACGATGACGACGAACGCCGCCGGCGTCGCCGCGACTTGAGCGATGACGCGGTCGATGCGCCGATCCAGAGCCGCGCGCCGTCCGTTGACTACGCGACGGAGCGTGCTTCGTTCTCGTCGTCGAGCTCGGATTCGGATAGCTGGTCGCCGTCGCCCATCTCGTCTTCCTCGTCCAGCTCGGATAGCTGGTCGAACAGCAGCGGGTCGGACAGCTCGTCGTCCTCGTGGGATTCGGGCGGCTCGTCGTCGAGCGACTGCGGCAGCAGTAGCGGCGGATCGGACTGGTCCTGAATGTGCCGATCAATGAGGTTCGTGAGCGTGAATGGGCAGCCGATGCCGCTCGCTGCCTCGCTGAGTTCCACGACGCCGTCGCTGCTGCGCGTAGCCGCAACTTCGCTCCGGGCAAAGCGCTTATCGAGCGGGTGCGTGAGCGCGGCGGCGACGCGATGGCCGAAGTGGCGCGCGCCGAGTTGCGCAAGCACGCGGGTATCGCGCCGCCCGCTTCTGGCGAATGAAACGGATTTCCGAGAGGGCAATGTGAGAAAGGTTTTCAAGTACGAGGTCGCGCGACGCGGCCAAGAGCCTACGGTGCTCCGTCTTCCGGGGTCTGCAACGCTATCGCGCGTCGACGTGCAAGACGGCCGCTTCATGGTCTGGGGGGGCGTCCCGACCGGTTTGCCGGCTGACACCGAATTCGAGGTGTTCGTGGTCGGCACTGGCGATCCGATCCCCGACGACGTCTTCGTGTTGAACACGTTCTTCGAAGGGCCTTTGGTGTGGCACGCGTGCGTACGCATCCTCGCCGTCCCGTCGCACCTTCACGTCGGAAAGACGCACAGCGGGGTGACGCATGGTTGCTGACCAACACGGCTTTACGTTGCGTTCGATCAGCGACCTGCTTCCGTACGCGCGGAACTCCCGCACGCATAGCGACGACCAGGTCGCGCAGCTCGCCGCGTCGATCGATGAGTTCGGGCTGGTCGGCGCGATCGTCGTGCGCGACGGCACGATCGCGAAGGGGCACGGCACGCTCGCCGCGGTGCGAAAGCTGATCGAGGCGGGGAAGGGCATCTATCCGCCGCCGGGCCGCTCGCAGGGCGCTGATGCCTATCCAAATGGCCTTGTGCCGGCGATCGATGCGTCGGGTTGGTCTGATGCGCAGTTCCGCGCGTACGTCATCGCGGACAACAAGCTCGCGCTGAACGCCGGGTGGGATCTGGACATGCTCCGGATCGAACTCGAGGAGTTGCAGACCGAAGGCTTCGATCTCTCGCTGACGGGCTTCGAGCTCGACGAGATCAAAGACCTTCTCACGCCCGAGCAGCTCGACCCGAACGGCAAGGACCCCGATGCCATTCCAGATGTGCCGCCCGATCCGCATTCGGTGCTCGGGGATGTGTGGATCCTGGGCGCGCACCGGGTGATGTGCGGCGACTCCACGATGCTGGATTCGTGGGACACGCTGATGGCCGGCGAGATGGCCGATATCGTCTGGACCGATCCGCCGTACAACGTCGCTTACGAGGGCGTGGCCGGCAAGATCAAGAACGACGATATGGGCGACGAGCAGTTCGCGCAATTCCTGCTTGACGTCCACATCGCGCTGTTCTCGATCATGAAGCCCGGTGCCGCCATCTATGTCGCGCACGCGGATTCCGAGGGCTACAACTTCCGCAGGGCGTTCAAACAAGCGGGGCTCAAGCTGGCCGGCTGCCTGATCTGGCGCAAAGACCAGTTCGTCCTTGGCCGCTCGGACTATCAGTGGATGCACGAGCCAATCCTTTACGGCTGGAAGCAGGGCGCTGGGCACCGCTGGTTTGGCGGACGCAAGCAAACCACTGTGCTCGAGTATGGCGAGGGCTCTCCGTTCGAACAGCAGGCCGACGGTCGCTGGGTCGTGCGCGTGGGGAATCAGACGTTCGTCGTCGACGGCGCCGCGAAGGTTGAGCGCATGGAGTCGTCGCTCGTGTTCCACGAAAAGCCCGCGCGCTCGGCGCTGCATCCAACCACCAAGCCAGTCGGCCTGGTCGCGAAGTTCCTGCGCAACAGCGCGCGCCACAACGACATCGTCGTCGACGCGTTCGGCGGCTCCGGATCGACGCTGATCGCGTCTGAAGAAATGGGCATGTGCGCACGCCTGATGGAGCTTGACCCCAAGTTCGTCGACGTGATCTGCCAGCGCTACTACGCATTCACCGGCCGCGTGCCGGTCAACGCTCGCACAGGCGAGGAATTCCCCGTGAAGGAGAAGCAGCAGTGATCGAAACCGATCCGAAAGGACTCGACTCGCGCGTGATGGGCGCGAAGACCGACGCGCAAAAGGTGCGCCCGTCGTTGATCTTGAACGACATGCCGCGCGCGATTCTAGCTATCGCTCAGCTCGGCACGATCGCCGTTCGGCTGAAGTACTCACCCGGCTCGTGGCTGCAAGTTGAGCGGGGCATCGAGCGCTTCACCGATGCGATGGACCGCCATCGTTTGGCCGAAGGCCTTGAAGTGTTCGACGAGAACACGCCCGGCTTCGAAGAAGTTCGCCACGCGACGTCGGTCGCCTGGAATGCGCTTGCGCGTCTCGAACTGATCCTGCGCGAGGCGCATGCGCGGCGCCCCGTGTCGATCGAATTTGTCGCGGTGGCCTGATGCTCGATACCGGTCCGCTTCAATCCGGCATGACGGCAGACGACGCCTTGCACAAGGCGTTCCCTGCCTCTCAATCGCACGGCCACGTGCAACCCCATCCGTTGGGTCACAAAGCCCGCTGCGGTGGCCCGGCGTTGTGCTCGCAGTGTCAGCGCGAGCGCGACTTCCTCGCGGGGCTCGGTCAATGAATGCTCGTCAGCGCCGCATCGGCCGCCGGTCCCGGTGCCGGGACTACCTGCGTTGGCACGCGGAGTTGCCGGCCCATATGCGAGCTGTGTTCTCGGCCGCCGAGACTCACATGTTCGCGGGCGACGCGCTCGCTCTCCCTACCCATTTCGATGGCTTCTCATTCAAGGACAAAAAACCATGTTGAAACTGATCCTCGCGGCGCTCGTCGCGGCCATCTCGCTTTCTGGCTGTAACGACAACTACCCTCCGGACACGCCGCTCGCCACGCAGTCGCCAGGCGCGCAGGCGGCCCCCGTACCGGCGTCGTCGCCTCTGCATCCCGTAGTCGCGCCGCGCTTCTCGGTCGCGCGCGTGGGCGTCTTCGCCGATGGCTTGGCGTACGGGGAGCGCCGGGGCATCTATGTGCTCGAGGATTCGCAGACGGGTAAGGAATACGTCGGGATCAGTGGCGTCGGAATCGCCGAACTCGGCAGCCATCAGGTGGGCAAGACGCAAACCGAGGACGAGCGGTGAGATTCGATCTGATTAGCGGCATCGTCACGCTGGCCGTCTCCGTCTTCATGGCATGCCTATTCATGCACGAGAAAGGAATGTGCGTGGAGCGCGGGCGCGCATATGTCTGGTACAGCGAGATCGGTTTCGAGTGCGTCGTGCCGAAAGCATCGCAATGAACGCTCGTCAGCGTCGGACGGCGCGTCGCTCGATATTCGGTCTTTTGTTCCGGCTCGGCGGCCGCACGATGCAAGTAGTGGTCACGGGCGATCTTCCCGCGGCACGGCCTGTGCCGCCTCCACCTGTGCCTCCCTCGACGACTCTGCACATCGATGGCCAGACGTATCGACTGGACGGGTTTCGTTGCGGTCGGTACGAGGTAGGCGAATGGGCGCGCTTATTTCGATGAAAGCGAGGGTTTCCTCGCACAAACCCCATCCGAAAACGAGCGTTTTCGGGTGGCCCTAAAGGGTGAGTCCGAAATCTAACCCATCACATTTCGGACTGCCCATTCCGTACTGACCACGTTTTCGGACATGTTCAAGAGCTTTCCAAAGAACGCTACAGGCCGCGATTTCGTCGTCGGTGATATCCACGGTGCCTACAGCCGTCTCGAAGCCGCCATGGCCCGCATATCGTTCGACGCGTCGAACGATCGCCTGTTTTCTGTGGGTGATTTGATCGATCGCGGGCCGGAGTCGGAGCGCGTGCTTGAGTTCCTCGCGCAGCCGTGGTTCCACGCGGTTCGCGGCAATCACGAAGCCGTCGCCATCGACTACGCCCGCGGCGAGGTTTCGGATGAGGATCAGACGCAGCACGGCGGATCGTGGTTCGTCGGAATGCCGCAGCTCGCGCGCACGGCCTACGTCGACGCCTTCGATGTGCTGCCCAATGGCATCGAGATCGACATCGGCGACGAACTCCGTGTCGGCATCGTGCACGCCGACTGTCCGCTGGCGCACTGGGACGACTTCAAAGCCCGGGCAGGGGAAGGCTTCGATTCGCGTGATCGCGAGGCGCTTCTCAGCGCTTCGATGTGGTCACGCGCGCGCGTCAAACATGGGGATACCACATGGGTTGACGGTGTCGCCGCGGTGTTTGTTGGGCACACGCCGGTAAAGAGCGTGCTCGAGCTGGGCAACGTCGTGCATATCGACACGGGTGCCTTTCTCGAAGGCCGACCCCTGACGGTTATTCAACTGCGGCCGGCCGACGGCCTCGTCTACCAGGTGGCGGCGCAGGTATGAACGTTCAATTTGAGCTGCCTGTCGGCGCTCTCGTGAACGGGTGGCGCCATCTCGGGGACGGTCGTTTCGCGGCCGATACCTCTCTGCCTGTCGGGCTCGGCTATCCGCCCCACTGGATCGAATGCGTCGTCGCCGATCCGCAAGCACCCCCCGCGCCGGTACCGGCCGCGCCTTTCTCCGACCCGATGCCCGATGTTGCCTATCGCGTGCTGGTCGACGTTTCCCACCCGCCGGCGAGCGCCGGCAAACCCTAACAGGTCATCCATGATCGTGTTTCTTCTCGCTTTGAACTTCGGTATCAGCTGGCTTAACTGCTGGGTGGTCGGCGGCATCTGGGCCGAGTCCCGCGCGCTCGGCGGTTTCTCGCGCGTGCTCGCGTGGTGCGGCGCCACGCAGGCCGCGATCGGCTTCAGCAGCGTGATCGGGTTCGTGCTCGGCTATGTGCTGTTCGCGAGCGGACATATGCCGCCCAAGGTCGCGCACGGCGCCGCGGCGCTTTGGTATTTGCTGGTGATCATTCCCGCGCTCGGTACCGGCCTGATCATCACCATCGAGTCATGGATCATCGCGTTCCGCACGCGCAGCATCCTCGACATGGGGTCCGCGACCTACAACACGTTTTCCATGGCCTACAACGTCTACCAGGCCGCAGATGGCGGGATTTTCGACGCGCTTGGCGACGTGGGCGATCTCTTCGACGACAACGATGCGTGGCCGATCATGCTCGCGGTCGTGCTCGTCGCGGTGGCGCTCGCCGGCGGCATATGGCTCACGTACGTGCTGATCGGCAAGTACGCGGGACGGCTTCCTCTCCCGGCGCGCGGCGCGTCGGCGCCCATCGTCGCGGGGCACTGATGGGCTGGAAGCACGACGCTCTCGCGCGGGACCTCGCGGACCATCTCTCGGCAGCGACAGATCGGATGGTCTGGACCGACATGCAGCTCGGGCCCGCGGGCTCGCCGCGCCCGGACGTGTACGCCGTGCCCAAGTCATACGCGAAGTTCACGCCGATCGCCTACGAATGCAAGATCAGCGTCGCCGACTTCCGGCGCGACGTGACGGCGGGGAAGTGGACGAAATATCTGTCGTACGCGGCCGGCGTCGTCTTCTGCGTGCCCCAAGGGCTCATAGGGAAGGCGGATATCCCCCACGGGTGCGGGCTCATGGTGCGCGGCGCCGAGGGCTGGCACACGGTCAAGGGTCCCACGCTGCGCGCCGTAGACAACCTCCCGCTTGCGGCGTGGCAGAAGCTGCTGATCGACGGGGTGGGGCGTCAGCGCGCGGAGATCCGCGACCGGGCGTCATCCGTGTGGGGGATGTCGGAGCAGGCCCGGACCCGGCTCGGCGACACGGTCATGCGCGCCGTGCAGGACCACGCGCGCGCGACGACGCGCCTTCGGCAGGCTACGGAGCAGCTCGAGGCGGCGGCCAAGGACGCGCAGCGCGAGCGCGACCGGGTCGTGAAGGATGCGGTCGATGCCGCGAATCGGGAAGCCGCGCGTATCGATGAGGGACGTCGCGCGCTCTGCGATGTGCTCGGCCTCGAGCCTACGTCCAGCGCGTACGCGATTGCGCGCGCAGCGACCGACGTCGCGCACCGGCTCAATCGTGACGATGAAATCGTGAGACTGCGACGCGAACTCGACCGGGTGCGCGCTGCGGTAACCGCCGGCCTTGAGCCGCTGCCCGACGTGAAAGTGATTGAGGAGCCAGATGACCACGTATCAGAAATTTCTGCATAGGACCGTTCTCGCGGTCGCCGCGCTCGGTTCAATGACCGTGCTCGCTGTGACTGGCCACCAGATCTTCGCGCTGTGCGCGCTCTGCGTGTTCTTCTCGGCGGCCGACATCTGATGAATCCGCTGTTTCTCTGCCTCTGGTGGCTCTGCTGGGTGTACGGGCCGAGCGCGCCGGAGCTTCCCGAAATTCCCCCGTCTGCGAAGGTGAAGGTTGATGAGTGAAAAGAAAGTGATTGCGCCGTCGATCGGCCGCAAGGTCTGGTACGTGCCGCTCGCACGCGATGGCGAGATCAAAACGAACGACGAGGTTCAGCCGCTCGACGCCACGGTCATCTACGTGTGGTCCGACAGCATGGTCAACCTCGACGTGACGGACCATGTCGGGGCGCGCCACGTTCGCACGAGCGTCACGCTGATCCACCCCGGGGACGCCGAATTGCAATGGGGCGGCTTCGCGAAATGGATGCCCTACCAGGTCGGCCAAGCGAACAAGGAAGATGGCCGTCGAGTCGTGGGAATCGACCCCGTCGGAAAGCTCGAGACGACGGAATCGGCGCCGCGCGGCGGCGACGCGCAGACGCGCATCGGCCCGAGCGTTGCTCGCGAGGCCATCGAGGCGCTGTTCGAGCGCGTCGACTGGAAATTTGAACAGCCGTCCGGGAGCACGTCGACGTTCGCGCATGCGTTCCTCGACGGCTTCTATCTCGCGTCCGGTCATTCGGCGTGCGTGTCGCCGGAAAATTTCAACGCTTTCATGGGGCGCAATATCGCGCTGGAACAGGCGCGCCAGAAGGTCTATGACAAGCTGTGGGAACTGGAGGACTACCTGCTGCGCGCGCGCATCAACGGGCGCTTGGGCGACATCACGTACGCGCTTGGCGAGGTGACCGTCAGAATCGACCAAGATATGCGGTGCCACATCTGGACCCCGGGCGAAGTGACGATCGATGGCAATGTGAACTGCACCGGCTCTGTGGTCGCCGCGGCCGGTACGTTGGCGCCCGAAAAGCATTCGACTGGCGTCGCGGCGC
This sequence comes from Pararobbsia silviterrae, assembly GCF_003628125.1. GTDB lineage: Bacteria > Pseudomonadota > Gammaproteobacteria > Burkholderiales > Burkholderiaceae > Pararobbsia > Pararobbsia silviterrae. The sequence continues at coordinate 77,789 of NZ_RBZU01000019.1, forward strand.
GCCCGCAAGCGCATTCCGACATGGATATCGGCGGCGCGATCGCGGCGCTGAAGGATGGCGAGCGCGTCGCGCGGCGCGGCTGGAACGGAAAGGACATGTGGCTCGCGCTGTCGCCGGGCGTGAGTGCGGTCCCTGCCGACAAGTTCTGGGCTCGGCCGAACCGAGCCTACGCGGCGTCGACCGAATCGGGAGCGGCCGACGTGCTGCCCTCTGTGACGATGAAGACCGCGACGGGTGAGATCCTGATGGGCTGGCTCGCCTCGCAGACGGACTTGCTCGCGAACGACTGGTTCGTGCTGGAAGGGCAGTGATGTATCTGAGCCTCCACGAGCTGTTCGACGTCGTCCTGGGTTGCGTCGGGGTCGGCTTTGTCGCCGGCGCGGCCGCCGCCATCGCCTTCTTGGTGCGACGCGCCCGCCGCGTCCGCTGATCCTCTATGCGACGGCGCGCACCGCCCACGTGCCGTCGCCTCTCAGCCGGGCATGCCATTCCTCACCGTGGCAGCGCACCGTGAGTGACATCCCACCCGTGTACTCGTTTCGCACGACGTATCCGCCACTTGGATGCCACACGGGGCGTGTCTCGTATTCGATGTCAACCAAATCGACCGGGCCGTCGCACACCGCGCAGTGCGGCCACGCGTCGCGACCCGGGTGCCGGGGTATCGTGAGGTCGGTCGATCCGTTGCTCGTCATGGTTCCCTCTGTGGTGGGTTAGCGCTCTGGGCGCGAAACGCCGAGCATCGCTCCATACCCGAGTGCCGCGGCGCGCGCGTACGCCTCCTGGATGGCGGGATGCTGTTCCTTCAGATCGGCGTCGTGCCGCAGAGTCGGGTTGAAGCTCGTATATGCGCCGTCGGCACCGTGGCGGGCGACCAACGTCGGCGGCAACGCCGCCTGCTCGCACAGATACAGGTCGAATTCTTTGAACACGCCGAGCACAACGCTTCCCTTCATCGGGTGCGGATATCGCGGCGCACCGGGCCATGCCGTTCCGTAGCGCGATTGCTCGTTGGGGATCTCGCCGACACCCTTAGCCCCCGTGAGCACGATTCCCCATTCCGGCAGCATCTCGATGACGTGCTTGATCCACTCGTAGTGGGTGGCTTCGCTCGGGGTCATTCGTCACCTTTCTTTCCGCCATCGTGGACGGTAAATCGCGGCACGCCGAGCGTCGGCAGCGTCGCAGGTATGTCGGCGTCGTCGAGCGATTCCCGGATCATGTGCTCGAGCACGTTCGTGTTGTTCAACTGCCGGGCGACCTCGGTCGCGTCGCGCACGCGATCCTCGAGATAGCGCCACGTCGCCGGCGGCTTGCTCGGGTCGGCGGCCCATGACTCGGTGACCGCGCGCAGCGCCGTCTCGTCGACGCCGAGTGCCTGCGCCATCACCGCATATCCGGTGCGTTGATTGTCCATGTTTCGCTCGTGTTTATCGGTGGTTTGGACATCATAAACCGACACGAGCGCGTGCCCGTTTTATTCCTCGGCCGGTCGAATTGCGGTCGCGGCGCGGCGAATGCCGACGGATAGATCCCCATCCCCGAACGCGCGCAGGGTGGCGATCGACTGCTCGTCCAACGTGACCGACTTGCGGTGGAGCTTGCCTGCTGCGTCGATGGCTTTGCGGCCTTGCCCGCGGCCCGCGCCACCGCGCCCGGTTAGCTGGCGAGGCGCCCCCTTACTGGCGCTCACGGCTTGAATGCCGCGCGCGCTTCCTTGCGCGACATGTAGAGCTCGTTTTGCGAGGCGAGGACGCGAATCTTGCCGGACAAAATCACGCAATCGAATCCGTTTTCGTCGGGCTCGCGCGTTTCGATGAGTTCGACCTTGCACACGACCTGGTGGCATTGCATGTTGAGTCCGACCGTGTAGCGCGTGCTGTTTGTGCTTTCCATTTGCGTCTCCGTTGCGTTCTCGATGGTTGAATCATGCGCATCAATCAAAACACAGTCAACCGCTATTCGTGGTCGTCGTGACAGTAGCCTCGAAGCGAATTCATATGAGGCTTCGCATGACCGAAATGCTCCATGCGGTAAGGCCGCGCGCTGTGCTGCTGCTCAAAGCGGTATCGAAGAAGCAGGTCTACGTGCCTGCGTACACCCGCCACGACGGCACGGTGGTGGTGGGCCACTACGCCACGGTGAATGTCGCCATCGACCACAGCGACACGAAGGTCTTGGCGGGCCGAGGTTCGCACTCTCAACGCCAGGCGCACGCAAAACTCGCGCAGCACGACTGGTTCAACGCGATGGATCACGGGGACCGCGTGAATCTTCTGCTTCACCACGCCACGAAGATCCAAGACAAGGCATCGCGCGCGGCCGCCGTGTCAATGTGGCGAACCGCGGCGCTGGCTGGCCGCAACCCGACGCCGGCGCAGTGGCGCGCGTTCCATGCGCTCCCCAGCGATCGCAAGCTCGCGCTGCTCGACGAGGTGCGGCAGACCGGGCGCACTGATCATCTGAACTCGCCGCCCGTGGCAGCGGACGCCGAGCATCCGAATTCGCCGGCCACGCCGACGCCAGTTCCCTCGGCCGCACCTCCGCGCGTCGTCGCGGCGGAAACGTCCGGGCCGGAATCTCGCGCGCGCGAAACCGACACGCCGAGCGACGGCGATACGAAGACGGTCGACGGCGTGACGTACGTCCTGCAGGGCGGCCGCTGGCATCGTCAGACGCCCGAGAGCGAACAGGCCGAACAGCCGGCCTCCACGCCGCCCGAGCAGCCTGTTGCGCCAACGCCCTCGGCGGCCGACCGCGATCGGCACGCCGGGGCGATGCGCGCGGTCGTTGCGCCGACATTCCCCGAGACGAGCGCCTCGAATGCAGGGTGCACGCGCCGGGTCGCCGCACTGCGTGCCATGGCCGAGGCGGGAGATGTCGACGGGATCTCGAGTTTCTCGACGTCGCGCACGCGCGCGAACTACGCCCGCGTCGACGACTACCGGGCCGCGCTGCTGGCCGCGGCGCAGAACCTGACGCCTGCCGAGGCTCAGCGCGCCGTTGAAACACCGCCGCCGGCGCCCCCGCAGCTCTCCGGCGCGAACATGCAAAACACGGCGCTGCTCGCCGCTCAACGCAAAATCAACATGCTGCACGACGCCGCGCGCGCGGCCGACCCGGTTGCAGCGATTCAGGCGATCAACACGTCCCGCGGCAACCGGTACCTGGACGCGGCCGACAATTACAAGCGCGCGCTGCTTGCACACTTCGGCGTCGACATCGCTGGCGCGCCCGTGCCGGGCGTCAGTGCCGAAGGAGAAGCGTCGCGCGCGCCGCGAATCGTTGCGGCTCGCGAGGCACCAGCGCCGGCCGCGGCCCCGCCGCGCGAGCAGCCCGCGGAGACCGCTGTTCCCGAGGCGGAGAGCCCGCCCCCGTTGCCCGACTCACAGAACCCCGCGATCGCCGCGAACCCGCTCGGGTACTCCGAGGTCGTGCTCGGGTTCGTGCCGCGCCCCAACGTGCCGTTGAGCGTGCGCACGAACATGCCTGGTGTGCAGTTTCCCGATCCGCGCATGGCCGAGTTGAACCGCCGGTACCTCGCGCAGCCGACCTCGCTGCAGCAGCGCGCTCGCGAATATCAGGCGGGAAATTGGGCGCCGCGCACACCTGAGGTGATCGCGGCGGAGGCAGCAGCTGCGGCCGAGCGCCAGCGCGCCGAGCAAGAGGCTATCCGGCGCGCCGCGGCGGCGGTGGAGGCGCGCCTAGGATCCATCGAACAGATCTTCCGGCCGCGCGCGGCGGTCGGTGCAAACGTCCGCGTCCTCAACTCGCACATCTCCGACGTCGATGCGCAGCGCGTGCTCGGTGTTCCGAAGGAGCAGGCTGACGTCATGTTCAAGCAGATGGTCGTCGACTACGGCTTCGGCGTGACGTTCGCCATCACTGCGACCGCCTCGCCGGCGCAAATCGAGGTCCAGTATCACGGATCGGACGGAACATCGATCACGCGTCGATTCAAACGAGACACCGCCGGTGGCCCGCTGTCGGTGTACCACGCGTATTTCAAGGCCGGGAGCACGGGCGGCGGGTCAGGAAAACAGCTGTTCCGCAACTCGATGGGGGTCTACAAGGCGCTCGGCGTGGCCGAGGTATCTGTGTACGCCAATATCGACGTGGGGGGCTATGCCTGGGCGAAGTTCGGTTATCTGCCGAAGAATTGGGGAAACCTCCGCGCGACGCTGCGCAATCGCTTGTCATCGATCGCAAACGGGTCAATCTCGCGCGCGACGCAAGGGCGCCGGTCGGTGCAGTTGCCCGCACTGGATCCGTCGATCGTTGCAAAAATCAACACCGTGCTCGACAGCGACTCTCCGGAGACGCTCTGGGTTATCGCCGACATGAAGGTCGGCGAGCGCGCGGTCGGGAAGGAGCTTTTGCTCGGCACGGATTGGAACGGCGTGATGAAGCTGTCCCACGAGCGAACCATGCTAAGGTTCGCGAAGTACGTCAGTCCCGATAGGAGTCAAGCACAGTGAACGTCATTTTTGAGCACGACGAGGAGAATCCCGTGCCGGCCGACGCGGCCGACGGGATGCAAGACCTCATGGCCGAGCTCGACGAGCCGTCGTCGACGTCCTGGGACATCGCGGTCGAAAACCCGCCGCACGAGGGCTATGACGGACCTTTGCCGCACCCTAGCTTGCCGAAAGCGCCGGGGTGAACCTCACCCTATGCCGCCGAGAAGCCCGCCGCGCGCGGGCTTTTTTGCGTCCGAATTTTCCCTCGCTCGACGGTCGTCGTGATGCAAACATGCTGTCACTTTCCTGATCCAACCGTGGGGTATCGCATGAGCAAAGCAAAGCCGGTCCTGTTCCTGAAGGCGCACGTCGGCTCCTACACTCGCTCGGACGGCACCGTTGTGCAGGCGCACGAAACGAGCGCGCGCTCGGCGGTACCGCGCCACCGCTCGATCGTGGAAGCGGCAACGTATTCGGGAGGCCACCACGAGGAACACAGCGTGAGCCATTTGCCCAATCAGTCGAGCCGGGGGATTCGTGTGGGCGCCGGCGACAAGGCGCACGCGATGGAGCACGCGCGCGCGACGTTCTCGGCGGCCGGTCTCAAGCGCAAAGGTACGGACACTATCTCGGGGGCCGAACAGTACGAGTCGGCCTCGCACGCCGGCGAAATTTGGCACAACAACGGCACGGTGCATGTAGTGGTGCAGCGCAAGTCGAAAGCCGCGGCGCCGGCCGCTTCCGGTGGACTCCACCACACGGACCTGCGCGAAGGCGATGAAATCGAGGGGCCGGACGGCGAGAAACACGAGTATTCGCACACGCAGCGCGGCGTGGGCCGGATGGTCGTCCACACCGGCGCCGGGCACACCTTCCCGACCGAGCGCGACGGCACGCTGAAAGGCTTCAAGAAGACCGGGCACAACTTCGCCGACTGACGCGTCGTGACGCAAGCCTAGAGGCCTTCGCATACCCCTCCCGAGGCCCAGAAATGTCCGCACGCATTCAGATCGTCGTCGTCGATTCGAAAGGCAATTCGTTCGACCCCAACTCGCTCGCGCACGTCTACACGAACGACGACGACGGAAACCGCCTGACCGATACCTGCTTTGACGGCGCCGTCACCCGAGTCAAGACGTGCACCTACGATACGAGCGGCGCGAAGCTGACCGAGTCGGCCTGGGTCGTGCAGTGAGGTCGTGACACCACGATTGCCCGTGTTTATCGGGCTTTCGTGGGGTCGCAAAGGTGCAGTCTGTCGAGTGTGAGTTTCCTGAACTGTTCGAAGGGCAGGAACGCATCGCGAGTAGCCTCGCGCGTTTCAATCTCGTGCACGGCGGCGAGCAGTGCGGCAAGAGCACGACGGCGATCGACGTCCTGCTGCTCTCGCAATTTGGCGCGCTCAACGGGTATCACGTCGCCTTCTGCGTGCCCGACGAGGCCGCTGTAACGGTCGCCAAGCGGCGCGTCTTCTCCCTCATTCACCACCTCGTCGACGGGCGTCCCGATCGGCCCCGCGTCGAACTAATCACGGGTGGCTCGATTCGCTTCGTGCGGCTCGATGACGAGCACCTTGAGCTTTGGGACCACCTCGCGCTGATCGTCGTCGACGACGCGCAGCTCGTGCCGCGCATCGAGCCGCTCTGGTATGACGTGCTCGAACCTGCGCTCGGGCGCTCGCGCGGCTCGGCCTGGATCTTCGGAAAGCCCCGCGGCGCGCGCGACGGATTCGCGAGCCTCGCGCGGAACGCCGCCGGCGGCGTGCTATGGGCGGCATACCGCATGCCCACGGAAGAAAACCCGTATTTCGACCGCGCGCGCCTCGAAGCGGACCGCGAGAAATTCACAGCAGACCAGTTCGCGCAGGAACGCGAGGGCGTCTTCGTCGACGTGCCGGTGGCGCTCACCGCGTCACAGTCGATCATCAAGCCTGGCGAGACGTTCCGCGAGTGGTGCATCCGGCTCGGCGAAGAAGGCCTCCACGTCGACGAAAAGCCATTCACGCTCGACGATCGCCCGGCGATGCACTTCGTCTACGACCTGATCCCCTCGACCGCCGAAGAGGCGTTCCAGCGCATCGACGTGATCATGAAGTGCACGCAGGTCGGGTTCACGGTGTTCGAAATGATGGCGATGCTGTATCTCGCGCTTCGCTTCGCGCCGGCGAAGATCGGCAGCTTCATGCCGTCGAAGGATCTCGCCGCCGGCAAGTCGTCGAATCGGTTCATGGGCATCGTGCGCACGATGCCGGCCGTGCACTCGATGATGACCGAGACGGCCGCCGAGCACGGCAAGTCCGGCGAGGGCAACGTCCTTACGCGGAACCTCGGCAACTCCATCTTCTATTTCCTCTGGACGTCCGGCAAGACCACGACCGAGTCGAACCCGATGGACGTGGTTTCGTTCGACGAAGTGCAGGAAATGAAGATCGCGGCGATGGAGAAAACCCGCGAGCGTATGTCGGCGTCGGCGATCCGCTACACGCTGATGGGATCCACCGCGAATTGGCCGGACGAGGATATCCACTGGTGGTTCAAGAAGGGCACGCAGTACCAATTTCACACGGACTGCCCCTCATGCCACACAGGGCAGGTTCTCGACGATCACTTCCCCAAGTGCGTGGGCTTTGATCCCACGGCGCTGCGTTGGAACCCGCGCGAGGCCGAGGCGGGCATCGTGGGCGAGTACCGGTACCGCTGCCACGCGTGCGGCGGATGGATCGATGACCCGCAGATCGGCCGATGGATCGCGAAATTCCCAGAGGCTTCGATCCGCTCGCTCCACTTCCCACAGTTCCTGTCCCCGACGATCTCGCCGCGCGAAATGTACGAGGCGTATCGCGACGCCAAGGACATGAAGAACTTCTACAACCGGAAGCTCGGAAAGCCGTACGTCGATCCCACACAGGTTCCGGTCAACCTCGAGATGCTCGCCGCGTGCGCGGCGCTCGGGATGAAGCTCGGCGTCGTGTGGGAGGAGCGGGGCCGCGACACGTACATGGGCATCGACCAGATGGGGCAATTTAACGCGGTCTTGATCGCGAAGCGGCTGCCGACTGGTCACATGGCGATTATCCACGCTGAGGAAGTCTACGACGCAGACCCGTTCGCGCGCTGCTCGGTGCTGCTCGAGCGCTATGGCGTGCGCGTTTGCGTCGTCGAAACGCTGCCGAACTACAACGACGCGAAGCGCTTCGCCAACCGCCACCCGGGCATCGTGTTCCTCGCCGGCTACGGCAACATGGAAAGCGACATGCTGCGGTGGGGCGACGATCGGGCGAACCGCTCGGAGCGCCGCACGGACGACGAGGACCGCGACCAGTACACGGTCACGCTCGACCAATACAAGTCGATGCAGGTTGCCTTCGCGCGGATCTCGAAGCTGGTTTGCGTGTTTCCTGATCCGAAGGCCCTTATCCAGGAGCTGACCGACGACGGGGACAACGGCAAGGGCGAGCGATCGTTGCGCCCGATCCTCGAGGAGCGCGTGTTTAAGCACTTCACGCGCACGGCGCTGATCGCCGAGCGCGACGAGGAGGAAAAGAAATTCCGGCGCCGCGTGGTCAAGGTCGGTATCGACCCTCACTTCTCGTACGCGTTCATGCTGCTCAACGTCGCATGGGCTCGCGCGCACGGTACGGCGTCGTTTCTATTCCCTGACGAGGCGGAGGAGGTTGAAGTGCCCCAAGGAAGCATTGCGATCGCGCAGACGCGCGTTCTGGCGGATATCAAGCGGGAGACTGAGGAGGCGGGGGCAGAGAAGTGCGCCGGCTGCGCATCGTTCGACGAGGAGCGGGGGTGGTGCGAGGAGCGCGAGGTGCTGGTGAGGCCGAGCAGCCCCGCGTGCATCTTGTTTATGGATCGGTAGGGGTCATCGCCGACGGGCGGAAACTGGGCGCTTCCGCGGCTTTCTGGCATCTAGTTGCGCTTTGAGCTGTAAGTACTGATTCAGCTCCTTCGGTTCCGGGACGTCTTCCTTACGCCAGAACAGCACCTGTTGGCCTTTCCAATGCGTGCCCGTCGCCCAGAAGTCCGGGTCACCTGGCATCTTCTCCAAGACCTCCATCCTGAGTGGCTGGTCGCGGCGCCAAGGGACGCAGGCTCGCAACCGGGCTCCGGTTAGGCCGAACAAGATATCGCCTTCGCGGACAGGTTGCCCATCGAGGTATGCGAGCACGCTACCCATGTTGTGTCTCGTCGATCGTCATGTTGCCTGTTCTCTCATCGTCTGGGTCTTCAGCAAGAAAAGCTCCCAACGAGCAATGTCCATGCGGCGTGTCCCGCGCTCGTATTCGGACCAGCGCACCGCGCTACTCAGATGCACGAGGCTCGCGGCCTTCGACTGGCTGATACGCGCCGCGCGGCGGACCGCGCGCACTTCGTCACTCGTTGGGGTCTTCAGGGTCATGTGTCGCTGCGGTGATGGACTATTGGTGCGTCATGGCATGATCCCGGTCCAGTCGATGCTGCCTGGCTCGGGGCACTCCCACGACATGGCAAGGCGATTGCGCATTTGCGCAAGTGTCGTCGTCCGTACCAGTTTCCCATCACGAAAGATCGGCTTAAGCGAGCCGGTATCGAACACGGTAGGGTCTTGCCGGTCGTACAGCACGTAATCGTCGTCAACGCGGCGCACGCACACCAATCCCTTCGCGGACTTCTTCGTGCCGTCGTCGGTTGCCGGATCCTTGTAAATCTCTATCGACTCGCCGCCGACCTCGGCATAGATCGCCTTCAGCGCGAAGCCGAATGTATCGCGTGACACCATGTTGTACGTGTACGAGCCGATGCCGAAAACGACGTTGTTCGACGCGAAGCCCTTGTCTGCCAGACGGCGCAGGATGCGCACGCCACGCTCGAGTGTGATCGAATCGCCGTAGATCAGGCCTACGTGACTGTCGAGTACCTTGAAGCCCTTGTCTGTTCCCGTGCCGCCGTAGATATCCCAGAGGCATTCGACCGCGCCCTTGCGCTCGGCAGCCGTGATCCGACGACCCATGCCTGCGCGTCCGCACGTGACATATTTTCCTTCTTCGTCGACAACCGGTTGCCCATCGTCGTCGCACATAAGCTCGTCATTTCGGTAACCCGTCAGAATCTTCACCGGGTCGCCCGAGTCGGGCCTGAACACCACCTTGCACTGGCCGAGCGCATTTGGCCGGCGCGCGAGAATCTCGTCTTTGAGCTCGCGCGCGACGACCGTGATCGTGTTCCAGAAATCGAACGAATCGGCGACGATCGAAATCATGCCTTCGGGATAGTCCTCGGTCACAAGCTCGCGGATCACTTCCTGCTCGGCGACGCACCGCATTTGCTTCTCGGTGAAAATCTCGTTTCCGCGCTTGCGCTTGAGAGCCGCGAGCACGCGCAGAATCCGAAGCGTCATCACGCTGTGCTCGGTCGCCGGGATCGAACCCCCGATCAGTTCCTTATCTGCGTCGGCGCCGTAGAAGTCCTCGGCATAGTCGATAGCGGGGATCGTGTCGGTGCCGGTGAATGAGAGCAAGTGACCGAGGCCGCAACGCATCGCATCGTGCACGCCGCTCATGCCGCGCATCGAGAAATCGTGGCCTTGCCAGCTAACGAAGTCCTCGGGAGCACCCGTGAGCCGCGCGAAGTACGTGAGCAGCTTGCGGAATTCAAAGGCAATCGTCGCGACCGTCGACGGCTTCCAGTTCTCGCAGCTGAATAGCGTCTCGAAGTACGTTGCGAGCCACGAATGCTCGCCTCGGGCAATAAAGATGATCGGCGGCACCTTGATATTCACGCGAGAGCCTTCGGGGAGTGCCCGGATCTCGAGCGGCAAATATCCGAGGTCGTGCAAGGCCTCGAGCTTCGCCGTCGACACTGCATCCGGTCCGAGTGCGGTGTCCATGCGGCGCTTGAACTTGCGCACGGCCTTGGCCTTGGGAACGTCGAAGAATCGCTTCCCGAACAGGTCAATGACGAATTCCTGAATCCAGCCCTGCTGGCCGAGCCACACGACCTTTCCGTCGAACAGCTGCGGCAGGACCGGCGCGTACTTAGCCGAGCGCGGCGTGAAGTTCGCGACGAGCATGTCTAATCCGGCCGGGTACATGCCCGGGTGCCCGGTCTTGTAGAAGTCGGCGAGGTTGAACGGCACGAGGCCGTTTTGCTTCTCGAGTACGTCGTGATCGATGGGTGCGTTCATTGTTGTGTCTCTGGTTTGAGTTAGACCACGGTGCAGCGATCGTCGCTGATCCAGTTGTTACGCGTGAAAACCTGCGCATATCCCTCGAGCAGCACGTCGAGTCCCTTGCTGAAAATGCCGTGTGTGACGTAGAGGAAAAGCTGGTGGCGCGTGCCCTGCGTGTCCTGCTTAGCTTTGATGGCGCTCGCCAATTCGATAAAAGTCCGTCCACCGTCGCAGATGTCGTCGACGACAAGCAAGGGCAATTCGGGAAGGTCGCCGAGGACCTCGGTGCCCGTGATCTGACCGGTTCGTGTGTCGCGCACCTTGTCCGCAAATACGACTTCCAGATCGAAGGCCGAGGCGAGCTTCAGGACGCGTTTGCGTGCCCCCGCATCGGGTGCCACTAGCGCGACCTTCGTGCCGATTCGGTCGATCACCGCCGAGAGAGGCAGAACCGGGTCGGCGATCTGGACACGCTCGAGCAGCGCGGGCACGACGTCGCTGTGCGGATCCTCAATGAGCACGCGGCTGTATTTCTGGGCGTTGATCAGGTCACAAAACACCTTGGCGCTCAGCGACTCTCCCCGGTTGGCCACGCGATCCTGGCGTGCATAGGGGACATAGGGCATGTCAAGGATGATGCCGGCCGCCGGATAGGCGCGGCGCAGCGCGTCAGTGATCATGATCAGCGCCATGACGTCGGCCGAGCTTTTCAGTCCTGCGCTGATCAGCAGCCCGCGGGGCGCGACGGCGTCTGCCTGAACGGTTGCGTGGATCTCGCCACCGGGGAACGTGAGGGTCTTTACGTCGAGCTTCCTATAGCCTGTTTCGGTAACTACGGATACATCGATCATTGTTCAGTCCTGTTGTCAGAAGAGTTCGCCTTGAGCGGCGTTCGGGATTGCTGGTTTGATTGCTGCGGGGAGGCCTGCACGGCGTCGCGCGATCCCCTGTACTGCCTCGCGTATCGATAGGGCTTCGCCATCCTTCAACACGCGGCGATGGCCTTCTTCTGTGCCCTTGGGGTGCTCGGGGCAGTAGTCGTACGTGTCCCACGTTCCGGTCCGGCCCATCTTTATGTGGATGACCCCGCGACGTTCGGCGTGCTTCGTGCACAGGGGCATGTCACACGTGTGCACAAAATCCCGGCTCGGGATGCGCTCGACCTTTCCCGTCTTGATGCCGATCGCCTCGGACCGATAGCCCCTCCCCAGCACGTGGTCGCATAGCTGCGTGGCGGGGAGCGCGCAATAGAAGCAAGTCTGTTGCTGCCGTGGCATCAAAGCGCCTCGCGCCGGACCCAATTCGCCGGATCAATGAGGCGCCCAGCTTGCAAATCAAACATCGGATCGAAAGGTCGCATGCACGACAGGCAAACGACCGGGTCGGACAGCTCTACTCGCGTGCCGTCGAGTCGCTCGAAGTCAGGGGCAAATATCCGCTCGCCCGACAGGGGAACGGCTACCCTGAAAAATGCGGGCTTCCCGCACACAGGATCGATGAAGGCGAACGGATGCGTTTCGACGCTCATGCCGGATCCTGGAAGAGCTTCACGGGCTTCGCATATTCGTCGAAGTGATGCTTAACGATCCGAAGCTTTCCGTCCGCCGACGCGCGCGAGCGAAGCGCGAAGCCGATGCATGCGATGGTGTTCTGCGCTCGCTCGAGTGTTTTCCTCAGGCGTTCCTGCGCGTCGGTCGGTGCAAACAGGCGGGGCGTACCCACCTCGATAAACACCTTCCCAGCGTCCCAATCGAATCCCTCGTGGATCGAAACGACGTTTTTGGCCGGCGTGCCGCCGACCGATGCAAATCCTGGGTCAAACGGGACGACCAGCCGTGTTTCGCGGCGCGCGCGCGCGCGCGCGGCGATCGCAGCCAGGCGCTCGGACGCCTCCGCGACGCTCATTGGTGCTTGTTCGGGGCGTGACATTAGAAAAGGGCTCC
>NZ_RBZU01000002.1 GCF_003628125.1 Pararobbsia silviterrae
GCGGTGGGCCGCGGCCGCGGCCTGTCGCGCGGCGCCTCGGCGCTCGGCGGCCTCGCGCGTGCGCCGGTCGCGTTCGAGCCGGCGCGCATGCCGCGCGCGCGCGTCGTCGGCCTGCGTTTGCGTCCAGGCGGCCCATCCGGTCGCATCGCCCGTGACCGCGATCATCGAGATGCAATCGACCGGACAGGGCGCGACACAAAGATCGCATCCCGTGCACAGCGACTCGACGACCGTATGCATGCGTTTGGCCGCACCGACGATCGCGTCGACGGGGCACGCCTGGATGCATAGTGTGCAACCGATGCAGATGCTTTCGTCGATGCGCGCGACGGGCCGCGGCCGCTCGACGCCGTGTTCGACGTTCAACGGGATGACGGGCTTGTCGAGCAAGGCGGCAAGACGCGCGATACCCTCGGCCCCGCCGGGCGGGCACTGGTCATACGAGGCCGTGCCGTCGGCAAGGGCTTCGGCATACGGACGGCACCCCGCGTAGCCGCATTTCGTGCATTGCGTCTGCGGCAGCAGGTCTTCGATCCGGTCGGCGAGCGACGGCGGGGAGGCGGTGACGGGGGACACTGGATATGAGTGAAAACACGGACCCAAGATTATCGCCGATTCTGTTTGGTTTACAGAACGTTATGCCATAATCGGCTGCCTCTCCCTTGGTCGCGGATGCCACCATGAACGAGCCAAAAATCAAAAGAGATCCAGAGGGGACCCGGCGTCGCATTTTGACCGCGGCGGCCGAAGAATTTGCCAACGGCGGATTATCGGGCGCACGCGTCGATCAGATCGCGCGGCGTGCGTTGACCAATGAGCGGATGCTCTATTACTACTTCGGCAGCAAGGAACAGCTGTTTACCGCGGTTCTCGAACAGGCCTTCGCGGGCCTGGCCGATGCTGAACGCGAGCTCGATCTCGCGGGTCTCGAACCGGTTGAAGCGATCACTCAGCTCGCACATTTCATCTGGAATTATTATTTCGAGCATCAGGAATTGCTTCGGCTGCTCAATAACGAGAATTTGCACGAAGCGCGATATATCAAGGGATCGTCTCGGATAAACGAGATGATGTCGCCGATTACGTCGATGACCGCGACGATTCTCCAGCGCGGCGCCGATGCGGGTGTATTCCGCAAGGATGTCGATGCGGTCCGGTTCTATGTGACGCTGTCGGCGCTCGGTTATTACGTGCTGTCGAATCGCTATACGCTCGCGGCGATTCTCGGCCGCGATTTCACCGAAGCGCAGGAGCGCGCCGAAGTCGTCAAGATGTCGACGGATATGGTGCTGTCGTACCTGCGTCACGGCGCATCCGCGAACGCCTGACGTTCGATTCGTTGCGGGACTGCGGCGCGACACGTTCGCCCTGGGCGGGGTCGCGGTCCCGGCTCGTCGTACGGTGAGACGCGCCCGGCGTCGCGCCGCCGCGTCACGTCTCCTATTCGCATATCGAGCGCAGGCCGTCGACGATGCACGGCCACGTGCGCGTCTTCCGCCGCCGCCGAGGTCCGTGCGCTGAATTCCATGCACTGAGTTCCATGCGCTGTGTCCGACGCGCCGTGTTCGACGTTTACGCGGTCTTTACACCCACCCCCCCAACTTTGCCCCGGTCTTTATCGCCGACGCGCGACGATGCAGTCCTCGTCACTGCGTTCAACGGAGACCCAATATGGACGTGCTGTATGTCGGTGGACTCATCGTGTTCACCGCATTGACCGTCGGCCTGCTCAAAGGCTGCGAAGTGCTGCGCCGCCGCGCGGTCGGGGGGCGGCCATGACCCTCTGGATGCTCTGGTTGGCAGGCGCCTCGACGGCGTTTCTGCTCGTCTATCTCGCTTACGCTTTGTTCAACGCGGAGGAACTCGAATGACCTCCAACGACTGGCTTCAGTTTGTCGTGTACGCGGTGGTGCTGATCGCGCTTGCGATTCCGCTCGGCCGCTATATGACGCACGTGCTCGACGGATCGTCGCGCGTGCTTCGCTGGTTCGGCTGGGCCGAACGCGGCTTTTATAAGCTCGGCGGCGTCGACCCGACGCAGGAGATGAGCTGGAAGGGTTACGCCGTCGCGATGCTCGCGTTCAACGTGCTCGGCACCGTCGCGATCTACGTGTTGTTGCGCGTGCAGGCCGGGTTGCCGCTGAACCCGGCCGGCATCGCCGCGATGACGCCCGACGCCGCGTTCAACACCGCCGTGAGCTTCGTGACCAATACGAACTGGCAGGATTATTCGGGCGAATCCGGCGCGAGCTATCTGATACAGATGCTTTGCTTCACGGTGCAGAACTTCTTGTCGGCGGCGACCGGCATCGCGGTCGTGACCGCGCTGATCCGCGGTTTCGCGCGTCATTCGGCGCAGACGATCGGCAATTTCTGGGTCGACGTCACGCGCTCGACGTTATATGTACTCGTGCCGATTTCAGTTGCGATTGCCCTGGTTTTCGTGAGCCAAGGCGCGATTCAGAACTTCTCGGCGTACAAGGACGTGCCCACGCTTCAGGCGACGCAATACACGCAGCCCAAGGTCGATGCGCAGGGCAACCCCGTGAAGGACGCGCAGGGCAATGCCGTGAACGACACACTGACCGCGAAGACGCAAACGCTCGCGATGGGTCCGGTCGCGTCGCAGGAAGCGATCAAGATGCTCGGCACGAACGGCGGCGGCTTCTTCAACGCGAACTCGGCGCATCCGTACGAGAACCCGACGCCGTTCTCGAACTTCGTACAGATGATCGCGATGCTCGTGATTCCGGCCGCGCTTTGCGTGATGTTCGGCGCGATGGTCGGCGATCGCCGCCAGGGCGCGGCCGTGCTCGCGGCGATGACGATCGCGTTCGCGGTCGCGTGCGTCTCCGAGATCGCCTCGGAGCAGGCCGGCAATCCGATCTACGCGTCGCTCGGCATCGACCAGCATGCGAGCGCATTGCAGTCGGGCGGCAATATGGAGGGCAAGGAGACGCGCTTCGGCATCGTGTCGTCGGGCATCTTCACGGTCGCGACGACCTCGGCGTCGTGCGGCGCGGTCAACAACGCGCACGACTCGCTGACGCCGCTCGGCGGCTTCACGCCGATGCTGCTCATGCAGCTCGGCGAAGTGATCTTCGGCGGCGTCGGTTCGGGGCTTTACACGATGCTCGCGTTCGCGTTGCTGGCCGTGTTCGTCGCGGGGCTCATGATCGGCCGCACGCCCGAGTACGTCGGCAAGAAGATCGAAGCGTACGAGATGAAGATGGTCTCGATCGTCGTGCTGCTCACGCCCTTGCTCGTGCTCGTCGGGACCTCGATTGCCGTGCTCGCGTCGGCCGGCGTCGCGGGCATCGCGAACCCGGGCACGCACGGCTTTTCCGAAATCCTCTACGCGTTCAGTTCGGTCGCGAACAACAACGGCAGCGCGTTCGCGGGCCTGACCGTGTCCACGCCGTTTTACAACGCGATGACGGCGATCGCGATGTGGTTCGGCCGCTTCGGTCCGCTGATTCCGATGCTTGCGATCGCCGGTTCGCTGGCCGCGAAAAAACGCATCGCGCCCGGCGCCGGCACGATGCCGACCCACGGCACACTGTTCGTCGTGCTGCTGCTCGGCACCGTCGTGCTCGTCGGCGCGCTGACCTATGTGCCCGCGCTCGCGCTCGGCCCCGTCGCCGAACATCTGCAGATGATCGCCGCCCATTGATAGCGGGATCGCACCCGTTCAAGGACGCATCGATACAAGGATCGACACTACAAGGATCGATATGGCACCCCATTCCCGTACGCGTTCGGAGCGTGCTCAGCCGGCGACCCCGGCCACGCCGCCCGCGACGCTTCCCTCCGAACACCCGCACGACGCGGCACGCCGTTCGAGTGCGCGTTCGATGTTCGATCCCGCGCTGCTCAGGCCCGCGATCGTCGACGCGTTTCGCAAGCTGTCGCCGCGCACGCAGTTCCGCAATCCGGTCATGTTCTGCGTCTACGTCGGCTCGATTCTGACGACCGTGCTCTGGATCGCCGCGCTCGGCGGCGAAGCCGAGGCGCCCGCGGGCTTTATCCTCGCGATCGCGCTGTGGCTGTGGTTCACGGTGCTGTTCGCGAACTTTGCCGAAGCACTCGCCGAAGGCCGTTCGAAGGCGCAGGCGGCCGCGCTGCGCAGCGCGAAGCGCGACGTCATGGCGAAGAAACTCGAAAAACCCGAGCGCCACGCGTCGATTCGCGTGACGACCGCGTCCGATCTGCGCAAGGGCGACGTCGTGCTTATCGAAGCCGGCGATACGATTCCGGCCGACGGCGAGGTCATCGAAGGCGTCGCGTCGGTCGACGAGTCGGCGATCACCGGCGAATCCGCGCTCGTGATCCGTGAATCGGGCGGCGATTTTTCGGCGATCACGGGCGGCACGCGCGTGCTGTCGGACTGGATCGTCGCGCGTGTGACGGTCAATCCGGGCGAAGCGTTCCTCGACCGCATGATCGCGATGGTCGAGGGCGCCAAGCGCCGCCGCACGCCGAACGAGATCGCGCTGACGATCCTGCTCGTCGCGTTGACCGTCGTGCTGCTGCTCGCGACCGCGACGCTGCTGCCGTTCTCGATGTTCAGCGTCGAAGCGGTCAAGCAGGGGCATGTCGTGACGATCACGGCGCTCGTCGCGCTGCTTGTCTGCCTGATCCCGACGACGATCGGCGCGCTGCTGTCGGCGATCGGCGTCGCGGGCATGAGCCGCATGATGCAGGCCAACGTCATGGCGACGTCGGGCCGCGCCGTCGAAGCCGCGGGCGACGTCGACGTGCTGCTGCTCGACAAGACCGGCACGATCACGCTCGGCAATCGCCAGGCATCGGCGTTCATGCCCGCGGCGGGCGTCACGGAGCATGAGCTGGCCGATGCGGCGCAACTCGCGTCGCTCGCCGACGAGACGCCCGAAGGCCGCAGCATCGTGGTGCTCGCGAAGCACCGCTTCAATCTGCGCGAACGCGATATGCAGGCGCTTGCGGCGACGTTCGTGCCGTTCACCGCGCAGACGCGCATGAGCGGCGTCGATCTGCGCGAGCGCCAGATCCGCAAGGGCGCGGCCGATGCGATCCGCCGCTCGGTCGACGCGCATGGCGGCGCCTTTGCGTCGAGTGTGCAGGCGCAGGTCGATGAAGTCGCGCGGCGCGGCAGCACGCCGCTCGTGGTCGCCGAGATCGCGCACGGCGGCGCACGCGTGCTCGGCGTCATCGAACTCAAGGACATCGTCAAGGGCGGCATCAAGGAGCGCTTCGGCGAGCTGCGCACGATGGGCATCAAGACCGTCATGGTCACGGGCGACAACCGGCTGACGGCGGCGGCCATCGCGGCGGAGGCGGGCGTCGACGATTTCCTCGCCGAGGCCACGCCCGAAACGAAGCTTGCGACGATCCGCGACTACCAGTCGCGCGGCATGCTCGTCGCGATGACGGGCGACGGCACGAACGATGCCCCGGCGCTCGCGCAGGCCGATGTCGCCGTGGCGATGAACACGGGCACGCAGGCCGCGAAGGAAGCGGGGAATATGGTCGATCTCGATTCGAACCCGACCAAGCTCATCGAGATCGTCGAGATCGGCAAGCAGATGCTGATGACGCGCGGCTCGTTGACGACGTTCTCGATCGCGAACGACGTCGCGAAGTACTTCGCGATCATTCCGGCCGCGTTCGCGACGACCTATCCGCAACTGCGCGCGCTCGACGTCATGCATCTGACGACGCCCGCGTCGGCGATCCTGTCGGCCGTGATCTTCAACGCGCTCGTGATCATCGCGCTGATTCCGCTCGCGCTGAAGGGCGTGCGCTACCGGCCGCTCGGCGCGGCGACGCTGCTGCGCCGGAACCTGCTGATCTACGGCCTCGGCGGCATCCTCGTGCCGTTCGTCGGCATCAAGCTCATCGACATCGTGCTGGCCGCGGCCGGCTGGGTCTGAACGGAGACGGCTCCATGACATCCTTTGCGCAATCCCTCAACGCCCTCATTCGTCCGCTCGTCGTCATGTTCGTCGGTCTGACGGTCGTCACGGGCGCCGCCTATCCGCTCGTCGTGACCGGCGTCGCGCAGGCGCTGTTTCCGCATCAGGCCAACGGCAGCCTCATCGAGCAGGACGGCGCACCCGTGGGCTCGGCACTGATCGGCCAGCAGTTCGACGCGCCGCGGTATTTCTGGGGCCGCCTGTCGGCGACCTCGCCGATGCCGTACAACGCGACGTCGAGCGGCGCCTCGAACCTCGGGCCGACGAACCCGGCGCTGGCCGACGAGGTCAAGGGCCGGCTCGCCGCGCTCAAGGCCGCCGATCCCGCCAACGCGGACCCGGTCCCCGTCGATCTCGTGACGTCGTCGGGCAGCGGGCTCGATCCCGAGATTTCGCCGGCCGCGGCCGCCTATCAGATCAATCGCGTCGCGAATGCGCGTAAGCTTGCGCCAGACGTCGTGCGCGATCTCGTGGCCACGTTCACCGAAGGGCGTCAGTTCGGCGTGCTCGGCGAGCCGCGCGTGAATGTGCTCAAACTCAATCTCGCGCTCGATGCATTGCATCACTAGGCGGATACGCCCCGCATCGTCGCGTTTCCGATCCAGGACACAGCCCTGAATGAGCGTGCGTATCCATGAATCGTCCTGATCCGGACGCCTTGCTCGACAAGCTCCAGCGCGACGAGGCCAAGGCGCAGCGCGGACGTCTGAAGATCTTCTTCGGCGCATCGGCCGGCGTCGGCAAGACGTTCGCGATGCTGCAGGCCGCGCGGCGTCTGTTCGACGACGGCATGGACGTCGTCGTCGGCATCGTCGAGACGCATGGACGCGCCGAGACGCAGGCCTTGCTCGACGGCTTGCAGGCGCTGCCGCTGCAGACGATCGATTATCGTGGGCGCGCGTTGCAGGAGTTCGATCTCGACGCGGCGCTCGCGCGCCGCGCTCAGGTGGTCCTCGTCGACGAACTCGCGCATTCGAACGTCGCGGGCGCGCGCCATGCGAAGCGCTGGCAGGACGTCCACGAATTGCTCGATGCGGGCATCGATGTCTTCACGACGCTCAACGTCCAGCATCTCGAAAGCCTCAACGATATCGTCGGACAGATCACGGGCATTCGCGTCTGGGAGACGGTGCCCGATCGCGTATTCGATCTGGCCGACGATGTGACGCTCGTCGATCTGCCGGCCGACGATCTGCTCGACCGCCTGCGCGAAGGCAAGGTCTATCTGCCGCAGCAGGCCGAGCGCGCGGTTCGCAACTTCTTTCGCAAGGGCAATCTGATCGCGTTGCGCGAACTCGCGTTGCGCCGCACGGCCGATCGCGTCGATGCGCAGATGCGCGAGTATCGCGCGGACCGTTCGATCGACCGCGTCTGGCAGACGCGCGAACGCGTGCTCGTGTGCATCGGACCCGGGCCCGAGGCGAGCGCGCTCGTGCGTGCCGCCGCGCGTCTGGCGACGCGTCTGCGCGCCGACTGGATCGCCGCGTATGTCGAGACGCCGCAGCTCCAGCGTCTGCCCGAGACGCTGCGCGAACGCACGCTGCGCGCGCTCAAGCTCGCGCAGGATCTCGGCGCGGAGACCGCGACGCTGGACGGCGACGAGGCGGCCGCATCGCTCGTCGATTACGCGCATCTGCGCAACGTCTCGAAGATCGTCGTCGGCCGCACGCGGACCGGGCCGCGATGGCGCGTGTTTCAGCGGCCCGTCGGCGAACGGATCGCGAAGCTCGCGGGCGATCTCGACGTCACGCGGATCGGCGTCGAGACGCCGCCCGCGCCCGATGAACGCGCGGCCGCGCGCGGCGCGAGTTGGCGGCGCTGGGTCGGCGGGCGCGACGATCGATCGCCTGCGCGCGGCTATGTCGGCGCGCTCGCGACGGGCGCGCTCGTGACGGCGATCGCGACGCCGCTCGCGAACCGGCTCGATCTCGCGAACCTCGTCGTGCTTTATCTGCTCGGGGTCGTGTTCGTCGCGTATCGGCTCGGACGCGGGCCGGGCATCGTGTTGTCGTTTCTGAGCGTCGCGGCATTCGATTTCTTCTTCGTACCGCCGCGGATGTCGCTGTCGGTTTCCGATACGCAATATCTGCTGACGTTCGCGGGCATGCTGATCACGTCGCTCGTGATCAGCCACCTGACTTCGACGCTGCGCGGCCAGGTCCGCATCGCCTCGTTGCGCGAGCGGCGCAGCAGCGCGATGTACGAGATCGCGCGCGAACTCGGGGCGGCGCTGATGACCGAGCAGATCGTCGAGATCGGCGCGCGCCACGTGTCCGAGCTGTTTCGCGCGCGCGTGGCGGTGCTGTTGCCCGATTCGGACGAGGCGGTCCGCCAGCCGCTCGACAATCCGAGCGGTCCGGCGATGCTCGCGAACGACGCGATCGATTTCGATGTCGCGCAATGGGTCTACGATCAGCAAAAGCGCGCGGGGCGCGGCACCGATACGCTGCCCGCGTCGCACGCGCTCTATGTGCCGCTCAAGGCGCCGATGCGCACGCGCGGCGTGCTCGCGATCCTCTGCGAGGACTTCGGCGCGCTCGATGCGCCCGAACAGCAGCGCATGCTCGATGCCTGCGCGGCGCAGATCGCGCTTGCGCTCGAACGCGTGCATTACGTCGATATCGCGCGCGACGCGCTCGTCGACATGGAGTCCGAGCGTCTGCGCAATTCGCTGCTCTCGGCGATCTCGCACGATCTGCGTACGCCGTTGACGTCGCTCGTCGGATTCGCGTCGATGCTCGCGCAATCGCGCGACCGGCTCGATCCGGCGCAGGCGCCGCTGCTCGATGCGATTCATGACGAAGCGCAGCGCATGACGGGGCTCGTGACGAATCTGCTCGATATGGCGCGGCTGCAATCGGGGCATGTGCGGCTCAATCGCGAATGGACGACGATCGAGGAGGTGGTCGGCGCGGCGCTTCGGCATAGCCGCCATACGCTCGCGACGCATCCGGTCGCCGTGCGCGTCCCGGCCGATCTGCCGCTCGTGCAGATCGACGCGGTGCTCATCGAGCGCGTGTTCGCGAACCTGTTCGAGAACGCGGCGAAGTACACGCCGAGCGGCACGCCGGTGACGGTCTCGGCGAGCGTGATCGACGTCGACGGCAAACCGACGATGCGCATCGACGTCGACGACGACGGTCCGGGCTTGCCGGCGGGCGCCGAGGTCCGTATCTTCGACAAGTTCATGCGCGGCGAAAAGGAATCGGCGAAGCCCGGCATCGGGCTCGGTCTCGCGATCTGCCGCGCGATTGTCGAGGCGCACGGCGGGACGATCGGCGCCGCGAACCGGCCGCGCGTCGACGCGGACGGACTGCCGATCGACGGCACGGTATCGGGCGCGCGCTTCTCGCTGATGTTGCCGATCGGCGAACCGCCGTTGCCGCCCGCCCCGGAAGCCGACGTCGATATCGACGTCGATGTCGATGCATTGGATCAAGGACACGCAGGATGAGCGACCCCGTCGTCCATATCGTCCTCGTCGAGGACGACAAGCAGATTCGCCGTTTCGTGCGCAGCGCGCTCGAAGCGCAGGACATGACGGTCCACGAGGCCGAGACGGGCCGGCAAGGGCTCGTCGAAGCCGCGACGCGCCGGCCCGATCTCGTGATCGTCGATCTCGGGCTGCCCGATATCGACGGGATCGACGTGATTCGCGACCTGCGCGGCTTCGCCGAGGTGCCGATCATCGTGTTGTCGGCGCGCAGCCAGGAGACCGAGAAGGTCGAGGCGCTCGACGCGGGCGCCGACGATTATCTGACCAAGCCCTTCGGCGTCTCGGAACTGCTCGCGCGGATGCGCGCGCATCTGCGCCGGCGCGATCGCGCGAGCGGCAGCGAAGCGCCCGTCGTGCGTTTCGGTTCGATCGAAGTCGATCTGCCGATGCGTCACGTGCGGCGCGACGGTGCGCTCGTGCATCTGACGCCGCTCGAATACCGGCTGCTCGCGACGATGATCCGGCATGCGGGCCGCGTGCTCACGCATCGGCAGTTGCTGCGCGACGTCTGGGGACCGTCGCATGTCGAGAGCGCGCATTACCTGCGGATCTACATGGCGCATCTGCGCCAGAAGCTCGAACGCGATCCCGCGCAACCCGAACACATCATCACGGAAACGGGCGTCGGCTACCGGCTCGTCGGCGCGGCCTGAGCGCATGTCGCGGCGGTGCGTTCCGCCGGTGAGCGCGCGATCCGATGTCGGCTATCATGTGCGCGTCGATTGGCGTGTGCGACGCGCCACGCCCATCCCCATGGAGCCCGCATGGCCACACCCAACGAAAGCGTGAGCATGGCGCTGTTCTGCGACTTCGAAAACGTCGCGCTCGGCGTACGCGACGCGAAATACGAGAAGTTCGAAATCAAACCCGTGCTTGAGCGCTTGCTGCTCAAGGGCAGCATCGTCGTCAAGAAGGCGTACTGCGACTGGGAGCGTTACAAGGGGTTCAAGGCCTCGATGCACGAGGCGAACTTCGAACTCATCGAGATCCCGCACGTCCGGCAATCGGGCAAGAATTCGGCCGACATCCGCCTCGTCGTCGATGCGCTCGACCTCTGCTATACGAAGTCGCATGTCGACACATTCGTCATCATCAGCGGCGACTCCGATTTCTCGCCGCTCGTGTCGAAGCTGCGCGAGAACGCGAAACGCGTGATCGGCGTCGGCGTCAAGAATTCGACGTCGGACCTGCTGGTCGCGAACTGCGATGAATTCATTTTCTACGACGACCTCGTGCGCGAGCGTCAACGTGCCGAGGCCAAGCGCGCGAAGCATGACGCCGAAGCGGCCAACAAGCGCACGGCCGATCAGGACAAGGACAAACGCCGCAAGGACGACGCCGAAGCGCGCAAGCTGCAGGCCGTCGAGATCGCGGTCGAGACGTTCGACGCGCTCGTGTCGGAGCAGGGCGACGGCGGCAAGATCTGGGCGTCGGTGCTCAAGAGCGCGATCAAGCGCCGCAAGCCCGATTTCAGCGAGTCGTACTACGGCTTCCGCGCATTCGGAAATCTGCTCGAAGAGGCGCGTGCGCGCAGCTTGCTCGATTTCGGACGCGACGATCGTTCAGGCACGTTCGTGTCGCGCATGCAGGAAGGCGCGGCGAGCGCGGATGGCGCGCCACGCCGAGGGGCGGCCCTGGCGCCGGCCGCTCAGGCGACGCCGGCCGCCGCCGTGCAGAGCGAGCCGCGATCGGACGCGCGCGACGGTCGCCAGAAAGACCGCAAGGACAAGGATCGGCATGCGCGTCGGCGCGGCGGCGCGCACGATCAACTGTCGATCGCCGGGCTTGGAGAGGGCGCCGCCGCGGCAAGCGACGCGCCGCATGGCGCGGGCGAGGGTCGCGAACCGGATCAGGATGCGTATGACGCGTCCGATCGCGCGCCTGAACGCGTCGCGGACGCGGCGCGCCGCTTCGACCCGCATGGCGAGACGCCTGAAGCGATGCACGGCGAGACGCGTTCGGACGCATGGACGCACGCCGAATTCGTGAGCGAGCCGGCGCGCGATGACGCTGAAGCGTCGTCAGAACCGATCGATGTCGTGCCGTCACGCACGCCGCCGAAAACACCGAAAGCGCCGCGCAAGACACCCGCGCGCAAGACCGCGAAGAAGAAGCCGGCGGCCGCGCGCGAAGTGTCGAGTGTCGATGCGGCCCAGGCGTCGCTGCTCGCGCCGAACGACGCGCCGCGGCGTGACGAGGTCGAGCCGCCGCTGTCGGCCGGCCCGAGGGTCGGCGATGCCGCCGAGCCGGTCGCGCCGCAAGCGGCCGAGACTTCGGTGCAGACGGCAGCGAAGACCGCTGCGAAGAAAAAGGCCCCGCCGCGCGGCCGACGTCCGCGCAAGGCCGCGACGCCGGCGTAGCGCGCGATCGCTTACAATCTGCCTTCAATGGACGGCTGTATCGGCCGTCGCATCGATCGGGCACGACCCCGTCATATTGAAAGGAGCGGGGCGCATGTCCTGGATCTATCTGGTTATCGCGGGTTTTCTCGAAGTCGCCTGGGCGGCCGGCCTCAAGCATTCGGAGGGATTCACGCGCCTCGGGCCGTCGATCTTCACGGTGGTGACCGCGACGGCGAGTTTCGGACTGCTCGCGCTCGCGATGAAACATTTGCCGCTCGGCACCGCTTACGCGATTTGGACGGGCATCGGCGCGGTCGGCGCGTTTATTTTCGGCATCATTTACCTCGGCGAAGCCGTGTCATGGATGCGCATCGCGAGTGCGGGATGCGTGGTTATCGGCTTGATCGGACTCAAACTTTCGTCTGTCCATTAAATAAGCCGTAATTTATTTCGATTTCGACCGGAAATACGACGGATTCGCGATTATTCGGGTGTTTTCGCTTGGAAGAATATCGAATGCGATGGTTATAATCGTTCGCATAACCGCATGCGCCGCTTTAAGGCGTGAGGCGTGAAGGAGGCGGCGATGCTTTCAGCTTTATCCCTGTCGGCCGGACTGGCGTGGGCCAGTGGGCTGCGTTTGTATTTGACGATTGCGCTGGTCGGCTTCGGCGCGGCGATCGGCGTCGTCCATCTGCCTCCCGCACTCGCGTTTCTCGCTTCTCCGTGGATGATGTCGCTGGCCGCCGTGCTCGCGATCGTCGAGTTCTTCGCCGACAAGATTCCCGCGCTCGATTCGCTTTGGGATGCGGTCCACACGCTGATTCGGATTCCCGCCGGCGCCTTGCTCGCCGCCGCCGCGCTCGGTCACTCCGACCCGAGCTTGCAGACGCTGGCCGCGCTCGCGGGCGGCGCGCTCGCCGCCTCGGCGCATCTGACCAAGGCAGGCAGCCGTGCATTGATCAATCTCTCGCCCGAGCCGCTGTCGAACTGGATCGCGTCGAGCGCCGAAGACGTGTTGATGATCGTCGGTCTCACGCTCGCGCTGTTTCTGCCTGCGGTGTTTCTCGTCCTGCTGATCAGTTTCCTGTGCTTCGCGGGCTGGGTGCTGCCGCGTCTGTGGCGCGGCGTGCAGGGCGGCTGGCGCGGCATGGCCACGCATATGCTCGGTGTCGAACCGCTGCGGGGCAAGCACGAGTGAGCGCCACGCAGGCTTCACGAACCGCGACGCATCCCGCCTTCTCCCTTCCTCGAGTCTTTCGTCAGGCTGTTCGCATGACGGTCCGCGACTGGCGGTCCGGCGAACTCACGATGTTGCTGCTTGCGCTCGTGCTCGCCGTCGCGGCGCTCACGAG
Source organism: Pararobbsia silviterrae (assembly GCF_003628125.1). Classification (GTDB taxonomy): domain Bacteria; phylum Pseudomonadota; class Gammaproteobacteria; order Burkholderiales; family Burkholderiaceae; genus Pararobbsia; species Pararobbsia silviterrae. The sequence goes on from NZ_RBZU01000002.1 coordinate 13,148, forward strand.
CGTGGGATTCGTCGCCGATCGCCTGCGGCTCGGGCTCGATCGCGACGCGCGCAAGATGATCGGCGCCGATCTCGTCATTCGCGCCGATCAGCCGATCGAGGACCGTTTCGCGGCGCAGGCGCGCGGCGACGGCTTGCGCATCGCGACGACCGCGATTTTTCCGAGCATGGTCAGCGCCGCGCAGGGCGCCGATACGAGCCGTCTCGCCGCGCTCAAGGCTGTCTCGCCAGGCTATCCCTTGCGCGGCGAGGTTCGCATCGCGACACGGCCGAACGGACCTGACGCGGCCGCGGCATCGATTCCCGAATCGGGCACGGTCTGGGTCGATCCGACCTTGCTCGACGCGCTGCATCTGCATGTCGGCGATTCGATCAAGCTCGGCGTGCGCGATTTCCGCGTCGCGGCGGTCATCACGCGCGAACTCGATCGCGGCTTCTCGTTCGTCAACTTCTCGCCGCGCGTGATGCTCAACGCGTCCGATCTCGGATCGACGCGGCTCGTCGGGTACGGCAGCCGTGTCGTTTACCGGCTGCTCGTCGCGGGCGCCGATCCCGCGGTCGCGCAGTTCCGCGACTGGGCGCATGCGCAGGTCGACGGCGGCAAGATGCGCGGCGTGGCGATCGAAACGATCGAGGAAGGGCAGCCCCAGGTCCGCGACACGCTCACGCGCGCGCGGCATTTCCTGACGCTCGTCGCGTTGTTGACGGCGCTGCTCGCGGCGGTCGCGATCGCGATGGGCGCGCATCGCTATATGCGCCGTCATCTCGACGGGTGCGCGGTCATGCGGTGCCTCGGCGCGAGCCGCGCCGACCTGCGTGCGGGCTTCATCATCGAATTTCTGCTCGTCGGACTCGGCGGCAGCGTGCTCGGCGTGCTCGTCGGCTACGGCGGCCATGCCGTACTGCTGAGCTGGCTCGGTCAACTGATCGACGTCGTGTTGCCGCAACCGACGTTCCGGCCCGTTCTCGAAGGGCTCGCCGCGGGTCTCGTGCTGCTGCTCGGCTTCGCGGTGCCGCCGCTGCTGCCGCTTACGCAGGTGCCGCCCGCGCGCGTGCTGCGTCGCGAACTCGGCGAGGCCGCGCGCGTCGCGTGGTTCGCCTACGCGGTCGGCGTCGCGCTGTTCGCGGGGCTGTTGATTCTCGCCGCGGGCGAAGTCAAGCTCGGCGGCATCGTCGCGGGCGGCTTCGCGGGCGGACTCGTCGTGTTCGGCGGCGTGTCGCGCGGGGTGCTGTTCGCGCTTGCGCGGACCACGCGCCAGGCGCGCCACGCGCGTGCATTCGCGGGGCTCGGATGGCGTTATGCGCTCGCTTCGCTCGAACGCCGGGGGCTCGCGAGCGCGCTGCAGATCACGGCGCTCGGCATCGGTCTGATGTGTCTGTTGCTGCTCGCGATGACGCGCAACGATCTGATCGACGGCTGGCGCAAATCGACGCCGCCCGACGCGCCGAATCAGTTCGTCATCGATATCCAGCCGAACCAGCGCGACGGCGTGCTCGCGCTCATGAAGTCGCGCGGCTTCGACGACGTGCAGCTTGCGCCGATGGTGCGCGGCCGCCTGATCGCGATCGACGGACGCAAGATCGATCCCGACGCATACAAGGACGAGGAAACGCGGCGGCTCGTCGACCGTGAATTCAATCTGTCGTATTCGACCGCGCTCGCGCCCGACAATCGTGTCGTTTCGGGCACCTGGTTCGGCGCGGATCCGAAGCCCCAGATCTCGCTCGAACAGGGCATGGCGAAGCGTCTGAAGGTCAAGGTCGGCGACGTGCTGCGTTTCGACGTCGCCGGTCAGGCGTTCGACGCGCCCGTCACGAGCATCCGCATGCTCGACTGGGGCACGTTCCGCGTGAACTTCTTCGCCGTGTTGCCGCCGGCCGCGATGACCGACTTCCCGGCGACGTTCATCACGGCCTTCCGGCTGCCGCCCGGCGATGCGGGGCAGGCGACGATCGATGCGCTGATTCACGCGTACCCGAATCTGACGGTCATCGATACGGGGCAGATCATCGCGCAGATGCAGCGGATCCTGAATCAGGTCATCGGCGCCGTGCAGTTCCTGTTCGTATTCACGCTCGCGGCGGGCGTGCTCGTGCTCTATGCGGCGCTCGCGGGCACGCGCGACGAACGCACGCGCGAGGCGGCGCTGTTGCGCGCGCTCGGCGCGTCGCAGCAGCAGATTCGTTCCGTGCAGGTGACCGAATTCGTCGTGGTCGGCGGGCTCGCGGGCCTGCTCGCGGCGCTCGGCGCGCAGGTCATCGGCTGGGTGCTCGCCGATCGCGTGTTTCAGTTCCGGCTTGAACTCAGCGTGTGGCTGCCGTTCGCGGGACTCGTTGCGGGCATCGCTTGCGCGACCGTCGGCGGATGGTTCGGACTCAGACGGGTGCTGCGGCGGCCCGCGCTGCAGTCGCTACGCGACGCATGAAGATCGTGCACGCCGCGCCGCGAGCGGTGTCGGCAGCGACTGCGCGTGTCGCCGCTGCGCGTGGCCGATGCGCGTCGCCGATGCGCGTCGCTGATCCGGGTTGCTTATCGGCGTCGCTTATTGACGTCCCTCATCGACATCCCTCATCAACGTCCCTCATCGGTATTCCTTAAACCGCATCGCGATGGCGTGACCACTTGTCGAGCGCGACGGGCGTGTAGTGTTGCAGACGATCGAGCAAGGCGGGCGGCGTATCGGCGAACTGCAGCAGATCGACGTATTCGCGACGCATGAAGCCTGCGGTGACCGTGTGTTCGAGCATCGTCTTGAGCGGGTCGAAATAGCCCGCGATATTGAGCACGCCGACGGGCTTCTGGTGATAGCCGAGCTGGGCCCACGTATAGACCTCGAACAGCTCTTCATAGGTGCCGACGCCGCCGGGCAGCGCGACGAATCCGTCGGAGAGATCGGCCATCATCTTCTTGCGCTCGTGCATGTCCTTGACGACGTGCAGTTCGGTGAGGCCCGTATGCCCGACTTCCTTCGCGAGCAGCAGTTCGGGAATCACGCCGATCGCCTTGCCGCCGTGTTGCATGGCCGCGTCGGCGACCGTGCCCATGAGGCCGACCTTGCCGCCGCCGTAGACCAGCGTGATGCCCGATTCGGCGAGCGCGCGGCCGAAGGCGCGCGCGGCGTCGGCGTAGACTGGGTCGGCACCGCTCGACGAACCGCAATAGACACAGACCGACCGGATCATCGTGTTTTCTCTCGTACGTGAAGGGAAGCGTGCATGATGCCGCGTTTGGCACCCCGACGCTACGTGCTCGACGCGCGCCACTCGAGCGGACACGCTTAATGCGGCGCGCTTAACGTGAGCCGCTCGGTGCCAACCGCTCAGGGCGAACGACGCAACGTCGGCCGCTCAATGTGCGCCGTTCAGTTCGTTTCCTTCGGCGTGCGGAAATCGCGGAATTCGCGGCGCGGCAAGGCGCCCGATGCGAGGTCGTCGAATAGCTGGCGCGAGCGGCCGCGCAGATACGGCGCCATCAACGACAGGATCTGTACGCTGACCTGATGCAATTCGGCCTGAATCGCGTCCTGATCGTTATATTTACGCGGATTCATGACGAACTGGTACGAAAGCCAATACGTCGCGATGACGCCGGTATTGGTCGCGATCACGCGGATTTCATCGGCCGTCGCATCCATTTCGCCGTCGGCGACGAGGATTTCGCACATGTCCTGCGCGAAGCGGACCTTGTGTCCGATGATTTGTTTGAAATGCGTTTCAAGCGTGCGATTGCGCGCCAGCAAATCATTGAGGTCGCGATAGAGAAACCGATAGGTCCAGGTGAAATCGGCCATGTATTGCAGATAGGCCCAGACTTCATCGATCGTCGGTTTGTGATCGTCCGGAAAGCGAAGGCGACGCTGAATCTCCTGCTCGAACTGAGCGAAGATGCTGTTGATGATGTCGTCCTTGTTGCGGAAGTGGTAGTACAGATTCCCCGGACTGATCTCCATTTCCTCGGCGATCGTCGTCGTCGTTACGTTAGGCTCGCCGATCGTATTGAAGAGCTTGAGCGACAACTCGAGAATCCGCTCCCGGGTTCGCCGGGGAGGTTTCGCTTCCACCATGTTTACGGCCCCTGGATGACATAGCCGAGCCATTATAAACCGGTCGTTCGATTTAACCGAAGCTTCGCGGATCGAATTAACTGAACCAATGAAGCACGACCGGACCGGCCAATAGTATCCAGGTTAGCAGGCAAAGAAAAAGCGCGACCGTGACCGCGGCGCTACCGAAATCTTTCGCGCGTTTGGACAATTCGTGCAAATCGAGTGAAATCCGGTCGATCGCGGCTTCGACGCTCGAATTGAGTAATTCGACGATCAGCACGAGCAGCACCGAGCCGACGAGCAGGACGTGCTCGACCGCGGAGACCGGCAGGACGATCGAACACGGCACGAGAATCGCCGCGAGCGTGAGCTCCTGGCGAAACGCGCTTTCCTCGCGCCACGCGTCGCGAAAGCCGTTGATCGAATTCTTGAGCGCGTACCACGCGCGCGTGAGGCCGCGATTGCCCTTGTAAGGGTTCAACGGAGGGGCGTCTTGAGGCATGCGTGCCGCCGGGTCGTGGTGCGCAGGCGCGGGCTGCGCGAGGTTGCCGGGCGGTCGCGCCGCCCCGGGGGACGCGTCGCGCGCGGCCGGCGGAAGCTCGCGCGCGCTATGCGGATGCTCGCGCGGCGGGCTTCGGTCAGGCAGGTGGGGGTCGTTCTCGGCCATCGTCGGTCAATGCGCTGTCCGTTCAGGCCGCTACATTCTCGCTGGAAGCCGCGACGTGCGGCAAGGGGCGCAGATGCGAAGCGAATTGCTCGGAGGCCGCGCGCCACGAGAAGCGCTCGGCCCAGGCGCGCGCGTCGGCGCGGCTGATCTTGAGCGCGCGCAGGCAGGCTTCGCGCAGGTCCTCGTCCATCGCGCCGGCAGGGCCGTCGCCGAGCACATCGATCGGACCCGTGACCGGATAGGCCGCGACGGGCAAGCCGCAGGCGAGCGCCTCGAGCAGCACGAGGCCGAACGTGTCGGTCCGGCTCGGGAACACGAAGACGTCGGCGGCCGCGTAGACCTTCGCGAGCTCAGGCTGCGACAACACGCCGAGACAGTTCGCCTCGGGGTACCGCGCCTTGAGGTCGGCGAGCGCCGGGCCCTCGCCGCAGACCCATTTCGAGCCCGGCAGATCGAGCTTGAGGAAGGCCTCGACGTTCTTTTCGATGGCCACGCGCCCGACGTACAGGAAGATCGGACGCGCCGTGTTGAGCACCTTCGATTCCTGCGGATGGAAGACCTCGGTGTCGACGCCGCGCGACCAGATCACGACATTGTCGAAGCCGAATTTCTCGAGATCCTGCTTGACGACGTGGGTCGGCGCCATGACCGCTTGGGAGCGGCCGTGGAACCAGTGCAGGAAGCGATATGTCCACGCGAGCGGAATGCCGAAACGCGCCTGGACGTACTCGGGAAACCGCGTGTGATAGGCGGTCGTGAACGGGATCTTGTGGCGCTTCGCGTAGTTGCGCGCGGCGATGCCGAGCGGGCCCTCGGTCGCGATATGCAGCGCATCGGGCTGGAAGGCCTTGATCCGCGACGTCACCTTCGCGCCCGGGAACAGCGACAGGCGGATCTCGGGATAGGTCGGGCAAGGAATCGTCGTGAATTCGAGCGGCGTGAGCAGGTCGACCTGATGGCCGAGCGCGGTCAGCTCGCGCGTGGTTTGCTTGAGGGTACGAACCACACCGTTGACCTGGGGTTCCCAGGCATCGGTCACGATCATGATCTTCATCGGTGCTCCGGTTTCAAGATCGATTGTCATGCGGCCACCTGCGCCGTCGTGCGGCGCGTGGACGCTTCGGGGGCACGGAGCACGGTCCAGTAGACGATCTTGAGTTCGCCTTCGACCGTTTCGACGAGGGCCGACAGGCTTTCGACCCAGTCGCCGTCGTTGCAATAGAGCGTGCCGTCGATCTCGCGGATCTCGGCCTTGTGGATGTGGCCGCAGACGACGCCGTCGCAGCCGCGGCGGCGCGCTTCGTCGGTCATGACCTTCTCGAACTGCGAGATGAAGTTGACGGCGTTCTTGACCTGGTGCTTCAGATACTGCGAGAGCGACCAGTACTGGAAGCCGAGCCGCGCGCGGATCCGGTTGAACCAGCCGTTGAGCGCAAGAATCATCGTGTACAGCGTGTCGCCGACGTACGCGAGCCACTTCGCGTGCTGGATCACGCCGTCGAACAGATCGCCGTGCACGACCCAGAGCCGCTTGCCCGTCAGCGTCGTGTGGAACGCTTCTTCGCGAATCAGGATGTCGCCGAACGCGTGATCGCAGAACTGCCGCGCCGATTCGTCGTGATTGCCCGGGATATAGAACACTTGCGTGCCCTTGCGCGCCTTGCGCAGCACTTTCTGCACGACGTCGTTATGCGCCTGCGGCCAGAACCAGCCCTTTTTGAGCTGCCAGCCGTCGATGATGTCGCCGACGAGATACAGATACTCGGATTCGTTGAAACGGAGGAAATCGATGAGGTACTTGGCCTGGCAGCCGCTCGTGCCCAGATGGATATCGGACAGCCAGATGGTGCGGTAGCGGTGGTGGGGTTCGTCGTCGTCGTTGCCGGCGGGGCCGGGCGGGGGAGCGTCGCCTGAGGGTCGGTTCAGCGGAGGCGGGCTTCCGGAGTGCGCCTGGCCATCGAGGATGGTCTGACGAAACAGCGGCGGCAAGGACGTCGTCTTGAGCTTCATGGCGGCGCGGGTCGAATGCGATGTGCGCATTTCGCCAGCCATGCGTGTCTCGGCCGTGACGTTAACAAGTCATTCTTATGACTGTCGTAATGCCGCGACGAGGGGGCGAACTGAATGTGAGCGACTACTTCGGGACGGACACAATGCGCGTGCCCGCGAGCCGGTCGTGCAGGAATTGGCGGTCGGTATCGAGCAGCGTGGCCGCCGACCAGAGCGCGATCCAGCCGATCAGCACCGCGAGCGTCGCGGGGACGCTGAGCCCGAGCAGCGGGTGCGCCGCGAGCGGCGGCAGCCACCAGAGCCATGACAGCACGTAGCGCGCGATCGCGCGCGGCACGCCGATCGGCGCGAGCGTCGCGTCGACGATCCGGAAGCGCCAGGTCTTCATCGGCAGCGTCTGGCCGCCGTGCGTCCAGAACCAGACGAAGTAGACGCCGACCACGACGCCGAGCCAGCCCATGAGCCACAGATGATGCGTGAGGCCGTTACGCTGCTGGGTCAGTGTGCTGAACAGATAGGCCGCGATGAAGACGACGCCGAACAGCAGCACGCCTTCGTAGACGAGGCACGTCAGGCGGCGGCGCAAGGCCGGCGCGCGCGCGCTGGAGACGGACGGGGAAGCCGCGACGGCGCTCACGGGTGACGGTCATTGAAATAGGACGGGGTGGGGGGCGGCGTCAGCAGCGGCTGATTCGCCGCGGCAGCCGAGGCGGCTGCCGCGGCAGAAGCGGCCGCGGCTTCCGATGCTTCGGCGGCGGCCGCCGCGGCTGCGGCGATCTGCGCGGCCGACGCGTCTTCGGCCAGGACCTCGGCGTGCAGCGCACGATTGAGATCCTTGAGTTCGGGCTTGCCGCCCGTCGGCGGTGCGGTCACGACAGTCGGACGCCGCGCATGCTTTTCAGCCGCCGCGAGCGTCTTCTTCTGTTCGTCGGGCAGTTGCTGGTACTCGTTCCACGCATGTTCGCGCTGATCGGGCGGCACCTGCTTGGACAGCTGATAGTTTTCGCGTGCCGTGCGGCGTTGCTCGGGCGTCATGTGCAGCCACTCGATCATCCGATCATGCAGTCTATTGCGCTGATCGGGCGACATCTTCTTGTAACGCGAGACGATCTTGAGCCAGCGGCGTTTGCGGTCGTCGTCGAACTTGTCCCAGTCGGCGGCGAACGGCGCGAGCGCCTCGTGCTGATCGGCGCTCAGGCGCGACCACGCGAGCGGGCCGGTCGCCTCGACGGCCGACGTCGCGAGCGGCGCCTTGGCGCCCGTGCGGTCGAGCGCCGCCTCGGGTTTGCTGGGGTGAAAGCGCGGCCAGGTCGCGGCGATCGAGACCAGTATCGCAATCACCGAAACGATAAATACCGCGAGCCCCCGTTTTTTCCGCACCGCAAGTCCCGATTGTGAGTGACGTCGCGCGACCGACGCTTATCGCGAGTGAGAGAGGTACGCGTGGAAGCCGTGGTCGAGATAGGCCGACAACGGCACGTCGTCGCTGAGCATGGCCGCGTCGATATCGGCGTTCTCGTCGATGCGGCGCTGGTCTTCCCACGACGCGACGCCGATCAGCACGATCACGAGCGCGGCGAGCGGCGCGAGGATCGCGAGGCCGCGCAGCGGGCGCCGGCCGGCGCCTGCGCGCGGCGCGGCATCGGGGGCGGCTACGGGCGCGCCCGCGCCGGCGAACGCCGGCACGAAAACCGGCGCTTCGACGGTTTCCGGCTTCTTGCGTGCGAGGGCTGCGGCGCGCGCGGCGGCCAGGCGTTCGAGCGCCGGCGCCGGCAGATCGGCAACACTTTCTTCGAGCGCACATCGGAGCGCGTGCGCGAATTCGACTTCCCTAGTTTCGAGCGTGGAGTTCATAACGTGATCCCTTTTGCCTTGAGCGCCTGGGCCAGCGTGTGCGTGGCGCGCGAGCAATGCGTTTTGACGCTTCCCTCGGAGCACCCCATCGCTGCGGCAGTCTCGGCGACATCCAGATCCTCCCAATAACGCATCAAAAAGGCCTCGCGTTGACGCGCCGGGAGTTTCTGAATCTCGTCGCCGATGATCTGCAGCACTTGTGCGCGTTCGACTTCGCTTTCGCTGCTCGACCGCTGAATAGACTCGTCCTGGGCCGTCAGGGTTTCAAGCGGGTCGAAATCGTCATCTTCGCTATTATTACCAAACGACGAAAATAGGCTGATCCAGGTATTGCGGACTTTCTGCCGTCGGAAGTAGTCGTGCTGGCAATTCTGCAGAATCCGCTGGAACAGCATCGGCAGCTCGGCAGCCGGTTTGTCGCCGTATTTTTCGGCGAGCTTGATCATCGCGTCCTGGACGATATCGAGCGCGGCTTCGTCGTCGCGCACCGCGAACGCGGCTTGCTTGAACGCCCTGCGCTCGACGCTCGCCAGAAAATCGGCCAGTTCCTTTTCTGATGCCATCCGGGAAAGGGCGCGCGTGCCGAGCGCCCTGAAATCGTCCGTAAGATGAGTGGATAAAACCCGCGAATGCTAGCAAAAAAACGCAGCGCTTAGGTGAAACCGGCATAAATCGATCGGCGCGCGTCCGCAAGCGTCGATGCGCGCGCCGCTTCGATCGCGCGACAGGTTCGGCACGCCATACCGATTTTTGCTTGACCGCGATCGTATTCCACCAGTACCCTCCACGCTTCGAAACAATACGTACCTGTCTTACAGGGGCGCGCTTACGAGGCCCGCCTGCCAGTTGGACGCGCAGCTTGAGCCCGAGCCATAAGCACGCGGGGAGAGCACCCGATCAATTTTTTGCCGAAAATTTGAAAGGTGAATGAATGAATATGCCCAGCGCGGAATTCTCCACGTCGGAAACGCCTGCCCACGATCCCCGCGAAGACGCCGGTGAATCGATCGGGGGCACAGTCCTGATGAAAGCCCTTGCCGAAGAGCAAGTCGAATTCATCTGGGGCTACCCGGGCGGCTCAGTTCTCTACATCTACGACGAACTCTACAAGCAGGACAAGATTCATCACGTGCTCGTGCGCCACGAACAGGCGGCCGTGCACGCGGCTGACGCGTACGCGCGCTCGACCGGGAAGGTCGGCGTCTGCCTCGTGACCTCGGGTCCGGGCGTGACCAATGCGGTCACGGGTATCGCGACGGCGTATATGGATTCGATCCCGCTCGTCGTCATCAGCGGCCAGGTGCCCACCGCGGCGATCGGCCAGGACGCGTTCCAGGAGTGCGACACGGTCGGCATCACGCGTCCGTGCGTCAAGCACAACTTCCTCGTCAAGGACGTGCGCGACCTCGCGGCCACGGTCAAGAAGGCGTTCTTCATCGCGCGCACGGGCCGTCCGGGTCCGGTGCTGATCGACATTCCGAAGGACGTGTCGAAGGCGCCGTGCCGCTTCGAATATCCGAAGACGCTCTCGCTGCGCTCGTACAACCCGATCACGAAGGGCCATTCGGGTCAGATCCGCAAGGCCGTGAGCCTGCTGCTGCAAGCCAAGCGTCCGTACATCTATACGGGCGGCGGCATCATCCTCGCCGACGCGGCGCGCGAACTCAATCAGTTCGCCGACCTGCTCGGATTCCCGGTCACGAGCACGCTGATGGGGCTCGGCGGGTATCGCGCGAGCGACAGCAAGTTCCTCGGCATGCTCGGCATGCACGGCACGTACGAAGCGAACCTCGCGATGCAGAACTGCGACGTGCTGCTCGCGATCGGCGCGCGCTTCGACGACCGCGTGATCGGCAACCCGGGCCACTTCGCGTCGTCGCCGCGCAAGATCATTCACATCGATATCGACCCGTCGTCGATCTCGAAGCGCGTGAAGGTCGATATTCCGATCGTCGGCGACGTCAAGGAAGTGCTCAAGGAACTCATCGAGCAGCTTCAGACCGCGCAGCATGGTCCCGATCGCAAGGCGCTCGCCGAATGGTGGTCGCAGATCGAACAATGGCGCGCGCGCGACTGCCTGAAGTTCGACCGCACGAGCGAGATCATCAAGCCGCAATACGTGGTCGAGAAGCTGCACGAACTGACGGGCGGCAATGCGTTCGTCTGTTCGGACGTCGGCCAGCACCAGATGTGGGCCGCGCAGTACTACCCGTTCGACAAGCCGCGCCGCTGGATCAATTCGGGCGGTCTCGGAACGATGGGCTTCGGTCTGCCGGCCGCGATGGGTGTCAAGATGGCGCATCCGGACGACGACGTCGTCTGCATCACGGGCGAAGGCTCGATCCAGATGTGCATCCAGGAACTCTCGACGTGCAAGCAGTATGAGACGCCGATCAAGATCATCTCGTTGAACAACCGCTATCTGGGCATGGTTCGCCAGTGGCAGCAGCTCGAATACAACAAGCGCTATTCGCATTCGTACATGGATGCGCTGCCTGATTTCGTGAAGCTCGCCGAGGCCTATGGCCATGTCGGGATGCGCATCGAGAAGACGGCCGATGTCGAGCCGGCGCTGCGTGAAGCGCTGCGGCTCAAGGACCGTACGGTGTTCCTCGATTTCCAAACCGATCCGACCGAAAACGTCTGGCCGATGGTTCAGGCCGGCAAGGGCATCTCCGAGATGCTGCTGGGTTCGGAGGATCTATAAGCGCCCGCTGAACAGGCGTGAGGCCTGCCGTTGCCCGCGTGTCGCATGCGCGCGGGCAGCGAGCCGCAAGCCGTCGTCGCGGCCGATCGAAGATCGGTCTCGACGATCCGGCGAACGGGCTCGAACGGCGGACCTCGCGTTCCCCGGTGTGCAGGGCGGCACGCGTCGCATCGTTCCCACAAGGAGCGGATTCGCGCGCAGCCGTCGTCCTGTACAGGAACCGGGCAGCGGAATCGGCCGGTGGCATGCCACGCCGGTCATCGATAGTCAGGAAACAAGCAAGCGCCCATCATGAGACATATTATTTCCGTGCTGCTCGAAAACGAGCCCGGCGCGTTATCGCGCGTCGTGGGTCTGTTTTCGGCACGTGGCTACAACATTGAGACGTTGACGGTCGCGCCGACCGAAGACCGTTCGCTGTCGCGGATGACGATCGTGTCGATCGGATCCGACGACGTGATCGAACAGATCACGAAGCACCTGAACCGCCTGATCGAAGTCGTGAAGGTCGTCGACCTCACGGAAGGCGCGCACATCGAGCGCGAACTCATGCTGATCAAGGTCCGCGCGGTCGGCAAGGAGCGTGAAGAAATGAAGCGGATGGCGGATATCTTCCGTGGCCGCATCATCGACGTGACCGAAAAGACGTACACGATCGAGCTGACCGGCGACGCCGGCAAGCTCGACGCGTTCATCGAAGGTCTCGATTCGACCGCAATTCTCGAGACCGTTCGCACCGGCAGTTCGGGCATCGGCCGCGGAGAGCGGATCCTGAAGGTTTGACAAGCGCCGGCCCGGCGGCCTGGGCGCTCGCGCGTTCGAGCATCCCGCGCGGCTGGCGGCACGTTCGATTCACTTGAAAATAGCAAAGGAACAGATCATGAAGGTTTACTACGACAAAGACGCCGATCTCTCGTTGATCAAGGGCAAGCAGGTCACGATCATCGGTTACGGTTCGCAAGGCCATGCACACGCACAGAACCTCAAGGACAGCGGCGTGCACGTGACGGTCGGCCTGCGCAAGGGCGGTGCGTCGTGGAGCAAGGCGGAATCGGCAGGCCTGACGGTCAAGGAAGTCGCCGAGTCGGTCAAGAACGCCGACGTCGTCATGATGCTGCTGCCCGACGAGCAAATCGCCGAGGTCTACAACAAGGAAGTCGCGGCCAACATCAAGAACGGCGCGGCGCTCGCGTTCGCGCACGGCTTCAACGTCCACTACGGCCAGGTCATTCCGCGTGCCGACCTCGACGTGATCATGATCGCGCCGAAGGCGCCGGGCCACACGGTGCGTTCGACGTACTCGCAAGGCGGCGGCGTGCCCCACCTGATCGCCGTGCATCAAGACAAGTCGGGTGCGGCGCGCGACGTCGCGCTGTCGTACGCGGCAGCCAACGGCGGCGGCCGTGCGGGCGTCATCGAGACGAACTTCCGTGAAGAAACCGAAACCGATCTGTTCGGCGAACAAGCCGTGCTCTGCGGCGGTACGGTCGAGCTCATCAAGGCAGGTTTCGAGACGCTCGTCGAAGCCGGCTACGCGCCCGAAATGGCGTACTTCGAATGCCTGCATGAGCTCAAGCTCATCGTCGACCTGATCTACGAAGGCGGCATCGCGAACATGAACTACTCGATCTCGAACAACGCCGAATACGGCGAGTACGTGACGGGTCCGCGTGTCGTGACCGACGAAACGAAGAAGGTCATGAAGGACGTGCTGCGCGACATCCAGACGGGTGAGTACGCGAAGAGCTTCATCATCGAAAACCGCGCCGGCGCGCCGACGCTGCAGTCGCGTCGCCGTCTGACGGCCGAGCACGACATCGAACAAGTCGGCGCGAAGCTGCGCGCGATGATGCCGTGGATCGCGAAGAACAAGCTCGTCGACCAGACGAAGAACTAAGCCGCGTCACGAAGTCGCGTCATTCAGCCGCATATGCCTCGCCGCATATGCCGGCATGGGCCCTGCCGCGAGGCGGGGCCGTCGGTTCGATTGGGCCGCCCGTTTGCGTCAAGCACCGGGCGGCTTTTGCTATCCTAGCGGTTTCCGCTTCACCCACCCATTCATGAACTATCCGCATCCGATCATTGCCCGCGAAGGCTGGCCTTTTATCGCCATCGCCGCCGTCATCGCGCTGATCATCCTGCTTGCCGCCGGTTTCGCGTGGTCCGTGCCGTTCTGGTTGCTCACGATTTTCGTGCTCCAGTTTTTCCGCGACCCGCCGCGGCCGATTCCGACCCAGCCGAACGCCGTGCTGTGCCCCGCCGACGGCCGTATCGTCGCCGTCGAGACGAGCCGCGATCCGTATGCCGATCGCGATGCGCTCAAGATCAGCGTGTTCATGAATGTGTTCAACGTGCATTCGCAGCGCTCGCCCGTCGACGGCGCCGTGACGAAGGCCGACTATTTCGCGGGTTCGTTTCTGAACGCCGCGCTCGACAAGGCGTCGCTCGAAAACGAACGCAATGCGCTCGTGATCGCGATGGCCTCCGGTCATACGGTCACGTCCGTGCAGGTCGCCGGGCTCGTCGCGCGCCGCATTCTCTGCTACGTGCGGGTCGGCGAGCCGCTCACGCGCGGTCAGCGGTACGGCTTTATCCGCTTCGGTTCGCGTGTCGACGTCTACCTGCCGATCGGCAGCCGGCCGCGCGTCGCGATCGGCGAGAAGGTGTTCGCCTCGTCGACCGTGCTGGCCGAACTCGCCGAGCGCGCCTGAGCGCCGCATCGCCACGCCGAACCGGAGAACCCGATGCCTGCCATGAAACGCCGTCCGCGTCCGAAGTCTGCGTCCCATATCCCGCGCCCGTTCCGCCGCAATCAGGCGGCCGCGGTCGATAGCTCGGTCCAGAGCTTGCGGGACAAGCGTCAGCAATTCTTGCGGCGGCGCGGCATCTATCTGCTGCCGAACGCGTTCACGACGGCGGCGCTCTTCTGCGGCTTTTTCGCGGTCGTGCAGGCGATGAACGTCCGCTTCGAGATCGCGGCGATCGCGATCTTCGCGGCGATGGTGCTCGACGGCATGGACGGCCGCGTCGCGCGCATGACGCACACGCAGAGCGCCTTCGGCGAACAGTTCGACAGCCTCTCGGACATGGTCTCGTTCGGCGTCGCACCCGCGCTCGTCATCTACGAGTGGATTCTTCGCGATCTCGGACGCTGGGGCTGGCTTGCGGCGTTCGTCTATTGCGCGGGCGCCGCGCTGCGGCTCGCGCGCTTCAACGCGAATATCGGCGTCGTCGACAAGCGTTTCTTCCAGGGCTTGCCGAGTCCCGCGTCGGCCGCGCTGATCGCGGGCTTCGTCTGGCTCGCGATCGATAACCGCGTGCCCGTGAATCTCGCGTGGCTGCCGTGGGTCGCGTTCGCGCTGACCGTCTACGCGGGCGTCACGATGGTGTCGAACGCGCCGTTCTACAGCGGCAAGGCGTTCAACGTGCGCCATCGCGTGCCGTTCGGCGTGCTGCTGCTCGTGGTCGTCGCCTTCGTCGCCGTCTCGTCGGATCCGCCGATCATGCTGTTCGGCTTGTTCGTGCTGTACGGCCTGTCGGGCTACGTCTACTGGGGCTACCAGTTGTTGCGCGGTCGGCAGAACCCCGCGCGGACCGCGACGGATCGATAGCGGCGAAAGCTTGCGGCAGATCGCGACGAACTGCGTGGAGCCGCGCGTCGCGACATGCCGGTAACGAGGCGCCGCGCAGCGCCTACACTTTTAAAATATGCAGGACCGAGGACCCCACACCATGGCAGAGAAACTGATCATTTTCGACACCACGTTGCGCGATGGCGAGCAGTCGCCCGGTGCGTCGATGACCAAGGACGAGAAGATCCGGATCGCGAAGCAGCTCGAGCGGCTCAAGGTCGATGTCATCGAAGCCGGGTTCGCGGCGAGCTCGGCCGGCGACTTCGACGCGATCAAGGCGATTGCGTCGCTCGTGCGCGACTCGACCGTCTGCTCGCTCGCGCGCGCGAACGACAAGGACATCCAGCGCGCGGCCGATGCGCTTGCCGAATCGGACAACAAGCGGATCCACACGTTTATCGCGACGTCGGCGCTGCATATGGAGAAGAAGCTCCGGATGTCGCCCGATCAGGTCTACGAGCAGGCGCGCAATGCCGTGCGCTTCGCGCGCAAGTTCACGGACAACGTCGAATTCTCGCCCGAAGACGGCAGCCGTTCCGATCTCGACTTTCTGTGCCGCGTGCTCGAAGGCGTGATCGCCGAAGGCGCGACCACGATCAATATCGCCGATACGGTCGGCTACGGCGTGCCCGAGCTCTACGGCAACCTCGTGAAGACGCTGCGCGAACGCATACCGAACTCGGACAAGGCGGTCTGGTCCGTGCATTGCCATAACGATCTCGGCATGGCGGTCGCGAACTCGCTCGCGGGCGTGCAGATCGGCGGCGCGCGGCAGGTCGAGTGCACGATCAACGGTCTCGGCGAGCGCGCGGGCAATACGTCGCTCGAAGAGATCGTGATGGCCGTCAAGACGCGCAAGGACTACTTCGGTCTCGAACTCGGCATCGATACGACGCAGATCGTCCCCGCGTCGAAGATGGTGTCGCAAGTCACGGGCTTTGTCGTGCAGCCGAACAAGGCCGTGGTCGGCGCGAATGCGTTCGCGCATGCGTCGGGCATTCACCAGGACGGCGTGCTCAAGGCGCGCGACACGTACGAAATCATGCGTGCCGAAGACGTGGGCTGGGCGACGAACAAGATCGTGCTCGGCAAGCTCTCGGGCCGCAATGCGTTCAAGCAGCGTTTGCAGGAGCTCGGCGTCGAACTTGAAAGCGAAGCCGATCTGAATGCGGCGTTCGTACGCTTCAAGGATCTCGCCGACAAGAAGGCCGATATCTACGACGAGGACATTCTCGCGATCGTGTCCGACGAGGCAGCGGCCGCGCACGAGAAGGAATACTTCCGCTTCGTGTCGTTGTCGCAGCATTCGGAAACGGGCGAGCGTCCGCACGCGAAGATCGTGTTCTCGATCGACGGCGCGGAAGTTTCGGGTGACAGTGACGGCAACGGGCCCGTCGATGCCACGCTCAACGCGATCGAAAGCAAGGTCGGCAGCGGCGCCGAACTGATCCTGTATTCGGTCAACGCGATCACGAACGGCACGCAGGCGCAGGGCGAAGTCACGGTGCGCCTGTCGAAGAGCGGCCGGATCGTCAACGGCGTCGGGACCGATCCGGACATCGTCGCGGCATCGGCCAAGGCCTATATCGCGGCGCTCAATCGCCTGCAGTCGAAGACGGAAAAGCTCAATCCGCAGTTGTGAGCGGATGCGTCGAATCGCCCGGTAAGGGTGATTCGACGCGTGCATGCGATATGAAGGCGATGCGACGCTCGCGTGCGCATGCCCGTCGTGCTGCCGAGCCAAGACCCCCGGAAGGTGGAGATTCATCCCGCCGCTGGGGGTTTGTTTTATCGACTCGCTCATGCCGGGTCGGCCCTGCAATGCAAACGCCGGTGCGAACCCCAACGCAAACGTTTACGATTTGGGCCGGCCTCAGGCACTCACGGCGCCTGCCAGTCCCCCCGCATACGCGTCGGCCTTGCGATCGTGATGCGTATCGTCGCGGAAACGGAAGAACGCGACCGCGTCGTTGAGCCGCTGGCTCTGGTCTTCAAGCGACTTCGAGGCCGCGGCGGTCTGCTCGACGAGCGCGGCGTTCTGCTGCGTGACTTGCTCCATCTGCGACAGCGCGCGATTGATCTGCTCGATGCCCTGGCTTTGCTCGTTCGACGCATCGGCAATCTCGCCGATGATCGCGCTGACGCGCGCGACCGCACCCGTCACCTCCGACATGGTTTCGCCGGCCTGGCCGACGAGCGTCTCGCCCTGCCGAATGCGCTCGACCGAGTTGCCGATCAGTTCGCGGATTTCCTTCGCCGCGCTCGATGCGCGTTGCGCAAGACTGCGGACTTCTCCCGCGACGACGGCGAAGCCCCGACCCTGTTCGCCCGCCCGTGCGGCCTCGACGGCGGCATTGAGCGCGAGGATGTTGGTCTGGAACGCAATGCCCTCGATCATCCCGGTGATTTCGCCGACCTGTTTGGCGCTCGTGCTGATCTCGGCCATCGTGCCGACGACTTGCCCGACGACCGTATTGCCGCGCTCGGCGATCTCCGATGCCGTGATCGACAGCGTGCGCGCCTGCTCGGCGTTATCGGCGTTGTAACGCACGGTCTTGGTCAATGCCTCCATGCTCGCGGCGGTTTCTTCGAGCGACGCGGCCTGCTCCTCGGTGCGCGCCGACAAATCGTCGCTGCCCGACGCGATTTCGCTCGAACCGTATGCGACGCTTTCGGCGACGCTATGAATGCGGTGTATCAGCGAAACCAGGCTGGCCTGCATCGCGCCCATCGACGCGAGCACGCTGCCCGCGGGCGCCGACGAGGCGCCTGAAACCGGGCGCAGATCGCCGGTCGCCACGCGTTGCGAGGCCTCGGCCAGCGCGGTCGGCTCCGCGCCGAGCGCACGCAGCAAACTGCGCGTGATCACCGTTCCCGCGATCAGCGCGGTCACGATCGAGACCAGGCAGATCGCGATCAACAGGCTGCGCTGCTGCGCGAACTGACGTTCGGAGTCGGCGATCATCGCGGCCGCGCGTTCATGAGTGAGGTCGATATAGCTTGTGCTCGCGGCGATCAATGCGAGCAAGAGCGGACGGCACTTCGTGACGATCTCGTCGACGGCCGCATCGCGTTGTCCCGCGACCGCGAGCCGATCGATGTCGAGGGCGACGGGCCGATAGAGCGTTTCGATGCGCGTGATCTCGTCGGCGCGATGACGCGTTTCGTCATCGATGTCCTGCGCCACGGCGATCATCTTCTGAAAAGCGTCGAGTCGTGCCTCGACGCGATGTTCGGCGTCGATGACCGCGTTCTTTTCGATCTCGACGTCTTGCGGCGACGAAACGAGTACGAGGTTGCGCACGGCCATCGCGCGATCGTCGACCGCGGATCGTACGGCCTCCGCGAGTTCGGCGCGCGCGTTGACGCCTTGGACAAAGTTATGAAAACGGCCGTTCGCGCCATTCAGGGCGTCGAGCGAGAGGCCCGACACAATCAGGACGGCGATGGAAAGTACGCCGAAAGCAATCGAGAATTTGACGCGGGTAGGCAGGGTGCTGAATCTCACAGTGTTCTCCAGTCGCTACGTTGGACCGACGCTTCAAAGGCGTCTCGCGTTCGGCCTGCAACGACTTGAGCCGTATTCGCACGTACGTTAACGGCGAGCAAACGTTTTTCTATAGAGCGGACGTTCACTAAACAAATTTACTCAACATCACTAAGCGTTAAAGCAGACAAAACGGGAAAGTAGTGAAAATGCAGTATGAAAAAAGGCATCGAGCAGGCATCAAAAGGTAATACCGACGGTTACCTTTCGTATGCCATTCGATTATCTCGACGCCACTTGCACGGCCATCGCCGTGGCGGCCGCGCGCGTTTCGACGTTGAGTTTGGCGAAGATATGTTCGAGGTGTTTGTTGACCGTGCGCGGCGCCATGCCGACGATATCGCCGATGTCGCGATTGGTTTTGCCGCGCGAGAGCCAGAGCAGCACTTCGGCTTCGCGGGCCGTGAGCCCGAAGCGCGCCGCGAGATCGCTCGTCTGCGCGGCATCGTCGAATTCGTCGATCAGAATGACCCAGTCGCCGCGCGAGGCGCGGCCGAGCACGCGCGCGATACGCCGGACGCTGCCGTGCGCCGTCTCAAACGTGGCTTGCGCATCGGCGCCGTGATCGATCCAGCGTTTGAGCCAGTCGGCGAGCGCGGGGGGAAGCCGCGTTGTCGCTGACTCCGCCGACTCCGCCGACTCCGCAGGCAGCGCGTCCGATCCCTCGCTCGCGAGCTGCCAAAGATGCGCGATGCGCTGACGCGCGAGGTCGCTTTGCCAGACGATCTCGCCCGTGCCGCGCGCGATCAGCGCGGCCTTCATGCCCATTTCGAGCACCAGATCGGCCTGCCGTTGCGCCTGCGAACGCTGCACGTGCGCGGCGATGCGCGCGACGACTTCACTCGGCCGTACCGGCTTGGTCACATAATCGATGCCGCCGACCCGAAAGCCCTGCACGACGTGTTCGCTTTCCGTCAGGGCCGTCATGAAGATGATCGGCAAATGGCGATGGCGCGGATCGCGTTTGATCAGACGACAGGTTTCGAAGCCGTCCATATCGGGCATCATCGCGTCGAGCAGCACCGCATCGGGCGTGACGAGGTCGAGCCGCTCGAGCGCCGAGGCGCCGTCGAGCGCGACGAGCACGGCATAGCCGGCAGCTTGCAGCGTGTCGGACAGCAGCGCGAGATTATCGGGCGTGTCGTCGACGATCAGAATCAGCGGCTTGTCTTCGGGCAACGCGGGCGTCGCGGTGCTAAGAGGGGACATCGTGGGGTCGTGGCTCAACATACGGACGCTCCGTGGACCGAGGCGTCGGTCGAGAATGCTTCGAAACGCCTAGGCGTCGCGCGCGCTAAACGTAGTAAGCGTGAAAAGCTGGAAATGTAATTGCAGTGCATACAGTCAAGGCGACGCGGAATCGCGCGCTTAGGCATGATCGGACTCCGCGGGCGAGGCGTCTTCGAGACGTTGCGCGAGTTCCGACAACTGGAACCGTTGCGCGAACGTGCGTAGCGGTTCGAGCGCGCCGGCGAGCGACGGCGTCTCGCCGATCGCGTGTTCGATGTGTTCGAGTATGCCCTGGATATAGCCGACCGCGAGCAAGGCCTTGAGCTGCTTGCGCAGCTCGGCGGGTATCGCCGGCGCACTCGGCTGCGGACGATCGTCGGCATCGATCCATTCGAGGGCGAGCAGCGACGCGATCTTGTCGAGCAGCAGCGGGATATGGACCGGCTTGGCGAGATAGTCGTCGCTCCCGGCGATCGCCCCTTTCTCGCGATCGTCGGCGAATGCGTTGGCCGACAGAATCAGAATCGGCGCGTTCGACAGTTGATTGCTGCGGATCAGTTGACTCGCTTCGTAGCCGTCCATCGCGGGCATTGACACATCCATCACGATCAGATCGGTGAGCTCGGTGGCAAGCCACTGCAGCGCCGCGGGTCCGCTCGATGCTTCGACGACATGAAAACCGAGCGGCGTCAGCGCGCTCGTGACGATGCGGCGCTGATCGGCGAGATCGTCGACCACGAGCACCGTGCGCGCCGGACCGCGGTAGCCCTTGACCGGCTGTGCGCGGCCCGCGAGCAATTGCGGCGCGCGGACCTCGGGCAGAAACAGCTTGAGCGTGAAGCGCGTGCCTTTGCCGACGTCGCTGTCGACATCGAGATTGCCGCCCATGAGTTCGGTCAGCATCCGGCAGATCGTGAGCCCGAGTCCCGCGCCGTGATCGTTGTCGTGCGCGGCCGCGCCGCGTTCGAACGGAAGAAACAGCCGTTCGAGTTCGACGCGCGGAATGCCGGGTCCGGTATCGACGATTTCGAACGTCGCGGTTTCCCACGCGTAGGTCACCGTGATCTGCACGGAACCCGACGACGTGAAGCGGATCGCGTTGCCGATCAGATTGATGAGGATCTGCCGTACGCGCTTTTCATCGGCGCGAATAACGGCCGGCAGGCGGCCTTGCGTGTTCATCGAATAGAGCAGCCCCTTGTTGTTGGCCTGGGGTTCGAGCATGGCGGACAGCGCGTCGAGAAACGCCGGAAACGCGACCTCGGTCACATTGAGCTGAAGCTTGCCGGCCTCGATCCGCGCGACGTCGAGCAAGCCGTCGACGAGCGCGAGCAGATGCTCGCCGCTGCGATGAATCGTCGTGACCGCGTTGCGTTGCGACGCGTGCATGTCGCGCGGGTCCTGCAGCAGCAGTTGCGCATAGCCGAGGATGCTGTTCAGCGGCGTGCGCAATTCATGACTCAGGCCCGTGACGTAGCGGCTTTTCGCGCGATTCGCCGATTCGGCGGCCGCGCTCGCTTGCTGAAGCGCGGCATCGGTCTTGCGGTGGGCCTCGATTTCCTGCATCAGCAATTCGGTTTGACGTGCCGATTCTTCCTGCGTGACCTTGCGGCTTTCGTTGGCGAGCACGAGCCACCAGACGCCGATGCATCCGACGAGCGCGAGCGCGAAGAACGCCGTGACGTAGCCGCGCAGCAGCGCCGTGCGCGCGACCGACGCGCTTTCGTCGAGGTTGTGCGCGCTTTGATACCAGGCCAGATAGAGCACGCCGCCGAGCAGCCCGAGCACGATCAGCAGAACGCCCGTATACCGCGCGAGGCGTAGCGAGCCCGCGTTGAGCTTGAGTTTCGGAAACAGGGCCTTGACCGTCAGATTGAGCTGATCCGACATGCGCGCGCCGGGCTTGCAGACATCGTTGCAGCGCGAGTCGAGCGAGCAGCAGAGCGAACAGATCGGTCCCGCATAGGCCGGGCAGTGGGCCATATCGTCGCGCTCGAACGCGTTGGCGCAAATCACGCAACGCAGAATGGGGCCCGCTTCGAGCGCATCCGATTGGCGCGCGAGGTAATACTTGCCGCGTGTCGCGATCGCGATGGCCGGCGCGCAGAGAAACGCGGTCAGCAGCGCGATGAACGGCGAAAGCGCTTCAGCCGTTTCGCCGAACCAGCCCGAGTGCGACAGCGCGGCGACGATCGAGGCGATGAGCATCGCGCCGAGTCCGACCGGATTGATGTCGTACAGATGCGCGCGTTTGAATTCGACATAGCTCGGGCTGTAACCGAGCGGCTTGTTGATGACGAGATCGCCGACGAGCGCGCCGATCCAGGCGATCGCAACGTTCGCGTAGAGCGCGAGCA
Organism: Pararobbsia silviterrae; assembly: GCF_003628125.1. Taxonomy (GTDB): domain Bacteria; phylum Pseudomonadota; class Gammaproteobacteria; order Burkholderiales; family Burkholderiaceae; genus Pararobbsia; species Pararobbsia silviterrae. The sequence goes on from NZ_RBZU01000002.1 coordinate 35,197, forward strand.
CGCTGCTGATCACCGCGAAGACGCCCATTTCGACGAGCAGCAGGGCGATCAGCACATTGAAGACGAGCCAGACGACGCGGCCCGGATGACTATGCGTGAGCCGCGCGAAGAAGTTCGACCACGCGAGCGAGCCCGCATACGCGTTGGTCACGTTGATCTTGATCTGCGAAACGACGACGAATAGCGTCATGGCCGCGAGCGCGGCCTCGGGCGAGTGCAGCACGTACTGATACGCGACCAGATACATTTGCGTCGGTTCGACCGCGCGCAGCGGATCGATTTCGTGCTGGATCGCGAGAAACGCGAGCAGCGCGCCGCCGAGCATCTTGAGCGCGCCGGGCACGATCCAGCCGGGGCCCGCCGACAGCAGCGCAAGCCACCAGCGCACGCGGTTCTTCCGTGTGCGCGGCGGCAGGAAGCGCAGAAAGTCGACCTGTTCCGCGATCTGCACGACGAGCGAGAACGCCACGGTGCAGCCCGCGCCGAACGACAGCAGGTTGAACGCATGTCCGTCCGCGGCCATGCCGCCGAAACTCGCCCATTGCGAAAGCAGATGCGGCTCGCGCCAGAACACCGCGATATACGGCGCCACGAGCAGCGCGATCCATAACGGCTGTGTCCAGCCCTGCAGGCGATTGATCAACGTGATGCCGAACGTGACGATCGGGATCACGACGATCGCGCTGATGATGTACGCGATGGGGAGCGGGATCGCGAAGTAGAGCTGGATCGCGAGCGACATGATCGCCGATTCGAGCGCGAAGAACACGAACGTGAAGACGGCATAGATCAGCGACGTGACTGTCGAGCCGAAATAGCCGAAGCCCGCGCCGCGCGTGAGCAGGTCCATGTCGACGCCGAAACGCGCCGCGTAATAGCTGATGGGCAGGCCGGTCAGGAAGATCAGCAGCGAGACGGCGAGGATCGCGCAGACCGCATTACTGAATCCGTAATTGACGACGAGCGTGCCGCCGATCGCTTCGAGCGCGAGAAACGAGATCGCGCCCATCGCCGTATTCGCGACGCGAAATTCGCTCCAGCGCCGGAACGTGCGCGGCGTAAAGCGCAGCGCGTAGTCCTCGAGCGTCTCGTCGGCGACCCATGAGTTGTAGTCGCGCCGAATCTTGACGATGCGCTGCGTGCCCGAGGCGGGCGCGGCCCCCGGCGCGGCGGATGCGGCAGGTGCATGCCGGTTCTCCGCATCGGTTCGATGTGTATCCGTTTGGTGCATCAAGACGCCTTTCAGGGCGAAACCCAGGTTCCGACGCGCGAACGCAAGTTGCATTCCACCGCGCGGCTCTGGCGTGAGACGGCGCGATTGTAGGGAGCGAAATTCAAACGTGCCCTACGTCAAGTGACGTATTCATCGCCGCAAATTGACCCCCTAACTTTCGTTTCAACGACCCCGGCGACAACACATGAACGGGTCGCCCGATGACACGCATCGCCCGACCACACGAACAGGAGAATCCGATGTCCGCGCACGATCAGCACGACAACGACCAGCCGTCCGCCCTCCGACGCAAGATCCTCATGGGTCTCGCAGCATCGCCGGCACTCGCGATGCCGGCCTTGTCGTGGGCACAGCAGTTCCCGACCGCGAAGGTCAACACGACGGGCCTCGCCGTCACGGATACGGAAGTCACGGTCGGCCAGTTGCACTCGGCGACCGGCACGATGGCGATTTCCGAAACGGGTTCGATCCAGGCCGAGCGTCTCGCGATTGAACAGATCAATGCGGCCGGCGGCATTCTGGGCCGCCAGATCAAGATCATTCAGGAGGACGGCGCATCGGACTGGCCGACGTTCGCCGAGAAATCGAAGAAGCTGCTCGAGAACGACCACGTCGCCGCCGTGTTCGGCTGCTGGACCTCGGCCTCGCGCAAGGCCGTGCTGCCGATCTTCGAGCGCGACAACGGGCTGCTCTATTACCCGACGTTCTATGAAGGTCTCGAACAGTCGAAGAACGTGTTTTATACGGGGCAGGAAGCCACCCAGCAGATTCTTTGGGGCCTGAACTGGGCGAATCAGACGAAGAAAGCGAAGTCGTACTTCCTGATCGGCTCCGACTACATCTGGCCGCGCACGTCGAACAAAATCGCGCGCAAGCACATCGAGCAGCATTTGCAGGGCTGCAAGGTCGTCGGCGAAGAGTATTACCCGCTCGGCACGACGAACTTCAATTCGCTGATCAACAAGATCAAGATCGCCAAGCCCGATTGCATCTACGCGATCGTGGTCGGCGGATCGAACGTCGCGTTCTACAAGCAGCTCAAGGCCGCCGGCATCACGGCCGACAAGCAGTTCCTGCTGACCATCTCGGTGACCGAGGACGAAGTGCTGGGCATCGGCGGCGAAAACGTCGCGGGCTTCTACTCGGCGATGAAGTACTTCGAGTCGCTCGATAACGACAACAACAAGAAGTTCGTCGCGGCATTCAAGGCCAAATACGGGCCCAAGTCCGTGATCGGCGACGTCACGCAGGCCGCCTATCTCGGTCCCTGGCTCTGGAAGGCCGCGTGCGAGAAGGCCGGCAGCTTCGATGTCGACAAGGTCGTCGCGGCGTCGCCGGGCATCGAGCTCAAGACCGCGCCCGAAGGCTACGTGAAGATCCACCAGAACCACCATCTCTGGAGCCGCACGCGCATCGGCGAATGGCAGGCCGACGGTCAGGTCAAGGTCGTCGCGGAATCGCCGGATCTGATCGAGCCGAATCCGTTCCCGAAGGGGTATCAGTAACAGGATCGATTGCAGTTCGTTCCGGGTCTCGGCGGCGCGGCATGTGCCGTGCCGCCGTCCGGCGCAACGATGTGGCTGCGCATATCCGCGGGGTCGGGCTGGAAATGCAGGCGGGGACCGATGCGATCGAGGGGGCGCTTCGTTCTTCCGCCGCGATTTCCGCGATCGGCGGGCCGCGGTGTTTCTTCGAGGAGGTAACGATGTCGGCGTCAGACATTCTCAACATCACGCTGATGCAAGGCTTTGCGGGCCTCAGCAATTTCAGCGTGCTGCTGCTCATGGGGCTCGGCCTCGCGGTGATTTTCGGCCAGATGGGCGTCATCAATATGGCGCACGGCGAATTCATGACGATCGGCGCGTACACGATCTATATGTTTTCGCGCATCGCCGACGATCACTGGCACGCGTTCACGGTGTTCTACTTCCCGATCGCGATCGTCGCGGCGTTCGCGCTCGCGTTTATCGCCGGATGGATCGCGGAATGGGCGCTGATTCGTCATTTGTACCGGCGTCCGCTCGATACGCTGCTCGCGACGTGGGGCCTGAGCCTCGGCATGCAGCAGGTGTTTCGCTCGACGTTCGGCCCGAAGGAAGTGAGTCCGACGCTGCCCGATTGGCTCATGGGGTCGTGGTCGCCCAAGCAGGGGCTTGATATTCCGATCAACGGGCTGTTCGTGATGAGCCTCGCGATCCTGATGACGGGCGGCGTGCTGCTCGCGCTGTATCGCTCGCGTTGGGGCTTGCGCGTGCGTGCGACGGTCGCGAACCGTCCGATGGCCAATGCGACCGGGATCGATACGAAAAAGACCGACCGCCTGACGTTCGCGATCGGCTGCGGCATGGCGGGCGTGGCCGGCGCCGCGTTTACCGCGATCGGCTCGACCGGTCCCACGAGCGGCTCGCTCTATATCGTCGATTCGTTCCTCGTCGTCACGTTCGGCGGCGCCGCCAGCTTGCTCGGCACGGTCGCCTCGGCATTCGGCATCGCGCAGATGCAGTCGATCAGCGAATTCTTCATGACCGGTTCGTCGGCGCGCGTGATCACGCTGCTCACGATCGTCGTGGTGCTGATGCTGCGTCCGCAAGGTCTGTTCGCGTCGAAGGTCCGGCGCGCGTGAACCCGACCCAGCGAGGAGAAATTTCATGGAACCGCTACACCCAGAGCCGGCAACGGCACGGAGCCCCGCGATGACCGAACCTGTGATGCCGTCCCGCTCCGCCGGCGCGCCCGCCGCGCCGCCGTTCTGGCGCGCACTGACGTCGAGCGGCTATGCGAGCCTGTTTGTGCTCGCCGCGCTGATCCTCGTCGTATTTCCGCTCACGCTCGACGTGTTTCGCCTGAATCTGATGGGCAAGTATCTGACCTATGCGTTCGTGGCCGTGGGGCTCGTCATGGCATGGGGCTACGGCGGCGTGCTGAGTCTCGGGCAAGGCGTGTTCTTCGGGCTCGGCGGCTATTGCATGGCGATGTTCCTCAAGCTCGAGGCCTCCGATCCGGTCAGCACGAAGATCCAGTCGACGCCCGGCATTCCCGACTTCATGGACTGGAACCAGCTGACGGCCTTGCCGTTCTGGTGGAAGCCGTTTCATTCGCTGCCGTTCGCGATGCTCGCGACGCTTGTCGTGCCGGGCGTGCTCGCCTTCGTCATCAGCTTCGCGATGTTCAAGCGGCGCGTCGGCGGCGTCTATTTCGCGATCATCACGCAGGCCGTCGCGCTGATCCTCTCGGTGCTGATCATCGGTCAGCAAGGGTACACGGGCGGCGTCAACGGCATCACCGATCTGCGCACGCTGCTCGGCTGGGATATCCGCACCGACAGCGCGAAGCTGATCCTGTACTTCGTCAACGCGCTGCTGCTGCTCGCATCGATCGTCGCGTGCCGCTTCGTTCAACGCAGCAAGCTCGGCACGCTGCTGCTCGCGATGCGCGACAAGGAAGACCGCGTGCGCTTCTCGGGCTACGACGTCGCGATGTTCAAGGTCTTCGCGTTCACGCTCGCGGCGGCGCTCGCGGCGATCGGCGGCGCGATGTTCACGCTGCAGGTCGGCTTTATGTCGCCGTCGTTCGTCGGCATCGTGCCGTCGATCGAAATGGTGATCTTCGCCGCGGTCGGCGGACGCATGTCGCTCGTCGGCGCCGTCTACGGCGCGATCCTCGTGAATCTCGGCAAGACCTATTTCTCGGAGAGCTTTCCGAACCTCTGGCTGTTCCTGATGGCGGCGCTGTTCATCGGTGTGGTCATGGCGTTCCCGAACGGGCTCGCCGGACTCTACGACAGTCATATCAAGGGATGGCTCGCGCGCCGCGCGGCCAAGCCGGGCGCGGACGCCAACGACGTCCATGCGAGCACGCCGCACGGATCCGCAGACTAAGGGGAAGCCGCGATGAGCAATACCGATTTCGTTCTCGCCGTCGAAGACCTGACGGTCTCGTTCGACGGATTCAAGGCGATCGATTCGCTGAATTTCTATCTCGACCGCAACGAGCTGCGCGTCGTCATCGGTCCGAACGGGGCCGGCAAGACGACGCTGCTCGATCTGATCTGCGGCAAGACGCGCGCGAGCCACGGCAGCATCAAGTTCCGCAACGAGGAGATGACGCGCGTGCCCGAGTATCTGCGCGTGCGCAAGGGCATCGGACGCAAGTTCCAGACGCCGTCGATCTACGAAAACCTCTCGGTGTTTCAAAACCTCGAGGTCTCGTTTCCGCGCGGCCGCGGCGTGTTCGGCGCGCTCGCGTTTCGCCGCGACGACGAAGTGCGCGATCGCGTGCGCGCGGTCGCCGACGAGATCGGTCTCGCGGGGCAGCTCGACACCGAGGCCGGCCTGCTGTCGCACGGCCAGAAGCAGTGGCTCGAAATCGGCATGTTGCTGATGCAGGAGCCCGAGCTGCTGATGCTCGACGAACCGATCGCCGGCATGAGCGTGCGCGAACGCGAGATCACGGCCGAATTGCTGAAACGCATCTGCGTGAACCGCTCGATGATCGTGATCGAACACGATATGGCGTTCGTCGAGCAGATCGCGCACAAGGTCACCGTCATGCACCAGGGCAAGATCCTCGCCGAAGGGAATATGGAGCAGGTGCAGTCGGACCAGCGCGTGATCGATGTGTATCTCGGACATTGAGTCCGCCAGGAGAAAGCCATGCTGAAAGTCGATGACGTGTTTGTGAGCTACGGACAGAGCGAGGCGCTCCACGGCATCCGTTTCGAAGCGGCGCGCAACGAGACCGTCGCCATCATGGGCCGCAACGGAATGGGCAAGACGACGCTGTTCAAGTCGCTGATCGGCATCCTGCCGCTCAAGAGCGGGACGGTCAGCGTCGACGGCAACGACGTGTCGAAGGACGAGAGCTTCCGGCGCGTCGCGAAGGGGATCGCCTACGTGCCGCAGGGCCGGCAGATCTTTTCGACGCTGACCGTCGAAGAGAACATCCGCACCGGGCTCGAATCAACGCGCGAGCACACGATCCCCGACGAGATCTATGCGCTGTTTCCCGTGCTGTTCGATATGCGCCGCCGCAAGGGCGGCAATCTGTCGGGCGGTCAGCAACAGCAGCTCGCGATCGCGCGCGCCCTCGTGAGCAATCCGAAGGTGTTGCTGCTCGACGAGCCGACCGAGGGCATCCAGCCGTCGATCATCAAGGACATCGCGCGCGCGCTCAACGAGATCCGCAAGCTTCGCGAGATCACGATCGTCGTGTCCGAGCAGGTCCTGAGTTTCGCGCTCGATGTCGCCGACCGTCTGTTCGTGATCGAGGGCGGACGTCTCGTTCACGAAAGCGCGCGCAGTTCCGCCGACGCCGAAAAAATTCGCGAATACCTGTCCGTCTAGTCCGATATCCGAGCTCCGGGCGCGCCGGATGTCCGGCCGCCTTCGACAACCCAAAGGAGGGGAGTGCAATGCCCGATACGCTGATCAAGGTCGACCTCAATCAGTCCGCCTACGAAAACGAAAACGTCCATAACCGCTGGCACCCCGATATTCCGATGGCGTGCTGGGTCAACCCGGGCGACGACTTCGTGCTTGAAACGTACGACTGGACCGGCGGCTTCATCAAGAACAACGACAGCGCCGACGACGTGCGCGACATCGACCTGTCGATCGTCCACTTCCTGTCGGGCCCGGTCGGCGTCAAGGGCGCCGAGCCCGGCGATCTGCTCGTCGTCGATCTGCTCGATATCGGCGCGAAGGACGACAGCCAGTGGGGCTTCAACGGCTTCTTCTCGAAGAAGAACGGCGGCGGCTTCCTGACCGATCATTTCCCGCAGGCGCAGAAGTCGATCTGGGATTTCAAGGGGCTCTACACGAGCTCGCGTCATATCCCGGGCGTGAACTTCGCCGGCCTGATTCACCCGGGCCTGATCGGCTGCCTGCCCGATCCGAAACTGCTCGAAACGTGGAACGAACGCGAAGTCGGCCTGATCGCGACGGAACCCGCGCGCGTGCCGCCGCTCGCGAATGCGCCGTTCGCGCCGACCGCGCATATGGGCAAGCTCAAGGGCGAAGCACGCGATGCGGCCGCCGCGACGGGCGCGCGGACCGTGCCGCCGCGCGAACACGGCGGCAACTGCGACATCAAGGATCTGTCGCGCGGCTCGAAGGTGTATTTCCCGGTCTACGTCGAAGGCGCGGGCTTGTCGGTCGGCGATCTGCACTTCAGCCAGGGCGACGGCGAAATCACGTTCTGCGGCGCGATCGAAATGGCCGGCTGGGTCCATATGAAGGTCGAGCTGATCAAGGGCGGGATGGCGAAATACGGCATCAAGAACCCGATCTTCAAGCCGAGCCCGATCACGCCGAACTACAACGACTATCTGATCTTCGAAGGGATCTCGGTCGACGAAGGCGGCAAGCAGCATTACCTCGACGTGCATATCGCGTATCGCCAGGCGTGTCTGAATGCGATCGAGTATCTGAAGAAATTCGGGTATTCGGGCGCGCAGGCCTATTCGATTCTGGGGACCGCGCCCGTGCAGGGCCATATCAGCGGCGTCGTCGATATTCCGAACGCGTGCGCGACGCTCTGGCTGCCGACGCAGATCTTCGACTTCGATATTCAACCGACGTCGGCCGGACCGATCAAGCACATCACGGGCGGTGTCGATATGCCCTTGTCGCCGGATCTCGTTTGAGTACGCGGGTACGCCGGTAACGGGGTGCAAAGGCCGGCGCGCGCACGCGCGCGGCCTTTGATCGATCGAACTTGAAGCGGCGCGGTGTGCGCCGCTTCCGCAGCGCGCGCACACGCCGCGCGCATGACCTGATGACGAGGGGATGAGGGATGCCGACCTATGACTATCGCTGCGAATCGTGCGGCGTCTTCACCGTGATGCGCCGCATCGCGGATCGCGACACCGATTGCGCATGCCCCGAGTGCGGCACGCTGTCGACGCGCACGATCAGCATGCCCCAGCTCGCGCTGATGGCGGGGACGGCGCGAGCCGGTCATCAGATCAACGAGCGTGCGGCGCATGCGCCGCAGCACTCGAGCGCGTACCGGCATGTTCACGGGCCCGGCTGCGGCTGCGGGTCGTCGCGCAAGGCGGCGACCGGACAAAGCGGCGCGCAGACCGGCGCGCCCGGCGCCATGAAGGGCAATCCTTCGGCGCGCCCGTGGATGATCAGCCACTAGCGCGGCGATGAAGCGCGCGACGGGCCGCTTAAAACGGGAAGCGGCGCGTCGGATCGTGAAGCGGGTCCTCGGTCGTCTGCGTCATGCGCACGACGCCCTGGTCGTCGAAATAGAAGTGATAGAGCCGGTACCAGACATTGGCCTGCATATACCGGTACGACCAGACTTCGCGTTTCATGAGCGGAAAGTAGGCCGTCTCTTCGGGCAGGCCAAAGGTGATCTGAATGTCGTGCTTCGTCCATTGCCCGACGATCACGCGCGCGAAGTTCTGGTCCGTCAGCATCTGATCGAGATTCACGAGCTTGCCGTCGGGCGAGATTTCCGCGCCGACCGTCGTTTCGCCGAACGGCCGCGTGGGCCAGAGCAGATGTTTGTTGCCGTTCGGCAGATCGTAGACTTCCTTCGGTTCGCCGAAGCGCGCGACGATCGCGCTCTGATCGGCGCCCGGCTGGAACGCCTGCCACGGCTGCATGCAGGCGCCGAGCGTCAGGCTCAGCGCGATGATCGCGAGTGCACGCATGCGGCGAATCGAGAGCCGCGGCGTACGGGCGCGCGGTGCGTCTTGCGGTTTCATTTCAAGGCTCCTGCACGAGAATCGGATGCATGCCGGATTCTGACACGGCGCATCATCCAGGAAACGTTGCGGCGACGCGGTTATTCCAGAACCGATCGATCGACGCCTGGGAAGAGGCCGTGAGGTCTGCGTCGGTTCGCGCCTGATCGCATAGGGCGCCAGGCATGCGGCGCAGGGCTGCGCACGGCGCGATCGGCGGGCGGTGCGTTCGCGCGCGGGGGGCCGTCGCGGCGCGACCGCCTCCGGATGTCGCCGCGCGGCGGCCTGCTATGATCGCGCGCACATTCGCCGCAAGGATTTTCGATGCTTCGTCCCGCTTCATGTCTTCCGTTCGCGCGCCGCGCGCGCGTGATCGTGCAGTCCATTCGCGCGAACGTATCGGCGTCGGTTTCGGCGCCGGTATCGGTGTCGCGCCTATCGATGTCGCGCATTGCGCCGGCGGTGCTCGCCCTATCGACGCTCGCGAGCGCGCCGTCGGCCTTCGCCGTGACTGCCGCGCCCGCGGCGGGCCAGCCGATCCGGCTGGCGATGCTCGAAGGCATGTCGGGCCCGTTCGCGAACGGCGGCGCGGCGATCGAGCGCAATCTCCGCTATGCGATCGACGCGCTCAATGCGCGCGGCGGCGTGCGCTTGCCCGATGGCGCGCATCCGCTCGAACTCGCGGTCTTCGACACGAAAGGCACGCCCGATCAGGCGCTCGCACAACTGCGCGCCGCCGAGGACGCGCATATCCCGTTTATCCTGCAAGGCAATAGCTCGGCGGTCGCGGCCGCGCTCGAATCGGCGATCGACAAGCACAACGCGCGCGAACCCGATACGCGCGTGCTGTTTCTCAACTATTCGGCCGTCGATCCCGCATTGACCAACGAGCGCTGCAGCTTCTGGCACTTCCGCTTCGACGCGCACGCCGGCATGCGCATGAACGCGCTGACCGACGTCATCGAAGGCGACAAGAGCGTCAAGAAGGTTTACCTGATCGACCAGGACTACAGCTTCGGGCACGACGTCAGCACGCTCGCGCGCGGGATGCTCGCGGCCAAGCGCCCCGATATCGCGATCGTCGGCGACGAATTCCATCCGGTCGGCAAAGTAACCGATTTCACGCCGTATATCTCGAAGATCCGCGACAGCGGCGCCGACGCCGTGATCACGGGCAACTACGGCAACGATCTGACCTTGCTCGTCAAGGCCGCGCACGACGGCGGCCTCAAGGTTCGTTTCTATACGTTCTACGCGAACAGTCTCGGCGCCGCGGCGGCGATCGGCGATGCCGGCGTCGGCCGTGTCGAGGCCGTGGCGGAGTGGCACCAGAACGTCGAAGGCGCGGGCTCCGACGCGTTTTACGCGGGCTATCGCGCGCGTTGGCCGAATCCGGCCGACGACTGGCCCGTGCTGCGCGTGACGGTCATGATCGACATGCTCGCGCAGGCGATCGAGAAGGCCAAAAGCACCGATGCCGCGGCGGTCGCGCATGCGCTCGAAGATGCGCATCTCGACCCGGGCGCGTCATTCCATCCGTCGTGGATGCGGCCCGACGATCATCAGCTGATGCAGCCGCTCTATGTCATGGAGATGGCCAAGCAGGGCGCGCCGGGCGTGCCGCACGACGCGGAAGGATCGGGCTACGGGTTCAAGACCGTCAAGACGTTCGAGCCGGATCAGACGCGCTTGCCGACGACGTGCAAGATGACGCGCCCCTGACGGTCGACCGGGGCAGGGCTTCGATTGCGGCGTCGATCCCGTTGTCGATGCCGCGCGATACCAGCGGGTCGGCGAGGCGGCGGCCGACGTGCGGCGTCGATCGCCGGCCGCCACGAATCCGACTTCGACCCCGATTACGGCAGAGACCGGGCCGCGTGTCCGTTCGCGCGCCGCGATCCCGGCGTCCGCTTCCCCCGTACATGGGTGTCGCCCCCAAGGGCGTCGAGGAATCCGACTGTGCTACAATGCGCCTCTTGTCGTTCCGGTAAGGGGCCGAAAGGCCGTCGAATCGGATGGCAAGTAGGGAAAAGAAGCGAGCAGGATGGGTGCGAGCAGTCGCGCGAGCGTGTCGACGGTACGGCGGAAAGCCCGGTCCGGTCGGCGGCGCGGTTCGATGCGACGGCGATGCGGCCCATGGATGAACCCACCACGGCACGGCCTTTCTTCCGTGACCGCCAGTCAGAAATCAAGGAAATATCATGTCTGTTGCAAATATGAATAAGTCGGAAGTCGTCGCGAAGTTTGCGCGTGCTGCAAACGATACCGGTTCGCCCGAAGTGCAGGTCGCTCTGCTGACCACGCGCATCAACGAACTCACGGGTCACTTCAAGGCACACATGAAGGACCACCATAGCCGCCGCGGTCTGCTGCGCATGGTGAGCCGTCGTCGCAAGCTGCTCGACTACCTGAAGGGCAAGGACGCGGACCGTTACCGCGCGCTCATCGAGCAACTGGGCCTGCGTAAGTAAGCGGTCTGGGCTTCCCGCCTTTTCAGCCAATGCCTGTATCAGCCTCCCGCTGATGCAGGCATTTTGTTTTTTTGCGTTTTTGCCTGTGTCGTTCCGGTTCGCGCACGCCGGCAGACGATGCGCCGGACCCGGCCGGGCGCGCCGAATCGGGCCATGACTGAGCCCGCGGCAATGCTTCCGACCCGCCAAGCCCGGCACGCGTCTTTCGCGTCGCTCGACCACGTTGTCAGACCTATACGGACCGGCACGATCGTGGAAGCTTGTGTCATTCCAGCAGCGCACGCCAACCCGCGCGCCGATGGAATGGCATAAATACTCCGCACGTCGTGACGGATGACCGTCGCGCGCCGCGCCGCATGGAGCGCGGCCTATTGAGAAGGAGTGGAAATGTTCAACAAGATCGTGAAGGAATTCCAATGGGGCCAGCACAAGGTGCGGCTCGAGACCGGTGAAATTGCGCGCCAGGCAAGCGGCGCCGTGCTGGTCGACGTTGAAGAAACCGTCATCCTCGCGACCGTCGTCGGCGCGAAGTCGGCCAAGCCGGGTCAATCGTTCTTCCCGCTGACCGTCGATTACATCGAAAAGACCTATGCCGCCGGCAAGATTCCGGGCGGCTTCTTCCGCCGCGAAGGCCGTCCTTCGGAAGGCGAAACGCTGATTTCGCGCCTGATCGACCGTCCGCTGCGTCCGCTGTTCCCCGAAGGCTTCCTCAATGAAGTCCAGGTGGTCATCCACGTGCTGTCGGTCAACCCCGACGTGCCCGCGGACATCCCGGCGCTGATCGGCGCATCGGCCGCGCTCGCGGTCTCGGGCATTCCGTTCAGCGGCCCGGTCGGCGCGGCTCGCGTCGCCTATATCGACGGCCAGTACGTGCTGAACCCGACGCGCACGCAGCAGAAGGAGTCGAAGCTCGATCTCGTCGTCGCCGGTACCGAGCGCGCCGTGCTGATGGTCGAGTCCGAAGCTCAGCAACTGCCCGAAGACGTGATGCTCGGCGCGGTCGTGTTCGGTCATGACCAGATGCAAACCGCGATCGACGCGATCCACGAACTCGTGCGCGACGGCGGCAAGCCCGAGTGGAACTGGCAACCGGCGCCGAGCGACGATGCGCTGATCGCGCGCGTGAGCGCGCTCGCGGGCGACGAGCTCCGCGCGACCTATCAGATTCGCGAAAAGTCGCTGCGCAGCGAGAAGCTCAAGGCGCTCTACGCGAGCGTCAACGAGAAGCTCGCCGAGCAGACGGCGCAAGGCGCGCCTGCCGCCGACAGCGCAGCGGTCGGCGACATCCTGTTCGGTCTCGAAGCGAAGATCGTGCGCGGCCAGATCCTGAACGGCGAACCGCGTATCGACGGCCGCGACACGCGCACGGTGCGTCCGATCACGATCCGTACGGGCGTGTTGCCGCGTACCCACGGTTCGGCGCTGTTCACGCGCGGCGAGACGCAAGCGCTCGTGGTCGCGACGCTCGGCACGAAGGGCGACGAGCAGATCATCGATGCGATCGAAGGCGAGTACCGCGATCGCTTCATGCTCCACTACAACATGCCCCCGTTCGCGACGGGCGAAACGGGTCGCGTGGGCTCGCCCAAGCGCCGCGAAATCGGCCACGGCCGCCTCGCGAAGCGCGCGCTCGTGGCGACGCTGCCGACGGCCGATGAATTCGGCTACACGATCCGCGTCGTGTCGGAAATCACCGAGTCGAACGGTTCGTCGTCGATGGCGTCCGTCTGCGGCGGTTCGCTCGCGATGATGGATGCCGGCGTGCCGCTGAAGTCGCACGTCGCGGGCATCGCGATGGGCCTGATCCTCGAAGAGAATCGCTTCGCCGTGCTGACCGATATTCTCGGCGACGAAGATCACCTCGGCGACATGGACTTCAAGGTGGCGGGTACGGCCGAAGGCGTGACCGCGCTGCAGATGGACATCAAGATCCAGGGCATCACGAAGGAAATCATGCAGGTCGCGCTCGCGCAAGCGCGCGAAGGCCGCATGCATATCCTCGGCAAGATGCAGGAAGCCGTCAGCGGTGCGCGCACGGAGCTGTCCGAGTTCGCGCCGCGCATGATCACGATGAAGATCAACCCCGAGAAGATCCGCGACGTGATCGGCAAGGGCGGTTCGGTGATCCGCGCGCTGACCGAAGAAACGGGCACGACGATCGATATCGGCGAAGACGGCGTGATCACGATCGCGAGCACGAGCAGCGAAGGCATGGCCGAAGCGAAGCGCCGCATCGAGAACATCACGGCGGAAGTCGAAGTCGGTCAGGTCTACGACGGTACGGTGCTCAAGCTGCTCGACTTCGGTGCGATCGTCAACATCCTGCCGGGCAAGGATGGTCTGCTGCATATCTCCGAGATCGCGAACGAGCGCATCAAGGACATCAACGACTATCTGAAGGAAGGCCAGGCCGTGAAGGTCAAGGTCATCCAGACGGACGAGAAGGGTCGCGTGCGCTTGTCGGCGAAGGCACTGTTGAACGAAGGCGCGCCGCAAGGCGGCGAAACGCAGCCGCAATAAGCGACTGCGACAGTGTCAGACGGGGCGGCCATCGCGCTGCCCCAAGATCGAAGCCGGCACGCGGGAGACTGCGTGCCGGTTTTTTTATCGGCTCCGTTTGACGCACCGCGCGGCGCGCGAGCGGATTCACATGACGTTGCGGGAGAGCAGTCGAGCATGCGTGCCATCGAGATTTCCACACCGGGCGGCCCTGAGGTCCTGAGGCTCGTCGAGCGGCCGGATCCGGTCCCCAACGCGCACGAAGTGCTGATCAGGGTCACGGCGTCGGGCGTCAATCGGCCGGACGTGTTTCAGCGCGCGGGTCACTATCCGCCGCCGCCGGGCGCATCGGATCTGCCGGGCCTCGAAATCGCGGGTGAAATCGTCGGCGGCGATCTCGAGAGCAGCGCGAATCGCTGGGGCTTCAAGCGCGGCGATCGGGTCTGCGCGCTCGTGACGGGGGGCGGATATGCCGATCTGGCCGTCGCGCCGATCCTGCAGTGCCTGCCGATTCCGGCGGGCCTGAGCGACGTCGAGGCGGCGTCGCTGCCCGAGAACTATTTCACGGTCTGGAGCAACGTCATGGACCGCGCGATGCTGGGGCGCGGCGAAGGCGGAGACGACGAAGTGCTGCTCGTCCAAGGCGGGACGAGCGGGATCGGCGTGGCGGCCGTGCAGATCGCGCATGCGCTCGGGCATCGCGTGTTCGCGACGGCCGGCAGCGACGACAAATGCCGTGCGGTCGAGGCGCTCGGCGCCGAGCGCGGCATCAACTACCGGACCGAGGACTTCGTCGAGGTCGTGCGCGAACTCACGCGCGGACGCGGCGCCGACGTCGTGCTCGATATGGTCGCGGGCGACTACGTGCCGCGCGAAATCCAGGCGATGGCCGACGGCGGACGGCTCGTGCTGATCGCGACGCTCGGCGGTGCGAAAGCCGAGGTGCCGTTCGCGGAAGTCATGCGGCGGCGCCTCACGATCACGGGGTCGACGTTGCGGCCGCGGCCGGTCGCGTTCAAGGCGGCGATCGCGGCGAATCTGCGCGAGCGGGTCTGGCCTTTGCTGGCGTGCGCGGCAATCAAACCGGTGATCTATCGCACGTTCGCGGCCGAGCACGCCGCGCAGGCGCACGCGTTGATGGAGAGCAGCACGCATATCGGCAAGATCATGCTCGCGTGGTGAGGCAGACGGTGAGCCGCGCTATGGACACCGTATGATGCGGGTGTCCACGCGCGGGCGAGGCGCCTGCGCGGGCCGCGGACCGCGCATTCGATTGGTAACGCTCCCACGCGCGCGGGTTTGCCCGCATGTAAGCGGGTCGATAGAATTCGATGATTTTGCGTGTGCCGGGTTTGCGTCAGATCACCGCAGTGACGCGGCACGTGTGTTGGCAAAACCCCGGAGATCGGGCGAACAATTCGATCGTGTGGCGCTGTCGGTCCTCTGGCGCGCTTGTCGATCGCTCGCGCGGTCTCCGTCGAAATGCGGGGCGAATTGCATGTCGAAGATGCCTGGATCGAAGGTCGGCGCGAAGCTGGTCATCGGTAACTGGAAGATGCATGGCGGTCTGCGCGGCAACGAAGTGCTGTTGCAAAAGCTGGCCAATGGGACGAGGGCCATGCCTCCCGGGCTGCGAATCGGACTCTGCGTGCCTTATCCGTATCTCGCGCAAGCGCAGGCGATGCTTGGCGCGTCGCGGATCGAGTGGGGCGCGCAGGATTTGTCCGCGCATGATGAGGGCGCGTATACCGGTGAGGTGTCCGCACCGATGGTGGCCGATTTCGGCGCGCGGTACGCGATCGTCGGTCATTCCGAGCGTCGCGAGTATCACCGCGAAGGCGCGATTCTCGTCGCCGAGAAGGCCGAGCGCGCGCTTGCCGCGGGCCTCACGCCGATCGTCTGTGTCGGTGAAACGCAGGAGGAGCGTGAATTCGCGTTCACCGAGCGCGTGCTGTGCGCGCAGCTCGACGCGGTGCTCGACCGGCTGACCGTCGAGCAGGCCGCGGGGCTCGTGCTCGCGTACGAGCCTGTCTGGGCGATCGGATCGGGCAGCAGCGCGAACTGCGAAGAGGTGCAGGACGTGCACGCGTTTCTGCGGCATCACCTCGCGCGCAAGGGCGACGCGGTCGCGCGGATTCCGATTCTCTACGGCGGCAGCGTCAAGCCCGAGAACGCGTTGTCGCTGTTCTCGGTGCCCGAGGTCGACGGCGGCCTGGTGGGCGGCGCATCGCTCGATGCGACGCAGTTCCTCGAGATCTGCGACGCGGCGGCCGCCGCATCGGGCATCGTTCACGCGCATCACGGCGGTTATTGAGCGGCTCGAATTGCGCGACTCGAATTGAGCGACTCGACGCGCCGTTCCCGGTGATATTCGGCGCGTCGCGGTTCGATGCGTCCCACCCGGCCGTCATGCCGGGTTTCAATCGCTTGCGAAGCGCGCATGGGCCTGACGCGCCGGACCTCGAGCCCGGCCCGTCTTGTCCGGCCATGAGCCGCACGGTACGAAAAGCACCCGGATTTACGCGAAGGGCGACCCCCAGCACGCCGAGATCGTTTACCATGTCGTGTTTTGCGCGTCCGCACGCGCGCGCGTCGGTGTCATGACGTCAAATCGACGGGTGTGAGCCGATGCATCGGATGTCCTGTTCTCATCGCCGTCGGCGCGTGTCGACCGGCATGCGGGCCGGCCAGGTACAACGGAATACTGGGTGAACTGAAATGTTGTTGTTGAAAAGCTTGATTATCGTGGTCCAGGTGTTGTCGGCCCTCGGTGTGATCGGTCTTGTCCTGCTTCAGCACGGCAAGGGCGCCGACATGGGCGCGGCGTTCGGTAGCGGCGCATCGGGCAGCCTGTTCGGCGCCACGGGTTCGGCGAACTTCCTGTCGCGCACGACGGGGATTCTCGCGACGATCTTCTTCGTTTGCACGCTCGCGCTGACCTACATCGGTTCGTATAAATCGCAGGTGTCGGCAGGCGTGCTCGGCGCGGCTCCGGCAGCCAGCGCGCCGGCCTCGGCCTCGGCGCCTGCCGTCGCTGCGTCGTCGACGCCCGCATCGTCGGCTCCGGGCCAGGACGTGCCGAAGTAAATCGATCGCGCTCGAAAATATTTAAACAAACTGCACATTCGAGCGTTGATCCAATCCAAATATCCTGTTACAGTTATGGTCTTGAAACGTTGAGCCCGAACCGCAGAAAACGCGGTCAAAACAGACGGGTTTGACGCAGGATGCCGACGTGGTGAAATTGGTAGACACGCTATCTTGAGGGGGTAGTGGCGAAAGCTGTGCGAGTTCGAGTCTCGCCGTCGGCACCAAATACAAACTGATGCCAGCCAGATGCACGAGTGCTTGGCTGGCATTTGTTTTTTCAGGGCTGTGATCTCCGACTGTTTTACTCAGTCTTAGCGCGGCTTGAATTATCTGGCCGTAGCATCGTGCGGCTTGAATCATCCAATCGAAGTGATTCGATTGGTAATCTCTGAACCAAACCGACAGAGGATAGCCGTGAACCTCGCACCCTATTTCCCCGTATTGCTGTTTATTCTCGTGGGCGTCGGTCTGGGTGCAGCGCTCATCAGCGTTGGCAAGGTCCTGGGTCCCAGCAAGCCCGATAGCGCGAAGAACGCACCGTACGAGTGTGGCTTCGAAGCTTTTGAGGATGCGCGGATGAAGTTCGATGTCCGCTATTACCTCGTTGCAATCCTCTTCATCATTTTCGATCTCGAGACCGCGTTCATGTTCCCGTGGGGCGTCGCGCTCAAGGATATCGGCTGGACGGGTTTCATCGCGATGATGATCTTCCTGCTCGAATTCCTGTTGGGCTTCGCTTACATCTGGAAGAAGGGCGGCCTCGAGTGGGAATAATGGCGCGCGTAGCATGACCGATGCGGGCGTCGCGGGAGGAGGGTCCTCCGCCCCGGATGCCTGCCTGGAGCGAATGGCAAATGAGTATCGAAGGGGTCTTGAAAGAAGGGTTTGTCACCACCACGGCTGACAAGCTGATTAACTGGACGCGCACCGGCTCGCTGTGGCCGATGACGTTCGGTCTTGCATGTTGTGCGGTCGAGATGATGCATGCGGGCGCCGCCCGTTACGATCTCGACCGTTTTGGCGTTGTGTTCCGTCCGAGCCCGCGCCAGTCCGATCTGATGATCGTCGCAGGCACGCTGTGCAACAAGATGGCGCCCGCCCTGCGCAAGGTCTACGACCAGATGGCCGAACCGCGTTGGGTCATCTCGATGGGTTCGTGTGCGAACGGCGGTGGCTACTACCACTATTCGTACTCGGTCGTGCGCGGCTGCGACCGCATCGTGCCGGTCGACGTCTATGTTCCGGGCTGCCCTCCGACGGCCGAAGCGCTCGTCTACGGGATCATCCAGCTGCAGGCGAAGATCCGCCGCACCAGCACCATCGCCCGTCAGTAACGCCGAGCTCCCACCATGACAAGTAAACTCGAGACCCTGAAAGCCAATCTCGAGGCGGCCTTTGGCGGCCGCCTGCAGAGCCTCACCGAGGACCTGGGTCAGATCACGATCGTGGTCAAGCCGGCTGAATACCTTTCGATTTGCAAGCAGCTGCGCGACGATCCGTCGCTGCGCTTCGAGCAATGCATGGACGTTTGCGGTCTCGACTATTCGGCGTTCGGCGACGGCGCCTATGAAGGTCCGCGCTTCGCGGCCGTGCTCCATCTGCTGTCGGTCACGAACAACTGGCGTCTGCGCGTGCGCGTGTTCGCCGAGCACGACGACCTGCCGATCGTGCCGTCCGTCGTCGAGATCTGGAACGGCGTGAACTGGTTCGAGCGCGAAGCGTTCGACCTCTACGGCATCGTATTCGACGGTCACCCGGACCTGCGCCGGATCCTGACCGACTATGGCTTTATCGGGCATCCGTTCCGCAAGGACTTCCCGCTGTCGGGTTATGTCGAAATGCGCTACGACCCGGAAGAGAAACGCG
Source organism: Pararobbsia silviterrae (assembly GCF_003628125.1). Classification (GTDB taxonomy): domain Bacteria; phylum Pseudomonadota; class Gammaproteobacteria; order Burkholderiales; family Burkholderiaceae; genus Pararobbsia; species Pararobbsia silviterrae. The sequence continues at coordinate 54,053 of NZ_RBZU01000002.1, forward strand.
TGGTGTATCAGCCCGTGACGATCGAGCCTCGCGAAATCACGCCTCGCGTGATCCGCGAAGATCGTTACGGCGGTCTCAAGCACTGAGGCCTTCGCCTGAACCCCACACCAGGTAATTCGCCATGGCTGACATTAAAAACTACACGCTCAATTTCGGCCCTCAGCACCCGGCCGCTCACGGCGTGCTGCGTCTCGTGCTCGAACTCGACGGCGAAGTGATCCAGCGTGCCGATCCGCACATCGGCCTGCTGCACCGCGCGACCGAGAAGCTCGCCGAAAACAAGACCTTCATCCAGTCCGTGCCGTATATGGATCGTCTCGACTACGTGTCGATGATGGTCAACGAGCACGCCTACGTGATGGCGATCGAAAAGCTGCTCGGCATCGACGTGCCCGTGCGCGCGAAATACATCCGCGTGATGTTCGATGAAATCACGCGGATGCTGAACCACCTGATGTGGATCGGCGCGCATGCGCTCGACGTCGGCGCGATGGCCGTGTTCCTCTACGCTTTCCGTGAGCGCGAAGACCTCATGGACGTCTACGAGGCCGTGTCGGGCGCGCGTATGCACGCGGCCTACTATCGGCCGGGCGGCGTCTATCGCGATCTGCCGGATTCGATGCCGCAATACAAGGCGTCGAAGATCCACAACGCGAAAGCGCTGTCGAAGATGAACGAGAACCGTCAGGGCTCGTTGCTCGACTTCATCGAGGACTTCGCGAAGCGCTTCCCGATGCACGTCGACGAATATGAAACGCTGCTGACCGACAATCGGATCTGGAAGCAGCGTCTGGTCGGCATCGGTGTCGTGAGTCCCGAACGTGCGCTGCAGCTCGGGATGTCGGGCGCTATGCTGCGTGGCTCGGGCATCGAGTGGGATCTGCGCAAGAAGCAGCCGTACGAGGTCTACGACAAGATCGATTTCGACATTCCCGTGGGCGTCAACGGCGACTGCTACGACCGTTACCTCGTGCGCGTCGAAGAGATGCGCCAATCGACGCGCATCGTGCTTCAGTGCGTCGAATGGCTGCGCAAGAATCCGGGTCCGGTCATGGTCGACAACCACAAGGTCGCGCCGCCCAAGCGCGTCTCGATGAAGTCGAACATGGAAGAGCTGATTCACCACTTCAAGCTCTTCACCGAAGGTTTCCACGTGCCCGAAGGCGAGACGTACGCGGCGGTCGAGCATCCGAAGGGCGAGTTCGGCATCTATCTCGTGTCCGACGGCGCGAACAAGCCGTACCGCCTCAAGATTCGTGCGCCGGGGTTTGCGCACTTGTCGGCGCTCGACGAAATGGCGAAGGGCCACATGATTGCCGACGCGGTCACGATCATCGGGACGCAGGACATCGTGTTCGGCGAAGTCGACCGCTAAGACTGAAGGTTCAAAATGCTCTCTGCTGAAGCTCTCAAGAAAATCGACGTCGCGGTCGCGAAGTACCCGGCGGACCAAAAGCAGTCCGCCGTGATGCATGCGCTTCACGTCGCGCAAGCCGAGCACGGCTGGCTCTCGCCTGAAGCCATCGCGGCGGTTGCCGATTACCTCGGCATGCCCGCGATCGCCGTGCAGGAAGTCGCGACGTTCTACACGATGTACAACACGTCGCCGGTCGGCAAATCGAAGATCACGGTCTGCACGAATTTGCCGTGCCAGTTGTCGGGCGGCGAGGATGCCGCGAACTACATCAAGCAAAAGCTCGGTATCGACTTCAACGAAACCACGCCTGACGGCAAGTTCACGCTGAAGGAAGGCGAATGTATGGGCGCGTGCGGCGATGCGCCGGTGCTGCTCGTCAACAACACGAAAATGTGCAGCTTCATGAGCCGCGAGAAGATCGACCAGATGCTCGAGGAACTTTCCAAATGACGAGTTTGCACGATCGCCACATTGATCCGCTGATCCTCGCCGGCCTCAACGGCGAGAACTGGCATCTCGAGGACTACGTCGCGCGCGGCGGCTACGCGCAACTGCGCAAGATCCTCGAGGAAAAAATCCCTCCCGAGCAGGTCATTGCCGACGTCAAGGCGTCGGGCCTGCGTGGCCGCGGCGGTGCGGGCTTCCCGACCGGCCTCAAGTGGAGCTTCATGCCGCGTCAGTTCCCCGGCCAGAAGTATCTCGTCTGCAATTCAGATGAGGGCGAGCCCGGCACATTCAAGGACCGCGACATCCTGCGTTACAACCCGCACGCGCTCATCGAAGGCATGGCCATCGGTGCGTACGCGATGGGCATCACCGTGGGCTACAACTATATCCACGGCGAAATCTGGGAAGTCTACGAAATCTTCGAAGCCGCGCTCGAAGAGGCCCGCAAGGCCGGCTTGCTCGGTTCGAACATCTTGAACTCGGGCTTCTCGTTCGAGCTTCACGCGCACCACGGTTACGGCGCCTATATCTGCGGCGAAGAAACCGCGTTGCTCGAATCGCTCGAAGGCAAGAAGGGTCAGCCGCGTTTCAAGCCGCCGTTCCCGGCGAGCTTCGGTCTGTTCGGCAAGCCGACGACGATCAACAACACGGAAACGTTCGCGGCCGTGCCGTTCCTGCTCGCGATCGGCCCGCAGAAGTATCTCGAACTCGGCAAGCCGAACAACGGCGGTTCGAAGATCTTCTCGGTGTCGGGCGACGTCGAGCGTCCGGGCAACTATGAAGTCCCGCTCGGCACGCCGTTCGCGAAGCTGCTCGAACTCGCGGGCGGGATGCGCGGCGGCAAGAAGATCAAGGCGGTCATCCCCGGCGGTTCGTCGGCACCGGTCGTGCCGGGCGACATGATGATGGCGACCGACATGGACTATGACTCGATCGCGAAGGCGGGCTCGATGCTCGGCTCGGGCGCGGTCATCGTCATGGACGAAACGCGTTGCATGGTGCGCTCGCTGCTGCGTCTCTCGTACTTCTACTACGAAGAGTCGTGCGGACAGTGCACGCCCTGCCGCGAAGGCACGGGCTGGCTCTATCGCGTCGTCCACCGGATCGAAAACGGCCAGGGTCGCAAGGAAGACCTCGATCTGCTGAACTCGGTCGCGGAAAACATCATGGGCCGGACCATCTGTGCACTCGGCGATGCGGCGGCGATGCCCGTGCGCGGCATGCTCAAGCATTACTGGGACGAATTCGAATATCACGTCGAGCACAAGCATTGCCTCGTGCCGGCCGAAGCTGTACTCGCCTGAGTCGAATAGATCATGGTTGAACTCGAAATTGACGGCAAGAAGGTTGAGGTACCCGCAGGCAGCATGGTGATCCAGGCTGCGCACAAGACGGATACCTACATCCCGCATTTCTGCTACCACAAGAAACTGTCGATCGCGGCGAACTGCCGCATGTGCCTCGTCGAAGTCGAAAAGATGCCGAAGGCCGTCCCCGCATGCGCGACCCCGGTCGCCGCGGGCATGATCGTCAGAACGAAGTCGGACAAGGCGGTCAAGGCTCAGCAGTCCGTGATGGAATTCCTGCTGATCAATCACCCGCTCGACTGCCCGATCTGCGACCAGGGCGGCGAATGCCAGCTCCAGGATCTCGCGGTCGGTTACGGCAAGTCGTCGTCGCGCTATAGCGAAGAAAAGCGCGTCGTGTTCCACAAGAACGTCGGTCCGCTGATCTCGATGGAAGAAATGACACGCTGCATTCACTGCACGCGTTGTGTCCGTTTCGGTCAGGAAGTCGCCGGCGTCATGGAACTCGGCATGCTCGGCCGCGGCGAACATTCGGAGATCACGTCGTTCGTCGGCAATTCGGTGGACTCCGAACTGTCGGGCAATATGATCGATCTGTGCCCGGTCGGTGCGCTGACGTCGAAGCCGTTCCGCTACAGCGCGCGGACGTGGGAACTGTCGCGCCGCAAGTCGGTGAGCCCGCACGACGGCACGGGCGCGAACGTCATCGTGCAGATCAAGAACAACCGCGTCATGCGCGTGTTGCCGCTCGAAAACGAAGCGATCAACGAGTGCTGGATCTCGGACAAGGACCGTTTCTCGTACGAAGCGCTCAACGGCGAAGACCGCCTGACGCAGCCGATGATCAAGCAGGGCGGCGAATGGCGCGAAGTCGACTGGCAAACCGCGCTTGAGTATGTCGCGAGCGGCCTCGGCAATATCCGCGCCGAGCACGGCGCGAATGCCGTCGCGATGCTGGCGACGCCGCACAGCACGGTCGAGGAACTGTCGCTGCTCAAGGATCTCGCGACGGGCTACGGCACGCCGCACGTGGACTTCCGTCTGCGTCAGTCGGATTTCGGCGCGACGCTCGGCGGTACGCCGTGGCTCGGTCTGCCGATCGCCGAATTGAGCACGCTCGACGCCGCGCTCGTCGTCGGCTCGTTCCTGCGCCGCGATCATGCGTTGTTCGCCTCGCGCCTGCGTCAGGCCGCGAAGAACGGCGCGAAGATCAGCCTGCTCAACGCGACGGGCGACGATTCGCTGATCCCGACCGCGCACCGCATCGTGGCGGCGCCGTCGGCGTGGGTCGCGGAACTTGCCGGTGTCGCGGCAGCCGTCGCTGAAGCCAAGGGCGTGGCCGCACCGGCCGCGTTCGCGAACGTCACGGTATCGGATGCTGCGCGTGCGGCGGCCACGTCGCTCGTCGGCGGTGAAAAGCGTGTCGTGCTGCTCGGCAACGCCGCCGTCCAGCATCCCGAGTTCTCGCTGATTCATGCGGCTGCGCAATTCATTGCGGAAACCTCGGGTGCGACGCTCGGCTTCCTGACCGAAGCCGGCAACACGGTCGGCGCGCATCTGGTCGGCGCGCTGCCGGGCACCGACGGTCTGAACGCCGCGCAAGCCTTCGCGCAACCGCGCAAGGCTTACGTGCTGCTCAACGCCGAACCCGAATTCGACGCGGCGAACCCGCAACAAGCGCTCGCCGCGCTCAACGCGGCCGAGATGGTCGTCTCGCTGTCGCCGTTCAAGCACGGCGCCGAATACGCGGACGTCATGCTGCCGATCGCGCCGTTCACCGAAACGTCGGGCACGTTCGTCAACGCCGAAGGCACCGCGCAGAGCTTCAACGGCGTCGTGCGTCCGCTCGGCGAGACGCGTCCGGGCTGGAAGGTGCTTCGCGTGCTCGGCAATCTGCTCGAGCTGCCGGGCTTCGAATTCGATACGTCGGAACAGGTCCGCGACGCCGCGCTCGGTCAGATCGATCTCGCCGCGAAGCTCTCGAACGCGACGACCGTCGTGCCGGCGCTCGGCAAGGGTTCGGCGACGGGCTCGGTCGAGCGCATCGCCGACGTGCCGATCTATCACGCCGACGCACTCGCGCGCCGCGCCGCTTCGCTGCAGCTCACGCAGGCCGCGAAGGCCGCCACGCGCGCGTCGTTGCCGAGCGCGCTCTACGAGCGTCTCGGCCTCAAGAATGGCGATGCGGTCCGCGTGCGTCAGGGCGACCTGTCGGTCACGCTGCCTGCGGTGCTCGATAACAATCTGCCGGCGAACGTCGTGCGCGTGCCGGCTGCAACGACGGCCTCCGCCCAACTGGGTGGCATGTTCGGTGAACTGGTCGTGGAGAAGGCCTGATGAGCTTGTACGATTCGATCAACCTCGCCGGTGGGCAAGCCCTCGGCATCGCGTGGCCGACGGTCTTCACGCTCGTTCGCATCCTGATCGTCGCCGTGGCGATCCTGCTCTGCGTGGCCTACCTGATTCTCTGGGAACGCAAGCTCATCGGCTGGATGCACGTGCGTCTCGGGCCGAATCGCGTGGGCCCCGCGGGTTTGCTGCAGCCGATCGCGGACGTGCTCAAGCTGATCCTCAAGGAAGTCATTCACCCGACGAAGTCGACGGGCTGGCTCTACCTGATCGCGCCGGTCATGGTCGTCGCGCCCGCGTTCGCGGTCTGGGCGGTCATTCCGTTCCAGGCGGGCGCGGTGCTCGGCAACATCAACGCGGGCTTGCTCTATGTGATGTCGATCTCGTCGATCGGCGTCTACGGCGTGATTCTCGCGGGCTGGGCGTCGAACTCGAAGTACGCGTTCCTCGGCGCGATGCGCGCGGCCGCGCAGATGGTCTCGTATGAAATCGCGATGGGCTTCGCGCTCGTCATCGTGCTCATGACCTCGGGCAGCCTGAATCTGTCGGACATCGTCGCGTCGCAAGAGCGCGGCATCTTCGCGAGCTTCGGCGTCAACATCCTGTCGTGGAACTGGCTGCCGCTGCTGCCGGTCTTCGGCGTCTACTTCATCTCGGGGATCGCCGAAACGAACCGCCATCCGTTCGACGTCGTCGAAGGCGAATCGGAAATCGTCGCGGGTCACATGATCGATTACTCGGGGATGGCGTTCGCGCTGTTCTTCCTCGGCGAATACATCAACATGATCGTCATTTCGGCGATCGCGGCGACGTTGTTCCTCGGCGGCTGGTCCGCGCCGTTTGGGTTCCTCGATTTCATCCCCGGCATCTTCTGGCTCATCCTCAAGGTGTTCGCGTTGCTGTCGGTGTTCATCTGGGTTCGTGCGACGTTCCCGCGTTACCGCTACGACCAGATCATGCGTCTGGGCTGGAAGGTGTTTATTCCGGTGTCGGTCGTATGGCTCGTGATCGTCGGCTTCTGGCTGATGTCGCCGTGGAATATCTGGAAGTAAGGACGGACGAATCATGATTTCTTCGATCAAGAGTTTCTTTAATACGTTCCTGCTGACGGAACTGCTCAAGGGGATGGCGCTGACGGGCAAGTACACGTTCGCGCGCAAGATCACCGTGCAGTTCCCCGAGGAGAAGACGCCGATCTCGCCGCGTTTCCGCGGTCTGCACGCGCTGCGCCGTTACGAGAACGGCGAAGAGCGCTGCATCGCGTGCAAGCTCTGCGAAGCGGTGTGCCCGGCGCTCGCGATCACGATCGAGTCCGAGACGCGTGCCGACAACACGCGCCGTACGACGCGCTACGACATCGACCTGACGAAGTGCATCTTCTGCGGTTTCTGCGAAGAGAGCTGCCCGGTCGATTCGATCGTCGAGACGCACATCCTCGAATATCACGGCGAGAAGCGCGGCGACCTGTACTTCACGAAGGACATGTTGCTTGCGGTCGGCGACCGCTACGAGACGGAAATCGCGGCGGCGAAGGCAGCCGACGCGCCGTACCGTTGATGCGGGTGATCAGCGCACCGCGGGGCGAAGGCCTCGCGCGAAGCACAGTCCGATCCACCGGCGACTGCCTCGCAGCCGTCCAACGATGATCCGGTAAAAATGGAATTCACGACCGTCCTGTTCTATATCTTTGCGGCGATCCTGGTGATCTCCGCGCTGCGTGTGATCACTGCCCCGAACCCGGTGCAGGCCGCGCTGTTTCTCGTGCTGTCGTTCTTCAATGCGGCCGCGATCTGGATGCTGCTGCAGGCCGAGTTTCTCGCGATCCTGCTCGTGCTCGTCTACGTCGGGGCCGTCATGGTGCTGTTCCTGTTCGTCGTGATGATGCTCGACATCAACATCGACGTGCTGCGCCGCGACTTCAAGCGCTTCGTGCCGATCGCGACGATCATCGGCGCGATCATGGTCATCGAGGCCGCGCTGATCCTCTGGCACGGTTATGCGGGCATCGCCGCACCGGTGCAGGCCGCGGCCGCCGCGTCGGATTGGTCGAACACGCGCGTGATCGGCAAGATCATGTACACCGACTACATCTTCGCGTTCGAAGTCGCCGGTCTCGTGCTGCTCGTGGCGATCATCGCGGCGCTTGCGCTGACGCTGCGTCACGGCAAGGACAGCAAGCGCCAGGTCATCGGCGATCAGCTTCGCGTGCGTGCCTCGGAGCGCGTGCGCGTCGTGAAGATGGCCGCCGAAGTCGAAGCGCCGCCGACCGAAGACACCGCAGCGCCGGGTAACGCCGGCGCGGGCCAGACGAACTGAACGAGGACATCATGGTTTCGCTTCCGCACTACCTGGTTCTGGGTGCAATCCTGTTCGCGATCAGCATCGTCGGGATTTTCCTGAACCGCCGTAACGTGATCATCATCCTGATGGCGATCGAGCTCATGCTGCTCGCCGTCAATACGAACTTCGTCGCGTTCTCGCACTACCTCGGCGATATCCACGGGCAAGTGTTCGTGTTCTTCGTGCTGACCGTTGCGGCCGCAGAAGCAGCGATCGGCCTTGCAATCCTGGTCACGCTGTTCCGCAACCTCGACACGATCAACGTCGAGGATCTGGACCGGCTCAAAGGCTAATTCAAGGGCGAATCACAAGCTGTTATGGCAACGACACTCAACCAAAACCTGCTGCTCGCGGTCCCGCTCCTGCCTCTGGCCGGCTCGTTGATCGCGGGCCTGTTCGGCAAGACGATCGGCCGGGCGGGCGCGCATAGCGTGACGATTCTCGGCGTCGCGATCTCGTTCGTGATCTCGTTCCTCGTGCTGCTCGACGTGATCGGCGGCGCGAGCTTCAACGCGACGATCTATGAATGGCTCAACGTGCCGTTCGGCGACGGCTCGCTGAAGATGGAAGTCGGCTTCCTCGTCGACTCGCTGACCGCGATGATGATGTGCGTCGTGACCTTCGTGTCGCTGATGGTCCACATTTACACGATCGGGTACATGGCCGATGAAGAAACGGGGTATCAGCGCTTCTTCTCGTACATCTCGCTGTTCACGTTCTCGATGCTGATGCTCGTGATGAGCAACAACTTCCTGCAGCTGTTCTTCGGCTGGGAAGCGGTGGGTCTCGTTTCGTACCTGCTGATCGGCTTCTACTTCACGCGTGAGTCGGCGATCTACGCGAACATGAAGGCGTTCCTCGTGAACCGTGTCGGCGACTTCGGCTTCCTGCTCGGCATCGGCCTCGTGCTCGCGTATGCCGGGTCGCTGAACTACGGCGAGGTCTTCGCGCATCGCGCCGACCTCGCGGCCCTCGCGTTCCCGGGTACGCACTGGCATCTGATCACGGTCGCATGTATCTGCCTGTTCATCGGCGCGATGGGTAAGTCGGCGCAGTTCCCGCTGCACGTCTGGCTGCCCGATTCGATGGAAGGCCCGACGCCGATCTCCGCGCTGATTCACGCGGCAACGATGGTGACGGCCGGCATCTTCATGGTCACGCGGATGTCGCCGCTGTTCGAACTGTCGGACGCCGCGCTCTCGTTCGTGATGGTCATCGGCGCGATCACCGCGCTGTTCATGGGTTTCCTCGGCGTCGTCCAGAACGACATCAAGCGCGTGGTCGCGTACTCGACGCTCTCGCAGCTCGGCTACATGACGGTCGCGCTCGGCGCGTCGGCCTACCCGGTCGGCGTGTTCCACCTGATGACGCACGCGTTCTTCAAGGCGCTGCTGTTCCTTGCCGCGGGCTCGGTCATCATCGGCATGCATCACGATCAGGACATGCGCAATATGGGCGGCCTGCGCAAGTACATGCCGATCACGTGGATCACGATGCTCATCGGTAACCTCGCGCTGATCGGCACGCCGTTCTTCTCGGGCTTCTACTCGAAGGACTCGATCATCGATGCGGTCAAGCTCTCGCATCTGCCGGGTTCGGGCTTCGCGTACTTCGCGGTCACGGCGAGCGTGTTCGTGACGGCGCTGTACTCGTTCCGTCTGTACTTCATGGTCTTCCACGGCGAAGAGCGCTTCCGCAACCCGCAGCACGGCGCTGCGCACCATGCTCATGACGACCACGGTCACGACGACCACGGTCATGGTCACGCGCACGTACCGCATGAATCGCCGTGGGTCGTCTGGCTGCCGCTCGTGCTGCTCGCGATTCCGTCGGTCATCATCGGTGCATGGACCGTCGGTCCGATGCTGTTCGGCGACTACTTCGCGCACGGCGTCGTGTTCGACAAGGTCATCGAGATCGGTGCGAACCATCCGGCGCTCGCCGAGATGGGCGAGGAGTTCCATGGCTGGGTCGACATGGGCCTCAAGTCGGTCACGGGTCTGCCGCTGTATCTGGCCGCACTCGGTGTGATCGTCGCGTGGTTCTTCTACATGAAGCGTCCGGATCTGCCGGCGAAGGTCGCGGCACGGTTCCCGTTCATCTATCGTCTGCTCGATAACAAGTACTACATGGACAAGATCAACGAAGTCGTGTTCGCGCGCGGCGCGGTCGCGATCGGCCGCGGTCTCTGGAAAGAGGGCGACCAGGTCGTCATCGACGGGATCGTCAACGGCAGCGCGCGTGCGGTCGGCTGGTTGGGTGGCGTTCTGCGCTTTGTCCAGTCGGGCTATATCTACCACTACGCATTCGCGATGATCATCGGCATGCTGGCGCTCCTGACGCTGTTTGTAACGATCGGCGGAAAATAAGGCGAGGGACACAATGCAATCTTTTCCGCTTCTGAGTATCGCGATCTGGCTGCCGATCCTGTTCGGCGTGCTGATCCTTCTGGTCGGTAACGACCGCAATCCGGGGACCGTGCGCGCGATCGCGCTGATCGGTTCGGTGTTGAGCTTTCTCGTCACGCTGCCGCTGATTTCGCATTTCGACAGCGGCACGGCCGCGATGCAGTTCGTCGAGCAGGCGGACTGGATCACGCGCTTCAAGATCAGCTATCACCTCGGTATCGACGGCATCTCGATGTGGTTCGTCGTGCTGACCGCGTTCATCACGATCATCGTCGTGATCGCGGGCTGGGAAGTCATCACGAAGAACGTCGCGCAATACTTCGCGGCCTTCCTGATCCTCTCGGGTCTGATGGTCGGCGTGTTCGTCGCGCTCGACGGTCTGCTGTTCTACGTGTTCTTCGAAGCGACGCTGATCCCGATGTACATCATCATCGGTGTCTGGGGCGGCGCGAACCGTGTGTACGCGGCGTTCAAGTTCTTCCTCTACACGCTGTTCGGCTCGCTGCTGATGCTGGTCGCGCTGCTCTATCTGTACACGACGACGGGAACGTTCGATCTCGCGACGTGGGCGAAGGCGCCGCTCGCTTTGACGCCGCAGGTCCTGCTGTTTATCGCGTTCTTCGCGGCCTTCGCGGTCAAGGTGCCGATGTGGCCCGTGCATACGTGGCTGCCCGACGCGCACGTCGAAGCACCGACCGGCGGTTCGGTCGTGCTGGCCGCGATCATGCTGAAGCTCGGCGCATACGGTTTCCTGCGTTTCTCGCTGCCGATCGCGCCGGACGCTAGCCACTTCCTCGCACCGGTCGTCATCACGCTGTCGCTCGTCGCGGTCGTCTATATCGGTCTCGTCGCGCTCGTGCAGACGGACATGAAGAAGCTCGTCGCGTATTCGTCGATTGCGCACATGGGCTTCGTGACGCTCGGCTTCTTCATCTTCAGCCAGATGGGCGTCGAAGGCGCGATCGTCCAGATGGTGTCGCACGGCTTCGTGTCGGGCGCGATGTTCCTCTGCATCGGCGTGCTCTATGACCGCATGCATACGCGCAACATCGCCGAGTACGGCGGCGTGGTCAACGTGATGCCGAAGTTCGCGGCGCTCGCGATGCTGTTCACGATGGCCAACTGCGGCTTGCCGGGCACCAGCGGTTTCGTCGGCGAGTTCATGGTGATTCTCGCGGCGGTCAAGTTCAACTTCTGGATCGCGTTCCTCGCGACGTTCACGCTGATCCTCGGCGCGGCTTACTCGCTCTGGATGTACAAGCGCGTGCACTTCGGCGCGATCGCGAACGACCACGTCAAGGCACTCGTCGACGTCGGTTCGCGCGAGTTCTGGATGCTGATGGTGCTGGGCCTGCTGACGCTGTTCATGGGCCTGTATCCGAAGTACTTCACCGACCCGATGCACGAGTCCGTCTCGAACCTGCTCTCGCACGTCGCGCAGTCGAAGTTGCAATAAGATCGGACGAGACCCAACACCATGCAAAACACTTATCTGATTCTGCCCGACGCGCTGCTGATGGCGGCCGTCGTGGTCGCTTGGCTCAACGATCTGTTTTTCGGTCAGGAAGGCCGCAAGACGACCTACGGGATCGCCGTGCTGTCGTCGGTCGTCGCGGCGGTCTGGTACGCGGTCAACGCGCTCGACGGTCATAGCCAGCTGTTCTTCGGCAATATGTATGTCGTCGATCCGTTCGCGAACGTCATGAAGGCATTCGTGTCGATCGGCTATGCGGCGTCGATCATCTATGCGCGCAAGTACATCGAGGATCGCGAGCTGTTCCGCGGCGATTTCTACCTGCTCGGCATGTTCTCGCTGCTCGGTCAGCTCGTCATGATCTCGGGCAACAACTTCCTGACGCTGTACCTCGGTCTCGAGTTGATGTCGCTGTCGCTGTACTCGATCATCGCGCTGCGCACGAGCGCCGCCCAGGCCAACGAAGCCGCGATGAAGTACTACGTGCTCGGCGCGCTCGCATCGGGTTTCCTGCTTTACGGCATTTCGATGCTCTATGGCGCAACGGGCACGCTCGATCTGAACGAAGTGTTCAAGATCCTCGCGTCGGGCCGTGTCGAAAACTCGGTCGTGCTGTTCGGCGTGATCTTCGTGGTCGCGGCCATCGCGTTCAAGATGGGCGCCGTGCCGTTCCATATGTGGGTGCCCGACGTCTATCACGGCGCACCGACCGCGATGACGCTGCTGACCGGCGGCGGCCCGAAGGTCGCGGCTTTCGCGTGGGGCGTGCGTTTCCTCGTCATCGCGTTGCTGCCGTATGCGGCCGACTGGCAGCAGATGCTCGTGATTCTCGCGGCGCTGTCGCTGATCATCGGCAACATCACGGGGATCGTGCAGAAGAACATCAAGCGGATGCTCGCGTACTCGGCGATCGCGAACATGGGCTTCATCCTGCTCGGTCTGCTGTCGGGCGTCGTCGACGGCAAGGCCGACGGCGCGGCGAGCGCGTACAGCTCGGCGATGTTCTATAGCGTGGTCTACCTCGTGACGACGCTCGGCACGTTCGGCATCGTCATGCTGCTCGCGCGCAAGGACTTCGAATGCGAGTTCATCGACGATCTGCGCGGTCTGAACCAGCGTCATCCGATCTATGCGTTCGTCATGCTGCTGCTGATGTTCTCGCTCGCCGGCATTCCGCCGACGGTCGGTTTCTACGCGAAGCTCGCGGTGCTCGAAGCCACGGTCAATGCCGGTCTTACTTGGCTGACGGTGCTTGCGGTCATCACGTCGGTGTTCGGCGCGTTCTACTACCTGCGCATCGTCAAGATCATGTACTTCGATGCGCCGACCGATGAAGCGCCCGTGACGGCCTATGGCGGCGCGCGCGCCTTGCTCGTCGTCAACGGTCTGCTCGTGCTCGCGCTCGGTATCGTGCCGGGCCCGCTGATGAACGTCTGCTTGCAGGCCGTTCACCAACTGACGCCGTAATCGCGCAGGACTCGACGTATGTCCGCAGCAGGCTGGTTTATCGTTTTATTGGCGGTCGTGTTCGCCAATCTGCCGTTCGCGAATCAGCGCCTGCTGTGCGTGGTGCCTTTCAGAAGTGGCCGCAAGAGCGCCTGGTGGCGCCTTGCGGAACTCATCGTCTACTACTTCGTCGTCGGGGCCGTGGGCCGTGCGCTCGAGGCCCAGGCCGGCAATCTCTTCCCGCTGGGCTGGCAGTTCTACGCGATTACGTTCTGCCTGTTTCTTGTCTTCGCCTTCCCCGGATATACCGTCCGATATCTCGTCAAGTTTCGCTGATCTTTACGGAGCACGGCCGTGGCAGATGATCTTCAACGTACCGATGACGCGGCGTTGATCGAAACGCGCCTCGACGGCGAACAGTTGCTCAAGGGTCGCTTTCTCGACGTGCGTCGCGACCGCGTACAGTTGCCCGATGGCGCGATCACGACGCGCGAATACATCGTGCATCCGGGCGCGGTCATGATCCTGCCCGTGTTCGACGACGGCCGCGTGCTCGTCGAGCGGCAATTCCGCTATCCGGTCGATCAGGTCGTCATCGAATATCCGGCGGGCAAGCTCGATCCGAACGAGAATTCCGTGACCTGCGGGCGCCGCGAGCTCAAGGAAGAGACCGGTTACTCGGCGAAGGATTTTTTCTTTATCACGCGGATTCACCCGGTTTTTTCGTATTCGACCGAGTTTATCGATCTCTATCTCGCGAAGGGTCTGACCGCGGGAGAACGGCATCTCGACGAGCACGAGTTCCTCGATATCTTCACGGCCGATATCGGGCAGATGTTCGACTGGATCCGATCGGGTAGGATCACGGATGTGAAGACCATTATCGGCACGTTCTGGCTCGAAAAGATCCTGAACGGCAGCTGGCCGCTCGGCGAGCCGGCTGTCTGACGTGCGCGCTCCCCGTCATGAAAGTATTTGATCTGCGCTGCGATAGCGACCATCGATTCGAAGGCTGGTTCGGTTCCGACGTCGACTATACGGCGCAGCTCGGCAAGCAGATGATCGCGTGTCCCGTGTGCGGCTCGCTTGCGATCGACAAGCTGCCGTCGGCGCCGAGACTCAATTTGTCGGGCGCGAGCGCGCCGCCTGAGACGGCGGCATCGAATGCGCCGAGCGCGCCGAGCAGAACGGCGCCGGCGGCCGCAAACGATGCGGCGCCCGCGTCGGGTGCGACGGCCGAGGTATTGCAGGAACTCGAGCGCCGCTATCTCGCGTTCGCGCGCGAGGTGATCGCCAAGACCGAGAATGTCGGCGACCGATTCGCCGAGGAAGCCCGCAAGATTCACTACGAAGAAGCGCCCGCGCGCGGCATTCGCGGCGTCGCGACGCCCGAGCAGCGGCGCGAGCTTCAGGAAGAAGGGATCGACGTGGTGTCGATGCCGATCCCGGCCGCGCTCGACGGACCGCTTCAATAGCGCGGCGATTGGGCCCACGGCTTAGGGACTGCGCGGCGCAGGGCGCTGCGTCTTAAGGTCCGCCGCTTGTGGCTTACGGCTGACGCAGGCACGGCTTAGCGCCGTACGGCTTAAGGCCCTGCGTCTCAAGGCTCGGTGACGCGGGGCCCCACGCGTCCACGTGTGTATTTAGCGGCGAGCGTATTGCGTCGCGCCGAACAACGTTTCCTTCGCCTTGTCGTCTTGCAGCGGCTTGCGCGCATTCGCGAGCACTTCGACGCCGCGCTGGACAGCCGGCCGCGAAGCGATCGCGTTGAACCAGCGTTCGACATTCGGGAAGTCGCTGAGCTGCTGTCCTTGATTGGCCCACGAGCGCGTCCACGGGAACGTCGCGATATCGGCGATCGTGTAGTCGTCGCCCGCGAGATACGCGTGTTTGCCGAGCTGCGTGTCCATGACGCCATAGAGCCGGCCCGCTTCCTTCGTATAGCGATTGACCGCGTATTCGATCTGCTCGGGCGCATACATCCTGAAGTGATGCGTCTGGCCGAACATCGGACCGACGCCGCCCATCTGGAACATCAGCCATTGGATGACGGTATAGCGTTGGACCGGATCCTTTGGCAGAAACTTGCCCGTCTTCTCCGCGAGATACAGCAGAATCGCGCCCGATTCGAACAAGGCGAACGGCTTGCCGTCCGGACCCTCGGAATCGACGATCGCGGGGATCTTGTTGTTCGGGCTGATCGCGAGAAACTCGGGCTTGAATTGATCGCCCGCGCCGATATTGATCGGATGCACCGCGTAGTCGAGCCCGGTCTCCTCGAGCATGATGTGAACCTTGTGGCCGTTCGGCGTCGGCCAACTGTAAACGTCGATCATCGCAACTCCATCGAGTGTCTGAGTGACGCACGCGCCGCCGCGTGCGTTCGGTGTCGGCGATTACAGCACAGATCCCATTTGCCCGCTGACGCCCGGCCCAGGCTGACCGGGCGGTGTCGTGGGTGCTAGGTGCGGCGATGCGGGCGATGCTTGCCACGCGAGACGATGCCGTGTCGCGTGGCGCATGACGTTGTGAACGTCCCGGTGAATGAGGCAGCAAGCGGGGCAGTAAGCGAGGCCAGCAAGCGGGGAGACGACCGCGGCGACACATCGGGTCACGCGTGCGCGTCGCGCTCAGCGAAGACGCGCGATACGCGCTTCCCCCTCGGCCGTCATCTGGGATTGAAGATCGCGGTCGGTGGCCTGTTCGAGCAATCGCTTCGCGTCGGCGAACGCGTTCGGTGCGCGTCGTCCGATCTCGCTCGCCCAATCGATCGCAAGCTGAAGCGCCTCGCCGTGCGCGGCGAGCTTGTTGACGATGCCGGCCGCATAGAGGCGCGCGGCTTCGATCGGCGCGCCCGTGAGGATCATTTCATTCGCGAGCGCCTTCGGGAGCGTGCGCGCGGCGAACCACGACACGCCGCTGTCGGGCAGCGATCCCTGCGCGTCGCGAGGCAGACCCGCATGCGCGGCTTCATCGGCGACGATCAGGTCGCACGCGAGGGCGAGCGCGAGTCCCGCGCCTTCCGCCTGTCGTTCGATGGTTGCGATGACGGGCTTGCTGAACGTGCGCAGCGCATCGAGCAGTCCCGCGAAGCTCGCGATCGCCGAAGCATGCCCATCTTGGATCGCGTCGCGACGCGCCAAGCGCGAACTCGGCATCACGCTGACGAGCGCGTCGAGCCCCGTGACGACGACGGCGCGCGTCTCGTCATCGCGTTCGGCCACATCGAGCGCTTCGATCGCCGACGCGAATACGTCGGCCGACGGCTCGCGCGCGCCCGGATTCGAAATCGTGAGCACCCAGGTCGTGTCGATCTGCGTGGCTTTGAGTTCTGCGCTCATGATGTCAAAGCCGCGCGAGCCGTCCGAGCGCTTCGTCGAGCGTGCTTTCCTTCTTGGCGAAGCAGAAGCGCACGATGCCCGATTCATGCGGCTCGTGATAGAAGGCCGACACGGGGATCGCGGCGACGCCGATTTCCGACGTCAGCCACTTCGCGAAGTCGGCCTCGGGCATATCGCTGATCGCCGAATAGTCGACGCATTGGAAGTACGTGCCGTCGCAGGGCAGCAGCCGAAAGCGCGTGCGTTCGAGCCCTGCGCGGAAGTGGTCGCGCTTGCGCTGATAGAACGCGGGCAGGTCGAGATAGGGCGCGGGATCGGCCATGAAACGCGCGAGTCCGATCTGCATCGGCGTGTTGACGGTGAACACGTTGAACTGATGGACCTTGCGAAACTCGGCCGTCAATGCGCGCGGCGCCGCGACGTAGCCGACTTTCCAGCCCGTGACGTGATACGTCTTGCCGAAGCTCGATACGACGAGGCTGCGCGACGCAAGCGCGGGATAACGCGAGACGCTCGCGTGCGGCTGCCCGTCGTAGACCATGTGCTCGTAGACCTCGTCCGAGAGCACGAGCACCTGCGTGTCGCGCACGATCGCTTCGAGCTTGCGCATGTCGGCGTCGCGCCAGATCGTGCCGGTCGGGTTGTGAGGCGTGTTGATCACGATGAGCCGTGTGCGCGGCGTGATCGCGGCCGCGAGGCGATCGAACGGGATCGCATAGTCGGGCGCTTCGAGCGAGACGAAGACAGGCGTGCCTCCGGCGAGCTCGATCGCGGGCAGATAGCTGTCGTAGTTCGGCTCGATGACGACGACCTCGTCGCCCGGATGCACGACCGCGAGAATCGCGGTCAGCAGACCCTGGGTTGCGCCGGCCGTCACGGTGATTTCCGTGTCCGCATCGTAGGCATGGCCGTAGAGCGCACCGATCTTCGCGGCGATCGCTTGCCGCAGCGGCGCGGCGCCCGCCATCGGCGGATATTGATTGAAGCCGTCGCGCATCGCGGCCGAAACGGCATCGACGATACGCGGGTCGCAATCGAAATCGGGGAAGCCCTGGCCGAGATTGACGGCGCCTCGCTCGGCGGCGAGCGCCGACATCACGGTGAAGATCGTCGTGCCGACGTTCGGCAGGCGCGAGGGCAGGGAATCGGCGGAAAAAGCGGCGTGAGGCTGAGCGTTCATGGCGGCGCGAAGGTCGGAAACGCGTCAAGTATGCCTCAGTTGCCGAACGTCGATGGGACGTCGCCGCGGCGTGCATCGACGAACGCGGCCGGCAGGCCGATCGAAAAACCGAAGTCGCGCGCGATGCGCTTGGCCATGCGCAAGAGTTCGCGATCCTTCGAGACGAGCCAGTCGGCGCGGGCGCGATGCGCGAGTTCGAGAAACTTCTGGTCGTCGCGATCGCGGCATTGCGGCAGGGGGCGTGCATCGATCGGCTGCGATGCGGTGCGAGTCGCCTCATCGTGCGTCGATGCAGGCGCGTCGTTCGCGGCGCGTGCGTTCGGGTCGGCGCTCGTCGTCACGCTCGCGGCCGCGCCGACGCTCGCACGTGCTTGCTCATCGGCGCCCGTGTTCGCATTGGCCGTATCGCGTGCCACATCACGCGCCATATCACGTGCCGAATCGCTCGGGGCCGGCAGCGCCACGGACGTCGTCCACGCGTCGACCTGCGCGAGCGCAGCTGCTTTGTCGATCGCGAACCGTTCGAATTGCGGATAGTCGAGCACGCGCGCGAGCTCGGCGCGGCAACGCGCATCGATCACGGCGTCGATGCGCGCATGCGTGAGCGCCGACGCGATCGGTCGCGTCGCGGGGTCGTCGAACACGAGGATATCGATCCAGACATTCGAATCGAGCACGACGCGGGGCCTACGTTCGGCGGCTGAAGAGGTCATTCGATACAATGGGGGCCGTCATATTGGGCCGCATACGCGGCATCTGCGTCTAATGATAATCGTTCTGTCTCCGGCGAAATCGCTCGATTATGAAACCCCGCCGCATGTCCAACAGCATTCGTTACCGGCGTTCGTGGATCATTCGAGCGAACTCGTCGATACGCTGCGCGCCTTGAGCCCGGCATCGATCGGCTCGCTGATGAGCATTTCCGATCCGCTCGCGAATCTGAATTTCCAGCGATATCAGGACTGGACGCCGACGTTTACGCCGGCCAATGCGAAGCAGGCCGTGCTCGCGTTCAACGGCGATGTCTACGAGGGGCTCGATGCGCGCTCGTTCGCCGACACGGATCTCGACTTCGCGCAGCAGCATGTGCGGATCCTGTCGGGGCTCTACGGTGTGTTGCGGCCGCTCGATCTGATGCAGCCCTATCGCCTCGAGATGGGCACACGCCTCAAGAACGCGCGTGGTAAGGATCTCTATGCATTCTGGGGCGACCGGATCACGCATGCGCTCAATGGCGAACTCGGACAGCGCGATCCGATGTCGCGCGCGCTCGTGAACCTCGCATCCGAAGAGTATTTCAAGTCGGTGCGGCCGAAGTCGCTCGATGCGCCCGTGATTACGCCCGTGTTCGAGGACTTCAAGGGCGGCCGCTACAAGATCATCAGCTTCTATGCGAAGCGCGCGCGCGGCATGATGGCGCGCTATGCCGTGCTCAACCGCATCCGCCACCCGAGTGCGCTCCGGGACTTCGATGTCGACGGATACGCGTATGCGCCCGACGTGTCGAGCGAGCAGACCTGGGTGTTTCGCCGCAAGCAGGCGGGCGGCGCCGCGTAGCGTATCCACGCGCGCATGAGCGGGTATGAGTGGGGATGAACAGATGTGAGCAGGTGTGAGCGGGTATGAATGGGTAAGAGCGCATCGCGTGGGTTTGCGATGCGGTG
Source organism: Pararobbsia silviterrae (assembly GCF_003628125.1). Classification (GTDB taxonomy): domain Bacteria; phylum Pseudomonadota; class Gammaproteobacteria; order Burkholderiales; family Burkholderiaceae; genus Pararobbsia; species Pararobbsia silviterrae. Next base: position 73,426 of record NZ_RBZU01000002.1, read on the forward strand.
ACGCACCGCCGCGGTGCGCCGTGGACACAGTAGCGCGAAGCGTCGAGACGGCCGACAATGCCGGCTATCGTTCATCGAGAGACATTCATGACACTGAGCATCACGAGCCGTTTCGATGGGGGCGCCATCGACGTCATATCGAGCGAACGCGCCGACGATGTGCGTCTGCGCATCCGACCCGATACGCGCGCCGAATTCGCGCAGTGGTTCTACTTTCGCGTCAACGGCGCACGCGGCGAGGCGTGCCGTTTCGTGTTCGAAAACGCATCGGCCTGCGCGTTTCCCGATGGCTGGCGCGACTATCAGGCCGTCGCGAGCTACGACCGGCTCGAATGGTTTCGTGTGCCGACGTCCTACGACGGCGAACGCCTGACCATCGAACACACGTCTGAATGCGACACGATCTACTACGCGTATTTCGAACCGTACGATGAATCGCGGCACGACGTCGTACTCGGTCACCTGCAGCAACATCCGGTCGCCGAACTGCGCGACCTCGGCAAGACGGTCGAGGGCCGTCCCGTCGAACTGCTGCGGCTCGGCGACGCGGATCCCGCGAAAGCGAATATCTGGATCATCGCGCGCCAGCATCCGGGCGAGACGATGGCCGAGTGGTTCGTCGAAGGTCTGCTGGGCCGCCTGACCGCGCAAGGCGACTGGGCCGAAGACGATACGCTCGGCGAAACGCTGCTCGACCACGCGACGTTCTATATCGTGCCGAATATGAATCCCGACGGTGCCGCATTGGGCAATCTGCGCACGAATGCGGCCGGCGCGAACCTGAACCGCGAATGGATGAATCCGGACAGCGTGCGCAGTCCCGAGGTCAAGGTCGTGCGCGACGAGATGCATCGCGTGGGCGTCGACATGTTCTTCGACATCCATGGCGACGAGACGCTACCGTATGTGTTCGCGGCGGGCAGCGAGATGCTGCCGGATTTCACCGACGATCAGGCGAAGCGTCAGGCCGCGTTCATCGATGCATTCAAGCAAGCCGCGCCGGACTTCCAGGACGTGCATGGCTATGAGGCCGACAAGTACCGCGAGGACGCGCTCTCGCTTGCGTCGAAATATGCGGGACATGCGTTCGGCTGCTTGTCGCTGACGCTCGAAATGCCGTTCAAGGACAACGCGAATAGTCCGGACCCGGTGGTGGGCTGGAACGGCGCGCGCAGCGCTGCGCTCGGCGCCGCGATGCTCGAAGCGATCGCGGCCCAGCTCGACGCGTTTCCGAAGCGCTGACCGCGCGAGGCATCGGCGGCGGCGTCGGCGCGCGTCTTGGGCGCGCGGGCTCGCGTTCCGCGGGTTCGCGTTCTTGCGTCAGCTTTTCTTTTTGCTGTGCCGACCGCTCGAATGGCTCGAACCTTTCGCGCCGCCGTGCTTGCCCTTGCCGCCGCGGCCATGCTTTTTCGATCCCGATCCGCCTGAATTCGGCTCGTTCGAGTCGAACGCGAGCAGTTTGTTGTCGGCGTATCCGCATCGGAATTCGAGGGAATCCGGATCTGAGCTGCCTTGCTTGCGAAAGCCCTGACCCTCGATCTTGACCATCGTGTCGACCTTGATCTTCTGCTTGTCGGCGCCGAATGCCGCGTTCCAGGGCTCGATCGACGCGTGCGCGTCGGTCAGGATATCGCCCGGGAAGTCGACATGGTCGTAGATCGGCGAGGTCCCGATGATGAACACCGCATGTGCCGCGCAGTCCGCCGCGAGCGGGTTCGCATGCTGTTCGTTGATGTATTTGCTCACGAGATCGTTGTGCTGCTCGAGTTGATCGGCGCGAGCCGCGCCACCGAGGCACGCGAGAACGGTGAGCGCGATGGAGGTCGCACAGTGAGCGACTGTACGGTGAGAAACGGACGGAATCGGGAAAGGAAAACGCAACTGTCTGGAACCGTTGTTGGAGCGCGGACACGTCACCGCTGGAGTTTTAGGATCGCAACCGTACGTCTGATATCCGATCGCTCGCGGAGTTCCATGCTTGGCGCGATCGGCCCGTACGTGGCGGGCACGCGATACGCGATCGGGCGCGCATCGGTACGTCATGCTCGGCGCGCGCGACGGGCCTCAAAGGCCGCAAGAGGCCATCCCTGACGCCGACATCCCTAGCGTTGATCCAGATGATAGCGGTGATCGTCGTAGGTCGTCACCCACGCGGGCTTGTAGATCGCGAGGATCGTGGTCAACGTGCCCGAGAACCATGCTTCGCCGCCCGCGACCCAGAGGGCGCGATCCCAGAATGCAACCGGAAATCCTTGCCACTCGCCCGCGAGCGCCGTGTGAAGCAATACGCCGGAGAGGGCGGCGGCGATCAGCGAACACGCGGGCGCGATAAATCCGTTGCCGCACACGAAAACCGCGCGGTTGCGCGGCAGCAGTGCCGCAAACAGTCGTTGCAGCGATAACGCGACGAGCACCGGGACCGCACCGAGCACGAGCAAGGTGAGGCCGAGCGTATCGAGCGGGGCGTCGAGCACGAGCGCCGACAAGCCGATCATCACGTACGTGCCGATGAGCGCGAGCGCCCAATCGAACAGCGTCACCATCAGCGCGGCACCGAGCAGATGGAAGGTCGGGCCGTCGCCGAACCACTCATCGACGGCCCAGAGCACGGACAGCGTCACGACCGTCGCGAGCCAGAGATGCTGGAGCGTGTCGTTGCGCACTCTGCGCAGCGGGCGCGTCCCTATCGCATAGGCGAGCAACCCCGCCGCCGCAATCCAGCCGGCGACGATCCAGATCCATGGAAGGGGTGCGTAAATAAATCCCATAAAACCAATCTTACTCGTACAAATCGCCCACGTGGGTCACGCGCAACGCGGGCGTTGTTCGCGCGAGCCGCATCGCAAGCAACGAAGCGTGCTCGGACGGCCGCGTCTCGCCGGTCGGCTCGCGAAGATTGCCTAATCACAGCTTAGATATATCTCGATTCTCGCGCTATTGCTTTTGGCCGAGGCGCGCCTTCCCCGCGTGTTTGCGATGATGGATCGCGTGTCAACATCGTTTCGAGAGGGGGGTGCGTGCTTTTCTACGTCATGAATAGGCAGTCGGAGCGTCGCGAAGGCGTCAAGGCGCTGCTCAGGCAAATCTACCGGCAGGCTAGGATGTCCGATGCGGCGGACTGGGCGCAGCTTGAACGGCTGTTGGCGCGAGGGTTGCCCGATCTGCTGGTGATCGACTGGCATGCGGACTGCACGGTCGAGGCGCTGCGTCGCGCGCACGGTTCGCATCCGGCGCTTGCCGTCGCGGTGCTGACGGACGACGGACATGCGGACACCGTGGGTCCGCTGGTCCGCGCGGGTGCGCTTGGCGTGATACCGCGCGATCTCGAGCCGCGGCTCATCTTGCGGGCGCTTGAATTCGTGCTGCTGGGCGGCTACTACGTGCCGGTCGGCGCGCTCGGCCCCGATATGATCCCGCGCGTCGCGCCGGCGGTGCGCGGGTCCCTCGAGCGGCCGTTGTCGAGAAGCGACCGCGCCGCCGCGCTGGCGGGCTGTCGATCGAGCGCGCGGCGCGTCACGCGCGCCGGGCTGTTGTCGCCGCGCCAGCAACAGATCATGCGCCTCGTGCACCTGGGGAATACGAACAAGACGATAGCGCGCGCGCTCGATATCAGCGAGGGCACGGTCAAGATTCATCTTGCGGCCGTGTTCCGCTTGCTCGGCGCCGCGAATCGCGCCGCGGCCGTCGCGCTCTATAACGGATGGCAGTACGGCGCATTGCCGTCGCTGCGCATGGAGACCGAGGACGGCGAGCCCGAACCGCGGCACGGTATGCGCTCGCCCGTCCCGTTGCGGTGTAGCGCGGTCCCTCGGGTCTTCGATGCCACACTGGCGGCGAACGACGGCTTCGAGCGCGCGTCGCCGTATCTCGTCGCGGCCCAAGCGGAATGGCCGTTTGCTCCGCCGCGCAGGCAGGTGCGGCGTCGCGCGGCATCGGCTTCGGCATCGGCGTGTGCCGGCGCGGCGTCTGCGCAAGACGGCGGTTTCGAGGCGCGCGATGGCGCGATGCTTCGGGGCCGACCGCCGCACGCGCGCGGCGCCGCGTCGCCGCCGGCGGCCCGTGCGGGCGCCGGCGATGCCGTGCTTCGCCGCGCATCGTCACAGGACGACGATCGGGGACCCGATGGCGAAGCAACGCCCGACCGCGCGTCGGCGCGTGACGGCGACACGGTGTTCGACCGTGAGCCGGCGCTCGATGGTGGTGCGGTGCTCGACTGTGCATCGGCGCAGGGGGAAGACTCGGCGGCCCCTGACGAGACGCGGTTCGCCTCGGAGGCAGCGCGAAACGACGCCGCCGTGCGTGGCGAAAGGGCGACGCGCGGCGTGCCCTCCACGGCGCCGGAAAGGCGGCATGGACGTACGCGGCGGCGTATGCGCACGCCTCGCACCTCATTCGAGGACACGTCCCGCGAGGGTCAGCAGGACAGGGCCCGATATGGACCCTCGCCGATGCGAGACGAGTTACACGAGCTGGACGAGCCGCACGAGCTGGACGAGTCCGACGAATTGGGCGGGCCCGACGACCCGCAATCGCCGCCGCAATAGTCGATGACGCTCACCACGCCGATGACGCCCACGACGCCGCACCGGGCTTCGATCCGATGCGCCGGGCGTCGCGCGGCTCAGTGAAAATGCGGTTGGACGGGCTGGACGTCCTCGGGCATCTCGGCGTGTACGATTTCGCCGAGCGGATCCGCATACAGCGGTACGCCGCAATCGTCGCAGTACTCGGGTTCGAAGCGGCCCGAGTGCTGGCGAACGTCCGTGATGCCGGCTTCCTTGAGCAGCGCGATGAGTTCGTCGAGCGGGCCGGCGCCGCTGATGGGTTCGGCGGGGCCGTCGTGATCGTTGAGGTCCGCATCGACGTTCTCACGCCCGTAGAGCGGCCAGACGACGCCGTACAGCACGTCGTTGCTGCCGCGGCGCGTGAACCCGATGCGGAATTCGTCGACGTGACGTTCGCCGAAACCGCCGATCACGGCGCGCAACTCGGCCGGCTCGGCCTGCAGCGTATCGGCCAGATAGCGCACGGCCGTGCGCACGGTGTGCGGCCGGATCTTCTCGTCGGCATCGCGGCACGCCGAGTAGAACGCATCGGGCAGCAAGCACTCGATTTCGCAGCCCGGCAACACGAGCGCGAGATTCGCACCGCCCTGGTTCGACCATTGATCGAGGCACTGGCCGCGCTCGATCCGGTTGCCCGCATCGTCTTCCTGCCAGCGGAACAGGGCCGAGCCCGCGGGCGCGGCGACCGCGGCAAGCAAAAAGCGCGGATCCGCGAGGATCGGCGAGGTTTCGGGCAGATCGCCGAACGACACGCGCGGCACGGTGCCGGCCACGGCCGCTTGCGCGAGCTGCTGCGCGAGACGGAACGTCTCGACGTGATGACGCGGTAACTGGTCGATGCTGTAGAGATAGGGCGACATCGCGACCCGCGACCCGCTCGCGAGCACATGCGCATGCAGGTGCGTGCGCAGCGCATCGGCCGTATCGGCCTTGAGCGGACCCGAAGGAATCGCATAGCGCGTCCACGCGAGCACCGGCGCCGCGATCAGCACGATGTCCCAGTCGGCGCCGTCGTGCTGGATGACGAACGACTCGCTGTGCGTTTCGGCGATGTCCGCGAGCGCGGCGTACGCATCGGGATGATTCTGCTGCAGATGGTCGAGCGCGGCGTCGAGCGTGGTCTGGCTGCCGTTGCGCAGCATCTTTGCGAGCAGGGCGTCGATCCGGGCTTCCCAGAAGCGGTCTTCGGTACGACTGCCCGACGCGACGAGCGCGAGCGACAGGCCGACAAGCTTGTCGGCATCAGGAGGAAGACGTTTGGCGATTCGCGAGCGCATGGTGAGGGTTCAGGGTGGCGTCAAAGGGCCGCGCCACACGGAAAGGTGCATGGCCCCACATTCTAGTCGTTCTGCGCGAGCTCGCGCGAGCGGGCTTGGGGTTTGCTTGGACGGGGCCTTGGACTCGGGCTGGACGCGGGCTTGAATCCAAAAGCGGCGGGCAATAAAAAAGCCCGGCTTTTCAGCCGGGCTAGAAGGGCCGCGCGAGGCGCGGCCACCCGCAAAGGGTCGGACGTCGTCGCGTTACGCCGCGAGCAGCGAACGCAGCACGAACGGCAGAATCCCGCCGTGCTTGTAGTAGTCGACTTCGATCGGCGTATCGATGCGCAGCAGCACCGGGACGCGCTTCGTGCCGCTCTTGCCGTGCACGACGAGCGTGACTTGCTGTTGCGGCTTGAAGTCGTTGCCGAGGTCTTCGATATCGAACGTTTCTTCGCCCGTCAGGCCCAGCGACGTGACGCTGTCGCCTTCCTTGAACTGCAGCGGCAGCACGCCCATGCCGACGAGGTTCGAACGGTGAATCCGCTCGAAGCTCTTCGCGACGACCGCCTTGACGCCGAGCAGCGCCGTGCCCTTGGCCGCCCAGTCGCGCGAGGAACCCGTGCCGTACTCTTCGCCCGCGAGCACGACCGTCGGCGTCTTCGCCGCGATGTACTTCATGGCCGCGTCGTAGATCGACAGCTGTTCGCCGCTCGGCTGATGGATCGTGAGACCGCCTTCGACGCGCGTGCCGTCGGCCTTGGCCGGGATCATGAGGTTCTTGATCCGGACGTTCGCGAACGTGCCGCGCATCATGACGTCATGGTTGCCGCGACGCGAGCCGTAGCTGTTGAAATCGGCCTTCAGCACGCCGTTTTCCTTGAGCCACACGCCTGCGGGCGACGTTTCCTTGATGCTGCCCGCGGGGCTGATGTGGTCGGTCGTCACCGAGTCGCCGAAGATGCCGAGCGCGCGCGCGCCCTTGACCTGTTCGATCTCGGCCTTCGGTTCCATCCCGAAGCCCTCGAAGAACGGCGGTTCGGCGATGTACGTCGACTTCGGCCATTCGTAGACGTCGCCGTCGACGCCGTGGATCTTGCTCCAGAGGTCGCCGTCCGTCGTGAGCTTCGAATAGTTCGACTTGAACGCCTTGGCGTTGAGCGCGTACTTGAGCAGCTTGTTGATCTCGTCGCTCGTCGGCCAGATGTCGCCGAGGTAGACGTCCTTGCCGTTCTTGCCCTTGCCGACCGGCTCGGTCATCAGGTCGCGCGTGATGTTGCCCGCGATCGCGTAGGCGACGACGAGCGGCGGCGACGCGAGGAAGTTCGCGCGGATATTCGGGTGGATACGCGCTTCGAAGTTACGGTTGCCCGACAGCACGGCCGCCGCGACGATGTCGTTGCTCGTGATCGCTTCGTTGAGTTCGGGCGTGAGGTCGCCCGCGTTGCCGATACACGTCGTGCAGCCGTAGGCGGCCAGCGTGAAGCCGAGCTTCTCGAGGTACGGCAACAGCTTCGTCGCGGTCAGATATTCGGTGACGATCCGCGAGCCGGGGGCCAGCGAGGTCTTGATATGCGGCGCGACCGTCAGGCCCGCTTGGACGGCCTTCTTCGCGAGCAGACCGGCGGCGAGCAGCACGCTCGGGTTCGACGTGTTCGTGCACGACGTGATCGCGGCAATCAGGATGTCGCCGTTCTTGACGTCGATGCCGTCCTTCGTCTTGTAGACCGTTTCGAGATCATCGGCCTTCTTCGCAAAGCCGTTTTCGGCGACCGGCTTCGAGAACAGGTCCTCGAACGTATGCTGGACCTTGCCGATTTCGATGCGGTCTTGCGGGCGCTTCGGGCCGGCGAGCGACGGCGTGACCGTCGACAGGTCGAGCGTGAGCACCTTGCTGTAATCGATGTCGCCGGCCTTGGGCACGCCGAACATCTTCTGCGCCTTGAAATAGGCGGCGAACGCGGCGATTTCCTGCTTCGTGCGGCCCGTGCCCTCGAAGTATTCGATCGTCTTTTCGTCGACCGGGAAGAAGCCCATCGTCGCGCCGTATTCGGGCGCCATATTGCCGATCGTCGCGCGATCGGGCACGCCGATCGATGCGGCGCCTTCGCCGAAGAACTCGACGAACTTGCCGACGACCTTCTCCTTGCGCAGCATTTCGGTGATCGTGAGCACGAGGTCGGTCGCGGTCAGGCCTTCGCGCAGCTTGCCCTTGAGCTCGACGCCGACGACGTCGGGCGTCAGGAAGTACACGGGCTGGCCGAGCATGCCGGCTTCGGCTTCGATGCCGCCGACGCCCCAGCCGACGACGCCGATGCCGTTGATCATCGTCGTGTGGCTATCGGTGCCGACGAGGCTGTCCGGATAGTAGACCGTGTCCGCGCCTTCGGTCTTCTTGTGCACGCCGCGCGCGAGGTACTCGAGATTGACCTGGTGGACGATGCCGATGCCCGGGGGCACGACCTTGAACGTGTCGAAGGCCTGCATGCCCCACTTCATGAACTCGTAGCGCTCGTTGTTGCGCTGGAATTCGAGCTTCATGTTGAGGTCGAGCGCATCCGGCTGGCGGAAGTAGTCGATCTGCACCGAGTGGTCGACGACGAGGTCGACGGGCACGAGCGGCTCGATCGCCTTGGGCGTCTTGCCCATGCGTTCGGCGACGCCGCGCATCGCGGCGATATCGGCGAGCAGCGGCACGCCCGTGAAATCCTGCAGCACGACGCGTGCGACGACGAACGGAATTTCATCGACCCGCGAGGCGGTCGGCGCCCAATTCGCGAGCTGCTCGATGTGTTCTTCGGTGATCTTCTTGCCGTCGAAATTGCGCAGGACCGATTCGAGCACGACGCGAATCGACACGGGCAGACGTTCGACCTTGACACCAAGCGCCTTCCCGAGCGCGGGCAGCGAGTAGTACTTGCCTTTGCCGGCGCCGCTGTCAAATTCCTTGAGCGTTTTATGTAGATTGTGGGCCATTTAGATTCCTTCGTTAAACGCGGAACTGGGTTGGGTCGGCCTGTGTGCGCCGGGTATCGATCGGACACCCGAGGTACGCGAGGCCGGCGGTGAGTCGACCGGCAAAAACGGCAATGTCAGCACCGGCGCGGCGCGCGCGGCGAGGCGCCGGCGCCGTTCCTGTCATTGACCGTTCTTGAGGGCGTTCGATTGCGTCGGCGCCAGGGCGCCGTTGTGCGCCATGTCGTCGGTCTTGCATTCGTCGGCGAGACGCTCACGGTCGCCCGTGTCGTCGAACAGCATGGCCTTGGTCGGGATCACGACGAGGTCGAGACCGGTGGCCGTGTCGTAGAAGCGGTCCGCGCCGGTCGTCGTGATCACGCGCGGCAGCTTGTAGTTGCGATCCTTCCAGTGCAGCGTCATGACCATATCGCGGCTCATGTCGCCCTTCAGGTACAGCGCGGTGCCTTCCGCGCAATTCCACGTTTCCGCGCCGTCGGGCATCGGATCGACCTTGGCTGCGGCCTTGGCCTGTGCCTTCTTCGACTTCTTGACCTTCTTGACGGTCGAGGGCTTCGGCGCGGGCGCGCCTGCCTGAGCGGCTGCATCGACCGATACGCCTGCGAGAGCAAAAGAAACCGCACCGAGGAGCGCAGCCAGCAGAGGTTTATTCATCAGTTTCACCTTCAATACGAGTCGTTCGTCGAGTCCGCATTCAATGGGTTTGAATGCGCGTCAAGGCCGCCATTGTCTCCGATTCGGCCTCGGGTCCGCGAGATTTTAAGACGCATTGCGGACCCCTGCGGTCAACGTTTTGCCGGAATGCAATGATGTTGTAAAAAAATCGCGCACGGAAGGCGGAAGCGGCCGGCCGGCGGCGTGCGCGCGTCGCAAAACCGACCAGTAATACCGGTAGCTCGCGCGATCGTGCAGCGTGTCCGCGTGCCGGATCGGCCCCCAGTCGTTCGCCTGGGCGGCGAGCAGGATCTCGGCCGCGCCGCCGATCTCGCCGTCGTTCGGCATCAGCGCGTCGACGATCGGCTCGATCTGCGCGGGGTGGATGCTCCACATGCGCGTATAGGCGAACTCGCCGCGCGCGCGGCGCGCATCGTTCGCGACGACCGCCATGTCGCGGACTTCGGTCGTGACGTTATGCGAGGCGACCTTCCCGTGCGCGTGGCAGGCGGCCGCGATTTCGAGCTTCGCGCGGCGCACGAGCGGGTGATCGAACTGGCCGGGCGAGCGCATCGCCGAGTCGGGGATCGCGCCGTGATGCGCGGAGACGAAATCCATGAGGCCGAAGCTCAGCGCCTCGACGGGCGGGAGCGCGGCGATCGCGAACACGTCGGCCAGCGCTTCGTGCGTTTCGATGAGGACGTGGACCGGAATCGGCGTCTGAATGTTGTCGCGGCGGCGCAGCGTCTCGATGTACGCGCACATTTCGGTCGCCTCGCTCGCGCGGCGGACCTTGGGCAGCGTCACGTAGGCGGGCGGGCGCCGCGCCTCGCTCAGGATGATCCGCAGGTCTTCCTGCCAGGCGTCATGCCGATAGTCGTGGATCCGGATGCCGACGCGGCCGAAGGCGTCGTGCTCGGAACCGATCAGCGACGCGACGAGTTCGGCGTGGCGCGCCTCCTGTCCCACGGCGGCGCCGTCTTCGCAGTCGAGCGTGACGTCGAAGACCGGACCCCGCTCACGCTGCAGCGAGAGCGACTTGAGCATGAGTTTTTCGCTGCCCGCGTAGTGATCGCAAGGCGGAAGCACCACCGGCGGCGTGTCGCCGTCGAACAGAACTTGGGCGGGTGCGAGAGGGCGCGTCATGACGGTCTGCGAATCGGGTGCATGTGGGTGCAGTGCTGCATTCGAGGACATCACGCAAGGCAAGCGGCGGTGCCGCACGCCTTGCGTCGTGTTCCCGGCGGCTCGTGCCGCTCTTGGAGGAGCCGGGCCCGCCCCTGAGGGGCCGGGCGCCGGCTCGGACCCGGCGCCCGCGGCGCGTGTGGCGTGCGGGCTCCGGTTTTGCGCATCGCGTTCGGCTTAGCCGAGCAGATGCTTGATGCCGTCGCGCTCTTCGAGCAGTTCGTTGAGCGTGCCGTCCATCTTTTCACGCGAGAACGCGTCGATTTCGAGGCCTTCGATGCGCGTGTATTCGCCGTTCGCGCACGTCACGGGCACGCCGTAGATGATGTCTTCGGGGATGCCGTACGAGCCGTCCGACGGAATGCCCATCGTGACCCACTTGCCGTTCGTGCCGAGCACCCAGTCGCGCACGTGGTCGATCGCGGCGTTCGCGGCCGATGCGGCCGACGACAGGCCGCGTGCTTCGATGATCGCCGCGCCGCGCTTGCCGACGGTCGGGATGAACACGTCCTTGTTCCAGACGTCGTCGTTGATCAGCGGCTTGAGCGGCTGGCCTTCGACGGTCGCGAAACGGAAATCGGGGTACATCGTCGGCGAGTGGTTGCCCCAGACGGCGAGCTTCTCGATGCTCGCGACCGCCTTGCCCGACTTCGCGGCGAGCTGCGACAGCGCGCGGTTGTGGTCGAGGCGCAGCATGGCCGTGAAGTTCTTCTTCGGCAGATTCGGCGCCGACTTCATCGCGATGTACGCGTTCGTGTTCGCCGGGTTGCCGACGACGAGCACCTTGACGTCGCGGCTCGCGACTTCGTCGAGCGCGCGGCCCTGGACCGTGAAGATCTCGGCGTTGGCCGTGAGCAGGTCCTTGCGTTCCATGCCCTTGCTGCGCGGACGCGCACCGACGAGCAGCGCGACGTCGGCATCCTTGAATGCGACCTTGGGATCGTCGGTGATCACGACGCCCGCGAGCAGCGGGAACGCGCAGTCTTCGAGCTCCATGACGACGCCCTTGACGGCCGCTTGCGCCTGCGGGAGATCGAGCAACTGAAGGATGACCGGTTGGTCTTTGCCGAGCAGGTCGCCGTTGGCGATGCGAAACAGCAGCGAGTACGCGATTTGACCGGCGGCGCCGGTAACGGCAACACGCTTAGCGGCTTTAGCCATTTAAGTTCTCCAGGACGGGTCGTGAACCACCGGCGCACCGTCGTGGTTCGGATCGAAGCGGTCCGCGTGACGCTCAAGCGGACCACCGGCGAACACGTCCGCACGGCAGGGCAACGGCGAAAAAGCAGTAGTGTAATCGGCTGTCGCGTGCCGGTCATGACAACGTCGGACAATCCCGGCGATTCGACGCTCCCCGATTCGGACAGCCGGCACGGCATAACCGCAAGCCGCTCGGAGTGTAGGAGCCGCTCCTGTCAAAGTCAACCGTATCTTATGTCTTATATAAGACATATGACGGAGGGGAATTTCTGTGGACGATCCGGAAGCTCTGTGAAAAAATCCCGGCCATGAATTCAAACCCGGCAAGCTCGACCTCGGCGCCCGCGGGAAACGACCGTGCAGAAGGGGTCGCCGCGTCTTCGCCGACGTTCAGTCCGCTTTATCGGCAGATCAAGGCGCTGATTACACAGGGGCTCGAAAGCGGCGAGTGGAAGCCGGGTGAAATGATCCCGAGCGAGGTCGAGCTCGCGGGGCGCTACAAAGTCAGTCAGGGCACGGTACGCAAAGCCATCGACGAGCTGGCGGCCGATAATCTGCTCGTCAGGCGGCAGGGCAAGGGTACGTTTGTTGCAACGCACAATGAGGATCGGGTCCAGTTCCGGTTTCTGCGCTTGTTGCCCGACGACGGCGGATCGCTCGGACACGACAGCCGGCTTGTCGAATGCCGGAGGCTGCGCGCGCCGGCCGAGATCGCGCGTCAGCTCGAACTCAAGCCGGCCGATCCCGCGGTGCTGATCCGGCGTGTACTCGAATTCGAGCGCACGCCGACCGTGTTCGACGAGATCTGGCTGCCCGGCGCGATGTTCAAGGGGTTGACGCTCGAACGTCTGGCCGGCTATGAAGGGCCGCTGTATGCGATGTTCGAGACGGATTTCGGCACGCGGATGATCCGCGCGTCGGAGAAGATCCGGGCCGTGGCCGCCGATCCGGCCGTGGCCGAGTTGTTGAAGGTGGAGACGGGGTTTCCGCTGCTCAGCGTGGACCGTGTGTCGTATACCTACGGGGACAAGCCCGTCGAGGTCCGGCGGGGGTGGTACGTGACGACGCGGTTTTTTTACCAAAATGATCTGAGCTGAGTCCGCGGATACCCGCTGAAATGAATTTGCCACATAGGCAAACGAGACTGCGGCCGGGCGCGAAGCGCGCAGCGGCCGCCCCGCCGGATGCCCTGTCGCGAGGCTTCCTACGGTGCAGTGCGCTGTCAAATGGCGCTAGAATCGCGGCTTGACGTAACACCTATGGGGTCTAGCATGGCTGAAGCCGTAAAAAAATCGAGGCCGGAGTTCCGGAACATCGGTATAGGGCAGATTGCGAAGTACCGACTACCGCTCGCAGGGAAAGTGTCCATCCTGCATCGGATCAGCGGGATTCTTTTGTTCCTTCTGTTGCCGTTCTCGCTGTATCTGTTCGAACAAAGTCTCACGTCCGAGATCAGCTTCGATACCCTCAAAGGCTTCTTCTCCAACATCATCGTCAAGCTGGTGGTTCTGGTGATCTCGTGGGCCTTCGCGTTCCACTTCTTCGCCGGCCTGCGTTTCCTGCTGCTCGACACCCACACGGCGGTCAGCAAAGAGGGCGGCCGTAACACGGCGACCGTCGTGCTCGTGCTCTCGTCGCTGCTCACGATCGCGATCGCCCTCAAAATCTTCGGAGCCTTCTGAGATGGCTGCCTACGAATCCAAACAAAAAATCGGCCCGAAGCGCCAGGTCGTCGGTGCGCACTACGGTCTGCGCGACTGGCTGCTGCAACGTCTGACCGCGACCGTCATGGCGATCTATACGGTCATCCTCGTCGTCTGGTTCTTCGGTGCGAGCAATTTCTCGTACGACGGCTGGGCGGGGATCTTCGCGCTGCAATGGATGAAGCTCGCGACGTTCGTCGCGTTGCTGAGCCTGTTCTATCACGCATGGGTCGGTGTGCGTGACATCTGGATGGACTACGTCAAGCCCTTGGGTCTGCGCATCACGCTTCACGCGTTGACGTTTCTCTGGCTGGTCGGTTGTGCGGCCTACGCAGCGCAGATTCTCTGGAGAGTGTAAATAAAAATGGTTGCAATCAAGAATGCTGTGCCGCGTCGCAAGTTCGACGTGGTCATCGTCGGCGCGGGCGGTTCGGGCATGCGTGCCTCGCTGCAACTCGCCCAGGCGGGCCTCTCGGTCGCCGTGCTCTCGAAGGTTTTCCCCACGCGCTCGCACACGGTCGCCGCCCAGGGCGGCATCGGCGCCTCGCTCGGCAATATGAGCGAAGACAACTGGCACTATCACTTCTACGACACGATCAAGGGCTCCGACTGGCTCGGCGACCAGGACGCGATCGAGTTCATGTGCCGCGAAGCGACGAACGTCGTCTACGAACTCGAACACTTCGGCATGCCGTTCGACCGTAACCCCGACGGCACGATCTATCAACGTCCGTTCGGCGGCCACACGGCGAACTACGGCGAGAAGCCGGTCCAGCGCGCTTGCGCGGCAGCCGACCGTACGGGTCACGCGCTGCTTCACACGCTTTATCAGCGCAACGTCCAGGCGCGCACGCAGTTCTTCGTCGAGTGGATGGCGCTCGACCTGATCCGCGACGCCGAAGGCGATGTGCTCGGCGTCGTCGCGCTCGAAATGGAAACGGGCGAGATCAGCATCATCGAAGCCAAGTGCACGCTGTTCGCCACGGGCGGCGCGGGCCGAATCTACGCGGCGTCGACGAATGCGTTCATCAACACGGGCGACGGCCTCGGCATGGCCGCACGCGCGGGCATCGCGCTGCAGGACATGGAATTCTGGCAATTCCACCCGACGGGCGTCGCGGGCGCCGGCGTGCTGATCACCGAAGGCGTGCGCGGCGAGGGCGGTATCCTGCGCAACAAGAACGGCGAGCGTTTCATGGAGCGCTATGCGCCGACGCTCAAGGATCTCGCGCCGCGTGACTTCGTCTCGCGCTCGATGGACCAGGAAATCAAGGAAGGCCGCGGTTGCGGTCCGAACGGCGACTATGTGTATCTGGACCTGTCGCACATCGGCGCCGACACGATTCTGAAGCGCCTGCCGTCGATCCGCGAAATCGCGCTCAAGTTCGCGAACGTCGACGCGATCAAGGAACCGATTCCGGTCGTGCCGACGATTCACTATCAGATGGGCGGGATTCCGACGAATATGCATGGCCAGGTCGTCGGCAAGGGCAGCGATCACAAGGCGCCCGTGCACGGCTTCTACGCGGTCGGCGAATGCTCGTGCGTGTCCGTTCACGGCGCGAACCGTCTCGGCACGAACTCGCTGCTCGACCTCGTCGTGTTCGGTCGTGCCGCGGGCAACCATATCGTCAAGCACATCAAGGAACTCGGCGACCATAAGCCGCTGCCGGCGGATGCGGCCGATTTCGCGCGCTCGCGCGTCGCGAAGCTCGACGCCTCGACGTCGGGCGAGTACACGCAGACCATCGCGAACGATATCCGCAAGACGATGCAGAGCCATGCCGGCGTGTTCCGTACGTCGGAACTGCTCGCCGAAGGCGTCAAGCAGATCAGCGCGATCTCGGATCGTGTCGACAACGTGCACCTGAAGGACAAGTCGAAGGTGTTCAACATGGCGCGTATCGAAGCGCTTGAACTGGCGAACCTGATCGAAGTCGCGCAAGCGACGATGGTCTCGGCCGATGCGCGCAAGGAAAGCCGCGGCGCGCACGCGCTTCGCGACAACGAGCATCGCGACGATGAAAACTGGCTGCGCCATACGCTTTGGTACAGCGAGGGCAACCGCCTCGATTACAAGCCGGTCACGATGAAACCGCTGACCGTCGACTCGGTTCCGCCCAAGGCCCGTACCTTCTGACGCACTGGCGACATACAGGATTCCATCATGGCAAAACGCACCTTCGAAATTTATCGCTACGATCCGGACAAGGATGCAGCGCCGCGGATGCAGACGTACGAAATCGAACTCGAACCGACGGACCGGATGCTGCTCGACGCGCTCGTGCGCCTCAAGTCGGTCGACGAGACGATCTCGTTCCGCCGTTCGTGCCGCGAAGGCGTCTGCGGTTCGGACGCAATGAACATCAACGGCAAGAACGGTCTTGCCTGCCTGACCAACCTGAACGACCTGCCCGCGAAGATCGTGCTGCGTCCGCTGCCGGGTCTGCCCGTCGTGCGCGACCTGATCTGCGACTTCACGCAGTTCTTCAATCAGTACCATTCGATCAAGCCGTATCTGATCAACGACACGCCGCCGCCCGAGAAGGAGCGTCTGCAGTCGCCCGAAGAGCGTGAAGAGCTCGATGGTCTCTACGAGTGCATTCTCTGCGCGAGCTGCTCGACGTCGTGCCCGAGTTTCTGGTGGAACCCGGACAAGTTCGTCGGTCCCGCGGGTCTGCTGCAAGCCTATCGCTTCATCGCGGATTCGCGCGATACCGCGACGGGCGATCGTCTCGACAATCTTGAAGACCCGTATCGTCTGTTCCGCTGCCACACGATCATGAACTGCGTCGATGTGTGCCCGAAGGGACTGAACCCGACGAAGGCCATCGGCAAGATCAAGGAACTGATGGTTCGCCGTGCCGTTTGATATGGACGAACCGACCGCCTCGACTCATCAGGCCGATCCCCATCGGCGCGCGCGTCTTCGCTGGCGCGCGCGTCGCGGGCTGCTTGAAAACGACCTGATTTTCGAGCGGTTTTTCGAGCGCTACGAGCTGGATCTGACCGACGCCGATGTTGGTGCTCTGACAGCCCTGCTCGAACTGTCCGACAATGAGCTTATGGATTTGCTGATGGCGCGCGCTGAACTCGAGGGCGATCTCGCGACTCCCGAGATCGCACATGTCCTCGCGATCCTGCGCTCGTGTTGAATTTTCAATGTTCGTATAGAGGAACCCTATGACTCCGTCCGAAGTAAAAGCCACGCTATCGTTCAGCGACAATTCGCCCAGCGTCGAATTGCCGATCTATCAGGGAACGATGGGTCCGGATGTCATCGATATCCGCAAGCTCTACGGCCAGACGGGCAAGTTCACCTACGATCCGGGCTTTATGTCGACCGCCGCGTGCAACTCGGCGATCACGTATATCGACGGCGACAAGGGTGAATTGCTGTATCGCGGTTATCCGATCGAAGAACTGGCGGTTAACGCCGACTTCATGGAAACCTGCTTTCTGCTGCTCAACGGCGAACTGCCGAACGCTGCGCAGAAGGAAGAGTTCGTGACGACGGTCACGCAGCACACGATGGTCCACGAGCAGATGCATCTGTTCTTCCGTGGCTTCCGTCGCGATTCGCACCCGATGGCTGTTCTCACGGGTTGCGTCGGTGCGCTGTCGGCGTTCTATCACGACTCGCTGAATATCGCCGATCCGCGTCACCGCGAAGTCTCCGCGATCCGCATGATTGCGAAGCTGCCGACGCTCGTCGCGATGGCGTACAAGTACAACATCGGTCAGCCGTTCGTGTATCCGAAGAACGACCTGTCGTACACGGCGAACTTCATGCGCATGATGTTCTCGAACCCGTGCGAGGAGTACAAGGTCAACGACGTGCTCGTGCGCGCGCTCGACCGCATCCTGATCCTGCACGCGGACCACGAGCAGAATGCGTCGACGTCGACGGTGCGTCTCGCGGGTTCGTCGGGTGCGAATCCGTTCGCGTGTATCGCCGCGGGGATCGCTTGTCTGTGGGGCCCGGCGCACGGCGGCGCGAACGAAGCCGCGCTGAACATGCTCGAAGAGATCGGCTCGCCGGACAAGATCCCCGAGTTCATCCGTCAGGTGAAGGACAAGAACTCGGGCGTCAAGCTCATGGGCTTCGGTCACCGCGTCTACAAGAACTACGATCCGCGCGCGAAGCTCATGCGTGAAACGTGCTACGAAGTGCTCAACGAGCTCGGCCTGCACGACGATCCGCTGTTCAAGCTCGCGATGCAGCTCGAAAAGATCGCGCTCGAGGACGAGTATTTCGTGTCGCGCAAGCTCTACCCGAACGTCGACTTCTACTCGGGCATCGTCCAGCGCGCGCTCGGCATCCCGACGTCGATGTTCACGTGTATCTTCGCGATGGCGCGTACGGTCGGCTGGATCGCGCAATGGAACGAGATGATCGCGGATCCCGAGCAAAAGATCGGTCGCCCGCGTCAGCTGTTCATCGGCGACACGCCGCGCCAGGCCAAGGCGCTCGGCGCGCGTTAAGCCCTGCTGAACCCGGCGAGTCGCCTGCGCGACTCGCTTGCCGCGGACCTTTCCCGAGGTTCGCTCGAACACCCCGCCCGATGCTTGCATTCGGCGGGGTGTTGTCTTATGTGCGAAGAGCCATGAGCTGGCGCTCGAGTTTGAATACGAGATAGTGGGTTCGTCAAAATGAGACGCCACTGTTTCGGGAGCGAGTCATGGCCGCGCAGTTCGTTCTCTGGTTGTTCCTCAATATCGGCGTGCCGATCTTCGCGCCGCTGTTCTCGCTGCTTTCGATGTCGCCCGTCATCGGCTCGCGTGCGTCGCATCAGATGATGTGCGCGTCGATTCGCGACGGCCAATTGTTCTGGGTCGCGATCGGCTTGTGCGCGGCCGGTACGTTCGAGGTGTTGACGGCCGAGTGCGCGCCGGCCGGGCCGGGCGTGCTGTGCGCGGTGTTCCTCGTCTGCTACGGCATTGTGGGCTTCGGCTCGATCGTCGCGCTGAGCGCTGCCACGGTCGTCGGCCATTTTCGCCGAGCCATGAAGCGGCTGATGACGCCGACACGCTCCCCGCCGATGTCGCTCGATCAATATCGGGGCCTCATGGCCTTGGCCTCGATCCGCTCGCGCGGCATGTTTATCCGGTGGTCGATCCGATCCGCAACGTTCAGCGCCGTTGCGTGCGTCGGATTTCATTCGATGCAGATGGTCTGGTCGATGTTTTTTTAATCATCTTTTGAAGGGAGGTACAACGATGAGAGACGCGGCAATTCGCTTTCTGTCGTCCGAGAAAAATATGGCGCGCGTGATCGACGTGTGCGGATGGGCCATTACCATCGCGGGCGTGTGCGCGATCACGATCAGCGTCGTCGTGCATGTCGTGCTGTTGTGGCCGTACGTGGTCGACTATTTGAAGTGATCTAGCTGGCGCGGCGACGGTTATTTTGCGCCGCGCCGGTTTCTCGGGTATTGATTATCCTGGTAGTAAAAACACCAGATAATGAGCGAGATTAAGAAAAATTGAATGCACTTTGCCGGAAATTGAGCGGGTTTCTTGTGGCATAATCGTCTCACATTCGATGCGGTACCAGGACAGCGAGAACGCCGAATTGCGCTATCGTGGGCCCGCATCGAATCCAACGAGATATTCCCCACCGGTGCCACGCACCGAACCGCAGTGATGACCATCATGGCAAAGACGCTCTACGACAAGTTGTGGGATTCGCACGTCGTCCATACCGAGGAAGACGGCACCACCATTCTCTATATCGACCGCCAACTGCTTCATGAGGTGACGAGTCCCCAGGCGTTCGAGGGTCTGCGTCTAGCCGACCGCAAGGTCTGGCGGATCAGCGCGAATCTCGCGACGTCGGACCACAATGTGCCGACGCTCGATCGCGCGCATGGCATTGCCGATCCCGTGTCGAAACTGCAGGTCGATACGCTCGATTCGAATTGCGACGCGTACGGCATCACGCAGTTCAAGATGAACGACGTGCGTCAGGGCATCGTCCACATCATTGGACCGGAGCAGGGCGCGACGCTGCCGGGCATGACGATCGTCTGCGGCGATTCCCATACGTCGACGCACGGCGCGTTCGGCGCGCTCGCGCACGGCATCGGCACGTCCGAGGTCGAGCACGTGATGGCGACGCAGACGCTGCTGCAGAAAAAGAGCAAGAACATGCTCGTCAAGGTCGAGGGCGTGCTGCCGCGCGGCTGCTCGGCCAAGGACATCGTGCTCGCGATCATCGGCAAGATCGGTACGGCGGGAGGCACGGGCTATGCTATCGAGTTCGGTGGATCGACGATTCGTTCGCTGAGCATGGAAGGCCGCATGACCGTCTGCAATATGGCGATCGAGGCGGGTGCGCGCGCCGGCATGGTCGCGGTGGACAACACGACGATCGATTATCTGAAGGGTCGTCCGTTCGTGCCCTCGGGCGTCGAATTCGACCAGGCCGCCGCGATCTGGCGCACGTTCGCGTCCGATGCCGATGCGACGTTCGATCGTGTCGTCGAACTCGATGCGGCGAAGATCAAGCCGCAGGTCAGCTGGGGCACGTCGCCCGAGATGGTCGTGTCGATCGAGGACCGCGTGCCGGATCCCGAGAAGGAAAAGGATCCCGTCAAGCGTAACGCGCTCGAACGTGCGCTCGAATATATGGCGCTGACGCCGGACACGCCGATCGAAGCGATTCGTCCGGACAAGGTGTTCATCGGCTCGTGCACGAATGCGCGGATCGAAGATCTGCGCGCGGCCGCCTATGTCGTGCGCAAGCTCGGCCGCAAGATCGCGCCGAATATCCGGCTCGCGATGGTGGTGGCGGGCTCGGGGCTCGTCAAGCAGCAGGCCGAACACGAAGGTCTCGACAAGATCTTCACGGATGCGGGCTTCGAATGGCGCGAGCCGGGCTGCTCGATGTGTCTGGCGATGAACGCCGACCGTCTCGATCCGGGCGAGCGTTGCGCGTCGACGTCGAACCGCAACTTCGAAGGACGGCAGGGCGCGGGCGGACGCACGCACCTCGTGAGCCCGGCGATGGCCGCGGCCGCGGCCATCGAAGGCCACTTCGTCGATATTCGCAAGCTGAGCTGAACATCATCCGATTGACGTCTAGTCTCAAGGAGAAGAACGCATGAAGGCAAAGCAGGAGTCGTTGACTATTTCGAAGCGTTGGCTGGTCGCGGCGGTCGTCGCGAGCGCGGCGGCGCTCGCTGTTGCGCCGCACGCGCACGCCGATGAAGTGCATCCGGTCGACGACGCGAAGCAAGCGGGTCACGAGATCGGCAGCGATGCGAAAGAGGCCGGCCACGCGATCGGTGAGAAGAGCAGCGAGGTCGGGCACGCGATCGGCGAGAAAAGCAGCGAGGCGGGTCACGCGATCGGCGAAAAGAGCAGCGAGGCAGGTCACGCGATCAAGAACGACAGCAAGGCCGCGGGACACGAGGTCGGCGAGAAAAGCAAGGAAGCCGGTCACGCGGTGAGCGACAAGAGCAAGGAAGCCGGTCACGCGATCAAACGCGATTCGAAATCGGCCGCGCATAGCATCAAGGAAGGCGCCGAATCCGCGGGTCACGCGATCGGCGATGGTGCGAAAGCGGCGGGCCACGCGGTCGCGAGCGGTGTGAAGACCGTCGGCCACAAGATTCACGACGCGGTCACGAGCGGTTAACGGTTAACGCCCGAATGCCGTAACCGGATCCATTTCAGAGCCAGATCATGGAAAAGTTTGTCGTACACACGGGGCTTGTCGCCCCGCTCGATCGCGAGAACGTCGATACGGACGCGATCATCCCGAAGCAGTTCCTCAAGTCGATCAAGCGCTCGGGCTTCGGTCCGAACCTGTTCGACGAATGGCGCTACCGTGACGTCGGACAACCGGGCCAGGACAATTCGAATCGTCCGCTGAACCCGGACTTCGTGTTGAATCAGGCGCGCTATCAAGGCGCGACCGTGCTGCTCTCGCGCAAGAACTTCGGCTGCGGCAGCTCGCGCGAGCACGCACCGTGGGCGCTCCAGCAGTACGGCTTCCGCGCGATCATCGCGCCGAGCTTCGCGGACATCTTCTTCAACAATTGCTTCAAGAACGGCTTGCTGCCGATCGCGCTGAGCGAACAGCAGGTCGATCATCTGTTCAACGAGACGTTTGCGTTCAACGGCTACCAGCTCACGGTCGATCTCGAAGCGCAAGTCGTGCGCGCGCCCGACGGCCGCGAATATGCGTTCGACGTGACGGCGTTCCGCAAATACTGTCTGCTCAACGGTTTTGACGATATCGGCCTGACCTTGCGTCACGCCGATCAGATCCGCGCGTTCGAAGCCGAACGTCTCGCGCGCCAGCCCTGGCTCGCGAACCGGCTGCCCGGCTGATCGATCGTTCGAACGCGCGCGCGGATCGATCCGCGCGCGAACGTCATTGAATGTTCCTCCTGGAACGAAGGAAAACAGCTCCATGAAGATTGCAGTTTTGCCCGGCGACGGGATCGGTCCCGAGATTGTCGCCGAAGCGGTCAACGTGCTGAACGCCCTCGGCGAATCGTTCACGCTCGAGGAGGCGCCCGTCGGCGGTGCCGGTTACGAGGCCAAAGGGCATCCGCTGCCCGATTCGACGCTCGACCTCGCGAAGCAGGCCGACGCGATCCTGTTCGGCGCCGTCGGCGACTGGAAATACGACAGCCTCGAGCGCGCGCTGCGCCCCGAGCAGGCGATTCTCGGTCTGCGCAAGCATCTGAGCCTGTTCGCGAACTTCCGTCCCGCGATCCTGTACAAGGAACTCGCGAGCGCGTCGTCGCTGAAGCCCGAAGTCGTGTCGGGGCTCGATATCCTGATCGTGCGCGAACTCAACGGCGATATTTACTTCGGCCAGCCGCGCGGCGTGCGCGCGGCGCCCGACGGTCCGTTCGCGGGCGCGAAGGAAGGCTTCGACACGATGCGTTATAGTGAGCCCGAAGTGCAGCGCATCGCGCATGTCGCATTTCAGGCCGCGCAGAAGCGCAACCGCAAGGTCACGAGCGTCGACAAGTCGAACGTGCTCGAAACGTCCCAGCTCTGGCGCGACACGATGATCGAGGTCGCGAAGCAGTATCCGGACGTCGAGCTCTCGCATATGTATGTCGACAATGCGGCAATGCAGCTCGTCAAGGCGCCGAAGGCGTTCGACGTCGTCGTGACTGGCAATATGTTCGGCGACATCCTGTCGGACCAGGCCGCGATGCTGACGGGTTCGATCGGCATGTTGCCGTCGGCGTCGCTCGACAAGAGCAACAAAGGCTTGTACGAACCGTCGCATGGTTCGGCCCCCGATATCGCGGGCAAAGGCATCGCGAATCCGCTCGCGACGATCCTGTCGGCCGCGATGATGCTGCGCTATTCGCTCGGCAAGGCCGAACAGGCGGATCGCGTCGAGAATGCGGTCAAGGCGGTGCTCGCGCAGGGTCTGCGCACAGCCGACATCTGGTCGGAAGGCACGACCAAAGTGGGGACTCAACAAATGGGCGCGGCAGTGGTCGCCGCGCTCTAGCAGCGACGCCCGATCCTCAGGTGGCCGCTGCGGCAGGATGCAGCGGCCATTTTCGTTTGACGGGCCGAATTCGGGTAATTTCTGTTTTTTTGGGCGGCAACGGCGCGGTTTTGCGCTGAATGAAGGCCAGGTCGGCGATACTGGCGGGTACGGCGCAAGCAGTGCAGCTCAGTGCCGGTGGTGAAAACGCGAAGCGAGTGAGAGAGAAATGAAGACTGTGGGTCTCGTAGGTTGGCGCGGTATGGTGGGCTCGGTGCTCATGCAGCGCATGCAGGAAGAAAACGATTTTGCGCTGATCGAGCCGGTGTTCTTCAGCACGAGCAATACGGGCGGCGCGGCGCCGTCGTTCGCCAAAAACGAGACCACACTCAAAGACGCGACAAGCATCGACGACCTGCGCAAGTGCGACATCATCATCACGTGCCAGGGCGGCGACTACACGAACGACGTGTTCCCGAAGCTGCGCGCGGCCGGTTGGGACGGCTACTGGATCGATGCGGCGTCGTCGCTGCGCATGAAGGACGACGCGCTGATCGTGCTCGATCCGGTCAACCTCGACGTGATCCGCAACGGCCTCAAGAAGGGCGTCAAGAATTTCATCGGCGGCAACTGCACGGTCAGCCTCATGCTGATGGCGCTCGGCGGCCTGTTCCGCGAAAACCTCATCGAGTGGACGACCGCGATGACGTATCAGGCGGCATCGGGCGCGGGCGCTCAGAACATGCGTGAGCTGCTCAAGCAGATGGGCACCGTGCATGACGCGGTGGCCGACAAGCTCGCGAACCCGTCGTCGGCGATTCTCGATATCGATCGTGGCGTGATCGACACGATGCGCGGCGATGCGATGCCGATCGACCATTTCGGCGTGCCGCTCGCCGGCTCGCTGATTCCGTGGATCGACAAGGATCTCGGCAACGGGATGTCGAAGGAAGAGTGGAAGGGCGGCGCCGAAGCGAACAAGATTCTCGGCAAGCCCGCGATGGGCGAGCCGGGTTGCGTGCCCGTCGACGGCCTCTGCGTGCGCATCGGCGCGATGCGGTGCCACTCGCAGGCGCTGACGATCAAGCTCACGAAGGACGTGTCGCTCGACGAGATCGAGGCCATCGTCGCGTCGGGCAACGACTGGGTCAAGGTCGTGCCGAATACGCGCGACGCGTCGATTCGCGATCTGACGCCGACGGCGGTCACCGGTTCGCTCCACGTGCCGGTCGGCCGTTTCCGCAAGCTCGCGATGGGCGGCGAGTATCTGTCGGCCTTCACGGTCGGCGATCAACTGCTCTGGGGCGCGGCCGAACCGCTGCGCCGCATGCTGCGGATCCTGCTCGACGCCGAGCAGACCGCGGGTCAGCGCGATTCGCACGCGTACGCGTAATCAATCGGTCGGGACAGTGTGACGCGACGCGCCACACTGCAGCCCTTGCACCGGCCTGTCGGCGATCGTACGCGGCCGGCGCATATCGGGCGAATTCGGAATACAGGATTCATTTCGGCTCGTGCTAACCTTGGGCCCAGCAGGCGGCCTATTCTCTGGTTGGCGTCAAAGAGCGCCGCGTTCGCGCGGCGCTCTTTTTGCATTTAAAACTTTGACGGACGCAGCGGACGCTGCAGTCTGAACGGCGCGCGGATCGGCGCGCGAAGCGGGCGGGCCGATCGGGTGCTCGTCGAAAGCCTTGTCCGGGAGTGTGATGATCGTGTTAGACCGACTGGTGCGTCGTGATGCAGCGCCAGCAGTGTGGAAGACCACCGCGCTTGCGTGGTCGATCGCGGCGCTCGCCGCGAGTTCGGTGGCCGCGCACGCACAAGGCCAGGCACCCGCTTCGACATCGACGCACCCGTCGGCGGCCGGCGTCGCACCCGCCGGGCAGCTCGGCGCGGCGCCGCAGGCCGCTTCCGCGGCGGCGTTGCCCGAACACTATGCGGTCCAGAAGGGGCAGTCGCTGCTCGACGTCGCCGCCGCGCTCACGCTGTCGGACGACAAGACCGTCAAGCAGAACATGGCGAAGGCCCTGTTCGACGCGAATCCGAACGCGTTCTACGCGAACAATCCGAGCCGGATGAAGGCCGGCGCCGTGCTTGCCGTGCCGCGTCCGGGGGCGAGTGCCGATGCGTCCGCTTCGGCGTCCGCGGCAGCCGCTGCAAGCGGCGCGACTCAGGCGCATGCCGCTGTCGGTGCCTCGCAAGGCGCCGCGACCGCGTCGGCGCCATCGAGTTCTCCGACCGGAACGAGTACGGCGACGGCGTCCAAGAGTGCGCCGGCGACGGCCACGAGCCTCTCCGCCGCGTCGGCTTCAACGGCGGCGGCTGTGTTGTCCGCGTCGAACGCGCCGGCTGCCTCGGCCACGCTGGCCGCGTCGAACGGATCGGCGGCCACGGGCGCGCCGGCATCGACGGCCGGATCGGCGTCGGCATCGAGTGCCGTGGCGACGACGAACGCCGCAAGCGCATCGAACGTGACCGCCGCATCGAGTGAGGCTGCCGCTGCTGCACCAGCAGCCTCATCGATTTCATCCGCGTCGCAGACATCGGTCGCCAACCCTGCCGCTTCGGCGTCCGCAGCGGCAACCGATACCGGCGCCGCAGCGAGCGGCGCACAGACGGGCGCGCCCGCCAACGCGGCGTCGGCCTCGCACGCGTGGACCGGCAGTATCCAGCCCGCGCCGGTTTCGGCGCCGCTCGCGACCGCTGTCCCCGCGAGCGGTGCGGCGCGCGCCGACGCGCCCGCGCAGAACGTGTCGAGTCTCCAGCAACTGCTCCAGTTGAAGAATCGCGTCCTGGCCGCGATGCAGGCGCATGGCCTGGGCGCAGCCGCGTCCGCGCCGCGCGCGGGCGGCACATCGTCGGCTTCGGCGTCCGGGGCGGCGGGATCGGTGGGATCGGCGACGCCCCAGGCCGGATTGCGCGGACCGCTCGCGCTGCCCGCCGCGCTGGCCGTGCTGATCGTCGTCCTGCTCGGCATCTGGGTCTGCTTGCCCGCGCGGCGTCGGAAGTCGCCGCATCTCGGCGACGACGCGTTGTCGTCTGCCGATACGGGTGTGTCCGGCGATCCGGCGGACGATGCGTCCCGCGATGCCGACACCGTCGAACCGTCGGGATCGCGGACCGCCGACACCGCCAAATCGCGCTTGACGTCGGGACGCGCCTCGCGCGACATCCCGCGCGGACAACCGCCCGAAGACGATTCGATCTTCGACGCCGCCGCCGCACATGAAGCGCCCGCGCAGCCGCCGTACGAATTCGGCGCGGCAGGCAGCATGTCGCCGCAGGATCCGCAACGCGGTGCATTTGCCGAAACGCGGACGCCGTTCGACACCGGCTTGCTGCTCGGCTTGCTCGAAATGCACGCGCATCGCCGCGAAATCGATCGCTTCCAGGAAACGGCGCACGAACTCTGGGAACTGACCGATGGCGAGGGCGCAGACTGGGCGCGAGCTGCCGAACTCGGCCGCCGCATCGATCCCGACAATCCGCTTTACGCGAACGATCCGTTTGCCGCGTATCGCACGCAGCACGGCGCGTCCGAGGCTGGTCTCGTCAAGCCGATGCCCGACGTCGATCTGAATCTGCCCGTCGATGATGCCGCGGCCCCCGACGCGTCGCGCGGCGAGACGGCCGGCGATCAGCCCGCACGCCCGAGCGCCGCGCCCGAGTCGCCCTCGGCGCCGCGCGGGCCGGTCGATCTCTCGTGGCTCGACGCGCCCTCGGCGGGCGCGCGCGAGGCGTTTCAACCGCATACGCCCGCGGGTTCACCGCCCGCGCGTGACAATGCCGCACTGCCCGAGGCGCGGCAGCCCGAGCACGTGCCGGTGGCCGATCCGCGTCTCGCGACGTCGCTTGGCGAGCCCGATGCAGGTCCTGCGCCGGTCGGTGAATCGCTGACGCGCGGTACCGCGGGTGCGGGCGCCGTCGCGGGACTCGGCGCGCCGAGCGGGGCGAGCAGCGTGACGCCGGCCGGAACCGAGCAGACTGACGCGGCGCCGCCCGACGCGCGCCGACATGACGATGCGGGCGAGCCGCCGGCCCTCGACGGCGACGCCGCGCAGGCGAGCGGTGCAAGCGACGCCAGCGACACCAGCGCCGATGCGCCTGGCGCGAACGCCCCCGAAGCGACGGAGAGTCCGGACCGCGCGCGCGATGCGAGCCGCCCGCTGTTCTCGGGCGACGCCGTGCGCACGTCGGCGCTGCGCGACGCGCAGCGCGGGAACCTGCTGCGAGACGAGCCGCCGCCGTTGCCGCCGCCGCTCTCGCCGGGCCTGGGCGCGGCCGGTTTCGGCGCGCTCAATCTCGACTTCGATCTCGAACTGACGCCGAACGCCGCGGCACCTGGTTCGACGCCGACGTCGCACGATCTCGCGACGATCGCGCTCAACAAGCTCGATCTCGCTGCCGAATATGTCGAACTCGGAGACCGTGCGGGCGCGCGCACCTTGCTCAACGAAGTGCTCGCAACGCACGACCTCGCGACGCGCGAACGCGCGCAGGCGCTGCTCGATTCGCTCAAATGACGTCGCGATGCGCATAGCACTGGGTCTGCAATACGACGGGGCCGCTTTTTGCGGCTGGCAATCGCAACCGCACGGCAACACGGTCCAGGACGAGGTCGAGCGCGCCCTCAAGGCGTTCGCGACGGTGCCCCTGCAGACCGTCGTCGCGGGACGTACCGATACGGGCGTGCATGCGCTCGGCCAAGTGCTGCATTTCGATACCGACCTCGAACGCGAGCCTTTTTCGTGGGTGCGCGGCGTCAACGCGTTTCTGCCGCCGACCGTCGCGATCCAATGGTCGAAGCCCGTCAGCGAGACGTTCCACGCGCGATTCGCGGCGTTCGAGCGCACCTACTACTACGTGCTCTACGTGCATCCGGTCCGCGCGCCGATGCTCGCGCGCCGTGCGGGCTGGGTGCATACGCCGCTCGACGTCGAGGCGATGCGCGAGGCCGCGCGGCACTGGATCGGCGAACACGATTTCTCGTCGTTCCGCTCGTCCGAGTGCCAGTCGAAGACGCCGGTCAAGCACGTCTACGACATCGATATCCAGACGCGCGGGGCGTTCGTGCATTTCCGCTTTCGCGCGAATGCGTTTCTTCATCACATGGTGCGCAATCTGATGGGCTGCCTGCTCAGCGTCGGTCGCGGGCGCGAGCGGCCCGAATGGGCGGGCGCCGTCCTCGCGGCGCGTGACCGCAAGGCCGCGGCGCCGACCTTCATGCCCGACGGACTGTATCTGGCGGACGTCGGTTATCCGGCCGAATTCGATTTGCCGCCGGCCAATCTGCGCAGCGAAGCCTGGAGCGAGGTCTGGGGCGCCTAGCCGAGGCTGTCTGCCCTCGGTAAAATCGCGATCGCGTGCGTTCCGCGCGCGACGCCCATGCGGCGATTTGACCGCCTTCCCGCTCCCGAACCTCGATGGCTCCCTTGACGCCGGCCCCCTTGATGCAGACGCTCCCCGAATCCCATCCGACGCGCGCCCAACTGCGCACACGCATCAAGCTGTGCGGACTCTCGCGCGTCGAGGACGTCGAGCATGCGGTCGCGCTCGGCGCGGATGCGATCGGGATGGTCTTCTATCCGCCGAGCCCGCGCGCGATCAGCGTGTCGCAGGCGATCCAGCTCGCGCGCCTTGTGCCGCCGTTCGTGACGATCGTCGGCTTGTTCGTGAATCCCGACGAGGCGTTCGTGCGCGAGGTCGCGAACGCGTTGCCGCTCGGCGCGCTGCAGTTGCATGGCGACGAGACGCCCGAGCAGTGCAAGCGGCTGTCGAGCGCGGCGCGCTTGCCTTGGCTCAAGGCGATTCGGGTCAAAGCGGATTCCACGCGCGCCGATTTGGTAGAATCATCCGTCAACTATGCGGCCGCGCAGGGCTTGCTGCTCGACGCGCACGTCGAGGGCTACGGCGGCGGCGGAAAGGTGTTCGATTGGTCAATCATTCCCGAAGAGCTCGCGCATCGGGCCGTTTTAAGTGGTGGCTTGAACGCGCAAAACGTCCGTGAGGCCATTGCCCGCGTGCGCCCGTTCGCTGTCGATGTCTCGAGCGGCATCGAAGTCGAAGGGGTGCGGGGCGTGAAGGATCACGCCCGGATGACGGCGTTTGTGCACGCGGTGCGCGCACAGGACGCTCTTGAATGCCTTGAGGCCGATTCGGAACACGGCGCGCGCGATTGATGCGCGCCGGCGCGGACCGCCGCGATATCGAGATAGCGAGATAGCGAGATAGCGCGGGATGCATCCGATTTTCCGTCGGCCACTGACGGAGCCAGACCATGTATAACTTGCCTGACGAACGCGGCCACTTCGGCCCGTACGGCGGTATTTTCGTCGCCGAAACCCTGATTCACGCGCTCGACGATCTGCGCGCGCAATACGAGAAGTACCAGAACGACCCCGACTTCCTCGCCGAATACACGCGCGAGCTCAAGCATTTCGTCGGCCGTCCCTCGCCGATCTATCACGCGCAGCGCTGGAGCGAGATGCTCGGCGGCGCGCAGATCTATCTGAAGCGCGAAGACCTCAATCACACGGGCGCCCACAAGATCAACAACGTGATCGGCCAGGCGCTGCTCGCGAAGCGCATGGGCAAGCCGCGCGTGATCGCCGAGACGGGCGCGGGCCAGCATGGCGTCGCGACCGCGACGATCGCCGCGCGCTTCGGCATGGAGTGCGTCGTCTACATGGGCTCGGAAGACGTGCGCCGCCAGGCCGCGAACGTCTATCGGATGAAGCTGCTCGGCGCGACCGTCGTGCCTGTCGAATCGGGTTCGCGCACGCTCAAGGACGCGCTCAACGAAGCGATGCGCGACTGGGTCACGAACATCGAGAACACCTTCTACATCATCGGCACGGTCGCGGGTCCGCACCCGTATCCGATGATGGTGCGCGACTTCCAGCGCGTGATCGGCGACGAGTGCAAGGTGCAGATGCCCGAGATGATCGGCCGTCAGCCCGATGCCGTGATCGCGTGCGTCGGCGGCGGATCGAACGCGATGGGGATCTTCTATCCGTATATCGACGACAAGGACGTCGCGCTGATCGGCGTCGAAGCGAACGGCGACGGGCTCGATACGGGGCGCCACGCGGCGTCGCTGCAAGGCGGCACGCCGGGCGTGCTGCACGGCAACCGGACCTATCTGCTGCAGGACGCGGACGGTCAGATCATCGAGACGCATTCGGTGTCGGCCGGGCTCGACTATCCGGGCGTCGGTCCCGAGCACGCATGGCTCAAGGATTCGGGCCGCGCGAGCTACGTCGGCATCACCGACGAAGAAGCGCTCGAGGCCTTCCATACGCTGTGCCGCATCGAGGGGATCATTCCCGCGCTCGAATCGAGTCATGCGATCGCGCATGCGGCGAAGATCGCGCCGTCGATGCCGCGCGACAAGGTGTTGCTCGTCAATCTGTCCGGTCGTGGCGACAAGGACATGCATACCGTCGCCGAGCGCGGCGGTATCGAGCTCTGAGCCGCGCCGCACGTATGTCGATGCGTGACGACCCGATCAAGATCGCGGACGCGGCCGGCGGATCGCCGGCCGCGGCGGTGCACACGACCGATGGCGCGCAGGCGGCGCCGTCGATCGCGCTGCATCACCGCGATTTCCTGACCGACGTCGTGAATCTGCCCGACCAGTCGATCGACCTGATTCTGGCCGATCCGCCGTACGGGCTCGGCAAGGACTACGGCAACGATTCGGACATGCGCTCCGGCGAGGACTTTCTCGCCTGGACGCGCCACTGGCTCGAACTCGCGCTGCCGAAGCTCAAGCCGCGCGGCTCGCTCTACATCTTCTGCACCTGGCAGTACGCGCCGGAAATCTTCAGCTTTCTGAAGACGAAGCTCACGATGATCAACGAGATCGTCTGGGACCGGCGCGTGCCGAGCATGGGCGGAACGACGCGACGCTTCACGTCGGTTCACGACAACATCGGGCTGTTCGCGGTGTCGAAGGACTACTACTTCGACCTCGATCCGGTCCGCATCCCGTACGACGCGGCCACGAAGAAAGCACGGTCCCGGCGCATCTTCGAGGGCAGCAAGTGGCTCGAAATGGGCTACAACCCGAAGGACGTCTGGTCCGTGTCCAGATTGCACCGCCAGCACGCGGAACGCGTCGATCATCCGACGCAGAAGCCGCTCGAGATCATCTCGAGAATGGTGCTCGCGAGCTGCCCGCCGGGCGGCACCGTACTCGACCCGTTCATGGGCAGCGGCACGACCGCTGTCGCCTGTGCGATGCACGGGCGTCACTTCGTCGGCTACGAGATCAACGCCGACTATCACGCGGTCGCCCGTCAACGCATTGCCGATATTCCTCACCATGTCCCGAATTGAAAAAACTTTCGCGGCGCTTGCCGCTCAAGGCCGCAAGGGCCTGATCCCGTTCATCACGGCGGGCGACCCCGATCCCGCGCGGACCGTCGAATTCATGCACGCGCTCGTCAAGGGCGGCGCGGACGTCATCGAGCTCGGCGTGCCGTTTTCCGATCCGATGGCCGACGGCCCCGTGATCCAGCGCTCGTCGGAGCGCGCGCTCGCGCGCGGCGTATCGCTGCGCCGCGTGCTCGACGACGTGCGCACGTTCCGGACGTCGAACGCGACGACGCCCGTCGTGCTCATGGGCTATGCGAATCCGATCGAACGCATGGGCGTCGACGCGTTCGCGAAGGCCGCGAGCGAAGCGGGCGTCGACGGCGTGCTCGTGGTCGACTATCCGCCCGAGGAATCGCATGAATTCGCCGCGAAACTCGGCGAATTCGACCTCGATCCGATCTTCCTGATCGCACCGACCTCGCTCGACGAACGGATCGCCGCGGTCGGTCAGATCGCGCGCGGCTATGTGTACTACGTCTCGCTCAAGGGCGTGACCGGCGCCGGAAATCTGGACGTTTCCAGTATCGCGAGTAAAATTCCGGCCATTCAATCGCGTGTGCCGGTTCCTGTCGGGGTCGGATTCGGTATTCGCGACGCCGAGTCCGCCCGGCGCGTCGCCGAGCATTCGGACGCGGTTGTCATCGGCAGCCGGATCGTCCAGCTGCTCGAACAGGCGGCGCCCGAGGCCGCGGTGCCCGCGCTGATCGAGTTCGTCGCGGGTGTGCGCGCGGCGCTCGACGCACCCACGGGTGCGGCGGCGGCTTGACCTTACATCGTCCGCGAACCGCATCGTTCGCGGACGCGCGTGTCGGCGTGACCGTCTCCGGACGGACCGCGTCGCTCGCGTAATCAACAAGGAGTATTGATGAGCTGGCTCGATAAACTGCTTCCGCCGAAGATCAAGCAAACGGATCCGGCAAGCCGCAAGAGCATTCCCGAGGGTCTCTGGATCAAGTGCCCGAGCTGCGAGTCCGTGTTGTACCGGACCGACGTCGCGGCGAACCTCTCGGTCTGCCCGAAGTGCGACCACCATATGCGGATCAATGCGCGCGCGCGTCTCGATGCGCTGCTCGATCCCGAAGGCCGCTACGAAATCGGCCAGGAAGTCGTGCCTGTCGATCCGCTCAAGTTCAAGGACAGCCGCAAGTATCCCGATCGTCTCAAGGAAGCGATGGACGAGACGGGCGAAACCGACGCGATGGTCGTCATGGGCGGCGCGATCCATACCTTGCCGGTCGTCGTCGCGTGTTTCGAGTTCGCGTTCATGGGCGGCTCGATGGGCTCGGTCGTCGGCGAACGCTTCGTGCGCGGCGCGCGCACGGCGCTCGAGCAGCAAGTGCCGTTCATCTGCGTGACGGCCTCGGGCGGCGCGCGGATGCAGGAAAGCCTGCTGTCGCTCATGCAGATGGCCAAGACGACCGCGATGCTCACGCAGCTCTCCGAAGCGAAGCTGCCGTTTATCTCGGTGCTGACCGATCCGACGATGGGCGGCGTGTCGGCGAGCTTTGCGTTCCTCGGCGACGTCGTCATCGCGGAACCGAAGGCGCTGATCGGCTTCGCGGGCCCGCGCGTGATCGAACAGACCGTGCGCGAGAAGCTGCCCGAAGGCTTCCAGCGTGCCGAATTCCTGCTCAAGTCGGGCGCGATCGACATGATCGTCGACCGCCGCAAGATGCGCGAGGAAATCGCGCGTCTGCTCGCGCTGCTCACGCGTCTGCCGGCCGACGCGGTCGCCTGATCGCGAGACGCTCCCCGTTCGCGGCGGCACGGCCGATGCCGCGCATCGCCCGACACGGACTCTCTTGAACAACGCGGCTTCGGCCGCGTTTGCTTTTTACGCCTGATGACTACCTTCGCGACGCTTGGCGACTGGCTCGCCCACCTCGAAACCGCGCACCCTGTCGGCATCGACATGGGGCTCACGCGGATCGGCAAAGTCAAGGACGCACTCGGACTCCGGTTCGAATGCCCCGTTTTTACGGTCGGCGGCACGAACGGCAAGGGCTCGACGTGCGCGCTGCTCGAAACGATTCTGCTGCGCGCGGGCTATAAGGTCGGCTGCCATACGTCGCCGCATCTGCTCGCGTTCAACGAGCGCGCGCGGATCAACGGCGTCGATGCGAGCGACGAGGCGCTCGTGCGTCACTTCGAGATCGTCGAAGCCGCGCGCACGAGCCTGCCCGAGCCGGTTTCGCTGACCTATTTCGAATTCACGACGCTCGCGATCATGCATCTGTTCGCGAGCGCGGGGCTCGATGCCGTGATCCTCGAAGTCGGTCTCGGCGGACGTCTCGACGCGGTCAATGTCATCGATACGGATTGCGCGATCATCGCGAGCATCGATATCGACCACGCCGACTATCTCGGCGACACGCGCGAGAAGATCGCGTTCGAGAAGGCCGGCATATTCCGGGCCGGCCGCCCGGCCGTCTGCGGCGATCCGCTGCCGCCGCAGACGCTGATCGATCACGCGACCGAGATCGGCGCGGACCTCTGGCTCGTCGGCCGCGATTTCCGCTGCGATCCGCAACCCGGCGCGGAGCGCCAGCAATGGACCTATTCGGGCCGCGCGCTCAAGCGACCCGCGCTCGCCTATCCGGCGCTGCGCGGCGCGAACCAGCTGCTCAACGCATCGGCCGCGCTCGCGGCGCTCGAAGCGATGCGCGACCGCTTGCCGGTCGCGGCGCAGGACATCCGGCTCGGGCTCGCGAACGTCGAATTGCCCGGGCGTTTCCAGGTCGTGCCGGGCAAGCCGCAGGTCATTCTCGACGTCGCGCACAACCCGCACGCGGCGGCCGTGCTCGCGCAGAACCTCGGCAATATGGGCTACTTCCCGTACACGTACGCGGTGTTCGGTGCGATGAAGGACAAGGACATCGCGGCGATCGTCCGGCAACTGCACGATGAAATCGATTTCTGGTACGTCGCGGATCTGCCGACGCCGCGCGCGGCGACCGCGGCGATGCTCGAACGCTATCTGCGCGAGGCGGGCGTCGTCGACGATGCCGACCACGGCGTACGCACGTTTGACTCGGCGCGCGCCGCGTTCGCCGCAGTGCAAGAAAAAGCGGGTGAAAATGATAGAATCGTGGTCTTCGGATCGCATTACACTGTCGCCGACGTGATGGCGTACCGAAAACTCCAGCATCATTGACCCCCGACCGGGATCCACGCAGCGAATATGGGCCTATTTTCGTTCGGCAACAAAGACGCTTCGGCAACGTCGGCGCGTGGCGGCAATTCGTCCGGGTCGGCGGGGCGCGCGAGCCGGCGAGGCGCGGACCGGTCCGAGACCGAGGGCCTGCGCCGCCGTCGCCAGAGCGAACCGGCCGACGCGAATATGCTGGATCCGACGCTGCCCGAAAAGCAGCGTGCGCGCCGGCGGCTCATCGGCGCGATTGCGCTGGTTCTCGCGGCCGTCGTGATTTTGCCGATGGTCCTCGACTCCCATCCGAAGCCCGCGACCGACGGCATCGCGATCGAGATTCCGGCGCACGACGACGCCCCGGCGCCGGGCGCGGCATCGGCGCCCGAGGGATCGACCGCGGCCTATGAGGCGGCGGACGACGAAAGCGGGGCAGGTGCCTCCGCGCCTTCGACCTCGGCCGCGGCGGGCGTCGCGGGTCTCGCGCCGGCCAGCGGCGGCGATTCGAATTCGACGGCCAACGCTTCATCCAATTCATCCACGGGCCTCGCGTCGGGCGGCAAGCGCGCGACGTCGGCCGACGCGAGCGTGAAGTCGAGTACCGGCCCGTCCGCCAACGCGGCCGCGACGCAGACGGCACGACCGTCGGTCAATGCGCCGGCTGCGAATGCAGCGAATCCTTCGTCTGAACAAAGCACGCGCGGCGATGCGACATCGACGGCCTCGACGGCCGCCAAGGCGCCGACCGCGAACGATGCGCCGCCCGCGGGCAGTCATTTCGTCGTACAGATCGGCGCGTTCTCGAGCGAGGCGCCGGCCCAGGCCTGGGTCGCCAAGTTGAAAGCGGCGGGCGTGCCCGCATATGTGCAGCATGCGCGTCAGGATGACGGCAGCGACCGCGTGCTCGTGCGCGCGGGGCCGTTCGCCGACCGCGCGGCGGCCGAGGCGGCAGTCCGCAAGGTCCGCACGGTCGATGCGCCGGCCGATGCGCACGGATGAACGGCGCGTGCGGCGTGAATCGTGCGTGCGGCGCGCGGGCCGGGGACTGATCCGATGCTGACCGGATTCGACTACGCGGTCATGATCGTCATCGGGCTGTCGGCGCTGCGCGGCATGTGGCGCGGTTTGCTCGCGGAAATTTTTGCACTGGCAGGATATGTCATCGCATTTCTTGTCGCGAGGCACTATGTTGGAGAGGTTGCCGGATGGATTCCGTCGACCTGGCCCGGCGGCGAGATGACGCAATTGCTGCTAGCCTTCGCGCTGTTGTTCATCGCGACGATGCTCGTGATCGGCGTGCTCGCCGCGCTCGCGAATCGGATGACGGAAGCAACGGGGCTGCGCGCGGTCGATCGCTCGCTCGGCATGGTGTTCGGGCTTGCACGCGGTGTGCTGCTGGTGCTGCTGATGGTGGCGCTGGCGGGGCTGACGACCTTGCCGCAACAGGATTTTTGGCGCAACGGACTGCTGCGGCCCTATGCCGAGCAGGGCGTGCGCGGATTGAAGCCGCTCTTGCCGGACACGCTGGCGGCCTATGTGCACTACTGAGGGCGCTCGATGCGCGTACGGGTGCGATACGGCCATGCGTAGCAAGCGCGACGTGAAGGATTCGGTTCACTAGAAGGACATGCCATGTGCGGCATCGTAGGTGCAGTTTCAAAATCGCCCGTCAATCAGCTGATCTATGACAGCTTGCTGCTGCTGCAGCACCGCGGGCAGGATGCCGCCGGCATCGCGACGGCGAACGGCAGCAATTTCCACATGTACAAGGCGAACGGCATGGTCCGCGACGTGTTCCGCACGCGCAACATGCGGTCGCTGCCCGGCACGACGGGCATCGGCCAGGTCCGCTATCCGACGGCCGGTTCGGCGACGAGCGAAGAGGAAGCCCAGCCGTTCTACGTGAACGCGCCGTACGGCATCATCCTCGCGCACAACGGCAATCTGACGAACTGGCAACAGCTCAAGGAAGAGATGTTCCGGATCGACCGCCGTCACCTGAACACGAACTCGGATACCGAAGTGCTGCTCAACGTGCTCGCGCACGAACTGCAGCTCACGAGCACCGGGCTCTCGCTCGATCTCGACACGCTGTTCAAGGCCGTCAACGGCGTGCACAAGCGCGTCAAGGGGTCGTACGCGATCGTCGCGATGATCGCCGGCTACGGGCTGCTCGCGTTCCGCGATCCGTTCGGCATCCGTCCGCTGAGTCTCGGCAAGCTCGAAACCCCGCAAGGCACCGAATGGATCGTCGCGTCGGAGTCGGTCGCGATCGAGGGCGTCGGTTTCGAATTCGTGCGCAACCTCGAACCCGGCGAAGCGATCTTCATCGATCTCGAGGGCAATATCAGCGCGCGCCAGTGCGCGGACAAGCCGTCGCTGTATCCGTGCATTTTCGAATACGTCTATCTCGCGCGGCCCGATTCGGTGCTCGACGGCGTGCCCGTCTATAACGCGCGGCTGCTCATGGGCAACTATCTCGCCGAGAAAATCAAGCGCGAGCTGCCGGACGTCGAGATCGACGTCGTGATGCCGATCCCCGATTCGAGCCGGCCCGCGGCGATGCAGGTCGCGAGCAAGCTCGGCGTCGAGTACCGCGAGGGCTTCTTCAAGAACCGCTACGTGGGCCGGACCTTCATCATGCCGGGTCAGGCGGTGCGCAAGAAGTCCGTGCGCCAGAAGCTCAACGCGATGGGCGTCGAGTTCAAGGGCAAGAACGTGCTGATCGTCGACGACTCGATCGTGCGCGGCACGACGAGCCACGAGATCGTGCAGATGGCGCGCGATGCGGGCGCGAAGAAGGTCATCTTCGCATCGGCCGCGCCGCCCGTGCGTTTCCCGAACGTCTACGGCATCGACATGCCGACGCGCAGCGAACTCGTCGCGCATGGCCGCACCGACGAGGAGGTCGCGCAGCTGATCGGCGCCGACTACCTCGTCTATCAGGATCTCGAGGACATGAAGCGCGCGATCCGCGACATCAATCCCGAGCTCGCCGACTTCGAAGCCTCGTGTTTCGACGGCAAATACGTGACGGGCGACGTGACCGACGGCTATCTCGACAGCATCGAGCGCGCGCGCATGCAGCCGGCTTCGCAGAAGGACCGCGATCCGGCGGGCGACGGCAGCCTCGACGCGGAGCCGCCCGCGCGCTCGCAACTGCATCTGCAGTTGTCCGCGTGACGGATCGCGTCCGCGCATGCCCTTGATGTGCGGCGCGCCTCGCGCGCGCCGTGCTACCATCTGGCTCACGCGTCGATTTGAATCAGCTTGCGGACGCGGGGGCCTCGGCCCCGAATCAGCTAAAGCGAGGTGAGCCGCCGGGGCTGTGCGACCGGCGCGGAGATTTGAAAGCCCGCTTTGCATGACTGCAAAGCGGGCTTTGTGCTTTTCAAGGACCGGAAAATGAACGACATCACACCACGCGAAGCCCTGAACTTCGACGAACTCGGATTCGATACCGCGGCTGTCCGCGCGGGGACATTGCGCAGCGAATACAACGAGCATGCCGAGGCCTTGTTCCTGACCTCGAGCTTCTGCTTCAAGTCGGCGGCGGAGGCGGCCGAGCGCTTCGCGAATTCGGAAGACTTCTTCACGTACTCGCGCTTCACGAACCCGACCGTCACGATGCTGCAGGACCGGCTCGCGGCGCTCGAAGGCGGCGAGGCCTGCATCGCGACCGCATCGGGCATGAGCGCGATCCTCTCGATCGTCATGAGCGCGTGCAATGCGGGCGATCACATCGTGAGCTCGCGCAGCATCTTCGGTTCGACGCTCAATCTGTTCGCGACGGTGTTCACGCGCTTCGGCATCACGACGACGTTCGTCGATCCGAACGATCTCGACGCGTGGCGCGCGGCCGTGCAACCGACGACGAAGTTGTTCTTCCTCGAAACGCCGTCGAATCCGTTGACCGAGGTCTCCGATATCCGCGCGGTCGCCGACGTCGCCCACGAGGCGGGCGCATTGTTCGTCGTCGACAACTGTTTCTGTTCGCCGGCGCTCCAGCGTCCGATCGAACACGGCGCCGATGTCGTCGTGCATTCGGCGACCAAATACATCGACGGACAGGGCCGCGTGCTCGGCGGCGCGATCATCGGCAAGCGCGACTTCGTGATGGGCAAGGTGTTCGTGTTCGTGCGCACGACGGGGCCCTCGCTGTCGGCGTTCAACGCATGGCTCATGCTGCGCGGTCTCGAGACCTTGCCGATCCGCATGGAGCGCCAATCGGCGAATGCGTTCAAGATCGCGCAGTGGCTCGAGACGCAGCCGGGCATCAAGCGGGTCTGGTATCCGTCGCTCGCATCGCACCCTCAGCATGACATCGCCAAGCGCCAGCAGAAGACCGGGGGCGCACTCGTCGCGTTCGAGCTGCATGGCGACACGCCCGAGGCGCAGCGCGCGAACGCATGGCGCGTCATCGATCAGACGCGCGTGATTTCGATCACGGGCAATCTCGGCGACACGCGTACGACGATCACGCATCCCGCGAGCACGACGCATGCGCGCGTGACGCCCGAGGCGCGCGCGGCGGCCGGCGTGACCGAGGGGGTGATCCGCTTGTCGGTCGGTCTCGAAGACCCGAACGATATCTGCGCCGACCTCGCACGCGGCATCGCGTAGTCGTCGACGTCGCTTCGACGCGAACGTTTCACGCGTCGGATCTGTGTGCGATACGGTTACGTTTCGCGGTCCGACGTGCCGGGACGCACCGCGTCGCCGCCGCGCCAGCGGCCCGGCGGCATGCCGAAGCGCGCCGCGAACGCATGCGTCATCGCCGATTGGTCGGCGAATCCGCACGCGAGCGCGATATCGGCGAGGCTTCTGCGGCGCTCGTTCATCATGCGCGCGGCCTGTTCGACGCGTAGCCGAAGCAGATAGCGATGCGGCGTGATGCCGAATTCGGCGACGAAGCGATCGTGGAAGCTGCGCACGCCGCACCCGCAAAACGACGCGAGCGCGGCGATCGACAGCGGTTCGGCGAGATGCGCGCGCAAGTACGCATCGACGCGCGCGAGCGTGAAGCGCTCGGGGTTCGGGTGACCGGCGCCGCTCATGCGTTCGAGCACGGCGTCGCAGAGTCGCGCGGTCGCCTGCCAGTGCGCGAAGCGGTCGGGATTGTCGCGTAGCTGCGCGAGCCTCACGACCCATTGCGCGAACGCCGCGTCGATCGGAATCAGCGAAGGGCGGTCGAACAGTTGCCGGGGCAGCGTCAACGCGTCGACGGGGACGTCGACGATCAGTTGCCGATTGTTCGCGCCGATGCCGAGATAGTCATGACGCGCGCCGACCGGCACGATGACGCCGAGCGTCGGCGCGACGCACGTCGCGAGATGATCGACCTCGAGTTCGAGGCCGCCTTCGATGCCCAGCGCGATCTGGTGATAACTGTCGTGCGAATCGGTGGCGGAGACTTCATCGTAGCTTCGCACGGTCACGAGCGGCGAAGCGTACGGGGAGGTACCGCCTGCCATGATCAGACGTCGAGCAGCTCGACTTCGAACACGAGCGTCGCGTTCGGCGGAATCACGCCGCCCGCGCCCCGCACGCCGTAGCCGAGCTGCGGCGGAATCGTGAGCTTGCGCACGCCGCCGACCTTCATGCCCTGGACGCCTTCGTCCCAGCCGCGGATCACATGACCGGCACCGAGCGGGAACGAAAACGGCTCGTTGCGATCCTTGCTCGAATCGAATTTCTGACCGTCGGTGAGCCAGCCCGTGTAATGCACGCTGACCGTTGCGCCTTTCGTCGCTTCGGCGCCGGTGCCTTCGGTCAGGTCTTCATACTTGAGACCCGAATCGGTCGTAATTGCAGCCATGTTGCGCATCTCCTCAAAATGATCCGCAATGGTACCTCAGCGGACGCGCAGAACCGGCGTGGACGCCCCTATAATCGATCTCGTCGACGCTTGCGAGGACTCCCACCTTGTCCGAATCCACGACCGCTTCCGATATGACACCCGACAGCCGGTCTTCGACGATCGATCCGCCCGCCGCTTCCTCCGTACCCGCCGCGACTCCGCCGGCCATCCCGTCCGAGCGCGCGTTCGCATTCGAACGCGCGGCGCGTGTGCGCGCCGAGTCGCAGGTGTTCGGCCGCGATCATGTCTTGTCGGTCGCTTCGCACGATCTGCGCGGGCCGCTCAACGCGATCCATACCTGGGCGCACGTGCTCGAACGCAAGCTCGGCGACGCCGACCCTTCGATCGGCCGCGCGCTCGCGGGTATCCGCGCGGGTGTCGAACAACAGGTCGGACTCATCGAGAAGATCATCGACGCGCCGCGCATCGCGACGCGTCATCTTGCGATCGTGCGCAGCCGGGCGTCGCTCGCGGCGATCTGCGACGACGTCGTCGCGAACGCGCGGATCACGCTCGGGCCCGGCGATCTGAGCTATGCATGGCAGGGCGACGCGCGCGAGGCCGACGTCGACGCCGAACGTCTGTGGCAGGCCTGGTGGTGTCTGCTTGCGTATGCGCGCGAGCAATCGCAGGCCGCCGCGGGCAACGCGGCGGCTCTGACCGCGATCGGCGCGCCGAGCGATGCCGCCGCGCTGCGCGTGTCGGTCGAGCAGGGCGTGTGCACGACGACGCTGACGTGCGCGGCCGCACCCGCCGAACGCGCGAGCCATGAACATCAGCTCACGCTGCCGCGCCGCGTGGCCGAGGCGCATGGCGGTCAATGCACGTTCGAGTCGAACGACGAAACGGGCGAGCTCACGATCGTGATGGTCTTTCCGCTGACGGGCCGCTAGCGCTTCGAATGCGCGTGAGCGCATGCGGCGTCGTGCACGTCGGACATCTCGCGCATGTCGTGTGATCGATCGAGGCCGCACTCCGATGCCGGGCCGGGCTAGGCACGAGAGGCACGCATCGTATGCGTGACGCGCACGTTCAGCTTCGCCGTGCGACCGGCGTCGTCAACAACGCGACCGGACACGCGTCGAGCATCTCGCGCAGCGCGCGTCGCGGTTGAGCCGCGCGCTCTCGATCCGACGCGATATCGTAGACCGCGCGCCGCAGCGGCTCGGGGACGTCGACATAGGTGTCGGCCCATGTCGCGGGCGTGACGAGCGGCAGGCCGTCATGGCTCGCGATCGACGCGGGCAGATGCGTCGCGACGACGATCGCGGCGTCGCCCGTGTTTCGATCGATGCGGCCGAATGCGATCGCATGCGAGGCGAGCGCGCCGTGAATGTCGAGCGGCAGATAGTCGCCGCCGATGAACAACGCGGGCCGCAACGCGCGCAACGCAAGCGCGCGACGGATCAAGGCGAGCTTGATCGAGCCCGTGCGCCACGTTGCGAGATGCGCCGACGGCGGCGCATCCGATAGCGCGGCCATCCTGCGCGCATAGTCGACCGCGCGACGGTTGTCGGGATCGACGAGCGAGAAATCCCAGAGTTCGGTGCCCTGGTAGAGATCGGGCACGCCCGGACAGCAGACGCGCAGCAGCGTCTGCGCGAGGCTGTTGATCGCGCCTGCAGGCGCGATCGTATCGACGAAACGCGCGAGTTCGGCCACGAAGGCATTGCGCGGATCCGACGACAGGATCGCGCGCAGAAAGTCCTGACACGCGCGTTCGTAGTCGACGTTCGGCGCGAACCAATCGGTGCGGACCTTGGCTTCGCGCAGGGCCTTTTCGAGCCAGCCGGCCGTACGATCCGTCAACGCCGCGACACCCTGCGCGTCGGACGGCGTCAGATCGAGCGGCCACGCGCCGACGAGCGTTTGATAAAGCATCGATTCGACGGCCGCCTCGGGACCGATCGCGACGCTCGCGCCATTCGCGCCGTCGGCCTTGTGCCGCGCATTGAGCGTGCTCCATTGCGTGACGGTCTGCGCCCAGCGTTCGGGAATTTCGCTGAGCACGGCGAGTCGTGCGCGCGCGTCTTCACCGCGCTTGTGATCGTGTGTCGCGGTCGTGAGCCAGGCGCGTGGAAAATCGAGCGCGCGCGATGTCGTCAGCGCATGGAATTGCGCGGACGACATCGCGAGCATCGCGGGCTGCGCGCCGACTTCGTTGCGCGAAATCAGGCGCGCATATCGATAGCACAGCGTGTCCTCGATCGCCTTGGCGGCCGTCGGCGCGGTCAATTGCGAGAACAGGATCAACGCGCTGCGCCGATGCGAGCCCGCGGGCGTCGGGTAGGGCGGCGCCGCGCCCGAGCCGTCCGTGCCCGGCATCGGCGCGCCGCCGAGCCAGCCGTCGAGCCGGTCGAGCAAGGCATGATCGGCGGTGCGCAGCGCGGCCCGCGCGCCTTCGCGCGCGCGCTCGAAAAACACATTGTCTTCGGCGCTGCGCATGCCGCTCTCGGGATACATCCGGTAGACCGGAAAGTGCAGCACGTACTCGACGAGCACGCGCTTGATCGAGGCGAACGTCGCGTCGCGCGTCGTCAGATCGTCGCGCGCGATCCGGTGCAAGGCGCGTGCGCATCGATCGACTTCGGCCGCGAGATTCTCGGCGAGGATCTGACGCTTCGCGCGCAAGGCCTGCTCGTCGAGCGTGAATCGCGATGCGCCGGGCAGCGACGTCCACCATGCATCGAGCGCCGACGCGCCGGCCGCGTCGTGCATGACCATGCCGACCTGATCCATGAAGTCGTAGCCCGTCGTGCCGTCGATCTGCCAGTCGCGCCGCATCGGTTCGTCGTACGCGAGGATTTTTTCGACGACGAGCGTCGCGGGCGTCGCGCGCAGCGCGAGCGGCCGCTCGGCGCGCAAGCCGTCAAGCCGTTGCCGAAGCCGTTGGCAATATTCGCGCGGCTCCGCGAGGCCGTCGACATGATCGATGCGAAGACCGTCGATGAGACCGTCCGCATAGAGCGCGAACATCCGGCCGTGCATCGCTTCGAAGACGTCGGGCCGTTCGACGCGCATGCCGATCAGCGACGAAATATCGAAGAAGCGCCGCCAGTTGACGTCGTCGGCCGCGGTACGCCACGACG
Source organism: Pararobbsia silviterrae (assembly GCF_003628125.1). Classification (GTDB taxonomy): domain Bacteria; phylum Pseudomonadota; class Gammaproteobacteria; order Burkholderiales; family Burkholderiaceae; genus Pararobbsia; species Pararobbsia silviterrae. The sequence continues at coordinate 116,907 of NZ_RBZU01000002.1, forward strand.
CGAGACGGAAATGCTGGCGTTCGAGCAGGCGATGCAGCGCCTCGGGCGACGCATACGCGGCGGCGACGGCATCGAGCGCCTGCGCGTGACGCGCGACGGCCGCGAAGGTCGTGAAGGTCTGCTGGGCCGCGATTGCGCGTGCGCGGTCCTCGGGCTGCGTCGTCAGATGGTCGAACGCGTCGCAGAGCGGCGCGAGCACCGAGACGTCGGCCTGGCGAAGCATCGCCGCGTAGTCGGTCGGGCACACGGGAAAGCGGTGCGGACCGTATTCGACGACGAACTGGCCGCGCTCGGCCGACCACGTGAGCCGGATGTCGCCCGCCTGCAGCGCGTCGCCGTATGCGGTGCCGAGAAACGGCGCGAGCACCTTGCCGCGCAGCGCGGGATCCGGCGAATGCCAGTCGACGTCGAAATGGCGCGCGTATTCGCTATGGCGGCCCCACGCGAGAATGTCGAGCCACCACGCGTTGTGCGCGCCGCCCACGCCCATATGGTTCGGCGCGAAGTCGGCGATCAGGCCCATGCCGTGCGCGCGCAGCCGCTCGACGAGGCGTTCGAGGCCCGCTTCGCCGCCGAGTTCCGCGCTCACGCGCGTGTAGTCGACCGTGTCGTAGCCGTGCATCGACCCCGGCTGTGCGGTCGTGATCGGCGACGCATAGACATGGCTGACGCCGAGCGCGGCGAAATAGTCGACGCGCGCCGCCGCATCGTCGAACGTGAAGTCGCGATGGAATTGAAGGCGCACGGTCGCACGGATCGCAGTCATGAGCTTGAGAACAGACGCCGGATCGCGCGCAGGCGATCCGCGAAGCCCGGTTGTTCGGTCAGCGCATCGAACGGCGCGGCGACACGCCGTCGCCAGTTCGGATGTTCGTCGATCGAACCGGGCAGGTTCGGCTGGTCGGCCAGACCCAGCAGGTCTTCGAGCGGATAGACGACGAGCGGCGACGGCGTGCGCGCGATGAACGCGAGTGCTTCGTCGACGGGCGCGTCGTCGGGCGGCGGCGCATCGGCCGGCGCGACGCCGGCCTTGCGGAACGCATCCCAGAGCAGCGTGCGATCGTGCCGGCGCTCGAGATGCGCGAGCGCGACGGGGTCCTCGCCGCTCGCCAGCCGCGCGGTCTGACCGATCCGGTCGCGCCAGACGATATCGTCGCCGGCCCACCAGCCCGTGACGGTCGGCAGGTCGTGGGTCGTCGTCGTCGCGACCGCGTGTTCGGACCAGCGCTCGGGCGCGATGAATCGATCGACCGGCGGGCCGGCCGGTTCGGCTTCGCTCGGATCGGGCGCGTCCTTCTTGCGTTCGAACCAGAGCACGCGAATGCCGAGCAACTGACTGTCGGCGAGCCGCTCGCGCATGCCGCCGGGCACGGTGCCAAGATCCTCGCCGATCACGATCGCGCGGTGGCGCCACGATTCGAGCGCGATCAGCCGCAGCAGATCGTCGAACGGATAGTGCAGATAGGCGCCGTCGCGCGCGGGCGAACCGTCGGGGACGAGCCATAGGCGTCGCAGTCCGAGGATATGGTCGATGCGCACGCCGCCCGCGTGACGGAACGCGGCGCGCAGCATGTCGAGGAAGGCGCCGAAGCCCTGCGCGACCATGCCGCGCGGCGAGAACGTCGTGAGTCCCCAGGCCTGGCCGACCTGATTGAACAGATCGGGCGGCGCGCCGACGCTCACGCCATGCAGCATCTCGGCCGGATAACTCCACGCGTGGCTGCCCGCGCTGTCGCAGCCGACCGCGAGATCGGCGACGAGGCCGATCGCCATGCCCGAGGCGCGCGCCTGTGCCTGCGCATCCGCGAGGCCGCGCTGCGCGAGCCACTGGAGGAACACGTGGTAGGTGACTTCGCGCGGCATCGGCGCGACGGCGTCCGCGACGGCCGGATGGTTCGGGTCGCGCAGCGCGACGGGCCAGTCGCGCCAGTAGCCCGCATCGGGCGAGATCGCGAGAAACGCGCCCTGGATCGCTTCGAAGCGCGCGTGGTCTTCGAGCGGCTTGCCGCCTTGCGCGCGAAATCTATCGAGTTCACGCAACGGGGCCTCGCCGAAGCGGCCTTCGAGCATTTGCTCGAACAAGCTGCGCAGGATCGCGAGCCGCGCGTGCGCGGCGCGTGGCCAGTCGATCAGCGCGAGCGCTTCGAGCTCCGCGAGCGAGCGTTCGAGACCGAGCGACTGAATCGCCGCGCGCGCGGCGGCCTCGCCGAAGGCGGCGGCCGGATCGATATGTAACACATTGAGGAACAGACGGCTCGACGGCGAATACGGACTGAATTTGTGCGGCTGGGCCGAGAACATCGCGTGGACCGGACTGATCGCGAGCGCATCGCCGCCTTGTGCGCCGACACGCTGCGCGGCGCGCGCGAGCGCGCCATACGTGCCGATGCCGCCGTCGGCGGCTTCGCGCAAGCCATAGAGCTGCGCGCCGATACCCCAGCCGCGCGAGGCCGAGGGCCGGCCCGCGGCGGCCATCGCGTCGGCCACGCCGTAGCAATGACGCGGCGCGATCGCGAGCGTGCATTGCCGGTTGTCGATCGTCAGTGTGTGGTACCCCGTCTCGGCGATCGGCGCGAGGAGCGCGGTTTCGCCGCGCGGCACCGACAGGATGCCCTCGATCGTGCCGCCCTGTTCGAGGTCGATCCGGTAGCGCGTGCCCGTCTTGTGCGTCGACGACGGCAGGGCGATCGCATGATCGACGTCGGCGCTCAGGAGTTTGGGCACGTGGTTGCGCCGTTGCTCGGCTTCGAGCAGCGCGAGGCTGTCGCGCGCCTGCGCGGCGCTCGCGCACGGCAGATCGAGCCGTTCGAGCAAGGTCCGCAGCACATCGTCGGACACGCGCTGCGGGACGTGTTGCGCGTTGTCCCATTCGACCTCGATGCCCGCGCGCGTGGCGAGTTCGGCGAGCAGTTTCGCGCTCGCGGCGCGGGCCGGGCGTGGCGAGTCCGTCATGCGAGCGTCTCCAGAGGGTGGCGAATAAAAGCGTGCAGATCGCCGGTCAGCCAGACGATCGCGGCGTGCGGCGCGAGCGTACGCGCGTCGAGCGTGTCGCGCACGCGATCGGGCGTTTCGAAGATGATGGTGCCGGGCGGCAGATCGCCGAGCGCGAGCGCGGTGTCGCCGAGATTGACGGCGATCGTGAGCACTTCGCCGTCGCCGAGACGCCATTGCGCGCGTACGCCGCCGCCGCGTCCGTTCGAGGCCGGCGCGCCATAGGCGAGCGCGCCGCTGCGTGTCGGCGAATCATGCGCGCCGTGCGACGCATGCGCGCTCGACGCCGCGCTCGGCGCACGCCGCGCGGCGAGCAGCGCGGCGGTTTCACCGTCGGGCGCGGCCGGCTCGACGAGCACGCGCGCGCCGAGCGAACGCGTGCGTTCGAGTCTCGGCGTCAGCAATCGATGACGCACGGCCAGCGCCGCTTGATAGAAATGCCGCCACTCGCGCGCGTCGGATTCGGCCGGATGCGGCTCGCCCGGATGCGACGTGGACCGCGACGATGCCGGTGAGGCAGGTGATGCGTCCGACGTTGCGGCATCGTGTGCGCGCGCCGCGTCGAGCGGCCGCGCGAAGCGCGACTGCTCGAAGGTCGCGCGGTCGTTCGGATCGGGAATCCTCGCGCGCCGCGCGGGGTCCGAAAACGCCGAGAACTTCGCGAATTCCCGCCGTCTGCCCTCGCGTACGGCATCCGCGAGCGGCCCCGTGTAATCCGTGAAGAACAGAAAGGGCTGCGTGCTGCCGAATTCCTCGCCCATGAACAACAGCGGAATCTGCGGCGACAGCAGCATCAGCGCGATCGCGGCGCGCAGCGCGTCGTGATCGGCGAGCCGGGTGAGCCGTTCGCCCATCGCGCGATTGCCGATCTGATCGTGATTCTGCAGAAAGAACACGAACGCGCTCGGCGGTAGCGCGGCGCTCGGTTCGCCGCGCGGATGGCCGTCGTGGAGGACCGACGGCTCACCCTGATAGACGAAGCCCTCGGCCAGCGCGCGCGCGAGCCGGCGCGCGGGCGCCTCGGCATAGGCGCCGTAGTAGCCCTCGGTCTCGCCGGTCAGCATCACGTGCAGCGTGTTGTGGACGTCGTCGTTCCATTGCGCGTCGAAATGGCAGACCTGTCCGCGCGAGCAGCTCAGCAGGCTCGCGAGGTTCTGTTCGTTTTCGAGCACGAGATGGACATGGCGATCGATCTCGATCGAGCGGCGCACGTGCTCGGCCAGCGTACGCAACCACGCCGGATTGCGAATCGCGTGCACGGCGTCGAACCGCAATCCGTCGACGCGATACTCGTGGATCCAGTAAAGCGCGTTTTCGATGAAGAACTGGCCGACCTCGGCCTGATCGAAATCGATCGCGGGTCCCCATGGGGTCGGCGTGTCGTCCTTGAAGAACGCGGCCGCGTAGTCGTGCAGGTAATTGCCGTCGGGACCGAAATGGTTATAGACGACGTCGAGAAACACCTGGATGCCGAGACCATGCGCGGTATCGATCAGCGCTTTGAGGTCGTCGGGTGTGCCGTAGGTCGAATCGGGCGCGAACGGCAGCACGCCGTCGTAGCCCCAGTTGCGCGCGCCGCTGAAGTCGGCGACGGGCATCAGTTCGATGGCCGTGACGCCGAGCGCCGCGAGTTCGGGCAGATAGGCGCCGACGCCGCGATAGCCGCCCATCGCGCCGACATGGATTTCGTAGAGGACCGTTTCGGTCCAGTGGCGGCCGCGCCAGCCCGTGTGCCGCCATTCATACGCATACGGATCGACGACCATGCTCGGCCCGTGCACGTCGTCGGGCTGGAAGCGCGAGGCCGGATCGGGGACCGCGAGGCCGTCGTCGAGCCGGTAGCGATAGCGCGCGCCGGGACCGCAGGCGGCCTCGGCCTCGAACCAGCCTTCGCCCGTGGCCGCCATCGCGATCGTGTCGCCGTCTTCGATCGCGAGCGCGACGTGCTCGCATGACGGCGCCCAGAGACGGAAGCAGGTCGTGTCGTTGCCGATCGGCTGCGCGCCGAACGGCAGCATGTGGCGGTGGCGATGCTGGCGGACGTCGACGGTGCGGTCTGACATGGTGAGCATCCGTGGAGGGGATGGGTTTCGGTCATGCGCGCGCCGGCGCTAGGCGGGCGCGTCCGGCGCGCTGACGCACGCGCCATGCCCGGCCAGCGCGTCGGCGTCCTCGGCCGGTTCGGGCACGCGCGCGCGATCTTCGGATGCGCCGTACGGGGACGCGTCGTGCGCGTGCGCGAGGTCGTGCGGCCGAAGATCGTGCGGCGCCGCGGTCTGCGCCGCATGTCGCGCCGCGCGTGCGCGCTGCGGATCTCGCGCGCGCAGCATGACCACGCTTTGGGCTTCGATCCGGATCGAAGCGACGATCGCGGCGGGCGTGGCGCGCGTCGTGTACGGGGCGTCTCCGGCGTGCGGCAGCGTGTCGGACGCATGCGACATATGCGATTCGGGCGAGGCATGCGCCTCGCCCGAATCGCCCAAGGCCTCCGACCTCCCCGCGACACTGCGCATGCCCGACGGTTCGGCGCTGTCGAGCAGCACGTCCCATTCGAACGCGGGCGCGGGAATCGTGAGCGTGACGGCGTCGCGGCGCGCGTTCAACACGATGAGCAGGACGTCGAGACCGTCGTGATCGTCGGCATCGGCCGTCTGCGACTCGGGCGCGCGCAGCCGTCCCGCGCGCCGGCACACGAGGATCTGTTCGCCCGGCGCCTGCCATTGTTCGGCCGTCGGCGGCTGTCCGTCGGCATTGAACCATTCGATGTCGCGCACACCCGGCAGGATCTCGCGGTCGCCGTAGAGGAAACGCGGCTCGCGCAGCAGATAGTGTTCGCGCCGCAGCCGCGCGAGATGCGCGACGTACTGCGTGAGCGCGACGTTCGCGGGCCGATGCGCGCCGCGCCAGTCGATCCACGAGATCGCGTTGTCCTGGCAATACGCGTTGTTGTTGCCGAGCTGGGTCCGGCCGAACTCGTCGCCCGCGAGCAGCATCGGCGTGCCGAGCGAAATGAACGGCATCGCGAGCATTGCGCGCGCCACGCGCGCGCGCACGGCCGCGATCTCGGGATCGTCCGTCGGGCCTTCGACGCCCCAGTTATGGCTGCAGTTCTCGTTGTGCCCGTCGCGATTGTCCTCGCCGTTCGACTCGTTGTGCTTGTGCGCGTACGCCACGACATCGGCGAGCGTGAAGCCGTCGTGCGCGGCGACGAAGTTGATCGTGGCCCATGGGCGGCGATGGCCGTGATTGAACATCTCGGCCGACCCCGTGATGCGGCTCGCGATGTCGGGGCGTTGCCCTTCGTCGCCGCGCCAGTAGCGGCGCACGCCGTCGCGGAAGCGGTCGTTCCATTCGGCCCAGCCGGGCGGATGCTGGCCTACCTGATAGCCGCCGGGGCCGATGTCCCAGGGCTCGGAGATCAGCTTGAGCCGGTTCAGCACCGGGTCCTGACGCACGGCGTCGAAGAAGCCCGCCCCGGGATCGAAACCGTGCGTCTCGCGGCCGAGCGTCGTGCCGAGATCGAAACGGAAGCCGTCGATGTTGTACGACGTGGCCCAGTGGCGCAGCGAGTCCATGATCATCTGGAGCACGCGCGGATGCGCGGCGTTGATGGTATTGCCGCACCCCGTGTCGTTGACCTGATGCCGTTCGTCGCCTTCGACGAGCCGGTAGTAGTTCGCATTGTCGAGACCGCGCCACGAGAGCGTCGGACCGAGCTCGTCGGCCTCGCACGTGTGGTTGTAGACGACGTCGAGCACGACCTCGATGCCCGCGGCATGCAGCCGCCTGACGGCGACGCGCAGCTCGTTCGTATCGCCGCCCGACAGATAGCTCGTCTCGGGCGCGAAGAACGAGAGCGTGTTGTAGCCCCAGTAATTGCGCAGGCCGCGCGCGAGCAGGAAGCGGTCGTTGACGAACGCATGGATCGGCAGCAGTTCGAGCGTCGTGACGCCGAGCCGTTTGAGATGGTCGATGAACGCGGGCTGGCCGAGCGCGGCGAAGGTCCCGCGCTCAGGCGGCCGCACGTCGTCGCGCAGCATCGAGATGCCGCGCACATGCGCTTCGTAGATGACGGTATCGGTCCACGGCACATTGGGCTTGCGATCGAGCGACCAGTCGAACGCATCGGCCGTCACGATCGACTTCGGCACGGCGGGCGCCGAATCCCGGCGATCCATCGAGAGATCGACGCGATTCGACTGCCGCCGATATCCGAACAAGCTGTCCGACCAATGAACGGGCCCCGACAACTGGCGCGCATACGGATCGACGAGCAGCTTGTGCGGGTTGAAGCGCATGCCGTGCTTCGGGTGATACGTGCCGTACGCGCGGTAGCCGTAGCGCAGGCCCGGTTGCGCGCCGGGCAGATAGCCGTGCCAGACCTCGTCGGTGCACTCGGGCAGCGCGAAGCGCGCGAGTTCCTTGCGCCCGGCCGTATCGAACAGGCAAAGCTCGATCTTCTCGGCATGCGCGGAGAACACCGCGAAATTGACACCGAGTCCGTCCCACGTCGCGCCGAGCGGATAGGGCGCGCCCGCGAGCAAGCGGTCCGCGAACGCATGGCCGCGGTGGCGCGCGGCGTGCGATGCGAGGGCAGCGGGATCGACGTCACTCATGGGCATCCCTTATTCGGCGATCAGGATCAGCGTCGCGAGCGGCGGCAGCACGAGCGTCGCGGAATCGGGCTTGCCGTGCTCGGGCACGGGCTCCGCGTAGATCATGCCGCTATTGCCCATGTTCGAGCCGCCGTAGACGCCCGCGTCGGTATTCATCGCTTCGATCCATCGGCCGCCGCGCGGCAGCCCGATCCGATAGTGTTCGCGCGGCACGGGCGTCATATTGCAGATCGCGACGGCGGCGCGGCCGTGCGCGTCGTAGCGCGCATAGGCGAACACGCTGTTCGACGCGTCGTCGCCGATCAGCCATTCGAAGCCGCCCGGATCCGCATCGCGCGCGTGCAGCGCGGTCTCGTGCTGATAGAGCCGGTTCAGATCGCGTACGACTTTCTGGATGCCGCCGTGCATCGGGTCGTCGAGCAGATGCCAATGCGGCGACTCGTCGTGATTGAACTCGGCGAACTGGCCGAACTCGCCGCCCATGAACAGCAGCTTCTTGCCCGGATGCGTCCACATGAAGCCGAGATACGCGCGCAGGTTCGCGAATTGCTGCCATCGGTCGCCGGGCATCTTGTTGATCAGCGACCCCTTGCCGTAGACGACTTCGTCATGCGAGAGCGGCAGCACGAAACGTTCGGAATACGCGTAGATCATGCCGAACGTCATGTGGTGATGGTGGTGTCTGCGATGGACGGGATCCTCGTGCATGTACTTGAGGGTGTCGTGCATCCAGCCCATGTTCCACTTGTAGTCGAAACCCAGGCCGCCGTCGTGGACCTTCGCGGTGACGCCGGGCCAGGCCGTCGACTCCTCGGCGATCGTGATCGCGCCCTTGACGTGGTGCGCGACCTCCGCGTTGAGCTTGCGCAGGAACGCGATCGCTTCGAGGTTTTCGCGTCCGCCATGGATGTTCGGCACCCACTCGCCGGCCGCGCGGCTGTAGTCGCGATAGAGCATCGAGGCCACCGCGTCGACGCGCAGGCCGTCGACGTGATAGCGCGTGAGCCAGCCGAGCGCCGAGGCGTGCAGATACGCGGCCACCTCGTGGCGGCCGAGGTTGTAGATCATCGTGTTCCAGTCTTTGTGGAACCCCTCGCGCGGATCGGCGTGTTCGTAAAGCGGCGTGCCGTCGAACTCGATCATGCCGTGCGCGTCGTTCGGGAAGTGCGCGGGCACCCAGTCGATGAGCACGCCGAGGCCTTCCTGATGCGCGCGATCGACGAAGCGCGCGAACGCCTCGGGCGAACCGAAGCGCGCGGACGGCGCGAACAGCGACAGCGGCTGATAGCCCCACGAGCCGCCGAACGGATATTCGGCGATCGGCAGGAACTCGACGTGCGTGAAGCCCATGCCCTTCGCATACGGGACGAGCCGCTCGGCCAGTTCATCCCAGTTCAGGCCGCGGCGGCCGTCCTCGGCGACCCGGATCCACGATTCGGCATGCACCTCGTAGATGGCGACGGGCTTGTCGGCCTGCTGGCGTTCGCCGCGCGTCTGCATCCATTCATGGTCGTTCCAGACGAACGGCGTCGCGTCGGCGACGACCGACGCGGTCGCGGGCGGACATTCGGTCTGCTGCGCGCACGGGTCGGCCTTGAGCGGCAGGGTCGCGCCGTTCGGGCCGACGATCTCGTACTTGTAGCGCGCGCCGGGTCCGAGGCGCGGCACGAAGATCTCCCAGACGCCCGCCGAATGTCGCAGGCGCATCGGGTGCCGGCGGCCGTCCCAGCTGTTGAAGTCGCCGACGACCGACACGCGCCGCGCGTTCGGCGCCCAGACCGCGAAGCGCACGCCCCACGTGCCGCCGAGATCGAGATGCCGCGAACCCAGGCATTCGAGTACGGCGGCCGGATCGCTGACCGCGAGCTGATGCAGCCAGTGATCGGAGAGCAGCGCGCCGAACGCATAGGGGTCTTCGGTGATCTGCGTGCCGCCCGGCCATTCGATTTCGAGCAGATAGGCGCGCGGGTCGGCGAGCGGCGCGACGATGCCCGCGAAGAGTCCGTCCGCATGCACGCGTTCGAGCGTGCCCAGGCGCGCATGATCGCCGTCGCGGGCCAGGACGTGGACGGCGTTCGCGTTCGGGAGCATCGCGCGGATCGCGACCGCCGACGGCGGGTGCGCGTCCGCGATCGGGTGTGGGCCGAGCCGCGCGAACGCATCGCCGTGGCGCGCGTGGATCAGCGAATCGATATCCGCCGCATCGAGACCGGCGAACGCGTGATGCTCACTCATCATGACCCTCCAGGCTTTCCTGCCAACTCGGGTGTTCGGTGCGCGTCGGCGGCGTCGTATGCGCGATGCCGAGCACGCGCGCCGCGATCGAGGCGAGGCCGCGCACGGGCAGCCCGAGCCACGTCGGCCGGTTCGCGGCCTCGTAGCAGATCTCGTAGGCCGCTTTCTCGACCAGGAACAAGTCGAGCAACGCGGCCTCGGACTCGGGCGAGACGAACGGCTGCGGCGCGTGCGCGACGGCCTCACGATACCGCACGAGAAACGATTCGCGCGCGGCGCCGCGCAGGCGTTCGAACAATGCGCGCTTGCGATCGGCCGTCGATTGCGGCGCGTCCTCGCTGACCGGCGCGGCAGCCGCGTTCGCATACGAGAGCGAACGCAGCAGGCCCGCGACGTCGCGCAGCGGACTGGCCTTGCGGCGCCGCTGTTCGAGCGTGCGCGCGGGTTCGCCTTCGAAATCGATCAGATAGACGTCGCCGTGCGCGATGAGGATCTGGCCGAGATGGAAGTCGCCGTGGATCCGCGTGCGCAAGGCCTGGATATGGTCGGGCAGCATCGTATCGATCGCGGCGAGCAGCGCGTCGCGTTCGTTGAGCAGCGTGCGCGCGATGAACTGCCCGTCGGGCGCGAGCGTGCCGATCTTGTCTTCGAGGATATTGAGCGCCGTCGCGAGCAGCGCGCGCGTGTCGTCGACCCATTCGCGGACATCGTCGGGCGTCGCGGGTTCGGGCGAGAACGCGGGATCGTCGGTCGGCGTCGCGAGCGCGACATGAAGTTCGCCGAGCCGCTGGCCGATGAGGCCGGCGATCGCACCGTAGCCCGCGACGGCTTCTTCGAATTGCTCGCCGATCGGTCCCTCGGCTTCGGGCGCGATCGTGATCGCGAGTTCGTCGACCATGCGGCGCAGATAGTCGAGCACCCAGTTCCATGCGTCGCCCTGGTTCTCGATGAAGCTTTGCATGATCGCGAGCGTATGCGGCGTGCCGTCGGCCTCGATGCGCACGACTTCGCCATAGAGCTTGCCGGTGTTCGCGTAGCCGAGCTGCGTCAGGTGGCGCGTCATCTCGGCCTCGGGATGAATGCCCGCGACGATGCGCCGCACGATCTTGAGCACGGCGACGTCATGGATGATCAGCGAGCTGTTGCTCTGCTCGGCCGACAGCCAGTTGATCTCGGGCGGATCGCCGAACGCGTCGGGCGGCAGCGCGAGGAACGGCTCGGTCGCCGTGAAGTGGACGTCGCCGTGCGGCGTGCGCGCGACGAGGTGGCGCCGGAACGCGTCGAGATAGGCGTACGCGAGGCCCGGCAGCGAGAACGCATCGGTCACGTAGCCGACGTTGCGGCCGCGCCGCACGCGGGCGAGCGCGAGCTGGCTCACGAGCGGGTTCACGCTCTGCGACGTGTCCCAGTGCACGCCGAGCGGCAGGAAGTAGTGCTCGGCATGACCGTCGCCGATATCGGCCTCGATCTCGCCGAGCATCAGCGGCGAGTCGCGGTCGTTGCCCGCGAGGTCGTGCGGCAACTGCGTCACGTAGTCGATCTTGACGCCGGTCAGCGTCTCGTTCTTCGACGCGAACCAGCGCCGCCGCGCGAGATAACCGGGCAGTACTTCCTGTTCGAGCACGCGCCGATGTTCGGCGGCCGACGGCAGCGGCTCGTAGCCGCGCACGACGAGCGTCGCGAACTCGGGCAATTGTTCGGGCGGCATCGTGCTCCACGCGGGCCGCGCGTGGCTCGGGCACATGAGGAACCAATAGAAGCCGTAGGGCGGCAGCGTCAGCAGATAGGTCAATTGCCCGACGGGCGGGAACGTCGAATCGGCCGTCATCTCGACCGGGATCGAACCCTGGAATTCGGCGAGATCGAGCTCGACCGCCTGCGGCGAACGCCCGAGGTTCGCGACGCAGAGTATCGGCGAGGCGTCCTCGACCTCGCGCACGTACGCGAGGATCTTGCGATTTGCGGGGCGCAGGAAACGGATGCGGCCGCGGCCGAAGGCCGGGTGCGAACGGCGCGTCGCGAGCATGCGGCGCGTCCAGTTCAGCAGCGAATGCGGATCGCGGACCTGCGCCTCGACGTTGACCGCGTCGAAGCCGTAGAGCGAGCCCATGATCGGCGGCAGCACGAGCTGCTCGGGATCGGCGCGCGAGAACCCGCCGTTGCGGTCCGACGACCATTGCATCGGCGTGCGCACGCCGTCGCGATCGCCGAGGTGGATGTTGTCGCCCATGCCGATCTCGTCGCCGTAATAGATGACGGGCGTGCCCGGCATCGACAGCAGCAGCGAGTTGATGAGTTCGATGCGGCGGCGGTCGCGTTCGAGCAGCGGCGCGAGCCGGCGGCGGATGCCGAGATTGAGCCGCGCGCGCCGGTCGCTCGCGTACGTGTTCCACAGATAGTCGCGCTCGCTGTCGGTGACCATTTCGAGCGTGAGTTCGTCGTGGTTGCGCAGGAAGATCGCCCACTGGCTCGTGCTCGGAATATCCGGCGTCTGCCGCATGATGTCGATGATCGGGAAGCGGTCTTCGCTCGCGATCGCCATATAGAGGCGCGGCATCAGCGGGAAGTGGAACGCCATGTGGCACTCGTCGCCGCGCCCGAAGTAATCCTGGACGTCCTCGGGCCACTGGTTCGCTTCGGCGAGCAGCAGCCGGTTCCGGTATTCGGTGTCCATGACCGCGCGGATCTGTTTGAGGATCGCATGCGTTTCGGGCAGGTTCTCGTTCGACGTGCCTTCGCGTTCGACGAGATAGGGCACGGCGTCGAGCCGCAGCCCGTCGACGCCGAGATCGAGCCAGAAGCGCATGATGCTCAGCACTTCCTTGATGACGGCCGGGTTATCGAAATTCAGATCGGGCTGATGCGAGAAGAACCGGTGCCAGTAGTACTCGCCCGCGACGGGGTCGTGCGTCCAGTTCGACGGCTCGGTATCGATGAAGATGATCCGCGTGCCCGCGTACTTCTGATCGTTGTCGGACCACACGTAGTAGTTCCGGTGATTCGATCCCTTCTTCGCGAGCCGCGCGCGCTGGAACCACGGATGCTGGTCCGAGGTGTGATTGATGACGAGCTCGGTGATCACGCGAATGCCGCGCGCATGCGCTTCCTGCACGAACCTGCGGAAGTCGCTGATGGTGCCGTAGTCGGGATGGACGTTGCGGTAGTCGGCGATGTCGTATCCGTCGTCGCGGCGCGGCGACGGATAGAACGGCAGCAGCCAGATCGCATCGACGCCCAGCTCCGCGATGTAATCGAGCTTCGAGATCAGGCCCGGAAAATCGCCGATGCCGTCGTTGTTCGAATCGAAGAACGACTTGATGTGCACCTGATAAATGATCGCGTCCTTGTACCAGACCGGATCATCCTTCAGCAGCGAGACGGGGTTGCGCTTCATCACGGTTCATCCTCCGTGCGACCCGTCCCACTCCGGGGGGCGAATCCGGTAGATGGCGAACGGCAGCACATGCGGGTCGAGCCGGATGCGCTGATGGTGTCCGTGCCAGTCGAAATGCGCGCCGGTGACCTGATCCTCGACGTGCAGCGTGGCATCGTCGGGCAGGCCGAAGCGCGAGAGCGGCACGTCGATCGCCGCTTCCTGGGTCTGGTGAGGGTCGAGATTGATCGCGATCACGAGCACGTTGTTGCGGCTGCGCGTCGCCTTTTCGAAGAAGAGGATCTGGTCGTTGTCGGCCGGCAGGAACGTCAGGCCGTGATAGGTATGCAGCGCCGGGTTCACGCGGCGGATCCGGTTCAGCGTCGCGATCTCGTCGATGATGTGGCCGGGCCGCCGCCAGTCCCATTGGCGCAGTTGGTATTTTTCGGAGTCGAGGTATTCCTCGCTGTTCGGCAGCGCCGCCGATTCGCAGAGTTCGAACCCGCAGTAGACGCCCCAGAGCCCCGAGAGCGTCGCGGCGAGCGCGGCGCGGATCATGAAGCCCGCGCGGCCCGAACGCTGCAGGAAATGCGGATTGATGTCGGGCGTGTTGACGAAGAAGTTCGGCCGGAAGAAGTCCTTGACCTCGGTCGTCGTCAGCTCGGTCAGATAGTCGGTGAACTCGTGTTTCGTCTCGCGCCACGTGAAATAGCTGTACGACTGCGAGAACCCGACCTTCGCGAGCCGGTACATGACGCGCGGGCGCGTGAACGCCTCGGAGAGGAAGATGACCTCCGGATCGCGGCTGCGGATCTCGTCGATCATCCATTCCCAGAACGGCAGCGGCTTCGTGTGCGGATTGTCGACGCGGAAGATCTTGATGCCCGCCTCGACCCAGAACTGGACGATGTCGCGCAGCGCGAGCCAGAGCTCGGGGACCGCGTCCTGCGCGTAGAAGTCGGGATTGACGATGTCCTGATACTTCTTCGGCGGATTCTCGGCGTAACGCAGCGTGCCGTCGGGGCGCCAGGCGAACCAGCTCGGATGGTCCTTGAGCCAGGGGTGATCGGGCGAGCACTGGATCGCGAAGTCGATCGCGAGTTCGAGGCCGTGCGCATGCGCGGCGTCCATCAGCGTGCGGAAATCGTCGAAGGTGCCGAGTTCGGGATGCAGGGCGGTATGGCCGCCTTCGGCCGAGCCGATCGCATACGGGCTGCCGACGTCGTCGGGCAGCGCCTTCAACGCATTGTTCTTGCCCTTGCGGTTCGCGCGCCCGATCGGATGGATCGGCGGGAAATAGAGCACGTCGAATCCCATGTCGCGGATCGCGGGCAGCCGCTCGATGACATCGATCAGCGTGCCGTGCCGGTGCGGATCGTTCGACATCGAGCGCGGAAACAGCTCGTACCAGCTTGCGAACCGCGCGGCCGAGCGCTCGGCCTCGACTCGCAGCACGCGATCGTGGCGCGCCGCGAACGGCCGCAGCCGCGACGCCGCGAGCAGCCGCGCGGTCGATTCGGCGAACACGAGTTCGGTCCGGCGCGCGGTGTCCGCCTTCTCGAACGCGGCCGCGAGGTGCTGGAGTTCGAGGACGAGCGGCGTGTCGTGCGCGGCCGCCGTCTCGCTCGCGCCGGCCGCCGCCGCCGCGAAGTCCGCGGCCTGGCGGATCAGGATCCGCGCTTCCTCGAGTTCGACGTCGATCGCCTGATCGGCATGCCGTTTCTTTTCGGCATGCTCGGCGAGCGTCGCATACGCATCGCGCCACGCTTCGATCGTGAACTCGTGGCGGCCCAGGCGCGTGAGCGGGATCGTGGCGGTCCAGTGATCGTTGCCGACGAATTCGAGCGGCGTTTCGTTCCACTCGGCATGGTCGGCCGCGCGCCAGAGCACGACGGCCGCGAGCACGTCGTGTCCGTCCATGAAGATGTCGGCCGACACGCGCAGTTGGTCGCCGACCACGCGTTTGACCGCGAACCGCCCGTCGTCGACGCACGGCTGCACGTGCTCGATGATCACGCGCGGCGCGTGCGCGGCTTCGAGCGCGCGTTTGCGCTCGGCGGTCTTCTGGCCGCGTTTGGCGGGCGCCGCGCCGAGGATCGGCGCATCGCGCTTGCCGAGCATCACGCGGGCCTCGCCGGGCGCGAGCGTGTACCACGGCAGATGCGGCGGTGCTTCGGTGTCGGGCGCGTCGATCGGCACGTAGCGCGTGAAGCCGCCGGGTACGTCGACGAGAAACCGGTCGGGCATCGCGGTCGCGGGCCGCGACAGGTCGGCGTTGATCGTCGCGAGGACGGCGTGCGTCGAGCGGCGCGCATCGGGGCTCGTCGAGCGCAGCAGCGCCGCGACGTCGGAACCCGGCCCGCCGAGCGCCGCGATCGCGCCGACCGTATGGAGCGCGGGCGACGTGCGATGACGCGCGTTCGCGGCGGCGATGTGGCCGCTGAGATCGAACAGCGGCGTCTGCGCGGCGTGCTCGCCGCGTGTCGCCGCGCTGCCCGTGAGCGGCGCGGCCAGCGCGGCGCCCGTCTCGAAGCCGAGCGGCATCAGCACGCCCGTGCCGAGCGCGATGCAACTGTCATAGGCGCGCCGGTATGCGCGCTCGATATGGACGGCATCGGCGCCGCCGAAGTCGTGCCGCAGCCGCGCGCCCAGAGGCTCCTCGGGAAACGCGATCGGCGAGGCGACGCGCGCGAGCGCCGCGTGCTCGTCGATGAACCAGGCCGAGCGGTAGTCCCACCAGCGCAATGACGAGAACACCGCGCTGAAGCCGCCGTCGGCGAGCGACGAGACCTCGTCGCGCGAGAGACCCGGCGTCCAGGCGAGCGTATGCAGGGCCGGATGCCGCGCGCGGACCGTGCCGCCGAGCCGGCGCCAGACGTGCGCGGGCACGCCGTGCGGGGCGAAGAAGCGAAAGCCCGCGACGCCGGCGTCGGCGAATGCGCCGAGTTCGGCGCTCCACCATTCGGTCCATTGAGCGGACGTCTCGGGGTCGTTGAAGTTCGCGAACGCGATCTCCGATTCGCGCGGCGCGCGGCGCGGGTCGAGCCGTGCGTGCGCCGTCTCGAACGCATGGAACCAGTGCATGTGCTGGTGGTAGAACACGCTGTCCGAGGCGAAGGCCTCGATCATCAGATCGACGAGCAGCGCGAGGCCGCGTTCACGCGCGAGGCCGCTGAGTTCGGCGAGTACCTCATGCGAGTCGCGCTCGGTCTCGAAGACCGGGTGCACGCGGCGATAGTCGGCGCTGACGAGGATATTGCCGGCCCGTCCGGGTTGAAACGGGGGCGCGATCAGCACATGGTCGAAGCCCATCGCGGCGGCGCGGTCGAGCCACGGCGGCCATGCATCGACGGGACCGATCAGCAGCGGGTTCAGATAGGCAATACGTGGCGCAAACGCGGGATTGAGTTCCATCGGTCATCGATTTCCAGATTGCGGCCGCGGACCTGACGCATCCGCGGGATGCGTATCGGGAGGTGGCCGCCGATTGGTTCGGAGTCGCGAGCGACACAGATGACGAGCACGGAGCAAGACGCGGGCCGCGCATCGCGCAGCCCGCTCATGAAACAGCTTAGGCGGTTTGAGCGAAAACGACGTCGGCGTTTTCCGGCTGGGCGGTGCGCGCGGCGGCCACGCGCGGCGCGGGCGCGGATTTGGACCGCGCGGGCGCCGTGCGAGGCGCGGCCGGTGGCGCGTGACGCGCGGGCTTGACCGTAGTCAACGTTGCATAGACCGCGACATATTGCGCAACCGGCCGGGCCCAGCCGTGGTCGCCGCGCATCGCGTTGCGCTGGAGTTCGCGCCAGAGCGCGGGGCGCACGAACGCGTCGAGCGCGCGCGCGACGGCCGCGGCCATCGCGTACCGGCTTTCGCCGTCGAACAGAAAGCCCGTCGGCGCGGGCGCGAGCCGCGAGAGCGTCTCGCCGAGCGTACGCACGCCGTCGACGCGGATCAGCATCGGATTGATCGCATCGCCGGGATCGCGGCAATCGACGATCGTATCGGCGAGCCCGCCGACGCGCGAGGCGACCGGAATCGTGCCGTAGCGCATCGCGTAGATCTGGGCGAGGCCGCAGGGCTCGAAGCGGCTGCCGTGCAGCAGGATGTCGGCGCCCGCGTGCAGCATGTGCGCGCGCTGCTCGTCGAAGCCGATATAGAGGCCGATACGGTCGGGCCATTGCTGCGCGAGATGCCGCAGTGCCGCCTCGATGCCGTGATCGCCCTGGCCGAGGATCGCGAACTGGAGCCGCGGATACCGTTCGAGCAGCATCGGAATCGATTCGATCGCGAGATCGGCCATCTTCTGCGTCGTGAGCCGGCTGCCCATCGCGACAATCGGCGCGAACGGATCGTTCGGAAGCCCGAACAGTTGCTGGAGACCGCGCTTGCACAGATGCTTGCCGCGCATGTCTTCGTTCGAATAAGACGCCGGAATCATCGGATCGCCGGCCGGATTCCACATCTCCATGTCGATGCCGTTCGTGATGCCCGCGAGCTTGTGCCGGTTCGCGGCGACGACGCCCTCCATTCGGTGGCCGAAGCGTTCGGTCAGGATTTCGCGCGCGTAGGTGTCGCTGACGGTCGTCACGCGGTCGGCGAACTGGATGCCGGCTTTCATGAAACTCAGCTCGCCGTAGAACTCGATGCCGTCGACGCCGAGCACATGATCGGGGATGCCGAGTTGCCCGGCCATCCACATCGGATAGTTGCCCTGGAACGCGAGGTTATGGATCGTGAAGACCGAGCGCGCCTGCGTCGTGCCCGCATTGCGTGCCTGCGCGATCAACAATGGGACGAGACCCGCGTGCCAATCATGTGCATGCACCACGTCCGGACGTGCGACGCCGCGCACGCCCGACGCGATGCGCACCGCCGCGTGCGAGAGCGCGGCGAAGCGCAGCGCGTTGTCGGCATAGTCGTTGCCGTGCTCGTCCTGATAGAAACCGGTGCGTGCATAGAGCGCATCGTGCTGGAGCAGCAGCACCGGTGCGTTCGAATCGGGCATCCTCGCGCGGTAGAGCGCACCGTCACCGCCGGGCAGCCCCGGCAGCGCGCAAACCCGCGTCACGCCTTTGGCGCGCGCGAATGCGCATGGATAGCCGGGCATCAGGATCGTCGCTTCGACGCCCGCATCGCGCGCGGCCGCCGCGTAGGCACTGACCATGTCCGCGAGACCGCCGGTCTTCGCAAGCGGCATGGCTTCTGACGTAACCAACAGGACGCGTAATGACAAGATAGGCTCCGAACAGGTGCTCGATATCGCGTGAGCCGCGTCGCAGATCGCGCGGGAGTCCGGACATCGATCAAGGAGGAGGGAGGCAACCGTCGATTTTTAGCAAGCTATGTGCCACAAGGGGCGCACAGAGGCTGCCGGACGCGTGTCTGGCGAGGGTGCCGGACCAATAAGGAAACAGGCTTACGAAATGCCGGCATCGAAGCGTCACGCCGTATCGAGCTTCGGCAACGGACGTGACGCATGCGTGTAAATCGCGGCCGGAGTAACAGCTTTTTACAATTTCGGGCGCGTGTGCATCAGCTTCCCGGGTTCACGAGACCCGCCGCGATATTGATCGACAAGGCGAGAATGCTCGCGTTGAAGAAGAACGCGAGCACCGATTGCGCGAGCGCCGTGCGGCGTATCGCGGAGCCGCGCAGCGCGACGTCGGACGTTTGCGAGGCGACGGCGATCGTGAACGAAAAGTAGAGGAAGTCCCAGAAATCGGGCTGCGGATCGCGCTCGGGAAAGATCAGCGCGCGCTGGTCGTCGGGCGAGCCGTAGTAGAGCCGCGCGTAGTGCATCGAAAACAGTGTCGGAATCAGTGCCCAGGCGCCGACGACGGTCAGCGCGGACAGCGCGATATGCGTGACGCTCAGCGGCGTGTTCGGCGCGCGCGCCGTCGCGAGTTCGAGCACGATCGCGGCGATGCTCGCGAGCGCGGCGACGCTGAAGATCACGAGCGTCGCGACCGCGTTTTCGTCTTCGCGCGCCGCGTAGCGCTGCATCGCGTCGCTGTCCATGCGCGGCGCCATCTCGATCATGACGAGCGCGAGATACGCGTAGACCGCGACGTTCCAGCCGATCAGCGCGCGCTGCGCGGCCGACAGAGGGCTGGGCAGCACGAGCGCCACGAGCGCGCCGAGCACGAGGCCGATATAGAGGCGGGGGCGCAGCATGAAGGCGTTCTTGAGCCAGCGCATGGTGTTCCTTTCAAATGGGCGTCGTGTCGAACGGGCGCCGTTTCAATGGGTGTCGTTGCAAAGGGTGCCAGACCCGGACCGCTCCGCGCGAACGGGGCGGGACGTCATCGTGCCGGGCATCGGCGCGCGCGCCAAGTCCTTTGCAAAGCCTGCATTTTTCCAGCGCATACGATCATTCGGAGAATGGGCCCACTATCATTCAATTTGTTCGAGCAAGATTGCGGCGTGAAAGCACGCCCCAGGGAAACGTATTGTGAAGAGTGCGGCGTTGTATCGCCCTGTCAGACGGCTGCCCGCGAACCGGCGCGGGCGCGATTTCATCATCGGCGATCTCCACGGTCATACGGGCGCGCTCCGCCATTTGCTGCGCGATGTCGCGTTCGATCCGGCGGAGGACCGCCTGCTGTCGGTCGGCGATCTCGTCGATCGCGGCGATCATTCGGCGCAGGCGATCGGCCTGCTCGACATGCCCTGGTTTCATAGCGTGCGCGGCAATCATGAAGACATGCTGATCGCCGTCGTCGACGGCCTGCTCGATTTCGAGGGCTGGGCGAAGGTCGGCGGCGAGTGGGCGCGCGAGGTGCCGCGCGAGATCCTCGCGGGCTATGCCGAGCGGCTGCGCGTGCTGCCGCTCGCGCTGATCGTGGGCAGCGAGCACGAGCGATTCAACATCGTGCATGCGGAGTTCTTCGGCGACGATCGCGCACTCGATGTGGGCCACTTCAGCGATCACGTGCGTCAACGGCTGCTCTGGGGGCGGCAGCTCGTCGGGGGCACCGCGCCGGGCACGGCCGCGGCGCTGCACGCGGGCCTGTCGACCACGTATTGCGGCCATACGCCGGTCGAGCGCGTCACGCGCATCGGCGCGCAGGTGTTTATCGACACGGGGGTGTTCACGCGCACGGGCGAGCTGACGATCGTCGAACATGCGACGGGCGTGACGCGCTCGATCGCGCCCGCGCAGGCCGCCGCGGCGGGCGCCGACGACTGGCCGTGGCCGGCTGCCGATCAGGCTTCGGCGTCGGCCATGCGCACGCACAGCGGCAACTGAACCGCCTTGCCGCCGTCGAGCACCCAGAGGCCGCCGCCGCCGTGCTTCGCGCTGCGCTTGGCGAGCGCGGCCGCCGAGGCGACGTCCTCGGGACGGCTATAGCTGTCGGGCGCGATGCGTACCGCGCCGATCGTGAGCGTCGTCAACGGGAAGAACGACGGGTTGCCGTGCCGGTCCTCGGCTTCGATGCCGCCGGCCTTGAGCGCCGCCTCGTCGAACATCGTCAGGGCATGCTCGTTGAACGTCGTGATGATCTGCGCGCAGCGCGAATCCCAGTCCGCGCTCTGGAACAGCACGACGAAGTCGTCGCCGCCGACGTGGCCGACGAAATCGCGTCGCGCATCGCAATTCGCCGAAATCACGCCCGCCGCCAGCCGGATCATTTCGTCGCCGCGCCAATAACCGTATTGATCGTTATAGGGCTTGAAGTGATTGAGATCGCAGTAGCAGGCCGTGAACGACACGCGCGCGGTCAGCAGACGCGCGATGTGCTCGCTGATCGGAATGTTGCCCGGCAGGAAGGTGAGCGGATTCGCATGCCGCGCGGCTTCGATGCGCACTTCGGTCACGGCCTTGACGAGCTGCTCGCCCGTGCCGAGGCCCAGATAGCGGCCGGCTTCCGTGATGATGAAGCCCGAACTCAGATAGCGCTGGTCGCCCGAGACGAGGATCGACGTCAGTTGTTCGAACGTCTGGTGCTTGTCGACGAGAATCGGGCTCGGGTCCATAAAGGCCGTGCACGCGCGCTTGCCGAACAGTTCCTTGTGATACGGGTGCGTATAGCGGTCGATGAAATCCCGGCGATTGATGAGGCCCAGCGGCTTGCCGTCGGGCGCGACGACCGCGAGCGCCTGAAGGTCCGCGCGGTCGTGGAAGATGCGCACGAGTTCGTCGTTGGGCATCTTCGGGCTGATCGCGGGCGCGTCGATCACGAGCTTCTCGGCAGAGAAGTGCGTATGGGCGACCTTGCGCAGCGCCGGGTAGACGACGATGTCGCGATTCGCGAGGACTTCGCGCGCCGGCTCGGCGATCGCGCGCGTCGCCTCGGCGTGCGGGCGGCCGAGCAGATAGCCTTGCGCGTAGACGATGCCGAGATCGCGGATGATCTCGAGTTCCTCGGCCGTCTCGATGCCTTCGGCGACCAGACGCGTTCCAAACGTTTCCGCGAGATGGAGCATGGCCTTGAAGGTCTGGACCTTTGCCGCGTGCGTGTCGATCTCGCGCGAGAAATAGCGGTCGATCTTGACGATCTCGGGCCGCAATTCGGACCAGAGACGCAGGCTCGAGCGACCGTCGCCGAAATCGTCGAGCGCGATTTGCACGCCCTGCGCGCGCAGCGACTCGACCATGCGCGGCAGCGCGTCGACGTGATGGACCTGGTCGTGTTCGGTCAGCTCGATGACGAGGTCGCCGAGCGGCATGTCGGCGCGTTCGAACAGCTGGTCGAGATGGCTGTCGCCGTGCCGGACGTAGTGGTCGACGAGAAACGTCGCGCTCAGATTGATGAACAGCTTCGCGCGCCCCCCGGCCGCGCGATACCCCGCGATACCCGTGTTCGCGGCCGCGAATTCGAGCTCGTTGAGGCAGCCCTCCGCGCGCGCCATGGCGAACAGCACGTCGGGCATTTGGCACGCCGTCTGGGCGGGCCCGCGAATCAGGCTTTCGTGGCCGTAGATTGCGTGCTCGGCCAGATTGACGATCGGTTGGTATACCGGCGTCAGCAGACGTTCCCCGAGAATCGTCTGCAGCGTGAGGCTTGAAGGCGGAAAAGCGGTGGTCACGGTGTTGTATTTGTTCTGGATTTAAGCGCCTTGTACACGCGGATCGTGACGGTCGTGTGACCCTGCTTTTTAGATGCGGCCGGTCAACAACAGGATGATGACGACGATGACGACGATGCCGAGCAGGCCCGTGGGACGATAGCCCCAGCCGCCACTATACGGCCACGCGGGGAGCGCGCCGATAAGCAGCAAAATCAGAACGATGAGGAGGATGGTGCCTACAGTCATGAGCGTCTCCTGAGCGCGTCGGCCGCCACGAGAGGCGGCCGGCGCACAAGCGGTCGGGCGCGTGGGCCGGACGATCGATAAGCGCGACGCGATCGCGTCGCGGGCTTACGATCGGGACAGCACGCGCTGTACCCGCGCGCCCCGTCGGACGGGGCGCGGTAGACGCCGTCAGGCGCTCAGAAGACCGAGCGGAACAGCCAGAAGAGACCGGCCGCGAGACCGATCGACGCGGGGAGCGTCAACACCCAGGCGAGCAGGAGGCTGCGCACCGTCGACCACTGAAGGCCCGAGCCGTTCGCGGCCATCGTGCCCGCGACGCCCGACGATAGCACGTGCGTCGTGCTGACCGGCAGCCCATAGACGTCGGCCGCGCCGATCGTCGCCATCGCGACGAATTCGGCCGCGGCGCCCTGACCGTAGGTCAGATGCTGCTTGCCGATCTTCTCGCCGACCGTCACGACGATGCGCTTCCAGCCGACCATCGTGCCGAGGCCGAGCGCGAGCGCGACGGCGACCTTGACCCACGTCGGGATGAACTTCGTCGAATGGTCAAGCGCCGATTTGTAGTTCGCGAGCACCGCGTGGTCCGCTTCGCTGAAGACGGGTTCCTTCGCCTTGTCCATCAGGCGCAGCGCTTCGGACGCAAGGTACATGTCGTTGCGCACGTTGCTGATATTGCTTTGCGGGATTTCGGACACGGCGCCCGATTGCGCGATGTTCTGGCCGATCTGGTCCGTCAGCGCGCGCAGCGCCGGAATCGTGCTCGGCTGGAGCGTGTGCGACTGGATATAGGTTTCGACGTCGGCGCGCGGGTCCGTCGATTGCGCGCCGGGCGTCGCGTACTTGCCGATGACGTCCGAGGCGCTGTGCGTGATCGCGATATAGGTCTGGGTCTGGCTCGCGTCGACGGCCTTGTTCAGCGCGAATGCCGTGGGCACCGTGCCGATCAGGATCAGCATGATGAGGCCCATGCCTTTCTGGCCGTCGTTCGAGCCATGCGCGAACGACACGCCCGTGCAGGTCAGGATCAGCAGGCAGCGGATCCAGAACGGCGGCGGCGAATCCTTCTTCGGTTCCGCATAGAGTTCGGGCTTGCGGATCAGGGCTTTCATCGCGACGAGCAGCAGCGCCGACAGCAGGAAGCCGACGACCGGCGAGAACAGCAGCGCCTTGCCGACGTTGACGGCCTGGTTCCAGTCCACGCCGCTCGTGCCCGTCTTGACCGCGAGGGCTTGATTCATGAGGCCCACGCCGATGACCGAACCGATCAGCGTATGCGAGCTCGACGACGGCAGGCCGAAATACCAGGTGCCGAGATTCCAGATGATCGCCGCGATGAGCAGCGCGAACACCATCGCGAAACCTTGCGCGCTGCCCACGCGCAGGATCAGTTCGACGGGCAGCAGTTGCAGGATCCCGAATGCGACGGCGCCGCTCGAGACGAGCACGCCGACGAAGTTGAACACGCCGGACCAGACGACCGCGACGTTCGGCGGCAGCGAGTTCGTGTAGATGACCGTGGCGACCGCGTTCGCGGTGTCATGGAAGCCGTTGACGAACTCGAAGCCCAGCGCGATCAGCAGGGCGATGCCCAGCAGGACATAGGGCAGGCTCGATCCGAGCTGAACGGGACGCAGATCGTCGGCGAGATGGCTACCGACATACGCGATCCCGGCGATGAGAAACAGGGCAAAGACGCCGAGGCTGACCTTACGGCCTAGCGCGGCGCGTGCGGCGTGTGACGAAGATGCGGAAAGCTCAGACATGCGGGGCTCCTCGGGGGGTAGAGCGTGTATGAGACTGGGATCGGGAGGACGGCACGCGGCGCGCGAACGCGCGCACGTGAACTCGAATAAATATCAAGGCCGCGTGACCGATATGTGACGATGGTGCCCGATGCGGGTAAACAGGGATGCGGCGAGGGATGCCGATCCGAGGACGAAGCCGTCTGGCCGCGTGAAGGATAGCGCGGGCAGCGGCACGGAACAGGGCGGGGCGAAGCGCAGGTCTGCAGAACGCCATCACGAGGCGGGCGGCGATCCAGGATCGGGTCGAGGTCGGGCGCGTGTCGAGAGGGGGCGCGCTAACGCGTTCTGCGGCGGTTTATGCGGCCTGCAAGCGTTCTGTGCGGTGCACAAAGTGGAACGCAGTATGCTTCCCGATGGCGGTTTGGTCGCGTGCGGCTTAGTCTGGAACAAAGCGTGAACCGGAGAGCAGCCTATGCAGCGTGTGCTGGAACTCGTCTTTCGTCCGACCGTGCCCGCGACCCGCCTCGCCGCGACGGGCGTTTCCGCCGCCGCCGCGCCGGCTGCGCCCGCGAATTCATTGACGGATGCACCGGTCGGGGCCTCGCCCGATGTCGCGCGCTGGCTTGCCGTGCTCGCGAATCATGCCCCGCTCGCGGGCGTGCGGCACGATCAAGCGAAATTCGCGCTCGAATTGCACCACTGCGACGATCCGCCGAGCGGCGACCCCGCCTGGCAATGTCTGGTCCTCGACGCGGGCGCGCGGCGCTTTGCGATCGCCGTCCACGATTGGCCCGTATTGCCCGGCTTGCGCGTACGGTCGTGGGAGCCCGTCGCGCTGACGCGCGACCAATTGCCCGATTTCGCCGGCCAATGCGGGGACGTGCCGTGGCGCGCCGACGTCGAGCGGCACTGGTGGCGGCTCGATCACGACGGCGCGCCGCTGACGATCAGCCTCGACGCGGGCGTGCTCAGCGCGCCCGCGACGCGCGACGGGGCCGGAGCGGACGGCGGGGACGGTGAGAACGGTGAGGACGGCGCGGGCCGTGCAGGCGGCGAGCGCCGGTCGTTCGTCGAACTGCGGATCTCGCTCGAACTTGCCGACGTCGACAATCCCGACGACGCGGCGCCCGATCTTTATGCCTCGCCCGACGCCGATACGCGTATCGAACTCGCGGCGCGCGCGGTCCGGCTCTTCGATCTCGCCCTCGAACTCAACGCCGACGGCTTGTTGACGCTCGTCGAGCACGATGCGCTGACGCGTGCCTCGCAGTCGGCCGACAAACCGCGCAAGGCCGGACCGATCGACTTCGGCGCGCGTCAGACCTATGCGTCGCTCGCCGCGGCGGTCGCGCGCAATGTCTTCGCGCAATGGATCGCGAACGTACAGGGCGTCGTCGAGGGGCAGGCGATCGAGTACGTGCATCAGATGCGGATCGCCTTGCGGCGGATGCGCACGGCCTATCGGTTTTTCGGACCCGAGCTCGATGCCGCCGCTTTGGTGGCCGAACAGAAGGAGCTCAAATGGATCGCCGCGTTGCTCGGCGATGTCCGCGATTGGGACGTGCTCGCGGAGGAGACGTTCGAAGCCGTCGCGCGCGCGGCGCGCGAGGCGAGCGCCGAGAGCCCGGCCGATGTGCAGGCACGCGATGCGGCGCAATGGGACGCGGCGCGCGGGCGCGTCGCCGCCCATCGCGCGCGCGCCGCGCAGGCCTTGCGCGAGGCGATGACGTCGCCGCGCTACGCGCGGCTCGTCATGCAGATCGCGCGGCAGGTGGCGGTGCTCGTCGCGCAGGCGAAGAACCGGCGTGCGCGGCCGCTGAATCCCGACGCCCGGCGCGTGTTGAACAAGCGCTATCGGAAGCTCGCGCGCGTCGCCGATCTCGCATCGTTGACGCCCGACGCGCGGCACCAGGTCCGGATCGACGCGAAGCGCCTGCGCTATGCGATCGAGTTTCTGGCGCCGGCGCTCGACGGGCGCGCACGCCGGCGCATGATGGCGCACGTATCGGTCTTGCAGGACACGCTCGGTTCGGCCAACGACGCGATCGTCGGCCGCCGTTTGCTCGCCGAGGTCGAACTCGACGCGGCCGTGCGGATGTTCACGCAAGGCTATTTAAGCGCGACGGAGGCACACGGCGTATCGGGCGGGAAGCGCGAGCTCGACAGGATCCGGGCGAAGAAATAGGGGTCGAGAAACGATATGGATCGGGACGTTCCGCGCGAAGGCGGCGTGATCAGGACGTCGGACCGCGTGCGTGAATCGCGGTCAGGTCGTCGACGAGCCGCGATGTGGCGCGGCCGTCGCGATGCCAGCGCGCGCGGATAAACGGCCGCTCGTGGCCCGACAGGTCGAGCGCGATCGAGGTGACCCAGCGCTGGGTCGGCACATGGACGCCGTGCAGCGCGCCGATCAGCGCGACGAGGCTCAACGAGACGAGGATCGGATGCGGTGTCGGCTCGCTCGGCGCGGGCCGCGCTTCGAGCCGGCTCACGAACACGCACGCGAACAAGGCGCCGAGCGCGCATCCCGCGACGATCTCGGAGATCGAATGGGCGCGTACCACGACACGCGACGCGCCGATCGCGAGCCCGAATCCGAGGCCGACCAGAAAGCTCGCGCGGCGCACGACGATCGGCGCGTTGATCAGCACGACGCTGAACATCACCGGGAAGACGAGCGTGGACAGCACCGCATGCCCGCTGATGCCCGTGAAGTCGATGCGCCGGATGCCGACGCCCCAGCCGAGGAACGCAATTTTCGTCGCGATCGTGAGCGCGCCCGCGAGGGCGAGCGCGGCGAGCCATTCGACGGCGGCCCGTAGCCGCATGCCCGCCGCGAGCCATGCGGCGATCGCGAGCGCGACCGGGATGGTCACGGCCACGCCGCCGAAACCGGTCAGCGTGAACCACAAAGGGGTCGGAAGCAACGACGTCGAACTCATGTTTTACAGGCAACGACCACGTGATCCGCATGGAAACAGCCATGCGCAAATGCGAGTATAAACCGCCGATTTTTTCGCCGCCGCCGCGGAATGCGCCGCTTTTTGGCGCAGTTTCTCTGACGCCTTTTTCTGCAAAAGCAGCGCGCGCCAAAAGATGTTATGGTGCATTGCACAACCGCCGGAAACCACGGTGTTCGTGTCCAGCAGCGGTCGAGCGTCGACGCGATCTGTCGACGCCGGACCGAGACGGGACGCGAACCGCGACTGAACCGGAGAACACATCATGGGCAAGAGTTTGACTTCGACCTGGCTGCGCGGCCTCGGCAAGATTGCGCAGATCCAGATGCGCGCGCTGCGCAATGCCGCGAAGCGCGGCGAGCGCGCGGTTTGGGATATCACGCAAAGCACGCTCGGTACGCAGGCTTCGTCGAGCATCAAGGCGAAATCGAGCACGGCGTCGGCCAAGAAAGCGGGCGCGGCCAAGGGGTCGGGCGCCAAGGGCGCGTCGGCGACATCAAAACGGCTTGACCCGCTCGGCGTGCGGCCGACGATCGGCAAGACCGTCAAAGCGCGCGGCAGCAGCGCCACACGATCGAAAGCCTCGCCGGCGACGACTTCGCAAAGCGTTCGAAGCGCGGCGAGCGTTGCGCGCACGCGCGCCAAACCCGCCGAGTCGCGCGTGCGGCCCTCGCGTCATGCGTGGCTCAAGGGCGACTGGTCGCGATCCTTTCACTCCGCGCCGCCCGCGCCCGGCGATCTCGTCAACCATCTCGGCTACGGCATCTATGTCCCGCCCGCGAAGGGCGGGGGCGGGAGTGGCAATAAGCGGCCGCTCGTCGTCATGTTGCACGGCTGCAAGCAGACCGGAGAGGAATTCGCGCAGGGCACGCGGATGAACGCGATCGCCGACGAATACGGCTTCGTCGTGCTCTATCCCGAGCAGTCGCGCGTCGCGCATCCGCATCGCTGCTGGCATTGGTATGACGCGTCGGAGCGCGCGGGCGGTCACGAGGCGCGGTCGATCGTCTCGTTGGTCGAGGCCGTCATCGAGCGGTACGACATCGACGCGTCGCGCGTCTATGTCGCCGGCATGTCGGCGGGCGCGGGGATGGCGGCGCTGCTCGCGATCCGGTATCCGCAGGTGTTCGCGGCGGTCGCGCTGCATTCGGGACCGGTCATGGGCGACGCGCACTCGGCGATGTCGGCGCTCGCGACGATGCGCCGCGGCACGCGCGACGACCCGCTGCATCTCGTCGGGGGACTCAAGGAATTTGCCGATCATCCGGGCATGCCCGCGATCGTCGTGCACGGCGAGGATGACGATGTCGTTTCGCCGCGCAATGCCGACCAGCTCGCGAGCCAGTTCGTTCGCCTGAACCGGCTCGTCGACGCGAGCGGGAAACGTTTGCACGGCACGGCCCGCGACAGCGCGCCGGGCGGCGTGATCCGCCACGACTGGCTGCTCGACGACGTGCCGGTCGTACGCGATTGCCGGATCGCGGGCCTGCGCCATGCGTGGAGCGGCGGCGATGGCGCGATGCCGTTCCATGTGTCGGACGGGCCGGATTCGAGCCGGCTGATCTACGATTTCTTCCGCCTGCACCGGCGGACGTCCGGCGTGGCGCTCACGCCGCCGCAGACCGTGCTGATCGCCTGATTTGCGCGTGCGTTTATCGGCTTCGGCCTTGGATCGGGCTGCCGAACGCCGAACGTGCCTTCGATGGGACGTCCCATCGCACGCCCCATCAGGCCTGAACGGGGCCGTTGGCGTGGTGGCGCCCCGGCCGCGCAGCGGGCGTGACGGACCTGATCGACAGGGATTTTCCCGCCTCGCCTCGTCGGCACAGCACGGCGAGGCGGGATGTGTTGCGCCGCAAAAAATAAACCGAATTCGAATATTTTTCGTCTTTTCAAGATCAGGGTTTTCACCTAGAATGCGTACCTAGGGAAAACACTTAGGCGATGGGTCCGGCAATTCGGATCGGTCGCAGGACTCGAACCGGCGCCCGATCGGCGCCGTCAGCAAGGAGCAGCACCATGTACGCACTGTGGAAGATCGTCAACGAACTCACGAAGAGCGCCGAACAACGCCGTCTCGAACGTGAGGAAGCCTACCTCGCGGAAGCCGTCGACCTCTACGACCTCGAAGCCCGTATGCGTGATCTCGACCGCCAGGCCTCGAAGCGCACGGGATGGATGGGTTTCAACGCCTAAGCCACGCGCGAGCGCCCCGATAGGCGCGATTCGGGCGGCGCGTCAGCCGAGATGCACCGGATGCCGCATGTTTCGAAACGCGCGTTTGACGCTGCACAGCTAGACTTGCCCGGCGAAGCCGAGCGCGGCGCGAATCTGATGGAGCGCCGACGGATCCTCGATCGTCGTGAGATCGCCGGGTTCGCGGCCTTCGGCGAGCGCCGCGATCGCGCGCCGCAGCAGCTTGCCTGAGCGCGTTTTGGGCAGCAGCCCGACGAACAGCACGCGCGCGGGCCGCGCGACCGAGCCGAGCTGCCGGTCGACCGTCTGCATCAACTCTCCCTCGAGCGCGAGGCGATCCATCGCCTGTTCGGCCCGCGTGGGGTCGCGCAGCACGACGAAGCCGAACGCGACCTGTCCCTTGACGGTGTCCTTGACGCCCACGACCGCAACCTCGGCCACGGCCGGGTGACGCGAGAGACTTTCCTCGATTTCGCGCGTCCCGAGCCGATGCCCCGCGACGTTGATCACATCGTCGGTGCGCCCGAGAATCGTCACGAAATCATCCCCATCCTGTACGCCCCAGTCGAATGTCGAATAGGACATCCGGCCGATGAAGTTCGACCAATACGTCTTGATATAGCGCTCGTCGTCGCGCCAGACGGTCGTCATGCAGCCCGGCGGCAGCGGATAGTCGAGCGCGATCACGCCTTTCTGCCCGGCCGCGCAGACCGCGCCCGTGCGTTCGTTGCGCACGCTGAGCCGATAGCCGTAGACCGGCACGCCGGGCGCGCCGAGTTTGGGCGCCGGAATCTCGACGCCATCGATCGCGCGCGGCAGCGTGAGCATCGGCCAGCCGGTCTCGGTCTGCCAGTAGTTGTCGATGACCGGCTTGTCGATCGCGCGCGCGATCCAGGTCGCCGTCGGCTCGTCGAGCGGTTCGCCCGCGAGAAACAGCGCGCGCAGACTCGACAGATCCGACGCGCGGAGCAGGGCCGGATCCTGTTTCTTGAGCACGCGGATCGCGGTCGGCGCCGTGAACATCAGGTTGATCTTGAGCCGTTCGACCATGCGCCACCAGACCCCGCCGTCGGGCCGCACCGGCAGTCCTTCGTAGAGGACCGTCGTCATGCCCGCGAGCAGCGGCGCGTAGACGATATAACTGTGTCCGACGACCCAACCGATATCGGACGCCGTGAACATGACGTCGCCGGGCTTGCCGCCGAACAGATAGTCCATCGACGTCGCGAGCGCGACCGCATAGCCGCCGACGTCGCGCTGCACGCCCTTGGGCCGGCCCGTCGTGCCCGATGTGTAGAGGATGTATGAGGGTTCGTTCGATTCGAGCCATTCGCACGGCACGATCGGCGTCGGCTCGCCGGGTTCGGGCGCGCTCGGATAGACGGTGTCGCGGCCCGGAAAGAGCGGCATCGGCGCGAGACGCCGATCGACGAGCAGCACCTTGGGCTGCGGCGCTTTCGATTCGAGCAGCGCATCGTCGAGCAGCGGCTTGTAGGGGATTACGCGTCCCGCGCGCGATCCCGCATCGGCGCTCACGATGAGCACGGGTTCGGCGTCGTCGATGCGCGTGGCGAGATTGCCCGCCGCGAAACCGCCGAACACGACCGAGTGAATCGCGCCGATCCGCGCGCACGCGAGCATCGCGAACACGGCCTCGGGAATCATCGGCATGTAGATCAGCACGCGATCGCCGCGCTGCACGCCGAGCGCGCGCATCGCCGCGGCCATCCGATTCACTTCGACGAACATTTCCGCAAAAGTCAACCTGCGCTCGGCGCCGGTTTCGGTCGATATATAGACCAGCGCGTCCTGTGCGCCGCGTTCGGGCAGATGCCGGTCGAGCGCGTTGTAGCAGAGATTGGTCGTGCCGCCGACGAACCATCGGGCGAAGGGCGGTCGTGAGTCGTCGAGAACCTGGGTGAACGGCGTATGCCAGTGAATCCGGTCGGCTTGCCGGCCCCAGAAGGCGGCAGGATCGTCGACCGAATGCGCGTGGAAACTCTTGTAGCGGGTCATCAGCGGCTTCTCCGGTCCGGGGGTTTTCCCGGGGGAACCGGGCAATCGGGACAATCGCCACGGCTGATCGGCTTCGTGCGCAAAGGCCGGGACCTTGGGCCGGCCGATCGACAGCGCACACATGAGTCTTATTAAAACTGCGCCGGCAAGGCGCGAATAGAGCGGGATTACCATGAACGAGAATGACAATCCGTTTGCCGAGCAGGTCGCGTTCGGGACGGACAACTTCGCGGAAAACCCCGAGCCGCGTTGTCCTTGCGTGCTGTTGCTCGACCGGTCGGGTTCGATGGAAGGCGAGCCGATCGAACAACTCAACGCGGGTCTCGAACATTTTCGAGAAGAGCTGACGGCCGACACGCTCGCGGGCAAACGCGTCGAAACCGCGATCGTGACCTTCGGGCCGCCGAACGTCGAAGTGCCGTTCCATACGATCGAACATTTCGTGCCGCCCGCCTTGAGCGCGCAAGGCGACACGCCGCTCGGCGCGGCCGTCACGCTTGCGCTCGATCTGCTCGAGGCGCGCAAGGCCGAGTACCGCGCGAACGGCATCGCGTTCTATCGTCCGTGGATCTTTCTGTTGACCGATGGCGAACCGACCGACGACTGGCGCGCCGCGGCCGCGCGTGTCGCCGAAGGCGAGGCGAACAAGAAGTTCGCGTTTTTTGCCGTCGGGATCGAGGGCGCGAACATGGACGTGCTGCGCCAGTTGTCGGTGCGCACGCCGTTGGGCCTGCAGGGCCTCAAGTTCCGCGAGCTGTTCCAATGGCTCTCGAATTCGATGCGTTCGGTTTCGCAATCGGCGCCGGGCGCCGAAGTGCGTCTGCAGAATCCGTCGGGTTGGGCGCTCGTGTGAGCTGGCGTTATGTGAGCGCGTCCGCGACCGGCACGTCGCATGTGCAGGCGGGCGAGTCGTGCCAGGACGCGAGCTTCGTCGCGGTCGCATCGGGCGCCGACGGCGCCGAGTGGCTGATCGCGCTCGCGGCCGACGGCGCGGGTAGCGCGCGTTACGGCGCGATCGGCGCGCGCATCATGTGCGAGACGGGCGGACGCTTTTTATGCGATCGCGTCGAAGCGCGCGGCGCGTCCGCGCTCGACGTCAAGCTCGCGGCCGCCTGCGTGCGGCATGTACGCGCCGAGATCTCGCTCGCGAGCACCTGGCAGCGCGCGCCGGCGCGTCAATTCGCGTGCACGCTCGTCGGCGCCGTGATCGGGCCCGAGCGCGCGCTCGTGTTCCAGATCGGCGACGGCGCGGTCGTGGTGCGGTCGCCGGATCGCGCCGACGGCGCGCTGCGGCCGGTGTTCTGGCCCGACGCGGGCGAATATGCGAACACGACCTACTTCGTGACCGATCCTGACGCGGCCGCGCATCTGAACGCGGAGATCATCGCGGCGCCCGACGAGGTGTCGCTGCTCACGGACGGTCTTCAGCGCCTTGCACTCGTCTATGCGACGCGCGAGGCGCATACGCCATTTTTCGAACCGATGTTCGCGGCGTTGCGCGGCGTCGACCCCGCGCGCTGCGTGCAGCTCAACACCGATCTCGCGCGCTTTCTGTCGAGTGCGGCGATCAACGCGCGCACCGACGACGACAAGACGCTCGTCGTCGCGACGCGCCGCCGCAGGAGCCTGCCGTGAGCGTCGATGGATTCGATTCGATGCCGGCGGACGCGCACGCGTCGTCATCCGAAGTCGAGCGGGTTTTTGACGATGCAGGGCGCGAAGTCGCGCTCGGCGCGTTGCTCGGCGAA
The DNA here is from genome assembly GCF_003628125.1 of Pararobbsia silviterrae. GTDB lineage: Bacteria > Pseudomonadota > Gammaproteobacteria > Burkholderiales > Burkholderiaceae > Pararobbsia > Pararobbsia silviterrae. The sequence continues at coordinate 150,048 of NZ_RBZU01000002.1, forward strand.
GGCGGGGAGGGCCGCGTCTATGCGCTGCGCGAGCATCCGGGTTCCGTCGCGAAGCTCTATCGCGAACCGTTGCCCGCGCGTCACCAGGCCAAGCTGCGTGCGATGACCGCGCTCGGCGACAGCTATCTGCGCACGATCGCGGCCTGGCCCAGCGGTGTGCTGTTCGCGGACGGCGCGCGTGTCGCGGGCTTCACGATGCGACGCGTCGACGGCTACGAGCCCGTCCATCATCTCTACAGTCCGGTTCAGCGCAAGCAGTTCTTCGCGCATGCGGACTATGCGTTTCTCGTCGCGGCGGCACGCAATATCGCGGCGGCGTTCGACGCGATTCATGCGCACGGTCATGTCGTCGGCGACGTCAATCAAGGCAATCTCGTGATACGCCGCGACAGCGTCGCGTGCTTTATCGATTGCGACTCGTTCGACATCCATGCGCTGGGCACACGCTTCGCGTGCGAAGTCGGCGTCCAGCATTTCACGCCGCCCGAGCTGCAGGCCGTGCCGTCGTTCGCCGAGGCCGCGCGCACGCCGAATCACGATGCATTCGGACTCGCGGTGCTCGTGTTCCATCTGCTGTTCATGGGACGGCATCCGTACGCGGGCATTCATGCGGCAGGCGATATGCCGATCGAGCAGGCGATCGCCGAGTATCGCTTCGCCTATGGCCCGCATCGCGAAGCGCGCGGCATGCAGACGCCGCCGCATGCACTCGCGCTCGAGACCGTGTCGCCGACGATCGCGGCGTTGTTCGAAGCGGCGTTTACCGAAGCGGGCGCGACGAATACGCGTCCGAGCGCGCGCGACTGGGTGCAGGCGCTCGATACGTTCGGCCGCAGTCTGCGCACCTGCGCGACCGATTCGATCCATCGTTTTCCCGCGCATCTGCGCGGCTGCCCGTGGTGCGAGATCGAGACGCGCACGGGCATGCAGTATTTCCTGCCGACCTTGCCCGCGGCCGGCACGCACCTCGCCTTGCCCGACAACGCGGACATCCAGCAGGTCTGGCAGCGCATCGCCGCGCTCGGCGATCCGGAGGGGCATCCCGATCTGGCGGCGCCGAAATCGACGTCGTCCGCGATGCGGGCCGCAGCGATGCGCGCGGCGGCCGATCGCGCGTCTTCTACGCTGACGTCGTCGGCGCACGGTGTGCATCCCTTGCGCATGCGCCGACGCATCGCCCATGCCATGGCGCTCGCCTGGACGCTGGCGTCGATCGTCGGCGCCGTCTTCGTGCCCGAGGCGCGGATCGGGCTCGCCGTGCTCTGGCCGTTCGCGTGGGTCGCCGATCTGATGCTCGCCGAGCGTCCCTATCGTCGCGAGTATCTGCGGCGGCGCGATGCGTTCGAACGCGCGCAGCACGAGTACGACGTGCTGCTTGCGCGCTATCGGAAGATCCGCCACTCGCGCGCGTTCGCCGACAAACTCCGCGCGCTCGAGCGCGCGAAGCGCGGACTCGATGCGTTGCCGCGCGGTTACCAGCGTGAACGGCAGAAGCTTTTCGCGCTCGTGCGCGAAAAGCAGCGCGACAAATTCCTGTCGGCCTATGTGCTTGCCGATACGAAGTTTGCCGCGATCGGGCCGGGCCGCAAGGCGACGCTCGCGTCGTTCGGCATCGAAACGGCGGCCGACGTCGTCGAGCCGATGCTCGGCAAGGTCAAGGGACTCGGCGAAGTGGCGCGCGGCGAATTGCTGGCGTGGCGCGCCGAGATCGAAGCGCGCTTCGCCTTCGATCCGCAAGGCGGGACCGATCCGCGCGATCTGCAATGGTTGAACCGCCAGTTCGCGAACCGTCGCGCGCGCGTCGAAAAGACGCTGCGCGAAGGACTGCGCGACCTTCAGAAGCTGGATATCGAGAATCAGCGCATGCGATTGCACGCCCTTGCCGAACTGCAAGGGGCGAGCGTTGCGCTTGCGCAGACCGAGGCCGACTATCGCGCGCTGACCGGTGCGCATCGGCGGCGCCGGTTACGTTGGCGGCTCCGTCGGGGGGCGGGGCTGCCGTGAATGCGTGCATGGCGTGGGCGTGAACGCACGTTCGATGGAATCGAACGTGTGTCGGGCCCGTTGCACCGCGCATTCGCGCACCATGTGCATTCGTCACGTTATCGAAGCCGAGGTCGATATGTATTCGTTCGCAGTACAGATTTACGCCAGCACAAGAAACCTATTCAAATACACGCATGGCTGGCGCGTGCGTTCCCGCGCGGCCGCGCTGGGATTGGCCGGTGTCTTGTCGTGCGCGGGCGCGCAGGCCACGACGGTCAATGTGACGGCGGCCGCGACCAATGCCGAAGAGAGCGGTGCGACCGCCGCACCCGCGACGGTCAATCTGTCGGCGTCGAACCTCGGGTTGCGCGATGCCTTGCGCGTGCTCAGCGCGAACAAGGCGCTCGTCGGTTCGGGCATATCGTCGTACGACATCGTGCTCGCTTCGGGCACATACCGGATCGCGTCGACGCTGACGGTCACGCTCGATCCGTCATGGAGCGGCACGACGATCACGATCTCGGGGCCGGCCGACGATTCGGCGATCATCACGGGTTCGCAGATCGTCACGGGCTTCAAGGCCGTGACGGATCCGAGCGCGCTCGCGCGCATTCCGGTCTCCGCGCACGGCAGCGTGCTCGTCGCATCGCTCGCGGCGAGCGGCGTGACGAATCTCGGCACGTTCAATCGGCACGGCTATGGGATCTCGATCACGCCCGCGCCGCTCGAAGTGTTCTTCCGGGATCAGCCGATGACGATCGCGCGCTGGCCGAACTCGGGTTTCGCGACCATCGCGTCGCTGCCCGGCGGTCCGACGGGACTCACCTTCACCGTCAGCGGCGGCAATCCGTCCGCATGGGCGAATGAACCGAACCTCCATGCGTTCGGATACTGGGCGCGCGACTGGGCCGACACGACGTTGCCCGTGCAGTCGGTCGACGCGTCGGGGGTGATCACGCTCCAGTCGCCCGCGCCGACCTTGGGGCTCGCGGTCGGCCAGCGCGTGTTCATCGAGAACGCGTTGTCGGAGCTCGATTCGCCGGGTGAATACTATGTCGATTCGAACGCCGGGCTGCTGTACTTCTGGCCGCCCGCGACGATGACCGACGGCGACGTGCAGGTCTCGGTCGCCGATTCGATCTTCGTCGCGAACAACGCGACATACCTGACGCTGCAGAACCTGACGCTCGATATCGGCCGCGGCGACGCGGTGCAGTTCAACGGCGGCGGCAAGAACACGGTCGATCATGTCGTGATCCGCAACATGGGCAATCGCGCGGGCGTATCGAGCGCGGGCGCGAGCGGATTCCAGTATGTGACGGCCTCGAACACGGGCGAGGGCGGAATCACGATCTATAGCGGCAATCGCACGACGCTGGCCGCGGGCAGCAGCTTCGTGACGAACAGTACGATCCACGACTATGCGCGCCGTTCGCGCGCGTATCGTCCGGCGATCAGCGTGTCGGGCGCGGGCGATACGATCACGGGCAACACGATCTACAACGGCCCGCACGCGGGTATCCTCTTCAGCGGCAACAATCACGAGATCGGCAACAACGAGATCTACGACGTCGTGACGGAGACCTCGGATTCGGGCGCGATCTACGCGGGCCGCGACTGGACCATGCGAGGCACGATCATCGAGGACAACTTCATCCACGATATCGGCTCGACCTCGGCGCCGAGCGCGACGATGGGTGTCTATCTCGACGACGAGTATTGCGGCACGATCATCCGTCGCAACGTGTTCTCGAAGGTCGGCCAGGCCGTGTTCATCGGCGGCGGACGCGACAACACGGTGTCGGACAATCTGTTCGTGAACCTGCTGCCCGCGATCAGCGCCGACTCGCGCGGCATGAGCTGGCAGGAACCCGACGTCGTGTCGACGACCGGCGTGTTCCAGACCGCCTTGCGCGCCGTGCCGTACAGCACGGCGCCGTACGCGACGCAGTATCCGACGCTGCCCGTGATCCTGACCGACATGCCCGGCGTGCCGCTCGGCAATACGATCACGCGCAACGTCGTGATCGACGGCACGCAGCTCACGGCCGATTCGGGCGCGCTCCAGTATCTGCAGATCGGGACGTGGTTCGGTTCGCCGGATGTCGTATTCGCGACGCCGATGTCGGACAGCGCGCGTGCGGTGTATTCGGACTTCGTGCTCTCGACCGCTTCGCCCGCGATCGCGCAGGGCTTCCAGACATCGCATTTCTCGCGCTGAGTGAAGGGGCGCGGCGTGCGTCCCGCGCGCGAAAACGCCGGCCTTAACAACGCGCGCCTTAACGACAGCGGCCGATGCGCCGGCGATCGCGAGATCGCCGAGGCATCGGCCGCGGGATGAAGCGAGGCGTCAGGCGGCGATCAGGCTGCCTTGGCCTTGCGCGCGCGTGCGCCTTCGATATTCGGCAGGAACACCGTGAAGATGCCGAACAGCGGCAGGAAGCTGCAGATCTTGTAGACCGTTTCGATGCTCGTCGCATCGGCGACATGACCGAGCACGGCCGCGCCGATGCCCGCGATGCCGAACGCGAATCCGAAGAACATGCCGGCGACCATGCCGACCTTGCCCGGAATGAGTTCCTGCGCGTAGACGATGATCGCCGAGAACGCCGACGCGAGGATCAGACCGATGATGACGGTCAGCACGCCCGTCCAGAACAGGTTCGCGTAGGGCAGCAGCAGCGTGAACGGCGCGACGCCGAGGATCGACACCCAGATCACGTACTTGCGGCCGAAGTGGTCGCCGATCGGGCCGCCGACGATGGTGCCGACCGCCACGGCGAACAGGAACGCGAACAGATAGAACTGCGTGGTCTCGACCGGCAGATGGAAACGGTCGATCAGATAGAACGTGTAGTACGAGTTCAGGCTCGCGAGATAGAAGTACTTCGAGAAGATCAGCACGAGCAGCACGAAGAGCGCGAACATGATGCGGCCTTGCGACAGCGTCGCGTGGCCGGCGGCGCGTGCGCGCGGCTTGGCGTGCAGACGCGCGCCCTTGTACCAGTGGCTCACGAACGTGAGCACGACCATGCCGACGAGCGCGGCGATCGCGAACCACGCGATGCTGTGCTGGCCGTGCGGCATGATGATCAGCGCGGCGAGCAGCGGTCCGAGCGACGAACCGGCGTTGCCGCCGACCTGGAACAGCGACTGCGCGAGGCCATGACGGCCGCCCGAGGCCATGCGCGCGACGCGCGACGACTCAGGGTGGAAGACCGACGAACCGCAGCCCACGAGCGCCGCCGCGAGGAGCAGCCATCCGAAGGTCGGCGCGAACGCCATGAGCAGCAGGCCCGTCAGCGTGAAGCCCATGCCGACCGGCAGCGAATAGGGCTTCGGATGCTTGTCGGTGTACAGGCCGACGACCGGCTGCAGCAGCGAGGCCGTGATCTGATACGTGAGCGTGATCAGGCCGATCTGGCCGAAGCTCAGTGCGAAATTCGACTTGAGCAGCGGATAGATCGCGAGAATCAACGACTGCATCATGTCGTTGAGCAGGTGCGAAAAACTGATCGCGCCGATGATCTTGAAGACGGTGCCTTCGTAGGCGGCCGCGGAAGCGGTCGCGGCTGACGCGGCGGGCTTGGACAGAGCGGTGTTCGCGGTTGAATTCATGGTTCCAACAGTGTGCTTTTCGGGATGGATCGGATTCGATTTTTTCCGATAGGCTGCAGAATAAATTGTCTTGTCCGAGAGTGTCGGACAAATTTTGTTGTAAACAGGACAAATGGGGCGACCGATCGGGGGACCGGCGATCGGGTTGCGCGGTCGCGCGCGGCGCTTTTGTGCCGGATGCCGTGCCGGGTGTCGGGGCAGGGCGCGCCGGATGGGCTCGCGCGGTCAGTGGGTGAGCGATCGATGCGGGGAGGCCGTGTTGGTCTGACCGGTCCGGTATGCCGTGCGCGTGGCGCGCGTTCCGGACCGGCCGACGCGGGTCGTATTCGAGCCGCGTTCAGGTCGTATTCAGGTCGCGCTCAGGTCGGGCTCAGTTTGCCTTCAGGCCGAGCGGGTCGGCGTCGTGCGCGTGAGCCGGGCCGCGGCGGCGCTCAGCACGCGCGTGACGCTGCCCCACCGGTCGCGGCGCGCGCGTCCGTGCGACTGGACCGTGAAGCGCGCGCCCGCGTGCTCGGCCGAGAGCCACGCTCGACGGCCGGCGGGCACTTTGATCCGATGTCCCGCGAGGAGCCAGAAGTCGTCCGCATGACCCTCGATCGTGACCCAGATCGGACCGCTGATCGCGCTGATCGTGGCGGCGCGCACGAAGCTCAGCGCTTGAGCGACTTGGGGTTCATCGAGTTCGAAAGTGCGAAGTTCATCCATGGGGTTCACCTGATGGGTCAGCGGACATTGGCGACATGCGAGTGACACAGACGGGACAACGACCCGGCGCATCCTGGACCGTCCTCGGTCGCCGGCCTGACAAGGGCGCCGAGCGGCGGGCTGGAGCGGGATCCGTATTTTGTCCACTTGACTTGTGACACATCTGCATTATTGATTGAGATATCTCACAATCACATGAACAGTTCCGAACAGTTTGACTAGACTGTTCAGTCATTTTGACGAACAGTCCAATCTTGGCCGCTTGCTCATGAAACTTGAACTCGACGCTTCGCTCGGCATTCCGCTGACCGACCAGATCGTCAACGGCGTGCGCACGTGGCTGCGCACGCCCGAGGCGCGCGTCGGCTCGAAGCTGCCGTCGATCCGCCAGCTTGCCGCGCAACATGGGATCAGCCGGTTTCCCGTCATCGAGGCGTACGATCGGCTCGTGTCGCTCGGCCTGGTCGATTCGCGCCAGGGGTCGGGGTTCTATGTCGCGGACCGGCGCGCGCACGCGGCATCGCTCGCGATCGTGAGTCCCGAACTCGTCGAGGAAGTCTCGGGGCCGGCCTGGCAGGCGGTTCAGCACGGTCCGGGCATGTTGCGGCTCGGCAGCGGATGGACGCCCGAGGACTGGCGCGACATGGAAGGGCTGTCGTTTGCGATCCGCCAGTTGGCGCGCATGGATCCGCGCAGTCTGATCGACTATTCGACGCCGCTCGGCAATGCGACGTTGCGCGAGCAGGTCGCCTTGCGTCTCGCCGTGCTCGGCATTCACGTGCATCCGCATCGGATCATGCTCACGCAGGGCGCGAGCCAGGCGCTCGACCTCGTGATTCGCTGGATGCTCAAGCCCGGCGACACGGTCTTCGTCGAGGACCCCGGGTACTACAACCTGCTGGGCCTGCTGCGGATCTCGGACGTGCAGATCGTCGGCATCCCGCGCACGCGGCACGGGCCCGATATCGAGGTGCTCGAGGCGAAGCTGCGCGAATACCGGCCCAAGCTGTTCTTCGTGAACACGGTGTTTCATAACCCCACGGGCACGACGATGTCGCCGCCGAATGCGTTCCGCGTGCTGCAGCTCGCGAAGCAGCACGCGTTCAAGATCGTCGAGGACGATGTGTTCGCCGATTTCCAGGTCGAGCCGACCGATCGGCTCGCGACGCTCGATCAGCTCGAAAGCGTGATCTATATCGGCGGGTTCTCGAAGACGCTCTCGAGTTCGCTGCGCGTCGGGTATCTGGTTGCCGATCCCGAGGCGATTCGGATGATGGCCGATATCAAGACGCTGACGAGCATCACGTCGTCGCGTTTCGCCGAGTCGATCGTGTCGTCGATGCTTGAGCGCGGCGCGTACCGGAAGTATCTCGACCGATTGCGGCGCCAGCTTGGCGAAGCCCAGGCGCGCGCGCTGCAGACGCTCGATCAGGCGGGCTGGGAAGTGTTCGGTCCACCCGTCGGCGGTCATTTCCTGTGGGCGCGCGTGCCGCATGTCGCCGATTCGCGCACGCTCTCGAAGTTCGCCGAACGGTTCGGTATCGCGATTCCGCCCGGACACGCGTTCCATTCCGATTTGCGCGCGACGCCGTGGTTACGCATCAACGTCGCCTATGCGAACGAAACGCGCGCGGTCGAGTTTCTGCACGAGGCCGCGGCCGCGGCGGAGCTTCGCATCGCGTAGCGCGGGTGCGGACCGCGATGCCGCCTTGCGTCGGAACGGTGTCGCCGCCGTGAAGCGCGGTATGCGGCTTGGCTGATTGCCGATTGAGGGCCGTCGACCGCTGACCGCCGATTGCCGTCGACGATCGATCGTCGAGCCGTGCTTACGCGCGGCGGAAGCTCTCGCGATAGGCATTCGGCGTGACGCCGAGCCGCTTCGTGAAGACGATCCGCATGCGGTCGGCGGTGCCGAATCCGCTTTCGTAGGCGATCGTCTTGAGCGCCATGTCGGTGCTTTCGAGCAGGTTGCGCGCGGTGTCGACGCGGGCGCGCTCGACGAATTCGTGCGGCGTGACGTCGGCGAGCTGCACGAATATGCGCGCGAAATGCCGCGGACTCATGCCGGCCACGCTCGCGAGCTGATTGACGGAAAAGCGCTCGCGGATATGGTCCATCACATAGACCTGGACCTTGGCCACGGGCGAGGTCTCGTCGGCGGGCGCGCTCAAATACGGGCTGAACTGCGATTGGCCGCCGCGCCGCTGCGCGAACACGACGAGACGCTTGGCGACGGCGAGCGCGACGTGCGGCCCGTGATCCTCGGCCACGAGCGCGAGCGACAAGTCGATGCCCGCGGTGACGCCCGCCGACGTCACGAGCGCACCGTCGCGGATATGGATGCGGTCGAGTTCGACGCGCGCGCGCGGAAACTGCGAGGCGAGCGCGGGTGCGTTTTGCCAGTGCGTCGTCACGTGCCGATCGTCGAGCAGACCCGCATGACCGAGCGCGAAGGCGCCCGTGCAGACAGAGCCATATCGCGCGCAGCGCGATGCGCGGTGCGTGAGCCACTGCACGAGTGCGGGCGTCGGCGCGTGGTCGGGCAAGGTCGGGCCGCCGGCGACGAGCGCCGTATGGACGCCGTGCGGATCGGCGTCGTCGAACGCGCGATCGGGCAGCATGCGGATGCCGTTCGATGCGATGACGGGCTCGCGATGCTCGGCCACGAGTGTGATCGAGTAGCCCGCATCGGGGCCGACGAATGCGTTCGTTTCGGCGAACACATCGAGCGGGCCCGCCACGTCGAGGGCCTGCACGCCGGGGAAAATCGCGATCGCTACTGCGCGCATACGGGATCCGTTTGTGGGTCGGGTTCGTCGGGTCCATCGTTCCGGCGCGCCATCCGCGATGGCAGAAGCCGACGTACGGTTGGCAGCGTTCGCCGGTCCTTTGCGATTGTCCGGATCGGGCCGCGCGGCGACACTGTTTTCCATCGACGCATCACCGCATGAACCGCGACGCAAGCATACACGTTCGCCCGATTGCGCCGATGCGGGGTGGGCGAAGACGAGCGGGGCGATCCCGGCGCGTCGATGTCCGCTCCTAACGGGCCGCGCGCAGCGCGCGTCGGCCACTGTCCTGTCCATGGAGAACATTCGATGAGCACGCGCATTGCCGGTATTCAGATCCCCGATAGTCAACTCGCACGCGCCGCGACCGAACTGGTGCGCGATACCGAGAACGACTTGCTCTTCCACCACTCGCGGCGCGTGTTCCTGTTCGGCGCGCTGACGGGCGAGCGCAAGCAGCTCAAATACGATCCCGAGCTGCTCTATATCGGCGCGATGTTCCATGACATGGGGCTGACCGATGCCTATCGGAGCAAGACGGATCGCTTCGAGGTCGACGGCGCGAACGCCGCGCGCGACTTTCTGCGTCAATACGGCGCGAGCGAATACGACATCGAGCAAGTGTGGCTCGGCATCGCCTTGCATACGACGCCGGGCGTGCCCGAGCATCTGAAGCCGAATGTCGCCCTGGTGACGGCGGGCGTTGAAATGGATGTGCTGGGTCTGGCATACGACGACTTCACGCCAACGCAGCGCATCCAGGTTTGCGCGGCGCATCCGCGCGAGGCGGACTTCAAGAACGCGATCATCGACGCGTTCGCGGGCGGCACGATCGACAAGCCGTTGACGACGTTCGGCAACGTCAAGGCCGACGTGCTCGAACTGCGCGATCCGAGCTACAAGCGTTTGAACTTCTGCCAGATCATCCTGGGTTCGGCATGGGACGACGTCAACGGCGCGCATGTGCATCACGCCGGATGCGGCCACGATCATACGGCGGCATAGACGAAGTCGCGCGGGCATGCCGGACGCGCCAAAGGAGAAGACGGCGTTGTGCGGATGGATCGCCGTATCGCGCACGGTCGGCCACGCGTTTGACCCGAACGCGTGGCCGATACGCTCGGGTCGCAGGCGTTCACGAGACGCATCGGACCCGGGCGAGCATCGACGGCGGTATCGATAGACAGGCTTATCATCGACGACGCACCGCACGCACCGCACGCACCGCACGCACCGCACGCACCACGCGCACCACGCGCACCACGCGCACCACGCGCACCACGCGCACCACGCGCACCACACGCACCACACGCACCACACGCACCACACGCGTGAAAGCGACATGCATTTGACACGTGGATACCGTTTCGGCGCGCCACGCCGCGGACCCGACAAAATGCTGTCACGCGAGCGCCCGGCGACTCCTATACTTTTTGAAGGAGACAACCCCCGGCGCCGCGTGTTCGACGATTTGCCGATCCGACGATCGGACGATCCGAACGCGCAGGCCCGGATAACCCGGAGCGTTTGCTATGACACAGGTCGCACAGATACTCAGTTCGAAATCGAGCCCGCAGGTCGCTACGATCGACGCGCAGGACTCGGTCTATGACGCGATCAAGCAGATGGCAGAGAGGGGCATCGGGGCGCTGGTCGTGACGACCGGCGGAGAGATTGCGGGCATCGTGACCGAGCGCGATTACGCGCGCAAGGTCGTTCTCAAGGACCGGTCGTCGAAGAGCACGAAGGTCGCGGAGATCATGAGCAGCGCGGTGCGTTACGTGAGCCCGCAGCAGACCTCGCAGGAATGCATGGCGCTCATGACCGAGCACCGGATCCGGCATTTGCCCGTGCTCGACAAGGGCAAGATGGTCGGCATGATCTCGATCGGCGATCTGGTCGCCGACATCATTTCCGAGCAGCAATTCACGATCGAGCAGCTCGAGCAATACATCACCGGACGCTGAGCGGGCGCGCGCGTCGATGCGTACGGGCCCGCGCGCGGCCGCGCGGGCATGGTCCGTGCGCCTCATCGGGCATACGACTCGATCCGTCGTCGGTACGACATGACGCGGCGCTCGCGTGCGAGTTTGAACGCGTGCGCTTATGCTAGGGTCTTCACTAGGTGCAACGGATGCGCGCGGGCGACACGTTCATGTGTCATCGGCGCGTCATCCGAGGCGCGAGGCTGCCGACCGTAGTCCGACGACCCGACTCCATGACTCGATCTTCCTTGGTTCGCGAAACGCGGAACCGCCAGACGCTGCGCGCGATTGCGCTGTACGAAGGACTCAAAGGGGTGGCCGCGCTCGCGGCCAGCATCGGACTGCTGAGTCTGCTTCATCACGATCTCCGGCATCTCGTGTCGGAGCTCATCGGCTATTTCGGGCTCGACCCCGAGCGTCACTATCCGGCGCTGCTGCTCCACTATGCCGACATCCTGACGACGGGGTCGGATATTCGCGCAATCGTGCTCGTCGCGTTCGCCTATGCGGCGCTGCGGATCGCCGAAGGCTACGGACTCTGGCATGACCACGCATGGGGCGAATGGCTCGGCGCGGTGTCGGGCGCGATTTATCTGCCCGTTGAAATCTGGCATCAGTTTCATCGGCTGTCGTGGACCGGCATGCTGATCTTTATCGCGAATCTGGGCATGGTGATCTTTCTCGTCGTGCGGCTCTGGCGCCGTCGCGGCGGTGCGGCCGCGATGGTCCGCAAGACGATCTAGGCGCGCGGCCGTTTCAAGCGCGCGTGCGTCGCGGGCAATTTTTTGTCCGATCGATGATTCGGATCCCCCTCATTTTTCCCTTCTCGTTTTCCGCGAAAATACTGTATAAATACACAGTATCAGCGAAGCGGTCCGTTGCCGGCCCCCGGGCAGGCCGGACCCTTTGCCGTCTTTGAAAACGGGGTTGGGGATGGCTGTTCAAATCGCGGCGGTGCGTGCGGGGCCGGAGTTGCCCGCTCATCTCGCGCGTCAGGTCTGGCGCGGCAATGCGCTCGGCCATGCGGCGCGCGGCAGCGTGCCGAGCGGACACGCCCCGCTCGATGCCGAACTGCCGGACGGCGGCTGGCCGCGCGCGGCGCTGACCGAGCTGCTCGGCGTGCGGCCCGGATGCGGGGAAATGCGTCTGCTCGCGCCCGCGCTCGCCGGCTTGACCGCGCACGCGCGCTCGCCGCGCCACGCGGTCCTCATTGCGCCGCCGTATACACCCTATGCGCCGGCGCTCGCGGCGGCCGGCATCGCGACCGACAAGCTCGTCTGGATCGACGTTCAGGGCGCCGATGCGCTCTGGGCCGCCGAACAGGCTTTGCGGCACGACGGCGTCGGCGCCGTGCTGCTCTGGCTGCCGCGCGTGCAGGCCGCCGCGCTGCGGCGATTGCAGGTGCTCGCGCAGGACGGCAATGCGGTCGCGTTCCTGATGCGCCCCGCGACGGCGGCGGCCCAATCGTCGCCTGCACCGCTGCGGCTGCGGTTCGAACCCGCCGATGTCCGCGATACGGCGCTGCGCGGATTGCACGCGGTGTCGAATCGGACGCGGCTTCCCGAGACGGACGCGCCCGTGCGCACGGCGGCGGCCGATGGACTCGAACGCGCGGGGCTCCGGATCGAGATCGTCAAGCGGCGCGGGCCTGCGATGGCGGTGCCGCTCTGGCTCAGGCTGCCCGTGCGCGTCGCGCCGTCCGTGCACGAGCGTTTCGACGCGTCCGACGTGTCTGGTGTGTCCGAAGTAGCGGAGATCGATCATGGTCTGGATCGCGGTCAGCTTGCCGCTGCTGCGGCTCGAAGCCGTACAGCCTCCGCAGCCTGACCGGGTCACGCTTGACCGGGTCACGCCTGACCGGGTCGCGCCTGATCGGGTCGCGCCTGATCGGGGCGCGCTTGACCGGCTCACACCTGACCGGCGCGAGCCTGGGTACAGCGCGCCTGGCCATGACGTCTCAGGCCATCGCGCCCCCGGCGACTGCGAACCCGGCCATGGCAAACTCGGCCACGGTGCCTCCGACTACGGTGCCCCCAACCACGGCGAGCATGGCCACGGTGATCTCGGTCATCACGAACCCGGCGCGCCGCCTCGCGTGTTGATCGAGCATGCGCGCGTCGCGCTTGCCGATGCGTGCGCGCAGTCGCTCGGCGTGCGGCGGGGGTTTGCGCGCGCGTATGCGCTCGCGCTCGCGCCGCAACTCGTCTGCCTGACGCCCGATGCGGCGCGCGAGCGTCGTGCCTTCGAAGCCGTCGCGCTCGCGTTGTGCGCCTACACGCCGCAGATCGTGCTCGCCGACGCCTATACGATCGTGCTCGACGTGAGCGCGAGTCTGCGTCTGTTCGGCGGCCTGCGCGCGCTCTGGCGCCGGCTTGCCGCGACGCTCGACGCGAGCGGGCACGCGGCCGCGCTGGCCTGCGCGCCGACGCCCTGGGCCGCATGGCTGTTCGCGCAGGCGCGCGTCGTCGATCGTCGCGGGCGGCGTGTGGTCAAGTTCGCGCGGCTCGCGTCGATGCTCGATGCGTTGCCCGCGCTGCTCCTGCCCGCCGCGGCCGATCATCGCGACGGTCTCGCGCAGATCGGCTGCGACACGCTCGGCGCCGTGCGCCGCCTGCCGCGCGCAGGCGTGACGCGGCGCTTCGGTCCGGGCCTGCTCGATACGCTCGCGCGCACCTATGGCGAAGCCGCCGATCCGCGCACGTATTTCGAGCCGCCGCCCGTCTTCGGCGCGCGGCTCGAACTCATGGCGCGCGTCGAACATGCCGACGCGCTGCTGTTCGCCGTGCGTCGCCTGCTGCTTCAGCTCGTCGGGTGGCTCACGGCGCGGCACGCGGGCGTGAGCCGCTTCACGCTGACGCTCGTGCATGAAACCGCGCGGCGCGGCGATCCGCGCATGTCGACACTGACCGTCGCCTGGTCGGCGCCCGCGCGCGATCTCGATCATCTCGTGCTGATGAGCCGCGAGAAGCTCGACCGGACCGAACTCGCCGCACCGGTCATCGAGCTGCATCTGCATGCCGACGAGATCACCGATTACGCGGCGCCGACCGATACGCTGTTCCCGCTCGACGCCGGTCCCGACGCGGGACGCGAGGCGATGACGCGGCTGCTCGAACGGCTCGTCGCGCGCCTGGGCGCCGACAAGGTCCGCGAGGTCGGCGCGCGAGCCGATCACCGGCCCGAAGCCGCGATCACAGACGCGTCGTACACGATGCGCCGGCCGGCGCGCACGGCGCAGGCGCGCATCGCGCAGGAGGGCGCGATGCCGATACACAGAGGACAAGCGAGCACGAGGCAGGCAAGCACGGGACAAGCGCGCACGGCACAGGCGAGCACGGTGCAGGCGCGCGCGGACAGGGTCGTCTCATCGGCATCGGCATCGGCGCAGCGCGCGGGCGCGTCGTCTCAGGGCAAGCGCCGCCGCCTCAATGGCCGGCTCGACGGACCGCACGATCTCGTGCCGCCGCATGCGCCGGTTGCGCCGCGGCCGGTCTGGCTGCTGCCGGAACCGCTGCGGCTCGCGACCCGCGAAGGGCAGCCGTATTACCGGAGCGCGATGCGGATCGTGTCGGGCCCCGAGTGCATCGAGACGGGCTGGTGGGATGGACCGGGCGCGCGGCGCGATTACTTCGTCGCGAGCGGCGACGATGCGACGCTGTACTGGATCTACCGCGAACGCACGCCGTCCGAGACACACGACGCGGCCTGGTTCCTGCAGGGCATGTTCGGCTGATGCTCGGCTGATCGATCGAAGACCCATGCAGTACGCCGAACTTCATTGCCTGTCGAACTACTCGTTCCTGCGCGGCGCGTCGCATCCGCACGAGCTCGTCGAGCGGGCTGCGCAGCTCGGTTATACGGCGCTCGCGTTGACCGACGAGTGTTCGTTCGCCGGCATCGTCCGCGCGCATCTGGCCGCGCGCGAGCACGGCATCGCGTTGCTGATCGGCAGCGAGCTGCGCCTCGTCGACGCGGCGGGCCGGTCCGCGTGCACGCTCGTCGCGCTCGCGACCAATCGTAACGGCTACGGTAACCTTTCCGAGCTCATCACTTGCGCGCGGACTCGGACCGAGAAAGGGCGCTACTGGCTCGAATGCGGCGATCTGACCGCGCCGCCGGACGCGTACGCGCATCTGGCCGGCTTGCCCGACTGCGTGCTCATGCTCGTGCCGTCGCCCGAGGACAGCGCGGACGATGTGCTCGCGCGTGCGCGCTGGCTCGCGGGCTGGGCGGCCGGCCGGTGCTGGCTCGCGTTCGAGGCGGCGCAGTCGGGCGACGACGCGATGCGCCTGCAGACCCTGCGCACGATCTCGACGCTGAGCGGCGTGCCGCTCGTGGCCGCCGGCGGCGTGCTCATGCATGCGGGCGCGCGCAAGCGGCTGCAGGACACGCTGACCGCGATTCGCTTGAACACGCCGCTCAGCGCATGCGGTTTCGCGCTCGAGGCGAACGCGCAGCGGCATCTGCGCCCGCTCGACCAGCTCGCCGAACTCTATCCGCCCGATCTGCTCGCGGCGACCCAGACGATCGCGGCGTGCTGCCGTTTCTCGCTCGACACGCTTCGCTACGAATACCCCGACGAACTCGTGCCGCCGGGCAAGACGCCCGCCGAGCATCTGCGCGAACTCGTGATGGCGGGCAGCCGGGTTCGCTGGCCCGACGGGCTCACGCCGAAACACATCGAGCAGATCGAGCACGAACTCACGCTCGTCGCGGAGCTCGGCTACGAACCGTATTTCCTGACGGTGCACGAGATCGTCGCGTTTGCGCGCGACCGCAAGATCCTGTGCCAGGGACGCGGCTCGGCCGCGAATTCGGTGATCTGTTTCTGCCTCGGTATCACGGAGATCGACCCGGTGCGCATGTCGATGCTCGTCGAGCGCTTCATCTCGCGCGCGCGCAAGGAGCCGCCCGATATCGACGTCGATTTCGAACATCAACGGCGCGAGGAGGTGATCCAGCACATCTATGAGAAGTACGGCAGACATCGTGCCGCGCTCGCGGCGTCGCTCGCGAGCTACCGGACGCGCAGCGCGTTGCGCGACGTCGGCAAGGCGCTCGGTTTCGATGCGCAGCTCGTCGAGCGCATCGCGCAGGCGCATCAATGGTGGGACGGCACGGCCGCGGTGCCTGAACGGCTTGCCGAAGCGGGTTTCGATCCGGCGTCACCGCTCACGCGCCATCTCGTCGAACTCGTGCAGGCCTTGCGCGGTTTTCCGCGGCATTTGTCGCAGCATGTCGGCGGCTTCGTGATCGCGCGCGACAAGCTCTCGCGTCTGGTGCCGATCGAGAACGCCGCGATGGAAGAGCGCAACGTGATCCAGTGGGACAAGGATGATATCGAGGCGCTCGGATTGCTCAAGATGGATGTGCTCGCGCTCGGCATGCTGTCGGCGATCCGGCGCGCGCTCGAACTCGTCGCCGTGCGGCGCGGTCTGCCCGAATTCAAGCCGCAGGATATTCCGGCCGAAGACCTCGATGTCTATGAAATGTGCTCGCACGCGGACACGATCGGCGTGTTCCAGATCGAATCGCGCGCGCAGCAGGGCATGCTGCCGCGTCTGCGGCCGCAGACCTATTACGACCTCGTCGTCGAAGTCGCGATCGTGCGGCCGGGACCGATCCAGGGCGGCATGGTGCATCCGTATCTGCGTCGCCGACAGGGACTCGAACCCGTCGTCTATCCGAAGGAGGAAGTCAAACCCGCGCTCGAACGCACGCTCGGCGTGCCCGTGTTTCAGGAACAGGTCATGCACCTGTCGATGCTCGCGGCCGGGTTCTCGGCCGAGAAGGCCGATGCGTTGCGCCGCGCGATGGCCGCCTGGAAACGCAAGGGGCATCTCGACCAGTACCAGGACGAACTTCGGCAGGGCATGCTCGACCGCGGCTACGATCCGGCGTTCGCCGAGCGGATCTGCAAGCAGATCGAGGGCTTCGGCGATTACGGCTTTCCCGAGAGTCATGCCGCGAGCTTCGCACTGCTCTGCTATCAGAGCGCGTGGCTCAAGCGGCACGAGCCCGCGGCGTTTCTGATCGCCTTGCTCAACAGTCAGCCGCTGGGTTTCTATTCGCCATCGCAACTCGTCCAGGATGCGCGCCGGCATGGCGTGACGGTGCTGCCGCCCGACGTCACGATGAGCGATTGGGAAGCGCGCTTCGAATATCCGGATGACGAACAGGCACGCGAGCGCGCGCGGCGCGCCGCCTTCGCCGCGACGCGCCACGGTCCCGCGCCGGACTTCGACTGGCGGCCCGCGGCGCCGACGCCGTTTCCGATGCCCATGGCCGACAGGTTGCCGAGGCGCAGCGCGCGCCGTTACTGGCAGCTTGCGCGACGGTTCGGCGCGCACGGTCCCGCGGCGCGGCTCGGACTCAATCTCGTCAAAGGGTTTTCACAGGCGGCGGCCGAACGCATCATGGCCGCGCGGCGCCGCGCGCCGTTCGAGAACGTCGACGATCTCGCGCGGCGTGCGGCCTTGTCGCGGCTCGAACTCGAAGCGCTCGCGGCGGGCGACGCGCTCCAGGCGCTCGCCGGACATCGCCGGCAGGCCTGGTGGGCCGTGACGGCGCAGCAGGGCACGACGAGGCTGCTGCGCGATGCGCCGATCGACGAAGCGCCGCTCATGCTGCCCCGCGCGAAAGAGGGGCGCGAGATCATCGACGACTACGCGAGTCTCGGGCTCACGCTCAAGCGTCATCCGGTCGCGTTGCTGAGGACGCATCTCGCCGCGCTGCGCTTTCGCACGGCCGAGGAATTGACGACTTATCCGAACGGGCGCCTCGCGCGCGCATGCGGCATCGTGACCGTGCGTCAGCGGCCCGATACCGCGAGCGGAACGATCTTCATCTCGATCGAGGACGAGACGGGGTCGGTCAACGTGATCGTCTGGCCGCGGCTCATCGAGCGATATCGCAAGGAGGTGCTCGGCGCGCAACTGCTCGGCGTGTTCGGCACCTGGCAGCGCGAAGGCGAGGTCGTGAATCTCGTCGCGCAGCGGCTTGTCGATCACTCGGCGCTGCTCGGCGAACTCGCGACGCACAGCCGCGATTTTCATTGAAGACGGTGCGTCGTTCGAACGTCGGGGTCTGCGATACCTGTCGAACGCCGAACGCAGGCGTCGAAATCGACCGCGCTAAGCCGACTTCCGAATCCGCAGCTCGTCCAGCACGGCGTCGAGACCTTGCGCGAACGGCGTACGTCGGCCGATACCGAGCGCTTCGAGCGACGCACTGTCGAGATGACAGTCATACGGCCGCGGCGTCGTATCGGCCGGCGTCGACTGCGCGCGGATATGCGCTGGGTCGAGCCCCAGCCGCGCGGCGAGCTCCAAGGCGATCGCGTATTTCGTCATCGCTTCGTTGCCCGACCAGTGATGAATGCCCGTGACGGGCCGGCCCGCGGCGACGCGTTCGAGCAGTTGCCGGATCACGACCGCGACATCGGGCGTAAAGGTCGGATACCGGATCGCCCAATCGTCGACGACGGCCGGACGATCGGCGCGCGCCGCTTCGAGCGCCGGAATGAAGCTCGTCGCCGCCGATTCGCCGACCTGTTCGAGCGGGCCGTACAGCAAGGGCAGACGCAGCACGCACGCGTTGTCGAGCGACGGCGTCAGCGCACGTTCGCCCGCGAGCTTGCCGTGTCCGTACGCATTGAGCGGGTGCGGCGGCGCATCGGGCCGGTAGGGCGCGCGCGAGCCGTCGAACACATAGTCGGTCGAAATCGAGAGCAGCCATGCGCCGTGTTCGCGCGCCGCGTGCGCGATGCGCTCGACCGCGCCGACATTGAGCGCGTGCGCTTGCTCGGGAAATTGTTCGCAGACATCGGGACGCCGTTCGGCGGCCGCGAGCACGACGGCCTGCGGCCGGTAGGCATCGAAGAATGATGCGATCGCCGCCGCGTCGGTCAGATCGAGCGGGACGCGGCCCGGACCCGGCCGCGTATGGGCCGTGCCGGTTACCAAAAATTTCGGATCGCCCGCGAGCGCGTCGGCGACGGCTCGGCCGAGCAATCCCGACGCCCCGATGAGGGCGACCCGCAACGCCGCGCCGCTCATGCCGCGACGGTATAGCCGGCGTCCTCGATCGCGGCGCTCAGCGCGTCGCGCGGCACGGCCGTGTCGACCGAGACGCGCCCCTCGGCGAGATCGACCCGGACCGATGCATGCTCATCGACCGCCCGCACGGCCTTCGTGACCGATGCGACGCAATGCTGGCAGCTCATGCCTTCCACTTTCAGTTCCACCATGTTCCGACTCCTCGAACGCGTGTTTCAACGCAGATGCCCGTATTTTGAACCTTGCCATTGTGGCAAACTCAAGGGCCTTTTTCAGTGTTCGTTGCGGATGCTAAAGGAATCCGGAAGGTTGCCGTAGACATAGAGATGCGGTCTGGATCCGGAATCCGTCGCCCACCCCAGGACTCTCAGGAGAGCGCAGCGACATGACGCGCGTACTACCGCAGCAGGCCGGTCTGTCGTTCGGTCTGCACGACGATGAATTCGTGCTCGGTACGGCGTTCCAGCCGATCGTCGGGCTGATTCATCAACGCGTGGTCGGGTACGAGGCGCTCGTGCGCGGATCGCTGGCGCGCAGCGCGCGCGCCGTCACGCCGTATGAACTCTTCGAATCCGCCGCGCGCGTGGGCGAGCTCGTGCGTCTCGATTCGGCCTGCCAACGGATTCATCTCCAGACGTTCTCGCAGGTGTCGTCGAGGCAGGACTGGCTGTTTCTCAATGTGCGGCCCGAATCGATCGCCGTGCCGAATTTTCCGCAGACGCTGATCGAGCGGATCGCCGCGCACGATCTCGCGCCGCGTCAGATCGTCATCGAATTGCTCGAAACGCCGCACGACCGGCCCGTCGAACTCGAACGATCGATCGCCGAGCTGCGCGCGAGCGGCTTCGTCATCGCGCTCGACGATTTCGGCGCGGGTCATTCGAATCTCGACCGCGTGCTCGATCTCAAACCCGATCTGATCAAGCTCGATCGCCGGCTCACGATCAAGGCGACGCAGGATCGCGCGATCCGGCGCGTGCTGCCGACGATGATCTCGATGCTTCACGAGATCGGCACCCTCGTCGTTGCGGAGGGGATCGAGACGGCGATCGAGGCGTCGATCGCACTCGATTCGGGCGCGGACCTGGCCCAGGGTTTTTTCTTCGGCTTGCCCAGCCCCGAACTCGTGGGTCTCGACCGCGTGTTGCCGCGCCTCGACCTCATGCGCGCCGAAACGACGGCCGAGCATGCGCGCCGCAACGGCATGCGCGAGGCGCGGCTCGAACCGCATCGCGCCGCGCTCGCGCATGCCGCCGAGCTGTTCCTCAAGCGGGCCGTCGAATCGGAGATTGCGGCCGTCATGCTCGCGCATCCCGATGCCGCGCGATGCTACGTCGTCGACGAAGACGGCATGCAGTTCGGCCATGTCTATACGCGCGGCGTGCACGTGGCCCGGTTTCTGCCGCTCGACGACGAGAGCGGCGCGAACTGGGAGAGCCGGCCGTATTTTCGCAAAGCGATGGAATCGGTCGGCGAGGTTGTCTCGACGGTGCCCTATCTGTCGATCAGCGGCAGCTATATGTGCGTGACGATGGCCCTCGCGGTCGAACGCGACGGGCGCCGTTACCTGCTCGGCGTCGACGTCGACTCGGACTGAAGCGCGAAGGCCGATCCCGGCCTTGAAAATGGCCGTTGACCTTCCCATCATTGGAACGTGTACGATCCGTTCATCTCAATGAAATGCCGAGCGGGCGCTGGTCATGAGCCGCACTGAAACCCTGAATGCCTTGCGTGTCGCGGCGATTCCGCACGAAACCGTCGATCTCGTCGTCGAGGGCATGACGTGCGCGTCGTGCGTCGGCCGCGTCGAGCGGGTGTTGCGCAAAACGCCGGGCGTCAGCGCCGCGAGCGTCAATCTCGCGACCGAACGCGCGCGTGTCGAGATGCAGGCCGGCGTACCGGTCGCCGCCTTGCTCGAAGCGATCGGCAAGGCGGGCTACGACGCGCGCGTCGATACGCACGCGCCGCGCGCCGCGAGCGACGACGCGGCCGATGCCGAACGGCGCGAAGGCGTTCACGTGCTGATCGCGGCGATTCTCGCGCTGCCGCTCGCGATTCCGATGGTCGCCGCCGTGTTCGGCGTTCACGCGATGTGGCCTGCATGGCTTCAGTTCGCGCTCGCGACGCCCGTGCAGTTTTGGCTCGGCGCGCGTTTCTATCGCGCGGGGTGGGGCGCCTTGCGCGCGGGCTCGGGCAATATGGATCTGCTCGTCGCGCTCGGCACGTCGGCCGCTTACGGGCTCAGCGTCGTCGAATGGGCGCGCGCCGCCGGCGGGGCGATGCCGGACCTTTACTTCGAGGCGTCCGCGATCGTCATCATGCTCGTGCTGTTCGGCAAGTGGCTCGAGCGGCGCGCGCGCCGCCAGACGGCCGCGGCGATCCGCGCCCTGCAGGCGCTGCGCCCATCTCATGCGCGCGTCGTACGCGATGCGCGCGAAGTCGAGGTCGCACTCGCCGACGTGCGCGTCGGCGATCTCGCGATCGTCCCGCCGGGCCAGCGGATTCCCGTCGACGGCCGCGTCGAATCCGGCGTCGGCACTGTCGACGAATCGATGCTCACGGGCGAGAGCACGCCGGTCGACAAGCACGCGGGCGATCGCGTGACGGGCGGCTCGATCAATGGCGAGGCATTGCTCCATGTGCGGGTCGACGCCGTCGGCGCGCAGACCGCGCTCGAAAAGATCATCCGGCTCGTTGAAGATGCGCAGACCGCGAAGGCGCCGATCCAGCGGCTCGTCGATCGCGTGGCCGCGGTCTTCGTACCGGTCGTCATCGCCGTCGCGGCGCTTACGCTCGCGGGCTGGGTCATGGCCGGCGCGGGGTGGCCCGTCGCGATCATTCGCGCGGTGTCGGTGCTCGTCATCGCGTGTCCGTGCGCGCTCGGTCTCGCGACGCCTGTCGCGATCATGTCGGGCACGGGTGTCGCGGCGCGCTTCGGGATTTTGATCAAGGACGCCGAAGCACTCGAACGCGCGCATCGCGTCAATTGGGTCGGCTTCGACAAGACGGGCACGCTGACCGTGGGCCGGCCGCGCGTCGTCGCCTTCGATCGGAGCGCGAATATTTCGCGCGGCGAATTGCTCTCGCTCGCGGCCGAACTCCAGCGCGGCAGCAGCCACCCGCTCGCGCGCGCCGTGCTCGATGCCGCCGCCGACTATGCGGCCGAACCTAGCGAGACGCCCGCGACGCAAGTCCGTGCGCTCGCCGGACGCGGCATCGCCGCGTCGGTCGGCGAGCGTGCGTTCGTGTTCGGCAACCGCCAGGCGATTCAGGATGCACACGTGCCGCTCGACGACGCGCGCTTCGCCGATGCGCGCGCGCATCGGGCCGAGGGGCGCACGGTCTCGTGGCTCGCCGAGACCGCGCCGCTGCCGCGCGTGCTCGGATGGTTCGCCTTTGCCGATACGATCCGTCCGAGCGCACCCGAGGCGATCGGACGTCTGCACCGGCTCGGCATCCGCTGCGCGATGCTGACGGGCGACAATGCGCCGGCCGCCGCGCGGATTGCCGATGCGCTCGGCATCGATCACGTCGAGGCCGAATTGCTGCCCGCCCACAAGGCCGCGCGCGTCGTCGAGGCGCGCACGAGCGGCGCCGTGACCGCGATGGTCGGCGACGGCATCAACGACGCGCCCGCGCTCGCGGCGGCCGATGTCGGCATCGCGCTTGCCAGCGGAACCGATGTCGCGATGCACGCGGCGGGGATCACGCTGATGCGCGGGGATCTCTCGCGCGTCGCCGATGCGCTCGAGATCTCGCGCCGGACCTATCGGAAGATCCAGCAGAACCTGTTCTGGGCTTTCGTCTACAACGTCGTGGGCATTCCGCTCGCCGTCTTCGGCTTGCTCACGCCGATCGTCGCCGGCGGCGCGATGGCCGCGAGCAGCGTCTGCGTCGTCGTCAACGCGCTCTGGCTCAGGCGCTGGCGGCCCGCACGCGGCGGATAAGGAGTCGCTCATGAATATCGGACAGGCGTCGAAGGCCGTCGGGCTCAGCGCGAAGATGATTCGCTACTACGAAAGCATCGGCCTCGTGCATCCGACGGCGCGGACCGAGGGCGGTTATCGGACCTATCGCGAATCGGATCTTCATCATCTGCGCTTTATTCGACAGGCGCGCCGGCTCGGCTTCGCGGTCGAGGATGTGCGACGGCTGCTCGCGCTCTGGCAGGACCATGCGCGCGCGAGCGCCGAGGTCAAGGCGATCGCGCTCGCGCACGTGTCCGATCTCGATCGCCGGATTGCCGAGATGGTGTCGATGCGCGACGCGCTCGCGCATCTCGCGTCGACCTGTCATGGCGACGCGCGACCGGATTGCCCGATCCTCGAAGGGCTTGCCGAGGTGGTGTCCGAGGCGTCGCCGGCGTCGCGCCGGACACGCGCCGCGTCCCCTGCGCACGCGGCGCCGACGGCGGTGTCCGGCGATGCGTGTCGCGCGTGCGCAACAGATCCGGACGACGTGCGCGCACGCCAAAAATCTGGTGCGCCGCATTCAGATCGAACCCGGGGGAAACGCGCGGATTCGTTACCTCGCCAGGATACCGATTCCGGTCATCAGGAATGATTGTAATTTTTTGTTTATAAAGCTTTTTACCTGTCGTTCTTTGCTCTTTCAAACGACCGATAAGGCGCGCGAAAACATATCATTCCGATCGTCTATGCAAGACATGCGGCGAATTCATCATGCGCCGCACAATTCTCTCTATACTCCGAATCATTGAATTTGATTAGGGATTTCCCTTAGGGGAATCGCCGGAGTTTTCGGGCTCGCTCGAAGGCTCTTCACCGGAGAAAGACCATGTTTGCACCGTTCCTCGTCCTGCTCAACGCCTGGTTCGAAAAGGCTGAACGCAAGCGCCGTGAAGCGCTGCTTGCATCGTCGCGCGACATCTACGATCTCGAAGACCGCATCCGCACCTACGACAAGAACGGCTGGCATTCGCGCTGATCGCGGGCTGACTGTTTGACGGGCCGCCCGCGCGGCCCGTCGATCGATGCGCGGCGGACGGCCGCGCAGGCGCTGCCGCCACGCGGCCTTGTGCCGGTCGTCGATCCGCTGTCTTTGTCTGTCGTGCCGCTCAGACGTCCTGACGTTGCCGCCGCGCATCGATCCATTGCTCGATGACCTTTTGCGGCGGGGCCGGGCGCTTGCCTTGCGGGGGCTCGCTAGGCGCGACCGCGATCTCGAACATGACGCCGTTCGGATCGCAGAAGAACGCATGACGTCCGTCGACATGACGTTCGATCGCGAACTCGACGCCGCACCGATCGAGCTTCGCCACCCACTGATCAAACGCTTCCGCGCTCGGTACGCTGAGTCCGAGGTGCCGGATATCGCGCGGCATGCCGTCCGATTCGGGACGCTCGATCCCGTCGAATTCAAAGAAACTCAAGCGCGTGCCATTGCCGAGCGCATACGAAAAGAGCAGGTAGGGACGCCGCCATTGCGCGCTCACGCCGCTTGACGCGCGCACGAGCGGCAGCCCCATGACCTCGGTGTAGAAGCGATGCGTCGCCGCCGCATCGAAGCTCGGAAAGGCGAGATGGTCGAGGGTCGCGTTAGCCATGTCTGAAAGCGGAGCCGGAATCCGGTGTCGTACCGGACCTCACGCTGCCTTATGCAGCGGCCGACAGGATCGCTGAAGTCGAATAGTGCAGCGAGAGCACAAGTACGCGCGCCGGCGCCGGCATCCGGCGCGCCGCCTGAACGCCCATGCGCGTTCAGCTCGCCGCGGACGCGCAGAGGTTCGCCTCGTGCAACGGCGCGCGCGCGCCGCAGGCCCGGATGATCATGTCGACGACCTGCTCGGTCGTTTCTTCAAAACCTTGCTGGCTCAGCCGACGCGGACCCGAGAGCGCGCGGATCTGCGATTCGAAATCCGCATAGTGCTGCGTCGTCGCCCAGATCATGAACAGCAGCGCCTGCGGATCGATCGGCGCGAGCAGGCCTTGCGCGATCCAGTCGTTGATCACGACGATCCGCGTATCCATCCAGGGCTTCACGCGCTCGACGAGAATGTCGTGCATATGCGTGGCCCCGTGCGTGATCTCGTTGGCCCAGACCTTCGAACCGAGCGGCCGTCGCCGCGACAGCGCCATCTTCGTGCGCACGTAGCCGCCGATCGCGGCGACCGGGTCGTCGCTCGCGTCGAACGTGTTGGCGGCCTTGTGCCAGTCTTCGAAGAGATCTTCGAGCACGCGCCGGTAGAGCAGGATCTTCGTCGGGAAGTAATAGTGAAGATTCGCCTTCGGCAGACCCGCGCGCTCGGCGATCATCGACGTGCTCGCGCCGTCGAATCCCTTCTCGGCGAACACGGCTTCGGCGCACGCGAGCAATTGCGCCTCATTACTTTCCCGGATATGCGCCTTGCGGCGGCGAGGTTTGGCTCCGTGCTTGCCGCCGGTCTCGAGGACCGGCGCGACGACCTCGGTGTCTTCTTCACGCATGGCTTCGATCACGCATCTTCGATGGATTCCGTGGATTCCGCTTAGGCCCCTGACGTCGCGGATGCCGCTTCTACGCTCGCGCGCGGCCGTCCGAACGCACGCCACGCACGAGGGGCGTGAGGGCCATTGTAGACGGTTGTCTGATTTCAATCGCTGCGTCGCGGCCGCTGTGGCAGATCGGCGAATGTCGATCGCGGCGTCGGGGTATACGCCGAATCGATTCGGATGGGCATGGTTCTCGCGTGGAGATTTGCTTAGCACGTGGTTCGATATCGCTTTGAAATTGCTCTCGAAATCGTCTACAACCTGTCCAAGCGGACAGGATAAGAGGCGAACACGAAGCCGCTGCGGAAATGTCTGAACCCGGATGCGTCGAGCGCTGCACCGCACGTGTGCGCGGCGCGCGACGGCAGGGCGCAACGGTTCACGGAATCGCCATTCCGGTGCCGTGGCGCCACGGACCAGGCCGTATCGATGCGATCCGAGTTCGGCCTGTGCCGGGTGCGGATCGGCCGATGCGGTGACGACCCCACTAGGAGATGCGGATGAATGCAGTGACCGAAGCAGCGTTGACAAGCGCGACCCACGTCAACGGCGAGCGGCTCTGGGCGAGCCTCATGGAACTGGCGAAGATCGGCGCGACCGCGAAAGGCGGTGTCTGCCGTCTCGCGTTGACGGATCTCGACAAGCAGGGCCGCGACCTGATCGTCCGATGGGCGCGCGAGGCCGGCTGCACCGTCAACGTCGACAAGATGGGCAATGTGTTCATGCGCCGCAAGGGCCGCAACGACGCGCTGCCGCCCGTCGTGACCGGTTCCCATGCCGATTCGCAGCCGACGGGCGGCCGCTTCGACGGCATCTACGGCGTGCTGGGCGGGCTCGAGGTGATCCGCACGCTCAACGACCTCGACATCGAGACCGAGCATCCGATCGAGACGGTCATCTGGACCAATGAAGAAGGCTCGCGCTTCGCGCCCGCGATGGTCGCATCGGGCGTGTTCGCGGGCGTCTTCACACTCGAATACGGGCTCTCGCGCAAGGACGTCGACGGCAAGACGATGGGCGAAGAACTCGAACGCATCGGCTATGCGGGCGATCTGCCGGTCGGCGGCCGTCCGATCCATGCGGCCTTCGAGCTGCATATCGAACAAGGGCCGATTCTCGAAGCCGAGAACAAGACGATCGGTGTCGTCACCGATGCGCAGGGGCAGCGCTGGTACGAGATCGTGCTCACGGGTCAGGAGTCGCATGCGGGCCCGACGCCGATGAACCGGCGTCGCGACGGGCTGCTCGGCGCATCGCGGATCGTCGATCTCGTCAACCGGATCGGGCTCGCGCACGCGCCGTACGCCTGCGCGACGGTCGGCATGATGCAGGTCTATCCGAACTCGCGCAACGTGATCCCGGGCCGCGTGTTCTTCACGGTCGATTTCCGTCATCCCGACGATGCCGTGCTCAAGCAGATGGATGCCGAACTCCGCGAAGGCGCCGCGAAGATCGTCGCCGACGCGAAGCTCGAGATGGCGATCGAACAGATCTTCTACTACGCGCCGATCGCGTTCGACAAAGCCTGCGTGAATTCGGTCCGCGCGGCGGCCGAGCGCTTCGGCTACTCGTATCGCGACATCGTCTCGGGCGCGGGACACGATGCGTGCTATCTGTCGCAGGTCGCGCCGACGTCGATGGTTTTCGTGCCGTGCATCGACGGGATCAGTCATAACGAGGTCGAGGACGCCAAGCCCGAGTGGATCGAGGCGGGCGCGAACGTGCTGCTGCACGCGATTCTCGAGCGCGCGTCGGAGCGCTAGGCGCGCGTTGCCCGAGTGCGTCTCCGACGCGCTCGGCTACCGGTCACACCCCATATCCAATACGCACGGCCATGACCGTGCGAGAAGTCCTTTACCCACATAGGATGACTATGCGATTCAAGGAAACCGGAGACATCGCGGGCGGCCGTCTGACGGCCGAACAACTGGCGCGGCAATTCGACGACGTCGCGCCGCCGCTCTCGCGAGACGAGGCGCTCGTCGCGGCGAACCGCTGCTACTTCTGCTACGACGCGCCGTGCATCAACGCGTGTCCGACGGGGATCGACATTCCGTCGTTCATCCGCAAGATCCAGACAGACAACCTCAAGGGCGCCGCGACGACGATCCTCGCGGCGAATCCGCTCGGCGGCATGTGCGCGCGCGTGTGTCCGACCGAGATCCTCTGCGAAGGCGCATGCGTGCGCAATACGCAGGAAAGTCAGCCCGTGCAGATCGGCGCGCTTCAGCGTCATGCGACCGACTGGGTCTATGCGAGCGGCACGTCGCTGTTTCGCCGCGCGCCCGAGACCGGACGCCATATCGCCGTCGTCGGCGGCGGCCCGGCCGGGCTCGCGTGTGCGCACACGCTCGCGCTCGACGGCCATCGCGTGACGATCTACGACGCGCGCGGCAAGGCCGGCGGTCTCAATGAATACGGCATCGCCGCGTACAAGACCGTCGACGATTTCGCGCAGCGCGAGATCGCCTGGCTGCTCTCGGTCGGCGGCATCGATCTCAAATGCGGCGTCGCGCTCGGCAAGGACGTCTCGCTCGAACAGCTTCGTCAGGACTATCACGCCGTGTTTCTCGCGATCGGACTCGGCGGCGTCAATGCGCTCGGCGTCGACGGCGAAGGACTCGCGGGCGTGCGGTCCGCCGTCGATTTCATCGAGACGCTGCGGCAGACGCGCGATCTTTCGACGCTGCCCGTGGGCCGGCGCGTCGTCGTGATCGGCGGCGGAAACACGGCGGTCGATGCGGCCGTGCAGTCGCGCAAGCTCGGCGCGCAGAGCGTGTCGATGGTCTACCGGCGCGGGCTCGAATCGATGAGCGCGACGTGGGCCGAGCGCGAGTTCGCGCAAAAGAACGGCGTCACGATCGTCGACCATGCGCGCCCGGTGCGTGTGCTCGCCGACGGCGGCGTGGTGACCGGTGTCGTGTTCGAGCAGACCGTCGTCGAGGACGGTGCGCTCAAGGGCACGGGCGATACGTTCACGGTGGCGGCCGACACGGTGCTCACGGCGATCGGGCAGACGCTCGTGCCGTTTGGCGCGGGCTTCGAGTTGCTCGCGCGATCCGGCGCGAAGATCGAAGTCGACGCGCACGGCGCGACCTCGTTGCGCGGCGTATGGGCCGGCGGCGATTGCGCGCAGACGGGTCTCGACCTGACCGTGCAGGCCGTCGAGGACGGCAAGCGCGCGGCGGCCGCGATCGACCGCGCGTTGAACGCCGCCTTGCCTCGCGCCGCTTGAGTGCGGACCTGAGCCACGCACAGGCCGCGCACGCTGGACACCTATTCGACGAACACGACGGCCGCGCGCGTCCTCGACGCACCCCGGCCGCACACCCCGCATCGCAAAGGACTCGCCATGGCAGACCTGACTTGCACGATCGCCGGCATTCGTTCTCCGAACCCGTTCTGGCTCGCCTCCGCGCCGCCGACGGACAAAGCCTATAACGTGAACCGCGCATTCGAGGCGGGTTGGGGCGGCGTCGTCTGGAAGACGCTCGGTCTCGACCCGCACGTCGTCAACGTGAGCTCGCGCTACGGCGCGACGACGTGGAACGGCCAGCGCATGGCCGGCTTCAACAATATCGAGCTCATCACCGATCGGCCGCTTGCCGTCAATCTCGCGGAGATTCGCCAGATCAAGCGCGACTGGCCCGATCGGGCGATGATCGTGTCCCTCATGGTGCCGTGCAACGAAGCGGACTGGAAGTCGATCCTGCCGATGGTCGAGGACGCGGGCGCGGACGCCGTCGAGTTGAATTTCGGCTGCCCGCACGGCATGTCCGAGCGCGGCATGGGTTCGGCGGTCGGGCAGGTCCCCGAATACATTGAAATGGTCACGCGCTGGGTCAAGGAGGGCAGTCGTCTGCCGTGCCTCGTCAAGCTCACGCCGAATATCACCGACATCCGGCTCGGCTCGCGCGCGGCGTATCGCGGCGGCGCGGACGGCGTGTCGCTGATCAACACGATCAATTCGATCGTGACGGTCGATCTCGATCTGATGGCGCCGACGCCGGTCGTCGACGGCAAGGGCGCGCACGGCGGCTATTGCGGTCCCGCGGTCAAACCCATCGCGCTGCACATGGTCTCCGAAATCGCGCGCGACGCGCAGACGCCCGGGCTGCCGATTTCGGGCATCGGCGGCATCGGGACATGGCGCGATGCGGCAGAGTTCATCGCGCTGGGATCGGGCAGCGTCCAGGTCTGCACGGCCGCGATGCACTACGGCTTCCGGATCGTCGAGGACATGGCCGACGGACTGTCGAACTGGATGGATTCGAAGGGCTATGCGACGCTCGACGATTTCCGCGGGCGCGCCGTAGCGAACACCACCGATTGGCAATATCTGAATCTTAAGTACGATATCAAGGCGCGTATCGACCAGGACCGCTGCATCCAATGCGGGCTCTGTCATATCGCATGCGAAGACACATCGCATCAGGCCATCACGAGCAGCAAGGATGGTCAGCGTCATTTCGAAGTCGTCGACGCGGATTGCGTCGGCTGCAATCTATGCCTCCATGTGTGTCCCGTCGACGGATGCATCACGATGGAGCGCGTCGATACGGGCGGCTATGCAAACTGGACCGAACACCCGAACAATCCGATGCGCGTCAACGCATCGGACGACGCGAAGGCGGCATGACGCATGGGCGCGAAATCGGCATGACGCAGCAAGCAGCACCGAGGGCAACGCAAGGGCAGCACCGGACGTGATTCCAGAACAACAATTCGACCCAACACTTGACGGAGCACACTCATGACGCAAAACGACAGGCAGTCGGCCGGTCTGGCGACAGCCAGCGAGCTGTACAACGACGACCTCGCGCCGACCGGCCCGGAGCAGCGGACATGGCGCTGGTATCACTTCTCGGCGCTATGGGTCGGAATGGTGATGTGCATTCCGTCCTATATGCTGGCGGCCGGCCTCACGGAGCAAGGCATGTCGCCGTGGCAGGCGGTCGGCACGGTGCTGCTCGGCAATGCGATCGTGTTGATCCCGATGCTGCTGATCGGTCATGCGGGTGCGAAGCACGGTATTCCGTATGCGGTGCTCGTGCGCAGTTCGTTCGGCACGCAGGGCGCGAAGCTGCCCGCGTTGCTGCGCGCGATCGTCGCGTGCGGCTGGTACGGGATTCAGACGTGGCTCGGCGGCAGCGCGATCTACGTGCTCGCGAACATCCTGTTCGGCAACGTGCTGCAGGGCTCGCCGCTGCCGGTCATCGGGATCTCGGCCGGGCAGGCCGTCTGCTTCCTGATCTTCTGGGCGATCCAGCTCTACTTCATCGTGCACGGCACGGATTCGATCCGTCGACTCGAAAGCTGGTCCGCGCCGATCAAGGTCGTCATGTGTATCGCGCTCGTCTGGTGGGCCTGCGCGCAGGCGGGCGGCATCGGCACGATGCTCTCGATGCCGTCGCAGTTCGCCGAGGGCGGCAAGAAAGCCGGCCTGTTCTGGGTCACGTTCTGGCCGAGTCTCACGGCGATGGTCGGTTTCTGGGCCACGCTCGCGCTCAATATTCCCGATTTCACGCGCTTCGCGAAGACCCAGCATGACCAGATCGTCGGGCAGACGATCGGCCTGCCGATCCCGATGGCGCTGCTTTCGGTCGTCTCCGTCATCGTCACGTCGGCCACGGTCGTCATCTACGGCAAGGCGATCTGGGACCCCGTCGATCTGACGAGCCGCATGACGGGCGTCGGCGTCGGCATCGCTCTCGTAATCCTTACGCTCGACACGATGTGCTGCAACCTCGCGGCGAATCTCGTCGGACCCGCCTACGATTTCTCGAGCCTCTGGCCGAAGGGCATTTCGTACAAGGCGGGCGGCCTGATCACGGCGTTCATCGCGATCGTCATGATGCCGTGGAAGATTCTCGCGTCGACGCAGGGCTACATCTTCACGTGGCTCGTCGGCTACTCGGCCTTGCTCGGCCCGATCGCGGGCATCATGGTCGTCGACTATTTCCTGATCCGCAAAACCGAGCTCAGTCATCGCGAGCTGTTCGACGAGAACGGCATCTACTCGTACGAGAAGGGCTGGAATCTCGCCGCGATCATCGCGCTCGTGCTCGGCGTGCTGCCGAATGTGCCGGGCTTTCTGAACACGGCGTTTCCCGATGCGTTCCCGGGCGTGTCGGATGCGTTCAAGAGCATCTATACGTATGCGTGGTTTATCGGGCTCGTCATCGCCGCGGTCGTCTACGGCGTGCTGATGAAGATGCGCAAGAGCCCGCGTCCGACGATCGCGAATGCGTGATGGAAGCGTGATCGAAGCGTGATGGATGCCTGAGCGGTGTGCGTCGATGTCGCGTCGCGGTGTGTCGACGCGCGATGCGCGACCGGATGTGAAGCATCGATGGTGACGTTGGCAGGGGTCGGGCCGCACACAGGCGCGGTCCGGCCCGACGAGTCGGTTGACGTGTTCGAGTCGGCCCGCGGGGGCCGGCCCACTGAGGTGAGTGATCGGGAGGCGAAGCAATGGCATTGCTGATTCGAGGGGGTACGGTCGTCGACGCGAACCAGACGTATCGCGCCGACGTGTTATGCGAGAACGGCGTGATCGTCGCGATCGGCGAAGGGCTCGACGCGCCGTCGGGCGCCGAGGTCGTCGACGCGGGCGGGCAGTATGTGATGCCCGGCGGCATCGATCCGCACACGCATATGGAGCTGCCCTTCATGGGCACCGTCGCGAGCGAGGATTTCTTCACGGGGACCGCGGCCGGACTCGCGGGCGGCACGACGAGCATCATCGACTTCGTGATCCCGAATCCGAAGCAGCCGCTCATGGAGGCGTTCAACGACTGGCGCGGCTGGTCCGAGAAAGCCGCCGCGGACTACGGATTCCACGTCGCGGTCACGTGGTGGGACGAGTCGGTCTATCGCGACATGGGGACGCTCGTGCACGAGCACGGCGTGTCGAGCTTCAAGCACTTCATGGCCTACAAGAACGCGATCATGGCCGACGACGAGATTCTCGTGAACAGCTTCTCGCGCGCGCTCGAACTCGGCGCATTGCCGACCGTGCATGCCGAGAACGGCGAGCTCGTGTTCCGGCTCCAGCGCAAGCTCATCGCGAAGGGCATGACGGGGCCCGAATTCCATCCGCTCTCGCGTCCGCCCGAGGTCGAAGGCGAAGCGGCCAACCGCGCGATCCGGATCGCGCAGGTGCTCGGCGTGCCCGTCTACGTCGTGCACGTGTCGGCCAAGGATGCGCTCGATGCGATCGCGCGCGCGCGCAGCGAAGGGCAACGCGTGTTCGGCGAAGTGCTCGCGGGCCATCTCGTCATCGACGACTCGGTCTATCGCGACAAGGACTGGGACCGCGCGGCCGCGCACGTCATGAGTCCGCCGTTCCGCCCCAAGCATCATCAGGATGCGCTCTGGGCCGGGCTCGCCGCGGGGCATCTGCAGACGACCGCGACGGACCACTGCTGTTTCTGCGCGTCGCAGAAAGCGATGGGTCGCGACGACTTCACGAAGATTCCGAACGGCACGGGCGGCGTCGAGGACCGGATGTCGGTCATCTGGCATCACGGCGTCAATACGGGACGACTCACGCCGAACGAGTTCGTGAAGGTCACGTCGACGAATGCCGCGCAGATCTTCAATCTGTACCCGCGCAAGGGCGCCGTCGCGGTCGGGTCGGACGCCGATCTCGTCGTATGGGACCCGCAGGCCACGCGCACGATCTCGGTCAAGACGCATCATCAGAACGTCGATGCGAACATCTTCGAGGGCATGACGGTCCGGGGCGTGGCCGCGCATACGGTGTCGCAGGGCAAGCTCGTCTGGACCGACGGCGATCTGCGTGCCGAGCGCGGCGCGGGACGATACCTCAAACGCCCGCCGAATCCGGCATACTTCGAGGCAACCCGGTTGCTCAATCAGTCGAAGGAACCGGTGGCTGTCGATCGGCCGCGCGCGAGCGTCGCGACGGCAGCCTAGGGGGTGCCGATCGATCGCGCGAGGGTCGCCGCGGCAGCCTGGGGCTGTCGATCGACCCGAGCGCGCGTCGCCGATCCGGCCCCGGAAAACAAGACTGGGGCTTTCGGGGCAGCAATCATGGACGCTCGTCCAGAATATCGGGGCATGCGTGCGGCGCGCGTGTTCGTGTCAATGATCGGCGTCGTGGGTGGCGTGGCGCTTGCGCCCGGCGTCGCATCGGCGCAGGGCGCCGTCGTCATCGACAGTACGGGACGCGTGTCGGGCACCCGGCCCGATACCGTCTATGACAGCGAGAACGGCGTGTCCGGGAGCGCGCCCGCGACCACCTACGAAACCGCGCCGTTCCCGAACGACCGCGTCGGCGGCGATCCGGCCAAGCGCGACAAGATCATCACGCTCAAGCCGCCTCCCAAGGCCAAGGGCGCGCCGGCGCCCGCCACGCCGGCCACCCCTGCGCGGCCCGCCGGCGACGACGGCTCGCAGAACGCGGGCAATCTGCCATTCGTTCCCTATATCAACGTGACGCCGGGCGGACGCTATGGCGGTGGCCAGACGGGCGGTCGGAGCGGCGCGTATGGGGCCGCGGGCAGCACCGGGAATCGTACCGGCAGTACGGGCAGCCGATATGGCGGCACGGGCAGCTATGGCGGCACGACGAGCGGTCATGGCAGCGCGAGCAACGGCACGAGCACCAACGGCACGAGCACCAACGGCACAAGCACCAACGGCACAAGCACCAACGGCAGTAGCGGTGCCAACGGCGGCAACAGCAACAGCGGCGGCACCCGTGCCAACGGCAGTAGCAGCAACGGAAGCCGATACGGCAATACAAGCGCGAGCGGGACGAGCGGCGGTACCGGTTCCGGTAGCGCGTCGGGATCGACGCAGAGCGCCGGCGGTGCGAATCGGTCGTCGGCGCAGAGCGGAGGATCCAGCCAACAAAGCAGCGCCAGCCAGCAAAGCGGCACAAGCAGCTCGGGGCGGCAGAGCGGCACGGGAAGTTCGGCGCAGCAAAGCAGCTCGGGGAGTTCGGCTCAGACGAGCGGCACGAATGGATCGGCGCAACAGAGCAACGCGAGCGGCGTGAGTCAGCAGAGCGGCGCCGGCGGTTCCGCGGCCGGGGCATCGCAATATGGCGCATCGGCCCAGGCACCTGCGGCAGGCGCCGCGGCCTCGTCGGCTTCGTCGGCCGCGGCCGCCAATGCGGCGTCGCAAGTCGCGCCCGGTCGTGGCGCGGGCGGTCCGATTCGCGGCCTCACGCCGTCGGGACCGACCGTCTGACGGCAGCGTTCCGCTCGTCACGACGCCGACACTGACTGCGCGCGGGACAGACATCCACATGGGCCTGGCACTGGCCTGGCACCGGTGCCGGCACTTACACGCAGGCCCCGGCCCGACCCGATCCCGACCCGATCCCGACCCGATCCCGACCCGTTACGGCCGCGCCGTCGTCGCGACCGTCGTCCCGAAGGACGGCCGATCGCGTATCAGCTCAGTTTCGATTCGAGCTTGAAGGTCGCGCCCGCGTCGAGGCCGAGATGGCGCACGAGATACGGCATCGTGTCCTTGAGCAGCGGTTCGAGCGTATAGGGCGGATTGATCACGAACATGCCGCTGCCGTGCAGGCCGTAGCCGTCGGCGGACGGCTTGCGCACGGTCAGGCTCGCGTGGAGCCAATTGGTCGGCAGCACACGCTTGAGCTGCTCGGGGAAGCGTTGCGATTCCGGGCGCTGGACCTGCGGATACCAGACAGCATACGTTCCGGTCGCGAAGCGCTGGATCGACGCGTCGAGCGTCTCGATCGTACGCGCGTAGTCCTTCTTGTCTTCGTACGAGGGATCGATGAGCACGAACGCGCGTCGCGGCGCGGGCGGCAGCAGCGCCTTGATGCCCGCGAAACCGTCGCCCGCATAGAGCATCGCGCGCCGTCCGGCGTCGCGGAAGTTCTCGCGCAGCACGTCGATTTCGGTCGGATGGAGCTCGAACAGGCGCAGGCGGTCTTGTTCGCGCATCGCGTTCCAGGCGAGATACGGCGAACCCGGATAGAACCGCAGCGCGCCGTCCGGATTCATGCCGCGAACCTCGTCGACGAAATCCGCGATTGCGGGCGGCAGGTCGGTGCGGTCCCAGAGCGGACCGATGCCCGTATCGAACTCGGCGTTCTTCGTCGCCTGCGCCGAATCGAGCGCGTAGGCGCCCGCGCCCGCATGCGTGTCGATGTACCAGAACGGCTTGTCTTTCTGCGCCATGTACCGGAGCACCTGCACGACGATCAGGTGCTTGAGGACGTCGGCATGATTGCCGGCATGGAACGCGTGGCGGTAACTCAACATGGGCGGAACGATAGCGACGGGAAAGGCCGCTATTGTAGTCGCGCGCCGGCGCGTGGGCGGTGCGCCGCGTTTCGCGCGTCTCGCGTCGCCGCGGGTCGTGTCACCGGATAGGCGACGCGACACCGGGACGCGGGACGGACGTCGGAACGCTCAAGCTCACAGGTGCACGTTGCCGACCGTTTCCTCGATCGTCTGCTTGATCTCGGGCGTGATGCGCTTCGCGAGTTCGGCGGCCTTGAGGTTCTCGTGCAATTGCTCGATACGCGACGAACCCGTGATGACCGTGCTGACGTTCGGGTTCTTGAGCACCCACGCGAGCGCGAGCGTGCCGACGTTCGTGCCGAGTTCCTTCGCGATGTCCTCGAGCTTGCCGACGATCGCGTTCTTCGCGGGGTCGAGCACTTGCTGCTGGAGCCAGTCGTAGCCCTTGAGCCCCGCGCGGCTGCCGGCCGGAATGCCGTTGCGGTACTTGCCCGTCAGCAAGCCCGACGCGAGCGGGCTCCAGGTCGTCAGACCCAGGCCGTAGTCTTCATAGAGACGCGCATATTCGGTCTCGACGCGCTTGCGGTGGAACAGGTTGTACTGCGGCTGTTCCATGACGGGCTTGTGCAGATGATGACGCTCGGCGATCTCGTAGGCCGCGCGGATCTCGTCGGCGCTCCACTCCGAAGTCCCCCAGTACAGCGCCTTGCCGCGCGTGACCATGTCGCTCATCGCCCATACCGTTTCCTCGATCGGCGTGTTCGGATCGGGGCGATGGCAGAACGCGAGGTCGACGTAGTCGAGATCGAGTCGCTTGAGCGAACCGTCGATCGCGTCGAGCAGATACTTGCGGTTCAGCGTGTGATACCGGTTCGGGCGATTGTCGAGGCCCCAGAAAAACTTCGTCGAGACCACATAGTTGGCGCGCGGATACGCGAGTTCCTTGAGCGCGCGGCCCATGATCGATTCCGACTCGCCGGCCGCATAGGCCTCGGCGTTATCGAAAAAGTTGATGCCGGCATCGTAGGCGGCGGCCAGCGATTCGCGCGCGGCGCGCTGATCCACCTGCGAGCCGTACGTCACCCACGAACCGACCGACAGTTCGCTGACTTGAAGGCCCGAGCGGCCGAGACGGCGGTATTCCATTGACGTCATCCTTCTAATGGGGGGAAGTAAATCAAGGTCGAGTCGCGCGCCGCAGACTCCATGCGGGCGCGCAACCGCGAGCACTGTAAACGGGATCGCGCCGGCCGCGGGCCGACCCTGCCGACAGTATGGGTTTAGGTCGAAACGACCGGCGCGGCGCGTGGACGGATTCGACGGCCGTCGATTGACCGCCCTGATCGGCGAATGTCACGCTGCGGGAGCACAATAACGCGCGGCTCCGTTCGCTTTCGTGACAACGGACCGCTCGTACGAGGGGGTGCCGCAGGCCTGCCGATCCTCGCAGGGCTGGGCTTGCGCATCTATCCGGCAGGCGCGCGCGTTGCGACGCAGGGCGTCGGGCGCGTCGGTGTGCGCTGCCGCAATCGATTTTCCATGCCATTCATCGAACAAGGAGATTCATCCATGTCGCAACTCGACGGAAAGACTGCAGTGGTAACGGGCGCTGCCAGCGGTATCGGCAAGGAAATCGCGTTTGTGCTCGCCAAGGCGGGCGCAGCGGTCGCGATTGCCGATCTGAACCTCGACGGCGCCAATGCGGTCGCGAACGAGATCAAGGCGGGCGGCGGCAAGGCGATCGGCATCGCGATGAACGTGACCGACGAAGACGCGGTCAACGCGGGCATCGATCAGGTCGCCGCCGAGTTCGGCTCGGTCGACATCCTGATCTCGAACGCCGGCATCCAGATCGTCAATCCGATCGAGAACTACGCGTACTCGGACTGGAAGAAGATGCTCGCGATCCATCTCGACGGCGCATTCCTGACGACGAAGGCCGCGCTCAAGCACATGTACAAGGACGATCGCGGCGGCATCGTGATCTATATGGGCTCGGCGCACTCGCACGAGGCGTCGCCGCTGAAGTCGGCGTACGTGACCGCGAAGCACGGTTTGCTCGGTCTGTCGCGCACGCTCGCGAAGGAAGGCGCGAAGCACAATGTGCGTTCGCATGTGATCTGCCCGGGCTTCGTGCGCACGCCGCTCGTCGACAAGCAGATCCCCGAGCAGGCGAAGGAGCTCGGCATCACCGAAGACGAAGTGATCAGCAAGGTCATGCTGGGCAACACCGTTGACGGCGTGTTCACGACGGTCGAGGATGTCGCGCAGACCGTGCTGTTCCTGACGACGTTCCCGAGCGCCGCGCTGACGGGCCAGTCGTTCCTCGTGAGCCACGGCTGGTATATGCAGTAAGTCGACGAGGGCAGTCAGTCGACGAGGCGCGGCCGCACGGGCGGCCGCGTCCGAGGCCGATCGGCAGGCGGGCGTATCGGCGGCGCGTCGGTGCTGCGCGTCCATGCGCGGCCGCCCATCGGGTCGATGTGCACGCGCCGCGTGGCGCGCTGCCATGCGCTGCAATGCGCGGCCCGCAATGTGCTGAGACGTGGCGTGTTTACGGATCGTGGAGGCCGGATATGGCGGAATCGACGGATGACAAGGCACAGGGCAACGGCGCATCACCCGACGGCGCGCCCCGCCATTCACACGCGCGGCGTCGCATCGCATTGCCGCCGTACGAAACCGTCGCGCTCGTCCTGCAGGGCGGCGGCGCGCTCGGCGCGTATCAGGCCGGTGTGTTTCAGGGGCTCGACGAAGCGGGCATCGCGCCCGACTGGATCGCGGGCATCTCGATCGGCGCGCTCAACACGGCCTTGATCGCGGGCAATCCGCCCGAGCATCGTCTCGAACGTCTCGTCGAATTCTGGGAATTGGTCTGTACGCCGGCCTATGGCCTGTCGGTGCCGTCGGGGCTCGAAGAGGCGCTGTTCCATGCGAGCGACTTCGTGCGCAAGGGCTTTACGACGTGGCAGGCCGTGCAGACCGTGCTCGAAGGCCAGAAGGGCTTCTTCGTGCCGCGCATGCCGCCGCCGTCTCCGTTGTCCAAGCACGACCCCGCGACCGCGAGCTGGTACGACACCCGGCCGCTCAAGGCGACGCTCGAACGCTTGTGCGACTTCGACCGGATCAACGACGGCGACATCCGCGTATCGGTCGGCGCGGTCAATGTGCGGACCGGCAACTTCGTGTACTTCGACAATCGGAAGGAGCGCTTGCGCGCCGAGCATTTCATGGCGTCGGGTGCGCTGCCGCCCGGCTTTGCGGCCGTCGAGATCGACGGCGAGTACTACTGGGACGGCGGATTGATGTCGAACACGCCGCTGACGCGCGTGCTGCAGACGACGCCGCGCCGCGACACGCTCGCGTTCCAGGTCGATCTATGGAGCGCGCTCGGCCCCGTGCCCGACAATCTGACCGATGTCGGCGGCCGGCAAAAGGACATCCAGTATTCGAGCCGCACGCGTCTCGTCACCGATATGTTGCAGCGATCGCAACGGTTCCGTCATGTCCTCCATCAAGTGCTCGATCGCGTGCCGCCCGACGTGCGCGCGAACGATCACTGGTGCCGCGTGGCCGAGGAACTCGCGTGCGGCAAACGCTACAACGTCGTGCACGTGATTTACCAGGCCAAGGAATACGACGGGCACTTCAAGGACTTCCAGTTCGGACACTCGACGATGCGCGCGCACTGGGACACCGGACTCGCGGACATGCGCGCGACGCTCGATCATCCGGACTGGCTCGACTTGCCCGACAACGAAGCGGGCTTCATCACGCACGATATTCACCGCGATCACCGGTGAAGCACGCGAGGGTCCGTCTCGCGTTCCGCAATGCAAACGCCCCGCGAGCCGTGAAACGCACCCGCTCGCCGCTCGAAGACCGAGCGGTGGATGTGCATCTCAAGGCGCCGTGGGGCGCTGGGTCAGGGCGTGGCCCTGTGACTGCGGCGGCGCGTGGGCCGTGTCGCGATGCCGGCACGGCTCCGCGCCGGACTGCTTCGACTTACTTGAGCACCTGGGTGATCGCGTTCGCGACCGCGTCGATGTTCTTCGTGTTGAGCGCCGCGACGCAGATCCGGCCCGTGCCGACTGCGTAGATGCCGAACTCGGTGCGCAGGCGATCGACCTGTTCGGTGCTCAGGCCCGTGTACGAGAACATGCCGCGTTGCTGGGCGACGAAGCCGAAGTCGCGCGAGGCGCCCGCGGCCTTGAGCTTGTCGACGAGCGACGTGCGCATCGTGCGGATCCGGTCGCGCATTTCGCCGAGTTCGTTTTCCCACGTCTGACGCAGTTCGGGGCTGCTGAGCACCGCGGCGACGATCGAGCCGCCGTGCGTCGGCGGATTCGAGTAGTTCGTGCGGATCACGCGCTTGAGCTGCGAGAGCACGCGTGCCGATTCGTCCTTGCTCGACGTCACGATCGAAAGCGCGCCGACGCGCTCGCCGTACAGCGAGAACGACTTCGAGAACGAGCTCGACACGAAGAAGTCGAGGTCGGCCTTCGCGAACTGACGCACGGCCGTCGCGTCGGCGTCGATGCCGTCGGCGAAGCCCTGATACGCGATATCGAGGAAGGGCACGAGCTGACGCGCCTTGACGACTTCGATGACCTTCGCCCATTGATCGGGCGTCAGATCGGCGCCGGTCGGGTTGTGGCAGCAGCCGTGCAGCACGACGACCGTGCCCGCCGCGTACGATTCGAGCGCGGCGATCATGCCCGCGAAGTTCACGCCATACGTCGACGGGTCATAGTACGGATAGCTGAGCACTTCGAAACCGGCCGATTCGAACAGCGCGCGGTGGTTTTCCCAGCTCGGATCGCTGATCGCGACCTTCGCGTTCGGGTTCAGGCGCTTGAGGAAGTCCGCGCCGATCTTGAGCGCGCCCGTGCCGCCGAGGGCTTGCGCCGTCAGCACGCGACCGGCCGCGATGAGCGGCGAATCGGCGCCGAGCAGCAGGGTCTGAACGGCCGAGTCGTAGGCAGCGATTCCGTCGATCGGCAGATAGCCGCGCGGCAGCGCGGCATCGACGCGGGCTTTCTCGGCGTCGCGAACCGCCCGCAGCAGCGGAATTTTGCCTTCGTCATTCGTGTAGACGCCAACGCCAAGATTGACTTTGGTCGTACGGGAATCGGCGTTGAAGGCTTCGTTGAGGCCCAGAATCGGGTCGCGCGGGGCGAGTTCGACGGCGGAAAACAAGGTCATGTGCCTGCTCGGATCAGATAGAGGTGAAAAAGGCGAATCACGGTCGCGGGGTGGGGCGCGGGAGCCCGACCTGATTGCGCGAACGGGCTAGAATGTCGAATTCGGCCCGCCACGGGCCAGCCCATTCCAGGCGCAACCGCGCCTATTTTATCGAAGATGACCGACACGTGGGAAAGTGATACCGCTCTCGACGAATCGAAGTTCGCGACGTTCGATGATTCGCCGTATCAGCTCTACCAGCCGTTTCCGCCCGCGGGCGACCAGCCGGGCGCGATCGGCACGCTCGTCGAGGGGATCGAGGACGGGCTGTCGTTCCAGACCCTGCTCGGCGTCACGGGGTCGGGCAAGACCTTCACGATGGCCAATGTCATCGCGCGGCTCGGGCGGCCCGCGATCGTGTTCGCGCCGAACAAGACGCTCGCGGCCCAGCTCTACGCGGAGTTCCGGGAATTTTTTCCGCGCAACGCCGTCGAGTACTTCGTTTCGTATTACGACTATTACCAGCCCGAAGCGTATGTGCCGCAGCGCGATCTGTTCATCGAGAAGGATTCGTCGATCAACGAACATATCGAGCAGATGCGGCTTTCGGCGACGAAGAGCCTGCTCGAACGCCGCGATACCGTGATCGTCGCGACGGTCTCGGCGATCTACGGGATCGGCAATCCGAGCGAATATCACCAGATGGTCCTGACCCTGCGCCAGGGCGACCGGATGGGGCAGCGCGACATGATCGCGCGGCTCATCGCGATGCAATACACGCGCAACGAGACCGATTTCCAGCGCGGCACGTTCCGCGTGCGCGGCGACACGATCGATATCTTTCCGGCCGAGCACGCCGAGATGGCGGTGCGTGTCGAGCTGTTCGACGACGAGATCGAGACGCTCCAGCTTTTCGATCCGCTGACGGGCCGCGTGCGCGGCAAGATTCCGCGGTTCACGGTCTATCCGTCGTCGCACTACGTGACGCCGCGCGACACGGTGATGCGCGCGATCGAGACGATCAAGGAAGAACTCCGCGAACGGCTCGAATTCTTCTATCGCGACGGCAAGCTCGTCGAGGCGCAGCGGCTCGAACAGCGCACGCGTTTCGATCTCGAGATGCTTCAGGAACTCGGCTTCTGCAAGGGCATCGAGAACTATTCGCGGCATTTCTCGGGCGCGGCGCCCGGCGAACCCCCGCCGACGCTCGTCGATTACCTGCCGAGCGACGCGCTCATGCTGCTCGACGAATCGCACGTACTGATCGGCCAGTTCAACGGCATGTACAACGGCGACCGCGCGCGCAAGGAGAACCTGGTCGACTACGGTTTCCGGCTGCCGTCCGCGCTCGACAACCGTCCGCTCAAGTTCGGCGAGTTCGAGCGCAAGATGCGTCAGGTCGTCTTTGTCTCGGCGACGCCGGCCGATTACGAGCAACGCACCTCGGGTCAGGTCGCCGAACAGGTCGTGCGGCCGACCGGGCTCGTCGATCCGACGCTCGAAGTCCGGCCCGCGCGCACGCAGGTCGACGACGTGCTGACCGAAATCAACGCGCGCGTGGCGGTCGGCGAGCGCGTGCTCGTGACCGTGCTGACCAAACGCATGGCCGAGCAACTGACCGACTTTCTGTCCGAGCATGCGGTCAAGGTCCGCTATCTGCATAGCGACATCGACACGGTCGAGCGCGTCGAAATCAT
Source organism: Pararobbsia silviterrae (assembly GCF_003628125.1). Taxonomy (GTDB): domain Bacteria; phylum Pseudomonadota; class Gammaproteobacteria; order Burkholderiales; family Burkholderiaceae; genus Pararobbsia; species Pararobbsia silviterrae. The sequence goes on from NZ_RBZU01000002.1 coordinate 192,816, forward strand.
CCGCGATCTGCGGATCGGCACGTTCGACGTGCTCGTCGGGATCAATCTGCTGCGCGAGGGGCTCGACATTCCCGAGGTGTCGCTCGTCGCGATCCTCGACGCCGACAAGGAAGGCTTTCTGCGCGCCGAGCGCTCGCTGATCCAGACGATCGGCCGCGCGGCCCGTAATGTGAACGGCAAGGCCATTCTCTATGCGGACCGCATCACCGATTCGATGCGTCGCGCGATCGACGAAACCGAGCGGCGCCGCGCGAAGCAGATCGCGCATAACGAGGCGAACGGCATTCAGCCGCGCGGCGTCGTCAAGCGGATCAAGGATCTGATCGACGGCGTTTACGACGCGACCGAGGCGAAGGCCGAGCTCAAGGCGGAACAGGAACGCGCGAAGTACGAGGACATGAGCGAGAAGCAGCTCGCGAAGGAAATCAAACGCCTCGAAAAGCAGATGATGGACTACGCGAAGGACCTCGAGTTCGAGAAGGCGGCCCAGACGCGCGACCAGCTCGCGAAGCTTCGCGAGCGCGTCTTCGGCGCGAACGTCGGCGATTCGTCGATGACCGGCACCCTGTGAGGGGAACACAGTGCGCGGGGCGTGATCGAGGCGCGCGGCGACCTCGCGCGCGCCGGCGGACGCACTGCGATGCGCGCCGCGTCAGCGATGGCTCGCGCGTGACCTTTTTGTGACGGGTGTTTTACTGTGTTTGTCCGCGAACGGTGCTAAACTTCGCGTCATTGAGAATAGTTCGCATTAAGCTTACCGCTAGCATATTCAACTGTAAGGTAGGCGGCGCTGTTCCTCGATCTATGCAATGAGTCGTATCTCTGTCGTGAATCCTGGGAGTCGTGAATGACGGTAAAAATGAAACAGGCCGTGTGGGCCGGTATGGCGATCGCAGGCTTTGCCGCCCTCGCATCGATGAATGCGCAGGCTGCCGAATATCCGATTGGCCAGCATGCGATTCAAGGCGGCATGGAGATCGGCGCGGTCTATCTGCAGCCGATCACGATGGAACCCGAAGGCATGATGCGCAAGGCATCGGACTCGGACGTTCACCTCGAGGCCGATATTCACGCGGTCAAGAACAATCCGACGGGCTTCGCCGAAGGCGATTGGATGCCTTATCTGCAGGTCCATTACGAACTCACGAAGGTCGGTTCGACGCAAACGCTCAAGGGCGACCTGATGCCGATGGTCGCCGACGACGGTCCGCACTATGGCGACAACGTCAAGCTGTTCGGCCCGGGCAAATATCATCTGAAGCTCGTCGTCGAACCGCCGATGCAGATGGGCCATATGGCGTTCGGCCGTCACGTCGACAAGGAAACCGGCGTGGGTCCGTGGTTCAAGCCCATTACGCTCGAATACGACTTCCCGTTCGCGGGCATCGGCAAGAAGGGCGGTTACTGATCTGCCGGGGGCAAGCATGAAAGTCAACAGCAAGATCGCGCTGCTCGCGCTGACCGCCACGTTGTCGGGCCTTGCCCATGCCGAGGATCTGCCGACGTTTCAGCTCGATATGTCGAACGGCAAGGTGTCGCCGACGCGTATCGAGGTGCCGGCCGGCAAGCGGATCAAGATCGCGATCAAGAACTCGGGCACCAGCGCCGTCGAGTTCGAGAGCGTCCAGTTGCGCAAGGAAAAAGTCCTGGCGCCGGGCGGCGAGTCGTTCGTCGTGATCGCGCCGCTCGATCCGGGCGAGTACAAGTTCTTCGACGATTTCAACCAGGCCACCGGTCAGGGCGTCATCGTCGCGAAATAGCGATACCGAGGTCCCGGGAAGGGCTAGGAAGCACTACGAAGGAGGTGGTTGATGGGGCAGATCCTGTTCATTGTCTGGCGTGAGAGTGTCGAAGCGCTGCTTGTGGTCGGCATTCTTTACGCGTGGCTGCGCAACGGCGACGCGACGGCGAGAAAGGGACTGCCTTATCTGTGGGCCGGCGTCGGACTCGGCGTGCTCGCGGCCGTGGCGCTCGGCGCCGCGCTCGTGTGGTTCACCGAGGCGATGTCGGGCGACGCGCAGGATTATTTCCAGATCGCGATGGTGCTTGTCGCGTGTGTGCTCGTCGTGCAGATGGTGCTCTGGATGCGCCAGCACGGCCGCACGCTCAAGCGCGAGATGGAAGCCTCGCTCGAACGCAGCACGCGCGACGCGAACTGGTGGGGCATCACGGTTCTCGTCGCACTCGCGATCGCGCGCGAGGGCAGCGAAACGGTCATCTTTCTCTACGGGATCGGGCTCGGCCAGAACGGCCATGTCGACGGCATGCAGTTGCTGGCGATCGTGCTGGGGCTCGGCCTCGCGTTCCTGAGCTTTTATGTGTTCCAGCTCGGCGGCAAGTACTTCTCGTGGCGCGCGTTCTTCCGCGTGACGGAGATCATGCTGTTTTTCCTCGCGGCGGGTCTTTTCGAACTCGGCGTCGACAAGCTCATCGATAAGGAGTTGTTGCCCGCGGGCAGCACGCTCTGGGATACGAGCGCGATTCTCGACGATTCGCATCCGTTCGGCGGTCTCGTCGCGACGCTGACCGGCTATCGCGCACATCCGTCGGTCACGAACGTCGTCGCGTATCTCGTCTATTGGGCCGTGATCTGGGCGCTCACGCGTTGGGCCCGTTCGGCGCAGCAGGCGCAACAGCACGCCGCATGAGCACGCTGCTCGGGCCGGAGCTCGGTCAATCCCATCGAACCCGGCTGGCCCGGTTCGGCGACTGGATGCAGCGCCATGCGAAAAGCATCCGCGCGATTCAGTGGCTCGTCGTGCTCGTCTACGGCATTTTGATCATCGTGCCCGCCGTGATGCCGTTGCCCGGCGATACCGCCCATATCTGGAACAACCTGACGGTCTTCGCGCAGTTCGTGTTCTGGGGCATCTGGTGGCCGTTCGTGCTGTTGTCGATGGTGCTGCTCGGGCGGATCTGGTGCGGCGTACTGTGTCCCGAGGGGACGCTGTCGGAGTTCGCGAGCAAGTTCGGCCGCGGCGCCGCGATCCCGCGCTGGATGCGCTGGGGCGGCTGGCCGTTCGTCGCGTTCGCGCTGACGACGGTCTATGGGCAAATGGTCAGCGTCTATCAGTACCCGAAGGCCGTGTTGCTCGTGCTCGGCGGTTCGACGGCCGCGGCGATCGTGATCGGCTATCTGTATGGGCGCGAGAAGCGGGTCTGGTGCAAGTATCTGTGCCCGGTCAACGGCGTGTTTTCGCTGCTCGCGCGGCTGGCGCCGTTTCACTACAAGGTCGACGAACTCGCGTGGAAGCGTTCGTACAAGGACGGCGAACACGGCCATCGCGTCATCCCGATCAATTGCGCGCCGCTCGTGCCGCTGCGCAATATGAAGGGCAATGCCGACTGCCATATGTGCGCGCGCTGCAGCGGACATCGCGACGCCATTGCGCTGAGCCTGCGCTCGCCGACGACGGAAGTCGTGCATTTCGGCGAGAAAGAGGCGAATGCCTGGGATACCGCGTTGATCCTCTACGGTCTGCTCGGGATTGCGATCGGGGCGTTTCACTGGACCGCGAGTCCGTGGTTCGTCGAGCTCAAGCAGTTTTTCGCGGGCTGGCTCATCGATCGCAATATCCTCTGGCCGCTCGATACGAGTGCGCCGTGGTTCCTGCTCACACACTATCCGGACCAGAACGACGTGTTTTCGTGGCTCGACGGCGGACTCGTCGTCGGCTACATCCTCGCGACGGGCGCGGTCTACGGGACCGCGCTGCTGGCCTTGCTCGCGCTCGGGAACCGGGCCTTGGGCGCGTGGCGCTTTACGCGCCTCCACCACCTTGCACAGGCGTTGATTCCGCTGGCCGGCACGGGGGTGTTTCTCGGCCTGTCCGCGACGACGCTGACGATTCTCAAGGCCGAGCATCTCGACCTGAGCTGGGCATCCGCGGTGCGCGTGCTGATTCTGGGCATCGCCAACACGTGGAGTGCATGGCTCGCGGTGCGTGTCGTCGGCCGCCACTCGGCGAACTGGATCGCGAAGGGTGCGGCGCTCGCGTGTTTCGCCGCCGCGCTGGCCGTGGTCGACAGCGCGTGGTGGCTCATGTTCTGGCATTGGTAGGGGACGGCGGGCGCGTCGGCATGTACGACATGCTCGTTTCGCGCTTGCTCGCGCTTGCTTGTGTCTATTAATCTCGGGCCGCAAATAACAAAACCCCTCGCTTCAATGACATGAAGCGAGGGGTTCGACATTGCGAGCCCGGCATGGTCGCCGGGCGGGTTCCTAAGTGTCCATGCGGCCGTTCGGCTAGTGCATGGTCAATGTGTCGGGACAAAAAAATGGCGTGGCTTGCTTAGCTGGTGGATCGTCAACGCCCGAAGGGGTCTAGTCTTTTGCGTCAACGGGCCAGGTGGGCTGGCTAGCCGAACACCCTGCGAGAGGGTGGTCCCCACAATACTCGGTACGACGTTACTTCGTCAGAATCAGGCCACCGTTACGGGTCGAGCGCAATTGATAACGCACGCCGTTGTGGTGAATATTGACAGTGGTCTGGCCTTGCAGCAGGGTCGCGCTGCTCAGCGCGCGTTCACCTGTCTGGGCCGGAGCGCCGCCCGCATCCTTGTTCGCGATGGCCGAGCGTAGCTTCAATTTGGGGCGGGACAGCGGGTTGCTCAGGTTCATGTTCTGGCAGCTCCTTGCTTTCGATGAATCAATAGTAATGAGAACGATTCTCGTTAGCAAGTTGACCGTTTAAATGGCCTGCGCGTCTCGATAGCTTTTTACATTTCCATCGGGGAGCAGCGCGCAAGCGGGTCATGTGACCCGCGTGACGGACGGGGTTTGTGTCGCGGCGAGGGGGGCGACCGGGTCGATGCGCGGCGTTCCGGTCGGTTAGTGGAGCCTGCCCGAGAGTTGGCCGGCGTGAGCAAACTGGCGAATCAGGCGCACGGTATCGATATCGGCTTCGCGATACGCGGATTTGACGATTTCCATCGTTTGCCGGTCATCCGATCCGCGCGGTTCGGGCAGCGTCGTCGCGTATTCGAAGCGCAGGAACAACTGGAGTTCGTCGGGGGCTTCGATCGTCATCGTCAGCGTGCCGCCGACATGCGAGTCCGTGGCGGCGATCTCATAGCGCACGCGTTCGCTCGGTGTCAGCGTGACGCGGTCGCGTACCTTCGCGACGCCATAGTTGAGCTCGCGTTCGATCGTGTCGCCGTCACGACGCAAGATCGTGCACTGGTCGAGTCCGGCGACAAATAACTGCGGCTTCTCGACGCGCAGCAGCAAGCCTTGCCAGACCTCCTCGCGCGTCAGCGGATCGAGCAACGGGTTCAGCGGATCGTTGATCTGGATCAGATGTTCGAAATTCAAGGGTACGGCTTCCTTTCTTTGCGGTATTTGACGCGCCGTCTTGACGCGCCGTCTTGACGCGCCGCCGGTGCAATGTCCATCGCACACGATGCGCACGACACATGGCTGATTCGATACGCACGCCCGGTGCGGCACACGCGGCGCATCCGAACCCTGCAACCCGTCAATCTCGGTTTGGCGACAGGCGTCGCGCGTCAGTCGATACTTCGCGGGCGTCCTCAGACGGCGACGTCGGCGGCCGTCGTGCGGATCTCGATCGGCTTACTCAGCACTTTATGGACCGGGCAAGCATTCGCGATCTGAAGCAAGCGCTCGCGTTGTGAGTCGTCGAGCGCGCCGAACACGGCGACTTCGCGATCGATCGTCGATCCGTTGGCGTCCGATGAAAATGCCAGTTTGACCTCGATACGGTGGAGCGGCCAGCCTTTTCGCTCGGCATACATCTTGACGGTAATCGCCGTACAGGTGCCCAGGCTCGAAAGCAGCAATGCAAACGGTGTCGGACCGCGGTCGCCGCCGCCGACCGCCTCGGGCTCGTCGCCGAGCCACGTATGGTGGCCGTCGTCGAGCAGTACACGGTAGTTCGGGCCCTCGAGCGTGGCGCTGACCTGGGTGACTTCCATCGGAAACTCCATCAAAAAATAAAGTGTGCGGCATGCCGGCGACGCCTCGTGGCGTGCCAATCTGCCGACTTGTTGATCCGCTGAGGCGCTAACCTGCCGACCACCGACCACCGACCACCGACCACCGACCACCGACCACCGACCACCGACCACCGACCACCGACCCGGGGACCTGGCGATCCGTGGTGACCCGGCGACGGGTGAGCTGGTGACCCGCCGACCTTACCGAGACCGTCCAGTCTTACGACAGCGCAAGCGCGCGACGACCCGTGGACAGGATGGCCGCGTGCCGCCCAAGCCGTTGCGGAATATCATAACGGCGGTTGCATCTCGATGGCAGGTCACCGGCGAAGCGCATCGTGCGTACGCCGGACACACGGCGCGAACAGTTATGGATTGGCAGACACACGATCTGAACGACTTGATGTATTTCTCGCAGATCGTCGAACACGGCGGATTTTCGGCGGCGGAGCGCGTGCTCGGTATTTCGAAGTCACGACTCTCGCGCCGGCTGTCCGACCTCGAGGCGAAGCTCGGCGTGCGGCTGCTGCAACGCTCGACTCGCCGACTCGCGCTGACCGAGGCCGGGCGCGTGTTCTACGAGCACTGCGCGGCCATGCTCGGCGAAGCGCGCGCGGCGCTCGACACGGTCTCGCAACTGCGCGAAGCGCCGCGCGGTACCGTGCGCGTCAGTTGCCCGGTGACGGTCTCGCATATGCTGCTTTCGCCGATTCTGCCGCGCTTTCTAAGCCAATATCCGGAGGTTCGGATCTCGGTCCGTGTGACGAACCGTGTCGTCGATCTCTACGAGGACGGCATCGACGTGGCCCTGCGCGTGCGCTCCGAACCGCCGCGCAGCGAGAACGTCGTCGTCCGGCCGCTGATGACGACGACGCAGTTGCTCGTCGCGGCGCCGTCCTTGTTAAACCGGGTCGGGCGGCCGAAGGGCCTCGACGATCTCGCGCGATTCGATACGCTCGATGTGCCCGTCGAGGACGGCCGTCATGTATTCCATCTAGTGAGTCCGACGGGCGAGTCGCACGACGTGCCGCATTCGCCGCGTCTCGTGACGGCGGATATCGGCACGATTTTCAACAGCGTCAAGGCCGGGATCGGCATCGCCGTGCTGCCCGAAATGAACTTCGCGACCGCGATGTCCGAAGGGTCGCTCGTGCCGGTGCTGCCCGGATGGTCGTCGCCGCAACCGAATTTCTATGCGGTGTTTCTGTCGCGGCAAGGACTCACGCCCGCGGTGCGCGTGTTCGTCGATTTTCTCGTCGAAGCGTTTCGCGATCCCGATGTGCCCAAATGTCCGCGCAACGCGGACGGCTCGCTCGACGAATCGCGCCTGTCGATCCACGAACGCGCGATCCTCGCTTCTCACACGACGTCGGCCGAGGCGATCCGCGATTCGCTCGGGCAGATCGTCGAATAGGGGCGGGCGCGGCAGGCTGTCGAGTCGCGCGCGGGCCCGTCAGCGCCATCGTCGAATAATCTATTTGCGACGGGTCGCACATTACCGATGGTTCTTTGGCGCGTCGGGTCATCGTGTCTATATTGAAGACGCACTTTTGCACTGGGGGTGCCCGTGCGGAAGACAGAGGCCACTATCCTTAGTGAGCCCGATAGGGCGAACGGCGGTTACCGTGTCGACGACGGCAATCCCGCCATGGAGGGGATCTGCACCCACATGAGGTTGCCTGTCACCTCTAAGCCCGAATGCGCTGCGTGCGCACACACAAAGGCCCCCGCGACGCGGGGGCCTTTACTTTTGGATAGCGGAAAAGGCGTCGAAGCAGCCCTCGGACAGGGCGCTGGGGAGAAGATCGGGATGCAGGCCCGCGCGTCACGCGGACCGAGGACGTTGCGCGGCGTGGCCGCGCGCGTGGGCGATCAGGCCGCTACACGCTCGTAAAACTGGATCGGCGCGCTGGCGACGGCTTCGCCCTTGTGCAGGCAGCCCGTCGCGCACAGGCCGCTTTCCTCCAGCATGCCGCGCACATGACCTTCGCATTTGCCGCAGCAAAGCGAAACGCCCAACTCGAATTGCAGTTCCTCGAACGACTCGGCGCCTTCTCGGATGGCCCCGTGGATATGGCGGTCGGACACCGACTTGCAGACACACACAATCATGCTTCGGAACTCGTTGAGCGTTAATGCGAATTATTATTGTTCAGATCCTTGGTGGCGAGCAAGTGCCGTCTACACGTTTTTTGTAACAGGTCGCGAGCAGGGTTATTCAATGGGGGGCGGGATCCCGATCGGCACGCCGATGCGGCGGCGCCGATTCGAGCAGAACCCGTGAAAGTCTTCAGGATCAACGCGTTAAATCGACGCGCGCACGACGCGGCGCGAGCGATTTATACCGACACCGCGGGGCTGCCGTCGTGGGTATGGCGAGAAGGGATCGAAAGGATCTCGACAGATTGTTCAAGTCCGAGCAGCGTCCGCGCGACATACGCGAGCGGCTCCGGATCGCCCGTCGTACACAGCCGGACCCGGCCTTGCGGACGGTCGGCCGCGTCCGGGGTCGATTCGGCTTGCGTGAGCGGACGGCCGAGCAAGCGCGCGAGCTGCTGCGCGATCGCGGCGCTCGTATCGACGATCGTCAGGCGATCGCCCGTAATGCGCCGGATGGCCGTATCGACAAACGGATAGTGCGTGCAGCCGAGCACGAGCGTGTCGGCGCCTTCGGCGAGCATCGGCGCGAGGTATTGCTCGAGCAGCGCCATCAGGGCGGGAGAATCGGTGTCGCCGCGCTCGATCATCTCGACGAGCCCGAGGCCGGGCTGGCACAGATAGCGGCAGCGCGTCTGATGTTCGTCGAGCAAGCGCCGGAATTTTTCGCTGCGCAATGTCGATGCGGTCGCCAGCACGCCCGCGACCCCCGTTTTGGAGATCGCGGCCGCCGGCTTGAGGCCCGGCTCGACGCCGACGAGCGGGATCGGACTCAAGGTCCGCAGCAGATGGACCGCTTGCGCGGTCGCCGTGTTGCACGCGACGACCATCGCCTTCGCGTGCTGGCCGAGCAGCCATTCGCTGATCGCGAGCGAGCGCTCGATGATGAACGCGTCGTCGCGTCCGCCGTACGGCGCGTTGCCCGAATCGGCGACGTAGACGATGTCCTCGTGCGGCAGCAAGGCCCGGACGGCGCGGAGCACCGAGAGTCCGCCGAGGCCGGAGTCGAAGACCCCGACCGGACCGCGCGAATCGATCATGGCCGTAGCGTCGAACGCGGGAATCAGGACTCGAACGAGGCCATACCCGACTGGTGGTAGTTCTGCAGGCCGACCTTCTCGACGAGGTCGATCTGCGTTTCGAGCCAGTCGATATGCTCTTCCGTGTCCTGCAGGATCGTCACGAAGATTTCGCGCGACACGAAATCACGCACCGACTCGCAGTAGGCGATCGCCTCCTTGCAGGTCCCTTGCGAGATTTGTTCGAGCTTGAGGTCGCACTTGAGAATCTCGACGGTGTCTTCGCCGACGAGCAGCTTGTGCAGATCCTGGAGATTGGGCAGGCCGTCGAGCATGAAAATCCGCTGGATCAGCATGTCCGCGTGCTTCATTTCACCGATCGACTCGTCGTACTCATGCTTGCCGAGCTTGTCGAGTCCCCAATGCTGATACATCCGTGCGTGCAGGAAGTACTGATTGATGGCGGTGAGCTCGTTCTTGAGCTGGGCGTTCAGATATTCGATGACTTTTTTATCGCCTTGCATTTTCTTTAGCTCCTGACTATCGCAATTCCTGGGGGCGTGGACGCAAGCTTAAACATAGCTGTCTTTTAAGGCCACAACGACGTCAAATTGACGATCGTGTGCACGGGCGTTTGTTTTCTGCTTGACCGCCCAAGCGTGTCGTACCGCATCGCCCGTGCCGGCCGATCCGTGAGCAGGCGCGTTCGCTGTCACGTCTGCGCCGCGCGTCGATCGATTCATGCCGCACGGGGGCGGGCATGCCGGACCCGCGCGTACGCGGCGGCGGGGCGGCCGGGTGTGCCGCGGCGGATGACGCGCGCGCTTGCGCGCGCTATCCGAACCGATCGAACCGATCGATCACGCCGTCGCGACGGGGATCTTGCCGATCTTGGCCTGCCATTCCTTCGGGCCGGTCTGATGGACCGACGTGCCGTTCGAATCGACGGCGACCGTCACGGGCATGTCCTGGACGTCGAACTCGTAGATCGCTTCCATGCCGAGGTCCTCGAACGCGAGCACCTTCGCCGAACGGATCGCCTTCGAGACGAGATAGGCCGCGCCGCCGACCGCCATCAGATACGCGGCCTTGTGCTTGCGGATCGCCTCGATCGCGACCGGGCCGCGCTCGGCCTTGCCGATCATCGAGATCAGGCCGGTCTGCGCGAGCATCGTCTCGGTGAATTTATCCATCCGCGTCGCGGTTGTCGGGCCTGCGGGACCGACCGCCTCGTCACGGACCGGATCGACGGGGCCGACGTAATAGATCACCCGGTTCTTGAAGTCGACCGGCAGTGTCTGACCCGCGGCGAGCATGTCGGCGATGCGCTTGTGCGCCGCGTCGCGGCCCGTGAGCATCTTGCCCGACAGCAGCAGCGTCTGGCCCGGCTTCCACGCCGCGACCTGCTCGGGCGTCAGCGTGTTCAGGTCGACGCGCTGGCTTGTTTCGGTGTTCGGCGTCCAGTTGACCTTCGGCCAGGCGTCGAGCGGCGGCGGGTCGAGGCGGGCGACGCCCGAGCCGTCGAGCACGAAGTGCGCGTGACGCGTCGCGGCGCAGTTCGGGATCATCGCGATCGGCTTGCTCGCCGCGTGGGTCGGCGCCGACAGGATCTTGACGTCGAGCACGGTCGCGAGGCCGCCGAGACCCTGTGCGCCGATGCCTAGCGCGTTGACCTTTTCATAGAGTTCGATGCGCAGCTCTTCGGCCCAGTCCTTCGGACCGCGCGCGATGACGTCCTGGATATCGATCGAATCCATCAGCGATTCCTTGGCCATGAGCATCGCCTTCTCGGCCGTGCCGCCGATACCGATGCCGAGCATGCCCGGCGGACACCAGCCCGCGCCCATCAGCGGCACGGTCTTGAGCACCCAGTCGACGATCGAATCGGACGGGTTGAGCATCGCGAACTTCGACTTGTTCTCGGAGCCGCCGCCCTTGGCCGCGACTTGCACCTCGACCGTGTTGCCCGGCACGATCTCGTAATGGATCACGGCCGGCGTGTTGTCCTTCGTATTCTTGCGCGCACCCTCGGGCGGGTTCACGATCGATGCGCGCAGCACGTTGTCCGGATGCGTGTAACCGCGGCGCACGCCCTCGTTGATCATGTCGGTCACGCCCATCGTCGCGCCGTCCCACCGAACGTCCATGCCGATCTTGACGAAGATCGTCACGATGCCGGTGTCCTGGCAGATCGGGCGGCGGCCTTCCGCGCACATCCGGCTGTTGGTCAGGATCTGCGCAATCGCGTCTTTCGCCGCGACGCTCTGTTCGCGCTCGTATGCGCGGCCCAGCGCCTGGATGTAGTCGAGCGGGTGGTAGTAGCTGATGTATTGCAGCGAGTCGGCAATACTCTGGATCAGATCTTCCTGCTTGATGACGGTCATGACGGTTCTGCTTGTGAGGAGGGGCCGCGCGGACCGTTCGTAGCGTCGCGGGGCGTTTTTTATGGGCCGCGACGACGCGCACGCGGTCGAGTGCGCGCGCTTCGCCGTGCCGGCGGAAAACGCGCAATTGTACCGTGCACCCGTCCGGCTGCGCAGTCCCGGTAGCGGTACCGGCGCCGGTGCCGCCCGCTCGCGGGCGTTACGGCGCGGCCGGTCGAGTCTTGCGCGGGCGCAGGCTCGCGATCGCGATGCCGCCGACCACGCAGGCGAGCGCGATGCCGTGGGCGAGCGTCGGCCGCTCGCCGAGCACGACGATGCCGTACGTCGCGGCCGCCACGGGCAGCATCGCCGTGAACACGCCCGCGAGTTGCCCGGGCACGTGCCGAATGCCCTTCATCCAGAGCCAGAACGAGAAGATGCTTGCCGACAGCGCGTACCAGACGATCATGAGCCAGGTCTGCGCGGGCACCGAAGCGAAGTCGAAGCCGATCAGCGAGACGATGCCGAACGGAGCCATGAGCAGGAGCCCGAACGCGTGGGTGTACGCACAGATATCGAGGGGCGACAGCGTTTGCGTCAGCCGGCGCGAAAGGATCACATACGTCGATTCGCAGAACACCGCGCCGAGCACCATCAGATTGCCCGTCAGCGAACTCGCGCCCGACGCGTCGGATTGACCGGACTCGCGCGCGAGCGTGACGACCACGACGCCGACGACGGCGAGCACGATGGCCGAGACGGCGCGCGCGCCCGGGCGTTCGCGCAGGAACACCCACGCGAGCAGCGCGACGACGGCCGGGATCGTGCTCGTGATCACGCCCGCGGCCACCGCGGTCGTGCGCTGCACGCCGCCGAGCATCAGCAGCGTAAAGAGGAACGTGCCGAACAAGGCCTGCAGGAACAGATTGATCCACTCGCCGCGCGAGACGCGGCGCATCTTGGCGAGACGGTATTGCGGCGCCAGCACGACGACGGCGACCACGAAGCGGAGCAGCGCGAACAGCAGGATCGGCACAGTCGCCACGATCGATTTGCCGATGCCGACATTGCTTCCGACGAACAGCATCGACGCGATCAGGAACAGCACATAGCGATTCAAGGCAAGACCCGGTTAAACGATGGGGATAGATCGGCTAGGATTGTAGGCGCGCCGGCGATATCGGGTCCACATATCGGGTCCACTTGCGCGGCGGGCCGGTCCGGGGCGCCGCCGGGCAGGGTAGCGGGGCAAGACTGACGGACGGTGCGTCTCGGCGGACAATGTCGCGTGTACGGCCCGATGAGCGAGCCGCGTCGGCGCGGGAGCGGATCGGTCGCCCTGCGCGGCGGATCGACGCGCCACGGCGGCCCGGCACGGCAGTACGCATGGCAGTAAGCGCCAGGTAAGCGAGCTCGCTTATCGTGGGCGTGCCCTCATCGGGCGTTGGTCCGCCAGGCCGCGCGATGCGCGTCGACCTATCGACGCATCGGCGCGCGGCGGCGCGAACGAACGGCGATGTCGGCCAAGGAGACAATGACGGTCAGCCAAGCGGCCGTCATCGAGATGCGCCGCCGGGCCCCGCGCCCGCGGCGGGCCGTGCCGCCCGAAGGCGCACGACGCTTAATTCAAATAGGGGCAGTGGATGTCTGCGATCGAATCGGTTCTGCAAGAGCACCGCGTTTTCAATCCGCCGGAAGCGCTCGTTGCGAAGGCCGCCATCTCCGGGATGGACGCCTACCTCAAACTGACGGCTGAAGCCGAGCGCGACTACGAAGGCTTCTGGTCGCGTCTCGCGCGCGAACAGCTCGCGTGGCATACGCCGTTCACGAAGGGGCTCGACGAATCCAACGCGCCGTTCTACAAGTGGTTCGAGGACGGCACGCTCAACGTCTCGTACAACTGTCTCGACCGCAACGTCGAAGCGGGGCTCGGCGAGCGCACCGCGATCGTCTTCGAAGCGGACGACGGCACCGTGACGCGCGTCACGTATCAGGACCTGCTCGCGCGCGTCTGCAAGCTCGCGAACGGCCTGCGCAGCCTCGGCGTCAAGAAGGGCGATCGCGTCGTCATCTATATGCCGATGTCGATCGAAGGCATCGTCGCGATGCAGGCCTGCGCGCGGATCGGCGCGACGCACTCGGTCGTGTTCGGCGGCTTCTCGTCGAAGTCGCTCCATGAACGCGTCGTCGACGCGGGCGCGGTCGTCGTGCTGACGGCCGACGAACAGGTGCGCGGCGGCAAGGTTCTGCCGCTCAAGTCGATCGTCGACGAAGCGCTCGCGCTCGAAGGCACCGAGGCCGTGCGCCACGTCGTCGTCTATCGCCGCACGGGCGGCAACGTCGCCTACCAGGCCGGCCGCGACATCGATCTCGCGACGCTCGTCGCGTCGCAATCGACGACCTGCGAGCCCGAGTGGGTCGGCGCCGAACACCCGCTGTTCATCCTCTATACGTCGGGTTCGACGGGCAAGCCCAAGGGCGTCCAGCACAGCACGGGCGGCTATCTGCTCTGGGCCGCGCTGACGATGCGCTGGTCGTTCGACATCAAGCCGACCGACGTGTTCTGGTGCACGGCCGATATCGGCTGGGTCACGGGACACACGTATATCGCGTACGGCCCGACCGCCGTCGGCGCGACGCAGGTCGTCTTCGAAGGCGTGCCGACCTATCCGAACGCGGGCCGCTTCTGGGACATGATCCAGAAGCACAAGGTCACGATCTTCTACACGGCGCCGACCGCGATCCGCTCGCTGATCAAGGCGTCGGATGCCGATCCGAAGGTCGCGCCGAAAAACTACGATCTGTCGTCGCTGCGCATCCTCGGCACGGTCGGCGAGCCGATCAATCCCGAAGCCTGGGTCTGGTATCACACGGAAGTCGGCGGCGGCCGCTGTCCCGTCATCGATACGTTCTGGCAGACCGAGACCGGCGGCCACGTCATCACGCCGCTGCCGGGCGTCACGCCGCTCGTGCCGGGTTCGTGCACCTTGCCGTTGCCGGGCATCGCCGCGGCGATCGTCGACGAGGCGGGCGGCGACGTGGCCAACGGTCAGGGGGGCATTCTCGTGATCAAGCGGCCGTGGCCGTCGATGATCCGGACCATCTGGAACGACCCCGAGCGCTTCAAGAAGAGCTATTTCCCCGAGGAGCTCGGCGGCCGGCTCTATCTCGCGGGCGATGGCGCGGTGCGCGACGCCGAGCGCGGCTACTTCACGATCATGGGCCGCATCGACGACGTGCTCAACGTCGCGGGGCATCGGATGGGCACGATGGAGATCGAATCGGCGCTCGTCGCGAATCCGATCGTCGCCGAGGCCGCCGTGGTCGGCCGGCCCGACGACACGACGGGCGAGGCGATCTGCGCGTTCGTCGTGCTCAAGCAAACGCGTCCTTCGGGCGAAGACGCGACGCGCATCGCGAACGAACTGCGCGCATGGGTCGCGCGCGAGATCGGACCGATCGCGAAGCCGAAGGACATCCGTTTCGGCGAGAACCTGCCGAAGACGCGCTCGGGCAAGATCATGCGCCGCCTGCTGCGCTCGCTGGCCAAGGGCGAGGCGATCACGCAGGACGTCTCGACGCTCGAGAACCCCGCGATCCTCGAGCAGCTCGGCGAGGCGAAATAAAGCGCCGCACGCGCACGCGGCACGTTCGGGACGGTGGGCGCGATGTCTGCGCGAGCCCGCCGTCTCGTGCGTCCAAGGCGCCGCGGCACGTCGACTCCACACGAACGGACATCGCTCATGCCGGCTTTCGATGACGAGGCGCGCAACGCGGCGGACCGCGCAAGCGACATCGAGACCGGCATCGTCGCGGACGTCGCGATCGCCGCCGCGCGCCGCGCGTACTGGCGCTTCAATGTCCGTTTGATCGCCGTGTTGCTCGGCATCGGCACGCTCGTGTCGTTCGGCGTTCCGCTGATCGCCGAACGCATCGAGCCGATCCGGTTCGCCGGATGGCCATTGCCGTTCTATGTCGGCGCGCAAGGCGCGACGATCGCGTATCTCGCACTCGTCGGCACGTATATCGGCGCCATGACGTTCGCGGACCGGCGTCTGCGTACCGCCATCGCCAACGCGCGCGCCGATGGACGGACCCACGTCGGCCCCCACGCACGCATCGACGCCCGCGCGAACGCGCAGACGCCGCCGCGTTGATCGTGCGGCGTCAAGCGAGTCGCAGCGATCGCATCGTGCCGATCGGCCTCGCAGATCGAGACAAGAACAATGAACGAGACGCAACGGCTCCTCCGAAACTATGCGATGTTCGCGCTCGGGTTTCTCGCATTCATCGCGATCCTCGCGCGGATCGAACGCGCGAACGGACCCGGCGTCTGGATCGGATATGTATTCCTGTTCATTACGATTGCCGTCTACGCGCTGATCGGCGTGTTTTCGCGCACGTCGGATCTCGTCGAGTACTACGTCGCGGGCCGGCGCGTGCCG
The DNA here is from genome assembly GCF_003628125.1 of Pararobbsia silviterrae. GTDB lineage: Bacteria > Pseudomonadota > Gammaproteobacteria > Burkholderiales > Burkholderiaceae > Pararobbsia > Pararobbsia silviterrae. The sequence continues at coordinate 208,758 of NZ_RBZU01000002.1, forward strand.
TCGGCGCTCAACGGCATGGCGACCGCGGCCGACTGGCTCTCGGCGGCGTCGTTCATCGGCCTCGCGGGTTCGCTCTACGCAACGGGCTATAGCGCGCTCGCTTATGTGATGGGATGGACCGGCGGCTATTGTCTTGTCGCGCTGCTGCTCGCGCCGTACGTGCGCAAGATGGCGCGCTATACGCTGCCCGATTTTCTCGCGACACGCTATTCGAGCAACGTCGTGCGCGGCATCGCGGTCTTCGCGGCGATCCTCTGCTCGTTCGTCTATCTCGTCGCGCAGATCCAGGGCGTGGGGCTCATCGCGACGCGCTTCATCGGCGTCGACTTCTCGATCGGCATCTTTTGCGGTCTCGCGGGCGTGCTCGTCTGCTCGTTTCTCGGCGGGATGCGCGCGGTGACGTGGACGCAGGTCGCGCAATACATCATTCTGATCACGGCCTTTCTGTTGCCGGTTTCGCTGATCGCGCATCGCGACGGTCTCGGCTATGTGCCGCAGGTGAACTACGGACGGCTCATGCAGCGCATCGACGCGCTCGAGCAACGGCTGCGCGACGACGGCACCGAGCGCGCCGTGCGCGCGTATTACCTGCGCCGCGCGCAGGCCGTCGACGAACGCATTGCCGAACTGCCCGGTTCGTATGTTCGCGAGCGCGATGCGTTGAGTGCGCACATCGCCGAATTACGCCGCGAAAACGGGCCCTTGCGCGAGATCGACGCCTTGCGTGCGGCGCTCGCGACGTATCCGCGCGATCCGGCCGATGCCGCGAACCGGTGGAGCGCCGAGCGCGACGAACTGCTGGCGCGCGCCGCGCCGCCCGTGCCGATGAGCACGCCGTTTCCATCGCGCGATGCCACGGAGCAACGCGCGAACAAACTCAATTTCGTCGCGTTGCTGTTGTGTCTGACGATCGGCACGGCGAGCCTGCCGCATATTCTGACGCGCTACAACACGACGACGTCGGTGCCGTCCGCGCGTCGCTCGGTCGGGTGGACGCTGTTCTTCGTCGCGCTGTTCTATCTGACCGTGCCCGTGCTGGCGGTGCTCATCAAGTACGACGTGCTGACTTCGCTCGTCGGACGCCCGTTCAGCGATCTGCCGCAATGGGTCGTGCAATGGAGCCGTATCGAGCCGTCGTTGCTGACCGTGCACGACGTGCTCGGCGACGGCATCGTGCATTGGGGCGAATTGTCGATGCAGCCCGACATGATCGTGCTCGCCGCGCCTGAAATCGCGGGCTTGCCGTATGTCTATTCGGGACTCATCGCGGCGGGCGCGCTGGCCGCCGCGTTGTCGACGGCCGATGGTTTGCTGCTCACGGTGTCCAACGCGTTATCGCACGACGTCTACTACTACATGGTCGATCCGAACGCGAGCAGCCAGAAGCGTGTCGCGACGTCGAAGTTCGTGTTGCTCGGCGTCGCGTTGCTCGCGGCCTATACGGCCTCGCTCAATATCGGGAACATCCTGTTCCTCGTCGGCGCGGCGTTCTCGCTCGCGGCATCGAGCCTGTTCCCGGCGCTCGTGCTCGGGATCTTCTGGCGGCGCATGACACGCAAGGGCGCGATCCTCGGCATGCTCGCGGGACTCGGCGTCTGCGTCTACTACATCGTCTCGACGTATCCGTTCCTGACGCGCGTGACCGGCTTCGCGGGTCCGCGCTGGTTCGGCATCGAGCCGATCGCATCGGGCGCGTTCGGTATCCCGGCGGGCTTCATGGTGTCGATTGTCACGAGCCTGCTCGATCGCCGCCCCGATCCGAAAACGCTCGCGCTGGTCGATCACTTGCGGCAGCCGTGAGCGATCAGACGAACATGCTCGCGCTCAATACGGCGGTCGGCGAAATCGCGCGCGCGGCGGCCGCGTGTGCCGCATTGTCGGGGGCGGCGCCCGCGCCGATGCGTCCGAGCGCATCGCGATCGAGCAGCCGCACGCGCCGATGCGCGATCGCGACCCATCCTTCGTTCGTGAAGCGCGAGAGCGAACGGCTGACGGTTTCGAGCTGGATGCCGAGATAGCGGCCGATATCGTCGCGCGTCATGCGCAAATTGAATTCCACACCCGAATACCCGCGTGCCGTGAAGCGTTCGGACAGACTCAGCAGAAACCACGCGACGCGCCCTTCGGCGCTCATCGCGCTCAATGTGAAACGCACGGCGTCGTCGCGGCGAATCTCGCGACTCGCGAGACGCAGCAACTGGCGCTCGATCAGGGCCGGCCGAGCATGATCGGCCGACGCGCGTGCGCCGGGCAACGCGCAGATCTCGGAGTCCTCGAGCGCGGTCGCGGTCGACACATGGTGCGGTTCGTCGATGCTGTCGAGTCCCAGCACGTCGCCCTGCATCCGAAAGCCCGTGGTCTGCTCGCGCCCGTCTTCGATGTAGCGATGTGCCTTCAGCGTGCCGGAACGCACGGCGTAAATGCGCGCATGCGCGTCGCCCTGCCGAAACAAGGGCTGGCCCTTGCGAATCCGGACGCGGCGATCGATCTCGACGTCGAGCGGCCCGATCTCGTCTTGGCCAAGACCCGTCGGAATGCACAGCGGGGCCAGCGGGCAGCGAGAACAGCGCGGCATCGATTTTCTCCATACTTGAATGCGGTCGGGGCGCGCCGACATCCATGATGCGCGACGCGTTTTGTCTTGAAAACAATCGTATCGATGATTGTCAAGATCGGCTTCGACCACAAGTCCAGCATAGATGTTCATCAAATTAATCGACTTGCGATTCGTCAAGACAAAAATCGATCGAATCCAATCATTTCGGTATCCGATTGAATCCGGACGCCGATATGAAATCGAGATGATCGAACTCTGACGGTCGTCAAACTTTCGGGTTTGAGGTCATCGCATCATCGCCACCTTGCACGGGCGCATGCGGAAAGGGATTCGCGCGCCGAACGGCCGATTGGGGTCTGTGCAACGACGCGCGTGCATCGCGCGTCGTGTGGCGAATTCTTGGGTGCAATCTTGATGAATCAAATTCTTTCGACGGTGAAGGCAAAAATCATCGTCACGGTGTTGATCGGCCTGTTCGGCATGCTGATCGTGGGCGGATTCGGCGTGCGAGGCGTCTATCGGCTCAGCGAGACGCTCAGCGGCGTCTTCACCGGGAACGTGACGCCGATCAGTCAACTCAATGACGTGCGCGCGAGCATGCTGACGGGGCGTCTGGCGATGTGGCGCATGCAAGCGGAGCACAACAACACGTCGTCGCAACAGGTGCGCGATTCGCTCGCGCGGCTCGACGCGCAGTGGAAGGCGTATTACCCGGCGGGGATCACGAGCGACAAGGAACATGCCGTCGCGGACAAGGTCGACGCGGTGTTGCCGCGGTTTCGCGAAACCGTCCTGCAGGAACTGGTCTTGCTCGACCAGGGAAAGTATGACGAGGCGGGCGCATATCAAACGGGCAATGTCGCACCGATCGGCAAGGATTTGGCGACGCAGCTCGACGCCGACGTCATGATCAACGTTATGCAAGCCGATCAAGGTCAAAAGGATGCGGCCGATCAGGTGCAGCGCGATATGAGCTTGCTGTGCTCGATCATCGCGTTCAGCCTGCTGCTTTCGTTCGGCACGGCGGTCTACATGATCCGCAGCATCTTGCGGCCGCTGCGCTACGCGACCGATATCGCGGGTGAAATCGCGCAGGGCCGACTCGATACGGAAGTCGTCATCGACTGTGGCGGCGAGATCGGCGAATTGCTTGAATCGATGAAGCGCATGAGTGCGCAGCTATCGGGCATCGTCGCGAATATCCGCGACTCGAGTGACTCGATCACCGTGGCGTCGGGGCAGATCACGGCGGGCAATATGGATCTGTCGGCGCGGACCGAGGAACAGGCCGCGTCGCTCGAACAGACGGCCGCGAGCATGACCGAACTCACCGAGACCGTGCGGCAGAACGCGGAGAACGCGCGTCAGGCCGACATGCTCGCGCGCAATGCGAGCGATATGACCGAGGCCGGCAATGCCGCGGTCGGCATGATGGTCACGACGGTCAGCGAGATCCGCGCCGATTCCGCAAAGATCGCGGAAATCACGGGGATGATCGAGGGGATCGCGTTCCAGACGAATATCCTCGCGCTCAACGCGGCGGTCGAGGCGGCGCGCGCGGGCGAGTCGGGCCGCGGCTTCGCGGTCGTGGCGGGCGAGGTCCGCACGCTTGCGCAGCGCGCGTCCGGCGCGGCCAAGGAGATCAAGGAGCTGATCGAGGCATCGAGCACGAAGGTCCAGCTCGGCGCGCGGCAGGCCACCGACGTTGGCGAGACGATGGACAAGGTGATCGCCGCGATCGGCCGTGTATCGGACATCGTCTCGGAGATCTCCGCGGCGTCGGACGAACAGAGCAAGGGCATCGACCAGGTACATCAGGCGGTCAGCCAGATCGACGAAGTCACGCAGCAGAACGCGGCGCTTGTCGAACAGGTCGCCGCGGCGTCGCAGTCGCTCGAAGAACAGGCGTCAAAGATGAAGTCCGACATGACGTTCTTCCGTATCGGCGGCCGGACGTCGTTGTCGCCGATGGCGCTGCCGAAGCGGTTCGGGTCGGCCGCGCGGCCCGCGAAGGCGCACGTGAAGGCCAAGCCTCTTGCGCTGGGCGCGGGCGCGGCGCGGGCGGCAAGCGCACCGCGGCCCGATCCGCGTCCGGACCCGCGACCCGATCCGCGTCCGGACCCGCGACCCGATCCGCGTCCCGACCCGCGTCCCGACACGGCGCTCGCCGCGGGCGGTAAGGATGCCGACGCCGAGCAGTGGGCCACGTTCTGAACGACCGGTTCTGGCGGCCGCGCATGCGTCCGCCTTGGACGGTTCGCCGATACGGAGCGCGTCGTGACGGACCGCGATCGCGTGTGCATCGCGCTTGACGGACGTCGCGTCGGGTCGATGGCGAGCCGAATCGTCGGCCCGCGCGCGACGCGCCGATGCCGCCCCCTCTCCGCGTAGCGCAGACCCTTATGGCTATCTACTTTGTCTCGGACCGGTCGGCGATCGAGAAGCTTCACTCGATGGTCCGCACGGGGTCGGGCGGCGCGAACGAGCGCGTCGAAATCAACACGCCGACCTATCGGATGGCCGGACATCGCGCGCTTCAGCAACTGATCCGCGATCTGAAGCTGCAGCGGGTCGAGGCGTTCAGTCTGGCCGAAGCGAATCGTGTGACGCAGTACGTGGTCAACTACTACGCGAGCTGATCGCGCGCCGCATCGCGCGGTCGTATGGGCGACAGATCGAAGTCCATGGGCCGGCGACCTCGCCTGGGCGAGCGCGTATCTGCGTACGCGAGCGCGCGTGCGTCGCTCGCGCGGCGTGCGATGGACGAGGGTGCGTCACGCGTCATGCGTGTCGCGCGCGATCATCCGGACGATCAAATACCCGCTGCCGATCAACGATGCGATGACGCCGGCCGGCATATCGCGCGGAAACATGACCCACCGCGCGAGCCAGTCCGACACGCACAGCATGCAGGCGCCGATCGCGGCGGACGCATACAGCAGCGCGAGCGGCCGCCGCGCGCCGAGCGAGCGCGCGATATGCGGCGCGATGAGTCCCGCAAACGACAGCGGGCCGACCACGAGGGTCGCGGCCATCGTCATCAGCGCACTCCAGGCGACAAGCACGAGACGGCACGACGCGACGTCGAGTCCGAGCGAACGCGCGACGGGTGCGCCGAGCGGCGCGATGTCGAGCCAGCGCCGGATCAGCGGCACGCCGGCGAGCGCGACCGCGGCGAACGCGGCGACGCACGCCGCCATCCACGGCGTCACGCCGTAGGTCGAACCCACAAGCAGATTCAACAAGACCATGAGGCGCGGATTCCCGCTCGCCATCGCGAGTGTCGATACGCCTTGCAACAGCGTCGTGATCGCGAGACCGGCGAGCAGCAGCGCGTCGGGCGATTGCGCGGTCCGCCGTGCGACGACGAGCAGCACGCCGAGCGTCGCGGCGCATCCGAGCGCGCAGCCTTCGAGCAGCACGCGCGCATCGGGCGCCTGGCTCGCGAACAGCGCGAGCGTCACGCCGAGCGTGCCGCCGGCGCTCAGGCCGAGCAGATCGGGACTCGCCATCGGATTGGCCGTCATGCGCTGGAGGATCGCGCCGGCAAGCGCGAGCAGCACGCCGACCGACAGCGCGGCGATCGCATGCGGCATGCGCAGATCGAGCACGGATCCGACATAGGCCGCCGTGTCGACATGCCAGCCGTGCGCGTCGCGACTGACGCCGATCGACAGCGCGAGCGCGAGCAGCGTGAGACTGACGCAGATCGCGATCGCGCGTGACGGCATGCCCGCATGATCGATCGCGCGCATCGCGGGGCGCGGCGTTGAAGTGGCGGCGGCGGGGCGTGCGACGTTTCGACGCAGCCGGGGGATCAGGGCGAGCATCAGCGGCGCGCCGACGAATGCCGTGACCGCGCCGGTCGGCACGAGCACGCCGCGCGTGCCGGACAGGGCTTGCGCGATATCGTCGGCGAGCCAGAGCAAGGCCGCGCCGAGGCACGGCGCCCAGATCATCCGGTCGCGCAGACGGCGCGCGCCCGCGAGACGCGCGAGCGCGGGCGCGCCGAGCCCGACGAAGCCGACGACACCGACCGCGCTGACGACGAACGCGGTGATCAGCAGCGTGATGCCCAGCGCGAGCGCGCGCGTCGCACGAAGCGGGACGCCGAGCCCCATCGCGACGTCGTCACCCGCGTCGAGCGCCGAAAGCGGACGCATCAACACGCCGATGCAGGCGAGACACGGCACGAAGCGGATCAGCAGACCGCCCGCCACGTGCCAGTCCTGTTGCGCCATCGCGCCGCCGCACCAGACGTTGAGCAGTTCGAGCTTGTCGTAGTAGAGGATCGCGAGTGCGAGCGACGTGGCCGAACAGCACAGGTTCACGATCATGCCGCCGAGGATCAGCGACAGCGTCGAGAGTCCGCGCCGCGCGGCGATCGCGAGCGTGAGCGCCAGCGCGAGGCCGGCGCCCGCGAGGGCCACGAGTTCGCGTCCCGCATCGAGCCACGACGGCGCGAACACCGTCGCCACGGCCACGGCGAGATAGGCGCCCGGGAACACGCCGAGCGTGGTCGGTTCGGCGAGCGGATTGCGCAGGACGTGCTGCATGACGGCGCCCGCAAGCCCGAGCGCCGCGCCGCAGAGCAGGCAGACGGCGATGCGCGGGAATGCGCTGTCGTGGAGCAGTAACTGTCGCGCGTCGAGCGGGTCGGGCGCGACGAGCGCGCGTGCCCATTCGGACAGCGGGGCGAGCGTGTGCAGCCGGTATGCGCAGAGCATCGCGGCGAGCGCGAACAGACCGAGCGCGATGCGCAGCGTCGGACGATCGGTTCCGGTGCGGGTGGAAAGGGTGAGCATCTTCATGGACCGCGTGCGTCGGAGGGACGGTCCGCGGCGAGCGCGAGCAGCGCGGTCGACAGCGAGGCGGCGAACGCCGCGGCCGACGCGATGCCGCCGTTCGGCGGTGCGGAAGGCAGGGCGACCTGGCGGCCGGGCCGCATCACGGGCAGCATGCGCCAGAGCGGACTTTGCGACATGGCGCGCGAGACCGTGACGGGCAGCGGCGCGAAATACGCGAGGATCGCGTCCTGCAGATCGGCGAGCGCGTCGACGGACACCGTCGCGAAACCCGCGCCGTTGACGTCCGCGTGCCATGCGTTGCGCACGCCGATGCGCGCGAGCACATCGCCGTAGAGACTGGTCGAACCATAAAGACGGCAGCCGAGCGGATCGACGATGCGCGCGACGAGCACGGGCCGTTGCGCGGCGCGTGGCGACGCGGCGATACGATCGCGCCATGCGTCGAGCGCGGCATCGGTCGCGTCGATCGCGCGCTGTGCCTGTGTCGGGCGACCGAGCAGCGCGCCGAGCGCGCGGAGATCGGCGCAGGCGTCGGCGTACGGTTTTCCCGAGCCCGGCGAGCCGATCACGCGGACCGTCGCGACGCGTTCGAGCGACGCCATGAGCGAGGCGTGCGCGGGCGTCGCGAGGATCAGCGACGGCGCGAGCGCGCGCATGAGTTCGAGGTTCGGCTGGAAGATCAGGCCGACGTCAACGACCGATCGCGGCAGCGGCGAGGCCGGGAACTGCGCGCGAAACCCGTCGGGGTTCGCGGATCCGACCGGCGTCACGCCGAGCGAAACCAGCAGTTCCGTGAGCCGCCAGTCGAGACAAATGATGCGCGGTGCGGCACCGGTGTTCGCGCCGGCGTCGCGATGCGCGTCGGACGCGATGGGCGTCGCCGCGTCGGCGATCGTGCGGTCGGCCGCCGACGCCGACGCCGACGCCGACGCAGCAGCAGCGAGCGCGGATCGCGCGGGCGCGCAGACGCACGCCGCGCCGATTGCCGAGAGCAGCGCGCGCCGGCGCGCGCTGGCCGGACCGTTCGGACTTACCACTGATACTTGACCCCCGCGAGCACGAGGCGGCCTTCGCCCCACGTGCACATCAGATCGTTCTGGCACGAGGCGATGTACTGGCGATCGAGCAGATTGCTGACGTTGAGCGTCGCGGTCCAGCCGTGCATCGAACGGAACGCGCGGCCCAGGTCGTAGCGCAGCGCGATGTCGATCAGCGTGGCCGACGTCGTGTAGAGCGTATTGGTGGGGTCGCCGTATGAGCCGCCGATATAGCGAATGCCCGCGCCGGCCTGAACCCCGGCGAGCATGCCGCCGAGCACGCTCGAATCGATCGTGTAGTCGGCCCAGAGCGATGCCGTATTGCGCGGAATGCCGACCGGGACCTTGCCCGCGTTCGTATCGTTGCTCTTCGTGTTGAGCAGGTTCGTGTACGTATAGCTGCCGATGAGCTGGAGGTTGTTCGTGAGGCTTGCATGGGCCTCGGCCTCGAAGCCCTGCGAACGGATCTCGCCCGTGAGCACCTCGTAGCCCAAGTGCACGGGGTCGGGCGTCTGCACGTTCTGCTCGGTCAGATGGAATGCCGAGACGGTCACGAAGCTCGTCGCGTTATGCGGCTGGAACTTGACGCCGATTTCGTATTGCTCGCCCGTCGTCGGCGCGAACGCATTGCCGTAGTAGTCGGTGCCGACTTGAGGCTGGAACGACTTCGAGTAGCTCGCATACGGCGCGATGCCGGAGTCGAACTGATAGACGCCGCCCACGCGCCATGTGAACGCGCGGTTCGATTGATGCGTCTGCGAGCCGTTCTGATACGAGTCGAAGTCTTCGTCGGTCCAGTCCTCGCGGATGCCGCCGAGGAACGACCAGTGTCCGATATCGATATGGTCCTGCGCATAGGTGCCGAGCTGACGGACCGATTCCGCGCCCGATGTACCGGCGACGAAAGTCGGCGCCGCGATCGACTGGCCGTACTGAGGGTTCGTCACGCTCAACGAAGGGGAATTGTCGAGCGAGAAGAGGAAGTAGTGGTCGAACTGGATGTTCTGATAGTCGAGTCCGGCCGTGACTTCATGGTCGAGCGCGCCCGTGGCGAAGTGCGCGGTGACCTGATTGTCGAGCGTGTGCGCGTTGACCGTGCCGGTGTTCAGATACGGCTCGCGCGCCAATTCGGTGCCGTTGTTGACATAGCCGAGATCGTCGGCGACGTATTGAACGGTCTGGTCGTTATGCAGGAAGCGATAGCTCTGCTTGACCGACCACGTGTCGTCGAAGCGATGCTCGAACGTGTAGCCGATCGATTCCTGCGTCTTGCGGAAACTGTCGTAGTCGGGCTCGCCCGGATCGAAGCTGCGCGGCAACTGCACGACGCCCGGCAGCACCGTGCCGACGGCCGGTACGGAGTTGTAGATGCCCGCCTCGGGATCGTTCTGATAGTTCGCGAAGACGGTCAGCGACGTATCGGTGTTGGGCCGCCAGGTGATCGTCGGCGCGATCGCAATGCGTTGCTCGCGCACGAAGTCGGTCTGCGTGCCGGTGTCGAAGCCATCGGCCGTCAAGCGATAGAGCAGGGTGCCGTCCTTGTCGAGCGGTCCGCTGAAATCGAAGAACCCTTGGACGCGTCCGTAGCTGCCGGTCTGGAAGCCGATCTCGTGGTACGGATCGGACGTCGGCATCTTGCTCACGAGATTGACGATGCCGCCCGGCGACGACTGGCCGTAGAGCACCGACGCGGGCCCGTGCACGTAGTCGATGCTTTCGAACATGTACGGATCGAAGCTCGTGACGTTGAAGCCGAAGCCGCCCGAGGGGCCCGGCGTACGCAGGCCGTTCCAGAACTCGTCGACGAGGAAGCCGCGCGCGTACAGATATTCGAGCGAATCGGTGTTCGTGCCGCGTTGTTCGGGATTGATGCCCGACGTGTAGCGCAGGGCCTGCGCGACGCTTTGCGGATCCTGGATGTCCATCTGGTCGCGCGTGACGACCGAGACCGATTGCGGCGTGCGGATCAGCGGCGTCGACGTTTTCGTCGCGGTGGTGCTCGTTTGCGCGACATAGCCGGTCGTGGCGCCGTCGGCGGCGCGCTGGCCCGTCACGACGACGGCCGGCAATGGCTGATCGGTCGCCGTCGCATCCGAGGCGGCGGCCGGTGCGGTGGCGCTCGACGCAGCGGCGCCCGACGCAGCGGCGCCCGGCACGCTCACGGCTGATTGCGCCCATGCGGCGTCGGTGAGCAGCAGTGCGATCGCGAGCGGCACCGCGCGGCGCCGCAAGCCTGCCGTGCGCCCCGCAGCGGGCCGATGCGCGCGCGGCGCGCCTTGAATTCTTCCCCGTTTCATATCGTTCGTTCCCGGTTAAGCCAGTGTTCGATGCACGTCATTTGAGTTGTTATTGAGAATCATTACTACCTTAGTTCGCAACTCAACGCGCCGGGGCATAGAATACGTGCGTGCGTTCCGCGACGTATCGTCATTCAATTTCGAGAAACCGCCATCTTTTGGCGATTCGATCAGGAAGTTCCACGAGGTGAGGCCTTGAGCGACATCTGGCAACAATTGTCGGGCACCCAATACCGGCGTCTATCGCGTCCGATCATAGCGAGTGCATATGATTATCGTGATGGCGATAGTGAAAGCTGGCATTCGCACCAGCAGCCGCAATTCGTGTTTTCGACGTTCGGCGTGCTGCGCGTGATCACGCCGGCGGGCGCATGGACGCTGGGCCCGCATCGGGGGCTCTGGTTGCCTTCGCGCGTCGGGCATGAATTGCAGGCGATCGGCGATACGACGGTCTATAGCGTCTACTTCGAGCCCGAGATGTCGCCGTGGCGCGGCGGCGATTGCCGCGTGCTCGTCATTTCGGCGCTGTTGCGCGAGCTTGTCACGACGATGGTCGAGGAGCGGCGCTCGGACTCCGTGCTCAAGACCGAGCTGATCACGCCCTTGCTCATCGAGGAGATGCGCGGTGCGCGCGAGTCGTTCGAAGGGAGCTTGCCCTTGCCGACCGATCGGCGATTGCGGCAGATCTGCGAGGGCTTGCTCGCCGCGCCGTCGAATACCGACTCGCTCGACGAGTGGGGCGAGCGCGTCGGCGCGAGCGAGCGCACGCTCGGCCGTCTGTTCAAGACGGAGACCGGCCTCACGTTCGGTCAGTGGCGTCAGCAGTTACGGATCGTCGAGTCGGTGTCGCGCCTCGCGCGCGGCCTCGCCGTCGCGACGATCGCGACCGAGCTCGGCTACCGGAATTCGAGCGCATTCATCACGATGTTCAAGAGGGCGATGGGTGAAACGCCGCAGCGCTATTTGAAGAGCTGAAGCCAACCTGCCTGCGGATCTGTTTGCGCGTAGGTGCGTGCGTGTATGCAGGCGCCTGTATGCGGGCACTCCTATGCGGGTGCACGTGCCGTCGTCTGCATTCGCCGCTCACGTTTGCGACGGGGTGTGCCGAATCCATGGACTGCGTGAAAGCTTGCGTTTGGCTAACCTATCCTCATTCGATGGCGGCGCGTCGTGTTTGAGCCGGCCTGTACCCCGTGTCGCATTTCACTTGAACAACAGGGATGCCCATGTCCGATGTCCTGCTGCAAGGTCAAGCCGATCACGCCATGCGGAACTGGTCCCACCCCGACCCCGGACACATCAAGATCGGCTCGCGCGCGCATCTCGAGATGTTCTGCGACATGCTGCTCGAGACGCACAACCCCTACAAACCCGCGGTGATCGATTGGCCGGCGCTCTCGCCCGATGCGCTTGAACGCGTGACGTCGTTGCCGATCTGGGACATGGCGGTTCAGAAGGAAGGCAGTGCCTCGATCAGCGTCGAGACCTTTGCGAAGACGATCGACGACCCCTTGCTGCGGCGCGCGCTCGAGATGGACGGCAACGAGGAACTGCGCCATAAGGCCGTGCTCTCGAAGCTGGTCGAGGCATACGGTATTACGCTTTCTCCCGAGCCCGACTATCCGCCGCCGACGGACCCCGAGTGGGGCTGGATGGCGATCGGGTATGGCGAGTGCATCGACAGCTTTTTTGCGTTCGGCCTGTTCGAGGTCGCGCGGCGCTCCGGGTATTTCCCGCCTGAACTCGTCGAGACGTTCGAGCCCGTCATCCAGGAGGAAGGCCGCCATATCCTGTTCTTCGTGAACTGGGCCGCGTGGTACCGACGCAATATGCCGTGGTGGCGACGGCCCTGGTTTGCGTTGAAGACGGCCGCGGTCTGGGTGCATCTCGTGCGTGAGCGGATCGGTATCGCGAAGGGTGTCGACAAGGACGCCGTCGCGGGCGACGCGAAGCAGGACACGAATTTCACGGTCAGCGGGACGGGCGCTGTCGGCGACGCATTGGGTCTCGCGCAGATGATCGATCTGTGCCTCGAAGAGAACGCGCGCCGCATGGCCGGTTACGACACACGTTTGCTGCGGCCGCGCATCGTGCCGTTTCTCGCGCGCGTGGTACGCAAGTTTGTTCGCTAGGGCAGGCACGAAGCACAACTGCGTGAACGCATGCCGGTGATGTAACGATTCGAAATGATCGAGGGCCGCGATACGGTCCCCGCGGCGCGCTTCTTGCTGTTGTGCAGGCGTGTCGGAGGCCTCGCGGCCCGAGCTTTCCGTGTGCGCCGCGTCAAGGTGACGTGGCGCGTCCGACGCGGTTTTGCTCTACGCGGAGGATCGATCATGAAACGCTCGAAACACACGATCAGACAAACGGCCGTTCGCGCGATCGTCATGGGGCTGGGTGCCTGGGTCCTCGCCGCGCCGCTCGTATCGCGCGCGGACGACACGCCGAATCCGTGCGCGGCGCTCAAGCGCATTGTTTCCGCCGCGCCGCAAGGTTTCGCGACACTCGGCCCCGACGACGGACGTGCGGTCGCTCAGCCGTATGGAACCGACGCCTCATGTACGGGATCGCACGACACCTACGAATGCCAATGGTCGTCGAATCCCGGCGCGGGCTCGGTCGCCGACGCATTGCAAGCCGTCGCGGCCGATATCGCCGCGTGTCTGCCTCAGGCGACGCACGACCAGAACACGCCCGGACTCCAGCATTTCTACATCGGTGCCAAGGGTGCGCGCACGGAAATTTCAGCGACGACGGCCGGCGATACGCGACTCAAGATCGTCGTGTCGGGCAAGTAGAGGCGTGGCCGTGTGCAAGGCGCCGGCGCGGCACACGCGGCCTATCGCGCACGACGGGGTGGGGCCGCGTCTGACGGCCGACCTAGACGCGACCGAGTTGGATACGGCCGACTTAGATACGGCCGACTTAGATACGGGTGGCTTAGATACGGGTGGCTTAGATGCGGGCGACTTAGATGCGGCCGCGATATCGATAGGCGAAATCGATGGTTCGGCGTCGCTCGGCGTTCACGGACACTATGGGCATGCCAGCCGAGCGAGCCCACGCCATGAAGGTCTCCGGATATCGCGAGTCTCCCCGTTTCGACGACGCAGCGGACCCCGCATCGGGCGCGGCGCCGCGTGCGTCCGCGTCCGTCACACGCGTCGTCGCTGTGCTGTTGATCGCGGTGGTGCTCGCGTGCGTCGAACGGGAAATGCATGGCGTGACGCATGGATCGCTCACGTCCGCTGTGAGCGGCGCGTTCGGCGAAGTCGTGCGCCATTTGACATCGGTATTCACGCACGGGCGTTGATGCGGGCGCCGGCCGCGCGTGCCGATCCCTATCTGACCGCCTAGGCCCGCTGGTCGATCCACAGGCGTCCCCAACGCGCACCGTAAGCCAGCGCGTGATCGGGCTCGAAGAAATAGTCGACGGCGTCGAAATGGATCGGGTTCGCACCGGGGGCATCGGCGGGATCGAGCGTCAAGCTGGCCGCGAACAACCCGTTGAATACGGGGCGTGCCTCGACTGCGAGGTGATACCCCTTGTAGGAAAGCGCTTGAGAGCGAGCTTGGATCATGGTTACCTGCGACAGAGCGACAACGTAGCTTGAGACTACACATCGGTCCTGAACGACGGAAACGATCTTTTTCGCTATCGATATCAACGGGTTCGCGCTTTGTTCATCGAATGCCGCCTGCTTTAGGGCGACGAAGGCCTTCGGCGTGCGCACAGTTGTTGTCACGCGTTCGAAGGAAGATGACGGGTGCGTCATCTTCTGCCTGCCTATCACTCGCGACTATCACTCGCGACTATCACTCGCGACTATCGCGCATGACCATCACGTACGACTATCCAGCGCGATTCGAGTTTGCCGTCTTGATATGTGACTATGTCGATAACAGATATCGAACACGCATCGATAGACCGTCGGGCATGAGATCGATCGATACGCACCTCATCAGGACACGCGTTCGCGTTCAGTCCGTCGTCAGATGGGCCGCGAGCCAGTCGATGAACACGCGCACCTTCGGTGGCAGATATCGATTCGGCGGATAGAGCAGCCAGACCGGACCGCTATAGGCGCGCGGTTCGAGCGACCAGTCGGGCAATACGTGCACGAGCAGGCCGTCGCGCAAGGCGTCCGTCACGGCGAATTCGGGCAGGATCGCGATGCCCAGGTCCTGACGCGCGGCGTCGAGCCGCGCATCGACATCGTTCGCCAGATACCGGCCCCGGATTTCGACGCTCTGCGTGTGCGTGCCGCGCCGGAATGTGAGCCGGTTGTCGTCCACGGTCTCGCCAAGATAGAGGCAATCGTGATGCGCGAGATCGCGCGGGGCGGTCGGCGCGCCACGCGCGCGTACATAGCCGGGCGAGGCGCACGGCATCCAGCGGATCGCGCCGAGCCGGCGCGCGGCGAGCCCCTGAGGCGGCGTCGGGGTCGGCCGGATCACGAGATCGACGGCGTCGCGGATCGGATCGACGTCGTGATCGGTGAACATCAGATGGACGTCGACGTCCGCGTAGGCCCGCAAAAATCCGGGAATCAGCGGGTGAATCACGCTGCGCGCGAGCGAGATCGGCGCGCTCACGCGGACACGGCCCTGCGGACGTTCCTGGAGCCGGCCCGCCGCGTCGGCCGCGCTCGCGGCCGCGGCGACCATCGCCTCGGCGTGCCGATAGATCTCGGCGCCCGATTCGGTGAGTCGGATGCTGCGCGTCGAGCGTTCGAGCAGGCGCGCGCCGAGCGCGTGTTCGAGCCGCTTCATCTGCCGGCTCACGGTCGACGGCGTGGTGCCGAGTTCGCGCGCGGCAACCGAGAAATTGCCCGTCTCCACGACGCGTGCGAAGGTCGCGAGATCGGGTAGCAAGCCGAGAAGATCGTTCGGGTTCATGGCGGGGCGTCGTCAAAGGCTCGGGGATCCGGCGCGGCACGTATCGGACCGGCGCTGTGCCGTGCGGTCCGGCCGTCGGGTCAGGGCATGGCGTCGAGGGATTGAGTTTGGGAATCGGGTCCGTGGATCAGGCCGCTGCATCGGTGATTGCCTCGCGCCGTTGCATCAGGCCAATGCCTCAGACCACTGCATCGAGCCACTGCATTGAATCCGGACGGCGAGTCCAGGCATTCCGGCGGGCCGCCGCGTCGTTCCGTCACCGTGTATCTGTGCATTTCAAGCATCAATGATATTCGGATGGGCCGTATTATCGCGCCGGATGCGAGGCCGGACAATGTCGACCTATCGCCAAGGTCGCTCGCCCATGCATACCGTGTTCGCTGTGTCCCGCCGCGCCTCGCGCGCCGGCGCCCGAGTCGCCGCCCACTCCCGCCTGATCGATGCGCTGCTCGTGACCGTCGCGCTGATCTGGGGCACGAGTTACGGCGTCGTCAAAGGCGCGCTCCTGATCTATCCGGTGCTCGGCCTGCTCGCGTTGCGCTTCGGCATCACGTGCGTCGTGCTGTCGCCCGCTTTGCGCGTGCTCGTGTCCTTGCCGCGCGCCGCGATTGCGCGCGTCGTCGGCGCGAGTCTGTTGATGCTCGGCATTTTTCTCGCGGAGACGTTCGGCGTCTCGCTGACGCATGCGTCGAACGCCGCGTTCCTGATCAGTCTGTGCGTGGTCCTGACACCTTTGATCGAATGGGCGTGGCTCAAGCGCGCGCCGCGACCGATCGAATGGATCGCCGCGGGCCTTTCGCTGTTCGGTGCGTTACTGCTTGGCGGCGGCTTCGCGTTCACGCCCGGCGACGGGCTGATGGTGCTCGCGGCCGCGTTGCGCGCCTTGAGCGCGTGCGCGTCGAAACGGGTCATGAAGGCGAACGCGGTCCCGCCGTTGACGCTGACCGCCGCGCAGGCCTGCATCGTGTCGCTCGGCTGCATCGTGCTCGGACTCGCGCTCGCGCACGGTAGTGGTCATGGTCATGGTCATGGTCACTGGCCGCCATTGCCCGGATGGACCGGACATGGGGCGTTCTGGGGCAGCATCGCGTATCTCGTCGTCGGATGTACCGTCTTCGCGTTCTTCGTCCAGAACTACGCGGTCAGCCGCAGCAGCCCGACGCGTGTCGCCTTGCTCATGGGCAGCGAACCGATGTTCGGCGCGCTGTTTGCCTGCCTGTGGCTCGGCGAACGGATGTCCGTCATCGGCTGGATCGGCGGCACGCTGATCGTCGTCGCGTCGCTGCTTGCGGTCGGCTTCGAGCGAACCGTAAGCGCGAACGGCACACGCGATGCGCGCGACGAGAGCGATGCGCGACGACGCGTCGCGGCCTGAGCGCATCGGAGCCTCACGTCGGTCATGCGGAGCAAGGTCGAGGTACGCGGCTTGCTGATGTGCGGGACGTTTCGACTCTACGCTCCGCAAACCGATGACTTCATTCGCTTGGGTAAGCCGCGCAACGCTCGTCTGCGCATGCTCGATCTTCGTGACGGGATGCTCGACCGTCGGGCCGTCGCGCCTGCGTGCCGATCAGGTCAACTACGAACGCGCGCTCGGCGACGCGAAGAAGCGCGAAATGCTCGCGACGGTCGTCGGCCTGCGCTTCGGCGATGCGCCCTCGTTCGTGACCGTGAGCCAGATCATCGCGGCCTATAACTTCGACGCAAGCGGCGGTCCGATCCTGAATCTCGGCTCGGGCTCGATACCGAATTACGCCGAGGGCACGGCGACGTTCTCCTACGCGAACCATCCGACGTTCACGTTCACGCCCGTCACGGGCGAGGCCTATGCGACGGCCTATATCCGGCCGTTGCCGACGTCGCTGATCCTGCCGCTGGCGGACAGCGGCATGCCGATCGATCTGCTGTTGCGCGTGGCCGTGCAATCGATCGGCGATCTGCAGAACGCGGCGCCGCTCGGCGGCGCGAACAGCGACGGATCGCCGGGCTTCTTCGAGCTGTTGCGCGCGCTGCGGCGCTTGCAGCTCGCGGGCGAATTGACGCTCGAATACAAGGATGTCGACAAGGTCCAGCATATTTCGCTGACGCTCGGCGCGAACACGACGACGGAGCCCGCGCAGAACCGGCAGGACATCGATACCGTGCGTCGCTTGTTGCATTTGCCGGAGACCGCCGCGACCTACGAGATCGTCAACGCATCGGGCGCGAGCGCGCCGCGCGGCGCGACGATCACGATGGTCACGCGGTCGGTGCTCGGCATCCTCTCGAATCTCGGTGCGCAGATCGAAGTGCCCGACGACGCGATCGCCGGCGGCGAGACGAAGCCGACCGTGCATCTCGTCGGCGGCGAAACGCGTCCGACGGTCGTCGTGCACGAAGGATCGGGTGCGCCGTCGGGCGCGTATGTCGCGATCGAATACGACGCGAACTGGTATTGGATCGACCGCGCGGACTTCGATTCGAAGTACGCGTTCACGGTCGTGCAGAACATCATCGCGCTTGCCGAGGCGACGCAGGACACCAAGGCGCCGATCGTGACGATCCCGGCTAACTAGCGACGCGCGTAGCGATGCGCATCGCCGCGCGCGCCGTGCTCAATGACTCGCGTGCATCGCCTCGCGAATCGAGCCGGCGTTCTCCGCGCGCGGCGTCGCGCGGCCGAGCAGCACCATCAGCACGGCCGACGCGAGCGCGGGGACCGCGGCCGCGAAGAACAACGACGGCGTCGACCAGTTCCAGGCGATGAGCTGACCCGCGACGACCGGTCCGACGACCGAGCCGATGCGGCCGATGCCGAGACTCCAGCCGATGCCCGTCGCGCGCAGATCGGTCGGATAGCCGATGCCCGCGAATGCGTTGATGGCCGGTTGTCCGCCGACGATGCAAAAGCCCGCGACGAAGACCACGGCGCCGAGCAGCCACAGGGCGTGCGCGGTCTGACCGATCAAGGCGATCGACACGCATGCGAGCGCGAACGAGCAGACGAGCACGCGCACGAAGCCGAGCTTTTCGATCATGCGGCCGAGCAGCACGGTGCCGATCACGCCGCCGACTTGCAGTGTCGTGCCGACGAGCACGGCGGTGCGCGTGTCGTAGCCCGCGTCGTGAATCAGCGTCGGCAGCCAGTTCGACAGGAAGTACAGATTGATGAGGTTCATGAAGTTCACGATCCAGAGCAGCACCGTGAACGCCGCGCGGCCCCGCGAGAACAACGCGGCGACCGGCACGCCGCCGTGGGCCTGTTCGGCGACCGCGAAACGCGTGTCGGCGTCGATCGGCAGCGACGGGTCGAAATCGCGCAGCCAGCCGACGACTTTCTCGCGCATGCGGCCCGTCACGCGCTGCTTGAGCACGAGAAACTGGATCGATTCGGGCAGCGCGAAGACCATCGCGATCGCGAGGCACAACGGCAGGATGCCGCCCGCGATAAACACCGACGGCCAGCCGAACGCGGGAATCAGCGCCGCGCTCACGAAGCCGCCGGCCGCCGCGCCGAACGTGAAGCCGCACGAGACGAGCATCATGCTCGTGACGCGGAAGCGCGCGGCGCTGAATTCGCCGGCGAGCGACATCGCATTGGGCATGATGCAGCCGAGCGCGAGACCGGTGACGAAGCGCAGCGCGAGCAGCGTCTGGATGCTCGTTGCGCCGGCGGTCGCGAGCATCAGGCAACCGAACGCGAACGTCGCGCCGATGATCACGGGGCGCCGGCCGATCCGGTCGGCGAGCAGGCTGAGTCCGAGCGCGCCGACCATCAGGCCGAACAGGCTCGCGCCGAAGACCGGGCCCATCGCGGCTTTCGGGACGCCCCACGCATGGATCAGCGCGGGCGCGACATACCCGATCGATTGCACGTCGAAACCGTCGAGCACGAGACACAGGCCGCACAGGATCAGCAACGTCATCTGGCGCGCGTTGGTGCGGCCGCTGTCGATCACGCGACCGACGTCAATCGTCTGCGAGGGGCTCATCGTTGTCTCCGTCATGATTATGTAAGCCGGACCTGGGGCGGCCCGGCCGCGCGGCTATGGTCCGCCGCGCGAGTATGGCGGATTTGCGCCGCCGGAAACCGGAATGTCGAATATTGAGCGCGTGAATGTGGGCACGTCAGATGAGGCTCGATTCATGGAGCGCCGCATTGACGCCTGCGGCGGCGAGCGCCTCGTGCATTAAGCGTGTGAATGCGGGTCTTCACATCAGGCTCGATTCGTGGAGCGCCGCATTGACGCCCGCGGCGGCGAGCGCCTCGTGCATTGTCGAGAAAATCCGCGGCTCGCCGATGATCCGTGTGAGCCCGTGGCGGTCCATGTCCTCGCGCAGATAGCGGCTCACGCGCGCGAACACGATCGCGATATCGCGCGCGTGCAGGGTTTCGATGAGCTCGCCGAGCGTGCGCGATGCGGAGTAATCGAGGTCCGTGATCGCACCCGCGTCGACGATGAACCAGCGGATCGCGTCGGGCGCGGCGTCGATGAGCCGCGTGACTTCGAGCGCGAAGAAGTGATCGTTCGCGAAGAACAGGTCCGCGCCGAAGCGGTAGACCATGAGGCCCGGCGCCGTCATGATGCCCGGCTTCGCGGGCACGGGCAGCCAGCGCCCGTTCGGTTCGGCGGGTTCGAGCACCATCGTGTGCGGATGGTAGCTGTGCCGGACATGCCGCAACAGGGACAGCGCGACGGCGAGCAGGATGCCGTGCTCGACGCCGATCAGCACGACGGCGGCGGCCGTGACGAGCGCGAGCGTGAACTCGCCGGGACTTTCGGCGCAGACGCCGCGCAGGCCCCGGATATCGACGAGGCCGAGCGCGATCGTGAAGACGATGCCCGCGAGCACGCAGTGCGGCAGGTATTGGAGCCACGCGCTCAAAAACAGCAGCACGACGACGACGACGGCCGCGAACGCGAGTTGCGCGAGCTGGCTGCGCGCGCCCGCGCGATCGGCCATCGCGGTCTGCGTCGGACTGCCGTTGACGACGAACGACCCGCTGAACGCCGAGACCGCGTTGGCCGCCGCGAGCCCGAGAATGTCGGCGTTCGTGTCGACGGTCTCGTGGTATCGCTCGGCGAACACGCGCGTGGCCGCCGCGCTTTGCGCGACGATCATCACGAAGCACGAGGCCGCGACGGGCAACAGGTCGAGAAACTGCTGCCAGGTGACGATCGGGAAGCGAAGCGAGGGCAAGCCCCCGGCGACAGGGCCGAGCACCGTGATGCCGTGCGCCGCGAAATCGAACGACCGGCTCGCGACGATGCTCGCGACGACGGCGATCAACGGAATCGGCACGCGCGGCAACACGCGCTTGAGCCCGAGGATCGCGACCACGACGAGCGCCGTCAGCGCGATCGTCGGCGTGTGGATCTGCGGCAGATGCCCGGCGACGTAGACGAATTGCGCGAGGCTGCGCGACGACGGATACGGGACCGTCATGCCCGTCATGTCGCCGAGCATCGCGATCGAGACCTGGACGCCGACGCCGGCCAGAAACCCGAGCAGGACCGTGCGCGAGAGGAAGTCGGCGAGAAAGCCGAGCTTGAAGATTCGTGCGAGCAGCAGCAGCGCGGCGGTCAGCAGCGCAAGCGTGCCGGCGAGCGTCACATATTCGGCGCTGCCCATCGGCGCCATCGTCGAGACGCGGCTCGCGAAGATCGTGGCGGTCGCGGAATCGGCCGCGACGACGAGATGGCGCGACGCCCCGAACACCGAAAAGGCGACGAGCGGCAGGAACGCCGTATAGAGGCCCGTGACCGTCGGCATGCCCGCGATGCGCGCATAGCCGAGCACTTGAGGGATATCCATCGACGCGAGCGACAAGCCCGCGAAGACGTCGCGCCAGGCCGTCTCGCGCCGGATCGGCAGCAGACCTTTCAAAAGACCGAAGCGCGCCGACGCACGCGGTTTGGGATCATCCATGCTCGATATCGTCTGGGTGTATGAGGTCGTTTGCGCATCGTGCCTGCACTGGCTATCCGATGGCAAGCGCGCGCACGGTTCAGGTCGTGCGCATCGACGCGGGGATCGTCGATGGGGCGCGGGCCGACACGTCGAGCCCGGCTGCATGGATCGGTCGAGCGGGATGCCGCGCGGCCGTGACGGGTTTCCGACCGGACGGCGGCGCGGGCGGATCGGGCGAATGGGGGGCGGGGGGGCTTGGGGACTTGGAGGAGCGGGGGCCGCTGCGGGGCGCGACGCGTCGACGCCCCGGCATCGGTTCCCGGCGTCAGGACTTCGCGTCCGCCGTCTTGTAGAGCACGGGGTCGTTGCGGTACAGCGCGGGAAACAGCGTCTTGAGCGCCTCGACCTTCGGGATGTCGTTGATCGCGATATACGGGTAGTCGGGATGCAGGACGAGGAAGTTCTGATGGTCGTGTTCGGCCGGATAGAAGCCCTTATAGGCCTCGACGCGCGTGACGACCGGGCCCGCATACACATGGGCGCCGTCGAGCTGCGCGATATAGGCCTGCGCGATGGCGCGCTGTTCGGGCGTGGTCGGGAAGATCGCGGATCGATATTGCTTGCCGTGATCGGGGCCCTGGAAATCGAGCTCCGTCGGATCGTGGGCGACCGAGAAGTAGATCTGCAGGATCCGGCCGTAGCTGATCTGGGCCGGGTCGAACGTGATCTGCACGGACTCGGCGTGGCCCGTATCGCCTTCCTCGACGCGCTCGTAGCGCGCGGTATCGGCCGCGCCGCCCGAGTAGCCCGATGCGACCTGCGTGACGCCGCGCACATGTTCGAACACGCCCTGCATGCCCCAGAAGCAGCCGCCCGCGAGCACGGCCGTTTCGGTGTGCGCGCCCATGACGTGTTCGTCCTGCGCGGGCGCGGGGATCGTGACGGGCCGTTCGCCCGAATGCGCGCTGCGTTGCCAGGCGAACGCGCCCGCGACGACGAGGGCGAACACGCCGATGCGCGCCGCGCGTTTCAGACCCGACCGCGCGCGCGAGGTCTCGGGCGGGGTGCGATGTGCCGGCGCGGCCGGTTGCGGGATGTCAGCGGGATGCATGTGCGGTGCTCCAATCAAGGTTGAATGCGATGCGTGCGATGTCGATGTCGATGTCGGGCGAGGGCGAGGGCGAGGGCGAGGTGCGGTCTGCATGCCATCCGCACCTTGGCCCCCCGCCCGACGGCATCAGCCGAACGTGAACGCGTAGGCCTGCACGCCCGGATCGAGGAACTCGATCGCAAACGTGTGATCACGGACGTCGCCGGCCTGGCGCACGAGCTGATAGAGCCGTTGGCCGGTCACGACTCCGGTGCCGTCGGGCGCGATGTCCGTGCCGTGCGCGTCGCCGGGCGCCTTGCCGTCGACCGTCACGCGAAAACGCACGGGTTTGCCGTCCGCGCCGGGCCCGAGCACGAGATGAAGGTCGCGTGCGTGGAAGCGATAGACGATCTGGCCGTCGGGCGTGGCGAGCGTGGCGTTTTCGGCGCGCACGGTCCAGTCGCCCGCGAGCCCCCATTGATTGACGTTCGGATCGGACGGCGCGCGATAGGCATGCGAGCGGTCCTGCACGACGCCGCCGGGCGACGCGAATCCTTCGGCGCGCTGGAACCCGACGTAGGTTTCGGGCGAACGCATGTCCGCTTCATCGGCTTGCGCCTGGACGCCGGCCGCCTTCGCGTCGCCCAGACCGAGCGGCACGTTCGCCGCGTCGGGGTGGCCCGCTTCGACGAGCAATTGCTGGATGACGCGCTCGGACTGGTCGTATTCGCCCTCGCCGAAGTGCGTGTAGCGGATGCGTCCCTGCGCATCGGCGAAGTAGTGGGCGGGCCAGTACTGGTTGTCGAACGCGCGCCAGATCGCGTAGTCGTTGTCGATCGCGACCGGATACGTGACGCCGAGATCGCGCGTGGCCTTCGTGACGTTGTCGATATTGCGTTCGAACGCAAACTCGGGCGCGTGCACGCCGATCACGACGAGGCCCTTGTCGTGATACTTGCGCGCCCAGGCTTCGACATAGGGCAGCGAGCGCAGGCAGTTGATGCACGAGTATGTCCAGAAATCGACGATGACGACCTTGCCGCGCAGCGACGCGTCGGTCAGCGGCGGCGAATTGAGCCATTGCACGGCGCCGTCGAGCGGGGGCAACTGACCGAGTACCGGCAAGGCCATCTTCTCGGGCGCTTTCATCGCATCGGAGGCGCGCATCATCGCGCCGCCCTGGGCTTTCATCGCATCGCCGCTCGCCTGCATCGTGCCGCCGGTCGTCTGCGTCATGGCGTTGGCGGCTTGCATCGAGCCCGTGTTCGAACCCGACGGCGAGAACGCGTCGACGAGGCGCTGTTCGAGACCGCCCGTGGCGATCGTCGAGATGCGCGTGAGCACGCCCGTATCGAGCCCGAGGGCAATGGCCGCGACACCCGCGAGCATGGCCACGCCGATGCCGCGGCGAATCCATTCGCCCGCGCCGAGCGAGCGCTTCATGGCCGCGAATACGCGGCCGCCGAGCAGCAGCGCGACCGCGAGCGAGGTCGCCGCGCCGGCCGCATAGGCGAGCAGCAGCACCGTCGTGCCGGCGTTCGCGCCGTGCAGCGCCGCGCCCGTGAGCACGAGGCCGAGGATCGGGCCCGCGCACGGCGCCCAGAGCAGGCCCGTCGCGATGCCGAGCACGAACGAGGCGCCGATGCTCGGCGCGCCGTCGTGCTGGGCCGCGCTCGACAGCCGGTTGCCCGCGTTGACGAGCGGTTGCATGAGCCGGTCGGCGAACTTCGGCAGCAGCAGCGTCAGGCCGAAGACCGCGAGCAGCACGATCGCGATCCAGCGGCCGTACTGGTTCGCTTGCGCGACCCAGCCGCCGCCGACGGCCGCGAACGTCGCGACGACGGCGAACGTCGCGGCCATGCCCGCGAGCAGCGGCAGGCCCGAACGGACGAAGGGCTGATCGGCGCGCGCGAACACGAACGGCAGCACCGGCAGGATGCACGGGCTCAGGATCGTGAGGACGCCGCCGAGATAGGCGAGGACGATGAGCAGCATGATGATGTCTCGATGGAAAGTCGTGGGTTCGAAGATCGAGGGGCGGGTTTCAGCCGGCGCGGGCGATGTGGCGACGCGGTTCGCGCGGCCGCACGGACCGGTCCGCGCCGGACGGCCCCCCGGCCGATACGGTCAGGTCGCGCTCGGCGTGAACGTCATCGCGACGCCGTTCATGCAGTAGCGCAGGCCGGTCGGCTTCGGGCCGTCGTCGAACAGATGGCCGAGATGACCGCCGCATCGGCGGCAGTGCACTTCGGTCCGGATCATGCCGAACGAGAGGTCCGCATGGGTCGCGACGGCGTGTTCCAAAGGCGCATAGAAGCTCGGCCAGCCTGTCCCGCTGTCGAATTTGGTTCGCGCGTCGAACAGCTTGAGCGCGCATGCGGCGCACGCGAACGCGCCCGCGCGGTGCTCGTCGTTGAGCGGGCTCGTGAACGGGCGTTCGGTGCCCGCGTTGCGCAGCACGTCGTACTGGGCGGGGGTCAGCAGCTTGCGCCATTCGGCGTCGGTGTGCACGACCTCGAAATGTTCGGCCGGGCCCGACGCGGTGCCGGCCGCGGGCGGCGGGGCGGCGGCCGCGTCGCCCGGCGTCGCGGCGAACGCGCGCCACCGGGTCAAGGCCGCCGCGACCGCGAGTGCGCTGCCGCCCGACACGAAAAGTCGTCTGCGCGTATTCATGTGTCATCTCCTCAAACCTGCCAGGGAACCACGAACCGGGATTCGGAGCCATTCCGCCCGGTGATCGATGACCGCAGCTTAGGGCGCGCGCGGTGTCGAAGTCCTCACGAAAAGTAAAATGAATTGTGATAACTCGGCCGCGCGGATTTCTGCACAATGGACGCCTCGTTCGAGATGCAGTGTCTGCCACGGATATGGATTCAGCCAAACGCGTTCTGATCGTCGAAGACGATGCCGATATCGCCAACGTACTCGCGCTGCATCTGCGCGACGAGCACTACGAGGTCGTCCATAGCGCCGACGGCGCGCAAGGCCTGCGCCTGCTCGAGCAGGGCGGCTGGGACGCGCTGATCCTCGATCTGATGCTGCCGGGCGTCGACGGTCTCGAAATCTGCCGGCGCGCGCGCGCGATGACGCGCTATACGCCGATCATCATCACGAGCGCGCGTTCGAGCGAGGTTCACCGGATCCTCGGTCTCGAACTCGGCGCCGACGACTACCTCGCCAAGCCTTTTTCGGTGCTCGAACTCGTCGCGCGCGTCAAGGCCCTGCTGCGGCGCGTCGATGCGATGGCCAAGGATCTGCGTGTCGAAGCCGGCGTGCTCACGCTCGGCGGCCTGTCGATCGATCCGATCGCGCGCGAGGCGCGCGTCGACGGCACGCGCATCGAGCTCACGCCGCGCGAATTCGATCTGCTTTATTACTTCGCGCGCCACCCGGGCAAGGTGTTCTCGCGCATGGATCTGCTCAATGCCGTGTGGGGCTACCAGCACGAAGGCTACGAACATACGGTCAACACGCACATCAATCGTCTGCGGACCAAGATCGAAGCCGATCCCGCCGAGCCCGCGCGGATCCTGACCGTCTGGGGACGCGGGTACAAGTTCGACGCGCAGCAGGCGCCCGGCGCGCATGAAGGGCACGAGACGCCTGACCCGCCCGGACCGTCCGAGGTGCGCGCGGACGACGCATCGAACGGAGACGCATCGTGAAACTCGCGCTGACTCACCGGCTATCGATCGTTTTTTCGGTGCTGCTGCTCGCCTGCTGCGGCGCGTCGGCGTGGCTGCAGATCCGCGCGAGCGATCTGCACGACAAGGAAGTCATCCAGGGCCTCTCGCGCGACCTCGCGTCGCATATCGCGCGCAACGCGGCGTTGATGGATACGAACGGGCCGCGGCCCGATGCGTTGCGCACCTTGTTCGGGCAACTCATGGCCGTGAACCCGAGCGTCGAGGTTTATCTGCTCGATCCCGACGGCCGTATCGCGGCCGACGATGCGCCGCCGGGCCATCTGCGCCGCATGCGCGTGGATGTGCGTCCGATCGAGCGTTTTCTCGCGCACGACGCGTTGCCGATTCTCGGCGACGACCCGCGCAGCGTCGACGGCCGCAAGGTTTTCAGCGCGGCGATGATTCCGAGTACGGGCACGCAGCCCGCCGGGTATATCTATGTCGTGCTGCTCGGCGAGGCGCACGACGCGCTCGCCTCGCAGATCGCGCAAAGCGCGGTGTTGCGCACGACGCTCTGGTCGATGGCCGTCGTCGCGTCGCTCGGGCTGCTCGCGGGTCTGGTCGCGTTCGGTCTCATCACGCGTCCGCTGCGGCGGCTCACGGGCGTCGTGAGCCGTTTCGACGCGTCGCTGCGCGCGGGCGCGGAGCCTGGTGCGCTTGAACGCAGCCGTCCCGCGAAGCCCGGCGCGACGCGCGACGAAATCGTGATTCTCGAACGTACCTTTGCGCAGATGGCCGACCGCATCGGACTCCAGTGGCGCGAACTCAAGCGGCAGGATCAGGAGCGGCGCGATTTCTTCGCGACGATCTCGCACGATCTGCGTACGCCGCTGACCTCGTTGCACGGCTATCTCGAGACGCTGTCGTTGAAGGACGAGGCCTTGCCCTCGGTCGAACGCCGCCGCTATCTGTCGATCGCGCTCGCGCAGAGCGCGAAAGTCGGCCGGCTCGCGCAGTCGCTGTTCGAACTCGCGCGGCTCGAACACGAAAACGTCCCGCTGACGCGCGAGGCGTTCCCGCTCGCGGACGTCGTCCAGGACGTGTTTCAGAAGTTCGAGCTTGCCGCCGAGGCGCGGCAGATCCGGCTGCATGCCGAGATTCCGCCGCGCCTGCCCGTCGTCTATGCGGATCTCGGGATGATCGAGCGCGTGCTGACCAATCTGCTCGACAACGCGATCCGGCACACGCCCGATCGCGGTCAGGTCAGCGTCGAGCTCGCGGCCGACGGGTCGCGCGTCGAGGTGACCGTCAGCGATACGGGGCCCGGCATTCCGGCCGAAGCGCGCGCCCATCTGTTCCGGCGCGCGTTCAGTTCGGGCGGTGCGCGGCGCGTCGGGGGGCTCGGCCTGCTGATCGTGCACCGGATGCTCGAACTGCATCACAGCCAGATCGAACTCGTCGAACGCGATGGACCGGGGACGACGTTCCGCTTCGGTCTGCCCGTGGCGACGACGGGCGCATCGGCCGACGCCTGAATCGACCCGGCCGCGGTGACGCGGGCGCGGGGGAGGCGTGTGCGGCTTGCGGTGAGGGCGGCGTGAGGGCGGCGTGAGCGCCGGCACGTCTTGCGTGACGAGAATCGCGCGCGCGGGCCTCGGTGAAGGCCGAGCGCGCATTCGATCGGGTGTGCGCGGCGCTCAGCGTCGTCGCGCGAGCAGGCCCATCAGATAGGGTGCGCCGATCAGCGTCGCGACGAGTCCCGCGGGGAGTTCGCGCGGCATCAGCCATTCGCGGCCGAGCCAGTCGGCGAAGACCATGACGATCGCGCCGGCGATCGCCGCGAGCGTCAACTGTTCGACCGGACGCCGCGCGCCCGCGAGCCGCGCGAAATGCGGCGCGGTCAGGCCGACGAACGACAAGGGCCCGACGATCAGCGTCGCGGACGCCGTCGCGAGCGCGACGAGCGACAGGACGGCCAGGCGCGCGCGTCCGACGTTCACGCCGAGACCGCGCGCGTGCGCGTCGCCGAGCGGCAGGATCGTCAGCCACCGATGAAGCAGCGGCGTCGTCGCGCAGAGCGCGACACCGATGAACGCGGCCGTCGCCGCATCGGTGCGCGTGATCGAATAGGTCGATCCCGAGAGCCACGAGAGCAAGGCGACCGCGCGTTCGCCGCCGCTCGCGATGACGACCGCGACGATCGCCTGACTCAAGGCGCTGATCGAAATGCCCGTGAGCACGACATGCTCGGGCGCGAAACGGGTGCGCGACGCGGTATAGCCGAGCGCGGCGAGGATCGCGAAGGCGCCCGCGGCCGATGCGATCAGGCGTACCGACGCGGTCGCGTCGGCCGCGCAGATCATGAGCACGACCATGCCGAGCGCCGCGCCGCCCGATACGCCGAGCATCTCCGGACTCGCAAGCGGATTGGCCGTCACGCGCTGCATGAGCACGCCCGCGATCGCGAGCATCGCGCCCGAGGCGAGCGCGCCGACGACGCGCGGCACGCGCCAGAGCACGATGCGGGCGTCACCGTCGCGTGTCGCCCAGTGCCAGTGTCCGACTGTCGCGTGCGCGGACGCATGGCGCGCCGCATCGACGATGCCGTGTCCCGTGTAGCCGAGCATCAAGGCGCAGACGACGGCGCCCGCGAGCAGCGCGAGCGCGAGACCCAGCACGCGAGCCGGCGCGTATCGCGC
The DNA here is from genome assembly GCF_003628125.1 of Pararobbsia silviterrae. Taxonomy (GTDB): domain Bacteria; phylum Pseudomonadota; class Gammaproteobacteria; order Burkholderiales; family Burkholderiaceae; genus Pararobbsia; species Pararobbsia silviterrae. The sequence goes on from NZ_RBZU01000002.1 coordinate 237,663, forward strand.
GCTCGGATCCGACGGCGTATCGTGGCCGCCCGGATCGAAGAGCGCATGCGCGAGACGCGTGCCGTTCTCGCGCCGCATGCGCGAGACCGTCAGCAGCATCACCGGCGCGCCGAGCAGCGCGGTGACGGCGCCCGCCGGCACGAGATCGCCGAGCGCGCCCGAGGCGAGTTGCACGATCTGGTCGGTGAGCCACACGAGCACGGCGCCGCACAGCGCGCTCGCGACGAGTCGCGCGCCGAGCCGGCGCGCGCCCGTCCAGCGCGCGATCGCGGGCGCCGCGAGCCCGATGAAGCCGATCACGCCGACCGCGCCGACGACCATGCCCGCGAGCAGCACCGCGAGCGCGAGCGAGGCGACGCGTGCGCGCCGCACCGAGAATCCGAGATTCTGCGCGTTCGTATCGTCGAGGCCGAGCAGGACCATGGGCAGCAGCAGCAGCCAGGCGAGGACCGCGCCGACGACGCACTGCGGTCCGAGCGCCGCGACGACCGTCCAGTCCTGCTGGACGAGCGAGCCGCCGCCCCAGATGAACACGGCGCGCAGATACGGCGCATGAATCAGCTGGAGCGCGACGGTGACCGAGCCGCAGAACAGCGAGACGACCATGCCGGCGACGGCGACCGTCGTCGGCGTCAGATCGCTGCGCCACGCGAGCCCGAACACGAGCACGGCCGCGCATGCCGCGCCGGCGAGCGCGGTCGTCTGCGTCGCGCCAGCGAGCCACGCGGGCGCATAGAGCGTCGCGAGCGTCAGCGCGAGTTGCGCGCCCGAGGACACGCCGAGCGTCATCGGCTCCGCGATCGGATTGCGCAGGACTTGCTGGAAGATCGTGCCCGCGAGGCCGAGCATCGCGCCCGCGAGCCACGCGACGCCGATCCGCGGCATCCAGCTGTCGTGAATGATGACGGTGCGCAGCTCGCGCGGGTCAGGATGCAACAGGCCTCGAATCCACAGATGCGGCGCGGCGATGTCATGCAGATTGACGAGCGACAGCGCGCACGCGGCGAGTACCGCGACGGCGAGCAAGACGATCGACACGCGGCGCGTGGGCCGGACGCCGATATGCGATGCACGCGCACGCGGCATGCCGGCGGCTGTGCGAACGACCGGGTTCAAGATCGCACCTCGCGCGTGAGCCGACGATTCAGGCGGGTGTCATCGAGGGCAGTGCCGATCGTGGACACAGCAGGGGACGCGTTCGAGTCCGATGTCGAGTCCCAGTCCGACGCAGACGTCGATGTCGATGCTGGTGTCGGTGCCGGTGCCGGTGCCGGTGCCAGCGAGACGAGCGCTTGGGTGATCACGCGGCTGAACCGTTGCGCCGAGGGCAGCATGCCGAAGCCCCAGAACGGCGGCAAGGCCCGCACGCGCGCGTGCGCGACCGCGGGCAGGGCGTTCCAGAGCCGGTTGTCGGCGAGCTTGCGCGCGCCGCCGTTCGGCAGCGGTTCGAAATAGAACAGATTCGCCGTGGCCGCCGCGCCGAGCGCTTCGAGCGGGGCTACGCCGATGCCCCAATAGTCGGTCGGTCCTTGCCAGGCATTGCGCACGCCGAGCGCGTCGAAGACGTCTTCGAAGAGGCTCTTGGCGCCGTAGACGCCGATATGGCGCGCATCGAAAAAGCGGATCAGGTAGGCCGGATGGTCGCGAACGGACGCGTCGAGCGAGGCGATGCGCGCGCGATCGGCCGCGAGGGCGGCGCGGGTGCCCTCGATCAGCGCCTGCGCGGCCGCGTCCCGATGACAGAGCGCGCCGAGTGCGCGCGTGACGTCTTCGGAGCGGCGATACGGCTGACCCGCATCGGAATAGACATCGAAAGCGCGCACGGGCGCGATGCGTTCGAGCAGATCGCGTTGCGATTCCTGGCTCGAATTGATGAGGATCAGATCGGGGGCGAGTTCGGCGATCAACTCGATGCTCGGTGTGAGCCGCAGCCCGACGTCGGGGACCTCGGGCGGCACGACGGGCGAGACGACGCTCGCGTTGTAGTCGTCGATCTCGGAGACGCCGGCGGGAACGACGCCGATCGCGAGCAGGGTTTCGACGAGTCCCCAGTCGAGCACGACGAGGCGCGGCGGATGGGGGAGGTGCGCGTCCGCGACATGCGCGTCTGCGACATGCGCGTCCGCACCCCGCGCATTCGCGCGGTCGGACCCGCTCGACGCGACGGACGCATCGCCCCACGCGAGGCGCGGCCCCAACGTCAGTCCCGCAAGTCCCGCCAGCCCCGAGACCTCTGCAAATCCCGCGAGCGACGCGGCGACGAACGACCTGCGCCGCATCTCAGCGCGAACCCTCGATGCGATGGACCCCGCCGGCGCCGTCCGCGCGCACCGCATGATTCAACACAGGCGGTGCGCGGTGTACGTGCTCGACGGGGTCTGTCGTCATGAGGTCCGATTGAGGCTTACCAGCGATAGCGCGCGGTCGCGAGGACCTCGATGCCGTCACCGTAGTTACAGATACCGCTCGTCTCGCACGACGCGACATAGGTCCGGTTGAACAGGTTCTTGCCGTTGAGCGAGAGGAGCCAGTGCTTGCCGGTATCGTAATGGATCGCCGCATCGATGAGCGTGCGCGACGGGACCTTGATCGTATTGCTCTCGTCGTAGCTCGTGCCCGTATAACGCACGCCCGCGCCGAAACCGAGCCCGTGCAGCGTCGCGTCGTGGAACGTGTAGTCGGCCCAGGCGGACGCCGATTGACGCGGAATGCCCCAGGGTTCGAGCCCCTGCAACGAGACCGACTCGCCATTGATCGTGCTGGCGGTCAAATTGCTCTGCGTCGTGATGTCGTTCAGATACGTGTACGAGGCGGTCAGATCGATATTGTTCGTCAGGCTCGCATGCCCTTCGAGTTCGAGGCCGCGCGCGCGCACCTGTCCCATCTCGACGCTGTAGCCTTCGTTGACCGGATCGCCGCTTGCCACGTTGCGCTCGCGCAGGTCGAACAGGGCCGCCGTGATGAACGCGTTATAGCCGGGCGGCTGGTACTTGAGGCCGACTTCGTATTGCTCCGCATAGGTCGGCAACAGCGAGCCGCCGCCGTAGACGACGCCGAGTTGCGGATCGAACGACTTCGAATAGCTCACATACGGCGCAAAGCCGCTGTCGAACAGATAGACGAGGCCCGTGCGCCACGTGAACGCGCGCTCGGAATACGTGTACGTGTAGTCCTGGACCGGGTTCTGGTCGTCCGCATTGGCCCAGTCCTCGCGCATGCCGACGAGGAAGCGCCACTTGCCGTATGCGATCTGGTCCTGCGCATAGACGCCGGTTTGCGACATGCGGACCAGGTCGTCCGAGGTTTCGGTGGCGCCCTGGATCGGCAGATAGACGGGGCTGAACAGGTTCAGCGACGATTCGAAGAAGTTCGAGCCGACCTTTTCGTTGTACAGCACGCGCTGGAAGTCGATGCCGACGAGGGCCGTGTGGTCGAGCGGGCCCGTCGTGAATTTGGCTTGGGCCTGGTTGTCGATCGTGAAGAACTTCGCGGTTTCGTCGTTCGTGAACGAATAGCGATTGACGGTCGTCTGGTCGGCGTCGCTGTATCCGGTCGGCCAGGGGAAGACGTTGGCGAGATCGTCGTGCACGACCGTATAGCGGACGTTCTGACGCACGGTCCAGGTCGAATCGAAGACGTGTTCGAGGTTATAGCCGATCGAGTACTGCGTGCGCGTGTGGTGATCGTAGTCGGTGTCGCCCGGATTCAGATGGCTCGAGATCTCGCCGTTCGGGTTCGGCAGCACCGTGCCGATCGCGGGCAGGTAGTTGTAATAGCCCGCGTCGGGGTCGCGCTGGTACTTCGCGAGGACCGTCAGCGTCGTCTTGTCGTCGGGCTTCCACGTGATCGCAGGGGCCACGAGCACGCGGCTTTCGCGCACGCCCGCGACCTGCGTGGTCGCGTCGAGGCCGAGCGCGGTCAAGCGATATGACAGACTGCCGTCCGCGGTCAGCGAACCGCCGAAATCGAAACCGGCTTCGAGCCGGTTATGGCTGCCGGTCGTGAAGAAGACTTCGTGCAAGGGCGTCGTCGTCGGCTGCTTGCTGACGAGGTTCGCGATGCCGCCCGGATTCGTCTGGCCGTAGAGCACGGACGACGGGCCATGGATCACGTCGATGCGGTCGAGCGCGTACGTGTCGAAGCTCGGCATCGCGTAGCCGAAGCCCGAATCGCTCGGCAGGCGCGTGCCGTCGAGATACTGGTCGAGCGCGAAGCCGCGGCTGTAGAGATAGGGCGCACCCGCGGTCGAATCGCCGCGCTGCTCGGACAGCACGCTCGACGTATAACGGAGCGCTTCGGGAACCGTCTGCGCGCCTTGCGCCTGCATCTGGGACGAGGTCACGACCGAGATCGATTGCGGCGTTTCGATGATCGGCGTGTCCGTTTTAGTGCCCGTGGTCGCCGTGTTCGCAACGTATCCGTCAGTGCTTTGCGTCGCGGGTGCGGTCACCACGACGGCCGGCAGTTGCTCGGTCGCGGGTGTCGTGCTCGACGCGGGCGTATCGCCCGATGTCGAGGATTGCGCGAGCGCGATCCCGTTTCCATTGAATAAACAAAGCGATAAGGCTATCGCCGTCGAATTGCGTACCCCCGTGACCATGCGGTTCTCCATCCTGCGTGAATATTAATGTGAATGATTCGTAATAACAACCGAAGCGATAAAAAGTGTGGTGTATTCGGTTGCGGTAGGCGATGCGAAATGACGTGGGGACACACGAGACGGCTCGATCGGCCGTTGAGCGGCTACTATACGGGCGGGCTAGGGGCGGCGTCCGGACATTCTTGGCGTTCAAACGGTCAAATGTGTCCGTTTTGATGATTGGTGTGAATTAAAGTGCATAAAAAAGACATGACGAAAGCGAAGCTCCAGACCTTCGGCCCGGTCGCCGGCGCCCGTCCCGTCATCGCCCAGTCGATCGACTACGACGACGGCGCGCACGAGATCGCGCATGTCCACCATCGCGCGCAGCTCGTCCATGCGACGACCGGCATCGTTCGTACGGTCACGCCGTATGGCCTCTGGATGCTGACCTCGGATCACGCCTTGCTGATCGGATCGCAGATCGAGCACGAGCTGCATATGGTCGGGTCGGTCTCGATGCGCACGCTCTATATCGAGCCCGATTCGCTCGCCGGATTTTCGGGCGAATGCCGCGTGATCGAAATGAGCGATCTGCTGCGCGCGTCCGTGCTCGGCATGTTCGATCCCGTGATCGGCGAGGCCGAGCGCGACGCGATGCTCGCGCCGCTGATACTCCATCTGCTGCAGACGTCGCGCGATGCGCCGGGCAACAGCCGTCTGCCGTTGCCCGCGAGCGCGCGCGTGCGGCGCATCTGCGAAGCGCTGATCGCGAATCCGTCGAGCGTCGATACGCTCGAACGATGGGGTGAACGCGTCGGCGCGAGTGCGCGCACGCTCGCGCGGCTCTTTCGCGAGGAAACGGGCATGACGTTCGGGCAGTGGCGCGAGCAGTTGCGGCTCGTCGAAGCGGTGTCGAAGCTCGCGACGGGCGGCACGGTCGCCGACGTCGCGCAGACGCTCGGCTATGCCGACGCGCGGACGTTTTCCGTCATGTTCCGGCGCGCGTTCGGTTACTCGCCGCAGGAGCATCGGCGTCGCGCAGGCGGCGGCGAATAAGCCGCCGAGTCATGCACCGAGTCACCCGCCTACCCACGCGCTGATTTACCCGCCGACTCATCCACGGACCCGCCCACCGACCCGCCCACCGACTCATTCACCGACTCACTCACTGAGTCACCTGCCGAGTGGCCTGCCGACGCGTCCGCCGCCGCGTGGTCCGATTCGCGCCGCAACCGAATCGTCCTAGTGCGCATCGCGCGCGACAGGCCGTCGCACCGTGCTTTGCGCGCGGGTGCAATGCGAAAAGTGCCATTCGGAACGCGGGCGTCGAAAAGTGCCATTGAATCGCGTTTTTGTATAGGGACGCCCCTGGCCGGCTCCCATATCGTTATGCCAACAGTCACGATGCGTGCGATGGATCGAAGTCCGTCGACGCGCCGACCCAGACCAAGGAGACGATGTTGGCCAAGAAAGTCCCGCTCAAGATTGCGATCGCTGAGCATCCGCATACTTCCGCCATTCGCAACGGTTCGATCCCGATCGAGGGCGTCGACGCTGAATTCATCACCGTGCAGCCGCAAATCGGCGCATTCCGCCGCATGGTCCGCGACGTCGAATTCGACGTCTGCGAACTCGCGCCGACCACGTACATCATCGCGCGCGCCTACGGCGCGCCGTTCGTCGGCCTGCCGATCTTCGTCGTGCGCCGCTTCCATCACGGCGGCCTGCTCGTGCGTCCCGACGCCGGCATCCGTACGCCGAAGGATCTCGAAGGCAAGAAGGTCGGCGTGCGCGCGTATTCGGTCACGACCGGCGTCTGGACGCGTCAGGTGCTGATCGACGAATTCGGTCTCGATTCGTCGAAGGTCACGTGGGTCGTCGACGACGAAGAGCACGTCACGCAACTCAAGCTGCCCTCGAATGTCATTCACGCGCCCGCGGGTAGTTCGCTCGCCGAAATGATGGCCTCGGGCGAACTGTCGGCCGGCTTCGCGGCCGCCGCAGGCATCGGCCGCACGGGTGCGCCGACGGGCGGCTGGAAGGAAGTCGAAGCCGACTACCCGGATCTGCTGCCCAATGCGGCGGAACTCGAAGCCGACTATTACAAGCGTTCGGGCGTCTACCCGATGCACGGCACGATCGTCGTCAAGGATTCGGTGCTCGCGGAGAACCCGTGGATCGCGAAGTCGATCTACGACGCGTTCGCGCAGGCGAAAAAGGAATGGCTCGAACGCCTCGACGCCGGTCAGGCGACGAGCGCGAGCGACAAGAAGTATCTCGAACTGCGCAAGATCGTCGGTCACGACCCGCTGCCGTACGGCATCGAGGCCAACCGCAAGACGATCGAGACGCTTGAAGCGACCGCCTTCAAGCAAGGCCTGACGCCGCGCCGCATGTCGCTGCCGGAACTCTTTGTCGACCCGCAGGCCCTCTGAGCCGCCGCACTCAACGGAATACACCATGATCATCGATTGCCACGGCCATTTCACGACCGTGCCCAAGTCCTTCCGCGACTGGCGCGCCAAGCAGGTCGAGTTCGCGAACGATCCGGCCAATGCGCCCTCGCGCGACGGCGCCTTCGTCAGCGACGACGAGATCCGCGAAGCGATCGGCAACGGCCAGCTCAAGCTCCAGCGCGAGCGCGGCAGCGACCTCACGCTGTTCTCGCCGATCGCCGGCCTCATGAGCCATCACCTCGGCAATGAACGCACGAGTCTCGAATGGGCCGAGGTATCGAACGACCTCGTGTTCCGCGTCACCGAGCTCTATCCGGACAACTTCGCGCCGGTCTGCCAACTGCCGCAATCGCCGGGCGTGGACCCCGCGAATTCGATCGCCGAACTGCGCCGCTGCGTCGAACAGCTCGGCTTCGTCGGCTGCAATCTGAACCCCGATCCGACGGGCGGCTACTGGACCGGCAAGCCGATGACCGATCGCGAGTGGTATCCGCTCTACGAAGCGCTCGTCGATCTCGACGTGCCCGCGATGATCCACGTCGCGGCTTCGTGCAATCCCTGCTTCCACGGCACGGGCGCGCACTACCTGAACGCCGATACGTCGGTCTTCATGCAGATCCTCCAGTCGGACCTGTTCAAGGACTTCCCGACGCTGCGTCTCGTGATTCCGCACGGCGGCGGCGCGGTGCCCTATCACTGGGGCCGTTATCGCGGCATGTCGCTCGAGATGCGCGACCGTCCGCTCGAAGGCCTGCTGAACAACATCTTTTTCGACTCGTGCGTGTATCACAAGCCGGGCGTCGAGCTGCTCACGAAGGTCATCCCGACCGACAACGTGCTGTTCGGCTCGGAAATGATCGGCGCGGTGCGCGGCAAAGATCCGGCCACGGGCCAGTACTTCGACGACACGAAGCGCTATATCGACGCCTGCGAGGCGCTGAGCGACGAAGACCGCCACAAGATCTTCGAAGGCAATGCGCGCCGCGTCTATCCGCGGCTCGACGCGCGGCTGAAGGCGCGCGGCAAATGAGAGTGGCAAATAAGCGCCGCAATGAAATGCGGCGCGAGCCGACCCACGTACCGAGACATCCATGACTTTCCAGATCGTTGATATCCATCCGCACATCATTTCCGACGACGAGCAGGCCTATCCGCCCGCGCCGCTGTTCGGCAAGCGTTCGGACTGGTCGAAGGAGCGTCCGACGACCGTCGAGACGCTGATCGAATCGATGGACGCCGCCGGCGTCGCGAAGGCCGCCGTCGTGCATTCGTCGACGACCTACGGCTTCGACAACAGCTACGTCGTCGACGGCTGCGCGAAGTACGCCGACCGTCTCGTCGCCGTCGGTTCGGTCGACGTGCTCGAGGCCGACGCGCCGAAGAAGATTCGCGAGTGGGTCGGCCGCGGTCTCGCGGGTCTGCGCCTGTTCACGGGCGGCAGCACGAAGGAATTCGATCCGAGCGAACTCGACGATCCGCGTGCGTTTCCGGCGTGGGAGCTCTGCGCCGAACTCGGCCTGCCGATGTGCATCCAGACGGGCCCGATCGGTCTGCCGCAAGTGACCGCGCTCGCGAAGCGCTTCCCGAAGGTCGCGATCGTGCTCGATCACCTCGGACGTCCCGAAGTCGCGGACGGCGCGCCGTACGCGAAAGCGCAAAGCCTGTTCGATCTCGCGCCGCTCGAGAACATCTATCTGAAGCTGACGCCGCGCATTTTCGGCGACGTCAAGAAGGAGAAGGCGAGCGCCGACACGTTCTTCCCGCGCGTCGTCGAAGCGTTCGGCGCGAAGCGCATGGCCTGGGGCTCGAACTATCCGACGTCGCCGGGCGCGCTGTCGGAGATTCTCGCGACCGCGCAAGCGGGCCTCGCGAGCCTGAGTGACGAAGACCGCGCATGGATCTTCGGCAAGACGGCGCAACAGCTGTATCCGGCCCTGGCCTGAGCGCCGGTTGTACCCGTGCCGGTCACGAGTTCGTTCGCAGAAGGCACAGCAGAGGCCTGCGACGCGACCGGCACGCGAATTCCAAACATACGTAAGAGACAGAAGCCCATGGAGACAGACATCCCCGCGCGATCCGGCTCGCTGAGCCGCTGGTCCGTCCTCGCGCTGCTCGCGATCGGCGTGTTGATCTCGTTTGTCGATCGCACGAGCATTTCGTCGACGCTCGCGGACGCCGGCTTCGTTCACCATTTCGCGCTGACGAATATCGACCGCGGCTGGATCAATGCCGCGTTCTTCTGGTCGTACGGCGTCTTTCAGGTACCGATGGGCTGGGTCGCCGACCGCTACGGCGTCAAGTGGCCGTATGCGATCAGCTTCGCGCTCTGGTGCGCGGCGACCGCGCTGATGGGCGCCGTGACGGCCCTCGAAAGCCTCGTGCTGCTGCGGCTCGTCATCGGCATGGCCGAAGCGATCGTGATTCCCGCCAGTTATCGCTGGATCCGCAACAACTTCGACGAGAGCCAGAACGGTCTCGCGGTCGGCATCCTCGCGATGGGCAACAAGTTCGGCCCCGCGTTCGGCGCGCCCGTCGCCGCGTGGTTCATCGTGAACTACTCGTGGCAGTTCATGTTCGTCGCGACGGGTCTGGTCGGTCTGATCTGGCTTGCGCCCTGGCTGCTGCTCGTGCGCAACGATCTGCCGTCGAAGGCGCAATTGCGCGTGGCGAACCGCACGGCGCGCAGCGTGACGCTCGCGAGCATCCTGTCGAGCCCGGTCGTCTGGGGCGGCATGATCACGAACTTCTGCTACGGCTATTTCACGTTCTACTGCATGACGTGGATGCCCGCCTATCTCGTCGAGCAACGCAATCTGTCGCTGTCGCGCTCGGGGCTCTTCACGTTCTTCAGCTTCGCGGGGATCGCGATCGTCGCGGCGCTCGCGGGCTGGGCCGCCGATCGCATCATCGCGCGGGGCGGCAACCCGATCTTCGTGCGCAAGGCGTTCACGATCGCGGGTTTTATCGGCGGCTGCACGGTGGTGCTCGGCGCCTATGCGCCGTCGCTCGAGATGGCGCTGTTCTGGAACGTGCTGTCGCTGTCGCTGCTCGGTCTCGTGACGGCGAACAACCTCGTGCTGTCGCGGCTGACGCTCGTGCCCAAGCAGGCGATCGGCCTCGTGACGGGCGTCCAGCAAGTCGCGACGAGCCTGGCCGGCGGCGTGGCCGCGAGTCTCTCGGGCTGGTTGCTGCATGTGAGCCACAGCTATGCGGTGCCGATGTTCGTGATCCTGATCTTCCTGCTGATCGGCGCGGTCACGACGGCCGTGATGTTCCGTCCCGAATGGTCGCCGAAGGTCACCGAATCGAACGAGGGGCTCAAACATGCATAGCGCATCGCGCGATGCGCGGCCCTGAAAGACACGAAGCGACACGAAGCGATACAAAGCGACACGACGAGGCCGGCATGACCGGCGTCAACGAACACCTTTATTGAACGAGATACCGTAATGGCGAAGATTGTATTCGGGATGGCAGTGCCGCATAGCGGCATGCTGGGTCAAGCGCCCGAGGATTGGCTCAAGAACGGCGAGCGCGATCGGAACAATCCGGAGTTGTGGTTCCGCAACCGGACCTGGACCTATCCGGAGCTCGAAGCGCATCGCGGCGCCGCCTTTGCCCCGTTCCTGACGATCGAGGAACGCACCGCGCGCGCGGCGCGCTGCCGCGCCGCGCTCGACACGATGGCCGAAGCGTATCGCGCCGCCGACGTCGACGTCGCGATCATCCTCGGCAAGGACCAGAAGGAAATCTTCACGCAGCATTCACCGTCGATCGCGATCTATACGGGCGAGGAGGTCCATAACGGTCCGCCGCAGCGCTCGGTCTACGCGCCCGATCGCCATGTCACGCACAAGTGCCATCCGAAGCTCGCGACCTATCTGATCGATCATTTCCAGCGCGAAGGGTTCGATCTGTCCGATCTGTTCGCGTGGCCCGACAACGTCTGGATGAAGCCGCTGCCCGAGTATCCGGTCGTGCCGCACGCATACAGCTTCGTCTATCACCAGATCATGAGCGACGATCCGCCGCCGCATGTGCCGATCATCATGAACTGCTTCTATCCGCCGACGCAGCCGTCGATGTCGCGCTGCATCGAGTTCGGCCGCGTGCTTCGCGATGCGATCGCCGCGTGGCCCGAAGACGTGCGGGTCGGCATCTTCGCGTCGGGCGGTCTGTCGCACTTCGTCAACGACGAGGAATTCGACCACGCGATCATGAAGATGCTCGCGAACTACGACTACGAGGGTCTGGCCGCGGTCGACAACCGCTCGTATCAGTCGGGCACGTCCGAAATCAAGCTGTATGTGAGCGTCATGAAGGCCGTGCAGGAAACCGGCGCGGAAATGACCCTCGTCGACTACGTGCCGTGCTGGCGCACGCCCGCCGGCACCGGCGAAGGCATGGGCTTCATGTACTGGAAAGCGGCCGATTGAGCGCGCCACACCCCATCAAAGAGAGAAAACCATCATGAGCAACACCCGCCTGAACGGTCTGATCCGCGCATTCGAATCGGGCAAGCCCGCTTACGCCGCCTTCTCGAAGCTCGACAAGCAGACCGCGATCGAACTCAGCGACTCGCCGTACGACGCGCTCGTCTACGAGATGGAGCACAACCCGTACGACGTCGCGGCGCTCGGCGACGCGTTCCAGTATCTGCTGAACCGCAAGCACATCGCCGAGTCGGGCTCGGTCGCGCCGAAGGTCACGCCCATCGCGCGGATTCCGGCCAACGGCGTCGAAATGAACCAGTCGTTTGCGAAGCAGGTCCTCGACCGCGGCGCGTACGGCGTGATCTGGCCGCACGTCTCGACCGTCGAGCAGGCGTATAACGCCGTGGCCTCGTGCCGCTATGCGCGTCCGAAGAACGCGCCGCTCTACGAGCCCAAGGGCGTGCGCGGCGACGGTCCCGCGAATGCCGCGCGTTACTGGGGCGTCAGCATGGTCGAGTACTACCGCAAGGCCGACGTCTGGCCGCTCGCGCCCGAAGGCGAAATTCTCGTCGGCCTCATGTGCGAGAGCACCGAAGCGATCGAGAACCTCGACGATATCCTCGCGAACGTGCCCGGCATCGGTTTTATCCTGATCGGCGAAGGCGACCTGAGCCAGCAGCTCGGCCATCCGCGCAACTACGAGCATCCCGAAGTCGTCGATGCGATGCGTCAGATCGTCGAGACCTGCAAGAAGCACAAGGTCATCGTCGGCAATCCGCACGTGAACGCGAAGAACCACAAGCGTCTGCTCGAAGAGGGCTATGGTCTGCTGATGTCGGCGCCGCTGCGCAGCTACGGCGTCGTCGGTGCGGCGCGCGAGACGGCGGGTTACTAAATGAACGGCGCGCAAAGCCTTGTCGCGACGCTCGTCGATCAGGGCGTCGACATCTGTTTCGCGAATCCGGGTACGTCCGAGATGCATTTCCTCTCGGCGCTCGAAAACCCGCGGATGCGCAGCGTCCTCTGTCTGTTCGAGGGCGTCGCGACGGGTGCGGCCGACGGCTGGTACCGGATGAAGGACACGCCGGCCTCGACGTTGCTGCATCTCGGGCCAGGCCTGGCCAACGGCCTTGCGAATATTCATAACGCGAAGCGCGCGTCGTCGGGGATGGTCAACATCATCGGCGAGCATTCGAGTTCGCACCTCAAGTACGATCCGCCGCTGTCGTCGGATATCGAGGGGCTCGCGCGTCCGCTCAGTCATTGGGTACGCCGCGCGGAGTCGGCGGACACGATCGCGTGGGATGCGGCGAAGGCGGTCGCGAAGGCGTCCGAGCATCCGGGCCAGATCGCGACGCTGATCCTGCCCGGCGACACGTCGTGGCAGGAAGCCGGCGCACCGGTGCTGCCGCCGGCCGCGAAGCCCGCGCGCAAGGTGCCCGATGCCGCGCGCATCGAACATATCGCGCGCGTGCTGCGTTCGGGCGAACCGACGCTGATCATTCTCGCGAACAAGGCCACGCGCGGCGCGGCGCTCGAACGCGCGGGCCGCGTCGCGGCCGCGACGGGCGCGCGGCTCGGCTCGCAGTTCTTCACGGCGCGCATCGAGCGCGGCGCGGGCCGCGTGCCGATCGAACGCATTCCCTATGCGGTCGCGCCCGCGCGCGAGTTTCTCAAGGACTTCAAGCACATCGTCACGGTCGAGACGAAAGAGCCCGTCGCGTTTTTCAGCTATCCGGACAAGCCGAGTCTGCTCAAGCCCGAAGGCACGCTCGTGCATCCGCTCGTCGAAGCCGACGAGGACAGCGCGCTCGCGTTCGCGATGCTGCTCGATGCGCTCGGCGCGACGCACACGGCGCCGCGGCTGCAACCGCGTATCGAGACACCGGTGCCCACGGGCGCGCTCAATCCGGTCAGCATCGCGCATGCGCTGGCCGCGGCCTTGCCCGAGGACTGCATCGTCGTCGACGAATCGCTGACGACGGGGCGCGAATCGATGGGCCTGACGATCGGCGCGGCCCCGCACGACCTCATCAACAATATGGGCGGCTCGATCGGCTATGCGACGCCGGTCGCGACGGGCGCGGCGCTCGCGTGTCCCGATCGGCGCGTGTTCTGCATGGTCGGCGACGGCAGCGCGATGTACACGATCCAGTCGCTGTGGACGCAGGCGCGCGAGGGTCTGAACATCACGACGATCATCTTCGCGAACAACAGCTACGCGATCCTGAAGGCCGAGTACGCGAACATGGGCGCGGGCACGCCGGGCGAGCGCGCGCTCTCGATGATCGATCTCGATCGGCCGCGTATCGACTGGCAGGCGATGGCGACGAGCATGGGCGTGCCGTCGGTGGCCGTCGATACGGCTCAAGCATTTCATCAGGCCATGGTCGACTCGACGCGCGAAGCGGGTCCGCGCTTGATCGTCGTGCGGCTGTGATTCGAAACAGGCAATTCAAGGCATTCGAGAACAAGGAGTGGCATCAATGACTACGACGCTGACAGGGGTGCCGACGCTGCGCACCAATCTCGCCGACTATGCGGTGACGAAGGCGATGAAGGACGGACGCGTGAGCTCGGATCTCGTCACGCTCGACTACTGCGGGCCGACGCCCGCGCACAACGGCTTCAAGGCGATGGTCCGGGAAAACCAGTTCGACGCGGGCGAGCTCGCGATCGTGACGTTCCTGCAGGCCAAGGCGTACGGCAAGCCGTACGTGCTGCTGCCGGCGCCGATCTCGGGCCGCTTCCAGCATCACTGCGCGGGCTACAACATCGATTTCGGCCATCTCGATCCGAAGGATATCGAGGGCAAGAAGGTCGGCGTGCGCACGTATACGCAGACCACGGCGCTCTGGATTCGCGGGATTCTGCGTCACGAGTACGGCGTCGATCTCGACAAGGTCACGTGGATGACGCTCGGCGACGGACATCTGGCCGAGTACACCGATCCGGCGAACACCCAGCGTTTGCCCAAGGGCGTTTCGATCCCGCAGATGATGCTCGACGGCGAACTCGCCGCGGCATTGCTCGGCGAGGACATGCCGAAGGATCCGCGTGTGCGCACGCTCGTGCCCGACGCGCAGAATGCCGCGAAAGACTGGTTCGCGCGCGAAGGCGTGGTGCCGATCAATCACATGTTCGTCGTGCACGAGAACGTGTCGAAGCAGCGTCCCGACGTGGTCCGGGAGATTTACCGGATGATCGTCGAAAGCCGCGAACAGGCCGAGGGTGTGCCGGCGATTTTTCCGCCGATCGGTCTCGATGCGAACCGCAAGGGCATCCAGCTCGCCATCGACTGGGCGCTCGATCAAAAGATCATTCCGCGCCGTTTGTCGGTCGACGAACTGTTCGACGACGTGACGGGCAGCCTCGCATAACGCGCTGAAAGTCGACCGTCAGGAATGTGGACAATAAATCAAGGAGACAGGTCATGGTGAATCCGAGTACCTCTATGAAACACGCATGGACGTGCATCGCGCTCGTTGCCGCGGCGGTTGCGGCCGCGCCGGCGATCGCCGCATCGGCGGCTGCCGCAGCGCCGGCGACGAAGGGCGAGTTGTTGCTGAACCGCCTCGGTCCCGTTACGTCGGAACTGTTCGTCGCGAACGCCGACGGCAGCGACGAGCATCGGCTGATTCAGTCGGACGGGTTCGACTATCACGCGTCGTTCTCGCAGGACGGTCAATGGGTCGTGTTCACGTCGGAGCGCGACGGGTACGGCGAATCGAATCTCTATCGCGTGAAGATCGATGGCACGGATCTGCAGAAGCTCACCGACCATATCGCGGTCGACGATGCCGCGGTGTTCTCGCCGACGAATCCCGACGTCATCGCGTTCGTGTCGTCGCGGCGCGGTGCCGCGAGTTTCGGCACGACGAACGTCTGGACGCTCAACATCAAGACGCACGCCTTGCATAACGTGACGGGCGCGATCAAGTTCGACGACAGCAAGCCGCATAGCTTTTTCCGTCCGTCGTGGTCGCCCGACGGCAAGTGGCTCGCCTTGTCGTCCGATATCGGCAGCGACTGGCGTGGTCACAACCTGCCGGTCGGCTGGGAGCGTACGCAGGAAAGCAGCATCTATCTGATCCATCCGGACGGTTCGGGCTGGAAGAAGCTGTCGAGCAAGCCGGGCTTCGATGAGGGTTCGCCGTCGTGGTCGCCCGACGGCAAGGCCGTCGTGTTCTACGAAACGCCGGTCGAATCGACATGGGGCGCCCATCGTCCCGAGCTCATCAACAAGGTCAGTTCGCAAATCGTGTCGGTCGATGTCGCGAGTCTCGCGCGCAACGAACTCACGTCGACCCCGGGTTTCAAGGTGTTTCCGCAATATGTGAACCCCACGACCGTCGCGTATCACGTCAAGGGCGGCGAGACCGAGGGCATCTATACGACGGCGGGCGCGTTCCGCTCGACGAAGGACACGGGCATTCGCTCGCCGCGCTATACGGCGGACGGCGCGAAGGTCGTCTACGAGAAGGTCACGTTCCGTCCCGCGCGCGCGAACGGCACGCCGCTGTTCAGCTTCGATCCGCAGTGGAACTACCGGTACATCGACGTGTTCCCGCAGTTGTCGCAGGATCGAAAGGAGCTCGTTTATACGGAGAAGGCGATCAATTCGTCGATCGCGATCATTCGTCCGGACTTCACGGGATATCGCCGTATCTATGATCCGGCCACGAGCGGTCTCGATCAGAAGATGGTCCAGATGGGGCTCGCGGGCGCATTCCAGCCGACGTGGTCGCCCGATCGCCAGTGGGTCGCGTTCGGCGTCGGCGATTGGTTCTTCACGCGGGGCAAGGGACCGGGCCGCATTGCGCGGATCAAGGCCGACGGCAGCATGGACGGTCATCCGGAATTCCTGACGGACGGTCCGGAAAACGCGGGTTTCCCGAGCTACTCGCCGGACGGCAAGAAGATCGTTTATCGCGTGTGGAGCGAGGACGTCAAGGGTCTGCGCATTCTCGATCTCGAGACGCATACGACGACGATCCTGACGATCGATCCGGACAATTTGCCGGGCTGGTCGCCGGACGGCAGCAAGATCGTCTTTACGCGCAAGATCGTGAATCCCGACGATCCGAACAAGTTCAATTTCGACGTGTTCACGATCAAGCCCGACGGCACGGATCTCAAGCGTCTGACGAGCGACGGCGCGAACCAGGGTCATGCGGTATGGACATGGGACGGCCGGATCGCGTACAGCTCGGGCACGTATGGCTTTCGCGACGAACTCGCGCTTTACGACAACAGCTTCCAGCCTGACGGCCAGAACTGGGTCATGAATGCCGACGGCAGCCACGCGCATGCGATCACCGACACGCTCTGGGAAGAAGCGATGCCGACGTATGTGCCGAATGAGTAAGACGTTGCGTGTCTGATCGATGTCGGATCGACGCTTGCGTGTCGATCCGACGAAGGTCGCGACGATCGAACGGCGCCTTGCGAAAGCGGGGCGCCGTTTTTGTTTGGGGCCGTGCTTCGGTTCGCTTTAGATCCTGTCGGCGTCCTGCGCGTCACGCGAAGCACATGCGCAAGCGAGGCGATGCGGGTGGGAATGCGCGGCGAAGCCTCGCCTGTCGGTCGACACGTTCACGACACGCGAGCCGCGGTGAAACGCGGTGCGGAAACACGGCTCGAATGACCGCATCGAGCGCAAATGCATCGATGCGATGTGCGAGGTCTACGGGGCGGGCGGCGGAGGATCGGGAACGGCGAGCGACGCAAGGCGACGTGAACGGGGGGCGGCGTCAGTGTGCGGTCGCGATACGTGATCGATGGGTCATCGAGTGCGCAATATGTTTGTGTCACGATGACATATCGATCCATCGATCGAGATGTCCATCAGATTTTCGGCGCGAGCGGCGTATCGGCTTCGATCGCCATTGCCTCATTGACCTTCGGCGCCCACTTGCGCTGAAGCAACACGAGCGTGCTCGTCGCGCCGAGCAGCAGGAATACGAAGATCGCCATGATCGGCCACGTATAGTCGCCGCCGAGATCGAGCAGCCATCCCGAGAGACTCGCCGATACGCCGCCCGCGAGACTCGTCGCGACCTGCTGCAATCCCGTGTTGAGGCCGACGGCCTGCTTCGGAATCAGCGTGAGCTTACAGAGTGCGAGATTGTTGGCCGTCACGAGCCCGAGCAGCGACAACGAGAGCACGTTCCAGACGAGCGCAAGCTCGGCCGATCGCGTGTACGCGCCGAACAACACCGTCGTGCCGCCGATAAAGCCGGCGACGATAAAGGCCTTGCGCACGCGCACCGCATCATGACCGCGCGCGATCATGCGGTCCGCGGCCCAGCCCGCGAACGCCGCGACGATCGCGATGCCCGCGAAGCTGAAGAACGTATAGACGCCCGAGCGTTCGAGCGACAGCCCGCGTTGCTCGACGAGATAGGCGGGCATCCACGTCATGCAGTAGAACGCGAAATAGCTATAGCAGAAGTTGTTGACGAGCCCGCCCCAGACCACGGGGCTCGCGAGCAGATTCGCAAGCGGCACCGACGATGCCCGCCGCTTCACGAGCGCCAGCTGCTCGCGCGACGGATAGTCGTTGCGGACCATGCGCAGCCACGGCACGAGCCAGACGAGCCCGATCAAACCCGTCGCGACGAACATGACCTTCCACGAATACGCGACGATCATCCAGGCCGCGATCGGCGCGCCGAGCGCGGGCCCCATCTTGCCGCCGATCGAATAGATGCCGAGCGCGGTGCCCTTGAGCGTTTCCTCGAAATGATCCGCGAGATAACGATAGGTCGCGGGCACGACGATCGCCTCGGCCAGACCGATCAGCAGGCGCATCACGATGAGCGCGCCGAGCGTCGTGACCGCGCCTGTCGCCGCGGCCGCGACGCACCAGAGCGCGAAGCAGATCGTATAGGGCCATTTGACGCCGTAGCGATCGACGATCCAGCCCATCGGCATCTGCACGAGGCCGTACGACCAGAACACGGCCGAGTTGAGCCAGCCGCGTTCGGTGCTCGTCAGCGCGAATTGCCGCACAAAGCCCTTGTCGGCGAGCGCCGCCGACAGACTCGTGCGGTCGACGAACGCGATCAGCAAACCGAGCGCCAGCAAAATCAGCACGCCCCAGCGATTCTCGCGGATCGCGTGATTCGATCGGACAGTATTCACGGCAGGCGCTCGGTCGGACGATCAGATCGGCTGACCCGCGCGTTCTGCGACCCATGCGGGCGCGCTTTGCAGCGCCACGGGGCGCAGGAAGCGCTCCATGGCCGCGTAGCCGACCGACGTCGTGAACGGCTGCGTCGACGCGGGCCACGGGCCGCCATGTTGCTGCGCGCCCGTGACGGCGACGCCGGTCGGCACGCCGCCGAACAGCACGCGGCCGGCGATTTGCGTCGCGCGGCGCGCGATCCGGCGCACGTCGGGGCTGTCGGTTTCGGCGCCCCACAACGTCACGGTCAGCGTGCCGCCGACGGCCGTCAGCACGTCGAGCACTTCGTCGGCCGACCGCACGCGCACGAGCAGGCACGCGGGGCCGAAGACTTCTTCCTGCAGGGCGTGCTCGGCGATGAAGGTCTTCGCATCGGTGCGCGCGAGCGCCGGCCGCGGCGGCGCGAGTTCGTCGTTCGCGTGCGTGTCGCCGAGTAGCGTCTGCACGCCGGGCGTGCCGAGCAGGCGTGCGACGCCCGCATCGAAATTGCGCTTCATGCCGGCCGTCAGCATGCGGTGCGGCTGCTTTGCGCCCAGCGCGTCGCGCAGCGTGTTTTCAAACGTGTCGGCATCCGGGCCTTCGAACAGCACCACGATGCCGGGGCTCGTGCAGAGCTGGCCGCAGCCGAACTCGATCGAGGCCGCGAGGGTTTGCGCCAGCGTCTCGGCCTGGCCCGCGAGCGCGGCCGGCAGCGCGACGACGGGATTGATCGAACCGAGCTCGCCGTAGAACGGAATCGGCCGCGGGCGCGCATTCGCCTGCGCCCACAATGCCGTGCCGCCCTTGAACGAGCCCGTAAACGCGACCGCGGCGATCTCGGGGCTGCGCACGAGTTCGACGCCGACCTCGACGCTCGCGCCCTCGACGAAGCCGATCAGACCCGCGGGCAGGCCTTGTTCGGCGAGCACCTTGCGCACGACGTCGAACACCGCGCGCGAGAGCTTCGGATGACCGGGATGCGCCTTGACGACGACCGGGCAGCCCGCGGCCAAGGCCGAGGCGGTATCGCCGCCGAGCACCGAAAACGCGAACGGGAAATTGCTCGCCGAGAACATCGCGACGGGACCGAGCGGCACGTGCACGCGCGCGAGATCGGGGCGGCCGAGCGGCGGCGCGCCCGCGATCGCCGCATCGTGGAGCTGCGCGAACGCGTGACCTTGCTCGATATGCGTCGCGAAACCGCCGAGCTGGAAGATCGTGCGGTCGAGTTCGCCGTTGAGGCGGCCCGCGCCGAGCGACGTTTCCTCGTCGGCGATCCGCACGAGCGCATCGCGCTCGGCCTGCAGCCCGTCGCCGAGCGCGTGCAGCAGCGCCGCGCGCGTCTTGACCGACGATTGCGCCCAATCGTCCGAGACGTCGTGCGCCGCTGCGACGACCGCGTGGATCTGCGCGGCGGTGAATTCCTGAATCTGCATGAGAACTCCAAAAAGGGGCGAGGACAGCCGTCCTCGAAACGGTCAGGTGGGCTGTTCGGACGGCGTCAGGCGTTCGCGATGGATCAGCGTCGGGAACAGCTTGATCCAGAGCGCGACGATCAGCACGGTCGCCGATGCGCCGATCACGACCGAGGGCACGGTGCCGAACCAGCTTGCGGTCAGCCCGGATTCGAATTCGCCGAGTTGATTCGACGCGCCGATAAAGATCGAATTGACGGCGCTCACGCGCCCGCGCATCGCGTCGGGCGTTTCGAGCTGGATCAGCGATTGCCGCACGACGACGCTGACCATGTCGAATGCACCGGTCAACGCAAGCGCGATCAGCGAAAGCGCGAAGACATGCGAGAGCGCGAAGACGAACGTCGCGAGACCGTAGAGCGCGACGGAACCGAACATCATCTTGCCGACGCGTTGCTGGATCGGATAGCGCGCGAGGTAGAGCGACACGACGAGCGCGCCGATCGCAGGCGCGGAGCGCAGCAGGCCGAGCCCCCATGAACCGACATGCAGCACTTCGCGCGCAAAGACGGGCAGCAGCGCGGTCGCGCCGCCGAACAGCACGGCGAACAAATCGAGCGAGATCGCGCCGAGGACTTCCTTGCGGTTCCAGATGAATTTGACGCCCGCGAACACGCTTTCGAGCGTGACGGGTTCGCGGCGGATCGCGCGCGCGGCGTCCATGCGGATCAGCGCGAGCCAGAGGATCGCGAAGACGCCCATGATCGCGCAGATGCCGTAGACGACGGGTGCGCCGGCCATATAGATGAAGCCGCCGATCGCGGGCCCCGCGATATTCGAGAACTGTGAACCGGCCGAATTCATCGCGAGCGCGTTCGGCAGCACCGATTGGGGTACGAGCGTGGGGAGCAGCGCCTGCTGCGTCGGCATCTGGAACGCGCGCGCCGTGCCGAGCGCGAGCGAGGCGCCCAGGATGGCGTTGCGTCCGAGCCAGCCATGGAGCGTGCCGACCATCAGGAACACGGCGACGGCAAGCTGGCCCGCGGCACAGAGGATCAGCAGACGGCGTCGATCGTAGCGGTCGGCGACATGGCCGACGACGAGCGTCAGCGCGAGCGCGGGAATGAACTGCGCGAGACCGACCATGCCGAGGTCGTACGCGCTGTGCGTGATGTCGTACATCTGCCAGGCGACGATGACCATCATCATCTGGAGCGTCAGTGTCGCCGCAATCCGACTCAAGAAGTAGTAAAGGAAGGACGGGATCTTGAGTATCGAGCTTTGCATAAGCGAAATGACGGGACGGACAGGAAAGGGCACGCGGCATCGCGAACGGGCCTCAAGGATACCCGGGATGCGCGAAGATCGTTGGCGGCCCGCTCGACGAGGCGCCAACGATCGGGTTCGCGATGCGCGTCGATCAGAAGTGGATTTCCGCCATCAGCATCGGCGCCGACGTGATCGTGCCCGGCGCTTCTTTCGCCGGCGTGCCGTACATATGGAGCCAGTATTCATAGCCGACGCCCGCGTAGAACGTGCGCGGATGACCCGCGAACGAACCGACGTCGGCCATCAGCGCGACGCGCGTCAGCAGTTCGGTCGTCGTTTCGACGCCGAAGCCGTCGCGTCCCTTGGGACCGGTCAGGCCCGCGAAGCCGCGGAACACGAGCGGCACCGGACCGACGCGGAACGGATAGAGCCACGAGCTTTCGATGTGCCACGCCGGATTGAAATGCACGTCGACACCCATGATGCCGTTGTGATTGCTTTCGGTGCGCACACCCGCCGTGAGGTTCCAGTACCCGTGCGGGATATTGAATTCGATCGTCGGACCGACCACGAGCATGCGCGCGCGCTCGGCGTATGCATCGTTCTTGACGCCGAATTCATAGCCGACCGTCAGACCGTAGTCGCGGATAAAGCCGGCGCCGACGTAGCGGCCGAGAATCTTGCCCGCGCTGAATTCGACGCGTCCGACGCTATAGACCTCTTGCGCGCCGCCGTTTTGCGGACCGCCGGCTTCCGGGTTGGCCGCATTCGAAATCAGATAATCGGCGTTGAAGACGTAGCTCCCGAAGCGGAAGCCGCCGAGCGTCGTCAACGAGCCGATGTTCTGCATGACCGACGAATCGATCCCCGGATAGTGGAAATTCGTGCCCCAGCGATAGCCGAGATACGTGTCGTTCCAGATCGCAGGGGGTTCGTTCGATTCGCCGACCGTCGCGGGCGGCGCGGCGCCGTTGGGCGCGGCCTGCAGGGGCAGCGGCGGTGTCGAACTGTTGGGGGCTGTGACGACTTGCGCGTAGCCGAACCCAGTCATGCAGCAGAACATCGCCGCGCCGAGGAATGGCTTGCGCAAAGCTACCGAATTAATTTTCATGTCTCCGTCCAAACTGGAATGTGTTGATCTAAGACCGGTCGTTTTTTCGACTTCTTGTTCGAGCCGCACCGTATGCAACGGGTTGAAACATCCAACGCAGAACACATGCATATCGTTCTGCAGCAGTCGTAAAAAATGGTATTGGATGGCCGCTTGCGCGCCTCTACACAAAACTGAGATTCGCTGGCACTTTTCAACGCGTAAGGGGACGGGATGCATGCGAAATGCAATGCGCAAAACGAAAAGTGCAAGTCCATGCGGGTAAATCGGACTCGCACTCGATGTGAATGTATGAAATGATGCGACCTCGTTTTAAGCAGCGCGGCTCGATGCCTGAAGATGCCTAAAACGTCGCATAGCAAGCGGGCAGGACTTTGACGACCGTATTCAAACGGCGCCCGCGAAGGAGACACCATGACAAGCAGTACGATGGCCCGGCCGCATCGCGCACGTATCGGCAACGTGAAGCGCACGACGGTTCCGAAGGTCCGCCTCTATGTCGACCGCCCCGAGCAAAAGCACTGGTTCGTCCACGTCGGACACGTGACGGACCGGGGGCGCTGGAAAACCGAGCCGCATGCGCATCCCGCCTATGGCCAAGTGATTTTCGTGCGCAGCGGACGCGGCGTCATGAATCTCGAAGGCAGCCGCGTGCCGTTCGAAGGCCCGTGCGCCTTGCTGCTGCCGACCGAATGCGTGCACGGCCTCGACTACGAACTCGACGTCGATCGATGGGTCGTGACGATCGAAGAGTCGTATTTGACGCAGGTCAATGCGAAGCTGCACGAATTCATCGATCTCTGGTCGTTGCCGAGAATGATTTCGCTATCCGATCCCGCTAAGCGGGGTACGGAAATTCACGGCCTCGTCGCGCAGCTCAAGCATGAAGTCGAATCGGACGCGGTCGGTCATGTCGTCGGCATCGAATCGTTGCTGACGACGCTGCTGCTGACGCTCGTGCGTGAAGCGCATCTCGACCAGAGCGTGAGTGAAGGCGAGCGTCGCAACGATGTCCGCCTCGTCGATCGCTTCCGCAAGCTCATCGAACAGCACTACCGTGAAAATCTGCCGCTGCAGGACTACACGTCGATGATGGCGGTGTCGCTTGTACAGTTGCGCGCCGCGTGCGCGTCGGCGTCCGAATTGAGCCCCGCGAAGATGATTCACGCGCGGATCGTGACCGAAGCCAAACGCAATCTGATTTTCGGCAATATGTCCGTCGAACAGATCGCATTCGGACTCGGATTTGCGGATGCGGCCTATTTCACGCGGTTTTTCCGCAAGGAAGTCGGCCAGACGCCGAGCCAGTTCCGTTCGACCGCGCGCCAGCAACCGCTGCGCAAGGGCCTCACGCAGTAATGCGCGATATTGCGCGGACCTGCATGTCGGCCTCGCGCGCCGGCATGCATGTCGAAAAGTGCAAGCGAATCCATCTTTTGTCCAGGGACGCCGGTTCCTGAGAAGAATAGGCTGGACTACCCACTCTCCCGCCGTAGCCATCGCGTCCGACGACGACCTTCATGGGTGTCGCGAGACCGTGCACGCGGGAACGATTCGATGATGGCGTCTGCGCGATGCGGCAAGCAACGCGGCAGCCCGCGGTCACGACGTTTTCACTTTTGCGGCCATAGAGCCGACGGAAGATGATGCAGTCCTCCTCTAAAGAAGTGTTCTCACGATACGTACATATTGCCGCACTCGGCGCGCTCGCCGTATCGGCATGGCTCTATGCGACGCTCAGCTGCGCGCAGACGCCGGCGACGCCTGCCGTACCGGGCGTCCTTCCGACATCGGCCGCGTCCGCCACGCCGGCTCAATCGGAATGGGTCTATGTGGGCACGCAGCAGGCGCAGATCCACGCGTTGCGTCTCGACACGTCGACGGGCGCGCTCACGACGATCGGGCCTGTCGCCGAAGGACTCAAAGCCACCTGGGTGGCCGTGCATCCCGAGCGGCCGATCGTGTATTCGGTCGATGACGACAACGTCAAGGAAGGCAGCATCACGGCGTTCGCCGTCGATCGTGCGACGGGTGCGCTGACGCGCATCGATCAGACCGCGTCGGCCGGCAACGGCACGACGAATCTGTCGTTCGATGCGCCGTCGATGACGCTGCTCGCCGCGAACTACGCGAGCGGTTCGGTCTCGAGCGTGGCGGTCAACGCGGACGGCAGCGTCGGTCCGCGCGTCTCGACGATCGCGGAAACGGGATCGGGGCCGAACAAGCGTCAGGCGAGCGCGCACGCGCATAGCGTGGTCGTCGATCCGTCGGGACGCTATGCGCTCGTGCCCGACTTCGGCGCCGATCGCGTGTTCATCTACGATTTCGATCGCGCCACGCATACGCTGACGTCGCGCGCGGCGCCGGGTCAGGACGATCCGCGCGCGTTCGTCGCGCCCCCCGGGACGGGCCCGCGCCATCTCGTGTTCGGCGCGAGCGGCCAGTACGTGTATCTGCTCACGGAGCTCAGCGCGGAAGTCATCGTGCTGCGCTGGGACGCCGCGCACGCGCGGTTGACGCCCGTGCAGACGCTGCCGGTCTCGACGCCCGCGTTCAACGGCGTCAAGAGCGCGGCGGAGATCGCATTGAGCCGTGACGGCCGATTCGTCTATGTCGAGGACCGCGCGGAAAACGCGATCGTCGTGTTGAGCGTCGATCCCGCATCGGGCACGCTGTCGCCGGTGCAACGGATCGGCTCGGGCGGCGATCGTCCCTGGGGCTTCGCGATCGATCCGTCGGGGCAATGGCTGCTCGTCGCCAATCAGCGCAGCGGCAGCGTCAACGTGTTCCGGATCGATCCCGCATCAGGCGTGTTGACCGATACGGGCGCGGTCGCGCAGGTGCCGACCGCGGTGGCGATCACATTCGTTCGATAGCTGTGCGACGCAGCGAGGCGCGCGGCGCGGGCGCGTTGCGGCGCGTCGATTCACCGCGCGCGCTGCCGCCTCGTCATGCATACCGGGCGAGAAACATATCGGCGGCGGTTTCGGCGACTTTCTGCTGCTCGGCGCGTTCGAGCGCCGGCTGTCCCATCGTGACTTGCGGCCAGAACGCGAACGCCTTGACGAGCGCCTGCAACTGCAGCGCGGCGAACGACGGGTCCGTCGTCTTGAGCCGGCCGTCGGCCGCGGCCGCGCGAACCCAGAGCGTCAGATCCTCTTCGCGTTCGCCGAGGCGCGCGACCATATCGCGCGCGCGTTCGGGGGAATGGATGCCCGCGGCGATCGCGACGCGCGCGAGCGCGAGAAACGCATCGTTGTTGAGCAGATGCAGCTTGCGTTCGAGGATCTCGATCAACTGCGGCTTGAGCGGCTGATCGCTTCGATAGCCGAGCGCATCGGCGCCTTCGCTTTCGTTCCAGAGCGCGATCATGATCGCCGCGAACAGCGCTTCCTTGCTCGGGAAGTGGTTGTAGACGGTGCGTTTCGACACGTTCGCGCGCGCCGCGATGCGATCCATGCTCGTCGCGTCATAGCCCGACGCAAGAAATTCCGCGATCGCCGCATCGAGGATGGCGGCGCGTTTCTTATCGGTCAGCCGAGGGGGCGCGAGCGTCGAGTTCATGGAGGCGATTTTACACCAGGCAGTTTACTTTTTTAGCGATTGAATTACACTGCCCGGTATACTTTTTGAACCAGGGTGGTCGTATGAGTTCGCTTTCCGCTTCGCTTCGCCGCACGCTGGGCTTGAACGCCGTGGCGCGCTCGCGTTTGATCTCGGGCTCGGCGCAGCACGACGGCGAACGCTTTCGCAACGTCAAGCCGCGGCCTGTCGAAGGGTTCGGCAAGACCTTGCGGATCGCGTGGAATCTGTTGTTCAGGAAGCCGAGCGGGACCGTGCCTGCGCAGGCCTTGCCCGTCGACGCGCTGACGCGCGAGCAGCTCGCCGGCGCGCCCGATCGCAGCCTGTATCGGCTCGGGCACTCGACGCTGCTGTTCAAGTTGCGCGGACAGTTCTGGTTGACGGACCCCGTGTTCGGCGAACGCGCTTCGCCGTTTCGCAATCTGGGCCCCAAGCGATTCCACGCGCCGCCGATCGCGCTCGATGCGCTGCCGCCGCTGCGCGCCGTGATCCTTTCGCACGATCATTACGATCACCTCGATCGCGAGACCGTGCTGGCGCTGGCCGAGAAGACCGCATGCTTCGTGACGACGCTCGGGGTCGGCGATCGGCTGATCGAGTGGGGCATCGATGCCGCGAAGGTGCGGCAATACGACTGGTGGAGCGGCGTCGAGATCGACGGCGTGACGTTGACCGCGACGCCCGCGCAGCACTTTTCGGGGCGCAGCCTGTTCGACGGCAACCGGACCTTATGGGCGTCGTGGGTCATCGACGACGGCGATCTGCGCGTGTTTTTCAGCGGCGATTCGGGGTACTTCGACGGCTTCCGCGAGGTCGGCGAACGGCTCGGGCCGTTCGACGTGACCTTCGTCGAGACCGGCGCATACGATGCGCAATGGCCCTATGTTCATATGCAGCCCGACGAGACCGTGCAGGCGCATATCGACCTCAAGGGGCGCTGGCTCGTGCCGATTCATAACGGCACGTTCGATCTCGCGATGCACCGCTGGCAGGACCCGTTCGAGCGCGTGACGGGTATCGCGCTCGCGCGCGGCGTGTCGTTGTCGACGCCGCGCATGGGCGAGCGGCTCGATCTCGGCGCGCCGCATCGCGGCGAGCGATGGTGGCGCGACGTCGCGGAGCGTGCCGCCGACTCCGATGCGGCGAAGCGGCGTTTGATCTGCGATCGCGGTTAAGCGGTCGATGGGCGCGCTTCAGCCTTCGAGCGTCTCCCACATTTCCTTGTCGCGTTGCGCGGTCCAGATCCGCGGGTCCGGATGCGCGGTCGCTTCATCGTGCGCGCGCGTGACGTCGAACGGCATGCAGTGGTCGAAGATCACCCATTCGCCGAATTTCGGCTTCAGGGCCGCATACGTGTCCTTGTAGATCGCGTTGAGATCCTTGCCCGCGCTCGCCCCGCTTTTGACCTTCGCATAAAGCTCGCTGACGAATGCGCGCGTGCCGGCGAGGCCGTCGGCGACTTCCTGCGGCGTCTTGAGCGCGGCACCGCGTCCGGGCACGAGTTTCTCGGGCTTGAGCGCCGCGATCGCATCGAGCGTGGCCGGCCAGTCCTGGAAATAGGCATCGCCCGCATACGGCGTCGCGCCGTATTCGACGAGATCGCCCGACAGCAGCACCTTGTCTTGCGGGAGCCAGACGACGGTGTCGCCCTTCGTATGGCCGCGGCCGAGTTGCAGGATCTTGACTTCGAGCTTGCCGAGCCAGAGCGTCATTTCCTTTTTGAACGTCAACGTGGGCCACGTGAGTCCCGGCACCGATTCGACGGCGTTGAACAAGCGCGGAAAGCGCTCGATCTCACTTTTCATATCGTGTTCGCCGCGCTCGACGATCAGGTCGTACGTGTCCTGGCTCGCGATGATCTGTTCGGCCTTGTAGGCCGATGCGCCGAGCACGCGGACCGCGTGATAGTGCGTGAGCAACACGTACTTGATGGGCTTGTCGGTGACTTCGCGAATCCGGCGGATCACGTCCTGCGCCATCACGGGCGTGGCTTGCGTATCGGCGACGAGCACGGCGTCGTCGCCGATGATGATGCCCGTGTTCGGGTCGCCTTCGGCCGTGTACGCGTAGGCGTGTTCCGACAGCCGTTCAAACGTGACCTTCTTTTCCTGCGTGTCTGCTTGCGATGCGAATTTCTTTTCGGACGCCATGGCCAAACCTCGATCTCGTGACTATCAGTGGGGAAACGGCGAGCGCCGAGGCAATCGCCCTGTTTCGGTGAATTATATATAGGAGAATGCAATCTCGTATAGATAATATCCCGTAGGGCGTGCCGAGCGTGTGAAGTCCGCGAAGACGCATCGCACCGCGCGCGACGAGAGGGATGGTGCGAATCGAGGCGTGCGCGCGCATCGCGGGTGTCGAACGAATCGGGTGGTTCGTGTGATGCGACGCGATGAAGTCGTCGCATCCAGAGGGCGTCGCTAAGAAGAGGGCGCTAAGAAGACGGTGCTAAGCGGGAAGTACGAAGCGAGCGTCGCTAAGAGCGTGGCGCTAAGAGCCAGGCCCAAAGAAAGCGGCCTTGAGAGCGCAGCGCTAAGCGCGACACGCTAAGCGAATGCACCGATGTAAGACGTCAAGGGACAGCGCCAAGCGATGGCGCCAAGACGTTGTCGTTCAAATATGGGCACGACGTCATCGATCCAAAATCAGATCCGTCGAATGGCGGCCGCGCTCGGGGGCGCACAGCATGTCCTCAAGCCGTTCGTACCGCCTCAGATCCGGTTCGCGCCCGCATGCGGTAACGCATAGCCGAGTCGGAACGACAGGTCCTTCGCCGTCTGACGCAGCGTGACCGCGAGATCCGCGTCCGCGCGCGTATCGAATGTGCCGGACGGTCCGACGAGCGTGATCGCGAGCGCGATCGCGCCGTTGAACATGAATACGGGCGCGGCGATCGCATTGACGCCGGGCAGCGGATTGCCGTCGGTGCGCGTCATGCCTTCGGCGCGGATCTGCTCGTAGTCCCTGAACAACTGCGCCTTGTCGGCCGCTCTGAGTTCGGTCGCGCCGCTCAGCCGGATATGTTCGTCTTCGAGCGCCTTGCGTACGAGCGGCTCCGGCATATAGGCGCCGAACAGCCGCCCCGTCGCCGTGTTGACGAGCGACATGATCGTGCCGACGCGCAACGTCAGATGCAGCGGGTACGACGGATCTTCCTGACGCACGACGACCGGACCATTCGGTCCCCAGGTCGTCAGAAACACGCTTTGTCCGGTCTTCGAGGCGAGCGCGAGCACGTCGGCTTCCGCTTCGCGCAGCGGATTCAGGCGCTGCAGTCCATAGAGTCCGAGCCGCAAGGCGAGCGCGCCCGGCGCATAGTCGCCCGACGGCTCGACGCGCTGCACGAGCTCGAGCTTGATGAGGCTGACGAGATACGGGAACAGTTTCGCGGGCGGCATGCCCGTGACGGCCGCGATTTCCTTGAGCGCCATCGGCGCGTCGGAATACGTGAGCGCCAGCAGGATCTCGCTGCCGACTTCGACGGATTGAATGCCCCGTTGTGCCTTCTCAGTGCTTTCGGTGTCCATAGGTGTGTGTGCGCAAGGGTGAAGCGTGACGGCGCCGGCCGCGTCGGCCATCCGGATGCCGGTAAAATCCGGAGGTCACATCCCTATTCGTGCGGCAGAGGATTGCATGGTAACGAAGCAGTTGGCAAAAGAACAGGGCGCGGAACACGACGCCTCGTCCGGCGCGCGCAAGACGCAGCGCGGCATCCAGAGCATGGAGTCGGGCGGCCGCTTCCTCGAATATCTCGCGGACGCCGCCGAGCCGATGACGCTCGCCGACCTCAGCGCCCGCAGCGGCATTCCGACGAACCAGGTGTTCACCTATATGGTGAGCCTCGTGCGGACCGGCCTCGTCAAGCGCGACCCCGTGACCGCGCGCTTCGAACCGGGACCGCTTGCGCTTCGCCTCGGCCTGCATGCGCTCAAGATGGTGCCCGCGGTCCGCCATGCGATGCAGCCCGCCGTCGATCTCGCCGATCGCGTCGGTCAGAGCGTGCTGCTCGCGGCCTGGGGCGAGCGCGGCCCGACGATTCTGCAAAGCCATTCGCCGGCCGCGATGCTGCATGCGGGCGTGCATATCGGTACTGTCATGTCGCTCGTGCATTCGACGACGGGCCGTGTCTTTGCGGCGTTCAAGGACCTGCCGAACATGTCCACGCTCATACGCGTCGATATGGGGATGCAGCGCCCCGACGGCGACCGGATGTCGATGAAGGCGTTCGACGAGATCCTCGCCGATATCCGCAAGCGCGGCATCGCGCGAGGCGAGGGCTTGCCGATTCCCGGGATCAACAGCATGAGCGCGCCCGTCTTCGACAAGAGCGGCGCGATCGCGCTCGTGATCACCGTGTTCGGCGTCGAAGGCACGTTCGATTTCGCATGGCGCGGGCCGCTCGCGACGGATCTGCTCGATACGACGAAGAGACTGACCGCGCAAAACGCGGCGTGAGCTTGAGCGCGCATCGATGCCGGTCTGAAATACGCGAGCGCAAGGACAAGCGCAAGCGCCGAAGCAACGCGGCATGAACGACTGGCGCTTCACGATGCGACGCGCTTCGCGTGACCCGCGATCAACCCCGAGAACACGATCGACAGCACGAACAGGCCGAGGCCGCACACCATGAAAACCGGCGGCGCCGAATAGCGTCCGATGAACGCGGCTGCCGCGGCGATGCCGATCGACTGCCCGAAGAACAAAAAGCATGAAAACAGCGAGACGGCCGTGCCTCTCGCTTGCGGCGCCATCTGCGTCGCATGGGTCTGCAGCGTGTTGTGCAGCGCATAGAAGCCGAATCCCGCGAGCAAGCACGCGGGCCACGCATATCCCCCTCGCGGAATCCAGGCCAGGCCGCCATACGCGAGCGCGAGGCAGAGTCCCCCGAGCCGCGCGAGATGGATTTCGCCGAGCCGCGCGACCAGGCGCTTCGTGCATCGGCTGTAGACCAGGCCGCCGACGCCGTAGAGCGCGGCGATCGCTCCCGCGTGCGTGATCGCGATCCCGAATGTCCGATGCAAATAGCTCGGTACGAAAGCGAGCGCGCTGTACGCGAAGGCGCCTTCGACGAACGTGACGCACAACACGGTGCGCGCCCATGCGATCGAGAGCACGGCGCGCGCGCGCCGGACGAAGTGCGCGTCGCTGTTCACGTCGCGATGCGCATCGTGTTCGGGCTCGCGCAGCACGAGCCATCCCGCGATCAGCGAGATCGCGGCAAGCAGCGCGAAGGCGACGCGCCAATGCAAGGCGTCGGCAATGACCGCCCCGAACCACTGTCCCGCGATCATGCCGAACACGGTGGCGCCGAGCAGTTGCGCGAGCACTTCCTGACGGCGTGCATAGGGCACGGCATCGCCGATCCACGCCATCGTGAGCGGCACGATGCCCGCTGCGGCCGCGCCCGAGAGCACGCGCGCCGCGATCAGTTGGCCGCTCGTCTGCGCGAGCGCCGCGGCGATCTGTCCGATCGTGCAGAGCGCGGTCGCATAGCCGACGACACGCATCTTGCCGAAGCGGTCGCCGAGCGGACCGACGAAGAGTTGCGTCGCCCCGTACGCGAGCGCGAACGCGGAAATCGTCTGTGCGGCGCGCCCGATCGGAATCGCGAACGTCGCCTGCAATGACGTCAGCAGCGAATCGCAGACGCGCATCGACGCCATGCTCATCAAACAGCATGTGCTCAACAGCCAGAGGATCTTGCGTGATTCGGTACGTGTCATCTCAAGTGTTCGTGTGCGCGTCGGATGATGCGTGGGCGCCGTGCGCATCGCATCGCGACGGCCGATCCCGTGCGCGACGCACGGGCATCGCGCAGCGTCGCGGTATGAATGCGAGATTGCATGAAAACAAAGTACTTTGTACATGAGTAATTGTGCGAGGTGGCCCACGATACTCGCGATTCGCGTCATTTCGATGTTTCGCAGCGCGGTTACCTCATCCTTCCCCGTTTTTCGTGTTCGTCAGGGATTGTACGTATGCAAATAGAAGTGCATAGGTATAATTCAATGAGTATGATTCGAACATGACCCTGCAGGGGCAGGATGACTTCATGGGGACGCGGCACGCACGCGTCGCCGTACTCGGAGAGACGTGATGAAGCACGACAGCGAATACCTTTGCGACGTCCTGGTGGTGGGCTCCGGATGTTCGGGGATGTCCGCCGCGATTACCGCGGCATCGCAGGGCCTCAAGGTGCTCGTGATCGAGAAGGAGCCGCGCTTTGGCGGATCGACGGCGCGTTCGGGCGGCTGGCTCTGGATTCCGAATACCGCGCTCGCGAAGGTGCAGGGCATCGAGGAGCCCGAAGGCGCGGCGCGCACGTATCTGCAGCACGAAGCCGGTGCGAGCTTCGACGGTCCGCGTGTCGACGCCTTCATCAAGCATGGGCCCGAGGCCGTCGACTTCTTCACGTCGAAGACATCGGTGCGCTTTGATATGCCGCTCGTGTTTCCCGACTATCACGCCGAAGCGCCCGGCGGCACGCAGGGCGGCCGTTCGATGGTCACGCGTCCGTTCGACGGGCGCGAGCTCGGCAGCGCGATCAAGACGCTTGCGCCGGCGCTGCCCGAACTCACGGTGTTCGGCATGATGCTCGGCTCGGGCAAGGAAATCGTTCACTTCATGCGCGTGACGAAGTCGTTGAAGTCCGCCTGGTATGTGACGAAGCGGCTCTCGCGCCACTTCATGGACGTCGTCAAGCACGGACGCGGCATGACGCTGACGAACGGCAACGCATTGGCCGGCCGTCTTGCGAAATCGCTGATCGATCTCGATGTACCGCTGTGGCTCAACACGAAGGCGCTGAGCCTGACGTCCGACGGCGCGCGCGTGACGGGCGCGCTGCTCGATCGCGAAGGCACGCGGATTCAGGTCGTCGCGCGTCGCGCGGTGGTCCTCGCGAGCGGCGGTTTTCCGTACGACATCGAACGGCGCAAGCAGCTGTTCCCCCATGCGCCGAACGGCGTCGAGCACTTCTCGCCGTCGCCGACGGGCAATACGGGCGACGGTCTGCGGATGGCCGAGCGCGTCGGCGGGCAGGTCAGCACGACGCTGCCGAACGCGGCCGCGTGGGTGCCGGTTTCGACGCTGACGCGCAAGGACGGCACGATGGGCATCATGCCGCACTTCATCGATCGCGCGAAACCGGGCGTGATCTCGGTGCTCAAGGACGGCCGCCGCTTCACGAACGAAGGCAGTTCGTATCACGACTTCGTGCAGGCGCTCGTCAAGGCATGCAAGCCCGGCGAGGAGATTTCCGCGCATCTGATCTGCGACAAGAAGACGCTGCGCACGTATGGGCTCGGCAGCGTCGCGCCGTTTCCGATGCCGATCGGGCGTTATCTCAAGATCGGTTATCTGACGCGCGCTTCGACGATCGATGCGCTCGCCGCGAAGATCGGCATCCCGGCCGCGGCGCTTGCGCAGACGGTGCGCGCCTACAACGACGAAGCACGGCTTGGACGCGACCCTGTCTTCGGCAAGGGCAGCAAGGCTTATAACCGCTATCAGGGCGACGCGCTGCATTCGCCGAACCCGTGTATCGCGCCGATCGAGCAGGGCCCGTTCTTCGCGATCAAGATCCGCATCGGCGATATCGGCACGTTCGCGGGGCTCAAGACCGATGCGTCGTGCCGCGTGTTGAACGGGGACGGCGCGGCGATCGGCGGTCTCTATGCGGTCGGCAACGATGCATGCAGCATCATGGGCGGCAACTATCCGGGCGCGGGCATCACCTTGGGGCCGGCGCTCACGTTCGGCTATATCGCGGGCAATGCGATCGTGCGCGCGGGCGAGCAGCCCGGCGCGCTCGCGAACGATGCCGCGCCGCGCGCGCGGCTGGCCGTTGCGAATGGGGCGAACGTCTAGTCGATGCGTGTCGTCGCGGGGCGATCCTGAACGAGGGGGGATGCATGGTGCGGCCAGCGTCCGTCGCGGCTTCGGCCATGACGTCGGGCAAGCAAAGAGGTATTCGTGCGATGGAGGTCGGCGGCGAACTGCTGCGCCATCTCGCGGATGCCGGGCGGCCGGTCTCGATGGCCGAGCTCAGCGAGGCCGCGCGCCTGCCCTTGAATCAGGTGTTCACGTATGTCGTGAGCCTGACGCGTACGGGTCTCGTGCGGCGCGACACGGTCACGCACCGTCTCGAACCGGGACCGTTGCTGCTGTCGCTCGGCTTGCACGCGATCGCGCTGCATCCGATGATCCGGCTGGCCTGCGACCGTGCGACCGCGCTGGCCGCCACGACGCGGTTCGGCGTCTTTGTCTCGTTATGGGCCGATCGCGGACCGACGCTCGTCAAATATCTGAGCGCGGACACGTATGTGCATACGGGGCTGCACGTCGGCTCGGTCATGTCGCTGACGCAATCGAGCACGGGGCGGCTATTCGCGGCGTATCTGCCGCGCGAACGCGTGGCGCCGTTTCTCGATGTCGAGATCGATCGGCACGGGGGCGCCGCGCGTCGCAAGCTGTCGGACGAATTCGATGCGATGTGCGCGGACATCCGCACGCAGGGTCTCGCGCGCACGCAAGGCCTGCCGATTCCCGGCGTCGACAGCATGAGCGCGCCGATCTTCGACGGCGAGGGCCAGCTTGCGGTCGGCATCACGATGTTCGGTCGAACCGGAGAAATCGATATCGCGTTCGACGGCGCGCCCGCGCATGCGCTGCGCGCGCTGCAGGATGCGTCGCACGCGGCGGTCGAGCGTCGGCCGGCCGGAAGTCCGGAGGACAGGGCGGTCGTGTTTTAGCGC
The DNA here is from genome assembly GCF_003628125.1 of Pararobbsia silviterrae. GTDB lineage: Bacteria > Pseudomonadota > Gammaproteobacteria > Burkholderiales > Burkholderiaceae > Pararobbsia > Pararobbsia silviterrae. Next base: position 272,438 of record NZ_RBZU01000002.1, read on the forward strand.
GGGTCGCGCGTCGGTGAAGACCGCGATCGCACGCGTGATGCTATCCCGTCATCGACCCGCAACCGTCATGGCGCCGGTCAGAATCGAACCGCTCCGCAAGCCGCCCTCGATATGCACGTCGTTGCCGATCGCGACGATGTCGCGGAAGATCCCTTGCAGCGTGCCCGCGATCGTGATCTCGTGAACCGGATATCGGATCGTCCCGTTCTCGACCCAGAAGCCGGCGGCCCCGCGCGAATAGTCGCCGGTCAGCGGATTGACGCCTTTCCCGAGCAGATGGGTCACAAATAGGCCTGTGCCCAGTCGCTCGAGCATGCAGGTCAAGTCGTCCTCCGCCGTCGTGCGCGTGCTGCACACCGTCAGATTGTGCGGGCCGCCCGCATTGCCCGTCGTGCGCAGGCCCAGTGCGCGCGCCGAGTACGACGAGAGCAGATACCCTTCGACGATGCCGTGCTCGACGACATGACGGCGCGCCACGCGCACGCCTTCGGCATCGAACGGCGAACTGCCGAGTCCTCCGACGATGAAAGGGTCGTCGACGATAAACACGTGATCGGCGAATACCGGCGTGCCGAAGCTTTGGCCGAGAAACGATGAGCGTCGAAGCAGGGCCGTGCCGTTGATCGCCGCGGCAAAAGCGCCGAGCAGACCCACGGCCTGGGTGGATTCGAACAGGACCGGCACGCGGCAGGTCTTGAGTTTGCGCGCGCCCACCTGTGCCGCGGCGCGCATTCCGGCGCGTTTGCCAATGGCTTCGGGCGTATCGAGATCGCGCGAGTCGACCTGGTGCGAACGCCACGTGCTCATATGCCGGTCGTCGCCGACGCCGGCGATCGGCGCGCAGTCGAGCGAATGCGACGAGTTTTGGAAGCCCGCGAGGAAGCCGTTCGACATGCCGAGCACGCGTTGCCGATGCAGCGAACGCAGCGACGCGCCCGAACTTTGGCTGACGCGCGCGTCGGCATCGAACGCCGCGTTTTCGGCGCGCACGGCGAGCGCGATCGCATCGGCGACCGGGATGTCCCACGCATGGAAAAGTCCGAGATCGCGTGGCGAGGTTTCGAGTTCTACCTCGTCGGGCAAGCCCGCGAAAGGATCGGCGCCCGCATGGCGAGCGATCTCGCGCGCCGCCGTGACCGTGCTGCGAATCGCGTCGCTCGAAAAGTCCGCAGTGCTCGCCTTGCCGCGCCGCTTGCCGTCGTACACGGTCACGTCGAGCCGCTGGTCGTGGCTCAGCTTGATCGTATCGAGCGCGCCGAGTCGCACCGATAGGCCGCGCCCCTGGCTGCCGGACGCTTCGACGCTCATCGCGCCGGCGCCGATCGATTTGCCGTAGGTCAGCGCTTCGGTCGCGAATTGCCGCAACGCGTCGAGCGAATACGAAAGCGTGTCGGACGGCGGCGTGTCGAAATCCATATTCGTCTTTGCGTTCGAGGAGGATGAATGGGGGCGCTCAACGGTGAACGTCGGATCAAGCGGCACGTGCCTCGTCGCTCGTCATCAGACGCCAAGCGCCTTCAGGCAGGAGTTCGAGTACGCGACGGTGATAGGTCAGCAGCGAACTGCGATGGCCGATGCTCACACACGCGATGCCCGCGCCAAGCAGTGCGCGATAGAGCATCGCTTCGGTCGTGAGATCGACGGCGCTCGTCGCTTCGTCGAGGAACACGTACTTCGCGTCCGACGCGAGGGCGCGCGCGAATCCGATGCGTTGCTGCTCGCCGAGCGACAGGACGCGGGACCAGTCGACGACGGTGTCGAAACCGCCGTGATGCCGCGCGAGATCCGGCAGATTGACTTGCTCCAGGCGCCGTTGCAGGTCGCTGTCCGACGCGTGCTTGTCGTCGGACGGATAGCGCATCTGCTCGCGCAAGGTGCCGAGCACCATATAGGGCCGCTGCGGAAGAAACAGCACGGTACCCTCGGGCGGCATCGTGATCGAGCCCGAGCCGCTATGCCAGAGCCCGGCCATCCCTCGGATCAGCGAACTTTTGCCTACGCCCGTGCGGCCCACGATCAATAGGCTCTCGCCCGCATCGATATCGACGCTCAGATTGCGCACGAGCGTCCGCTCGAAACCCGGCGTGCGCAGTGTCACGTCGTCGAGACGGATGCGCGGGCCTTCGATGAAGCGGATCGTGGCGCGGCTATCGCGTTCCTCGTTCGCCAGCGCGTCGACCTTCTCGCGAAATTGCGCGATACGCACGACATGAGGCGCGGCGCTCGCCGACATCGAGATCAGTATCTGAAACCGCTGAATCGCGCCGAGCAGCAGCACGGCCGACGCGGTGCCCTGCGTGATCACGCCGAACGAAATGCGTCCGTCGAAATAGAGCGGCGCGAGTACCAGGACCGGCACGAGCGACCAGGCGACATTGAGCACCGACTCGATGACGCCCATGCCCGTCGAGTATCGCAAGTTCGCGTAGGCGATCTCGACGACGCGGCGTAGCCGGCGCAACACGCTCGCGTTTTCCGTCTGCTCGCCGCGATAGAGCGCGATGGTCTCGGTGTGGGTGCGTACATGGAGGATGCCGTAGCGAAAGTCAGCTTCCGAGACGGTCAATCGATATTGATAGCGAATCAGCCGTCCGTAGAGCCACCACGTCACGGTCAAGAAAAGCGCCGCGTAAGCGAGTACCGCATAGAACAAGGTCGGCGAGATGCTCCTCAGAATCCAGCCCTGCACGCCGAAGCTCGCAATGCAATAGATGGCGATCTGCACGATATTGAGCGCGATCTTGCATACGGGTTCGACCTCCTGCTGAATGCGCTGGTCGATGTTGTCGACGTCGTTGTCCTGCTCGATTCGGAAATAGACGTGATGAGACAGATATCGACCGAGCATCTCGCGCGTCGCCCACTGCCGCCAATGGATCACGATCGATTCGAGCAGCCAGTTCGACAGCCGGGAGACGATGCCTTGCTTGCCGATGCCGTCGCCGACCACGAGCACGATCAACGAGATCCAGATAAACCCGTGCCAGTACGACGGCGCGCGCTTCGCGACGAGCGCGTTGGTCATGTCCTTCGTGAGGATCGACAGTTTGGCGCCGAGCCCGACTTCGAACACGGTGTAGGCGAGGAACGCGAGCAGCCCCAGCCACGAGAGCCAGTGCGCGCGCCGTAACCAATAGGGTTGGATAAACCCCCATGCGCGGCGCGCGAAACGGAGATCGATTCGGCAATCGTCGAGATGAACGTTCACGATACCGTCCCTCCGACCGTCATCTCGTCGATGCGCAGCGTCGGCTGGCCCACGCCGACCGGAACCGATTGCCCGTTCTTGCCGCAGGTCGCGCCGCCGTCGTCGAGCCGCATGTCGTTGCCGATCAGGCTCACGTATTGAAGCGATTCGGGACCGCTGCCGATGAGGGTCGCGCCCTTGATCGGATGGGTCAGCCGGCCGTTCTCGATGCGATACGCCTCGGTCGCGCCGAACACGAATTTCCCGGTCACGATATCGACCTGACCGCCGCCGAAGTTCACGGCATAGATCCCGCTTTTGACGGATTCGATGATCTCCCTTGGATCTTTGTCGCCGTTGCGCATATAGGTGTTGGTCATGCGCGGCAGCGGCAATGATGCATACGATTGACGTCGACCGTTGCCGGTGGTGGGAACGCCCATGAGCCGCGCATTCAAGGTGTCGTGCAGATAGCCTCGCAGAATGCCGTCCTCGATCAGCGTCGTGCATTGCGTCGGATGGCCTTCGTCGTCGATATTCAAGGAGCCGCGCCGCGCGCGGAGCGTGCCGTCGTCGACGATCGTGACGCCGGGCGCCGCGACGCGTTCGCCGAGACGGCCTGAAAACACCGAGGTCCGCTTGCGGATCGCATCGCCTTCGAGACCGTGGCCGATCGCCTCGTGAAGCATGACGCCCGGCCAGCCGGGTCCGAGAACCACGCTCATCGTGCCGGCGGGGGCGGATTGCGCTTCGAGATTGACGAATGCGCGATGCAGCGCCGCGTCGACATGCCTGGCAATGAAGGCGGTATCGAATCGCCGGCCGTCGTAGCGGCCGCCGCCGCTCGATGCGCCCATTTCACGACGGCCACGGTGTTCGACGAGGATCTGGATGCTCAGGTGAACGAGCGGGCGCACGTCGGCCGCGAGCGTTCCGTCGGCGCGCGCGATGAGCACGATCTGGTGTTGGCTCGAGAGCCGCGCGGTCACTTTCTTGACGCGCGCGTCGCGACTTCGCGCGAGCGCTTCGATCTGATGCAGGCGGGCCGTCTTTTCGTCCGCTTCGAGCGACGCAAGCGGGTCGGTCTGCGTATAGAGCGCATGCGTTGCCGACCGCTTGAAGCCGTGCGACAGATCGAGCGGGATCACGATGTCGGTCCCGCCGGACGTCGCCCCGCGACCGATTTCGCGGACCGTGTGCGCGGCGCGCCGCAATGCCGAAGCGGACAGGTGGGCCGAATGCGCGAGCGCGGTACGTTCGCCCGCCATCGCGCGAACGCCGACGCCCCGGTCGATCGAACGACTGCCGGCTTTCACGATGCCGTCTTCGAGCATCCAGCTCTCGGTGTGCGTGAGTTCGAAAAACAGGTCGGCGTCGTCGATACGCGTCGCGTACATGTCGCCGAGTGTGTTTTGCAGGACGCCTTCGTCCAGTCCATAGGGTTCCAGAAGCGCGGCTTTGGCGAGCGTCAAATTGTCGACGCCGGTCGGCGCGACGCGATCCGCGGTCTCGTCGCAGCCGACGGGGCACGCGATCGAAGGTTCATCGATAGTCATGAGAGGAGGCTCGATGGGGCGATCAGGCACCGGTGGCCGCTTTGGAAAAACGCGCCTGGAGCTGTTCGAGGAGATCGATGGCCATATCGTGTTGCGCGGCTTTCACGTTGGCTTGAAACATGTCGAAGCGGGCCCAGAACGCCGGGTTTGCGGCGCGCTCGGTCTCGTGCCATGTCTTGCGCAACGAGTCGATCGCGCGCTGCCACTCGGCGAGTTCGGTCCCCGGCTGCGTCGGACGCGGTCCTTGCGTGTCTCGAGTCCGCATGCCGAACTCGGCTTCAAGCGTCTTCATGCGTTCGATGTCCTTGAGACTCCAGTGCGGTTCGCGATGCACGTCGTCGTGCCGCAAACCGATGAGGACGCGGATCCAGCCTTCGCTGTTCTGCTGCGCGAGCGGGTGGGCAAGGGTTTCGAGCCGGCGGCTCTCCGCGGCGCGTGTGCCGTCGATGCCGGCGAGGAGCACCGCGCGCTTGCGGATGGCGTCCCATTCGGCTGTCGCGATCGTCTCGCCATCGAGCTCGCGTCGGTGGGCCGCGTGGATATCGGCGAGCACCGACAACACGTCCACATCGTCGAAATGCGGGGCGATGGCCCACTTCGATCGGTACAGAAAATCGAACTGCAGATGCCGGGTCAACGCAAAGAGATCGACGTCGAGCGGAATCGCCGCGATCAGGTTCGCCACGTGTTCACGGATGCGTTCATGAGGTTCGATATTCGAAGCGCGTCTGAGATGCCAGACGGCATCGAGCAAGGTCGTGTACGCGAGCGGAATGCCCAGTTCATCCTCGATCTGTTCCGGGGTGTCGGCCAACTGCGCCGCAAGACGCACGCGCCCGGTATCGGCGATCGCCGCGATGCGTGCGACACACGCGTCGCGAAGCGCGGCGCGACCGCCGAAGCTCGACCACACGCGTTTGAGATCGTCAGGATCGGACGAAGCCTGGGCGGGCGTATCGCGCGCGGCGTCGATACGATCCTCTCCGATCCAGCGCTCGACCATGGCGTTCAGCCGCATCGTGGTCGTGCCGACCAGTCGGCCTTCTTCGGCCCCGTCGCGCAGGAATACGAGCGTCGGAACGCTTCGAACCTGAAAGCGCTGCGCGAGCACGGGTTCCTCGTCGATGTTGATCTTGACGATGCGCAGACGCTCGCCGACCTTCGCATCGAGTGTGTCGAGGTGGGGCTTCAATGCTTTGCAGGGGCCGCACCAGGGCGCCCAGAAATCGACGATCACGGGCACGCCGCCGCTGACGTCGCGTTCGAATCGGTGTTCGGTGGTATCGACGATGCTCATTCGGGAATCTCGCTCGTTGGAGTGCTGGAGGTCGGGGCTTCAGTTCGGTGCGGGCTGCGTGACGAAGTCGATGTTCGTCAGCCCCGCGCGCTGTGTGGCCGCGAGGACGTCGGCGACCGCTTCGTAGCGCACCGCCTTGTCCGCGTAGATCTGGATGTCGGGTTGGGGCTGCCGTTGCGCCGCGCCGGCGAGGCGCACGCTGAGCGCGGCCGCATCGACGGTTTCGTTGTCCCAGTGCACGGAGCCGTCGGCCTGCACCGCGACGACCACGTGCGGGGGCGGCGTGCCGGTCGGCGTGCTCGTCGCGGTCGGCAAGTCGAGCTTGACGGTGTTCGTCATGGCCGGCAGCGTGACCATGAATACGATCAGCAACACGAGCATGACGTCGATGAGCGGCGTCATATTGATCTCGTTCATCACATCGTCGGGCGGGCTGTAAAAGGACATGTCAGGATCCCTCCGTCGCGAGGCGGCGCTGGGCCGGCGCGCGGACCTTGTCGTGTGCGGGACGCGTCTGCCGCGAGCCGCTCATCAGATACGCGTGCAGTTCATGCCGAAAGCGCGCGAGCTTCGAGATGAGCCCGCGGTTGCCGCGCGTGAGCGCGTTGTAGCCCAGCACGGCCGGGATCGCGACGAACAGGCCCAGTGCAGTCATGACGAGCGATTCGCCGACCGGACCCGCGACCTGCGACAGACTCGACTGCCCCGACGCGCTGATGGCCATGAGCGCGTGATAGATCCCCCATACGGTGCCGAACAAGCCCACGAACGGCGCGGTGCTGCCGATCGAGGCGAGGATGCCCAGTCCGCTCGACAGCTTCGACGTTTGTTCCTCCATCGAGACGGCGAGGCATCGCTGAACCCATTCGTCATGCGAGAGCACCTCTTCGAGGTTGGTGCCGCTATGACGGTCCTTGGCCTGCAAGGCGGCGTCGACGAGGTTCTGATAGATATTGCCGGCGCGCGCGCCGCCGAGTTTCGCGCTGCCGTGTTCGAGCGTTTCTTCTTGCCAGAACTGACGTTCGACAACGGCGGTCAGTTTGCGATGGCCCGCGAATTGGAGCCCCTTGTAGAGCATCACCGCCCATGAGAGCACCGACATGGCGACGAGTGCCGTCGCGATCGCGTGTGAGATGGCATCACCCCGCCACAGGGTTTGGATAAGCCCGGAATTCATAGGGAAAGACTCCTGAACAAATGCTGAAGCTCAATGGTCGAGATGAAACGAAAGCGGTTGGACCGCGCTGGTCGATACCGGATGGCCCGCTTGCATCAGCGGGTCGCAATGGCCTGCAAGCATGGCTTGCACGGCTGCGTCGTCGAGGTCGTCGTAGCCGCTGCTTTTTTTGACTTGTGCGTCCGTGATGCGCCCGCTCGCATCGATGTTGACCGCCAATTCGACCGTGCCTTCATGTCCGAGACGGCGCGCGCGCGAGGGATAGGGCGGCGCCGGAATGTCGCAGATCAGGTTCGCGTGCTTGCCGGCATCACCGGGCACGGGTAGCGGCATCGCCGCCGACGGCGCGGGTGTCGCCGGTGGCGCCGACGCGTGCGGCTGCGGCGGTGTCGGCGGCGTGACCACGGGCGGCTCCTTGACGACGGGCGTGGGGTCGAGCGCGGCGATCTGCCGCATCGCCGCGTGATGGGTCGCGAGCACATTCGGATGCGTCATGGGCTTTTGTATCTGCGGCTTGGGCGGCTGCGGCACGGGGGGCTGGGCGCGCGAGACGAGCGTCACGCGCAGCGCGCCGCCGGGCGCCGCATGCGAGGTCAGGAGCACATCGCGTTGCACATGCATGGCGAGCACGACGAGTGCGGCGTGCAGGAGCAACGCGACGAGCGCGGCGCCGACCTTCGCGCTGACCGCGCGTGGACGACGCGGCGGCGCATGGGCCGCCATTGTTGTTTTATCGGTGATTGAGATCAGCACCGCTAGGACTCCATGACGAACTGGGCAGGCAATCGGGGCCGATCGATGACGGCGGCAGATCGCGCACCGGGGGGCGCGCGATGTCGAGCGGGCCGCCGTCGCGGATGCCCTGATCGACTCGGGTCATCGCGATCGATCGCTAAAAGTCGTAGGTGCCGGTCAGCAAGACCGTGCGTCCGGGCTCGATATAAATATCGTTTTCCGCTGAGTAGTCCGAATAGAGACGGCGATCGAAAAGGTTCTGCACGCCGAGACGCATGCTCCACTTTTTGGCCTTGTAGTAGACGCCCGCGTCGACTTCGGCCTGTCCCGCGATATCGTAGGTCGCGTTTGCCGACGTCGTGATCGCGTAGTCGCTGCGCGCCTTGATGCCCGCGCCGAAGCCCCAGCCGTGCAGCGCGGCGTTCTGGAAGTCATACGTCGCCCAGAAACTGGCCGTATGCCTCGGGATCGCGCTGAAGCCCGATGTCGGCTGCGACAAGAAGTCGGCGTACGTATAGCTGCCGATCAGGTTGACGCCTTTGTACGGCGAGCCTTGCACGTCGATTTCGACGCCGCGTGAGGTGGTTTGCGGCAGGACGAGATAGTAGCCAGGTTCGGCCGGGTCCGAGACGGCCTTGTTGATGAGCGCGGTCCGATAGAACGAGATCGTCGAGGTCAGGCGATCGTCGGCGAGGTCGATCTTGAAGCCCGCTTCGGCGGATCTTCCGGTATCCGGAGGGGAGAAGCTGCCGGTCGGGGTCAGCGCGATCTGCGGTGTGAATGACTTCATCGCATTCGCGTAGAGCCCGACGCTGTCGGTCAACTGATAGACCGCGCCGATGTTCGGACTCCAGCCGTGCTGGCTCGGCTGGTCGGGCTGGGTCGCCGACCAGCCCCATGCCTGACTGTATGAAAGATTGACCACGACATGGAGGCGGCCGACCGCGATTTGATCCTGTAGATATTCGTTATTGATGTGATCGTTGATGTTGTAGGCCAAGCCGTACGGGAAGCCCGTCGACGGAAACTGTGGCGCATAGATCGATGTGAGGATCGGCAGTCCGCTATACGCGCTCGCGATGCCGTTCATCTTCGAATACGTGAAGCCGCCAACTACGGTTTGGGCGACCGGGCCGATACTGAATTTGGCCTGCACGCTGTTGTCGAACGTCCAGCGGTCGCTTTGCGTGAATTGGCTGAACGGGATATAGAACGCCTGCTCCCCTGCACCGACATTGAGCGTCGTCAGAAAGTTCATGCCGGTCGTGCCGGTGAGCTCGGCGTCGTAGCGTGCCTTGCTGCGAAACGTGATGTTGTCGGTGAGCTTTTCTTCGAGGTTGTAGTAGACGGCCGTGTCGTTTTCCGTGATGTTGTCTGCGGCCGTGCCGAAGCGCACCGGATCAGTGACCGGGCCCGTCGGCAACAAGATCGTGAACCACGGAAACGGTTCGTGAGATGTGTTCTGGCTGAAGCCGACGATCAGATCGGTGTCGCCGCTTTTCCATCGGACCGACGGCGCGATGTAGAAATCGTGCATGCCGTCGTAGTCGCCTTGGCTTTGTCCCGAGTGCTCGCCTGATATGACGAGTCGGTAGCTGATGCGGTCGTCGCCGAACATCGCGCCCGCGAGGTCCAGCGAACTCAGAATGTCGCCGTAGGGCCCGAGCTGCATCGAGACCTCGCGTACCGGATCGGTCTGCGGTTGCTTCAGGACTAGATTGACGATGCCGCCGGGATTTGACGGACCCGCGATGATCGCGTCCGCGCCCTTGAGGACTTCGAGCTGCTGAACGGCGGCGATCGGCACGTTCAGCGAGCTCGCACCCTGCTGCGTCGAGAATAACGACGACGTGACGCTATTCATGCCGTCCGTCATGACGGGCGCGTCGAATCCCCGGATGCTGACCGTGGGGCCGAGCGTGCTCGGCGCCACGGTGACGCCGCTGACGTTCTGCAATGCGTCGCTCAAGGAGCGCGATTGTTGACTCTGCATGACCGACTGATCGACGACCGTCACCGACTGCGGGGTGTCCGCGATCGCCGTATCGGTGCGCATGGCCGTCGTCGATTGTGTCGTCACGAAGCCGTTGCTCGACCCCGTGTCGACCGAGCTGTTGACCGTCACGAGCGGCAAGGTCGGCACCGTATCGGTGTGGCTCGCGGGCGTCGACGGTGTCGCGCCGGCCGATGCTTTCTGGATCACGTAGGCCTTGTCGTCCGCACTCGCGGCTTCGAGACCGGTGCCCGCGAGCAATTTGTCGAGGCCCTCGCGCACGGTGTAGGTTCCCGTGAGTCCCGGGCTTTGCTTGCCTTCGACGGTTCCCGGCGCATAGGAGACGGAGACGCCCGCGTATGCCGCGAAACTGGCGAGCGCGTGATCGAGCGGTCCGGCGGGCAACGCGTAGTGCAATGTCGCGGCACTCGCCGCGGACTGCGCGTGCGCGCACGTCGAGACCCACGACAACGATGCCGCGCTTGCGATCGGCAGCGCGAGATGAACCGCGAGTGAAATACGCCGAGCCTTTGACGTGAAGCGCGTGCGGGCCGTCGTGTCGACGTCAGGGCTGAATCGAGTCGTGCGCGATGCCATGTGCTGTTCCCCGGTGAATGAGTGTTTTCACAGGTAGGCCCATCGACGCCCACGAAAAGGGCCAATTTCGCCGCATGCGTGTGTGACGAAATATTACGAGGCGGCCGCGCAAGGTGCGCGATCGCTGCCCTGCGTTCAACTCAGAGGAATCCGCCGTCGTGCGTCGTCATGGCGCGAGTCGAACGCATGGCGGCCGTACGCGTAAACGCGCGGATTCGATCCGCCGGCGCGGCGCGGAGAATGGTGTGTTGCATGCGTACGGTTCTGAAAAACTTTTTCCTGCCGATCTTCGATCGATATGATTTCTTCGACAAATAATTCTCCGCCGGGCCCCCTAGAATGGCGTGCAAATTTTCAAGCGCGCATGAGATACGGGGCGCCGCGACTCGATTTGCGGATATCCAACGTCAATTTATTGGCGAGTTGAGAACCCGTTGCTTCGCGCTCATTCTGTATCAAGAGCGGATACCGGCCGAGCGCCGGACGTGCCGTGCGGCTTCAACGAAGACATCATCGGGCGATGCATCGTGGACAAGATCGAAGGGACAGTGGCCGGCGCGTTATATGTCGATCATCACAGCTGGCTGTTCGGCTGGCTGCGCAAACGGACGGGCAATCGCGAGCAAGCCGCCGACCTCGCGCACGACACGTTTCTGCGCATCCTGCTCAAGTCCGAGCCCGTCTCGATCGACGAGCCGCGTTCCTATCTGACGGTCATCGCCAAGGGGCTGCTCGCGAATCAGTGGCGTCGACACGAGATCGAACGCGCCTATCTCGATCGCCTCGCGACGATTCCCGAATCGTTCGCCCCTTCGCCCGAAGACCGCGCATTGATCCTCGAATCGCTGCTTGAAATCGATGCGGCACTGTCGCAATTGCCCGACAAGGCGCGCACGACGTTTCTGCTCGCTCAACTCGACCACCTCGGATATGCGGAGATCGCGCTCAAGCTCGGCATTTCGCTGCGTACCGTGAAGCGCTATATGGTGCTGGCCTTCGAACAATGTCTGCTCAAACTCGAATGAACGCACGCCTCGATCCGCGCGTCGTGCGCGAGGCCGCGGTCTGGCTCATGCGCTTGCACGAACCCGGCGTGAGCGAAGCCGAACGTCAGGCGTGGCGCCGCTGGTGCGATCAGAGCGTCGAACATGAGCGTGCATGGATGCGTGCGAACGCCGTCGCGAGCAAGTTCGGCGGCATTCCCGCGCAGATCGGCGCGGCGACGCTCGACGTGCCCCTCTCGAAGGCGCGTCGCAAGGCCATGCTCGGCGCGCTGTCCGTCGCCATCGCGGCCGTACCGAGCGCGTGGCTCGCATCGCGTTTGCCCTGGGACGACTGGTCGGCCGAGTATCGGACCGCGACAGGCGAGCGCCGCCGGATCACGCTCGCCGATCAAAGCACGTTGATGCTGAACACGTCGACCTCGCTCGACGTGGCGTTCGACGGAACGAACCGTACCGTCACGCTGCATCGCGGCGAGATCTTGGTCGACACCGCGATGGCGCGGCAGCCGTTCGTCGTGCGCACGCGCGACGGCGCGATCCGATCGGCGAGCCGGCGCTTCGATGTTCGGCTGCACGATGCGATGACGCGCGTGGCGGTCTTCGAAGGCAGCGTCGATGTGTCGGGCGGCGATGCGACGCCGCACGTTCTGTTGCGCTCGGGCGCGCGGATCGATCTCGCGCGCGGCATCGTCGGGCCCGTCGCCGCCGCCTACGATACGAGTGCGTTGTGGTCGCAAGGCGTGCTTTTTGCCGACGATATGCCGCTCTCGGATGTGCTTGACGAGCTGTCGCGTTATCGACGCGGCATCATCCGCTGCGATCCTTCGGTGGCCGCGCTTCGTGTGTCCGGCAGTTTTCAGATCGACGATACGGACCGCGCCTTGCGTTTGCTCGCGGATACCTTTGCGTTGCGTGTCGTCATGGTCACGCCGTACTGGGTCAATGTCGGGGCCGCCGAGACGTAGAGGGCGAGAGGGCGGCGCCCGGCAAGCGCGGCGCGCCGGGCATGGCGCGCCGCGCTGTGCTGGGCCCGCTAAATCGCGAGGAATCCGCCGTCGACGGCGAGCGTCACGCCCGTCACATAGCGCGACATATCGGAGGCGAGAAACAACGCGGGACCGATAAGGTCGTCGGTTTGGCCGACGCGTCCCATCGGAATGCGCGTCATGAACGCTTCGAGCCGCTTCGGATCTTCGCGCGTGACGGCCGTCATCGGCGTTTCGATGACACCCGGCGCGAGCGCGTTGACGCGCACGCCGTGCGGCGCGAGTTCGGCCGCGAGCGATTGCGTAAACATCTTGATGGCCCCCTTCGACGGCGAGTAGCCGAGACTGCCGCCCTGGCCCGCATACGAAGCGATCGACGCGAGATTGATGATGACGCCCCGGCGCGCCTTGATCGCATCGAGCCACGCGTGCGTGACGTTGAACGTGCCCTGGACGTTGACGTCCATGACCTTGCGCCAGTTCTTCGCCGCGTTCGGACTCGTCGAATTTTCCCGAATGATGATGCCCGCGTTATTGACGAGCAGGTCGATCTGACCGACGTTGCGCCCGACATGCTGCGCGAGCGCGTAGCACGCGTCGGCATCCGTCACGTCGAGCGCATACGCCCATGCGCTCGCGCCCGTCTCGCGGACCAGTCGCGCGGTTTCCTCGACCTGGTCGAGGTTGATGTCGCTGACGACGACATTCGCGCCGGCCTTCGCGAGACCCACCGCGAGTGCGCGGCCATTGCCCTGTCCCGCGCCGGTCACGAGCGCCAGACGACGCTCGAGCAAGCGGTCGGCCGGTGATGGACTTGCTGACATGACGTCTCCTTACTGCTTGTTGTGTGGAATGCCCGCTTGCCTGGACCACGCGGGTTCGTGCGCAGTATTGCACATTGACATGCAACTATGCACCCGTCTAATGATGTATCGAGTCTCGGGATTTGTACCTATGCAAAACGAGTGGCGAATATCTAATTTGCTGGCGTACTATCCGGTCATGGATACGCAGGCGCGAAGCATTCGATTTCGCGCGTCGCCGGTCGAGACCGATACGGGGCATGCGGACCCGAACGCAGGCGCTGCCTCACATAACATTCCGTTGGAGACACCATGAAGGCCACCCGAATCCTCCCGACGCTGCTGGCCGTGCTCGGCATTGCTGCGGCGATTCCGAACGCGGTTGCGCAGAACATCAAGATCGGATTCAACGGCGACCTGTCGGCGTCGCCGTCGGCGCAAAGCGGGCAGGCCGCGGTACTCGGCATGCAGGCCGCAATCGCCGACATCAATGCGGCGGGCGGCGTGCTCGGCAAGAAGCTCGAGCTCGTGGTGCGCGACGACGTGTCGCAGCCGCCGAAGTCGATCCAGAACATGAGCGATCTGATCGACAACGAGAAGGTGGCCGCGGTCTTCGGCCCGACGAACTCGGGCAACGCGATGGCGTGGAAGCACGTCGTCGATCAGAAGAAGATCCCGGTCATCGACAACGTGTCGGCCGGCACGGACATCACGAAGCCGATGAGCCCGGGTTCGGACAACTATATGTTCCGCGTGTCGATGGTCGATCGCGAACAGGTCGCGGCATTGATGGCTTACGTCAAGAAGAACGGCGCGGACTCGAAGCGCGTCGCGTTCATGGCCGAGACGACGGGCTATGGCCAGGGCGGTCTCAAGGACATGAAGGACATCGCCGATGCGCAAGGCGTCAAGCCCGTCGATATCGAACAGTTCGGCGTCGACGACACCGATATGACCTCGCAGCTCAACAAGCTCAAGGCCGCGAATGTCGACACGGTCATCATCTGGGCGCAAGGCACGCCGATCGCGCAGGTCATGCGCAGCATGGAGAAGATCAACTACTACCCGCGCACGCTGACGTCGTGGGCGTCGGACAACGTGACGTTCTACGACGCCGCCGGCAAGCAGCTCGCCGAAAAGCCGCTGTTTCTGCGCACGGTCAGCGAGAACCGCACGCCCGAGCAGGACAAGTTGTTTGCGCGCGTGGGCTCGCAACTCAAGGCGCCGAGCGCGTTCTCGTTCTCGCTGCACGGTTACGACTCGGTGCTGCTGCTCGCGCAAGCGATCAAGCAGGCGAATTCGACCGACGGCGCCGCGGTGCGCGCCGCGCTTGAAAATCTGAACACGCCCGTGCACGGTCTGCTCAAGACCTACGACAAGCCGTTCAGCAAGACGAATCACGAAGCGCTGACCGCGAAGGATCTCGTCTGGGTTCACTGGAAGGACGGCAAGCTCGTGCCGTACACCGACCCGCTCGTCGCCTCGCTGACGACCGCCGACTTCAAGCAATAAGACGCATGCACTTACCACCGGCGCGCGACGCGGCGATATGCCGACGTGCCGCGCGCGGGGAGAGAACCATGACGGAAGCCATTCTTCAGGCCTTGATCAGCGGCCTCGCCGTAGGCGGCGCCTACGCGCTCGTCGCGCTCGGTTTCGGCGTGACGTTCACCACGACCAAGACGCTCAATTTCTCGCACGGCGAATTCGTGTCGGCCGGCGCGTTCATCGGCATGAGCGCGCTGCTGCTGATGGTCGGCAAGCCGATCACCGCGACGAGTTTCAGCGGCATCGCGCCGAGCGTCACGGCCCAGTTGCTCGGTCTCGTCGCGGCCCTCGTCGTCATGGGCTTGCTCGGCTGGCTGCTCTACGTGCTCGGTATTCGCCCGTTCACGAAGCAGCCGGGCATGGCGTGGGTCATGAGCACGCTCGGCTTCGGCGTCGTGCTCGACAGCGTCGGTCTCGCGATCTGGGGCCCCAAGCCGGTCGTCGTGCCGTCGCCGGTCGGCGATTCGGTGATCCAGATCATGGGGATCGGCGTGCGCCCGCAGGAGCTGTTGACGCTGGCGGTCGTCGTGGTCGTCATGATCGGATTCGACCTTGTCATGCGCAAGACGATGGTCGGCAAGATGATGCGCGCGGTCGCGGCGAACAGCGGCGTCGCGAGCCTCATGGGCATCAACACGAATGCGGTCATGATCGGCGCGTTCGTCGTCAGCAGCGCGCTCGCGGGCTTGTCGGGCTTTCTGATCGCGCCGATCGCGCAGGCATCGCTGTTCATGGGGCTGACGATCGGACTCAAGGGGTTTTCGGGCGCGATGATCGGCGGCCTCGGCAATCCGCGCGGCTGCGCGATCGGCGGCTTCGCGCTCGGCGTATTCGAATCGCTCGTGAATCTCTGGCAGGCGCAGTGGCGTGAAGTTGCCGTGTTCGCGCTCGTGATTCTCGTGCTCGCATTCCGGCCCACGGGCCTCGTCGGCAGCAAACTCGTGGAGAAGGTATGAAGCCGTCTCGTCATCTGCTCTCCGTTTGCGTGGCCGCCGCGGTCTTGATGGCGGCCGTCGCCTCGATCGGCAACGACTACTATCTGCATATCGCGTTCACGATGGCGACGTACTACCTCTGCGCGATCGGCATGAACGTGCTCGTCGGCTACGCGGGTCAGAAGTCGCTCGGTCAGGCCGGCTTGTTCGCGGCCGGCGCCTATGCCGCCGCCTTGATCACGTCGCAGACGGGACTCAACGCGTGGCTCGCGATGGCGATCGCGACGCTGGTCGCGGGCGCGTGCGGCGTGCTCATCGCGCTGCCGTCGCTGCGCGTCAAGGGACCGTATCTGGCGATGGTCACGCTCGCGTTCGGCATGGTCGCCGAGCGGCTCGTGAGCGACTGGTCCGACGTGTTCGGTGGCGCGCAGGGGATCTATGGCGTGCGCAGCCCCGAATTCAACGGTCAGCCCTTGAGTCTCGCGCAATGGGTCTGCGTCGCGATCGTGCTGTGCGCGATGACGCATCTGCTGATCCGCAATCTCGTCGACGGCCGCTTCGGGCGCGCGCTGCGTTCGCTGCAGGCCGACGAAATCGCGTCGTCGTCGGTCGGCGTGCGCGTCTATCGCGCTAAGGTCATTGCGTTCGTGATCGCCGCGCTGACGTGCGGACTCGCGGGCGCGATGGTCGCGCAGCAGAATCAGTACATCAATTCCGATTTCATTTCGTTCCAGCTCTCGATCTTCATTCTGCTGCTCGTGCTGTTCGGCGGCGCGGGCACGAAGCTCGGTCCGCTCGTCGGCGCGATCGTGCTGACGCTGCTCGACGCCTTGCTCGCGCGCTGGCCGTCGGTCCAACACGTGGTCTACGGCTTGCTGCTGTTGTTCGCGCTCTACGCGATGCCCGACGGTGTCGTCGGCGCGCTGTCGCGACGCACGACACGATCGCGCGCGGCGCACACACCGCTCGTGCCGGGAGGAAGGCCGAGCGGCGCGAACACGGCGAAGACGGTCACGGTGTTGCCGCGTCATCCGCGCGCGGGCGACGCGACGTTGTTGTCGGTCGAGAACGTCTGCAAGGCGTACGGCGGCGTCAAGCCCGCGCAGAACGTGTCGTTCTCGCTCAAGCGCGGCCATATCCATGCGCTGATCGGGCCGAACGGCGCGGGCAAGAGCACGATGATCAATATGATCACGGGCGTCGTCGGCCCCGACTCGGGCGCGATCCGCTTCAATGCGGAAGACATCGCGAACCGTCCCGTGCACGCGATCTGCAGCGCGGGCATCGGGCGGACGTTCCAGAATTTGCGTTTGTTCGCCGATCTGTCGGTGCTCGACAACGTGATGCTCGGCCGTCATAGCCGCATGCTGAACGGCGTGTTCGCGTCGCTGCTGGCGACGCCGGGCGCGCGCCGCGAGGAAGCGGTCACGCGCGAGCGCGCGGCCGAACTGCTCGAACTCGTCGGACTCGGCGCGCTCGCGGACCGGCCCGCGGGCAGCTTGTCGTACGGATTGCAGCGGCGCGTCGAACTCGCACGCGCGCTCGCGACCGAACCGCAATTGCTGCTGCTCGACGAACCGGCCGCGGGCCTCAATCCCCAAGAAACGCATGAACTCGGCCAACTGCTCGTGCGTGTATGCAAATACGGCGTGAGCATCCTGATGGTCGAACACCATATGGATCTCGTCATGTCGATCTCCGATCACGTGATCGTGCTCGACTACGGGACCAAGATCGCCGAAGGCAAGCCCGCCGATGTTCAGTCCAATCCGCGTGTCGTCGAAGCCTATCTCGGCGTCGACGATGCGGTCGCCGCCTGATGCGTGAACGGAGAAGCACGATGTTGAGAGTCGAATCGGTCAAGGTGTCCTACGGCGCGATCCAGGCGGTCAGCGACGCGAGCATCGAGATTCGCGAGGGCGAGGTCGTGACGATCATCGGCGCGAATGGTGCGGGCAAGAGCAGCCTGCTCAAGAGCATCGCGGGGCTGCAAGGCGTCGCGGCGGGCCGTATCGAGATCGACGGACGCGATTGCACGCGCTTGCCCGCGCACCAGCGCGTCGGTCTCGGCGTCGCGCTGTCGCCCGAAGGGCGCGGTGTGTTTCCCGACCAGACCGTGCGCGAAAACCTGTTGCTCGGCGCCTATAGCCGCAAGCAGGCGAGCGCCGTGACGCACGCGGCGATCGAGCGCGAATTCGAACGGTTTCCGCGCCTGCGCGAACGGCAGAACCAGCTCGCGGGCACCTTGTCGGGCGGCGAGCAGCAGATGCTCGCGATCTCGCGCGCGCTGATGAGCGAGCCGCGTTTGCTGCTGCTCGACGAACCGTCGCTGGGTCTCGCGCCGCTCGTCATCAAGGACATCTTCGACGCGATCCGCGATCTGCGGAAATCGGGCCTCACGATCCTGCTCGTCGAACAGATGGCGAAGCAGGCGCTCGCCGTCGCGGACCGTGCCTATGTGCTCGAACTCGGGCGTATCACGCTCGAAGGCGCGGGCCGCGATCTGCTCAACGATGCGAAGGTCAGGGCGGCCTATCTGGGCGCGCATTGAGTACATATTGAAGACAGGCAAAGGACAGCCATGACACACGTGCGAATGGGATTGCTCTACAAAAAGGCCGATTGGACGGAGGCCGCGTTTCGCGAGCACTGGCTCCATCAACACGGCGCACTCGTCAAGCATGCGCCGGGTCTGGGCGAGTACTGGCAGAACCACGTGATCGATCGCGTTCAGCGCGGGATCGATTTCGCGCGCGGCCCGTGGGAATTCGACGGCTTCTCGCAGTTGCGCGTCTCGGATCCGAAGCATCCGTTCGGCGAGGGCGACTTGCCGGCGCGCGTGCGCGCCGACGAACAGCACTTCGTGGGCGGGCTCCATATCATCGAGGCCGAACAGACGGAAGTCGTCGCGGTCCCGGCTCCCGAAGAGCGCGCGCGGCTCAAGAAGCGCATCTCGCTGATCCGGCGCCGGCCCGATTCGTCTGAAGCCGATTTTCGCAAGGAGTGGGCCGTGCATGCCGGCTGGGTCCGGCAGATGCCGGGCGTGCGCGGCTATCGTCAGAATGCGATCGTGGCGCGCGAGGTGAACAAGGGCGTACCGAGTTCCTATGACGCGCTGCCGATCGACGGACTCGTCGAATTCTGGTTCGAAAGCACGGAAACCTTGCAGGACGCGTTCGGCTCGCCGGCGGGCAAGCAGACGATGCAGCATGCGACGACGTTTCTGTCGGAGATCACGGCCTATCTCGTCGACGAGCATCGGATCATCTAGACGGTCCCGCTGCGCGATCCGCGCGCGTTGCCTACGGCGGCCCGCACGCAGTATGATGCGCAGCGGTCCAAGCCGGCCGCGGCTCAGCAAGAAGGCGGGATTCTCATGACACGATTCAAGCTCTATACGTATTTCCGAAGCTCGGCGTCCTATCGCGCGCGCATCGCGCTCAATCTCAAGGGCATCACCTACGAGCAGGTCGGCATCCATCTCGTCAAGGACGGCGGCCAGCAATTATTGCCGGCGTACCGCGCCGTGAATCCGGACGGCGTCGTGCCGGCGCTCGTCGACCACGAAGCGGGCGATGCCGGACTCATCACGCAATCGCTCGCCTTGATCGAGTATCTCGACGAAACGTTTCCGACGCCGCCCTTGCTGCCGGCGAAAGCGATCGACCGCGCCTACGTGCGTTCGATCGCGTTGCAGATCGCATGCGATATTCACCCCGTGAACAATCTGCGCGTGCTCAAGTATCTGAAGCAGCAATTCGATGTGACGGATGCGCAAAAGGACGCGTGGTACGCGCACTGGATTCAAAGCGGATTTGCATCGCTCGAAGCGCGGCTCGCGACGGATCCGCGCGTCGGATCGTGCGTGTTCGGCGATACGCCGACGCTCGCCGATCTGTGCCTGGTCCCGCAAGTCTGGAACGCGCGCCGATTCAAGATCGCACTCGATGCGTATCCGACGCTCGTACGGATCGCCGATCATGCGGCGAGCCTGCCGGCGTTCGCGGCCGCCGAACCCGCGCGGCAACCCGACGCCGATCCGCCCGTGCCGGCGTGATGGCGGATGCGGACTTCGATCCGGACGCGGCTTAATGCCTGCCAATTGAAAGCGTGCGGCCCGAAAGCATGCCGATCGAAACATCGCCGAGATTTGCGCGATGCCTCGAAAATGCCGCATACGCGCGGCATGCTCTATTCCTGAGAGAGACTGCCTGCCGGACCCGATGCCGATGAATCGCACCGGGTCCGGTGCGTCGAACGCGACACGCTTCGTCGCGCGTCGACGCGCTTAGTGCCCGAATGCGTATTCGAGTTGCAGACGGTTCTGCAGGAACGTCGGCTTGCCCGGCTGGGTCTGGATGGCGAAGAAGTCCGCGATGCTCAGGCCCTTGAGCTTGCCGTCGAAGTTATAGATCGCATAGACGAGGTATTCCGACTGATCGATGCTCGCGGTGTCGGGTGCGCTCTTGAGATCCATATACGAGTACCGCGCGCCGACGAACCAGTGCGCCATCGGTGCGCCGTTGACGTCGATCGCGTACGCATTGCCCGAACCCAGATCCTGCGTGCTCGACAGGAACGGCTGCGCGAACAGCGGACCCGACGCGACGTTGTGCGCATACGGCGTGACGAGCGAGCCGTTCAGGTAGGAATTGCTGTGCGGCGCGATATAGTCCCAGCCCAGCGTCGCGGTCAGCGAGTTGTGCTTGACACCGAGTTGCAGGCCGTAGACCTGGCTGTTCACGTTGCCGAGCAGTTCGCGCCCGTCGCCGGTTTCATGCGCGTACTGCGCGCCGATGAACGGCTTCCATGACGCCGCGTCGTCGAGCACCTGACCTTCGAAGTAGGCGAGGTCCGCGTAGTCCTGATACGTGAAGTACCAGGCTTGACCCGTGACCAGCAGCGGCGAGATCTTCCACTTGTGTTGACCGCCGAAGCCCCAGAAGCCGTCGGTCGTATCATCGCCGATCGTCGAATACGGATCTTCCTTGACGTTGTACATCGTGTGCTCGGAGAACGAGTCGTCGATATACGACTTGAAGCGGAAGATCTTGAGCGCTTCGACATAGTTGTCGGCATCGCCGTACTTGAACGTGAAGCCCTGGAACAACTGCGGCGCCATCCGCCAGTCGTAGGTCGACGCGAACGGCACGTCGATCGCCTGGTTACCGGCCGTGAACGTCATGCCGTCGCCTTCCCAGCGCACATAGGCTTCGCCCATCGCCGTCAGGTTCGGTCCGAGGTAGCTGTCGACCTTCGCCGGATTGTCGTTGTGATCGATGCCGCGCTGGATATAGCCGCTGAAGCCGAGCGAGAAGCCGTAGAGGCTCGCAGTCGTGTATTCGAGGCCGCCGCCGTAGCTGATCGTGTCCTGGCTCGTGCGCGAGAAGAAGTTGTTGTGCGTCGAGAAGTAGATCGTGCGGAAATCGCCCGCGAACTGGCCCTTCGCGAACCAGTCGACGACGTTCGTGACGGCCTTCGGTCCGGCCGGCGCCGGCACGGTCTCGGCCGCCGCGTCGGTCACCGTCGGCGTGACCGTGCCGCCGTGCGTGTCGCCGCTTTCGGCGGCTTTCTCTTCGACCTTGCCGGCCGCTTCCGTATTCGCCGCCTTTTGAGCGGCTTTTTTCTCGGCCTTCTGTTCGGCGGCCGTTTCAGGTGTGGTGGCAGGCGCGGCGCTCGTGGGCGCCGCATCGGTGGTCCCCGTGGACTGAGCGTAACTTTGCGCGGACATCGCAAACAGCGCAGCGACAGCCATGCTCACATTCAGTCCAACTAACGTGTGGCGTTTCATCTTCTTCATCTCGGCGAGTGGGTAAAGTTGTGCTAAGGAGGTGAGGCGGTGGTGCTAATACACGGTGCGGATCTTTCCGGGATTCAAGAGCTGGTTCGGGTCGTATTCGCGCTTCGCGTCGAGAATCGCGGGGTCGAGCGCCCCCGCGTGCTTGCCGTCTTCGAGCGTGAACACGTGCGGATCGTTGACCTTGATGCCGAGCGAGCGATGCAGGCGCGTGAGCTCCGTGAGGCGCGCGTCGTTCGTATAGCGGATCAACGGCAGGCCCACGCACGTCATGCGGCCCTGCATGTCGCGGATGAACTCGAGATGCGTGAGCACCTCGGCGCCCGCGGCGCTCGCGATCGCGTCGAGCTGCTCGCGTTCGCGGCCGTATTCGTAGGCCGTCTGCAGATAGGTGATCGTCTTGTCGCCGCGCAGCGCATGGAGCGTCGTGTGGTTCCAGCAGTACTCGATGAGCGTGTGCTGCGAGTTCCGCGCGGTTTCGGCGTCCTGCGTCCACGCGATGCGCGCGCCATGGTTCGCGACGAGTTTCGCGAGCGTCTCGCCGCTTTGCCGCGCGACGGCCGCGATGACGATCGCCTCGTGCGCCTGCCGATGCGGCGTGAGCTTCGAGAAATAGGCCGCCGCTTCGTGCGAGAACAGCGCGACCTCGTTCTTGGCGATGGCCGGTTCGCATGCGAGCGTGTGCGCGAAGGCAAACGCGCTGCGCTCGTCGTCGAAGGCGATCAGATATTCGTCCCAGTCTTGCGCGGGCGCGAGCGCGAGTTCGATTTCGAGCACGATGCCGTTCGTGCCGTACGTATGCGCGAGCCGCATCGCTTCGGGCGCGCGGAGTTCGACGATGCGCGGTTCGGCTTCGACGGTCATGAGCTTGATGCCGAGGATCGTGCCCGGCGCGCCGAGCGGGCCGTAGTTGATCGATCCGACGCCGCCGAAGCCGCCGCAGAACAAGCCGCCGAGCGTGGCGATGCGATACGTCGAGGGCACGCAGCGCAGCGCCCACCCTTGCGGCCTGAGCAGCGTATCGAGCGCGGCGAGCTTGATGCCGGCCTGCGCGCGCGCGACGCCGTCGCGTGCGAAGACGAGACCGGTCAACGCGGTCATGTCGATCACGAGGCCGCCGTTGAGCGGCACGGCCTGACCGTAGTTGCCCGTGCCGCCGCCGCGCACCGTGATCGGAATGCCGGCGCGCGCGCAGCCCGCGACGATCGCGCGAAGCTCGTCTTCGCTGCGCGGACAGACGACCGCGTCGGCGAGCTTGCCGTCGAGTTCGCGCTTGAGCACCGGGCTGAACCAGTGAAAATCGCGCGACAGGCGTTTGAGGTGGATCGGCTCGACGGTCCAGTCGAGGTCGGGCAGCTCGGCGCGCAGCGCGCCCAGCGTATCGGCGTGGTGAGTCGTCATGGTGGGTTCAGTCATCAGCATGGTTTAGTGCCCCGTGTCGGATTCGCTCTCGTGCCAGCGGCCGATCGCGCACTTCGAGATCGCCGACATCGCGGCGAACAGCGCGATGCCCGTGACCGAGATCAGTACGAGCGCGGCGAACATGCGCGGAATGTCGAGCTGGTAGCCGGATTGAAGGATTTGATAGGCGAGGCCGGTATTGCTGCCGCCCGTGCCCGCGACGAATTCGGCGACGACCGCGCCGATCAGCGCAAGGCCGCAGGCGATGCGCAACGCGCCGAAGAAGTACGGCAGCGCGGTCGGCACGCGCAGCCGCACGAGCACCTGCCAGCGCGACGTGCGTTGCAGCTTGAAGTACGCGAGCAGTCCAGGCGATGCGCTGCGCAGGCCGAGCGTCGTGTTCGAGATGATCGGAAACACGGCGACGAGCGTCGAGCAGACCACGAGCGCGAACACCGTGTTGTGCACCCAGATGATGATCAGCGGTGCGATCGCGACGATCGGCGTGACCTGGAGCAGCACGGCGTACGGAAAGAACGCAGTCTCGATGATGCGGCTCTGCACGAACACGAAAGCGAGCGCGACGCCGATCACGATCGCGAGCGCGAACGACAGCACCGTGATTTCGAGCGTGAAGAGCAGCGCATGGCCGAGCAGGCTCCAGTCCGTGAACAGCGTGCGCAGCGTGAGCACGGGCGACGGCACGAGATACGACGGCACATGGCAGCCGACCACGATGCCTTGCCAGGCGAACAGCAGCACGAGCGCGACGAGGGCCGGCACGACGATGCGCTGCATGCCGGGCCGGGCGAGCAGCGGACGCTTGGGCGTGCGCGGCTTGACGCGTGTCTCGGCCGATGCGGCGAGCGGGGTGCGGGTGGAGGCGTTCATTCGAGTTCTCCCGAGTCGGCGCTGGCTTTGACGAGACTTTCGTGCAGCTGCATCGCGTATTCGCTGAAGCGCGTCGATAGACGGAACGTCGGGTCGCGCGGAAACGGCTCGTCGATCCGGACCTCGTCGACGATGCGTCCCGGACGCGCGGCCATCACGACGACGCGTTGCGCGAGAAACACCGCTTCATGGATCGAGTGCGTGACGAACACGACCGTGAGGCCCTGCTGTTTCCAGAGGTCGAGCAGATCGCTGTCGAGACGATTGCGCGTGATCTCGTCGAGCGCGCCGAACGGTTCGTCCATCAGCAGCAGATCCGGACGCACGACGAGTCCGCGCGCGATCGACGTGCGCATCTGCATGCCGCCCGACAGTTCGCGCGGCAACGCATGCGCGAAACGGTCGAGACCGACGAGCGCGAGCGCGTCGCGCACGCGTTCGTCGGCTTCGCGCGCGGGCACGCCCGCGAGTTCGAGCGGCAGGCGTACATTGCGATGGACCGTATGCCAGGGCATCAGTGTCGCTTCCTGGAACACATACGAGAGCGTGTGTCCGGTCTCGGGCAGGCGCGCGACGGGTTTGCGCCAGAGCATGAGGCGGCCGTCGCTCGGCTGTTCGAGCCCCGCGATCATCTTGAGCAGCGTGCTCTTGCCGCAGCCCGACGGTCCGAGCAGCGTCACGAACTCGCCTTCGCGGATGCGCAGATCGACGGGACGCAGCGCATGCGTGCCGTTCGCATAGACCTTCTCGACCGACAACACGTCGATCGCGGGCTGGACGTCGGTCTCGGCGTCCGACGCATGCGCGTCGAACGCGACCGCGCGTCCGTCGAGCTTCGTCGAGACGCGGAGATCGACGCGCTCGCGCGCGGGGACGTCGGCGGGCGTGGACGCGGTCACGCGCAGGGCGGTCGTGTTCATGGCAGCACCGGATCGCGGTCGACGAAGCGCGTCGTATAGAACTGATCGAGCGCGACTTGCTTCGGATCGACGAGGCCGCCGTTGACGGCCATCGTCCAGCTCGCCTTCAGACGCTCGGCCGTGATGACGCCGATGCCGTGCGTCTTCGCGTCGCCGCCCTCGACGAGGCCGCTCGCATTGAGCGCCTTGACGGCGTAATCGAGCTGGTCCTGCGTCATGTCGGGGTTGTCCTTGCGGATCGCGGCGTCGCCCGCTTCGGGATGCGCGAGATAGTCCTTCCATCCTTGCGCCGAGGCCTTGACGAAGGCGGCGACCTGATCGGGATGCTGTTCGATGACGTCGGTCCGGCACGCGATCGCATTGCCGTACGGCGGATAGCCGGCGTCGCCGAGCGGGAACACCTTGAATTTCGCGCCGACCTTCGAAAGCGAATACGGTTCGGACGTCAGATAGCCTTGCTGCGCGACGTTGGGCCCCGCGATAAACGGCTGGATATTGAACGTATAGGGCCGCACCTGATCGTCCTTGAAGCCGAGCGTGACCTTCGCCCACGGCCACCAGCTCGAATAGGCCGCGCTCGACGCGAGGATCGTGCGCGTGCGCAGCGCCTTGATGTCGGGCACGTCGTCATGCGCGATAAGGACGGTCGGGTCGTGCTGGAACGAGGTCGCGACGAGTTCCATCGGCACGCCGTGCGCGCGCGCGCTCATCGTGCCGATATCGTCGGTGATCACGCACTGCGCTTGTCCGGCCGCGAGCAGTTGCGTCGAATTGACCTGCGGGCCGCCCATGCGCAGCGTGACGTCGAGACCGGCCTTCGAATAGAGGCCTTCGGCTTGCGCCTCATAGAAGCCGCCATGCTCGGCTTGCGCGTACCAGTTCGTGATCAGCGTGAACGGCGTGCCCGCATGCGCGGTAAGCGTCGCGGCGAACAGCGTGACGGGAACGGCGAGCGACGCCGTGGCGGAGACGGCGGCGCGCAGCGTGCGTACCGGTTGCAAAGTCATGATGAACACTCCAGCAAAAAGAGATCGAGGAAAGCGTCTTGGATAGGGATGGCGTGCGGGTCGACGCGCGTGCGGCGCGAACCGTCGCTTTGCGCGCGCGGTCCGCGTCGTGCGCATCGTTCAGCGCCGCGATTCGATATGTCCCGTGTAGTGGCCGCGGCCCCATGTCGCGACCTCGCGCACCGGCCAGTTCATCCGGTGCACTTCGCCGATCGCGTTGGCCCATTGCGTCGAGAGCTGGTCGAGCAGTTGCTCGCCCTGAGCCGGCGTCGCGCCGCGCGGGTCGCCGATGACGCCGTTCGGGCCGAAGTCGCGTGCGCACCATGCGGCGGCGGGTCGCGTGCTCGACAGCGTCGGGCAGGGAAACGGCGCGGGCATATTGGCTTCGGCGCGCTCCATATGAACCGTGTCGGGCGCGAGCGCCATCAGGATCGCCGTTTCGCCGTGGCCCGCGTGCATCGAGAGCTTGCGTTCGTCTTCCGAGAAGAACGAGCCGTCGTGCGGCACGCTCCAAGCCGAGCGCGCGATGATCACGAAATCGCCGTGCCGCAGGCGCAGTTCGCGCGCGGCCATTTCGAGCGGTTGCGGCTGGCCGCCGTGCGCGTTGACGATGACGAGCTTGCGAAAGCCCGCGCGATAGACGGACTCGCCGATCTCGATCGCCGTATGCAGCAGCACTTCGCCGGTCAGCGTGACCGTGCCCGGGAAATGCAGATGTTCGTCGGACTTGCCATAGGTGATCGGCGGCAGCGCATAGGCGGGCACGTCGGCCGGCAGCTTCGCCATCGCGTGACCGACGACGCCCGCCGCGACGATGCTGTCGACCGCGCACGGCAGGTGCGGGCCATGTTGTTCGATCGCGCCCGCGGGCAGCACGATGACCGTGTTCTCGCGATCGGGCAGCGCGTCGATCTCGGTCCAGCTCAGATAGGGCAGAAAGCGGGTGGGCGGGGTATAGCCGTGTAGCATGGGTCGATCCTGTTGCAAAAGGTGTATGTCGTCGCGTGTCGCGACGCGTGGGGATCCGTTATCGGATCGGTTACTTTTCAGCTACTTGAGCGGGAGATAGGCCGTGGCCTCGACTTCGATGAGGATGTCGGGCGAGGGCAACATGCCCGAGACCTCGACGACGGTCGAAGCGGGCGCCGCATCGGGGAAAAAGCGCTTGCGCATGCGGCTGTAGTGCGGAAAGTGATCGAGGTTCTTGAAGTACTGAACGAGCTTGAACACATCGCTCATCTGACCGCCCGCGCTTTCGACGATGCGGCGGATGCTGTCGAGCACGGCCCAGCTTTGCGCGAGGATCGGGCCTTCCTTGATGTCGACCGAGAACTCGCCCGTGCGTCCGATGGCGTCCGCGACGTCGCGCGGAATGTCGTCGTAGCCGCGCACGATGATGCCGGCCTTCGGATCGACCGCGATGACGCCGGACAGGAAGATGAAGTCACCCGCGCGCCGGTAGGCGGCATATCGCGCGAGCGGCGCAGCGATGTCGGTGAGCGTATTCATGACAAAGTCCTATAAGTGAAGGGCGATCAATGAACGGTGGCGCGCGCGATGCCGTGCGCGCGCAGCATCGAGCGGCGTGCCGCCTCGGGCCAGATATGCGCATCGGTGTCCTCGAAGACCGTGAAGTCCGCGCGACGATCGATCAGCGACGCGGGGCCGCGATCGGCGCGATCGATCCAGTCGGTCCGGCAGATCGAGGCCGACCAGCGGTCGAACACGTCGTCGAGTTGCGCGGCGATCGCGGCAAGCCGCAACGCATCGATGGGGTCGTGCGTGCCGTACGCACAGAACGCGTCCTGCACGTTGTCGGTGCCGATCAATACGGGGATGGCGCGCGCCTGCGCTTCGGCGATCAGCGTGATGCCGCGCAGGCGCGGCGTGCGGCCCGTTTCGGCGTCTTGCAACAACAAGTTCGTGCGCGGCAGCGATACGAGCGTGATCGGTGCGTCGGCGACGCGATCGAGCACGACGAGCGCGTCGCGCTCAGGCCGTGCCGCGAGTGCGCAGACATGCGAGCAGACGATGGGCCGTGCGGGCCGCATCTCGCGCGCGAGCGCCGCGATGTCGCTGAGGCCGCGCGCCTGGGTCGACAACTCTTCGTCGACGTGCAGATCGAGACCGACATCCGCATGCGAGGCGGCGTCGATCAGTTGTTCGAGCGCGCGCGCATCGAAATTCGAGGTATGGATAAAGCCGCCGAGCCAGGCGTCGCGCGACGCGGCCACGGTCCGTGCGATCGCGTTCGCGCGGTCGCGCCATGCGAAGCGCGGCAACGGCACGAGTGCGATGCGTTCGACATGAACGCGGTCGCGCCAGAGTTCGGCGAGTTCGCCGATGACATGCCACGCGAGGGGCGCGCTTGCATCGGGCCAGTCGATATGCGTGCGCAGCCGCGTGACGCCCGCGCGTTCGGCGTCGAGCAGCGCGCGATAGGCGCGCGCGCGGATATCGTCGGCGTTCTGGCGCTCGCGATCGTGTGCCGCTGCATCGATCGCACCGAGCAGGCCCGGCACGATGCGGCCCATGCGCGAACGCGTATAGGCCTTGTCGATATGTGCGTGCGGCTCGAACAGACCCGGCAGCACGAGTGCGCCGCCGAGATCGAGGCGACGTGCCGAGCCCGCCGGCGATGTGTCGCTGTAGGGTGTCACGGCATGCACGCGTGCGTCGGCGATCTCGATCGTCGCGAGCGCGGGTTCGCCGAGCGTCGTGGGCCACGCATCGGGCAGCAACCAGCGCGGCAGCCGAGCGCGATCGATCGCCGTATACGTTGCGAGCGAGAGGGGCGGGTTCATATCAGCGACCCGGCCCAAGGAGCTCGCATCGCATGCGGAGCGCGATGCACGACCGATGTGCACGCACCACGCGCATGCCTCGATCGTGTGCGATGCGCCGCGATGCACGCATGCGAAGCGTGTGCACCGCAATCGCGCGAGCGGGCCCCGATCGGGCGAAATCCTTAGTAATACGGGGCTCGGAGGCCGATGCACCGTCGCGTTTGCAGGCATTCATGACGCTGAAATTTGACCGAATGGTTTGAACTATTGGTCAAAAAGCAATGCCTATGCCGGTTCTCGCGAGTTAAGTGAATACAGAATATATGAACAAAAATATGACCGGGTGGACAGGTTGCGATGCGCGTCGGTCCGACCGGCGCGCATCGCTTGCGGGCAGGTCAAAAGGGGCGGCCAAAGGGCGCCGGCCAAGGGGCGGCTAAGAGGAGGCTAGGAGGACGCTAAGGGGGCGCTGGTTAAGGGCCGCTAAAGGGCTGCTAAAGGGCCGCTTAAAGGGCCGCGCTAAAGCGGCAAGCGCTCAAAGAAACGCACTAAGCGACATGCTTAAAGAAAGGCACTCGATAAAGGCTCGGACGACAATGCGCTAAAGCCCAAGCCCAAGCCCAAGCCCAAGCCCAAGCCCAAGCCCAAGCCCAAGCCTCTAGCCCCAAGCCCCTAGCCGCGTATCGTCCGCAGCGCGGGCGCGCGTGTCGGGGCGGGCAGACCGCAACCCGTGAGCACGAAGATCACGAGTTCATTGAGGATATGTTGCTGGAGTTTGCGGCCGCGCAGCGGCGCGTCGAGCATTTTCTCGGCCTGAATCGCATAGTCGGCGTAGTACTGCGTGACGGCCCACATATGCATGATCAGGAGCCGCGCATCCTGCTGGCGCAACTGTCCGGCCTCGATCCAGCCTTCGATCATGCGGACCTTGCGATAGGTCTGCGCGACGGCCTCGGGCCAGAACGCTTCGAGCCGGCGGCCGCCGCTGAGCAGCTCGGTCGTGAAGATCCGCGAGAGTTCGGGCTGCTTGAACGCGAATTGAAGCTTCTGGCTCAGGTATTCGGCGATCACGTCGCTCGGCGGGGCGTCGTCGGAGCCGAATTCGAAGAGTTCGGCCCAACTGTCCATGAGTTCGCCGAGCACCTCGGCGTAGAGGGCTTCCTTGTCGTCGATATAGTAGTGAAGCTGCGACTTGGTCAGCCCCGCGCGCTGGGCGATCGCTTGCGTCGACGCGCCGTTGAAGCCGTGCTGGCTGAATTCGCTGATCGCGGCGGCGCGGATCGCCGCGAGCGTGCGGATGCGCGTCTCGCGGGCTTTGCCGTTCGGTGCGTCGCTGGTCGTCTGCACTTTCGTTTGATTCGTCGTCATGGGGCGGATTCATCCGGCACCGGCGGCGCCGGCGGGTCAGACGAAATCCTCGCCGATGTTGGCTAAAACGGCAATTCGGTTCTGCGTGAAGCGCGCGGTATCGCGTCGCGTACGTGCAGACCCGGTCAAAATGGCCGGTGCGCAAAACAGCAACCCGCCAAGCGGGGCAATCGGAGACGCGAGTGGACAAGTGGATGGAAGTGCAACTCTTCGTGGAAACCGCCGAGCGAGGCAGCATTTCAAGGGCGGCCGATGCGCTCGGCCTGTCGACGTCGGCCGCCGGCCGGCATTTGGCGAGCCTCGAACACCGTCTCGGCGCGCGCTTGATCGAACGCAATACGCGCCGCATGTTTTTGACCGAGGTCGGCGAGGAGTTCCTGCAGCGATGTCGCGGCATCCGCGCGGAAATGGCCGAAGCGGAAGCGCTCGCGAGCTCGACGAACCGGAGCCCGGTCGGCACGCTCAAGGTCACGGCGTCGGTGTCGTTTTGCGCGCGGATCATCGCACCGGTATTGCCCGAATTCACGGCGCGTTTTCCGGGGCTGCATCTGTCGCTGACCGCCGCGAATCGCTATGTCGATCTGATCGACAGCGGCGTCGATATCGCCGTGCGCACACGCGAGCACGAGTCGGAATCGGGACTCGTGATCCGGCGTCTGGGCGCGACGCGCCGTGTGCTTGCCGCGTCGCCCGACTATCTCGAACGTCATGGCGTGCCGAGGACGCTCGACGATCTCGCCGACCATGCGTTCCTGATCTATACGCTCGCGAACCATCCGCACGAACTCACGTTCTCGAAGGACGGACAGACGCGGACCGTCAAGATGCGCGGCGTGCTCGAATCCAATGAAGGACAGGTCATCTGCAATGCGGGTCTGAGCGGGCTTGGCATCATCGTTCAGCCGATCTACATCATTCATGACGATATCGTCGCGGGGCGGCTCGTGCCGATCGTCGACGATTGGGATCTCGCGCCGCTGACGATCAACCTCGCGTATCCGAACCGCAAATACGTGCCGTCGAAGGTCCGTGTCTTTATCGACTTCATGACCGCGCATTTCGAGGCGATGCAGTACGAGCGCCGATGGACGCAGCGCTGGCCTTGATATCGCGTCGCATCGCCGAGGCGCCACGCGGTCTGTCGTGCGCTTGGCGCAAGCTTGGGCGCGGCCGGGCCGTTTGCACCGCACCGAGGCCGAACGCGACGTGCCGCGCATGCGCGCTTGGGACGTCGATCGGGCGCGCATGCGCCGTGTGCGCCGGCTCGATCGAGGCCGGTACGAGGATTTATGGGGTGCGTGCTGTCGTCCTTGCGCCCGTGAGCGTGCCGCGGGCGCACTATTTTTTGTCGCGAAATCCTTAAGTTTGCCTTTCAGTGACCGTAAACTACCTTACAAGGCCGCGCGCACGGTAGTTGCGAAGATCCGGGTTTCCGGGGCGAGCGCCGATACCCTAATGGTTCTGGCGATGTCACTGACCATCAACACCAATATTCTCGCGTCGATCGCGCAAAACAATCTCGCGCAGACGCAGGCCGCGCTGACCTCGTCGGTCACGCGGCTGTCGTCGGGCCTCAAGATCAACAGCGCCGCGGACAATGCGGCGGGGCTCGCGATCGCCGATCGCATGACGTCGCAGATCAATGGATTGGCCGCCGCGCGTCAGAACGCGACGAGCGGCATCGCGCTCGTCGAGACCGCGGATTCCGCGCTTGCGCAGATCTCGAC
The DNA here is from genome assembly GCF_003628125.1 of Pararobbsia silviterrae. Classification (GTDB taxonomy): domain Bacteria; phylum Pseudomonadota; class Gammaproteobacteria; order Burkholderiales; family Burkholderiaceae; genus Pararobbsia; species Pararobbsia silviterrae. The sequence continues at coordinate 304,153 of NZ_RBZU01000002.1, forward strand.
GAACCTGCAGCGGATCAGGCAGCTCGCGGTGCAGGCGTCGAATGCGACCTATTCGGCGAGCGACCGGCAATCGATGAATGCCGAGGTTCAGCAACGCCTCGCGGAAATCAATCGGATCGCCGCGCAAACCCAATACAACGGTCTCAATCTGCTCGACGGTTCGCTCGGCACCGCGTCGTTCCAGGTCGGCTCGAACGCGGGCCAGACGATCGCCGTCAATCTGTCGACGAGCGTGAAGACTTCGCAAATCGGCCAGACGACGTCGATCCCGCTGCAATTGTCGTCGGCGAGCGGCTATAACCTCTCGACGGGCGCGCTTTCGATCCAGCTCGACACGGGACAGACGGTCGCGATCGGCACGGCGCAGCAGGGCAGCGAAGCCGGGCAGAGCGCGGACAGCGCGTACGCGGCCGCGCAGGCGATCAGCGATGCCGATATCAGCGGCCTCAGCGTCACCGCGACGAATAGCCAGAATCTGTCGGTCGCGTCGACGATCGCGACCGCCACGACATTCAGCGTGAACGGCGTCGACGTCTATACGGCGAGCGCTGGGACCGTCTCGATCGGCAATCTGATCGGCGCGATCAATGCGCATACTTCGGATACGGGCGTGACGGCGAGCGTCAATTCGGACGGTTCGCTCGAATTGATCGCGGGCGACGGGCGCAACATCGTGTTGAGCGACTCCGCGGGATCGGGCGCGCTGACCGATGGATCGGGCGCCGTGGTCGGCGCGTCGGCGACGACGCTCTACGGCACGATCACGCTGTCGTCGAGCAAGGCGATCCATCTGTCGGGATCGGCGGCGCAGAATTTCGCGTCGAGTTCGAGCAGTCTGTCGTCGACGGGTGTCGCGGTGGCCTCCGCGAACGCGCTGAGCGGCACGAGCGCGATCAGCGTCACGATCAACGGCACGACCGTGACGACGGGCACGAACTGGACCGCGTCGGATCTTGCGCAGGCGATCAACAGCGCGCATATCTCGAACGTGAGCGCGACGGCCGATTCGAGCGGCCATCTGCATCTCGAATCGTTCAACAACGTGGGATTGACGGTTACGGGGATCACGGACGCGGGCCTGCAAGGCACGGGCACCGCGATCTACAGCGCGGCGACGAGCGGAGCGACGCTCGCGCAGGCGAATGTGCTGACCGTGAGCGCCGCGCAGACGACGCTCGAATCCGTCGATTCGGCGCTCGAACAGATCGATGCGTTAGAAGGGGCCTTGGGCGCGGTCGAGAATCGCTTTTCGTCGACGATTCGGGCGCTTCAGTCGGCCGGCGTCGACACGCAGAGCGCGCAATCCTCGATCCAGGATGCCGATTACGCCGCCGAGGCGTCGAATCTGGCGCGTGCGCAAGTGCTTCAGCAAGCGGGCCTCGCGATGGTCGCGCAAGCCAATCAGCTTCCGCAGCTCGTGTTGAAGCTGCTTCAGCAGTAGTCCTCAAGTTATACGCAACCTTGTCGATAGATTACATATCACTAACAACTGCGCGACGGCACGGTAAGGCATGACGGCTCAAGATCGAACACTTCTGCGTACCCGGCTCGCGATGGCCGTCGTTGTCCATCGCGGTTTGCTGGTGTCGCTCTGCGCGAGCGTCGCGCTCTGGGGCGCGATCGATTGGGAAACCGGCGGGAGTCCGATGGCCGCGACGTTGTTGTTGATCTCGGCCGGGATCGGACTGGATCGGATCGAGCGCGTGTGCCGAGGCCGTCTCGGTCAGTTGCCGGCCGATGCCTTTGCGGATCGCCGCGCGGATACCGGCGCGACGACTTTCGCGAGTCCTTCTGCGCGTCCTTCCACGCGTTCTTTGGCGAATCATTTCGCGTTGACGCCGGGTATCGAAGCGGACGACGCGCGTGTGCGGACGGCCCCGGGCGCATCGGCGGCAGAGCCTGCGTCAGGCAAGGTCGAGGGCAAAGGCGGGGGCAAGGGCGAGGACGGAGCGACGTTGACGCTTTCGACGATCCCCGCGCAAGCCGTTACGCTGTCCGATGGACTCGAACCGCTGAGCGTCGTGCATCTCGTCGATGGACTTCAGCATGGCGATGCGTCGGCCCTTGGGTCTGAAGCGCATGCGGACGACGTGCATTGGGGGACATCCGTGTATGACGTCGACGCCAAGGCCGATGCTTCGCGCACCGTTCGCTTGAGTCGGACTTAGCGCCTTGGATCTGATGGCCTTAGCGCTTGAATGTCTTGGGGCTTTGACGCTTGAGCGTTTTAGCGCGGGATGGACGGACCGCATCGCATTGGCGCAGGGAGCGATGATCTGACGGGGCTTGGGGAGAACACGCGCGGGCATCGCGGCGCGCGTCGGCTTTTGCCCTACAATCGGGCGCAATGCATTCCCAGGCCGCCTGATGGACGACGACCGATCATGTCGATCGGATCGACAGACGGCCGTGCTCCCGGAGCCGAGATCCATGAAGCCGTATCAATGGCCAATGCTTGTTCTGTATGCGGCGGCGATTTTCTCTCAGTCGAAATCGTTCCGCGACAATCCGGTCATCGGCAGCACGCGCCTGAATACGATGGGTTTGCATCTGTTCCGGCGCCGGCTTGCGGCGCGGATGGGCGCGCGGCGTCGCGCGCAACTCGCGTCGCGCATCACCGCGGAAGACCGCGCGGCGATCGATCGCGACGGCTATATCGTCAAGCGCGATTTTCTCGATCCCCAGACGTTTGCCGCGTTGCGCGATGAAATTCTCGGCTTGCAGACGCATGCGCGCGAGGCCGTCATCGGCGATACGCTGACGCGGCTGATTCCGCTCGACGTCTGGAACCTCAGAAAAGTACCGACGACGCGTACGGTTCTCGAAGGGCCGGATTTCAACGATCTGTTCGCGTATGCGGGCTCGTTCAAGCGCCGGCCGCGCCTGTTTGTCCAGACCGTATTCACGCAGGTGCTCAAGGATGCGCCGCCCGACGTCCAGTCGTTCTTTCATAGCGATACGTTTCATCCGACCGTCAAGGCCTGGCTGTATCTCGACGACGTGGACCCGGCCTCGTGTCCGTTCACGTATGTGCCCGGTTCGCATCTCGCGAATCGACGGCGGCTCGCTTGGGAGCGACGAGTCTCCTTCGATGCGGCGACGAGTGCCGATCCGCTGACCGCCGAAGGCTCGTTGCGCGTGACCGAAGCGGAACTCGCGCGTCTCGGGTATGCGCCGCCCGTGAGTCTCGCGGTCGGCGCGAATTCGCTTGTCATCGCGGACACCAGCGGATTTCACAAACGTGCGACGAGCGCCGATCAGGCGCGGCGGATTTCGATCTGGGCGTATAGCCGCAGCAACCCGTTTCTACCGTGGGCCGGCGGCGATCTGACACGCCTGCTGCCTGCCGCGCATAGCGCGGGATTGCATCTGTTCTGGTTCGCGCAGGATCAGGTCAAGCGGATGCGCAAGGCGCGCGGCGGATGGCGCTGGGTCGGCGTGCGCACGCCGGCGACGCCGCCTGTGCTTGAGACGTCGTCGGAGTCTTGAGGCGTCTTGAGCGCGTTGAGCGGATGGAGCGGTTTAGCCGGGATAGAAAGGCTTAGCCCGGATAGAAAGGCTTAAGCGGCATCAAGACGCTTAGCCGGGAGCGAGCGGTGTGGGCGGGATGAAGTGGCTTTGCGCGTGGGGCCGCGCCCCCGTGAGATCGAAGCCGCCCCTGCCCGAAGGCAGGGGCGACATTCAAGCGGCAAGGCGATTAACCGAGTTCGCCCGGCGTGCACAGACCCTGAACGAAGAAGCCGTTGCCGTTCGGTTCGTCGAGGTAGTAGATCGCATTCGGCGACACCGGCAGGAACATCATCGCGCTTTGGCTGGAGTCGGAGTTCGTATAGAGCATCGACATCAAGCCGCCGATGGCGACCGGCGTCGGCTGCGACGACGAATCGGCGGCGCTGAATGACGAGTTCAAGGCGAACGTCGCCGAATTGCCGTTGACCGTCAGCGTCGAGCCCGAAATCACGACCTGCTGCGACAAGATGCCGCCCGTGAGCACGTTTTCGTCGGTCGTCTCGGGTTCGGTGCACACCCACGTGTTGTCATAGGTGCCGCTCGCGATCGTCTGCGCCGTCTGCAGGACCCACGAACCCGTACGGAACGTGCCGTCGCTGTTCGTGCCGGCCTGGTCGAGCATCAGCGTCGTCGCGCCATTGCTCTTGCTTGCGAACAGGCGGCCGTACATCAAGCCGTTGAGCGTCAGGTCGAATGCGCCCGGATAGCTCGTCTGGTTCGCGTCGATCGCGATCGTGCCCGTGTCGGTGACGCTCGAATCTTCGTCGTCCGTACACGTGTCCGAGTACGGGGCGCTCGGGCACGCGCGGAACGTGCCGTCGGCGTTGATCTTGATCTGGCCCGTGTCGGCGTCCTGGTCGCCCGTCGGCACGCCGGCGCTCGTGTAATCGCCCGAGAGCTTGATGAAGCTGTACGTGCCCGCGAGTCCGGCGACAGTCGTCACGCCGTTGTTCGAACCCGTGACCTGTCCCGTCAGCGTACCCGAGCCGGCCTTGACGTTCGGCACCTTGAAGAACGTGCCGATCATCGTCGCGTTGTTGTTGCTGTCGGTATTCAGCGTGAAGGTCAGGCGCATGTCCGGCGCGCCGGTCGACAGTACTGCGGGCACCGTGCCGCTCGCCTGGAAATTATCCGCGGTGTACGTGCCGTTGCTCGTCGTGTAGCTGCTGACGACGCTGCCGCTCAGGCCGAACTGCGAGCTGATGAACGAGACGGTCACCTGACCCGTCGAGGGTGTATCGAGCTGCACGCGGATCGTGTCGCCGAAGCTCATCGTGCCGATATAGGTTGAGCCCGACGGCAGCGGCTGCGCTTGCGTGAGGCTTTGCCCCGTGCTTGCCGAATCCGATCCGCCGCCGCCGCACGCGGCCAGCAGCGCGCTGACGCCGATACAAAACAATGCCTGCTTCACATTCATGGTGTGTGGTCTCTCAAGCCAGTCGTGTCAATCGATCGAAGTGTCGGGCCGGATCGAAACGTCATGGCAGTCGAGACGTATCCGGCCGGGTCGGAGGCCTCGATCGCTCGCGCGGGGGCTTGGGCGATGCATCAAGCTTCCGACCTTATGCGTTATCGTCTTTCTTACAGATAACTTTAGTGATTCATGCAAAGCGCTAACTAAATCGAATCCAGAGTCGGCATTGATTAAACGGAATGAAAGGAGAATTAGGCAATCTTCGATCCGATGCGTGATGTCGATTTGAAAAAAATGCCAAGCGGATAGATGTACGGGAAATTTTTCAATGACCTGCATCTGTGCGCGATTGAGTGACAGATAGGCGTACGCTTCAGTGCGCTTGCGCAAGCCAAAGCCAAAGCGATGCGGGTCCGGCGACGACGCGAAAGGGATAAAACGAAAGCGGGAGGCGGGCAGGCGAATGGATGTGCGCTCAACGCACGCGAATGTTCGGCACGCGTACGCGAAGGGGGTGATGCGAGTCAAACGCATCCCCCGCCGGGCGGCGGGGGATCGGTCTAAACATGTCGTGTTGCGTGTCCCGCGCTTACTTGCGATCGTGTCGGGATTCGCGCGGCGACGCAAGCGCGCGGAGACCGCTCAAGCGTTATGCGCTTACGCGGGCACGCCAGGCAAGCACAGACCCATGACGAAGTAGCCGTCGGCGTTCGGTTCGTCGAGGTAGTAGAGGTTCGATGCCGACACCGGCAGGAACATGATTGCGCTCTGCGTCGAGCCCGAACCGGGGTACGTGGACGACATCAATCCGCTGATCGCGACCGGCGTCGGCACGACCGACGAAGCGGCGGCGTTGAACGACGTATTGAACGCGAGGGTCAGTGCCAGCGAGTCCTCCGTCTGCGCTCCATTGATATAGAGGGCGCGTTGCGTCACACCGCCGGTGGGGGTGTCGCCGCTGAGCGTCGGCTCCGTGCAGGCGTAGAAGCCGTTATAGGTGCCGCTCACGAGGGTCGATGCGGTCTGAAGCACCCACGAGCCCGTGCGGTACGTACCGTCGCTGTTCGTGCCGGCCTGGTCGAGCATCAGCGTGACCGCGCCGTTCGCCGTGCTTGCGAACATGCGACCGTACATCACGCCGTTGAGCGTCAGATCGAATGCGCCCGGATAGTCAGTTTGATCCGCGTCGACCGTGATCGTGCCGGTGTCGGTGATGCTCGAATCTTCGTCGTCCGTGCACGTGTCCGAGTACGGGGCGCTCGGGCACGCACGGAACGTGCCGTCGGCGTTGATCTTGATCTGGCCCGTGTCGGCGTCCTGATCGCCCGTCGGCACACCGGCGCTCGTGTAGTCGCCCGAGAGCTTGATGAAGCTATACGTGCCCGCGAGTCCGGCGACAGTCGTCACGCCGTTGTTCGACCCTGCGAGCTGGCCCGCGAGCGTGCCCGAGCCGGCCTTGACGTTCGGCACATTGTAGATCTGTCCGCTCAGGACCCCGTTGTTGCTGCCGTCTACGGTGATGTAGAACGTCATGCCGACGGACGATGCACCGCTTCCCAACTGGGCGGGCACGTCACTGCCGTTCGCCGAGAAGTTCGACACGGAGTACACGTGCGTGTTGCTGTCTTGCGTGTAGGTGCCGGTCAGGCTGTCCTTCAGGCCGAACTGCGAACTGATGAACGAGATCGTCACATAGCCGGTCGACGGCGAATCGAGCTTGACCTCGACCGTGTCGCCGAAGCTCACCGTGGCGATATACGTCGAACCCGACGGCAGCGGTTGCGCTTGCGTGACGCTTTGGCTGGGGGTCGTGCTCGAACCGTCACCGCCGCCGCACGCGGCCAGCAGCGCGCTGACCCCGATGCAAAACAATGCCTTCTTCAAATTCATCATGTGTTTCCAGGTTGTCCAGGTCTTAATTACCGATCGCGCAGATCGGACAAACGTCGGGCCGGATCGAATCGTAATGATCGTGGATACGTATCCGAGCGAGGCGATGACGACGATGGGCCGCATGTGCGGGAGGAGGCCTTGTGGGTCACCCTCGCCTTGACGTTTTAGCGTCATTTCTTTCAATAACTTTAGGGCGGGGTTTAGCCGGGCGGCGCATGTCCTTGAGGGATGTATACGCCTTGCGTGCATTCTGCGTGCGAATAGGCAAGCTCATGCGGGCGGCGAGATGGTCCAAGGCGTGCGTCAAAGACGATGCTTAAGGGAAATGCGTCAATTAATAAAATGTGTAAGTGTCGATGTGACAGATGTCAATCGCATCCCCTGTCGAGCGACAGGGGATGGCATGCTTGAATAGCAGGCGGATCAGGGCGGCGGCGGGGGCGCGACAGTCCGCAAGCACAGACCTTGAACAAAGAAGCCGTCGCCGGCCGGTTCGTCGAGATAAGCGATCGCATTCGACGAGATGGGCAGGAGCATCATCGCGCTTTGGGTCTGGTTCGTGTTCGTATACGTGGTGGACATCAAACCGTTGATCGCGACCGGGGTCGGCGTCGATGACGAATTGACGGCGCTGAACGATGTATTGAACGCCAGCGTCGAGTCGCTAATAAAACCCAGAGTCGTGCCGCTGATCGTGGTGTATACGCTCGATATGTCGCCCGTGGCCACGTCGTCGTTGCCCAGGGTGGGCTCCTCGCAGTAGAACTCGCCGTCATCGGTGCCGCTCACGAGCGTCGATGCCGACTGGAGCACCCACGATCCCGTGCGATACGTGCCGTCGCTGTTCGTGCCGGCCTGGTCGAGCATGAGCGTGATCGCGCCGTTCGCCGTGCTCGCGAACAGGCGGCCGTACATCAAGCCGTTGAGCGTCAGATCGAATGCGCCCGGATAGTCCGTCTGATCGGCATCGACGGCGATCGTGCCCGTGTCGGCGAGGCTCGGATCTTCGTCGTCCATGCACGTGTCCGAGTACGCGGCGCTCGGGCACGCGCGGAACGTGCCGTCGGCGTTGATCTTGATCTGACCCGTGTCGGCGTCCTGATCGCCGGTTGCCGTGCCGGCGCTCGTGTAGTCGCCCGAGAGTTTGATGAAGCTGTACGTGCCCGCGAGCCCGGCCACGGTCGTCACGCCGTTGTTCGAGCCCGTGACTTGTCCCGTCAACGTGCCCGACCCCGCCTTGACGTTCGGCACGTCGCCGAACGTGCCGTTTAGCGTCCCATTGCCGGTGCCGTCGGCGGCGATGTTAAACACGAATACGATGCCTGAAGCGCCGTTCGTCAGCACGTCCGGTGCGCCGCTCGCCGTAAAGTCGTAGGCGGAGTACCGGCCGCTGCTCGAGGTCGAGTACGGACTCGTGATGCTGCCGCTCAAGCCGAACTGCGAGTTGACGAACGTGATGGTGACGTCGCCCGCCGAGGGCGCGTCGAGCTGCACCTTGATCGTGTCGCCGAAGCTGGCCGTGGCGATATACGTCGACCCCGACGGCAGCGGCTGAGTCTGCGCGACGCTTTGACCGGGCGTTGCCGCCGTCGATCCGTCGCCGCCGCACGCGGCCAATAGCGCGCATACCCCGAGACAGAAGGCGATCTTCTTTATCTGCATGATGTGGTCCAGGCTGTTCTGATCTCCGACGCCGCGCATCGCAATCGACGCATGACGTGCCCGATCGAATCGTAATTGTGGTGAATACGTATTCAGCGGGTCGATGGCGCGATGTGCCGCGCGCAGCGGGAGAGGGTCCTGCGATCCCGCTTTGACCTTACACATTAGCGTCATTCCGACGAAGAACTTGAGTGTTTTAAACGCGCGGCTAAAACGGTGCGTGGGTCGGTATGCGGGTCTTAGCGCAAGTCCATGCGGAAATAGGCAAAATAAAACGTGCGTTTTAAATCGAATGCCCGATGCGGTGTCGTGGGGCTTCGCGCACGTCAAGCGCGCCAAGCGAATAAAAGGGGCGGCGTGCTAAAGCCCACGGCGCTTGAGAGGTCGATATGTGAAGTTCACAAATCGAGCGCATGATTGAATTTGATGTGTCAGTCTGCGAGTCGCGGACGCGACATGGTGTGCGTGCGATGTCTCGTGAGACTGACTCGGGACGCGAGTTTCGGGCAAGCGCTTCGATCGCGCGCCAGGCTCGATATGCGCGCGTCACGCCGCCGAGCGATTGCGTGAATCCGAGGCGCGATGCTCCGCCGCAACACCATCCACACACTGCTTCGACCCGGGATTTCCATGAAGGCACGCTTGCGTGAACACCGATATGACGCGATGGCGCATGTCGTTGTGCGCTTAGTTGGACGTTTGGTCGGACGTTTAGCGGAGCGCCCGGTGGACGGTTTATTAGGCCGCTTACTAAAGCGCTCGACACATCGCAAAGCGCCCCACTTGGTCGGGCGCTTTGCGAGACCCGTATTGGGTCGCCTGGTGAGCGCCGCGATCGCCGCGATCGTCGGCATGGGCAGCTTCGCGGGCACGGCCGGCGCGACGTCGTCGAGCGAACGCGATCTCGCGCCGTCGATCGGCGTCGCGGTCGGGCCGCAGTACGACACCACGCATGTGTATGTCGCCGAGGCCGATCTCGACGCCTTCGTCAACAGCTTCACCGCGACCTTCGACGGCCGTGCCTCGCCGCGCGGCGTCTTTCAAGTCACGCCGACGCCGAGCCAGACCGCGAGCCAGTACATTCAGACGCCCGTCGGCATGCTGTCGGTGTTCGGCTTCAAGACACCGGTTCCTTATCCGTTCGGCGCCGAACGAACCGGCTATCTCGTGACCGATATCGACGAGGCGGTCAAGCAGGCAAGGGCGGCCGGCGCGGACGTCATCGTCGCGCCGTTCGACGATCCGATCGGCAGGGACGCGATCGTGCAATTTCCGGGCGGCGTCGATATGCAGCTCTATTGGCATACGAAGGCGCCGCACTACGGACCGCTTGAGACGGTTCCCGTCAATCGCGTCTATCTGAGCCCCTACAAGGCGGACGCGTTCGTGCGCAGCTTCGTGCGATTTTCGAAGGGTCACGTCGTACGCGACGACCGCCATGCCGACGCGGCGCAGATCGGCCTCCCCGGTCAAACGTTCCGGCGCATCGACGTGGTCTCGGCGTTCGGCAAGCTCACGGCATTCGTGACCGACGGCAGGCTGCCGTATCCGTACGGGCGCGAGCTCACGGGTTACGCGGTCAAGGATCTCGATGCGACGCTCGACAAGGCCAAGGCCTCGGGTGCGAGCATCGTGTCGGACCCGGTGAAGACCCCGGATGGACGCACGGCGATGATTCAGTTTCCGGGCGGCTATGTCGCGGAGATTCACGAAGCACGGCCAGAATGAGCGAGCGCCCGTCCGCGATGCGTTCGTCCGCGCACACGTACACGTCCACGTACACATACGCGCATACGCATACGTACGTCCACGCATACGATAGGCCACGATTCGACAGATTCAGGCAGTCATGATTCTGCGAGCCCCGTACGGGCTCGCGCGCTAGCGTTCCCCCTGTTGCACCTTCCCTTCGTGCGCGATGCGCACGTCATGTTGAGCGGTTCTTTCGAGGAATTCGAACGATGAGCACGGTAACGACGAAAGATGGCACGCGGATCTTCTACAAGGACTGGGGCAGCGGCAAGCCCGTGGTCTTCTCGCACGGATGGCCGCTGAGTTCGGATGCGTGGGATCCGCAGTTGCTGTTCTTTGTCCAGAAGGGCTATCGCGTGATCGCGCACGACCGTCGCGGCCATGGCCGCTCGGACCAGACCGCGCATGGCAACGATATGGACACCTATGCCGACGATCTCGCGGCCGTGCTCGATGCGCTCGACGTGCAGGATGCGATGCTCGTGGGCCACTCGACGGGCGGCGGCGAGATCGCGCATTACGTGGGCCGTCACGGCACGAAGCGTGTCGCTAAGCTCGTGCTGATCGGTGCGGTGCCGCCGGTCATGGTCCAGTCGGCCACGAATCCCGACGGCGTGCCGCTGTCGGTGTTCGACGGCATTCGCGAGAATACGGCGGGCCGGCGTTCGCAGTTCTTCAAGGAACTCGCGGTGCCGTTCTACGGGTTCAATCGCGACGGCGCGAAGGTCGAACAGGCCGTGATCGACGAATTCTGGCGCGAGGGCATGCAGGGCGGCATCCTCGGCCACTATGCGTGCATCAAGGAGTTCTCGGAAGTCGACTATACGGCGGACCTCGAGAAGATCGACAAGCCGACGCTCGTGCTGCACGGCGACGACGATCAGATCGTGCCGATCGACAACGCGGGCCGCAAGACCGCGAAGATCGTCAAGGGCGCGACGCTCAAGGTCTATGCGGGTGCATCGCACGGCATGTGCACGACGCATGCCGCGCAGGTCAACGCGGATCTGCTGGCATTCCGCGAGGCTTGAGCTTGAGTCGTGACCGCATGCGCGCGCACGCGCGCTCGCATGCGGTCGCCGATCAGGCCGCCACGTAGTCGATGCCCGTCAGCGCGCCCAGATGTGTCGTCGTCGCGAAGTGCGTCTCTTGCCGCGTGTCGATATCGATCTCGCGGATATTCCCCGCGAGATCCGTGACGAACGCGCGGCGGCCCTCGATATCGAGCGACACGCCGATGCCTTCCTTGAGCCCCCGGATCAGCACCTCGCGCTCGGACACGCCCTGGGCCGTGATCTTGCCGCGGTTCAGGCTGTTGCCGTCGTGCGTGTCGTCGCCGCGATCGGTCCAGTAGAGCATATGCGTCTGATGATCGATGTCGAGATCGATCGGCTCGGGCAGATCGGCGAGCAGACATTCGATGTCGGGGCGCTGCGTGGCCGTCGCGCCCGCGGGCAGCGCGATGCCGGCACGGAAGATGCGGCCGAGGCCGCCGTCGGGCGGGCCTTTCTGCGTCCAGTACAGATGCTTGTTCGGGATATCGAGTGCAATGCCGACGCAATGGCGCGTCGCGTCTTCGGTATCCTCGGGAAAATTGCCCGTGCGCACGAGCTCGGTGACCTCCGAGCCGTCGAGCCGCGCGCGCATGACGCGCATGCCTTCGCGATCGCACCAGTAGAGATGCCCGCCTTCGACGTCGAGCACGATTTCCTTCGGCGTGCCGGCCAGGCCCGAGGCGACGAGCACGCGGTGCCCGGTGCCGTCGAGGTTCGCGCATTCGATCGTGCCGTCGTTCGGCGGGATGGGCTGCGGCAGCGGATCGCTGTCGAGCAGATGAATGCCGGAGCCCATATTGGTCCAGTAGGCGATCCGGTTGGCCGCGTCGATCTTGATGCCGTCGGGCGTGCCTGCGAGTTCGGCCTTGATCGTCAGATGGTTGCCGTCGGAACCGACGGCGACGATCGAGGGGGGGCGCGCTTGCAATACGTACAACGTACCTTCGGCGGGAGAGGTCATGTATCGAGCTCCGATCGTTGAAAAGGGTCGAATACGACGCGCTGCCGTCGGATATCGTTCGATATCGAGCAGGGTCGAGTCTTTCCGAGTCATCGCGTCGAAGCGTAGCGCAAAGCAATAAAACCTGCATGACAGTGCAGGGACGGCGCGGTTTCGAATGGCGATAACGATCAGCGCGATACGCAGGGAACGCGCGCTCGCATCGCGTGCGTATCGTACGTGTCGTGCTGATCGTGCTTATTGTCCTTATCGCGCGCGCGTTTTCGCTCAGCTCGCCGGACGGCGGGTGGCGTTAGATGTCGGGTTCGATGCCTACTTGACGCCCCAGAACAAATCGGCGCCGCGCCACGAGAATGTCGCGGGGTTGCGCACGAGTCCGTCGAACGCTTCGAGCAATTCGGCGGGGCTGTAGTACGAGACGTCTTCGGGGCCGCTGCGTCCCGAGCCGCGATAGAGCTTGTCCATCCAGTATTCGATGTGCAGATCCTGCTCGGCGATCCGGCGCGTGTGCGCGCCGATGCCGATCTCGGACAACAGGATCACGCGGCCCGGCTTCATGACGCGCAGCAGATCCTGTCCGCACTCGCGCCAGTCGTCGGCATGCTGGATCGCCTGGATGACCGCGACGCAGTCGAAGTGCTCATCGGGAAACGCCTGCGAATAATCGTATTTCCAGCTTCCGACGCGCCCGCTGCGGCCCTTGACGCCGGCCGCCGTCGTCGTGCGCGCCTGTTCGATGACGTCGAACGTCGTGATCTCGCCTTCCTCGCCGATGCGCGCGCGGATGTCGTTTTCGAAGCCGCATGTTTCGACGCTTTCGCCGATCAGCAGGACTTTGTCGCCGCGTCGGAGTTCGAGCTTGCTGTACATGAGCTCGCGAAACGGGCCGGCCATATGGATCCACATATACGGCAGCCCGCAAATCAGCGTCGCCTTGCACCAGCGATAGCGTTCCTCGGGGTTCAGGATGACTTCGCCGAAACGGCGGATATCGTGTGCGCCGAGCCAGTCCCAGGGGTTGTCGGATACGGGGGGCGTGGACATGATGGGCGTGTCTCCGGTGTGTGGGGAATCGGTCAGTGCGCGGGCCGTGCGGTTTCGGCCGCGGCGTGTGTATCTGGATCGGTTTCAGTTTCGGCCGCCGGATGCGCGCGCAGCCGTGCCAGACCCGCGGTCGCGCTGGCGATGACGGCGAGCGCGGCGAGCACGGCCGGCACCACGGCGGCCGCGAAGATCTCGCGCGAGTCCCAGCCCGCGAGCAAGGCCGCGCCGCCGAGCAAGGGGCCGAGAATCGAGCCGAAGCGTCCGACGCCGAGTCCCCAGCCGATGCCCGTCGAACGCGCCGACGTTGGATAGAACGTGGCGGCGAAGACATTGAGGCCGGCCTGCGCGCCCTGGATCGCCCAGCCGATGACTCCCGCTGCGCAGATGGACAGCATCGGCGTGAGCGGCGCGCGCGAGAGCGTGATCGCGGTCAGCGTGAAGATCGCGAATTCGACGACGAGCACGCGCGGCGAGCGGAACGCGCGCATCAGCGGCGCCTGCGCGAGCGAACCGACGATGCCGCCGAAACCGAATGCCGTGATCGCCTGCACGCCGACCGCGGCGGGCAGGCCCGCGGCCTTGAGCAAGGCGGGCATCCAGCTCACGACGAGATAGAGCACGAGCAGATTCATGAAATACGTGAGCCACAGCAGCAGCGTGACGGTCGCGCGGCCGTATCGGAAGAGCTCGACGACGGGCGATTTCGCGTCGGCCGCGCGGCCCGACGGCGGCGCGAACACGGTGCGGTCATCGATGCCCGCGGGCCAGATGCGCGCCATGATGCGGCGCACGCGCGCCGTATTGCGAGGATCGAGATTCAGGAAGCGGACCGACTCGGGCATGACGCCGATGACGATCGCGGCCAGCACGAGCGGAATGACGCCGCCGATATAGAACATCGCGCGCCAGCCCCAGAGCGGCAGCACGAACGACGCGCACAAACCCGCGCACATGCTGCCGACCGCGATGCACGACGCCGAGATGCAGATCGTCAGCGCGCGCAGGCGGGCCGGCGTGTACTCGGCGACGAGCGACATCGTGCTCGGCATCGCGCCGCCGAGTCCGAATCCCGTCAAAAAGCGCAGCACCATGAGGCTCGTGCGGTCCTGCGCGAATCCCGTGAGACCCGTCAGTGTACCGACCGTGAGCACAGATACAATCAAGGCGCGGCGGCGTCCCCAGCGATCCCCGATCGGTCCCATGATCAGCGTGCCGGCCATGAGGCCGAACAATCCCGCGGAAAACACGGGGCCGAACGAGCGGACGTCGATGTGGAATGCCTCGGCGATCGGCAACGCGAGAAAGCCGATCGCCTGCGCGTCGAAGCCGTCGATCGTCGTAATGCACGCGCAGAGCGCGACGACGATCAGCTGCAGCGCGCGCATCGGTTCGCGGTCGATGACTTCATCGACGCGCACCGGTTCGGCGCCGGGGAGCGCGCGGCGTTCATCGTCCGCCGACAATGCGGTGTGGTTCGACATGTCTCCTCCCGATGTGGTTCGGGTACGCGATGGGCGCTCGATCGGTCTCGGCGCGTGCGTGTTCGATCTCGAAGTGCTCGAAAATCCTAGCCGCGCGCGTGCATGCGGACAAGGTGAGGACGCCATGCGTGTACGCGGTCCGAACCCATGAAATCCGGGAAATATTGCCGTCCTGAATAAAGTTGCGGTGCGGGAACGAGGGCGCGGTGCGGCGGGGCGCCGCATGTCGATGAGGCGCGCAAGCCGATGCGGGCAGGCCGGTGCGCATGTCCATGCGTGACGTGCTGCAGTGCAATCGAATATTGCGTAAAGCGTGCGCGAACGCGATGAAACATCACGTAATCGATAAGTGCCGCGAATGGGGTTTGCGTCGTTTTCGCATGCGAGGCCGAGCGCCGCCGACGCGTTTGCCGTCGATCTTCGAATTACAGAAGGTCGAAAACGATATTGGATCGCGCGCGCCGATCTCCCGATAATTTTTCGCATCCCAGGCGAGCCGTTGCATGACGGATGAACTCGCCGACGTATTCGATCAAGACGGAGACATGCCGTGAACACCTATTCGCTGTACATCGACGGCAGGCGCGAGCCTGCGTCCGGCCATCGCACGATGCCGAGCATCAATCCCTATACCGGACAGGCCTGGGCGCAGGTGCCCGATGCCGACGCCGGGGACGTCGCGCGCGCGGTCGCGGCTGCGAACCGCGCGTTTCACCAGGGCTGGCGCGATAGCGCGGGTGTCGTGCGTGCGGGACTCATGCACAAACTTGCGGCCTTGATCGAGTCGAATGCGGATCGCATGTCGAAGATCGAGAGCACGGATAACGGCAAGATCGTGCGCGAGACGCGTCCGCAAATGCTCTGGGTCGCGCGTCAGCTCCGGTATTTCGCGGGCTATGCGGACAAGTTGTTCGGTCAGCACGCGCCGCTCGATCAGCCGAACACGCTCGACTATCTGACGCTCGAACCGTATGGCGTGATCGGCCTGATCACCGCATGGAATTCGCCACTCTCGCTGCTCGCGAACAAACTCGCGCCCGCGCTCGCGGCCGGCAATTGCGTGGTCGTCAAACCCTCGGAACATGCCTCGGTCTCGACACTCGAATTCGCGAGCCTCGTCGAGGAAGCGGGTTTTCCGCCGGGCGTCTTCAACGTCGTGACGGGCGGCGCGGAAACGGGACGCGCGCTCGTCGACGATCCCGGCGTCGCGATGATCAGCTTCACGGGCAGTCCGAACGTCGGCCGCCATATCGCCGCTGCGGCCGGACGCCGGCTCGTGCCCGTCAAGCTCGAACTCGGCGGCAAGTCGCCGAACATCATTTTCGACGACGCGGATCTCGACAAGGCGATCGTCGGCGCGCTCGCGGGCATTTTCGGCGCGACGGGGCAGACCTGTGTCGCGGGATCGCGCCTGCTCGTACAGCGCGGCATCTACGAGCAGGTGATCGAACGGCTCGCGGCGCGCGCGCAAAGCATTCGCATGGGCGACCCGCTTGATCCGGCCACCGAGATGGGCGCGGTCGCGAACGAGCCGCAATATACGCGCATTCTCGCCGCGATCGAAGCGGCCAAACGCGCGGGCGGACGGCTCGTGACGGGCGGCGGCCGCGCACAGGGACCGGGTCTGACGCAAGGCTTCTTTATCGAGCCGACGATTTTCGCGGATATCGACAACCGCAGCGAACTCGCGCAAGAAGAGATCTTCGGCCCCGTGCTCGCGATCATTCCGTTCGACACGGAGCAGGAAGCCGTCGCGATCGCGAACGACAGTCGCTACGGTCTGGCCGCGGGCATCTGGTCGCGCGATATCTCGCGCGTCATGCGCGTGTCGAAGGCGCTCCAGTGCGGCAGCGTCTGGGTCAATACGTATCGCGCGCTCGCCGCGCAAGCGCCGTTCGGCGGCTTCAAGGAGTCGGGCATCGGACGCGAACGCGGCGAGGCGGGTCTGCGCGAATACCTGACGACGAAGAACGTCATGATCGATTACTCGGACGGCGTGCGCGATCCGTTTGCGATTCGGACGTGAAAACGTAGCGCACCGTCGAGCGTCGCGGGCGTTGCGTCATGCGCGATCCGTGCGCTCGCGCCTCACTCTTATCAGGAGACATCATGAGCCATACCCTCGGATTTATCGGCCTCGGCGTCATGGGCGGTTCCATGTGCGCGAATCTGACGCGCAAGTCGTCAAAGCCCGTCCACGTATTCGATATGTCGGCCGATGCGGTCGCGAAAGCCGTCGAGGCGGGCGCGATCGCCGAGGCATCGATCGATGCGCTCGCGCAGCGCGCCGATATCGTGTTTCTCTCGCTGCCGTCGATCGTGCAGGTCGAGGCGGTCTGCGCATCGTTGCGCGACGCGCGCGGCAAGGTCCGCACGATCGTCGACATGAGCACGAGCGATGTCGCACGCACGCGCGCGCTCGCGGCATCGCTCGCCGCGGACGGCATCGACTATGTCGATGCGCCGGTCGCGCGCACGGCCGAAGCCGCGATCAAGGGGACTTTGTTGATCATGACGGGGGCGAGCGCGCAAGCGTATGCATCGCTCGAACCCTTGCTCGCCTGCATGGGATCCGACCTGCTGCATTGCGGCGGTGTCGGCGCGGGCCAGACCGTCAAGATCCTCAACAATATGATGGTGTTCATGACGGTCAACGCGCTTGCCGAGATCCTGACGATCGGGCGGCGCGCGGGACTCGACGGCAAGACCTTGTTCGACATGCTGTCGAAGGGATCGGCCGACAGCTTCGCGCTGCGTAATCACGGCATGAAGTCGCTCGTGCCCGATACGTATCCCGAGAAGATCTTCCCGATGGCGTACGCGATCAAGGACGCCGCGCTCGCATTGACGCTCGCGAAGGAAGCGGGCTTCGAACCGCATATCGCCCAGCATACGTACGACATCATGTGCGAGGCGCGCGACGCGGGATTCGCGCAGAACTATCATCCCGCGATGGTTCGCGTCGTCGACGGTCGCATCGCGGCCGATAAGCAGGCCGACAAGCAGGCCGATAAGCACGTCGACACGCGCGCATCGCATCCGCACGCTTGAGCGGGTCGTTCGGGGATGCGCTCCGCGGTGATCGGGGGCGCGTCCTCAAGCGATGCGTTTAAGCGAATTCCTTAAGCCATTATCCCAAGCGACTTTCTTTAGCGATTTTCTTTAGCAGATTCCTTAAGCGGTTTCCTTAAGCGGCCCACCGAAGCCCCAGGCTCGCATTGGATACGCAGGTCGCCTGTTTGCGTCCCGCGCTCAAGCCGATCGTCCGGCCGCGTCCAGCGGCGGCGCGTCGGCGAGCCGCGGCAGCAGCGTCGCGATGATCTTGCGCGTGAGGCCCGAGGCGTGTCGCTCGGACCAGACCGCCTCCATGCGCACGCTGCCCGCCGTGCCCGGCAACTCGCGAAAGCGCACACCCGGAAACGCGCTGCTCGCATAGGCGCGCGGCACGATCGAGACGCCGAATCCGAGCCGCACCATCTGGAAGATCACGAGCGGATTGCGCGCCGTGTGCTTGAATTCGGGGCTGAAGCCGGCTTCCATGCACGCGGCGACAATGGCGTCGAAGACCGCGGGCCCGTGTTCGCGCGACAGGCCGATCAGCGGTTCGTCGAACAACTGCCGCATCTCGAACTGCGGCGTCGTCGCGAGCCAGTGATGCTCGGGCACGACGGCGACGAGCGGCTCGCTGAAGATCGGCGACTGATTGAGCTTCATGCGATCGGGCCGTGCGTGGACGATGCCGATATCGAGCAGACCCTGCGTGACGGCGACGACCTGATCCGACGACTGCATGTCGCGGATCGAGACCTCGACATGCGGAAACGCTTCGCGCATATAGTCGAGCAGCCGCGGCGCGGTGCTGAACAAGGCGGCCGTCGCGACGCCGAGCCGCAACACGCCGACGTCGTCCTTCGCGGCGCGCACGGTCGCATTGATCGCGATCTCCATCTGATCCAGCAGGATGCGGCTTTCGCGCAGCAGGATCGCGCCGGCTTCGGTCAGCGCGACCGAGCGCTTGGTGCGCGCGAACAATTGCACGCCGATATCGGCTTCAAGCGATTTGATCTGCTGCGACAGCGGCGGCTGTGAAATATGCAGGCGCTCGGCCGCGCGCACGAAGCTCAATTCCTCGGCGACGGCGACAAACGAACGCAGGTGCTTCATGTCCATGGTGACCTGTCCTCGGCGAGGCGCGCGATCGCGCGCATGCCGGCGTCCGATGCCCGGGCCGACGCGGCCCGGCAGGCATCGGATGCCGGCGATCGCCGGACATCTTACTTGAGCGCGTGCGTGACATCGCGGACCGGCGTATCGGGTCCGGCATCGAGCAGCGTATGCAGCACGGCCTCGACGTGCTCGGGCGCGCGGACCGCGCCGACATTGCCGCGGAATTTGCCGATGATGTCCTCGCGCGCGAGGGCGCGCTCGCCGCTGCCGAGATTCTTGGGCACCTCAGCGCGGATCGTCTCGCCGTTCGCGAGCGCGATCGACACATTGCCCGAGAAGTATGTTGGAAACGTGCTCTCGGGATCGGCCCGGCATTCGATCTTGCGCGCGATCGAGAGGATCCGCGCGTCGGCGAGCGTCGCGGGTTCGAGTTCGGCGAGCGTGAAGCGCCCGCGTGCGAGGCATGCCGCGACGACGAATTGCACGCTGAATTTCGCGTCGTAGTCGGATTGCGGGTTCAGCTTTTTCTCCGGCGGTTCAGCGACGATCGGCAGCGTCGCCGCGGGTAATTCGCAGACGATGCGTTCGATCGCGTCGAGTCCGCCGGCCGCGCCGATGCGGTCGCGCAAACGCAAGGCCGCTTCGGCGCAGCCATGAATGAAGTGGCAAACCGGATAGGGCTTGATCGACGTATCGAGCAGCGTCCAGTGCGTGCCGAGCGCGTCGCCGACCGAGTCGGCATCGACGTCGGCCGCATGGGCCTGCAAGTGCGTGTCGAGCAAACCGAAGCGACCTTCGTACGGACGTTGCGGTCCCGCGAAACCCGCGCGCGCGAGATAGGCGGCCGTGATGCCCGAGAGCGCGCCCCAGCCCGGATGCATGCGCTTGGTCCAGGCACCGTCTTCGAGAAAGACCTGCACGCCGGCCGCGGTGCTCGCGGCGATGCCCTGCGCGGCGACGATCTGTTCGGCGGACAGTCCGAGCAGCTTGCCCGCGACGACGGCCGAGCTGAAATGCGAGACGACGCCCGTCGCGTGAAAACCCACGCGATGAAAACCGCCCTTGACGGCGCGGCCGAGGCGGATCGCGGTTTCCATGCCGGCCGCATAGGCGACGATCATCTGCCCCCAGCTCGCATGCGTGGCCTCGGCGAGCGCGAGGGCCGCGGGCAGGCACGCGACGCTCGGATGCACGATGCTTTCGGGGTGGGTGTCGTCGAAGTCGAGGCCATGGATCAGATAGCCGTTCGCGAGCGCGGCGTCGCGCGGCGCAAGCGTCAGTTGCTGGCCGATCACAGTCGCGTCGCCCGCGCCTGCGGCGGCGCGGATGCCCTCGATCGCCGGCGGCGCGAACGGAAAGTGCCCCGATGCGAAGGCGAGGCCGATCGCATCGACGATGTGATGGATCGATTGTGTCCAGACGCGGTCGGGGATGTCGTCGAGCGTCAGCGCGTGCGCGAAGCGCGCGAGATCGGCCGCGATATTGCGGGCCGGCGGGCGAAGGGTCGAAGTGCTGTGCATACGTGGGAAAGGATGAATCTAGACGTCGAGTCGATAAATGCGCTGCGCGGTGCCGCGAAACAGGGCGTCTTTCTCCGCATCGCTCGCGTGCGCGGCGAGACGCTTGAACGCGTTCCAGACCGTCGCATAACTTGCCGAAGCGCGATCGACGGGGAAATTGCTCTCGAACATGCAGCGCGATGCGCCGAACAATTCGACGACGGTTTCGACCGACGGCCGCCAGTCCTGCGCGAGCCGTTCCGACGACGGCGCCTCGGCCTGCGCGAGATGGTCATAGCCGAACACGCGCGTGCCGTATCCGCCGATCTTGACGACGACGTTCGGGCAGGCCGCGAGCGCGCCGATCGAGGCGCGCCATTCGGCGAACGCGGCGTCGCGCCGGCCCGCATAGTCGCCCACGCCGAGAATGCCGCCGACATGATCGAGCACGATCGTCGTGTCGGGCGCCGCATGCGCGAGTTCGACGACGTCGGGAATTTGCGGGTGATAGATCCAGGCGTCGAAGGTCAGCCCGAGCGCGCCGAGACAGCGCACGCCTTCGCGAAACGCGGGCTCGGCGTAGAGGCCTTCGGGCGGCCGTCCCAGCACGCCGTGCTGAAACGACGGATGACGCGAGGCCGCGACGCGCACGCCGCGAAAACGGCCCTGGCCGGCTTCGATCTGCGCGTGCAGCACCGGTTCGATCGCGCGTCCGATCCGCAGGTCCGCATAGCCGACGATGCCGGCCGCGACGCGCGTCGGCGCGTATTGCGCGCGCGCCTGTTCCGCCAGCGCGACGACGGCCTCGGTTTCGCCGAGCGGCCGCAGCAATTCGGGACCGGTTTCGCGATAGGTCCAGCCGCACTGAACGTAGACGGTCGCCTCGATCCGATGACCGGCGCCCGTGTCGTCGAGCAGATCGCGCAGCCCGTAGCCGCCCCAGTGATGCGAGAAATGATGATGCGGATCGATGATCGCGCGGTCGGGATCGAGTACCGGTTCGCGATGACTCGCGAGCCAGGCGGGACTCGGATGCAGGGTTTCGAGCCGCGGCGGCTCGACCTGCGTGACGTCGTTCATGGGAAGGCTCCTCTGTCTTCTCTCTATGGAGATGTGCAGCAAGAGTACATTCATCAGCCCTGTCTGTAGACGGCGAATTCATTCGATATCGCTATGAATCTATCGAACTCGCCAAATTGTGTGTGCATGCGTCGCTGACATATCGTGATTGCACTCCATCCAGTGCATTCTCACCGAGAGGGTTACGACACCATGACTCAGCCCCAACCGCGACAGATGGCCCTCGTCGCATTTCTTCAGGCACAAAACTGCAGCAACTATGCGGGGTCCTGGCGGCATCCGGAAAGCATGACCGACCATCTGACGCCCGAGTATTACCAGCGCATCGCGCGCACGCTCGAAGACGGCAAGTTCGATATGGCGTTCTTCGACGACCGGCTCGCGATTCCCGACATCTACGGCAACGATCATCGCGAAACGATCCGCTACGGTGTGCGCGCGACGAAACTCGAACCGACGTCGGTGCTCATGGCGATGGCGATGGCGACGTCGCGGCTCGGTCTCGGCGCGACGTATTCGACGACGTATTACGAGCCGTTCCACGTCGCGCGTCTGTTCGCGACGCTCGATCTGATGACGAAAGGCCGTGTCGCCTGGAATGTCGTGACGTCGATGAACGATTCGGAAGCCGCGAATTTCGGCGCGGACCGTCACCTCGATCACGATCTGCGCTACGACCGCGCCGACGAGTTCATGGAAGTCGTCATGGGCCATTGGGACACGTGGCGCGAAGGCGCGATCGTCGGCGACAAGGCGCAGAGCTATTTCGCCGATCCCGACAAGGTCGTGCGCCTCGATCACGAAGGCACGTTCTTCAAATCGCGCGGGCCGCTGTCGGTGCCGCGCTCGCAGCAGGGGCATCCGGTCATTCTGCAGGCGGGTCAGAGCGGACGCGGTCTCGCGTTCGCCGCGCGCTGGGCCGAGGTCGTCTTCGCGAAGTATCCGACGATCGAGAACGGAATCAAGCAATACAACGGACTCAAGGCGCGCGTCGTCGAGGCGGGCCGCGACGCGGACTCGATCAAGATCTGCGCCGAGGTCAAGATCATTGCGGGCAGCACGGAGGCCGAAGCGCGCGAGAAGTACGCGCTCATCGATTCGCTCTCGCGTCCGATCGACGGCCTCACGATGATCGGCGAAACGCTGAACATCGATTTCTCGGGCCGTCCCTACGATCTGCCGTTCACCGACGAGGAACTCGCCGCGGTGTCGTGGCAGAGCCTGCGCGACAAGGTCATGCAAGTCAGCGGCAAGAAGAATCCGTCGGTCAAGGATTTCGTCGAGGCGTCGGGCCGCGGCACCTTGCGCGACGGACCGTGCTTCGTCGGCACGGGCGCGCAGATCGCCGAGCAGATGATCGAATGGTTCGACAAGGCATGCGACGGCTTCGTGCTGTCGGCGACGTCGGTGCCGGGCACTTATGAGGACATCGTGCGGCTCGTGATTCCCGAGCTTCAGAAGCGCGGCGTCTATCGCAAGGACTACGACGGCGGCACGCTGCGCAATCACCTGAATCTGCGCCGGCCGCTCGCCGGCGATTGGCGCACGTCGTCGGCCGTGCTCGAGGCCGCCCGATGACGCGCAAGACGATACGCATGATGTCGGCCAGCGGCATCCTCGGCTACGGGTTTCCGGAGGCGTCGATTCGCGCCGCGATGGCGCGGCGTCCGCATATGTTCGGCGTCGACGGCGGGAGTTCGGATCCGGGACCGCATTATCTGGGCTCGGGCAAGACGCTGAATTCGAAGCTCGCGATGAAGCGCGATCTGTCGCTGCTGCTGCGCGCGGCGATCGAGGCGGGCGTGCCGATGATGGTCGGCACGGCGGGCGGGGCGGGCGGCGAGCCGCATCTGCAGGCCTGCGCGGACATCGTGCGCGAGATCGCGCGCGAACACGATCTGCATTTCCGCATGGCCTTGATCCACGCGGAACAGGACCCCGCGTATCTGAAACATCGGCTTGCGCAAGGACGGCTGACGCCGCTCGACGGCGCGCCCGAGATCACGGCCGACGCGCTCGACGGCGCGCGCCGGATCGTCGGCATGATGGGTCCCGAGCCCTACCGTGCGGCGCTCGAAGCCGGGGCGCAGGTCATTCTCGGCGGACGCGGCACCGATCCGTCGCCGTGGGTCGCGCTCGCGATGCATCACGGCATGCCCGAAGCGCCGTCGTGGTACGCCGGGAAAATGCTCGAATGCGCGTGCAATGCGGCGATTCCGAAGAAGCACGATTGCCTGCTCGTGACGGTCGGCGACGACTATGTCGAAGCCGAGCCGCTGAATCCCGAGTTGCGCTGCACGCCGCTGTCGGTCGCGGTCCAGGCGCTGCATGAAACGGCGAGCCCGATCGTACGCCGCGAGCCCGGCTGCATCGTCGATACCGCGGACTGCACGATCGAGGCGTTGACCGAGCGCGTCGTGCGCGTGTCGGGCATGCGCTGGGAGGCACGGCCGTATTCGATCAAGCTCGAAGGCGCGCGCAGCGTCGGCTTCAGCGCGATGACGATCGCCGCGACGCGCGACCCCGGTCTGATCGGGCAGTTCGAGACCTTTCTCGACTTCGTGCGCGAATCGACGCGCACGAAGGTCAGCGCGCTCGGCATCGATGCGCGCGACTACACGCTCGTGCTGCGCGTCTATGGCCGCAACGGCGTGATGGGCGACTGGGAGCCGGTCGCGCACGTGAGCCCGAACGAGCTCGCTATCGTCGCGGAGGTCGTCGGCAAGACGCAGGACATCGCCAACGCTGCGCTTTCGCTTGCGCGCGTGACGTTGCTGCATTCGGATTTCGCGGGCCGCATGTGCCGCGAGGGGAATATGGCGTTTCCGTTCTCGCCGTCGGATATCGAGCGCGGCGAAGTGTTCGAGTTCATGCTCAATCACATCGTCCTGCCCGACGACCCGCTCGAAATGTTTCCGATCGAATACGAGGAGGTCTGATCATGGCCAAGCTCAAGGACATCGCGAAGGCCTGCAAGAGCAAGAACGCAGGCCCGTTCCAGATCACGCTCGACATCATGTTCGACGACGCGCGGCTCTTCGAGGCCGTGCGCGCGAGCGGGGTGATTACTGCCGAGTTGATCGCCTCGCTGTACAAGGTCGATCGCGCGGCGGTGCTGTTCACCGAATATCGGCCCGCGCTCGCATGGAAGGCGACGCTGCCGCGCCGCATTCCGTCGGGCGCGATCGGCGATACCGATATCTACGGCGCGCAGCAGCATGCGCCGTTGCTCGACATCGAGGTGCCGATCGATGCGTCGTTACACGCGTCGTTGCACACGCCGTTACACGCGTCGACTTCCACACACGGATAAGGCGCCGATCGCTCGCCTCGACACGGCGCCGCCCATACGCGTGGACACACACGGCCGCAAGGGCGCGCCGCCGGCTTTCCTCAGGAGCTCAGCATGCATTCCATCGATACCCAGCTTTTTCGAAAAACATTCGGCGCGTTGTCGACCGGCGTGACCGTCATCACGACGCTCGACGCCCAGGCCGAGCGCTTCGGCGTGACGGCGAATTCGTTCACGTCGGTGTCGCTCGATCCGCCCCTCGTCCTCTGGAGTCAATCGAGCACGTCGCGCAGTCATGCGGCGTTCCGCGACTCGGACCGCTTCGTGATTCATATCCTCGCCGACGACCAGAGTCCGATCTCCGATCGCTTCGCGCGCTCGGGCGGCGACAAGTTCGTCGGGCTCGACATCGAGGACGGTATCGAAGGTCTGCCGATCATCCGCGGCTGCGCCGCGTATCTCGAATGCCGCAAGATCGCCGCGTATCCGGGCGGCGATCATGTGATCTTCCTCGGGCACGTCGAGCACCTCGTGCGCCACGATCGCGAACCGCTCGTCTACAAGAACGGACAGTATCTGCCCACGGCGGGCGCGCCGGCGTTGTCGCAGGCCGCGGCCTGAGGCGCGTGTCCAGCTAAGTCACGTGTCCAGCTAAGGCACGTCTCCAACGAAGTCACGTGCCCCACTAAGGCACGTATCCGACTCAGGCGCGTACGACTCCGTACGCGCCCGAACGGCCGCCCGCGACGCCGTCGGCGGCCGTGCTACCATCGGCGCACATGCCTGCACGCGCGGGCGTGGCAACGACCTGCGCTTCTTCATGGACAATCCCTCGTTTCGCTTCCATCTGCCCGAGCTCGAGACGTTTCTCGTGGTGCTGGAGGAAGGACAGTTCAGCAAGGCCGCCGAGCGGCTCTGCATTTCGCAACCGACCGCATCGAGCCGCGTGAAGAAGCTCGAAAGCGTGCTGCGCGTGCAATTGTTGATCCGCACGACGCGCAGCGTCGAACCCACTGAAGACGGCAAACTGCTCCAGGCCGCGGCGACCGAGGTGCTGAGCGGGCTCTACGACGTGTTGCGCCAGTTCCGCGATCGTTCCGAAGCCGCGCGCAACCGCGTTGTCGTCGCCGCGACGCCGATGATTGCCGCGACATTTCTGCCGCAGATCATTCATTCGTACACCGAGCGCTATCCGGACGTGCGCGTCGAGCTCAACGACATGGTCTACGAGAACGTGCTCAAGATGATCGAGGACGGCTCGGCCGATGTCGGCGTCGCGGCGGTCGACGGCAATTACGACAATCTGCTGTTTCACCGGCTCGCGGAAGAACCGATCGTGCTCGTCGCGCCGTCGTCGCATCCCGTGACGCTCGTCAAGAAGCCGACGATCGAGACGCTGTTGCCGTACCGGATGATTCTGCTCGGGCGCTACAGCAGTCTTCGGCAATATCTCGTGCAGGCGTTCGAAGCCCGTCATGCCGTGTTCGACGCCGCGACCGCGGCCACGCTGCCGACGCTGCTCGGCATGCTCGATACGGGCGGCTTTCTCACGTTCATGCCGCAATCGCTCGCGCGCACGAATGCGCGCGGCAACCGGACGATCATCGAACTCGACGATTTCCACGCCTCGCGCTGCTACGGCAGCGTCGTGACGCGCAAGGCGACGCCGAGCGCCGCCGTCAAGAGCTTCCAGGAACATCTGCACCGCGAATTCGAGGCGCTCGTCATGGGGGCGGGCGGCGGGTCGTCCTGATCGGATCGGCGCGCGGATTCGAGCCCGAAGCAGAGGGCCCGAATCAGAGCTCGGAATCAGGGCCCGAATCAGAGCGCAGGCCGGCTCGCGTTCGCCGCGGCATCGGCCGCGTAGTCGTGGTCGTGCGCGCCGCGCTCGTGGTCATGATCGTGCGCGTCGCGACCGGCGTCGCGCGTGCCGACGTAGCCGACGGGCGTCACGCGATGACGCAACTTCAGATAGCCGAGGCAGCCGATCGTCGCGATGACGCCCGCGGTCGAGATCATGCCCGCGAGGTAATGCCATGAGCCCGTCGAATGCATGAGCCATTCGGCGACGAACGGCGTCGGCGCGCTGAACAGGATCGATGCGATCGCGCCCGAGACGGCGACACCCGTATAGCGATACTCGGCCGGATACAGTTCGGCGCTCATCGTGCCGAGCATGCCGTAGGTCGTGACCTGCCCGCAGACCATCGTGACCGAGAGCGCGATCGCGAGATAAACGGGCACGGCCGTGTTGACGATCAGGTAGAACGGCACGCCGGCGAGGATCGCGAAGATCGACCCGAACAGAAAGACCTTCGGCGCGCCGAGCGAGTCGCCGAGCGAGCAGACGATCGGGAACGCGACGAGATCGACGACCGACGCGATCATGACGAGCGTGAACGTCGTCGATTGCGGCAGCTTGAGCTGATACGTCGCATACGAGACGAAATACGTCGCCACCATATAGAACAGCACGCAAAACGACGCCTGCATGAGGATGCTGACGAGCGTCGGCAGTTTTGCGTTGCGCAGCACGTCGGCGATCGGAACCTTGACGCGCCGGCCCTGCGCCTTGACGCGCGCGAAGTCTTCCGATTCCTCGACGCCGAGCCGGATGACGAGGCCGATGATCACGAGCACGAAACCGACGATAAACGGCACGCGCCATCCCCACGCCACGCGCGCGTCGTGCGGCAGCAGACCGACGAGCGCCATCGCGCCGGTCGCCATCAGCAGGCCGATGCCGCTGCCCATCTGCGGCGCCGCGCCGAACAGGCGCACCTTGTGACGCGGCGCATTCTCGATCGCGACGAGCATCGCGCCGCCCCATTCGCCGCCGACCGCGAGCCCCTGGAGCAGGCGCAGGCTCACGAGCGTGATCGGCGCGAGCATGCCGATCTCGGCATAGGTGGGCACGAGTCCGATCGCGCCGGTCGCGAGTCCCATGAGCAGCAGCGTGAAGATCATCGTCGACTTGCGCCCGACGCGATCGCCGAGATGCCCGAAGAGCAGGGCGCCGAGCGGACGCGCGAGAAACGCGACGCCGAACGACGCGAACGCGATGAGCCGCGCGACGACGGGGTCGTGGCTCGGGAAATACAAAGGTCCGAAATAGAGGGCGGCCGCGGTGCCGTAGATGAAGTATTCGTACCACTCGACCGACGTTCCGACACAGCTCGATATGACGGCCCGGCGGGCCTGCCGCGTGCGCCTCTCGTGCGTCGACACAGCGTGTTCTGACATGGCGTCTCCTGATGAAATGATGGGGTGCGCGGGGGCTTATCGGTTGACGCGGCTCGCGGGCAGGCTCAGCGCGAGCAAGGCGCCGAACGTCATGAACGCGGCGAGCATATAGACGCCGGCCGCCGTGCTGCCCGTCGCGTCCTTGAGCCAGCCGACCGCGTACGGGCCAAGAAAGCCCGCGACGTTGCCGATCGAATTGACGAATGCGATGCCCGCCGCGGCGGCGGCGCCGGTCAGCATGGCCGTCGGCAGGCACCAGAACAGCGGAAACGTCGTGAGCAGGCCGGCCGTGGCGATCGTCAAGGCCACCATCGCGAGCGGTGCATTGCCCGCGAGCAGGACGGACGCGACGAGTCCGGCGGCGCCGACGAGACCGGGCACGGCCAGGTGCCAGCGGCGCTCGCGCCGCAGATCCGCGCTTTTGGCGACACCGATCATCGCGATGACGGCGACGACGTACGGGATCATCGAGAGCACGCCGATCTTGAACGGATCGGCCACGCCGATGCCCTTGATCAGCGTCGGCAACCAGAAGCCCACGCCATAGAGCCCCATGACGAACGCGAAATGCATGATGCAGATGATCCACATCAGCGGATTCGCGAACAGTTCGCGTGGCGCCTGAACGTCCTTGGCGATTTCATCGCGTTCGAGATTGCGCGCGAGCAAGGTCTGTTCGTTCGCCGTGAGCCATTTCGCGTCGCGGATGCCGTCGTCGAGCCAGAGCAGCACGAGCACGCCGACGAGGATCGACGGCACGGCTTCGAGCAGGAACAGCCACTGCCAGCCGTGCCAGCCGTTGACGCCGTCGAGCGTCTTGAGGATGAAGCCCGATAGCGGGCCGCCGACGATGCCCGACAAGGCGACGGCCGAGATAAAGCGCGCCGTGATGCGCGCGCGGCGATGCGCGGGGAACCAGTAGGTCAGATAGAGAATGACGCCCGGGAAGAAGCCCGCTTCGGCGACGCCGAGCAAAAAGCGCATGACGTAAAACCAGCCCGGCGTCGTGACGAACATCGTGAGGCCCGAGACGATGCCCCACGTGACCATGATGCGCGCGATCCAGAGGCGTGCGCCGACGCGATGCAGGATCAGGTTGCTGGGGACTTCGAACAGAAAATAGCCGACGAAGAAAATGCCGGCGCCGAGTCCGTAGACGGCCTCCGACAAGTGAAGATCGTTCGACATCTGGAGCTTCGCGAAGCCGACGTTCACGCGATCGAGATACGCGACCACATAGCAGAGCAGCAAGAGCGGAATGAGGCGCCAGGCGACCTTGCGATACGTGGCTTCTTCGAAATGGGCCCGTTCGCCGAGCTGCGGCAATGAAACGGGGTCGATCTGCGTTGCCATCGGCATGTCTCCTTGTTATGTCTTGCTCGCATACGTGCCTGGATTCTAAGTGGCGAGGGGGGCTCCCCATTCTTCACCAAAGCGAATCCATCTATTCGCGAAGGGCATGAATCGCGGCGCGGCCCGCTATCGCAATGCAGCATGCACCGCGTGTTTGCGCGGCTTCATCGACGCGCGTCCGACACGGGCTCGACGCGCGGCCTCGCGTCTTCCTCGCGCCACGCGTGTGCGCCCGCATTGAATGCATTGAAAAGCGTCGGTGTCGGTGTTTTCTCTGATTCCCCGGATCCGTGCCGCGTGTCACGACGCCTGTCGTCGATGTCGCGCTCGATGTGCTGCGTGGCGCCGACGCGCGAGTATCGGGCGGCGCGGAGTCGGATAAAGCACGCGGATGAACCATGCTTTCGCGTAGCTTGGTGTCTGCGTCCAAGCGAATACGCGAGCGATAGTTTTGGCGAATCCGCGAGTGAATGCGTGGGCGAATGCTTAAGCGGGCCGACGCGATAAAACATCCAACGCAACGTCTAGCGCAACGCTTAGCAAAATGTCTAGCGAAACGCGGACGGAAACAGCATGGCTAATCCGATTGCCGCGCCGATCAGCGATACGGCGATCGGCCCCAGCTTTTTCCTTTGCGCTTCCCACTGTTCGATTTTCGCTAACGCTTGCTGTCGGGTGGCGCCTTGAAGCGGAAACGGGTCTTGATTCACGCGTGTGCGCATCGTGGCGATATGCACGCGGAGGTTGATATAGACGATCGAAGCGAAGAAGGCGATGACGGCGGCGAGCAAGGCGAGGTGCAGGACCATGAGTTCGAGGTGTCGCATCGGGCAGAGAGGTGCGCATCGGATCCTGATCGGGCCGTGATCGACTCGTGGTCGAGTCACTCGGCTCGGCCCGGTCGCGATGACGTGGCGGCGCAGCGCGCGGCCACGCATTGCGGAGATCGCGTGCTTGAGTCTAGGGATACACTGAGCGCCTGTCTCACGTGAAAATCTGCTCAATCGTCGAAAAAAGGACATGGCCCCGACTCGTATGGCGTCCCCTCTGCGCGATCACCATCGCCCTGCGATGCCTGTGAGTGCGCGCGCGGTCGATTTCCCCGCGGGCAATATCCGGCCCTTGCATCACCATACGACGGCCCAGCTGATTTACGCGGTCGACGGCGTCATGGTCGTCAGCACGCATGCGGGGCAGAGGGTTGTCGCGCCGACCCAGGGCTTCTGGATGCCCGCGTTGACGGACCATACGATCCGGATGGTGACGCCCGTCTCGATGCGCACGCTCTATATCCAGGCCGATGCGGTGGCCGGCTTGCCCGAGCGCTGTCATACGGTCGCGATTCCGGCCTTGCTCCGGCATTTGATTCTGAGCGCGATGGCGGTGACGGGCGACTACGGACCCGACTCGCGCGATGGCCGGCTGATGGGCTTGATCCTAGACGAGCTGCGTTTTTCGCCGGTCTTGCCTGTGCATTTGCCGTTGCCCGCCGATCCGCGCGCGCGGACGATTTGCGAGGCGATCCGCGCCGAACCGGAGAGCAAGCGGACTCTATCGTCCTGGGCTGAAGCAATCGGCGTCGACGTCAAGACGATCCAGCGCGTGTTCGCGCAGCAGACGGGCCTGACGTTCGGTCAATGGCGGCAGCAGGCACGGCTGTTGATCGCGCTCGAGCGCCTCGCGGCCGGCGAGCGCATCGTCGATGTCGCGCTGAGTCTCGGTTACGACAGTCCGAGCGCGTTTGCGGCGGTGTTCAAGAAGCGCCTCGGTGTCGTACCGAGCGCGTATTTCCGGGGCAAGGCTTGAGGGTGACGGCGCCGGCTCGTCGAGTGCGTTGAATCGAAGCGCGTCAGGACGGGAGGAGCACATCGACGGATACGTCGAGTGCTTTTGCGATCGCCGTGTAGATTTTGGCTGTACCCGTTCGCTTTCCGCCTTCAATCTGACTGAGATACGCCTTGCTGATGCCGGAAGCATCGCTGAGTGCGTCCTGTGTGAGCTTGCGATATTCGCGCCATGCGCGGATGGGATGGGCGCCGTCGAGTTCAGCGTTCAACACAGCGGCGGGAATCCGCGTCCCGTCGTCTTCGGCCTTTGCGCGGTCGAACAACGCCGTATCGTCGAGATGTTCGACGAGCGATGCGACTCGGTTCCAGAGCTCGATGGGCACCACCGCGAACTCGACCGTGCCGTCGCGTTCAATGAATTGAATCTCGGTCATCTGTAGGCCCCTCCACGAGGACACACGGCAAGTACGACGACGATCAGCTTGCCTTCGTTGATTTCGTACAGCACGCGCCAGTCACCCACACGAAGCCGGTAGCCGTCTCGTGCTTCGAGCTTTTTGACGTTCCGAGCCGCATAAGGATCGATCGCCAAGACGTTGATCTTGTCTCGAATCGTTTTCGCCACGTTGCTCGGCATCGTCTTTAGCGATTTCACCGCGTGTTTGGTGTACTCGATTGCGTACATGATCGATGTTAGCAAAATGCTAACTTATCTGCAAACTTCATTGGTATGGTCGGGAGCGGGTTTCGCACGGGGCATTGAGGGTCATTGAGGCGGCTGGCTTCGAACATGCGGATGTGTGCTCGTTGTAGAGCTTGTCGATGCGCGTCGTGTGTTGCCGGTCAGGATTCTCCGACGATGGGCGATCCGCGAATTGTTGAAACCGATGCAATTCACGACGCGATGTGCGCGAAAAGCGAATTGAGCGACGAGGCACCGGCGGCAAAGTTCGCGTCGTTTGTTTCTTCGATGGCTCACTACGCCTAAAGCAGAAATCCTCATAACGATTGCTTGAATACGTGTTAGGCGGTCGCGCGGCCCCATTTGTACACTCGGTGCTTTTTCCCGCGACGTTCGAGGAGACCCGTTTTGAGCAACGACCCACATTCGCCATCGAGCGCGCAGCGCAGCGCCAGCGAGTGGCACGACCGCGTGATCGATATGCGCTGCCGCCCGGCCTATCTCCACGATTTCTTCGGCGCGACACCGGGCACGGCCGAGAACGAGACGGCGCGCTGGCTCAATCAACGCGTCGGCACGCGCGGCGACGTCGAACACTATGCGGCGTCGCGGACCCCCGACGGGTTCTTGCGCGAGGTGAGCGCGGCCCGTTTGAAAAAGGCCGTCGTGGTCGGCCGTCATACGCCGTCGCAGCACTTGCCGAACGACCGCATTCATCAAATCGTCCACGGTCATGACACGCTCGTCGGCATCGGCGCCGTCGATCCGATCCTGCAGGGCACGCAAGGCGCACTCGACGAAATCGAACGTGCCGTCTCGACGCTTGGCCTCGCGGGAATCGACATCGAGCCCGGCTTCGGCGAGCCGGCCCGGTTCGCCGACGACCCCGCGTATTTCCCCGTGTACGAACGATGCAGCGAACTCGGCGTGCCCGTCTTCCTGATGACGGGACCGACGACGCCCGATCCGCGCTATAACGACCCGGCGCCGGTCGCGGCCGTGGCGCGCGCGTTTCCGAATCTGCGCATCGTCTGCTATCACGGCTTCTGGCCGAATGTGCAGCAGGCGTTGGGTCTGGCGTTCCGCTATTCGAACGTGTATCTCGTGCCCGACATGTATCTGTTCGTCGCGGGCAGCACGGCCTATGTCGAAGCCGCGAACGGATTTCTTGGCGATCAACTGTTGTTCGGCTCGTCGTATCCGTTCCGTCCGATCACGCAAAGCATCGAGGACGTGCTCACACTCGGCCTGCGCGACGACGTGCTCGAACGCGTGCTGTTCCGCAACGCCGAACGCGTGCTGGCGCGCGCATCGACACGTTGAGCGGAACGGCGGCGGCGGTGCACCTGGCACCTCGCGCCGCCGACTTACAGACTTACCGACTCACAGACTCACCGATTCGTCGGCAGACCGTGAGTCCGTTCGACGATTCCGATGATCGCGACGATCGGATCAGACCCGGGATGACCTGACCTAACTGATCTGGGACCCCGGCCTCACGCGATATCGACGACGATCTTTCCGCGTGCCGTAGCCGTCGTGATCGCCTCATACGCGAGGTCGACGGATTGCGGATCGAATCGACGCGGATCGAGGTTCGGCACGATCTTGCCGGCCTCGACGAGCCGCGTGGCCTCGCGAAGCACGTCGCCGTAGTGCGCGCGATGCAGACCCGTCAGCAGCGGGTGCAGCGAAAAGATCCCCGAATACGTCGCCTCGCGAAACGACAGCGGGGCCAGCGCGTGCGTGCCCCAGCCTAAGGCGCTGACTACGTGCCCGAAGTGCTTGACCGCACCGAACGAGGCATCGAGCGACGCCCCCCCGACGGTATCGACGACGACATCGAAGCCTGCGCCCTGCGTGCATGCCGCGACGTACTGTTCGACGGATTGCGATCGATAGTCGATCGGTATGGCGCCAAGGCTCGCGAGGTAGGCGTGATCGCGCGCGCTCGCCGTCGCGAACACCGTGGCGCCGAGCGCGCGCGCGAGCTGCGCGGCGACATGTCCGACGCCGCCGGCGCCGCCTTGCACGAGAACCGTCTGATCCGCCTGCACCCGTGCGCGATCGACGATGCCGAGATAGGCCGTGATGAACGCGAGCGGCAGCGCCGCCGCCTCGCGCATCGAAAGATTCGCGGGCTTGATCGCGAGCAAATCGGCATCGACGACCGCGTACTCGGCGAGGGATCCCTGAATCCCGCCGACGCCGCCTGTCATCCCGTAGACGGCGTCGCCGATCTCGAACGCCGAGACGCCCGGTCCGACCGCATCGACGACCCCTGCCATATCGATGCCGAGCACGAGCGGCAAGGGATGCTTCGCGTGTGCGGCTTGACCAGCGCGGATTTTCGTATCGAGCGGATTCAGCCCGCTCGCGGCGATGCGCACGCGGACTTGACCCGGCGCCGGTTCCGGTTTCGTGAGCGTCTTCCATTCAAGGGGGCCGTTATAGCGATCGAGCACAAGGGCCTGCATCGTCGGGGTCATGGTCATCTCCAGATCGGGGCCGAGACACGGTGTCGGCATGCGGATTATATTGATCCATGCTAAAACGCATGTAAATCGACGATACTGAACGGCTATCATTCAAAAATGAATGCGAATATGAATGCTCGCGATCTTGATTGGAGCGACGTGCGGATCTTTCTCGCGATTGCGCGCTGCGGGTCGCTCGGCGCGGCCGCGAAACGCGTGGGCCAGAGTCAGCCGACGATGGGGCGCCGCCTTCGCGCACTCGAACACGCGCTTGGCCATACGCTGTTCCAGCGCACGCGCGACGGCTTCGTGTTGACCGATGACGGTTCGGCCGTGCTGGCCTATGCGGAGCGCATGGAAGAAGAGGCGTTGGGGTTCGAGCGTGCCCTGACGGGCAGCGAGTCGCAGCTCACGGGCCTGCTGCGCGTGTCGTCGTCCGATTGGTTCGGCGTTCATATGCTGACGCCGGTATTCGCGCGGCTGATGAGCGAGCATCCGGCGATCTCGATCGAGCTCGTGACCGATGCGCGTCTCTACAATCTCGCGCGGCGCGAAGCGGATCTGCTGTTCCGCATCACGCCGTTCGACGAGCCCGATGTGGTTCAACGCAAGCTCATGCATATGGACTATGCGTTGTACGGACCGGTCGATCGCGCGCCGCCGTCGCGCGGGGACGGCGACGGTTGTGCGCTGATCAGCATGGACGGCGCGTTCGCCACGCTGCCCGACGTCGAGTGGATCAAGCGGATGTTGCCGAGGGCCAAGGTCATGTTCGGCAGCAACAATCGCGAGGCGCAGGCGCGCATGTGCGCGCTCGGCGCGGGCTTTGCCGTGTTGCCCTGTTTGCTCGGCGATGCCACGCCCGGGATCCGTCGCATCGATCTCGGCGCCGCGCCGCCGGGGCGCGACGTCTGGGTCGGCTATCACCGCGATCTAAGGCGCGTCGCGCGACTGCGCGCGTTGCTCGATGTGACGATCGATGCGTTGGCGGGCGAGGACGCGGATCGTTGAGTCAAGATTTGATCGCGGGGAGGAGGCACTTCAGGCTCGCGCTTCGAGCGTCGCGGCGGTTACTGTCCGCCAGGACATTGCACGGTCGGAGAGCGGCCGTTTTTGATGATCGTCTGCGCTTGCTGAATGCAATCGGCTTGTGCCTTGAGCGCGTTGTCGGCGAAGCTCGCGTTGGTGGTCGCAAGACCTGCGTAGCCCGCGGCGATTTGTTCGTTGCTGACCGCCAGTCCTTCTTGTGCGGTCAGCGCGCCGTTGCGTGCGGTGATGGCGCCGTTTTGCGCGGTGACAGCGCTCGTGTACGTTGTGCCGGCGTTCGCGACCGCCGTGAGGCCCGCGCCGATCGTCGAGTTGTCCTGGAAGGACAGCACGTTCGTCGACCCATCCGGACCTAAGGTCACGGCGAGCGTCATGTCTTGGCCGAATCCGTTGTGCAAAGGCATATGGAGTTTCTTGCCTAACTGTGGCACGGACACTTGCAGTTGCGGTTCGAGATCGACATTGACGCCCGCGGCGTCGGGCGGGACCACACCGAAGGCATCGGGCGCTTGACACGTCCCCAGGCACGCGCGGAAGAATCCGGTCGCCGGTTGGCGTACGACGAGCCCGTCGTGCTGGATCGGGCCGCCCGACGTCGCAACGGAACCCGATGCCGCTTGCGTGCCTTTGGCCGGCGCGACGCCGAGCGAGAACTTCCGGACGAACAATTCGAACGACACGTCGGTCGACTCCGGCACGAGATCGTTGCCGCCACCTTGGACACTGGCCGCGGCCGCGATCGCGTACGCGTCCCTCGGAACCGCTTCGGTGACAGGGGCCGCACCATTGAACGACACATCGATCCACGTGTTTTGAAACGCCCGATCGACCCATTTTTGACGGATGTACGTGAGCAGACTCGCTGGGTAGAGATGTCGTTCGATCGGCGATCCGTCACTCGCCGTGAATTCGTCGATCTTCGGCTCCAGGGTCATCGGTATCAGCAATGTCACGGCCTTCGTGGCATCCGCTACGTCGTTCGCCGCCTGCGAAATCGCCGCGTCGGAAGCGGTCGACGGCGCTGACGCACCTCCGGCGGGTTTAAGCGTCGCTTGCAATGTTTTGAGCGCCTGCTTCTTTTTGTTGAGCGTGTCGATGGACGTCATGGCGTCATGACTGCACGCCGAGACGATGGCATACGGAGGATGGGTCGGCGTGCCGCCTGCGCCTGAGTTCGGGCCGAGCGGCGCGTTCTGTTTGAATTGAAGATCGAATTCAAGCTGCTTTTGTTGCGCGGCTTGTTCTGCCTCCGGAACGTGGACTCTTCCCGTCAGCGCGGCCCCGGCGATCGAAGCGGCCGTCTGCAAAAATGCCCCCGAAATTTGCAGCGTCTGATCGTTCGACTCCGTGTTGACGGATTGCAGGGTTTGATCGCCCGCCGTGGTGACTTTCAGCGTCGTGGACTTCCAGAACGTCGCGAGCTGCGTGTAGTCCACGTAGTAGCGTTCCTTCGGATCGGCTTCAAACGTCTGCGACGTGGCGGCCGCGACTTTCAAACTGAGCGAAGGAAAGGTCGAATCCTTGGCCGGGGTGCAATCGACGAGCGTGACCGTGAACGTGGTCGTCAGGCGTGTTTGACTCAGTGCGTAGGGGAACGCCGCCGGCGGGATCTCGGCGCGGTCGTCAGCGAGCTGATACGTGACGAGCTCGGTGCACGCCGACGTCAAGAGCACGCAGGCTCCGATCAACGCCCGCCACTTCCATGTGGACTGTCGCATTGCCGTCTCCTAGAGTCATATCTCTGCGGGTTTCGTACGTGGCGCGTCGCATTCAATGAGCAAGGATCGCCGTGGGTCGCTCACGCGCTAAGTGCGCTGAGTCAGCAGCGTGGAGACCACGGCCGCGGACCAGCATGGCGTCGACCCCGGAAATGTGCCGGGTATCGACGTGTCGGGCGGGGGGACCGTCTCGGGCGGCGCGAGGCGAACGCCGCTGAAGCCGGATTGCGGCAAGTAATTGTGGTGACCGTACGCCCAACTGTCGGGGATCTGCCAAAGCGGTGGGACGTCGATGCCCGTCGGCAATGGAACGGCGGGGCCGAAACGTCCCAACGCGCCATGCCAATACGGCGATCCCTTCGTCACGATGCCCCCGGCAAGGTTGCCGGGAGGAAACGCCCACGCCAGCACTTCGTCGCGCATCGAGGCGAGCACGGAGATCGATTCGAGCTTGGCCGCCGCGTCCTGGTATTCGCCGCCGAGGCAGGTATCGTCAATGGCGCCCGCCATCAAAATCGCCTGCCTGATCGTGCATCGCGTTTGACGAACGGTCTCGAGCACCAGGCGTGCGCCGAGACTATGCGAAACAAACGAGAGGCTCGCCGCTCCCGTGCAGTAGCGATCGAGGCACGGGGCGAGCAGCTTCGCGCTCGCGATCGCCTCGTTGCCTTCGACGGGATAGTCGAGACCGTGCAGCCAACTCGAGTCTCCAGGCCAGAGCACCGCGATGTAAGCCCAGCCGGGTAGCGTGAGCAGCGTCTCCCACATGGATAGCGCTGACCGGCCGTCGGGCCCGCTGACATTGAATCCATGCGTCGCGATCAGGACGTTGCGCCCCGTGACGAGTCCGGCGAGCGTGCCGAGATCGACCGGGCTGCCATCGTTCCACAGCGTCGGCGCGCCGGCGACGCCGCCTCCGACCGATTGAGCGCGAAGATTGATGAAGTGTGTCATGCCCGGACACCTATCGCGCCTTGAATTGCATGACTTGCATTGCCGCGGTCAACGCGCTGCTCAAATCCTTCGCGACGGGCGCGAGCGGTGTGGCGAGCAACCCGGTGATCAATCCGGTCCAGAGGTCGGGATCGTTGAGTTTCCAGAAGCTCGCGTCCATGGTTTTGGCCTCTGTCGCACCGGCATGAAGAATCCATGCGCCTCCCAGGGCAAGACCCGTCGCGACCACGCAAGCCAAGCCTTTCGCGTAGTTCCGATATTTTTGGTCGGCGCGTTGATAGGCCTCGTCGAGCAAGGCCGTCAAAGCAAGGTCGAATCGCCCCCAGGTGTCCATGTCCGCGCCTTGGAGCGATTGCGCTTGCGCCATTGCATCCATGACGGATTTGAGTTGATTTGCGTTGCACCCTGTCGCGCCGGCCAGCGCGGTTACGGTGTCGTTGTCGAGCATCAGCTTGATCAGCGCTTTGGCTTTGCTGATCTGATCGTCGAGGCTGACGCCGTTGATCCAGTTGGAGCGAAGCGTCTCCAGCAAATCGCTTCGTTTGAAGCCCTGCGAATCGGATGCCTGGAAAAGACGTCCGACGAGGCCCGCGATAAAACCGAAGCCAAAGTTCGACGGCCCGCCGCGAATCAGTTTGCTCGCGTCGACGAGTCCAAATGCCGATGTCCCGAGCGCGCCGATCGCCGCGATGTATTGGGGCAAATTGAGCAAGGCATCCATCACGTCTCCTTTCGGTTTCGTCGATGCGTTTTTGGGGTGCGATGCGATTTCGCAGGGCGAGCGACACCCGCGCCTCGATCACCCGTGTGATGGCGTCAGACATCGCGAACGCTTCGGAAAATCACCGTGGACCCGCAAGGCGGCGATCGCGTCTTAAGGCGCCAGTCACCGCCGGTCGGTAATCCTTAGACAAAAAATAGGCGAGCCAAGGTAGTTTTACCCGCTAGGGTTTTCCACAGTCGATCGGCATGCCGTCATGCGTCGCTTCGCCCCCGGCCTGCGCGCCATGGCTTTATTGTCCTAGGGTAAACTACGATCCCTTTCGGCGGGCTCGGCGCGGGCGTGTGCAAGCACCGCGCGCTTTTCCGATAGCAAAACAGAGTTCCATGCAGATCCAAACCTTCCGCGAGCAGTGGCTGTCGAGTATTCCGAGTAATGTCCTGGCCGGCCTGACGACGTCGTTTGCGCTTGTCCCCGAGTGCATTGCGTTCGCGCTCGTCGCGCATCTGAACCCGTTGATGGGGCTCTACGGCGCCTTCATCCTTTGCGCGCTGACGGCGATACTCGGGGGCCGTCCCGGCATGATCTCGGGCGCGGCGGGTTCGATGGCCGTGGTCATCGTCGCGCTCGTCGAGCAGCATGGCGTCCAGTACCTGCTGGTGACCGTCGTGCTGAGCGGCATTTTCATGATGCTGTTCGGACTGTTGCGACTCGGCAAGCTGATCCGGATGGTGCCGCACCCCGTCATGATCGGCTTCGTGAACGGCCTCGCGATCATCATCGCGATGGCGCAACTCGAGCATTTCAAGCAACGCACGCCGCAGGGCGCCGTCTGGCTCCACGGCACGCCCTTGCTCGTCATGAGCGCGCTCGTCGCGGCGACGATGCTGATCGTCTACGTACTGCCCCGGATCACGAAAGCCGTGCCGCCCGCGCTCGTCGCCATCGTCGGCGTGGGCATCGTGAGTCAACTGCTGCATCTGCCGACGCGGACCCTCGGCGACATGGCGCATATCGCCGGCGTGTTCCCGTCGTTCCGGATACCCGAGATTCCGTTCGACGTCGCGACGCTGAAGATTGTGTTCCCGTATGCGCTGCTCATGGCGATCGTCGGGCTGCTCGAAACGTTGTTGACTTTCAATCTGACCGATGAGATCACGCAGACGCTCGGTCAGCCGAATCGCGAATGTCTCGCGCTGGGTGTGGCGAACGTCGTGTCGGGCCTGTTCGGTGGCATGGGCGGCTGCGCGATGATCGGCCAGACGATGATCAATCTGAGTTCGGGCGGCCGCAGCCGCGTATCGGGTACGACGAGCGGCGTGATGATCCTGCTCTTCATTCTTTTTCTGTCG
Source organism: Pararobbsia silviterrae (assembly GCF_003628125.1). Lineage (GTDB taxonomy): Bacteria > Pseudomonadota > Gammaproteobacteria > Burkholderiales > Burkholderiaceae > Pararobbsia > Pararobbsia silviterrae. The sequence continues at coordinate 344,297 of NZ_RBZU01000002.1, forward strand.
CCGCTGATCGAGCGCATTCCGCTGGCCGCGCTCGTCGGCGTCATGTTCGTCGTTGCGCAGCAGACCTTTGCGTGGGGATCGTTGCGCGTGCTCGGCAAAGTGCCGCGCAACGATGCGCTCGTCATCGTGCTCGTCACCGTGATCACGGTTTTCACCGACCTCGCGATCGCCGTGTTGTGCGGCATCGTCATCGCCGCCTTGAATTTCGCATGGCAGCATGCGCGCGAAATTCGCGCCGAGAAAATTGACGGGGTGGTGGACGGCCTGGTGGACGACCTGGTGGATGGCGCGGTGAAGGGCACGGACGGTGTGGACGGTGCAGGCGAGGCATCGACCTACGTGCTGCATGGCACGCTGTTCTTTGCGTCGACCGCGCATTTCCAGGATCTTTTCGAGCCGCATCGCGATCGTGAGGCGGTCGTCGTCGATTGCCGGCATCTGCACGTCGCGGATCATTCGGCGATCGCCGCGTTCGAAACGCTCAAGGAACGCTATCGGAAGGCCGGCAAGCTGCTGACGTTCGCCAATCTGTCGGCACGCAATCGACAGCTTCTCGCGCGCGCGGGCGTATCGCTGTCCCACGCTTGACTCGCTAGCCGCACGCGACGTCGATCCATCGACGCGGGCGGACGATGCGCTCGAATCAAGGCACGCGTCGCCTTTCGTCCGTGGCGGTTTCTCTTGGACGTCTGGCGACCGCGCACGCAATTTGCTCAGTCGTGACGGGCGAACGATCCGTCGCGGGTTCGCGATGGTCGAATCCGCGGGTCGTGCGTCCTCCATCGCAACCACGACGATACGAGCGGATGAAATCCTTACCTTCTCCCAAGGCCCGGCCCGATGCGCTGCGGCGCTTGCGTAACCTCAAGATGGCACGCTCCGCGCACGCATATATGCGCGGAAACACCTCACAGTTTTACGAATGGCTCGAACAAGCCGATATCCGGACGCTGCCGCAAGGCCCGGCGATCTGGATTTGCGGCGATTGCCACACGGGGAATCTGGGTCCCGTCGCCAATGGCCGCGGCAAGGTCGAGATCCAGATTCGCGACCTCGATCAGACCGTGATCGGCAATCCCTGTCATGACCTGATCCGCCTCGGCTTGTCGCTTGCGACGGCATCGCGCGGCTCCGACTTGCCGGGCCTCACCACCGTGCATATCGTCGAAGCGCTCGCGGCGGGGTATGAATCGTCGTTTCGCGCGGGCAAACAGGCGCATCTCGGCAAACGGCCCGAACCGGTTCACGTGATCATGCGCGAGGCCGAACGACGGTCGTGGCATCACCTGGCGCTCGAACGCATTGAAGACCTCAAGCCGACCATTCCGTTGGGCAAGCGCTTCTGGCCGCTTGCACGCGCCGAATCCGCGGAGCTTGCGAGCGTATTCGAAAGCCCGGAGATGGTCGAACTCGCGACCCTGTTGAAGGGCCGTCCCGACTCGGGCGACGTCACGGTGCTCGACGCCGCGTACTGGGTCAAAGGGTGCAGCTCGCTCGGCAGGCTGCGTTACGCGGTGCTGCTCGATATCGACGGCGACGTCGTGGACGGAGACGACCTCTGTCTCATGGACGTCAAGGAGGGGATCAAGGCGGCGGCGCCGCGTTATCGGGACGCATCGATGCCGCGCGGCAACGCCGAACGCATCGTCGAAGGCGCGCGCCACCTGTCGCCGTTTCTCGGCGATCGCATGCGCGCCGCGCGCGTGCTCGATCGCGCGGTCGTCATTCGGGAGTTATTGCCGCAGGACCTCAAGCTCGACGTCGAGCAACTGAGCCGACGGGACGCAAGGAAGTTGTCGGCCTATCTCGGCGCGGTCGTCGGCAAGGCGCATGCGCGCCAGATGGATCGCGCGGCGCGCGGGCGATGGTTCGCCGAGCTTCGCAGGAATCGATCGAAGACCATCGATGCGCCGCGATGGCTCTGGGATTCGATCGTCGAACTGGTCGGCGCGCATGAGGCCGGGTATCTCGAACATTGCCGCCGCTTTGCGAACGGCGGGTGATCGTGCGGGTCATCACGATCCGTGCGCTTGGAGATTTATTCAGGCCGTCATTCCGGTCTTCGTTTAGGCCTTCAATTAGGTATTCATTTCACGCGCCATAACGATCGTCCAAAAACTTCGTTTGTGGCGCGGCAATGCCCATGCAGTATGGCCACGCTTTCCGCGGTTTGAATCCGATGTGGATCGCGATGTCAAAGCGCGAGCCGAGCGGATCGAGGTCCGCGGCGTCAACGTGAGATTCGATGCGGAAAGGATTCGACGGCATCGGCGCCGCTCCGGGCGCGATCGCGATTTTCTGCAAGGGCATTGTCTCCATGACGTTTTCATTTCCGGCGACGCGCGTCGTCCAGCGCGCATCGCGTTGCGCGGTTGCGGCAGCCGTCCTGATCGCCATATCGCATCCCGGTTTCGCCGAAGATCGGCCGGTATCCGGCGGCACGCTGACGTGGGGCGTCGAAACCCTGCCGACCACACTGAATCCGCAATTGAACGGTCAGGACAAGGTGGCGCTGCTCTTGCGCAATACGTACGAAAGCCTGCTCGCGCAGAAGCCCGACGGCAGCTTCGTGCCGTGGCTCGCGACGCGCTACGACGTGTCGGCCGACGGCAAGACCTATACGTTCACGCTGCGCGACGACGTCAAGTTCACCGACGGCGCACCGTTCGATGCACAGGCGGTGGCGCGCAATATCCTCATCGCGCGCGATCTGTCGTATTCGAGTCTCAGCGTCCTGCCGCTGATCATCGCGCATGTGGCCGACGTCAAAACGCCCGATGCGCGAACCGTCGTTATCACGCTGCATGAGCCCTATACGCCGTTTCTGACGACCATCGGCCGTCTGCCGCTGCTGTCGCCGCGCGCATTCGGTCTGCCCGACGTCAAGGCCGGCGGCACCGATATCGCGGGCACCGGACCCTTTATCCTGACCCGCTACGTCAAGGGACAGGAGGTCGAGTTCGCGCGGAACCCCGACTATCGTTGGGCGCCGGCGACGGCGGGCCATCAGGGGCCCGCGTATCTCGATCGCGTCGTGTATCGCTTCCTGCCGGAATCGTCGGTGCGTCTCGGCGCGCTGCTGTCGGGGCAGGTCGACGTGATCGAGGGACTGTCGGGCAACGACGCCAAGCGCGTGCGTAACAATCCCGACTACACATACCGGCACGCGCTGAACACGGGCACGCCGTTTTCGCTGTTCTTCAACACGACATATGGTCCGACACAGGATTTGAACGTGCGCCGCGCCTTGCTCGAAGGGCTCGACGCAACGGCGCTCGTGCAGTCGATCTATCGCGGCGAGCGCACGCGCGCATGGGGCATCACGTCGCCGATCGATCCGCTCTACGACAAGCGTATCGAAGGGACGTACGGCAATAATCCGACGCTTGCGAACACCTTGCTCGATCAGGCCGGCTGGAGTGCGCGCGACGCGGCCGGCTATCGCACGAAGCAGGGCGCGCGGCTTTCGATCAGCGTCATCGAGGACCAATCGACGCTGCGCGATCAGCGCGGCGTGCTGCTGCAGGCACTGCAAGCCCAGGCACGGCAGCGGCTTGGTGTGGATCTGCAGATCCAGGTCGTCGATATCGGCACGTGGTACGACGATTACAAGAGCGGCAAGTATGGGGTGTTCGCGAATTCGAATACGCCGCCCGATGCGATCGACATCGAATACCACTGGCTGCCGTTCGAGCACGGCGGTGTGATCAATCTGAGCCGCGCGTCGGCACCCGAACTCGCGAGCTGGCTGCAGGCCGCCGCGCGCAGTCAGGACACGGCCGAACGCAAGAAGCTTTACGGCACGCTGCAAGACTTTGCGATCAAGCAGCAGGCCTATGCGCTGCCGCTCTACGAACCCGAGGACGAAATTGCGGCGGCCAAGGCCGTGCAAGGCGTCGGCTTCCGTTCGTTCGCGCAGATGCCCGAAAACGCGTACGACATCTGGCTCAAGAAACAGCCGTGACGCAATCGATCTCCGAACGCGATGCAGGCGCGGCGTTGCCGCGCGCGACGATCCGCCGCACGGGGTTGCGTTCGCCCGTCGTCACGCGGCTCGTCAGCGCCGTGCTCGTGCTCTGGTCGGTCGTCACGCTGTCGTTCATCGCCGTGCAGCTCGCGCCCGGCGACATCGTCAGCATGCTGATCGGGCAGCAGTTGAGCACCCCCGCGATCGTCGCGGCGGTCAAGCAGGAGTGGGGGCTCGATGCGCCGCTCTATCTGCAATACCTGCGTTACGTGTGGCGCGTGCTGCATGGCGACTTCGGCCGCTCGTACGTGCTCAATACCGATGTCGCGCCGCTCGTCCTCGGTCAGTTGGGACCGACGCTCGCGTTGACGGCCGCGGCCTTCGTCGTGGCGTTCGTGTTCGCGGTCGGGCTCGCGACCTTGACCGCCGGTCGTCGCTGGAGCAGCCGGATCGCGTCCGGCATCGAACTCGTCGTGACGTCGACGCCGTCGTTCTGGCTCGGCATTCTGTTGCTGTTCGTGTTCAGCTTCACGCTCAAATGGTTTCCGGTCGCGGGCGATCGAGGATTTGCGTCGATCGTGCTGCCGGCGCTCTCGCTCGGACTCGCGCAGGGCGCGATCGTCGGCCGCGTGCTGCGCAAGGGCATCGAGCGCGCGCTCGACGAACCGTATGCGTTGACCGTGCGATCGTGGGGCGTCGGCGAGTTCGCGTTGCGCGTGCGGCATGCGTTGCGGCACGCGGCCTTGCCCGCAGTGACGCTGACGGGCTGGTTGTTCGGCAGCCTGTTGAGCGGCGCCGTGATCACCGAGCAAGTCTTCGGCCGGCCCGGGATCGGTCAGGTCATCGTCGACGCGGTCGTCTCGAAGGACACGCCCGTGATCCTCGCGATCGCCATGCTGTCCGCCGCGATCTACGTCGCGCTGAGCACCGCGGTCGATCTGCTCTATCTATTGCTCGATCCGCGCTTGCGCGATCGGCACGTCCGACACTGAACCGGAGGTTCTCATGTCGAGTGCCATCGAATGGCCGCTTCACCCGCGCGCAGGCGCGCGCGCCGCTGCGTGGATCGTGCGTCACCCGGGACTCGCGCTCGCCGCGGCCTATTTGATTCTGAACGTCGTCGCGGCCGTGTTTCCCGCGTGGCTCACGCATTACGATCCGCTCGCGGCCGATCCGGTGTCAGCCGAGCTCGGCAGCAGCGCCGAGCATTGGCTCGGCACCGATCAGCTCGGCCGTGACGTGTTGGCACGCGTGATCTATGGCGCGCGGTATTCGCTGTCGATCAGCGTCGCGGCGATCGCGGTCGCGAGTCTGGCGGGGACCGCGCTCGGCCTGCTCGCCGGTCTCGCGCGCGGCGGTCTCGATGAATTGATCACGCGCTTGCTGGATGTCGTCTCGGCGTTTCCCGAACTGCTTCTGGCGCTGGTACTGATCGCCTTCACGGGACGGGGCGCCGCGAACCTGATGCTCGCGCTCGGGATCGCGGCGATCCCGAACTTCGCGCGCGTCGTGCGCGCGCAGACGTTCATCGTGTCGGAATCGGGATACGTCGAACAGGCGCGGGCGCTTGGTCTCGCGCCCTGGCGGCTCGTCTGGCGTCATGTATTGCCGCACGCGGTCGCGCAGGTGCCCGTGCTTGCGACGATGGGCTTGGGCACGGTCATCATCGGGACCTCGGGACTCAGCTTTCTCGGCATGGGGCCGCAGCCACCGAATCCCGAATGGGGACTCATGCTCGCCGACGGCCGCAATTATCTCTACGACGCGTGGTGGATCTCGGTCTGGCCGGGTCTGGCGATCACGCTGGCCGTGATCGCCGTGAACGCGCTCGGCGCCTATTGGCAGGCGCATTTCGATGGCCGGGAGGTGCGCTGATGTCGACGAATGTCTGGTTTTTGCCGACGCTCGATGCGCACGATACCGGGCCGCGCTCCACGCGCGTCGGTGCGCACGGCACGCGCGTGGCCCATATCGAGAACCTCACGGTCGGTTTTCGCGGACGCGCTCACGGACGCGGTCAAACGACACCCGTCGTCAGCGCGATCGACCTGAGCCTGTATGCGGGCGAATGCGTCGCGCTCGTCGGCGAGTCGGGATCGGGCAAGTCGGTGACCGCACGCAGCCTCGTCGGGCTGAACGGTCCGAATGCCGTGTGGCAGGCCGACCGCTTCGAGATCGCCGGCAAGGACGCGCGCCGTTTTCGCGAGCGCGATTGGCGTGCGATGCGCGGCCGCGAAGTCGGTTACGTGCTGCAGGACGCGCTCGTCTCGCTCGATCCGCTTTGGCGAGTTCGCGATCTGTTGGCCGAGGCCTTGCATGGCGTGTCGTCCCGCGAGGTCCGCACGCGCAGTCCCGAGATTCTGCGCGCGGTCGGCATCGACGATCCGGCGCGCCGCCTGCCGCAATATCCGCATCAACTCTCGGGCGGTCTGCGGCAGCGCGTGCTGATCGGCACTGCGATCGCGGGCGGCGCGTCGCTGCTGATCGCCGATGAACCGACGACGGCGCTCGACGTTTCCGTTCAGCGGCAGATTCTCGCGCTATTGCGTGCGCGTTGCGACGCGGGCGATGCCGTGCTGCTGATCACGCACGATCTGTCGGTGGTCACCGAGTTGGCCGACCGCGTGCTCGTGATGCACGCGGGCCGCGTCGTCGAACAGGGACCCGTCGACACCGTGCTGAGCGCGCCCGCGCATCCGTATACGCGGCGTTTGCTCGCTGCGATTCCGGTGCCTGCGTCGCGCGGTTTCCGTCTCGCCGAGCCGACGCCGAGCGTGACGTCGAATACGGCCGGTGCGGGTGCGGGTGCTGGCGTAAGCACAAACGCCGGCGCAACCGCGGGTGCCGGTGCTCGCATTCCGCTGCCGCCCAAGCGCATCGTGCCCGATGCGCAGGTCTTGTCGGTCGAATCGATCTCGAAGCGCTATGACGCGCGGCCCGATGCGCCGGCCGCGGTCGAGTCCGTGTCGTTGACGCTCGCGAAGGGCGAGACGCTCGGCATTGTCGGCGAGTCGGGATCGGGCAAGTCGACGGTCGCGCGCATCGTGCTCGGACTCGTCGCACCGAGTCAAGGGGAGGTGCGCTTCGAGGGGCGGCCATGGAGCGCGCTCACGGAGGCCGCGCGCAGACCTCATCGCGCGCGAATCCAATGGATCGCGCAGGATCCCTATAGCTCGTTCGATCCGCGCTATACGGTCGGCCGGATCATCGGCGAGAGCGTCGACGTACTCGACGTACTCGGCGGCCTGGATGACGCCGCACGCCGCAAACGCGTGCTCGATCTGCTCGACGAAGTCCGGCTCGACGCGTCGGTCTATGCGCGGTATCCGCGTGAACTGTCGGGCGGTCAGCGTCAGCGTGTCGCGATCGCGCGCGCGTTCGCCACGAACCCGGCGTTGCTGGTCGCCGACGAGCCCGTCAGCGCGCTCGACGTCTTGATTCAGGCGCAGGTGCTCGATCTGCTCGCGCAGATGCAGGCCGAGCACGGCACGGCGATGCTGTTCATCTCGCACGATCTCGGCGTCGTCCATCACGTGGCGGACCGGATTGTCGTGATGCGTGATGGCCGCGTCGTCGAGACCGGCCCCGTCGATCGCGTGTTCCGCGCGCCTGAACATCCGTATACGGCCTCATTGGTCGAGACCGTGCCGAATCTGTCGGCGCACGCACCGCGCGCCGCATTTGCATAACTGATCGAACCGAGGCTAAAACCATGACACAAGCGAAGTCTTCGACGCCTGCCGCGCGGCAGATCCATTTCGGCGCGACGATCCACGGTCCGGGCGGTCACCATGCGGGCTGGCGGCATCCGGATGCCGTCATCGACGCGAGCATCAATCCCGATTTCGCAAAGGACGTCGCGCGCCGCGCGGAGGCGGGCAAGTTCGATTTCGTGTTTATTGCCGACGGTCTGCATATCAATGCGAAATCGGTTCCGCACTTCCTGAATCGTTTCGAACCGCTGACGCTGCTGTCGGCGTTGTCGTCGGTCACCGAACGGCTCGGCCTGGTCGGCACGCTCTCGACGTCGTATAGCGAGCCGTTCACGGTCGCGCGTCAATTCGCGAGTCTCGATCACTTGAGTCGCGGACGCGCGGGGTGGAACGTCGTGACGTCGCCGCTCGAAGGCTCGGCGCGCAACTTCTCGCGCGACCATCATCCCGAGCATGCCGAGCGATATCGGATCGCGAGCGAATATCTCGACGTGACGAAGGGGCTCTGGGACTCGTGGGAGGAGGATGCCTTCGTGCGCGATCGCGAGAGCGGCGTGTTCTTCGATCCCGCCAAGCTCCATACGCTCGATCACAAGGGCACGTATTTCTCGGTCGAGGGACCGCTCAATGTCGGACGCACGCCGCAGGGGCGTCCGATCCTGTTTCAAGCCGGTGCGTCGGAGGACGGCAAGAAGCTCGCGGCGCGGCATGCCGACGCGGTGTTCACGCATCACGATACATTGGCCGAGGCGCAGGCGTACTACGCGGATCTCAAGCGGCAGGTCGTCGAGGGCGGGCGTAGCGAGGACGATCTACGCGTGTTTCAGGGCATCGGCGTGATTCTCGGCCGCACGGCCGAAGAAGCCGAGCAGCGCTATCAGGACACGTTGAAGCTGTTGACCGTCGAAAGCGCGATCGACCATCTGGGCCGCTTCTTCGAGCATCACGATTTCAGTCAGTATCCGCTCGATGCGCCGTTCCCCGATATCGGTGATCTCGGCAGTAACAGTTTCAAGAGCGGCACCGACAAGATCAAGGCGAAGGCGCGCGAACGCGGCCTGACGCTGCGGCAGGTCGCGCTCGAAGCGGCCGCGCCGAGACCGCATTTCATCGGTACGCCCGAGACCGTGGCCGACGAATTGCAGCGTTGGTTCGAGTCGCGCGCGACCGACGGCTTTATCGTGGGTGGCGGCACGCCGACGGCGTTTTCGGAATTCGTCGAACACGTCGTGCCGATCCTGCAGCGGCGCGGCCTCTATCGCCGCGACTATGAAGGCCGCACCTTGCGCGACCATCTCGGTTTGCCGTATCCGGAGAATCGGTACGCGGTGGCGAGTTGAGTTCGATCACCCCCGCGCCTGCTCGAGATACCGAAACGCCGCGCCGACGATCCGTACGGGATCGAACTCGGACGCGCTGAACCGTTCGGCGACGCGACCGTTCGACAGCACGACCACGCCGTTCGCGAGCCGCATGATCTCGAGCACATCCGACGAGGCGAACAGCACGGCGACGCCTTGTGCCGCAAGCTGCTCGATCAGGTGATAGACCTGTTCCTTCGCGCCGACGTCGATGCCGTGCGTCGGTTCGTCGAGCAGCAGCACGCGCGGACCGACCGCGAGACAGCGCGCCAGCAGCGCCTTTTGCTGATTGCCGCCACTGAGCTCCTCGATCGCTTGCCCGACGTCGTGCGTCTGAACGCGGCATTGCGTGAGCCCGGCGTCGAGATGGCGGCGCAACGCGCGCCGGTCGAGGAAGCCGAAGCGCGACGACGGCTTGAGCACGGACGCCGTGATGTTTTGCGCGACCGACTGACTCGGCAGAATGCCGTTCGCCTTGCGGCCCTCGGGCAGCAGGGTGACGCCGTGCGCGAGCGCACGCACGGGCGAGCGCGGCGTGTAGGGCTGCCCATCGAGTTCGAGCGTGCCGGCATCGATCGCGCGCGCGCCGAACAAAGTTTCGAGCAATTCGGTGCGGCCCGCGCCGACGAGTCCGAACAGACCCAGCACTTCACCCGCGCGAACGTCGAGATCGACGCCGCGCAGCAAACCCGCCGCGCTCAGGTTCTGCACGCGAAGCCGTACGTCGCGCCCCGCGGGTACGTCGGCGCGCCGCGCGACGTCGAGCCGTATCTCACGGCCCGCCATCTCGGCGACCATCGTCGATCGGTTCGTGTCGGCGATCGCGCGATGGCTGATGAGCCGGCCGTCGCGCAACACGATCACGCGATCGCATACCGCGAGCGTTTCTTCGAGCTTGTGCGTGATGAAGACGATCGAGACGCCGCGCGTCTTGAGCGTCTCGACGAGCTTGAACAACGCTTGCGCCTCGTGCGCGGTCAACGACGAGGTCGGTTCGTCAAGCAGCAGCACCTTGAGATCCGAGCGCAGCGCCTTGGCGATTTCGACCGACTGCTGATCCGCGATCCGCAGCGTGCTCATCTCGGCATCGGGATCGATATGCGCGGCGCCGACCTGATCGAGCAGACGCCGCGCGCCTTCGCGCATCGCGCGGATATCGATGAACGCACGCCGCGCGCAGTAGTCGCCGAGAAACAGATTCTCGCGAACCGTCATCGCGCCGATCGACGTCAGTTCCTGATGCACGAACGCGATGCCGGCCTCCATCGCCTGGCGCGGATGCGACCAGTTGCGCTGCCGGCCGTCGAAGATCACGCTGCCGTCGTCGGCCGCGACGCTGCCCGACACGATGTTCATCAACGTGCTCTTGCCCGCGCCGTTCTCGCCGAGCAGACCGACGACTTCGCCGCGCCGGAAGTCGAGATCGATGCCGTCGAGCACGGTCGCGGCGCCGTACGCCTTGCGGATGCCGCGCAGCGACAGCAGCGGGGGCATGGCGCCGTCGGCCGACGGCGCGGCGGCGTCAATGGTGCGCATATTTGCCATAGGCGACCGGCGACGGAATCACGATGTCGGACGGATACTTCGCGCCGAACGCCAATTGGTTGTGCATCATGACGACCGCATCGAAGACCTGCCGGTAGGGCGCCTGATCGAGCAGCGCGAGGATTTCGCCGTCCTGCTTGTATTGCGCCTTCTCGGGCAGATCGTCATAACCGACGACGCCGATATGGCCGGTGGCCTTCGCATCCTTGACGGCCTTCGCGGCGGCCTCGGAGCCGTTCGCGGTCACGTAGATGACCTTGAGGTCGGGGTTGCCGCTGATCGCATCCGTGGCTTGCGAATAGACGGTCGCCGCATCGTCCTTCGATTCGAACGGGCCGATGATCTTGATCTTCGGATACGACTTCTTCCAAAGATCCATCGCGCCGTTCATGCGTGCATCGTGCTGCGCGGCGCCCAGCACGCCCGTGATCACGACGACCTTGCCTTCGCCGCCGATCTGCTTGGCGATAAAGTCGCCCGCGGCATGGCCCGCGTCGTAGGCCTGCATGCCCATGCTGACGCCGCGCTTCGAGTGCGCGTTCGAGTCGGCGATCACGCTGTAGAACGGAATGCCGCCATCGACGGCCTCGTTGACCTTGCTCACCGTGCCGTCGAAGATCGGTACGCCGATCGCGCCGTTGAACTGCTTGGCGATGACGCCGTCGAGCCCCGCGTCGAAGACTTCGGCGCTCAGATTCGTGCCGAGCGGCACTTCGACGACGTCGGTATTCAAGGGCTTCAGATAGGCGATCGCGGCCTGCGTGCCGTCTTCCATCTGTTGCCAGAACGAGCTGCCCTGATAGGTCAGCACGGCGATACGCAAATGCTTGGGCGCCGGCCCCTTGGCTTCGACCGTTGCGCCGCGCGCTTTCGCGGCGGCCGGCAGCGGGACGTCGGCATGCGCGGCGAAGGCGGTCGCGCACAAGGCGAGCGCGAGCGCGCGAAGGGACGTGCTCAAGCGGGATGTGCCCGAACGCGACATGCGCAAGGAACGGCGGGAAAGCGTGGTCATCGTTGTCTCCGTGGTTTGGTCAGAATTCATTGCGACTCTTTTTCCAACTGTCGGCACCGACGGCGACGAGCACCACAAGGCCGATCGTGATCGTCTGCCAGTACCCCGATACGCCCAGCAGCACGAATGCATTGCGCAGCAGGCCCATGAGCCCCGCGCCGACGAGCACGCCGGGCACCGAACCCCGGCCGCCCGTGAGCGCCGTGCCGCCGAGAATCGCGGCCGCGATGACGTCGAGCTCGTAGCCCGTGCCGAAGTTCGGATTGGCGTTCGCGAGCATGCCGGTCAGCAGCAGGCCGCCGAGTCCCGCGAGCGTGCCGGCGATCGTGTAGACGATCATCCGGGTGGCGCGCACGTCGATACCGGCGAGATGCGCGGCGCGCGCGTTGTCGCCGACCGCATAGATGTTGCGACCCCAACGCGTGCGTGTCGCAAAGATCCAGAACACGACCGACAGCAGCAGAAGCAACACGAACTGGACCGGCACCTTGCCGATATGACCCGCGCCGAACCATGCGGCCCAGTTGTCGAACGGCTGCGGACTGCCGCTCGTGATCAGCAGCGCCGCGCCGCGGCAGATCGACAACATGCCGAGCGTCGTGATGAACGGATTGATCCGCACAAGCGTGATGAAGAGGCCGTTGAGCGCGCCGGCGATCGCCCCGGTGCCGAGCGCGGCGACGATGCCGAGCAGCGGACTGCCGGTCACGTTGGCCGCGATCGCCGACAACACGGCGGCCAGGCCGACGACGGATCCGACCGACAAATCGATGCCCGCCGAGATGATCACGAGCGATTCGCCGAGCGCGATGATGCCCGTCACCGAGATCTGCCGGCCGACGTTGAACAGATTACGAGTCGTAAAGAAGAATTCGCTCGCGAACGCGAGACCCACGAACACGAGGATGAACATGCAGAAGACCGACGCCTCGCGGCGCGCCGCAAGCGACGCCAGCCAGTGTTTGCGGCGCCCGCGCGCCGGGGTCTCGGTGGCGGCGGCCAAAGGCTTCATGCCCATCGTGTCTCCTTGATCGGCATGGCAAACGCGAGCTGTCGCTGCGTGTGGCATGCGCGCTGTGTAGTTCGGACTGCAGTCTAGTGTTCGGGTTTGGGAGCGTCAAAACGCCCGGGAATTGATGTGATTCCGTCATTGACCGATGACGGATTGCATCTCAGGGTTGACCCGAATCACATCAAAAGCATCGTGAAATGAAGGGATACCGGTTTGAAAGCCCGCAATCGCAATGAGGGTCGCGGGCGTTGCGCGCGAGCGGCGCGGAAGATGGATCGGCGAGGGCGGGAGCGGGGACGAGAATGAAGGGACAGAGCGAAAGCGAGGCGAAACCCGTGCGTCGATCGAATTGTGTCTCGATCGGATACGAATCGGCGACGCTTCGCATGCCGAGGCGGGCGTGATCGAGATGCGGACGAGGTCGACGCGATACGGGGCCTCGTCCGTGTGAATGATCGTCGGGGCGCGAGCGGCTTTGCGCGTCGGCGCGCCGCTCAATGCGCGATCGTATGCGGCTCCGGCGTCTGTGCGCGGCCGCGCGTGTTGGCGGCGATCGTGATCGCGGCGCATACGGCCGGGGCCGCGAGCAACGACAGGATCGCCGAGAAACCCCAGCCCATCCCGAGCAACACGCCGCCGATGGCCGAGCCGAAAATGCTGCCGAAGCGTCCGATCGCGAGCATCCAGCTCACGCCGGTCGCACGCGCGACGGTCGGGTAGCAGCTCGGCGAAAACGCCTGCAGTCCCGTTTGCGCGCCGCTCATGCAGAAGCCCGCGGCGAACACGAGCGAGGCGATCGTCGAGGCCAGCGCGCCCGCGTGCGCGAGCGTCAGGATGCAGCCGGCGCCCGCGAGGTACACGAGCCCGATCACGATGCCGGGCCGTGCGATGCGGTCCATGACCCAGCCGACGCAGACGGCGCCGATCGTGCCGCCGAGCTGAAACATCGACGTCACGTAGGCGGCCGTCGCGACGCTGACGCCGGCATCGCCCATCAACGTCGGCAGCCAGCCGGTCAGCAGGTAGATCACGAGCAGCCCCATGCCGTTCGTGAGCCATAAGGCGAGCGTGATACGCGCATAGCCGCGCAGGAACAGCACACCGATCGGTTTTTGCGTGCCCAGCGCGGGCTCGCTCGAGACGAAAGACACGGTATCCTCGTAGTGCACGCCGAGCACGCGCCCGAGCGTGGCGGCGATCCGGGCCGGCGATGCGCCGCGCAAGGCGAGAAAACGCGCGGATTCAGGCAGCAACAGCACGAGCACGGGGATCAGTGCGAGCGGAATCGCGCCGCCGAGCATGAGCACGGACCGCCAGCCGAAGCGCGGGATCATGTACCCGGCGGCAAGACCGATCAACGCCGAGCCCAGATTGAAGCCCGTGAACATGATCGTGATCATCAGCGCGCGACGTCGCTGAGGCGCGTATTCGGAGAGCAGCGTCGTCGTGTTCGGCATCGCGGCGCCGAGGCCCGTGCCCGCAAGCAGCCGCAGCACGGCCATTTCGATCGGCGTCGTCGAGAACGCCGCCGCGATCGTGAGCACGGCAAACGCGAACACCGACACGATCAGCACGATCTTGCGCCCGAACCGATCCGACGAAGGCCCGGCGAACAACGCGCCGAGTACGAGGCCGAGCGGCGCCGCGCTGATGACGACGCCGAACGCGGGACGCGAGATCGACCAGGCCTTGAGAATCGACGGCGTCACGAAGCCCATGATCGCGACGTCCATGCCGTCGGTCATGACGATCAAAAAGCAGAGCACGACCAACAGCCACTGGAAACCCGAAATCCTGCGTTCGTCGATCAAGGCCTTGATGTCGATGGTGCGTGTCATCGCGTGTCTCCTGGCGTGACGGATAAGAGGGTGCGTGCGTGTCGTGTATGTCGTGAGTCGATGGCGCTCGCGCGTCGCAGACCGTGAAGTGAGGGCAAAGACGGCGCACGCGTTTCGCACCCCCGGGTGTCGCACCGCGTCGGGCGGTGCGTATGGCGTCGGCTAGGTCCGATGCAGCCACGCCTTTTCCGCCGCATAGAACGATTCGAGCAAGTCGGGCCGATCGTCGCCGAGCAGCTCCGGATTCACCGTATAGCCGCGGCGCAATTGCGTGTACGCAAGAAATCGATAGGACGGCCGCAGCGTCTTCACGAGATCCCAATCGACCGGGAGCGGGTCCGCCGGATTGACGCTGCGCATGTAATCGCGCTGATAGATCCCTTCGAACGAGGCGAGCTTCCAGCCGTCGCCGGTTCGCACGACGCGCGAGACGAAGCGGCAGTACTGGAAGATGTCGAATTCGACGCTGTCGAGCGTGAGGCGATCGAAGATCGAGGCCTGACTCTCGACGAGCGCACGGTCGCCTTCGATCTGCAAGACCGTCGGCATGATCCAATGTTTGGGCGAACTGATGATTGCGCCGGTCCGGCCCATTTTCTTCTTCGATGCCTCGACGAACTCGGCGGCCGTGCCGTCGAACCATGTCGTGCGCACGGGGGCGTCGGGCAGGAAGCTGTTTTGCAGACCGGTCCAATCCTTGACGTCGCGCGCGTGGCGTTCGAGCCGTACGAGGTCGAAGATGTCGGTGCGGTCCAGCAGCCGGGCGAGCCGTTCGTCTTGCATGCATGTCTCCTAGCGAATGATCTAAAGAACCGGTGCCGTCGCGTGTCGATCGCGCGAACATGGCCGATCGGCGCACCGTATCCGATGCGTGCCGCATGCGTATCCGCGTTTCGATGTGACGGTCTGCGATGGGATCGCGTTATTATTTGATATGTTAAGTGATTCGGGAGTGAGCGAAATGCTCGTTTACTCCACGTTCACGGCTTCGTGCGCCGCGCAAGCGTGCGGCGACTGCGGCTACACTTGGATCACTCGAATTTAACGACATCGGGCATCGCCCAGGCTGTTCATGCCATCCGCAAAGAAAACATCCGTCATCAAGCGCAACGCGGCCGATACCGCGCTCACGGGGTTTGCCCCGATGACCTCACGCTCGTTCGAGCGTTCGTTGCCGATGCTGCTCATGCGCGCGCGCGATGCCGTCATGCAGCGCTTTCGTCCGCATTTGCGCGAGCATGACGTGACCGAGCAGCAATGGCGGATCCTTCGCGTGCTCGCCGAGCAACACGGCATCGATATGCAATCGCTCGCCGAGCGCTCGTATATCCAGGCCGCGAGTCTGTCGCGCACGATCCCGCTGCTCGAAGGCCGAGGACTCGTCGAACGCAGCCCCGACCCCGCCGATCAACGGCGTTCTCGCGTCTCGCTGTCGAAGGCGGGGCGCACGTTGTTCGATGCGATGGTCCAGGAGTCGGCCGAAATCTACGCGCAACTCGAAACGGAAATCGGCGGCCCGCAACTGCGCGAGATCTATCGGATGCTCGATGGGCTCATCGCATTGGACCCCGGCGCGACGGCGGCTTCCGATGACTGAACACGCAATTTAAGACCTCAGGGTCAACCCCGATGGTTCTCGTCACGCCAATACTTAACATATCAAATAAATAAGGAGCGGCGATGAACGAGACGCAAGCGGGCAGAGTGCCGATCGACGGAACGGTCTACGGCGTGGCGCTGAATGCGCGCGCCGAACTCGCCGCGCAGGCCGATGCATTCGCGCGGCCTCCGTATGGCAAGGCGCCGTCCGCGCCGGTCATGTTCATCAAGCCGCGCAATACGTATCTCGCGCACGGCGGGCAGGTTCGCGTGCCCGCGACGCTGCGCGAGATCGAGGCCAGCGCGGCGCTGGCGATCGTCATCGGTGAAGACGCCTACGCGGTGCGCGCGGAGCACGCGATGCGCCATGTCGCGGGCGTGACGCTTGCGATCCATCTCGCCGAATCCGGCGCCGATTATTTCCGTCCGCCGATCCGCGAACACTGTCGCGACGGGTTTCTGCCGATCGGCCCCGCCGTGACGCCGCTCACGGATCGCGGGTTGCCCGATGATCTCGCGATCGATCTCGAAGTCGACGCGCGGATCGTGTCGTCGATTCGACTTGATGACGCCGTGTGGTCCGTGCCGCATCTGATCGCGTCGATCTCGTCGTTCATGACGTTGCGTGCCGGCGATGCGCTGCTCTGCATCGGGACGCTGCCGGCGTCGCGCGTGCGCGTGGGGAGCCGGGTCGCGGCGACGGCGCCCGGCGTGGGTCGCCTCGAATGCGTCGTCGAGCACGAGGGAGGGCGCCAATGAAACGCGCGCGCGTGGTCTATGGCGGCCGGATTCATTCGGCGATCGTGGACGTATCGGATGGAGCGGACGTATCGGACGCATCAGACGGATCGGAGGCGTCGGCCGCGCGGCTTCGTCTCGCCGACGGCCAGGTCGTGCGATTCGCGGACGTCGCGTGGCTGCCGCCCGTCACGCCGCGTACCGTGTTCGCATTGGGCCTCAATTATGCGGATCATGCGTCCGAGCTTGCATTCAAGCCGCCCGAGCGTCCGCTGATTTTTCTCAAGGGACCGGACGCCTTTGTCGGGCATGAAGGCTTCAGCGCCTGTCCCGACGACGTGGCGCAGATGCATTTCGAATGTGAGCTCGCGGTGCTCATCGGTCGCGGCGGCAGGCATATCCGCGAGGCGCACGCCTATGACCATGTCGCGGGCTACACGATCGCGAATGACTACGCGCTGCGCGAGTATCTCGAGAATTACTACCGGCCGAATCTGCGCGTGAAGAACCGCGACGCGTGCACGCCGTTGGGTCCGTGGCTCGTGGACGCGAGCGATATCGCCGATCCGATGTCGCTCGCGTTGCGCACCACGGTCAACGGCGAGGAAGCGCAGTCGGGCAATACGCGCGACATGATTTTCTCGGTGCCGACGCTGATCGCGTACCTGTCGGAATTCATGACCTTGTCGCCCGGCGATCTGATCCTGACGGGAACGCCGAAGGGCGTGCGCTATCTGAAGCCCGGGGATCGCGTCGTCACGGAGATCGAACGCATCGGCCGTCTTGCCAACACGATCACAGCCATGCCGCGGAGGGACTGCAATGAGTCTGTATCAGTTGCAGAAAGTGTTTTATGACATCAATCGCGAGCCGGCGCTGCAGCGCACGGCCCGCGAAGATCTGGGCGCCATGCTCGAACGCTACGATCTCACCGACGAAGAGCGCGCCGCGCTGCTGCGTCGCGATATCGGTTTGTTGTACGTGCTCGGCGTCAACTGTCAGTTGCTCATGCACTTCGCGGCGCTCTGCGAGGTCGGATGGAGCGACTATCTCGAGCAGATGCGCGAGGGCGTGCGCCGCTATGGCCCGGTCCGCGCCGGGGTCTATGCGATGACGACGCGCGTCGACGAAAAGGTGGCGGGACTATGAGTCTGGTTTTTGCGGGCGTGTGCAGTCATTCGCCGGGCATCACGAGTCGCGCCGAACTGGCCGATCCCGCCTTGCGCGATCCGTTTTACGCGAGCTACGGCCGCATGCGCGAAGCCCTCGAAGCATCGCGGCCCGACGCCCTGGTGATCGTGGCGGGCGAGCATTTCGCGAATTTCTTCATGAACAACATGCCGGCGTTCGCGCTCGGCATGGCGGATCACTACGAAGGGCCGATCGAAGACGAACGATTCCTCAAGATCGCGCGCCGCCGCGTGCCGGGTCATGCCGCGCTGTCGGCGCGTCTGATCGAGGGGGTCATGCAGACCGTCGATGTGGCCTATTGCGAGGAATGGAAATTCGATCACGGCATTGCCGTGCCGCTGCATTTCCTGACGCCGCGCGACGATCTCGCGATCATTCCCGGCAACATCAATTGCCAGGGACCGCCGTTGACGCCCCTGCATCGCGCCTGGGCATTCGGCGAAGCGATTCGCCGCGCGGCCGACGCGATGCCCGAGCGCATCGCCTTCGTCGGCACGGGCGGCATCTCGCACTGGCCCGCGACGCCGGACTCGGGAAAGATCAACGAAGCCTGGGACCGCGAGTTTCTGACGCGGTGGTCGCACAACGACAAGGACCGTCTGCTCGATTATCGCGACACGGCGGTCTATGCCGAGGCCGGGCAGGGGGCATTCGAGATCCGGACGTTGATCGCCGTCGCGGCGGCCGCGCGCGGCAAGGGCACCGTGCTCTCGTACACGCCGATCCCGATCTTCGCGACGGGCTGTTTCACCGCCACCATGGACATTGCCTGAGGAGCCGAAGATGCCGCATTGCATCGTCGAATATACGAACAATTTGGGCCCCGAGGCCCGTATCCGTGATTTGCTCGACACGCTGGCCGCGAAATTCCGCGATTCCGACGGCGTGTTCCCGACGGGCGGCATCCGCGTGCGCGCGATCCGTCTCGACGACTATGTGATCGCCGATGGTCAGGGCGACGACGCGTTCGTGCACATCACGACGAAAATCGGTCCAGGGCGCGATCCGGCGTTCAAGCAGCGTTTTTTCGACGCATTGTTCGAGCTCGTCAAGGCGCACTTTCATGTGCTCGCCGAGCAGCGGCCGCTCGCGTTGTCGTTGTATGTCGAAGAGGGCGGCGCGCAGGGCTCTTATAAATTCAACACGATTCATGCGCGTTTGAAGACGGCACAGGGACACGCATGACGACGCTCGATTCAGCCCGCATCCGCACGCTCGCGGACCAGCTCGACGCGGCCGAGCGGACCCGCACGCAGATCGGCCAGTTCTCGCTCGCCTACCCGGACATCACGATCGACGATGCCTATGCGATCCAGCGCGCCTGGGTCGAGCGCAAGGTAGCGGCGGGGCGGCGGATCATCGGTCACAAGATCGGCCTCACATCGCGCGCGATGCAGCGGTCGTCGAATATCGACGAACCCGACTACGGCGTGCTGCTCGACGACATGCTCTACAGCGACGGCGCGGCGATCTCGTTCGAACGCTTGATCGTGCCGCGCGTCGAGGTCGAACTCGCGTTCATTCTCAAGGCGCGTTTGTACGGACCCGAGGTGACGCTGTTCGATGTGCTCAATGCGACCGACTACGTGGTGCCCGCGCTCGAAATCATCGACGCGCGCATTCAGCAGATCGATCCCGAGACGCGCGTGACGCGCAAGGTGTTCGATACGATCTCCGACAACGCGGCCAATGCGGCCATCGTCCTCGGCGGCAGACCGATCCGACCCGACGACGTCGACCTGCGCTGGGTGGCCGCCGTGCTCTATCGGAACGGCGTCATCGAGGAGTCGGGCGTGGCCGCCGCCGTGCTCAATCATCCGGGCAACGGGCCGGCGTGGCTCGCGAACACGCTGTATGCGCACGGCGTCGGACTCGAGCCCGGGCAGATCATCCTCGGCGGCTCGTTTACCGCGCCGATTCCCGCGCGTCCCGGCGATACCTTCCATGTCGATTACGGGCCGCTCGGTTCGATCGCGTGTCGTTTCACGGAAGCCACGGGCTCAAGCAAGCAACGCGAACACCTGTCATAAGCGGACGGCCCGATGGACTTCACGCTCGATAATCCCTTCAAGGCGGCGCTCGCCGCGGGCCGAACGCAGATCGGCCTGTGGACGAGCTTCGCCGACCCCTATGCGATCGAGATCGTCGCGAGCGCCGGTTACGACTGGTTGCTGATCGATGGCGAGCACGCGCCCAATGACGTGCCGCGCATCCTTGCGCAACTGCAGGCGGTGCAGGCCTATCCGACCCATGCGGTCGTGCGTCCGCCCGAAGGCAGCGCGGTGCTGATCAAGCAGTATCTCGACCTCGGCGCGCAGTCCTTGCTGATCCCGTCCGTCGAGACCGCGCAGCAGGCGCGCGACCTCGTCGCCGCGACGCGTTATCCGCCGAACGGCATCCGCGGCGTCGCATCGGCGCGCGCCTCGCGCTGGGGCGCGATACCCGACTATTTCACGCGTGCGGATGCGAGCGTGTGTCTGCTGCTGCAGATCGAGACCGCGAAGGGACTCGACCATCTCGACGCCATGCTCGACGTCGACGGCGTGCACGGCTTCTTCATCGGACCGTCCGATCTGTCGGCGGCCCTCGGGTATCTCGGCCAGCCCGGACACCCTGCCGTGATCGAACGGATCCGGGCGGCGATCGCGAAGATCGTGGCGCGCGGCAAGGCGGCGGGCATTCTGTGCGCGGATCCGGCGCTTGCGCGCACGTATCTCGAATGCGGCGTCACGTTCTGCGCGGTCGGTGTGGACACGATGCTGCTTGCGCAGACCACGCGTCAGCTCGCGCGGCAATTCAAGGAGACGTTGCCGCAGTTGCCGCCGCGCGCGCCCGGCGCGACGTATTGAGCGGACCCGTGGCGCGCGGTCATCTCGTTCGCGCCGCGCGTCCTTACCCGCGCTTGCGAAACGCGTTGGGTGTGACACCCGTGAACCGCTTGAAAAAGCGCGTGAAATACGCGGGTTCGGTAAAGCCGAGAAAATCGGAAACCTGATTGATATTGAGCGACGTATAGGTGAGGCTGCGCTTCGCTTCGAGCAGCACGCGCTGATGCACGAGCGCGAGCGCGCTTTTGCCTGCGATGCGCTGGCACACCATATTCAGGTACACGGGCGTCACGCCGAGGCGTTCGGCATAGCGGCTGATCGGCAGGTGGTCACGATAATGCTGCTCGATCAGCGCGTAGAAGGCCTTCACATGGGCGCGACCGCGATCCTGCGGGTCGCCCCGTTCCTCGCCGGGCCGATCCTGGCGGCTGACCCAGACGACGAGCGCGCTCACGAGTGAGCGCAGCATCAGGTCTCGCGACGCAGCGGGCAGACGGTACTCGTGGTTCAGCTTGCCGCAGAGCATATCGAGCAAGGGCAGATCGTCGCCGACCGCGTAACAGGCCGGCTCGTCGAGCACGCGGCGCGGCGCGTCGATCTGCTGCTGGAGCCAGTTCAAGAGCGGCGCGGCGATCGTGATCACGTACCCGTCGACTTCCGGGGAAAAATGGAAGCCGTGCACGCACATCGGCGGCACGACCTGGACGGACGGCGTGTCGATGCGCGTCTTCTCGCCCTCGATTTCGACCTCGGCGACGCCTTTCTGAACGTACAGAAACTGCGTGAGGTCCGCGTGCCGGTGCCGTCGGATCTCCCAATCGTGCAGGCTGCTTCGCTCGGGGATCGACTCGCAGTGCAGCAAATCGAGCGTGCTCCAGTCCGGTCCTTCTCCGTAGAGCTTGAAGACGGGGATATCGTGCTGTGCCGAGGGGTTCATGGGTCCGTCTCCGATCGTTCGGCCCGTATGCGGCTTTTGATGCGGCTTTTGAAAAGTGCAATTTTAATCGAAGAAATTGCCTTATCAGCGCCGACGATTTCCAGAAAAATACAATTCAATCGTGGCGACAATGATGCGGCTCGGACGAGCGAAACAGAAAGGCCACGCCGTAGCGGGATACAGGAGACATCGATCATGAAAACGCGCGTAGCGATTATCGGCGCCGGGCCGTCCGGTTTGCTGCTGGGACAACTGCTGCACAAGGCCGGCATCGACAACGTCATCGTCGAGCGCCAGAGCGGCGAATACGTGCTGAGCCGGATCCGCGCGGGCGTGCTCGAACAGGGCACCGTCGACCTGATGCGCGAAGCGGGCGTCAGCGAGCGCATGGATGCCGAAGGGCTGGTTCACGACGGCATCGAACTCGTCTTCGGCGGGCGCCGTGACCGGATCGATCTCAAGGCGCTGACGGGCGGTTCGACGGTGCTCGTCTACGGCCAGACCGAAGTGACGCGCGATCTGATGGCCGCGCGCGAGGCGCGCGGCGCGACGACGGTCTACGAAGCATCCAATGTTCAGCTGCACGACGTGAAGGGCGACGCGCCCTATGTCACGTTCGAAAAGAACGGCGAGACGGTGCGTCTCGACTGCGATTACATCGCGGGCTGCGACGGATTTCATGGCGTGTCGCGCAAGACGATCCCGGCGGAAGTGCTCACGCACTACGAGCGCGTTTATCCGTTCGGCTGGCTCGGTCTGCTGTCGGACACGCCGCCGGTCAATCACGAGCTGATCTACGCGCATCACGAGCGCGGCTTCGTGCTCTGCAGCCAGCGTTCGATGGTGCGCAGCCGGTATTACCTGCAAGTACCCTTGACCGAGAAAGTCGAGGACTGGTCCGACGACCGCTTCTGGGAAGAGCTCAAGACGCGTCTGCCGAAGGACGTCGCCGACAAGGTGGTCACGGGTCCGTCGCTCGAAAAGAGCATCGCGCCGCTGCGCAGCTACGTCGTCGAGCCGATGCAGTACGGCAAGCTGTTTCTCGTCGGCGATGCGGCGCATATCGTGCCGCCGACCGGCGCGAAAGGCCTCAATCTCGCGGCGAGCGACGTCAGCACGCTGTATCGGATCCTGACGCGCGTCTATCGCGACGGCCGCGTCGATCTTCTCGACAAGTATTCGCCGATCGCACTGCGCCGCGTGTGGAAGGCCGAACGGTTCTCGTGGTTCATGACGAATCTCCTGCACGAGTTCACGGAACGCGACGCGTTCGACCGACGCATGCAGCGCACCGACTACGACTACTACACGACGTCGGACGCGGGCCTCAAGACGATCGCGGAAAACTACGTCGGCTTGCCGTACGAGCCGATCGAGTGATGCCGCGGTGATCTGTGAATGAGGGGGTGTGCGGGCGCAACGGACCGATATGGCCGAGAAATAAGGCCGAGAATCGCGCGCTTGTGCGGTCAGGCGAGGACCGTCAGGCGAGGACCAAGGGCACGCACAACTGATACCCCCAGCCGCGTATCGCTTGAATCGAGTGCGCATGCGCGGACGCTTCGCCGAGCTGGCCGAGTTTCTTGCGCAGGCGGACGATATGCAGTTCCAACGCCGCTTTGCTATACGCATCGACCGATTTGCCGAGCAATTCGACGAGCTGCCAGTTCTCGAGCCGCTGGCCGGGCGCGAGGATCAACGCGGACAACATCCGCGCTTCGAGACTCGATAGCGGGATCGCGATCCCGTCGGTGCCCGTCAGCGTCATCCGTTGCCGGTCGAGGCACGGCGCGGCGAATTGCGTCGCTTGTCTGACGCGCCGCCCGACGGCCTGCGCGGCCGCACAGAGTTCGTCGGGCTCGACGGGCTTCGTCAGGTAGATGTCGGCGCCGCTCTCGTATCCCGCGCATTTTTCCTGCGTGAGCCCGCGCGCCGTCATCATGATGATGCCGATCCCCGGCTGATGACGGCGCAGCCGCTGCGCATACGACAAACCGTCTTCGCCGGGCAGTTGCAAGTCGAGGACGACGAGGTCGTAACGATCGGTGGCCGTATGCGACTCGACGGCCTCGACGCTTTCGAGCGCGGCGACGCGATGTCCCTGGGCGGACAAGGTTTCGACGACGACCGCGCGGAGCAGATCGTGATCTTCAATGACGAGGATGTTCAGGCCGGAATCCATACTTCGAAGATGACGTTCGGTTGGTCGGAAATATAGCGAATATCGCCGCCGAGCAAGGCGCTCATGCCGCGCGCGATGTACAGACCGAGCCCCGATCCCGTACTGCGCTGCGCCAGCGGCGCTCGATAGTATTTGCTGAACACGCGTTCCGGATTCGGACGCATCGCGGGACCGGCAATCTGATTCTCGACGCGAATGCAGACGCCTTGTTGCGCGTCTCGTATCTGGCGATGGGCCGTGAGAAGAATCGGCGTGTCCGGCGGCGAATATTTGAGCGCATTGCCGGTCAGGTTGTCGAGGATCGTTTTCAGCAGCGCCGGATCGCTTTGCATGACGATCGACGGGTCGTAGTCGTGATCGAACGCGATTCGCTCGCCATGCGGACGCTGAACGAGCACATCGCTGACGAGTTCGTGAAGCGCGCACCAGGTCTTCGCGACGGCGAGCTTGCCGTCGTCGAAACGCGACGCGAGATCGCATCGCTCGATCACCGTATCGATCTGCACGACGGCGGCTTCCGCATAGCGCCGTAAATTGCCTGCCTTGGGCAGTCCCGCGAGACAGAGCCGAAGCGCCGACAACGGCGCGCGGAGTTCGTGTGTGAGCATCGCGAGAAAACGGCTTTGCGCGTCCTTCGACGCGCGTTCGGCTTCGAGTACCGAGCTCGCGCGCACCGCTTCCATCTGGGCTTCGATCAGACGGGCCTTGTTCAGCCGCGTCTGCAGCATGAAGTACGCTTGCAGCGCGAAGAGCGTGCCCAGCGTGCTGATCGTATAACTGTTGATGAGCCAGAACTGACCCGGAAGCAGACCGAGCAAGGTCAAGGTCGTGGCCGACGCGCCGAGCAGACTGCACAGCAGCGCCACCATGATCAGCGCGCTGCCCCAGGCCCTGTGCTCGAACAACTGCACGCTGCGCCACATGCCTGCGAACAGCACGAGCGTCGCGCCGCAGATCAGGATGCGCTGCATCTCGGGAAACAGGTCGACAAACACCGAAGGCACGGACGCGATGCCTAAGCAGAACACGACGCGATAGAGGATCCGCATCCAGCGCGCCGCGCGATCGATCTGCAGGGCTTTGCTGTAGAAATACGTGTTCGAACTCACGACGAGCATCGCGCCGACCGAGAGCGAACGATCCGCCCAGAACGCCGAGTTCCGGAACACATATTCGGCAAAGAGCCCGTGGATGCTTAGCAGCATGTAGAGGGCTGTGGCGAGGTGGATCACGAACGCGCGTTGCAGCGGATCCCCGTTGAACGCATAGCGGAGATTGACCAGCAGCGCCACGGCCAGCACGCCGAAAAACAAGCCGAGGCCCGCGTATTCGGCGGTGGATTTAGCGAGAAATTCGGCCGGCGTGCGCGCGTCGATCGCGATCATCGAGCTGCTCGTGGTTTGCAGCCGGACATAGACCTCGATCGGCGTGTCGTCGGCGAAATCCACGGGCTGCACGAACGAGCGGTATGGGATGACGCGCGAGGTAAACGGTTGCCGATCGCCGTGTACGAAGCGATCGAAGCCTCGTCCGTCCGCGCGCGGGATAAAGACCTGCAAGTCGTCGAGATAGGGGGGATAGAACTCGACGAGCAGGTGGCGGCTGCCGTCCTGCGACGCCGCGGGCGCGGCAAGCGTGAAGCGCAGCCAATGGACCGTGCGCGTATAACCCGCCGAAAATCCATGCGGCGCCGGAATAAATTCACGCGCGCGATCAGGTCGGCTGACGTCGTCGATGGTCAGCACGCCGCGCGGATCCGCGAGCACGCCGAGATCGCAAACAGCTGCGCATGCGCCGGTCCGCGCGCGGGCCGGACCGCCCCACTGCATACCGACGATCAGCACGACGATCGCTAAGACACGGAAAAAAGCGGTGTTTTTCATCCGAGGAAGTATGTCAGGGCCGATTCCAGGCGGGCATGCGCGCGCGTCATTGTTGCATTTTCGGCGCGCCTGACGCGTTCTGAAGGGTTCTGAAGGGATTGGCGCAACCCGTTTGCTAGCCTGCCGCGAGCAATCCAAAAACAAGTGCGAAACAGGCCAAACGGGGTACACATGAACCGCTTTGACATCACCGCGCGCAAGCGTCGTCTTGAGCGCGGCCTTGACCGTGACGGGGCGATATCGGGGGCAGCGCGCGCGCATGAAATAACGATCACGCGAACGATCACGCGAACGACCGCGCGCGAGGCGCGGCGATCACGCTGGCGACCGAGTCGCAAGCCGCTGGTCTATGCGGTCCAGAGCGCGATGGTCGTATTGGGTTCGCTCGCCGCGCCGTGGGCGCGCGCCGACATGGTGGTCGGTTCGGGCACGGTCAGCGGCAGCCTCTCCGTGCAATCGGGGACCACGACGAATATCGAAGTCGATGAAGGCGGCTCGGTGGCCGGCGGCAGCAACATCGGCGTCAGCGTCTCCGGGGGCACGGTCGGCACGTTGCTCAACAACGGCACGATCGGCGGGTCCTACGCGATCGACAGCGACGGCACGATCACGACGCTGACCAACGGCAACATCATCACCGGGACGGAATACGGAATCCAGAACGAGCTCAGCGGTCACATCGGCACGCTGACCAACAGCGGAACGCTTTCAGGCGGCATCTACGGCATCATCAATTCCGACCCCGGCAGCACGATCGATACGGTGATCAACACCGGCACGATCGAATCCACGCAGGGTGACTCGGGGCTGCGCAACGGCGGGACGATCACCACCGTGACGAACAAGGGCACGATTTCGGGCGGCAGCAACGGCGTCTACAACTGGGGCGGCGTGATCGGGACGCTGACGAACACGGGCACGATCACGGGCGGCGCGAATGGGATCGCCAACAGCGTGGTCGGGATATACGGGGCGACATTCGGCACGATCGCCAACAGCGGGCTCATCACGTCGAGTTCGGGGAACGGCATCTACAACGACGGCTCGATCACGCTGATCGATAACGCACATGCGGGCACGATCAGCGGCCCGGGCTACGCGATCTACAACAACGGCGGCACGATCGGCGCGATCGCCAATAGCGGTCTGATCGCGGGCAATATCGCCAACGTGTCGTCGAATCCGCTGACCATCACGGGCTCGACGACGGCCGGGGTCTTCGGCACGCTGACCGGCTACGACACGAGCACGGGCGCGATCGGCACGATCACGAACACGATGTCGAATCTCGACTTCGGCAGCGGCAATATCCTGCTCAACGACAACGTCAACGTCGGCAGCTACGCGGTCACGAACTCGGGCAATCTTGCCGTGAGCAATCTGATCACGATCGACGGCGATTATGTGCAGACGTCGTCGGGGACCTTGACGAGCAACGTCGCGCATACCGTCACCGCCGACGGCAATATCCAGAGCGATACCGGATATGGCCGGATCGACGTGACGGGCCAGGTCACGTTCGAGAGCGGGGCCTCGGTCAAATTGACGAGCACGGCGTATGCGTTCGCGTCCGGCCAACGCTTCGTCGTGATCGAAGGCAACGGCAATTCGACGTTCGATACGACGGGCGGCACGTTCACCGCGTCGGGCTTCGCGGGCATCGTGACGGCCGCGCCGCAGGCGGACGGCGCGAACGAGGCACTTGTGCTGAGCCTGTCGGGTCGCCCGGCGGGGACGGCGCCGACCACGCAGATCGCGACAGCCACGCTGACCGGATTGCAGCGTTACAGCGGCATTCAGGCGGGTCTGCTCGAACTCTACGATGCGTCGTTGGGTATCGGGAGCACCGCGCAGGCCAACCACGTCGGCGCCGAACTCGCGCCTACGCAGAACTTCAGCGCCGGCAACGCGACGTCGATGGCCACGCTCGATGCGTTGAACGTCGTGAACACGCATGTCGACGCGCTGCGCTACGCGTCGTCAGGTAGCGGCATTTCGACGGGAGACGGTCCCGCGAACTGGGCGGCGTGGGGCCAGTTCTACGGCGGTCATGCCGATCAAGGCACGGTGGACGGCGGCACGTACGATGCCGTCAGCGGCTATACGTCGACGTACGGCGGCTTGATGCTCGGGGCCGACCGCCGCATCGGCGATCGGTGGCGGGCCGGCGGCGCATTCGCGTACAGCAACACGGCCGTGTACGGATCCGACGACGAGACGGGCGACAGCGCCCATGTCGATTCGTACGGATGGATCGGTTATGCGAGCTATAGCGGCGACCCCTGGTATGTGAATCTGTCGGCCAGCGCGACGCTGCAGAAGTATCGGACGTCGCGGCTGGTGTCGTTCGCCGGGTTCTCGGGCGATGCCGAAGGACAGTTCGACGGCTCGCAATATGTGGCGCGCGCCGAGTACGGCTACCCGATCGCGTTGCCGAAAGACTATGTGGTGACGCCGATCGCCGCATTGAGCTATAGCGCCCAGATCCAGGACGCTTATACGGAGAGCGGCGGCAACGGCGCGGCCCTGGCGGTCGACGGCGCGCATGCGGATGCGCTGCGCAGCAGTCTCGGCGCCAAGCTCGATACGCAGATTGCCACGCACGCGGGCGATCTCGTGCCGTTCGCCGAGCTGCTGTGGACGCATCAATACAACAACGGCCGCCCATCGACGATCGCGAGCTACGCGGCCGATACGAGCGGGGAGACGGGCTTCATGGTGATGGGCGCGACACCGGCGCGCGATGTCGCGGACATCCATCTCGGCGCCGATCTGCTCCGCAGCGATACCTTGAGCGTTGCGCTGCGTTATGACGTGCAAGCCGCTTCGTCCTATTTTTCCCAGGCCTTGAGCGTGCGCGTGCGCGAGCAATTTTAATCTCCGCGAACCCGATCGGAAGACGTCAACGCATCTGAAGCCCCTGAAACCTTGAACCCCTCGAAGCGGACGACGCGCCGCAAAACGGCGCCGAAGTCGCACGGCGTCTATCTCGATCTGTTCGCGCTCGAATTGGCGCGCGGCGGCGCGTATATCGCGTCGGCGCTCCAGCCCGAAAGCCGCGTCGCGGCGATGCATGAAGTCGTCGCCGATTTCATGCGCAAGCATGGCGCCGACGATCTCGGCGTGTTCCTCGAGATGCTCGTGGCGCGGCTCGAAGCGCGTCGGGCCTTCGCGGCGGCGCATATCGTCCACGACTATCTCGTCGCGTGCGCCGCGACCCCGGTCCGGATAGCCGATTGATTCG
The DNA here is from genome assembly GCF_003628125.1 of Pararobbsia silviterrae. GTDB lineage: Bacteria > Pseudomonadota > Gammaproteobacteria > Burkholderiales > Burkholderiaceae > Pararobbsia > Pararobbsia silviterrae. Next base: position 373,347 of record NZ_RBZU01000002.1, read on the forward strand.
CGCAGCAAGAATCGGAGTGTCGGCAAGCGTGCCGCCGCCTATGCTGAAGACCGGGTCGTCGCGTCATCCTGATGCGATCGTCCGAATACCGAGGCGCGGACGCAATGAATATGAAGGCGGCACACGAGGACCTGATAGGGCCCGCAGATGACGACTGGACACGGATCGGGCTGGCGCTCGACGCCGACGGACATGCCGTGCTGGCCCGCCTGCTGAACGCCGCGCAATGCGAGGCGCTTGCCGCCTTGTATGCGCGAAGCGAAGGCTTTCGCTCACGCGTCGTGATGGCGCGTCACGGCTTCGGGCGCGGCGAATACCAGTACTTCGCGTATCCGCTGCCGCCGCTGCTCGATGCCTTGCGGCATGCGCTCTATGCGCGGCTCGTGCCGATCGCCAATCGTTGGTGCGCGCAACTCGGCATGGCGGTGCGGTACCCCGAAGCGCTCGACGCGTTTCTCGATCGATGCCATGCGGCCGGCCAGCACCGGCCGACGCCGCTGATCCTCGAATATGGCGCGGGCGATTACAACTGCCTGCACCAGGACCTCTACGGCGAACACGTGTTTCCGTTGCAGGTCGCGATCCTGCTGTCCGAGCCCGGCGAGGATTTCACGGGCGGCGAGTTCGTCATGACGGACCGCTCGACGACGACGCAACGCGCCGACGTGATCGCGCTGCGCAAGGGCGATGCCGTCGTCTTCGCCGTCGATCAGCGACCCGCGATGGGCCAGCGCGGCATTCGGCGATCCGCGATGCGGCATGGCGTCAGCCGCGTGCATAGCGGCCGGCGTCATACGGTCGGCCTGATTTTTCACGATGCACGGTGAGCGGCGAGCGAAGCGCTGTTTGATCCCGGCGCCGAGCCGGCCGATTTGGATCGCAAGAATCGGAGTGCTTGCGGATGAAGTCCTGCGTATTCTGGCGCTGTGATGAATGCTTTCAGGATGCTCGCCATGAATACGACTGCCGACTACGAAACCGACGACGCGCGCTGGGACGCGGTGCGGGCGCGCGATGCCGCGGCCGACGGCCGATTCGTCTACGCCGTGCGCACCACGGGCGTGTATTGCCAGCCGAGTTCGACCGCGCGGCTGCCCAAGCGCGAGAACGTCGCGTTCTTCGATACGGCGCAAGCCGCCGAAGCCGCGGGTTATCGTCCGAGCCGCCGCACGCAGGGCGATCGGACGCACGCGGCCGCGGAACGCGCCGCCGTCGTCGCGCGCGCGTGTCGTCTGATCGAGGCGTCGCAGACGCCGCCTCCGCTCGACGATCTCGCCGCGGACATCGGCATGAGTCCGTTTCATTTCCATCGCCTGTTCAAGGCCGAAACGGGGCTGACGCCGAAGGCCTACGCTTCGGCCTCGCGCGCGCGCAAGCTGCGCGAGGAATTGAGCGTGCCGAACGCCTCCGTGACCGACGCGATCTACGAGGCCGGCTTCAACTCGAACAGCCGCTTCTACGAAGCCTCCGAGCACTTGCTGGGCATGCGTGCGCGCGACTATCGGGCGGGCGGCGCGGGCGCGGTCATCCGCTTTGCCGTGGGGCAGTGCGCGCTTGGCGCGATACTCGTGGCCGAAAGCCAGCGCGGCATCTGCGCGATTCTGCTCGGCGACGATCCGGATGCGCTCGTGCGCGATCTCCAGGATCAATTTCCGAAGGCCCATTTGATCGGCGGCGATGACACGTTCGAGCAACGCGTTGCGCAGGTCGTCGGGTTTGTCGAAGCACCGTCGATCGGCCTGAACCTGCCTCTGGACGTGCGCGGGACGGCCTTTCAGGAGCGCGTATGGCGCGCGCTGCGCGAGATTCCGCCGGGCGCGACCGTGAGCTATGCGGACATCGCCGAGCGCATCGGTGCGCCGAAAGCCGTGCGCGCCGTGGCCCAGGCCTGCGGCGCCAACCTGCTCGCCGTCGCGATACCGTGTCATCGCGTCGTGCGGCGCGACGGCGATCTGTCCGGCTACCGTTGGGGCGTCGATCGAAAGCGTGCGTTGCTGCGTCGCGAAGCCGCGATCGCATCGGGAGACGGGGCGTGAGCGCATCGCATGCCCGTATCGCACGCATCGCCCGTCTCGATTGGGCCGATATCGCTTCGCAACTCGACGCGGAAGGCTATGCCGTGCTGCCCGGTCTGCTCGATGCGATCGCCGCGCGCGAGCTTGCGTGCCGGATCGACGCTGTTTGTCCCGCGCCGCTCGATGACTGGGGCACGACGTTCTATCGGCATCTGGCTGCCGTGGCGAACCGCTGGCAGGCGCTGCTCGGGATCGACGGCCGGTATCCGCCGGAGTGGGACGCTTTTCTCGCCTGCAATAGACGAGCGGGGCAGATGCGGCCGCTGTCTCACGCGTACCGTCTGAGCGCCGGCGAACATGTGGCGCTTCATCAATGCAACGAGGGCGAACACGTGTTCCCCTTGCAGATCGTCGCCGTGTTGTCCGAGCCGGGTGTCGATTTCACGGGCGGCGAATTCGTGATGACGGAGCAGCGCCCGCGCATGCAGTCGCGTCCGATCGTCGTGCCGATGCGGCTCGGCGACGCCGCTGTCATCGCGACCGCACAGCGCCCGTGCAAAGGCGCGAACGGGTACTACCGCGTCAATCTCAAGCACGCGATCAGCCGCGTGCATGCGGGCCGGCGTGTCGGCATCGAATGGACGTTTCACAACGGGTACGCACGCGCCTAGCGCTGCGGGGCCCATGCATGAGCGTCATGCGCGTCAGCGCGCGGCGCGGCGACCGGCTTTGCGGGGAATCAGCGTCGGCAGACCGCGCGCGAGAAAGCGGCCCTGGCCGGGCGTGCCGAGAAAGCCGTGCCCGTCCCAGACGACCCGGCCGCCCGCGATCGTGTACGCGGGCCAGCAGTCGAGCATGCGGCCCTCGTATGGCGTGTAGTCGACCGCGTGATGCAGCATCGCGTTGGTCACGCGGATCGGCGCGTCCGGATGTTCGTCCCAGATCACGAGGTCCGCGTCGGAGCCGATCGCGATCGTGCCTTTGCGCGGATGCAGGCCATAGGTCTTCGCGGGATTCGTCGAGGTCAGCTCGACAAAGCGATGAATCGACAGTCTCCCGGTCATCACGCCTTCCGAATAGAGCAAGGGCAGGCGCGTTTCGAGGCCCGGGATGCCGTTCGGGATGTACGGAAACGCGGCTTCCTCGCCGTTGGGCTTCTTGCCTTCGGGACTGTCGAACAGGAACGGTGCGTGGTCGGACGAGAAGACCGTGAACGTGCCGTCGGCGAGCGCGGTCCAGATCGCCTGCTGGCTCGCCGCGTCGCGCGGCGGCGGGCTGCACACGCAACGCGCGCCGTCATAGGCGTCGTCCGTGCCGAGATCGTCGGCCGTCAGAAACAGATACTGCGGGCAGGTTTCGGACAGGATCTTGAGTCCGCGCTGGCGCGCCCATTGAATCTGCTCGACGGCCTCGCGCGCCGATACGTGGACGAGCAGCATGGGCACGTCGACGAGTTCGGCGAGACTGATCGCGCGGTGGGTGGCTTCGCGTTCGACGAGCATCGGACGCGAGGTCGCATGGTAGCGCGGCGCGGTCAGCCCCGCATCGAGCAGGCTTTCGGTGAGCCACGCGATGCACTCGCTGTTTTCCGCATGAATCATCGCCATCGCGCCGTGTTCGCGCGCCACGGCGAGCAGCCGCAGGATCTGGCCGTCGTCGAGCTTCATGTCGTCGTAGGTCATGTAGATCTTGAACGACGTGTAGCCTTGCGCGATGAGCTCGGGGAGTTCGCGCGCGACGATCTCCGGCGTCGGGTCCGTCACGATGATATGGAAGCCGTAGTCGATGCTCGCGCGCCCGTGCGCGCGCCGGTGGTAGTCGTCGACGGCGGCGCGCAGCGACTGTCCCTTGAGTTGGGCGGCGAAGGGAATGACGGTCGTCGTGCCGCCGCACGCGGCCGAGCGCGTGCCGGATTCGAAATCGTCGGCCATGCGCGCGGGCGGCGCGATCGGCTGATCGAGATGGCAGTGCGCGTCGATGCCGCCGGGCGTCGTGACGCGGCCCCGCGCGTCGATTTCACGCGCGCCCGGACCGAGCGCGAGGCCCATCTGCGTGATGCGGCCATCGACGATGCCGATGTCCGAGAGGAAGGTATCGCTGGCCGTCGCGACCTGCGCGCGGCGAATGACAAGATCGAAAGGCGGGGGTGTCGGCATCGTGATTGACGCGTGGAGTCCACAACGACGCCTACCTTACCAACCCATAAATCGCGTCAATAATTTGTGTCCGATGAGCGTGTCCGATGAGCGTGTCAAATAAGTGCCTCAGACACGTGCCTCAGACATGTGCGTCAAACCGGCGCGTGCCGTCGTCGCGCATATCGATGCATCGCGCGCCGCGCGAGGCGGCGCGCGCGTTCGATCAAGGCCAGCTATGCGTGACCAGACCGGCGTCCATGTCCGCGACGCATTGGTGGCGCTCGGCGAAATCGTTCGAGATGCCGCCGTGCGTCGAGAGCCGCAACACGCGTGGATGCGCGTCCGTGAACGCGGGCCAATGCGGCAGCTCGGACACGTTCGGATTCCCGTCGAGGACGAAATGAATCCAGTACGCGCGCATTTGCCGCGCGAGCGCCTCGTCCTTGCCTTGCAGCGGGCCGTTCGCGTTGTCGAACAGATAGCCGAGATCGCTCGTGTGATACGACGTGTTCGGCAGCGACCACGTCTTGCGCGGCTGCTGCTGCGGCGGATCGGGCTGGTCGAGTTCGTAGCCGAACACGGGCGTGAAGCGCGACAGATCCCGGCGCGCCATGTCCACGTAGCACGAGAAGCGCATATCGCTGATGGCGTCGCCGAGCGCGGCGGCCGGCGACCCGTGCTTGTCGATCGGATACAGCGTCTGCGCGGCTTTGGAGAGCGCAGGATCGTAAAGCGCGTCGAGCCCCGCGACGTAGTCGCTCGCGTTGAGCTTGCGGTTCAGCTGCGCTTCCTGTCCCGAGGCGAACAGATAGTCCTCGTGGAGATTGGTGCCGGCCAGCACCGGGACGCGGATAAACGTGCCCTGCGCGAAGGCGGCGTACGGGTCGATCGGCAGCACCTGCGGATCCTGCACGAGATGCAGCTTGCGCCAGCCCTTGATGATGGCGGCCACCGGCAGCGCGCGCAGACACGCGGCTTGCTGATCGCCCGCGGGGCAGCCGAGATCCTGCGCGAGCTTTTCGCTGGCGGCGTACGCCGTCGGGCGCGAATAGACGTGCGCGTCGTCGACGCCGCTCTGCACGATCGCGCGCTGGAACAGGCCCTGCGCCTGCGGCACGGCGAGCAGCGCGAGCACCGAATTCGCGCCGGCGGACTCGCCGGCCACGGTCACGCGCGCCGGATCGCCGCCGAATGCCGCGATGTTCTTCTGAACCCATCGCAGCGCGGCGACCTGATCGCGAATCAACTGGTTGCCGGACAAGGCGTCCGCGCTGTCGAGCGACGGCAGCGCCATGAGTCCCAGCGGCCCGAGCCGGTAATCGATGCTGACCACGACGATATTGCCTTCATGGATCAGCGCCGAAGGATCGTACTGGCTCGCGCCCGCATAGCCTTCCTGCCAGCCGCCGCCGTGAATCCAGACCATCACGGGGCGCGGCGGCTTCTGGAGCGCCGCCGTGAAGACGTTCAGGTAGAGGCAGTCCTCGTTCTCGCTCGCGCGGCCGGCGGGATCGCCCGTCGCGGGTTGCGCGCAGGCCGGCGCGTCGTGCGTCGCGTCGCGCACGCCTTGCCAAGGCTCGACCGGCCGGGGCGGCGCGAAGCGCAGCGCGCCGACCGGCGGCGCCGCGTACGGAATGGCCTTGAAGACCGCGATGCCGTTGTCGGTGCCGCCGCTCAGCGCGCCGTCGCCGATCGTGACCTCGACCGCCGAGGCGCTCAGGGGCGCCGCGGCACACGCCGCCGCGAGGCAGCCCGCGGCAAGGCTCGCCACGAAGGACGTGCGCGGGCGAACGAAGCGGTTCATCAAGCGGCGCCGCGCGGCCGCGTTCAACAGGTTTGACATGATCGGGATCGCTTCACCTTTAAAAGAGACTGATCTGGCCGCCCGCGTCGAGCCACTGACGGAAGGCCTCGCGTTGTGCGTCCGTGAGCAGCGGCGTGACCGCCTGCCCATCGCCGAGCTGCATGAAATGCTGGCTGTCGAGCGACGGCCACTTCATCAGACCGGCGCCGTTCGGATTGCCGGTCCGAATGAAATTGACCCAGTACGACTGGACGACATGCGAGATCGCATGATCACGCGCCGTGAAGGGCCGGTCGCCGACGTCCAGCGTGCCGAACACGTACGGGACCTCGGCGCTGTGGAACGTCGCGAAGCGCGTGGCGAGGGGGCCCGGTTCGGGGTGCGTGAAGCGATAACCCCATGCGGGCGCGGCCTGCGCGCCGCGCGCCTGCGACCAGGCGATGACGCCCGCGCTCGCCGAATCGGCGAGCAGATGCCGCACGGCCGCGGACACCTCGGCGTCCGTCGACGCCGGATACAGCGCGGCGAAGCGGTCCGCGTACGGATGAAAGCGCTGCTCGAGCATCTGCTCGAAGGCGGCCTTCGTATGGATCTGCCAGTCCGGACTGAAGGCGCTCGCCTCATCGTGGTTCGAGCCCAGCAGCACGGGTACATCGGTGCGTTCGGGCGTGCCCGCCGGAATGAAGCTGCCGTTGTCGGCGGGCCAGAAGTGCGCGGTCTGCGCGAGGCGCGGATCCGTCTGCAAGGCGATCAAGCGATCGGCCGGCACGGCGCGCAACGCCGCGAGATCCGATGCGCCGACGAGATTCGCGAGCGCGTTGCCGCCCGCATCGGCGTCGGCGAGCGGCACGAGCGCGGTGTGCGACCACGCGTTGCTTTCGGCGATCGCGCGCGCGAACAGGCCCTTGGCCGACGGCGCGGCGAGCAGATGATGCACGGAGATGGCCCCCGCCGATTGCCCTTCGATCGTGACCTTCGACGGATCGCCGCCGAAGCGGTCGATATTGTCCTTGACCCACTGCAGCGCGGCGACCTGATCCATCATGCCGAACTCGCCCGAGCCGTCGTGCTCGGCGTCGAGTTCGGGCGTGGCCAGGAAGCCGAAGAGTCCGAGCCGATAGTTGATCGTGACGACGACCACGCCGCGTCCGGCCAGATGCGCGCCGTCGTAGACGGGCACGGCGCCCGATCCCTCGACGAAGCCGCCGCCGTGAATCCAGACCACCACGGGCAAGTGCGCGGCGCTGCGCGTCGAAGGCGTCCAGACGTTCAGATACAGGCAATCCTCGCTGAACGGCGGATCTTGCAGATACTCGGCGGTCCACGGAATCACGTCGCCCGACTTGCGGCGCGGCTGCTCGCAGCTCGCGGCGAACTGCGTCGCGTCGCGCAGGCCGTCCCACGGTGCGGCGGGTTGCGGCGCGCGCCAGCGCAGATCGCCGACGGGCGGCTTCGCGTACGGAATGCCCTTGAACACTTGCACCGTGCCCACCGTACTGCCTTGCAACGAGCCGCCGCTGAGCTCGACCTCGGGCGCCGCGGCCGCGGCTTTGAACGACAGCGCCGCGAGCAGCGACGTCAAAACGATCATCGGCATCCGTTTGATCACGATGCGATCTCCTTGTCCGGGTGTGCAGTAATAGCGGTCGCGTCGAAGCGATACGCCATGAGCGCCGCGAGTCCGCGGCGGCCGTCGATCGACGCGACGGCGCTCGTGAAGCCGTGCTTGGCGAGCAGGCTCGCTTCGATCGCGTCGGCGGCCGCCTTGCCGGTTTCGAGTGCGCCCATCGCTTCGTCGTTGTTGCGTGCGAGCCCGGCGGCCTGGGTCGCCGCGATGCCGAGCGCATGGCGCATGCGCGGCGCGTCGAGCCCGAGCAGACGCGAGACCGCGAGCGTCGCGCCGACGATGCCCAGCGACGCGGCCACGTTCCAGCGCGCGCGGAACGCCGCGTCGTCGACGGCGGTCAGCAGGCGCGTGGCGGCGAGCGTGCCGACCGCGACCGCGGCGGCGATCGCATCGTCCGATGCCGCGAGGCGCACGCCGATCGCGAGCGCCGCGCCGATCACGGCCGTCTCGACGCCCGCTTGGCCCGCCCGCGCGAGCGTCGTACCGAGTTCCCACGCGTTCAGGCGCGCGTCGCCGGCGTCGCCGGGGGCGGCATCGCTGTCGCGTAGCGCGCGCAGGGGCGCGTCGGCGTTGGCGATGACGTTCGTGTCGGCGCGGGTGCCGGGCGCGGCGATCAGATCGCGCCGGGCGCGTGCGATCGCCGCGCGCGCGGCATCGAGTGCGGCGGCGTCCGGCGTCGACGACGCGAGTGCCGTCAGGGCGTCCGATACCTCGGAGTGCGCGGCGGGGCTATGCATAGGTCATGTCCTTGTTGGGCGTGCACAACGCGAAGAACGCGTCGAGGCGGGCGGCGCGTTCGAGCGCGCCGACGTCGGCGGCGATGCGCGCGGCGGTGCCGGCGCCGAGTATCGGGTCGACGAGCAGGCGCACCTTGTCGAGCAGTTCGGCATCGGTCAGCGGCCGCGCGAGACTGCCGCGCGCGTGTTCGACGTGATGCGCGCGCGTCGATCCGTCGCGTAGCCGTGCCTCGATGAACGCTTCATCGCGCTGGACGTTCGCATCCGGCGCGAGCGCGATGCGTTCGCGCAGCGCCTTGACGTCGTCGCGGATCACGCGCGCGTCGTCGTATTGGGCGAGGCCGACCTCGCGGTCGCAGAGGGCGGCCGCGACGCCGTGAATCGCGCTGAAGCGGGCCTGCAGACCGTCGCGCGGCTGGCGGTTGCCCATGAGTTCGGGCACGAGCGGATGGCAGCGCAGCGTGATCGACTCGATCGTGCCGACGTCGGCGATCTGCTGCGCGAGCACGAGTCCCGCGTCGATCGCCGGGTGCGCGACGATGCCGCACGGGTAGGGCTTGTACGTGTTGAGCAGCAGTTCCCAGCGCTCGCCGAAGCCGTCGTTCATCGCGCCGAAGTCCACGCGCGTCGAGAGCGCGTGCGCATAGCCGCCCGGCGCTTCGAAGATGTCGGCGGCCGCGGGCTGCCCGCGCTGCGCGAGCCGCGCCGCGGCGATGCCGTTGGCCGCGGCCTTGCCCGGGTGATAGGGCTTGGTCATCGAGCCGAACGCTTCGCGCTGGCCGACGAACATCGACGCCGCGATCGAGACCGCGCGGGCGAGCGCGTCTTCGCCGAGGCCGAGCAGCAGCGCGGCCGTCACGGCGCAGCCGATCACGCCGCACGTGCCGGTGATGTGCCAGCCCCGATCGTAATGCTCGGGCGAGATCGACACGCCCACGCGCAATTGCGCCTCGCAGCCGAGCGCGAACGCGGTCATCGCCTGCGCGCCGCTCGGGGCGGTCTGCGGCGCGAGCGCCGTCAGGACCGCGAGTACCGACGCCGCGGGATGGATGACGGTGGCCAGATGCGTGTCGTCGAAATCGTCGAGGTGACCCGCGAAGCCGTTGGCCAGCGCGGCGAAATGGACGTCGACGCGTTCGGTGCGTCCGAGCACGGGCGCCGTCGCGCCGGCCCCGAGTTCGCGCGCGGCGGCGAGGATCGCTTCGACGCCGGCATGGCGCGAAGCGCCGATCGTCGTGCCGACGACATTGAAGAACGAACGCCGGGCTTCGGCGGCGACGGCGGCCGGCAACGGCCGGCGCGCCGATGCGGCGATGCCCTGGGCGAACGCGGCGGCAATGGAACTCATTGAGACAACTCCTCGAGACGGATGCCGTTCGTTCGGGGACCGAAGACCCCGACCGCGACGACGATGACCCACATGGCGGAAGAAATCAGCACGAACACGGCCGGCACGCCGTAGCCCTTGAGCAGGGCGGCCACCCAGAAGCCGACGAAGATCGAACTAAAACGGCTCCAGCTGAATACGAAGCCGACGGCCCGCGCGCGGATGCGCGTCGGATAGAGCTCGGCTTGATAGGTATGGAAGATGCCGATCATCCAGTTGTTGGCGATCGTCACCATGCTGCCGAAGACGAGGATCGCGATCGGATTATGTTCGAGACCGAACGCGACGCCCGCGCAGGCGACCACGATCGCGCAGCCGACGAGCTGCCATTTGCGCTGGAAGCGCTCGGCGCAGACCATCGCGCCGATCGCGCCGAGCGGCGTCGTGACGGCGATCAGCATCGTGTAGAACAGCGAATGCGTGATCGTGATGCCTTTCGAATAGAGCAGCACGGGCACCCAGGCGCCGAAGCCGTAGACGCCGAACGTCTGGCAGAAGTTGAACAGCGACAGCATGATCGTGCGGCGCAGATAGGGGCCTCGCCACATCTGCGTCCACGTGCGCCGGCCCGGCGCGTTGTCGGGCGCGAGATCCGGCGCGAGGTCGGGAGCCGTCGACGCGAGCGCGCGGCCGGTCTCGCGCACGACGCGGTCCTCGATCGCGTCGACGATCCGGCGCGCCTCGTCGGCGCGTCCGCGGCTTTCGAGCCAACGCGGCGACTCGGGCAGGCCGCGCCGCACGAACCAGATCAGCACGGCGCCGACCGAGCCGATGATCATCACCCAGCGCCAGCCTTCGAGCCCGAACAGCGTCAGCGGCACGAGCGCCCACGATACGATCGCGACAGTCGGCACCGAGGTCAGGATCACGAGGATGCTGAACGCCGCATAGCGGCCGCGCGCATGATGCGGCGTGAGTTCGGAGATGTAGGTGTCGACCGTGATCAGCTGGACGCCGATGCCGACGCCCGCCACGAAGCGCCAGAGGTCCATCGCGAGCGGCGAGGTCTGGAACGCCGCGACAAACGTCGCCGTGGAATAGACGAGCATCGCGACGGTGAAGACCGAACGCCGGCCGAGACGGTCCGAGAAGCCGCTCAACGCGATCGTGCCGACGAACATGCCGGCGAAGAACGCGCCGAGGAAACTCGCGAAGCCGTCGACGTCGAACAGGCCCTTCGTCGTCGCGTGATAGAGGCCGCTCGCGATGAGCCCGAGCGAGATATAGGCCGCCATGAACATGTCATAGAACTCGAACCATCCGCCGATCGCGATGCGCACGACGAGCCCGCGGAAATAGCGCGTGGGCGGCAATCGGTCGAGGCGCGCCGAGACGCTCGCCTCGACCTCGTGCGAATCGCCGATCTCCTGTTCCATATACATGGCGTCTCCTGGCCCAGACCTGTCATCTCGGCTCTTAGTGTCGACATTTTGGCCAGTATATATGGGTAATCATCGTTTGCAGGCTAAAAATATGGGTAAGTGTATACACTCACGCGATAGAGGCACTGGCCTTACGCGGCGGGTAATGGCAGACTGGCGACCATCGCCTAGGCGTGTTGTGTTCTTCCGTTGACGCGTAACGAGGCTTGCCCGATGACCCTGGACGACGACCTGCCGCTTCCCGACGACACCGAACAGACTCCGGTTGCCGAGATCGTCGACTGGGTCGCGCGCGGCATTATCGAAGGCCGCCTGCGGGCCGGCGACGATCTGAATTCCGTCGACCTCGCGCGGCGCTTCGGCGTGAGCCGCACGCCCGTGCGCGAGGCGCTGTTCGCGCTCGTGCGCGAGGGGCTCGTGGACTGGCAGCCGCGCCGGCGTCCGCGTGTCACGGGCATGCAATTGAAGGAGGTCCGCGAGATTTACGAGCTGCGCGCGCTGCTCTATGGACAGGTGTCGCTCGCGATCGTCGAGCAGGCGAGCGAGGCCGATATCGCGGCGCTCTGGGACGCGTACCGGCGGCTTGCCGACGTCGCGGCGAAAGGGGATGTCGACGGCTATTTCTGGGCGAATGTCGCGTTTCGCGACGAAGAGCTTCGCATCGGCCGCAACGACACGATCAAGGCCGTGCTCGATTCGATGCGGATGCGCACGAACCGGCTCCGGCATCTGAGCACGTCGTTGCCGGGCCGTATGCAACGATCGTGCGCCGATCACGAACGGCTATGCGAAGCCTATGCGGAGCGCGACGGCGTGCTCGCGGCGGCGCTCAACCGATCGATCGTGATGGGCGCGTTGCGCGCGATCGAGCGCGCATGGCAGGCGTCGCCGACGGGGCTTTGACGCAGTCGCGGCGCGCAGCCCCGGCGTCGTTCAACGCGGTGTGTAAGAGAACTTTTGACCGCCGACGCTGGCTTCATACATCAGGCCGCCCTTGGCCACGGTGAAGACGGCCATGCCCTTGCGGAATCCGCCCGACGTCTTGGCGTCGTTCTTGCCGCCGCTCGCATTTGTGGACGTGCCCGTCGTGCCGGCTTGCGCGCCCGCGGCCGCCGTGATGGCGATCGCGTTGGCGTCGGCGCCGAATTCGAAATTGCCCTGCGTGAAGTTCTTGAGCGCCGCTTCATCCTCGAACAGGATGAGTTCGCTGTAGACCTGGCCGCCGAGTTGCAAGCCGACGGTGATCTGCGTCATCGACGTATCGCCGATGTGTTTCCCTTTTTCGTAGACGCGCCCTTTGCCATGGGCGCCGCCGATCCCCACGCCGCCCTTGCCGATCGAGGGAAACAGCGCATAGGCATAAGCGCTTTGCAGCAGGCTGCCGCTTTCCCCCGCGTTTTTGAACACCGTGAGCGTGTCCGCGTAGTTGTCTGCCCACGCAGACGAAACCGGCAACAGCAGAACGATGGCGAGCGTCGATAACAGGCGTTTGAGCATGATGGGCTCCTCGTGGATGGATCGTATTCCGCACGCGATAGCCGCGCTTCATGACACGTGTCCTGGCATGTGCCATGAAGCGCGGGCGCATCGCTACAAGACTAGACGGGGCCGCTTGCGAAACGCAATGTCCGCGTCGGCCGAGCGCTTAGTGCGACACCGATCGAACGCTGCGCGCGTGCTGCTCGCGCAATTCGCTAGCGCGTTAGCGAATCGCCGCGAAAAGCATGCGATGCCGGTTTGTCATTGATCGCAGTGTTTCTAGACTCTGATTCGCCATCGATCGGTTGAGCGTCGCGAGGTCATGGCGCTCGGGCGTCATGCGCTCAAGCAGGTGGGTCTTTTAGCAGCTTGGGTCTTTTACATGGAGATCGATGCGTCGTTCGCGCACGCATCGGTTTCTCCGGGACGTCACGCACCGAAGGAGCGAGCATGGCCTGGCTAGTTCAAACCCTCAGAAGTTACCCGGAAATCGCGGTCTTTCTTTCACTCGGTATCGGATATTGGGTCGGAGGAAAAAGCTTCAAAGGCTTCAGCCTCGGCGCGGTGACGGCGACCTTGCTCGCCGCGATCGCGATCGGGCAGTTGGGCATCACGATCTCCTCGAACGTCAAGTCGGTCTTCTTCCTGCTGTTTCTGTTCGCGGTCGGCTATGGCGTGGGCCCGCAATTCGTGCGCGGCATCGCGAAAGACGGCATTCCGCAGGCGCTGTTCTCGATCGTGCAATGCGTATTGAGCCTCGCCGCGCCGATCGTGGCCGCGAAAATCGCCGGTTATTCGATCGGTTCCGCCGCGGGTCTGTTCGCGGGATCGCAGACGATCTCCGCCTCGATGGGGCTCGCGACGGATGCGATCAATCGGCTCGGGCTTCCGGCGGATCAGGCTAAGGCGATGCTCGATGCGATGCCGACCGCCTATGCGGTCACCTATATCTTCGGCACGGTGGGCTCGGCCTTGCTGCTCGCGACGCTCGGACCTCGTTTGCTCGGCATCGATCTCGTCGCCGCGTGCAAGGACTACGAAGCGAAGATGGGCGGCGCGTCGAGCGCCGACACGGGCGGCGCCGCATGGCATCAGTACGGCTTGCGCGCCTATCGCGTTCACGCGGGCGGCCAGCTTGTCGGTCTCACGGTCAGTCAGGCCGAAGCGCTCCAGCACGACGGATCGCGCTTGTTTATCGAACGGATTCGCCGCGCCGGAAAAATCATCGACGCGACGCTCGAAACGGTGCTGCAGGCCGATGATGTCGTGGCCGTCGTCGGGCGCGAGGATCAACTGGTCAGCGTGCTCGGCCATCGGGCCGAGGAAGTCGGTGACGAGGAACTGATCGCGATTCCGACCGAAGGCGTGGACGTCTACGTGTCGAGCAAGGACGTCGACGGACAAACGCTGCAGGCGCTCGCGAAGCTGCCGGGTGCGCGCGGGATCTATATCCGCAAGATCAAGCGCGGTCCGACGGAAACGCTGATCCCCGTGTTGCCGAATACGCAATTGCATCGCGGCGACACGATCACGATCGTCGGACGCACGCAGGACACGAACGCCGCGGCCAAGGCGCTCGGCGTGATCGATCGCGCTTCGGACGTCACCGATGTCGCAACGATGAGCCTGGCCATCACGCTCGGCGCGCTGATCGGCGCGGCCGTGCTCAAGATCGGGACCGTGCCGCTCACGCTGTCGACCGCGGGCGGCGCCTTGATCGCCGGCATCCTGTTCGGCTGGTTGCGCGCGATCCATCCGACGTTCGGACGGATTCCGGGGCCGACCGTCTGGTTCATGAACTCGGTCGGGCTCAACGTCTTTATCGCGGTGGTCGGCATCACGGCCGGCCCGGGCTTCGTGGCCGGTCTTCAGCAACTCGGCGTGAGCCTCTTTCTATGGGGGATCGTGGCCACGTCCGTGCCGCTGATCCTCGGCATGTATATCGCGAAGTACGTGTTTCGCTTTCATCCGGCCATTCTGCTTGGCGTCTGCGCGGGCGCGCGAACGACGACGGCGGCGCTTGGCATGATCTGCGACGCCGCGAAAAGTCAGGTGCCCGGATTGGGCTACACCGTGACCTACGCCGTGGGCAATACGCTGCTGACGATCTGGGGCATGGTCATCGTGATGGTGCTCGGATAGCGCCGGCGAGACGGCGCCAACACGAGCGCGCCGATGAGAGCGGCACTAAGGAACGCCACTAAAGAACGTCGCTAAAGAACGCCGCTAAAGAACGCCGACAAGAGCGGGCAGTCGCCTCAGGGAGCCTTTCGTATCTTTGGAGTTGCCGATGAACGCTTCAGTCGAGAAAGTCACGCCGTACGATCAATTCAATCTGCCGATCCCCGAGGATCACTTCCCCGAGCAGGGCATGTCCGCGCGCGCGGCCGCGGCGCTCGTGATCAGCGAGGAATGGACCGATACGAATCCGATGCTCAATATGTCGTCGTTCGTGACGACGTATGCCGAGCCGGAGGCGATGGAAACCGCGCATCGGAACATCTTCAAGAACTATATCGATCACGATATGTATCCGCACTTGTTCGCCATGGAAACGCGCATGGTCAAGTGGCTGCATCAGCTATGGAACGGCCCGAAAGACGTCGAACCGTATGGCACGGCGACGGTCGGCTCGTCGGAGGCTTGCATGCTCGCCGGGCTCGCGCACAAGTGGAACTGGCGCACGCGCCGGCAGAGCGAGGGCAAGGATGCGACACGGCCCAATATGGTGACGGGCGGCAATGTGCAGATCGTGTGGAAGAAATTCCTTCGCTATTTCGACGTCGAGCCGCGCATCGTGCCGCTCAAACCCGGTAATTACCGTCTCACGGCCGAAGATCTCGATCAGTACGTCGACGAGAATACGATCGCGGTCGTCGCGATCGCCGGCCAGACCTTCACGGGCGAAGACGACGATATCCAGGGGATTCACGACTGGCTCGACGCCTACGAGAAAAAGACGGGCCACTCGATCCCCATGCATATCGACGGGGCATCGGGCGGTTTCGTCAACCCCTTTCTGTATCCGGACTACAAATGGGATTTTCGTTTGCCGCGCGTGCAGTCGATCAATGCGTCGGGCCACAAGTACGGGTTGACGCCGCCCGGACTCGGATGGGTGATTTTCCGCGAGCGCAAGGTCTTTAACGAGGAACTCGTTTTCTACGTCAATTATCTGGGCGGCGAGATGCCGACCGCGACGCTCAACTTCAGCCGCAACGGATTTCAGATCGCCGTCCAGTATTACCAGTTTCTGCGTCTGGGCTTCGACGGCTATAAGCGTGTCATGCAGCACACGCTCGACAATGCGATCGCGCTGCGCAAGATCCTCGTCGACAGCGGCTACTTCACGATCATGAACGAGACCCAGCGGATCCCGGTCGTCGCCGTGACGCTCGACAGCAAGATCACGAAATTCAATGAATTCGACGTGTCGAACAAGGTCCGCGAAAAAGGCTGGGTGCTATCGGCGTATTCGATGCCGCCCAACGCCGAAGCCGTCAAGAGTCTGCGCGTCGTCGTGCGGCCGCATATCAATCGCAATGTCGCGCAGATCCTCGGCAACGACATCATCGGCGCGTGTCGATTCCTCGAAACGCATGGCGGCAATGCGACGCCGCCCAAGCTTCACGCGCATGCGACGGAAAAATCGTCGCCGGCGAAGTGCTGAGCGCGCGACCGGTCGGATATCGCGTGTCGCGGATCGCCATCGCGCATGTCGCTTAGCGTCGGAGCGAAGCGGCATGCGTGTCGACGCTGGCGCGTGCGCGAAGGCTTTAGGCGGGACGCCGGCGCGCGCATGCGCGCCGCGTGTCGTTGCGTCGCGGACCGATGTTCGCGCCTGCGATGTCCGCTTGCCAAATGCTTATCGCGCCATCTGGTTTTGTTATATCGAAAGCGCTTCATCGCCGGCCGGGCGGCCGTAACAAAAGCGGTCCGTGCGCCGGCAAGTCCTTGAGTCCATAACGATATGCGGGTGCGTTCGCGTAATACGCGCGCCCATCCGTTTCGCGAATGTGTGCGCTTAGCGAAAATCTAGGGACTAACCCGGCCTGGATACGTCGGCTTTCCATTCGTATATTGCGTCCTGCAAGAATCTGCCTAAAAGGTGGGACGGGTGTCGGTCTCGCGCGCGGATAAAAATCAAAACTCAGGATGACGAAATGGGACGTTCAGATGTCAAGCAATGGTTCGCGCGCGTGCGTACGCGCGGCGCGGCCTCGTGGCTCGCTGTCGTGTCGGCGTGCGCGGCAACCGCGTTGATCGCGGCGTGCGCCACGACCGACAACGCCAGCCATGCCGCCAAGACGCCGTTGGCCGTCGTGCCGCCGGTCGTCGATTGTTCGAAGCTGGCCGCGGTCGACCTCACGGACATCGGCGGGGCAGGCAGTTCGATTGCGTCGGCGAATGTCGTCGCGTCGAAGATGCACAACGGCGCGACGGTCAACTATTGCGTCGTGAAGGGCACGCTCGCGCCGGGTAATCGCTTCGAGATCGCGCTGCCGGTCAGCTCATGGACGCAACGGTTCGCCGAACTCGGTTGCGGCGGCCTTTGCGGAAACATCAACGACCCGACCTCGCAGGACTCGTTCTCTTTCAGCTATACCTGCCCGCTGGTGCAGGAAGGCGGCTTCGTGACGGCCGCGACCGATATGGGTCATACGGGCGACCGCGCGAAAGACGGCGGCGACTGGACCACCGATGCGCAACGCCGCGCCGATTTCGCGTATCGCGGCCAGCACGTGACGACGTTGGCGGCCAAGAAGCTGATCAAGGCCTATTACGGACAAGCGCAAAAGTATGCGTATTTCGTCGGGTGTTCCGACGGGGGACGCGAAGGGCTCATGGCGGCCCAGCGCTATCCGACCGACTATAACGGCATCGTCGTCGGTGCGCCGGCCGCGCACTTCAATATCCAGAACTCGCTGTTTCATGGCTGGAGCGTGATGTCGCAGAGCTCCACCGGCGATCTGTCCGGTGTGGCGACGCTCTATGCGGACAAGGTCAAGGTGCTGCACAAGGCCGTCGTGGCCGCGTGCGGCGGCCAATCGGGCGTCGCCGACGGGCTCGTCGTCGATCCGCGTACCTGTCATTTCGATCCCGCTTCGATCGCATGCCCGAAGGGTGCGGCGAACACGAGCCAGTGTTTGACGCCCGCGGAAGTCGCGACCGCGCGCAAGCTCTATGGCGGCCCGAAGGATGCGGCCACGGGTGAAGCCATGCTTGCGGGTTCGCCGCAATACGGTTCGGAGATCAACTGGATCGGCGTCGAAGTGCCGAATTCGAATTCGACGGCCGCGCCGGTACCCGTCGCGAGCCCCGGCGTGTTCAGCTTCCTGATCGTATCGGGCGCCTACAAGCTGATTTTCCCGGACAGCGAAGCGGCGGTGCGCGATCTCGGACGTTTCGGTTATACGGACGCGAGCTTCTATGCGAAGTCGCTGTCGGCGACGCATCCGCTGTTCGATGCGACGAGTCCGGATCTGTCGGCGTTCAACAAGGCCGGCGGCAAGCTGATCCTCTGGCATGGTTGGGCCGATCAGCATATTTCCCCGAAGTTCACGATCCAGTACTACGAGGCGCTGCAAAGCACGATGGGCGCGTCGGCCGTGAATGACTTCGCGCGTCTGTACCTCGTGCCGGGTGTCGATCACTGCGGCACGCCCGCGAGCGAAGGGTTCAATCAGATCGACCTGATTTCGCAGATCACGGCTTGGGTCGAACAAGGTACGGCGCCGAATGCGGTCATGACCTATACGGATCCGACGAATAGCGCGCTCAAGGCGTCGCGCCCGGTCTATCCGTATCCGGCCGTTCCGCAATACACGGGCACGGGCGACTGGCACGACGGTGCGAACTGGAAGCAGGGCGCGGCGCTCTATACCGAACCGACGCAGCAATGGGCGGGCGCGTCGTTCTATCAACCCTATGCGCCGATCATGGAAGGGGTCGCCGCGCCGTAATCGAATCCTGGGTGGGGGGCTGAGCGAGTGCTTGGCGCGGCTTCCCACTATGATGAGGGCCTGTCCATTTCGCGAGCCGCATGCGTGCGCCACGTTTGCATCGAATGAAAATCTCAAGCCGATTGGTCTGGACCCTCGTGGCGTCGTTGCTGTTGGGCGCGTGTCAAAGCGCGCCTGTCGTGTCGTCCAATGCGACGCCGTCGGGCGGCGATCCCGCCGCGCCGGTCTATGGCGCGGAACTTGAAGGGTTTGCGTACCCGTACCCCGTTGCCTATTTCAGCTTCCATTCGCAGCAGCAGGATCTGCGCATGGCCTATATGGACGTCGCGCCTGCCGCGGGCAAGGCGAACGGCCGCACGGCCGTGCTGCTCCATGGGAAGAATTACTGCGCCGCGACATGGGCGCCCACGATACACGTGCTCAGCGATGCGGGCTATCGCGTGATCGCGATCGACCAGATCGGCTTTTGCAAGTCGAGCAAGCCCGAGCACTATCAATTCAGCTTTCAGCAACTCGCGCTCAATACGCACGCGCTGCTCGAATCGCTCGGCATCGGTCCCGTCACGATGATCGGACATTCGACCGGCGGCATGCTTGCGATTCGCTATGCGTTGACGTTTACCGATCAAACGCGGCAACTGGTCCTCGTCGATCCGATCGGTCTCGAAGACTGGCGTGCGAAGGGCGTGCCCCCGATCTCCGTCGATCAATGGTATGCGCGCGAGCTGAATACGAGCGCCGACCGGATTCGGACCTACGAGAAGAACACCTATTTCGCGGGTCAATGGCGCGACGACTATGAGCCCGCGGTCCAGATGCTCGCGGGCATGTATCGAGGACCGCAACGTGCGCGTGTCGCATGGAATTCGGCGCTGCTCTACGACATGATCCTTACGCAGCCTGTGTATTACGAGCTGTCACAGATCCGCACGCCGACCTTGCTGATCGTCGGCGACAAGGATACGACCGCGATCGGCAAGGAATACGCGCCCGCCGATGTGCGTCCGACGCTCGGCAACTATCCCGCGCTCGCGCATCACGCGGCGTCGGTCATTCCGCATGTGCGCCTCGTCGAATTCCCCGACGCCGGACATGCGCCGCAGATGCAGGACCCGGCCGCGTTCCATGCGGCGTTGCTGCAAGGCCTGTCCGACCCGGCGGTCGCGCGATGAGGGGTTGACGTAGCGACGCGGCGAGGTGTCGAAGCTGCCGCGCGTCGACGCCTTGACTCATCGACCCATCGACCCGTCGACCCGTCGACCCGTCGACCCGTCGACGCCGCAGCGCATGGCTTTATCGACGCCTTGGTCATGCAAGCCGCGCAAAGCTGATATGCGTCGCACGCGCATTGCGTTGCATAGGCCCCCCTCATACTCTAGACAGACGCGGCGGGGTGCCTGAAGCCCCGACGCCATTCAAACAAAAGATCGGAGACCTTCATGACGGCCTGGGCCGTCATGGCGACGTTCGGCCAGGGGCATGACGGCTTTTGTTCGAATTCGCGTCGCGCGCCGCGCGGCGTGAAAGACCGCCGCCGGGCGTCGAGCGCGCCCGATGCGACCTATCGTTCGTGCGGCCCGGCACGATATCGGACATGCCGGGCATTTCACTCTGGAGACCTGAATTGAGCCATCCCTCGCAGCGACGTGAGCGTGCAGTGATCGCCGCATTGGCACTGACGTCCGCCTTGTGTGCCGCGTGTGTTCCGGGAATCGCGTCGGCCCGCGCCTCCGAGGCCGTGACGGCCGTGACGTTCATCGACGTGATTCCGAACCAGTTCGTCCCGGGTAACGAAGACAAGGCGCAGGTGCTGCTCAAGCAAATGAACGCCGATACGCAGCGCGATCCGGGGCTCGTGTCGTTCGCGATTCTGCAGGAGACGTTGCACGGCAATCACTTCACGTTGTACGAAGTTTGGAAGGACGAGCGCGCATTCGATGCGCATACGCAGGCGGCGCATACGCGCGAGTTCAGAAGCGATTTGCAGCCGCTGATCGGCAGCCCCTACGAGACGATCGTCACGACGCCGGCGCACTGAGTCATGGGTGTCCGCTCGTGGAAATCCGCCGTCGCGCTGCTCGCGTTTCCGGTGTCGATGATGGCGGTGGCCGGCACGACGATGCTGTCCGCCAATGACGGTATCGAGACCTTCAGCGACGGCGCGTATCACGTGCTGCCGGGCGCGTCCGAAGGCTCGTTGAGCGCGCTCGATATCTCGACGATGCCGCCGCGTCTGCTCTGGACGGTGCCGTCCGAGCAGACGGCCGCGGGGCCGCCCTCGGCCGTCGCGGTCACGCCCGACGGAAAGCTCGCGCTCGTCTCGAACGCGGCGATCCGCGATCCGGCCGCGCCGACGCGGCGTCTCGACGAAAAGGCGCTGCTCGTCTACGACCTGTCGCAAGCGGTTCCGAAGCTAATCGAGACACTGCCGCTCGAACGTCGGCCATGGGGCATCGCCATCGATCCGTCGGGGCGTCATGCGCTCGCGGCCGACGGCGACGGCACGGTCACGTGGCTGACGATACAGGGGACGCAGGTCCGCGTGGCCGAGGTCGTCTCGCTGGGTCCGCCGAGCCTGAAAACGATGGCCACGGCCTTTACGAAGGACGGTCGATGGGCCTTGGTCACGCGTCGCGGCGATGCGGGCGTGACGGCATTGCGGATCGACGGCGACAAGATCGAACCCGTGCGCGATATCACGGTGGGCTCGAATCCGTACATGGTCATCGTGAGTCCGGACGGACGCTATGCGGCCGTGTCGGATATCGGTCATGTGACGGGCGATCGCAATAGCGTCACGCTGATCGATCTGCGTTCGGTGCCGTTCCGTGCCGTCGATGTGTTCTCGGTCGCGTCGACGCCGGAAGCCATTGCGTTTTCGCCGGATTCGAAGCGGCTCGCCGTGGATTCGATCAACGGCAGCAATATGAAGCACGACGATCCGTCGAGTTCGGCGCATAGCCTGATTCAGCTCTTCGACGTGTCGGCGCGGCCGGTCCGGCAGCTCGGTGCGACGGAGGTCGGCGCCAATGCGCAAGGCGTCGCGTTCGCACCCGACGGCGCATCGCTGATCGTCCAGGATTTCGCGAGCAATAGCCTGCTCGTATTCGGCGCAAGCGAAGCGGGTTTGTCGCCGCTCAAATATCAAGTCGCCATGCCGGGCGCGCCGAGCGCGCTGACGGTTTTGGATTCGCAGTAAATCGAGGCGCGCCGATGCGATGCCGCGCGATGCGGCATCCGCGGGCGTGTCCATGAACCCTTCGCCAGGAGACATCATGAAAATCGTATCGTCGTCCGTTCTCGCGCTTGCCGCATGCATCGCCATGCTGGGTGTGAACGCATCCGCTCAGGCCGATGTCGACCATGCGGGCATTTATCAGGTCACGTTGATTAACGTGCTGCCCGACGCGGTTCGTCACGGCAATGGGGTCGACACCTTGTTCAAGGACGTCAAGGCGACGCTCGAAAAGGAACCGGGCATCGTCGACGTGCAGGTCAATCAGCAAGTCGGGGCGCCGTATAACTTCACGCTGATCGAGCACTGGAAGGATCAGGCGTCGCTCGATGCGTCGAATGGCAGCGCGCAAGCGCACGCGCTCGACGATAGGCTGAAGCCTTTGCTCAGCGGCCCCGTCTATCGGCGCGTGTTCAAGGCGTTCGAATGATATGCGTCGATGGGTCCGACTGATCGGGCCGGCCGGTCGCATGCATCGGCGATGTCATAATACGGCGACCTTCACTTTCGGAATCCGCCGCGGTCGCGTCGTCGCTGCGACGACACCCGCGGCCGGCGTCGTCGGCCATGAATTCGGATGACCTCGAAGTCTTCGCCCACGTGGCGCGGACAGGTAGTTTTTCGCGCACGGCGATGGAGCTCGGCGCGAATCAATCCACGATCAGCCGACGCATCGGCATGCTCGAAGCCGAACTCGGCGTGCGGCTGTTTCGACGCGGCGGCCATGGCGTCGGCTTGACCGAACGCGGCGAGCAGTTGCTCGGTTACGCCGTCTCGCTCGAACGCACGCTGACGGATGCCGCGGCCGCGATGCGCGGCGGCGAGCGCGGGCCGGCAAGCCTGACGATCGCGGCGCAGCCGACGATCGCGAGAATCATGTTCGGCCGCCTCGGACATCGCCTGACCGCGCGTTATCCGGACACGCGGATCTGTTACGTCGAAGGGCTCGCAAGCCAGCTTCTGAGCCGTCTGAGCGACGGGGAAATCGATCTCGCCGTCATGTACGTGCCCGAGCATCCGGGTGCGATGCAATACGACGCGTTGCTGTCCGAAGAAGTGTGCGTCGTCGCGCCGCCTGATTTTGCGCTGCCCACGGGATCGTTCGACGTGAGCGCGCTCGGCGATGTCCCCTTGATCCTGCCGAGCACGCATCACGGTCTGCGCTTGCTCGTCGAGACGCTGGCGGCCCAGCATCACTTCACGCCGCATATCGCGTTCGAGTGCGACGGGTCGATCTCGTTGACCAAGCGCCTCGTCATGGAGCGGTGCGGCTGCACGGTATTGCCCGCGGCTTCGGTGATCGAGGAGTGCGCGGCGGGCCGGCTTCAATGCGTGCCGTTGTCGAATCCCGTCGTGCGGCGCGATGTCGCGATCGCGTGGCCGCAGAAGCGCGCGATGTCCGAAGGGGTGGGTTCGGTGGTCCGGATGATCCGCGATCTCGCGGCGGAACTCGTGAATCAAGGCGCGTGGCCCGGCACGCTGCTGCGCGAGCAACCCGTCATGCCTGCGTGGGCCGTGTGAGCGTCGAACGCGCGGGGCAGGTACGTGCGGTTGTCTCGCCGCCCGCCGACCCCGTGCAGCTTCACCGTTCGGATGCTCAACACCTGGCTACTCGCCCGCTAACCACTTAACTGCCTAGCCGCAAGCCGCTAAACCGCTAAACCGCTAAACCGCTAAACCCTTAAGCCGCTTAGCCACTTAGCTGCTTAGCCGATTCGTGGGCGTGATCTGTAACGGATCCGTGCGCAATTCGATGACGGCGGGCACGCCTGCGCGTCGGGCCCGTTCGAACGCGGCGGGGAAATCCTCGGTCCGTTCGACGCGTTCGGCATGCGCGCCGAATGCGCGTGCGAGCGAGATGAAATCCGGATTCGCGAGGCGCGTCGCCGATACGCGTCCCGGATATTCGCGTTCCTGATGCATGCGGATCGTGCCGAGCATGCCGTTGTTGACGACGATCGTGATCAGGGGCGCGCCGAATTGCACGGCCGTCGCGAGTTCCTGCGGGTACATCATGAAGCAGCCGTCGCCGGCAAAACACACGACGTCGCGCTCGGGACTTTGCAGCTTGGCGGCGATCGCCGCGGGGAAGCCGTACCCCATCGCGCCGTTGGTCGGCGCGAGTTCCGTGCCCGGGCTTTTATAGCGATAGAAGCGGTGGACCCAGACCGTGTAGTTGCCCGCGCCGTTCGAGATCACGGCATCGTCGGGCAGGACCTCGCTGAGATGCGCGACGACCTGAGCGAGATCGACGCCGTTCAGATCGGGCGGGCTCGCGGGCGGTGTCGAATGCGCGAGATAGTCGTCGCGCGCGGCGTCGGTCCATGCATGCCAGCGTTGCTGGATGTCGGCCTCGATCGGCGTGACGCCGTCGAGCGCCTTGGCGAACGCCGAGAGCGACGCACAGATCGGCAGACGCGCCTGATAGACGCGGCCCAGTTCTTCGGCATCGGGATGGACGTGGATCAGCGTCTGCCGTGTCACGGGGCTTTCGAACACCGTATAGCCCGACGACGTCGTTTCGGCGAGCCGCGAGCCGACGACGATCAGCAGATCGGCGTCGCGCGCGCGTTGCGCGAGTTTGGGCGATACGCCGAGGCCCAATTGGCCGACGTAGTGCGGGTCGCGGTTGTCGAACAGATCCTGGCGCCGGAACGATGCGGCGACCGGCAAGCGATGGGCGTGGACGAATCGCTTGAGCGCGGCGTGCGCGTCGGCGTGCCAGCCGGTCCCGCCGACCACGACGAGGGGCCGTTCGGCCTGCGCGAGCAAGGCGCGCAGTTCATCGAGCGCCGCGGGTTCGGGGGCCGCATGCGCGATGCGGGTCGGCGGGGCGTCGACCGCCGATGCCGAATGGAACAGCACGTCTTCGGGCAAGGCGATGACGACCGGGCCCGGACGTCCCGACAGCGCGATCGCGTAGGCCTTCGCGATCACTTCGGGAATCCGTTCGATGCTGTCGATCTCGGTGACCCATTTGGCGATGCCGCCGAACATCTGGCGATAGTCGACTTCCTGGAAGGCGCCGCGTCCGATGAAAGCGCGTTCGACCTGTCCGATGAACAGCAGCATCGGTGTCGAATCCTCGCTGGCCGTGTGCACGCCGTTGCTGGCATGCGTGGCGCCGGGGCCGCGCGTGACGAAGCAGATGCCTGGCCGGCCCGTGAGCTTGCCGTACGCATCGGCCATGTTCGAGGCCGCGCCTTCGTGGCGTGTCGTGATCGTTCGGATGGCGGGCGTGTCGTGCAGCGCGTCGAGCACCGCGAGATAGCTTTCGCCGGGCACGCAGTAGACCGTGTCGGCGCCGTTGCGGGCCAGGGCATCGACGAGGATGCGGCCGCCGTTGCGCAGCGCTGCGTTGTCAGACATGGATTTCAAGCTCCTTGTTGCGGGTTTCAGGCAGAAAGATCGCGACGGCGAAGACCACCACGTAGGAGGCCGCGGCCCAGACGCCGATCGATTCGGCGAGGCCGAACGACGCGCTCGACAGGCCGACGGCCGCGGGCACGAGCGAGCCGATCCCTCGACCGAAGTTGTATGAGAAGCCGCCCGCCGACGCGCGGATCTGCGCGGGAAACAGTTCGGTGAAACACGCGCCCATGCCCGACACGATGCCCGACTGGAAGAGTCCGAGCGGAAAGCCGAGCACGAGCAGCGTCGACAGCGGCAGATGCAGCAGGGTGTAGGCGAGCACGGTCAGCGTGGCGCCGGCGGCGGACAGGGCGAACGTCGCGCGTCGTCCGATGCCGTCGCTCAGATAGGCCATGCCGATATAGCCGCAGAACGAGCCGAAGATGTTGACGGCCAGATAGCTCGTGGTCAGGTTGACGGTCAGGCTTTGCGTCTGGCGCAGATAGGTGACGAGCCAGGTCAGGATCGTATAGTTGCCGCCGAGCGCGCCGGCCGCCATCAGCGACGCGAGGATCGTGCGCGATAGCGTGCCGCGTCCGAAGATCAGCGCGAACGTGGCGAGCGTGCTGTTTTTTTCGCGGAATTGCGAGGCGGCTTCGAAGGCGTGGGACTCGTCGATATTGCGGCGCATCCAGAGCACGAGCAGACCGGGCAGCAAGCCGATCAGGAACATCACGCGCCAGGCCAGGTGTTCGGGAAGCAGGCCGAACAGAATCCAGTACGCCAGTGCGGCGAGCGCATAGCCGACGGGCCAGCCGCTTTGGACCGATCCGACAGCGCGTCCGCGAATGCGCTTGTCGACGACCTCGCCGATCAGGATCGCGCCCGCCGCCCATTCGCCGCCGAAGCCCAGGCCTTGAAAACTGCGTGTGAAGAGGAGTTCGTGGAAGGAGTTCGTGAAGGCGGACAGGCCCGTGAACGCCGAGAACCAGAGGATCGCGAGCTTGAGCACGCGCACGCGGCCGATGCGATCGGCGAGCACGCCCGCGATGACGCCGCCGATCGCCGATGACACGAGCGCGGACGTGCCGATGATGCCGGCTTGTCCCTTGGTCATGCCCCAGGCCGTCAGAAGCGTCGGAATCGCGAATGCGAAGAACTGCACGTCCATCGCATCGAGTACCCAGCCGAGAAAACACGCCCAAAACGTGCGCTTCTGAGGGCGCGTCATCGTGCTGTACCACGGTTGCATCACGTCTATCTCCGTCATCTCGGTCAGGTGGAACGCGACCTGTTTGCTTTTGTTGTCGTCCGCGCGCCGATCCGCTGTGCGGGTTCGGCATCGTCACGGTCCGTGCGGGGCGAACCCGCTCGGCGCGAGCGATCACGGCAGCGACAGATTATGCGGGGCGGTGCCGATTGCACGGGTGCGCGGCGTGCATATCAGCTATGCACGGCTGGCTGGCGGCGATGCGCAAAGGATGCGGCCGGACGTGATCGGACACGGCCGGCGGGCGAGCATGGGGCGATCGAACGGGCTAAGCGGACACGGCTAATCTGACACGGTTAAGCGGACACGACGCTGATCGAAAAACCGTCCCAACCTTTTGCGCCGACTGTCTGGACGGCGGTGGTATCGAGGCGCGGATCGGCGTTCGCCAGTTCGAAATATCGTCTCACGCCGATGACGTCGGGATCGGTGTTGTGTGCATCGCCGACGCGGCCTTGGCGAACGACGTTGTCGCCGATGATCACGGTGCCGGCGCGCGAGAGCAACAAGGACAGCCGCAGGTATTCGGGATTGTTTTCTTTATCGGCATCGATAAAGACGAAGTCGAACGGTTCGATTTTTTCGTCGACGAGTCGCTGAAGGCTCGACACCGCTGCACCGACGATCACCGTGACCTGATGCGCCAGACCTGCCGCCGCGATGTTTTTTCTCGCGAGATCGGCGTAGTCGGCGTTGGCCTCCAGCGAGATCAGATGACCGTCGGAGGGCAGGGCGCGGGCAAGCCAGATCGTGCTGTAACCGCCGAGGGTACCGATCTCGAGAATGCGTTTCGCGTTTTTCAGTCGGGCTAGCAGATGGAGCAACTTACCCTGATTCGGCGCGACGTTGATCGGTGGCAAGCCTGCTTCGGCGCTCGACCGCAGGGTCGAATCAAGTGCGGCGTCGGAACGCACCAGGGTTCGCGAAAAGTAGTCGTCGATGGCGGTCCATTGATCTTGACTCACGTGGGTGCCTTGCTTGGGTTGGGGAGTTGACGATTTTCAAGGTTGGGCGCTATGCGACAAAGCTCGACTTGTCGAAACGATATCGGCCTGGGTGATATGGCCGAGTGTGATTCGGCAACGGCGTGAGGAAGCGGCGTGCGGACGACCCTCACCGAACGGTCAGTTCGCTTCAGGGATCGAATGCCGCAATGTCGATAAAGCCGCGAGCAGATCGATCACCAGCGCCACCACCATCGCGATCACGCCGATCGCAAAGAGCAGCCGGTAATTGCCGCCGCTGTGCTGAAAGACGAACGACAGCGCATACGCCGCGGCCGCCTGGCACAGCGC
This sequence comes from Pararobbsia silviterrae, assembly GCF_003628125.1. Lineage (GTDB taxonomy): Bacteria > Pseudomonadota > Gammaproteobacteria > Burkholderiales > Burkholderiaceae > Pararobbsia > Pararobbsia silviterrae. The sequence continues at coordinate 401,030 of NZ_RBZU01000002.1, forward strand.
GAACGCCACCGTCGCGGTGCCCCATGCCGACTTCTGCTGCGCCGGATGATGCGGAAGCAATTCGCCGATGCGGCCGAGCATCAGCGGGACGGTCCCGGTCACGAATGCGCCGACGACGACGCTCGACACCATGAGCCAGATCGAACCGAGCCCCGCGGCGGCGAACGCGACCGCCACGGCTTCGAGCACGAACGCGAACCGAAGCGCCGCGCGAAAGCCCGCCCGATCGGCCAGATGGCCGGCCAGAAGCGGCCCGAACGTCGCGCCGAGCCCGAACAGCACCCAATACGCCGCGGCGACTTGCACGCCTTCGCCCCGGCCGCGCGCGATGTAATCGACGAGGAAGATCATGTGCGGCACCCAGCCGGCCGCGTTCAAACCGTATTCGACATAGAGCGCGCGCAGCGTGCCGACCTTCGGCGCGGCCCGATGATGAACGGGCTCGGCGTTCGATGCCGCTTCACGCGGCCAGCCATGCCACGCGACGACGACCAGCACGCACGACACCGCCCCCAGACCGAACCACGTCTCGCGAAGACCGTGTGCAAGCAGGAGCGGAACGAGCGTCCCCGACGCGGCCACACCCGCGCCGATGCCCATGAAGATCACGCCGCCGGCCACGCCGCGTCGCGCGGCGCTCACGTGGGCGAGCACGGCGGGCGCGGCCAGGACCATCAACGCGCCGCCCGCGAGACCCGACGCGAAGCGCCAGACGAAGAACCAGGCGAAGTCGAGCGGGAACGCGCACGCGAAGAACGAGACGGCGGCGATCAGCATCATGGTCCTGAGCACGACGACCACCGACACACGTCTCGACAGCGGTCGCCCCGAAAGCGCCCCCGCGAGATAGCCCGCGAGGTTCGCCGCGCCGAGATAGGCTGCGGACGACGCCGCGAACCAGTGCTGCGCCACGAGGGCGGGCAACAGCGGCGTATAGGCAAAGCGGGCCAGTCCGATGCCGATCAGGCTCGCGCAGAACGCCGAAAGCACCGCTCGCCAAGCGGGAACCTCGGGCATCGCGGCCGGGCGGCGGGGTTCATGGGGCATGGTGGTCGACATCGCGGATCCTCCTGGCTATCATTGTTTGTGATTATGATTCCGCTGAGTAAGCTGAAAAGCGAATTATCTAGATAGGCGTTATCGTTTTGTGCGATAGCTGAGTGGCAGGCCGAGCGTCATCGACGGATAGGCCGAGTGGCCAGACAGGGAGTGCTTCGATGGACGTATCCGATCTCAAAGTGTTCGAGGCCGTGGCGCGGCTGGGCAGCATGAACCGCGCGGCGCAGGCGCTGCATACCGTGCAATCGAACGTCACGGCACGGGTCCGCGCGCTTGAAGGGAGTCTGGGTGTCACGCTGTTTCAACGGCATGCGCGCGGCGTGACGATGACGCCGGCGGGCGAGCGCCTGCTGCCGTTCGTCGGGCGCATGACGCAATTGCTCGCGGACGCGCGAACGGCTGTCGTCGAGGACGGCGTGCCGAAGGGCACGCTCCATCTCGGCAGTCTTGAAACGACGACGGCGCTCAGGCTCGCGCCGGTCCTCGGCGATTTCGCGCGGACGTATCCCGCTGTGCGCCTCGTCGTGACGACCGGCACGTCCCGCAGGCTGCTTGACGATGTGCTCGACCGGCGTGTCGAAGGGGCGTTCGTCGCGGGGCCCGTCGATCATCCGGACGTGCACCAGGAGGTCGTGTTCCGCGAGGAACTCGTGTTGGTCACGACCCCGGCGATTCGCGCGGTCCATGAATTGAAGGGCATTCCCGATCTGAGAACCGTCGTGTTCCAGATGGGGTGTTCCTATCGGCAGCGGCTCGAATCCGTGTTGGCCGACGCGGGCATCGTGACGGCCAAACCGCTCGAATTCGGTTCGCTCGATGCGATCCTGAGTTGCGTGTCGGCAGGCATCGGCGTGACGTTGTTGCCGCGTGGCGTGGTCGCTGTCGCGGAGCGCGAAGGCCGCGTCGCGATCCACGCGCTGCCGAGCGATCGCGCATGGGTCGATACGCTCTTTATTCGTCGCAACGACGCTTATGTGTCGAGCGCGATGCGCGCGTTCGTCGAGACGGCGCGCGCCGATATGTCGAGAACGGATCGGTGAGCGATGTGGGCGGACGCGACGGAGCGCTTAGCGGTCCAGGTCGAAGGCCTGGCGCACGACGTCGGTGACGCCTGCACTCAACACGAGTTCGCTCTTGTCCAGACGATCCAACGGATACCAGCGCGCCTCTAACGCATCGTCGGCGGCGAGCGGCTCGCCGTCGAGCCATCGACACAGCACGGCGACGAGGACGAAGTGATGTTGCCACGCGCCCGATCGATCGGCATCCAAGGCGTCGATCGCCGTGAACACGTGCAGCGCTTCGGTGGTTACCGATGTTTCCTCGAGGATTTCGCGCACCGCAGCCGCGCCGATGGACTCTCCATAGTGGATCTTTCCGCCGGGCAAGCCCCAGAGCCCCGCATCGGGCGGGTTGCGGCGTTGAACCAGCAGGACGTGCGCATCGCGGATGACGACGCCGATGACCGCCGCAACGGGCGCGGTGCGCGATGTCGACGATTCAATGCGTGGGATGTCGAGAGGCTCGTTCATATCTGCGAGTGTGTGTTGCCCACGGCACGGATGCCGCGGTTTGCGGAAAAGCGATCGCCTGATACGATTGCAACTGCAATTCATTCGGCCGCGGCGATCGCTTCGTCGACGGCAAGCATGACATAAGACGCGCCGTGCGATCGGACCTGCGGCATCGCGCCGCACGGCCTCACGACAGGAGACGATCACGATGAACTCGACCGAGCCGACCGGCTTTATCGGATTGGGCACGATGGGCGAGCCGATGGCGATGAATCTTTGCAGGGCGGGCGTGCGGCTCGTTGTCTGGAACCGTGCCGCGGACAAATGCGATCGGCTCGCTGCCGCCGGCGCGCAGATTGCGCCCGATCCTCAAGCCGTCTTCGCACAGTGCGAGCGCGTCATCCTGATGCTCGCGAACGGCGATGCCGTCGATGCGGTGCTCGGCAGGCACACGCCGCCCCTATTCATGCGAACCGTGCGCGATCGTATCGTCGTCAATATGTCGACGGTCGAGCCCGGTTACGCGTCGATGCTGGACGCGGACGTTCGGGCGGCCGGCGGACGCTATGTCGAAGCGCCGGTCTCGGGCTCGCGAAAACCGGCCGAGCTCGGCGAGCTCGTCGCGATGCTCGCCGGTGCGCCCGACGATCTGGCCGCGATTCGACCCATGCTCGCCCCGATGTGCAAGACCTCGGTGATGTGCGGGCCCGTACCCGGCGCGCTGACGATGAAACTCGCCGTTAACGTCTTCCTCATCACGATGGTGACGGGGCTTGCCGAGGCGGCCCATTTCGCGCTCTCGCACAGACTCGATCTGGCGCAATTCGCGGAGGTGCTGAACGCGGGCCCGATGGCCAGCGCCGTATCGCGGATGAAGCTCGACAAGCTCTGTACCGGCGACCTCTCGCGTCAGGCCGGCATCTCGGACGTGCTCAAGAACACGCGCTACGCCGTCGAGGCCGCCGAGGCTGCAGGTGTCGCATCGCCGTTGATGAACGCATGCCTCGCGCTCTATGCGAGGGCCGAGTCGATCGGCTATGCGGGCGATGACATGATCAGCGTGGTCCATGCGTTCGCGCGCCCGGACCTCGCCTCGCGATGAGGCGATCGGGTTGCACGCGCCGGCGCGCCTCGTCTTGGCGATGCGCTGATCGGGGCACCGGCGCGCGCCTTCTTCGGATACTGCTCAAACACGCGGCACACGGCTGACGTCGCTCCCCGTGGGTGTCCCTCCGGGATTTCCCTGATGTGTGATGTATGATGCATCAGGCAATATGCATCAAACTTTACGAGAGACACCATGACAAGCCCGAACATTGACTCGATGCAGGCGAGCGTCGTGCTCGATTGCCGTCAATGCCTTGGCGAAAGCCCGGTCTGGGACGCGCGGACCGCAACGCTCTACTGGGCCAATATCCACGACGCCCAGGTCTGGGCGTGGGACCCGTCGGGCACCGCCGCGCCGCGCTGCTATCCGCTGCCGGAGCGTGTCGGCGCGATCGGGTTGCGCGAGGCCGGCGGCCTCGTGATCGCGCTCGCGTCGGCTTTCGCCTTGCTCGATCTCGACTCGGGCGCGCTCGCGCGGATCGCGGACGTGCCGTCGCCCGCGCCGCACACGCGGCTCAATGACGGACGCGTCGACCCAGCGGGCCGCTTCGTCTGCGGCGGGATGAACGAGCAGACGCCGCAGCTTCCGAATGCGCGCGTCTATACGCTCGAACGCGATCATCGCGTGAGCGCGACGCTCGACGGCATTCACTGCGCGAACTCGACGTGCTGGAGTCCCGACGGCGCGACGCTCTACTTCTCCGATATGGCGACGCGCCGCATCGACGCGTTCGACTACGACGTCGCGACCGGGGCGATTTCGGGCCGCCGTCCGTTTGCGACGATGCAGTCGGCCGGCGCACCCGATGGTTCGGTCGTCGATGCGCAAGGGTATCTATGGAACGCACAGTGGGGCGGTGCGAAGGTCGTGCGCTATCGGCCCGACGGCACGATCGACCGCGAAATCGCATTGCCCGTGTCGCACCCGACATGCGTGGCGTTCGGCGGCCCCGATCTCGACACGCTGTACATCACGACCGCCTGGTTTCTGCTTGACGATGCGACCCGCGCGCGCGAACCGCATGCGGGCAGTCTCTTCGCGATCAAGCCCGGCGTGCGTGGTCTTAGCGAGGCGCGTTATGCAGGGTAAGCCCTTGTTTTGCGCCGACGACGCGCGAATCTGTTTCCCGGACAATGCTGGGCTGTGTGATATCCGCACGGTTCATCAAGGGACCGTGTCTACTCCCGGGACGAAATCGATATGAAAGTCTTCGACAGAGCATCGCTGAGCGAGCAAGTTGAACTGGCACTCAAGGAAGAGATCATCGGCGGCCGCATGCTGCCCGGTCAGCGCATCAACGTGACCGACTTTCAGGCCGCCTGGAAAGTCAGCTCGACGCCGTTTCGCGATGCCGTGCGCGCGCTCGAAATCCAGGGCTTCGTGACCGTCGAGGCGCGCAAGGGCGTCTATGTCGCGCCGATCAACGCGCAGTCGATCAGCGAGATCTTCGATCTGCGCATCGCGCTCGAATGCATGGCCGTGGAGCGCGCGACGCCCGCGGTCCCCGAGGCCGAGGCGAAGCGTGTCTATCAGGCTTATCTCGATGCCGAAGACGCGTGCAAGCGCGGCGACACGTCGCTGCTGCAGACCACGGACCGTCTCGTCCACGAGCTGGCCCACGTGCACTGCGGCAACCCGCGGCTGCAAAAAGCGCTGTCCTCGCATATGGAGCTCATCCGCTGGGCGCAACGCATGATCGTGCGCAAGGTGTCGGCCGCGTACGAGATCGCGCTGCCCGAACACATCGCCATCATGAAGGCGGTCTGCGAACGCGATGCCGAAGGCGCCGCGCGCGCGATGCGCAAGCACCTCGAAAAATCGCGCGAGCGCTTGAGCACGCACATCAGCTCTGCCGACGTAGAGCGTTCTTACTCCACTCCACCCACATGAAGATCCGGAAGATTCAATCGTTCATCTTGCGTGTTCCGTTGGGCGACAAGCTGTTCTACTCGTCGCAAGCGGCTTTCCCCGAACGCAATAGCTATCTCGTGCGCATCGAGACGGACACCGGCCTCGTCGGCTGGGGCGAAGGCGGTCAATACGGCCCCCCCGAGCCCGTCGCGACGTGCATCGATCGTGTGCTGGCCCCGAAGCTCATCGGGCGCGATCCCACCGAACCCGTGCGCATCTGGGAAGAGCTCTATAACTTCTCGCGCGACTTCGGGCAAAAGGGCACGTATATCGAAGCGATGTCGGCCATCGACATCGCCCTCTGGGACATTGCAGGTCAGGCCGTCGGTCAACCCGTCTGGAAGATGCTCGGCGGGCGTTTCCGCGAATCGGTCGCCGCCTATGCGACGGGCTGCTACTACCCGCAGGATTTCAGCCGCTTGCCGGTGTTGCTCGACGCGCTCGAAACGGAAGCCGCCGGTTATGCCGAAGCGGGCTTCGAATTCCTCAAGGTCAAGATCGGACTGTTGAGCCTCAAGGACGACTTCGAACGGCTCAGCGTCATTCGTCGCGCGGTCGGTCCTCAGATCGGCATGCTCGTCGACGCGAACCATGCGTACAACGCGTCTTCCGCGATCCGCATGGGTCATATGATGGCGCCGCTCGACGTGCGGTTCTTCGAGGAACCCGTGGTGCCCGAAGACAAGGCCGGATACCGGCGCGTGCGGCAGGAAAACCCGATCCCCGTCGCGGGCGGCGAATGCGAGTTCACGCGTTACGGCTTCGCGGAACTCATCGGGACGGGCTGCGTCGATATCGCGCAACCGGATCTCGCGGTGTGCGGCGGCTTCACGGCCTTGCATCAGATTCTGGCCTTCGCGAGCACGCACGGCGTGACCGTGATTCCCCATGTATGGGGTTCGGGCATCGCGGTCGCCGCGGCCTTGCAGGCGATCGCGACGATCCCCTTGATTCCGCATACGGCTAATCCCGTGCCGTTGCAGAACGAGCCGGTCATCGAATTCGACCGCAAACACAACCCCTTGCGCGACGACCTGCTCGAGCATGAATTCAAGCTTGAAAACGGACGCATCGCGATACCGGACGGACCGGGCCTCGGCGTGACGGTCAAGGAGTCCGCACTCGAACAATTTCTGGATCGATAAACGGAGGATATCTTGGAGAGGTTTGCCAACAAGCACGTGCTGGTGACGGGCGCCGCGGCGGGTGTCGGGCAGGTGGCTGCGATACGGTTCGCGAAAGAAGGCGCCGACGTGTCCATTCTCGATTTCCAGAGCGCCGAGACCACGCGCGCCGAAATCGAGAAGCTCGGTCGCCGCTGCACGGTCTACCGATGCGATGTGCGCGACGAACAGGCTGTCAACGAGACCGTGGCGCAAGCCGCGGATGCCTTCGCGGGACGCATTGACGTGCTGATCAACAACGCGGGGTTCAACGGGCATTACAACCTCGTGAAGGACATGCCGCTCAACGAATGGAGCGAGACGCTCGCGATCAATCTGACGGGCACGATGCTCGTCACGCGCGCCGTGTTGCCGCGCATGATCGCCGCCAAGCGCGGTGCGATCGTGAGCACCGCATCGAACGTCGCGCGGCGCGGCCTGCCGTATCGCGCCGACTACGTGTGCTCGAAATGGGCGCTGCTCGGCCTGACGCAGACGCTCGCGCTCGAAAACGCGTCGCACAACATTCGCGTGAATGCGGTGTGCCCGGGGCCGGTCGAAGGCGATCGCATCGAGGACGTGATGGCCCATCACGCGAAAGTCGAAGGGAAGTCGCTTGCCGACGTCCGCAAGGCCTGGGAAGAGGCCGCGCCGATGAACCGGTTCGTGAAGCCTGACGAAGTCGCGAACGCGATGCTGTTCCTCGCGAGCGACGAGTCGAGCGCGATGACGGGGCAGGCGCTGAACGTGACGGGCGGTTTTCTGATGACCTGAGGTCGCGCCCGGCTCGACGGAGCCGGGTTCCAAAGTCTTGGCGGCACGACGGATTCGAATGCGGTCGGTCGCGACGCCAAAGCGTGGCGCAATAACATTAACTACATGGAGACGTAAATGTTAGGAAAGCGAAACAACACCTGGATGCGTTATGGACGGCTTGCGGCGGGTCTCGCGCTCGCGGCGACCTCGTTGACCACGTCGTTCAGTGCGAATGCCGACGGCAGCAAGGGGCTGGTCGCGTTTTCGCAGTCGGGCATGGAAAACGAATGGCGTGTCGTGAACACGAAGGAAATGGAGAAGGCGTGGCGCGCGGCCGGCTACGACTTTACGTGGACCAACGCGAACTGGGATCCGGCCAAGCAGCTCTCCGACGTCCAGGATTTGCTGTCGCGCAAGCCCAAGGTCCTGATCGTCGAGCCGGTCGAATATGAGCCGGCCGCGCCGGTGCCGGGCCTGGCCCAGAAGGCGGGCGTGCCGCTCATCGTCGCCGATCGCGCGCTGCCCGGCGAACCCGGAAAGAACGGCTGGATCACCTTGCTGACGATCAGCTATGAAGATACCGGCGAACGCGTGGCGAACGACGTCGTCGCTCAACTCACGAAGAAGAACGGCAAGCCGCAGGGCAAGCTGCTGCACGTGACGGGCAATACGGGCGCCGCGCCGGTGCTTGAAGAGCAAAAGGGCTTGAACGCCGTGTTCGCGAAGAACCCCGGCATTCAGTTCGTCGGTACGTGCGACGGCCGTTATAGCCGCGACGGCGGCCGCAAGTGCACGGAAGATTTCCTTCAGTCGTTCCCGAAGGGTTCGATCGACGGCATCGTGTTCGACAGCGATGACGAAATGATCGGCGGCCTCACGGCGATCAAGGCGGCCGGCCGCGACGACCTCAAGGGCTATCTCTGGGGCAAGGACGGCACCGCCGATGGCCTGCACGCGATTCTCGACGGCTGGGCGAGCTACACGGTGCAAACGCCGCCGACGTTCGGCGCGCAAGCGGTCAAGGCGTACACGGATTCGCAAAGCGGCAAGCCCGTCGCGCCGGTGCTCTACTCGGACAAGAAGGAGTTCGACGCGCATACGCCCGAGCATCGTGCGCTGATCGAGCAACGCCTGAAGGAACTCAAGGCAATGGGAGTGGGCTGCTGCTGATCGGCAGACCGCGAGGAAGCTCGCCGGCCGCGCGCGAAGCGCGGCCGGCCGGGCTGCTTCTGGAGTGTTCGTTATGAATCAACCAAATCGCACCCCGCTGTTACGGATGACAGGGATCGTCAAATCGTATCCCGGGGTTCGAGCGCTCAAAGGCGTCGACTTCGATCTGCGCGCAGGCGAGATACATTGCCTCATCGGCGAGAACGGCGCGGGCAAGTCGACGCTCATGCGCGTCATGTCGGGCGCGGAAACACCCGATGCCGGCAGCGTGGAGATCGACGGCAAGACCTATGCGTCATTGTCTCCGGTGCTCAGCCATGCGCTCGGCATCACCGTCATCTATCAGGAAACCGATCTCGTGATGCCGCTGAGCGTCGCCGAGAATATTTATCTCGGGCACGAGAAAGTGGGACGCGGCGGCGTGCTGGATCGCGCGGGGATGCGCGCCGAAGTCGTGCGCCTCATGCAGCGGTTCAATCTCCGGTTTCCGATCGACGAGCCCGTGCGCAATCTCGGACCCGCGCAGCGTCAGCTCGTGCAGATCGTCAAGGCGGTCTCGCGCGACAGTCGCGTCGTGGTGCTCGACGAGCCGACCGCCTCGCTGACCGACAATGAAATCCGGCACTTGTTCGAGCTGCTCGCGGTGTTCAAGGCCGAAGGCATCGGCATCGTCTATGTCTCGCACCGGCTGCAGGAGATCATCGAGATCGGCGATCGCGTGACGATCATGCGCGACGGCACGAAGATCGAGACGCACGACGTCAAGGACATCGACGAGAATCATTTGATCGAGGCGATGGTCGGGCGTCCGCTCGAACAGACGCAGCACGCGAAGCGCGCATCGGGCACGGGCAAGATCGTCCTGAGCACGCGCGGGCTCAGCGTCGCCGGGCAGTTCGAAAACGTGGACCTCGAGCTTCGCCAGGGCGAGGTGCTCGGTCTGGGCGGTCTCGTCGGCGCGGGGCGCAGCGAGCTGCTCGAATGTCTGTTCGGCATGTCGGAGCCCGCTGCCGGAGAGATCCATGTGAATGGTGCGCGCGTGCGTTTCAGATCGCCGCGCGATGCGATTCGCGCCGGCCTCGGGCTCGTGCCCGAAGAGCGTCGCGAAAGCGGGCTCGTGCTCGGACGTTCGGTGGCGGACAACATCGCGTTCCCGATCCTCAAGCAGATTTCCTGGCTGTCGCTGCTGCGCCGCTCGAAGCTGCGCGATATCGCGACGGAGCTCGTCAAGAATCTCCGCGTGAAGACGCCTTCGCTCGACCAGGTCGTGCGCACGCTGAGCGGCGGCAATCAGCAAAAGATCGTGCTCGCGAAATGGCTGGCGGCGCGCAGCCGGATTCTGTTGCTCGACGAACCGAGCCGCGGCGTCGATATCAATGCGAAGTTCGAGATCCATCAGCTGATTCGTTCGCTCGTCGATGAGGGCGTGTCCGTCATCATGGCGTCGTCCGACATGCTCGAACTCCTCTCGCTCAGCGATCGCATTCTTGTCATGGCCGAGGGGCGCGCCGTCAAGGTCTTGACCGCGGACGAAGCGTCGCAGGTCGAAGTCATGCGCTATGCGGTGCCGCGCGCTTCACAGCCCGCTTCACAGCCCGCTTCACAGTCTGCTGCGCAGTCCGCCGTGGAGCATGACGCATGAGTCCTCTTTCTTCTTCTCGTTCCGCCATGACTCCGAACGCGTCGATTCAACACCCCGGGGCGAGCGCCCCCCGTACGCGCGAGCGCGTGTTGCACGTGCTGTCCGCGCTCGATGTGTATCTGATTCTCGCCGCGCTGCTCGTCGTCGCGTGCTGGCTGAGTCCGTCGTTTCTGACGCTGTCCAATATCGGCAACGTGCTGACGCAGGCCGCGGTGCTCGGCATTCTCGCCACCGGCCAGTTCCTCGTCGTGCTGATCGGCGGATTCGATCTGTCGGTCGCCGCGGTGATGGCGCTCTCGTCCGTGCTGATCGCCAAACACGCGGATACGCATCTGGCGCTGGCGATCACCGAAGGCTTGCTGGCCGCGCTCGCGTGCGGCATCGCGAGCGGCGTTGCCGTCGTCGTGGGGCGCGTGCAGCCCTTGATCACGACGCTCGCGATGATGGGCGTGGCACGCGGCCTCGCGTTCAGCGTCAGCGAAAAGAGTCTGCTCGTCAGCAATCCCTGGATTACGGGCTTGAGCGGCGCGAGCGGCGTGCTGACGCCGCCGACGCTGATCTGGCTCGCGCTCGTGATCGTGCTGTCGTTGTGGCTCGGGCTCACGCGCGCGGGGCTGCATTGCTACGCGATCGGCGGCAATGAAACGACGTCGCGTCTCGCGGGTGTGCGCGCCGACCGGATCAAGATCGGCGTGTACGCGGTGTCGGGCCTGATCGCGGGTATCGCGGGCCTTGCGCTCGTGATCCGCTCCGATAGCGGCGTGCCGAATGTCGGCGCGGGCTGGGAGCTCGATTCGATTGCCGCCATCGTGATCGGCGGGGCGCGTCTGTTCGGCGGCGAGGGGAGTCTGCCCAAGGCCATGACCGGCGTGTTGATCTATCAGCTCATTGCGAACGTCATGAATCTGACCGGCATCGATCCCTACTACCAGAGCATCGTGCGCGCCCTGGTCATCGTCGTCGCCGTCGGCTTGAGTGTGTTCCGTCAGCGCAAGCGCGACCACGTGTAAGAGGAAGTCATCGTATGAATACCATCGTGCATCAAGCACGCACCCCCTGGTGGCGCGGCGCGTGGGTTCGCAAGAACGCCATCGTGCTGATCTTCGCGCTGTTCGTCGTGTTCGGGACCGCGATGTCGGCGGGCCGTCTGATCGAACCGACGAATATCTCGAACATCCTGTTTCAAAGCGCCGTGATCGGCGTCCTCGCATTGGGCGAGGCGCTCGTGATGCTCGCCGGCGGTATCGATCTGTCGATCGTCGCGCTGATGGTCGTCACGGCGATCTTCATGGGCGGGGCGGGTTCCGAAGCGCAGCAGCAGATGAGCATGTCCAATGCGTTGCCGTACCTGGGCTTTCTGCCCGCGATCGCCGTCGCGATCCTCGGCGCGGCGGCCGCGGGGTTCATCAACGGTCTGATGGTGGTCGTGCTGCGGATCCCCGCGTTTATCGCGACGCTCGTGATGGCGCTCGTGCTCGCCGGCCTCTCGATGCTGTTCACGGGCGGCGCGCCGATCTACAACCCCGATCCGTTCTTTGCGAATCTCGGCGCGGTGCGCATGCTCACGTTGCCGGCGCCCGTCTATATCCTCGTGTGCGTGACGATCTTCGTGGGTTTCGTGCTTGCGCGAAGCCGCTTCGGCGTCATGTTGTATGCGCTCGGCGGCAATCGGCGCGCGGCGCGCTTGTCGGGGATTCCGGTCGAACGCGCGACGATCGGCGTGTACACGATCGCGGGTTTGCTCGCGGGCCTCGGGGGTTTCCTGTTTCTCGCGCGTACGGGTTCGGTCTCGCCGACCTCGGGCGACAACTTCCTGCTCGGCACGATCGCGGCGGTCGTGGTCGGCGGCGTGAGTCTCGCGGGGGGCAAAGGTACAATCCGCAACGCATTCTTCGGCGTGCTGTTTCTGGCGACCTTGAGCAATCTGCTCAATATCTTGCTGATTTCGCCGCATATCCAGGACGCCATCAGCGGCGTGGTGATCATCGTCGCGATCGCGATCAACGTGCGTCTCGATCCCGATGCGTGACGATGCCAAGTACAGTTTTTCCGAGTGCGGCCGCGTGCGGCGCGCTCGGACAAAGGTAGGGGAAAAAGCATGACACAAGCGCTCGACGTCGTGACGATGGGCGAAGCGATGGCGTTGTTCGTCGCGAGCGAATATGGACCTTTGTCGCGCGTGAACGGGTTTATCAAGCGGATTGCGGGCGCGGAGCTCAATTTCGCGATCGGCGTGGCCCGGCTCGGGCATCCGGTCGGCTGGATCAGCCGTGTCGGCGACGACTCGTTCGGGCGCTTCGTGCTCGACGTGCTCGCGGCCGAGCGGATCGACGCCGCGTGCGTGCGCGTCGATGCGTCGCGCCCGACGGGCATGATGCTCAAGACGAAGACCGACGACGGGTCGGACCCGAAGACCGAGTACTTCAGAAAGGGATCGGCCGCGAGCGCCTTGTCGGTGGCCGATTTTGTCGGCGACTACGTGACGGGCGCGCGGCATCTGCATTTGAGCGGCGTGTTCGCGGCGATTTCGGACGACACGCGGCAACTCGCGTTTCATGCGGCGTCGGCGATGCGCGCGGCGGGCAAGCCCGTGTCGTTCGATCCGAATCTGCGGCCTGCGTTGTGGCGATCGGAACGCGAGATGATCGACACGCTCAATGCGCTCGCCGCGCAGGCCGATATCGTGCTGCCGGGCCTCGCCGAGGGGGCGATCTTGACGGGGCATCGCACGCCTGAGGACATCGCGCGCTTTTATCTCGAGCGGGGCGCGCGTCTCGTGATCGTCAAACTGGGCGAAGAGGGCGCGTACTTCAGCACGGCGGAGACGTCGGGGCACGTGCCCGCCTATCCGGTCGAGCGCGTCGTGGACACGGTCGGCGCGGGGGATGGGTTCGCGGCAGGCGTGATCAGCGCGTTGATCGAGGGCCAATCGGTGGCCGACGCCGTGGCGCGCGGAAACTGGATCGGGGCCCTCGCGATACAGGTGATCGGCGACTCCGAAGGGTTTCCGACGCGCGCGGCGCTGCACGAATACGAGGCGCGGCGTCGGTCCGGATCGGCCGAGCCGCAGCACGTCTGATCCGACTTAATCGTGCTTCTAAACGCCGCTTAATTCGAGCCGTACAGCTTGACGACGCCGGTCATGTTCAGATCGCCGAGGCCGTGTTCGACGGCGCGTTTGAACACCTGCAGCGCGGCCGCCGCGGTCGGCGCGTGTTCGGCGCCGTCTGCGGCATCGAGCACGTAGCCGAAGTCCTTGGCGATCAGCTCGATCGGAAATTGCGGGCGGAAATCGCGACTCAGCATGGTGCCCGACAGATACGCATCGACGGGGGCCCAGACCGGCGTTGCGCTGACGGCCTGCAGAACCTTGGCCGCCGACGCGCCGTGTCGCTGAAGCAGTCCGACGATCTCGGCGAACGCGGTGACGTGGATGCCGAGCAGCGCGTTGGTCGCAAGCTTCGCGAGCATGCCGTGCCCGATCGGGCCGACGTGATGCACGGCCGACCCCATGGCCTTGAGCACGGGCGATGCATGCTCGAAGACTTCGGCGTCGCCGCCGACCAGAAACACGAGCTGCCCGCCATCGGCCGCGGCGCGCGAGCCGGACACGGGTGCGTCGAGCAGTTTGACGCCCGCGTGTTCGGCCAATCGCGCGAGCGTGGCCACATAGTCGGGCGAGAGCGTCGAACTTTCGATCGCGATGGCGCCGGGTTTCATCGCGATCAGCGCGCCGTCGTGCGGATCGACCCAGACGCTGTTCGACGCCGCATCGTCGCGCACCATCGCGATGACGACGTCGGCATCGCGTGCCGCCGCGGCCGGCGTCGGCGCGACACGCGCGCCTTGCGCGACGAGCGGCTGCGCCTTGTCGGGCGAACGGTTCCAGACCGTGACCGGATGACCCGCCGCAAGCAGGCGCGCGGCCATGCGGCTGCCCATCGCGCCCAGGCCTAACACAGCGACGGCCATGCTCATGATTGCTTGGCCTTGCGTGCGGCCGCGACGAGGCCGTTGAGCCAGTCCTGATGACCGTTGATCATCGGATTCGGATTCGCCGCGGCGAGCGCGATCGCGGGCTGGCCCTTCTGCGATTCTTGCGTGAGGATCCGCAGGCGGCCCGCCGACAGGTCTTCGAGTAGCCACGCGTGATGGACGTCGAGGCGATCCTCGGGTGTGCTGCCCGCCCAGCCGTGCCAGGCGACGCGAGCGGGCTGGCCCTTGACGGGCGCGACGTGCTCGACGACCTGTGCTTCGACAGGAAAGCCGAAGGTCTCGAAGAAGAACCTCACGCCGTTTTCGAGCGCGGGACCCTTGCCGTCGTAGAAGCGCGTGTTGGCCGAGTTGGCGTAGTAGGTCGGCCAACGATCGGGAATGTTCAGAAGAGGCCAGACGTCGTCGACGGTCAGTCCCGTGACGATGACTTCGTTGGAACAGAAATTGTCGGTGAATCCCGGTACATAGCCCTCGGGCCAAACGATGTCGCTCATATGCGCTTCCGATCGAAATGAAAAGGAGGGGCCGCGCCGTCATGGGCATCGCGTGCACGACGGGGATGGCGTGCACGTGAGGGCGACGCGCGACCTGCTGACGAGCATGATGATCGCGCGCGTGAAATAAGGGAAATCACGAATCCGGATTTCGATCATCAATCGTGCTGATGACTGGATTCGTCGGTGGAACCGGATTGAACGAGCGCTTGGCTTATCTTCGTCCAATCCGGTCGTGCGCGCCGTGCGGGCTAGGCAGAACGCGCGGACGCACCGGCCGAGGCAGGTGCGGCCGGTGTGTTTTCGATCGTTGCGACGAATTGAGCGACGAAGCGCGCGATGATCTGCGCGACCTCGGCCGGCGCTTCGAGCGGCGACAGGTGTCCGACGCCGGGCAGGACATGCATCGTCGCGTGCGGGATACGCGGCATCAATTCGGTCTCAAGCGTCGCGACGCGTTCGACTTGATCGAGCGCGCCGCAGATCACGACGGTCGGCGTATCGATCGACGCCACGGCGTGCGTGATGTCTTCCTGCATGGCGATGTTCGGCCATGCGGTCTTGGCCTGGGGCGCGCCTTTCAGACTGTCCTCGATGACCTGCATGCGGCGCGCGGCATCGAGCGGTCGCGCCGTGAGGACGTGATCGATGACGAACTCGACCGATTCGCGCGATTGATACGCGCTGCTCAAGGTCGCGCGTTGTTCGTCGGAAAGGTGCATCGGCGAGGGCGGCGAAGGGGCGACGAGCACGAGACCTTCGAGTCCGCGCGGACGATCCGACGCGATGCGCTGGGCGACCTTGCCGCCCATCGAGTGACCCACGAGGACGTAGCGCTGCAGGCCCAGTGCCTCGATGACGCCTTGCGCATCGGCAGCCAGGTCGGCGATCCGATAACCGTCGGCGGGCGCATCCGAATCGCCCCAGCCGCGGTGATCGATCGCGACGATCCGGTTTTGCTCGGCGAGCGCGTCCGCGACGCCGTCCCATGTGCGCGAGGATCCGCCGTAGTAATGCAGGAAGACGAGCGCCAAGGCGCCGTTACCTCGCTGCGTTACGTGAATCTGCGTACCGTTCGAATGGATTTTCATGTTCGAGCCTTTCTCCTGAGTGACGGGCTCGATCTTAGATTCGCGCTTTGTGTTTGATAATGAGCGAATCAGTGTGATTAGTCGATCGTCTCGCGATCGAATCGGAGGGGGAATGGACCGGATGACGAGCCTTGGCGTCTTTGTCGCGGCCGTGGAGGAGGGCAGCCTCGTGGCGGCGGCGCGCCGCTTCGGGTTATCGGCGGCGATGGCCGGCAAACATGTGAGCGCCATCGAAGCGGATCTGAACACGCGCCTGCTTCAGCGCACGACGCGGCGCTTGAACGTGACCGATGCGGGCCAGGCGTACTACGAGCGCTGCAAGCGCATTCTCGAAGCGTTCGACGAAGCGAATCGAGAAGCGAGCGATGCGCAGGGGAATGCGCGTGGCGTGTTGAGGGTCGCCGCGCCCGTGACGTTCGGCGCGATGCATGTCGGCGAGGTGGTCGCGCGTTATCTTGAGGATCACCCGAACGTCAATGTCGACGTGGTGCTCGGGGACCGCTATATCGATCTCATCGATGCGGGTGTCGACGTGGCGATCCGGATCGGACGGCTGCAGGATCCGGGACTCGTGATCCGACGGCTTGCGCCGTGCCGCATGGTTGTGTGCGCGTCCCCGTCGTATCTCGAACGCCATGGCGTGCCGAGCGAACCCGATGCGTTGCGCCGTGCGCCGCGCCTCGTTTTCAGCGAGGCCGTGTCGGCCGGGGACTGGACATTGCTCGATGCGGATGGCCGCGCGCACCGTGTCGATGGCCCGCGTCGATTGACGGCGAACAACACGCAGATGTTGCTTGCCGCGGCTCTCGCGGGCGCCGGTGTCGCGTATGGTCCGACCTTCGTGTTCGGCGAACACCTGAGGCGGGGCGCGCTCGTGGCATTGCTGCCCGGCTATCGTGCGGCCGATCTGGATATTCAAGCGGTGTATCCGAGCGCGCGGCGCATCCCGCTCAAGGTGCGCCGCTTTGTCGACTATCTTGCCGAGGCGTTTGAAGGCGTGCCGCCGTGGGACCGCGGCGGCCGGCGTAAGCGGCGTTGAAGGCGGGACATGAACGACAGCCGGTCTTGGGCTTATCGGGCTAATCGGGCTTATCGGAACGACGCGCGTTACAGGCTGGTCGTGATGCCGCCGTCGACATAGAGCGTGTGGCCGTTGACGAACGACGACGCGTCGCTGGCCAGAAAGATGGCCGCGCCCCAGAGTTCGTCGACATTGCCCCACCGGCCTGCGGGCGTGCGCTTTTCGAGCCATGTCGAGAACGCCGGGTCATGGACGAGCGCTTCGTTGAGCGGCGTTCGGAAATAGCCGGGCGCGATCGCATTCACTTGTAATCCGTGCCGCGCCCATTCGGCGGACATCGCGCGGGTCAGGTTGCGAATCGCGCCTTTTGTCGCGGTGTACGGTCCGATCCCGGGGCGTGCGAGTTCGCTTTGCACCGACGCGATATGGATGATCTTGCCGCGCTGCCGTTGGATCATCGCGCGCGCAACAGGCTGACTCACATAGAACACGCTGCCCACATTGGTCTGAAGCAGTGCTTCGAATTGCTCGGCGGGAAACGACTCGAGCGGCGCCCGATACTGGATCCCCGCATTGTTGATCAGGATGTCGATCGGGCCTTGAGCCTCGATCTCGGCGACGGCCTGACACACGGCGTTCTGATCGGTGACGTCGAACGCGGCGGTCGTGACCGCGTACCCTTTGGCCGAAAGTCCATGCGCCGCTGCGAGCACGTTGTCCGGATTGCGTCCGTTGAGGATGATCGAGGCGCCGTGACTGGCGAGCGCCTCGGCAAGCGCGAAGCCGATACCCTGGCTTGAGCCCGTGATCAGGGCGCGTCGACCCGTCAAGTCGAATAGCGGATGCTTCATGGTCTGTCCTCTCGATGGGATCGCCGAGTCCGATCCGAGCGATGCGAATCGTGGATGCAATGGGGTAGCGGGGCCGCGGCACGACGTGGCGCATCGAACTTCGCATGCCCATGCCGTGTTGCGTTGGGTGTCGAGTGCCGAGTGCAGCGATTGTGGAGGAGCGGGTCGGACGCGGCAAGCTGCGCGATACAGGACCGATCTGTCCGAACGTGGCACGTCATCGAGCGGAGTATCGATGACGGTATCGATGAAGAACGCGCAGGCAGCGCGCGGCGGCCACGGGCCGGTGTTAACGAGCGAGCGACGGTGCGTCGCACCGTCGCCAAGGCCCTTGGAAGGCGACTGAGTCGGCCGATTCAGGCGGCGTACCTCATCGACGCACCTAATCGACGCACCTCATCGACGCACCTCATCGACGCACCTAATCGACGCACCTCATCGACGCACCTCATCGACGTACCTCATCGACGCATCTGACCGACGTACTCAGTCGACATACTCAGTCGACGCGCTCAGTCAGCATAGGACGGAGTCTGATCGCCCTTCCGATAGATCGTCGGGTTGTTGATCACGCCGTAGTCGGTGCCCCAGCGCTTATGAATGCGTTCATAGGTGCCGGTCTTGATCAGATGAAGATAGGCCGCTTGAATCGCTTTGAGCAGGCCGTCACTGTCTTCGTTGCGCGCTACGGCGGTGGCCGTCGGGCCGCCGCCCACCTTGCCCGAGGCGACGAACGGTTGGCCTTCGCCAATCAAGGCGACGCCGACTTCATGTCCCGTAAGCACGGCATCCACGCGATGGCTGGAGAGCGCGAGCGTGGCATCCGACATCTCGGGGAAGCTGCTGACTTCCGGCGCCGGCTGCCCCGCATCCTTGCAGAGCTGCACGCCCTTGGCCATGGCCGGAACGCCCGACGACCCGGCCAGGATCGCGATCTTATGACCGCATACGTCCGAGAGGCTCTTCGGGATATAGGTGCTGTCCTTGTTCACGACGAACGCATCGTAATTGCTCCACTCGGTGACGAAGTCGGCGACTTCGAGGCGGTCCTGGCGGACAAAGAATTCGCCCATGCCGATATCGTATTTCTTCGCCTGAAGACCGAGCAGGATCGACGGAAAGTCCATGGTCGTGATCACGGGTTTCAGCCCCATGGTCTGGGCAACGGCCACCGCCATCTCCGGCATCATGCCGACCTGCTTGCCCGCCGCCGTGAACGAGTAGGGCCGGTACTTGGTCATCATCGCGATGTTCAACGTCCCGCGCTGCTTGATGCTTGCCGGCACGAGCGCCTCGACAGCCGGATCCGGCTGCAATGCGCCGATCTGCCCGGCCGGCAGCGTTTGGCTAAAACCGACATGGGCAAACAGCATCGAGCTGGCAAGTGAAGCAAGCAGCATGTGTTTCCAACTTGGCATTTCAGGCTCCTGACGCTAGGTGGTGGGTGATCGGTAGATGGTAACCATCCACAATAGCGTGTCAATTGATATGTGATAGATTACCGGCTATCGGTATTCGACGACATAGGAGAACTGATGCGATCTCGATTTCACTATTCCGTTGTGGACGTGCATTCGGCGGGGGCCCAGGCGCGTGTTGTCATAGGCGGGATACCGCAAGCGCCGGGGGCGTCGATCAATGAAAAGCGGCTCTACCTGCGCGAGCATTTCGACCATGTGCGCAAAGTGCTGATGTACGAGCCTCGGGGCGGCGCGCAGATGAGCGGGAGTTTGATCGTGGAGCCATGCGATCCGCGCGCGGATGTCGGGATCATCTTTATCGAGTCCGGCGGGTGGCTCACGATGTGCGGCGCCGGCACGATCGGCGCCGCGACGGCGCTGGTCGAGACCGGCATGTTCGCGGCCACCGAGCCGCAGACGACGATCGTCTTCGACACGCCCGCCGGATTGGTCACGGCCCTGGTCGAAGTCAGGGACGGCAGCGTCAAAGGCGTGTCGCTCGAAAACGTGCCGTCCTATCTCGCGGTCCGCGATCATCGAATCGAGATGGCGGACCATGGCGCAGTGAACGTCGACATCGCTTACGGGGGCAACTTCTACGTGATCGTCCCCGCCGCGCGTTTCGGACTCGAGATCAAACCGCAGCAGGCCGATCGATTGGTCAAGGTCGGACGCGAAGTGCGCGCGCTCACGAATGCCTCGATAACGGTCAAGCATCCGTTGGCGGAAACGAGCGTGCCGATACCGAATGTCATCTTCACCGGCCCGGGCGAGCGCGCCGGCGCGCATCGCAATCTCGTGCTGTTCGGCGAGGCCGGCGTCGACCGCTCGCCCGGCGGGACCGGGACGTCGGCGCGCATGGCGCAGTTATACGGACGCGGCGAACTCGGGCTCGACGAAACCTTCATCCACGAAAGCATCATCGGCTCGGTTTTCGAAGGCAGGCTGACGCAGCGCGTGGTCGTCGGCGACACGTCGATGGTCGTGCCGCGCGTCAAGGGCCGCGCCTTCATCATCGGCCTGCGCAATTTCTACGTCGATCCCGCCGATCCGTTTCAAGAAGGCTTCGGCGTCGGCTATGCCGCGGACGCGATCCGTCCCAGCCCCTCTCTCATCAAGGCGCTCGCATGAAATCGATAGTCCATTACTCCGTCATCGATGCGCATAGCGCGGGCGCGCCGGCCCGCGTCGTGGTCGGCGGCATGGCGCCCGTTCGAGGCGACACGATCGCCGAGAAGCGCATCCATCTCATGGAACACCGCGACGCGGTCCGCAAGCTGCTGATGTACGAACCGCGCGGCAGTTCGGAAATGTGCGGCAGCGTGCTCATGCGGCCTTGCAACGCGCTGGCCGACATCGGCATCGTATTCATGGAAGCCGGCGGATGGCCGACCATGTGCGGCGCCGGCACGATCGGCGCCGCGACCGTCATGGTCGAAAGCGGTTACGTCGAGGTCGTCGAACCGATGACCCGCATCACGTTCGATACGCCGGCAGGCCTCGTCGCCGCGGATGTCGACGTGCTCGACGGACAGGTGACGGGGGTCACGATCCAGAACGTGCCCTCGTATATGGTCGCGCCGGATCAGAGGCTCGACGTGCCCGGCTTAGGCGAGGTCAGCGTCGATATCGTCTTCGGGGGCAATTACTACGCGCTCGTGTCCGCGTCGGCGGTGGGGCTCGAAGTTCGTCCGGATTTCGCGGAACGTCTCGTCGAGGTCGGTCGCTTGATCCGCGAGCGTGTGAACCATGATCTGGTACGCAAGGATCCCGTGACGGGACTGACGTTCCGCGTACCGATGGTCATCTTCACGGAAGACATGAATTCGAGCGGGACATATCGGAATCTCGTGTTTTTCGGCGAATCCGGCGTCGATCGTTCGCCCGGCGGCACGGGCACTTCCGCGCGGATGGCCCAGCGTCATTACCGGGGTCAACAGGCCCTCGGCGAGACGTTTTCGCATGAGAGCATCATCGGCTCCGTCTTCGAGGGGGTTTATAAGGAGACCACGATGCTCGGCGATGTCGAAGCGATTATTCCAAGAATCCGAGGTCGCGCGCACATCATTGCTCAGTCGACGTTTCTGCTCGATCCGGAAGACCCGTTCAGGGAAGGCTTCGGTGTCGGCTATGCGAGCGATGCCGCGCCGCCGACGGTATAGGCGTCTCGCTCGGTGCGTGTCGTGTCCGGCGGGATGCGACCAAGCGGCACGGCCGAGCGTGCGTGTTCAGACCTATTTGATGCCCGCCGATCTTCGACGATCGCCCGAGGCCCTCGGCATGACGCCGCCAAGAAATAAATAGCCCAATCGACATACGGTCGATTGGGCATGCACAGGGCTTCGCGCAATCGCGAAGCCTCGCTTCGACGATCCCCGGCTTCAATCTCATGATGCGCCGCGCGTATCGGACATCTCCCTCCATTGCTCGAGCCCCGAGCGAACTCGCCGCATCTGCGCTCCGGCCCACGCGCGCATGAGGTCTGAGGTCTGACGTTCGCGCCACGTCCTCATCGCAAGCGGCGCCGATCGAACCGGCCGCTGTTTTCCGCAGACAACTCAGGATTTTTGGCGTCTTGACATCGTTTGGTTGTCGATAATATGTTACCAACCATTGGTGATCGATAAGCGAGTACTTGATCCGGGCGCGCGCCGCACGTCCAGGTCCGGGCCCCAGGAATCGATCGCCGCGGCGCCGTGATCTCGACGTTGCGCGGCCAAGACCGATTCGCCGGCGAGCCATGACAAGGCTCGCTTCGTATTCCGTAGGGGAAGCTCGGGCTTTGCGGCCTGCCGTATTGACTGGCCAAAAAGCAGTTGTCGCATCAACACACACTTAAGAGATATTCATGAAGAAAACAGTCGTAGCATTCGTCGCCTCCGGGCTCGCCGGATTCGTATCGGTCGCATACGCGGACGGTTCGGTGAATCTCTATGGCGTGATCGACGTCGGCCTTGATTTCACGAATAACAGCGGCGGCGGCCAGCTTTGGCATATGCAGGACGGCACGTATGACGGCGAATATGGCAGCCGCTGGGGCCTGAAGGGCAATGAGGATCTGGGCGGCGGACTTCAGGCCATCTTTCAACTCGAGAACGGTTTTAATCTGCCGAGCGGCGAAGCCGGTCAAGGCCAGCTTCTGTTCGGACGTCAGGCCTGGGTGGGTTTGAAAGACGACAAGTGGGGGACGCTGACCATCGGGCGTCAATACGACTCGGTCATCGATTACTACGGCCCCACGACGATGGTGGGAAGCTGGGGCGGGGTGAACTGGCATGGCGGCGATCTCGACAATATCGGCATGTCTTTCCGCGTCGACAATGCGATCAAGTATGCGAGCCCGAACATCGCGGGCGTCAACTTCGGCGGTATGGTGGCGTTCTCCAATTCGAACGCGGCCGATACGAGCGCGATCGCGCTTTGGGGCGCGGGCGCCAACTACTCGCTCGGCAACTTGAAAGTCGCTGCCGCGTATCTCTATGTGAAGGATCCCGCGAGCTTCCTCGGCGGCGATTACATGCCCACCACGCAAGGTTCGGCAATCGGCGCAACCGGAGCATGGAGTTACGTCGGTCAACCGTCGAGCACGCAAACCATCGGCCTCGGCGCCACGTATGCGATCGGCAACGGCTTGATTGCCGTCGATTATTCGAACGTCAAATTCGACGATGCGAATGGCACGACTTCGACGGTGAAATTCAGCACCTACGAACTCTGGGGCCAATACAAATTCGGCGCGGCCACCTCGGTCGCGCTCGGGTATGAATTGACCGCGGGCGATATTGGTTATTCGGACGCGAAGCCGAAATATCACGAAATCAATTTCATCACCGATTACGCGCTGTCCAAAAGCACGAATGTCTATTTCTCGGCCGCATACGAAATCGCGGCTGGAGCAGGACAGCCGGCCGATATTTTCGAAGGCGTGACGGGCACGGCATCCACCACCAATCACCAGCTCGCGACGCGTGTCGGGATGATTCACAAGTTTTAAGGCGGGGCGGCGAGGGATCGGCGATTTGGCCGATCCCTCGATGACCGGAATCACACGCAATGCGGACGATGCGCCGAAACACCGGGCATCACGCCACGGCGCATCCCGTGTTGTCGGTTCAAGCCAGTCGTTCGGCCCGTACGGGGCTCGCCGCGGTTCGATGCGACATGGCTGCGGCGCCCATGTCCGATGCGCAAGACCGCGCACGCTGCTTTCGATGGTTGACATAATATGTTATCGGTAATACATTACATGGAACGTGCCGCGGCGCTGAGCCGTTCAGTCGGTTCAGTCGGTTCAGTCGGTTCAGTCGGTTCGGTCGGTTCGGTCGGTTCGGTCGGTTCGGTCGGTTCGGTCGGATCAATCGGCTCAATCAGCTCAGTGAGCCCAGTCGGATCAATCAGCTCGAATCGTTCGAGCCGACGCTCTGCCATGCACCCATCAAAAGCCGCTTGAGAAGGATGAAATCGTGAGAATCGAATCGATCGATGTCTTTGCCTATGCGCTGACCTATGCGCATGGCGAATATGTGATGTCGAACGGTAGGGCCGCGACGTCGCAGGAGTCGACGCTCGTGCGCATTCGTGTGAGCGGAGGCATCACGGGATGGGGCGAGACCTGCACGCTGGGCGGCACCTATCTCCCCGCATTCGCGGGCGGCACGCGCGCGGCGATTCAAGAACTGGCGCCGCACCTCATCGGTATGGACGCCACGCAGATCGCGAACGTGCAGCGCGAGATGGACCGCGTGCTGCTTGGGCAGCACAGCGCGAAAAGCGCGATCGATATCGCGTGTTGGGACATTCTCGGCAAAGCGTGCGGGCAGCCGATCTGCACCTTGCTCGGCGGTGCGCAGCAAGGCAGTTTTCCGCTTTACGAGGCGGTTCCCCTCGGTGCCCCGGAGGACATGGCCGCGTTTGTCCGTCAGCGAAGCATGGCGGGGATTCAGCGCTTCCAGGTCAAGGTCGGGAACGATCCCTACGAGGATGCAGAGCGTGTTCGGCATGTCGCCGAAGCCGCGGGCGCCGGTGCGACGATCGTCGCGGACGCGAATGGCGGTTGGAATGTGTCGGCCGCCGTGATCGCCGTGCGGCAATTGGCCGGGCTCGATATTTATGTCGAGCAGCCGTGCCGGGATACGAGCGACTGCGCGCTCGTCCAGCGATCGAGCACGTTGCCGCTGAGCCTCGACGAAAGCGTGGTGAACACGGCCGAACTTTATCGCGCGAAGTATGAGGCGGGCGCCGTGGCGATCAACCTCAAGCTCGCGCGTCTCGGCGGCATCAGCGGCACACGACGCATTCGCGATGCCGCGCAGGATCTCGGACTCACGATGTGCATCGAGGACGTCTGGGGCGGCGACGTCGTGAGCGCCGCCGTCGCCCATGTCGCCGCAAGCACGGCGCCCGGGGCGCTCATGCACGCGTCCTTCTTCAACGATTGGACCAACGAACACGTGGCCGGTTATGCCCCGCGCTCGAGCCAAGGACGCGGCACGGCGCCGACGGGGCCGGGGCTCGGCATCACGGTTGACGAGGCCATGCTCGGGGCGCCCATTTTTTCGATCGCGAAGTGAAGCGACGTCAGCACCGAATAATCAGAACAGAGGGCTTATCCGGCCGAAGCATCGAGGAAGACAGGTTGCCGTTTTATGTCGGACAGAATTGAAGCGAATACGTGAGGACTATTGAATGAAAGCGAATGTTTTTTCGGGCGTCGTGCCCGCGCTGATGACACCGTGTACGGCGGACCGAAAGCCCGATTTCGACGCCTTGGTCAAGAAGGCGAAGGAACTCGTCGCGGCCGGCATGACGGCTGTCGTGTATTGCGGCTCCATGGGCGACTGGCCTTTGTTGACCGACGAACAACGCATGGAAGGGGTTGCCCGACTCGTGGCTGCCGGCGTGCCGGTCATCGTGGGGACGGGGGCGGTGAATACGAAATCCGCCGTCGCGCATGCGGCCCACGCGCAACGTGTCGGCGCGAAGGGATTGATGGTCATTCCGCGCGTGCTGTCGCGCGGATCGGTCGTCGCGGCGCAGAAGGCGCACTTCGAAGCCATTCTCGCGGCGGCGCCCACGCTGCCGGCCGTGATCTATAACAGCCCCTATTACGGTTACGCGACGCGTGCGGATCTGTTCTTCGCGCTTCGCGCGCAGTATCCGAATCTCGTCGGCTTCAAGGAATTCGGCGGCGCGGACGATATGCGTTATGCGGCGGAGAACATCACGAGCCGCGATGACGACGTCTCGCTGATGATCGGCGTCGATACCACGGTCGTCCATGGTTTCGTCAACTGCGGCGCGACGGGCGCGATCACCGGGATCGGCAACGTGCTGCCGACCGAGGTATTGCATCTGTGCAATCTGGCGAAAGCCGCCGCGACGGGCGATGTCGATGCGCGTCAACGCGCTGTCGAACTCGAGCGGGCCTTGGCGGTGCTGTCGTCGTTCGACGAAGGCCCCGACCTGGTTCTCTACTTCAAGCACATGATGACCTTGAAGGGCGACGCCGAATACGCGCTTCACTTCAACGAGACGGATGTGCTCAGCGAAAGTCAACGCGGATACGTCGACGCGCAATTTGCGCTGTTCAACGCGTGGTACGCCGAGTGGAGCGCGCTGCCCGGCGCGGTCCAGAAATACAAGGCTTAAGGCCGATGCACGAACGTCGTCCGGCTTCGCTGTTGCCGATAACACGATTCGAACGACGTTCGGCTTTGTCGATGTGATACGTCCGGTGGCTCGCACATGATCCGTCGGACGCCCTTTGCGTATGGATTGGCCTAACGGATCGTGGCTAGCGAATTGATTGGAAAACATCTTGTCGCGGGTGAGTGGATTGCGACGTGGACGACGTTTGAATCGTCGCCGAGCGAGGGTGCGTCGTCGAAGTTTTGCGAAGGGACGGTCGATGTCGTCGATCGTGCTTGTGAAGCCGCGGAGCGCGCGTTCTGGCGTTATGGATATAGCAGCCGCCGCGAGCGCGCGCGCTTCCTGGTCGCGATCGCCGAGGAAATCGAAGCGGACAGCGAAGCGATCGTGACGATCGCCGCGCGGGAAAGCGGCTTGCCCGCATCGCGACTCAATGGCGAACTTGTTCGGACCACGGGGCAACTGCGCATGTTTGCGCGTCATATCGAGGACGGAGACTATCTCGATCTGCGCCACGACGCCGCGCTTCCCGAGCGCACGCCGATGCCGCGCCCCGAACTGCGGCTGATGCAGCGTCCGATCGGACCGGTTGCCGTATTCGGCGCTTCGAACTTTCCGCTGGCCTTCTCGACGGCCGGCGGCGACACGGCTGCCGCACTGGCGGCCGGATGTCCCGTCGTCGTGAAAGGACATCCCGCTCATCCGGGGACCGGCGAGCGTGTCGCTCTAGCGGTCGACGCGGCAATCAAGCGTTGCGGCCTCGACGCCGGCGTGTTCTCGATGGTGCAGGGCGCCGGTCAGGAGGTCGGTCAAGCGCTGGTCCAACATCCGCGGATCAAGGCCGTCGGTTTTACCGGTTCCTTGTCGGGCGGCCGGGCCTTATACGATCTGTGCGCGAGGCGAGCCGAACCGATCCCGTTTTTTGGAGAGTTGGGTTCGGTCAATCCTCAATTCGTCTTGCCCTGCGCGGTCGAGCAGAACGCCGAGGGATTGGGACGCAATTGGGCGGCGTCGCTGACCTTGGGCGCGGGGCAATTCTGCACCAATCCCGGTATCGTGGTGCTGCTCGCAGGCGTTCATGCGGATCGGTTTACCGCGGCCGCATTGCGTGCCTTGCAAGAGACCGCGGGCCAAACGATGCTGACCGATCAGATCGCGCGACGCTATGTCGAGGGGCAAGCCGATCTATCGTTGCGGAAGGTGCGAACGCTGCTGACCGCCGTCTCGCACGGACGCGTGGTGTCGCCGAGTTTGTACAGCACGACGGGCGCGGTCTTTCTGAAGGACGCCGCGCTGAGCGAGGAAGTGTTCGGTCCCGTCGGTTTGATCGTCGAGGTCGAAAGTCTTCGCGAGATGGAAGACGTGGCGTTGCGTTTCGCGGGTCAGCTCACGATGACCGTCCATATGAACGATGCCGATATCGATGCGGCCGCGAGGCTGATGCCGATTCTCGAACGTAAGGCCGGGCGCGTGTTGTTCAACGGTTTTCCGACGGGGGTCGAAGTTGCCGATGCGATGGTCCATGGCGGCCCGTATCCGGCCTCGACGAACTTCGGCGCAACGAGTGTCGGCGCGATGTCGATTCGGCGCTTCCTGCGGCCCGTGTGCTATCAGAACGTGCCGCTCGCGCTCTTGCCGAAGGACTTCGATCGAAGCGATTCGCGTCATTCCGCGTGAAGCCGATGCGGGCGCCCGCGCGAGATCGTGACGATGGGTCCCGGTCTCGCACGGGCGATGTGACGTATTCACGGCACACGGACGCCCCGGCGTAAAGCGATATCGGGCCGGGAGCGCACGTGCATCGCTTAGCCGCGCTATCCCCGATAAGCGATCAGCCCGCCCAATCGCCGATGAGATGGCTCAGGTGCGCGGTCATGAGCTTGGTGGTCAACTTGCTGTCGCCCGCGAGAATCGCGTCGAGGATCGGTTGGTGTTCTTCGGCCGATTTCGTGAGTTCACCGCGCTTCGAGAGCGCCTTGAGGCCGTATTGCCGACTTTGATCGCGCAGATTTTCGACGATCGTCGTGAGGCGATCGTTCTTCAGAATCGACAACAGCCCGATGTGAAAATTTCGATCGGCGTTCAGATAGCCGACGATATCGCCCGCGCGCGCGGCCGTCACCATGTCCGCCGCGATCGTCGAGAACTCGTCCTGACGTGCTTGAACTTCCGTGCCCATCGTCGCGAGCTTCGCCATCGACGGGATTTCGATCAGTTGTCGGAGATCGTAGATATTGCGGCGTTCTTCGCTGCGCAGCGGAATGACTCTGAAGCCGCGATTCTTGACGGTTTCCATCAGACCGTCGTTGACCAGCGTCAGCATGGCCTCGCGCACGGGACTGTTCGATACGCCGAGTTCGGTGGCGAGTGCGGCGGCGGAGTAAATCTCTCCGGGAGCCAGGTCTCCGGAAATCAAGCGCAGCTTGAGCACGGCGAGCGCTTGATCGCGCAGGTTCGTCTGATGCAGAACGTGATCCATTGCACCCTCGCTGTAAAATATTAACGGTAATATATCATACGAGTCCGCGCGAGCGACAGTGCAGATTGTCGGATCGAACCTCGGGAGGCATCGCCGTTCCTGTACCTCGCCGAAAATCCCGCAAACGAGGGCGTGGCGTGCGCGGATCGTGTCTCGGTGATCGCTAAGCCGCACTCGATCGGCCGCGAGTCTTAGGCAACGCGCGCTTGGACGGATAGCGAATTCGCATCGCGCGCTACGATCAGGCGCGAGCGCTCAAACAACAACGCCGGAGCATGTCTCGCGCCGGCGTTTTTCTTCATGCGTCTGCCTTTATTGCGTTGTGTCAGCGGGTTTTCGCTTCCTCGCGCTCGATCGCTTTCAAACGCGCGCGTGCGCGCTTGGCGGCTTCGTGGCCGGTACCCGTCGCGATCTCCATATTGCCGATTTCCGCGAAATAGTCGCCGGCGAAATGAATGTCGACGTCATCGCGCTCGCAGTATTTGAGCATCGGATCGAAGTCGAAATTCGGCGGGCGATAGGTATTGCCGGGCACCCAGCGCTGCACGATCGTCTCTTTGACGTGGCCCTTGAGTTGCGGAAACATTTTGTAGAGATCGGTCAGATAGGCGTCGCGGATCTGCTCGTCCGTCAACTTGAGCATTTCGCGCGCGGGTGCGCCCCCTGAATACACCATCAGACTGCCGCCTGGCTTGCGCGGACCCTTGCCCGTGCGCAGCGGATTCGCATGATTGAAGAACATATCGAACGACGCATCGGGCGTGGTGATCGCGTAGATATCGTCGTACGGCATCGGTTCCGTTTCGTCGGTGATGATGCCCATCGTGGGAAACGGACCGTATTGCACGTTATTCAGCGTTTTCAGAAGCGCTTCCGGCAGATCGCGAACGATCGCGGCCGCTTGGGGCGCCGGGACCGCGACGATGACTTGCGACGCGGTCGCCGTGCATTTGACGCCGTCGACTTCATAGCGAACCGTCACCATGCCGTCGCCTTTTTCGACCGATGTGACCGTCGCGTGGTATTGGACGCGGTCGCCCAGCATTTCCATCATGACTTCGCCGAGACGTCCCGAACCGCCGTTCAGATTCAACGCCATCGAATCCGATTTACCCGCCCATACCGCGCCGAACAGCGAGACGCCGACGCCCGCATGTTGCTCTTCCATTTCCGCGGCGGCGCGCCGGCTCGCGGACTGGAACAGATCGTAGACACGCTTGGGCGTGCGCCCGAGAAACTCGCCGAATGAGATGTTCGACATATACCGGGCGACGCGATCGCGGCGCTTCTCGTTGCTGACGCCGTAGACGGGCTTCATGACTTCTTGCCAGCCCTTGACGGCTTTCATCGTGCGCAGACCGATCTTCGCCATCGAAATACGTTCGCGCAAAGACATCGGCAACGTGAAGGGCAGGGCGGACACGACCTTGGGCGCATAGACCTTGCCGCCCCAATGAATCGCAAACTTATTGCCCGGGATCGGAATGATGTCGAGACCGATCGAATGGAGGATATTGCGCATATGCGAGCCGACCCCGGGAAACAAATGTCCGCCGAGATTGAGCCAGTAATCGCCGCGCGTCATCGAATACAGCCGTCCGCCCATGCGATGTGTTTTCTCGAGTACGAGCAGTTTGCGTTCGCGCAGCTCCCATGATGCTGAAATTCCGGAAGGGCCGCCGCCGATCACGATGACGTCATATTCGGGCTTGCTAGTAGTTACTCTGTCCATCATGTCCTGCCATGAATTAAATGATCGTTAACAATGGGCGGCATCGATCTCGAATAATTTTGATCGCTTGCTGTCTCTATCGGTAAGCGGTAATGTATTACCCGTCAGTCTCAATTGTCAACTGACCAAAAATGTCGCAGCGGGCCCGGGCCGGCTGCCTCACTTGCCACTTGCCACAAGACTCGAGGGGTGCCTGATGTTCGATCACACGCGTTATGCGTCGCGGCTCATCGCCGTAGTTCTTTCAGCTGTCCTGACAACTGGTATCGCTAGCGCTGCGGAAAGCGTCAAGCCAGTCGATCAGGTCGCCAAGCTCGTACCTGACGCGATTCGTCAAGCGGGTGTGCTCCGTATCGCCGTTCCGGATATCGGCAAGCCGCTCGCTTACAAGGATGGCACCACGCTCAAGGGCATGGATGTCGATTTTGCCAAGGCGCTTGCGGAGGTCATGGGTTTGAAGCCCGAGATTTCGCTGATCCCGTTCTCGGGCGCGCTCACGGGTCTGCAGGCGGACAAGTTCGATATTTCGTTCGGCGAGTTTTATGTGACCGATGAACGGCTCAAGGTCGTCGACTTCGTGACCGATTGGCAGGACTATAGCTCGTTCCTCGCGTTGAAATCTTCAAACGCGAAACTCAATCAGTTGTCCGATATTTGCGGCAAAGCGGTCGGCGGCATGGCGGGTTCGGCCGAGCTCGAAATGCTCAAGACGGCGGTGCCTAAGTGCACGGCGCCCGGCACGACGGTGAGCAGCTTTCCTTCGGTGAGCAATGCCGTGCTCGCCTTGAACAGCGGCCGTGTCGCGGGTGTGCTGATCAATCGCAGCGGCGCGCAGGAATCGATCCGGATGGATCAAGGACTGACCGCGACGGGCGAGATCGGCGGCGGCCCGTGCGCGGTCGCGGTGGCCCGAAACGGACACAGCGATGCGATGGATGCGGCGGTGAAGGCTGCATTCGAACAGCTCATGCAGAGCGGCGCGTACGCCGAGATTCTGAAAACGAACGATACCGAATACGGCGCGCTTAAAGACGCCGCCGTCTACAAGGCAGGCGCCACGCCGCCGAAGTACGGTTTCTGATCGGCCAAGCACGCGAGGGTGCGGGATCCACGCCGCTTCGCTGCGCGGATCCCTTGCGAAGATGCCTTGCGAGCTTGAGGCGGCGCAAAGGTTGGCGTGCCGCGTTCGATCCGTTCGATCCGTTCGATCAATCACGCGTTTAAGTGCTTATCGTTGTAGCGGGGCTTGCTGCCGCGCGGTGTCTCAAGCACGCGAGATGTCTGCGGTGCGGCGCTGCATGTTTACCCTAGTTCGATTCCGATGCGGGAGCGCATCGAGCCACGCGCGCATTCGGCCGAGAGGCGCGGCTATCGGCGGACACGGCGGATTCGCAGTGCAACCGGACGCGTCAAAAAGGCCCGTGTCGATGTTTTTGGCTCCGCTTGACGTCAAAAATCGCAACTGTCACCATGTGTACGGCTACCGGTTATCGATTACCGGTTTATGTTTAAGCAGGTCGAGACGTAGGGGCACAGAGTGAAACGGAATATTCAACAACAGGACCCAAGCATCATGCCGGTGGTACCGCTCAAGCATCACGGCAGATGGGTCGCGGCAGCCGTTTTGCTCATCATGCTTGCCGGCTTCGGCGTATCGATGGTGACCAATCCGCGCTTCAAGTGGCACCTCGTGGCCGAGTTTCTGACCAACGCCTCGATCATCGAGGGGCTGCTGACGACGATCTGGCTGACGGTTGCCGCGATGGCGATCGGCATCGTGCTGGGGACCCTCGTCGCGTTGATGCGGATTTCGGCAAATCCCGTTCTGAATACCGTCGCATCGGGCTACGTCTGGTTTTTCCGCGGCACGCCGGTGCTTGTTCAATTGATCTTTTGGTACAACCTGTCCGCGCTTTATCCGCATTTGACGCTCGGTTTTCCGTTCGGTCCGGCGCTCGGCGTCTTTGAAACGAATAAGGTCATTTCCGTCTATATCGCGGCGCTGCTCGGCCTCGGTCTCAATGAAGGCGCGTATATGGCCGAGATCGTGCGCTCCGGACTCGCCGCCGTTCCGCACGGTCAGCGCGAAGCCGCGGAGGCCCTGGGCATGTCGCGATTCCGCGTGATGTCGCGCGTGATCTTGCCGCAGGCGATGCGCGTCATCGTGCCGCCGACCGGCAATCAATTGATCGGCATGCTCAAGACGACATCGCTTGTCAGCGTGATCGCGATGGAAGAGCTGCTGTACTCCGCGCAACTTATCTATACCGCGAACTTCCAGACGATTCCGCTGCTGATCGTGGCGTCGATCTGGTACATCGTGCTCACGACGGTCTTGTCGATCGGGCAAAGCTTTCTCGAACGGCACTTCGGCAAGAGCGAGCGCAGGGAAAAGACGACCAAGTCCATGACCGTCGATGCGGTCAAGATTTCTAACGCGGGGATTTAAGCCATGAGAAACGAAGCGTATGCCGGCAAGAAAGGCGACTACGCCGTGGTCGCCCGCGGAGTCGAAAAATCGTACGGCAATCTGAAGGTGCTCAAGGGCGTCGACCTTCGTATCGAATACGGCAAGGTCGCCTGCATTCTGGGTCCGTCGGGCTCCGGAAAAAGTACGTTCTTGCGATGCATGAATCATCTCGAACGCATCGAAGGCGGCTATTTGCAGGTGGGCGGCGAGATGGTCGGATATCGCGAGCACCGCGGCAAGCTCCATGAATTGCGGCAGCACGAAATCGCCGCGCAACGTGCCGACGTCGGCATGGTGTTTCAGAGCTTCAATCTGTTCCCGCATATGACGGTGCTGCAAAACATCATCGAGGCGCCGATGAGCGTGCGTCGCATGCGCAAGGGCGATGCGATCGACAGCGCGATGGCGCTGCTCGACAAAGTGGGGCTGACCTCGAAAGCGTCGTCCTATCCGCGCACCTTGTCGGGCGGACAGCAACAGCGTGTGGCGATCGCGCGCGCTTGCGCGATGAAGCCGAAGCTCATGCTCTTCGACGAACCCACGAGCGCGCTCGATCCCGAACTCGTGGGCGAAGTGCTCAATGTGATGCGCGATCTGGCCGACGAGGGCATGACGATGGTCGTCGTGACCCATGAGCTCGGATTCGCGCGCGAGGTCAGTGATCTGGTCGTGTTTATGGACGGCGGCGTGGTTGTCGAGCAGGGCACGCCCGATCAGATATTCAACAACACTCAGATGGCCAGAACGAAAGCGTTTCTCGGCAGGGTTCTCTAGGGTGATATACGGAGCTTTATCGATGTTTTTTCCCTATACGGTACGCACGCAGGCCTTGATCGACGGCGAATTCGTCAACGCCGAGCGCGACGCGGTCTTTGAAAATATGGAGCCCGCTTCGGGCAAGGTGTTGAACACCGTCGCGGCATGCTCGGAAGCCGATGTCGACAAGGCCGTCAAGGCGGCCCGCAAAGCGTTCGCTTCAGGCGTCTGGAGCAAGATGGATTTGCGCGAGCGTAAAAAAATCCTGCGTAAATTCTCGGATCTGATCGAAGCGAACGGCGACGAGATCGCCTTGCTCGATTCCGTTGACGCAGGCAAGCCGATCACCGATTGCAAGACGCTCGACATTCCCGATGTCGTCAACAATATTCGCTGGTACGCGGAAGCGATCGACAAAGTGTTCGGCAAGATTTCGCCGAGCGGAGAAGAAAAGCTCGGGCTGATCGTGCGCGAGCCGATCGGTGTCGTCGGACTCGTGCTGCCGTGGAATTTCCCGGCCGGCACGCTGTCGTGGAAGATCGCGCCCGCGCTTGCCGCGGGCAACTCGATCGTCGTCAAGCCGGCGGAGCTCGCGCCGCTGTCGACGTTGAGGATCGCCGAACTGGCCTTGGAAGCCGGCATCCCCGCGGGGGTGTTCAACGTCGTGCCGGGTCTCGGCCATGTCGCGGGCAAGGCGCTGGGTTTGCATCCCGACGTCGACATGGTGTCGTTCACGGGATCGACCGAGGTCGGGCGGCACTTCCTGCGCTACGCGGCCGACAGCAATCTCAAGCGCGTCGTGCTCGAATGCGGCGGCAAGAGCCCGCAGATCGTGATGGCCGATTCGAAGGATCGCCTCGAAGCGATTGCCGAAAATCTTGCCGGCGCGGCGTTCTGGAACATGGGGCAGAACTGCACGTGCGGCTCGCGCATCCTCGTCGAGTCGTCGATCAAGGACGCGTTCGTCGCGGCGCTCAAGAAGGCGGCCGCGGGTTGGACCGTCGGTTTGCCGACCGATCCGGCGAGCAAGCTCGGTCCTTTGATCGAACCGTCGGCGCTTGACCGTGTGCTCGGCGCGATTGCGCAAGCGAAGGAACAAGGCGGCAAGGTCGTGTTCGGCGGCAATCAGGTCATGAACGAAACCGGCGGCTGGTTTGTCGAGCCGACCATCATCGACGGTGTCGCACCCGATAGCGCGATCGCGCAGGACGAAATCTTCGGACCGGTCGTGGCGGTGATTCCGTTCGATAGCGAGGCCGAAGCCGTGCGTCTCGCGAACGATTCGAGCTATGGTCTGGCCGCGACGGTATTTTCGACGGACGTCAACGTCGCGATTCGTGTTTCGCGTCAGATCCAGGCCGGCACGGTCGCCGTCAACGGCTACGGCGAAGGCGACATCATGACGCCCTTCGGCGGCTACAAGACGTCGGGCTTCGGCGGCTATGACAAGGGTCTCGAGGCGTTCGATCAGTACACGCATCTGAAGACGATTTACGTCTCGCTCACGCTCGCCGGCTAAACCATGACGCAGACTCTATTTCCCCCGTCCGCGCTGGATTGGCTCGCTCGCTCGGAACGTCAGCAGTGCGTCGCGGTGGATTCGCATACGGCCGGTAATCCGACGCGTATCGTGCTATCGGGCATCACCCTGCCGCCCGGCGTCAAGACCGTGGATGCCGCGCGCGCGTGGCTGCGCGACCATGCGGATCACTGGCGCACGAGACTCGTGCACGAGCCGCGGGGCGGGGGGCTCACCTGCGCGGTCGTGCCGATCGAGACGAAGGAAGACGGCTGCGATATCGGCGCGGTGATTCTCGAACCGGGTTCGTATCCTCCGATGTGCGGCCACTGCATGATCGGTTTCGGTTCCGTGATCGTCGAGCTCGATTTGCTGCCCAACCTCTGGCGGGACAGCGAGACGAGCACATCGTTTCGCGTGCGCACACCGGCCGGGCCGATCGGTCTGACGGCGCATCGCGAGAACGGCAGGCTGTTGAGCGTCACGCTCACCAATGTCGAATCGTTTGTGGTCGGTACGACGCGCGGCAAGGTCAACGGTGTCGACACGTCGATCGATCTGCTCTACGGCGGCGACTATTACATCTCGGTGGACGCCAAGGCGATCGGCCTGTCGCTCGACCGGGACAACGCGACGGAAATCGTTCATGTGGCGCGCGCGCTGCGGGCCGAATACACGCAAGGCGGTGTGCGCGATCCGCTCGACGGCAAGTCGCTCGATGTCTATCAGGTGCTGTTCTACGAACGCGATCCCGAGTCGGCGCATCGCGTCAAGATCGTCGTGGTCGCGCCGCCCGGCGTGATCGATCGATCGCCGTGCGGAACGGGCTCAAGCGCGATGTTCGCGAAGCTCGTGACCGAAGGCTCGGTCAAGCCGACCGATGTCGTGACGACACGAAGCATCATCGGTTCGACCTTCACCGTCACGGCCCACGCCGTCCGCAAGGGCCAACGCGTATTCGTGACGCCCGACGTCACGGGCAGCGCCTATATCAACGGATTCCTGACCATCGCCGCCGACGAACACGACGCGTTGGCCGATGGATTTGCTCCTCTTTAACCTCTCTTTTTTACGGTTGGACCATGAAATTGCAAGGCGTACTCTCGGCGATCGTCACGCCGTTCGATAGTGAAGGACAATTCGACGAACCGGCGCTGCGCGCGTTGGTGGACCAGAGCATCACGGACGGTGTGCATGGCTTTGTGCCGGCGGGCGGGACAGGGGAGTTTTCCGTGCTCTCGCATCAGGAGCGGCTCAAGCTGATCGAGGTCGTCGTCGAGCAGACGAACGGCCGCGCGACGGTCCTCGCGCACACCGGTGCGACATCGTCGAAAGAAGCGGTCGAGTTTTCACGCCATGCCGAACGCGTCGGCGCGACGGCGATCATGCTGGCGACGCCGTACTACGAGCGCATCGGCTTCGAAGAGGCGTTTTCGTACTATGCCGCGGTGGCCGACGCCACGAGCTTGCCGATCTGCGCGTATAACTTTCCGCCGTCCACGGGCCTGCATCTGAACGTCGAATTCCTGCTCAAGTTGAACGAGAAGATTCCTCAGGTGCAGTACGTCAAGGATTCGTCGGCCGATATCGCGCAGATGTACACGTTGCTCGGCGACTACCGCGACCGCATCAGCTTCTTGAACGGCGAAGACATCATCATGTTGCCCGCGTTGATGCTCGGCGCGCCGGGCATGGTGATGGGGATCGCCAACTTCATGGCGCCGGCGCTGCGCAAATTGCATGACGCGAGCCAGGCCGGCGACGACGCGACGGTCGCGCATCTCTGGCGCCAGATCAATCCCGTGATCCGTGTTCTGGGTCAAGGTTCGTACAACAGCGGCGTCAAGGCCGCGTGCGAACTGCTGGGTCTGCGTGTGGGTCCGGTGCGCGCGCCGATTCGCGCATTGCCCGCCGAGCGTCTTGCGACGCTCAAGGACGTGCTGTCGAAGCTCGATCCGTCGCTGCTGACGGGCGCACGCCGCTGATGCGCGTCGCCTTCGATTGTTCGGGGGCGTTGCGGCAAGAGGCGGCCACGCCGCCTCTGTTTGCCCAATCGTTGAGTGATCGAGGATGAAGATGGAACATAACGGTCCGGCAATATGGACGAATTGGGGCAGGAATCAAAGCTTTCGTCCGACGCAGATCGTCAAACCGGCGAGCGAGGACGAGGCCGTCGAGCTGATGCGTCGCGAAATACGCGCGGGACGCGCGCTTCGCGTGGCCGGCGGACGTCATTCGTTCAGTCCGATCGTCGAGACCGGCGGCAGTCTGTTCGATCTCAGCGATACGGGATGTGTATGGTCCGTCGATACGGATAAGCGCGAGGCCGTGGTCGCGGGCGGCGCGCGCTTGTCGACGATCGGTCAACCGCTATGGGAAGCGGGCTTGGCGATCGCGAACCAGGGTGACATCGATGCCCAATCGGTCGCCGGCGCCATCGCGACCGGGACCAAGGGGTCGGGCCTGACGAACGTGTCGATGTCGGCGACGGTCACGCGCTTGAGCATATTGAACGGACTTGGAGAGATCGTCGATATCGACGCATCCAGGCCGGAATGGCTGCGCGCCGGGCAAGTATCGCTGGGTCTGCTTGGGCCGGTGCTCCGAGTCGGGCTTCAAGTCGTTCCCGCGTATTACCTTCGCGAAGAGCTCGTGGTGATGTCATGGCAGGAGGTGTGCGAGCGCTGGGACGATCTGTTGGCGTCGCATCATCATTTTTCGTTCTGGTGGATGCCGGCCGAAAGATCGCATGAGATGTACCGCCTGCCGCGCACGCCGAAGGATCATTGCTTCGTGAAGTTGCTGCACAAGGTGCCGGCGGAACCTTCGGTGATGGAATCCGCGGAGCCCATGCGAAGGGTCGGGCGTGCGTATCAGATCTACCCCGACGGCACGACCGACGCGGAATTTCACGAGCTCGAGTACATGATCGGATCGTCGGACGCGCGCGAAGCCGTCGAGGTGATTCGCGAGATGATGCTGCATCGCTATACGGATGAAATCTCTCCGTTCCAGGTGCGCTGGCAGAAGGCGGATGACGCGTTTATTTCGCCGCAGAGCCAACGGGACAGTACGTCGCTCTCGGTGTCGGGCGAGATCGGGCGAGACTACTGGCCGTTCCTGCGAGCCGTTGACGCGGCGCTCGCCGCGTTCGCGCCGAGACCGCATTGGGGCAAGATCAATTTCATGGATCGCGCCCGAACGGATGCCGTGTATCCCTTGCTCGACCGCTTTGTCGAGGTGCGCCGAAACATGGATCCGCAGGGTTTGTTTCTGAACCCGTATCTCGCCCCGATCTTCTTGTGAATCGACGGGGCACGGCGCGTCGATGCCGATTCGACGCGCGGGGGGCGTGCAGGGTTTGCGACGCACGCAAGGGGCGGTCCTGGCAGCTCGATGCCGCGCGTTGCGCACGCAGGCGCGCATCTGACGAATCAGCTCGGTGAGACGTGCATCAATGTCCGCCGAGTAGAATGCCCTTCGGATCGACATGCCGCCGCAAGATATCGAGTTCCTCGGTCGTCGGCGTCCGCGTGAGCGCGGCCTCGGCGGCCGACACGTCGAAGCCCGTATGGGATTGCAGGTCGCGATCCGCTTCGGAATGAATCGACTTGACGCGGATCGCCCCGTTGACCCGGTCGAAATCGAAGATGCACTTGGGCGTCACGACCCATTCCGGACCGCCCGAGCGCAGACCGAGCGCGCGTCGTCCTTTTTCGCCGCCCGGATAACCGACGCCCGATATGTAGTCGACGCGATCCACGAAATTGCGCGCACCGTGATGCGGCATCATCACGTATTCGCGACCGAAGAGCGCCATATGTTCGGGCTGGAGAATCGGCCCGACGAGACGCACTTTGGGCGCGCGGTAGTCGCCCACGCAGACGCTGTTGATGTTGCCCACGCGATCGACCTGAACGGCCGAGCTGAACCCGAAATCGATGTCGCCGCGCTTGATCGCCCAGGTGCCCGGGTAATCCATCATATGGGCCTCGCACGGCAGATCGCGCAGGACAGCGTCGAATTCCGAATCGGGCATGACGTCGAGCGTCGAGAGATCGGGATTGTGCGACCAGCCCGCGAGCAGGATCGTCAGATCGGGCGCATGCGTGAGGCGCGCGAGCGTCATCGCGGCGAGCGGCATCGATGTGCCGTAGATCGCCGCGGCGCCGCCCGTCACCAGCCCGGTAAAGCCGACTTCCTTGTCCTTGAACGACCGGGCGAGATTGACGGTGATCAGTTCCGTGAGCGAATAGTTCGGCATCGCGCTCATAGCGTATCGGTCTCCAGCAAGGACGCGAGGTGGTGGGCACCGATGAGGTCCAGATAATGCGCGTGGTCCGACGGGGCGAAGACGTACTTCTGCAAATACGCCGCGAAGTCTTCGGGTGTCTTGGCCGCCGCGGCGTACTCCGTGAAATGCCGGTCGTCGGTGTTGTAGCGGCCCAGCACCGACGACGGGTGCGCGCCGAAGGGCGCTTCGACGACCATCGTCGTCTTGTACGACGGCAACAGATTCAAATCCGCATGCCGCTTGATATAGCCCTTCGACACGATGCTCTCGACCGTGACGATGACGGTGTCGCAGCCGAGCGCCATCGTCGTGTCGAGTCCCTGGGGTAGCAGATGACGACGCGGGAACAGCACATTGCCTTGTTCGTCGGCCGCGATCGCATGAATCACGACCACGTCCGGATCGGCCGGCGGCACGGCGTACAAGGTGCGGCCGGTGATCGGGCAGGCGAAGCGCTTGATGCGCGGATTGTGGTTCAGCACATCGGTGCCGCCGAGATAGTCGCAAGGCCAGAACGTCATCGCTTCTTGCGTCGCGCGAAAACGGTCGAAGCTCAGCACCTCGGGATAATCGATCATCTCGAGCGCGCCGTGTTCGACCGCGCGCCGGAAATTGGGCGCGAGCCCGTATTTCTCGAGCCCGACATACGAGGTCTCGACGGTCTTCAGGCATCCGGCGCCCGCGAGCATGTCGATTTCGTTGCCGCTGACGCTGCCCACGACCGTCAGATCGCGTCTGCGCTGGCGAATCAATTCCCTGACGAGCGCCATCGGATGCTGATAGATCGCGAATCCGCCGAGCGCGAGCCGAGTCCCGTCGGGAATCAGCGCGGCCGCGTCTTCAAGCGTGCCAAGCTTGGAAGCTTGTCGAGTCACGGGTCCTCCGAATCGAAAAGATGGCCAATGCGGATCAGGAGAACGTCAGGCGCGACGGCAGAACGCGACGTTTCTTGGCCGCCGCGTCGTAGTAGTCGGCGAGGTTGTCCTTGGTGATCAGCGGCGACGGGAACGAGATCACTTTCTGAATAGGCTTCTTTTGCAGCACTCGGACGGCGGCTTCGACGGCCTCGACGCCGAACGGCGAGTATTCCCACGTGGCCGTCAGTTCGCCGCGATCGATGGCCTGCAGCGCGTCGATCGTGAGTCCGTCGAAACCCGTGAACATCATCGATTTGAGCCGGCCCGCTTCGCGCGCGGCCTGGATTGCGCCGAGCGCCATGTCGTCGTTGTGCGCGAACACGGCGT
The DNA here is from genome assembly GCF_003628125.1 of Pararobbsia silviterrae. Classification (GTDB taxonomy): domain Bacteria; phylum Pseudomonadota; class Gammaproteobacteria; order Burkholderiales; family Burkholderiaceae; genus Pararobbsia; species Pararobbsia silviterrae. The sequence goes on from NZ_RBZU01000002.1 coordinate 441,408, forward strand.
CGATGCCCGAATTGGCCTGGAGCGCGTCTTCCATGACCTTCAAGGCCTGCTGCCGGTCATAGTTCGCGACGAGATGCGAGACGACCTTGATGCCCGGCACCTTGTCGATCACGTCGTGCCAGCCTTTGCCGCGCTGTTGATTGATCAGCGAGCCGGGCTTGCCGTCGATCTCGACGATATTGCCTTTGCCGCCGAGCTTCTTGACGTAGAACTCGCCGGCCTGACGTGCCGTGCCGAGCGTATCGGTCGCGAGATGGCAGGCGAAATCGGCCCCGGGCGCCAAAGGCGAACTCAGGACGATGATCGGGATGCCGGCGTTGTTGATCTCCTTGATCGCGGGCCGGATCGCATCCGCGTAGTACGTCGAGATCAGGATGGCGTCGACGCCGCGCGTAATCAGATCCTCGAGGTTCTGAATTTCCTTGGTCGGCTGATCGGTGGCGTCGTACACCACGGTCTTGAGGTTGTATTTCTTCGCGGTCTCCTCGACGCCGGCCTGCTGAAGCTTGATCCACTCGAGATTCGAGTACGACATCGAGAATCCGATGGTCTTGCCCTCGACGCCCGTCTCGCCCCAGGCGCTTGTCTGAATGAAGCTCGAACCGAGCGCCGCCGCCGCGCTCGTGATCCCGAGACGCAAGACGTCGCGCCGGGTCAACCCTTTGCCAAATTCGATTTTTCTGGACATGGTGGTCTCCGTGGGGTCACGCGCGCTTGCGCCATTCGCTGACGACGACGGCAAGCACGATGATGACGCCCTTCATTAACATCTGTGAGTAAGGCGAAACGTTCAGGAGATTCAGAACGTTCGAGAGGAAAGAAAGAATCAGCACGCCGAGGACGGTGCCCAGCACACCGCCGATGCCGCCGTCGAACGTGGTCCCGCCGATCAGCGCGGCGGCGATCGCGTCCAGTTCGTAGAGCGTGCCGCCGTTGGGTTCGGCCACGCCGAGCCGGCTCGCGAGAATGACGCCCGCGAGTCCGGCGAGCATGCCGCTGACGCAATACGTGAGGATCTTGTTCAGCCGTACATTGATGCCCGAGAGCCAGGCCGCTTCTTCGTTCGCGCCGACCGCATAGATCCGTCTTCCGAACGTCGTGTAGCGCAACGCGAGCGCCGCGACGGCCCACACGAGCGCAAAGACGACGACGGGCATCGGAACGGGGCCGATATATCCGGAGCCGATGAACGAAAACAGATCGGTCGGATTGTCGACGACGATATTGCTGCCGCTCGTGCGGACGAATACGAGTCCGCGCGCGAAGATCAGCATGCCGAGCGTCGCGATGAAGGGCTGCAGGCGCAAGTACGTGATGATGAATCCGTTGACGAAGCCGAGCAGGAGTCCCGTGCCGATGCCGATCAGTGCCGCCGTAAAGAAGCCGTACGGCGCGAACGTGGCCGTCAGCGCCGAAGAGAGGCCCACGATCGAGCCGACGGACAGGTCGATGCCTTTGTTGAGGATCACGAAGGTCATGCCGATCGCGACGATCCCGATGATGCTCGCGCCGCGCAGCACGTTGAATAGATTGCGCGGCGCGAGAAAGTGCGGAGATAGCGTCGAAGCGACGACGAGCAGGACCGCGAGCGCGAGCACGGTGCTCGATTTCGACAGATGATGTGTCCACGCGAGCGGTTTGCGCGGGCTGTGTACGTTGAGGGTGGTCGTCCGATTCATGTTAGTGGATCTCGTTTGCGCGGGAGGAATGAGGCAGGGCGAGTGACAGGATCGAGGCCTCCGTCGCGTCGTCGCCGGCGACTTCGCCGCTGATCCGGCCTTCGCACATGACGATCACGCGGTCCGCCATGCCGAGAATCTCGGGGAGTTCGGACGAGATGATGACCACGGCCTTACCTTCGCGTGCGAGCTGGTCGATGATGCGATAGATCTCCGACTTCGCGCCCACGTCGATGCCGCGCGTCGGCTCGTCGAAGAAAATCACGTTCACGCCTTTGATCAGCCAGCGCGCGAGAATGCATTTCTGCTGGTTTCCGCCGCTCAGCAGACGAATCTGCTGTTTCGAATTCGGCGTCTTGATCGCAAGACGATCGATGTATTCGGATGCGAGCGCGTGCCGGGCCGAGGGATGGACGAGCCCGTTCCGGCCGACCGCTTCGGGGGCCGCGACCACGATGTTCTCTTCGACGGACAAGGGATGAAAGGCGCCGTCGCGGCGGTCTTCCGCGATATACGCGATCCCATGCTCGATTGCGGCCCTCGGACTACGCATGACGGTCTCGATGCCGTCGACGCGGATCCGGCCGCGCGTGAAACGGTCCGCTCCGCAGATCGCGCGCGCGAGCTCCGTGCGCCCCGAGCCGACGAGACCGGCGATGCCGAGCACTTCGCCGTAGTTGACCGTGAGCGAGGCGGCCTGAAAGCCGCGTCCGCCGAGATCGATGACTTCGATCGCGACGCTTGATGCGGCACGGTGCTTCGGCGGAAAGCGATCGTCGAGTTCGCGCCCGACCATTTGTGCGATCAGCGTTTGCTTGTTCGTCGCCTGGACGGCGTGCTCGGCCACTTTCTGCCCGTCCTTCATCACGGTCACGCGTTGCGCGATCCGGAAGATTTCGTCGAGATGGTGCGAGATGTAGACGAACCCGACGCCGTCTCGGCGAAGCTCCTCGACGACGTCGAACAGCAGATCGACCTCGACGGGCGTGAGACTCGCGGTCGGTTCGTCGAGAATGATGAGCGTGGCGTCGAGCGCGAGCGCCTTGGCGATCTGCAGAAGCTGACGATCGGCGATCGAGAGCTCGCGCACCGGGCGGCGCGGATCGTGTTTCAAGCCCACACGCGCGAGCAGCGTGCGTGCCCGGGCTTGCGCGACGCGCCAGTCGACGGCCGCGCCGCGTGTCGGCAGATGACCGAGCAAGACGTTTTCCGCGATCGACAGGGCTTCGCACAGTTTGGGTTCCTGATGAACCATCGCGATGCCGTGTTGCGACGCCGTATGCGGCGTTTTCAGTCGAACCGGCACGCCGTCGATCACGATCTCGCCCGAGGTAGGCTGATAGATGCCGCCGATGATCTTCATGAGCGTCGACTTGCCGGCGCCGTTCTCGCCGACCAGGGCGTGCACTTCGCCGGCGTTGACGCTGAAGTCGAGACCGCGCAGGGCTTTGACGCCGGGAAAGTCCTTTGTGATGCCGGACAGGCCGAGAAGCTGTCGAGATGTTGACACGCCAAGTCTCCGGTTCTTTTTTAGCGAAGACGCTGAATCGAGCTTGGGTGCAGCTTCGGCGCCATTCTTCATAAAACGTTTTACGCTAGGGACAAACGTAAAACGTTTTAAGTGCAACGGAGCGTAAAACGTTTTAAGATTCACCGCAAGTCACAACGAAGTCAGTCGGGGGTTAACCATGACGAAGCAGGATCCGGTGCTCGCACCTTCCGGACGCCGTCCTACCATTCTGGATGTCGCCGCGGCGTGCGGCGTATCGCCGGCCACGGTATCGAACGTGCTCGCCGAGAAGCGGCATATTTCGGCCGAAACACGGGCGCTCGTGCTCGCGAAGGTGCAAGAGCTCAAGTACGTGGCGTCCGCGACCGCGCGCGGATTGCGGATGAACCGCACGTGGTCGATCGGCGTCGTGGTCGGCGATATCGCGAATCCGTTCAGTCCCGAGGTCGTCGGCGGCGTCGAAGAGGCGCTGTGGGAGCGCAAGAACAATCTGATTCTGTGCAATACGGGTTTTCGTTCCGAACGCAAGATCGCGTACATCCAGTCGTTGATCGACAAGCACGTCGATGGATTGATCCTCGTCACGCAGACGCTGACCGTCAAGGAGGCGAGCGCATTCGATATCAAGCGGCTGCCGCCGCTGGTCACGATCAATCGCGTCAGCGAGGCGATTCCGAGCGATCACGTCACGGTCGACAACGAGCAGGGCGTGACGGATCTGATGAATCATCTGTTTGCGCTAGGACACAAGCGCATCGCATTCGTCAAAGGACTGACGTCATCGACGTCGGCGGCCGCGCGTCACAAGGCCTATCGGGCGGCGATGAAGCACCAGGGACTTCTCGTCGATCACGAGTTGACGATCCAGGGGGACTACACGATCGAGTCGGGTGCGATTGCCGGACGCCGGCTCGTCGAGATGTCGAGTCCGCCCACGGCGATTGTCGCGGCGAACGACATGATGGCGATCGGCGTGCTCGGCGCGCTGCGGGACAAAGGGATTTCGGTTCCCGAAGACGTCTCGGTCGCCGGCTTCGACGATGTGTCGATTTCGAGCCACCCCTTGATCAATCTGACGACGATCGAACAACCCAAATACGAAACGGGAACGACGGCCGCGCGCCTGCTGCTGGAGCGCATCGAGGGCGGTCCTGCCGAACCGCCTCGCGTCGTCATGTTGACCGCGAATCTGAAGATCCGGGGCACGACGGGGCGCGCGCGCCCCGCGACGCGCCGCAAATTGATTCCGCAATAACGCCAAGCAGGAGCAGACATGAAAAGGAAGTTGCGCGCGTTGAGCGACGCGCTGGCCCCCGTTCAATCCGGGCACACGATCGCATTGGGCGGCGCATTGCTCCGGCGGCAACCGAATGCCGCGGTGCGCGAACTCATTCGGCGCGGCGTGAGCGATCTGACGGTGCTCGGATGGGTGCCGACGACGTCGCTCGACTTGCTTTGCGCGGCCGGCGCGGTCAGCCGGTACGAAGGCGCATATGCGGGCATGTTCAGCTTCGGCCTCGCGCCGAACTTTCGGCGCGAGGTCGAGCAGGGGCATATCGACGTGCGCGATTTTTCGGAGTCGACGATGGTCGGCCGGTTTCGCGCGGCGTCGGCGGGGCTGCCGTTTTTCCCGACGCGCGCATTGATGGGATCGGATGTGTCGCGCCTGAACCCCGAACAATTCAAGGACATCGCGTGTCCGTTCACGGGCGCGAAGCTGCAGGCGGTGCCGCCGGCCGAGGCCGATTTCACCTTGATTCACGGCTATGCGGCCGACGAGAACGGCAATGTGCAGTGGCCCGTGGTGCGCGACAGCGACGACATCGATCAACTGATCGCGAGCGCGGCGAAACGGTTGATCGTGACCGTCGAAAGGATCGTGCCGACCGAGCAGATTCTGAACACGCCGGCGCTCACGTATATTCCGGGCGAATGGGTTGAATCGGTCGTCGAGGCGCCGTACGGCGCGCATCCTGTCGCGTGCGACACGGTCTACGACGAGGACGAGGCGCATCTGCGCGACTATGTCGCGCGCTGCAAAACGAAGGAGGGCGCCTCGTCGTATCTGCGCGAATTCACACTCGAACGGCCCACGCATGATGCGTATGTCGACTATGTCGGCGCGGCGAATCTGCGCGCGCTTCATGTGGGAGCGCACGCATGACGCATGCATCGCAGGCTTTCTCGACCGACGAACTTGCCGTGTGCGCGGTCGCATCGAAAATCAAGGACGGCGATCTCGCCTTCGTCGGCGTAGGGTCGACGGGGCGCGCCTTCACGCTTGCCGTCGGCATTCCCTTGGCGGCCACGCGTCTTGCGCAATTGACCCACGCGCCCGCTGCATCGGTTTACTGGGGCAATCTTCTCGAGCCGGATCTCTCGGTCGCACCGACGGATATTCGTCAGGACACGTTGACGCGATGGCGCGCGGCGGCAAGCGTGTCCGATACGGGACTCAAATGCGACATGCTGACGCGTCGCGCCTTTGATGTCTGCTTCGATTCGGCCGCGCAAATCGATCGTTACGGCAATTTGAACATCACGGCGCTCGGCGACTATCGCGCGCCGTCGGTCCGACTGGTCGGATGTCTCGCGCAACCCGAGCATCTTGCGTTTGTCCCGTATCCCGTGGTCATGATCGATCTCGATCGTCGCGTGTTCGTCGATCAAGTCGACTTCGTGACGAGCGTCGGGCATCGGCGCAACGACGCCACGCGCGCGGATCTCGGACTGCCGCCCGGCGGGCCGCAACTCGTCGTGACCGACAAGGCCCTGTTCGATTTCGATCCGACGTCGTGCACGATGAGGCTGCGTTCGCTTCATCCGGGCGTCGAACTTGACGACGTGTTGACGCGCATGAGTTTCGAACCGGTGATCGCCGATGTCGTCGAGGTCACGCCGTCACCGACGTCCGAGCAGATCCATCTGATTCGCGATGTGATCGATCCGCATCGCACGCTTCTTCGTCCGTCCTGATTCATCATGCACAGTGCGCTTTCGCAAACCACAGGGGCAGCGCTCGAAGGGCTCAAGGTGCTCGATCTCTCGCGCTTCATCGCCGGCCCGCACTGCACGATGCAACTTGCGGATTTCGGTGCCGACGTCGTGAAGATCGAACGCCGCGCGACGGGAGACGACACGCGTGCCGTGTTTCCTCAGATCGGCGGGGAAAGCTTCTACTTCATGACGTTCAATCGGAACAAGCGCAGCATGACGCTGAACTTTCGCGATCCGCGGGGGCAGGCGCTGCTGCGCGAACTCGCGGCCGATGCCGATGTGCTCGTCGAGAACTTCCGGCCCGGCACGATGGACAAGATGGGCTGCGGATGGGAGACGCTTCACGCGCTCAATCCAAGACTCGTCCAGGCGAGTATTTCGGGGTATGGGCAGACGGGCGCGCTCGCGGGTGAGCCCTGTTTCGACGGCATCGCGCAGGCGTCGTCGGGACTCATGTCGATGACGGGGCAGGCGGATGGGCCGCCGACGGTGGCCGGCAGTTTCGTCGTCGACTATTGTTCGGCGCTCTATGCCACGATCGGCATCATGGCCGCGCTCGAACGGCGTCATACGACGGGGAAGGGGCAGTGGGTCGACGTGAGCCTGATGGGGGCCGCGACGTCGCTGCTGATGACCGCGATCCCGGAACAGTTGCTGCTCGGCAAATCGATGTCGAGACGCGGCAACAAGGATCGCTATTCGGCCCCCGCCGAGGTCTACAAGACGCGTGACGATCACTGGATCTATCTGATCTCGGGGAATAACACGCTGTTTCCGCGCCTGGCCGCGGTCATGGAGCGCCCCGATCTGCTTTCGCATCCGAAGTTCGAATCGCTCGAAGCCCGAATGACGCATCGCGCGGACATCGAAGCGATCGTGGCGCAATGGGTCGCGCGTCATACGGCCGATGAAGTCATCGCGCTCGCGCGGCGCGCGGAGCTTCCGGTTGCGCGCGTCGCGACGATCGACGAGGTGACGGACGATCCGTATATGCGCGATGCGGGCCATATCGTCGATGTGGATCATCCGACGGTCGGCCGCTTCCCGACTCAAGGCCTGCCGATCCGGCTGAGCGAATCGCCCGCGCGGATCCGATCGGCGGCGCCGACGCTCGGCCATGACACGGAGACGATCTTGAAAGACTGGCTCGGGAAATCGAGCCACGAGATCGCGGCATTGCGCGACGACTGTGTGATCTGATCGCGCCAAGCACGGTTGCCTTGTTGCTATGTGATGCATCATATATTATGTGCGACACATGAATTTAGACGGGAGACACGGGCATGACTGAGACATCCGACGCGGGCGCGCGGGTCAACGGCAAGACACAGGTGATTGCTTTGCTTGCCTGGCCGGCCAGCCACGTCCGCACGCCGGGGTTCTTCAATGCCATGTGCGCGCGGCGCGGCATCAACGCGATCATGGTGCCGTGGGCGGTCGGTCCCGATGATTTGAAGACCGCATGGGAAGGACTGCGGCGCGTCGACAATCTCGCGGGCATGATCCTCACGATTCCGCACAAGCAGACCGCGGCCGGTCTTTGCGATGTCCTGGAAGGCGATGCCTTGGCGTTGGGCGTGGCGAATACGATCCGGCGCAACGACGAAGGTACGTTCACGGGGCGCATCTATGACGGCCTCGGCTTCGTCGAGGGTCTGCTGCGCGCGGGGATCGAATTGCGGGGCCGTCGCGTGTTGATGATCGGCGCGGGCGGCGCCGCGACGTCGATCGCCCTGTCGCTCGCACGGCAGGATATCGGTGCGTTGACCATTGCGAACCGGGATGCCGCGAAAGGACAGCGTCTCGCGGACATGCTCGCGCACACCGTGCCCGGCATCCGGGTCCGGACCGGCCACGCGAACGCCGCGGGACACGACGTCATCGTCAATGCGACGTCGCTCGGCTTGAAACCGGACGATCCCTTGCCGTGCGATCTTGCGGGCCTCGAAGCGGGCGCGGTCGTCGCGGACGTCGTCATGCAGCCCGCGGTCACGCGATTTCTCGAGGACGCATCGCGACGCGGCGCGCGCATTCACAAAGGGGAACGGATGGTCGATGCGCAACTCGACCTGTTCGTCGAGTTTCTGCTGTCGGGCGGATCGAGAGGGCAATAGCGTCGCGAAGCGATCGGTGAGCGGCGCCGAACCGCCGTCCTGCGCAGGAAATCCGGGCGTCATCGGAAAGGTGCAATACACTATGATGTATGATGCACGCCCCAGCCCAGATCGATCATGAAAACCGTTCTTCGCCTCGAGAAAAGCAATCTTTCGTCCCGCACGTATGACCAGATCCGTAGCGCGCTGATGAACGGCGAATACTCGCCGGGCGAACGGTTGCGTATTGCGAATCTCGCTGAATCGCTGGGCATCAGCATTACGCCGGTGCGCGAGGCGCTGTTTCGGCTCGTCAGCGAGCAGGCGCTCGAAATGACGGCGGCGACATCGATCAAGGTGCCCGAGCTCGACGCGTCGACCGTCGAGGAGATCCAGCTCATGCGCAGGCTCCTCGAAGGCGCGGCGGCGGAACGCGCCGCGCTACACGCGACCAAGAGCGAGATCGAGGAACTCGCGGAGATCCATGAGCGATTCATCGAGGCCGTATCGACGAGCTCGACCGATGCCGCGCGGATCAATCGCGATTTCCATTTCAAGCTGATGGAGACGGCGCGCATGCCGAGCCTCTATGACACCGTGGCCAGCATGTGGGTCCGGATGGGGCCGCTGCTTCAGATTTTCCATTCGCATCTGCCGGGTCGCGAGATCTCGAATCGCAATCATCCCCACTATCGCGTGCTGAGCGGACTCAAGAAGAAAGATGCCGCGGCCACGTCGCGCGCGATCCAGGAAGACATCGCCTGGGGCGAGAAGATCCTGCTCGAATGGATGGCGCAGAACGTCGTGCGCGAGGCCTAGCCGCGCGAATCGAGGCCGCGTTTCGCGGCTGATGCCTCATTGGCGAACACGCTCTCCGAACGCTGCGGACGCTGCAAGCGTGGCATGCGTGTCGTTCCCTGTCGTCACATTCATCGCACACTGCGCTTGACGGACTGAGCATCGAACCGATGCTGCTCGTGCTCGTGCTCGTGCTCGTGCTCGTGCTCGTCGCGACGCGCCGTTCTCTTGCCTCCGCTGTTCCTTCTTCCATCGATCACTCATCGCGTCGTTGTCATCTTTAAAAATATGACGCATGATATATCCTAAATTTCGACGAGAAGATTCGAAGATCGTGTCGCCGATTTTCGGTGTTTGATTCTTATCGTCGTCGTGCGCGCCCATACCTACACCCGTCGACCGTGCCGATGCGGGGCGACGTCAACGATGGGGTCCAACGCGGCCCCGCTTTTTAAGTTGATCTGCCGATATGAAAATACCGAGTGCTGTACCCGGCTCTCTTGCGGGGCTCAAGGTTCTGGATCTGTCGCGTTTCATCGCGGGGCCGTATTGCGCGATGTTGCTGGGCGATCTGGGCGCGGACGTCATCAAGGTCGAGACGCCGGGCAAAGGCGAAAATACGCGCAGCTTCGATCCGCAAGTCGGCGGAGAAAGCCTCTATACGATCGTATTCAATCGCAACAAGCGCGGCATGACGCTCAACTTCCGCAGCCCCGAAGGGCAGGCGGTGTTACGTGAGCTCATCGCGAAAGCCGATATCGTCATCGAGAACTTCGTGCCCGGAACACTCGAGAAGATGGGGTGCGGCTGGGACGCCATGCATGCGCTGAATCCGCGGCTCATCATGACGCGCATCTCGGGATTCAAATCGACCGGCCCGTATGCGCACCGGCCGTGTTTCGACGTGATCGCGCAAGCGATGTCGGGCTTGATGGATCTCACGGGGCACCCCGACGGTCCGCCGACGGCGGCGGGGACGTTCGTGGTCGACTATTCGACCGCGATGTACGCGACGATCGGCACGCTCGCCGCGCTACAGCATCGTGAAAGGACCGGTGAAGGGCAATTGGTCGAAGCGACCTTGCTATCGAGTGCGCTATCCATGCTCGTGACGGCGATTCCCGATCAGCTTCTATCGGGCCATACGACGACGCGCAACGGTACGCGCGACCGCTTCAATGCGCCGGGCAACACGTTCAAGACCGCGGACGGGGCGTGGATTCTCTTGCTCGCGGTCGGTGACGACAAATTCAATGCGCTGGCGGCCTGCATGGATCGCGACGACCTGCTCGAAGACCCGAATTTCTCGACCAACGCGCAACGCATGCGCCACGTTCCGGAGATCGAGGCCATCGTGCAGGATTGGGTCGGACGATATACGGTCGAGCAGATATTGCCAAAGCTCGAAGCGAGCGGGATTCCGAGCGCGAAGGTCGCGACGATTGCCGACGTGGTGCAGGACCGCAACGTCATCGAGAGTGAACTGATCGTCCAGCTCGATCAGAAGGGCGGTCAAGTCCCCGTGCAAGGATTCGCGATCGATATGAACGCCACGCCGCCGGCGATCCGGCATCCGGCGCCTTCGGTCGGCGAACATACGGACGAGGTGTTGCGCGAATGGCTTGGCATGCGGGCCGATGTCGCGGACGCATTGCGTGCCAAGAAGGCCATCTAAATCGATGGGTGCGGCCCATTGAGCGGAGCCGCACCCCGGAGCGGGGTCGCTTTCAGGCGATGCCGAAGCCGCCATCGACAGGAAGGATCACGCCGGTGACGTAGCGCGCGTCATCCGAGCAGAGAAAGCGCACGACGCGCGCGACATCGTCGGGCATGCCCCATCGCTTCATCGGGAGGCGCGCCATGATCGCGGTGCTGCGTTCGGCATTGTCGATGGCGCCCGATGACAGCCGCGTCTTGATCCAGCCGGGCGCGACGGCATTCACGCGGACGCCATGCTCGGCGAGCGCGACCGCATACGAGCGCGTGAGACCCAGGATGCCCGCCTTGCTTGCCGCATACGCGGGGTTGTTCTTCGAGCCGAAGTAGCTCCACATCGATGCGACGTTGACCACCGCGCCCTGGCTTCGAACGATGCGGTCCTTGGCGATATGCGTGACGACCTGCGAACCGCACAAATTCACATCGATGACTTTCTTGAAGCCTTCGGGCACGAACTCGCGGCCTTCGTGAAGGATGATTCCCGCGCAATTCACGAGCACGTCGATCCGCTCGAGATCACCGAGTGCGGCCTCGACGTCGGCGCTCGACGTGACATCGGCTTTGCGAAACGTCATCGAGTCGGGGAGATCGCTGTCGGCGTCCATCCCGAGGCAGACGACCTTGCTGGTTTGCGCGAACGATTCGGCGATGGCGCGGCCGATCCCGGTGCCGCCGCCTGTGACAACTGCTACGGATTGCGTCATGGTGGTTAGGTTTGAGTCAAGGAAGATCGGCCGCGCGTCGGGCAGGGCGATGCGATGCCGATCGGGTTAGCAAGCATGCGTCGATGAAGTGCGTCATCGCGTCTTCATTGAAAATATATGATGCATGATGATGGATAAAGTAACAGCGGCAACCGAAGGCGGGCGATCGCGGTAAACCCTTGGTTTCGCGTCTTCGTCAAATAATGCATCATATATCCTATATCGATTTGAGCGTCGAAACCCATGCGGCCATGACGCGGATATCGGAAATCAGGATCGACTCAAGTGCACGGCGAGGGCCGTTGTCCGCGGCGCGTCACTCGATTCCGGTCAAGTCAGTTCGAATTCACTCAGGAGAATGTATGTCGACTGTGACTCAGGAGCGCCAGGGCGCGCTCTCGCCGAGCGAGCTCGCGCGGTTGCGCGAGAAGGCGCAATTCGTGCGGCTCGAGACGATTCGTCTCATCGAGATCGCGAAGACCGGACACTATTCATCGGTCTTTTCGTGCGCGGAGATCTTTTCGGCGCTCTACTACGACGTCATGTCGTTGCGCAAGAACGAACCCGCGTGGGCTGATCGCGATCGCTTCACGATGGGCAAGGGTCATGCGGCCGTGGGCCTGTTTCCGATTCTCGCCGACTACGGTTTTATCGATCGCGAGACGCTGGACGGCTATACCCGTCTCGGCAATCCGCTTGGGGATCATCCGGACATGACGAAGGTCGCCGGCATCGATTTCAGTTCGGGTTCGATCGGTCATGCGCTGTCCAACGGCGCGGGCATGGCCAAGGCCGCGCAGATGAATGCGCGCGCGTTCAAGGTCTTTACGTTGCTCGGCGACGGCGAGATGCAGGAAGGACAGGTCTGGGAAGCCGCGCTGTTCGCCGCGCATCACAAGCTGTCGAATCTGATCGCGATTGTCGATCGCAACGGCTACCAGCTCGACGGGAAGGTCGATGACGTGATCGGCATCGAATCGCTCGCGGATAAGTGGCGAGCCTTCGGTTGGGAGACGTATGAAGTCGACGGTCACGACCTGATGGCGCTCGTGCCGCTGTTGCGTCGGATCAAGCATGACAGCGCACGTCAAAAGCCTGCTTGCATCATCGCCAAGACGATCAAGGGCAAAGGCGTTTCCTATATGGAAACCGAGCCGGGCTGGCACCTCGGATACCTCGCACCGGATGACGGCCGGCGCGCGATCGAAGAAATCAAGAGCAAGGAAATCTGAACATGTCCAAACCGCAAAACCCGGAATCGTGGCAATACCGCGCGCTCAACGCGATCAATCCCGGCCTTGACTACCTATCGGATGCGCTGATCGGCCTCGTCGAAGAAGGCTATCCGATCGTCGCGGGATCGGCGGACCTCCAGTATTCGAACGGGCTCAACAAGTTCGCCCGCGCGTATCCGGACAAGTACGTGCAATTCGGCATATCCGAACAAAACATGGTGTCGGCCGCGGCAGGCATGGCGACGACCGGCGTGATTCCTTTCGTCGCGACGTTTGCGTCGTTTCTCGGGCTGCTGTGCTGCGAACAAATCCGCATGGACGTCGCGTATTGCAAGTTGCCTGTGCGCCTCATCGGCCATCACACGGGCATTTCGCTCGGATTCTATGGGACGTCGCATCATGCGACCGAAGATATCTCGACGATGCGCGCGCTGGCGAATCTGACGGTCATCTCGCCGGCCGACGGTGCGCAACTGGCTGCCGCGATCCGGGCGTCGGTGAACTGGCCCGACCCGATCTATTTCCGTATCGGCCGCGGACGTGATCCCAAGGTCTATGAAGACGATGTCACGTTCGTGATCGGTAAGGCGATCGAGCATCGCCGCGGCACGGACGCGACGATCATCGGTTGCGGCTGGCCCGTGCATGGCGCCTTGCAGGCCGCGGAAAGACTGGGGCTCGAAGGCAAGTCGATCGGCGTCATCGATATGCCGACGATCAAGCCGCTCGATCGCGAGGCCATCATCGCGGCCGCGCGCCGCTCGAAGATCCTGATCACGGTCGAGGAGCACAACGTGATCGGCGGGCTGGGCGCGGCCGTCGCGGAAGTCGTCGCGGATGAAGGTCTAGGCGTTCGCGTCGTGCGTCACGGGATCTATGACGAATACAGCCTTATCGCGCCGCCGACGCATCTCTATGCCCATTATCAGCTCGACGGACCCGGCATCGAGGAAGTCACGCGCCGCGCGCTGGCGAAAGTGAACTGATCGCTCTTTTACAGGGCCTGGCGCCGGCGCGCGGCAGGCTCGCTTGCGAGGATGCTTGATGTCGAATGCAGATGGTTGGCAGGAAGTATCGCTTCGTGATTCAGATCTTCTGAGGCATGAATGCTTGATAGGCGGGCAGTGGACGCATGCGGACGACGGGACATCGATCGTCGTCACGAATCCGGCCACGGGCGCGCATCTTGGGACGGTGCCGAGAATGGGCGCGACCGAGACCCGGCGCGCGATCGAAGCCGCATCGAAGGCGCTTGGCGCCTGGCGCGCGAAGACGGCAAAGGAACGTGCGGCGCTGTTACGCCGGTGGCATGACCTGATGCTCGCGTGTCGCGAGGATCTCGCCCTCATCATGACCGTCGAACAGGGCAAGCCTTTAGCCGAAAGCCGTGCGGAGATCGCGTATGCGGCATCGTTTATCGAATGGTTCGCTGAGGAGGCCAAGCGCGTCTACGGCGATACGATTCCGGGCCATGCGGCGGATAAGCGCATTGTCGTGATCAAACAGCCCATCGGGGTTTGCGCGGCGATTACGCCCTGGAATTTCCCCGCAGCGATGCTGACGCGCAAGCTCGGACCCGCACTCGCCGCCGGATGCACGATGGTGATCAAGCCCGCGAGTCAAACGCCGTTTTCGGCGTTGGCGCTCTGCGTGCTTGCCGAGCGCGCCGGGATCCCGGCGGGTGTGATTTCGTGTGTGACCGGATCGGCCGAAGCCATCGGCGCCGAGCTCACGGGCAATCCGATCGTCAAGAAGGTGTCGTTTACCGGTTCGACGGAGATCGGTAAGCGCTTGCTCGCGCAATGCGCGGCGACCGTGAAAAAGGCGTCGATGGAGCTCGGCGGCAATGCGCCGTTCATCGTGTTCGACGACGCCGATCTCGATGCGGCGGTGCAGGGCGCGATCGCATCGAAATACCGCAACGCGGGGCAGACCTGTGTCTGCGCGAATCGCTTTCTCGTGCAGGACGGGGTATATGACGCTTTCGTCGAGAAGCTGACTTCGAAGGTGCGCGCGCTGACGGTCGGCAATGGACTGGACGACACCGTGCAGATCGGTCCGCTGATCGATGCGAAGGCCGTCGCGAAAGTGGAAGAGCATGTGGAAGACGCGCTCGCGAAGGGCGCACGTGTGGTCACGGGCGGGACGCGGCACGACGCGGGCGAGAACTTCTACGAGCCGACCGTCATCACGGAAGCGCGCCGCGATATGAAGATCTTCGGCGAGGAGACCTTCGGACCCGTTGCTCCTGTGTTTCGCTTCCACACCGAAGACGAAGCGATCCGCCTGGCGAACGACACGGAGTTCGGCCTCGCGTCGTATTTCTATGGCCGCGATATCGGTCGTGTCTGGCGCGTCGCCGAAGCGCTCGACTATGGCATCGTCGGAATCAACGAGGGACTCATTTCGACCGAGGTCGCTCCGTTCGGCGGGGTCAAGGAAAGCGGGCTCGGCCGCGAGGGATCGAAGTACGGCATCGAAGACTATCTGGAGCTCAAATATCTGTGCATGGGCGGGATCGTTTGAACCGCATCGTGTGTAGGCCTTGCTCCATGCCTTGATCGAGCACGACCTTGCGTCGATGATCGATCGCTGAGCGCGGATGCTCCGGGCTTCCCGCCCGGATCGGGCGACCGGGTCGCGCCGTCGATGCGCGACCCGGTGTCGTTATGCAGCCTAAGCAGCCTGGGCAGGCTGAGGCGTTTCGAGGAAGGTCAGCGTGCGTCCTCGCGCGAGCGCCGCGCTATGCCGATGGAACGCAGGTCGCATCGGGCAGTTAAAGCCGTGTTCGGCATTCTCGTAAACATGGACCGCGACGTCCGGGCGACCGGTAAAGGTCTGCCGGATCGCTTCGACCGCCGTCTGCGGAATGTGTGCGTCACGCGCGCCGAAGTGAAAGAGCAGGGGCACGCGAATGTGCTCGGCTTGATCCAATATCGAATCGATGCCGCCCCCGTAGTACGCAACGGCTTTATCGACCGCGCCCGCCGCGGCAGCCTGATACGCAAGCCGCCCCCCCAGACAATAGCCGACCGCGGCAACGGATTCCCCCGGCGCGATCCGCGAGCGCAACGCGTGTGCAGTCAATCCGACATCGCCGGCGGCGCGCGCGATGTCGCACGCCTTCATCAAGGCGAACGCACGCGTGCGATCCGCATCGGAATAGCCGAGGCTGACGCGCGGTTCGCTGCGCCAAAACAAATCGGGCGCCAAAACCGTATAGCCGTCCGATGCGTAGTGTTCGGCAACTTCACGAATGTGATCGTTGACGCCGAAGATCTCTTGAATCAGCACGATCCCCGGACCGGATCGCTCGCCGGAACGAGGCAGCGCAAGGTAGGCGCTGAACGTGCCCTCGTCGGTTTGAATGTCGATCCACTTCGATGGTGAATTCACGAAACGCTCCACGTGGTTAGAAAAAATATTGCGCGTCAGCGCGGCGCTCGCGCGATGTTCTATGGGATCGATGACCGAAATAAGGTTTGGACGATGCCGCGCTGCGGCGCGTCTTTTAAGTGTCCAAAACATTCACGACTGCTCGGTCATCTTTTGTAATGCATAGGGTATCGACATGCTGAATCGGAATCGTCTGCGATCTGAAACACCTTCTGGCAAGGCTCGCGACGCCGGATCGCCGGTTGAGGATGGTGTCGGCCGCACGCGTGTGCGGCAAGGGGCGATAAGAAAAAGAGATTGGATTCGCAGGCATTGCGCAACGACCGTCATCTCATCGTATAGGATATAAAATGTATCATATATCCGAAATCATAAGACGACGAATGTCGATCTGCCGCGGCCCAAAGGCGACCCAAAGGTAAGCCAAGCGCAACCCGAAGGCGCCGCTAAGGCAGCACGGACGACACCCTTCGAATACAGGAGACATGCATGAAATTGAGCTTGCGTCATCTTCGCGCGCCTATCGTGTTCGGCCTTATGGCGATCGCGTCGCTTTCCGTCCATGCCAAGGACGAGATCTATTCGATGTTGCCGAACACGGCCTTGTCGGGCGTCATCGACCCGGATATGCCGGACCGCACGGACATCAAGAAAGCGTGGCCCAAGAAGCCCGGCGATCCCGCGCATCTGAAGATCGGTTGGGCCGAGATTTCGCTTGGCAATCCGTGGTGGGTCGGCCTTGCGAACAAAGTGCGTCAGACCTCCGCCGAATACGGGTTCGATACCGATATCGAGGTCGCCGATTTCGATCTTCAACGTCAATGCTCGCAGATCGATAGTTTCGTCACGCGGAAGATGGATGTGATCGTGGTCGACCCGACCGACGTCGCGGGCGTCGCGAAGTGCATCAATCGCGCCGTCGATGCGGGTATTCCCGTCGTCACCGTGGGGTCCGTGCCGGATCCCAGTGCGCGGATTCTCACGACCATCACGCCCAATCCTTACGAGAGCGGATTCGGGGTCGGACAGTACGTCGCCAAGCACGCAGGGAAGGATCGCCAGATCACGGCCGCGGTGATTATTTCGAGTCTTAGCAATTCGACGTCGGAAAGCCGCGTCAATGGCATGGTGTCGGGCATCGTCTACGAACGCATGAAGGATGCTGATCCGAATGCCAAGAAAAGCGATGCGATGTTGCGCGGCTTCAATCTGTTCGAACAGCTCAAGAAGTCCGGCAAGTTCGACGACGCGCAACTGAAATTCAAAATCGTCGGCATCGGCATTGGCCGGTTGACTCAGGAAGCGGGGCTTGCCGCCGCCGAAGATCTGCTTTCGGCGCATGCCGCGGAGATGAACTACATCCTCGCGGACAACGACTCGCTGGCGCTTGGCGCGATGCGCGCGGTCAAGAATGCCGGGAAACACGATGCGATCCAGATCGCGGCGCCGGCCGACGGCTTGCGGATCGCGCTCGAGCAAGTCAAGGCGGGCAACTTGCTGACGACGGGCATGTTCTCGGGCGATGAGTGCGGTGCGGCCGCAGTCGAGTTCATCCATAACATCTTCTATGGCGGGCTCGACGCGAGCAATCTGCCGATGGGCTCCTATTTTCCCGCGGGTGTCATCACCAAGGAGAACGTGGATCAGTTGATCGACCCGGACAAGAGCGACACCTTCTACAAGTACACGATCCCGCCGGTGAAGTCGATTCCGCAGATCAAGAGCGAACTCAGCAAGGGCTGAAGCGCGCGTGAGGCAGGGAGGCCGACACGGCCTCTCGCATCGCCCGACGGCATGCGTCGGCACGCACACGACGGACATGGACGACACGATGAACAATCATTTGGCGATGCGGGGCATCAGCAAGCGCTTCGGCGGCTTGCAGGCGCTTCGCACGGTCAACCTCGCCGCGCAGGGGGGACAGGTTCACGCCTTGATGGGAGAGAATGGCGCCGGAAAATCGACGCTCATGAAAATCCTTTCGGGCGCGTATCGACCCGATGAAGGCGACATCGAGCTGGGCGGCGAAACGCTGGCGATCGATTCGCCTCATGCCGCTCGCGGGTACGGCATTTCCGTGATCTACCAGGAGTTTTCTCTCGCGAAGCATTTGTCGGTCGCCGAGAACATCTATCTGGACGATCTTGCGCAGGGCGCGTCGATCATCCCTTGGCGGCGTCTGCGAGCGCGTGCGAAGCAGCAGCTCGACGCGCTTGGCTTCGGCGAGCTCGATGTCACGCGGCCCGTATCCGATCTCTCGGTCGCGGAGCAGCAAGTCGTCGAAATCAGCAAGGCGCTTTCGCGATCTTCGCGCGTGCTGGTGTTCGACGAACCGACGGCGGTGTTGACCGATCGAGAAACAAAGCGATTATTCGAGCTGATCGCGAAACTGCGGCGCGATGGCGTATGCATCATCTATATCTCGCATCGTCTCGAGGAGATCTTCTCGATCTGCGACGTGGCGACGGTGCTCAAGGATGGACGGGATGTCGCGACCGTCAGGATCTCCGACACGAATGAAACGGCGCTCGTGCGCCTGATGGTCGGGCGCGAGCTGGGTGACTTGTTTCCGCCGCGTCACGCGACGATCGGGCAACGCGTGCTCGAAGTCCGCAATCTCGATGCGAAGGCGCGCGTGCGCAACGTCACCTTCGATGTGCATGCGGGCGAGGTGCTCGGGTTCAGCGGTCTGGTCGGTGCGGGCCGTACGGAGACGGTTCGCGCCGTATTCGGCGCCGATCGACGCGATGGCGGCGACATTCTGCTGGACGGTAAGCCGATCGCGCACCGCTCACCGAGGCAAGGCGCGATGTCGGGTATCGGCATGTTGCCGGAAGACCGCAAGCAGCAGGGGGTGCTGCTCAATCTTTCGATCCGCGCGAACGCGATGATGACGCCTCGCAATCGATTCGCGCGTGGAGGATGGCTGCTCGCGCGACGCGCCGAGGCACGCGAGACGCAGCGGCTGATCGGTGCCTTGCGCGTCAAGACGCAAAGCATGGAAGACCCCGTGTCGAGCCTCTCGGGAGGCAATCAGCAAAAGGTCGCGCTGATGAAATGGGTCTCGTCGGGATGCCGTGTGCTGATTCTCGATGAACCGACACGCGGCGTCGATGTCGGGGCCAAGATCGAGATTTATCAAATCATCAATCAGCTGGCGGAACAAGGGGTGGCCGTGATCGTCGTGTCTTCGGATATGCCGGAGATCATCGGTTTGTGTGATCGGGTGCTGGTCATGCGAATGGGAGAAATCGCAGGTGAATTGCGCGGTGCCGACATCAACGAGCATGCCTTGATCGCCTTGTCGATGGGGGTCAAATGATGGAGTCCACAATGCCGCTCGCAAAGCGCTATTCGCCGCTTATCAAGAGCTTGGTCCGTTACAACGCGGTCATCATGCTCGTCATTCTGTTCGCGGCATCGAGTGCGATGTCGGATGCCTTCTTGAGCGAGGGCAATCTCTTCAATCTGTTACGGCAATTGGCACCGCTGTTGCTTGCGAGCATCGGCATGTTGATCGTCATGAACACGGGCGGAATCGATCTCGCGGTCGGATCGATCGCCGCCGCGGCCGGTCTGCTGCTTCCGATGAGCTTGGCGTTCATGCCGAGCCAGGGCGCGATTGGGTTGATCGGCGCGTTGATGTGCGCCATCGCGCTCGGGGCCGCATTCGGCGTCGTCAATGGCCTGTTGGTCACCGCGTTCGGTCTCGCGCCGTTTATCGTGACGCTCGCGATGATGACGGTGATCCGCGGCATCACGTACATGATGTCGAACGGCCAGCCTGTCGAGATGCCCGATGGCACGGCCGCATCGGACATCCTCAACACGTTCGGCAGCGGCGGCGTGACAGGCATTCACGTGCCTTGGCCCGTGCTGCTGGCGATCGTAATGGTGGCGATCTTTTACTTCGTCATGCATCACACCGTGTTCGGGCGCATGGTCATCGCGACCGGCAGCAACGAGACGGCCGTGCGTCTCGCCGGCATCTCCGAGAAGCGGTACAAGTTCATCGTCTATGTCATTTCGGGCGCGCTCGGCAGTCTGGCCGGCGTGATCTATACGTCGCGCACGGGGACGGGCGTTCCCGTCACCGGCGTCGGACTCGAACTCGACGCGATCGCCGCATGCGTGATCGGCGGCGCGCTGCTTTCGGGCGGAAAAGGCACGGTGCTCAATATGGTCGTCGGCGTGCTCGTGCTCGGCTTGATCGGCAACGTCATGAACCTGCTGAGCGTGCCGAACTACCCGCAACAAATCATCAAAGGTTTGATCATCATTTTCGCGGTCATGTTGCAGCGACTCGGACAACGGACCGCGTAAATCATCTTTCACGCGCAATGACGTTCATGGAGAAGGATTTGAATCTGGGTGTGCAGACGATGCGTTATATCGATCACGGCGTGGGTGGGGCTCCCGATTGCATGCGCATTGCGCAGCGGGCGCGCCCGTCGCCCGGCGAAGGCGAAGTGCTTATCGAAGTCGCGTACGCCGGGGTCAATCGGCCGGACGTGCTGCAGCGAAGCGGATCCTATCCGCCTCCGCCGGGCGCGTCGCCTTGGCTGGGCCTCGAGGTGTCCGGAAGGATCGCAGCGGTTGGCGGCGGCGTCACGCGCTGGCGGGTCGGCGACGAAGTCTGCGCGCTCGTACCGGGCGGCGGCTATGCCGACTATTGCGTGACGCATGCGTCGCATTGCTTGCCGGTGCCTGGCGGCCTGAGCTTGTTGCAGGCAGCCCTGTTGCCCGAAACCTATTTCACTGTCTGGACCAATGTGTTCGAACGAGGGCGCTTGGCGCAAGGCGAGACGTTGCTCGTGCACGGCGGTTCGAGCGGCATCGGGCTGACCGCGATACAGCTTGCGCATGCGCGCGGCGCGCGTGTGCTGACTACCGTCGGTAACGATGCGAAAGCGCAAGCCTGTCTGGCGGCCGGTGCGGAGCGCGCGATTCGGCATCGCGACGAAGACTTCGTGGCCGTGGTGCAAGAACTCACGGGCGGCGCGGGCGTCAACCTGATTCTCGATATGGTCGGGGGCGAATACGTCGCGAGAAATCTCCGCGCGCTCGCGCTCGAAGGACGCTTGGTCCAGATCGCGTTCCTCGAGGGGAGCACCGTGAATATCGACATGACGCCCATCATGCTCAAGCGCCTGACGGTGACCGGGTCCACGTTGCGCGCGCGTACCGTGCAGCAAAAAGCTGACATCGCGGCGGCGCTCGAACAGCAGGTCTGGCCGGTGCTCACGGCAGGCAAAGCGCTGCCGGTCATTCACGAAGTGCTGTCGCTCGACGAGGCGCCGGCCGCGCACCGGCTGATGGAGTCCGGTGTTCATATCGGAAAAATCGCGCTCAAAGTGCATTGAGCGGTGGGCTCCGGCTTTCAAGGCCATGTTCGAATGGATCTAAATACAAGCCGATCGGCTTGAGGGAACACTCAATGAAACTCGCGGAATTGTTCGACATCAAGGACCAGGTTGTTCTGGTCACGGGCGGTGCCAGCGGCATCGGATTGGGGTATTGCGAGATTCTGGCCGAAGCAGGGGCGCGCGTGATCATGTCGGACATCGATCACGACGCGCTGACGCGGGAATCGGCACGGCTGCGCTCGGAGGGTTTCGAGGTCGAGCCTTTGCCGCTGGATGTCACGGACTCGGCTGCGCTGGATGCCGCCGTCGCGTCGATCGTCGCGGCGCATGGCACGCTCGATACGGTGTTTATCAACGCGGGCATCGGCGGCGGCTTGGGTTTCGTGCGCCCAGGCGGCGCGCTCGAGGATTCCGATGTCGATCACTTCGACAGGGTCATGGCCATGAATATGCGGACCGTGTTCCAAAGCATGCGCGCGGTCAGCGCGACGATGAAGCGGCAGAAGCACGGCCGCATCATCGTGACGGGATCGTATGCGGGGCTCCGTTCCTCTCCGGACATGTCGTATTCGTATGTGGCGAGCAAGACTGCGGTCACGGGCCTCGTGCGACAGGCGGCGCTTGAATTTGCGCCGTTCAATGTGTTGGTCAACGGCATCGCGCCCGGACCCATCACGACGAATATCAGCGGCGGCCGGCTGAAAAACGATCAAGGCATTCGCGCGCGCACGGTCGTCAATGTGCCGCTTGGACGCATCGGCGAGCCGGACGATCTCAAGGGCCTCGCGCTGCTTCTCGCCTCGCCGGCGTCGGGCTTCATCACGGGCGCATTGATCTCTGTCGACGGCGGGAAATCGGCGACGTAATCGCGTAACGCGAGCCCATGTCGCGGGGGCAACGATACGGCGCCGAGCCTGCCGATCACGCGCGATATCCCGCCGTATCCCGCGATACCGCACGACACCCCGCGCTCATCATGCGCGATCTTGATCGAGGAGGATCTGATGCCCGGAATTCGATTGACGGTCTCGGGAAGCGAGCGACCCGAGCTGACCGAAAGGCTGGCGACCGAACTGACGCAATTGACGTGCGAGGTGCTGAGCAAGCGGCCCGCCAAGATGGCCGTCATCGTCGAGTATGTGCCGCATGCGCAGTGGTTCATCGACAATCGGTCGCTCGTCGCGCATGGCAAGAACGCGTTTCAACTGGTCTTGACGATCACGCAGCACACGAATATCCGCGAGGAGAAAGCCGAGTATCACCGCAAGGCGTTCGAATTGCTCTCGACGCTGATCGGCGACGTCCATCCGCATTCGAATATTCATGTCGTCGAGTGCGATGCGGTCGGATATGGATTCGGCGGCGTCACGCTCGAATGGCGGATTCATCACGGCGACGGTGCGGTGCCGGCCTGAGGCGGCACGATGGATCGAATGGATGCCCGAACCTCGCGACGGACCGTTTCGTATCGGTCGGCGCGAGACACTGATTCACCTTGACAGGAGTCTGCGATGCCTGGAATTCGCTTGACGGTCTCTGGCCGTGAACAACCGGAATTGACTGAAAAACTTGCGACCGAGTTGACCCGGTTGACGTGCGACGTGCTTGCCAAATTGCCGTCGAAAATGGCAGTGTTCATCGAATATATTCCACACGCGCAGTGGTTTATCGACAACCGCTCGCTTGCGGCGCACGGGAAGAACGCGTTTCAGCTCGAACTCACGATCACGCAGCACACGAACACGCGTGAGCAAAAGGCGGAATACCACCGCAAGGCGTTCGATCTGCTGGCGTCGCTGATCGGCAATCTTCATCCGCATTCGAACATCAACGTGATCGACTGTGATGCGACAGGCTACGGATTCGGCGGACTCACGCGCGAGTGGAAAATACATCGCGGACCGAGCGCGGCCGTTTGACGTCCACGCGCGGATCCAGGCGATCGGTCGCGATCGAAGGAACGCGTGAACGCCCGCTTACGGATCCATCCCGTCATACCGGTAAGCCTGGATATGCGTAAACAACGCGTGCGCGGCCGGCGACAATTCTCGTTCGGGTCGCTTGATCAGATAGAGCTTGCGTTCGACGACGGGTTCGATCAGCGGCCGGTACGTGAGATGCGGATGATCGGGCGCCGGCCATGCGAGACCCGGCAGCGGCGCGGCGCCCAGATCCGCCTCGACGAGCGCGAGGATCGTGGCGGGATGCTCGGCTTCGTACGGCGCCATGATCTCGACGCGATAGTCGGGCAGGCGATGACTCATCTCGGCGCGTACGCCGGTATCGGAGCTCATGGCAATCAGAGCGGTCTTCGCGGCCTCTCGCCACGTGACGGTCGACGAAGCCGCGAGCGGGTGTTCGCGCCGCATCACGAGCGCGAAGCGATCGACGGTCAGCAGGCTCGCATTGAGATCCGGGTCGTCGGCGGAAATATTGGCGATCGCAATGTCGGCCTGCCCGGTCATGATCGCGTGCCGGATACGTTCGAGCGACAGTTCCTTGAGCGTGACGTCGGTGTTCGGATAGAGCTCGCGAAAACCCCGCAGCATTCTCGGCATAAAACGTAATGCGATCGACGGCAAGCAGGCGACGGACACATGTCCGCGCTTGTGGTGCCGCAGATCCTGCAGATGGCTCAATTCCCGTTCGAGATTGTCGACCGCGCGCTGTATGCCGGGCAGACATTCCTCGCCAATTTTGCTCAATCGCACGTTCCGCGTGGACCGATCGAGCAGCTTCACGCCGACCAGACTTTCGAACTGCTGCACCGCCTGGCTGAGCGCCGATTGAGACAGGCCGAGCTCCTTTGCCGCGCGCCCGAAGCTTCCGAGCCGCGCGATCGAAATGATGACCTTGAGCTGTCTGAGCGACACGTTGACGGGCGGAGGGCTCATTTCATTTATCAGTTTTGCCGAAAAATTTATCACTGATCGATGTATATCTAATAAAAAATTGTCTGGCTAGCATCGTTTCCAAAGCAGCACATCCAGGTGATCCGAACGGTGCGGAGAGGAATCCGATGACGAGCAGACGTGACGTACTCAAACAGTCGTTGTTGTTGGGGCTCGGCATGACCGGGCTGGGCAATGTGCTTGGCAGCAGCGCTTTCGCCGCCACGCGGTCGAGCATTGTGATTTCCGAGGCGATTCGCCTCGGTATGTACGCCTCGCTGTATGTGGCGCAAGACCAGAAGCTTTTCGATCAGCGCGGCCTGGATGCGGAGATCGTGTCCGCGGGCAGCGTGTCGCTGCCGGTGCCGGTGCTGTTATCGGGGCGCGCACAGATCGCGGTGACGAGTCCGGGCATGTCGGTCAACGCCGTTCAAGCGGGCGGCAAGCTCAAGAACATCGCAAAGATCGTCGGCGGTGTATCGATGTGGCTTATCGCGAAGCCGGGCTCGCCGATCAAATCCATCGACGATCTCAAGGGCAAGACGATCGCGACGCTGATGTATCCGTCGTCGACGATTCAGGTCCCCGAGTTCGCGATGAAGCAATTCGGAAAATTCGATCCCAAGGAAGCCGGCGTCAAATTCCTCGAGCTGCCCCCGGGCGCGCAAGCCGCGGCCGTGAAGGACGGTCGAGCCGATGTCGCCGCGGTATTCGAATGGGACGCGAGCATCGGGGCGACTCAGTTCGGTCTGGTTCCGGTGCTTTCGTTTGCCGATATGTTCGGGCCGCTCGCATTCACGACGGCCTTTACGACCGAAGCCTTCATTCAGGATCACCCGGATGAAGTGCAGGCGTTCTGCGATGCGATCGCCGATGCGCAAAGCATGATGCACGCGGATCCGGGCGTGTTCACGCGCGTCGCGCAAGTGTATTTCCCGAAGGTGCCGCCCGCCGTCGTCGCGGCGGCCACCCCGCATTTCGTCGGCGCCAATCTCGCGATTCCGGCGAATCCCGTGATTTCTCGCGACGACTGGGATCATGCGATGCAGCTCGAACTCGCGGGGGGCTCGGTCAAGCAGACCTTGCCCTACGAGCAGATGGTCGATCCGCGCTTCGCGGCGAAGTCGCTGACGCGCGCCCAAGGCGCCAAAGCATGATGCACGACGTCGATATCGTGCCGGCGTCGGATCAGGGGCCGGTACTGCAGGCACGCCCCGAGCCGATTCGTCTCGATGCGAAGGAGACGGCGTTGATCGTGATCGATATGCAGAACGCCTATGCGTCGCGCGGCGGCTATCTCGACAAGGCGGGCTTCGATCTGACCGGCGCGCGCAAGGCGATCGTCGGTGTCGAGCGCGCCGTGCGCATCGCACGGCACGCGGGCATGCAGATCATCTTTTTTCAGAACGGATGGGATGCGCAATACACGGAGGCCGGCGGCCCGAAATCTCCCAACCGGTACAAGTCGAACGCGCTGAAAACGATGCGGCGACAACCCGCCTTGCAAGGCACCTTGCTTGCCAAGGGCGGGTGGGATTATGAGCTTATCGAGGAACTCAAACCGCAGGACGGCGACATCGTGATGCCCAAGCCGCGATACAGCGGTTTCTACAATACGCCGCTCAATAGCTGCTTGCGTTCGCGCGGCATTCATAACCTGGTGTTTTGCGGCATCGCGACGAACGTCTGTGTCGAATCGACGCTGCGTGACGGCTTTGCCCTCGAATATTTTTCCGTCGTGCTGTCCGATGCGACCTATCAAGCCGGTCCGCCGGAGGCGCACGTCGGCGCCCTGTTCAACATCGAGGCGTTTTTTGGCTGGGTATCGGATACCGGCGCTTTGGCTCAGGCCTTTGCACCCGGCCTTGCATCCGAGTTACCGTAGCGCAATGCGTATCCCGAACCACTTTCGCTCATTCTGACTATGCCCTCACATCGAAGTGCCGGTCAGGCTCGCATCTTGATCTATCAGATCCTGCTGCTCGGCGTGTTTCTCGGCGCATGGGAGGTCGCGATCCGTCGTGGCTGGATCGCCGTGTTTCTCTACGGACAACCGAGCGGGATTTGGAGCAAGGGGCTTGCGCTGATCGCAAGCGGGGCCTTGTTTCACGATATCGGCATCACGGCGTGGGAGACGGTGTCGGGCTTCGTCATCGGGACGGGGCTCGGCAGCCTGGCGGGACTCTTGCTATGGCTGAGTCCGACGGCGGCGCGCGTGCTGAAACCGTATCTCGCGGCGATCAACGGACTCCCCATCATTTCGTTGGCGCCTCTGATCATCGTCTGGTTCGGCGTCGGGCTCGCGTCCAAGATCGCCGTGGCGTCCATCATCACCTTTGTGGTCGCGATGATTTCCGCATACGCGGGCACATGTGAAATCGATCCGGATCAGATTCGGCTGATGAAATCGCTGGGCGCGCGTCATGTCCAGATATGGCGCATGGTCATCGTGCCGGGCACGCTGCCGTGGATCGCGTCGATCCTGCGTCTCAACGTGGGATTCGCGCTGATCGGCGCGGTGGTCGGCGAATACATCTCGTCGAAGGACGGTCTGGGCTACATGATCTATTACGCCGGCGTGATCTACGACCTCAATGCAGTCTGGGTCGGAATCGCCGCGCTGATGGCGGTCGCGCTCCTCATGTATGCGGTGGTGGGCCTGCTTGAGCGCCGCATGCGCGGCGCGTCGTAGCGCTTTTTCCATTCCCTCGATTTTTGAGTACCGATAGTGATGCCTAACATCGCACTTGAAGCCATCGGGATCGGCGTCGCCTTCGAGAGCGCGTCCGGGCGGGTCGACGCCATCCGACAAATCGACTTTGCGTTGCGCCGGGGCGAAGTGCTCGCGATCGTCGGACCGTCGGGCTGCGGGAAATCGACCTTGTTCAACGTGATCGCTGGATTGCTGAAGCCGACACGCGGCAGCGTGTCCGTCGGCGGCGTGCAAGTCGACCAGGCCACCGGGCATGTCGGATATATGCTGCAAAAGGACCTGCTGCTGCCGTGGCGCACGGTGCTCGAAAACGTCACATTGGGGCTCGATGTCAGAGGCGTGCCGCGCGCGCAATCGAGCGAGATCGCGATGAAGCTGATCCGTGCATACGGCTTGTCGGGGTTCGAGCATGCAAAGCCGCGCACGCTGTCGGGCGGCATGCGACAACGTGCGGCCATCATGCGAACCTTGGCGTTCGATCCGGAGGTGATCTTGCTGGACGAGCCTTTTTCGGCGCTCGATTTTCAAACGCGCTTGTTGCTGCAGTCCGATGTCCGGCAGATCATCATCGAACAGAGCAAAAGCGCGATTCTCGTCACGCATGACATCGGCGAGGCCGTCGCGATGGCCGACCGCGTGCTGGTGCTTTCGCAGCGGCCGTCGGTGGTGGTGTCGATTCACGAGATCCATTTGCCGCGCGTTACGCGAAACGCCGTGGAGATACGAAAGGATCCCGTCTACAACGACCACTTCACCGAGGTCTGGGCCGATCTCCACCTCGGCGCGAATGCGTGACCGACATCGCGCAACGCCCGCGCGGATCGGCCTAAATCAAACTGCGAATACTGCCGCCGTCGACACCCCAGACGGCCGAGGTCACGAACGACGCGAGATCCGAGGCGAGGAACACGATGACGTTCGCGACTTCCTCCGGTGTACCGAGCCGATTCAACGGTAATTGACGCAGCGACAGTTCGTGCTCGACGGCCTCGCGAGGATCCATCTTGTGGAATTTCCCCATGGTCTCGGCGAAGCCGCCTTCCTTCGTCCAGAACGGTGTCCAAACGGGACCCGGTGCGACCGCATTGACGCGGATCTTCGGGGCTTCCGCGCGCGCCAGACCCTTCGTGAGCGCGAGCACCGCCGCCTTGGACGCCGAATAGTCGATCGGTACCGGCTCCGGCTGGCGCGCCAGATCCGAAGCGTTGTTGATGATGACGGCCTTCTCGCGCTGACGCAGCGTCGGCAGCAGATGCCGACACGCGCGAACATAGCTCAGGAAATTGAGGTTGAGCGTCGCGTTCCAATCGGCATCGGACAGATCGTCGAACGTCCTGACCTTACCCGAGCCTACGTTATTCACAAGAATGTCGAGTTGCCCTTGATGCGGACGCAGCGCCGCGTCGATGCCGGCCGTGACGCCTTCACCGCTCGACAAATCGGCACGCGCCGTGTTGACGGGCACGCCGAGCGCGTGAATCTCCGACTGCAGCGAGTCGAGCGCATCGGCATCGATGTCGACCGCGCAGACGCGCGCACCTTCGCGCGCGAAGGCCAGCGCGGTCGCGCGGCCGATGCCTTGAGCCGCGCCCGTGATCAGTACGATCTTTCCTTCGAGTCCCGTTTGCATGAATGGATGTCCTTAATCAACAATAAAGCCGGCGCACCCGTACCGAATTCGGCCGGGTGCGGATCGGCTGAAAAACACGAACGGCGCTGCGCTTTGCCACATCGCATGGGGACGTGTCGGGCGCGGGGCGCTTGACGAAACGTGTGCCGCGCGTGCGTCAACGGTTGTCGACGCGCTTGATAAACGGCCGAATATCGATCGATTGCCAGATGCCGGCCTGGTTGAACGGATCGTTCTTCACGAATGCTTCGACGTCTTCGACGCGATCGGCTTCGTAAAGAAAGAAGCTGCCGATCATCGTCGCGCCGTCCGCCTGCGTCAGCGGTCCAGAGATAAGCGTCGTGATCGGCGCCGTTTGCAAATAGGCTTTGTGCGCGTCGTAATGGGCCAAGCGGCGTTCGACGCTGTTCGGAAAATCCAGGCAGTACACGGTGAAATGCATGGCGCTCCTCTCTCCTTTTTTTGTTAAAGCATGCGGTCTCGATGCGCGTCACACATGACGCATGACAGATGACGCATCACGCGTCGCGCGGCGCAACGCCGTCAAACGCATCCTGCAACAGCGCCCGAATCGCGTCGCGATCGATCGGCCGCGGATTCCAGTAGGGGTTGGCCGTCGCGATCTGCGCGGCTTTTTCGACGTCTTCCTGCTTCATGCCGATATGCTTGAGCGCCACGGGCGCACCGTTGGATTGCGCAAGCGCGTACAAACCGGTCGCCGCATCGTGCGCGCCGATCGCGCGCGCGATGCGCTCCATCGCTTGAGGCGCCGCATATCGGTTATAGGCGAGCACGTGCGGCAAGACGATCGTGTGCGTTTGCGCGTGCGGCAGATTGAAGCTGCCGCCCAGCGTATGGCATAGCTTGTGATGAAGCGCCATGCCGACGTTGCCCAGCACGGTGCCGCACAGCCACGCGCCATACAAGGCATCGGCGCGCGCTTCGATATCGGCCGGCGAGCGCACGATGGCCGGCAACGAACGCGCGAGCGCGGCGATGCCTTCTTGCGCCATCAGGCTCATGACAGGATTGGCATCCTGGGCATAGAGTCCTTCGGCCGCGTGCGCGATCGCATTGATGCCGCTCGTCAACGACATCGCGGGCGGCAGGGACAGCGTCAGCTCCGGGTCGTAGATCACGGCCTTGGGCATGACCCGGAAATCCTTGCCGGTCCGTTTGATGCCCGCTTGCGTGATGCCGTAGACCGGCGTCATCTCGCTGCCGGCGTACGTCGTCGGGATCGCGAGGATGGGCAGATCCGACGTCAGCGCGATGGCCTTGCCCAGGCCGATGGTCGATCCGCCGCCGACCGCGACGGCGCAGTCGGCATTGACTTCGCGCGCGATCCCGCGTGCCTGTTCGGCGAGTTCGAGCGGCACGTGCATCGTCGCCTGATCGAACAGGCCGGCTGCCCGGCCGCCGAGGCGTTCGACGATCCGCTTGCCCATCTCGACCTGTTCCGGGCTACAGAGCACCAATGCGCGTTCCGATCGCAAGTTCAGCACTTCGCGTTCGAGATGCGCGAGATGGCCTGCGCCGAACACGACGCGCGACGCGCGGGCTTCGTAGACGAAATCAAGCTTTGTCATGGATCGATTCGGCGCGCTGGCCGTGCGTGTGATCGGATTCCGGAACATAGTCGACCTGATGACGGGCGATTCTCACGTTCTCCAACTCACGGCGCACGCGCAGGTGTTCGGGATGGTGGGCGTAGCCGTCGAGCGCTTCCGGCGACTCGAATTCCGCGATCAGGACGACGTCGCACGCGTAGTCCACTTGACTGAAGTCGAGTCCGACTTCGAGATGCCGCATACCGGGGATGCGGCCGCGCAAGGTCTCGAAGCTCGCCTTGACGCGCGCCGATGCGGCCTCTCGCTCCGAAGCCGTGTCGCCCTGGACACGCCACATGACGATATGACGGATCATGCGGCCCCCGCGTTGAGAACGAAGTCGAAATCGAGCGAATACCAGGGCGCGTCGAACCGCGTGCCGTCCGGCGCCGTTCCCGGCGCATGCTCGATCCAGTCCGCGATCAAGGTCGACCGTACGCCGAATACCACATCGGAGTCGAGATAAGGATCGCCGTTTCTGAACACGTGCGTGACCAGTGTTTCGAAGCCGGGCGCGGCGATCATGAAATGCAGGTGAGCGGGGCGCCACGGATGCCGTCCCGTTGCCGCGAGCATCCGGCCGACGGGACCGTCGTGAGGAATCGGATACGCCTCGGCGAGAATCGAGCGGAAATGAAAACGCCCGTGTTCATCGGTCGTCAGTCGCCCTCGCGCGCGCATCACCGTCTCACCGCTTGCGTCGGGCGTTTGCACGTCGTAGAAGCCGTCTTCGTCGGACTGCCATACATCGAGGTGCGCGAACGGAATGGGTTCGCCGCCGACGCCTCGGATCTGCCCCGACACATAGCACGGCGCACCGTGCGCGCCGTTCGAAATGTCGTCACCGTTTTGATAGACGGGCGATCCCTCGACGAAAAACGGCCCGAATACCGTCGCTTCCGTGCAATTCGACGGCTTGACGTTGTTTTGCGTCGTGACGAGCATCGACAGGCCCAGCGTGTCGGAGAGCAGGATGAACTCCTGTCGCTTGTCATCGGTGATATGACCGACTTCCGTCAGGAATGCGATGGCTTGCGCCCATTCGTCTTCGGTCAGCGCCACGTCTCTCGCGAACGCATGCAGATGCTGAACGAGACTCGTCATGATCGTTCTGAGCCGCGGCCGGTCGCAGCGCGCGAGGGACGCGATGACGGCTTGCGTGATGGTGTCTTCGTTGATGTTCTGCATTGGATCGGTGTGCGCCGGGTTAGGCGGCTTTCGGGTGAGCCGTGGTGTCGAAGTGGCGCATCGTCGCCTGATAGGCGCGCGTCGCCATGTCTTCCAACGGAAGCTTGCGCTCGACCTCGGACAGAATCTCGACGCCCCACGGGCCCTGATAGCCGGTGGCTTGAACGGCTTCGATAAAGCGTCCGACATCGAGCACGCCGTCGCCCGGAAGCCGGCGTTTGTGGATCGTGTCCATCCAGAGCGGCTCGATCGGATAGCGATCGGCGTCGTCGAGTTCGATGCCTTTGATAAAGCCCGGCTTGATCGTCGCGATCTCGGCGAAGTCGACGCCGCCGCGCGCAAGGTGCCAGATGTCGAGCAACAAGCCCGCATTCGATTGATTCGCGCCTTCGACGATCGCGCGGCCCGTCTCGATCGTGCGCACGTTGCTGAACGGCATGATTTCAAGCATGACTTGCGTTCCGCGCGCCGCGGCATCTCTGGACAAGGCGCCGAATGCATCGACCATCAGCGGGATGTCCGCGGTGTCTTCGCCGATGCCCGGTCCGATCTTGACGGCGCGCGCATGCAGCGCCTCGGCGGCGTCGAGCAATAGATGCCGCGCGGTGTCCGACGCCCTGCGGCGCTCGCCTGTCCGATACCAATCGACGAGGATTTCAAGCTCGACGTGCTCGATGCCGTTGGCTTCGAGAATCCGGCGCATTTCCTTGAAGCCGATCTTGTCGACCGTGGCGTACGCGTCGGCGTACACGAGTCCGATACCCTTCCATCCGGCGCGCGCGGCCGCTTCGACGCGATGCTGGAAGCTGAACGGACTGATTTCCGTCGGCCCGAACGGATATACGTCGCCCGACAGCGTGAAATAGGCCGCGAGCAGTTCGATAGGGGGGTGAGACATCTGATTCTCCTTGATGACGCGCGCTGACGACGCGGCGCGTTTCACATATGGATCACGCATTGAAGGGCTTGCGCGTATCGCAAGCACTCAAATCGTGACCCGTCGCATCTCGATGGACGAGCGGATCGCGGCGTCGACGACACGCTGGATTTCCCAGGCTTCGTGGAAATTCGCGTGGGCGGGCGTGCCGCTTTCGATCGCGTTCAGAAAGCCCGCCATTTCCATGGTCTTGAGATCGTTGAAGCCAAGCTGATGTCCGCCCGCCACCGTGAAATTCGAATAGGGCGGATGCGCGGGACCCGCTTCGATGCGCGTGAATCCCGATGTCCGCGCATCGTCGCCGACGCGGTAGTAGTGCAGTTCGTTGAGGCGTTCCTGCGAAAACACGAGCGCGCCCCGCGTCCCGAATACCTCGAATTCGAGCTGCATCTTGCGGCCCGTCGCGGCCCAGTTCGCTTCGATCGAACCCGAACAGCCGCGGCCGAATTTCACGATCATCCGCGCGATGTCGTCGACGTGAACGTCGCGACGCGCTTGCGCGCCCGGCGCAACGGGACGCGTGCGATTGACGGTCTCGAGTTGCGCGTTGACCTCGACGATCGGGCCGAGCAGGAATCGCGAGAGGCCGATGATGTGATTGCCGATTTCGGCCAGCGCGCCGGCGCCGTTTTCGGGGTCCACACGCCAGTTGTACGGAATCTCCGGATCGGCCATATAGTCCTCGGCGTGCACGCCGCGGAAGCTCGTGATGTCGCCGAGTTCACCGGCCGCGATCATCGAGCGCGCGAGTTCGAGCAGCGGATTCTTGATGTAGTTGTAGCCGGTCTGGGTCACGACGCCGGCGGCCTGCGCGGCTTCCATCATGGCGAGCGCATCGGCCGCGGACGGCGCGATGGGCTTCTCGCAGTGCACGTGCTTGCCCGCCGCGATCGCCGCGAGCGCCATCTCCTTATGGAGACTGCACGGCGTCGTGATCGAGATCGCTTGAATCGCGGGGTCGTCGAGCAGCGTCCTCCAATCGCGTGTCGCGCGTTCGAATCCGAATTGAGCCTGGGCCCCGCGCGCGGCGGCCTCGTTGATGTCCGCGACGGCGACCAGACGCGGCTGCGCCGCGTCGGGAAACGCATAGGGCACGGCGCGATAGGCGAGTGCGTGCGCCTTACCCATAAATCCTGTGCCGATGACGGCCACACCGACTTCACGTCTCATCCATGTCTCCAGAAAAACGATGCGACGCGACTTGCTTGGCGCAAGCAAGCCGTGCGTCGCGATATGCAGTGCGCTGCGCGATGCCTCGTGCGAGGGATCGCGCGACGATTACTTCTGCTGCGAATAGCAGACGTTGACGTTCGATTTCGTCGCGATCGGGTTCGGCAGATAGTCGATGGCCTTCGGCGTGCCGCCCGTGGCGAGGGTTTTGGCCGCGCGCGCCGCCATCGCGCCGTCTTCGACGGGCGATTGATCGATCGTGGCGTAGGCCTTGCCCGCGACGATCAAGTCGACGACGGGCGCATCGCAACCCAGTCCGACGAGCACGAGCTTCGACGGGTCGAGCCCCAGACGCTCCGCGGCCGTCACGACGCCGCGCAGCTCGGCGTCGTTCTCGGCGAACACGCCCTTGACGTCCTTGTATTGGGTGAACAATGCGGAAGCCGCCGATTCGGCTTTGACCGTGTCCCAGTCGGCGGGCAGCGCGCCGGCGACCTGGATGCCGGGCGCGCTCTTCTGCAGTTCGGCGGTAAAGCCCTGATAGCGCTGCAACTGAGGCGGCGTGCCCATCTGGCCGTTGATCACGAGGACCTTGCCGTTGGCGCCATAGCCCTTGTCCTTGAAGCCGTTGATCATGGCCTTGGCCGCTTGCTCGCCGTAGCTCACGTCGTTGGGACCCGTGAACGCCTGCCAGTACCGCGCGTACTTCGCATCCGGCATCGAGTTCGAAATCACGAGCGGAATCTTGGCCTGATTGATCTTGCGGATCGAGGGCACCATGGCGCTCGAATCGACCGGCACGAGCACGAGCACGTCGGGCTTTTGTGCAATGGCCTGTTCGACTTGCGTCGCCTGCTCGGTCGCGTCGTAGTTGGTGACCTTCACATCCACGTCGATGCCCTGTGCCTGCGCTTCCTTTTGAAAGCCTTTGACGTAGAGGGCCCAGTACTGGACGCTTTGCGTCGGCATCAGCAGCGACACATGCGGCTTGGCGACCGCGGCCGCCGTGGCGCCGAGGCCGATCGTCGCGCCGAGCGCGCATGAAATGAGGGTTTTGTTCAGTGTCACCGTGTTGTCTCCTGTAAGGCGCTGCGTTCGAACGCGTGCGCCGGTGTCGTTGTGATCGGGGTTCACAGTACGGTGACGCGGGGCAAAGAAAAATGTGATCGCGCGAAAAGTTATTTCCAGCTAAAGAAAAAATGTCGCGCGAATCGGCCGCGAAGTGCGGCGCGACGCGAAGAATCGCGTGCGGTCGAGCGTGTGCGTGTGTCGATCCAAGGCCATGCCTGCGTGCCGCGACGCGATATTTGCGCTCAGCGGAAATATCATTTCGCCGCGCGGCATTTTTTTTTCAGGAACCGACTTCTATTCTTCGCAGATCGACAAAAAGGGCTGGCGAGGCCGCGCGCTTCGCATGGCCGGCACGATGCCGATTCGCGCAAGGCTTGGGAACGACGCGGCGCGACATCGGGCTCAAAGATGGCCGAGATCGACATCGATCCGTTCCTGGAGGAAGACAATGCATGCCCAAGGGCACGACCTGGCCGGTGCGAGCCTGCTGAGCGCTCGCGATCTGAAAAAGAACTATGACGGCGTCAAGGCGCTGAGCGGGGTCAGTCTTGAACTCGCGCCCGGTGAAATTCACGCGCTATGCGGAGAAAACGGCGCGGGCAAAAGTACGTTCATCAAAATACTCGGCGGCCTCGTGACGCCCGACGAAGGCAGCGTGACGGTCGACGGCGTCACGCTGCGGCCGGGTGCGCGAACCGATCCCACGTTGATCTCGATCGTGCATCAGGAGCTGGCGATCGTGCCGACCTTGTCGGTGCTCGACAATATCTTGCTCGGCGGGGTCGGGCAGGGCGAGCTCTATCGTCGCGGCCGCTACCGCGACGCGGTGCGCGCGCATCTCGATTCGGTCGGGCTCGAACACGTCAAGCTCGACGCGCGCGCCTCGCAGTTGAGCCTCGCGGAGTGCCAACTGATCGAGATCGCGCGCGGCGTATCGCGGCGCGCCAAGGTGCTGTTGCTCGACGAACCCACCGCGACCTTGTCGGATGCCGAGATCGTGCGCGTGTTCGACGTGGCGCGTCGGCTGCGCGACCAGGGCACGGCCATGATTTTCGTGAGTCATCGTCTCGACGAGGTCTTCGCGCTGACGGATCGCGTCACCGTATTCCGCAATGGTCAGCATGTGATGACCGAGCGCACGGCCGATCTGTCGACCGCGGATGTCGTGAAGGCGATGATCGGGCGCGATCTCGTGCATCGGCATGTGACGCCGCCGCCGCCGCGCGCGCCCATGACGCCGCGTGTATCGATCACCGATCTCCATGTCGGCGACCGCTTGAAAAACCTGTCGATCGACGTCGCGCCGGGCGAGATTGTCGCCGTGGTCGGACAGCTCGGATCGGGCGCGGAAACGGTGGTCGAGGCGCTCGCCGGTCTGCGCGGCGACATCTCCGACGCCGTGCGTCTCGATGGCGCCGACGTCGCGATCGGCAGTGTACGCAGCGCCTTGCGCGCGGGGATCGCCTACGTCGCGGAGGATCGCGCGGGCAAGGGTGTCTTCCTCGATGCACCGATCGAAATGAATATCACGTCGTCCGTGATGGCGCGCTTCAGCCGCGCGGGCATCATGCAGCGCACCGCCGAACACGAAGCCGCAAAAACCTTGGCCGGTCAGTTCGCGATCGACCCCAAGCGGCTGCCCAACGAAGTGTCGACCTTGAGCGGCGGCAACCAGCAGAAGGTTTCGCTGGCCAAGGCTGTCGCACTCGATCCGCGCGTGCTGCTGCTCAACGAGCCGACGCGCGGCGTCGACATCGGCGCGCGAAGCGAAATCTACGCGACGTTGCGGAAGATGGCCGCGCAAGGCATTGCGATTATTTTCTATTCGACGGATCTCGAAGAGATTCTCGAGTTTGCCGACACGGTGCTTACGATCTTTCGCGGTCGCGTCGTCCGATGCAAACCTCGGCACGAACTCGACGGCGACATGATTCTTCACGATATCGTCGCGGGCGGCGTCGAGACCGGGCACGCTCACTCGACATTCCGCTCCCAGACAAGGGACTCCGCTCATGCATAAGACCGCCGTCGAGCCGCATCAAGCGGCCGGCTCCGCCCCCACGCTCGCACGTCGCTCGCGAGCCTTCTTGCTCGGTTCGACGAGCATCCATGCCGCTTCGGTTCGCGTGGCGACCGTGCTGTTGATCGCCGCCGCATGCGCCTTCGTTCCGCATTTCAGCGAGTTCGGCAATGTGCAGGCGCTGATGTACGCGCTGGCGGCCGTGGGCATCGGCGCGATCGGCATGACGCTGATCACGCTGAGCGGAAATCTGTTCATGCTGTCGATGGGCGCGACGGCGGCCGTATCGACCGTCATGTTCGCCGCCTTGATTCATCTCGGACTGATCGTGACCGTCGTGCTCGTCGTGTTGGCCGGGCTCGTTGCCGGCGCGATCCAGGGCGCCGTGATCGCATGGGGACGCGCGAATCCGATCATCACGACGATCGCGACGTCGTCGATCATTCTTGGCCTCGGCGTCATCTATACCGGGGGGCTCACGATCATCGGAAACGGCGATGCGAGCTGGCTCGGTCAGGGCAAGGTGTTCGGATGGCTACCCACGCAAATCATCGTGTTTGCCGCGTTCGTCGCCGTCGCGAGTTTCGTCTTGCAGAAGACGCGTGTGGGACGCGAGATCCGCTTGATCGGCATGCGTGCGGAAGTGGCGCGCATCGCGGGGCTGCGCATGAATTGGGCGTTGCTGCTCTGCTATGGGTACGCGGGCGCCGCCGCCGCTTTGGCCGGGTCCTTGATCGCCTCGTCGTCGACGCAGGGCAACCTCACGTATGGCGTCGATCTCGACTTCAATGCGATCGCGGCGGTTCTCGTCGGCGGTATCTCCATTCGAGGCGGACGCGGTCAGATTTCCGATGCGGTCGTCGGTGCGATTTTCCTGGCCGTGATCAGCAATATCCTGTTGGTCAGCGGCGTCAGTTACGAGTACCAACTCGTTGTGAAGGGGGCGGTCGTGCTCGGCGCCGTCGTGTTCGGTGCGTTGCTCGCACGCTTTCGGCCGCGCGGCCGGTAATCTGGAGACAGACCGATGGATGCGTCTCAACGCATGTTGAATCTCGTGATTCGGACGGTGCTGCTGATCGGCATGCCGATCTGTTTCGGTTTGGGCGTCGATCATTTCTTGACGCAGGCCAATCTGTACGCCATTTTCCAGGCCTTTGCGTTTCTGGGCATCGTGGCGCTCGGGCTTTCCGTCACGATGATCGCGGGCGAGTTCGATTTGAGCGTGGCCGCGACCGCGACGGTGGCGGGGCTCATCACGGTCAAGTTCGGTCAGGATCATGCCTGGGTCGGACTGCTTGGGGCCTGCGCATTCGGTGTCGCGGTCGGCGTCGCCAACGCCGTGTTGTTGCCGTGGCTCGGCGTATCGTCGTTGGTCACCACGGTCGGATCGATGATGCTGCTGACGGGGGTCGCGTATTGGGTCGCGGGAGGACGCGTGCTCAGCTACGGCAATCTCGATGTCAGCGATGTGCTCGACCAGAATCTTTTAGGCATTTTCTCGCCGCGCAGTCTCGTCACGATCGGTGCCTATGGGCTTGTCGCGGTATTTCTGCGCTTTACGACGCTGGGCCGCGACATCTATGCGGCAGGCGGTCATCGCAAGGCCGCGATTCAAAGCGGGGCGCGTGTCGGGCCCGCATTGACCGTTGCGTTCGCCATTTCAGGCGGTTTGACGTCGTTAGGCGGCGGATTGATCTCGCTGAGTCTCGCGAGCGCGTCGGCCACGCTCGGCGGCAATGTGCTGCTTCAGGCGGCGTCGGCCGCCATTGTCGGCGGCGTCGCGCTTGAAGGCGGCAAG
This sequence comes from Pararobbsia silviterrae, assembly GCF_003628125.1. GTDB lineage: Bacteria > Pseudomonadota > Gammaproteobacteria > Burkholderiales > Burkholderiaceae > Pararobbsia > Pararobbsia silviterrae. The sequence goes on from NZ_RBZU01000002.1 coordinate 479,933, forward strand.
GGCTCGCCGCTCGGCGTCGCGGTCGGCGTGTTCATCCTGACGATCCTGAACAACGGGCTTGGATTGCTCAATGCCACCTCGACGCAGATTCTTCTCGTCAACGGTCTGCTTCTGCTGTGCGTGGTGCTGCTCGACGGACGCCTCGGCGCCGTGCTCGGTGCGCTTTTGTCCCGGCCGCTGAGCCGATTCAAGCGTCGCGAGGCGAGGGCGTAGGCGCCGATGCGTTTCAGGTGCCGAACGTCATCCAGCGTTTTTCGAGTTGCATCGCTTTGACGCGCTCGATGAGGAAATCCGTGAAGACGCGGATTTTCGCGGGCTGATGGCGCCGGCTTTGATAGGCGAGATTGATCGTGAGCCGCGGCAGTTGCCAATCCTCGAGCACGGGGATCAGCCGGCCCGACACGATCTCGTCGTGAATGATGTAGAGCGGTTGAATCACGATGCCGAGTCCCGCGCGGCCCGCGGCCACGATGACCTGACCGTCGTTGCAATCGAGCCGGCTCGAAATGGGCACATTGCATCGCTCGTCGCCGCGGCGCAGATGCAATTCATACGGATCGGCGGCGAGGTTGTAGACGAGCATCGTGTGCTTCTCGAGATCGGCGGGCGTCTCGGGGCGGCCACGCGTGGCCAGATAGGCCGGAGACGCGGCGAGCACGCGTCGCGTTTCCGCGAGCCGGCGCACCGTGATGCCTGAATCGCCTTCGTGCTCGCGCGTGCGGATCGCGATATCGATGCCGGCCTGAATGAAATCCCGATACTGATTGGCCGTCACGATCTGGACCGACAACTGCGGGTAGCACTTGAGAAAATCCGGCAACGCGGGCGCGATATGCATCATGGCGAACGAGACCGAGCTCGTGACGCGCAAGACCCCCTTGGGGCTGACTGCCTCTTGCGAGGCCATCGAATCGGCATCGGCAAGTTCGGACAGAATGGCGCCGCATCGCGCGTGATATTCGCGGCCCGCATCGGTCATCCACATGCGGCGTGTCGTGCGTTCGATCAACCGTGTGCCCAGACGCTCCTCGAGGGCGCTCAAGGTCCGGCTTGCCGCCGCGTTGGAAATATCGAGCTGCTCCGCCGCTTTCGACAGACTGCCGAGGTCGGCGGTCAGCACGAACAATTGAATCTGGGTCCAACGGTCCATACGTCTCCTGGAGATCCTGGCTATCGGGAAGATCCGCTCGCGCTAGAGGGCGTGGATATCTCGCGAGGCGCCGATCCGGATCGCGGTCTCGGCTCGGCATGGCTCCGATTCCATGTGTCTGCATCGATCGCCGATGCGGCGTTCGACGCGGGCGTGGCCCAAGCATTGGATGCCCCTGCTTCGACCACGGATGCATGGCGATTGCCGTAGCGCGGAATGCCGTGTCGCCCGCGGGGCGAACATGTCGTAGATGATGGTGTCCGGGGTCCATCTCGTGTCGATAAAAATCCATCAATAATCTATCAAAGCGATCCGATAGGGCTCTGTGATGCCTTGCACGGCTGTCGCCACGGATGGAATCGGATGTAGGATGCATCTCGCGGCAGACATAAAAAACGCGCGTTTTACATCATCGATCTATCAATTGGAGCGATACCGGATTGGCCCACCGCTTCTTGATCAAGGAAATTGCGCTGCAGGCGGGACTCGGCGTGGCGACCGTCGACCGCGTGCTGAACGCGCGCGCGAACGTGCGTGAGCACACGCGCAAGCGTGTCGAGCAAGCCATCAATGAGCTCGAGAAGCAGCAACTGAATCTGGCGAGCATGGGCCGTAAGCTGATTGTCGACGTGATGATCGAGGCCCCGACCCGCTTCACCGATGAAGTGCGAAGCGCGCTGGAGTCCGAGCTTGCGCTCCTGCACCCCGTGGTCGTCCGGCCGCGTTTCCTGCTGCAGGAGACGATGAAGCCGAACGATGTGGTCGCCATGCTTCGATCGATTTGTCAGCGAGGCAGCCACGGTGTGGTCCTGAAGGCGCGCGACGTGCCCGAAATTGCCGAAGCGATCGGCGAGCTCGAACGCCATGGCATCCCGGTCGTGACGTTCGTCACCGATATTCCGTTGTCACGCCGCATTGCCTACGCGGGGCTGGACAATCGTGTCGCCGGCGCGACCGCCGCCTATCTGCTCGGGCAATGGCTCGGACCGCGGCCCGCGAACGTCCTCATCACCGTCAGCGACGAGCAGTTCCGCGGCGAGGAAGAACGCGAGATCAGCTTTCGTCGCGCGTTGCGCACGTGCCATCCTCAGATCAATGTCGTCGATGCGGGCGGCGGGCATGGTATCGATGCGATCACCGAGGCGCGCGTCGAAAGCGTGCTCGGCGGCAACGTGCCCATTGCCGCCGTCTACTCGATGGGGGGCGGCAACACCGCGATTCTCCGCGCTTTGGAGCGGCATCAGCAGACGCCGGTCTGCTTTATCGCGCACGATCTGGATCGAGATAATGTGCGGCTGCTGCACGAACGCAAGATTCAGGCTGTCTTGAACCATGACCTCAGACAAGACATGCGCTCCGCGTGCCATCACGTGATGCATTTCCACAAGCTGCTGCCGGCATCCGCGGTCGCATCGTCGTCGTCGGTCGTGGTGGTGACTCCGGAAAATATTCCGGCCCACATTGCGAGCCGCTTTCGCGATTGACTTGACGGCGCCGCATCGAGTGCGATTTCATGATGCCCACTCCCAGGGGGCGTTCGCGTGGATCCATTTCTCTACGAAATAAAGCGTAAGCGATGGGCGGTGCTCGCGCTTACGCGCAGCCGCATCGGCATTTATCGTGAAGGGCTGCGTTACGGCCGGTTTTATTCCTGGGACCAGCTCAAAGAAATCCGCGGCGGTTATCTCCCCGGATTTCGTACCTTGCTGCCCGTCGACACCTTGACGCTGACGACCGCGGACAGGTCCGTGCGAATTTCCATGGCGTGGTACGACTTGCAGCCCTTGGCTTTATTACTAAAAAATACGGCTTCCTGGCGGGCGCGCGGCGATGACGCGGCCTATAGCGAAATGCTGGCTGACTACCTGCGCGAATTGAAGGAAAAGGTATTCGCGGACCGGGCGGCCAGCCCTGACCGATTGACGTCCTGATCAAGCAAACGATGGCTCCGCCAGGCTCCATGCCCCTCAACAAAGGGACGAATATCTTCCTGGGCGCAATCGTTGCAATCGCAACGCTATGCGCACTCTACAATCTTGCGTGGATTCCATCGGAAGCGCAGGCATTGCGGCGATTCCGGCAGGACCCGTCATGCCATCCGGCGGTCGGCCGCGAGACAATCGCCGGCGCATGCGAGTTCGAGCACGATACGCTGATCGACGATCCCCAGGTGGTGATGGGGCGTAGCGGGCCGTCCTATCTTTTGTCCCTCAGAACCCCGGCCGGCGGTGTCGTGACCGCGCAGGTCTACGCGGATATCGACGACCCGCTTCGACGCGGCATTCGTTCGGTCGGGAGGCTGATCTACGACGGCCAAGTCATTGCGATCTATGCGGGGCCGGCAAGCGAGCCGACACTGGCCTATCCCTCGCTCGCCGGGAGAACCTTCAACGCCGTCTATTCGGCGGCGATCGCCATCCTGTTCGCCGTTCCGCTTGCGCTGCGCATCCGTCGGCGTGTCCGCTCCAAGCGGAAATAGCCGTACCACCGCACGGCGACGGCGCGCGTATCGCTTGCCCCGGCTATTTTTTTGGCTATGATCTGCGGCGCCCCAATAATCCACGCGAACCGCGTTCGCTTTTAGACGATCCACACGAGAACCCACATCATGACCACCCTCAACGACAAACTGGCTTGGCGCTATGCGACAAAGAAGTACGATCCGACCAAGATCGTGCCCGATGACAAAGTCGAGCGCATCGTCGAAGCCGTGCGGCTGACGGCGACGTCGAGCGGCTTGCAGCCGTTCGAGCTGCTCGTGATTACCAATGCCGAACTCCGCGCCAAAATCCAGACCGTGGCCTGGAATCAGGCGCAAGTGACCGAGTGCTCGCACTTGCTGGTGTTCGCGGCTTGGGACGACATCACGCCGGAGCGCGTCAATATGATGTTCGACCTGACCAACGACGTGCGCGGCTTTACGAACGAGGGATGGGAAAACTATCGGAAGATGCTGCTTGGCATCGTTGCGGATCGCGGTACCGAAGGCAATTTCCAAGCCGCCGCGCGTCAAGCCTATATCGCCTTGGGCACCGCCTTGGTTGCCGCGGCATTCGAGGAAGTCGACGCGACCCCGATGGAAGGCTTCGATCCGGCTGCCGTCGACGAGATCCTCGATTTGAAATCGAAACACTTGCGCAGCGTCGTCATCTTGCCCTTGGGATATCGTGCGGACGAAGGCGATTGGCTCGTCAATTTGAAAAAGGTCCGGCGCAGCCGCGAAAATTTCGTCACCGAAATCAAGTAAGGATCGGATCGGCCATGCGCGCAGCGTCGCCATGACGACGCTGCGCGCATGGCTCGCATGGCTCGCATGGCGAGCGACGCCTCGGTGACGACGATTTCAACAACCTGCCAGATATAGGGCGATCGATGCGCAATTCGAGTCGTTTTGCAGCAGAGCAATTACTGAATGCGTCGCAACCGTTCAAGATTCAATATGGCGAGCAGATCCATCACTATTTCTTTGCGCCGCTCAGAAAATATGCGTTCACCGAGAAAGGGGTGAAACGCTGGTACGCGCCCTTGCTGGTGGGACGTAAGGAGGGCGGGAGAGGATTTTCCGCCGCCAACTTCGGTGAGGAAGCATCGGTTCACGAAAATATATACACTCCTCCCAATCAGTTGGTGTTGGTCGCGCATGCCTATGAAACGATGGCGATACGCGTGCATGTCAGCGTGCCCGGAACGTTTTTCATCGCCGCCATTTTCAAGTCCGTCGGCTTTGAAGGTCCGTATGTCGTAGCGACGGCCGCGGCGGCGATCATGGCGGGCTATTACCATGCGAACGCGAATCACGGAAACGGCAATGCCAATCTGTTCACGCTCGCGACGACGTATTCGCTCTCGAAATCCGTATCGCTCTATTCCGAGCTCGGGGTGGTGCTCAACAGCAAGACTTCGAACGTCGGCTTGAACGATCGGTACACCGATCCGTATGGCGCCAACGTGGCCGACGATCCGGCTTCCGGGTCGGCCAACTTTCGAACCAGTCCTGACTACGGTGCTTCGCAGATCGGCTTGATCGCGGGCATCGTGAAGCGCTTCTGAGTCGATTCTGAGTCGCTTCTGATTCGCCTCGAACCGTCGATAGCCGCAGCGAAAACGCGCCCGGGTCTGCGCTGCGGCTATCGACGCACAAAGACTGCGCGAAGCGCTGTCACGTTTCTCGATGTGGCGCGACACGACTCGATTGCGCCTGCTTTTTAAGGAAAAAGATTCCAATATTTGAAGCGCACGACGTGCGTTTTGGATCTTTTTTCCCAAGTGCCTAAAGGAAAATGACCGCCGGGACGCGACCGCTTTTTTGTGCGGGACATGAAGTTCGGTCGCGTTTCGCCCGCTCAACTTTTCCCCACGGCTGCGATGCATGCTCTCTCCGAAGGCCTGACCTGGAGTCAGGACGAACTCGCGGACCTTGCCGAATCCACGCTCGCGCGCGCACGTGCCGGCGGCGCGGATCACGCGCATGTCCATATCAGCGAAGCGCGCGGCATCTCGGTACAGATTCGCCAGCGCGAAACCGTGTCGCAAACGGCGCATGCGAATCAACGCATCACCTTGACCGTCTATCGTGACGGCAGAACCGCGCAAGCCGCGTCGGCCAATTTTTCCCAACGCGGTATCGACATGCTGGCAAGCGCGGCATGCGACGCCGTGCAACTCACGGAGGCGGATCGATTCGCCGGACCGACGGAGGCGGCGTACCTCGTGGGGCGCGAATCGACCGACGATCTCGAACTCTATGATCCGCCCGATTGGACGATTTCAGATCTCGCAGCCCGCGCGCGGGAAGCGGAGGACCAGGCGTTTGCCCAATCGTCGAAGATCGTCGGAAGCGAGGGGGCATCGTGCGCGTCCGTGCAGATGCAAAGCCGCATCGCGAGTACCGAGGGTCTGGCGCAGGGCTATCGCGCTTCGATGCGATCGCTGTCGTGCGCGGCCATCGCGTCCGACGGCGCCACGAAACGCATCGGCGGACACGGGCACTCGGCGCGCTTCACGAACGATCTGATGGCCGCGAGCGAAGTCGGCTCGATCGCCGCCGCGCGCGCCGTCGGCCAATTGGGCGCACGGTCTCTCGATACGCGGACATGCGCGGTGCTCTATGACGCGCGCGTCGCGACACAGGTCCTTGGCCAATATCTCGGCGCCGCGCAGGGCGGTGTTGTCGTGAACAAGGCGTCGATGTTCGAAGGCAAGCTCGACCAGCGCGTGTGCGGTGCGCACCTCAACGCATTCGAGGACGCGTCGATCCCGCGCGGACTCGCATCGCGTCCTTTCGATTCGGATGGCGTCGCGTCGAGACAACGCGAGCTGATCGAGCGCGGCATCTTGCGCGGCTTCATGATGTCGGCCTACTCGGCGCGCCGTCTCGGCATGCGTCCGACGGGGAATGCCGATGGCCCCAACAACGTATCGATCACGAGCGCGCGCACGGCCGAATACGACGATCTGACCGGCATGTTGCGCAAGCTGGGCACGGGCCTTTACGTGACGAGCGTGTTCAGCGGCGGGTTCAACAGTCTGACAGGCGAATATTCGCAGGCGGCCGAGGGCTTTTGGGTCGAGCACGGAGAGATCCAGTTTCCCGTCGACGGCGTGACGATCGCGAGCGACGCCCGATCGATGCTGGGCGACGAGTGTGAAATCGGCGCGGATCGCCATACGTCCGGCGCGATCACGACAGGGTCGCTGCTGATTAGTCAAATGCGGCTCGCGGGGCGATGACGCCTCACGATATTTTCGAAGGAAGCGACGATGTTTCTGGCAGCACATGATCACGACAGCGCCGCGCGCGCGCATCTGCTCGACGCGAACGGCATCGATACCGGCCATCTCGCGCGCACGCTCGCGCGCGTGATGACGCCTCGGCGCGATTTCGCGGATCTCTATCTGCAGAGCCGAGTGGGCGAAAACTGGGTACTGGAGAACGGGGTCGTCCAACGCGTATCGCAATCGTTCGACGACGGCTTCGGTCTTCGCGCGGTCACGGGCGAACGGACCGCGTTCGCGTATTCCGAACAGATCGACGCGGATGCACTGGGGCGCGCGGCCGATGTCGTGGTATCGATGAACGACGAGGGCGCGTCGGCTTGTGCGCCCAAGCGTATCGGGTCCGCGCGCGGCGACCGCGACACGTCGGTGCACGCGTGCTATGCGCCCGTCGACCCGACACGGGATATTTCCGCGCGACACAAGGTCGATCTGCTGCATCGGCTTGAACACTACGTTCGCGCATTCGATCCCTGCATCGTGGGCGTCTATGCGACGCTCCAGATCAGCTTTGAGCGGATTGCCGTCATGAATACGGACGAACGTCTCGCATTCGACGTGCGTCCGCTGACGATGTTGTACGTGCGCGTCGTCGCGGCGCGCGGCGGGCGCACGGAGGCGGCCGCGGGCGGCTTCGGAGGCCGCTATGGAGCCGATCGATTCGACGACGACCGATTGCGCGCGCTCGCTGAGCGACTGGGCCGTTCCGCCGTCATGAAGCTCGAAGCGGGCGCCGCGCCATCGGGCGAGTTGACGGTCGTGCTCGCGTCGGGATGGCCGGGGATTCTGCTGCACGAAGCGGTCGGACACGGCCTCGAGGCCGATTTTATTCACCGTCGCGCCTCGGTCTTCTCAGGCCGCGTCGGCGAGCAGGTCACGGCGCGCGGCATCACGATTGTCGATGACGGATCGATGCACGAGCAGCGGGGCTCGCTGAATCTCGACGACGAGGGGACGCCGACGCGCGAAACGACACTGATCGAAGATGGCGTGCTGTGCGGCGCGATGCACGATCTCAAGTCGGCTCGCCTGATGGGATGCGCGCCGACTGGGAACGGCCGGCGGCAGTCGTTTTCGAGTCTGCCGATGCCGCGCATGACCAATACCTATATGAAGAGCGGTCAGCATGACCCTCAAGAGATCGTCGAGTCGGTCAAGCAGGGCTTGTTCGTGCAAGACCTCAGCGACGGTCAGGTCGATACCGTCAGCGGCCAGTTCGTGTTCAACGCGTCGCTCGCCTATCTGATCGAAAACGGCCGTATCACGCGACCGGTCGTCGGTGCGACGCTGATCGGAAACGGTCTGGAGACGCTCAGAAGGGTCTCGATGATCGGCAATGACGCCGCGCTCGATCCAGGCGTCGCGAACTGCGGCAAATCGGGACAGTCGGTGCCGGTCTGCGTGGGACAACCGACGTTGCGTGTCGACGGGGTGACCGTCGGCGGCACGCATGCCAATTGACATCAAGAAACACCAAGAGGGGCGGGCGGCGCGAGCGCTTGAGCGGCGCCGCGCCTCCTAGGCGTATCGCGGCGCGTGGCATCGATTGCGACGATCCGCGCGCCGGCGGCCCTCACGCCACATCGCGATACGGCGTGGTTACGACCTATCAGCGGTAACGACGCATCAGCGCGGCAGGCCCATTCATCTACGCGCCAACACCGCAAGCCCATTAACACGAAGCGCATTATCCTCTATGCGGTCGGAAATAAAATTCCAAATATCAATTCGCGCATAGCTAAGCTAAAACCAGAATTGCGGCGCGGTAAGCATCTGCTTATGCTTTGCGCTCAGCGTGCGGATGGGCGTGTGATCCGTCGAACGTCCAGTCATCGATCGATGGTCGAGGCTGGAATGAAATTGCGCTGAGCCCTCCAAACCGCGTTCCACCATGCTCGAATGTCGACAATGGAACGATCATTGCTTTCGTGGGAGGCGTCGTCTTTAGCATAGGCGCATGCACAGCGATCAGGCTTGCATGCACCGTGGCTGAAGACATAACGTCTGTTGAATGGCCCGTTATGAGTGCAAGACCCGCTGAAATTCGCGTCGAGTCGTCGATGTCGCATCCTGTGTCCGCGTCCGCCCAGCCGCTTGGCGAAAGTCGTCGGACGTTTCTCGCCGGTGAATTTTCGCGCAGTCATCGTTGGCTACTCAATGTGATCTGGCGCAAGCTCGGCAATGTGTTCGACGCCGAGGACATCGCATCGTCGTCGTTTATCGAACTCGCAAGCCACGATCCGGCCAAGATCCGCGAACCGCGCGCGCTGCTGACGACGATCGCGCAACGGCTCGTATTCGACCTCTGGCGTCGCCGTTCGCTCGAACAGGCGTATTTGAGCGCGCTTGCCGCGGCTGAAACCCACTACGAACTCTCCGAGGAGTCGCGTCTCGAACTCGCGCAGTCGTTGCATGCGATCGACCGCGCGCTCGCCGGCGTTCCGCTTAAAGCGCGCGAGGCGTTTCTGCTGAGCCAGATCGACGGCATGACCTACGAGGCGATCGCCGAACGGATGCATATCTCGCAGAGCATGGTGCGCAAACACATGACGCGCGCGCTCGAAGCGTGTCTGCACGCCACGTCGGTGTCGTCGGGGAGCCCGCGGTGACAGGTCGTGATTCAGCGGCGCGCAGCGCGCAGGAAGCCGTGCAATGGGCCGTACAGTTGCGCTCGGGCACGATGTCGGCAAACGAGCGTCATGCGCTCGATCGCTGGCTCGCGGCCAGCGCGGACAATCAGGCGGCCTGGCATAAGCTCGCCGATTCGCTGAGCGCGCTCGTCGCGCCCGCGGGCGTCGATCACGCGGCGTTTCGCAGCGCGCTGCTCGTCAAGGAGCCGAGTCGCCGTCGTTTCGTGCTGACAGGCGTGTCGGCGCTCGCGGTGGCGAGCGGCGGCCTCTGGTTCTGGCGGCAAGGCGCCGTCGACGCGTTGCCGGGCGCCGCGCCCGGTGTCTGGATGCGCACGGCCATCGGCGAGCGCCGCACGTTCGAAGCATCCGGCGGAAGTTCGCTGATGCTCAATGCGCGCAGCGCCGTGCAGGACATCGTATCCGGCGATGTGCATACGTACGCGCTCGACAAGGGGGCCCTCTATATGGATGCGCCCGCGCAGCCGAGCCGCGTGACGCCGGTATCGGTGCGCACGCGCGACGGCTATCTCCAGACTCAGTCGGGCGCGTTCGGCGTGACGCTCGTCAAGCAGGGGACGCGCGTGCAGGTCGATCGCGCATACGCCGACATCCTCACGCTGAGCGGCAATCGCGCTCGCCTGCGCGCCGGCGAGCGCGCGGTCTTCGACCGCAATACGATCTGGCGCGACGCGGCGCACGGGCCGTCGTTCACGTCGTGGACGCAAGGCCTCTATGTCGCATCGAATACGCCGCTGGGCGACGTCGTCGATGCGCTCGAACCGTATTTGCCGGGCCTCTTGACGATCACCGACGAGGCGGCGCAACACCGCGTGAGCGGCGTATTCCATCTCGATCGCCCCGAACAGACCCTGCAGCAGATCCAGGACACGCTCGACGTCCATGTCGAGCGCTTCAGCCGTTATATGACGGTCATTTCCGCCTAAGACGCGAGATTCCGGCGTCGCATCGCGACGTCGGACGCGGTGCATATTCGACTCCCGCAAAAAATATTTTCGCGTTTCGGTGTCACTTTTTTCGTCTCGCGCGACATCGCTCATGAGAAGGCACGATCAAGCCGATCGGGCCACGGTCTCTGAGAAACCCGCATGCCGCAGAGCATTTCCTACGACGCCATCGATCTGAAGATCCTCGATCAGCTTCAGCGCGACGGCAGTTTGTCGATCGCCGACCTCGCCGAGCGCGTCAGTCTGTCGACGACGCCGTGCTGGCGCCGCGTTCAGCGTCTCGAAGCCGAAGGCACGCTGTTGCGGCGTGTGGCGCTGCTCGACCCGGACAAGCTCAATCTCAAGACCACGGCTTTCGTCAGCATCAAGAGTCCGTTGCATTCGAAGGAGTGGCTGACGGCATTCCGCCGCGCGGTCCACGACATTCCCGAGATCGTCGAGGTCCATCGGATGAGCGGGCATATCGACTATCTGCTCAAGGTGCTCGTGCCGGATATCGGCTTGTACGACGATGTGTACCAGCGACTCATTCATATGATCAATCTTCTCGATGTCAGCTCGAGCTTCTCGATGGAAGTGCTCAAGCAGACGACGACGCTGCCGCTCGATTACGTGGGACCCGGGCGCGGCGAATGACGATGCGCAGGAATGTTTTTCCAAATACAGGCCCGGATATCCCTCGAGTTTGAAAAGGAAATCCATTTTCGACTGCTTAAGCTGTGTTTCGTCGGATCGAGATCGATCGCGGCGATTGAACCGGACTGAACAGGAATGAACGCCGTTCCGGACGATGCCTTCGTCCTGGAGCGACGACGCAAGAACACGCTTTGCTCGCGACGGGTGAAGCACCCAAGCACATCTATTTAGTTATACAAAACGGGGAATCGAATGAACGAGATCAAAAAGGGCGTATCGGCGCGAACGGCGCTACGCCGCACCGCCGCGGCCTGGGCGGTCGCCCAGATGTTCGTCTCGCTTGGCGCGTACGCGCAGGACAGCACGGTCCGACACGCGTTTCATCTTCCTGCGGGCACGCTCGAATCCACCTTGCTCAAGATTGCGCAGGAAGGCGGCCAAGACATCTCGTTCGATACCGCAACCGTCGCGCAGCTCAAGTCTGTACCGATCGAAGGTACGTATACGACGGACGAGGCGATCGATCGCGCACTGGCGGGCAGCGGTCTCGAACGCGTGACGACGGCGAGCGGCGCCGTTGCGATCCGGAAGTCATCGGGAAACGCTAACGGGGCGAAGGCGGGGGCCGTCGCGGCCGGCGCCCCGGCAGCGAATGCCAGTGCAGCCGAGCCGGGTACGGACGTCGTGACCGAGCTGCCGCTCGTGAGCGTGCAGGCGCAGCGCGATAGCCAGGGCAACGGGTATATCAGCGACAATTCGACGACGGCGACGCGCACCGACACGCCGGTCAGCGAAACGCCGCAATCGATCACGGTCCTCAATTCCGAGCTGATCCAGCAGCAGAACGCACAGACCATTTCGGAGGTCGTGCGCAATGCGTCGGGCGTTCAGGTGCAGACCACGCCTTTCGCGGGCGACCAGTACACGATACGCGGCTATGCGGGATCGAACGTGCTCAGCAACGGCCTGCCGCAGATCACATCGGAAGGCGCGTCGTCGCTGATGCCGACGATCGGTGTCGCAAGCGTCGAAATCCTCAAGGGCCCGTCGGCGATTCTCGCGGGCACGGCCGAGCCCGGCGGCGTCGTCAATATCGTCAAGAAGACGCCCGACGCCGACCCGTTTCATGAAGTCCAGCTCGGCGTAGGTTCGTTCGGCGAGCTGATGGCCGCGATCGACTCGACCGGCGCGCTCACCGACGACAAGAAGCTCCAGTATCGATTGATCATGTCGGTCGACGGCGCCTCGACGACCGATATGGGCTACGACGGCAAGAAGAATTTCTATTTTTCGCCGAGCATCCGTTGGAAGGATGCCGACAACGATTTCATTCTGAATTACACGCGTACCGTTGCGACGATGCCGTTTCCGTCGTTCACCTACGGTGCGAACGGCTCGCCGGTCCGCGATATCCCGGATTCTCCGATCGGCAACGCATCGGACCATTTCGGCTTGCAAGAGGACGATCTCACCTACACGTTCGAGCATGATTTCGATTCGCATCTCTCGTTCACGTCGAAAGGGCAATACACGCATGCGCGCGACGAGCAGCAGGCCTGGGGCCCCGTCGCGCTGCTGGACGGCGCACCCAACTACGATGCGGTGCTGCTCGGTTACGACACGCATCAGGTCACGAGCGGATGGGCATTCGACAACTACCTGACCGCAAAATATTCGTTCGGCAAGCTCAAGAGCGTCACGATGGCGGGCTTCGACTATGTCGACAGCCGCACCGAGCAATATCAGTCGGAAAGCACGGGCATCATGGTCGTGGGCGTCGGCGACGGGTGGGGCACGGCACCGAATGCCCAGACCGACGGTCCGTACGACGGCTATACGATCGGCTATCAGGAGTTCGGCGGCTTCATTCAGCAGCAATTCGAATACGAACGCCTGCATATCCTCGCGTCGATTCGCGCAAGCAGCTATTGGGCGATGCCGACGTTCTCGACCGATGCGCCGTCGCCGCACGAAACCGCGTACACGCCGAATGTCGGCGTGCTCTACGATCTGACCGACTGGGTCTCGGCGTATGCGAACTATATGCGCGGCTTCTATCCGTCGACCTTGCTGACCTATCCGGACGGTCAGTTGCCGCCGCAGCAGAGCAAGCAGATCGAGGCCGGCTTCAAGTTCCACTTCTTCGACGACAAACTGCAGGTCACGACGTCCGCGTTCCGCCAAAGCTATACGAACGCTTATATCAGCGACCCCGAGCATTACGACTACTACCTCGCCGTACCCGGCATGACGAATCGCGGTTTCGAGATCGACGTCTCGGGCTCGCCGCTGCGCAACGTCAATATGGTCGGCAGCTATACGTATCTCGACTCGAATCACGCGAACATGGTGACGCAGTTCTGGCTGCCGCATCACACGGCCAGCCTGTGGACGACGTATAACTTCGACACGGAACTGCTGCATGGTCTCGGCGTCGGTGTGGGGCTCTTCTACACAGGGCGCTACTACGTGGGCGACGACAAGGCGGTTGCAATCGGCAGCCAGGTCGAGACCGATCTCGGCGTGTTCTACAAGCGCAAGCAATACACGCTGAATCTGTCGGTCAAGAACCTGTTCAACCGTTACCTCTATGGCACGGGCGCGACGGATCCGTCGTTCATCCCGCTCGGGCCGTCGCGTACCGTCATGTTGACCGGCGCGTACGACTTCTGACGCGCGCGATCCATGGCCACCGTCATCATGCCGTCCGATATGCGTGCCGCGCCCGGCGTTCAGGTCCAGTCGTGGCGTCGCGTCGCCGTCGTCGCGCTGGTGACGCTCGCGCATCTCGGCGCCGGATGGTGGCTCGTCGCGCGCCGGCCCGAACCGGTCCTCGCGATCAGCAAGGGCGCGCCGCCGAATGCGGGGGTGCGCGTCTCGCTCGTCAGCGAGCCGGCTCGGCCGACGCCGACACCGCCCGTGGTGCCGCCGCATACCGAAGCGAAGCCTGAAGCGAAGCCGGTGCCGGTGCCGGTCAAACCTGTGGAAAAGCCCGTGCTCGCCTCGGAACGCAGCACGGCGACCCGGACGGTCGAGGCACCGCCGCCGCAGACCACCACGCCGACGCCGCCTGTTGCACCGGCGCCCGAAACGACGGCCGCCGCCGCGCCCGCTCAATCGGCCGCGCCCGCGCCGCAAGGTACGCCCGACGCCGCGGCGCTCGCGCTACCCAAGCCGATCGGCGACGCGCAACTACACGAGCTCGGGTGTGTGATTCCGGCGCCCGTCTATCCGTCGGCGGCGCGTCGCATCGGACGCGAAGGCACGGTGTCGGTCGCCATCACGATCGATCGCGCCGGACGATTCAGCGCGGTATCGGTGCTGCATTCGAGCGGCTATGCCGACCTCGACCAGGCTGCCGTCGACGCGGTATCGCGCGGACATTGCTCGCCGTATGTCGAAGACGGCATCGCGCGCACGGTCACCGCGGCACAGCGTGTCGCGTTCGGCCTCGGCAACTGAATTCCATGTGCCCGCGTGTCGCCCCGACCGGACACGCATGGCGAGCACGCCCATCGCATCAGTCATTTAGCAAGCGGAGCAGCGGATGAATCACTACGGCTTTATCAATGTATGGCAGCAGGGCGACTTCGTGACGCGCGCGATCGTCATCGCGCTGGCGGCGATGTCGATCGCATCGTGGTCGGTGCTCCTGATTCGTCTCGTGGCGGTCAGCCGTCTGCGCGCGATGACGGCGACCATGCGGCGCGCGTTCTGGTCCGCGGCCGACTTCGACGCCGGCATCGCGAATCTCGGGCCGTCGATCGCCAATCCCTATCGCGATCTGGCGCTTGCCGCGCGCGAAGCCAGCGAACAACGCTTCGACGATCAGGCGATGCTCTACGGATCGCTCGACGCGAACGAATGGATGTCGCGATGCCTGAAGGATGTGTTCGACGATCACGTCGCGCGTCTTCAGGGCGGCCTTGCCGTACTCGCGTCGATCGGCAGCACGGCGCCGTTCGTCGGTCTGTTCGGCACCGTCTGGGGGATCTATCACGCACTGGTGTCGATCGGGGAATCGGGGACCGCGAGTCTCGATCACGTCGCGGGGCCGGTGGGCGAATCGCTCGTGATGACCGCGTTCGGCTTGTTCGTCGCGATTCCCGCCGTGCTGGGCTATAACGCGGCGTCGCGCGGCAACAAGGCCGTGATTCACCGCATGATGCGATTCATGCACGAATTGCACGGCTATTTCATCGTGGGCAATTCGCCGAGCGCGCCGCGTCGCCCGAGTGCGAATGCGCCGGCGGCGGCGACCGTGCGCGCCGCGAAGACCGACGACGCGCTCGCCGCCGCACCCGACGCCGTGGCGCGGCGCGCGAACGGCGATGGCGGTACGCCGCTCGCGGCCACGACACACTAAGCGAAGCGGAGTCTTCTCATGTCGATGAACCTCGAAAGCGGCCACGACGGCGATCTCGTCACGGACATCAATATGACGCCGCTGATCGACGTCATGCTCGTGCTGCTGATCATCTTCATCATCACGCTGCCCGTGATGACGCATGCGCTCAAGGTGGATCTGCCCAAAGCGGCGAGCGACCCGGTCAAGACCGATCAGCACGATATCGATCTGTCGATCCGCGCGGACGGATCCGTCGCATGGAACAAGGTGTCGGTCGACGACGCCACGCTCGCCGCCGACATGGCCGCCGCGGCCGCGCAAAGCCCCTTGCCCGATGTGCGCATTTATGCGGACGCGCATGTCGAGTACGGTCGTGTCGCGCGGGTGCTGTCGGCGGCTCAGCATGCGGGGCTTTCGAATCTCGACTTCGTGACCGAGCCGGAATCGGGTACGTCCGCTCCCGGCTCCACGCAAACGGCGCATTGACATGATGTGGTTTTCAAAGCCGCCGCGCGCGGCCGGGCAGGCCCCTGTCGCCGAACGGATGCTCGCGCGTCGCAAGGCGACATGGTGGAGCTTGATCCTGCCGTATTGGATCTCGGAAGAGCGCGGGTTTGCGTGGGCCTGCGTCGCGCTCAAGCTCGCCATCGATTATGGCGTGATTTATATCTCGGTCTGGCAGAACGGCTGGACCGGGCGCTTCTACGATGCGATCGGTGCGCGCCACGTCGATGCGTTCGCGGGTTTGCTCGGCGCACTGACGATTGCGCTTGCCGTGCACGCGGCCTGCATCACGGTCAGTATTTATCTCGGTCAGATCATTGCCGTGCGCTGGCGCGCGTGGCTGACGCATCGTATCGTCGAAGCCTGGACGTCGACGGGCGCGTTTTTTCGGATCGAGCGAGACGGTCTTGTCGAAAATCCCGATCAGCGGATCTCGGAAGACACGCGGCTGCTGATCGAGCAATCGATGCATCTGTTCTTCGCCGTCTTGAGCGTGCCGGTGTCGGCGGTGTCGTTCAGCATCGTGTTGTACCGGCTGTCGGGCAATTTCCATATGACGCTCGGGGAGGTCGCGCTGACGATACCCGCGTATATGGTGCTCGCGGCATTTCTCTATTCGGCGATTTCGCTGCTCCTGACGCATCTGACCGGCAGGAGCTTGATCGCGATCAACAATGAATCGCAGCATCGCGAAGCGGATTTCCGCTATAGCCTCGTCAAGATTCGCGAGCATGCCGAGCAGATCGCGTTCATGCGCGGCGCCCACGAGGAGGATCGCCGCGCCAAGGCGATGTTCGAGCCGATTCGCTCGATCATGTGGGAGATCATCCGGATCACGCGACGCATCGGCATCGTCAATACGACGTTCGGCGAGGTCGCGTCGCTGGTGCCGATTCTGCTGATCTTGCCCGCGTATCTCGCGGGGCGCGTCGCGCTGGGCGGGATGATGCAGCTTTCTGGCGCCTTCGGTTCGGTGACGAGTACGCTTGCGTATTTCTCGCAGGCTTACCAGACGTTCGCGTCGTGGCGCGCGATCGTGAATCGGCTGAGCCTGCTCAGCGAGGAAATCGTGCGTAGCGCCGATGCGCAGGCCGCGCATGAGGAGACACGCGCGGCGTTGTCCCTGAGCGATGGCGTGACGGTCGTACACGATGCGCGCGGCGAGGTCCGCTCGGACGGACTTCGCTTGACGACGCCCTCGGGCATCGTCCTGTCCGAGACGGGGCCGGTGCGCTTTCGTGCGGGTGAACGATGGATCGTGCGCGGCGAATCGGGCAGCGGGAAAAGCATGCTGTTTCGCGGTCTCGCCGGACTTTGGCCGCACGGCAGCGGCATCGTCCACGCGCCGCGTCCCGATGCGCCCGGTGGACGCATCGAGTTCCTGCCGCAGCGCAGCTATATCCCGACCGGATCGCTCAAAGCGGCCTTGTGCTATCCCGACAGCCCCGATCGATACGACGACGCGCAATGCCGCGATGCGCTCGAGGATGCGCATATTCCGGGACTTGCCGCGCGCCTTCACGAAGTCTGTGCGTGGGACGACTCTCTGTCCGGCGGCGAAGCGCAGCGGGTCGCGTTTGCACGCGCGATGCTGCGTCAGCCTGATTTCGTTTTCCTCGACGAAGCGACGAGCGGGATCGATGCCGAAGGCGAAAACGCGATGTACACGAGCTTGATGCGCAGATTGCCGACAAGCTGCATCGTGAGCATTTCCCATCACGACGGACTGCATGCGTTTCACGATCGCACGTTGCGCGTCGGTCGTCCCGCTCGCGCAGAACATGATCCCGCGCGGACGGGGATACCCGTTCCGCTTGCCTGACCTTAGATCTCTCTCGTAACGATGAGCACCATTCAAGACCTCGATCTGGGCGAATTCGAAGCCCGCGTGACGGCTTCGCCTGTCCCTGTATTGATTGACTTCTGGGCACCCTGGTGTGCGCCGTGCAAAGCCATGGCGCCCGTGCTGGAAACCGTGTCCGAGCACTTCGGCGAACGCGTGCTCGTGCTGAAGCTCGATGTCGAAGCGCATCCGGATGCGCACGAGCGCTTTGGCGTACGCGGTATCCCGGCGTTGATCCTCTTCCGGCGCGGCGACGAGGTCATGCGTCATGTCGGCGCGACATCGAAGCTGAGGCTCAATGCGATGATCGAGCCGCATCTCGGCGACGGCGTGGAGGCGGTGCATGAACGCGGATGAAGCCGGGGCGGCGACCGAGACCGCCTTGCGTGTCGAGTATGCGAGTCATGGCGGCGTGGCGACGATGACGTTTGTTGCGCCGCGCGCCAACACGATGACCGAGGCATTGATCGATGCGCTGTTGGGGGGGATCGCGCAGTACGCGGCCGACGCGACGGCGGGCGTGGCGATCCTCACGAGCGGCGGCGCCGACTTTTCGTCGGGCGCGTCGTTCGATGAACTCGGGACGCTGTTCAACAGCGATGCGACACGGCTCGTTTGCGATGCAATCGATGCGCTGAGCAAACCCGTGATCGCCGTGTTGCGCGGCAAGGTATTCGGCGCCGGCCTCGAAATCGCGCTCGCATGCGACTGGCGCGTGGCCGAGCCTTCGGCGCGGCTCGGTTTGCCCGAGTTCGCGATCGGCTTGCCGCCGGGCGGGGGCGCGACGCAGCGATTGCCCGCGATCGTGGGCGTCGAGCGCGCGCTGGATCTGATCTTGAGCGCACGCCATCTGGTGGCCGCGCATGCGTACGACACGCATCTGGTCGACGAACTTTACGATCCCGGCGTTTCCGACGATCTCATACAGCTCGCCAAACGATGGGCGGGGCGGCGACGGATGCGTGCGGCGGCCATCTCGCAACGCGCGCCCGCGTGGCTCGCCGATATCGAGGCGCGGCGTGCGGGGTTTCGCGCGCGGCGCTGCACCGAGGGTGTCGCGGTCTGCGACGCGGTCGAAGCCGGGCTCAAAGAGGGCGCTCGAGCGGGCTTCGACGCCGAGCTTCGCGGCTATCTCGCTTGCGAAAGCGCCGCTCGGTATCGAGCGATCCGGAACGCGAGCCGCGTGCGCGCAAGCGTCATGACGCGCGGCTTGGCATCGGATCGTCATTCCGGGTCAAGTCAGAGATCGGTGCTCAAGAGCGTCGTCATGATCGGAGATGCGTTGCCGGCGATGCCCGCATCGACATGGGCGCAACAAACGATACAGGTGTCGCGCTATGCGGATGTCGAGTCGCTGCGCGCATTCACGCGCAGCGATCCCTTCGTTGTCATTTCGCGAGCATTCGGCCAGGACGGCGTCGAACGCGCGATCGACGCCGTCGTCTCGCGTGCCGCCGACGCCACGATTCTCGTCGTCGAGCGTGCCGAGGTGCAGCCCGACGCATCGCCGGATCGCGTCCATCGAAGCGCGTCTTTATCGTCTAAGAGAGGGGGCCTGGCGTTTAAGCGTAACGCTCGGGTTGTCGACGCATTCGCATACGGACATCAAGCCGATTCGGTGCTCCAGTGCATGCGCGGAAATGAGGCCGATCCCTTCGTCCTTGAACGTGTCGTGGCCTTTTCCGACGCATTCGGCATGCTTTGCGTGCACGGCGCCGATATCGCGATCGGTCCTTCGCTGATCGACGACTGGAGGCGCGCCGTATCCGTGCTTCGTGCGACGGCGGCGACGCCGGACGAGCTTGATGCCGCGATGGTGGCGGCCGGTCTGGCGACGTTAGCGATCACGCGTGAGCCGACGGGCCCTTCGATCGACGCACGCGACGCGCAAGACACATCGACCCGTGCGCCGGACGTCGCCATGCACGATGTATTGCGCTGCGCGCTGGTGAATGCCGGCGCACGCATGCTTGATAACGGCGACGTGCAGCATCCCGACGATATCGACGCACTGCTGCACTATGGCTATGACGTTCCGCCGGAATCGTTGCCGTTCGGCTGGGGCGCGAATCAGTTCGGCGTCGTCAAGTTGCATGAGACCTTGCGTGCGCTTGAACGTGCATACGGCGCCGAATTCACACCGGCGTCGATGCTCGTACGCGCGGCCGCGCGCGCCGCTTGAGCTGAGCGGCGTACGCGGCAGGCGTGGTGATCGAAGCGGCCGAGACGCCTCGGCGCGTTGCGGCTGCTTCGTGAAGCGTCTTTGTGTCAAGGCCTGCCTGTCGAGGGGGGCGCAACGCAAAACGCTCACTTCAACTCTGCAAAGTGGAAGAAAAACAATGAAGACAACGATGCGTGCCGTGTGTGGATGGATGAGAGGCGGTGTTGGCGTGGCACTCGCGATGTCGACGATCGTCTATCTGCCCGGTGCGGCGGCGGCGA
This sequence comes from Pararobbsia silviterrae, assembly GCF_003628125.1. GTDB lineage: Bacteria > Pseudomonadota > Gammaproteobacteria > Burkholderiales > Burkholderiaceae > Pararobbsia > Pararobbsia silviterrae. The sequence continues at coordinate 500,226 of NZ_RBZU01000002.1, forward strand.
CCGGCGATGCGCAGGCGGGAGACACGAGCGTGGCGTCCGCCGCCTCGGCGAGCGGGACATCGACGAAGGGTACGACGACGAACGCGGCGGCTGCGCCGTCTTCGCTAGCCTCGAGCATGGACGCGGAGCAAAAGACGCTGTTGTCGACGCTGGAGAACATCGATCTCGGCCAGGATCCGGCGAAGGCTGAGGTCCTCAAACACTGGGTTCGACGCGTTAGCGAAGATCGAGATATTTCTCGCATGCTCAAGGACAACGCCGGAAAGCCGCCATTTGCCACCGCGTCGATTTACATCGACGGCATGCTGCGCATCACGCCCGACGAGCGCACGGCGCTGTTCGCGTTGAGCGCCGATGCACATGCTGCGGCGCCTAAAACATGTGTTCCCGTCGCGCAGATGATCTTCGCCAATAGCACGGCAGTCGGTGCGATGTCGGCCGCTGATTTGGGGCAGTTCTTCGATGTCGTGTACGACATGCTCAAACAGTCGGCGATCGATGTGCCGATTGCGACGATCACGCCTGAACAGCGGGCACAAGGCCAGCAGGCCGTGAATCAACACGCGCAGGATCTCCTCAAAAACGATCCGCAAAGCGCGGATGCCATCGCCTTGGCGGCGGTCGATCCCTACAGCGCGACGCCCGAGTCGCGTTGCCTGATCCAAGCGATGGGCAATCGTGCACTGCTCGCCACGCCGGAGCCGTATCGTGACTGGGCCATCATTGCGCAGTTCGAGCAGATCAAAACGAGTCTGGCGGCGATGTCGCATCTCGGTGTGCATGCGGCAAAGCCCGCACAATCGGCACCGCAGAGATAGTTCGCAAACGCACCCGCCTTTGTCTGGCGGTGCGGGAGAGACGGGCGGTGGCGCATACCCAACCCCCCAGCGCGCGCCGCCCCGTGCATCCCGCTATCTTCCGCCCAGCGCGACATACAGGCCCACTTGATTCGCGAGCAGCGCGTATCGCGCGCCGGCGAGTTCGGCATCGGTGGTGCGCGTGGCTTGCTCGGCATCGAGCCAGTTCGACAACGCAACGGCACCCGTTCGATATTGCCAGGCCACGCGTTGCTCGCTTTGTCGAGCCGCATCGAGCGCGTGGGTCCATTGATCGACCTGAGCCTGATCGTCGGCGCGCGCCGCGAGCGCGTTCTCGACGTCGCAGAGCGCTTGTTCGAACGTTTTGGCGAAGGCGACCGCCGCGGCATCGTAAGTCGTCTGCGCGGCGCCGACCTGCGCCTTGATGGTCCACACGTTCAGAATGGGCGCCGTGATGTCCGCCGCCAGCGTGCCGATAGGGTTTTGCAGGATATTGCGGAGCGCATCGCTTGCGGTGCCCGCCGATCCGGTCAACGTCAGATTCGGATAAAAGCTCGCCCGCGTGGCGTCGACGTCGGCGAGCGCGCTACGCGTGCGCCATTCGGCGGCGCGAACATCGGGTCTGCGGCCCAGCAGCTCGGCGGGCAGTCCGGGCGCGACGGAGGGCAGCGTCGTCATCAGACGCGCGGAAGGAACGGCGAAGACCTCGCCGGGCGCTTCGCCGATCAAGATGGCGAGTGCATTCTGCGTTTGCGTGCTTTGCAGGATCAAGGCGTTCAACGCGGCGCGCTGTATCGCGAGCGCTTGTTGCGCGGAAAGCAGATCGATCGCCGTAATGGCGCCGGATTGATAGCGCACCTGCGTCAACGCAAGCGTCTGCGCATCGTATTGAACTGACGCGGTACTGGTTTCGATCTGCTCCGTGAGCAGCGCGAGGAGCCAATAATCGTCGGCGACTGTCGCCGCGACGCTCATCTTGGCCGTCCGTACGTCCTGCGCGCTGGCTCGCGCTTCCCATTTGGCCGCTTCGGTCGAACTGGCCAAGGCGCCCCAGAAATCGACGACATAGCTCGCCGATGCCGTCAATGCATCGACATGCGATACGTAACGATTCCCGTGTAACGAGTGATCGTTCGCGAGATCCGCGCTTGCCGATAATGCAGGCATCTGGTTTGCGTGCTGGAGATCGACGGCGAACTGGGCGGCCTGCAGGTTGAGAACGGCTGTCTTCAGATCGTGGCTCGTCGCCAAGGCGCGCTCGATCAGCCGATTCAGATCGGCATCGCCGAAGGCCTGCCACCAGGGATCGACGTCGGTGCGGGTGTTCGCGTCGTCATCCGTCGTTTCCGGACGAGGGGGCGCGGCAGGCTCTGACGTTGACGCTAACGTCGCCGGCGTTGCCGCGTCCGCCGTGTGCCACTGCTCGGGAACGTCGACGACGGGCGGTTGCCACGCGGTGTGGGTGAGCGTGCCGCATGCGCTGACGCATAGCGAGGCAAGCAGCGTGAGTGCAAGGCCTCGTCTACGCGAGACCGGTTTGCGGCGAGCGGTCTCAAGCGCGGCGCGCATGGACCGGATGCGCGTCGAGGGAAGGCGCGCGGTCATTCGCGAATCAACGCTTCGGCGGGGCTGAGTCGCGCAGCCTGACGCGCCGGAAAATATCCGAAGACGACGCCGACCCACACGGCGCTCGCGAATGCGACACCGATCGAGTTCATCGACAGCACCATATAAAAATGACTATGAGGGTTCGAAAACAAACGGACGATCGCGATGGCGAGCACGACGCCGATCAGCCCGCCGATCGCGCATAACCAGATCGCTTCGATAAGGAACTGATTGCGGATGTCGGAGCGTCGCGCGCCGACCGCCATCCGGATCCCGATTTCATGCGTGCGCTCCGTCACGGACACCAGCATGATGTTCATCACGCCGATACCGCCCACGATCAGCGAAATGAGCGCGATCGAAGAAATAAAAATGCGGAACGACTCGTTCGACGCGGTGGCGATTTTCAGGAACGTGTCGGAGCTGAATGTCGTGAAGTCGGCCGTGCCGTGACGTCGCTTGATCAGCGCCGAGATGCCGGCGAGCGCGGCGTTCGACGGCACGCCGTCCGCGAGCCGGATGGTCACGCTTTGCAGGTTGTATGCGCCGGTCATGCGCGACATGACCGACGAGTAGGGCATATAGAGTCCTAACGACCCGGGCGAGAAGGCCATGGCATTGGTGCCGGACACGCCGATCACATGACACGGGAGATTGCCGACCAGAATGACCTTGCCGATCGGCGAGTCGGCGCCGAACAGCGTTTGTTGGGTCTTCTGATCGATGACCGTGACGGGGCTGGCGGACTCGACGAGCGACGCATCGAATGCACGGCCGGCAATGATCGGAATCCCATGGACGCGAAAATAGTCGGCGCCTGTACCGTGAACCGTCGCGGTCACGGCCTTGTCGGCGACGCGAAGGGTTTCGTTATTCGTGACTTCCGGCGTGACGCTGTCGACATAGGGTTGCGCCTGCAGCGCGCGGACATCGGCCAGACTCAGCGTATGGATCGCACCCGCGTGCAAGTCGCCGGCCATTCGACCCGGAAAGAGGCTGATCGTATCGGTGCCGAACTGCCGGATATGATTCATGATCGTTTGACGGCTGCCTTCACCGCGCGCGACCATGCATGCGACGGACGCGATGCCGACGATGATGCCGAGCATCGTCAGGAACGACCGCAGACGATGCGTGGCGGCCGAGCGCATCGCGAGTCGAAAGGCTTCGAGTAATCGATCCAAGGCCGCGGAAGGATGGCGCAGGCCTTGCGATTCCGTGGCCGGCAACGAAGGCAAGGACGGCGACGTCGCCGTTGGGGCGTCGGCGGATGTCCAATCGCCGCCGCGATCGCTGACGACGCGCCCGTCGCGCAGTTCGATGATGCGGCGCGCATGCTGGGCAACCTCCATGTCATGCGTCACGATAATGATCGTATGACCTTGCGCGTGGAGTTCGTGGAGCAGCGTCATCAGCGCTTTGCCGCTCTGACTGTCGAGCGCGCCTGTCGGCTCGTCGGCGAGAAGGATCTGGCCGCCGTTCATCAACGCGCGCGCCACGCTCACGCGCTGTTGTTGACCGCCCGATAATTCCGTAGGGCGATGCGAGGCTCGGTCGCCCAGTCCGAGACGCTCAAGCAGATGCATGGCGCGGCGATAGCGCCGTGCCGGGTCGATGCCGGCATAGACGGCGGGCGTTTCGACATTCGCGAGCGCGCTTAGATCGTTGAGCAACTGATATCGCTGAAACACGAAGCCGAGATGTTCGCGACGAAGTCTTGCAAGGCCGTCGGGATCGAGCGTGTCGGTGGCGATACCCGCCATTCGATAGGTGCCCGCGGACGGCGTATCGAGGCAGCCGAGTATATTCATCAGCGTCGATTTGCCGGATCCCGACGCGCCGACGATCGCGACCATATCGCCCCGCTCGATACGAAGATCGATGTCGTGCAATACCGTGAGCGCGGTGTCTCCGGAGCCATAGGTTCGGCTCACGCGCTCCAATTCGATCAAGGCGGTGCCCGGATTCAATGGATGACTCGTGTTCATCAATGTTAGCCGGGTGTGCTGAACGGATCGCGCGCACTGGCGCTGGAACCTTGGCCGACGATGACGCGATCGTGCGCGTCGAGACCGTCGAGAATCTGCACGACGGTGTCGTTCGCGATTCCGGTCTGCACGCGACGCGTCACGGCGTGACCATCGGACGCGAGCACGCGCACCTTGGACGTCCCCGCACGAGGCGGCTCGACGAGCGCGGTCACCGGGACGACCGCGGCATGTTGCGCGCGGTCGAGCACGACCGATACCTGTGCGGTCATCGAGATCCGCAATCGTCCGTCGGCGTTGGGCATATCGAGCAAGCCGTTGTAGTAGACGGCCGCGTTGGTCGATGCCGTATTGCTCGTCTGCGGGGTCGTCGTATCGGTCAGAATCGAATCCGGCGCGGGCTCGATGGCTTTCAAGCGCGTGATGTAGTGATGCGACGGGTCGCCGAGAATGGTGAAGTAGGCCGGCAAGCCGGGGTGAAGCCGCACGACGTCGGCCTCGGAGATCTGGGCCTTGACCTCGACGGTATCGAGGCGCGCGAGCTTGATCAGATTCGGGGTCGTCTGATTCGCGTTGACGGTCTGACCCGCGACCGCCAGCACGGCGACGACTTCGCCGTCGCTCGGCGCGACGATCCGTGTGTAGCCGAGCGTGACGCGCGCCGTGTCCACGCTGACTTGCGCGGACGTCACTTGCGCCCGATACATCTCGACATTCGCCTGATCGACCTTGAGGGCCGCTTCCGCGGCTTCGAAGTCGGCGTGAGACCCGGCATCGTGGACGATCAATGTCTGTTGCCGCGCCATCGTGAGTCGAGCCTGCGCAAGCGAGGCTTCGCTCGCATGCAGCGCGGCGATGGCGCTCTGGAGTTGCGCCTGGGCCGTACGCAAGGCATAGATCTGCGGTTGCGAGTCGATTTCCGCGATCAGTTGGCCCTTTTTGACGCGGTCGCCGAGCGCGACATGCAGCGACTGGATCTGGCCGGTGACCTGTGCGCCGACGCTGACGAGGTCGGCGGCGCGGATCGTGCCCACGGCTTCCACGGTGGACTCGATGTCTTGATAAGCAACCGGAACGGTTACGTATTGGATGTCGGGAACGTCGCGCTTCGCGAGCATGTATGCCGGGATCGCGATCACGACCGCAAGCGATCCGGCGGCGCAAAGACGTCTGATTTTTTTCTTGTTCACGCCGCGTGTGCCTTTCTTTTTCGAATTGCGCTGTCGTGTGTTCGCATGGTCATGTCATCCGTTGACGCTTGAGCGATGCCGCGACGGAACCTCGATGGACGACATGCCCGCCGCCTTGATTCCCATGCCGATCGATACGACGATTAACAAGACGGCAAAGCCGGATTGGATGAGGTTCGGCGTGACGCGGTGCGCGGCGGCGCGTCCGGCGACCATGCCGGCCGCCGTGCCGATCGAGAAGACCCAAGCGACGTCGAGGGACGGCCTGATCCCGTGCGCGAGTGCGGAAACGATGCCCCAACTCGAGACCAAGGCGACGACGCAGAGCGATGTCGCGACGATCGCGTGCATCGAGATGTCGGTGAACCGTCGAAGCATCGGAACGATCATGAAGCCGCCGCCGACGCCGAGCAGACCGGTCATCAGGCCGGTCATGGCGCCGATGATCGTGAGTGCGATCGCCGTCGGACGAGACCATACGAGACGCCCGGTCGCCGGATTAATCCTTCCGATGCAGTGTGTCGAGGCCGACGAAGCCGTGCCGGATCGCGCCGCTTGCCGGAGAAGGCGGATGGCGACCAGCACCATCACCGATGCAAACAGCGCGAGCAGCACACGCGCGGGGACACGCTGCGCAAGATGACTGCCGACCCACGTCGTCGGCATGCCGGCCGCCGCCATGACGAGCGCCGCGCGATATCGAACCAGCCGCTTCTTGAAGGCTTCCGCTGCACCGATCGCCGCGCTGCTCGCGACGGCGATGAGCGCGACAGGCGTCGCTTGTTGAATCGTCCAGCCCATGCCGGCGACCAAGGCCGGGATCGCGAGGATCCCGCCGCCCGCGCCCGTCAGTCCGAGCACGGCGCCGACGATCAAGCCAAGCAGGACGGATTCAAGCATGGGCTATTCCATGGAGCGTCAGGGTGCGCGTCATCGTGCGGCGCGACACTGATCCACCGCGGTTCGAATGCATCTCAACGCGAATTCGATATCGGCCTGCGTCGAATATCGGCCGAAGCTGATACGCACCGTGCGAGACGCCGCCTCGGGACTCAAGCCGATACCGGTCAGCACATGCGATGGGCGGCCGGAGGCCGAATTGCATGCCGAGGTCGACGAGACGGCGAGATCGCCGCTCAGCATGAATGGGAGAAAGCCGGGATCGTCGACCGTCAAGCTGAGCGTGTTCGGGATGCGTCGGGCCGCTCGAGCGTTGACGGTGATGCCGTCGATCTCGGCCAAACCGTCGAGAAAGGACTGACTGAGTGTCTCGATGTGACGCGCATCCGCGTCCATCGACGAAGCGGCGATCTCGCAGGCCATCCCCATGCCGACGATCTGATGCGTCGCGAGCGTGCCGGATCGCAGCCCTTGTTCGTGGCCGCCGCCGTGGATCTGCCCGGCGATACGCGCGATCCATTCAGGTCGAACATACAAGGCGCCGATGCCTTTAGGCCCATAAAGCTTGTGCGCAGACATCGACATCAAATCGATGCCGAGGCGATCGACGTCGATGGGGACCTTTCCGAGGGCCTGTGCGGCATCGACATGCAAGATCGCACCCGCCGAGTGGACGATCGCCGCGATCTCGGCAATATCGGTGAGCGTCCCCAATTCGTTATTGACCATCATCAGCGAGACGAGCGATGTCGCGTCGGAGATCGTGTCGCTCAACGCGCTTGCGGTGATGGCGCCTGACGGCGAAGGTTGGATGCAGGTGACGGTATGACCGCGCGTGGCGAGGGTCGCCAATGTGTCCAAGGTCGCCTTGTGTTCGAGCGGACTGGTGATGAACCGGCATGGCCCGCGCGCGGTTTCGGCAAAACCTTTAAGCGCGAGATTCGTCGATTCGGTGGCGCCCGAGGTCCAAAAAATCGAGTCCGGTGCGGCTCCGATGAGCGATGCGACGCGCGCGCGCGCCTGCTCGACCCACGCACGCGCTTCGAGTCCGAATGCGTGCGAGGTCGAAGCCGGATTGCCGAAGCATCCTTCGACGCCGAGGCACTGCATCATGGCTTCGATCACCCTGGCGTCGACAGGGGTGGTCGCCGAATAGTCGAAATAGCGAAGTCTGTGTTCGTTACGCATGCATCGAGCGGCACTTGGATATTCGCTCGATCGTACGTGGTCGGCCGGAAAAAACGTTCTAAATTGAACGTCTCGGCGCGGTCAAAACAGCAATGTTTTTCTCAAGCATGCGCGCTTGGCGTCGACCGTGGACGCGCGCTCGCAAGCATCGCTCGAAGCGCATGCGATTTCGCCGGCTGCATGGACGCGCCGATACGCGAATCGAATTCCACCGGGCACGCTCGCGCATGTGTGCACGCGTGCATCGGTCCGGCTACTGATGATCGAGGCGCGGCAGCGCGAACAACTGATCCCTGACAACGGCGGCCGCGCCGATCGATGCGCCATCCGCGCCGAATTGCGTGAGGTAGATCGGCGGCGCTTGATATCCGCGTAGCAAGTTGGCCGAGATCGCGCGTTTGACCTTCGCTTCGACGCGCAAGAACAGCACGCTGAGCGGTCCGCCCAGCACGATCTTTTCGGGGTCGAACAGATCGGCGAGTGCAGATTCGACGAATCCCTGCGCGCGCCGGCGCTTTCCATTTCGCTTGGCACACTCAAGATCATCCCGCTGATTGCCGATAACCCAAGTAGATGCAAGGGTTTCCCGCAGGCGGGTATTTTCTGGAGAAGCATGTGCGTGTCCCGTATTTTCGTCCGGTCGTGACGATGTTCTTCGCCGCCGTCGCATGTTCGGCGTGTTCTTCCTTCGATCCGACCGATGCGGCCAATGCGGATCCGAAAATCGGCTTTGAGCGCGCGCAGAAGCTTGCTCAGGAAAATGACATCACGTGTCTTTGGGCGTGGGGCGCCGACCCGAAGTCGGGCAATTATCATTGCGAGCCCGTCAAGAAGTCCAGCCATGACGATGTCCGATTGAGCTTCAACGAAATGGCGCTGCACGTCGTCGACGGGGGCGTCAAGTTGCCCGACGGCGCCGGGACGCCGTTGCGGATGGACATCGTCGACGGCAAGATTCAGCTCACGCCGCAGACGACCGAGCTGCAAGCGCTTAGCATGCCTGTACGATAATCCGCGCCGCTCGGCTGTCCCGGTCAGGTCCAGACCGAGGCATCCACGCTGTGCATCGTGCGGGTTTGCGTGCGGATGCGCCGATGCGGCGCGGCTCACCGTCCACGGGTTTTCCATGCAGCGGCCGCCATCAAGCGCGGAAAGCCGCGCATCGTCGATGAAATAACAGGAAATTGCTCACCCTCCGGCTAAGATCGCCCGCACCTCAGCACCTCAGCACCTCAGCACCTCAGCACCTCAGCACCTCAGCACGTCGGCACCTCTGTACCTCGAACGACCTGATCGAATCGATCTCGCCGTTCACCCCAACGAACGACCCCGCGCGCGAGGCGCGCACCTTGACGCATCCCTCGACACCCCTCGAATTTCCACCGCGCGTACATGCTTCGCGATTCAGCGTGTCGTCATGGCCGCGGCTCGCTCGCGGTCGCATGGCAATCGGAAAACCTGACTCGTTTGGCTTCGTTGCGTTCATCGAAAAGCATTGTGTGCAAGTCAATCGACCCGCCAATTTCTTGACACACATCCGCACGGAACCTACGAAAGAATTGACAGGGAAATGTTTGATTAGCTCTGTTAATTGATTGGAAACGATTGCTAACGTCGTAACGATTGTCGCGTGACGAATGCACTCGGTTTAGTCCGAAATGCGCTTAAGGCGCTCCTAGCGATCGATGAGATGACGCCGGAGCGTAGACGATTCGGTCAGTGATCGATACGGCATGCGGTTGCCGTTGCAATCTTTATCGACGTTAGCAAACGTTGCGAATTGAATCGATGCGTTGCGTGGTTCGAACACAGCGATTCGACCCGGACAGGGGTGTCTGACAGCGCGAAACGGGGTGTCTGGCGTTGGTGCGGCTTCACGGTCGCACCGGAGCAGTTCGATTGTCCGCCGAGAATGGGCCATGCCATGAACCACATCTACCGCTTACGCTGGAGCATTTCCCTCAAGCAATGGGTCGTTGCGTCGGAGTGCGCGCGTCGACGCCCGGGCCGAGGCTTTAGGGCGTCCGGCAGGAACGCCGCGCATGCGATGGCCCTGCTGGTCGCCGCCGGCGCGCTTCTACTCGATTCCCCGGCCTATGCCGGCGGCGGGCCCACGGGCGGAAAAGTCACCTCGGGGATCGGCACGATCAGCCAGTCGGGCTCGACGACCACGATCGATCAAAGCAGCCAGACGCTCCAATTGAGTTGGCAAAGCTTCAATGTCGGCGCGGCGCAGACGGTCAATTTCGTCCAGCCGGGCAGCAGCGCGCTCGCGGTCAATCGCATCTACGACATGACGCCCAGCACGATCCTGGGCCATCTCAACGCCAACGGACAAGTCTGGCTGATCAATCCGAACGGCGTGCTGTTCGGTCCGTCCGCGCAGGTGAACGTCGGGGGCATCGTGGCATCCACGCTCGATGTCGGCGCCGATGGTTTGAGCGGAAACACGCGCCAGTTCAGCGGCAACGGCAAGGGAAGCGTCGTCAACCAGGGAACCATTGCGGTGGCGGACGGCGGCTATACCGTCCTGCTCGGCAACAAGGTCTCCAATCAAGGCGTGATCACGGCGCGGCTCGGCACGATCGCGCTCGCGGGCGGCAGCGCCGCCACGCTCACCTTCGACGGTTCGCAACTTCTCCACGTCCAGGTCGATGCGAGCACGCTGAACAATCTCGCTGAAAACCGGCAGTTGCTGGTTGCCGATGGCGGTCAAGTCATCATGACCGCCGGCGCGAAGAATTCGCTGCTGGCGAGCGTGGTCAACAACACGGGCATGGTGCGCGCGCAGACCGTGGACGACCACGAAGGTTCGATCGTGCTGCTCGGCGGCATGGCGGCCGGGCAGGTGAATGTGGGCGGCACGCTCGACGCGAGCGCGCCCAACGGCGGAAACGGCGGTTCGATCGAAACGTCCGCGGCTCAGTTCAGTATTGCGCCCAACACGACAATCACGGCAGCCGCGCCGCGCGGCCAAGCGGGCACATGGCTCGTCGACCCGACCGACCTCACGATCGACGCGACCGCGGCCGGCGAGATCTCCGACACGTTGAACGGCGGCACGAACGTCGTCGAGCAGACGACCGCATCGGGCGCGACCGGTTTCGGCGTGCAGAGTGCCGGGGCCGGCGACATCAACGTCAACGCCGCGATCAGTTGGACCAACTCCGTCGCGAGCCTGACGCTCGAAGCGCTCAATGCGATCAATATCAATGCGCCGGTCACCGGCGCGGGCGCGGTGACCATGCAGGCGGGCGCCGGCAATCTGACGATCGCCGCGGGCGCTTCGATCGTGGGCGGCGCGGGCGTCGTGCTGGCCACGAACGCGAACTTCGTGAACGACGCAGGCAGTTCGGCGGTCAGCACGGGGACGTCGGCGCCGTGGCTGATCTACTCGACCAATCCGACGCTCGATACGACCGATGGACTCACACCGTCGTTCGTCCAGTACAACGCGCCCTATGGGACGAGCGCGGCGGCCTCGGGTAACGGCTTTCTCTACAGCCTCGCGCCGACCATCACGCTCACGGGACTGACCGGCAGCGTGAGCAAGGTCTATGACGGCACGACGACCGCGGCATTGACGAGCGCCAATCTGCAGACCACCGGACTCGTCAACGGCGACGTCATCGCGAGCGCGACGGGGACCTATGCGACATCCGATGCCGGCACGGGAATCACCGTCAATTCTCCGACGTCCTTCGCCGGTGTCGTCGTCACGACGGCGGCGGGCATTCCCGCCTATGGGTATCAGGCCAAGGGGACCGCCTCCGCGGATATCGGCACGATCACGCCCGCGCCGCTCACGGTCGACATCGTCAACGATCCGACGAAGGTTTACGACGGCACCACGTCGGCACCGCTGACCGCCAGCAACTACAGCTTCACGGGATTCGTCGCGGGACAGGGCGCAAGCGTCAATCAAGCGAGCTCCGTGACCTATGCGAGCGCCGATGCCGGCACGAACATCCCCGTCAATGCGACCTTCACGTCGACCAATTTCGTGGCCAACACGGGGACGAACCTCGCGAATTACACGCTGCCGAGCTCGGCGTCCGGCACCGGCACGATCACGCCCGCGCCGTTGCTGATCAGCGGGCTTATCGCGAACAACAAGGTCTACGACGGCACGCGGGCCGATACGCTCAACGTGAGCGACGCCTCGCTCTTCGGCCTGATCAGCGCGGACGCCGGACAAGTCACGCTCGACACGAGCGGCGCGACCGGCACGTTCGCATCGCCCAATGTCGGGAACGCGATCTTCGTGGCGGCCACGGGATTCACGCTGACGGGTCCGAAGGCGAGCGACTATCAGATCTCGGCCCCGCTCGATCTCGCGGCCGATATCACACCGAAGGGCTTGACGATCACGGGCGTGACGGCCAACGACAAGGTCTATGACGCGACCACGTCGGCCACGCTGAACCTCGCCGATGCCACGATCACGGGGCTCGTGCCCGCGGACGCCGGCAATGTCACGTTGACGACGAGCGGCGCGACCGGCGCATTCAGCCAGTCGAACGTGGGCAACAACCTGCCCGTGTCGGTCAACGGCATGACGCTGGGCGGATCGGCGGCCGGCAACTATTCGGTGACCGCGATCACCGGCATCACCGCGAATATCACGCCGGCGCCGCTCACGATCACGTTCCTCGGTTCGCCGACCAAGGTCTACGACGGCAGCGTCAACGCCACGCTGACGCAAGCGAACTACACGATCTCGGGTTTCGTGGGCGGGCAGAGCGCGACCATCGGACAAACCGGCGCGACCTATGCGACGCCGAATGCGGGCACCGGCATTGCCGTGACCGCGACGGTCACCGCTTCCGATTTCGTGCCGGCGGCCGGGACATCGATGTCGAACTACACGTTCCCATCGAGCGTGACCAGCCCGAGCGGCATCATCACCCCTGCGCCGGTCGAAGTGAACATCATCAACAACCCGACCAAGGTCTACGACGGCACCGATACGGCCACGCTCGGCGCGGACAACTACGAGGTCGTCGGCGCGATCCCGGGCGAGTCGATCACGCTGAATCCTTACCCGACGACGGGTGCCTATGCATCGCCCAATGTCGGTTTCCAAGGCGTGAGCGCGACGCTCCCGGCAAGCGACTTCCAGGCCGGGTCGAACACGCTGTTGTCGAACTACGCGCTACCGGCCACCGCGACGGGGTTGGGGACGATCGTCCAGAAAGCCATCGTCGACCAGCTCACGGCATCGATCACGAACAACCCGTCAAAGACGTATGACGGGACCACGGTCGCCACGATTCCGGCCAGCGACTTCACGCTGTCCGGCTTCGTCGGGACCGACAGCGCGACGGTGTCGCAGACCGTCACAGGACAGTACGCGACGAAGAACGCCGGACAGCAGCCTGTTTCGGCGACGCTCACGGAGTCCGACCTGACGGCGGGGCCCGGCACGAACCTGAACAATTACTCGTTCCCCGTGACGGCCTACGGCATGGGCACGATCCTTCCGGCTCAGCTCACGGTCACGATCATCGGCAACCCGACCAAGGTCTATAACGGCGATACGATCGCGCGCGTCGGCAGCAGCAACTTCCAGATCACCGGCTTCGTGAGCGGCGAGGGGGCGAGCATCACGCCCACCGCGCAATTCAACTACGCGTCGGCGAATGCGGGGAGCTGGACCGTCAGCGGGGCGCTCGTGCCGGGCAACTATACGGCCGAGAGCGGCACGCTGCTCACGAACTATCTGCTCCCCACCATGGCGTCCGGCCCCGGCCTGATCACGCAGGCGCCGCTCTACATCCTGAATGCGTATGCCACCGACAAGGTCTACGACACGACGACCTCCGATACGCTCAATGTCAGCACCGCGGCGCTGTCGGGCGTGATCCCGTCCGACGCGGGCAATGTCACGCTCAATACGTCCACCACGGGCACGTTCGCGCAGTCCAACGTGGGCAACAACATTGCCGTGACGGCGAGCGGCTTCAGCATCTCGGGCAGCGCCGCCGGCAATTACGTGCTGCAACCGCTCACCGGGCTGACCGCGAACATCACGCCCGCGCTACTGACCGTCAGCGGTGCGGTGGCGAACAACAAGGTCTACGACGCAACGACCAATGCGACGATCAACAGCAGCGATGCCACGCTGTCGGGCGTGCTCGGCAGCGACAGCGTCACGCTCTCGTCGGGCAGCGCCACGGGGCAGTTCATCACGCCGAATGCGGGTACCAATCTGCAGGTCTTCGCGAGCGGCTTCACCCTGAGCGGGCCGCAGGCGGGCAACTATGTCGTCTCGCAGCCGTCGAATCTGTTCGCCAATATCACGCCGGCGCCGCTCTCGGTGACGATCACCGGAAACCCCATCAAGCAGTACGACGGCACGACGTCGGTGACGCTCGGCGCGTCCGACTTCACGATTACGGGCTTTGTCGCGGGCCAAAGCGCAACGATCACGCAGACCGCATCGAGCGGCTATCTCTCGCCTAACGTCGGCACGAACATCGGGATCGGCGCCACGCTCGAGCCGCCCGACTACTCGGCGGCGGTGGGCACCAAGCTGTCGAACTACACGCTGCCGACCTCGGCGAGCGGCACGCTCGGCGAGATCACCGCGAAGGTCATCGACCTCACCGGCACGCGCGTCTACGACGGCACGACGAATGCAACCTCGGTCCTGTTCTCGAGTGACGGCGTGATCGACGGCGTCAACGGACAGACGCTGACGCTGAGCGGCGTCGGCACGCTGCCCACCAAGGATGTCGGCAACCAGATTCCGCTGTCGAGCCTCGGCACGCTGACGCTCGGCAACGGAAGCGGCCTCGCGAGCAATTACACCTTGGTCGGCGGCACGGATTGGGTGACGATCACGCCCGCGACGCTGACCGTGCTCAATACGACCGCGCTCGACAAGGTCTACGACGGCACGGCGGCCGCGACCCTGCAGAACGCGCTGTTGAGCGGCGTGATCGGCAGCGACACCGTCGTGCTCGGCAACGACACGACGGGGACGTTCAACAACAAGAACGTGGGCACCAACAAGCCGGTATCCACGCAGATGACCATTTCGGGCGCGGATGCGGGCGACTACACGCTCGTTCAGCCGAGCGGCATCACGGCGAACATCACCTCGCTGGGCATCACCGTCGTGGCCGCCGGCATCGACAAACAATACGACGGCACGACGACCGCGCAAGTCAATATGAGCAGCACCGGCGTGGTGGCGGGCGACAACGTGGTCTTCGGCGATACGTCGGCCAACTTCTCGCAAGCGAATGTCGGCAACAATCTGCCGGTGTCGGTGTTGGGGATTACGGCCAGCGGCACCGACGCCGGCAACTACACGCTGCTCAATTCGAGCGCCGATACCACGGCGAGCATCACGCCGCGTGTGCTGAGCCTGCAGGGCACGCGTGTCTACGACACGACGACGAATGCCGATTCAAGCCTGTTCGCGACCGGCGGTTCGATCGCCGGCGTCAATGGCGAGACGCTGACGCTGAGCGGCACCGGCACGCTGACCAGCAAGAACGTCGGCAATCAAGTGCCGTTTTCGAACCTCGGTACGCTTGCGCTCGGCAACGGGACCGGCCTGTCGAGCAACTACACGCTCGCCGGCGGCACGGACTGGGTGACGATCACGCCGGTCACGCTCACGGTGTCCGGCACGGTCGCCCATGACAAGCAGTACGACGGCAACTCCGACGCGGCGTTGACGGGCGCCACCCTGGTCGGTGTGCTCGGTTCGGATAACGTGGTGTTGGGCGACGACACCGTCGGCCAGTTCAACGACAAGAATGTCGGTACCGACAAGCCGGTGACCACGAGCATGACGGTCTCGGGCACCGATGCGGGGAACTACCTGCTGATCCAACCGGCGGGCCTCACGGCCAGCATCACGACGTTGCCGATCCTCGTGGTCGTCGCCACGGGCAGCAACAAGGTCTACGACACCACGACGACCGCGACGGTCGCGCTCAGTAGCCCCACCGTCGTGTCGGGCGACAACGTGACGTTTAGCGATACGTCCGCGAACTTCGCGACGGCCAACGTCGGCAACGCGATTCCGATTTCCGTGCTCGGTATCGGTATCAGCGGCGCCGATGCCGGCAACTATGTGCTGCAAACCACGTCCGCGACGACGAGCGCCAATATCACGCCGTACGTGCTGAACCTGCAGGGCGCACGCGTCTATGACGCGACGACGAACGCCAACGCGAATCTGTTCGGCAACAGCGGCGTGCTCACGGGCGCGAACGGTCAGACGCTGACGCTATCGGGCACCGGCACGCTCGCGAGCAAGAACGTGAACAGCGCGCAGCCGTTTGCCGCAAACGGTCTCGCGGGTTACACGCTCACGGGCAACGGCAGCGCGCTCGCCAGCAATTACACGCTCGTCGGCGGCACGGACTGGGTGACGATCACGCCGGCGCCGCTGACCGTCGTCGGCACGACGGTGGACACCAAGGTCTACGACGCCACGACCGCGGCCACGCTGAGCGGCGCGACCCTCGCCGGCGTCTTGGGCAGCGACGCCGTGACGCTCGACAACGGTACGACAGGCACGTTCAACGACAAGAACGTGGGCACCGACAAGCCGGTGACCGCAAGCATGTCGATTTCAGGCGCCGACGCGGGGAATTACACGTTCACGGGGCCGAGCGGCCTGACGGGCACGATCACGCCGCTCGCGATCACGATCGGCGCGACGGCGCAGAACAAGACGTATGACGGCACGACCGCGGCTACGGCAACGGTCGGCACCACGGGCGTGCTGAGCGGCGACGTCGTGAACTTCGGTTTCGCGCCGGGCAACGCGAACTTCGCGACGCCGAACGCGGGCAACGGCATTCAGGTCACGGTGAACGACATCACGGCGAGCGGAGCGGATGCGGGCAATTACACGTTCAATACCACGGCGACCACCACGGCGAATATCCTGCCCTTCGTGCTGAACCTCAACGGCACGCGCGTCTACGACGGCACGACGGGCGCCGCGGCCGGTCTGTTCGGTAACGACGGCGTACTGACGGGCGCGAACGGCGAAACGTTGACGCTCTCCGGAACCGGCGCGCTGTCCTCGAAGGACGTGGGCACGCAGGTGCCGTTCGCGGCCAACGGCCTCGCGGGTTTCACGCTCACGGGCAATAGCGGCGCGCTGCCGAGCAACTACACGTTCACGGGCGGCACGGACTGGGTGACGATCACGCCGCTCAGCATCTCGGTCAGCGCGACGGCCCAGAACAAGACCTACGACGGTACGACGGCCGCCACGGCCACCATCACGCCATCCGGCGTGCTGTCCGGCGACACCGTCAACTTCAGCTTTGCGGCCGGCAACGCGAACTTCGCCACGCCGAACGCGGGCAACGGCATTCAGGTCACGGTGAGCGGCATCACGGCGAGCGGCGCGGACGCCGGCGACTACACGTTCAACCCGACCGCGACGACCTCGGCGGACATCTATCCCTATGCGCTGACGCTGACGGGCACGCGCGTCTATGACGGGACGACGGCCGCCAATGCCAGCCTCTTCGGCAACAATGGGGTACTCATGGGCGTCAACGGCGAGACGCTGACGCTGTCCGGCTCGGGCACGCTTGCGAGCAAGAACGTGAACAGCGCGCAGCCGTTCGCGGCGAACGGCGTGGCGGGCTTCACGCTCGCGGGCAACAACGGGGCGCTGGCGTCCAACTACACACTCGGTACCGGCGTCGGCGACTGGGTCGACATCACGCCCAAGGCCTTGACGATCTCGGCGGTCGGCGAGAACAAGGTCTACGACGGCACGACGACCGCGCAGCTCAGCAGCTTCACCGTCAGCGGTCTCGTCGGCAACGACAATGCCTCCGTCGGTTACAGCGCCGCCAATTTCGCCACGCCGAACGTCGGCACGGATATTCCGATCACGGTCAATCTGTACGGAAACGGCACCGACATCAGCAACTATGTATTCGGAAGTTCGGTCGTCACGACGAGCGCGGACATCACGCCCAAGGCGCTGACCGTCACGGCCACCGCGCAGAACAAGACCTATGACGCGACGACCACGGCCACGCTCGGCGGCTTGTCGGTGAGCGGCCTCGTGGCGGGCGATACGGCGACCTTTACGGCCGGCAGCGCGAACTTCGCCACGGCCAATGCGGGCAACGATATCCCGGTCACTGTCGCGGGGATCACGGGCACGGGCAGCGATCTCGGGAACTACACGTTCAACTCGACGACGACCACGAGCGCCGACATCCTGCCCTATGTCTTGAACTTGACCGGCACGCGTGTCTATAACGGCACCAGCACGGCAAGCGCGAGCCTCTTCGGCAACGATGGGCAATGGACGATCTTCACCGGACAGACGCTCACGCTGTCCGGATCGGTCAATCTGCTCGACAAGAACGTCGGCACGCAGAAGCCGTTCTCGCTCGGCGCCCTCAGCGGGTTGACGCTGACGGGCAACGGCTCGACGCTGGCGAGCAACTACACCTTGGTCGGCGGCGTCGACTGGGTCACGATCACGCCGCTCGCCGTCAACGTGGTCGCGACCGGTTCCAGCAAGGTCTACGACGGCTCGCGCACGGCCACGGTCGGCCTCGCGAGCGACGGCATTCTGAGCGGCGACAGCGTCAGCTTCAATGCGCAATCGGCGAACTTCGTGACGCCCAACGCCGGTAACAACATTCCGATTCTCGTCACGG
Source organism: Pararobbsia silviterrae (assembly GCF_003628125.1). Classification (GTDB taxonomy): domain Bacteria; phylum Pseudomonadota; class Gammaproteobacteria; order Burkholderiales; family Burkholderiaceae; genus Pararobbsia; species Pararobbsia silviterrae. The sequence continues at coordinate 518,585 of NZ_RBZU01000002.1, forward strand.
GCATCACGGGCATCGGCGCGGATGCGTCGAACTACACCTTCAATACGGTGGCGGCGACGTCGGCCAACATTACGCCGTTTGTCCTGAGCCTCACGGGCAGCCGCACGTATGACGCGACGACGGACGCGTCGGCGGGTGTGTTCGGGACGAACGGCGTGCTGCAGGGCGTGAACGGCGAGACGCTCACGCTGTCGGGCAATGGGGTCTTGTCGAGCAAGAATGTGGGCAACCAGATCGCATTCGCGACGGGCGGGCTCTCGGGCTATACGCTGACCGGCAACGGCGCGGCGCTCGCCGGCAACTACACGCTGACGGGCGGCGTGGATTGGGTCACGGTCACGCCGGCGCTGCTCACGGTCGCGAACACGCAGACGACGAACCGGACCTATAACGGTACGGTCTACGACACGCTCCTCGACGCGACGTTGTCGGGCGTGTTCGGCGGCGATAGCGTCACGCTCGGCAACGGCGCCGTCGGTTACTTCGATAACCCGAACGTCGGATTCAACAAGCCCGTCAGCACGGCGATGACGATCAGCGGCGCCGATGCGGGCAACTACGTGTTGGCGCAGCCGAGCGGCTTGTACGCCGACATCATCACGCCGATTTCTCCGGTGCCGCCGGGCACGATTGCGAGCGTCGACGCCTTTGCCGGCCCGCAGGATCTCGAGACGCCGTACGGCACGGCATCCGATACGGCGAGAGGCAATTTCACGGGCAATCAGATGCAGGAGGAAGTCCCGAATCAGCGCAACGTGGTGCGTGCGGACTTCCATCCGGGGATGGGACTCACGGTCCTGGACGGCGGGGTTCGCATGCCCGCGGACTGAGGGCTGAGCGCGCTAACGAGACGACGCGGATCGATACGAAACGAATCGACACAACACAACACGACACGGCGCGCGAAGCGGCGCGGCTCACGAGACATTCAAACCTTGACCATGATCGAGATTCGCTCGAACCGCCAGCATCCAATACGAACCTGCCTCGCGCTTGCCCTCACGGCAGCGGCGTTTGCCGCGCACGGGCAGGCGCGCGTGACGACCCCGAACAACGGGAGCGGCCAACTGCTTCAGCAGGCGCCGCAACCTTCATTTCAGCCCCCGCCTTCGAACCTCGATCTGACGATTCAGTCTCCGAAGAGCGCGCCGGTCGACAACACGAAAACCTTCCTGGTGCGCACGATCGAGATCGTCGGCAATACCGAGCTGCCTGCCGAGCTATTGCACGATACCGTGGCGTCGAGCGAGGGCAAGGACCTCACGTTGAGCGATCTCAATGCGCTTGCCGATCGCATCAGCGATGTCTATCACCAGCACGGCTTTCCGCTCGCCACGGCCTATGTGCCGGCACAGACGATCGAGAACGGCGTCGTGCGGATCAACGTGGCCGAGGCGCGGTACGGCGCGGTGACGCTGAACAATAAGAGCGGCGTGTCGGACCGCGTGTTGAACAACACGCTCGCGGCGCTTCAGCCGGATCAGCCGGTCACGGAATTTCAGCTCGAGCGCACGCTGCTTTTGATGCAAGACATCCCGGGTGCGGAGGTCACCTCGACGATGCGGCCCGGCGAGCAGGTCGGCACGTCCGATATGCTCGTCGACGTGACGCCGCAGCCGCGCGTGACGGGCGACGCGGGCGTCGACAATTTCGGCGATCCCTATAGCGGCCGTGTGCGGGGCAGCGGCAACCTGACGATCAACAGCCCGCTGAATCAAGGCGACTTGCTGGATTTCAGCGCGCTGACGTCGGGCTCCGGCATGACCTATGGGCGCATGGACTACCGGTACCTGCTCAACGGACAGGGCACGACGCTGGGCGTCAATGTGTCGGGGCTCGACTATCACCTTCACAACGATCTTTCCGATCTGCAGGCGCACGGTTCGGCTTTCGTCGCGGGCGCGGTGTTGTCCCAGCCCTTGATCCGCAATACGGCGGGCAATCTCTACGGTCAGATCGAGTACGACTTCAGAAGGCTCAATGACAATATCGATGTGATCGGTCTGCAGAGCGATCGTCACACGGACAGCGTAACGGCCACGCTTGCCGGCGACGAACTCGATGCGAGCGGCGTGACGAACGGGCGTATTGCGATGACGTATGGCGTGCTTGCCGCCAACAATCTCCAAACGGAAATCGTCGATCAGTTGGGCGCCGATACCGCGGGCCATTATGCGAAGCTCGCGCTGTCGACGTCGAGGCTTCAGCAACTCACGCATTACGACGCGCTCTACGTCGGTTTCTCGGGGCAGACGTCGAGCAAGAACATCGACACGTCCGAGCAGTTCTATCTGGGCGGCCCCGATAGCGTGCGGGGCTACGACGTCGGCGTGCTATCGGGTTCGCGCGGCTATCTGGCGACGGTCGAATATCGTCACGATGCGACGTTCCAGAGCATTCCGGGTATCTGGCAGTTTTCCGCCTTCGTCGATACCGGCTGGGTCCAGGTGTTCAAGGACCCGTTCGTTCCCGGGCCCAACACCGGTCAACTCAGCAGCGCGGGCTTCGGCCTGCAATGGAACGGGCCCTACAAGCTCCTGATCACGAGCAGCGTCGCATTTCCGTTCGGGCGGACACCCGAGATACTCAGTACGAACGCCAACACGTCCGTACATTGTTGGCTGCAGCTTCGCAAGGCGTTCTAGATACGATGCGCAACCGGCCGCTTAGGATCTGAAGCCGGTCGTATTTGCACTGGCCGAGTTGTCGATGCGGCGGGCTTGGGAATCATGCGCATGAACGAATCGTGCGATACCCGATCGCCGTCATTGTCCCCCTGTTTGCCTCAAGACACCGATCGAGTCCACCTACACTCGTGTTCGTGCGGCGCTTGATCGACGTGACCTCGCACATCGCACCGGCACGAATTCCCATCCGAGTCGTCGTTGATACGCGAGCGAATGCTTGCAAGGGAGGCCAACGTGGATCGACGTGAGTTTCTTTTCGCGGCGGCGGCGACACGCGTTGCCGCATCGGGTGGCGGGGTCTCTCAAGCTGCGGCGGCCGAGGGTTCGCAAGCACACGCGCCAGCGCCAGGGGAATCGGAACCGCTTGGAGGCCGGCCGCCCGCGGGCGCAACGGCGTCGACGCAAGATTTTGACTATCAGATCAAATATCACCGGGCGTTCGAAGCGGTGCTCTGGAATATGCCTGCGATTGCAATCTATTCTTTCCGACGCGCCGCATTCGACACTCTGGGAGCGAAAGACAACGACATCATCGCGTATTCGGCGCCCGCGACGCCGAGGCTCGAAGCCATCACGGCCAATAGCACGACACCGTACATCGCGTCATACACGGATCTGCGCACGGGCCCGGCGGTGCTCGAAGTCCCTGCTGCCGGTCCGGACGGGAGTCTCTACGGGCAGGTCGTCGATGCCTGGCAATACACCATCGCGGATGTCGGACCGTCAGGGCTCGACAAGGGCAAGGGCGCCAAATTCCTGTTCACGCCTCCCGGATACAAGGGCGACGTGCCGAAAGGGTATATCCACGTCGCATCGCCGAACTATCGAATCGCGTTCGCGTTTCGCTCGGTCCCCGCACCGGGCAAGAGCACCGCGGATGCGTACCGGTATGCGCAACGCCTGCGGATGTACTACTTGTCGGAGGCCGCCGATCCGCCGAAACAACGCTTCATCGACCCGATCAACGAGCGCTATCCGACGCTGCCGTTCTACGACGAACGCCACTTCGAGGACATGCACGACATCATGAGCGTCGAGCCGGTCAAGGAGCAGGACAAGGTCATGATGGGCATGCTGACGTCGCTCGGCATCGAAAAAGGGAAGCCGTTCGCACCGGACGACACCGCGCGGAAGGCGATGCGCCAGGCAGCCATCGATGCGTGGTTTTTTCTGCAGTCGTATTTCGACGATGTCATTGCGAAACGCGTCTTCTGGCCCGACCGGCATTACGTCTCGTTGATGCAGACCGATGCAAACCGAATGTTCACGTTCACCTATGCGGACCGCATCGACTTGATCGAGCGCGCGGCCGAATATTTTTGGTGCACGTATATGCCTAAGGTCTACGCCGAGTCTCCTGCCAACCAGTACCTCGTTGCACTGTCGGACAAGAACGGTAACCCGATGGCCCCCGGCAAGCTCTACAAGGTCGAGGTACCCAGGGACATGCCCGTCAAGCAGTTCTGGGCTTTGACTGTCTATGACCATGCCACCTTCTCATTCATCTATTCCGAATCAAACCGCACGACGCTGTCGTCTTACGATCTAGCCAAGATGACGAAGAACGCTGACGGCAGCGTCACGCTGTACGTCGGGCCAAGCGCGCCGGCGGGACTCGATGCGAACTGGATTCCGACGAGTGGCAAGCGGCCCATGCCGACGTTCCGCTTTTACGGCGCGACTGACGCGCTGAATACAAAGGCTTTCAAAATGCCGGACTTCGAGGAAACGAGCGTATGAAAGCCAATGAATCGAGTCGTCTGCGCGTCGCGTTGTGCGTGTCGGCTACCGTGCTGCTATCGAGCATCGGCGCATGGATGCCGGGCGCATCCGCGCAGACCGCGCTGGCGCCCATCGTCGATGCCAATCACGACGCCTTGGCGAACGCGCCATTTGCAGGCGATTTCCCAACCGCGGATACGGCGAAGGCCTTGAGTGAAGAGCTGTATTTCGAGCGGGCCGTACAGGTCTATCTCTGGTCTCTGCCCGCGGTCAATCTGTTCGCGATGAAGGAAGGGTCCGAGAAAACGTACGGAGCCGGATATCACGTGCTGCCGGTATGGAAGGAGCGGTTGAACGCCAAAACCAAGGTGACCACGCCGAACTCCGATTGTCTCTATGCGATGGGTTATGTGGACCTTGCAAAGGATGGTCCCATCGTGGTCGAGGTTCCACCGAAAACACAGGGCATTCTGGACGACTTCTTCCAGCGTCCGCTGACCGGACCCGTGATCGGCGGCAAGACGTACACGGGTGATTTCGGTTTCGTCGGACCCGACGCGGGCAAGGGCGGCAACTATCTGATCGTGCCCTGGAACTACAGCCATCCTGCGCCCAAGGGCTACTACGTCTATCGTTCGCGCACGAACAACGTGCTGGTGTTCTTCCGAGCCTTCTTTACGGACCCGAAAAACTTGGCGCCGCCGAATCAGCTTGTCGCAGCCACGCATATCTATCCCTATGGGAAACGTGAAAGCGCTCTGGCCATGGAATTTCCCGATGGTTCGTCGACGCCCGCCTTCATGCTATTTCCGCAAGACGGGACCTATTTCGACATGCTGGCGCGCTTTGTCGAACAAGAGACCGTCGACCCTGCCGATATGGACATGCGCGGCATGATGGCGGCCATCGGAATTCAGAAGGGCAAGCCGTTCGAGCCGACGCAGCGGCAGCGCGAGCTGCTCGACAAGGCGGCGAAGACGGCGTTCAAGATGAGCAAGGACGAGATATTCAATGCGCTCGCGAGCCAGCCGGGGGGGAGGTACTACCCGGATCGACAGTGGGTGAATGTCTTCGCCGGACAGAATCCGGAATTCAAAGCGAGCGGCACGTTCACGAATCTGGTTCAGCGGGATGCCTACTTTACGTCGGCGTACGCAGCGAGCCCCGGCATGGTCGTCGATATCGTCGAGAAGGGGGCGAAGTACCCGTCGACATGGCGAGACGCCGACGGCAACTATCTGGACGGAGCGAAAACATACCAGTTGCACTTGCCCCCCAATGTTCCTGCAGCGAACTTCTGGTCAGTCACGGTCTACGATTCGATCACCGCATCGGGGCTCGAGAACGGGCAACCGTTGCCGTCACTCAATTCGATGGACAAGCCGGCGGCGAACCAGGACGGCTCGTTCGATCTTTATTTCGGCCCGAGCGCGCCGGCAGGTCAGGAAAGCAATTGGGTGCAGACCGTTCCCGGCAAGGGCTATTTCGTCATCCTTAGACTGTACAGCCCGAAACAGGCGTTCTTCGATCAGACGTGGAAACCGGATGACATGAAACGCGTCGATCGTTGAATACGCCGCGCGTCCCGTTTTCTTAAGCATCGTAGACGTCTTCCTGATCCGACGACTCGAACACGCAAGCCAGGCGGTGTGCTTTCGCCGTCGGCCAAAACGTCGAGCGGGTGTTGTGTGTCTTGAGATCGATAGCGCGCTGCGTCGCAGCCGGACATCAATTCAACACGATGTTGGCGTATCGATAGACGCGCCGCATAGCGATGTTCGGAGTATTGAGCATCGAATGAAGACGAAACGGATATGCGGACTCTGTGCAGCGTGCGTGACGCCGAGACGAGATCACACGGGCCGTGTCGCTCGTGAGCGCCAGGTGTAGGTCGCGCACTCGGCGAAACACACTTACGAGAATCGGAGGTGTTCAGTGACGATCGAGCACAATCGGCTTGACGAAGCCCACAGGCCTGATAAGCCGTGGCGGAAGTGGGGGCCGTACCTTTCGGAGCGTCAGTGGGGGACCGTTCGCGAAGATTACAGCGAGTCCGGTGACGCATGGAATTACTTCACTCACGATCAGGCACGCTCGCGGGCATACCGCTGGGGAGAAGACGGCCTTGCGGGACTCTCCGACGATCATCAGCAGCTTTGCTTTGCGTTAAGCCTCTGGAATGGACAGGACCCGATTCTCAAGGAGCGCTTGTTCGGATTGACCAACAGCGAAGGGAATCACGGCGAGGACGTCAAAGAATGCTATTTCTATCTCGACTCGACGCCGACTCATTCGTACATGAAATATTTGTACAAATATCCGCAGGCGCCGTTTCCCTATGCGGACCTCGTCGCCACCAATCGAGCACGCTCCAGACACGACTTCGAATACGAACTCACGGATACGGGCGTATTCGACGATGACCGGTATTTCGATGTGTTCGTCGAGTACGCGAAGGCCACGCCCGAAGACATCCTGATCGAGATCACCGTCGCTAATCGCGGCGCCGATCCGGCCGTGCTGCACGTGCTGCCGACACTCTGGTTTCGCAATGTCTGGTCATGGGGTGACGCGGTCGAGCGTCCCACGCTGCGGCAGATCGTTGCGAGCGAGTCGGGGAGTGTGGTTGCCATTTCACATGCCGAGCTGGGCGAGCGCTTCCTGTACTGCGAAGGTGCCGCGTCGCTGTTGTTCACCGAGAATGAAACGAATACCGAACGTCTTGTCGGCGTGCCGAATCGAACGCCGTACGTCAAGGACGGCTTCCACCGCTACGTGGTCGACGGCCAGGAGGCGGCGGTCAATCCCGAGCGGAGCGGGACAAAAGCGGCGGCCCTTTATCGGCTGACCGTCGGCGCGCATGCGTCATGCACGGTACGCCTGCGTCTTTGCGACGAAGCACCGAATAATCTGCCGGTCGAGCGGATGTACGCCAAACAATTCGGTCCCGGGTTTGCGGCGGTGCTCGACAGCCGACGCCAGGAAGCGGACGCCTTCTATGCAACCGTCATTCCATCGTCGCTGGATGCCGATGCCACGCGTGTGATGCGTCAGGCGCTGGCCGGCATGCTGTGGTCGAAGCAGTTCTATTACTACGACGTCGAAAAGTGGCTGACCGATGGCGGTGTCGATCCGCTCAGCCGCAAGCGACGCGCTCCGCGCAATGACCGCTGGCAGCACATGTATAACGCGGACGTCGTGTCGATGCCCGACAAGTGGGAGTACCCGTGGTACGCGGCCTGGGATCTCGCGTTCCATGTTCTCGCGCTCACGCTCGTGGACGAAGCGTTCGGCAAGCAACAACTCGACCTGATGCTCAGAGAGCGCTATTTGCATCCGAACGGGCAGCTCCCCGCGTATGAGTGGAATTTCGGCGACGTCAACCCGCCGGTCCATGCATGGGCCACGATCTTCACCTATCGTCTCGAACAGATGCAAAGCGGTCACGGCGATCTCGAATGGCTGGAGCGTGCGTTTCCGAAGTTGCTGCTCAACTTCACATGGTGGGTCAATCGCAAGGACAGCGACGGCAACAACGTCTTCGAGGGCGGTTTTCTGGGGCTCGACAACATCGGCGTGTTCGACCGCAGCGCGCCGCTGCCCACAGGCGGATCGCTCGAACAGGCCGACGGCACGGCATGGATGGCGCTGTTCTGCCAAAACATGCTTGAGATTGCCGCGCAGCTCGCGCGGGAACGCCCGGCGTACGTGGATATATGCGTCAAGTTCGTCGCGCATTTTCTGTGGATCGCTTCGTCCGTGATGAACGCGGGCGACAACGTCGGGCTGTGGGATGAAGAAGACGGGTTCTTCTACGACGTGCTGCGATTGCCCGATGGCCGCGCCGAGCGGCTCAAGGTCCGTTCGATGGTCGGGCTGTTGCCGCTTTGCGCGGTCACCTCGTTCGACGGCGATCTCATCCGGCAATATCCGGAGACGCGACGCGAGTTTGCGAGATTTATCGAAACGCGTCCCGAGGTCGTCGAGTTCATCCACGATCCGCGGACCGAGGGCGTGAAAGGCCGGCATCTCGCCTCGATCCTGAGTGAAGACAAGCTGCGACGGGTGCTCGCGAAGATGCTCGACGAGAACGAATTTCTGAGTCCGTTCGGCATCCGCTCGCTCTCTCGCTACCATGCCGAGCATCCGTATGTGTATCGCGTCGGAGATCAGGAATATCGGGTTTCGTATCTACCGGCGGAATCCGATACCGGGATGTTCGGGGGCAATTCGAACTGGCGAGGTCCGATCTGGATGCCCGTCAACGGCCTCATCATTCGCGCGCTGCTTCAGTATTTCATGTACTACGGCAATGACTTCACGATCGAATGTCCAACGGGTTCCGGACGACAGATGACCCTCTATCAGATCGCCGAGGAACTCGTGCGGCGGCTTTCGAGCATCTTCTTGCGCAATGCCGACGGGTATCGCCCCGTCCATGGAGGCAACCGGCGTTTCCACGACGATCCGCACTGGAAGGACTACGTCCTGTTCTACGAGTACTTCCACGGCGATAACGGCGCGGGTCTCGGCGCAAGTCATCAAACGGGCTGGACTGGAATCATTTCGCGTGCGATGCATTTGTTCGCCACCACAACGGCCGAACAGTTTCTCGAACTCGGCAAGGGGGCCGCGTTTGTTCAAGCGGAGGCTGAGAGCGAAGTGAAGGACCGTGCAGGCGTATCGGGTTGAGTGCAACACCCGCTCGCCGCGCCTGCGACAAACGGATCGCGATCGCCTGCCGTGCAGAGCGCGTGATCGCGGCGATGCGGACTCCCACCCAGCCGTGCCAAGTGGAGTCGGAAATACGTCAAGAGAACGTCGATATGTCCGGGAACAGGCATTGCGCCGCATAGGCATAGGGCGCCGTTCGTTCGTCAGGGATGAATGCGAGGAGCGCGCGCGCATCGATGCCCGATTCATACCGAGGTGACGCATGGACAACGACCACGAGCAGAGCCGCGACAAGCGCGACCAAGGGAAGGCGAATCCGACTCAGAGCCAGCAAAACGCGATCAGCGCTCAGAGCCCTGCCAAAGAGCCCGCCCACGAAACTGCGCACGCCGACCCCGGAAAAATGGAGAAGAGCTTCGCCAATGCTTCGCCCGAAGGGCATCACCCTGACACGAAGCAGGATGAAACGCGGCGCGTCGCGCGCAACGCCACGCCGCTGCCGAACGTCGACGTGAGCCACAAAGCGATCGATCATCCGGACCCGTATATGGCTGCGCGTTCGCGGATCATTTCGCACGATACCGCCGGCACCGAAGCCACCGACGGAACGGTCGACACCGACGGAAAAGGCCGCGAGGCGCAGCGCGAACGCAAGCCGCGTCAGGATCACTTCATTCATTCCAACGCGACACCCGATGAGCATGTGCCGACGTCGCCATTCGGCCTGGGCGGCATCGACAGCCGATTCGAAGGGCCGGGTGTTCATATCGCGACGCAACCGGGGTGGCGCGTCGTCGATCTCGGCACGTCCGTGAGGGATGAATTCAATGGTCCTCGCACATCGCATCGAATTCGACTCGAGCACACCTCGCAGCCGAGCCTAGGCAATCCCGGAGCTTCGACGGAAGCGACGCCCGACAGTGAGCGTGACGCCGACGTCGTTGAGGAAAGGAAGGGGGAAAGAAGCGAGGAAGCGGCACATCATTGACTGCCGTGCCCTTCGTGCTCGATCGCCTGGAACGGAATCACACGTATCGCCGTCCATGCGGGCGGCAGCGTGAATGTCGCTCGCCAACGCGTTCACCGCGACTTGATGAGCTGAATCTGCGCCTGACTCAACTCCCAGGTGTGCGGCGGCAAGGGAATGAAGTGCGCCGCGTTCAGCCAGGCTTCGTTGTCTTCCGACGGCAAGATCGCCCAGAGCAGGAAGCGGCGAATCGCAGCCGCGACTGCCGGATCCGATTGTTCGGTGGAGACCACCGCGTATTCGTAATTGACGAGTGGCCAAGCGCCGCTCGCCGGCGCAAACACCAGCGTCAGACGTTCGTCGGCGGGTGTGCGCACGCCAAGCGACGCGGCACCGGCCATGATCGCTTCCTTGGTCGGCAAGACAAATTCACCCGCACCGTTCTTGAGCGATGCCGTACCGAGCTTCGCTTGCTCGATACTGTCGCTGTAGCTTACGCCGACATAAGCAATCGAATAGTTTGTCGACTGAAGCGCCTTGACCATGCCCTGATTGCCGGTGGCCGTGATGCCCGACGGGACATTGGGCCATGAGATCGTGGTGCCGTATCCGTGATCGCTCTCCCACGACGGCGTCGAGAAGGTCAGGAACTGCGTGAACACGAAGGTGTCGCCCGAACCTTCGACGCGCCGTATGGGCACAATCGTTTGATGGGGCAGCGATACGCCCGGGTTGAGCGCCGCGATTTGCGGCGCATCCCAAGCATGCACCGTTCCCGAATAGATGCCTGCAAGCGTCGGTCCATCGAGCTTCAGGTGAATGGCGTTCAAGCCCGGCACATTGTAGTTGACGGTCTGCGCGGCAATGGCCAACGGGATATTGACGATCTGCGGATGCTTCCGGATATCCGCATCCGACATATAGGCATCAGAAGCCCCGATGTGCACTTTGCCCGCGATGACCTGCTGAATGCCGTCCTCGGACCCCGTCGCGCCGAGGTTGATATGAACGTCCGGGTGTGCCTTCGCGTATTGCGCAATCCAGGTCGTGAAGACCGGGTACATCAGGGTCGAGCCGGTCTCATCGAGCGTCATGGGCTCAGCGAAGGCCGCTTGCGCGGCCAGCATTGCGATTGCGGCGGTGCCGAGCGTACGTCCGGCCCACGTGCGCGACCACAGCCGGCGTACCCGGCATTTAAGGGGGGAAGCCATTTGAGTCTCCGTCGCCGTGTTGGGAAAACGATCCATTCAATCGCGTATGTCGTGCGGATCTCGTGCCGTCAGCGCCCGATCTCGTCGAGGTTGACGCCATTGGTTTCGATGCGGAACACCCAAGTCACCACGGCGCCCAGGAGCGACGTGCCCACGAGAATGTAAAGCAGCGGGCCCGTGCCGATGCTCGTGAGCAGGATCGGAAACAAAAACGCCGTGGCGACCGCGCCGATCTTGCCGACTGCCGCGGCGAAGCCCGCGCCCGTGCCGCGGATCGCGGTGGGGAAGACCTCGCCGGCGAGCAAGTACGTTTGCGCGTTCGGCCCGAGGTTCGTCATGAAGTTAAAGACCATGAATCCCGCGAAAATCATGGCGGTCTTGGTCGCGCCGTCAAAGCCGTCGGAGAGCGACGCGATCAACAGCCCGGCCGCGCAACCGATAAAGCCGATCACCTGAAGCCAGATCCGTCCGAACTTGTCCGCGAGCGCAACGGCAAAAACGATGCCGATGATCAGCAGGGTCGTGATGAGGGCGGCACCTTTAGCAGCCAGGATGTCGTTGAGAATGACATCGGCAACGCTGCGCACGTGATCGGGCTTGGCGCCGAAAGCGGTGGCAAGAATCGTCGGCGTGAAGATCCCGATGCCGTAGGTACCGAGATCCTGCAGAAACCACGGCACCGACGCGAAAATCGTCGCGCGCAGGTTTCTCCGTTCAAAGAGCGCGAGGAAACTGCCTTTTTCGTGCTCGCCCTTGCCCACCACGACGAATTCGCGCGCGAGGATGATCTGGGCCGGATATTGCGGCGAGCGCACGAGGAGACGGCGCGCGGCCACCTCCGCATGATCGAACGCGCCGCGCACGTGCAACCAGTTGGGGCTTTCGGTGATGAAGAAGCGTCCGATGGTCACGAGGATGGCCGGGAAGATCGCGGTGCCGTACATCCATCGCCACGCGTCGAGCGTCGGCACCATCGATAGCACCAGAAAGCCGACGCCGGTCCCCGCCAGCGCGCCCACGGCCTGAAACGCAAATGCCGCAAGCACAAGCTTGCCGCGGCTCGTGCTCGGGATGCTTTCGGAAATGATCATGTGGGCCGTCGGGTAGTCACAGCCGAGCGCCACGCCCAGACCGAACAGGCAGACCACGAGCGACACGAAATTGGTGCAAAAGACGAGGAGTACGAGAAAGGCCGAGAAGATGATCATCTCGGCGATGAACATGCGCTTGCGTCCGAAGTGATCGGACATGCCGCCGAGTCCGACCGCGCCGACCAGGATTCCGCAGAGGCTCGCAGCACTGATAAAGCCGTTCTGTGTCGCGCTGATGCCGAATTCGCGGGAGATCAGCGGGAGCGCCACCCCGGTCATAAAGACGACAAAGCCTTCGAAGAATTTTCCGGCCGCGGCGAGTGACCAGATTCGCCATTGCATCCCGGTCATCGGGATCGAGGGGAGTTGCGTACCGTCGGGCCATATCGGCCGCTCGTCGATGTATTCCTGGACCGATTTGATCGTCACTTTCCGTACATTGTCCGTCGCAGCCGCGTTCTGCATACGAAAGCTCCTCGTCAGGTGATCGCCGTTGTTCGAGCGATTCGCGTGCATTCAGTCTGAAAAGCACGCATGGAACAGCGGCGCGATGCGCGTGTCGTGCCGACCCAGTCTAGGCCGTGTTTCTGCACGACATGGATCGATCTGGTTCTCGCCAGGCGTGGTGCGGCCCGGTCGCGATTTCATGGACGGATGCTGACGCTCGCGAGTGTCGTGCGGATGACGGTCGCGGGAACAGGGGCGCGATGCAGCGCGTTGAAAGGCTGTTTTTCGTTTCGCTCGATTACGGGGCGAGATCCATGAAGCCGATCCCGCGGGCGCTGCGTTCGGCGAAGTCGACACATGTATCGCGCGCTTGAAGCAAATGGGGCGCGACCGGCTGCGCACGCTCGGCAATCGTTCGGATGTCGAGTTCACGCCAACTTGTCGTGCATTTGCGCAGACCGCGTCAAATGCATCTGCAATCGATACGTTTTGAGGCGATGAAGGCCGGCCGTCTGCGCGGATTTCGTGATGCACGCCGGGCCATGGTGCGAGGCTGCCCATTCTCCGTGCCCGCATGCGCCATGCAAGTGCTAATTCTGGACCATATGGTCCACTCACAACCATCTGGTAATTGTTATATCGTTGTTTTTAAATAATAAAAATATCATGGCATAGAGCTTGTATAGGTAGCGCCACTCACTACCGGAGTCGTGAAATGAAAGTTGGCGTCTTCCTTCCGATCGGCAACAACGGCTGGCTGATCTCTGAAAATGCTCCGCAATACATGCCGAGCTTCGAGCTCAATCGCGAGATCACGCAGCGCGCGGAGCACTATGGTCTCGACTTCGCGCTGTCCATGATCAAGCTGCGCGGATTTGGCGGGAAAACGGAGTTTTGGGACCACAACCTCGAGTCGTTCACGCTGATGGCGGGCCTCGCGGCGGTCACCTCGAAGATCAAGCTGTATGCCACCGCGGCGTCGCTCGTGATGCCGCCCGCCATCGTGGCGCGCATGGCGTCCACGATCGACTCGATTTCCGGCGGCCGCTTTGGCGTGAATCTCGTCACGGGCTGGCAAAAGCCCGAGTACTCGCAAATGGGGATGTGGCCGGGCGATCAGTTCTTCGGCACGCGCTACGCCTATTTGTCCGAATACATCCAGGTGATGCGCGAGCTGTGGACGGAAGGTCGATCGAATCTCAAGGGCGATTACTTCACGATGGACGACTGTCGTCTGAGCCCGCGTCCCGGCAAGCCCGTCGAAGTGATTTGCGCGGGCGCGAGCGATGCCGGCATGGCGTTCTCCGCGCAGTACGCCGATCACAATTTCTGCTTTGGCAAAGGCGTGAATACCCCGACCGCATTCGCGCCCGCCGCGCAACGGCTGATCGACGCGACGCGCGTCACGGGGCGTCAGGTGTCGACCTATGTGCTGATGATGGTGATCGCCGATGAAACCGACGAACTCGCGCGCGCCAAATGGGAACGGTACAAGGACGGCGTCGACCACGAAGCCGTGCAATGGCTCGGCGAGCAGGCCGCCGTGGACAAACGCTCGGGCAGCGATACCAATGTGCGCCAGATGTCCGATCCGACGTCGGCGGTCAACATCAATATGGGCACGCTCGTCGGCTCGTACGCGAATGTCGCTCGCATGCTCGATGAAGTCGCGACGGTCCCCGGCACGGAGGGCGTGTTGTTGACGTTCGACGACTTCGTCGAGGGCGTCACCCAGTTCGGCGAGCGCATCCAGCCGTTGATGTCGAGCCGCAGCAGCGTCGCGTCACCGGTGACCTCGCTTGCCGCTTGAACCTTTTGAGAATGCCGACATGAATTCGACACTCGTTTCTCCGATCCGTACCTTCGGCACGCACACACCGCACACGTCCGTGGTGCTGCCATGCCGTCCCGAACCGCTTGAGCTCGACCCGTCCGCGACGGCGTTGATCATCGTCGATATGCAGAACGCCTACGCATCGCTTGGCGGCTATGTCGATACCGCGGGCTTCGACATTTCCGGCGCGCAAGGGGTCATCGCCAATATCGCCGCGATTGCGCACGCCGCGCGTCAGGCGGGCATGCCTGTGGTCTATCTGCAAAACGGCTGGGATGCCGCGTATCAGGAAGCGGGCGGCGAAGGCTCTCCGAACTGGCACAAGTCGAATGCCTTGAAAACGATGCGGCGGCGGCCCGAGCTGAGCGGGCGGTTTCTCGCCAAGGGCGGCTGGGACTATGAACTCGTCGACGCACTCAAGCCTTTGCCGGGCGATCTCGTGGTACCCAAGACGCGTTACAGCGGCTTTTTCAACAGTTCGCTGGACAGCACCTTGCGCGCGCGCGGCATCCGCAACCTCGTCTTTACGGGCATCGCGACGAACGTCTGCGTCGAATCGACGCTGCGCGACGCGTTTCACCTCGAGTACTTCGCCGTCATGCTGCGAGACGCCACGCATGATCTGGGCGGCCGCGCGATGCAGGACGCGACCGAATACAACGTCGAAACGTTCTTCGGCTGGACGTCCGATACGCAGACATTTATCGACGCCGTCAAAGTCTGAGCAAGCCCACTCCGAGCAGATTCACTTTTCATCGAGAACCCAGGAGATTCAGCATGAAGCAGTCGATCATTCCCGCAGGTACCGGCAAGCCCATCGCACCGTTCGTACCGGGCGTACTCGCAAACAACACACTGTACGTATCCGGCACGCTGCCGTTCGATGACCAGAACAACGTGGTGCACGTCGGCGACGCCGCCGCGCAGACACGACATGTTCTCGAGACGATCTCGCGCGTCGTCGCGGAAGCGGGCGGCACGATGGCCGATGTCACGTTCAATATGATCATGCTGCGCAACTGGTCGGACTACGCGGCCATCAATACGGTGTATGCCGAGTTCTTTCCCGGTGAAAAGCCGGCGCGATATTGCATTCAGTGCGGTCTTGTGAAGGAAGACGCATTGGTCGAGATCGCGTCGATCGCGCATATCGGCGACGGAGCGTAAGCGATGTCGACCGTCTTTTACGAAGTGCTGCACAGAGGACAGGCCGACGCACCCGTTGTGCTGTTTTCTTCGGGTCTCGGGGGCGCCGCGGCGTACTGGCGAGAGCAGACGGGCGCATTGCAACAACGCGGTGCGACGGTGATCGTCTACGATCAGCGCGGCACGGGGCGCAGCCCGGCCGTGCTGCCTCACGATTACACCATTGCGCAGATGGCCGCCGATGTCCGTGAGATTCTCGACGAAACGGCGGTCACGAGCTGTCACTTCGTCGGGCATGCGCTCGGCGGTCTCGTCGGCATGCAACTGGCGATGGATACGCCCGATCGTGTCACAAGCCTGACGCTGATCAACGCGTGGCCGAGCGTGCGCGCGTCGACGCGCCGGTGTTTCGATGCGCGTCTTCGCCTGCTCGAACATGCGGGCGTCGAGGCCTACGTCGAAGCGCAGCCCATCTTTCTCTATCCGCCCGTGTGGATGGAAACGCATCGCGAGCGTGTCGAAGCGGAAGTCCGCCACGCGATCGAGACGTTCCCCGGCGCGCCCAATATGCTCGCGCGCATTCGCGCGCTGACCCTGTTCGACGCGCACGAGCGGCTCGCTTCGATCATTGCGCCCACGCTGCTGGTCGCGGCGGCCGATGATGTCCTCGTGCCGTCGAGCGCATCGGCGCTCCTCGAAGCAGGGCTGCCGCACGCGAGGCTCTACACGATGCCGTACGGCGGACACGCGTGCAATGTGACATGTCCCGAGCCGTTCAACGCCGCGCTGGCGGATTTCATCTCGCATGCTCACGCGCGTGCCGTACACGCCGATTAACGCTCAAGGAGCGCATCCTCATGCAAACGCTGAACGTAGACACGCAGCAGGACGCGACGGCGATGGCCGCCGCCTCCGTGCAGAAAACAGACTTTCGCGATGCGATGGCCAAGCTCGGCGCGGCGGTCAACATCATTACGACCGATGGCGTCGCCGGGCGCGCGGGATTTACGGCGTCGGCCGTCTGCAGCGTCACCGACGAACCGCCGACATTGCTGGTGTGCCTGAATCGCAATGCATCCGTCTATGACGCCGTGACGCGCAACGGCGCGCTTTGCGTCAATGTGCTGCATGGACAGCACAAGACGCTATCGGGCATGTTCGGCGGCAAGACGCCGATGGCCGAACGATTCGAAGCGGCGCGATGGCGCACGGCGGTGACGGGCTCGCCCGTGCTCGATGATGCGACGGTGTCGTTCGATTGCCGTATCGTGAGCCGCGCGCCGGTCGGCACCCATGATGTGTTGTTCTGCGAGGTGCTCGCGATCGACACATGCGCGCACACGGGCGGTCTCGTGTATTTCGACCGTCGCTACCATGAACTGTCGGTGATTGCGGCTTAGCTTGGGGCTTAATGCGGCAGGATGCCCGCCAGCACGATATCGCAGAGACTGCGCTCGACCTCGGCGAAGAACGCGCGATTTCGCAGCGTCTTGCCGGTCAGGCCTTCGACCTGAAACGAAAAGTCCGCATAGTGCTGGGTGGTGGCCCAGAGGAAGAAAATCAGATGGTGCGGCGTGACGGGCGCGAGTTTGCCCTGCGCGATCCATTGCTCGATGACCGTGCGCTTGTCGTCGACCAGCCGCTTGAGATTCGCGATGAGTTCGTCGCCGAAGATGGGCGCGCCTTGCATGATCTCAAGACAAAACAGTCGCGACTCCGCCGGGTTGTCGCGCGAGGCGATCAGCTTCTGGTGGATATAGCCGCGAATCGCATCGGCCGGATCCTGAGCCGGATCGAACGCGCGCAGCGGCGCAAGCCATACGACAAGCAATTCGCGCAAGAGCGACGCGTACAGCTCGTCTTTGTTGCGAAAGTAGTAGAGCAGATTGCCCTTGGAGACGTCGGCGCGTTCGGCGATCTGATCGACACTCGTGCCGTGAAAACCGAAAGTCGAAAATAGTTCGAGCGCGGCGCCGAGAATGACGCGGCGTTTCTCGTCGACCTGACGTTGACGGCGTGCTTGGGTCGCCTCGCTGGGGCCGCCGCGTTTGCGTGGCGATGCGAGGTCTGCGTCATCTCGCGACTTGTCGTTCGCCTTTGCCACGTTGCAGACACGCTATGAAAAGAATGGCTCGAATATAGCATAGGGGTCCGCGGCGGCAAGCGGGGTTAGGCCGTCGCGCGTTGCGATGACGGCGCGTGTGCGCACGGATCGACTATGATGAGGCGGACTCGGCGGCTGCCACGACACGAGGCGGAACGATGACTGCGACCTGGAGCAAACCCAAGTTGATCGAATCGGCGTCGCGCGACGTCGTGCCGAATGATCCCGATTCGCCGATCGCGCTCAAAGAGACGCTCGATGACGGCACCGTCGTCGGCTGGCATGCCCATACTTTTGCGCAGACGCTGATCCCCGAGCAGGGCGCCATCACCGTATTCATGTGCGGCCGGTGTTTTGTCGTGCCGATGGCTTACGCGGCGCATATTCCCGCAGGGTGCCTTCACACAGTGACGACGCTCGCCGGGGCCGAGCTTACGACCGTGTGTTCGCGGTCACATATGCCACCATCGCAGATTCCCGCTGCACCGTCGGATGAAGGCGATCCGGAGGCCGTGCGCGGGACTGTCGCGCTGATTCGCGGCGCCGCCGATTGCGGTGCGATACCCAAGGCCGAACGTGCGATGGTCGATGGCGTGCGCATTCCCGAAGATCGTCGGGCGCGGCCTATTGCGTTTCGCCTCGCTAACCGACTCGACGACAACCGGACGCTCGAGGCATGGGGGGACGAACTCGGCGCGAGCGAGCGCACGTTAAACCGGATTTTCAAGGCCGAAGTCGATATGGGCTTCCGCGAGTGGCGCATGCAATTGCTGGTGTTGCAGACCACCGCCTTGATGCTCGCGGGATGCTCGGTCAAACAGGCCGCCGGCGCGTCGGGATACGCGGGCGCGTCTGCGTTCGTCGCGGCGTTTCGCGCGGCAACGGGGATGACGCCGCTACGCTATGCATCGCAGGCGACGGAACGCGCACGTGCGACGAATCAAGCAACGACCCCTTAGCCTTCCGAACGTCTTGCCTCTCGATTCGGCGGGCGATGCGCATGCATGAACGATGCGATGGTTCGTGCGTGAGCGTCGCCCGTGCTTTGCGTCAATGACTTGCATGCGGCGTGTCTTGCGAGAGGGCGGTCGATGTGTGGGCGAACTCGCTTGCTCGACGCGTGCCGAGCGCTTGCGCGATCGCGTGCAACAGCATGCCGCCCAACGTTGCGCAGCCGATGCCGCCGAGCGAAAAGCCGTAGAGTGTCAGCGTGAAATCGCCGGTACCGAGAATGAAGATGACCGCGCCGACGATGAGATTGCGGTTGGACGTCAGATCGACTTGATGATTGACCCAGATGCGCACACCGGCCACGGCGATCAGACCGAATACCACCACGGATACGCCGCCGATGATCGCGGAGGGAATCGTCAAGATCAAGGCGCCGAATTTTGGCGAGAAGCCCAGCAGGATGGCGACGAGCGCGGCCACCACGAACACCAGCGACGAGTAGATCTTCGTCACGGCCATGACGCCGATGTTTTCCGCGTACGTCGTGACGCCGGTGCCGCCGACGCACCCCGATATCATCGTCGCAATGCCGTCGCCGAGAAACGCGCGTCCCACATAGGCATCGAGGTTGCGATCCGTGATGGCGGCCACCGCCTTCACATGACCGAGGTTTTCGGCGCACAGAATGATGGCAATGGGCGCCATCATGCCGATGGCGTGCGACGTGAAGACGGGCGCGGCGAAGCGGGGCCAGCCGATCCATGCGGCCGCCGCGACCGGTGCGAAGTCGACGGGTTGGCCAAGGCCGAAGCCGTTCGTCGCGATCACGTAAATACCATAGGAGACGATGACGCCGAGCAGCAGCATCAGGCGTTGCGCGAGACCGCGTGCGCGTACGGCGAAGCAGGTGATCAACACGACGGTGACGAGTGCGAACACGCCGTTGAACGTGTCATGGCTGATGCCCTTCACCGCGACGCCCGCGAGGTTCAGGCCGAGCACGGAGACGACGGCGCCCGTCACGACCGGCGGCATGAGGCGCTCGATCCAACGCGTTCCCGACAGCATGACGACGGCACCGATCAACGCGTAGACGAGACCGCAGACGATCACGCCGCCGAGTGCGACAGGCAACGATGGATTCGCGCCATGTCCTGCATAGCCGGTCACGGCGACGATGGCGCCGATGAAGGCGAAGCTCGATCCCAGATAGCTCGGCACGCGGCCGCCGACGGCGACAAAAAAAATCAGCGTGCCGATGCCCGACATGAGAATGGCCACGTTGGGGTTGAAGCCCATGATGAGCGGCGCAATGACGGTTGCGCCGAACATCGCGACGACGTGTTGAAGGCCCATCGCGACGGTTTGGCCCCAAGGCAATCGCTCGTCGGGGGCCACGGGAAGATCATGGTGCCGATGCGTCGATAGGGTCCAGCGAGGAAAGTAGTGGCCCGACATGAAGGACTCCTGTCATCAAGACAAAGAAAATCACTGCTCGGCGTCCGTCTCGATGAAGGGCGCTGCAGCGTGTCGAGGCGAATGTACGAATCCAAATATCCGGCGACAACGATCGAGGATGTCGACTTTGCGACAGGTTGCGAAGCGGCCGATGCGCAGCGCGCCGCGTCGTTGCAAGGCGCGCGCGCCCGTGGCTAGAATCCACGTGCATCGCCGGGTTCCGCGGTGCCATTTCTTCGTTGAGGGCATGTTTTACGATGGCTCACGCTCACGCTCACGCACATGCAGATCGCGCGCCGCGTCTCGCGCAGACGTTGACGCTTCCCGCGTTGCCGCGCGCCGTCTATTTCCGCGCTTATCGCATTCCGGCGGGCACGCTGGTCGAGCCGCATGCGCACGACTGGTGCCAGTTTGCGTTCGCGCGTCGCGGCATCATGCATGTGCGGGTCAGTCACTCGGGTCTCGTCGTGCCGCCGCAGTACGGCATGTGGTTGCCGGCGGGAACGCCGCATTCGGTCTGGGCGCCGGAGGACGTCGACCTCGAAAGTCTCTATATCGCGGCGCCCGCGATCACGGCGGCGATCACACAGTGTCGCGTCGTGGTGGTCACGGATCTGGTCCGTGCGTTGATTCACCATCTGTGCACGACGATCGGCGAAGACTACGACGAACACGGCAAGGATGGCTTGAAAGTCCGGGTTTTGCTCGACCTGCTCAGCGAGCTGCGCGATGCGCCGCTGACCCTGCCCTTGCCTGAGGATACGAACCTGCGTCATCTCTGCGAGCAGTTGCAGGCGGATCCGGGCAACGCATCGGGCGTCGGTGACTGGGCCTCGACATTGAATATGTCGGAGCGCACGCTCGCACGGCGTTTTCTCAAGCAAACCGGCATGACCTTTCACCATTGGAAACAACGTCTGAGACTCTTGCGATCGCTCGATATGCTGAAGGACGGCGCGAGCGTCACGGCGGTGGCGATCGATCTCGGCTACAGCAGCACGTCGGCATTTATCTTTGCGTTCCGGTCGTTGTTCGGTTGTGCGCCCGGGCAATTCTATTCAGACGCGCGATGACGTTTTCCCGTTTGCGCTTGTCTGTATTTCGATAGTTCGTCAAAAAACGTCGACCTATGCTCGGGTCTCCATGACCTTAGCGGAGATAGCCGATGCTTCACGATCTCACCCTGTCCATCGATATGCACGACCCGGTGGTCGGCAAAGCGAATATGGACCAGCATAGTTTCATGTCGGCCGGCCATATCGGCACGCACCTCGATACCTATCTTCAAACGCCCATTCCGCCGGAGTTTTGTGTGCGAAACGGCAAGGTCTACGACGCGACCGCTTTCGGCAGCGCCGACGTCGATCTGAGCGTACTGGACGGGCAGCCCGTTGAAGCCGGCGATTTCGCGATCTTCCATACGGGATTTCTCGAGAAGCACCCTTACGGCACGCGCGAGTATTTCAAGGACCATCCGCAGTTGTCGTGGGCGCTCATCGACCATCTGATACAACGCGGCGTGAGCTTTATCGGAATCGACGCCGCGGGCGTCCGGCGCGGCGACGAGCATGGCGTCGCGGATCGTCGGGCGGAGGAGGGCGGGGTTTACATCATCGAGAATCTCGCCAACATCGGCGGACTGGCTCGCGCGGCACAGGCGGGCAGTTTCAGAGTCTTCACGGGTTGGACGGGCTTGCGCGGGTTCAGCGGCCTGTCGTGTCGGGTCATCGCGGACCTTGGCGGCACCCTCTAGTACCGCCAGGACGACGATACGGCGGCGTGCCTAAGCTCCCGCTCGATGGGGCCGGTCGGATGGCCTTTGTCGAGCACGACGCATGACGCGTCCGATGTCGTCGATGATCGTGGGTTTATTGCGGAGCGCGGCTGAACGGGGGGATACGATGCGGCCCTCAGACGATCGGCGTGGAGTGGGGCGCTTCACCCTGCGCCGCTTTCATCTCCGTCAACAGGCTATGCAGCATCTCGGTCGACAGGCCGTGCAGCACGAGCCGGTAGCCGGCTCGCAGCGTCGTCATGGGCACCAGCGGATGGCCGTTGTTGACGAGGATCAGGTGCTGCGGCGCGCCTAACAACTTGGCCGCATAGATGCCGATGGTCTCGTCGAGTTGCAAGGAATTCGTCGCGCGCCAGAAATCGTTGTCGGTCAGCATCAACTGATAGAGCGGCGTGAACAATTCGATCGCGCTTTGCAGATCGAGGAAGTTCAGCTTGCCGCGCGGCATGTCTTCGAGCCGCAAGTCCGGGTCGCGGATCATCGAGAAGTCGACGTGCTCGGGCGCGTGCATCTCGACGCCGGCATCGCGCAGCGCCTGGTTCAGGCGAATCACGAAGTTGAACAGGTTGAGGTCGTGTTTGACGAACAGCTCGTCTTTCAAGTCATCGATCTCGAGCGGTTCGAGCGGCGTGGTCGTGATGCGCACCGGCGAATTCGCGGCGATAAACGACAACGCCTGCGCACCCAGATGAAAGTGCCTCAGGATGAGCCAGTTGGCTTCGGGCGACACGAAGCGCTTGAGTCCCCAGGCCAGGATGCGGTGCAGCAGCTTCGAATGCGACCAGCGGCGCGGAACACAGGTCTTGACGACCTGGATGACGATGATGAACGTGCGTGCAAGCGGTCGAAGGAACGGCAACAGGTACTGCCGCGAGCCGCTGCTCGAATCCGTCAGCCACGCTTTCTTCACCTTGTCCGGCAACGGCGTGCTGCGGTCCAGGTACAGCGCGAGCCACGGGTTCGGATCGGCAGGATCGTATCCGTCGGCCAGGAAGTCCGGTTCGTTCTTCATCTTCATGCGGCGTCGTGCTCCATCACATGATGAAACTGCATCAGATACAACGCGGCCGTACGGCGCGCGGTGTCCACGATGCGCTTTTCGGCATGGCCGTCCTCGTCGCAGGCGAGCGCGAGTTCCACCGCGGTCAGCCAGCGGGCCAGATGGTTCTCGTCGTTGTGGCCATGGTATTCGAGGAAGCGGAACGCATTGGGCGGCAGCGTGAGGCTGGCCTTGAGCAGCGGCAACAAGGCCGGGACGATGCGCTGGCCCGTGCCTTCGATGATGTAGATGGCGCCGAGCAGGCCGATCGGATCGCGCGTGGCGGCCAGGCTATGCAGATAGGCGTTCAACGCCTCGCCGCCGGGGTTGCGGCGAAGGGCATCGATGCTTTCGATCGTGCCGCCCGCCGCGCGGTAGTCGTCGAACAGGATCAGGAAATCGTTTTGCTCTTCGCCGGCATGCATGCCGATCAGCGCGGCCAACGGCTGGTACTGTTCGGTCAGCGAGGCCGCGCCTTCGCGCATCCACTTGCTGCCCTCGCGCACCTGCGGGATCCAGTTCTCCATCCAGTTCAGATAGTCGGCCGTCTCGAACCGCCGGTCGCGCAAGCGGCGCACGACGGGCGTGCGCCATACGTGCGAGCGGTAGTCGTGCCAAATCGTCGCGAGCTCGGTCAGCAACGGGCCCAGGCCTTGCGGCGCCGCGTCCGGATCGTGCGGCGGCGCGATCGCGTCGGCGCCCGCGCGGTGCGTGTCCTCGCGCGCGGCGGCCTGCGCCGCGTGGACGGGGGCCGCGCCGGTTTTCTCGGCGTGCGCGGCTTCGGCCTCGAACAGCATATAGGCCGTCATGAAACGGCCCGATTCGGGGATGTAGCAGAAGATCCGTTCGCCGGGTTTCACTTCGCGTGTTTCGAGGAACTCGGCCAACATGACGAGGATCGACGCCGCGCCCGTATTGCCGCGCCATGCAAGGTTGCTGAACCAGCGCTCGCGCGGGATCACGAGTCCGGCCTTGTCCATGAGATCCTCGACCACGGGAATGAATTTCTCGGACGAGTAGTGGCAGAGGAAGTGATCGACCTGATCGGGATTCAGCCAGCCATCGCGGACCAGCTTCGCGTATTCGTGGATGCCGATATCGAACAGATGGGGCAACAGGCGGATATCTTGGCGCAGCGACAGCGCGCCGTCGGCCTCGGCGTCATGCCATGACGGATAGTCGAGATGGCCTTTCCGGCGGTCGGCCGACAGACCGAGTTGCATGCAGACCGGGTAGTCGCCCGAGAACGACCGTTGATGCACCCACTTCAGGCGCAAGCGCACGCCGCTCGACGCGCCGGGGAAGGGCTGTCCGGTCTGGCCCAGCAGCACCGCGCCCGCGCCGTCCGACAGCATCCAGCGAAGGAAATGCGCGTCGAAGTCCGCGTTGTAGCCGCGCGCGGCATAGCGCGAGCGCTTGAACAATCGCGACGGCAGTTCCGCGGCGACCGCGATCGCATGGGCATGCGCGCCCATTTCCACCCCTTGCGCCGCCGCTTGGATCGCCGACACGCCCGCCGCGCAAATTCCATGCACCGATAACGTCTCCATCGGATGCGCGGCCAGTTCGCCCTGGATCATATTGGCGAACCCGGGCATCAACGCATCGCCGCCGGACGACCCGCTCGTGAGCAGCGACACGTCGGACAGGTCCGCGTCGACGCGCCGCAGGCAGTCGCGGATCGCATTGGACGCCATCTGCGCATGGGTGAAGACGGTGGCGCCTTCGGGATCGATCGCGTAGTAGCGCTGCTTGATGCCGTTCTCGCTGAGGATGCGGCTCTTGATGCGGCCGGACAGGCGGTTCAGCGGCGCGATATAGCCGTCCATGGCGTCATTGGACACGGGCTCGCCCGGCATGAAGTAGCCGGCGCTCTCGAGGTAGACGCGGTTAAACGCAATGGGCATGACGAGTCGTTTGGCGGAGTGTGGGGGAGAGGCGCTAGCGCACGTGCTCGGGCGCCATGCATGACCGGCTGCGCAAGCGCGGCACGAACGTGCCGAGGACGAACACGCGAAACATATACGGCACGAGTCCGCGCTCGTTCAGGGCCGGATTCACGCGGGCGCGGTAATGATCGCGATGCAGGCGGGTCAACTCGGACCAGTGGGCGCGCGCGTGCTCATGGTGCGCGGTATGCAAGCCGATATTGAACAGCAACGGATTGACCAGGCCTTCGAAATTACGCGCGTAATCGAGCCCGGCGACCGCCCGGGGGCCGCCGTCGGCGTGCGCGTGCTGCAGGTAGTTGGTCGCGAGCAGCCAGTGCAGACCGTGCAGTTGCGGCGCGATCACGAACACCAGCGCCTTGACGGGATCGATGGCCAGCAGGCCGCCCCACAGGCCGAGCCATGCGGCGTACTGGCCCATGCAATAGCGCCACGCGCCGCGCCGATGCGTGTAAAGGCGGCGCAGCCACGCGAAAAACAGCGGGTACAGCACCCAGACGGCCTGGATCGGATGGATCAGATAGCCCCATAGATGATTCGTATCGCCGCCGAATCGATAGGTGCGCGCCGCATCGCGCGCGCCGTGCTTGTAGCGGTGATGATTGGCCACGTGTGCCGGGTAGAACGCGAAGGTGGGATGCGCCTGCAGCAGCGTGATCCAGAAGTCGGTGACGCGATTGGCCCAGCGGTCGCGCCACATGCGCCGATGCGTGTGGTTGTGGTGAATGACGCCGACGCCGAGCGTCAGGAACAGCATCAGCGCGTAGAGCGGCCAGCGGAATCCATAGACCCATTGCCATGCGGCGAGCGCGGGCAGGGCGGTCAGGTAGGCGAGGCTCTGCCAATCGCGCCGGTTGCGCAACGCGGGCAGGCGGCCGCGTGTGCTACGTCCGTCCATCGTGCCGCGCGCTCTGCCGGAACGCATTCAATTGGGACGTCGCTGCGTCCGCCTTGAGCCGAGTGCCGAACAAGCGATCCATGAAGGTGAACTGGAAACCGTAGTTGCCGTTGTAGCACGCATGATGCAGATGATGCCGGCGGCTCGCGGCGAACCAGTGCGCATAGGACACGTTGGGGAAGAAGTCGTAATTGGCGTGGCCGATGCAATTGAAGAACAGGCTGAACAGGGGCACGCTGACCAGTGACCAGAAGCTGAAATCATGGAGCACCATGGGCAGCAGGATCACGTTGCCGAGCATCAGGGCTTCGATCGGATGAAAGCTGTAGGTCGAGAACGACGTGGTGACCACGGAGCGGTGGTGCGGCAGATGGAAGCGACGCAGCGGCTTCGCGTGCAGCAGGCGGTGGTTGACCCAGAAATGCACGTCGTTCCACGCGACGAGGACCAGGATCTCGACGAGGATCTTGCGCCAGCCGGCGTCCGGGTCGAGGTGCGCCCAGCCGAGTTGCAGCAAGCCCCACGGGAAGATCATGCCGGTGCCGAACAACAGGATGGACAGGCCTGACTGGGCGAATTCGCGCCGCAACTGGCCCGCAGGCAGCGGGCGCGGGTCCAGCGGACGCCCGATGCCGAGCGCGGGCAGGACGTGCCGCGTGAGCAGCCAGGTCGCCGCGCCGAAGACGAGGTAGATGCCGCCGAAGAACAGCAGGCCCGCGAGCATGACCTGCCAAGCGGACAGGGCTTCAAATACTCGGGCCATGGACGTGCTGTTCCAACCCGGGGGATGACCTTATTTCGCGCGATGCGTCGAATTCGCGGTAAGACATGGAGGGTCCAATGGATTTGACTGCGTCTTCGTGACCAGTACGGGCGTCGCGAGAACGCCTGAGCGCGATCGCGTGCATTCCGATGGCGCGTGCGAGCCCGTGCTGAGCCCGTGGCGCCGAATCGGAATCGGAATTGTACTCAAGCGGCGCACGCAGTTTGTACCATGCGCGGCGGAAAATCGCTCGGACAAACTCGCGTTGGGCGAACAACCGGCTGAATCGACCCGAAAAATAGTCCGGACGGATTCGGATGCGTCCCGCGAAATCCGTTCAGCAATACGTTTCGACGAGGTCGGCGCCGTCAAACGCGCTCGCGGACTGGACTCGTGCCGCTATCGTG
Source organism: Pararobbsia silviterrae (assembly GCF_003628125.1). GTDB lineage: Bacteria > Pseudomonadota > Gammaproteobacteria > Burkholderiales > Burkholderiaceae > Pararobbsia > Pararobbsia silviterrae. The sequence continues at coordinate 545,728 of NZ_RBZU01000002.1, forward strand.
AATGGCGTGCGCTCGATCGGGTCGATACGACGCCGGTCGATCAGATGCCCGCGACGCACAGGTATTTGAGCTCGAGATAGTCGTCGATGCCGAAGTGGGAGCCTTCGCGCCCCAGACCCGACTGCTTGACGCCGCCGAAAGGCGCGACTTCGTTCGAGATGAGTCCCGTGTTAATGCCGACCATGCCGTACTCGAGAGCCTCCGCGACACGCCAGATCCGACCGATATCGCGGCTATAGAAATACGCCGCCAAGCCGGATTCGGTGTCGTTGGCTTGCCGAATGACGTCCTCGTCGGAGTCGAATCGAAAAACCGGTGCAAGCGGTCCGAACGTCTCCTCACGGGCCACCCGCATCGTTTCGTTCACGTCCGCGAGGACGGTGGGCTCGAAAAAGCCCTGACCCAAGGCATGTCGATGGCCGCCGGTCACCACGCGAGCGCCCTTTGTCAGCGCGTCCCGGATATGCGCCTCGACCTTGATCACCGCCGCCTCGTTGATCAACGGTCCCTGCACGACGCCTTCCTCGGTTCCCAAGCCGACTTTCAGGCCTTCGGCCGCCGTGCTCAACTTCGACACAAAGGCGTCGTACACGCGATCGTGTACGTAGAAGCGATTCGTGCACACGCACGTCTGACCGCTGTTGCGGTATTTCGATGCCAAAGCGCCGGCGACCGCTTCATCGAGATCGGCGTCGTCGAACACGATAAACGGTGCGTTGCCACCCAACTCCAGCGACAGCTTTTTGATCGTCGGCGCGCATTGCGCCATCAGGGTTCGACCGACTTGAGTCGACCCCGTAAAGGAAAGCTTCCGTACGGTCGGATGGCGCGTGAGCTCGCCGCCGATCTCGATCGGGTCTCCCGTGATGACCGACAGGACGCCGGCCGGGACGCCCGCGCGTTCCGCAAGGGCTGCGAGCGCCAGTGCGGTGAGCGGTGTCGCCTCGGCGGGCTTCACGACGATCGGGCATCCGGCGGCCAAGGCCGGACCCGCTTTGCGCGTGATCATCGCCGCCGGGAAGTTCCAAGGCGTGATGGCCGCGCAGACGCCGACGGGCTCTTTCGTCACGATGAGACGCCGGTCGCCCGCCACGGTCGGAAGCACCTCGCCGTTGGCGCGTTTTCCTTCTTCGGCAAACCATTCGATGAAGGACGCCGCGTATTGAATTTCTCCCTTGGCTTCCGCAAGCGGCTTGCCTTGCTCCGTCGTCAAGATGAGCGCCAAGTCGTCGATGTTTTCGAGCATCAGTTCGAACCAGCGACGCAATACGGCAGCACGCTGCTTGCCGGTTTGCTTTTTCCAGTTCGGCCATGCCGCGTTCGCCGCGTCAATGGCGCGGCGCGTTTCCGCCGCGCCCATCTTGGGCACGCGAGCGATCACCGTCCCGGTCGCCGGATTGGCCACGTCGAAGGTCTCGCCGTGATCGGCATCCGTCCACTTGCCGTCGATCAAGCACTGCGTGCGGAGCAGCGTGTCGTGTTTCATGCGCATTGTCTTGACCTCCGGCTCAGGCGGCGACTGGAACCGGCGCTTTCAGCGACGCCGTGAGGATGCCGAGCGCTTCGTCGAACACACGGTCCTCGATCGTGAGGGGAAAGAGGAACCGGATCACATTCGCGTTCACGCCGCAGATCAGCAAAAGAAGCCCGCTTTTGAGCGCGGCGGCCTGCACGTGCTTCGCGAACGCCGCGTCGGGTTGCCGCGTGCCTTCGTCCGAGAAGAATTCGACTGCGACCATCGCGCCCGGGCCGCGAATATCGGCAATCTGCGGGACCTCCGGGCGCAAAGCCGCAAGCGTGTCCTTGAGCGTGTTGCCGAGTTTGACCGCGCGGTCGCAGAGCCGCTCCGATTCGATGATGTCGAGCACGGCAAGCGCCGAAGCCACGGCAAGCGGGTTGCCGGCGTATGTTCCGCCGAGTCCGCCGGGCGCCGCGGCGTCCATGATGTCGGCGCGGCCGACCAGACCCGACAGCGGCATGCCGCCCGCCAAGCTCTTTGCCATCGTGATGAGGTCGGGGGCAACGTCGTAGTGCTCGCTCGCGAACAGCTTCCCGGTGCGGCCAAAGCCCGTCTGCACTTCGTCCGCGATCAACACGATGCCGTGTTCGTCGCAGATGCGACGCAGCGCTCGGACAAAGTCCAATGGAGCCGGATTGAAACCGCCTTCGCCTTGCACCGGTTCGAAAATCATGGCCGCCACGCGCTTCGGATCGATGTCGGCCTTGAACAGGAGATCCAGGGCCTTGAGCGAATCGGCTGTGCTGACACCGTGCAACGGATTCGGAAACGGCGCGTGATACACCTCTGCGGGGAAGGGACCGAAGTCCAGCTTGTACGGCGCGACTTTGCCCGTCAATGCCATGCCCATCATCGTGCGGCCGTGGAACCCCCCCGTGAACGCAATCACGCCTGAACGACGCGTCGCGGCGCGCGCAACCTTGATTGCGTTCTCCACGGCTTCTGCGCCCGTGGTGAAGAAGGCCGTCTTCTTTTCGAAATCACCGGGCGCGCGCGTGTTGATCTTCTCGGCCAGCTCGACGTATGAGGCATACGGAACGATTTGATAGGCCGTGTGCGTGAAGTTGTCCAACTGTGCTTTGATCGCCTCCACGATCTTCGGATGGCGGTGGCCCGTGTTGTTGACAGCGATGCCCGCGGCGAAATCAATGTATCGGTTCCCCTCGACGTCCCAGAGTTCGGCGTTGAGCGCGCGAGCCGCGTAAAACTCGCACATGACACCGACACCGCGAGGCGTGGCAGCATTCTTTCTAGCAAGCAAAGCAACGTTATTCATGACGTGGCACCGTTCCGTTCATTGTGGCACCGGCCCTCCCGGTGACTTGGCAGGATGCACTATAATTTTTAATGGTTCTGCGCCGTAGATCCAATTAAGAATGATTGTGGGAGCCAATTCGAGTGTCGGCCATCCTCTCTGACTGGTTGTCGCAGCGGCTCGACCGCAATGCCGATCAACCGCTCTACCGGCAGCTTCACGGCCTGTTGCAACAAGCCATCCTCACGCATGCGTTAGCTGCGGGGGCGCGCATGCCGTCGTCCCGGTTGCTCGCGCGGGAGCTGGGCCTAGGGCGCAATACGGTGATTCAGGTCTACGAGCAGCTCACGTTGGAAGGGTATGTCACGTGCTCGACCGGACGAGGCACCTTCGTTGTCGATACGAGCCCCGACGAAATGGTGGGCGGTACTGCACATGTCTTGCGCGATGCCTCTGCGACCAAAGACGAACGCGCCGTGCCGCGGCCTTTGCAGACCCGCACCTTGCCACTGTCGAATCGGGGCCACGCGCTCGTCGAAGGCGCGGGCGTCTCGAAGCGTCAATGGGGCGCGTTCATGCCGGGCGTCCCCGACGTATCGCGGTTCCCCGTGCGCGTCTGGACGCGCTTGCACAACACCCATTGGCGACGTCCCCGCTTGGACTTGATGACGTACGCGCCGGGGGGCGGCTTGCCGGCGCTGCGTCAGTCCCTCGCAGACTATCTGCGGACCTCGCGATCCGTTCGATGCGCGCCCGAGCAGATCATTTTGACGACCGGGATTCATCAATCGATCGACCTCGCCGTTCGACTGTTGTCGGACCCGGGCGATACCATCTGGACCGAAGATCCCTGCTATTGGGGCATTCGAAGCGTGCTCCAGATTTCGGGGTTGCGCGTTCGTCCGATTGCTGTCGACGCGGAAGGGATGGCGCCTTCGTCCGATGACCTCAAGCACCCCCCGAAGCTCGTCCTGGTGACGCCTTCGCATCAATATCCTCTGGGCTGTGTGATGAGCCTCGCAAGGCGCCGAACGCTCCTCGAGTTCGCACAGCGCCACGGCACCTGGATCATCGAGGACGACTACGATAGCGAGTTCCGCTATAGCAGCCGTCCCTTGGCATCGCTGCAAGGGCTCGATGAAACGGGCCAGGTCATCTACGTCGGTAGCTTTGGAAAAACGCTTTTTCCAGGGCTCCGGGTCGGATACATCGTCGTGCCCGAATCGATGGCGGACAACTTCGCCGTGGCGAGCGCCGAGCTTTATCGCGAGGGGCAACTCATTCAACAAGCCGTGTTAGCGGAATTCATCGCCGCGGGCCATTTCACCTCGCATGTCCGGAAGATGCGCGCACTGTATGCGTCGAGGCGAAAAGTGCTTCTTGACGCGATGCATGCGGAGTACGGAAATCAGTTCGCCGTGGCGGGGGGCGATGCAGGACTGCATCTGGTGATGCAATTGCCCGACGACGTCGACGACACACGAGTCGCGGCGCGCGCGTTGGAGCGCGGCATCGTTGCGCGGCCCCTGTCGAGCTACTACTCGAATCGCGCGAGTGCTCGCTCCGGGCTTCTGCTCGGCTATGCGTGCGTTCCCGACGAAGAAATCGGACCTTGTTTTCAAACGCTCGCGAACGCAATCGACAGCGTATGCGGCGGGGTGCGCTGATTTATCCGACTGGCTCCCTCTTGCCGCCCGAATTGGCACTTATCAGACGAACCTCGGCATCCCTATACTTTCGCTACATCAAAGGATCGAGCAATGGATAACGCTTTTATCGTGCGCTACGTCAAGCCGACGGACTTCGAATCGTGGCTGCCTCTATGGGACGGGTATAACGCATTTTACGAACGCGTCGGCGCGACGGCCCTTTCGCGCGAGATGACGGATCTGACCTGGCGGCGGTTCTTCGACGGATATGAACCGATGCACGCGATGGTGGCCGAACAGCACGACCAACTGGTGGGCCTGGTTCATTTCCTGTACCACCGACATACGACGATGGCCGGCACGATCTGCTATTTACAGGACCTCTTCACCGATGCGTCGCAGCGCGGCAAGGGAATAGGGCGCGCGCTGATCGAAGCGGTGTACGACGAGGCAAAAAAAGCAGGCGCCGAGCGTGTCTATTGGCAGACCCACGAGACCAACGCAAACGCGATGAGGCTCTACGACCAAGTCGCGACGAAATCGGGATTCCTGGTCTATCGACGAGCGCTGTCGTGACGATGGGCGCGTAAGCCGCGCGTCACGCGGATCTGCCGCGCGGCGCGCGAGAGGGGCACGGTCGACGCTAGCGCCCGCCGATCGCGCGTGCCGCTTCGATCGCGAGCGGCGCGAATCGCTTCGCAAAGGCTGACTTGGTCCAGTCCGAACACGAGCCGGCGATGTGTATGGCCCCAAGAGGCTGTCCGTCCCGGTCTGTCACGGCGCTCGCCAAGGCGAGTTCGCCAATCAAGCTTTCTTCTTCGGCAATCGCGAAGTTGCGAGTCCGCGCCTCCTCGATTTTCTCCTTGATCCGGTCGATGCGCGTTTCAGTTTTCGGGGTCAACGGTGTGAGCTGTGAGCGGCCCAGGATGTCATCGACGGTTGCGCTCGGAAGTTTCGAGAGCATGGCGCGACCGCCTGACGAACAGAACGTCGGAATCCGTCGACCGATGAGCGTCGCGTAATAGGTCTGCCGTTTCGACTGGCGACGCAGCGCGTAGACGATGTTCACGTCGTCGAACAGGCTGAGGTCGACCCGCTCCCCCGTCTCTTTCTGAAGCTCTTCGAGAATGGGCGTCGCCCGTTCGATCAGCGTCGAATTGCGCAAGAAATCGAAGGTCCGCGCAAGGATTTCCTTGCCCAGCACCAGACCGCGTCCGCCCTCCGCCTTCTCGAGATAACCCTTGGTCACGAGCGTGTGCGCGAGCCGCTGGCTCGCGCTTCGGTCCAAGCCGGTGAGCTCCGCGAGTTCCCCGAGACTCAGGGGGCCGCCTCTCATCGAGAACGCCTCGAGCAAGTCGAGTCCGCGGGCAAGCGACTGTACGTAGAGATTGTCCTTCGTTGCCAAGCATGCCTCCGCTATCCGCGAGGATTTTTACTAGTTGCAGGGGATTTTGAAAAATGACACCATACTCACCATCAATGCAACTGTATTGCTATTTAATACACCGGTCAAGTGCCTTTTTCCTGCCGCGGAGCGCGAACGCATCCGCCGAGCCGGAACATCGCGGCCGGATGAATCAGGTACGACATGCACGAAGAAGACTATACGGAGCACGATGGAATCGCGCTTTCCGAGCGGATTCGCAACGGTGACGTGACGGCGGCGGAGCTCTTGGAGTGCGCGATCGGATTGGCGGAGCGCCTGAACCCTCAGCTCAATGCGATCTGCTATCCGGAGTTCGACGCGACGCGTGAAGTCGCCGCGGCATGGGCGTCGAAAGGCGTTTTCCATGGGATCCCGTTTTTGCTCAAAGACTCCGGGCTTGCCTCGTCACGCTTTGAGTCGAAGCTCGGCTCCTCGCTGTTCGACAGCACGCGCTATGCGGCGAATGCCACGCTGGTTTCACGTTTCGAGGCTGCAGGGCTCATTCCTTTTGCGAGAACGACCGTCCCCGAACTCTGCATGGCGCCCACCACGGAAGCCCTGCGCAACGGCGGTCCGACTCGAAATCCGTATGACGCCTCGCGTTCCGCCGGTGGATCGAGCGGCGGCGCCGCGGCGAGTGTCGCGACCGGAATCGTCCCCATCGCGCATGGAAGCGATGGCGCCGGTTCGATTCGTATTCCTGCATCGTGCTGCGGCGTATTCGGCTTGAAGCCGTCTCGAGGCCGGGTCCCGATGGGACCGTACCGCGGTGAAGGTTGGGGCGGCTTGGCCGTCGACGGCGTCATCACGCGCACGGTTCGCGATACGGCACGAGCGCTGGATTCGGTAAGCGGCTTCGAGCCGGGCGCGCCGTACACCGCGCCGGCGCTCGAGCGTCCGCTCATGGCGGCGGTCGGGCGTGCTTTTGACAAGCCGCTTCGTATTTGCGTCTGGAAGGCGCCGTTGAATGCGATTCCGCTCGCTCCGGAATGCGCGGCGGCCGTCGATCGAACCGCCCGTCTCCTTTCGGAATTGGGGCATCACGTCGAATATCAGCCGGCGCCGGCGGATCTCGAATACGACGCGTTCGTCGCGGACCATATCCGGGTCCTGTCCGCAAATATCGTGCTGTCGGTGGACGCGCGACTCAAAGCATTGGGCCGAACGCTGGCGAACGATGACCTCGAACCGGCGATCCGTGACGGCTACGCGTTCGGCAAGACCGTCTCGGCTTCGCAATACGCGGCCGCCGTCGCGCGCTTCCACTGGATCGGTCGAAAGCTCGATGCGCCGTTCGATACGTGGGACATCGTGCTCACGCCGACGCTGAATCAGTTGCCTGCCACGCTCGGCGCGCTCGCCATGACCGGCACTTTCCAGTCCTTTCGCGAGAAGGTCGCGGCGTATTCGACGTATCTCGCGATCGTGAATGCGTCGGGGCAACCGGCGGCAAGCGTGCCGACCTATTGGACGCAGGACGGATTGCCTGTGGGTACTCAGATCATTGCCCGATATGGCCGCGAAGATTTACTCATTCAACTCGCGTCGCAACTGGAAGCTACAGGCACGTGGCAACCATCGAAACGACGTCCGATTCTCAACATCCGGCAAGACGACAAGACGAGAGCGTAACGATGGAAAACCGAATGACGACAGCGCCCGCTCGTGGAGCGGACGCCACGATGGAAAACGCGGCCTACGCAAAGATCACTTTGCGTCTGATCCCCTTGCTTTTTATTTGCTACGTCGCAGCCTATCTCGACCGCGTGAACGTCGGCTTTGCGAAGCTCCAGATGCTTTCGGATTTGCAGTTCAGCGAGACGGTTTACGGTCTTGGTGCGGGAATTTTCTTCATCGGCTATGCGGTATGCGAAGTGCCGAGCAACATCATGCTTCACAAAGTCGGTGCGCGAGTTTGGCTGTCGCGCATCATGCTGACCTGGGGCGTTCTCGCGGGGGCCATGATTTTCGTCAAGACACCGACGACGTTTTATATCCTTCGGCTGCTGCTGGGCATCGCCGAGGCCGGGTTTCTTCCGGGCGTCGTGCACTACTTGACGTATTGGTACCCGAGTGCAAAGCGCGGTCGCGTGGCGGCCATTTTCTTTACCGCGATTCCGGCATCCGGTCTCATCGGCGGACCGCTGTCCGGCTGGATCATGCAATCCTTGAGCGGCGCACACGGGTTCGCCGGCTGGCAGTGGATGTTTCTTGTCGAGGCCGTGCCCTCGATCGTTCTCGCGTTCGTCTTGTTCTTCAAGTTGCCGAATCGAATTGCCGACGCGAGCTGGCTGGACGCCGAGGAAAAGCATCTTCTCCAGAAGGCGATCGACGAAGATGAAGCGCAGAAGCAGCATGTCCCGATCGCTCGAATCTTTACGGACAAGCGTGTGCTGATTCTGATCGCCGTCTGCTATTGCCTTGCACTCGGCAACTACGGCATCAGTTTCTGGTTGCCTTCCATCATTAAAGCGACCGGTGTCAAGAGCATCCTCGAAACCGGTTTGCTGTCGGCCATCCCGTCGGCCGCGGCCATCGTTGGGATGGTGCTCCTCGGCCGCAGTGCGGACCGGACGCGGCAACGGAAATGGCATCTTGGCGCGGCAATGGCAATCGGCGGCCTCGGCATGTGGCTAAGCGTCGTATTCAGTTCGAACACGGCGCTGGCGCTGACCGCGCTCTCGATCGCATCGATCGGCGCATTTGCCGGCAACGCGCTGTTCTGGAGCTTGCCGACGGCGTTCCTCGCAGGAGCGGGCGCCGCCGCCGCCGTCGCGTTCATCAACTGTACGACGAGCACGGCGGGGTTTCTGAGCCCCTACCTGATCGGTTGGGTCAAAGATGCGACGGGCAGCACGGATGCCGCGATGCTCATTCTCGCCGGGTTCTACGCGTTGGGACTGCTCATCCTCGCTGTCTTCGTGCCGGCGCGCCTGGTAAACCGTTGACGGCGGGTCGCACGCGTTCTCTGCGCGCGCGAGTCATCGAGCGGATGATTGCTATAAACAAGGAGCCGAACCATGTCGCTGAAGCTACCCCAGGGAAAACGAATCGCGGTCAATATAGGCGTCGACTTCGATGCGCAGTCCGTGTGGATGACGTCTTTCGGCCTGACTTCGCCGGGCTATCTGTCGCGTGGGGAATACGGCGCCGTGGTCGCGGCGCCGAGACTGCTCGCGGAACTGAACCGCTTCGACATCAAGTCGACGTGGTTCACGCCCACGCACACCATGCAGACATTTCCGCGTCAGTTCGAGGAGGTTTTAAAGAATGGGCACGAAATCGGTGCCCATGGCTGCGTACACGAAAAAGTCGGTGGCCTGAGCGAGGAGGCTGAACGTGCGCTGATGGAGAAGCAGCTCGGTCTGCACCAGTCCATCATCGGCAAGCGTCCGCGAGGATACCGTTCACCCTCGTGGGACTTGACTGAAAACACGTTGACGATTTTGGAGGACCATGGATTCGAGTGGGATTCCTCGCTCATGGGCCGCGACTTCGAGCCTTACCGTCCGTGCAATGTCACGATACGCGAAGACGGCGGCAACATCTTCAGCGAGCCTAGCAAGAAGATTCTTGAAATGCCCGTGTCATGGCATCTCGACGATTTTCCTGTCATCGAGTACGTGCCACGCATGAACGCGGGAATGTCGCCGCCGGAAGTGGTCCTTCAGCGGTGGCTCGACCATTTCACCTACGCGTATGAAGAAGTCCGAAACGCGGCGGTGTTCTTTACCTTCCATCCTCAGTCGATCGGAAAAGCACCGTACATCATGATGCTGCGGCGGCTGCTTGAAAAAATTTCGTCGTATCAAGGCGTCTGGTTTGCGACGATGAGCGAGATTCACGACTGCTGGGAAGACTAGCGTATCGCAACGCGATGCGATGTCATCAAGGCAAGACGCGCTGACGGTGAGCGCGGTATTTGGGTTAGATGGCGCGATACGCCATCGCATTGGGGTCAGCGCAATGGGAAGGTTTCAAGGGCGTGTCGTCGCCATATCAGGTGCAGCCTCGGGCTTGGGTCGTGACATCGCCCAAGGCCTCGCGACGGAAGGGGCCGCGAAACTCTATTTGTTTGATGTCGACGCAAAAGGTCTGGCGGACACGGCCGGTTCGATTGCCGCGCCGACGGTCCAGCTGTGTTGTGACGTCGCGGATGAAACGAGCGTTTCGCGGGCGTGGCAGCAGGCGTCGGACATCGACGGTCTCGACGTCCTCCTGACGGCGGCCGGCACAATTGGCGCCGGAACGCCGATCGAAGCATGCAGCGTGGCGGAATGGGACCGGATATTCAACATCAACGTCCGCGGCACATTCTTGATGGTCAAGTATGCGTTGCCGCATCTCCGCAAAAACAAGGGGAATATCGTGACGTTCGGTTCGTCGGCGGGCTTGGCCGGAAGCGGGACGTTGCCGGCGTACTCGGCGTCCAAAGGCGCGGTCGCGATGTTCACGCGAAGTCTCGCGCTCGCTCACGCGAGCGACGGCATACGCGTGAATAGCGTATGTCCGGGCTCGATCGAAACACCGATGTTGCAAGCGACTTTCGACGCGGCCGGCAGTCCGGAGGCCGTCGCCGCGCGCAAGGCCGAATATCTGAAGCGATACCCGCTCGGAAGGTTCGGTGCCGCGCGTGAGGTCACGGATGCCGCGCTGTTTCTCGCGAGCGATCAAGCGTCGTACACGACCGGCGTATGTCTGCCTGTGGATGGAGGGCGTCTGGCATGAGCGAAATGACGAGTCGATTGGCGTTGGTGACAGGCGGGAATCAAGGGATCGGCCTCGCAACCGTGGAGCGATTGGTTCGCGACGGGTATCACGTGTTGGCGGTCGATGTCAGTGCCAGTCATCTTCAAGACCTGCCTGTCACGTGGTTGGAATTGGATCTCACCGCGAGCGATGCGCCGGCCACTATTGTGTCGAAGCTCACGACGCTTGCGCCGAAGCTCGATGTCCTCGTCAACAACGCCGGCATCGGTGGTTCAAAGCGTCTGGAAGACAGCGATGACGCGCTGATCGACCGCATTGTCGATGTCAATTTGCGTGCGGTGCTAAGGTTGACGCGGGATTGCATACCGCTCATGGCGAATCCGTCGGCCATCGTCAATGTCGCGTCCGTGTACGGCGAGACGGGTTTTCCCGGCTCCACGGCCTATGCCGTCGCCAAGGCGGGGATCTCTCAGTTCACGCGGCAACTGGCGTCTGAAATATCGCCGCGAGGTATTCGGGTGAATGCGGTCGCTCCGGGCCTGATACGCACACCGATGACCGAAGCCAGGCTCGAACGCGATGACGCGTACCGCAAGGCCATGCTTGATGCCACACCCCTGCGGCGAGTCGGTTTGCCGAAGGACGTGGCTTCGGTCATTTCGTTTCTTTGCGGCGACCAATCGGATTTCGTCAATGGACAGGTGATCGCCGTTGACGGTGGATGGTTGAGTTGCCGGTCGCTGTAGCGCGCCTTTCCACAGCGGCGGCTATATTTTTCAAGGGCTGCACGACTCCCTAAGACGACGACGCGTTCCCTTCATCAGCGTGCCGAGGAGGCTCGACGTCGCCGGCTCGATGCGCTCGCACCGCGTGATCGACGTACTGCGTCGATTGATCAGCGTGCGTGGAGTACCGCGAGATATTCGGTCGGACAACGGTCCCGATGCGTGAGTGCGCGACGACTTGACCGGGCTTGCGAGGAGCGCATCGAAACGGTCTTATCGATCCAGGCAAGCCGTGGCGGAACGGAGCGCGCTGCACCGATTCAAAGGCGCAGCTCACGTCGGCGGATACGCTTCAGCTTGGGCGTCGCTATGCCTTGGCCTTCGGACGACGAGAGGCCGGGAGATGCGCCGGCAGCGTGTTTGCCGCCTGTAGCCAAAATGCGAGCTCCGGGTTCCCCGGTTTCCCCGCCGCGGGAAAGTACTTGTCTTGCCACGCGTCATTGTCTTGGAGGCCCTGCCATGTGTCCTTTGTGCCGTGCTGCGCCAACAGATAACGCCACCGATAGTGGTCATAGACATCGAGCACGTGTACCGCGTAGGCCGAGGCGAGACTCACATTACCTTCGATGATGAGCAAGTTTTCGTCATTGGTGAATGAGGCCTTGTTCCCCAGATTGTGGCTCCCGACGATGACGGTGCAGCTTTCCGGGTCAAACGGGTCAATGACGACGATTTTGTCGTGAATGACGGCATGGCCCGCACTGAGCAACTCTTTCTCCCAGGTTCCGAAGGCGTCGTTGACACCGGTCGCGGGAATGACCTGGGCCGGGTCATCCGGCGTCGTGTGATTGTCGTGCAGGTCGATGACGAAGTTTCCGGCGCGAACGGCGTTTGTGAGCGCGCCACGGATGAATAGCTTCGGATTCGCCACCTGCGCGCTGGCTGCGGCGTCGATGATGCTGGGCTGACCGGGGTCATAGGCAAGGAACAGCACAGCCGAGTTTGCCTTCTCGATACGCGCGTAGACGTCTGCCATATCGACTGGCGTAACGGACTTGGCCTTGCTCTTTTGGGCCGTGTTCGGGGAAAACCAGGCGGTTCCTTTGCGCGCGCCGGGTACGTCGACGGAGTGCGGCTGCTGGTTCGCCGTTCGTAGCGCCTTGCTTTGCAGGGCGTGCGGGTCGCCTTGAGCCTCCACGGTATCTTTCTTCAGAGCCGTCCAATATTCGAGGTACTGGTTGGCGACCGAAGATGAGCGGACGATCATGCTGTTATTCGTTTGCGCACACAGTCCGGTGGGCGTCCAGTTTGTCGAGCCTGTGAGGACCGCAAGCGGGCCGTTGTTCGCGTCGGTCAGCAACATGAACTTGTTGTGGCCGATATGATTGCCGTCCGGAAACATCCGGTCGATGATGTCCACGCCGGATTGATGGAGCGCCTCGCGCGCAGGCGCGTTCTCCGTATCGATGTCGCCCGTCTTGCTGTCAAAAGTATTCGACAGAATCAGGTGCAACTGTTTGTTGCCAACGAGAGACGCTTCGAGCTGCGGGTCGGATAGCTCATAGAGCGCCCCATAGCACCGACCGCCTTTTGCCTTTGCTTCTACCAAGAGTGAGGGGAGGACATTGACCAGGTCACCCGCGAGCGCCTTGCGCAGGGAGTCGTTGGGGTTGGCGATGCGCTTTAGCAGCGTGCCGGATGCCGGCGTGCCATTACGACCGGACGGGAGTTCTCTGGACAACGCCTGGGTCGCGAGGATGCCGCGATTAAAGTAACAAGCGAGCGAAGCGGGCGCCTCGGCAGGTCCATGGTTCGCGTTCAAGCCTATCGGCTGCGAGAAGATGGGGTTCACGCCAGGAAGCGGCGTCAGATTAGGGCGTGCACCCGGTGCGAACGTGCCGCCCATGGGAACGATCTGATACACGAATGTTTGCCCGGGCGTCAGACCCTTCACAAAAAGGTCTTTCCAAAAGAATTTTTGAATGGGACTCTGAGCCGTTGTTTGACCGCCTTGCGCGCCATCGGGGTCGGAAGTGAATCCGGCCATCGCAGGAAGCGAATCGCCTTGAAGCTCGTGACTGGACGTATTGGCTTTGTCGGCTGCAATGCGTCGTATATCGAAGCCCACGCAACCCGGCAGTTTCTCGACGAACGTCCAGGCGATGAGGATGACATCGTTGTTAGAAAATGCGATGCACTTCGTGGTCATGTTTGTCTCCTTGCACGGGAGATGCACGCCGCATGCGCGGTGCGCATCGATGTGTCGGGTGTGTCGCGAGACTGAAACGACGTTGCGCCTGCAGGCAAGCTAAAAAATGATAGGACGACGCGTTGAACTATTTATGGCGGAAACAAGGTCGTTCGCACATCGTAAACCCGGGCCGATGATGGCGAGAAAGTCGGCACGCGTTAAAGGTGAAGTTAAAGGTGAAGTTAAAGGTGAACTTGATTCAACATCGCGCCTAGCGTGCGATGTTCGGTCGTGTGCTTTGCATGACGCATACGCTTGACGCTACCCCTCAATCCGACGGGGTCGGCTTCTCCGTGGTCTCGGCGCGAAGTCGGCCTGCCGCTGGCGAGCGATGCCGAGATTCGCGTCACCGAAACGACACGAACTCTTCATATAGTGTGCGCGACCGCGTCGAGTCGATTGCGGTCATTTTCTTTGATTCCGCGATTTGGTGCTGATCCATGACGGCCAAGAAGACCCCGATCAGAGTCGTCGTGCTGATCGTGTGGCTGCTGGCCTGGAACGCCTTGTTGGCGCTCGAGGCGCGGGCGCAGTCGATGAATCGACGTCAAGATGCACCACAAGATATGACAAGATTCGATATCGACGCGCAACCGCTTGACACGGCACTTGAGCAATACGGCGCAGCCTCCGGGCGCCCCGTGATCTTCGACTCGGCACTCGTCGCCGGCCGCGTGTCGACGAGCGTGCATGGTGTTTTCGGGCGCGAAGCGGCGCTCCAGTTGCTGCTCACGGGGACTGGATTGGCCGCGGACGCCATCACGACAGGGCAGGAAGGCGCGTTTGTGCTCAAGACCGCGCCAAATGTATCTGCCTCGAGCGCAGTATCCGGCGACGCGTCGGACGCCTCGGTCGACACGCGCGGTTACGATGGTCAGATTCAGTCTGCGATTCGTGATGCGTTGTGCTCGACCGCACTCGCCAAACCGGGCGACTACAGCACCGCGATCCGATTCGATATCGACGCCACGGGTCATATCGAGGCGCTGCGCTTGCTGCACAGCACGGGGAATCGAGACCGCGATTTGGCCATTCAAGTGGTACTCGGGCAGGTATCGATCGGAGAACCTCCACCGCCGGCGATGCCGCTGCCGATCTATATGGCCATCGTGCCGCACGGACCCGAATGTCCGGCGCAGCCTTGAGGCGGCGCGATCATGTCTGATAATGTGACGCCCGCGCTGCGGGAGTTTCTGGTTCAGCGGTACGACGATCTTAAGAGGCGGCTCACGCGGCATCTCGGCAACGCGGAACTCGCAAGCGATGCCTTGCAGGATGCTTGGCTGCGCCTCGAGAGTCGCGAGGACTTGGGACCCGTGCGAGACATGGGCGCGTACTTGATGCGAATCGCGGTCAATATCGCAATCGATCATCAGCGCAGCCGCAGCCGTGTGCTCAGCGCCGAGGAAATCGAGGGTCTACTCGAACATCCGGAGACGTCGCCAGGGCCTGCGCAAGTGGCCGAAGCGAGGTCGGATCTCGACGCGCTCGTCAAGATCATCCAGACCATGCCCGAACGACGGCAGAGAATCTTGTTGATGGTACGTTGGGAGCGCTTGCCGCAGCAGGAGGTGGCCGATCGGCTCGGCGTATCGTTGCGCACGGTCGAACAGGAGCTCCGCAAGGCTCACGACTTCTGCGCCACGCGGCTGAGCCGCAGCGCCGAGCCGTTGCGGAAAAAATAATGAAAATGTATGTGGATTGTGTCATCCGGGTTCGTCTATCCATCAAGAGTTGTGTCGTGCCGATTCACGCGGCTGTCTGCGGTGCGACGGCGTCTGTGTTTGGGATAAATCGATGACGGCAGGAGTCAATAAGGCTAGCGAGGATTCGGCACGGCTCGAGCGCGAGGCGCGAGCCTGGTTGCGTCGCTTGCGTACCACGACCGTGACTCAGGTCGATGCTGAGGCATTCAAGCGGTGGCGCGCGACAAGCGAGCGCCATGCGCACGCGTTTGTCGAGGCGCAACGCGCGTGGGACGATTTGAGTCCGGTGTTGTCGCGCTTGCATCAGTCCGCGCAACGTGAAGCGTCGCAACGCCCGAAGTCCGATGTTTCGCTTGCTCGACGCGCTTGGCTAGGCGGAGCGGTGTCGGCGGTTGCCGCCGCGGGCGCGGCGTTCGTATGGCCGCCCATGGGGCTGTGGCCGTCGGCGCACGAACGCGCCGCTGATTTCCGCACGGTAGCCGGTGAGCAACGTCAGATCGCGATGACCGATGCCGTCAACGTCGAGATGAATACGATGACGGCGGTGAGCCGGCAGACGGTGAACGGTGTGACGGTCGGCATCGAGCTCGTCAGCGGAGAAGCGGCGATCGACATACACGCGCAGACGGCCGGCTTTAGCGTGCTTTCGCAGGGCGCGAAGACGATTGCGTCGGCCGGTCGTTTCCAAGTTCGCCATACCGGTGACAAGACCTGCGTGAGCTGTGTGGCGGGTACGTTGGCGGTGTACCACCCGACGGGGAAGCGGGTGCTCGGTGCCGGGCAGATGCTGGAGTATGCGAGCGACGCAATCGGCACGGCCAAAGCGGTCGATGTGGCTGCGCTTTCCGCGTGGCGTAGTGGCGTGCTCGTGTTCCGGCGCACGCCGTTGAGCGAGGTGATCGCCGAGATCAATCGCTACCGTCCGGGCCGCGTCGTGTTAGTGAAACAAGATGTCGGCGCGCGTGAAATGAGCGGACGCTTCGATATTCGCTTGCTCGATGTCGTGCTCGAGCAAATTCAGCGCACCTACGATCTCGATGCGCGCCGATTACCTGGCGGCGTGTTGCTGCTCGGCTGACACGTGATGCGGGGCGATCCGGCCATGAATGCGTTGGATGCCCAGTGTGTCAAGTCGAATGCGCCCGCGATGGGTTTCTGGGTCGAGCACTCGCGCGATGCGGGAGGTGCTCCAGGGTCAGATGCCGCTCGCGAAATTGTGTCGGATACGCATACCGATTCGTCGCGGGGCCTTTGGGCGTGGGCTCTTCGCGGTACATGCCAGTCCGCGATTTCGGAGACCGTCAAAAAGTGTAGTGGATTTGCATGGCCTCACCCGTCTTACCGAAGAGCAGATTATCTATTCGGGGATTCGGAATGAGCGGTCGCGAACACAAGTCCACTAAGATCCATCGTTCGGCTCGGCAGGTTCCTCTGCCGCTTCGGCCGCTATGCCGTGCCATTGCCGTCATACTCGCAGCCGGCGCCGCGAGTGCTGCGCACGCCGCGGGTGTGGTCAATCTCGCGAATGTCGGCGCGCAGATCAGCACGGCGCGCGGTGCGGCGTCGTCGAGCGGGCTCGCCAATCTCGGCGTATCGCCCACGCAAGCGCTGGCGTCGAGTCAGCCGTCTATTCAGAATCTCGCGCACGCTGCACAGAGCATCGCGCAACAAATCGCCGCACAACAGGCCGCTGCGGCGGCAGGCACCGCATCGACGGTGCCGAACGGCCTCGCGGTCGGCGGCTTGCAGGTCGCACCGGGCATCACGTTCAACTCCGACGGCACGCCCACCGCGGCAAGCTCGAACTCGAGCAACTCGGTGGTCTGGATCAACGCGGACGCGCCGACGCAGACGAACAACGCGAACGGCACCGTCACCGTCAACGTGACACAAACGGGGCAGGACGCGATTCTGACGTGGCAGACGATGAACGTCGGCAAACAGACGACGCTCAACTTCAATCAATCCGCGGGCACGCAGAGCAACGGCACGAACAACTGGATCGTGCTGAACCGGATCATGGATCCGAACGGGCTGCCCAGTCAGATCCTCGGCGACGTCACCGCGCAAGGCACGGTGCTCGTCATCAATCGCAACGGGATTCTGTTCGGCGCGGGCTCGCAGATCAACGTGCACTCGCTGGTCGCGTCCTCGCTCGATCTGCTCAATTCGAACGACGACCTCGTGCAGACGAGCACGGACATCGCCACGAGCAACCAGTTGTTTCTGAACGGCGGGCTTGCCGAACTCGAGGCGGGCACCTCGTCGACCTCGGCGTCGGCGCTGGGCAATCCCACCGAGATCCTGGGCTTGGGCAATGTCGTCTCGGTCAGCTCGGCGAGTCAGTACACGGCGCCGGGCAATATCACGATCGAGCCGGGGGCGCTGATCAACACGGTGGCCGACGGCAGCGCGAGCAACGGCGGCTTCGTGCTGATCGCGGCGCCCAACGTGACCAACGAAGGGAGCATCACGGTCGCGGCCACGGGCCAGGTGGTGCTCGCGGCCGGCGTGGGGGTGAGCCTCATTCCGGAGTCGACCAATCCGCAGTTCCTGTTTCCCGAACTCACGGGCAAGGTCGAGGTGGGCACGGGCGTATCGGCGATCGATATCACGCCGGCCGGCACGCTGACCAACACCGGCATCGTGCAGGCCGAGCGGGGCGACATCAATCTGCTTGGCAGCAATGTGAATCAGGACGGTGTGGTGAGCGTCCTGACCAGCATCAATACGCCGGGCAATATCACGATCTCGACGACCGACGAGTACCTGGCCAACACGCCCGCCGACGTCGCGTATCCGGGGCAGAGCCTTGAGATTGAATCGACCACGGGCGGGGGCCTGCAAGCGGGCCGCGCCGGGGCGCTGATCTTCGGTCCGCAATCGCTCACGGCGGTGCTGCCCGACGAGGATGGCGAGACCGCCACGTCGTCCGGCACGACCTTCACCGCGGGCAGTGTCGATCTCACCGCGGGCTCGGTCTGGTTTCAATCGGGCTCGCTCGTCGAGGCTCCGGGCTCGACGGTATCGGTCACCGCACTCACGCCGACAAGCGCAAACGTGGTGGCGCCGCCGGGCGATACACTGGTGGCCGGGCGCATCTATGTCGACAGCGGCGCGATCATCGACGTGTCGGGCCTCGCGAACGTCGAGTTGCCGATGTCGGCGATCTTGCTCGACGTGGGCACGATCAACGAGAACGAACTCGCGGACTCGCCGCTGTTGCGCGACAGTTTCTTGAACGGTCTCACGGGCGTGGTGGTCGACAGCACGCTGACGGGTGTTACCGAAGACGGACTCGAATGGGTCGGCAGCCCGATTCTGAATCTCGAAGGCGCGGTGGCCTTGATGCCGCGCTCGATTGACCAGTTACTCACGAACGGCGGCACGATCACGCTGTCGGGCGCGCAGGTGATGACCGCCACGGGCTCCTCGCTCGATCTGAACGGCGGGTATATCCACTACCTCGGCGGCATGGTGGATACGACACGGCTGGTGGATGCCGACGGCGCCATCGTGCCGATCGGTGAGGCGAGCGCGCAAGACATCTATGTGGGCGTGGCGGGCGAATTCGTCGAGAGTCACCCGCGCTGGGGCGTGACGCTCGATTGGTCGAACCCGCTGCTCAACGGCGGGGTCTACGAGAGCGACTTCATCGTGGGGGGCAACGCCGGTACGCTGAACATCTACAGCACCGAGGCGGCCGTGCTCGACGGTTCGGTGAGCTCGCAGGCGTTCGGCGGCGAGAAGCAGGTCCAAGGCGACACACAGCCCACGGGCGGCACGTTCACGATGGGCGCGACAGACGCCGACGGCACCCTCGGACTGAGTCCGAGCAACACGGGCGAGACGGGGCTGGTGATCCTGCAGAACGCGGCGCCGCAACTGAACGATCTTGCCGGTGACCCCGCAACGGGCTTCAGCGCGACGACGCCGCTCGATACGGCGGCGCTGGGCGCACTGTCCTCGACGGACCCGAACAATGTGCTGGCCACCACGGTGGTGCCCGTCAACACGCTTAATAGCGCGGGATTCTCCAACGTCAGCGTGACGGAGGCCGCAACCGGCGGTACGGGCATCGTGGTGGCGCCCGGCACGCAACTTGTCGTGCAGCCGGGCGGCTCGATCAAGCTCGACAGCCCGGGCGCGCCCGTGACGGTGCTCGGAAGTCTGTTTGCACAAGGCGGCACGATCGCCATCACGGCGGGCGGCTCGGTGGGGGCAAACGATCTCGAAGTCGGTTCGGCTGCGGTGATCAGCGTGGCCGGCCAATGGGTGAACAACGATACGCAAGCGGTGCCGGGCAGCACCGCGGGCGACAGCGAATACATCAACGGCGGCAGTGTGTCGCTGGAGACGGAAACCGCCGGGCAGATCGATCTCGAGGCGGGGAGCCTGATCAATCTGGCGAGCGGGGGCGAGGTGCAAAGCAACGGACAGTTGCTGATGAGCAACGGCACGGTGGCGGGGTTGGGCGGCAGCCTCTCGCTCGTGACCAATGCGGGTCTGCCCACGCTTTACGAGAACGCGCAATCGGGCTCGCGCACGACGGCCACCGCCGCGCCGCCGGCGCCGCTGATCCAGATGGACGGCACGATCGACAGCTACGGCTTCGCGGGCGGCGGGACGTTGACGTTGCAAGACTGGGGCTTCCAGATCGGCGGTAGCGCCGCTGCGGCGCCGTCGTGGGACCTTGTGCTGCCGACGTCGTTCTTCTCGCAACAAGGCTTCGGCAAGTACGTGCTCAACGCGATCTACGACACCACGGTCGCGGCGGGCGCGGACGTCATCGTCACGCAGAAGAACCTGATTCCGATCACGCCGGCGCTGCTGCAAGCGGCCACGAACGCGGACATCACCGCGGGCGGACTCACGACGGTCGGCACGCTCGACGCCTGGTACCGTCAACCGACCGACCTGGTACTGACCGCGGGCAATTATCTGGTCTATCAAACGCAGGAGGCCCCGAGCGGTGCGACGGGCAGTGTGGTCGTGGGCGCGGGCGCGACCATCCGCACGGACGCGGGGGCGAGCGTCGGGCTGGGTTCGCCGGTGCAGGTCACGGTGCTCGGCTCGATCATCGCGCCGGGCGGCTCGATCACGCTGAGCGCCGACTCGACGAGTTCCACCTATGCGCTGCCCGGCGAATACCTCGAGAGCTACACGTCGTCGAGCAAATCGGTGTGGCTCGGCGCCGATGCCGTGCTCGATGTGGCGGGCGTCGCGCTCACCGACCCGGATGCCGCGCCGGTTCGCGAAGGCATCCAGACCATCGTGCCCGACACGGGCAAGGTCTTGTCGGGCGGCTCGATCACGATCTCGGACGACAGCGGCTATGTGATCGCGCAAGCCGGCGCGGTGCTCGACGTATCGGGCGCCGTGGCGAGCTTCGACGAACTGCAGGCCAACGGCCATTATGCGGCGCAGCCGGTCTGGAGCAATGCCGGCTCGATCACGATCGGCGCGACCAACGGCCTGTACTTCGACGCGACGCTCGAGGCGCAGCCGGGGGCTTCGCAAGGACAGGGCGGGACGTTGACGCTGCTGCCGGAGCAGAGCTATGTGCAGGCCGTGGAGGTGGCCGGTGGCGGCACCGCGTATTCGGTGCCCGCAAGCGTGATCCTGCTGCAGCAAAGCGGCGATCTCGTACCGGTGGGTCTTGCGCCGGGCGAGGCGATCAGCAGCGCGCCCACCGGTGTGCTGCAGTTCGCCGTGGACCGTCTGACGGGCTCGGGTATCGCGAACCTGGTCATCGGCGGCGACGTGGGCAGCTCGACTGAACCGAGCTCGGTCCCGGTGGCGTTGGCGGGCAACGTCAACGTGACGCTGCCCGGTGCGATCGACATCACGACCGGGCAACTGGTCGCCCTCAATGCGACACAAGTGCAGTCGCTGTTGACGACCGCGGCGCCCGCGCCGAGCACGGGGGGCAGCTCTGTCCTGTCGAGCTTGCTCGCGAGCGAACCGAGCACGCAGGTCGGCGCGGCCGACCCGGTGACGGAGGTGGGCACGACGGCGACGCTCAGCGCGCCGTACGTGGCGATCGTCGGACCGTACGTGAGCACGTCGCAGATGACGCCGGTGGAGGCCGCGGGCGACGCGACACTGAACATCAACGCGTCGTTCATCGATCTGGTCAATCAAGTCCAGCTCGATAACTTCGGACAAGCCACCTTCACGAGCCGGGGCGACATCCGTCTGAGCTCGACCAATGCCTCACTGGTCGGCGGCAGCGATGCCTTGATGGATGGCGAGCTGTTCTCGAGCGGCAATCTGACATTTGCCGCTGCCGATCTCTATCCGTCGACGGGCTCCACGTTCGTGCTCGACGCGGTGGGGCCGAGCGCGACCACCATCACCTTCGAGAGCACCGGGACCTCGGGCGTGCCGCTCTCGGCAGGCGGCACGCTGCTCGTCGATGCGAGCACGATCACGCAAGACGGGACGGTGCGCGCGCCTGCGGGCAGCCTGATCTTCGGTGTGGGCGATGCGACCAATGCGGCCACGCTGACGCAGTTCAACAGCCTTCCGCTGGTCGACACGCAGACCGTGACGTTCGGCGCGGGAAGCTTGAGCTCGGTGTCGCTCGACGGCGCGATCGTGCCGTACGGCACGACCCTGGACGGCGTCGAGTGGCAGTTCAATCCGGTGCCCGGCGCCAGCCCCGCGCCGGATGTGACCGCGCCGCCGCAGAAATACATCGGCGTGAACGCGACGAGCGTCGCGCTGAACTCGGGCGCCACGATCGACCTGTCGGGCGGCGGCGATCTGCAAGCCGAAGAGTGGGTGCCGGGCACGGGCGGCACGCGCAACGTGCTGTCGCAGTACACCGTGAGTTATGCGAACACGTCCACCGGCACGGCGGTGCCGACCAACGTCGGCGCAACCGACGTCTACGCGATCCTGCCGGGCGCGCAAAACCCGGTGTCGGCCTACGACCCCGTGTTCGCCCAGACGACGCAACCCTCGACGAGCGCGAGCGGCGCGGCGTCGACGACGACCGTCGGCATCGGCGTGGGCAAGTCCGCGCTCGACACGGCGGTGGGCGAGTCGGTCTATCTGTCGGGCGTGCCGGGGCTGCCGGCGGGCTACTACACGCTGCTGCCGGCGGACTATGCCACGCTGCCGGGCGCGTTTCGCGTCACCGTGTCGAGTGCGGCGGGCGCCGTGGTCCCCGGCTCGAGCGAAACGCTGCCCGATGGCACCGTGGTCGTGGCGGGGTATTTCGGCAACGCATTGACGGGCAGCCGCAGTGCGACGCCGACGCTGTTCGATGTGCAGTCGGGCGCGGTCTGGCAGCAGTATTCGGCGTACACCTTGACGAGCGCGAACGCGTTCTTCCCGGCGTTCGCGGCAGGCGCGGGCACGGTGACGCCGCCGCTGCCGCAGGACGGCGGTCAGCTCGTGCTGGCCGCCGGGCAGACGCTGACACTCGGCGCGAGCTTGAACATGGCGGCCGCCGCGGGCGGCGCGCCGGCCGAGGTCGATATCGCTTCGCAGGACATACAGATCGTGGGCAACGGCGGTGCGGGTGAAGCGGCGCTGCCCGGCTATCTGCAGATCAGCGCGGACCAACTCGATGCGCTGAACGCCGGCAGTCTCCTGATCGGCGGCACGCGCACGCAGACGAGCAGCGGCATCACGATCGATGCGATCGCCAACAGTGTCGTGGTGTCCAATGACGCAGCCGATCCGCTCACCGGGCCGGAGATCATTCTGGTGACGACGAGCGGCTCGAGCACCGACCCGAACGCGGCCACCGGGCTGCGTGTGGATCCGGGCAGCGTGATCACGGCGCAAGGCAGTTATCCGGCGGCCAAGGACGAGCCGATCACGATCGGCCAGAACGCGAGCACCACGACGGCAAACGGCGTGACCACGACGACCCCGGCGATTTCGGGCGACGGCGCGCTGCTCGAAGTCTCGAACGGCGGCGTCTCGGTGGTCACACGACTCGACACGACTGGCACGGGGGTGCTGAGCGTGGCGGCGGGCGCGACGCTCAACGGCGGTCAGACGCTCACGCTGGATTCGTCGGGCAGCCTGAGCTTCGATCCGGCCGCGAACCTGTCGGCCAACACGATTGCGGTGGATGGTTCGGCCATCACCTTCACGAACCAGACGGGCGCGGCGGCAGCGGCCCTGCCGGGCTTCGTCGTCGGAGCCACGCAACTCGCGCAGCTCGCCGCGGCCAAGGATTTGATCCTGCGCAGCGCGGGCGTGATGACCTTCGACGGTACCCTCACGCTGAGCTTTGCGAACGATGTCGAACTGAGTGCGGGTGAGTTCGCGAGCACCGGCGGCGCGGTGACGATCGACGCACCGGTGGTGGCCTTCACCAACGATATGGGCGCACCGGTGCCCACGGGCGTGGCGGGCACGGGCACGCTGACGGTCAACGCGGGCGAGATCGATCTGGGCACCGGAAATCGCACGCTATCGGGCTTCGGTTCGGCGAGCTTCAACGCCACGGGTGGCGTGGTGGGCGAGGGGAGCGGCACGTTCGACTTCGGCGCGCTGCCCGTCACCTTCAATGCACCGGTGTATCTGGCCGATACGGGCTCGGCCCAGACCGTCGAGACCACCGGCACGCTGACGCTCAACAGCGCGACGGGAACGCCGCTTGCCTTGAGTGCGCAGGGCGGCGCCATCAGCTTCAAGGGCGGCACGCTCGACGACAACGGCGCGACCATCGAAGCCGCGGCGGGCAACGTCAGTCTGGAGGCCACGACAGGAGACCTGACGATCGGCAACGGCTCGCTGATCAGCTCGGCGGGTATTGCGTTGCCGTTCTTCGACATTACGGAGTACGCGCCCGGCGGCGCGATCTCGCTCACCGCCGATGCGGGCACAGTGAACGTCGAGCAGGGCGCGACGCTGGACTTCGCGGGTGCCGCGGACGGTGGCGCGGCAGGTAGCCTGTCGTTGTCGGCGACCAGCGGGACGGTCACGCTCGCGGGCACGATCAACGGCCGGGCCGCGAGCGGCTTCCTCGGGGGTTCGTTCTCGCTCGACACGGGCGGTGCGGTCGATCTCGACAGTCTTGCGAGCGAGCTGGCCGCGGGCGGCGTGAACAACGCGATCACGGTGCAGACGGGCACCGGCAATCTGATGCTGTCGGCGGGCAATACGCTCACGGGGCGCAGCGTGACGCTGACCGCCAACGGAGGCGCGGGCAGCGCGGCCGATACGGCCAACGGCAATGTGATCATCGACGGCACGATCAATGCGAACGGCGTGGCCACGGCTGCCGGCGGCGAAGAGGGCGGCACGATCAATCTGTACGGCACGAGCGGTGTCGATCTCGAAGGCACGCTGCTGGCCGAGGGCTCGGATGCCTATCTGAGCAACGGTGCCGTGAATGCAAGCTCGACGGAGCTCGGCGGCACGGTCAACATCGGCACCTCGGGTACGGCGACGGTCGGCTCGTATAACGCGCAGTACGGCTATGAGAATGTGGCGCTGGCCAACTCCGGGCAGATCAAGCTCGGGGCCGATGCGAAGATCGACGTGTCCGGGGGCGGGGTGTTGACGCTTGCCTCGGACGGGCTCGAAGGCGGCGTCGTGAACTTGCGTGCGCCGTTGTTGAGCGATGGTGCGACGACGGGCGAGTACGCCGACGTCGTGATCGGGCTGACCGGTGCGGGCAGCGGCATTGTCGGCGCACGCGCGGTGAATCTGGATGCGTATGCGGTCTGGAGCACGACGGACAGCACGACGGGGGCGCAGCATTTCGATGGCATCGTCGATCCGGCCGGCTGGTATCAGGCGGCGGGTCCCAACGGCACGCCGCAACTGGTGGCGGGGACCTTTACCGACCAGAGCGGCAACACCATCACGTACACGCCCGGCACCTACGACGCCGCGACGGGGACGTGGACGACGGCGACGCTGTCCAATGCGCCGGGTGCGACGTGGGCGCAGATCAAGGCCGATCTCGCCAGCGACTTGGAGAACGACTACTTCACGCCGACGAGCGCCAATACGGACCACGAGAGCTTCTATGGCTACGTGGACGGCGATGCGACGGCCGGTGTGCCGGGCACGCTGATGAGCTTCGTGGAGAATGGCGAGGTGGGCGTGGCGGCACAGTTCGCCAACACCGGCATCGCGCACTTCAACGTGGTGCCGGCCATCGATCTGGACAACCCGAGCGCATCGATCAACGACGGCAATATCTCGATCGTCACGAACTGGAACCTGGGTGCGGGGACCTCCGCCACCGATCTGGCTTATCGCTTCGACGGGCAGGCGCCGGTCATCACCTTCCGCGCCGAGAACAATGTAGAGGTCGATGCGAGTCTGACCGACGGGTTCTTCCAGATCGCCAATCCGACCGGATCCGGAACTTCGATTGCGGTGCCGAATGACTCCACCTATGCGGCTCAGGATGCGCTGCTGACAACGCCCGGCACCACCGGATACAACGTGGGCGGGTATTACTTGAAATACGGGTATCCCTCTCCGATTGCGGCGCCTGCCAACCTGACGGCCGGTAGCGCGGCGGAAATCGGCCAGTATTACGGCCTATACAGCGCCTATCTCGACTATCTGCTGCAGCCCGTAGATAGCGTCGAAAAGGCGATTGCACCGTCAAACGGCAGCGTGGTGGCAGTCCTCGATACCCCTTTTAGCGGGACCAACCTCCATACCTGGACGTCGCTTCCGACGGCGGCGGGTCAACCGACGTTGACGGTGGCGTATCCGACCGGTGCGAGTGCGGACAATCCGACGGCCTATCTTCAGTATCTGGCCGCCTATAGCGGGTATCTCGACAGCGAAATCAATTTCTATCTCTCGACCGGCGTGAAGCCGAATCTGGTCTGGGTGCAGCCGCCGCCCGCGACACTTGACTCGACCGTCTTGACCCCGGGGTCATCCATCGTGGTCAGCGCGCCGCAAACGGATAACACACCGTCACCTGTGGCGGTTGCGGGCAACGGTCTGCCTTTGCTATCGGCGTCCCTGACAGGCGGCAGCAGTTCGACGTTCAATTTGGTCGCGGGCGCGAACCTGTCGAGTGCCAATCCGTTGGCACTGCAGGCAAGTGAATTGTTCTCGTCGTCGGCACAGACGCCGAACGCCGGCGGAGGGAGCGTGACGCTCGACGGTCACTTCGCCTACGACAATGCGAATAACCCGAACAGCCCGAACAGTCTCACGCTGCTTGCCCCGACGATGATACGCACGGGTACGGGGTCGATCAGTATTGACGCTGCGAATGACGTCACGATGCTCGATTCGACCGCGCCCGCGGTGATCTACACCGCGGGCGAGCCGGCTTCCGGCACGGAGGCCGGCGGTACGGCAACGATACTCGCAGGCTCGGCGGCGAGCGGTGTGCCGGATATTTTCGTCTCACCCACCGTCAGTCCCGAGGCGGCCGGCAACATTTCGATCACCGCGCAGAACAACATCACGGGCATCGAAAACGTCGTCGACACGACGGGCGCCGTGACGGGCGTGGCGGGCGCCAACGACAGCCAGTTCTGGTGGCAGTGGATGGAAACCGGCAACGTGAGCGGCCCGGTCGGCGTGAACGGCGCCACCCAGATCGTGCAGACGTCGATCAACTTCGGTGCGTTCGATCAGGGCGTCATGAGCGTGGGCGGCAACGTCTCGGTCAGCGCCGGCGGCAACATCACGGATCTTGCGGTTTCGCTGCCCACGACGTGGTATTTGACCAATGCATCGACGAGTACCCCCACCGTCAATACCGTGGGCGCGGGCAACCTCACGGTGACTGCGGGCGGCAACATTCTGAGCGGCGATTACTTCGTCGCGAACGGCACGGGCACGATCACGGCCGGCGGTCTGATCGGCTCGGACGGTCTTGTCTACACGACTGTCAGCGCACAGGCCTTGAGCGAATCGGATGTCAATCCGAACGTCCCCTTGAGCGCGCCGGTTTCCACGTTGCTGGCCGTCCAGAACGGCGTGCTGGATGTGAGTGCGCGGCAGGGCGCCAACATCGGCGCGGTCGTCGATCCGTCGTATGTCTCCGATAGCGCGCTGGCCGCTACCTATCACGTTTCGCCCGATGCACAAGGATATTCGACGAGCTCCGCGGTCAACGTGTCGGCCACGACGGGGGATGTCGATCTTGGCACGTTGAGCGCGATCGCATTGATCGGCGGCGGTGGAATCGGCGACAACTCGGCGGTGCTGCCCGCGACGGTCAATCTCGCGGCCTTGTCGGGCGGGATCGCCGTGACCTCCGCCGGGATCCTATCGCCGTCTCCGACGGGGAACTTGAGTCTGATCGCCGATCAGTCGATCAACCTGAGCGGATCGGGGGCGATCGGTCTGTCCGACGAAGATCCGGCAGACATGCCTTCGCCGCTCAATCCGACCGTGTCGTCGATCAATCCCAATGTGGGCGTCGTCGATGCGCTGGGCGATACGGCCGCGGGCGCTCACGCGGCGAGTGCCTTGCACGCCGACGACACGGTCCCCGTGCGTATCTACAGTCTCACCGGCAATATCGTCGACGGTGCGCTTCAACCGGCGGGCTCGGGCGTCGATTCGGGCTTCTACGCCAATCTGCTCGACGTGGTGGTCGACAAACCCGCGTTTATCGAGGCGGGCGGCAACATCATCAACCTCGCATTCGAGGGGCAGAATCTGCGCGCCGACGACGTGACGCGCATCGTTGCCGGGAACGATATCGAAGACACGCCGTTGCCGTACGACGCATCGAACGTCGCGAGCCTGGTGCTCGGCGGACCGGGCACATTCGATATCGAGGCCGGCCACAACATCGGGCCGCTCACGAGCCAACTCGAGGTCTATTACTCGGGGATCTTCGCGAGCAATACGGGCATCGAGGCGGTGGGTAACTTCAACAACCCGAACCTGCCGCATCAGAGCGCGAGTATCGACGTGCTGTTCGGCGTGGCGCCGGGCATCGACGATGCGAGCTTCATCGCCACGTATATCGATCCGGCCAGCGTCACCGCGCAGAGTCAGGGTACGACCTCGGCGCTGATTGCGTTCATGGAGCAGTACGACGCGGGGCAGGGCGTCGATACAGGATTGACCGCGCAGACGCCCGCGTCGAAGCCCTTGAGCTCCGCTCAGGCATGGACCCAGTTCCAAGCGTTGCCGTCGTATGTTCAGCAACTGTTTGTCGAACAAGTCTTCTTCGGCATCCTGACCGATGTCGGAAACGGTTATAACAATCCGTCGAGCTCGTACTATCACCAGTACGCTGCGGGCTATCAGGCGATCAATACCTTGTTCCCCGCGTCGCTGAGCTATACGGCGAACAGTCTGGGCGGCGGTACCAACGGCGCAAGCCAACTGGTGGACACGGGGAATCTCGACATCCGCAGCACGACGATCCAGACCCAGCAAGGCGGCAGTATTTCGATCCTGGGGCCGGGTGGAGAGGCGCTGGTCGGCAGTTCTTCGGCGCCGCCAGCGATCGTCTCCGGAGGGCAGGTTGAAGCGGGACCGGGCACGCAGGGGATCTTGACGCTCGAACAGGGCGATATCGACATCTTTACCGATCAGAGTCTGCTGCTTGCGCAGAGCCGCGTGTTTACCGAGCAAGGCGGCAACATCACGATCTGGAGCTCCAACGGTAACGTCAATGCAGGGGAAGGGGCGACGAGCGTGGCCAACGTGCCGCCGCCCGAATACGTCTGCGATCCGAACCATTTCTGTACGCTCGATGCAAAGGGTGAAGTCACCGGAGCCGGTATCGCGACATTGCAGACGATTCCGTCGGCGCCGACCGGCGATGCGAACATCCTGGCGCCCCGAGGTACCGTGGACGCCGGTGCGGCCGGCATTCGCGTGTCGGGCAACCTGAACGTCGCCGCGCTGCAGGTCTTGAACGCGGCCAACATCCAGGTTCAGGGCAAGTCCACGGGTGTGCCTATCGCGGCGGTTGTCGACACGGGGGCACTGACGGCCGCCAGCGCGGCCACCTCGGCGGTGACGCAAATGGCGCAGAACCTGGTGAGGAGCAATGCCAACGGGGTCGCTTCGCAGCGTCACTGGTCCATCACGGTTCAGGTCGAAGGTTTCGGCGATGACAGCGGCGACGGAACCGACGCAAGGAAAAAGAAGCCCAAGTCTGACGCCGTTGGATATAACCCCGACAGCTCACTTCAGGTCTTTGCCCACGGAAGTCTGAATGACCAGCAACTGGCGCGTCTCGCCGAACTCACGCATCTGAGCGACGCGGAGCAACAGAGCATCCGCCAGCACTGAAGACGCGTCTCGGCGCCTTGCGTCGAATGCACCGAACTCGCGAACGTATGCGTTCTGCGAGTTCGGTGTTGCGGCTAGCCCCAATCGAATACGGCACCGTTCGGCCGAGCGGCTGTCTGTGCGCGTGTTTCGTTCGCGAATCGCTCATCTCGCTTTGAACATCGGAGGTCGGACGCGCATCGGCGCTCGATGTGTCCTGGGCGGCGCACTGGACTGAATGTCCTTTGAGCGAGGCCTCGCATCATGCCGCACGACGTTCGCTTGCGCCGCGCACGATGCCTGCTTTGCGGCGCAGACGCACAACGCCTAAACATGGAATTTTTGGTGAAAAGGGACCGCATGCCTGTCATATGGCGAACACCAAGCTATGTACATACTTTCATAAAATAAATTTCAAGTGAGTGTGGACATATTCGTGTCACGTATTTGCACTAAGCGCGCACCTATCTGGTCGATTAAAAAAAATTAAAAATCTTCTGCGGATTCGATCCACAGGCTTCGTCTATCTAAGTGTGTAAGCAACGAGCGTACAAAAGATTTGTTTTCGACAAGATATTGTCGATGCCGATCGTAAGTGGTTCGAGTTGAATTGGCGTTTAAGGCAAGCAACGGCGACTGATAGGTACCGGGAAGTGGAACACATTAGCGACAGCGATGTAGAACGAAAACTGCAGCCGGGTGTGACCGGCAACGTGCTCGCGTCCGAGATCGACGAGGCCTTGGCGCCGCTGATCAATGTGCGCGACACGGGGCGTTTCTTGTCCGTACTGGAAGCACTCCAATGCACGCTCGCGATCAGTCGACGTCCGTCCGGTGTTGCGTTGCTCGGCGTGGAAAACGGGATTCCCACGCTCTCGGCCTGCGTGCTGCCTCGATCGATGGGGTTGGCGGTGACCGAGAGTCGGCTTGCGATAGCGACCGTTCGCGAATTGATGATCTTCGCCAATGTGTCTTCGCTTGCGCCAAAGTATCCGTTGCGGCCGGATTACTACGATGCCGTTTTCGTGCCGCGAATCTCGCATTTCACCGGCGACCTCGATCTGCACGATATGGCGTTCGACAAACAGGTCGTCCTGGCCGTCAATACGCGCTACTCGTGCATCAGCGTGATCGACGGCTATTTCAACTTCACCCCGATCTGGCAACCCCCTTTCGTGACGGGTTTCGGCCCCGACGATCGCTGTCACCTCAACGGCATGGCGTTTCATGAGGGAAAGGTGCGCTACGCGACCGCGCTCGGACATACCGATGAGCCCTTCGGTTGGCGCAAGAACATGGCTCATGGCGGCATCGTCATGGAAGTGCCGTCGGGGCGAATCGTCGCCGAAGGGCTTTCGATGCCTCATTCCCCGCGGCTTATCCATGGCGCGTTGTACGTACTCGAAGGCGGTCGCGGGCACGTGCTCAAGATCGATCCGAAAACTGGCCTGAAAACGGTCGTGACCGCGCTGCCGGGCTTTGCGCACGGTCTCGCCGAATACGGCGGAGTGCTCTTCATCGGCTTGTCGAAACTGCGTGAGAAGCGCGGCCCGCAAGAACTGCCGATCGAGACGCAACGAGATCGCCTCGTGGCCGGTGTCGCCGCGGTGGATCTGGCCAGCGGCGCGTTACTCGGCATTCTCGATTTCTATAACGGCGTCGACGAGATTTTCGATGTGCAGGTGATGCCTGGCATTCGGCGCGCCGAGATTCTCAATCCGCAGCAATGGGCAGGCACACCTTCGATCGTGACGATGCGAGGCGGCTTTTGGCAAACCCAATCCCGGGAAAAGGACGAGGAAGATGCAGCGGGTCGAAGATAGCACCATTGACGAGGCGCGCGACGGCATGTTCTTGCCATTGCGTCGCGCGCTTCATGGCGAACCGAAGTCTAGAAAACTCACATCGGAAGGTGGCGTGGTCTGGTTGACGGGCCTTTCCGGATCCGGCAAGTCCACGCTGGCGAGCGCGGCGGCGAAAGCGTTGAGCGCACACGGTATGCGTTCGGCCGTACTCGATGGCGACATACTGCGACGCGGACTGAATAGCGATTTGAATTTTTCCGCATGCGATCGCCATGAGAGCGTCAGGCGGGCGGCGGAAGTGGCCTCGATGTTGGCCAACGAAGGATTGATTGCCATCGTCGCCTTGATTTCGCCGCTTGTGCAGATGCGCGCGCATGCGCGAGAGATCATCGGCGATCGGTTTCGAGAGATCTACGTGAAGGCGCAACTCTCGCGATGCGAAGCCGCGGATGTCAAGGGGCTCTACGCAAAGGCTCGTCGCGGCGAAATCGCGGGATTCACCGGAATATCCGCACCCTACGAAGCGCCGCTCGACGCCGACTTGGTGCTCGACACCGATGCTCAGACCGTGGGGCAGTGCGTGTCGGCGCTTGCAAGCTATGTCGAACTGCAGTTCGTTGCGAGTTGGGATACGCGTGGCCGCAGCGAATGGAATGGGTTTCGAAGCATCAACGAGGCGTAGTGACGGCATGAGAAATCCATCTTCATCGAGTCAATAAATAGGAAAGCTAAACAATTGTCACGAAAATAACATTCGTGGCATGTACGGGGCGAGCCTCGATGATCAAACCACACAAAGCTCACGATGTTAGGCAATCAAAATAAGCGGCGAACGAAGCTTGAAACGACCGGGGATTTCAAAGTCGATATGCCTCATCCGGCATTGAGCCGGATTGTTCAATGCATGACCGGCGCTTTGATTCTGAGCGGCCTGACCATGTCTTGCGATGTCGGTGCGCAGGTCTCGGCACAGCCGGATAGCGAAGTGAAGCGCGGGTCCGCGCAAAATGCGCCGGCGCCCGAGGCCGCAGCCGCGGTTTCGCGCGGCGTCCCGTCGTCTTTCGATGTCAACGAAATTATCGTGCGGGGCAATTCGTCGCTGCCGAGCCTCGATATCGAAAAAGCTGTCTATCCGTTCGAGGGGCCGGGACGCACGCTCAAGGACGTCAATGATGCTCGGGACGCGTTGCAGAAGGTCTATCAAGATCGGGGCTTCCAGTCTGTCGTGGTGGAACTGCCGCAGCAACAGGTGAAGGACGGCGTCATCGTCTTGCAGGTGGTCGAAGCGAAGGTCGGTCGCGTGCGTGTGGAGGGGGCGCAGTATCACTCGCCGCAGGAAATCCGCGATGCGGTGCCCGCGCTGACCGAAGGGACCGTGCCGAATTTCAACGATGCGCAGCAGCAACTCACCGAGCTCAACAAGTCGCCCGATCGCCAGGTGGTCCCCGTGCTCAAGCCGGGTACCTTGCCGCAAACCGTGGACGTCGATCTGAAGGTCGACGATCAGAGCGCGGCCCATGGCAGTCTCGAGCTCAATAACGATCAGAGTCCGGACACATCGGTATTGCGTACGGTGGCTTCACTCAGCTATTCGAACTTGTGGCAACTCGGCCACGTGGTGTCGGGAAGCTTTGTGGTCGCGCCTCAGCATCCGCGGGACGCCGAAGTGTATTCGATGTCGTACCTCGCGCCGCTGCAAGGCACGAACTGGAGCTTGCTGGGTACGGTGTATCACTCGAACAGCGACGTCGCGTCGATTGGCGGCACCAACGTGCTCGGCAAGGGGACCTCGTTCGGACTCACCGCGACCTATACGTTGCCGCCGACCGATACCTACACGCACTCGGTCAGTATCGAGATCGACCATAAGCATTTCGACGAAACCGACACGATTGCGGGGAGCAGTTCGGCCGCACCGTTGACTTACCTGCCGGTGACGCTCGCATACAACGGCCAATTAAACCGCGAGCACTCGCAGACGTCGATTTCCGCGTCGGTCACGACCAATGTCCGCGGCGTCGGCAGTGATGCCGATGCGTGGGACAACAAACGCTACGACGCCACCGCCGACTTCATCTACGGCAAATTCGATGTGAACCATACCGAAGACTTGCCTCAGGACGTGCAGGTCAATGGCCATGTCAGCGGTCAGTTCGCGAATTCACCGCTGGTGTCGAGCGAGCAATTTTCCGCGGGCGGCATCAATACGGTCCGTGGCTATCTCGAGGCGGAAGAGACGGGCGATAGCGGCGTGATCGGCTCGATGGAGTTGCGCGGTCCTTCGCTTGCGAAATACGTCGGCAGTGCGGTCAATGAGTGGCGCATGCACGCGTTCTTCGATGTGGCGCATCTGTGGTTGTTGAGTCCGCTACCCGAGCAGGTTTCGACGTTCACGCTGGCCAGCGCAGGCGTGGGTACGCGCGTGCAGATGTTCAAGTACACGAATGCCGATCTCGAGCTGGCTTTCCCGCTCAAGTCGATGACTTTTACGAAGGCGTATAGCCCACACCTCGATTTCTTTGTGCGGGCGAGTTTCTGACCGGCTTCTTTCTATTGTGCTGCGCCGACCCGATGCACAGGGGTCGCTTATCCGGGGAGTGGATTGTGAAGCGAGTTTTGTTTCTTCTTTTGACGGCGCTATTGGGATGCCTGCCGGGCGTCGCGAACGCCTGGTGGCAGAACGATTGGTCCTATCGCAAGGCGATCACGATCGACACGACGCCCAAGGGCGGCGATGTCGCCGAGTCGGCCGGCCGCGTGCCGCTGCTGATTCGGCTGCATTCGGGAAATTTTCAGTTCGATGGTTTGCAGGATAGCGGCGCCGATATTCGCTTCGTTGCGGCTGACGACAAAACACCGCTGAACTATCACGTCGAGCAATACGACCCGGTGTTGGGTGTCGCATTGATTTGGGTCGATGTTCCGCATTTTCCGGCTGCAACGACGCAATCGATCTGGATGTACTACGGCAACAAGAAGGCCCCCGACGGCGCAAGGGCCGCGGAGACGTTCGATGCGGACTATACGCTCGTGTATCACTTCGACGGCACGAATGACGCACCGCCCAAGGATGTCACGGCCTACCGCAACAACGCCCAGAATGCGCCGGCTCGGCTGGCCGAGGACGGCATCGTCGGCAAGGCCGCGCAATTCAATGGAACGCCGATCAATATTGCGGCGAGCCCGTCGCTGGCGATCTCCGCCGGAGGCGCGTTCACGTTCAGCGCATGGGCAAAGCCGGCCGCACTTGCACCCAATTCGCTTTTGTACAGCCGCAGAGACGGCGCGAACGCGTTGTTGATCGGACTCGACAACGGCGTGCCGTTCGTCGAAGTCGACGGCGGGGGCGCACCGGTTCGCACCGTGGCTTCTCAACCGGTGGCCCAGGGGCAATGGACTCACGTTGCCGTGACGTTCGAAGGCCGCAGCCTTGCGTTGTATGTCGGCGGCAAGCGGGTTGCGCAAGCCGAGGCCAGTCTGCCGGCCTTGAATGCCGCCGCCGCGATCGGCGGCGACGTGGCAAGCGCGTCGACCGCGGCAAGTGGAACAGCCGCCCCCGCAGCCAACGGCTTTACAGGCGAACTCGACGAAGTCCGGTTGTCGAAGGTCGCGCGCTCGCCGAGTCAGATCGCGATCGATGTCATCAATCAAGGTTCGGAGTCGAAGCTTGTGAGCTACGGCGCCGACGAAAAGCAGTCGGGCTTCGGCTTCGGTTATTTCGGCGTGATCGTGAAATCGGTCACCGTGGATGCGTGGGTGGTCATCGCCATTCTGCTCGTGATGGCGGCGATCTCGTGGCTCGTGATGTACACCAAGGCCGCCTATGTGAATCGCGTGGACGGCGCGAACGCCTGGTTCGTCAAGCGCTTCCGCGAAGTGGCCGGCCGGCATCTGGTCGGTCTCGCGCACCTTGACGAACGCTCCGAAGACGCGCGTCGTTTGCGCGGGTCGTCGCTGTACCGCCTCTATCGCGCCGGTGTCGCGGAAATTCATAGCCGTGTCGACAAACACGGCCGCACCGTGATCACCACCGAGTCGATCGAGGCGATTCGCGCGACGATGGACGCCACGCTCGTGCGTGAAAACCAGCAGCTCTCCAAATCGATGGTGCTCCTCACGATCGCGATTTCGGGCGGCCCGTTCCTGGGGCTGCTCGGTACCGTGGTGGGCGTGATGATCACCTTCGCGGCGATTGCGGCAGCGGGCGACGTGAACGTCAATGCGATCGCGCCGGGGATCTCCGCCGCGTTGCTGGCTACCGTGGTCGGTCTGTTCGTCGCGATTCCCGCACTCTTTGGCTACAACTACCTGCTGATCCGCAACCGAAACGTCACGGCGAATATGCAGGTATTTGTCGACGAATTCGTCACGCGACTGGCTGAAGCGCATCGCAATCCCGACCACGCCTTGGCTGGCGAATAAGGAGTGCGCGATGCGAGTTCAGGACGAAGAAAAGCCGTACGACGACATCAACATCACGCCGATGCTGGATCTGGCGTACGTGCTGCTCGTCATTTTTATCATCATGACGACTGCCTCGGTACAAGGGATCAAAGTGGATCTGCCGAAGGCGAGCTCGTCCGCGAGTCTTGCCAAGCCGCAGACCAAGGCGATCACCGTATCCGACTCGGGGCAGATCTATCTCGACGCGTATCCGGTGTCGATGGATGAACTCGAGAGTCGACTGCGCACGATCAAGGCGACCACTCCTGACGCACCGATCGTGCTCAAGGGCGATTCGACGGTGGCGTATCAGCGCGTGATGGATGTGCTCGATCTCCTGCGTCGCCTGGACTTGTCGCAAGTGGGCCTGGTCACGGGCAAGGCGTCGAAGGGCAGCTAGGGAATGAACATGGGAATGACCTACGACAACGGGCGTGGCGACGACCCGCGAGAGGGTACCCGGCGCTGGGTCAAGCCGGCCGTCGCGGTCGTTGCGCTGGTCGGTCTGGCTGCGTTGGTGTGGCACTTCGCAAACGACAAGGCAGGCGTGAAACGCAGCGAGGCGCCGCAGGTGACGACCGTCATTCCGTTGCCGCCGCCTCCGCAGCCGCCGCGTGAGCAGAAGCCGCCGCCCGAGAAGCAACCGGACGTACAGACGCCGACGCAGAAGCCCACCGTGGCGCCCAAGCCCGCGGACGCACCGAAGCCGTCGGACAACCAGCCGAAGTCGATGACTGAAAACGCGCCTGCGCAGGCGGGCACGGACAACTTCGGCATCGGCGCGGGCGACGGATCGGGTATGGCCGGAAGCGGCGGCGGGGGGGCGTTCGGCAACGCGACCTACTCGCAGTACCTCTCCTACACGTTGCAGCAAGCCGTGGAGCACGACAAACGCGTGCAGGACGCGGGCGGCGGATCGCGCTTTTCGGTGGGATTGAATCTATGGCTCGACACGTCCGGGCACATCACCAAGGTCGCGCTCGGGCAATCGACAGGGGACCCGAAGCTTGACGCCGCGGTGATCGATGCGATTCAGACGATGGGTCGGCTCGACGAGGCGCCGCCGCCCGCTTGGCAATACCCCGTGCGCCTGAACCTGCAGGGACGCCAACCGGGGTAAGGAAACGAACGGAACACGTGGGGTCATGCGCGGCGCGCTTGCACGCGGACATCGCGGTCTGAGCGCGTGCGCATGAAATTGAACGAATCGCACAGGTCAACGAAAAAACGGCATCACGCGGAGAATTTGATGAATCAAACGACAAACAAACGGGGGCGCGTCGGGTATGGGGCCGACGCCGCGTTACGCCGCTCGCGCATCAGCCGTGGCATTGCGCTGCTTGTGCTCGGCATGAGCTGCGCGGGTTTGACGCAGGCACAGTCGATCGCGACGCAAAACGCGATGGCGAAGACGGCCGGCGAGGGTGCGCCGGCGACCGAGAGCACGGTGATCAACCTGATTCATTTGCTCGTCAAACGCGGCGTCCTGACGGAGAAAAACGCAGAGGATTTGATCGCCGAAGCGCAGGCGGAAGCGGCACAAGCGAAGCATGCACAGGCGCAAGCGGTGAGCGCCGCTCCCAACGCGGCTGTCGTGAATGCGCCGACGCAACCGGGCGATGTAGCGGTTCCGTATGTGCCGCAAGTCGTGCGCGACCAGATTCGTGACCAGGTCAAACAGGAAGTCGTGGCGCAGGCCAAAGCCGAAAACTGGGCGCAACCGAACACATTTCCCGACTGGGTTTCGCGCCTCACGTTTAGCGGCGACATGCGCGTGCGTGACGAGTTTGAATTCTTTTCGCCGCGCAACGTGACGGGGGTAACGAATTTCGCGGCGATCAACGCGGGAAGTCCTTACGATATCAACCCGAACACGAGCACGAGCTTGCCGCCCACGCTCAATACGACGCATGATCGCGACAACGTGTTGAGCGTGCGTGCGCGCCTCGGGGTCACGGCGGTCATCTCCGATCAGATTACCGCCGGCATTCAGCTGGCGAGCGGGGACAACGACGGACCGACATCGACCACGAATACCTTGGGCGCCGATTTTGCGCGCGCCAATATTTGGCTGAATCAGGCCTACCTCAAATACGCGCCGGTGCCGTGGCTGAGCATTACGGGCGGTCGCTTCGACAACCCGTTCTTCTCATCGGATCTGGTGTTCTCGAACGATCTCGAGTTCGACGGTGTCGCGGCGAACTTCAAGCGTTTGCTGCCCGGTCGCGACGACATCACGCTGTTCGGAACGCTCGGCGCCTTCCCGATTCAATACAGCTCGGATAGCTTCCTGGCGCAGAACCCCGACGTGCCGGGCGGCACCATTCGGTGGATGCTCGGCGGACAGTTCGGCGCCGAATGGAAGATCAACGACGAGAACAAGCTCAAGGGTGCCATCGCCTACTACGATTTCATGAATCTGCGAGGCAGCCTGTCCGCGCCATGCGCGCTTTATTTGGGCGCGACGAGCTGCAGTACGGACAACGACGCACCTGCCAGCATGCAGAAGGGCAATACGCTGATCGCGCTGCGTGACGTGATCCAGAATCCGGCACTGGCGCCGGGTCTGACGCCGGACCCGCAGTACTTCGGCCTTGCGTACAACTTCCGCTTGTTCGACGCCAAGCTCGAGTGGGATACGAAGCTGGCGGATCGCTACAAGCTGCGTCTGGACGGCGAATACGTGCGCAACCTCGCGTACAACGCGAACTCGGCGCTCAGCGCGGCTTCGCTGCCGGTCAACAACTACAACAGCACGTCGTCGACCGTGACCACCGGCGATTATCAAAGCGGCGCGAACGGCTATATGTTCAAGGCGACGATCGGCGAGCCGAACACGCTCGAGAAGGGTCAATGGAATTTCTCGCTCACGTACAAGTATCTGCAGCCCGACGCCGTGCTCGATGCGCTCAACGACCCGGACTTCAACCTGGGTGGTACGAACGCCAAGGGCTACATTCTCGGCGTGCAGTATGCGGTGGCGAACAATGCCTGGCTACAGGCGCGATATCTGAGCGCGCGTGAAGTCTACGGAGCCCCGCTGTCGATCGATGTGCTGCAGCTCGAAATGAACGCCCGGTTCTGAGGCCGCCATGAACGTACGTTATTTCAAAGTCATCGCCGCGGTCATGTTCGGCGTATCGATTGTTACGACGCAGCCTGTCGCGGCGCAAAGCATCGAGGATCGCTTGCGCAGCCAGTTGCGTGAGACCACGCTGCAGTTGCGGCAACTTCAGGACAGTCAGTCACAGCTTCAAGCCGATAGTGCGGCCGCCAATCAGCAACGTGACAAGGCCTTGGCGGACCTGAAGCAGGCGCAGCAGGAACTTGCCGAAGCAAAGCAGAAAAGCGGCGCGCAAAGCGAAACGGAACGTGCTCTGGCAAGCGAAAAGGTGCGTCGCTCGCAGGATGAGCAAGAGCTCGAGAAATACAAGGCGTCTTACGCGGAACTTCAAAACGTGTCACGTGTGCGTGATACAGAGCGGACACAATCGCAGACCGCGCTGAAGACTCAGCAGACGCAACTGCAAAACTGTCAGGCGAAAAACGAGCAGCTCTATCAGGTGGGTCACGAGATTCTCGACGCCTACGCGCATGCGGGAATTGTTTCGGTGCTTCAGTCACGCGAGCCGTTCGCCGAGCGCGAACGGGTCAAGTACGACTCGATCGCCCAGGCGTACGGCGATTCGCTTTACGAGAACAAGTACGACCCGCGAGCCTCGCCGCCGTCGGCGGCCTCCGCGGCGATTGAATCGTCGGCGCCCGCGGCGTCGAAGTAGCGATATTTGAAACCGGTTAAAGGAATCTCCATGAGCACAGCAAAAGACAGTGACAAGCAAGAACGCATCGAAAAGACGGTGCAAGCGCCCGTCAGTGCGTCCGGGACCCTCGTCGTCGACGCCATCAGCCCCGAGAGGCTCGCCGAGATTTTCAGGAACGCGGGATACCGCGTCACGTTGGCCGAGCAGAACGGTCGCCTGCAACTGATGAGTGCGAGCCAGGGTATCGGGTTCGTGGTGCGCTTCGGCAATCCGGGCGGCGAGTCCGGAGCGCATATCGACTACACGCTCAGTTGCGCTTTGCAAGTGCAAGGCGAGTTACCCGTCGATATGGTGCCGAGCTGGAATCGTACAAAGCGCTTTGCGCGGCTGGCGGCTCATCAGCAGTTCCTGTTGCTGGAAATGGATGTGATGGTCAGCGGCGGCGTCACCGAGCGGCATCTTCGCTCGACCATCGAGCTCTGGGACCGGTTGTTGCAGGAGTTCCTGCTGCACATTCGCCGCCGGCCGACGATGGCGCACGAGCAAGCGACGCTCGACGCAAACGCATCGACGGTCGGTCAGCCGGCGACGCATGCGGGAAGTCAGCGTGTCGAGACGGACGGGCAAGGCGAAGCGGATGCAACGCATGCCGATCAGGCGGACGATGCAGAGGCCGGCGCGCAATGAAGCCGGTGAAGTCCGGCCGTTTGGGTTTTGTCGGCTCGCTGGGTGCAGCGCTGTTGGCGCTCACCGGCAGCGTATGGGCGGGAACGCAATCGCAGCCGGTGGTGGTCGATGAGGCGCCGCAGGCGTGGGTGGACTATGCCCAGCGTGTGGCCGAGCGTTTGCAGTCGGCGTTATCCGCAGACGCAGCGCTCGCGCAGGAGTTCGGCGCGTTCTTTGACGAGTGGGTGACGCGCAACGGTCAGGCGAGTGCTGCAACGACGGCGTCGACGGATGAGGGACCGTTGACGTTCGGCGATGCGTCGCAAGCAGCGGTGACGTTGCCGACGCTCAAAGTGCGTGTCTGGCTCGATCGTTCCGGGCACGTCACGCAGGTCGGCTTCGATGAAGCGGCGATCGGCAGTGAACGCGCCGTCGCGGACCTTCGCGCTTTGTTATTGCAGCAATCGGTCGACGCGCCGCCTCCGCGCATGATGAAGCAGCCGGTCGTGATCCGACTTGTGCCCGGGGCTCAGCTTTGAATCGACGTCTTTGACAATGTGCCGGCGTGTCGCGTATCCGGTTATTCAACTGTAGTGGGAGTGATGGTGAGGAAACTTACAAACGTGCTGTGCGGTATCGCGTTGGGTGTGCCGCTGCTCAGTCATGCGCAGACGGGACCTGTTGCACAGATGTCGGTCGGCAGCGCCCAGGTGACGGTGACGCA
Source organism: Pararobbsia silviterrae (assembly GCF_003628125.1). Lineage (GTDB taxonomy): Bacteria > Pseudomonadota > Gammaproteobacteria > Burkholderiales > Burkholderiaceae > Pararobbsia > Pararobbsia silviterrae. Next base: position 586,567 of record NZ_RBZU01000002.1, read on the forward strand.
GGCCGATGTGACGGCCATGCTCAAGGCCGTGAGCCCGTCGGTTCGGCAAGCGCTGGCTGCGGACCCCGCACAAGTCGACCAGGCCGTGCGCTCGCGCCTTGCCGCGCAGGCAGTGCTGGCGGAGGCCGACGAAAAGGGATGGACCAAGCAGCCGCAAGTGCAGGCGATGCTCGAGGAAGCGAAAAGGGAAGTCATCCTGCGCAGCTATTTGGCGTCGGTGTCCGTACCGCCTGCCGACTATCCGTCGGATGCCGAAATTCAAGCGACCTATGATCACAACGCCGCGGCATTTCAGATGCCGCGCGCGATTCGGCTATCGCAGATCTTCGTTGCGGTCCCGCAGGGCGCCGATGCCGCCACGCTCGACAAGGCGCGTGCGCGCGCCGCGAGCCTCGCGCAACAAGCTCACTCGAAGGGCGCGGACTTTGCGGCGCTTGCTCAGTCCCAATCGGACGACAAGATGCATGCGGCCCAAGGCGGGGATATGGGGTTTGTGGCCGAATCGACCATGCTGCCGGAAATTCGCAAGGCGACCGACGGGCTTGCGCCGGGCGATGTCGCGGGACCCATCCAGACGAGTGCGGGCTTTCACGTCATCAAGCTGGCCGAGATCCGGCCGGCCGGCGTCGCTCCGCTTAGCGCGGTCAAGGACCGTATTCGCGAGGAAATGAGGAAGCAGCGCGAACAGCAGAACGCGCAGGCGTATATGGCCAAGCTTGTCGGTCCCGCCTCGGTCAAGATCGATGAGGCCGCGCTGAAAAACGCCTTGGCCGCCGCAAAATAGGACTGCGCGTCATGAGCCGTGTCCCGATGTCTTCGACGCCGCGCTTTCGACGTGTTGAAGGCGAAGCGACTCGAACAACGAAGGTGCCGATGTCCGAGAAGCGCAGCCAGCCTTCCTTCGCGCAAGAGACGTCAGAAGGGCGCAAACGTATGGTGGGCAAACATCCCTGTTGTGTCGTGTGTCTGGCGAGGCTTGCGCCGGGATCGGACGTCGATACCCACACGCATCACTACCGGCATGCGTCGAGCGACGACGACAAGCGGTGCCCGTTGACCACCTCGTCCTATCAACCCGAGTGGATGGACGTGCGGCACATCCGAGATGAAGCGCGCGAAGCGGCGCAGCGGAGTGCGTTCATGGACAGATGGCAATACCACTATCTCGCGATGAAAAGTCTCGCGCCGTCGTTGACGGTACGACGTCTGACATTGCTCGTTCGCATCGCCGATGTGGCGAACTTGTGGTCCTATCCTGCGCTCGTGCAACACGATCTGCCCTATGTACTGCTCGCGCTGGCCGGATTCATTCGAGACCGGGATTCAAGCGGCGAGGTCTGTTGGGTGCGATTTTGTTTCGACGGCGCGGTGCGCGATGTCTCCGATCTATGGCGGGAGGCCGCTCACGTATCGCGTTTCTTCCGGATGGTGTACCGCCCCCCGATCGGAACCCCATTCCCGACTTCGCGCGAGCTCGTGCGCTTCGAGACTGTCGAGCGAACGCTCGGTTTTACGAACCAAGCCGACCCGATTGCATCGATTGAGGATTCCGATGAATTTGACTGCGCGCTGATCAGGCGCGACGAGAAGACAGATGGGGGCAGCATGCGTGTGAGCATCTGATGCGGTGTGCACACGCCGAACGGATCTGATGGAGTTTGATTGACCATGAGCAAGCCGGCTTTGACGCTGATGATTGCGATGCTGGTGATGAGTTCGACATATGGACAGGGCGTGCGCGCTCCGGTCGATTCGGCTGCGAGTGGCGCAGATCCGGTGTCCGGCGCTCACGTCTCGACGTCCGACGCGGACTCGGTTGCCGATACCGAACACGGGCAGGGGGCGGTGCCGAAAGCGATCGGATCAAAGCGGGTCTGTGTCAGCGCGGAAGTGAATGGCGAGATTGCGTTGTCGTACGATTGCCTGACTCAGCGATTGGCACCTGTTCGCGCGGCGTCGGGCGATACACCCGGTACGGCGGAGGAACTCGCGACGGCGCCATCGAACCGGGTCGGGACGTTCAGCTACTCGGCCGAGAGCATTCGGTTCGGATCGGCCTGGGGTAAATCGGTCGAGCCACAGCGTCCTGCTCCGCTGGTGGTCGTACCCCCGCGCTAGCGGCTTGCATGCGTCGCCACACGGAGTGCGGTGCGTGGGCAACGGCAGGAAGTCGCTAGGCGAACCTCATCCCTATATGACATGAAGCTTGATCGTACGATGAAGGCACTCAACGAAACGAGGCGAATGAACGGATCGCCCATTCGGACTCGGCTCGCGTTTTTCGTCTCGCTGTTCTTAGTGCTTCACGCTGCCCATGCTCAAACGGGTGCGATAGCGCAAATGGTGGTTCCGAACTTTGCGGCGCTTGCCAAGCGCGACGGTCCGGTCGTCGTGAACATTAGCGTCACGCATGAAGTGACGCAGATGGGAATACAGTTGCCGCCGGGCGTCGAGCCGGGCAATCCGTTGGCGCCTTTTCTTGCGCGGCGCGTCATCGGCAATCGAGAGGAAGTCAGCCTGGGCTCGGGATTCATCATTAGCGCGGACGGCTACATTCTCACGAACCGGCACGTCGTGGGCGACGCAACGGTCGTCGATGTGAAGTTGATCGACAAACGTGAGTATTCGGGCAAGGTCGTCGGTACGGACGCGCTTTCCGATGTCGCTCTGATCAAAGTCGACGCGAACAACCTGCCGGTCGCCGTCACCGCGAATCCGGACCATACGGAGGTCGGCGATTGGGTGATGGCGATCGGTTCGCCCTACGGATTTGCCAATACGGTGACGTCCGGCATCGTGAGCGCTAAGAACCGATCTCTGCCGGGGGAGGCCTATATCCCCTTTATTCAGACGGATGTTCCCATCAACCCCGGGAACTCCGGCGGACCGTTGTTCGATCTGAATGGGCATGTGATCGCGATCAATTCAATGATCTATACCAAGACAGGTGGCTACCAGGGCCTGTCGTTTGCCATTCCGATCGATGTCGCGTTGGACGTCAAAGACCAATTGCTTAAATCCGGGCACGTAAGCCGAGGCAGATTGGGTGTCGCAGTGCAGGAGGTCAGCCAGGCGCTCGCAAAATCGTTTGGACTGGATGCGCCTGCCGGTGCACTGATCAGTTTCGTTGAGCCTAACGGGCCTGCCGCACAGGCCGGAATGCAGCCCGGAGACGTCGTGCTGCAGGTCAACGGGCACGCCGTGGCGGAATCGGCGGATCTTTTGATGACGATCGCTAAGATTCAGCCCGGGCAACCAGCGGAATTGCTCGTTTGGCGTTCCGGCACCGCAACGCCTGTGAACGTGACAATCGGTGAGCTGGGCAGTGGCAACGGCCTTGCGACAGCCGCGCAATCGCCGCCGCGCCTGGGTATCGTGGTCAGGCCGTTGACGCAACAGGAGCAGCAAAAGGTCGGCGTCGATCATGGGCTCCTGATTCAACAGGTCACCGGGCGCGCGTCGACCATCGGTCTCAAGGTCAACGATGTGGTGTTGTCCGTCAACGGCACACCCATCACGACGGTTGATGACCTCGCCGAACAACTTCGGCAGGCACACGGTAATGCGGCACTCCTGATTCAGCGAGGCACGGTGCGGCAATACTTTCCAATCGAACTCGATGCGACAAGCGGGAATTCCTGAGTTCGCGGCGGCACATCTTGCGAATCGATCTCCGAGGGATCGCACGTGTGCTGCGCTCGCGCGTCTGACTGCGCCTGGCCGCGAGACGACTCACGACGGATCATGAGCCCCCTCCCTGATCGGGATCGGTTCGATTGCCCAGGTCTTGATATGGCGTCGCGCGGGGCTCGGTATCACGCATGCGATGCGTCCGCGAAAGTCGCGCTCGACACGGGCTTCGTCGATCGCCCAGCCTCGCGCCTCGAGTTCATGCAAGCGCTGCCGGAACGCGATCTGCAATGCGTCGGACTTCACCGATACTTCGCGCTGCCAGTCGTCCGGCACGCGCTCGGGCTTCACGCGACGCAGCACTTCGTGATCCTGTTCGAAGACGAGCAGATTGCGGCGCGCAGCCTGTCGGTCGAACAGGGCCGAGCGGAAGAAGGTGCGCCCCATCATCCACCACGTGCGTGTGTGGGTCGCGTCGATCGGTGTATGGGCCGACACGATTTCGATGCGCCAACCGGCGCGCGGCCGCAGCGACAACGTCGTGCAGGGGCCGGACATGTGAAAGCCCGGCCGGGTTTCGACGTGCACGCGTTCGCCGGTCGATTTGCGCCGCAGCCAGCCCTTGCGCACCGGGCGATGCATGATCATGGTGGCCGTGCCTTGCCAGTCGTCGGCCACGACATCGAAGGCATCCATTTCCGGACGCTCCCGATCGCCGAACACCGAGCCATGCACGAACGGCGCATGGGCGAAGTCGAGACCGTTTTCGATCACGCGATCCCAACTCGCATCCCAATCGAAGCGTCCCGATACGATGTGAAATGACGGATGGTCGACCCAGCCCAGATCCGGCAACGGCGGACGCTCGGCTTCCGGCAGATCGCCGAGAAAGGCCCAGATCCAGCCGAAGCGTTCGATCACGGGATAGGCATCGACGCGCGCTTTGGCGGGAATGCGCGCGTCGGGCTGCGCGGGAATATGCGTGCAGACACCGTCGCTGCCGAAGCGCCAGCCGTGGTACGGACACTGCACGGTGTCGCCTGTCTTGACCCCGGCCGACAGCGAACCGCCGCGATGCACGCAGGTATCGGAGAGCAGATGAGCGACGTGCCGGCTGTCGCGATAGGCGACGAAGGATTGCCCGAGCAAGCTGACGGGCATGAGCGCCGTGCCGAGTTCACGGGATGGCACAACGACGTACCAGAGGTTCTTCAGCATGGCGGACCGCGTTGTACGTGACTGGCTGTCAGCCTAGCACGAAGGGACGACGCGCCGAGCGCGCTCAGCCGACAACGGACTTGTGCAGTCTGCGATAGTCCTTCGTCAGTTCGCTCATGCGATCGAGCAGGCGGTTGAAAACCGACACGTTCAAGACTTTGAGTGTTTCGTTCTGGCGTCGCAGGTTCTCGAGCCACGCAAGCGTGGCATCGCAATCCTGCGCGGCGCCACGCAGCGTGCGCTCGACCAGCAGGTCAATGCCGCAATGGATCGCCGCCTCCTCGTCGGTGAAGACGAAGCCCATCTGACGCAGCACATTCGTCTTGATCTGGGCGACTTCGTTCGCGACTTGTTCGCGCTGGGAATTACCGTCGCTTTCGAAATGAATGCGAATGGCGGTCAGTTCTTCCTGAATGTTGTAGTAGCGTAGACGGCCGATATTGAGCGCAGTCGCCCAATAGTCGTTGCCGAGCGCATGTTCGTTGGAGAAGCGAAAACCTGCCGCAAGGGCTTTCTCGCGATCGAAAAACAGCGACGCCGCATGCATGGACCACCAGAACGGCAAGTTGGCCTGTATTTCATCGTGTGTTTCGGGCAATGCGTGGACATGGATGCCTTCGGTCGTCGAGCCATGCGTGCGGACGTGCCAGAACGAACGATAGACCGCGCTCGTCACGCCGAGTGTCGGATCGTCGAGAAAGGCCGCCGCTTGCCGCTCGATGCGGTGCGGATAGCTGATATCGTCGGAATGCTGCATCGCAATCCAGCGAGCCTGCGTCTTCTGAAGAAAATCGTCGACACGCAGCGTGGGATGCACGCCCGGGTAGTCGTGAATCGTGACGCGTGAGTCTTGCCTGGCATACGCGGCGGCAATCTCCAGCGTTCCATCCGTCGAACCGCCATCGAGCACAGCGAGTTCCAGTCGTGTCCACGTCTGTGACAAGATGCTTTCGATGGCTTCGGCCAAATAGCGCGCCGAGTTGAATGTCGGCAAGATGACGGCCACGGTCGGTCCGCGACCGTGATCGGCCTGTGCCATCAGATCGGCGACGGGGCGCCGAATGGGCTGAGGCGGTGCCTCGGCGTGCGGCAGGGGCTGCGGTCGCACGAGCGAAGCGGCCTTGGCGAGCGCCGCGATGGGCGACGCTGCAGCGTACCGGCGCAACAGCGCCTTGATCTCACGAATCGGCGACGTGATGCGCCACGATGTGGAGGTGCGCAGTTCTTCGATCTGGCCGGCGTAGATTTTCGCTTCGGCGCTCGCTTGCGTGTGGGCCTCGCGAGCTTTGCGCAGCGCGCGTCTAAGCGCCTGAATCCCAGATGTCGATTCATCGACGACCTCCGTGGGATCCGTCGCTTCGGTGTGGAGCGCAGACGCATGAACCAGACTGCGTGTCACGGGTACGGGCGTGACGAGTAGTTCAAGCAAGCGATATTCGTCCTCGTTTGCTCGATACAGCATCTCCATCGTCTCGTCGCTTAAGGGCAGTTTCTCGCTGCCGTTCCGGACATGATCGAATTGCGTGCTCGCATCGAATCGCACCCCAAGCAGATACGTGATGGCCTGCACGGTTTCGAGCAATTGGGGAAAGCGGCCGACATACAGAAACCGTCGCCGCACCTCGCTGGCAAGCTGCCAGCGCCTGGCATCATCGACGGGCCCGAGCGCGGCAGGCGTGCCATCGGCGGACGGTCCAAACAAGACGGACCAAAACACATTGAAATAGAAATTCTTGTAGTAATCGCGCTGCATCGCAAGCCGAGCCATCTCGTTCGGGTCCGCTCCGGGCGTGCGCATGAGTTCGAATAACGCTTCCCCAAGCACCGACCGGTAAAACCCGATCTCGCCCTTGTACAACATATAGACTTCCGGCATTTGGGCGCCGTGCGCGACCAGGCGCCGGATATGAAACAGTTCCGAAATCATGCGCTCGACCGGGTCGCGCACGATGGTCGTATAAAAGCGCTCGTTCTCCGGCAGCGCGGCGGCAATATGCTCGCGCGTATGGTGGTGATAGATCACGGGCTCCGACTGCCGCGCGCCGGGCGGCTGTTTCAAGGCCCGTTTGCGTAAAACGCCCAGCGCATTGAAAGGCGTGCCGGACGCAAGAAATGAGGCGCCGTAAAGATCGACCCACTCCCGACCCTGCGTGCCCGCGGCACGCGTAAGCGAATGCCAGACGGTCGATCCGCCCGTGCGATGTAGATGCAGGAAAATCATATGCAGTTATTCTTAGGAAAATTTATATTTCCTATTGGGTAAGAAATGGCTTTAAGCGCACGCTTCTCTGTCCCCTCGGAACGCGTGTAAGGCTCGAGCCCTGCATGATCAAACACAAGCGTCCAAACAATGGGCGAGAGCCCGCTTAGCCCCGTCGCGACAATACTGTACACCCGAGTCCGCCGGCATCGACGATTAACCTTGATTCACGGGTCGAGTCGAAGACGAATAAACTCAATGAGCTGCGCCAAATTCGTTCGCGTCAATCGCTCGCGCTTTGATGTCATTTGATCGTGTGTGCAACGCACAGATCGTCTCGCGAAATGTTCGCGCCACCACGTGCTTGGGGCATTCGGTTTTCTTTTCGACCGCATCAACGATGATATCGAGCGTGACGATAAGCGCGAGCGCGGCATGCCCTGCGAGGGGATGATGGAATGGAATGCCGGACTCGGGAATCGTCGCGAACAATACAGCGGATTTCCTCGATATGTTCGTGAGTGGACCGCTCCGGCATGGTTGCGCAATGCTCAACGACGGGCGTGCCATCGCGCTCCCGATACGCGCGCGTTGCCTCGACGTTGTGCCGTCATATTCACTCAGCAAAAAGCTATGGCGTCCGCGATCTTCTAATAACAAAGCGTAGCTCGCCCGTCCTACACTGCCTCCCGTCCGTTGAACGCAGATGCGACAACCGTCCGGATAAATCGATAGATGACCGACGCGCAACGCGTCCGGCACGAAAGCGATGGAGGCTCTATGCGCAAATTGATGTTGGTGGGTACCGCGACCACGCGGCCCGAGGCGATTGGCTCGTTGTTCAGGTCCGAAGGCGACGGCGAGTGGCAACAGGTCAGCGACATTCCTTCCGACGCGTCGGTCCAGGCAATCACACCGCATCCGACGCGCGAGAACGTGATTTTCCTGGCCACCCGCAAAGGCCTGTACCGCTCCACCGATGGTGGCGATTCGTGGCACAAACTCAATGCGGCGGAAGAGGGCGTGCCGTTCTGGAGCGTGGTAGTGAGCCCGCACGATCCGGACGTGCTCATCGCCGGCACGTCGCCGGTCGGCTTCTATCGCAGCGACGACGGCGGCGACACCTGGCGCAAATGCAAGGCCGATCCTTCGGAACGCTACGCGATCTCGTTCGGCGGGTCGCGTGCGATGCGCGTCGCGTTCCATCCGACCAACCCGAAGCTGCTGTATGCCGTGGCGGAAATCAACGGCCTCTTCGTCAGCGAGGACGGCGGGGAGAGCTGGCGCGGTGAATCGCGCGGCCTGTCCGTGCTCGCGGCGATGCCCCATTTGAAGAACACCGAACTGACCGACGATGATACGGAGGGCATGTTCGACGCGCACGCGGTGTCGACCACATCGAGCCGCCCGGACTCGATCTTCTATATCTGCCGCATGGGGATCTTCGAGAGCGACGACGGCGGCAAGACTTTCCGCGACCTCGAAGTCGGCAAATACGCGCCGTTTTCCTATTCACGGGAATGCCGATTCGTGTTCGGTGAACCGCGCAAGATGTATGCGTGTTTCAGCATCTCCTCGCGCAGTACCGCCGGCGCGCTCTACGGCAGCGATGACCTGGGCGAGACCTGGTATCGCGCCGACTCGCAGATCCAGGCGCGCAGCACGATGATGGGCTTCGGCACGCACGTGAGCGATCCGAACGGCGTCATCACGGTCACGCGAGGCGGTCAGGTCTTCTGCACCACGGACGGCAGCAAGACATGGACCGAAAAACAATTGCCGGCCAATGCGGGTGACGCATTCTGCGGCGCGATTCTTTAAGACGGCGGGGCCGAACGACATGGCAGAACGACTCAACGGCGTGATCCGCGCGCTCGAAACCGGACGCGGCATCGCATTCACTTCCTTTATTCAGGCCGAGATCGAAAACGCGGTCAGCTTCGCTCAGTCATCGAACGACGGCGTCGTGTTCGAAATGGAGCACACGCCCTGGGACATCGCCGCGCTGCGCAACGCCATGCAGTTCCTGCTGCTGCGCCAACGCATCGTTCAGGCGGGAACCCTGGCCTGCCAGATGACGCCGATCGTGCGCATTCCGCCGAGCGGCAGCGAAATGAACCAGTGGTTCGCGAAGCAGGCGCTCGATCTCGGCGCCTACGGCATCGTGTGGCCGCGCATCAGCACGCCCGAGCAGGCCTATAACGCGGTCGCGGCGTGCCGCTATCCGCGACTGCCCCGCGCGCCGCTCTACGAGCCGGCCGGCCTGCGCGGCGACGCACCGATGCCCGCTGCGCGCTACTGGGGCCTGTCGCAGCAGGAGTATTACCGCAAGGCCGACGTCTGGCCGCTTGCGCCCGAAGGCGAGATTCTCGTCACGCTGATGATCGAGGACGTTGCCGCGATCGAGAATCTCGAAGAGATGGTCAAGCGCGTGCCGGGTATCGGCGTGCTGCTGATCGGCGAGGGCGACCTCACGCAGGAACTGGGCTGCCCGCGCCAATACGACAACCCGGAACTGCTGCGTCTGATGGACCACGTGCGCGAGATCGGCAAGGCGTTCAACATTCCGGTGGGCCACCCGCACGTCAACGAGCACAACGTGGCTGACGTGATCGAGCAGGGCTACCGTTTTCTGATGACGTTCCCGAAACGAGACTTCTCGGCACTCGACAAGGGCCGCCAACTCGCGGGCCGTGTCTGAACGGACGCCCAATACGAATACTCACTATGACTGAAAAGCTTTCCATCGTCCTTGGCCGCCACGGACAGGTTGAAGATCTGCGTAACGGCGCCGTCAAGGTGGAAGGCGTCGAGCTCGACTTCGTCGAGATCCGACGCATGCCCGACGCGTATCGCAGCATGGCGCGCAATCAGCCCTACGAAATCTGCGAGATGGCGCCCACGTCGTACTTGATGGCCGTCGCGGCCGGTGCACCGATCACCGCGCTCGCTTTGCCCATGACGCGGCGCTTTCGCCACGCCGGACTGCAGCGGCTCAAGGAATCGCCGATTCGGGAGCCGCGCGAGCTCGAGGGCGGCGCGATCGGCGTGCGTGCCTACTCGGTCACGGCAGCGGTCTGGACGCGCGGCATTCTCGCCGACGAGTACGGCGTCGATTTCGACAAGGTGACGTGGTTCACCGAGGAAGACGAGAACGTCGAAAGCTTCGTGCCGCCGGCCAACGTACGGCGCGCCGCGAGCGACACGTCGCTCGCGCAGATGCTGCAGGCCGGCGACTTGAGTGCGGCGTTCGGCGGGCTCGCGGGCGTGGGTGCCGAGCTGGACGAGCGTCTGGTCGACCTCGTCGACGACGCCCCGGCCCGGGAGGCCGACTGGTATCGGCGCACCGGCATCTATCCGCTGCACGGCGTCATCGTGGTGCGTAACGATGTGCTCGCGCGCATGCCCGAATTGCCGCAACGCCTGTACGCGGCCTTCACCGAAGCGAAGGAGCGCTATCTGACACGCATGCGCAGCGGCGCGGCGGACGAGGCCGAGGACAAGCGCTATCGGCGGCTGTCGTCGCTCGTCGGCGACCCGCTGCCTTATGGGCTCGAACAGAATGCGCCGTCTTTCGAAGCGCTCGTTCGCTATGCGCATACGCAGCGTCTGATTCCGAGCCGTCCCGCGATCGCGTCGGTTTTTCTCGATCCGGCCGTCACCGCGTAACCCCGCATGCCGTTCGAGACACACGATGCATCCGTTTCGAACGCGCGCCTTCCCGACGATGCCGGGCGTCTGCCCGCCATGGCGATGGCGTGCGTGACGACACCGGTCAAATGCCGCCCGAGCGCATATCAAGCGGGCCATGCCCGTTCCCGCGCTAGACCGCTCGCCGCGCATTCCTTATTCAACGAACCAGGTAGCGCTTCATGATCATCGATTGTCACGGTCACTTCACGACGGTTCCCAAAACGCTGCATGAATGGCGGCGCAAACAGCTCGAACACGCCGGCGCGGTGTACGGTGCGCCGCTCGAAATCAGCGACGACGAACTGCGCGAAGCGCTCGAAAACGGCCAATTGAAGGCCCAGCGCGAACGCGGACTCGACCTCACGCTGTTCTCGCCGATCGCGGGCCAGATGGGGCATCACCTCGGCACGCTCGAGCAGGGCATCGAATGGGCGCGCGTGTGCAATGACCTGATCCACCGCGTGGTCAAGCTCTATCCGGACAATTTCACGGGCGTGTGCCAATTGCCGCAAGCGCCGGGCAAGGACGTCAGCGCCTGCGTGGCGGAGCTCGAGCGCTGCGTGAAGGAACTGCGATTCGTGGGCTGCAATCTGAACCCGGACCCCTCCGGCGGCTATTGGACGGACCCGCCGCTCACCGATCGGCACTACTACCCGCTCTACGAAAAGATGGTCGAGCTCGACGTGCCGGCCATGATCCACGTGAGCAGCTCGTGCAATCCCTGCTTCCACCACGTCGGCGCGCATTATTTGAACGGCGATACCACGGCGTTCATGCAGTTCCTGCTTGCGCCGCAATTGTTCAAGGACTTCCCGACACTGCGTTTCGTCATTCCGCACGGCGGCGGCGCGGTGCCGTACCACTGGGGACGCTACCGCGGCCTCGCGCAGGACATGGGTTTCGTGGCGCTCGAAGAGGGTCTCATGAACAACATCTTCTTCGACACGTGCGTGTATCACCAGTCGGGCGTCAACCTGCTCACGGAAGTCGTGCCGCACAAGAACATTCTGTTCGGCTCGGAGATGATCGGCGCGGTGAAGGGGATCGACCCGCGCACCGGCCACGCCTACGACGACACAAAACGCTACGTCACGGCCACGCCGCACCTGTGCCGCGAGCACCGCCACGACGTGTTCTTCAATAACGCGCTCAGCGTGTATCCCGGCTTGAAGTACCGCTGCCAGGACTGACCCGAAGCACGAAGCGAGAGAAAGCACATGGATCTTGGAATGGCTGGAAAGACGGCGCTCGTCTGCGCCTCATCACGGGGGCTCGGCCTCGCCTGCGCCACGGCGCTCGCTCGCGAGGGTTGCCGTGTCTATATCAACGGACGTCATGCCGACGCGCTGGAGGCCGCCGCGCAGCGTATCGAGGCCGCGACGGGCAAGCGGCCGCAGGTCGTCGTCGCGGATCTGAATACCGAGGCGGGGCGCGAGGCGCTTGTCGCGGCGTGCCCGGAGCCCGATATTCTCGTGAACAACAACGCGGGGCCGGAGCCGGGCAAGATCGCCGACTGGAGCCGCGAAGACTGGCTCGCGGCGGTGGAGGGCAATATGCTCGCGCCGATTTTCCTGATCAAGCACTACGTGCCGGGGATGCGTGCGCGCAAGTTCGGCCGCATCGTCAATATCACGTCGGCCATGGTGAAATCGCCGAGCGCGACGATGGGGCTGTCCGCCGCCGTGCGGGCCGGCGTGACCGCGCTGAGCAAGTCCGTGCAGCGCGATTCCGTGGTCGATAACGTGACGATCAACAACATGCTGCCCGAGCGGTTCGATACGGATCGGCAGCGGTATATGGCGGACCGGATGTCCAAGAAGGAGGGCATCACGGTCGCCGAGGCCAAGCAGCGTATTGCCGCGACGATTGCCGCCAAGCGTCTGGGCGACCCCGAGGAGTTCGGCGACGCCTGCGCCTTCTTGTGCAGCGCGCAGGCGGGCTTTATCTCCGGACAGAACCTGCAACTCGACGGCGGCTCCTATGCCGGCCTCGTCTAACGCACACGCACCGCACACGTCACACATTCGGGGGAGATTTTCGATGAAATACGCGAGCTTTTCGGTTCATGGCCGCGATACGTACGGCATCATCGACGGCGATCAAGTGGTCGATCTCGGCGCGCGCCTTGGCGCCGAGTACCCCACGCTCAAGGCGCTTTGCGCCGCCGGCCTGCCGCCCGAAGCGGCACGAGCGGCGGAGGGGCAGGCCGATCACGCGCTGAGCGACATCACGTTTTTACCGCCCATTGCCGACCCGACGCATATCTGGTGTCTCGCGCTCAACTACGTGGAGCACCACAATGAAGTACAGAGCGCCGGACGCGTGCAGGAACTGCCCAAGCAGCCGGCGCTCTTCGCGCGCGTCAGCGATTCGCTGGCGGCGCACGGTCAGCCGCTGCGCCATCCGGGCGTTTCCGAACAATTCGACTTCGAAGGCGAACTCGTCGTCGTGATCGGCAAGCCGGGCTACCGCGTCAAAGCGGAAAACGCCTTCGATCACGTGGCGGGCTATACGATCATGAACGAGGGCAGCGTGCGCGACTGGCAATTCCACACACGCCAGATCACGCCCGGAAAAAATTTCTACCAGAGCGGCGCGATCGGTCCCTGGATCGTGCCGCGCGATGAAGTGGGCGACGTCGAATCGCTGCGCATCCAGACGCGGCTCAACGGTCAGCTCATGCAGGACGATACCGTGGCCAGCATGGTGCATAAAATCCCGCGCTTCATCGAGTACGTTTCATCGATTGCGCCGCTGTGCCCCGGCGACATTCTTGCTACGGGCACGCCGAGCGGCGTGGGCTTTTCGCGTAAACCGCCTGTTTTCATGAAGCCCGGCGACGCCTGCGAGATCACGATCGACCGTATCGGCACGTTGCGAAATCGCGTGACTGAGTAGGATACCGGGTCGCGTCGGGCCGGGGTCGTGTGCTATATGAAAGCATCCCCGTTACAGGAAGAATCGACATGACATCGCCCGTCGCGTCCCACGTCGACCCGAAGGAAACCGCGCCGGAGCAGCCCAGCCTCTGGCAAATGCGCGTGTTCGAAGCGGTGGCGCGGCACGAGAATGTCACGCAGGCCTCGCGTGAGCTGCTGCGTTCGCAACCGGCCACGACCTTGTCGCTCTCCGCGTTTGAAGGTCTACTCGGCGTCAGCCTTTTCGAAAGCTCCACCACAGGCACGTACCTGACGCCGGCGGGCATCGCCGCCCTGGTCAGAATCCGCAGGATCCTCAAGGCGGCCGAGGATGCCGTGGCGCAGATCGGCAGCACGCGTCACGTTGCGCCGCTCGCGCTCGCCGTCGGCATCACGCGGACGCAGATGCGCAGCCTGATTGCCATCGAGGAATGCGGATCGTTTCGCGCGGCGGCCCGCCTGCTCGGCATTACCGAGGCATCACTGCAGCGCGCGGCGCGCACACTCGAGCAGAATCTCGGTGCGCAGCTCTACCGGCGCACGGCCTTGGGCGTGACGACCTCGGACACGGGCAAGGAATTCGCCCGGTGTCTGAAATCGGTGGTCGACCAGATCACGGCCATGGTCGATGCGCTCAACGTCTACGACGTGCCGAAAGAGCGCTGTGTGACGGTCGGCGTCTTGATGCTCGACCCCTCGATCCTGATCGTGAGCGCGATCCGCGAAGTCAGCGCGCAGTTCCCCGACATGCGCGTCGTCGTGATCAACGGTACCTACGATCAATTGCTGACCAAGCTGCTGCGCGGCGAGATCGATTTCATGCTCGGTGTGCTCAAGAAGCCCGATACGGCGTTCGATTTCGTCGAAGAGCCGATGTACCGCGAGCGCTACCGCGTGGTGGCCAGTTGCGATCATCCCCTGACGCGCGAGGCGTCGGTCGGTGTCGAATCGCTCAGGCGATATCACTGGGTGCTTCCGCCGAAAAGGTCGCCGCGCCGCGAGGCATACGAGCACGTGTTTTCCGACGGTGCGCCGCCGTTCGCGAGTATCGAAACTTTTTCGCTGTCGACGATCCGCATCATGCTCGTCGACAGCGATATGTTGACCGTGCTGAGCTGGACCGAGGTTTTGAGCGAACGGCGTTTCGGCTTGCTCGTGCCGCTCATGGTCGAGGTGCCGTGGGATGGTCCCGTGGTGGGCATCACGACCCGGCGCGAATGGACGCCAAACGAGGTCCAGGACACGTTCATGCGCAGCCTGCGCCGCCACGCGGCGGCGATCAGCGGCGAATCGCGGCCGGAGACGCCCAAGAAAAGAGGCCGCGCGGACAAGAAGCCGGGCGGCCTCGCGCGACATCCCAACGCGGAAAGTGACACCGAAAACGTCGATTGAGCCTTGAGCCTTGAGCGTTGAGTGTTGCACCAACGCCGTCTCCCTGCGTCGAGTCACTGGCGCCATCGTGTGACGGCGCCAGTGGCGTCTGCTAGAACTTCGTCATGATCCCCGATTCGATCAGCGTCTGACTATGCCCCGTCGATGGTGACGTCGTGTAGATCTGCGCGAACGTGTCGGGTCCGCTCGCATTTTGGTAAATGCCGATCAGAAACAGCTCCGTGCGCTTCGAGAGCAGGTAGTGGCTTGCGAGATCGATCTGGTTGTAGTGCGTCGCGCGCCCGATCGAATAATCGCCGTGCGTATAGACGTACGAGACGCCCAATTCTATGAACGGCGTGACGAAATCGTACGCTGACGCTTCGAGGTTCTGCAGCCGCAGGCCTGTCGAATCGGAATAGTTGAACAGGACGTTCGTGTAGTTGCCGAGCACATGGAACGAGCCGAAATCGTAACTTCCGCCGATACCCATCATGCGCTGCTGGTTCGTACCCGCGCCGGTGGTGCTCGTGACGAACGGCGAACTGTAGCCCCAGCTCGAACTGTCCACGGCGCCGCTCGCGGTATTCGACGGCAACGCGTTGCTCATCCGATTGAATTCCGTGAACGCCGCGCCGATCTTCATCGATCCGCGCGTGTAAGTGACCGAGCCGCTGTATCCGTTGTTGATCGCGAAATCGGTCGAGTTCGAGAACGCATAGCTGCCCGCGAACTGGAAGCCTGAGAGGACCGGCGAGGCATAGCGCACGGCATTGTTGAACCGGTCCGTGAGGAAGAGGTTGTCGTTGTCGCCGATGTGCGCGCCATATCCCGCGAAAATATTCGCTGCGGTGACGAACCACAGGGTGTTGGACATTTCTTCATATTGACGTCCCAACGTGACGGTGCCGGCCCTGTCGTTACTCAGCCCCACAAAGGCCTGGCGACCGAACATGAGGCCGCCGCTCGCGGCGCCGTTCGTGATGTTAAAGCCGTTTTCGAGCGTGAAGATGGCTTGAGTCCCGCCGCCGAGATCTTCGGAGCCGCGCAAGCCGAAGCGCGCCGGCATCATTCCGCCGTTCTGAAGGGCAAACAGATCATGGCCCTTCGCATTGCTCACATACACGAGCGATTCGGAAAGCACGCCGTACAGCGTCACGCTGCTCTGCGCGTGCGCACTGCCCGCAACGCCGAACAGGAGCGCCATGCTCAGACCGAGAAGGCGGATTTTCCGCGCAGAATGCTTTTTGTGCTTCATGTTGTCTCCTTTAGGTTTCCTTATTGTTGTGTCAGCGTCGAACTTCCTTTTTTTGACCCTGGGGTGCTGCCGTACACGCTTGCACTTGGGGCCGGTAAAGCTTCAGCTTCAGCGTCCGTTTGCCGCGATCGGGCTTGGATCGCCCGTCTGGCTCACGCACTGTCCCGGACTTCGGATCAAGCCCTTGGACACGCTGCGCACGGCGCGAATGCACGCACATCGCCGCAGCGTTGACACGCGCCCGCCAGCGTACGCAAGACCGTGCGCGTGTTGCAGCCCCCTGCGGGTGGTGAAACTGGAACCGGTTCACGCCCATGCTCGCGGTTCGGCCTGCATCGGACAGCCGTGCAGGTCCGGCGCTGAACGGCACCATGCGCAGGCGATAGCAGGGGAGAAGGCGCAAGCGCGCGTTCTCCCGCGCGTCAGGGTGTGCCCCGAGTCCGTCGACACCGTTTCGCCGCGCGTGCTTGATCGAGCGGCGCGGTCATGGCCCGATGTCGTCGTGCATTCACTCACCCGCGAAAAGACGCCCTGCGCCCTCGATGCGCCCCCGCCATCCCGCGAGTTTCAGTACCGACCAGAGTGTTGCCTGATTACTTGTCACCACCGGTTTGCCCAGTGAGGCTTCGAGTTCATGCACCGCTTCGAACGCACGGACGTTCGCGCAGGAGAGCAATACCGCGCCGATTGTCGTGTCGATCTGTTCGCGTACGATCTCCGCGATACGTGCCGGCGTCATCCGCGCGGCTTCCTTCGCGTCCGTGAAGCCGAGCGAGACCGTGCGGGCGATCGAGAATCCCGAGGCTTCGAGCGACTCGCGCTCGATGCGCGAGAACACATCGGCAAACGGGCACACGTGCAGGATGTGGGCGGCATTCAGCGCCACGAGGGCATCCTTGATCGCAACCATCGTGTTGGTCGACGGCAGGTCCAGGCGCTCCGTGAGACGCTGCGCCAACGCGGCGTCGCCGTGCGCGCCGTTGGCGACGCTCGCCCCCGTGCAATTGAAAACCACGGCGTGCGGCGAGAGGTCCTTCAGATATTCAGCCTCTTCCGCGGCTTCGAGCCATGCGCGCTGCAGGCTCTCCATCGTCACGCGGCCGCTTTCCTTTCGCAGTCGAATGCGATGCACGTGATACGCGACCTCGTCGGGACAGAACAGGCGAAAGTCGTCTTCGGCGATCGTGTTCAGCGACGGCACCACCATCCCTACGCGTAATGTCTCCATCTCGCTCATGTGTTCGTTCAAGTTATGGCCTGGGTTGCATACCGCCCGTCAGCAACATCACCCGCGTCACGAGAGCCGGCGCGTGAACGGCGAAACATGCTTCGAAAAGCGGGGGGTGACCTTGTCACCGTGATCGTGTGCCATGTCGGAATCGACCCGATGTGCACCGAACGCGCTGTCACGCGTCATTTGCTCGGACGAAATCCAGTGCTCGTGGATCTGCTCGAACGGGCTCATCCAGTAATCGAAGATCTGCGAGCCCAGTGCATGGCGGCTGATGCCGCGGATATGTTCGTATTTGCCCAGCCGCTGCAGATAGTCGTGGCCCTTGAAAATGTCGTCGGCGTTCTCGACTTCGAAGGACACGTGATGCGCGCCGGATTTCTCGTGGCGCACGACAAAGATCACATGGTGGTCGACCGGCTCCTCGCCTCGATCCAGACGCGAAAACACGCCCAGGCGATTGTCGGGTGTCCCGGCATAGATCTCGTCCGACGGAATGAGGCCCAGCTTCTGGTGATACCAGTTGAGCGTGGCATCCATGTTCGGCGTGGTCAGCACGCCGTGGCTGACCCGGCGCACGCGCGACGGCCCGCGCAGGATGCTGGCGCCGCTGCTGCCGCGGACGAATTCGCGTAGCGGCAGCGGCGGCGCCTTTTCACGGCCGCTGACGATTTCGATCTCGAAGCCGTCCGGCGCGCTGAGCACTACGCGCCGGCCGCCCCCCGGTTCGTCGATCGGCTCGACCGACTTCGCGTCGCCCGCGGCCACGAAGTCGTGCAGCACGGATTCGTCGGCGGCGTCATAGCCGAAGGCGATCGTGCCGGGTTCGCCGAGTTCGCAGACGTGAATGAACGGTGCGTCACCGGTGCCGCGCATATAGAGTCGCTTACTGTCGCGATGCACGAGAATCAAGCCGAAATCGGTCAGAAACGTCTGCATCACGTCGAGATCGGGGACGCTCAAGCGCGCGTAGGAAATGCCTGTAATAGGGGAATGCATGATGTTTTGCCTTCAGGCGATGCCGGCGAGGGCGTCGCGCACAGATCCGTAGAGTTCATCCATCGTAAAGGCTTTTGGAATCAGCCCTTGAGCGACGGCATAACGCACACCGATTTCGACCGCGGATTGCACGGCGGCAAAGCCATGCGGCTCGAGTACGAGGTCTCCGGATTTCGGTTCCCCTTCGGCGGCTCGGCGGCTTTCGACCAAGGCCTTGTAAGCGGCGCGCACGATATCGGGCCGCTCGTCCGCGAGCTCTTGCCGGATCACCACCATGTGATTGATCGGCACGGCGTGGTAGCGAGCATGCCACGCACGTTGGGCGGCGGCCGGATCGTCGATGACGGAGGTCACGCGATCATCGCCTACGCGTTTCGCGCCATACAGAATGGCATCGACATCGCCATCGACGAGTGCCTGAAACAGATCCTCGTCGCCTTCCAGGCGCGACACCCACGCCGGATCGGAACACTCGGCGACGTGGCCGCCTTCCTTGACGAGCCAGCGGACCTTGTCGACCTCGATGCCGAAGTCATCCATCAGAAAGCCGCGGACCCAGGTCGGCGTCGTTTGCGAATACGAGCGCATGGCGACCTTGCGGCCGTGCAGTTCGCTTGCCTTGAACGGATCGTCGGTGCGTCGCAGCAGGCTCGCATGATGAAACTTGCCGTTCATCACGAACGGCAGCAGCAGGAACGGTTTGCCGACGGATCGTGCTTGCAGGAAGGTCGACAGCGCCAACTCCGAAAGATCGAATTTCAAGTCCCGCACCGCAAGCTTGAAACCCTTCATGGCGTCGTCGAAGGGTGCGATATCGAGCTCCGCGCCTTCGACTTTCACGGCCCCAGTCTTGAGCGCGCTGGTTTTGGGGTAGGTGCCCAGCAGCGTGCTAAGGCGGATCAGTGTTTGTTGCGGCATCAATGTACCTTTGCGTCTGACGCTGATAATCAGGATTGACGTGGGTCGAAAAGCGCGGCGGCGGGGGTCATCCGGCGCGACGGTCAAAGCGACGAGAATCAGTGTAGAGGCGCTGGGTTGAACGAGGTTATCTGAAATCTGCAGGGCTCATATGATTTTGCTTAACCTCGATCAGCCGTCCGTATCAACCCTGCTTTCAGACCCTTCCGGTTTCGTCCGGGCGCTCGACGATCGCGCATTGCGAGTTGCGCATCGCGCATTGCGAATTGCGAGTTGCAAGTTGCAAGTTGCAAGTTGCGAATTACGAATTGCGATGTCGGTCGGCCCGCGGTCGATGTCTGAAGTCGACGTCTGCGATCAGTGCAGTTGCTGATCGATCTGCTCCAAGGTCCGGCCCTTGGTTTCGCGTGCCACGAGCACATAGACGAGACCGGCAAGCAGGAACATTGCACCGAGGTAGCAGAACGCCGTGACGATGGACTGGATGGTGGCTTCCGGTCTGATCAGGCTGGCGGATCCGACCACCACGGAGAGCCCGAGCGGACCGATGATCTTGCCGATGCTGCCGATGGCGTAGCTGATGCCCGAACCGCGCCCGCGCAGACCCGATGGCCATATTTCCGAGGTGTACATGGCCATGATGGCGAAGCTGCTGTCGGCCAGCACGAACGCCAGTCCGAACGGCAACCAGAACAGGGCGCTGACGAACAGATCGCCATGACCGACGAGTCCTGCGACGAGCAGACACAGCGTCGTGCCGCAGGCGGCCACCGCGCCGCAGGCGCGACGGCCGATGCGGTCGGACAGCCAGCCCGTGGCGAAGCGGCACAGGAGTCCGGCCAGGCTGAAGCCGATCATGAGCTTCGCCGCCTGCGACCCCGGGATGCCGAGCACTTGCGATAGCAGCGTCGGGGCCCAGAGCACGGTGCCGTAGTAGCCCGTGACGACGCCGAAATTGATCAGGGCACCCGAGAAAAAGCTGCGCCTGTGCGCGAGCATCTGACGCCAGCGCGGGCGCTGCGGCACCGCGCCGTGCGCCTGCACGATGCGCTCGATCTCCGCCGATGGGCCCAGCGCCCACGCCAGCGTGCGCCGGCCCAGGTCGGTGTAACCATGCGCGAGGGCCCAGCGTGGCGATTCCGGAATAAAAAACTGGCCCAGCAAACCGAGTACCGCGGGCAGCGCGCCGATGCCGAACATGCCGCGCCAGCCGATGTGCGGCATCAGGAACGAGGCGCACAGCGCGCCGAGCAGCAGGCCGCCGCCCGCGGCCGTCGACACCACGCCGCAGGCAAAGCCGCGATTCCCGGCCGGCATGAATTCCTGCACGAGCATGACGAAGATGAAGAAGCCGCCGGTGCCGAAGCCGAGCAAGGTCCGCAGCGCCGCAAGCAGAACCCAGTTGCCGGACGGCACGAAGGCCAATGCCAGACTCGCCGCCGAGCACGTGAAAATGGTGGCGATCACCGTCTTCTTGCGCCCGATCCGATCAGCCACATGCCCCCAGACGAACGAGCCGCACACTGCGCCGATTCCGGAGGAAAACAGGATCACGGCGGACGTGCCGTAGCTCAGATGCCAGGGCTGGGTGATGACGGCCAGCACGAAGGCGATGACGTACATGTCCATCGTCTCGAGCATGCCCGCAATCGCGCAGAAGGCCAGCACCCGCCATTGATTCGCGGTCAGCGGTGGTGATCGCGTCGCGCCATGGGTATGCGGATGGAACTGCAACTCCGCGCCGATATCCGACGGACTGTTTGCCATTCACGTTCTCCTCTCATGCCTCTCGCGGAGGCTTATGGTTATGCGCCCGTTGCGGGGCTCCAGCCAAGCCAGTGACACACGGATTCACCCATGATCAGGCGCTTGTCTTGTTGTGACAGCCAGGGAATGCCTTCGGTCATCAGCGTGACGACCTCGCGATAGCGGCAGGACATTCGCGTGAGGTCCGATGCCCAGAACATCCGCTCCGGGCCATAGGCGTCATAGACCTGCCGCAGATAGCCATGCAGCGACGGATGCGGAAAGGCGTCGATCGTCGAATAGGTCGGCAACCCGCCGGCCTTGACCGAGATGTTCCGGAATGCGGCGAGGGACAGCAGTTGCGGCAGATGCTCGAACGCCGCGCCATCCTTGGCGCCCCGTGGGATGCCAAGGTGATCGACGCATATGCGCAGGTTCGGAAAGCGCCGGGCGATGTCGGCCACGAGCGGTACGCCGCCGGGAATCAGCAGCATCACCGGCAGGTCCGCGCGTTCGGCTTCGGTCCAAATCCAGTCGGCGATGCCGCCCGCCAACTGCGCTTGTTTTTCCGGCGTGTTGAAACTCAAACGCAAGCCGTACATGCCGGCCTGCTTGCGCCAGTCGCGAATGCGCCGCGGGTCCGGCGGCCCTTTCCAGTCGATGCCGCCCGTGACGGCGAAGCGCCCGGGATGAACACGCGCCGCTTCGAGCGAGTAGTCATTGCCACCGGGGTCCCATCCCGGCGGCGCGAGCAGGGCGCAGTCCACGCCCGCGGCCAGCATCTCGCTTTGCAGCGCCTCGGTGGTGAATGGATTCTGTTTGTGGGTATGGTGGGCCGAGGCAATTCCGGCCGCCCAGATATGTATCTGGGCATCGACTATCAACATATTAGGATCTCTAATTGATGCGGAATCAGCGCGCTGGCACTGTGCGATCGGAGGCTTTCCCCGGCGTTAACCCGATCAAGCGCATGCGGCGGATGCACGCTTTGGGTGATCACATCTTAAGCGAAAGATCGGCGCGCTCAAGACCCCGCCGGGGGTACTCAGCAAAAACCGATGATCTCGGCAATTGTTTTATTTTCGGGCGCGTGTGACGCAAATCTAGAATCTCTCCGTCAATGCAAACCGCCGGGAACGCTTGCCCGATGGCGTTTCACGCACGCATGTGCAGCGCCGAGGATCATCGATTTCGTACTTAATCAACACATGGGCCAGTTTCACGTTCCGGCCCAACGGAGAGAGCGAAGTTACATGCCAGAAAAATTGTTCGACATTCATCCGCACATCATCTCCGCGGACAGCCAACGCTATCCGGTTTCTCCCCTGGGCGGCAAACGCTCGGAATGGTCGACACATCGACCGGTCGACTTCGAACAACTCGTCGCCGGCATGGACGAGGCCGGGATCACCAAGGCGGCGATCGTCCATTCTTCCACCACCTACGGTTACGACAATTCCTATCTCGCCGATTCGATCGCCGAGCATCAGCAACGCTTCACGGGCGTGTTTTCGGTCGATGTCCGAGCCGCCGACGCGCCCCAGCGCATCCGCTACTGGCTCGATCGCGGACTGTCCGGCTTGCGCTTGTTCGCGGCGGGCAGCACGGTCAAGACCGATCAATCGTGGATCGCCGATCCGGCGAGCTATCCGGCCTGGGAATATTGCGAGCAGCATGGCATTGCGGTCGCGATTTCGATGCGCCAGGAAGGGTTGCCGCATCTGACACAGATCGCGAAGCGTTATCCCTCGGTGCGCATCGTCCTCGACCATCTGCTGCATGCGCCGATCAGCGATGGTCCGGCCTACGCCGCAGCGACGCCGATGTTCGAGATGGCGCACTATCCGAACATTTATCTGAAGCTGACGAGCGCCATCATCCGCCGTACCCAGGAGGGCAGCGCCACGCCGGAGTCATTCTTCGAAAAGTTGCTCGGCGCCTTCGGCTCGCAACGCATCGCATGGGGTTCGAATTACCCCGCTGTGGAGCAATCCCTTCCGGAGATCGTCGCGCACGGCAAGGCGACACTGGCCTTCCTGCCGCAGGAAGATCAGGAAAACATCTTCTGGCGCACCGCGGCGACGCTGTATCCCGCCCTGGCGGATAAATAATGGCGGACTTGAATTCGGCGTCTGCCGGACAGGCTCCGAGGATGAACGCGGGTCTGATTCCGGTCCGTGTCATCGACGTCGGCGGGACGCACGAGCTGGCCACGGTCGAACTGATGCGCGCAGAAGGCTATGCGCAGCGCCTGGGCGTCGATATCCGGCGGACCTATGTGACCAACGGCGCGGAGGCGGTCGATTTGCTGCTCGCGGGCAAGGCGGATATCGCGGTGCAGGCGGGCTTCGGCCCGGCGCTGACCGCGATTGCCAAGGAGGCGCCGCTGCGGGTCGTGGCGGCTTCGAACTTGCTCACCGTGCACGCGGTCTACTCTCGCAAGCCCGACATCCGCCGTCTCGAGGATCTCGCCGGCCGCACCGTCGGTGTCGGCAAGCTCGGGGCGTTGACGCACCAGCTCATCTTCGCCGCGTTGCGCAAGCATGATATCGATCCGGCGAGCGTCCGGTTCGTCTCGATCGGCAACAGCGGCACGATCTTCAAAGCCCTGCTCAGAGGCGAAGTCGATGCCGGCTTCGGCGAGACCGAGGTGTTCGACAATCAGCAGCACTACGGCGTGCACGCGCTCGAAGACGGCGTCCTTTGGCGCGAATTGCCCGACTTCCCGAACCAGGCTTCGTTCGCCCCCTGCGCGGTGATCCGCGAGAAGCGCGACGCGCTGACGCGCACGCTGGCCGCCTATGCGCTGCTTTACCGGCGGCTGCATAGCCCGGCCTCGTGGGACGCCTACGCGGCGGCCTGGACCACGGCGCTTCCTGATTCCGGCATCGAGGAAGGCCGCAGTCAATGGCGGTTCTATCAGGACAATCATCCGTTCGCGGAGGATCTGTTGTTGCCGGAGGTGCAGTTGCGCTACCTGCAGGAACTCAACATCAGCATGCACTTGCAGCGCAGTGCGTTGCCGTTCGAGGTTGTCGCCGACATGTCCATGGCGCGCGACGCGCTGCGGCTGCTCGACGCAATGGAACCGCACAACCAGGAGAAAGCCGCATCATGAACGCGACCCCGAATCCGCGCCCGCTCGGGCGCTCCGGTCTGACGACGCTGCCGCTTGCGCTCGGCGGCAATGTCTTCGGCTGGACCGCGGATCAGCAGATGTCTCACGCCATCCTCGACCGCTTCGTCGACGCGGGCTTCTCGCTCGTCGACACGGCCGATGTGTATTCGAAGTGGGTCCCCGGCAACACCGGTGGCGAATCGGAGACGATCATCGGCAACTGGCTGAAAGCGCGCGGTGGACGAGAGCGGCTGCTCGTGGCGACCAAGGTCGGCGGTGAGCTGCATCCTGGGCAGAAAGGGCTCTCCGCCCAACACATCAAGACTGCCGTCGAGGGTTCGCTGAAGCGGCTTCAGACCGACTACATCGATCTCTACCAGGCGCACTACAACGACGACACGGTGGCGTTCGAGGAAACGCTCGGCGCGTTTGACGACTTGATCAAGGCGGGCAAGGTGCGCGCGATCGGCGTTTCCAACCATGACCCGGATCGCCTGAAGGCGGCCATGGAGGTCAGCCGAGCGCGCGGATTGCCGCGCTATGAGGTGCTGCAGCCGCTGTACAACCTCTATGATCGGCGCGAGTTCGAGCAGATCTTCGCGCCGCTGTGCTGCGCCGAGGATATCGGTGTCATCAGTTTCAAGGCGCTGGCCAACGGCTTCCTGAGCGGCAAGTACCGCACCGCGGACGATGTGAGTGCGAGCCGCCGCAAAGCCAGCAATCAGGCCTACATGAACGCGCGTGGCTTTCGCATTCTCGACGCGCTCGACGCCGTCGCCGAACGCAACGACGTGACGCCGGCGCAGGTGGCGATCGCGTGGACTGCGGCCCAGAGCGGGATCACCGCACCCATCGCGAGTGCGACGTCGATCCCGCAGATCGACAGCTTGCTGGTCGCCGCTCGGCTATCGCTCGATGCGGACGCGCTGGCGCTGCTGGATCGCGCCAGTGCGTATGCGCCGGCCGGCGCGCACGCGTGAAGGAGGGGATCACATGGGCTTGAACATAAGGCGCGTGATCACCGGACACGATGCGTCGCTGAAAGCCGTGGTCGTCGACGACGCGACGATGGCCGCGACGATTTCCCGGCCCGGCCAGGAAGTCTGCGTCGTCTGGGCCAGCGATTGCGTGCCCGCCGACAATCTCGACCCGGCGGACGGGGCGACGCGCTCGACGGAGGCACGCATTGCCAACGGCGCGAGCTTCCGCATCGTGCGCTATGACGCCGGCTGTTCCGGGCGCATGCATCGCACGCAGACGCTCGATTATGGGCTGGTGGTCGCCGGCGCGATCGTACTGGAGCTCGATGATGGCGTCGAAGTCGCGTTAGCCGCCGGCGATGTGCTCGTGCAGCGCGGCACGATCCATCGATGGTCCAATCGTGGCGACGAAGCGTGCACCGTTGCTTTCGTGCTGATCGATGCGTTGCCGATCGTGTTTGAAGACGGCGCTGCCGCCGTCTGACGCTAGGCCTGCTCGGGATGCCGGGCGAGCCAATCCTCGAGGGCGGCCTGCGTGCCGCCGGTGCTGACGATGGTGCTCAGCACGGGCGGCATCGCCGGAATGGTCAGATCGACACCGCGCGTGAAGTTGCGCAGTACCCCGGTCGAGAAATCCATTTCGATCTCGTCGCCGGGGTCGGCCATGCCGTGCGGCGTGGGTGCGCCCGTGATCACCGGAATCGCGCGCGCGACGGCACGGCGCAGCATCTTGTACGGCATCGACGTGCAGATGATCGACAGATCGAGCGCCGCCATGGCGATGAAGCCCTGCAGCCGCGGCTTGCCGCATGCGAAGTGCTTGCCGGCGATGACGATGTCGCCCGGGGCGATGCGCTGCGCCAGTTCCGGATCGATCGTCTCGAACAGGTGCGCGCGCAACACCGACGGGTCCATGACACGTTGCGCCGCGAAGCGCGCCGGAATGATGCCGTCGTCGAGCGAGACCTCATCGGGAAGAACATGGCAGATGCCGCGCCGCACGAGGTTCGCGGTGGTTTCAGATGGTGTCGACATAATCCCTCGGATCAACGATGCGGCCCGCCAGCGCCGAGGCGGCGACAGTGAGCGGGCTGCCTAGATAAGGTTCGCCACCGGGCGCGCCGAAGCGTCCGCTGTGATTGATGGCCGCCGTGGAGATCGATACTTCGCCGGTACCGAGCGGCGCCATCAGTCCGTTGGCGCAGGGTCCGCATCCGGAGGGCAGCAGCATCGCCCCGGCTTCCATGAAGATCTGGCTCAGACCGTCTCCGGCGAGGCGCTGCGCCGTCTGCACCGAGCCCGGCACGATGAACATGCGCACGCCGTCCGCGATGCGACGGCCGCGCAGCAGCGCTGCCGCGTCGGCGAAGTCCTCGTACATGCCGGATCCGCAGGAGCCGATGAATGCATGCTGTATCGGGCGGCCCTTCGCGTCGCCCACGGGCACCGCGTTTTCGGGGCCGCCCGGCAACGCGACCTGGGGCTCGATCTGTCCCAGATCGATTTCGATGCGGGCTTCGAACGCCGCGTGCGGATCGCTGGCGAACGCCGCAAACTGCGCGCGCTCGACATCGGGCGGCGCAACGTCGAACAGCACGCTGGCAATGCCGAGCTCCGTCACGGAGTTGCACAAGGCCACGCGCCCGGCGAGATCGAACGTCTCGGCACCCGGACCGCCGAACTCGATGACCCGGTAGTCGTAATCGACGGCCCAGCGGTTTTCCGCAAGCCCCTTGGTGAGCACGAAGCCCACGTCCCGCGCATGGCTGCCGCGCGGCAGCCGCCCGACGAGGTCGACGCGGATGGTGGCGGGAACTTGCGTCCACAGCGTGCCCGTGGCCAGCACCGTGGTCACTTCGGGCCCGACGCCGAAGGCCAGCGCGCCGACCGCGCCGAAGGTGGTGCAGTGCATGTCGTAGGAGAACACGACCATGCCCGGCCGCACCATGCCGTTCTCGATGGGAAACAGATGGCCGTGGCCGCCGCGTCCCACGTCGAAGAAATGGCCGATATCCCAACGCTTGGAGATATCGCGGATCACCGTGCCGCGCGAGACGGCGGCGGGCGAACTGTAGGCCACCTCGTGGTCCGTCACGAACATGATCCGCTCGGGATGACGCAGCGCGCGATAGCCCAGGGCGCTCAGCTCGCGGTAGGCGCCTTCGGAGAAGCCGTCGTGAATCGTGACGAGATCCGGCTCCGGATAGACCACTTCACCGACCTCCACGTGCGTGCGGCCGGCCGCTCGGGCCAGCAGCTTCTGCACGGCCGTGCGCGACGGCGGGCTGTCAATCACCGATGCCATGGGCCGCCGCCTCCGTGATCGTATTGGCAAAATCGGACGTGGGGTTGTGCGCCCCCGGTGCCGGCATGATGTTCGCCGGCGCCGTGCTGTCGAAGCGTTGCGTCGGCAAGTACAGTTCATGCATTGTGCCCCACGGATTCAGCCAGTAGTCGTAGATCTGGCCGCCCGGCGGGTGATAGCCGACGCCACGGATATGCGTGTATTTGTCGGTGCGCATCAGATGGCTGTGACCGATCAGCAGATCCTCGACGTCCTCCACGACGAACGATGCGTGCTGAAAGCCCGAACGCGGATTGCGATAGCAATTGAGGACATGGTGATCGACGAGCTCCTCGCCGCGGTCCAGTCGGTAGAAGCCGCCGACCGGATTGTCACGACTGCCGATATAGAAGATGTCGGTGCAGAGCAATCCGAGCCATTGGCTGAACCAGGCCAGCGTCTGCTCCATGTGCGGCGACGAGATCACGCCGTGGGACAGACGCCTGACGTGGGCAGGACCGAAGCGCAGCCGCCCGGGATTGCCCACCGTGCGCATCACGTCCTCGTCCCATGTCGGCGAGCGGTATTCGACGGGGAGCTCCGGCAGCGCCCGGATGCCGTGGACGATCTCGATGTTGAAACCGTTGTTCGGCTCCTTGAGCAGCACCCGCTTGCCGCCGCCGGGCTCGTCGACGTCGTGCACGCCGGACACCGCGTCCGGAAATCCGGCGACGCGATGCAGGTCTTCCTCACTGGCGGCGTAATAGGCCAGGCTGACGAAAGCGGATTCGCCCTTCTCGGTGATGTGGATGTGATGCGCCGGCCCCGTGCCTCGCATATAGAGCCGGTTGGCCGTCCGTTCGGACCGCACCATGCCGAAGTCGAGCAGGAACTGCTCCATCGTATCGAGATCGGGGGCGCGCAGCCTGACGTAGGCGATGTCAGATATCTTGATGCCGCGCGGCGTCATCGCGAACCTCCCGTGGTTGACGAAATGAACATGGCGGCTTACGTCCTATTGGCTTGCGGTGCGTGCGATGCGTGCGGTGCGCGTGTGGCGTCTTCGCCGAGCGAGGGATAGAGCGCGACCGCCGTCTGCCAGAAAATATTGTCCTGATCCTTCTCCGGCAGAAAGGCCAGTGCAGCCTTGGCCTCGTCGACCTGCTGCGCGAGCGGGCCGGGCTCGTTGGGAAAGTTGGAGCCCCACATGATGCGGGAGGAGCCGAAGCGGTCGACGAGCTGTCCGAAGAATGTCTCGGCGGTGGCTCGGCCATCGTGCGCGCGGCGCACGTTGTTGGTGGTCAGCTTCAGGTACACCTGCGGATGGCGCGCAAGCGCGAACATCGGTGCCGACGCCGCATAAGGCGCACCGTCCTCGATCGGCGAGAGCAGCAAATGATCGAGGATCAGCCGTACGCCGGGATAGCGCGACATGACGTCGAGCAGATGCGGCAGCGCCTCCTGTCGGATCGACAAGGCCACCGGGATGTCCATCGTCTGGCACTGCTCCCAGGCGGGATAGGTTCTCGGGTCGGCGATCCACGACGGGTCGGACTTGACCGTGCTCCCCGCGGCGAACAGACGCAATCCGGACAAGCCGCGATCGACCCAATGACGGATTTGCGCGGGCGCATCCGGCTGCAGCACGTCGACCGAGAATACGCCGGCGAAACGGTCGCGCTGTCCTTCGATGGCATCCGCCACGTAGGCCGCGTTATAGCCATAGGTGGTCGAGGAGTGGACGATGGCGGCCTTGGCGATGCCGGCGGCGTCCATCTCCCTCACGAGTCCGGGGAAATCCACGGGCCGCTGCTCCGACCAGGCGGAACGCTTGCCGCCCAGCGGCGTGATCGGATAGCGCGCCTTGTCCGGAGAAATGATGTGGGGATGCGTATCGATGATTCTCCTGCTCACGGTGTCTCCCGAAATGATGGCGTCCTGCGAGGGGCGCGATGATGGATCGGCGATGTTTGGCCGGATTAATCAGGCGATTCTAGGACTGCGTTATGCACAGCCTGAAATAAAACCCGCGCACGCATCATCTGTTTTTGCTGAGTCGGAAGTGATATGGCCCGTTGCGGCGTTCGATATTGACGCGATCCCTCTGCGATTCAGGTTTCACCATAAATAAAGATGACGGAGTCATCGGATTTTGCTTACCCGTGGTGAGTGCCGGCGTCGAGTGATCTACTATTTGCCAACTTCCGCCGCTGGCGATAATCCGGCGAGCGGGGTCCGGCCATGTCCGGGCGATACTTATATAAGGAGACACGATGGGCATCCGTAGCAACAAGGTCTGGCTTCACACGATCATCGTCTTCCTGGCCGGAAGCATCGCCACGGCGCTCGTGCCGCTGACGGTGCCGATCTTGGGACCGATCAGCAAGGAATTCGGCATCGCTGGCGCCAATCTCGGATGGATCGTGTCGTTTCCCACGCTGATCTGTGCGCTCGGCGCGTTGGCGTTCGGCGTGGTTGTCGACCTCACGGGAGACGTGCGGCTGCTGCTGGCGGGCATCGCGCTCGTGATCCTGGGCGATGCCGGCGTTTGCCTCGCGCCCGAGCTCTGGCTGCTGTTCGCGGCCCGCTTGTTCCAGGGGTTGGGCTACGTGTGCATTTCGGTGGCGGGGCCGGCTTTCATCCAGCGCACCACGACCGGCGAGACGCGGCGCGCCGCGATGGCGTTCTGGGCGGCGCATACGCCGGTCGGCTTCGCCGCAGCGGTGTTCATCGGCGCGCAACTGGTCGCCGCAGGCCTGTCGTGGCGCTTCAGCTTCGTCGGGCACGCGCTGGCCGCGCTGGTCGTCGGTTTGACGCTGTTCGCGCTGCGGCACGCGCGCTCCCGCACCGATATGCGCCGGTCGGCAGGCACGTGGCGGGTTTTGAGCACGCTTCCGCCCTATGTGGTCGGACTGGGCGCCTTGGCGGCGGGCATGCTTCAGGTCAGCGTCATGACCATGCTGCCGTCGATCCTGGCATCGCGGTATGGCTTTTCCGGACCCCAGTCGGCGCTCACCATCCTCGTGGCGATGCTGGCCAACTGGTGCGGTTCGATGGTGATCGTCGGCACTCGCGTGCGCAAAAGCCCCGCGATGGCCTTGCCGGTCACGGCGGTCGTGGCAGCCGTATTCGGCTACAACATCGTCACGGGGCTCACTGGCGCGCTGCCGGCGACCTTAGCCTGCATCATGATCTTCACCGCGACGATCGGTGCCGCGAACTCGCTGGTCTGGTCGCTGATTCCGGCTGCAGTGCCGGCTCCCGAGGCTGCGGGCGCCACCGCCGGCCTCGTCACGCAGTGCTCGTTCATCGGCGTGCTGATCGGTCCGCCGACATTCTTCGCGATCCGTCATGAGAATCCGATGCTGATCGTCCTGCCGTTTGCATTGCTGACCATCCTGCTGCTCGTTCCGCTGATTGCCGAAGCCCGTTCGCGTGTGACGTGCGAGCCTTCGCGCGTCGCCTGACGTGGCGAGTGCCCGGCGACGGACGCGTCTGCCGGGCCCCGCCGGCG
The DNA here is from genome assembly GCF_003628125.1 of Pararobbsia silviterrae. Lineage (GTDB taxonomy): Bacteria > Pseudomonadota > Gammaproteobacteria > Burkholderiales > Burkholderiaceae > Pararobbsia > Pararobbsia silviterrae. The sequence goes on from NZ_RBZU01000002.1 coordinate 617,645, forward strand.
GGACGGCGTGGACGATCCGCTTGCCGGCGGCGCGGCAGGGCGCCTTCTCGTATCCGCAGCAGAGCGCGTTCGTGTCCTGAGACCTCGTGACGCGTTGATTCGTGCGATCAACGCTGGACGGTGCCGGAGGGGGGGGTGCCGACCGGCGCGCCATCGGCCACACGCGTGACGCCGTTACGCGCCGCCACTTTCTGTTCCGCGGCGGAAAGATCGGACGGGTAGGCCGGGCTGCTTTCGGTCGGGTTGTAGCCGGCCTGTTCAAGATTGGCGAGTTCCGCGACGCGTTGTGCACGCGTCGGCGCTTCTTGCGCCTGAGCCTGCAGGGCAAATCCGCAGGTCATCATCAATGCCACGCCGGTACGAAAAAGAGTCTGTTTCATGGTTTGCTCGCTTGGTGAAGACATCGTTGTGTTTCGGAAGGTTGAAATGATTATATAAGGGAAATCACTTACCTGAAAACCATTAAATGCAACGATTCGTCACTCAATAAATAGTGACAAAAGACATTCCCGAGTTAAGCAAAATCAAATGAGAAAATCGAATTATTTATTGGACTTTTTATTTTCGGGCCGGCTCGCGAAATAATCGGCTCACCGTGTCTTCAAATGGACGCTGTGACGATTGGACGATGCGTGACCTTAATCCCGCGCCGAGGTATCCCGCTCTAATGTGAGCGGCGATGCCGCGGGAGAAACCGTGTCACGAAGCAATTGCGGTGGGTGGAAGAACCGTCATCGGCGTTTTGAAGGAGGCCGATGCGGGCATGAAGGTCACGCAAGGGTGCCGTAGGCGCGGCATGTCCGACGCGATCTTCTGCGACTGCGCCGAGACGAGGATGGCGGTGACACCCCGTAGCGTCATGGCGCTACGGGGTGTCTGTTTTTCTGATACGCAAAAAGGCCTGGTGCGGCCCGATGGATGTCGACGAATCGCGCGCTTGATTGAGGCAGCCTGTCGCTGTCGGATGCGGCGGCGCGACGCCCCGAGGCCCGCATGGCGCCGGTCACCGGCGGGATCTCGCGGGAAGGGGTCGCTCAGCCACACAGATATGACGCGGGCGTGAATGCCATCGCAGAATGATTGAAGTTTTCCCTGAATTGGCCGTTAGTCCGACCTGGCGCCGGGTGCGCCAACGTAAAAAAAACGGTCAACTGGGGATTTTTGTGAATCACGTCTATCGAGTCATTTGGAACAGGAGCCTGAACGTCTTTCAGGCGGCGTCTGAACTTGCGCGCGCATCGGGCAGCGGGTCATGCGATCGCGTATCGAGCGGCAGCCAACCGGATCGCCCGGCACTCAAGGCGATCGTCGTGGCGATGGCCGCGCTCGGTGCGGTTTTCGGTCCCGCCACGGCATTCGCTACCGCTTACGAAGTCTCGCTGAACGGTACCGGCGTCTACGTGGGCACGCCGAGCGCGGGGACCGCCGATTGGACCTGGGACGGCGAGAGCGCGACGTTCGTCTCGGGTGCGACACTGGTGGCTACCGAGTACGCTGCGATCGTCGAAAGCGGCGTCACGATCGACTCGATGACCAACAATGCCACGATCACCGGCGCGGGCGGCCTCGATAACTTCGGCACCATCGGAGAAATCGACAACAACGGGGTCATCGCCACGAACTACGGGACCTACGGCCTCACCAATTACGGTACCGTCACGACGTTCAACAACTCGGGCCGACTCGGCGTCAATGCCGCAGGCACGGTCACGAGCACCTCGGGGATCAACAATGAATCGACCGGCGGTGCGGCCGACTCGGTGATCGGCACGCTGCACAATACGTCGACCGGCATCATCGGGGGCGTGTATTACGGGATCTTCAACGCCGGTGCCGGTCCCGAACCCGACGCTTCCGGCACGACGATCATCACGACGGTGATCAACGACGGCTTGATCGAAGGGGTGATCAAGGGGATTTCGAACTACGGCACGATCGGCGCCATCAACAACACGAGTACCGGGATCATCAGCGGCCCCACCGCGATTTACAACGGAAGCGGCGCCACGCTCGGCACGGTCACCAATGCCGGCATCATCCGAGGCGACATCGAGAACGATGCCTCCCAGGATCTGACCTTTGCAGGCGGCACGACGGGGTTCGGTACGCTGACGGGCGCCGACTTCGTGTCGCAGGGCGAGATCACGAACACGGGCGGTAACGTCGTCTTCGCGAGCGGCAACACGCTGCTCAACGACAATATCAATGCTGGCAGCTTTTCGGTGAACAACACGGGTGCCACGCTGCAAGTCAACAACCCGGTCACGATCACCGGCGGCTACAACCAGACGGCCGGCACGCTCGTGATCGGCGTCGGGGACGGCGCGACACACACCGGTAACGAAAGCGATACGGGCTATGGCCGCTTGATCGTGAGCGGCGACGTGACGCTCGCCGCGGGCACGGGTGTCGAACTCAAGAGCACGACGGGCAATTATGCGTTCGCGGCGGGACAGCGCTTTGTCGTCATCGAGTCGACGGGCATCAACGTGAACTACAACGAGAGCGCGCTCAATTACTCGATCGCGGGCTATACGAGCTCGATCACGGGGTCGAGCATGACGGTCGATAACGGCGAGCTCGTCGATACGGATCTGGTGCTGCAGATCAACAGCGCGACCGCAACGGGCTCGTCGTCGCCGACAGGAACGCCGAACGCGACGGTGCCGAACGCGATCCAGTCCTTGGGCGGTTTGTCGCGCTATGCGGGCGTCAGCAACGCGGGGCTGTTGAACCTGTTCGACGCGGCCGACGCGCTCGAAGCGACGGGCACGACGGCACAGCTCAACAAGGCCGGTGCGCAATTGAGCCCGATTCAGCAAGCCAATTCGTCGCAAGCCGCGGCCGCGCCGACGATCGATGTGCTGAACGTCGTGGCCGATCACGTGCAAAGCCTTCGCCTCGCGCAAGCCGACGGCAACGACAGCGGCGAGTCGAGCGGCATTTCGACGGGCGAGAGTCTGGCGGGCTGGGGCGTGTGGGGCCAGGCCTTCGGCGGTCATGCGAGCCAGGGTCAACGCGGCGATACGCCGGGCTATAACGCGAACTACGGCGGCCTCTTGCTCGGCGCGGACAAGGCGATCGACGACCACTGGCGCGTGGGCGGCGTGTTCAACTACAGCAACACGCAGATCAACGACACCGACGACGCCGAAGGCGACAGCACGGAAGTCAACGCCTACGGCCTGCTCGGTTATGCGAGCTATACGGGGCAACCGTGGTACGTCAACGTGTCGGGTGGTGTGA
>NZ_RBZU01000020.1 GCF_003628125.1 Pararobbsia silviterrae
TGAAGCCGTGGTCTTCCCACCAGTTTCCAGGGCCGACGTCCTCGGTCCGCCGCCCCTTGCGCATCGGCACATGCGTCAGCGGCACCTCCTCCTTGGGGCGCCCCTCGTCGGAACGGCATGAGCGCTTGCTCCGGCGCTCCTCGCTCGCATAGACGTCGCGCATATCCGTTCCCTCCGCGCTTCATCCAAGGATCGTGGCCGGCAAGGCGCTTCGCCGTAGCGCGCGGCCGAGTGCGCCGCAACGCGGCGCGTGCGTTCGGGCAATCGGGCAATCGGGCAATCGGGCAATCGGGATGCAAACGCATCGCGGCCCGCCTGTGGAGCACGTAAGGCCGCCGCATTCATCTCGAAGGCTAGGCGCGTGCCCGCACCACCGATATCCGAAACGCGAAAGGGTCTCGATCGATTTCCGACGGCGCTAACGATCTCGAAGCCGCTCGCCCTAGACCACCCATGATTTCTTGGCATACTGAGACCGTGACCGGATCAGCGGCCCGGCCGTGCGCGGATACCTCGCGCGAGGCGCATATCAACCGCCGCAGATCACCCGCCGATGCGTCGCGCGCGAGGTCGACCGGCGCAAGGCCAGCGGCAACGCGCGGCGCCATACCGCATAGACCTCGCTCGCCGTTCATACCGCGGGCAGGCTCCGCCGAACACGTCGTCCGGAACCGATCACCCGATTGCCCCTAGAGTGTGTTTGCCTCGCGCCGGATGGGTGAAATCGTCTGCGTTCGATCGAGCAAGGTGGCCAGCCTGCTTTGCGCGGCGACGTATACGTGCGTGGGCACGACGTCGAGCAACGCATCATGAATTCGGAGGATCGTTTCGATAACGGCCGCCTCCTTTTCGTCAAGGCGCCAGACGTGCGTGTCGAGCGCGCGAATCACGGCGGCATCCAAAACAGCCTCCGCATCGCTAAAGGTCGCGGCATCGGCATGACCGTATCCCGCTTGCCAAAGAAAGAAACTCAGGTACGTGACGCGCGTCATTTCGTTCAGCGCGTCTCGTCCGCCCTCCCGCGTACCGCATCCGACCAAGGCCATATGACACCGCAGAGACTCGTCACGCGCGTAATCGGTCGGCAGCGGAAGCAGCATGGACTTCGAGCGTCGAACCTGCCTCGGCGAGACGGACTTTCGCTTCCTTGAACACGGCATGTCTTGGATTCCTACGCGTCACGACGCCCTTCGCATTCAGCCGACGTGACAGTCGCGCGCCGACAACCGGTAGCGAATCGTGCGTGGCCTCCCGGCGCGAAACAACACGCCGGTTCGGTTCGAAAGCGGATGACCTTCGGACGGTTGCGCGACGCGCCCCAGATCAAAGAAACTATTGGCGGGCTCCACACCCAATGCGAAGTGTTCGCCGCGCCAAGGCGCGTGTTGACGTCCGCCATTGCTGATCCAAAGCAATGCATCCGGTAACTCGTCGGCGTTCCAGTCCAGAAACACCTCCGCTTGCGCGCGCGGATACCGGAGCACGAACGGCGGCCGGCAGTCGGAAATTTGCATCAGCTCCTCAGTGCGGACCGGTAGCGGTAGACGCGTCGCATCCATCAAGCCGAACGCCGTCGGTATCTGCGCAAGCGACAAGAACGACACGTTCGGCTCAATCCGCGACACGCCCGGCTCCTGCGGCACCGGATAACTCAAGATGTCGCCGTGCGGACAAGCAAGGACTTCAACGCCGCCCTCCGGTACAGCAAACGTCGGATGCAACGCAAACGGGAGAACCACGTCATGGCGTGCATGCACGGTCAAAGATACGGAGATCGCCGGTGAATTCGGATCGACTTCGATTGTGCGTTCAAGGCGATCGATATCGCTATCCGGCGGACACGCGATGCTGAGCGTGAGCGCATGTTCCGTTTGCGAAACCCGCTGCCACATATGGTTCGCACCATACCCGTGATCCCACGGATCGCTTGCTTCTCGTCGTTTGAAATCGGACGGCAACCCGTCCGGCGCCTTGACCATACCGAACGGAAGGCAAGGCCACTCTCCTCGCAACGCGCGTAACAAGCCCGTTAAGGGCGGTTCGTCTTTCCAGGGCGCGACGTGCAGCGGCGACACGGATCGTCCCGATCCGATATCGAAACGCACGGGTGCGATCATGCCCCCGAGCGACTGAACCTGCGCTTCCCCGTACGCCCATTTCAACGTCCAGCGTTCCATGGCTTGCATCGTGCTGTCTGTCCCAAAGTTCGGTTAGAAATGTAGCTACGGCTCAAACAATTCGCGAAAGCACGAACGGAATTCCGATCTGCGAGATCGCCGCATTGCGCGAATCAGGCGGCCCAATGAAACTGGACATCCGCGCGCCCGCGCGTGGACTCGATGAGGGCGGCATTGACTTCATCGGTCTGTTGAACCCACTGCTTGGCCGCGTCTTCGTCGCGACCGAAGCGCATATGACGGCTGACCAGCCGATCGCGCCGGACATTCGAATCGACGTCGACATACCAGACTTCATCGAGCAGCGAGCGAACGTGTTTCCAGTGCCCATGGTCGAGCAGGAGGTAATTCCCTTCCGTGATCACGAGCGGCGTGTCGGTTGACACAGGGATCGCCCCCGCGATGGGCTCTTCGATTTCGCGTCGAAACGTCGGCGCATAAATCACTTCGTCAGGCGTCTGCGCGCGCAGTCGCCTCAGAAGCGAAACATAGCCCGCGCTGTCGAACGTGTCTTCGGCGCCCTTGCGCGCGGCGCGCCCGAGCCGTTCGAGTTCGACGTTCGCGAGGTGATAGCCGTCCATCGGCACCACGACAGCCCGGTTCGGCATCGATTCGAGCAACACCTGCGCCAACGTCGATTTGCCGGCGCCGGGAGCGCCGACCAGACCCACAATTCTGCGTTGACCATCGGCAATCAGATGCTGAAGACGCCTGATATAGCGTTCCTGAATGATCGGCATTGCGTGAACGAAAAAGGGATAGGCCATCTCGCCACGTTCTTGTGTGACGCGTCGAGACGGCATCGGCAGCTCGCCCGCGCGTATTGCGTCGGGCGGCATCGTGCTGGCGCATCGACGACACCGGCCGTCGGATGCGCCGTCGTTTTAATGGTGCGCTTTGGCTTTTGCCGCGGCGTTGATTCCGCCTTCGATGAACTGGCGCGCATGCTTGGCCAAATCCATCCCGTCATCCCAAAGATTGCGCCAGATCGCGAGCGCATTGGACAACTGTTCATTCACGACCGTGGACGAGAAGCTCTCGAAGGTCACGACGCCCTTGTATTCGATCATCGCCAGGGCATGGAAGAACTGCGCGAAGTCGATGGTGCCGGAGCCCAGATAACCGCGATTGCTTTCGCCGATATGGACGTAACCCAGGCGTTTGCCACATTGCAGCACCGGCTGCATGAAGTCGGACTCCTCGATATTCATGTGATAGGTATCGAGGTGGACGACGACGTTCGGCGCGTCGACTTCATCGATCATCGCGAGGGCCTGGCTTGCGGTGTTCAGCAGATTGCTCTCGTAGCGGTTCACGACTTCCATACCGAGCGTCACGCCGCGCTGATGCGCGAAGTCGGCAATGCGCTTGATCGAGTCGACCGCGTTACGACGCCCCTTTGCGGTGACGGGTGCGTTGTATTTGCCCATCGCCCCATACAGAATGCCGCCGAAATACGTGCCGCCCAGTTCCGACGTGATGCGGATGCCCTCTTCGAGCATGGCGACGCCCTTCGCGACGGTCGCGGGGTCTTCGCTGGAGACGTCCGCGTCGAACGTGAGGCCGCGCGAGCACCCGATTTCGAGATCGTGCTCTTGCAGCAGATCACGCGTGAGTGCGAGGTCCATGACCTTCGGCCCATGCAGTGAGAGCTCGACGAGATCGTATCCGGCCGCCTTGGTCTGGCTGATGACCTTGCGGGTCGATTCCGGCGTCAGATCGCCAGCCCAAACCAATGCGTGAACACCCAGCTTATTCATTGCGAACTCCTTGCGTTGCGGCGACGCGTTTGCGCGCCATGAGATTGGAAATGCCGTTCGCCCATGCCCACCGGACGAGCATGACGGCGAGCAGGAAGACGCCCCAAAGCGCCGTTGCCAGATGCTGATTGGCGCCGAGGAGATTGAGACCGGACGCGATGACCTGAAGAATCACAAGCGCGATGACCACCGGTACGACCCGGCCAAAGCCGCCGAACGGATCGACGCGACCGAGAAAACACGCGAGCACCGAGATGAGCAGAAACGCTTCGCCATGCCCCACGCGAACCGAATTGAATTGCGCCGCCATGACCACGCCGGCCACGCCGCACATAAAGCCCGAGAGCATGTAGATGCGCGTCACCGCGCGCGTCGTCGCGATCCCGGAATATCGGGTTGCTTCGAGATTCGAACCGATCATTCGCGTGGCGAAACCGAGACGCGAGCGCGTCATGACGACATGCCAAAGCACCGCGCACCCGATAAAAATCCAGAGCGGGTTCGGCACGCCGATCAGCGAGCCGTTGCCGAGCGTGCGGATGAACGGAGGAAAGCCCGAGATATCGCCGCCGTGCGTCAGAAATTCGCCGAGACCGCGCAGGAAGATCATCATCGACAGCGAGACGAGAATCGGACTTGCGCCGGTCCGCGCGATGATGGCGCCCATCACCCAGCCCGACACGGAACCGACCGCGAGCGCCGCGACGATGCCGAGCACGATGGCGGCGGCGCCCGCATCGGCGCCTCCATGCGTTTGCAGCACATACGCCATGGCGAGGCCCGAGCAATTGGCCGTAAAGGTCACGGCCAGATTGAAGCCGCCCGAAATCAACGGCATCAGCATCGCGAGCGTGAAGAAGCCGAGTTCGGGCAACTGAAATGCGACCGAGACGAACGTGCTGGGCGAGAAAAACTGCTCGGACGCGACGCTCATCACCGCGATCACAAGTGCGAGAAAGGCGAGCAGGCCGGCCACATCGGCCGCGATGAAAGGCGTGCGGCCAGGCGAGGAAAGTGTCTTCATGATGCAGCCTTTGCGCGTTGCATGCTGAGGCGCGAGCCGACAAGCTTGGCGAAGCCGCCGCTCGACAAGGTGATGGCGATGAGGATGATGGCGCCGATGATCATCTTGAACGCGTACGGCGAGATCCCGAGCAGGTTCAAGCCGTTCGCCGTAATCGCGGTCAGCAGAATGCCGAGGATCGCGCCGAGGATGGTCCCGCGGCCGCCGCCCAAGCGCGCGCCGCCGAGCACGACCGCGGCCAGCACGTCGAGTTCGCGTCCGTAGAACGCGTTCGGCACGACCTCCTGAACATAGTGCGCCTGCATGAGCCCTGCGATGCCGGCCATCATCCCCAGCCAGCCGAATGCGACGTAGTGCATCGCGCCGATGTGAATCCCGACGCGCCGCGCCGCTTCGACGTTGTCGCCCATCGCGTAGAGCTGACGGCCCGTCGTCGTGCGCCGAAGCAGGAACCACGTCGCGGCCACCATGGCGACCATCACCGCGACCGGCAATGCAAGAACCGCGACGCCGCTCGACGTCGTGACGTGGACGATGGCCACGCGGTTCGTCAGCCAGTCCGGGAGGTCATAGATCGATACGCCGCCGGTCAGGAACATCAGACCGCCGAAGAACACGTTGAAGGTCGCAATCGTGACGACGATCGATACGATTTTGAATCGATAGATGATCGTCGCATTGATCGCGCCGAGCAAAAAGCCGAAGAACGCGGCCGCCGCGAGACCGAGCGCCCAGTCTCCCCCGCCGACGGCGTTGACGGTCAACGCCGTCAGGTACTGCACGACCGATGCGCCGACGGCAAACGAAATATCGATGCCGCCCGCGATCAGGACGACCAGCAATCCGACCGCGAAAATAATGTTGACCGAGCTCTGGTTCAACAGATCGAACAGGTTCGGCAGCGTGAGGAAGGTCGAGGTCGTGAGGCTCAAGCCGGTCGCCATGAAGACGATGACGAGCATCAGCAGTGCCTCGATGGAGCCGATCCCGAGTTTGCGAAGATTAGGCATGAACGTCTCGCTCGATTTGGTCAATGGTTGTCGTGCCGGGTACATATTCGGCAACGACACGGCCATCGCGCAGATGCAGGATGCGGTCCGAGTTGAAGTACACCTCGGGAATCTCGTCGGAGATCAGCAGGATGGCCATGCCTTCCGCGGCGAGCTTGTGGATGATCGCGAAGATGCCCGCGCGCGCGCCGACGTCGACGCCGACCGTCGGGGAATCGAGAATCAACAGCTTCGGATTCGTCGCGAGCCATTTGGCAAGCACGATGCGTTGCTGATTGCCGCCCGAGAGCGTCGACACCGCATCGTCGGGTTTGCCGATCTTCACGGCGAGCTTCTGGATCCAGTCGCGAATCAGCGCGTTGCGCTTTTTCATCGAGATGAGCCGCGACGCGTCGAGCAGATCGTCGAGCACCGCCGATACGGTGTTGTCGCCGATCGACTGCTGTTGCACGAGGCCGAGCTGAAGTCGATCTTCGGAGACATAGGCAATGCCCGCGCGGATTGCGTCGCGGTTCGAGCCGAGCGATAGCGCGCGTCCTTCGAGCGTGACCGCGCCGGCCGTCGGCCGCGTCATGCCGAACAGCGACAACGCGATCTCGGTGCGGCCGGCGCCGAGACGTCCCGTCAAACCGAGGATTTCGCCCTTGCGGATACGGAAATCGACGCTGCTGTATTCGCCTGCGCGCGACAGACCCTTGACGTCGAGCACGACGGGGGCGGCCGACAGATCCGTCTTGCGCACTTCGTAGTCGAACGTGCGCCCTGTCATGAGTTCGGTCAGGCGCGTCTGCGTCATGCCGGCCGTCGGAAACGTGCCGACGTATTTGCCGTCGCGAAACACCGTCACGCGCGTGCAGACGTCGAGGACTTCCGCGAGACGGTGACTCACGAACACGACCGCGATGCCGTCGGACGACAGGCGTCGCACGATCTTCAGCAGCGCTTCCGTTTCGGCATGGCTCAACGATGCGGTCGGTTCGTCCATGAACACGAGCCGCGCATCGGCGACGAGCGCGCGCGCGATCGCCACGATCTGCCGCTGAGCGATCGACAGCGAGCGGACCGAACGACCGAGATCGATCGATACGCCGAGCCGTTCGAGAATGCGGCTCGCGGCATCCCGCATGCGGCTGTAGTCGACGAAGCGCGGGCGCGAGCCCAGATTCTGTTCGAACGCGATGTTCTCGGCGACCGTCATCTCCGGAAACAGCGCGAGATCCTGCCAGATCACCTGGATGCCGAGCTCGCGTGCGCGTGCCGGATCGAGGCCTTCGATGCTTTGGCCGTCCATGCGCATCACCGCGCCCGGCTCGGGCTGATAGACGCCGCTGATCACCTTGATGATCGTGCTCTTGCCGCAGCCGTTTTCGCCCGCGAGACAGAGCACCTCGCCCGGCATGATGTCGAAGCGTACGTTCTGCAGCGCTTTGACGCCGCCGAAGTGCTTGGAGATGTTTTCGAGCTTGAGCAGCGCGGGACGGTCGGACTCGGCCGACTCGACCGGCCCGTCGCTCGATGGGCCGCGCGCACGCGCGGACTCCGTGGGGGAAGCTGCTTGAATCATTCAAATGCTCCGATGCGGCTGATGCGCGGCCGCCGCGGCGGCCGCATCCAAGTCACGACACCACGCGCGGCCAAGCGGCATACGGTGCCGCTTAGCCGCGCAACAAGACTTAGAGGCCCATCTTCGCGAGATCGTCGACCGTGTTGACGTTCAGATCAACGAGTTCGTTGACGATCAGGTTGTGTCCGTCCGGATGCACGACGCCGAGACCCGGAACGTTCGTGCCGTCGGTGATCTTCTCGCCCTTCGCGACCATCGTGCCGAGCGTGACGAACACTTCGCCGGCCAGTTCGGGATTCCACATGTAACCGCCGCTGAGTGTGCCGTCGTGCACGAGTCGTTTGCCCTGCCCCGGCGAGAACGGGCCGAGCACGGCGATCTTGCCGCTTTGCTGCTGCTCGGCGACCGCGCGCGCCGCGCCGATCGGTCCCTGGCTGCCGAACGCGAGGAAGCCCTTCAGATCCGGATGCGCGCGCATGAGGTCGAGCGCGGTCTGGCGCGATTGATCGACGTTCTCCGCGACGCCGTACCGGTCGCCGACGAGCTTCATATCGGGGTAGTTGGCCTTGATGTATGCGATGGCAGCGTCGGCCCATGCGTTATGCAGCGGCACGGTCAACGAACCCACGAAGACAGCGTATTCGCCCTTGCCCTTGAGCATTTCACCGAGGCGCTTGCCGTAAGCCTCACCGAAGCCCTTGGCCGAGGCGAGCTCGAAGTCCCAATCGGCGTTCTTCTGCTTGGGCGATTCATGCGTGATCACCTTGATGCCGGCCGCGCGCGCACGCTGGAGCACCGGTTCGAGCACCTCGGCGTCGTTCGGCACGACGCCGATCACATCGACGTGCTGGGCGATCAGATCCTCGATCGCGCGAACCTGCAGCGCGGGATCGGCGCTCGTCGGACCGACCATGAAGGCTTTGACGCCGAGCTGGTCGGCGCGCTTCTTGATCCCGGCTTCCATCGCATTGAACCAAGGGATGCCGCCGATCTTGACGACAACGCCGATGACGGGTTTATCGGGCGATGCCCAAGCCATGTTCGCCGCGAATGCGAACGCCGCCACGCCTGCCAACAACGAACGCACGAAAGTCTTCGTCATGTCTCCTCCGGTTAGGCATCTGAAAGTTTCGGCAGACGCCTCTGATGGGTGATAGGAAATCCCGAATCTTTTTTGCTGAATATTGCTAAATCCATTTAGCAGATCGGGTGACGTATGCTGAATCTATTTAGCAGCCGATGAAACCCGAACTTACCCTAATATGGCGACGGCGGACGCTCGGGCTACCGTCTGCGAACTTGGAACAGACGCTCGCGGGAGCACAGTGGGATGGCGCGTATGAGCACGGGGCGGAAGTCCACGATTTACGATATTGCGAAGGAAACCGGCGCATCGACCGCCACGGTCAGCATGGTGCTGAACGGGAGCTGGGCCCGGTATCGGATCAAGGAAGAGACGGCGAACCGGATTCTCGAAAGCGCACGGGCGCTCGGTTACAACGTCAATATGAAGGCCCGGGGGTTGCGCCTGTCGCGCTCGGGGCTCGCGGGCATGGTGCTGCCGCATTATCGAAACCGGTTTTTCGCGGGACTCGCGCAGTCGTTCGAGGATCAGGCGCGCAGTCGGGGGCTGTGCCCGATCGTCGTCGGCACGCAGCGCGACCCGGAGGTCGAGGTGAGCGTCGTCGAGACCTTGCTCTCGCAACGGGTCGAATTGCTGTTTATCGCGGGGGTGCGCAACCCGACGCCGCTCAACGCGCTATGTGCGGCTGCGGGTGTGCCGTCGATCAATCTCGACCTTCCCGGCGAGGCGGCGCCTTCGGTCGTTTCGGATAATCGCCACGGCGCACGGGCGATCACGAACCTGATGATGGACAAGCTCGAAGCGCGCGGCATCCCGCCGAGCGAACTCGTCCTGCTCGGCGGCGTGGCCAACGAGTACGCCACCGATATGCGCGTGGCGGGCTTTCGCGACGCGTTCGAAGCGCGCGGACTCGAACTCGCCGAAGACGCGGTCGACCGATGCGGATACAACGCCGGCGCCGCGCGCGACGCGCTCGCCGCGCGTTACCAAAAGCTCGGGCGGCTTCCGGCCGGTCTGCTGATGAACTCGATTACCGCGTTCGAAGGGCTCGTGCAATTGACGTCGACGCTGCCCACATCCGATTCGAAGTCGGCCGTCGTCGGCTGCTTCGACTGGGATCCGTTCGCCGTCCACCTCGCCTTCGACGTGACGATGCTGCGCCAGGATGTCCAGAAGATCATCGCCGAAGCATTTACGTCGACCGACAACTATGACGCGCCCGATCGGCATCTCGTGATGGTGCCCACGCGTTTCGGCGATATGTTCGACGAGAACGAACAGACGACGGAATTCGATCGATAGGCACGCGAGGCGCGCGACGCGTCTGCCTGCGGGAACGCATCCGTCGCGGCCCCGGAGACAAGCGGCGCCGCGCTATGACGCCGCCCCGACGACGCGGCTCACGGGGTGGGACGCGATCCCGGCGCGGGATGGCGTCGCGAACGCAACCCTGCTTTGCTCAAATGACTGGGCAACGCATGCCCGACCAATTCGGGCAAGCCCGAAGCCACGTCGAGCAAGGTGTGTTCCTCGATACCCGTGTCATAGCCCATCAGATTGAGCATATGCACGAGATCTTCCGTACAGGCGTTGCCGCTCGCGCCCGGTGCATACGGACATCCGCCGAGGCCGCCGAGCGATGCATCGAAGCGATCGATGCCTTCGTCCAGCGCAGCCAAAGTATTGGCAAGCGCCATCCCGCGCGTGTCGTGAAAATGCAGCGTGAGTGTCAGCGTCGGAAACAGTTTGCGTGCCTCGCGCGCGATGCGCGCCACTTGCGACGGATACGCCATCCCTGTCGTGTCGCACAACGTGACGCCATGTACGCCCAACGCGGCGAAGCGGGCCGCCAATTCGAATACCTGATAGGGGTCGACATCCCCTTCCATCGGACACCCGAAGACCGTCGACAGCGACACGTTGATCGCCACGCGTTCACGACTGACCGACGCGATCACGTCGGCGAGCTGCGCAAGCGACTGCGCGCGCGTCATGCGCAGATTGGCGACGTTGTGCGTCTCGCTCGCCGACATGACGAGATTGATCTCGTCGACCTCGCAGTCCATCGCGCGCTCGGCGCCGCGAACGTTCGGCACCAGCGCGGCGTAGACGACATCGGGATTCCGTCGGATGCGGCGCATGACCTCCTCGGCGTCACGCAAGGCCGGAATCGCCTTCGGCGACACAAACGAGGTCACCTCGATCTTCGCGTACCCCGCATCGGACAGACGATCCACGAATGCGATTTTCCGATCCGTATCGATGAACTGCTTTTCGTTCTGAAAGCCGTCTCGCGGGGCGACTTCCTGGATGTACAGCTTCTTGCCGTTGGCGGTCTGAAGAGACATGGCTGCGGTTCTCAGATAATGCCGCGGCTGCGCCAGTCAGCGCGCCGCTCGGCGTTGAGCCCGAATCGTTCGAGGATTTCGTCGGTATGCTGTCCCAGCGACGGCGCGGCGCTGCGCACTTCACCCGGCGTCGCCGACAGCTTCGGGACGATCCCCGGCAACTTGATCGGCGTACCGTCGTCGAGTTCTCCATCGAGGATCATTTCCCGCTCGAGATAGTGCGGATCCGATGCGATATCCGCGATATCGAAAATTTTTCCCGCGGGAATGTGCGCGGCGTTCAGCAGATTCAATACGTCGTCCATGCCATGTCGGCCGGTCCACTCGGAGATCGCCGCGTCGAGCGCCTCGACATTCCGCACCCGACCGTTATTGCTGGCCAGATCCGGCGATTCGCCGAGATCGTTTCGGCCGATCACGTTCATCAGCCGTTTGAAAATGCTGTCGCCGTTTCCTGCGATGAGCACATATTTACCGTCTGCGCATCGATAGGCATTGCTGGGTGCGATGCCCGGCAGGCTGCTTCCCGCCGGCTGCCGCACTTCGCCGAATACCGCATATTCAGGCAACAAACTCTCCATCATGTTGAACACCGACTCGTAGAGCGCGACGTCGATCATTTGTCCTTCGCCCGATTGATCGCGCGCGCGCAGCGCGAGCAGCACGCCGATCACGCCATGCAACGCCGACAGGGAATCGCCGATCGAGATGCCGACGCGCACCGGGGTCCGATCGGGCTCGCCGCTCAGATGACGCAAGCCGCCCATCGCTTCACCGATGACGCCGAAGCCCGGCAGGTCCCGGTACGGTCCGGTTTGACCGTAGCCCGAGACGCGCAACATGACGAGACGCGGATTGATCTTTCGCAGATCGTCCCATCCCAAGCCCCATTTCTCCATCGCGCCCGGCTTGAAGTTCTCGACGACGACGTCCACGTCGCTGACCATCGCGCGGATCAGCTCCTGCGCTTCCGGTTGACGCAGATCGAGACTCACCGATTTCTTGTTGCGTGACTGCACCTGCCACCAAACCGACGTGCCTTCGTGCAGCAAGCGCCAGTTACGCAGCGGATCGCCCTTGCCCGGCGGTTCGATCTTGATGACGTCGGCGCCGAATTCCGCCAGCATTTTCGCGGCGAACGGTCCGGCGATAAGCTGCCCGAGTTCGAGCACGCGAATCCCACTCAACGGTTTGGAAGACATGAATTCCTCATAGATCTCTCAGCTTCGGCTCTGCCGCGCCACACGACTGACAGGGCCGATCGATGCCCGCCCGAAGGCGGTCAATGCTTGTGTTTGCCCAGATAGGCTTCGCGCACGCGATCGCTCGTCAGCAATGCCGAGCCCGTGCCTTCGATGACGATATGCCCGACTTCGAGGACATACGCGCGGTCCGAAATCGCGAGCGCCTGATTCGCCATTTGTTCGACCAGCAGAATCGTCATGCCGCGCGCCTTCAACGATTGAATGATCTGGAAGATCTCCGCGACGATCAGCGGCGCCAAGCCGAGCGACGGTTCATCGAGCATCAGAATCTTGGGTTTGCTCATCAATGCGCGGCAGATCGCGAGCATCTGCTGCTCGCCGCCCGACAACGTGCCCGCGTATTGATCGCGGCGTTCCCTGAGACGCGGAAACATCTGAAAAGAAGCCTCGATATCGGAGGCCAATACCGCAGCGGGCTCGCGGCGCAAATACGCGCCGAGCATCAGGTTCTCGAATACGGTTTGATCGGGAAAGATCTGCCGGCCTTCGGGAACGTGCGCAATCCCCAAACCCACGCGCTTGTGCGCGGGCATGCCGGTCAGATCCCGGCCGTCGAACGCAATCGTGCCGCTCGACTTCTCGATGCCCGATAACGCGCGCATCAATGTGCTTTTGCCTGCGCCATTGCCGCCGATGATCGTCACGATCTCGTTGCGCTTCACATGCAGCGAGACCTGTTTAAGCGCATGGATCGCGCCGTAGCTGACCGCGAGGTCCTTGATTTCAAGCAATTGCGTCATGACTGTCTCCTAGGCTGCGGCGCCCAGATACGCTTCGATGACCTTCGGGTTCTCCTGAATCTGGCCGGGCAAGCCCGATGCGATCTTCACGCCGTAGTCGAGTACGACGATGTGATCGGAGATCGCCATCACGAGATCCATGTGGTGCTCGATCAGCAGAATGGTCAGGCCCTTGTCGCGCAGCTTGACGATCAGCGCGGTCAATTCGTCGGTCTCGGAGGGATTCAGGCCCGCAGCGGGTTCGTCGAGCAAAAGAAGGTCCGGCATCGCGGCCACGGCCCGAGCGATTTCGAGGCGGCGCTGCAAGCCATACGGCAAGCTCGTGGCCGACGCGTCCGCATGACGATGCAGATCGAAGAACCGGAGAATCGCGTAGGCTTGCCGACGGATCGCCCGTTCCTCGCCGAGCGCGCTGGGGAAGCCGAGCAGATTCGCGACAAGGCCCGACTTCTGAACGCGATAAAAACCGACCATCACGTTTTCGAGCACGCTGAGTCCGTCGAACAGCTTGAGGTTCTGGAATGTGCGGCCGATGCCCGCCGCCGCGATTTGATTCGCCGTGAGCCCGATCATCGACTTGTCCTGAAAGCGGATCGATCCCGCGTCGGGACGCACCAGGCCGGAGAGCAGATTCAAGGTCGTCGTCTTGCCCGCGCCGTTCGGGCCGATCAGCGAGACGATGTCGCCGCGCTTCAGGCTGAACGACACCTTATTGGTCGGCACCACGCCGCCGAACGCCTTGTAGAGGTCGCGCACGTCGAGCAGCGTGTCGTGCGCCGTCGTGTGCGGCTTCGCGGGCGACCAGACATCGGGACGCGCGCGGTCGGCCTCGGATAGCGCGCTCCGACGCGGCAGCAGCTTCGCGACCAGACCCGACAGACCTTCGGGCATCGCATAGAGCGCGAACAGCAGAATCAGCCCGTAGGCAAAGTGTTGCAATTCGGGCCAGCGAGCAAGCGCCGCATCGATGACCGTCAGCACGACCGCGCCTAAAAACGATCCGCCGGGCGTGCGGCCGCCGAACAACACGAGCACGAGCAGAAACACCGACACATTGAACGTGACGAAATCCGAGTTGATGTACTGATTCTGCTGCGCGACGAGACCGCCCGCGATACCGCATGTCATCGCGCTGATGACGAACGCGAGAATCTTGAAGCGGTAGACACTGATGCCAACGCTCTCGGCCGCGATCTCGGATGTGCGTACCGCGGCGAATCCGCGGCCGAAGCGGCCATTGAGCAGCAACGATGTCGTCGCGTGCAAAACCAGGCCGATGACGACGACCACGACGACCCACTGTCTGCCATCGAGCGGCGCACCGTGGAATGTCGGACCGGCGATGCCGGAAAAGCCTTCCTGCCCTTTGAACACATCGGTCCACTCGGACACGATCTTTTCGATCAGCAGACCGAAGGCGATCGTCACCATCGCGAGACTCGGGCCTTTGACACGCAGTGCGGGAATGGCGATCAGCACACCGAATACGGCGGACACGACGATCGCGGCAAGCAGCGCGAGCCACGGGTCGACCTGATAGTTCACGTTGAGCAGCGCAACGGTGTAAGCCCCGATGCCGAACAGCCCCGCGTGACCCAGTGACTTCTGCCCTGTCTGGCCGACCAGGATATTGAAGCCGGTCGCGGCAATGAAATACGCGCCGATATTGAACAGGATTTCCAGATAGAAATCGTTGATGCCCGAATACGCGACGATCAGGACCAGCGCGGCAATCGCGAGCGGCGCGAAGCATGGATTGAGTTTCATACTTTCTCCGCGTGTGCACGGCCGAGCAAACCGGCGGGCCGGAAGTACAGCACCACGATAATCAACGCAAACACCGCGATTTCGCGCAAATTGGCGTACCAAAGGCCGATCATCGATTCGAGCAGCCCGATCAGAAAGCCGCCGAAAATGCAGCCGCGCGGGTTTTCGAGCCCGCCGAGGATCGCGGCGGAAAATGCCTTCAGGGCCAGCAACGTGCCGACGAACACGGAGGCCGTCGAGATCGGCGCGACCGTGACGCCGGCGATCGCCGCAAGCGCCGAACTGATGGCGAACACACCGACGGCCACGGCGTTCGCGTTGATGCCCATCAGGCTTGCGGCATTTTTGCTAAACGCGACCGCGCGCACCGCGTTGCCCATCTTCGTCCGATGCAGCATCCAATCGAGCACGATCATCAGCACGAGCGTCGTCACGAACACGAGAATTTCTTGCGGCCGCACGCCGGCCCCCAACACCTTGACGATGCCGTCGCCAAGCGGCGACGAAAGCGCGATCGGCGCCGGCCCCCAGATCAGCAGCGCGAGGTTCTGCACGATGATGCCGAAGCCGATCGTGCTCATTACCCACGCGAGGCCGGCCTCGCCGACGAAATGTCGGATCGCCGTGACGTAAAGCACGTAGCCGAGCAGCGTCAGCACGACGCTTGCCGCAAGCAGCGCGAACAGAAACGCGCCCCACGTCATATCGGCCGCGCTCGGAAATCCCGACAGGCGTCCATGGCTGAACAACATCGTGGCGCTGACGCCGATAAGACCGGCGAGCGCGAGAAACGCGCCCTGCCCGAAGTTGAAGGTCCGGGTCGTCGTGTATGTGATGCTGAAACCGAATGCCACGAGCGCGTAAACGCTGCCCATCGCCAGACCGCTCAGCAAGGCTTGAAGGATTTGCATGCAGGACTCCGCCACATCCGTCTCGCGGCGCGCCGCCCGAAGACGGACGCGCCCACGATCGATCGGGCTATCAGAACTTGAGATCGGCCGGCGTGATCGCCTTGACCGTCGCGTCGTCGACCGAGACGACCTTGCCGTTGACCCAGCGCACCAAGCGGAAGTCCTTGACGGTCAGCGCTTCGTGGTTCTCGGCGGAGAACGGCTTGTTATAGGTCTTGATGACGCCTTTGACCGGCTCAAGATTTTCGAGCGCGGCCTGTACCTTGTCGCCGTCGGTGGTCTTGGCCTGCGTCATCGCAGCGGCGAGCAGCTTGACCGAATCGTAGGCCTGAGCGGCCATCACATACGTCGAGAGACTGCCGTCGCGTTTGACGAGCGTGTCGTACAACGCCTTCGATTGTGGCGAAGAATCTTCGGTGATGGACGCCGTGAAGATCATCTTCTGCGCGAGGTCCGGCCCTGCGATGCGCAGGAACGGCGGGCTCAGATTCGCCCACGACGCGAGCGTGACCGGGAAATAGCTGATCTTCTCGAGGCTGCGCATGACGTGCGCGTTCGAATCGGCAAGCGCGTAGACGATCAACGTGTCCGCGCCGGACGCCTTGATCTTGTTCAGCTGCGACGTCATGTCCGTGTCCTGCGGACCGAATTTCTCGCTCGCTACAGGCGTCACGTTATGCAGCGCGAGGATCTCCTGGGCATCCTTCGCGCCTTGCTGACCGTAGCCCGTCGTGTCGGCGATGATCGCGATCTTGCCGTTCTTGCTCGCGCGCGCCGCGTAGGCCGCGAGCAGCGCGATCTGATCGCGGTCGCGCATCGATACGCGGAAAACGTAATTCGGCGGCTGCTTCGCATAACGCGCTGTGATATCGGTCGCGGTCGCGACGGGCGAGATCGTCGGAATCTTTTTCTGTTCGACGATATGCAGCCACGCGAGCATGTTGCCGGAATTCACGCCGCCGAGCATGGCAACGACTTTCTCGTTGTTGACGAGCTCATTCGTATTCTGAATCGCCTTCGGCGGCGCCCCCACGTCGTCGCGCGCGACGATGACGACCTTGCGTCCCAGCACGCCGCCCGCCGCGTTCAACTCGTCGGCGGCCTCGCGCGCACCGGCGAGCGCGGAGATGCCGAAGTCGGCCGAACCCGTCGCCGACATATCGCTGTTAAACCCGATCTTGATGTCGTCGGCCGTCGCCGCGCTGGCGACGCCGGTCATCGCGGCAGCCAGAACGGCGGCTCGCCATTGCTTGAGGATGGTCTTGCGCATTGCGTCTATCTCCTTGCCGGCGCGTCGTATGACGGCGGCTTCGATCTGTTATGAATATAGGTAACGACGTGACGTACACTTCAAACGATATTGGCGCGCCTCAGCCTCGCAGGATCAGATCTGCCGCCTTGTTTCCGATCATCATCGTGGCGGCGCAGACATTGGCCGACGGCATGGACGGCATCACCGACGAATCGACGACGCGCAACGCCTGCACACCGTGCACGCGCAACTGCGGATCGACGACGGCGAGCGCATCGTCGTTCGGGCCCATGCGCGCCGTGCCGTTGACGTGATACGACGACACGCCGTAACGACGCGCGAAGTCGAGCAGTTCGTCGTCGGATTCGCACAGCGCGCCGGGCAGCGACTCGCCGTCGAAGCACGACGCGAGCGCTTTCGAACGCAACAAGCTGCGCGCGAGACGAATGCCGCGGACCAGCGTCATTTGATCGTCCGCATGACCGAGGTAATTCGCGTGGATGACCGGATCCTCGAACGGATCCGCGGAACGCACGCGCACCTGGCCGCGACTATCGGGCCGGTGTTGCCAGACGCCCGTGGTCATGCCGGGGAAATCGTCGAGCACGCCGACATAGCCTTCCTTGTAGCTGGCGGGGGTAAAGACGCCTTGGAGATCGGGCGCATCCAGACCTGCACGCGATTGCCAGAAGTAATGCACGAGCGATGGACTCAGCGCCATGATGCTGGGCTTCTTCAGCATCCACCGACTGATCTGGCCGACGAGATTCAAGCCTCGCACGAGCTGATTCATCGTCTGCATGTTTTTCACGCGCGCGACGACGCGAACCGAGTAGTGATCGCTCAGGTTCTCGCCTACGCCGGGCAGATCGCAGACCACGGCGATGCCCTTCTCGCGCAGGAAATCCGCGGGGCCGAGTCCCGACAGTTGCAGTAATTTCGGCGTATTGATCGCACCGCTCGATACGATGACTTCGCGGCGGGCCATGACCGTGTGCACGATCGACGGCTGACGCGGGTCGCAATAGCGCACGCCGACGGCGCGTGAACCTTCGAACACGACTTGGGTTGCCTGTGCGTAAGTGCGGACCGTCAAATTCGCACGCGTTCTCGATGGCTTCAGAAAACAACGCGCCGTGCTCATGCGCCAGCCGTTGTCGATCGTGCGCTGAAAGTAGCCGACGCCTGCCTGGCTTGCGCCGTTGTAGTCGGGATTGCGCGGCATGCCGCACTCTTGCGCGCCGGCGATAAAGGCTTCGCACAACGGATGAATCCAGTCGATGTCGCTCACGGGCAATGCGCCTTGCCGTCCGCGATAGACATCGTCGCCGCCGACGCGTCGCTCCATCGACTTGAAGTACGGCAATACGTCGGCGAACGACCAGCCCGGATTCCCCAGGCTCGCCCAATGATCGAAGTCGGCCGCCTGGCCGCGGTTGTAGACCAGACCGTTGATCGACGTCGAGCCGCCGAGCGTGCGGCCCTGCGGAATCGGAATGCGGCGGCCGTTGGTCAGCGCCGTCGGTTCGCTCGAAAATTGCCACGCATACTTGGGATTGAAGACGGCCTTGATAAAACCCGCGGGAATGTGCAGATACGGGCTCCGATCCGGCGGCCCTGCCTCAAGCACGCACACCGACGCGCCATCCGCGCTCAGGCGCTCGGCAAGAATGGCGCCCGCCGCACCGGAACCGACGATGACGAAATCAAAGCGGTCGGCATCGTCTCGCGACGTCGTGGATACTCGATTCATGGGCGATACGCAGACGGGAGCCGTCTGTCCGGGCTGACAACGATCAGGGGGATGCGCGGGCGACGAGCGTCCGCGCACGGGTCATGTGTTCGATCGGCGGCTAAGGCGCACGATTGAACGACTTGCCCGCGAGACAGGCGTACTTGAGTTCAAGGAACTCTTCGATGCCGTATTTGGATCCTTCGCGTCCGATGCCGGATTCCTTCACGCCGCCGAACGGACCGACCTCGTTCGAGACCGCGCCCGTATTGATGCCGACAATCCCATATTCGAGCGCTTCCATGACGCGCCACGTCCGTTCGAGATTCGCGGTATAGAAGTAGGCGGCGAGACCCGATTCGCTTGCATTTGCACGTTGAAGCACCTGAGCTTCCGATTCGAACGTACTCAGCGCGACGACGGGACCGAAGATCTCTTCGTGTGCGATGTCCATGTCGTCGGCGATGCCGTCGAGCAATGTCGGCTCGAACAGCAACGACCCGGGCGCGCTGACGCGACCTCCGCTCAGCAGACGCGCGCCCTTCGCAATCGCATCGTCGACGAGACGACTGACCTTACGCACGGCGCGCGAATCGATCAACGGCCCGATCGTCACGTCCGGATCCAGACCGTTACCGAGCGTCATCCGCTCGATCTCCGCACGCAGCTTCTCGGTGAACGTCTCGGCAACGCTCGCATGCACGAAGATGCGATTCGCACACACGCACGTCTGTCCGGCGTTGCGAAACTTCGAGGCCATGAGCCCTTGCACGGCGTCGTCGAGATCGGCGTCCTCGAATACGATGAACGGCGCATTGCCGCCGAGTTCGAGCGAGAGCTTCTTGATGTTGGACGCGCTTTGCTGCATCAGCAAGCGGCCTGTCGCGGTCGATCCCGTGAAGGTCAGCTTGCGGACAGTCGAGTTCGTCGCGAGCTCGCTGCCGATCGGCGCGGGATCGCCTGTCACCACGTTGAGCACGCCGGGCGGAATGCCGGCTTGCTCGCCGAGCCATGCGAGCGCGAGCGCGGTAAAGGGCGTCAATTCGGACGGCTTCAACACGACCGTGCAGCCGGCCGCGAGTGCGGGACTGAGCTTGCGCGTCACGAGCGCCGACGGAAAATTCCACGCGATGATCGCCGCGACCACGCCGACAGGTTGACGAATCGCCATCAGACGCTGGTCGCCGCGCGGTGTCGGCAGCACGTCGCCATAGACGCGCTTCGCCTCCTCGGCGAACCACTCGACGAACGAAAGCGCGTAGTTGAGTTCGCCCTTGGCTTCCGCAAGCGGCTTGCCTTGTTCGAGCGTCAGCAGCAGCGCGAGATCGTCGCTATGCTGTTCGATCAATTGATGCCATTTGCGCAGAATGGCGCCGCGCGCCTTTCCGGTTTTGGCGCGCCATGCGGGCAACGCGTCATCGGCCGCGGCGATGGCCCGAGCGGTCTCGGCCGCGCCCTGGTTGGGCACGGTGCCCAACAGATGCCCATCGAAAGGATTGCGCACGTCGATCGTGGCGCCGTTGTCGGCCGCGCACCAGACCCCGCCGATATAGGCGTGTTGACGCAAAAGCTCCGCTGCCTGCAATGCCATACCTGTCTCCAGATGTTCTGTCGCGGGTGCATCGTTGTCCGATGCGATATCGATGAACCCGACTTTTGCCGCAGTCTAGCAACGGCGATATGGCGCGCAAAAGCAGCGTTTGATGATGCTGCCATCACGTATTGCGATGACAAGACGGGGATGTGCGACTAGAATCGTGCGGTCGCATCGCCGTGCGGCGATCCGTCATTCGCACGTATTCCCCGTGTTATGCGTCTCGATCCTGTTTCTCTCAAGCTCTTCGTCAGTGTGGTGGAACGCGGCACAATCGCGGCCGCCGCGGAAAACGAGCACCTCGCAGCCGCCGCGGTAAGCAAGCGTCTGAGCGAACTCGAAGACACGCTGGGCATTCGATTGCTCATTCGAACCAACAAGGGCATCCGACCCACACCCGCCGGCGTCGAACTGTCGACACGTGCAAGGCGTGCGCTGCACGAACTCGATGAGATCGCGGTACATATGCGTGAATATGAAGTCGGCATTCGCGGCTTCGTTCGCGTCCATGCGAACATTTCGGCGATTACGCAGTTCTTGCCGGGCGACATCAAGCGCTTCCTCGGCGAGTACCCGAACGTTCAGGTCGATCTCGAAGAAAGGATCACGTCGGCCGTGACGAAGTCCGTGGCCGAAAACGCGGCGGACGTCGGTATCTTCTCAGGCGATATTTCCGACCACGACGTCGAGGTCTTTCCTTATCGCGAGGATGTGCTGGCCCTCGTCGTCCCGGCCGATCATGCCTTGGTCGCGCGTGACGATTTTCGATTCGCCGACGCATTGAACTACGACTTCATCGGCTTGCATCGGGGGAGCTCGATCAATCGCATGCTGGCCGCCGCCGCGCACGACGAAAAGCGCACGTTGAAACTCAAGGTCCAATGCACGGGGTTCGACGCGTTGTGCTTCATGGTGAATTCGGGACTCGGCATCGGGGTTCTGCCGCTCGACATCGCGCGGCGCTACGCCGTGATGTTCGACTTCCGAATCATTCAACTGGCCGATGCGTGGGCCAGGCGCAAGATTCAAATCTGCGTGCGCTCGTTTGACTCACTGCCGACTGCGGCGAAACTTTTCGTGAATCATCTGCGGGCACAACCCGGCACCGCTTGAAGCGACGACACGTTTTTCACGTGCCAACACCCGATAGCCGCTGAGGGCCGCTTGCGATCAGCACGGATTTAGCGGGCACACGAACCGAGCGCGATGCCATGGCGAGACGTTGAAGCCATCGCCCGCGACAAGCGCGCATTCCTGCGTGCCCTTAACGTCGGACGCAACGACTTCACGCACACGCCGCGCTCGGCCACTGCGGCGCGCTGATGAATCGATCCGCGAACTCGCGCGCCGGCAACGGCACGCCGAACAGATAGCCCTGGCCCTCCATGCAACCGAGATGGCGCAGCGTGTCGAGCTGCTCAAGGGTTTCGATACCTTCACCGATCGTCTGAAGCTTGAAGCCGCGCGCCATGTCGAGAATCGCGCGCACGACCGCCGCGTCCTTATCCGAGGACGTCATCCCCAGCACGAATGAGCGATCGATCTTGATCCGCGTGATCGGATACGTTTTCAACAGGCTCAACGACGCGTAGCCGGTGCCGAAGTCGTCGAACGCGACACCGACGCCGCGCGCGCGCAGACGCGCGATTGCGCTTAACACCGTGTCGTCGTCGAGCGCGATGGTTTCGGTGATTTCGAGTTCAAGCGCATCAGGCGGCAGACCGTGCCGGTCGAGCACCGCGAGCACGTCGCTCGCAAAACGATGGTCTCGGAACTGGACGCCGAACACGTTGACGCCCATCCGAAAATCCGGTTGCCCATTCCTGCGCCAGAACGCCGCTTGCGCGCACGCCTCGTCGAGCACCCAGGACCCCACGGTCGACGCAAGAGGCCCGCGTTCGAGCGAAGGCAGAAATGCAGCCGGAGACAACAGCCCTCTTTGCGGATGGCGCCAGCGAATCAACGCTTCGGCGCCGATCAGCGCGCCCGTCACGAGATCGACCTGGGGCTGATAGAACAAGACGAATTCGCTATCGCTGACCGCGCGCTGAAGTTCGATGTGGTACGACCGTCGCGCGAGCGCTTCCGTGCGAAGCGCGGGGCTGAACGCGAACGTCTTGCCCGATCCGCTTTGCTTTGCCTTATGCACGGCCAGATCCGCGGCCCCGATCACTTCGAGCGCCTCGAGTCCATGCGCGGGCGCCGCCGCGACGCCCGCGCACGCCGTGACGCGAACATCGACGCCGTCGATCGCAAGCGGCATCGCGATCGCCGCGGCCGCCGATTCGGCCAGCCTGCGCGCACGATCGATATCCGACTGATCGGGAATCAGCACCGCGAATTCGTCCGCGCCCATGCGCGCGATCGTGCCCTCGTCGCGGACCACGTCCTTCAGGCGCTGCACGATCTCGACGAGTACGCGGTCTCCACCCGCATGTCCGAGCGCGTCGTTGATGTCCTTGAGGCCGTCGACGTCGAACATGACGACGGTCGCCGAGCGTCCTTCCGTCAATGTGTGTTCGGTTTCGCGATAGAAACTCGCCCGGCTCGCGGCGCCGGTCAGCACATCTTCGTTCGTGAATCGGCGCAACGATTCGCGCTCGTCGCTCAGCGGCGTCAAATCCTGCAAATGCGCGTTGAACGTCAGCGTTCCGTTTTCATACCAGCAGAACAGCGAGAAGCCGAGCAGGAATTCCGTCCCGTCGCTGCGCAGTCCGTGCACATGCGACGGCATCGTGATCCCGTCGACGGTGCCCTTCTCGACCGCTTGCGCGATCAGCGAATGCAAGGCATCACGATCGCGTTCGGGCGCGAGCGTTCGGACGGTCAGCCAGCGCCAATCGTCGAGATCGTATCGATACAGCGTCGCGGCGCTCGCGTTCCAGCCGATGATTCGGCCATATTGATCGAACCGGATCATCGCGGTCGGCGAGATGGCTTCGGGCTCCGTACCGTCGATCGGATCCACTTCCGACGCGATTTCGATGCGCCGCAATTCGAGCCGATCCGTGGCCATCCGCGCCAGTTCGCGCAAACGCTCGGCATCGTCCGTCGAGAATTGATAATTCGGCGCCGGGTCGATGATGCATAACGCGCCCAGCGGCAGGCCATCGGCGGAAAGAATCGGGACGCCCGCGTAAAAGCGCACATGCGTCGAGCCGGTCACGAGCGGGTTATCGTGAAACCGCAAATCGAGTGATGCGTCGGGCACGATCATCACCTCGCTCTGCAGGATCGCATGCGCGCAAAACGACGCGTCGCGGCTCGTGTCCACCGCCGCCATATCGATGCCGATGGCGGCCGCAAAGAAGACATGGTCGTTGCCGATCATATTGACGGCCGCAACGGGCACGTCGAACATGCGCGCGGCGATACGGACAACGGCATCCAGACTGGGCAGAGGCCGATTGCGGCCTAAACCATACTTGGACAGCGCGACAAGTCTTTCGGGCTCGTGTGGCGATGCCGGGGGACACTTCATCAAAAGCCTCCGTGCCTCTAACAGAATTGATTCACCGATCCCCAAGGGGATTCACAGCCTGCGCGCGACGATACGCCCCTTCCCCGAAACATCGTCGGCCGGCATGCGAGTGGACGGTTCCGCTCATGCAAATAATCGCAATTCGTCTGACGAAGGTCAATCGGCCAAATCGACACTCGGCAACGAATATTCGGCCTAAAAGCCTTAGTTGCATTTCGCACTAAGTGTCGCTCGGGCATACGAAATAAGGCTGTGCGGTCAGATGACCGGCGTGCGATTGGGAATTTCAATAGCCCCTGTCGTGCCTTGAAAAAAAATAACCCTACAGTTTTTACGCGACGATCCGTTAAACGTTACCCTGCGTCGCCATGTCCTTTGCGGCGCGGCGCTTGGCGGTACCGTCTTTAGCGATAGCGGCCATTGTTGCGGTGCGGACCCAAGCCTTTTTTCGTCGGTACATATTGCCGGCGAGGCCGCGTGACGCACCCTTTCTTTTCCGCCCGCGCGTCAAGCCAAGAACGTTGAGTGAAATGCGCGTCGATCTTCATCGAATTCGAATCGCCTGCGACAACGCGATCTTGGCAATGCGCTCATTCCGGACGTCATTTTCCGCCTAACGCCAAACTCGCCTTCGGCGCGCTCGATGACCGGCTCCGCTCTGAGCGATAACCCTCGATTGGCGCGATGACCGTGCCTGAGTGTGCGCTCATCGCACTCGTGGCCCTTCAAAACGCTGTGATCCGTCAGCACAGATAGCTAGCCTAACGATGCGGGGATGCGTCGTGTCAGACGCCGAATGCATGTCGTCTGCACGACGAAGTGGGCAAGGATGCGCGGCCGCATGCCTTGGATGTCGCGCTCGCGCGACGCGAGCGGGCTCGACAGGCCTGCGAATCCGCTGCCTGTTCGTGCGTGACGCTGATACAGTGCCGGCACGCGGCAGGAACGGATGACTCGATTCCCTCGGTATCGAGGGCCGGTCCTCGACGCAGATCCATAAAAAAACCAAGATTTCGGAGACACTGATGAGCTATTCGGCCGATACGGCCCTTGCCGGATCCACCTCGCCCACACGCGCCGCGATGGCCAGCCTCGTCGGCGCGATCATCGATTGGTACGACTTCTACGTCTATGGCCTCGTTGCCGCGCTGGTCTTTCCGCGCTTGTTCTTTCCGTCCACGACTTCGTCCGTGGGTGTGCTGCTGACGTTCGCCACGCTCGGTGTCGGTTTCGTCGTCCGGCCGTTGGGCGGCGTCATCTTCGGACACTTCGGCGACAAGGTCGGCAGAAAGGCCATGCTCGTCGGCACGCTCGTACTGATGGGCGGCGGTACGGTGTTGGTCGGCCTGCTGCCAACGTACGATCAGATCGGGATCGCCGCGCCGATCATCCTTGTCGCGCTTCGACTCGTGCAGGGCTTCGCGGTGGGCGGCGAATGGGGCGGTGCGGCATTGATGGCGATCGAACATTGCCCGGAAAATCGGCGGGGCTTTTTCGGCAGCTTTGTGCAAGTGGGCAGCTTCGTCGGGCTGTTGCTTGCGACCGGATCTGTGTCGTTGATCGATACACTGACCACGGAGGCGCAGTTTCTGTCGTGGGGCTGGCGTCTTCCGTTCCTGTTGAGCGTGGTCGTGATCTTCGCCGGCTATTGGGTACGCCGCTCCGTCAGCGAATCGCCCGAATTCGAACAGGAAGTCAGTGCCGGCAGGACTGAAGCGATTCCGCTCGTCGCGGCGATTCGCGCGCATCCGTCTGCCTTTCTCGTCATTGTCGCGATGCGCTTGTGCGAACTCGTGAGCTTTTACGGCGTCACGGTGTTTGCGCTGAACTACGGGATCAAAACCTACGGCATTCCGCGCAGCGTGTTGCTCCACGCGACGATTGTCGTGGGGTTTGTCGCGATCGTGCTTTGTCCGACCATGGGCGCGTTGTCGGACCGGATCGGCCGCCGCCCGATCTACGTCTTGGGTGCGCTGATCGGTGCGCTTGGCGCATTTCCCTTGTTCTGGGCATTGCAAAGTCAGAACCCGCTTTGGATCTGTCTGGGCTTTGTCCTCGTCGGAAATTTTTGCTGCAATCTCGTGATCTGCGTGCAGCAGCCGCTCTTCACGGAAATGTTCGCGCCGGCGTTTCGCTATAGCGGCGCGGGCTTTGCGTATCAACTCGCGAGCGCGATCATCGGCGGGCTAACGCCGCTCGTTTCGGCGACGCTTTCGATGCGGGACAACGGCGGCTATACATACGTCGCCGTCTATATGTGCATCGCATGTCTCGTATCGGCCGCGACCGGATTGCTCGCGGGACGCAGATCGAACGCCGGCGCGACGGCATGGCGTGGTGCTTGAGCTCGATAAAGGTACGAATGATCAAGGACGCAACAGGACAAGACATGACAGGACAAGTCGAACGCAAGATCCGCGCACCGAGACGGGTTGTGACAGGACACGACGAATCGGGCCGCTCGATCGTGATTGAAGATCGTGACGCGCCGAACGTCACGCTGCGTACCGAGACGGGCGGCATCGTCTCGACCTTGCTCTGGGTCACCGACCAGAGCCCCGCCTCGACGAGCGGCCGACACGACGCCGCCGATCGCAAGATGGGCGTGCCGCCGCCGAAAATGGGCTCGGCGTTTCGGGTCATCGAGTTCCCGCCGACCGATCCCGCGATGCATCACAAGCCCAATGTCGAAATTCTTCGTGACTGGGGCATGGAAGGCGAAGCGTTGCCCGGGCATCCGCCGCGGCATCCGCTTGTGCATCGAACGCGTACGATCGATTACATCGTCGTGCTCGAAGGCGAAATCGACATGATGCTCGATGAGGGAGAGGTTCATCTGCGCGCGGGCGACACGTTGATTCAGCGCGGGACGAACCACGGCTGGATCAATCGCGGCACGGCGCCTTGCAGGGTCGCCATCATCTTCATCGATGCGGACGAACCTGACGAAGTCCGTCGCGCGGCGCAATAGCCGAGTCGGCGGAATGAATCGCGGGCGTTGACGCGCGAGCCCGGTCTTCGCCGACGTATGGACGCGATGCACTGCGCGAGCGATGCCCCATCCTCCCTCGAATACGAGCGAAATGCGCCTGAGCCCGTTCCGCCCGTCGGATAAACACGCTTCGATTGTCCAGAAATTGTTGCACGCAGGCGCGGGCACGCATCCGATTTCGCCGGGTGACGTGTTCGTACTCAATGAGCGGTAACTCTCATATCAAACGATCTCGACATCGATCGACGCAGGCCTGGTCCGACGGAAAGACGTGAGGGTTGTCGTGCATCGATGCCGTGCTTTCGCGCGACACGTTTGCGCGCCCGTTGCTTGGCCAAAGTCATGCAAGCGCCGAACAGACGCCTCATGATGAAATCGGACCGGTCTTAGCAACAGCGCCCGCGCATCGAAGTGCGACGCCGTCGACGCCGAATCGCCTCGCTTTACATTGCCGGCGCCTTCAAGAATATTGAGCGTGCGCTTCCAAACGGTCCTTGGCAGGCAATGCCCAAGATACGGCGCGAATTGTCCAACTGAGCCGATCTCTATGAAAACATGGGAATTCGTGAGCAACCTTCGCGAGGCGCTTTCGTTGCTCTGGCGTGCATCACCGGGCGCCGTGGCACTGGCCATCATCTCGAATCTCGTCATCGGCTTGATCCCTGCCGCTCTGCTCTACTTCAATGCACAACTGATCGAGCGCCTCACATCCAATGCCCCCCTTGCAGCGCTCATGACCCTGGTTGTCGTGTATTTCGTACTCGGCGGATTCCAGGACGGCCTCACTGCGATATCGAGCTTCATCGTCGACACGTTGCGCGATTCAGTCGGAGCCTCACTCAAGCGACACGTCAACGAAGCCGTGTCGAACTATCCGAAGCTGACGATCCACGAAGATGCGGATCTACGGGAAACGGCAATCCTCGCCACCCGCGCGAGTGAGCACATCGGCGATCTGATTTCGCATCTCCACGCCGTCTGCGTAGGAGCGGTCATGATCATCCCGCTGCTTGTGCTGTCAGGACAATCGGCCTGGTGGATTCCGTTTCTCATGCTGGCCGGCATGGTGCCGTCCGTGCTGTTTCGCGCAAAAGCCGAACGCGAAAGCTGGGACGTCACGGAATCCCATGCGACAACGTTCAACGCATTGCGCATTCACGAGCGCATCCTGACGCAGCCTGAATATGCCAAGGATCTACGGATCTATCGAATGCAGGGGCGAATACTCCACACCTGGCAAAACCTTTACGACAGCTATCTAGCGTCCATACGACACGTCCGCCTGAGGAACGCATTGAAACTCGCGGCGACCTCGACGACAGCAAGCATTTTTCTCGGCATTCCACTCTACGCCGCCATCAGCAGATATCAGGCCGGCCAATCCAGCATTGCGCAGCTCGCGTTTCTGCTGGGCGCGCTCGTCCAACTGAAAGATGGATTAGCGGCAGTGATCTTTAATTTCGGCGATCTTCTTAGTCTCTCGTATTCCGTGCGCCCGCTGCGCAAACTCGCCGAAGCATACGAACGGAACGCGCGGCGATTCGTCACGAACGATACATGTGCGACCGCGTCGAGCGAAACGCCACCGATCCAGCCCTGCGTAGCGCTACGAAATGTCGATCGGTGCTATCCGGGTACGGCGCGTGCCGCGCTCGATCGCATCAATCTGGAAATCCATCATCGAGAAGTCGTCGCCGTTGTCGGTGAAAACGGGGCGGGCAAAACGACGTTGGTCAAGTTGCTCAGTGGCTTCTACGAACCCACTGCAGGCGAGCTGATTTGGTCAACACCGCACGCAGAACCGAAAGTGGTGGCCGTTTTCCAGGACTTCGCGCGTTTCCCGCTCGACACCTACGAAAACCTCGTGATGAATAATGATCGACGACGGGCTCATGCATGTCTGCACGCCGTCGGCTTGGACGTGCTCTCCGACACCCTTCATACGCCACTCACGACGGAAAGCCCGGACGGGATCGATCTGTCGGGCGGACAGTGGCAAAGATTAGCGATCGCACGCGCCATGATTCACGCCGATGATGCGGATCTCCTTGTCTTCGACGAACCCACATCTGCGCTCGACCCCGAGTCCGAAGCCGACATCATGCGTCTGATCCTCGACCTCTCAAGGAAAAAAACCGCGATCATCGTTAGCCATCGACTCGCATTGACGCGATTTGTCGACAGGATCCTCGTGCTCGATCAGGGGCGCCTCATCGAGGACGGCTCGCATGATGAACTCATGAAACAAGGCGGAAAATACGCGCGAATGTTCGAGAGTCAGGCCCAGTTTTATCGCGAAGGCGCCGCATGCGCGAACACCTGACCTCACGACCCACTTCAACATCCTGCGCAGTCACCCGACCTCATCCGCGATGCACCGTATCGAGCTCCGGAAGCAACGTCACGCTTTCCTGATCGTTCGGGTCCGTTCGCGCAATGATGACGACCGCCGGTTCGTCCGAGTCGTTATAAGGCTGATGCGCAACGCCCGCCGGGATATAGAAAAAATCGCCGGCCGCGACCACGGCATGCTCTTCGAGCTTCGAACCGTACCAAACCCCCGATGCCCCAGACAGTCCGTAAATCGCGGTCTCGTGACCCGCATGCAGATGCGTTTTAGCGCGCGCACCCGGCGCTATCGTCACGATCTGAAGATTCAGCCCGGTCGCGCCGACCGTCTCGGCCGAGATTCCCACCGCATACTGGAGCCCTTGCTTGCCGATGAACGGGGCCTGCGCGCGCAATAAGCGACAGCTTCGCGAAGTCGATACCTGATCCGCTGCCGCCAACGTTTGAGTCGTCATGATTCTTCTCCTCGGGGACACGATACGAGATCACGCTTGCCGTGCACATCGACACACCGGCCCATCACGCGAACCGAGCGTCCGCGCCACACGCCGCTTGACACATCATGGCTCCACATCGACGTGCATCCGGACCTTGCGTACCGCGGGCAGCATAACGCGTCCGCCTTACGATCGCCATGTGCACGCAAATCGTTATCCCGATTCACTTCGCGACCGCTGCCTTCCCCGCGTCTTTCGCGCGCCAGACGACGTCGCCGTCGAGCGCATACAACTCGCAGCCGTCATGTCCCTGACCGCATTGAACGAGCGCCTGCGTGATGGGATCGAAGCCCGACGCGGAGCCCCATGCGCCGTCGGGTGCGATCGCGAATGCACGCGGCCGGACCCGTTTCGTGAAGTCGAGATACGCCGCCCGGCCGGCCGCATCGAGAAACGGCACGGCGTTCACGTCGTCGATCCTCGCGAAATGCGTCGGCGCGGGCGCATCGGGTTCTCCGGGCCAGACGATCGCATTGTCGACCGCGTATAGCGCGCAATGCCCGGTCTTGCGCTCGCAGTCGTTCAGCGCGAGCTGCGCGGCGTCGAAGCCGCCGTGCGTTACGCTCGCCCCGCTGATGCCGACCGCCATCGCGCGCGGCAACGGTGCCTTGAGAAACTGATCAAGGACCGATTGCGCGACCGCGGGCGGCAGATACGGCACCGCATGCACATCGCTCAAGGCCGCGTAGTGCGTGTCAGGCGGCGGCGGACTCGGCATATAGTCGGCATTGACCTCGGTGCCCGGCATCCCGATCCCTTTAAGGAACGCATCGAGCTTGCCGACCCATACGGACAGTCCCGCGGCCGACGCGAACGTCGCATGCGCATCGTCCTGAAACCTCCCGATATCGACGAGCTCCGACGGCGCACCCGCGCGCCGGTAGGCATCGAACATCGCATGCCAAGTCGGCGTCGAGAAAATCGTGTCGTTTTCTCCGAAGAACCAGATCGACTTGATCCGCGTTTTCGCGCCGAATTCGGCGCTACCGGCAATCAAGGCCTGATCCGGCGTCGGACAGTCCGATTCCTTGACGCCGCCCGCGAAGCTCACAAGCCCCTTGACGTCGCTCGGCTGCGTGGCGCCGAACGCCAATGTGTGCCAGCCGCCCATACTTTTCCCGCCGACGACGATGCGCGACGCATCGATGCCGGGTTCGTTCTTGACCGCGTCGAGCACCGTGCGGATATCGGCGGCCGCGACATTGCCTTCCTTGACCATATCGCAGACTTCGCGCGGCATATGACCGTCCGAGTCGTTATAGCCGCGCATCATCGGCAGCGCGACGGCATAACCTCTCGATAGAAAGTAGTAGGTGATGAACTCGTCCGACACGGGCGGCACGCGCTTGGGCTCGTGCGAGGCGCCGTGATTGATGAGCGCCAAAGGAAACGGCCCGCCGTTCGACGGCATGAACAACGTGACGCGCAGCCGTGCCTTGGGCCGCCCGACATCGACAAAGAACTGGCGTCCGTTCATCGGCCCGACGGGCTGCGTACCCGGCATATCGAAGTCGGCCGCAAGCGCGTGCATCAAATGCAAGGCGCCGATCAGAAAAACAATGAATCGTATGCGAAGCGACATGGTCTGGGCGTGTGGCGCCATCGTACTAAAGCGGACCGACAAGGCATCGATGCACGGTCCTTCCAACAAAACCTGAATATAATTTCGCCGATATTCGCGCGCATTGTAACCGCATGCATGTTGAACACATCGCGGCGCCTGATAGGCGTGATGCGCGCGATCGCGCATTTCATTCAAAGGAGACGATGTGGCGGAAACCATCATTCTCGACTGCGACCCCGGGCACGACGACGCGGTCGCGATCATGCTGGCGCACGGCAATCCGAATATCGATCTCGCGGCCGTCACGACGGTCGCGGGCAATCAAACGCTCGACAAGGTCACACGCAATGCGCTCGCGGTCGCGCGCGTCGCGGGCATCGTCGGCGTGCCGTTTGCGGCGGGCGCGGATCGGCCGTTGATCCGCAACGTCGAGACCGCGCCGAGCATCCACGGCGAATCGGGCCTCGACGGCCCGAATCTGCCAGAACCGGCCTTCACGCTCGATGCGCGCCATGCGGTCGATCTGATCATCGACACCGTGATGGCGCACGAACCGGGCACCGTGACGCTCGTGCCGACGGGCGCATTGACGAATATCGCGCTGGCCGTGCGCAAGGCGCCGCATATCGTCGAACGCGTCAAGCAAGTCGTGCTCATGGGCGGCGGCGTTCACGTCGGCAATTGGACTCCCGTGGCCGAATTCAATATCGTCATCGATCCCGAAGCCGCCGACATCGTGTTTCGCGCGGGCTGGAAGGTCGTGATGGTCGGGCTCGATCTCACGCATCAAGCACTCGCGACGCCCGAGGTCGAGCAACGCATCGCCGCGATCGGAACAAAACCCGCGCGTTTCGTCGGCGAACTGCTCGAGTACTTCAAACAGACCTATGCGAACGTCGCGGGCTTCGACAGTCCGCCGGTTCACGATCCGTGCGCCGTCGCCTATGTCATCGATCCGACGATCGTGCGCGCGGTCCAGGTGCCGATCGTCGTCGAACTTCAGGGTGCGCATACGACCGGCATGACGGTCGCGGATTTTCGTGCGCCCGCGCCCGCGACGTGTCCGACGTGGGCCGCGATGGAGCTCGATCGCGAACGGTTCTGGGCGCTCGTCGTCGATGCGATCGAACGCATCGGCGAGCCTGCTTAGGCATCGGTGCGCGCGCACGGGCGCGTTTGGAAAGCCCGCCCGACCCGCGGGCTCGGCGCGCCCCTCTTAGGCACCGGTCCTTAGCGATCGTGCCTAAGCTAGGAAAAAAGCGTGTGCGTATCAAAGCCCGCACGATGGTCCATGCGCATCGTGCGGGCTTTGAAAATCATCGACTCACGGATTCGGAATCAGCAGCGGCGACACTTGCCGCGCTCGCGATGCGTAAGCCGCCGCATCAACCGGCAGCAGATAGCCTTGCGCGGCAAGCGCGTTGGCCGCCGCGGTCACCTTCGCGACATAGTCGGCCCGACCCGTATAGCGATCAGCGAGCGATGCGCGCGGATCGCCCGGCGCTCTCGCGCCGTCGCTCGGCGCAAACGCGATCACCGAGCCGAACATGCTGCAGCTTTCACCTTCTGCATGGCCCGCGCCACGCGGACTCCAACCCGTATAGGTCGCAATCGGTGCGACGAGGTCGGGCACCCGAACGCCTGACGTCTCGTTGCCATCGCGATCGACGCGGGACTCGAAGATCGCATAAGGCTTGCTCGTGTTCACGCGCGGAATCGCCGTGCTGTAGTCGGTCACGAACAGCGGATTGTGAATATCGCGCGACGGCACGGACAACGACGTCGGCGCCGCGTTCGGACCGTTCGGCACGACCACGCGCGTGAGATCCGGAAAGCCCGTCGCATTCGGCGCAACCGCCTCGCCCGACGCAATCGTCGGATACCGCGAAGGCGGCGGCGTTTCGTCCTGTGCGACCCAGCGTTCGAGCGCGCGAACCAGCGCACGATCGACAGGCTCCTCGGCAACCGTCGATCTCGGCAACGCGCACAGACTGCCGGGTGCGGGAATGTCGTAGAGTCCGGTCGTTACGCCTGGACCGCCCGTGTGCTGCGTGCCGGGCACGAGGTAATAACGGACGTTCGGCGGCAGCGTGAGGTCGTGGCCCGCGCCATCGGTCGTCACGAGCGAAGCCGCCGCGCCCCACCATTCGAACGCGCCGTCGATCTGCATGATCTTCGGACAGCTCGCATTGGCTGAACACCGCGCAAGCAGGCCGTCGGTCTTGCCGGTGACCGGGTCGGTCATCACGTTGTAGGCAAACGGGAATTGGAAGCCGGGCATGAAATGGTCTTCGTGCTCCTTCGACCAGCGGCCCGGCTGCGAAAACATCGAGTTGATCCACGTGCGCCGCGCGCCGGGCACGATCGGCAACATCGCATCGAACACGACGTGCCCGTCGACATCCGTGTTGAAGCCCTGATACAGAAAGTCGCGCAGGAAGCGGCCCGATTGCGAAATCCCTTCGCCGATCGCGACATCGATGTTCGTCGCCTCGGGGGTGCAGGTCGCGGTCACGCACGCGGCCTGCTTCAAACCGTTGAGCGGATTTGCGTGACCGGTCGCGTCGCTCGGCCGATAGCGCAGGAATGCGACGAGATCGCGCACCGCCGCGAAGCCGATACCGTTGACGGTCGGATCCGCCGCCTCGTAGACGAAGCTGTAAATCGTGCCCGCATCGGGCGCGACGTTCGTGCCTCGCGGCCCCGGCACGCTCGCGGGCGGCGTGAAATCGACCGCGTAACCGCCGTTGGCGGCGCGCGTGTAATGCCAGTTCGATACAGGGACCGACGGTGCGTCGTACGTCGCGTCGCCCGCGCGGCCCTGCGCGGTCTGCGTGGCCCACGACTGCCGCGCGGTCAAGGTCGGCGTCGATACATCCGAGGGCTTCGCGGGCGGATACGTCAACGGGATCGAGGTCGGCACGCCGCCCGCATAGTCGGGAATGAATTCCTCGCGGCTCTGACCGACAATCGACGTGCCATCCGCGTTGCGCGCGACGGGAAACGAAACGCCGACCGCGCCCGTCGAGGCGAGCGTCGCATTGCCCGTCATCGGAATCGTGCCCTGCCAGCCGCTCCAGACCACGGTATAGCCGTCTTCGAGCAGCGAAGGAATCGAGCCGTTCGGCGCGGCGCCCGTATCGAGCGCGCCGCCGCCGACGAACGTCGTCTGCCCGAGACGCAGGCCGCGATTCACGACGTCGTAAAACAGCACGCGCTTGCCGTTCGCCGGATTCTGCGGCGTCAGGATCACGACGTCGGTCGCGTATTCGACATAACCGTCCGCATCGCGCGGCGCTTGAGCGAGACCGGCGATGCCGGCATTCGCGGGCGCGGCCGGATCGAGTTCACCGTGCACGGTCGCCGTGATCACGCGATACGGACCCGACGCACCCGTAGGCACGGCTCCGCCGAATGCGGGCCCGTCCGAATGCACTTCGAACGTACGCACACGTCCGCCTTCACGCATCGCCGTCGACGCGTGATCGCCGACGCTGCTGCACGCGGCCAGAACGGATGTCAGCAACACGGCACCCGCAACGGGCTTCTTCATGCTCGACTCCTTGTGTTCTTTACGACGGGAACGTCAAGACATTGCACGGCGTGCGACGAATCGCACGCGTGACATGCAGGCATTACTGCGGCAAGACCTCGCCACGCGTCTCGGGCGCGAACGGGATCAGCACGAGCCCGATCACGAACGCAATCGCGGTCAGCGCGATCGGCGTGCCTAGCGTCTTCATATGCAGGACCATCGCGCCGATGCCGAAATTGACGCCCGCGCCGATAAAACGGCCGACCGACGTGCAGAACGCAAACGCCGTGGCGCGCACGCGCGTCTCGAACTGTTCGGGCAACCAGAGGCTGAACAAGGCGAAATTGCCGCCGAAAAAGCCAAGTACGAACAGCAGCCCGATAAACGTCGCGAGACCGTCGGGCAAATAAAACGCCCAGCCGAATGCAAGGGCGATCGAACACGCCATGCCGATGAAATAGATCGCCAGCGTCAAACGACGGCCGATCCGCTCGGCCATCGGCGGCAGTACGAGACAGCCGAGAATCGTGCCGATCGACAGCACGCCCGTGGCGATCGACGCGATGCGCGCGGCTTCCGGTTTGGTCGCACCGCCCTTGACGGCGAGCTGGATCACGGCCGCCGGCTCATAAACGGCCCCGGCCCAGAGGCCGATGATCGCGACCGTCAGCAACGCCGCGGCGATCAGCGTGCGCCGCACGTAGCGCGCGCTGAAAATCTCGGCCAACGGTCCACGCCGCCGCGCGGCGCCGTGACTCAGGCTTTCCGCGCGACGCCACGTATCGCTTTCCTTGACGCGCATGAGGACGATGATCGCGAGCACGACGGGAAGCGCGCCGGTCAGGAACATCGCGCGCCAGCCGTAGTGCGCGCCGATCGTGTAGTTAAGCGCCGCGGCCAGGAAGAATCCCGCGTAATACCCGGTCTGCAGATAACCGGC
The DNA here is from genome assembly GCF_003628125.1 of Pararobbsia silviterrae. Classification (GTDB taxonomy): domain Bacteria; phylum Pseudomonadota; class Gammaproteobacteria; order Burkholderiales; family Burkholderiaceae; genus Pararobbsia; species Pararobbsia silviterrae. The sequence goes on from NZ_RBZU01000020.1 coordinate 35,587, forward strand.
GCCCATCTTGCGGCGATCCTCGGGCCACGCCTCGGCGACATAGGTGCCCGCGAGCGCCCATTCGCCGCCGATGCCCACGCCCGCAAGAAAGCGATAGAAACCGAGTTCCCAGACCGAATGCGAGGTCGCGGCAAGCCCCGTAAAAATCGCGAACATGAAGATCGTGCCGGCCAGGACTTTCGTGCGGCCGAAACGATCGGCCAGCGGTCCCCAGATAAACGACAGGCCCCAACCGACGAGGAACAGCGCAAAGAGAATGGACCCTGCAAGACCGATATTCGCGGGCGTCGCCGCATAGCCTGAATTCGGCAGCAATTCCGTCAAGGCGGGCGCAAGCACGAGCGCATAAACAAACGAGTCCATGCCATCGAGCGTCCAGCCGGCCCATGCGCCCCAGAACCCCGCGATCTGCGCGCGATTGAGCCGCGTGCGCGTGGCGGGCACGTGCGCGCTGCCCGTGCGTCCTAATGTGTCCATCATGTCTCCTGATCGGGCCTCTGTCTCGAGTAGCCGATACCGTGCCTGAAACGGCCGCTTCGATTTTTCGTGTCCCCTACTCTACGAAGCCCAAGGCGGCGGTTCAATTACGCACGAAGAGACAGCATTACTTTTAGAGTAACGGTCTGGCACGCCCACGCCCACGCTTAAGAAGCGAAGGAATCGACGCGCGTCGATCCGGCATGCGGCCTATGTCCATGAATATTGCTTAAGGACGTTCTCCCGCAAACACCGCCCTCGATCCTTAGCGACCGAACGTCTAAAGCTTGCCGGAACGATCGAGAGCGATGCACTCAAGCGAGCGAGTCCGACATTTCGGATGTCCGAGCCAAGCGCTTGAGTTGCCGCGCATCGCGCTTGGGCGGCGCGCCGAACATGCGCGCATATTCGCGGCTGAATTGCGATGCGCTTTCGTAGCCGACCTCGAATGCCGCGCTTTCGACACCCATCGCGTGCGTCAACATCAGCCGACGCGCTTCGAGAAGACGAAGCTGTTTCTGATATTGAATCGGGCTCAACGCGGTCAATGCCTTGAACTGTCGATGGAACGCCGATCGGCTCAGTTGCGCGATCGTGGCCAGTTCGTCGATCGGGATCGATTCCGCATAACGCTGCCGCAAGGCCTGGATAGCACGCATGACACGCTGCGACGGCGTGTCCGCGAGCGCCATGCGCGCGATATCCGCGCCGTGCGGTCCGGCCAGCAGCCAATAGCAGATTTCTCGAATGATCATCGGCGCGATCGTTGCGATCGCGCCCGGCGTGTCGAGCAGATGCACGAGGCGTAATGCGCAGTCCGCGATCGGGCCGGCGATATCCGCGACAAACACACCGCGGCTCGCATGTGCGGCGACCGCGGGCGGCGCGGGCATGTCTTCGACGACGCGGCGCATGAGCGCAAGGTCGAGCTCGACGATCAACACGAGGCACGGCTTGTCGGGCGAGGCTTCGAATACGCGCCCGAGCGACGGCGCATCGACACCGACGACGAGCGCCTGGCCCGCCCGATATTCGAGGCGGTCGCCGCCGAACGTGGCCCACTTCGCGCCCTGCGCGACGATGCACATCGCGGGATTCGCCATTCGATAGACCGGCGGCTTGGGGTGATCGGAACGCAAAATATGGACACCGGCGATGTCCGTCGTGTACGGGCTTTCGCCCGCCTGACGCTCCGTATAACGGAGCATGGCTGCCGCCAACTGATCCGACATGGTTTGATCGCGCTCGGTGAAGATCGCGTCAGCATACGCCTGCAAAGCACAATTAGGCAGAAATCAGCAGGGTTTCGGCATTCAATTCATGACACTCGGACTCATACAATGGACCCACTCATTCATGAACCGAGAGAACGTCATGCCCCAAACGAACCCTGAATCCACGACCAAGATCGCAATCGTCACCGGCGGCAGCCGCGGCATCGGACGCGAAACCGTGCTGCGCCTCGCGGCGCGCGGCGTGCGGTCGATCCTGACCTACAAGTCGAATCGCGCGGAAGCCGACGCGGTCGTTGCACTCACACGCGAGGCGGGCGCGCCTGCCACGGCGCTCGAACTCGACGTCGGGGCGAGCCATACGTTCGACGCGTTTGTCGAGAACGTACAAGCGGCGCTCAAGGCGCTTGGCGCCGAGCGTTTCGACTATCTCGTCAACAACGCGGGCACTTCATCGGCTGCAAGCTTTACGCAAGGCACGGAAGCCGAGCTCGACACGCAGTTCGCCGTGCATTTCAAAGGCGTCTTTCTGCTCTCGCAGAAACTGCTGCCCCTGATCCACGACGGCGGCCGCATCGTCAACGTGTCATCGGGACTCGCGCGCTTCGCGTTTCCGAATCGCGCGATCTACGGTCCGATGAAGGCGGCGGTCGAAGCGCTTACGCGCTATATGGCGCTCGAACTCGGCCCGCGCCGGATCGCGGTCAACGTCGTCGCGCCAGGCGCGATCGCGACCGACTTCAGCGGCGGCATGGTGCGCGACAATCCGGCAGTCAATAAAGCCGTCGCCGATCACACGGCGCTCGGCCGCGCAGGGGTGCCGCAAGACGTCGGCCCTGTCATCGCGGCTTTGCTATCCGACGATTTTGGCTGGGTCAACGCACAGCGGATCGAGGTCGCGGGCGGGATTCATATCTAGGCTGCCGGCGGCAGGTTCGTCGGCGCATACGGCACGTTTCCGCCCGGGGCATCGAACAGATTGTCGGGGCCGCCGTTGATGCGCTGACGGACCGCGTCGTTGACGACGAGGCCCGCCGGGAACGCGCGCGGGCCGACGCCCGCCGCGATCCAGAATTTGTCCGCGATCCATGCGCGATGCCGCGGCCCCAAGGGATCGGGCTGAACCGCGACCGGCGGGTGCAGCGTGAACTTCAATCCGACATCGGTTTGCTGAAGCCGATCGACGAGCCAAAGCAGCGGTCCGTCCGATAGTCCATGCTCGGCATACCCGCCGCCGACGTCGCAATGTCCACCGGGAAACAGCGCCTGCGTCACATTCGGGCCGTTGTCCCACAACGTCGGCGTAAAGGGCTTGCGTTGTTCATCGAGCGATACCGCATGCACACCGAGATCGATGTTCGAACTCAACGTCGTGTCGCAGAACCGGAATAGATCGACGACGCCCGCGCCGTAATACACCGGAATACCAAGCGCACCGACTGTGTCCCACACCGCGACGGCGGCGACTTTGACGGGGACGAACGACGTATCGTCGAGCGGCTTCGGATTCGAAAATGCCGTGTGGATTTCGAACCATTCCGTCAATCCATCGACGATTTTCTGGAACGTCGTATCGCTGCCGTGCCGCCAGCGATACCAGGCCGAAACGGCCGTGTCATAGCGCGTATCGTCATCGCTTGCCGCAAGGTCGGGCCGAAGCAGGCCTTGCCCCGCGATCAATCCCGCGAGCGCCCGTGCCGTGTAAGCGCCGCGACTGAAGCCGACGATCACGATGCGGTCGCCGGGAAGGTAGTTCCGCGAAATGTAGGTATAGCCGCGCGCAATCCGCGCGACGACGCCGACGCCGAATGCGCCGCCCGCGACTTTATCGAGCAACTGCTGCGAATTGCCGACACCGTGAATATATTTCGCGATCTGTATCGGCGTTCCGCCTGCATCAACGAGCGCCTTCTCCATCTCGGCTCCGCCCCACGGCGTATCCGCCGGGACCGGCGCACCGTCGAGCCACGCGAAACTCTTGCAGACATTCGTGAGATCGGGTTGGCATCCGGCACCCGCTGTCGGAGCGTTGCCGTCGCCGGTCTTCGTTTGATCTTCGGGGCCGTTCCATGTGCCGTCGGCGAAAAAGACGATCGTCTTTGCCATCGTGTTCTCCTTGTCGTCAGTGCAAAGCGCGTCTTAGGGAAAATAAGCAATGCGACCGACGCCCGCTTCAACAGCGGGCGTCGGTCGATCCGGCACTATGGCATCTCGACATTCTTATGGTGAATTCGCGTATTCCCGCCCCCAATGCAAAGGGTCCGCTTGCCGTCGACGCAAGCGGACCCTTCGACAACGCACCGTAAGAAAACCAAACATTCAAGCCAAGCGGTCAAACCCGCCTTGACTCAGATCCGGCTCAACTCCATGCGTGCCGCGGCGGATTCACGCCGTTGAGCACGTAATTGCCGATATGGAACGGCTTCCAGCGCACGGGATCGTGCAAGGTATGCACGCGCGCATTGCGCCAATGACGATCGAGGTTGTGCTCGGCAAGCGTCGAGCGTGTGCCGGCAAGTTCGAAAAGCCGATTGGTCGCTTCGACCGCGATCTCCGTCGTGAGCACCTTCGATTCGGCGGTCGTCAGCGTCGCTTCGGCGACCGTCTCCTCGTTCGGCGTGCGCAGCGCCGCGTCGATCTTACGGCCCGCGCGTTCGAGCAGCGCTTCGGCCGCATGCAGTTTCAGCGCGATCGTGCCGATCGTCGCGATCACGAACGGGTCTTCGGTTGCCTGCTCCTTGCCGCTGTCGATCCACGGACGGCTCTTCGAGCGGATGAACGCGATGGTCTCGTCGAGCGCCCCCTTTGCGATGCCCGCGTCGATCGCGGACTGAATGATCTGCGAGATCGGCCCCGCCGCGGTCTGGTTGTCGAAAGCATCGATCCGCACGACGCGGCTCTTCGGCACGCGCACGTTTTCGACGAGAACGGTACCCGACGCGGTCACGCGCTGACCGAAGCTCGTCCAGTCGTTGACGACGGTCAGGCCTGGCGCATCACGATCCGCGAACACGAGAAACACCTTGCCTTCATCGTTGACCGCGACGATCGGCACGATATGCGCGAGCAGGGCACCCGTCGTATAGAACTTCTTGCCGTTGACGACGACATGGTCGCCTTGCTCGACCACGCGCGTCTCGAACGCCGCGACGTTACGGCTGTCACGCTCCGAAAATGCGTTGCCGAACCGATAGCCTTTGAGCACGAGACCAAAGAGTTCGCGCTTCTGCGCATCGGTCGCATCGAAGGCGATATGCGCGACGAGCGCAATGTGATTCTGCGTAATCTGCGCGATGCTCGAATCGGCGGCCGCGATGATCCGGATGACCTCCGCAAGCGTTGCGTAAGACACTTCGGCGCCGCCATAGGCCTTCGGAACCGTAATGCCCCACAAACCCGATTGCGAATACGCGTCGAGTTCGTCGAGCGGCAGCCACCCTTCCCTGTCGCGCTCCGACGCCCCGTGGGCGAACGCGACGGCCAGCCGCTTCGCGATCTCGATGGCCTCGGCGTCGTCGCGCACGACATGCGCGGGCGCGGCCGGGAGCGGGCGCGGCGCGAACGGCTCGGGCGAGTTGACGCGCAGACGGGTTGCGTTATTCAGTTGTTCAATTGCCGCACTCACGATAGATCGCCTCCGATGGATTTGCGTCATGGGAACACGCGCGCCCGATGGGTCGCTTGCGTGTCGATCGCGCTTGAAAATCCGATGTCGTACGCGTCGTTCAAGCCTCTGTGTCGCCGACGCGCAGTCGCACAAGTCGCGCATTGCTGCGAATCAATATAAGCGGCGCGCGATGCGGATCTAACGTATTTCTGATCATGTCCTTATGCACGCCAAGCGGCGCGTCCAACGCGCGCGCAGCGACTATGCATATGAACAGAAATTCGTTTCGAATGCGCCGGGGCGACCGCACAATAGGCCGAGCCGCGTTATTCCACGTCATTCCATTTCCGTGCGCGATCGATCGCCTGGGGTCGAGCGCGCCGACCGACAAGCCCTTGCCACGAAGCCGTGCGCGCGAATCGATGAAACGACCTCCTCTGCTTCATCTCGCCGCGATCGGCGGCGTATTGATCGCGATCGCATTGATCGGCGTGCGCAACGCCCCCGGCCGCACGCCGAATACGCTGCTCAACGTCTCGTACGACCCGACCCGCGAGCTCTACCAAAGCCTGAACACGGCCTTCGTGCGCGACTATGCGCACGAGAACGGCACGCGCCTCGTCATCGCGCAATCCCACGGCGGCTCGTCGCGGCAAGCGCGTTCGGTCGTCTCTGGCGAACAGTCGGCCGACGTCGTGACGCTGGGCCTGTTCTCCGACGTCGATATCTTGCGCGAGCACGGCCTGATCGCCGCCGGCTGGGCCGATCGTCTGCCGCATCATTCGCAGCCGTATTACTCGACGATCGTATTCGTCGTTCGCAAGGGCAATCCGAAACACATTCACGATTGGCCGGACCTCGTCGCGCCGTCGGTCGAGATCGTGACACCCGATCCGCACACCTCGGGCAACGGCAAGCTCAGTATTCTCGCGGCGTGGGGCTCGGTGGTCTCGCGCGGCGGCAGCGACGCCGATGCACGCGCGTATCTGCGCGCGCTTTACGCACATATCGTGCACTTCGATACAGGCGCGCGCGGCGCGGCCACGACGTTCACGCTCGACAAGACCGGCGACGTCCAGCTCGCGTGGGAAAACGAGGCGTTGCGCGAAGTCGCCGACAATCCGGGCGATCTCGACGTCGTCTATCCGCGCGTCAGCCTGCTCGCGGAGCCATACGTCGCATGGGTCGACGCGAACACCGCGCGGCATCACACCGAAGCCCAAGCGCGCGCCTACCTCGAATTTCTGTTTACCGACGAAGCGCAACGCATCATCGCGAGCGCCGGCTACCGCCCGTTCAACCCGGCGATCGCTCACGAATACGCCACGCGTCTGCCGCCTTTGACGCTCTTTCCGATCACCGCCATCGCCCGCGACTGGGACGATGCCAATCACCGCTTTTTCGACGAGAACGGAATTGTCGAACTCCTATCCGGCTCCGGACACCCTGCTTGAACGCGTCTGGCTCCCGACGCGATCCGCCGTGGCGCGACTCGCGCGCGGCCGCTACGACGCGAACACGGCCAAGCGCGATCTGCTCGCAGGCCTCACGGTCGCCGCGATCTCGTTGCCGCAAGGCATGGCATATGCGCTGATCGCCGGCGTCGATCCGCGCTTCGGGCTCTACTCGGCGATCGTCGTCACGCTGGTCGCATCGCTGCTCGGCTCGTCGTCGCATCTGATCAACGGTCCGACGAGCGCGATCTCGCTCGTCGTGTTCAGCGCGCTCGCGTTCCTCGATCCGAATGCAACCGCGCCGCTCTACGAGTGCATGTTCCTGCTCGGCGTCATGGTCGGCATCATCCAGATCGGCATCGCCGTGTTCCGGCTCGGCGATCTCACGCGCTACATTTCCGAGTCGGTGATCATCGGCTTCATGGCCGGCGCGGCGACGCTCCTTGCGATCGGGCAGGTCGGCAACGCGCTCGGCGTCAAGGACAAAGGCACGGGCAACCAGCACGTGCTCTATCGGCTCTGGCTGACCGTCGTGCATGGCGATCCGATCAATCTCAAGGCGCTCGCGATCAGCGGCGTATCGATCGTGCTCGCCGTGCTGCTGCGTCGTCTCGTGCGGCGCTACAGGCTGCCGCAGATCGATATGTTCGTCACCTTGATCGTCGTCTCGGGCGCGGCGCGTCTGCTCGGATGGTCGGTCACGGGTTCGAACGGGCACGCCGCCATTGCCTTGATCGGTTCGCTCAAGGCCGGCTTGCCGACCGCGCATATTCCGGAAATCCGCTGGAGCTGGATCGGACAATTGACACCGAGCGCGATCGCGATCGCCTTTCTGGGGCTGCTCGAAGCACTGTCGATCGCCAAGTCGATCGCGCATCGCACACGCCAGCCGCTCGACTACAACCGCCAATGTCTCGCGGAAGGCGTCGCGAATCTCGTCGGCGGATTTTTTCGGTGCTTGCCGGGCTCGGGATCCTTGTCGCGCTCCGCGATCAATTTCCAGGCCGGAGCCGCGACGCGCGTATCGGGCATCGTGACGGCCGTGGTCGTCGCGATCGCCGTGCTCTTGCTCGCGCCGCTGACGCGCTATATCCCGAAGGCCGCGCTTGCCGGATTGCTGCTCGTGACCGCATGGCGTCTCGTCGATCTCGAACGCCTGCGCTACACGGTGCGCGCCTCCAAATACGATGCGGGCCTCGTCGTGACGACCGCGCTCGCCGCGCTGTTGATCGGCGTCGAATTCTCGATCCTGATCGGCGTCGCGCTCTCGATCATTCTGTTCGTGCCGCGCGCGGCCAAGCTCAAGGCCTCGGAGCTCGTCGTGACCGATGAAGGCGTCGTCCGTGAAAAGCAGCACGACGATGCCGCGTGCAGCGCCGTCGCGGTCTGGGATTTCGAAGGCGAATTATTCTTCGGCGCGGCGCGCGAGTTCGAGCATCATCTCGAACGCGTCCGCGCGCGGACGCAAGCAGCCGGCGCCGTGCATCTCGTGCTGCGCTTCAAGCGTGTACGCAACCCCGACGTCGTCTGCATCGAAAAACTCGAAACGTTTCTTCGCGATGCGCAACGCGACGGACTCGTCGTGCTGCTCGCGGGTCTGCGTCCCTCGTTCCTCGACATACTCGATCGGCTCGGTTTCACGCATTGGTACCCCGGCGAGCGCTTCTTTCCGGAAGAAGACACGAAGTGGTCCGCGACGCTGCGCGCGGTCCGTTATGCGTATGAGCAGATCGGCTCCCATAACACGTGCGCGCATTGCGCGGCGCGCCGTCCGGTCGAACAAACCGCGGATCTGTACTACCTCGTCTGAGCAGGGTTTCGATGTCGGTCCGCGTCGGACTTTCATCGAAAACCGCCTGACAAAGCCCGCGTCAAAGCACGGATCAGCGCGTTGGAGACCTTCTTTTCGAACGTGTTGCGGGCGATTGCCAAGGTGACGACGTGCTCGCGCACATCGTCACCTTGAGCCTTAGATCGACACCGTCAACCTCGCATAGTAGTAGCCGCCATTGATGCCGAAAGGACTCAAGTGCGGATACAGATCGAAGTTCGAGCGTGCATTCGGGTTCGTTTCGGTCGGATACTTGTTGAACAGATTGTTCGCCCCAATCGCGATCGTGGTGTTCTTCGTGATCTTGAACGCGACATCGAGGTCCGTGATGAACGCCGGATTGATGTTGTCCGCATAGTAGCCGCTATAGTCGGTCGCCCATTGCGTCTGCGACGACTTGCCGTAGTACGTCTCGCGCAACGTCACACGCCACGGTCCGAGCGTATAGGCCCCCGAACCCGAGACCACGATGCGCGGCGTCGCCGTCGTCAGGTTCGAGACCTGAATCGCATCGAGCAACGCAACGCCCGCTGCCTGCAGCGATGCCGGCGTATTGACCGAACGGATCGTCGTGCGGTTGTAGTTCGCATTGAGATTCCACGCGACCGTCCCGTATGAACCGAAATCCGACTTGTAATCGAGCGATGCATCGATGCCGCGCGTGCGCGTGTTCGCGCCGTTCGTGAAGAACTGCGCGTATGTATTCGCGATCGCGTCGGCGGGCACGATCGTGCCGTTGGCCGCAATCGCCTGCGCGGCCAGCGTGCCCGAGATATCGCCCGAATCGACGATCCGGTTGTCGATATCGATCTGATAGGCGTCGACGTTCAAATGCAGACCCGCGACGGGCTCGGCGACGAAACCGAAACTGAATTGCCGCGACGTTTCATCCTTGAGGCTCGGTGCGCCGAGGATCCGCGCGCCCGCCGAATTGAGCGGGATCTGGATCATCGCGCCGCCCGTCGTCACATTGGTCGCCGAGTAGTTTTCCTGAACCAGCGTCGGCGCGTGCGTGCCCGTCCCCGCCGAACCGCGAATGCCGAATGCGGAGCCGAAGTCGTATCGCGTCGAGACGGTGCCGTCGAGCGTGGCCCCCAGGCTCTGATAATCCTCGGCGCGGATCGCGCCGTCGATCTGCCAGGCCGGCAGGATATGCGTCGAGACGTCGGTATAGGCGGCCACGCTATTGCGATGCGCATCGCTCGCGTCGGTCGGCAGATAGCCGGGGAACGCGACCGCGCCGCTTTCGTAATACGAGCCCGGATCGCCCGGATTCAAACTGAACGTTTCGTAGCGATGCTCGAAGCCGACCGCGACATTGACGGGCGACGACCAGAACGGCAGCGAAAACGCGCGCTTGAAGTCGAGGTTCGTCGTCAGTTCCGACGACGTATAGCCACCAACGTCGAACGACGTGGGCGTCGAACCCGTATCGGTCAGCAAACTGTAGTTCGCCGTATTCAGGTTCTGCAGATTGATCACGTCGCGGCCGTAGGTCGTGCTCAGATCCCAGTCCCAATGCGATTCGGTCGTACCCCGCACGCCGACCGTGACGCTGTAGTCGGTTTCGTGACTGTGCTCGATCGGCGAGAAGCCGTTCGGGTAAATCGCTTCGAGGCCCGGCAGATTCTCGGCGATGTACGACGGCGAGCGGTAGTTCTCATAGGCGCGCACCGTGCGATCGGCGACGGTGGCGAAGCTATAGAGGGTGACGTCGTCGTTGAGCGGCTTTTCGAGGTTGTAGCCGAACGTGAAGAGATTCGTCTGCGGATCGCCCTGCACCTGCGCGGGTTCCGGACCGCCGCTCGCGCCGCTGCGATCCGAGGCGCTGTGATGCCGATAGCCGGCGCTCAGCGTCAGAAAACCATCGTCGCCGAGCGCCATGCCGTGCGTCAGATCGAATTGTCCGGTCGCACCGCCGCCGTCGAAATAACCGCCGCCCGTCGTCGAGATCGTCGTGCCCTCGCTTTGCTTCTTAAGCACGATATTGACGACGCCCGCGATCGCGTCGGACCCGTATTGCGCGGCCGCGCTGCCGAGCAGCACTTCGACGTGGTCGATCAACGAGAGCGGAATGAGATCGAGGTCGACCGCGTTGGCGCCCTGCGACGGATCTTCATCGGCATAGAGCGTCGCGGACAGATGCCGTCGCTTGCCGTTCACGAGCACGAGCGTCTCGCCCGGGCCCAGTCCGCGCAACTGGAACGTGCGCGACAAGGCGCCCGCATCGTAGCCGACCGCGGGCGTCGTCAACGAAGGCACGACCGTCTTGAGCGCGTCGAGCAAATTGCCTTGCCCCGTCGCGGCGAGGTCCTGCGCCGTGATGACCTGGATCGGCGTCGCGCTGTCGCGCTGACGCTGCGCGCTCGCGCGGCTGCCCGTGACGACCACGGGATTGAGCGCGACCGTCGATGCGTCACCCGCGCCGGCGCTCGTAGCGCTGGCCGTTCCTGCAACCGTTCCACCGGCGGTTCCACTACCCTGCGCGAGCGACGCGGCATTCGACGAAGCCGATTGATCGGCTTGCGCATCCGGTGTCGCGGAAGCATTCGGTGCTGCCTGCGCAGCAGCCGTGTCGTTCGATGTCGATGCGCCCTGCGCCGTCTGGCCCAACGCGATCGATGTCGCGAGCAGCGACCCGAGTCCAACGGTCCATGCGCCCCGTGCTTTGGTTCCCATTTTCGTTTTTGAATGAATGACCGCGTCATTCCTCTCTCGCGCGTGCTTCACGCCGTCTAAATCCGGCACGCGATTCAAAAATGAAATTGACGCAGACACAGTTATAAAAATGAAGCGTGCTGCGCATCGTACCTTCGTGAACGGCGATCTTTTATGCCGGTTTAAGATAAGGAAATACCCATTTATTCTGCTCGAAACGTCGTGCACGGGTGTACGCGCATGACCGATTCGCTTAAGCTCTGCATCCTCGCTTCCTTGACGTCCCGTGCCGAATTCATGCCTTCCGACGATCGTTTGACTGTGGATCCCGCACGCCCCGGCGGTCGTCGCGACGCGCTCGACGCTCAAGCACCGCACGCGCCGTCGCATGCGTTCGACGACGCGCGCCGCATCGCGCGATTCCGATGGAGCGTGCGGCTCACGTGGCTGCTGCTTTTAGGCGCGATCATCGGCACGCTATCGGGCACCGGACTCGATTTTTCGCTGATCGCCAAGAAGCTGCCGTTTCTGCTCGGCGCGCATCTTTCTCCCGACGGATTTATTCAAGGCGCACCGTTGACCGTGTTGATCACGGTCATATCGATCACGTGCTGCGCCGTGATCGGTGTGCTCGTCGCGTGGGGCCGCATGTCGTCGAATCCGATCGGCTTCGCGGCGGCGACGTTCTATGGCTCGCTGTTTCGCGGCACGCCGTTGATGCTGCAGGTGCTCGTGATCTATCTCGCCTTGCCGCAAGTCGGCATCGTCATGGGACCGATCACGTCGGGCGTGCTCGCGCTGTCGCTGAACTACGGCGCGTATCTTGCCGAGACGATCCGCGGCGGCGTGCTCGCCGTCCCGCACGCGCAACGCGAGGCCGGACGCGCGCTCGGACTCTCGCGGCATGTGATCGCCTGGCATGTCGTCGCGCCTCAAGCCTTGCGATTCATCATTCCGCCGGCCGGCAGCCTGTTCGTTTCGATGCTCAAGGATTCGTCGCTCGTCTCGTTGATGGGCGTCTGGGAACTCAATTTTCTTGCGCAGTCGTACGGCCGCAGCACCTATCGATATATGGAAATGCTCGTGACGGCGGCCGCGATTTACTGGGTCATGTCGATCGTCTGCGAGCTGTTTCAAGCCCGCCTCGAAAAGCGCTACGGCCGCGGTTTCGAACCGCGTACCGCGCTCTGACGCATCCCCCGACCTACCGCTCCAAGCACACCATGAAACGATCGATCCTGACCGCCCTCGCGTTTGCGGCATGCCTGGCCGGCATCGCGCATGCGGGCACGACACTCGACCGCGTCGAACACACGCACGTATTGCACGACGTGCTCGTCAACGACTATCCGCCGTTCGGCTTTATCGATGACAACAACCAGCTCGCGGGATTTGACGTCGATGTCGCGCGCGCCGTCGCGCAGCGTCTGGGCGTCAAGCTCGTGCTCGAAACACCGGCGTGGGAAACGATCGTGGGCGGCCACTGGAACGGACGCTGGGATGTCTGCATCTGCTCGATGACGCCGAATGCCGAGCGCGCGAAGGTCCTCGACTTCGTCGCGCCGTACTACAGTTCGCCCGCCGTGCTCGTCGTCAACCGCGCCGACACACGCATCAAGTCGGCTGCAGACTTGACGGGCAAGAAAGTCGGCGTCGGCGTCGGATCGAGCTATGAGAGCTATCTGCAGAAGACGCTCGTGATTCCGGGCGCGCGACCCATCGCCTATCCGTTCGGCGCGATTCAGATCGTGCCGAGCGATGAATCCGTCGCGTTCGAAAACCTCGCGATCGGTCCCGGGGTACGACTCGATGCGGTCGTCTCGGACCTCGCGACGGCCAACGCACGCGTCAAGCGCGCGCCCGTGTTCCGGATCGTCGGCGAACTCTATGCGGAACCGAATTGGGTCGCCGCCGACAAGGGCGACGCCGAGTGGAACGCGAAGCTTGCGGCAACGATACGCAGTCTGCGCGACGACGGCACGCTGTCGAAGATCTCGCAGCACTGGCTCGGCGAGGACATCGTCAAGGATCTGAACTGATGCCGGTACCGCGCGCTTTCCAGCTGATCGCGTATCTCGCGAAATGGGAACATCACGTCCGGCATGTGCTCTCCTCGTCGTATCCGGAGAGTCTCTCGATCGATGCCCTACGCGAGATCGCGGGGGTGAGCGACGATCGTACATGGCTCGACACGCCGCTCGACTATCCGCCGCTGCGCGGCACGCCGGCGCTGCTCGAGACGATCAGCCGCCTCTACGCGACCACGCGGCCCGACGACATCGCGAGCTTCGCGGGCGGCGACGAAGCGCTCTATGCGACATTCCATGCGTTGCTCGATCGCGATGCGCACGTCATCGTGCCGACGCCGAACTATCAGTCGCTTGAATCGTTGCCGATGTCGTTATGCGACGTGACGGGCATCCCGCTCGATGCGGCGCGCGACTGGCATCTCGATCTCGATCGCGTGCGCGACGCGCTGCGTCCGAACACGCGGTTGATCGTCGTCAATTTCCCCCACAACCCGACGGGCGCGGTGCTCCCGCGCGCGACCTTCGATGCGTTGATCGAGCTCTGCCGCGCACGCGGAATCTGGCTGCTGTCCGACGAGGTCTATCGCATGACCGAGTACGACGTGCGCGATCGGCTACCGCCCGTCGTCGACGTCTATGAACGCGGGATCTCGCTCAACGTAACGTCGAAGGCGTATGCGCTGCCGGGTCTGCGGATCGGATGGATCGCGTGCCGCGACACGGCGCTGCTCGATCGCGTCACGCAGATGAAACAGTATCTGTCGGTCTGCAATGCCTTGCCGTCCGAACATCTCGCGACGGTCGCGCTCGCGGCCGAAGCGCATCTCGTCGAGCGCGTCATGACCCTTGCGCGGGCGCGACGCGACCGCGTCGGCGCGGTGCTCGAACGGTATCCGTCGCTGTTTCAGTGGCGCGCGCCGAAAGCCGGCGTCCTCGCGTATCCGAAGTACCTCGGCCGCGACGGCGCGCAGCGCTTTGCCGAACGACTCGTCCAGGCACGCGGCGTGCTCGTGGTCCCCTCGACGGTCTACGCTTCCGAACTCGGCGACGTCTCGCCCGACTATCTGCGGATCGGCTTCGGCAAGGCCAATCTCGACGCGGCGCTCGAATCCTTCGAGGCTTTTCTCGAAGACGTGCGTATCGCTTGATACACATAAGCATGAAATACGTCGTCATGCATTGAAACGCCGCCTGAATGTGTTAATTTCAACGCGCCTTCGGCAATCGTCGGCGCGCGTCCTCGCAGGAAACGCGCACATACCAAGCACATACAGGCCAATCCATCATGATTCGGACACGACAGGCGTCGCGGATTTGCAATCGGGGCAAGCCACGAAGCACGCGGCGACTTGCATTACCGCGGGTTACCGACAATCGGTTCCAGAGGCTGTCCTCAGTGTCTTAGCAGACGCGTTTGCAGATAATAGACAGCGCCACGCCCCGTGCATGGCGAGCATTCAGCGATCTCCTTTCAAGCAGATGAATACGCCTATCCTTCTCGATCGCCTCGAAACACAACGCGGCCTCGCGTTCCATACGGCCCGTGCGGGCCGCCTGCTGATCCCGGCGCTCGTCGCGGCAAGCCTGATACCCGCCGCGCACGCCGAACTGGGCCAGGCGCCCTCGTGGACGTCGTCGAGCACCGCGAGCGTCGCGGCGCAACAGACGCGCCAGCTCGACGCTGTCTCGTCGGGCTACACGGTCAACGAAACCACGCTCTCGACGGGCACCGTCGTGCGCGAATACGTGAGCTCGGACAACGTCGTCTTCGCCGTGGCCTGGAACGGCCCGAAATTCCCGCCGCTCGACACCTTGCTCGGCGCATCGAACCTGTCGAGCTTCAAGCAAGGGCTCGCGACCGTACGCCAGGCGCGCGGCGGCGGCATCGCGCCCGCGACGGTCGAACAGTCGGGCCTCGTCGTGCAAACGGGCGGTCACATGGGCAAGTTCATCGGCCGCGCGTGGCTTTCGAATGCGCTGCCCAGCGGCTTCAGCACCGACAGCATCCAGTAATCCAGAAGAACGATCGAGAAAAGGGGTAAGCCATGTCCAAATTCACGTGGCTCTGCGCGCTCGCGAGCGTGTGCGTCGCCTTGACCGCATGCGGCGGCGGCGGTGGAAGCAGCAGCAGCGATAGCGCGTCGAATGGCACGAACACATCATCCGCATCGGGCGGCACCGCATGGGCCGACGCCACCGCGACACCGACGACCAGCAGCGCGACGAACGCCATCCCCATCACGATCGCACAGGGACCGTACGGCGCCGTCAACTTCCCGTTGGTCACCGTGACGATTTGCGCGCCGAACTCGAATGCCGCCACTGCCTGCGCGTCCATCCCGAACGTCCTGCTCGATACGGGTTCGTTCGGTCTCAGACTATTCGGCAGCGCGATCAATTCGGCCAACTCGAGCACGATCGCCGCACTTACGCAGCAAACGTCGGGGGGTAATCCGGCGTCCGAGTGCTCGTACTTCGGCAGCGGCTTCACGTGGGGGACCATTCGCAACGCGGATATCAAGCTCTCGTCCGAAATCGCGAGCAACGTACCGATTCAGGTCATCACCGATCCGACGTCCACGGCCCCGACGGCGCCAGGCGGTTGCCAGGTGTCGAGCCAGATCAGCGTGCCCTCGGACCTCGGCGCGAACGGCATTCTCGGCGTCAGCGTCACGGAATACGACAATCTCGGCGACTACTACGCGTGCAACGGCACGAACTGTTCGACATACACGCCGGCATCGAATTCGGTGCGCATCACGAATCCGGTCGCGCTGTTTCCGACCGACAACAACGGCGTGATCGTCGAAATCAAGCAGATCGCCGACAGCGGCGCGGCCAGCGACACGGGCACGCTCGTGTTCGGCATCGACACGGAGTCCAACAACGTGTTGAACGGCACCGGCGCGACGACGTTCACGACCGACGACTACGGCAATCTGAGCGCGACCTTCAACGGACGCACGTATTCGGGCAACGCGTTCTTCGACTCGGGATCGAACGGCATCTTCTTCCCCGATTCGAGTCTGCCGACCTACGGCGACTGGTACGCGCCGAGCGCGACGGTCGGCCTGTCGACCACGCTTATCAGCGCGAATTCGACGTCGGCGACGATCAATTTCAACATCGGCGACGCCCAAACGTTCTACAACTCCGACTATTACGCGTCGAACAACCTTGGCGGCCCGATGTCCGGCACGATGGACCTCGGTCTCTCGTTCTTCTACGGACGGCACGTGTATTACGGCATCGTTGGCAAATCATCGACCGGCGGCGGCACCGGGCCGTACGTCTCGTACGTATCGAACTGAGTGAACACGGCGCGTCACGCACGCGCCGTGCTTACGCACTCGGGTATCCCCTCACTGAATCGACCCCTCGCAAAACACGATAGCTGACATCGCAAAACGCGTCCGCTCGCCGGCATTCAAGTCTCTACACTTTCGGCACGCGCCGATTTCAAGCGCGAAGCCCAATAAAAGAAGGAGACACGCATGCCGGCACGACGCGGTTCGATTTTCGCGCTGGTCACAGCCCATGTGGCGGGGATGGTCGACCTCGTCGCACTGCCCGTCTGGGTCAACGTCCTCATCGAGCGATTCGGTTACGACGCGCAAAACGCGGGCGCACTCGTCACCGCCTACCTGGCCTGCGCGGTCGTCTGTTCGGCCTGCGTCGCCCCCTTGTTCACGCGTATTCCCGCACGGCTCAGCGCAGCCGGCGGCTTCGCGATCGCCGCATGCGGCTTCGGTCTTGCGACGCACGCGGATACGTTCGGCGCGATGGTCGCCGCGCATGCGCTCGCCGGCGTCGGCGTCGGAACCGGCCTGTCCGTCGCGCACGGCATGGTCGGCAAGGCGTCGAACCCGCATCGCTTGTTCGCGTTCTGCCATCTCGCGCTCGGCATCTTCGGCGTGGTCTACTTCGCGGCCGTTCCGCCGCTGATCGTCGCGCACGGCGGCGTCACGCTGTTCACCGTGTTCGTCGCGCTCTCGCTTGTCGCGGCCGCCGCCCTCGCGCTCGCGTGGCCGACGTTCGACGCCGCGGCCGCGCCGCTTGACCCCGCGCGCGCATCCGGTCCGGCCAAAACGCCGCCGCTTGCGCGCGGCTGCTGGACCGCGATCGCGGGCATCGTCTGCATGGCGCTCAACCAGGCCATGGTCTTCAGCTTCGTCCAGCGCATCGGGCTCGCGCGCGGCTTCGGCGATGCGCACGTCAACGCCGTGCTCGTCGCGGGCGGTCTGATCAACATGCTGCCGCCCGTACTCGCGGCTCTGCTCCAACATCGGCTCGACGCACGCAACGTCGCGCTCTTCGGCCCGATCGCGCAGATCGTGCTCGCGCTGACGCTGAGCAACACGACGGCATTCGCCCCCTATGCAGTGGCGTCGGCGCTTTGGGTCTTCGCGATGATTTTCACGCACACCTTCCTGTTCGGGCTGCTCGCCAAGCTCGATACGAGCGGGCGCGCGGTCGCCTATACGCCGGCCATGCTGATGGCGGGCTCCGCGATCGGACCGTTGCTCGGCGGCGCATTGATCGTGCGCTTCGGTTTCGTCGCGCTCGGCGCGGCCGCGACCGTGATCGGCCTCGCTAGCCTCGTGTTTTTCGGCCGGCTGCGCACGCTTGATCGCGCCGAGCCCAGCCTCGGGCTCCCGCCCGTGCACTGATTCCCTTTCTTTGATTTTTTATTCGAGGCACTTGATATGGCAGGCATCGTATTCAGTAACGTCCGCGTGTTCGACGGCAGCGGCTCCGCGCCGTACGACGCGCAAGTCCGCGTCGAAGGCAACCGGATCGTCGCGCTCGCGAGCGGGGCCGCGCCGTCGCTCGCGATCGACGGCGACGACCGCTACGACTGCCGCGGCGCGACGCTGATGCCCGGTCTTGTCGAGGCGCATGCGCACCTGTCGTGGCCGACGTCCGTCGAGAAGTTCGTGCCCGGCATGTCGCTGCCGCCCGAGGAACTGGTCCTCACGACCGCGCGCAACGCGCGCATCCTGCTCGATCACGGCTTCACGAGCGCGTATTCGGCAGGTGCGCTGAACAAGCGCGTCGAGGTCGCGCTGCGCGAACAGATCGAAAGCGGCGGCATGGCCGGTCCGCGCCTCGTCGCCTCGTCGATCGAACGCACGCCGCCCGTCGCGTCCGATGAACAAGCGCTCAACGCGGGCGAGGTCGATCCGCACGGCGTGGGCCCCGAAGCCGTGCGCGCTTTCGTGCGCTCATGCGCCGACATGGGCGCGCGCTCGGTCAAATTCCTGTTGTCGGGCGAAGACGCCCTGCAGCCCGGCGCTTCGCAACAGTTGCTCTATAGCGAAGACGAAGCCAAGGCGGCCGGCGAGGAAGCCGCGTCGGCGGGCGTCTGGCTCGCGGCGCACGCGCAAGCCGCCGAGGCGGTCAAGATGGCGCTGCGCAACGGCTTCCGCGTGCTCTATCACTGCACGTATGCCGACGCCGAAGCACTCGACATGCTCGAAAACGCGCGCGAGCAGATCTTCGTCGCACCCGCGATCGGCATCATCCAGGCGACACTCGACGCCGCGCCGCCGCCGCACTTCGACATGAGCCACATGAAACGCAGCGCCGCCGAAGTCCGCGATCTGCAGCAGCGCCTCGTGCCCGAACTGCGCCGGCGCGGCGTACGCGTGCTGCCCGGCGGAGACTACGGCTTCCCGTTCAACCCGAACGGACGCAACGCGCGCGACCTCGAACTTTTCGTCGAGCTGTTCGGTTACACGCCGGCCGAGGCGTTACATGCCGCGACGGCGCTCGGCGGCGAACTCATGGGTCTGCCCGGCGAACTCGGGCGTATCGCGCACGGCTATCTCGCCGACCTGCTGATCGTCGACGGCGACCCGACGCGGGACATCACGATCCTCCAGGACAAGCGCCGCCTGACCGGTATCATGAAGGACGGCCAGTTCCACAAAGTCCCTCACGCGCTGCGCGTGCTGCACTAACGCGAAACAAACCCGACATTGATGAACGATTCCCAGACCCGTGCCGACCTCGATGCGCTGATCCGCGCAGCAGGCGCCGTCATCGATCCTCCGCGCGTCAAGGGCTGGTATGCGCCCTACCGCGACGCGCAGCCCACGGACGGCGTCGCAGTCCGCCGCGACATCGCCTACGGCAGCGACGAACGCCAGAAACTCGACGTCTACTTACCGACGTCGCCGTCGGACACGCCGCGGCCGGTGCTTGTCTTCGTACACGGCGGCGGCTTTATCCGCGGCAACCGCTCCGAGCGCGCGAACGTCGGCTGGCGCTTCGCGCGCGCGGGCTTCGTGACCGTGCTGCCGAGCTATCGGCTCGGGCCCGCGCACCGCTGGCCGGCCGGCGCACAGGACGTCGCCGCGACCTGGGCATGGGCGCATGCGAACGCCGCCGCGCTCGGCGCGGATCCCGCCCGCATCGTCATCGCAGGCGAATCGGCCGGCGCGGCCCACGCGGCCGCGGCAACGCTGATTGCGCGCCTGCGTCCCGCGGGCCTTGCCGCGCCGAAGGCCGCGATCTTCATCTCGGGCGTCTACAACGTCCACCTTGAAAAACGCGCGCGCCGGCAATTCAAGGTCGCGACGCCCGATCCGCGCAACGAGGCCTATTTCGGCGACGATTTCGATCGATACCCCGAGATGTCGACCGTCGAACAGATCGACGTGCCCGCGTTCCCCGTGCTCGTCACCTGGGCGGAACTCGATCCGCCGCAGATGCATGTGCAGGCCGGCGAGCTGTTCGCGCGGCTCACGACGCAATACGGCTTCGATCCCGACCTCGCCGTGATCCCCGCGCACAATCACCTCTCGCAGCTCGAAGCGATCAACACGGTCGACGATGTGCTCGCGTCCGCGATGCTCGACTTTCTGAACCGCGTCTGAGGGATCATCGGGCGCTAAGCGCCCGGCAAGCCCGCCGCCGCTTCGATGATGCGATCGCGCAGCCAGCGGTGGCAGCGGTCGTTCTCGCGATATTCATGCCATTGCAGAAACTCGTGGACCGCCGGAATCGCCACCGGCGGTTCGACGAGCCGCAACGGCAGCCGCCGCGCGAGTTCGCTCGCGAGACGGCGATGCATGGTCGCGATCATTTGACTGCCGATCAGCGCGGGCGCCATCGAGACAAAGTCGGACGTCGTCACGCGGATGCGCCGCTTGACCCCTTGCGATTCGAGGTAGCGGCTGTCGTAAGTCGGCAAGCGCGGCCAGCCGAGCAACGCGGCGACATGATCGAGCCGCTCGAAGGCTTCGAGGCTCACGCGGTCGCCGACCGCGGTATTGCCTTCCCAGACGACGCACGTGTACGTGTCGTCGAACAGCGGCCGATTCGGATGATCGGACGCGATGAACGGCTCGGGAATGATCAGCAGATCGTATTCGCCGCGCCGGAGTTTGTCGGCCGAGTCCTCCTGCGGCATGAATTCGAGCGTGATATTCGGCGCGACCTGCTCGATCGCGGGAATCACGTGCGGCATCAGCACGTTCGTCACATAGTCCGACGTCGCGATCTTGAAGTGGCGTCGCGCGTGCGCCGGCTCGAATGCCGGATCGATCGCGACGATCGTCTGCACTTGGAGCAGCAGATCCCGCACGGGTTGCGCGAGTTCGTGCGCAAGCGGCGTGAGTTCGAGATTGCGTCCGACGGGCACGAGCAGTTCGTCGTCGAAATACTCGCGGAGCTTCGCGAGCATGCCGCTGATCGCCGACTGACTGAGATTGAGCCGCTCGGCCGCGCGCGTGATGCGCCGCTCTTCGAGCAGCGCATCGAGCGTGACGAGCAGGTTCAGGTCCAGCTTGTTGAATCGCACCGCGTGCGCCTCCATGCAAAACGCCGCCTGTGTCGAACGCACCTTCGAATACACGACGGTCGGTTGCCGGGCCGCGATTGCCAGGGCCGCCGTCGAGAGAGACTGCGCGTATCAGGGGTCGTATTGGAGTGTGCGTCCAATGTCCCCTGTCGCGGTAGTCATGCAATTACGGATTCAATTCCGCTGGACGTTTCATCCGGACGGCATGGGCCGCCGTGGCCTCACACCCCTCACTCTGTCGACACGACATGCTCGCGCCGCGCCGCTTGCACGGCATGCCCCGTGACCGTCGCCAGCACGCGATCGACATCGTCGGGCACCGTATCGCCCCGCCACGCAACGTGCTGATCGGGGCGAATCAATGCATAACGCGCACCGTATAGCGCATGCAGCGCGGGATCGTCGATCACGAGCACGTCGAGCGGGATACCGAGCGCGCGGGCGCGCTCGCGCCATGCGGCCGTCGGTGCGTCGCCGCCGCGCGTCGCGAGCAGCGTGAATCCGTCGCCGAAACGGTCATAGAGCGCCGCGCCTCGCGCGGTTGACGCGCCATCGAGCCACCGATGCGGCGCGCGATGACCCGGCCGTGCCGACGGCACGTAATCGCGATAGTGATGCGGCGGCGCGTCGGTGCCGTCGTGCACGATGACCGGCGAGTCGTCGTAGCGATAGTCGAGCACGACGCCGAGCGTGTCGAACTCGCGGATCTTCTCGTCGAGAATGCGCGTCTTCGCCGCGGCGCGCGCGGCATCGCCGGCCGGTCCGTCGTCCTCGAGCTCGGCCGTCACGAGCGAGCCCGACGAACGGTTGTGATTGATGACGGCCTCGTCGATGGTGCGCAGATGAACGGGGCGCCGCTCGATGCCGTAGCTGTCGAGCAAGGCGTCGCCGGCCCAGCCTTGCAGCACCGCGGCGAGTTTCCAGCCGATATCGACCGCATCGCCGACGCCGAGATTCATGCCGTAGCCGCCGAACGGCGGATGCAGATGGCACGCGTCGCCCGCGAGAAACACACGCCCTTCGCGATAGCGTTCGGCAACGAGGCGAAACGCGGTCCAGTCGTCGATCGACAGCACTTCGGGATCGATGTCGAGCCCCGTCGCGAGACGCAATGCCTCGACCGCGTCTTCGAGCCCCGGATGCGGCGTGAAGCCGAAATACCAGCGCCCGCCCTCATCCATCGGCCCCAGCACGGACGGAGCGTCGCGATTGACGATCCAGTATGCGACGGCGGGCCCGTGCGCATGCCGCTCGGCGAGCTCGGGCGCGCGGAAGATCAGCGTGCGATGCTTCGACAACGCGCCGTCGCCGATCATCGGAATGCCGAGCTGCTTGCGCGTCGCGCTGCCCGCGCCGTCGGCCGCGATCACATAGCGGCTGCGCACGGTCTGCGCGCCCTCGGGCGTCGCGAGCGAAAGTGTCACGCCGTCGCCGTCCTGTTCGAGTCCGGTCACGTTCGTCTTGAAGCGCAGCGTCGCGGAGGGCCATTCGCGCGCATGGTCGAGCAAGGTCTCCTCGAGTTTGTATTGCGGAATCCATTGCGCATGCTCGGCATAAAGCGGATGCGCGCCGGGCCGGCAAAAAAAAGCGTTCTCGAAGCGCGCGAGCGGATGGCCCGCGAGGCGCGTCGCGAAGACGATGTTCGACGGATAGTCGATGCCGAACGGCGCGCGTGCGCGCAAGCGCTCGACGATGCCCCAGCGCCGCAGGTGTTCGCATGTGCGGACGTTGCAGGTCTTCGCGCGCGGCGCATGCCCGACGCGATCGTTGCGTTCGACGAGCAACGTGCGGATGCCGCGCCGCGCCAGCTCGATCGTCGCGGCGAGACCGACCGGCCCGCCGCCGATGACGACGACATCCCATCCATCCGATGCTGCTGACCGATCGTCGTTCATGCGTCTCCTCTTGCGTTCTTGAGTGATTGTCCCGATTGGCGAAGCCCATGTTAGTTTCGGATAGTTCACGGCGTATAGATCACAGACGTCATACACGCTATGAAAACCCTGCATAACGGGATCGACCGGCTCGAATTTCTGCTGGTCATCGAAGCCGTGCTGCAACACCGTACGATCACGCGCGCCGCGCAGGCGCTCGATGTCAGTCAGTCGGCGCTGAGCCACACGCTCGCGCGGCTGCGCACGCGGCTCGGCGATCCGCTGTTCGTGCGCGTGGGCGGCGAGATGCGTCCCACGCCGCTCGTCACGCGGCTCGCGGAGCCGATCGGCCGCTCGCTGCGCATCATTCGCGACGAGGTGCTGAGCCCGCCCTCGTTCGATCCCGCAACGACGACGCGTGTTTTCAACGTCTGCGTCGGCGAGGTCGGCGCATTCATCATCGTGCCGCGCGTGCTGAGGCTGCTGCGCGAACGCGCGCCGCACGCGCATATCGTCGCGCTCGACGTCTCGCGCCGCGAGATCGTGCCCGCGCTCGAAGAGGGACGGCTCGACGTCGCGATCGGGTATTACCCCGAACTCAAGACAAGCCTCTATCAACAGCAATTGTTCACGCGGACCTTCGTCGGCATCGTGCGCGACGATCATCCGCGCATCGGGCAGCGGCTCACGCTGCGTCAATTGCGCTCGGTCGCGCTCGTGCGTTCGCCGGGCACGCTCGCGATCAACCGTTGGCTCGACAACCGGCTCGGCGGCGCCGACCGCGAGGCCGTCGTCATGGAGATGCCCTATGTGATGGCGCTCGCGCCGATCCTCGCCGAAAGCGACTGGATGGGCATCGTGACCGAGGAACTCGTGCCCGCGTTTCGCAAGCTCGCCCCGCTGCGCGCTGTCGAATTGCCCGCCGGCCTGCCGCGTATTCCGGTGCGTCAGCATTGGCATCGGCGTTACAAGGACGACGCCGCGAACCGCTTTATTCGTCAGGCCATCTACGACGCGCTCAACGAAGCGTGACGATCGAGGCGGTGCGATCCGTCCACGCTTCACTATGCACGTCGTGCATTCCGTGTATGACATGCGCTCGATTGACGCATAGTCGCCGCGTTCGTAGTCTTCGTAGGCACAAGCCCGCCATGACGGGCCGCCGATACGCATAAAAACGGAGACATCGTCGATGAATCGCGCGTTCGCAGCAGCGGCGCGCGCACGGCCCGCCTGTCGAGCACAGGCGCGGGCACGGGCGCGCACATGACCGCCTCCTCTCCCGTCAATCTCTCGCGCCTCATCGATGAGCGGCCCATCGGCCGCATGCAGATCGCGACGTTCGTGCTCTGCGCGTCGGTCGCTTTCCTCGATGGCATCGATTCGCAATCGATCGGCATCGCGGCGCCGTTCATCGCGCGCACCTTGCATCTCGACAAGGCACAGCTCGGCTTCGTGTTTTCGGCGGCCGTGCTCGGCGCCGTGCTCAGCGCGATGGCGCTCGGCTCCCTGGCCGATCGCATCGGCCGCAAACGCGTGCTCATCGGCTCCGTCGTGCTGTTCGGCATCGGCACGTTCGTGACCGGCTACGCATCGTCGTATGCGACGCTCATCGCATGGCGCGTGCTGTCGGGCATCGGACTCGGCGGCGCGGTGCCGTGCTTTATCGCACTCGCATCCGAGTATTCGCCGCGCCGGCGACGCGCGACGATCACGAGCCTTTTATGGGCTGCATTTCCGCTCGGCGGCATGGTCGGCGGCTTCGCGAACGCTTATTTGCTGCGCCATTTCGATTGGCACTGGATGTTTGTCGTCGGCGGCCTGGTGCCGCTCGGACTCGCCGCCGTGCTCGCGTGGCGGCTGCCCGATTCGGCCGGCTTTCTCGCGACAGGCGACGCCCGAGAAACGGCGTTGCTGCGCGTGGTCGCCCGTCTCGGCCTGCCGACCGATCGCCGCTATGTCGTCGACGTCGAACGGCGCGAGGGCGCACCCTTGCGCGCGTTATTCGCCGAAGGCCGCGTGCTCGCCACGGCCTTGCTTGCGCTGACCTTCTTCATGGCGTTCGGCACGCTGGCCGTCGTCGTGCTCTGGTTCCCTGTGCTGTTGCGCGCGGACGGCATGGCCGCCGCCGACACGGCCGTCGTGATCGGATTCCATGGGCTCGGGGCGTTGATCGGCATGGCGATCGTCGGACGGCTCATCGAACGCTTCGGCGCCGCGCGCGTGCTCGTGCCCGCGTTGATCGTCGGCGCCGCGGTCACCGCGATGACCGGACAAGCGGGCACGTCCGTCGCCGCGACAAGCCTCGGCCTTGCGTCGATCGGCGTGTTCGTGGGGATCGGCGCGTCGGGCGCGATTGCGCTTGCCGTGTTGTTCTATCCGAGCGAAATGCGCTCGACGGGCGTCGGCTGGTCGATGGGCATGGGCCGGCTCGGACAAGTCGTCGCGCCGATCGCGTTCGGCGCGCTCATCCAGCACGATGTCGATGCCGCGCATGTGCTGCTCGTCCTGTCCGTGGCTCCCGCGCTCGCGGCCGTCGCGGTCGCGATCATGTGCATGGCGCGGCTCGTGCCCGCCGCGCAAGGCGGCCTCGCCGGACACTGACAATTAATATTATTCATTGCAATTTGCTTTCGACCTGATGACCGCGTTGTCCCATCCTCCGGAAAACAAGCACTGACGCGGCTTTCCATCGCACTCACCCGATCTACGGGATTTCACTGACGCGCCCTTCAGATAATATTGATTAATATTATTACCGCACGTCACGGTCCGACCGTCACGTGCGATCGGATCCTCCGGCGCAAGCCGAAGTGCATCCGATAAAACAATCCAGGAGGCGATGATGGTGAGCTGCGCGGCGCTTCGACGTTTTGCAGTGCGATGGACCCCAGACCGTCCACCCGACGTCCGCGACATGAACTGACCGTCGAACGCGCGCGTCACCGGATCACGCCGTCGCTGTCCCCCATCCGGGCGTTTTGCGCGCGACATCGCCGTTTCCCTTTCCGAACCACTCGTTTCCGCACGTTGTGCCGCGCGGACGTACGCACGCATTTGTACGTCTTGCACGCACATATTGCGGTGACGCGTGCGGGCTCGCTTGCGCGCTCGCATCCGTGTTCGGTCAATCGGCGATCGCTGCACCGCATGCCGTCCCGCACCCCTGCATTCTCTGAATCGAAAGCATGTCTTGGCTCTACAGGAGGCAGTCATGAAGGCCAGAGCAATGAGATTACTGTCCGTGTTGTTCGCGGCAAGCATCGGTCTCGCCGCATGCAGCGGCGACAGCGGAGACGCGCAATCCGCGGCCGGCGGCGCATCGAATCTGAGCGCCGCGAACGTCGACAGCGCATCGCTTCAGGCGCCCAACGCGCCGACGCTGCCCTGCGACGCCGCGGCCAACGCGAATACGCCGTGCTCGGCGGCGCATAGCGTGACGCGCCTGCTCACGAAGACCTACAAGGGACCGTTGTTCCAGCTCACGCGCGCGTCCGACGGCGGCACGCTCGACGTCTATCCGTACACGTCGGGCACGCTGCCGCGCGGCGCCGAGTCGAGCCTGATCGGCTCGGCCAACGTCAATACCGCGAGCGCGTTCTGCAACAAGACGACGTGCAGCATCACGGATATCTACGATCAGATCGACCTCGTCGCACCGCTCAAGAACGGCGCGTTCGGCAACGTCGCGGCGACGTTGACGCTCAATGCCGACGGAACCGAATCGCTGACCGTGCCGAACCCCGCGGCCGGCGCGAACAAGACGACGACCGTGCCGGTGCTCAACGGGTTGGCGACGATCACGCTGCCGGGCACGAGCGGCACGCTGACCGTGCAATTGAGCACGCCGCCGACCACGCTGACGACGGCCGCCCCGCTCGCGTTGAGCATCGGCAACGATCTGCCCGCCATCGCGGGCAAGCCTGCGACCTTGAGCTATGCGCAGGCACAAGGCGCACAGATTCCCGCGCTCGCGACGCTCGACGGACAGGGGTATCGGAACCGGTTCGGGACTGTGAACCAGTCGCTTGGCGACAGCGATATCGCCGAATACATGGTGGCGGGTGCGCACTACGACCAATCGTCGACGTGTTGCGGCACCTACGGAAATATGGAGGCGAGCGCGGACCCGAGCACGTACGCGCATGGCGAAATCGAAGGCGAGATGTTCGCGCTCGCGTTCTCGAACGGCAATGCCGCGACGTTCGGCTATTGCGACGGCACGGGACAGGACGCCCCGAACGTGAAGGACACGGTCTGCAACGGACTCGATACGAACTGGCCCGGCGTCGATGCGGAAGCCGGCGTCTATCTGTACGGTCCGCAGCAGCCGCCGAAGGAGCGGTTCGTCACGGTGCTCGCGAAATATTCGCCGGTCACGGCGTCGAATGAATTTGTCGTCAAGAGCGGCGCGGCCTCGCAAAGCGTGTTGACGGCCGATTTCGACGCGGTGCCGCCCGAGGCCTGGCAATTCGGGCAGGACGCCGGCCATGCGTTCAACGGCCAATGGGAAGGCGGCTTGTCGCTTGGCGAAGGCGGCGACGGCAGTGCCGCGCCGATCCAGTTCTTCGAAGGCGCGATCCTCACGAAAGCGACGTCCGATACGACCGACAACTCGATTCAGACGAGCATCGCAAACTTCTATGGCCCGCCGTCGAACCCGGTCGCGGCCGCGTGCAACGCGGGCAATCTGATCGACTCGCCGCTCGGGCTCACGGATCCGGCGGCATGGGCGCAGCAAACCGGCGGCACGGCGGTGGCCGCGACCGACATCTCGGGCATCGAGCGCGGTGCGGCGACGCTGACGAACACGGGCGGTTCGGCGTTCGCGAACGTCCGTGAAATCATCCGCGTGCAGCCGAACCAGGCCTATACGTTCAGCGACTACGTGCTGGCAACGACGAACGCGACCGTGTTTCCGGGCGGCTCGATCCAGACCGACGACCCGAGCGGCACCGAATTCGGCTGGGTCGTCGATACGAACACGGGTGCGATCGTTCGCGGCACGTGGGGCGCGGGTCAGGCGAGCGCGTTGAGTTCGATCAAGGTCGGGAACTGGTGGAAGATCACGATGACGCTGACCACACCCGCAGGATCGAACAACGCGCAGGTCTTCATCGATCCGCCGACCTCGAATGCAGCCGGCGTCCGCTCGAGTCAATCGACTGACTATCTGACTGCGACGCACTATTGCCCGTCGCTCGCGATTCTCAAGACCGCATCGTCGTCTTGAGCGACCGACACGGCTGACGGAGCCGCCCGCAACGCTACGCCGCGGGCGGCGCGAGCATCACGCAGTTGCGTCCGGCGTCCTTGCCTCGATACAAGGCGAGATCGGCGCGGCGCAGCAGCATTTCGATCGATTCTCGGCTCGCGAAGTGCGCGACGCCGACCGTGACGGTCACACGTCCTTCGAGACCGATCGATGCCCAGTCGCACGACGCGATATGACTGCGCAGGCGCTCCATGACGTGGACGGCGTCGTCGAGCGTCGTCGCGCTCAGCACGATCAGGAATTCTTCGCCGCCGAAGCGGCCGATCCGATCCTGGACACGGATCGCGGCAACGGCTTGTTCCGAGAGAAATTTCAACGCGCGGTCGCCCGTGAGGTGGCCGTGGATGTCGTTGATGCGCTTGAAATGATCGACGTCGACGAGTGCGATCGACAGCGGCAAACCCGTGCGCTGACTCAGGCCGATATGGCTGCTCAGTAATTCGGTGATCGCGCGGCGGTTCGCGAGTCCCGTCACGTCGTCGGTCAGCGCGAGCGCTTCGATACGCGCCATGGCCTCGCGCAACGACTCGTTCTTCGCGGCGAGGCGCCTGCGCAAGCGGTGAACGAACAGGACGACCCACATGCATCGCGCGAGCAGACCGACGACGATCGCGCACGTCAGCACGCGGCCTTCGAACGTATCGGTCGGAATCGCGAGGCGCGCGCCCGTATAGAACACTGCCGCGGCCGCGCCGATCGCGATCACGCACCACGAGGCGATCAGGCTACGCGTGTTGGGGGCGAGAAAGCCGAACACGCTCGTGACGAAGAGCGTCGAAAGCGGCTGAAAACCGATCTGCGGCGCCGCGACGACAACCCCGAGGCAGACGAGCGCCGCAAAGATCTGATGCGGTAGAAACAGGGTGGGATCGCGCCGCGTGAGACTCCAGCGCGTCAGATGGGCAAGCGACACCAGACCGATGATCGCGGCCATCAGGACCGAGACGACGAGCGGCACCTCGATATCGATGAAGCCCGCCGCGCTGAAACCGAACAGGATCGCGCAGTCGTAGACATAGGAAGCGGCAATGCCGACCGTCGTCTGCCGCGCGTTGGCGAGCAGTCGGGCCGTCTTGTCCGAGGCCGCGTCGCCTGAGCCGCGACGGGACGCGCGCGAACCGTCGCCGGCATCGACGATCGTCAAGGCGGGATACAGCCAGTCGAGAACGCGCTTCACGAACCTCACAGCGAACCTCGTCAGAGCAAAATGCCGGTACGCGAACGCTCGCGAACCCGCACAAACCACACACGGGCCGCCAACCGCATCGGATCGTCACAGGGTACGCGCATCGTTGATCTCCTGGTCCGTAAGACGTGCCGCTTGCCCGTCGCGGTGTGCATGCGCGAGCTCGGTGGCGCGCATCGCATCGAGCGGCCGGCTCAGCAGAAAGCCTTGCACCGTGCCGCAGCCGTATTCGATCAATTTGGCGAGCTGTGCCTCATTTTCAACGCCTTCTCCGGTCGTCGCAACGCCGATGCTCCGCGCGAGCGTCGCGACCGCGCAGACCACCGCCGCCGAATTCGGATCGGTATCGGAAGCGCCGATAAAACTCCGATCGATCTTGATGCGATCCACGGCGAAGTCTCGAATGTGGACCAGCGACGAATACCCCGTGCCGAAGTCATCCATCGCGATCCGCACGCCGAGCGCTCGCACGGCCGCGAGCGCCGTCGCGATGCGTGCGCTGTTTTCGAGCATGCCGGTCTCGGTCACTTCGATTTCGATGCGGCCGGGTGCAAGCCGATGACGCGCGATCGCGTCGGCGATCTGTCGCGGCGTATCGTCCGAGCGGAGTTGGAGCGGCGACACGTTGATCGATACATAGAGATTCGCCGGCCAGAGCGCGGCCTGACGGCAGGCCTCGTCGATGACCCATGCGCCGATCTCGGCGATCGCACCGCACTGCTCGGCGAGGGGGATAAATGCGGACGGCGGCACGCGTCCTCTGACCGGATGGCGCCATCGAAGCAAGGCTTCGAAACCCGTGAGGGTGCGATCGGGCAATGCGTAAAGCGGCTGGTAGTCGAGTTCGAGCTGCCCGGATTCGACGGCAAGAGCAAGATCGTGTTCGAGCAGTTTGCGCTCGACGGTTTCCTCGAGCGTGCCGTCGCTATAGAACTCGACGCGGAAACGGCCATTGCGTTTGGCGATATCGAGCGCGAGGCGCGCCTTGCGCTGGACGAGCTGGGGATCTTCGCCCTGGTCGGCCATCGCGACGCCGACGCTTGCGCCGGTCGCGACCGTGCGGCCGTTGATCTCGAAGGGCCGCGCGAGCGCCGCGATCGCGCGTCGCGCGAGGGTATCGGCCTGGCGTTGTGTCAGGTGGCCCGTCATGACGAGTTCGTCGCCGCCGAGCCGGAACGGGAGTTCCGACGGGCCGCAGATATCGCGTACGCGTCGTGCGGCTTCGACGAGTACTGCGTCGCCGATCGCGTCGCCGAGCGTGTCGTTGATTGCGCTGAAGTGATCGAGGTCGAGCAGCAGCAGCGCGAACGACGTGCTTTGCGAGAGACGCGCGACGTGTTCGGCGAGACTGCGCCGGTTCGGGAGTCCGGTCAATGCGTCGTGGAAAGCCATATGCGCGAGTTCGCGCTGGCCTTGGCGGATCTCGGTCACGTCGTCGTAGGTCAGGATCGTGCCGCCGTCGGATGCGGGTTTCGATGCGATGCTCAGGATCGTGCCGTCGCCGAAGCGGCGCTCGATTCGCACGGATGCGCCTTCATGCATCCATGATTCGACGTCGGCGACGATGCGCCGGATTTCGGGCGCGTCCCAGCCTTCGCGGTCGCCGAGATTGTGAATGTATTGATGCAGTGACATGCCGACGTGAAGCGAGTGCGCGGAGAGATTGAGCATCTCGCGGATACGGTCGTTGACGAGGCGGATGGTGCCGTCGCCCGCGACGAGGATGAGGCCGTTCGACATGTGGTTCAGCGCTTCGGATGCGACGACGCGCACGCGGCTGTCGATCCGGTGAATCGCGAGGCTCGCGGTCGCGATGAGGGCCGTCACGGTGGCGACCGTCAGTGCGAAGGTCTGCATGGGGTCCGCGTTGGGCAGACTTGCGTTGACCGCGAGCGGATAAACGTGGAATGCGGCCATGCCGGTGAAATGCATGCCGCTGATCGCGAGCGCGAGCAAGACCGTGGCGGCGGTGCCGCCCGAAAACGGCGGACGGCGGACGGCGACGTGCAATGCGAGGGCGGCGAACACGACCGACACGACGATGGATGCAAAAAGCCATGTCGGGTTCCAGACGGTGGTGCCGTTGACGCGGTAGGCCATCATGCCGGTGTAGTGCATGCCGGCGATCGCGAGACCGATGATTGCGCCGCCGATGATCGCATTGAAGCCGCGATCGACCGCGACGGCAAAGCCGAGTCCGGCGCCGACGGTCGTGATCAGCAGCGAGACGACGACGAGCGCGGGATCGACGCTGACGGCGACGCCCGGGTGATAGCCGAGCATCGCGATGAAGTGCGTGCACCAGATCGCGGCATCGGCGATGACCGTCGAGAGGAGGATCCACGCGATGCGCTCGGAACCGACCGCCGCGCTCGCGCGCTGGAAGAGCCGGATCACCGACCAGGATCCAGCTAGGCAGACGAGCACCGCGACGACGATCACGCCGATATCGTGCCGCCCCCAGACGCACGCGAAGACATTGGTCACCGGATTCCCCGTACGGTCCGATAGAGAAAATTCAAATCATGTTGATGCACGACAAGCGCGGGCGCGCGCGTACGCGGCGGCCCGAAGGTCCGTTGTCAATGGTATCGGTTCATTAACAAAACGCGCGCCTTGTAAACGCTAAGGATTTGCCCGGATTTCGCGCTTGGCGGGGAAGGTGTCGGAGCGTGCCGCTTCGTCGTGTTGACTGCGGCCGGTCGATCTTATTGTGGTAGCCAGGTTTTCGCTTGTTTAGCGTTTTTTTAGTCCGCATTCGTCATGCGTCCAAATGAGCGCAATGTGCATCAGCAAATCGAATTTGTTCGATAGGTTTCCCCCTTTCGCGTCGGATAGCGTCCTTGCTCACTCAACGCGGTTGCACGACGTGAACGGGGGAACCAGGCTTGAAGACGACGATCGATCTTGCCGCCGCTTTGACGGCGCTTTGCGCTTTGGGTTTATACGCGCCTGTCTCAAGCGCGCAGGCGACGCTGCCCATCACACCGGATAAATCCGCTAATCCGCACCCCGTCGTGACGACGAGCGCCTCGGGTATTCCCGTGGTCAACATCACGGCTCCGGTGGGTCCTAAAGGGGTTTCCAACAATCAACTGACCGACTACAACGTCGGAACTTCAGGCGTCGTCATCGCCAATAACGGCGTGCCCGCGCAGACGCAGATCGCCGGCTGGGTGCAAGGCAATCCGTTCATCGGTAATACCCCTGCGCAACGCATCTTGCTTCAGGTCACGGGCGGCAATGTCTCGCAGTTGTTAGGACCGAGCGAGATCGCGGGACATGCGGCGCCGCTTGTCGTGGCAAATCCGGCGGGTATCGCCTGTTCGGGCTGCGGCTTCGTGAACGTGCCGCGTGTGACGCTCTCGACAGGTCTGCCGAACTTCGATGCGGATGGTTCGGTCGCGGGCTTCAACGTCACGCAGGGGCATATCGATATCGGCACGGGGGGCTTGTCTGCCCAAAGCTCGCCGGTCGATCTGATCACGCGTGCGATGACGATCAACGGTCAGATCTGGGCACAGTCGATCCACGCCGTGGCGGGTGCCAATGAGGTCGATCTCGCGAGTGGTCGTGTGACCCCGCAGGCGGGCGCAGGTGCCGCACCGCAATTCGCGATCGACGTGCATGCGCTTGGCGGGATGTACGGCAACGGTGCGGTGCGTTTGATCGGCACCGAGGCGGGCGTCGGTGTACGTGATACGGGCTCGATCAATTCGCTGACGGGCGATATTCAGTTGTCGGCGAACGGGGATGTGACGATTGAAGCGCCGGGGCGCATGCAGGCTGCGGGTGACGTGCATGTTTCAGGCACGAACCTGAACAGTGCGGGTCATGTCGTAGCGGCGGGCGCGCTTGGGGTGACAGCCATGCAAGGTGTCACGAATAGCGGCACGTTGGTGGCGGGTTCGGATGTGAGTCTTGCTGCGCAGGGGATTGACAACACGGGGCGGATTGGCGCAGGAGTCAGACTGAATACGGCGGGGCCTGTTCC
Organism: Pararobbsia silviterrae; assembly: GCF_003628125.1. Lineage (GTDB taxonomy): Bacteria > Pseudomonadota > Gammaproteobacteria > Burkholderiales > Burkholderiaceae > Pararobbsia > Pararobbsia silviterrae. The sequence continues at coordinate 69,012 of NZ_RBZU01000020.1, forward strand.
TGAGAATGGCAATGCTGTCGCTAACCCGAACGCAACCGGACGCTCAGATACCGATAGCGGAGCCACTGCCAACATCACCCAACCGGGCAGCCTGACGATCAACGCGACGCGCTTGACGAGCAGCGGCCAGTTGCACGCAGGCACCGACCTCAGGCTCGACGTCGCGAAGGCCGCACTCGACAACGGTCGCGTCGATGCGGCAAACGCATTGACCATCCACGCATCGCAAGCCCTCTCGAACCGCAACGCCACACTCGCCGCGGGCGGTCCGCTCACACTC
>NZ_RBZU01000021.1 GCF_003628125.1 Pararobbsia silviterrae
TGAAGCCGTGGTCTTCCCACCAGTTTCCAGGGCCGACGTCCTCGGTCCGCCGCCCCTTGCGCATCGGCACATGCGTCAGCGGCACCTCCTCCTTGGCAGGCTCCTCGTCGGAATGGCGTGAGCGCTCGCGCTGGCGCTCCCGGCTCATATAGGCGCGCATATCCGTTCCCTCAGCGCTTCATCCAAGGATCGTGGCCCGACCACGCATCGCGCCGTGGCACGCGGTCGAGTGCGCCGCAACGCGGCGTGCGCGGGCATGCAAACGCATCGCCGCCCGCCTGTGGAGCACGTAAGGCCGCCGCATTCACCTCGAAGGCTAGGCGCGTGCCCGCACCACCGATATCCGAAACGCGAAAGGGTCTCGATCGATTCCCGACGGCGCTAACGATCTCGAAGACACGCGCCCTACGCCGCACATGATTTCTTGGCATGCTGAGACCGTGACCTGATCAGCGGCCCGGCCGTGTGTGGACACCCTCGCGCAAAGCGCATATCAGCCGCCGCTGATCACCCGACGATGCGCCTCCGTGCTGCCGCCGGCCGCAGGCCGATCGACGACGCACGATCCTCGACCACCCCGTCGCGCTTCGTTCGGCGAGCCGAACCGCGTGAACCTCTTGCTGGAGCTTTCCATGCCTCTGCCCTTCGCCCTGCTCGGCATGCTCGTCAGTCTCGCGTTGCTGATCGGCTTCGCCTATCGCGGCTGGACCGTGCTGATCCTCGCGCCCGTCGCGGCCATGCTCGCCGCGGCCTTCAGCGGCGAACCCGTGCTCGCGCATTGGACGCAGACCTTCATGCTGGCGGCAGCGCGCTTCGTCGCGCAGTTTTTCCCGATCTTCGTGCTCGGCGCCTTGTTCGGCAAACTCATGGAAGACAGCGGATCGGTCCAGGCCGTCGCGCGCTTCATGATGGACACGCTCGGCGCACGACGCGCGCTGCTTGCCGTCGTGCTCGGCGGCGCGCTCATCACCTACGGCGGCGTGAGCCTGTTCGTCTCGTTCTTCGTCATCGCCCCGATGGCGCGCGCGCTCTTCGAAAGCGCCGATATTCCGCGACGCCTGATGCCCGCCGCGATCGCACTCGGCACCTCGACGTTTACGATGTCCGCTCTGCCCGGCACGCCCGCGATCCAGAACGCGATCCCGATGCCGTTCTTCGGCACGACGCCGTTCGCCGCACCCGGCCTCGGTCTGATCGCGAGCGTCATCATGGCGTCCTTCGGACTCTGGTGGCTCGGCCGCCAAGCGAAGCGCGCGCGCAGCCGCGGAGAGCGCTTTCGCGACACGGCGCCGCCGCAAGCGGCCGACGACGCACTCGTACGCGAACGCGCCACCGTCGCGCAAGCGTTCGATCCCGCCGAAATCGACGCGGGCGATCTGAGCCCCGATCTGCCGCCGATCGCCGTTGCGGTGCTACCGCTCGTGCTGGTTGTTGCGACGAATCTCGTCATGAGCGCCGTGGTCTTGCCGCGCATCGACGCGCCCTGGCTCGAACACGCGCGCTGGGGTGGCACGTCGCTGTCGGCGGTCAGCGGCGTCTGGGGCGTATGCGTGGCGCTCGCCCTCGCGATCGTCGTGCTCGCGATCTTGAACCGAAATCGTTTACGCGCACTGCGCGAGAGCGTCGATGCGGGGGCCAACGCGTCGGTGCTGCCCGTCATGAGCGTCGCGAGCCTCGTCGGCTACGGCGCGGTCATCGCGGCGCTGCCCGCATTCGAGCCGGTGCGCGATGCGGTGCTCGGCATCGGCGGCGGCCCGCTCGTCTCGCTCGCGGTCGCGACCAATCTGCTCGCCGGACTCACGGGTTCCGCGTCGGGCGGACTCACGATCGCACTCGATGCACTCGGCAACACGTTCATGACCTTGAGCGCGAGCCACCATATCGACCCCGCGCTCATGCATCGGATCGCCGTCATGTCCTCGGGCACGCTCGACAGCCTGCCGCATAACGGCGCCGTCGTGACGCTGCTCGCCGTCTGCGGCTGCACGCACCGCGACAGCTACCTCGATATCGTCATGGTCGGCATCGTCGGCGCGCTGATCGCCCTCGTGGCCGTCATCGTGCTCGGCACCTTCTTCGGCGCGTTTTGATTCGATCTCCGATGCGGATCCGCACTCCGGTAGAGAGCAGCTCACCTCGGGAGACGCAATATCGCCCTCGCCGATCTGATCGATCACGGAAGACAGAGGATTCCTCAGGTTTAATGGAATACGGATTCGTGCCGATAAAGCAATGAATGTCGACGTCGGCACGCATCGCGCCTCCTATAGGGACGCGCATCGTGTGCTGCTCGACGCACCGCGATGCCCATCACCCCCGGGGTCGACCCCGTTCGACCCGCGCAGCCGTGCGCCGTCCCCACGCGCGCTCAAGGAACGATATGAAACTCTCGCTCAAGCTGCCCCTCGCGTTCGCCGTCGCCCTGCTGCTCATGTTCGTCGGCGCGCTCTACGGCATCCGCTCGCTCAATGGCGCGATCGATCAATACAACACGACGGTGCGCGACAACGTGGCAGACGAACGGCTCGTCTCGGCGATGCTCACGACGTTCAAGCTCCAGGTTCAGGAGTGGAAGGACACCTTGCTGCGCGGCAAGGACCCCGCCAAGCGCGCGACCTATTGGTCCGCGTTCGCCGAGCGCGAAAAAACCGTCGACCAGCAGGCCGGCGAACTGCTCGCGCGTCTGCCGGAAGGCACGAGCCGCAGCCTCGTCGAGCAGTTCGCGAAGGCGCACACGGACATGGGCGCCGGCTACCGCAAGGGGTTCGACGCCTTCACGGCGGCCGGCTTCGATTCGGCAGCAGGCGACAGCGCCGTGGCCGGCGTCGATCGCGAACCCTCGCGCCTGCTCGAACAAGCCGCGCACGAAATCGCCGCGCAAAGCGCGGCCGTCTCGACGCAAGCCGAACAGAACGCGCGGCGCGCATCGACGATCAGCATCGTGCTGATGCTCGTCGCCTGCGGTGCGGGTCTCGTCGGCGCCTGGCGATTCAGCCGCTCGATCACACTGCCGCTCGATCATGCCGTGACGGTCGCGCGCACGATCGCGTCGGGCGATCTGCGCATGACGATCGCGGGCGGCGGAAACGATGAAATCGCGTTACTGCTCGACGCGCTCAAACACATGCAGTCGAGCCTCGCGCAAATCGTCGGCGATGTCCGGCACTACGCGATTGCCGTCTCGTCGGCCAGCGAACAGATCGCCGCGGGCAATCTGAGCCTGTCGGCGCGAACCGAGCAGCAGGCCGCGTCGCTCGAACAGACGGCCGCGAGCATGGAGGAATTGACGGCCACCGTGCGGCACAACTCCGAGAACGCGCAATCGGCCAAAACACTGGCGTCGCAGGCCTCCGATACCGCCTCGCGCGGCGGACAGGTGATGGGCCGCGTCGTCGAGACGATGAGCGGCATCGCGAAAGGCTCGTCTCAGGTCTCCGATATTCTCGGCGTCATCGACGGCATCGCGTTCCAGACGAACATCCTCGCCTTGAACGCCGCCGTCGAGGCCGCGCGCGCCGGCGAACAGGGCCGCGGATTCGCCGTCGTCGCGAGCGAAGTCCGCGCGCTCGCGCAACGCAGCGCGGCGGCCGCCAAGGAAATCAAGGGATTGATCATCGAGTCGAACGCGCGTATCGACGCGGGTACCGAATTCGTCACGGGCGCGGGCCAGATCATCGGCGAGATCGTCGAATCGGTCGGCCGTGTGACCGAGATCGTCCACGAGATTTCGACCGCGTCGATCGAGCAGACGACGGGAATCGAGCAAGTCAACACGGCCGTCACGCAGATGGACGAGGTCACGCAGCACAATGCGGCGCTCGTCGAACAAGCCTCGGCGGCCGCGCAGTCGCTCGCCGAGCAGGCCGCGTCGCTGCGCGACACGGTCGCGGTCTTTGCGATCGATTAGGCCGGACGGCACGGCGGGTCGCGCTCGCGCCGTGCGCGACCCGGCGCATTTGAGCCCGGCCAATCGTCGCCGGCGCAACGCACGCCAATCGAGCGAGCTTCGGTCTGCGTGACCCGATCGACGCAAGCGATTGTTTCAATCGTCCTCGGGCTTCGACGTCGTCTCGACGCGGACTTCGCCTGTCGCGGGATCGCTCTCGAAGCGATACGGATACACATTGATCACGTTGCCGCCCAGCGGGCGCACGCCAAGCTGAAGCGTGAGCGCCTCGCATGCATCGTCGGTCCAGGTCGGTTGCGGCACCGCACCGCCCCAGATCAGCACCCCGTTGCGCAAGGGATCGTCGCACCGCGCGTCGAGCGACATCTCGATCGACATGCCTGAATCGAATTCGACCCGGATCGCGTGCGCGTGAAGCGGGATGCGCGCGCCGTCGGCGTCGATGAGATAGGCCTTGAGGGGTGAAGTCATTTCCATGGCGTGCCTCTGCGAAAAGTCCGTTGGACGAGTCGCAGCATCATGCACGCCACACGCGCCGCCGCCATGCGCGAGCACTCACGCGAAGATATCGTCCGATCCGAGTTCCGATCGGTCTGACGAATGTTTGGCGAATGACGATAGGCTCGGCGCGGGATCAGAGATCGATCACGAGCTCCGGCGTGCACGCGCGCGAACAGCATGGCAGGAACTGATCGTTCGCCTCGCGCTCCTCATCGGTCAGATACATGTCCCGGTGATCGGGCCGGCCGGCGATCACGCGCGTCAGACACGTGCCGCACACGCCCTGCTCGCACGAAGTCGGTACGACGACGCCCGCCGCCGCGAGCGATTCGACGACGGTCTGATGCGCGCCGACCTCGACGATCTGCCCCGTGCTCGCGAGCTTGACGCGGAACGCGCCGCCGTCGAGCGCGGGCGGCGTCGCCGCGGCGAAGTACTCCTTGTGCAGATGCGATTCGGCCCAGCCGAGTGCTCGCGCGGTCGACAGCACCGCGTCGATAAAGCCCGCGGGACCGCAGACGTAGAGATGCCGGGCCGTCTCGGGCGTGCCGATGATCGCGCGCAGGTCGGCGCGCGCTTCGGCCGGCGCCGAGTCGAAGTAGAGACGCGCGTGCGCAGCCAGCGGACCGTCCTCGATGCGCTCGCGAAACGCCGCGCGCGCGGGCTCGCGCACGCAGTAGTGGAGTTCGAAGCGCTGCGCATCGGCGGCGAGCTGTTCGGCCATGCCGAGCAACGGCGTGATGCCGATACCGCCCGCGAGCAACAGGCTCACGTCGGCCCCTTGCACGAGCGCGAAGTGATTGCGCGGCTCGGCGATCGTCAGCCGATCGCCCTCGCCGAGCGCATGGACCGCGACGGAACCGCCGCGCGACGCGGGCTCCTTGAGCACGCCGATCACGTAACGATGCGTTTCCTTCGGATCGTTGCACAGCGAATACTGACGCACGAGCCCGCCGGGCAGATGCACATCGATATGCGCGCCTGCCGTAAAGGCCGGCAACGCCGCGCCGTCGACCGGCACGAGTTCCAATGCGGCGATATCCGTGGCGACAAGCGACTTGCGCGCGACGCGAACCTCGATCAAACGGCCTTCAACCATGTTTCCCCTGCTCTGCGATTCGACAGGTCCGCGAGGACCCGCCGTGAAAATGGCCGTGTCGCGCGATGCGGTGTGACCGACGAACGGCCTCGATCGCGCGACATGGTGGGCGGGGCGTCACGCGCCCGCCCGATCTTCCTGATGCGCTATGCGATGCGTGCGATGCTTGCGGCGCGTCACGCGGGCCGAATCTCGATCGCCGGCCGGCTCGCGTTCCCCGCCGCTGCCGCACCTGCCGCAGCCGGCGCCGCCGCGCGCGACGCCACGAGATCCGCGCGTTGCCGCGCCTCCTGTTCGAGCAGACGCTCGATGACCTTGCGCGACTGCACGCCGCCCGCGTCGATATTGAGCTTGAGCAAACGCCGCTCGGGCTGCGCGAGCAAATTACGCTGCTGCGCTTCGAGCATCTCAAGGTCTTCCGAGAAGATCTTGCCCTGGCCCGTGCGAATCGTATCGGTCAGCGCGGCGTCGTCGGGCTTGAAGTTGCGCGCCATGCCCCAGAAATACCAGATCGAGGTCTCGGTCTCCGGCGTGATGAAGTCGACGACGATCGAGCCGGCCTTGTGTTGCGCGTCGGCCTCGTAGCCGCCGTGCCCCGCATGCGCGACGCCGACTTCGATCAGCACATGGCTCGGCGGCGTGAAACGGCAGATTTGCCAGCGATCGCACGGCACGTCGTCCGCGAGTCCGTTGCCGCGCAACGCGGCCTTCCAGAACGGCGGCGCTTCGATGTTCTCCATGAAGCGGCTCGTGACGACCTCGTCGCCTTCGACGCGCGTCGCGGGCGCGGCTTCCTCGATTTCGGGCTGGCCGATGCTCGACGCATGCACATAGGTCTCGTGCGTGAGATCCATGAGGTTGTCGATCATGAGCCGGTAGTCGCAGGCGATGTGGTAGAGCCCGCCGCCATATGCCCATTGCGGATTCTCGGCCCACTCGAGGTGATGAATCGTCGCCGGGTCGGCCAGCTCGGCATCGCCCGTCCAGACCCAGACGAAGCCGTGCCGCTCGACGACCGGAAAACGCCGGATCGCCGGAATCCCGCCGACGCGTTGACCGGGCATGCTCACGCACTTGCCGTCGACGCCCATCGTCAGCCCGTGGTAACCGCAGACCAGATGCCCGTCACGCATGAATCCGAGCGACAGCGGCGCGCCGCGATGCGGACAGAAATCCTCGACGGCCGCGACCTGGCCGTCCGGGCCTCGAAAAAACACGATCGGTTCGCCGCAAATCCGCCGGCCGAGCGGCTTGCCTTCGATTTCGTCCGGCGTGCACGCGACATACCACGTGTTCTTCAAATACATGTCGTTCTCCGCGGGCGTGGGGCCGCCCTCTTCCTTATGGATGTCATGAGCGCGCGCCGGATTCGTGTCGAATGGGTATCGGACCCGTGCCGGACCCGGTCGCGCCAGTCTTGCTGCTTGCTAAACCGTGTCGCGGCGAATCAGATTGCCGCCGAGCAGGCGCGCGAGCGCCTTTTGATTCTGGAGCGCGAGCCGCAGGTTCCGATGCGCGATGCGCGCGTGCTCGCGCATCAGGGCTTCGGCCCGCGCGCCTTCGCGATTCTCGATCGCCTCGACGACCGCGCGATGCTGCGACTGCGCGATCAACAGCATTTCGCGCGCGCCGTCCTCGATCGACTGGACCATCACGAACGCGCTCGCCGACGCGAACGGCGCATTCATCACGCGCTCGATCTGCTGCTCGGCGACACGGCTGCGCGCGGCCGACGCGAGCAGCTTGTGGAAGCGCGCGTTCATCTCGACATAGATCGAAAACTTCTCTTGCGTGAGATCGCCTTCAAGCGCGACATCGATGTGATCGACGCATTCGCGCAACGCATCGAGCATCTCGGGCGCGACGCCCCGTTCGGCCGCGAGGCGCGCCGCGAACCCTTCGAGCGTGCCGCGCAGCTCGATCGAATCGCCGATTTCGGTTTCGCTGAAGGTGCGGACCGCGAATCCGCCCGACGTGATCGGTTCGAGTAAGCCCTCTTCCTGCAAACGGATCAGCGCGGCGCGCACGGGCGTGCGGGACACGCCGAGCCGGTCGACGACCCAGAGTTCGGATATCCGGCTACCGGGCGTGAGTTCGCCGCCGAGAATCAGTTCGCGAATGCCGAGCAACGCGCGCACGGTCTGCGAGGCCGAGCCGTTGCGGGCGTCCGGGCTTGCTGCGTCTTTGAGATCCATATCGGTCGGGTCCTGGGGAATCCATGGACTCGACTGTATACAGCAAGACTTAAAATTGCATCATTGAATCGTGTTTTTAAGGGTAAACACGAGGCATCAAAAGCACGTGAAATCGACTTCCAGTGTCCTGTATTTTTGTTTAAAAACAGATGGATAAATCGGAATTCAAGGCCAAAAGGTGAACGAATTCAGATATTCCTTGATGCCTGTGCCGTTCGTGTATCGATCGATTTCTCCGCTGACCTGTATACAGCGTATCCAATGATCGAGGCGCCCGACTCCGAATCCGCCCTCACGGCGCGACCGTTTCCGCCTCGGCGCGCGCCGGATCGACCGCGGGTACGTCGGCCGCCTCGGCCGATACGCGCGGCTGCAACAGCAAAGCGACGAGGCCCGTCCAGCCCGTCTGGTGCGATGCGCCGACGCCGCGTCCGTTATCGCCGTGGAAGTACTCGTGAAACAGGATCAGATCGCGGGCGCGCGGATCGGCCTCGAGCAGCGGATAGGCCGCCATCACGGGGCGGCGGCCGGTCTCGTCGAGCAGGAACAATCGCGTGAGCCGGTCGCCGATCGCCTGCGCGATCCCATCGAGCGAACGCGTCTCGCCCGAGTGCGTCGGATATTCGACCTGGAACTCGTCGCCGTAATAGCGATGGAACTCGTAGAGCGACTCGATCAGCAGATAGTTGACCGGCATCCAGATCGGCCCGCGCCAGTTCGAATTGCCGCCGAACACGCGCGAATCCGATTCGGCCGGCAAATATCGAATCCCGAATCGGTTGCCGTTGTGGCGATATTCGAACGGGTTGTCGTGATGCACGCGCGAGAGCGCGCGCACGCCGAACTTCGACAAGAATTCGCTTTCATCGAGCATCCGGCGCAGCAGCGCCTTCATCCGGTGACCACGCAGCAGCGAGAGCAGCATCTGGTCGGCCCGCCCGCCGCCGGGCTCGTACCAGCGCGAGACGAGCTTCGCGAGATCGGGCCGGTGATTGAGGAACCACGACAAGCGCTCGCGCAGATACGGCAAATGACCGTAGAGCTTCTGCGAAAGCGTATGCACGGCGAACATCGGGATCAGCCCGACGATCGAGCGGATGCGCATCGGCACGGTCGTGCCGTCGGGAAGCCGGAGCACGTCATAGAAGAACTGATCGTCTTCGTCCCAGAGTCCGGTCTCGCACGTGTCGCTGCGCCCGACCGCCTCGGCGATGTAAAGGAAATGCTCGAAGAACTTGACGCCGATATCGACAAAGACCGGATCCTCCGACGCGAGCTCGAGCGCGATCCGCATGAGGTCGAGCGCATACGCCGCCATCCAGGCCGTGCCGTCGGCCTGGTCGATCCGTCCGCCCGTCGGCAGCGGCGAGGACCGGTCGAAGATGCCGACGTTGTCGAGCCCGAGAAAGCCGCCCTGGAAGAGGTTGTGCCCGTCGGCGTCCTTGCGGTTGACCCACCACGAGAAATTGAGAAGCAGCTTGTGGAAGATGCGTTCGAGAAAATCGCGATCGCCCTTGCCCGTCAGCACCTTGTCCATTTCGTACACGCGCCATGCGGCCCACGCATGCACGGGCGGATTCGCATCGCCGAAGGCCCATTCATAGGCGGGAATCTGACCGTTCGGATGCAGGTAGCGGTCCTTGACGAGCAGCAATAATTGCTTCTTCGCGAAATCGGGGTCGATCAGCGCGAAGGCGACCGCATGAAACGCGAGGTCCCACGACGCGTACCACGGGTACTCCCATTTGTCGGGCATCGATACGATGTCGCAGTTCGACAGGTGCCGCCAGTCCCGATTGCGGCCGCGCTTGCGTTCGCGCGGCGGTTTGGGTTGCGCCTCGTCGCCGTCGAGCCACATCGCGACGTCGAAGTGGTAGTACTGCTTGGACCAGAGCATGCCCGCGAGCGCCTGCCGCTGGACGAGCCGCGCGTCGTCGCTTGCGAGCTGGAACTGGATGGCCGCGTAGAACTCGTCGGCCTCGGCGCGCCGACGGCGAATGACGGCGTCGTAGTCAAGCGTGGCCGGCCAGCGCGGACCGTCGGCGCGCATGCGCAAATAGACGGTCTGCGTCGCGTGGCCCGCGAGTTCGAGATGCACGCGGGCCGCCACGCGCGTGCCCTGGTCGCGCCGGATCGCATCCTCGCGATGTTCGACGAGATAGTCGTTGAAGCCATCCTTGAACGGCCCCGCGCCGTCCATGCCGAACAGGCGCCGCACGTTCGTCTCGTTCTCGCAGAAGATCCAGTCGATCGGCTGCTCCGCGTGCGCCGTCACGACGAACGGCGGCTGCGACGGATGCCGCGCATAGATGCGCGTCTCGCCGTCGACGTCGGCCCGATGCATCGCGGGTTTCGGCGTCTTGGTATCCCACGACCAGGTATTGCGGGCCCAGACCTGGGGCAGCAGATCGAGCACGGCCGACTCGTCGCTGCGATTTTCGACGCTCACGCGCATGACGATGTCGTCGGTCCCGTGCTTCGCGTATTCGACCATCACGTCGAAGAAGCGCTCGTCGTCGAACACGCCCGTATCGAGAATTTCGTATTCGGGCCGGTCGGGGCCGCGCCGCGCGTTTTCCTGAACGAGGTCCGCATACGGATACGCCGCATGCGGATACTTGTAGAGCATGCGCATATACGAATGCGTCGGCGTGCCGTCGAGGTAGAAATACAGTTCCTTGACGTCCTCGCCGTGGTTGCCCTCGGCGTTCGTGAGCCCGAACAGCCGTTCCTTGAGGATCGGGTCGTGCTGATTCCAGAGCGCGAGCGAGATGCACCAGTCGAGCTTGTCGTCGCCGAAGCCCGCGATGCCGTCCTCGCCCCAGCGATACGCGCGGCTGCGCGCATGATCATGCGGAAACGAATCCCAAGCCGTGCCGTCGGCGCTGTAGTCTTCGCGCACGGTCCCCCATTGCCGCTCGCTCAGGTATGGCCCCCATTGCCGCCAATGGGTGAGGTCGGGGCCGTGCAGACGTTGGCCTTCGACGGTCGCAAGCAACTTCGCGGGACAGAGCGGCGGCATGACATTCCTCGCAGACGAGAGAAAACGAACGCAGACGAGGACTCTAGCGCATCGTGCGCGCAGCGTCTGCGCGCACCGTCAGGCCCAGCGATCGTCGCCCTCGTGCGTGGGCGCCGCGTCGCGCAGCCATTGCTCGATGCGGATCAGCTCGCCGAGCGACCAGGCCTGGAACGGCGCGCCGCGCGGCGTATGCGGCGCATCGCCGTCGGCGATCTCGGACACGTGACCGAGACCCGCGGTCCGCAGATGCGCGCGAAGCGGCGCGAGAAACCGCTCGCGGGCCTCGACGCGCGTCGCGCCCGTCGAACCGTGCACACGCAGCCACGCATCGACGAACGGCCCCATGAGCCACGGCCAGACCGTCCCCTGGTGATACGCGCCGTCGCGCTCGTGCGGCCCGCCTTCGTATCGGCCCCGATAGGCGCGCTCGCGCGGCGATAAGGTGCGCAAGCCCATCGGCGTCAACAGTTCGTCCTCGACCTGCGCGACGACGCGTTGCGCCTCGTCGCGGCCCAGCACGCCGTACGGGAGGCCGCCGACCGCGAAAATCTGGTTCGGACGGATCTTGCGATCGAGCTTGCCGGGCGTGTGGTCTTCGTCGACGACGTCGAACAGTCCGCCTTGCACGGGATCGACGAAGCGCTGATGAAACGATGCGTACGCGCGGTGTTCGAGCGCACGCCATGCATCGGTCCACGCGCCGGCGATCCGCAATGCGTTGATCCAGAGCGCCTGCACTTCGACCGGCTTGCCGATGCGCGGCGTCACGACCCACGCGTCGACCTTTGCGTCCATCCACGTCAGTTGCACGCCCGATGTGCCCGCGCGAATCAGCCCGTCCGCGTCGGCGCCGATCCGGAAGCGCGTGCCGCGCGCGTAGCCGTCGAGAATCGCGTCGACCGCGCGCCGCAGCGTCGCGATCGTCGCCGCGCGCGCATGCCGCGTCAGCAGATAGTCGTGCACGGCGATCACGAACCAGAGCGACGCGTCGACCGCGTTGTACTCGGGCGCGCCGCCGTCGTCGGGAAACCGGTTCGGCATCATGCCCTCGGACACCGCGCCGGCCCAGCTCACGAGGATCGCCTCGGCTTCGTCGAGCCGTCCCGTCGCGATCATGAGTCCGCGCATGGCGATAAACGTATCGCGTCCCCAGTCCGTGAACCATGGAAAGCCCGCGACGAGCGTCTTGCCCGCGGCGCGCCGTACGAGGTAGGCGTCGCTCGCGCGTTCGAGCGGCGCATCGAATGCCTCGCGCCGCGTACGCTCGAGGCGCGCGAGCGCGTTCGCGTGGGCCAGCGCATCGAGGTCGGCCGGCGCGCCCGCGCGCAGCACGACGACCGCGTCACGCGCATGCAGGTCGAACGTCAGGGTGCCCGGCGACGCGAGGTCTTCGCTCGCGTCGAGTCCGCGCTCGCGTTCGAAGCGGTAGAGGAAGTTCCGATACCACTCGGGCGCATGCGCGTACGTACCATTGCTCGCGACCGCGATTTCGGGCAAGCCGTTGTAGGGCCGCCAGCCGATATTGCCGCGGCCGGCCTCCTCGAAATCGAACACCGGGTTCTCGTGATGGAGACTGTGATAGTCGCGCCCCGACAGCAACAGGCGGACCGACAGCACGATCGGCGCGCGTGGCGTGCGCGATCCGTACATGCCCGCGGCCGGCTCGGCGCCCGCGTCGTCGTGCGCGGGCACGGCGCGCCAGCGCAGCACGGTTTCGCACGAAGCTTTCGCGACAAACAATTCGAACTCGACGTCGAGCGCGGCGTCGATCGCGTAGCGCCAGCTCGGCCAGGGCGTGTCGTCGAACCGAACCAGGTGCGCGGTGCCGTCGGGGTAGACGACGTCGGGCAGATAGCGCTGCGTCGACAGCGGGATGCGCTCGTGCTCGGTTTCGACCCAGACCTCGATGCCCTGGACGAGCGCATAACGGCCCGTGGGCGGCGTCGTCGCGCTCAGCAGCAACGCGTGGTAGCGCCGCGTGCGCTCCCCGCCGACCGTCCCCGACGCGAATCCGCCCTCGCCGTCGGGCTCAAGCCATTCCGCATCGAAATCGATCGTGTCGGTCATCGTGTCGCTCATCGAGGGGCTCGCACGTGAGGCGGGCCGCGCGCGGCCTCCGCCGATGCGTGATCTTACGCCGCACCCCGGCTCGACGCGCCGTTCGCCTATCGCACAGATGCAATGCCGCGATGCCGCACTGCGACGATGCCGGGCTGTGAAATGCCGCGCGGTTGCGCATAATCGTCGACAGCCCGCGCGCCGCATCGATCGGACAAGCCGACCCTTCGAGCCCCGATTCAAATTCAATAGCTTGCTACCGAATTAATTAACATCTAAAATGCCGCGATGCCAAATATCCATGACCTCAGACGATCCGTGACGGGCGGCCTCGTGCGCGTTTCGCGCCAGTGGCGGCGCGCGTCGGATCATGTGATTTCGGGTTACGGCGTCTCCGAAGCCTGTGCGACGCCGCTGCTGATGATCGGTCGGCTCGGCGAGGGCGTGCGTCAGGGCACGCTGGCCGAATACGTCGGCATCGAGGGACCGTCGCTCGTGCGGCTGCTCGACCAGCTTTGCGGCGCGAACCTCGCGCGGCGCGAAGAAGACCCGGCCGACGGTCGCGCGAAAACGATCTGGCTGACCGATGCGGGCCGTGCCGTCTGCGCGCAGATCGAAGACGCCCTCGTGCAGTTGCGTGCCGAGAAGTTCAAGGGCATCAGCGCGGCCGATCTCGCCGCGACGCTGCGCGTATTCAAGGCGATCGAACTCGCCGCGGCGTCCGACACGGCCGACGCCCCTTGATCGACGCCCCTTGAAAGACACCCCTTAACCGCACCGCCGCCTTCGTATGCCCCTGCCCTCATCCCGCGACTGGATCTTCTCGGTCAAGACGTTCGTCGCGTCGATGCTCGCGCTTTACCTCGCGCTCAAATTCGAATTGCCGCGCCCGTACTGGGCGATGGCGTCGGTCTATATCGCGTCGAATCCCTTCGTCGGCGCGACCACGTCCAAGGCCCTCTATCGCGCGCTCGGCACGATGCTCGGCGCGGCGGGCGCCGTCGCGCTCGTGCCGCCGCTCGTGCAAACGCCGATCCTGTTCAGCGCGGCGATCGCGGTCTGGATGGGCGTCATGCTCTATCTCGCGATCTCGGACCGGACCGCGAAGTCGTACGTCTTCCTGCTCGCGGGCTATACGCTGCCGCTGATCGCGCTGCCGACCGTCAACAATCCCGCGACCGTGTTCGACGTCGCGCTCGCGCGCTTCGAGGAAATCACGCTCGGCGTGGTCTGCGCCTCGCTCGTCAACGCATCGATCCTGCCGAGCAAGCTCGCGCCGGTCCTCGGCGAGCGCACGCTCGCGTGGTTCAGCGATGCCGCGTTCTACGCGTCCGAAGCGCTCGGCGGCCGCTCGGCCGGCAAGAAACTCGGCGATACGCGCCAACGCATGGCCGCGACGATCAACGCGCTCGAAATGCTGCTGAGCCAGTTGAGCCACGACGGCACGCGCCCCGATATCGTGCGCAAGGCGCGCGCGCTGCACGGCCGCATGAGTGTGCTGCTGCCGATCATCGGCGCGCTCGCGGATCCGCTGCGCGTGTTCCGCGCGAGCGGCCTGCCCGCCGAAGCCGCCGTGACGCGCGTCGTCGACGACGCGCTCGCATGGATCGAAGCGACGCGCCGGCATCCGGGCGAACACGACAGCGCGACGATTGCCGCCGGCGCCGCGCGGCTGCAGGACGCTTTCGCGACGCTCGACCCCGACGCCGACACACTCAGGACATGGGAAGGCGCGATCGTGTCGAGCGTGCTCTGGCGCTTGCGTCTGCTCGTCGAACTCTGGCAGGACTGCATCACGCTCCAGCACGCGATCTCCGGCGACCGGCGCGAAACGTGGGAACCCGCGTTCCGCCACTGGCGGCTCGGCGGCACGGAGCCGTTCTTCGACCGCGGCATCATGCTGTTCTCGACGTTGTCCGCGATCGGCGCGGTCTTCGTCGCGTGCCTGCTCTGGATCTCGACGGGCTGGCAGGACGGCGCGGGCGGCGTGTCGCTCGCGGCCGTCGCGTGCTGTTTCTTCGCGGCGCTCGACGACCCCGCGCCGTCGGTCTTCAAGTTCTTCACGTCGACCGCGGCGAGCGTCGTGCTCGCGGGCCTCTATATCTTCGTCGTGCTGCCTCAGGTCCATGATTTCCCGATGCTCGTGATCCTGTTCGCGGTGCCGTTCATCCTGGTCGGCACGCTGATTCCGCAGCCGCACTTCGCGCTTGCGACGATGCTCGTCGCGGTGAACACCGCGACGTTCATCAGCATTCAAACCGCGTATGACTCGAACTTCGAGATTTTCCTCAACAGCAATCTGTCGGGACTCGTCGGCTTGCTGTTCGCGTATCTGTGGACGCGCGTGACGCGGCCGTTCGGTTCCGAGCTTGCGGCGCGCCGGATCATCGAGTCGTCGTGGCAGGATCTGATCGACGCCGCCTCGCCGCACGAGATCGAAGCCCAGCGCAATATGGCCTCGCGCATGTTCGATCGCCTCATGCAATTGCTGCCGCGTCTGGGCACGTCGGACGCGCACGATCACCCGTCGATCGACAGCCTGCGCGATCTGCGCATCGGACTCAACACGCTCGATCTGCAATTCGAGCGCGCCAAGGTCCGGCCCGGTCTGCGCGCCGCGATCGATCTCGTGCTCCGCGAAGTGCGGCTGCACTTCGAGCGCTGTGTCGCGCGCGGCCGCCGGCTCGCCCCGTCGAGCGCGCTGCTCGCCGCCATCGACGCGGCGCTCGACGATTCGGTCAACGTGCCGCCCGACGCCGTCCAGCGCGACTCGATGCATGCGCTCGTGTCGATGCGGCTCGCCGCGTTTCCGAACACGCCGCCCCCTTTTCATTCCACCGGTTCGATACCATCGTGATCACCACGCCCTTGACCCGCACCGGAGGTAACCGATGATCGGCGAAGTCGATATTCTCGGTGTCTTTATCCCGGCCCTGCTCTGGCTGATGCTGATCGCGTACGCGATCAACCTCGCGATTCGAAAGGTCCTTTCGCATACGCGTTTCTATGAATATGTCTGGCACCGCTCGATTTTCGATCTTGGGCTGTACGTGATCATTCTGGGCGTTGTCGTGTCGCTGACGCGTCGTTGATGAACTGGCAAATAACGTGAAAAAACCTTTCCTTTCCGTCGCATTGATCGCACGGGTCGTCTTTACCCTCATCGTCGTCGCGATCGCCGCCTTCGTGCTCTGGCGGCTCGTCGGCTATTACATGTTCGCGCCATGGACGCGCGACGGCCGCGTCGGCAGCCACGTCATCGAAGTCGCGCCCGATGTGTCGGGTCTGATCGTCGACGTGCGCGTCGCGGACAACCAGGCCGTCGCGAAGGGCCAGGTGCTGTTCGTCATCGACAGCGCGCGTTTCGAACTCGCGCGGAACCAGGCGCAGGCGACGATCGCGCAACGCAAGGCGACGCTCGACGAAGCGCGTCGCGAATATGCGCGCAATCGCGGGCTGGGCGACCTCGTCGCGCGCGAAGTGCTCGAAGAAAGCCAGACGCGCGTCGATACGGCCGCGGCGGCGCTGCAGGACGCCCAGGTCGCACTCGGCGTCGCGCAGCTCAATCTCGAACGCGCGACGATCAAGAGCCCCGTCGACGGCTATCTGAGCGACCGCGCGCCGCGCGTCGGCGAATTCGCGGCGGCCGGCCGGCCGGTGCTCGCCGTCGTCGACGCCAATGCGTTCCACGTCGACGGCTACTTCGAGGAAACGAAGCTGCGCGGCATTCACGTCGGCCAGAAGGTGCTGATCAACGTCATGGGCGAGGACAAGCCGCTGCGCGGACACGTGCAGAGCATCGTCGCCGCGATCGAGGACCGCGACCGTGCGTCGAGCAGCAATCTGCTGCCGAACGTGAACCCCGCGTTCAGTTGGGTGCGTCTCGCTCAGCGGATTCCCGTGCGCGTGATGCTCGACGAAGTGCCGCCCGATTTCCGTCTGATCGCGGGACGCACCGCGACGGTCTCGATCGAAACGCCGCCGCCGACGCTGGGCTTGCATGCCCGGCAACCGGCGTCGGGCGCGTCAGGCGTGCCGGATGCGTCAAGCGCGTCGGCCCCGGCCGCGACATCGGATACGTCGGCCTCGACGCCGGCCGCCCAGCCTGCGAGTGGATCCACGAAATGAACGCCGTACTCCGCCATACCGCCGTCGGCGCGCTGCTGCTCTGCGCGGCGGCGTGCACGCTCGGGCCGAACTATGAAGTCCCCAAGGATGCCGCCGTGCGGAACCCGGCCGCCGCGGGATCGTTGACGACCGCAAGCGGCAAGGAAGTCAGCGATGCCGACGTGCCGTCCGACTGGTGGCATCTGTACGACGACCCGGCGCTCAATCAGCTCGTCGAGGACGCGCTGCGTTCGAACACGAATCTGCGCGTGGCCGCCGCAAACATCGCGCGCGCGAGTTTCGCGACCGAAGCCGCCGAGCAGGCCGGCGGCTTCTCGGGCAAGACCGACGCGGCGGTGCTGCGCGCGCAGGAATCCGGCGAAGCCTATCTGCTGACCGAGAAGGTGCCGGTCGTCAACGAAGGCGATTTCGGCATCGCGGTGTCGTATCAGCTCGATCTGTTCGGCCAGATCCGCCGCGGCGTCGAAGCCTCGGCCGCCGATCAGCAAGCCGCGCAAGCCGCGGCCGACGTCGCGCGCATCACCGTCGTGGCCGACGTCGTGCGGTCCTATGTCGAAAACTGCGCGGCCGGCGATGAACTCAACGTCGCGCAGCACTCGCTCGATCTCCAGAATCAGAGCCTCGCGCTGACCAAGCGGCTGCGCGATGCAGGCCGTGCCAACGAACCCGAAGTCACGCGCTCGCAGACGCAGACCGCCACGTTGAGCGCGGATATCCCGCGCTTCACGGCGCGCAAGCGTGTCGCGCTCTACCGGCTCGCGATGCTGACCGGACGCGCGCCGAACGAATTGCCGCCCGAGATCGGCACCTGCGACAAGCTGCCGCGCCTCAGGCAGGCGATCCCGGTCGGCGACGGCGCCGCGCTGCTGCGCCGCCGTCCCGACATCCGCGAATCGGAACGCAAGCTCGCCGCGGCAACCGCGCGGATCGGCGTCGCCACGGCCTCGCTCTATCCGAACATCAGCATCGGCGCGTCGGCCGGCTTCACGGGCGTGCTCGAGGACATTCCGCAAAGCGCGACCGCGCGCTGGAACTTCGGTCCCTTGATCTCGTGGAATTTCCCGATCAACGGGCAACGCGAACGCGTGCATGAAGCGGAAGCCTCGGCATCGGGCGCGCTCGCCTCGTTCGACGGCGTTGTGCTCAATGCGCTGCGCGAAACCGAAAGCGAGCTCGCGACGTATTCGAGCGATCTCGCGCGCGAGGACGCGCTCAAGACCGCGCGCGCATCGGCGTCGAAGACGGCCGATCAGACGCATCGGCTCTATCTGGCCGGCCGTCAATCGTCGCTGGCCGATCTCGATGCGATGCGCACGCTTGCGTCGGTCGATGGTCAAGTCGCCGGGGCCGAAGCCGCCGTCTCGATCGACCAGGTCGATCTGTTCCTCGCGCTCGGCGGCGGATGGGAACAGACCCCGCCCGCGACGGCGAGCAGCGAAGCGCCGCCGCAGCCGGCCTCGGCACCGGCGCCTTGATCGGGACGCCGGGCGTCGCGCGGACCGTTATCGCGGCGTTAGGCGATCATCAAGCGACCATGAAATGATCACTAAGCGACCGTTAAGTGACCGTTAAGCGGCTGACAAGCCACTCATAGGCCACTCATAAGCGCCCGGCACCCGATCGATACGGCCGCGTCATCGAATTCGAATCGTCGATTTCAGCCGCCGATCGTCGGGTTCGACGCGCTCTCGTCTTTGAGCGCGAGACCGGTCGCGCCGAGCGCACGCGCACGGCCGAGCAGGAACGCGAGTTTGCGCGCGGCGCTTGGATAATCGAGCCCTTCGGGCCGCACATTCGAAATGCAGTTGCGCTCGGCGTCCGTACGGCCGACGCGCGGCGCCCACGTGAGATAGAGGCCGAGACTGTCGGGCGAGCTCAAACCCGGCCGCTCGCCGATCAGCATGACCACGACGTCGGCGCCGAGCCGCTCCCCGATGCCGTCGCCGAGCGCGACCCGCGATTGCGTCGCGATCACGATCGGGCCCACATGCCAGTCGCGAAGCTGCGGCAGCACCTCGCCGAGCAACGGCAACGCATGACGCTGGGGCGCGAACGCGGACAAGCCGTCGGCGATCACGAAGACGATCGAGGGCGCGGCGACTCCGCCGCCGCCCGAGGCGACGGCGGCTTCCGCCGCGTGGCGGCGATACGTATCGAGCGTCGTGCCGCTGGCCGCATCGAGGCGTCGGCCGAGGTCAGGCCGCAATAGATATTGCGCGCGGTCGCGGGCTTCGCTCTTCACGGCAAGCGAACGCAGTCCGACGGCCGACAGCGCCGCATCGAGCGCCGCGACATCGAGCGGCTCGTGCACGGCGTCGCGCGCACGCGCATGCGCCAGCCCGAACTCGAGCACGGCGTCCGTCGGCAGACTGTCTCCGGCGCGTCCGAGCGCAATGCGCGCGCGCGTAAACGTCCGGAGTTCGCGCCATGGATTGGCGATCACGTCTTGGGTCATCGCACCCCCTCGTCGATTGCCGCACGCCCCATGCCTCGTCGAACCCGTCGCACGGTGCGTCTCGCGGCGCTGGATCGCCACCCTCAATTGCGTGCCTTATTGCGGCCTTTTGTTGAAGCTCTTCATTGAAGCCCGTTGTTGAAGCACCTTCTGGAAGCGCTTTATTCAAGCCCTTTATCGCGGGCCCGTCCGTGCGCCTCTCATCGCCGCTCATCAAGCAACGCGTGCGCCGCGGGCAACAAGCGCTGCGCCGACGGCACGCGTTCGAGATGCCCATCGGCATCCGTCACGCCCATCTTGACGAGCCATTGCTCGAACTCCGGCGCGCGCCCGAGCCCAAGCACGCGTCGCGCGTAGAGCGCGTCGTGAAACGAGGTGCTCTGGTAATTGAGCATGATGTCGTCCGCGCCGGGCACGCCCATGACGAAGTTGACGCCCGCGACGCACAGCAGCGTCAACAGCGTATCCATATCGTCCTGGTCCGCATCCGCGTGGTTCGTGTAGCAGATATCGCAGCCCATCGGCACGCCCAGCAGCTTGCCGCAGAAGTGATCTTCGAGCCCCGCGCGGATGATCTGCTTGCCGTTGTAGAGGTACTCGGGGCCGATGAAGCCGACCACCGTGTTGACGAGCAAAGGCCGAAACGCACGCGCGACCGCATACGCGCGCGCCTCGCACGTCTGCTGATCGACGCCGTGATGGGCATCGGCCGATAACGCGCTGCCCTGGCCCGTCTCGAAGTACATGACGTTCTCGCCGACCGTGCCGCGCGCGAGCGACAACGCGGCGTGATGCGCCTCGCGCAGCAGCGCGAGATCGATGCCGAACCCCGCGTTCGCGCGCTGCGTGCCCGCGATCGACTGGAACACGAGATCGACGGGCGCGCGCCGCTCGATCGCATCGATCGTCTGTGTGACATGCGTGAGCACGCATGATTGCGTCGGCACGTCGTACCGTTGCCGGAACGCGTCGATCATCTCGATCAGTTTGACGATCGCGGCAGGATCGTCGCTCGCGGGATTGATGCCGATGACGGCATCGCCGCACCCATAGAGCAGGCCATCGAGCATCGACGCGGCGATGCCCTTCGGATCGTCGGTCGGGTGATTCGGCTGCAGACGGACCGACAGGCGTCCGGGCAGCCCGATCGTATTACGAAAGCGCGTGACGACCCGGCATTTCTGCGCGACGAGGATCAGATCCTGGTTACGCATGAGCTTCGAGACCGCCGCGGCCATTTCAGGTGTCAGGCCCGGCGCGATGCGGGTCAGCGCAGCGGTATCGGCCGCATCGCCGAGCAGCCAGTCGCGCAAGCCGCCGACCGTCAGATGGGCGATTTCGGCGAAGGCGACCGGGTCATGCGTATCGACGATCAGACGCGTGACTTCGTCGTCCTCGTACGGGATCAGAACTTCATCGAGAAAACGCGCGAGCGGCACATCGGCGAGCACCGTGCGCGCGAGCATGCGCTCCTCTTCCGATTGCGCCGCGAGCCCCGCGAGTGCGTCGCCCGATCGAAACGGACTGGCCTTGGCCATGACCGTGCGCAGATCGCCGAACACATAGCCGCGGCCGTCGATGCGCGCGGTATAACGGCTCACACAAGGGCTCACATAAGGGCTTGCATGGGGGCTCGCATCGGGGCTCGGCGGTTTCGTCAGCTCGGGCATATCGGCTCCGCGACTCGGATCGAGCGGTTATACCGCGCCAATATTACGCGGCGGGCGGCGCCCCCGTCGATTCGCGGATCTTGAGTTCGGGCGCGATGATCAGCCGCTGAGGATCCGCCTCGACGGATTTCGTCACACGCTCGATCAGCGTCTGCGCGGCGCGCTCGCCGAGCATGACAATCGATTGCCCGACCGTCGTGAGCGCGGGATAAAAGTACCGCGAGAGTTCGATATCGTCGAAGCCGATGACCGACAGATCGCGCGGCACCGACAGGCCACGTTCGGCGGCCGCGCGGAGCACGCCGAGCGCCATCATGTCGTTGGTCGCGAAAATCGCCGAGGGCCGCCCGCCGCCGAGCAGCGCGACGGCCGCTTCATAGCCGCCATGACTCGTGTAGTCCGAGGCGATGACCTGATGCGCATCGACGGCGAGCCCCTGCTCCTCGAGCGCGCGGCGAAAGCCCCTGAAGCGCGCCTCGCTGACGACCATCTGCGCGGGCCCCGAGATACAGGCGATGCGCCGATGCCCGAGCTCGATCAGATGATGCGCGGCCATATACGCGCCTTGCTCGTGGTCGATCTGGACGAGATCCGCTTCGACGCCGGGCACCTCGCGATCGACGATCACGACCGGCAGGCTCGCTCGGCCGAGCGCGTCGGCGAGCGTGTTCTCGTCGCCGGCCGACGCGACGATCAGACCGTCGATCCGCCGTTCGAGCATGACCCGCAGGTATTTGCGCTGTTTTTCGGGCTCGTCGTCCGAATTGCCGAGAATCACGCAATAGCCGCGGCGCTCGCAATAGTTCTCGATGCCGCGCGACATCTCGGCGAAGTACGGATTCGTGTTGTTCGGGACAACGACGCCGATCGTCGATGTCGTGCGCGCCTTGAGCGAGCGCGCGACGGCGCTCGGTACGAAATTGAGTTCGCGAATGGCCGCCTCGACCTTCGTGCGAACCTCGCTGCTGACCGGCCGCGTATTGTTGACGACGTGGGAAACCGTGGTGAACGAGACGCCGGCTCGCGCGGCAACATCCTTGATCGTGGCCATGGGGGCTCGGAAAAAATTGCCTGCCGAGATTGTGGCCGCATTCGGGGCCAAGTCAACTGGCGCCGACGCGAATTGCACGACATCAAAAGTTCGAGAAGCTTTTAATTTCGGGATGAGGTAACGCGATACCGATCGCGCACGGCCGCGCCCCTGCTTAGCGAAGGCTGCGTCGGTCGAGTTGCGCGGACAGCACGTCGAGCAGCTCTTCGATATCGACGGGCTTCAGACGATAGTCGTCGAAGCCGGCCTGCCAGGCGCGCGCCACATCGTCGGCCGCGCCGAGGCCCGTGAGCGCGATCAGGATCGCATCGCGCGTCAGCGCATGGTCGCGCAGGCGCCGCGCGACCTCATAGCCGCTCATCCGCGGCATCGCGATATCGAGCAGCACGACGTGCGGGCGAAACCGCAGCGCCTTCTCGATCGCGAGCGGACCGTCGAACGCGATTTCGACCGCGTATCCGGCAAACTCGATGAGCATGGCCGTGCCTTCGCAGGCGTCGATATTGTCGTCGACGACCAGGACGCGATAGGCGTCGCGGCGCACGTCGACCGAGCGGGCGCTTGTGCCCGGATCGGGCGGCAGCCGAGGCTCGAAATCCTTGCGCGCGCCAGGCTCCCGTCCCGCGCAATCCGTCTCACGCGCGTACGCGGCGCACGCCGATACGTTGCCGGCCTTCACGTGCGCGCTCCGGCGCGAACACGCCTCGCCGGGCGTGCCGCCTCATGGTGCGTCGCCATCGATCCACGCGAACGCACACCGTCCCCGACCCATACGATCTTCATGCTTTCTCCCTACCCGGCTTGCTTGCGTCGACCGCCTGAAACGCGACCGCGCCGCGTTGTCGCGGGCCGCCGTGCATGTCATGACAGTCGAGACATGTCAGCCCGCAGAATAAGCAAAAGACGTACCGCCATAAGCGTGTCGCGGCAACGTGGCGGCAATGCCCGAGGTCCCGAGCGCGAGCCGGGCGCGCAGCCCCGCCGCACACGGCGCGACGCGCGAAACGTCAGGCCGCGGCTGGCCGGCGATGTCGGCCGACGCGTCCCGCGAGGACGCGCACACGTCGGTTATTTACACAAATCGCGCAAGAATTACGTAACGACACGCCGATGGGGGCGGTCCATTTCGCTTATCATGGCTTCGCGCGACATGACCCCGGTCGGCGCGCGGCGGGCCGAGCGGCCTCGCCGTGCCGCACGACGGTCCCCATCAGCCCACGCGGGCATGCCAGCGCGCGAGTTGCCAATACACGCACGGAGACAGCGATGGCGACGAAAGCGGCACAAGACGCGGCCGGCAAACGCCCCGGGCGCTGGTGGCGGCGTTGGATCATCACCTGCCTGGTCTGGGCGGTGCCGGTGGTCGCGCTCGGGCTCAAGGAAATGGTCGCCGAGATGCTCTACGACTCGGCGGATCTTCGCGTGAGCATCGGGCGATGGAACGTCACCGAGGCGCAACGCGCGATGCCCGGCGTCGCGCAATGCACGGGCACGCTCGACGCCGCGCGCGCGGCCGGCTGTCCGGCCGCGATCGTCGATGCCAATGCCGCGTCGCGCGACGCCGCCGTCAGCGAATTGCACGTGCGCCGCATCGCGCAAATCACGGGGTTCTTTCAGGCCGTGGTCGTCTATTGGGTGATTCCGTGTGTGTTCGTGCTGTGCGTCGGACTGGTCTGCGGTCTGATCCGGCGCGCGCTCCGACGCCCGGCGCCCGCGATCTCGGTCGGTCAGGCCGGCGCGTCGCGCGTCGACGGCCCGCGCCGCTGAGCGGCTCGCGGCGCCCGGGGTTCGAGCTCCCCAGGCAATTCATGCCGCACCGCACACACGTCACGCGCACGCCACGCACGCGACGTATGCTCGCCGCGCATTCATCGAGCGCGTTCATCACGTAAAGAATTCAATCGGTCGGCAGGATCGCCCTGCGCCGACGTGTGTTTCGGATATAAATTACGTCCCTATCGCGCGACATTCGTGAAAAGTGCCTACGGCACACAATGTGCTTTAGCTCGTTCACCGCAGATCGAACGCTCGATTTCAAGTGCGATATCGGCGACTGTGCCTCAAGTGTCGATGGTTCGATGTTGTCAAGCACTCAACCCAACGGAGGTCACCATGCAAAGACGTGAGTTTGTTTTGAGTTCGGGCGCGGCGTTCGCGGCCTTGGCTGCTACGCTGGCCGGCTGCACGGCGAACACGGGGGCGAATGATGACCCGGCTAGCCAGCGCCGCTCGATTAACTCGTCGGTCGACGAAACGCTCGGCAAGCTCTATACGCAGGTCAGCGGCTCGCGCGAGCTCGTTTCGAAAGCGCGCGGCGTGCTCATCTTCCCCGACGTCGTGAAGGCCGGCTTCATCGTCGGCGCCGCGTACGGCCGCGGCGCATTGCGCGTGGGCGGTACGACCACGGGCTACTACAGCACGACCGCGCTGTCGGTCGGCCTGCAGGCCGGCGCTCAATCGAAGGCGCTGATCTTCCTGTTCATGACGCAGGAAGCGCTCGACACGTTCCGCAATCGCGACGGGTGGTCGGCGGGCGGCGACGCGTCGGTCGCCGTGCTCAAGCTCGGCGCGAACGGCTCGATCGACACGACCACGGCGATGGCCCCGGTCGAGGCGCTCGTGTTGACGAATGCGGGATTGATGGCCGACCTGTCGGTGGACGGCACGAAGGTCTCGAGGCTGAGCATCTAGCCCAGCGTATCGGAGTATCAGGCGCCGGATGCCGTGTCGATCCGGCGCCTGATGTCCATCGGTGCGCAGGCACCGACGGCGCCGCGCGCTCAGGTGTTCGGCGCGCCGTCGACGACCTTGAAGCGCGCACGCTTCTGCGCGCGAATCACTGTGTTGTAGGCGTCGACATACTGCTCGGCCATCCGGCGCGACGTGAAACGCGCTTCGAATTGCTTGCGCACGCGCTCGCGCGGCAGCGTGTTGAGCCGGTTCACGGCCGCGACCGCGCCGATCTCGTCTTCGACGACGAAGCCCGAAATCCCTTCATCGATGACTTCCGGCACCGAACCGCGATTGAACGCGATCACGGGCGTGCCGCAGGCCATCGCCTCGATCATCACGAGACCGAACGGTTCCGGCCAGTCGATCGGGAACAGCAGCGCATGCGCGCCCGACAGAAACGCGGCCTTGTCCTGATCGGCGATCTCGCCGATGTATTCGACGTGCGGCAGCGAAAACAGCGGCTTGATCTCGTTCTCGAAGTACTCGCGATCGGCCGCATCGATCTTCGCGGCGATCCGGATCTTCATGCCGCATTTGCCCGCGATCCGAATGGCCGTATCGACGCGCTTCTCGGGCGAAATCCGACCCAGGAACGCGAGGTAGCCCTGCTCGACGGGCTGCGGCGTATAAAGTTTCTCGGGCAGGCCGTGGTAGACGGTCGTGAGCCATTTGGCCTGCGGCAGCGGATGGCGCTGGTTGTCGGAAATCGACACGACCGCCGCATTGTTGAACACGTCGAACACAGGCTGTTGCTCGGGCAAATCGAGCCGGCCGTGCAAAGTCGTGATGAACGGCGTTTCCTGACGGCCAAACAGCGAGAACGAGTAGTAATCCATATGGAAATGGATGACGTCGAACTGGTCGGCGACGCGCCGCACGCGCTCCATGAGCAGCATATGCGGCGCGATCCGGTCGCGAATGCCCGGATCCAGGCGCAGCGCGCGCGGCCAGACGGCCTCGAGCTTGCCGCTCGTTTTCGAATCCCCGCTCGCGAACAACGTGACGTCGTGTCCGAGGTCGACGAGCGCCTCGGTGATGTACGACACGACACGCTCCGTGCCGCCATAGAGCTTCGGGGGAACGGATTCCGTCAGCGGTGCGACCTGCGCGATTCTCAAAACCATTGCATTGTCTCCAGTCCTGCCGGCGGGCATCGATGGCCTGCCGATTTCAAAAGGTGCGCCATTATCCCGAAATTCACGCGCAACGACGCGAAAATGCGAGCCATGACAAACCTGCCATGGCTCGGTCGAGCGCACCACGGGTGACGTCCATGTCTGACATGAGGTCCAACGCGACGCGCATGCGCCGGGCTGAATGTCCCAAGCGCACAGCGAAATTCATTCCCGGCTGCGTATCACAGGCCGGTGGCCTGTGTACACGCGCCGCGTCGGCGATGGCGTCCGGTTACGGTTCCGAACGGCACGCGTAAGATGCGCCGAGCCCGAGCGCGACGACCGTGCTCGCGTTGTAGTCGAGCTTATCGGCGTTGCCCGCGGCCCATTTGCGCACGGCGGTCGTCATATCGTCGGGCGTCGTGCCCGCGGGCAGGCAGAAATACTGTCCGACGCGCGGCCCGGTCGTGCCGCCGATCGCCTCGATCGTGTTGTATGCGCCGTCGGCCGCCCCTTCGATATAGGCCTGGCACGCACTCTTGGACGGCACGTCGGTCCGGTTGCACAGCTTGACCAGATCCTTCCCGTTGAACGCGGCCGCCGTCAGGGGCAGGCCGAGCACAGTTGCGCAGAGCATGACGCGCAGCATGGTGTGTCCTTTCGTTATCGTCTTTCGCTTTGTATGGGCTCACGCCCTGTTATTTCGACGGCGTCGCCGCCGTGGCCGCCGAGCTCCCCGCCGCCGGCACGCCCTTCGACGCATCGATCTGCGCGAGCCGCTTGCTCAGGCCATCGGCGATGTCGGGCTGATTGTAACGTTTGGCCACGTCGATCGCATTGAGGCCCAACTGATTTTTGATCGAGAGATCCGCGCCCTCGTCGAGCAGCAGCTTGACCGTCGTGATGTGCCCGGCGGCGGCGGCCATCATGAGCGGCGTCGACCCGTTCGGCGAACCGGCGTCGATATAGGCCGAATGATCGAGCAGCAGCTTGACGATCGCGTCGTCGCCGCCGCTCGCCGCGTAGTGCAGCGGCGACCAGCCCTTCTTGTTGACCTCGGCGTCCTTCGCGAGCAGCGTCTGGACCATCGGCATGTCCTGATTGATCGCAGCCATCATCAGCGCGTTCTCGCCGACGGGATCGACGGCCTCGAGATCCGTATCCGGGTTGTCGGCGAGCACCTTGACGACCTCGTCGGCCTTGTAGCGCGCCGCATAGACGATCAGCGGCACACCATGCGATTCGACCGTATTCGGGCTCTCGCCGTCCTTGAGCAGCCCCTTGACCTTGTCGGCATAGTCGAGCTGCACGGCGCGGAACATCGAGGCGCTCATTTCGGGCGGCGTCGCGGCCGCGGGCGCCGACGCGGCAGACTGCGCCCATGCCGACGACATCGATACAGCGAGCGCGCATGCGGACACCAACGTGCGGATCAACTTC
This sequence comes from Pararobbsia silviterrae, assembly GCF_003628125.1. GTDB lineage: Bacteria > Pseudomonadota > Gammaproteobacteria > Burkholderiales > Burkholderiaceae > Pararobbsia > Pararobbsia silviterrae. Next base: position 27,375 of record NZ_RBZU01000021.1, read on the forward strand.
ATGCAATACCTCTGAATGATCTGATAATTCTTTGATTATAAATAATAAACACAGAAATTCATGCCGATGTTTCCGGACTCAGACAGGCACCGCGGCCGCGAACAGGCGGAAAAAATTTTCCGTCGTCGCGTGACCCAGCGCCGCCTCGTCGATGCCGCGCAACGCGGCAATGAAGCGTCCGACATGGCTGACGTGCGCAGGTTCATTGGTTTTGCCGCGATACGGCACCGGCGCGAGATACGGCGAGTCCGTTTCGATGAGCAGGCGATCGAGCGGCACGCGCTGCGCGACGTCCTGTACATCGGTCGCGCTCTTGAACGTGACGATGCCCGACAGCGAGATATGGAAATTGAGTGCGAGCGCCTGTTGCGCGACGGGCCAGGCTTCCGTGAAGCAATGCATGACGCCGCCGACCGTGTCGGCGCCTTCCTCGCGCATCAGCCGGATCGTATCGTCGGACGCCGCGCGCGTATGGATGATCAGCGGTTTGCCCGTGCGCCGCGAGGCGCGGATATGGACGCGAAACCGCTCGCGCTGCCACTCCATGTCGGCGACCGAACGCCCTTCGAGCCGGTAATAGTCGAGCCCGGTCTCGCCGATCGCGACGATCTTCGGATGCGCGGCGAGTTCGACGAGTTCGGCGACGCTCGGCTCCTTCGCGTGTTCGTGGTCGGGATGCACACCGACCGACGCGTAGAGGTTCGGATGCGCTTCGGCGAGCTTGAGCACGTCGGGAAACGTTTCGAGATCGACGCTCGCGAGCAGCGCGTGGCTCACGTGTTGTTCGCGCATGTGTTCGAGCAGCTCGGGCAGGCGCTCGACGAGGCCTTCGAAATAGATATGGCAGTGTGAGTCGACAAACATGTCAGTCCTTGAGTCGCAGGCCGAGGATCACGAGGTCCCGCTCGATCCCGTCGAGGTTCGCGACGCACGGCAGCACGCCCCAATCGGCGAATCCGAAGCGGCGGAACAGCCGCAGGCTCGGTTCATTGTGGCCGAAGATAAAACCGAGCGCGCGCTTGATGCCGAGCGTCGGCGCGACCTCGAGCGCGTGCGCGAGCATGCGCGTGCCGTAGCCGTGACCGCGCGCGCGCTCGTCGAGATAGATGCTGATCTCGGACGTCGCGTTGTAGGCCGGCCGGCCGTAGAAGTCCGAAAAACTCAACCAGCCGACGATGCGGCCCGCGTCCTCGACCATCCAGAGCGGCCTGCGCGCCGCCGAATGCGCGTCGAACCACGCGTGACGGCTTTCGACCGACACGGGTTCGAGATCGGCCGTCACGAGACGCGACGCAATCGTCGAGTTGTAGATCTCGACGATCTTCGGCAGGTCGTCACGGGTCGCATCGCGAAATGTCAGATTCGTCAGATTCATCGGCAACTCACTCGGCTTCGAACAACGCCCGGTAATGGGCGAACAGCGACTCGAACACGAGCCGGGTATTGAGCGGATGCTGCTCGATCGCGCGCTGACTCACGACCGTGCGCCAGAACGCGGCCAGCGCGACGGGATCGACGGCGCCCGCGCAGCGTTCGAGCGCCTTGCCCGCGTCGGGAAAATAGCGCGCGCGGCCCGCGCCCTGGAGCGCGATGACGTCGTAGAGCCACCGTTGGATCCAGCCGAGCACAAGCGGCACGGGCGCCTTCTGGAGCGTCTCGCCGCAGGCGAACGCATCGCACCCCACGCCGGCCGCGAGCTGCGTGAGCGTGAAGCGCCGCAAGGCCGCGTGCTCGGGGTCGCGCAGGATCGACAGCGCGAGCAGCGGCGCGCCGCCCGCCTCGGCCAGCGCCTGCGCGGCCGATTTGGCCGCGTCGGCGCCGCCGGTTCCGGCCTGGGCGATCTGGTCGGCCAGCCAGGCGCTCGCGCTCGGCGCATCGGGCGTCGTCAGCGGCCATTGCCGGCATCGGCTGATGACGGTCGGCAGCAGCCGATCGATGCGCTGGGTCACGAGCAGAAAACAGACGCCCGGCGCGGGTTCTTCGAGCGTCTTGAGCAAGGCGTTCGCCGCGGCCACGTTGAGCGCCTCGGCCGGATGCAGCAGCACGACGCGCAGCCCGCCGCGATGCGAGCCGAGGCTACAGAAATCGAGCAGCGAACGGATCTGCTCGATCTTGATCTCCTTGCTGAGCGTCTTGGTCTTTTTGCCGTCCTTATCACCGCCCGCGCCGCCGGCATCGCCCGCGTCCGACGCGCCCTCACCCGACCCGCCGCTGCCCGGCGCACCGGGATTCTCGGCGGCGAGCGCTTCGGGACACACGACACGAAAATCCGGGTGATTGCCTTGCGCGAGCCACGCACATGCCGCGCAGTGTCCGCACGGTTGTCCGTCGGTCAACGGCGCCTCGCAGAGCAGACCGTTCGCCAGATGCCGCGCGAAATCGACCTTGCCTGTGCCCGCCAGCCCGTGGAACAGCAGCGCGTGCGGCCAGTTCGCCCGCAGCGCCTGAACACGGTTCCAGTCATCGGATTGCCACGGATAAATCATGGTTTGGATTGAAGAGTCAACGGGCTCAAGAAGATGGATATTATTTAAATTCAAATAATTGAAATCACTTCTTCAAGTTTCACGCGAATTTCATCGATCGTCTGCGTCGCGTCGATGATCGCGAATCGGGCCGGCGCCTGAGCCGCGCGACGCAGGTATTCGGCGCGCGTGCGTTCGAAAAAGCCGCTCGATTCGCGCTCGAATTTGTCGGGATCGCGCGCCGCGCCGCGACGGTCGCTCGCGGTCTGTGTCGGCACGTCGAACAGCACCGTCAGGTCGGGCTGCAAGCCTTGCTGGACCCAATCCTCGAGCACCGCCAGTTTCTCGATCGACAGACCGCGTCCGCCGCCCTGGTAGGCGAACGTCGCGTCGGTGAAACGATCGCAGAGCACCCAGTCCCCGCGCGCGAGCGCGGGCTCGATGACCGTCGCGATGTGCTCGCGGCGCGCGGCGAACATGAGCAGCGCCTCGGTTTCGAGATGCATCGGTTCATGCAGCAGGATCTCGCGCAGCGACTCGCCCAGCGGCGTGCCGCCGGGTTCGCGCGTCACGCACACGATATGTCCGGGCGGCACGCGCGACGCGAGCCGCTCGCGGAACCCGTCGAGATGCGTCGTCTTGCCCGCGCCGTCGATGCCTTCGAACGTGATGAACTTCCCGCGCACAGCGGTCATGGCTTACCCCGGATGTATTTGTCGACGGCGCGATTGTGTTCGCCCAGATTCTCGGAAAACTCACTATGCCCGTCGCCGCGCGAAACGAAATACAGCGCATTGCTTTGCGCCGGATTCACCGCGGCGAGCAGCGACGCCATACCGGGCAAGGCGATCGGCGTCGGCGGAAGCCCGGGGTGCAGATAGGTGTTGAATGGCGTATCGGTCAGCAGATCGTGCTTGTGCAGATGACCGTCATAGGCCGCGCCGAGCCCGTAGATCACGCTCGGATCCGTCTGAAGCGGCATGCCTTTCTTGAGCCGGTTCGAGAAGACGGCCGATACGAGTCCGCGATCGGCTTGCACGCCCGTTTCCTTCTCGACGAGCGACGCCATGACCAGCGCTTCGTACGGCGTCTGGAATGCGAGATCGGGCGCCCGTGCGGCCCACGCCTGCGTGAGCCTGTCGCGCGCCTCACGGTACGCGCGCTTGAACACCGACAGATCGCTCGTGCCCTTGTCGAACAAGTACGTATCCGGGAAGAACAATCCTTCGGCCTGCGTCTCGGGCGCGCCGATCGCCTTGAGCAGATCGGCGTCCGACATGCTGGCCGAATCGTGTTCGAGCTGCGGACTGTTGTTGAGTTCGGCGCGCATATGCGCGAACGTCCAGCCTTCGACGATCGTCACGGCGAACTGATTGACGTCGCCGCGTGCAATCTTGAGCAATACGTCGTACGGCGTCACGCCGTTTTCGAACTCGTAGTTGCCCGATTTGAGCGCGGTCGTCATGCGCAGTCCGCGCGCAAGCAACTCGAACAGCCAGTGATTGATCGGCACGCCGCCCGCCTCGAGCTGCTCCGAGACGCTGCGCGTCGAGCTATGCGGATGGATCGTCACATCGAGCGGGCTCGTCGCGAAGGTCAGCGGCTGCTTGGCCCAATAGTAGAGCGCGCCCCCCGCCGCAGCGACGATCACGAGCGCGGCGAACAGCAGATTTCTGAGAAAGGACATGAAGCTGAAGGGGTTTCCGAACGGCCCATATAATACTTGCTTGCCCCCAATAGATCATCGTCGCGTGCTTATGACCGCCGCTCCTCATCTGTCGTCCCCGTCCGATTCCACCGCGCCCCTGTCCACACCCTTGCCCGCGCCCCCGTCCGCCGTCGCTGAGCCGACGGCCGCCGACTTCGATCACGCGATACAAGGCGCGGCGTTCGCCGTGCTCGACCAGTTCGCGATCGTCGATGCGACGGGCGCCGACGCGGCTTCGTTCCTGCATAGCCAACTGACGAACGACATCGAGTCGCTCGCGAGCGGCGCCGCGCGTCTGGCCGGCTACTGCACGCCGAAAGGCCGGCTGCTCGCGAGCCTGCTCGTCTGGCGCACGGGCGAGACGATCCGCATGCTCGCGTCGGCCGATCTCGCCGCGGGATTTGTCAAACGGCTGTCGATGTTCGTGCTGCGCGCGAAGGCGAAGCTCGCCGACGTCACGGCGTCGCACGTGGCCGTGGGCATCGTCGGCGACGCGACGCAGGCGCTGTCGGCGATCTTCCCGGCCCTGCCCGATACGGTTCACGGCGTCGTCACGGGCGAGGCCGGCGATCTGATCCGCGTGCCCGACGCCGTGGGCGGACGCGCGCGGTTCGTCTGGATCGCCGCGCGCGCGCAATTCGACGCGCATGCCCCCGTGCTGGCCGGCGCTGTCGCGCAGGTCCCGGCCGCGATCTGGGACTGGCTCGACATTCATGCCGGCGAGCCGCGGATCACCGCGCCGACGCTCGAACAGTTCGTGCCGCAGATGATCAATTTCGAAGTGCTCGGCGGCGTCAATTTCAAGAAGGGATGCTATCCGGGCCAGGAAATCGTCGCGCGCAGCCAGTATCGCAGCACGATCAAGCGGCGCGCCATGCTCGTTCATGTGAACGCCCCGGCGCGCGCGGGCGAAGAGATCTTCGACGCGAGCGAGCCCGAGCAGCCGTGCGGCATGGTCGTCAATGCGGCGCCGGCGCGCGACGGCGGCGCCGATTGTCTCGTCGAGATCAAGCTCGCGTCGATCGACAGCCCGTCGATTCATCTGGGCAGCGCGAACGGTCCGGCGCTCGCGTTCCTCGCGCAGCCCTATACCTTGCCGACCGAGCAGTGATCGAAGGCGCGCGCGTTCAGAACGCGCGCACCATCTCGATGTGCGGGATGCCTGCCTCTTCGAACGGCTCCCCGACCACCTGAAATCCGCAGGCTTCGTATAACGGCACCGCATACGTCTGCGAATAGAGGCGCGCCGCGTCGTCGCCGCGATGCCGCGCGACCTCGACGAGCGCCTCGACGACGCGTCGGCCGAGCCCGCCGCGGCGCGCCGGCTTGATCACCGCGACGCGGCCGATCCATCCCCCCGCGAGCAGACGCGCCGTCGCGACAGGTTCGCGCTCGGGCGTCGTCCGATACGCGACGACGTGGACGCATCGCGCATCCTCCTCATCCCATTCGAGATCGGCGGGAATCCCCTGCTCGCGTACGAACACCGCATCGCGAATGCGCGCGGCATCGAGCCCGAGCTGGGTCCATGCGCCGGTGATGATGTCAATCGAAGGCGTGTCGTGCATGCGTGTCTCGTCTATTCAGTCTGTGTCGAATGCCTGGCGTAGCGCCGCGCATGCATCGGCATGCGCGTGCGCGACCTCGGGAATGAAACGGCCCATCTTGAAGAATTCGTGAACCATCCCTTCGTAGATCCGCACCGTGACGGCGTTGCCCGCGTCCCGAAGCTTGGCGGCGTACGCGAGGTCCTCGTCGAACAGCGGGTCGTACTCGGCGGCGGCGATCCAGGCGGGCGCGAGCCCCGCGAAGCTCGCCGGCGCGTTGCGCGTGCCGTCGAGCGGCGCAAATCGCCAGTCGTCACGCTCGGCCCGATTGTGCACGTACTGCGAGAACATCCAGTCGATCGTTTTCCCGGACAGGAAATAGCCGTCGGCGTAGGCCGCATGGGACGGCGTCGACGCATGCGCGCCGACGCCCGGATAGATCAGCAGTTGCAGGACGAGCCGCAGCCCCGCATCGCGCGCCATGACCGCGGCGACGGTCGCGAGCGTGCCGCCCGCGCTGTCGCCGCCGATCGCGATCCGCTTCGCGTCGATGCCGTAGGTCAATGCGTTCGCGTTGAGCCACTGAAGCGCATCGAAGGCATCGTGGACCGCCGTCGGAAATTTGTGCTCGGGCGCGAGCCGGTAGTCGACCGACACGACCATGCATTGGGCGTCGCGCGCAAAGATGCGGCACAGCGCGTCGTGCGTCTCGAGGTTGCCGACGACGAATCCGCCGCCGTGCAGGAACAGCAAGGCGGGCGCGGGTCGCGTCCAGTCCGGTTCGAACGGTTGGTAAAGCCGCACGCGAATCGACGCGCCGTCGCGCACGCGGATCTCGATATCCTCGACATGCGCAAGCGGCGCGGGCGGCAGATCGAGAATCGGCGCGCTGCGCAGATACGACGCACGCGCCGCGTCGGGAGCCAGGGTATGAAGCGGCGCGAATTTCGAGCGCGCAATGGAGTCGAGCAGTTGGGCAACCTTGGGGTTCAACGGCATGGAGCGGTCGGAAAATCGGTTCGGAGATCGGGTTGAATTCGGGTTGAATTCGGATTGGAATCGGGCTGAAAGCGAGTCGGGACATGATGCGTCCATGGACACACGCATGAAAACGAAAGCACTTCGAAAGACTTACATGTGGTAATTCAGTCGTAAAACATGCCGTTGCGCACCGCGATATATTTTGACCATGTACTTTAAGTGCACTGCAAACAGAACAGTCTCTTGCAGTTTTAAGGGTTAATACCGAGTCGGCTCGAGCATAGACTGTCGCAACCGATGGCGTTTGGATGCCACCGCCGATTTTTCGCCGGAGATGCACACCATGATGAAGTCCGTCGTTGAATTTGCCGCGATTGCGGTCGCTGTCGCGATTTACTTCCTTCCGTCGATTCTCGCGGATCGCCGCCGCCGGCCCGATACGCTGATCATCGCGCTGTTCAACGCATGTCTCGGCTGGACGGTCGTCGGCTGGGTCGTTGCGCTGCTCTGGTCGTTGACGCGCTTCGAAGCGCGCTCGCCGCGCGCGATCACGCTGATGAAGCGCGATGCGCAGACCGCCACGGTCATGGCCGCGATCGTGACGCGCGCTCAACACCGCGACCGCCACGGCGACCGGTACTGATCGATCCGAGCGGGAGCCGAGCGCTCCCGCGCAGTACGGCCGCCGCGCAGGCCGTGTTTTGCATCGAACCCCTCATTCCCATTTGCGCCGCGCTCACGTACATTCGGGCCGATGAGGCTCTCCCCCGTCACCCGTCTGCGCCTCGGCGCGCGTGCCCTGCTCAGGCAGGTCACCGATCCCTACCGCCGATACCGGAACGCCGGCGTCATCCATGCGATTCGCGTCGCGACGAGCATTCTCGCCTCGATCGCGCTGACGACCGGGATCGACCTGCCGCACGGCGAATGGGCATCGATCACCGTGCTCGTCGTCATCGGCGGTCTCCAGCATCTCGGCAATATCCGCAAGAAAGCGGCCGAGCGCGCGCTCGGCACGCTGATCGGCGCGTCGGGCGGTCTGCTGCTGATTCTCGTGCAATCGACTTTCCACGTGCCCGGCCTGACCTACCTGCTGATGGCGGTCGGATGCGGGGTCGGCGGCTATTACGCCATCGGCAAGGCCGGCTATGTCGCCTTGCTGGGCGCGATCACGCTCGTCATCGTCGCGGGGCACGGCGACGCCGCGATCAGCGACGGCCTCTGGCGGACCGCCGACGTGCTGATCGGCATCGTCATTGCACTGGTGTTTTCGTTCGCGCTGCCGCTCTATGCGACGTATTCGTGGCGCTATAAGCTCGCGGACGGCTTGCGCGATTGCGCGCGTCTCTATTCGCGGATCGTCGGCGGCCATGCCGTCGGGGATGACGAACACCGGCAGATCCTCGCGCGCCAGGGCACGATGCTCGTCCAGTTGCGCGGACTCATGCCGTCGGTCGCCAAGGAGATCGATGTGCCTGGCGTCGAACTCGAATCGATCCAGAGCACGCTGCGCAGCATCGTCGGCGCGCTCGAAATGCTCACGGCGCTGCATCTCGCGACGGACGATGCCGGCACGCGCACGCGGATCGTCGATGCGCTGCGCGGAGAAGACCGCAAGATCCGCGAGGCGTTGATCGGCATCGCGCGTGCGCTCAAGTACGGCACGGTCGCGCGTTTGCGCGCACCGAAAGCCTCACGCCCGATCGACGTGAGCGCGTTTGATGCGCCGATCGAACTCGAACGCTATATCTGGCTCCACGCGGAACTCCGCGACCAGATCGACGCGCTGCGAGCGAAGCTCGCCGAGCTTGCGACGCACTGGAATATTTGAAGACGGCGGGCGGCGCAAGGCCGCGCGCGGCGTCGCCGAATCACGCAGCCACGGGGTCGCTGCCCGCGCTGCCCAAGACACGCTGGAGCACCGCATCCTCAAGCGCCGCGAACGCGACGCTGCCGCGCGCACGGGGCCGCGCCAAATCGACGCGCTGATCGAGCGCGATCTGCCCACGCTCGATCAGCACGACTCGATCGCCGAGCGCGACCGCCTCGTGCACGTCATGCGTAACGAGCAAGGCCGTGAAGCCGCGCTCGCGCCACAGCCGTTCGATCAGCGCGTGCATTTCGATGCGCGTCAGCGCGTCGAGCGCGCCGAGCGGCTCGTCGAGCAACAGCAGCTCGGGTTGATGCACGAGCGCGCGCGCCAGCGCGACACGCTGTCGTTGTCCGCCCGACAATTCGGCGGGCCAGTCGTCGGCGCGGTCGGCCAGGCCGACGTCGGCGAGCACGGCACGCGCCGCTTCGCGCGCCTGTTTCGGCATGCCCAGCATCACGTTCTGAAGCACCGTCTTCCACGGCAATAGCCGGGCATCCTGAAACATGATTCGCGTTTCGAGACGCACGCCGTCGTCGCGACGCGCGTCGAGCACGCCGTCGTCGATCGTTTCGAGTCCGGCGACGAGCCGCAGCAAGGTCGATTTCCCGCATCCGCTGCGCCCGACGATCGAGACGAAGCTGCCGCGCTCGATCTGAAAATCGATGTCGTTGAGGACCGTGCGCGTGCCGTAGCGCTTCGAGACGCGCGCGAGCGACACGGCGACCTCGCGTCCCGCGCGGTCGCCGGCCGCCGGCGTGCGGCCATCGGATGTCGGCGCGAAGCGCAACGGCGCGTTCGACGACCGGGCGGCGTCGCCGAACAGCGGCGATCGATCGGCGTCGGCACGCAGGTCCGCTTCGATGTCGATGCCCGTCACGGTCGCAAACGGGGATTGAATCAGGCTGGCGGTGCTGCTCATCGCGGAGTCTCCACAAAATCCATTGAGGCGGTCAATCAGGCCGCGCGCCGTGTTTTACGGTAGGCGGGATTCCAGCGAAGCAGCCGGCGTTCGAGCAGCGTCGCGAGCGCGTCGCCGAGCTTGCCGAGCAAGGCGTACAGCAAGATCCCGACGAGCACGACGTCGGTCTGCAGGAATTCGCGCGCATTCATCGTCATATAGCCGATGCCCGATTGCGCCGAGACCGTCTCCGCCACGATCAGCGTGACCCACATGAGGCCCAGCGCGAATCGCACGCCGACGAGAATCGACGGCAGCGCGCCCGGCAGGATCACATCGCGGTAGAGCGGCCAACCCGACAAGCCGTAGCTCTTCGCCATCTCGATCAGATTGCGATCGACAGCGCGGATCCCGTGATAGGTATTCAGGTAGATCGGAAAGAACACGCCGAGCGCGACAAGAAACAGCTTCGCCTGCTCGCCGATCCCGAACCAGAGGATCACGAGCGGAATCATCGCGAGCGCGGGGATCGTGCGGATCATTTGCAACGTCGAGTCGAGCACGAGCGCGACGCGCTCCGAGGTGCCCGTCGCGAGGCCGATCAGCAGCCCCAGCGAACCGCCGACAGCAAACCCCGCGACCGCGCGCAGCGCGCTGACCTTGACGTTCGCCCACATCGAGCCGTCGAGCGCGAGGCTCCACGCCGACTGGACCACCGCGAGCGGTTCGGGCAGCACGCGCGTCGAGATCCAGGCCATGCGCGTGCCGGCTTCCCAGACCACAAGGATCAGCAGCGGCAACAACCAGGGCACGATCGACCGGAACGCATGCGCGCGCGATCGCGCCGACCGCTCGCGCCGCAACGGCTCGGCGGCGCGCTCGGCCGCGTCGGCATGACGAGAATTCGAAACTAGCGGCGTACCCATCCCACTCTCCAGGCAAATGCCATGCATGCGCCACCGCGCACGCACGGCGGATGACACGATCAGCTTTGCGACGCGCGCGGCAAATACTGGTTGCCGACGACCTCGCCGAACGGACCCGACAACGGACCGGCGATCTGTTCGCGTTGCTTGCGCGGCAACAACGGGAACACGAGTTCGGCGAACCGGTACGATTCTTCGAGATGCGGGTAGCCCGACAGGATGAACGTCTCGATGCCGAGTTCGGCGTATTCCTTCATGCGCGCGGCGACTTGCTCCGGATCGCCGACGAGCGCCGTCCCCGCGCCGCCGCGCACGAGCCCGACGCCCGCCCACAGGTTCGGTGCGATTTCGAGCTTGTCGCGCTTGCCGCCGTGCAGGGCGGCCATGCGGCGCTGGCCTTCGGAGTCCATCTTCGCGAACGCCGTCTGCGCGCGCGCGATCGTGTCGTCGTCGAGCTTGCTGATCAGCTTGTCGGCGGCGGCCCATGCCTCGGCCGCCGTCTCGCGCACGATCACGTGCAGGCGGATGCCGAACTTGATCGTGCGTCCCTGATCGGCCGCGCGGCGCCGGATGTCGGCGATCTTCTTCTCGACGGCTTCGAGCGGTTCGCCCCAGGTCAGATACGTGTCGATATGCGTGGTCGCAATCGCATGCGCCGCGGGCGACGAGCCGCCGAACCACAGCGGCGGATACGGCCGCTGGACCGGCGGATAAAGCGAACGGCCGCCCTTGCTGGTCAGCAGCTTGCCTTCGAAATCGATCGATTCGTCGCGATGCGACGCTTCGAGAATCTGACGCCAGATATGCAGGAATTCGTCCGTGACCGCGTAGCGTTCGTCGTGGCTCGAAAACACGCCGTCGCCTTCGAGTTCGGCTTGATCGCCGCCCGTCACGACGTTGATCAGCAAACGGCCGCCCGACAGCCGGTCGAATGTGGCCGCCATGCGCGCGGCGAGTGCGGGCGTCGTGAGACCGGGCCGGATCGCGACGAGAAACTTGAGCTGCTTGGTCGCGCTGATCAGGCTCGACGCCACGACCCATGCGTCTTCGCACGAGCGTCCCGTCGGCAGCAGCACCCCTTCGTATCCGAGCGTGTCCGCCGCGACGGCGACCTGCCGGAAATAGTCGAAGGTCGCGGCGCGCGCGCCGTCCGTCGTGCCGAGGTAGCGGCTGTCGCCGTGAGTCGGGATAAACCAGAAGACATTCATTGGAACCGTTCCTTGTTCGCGGTGAGGCGTCACGTGTGTCGAGATTCAGATCAGGTTTGGAGTCGGGGGCGGCCGGCCAGGTGCGGCCGGCTAGGTGCGGCCGGCTAGGCTGGCCGGCGACGTGCGACGACGCCGGCCGCGAGCCGCGTCCATCGCGCGCTGCCGAACCGGCTGCGTCGATCGGCAGCGCGCGGCGCGCGCGCCGAAGCGGGTCATGCCTTCCACCGCACTTGCTTGACGTCGAGCTTGCGCGGGATCAACTTGAGCTCGGTGAACGTGTCGGCGATGTTCTGCTGGTAGGCGACGATCTCGTCGCTGATCGGCTGCACGCCGAACGAATAGCGTCCGACCGCGAGATCGACGACCGGTTGATCGAGGCCCGTGTTCGGCGCGAGCACGCGCGTGACCTCCGACGGATGGGCCTTGCCCCACGCATCGGTATCGCGGAGTTCGTCGATCACGGCGTGCACGAGTTCGGGCGCGCGCTCGGTGAACGCACGGGCCGCGACATAGAACTGCAGATTGCGCACGAGTCCGGTGCCGTCGACGAGCACCTTCGCGCCCGCGTGCTGGATCGACGCGAAATACGGATCCCAAATGGCCCAGGCATCGACGTTGTTCTGTTCGAACGCCGCGCGCGCATCGGCGGGCGCCAGATAGACGGGCTGGATGTCTTCGTAACGCAGCTTGGCCGACGCGAGCGCGCGCACGAGCAGGTAGTGCACGTTCGAGCCGCGATTGAGCGCAACCTTCTTGCCGCGCAGATCGGCGACCGAACGGATCGACGAATTCTTCGGAATCACGATCGCCTCGGCAGCCGGAGCCGGCGGCTCGTTGCCGACGTAGACGAAATCGACGCCGCCCGCCTGCGCGAAGATCGGCGGCGTCTCGCCGACCGTGCCGATATCGACCGCGCCCGCGTTGAGGCCTTCGAGCAGTTGCGGGCCCGCCGGAAACTCGAGCCATTGCACCGTCGCGCCGATTGCCGCGAGGCGCTTCTCGAGCGTGCCGCGCGATTTGACGATGACGAGCGTGCCGTACTTCTGATAGCCGATGCGGACCACCTTGCTGCCTTGGGCCGCGGCCTTGAGCGGGCCGCCGAAGCCGAGCGTCGCGCCGAGCGCGGCCGCCGCCGATGCGCGCAGCAGCGCGCGTTTGCTTGTATTGATCGGGTTGCGAGGGTCAGTCATGTTCGTCGTGAATTCCAATGAGTCGGCGGCCTGCCTGGCGTGGGCGGATCGGATATCGGTGCGAAGCCCGGTTCGACGCGCGCGGTCGCGCGATCAACAGAAACAGCCCGCACCGGATCGACCGGCGCAGGCAAACGAACATTCGATGCTTACGCCTAAGCCCCAGGCTTTGCCGCCATCAACAAGAAAGTGAGAGCGTGCAAATCCAACCGACCGCCCTGACCCGCCGCCGTGCAGATATCACGCGCGGATCCGGACGGTCCGTTCAAGGCTTAGTACTGACATCGCGCCGACACCGGCGCGTGGACTTGTGCGGTATCGCCCGCGCCGACCGTGGCCGGCGCGCGCAGCGCATCGACACGGCGCGTGCGCTCGCGATGCTCGCGCAACTCGGCCTCGTCGAACCAGACGCGTCCGAAGGCATCGATCGATTGCGTGAGCCGCTCGGCGACGCACGCGGCCGTCTGATAACCGGATTCGCCCGACGGGACTTCGGCATCGGTAGCAAACACGTTGGCGAGCACATGACGCGCGCCGAGCGCCGACAGCACGGGTTTGAGCGCGTAGTCGAGCGCGAGCAGATGCGCGAGGCTGCCGCCCGTCGCGATCGGCTGCACGAGCTTCCCCGTCAGACCGGTCTGCGGCAGCAGATCGAGAAACGTCTTGAGCAAACCGCTATACGCGACCTTGTAGACCGGCGTCGCGATGACGACCGCCTTGGCGTGTTCGACGAGTTCGAGCGCTTCGCGGATCGCCGGATGCGCGACGTCCGCGTGAAGCAGCGCCTCGGCCGGCAGATCGCGCGGTTCGATGCGACGCGTTGCGATGCCGCGCGCATGCAGCAACGTTTCCGCGGCGCTCAGCAAATGCGTGCTGCGCGAGCGTGCTGACGGACTTCCGGAAATCGTGACGACATATGACATCGGGCAAGCATCCTTGACTTCGTTGAGCGTCGGACGTGACCGGTTCGAACCGCCTGAACCGGTCACGTCATGCGTTGAAATGCAGTCTAAGGACACCAAGAATCTTTTAGAACGAACGAATTTCGATTAGGTTGTGCGAATTCGTGCTTTACCGATGCGCACACGCCCGGCTGTCCGCGCACGGCCCGCCTATAATGGCGCCCTGGTTCACGGCCGTCGGCGTGCGACGCCGCTCCCCACACGAGTCTCATGCAACGAATCATCCTGCCTTATATCGCGGGCTTTCTCGCGGTCATCTTTTTCCAGCAGCCGACGATCGAGCTGCTTCATCTGGCGGGCGTGACCGCCAATACGGCTTATCCACTCGTTGCGATAGCGCCGCTCGGCGTGCCCGCGTTCGTCATGTCGGCGCTCGTCGACGGCGTGGTCGCGATCGTCATGGCGTGGCTGCTGCGCGTCTCGCCCGCGCGTCCCGCGCCATGGATCGGGTCGTTCGTGTTCGGCGGGATCGCGCTGACGGCGCTATCGATCTTCGTGCTGGGGCCGTTGCGCGGCGAATGGCCGAGCGGCAACATCCTGCCGCGCGTGGCATTCGAATTCGTGACCGATGCGATGTGGGGATGGGGCGCGCTCGTGTTTATGCGCGCGTTCATGGGAACGGACGCCGACTAGGCGTCCCGGGACGTCACGGCGCGTCGCTCGGCGTCAGTCAACGCCGGTGTCCGACTCGCCGAGCGCGGGGAGATCCGACCGTGGGGCGCCGCTACCGTCGCGCAAGTTCGACACGGCCGACGCGATCGCGATCGCAATGCCCGCGGCCGTGAGGCCCGCGGCGGTCGCGAAGAAGAAGTAGGAATTCAAGTCGCCCATCGCGGGCCCCCGTAGGATCTTGTAGTTGATTGCCTTTGCTCTAGCAAGCACTGTGCCGCTGCTTGCCGTTCCCAATAAACAAAGGGTTGGCGCGCTTCCGATCCGATTGTCGGCAACGCGTTTGTAACTTTGACGGCGCTTTCAACGACAAACTTGCTCAATACGACGATCGGCGCATCGGTGCGGAATCCACACCACGCTTAGCGCGCGCGACAGACGCCCGACGCGGCGACGACCCCGATATTCAGGCGGGCCGTGCATGGACCGATCGCGCGCGGAAGACCGTCGTCACGGGGCCCGGGGGAAAATGACCGCTCTTCAGTAGGATGGACGCGGCGTTCGAGAGCATCAGGTGCTGCCGCGCAGCCGCTTCGATCGCGATTCGGCCGCGGTCGAACGCATGCAACCAGGCGCGCGCATCGGCGACCTCGGTCGCATCCGCAACATCAGCGCCGAAGTGATCCTCGAGCGCTTCGACGGTAATCGCGCACGCGACCCGTCTGCCGTCGACATGCGCAACGAACGATACCGTCAGATTGTCCGAGCGGTACGCCGGCCGGCTATCCGGAAATTCGATCTGCATCGTCTTCCTCCGCGGAAGCGTCATGCGGCCTTGTATTGTAGCCAAGGTCGGACAGCGTGCGGGGGACGTCGATCACGAAAAGCGAGCGTGTCACCGGACCGTCATAGGAAAAGCGCAGCGACTGCGCCTGCGCACGCAAGGCGGCGTGGATGCGATCGCGTCCGCGCGTATCGAGCGCGCTCAGGCGATCGAGCGCCTGCGCGGTAAAGCGGAACAGTACGCCCCAGTTCAGATTGCCCGCGCAATCGCGCGATCCGTCCGTTCTCCAGTTGAAAAACAGGCCCGGCCCCGCCTCGGAGCCGACCTGCCAAACCTCGGCCGTTTGCGGAAACAGATCGGCCAGCGTGTCGACGAGCTCGCGCAGCGCCGGATGTTCAATCAAGACATTCTGGTTCGAGTGCATAAATGAAATCGAAACGTCAATGTCCTTGACCGCGCAGCGGGTGTGCCCAACCCGCTCCGATGCAGCATTTTCGAACGATTGTTGCTCGCGCTTACATCCTCCGCGCCCGGTCCGCGCGCCGGCGTCGGTCTCGCGGATCGCCCCTCCGGATATACGGCACGCGGATTGCTCGCCCTCGATGTCGTTGACGCCGCATAAGGAAAGACGATGACGCGCAGACGGAAGCTTCGGGAACACCATGCCCACGCAGACTCGCGCGCGGCTCGCGCAATGCGTGCGATGAATGCAATGCGCGCCGCATTCATCGAGCGCGGACGGCTACGCGTTCGGATTGGAACGATTGCGACGCCATCGATCGTCGCGCTGGCCTTCTGCGCGAGCGCCTGCAGCACGAGCTCGAAGGACGTCGTCCACCTGCCCGACGGCCAATCGGGATTCGCGGTCAATTGCAGCGGCGCGGGCTCAGGTTCGAGCTGGGCCGAATGCTATCAACTCGCAGGCGACGCGTGCGGTGCGAACGGATACGACATCGTATCGAAGGACAACGATGACGGCGCCGCGGCCGGCGGCGGCGTCAGCAATCTGGCGACGGCGAATGTCAAAAGCCGATCCATGATTATTCGATGCAAGTAAATCGAAATCGTCGGATTTAATCGATCGCTTATTTAATTTCGAAAACATTGCGCGTTTGAATTGATGGCTTATTTTGATGTATCCATCATTTGCCATGCGCGCGACGCCACGAATCAAGCGTTGCCGATCCGCGCGATACAGGGACGACGCGATATATCAGCGCTTCGAGCGATATCGATGACAGCCAATACCTTGGCCGGTAAAAAATAATCGAATAATCGGGCGTCATCTGAATTTTTTGATTTTCCGACCGATAACTGAGTTGTGTCATTACTCTCCAGGTCGCCATGAATCTTCATTCACCCGCGGGCGAGCATGCGTCTGCCTTCGTGTCGCGCCGCTCGTCGGCTTCACGTGCGCTTGACGCGGTCGCGCGTCAGGGCGACTTCACGATGTACCTGACGCTCGTGTGTTCGCTGATCGCAGCACTGCTCGTCGGTTACCACTACGACGCCTTGATGCTCGCGTTCCTTGTATCGTGCGCGTTGCTTGTCGCGGGCAGCCTCGGATTCTTCGCGCTGCGCGGTACTCGCACCTCATGCGTGCTGCTGACCGTCAGCAATGCCGCAGCTGTCGCATTACATATCCAGCTTGCGGGCGGCACGACCGAATTCCACTTCGGCGCGTTCGTGCTGCTCGGACTCTTGCTCGTCTATCGGGACTGGCGCCCGGTCGTGCTGGGCGCTGGCGTATTCGCCGTGCATCACTTTCTGTTCGATCGCCTGCAGGCGATGGGCTTCCCCGTGTTCTGCACCGTGCATGCAAACTTTCCGCTCGTTGTGCTGCACGCGACCTATGTCGTGCTGCAAACCGCGATCGAGATCTTTCTGGCGATGCAATTGCATCGCGCGGCCGTCGAAGCCGCGGAACTCGCGTCGATCGTCCGGGCCGTGGACCACGGCGACCGCGTCTGCCTCGCCATCGAACACGTGCCGACGAGTGCGCCGACCGCGATCGTGCTCAAGAAGGCGATCGGCCGGATCCGCGTCGCGATGAGTCAGGTCAGCGAGAGCACCGAGACTGTCGAAGGCGCGGCGATGGGCATCGCCGACGGCAATTCGAGCCTGAGCCGTCGTACCGAGACGCAAGCCAGCAGCTTGCAGGAAACGGCCGCCTCGATGGAACAATTCACGGGGACCGTCAAACAGAACGCGGAGAACGCAACGCAGGCGAGTCAGCTCGCCGATACCGCGTCCGCGGTCGCGCGCGACGGCGGCGTGGTCGTGGAGCGCGTCGTCGAGACAATGGGATCGATCGACGCGGCCGCGAAGAAAATGGCGGACATCATCGCCGTCATCGAGGGCATCGCGTTCCAGACGAACATCCTCGCGTTGAATGCCGCGGTCGAAGCCGCGCGCGCGGGCGAACAGGGCCGCGGCTTCGCCGTCGTCGCGGGCGAAGTCCGCTCGCTTGCGCAGCGCTCGGCGACGGCCGCGAAAGAGATCAAGGCCTTGATCGTCGATTCGGTGACGAAGGTCGATGTCGGCGCCAAGCTCGTGGGCGAAGCCGGCGCCACGATGAGCAATGTGGTCACGAGCATCCGTCGCGTGGCGGACATCATGGGCGAGATCACGGCGGCGACGCAGGAGCAGGCGCAAGGCATCGAACAGGTCCATCAGGTCATCACGCAGATGGACAGCAAGACCCAGGAGGACGTCGCGCTCGTCGGACAAGCCGCCGAAGCATCGGCCTCGCTGCACGAGTCGGCGAGCAAGCTTCGCGAAATCGTCGGGGTGTTCGATTGGGCCGCCGGAACAGCCTGACGCGTGACGAGGCGAGGCGGGGCAATGGACGACGCGAGGCAAATGGCGGCGCGGGGCGAAATCGGCCCGCCGTCAAAGCGGATCGAAAGCGTCGCGCGTTGCCCAGAAAGCAAAAAAGCCCGATTTCCATAAGAAATCAGGCTTTCCGTGTCCTGCTGGTTGCGGGGGTAGGATTTGAACCTACGACCTTCGGGTTATGAGCCCGACGAGCTGCCAGACTGCTCCACCCCGCGCCCGTATGAAATCTTTCGAAGTCGTTGGCGTATCCGTGCGGCAACTGGCTTTGAAGTTCACGTGCACTGCAGAAACGAACGCGCAATCCGCGCACGCTGCATCACACGACAACTTCATGCGAGACGGACGCACACTGCACGCATCCGACATCGACATATTCTGGCTTTGGTTGCGGGGGTAGGATTTGAACCTACGACCTTCGGGTTATGAGCCCGACGAGCTGCCAGACTGCTCCACCCCGCGTCCGTCGAAAGAAAAGAGTATAAGGAACTAAGCGGCCGCATGCAAGCCCTTTCTTCGCTTGCTATCCATTCGCGCTGTGTCTTCGCGTATTCGCATGGGCATTCGCGCTGTGCGCGTGAACCGCATGACGTGTTCTACGCGCATTCGATGATGCATCGATGACGTCGCGCTATCGCGCATGCGATGCGGCGCAAAAGACGCGTGCAGCATGCGTCCCTCCTCCGCCGCTTCGCGTGCCAATGCTAAACTCGCTGCATTCCATTCCAGCGACCCACGCGCGGCTCTCATTGTCCTCAATGAAATTCTGTTCAGTTTGCGGCCACGCCGTCAGCTCGCGCATTCCTCCAGGCGATAATCGCGAGCGTTTCGTCTGCGACAACTGCGGCACGATCCACTATCAGAACCCGCGCAATGTCGTGGGTACGGTGCCGGTCTGGGAAGACAAGGTCCTGCTGTGCCGGCGTGCGATCGAACCGCGCTACGGATACTGGACGCTGCCCGCGGGCTTTATGGAACTCGGCGAGACCACCTCGAACGCGGCGGCGCGCGAAACGCTCGAAGAAGCCGGCGCGCGCGTCGAAGTCCAAAGCCTGTTTTCGCTGCTGAACGTGCCGCACGTGCATCAGGTGCATCTGTTCTATCTCGCGCGCTTGCTCGACATCGATGTCGAAGCCGGCGAAGAAAGCCTCGAAGTCCGGCTGTTCTCCGAAGACGAGATCCCCTGGCACGACATTGCATTTCCGACGGTCGGACAGACCTTGCGGTATTTCTTTTCAGATCGCGCAAGCGGCCATTTCGGCCTGCATACGGGCGATATCTTCCGTCCGCTGCGAGACGGCTGAGTCGGGGCGCGTACGATGGTCCCGTGGCTGCGTGCGGACGATCCGTTCCCACCTCTCGAACATGCGCTCGGCCCGTCGAGCGGCGCGGCCGGCCTGCTTGCCGCGACGGGCGAGCTCAGCGCGCATCGGCTGTTGCACGCCTATCGCAGCGGGATTTTTCCGTGGTACTCGAACGGTCAGCCTGTACTCTGGTGGAGCCCCGATCCGCGCATGGTGCTCGCGCCCGATCGCTTCCACGTGACGCGCTCGTTCGCGAAAACCTTGCGGCACGTGCTGCGCGACGATGCCTGGGACATTCGCGTCGACGACAATTTCACCGACGTCATGCGCGCGTGCGCGCGCGCCCCGCGCATGGGCCAGGACGGCACCTGGATCACGCCCGAGATCATCGCGGCGTATTCGACGCTGCACCGGCAAGGCTTCGCGCATAGCGTCGAAGCGTGGTACGAAGGACAACGCGTCGGCGGGCTCTATGGCGTCGCCCTTGGCACGATGTTTTTTGGCGAGTCAATGTTTGCCTCGCGAACCGATGCGTCGAAAATCGCGCTCGCCGCGCTTGTCGCGCATCTGCGCGGACACAAGGTGCAGATGATAGACTGCCAGCAAAACACGTCGCATCTGGCATCGCTGGGCGCATTCGAGATCGCGCGGCACGATTTCATCGCGCATCTTCGCAGCGCGATCGATGCGCCGCCGATCCCGTGGCGCTTCGACAAATCGGTGCTCGATGCCGTGCCGGGTTTCTGATCCGGTCGTGAGCCATACGGGTTCGCCCACCGTTTGAGGCAAGCAGCGTGACGCACCCCAACGAACTACCGCTCTCGCCGTTGTCCGCATTGCAGTTCTACGCGACGGCGCCCTATCCGTGCAGTTATCTGGACGGTCGTATCGCACGCTCGCAAGTCGCCACGCCGAGCCATCTGATCAATTCCGACGTCTATACCGAACTCGTGCGCGCGGGATTTCGCCGCTCGGGCGTGTTCACGTATCGTCCCTACTGCGACGGATGCCGTGCGTGCGTGCCGGTCCGTGTGCCGGTCGCGGCGTTTTCGCCGAACCGCACGCAGCGCCGCACGATCCGGCAGCACGGCGAGCTCGTCGCGACGGTGTCGCCGTTGCACTACGACGAGGAACATTACGCGCTCTATATGCGCTATCAATCGGTTCGGCATGCAGGCGGCGGCATGGATCGCGACAGCCGCGACCAATACGAGCAATTCCTGCTGCAAAGCCGAATCAATTCCCGGCTCGTCGAATTCCGCGAGCGCGTGCCGGCCGACACGATGCACAGCGCGCCGATATCTCGATCCGGCGACGCCAGGCATGAGGACAACGCCGGTGCCGCGTCCGCGCCGCCGCCCGCATCGCTCGTGCGCGACGTCATACGCCCTCCGCACGACGACACGAGCGCCACGCATGCGCACGGCGTCGATACGACGCGACGCGGCACGTTGCGCATGATCAGCATGATCGACATCCTCGGCGACGGGCTGTCGTCGGTCTACACGTTCTTCGATCCGGCGATCGAGCGCGCGAGCTTCGGCACCTACAACATCCTCTGGCAGATCGAGCAGGCGCGGCAATTGGGCCTGCCCTATGTCTATCTCGGCTATTGGATTCGCGAGAGCCGCAAGATGGCCTACAAGGCCAATTTCCAGCCGCTCGAGGGGCTGCTCGACGGACGCTGGCGCACGCTCGATCCCGCCCTGCTCGCGCTGGATCCCGTCGACGCCGTGATTCATGGACCGACCCCGCGCGGCGGCGGCTCGCGCAACGGCCAGCGCGGTTAAAATACGCGGTTTCCGTTCTCGCCCACCTCAAACCGTGTTCAGTTCCCTCTACCCGCTCGCGCGCGGGCCCCTGTTCCGTATGGACCCGGAAGATGCCCATCATCTGACATTGTCGATGTTGCGTGCGAGCGGTCGCACGGGCCTCGCGTCGCTCGTGATGCCGCGCCCCGTCGATGCGCCGCGTACCGTGATGGGCCTCGCGTTCCGCAATCCCGTGGGCCTGGCCGCGGGTCTCGACAAGGAAGGCTCGTGCATCGACGGCCTCGCGTCGCTCGGCTTCGGCTTTATCGAGGTCGGGACCGTGACGCCGCGCGCGCAACCCGGCAATCCGAAGCCGCGCATGTTCCGCCTGCCCGACGCGCACGCGCTGATCAATCGCCTCGGCTTCAATAACGGCGGCGTCGAACAATTCGTCGCGAATGTGCAGGCGGCGAACTACAAGGGCATTCTCGGCCTCAATATCGGCAAGAACGCCGACACCCCGATCGAACGCGCCGCCGACGACTATCTGTTTTGCCTTGAGCGCGTGTATCCGTTCGCGAGCTACGTCACGATCAATATCTCGTCGCCGAACACGAAGAATTTGCGCCAGTTGCAAGGCGCGGGCGAACTC
This sequence comes from Pararobbsia silviterrae, assembly GCF_003628125.1. Classification (GTDB taxonomy): domain Bacteria; phylum Pseudomonadota; class Gammaproteobacteria; order Burkholderiales; family Burkholderiaceae; genus Pararobbsia; species Pararobbsia silviterrae. The sequence continues at coordinate 49,068 of NZ_RBZU01000021.1, forward strand.
GACGCATTGCTCGCGGCACTCAAGGACAAGCAGCAACGGCTCGATGATCTTCATGCGAAGCATGTGCCGCTCGTGCTCAAGATCGCCCCGGATCTCGACGACGCACAGATCGACGACATCGCGGCGACCGTGCTCCGTCACGGCATCGAAGGCGTCATCGCGACGAACACGACGTTGTCGCGTGCCGCTGTCGTGGGGCTCCCGCACGCGGAAGAATCGGGCGGGCTGTCGGGCCGCCCGGTGTTCGACGCGTCCAACGAAATCATTCGCAAGCTCTATCAGCGCTTCGGCCGCGATGTGCCGATCATCGGTGTCGGTGGCATTCTGTCGGGCGGCGACGCGCAACAGAAGATCGCGGCGGGCGCCGCGCTGGTCCAGCTCTATACCGGATTGATCTATCGCGGCCCGGCGCTCGTGCGCGAATGCGCGCGCGCACTGGCCTGAGGCGCGCATGGATTGAAATCGTGCCCGACACGTGTATCCAACTCATGTACCGAACGCAAGCCACGGACGCGATATGTCGCTTCGTAGAACACCCTGCGGCGGCGATTCGCGCGCGCAAGGCGTTATGACGAGACGGCATGTGATCATAAGCAATGCGTATTGAACCGCCGTGCACGGCCTCAGTATGATGTGCCACCCGCCCGGCGATCGCGCATCGCCGGGCCGACAACGAAGGGGCTCGACGATGCGCACGCGTGTCGCAGACATCGCGCAGTCGGCCCCGCCCCACACTGCATCAGGAGATCGAATGAAACTTCCCTTACTCGGCAAATTGCTCGCCGTGGCACTGACGGGCCTGCTGCTGTCGGCTGTCGCTCGCGCCGACGACCTCCTCGATTCGGTCAAGCAGCGCGGTACGCTCCAGATCGCGCTCGAAGGCACCTTCCCGCCGTTCGACTACAAGGCGCCCAATGGCGAGCTCGAAGGGTATGACGTCGACGTTGCGAAAGCCGTGGCGGCCAAGCTCGGCGTCAAACCCGTGTTTATCACGACCGAGTGGAGCGGCATCATCGCGGGTCTTCAGTCGAAGCGCTACGACGTGATCGTCAACCAGGTCTCGATCTCGGCCGAACGTCAGAAAGTGCTCGATTTCTCGCCGCCGTACACGTACTCGACGGCCCAGTTGATCCAACGCAAGGACGATACGCGCACGTTCAAATCGCTCGACGACCTCAAGGGTCACAAGCTCGGCGTCTCGCTCGGCAGCAACTACAACGACATGGCCAAGTCGGTGCCCGGCATCGACGTGAGGACCTATCCGGGCGCGCCCGAATATCTGCGCGATCTCGCGGCGGGCCGCATCGACGCGGCGCTCAACGACCGGCTCATGCTTGCCTATCTGATGAAGACGTCGAATCTGCCGCTGCGCCAAGGCGCGAACGTCGGCGACGCGCAAGACGAGATGGCGATTCCGTTCCGCAAGGGCAACCCGCAATTCGCGAAGGCGATCGGCGATGCGATCGACGCATTGAAGGCGGACGGCACCTTGACGAAGATTTCCGAGAAGTGGTTCGGCATCGACGTCTCGAAGCCGATCAAACCGTAAGCGATGAATCCTTCCGCGCTGCTGATCCAGTCGATGCCGGTCCTGCTGACCGGCACGCTGCTGACCATCAAATTCGCGTTGTTATCGATGGTGTTCGGCCTGGCCGCGGCCGTCGCGCTGGCCCTCATGGGCATCAGCGCGAATCGCTGGCTGGTCAGGGCGGCGCGCGTCTACGTCAGCGTGATGCGCGGCACCCCGCTGCTCGTCCAGATCTTCGTCGTCTACTACGGCCTGCCGAGTCTCGGGATTTCGCTCGAGCCCACGCCGGCCGGCGTGCTCGCGCTGTCCGCGAACGTCGCGGCCTATATGTCGGAAAGCATGCGCGGCGCGATTCTCGGCATCGCGCAGGGACAATGGCTCGCCTCGTACAGCCTCGGACTCACGCGCACGCAGACCTTGCGCTACGTCGTCGGCCCTCAGGCCTTGCGCCTCGCCGTGCCGAGCCTGTCGAACAGTCTGATCAGCCTGATCAAGGACACCTCGCTCGTCTCGGTCATCACGGTGACGGAGCTGCTGCGCAGCGCGCAGGAGGTCATCGCATCGACCTATCAGCCGCTGCCGCTGTATCTCGCCGCAGGTGCCGTCTATTGGGTGTTGTGTACCGTGCTCGAAGCCGTACAACGCGCCTACGAGCGCAAGCTCGCCCTGCCGCAGAAGCACTGAGGCCGGGCCTACGCGCGCCATCGGACGCCGGCGTCCCCGGCGCGATGTCGGGCCCGGGTGCGATCGTTTTCCGCGCTGCAAAATCGGCGCTCGCGCGATCGATCGTTCCACGATATGATATGCCGCACGTCCACTCGGAAGATTTCCGCTTCTCGCAGTCTATGAGCGACATTGAAACCGAAGGTAAAACGTCGATCCAGGTCATCGAGCGCATGATGCGTCTGCTCGACGCGCTCGCCGACCACAGCGATCCCGTGAGTCTCAAGGACCTCTCGAAGGGCACGGGCCTGCATCCGTCGACCGCGCACCGCATCCTCAACGATATGGTGATCTGCCGGCTCGTCGATCGGTCCGATCCCGGCACCTACCGGCTCGGCATGCGACTGCTCGAACTCGGCAATCTCGTCAAGGCGCGGCTCTCGGTGCGTGATGCCGCGCTCGCGCCGATGCGCGACCTGCATCGGCTGACCGGCCAAACCGTCAATCTGTCCGTGCGTCAGGGCGACGAGATCGTCTATATCGAACGCGCATACAGCGAGCGCTCGGGTATGCAAGTCGTCCGCGCAATCGGCGGCCGCGCGCCGCTGCATCTGACATCAGTCGGCAAGTTGTTTCTGGCCGCCGACGAGCCGCCTCGCGTACGCGCCTATGCGACGCGCACGGGCCTCTCGGGGCACACGCAGAACAGCATCACGGATCTCTCGAAGCTCGAACGCGAGTTGCATCTCGTGCGCCAGCAAGCGTGCGCGCGCGACAACGAAGAACTCGAGCTCGGCGTGCGCTGCATCGCGGCCGGCATCTACGACGATACCTCGCGGCTTGTCGCCGGCTTGTCGCTGTCTGCGCCGGCCGATCGCCTCCAGGACGCGTGGCTCACCCATCTGGCCGACACGGCGCTGCAGATCTCACGATCGCTCGGCTATCAGCCGAACGAAGACGGCGCCGCAGGTTGAAATAAAAAACCCCGCTACATCACTGCAGCGGGGTTTGTACGGGATACCGATCGGACGAACGCGATCAGGTGCCGTGCGTATCGTCGATGCTCGTCACGTGTTGCACACCGCCTGCATCGATCCATGTGCGGATCCGCTGCGCGTCGCCGAAGCGCGAATACTTGCCCGACGAATCGAGCAGCACGATATCGATCGGCCGGTTCTGAATCGTCGTTTGCATGACCATGCATTCGCCGGCTTCGTTGATGAAACCCGTCTTCTGCAAACCGATGTCCCACTTGCCGCCGCGCACGAGCGCGTTCGTCGTGCCGTAGTGAATCGTCTTGCGCCCCGTGTACACCTCATACGAGACGTCCGTCGAGTATTGACGGATCAGCGGGTATTGATACGCGGCATCGACCATCCGCACCAGATCGCGGCCCGTCGACACGTTCTCGCTCGACAGACCCGACGGGCTCAGGAAGTGCGTATCGGTCATGCCGAGCGACTCCGCCTTCTTGTTCATCGCCGCGATGAACGCGGGGCGACCGCCCGGGTAGTAACGCGACAGCGAGGCGGCGGCACGGTTCTCCGACGCCATCAGCGCGATATGCAGCATGTCGTCGCGCGAGAGCACCGAGCCCACCGACAAACGCGAGCCGGTGTTCTTGATCATGTCGCGATCTTCGTCGGTGACTTCGATCTGCTCGTTGAGCGGCGCCTTCGAGTCGAGCACGACCATCGCCATCATGAGCTTCGTGATCGAGGCGATCGGCATCACCGACTGCGAGTTCTTGTCGAACAGCACCTCGTGCGTGTTCTGATCGACGACATAAGCGACGCTCGACCGCAGCGCGAGTTCGTCGGGCGTGTCGTGCAGTCCGAATGTCTGACCGACCGATTGACGCGGCTCGAACGCCACCTTGCTCATGACGGCCGCATGACCGCCGACACGGTAGTGCACACGACGGCGCTCAGCGCGCGACATCACGGCGACTTTCTCGGGCTTGGCGGCGGGGGTGGCTTTGGTGTCGGCGGCCGCGGCCTTCTCGGCGCGGTGGACAGACTTGACGTGCTTGGATTTCTTGGCGGGCTTCGCCGAGGCGGCGGGATCGGCATTCGTCGCGGCGTAGGCGGCGGACGGTGCCGCGGCGACGACCAGGGCGGCACAGACGGAAACGGCGACGCTTGTCGACATCAAGCGCAGGGCCTTTCCGATAACAGATTCTTGGCTTCTCATGGGTAATTCTTTGGCAGCGACACGGTGGCTTTGCGCAGAGTGTAGTAAAGCCACGAAAAATTAGCAATATTAGGCACTTACCGACGTCATTTAAACCGACATCTCGCAGACGATTGCCTAATCGCAATCGAAAACCACATTCCGATAAAACTTCGCTTCGGATCGCGCCACCGGACCCGTCGAGAACCAACGAATCCGGTGCGCACAATAGCAGACATCGAGCATGTGCGCGCATCCGAGACCCGATACGTCAGGCTTGCAACGCGTCTGCTCTGCATAACGGCAGAACTTCAGAAAACCTTACCCGCGATCACCGGACAGCCGCAAAAACGCCCGTCGACACTTCGCCGGGCGGGCACGTTTTTTGGCGCAAACCTTTGCGATTCGCGATCCGGCGCGATTTTAATGTTTGCGCACCAAAAACAGGCATCGCAGGTCATCAGAATGACATTCTGGTCATCCAAGCTATTGATACTGTTGACTATTCGCACATGGTGCATTGCATCAAAAAGTGCTTGACAATGTTTCCCAAGCGCCTAGAATTCCTCCCATGCTGCGTCGCACAACGTTGAGAGCGCGGCATTTTGAACCCAATCCAACACGGCTTGATGCAAGCAGAAGGTTCGGTGATTCGCCGAACGATGCGTCGGGTCGAATTTCAGGAGCATGCAATGAGTCTGTTGACCCCCGAGCAAATCGCTGCAAATCAGAAGGCCGCACTCGAAACGCTGTTCGGCTTGACGAACAAGGCATTCGAAGGCGTCGAAAAGCTCGTCGAACTGAACCTTCAGGTCGTCAAGCAATCGCTGGCGGAAAGCCAAGACACCGCGCACAAGGTTTTGTCGGTCAAAGACGCACAAGAACTGCTCGCGTTCCAAGCGCAACTGACGCAGCCGGTCGCGGAAAAGGTGCTGTCGTACGGCCGTCACCTGTATGAAATCGCATCGGCCACGCAAGCCGAGTTCGCGAAGGTCGCGGAAGCGCAATACGAAGAGCAAAACAAGAAGGTGCAAGCGCTCGTTGAAAACGTCGCGAAGAACGCGCCGGCCGGTTCGGAAACCGCGGTCGCCGTCCTGAAGTCGGCGATCACGGCAGCGAACACGACGTACGAAACCGTGCACAAGGCAACGAAGCAAGCAGTTGAAATCGCCGAAAGCAACTTCAACGCTGCCGCGACGGCTGCGACGAAGGCGGCTCAGCAAGCCGCGGCTCAAGCTTCGCGCGCTGCGAAGAAGGCCTAAGCAGGACACGCTTGGGTGGGCGGTATCGGTGATCGATCGATTCAGGCCCACTTCTAAGACTTGTCCTACGCGGATTAGAGGCTCGTTCTGATGGGCCTTTTATACCGTCCGGCGTAATATCTCTTTGCCGACACATTCTGATGTGGAAGCGCTTCGTTTTCCAAGAACGAATCCAGCAGTTCAAAAAGGGCATGTCCGAAAGGATGTGCCCTTTTTTCATGGGCAAGCCCAATCGGACGCGCGCTCGCCGCCCTGGGACGCGACGCTAGCCTAAGCGTCGACACCGCAGTCGCCGCTATCATGCGGCGGCCCTGCCCGCCTATCTGTGCCTCTGTGCCTCTGTGCCTCTGTGCCTCTGTGCCTCTGTGCCTCTGTGCCTCTGTGCCTCTGTGCCTCTGTGCCTCTGTGCCTCTGTGCCTCTGTGTCTCTGTGTCTCTGCGTCTTCAAGCTGTCGTGCTGTCGTGCTGTCGTGCTGTCGTGCTGTCGTGCTGTCGTGCAGGTACGCAGGCATTCGGCGCGATACGGGCACACGCGCTCGGACACGCAAAAAAAAGCACATGCGGCAGCGATGAACACTGCCTGCATGTGCTGGATCGATCCGAACGCGAGCGTCGCGATCGATCGGGTGCCTTACCGCGTGACGCTTACTTCTTACGCGGCGGCGGCAGATCGGTACACACCCCTTCGAACAATTCCGCCGCCATACCGACCGATTCTCCGAGCGTCGGATGCGGGTGAATCGTCTTGCCGATATCCGTCGCGTCCGCGCCCATTTCGACCGCGAGACAGACTTCGCTGATGAGATCGCCCGCGCCGAGGCCGACGATGCCCCCGCCGATCACACGATGCGTTTCCTTGTCGAAAATCAGCTTCGTGAAACCCTCGTCCCGGCCGTTTGCGACGGCACGGCCCGATGCGGCCCACGGGAACACGGCCTTTTCATACGCCGTGCCTTCGGCCTTGAGCTGCTCTTCGGTCTTGCCCGCCCACGCCACTTCCGGATCCGTATAGGCCACCGAAGGAATCTGCAGCGCATCGAAATACGATTTCTCGCCGAACGCCGCCTCAGCCGCAACGTGCCCTTCGTGCACTGCCTTGTGCGCGAGCATCGGCTGGCCGACGATATCGCCGATCGCATAGATATGCGGCACATTCGTGCGCATCTGCTTGTCGACGTCGATAAAGCCGCGATCCGTCACCGCGACGCCCGCCTTGTCGGCGCCGATACGCTTGCCGTTCGGCGTACGTCCGACCGCGACAAGCACCAGATCGTAGCGCTGCGGCTCGGCCGGCGCCTTCTCGCCCTCGAAGCTCACATAGATGCCGTCGGCCTTTGCTTCGGCCTTCGTCGTCTTGGTCTTGAGCATCACATTCGCGAACCGCTTCGCGTTGTACTTCTCCCAGACCTTCACGAGATCGCGGTCCGCGCCCATCATCAGACCGTCGAGCATTTCGACGACGTCGATCTTCGTGCCGAGCGTCGAATAGACCGTCGCCATTTCAAGACCGATGATGCCGCCGCCGACGACGAGCATCCGCTCGGGAAGCGAACGCAGTTCGAGCGCGCCCGTCGAATCGACGACACGCGGATCTTCAGGCATGAACGGCAGCTTCACGGCCTGCGAGCCGGCCGCGATGATCGCCTTCGCAAACTTGACGATCTGCTTCGTCCCATCCTTCGCGACGACCTCGATGTGGTTCGCACCGACAAACGTGCCTACGCCCGTCAGCACATGGACCTTGCGCGCCTTGGCCATGCCCGCCAGACCGTTCGTCATCTTGCCGACCACGCCCGATTTGAACGCGCGCAGCTTGTCGAGATCGACGACGGGCTTGCCGAACGTGATGCCGTGCGCGCCCAGCGCTTCGACTTCATCGACGATCAACGCGGTGTGCAGCAACGCCTTCGACGGAATACAACCGACGTTCAGGCAGACGCCGCCGAGCGTGTCGTAGCGTTCGATCAACACCGTCTTCATGCCGAGATCGGCCGAGCGGAACGCGGCCGAATAGCCGCCGGGGCCCGCGCCGATCACGACCATGTCGCACTCGACGTCGGCTTGCCCGCCAAACTGCGCCGCGGCCGGAGCCGTCGCAGCAGTGGCCGGAGCCGCAGCGGCCGGTGCAGCCGCCGCCGGGGCCGGGGCGGCCTTCGCGGGCTCGGGTTTCGCCGCGGGCGACGCGGCGCCGCTTTCGAGCGTGAGCACCAGCGTGCCTTCGGAGACCGTGTCGCCGACCTTGACCTTGATGTCCTTGATCGTGCCGGCCGCGGGGCTCGGCACGTCCATCGTGGCCTTGTCCGACTCAAGCGTGATCAACGATTGCTCGGCTTCGACGACATCGCCCGGCGCGACGAGCACCTCGATGATCGGAATGTCCTTGTAGTCGCCGATATCGGGGACCTTGACTTCGACGAGACTCATAGTGATTTCCTTCTCGTTGTGTTCGCCAGTCGTTAGAGGATCACGCGGCGGAAGTCCGCGAGCAGCGCGCCAAGGTACGCGTTGAACCGCGCCGCAGCCGCGCCGTCGATCACGCGGTGGTCATACGACAGCGAAAGCGGCAGCGTCAGACGCGGCACGAACTGCTTGCCGTCCCAGACAGGCTTCATCGCGCCGCGCGACAGGCCGAGGATCGCGACTTCGGGCGCATTGATGATCGGCGTGAAATGCGTGCCGCCGATGCCGCCCAGCGACGAGATCGAGAAGCAGCCGCCTTGCATCTGGTCGGGCTTGAGCTTGCCGTCGCGCGCGAGCTTCGAGAGATCGGCCATTTCCTGCGCGATCTGGATCAGCCCCTTCTTGTCCGCATCGCGAATCACCGGCACGACGAGACCGTTCGGCGTGTCGGCGGCAAAACCGATGTGGTAGTACTGCTTGAGGATCAGCGTATCGCCGTCGAGGCTCGCGTTGAACGTCGGGAACTTCTTGAGCGCGGCCACGACGGCCTTGATCACGAAGGCAAGCATCGTGACCTTGACGCCCGACTTCTCGTTTTCCTTGTTCAGCGTCACGCGCAGCGCTTCGAGGTCGGTGATGTCCGCTTCGTCATTGTTCGTGACGTGCGGAATCATGACCCAGTTGCGATGCAGATTCGCGCCCGAGATCTTCTTGATCCGCGAGAGCGGCTGCGGATCGATCGGGCCGAACTTCGTGAAATCGATCTTCGGCCAGGGCAGCAGATCGAGTCCGACACCGGAGCCCGCGGCAGGCGCGGCCGCAGCCGGCGCGGCCTTCTGGCCCGTCATCACGCCCTTGACGAACGCGGTCACGTCTTCTTGCGTAATCCGGCCCTTCGGACCCGTTCCCGCGACGCGCGCGACATCGACGCCGAGCTCGCGCGCGAACTTGCGCACCGACGGGCTCGCGTGACTATTGCGCTTGGCGCCGCCCTCACCGGCCTGGATCACGGGCGCTTGCGCGAGCGCCGAGGTCGCGGCCGTCGCGGGCGCCGGCTTGCTCGGCGCATCCGACGGCGCGGCGACGGCGGGCGCCGCCGCTGCAGGGGCCGCAGCCGGCGCGGCGGCTGGCGCACCGCCGGCGGCTTCGAGTTCGATGATCGACGAACCTTCCGACACCGTGTCGCCGACCTTGACCTTGATCGCCTTGACCGTGCCCGCGGACGGGCTCGGCACGTCCATCGTGGCCTTGTCCGACTCGAGCGTGACGAGGGCCTGCTCGGCTTCCACCGTGTCGCCGACCTTCACATGGATCTCGATGACCGGGATGTCCTTGTAGTCGCCGATATCGGGCACCTTCACATCGGTGCTGCCCCCTGCGGCGGCCGGTGCGGCGACAGGAGCGGGCGCGGCAGCCGCCGGTGCGGGCGCAGCGGCCGGTGCCGCCGCGGGTGCCGCGGCAGCCGGCGCCTTCGCGGCCGG
>NZ_RBZU01000022.1 GCF_003628125.1 Pararobbsia silviterrae
TCAAGCTCAAACTAAAAGGCCTGAGTCCGGTGCAATACCGAACTCAGGCCTTGGCCGCCTAACATTTTACTGTCCAATTTCTTGGGGTCAGTTCATTTGCGACGGCCTTTTTTATTTGGCGCCGCGCAAATCAATCATCGACGTCGCGGCGCGAGCGATACGAGGTCGAGACATCGAACAGGTGTCCGGGCATCCACGTGCGCGCCAATGCGGGCTCGTCGACCCGCTGGACGGACTCGCGCGTCGATCCCGTCTGACGCACCGCGAGACTCGCGACGACGGGGGCGGCTTCGAGCGCGAGAAACGCGGCCGAAGCAATCAGAAACGTGCGGATAGAAGTCTGGCTCATGTGGCTCCTCTTTCTAGTCAGGGATCTCGCGCTCGGCGCGGCCTCGTCAAACAGGCAGGGATCCCTGGGGGTTAGATCGTTGAGTCGACGGACGTGAAGGATGCCAAGCCCGATCCGATGTGCAGACTGCTTTTACAGGGGGTTACAAACAAGGCGGCAACGTTACTTCGTTTTGCCGAAATGCGGGTTTAATCCCGCACCGCAACGTGTTATCACGCGCGGGCCTTCTCATTTCATTCGGATTTCAGCACCTTTCTTTCGAAAGCCAACACGCCATACGGACGTGCCGATCACACCCCGCAGTCCGCTGAAAACCTAGGGATGCTCCCAGCCAACAGCTCGCAATCCGCGGTGCTACCATCGATTCGCAAACCCCCATTCACTCCGCCGCGCGCGCCCACAAGGCCCACCCGGCGGCCAGTATTGCGAAACCCTATCCGGGTGAGGAGCGAATCCTATGAATGCCCCACTGGACCCCCAAGCGCGCGCCCGTTTCGAAGCCGCGCTGGCGTCGGTCACGCTCGACGACAAGTACGTACTCGAACACGGTCGCGTGTACATGAGCGGCATTCAGGCGCTCGTGCGGCTGCCGATGCTCCAGCAAGAGCGCGATCGCGCGGCCGGACTTCATACCGCCGGATTCATCTCGGGCTATCGCGGCTCGCCGCTCGGCGGACTCGATCTTTCGCTCGCGAAAGCGCGCACCCATCTCGCCGCGCATCAGATCGTCTTCCAACCCGGCGTCAACGAAGATCTCGCCGCGACCGCCGTCTGGGGCAGTCAGCAAGTCAATCTCTATCCGAGCGCGAAGTACGACGGCGTCTTCGGCATGTGGTACGGCAAGGGCCCCGGCGTCGATCGCTCGATCGACGTGCTCAAACATGCGAATTCGGCCGGTTCCTCGCGCCACGGCGGCGTACTCGTGCTGGCGGGCGACGACCATGCGGCGAAGTCGTCAACGCTTGCGCATCAGTCCGAGCACGTGCTCAAGGCGAGCGGCATCCCGGTCCTGTTCCCCGCGAACGTCCAGGAATATCTCGACTACGGCCTCCACGGCTGGGCCATGAGCCGTTATTCGGGCCTTTGGGTGTCGATGAAATGCGTGACGGACATCGTCGAATCGTCGGCGTCGGTCGAACTCGATCCGAGCCGTCCGCGCATCGTGTTGCCCGACGACTTCGCGATGCCCGACGGCGGCCTCAATATCCGCTGGCCCGATCCGCCGCTCGTGCAGGAAGCCCGGTTGCTCGACTACAAGCTCTACGCCGCGCTCGCCTACGTCCGCGCGAACAAGCTCGACCGGATCGAAATCGACGCCCCGAACGCGCGCTTCGGCATTCTGACCGCGGGCAAGGCCTATCTCGACGTGCGTCAGGCCCTTGCCGATCTCGGGCTCGACGACGCAACCTGCCGGCAAATCGGCATCCGGCTCTACAAGGTCGGCTGCGTCTGGCCGCTCGAAGCACAGGGCGCCCATGCGTTTGCCAAGGGGCTCGACGAGATTCTCGTCGTCGAGGAAAAACGGCAAAACCTCGAATACGCGATCAAGGAAGAGCTCTACAACTGGCCCGATTCGCAACGCCCGCGCGTCTTCGGCAAGTTCGACGAGAAAGACGGCGCGGGCGGCGAATGGTCGGTGCCGATGGGCAACTGGCTGCTTCCCGCGCATTACGAACTCTCGCCGGCGATCATCGCGAAAGCCATCGCGACACGGCTCGACAAATTCGCGCTGCCCGCCGACGTGCGCGCCCGCATCGCGGCGCGCGTCGCGGTCATCGATGCGAAGGAGCGCGCGCTCGCCAAGCCGCGTATCGCGACCGAACGCAAACCGTGGTTCTGCTCGGGCTGCCCGCACAACACCTCGACGAACGTGCCCGAAGGCTCGCGCGCGATGGCCGGCATCGGCTGTCACTACATGACGCTCTGGATGGATCGCAACACGAGCACCTTCAGCCAGATGGGCGGCGAAGGCGTCGCGTGGGTCGGCCAGGCCCCGTTCACGCACGACACGCACGTATTCGCGAATCTCGGCGACGGCACGTATTTCCACTCGGGGCTGCTCGCGATCCGCGCGGCGATCGCGTCCAAGGCCAATATCACCTACAAGATTCTCTATAACGACGCCGTCGCGATGACGGGCGGCCAGGCGGTCGACGGCGCGCTCTCCGTGCCGCAGATCACGTTCCAGCTCGCGGCCGAAGGCGCGTCGCGGATCGTCGTCGTGACCGACGACACGTCGAAGTACGCCGGCGCGATCCAGCTCGCGCCCGGCACGACCGTCCACGCGCGCGAATCGCTCGACGTCGTGCAGCGCGAACTCCGCGAGATCGCCGGTACGACGATCCTGATCTACGACCAGACCTGCGCGACCGAAAAGCGCCGCCGCCGCAAGCGCGGCACGATGGTCGACCCCGCCAAACGCGTGCTGATCAACGAAGCCGTCTGCGAAGGCTGCGGCGACTGTTCGGTCAAATCGAACTGCCTGTCGGTCGAGCCCGTCGAAACGGAATTCGGCACCAAGCGCCAGATCAACCAATCGACGTGCAACAAGGACTTCTCGTGCGTCAACGGGTTCTGCCCGAGCTTCGTGACGGTCGAAGGCGGTCAACTCAGGAAACCCAAAATCGGCGAGGCGTCGGCTGACGGGCTCGCGGCGCTGCCCGAGCCCGATCTGCCCTCGATCGAAGGCGCCTACGGCGTGCTCGTGACGGGCGTCGGCGGCACGGGCGTCGTCACGATCGGCGCGCTGATCGGCATGGCCTCGCATCTCGAACACAAGGGCGTCACGGTGCTCGACGTCACGGGACTCGCCCAGAAAGGCGGCGCGGTCATGAGCCACGTGCAGATCGGCAACCATCCCGATGATCTGCACGCGACACGCATCGCGATGGGCGAAGCGAACCTCGTGATCGGGTGCGACGCGATCGTCACCGCGTCGGATGAAGCGCTCTCACGCATGCAGCGCGATCGCACGCGCGTCGTCGTCAACAGCGCGCAAACACCGACGGCCGAATTCATCCGCAATCCGAACTGGCGCTTCCCGGGCGCGAGCGCCGAGAACGACATCCGCGCGGCGGCCGGGGATGTCGTCGAGTTCGTGGATTTCGTCGATGCGAACCGCCTGAGCGTCGCGCTGCTCGGCGATGCGATCTACACCAATCCGTTTGTGCTCGGCTATGCGTGGCAGCGCGGCTGGCTCCCGCTGCGTCATGCGTCGCTGATGCGCGCGATCGAACTCAACGACGTCTCGATCGACAAGAACAAGGCGGCATTCGAATGGGGACGGCGCGCGGCCCACGATCTCGCCGACGTCCGCCGGATCATCGCGTCGCTCCCGACCGGGCAGACGCGGACGGCGGGCACGGGCAACGTCATCGCACTCCATACGCCGAAGGCGCTCGACGCGATGATCGCGACGCGCGTGGCGCATCTGACGGCGTACCAGAACGCCGCCTATGCGCGCCGGTATCAGCGCGTCGTCGACAAGGTCCGCGCCGCCGAGCAAGCGCTCGCCGATGTGTTCACGTCCGACTTGCCGTTGACCGAGGCGGTCGCGCGCAATCTGCACAAGCTCATGGCCTACAAGGACGAGTACGAGGTCGCGCGCCTCTACGCGGATCCCGCCTTCGCCGAACGCGTGCAGGCGACGTTCGAAGGCCGCGTCAAGCTCACCTTCCATCTCGCGCCGCCGCTGCTCGCCCGACGCGATGCGCAAGGACGCATGCTCAAGCGCGAATACGGATCGTGGGTGCTGCCCGCGTTCCGGTTGCTCGCCAAGCTCAAGTTTCTGCGCGGCACGCCGTTCGATCCGATCGGCCATACCGCCGAACGCCGGACCGAACGTCGGCTCGTCGTCGAATACGAAGCGCTCGTCGACGAGTTGATTGCGGGACTTCGGATCGAAAAACGCGCGCTCGCCGTCGAACTCGCGCAATTGCCGGACGGCATACGCGGTTACGGGCATATCAAGGACGGCACGCTCGAAGCGATACGCGTGCGGTGGGCGGCGCTGCTCGCGCAATGGCGCGCGCCGTCGGGAACGACGGGCGCGCATATCGGCCAGGTTGCCTAGCCGACCGGATCGTGGGCGCCGCGCGCGGCGCCCACGATGCCCGCCATTACGATGCGGCCGGCTGCGCCGTCTGACGCGACGCGACGTTGGCCGCCGCGATCGCCGTCATATTGATGATCCGCCGCACCGTCGCCGCAGGCGTCAGGATATGCACCGGATGCGCGGCGCCGAGCAGCAGCGGGCCCACGGTCACGCCTTCGCCGCCGATCATCTTGAGCAGGTTGTACGTGATGTTCGCGGCCTCGACGTTCGGCATGATCAGCAGGTTCGCCTCGCCGCTGAGCGTCGAACCCGGGAACGCGGCCTTGCGCACGACTTCGGACAGCGCCGCGTCGCCGTGCATCTCGCCATCGACTTCGAGTTCGGGGGCGAGCGTGCCGATCAGCTTGCGCGCCTCGGCCATGCGACGCGACGATTCGCTCGGCACGCTGCCGAAGTTCGAATGCGAGAGCAGCGCGATCTTCGGCGCGATGCCGAACTTCTCGATCTCGCGCGCGGCAAGAATCGCCATCTCGGCGAGCTGGGTCGCGCTCGGCACTTCGTTCACGTACGTGTCGCAGACGAACAGATTGCGTCCCGGCAGCATCAACAGATTCATCGCCGCGAAGTTCGATACGTCGGGCTGCTTGCCGAGCACCTGCTCGACGAACTTCAGATGACTGTGATACGTGTCGATCATGCCGCAGATCATGCCGTCGGCATCGCCGAGCCGAACCAGCAGCGCGCCGATCAAGGTATTGAACTTGCGCACCGCGGCCTTCGCGACCTCGGGCGACACGCCTTCGCGCGCGCCGATCACGTGGTACTCGTGCCAGTACGACTGGAAGCGCGGATCATCCTCGGGATCGACGATCTCGAAGTCCTTGCCGGCCTGCAGCTTCGAACCCTGCTTCTTGAGACGCATCGCGACGACCGACGGACGTCCGATGATGATCGGCCGCGCGATCTTTTCGTTGAGCACGAATTGCGCGGCGCGCAGCACGCGTTCATCCTCGCCCTCGGCGAATACGATGCGTGCGAGCTTGGCCTTCGCGGCGAGAAACACGGGGCGCATGACCATGCCGGTCCGATACACGGTGCCCGCGAGATGCTCGCGATACGCGTCGAGGTCCTTGATCGGACGCGTCGCCACGCCAGAATCCATCGCAGCCTGCGCGACGGCCGGCGCGATCTTGATGATCAGACGCGGATCGAACGGCTTCGGGATCAGATACTCGGGACCGAATTCGAGCACCTGGCCTTCATAGGCCTTCGCGACTTCGTCGCCCTGGTCGGCTTCCTCGGCAAGTTCGGCGATCGCCTTCACGCACGCGAGCTTCATTTCCTCGGTGATCGTCGTCGCGCCGACGTCGAGCGCGCCGCGGAAGATGAACGGGAAGCACAGGACGTTGTTGACCTGGTTCGGATAGTCCGAGCGCCCCGTCGCGATGACGACGTCGGGCCGCACGGCCTTCGCGTCCTCGGGACGAATCTCGGGTTCCGGATTCGCGAGCGCGAGAATCAGCGGCTTGTCGGCCATCGACTTGACCATCTCGGGCTTGAGCACGCCCGCCGCCGAACAACCGAGGAACACGTCCGAGCCGTCGACCGCATCGGCGAGCGTGCGCGCCTGCGTCTTGACCGCATACCGCGCCTTGCTCGGATCGAGTCCTTCGCGGCCTTCGAAGATCACGCCCTTCGAGTCGATCACGAGCGTCTTCTCGCGATCGAGCCCGAGATGCACGAGCAGATCGAGACACGCGATCGCCGCGGCGCCCGCGCCCGAACACACGAGCCGCACGTCGCCGATCTGCTTGCCGACGACCTTGAGCCCGTTGAGGATCGCGGCCGAAGCGATGATCGCGGTACCGTGCTGGTCGTCGTGGAACACCGGGATCTTCATGCGCTCGCGCAGCTTCTTCTCGATGTAGAAGCACTCGGGCGCCTTGATGTCCTCGAGATTGATGCCGCCGAGCGTCGGTTCGAGCATCGCGATCGCATCGACGAGCTTGTCGGGATCCGATTCGGCGAGCTCGATATCGAACACATCGATGCCCGCGAACTTCTTGAACAGGCAGCCCTTGCCTTCCATGACCGGCTTCGCGGCAAGCGGCCCGATATTGCCGAGCCCGAGCACCGCGGTGCCGTTCGTCACGACGCCGACGAGATTCCCGCGCGACGTATAGAGATCGGCGGCCTGCGGATCGGCATAGATCGCATCGCACGCGGCCGCGACGCCCGGCGAGTACGCGAGCGACAGATCGAGACTGTTCGACAGCGGCTTGGTCGGCGTGACCGAGATCTTCCCGGGACGCGGAAACTGGTGATAGGCCAGCGCGGCTTGTTTGAGTTGCTCATCCATGACGGGGTGCTCTTCAGAATGTTGGGAGACGGAACACCGTGTCGCGCGCGGACACGGAACGCAGGACGAGCGTCCCGCGCGCACAGACACGTGGCGTTCCAGGAACGATTTTTTGGGGGAGTCAGTGTAACGCCCCGATACGGGCGATGACGATATTAAGTAGCGGAAATAGCGCTACCATCGTGCGCCGCAGGTGTGCGATCAGGACGCGTCGAACGATGTCGCAACGCAGCATTCAATCGAGCGCGGCGCCTCGACGTTCAGGGATCAACACGAGCGTCGCGATCATGTCGACGACGTAGAGAATCGCGAGCATGGCGATCGCCCATGCGAATCCGTAGCGGGCGGCGAGCACGCCCGTGACGAGCGGTCCGAATCCGCCAATTGCGCGACCGACATTGAACAACACGTTCTGCGCGGTCGCGCGCGCATGGGTCGGGTAGCACTCGGAGATCAGCGCACCGTATCCGCCGAGCATGCCGTTGACGAACAGCCCCATGATCGCGCCGCCCACGAGCAAGCCGAGCGGCGACGACAGATTCGCGTAGACGACGACCATGACGACCGCGCCGAGCTGGTACGCGATGAACGCGGGCTTGCGCCCGATGCGGTCGGCAAGCGCGCCGAACAGACCGATGCCCGCGGCCATGCCGAGCACGGTGACCGCGGTCCAGAGCCCCGAGCGCGTGAGCGAATAGCCGAACGCATGCGTCAGATAGCTCGGCATCCAGATCATGACGCCGTAGTAGCCGAAGTTTTGCACCGCGCAAAGGATCGCGATGCCGAGGCTCGTGCGCGTCGCGGCCGCGCTCGAAAACAGTTCGGCGATCGGCATCGCGCGACGCGGCTCGCGCGTGCGCTCCACGAACATCGCGGGCTCGGACAAGCGCTTGCGCATCCAGAACGAGGCAAGCGCGGGCGTCACGCCGACGATGAACATGCCGCGCCATCCGATGACGGGCAGCGCCCACGGCGTCACGAGCGCCGCCGCGAGCACGCCGGCTTGCCAGCCGAGTCCGACATACGACGAGGCGCGCGCGCGATGGCTCGCGGGCCAGCTCTCCGCGACGAGCGTCATGCCGATGCCGAATTCGCCGCCGAGACCGATCCCGGCGATCGTCCGGTACGCGAGCAGGTCCGTGTAGCCGCGCGCAAACGCGCACAGGCCCGTGAAGATCGCGAACACGAGAATCGACACGCTGAGCATGCGCACGCGTCCGACGTAATCGGACAGCACGCCGAACACGACGCCCCCGATGACCGCGCCGATCAAGGTCCATGTCACGAGCGCGCCGCCTTGCGCGGCGCTCAGGTGCAAATCGGCCGAAATCGCGGGCAGCATAAAGCCGAGGATCAGCAAATCGAACCCGTCGAGCGCGTAGCCCGTCACGGAAGCGATCAGCGCGCGGCGCGCCGTGTGTTGCGGACTCGCGTGAGCGGAAGCAGGCGTTCGAACGTCGTACGAGGTCATGGGTTTGATCGAATGCGAATGCAAATGCGCAAGGAAAACGCCGGCGGAAGCGCGAAGCGTCGCAGGCACGCATACCATTGCGAGCGCGACCGCGCGGGCCGATCCGGGCGAGCCCCGAGTGTAGCGGCTTCGGAAAGCGGACAAAAAGCCCTTGGATGGAGAGGCGCGGGTAAGATCGAGTCGGCCGAGACATCGATTCGCGATTCGGATAGCCACGAGGAGTCATGGGATGCTGCGCAGCCGAGACTTGCCCGCCGTGGGCGCGATGCTTTGCGCGATGTTCGCGTTCTGCGGAACCGCGCGCGCGAACGGTGATTTCGCGCTGACCTCACCCGATCTGCCCGTCGGGGCGACGATGCCGGCCGTTCACGTGCTGGCGGCCAACGGGTGCACCGGCGGCAATCAGTCGCCCGCGCTCGCCTGGCGCAATCCGCCCGCGGGCACGGCCGGCTACGCGGTCTCCGTGTTCGACCCCGACGCGCCCGGCCGCGGCTTCTGGCATTGGTCCGTGTTCGGCATCCCGGCGGACGTCCACGCGCTGCCGCAAAACGCGAGCGCATCGGGCATTCTCAAGTCGATCGGCGCGATCCAGGCGCAAAACGATTACGGCGACGACGGCTACGGCGGCCCGTGCCCGCCGCCCGGACGCGCACATCGCTACGTGATCTCGGTCCATGCGCTGCGCGATATCCGGACGTCGCTTCAGGACGGCCGGCCCGCGGCGGTCTTCGCGCACGAAATCGACGCGCTCGAGATCGGCAAGGCATCGCTGACGGTGACTTACGGCCGATAGTCGATAGTCGATGGTCGGCCGCCGATCGTCGATCATCGTGCGCGCTGCGAACGCGCCATCCCTGCGCCATCCTTTGATGTGCCGTCCGCGCAGCCCGTGGCGGTCGCGGCCCGGCGCGTGATGCGCACCCGCGACGTGTTGCACGGCATGACGCGTCAACGTCACGCGAGATACGTACAATGTCGGTTTTCCGCTTAACGCAGTCGAGCACGCAATGACCACGAAAGTATTTGTCGACGGACAGGAAGGCACGACCGGCCTTCGCATCTTCGAATATCTCGCCAACCGCGACGACGTCGAGGTCCTGCGCATCGACGAGGCGCAGCGCAAGGATGTCGCCGCGCGCCGCGCGCTCATCAACGCGTCGGACGTGACGTTCCTCTGTCTGCCCGACGTCGCGTCGCGCGAGTCGGCGTCGCTCGTCGACAATCCGAAGACATGCGTGATCGACGCGAGCACGGCGTTCCGCATCGACGATCATTGGGCCTACGGCCTGCCCGAACTCAGCAAGGCGCAACGTGAGCGCCTGCGCACGGCGAAGCGCATCGCGGTGCCCGGCTGCCACGCATCGGCATTCATTCTCGCGGCGCAGCCGCTCGTCGCGGCAGGCATCGTGCCGGCCGACACGCCGCTCGCGGCGTACTCGCTCACGGGCTACAGCGGCGGCGGCAAGAAGATGATCGCCGAGTACGAAGCCGGGGCCGAGAAGCTTACGAGCCCGCGCGCCTATGCGCTCGGACTTCAACACAAGCACCTGCCCGAGATGAAAGTGCGCAGCGGCCTCACGATCGCGCCGACGTTCACGCCGATCGTCGCGAACTTCTACAAGGGCCTCGCCGTCACGACCTATCTGCATCCGTCGCAACTGCCGGGCAAGATCACGCCCGCGCGCGTGCGCGACACCCTCGCGGAATACTACGCGGGCGAGGCGTTCATCCACGTTGCCCCGCTCGACGACGCGCACAACCTCGACGAAGGGTTCTTCGACGTGCAGGCCTGCAACGATACGAACCGGGTCGACCTGTTCGTGTTCGGCAATGAGGAGCGCATCGTCACGGTCGCGCGTCTCGACAATCTCGGCAAGGGTGCGTCGGGCGCGGCGATTCAGTGCATGAACCTGCATATCGGCGCCGACGAAGGTAAGGGTCTTTGATTCGATCCGATGCATGCGTGACACGCCGCTCGGCGGCGTGTCACGCGTTCGCGTCGGTCTTCACGCATGATTCCAGTCGCACGCCGGCTTATTCTCGTCGTCTTCTGCTGTAAAGTCCCGCTGCTTTCCCCGATCGCCTATTGAAACGACGACGTTTCAATAGTTTTACTTGCCCCCGCCCGCGCTTCAGATCATCGAATTCGAGCTTTACTCTCGAACGCATTCATTTAACCCATTTCGCCCATTTCACTCCAAGCGAATACGCCAGACTGAATGATTCGCGCGGCGATGTTTTCGCATTTCCGATTTAAAAACTCAATACATTCGATTCGCGACCGTGCGCCATCATATTCGGCGATGCTGACTTCTGCCCGCGCGACCGCCTCAGCGATCGAATGCAGAGATGCCGACATCGGTTTCACGGCCGCGCGGCAAGACGACAGACCGGCCGATGCGCCGATCACCGGACCCGATGAATCGCACGTCTCTTTCGCCGCGCCGTCCACCCTATTTCTCCCCGCGCGGCATTCGCCAAATTCAAACAACGAATCAAACACGAGTTTCGAACGCTCGATAATACAAACCGCATCCGCGTTTCAATTCCCCGCACTACCTCGCATTTTCCAAGCGCTCCGCCGACGCCTCTGTTGTTTCATACGCCGTTTTAAATGTTTTAGTCGGTTGACACTCAATGACCGCAAAAGGCTGAATGGCATGGCGAAAAATATGAAACAGATGTTTTCGCATCCGCAGCAAATAGCGACAAACGGAATCGGACACGACGGCGCGCCATGCGCCACGTCGGCCGAACGATAAGAGCCGGCACGGCCGGCGATAACGTCAGGGAGGCAATCATGCAATGGCGAAGCATTCTGCTCGCGGCGACGGCGGGCGCGTGTCTTGTTCTCGCGGGCTGTGGCGGAGGGGGCAGCGGCGGAAGCGGATCCGGTGACTCGGCCGCATCGAACGCGAGCACGGGCGGATCGACGCAGGCGAATGCGTTGTGCCCGTCATCGCTCGATTATTCGACGGTCTACACGGGCGGTTCGGGCGCGGGCGAACTCGTGACGGTCCAGCTCGATACGACCGCGATGACGTGGAAGGTCACTTTCCTCAAGTCGCCGATTCCCGCCCAAACCGGCACGGCGACTCCGACGCGCGACACGGCACCCTACAACGTCGTGACCGGCACCCTCTCGCGCGTGACCACGCTGCCGACGGCGAAGCTCAATGCCTGCGCGTACACGCTCAACGGCGCCAGCCTCGACGCGAGCCAGCCCGCGCGGATCTTCGTCGGCAACGGTGTCGCGGGCGGCGCGATTCCGGGCGCGACGCTCTCGTACACGAGTCCGGTCGGCACCGGCTCGATCTCGCCGAAGACCTTCCCGTACTACCCGTTCCTCGGCTTCTCGACGCTCGATACGAATCTCGCGAACGTCGCGTCGACGTTCAACGAACTCGGCATCCATACGGTGCCGACGCAGAGCTACACGTCGGTCGCGGTCGACGCGCAGTACACGATCAGCGCGTCGGGCACCTACTCCGAATGCACGACGGGCTCGACCTGCAAGACGGGCACCGGCGCGTTCACGCTCGACAGCGCGTCGGGCACGTTCTGGGCCGCCGACTATATCGACGAAGTCTCGCCGACCAATCCGGCCAACGCACCGCAAGGCACCGGCATCCTGATCGTCGGGAAATTGCGCGGACAGGATGTGCCCGTGCTCGTGCGCGTCGGCGCGGCGAACCCGCTGACCTTCGTCGTCGACGACGAATCCGGCATCGCGGTGCTCGGGACGCAGACGACGATCGCCTCGGGCTCGCAGGACGGCGAGTACATCGCCGTCGACGCGAATCTCCAGTATCGAAGCGTGCTGCTCGTCGGCGCGCAGATGTCGCTGCTCGATCCGTTCGACGCGTCGAACGCGTCGCTCGCCTCGACGTACGACCTCGACTACACGCAGTCGACACCGGGCGTCGTCGGCGTCACGCCGGTGTCCGGAGGCTCGGGCGAGACCGGCAAGACGATCTTCAACGGCGGCGTCATCGCCTATCTCGACACCGCGAGCGCGACCGCGCCGTATTTCACGGCCGGCGCCTTTGTCGAGAGTCCATCGGGCAGCCCGAATCCCTGAGCGGCGCCCGCACGACACCCGACACCCGATCCCATTCGATCCGCGGGCACGCCGACACACGGCGGCCCGCTCCAGGAGAACGTCATGAACACGTCCCGGCTTGCGCGGGTCATGCTGTGTATCGCCTTTGCCTTGGGCGCGACGCGCCACGCATCCGCGCAGAGCGCGGGGGCCAACGTCGTCGCACTGGGCTGGTTTCACGTGCAGACGCTCGATTCGAGCTCGAATCAAACGACGAGCGTACCGCCCGCGCCGATCTATTCGGTGCTCGGGCTGCCGACCTCGTTCACGTCGCCCGGCACCTCGCAAACGGTCAGTAACGCCGATACCGTGGGCCTGACGATCACGCACTTTCTGACCGACAACATCGCGATCACGACCGTCGCCGGCGTGCCGCCGACCTTCAAGGTCTATGGCCAGGGCATTCTTCAGGCGCCGGGCCCCGCGGGCGCGCTCGGCAATGTGAACCTCGGTTCGGCCGCGAACAATCCGCTCGTGACGTCGGTGCGCGAGTGGAGTCCGGCCTTGCTGTTCCAGTACTACCTGTTCGACGCGAATGCGCGGTTTCGGCCGTTTGTCGGGCTGGGCGTCTCGTACAACTGGTTCAGCAGCATTCAGCTGAACCCGAATTTCCAGACCGATTTGAACCAGCAACTCGGCGCCACGCTCGCCGCAGGATCAGGTCATCCGACGCCGACGTCGGTCAGCGCGCAGTCGACGCCGTCGTGGCAACCCGTGTTCAACGCGGGGCTCACGTATCACATCGACGATCGATGGTCGGTGATCGGATCGGTCTCGTTCATCCCGCTGAAGACCGATACGGTCATCACGGTCAAAGCGGCCGACGGGGCCACGCTGTCGCAGAGCCGCAGCACACTCAAGGTCAATCCGGTCATCTCGTTCCTCGCGCTCGCGTATACGTTCTAGCCGCGATCGCTCCAGCCGCCACACGTTCCAGCCGCCATGAAAAAAGGCCCGGTCTCGCGACCGGGCCTTCATCGATGCGTACCGCTTGCGCGATGCGGCTTATTGCTTCGGCGGCGTCGGCGCCGCGAGCTTCTTCGTCTTGCCCTTGCCCATCATGCGCGTGATGTAGTACTGCTGCGCGATCGAGAGTACGTTGTTCACGACGTAATAGAGCACGAGACCCGCCGGGAAGAAGAAGAACATGACCGAGAACGCGATCGGCATGAACATCATCATCTTGGCCTGGACGGGATCCGGCGGCGTCGGGTTCAGGCGCGTCTGGATAAACATCGAGCCGGCCATCAGGAGCGGCAGGATAAAGAACGGATCCTGCTGCGAGAGATCGTGAATCCAGCCGATCCACGGCGCGCCGCGCATTTCGACCGACGACAGCAACACCCAGTACAGCGAGATGAACACCGGAATCTGAATCACGACCGGCAGACAGCCGCCGAGCGGATTGACCTTCTCGGTCTTGTAGAGCTCCATGAGCGCCGCGTTCATCTTCTGCGGATCGCCCTTGAAACGCTCACGCAGCGCCTGCATGCGCGGCGTGATTTCCTTCATCTTCGCCATCGAGCGGTAGCTCGCGGCGGACAGCGGGAAGAACACCGCCTTGATCAGCAGCGTCAGCGCGATGATCGACCAGCCCCAGTTGCCGATCACGCCGTGAATCTTTTCGAGCAGCCAGAACAGCGGGCGCGCGATGATCGTGACCCAGCCGTAGTCCTTGACGAGATCGAGACCCGGCGCCACCGCGGCGAGCATCTTCTCTTCCTCGGGACCCGCGAACAGCTTCGAATCGATATCGACCGACTGGCCCGGCGCGATGGTTCCGAGCGGCACCTTGGCGCCGACGCGATAGAGCGTCGGGTCAAACTTCTCGACGTAGTAGGTGCGGTCCTTGCCCTGCGGCGGAATCCATGCGGTCGCGAAGTAGTGCTGGATCATCGCGACCCAGCCGTTGTCGGCCTGCGTCGCGAACTCCGCCTTGTTCTTGTCGATATCGCTGAACGTGATCTTCTGGAAGTGATGCTGGTCCGTGTAGACCGCCGGTCCGATGAACGTATGCGAGAAACGCGGCGTTTCGACGGGCTGCGAATCGCGTACGAGTTCGAGATAGAGCGACGGATTCGCGGGCGCCGTGCCCGCGTTGACGATCTGCTGGTTCACGCCGATCACATAGCTGCCGCGCGTGAATGTGTAGGTCTTCACGAGCTTCAGGCCGCCCTTCTCTGGCGACTCGAAACGCACGGTCAGCGTGTCCTGGCCGTCGGCGAGCGTCGTCGGGCCCGGCACGAGCGTGAAGACGTCGGTGTGGTTCGGGAAATCGCCGCCCACGAGGCCCGTGCGCGCGAGGTACTTGTGCGTGGCCGTGTCGTCGAACAGCGTCACGTACGTGTCGGGCTGCTTCGCGTCGCCTTCCTTGAGCAGTTGCAGACGCTCGAGCGTGCCGCCTTGCGTGCTGATGCGCGCGTCGAACATGTCCGTCTTGACGTCGACGAGCTGCGCTTGCGCGGCAGGCGCGCCTGATTGCACGGCGGGAGCGCCCGCGGGCGTCGACGCGACATCATTCGCGCCCTGCGCGCCGCTCGCCGCCGGGTGCGGGAGCGACTGGCTCGGCACGAACATCGACGGATGGCCCGTATGCACTTGCCAGTTGTTGTACAACAGGACGAGCGCCCCAACGAAAATGACCCACAGAACGGATCGTTTGATATCCATGCTTTTGTCTCAATGCCGAGGCTGATTCAGCGCCGAATGTTGGTCGGTGTGTGCCGAGGGTTGGCTCGGCGGAGGCACCAGATCGATGCCGCCGGCGGAAAACGGATGGCAGCGACAGATGCGCCGCGCGGCGAGGTAAGTGCCGCGCGCGGCGCCATGATACTGGATCGCCTCGCGCGCATAGTCGGAACAGGAAGGATAGAAGCGACAGCGCTGGCCAAGCATCGGACTGATCGCGAGCTTGTAGAAGCGCAGCAGCGCCAGCAGCACGGTTCGCATGATGCTCAGCGCCTCGTGCCGTCGTGGCCCGGCTCGCCCGGGCGGCCGTCGGACGCCATGCCCGCGGCGGACGCCGTGGACGGGCTCGAACGACGGCGGATCGTGCGAATCGCGTTATCGATCAGCGAGACGATTTCCTCGCGGCACATCGCGCGCAACGGCGGCGACGAGGCGCTAGGCATCGCCTTCCGGTCGAAACGAGAATGTAGCCGAAGCAGCATGTCCCACCCTTCGAGCTCCGCGCGCCTCACGCGAAAGGTTTCGCGTGCGATACGGCGGATCAGGTTGCGCGTTGCCGCGCGCGGCGCGAATTTGCGCCCGGTGACGAGCCCGAGCCGAGCCGGACCGTCGGTCTGGCGCGCATAGAGCACGAAGTGCGCGCTGCGCGCCCAGGGCCGCAAACGAAAAACGGATGAAAACTCATCCGTTTTGAGCAGCCGAGCGGATTTGGGAAAACCCTCGTCGCGCGCGATCAAAGTTCCGCGCGGCAGCGTTAGATGGCCAGGCGCTTGCGGCCCTTGGCGCGGCGAGCGTTGATGACCTTGCGGCCGCCGGCCGTTGCCATACGCACGCGGAAGCCGTGGGTACGCTTGCGACGCGTGACGGAAGGTTGGTAAGTACGTTTCATGGTTGTTCTCTCAGTAAGTGCCGCGCTTTGCTAATGGGGATGCACGGCCCATGAGGTGGTTGGTGCAGTGGCTTTCGCGGGAACCCGTTATTTAAGCCGTTTTCCTCTGGGCCGTCAATAGCTTAGGCAGCGACTCGCGCAATACGGCGGCCGAAATAGGGCCCGGCGTGGCGCCCAATGGCCCAGCGGGGGCGTGCGGGACGGCTTCTCCAGCGTCGGGACGCGACATCGGACGGGGCCGCATCCGTCACCCGCCCGGCTGCCTCTGCCTCTGCCTCTGCCTCTGCCTCTGCCTCTGCCTCTGCCTCTGCCTCTGCCTCTGCCTCTGCCTCTGCCTCTGCCTCTGCCTCTGCCTCCGTCCCTGCCCCAACCTCGGCCTCGACGTCGCCCGCCGTGGGGCGTCGGCCACGTCGATCTCGGCAGCGGACGCCGCGGGGCTCACGGATCATCCGCCCGGCTTGGCGTCGATTCCGTGACCGCATCGGCCGACGCCGCGCCGCGGCGTAGCCTTGTGTGTTCACCCGGTCCAGCCTTGTCGGCCGTGCGGGCGGATCGCGCCGCAGCCGGACCGGCCTACTCAAGTAAGTTGCACGGCGGGCGGCGGATCGCGAGCGTGCGCCGCGATCCGCCGCCGCACAAAGGCCTCGACGCGGATGCCCGCGTCCGCGTGATCCGACCCTGTGGATAACTTGTCCACCGGGCCGGATTTTGGCGTTAGAATCGCGCTCATCCTGAACGACCAATCCGCACGTCGGCGTTGTCTTATCCACAACACCGAGGCCGCCGCATCGCCGCTCGAATCGTGGTGCGGCGGGCGCTGCGCGAGTTCGCCGTGGGCACTGAGACCCCGCCGCACCGGAACTTTTCCGGACCGGCATACAACAAGACCGCATCAATGAATGAATTCTGGGAACACTGTTCGACGCTGCTCGAACGTGAGCTGACGCCACAACAGTTTCAAACGTGGATCAAGCCGCTCGCGCCCGTTGCATTCGACTCGGATGCGAACACGCTGTCGATCGCCGCGCCGAATCGGTTCAAGCTCGACTGGGTCAAGAGCCAGTTCTCGGGACGCATCAGCGATCTTGCCCGCGATTTCTGGAAGACATCGGTCGACGTCCAGTTCGTGCTCGATCCGAAGGCCGGGCAGCGTCAGGCCGGCTTCACCGCGGGCGGCGCGGCGTCGCACACGGGTAGCGCGCCTGTATTGAAGGGCGCGACCGGCACCGTCACGCTCGCGCCGGCCGCACCCGCCTCCGGCGTGCCCGCGAGTGTCGCGCAAGCCAATGCCGCGATCGCCGAAGCCGCAGCCGCGACGGTGGCGATGCTGGGCGACGCCGATTCCGATCTGCCGAGCGTCGACGCGAGCGAAGCGGCGGCGGCGCGCCGGACCTGGCGTCCGGCGGCCACGTCGTCCAACGGCGAAAGCACGTCGACCTACGAGCGCTCGAAGCTGAACCCCGTGTTGACGTTCGAGAACTTCGTGACCGGTAAGGCCAATCAGCTCGCGCGCGCGGCCGCGATCCAGGTCGCCGACAACCCGGGCGTCTCGTACAACCCGCTGTTTCTCTATGGCGGCGTGGGCCTCGGCAAGACCCACCTGATCCACGCGATCGGCAACCAGTTGCTCGTCGACAAGGCCGGCGCGCGGATCCGCTATATCCACGCCGAGCAATACGTGTCGGACGTCGTCAAGGCGTACCAGCGCAAGGCCTTCGACGAATTCAAGCGTTATTACCATTCGCTCGACCTGCTGCTGATCGACGATATCCAGTTCTTCTCGGGCAAGTCGCGCACGCAGGAAGAGTTCTTCTATGCGTTCGAGGCGCTCGTCGCGAACAAGGCGCAGGTCATCATCACGAGCGACACCTATCCGAAAGAAATCAGCGGGATCGACGACCGGCTGATCTCGCGCTTCGATTCGGGTCTGACGGTCGCGATCGAACCGCCCGAACTCGAAATGCGCGTCGCGATTCTCATGCGCAAGGCGCAGTCGGAGGGCGTGCAGGTGTCGGAGGACGTCGCGTTCTTCGTCGCGAAGCATCTGCGCTCGAACGTGCGCGAGCTCGAAGGCGCCTTGCGCAAGATCCTCGCGTATTCGAAGTTCCACGGCCGCGACATCACGATCGAGCTCACGCGCGAGGCGCTCAAGGATTTGCTGACCGTCCAGAACCGCCAGATTTCGGTCGAAAACATTCAGAAGACCGTGGCGGACTTCTACAACATCAAGGTCGCCGACATGTATTCGAAGAAGCGCCCCGCGAATATCGCGCGGCCGCGGCAGATCGCGATGTATCTCGCGAAGGAGCTCACGCAGAAGAGCCTGCCCGAGATCGGCGACCTGTTCGGCGGGCGCGATCATACGACGGTGCTCCACGCGGTGCGCAAGATCGCCGAGGAGCGCAGCAAGGACGCCCAGCTCAACCACGAACTGCACGTGCTCGAGCAGACCCTCAAGGGCTGACGTCCGGCCCCGGGAAGCGGCGCATGCCGGGCGCCCGGCGAGGGGCTGAAAACGCTTGCGGAGCAAGCCTCCGAACGAATCCTGACCGGCTCGGCCCCAAATTTGCTGGGCCAGCCGTTTTTTAGGGCAAAATACAGGATTAGTGTGGCCGGCGCGCGGCAATTTTTGCTGCAGCGCCGCACAGAGCGAACGAGCGTCTAAATCAAAGGATCTCTATGCAATTGGTCAAGACCGAACGAGACAATCTCTTGGGGCCACTGCAGACCGTCAGCGGCATCGTCGAGCGCCGACACACGCTGCCGATTCTTGCGAACCTGCTGATCACGAAAGCGGGTGCGGACGTTTCGTTCCTATCGACCGATCTCGAATTACAGATCACCACGCGAGCCGGGTTCGGCATCGGTAACGACCAGGCGTCGACGACGGTTGCGGCGCGCAAGCTGCTCGACATCCTGCGCGCGATGCCCGACGGAGAAGTGAGCCTCACATTGTCGGACAAGCGTCTGACCGTCCAATCGGGCAAGAGCCGCTTCGCGCTGCAGACGCTGGCGGCCGACGAGTTTCCGACGGTCGCGCAGGCGAAGGACTATGGCGCGGTGCTCGACTTGCCGCAGAAGCGCTTCCGTCAGTTGCTCGGCATGGTCCACTTCGCGATGGCGCAGCAGGACATCCGCTATTACCTGAACGGCATGCTGCTCGTCGTGGACGGCAAGCAGCTGATGGCGGTCGCGACCGATGGGCATCGGCTCGCGTATGCGGCGACCGAGCTCGACGAGTCGTTCCAGCGTCAGGAAGTCATCGTGCCGCGCAAGACGATCCTCGAACTCCAGCGCTTGCTTGAAGACACCGACGATCCCTTGAAGATCGAGATCGCGGCGACGCAGGCGAAGTTCACGTTCGGCCGCGTCGAATTGGTGTCGAAGCTTGTCGAAGGCAAGTTCCCCGATTTCCAGCGCGTGATTCCGAAGGGTTACAAGAACGCCTTCACGATCGGCCGCGACGAGCTCCAGCGTTCGTTGCAGCGCGCGGCGATTCTGACCTCGGACAAGTTCA
Source organism: Pararobbsia silviterrae (assembly GCF_003628125.1). GTDB lineage: Bacteria > Pseudomonadota > Gammaproteobacteria > Burkholderiales > Burkholderiaceae > Pararobbsia > Pararobbsia silviterrae. The sequence continues at coordinate 19,430 of NZ_RBZU01000022.1, forward strand.
AGGGCGTGCGTTGCCTGATCGGTCCGGGTCAGATGAAGATCCTGTCGACGAATGCCGATCAGGAAGAGGCCCAGGAAGAACTCGAGATTGCCTATGACGGCGACTCGCTCGACATCGGTTTCAACGTGACCTATCTGCTCGACGCGCTCGCCAATCTGAAGGTCGAGACGCTGCAGATCTCGCTTGGTGATTCGACGGCGAGCGCGCTGATCACGATTCCTGACAATGACACATTCAAATATGTCGTCATGCCGATGCGCATCTGAGCGCGGAGTGCGAACTTTGAGTTGATTCGTCACAAGGGGCCCTGCGCCCCTTTGGCGTTTCTAAGCGATACCGGAAATGGCCCAAAAGGTCCGATCCGGCGCCTTGCAGAACCGGAAGATACCCATGAGCGAACAGCAATCCCAGAAAGCCGAAGGCAACTACGGCGCCTCGTCGATCCAGATTCTTGAGGGCCTCGAGGCCGTGCGCAAGCGGCCTGGCATGTATATCGGCGACACCTCCGACGGTACCGGTCTGCATCACCTTGTATTCGAAGTGCTCGACAATTCGATCGATGAAGCGCTCGCGGGTTATTGCGACGATATTCTCGTGACGATTCACGCCGACAACTCGATTTCCGTCGTCGACAACGGCCGCGGGATTCCGACCGGCATCAAGCTCGACGACAAGCATGATCCGAAGCGCAGCGCGGCCGAGATCGTGATGACCGAGTTGCACGCGGGCGGCAAGTTCGATCAGAACAGCTATAAGGTGTCGGGCGGTCTGCACGGCGTGGGCGTGTCGTGCGTGAACGCGTTGTCGTCGTGGTTGCGTCTGACCGTGCGTCGTGACGGCAAGAAGCATTTCATGGAATTCCATCGCGGCGTGCCGCAAAACCGCGTGATCGAGCAGGTTGACGGTGCGAGCGTGTCGCCGATCGCGATCATCGGCGATACCGAGCATCGTGGTACGGAAGTGCATTTCCTCGCGGACGTCGAGATCTTCGGCAATATCGAGTACCACTACGACATTCTCGCGAAGCGGATTCGCGAACTTTCGTTCCTCAACAATGGCGTGCGGATCCGGCTGCTCGATCAGCGCAGCGGCAAGGAAGACGATTTCGCGCTCGGCGGCGGCGTCAAGGGCTTTGTCGAGTACATCAACAAGAACAAGCAGGTCCTGCATCCGTCGACGTTCTATACGGACGGCGAGAAGGACAATGTGCGTGTTGAAGTTGCGATGCAGTGGAACGACAGCTTCAACGAGAACGTGCTGTGCTTCACGAACAATATTCCGCAGCGTGACGGCGGGACGCACTTGACGGGCTTGCGTGCGGCGATGACGCGCGTGATCAACAAGTACATCGAGACCGAGCAGATCGCGAAGAAGGCGAAGGTCGAGACGACCGGCGACGATATGCGTGAAGGCCTTGCGTGCGTGTTGTCGGTCAAGGTGCCCGAGCCGAAGTTCAGTTCGCAGACGAAGGACAAGCTCGTGTCGTCGGAAGTGCGTGCGCCGGTCGAGGAAGTCGTCGCGAAGGCGCTTGAGAGTTTCCTGCAGGAGAACCCGGCTGACGCGAAGATTATTTGCGGCAAGATCGTCGATGCGGCGCGCGCGCGCGATGCGGCGCGCAAAGCGCGCGAGATGACGCGACGCAAGGGCGTGCTCGACGGGATCGGCTTGCCGGGGAAGCTGGCGGATTGCCAGGAGAAGGATCCGGCGAAGTCGGAGATCTATCTGGTCGAGGGCGACTCGGCGGGCGGGTCGGCCAAGCAAGGCCGCGACCGCAAGTTCCAGGCGATTCTGCCGTTGCGCGGCAAGGTGCTTAACGTCGAGAAGGCGCGCTTTGACAAGCTGTTGTCGTCCGAGCAGATCGTGACGCTGATCACGGCGCTGGGCTGCGGGATTGGCAAGGACGATTACAACATCGAGAAGCTCCGGTATCACCGGATCATCATCATGACCGACGCGGACGTGGACGGCGCGCACATCCGCACGCTGTTGCTGACGTTCTTCTATCGTCAGATGCCGGAGATGGTCGAGCGCGGGTATATCTACATCGCTCAGCCGCCGCTGTACAAGATCAAGGCGGGTAAGGACGAACGGTATCTGAAGGATACGTTGGCGCTGAACCAGCATATGTTGAAGCTTGCGTTGCAGGGTTCGGAGCTGGTGCCGCAGGAAGGCGGCACGCCGATTTCGGGCGATGCGCTCGGTGAACTCGCGCGTGAGTATTTGCTGGCGAGCGCGGTGGTTGAGCGTGTGAGCCGGTTGGTGGATTCGGCGGCGCTTGAGGCGGTGATGGATGGTGTCGAGATCAATCTCGAGACGCAGGACAGCACGCAGCGCAGCGCGGCTGCGCTTGAAGCGGCTTTGCGCAACGATCCGATGAAGCCGGATGTGAGCGTCAAGGCGGCGTATGACGAGCATCGTGAACAGCGCTCGTTGCGGATCGAGCGGTATCGGCACGGCAATATCAAGGTCACCGAGATCGATGAAGAGTTTCAGTTGACGGCGGATTATCAGCAGCTCAAGAAGACGGCGGAGACGTTCCACGGTCTGATTCGCGAAGGTGCGGTCATCAAGCGCGGCGAGCGCAGCATGGCCGTGCGCGACTTCAAGAGTGCGATGAAGTGGCTGATCACCGATGCGGAACGCAATGTGACGAAGCAACGGTATAAGGGGCTTGGTGAGATGAACCCCGAGCAGTTGTGGGAAACGACGATGGATCCGAATGTGCGGACGTTGCTGCGCGTGCGGATCGAGGATGCGATTGCGGCCGATGCGATCTTTACGACGCTGATGGGCGATGAGGTTGAGCCGCGGCGGGCGTTTATTGAAAGTAATGCGTTGAGGGCGGGGAATATTGATGTTTGAGGGGGTGTGTAGCGGGAGTCATAAGTTGAGACTTTGAGAGACATCCGTTGAGACATTTATTGCCCGCTACATTTCGATAGCTCAAACATCGATAACTGACCAGGGTCGCACCACAGTAGTTACGGCCACTGTATAAAGGTGGCCGTCCTCTTTTGCGGGCTCTACACAAGACGCGAGCAGACTCGTCAGTCCGGCCTCTTCTGATTGTGGTGCTATGCGGTCATTTGTCTGCTCTCGAGTTAACTTTGTCGAATACGATTCCGGCAGCGACCTCATCCGCCTTTTCAAACCGAGCCATCGAGGCATCTCCGAACACAACGTTCCAAGCGGCGATGTTAGCGTTCGCGCAAATCCACCAATGTAGCAACCATAGTGATTCTGGTCTTTCGAGAAACGGGTCCCACCCGTTATCACCGAACAGTAAACGACCCGTTGGTCCTGGAACGTGACCTTTTGCATCCACCGGTGCTGTTTGAATCACACCAGTCGCCTCTCCCCAAAACTGCAGAGACCGAACCATATTTCGGCCGATACCTAATCGCTCGGTAGCTTCCGAATCGTTTCGTAGTATCTCGGACGACTCTTTGACGGCGTCGAAGAGTTTGCGTAGCCAGCCGTAGCGGCAAACAAACGATTCATGACCGGAAAATCGTTCTGCAGTGAATTCCATATGCTGTTTTCGAATGAAAGCATGGCGCGTGCGCCGCGCAAGAGCTTGTTTCCGCGCCTCCCCCTGACACCAGAGCTGTCGGCGCGGGAATCCGGGCGACATAGAAGCGGATAGTACGGACCTTCGTGACTACTAGGGGCGTTTGTGAACGGTAACGAGCTCGTTCGAACGATGGCAGTAGTACCTACGTGGGTACTTCGGTCCGGGCTGCGGATGGGATAGAGCAAAGGCGACGATTGAAAAGCACGAAGACGAAATGGAGCAATACGTTCATCTCGCAGGCGTTGGTCTTCAAGTGGAATTTATTGCTCACGAATTGGCTCGCATATCGCACAACGCATTGCAATTGTTAAATAGCGGTGATGAGCAAGAACTTGTGTCCATGAAGCGGGGTCTCGGGGCACAGCTGAAGACTCTCGACAAGAAGATTCGTACGCTCGACGCGTTGAGTATTCCCGGCAGGCATCGCAAAACAACCTGTGACATTCGTGAAATTATTTCAGCTTTCATGGACATGCACACTGCAAAAGCAATCATCACTCTTTCATTTTGAAGTTCGACACAAATAAAAAAGCAAAATGAACGTCGCGACACGCTTGAAGGCATTTACGAAAACGGTTGTCATCGTTGACGATAACTACAAAGACCCAAATCTCGACTCCATTGAGGATACTGAGTGGGCAGAACTTCGTGCGGTATCAACTGACGACTGGACATCGGTTGCGGGTCTTCAATTTCCCGGGATGACGTCTCCACGTGAGCTGAGAAAGAACAAGAACGACCTCGCGCGTGCTTGGGGACTCTACAAAAACGACACGGCTGAGTTTGCCGTACTCGACCCTATATTCGCGCATTTATTCAACCAATATCAAGCGGAACTCAAACAGTTGATTCCGTTGACTAATTTTCTTAAAAATGACGCACAACTTGAATTGCGCTGCCATCCAAATCTACAGGCAGCGTCCGACGATATTCGACGCTGCAAGTTGATATTTCTTGATTTTTTTATTGAACAAACCTCCCCGGATGACGTCATCGCGAATCTTAAAGAATTCGGTGACCTCTTAGAGAGAGATGTTCAGGAGCAGGGTAATGCTGAGGGGCGATTTGTCTACTTAATGTCATCAAATCTTCCGCTCGATAAGATGGAACAATTTCGACGGACCACAAAATTAAAATCAGCTTTCTTTCGATTTGTTCAAAAAAGAGATTTGAGCGCCGACTGGCTTCAACGCGACCTCGGCAGTAAGCTCGAGCTCTATAAAGATATGCGCGGTTTGAGCAAATATCTAGACACATTTCAAAGTCAAATTCGCAGGGCATCAGAGTCTATTCGCGATGAAATCAGTTCAATCGAGCTCCATGACCTCACGCTGCTTCATTCCCTCCGACTGGAGCAAGAATCCGAGGGCCTCGGAGAATATTTGAACTGGCTTTTCTCTGAGGCACTCGCCGCAAAAATTCGCGGTGAACTTGCCCTTCACTCAGCCGCTCGCGGCGTGAGCGATATTGAAGTTTTGCCGTTCAATGGCGACGTTCAACCCAACTCTGGCTTGTTGGACCTTTATGCGGATGTCACGTTTGCAACTCGCAATCGCGCCGAAAAAAATCCAGAACTGCGTTTCGGCGATGTGATTGCTGAACGCAGTGATACCGCACTCGCCTTTAACTACCCCCGACCTTTTGACCGACGGTCGAACACGATTAGAAAGTTCGGCGCAACGCGAAGACCGCTGCGCCGCCATCTGTCGACGAAAATACTCGCTCGTATTGACAGCGCCAATCACCTAGGCGAAAGGCTTGCAACGTCGAGCAATTATCGTCGTCGGGGGCGGAATCATTCCACTCGCTTCGCTCAAGACGGCCTTTTGCTTGTCATCTCACCGGCTTGCGATTTGCAACGCTGCAGTCCGGACTACCAAGTCATGCTTGTTAGAGGCGATATTGTCGTGCGGTCTCCAAATTTGAACGACCTTTTGACGGCTAAGGCGTTCGCAGGCGGCTTTCATCTGCTCAGGGAGAAGATTGGCAGAGACGTGACTTATTTGCTGGTTAAATGGGATTCGAGCCGCACGGTAATGATTTCTGCGCACGAACTATCAGACCGGTCGGCTTATTTCGTTCGAGGCCGACTTAACGAGCTACTTTGCCATGAAATGAAGGAAGCAGCGCTTCGTCATTTGGGAAGAGTGGGCGTACCGGTGGACCCTTCTTTTAGCGTTGCATTGGCGGGAAAAATAAAATTGAAGGTCGGTGCGAACTCGTCTCAGACGTTTGAAATTCCTGATACTTTTATCGCTGGCATTCGAGTCGAGGGAAACAAGAACAACTTGCATCGGTATGTATTGTCCCGTTCTCTCGGTGAATGGCTTCGCGGGGAGCTTGAGCAATTCAAAAACGATGACGGTGTTCTTTTACCGAAGCTACAAAAGATATTGCAATTTTTAGATGGTGTTTCTGTGGCGCAGTGCAGTTTCGACGACACAAAAAACGGAGTAATGGTCGCCGAAAATTCATTAAAAATTCGGTTTGTTAAGCGAATTGACGAAGAAACCACATTCAAAATGGAAAATGAGCTGCTCCTGTATCCGCGCAAGTCAGCTTGACTCCGGGAATGCTGTCTGAAGTGGAGGATTGCCTGTTCGCTAGCCCATCTATACTCGCGACAAATTGATGCTCGCTCTGCGCGGCAGTGCCGCGCTAACAAACGCGTATTCGTCACAGGTCACTAGTCCGGAACCTGGCGACCTCAGCGTTGTCGACAAACTTGAAAACTCCGCCATCATTGCCTAGCCTCGTAAACTCGTGACCGGCGCAACGCCGGTATGTAGCACTGCGAATGAGTCTGCGTCGATTCGATTGACCGCGCACCCGGTCTGGCCCTCTATTTATGAGAGGGTACGAGCGGGAGTGGGACATGAAACTGGTCTGGCTGAGAGCAATTCCGGTCGCGCGTATAGCGCCCAGGCTACTCGTCGAAATCTCGTCCCCGCCAGAGCACGTGGAGGGAGACGGTCGTAACGCCGAGCGCGCTGAGGCACGCGAACAGGAAGGCAGCCGAGAATCGCATGCGGTTGATTTTGCGGTTTATCTGGTCGGCCGATTCGTAGATGCCCAGCTTCTCCAGCCGCCGCGAGAGCTCCTTGTAGCGGATTTCCCGTCGCTCCATTTCACCCTCAATCAGCGCCTTCACTCCTTCTTCCCACGTTGCGTACGGGTCGACCAGCTTGCCCTCACGCACGCGCTGCAGCTTTTCCATCGCTCTTTCTCGACATCGCAAAGACACGCGTTCTTCGTGCGCGGGAATAGTCTCACAACTCTTTTCGGTCGTATACGACCGATATCAAATCCTCGGTTCTACACGTCGTCAGCAACCAACCATTGCGACGAGAGCATGTCGACACAAACACTATCAATAGAGGCCCAAGCGACGGTCGCCGCCGGAGGTGCGAAATGAAAAGCGCGCCAGCCTATGGCGTGCGTAGCCGCCGAAGCAGCGAAAACGCCGGCGTTCGTCTTACGGCTCGTACGTATGGCAAGGCCCGAATCGGCACTTACGCAGAAAAGGCAGGCGGCCACATCACCGTCGAGTCGGACGCCGAACGCCTGGTCGCTCATTTACTGAACATCGACCCACGCGTTCGGTCGTTCAGACAACAGCCGTTCACCGTTGACCTCATCGGCGGGCGGCTCCTATTCACAACACAGGAAGTATCGGAAGCACGCCGAATGCGCGGCGGCCGCACGGGCGATGCCGAGTACACCCCGGATTTCGTCACCGTTCAGGACAATGGTCTGCAACGCGCTTACGAGGTCAAGCTCAGCGGATTCGAGGGCGACGCGCGGTACTGGTCAAAGGTCGACCGTGCCCGCGAAATCATGGATGCGTATTGCTATCCACTGTCCATCGTCGTCGTGCCAGCAGATGAGCGCCACCCCGTTCTCGTGAACGCCCAGCTGTTGAAGCCGGCGTTGCTTCGCGCCGGCGAATATCTAGCGCCGGACATCATCGCGGGAGTCGAGTACTACTGCAAATCGGGGCCTGTGCTTCAGCGGACGCTCTGCGCGGACCTCGAAATTGCACCGGGCATGATTCCGCTGCTGCTGGTCTCCGGTGTGCTGCAGGCAGACCTCCTGCACGAGCACATCTGCGCCTCATTGGAGGTATCGGCTGCTCATGGCGACTTGAGTCACCTCCACTTGATTGAGGCGCTCCAGCCATGACGCTGTCCGACCTGCGCTCCGAGGACAAGCTGATGCGACCGGGCGAGACGGACAGCTACTGGGAGGTACTCGATGGTCATCTGCATGACGGCGCCATCTTAGTCTTCGACTCCGAGACGCACGCCTCGCGCTTCGTCAGCTACGACGACATCCGTACGCATATTGCGGACGGGACACTCGTCTTGCGCCGAAAAGGGATGGCGCGCGTCAGCATTGCCGCGCAATACGACAATCCGGCGCTGCACAGCAAAGTCCGGCTACTCAACGAAGCGTTGCGACGTATCGACGATATTCGCGAGCAACGGGGACTATCGTTTGACGCTGCGATACCGCTCGCCCGCGAAGCCTATCTAAAAGCGAATGCCGACGTCCCACTCGTCTGCCCGTTTCCATCTCGCGCGACACTCTATCGCGCCCACACCAATCAACGGCTCGGACTTCCGGTCCTGAAAGGGGACAAGAACAAAGGCAATTCGACGGCCAGATATTCGAAAGAACTCGTCGCGTTTGTCGAAGACGTCATCCAGCGCGAATACCTGGTCACGGAATCGAAGTGGACGGTCCTCGACGTTACGGCGTTCGTCAATCGTGAGGCTCGTCGGCGCGGACTGCATCTCGCCGAACGTGCTATCAGCAGCAAGTTCGTAAACGCGAGGATTCGCGAGGTCACTGTCGATGCCGAATACGACCGAATGGACCCGCTGCATCGAGTCGCGGGCAAGTCGTTCGCAACGAAGCGTATCCGGGCTGCACTCCCTTTTGCTCGCATCGAGCAAGACGCGCTACACCTGCCATTTGTCGCGGTCACGCCAGACGGTGTCACTCGAACTATCTATCTGATTATCGCAATCGATGTCTGCAGCGGATATCCCGTGGGATGGCGCCTCATCATCGGCGCACCACGGGAGATGGATTCGCTGCTGTGTCTCGAGATGTATTTGACGCCAGCCAAACGAGCGCGGTTCGCCGAGTTGGGAATAGACCACAGGCTAAACGTCTTCGGCACGCCCTCGCAGGTCATTTTCGACAACGGTCCGGAGACAAAAGGCAGTCGAATCGTTCGCCTTGAGCGACTGGGAATCGATGTGAAGCATTGCAAAGCAAAGGAGGCCCAAGGCAAGCCGTTCATCGAACGACTGAACAGGTCACTCAAAGACGCGTTGCAGCGTCTCGATGGCTGCACACGCGTCGATGGAAAAGACGGCATGCGTGACCCGGTGGCGCTCGGCGACACGTTGCTCACGATAGAAGAGCTCGAGAAGTGGATAGTCCGGTGGCTTTACGAGGACTGGGTCAACACGCCGCTGGAGCGGCTTCGTTGGGACGAACTGCTGGTCGACTCGGTCAAGGGAAAGACGCCGCTCGAGCGCCTGACGTATTTGACCGAGGAGATGGGACATCCAATCACGCTACCGCCGCCGCGCGGTCAATGGGTTTCAGCCCTCTTCGAGCACAAGATTTGCACGTTGAGCGCCAAGACCGGCATCTCACTCGAGCATGGTTTCAGGTATCGAGGCGACGCCATGTCATATCTCCTCAATACGTACGGAGACGGGGCCCGACTTCATGTGGTCTACAACCCTGACGATTTTCGTGAGGCCTACGTGCACGAGGGTGATGACCTTCCGCTGGTCGCGCTGACACATGAACACGTTCGTCCAGACACCCCGGCGTGGACATTTGGAGAGGCGAAACAGCGTATGGATGCGGGACTCGCGGACTGGGCGGTGCCCGACCAAAAGCTGCGATTCATACGCGACTTGGATGACGCCGTGACGAACTCAGGCAAAGGCAAAAAACACAAGTCCCGCAGCAAGCGCGAGGAAAACAAGGAAACCGTACAGCGTGCGAGGGAAAGCTCAGCAATCGAGCGCGCCGTCGCGCGGCCCCTGTCGGCAGCCGTGCCGTTTGGACCCGCGCGGTCGACAAATCCGTTGCTGCCGTCGCAAGACACTCAACCCGGCGTCATCTCGTACGACGACGCACCCGAAATGAACATCGTGAACCGAAATACCGGAGAAAAACTGCTGTGACGCCGGCTCAACAACTGCGTAGGAACATCGAGACCTGCGAACTCCCGCACGCCAAGTTTATGGAACATCTCTCCACGCTCACGCGACGCATCGACGACTCGCTCGCCGGCTTCGCGCCCAAAATCATTCGGGTCCCTGGGCCAAGCGGCGTGGGCAAGTCTTCGCTGATTGCGAACCTCTCGCGCGGCTATCCCGAGTCCCGTGTCGACGGCCGACGCCATGTGCCCGTGCTCGTGGTCGAGGTACCTCAATCTGCAACCGCGAAGCTGCTTCCCAAGAGCGTGCTACGCGCGCTCGGCATCCAGGTCGCCAGCAGCATGACGGCGGGCGCCATGTTCGACATGATGGTCACACAGCTTCGCCTCGCGGGCACGCGGGTTGTGATTTTCGATGAGGTATCGCATCTCGTCGATGAAGGTTCACGGGTACCGCCGCGCGCAGCGAGCGACTGGCTCAAGACCCTCGCCGACACGCTCGACCTATCGCTGATTCTTTTCGGCATTCCGCGCCTCGAACGACTCTTCTCGGCCAACGAACAGTTGCGCCGTCGCGCTTGCCCCGCGCTCGATTTCTGGCCGTACAACGCAAGCGAGGCGCACGAGATGGTCGCTTATCACGCGTGTGTAGCGAACTATGCGCGCATGTTTGCCGAAGCGGCCTATCCGATTGACGTGCCCGCTCGTACGCTCACCGAGCAGACCTATTTGTTGACCGGCGGCTTGATAGGTGTGCTCGCTGACTTCATGCGTGAGTTGGCGAGTCTGATGGCCCACGAAGCACCGCGAGCCATCACTTATTCGGACTGCCAGAACGCCTGTGGCTCCGTCAGCCACGCGGGTTCACCGCACAGGCTGGCGTTCCAAAACACTGATACCGAAAACGCCGGCGTCGAACCGACGGCACTGCGGCAGGCATACGTCCACGTCATGACCAGCAACGCGGCGTCGATTCCGGTTCCCAAAAAACAAGGAGTCCAGCATTGAGCCTCGTTCTTACTTACGCGCCCAACGCCGACGAATCCGGCATGGGCTATTACCGCCGACTCGCCGCCGGCAATGCGTTGTGCAACTGGCGTGACCTCGCAAGTACAGCGGGTGTTGAGCGCCAGCGGCGAGCCCTGCTCACGCGCACGGATGACGTCGCACGGAGCCTCGGCCTTGAACCAGAGTGGACAGAATTCGCTCGGCAGCAGGAGGAACGTAGTCGAAGCTGGGGGCGTCTACATCGCGCACATGCGGACGCTGTGTGTCCCGCCTGTCTGGTTGAATCACCGTATCTCCGACAACACTGGGAACATACTTACGCTACCGCGTGCGCTCGACATCGAATCCTGCTCATCGACCAATGCGACGCCTGCGGCAATCGCATCTGTCCTGAGCGCGTCTACCTCGGCATGTGCTTGTGTGGTCAGGACTTGACGAACTTGCCCCACGTGCCCGCAACGCGTGCACAGCGGTGGTTGTCGGCGTTGGTCGCGAACCATGGGCTGAACGCTGACAACGTGAAGCCAGACCTGCACGGGGTTGACCTTGATGTGCTGGCCAAAGTCGTGCGCACACTCTGTCAGTACGCTGTGCCCGCTCGCCCGGGGCTGTCGCGCAGCGAGACGATGCCCAAGTCCGTATCCGAAGCGATTGCGTTTCTCTCGCCACTTGAGAGCTTGCTCGGCGACTGGCCGACGAGCTTTAAGAGCCACGTGGAGCAACGCATCGCCACCGGCCGCAAGGACGCGCGAACGCTGAACACGTTGCTAGGCGAGTGGTACGTCAGTCTGCGCAAGCTTTGCCAAGGCACGACGCTCGAACCTTTGTTGCAAATCATCATCGACGTGGCCGCCCAGAAATCCGATTGCGTGTTGGGCATGGACTCGACCAAGTCTATGGCGATGGATGCGACGGGATACGTGCGCGCTCCCGAAGTCGCAAAAGCAATCGGCATCAGTGTTTCTCGTCTGCACGACGCTATTGCTGCGGGTGAGTGCGAGCACCGGACTCGGCGCACTGGCACGCGCGGGCAACTCTTCGAAGTGCCGAGTGCAGAGGTCGACCGCATCCAGCGCCTGCGTGCCGAGTGGATTTCCGACGCCGACGCCTGCGAAGCGGCAGCCGTCCCTCCGGTCGTCCTCGAGCGTATGAAGGGTGCGGGAGTTATCAGCTCGGACGTCCGGTGGCGCGAAGACTTCACGAAAGGCGGGCCTGTCGAGCGCAGGTCCATCGAAGACTTGTTCGAGCGAGTAAGACGATGCGCGCAACCCGTTACAACGGCCAGCGACTCAACTCTCTCATGGTCGGAACTGACGAGTCGCCGCCTGGGTGACCGACGGGCTATCGAGTCGCTGATGCAGGCCGTCGCAACCGGCAAGGTCAAAGCCGTGTCTGATAACTCGACGCTGGGCACGATGCGATTCCTGATGACCGACATCTCGCAGTATTTCGGAACGCCGCTTCTCGAGGCCGGCATGTCGATTCAGCAATTGGCGACGGCGACCGGATGGAAGTGGGAGTCCATCTCACATTGGGCGGACGAGGGGCTGCTGGAGTCTGAACTCATTCAACGGCGTGGACAGCCCTGCCGCGTTGTACTGCCGCATCAACTGCTGGAGTTTAGGCAAGCCTACGTTCCGCTCGCAGACTTGGCGCGTGCAATGAACACGAAATCGTCAGCGCTGTCGCGCCTGTTGTCCGGCGTCAAACTGGTCGGCGCAAAACAGCTTCCTGACGGTGCTATGCGTGGAGGTCTAATTCGTATTGCCGACCTCGGCCGACTCGCGATTATCGGCGCGAGAGCTGGACACGACTTGTTTGTGCCTGCATCGAGTGGGACGTAGGAGTGCGCGGTGACAGGTCTCGTACGCGCCGGATTCTGGACGTAAGCGCCATCGGGCAATCCGTCGCCCCCCTCTGCCGACGCGAGCCGCCCGCACTGACTCGAGCGCCGCCGCTGAGGCGTTATCTCGCGGGTAGATGCACTTCCCGAGTGGCTCGCCGGCAATCTCTCAAGTTGCTCGCACACCTATACAGTTGCTACGGTATTTTTTGTTTTAGTTATCGAAAATGATGTTTCAATCCAATTTATCTATTGAGCATCACGAGGTTTAGACAAATCAAATTGGACCACCGCCTTTGCAATCGGCACGATTCCTCGAAATCGGCGAGCGAGAGCAGATGACAATTGGCACGTATTGTCCGTTGGGGTGAACCGTCGGCTGAGGCGTCTGGCCGGGCCATTTGCGTGATACCGCCGAATGCCATTCACGTCGTCGACTTCGAAAACGTGAACGGCGATGTTGTGCGGTGCTGGTCCGCTATCCGAGCGCCTTTAGAGAAGGCAAAACAGTGGCAATTTCCGTAGACCTTCCTGGTGAGGGCCCGAGCACTATCACGCTCGAGTGCTGGTCCATTCGGAGATTCGATTCAGGAGGGTGTCACTTTGTCGGCTTCTGGACTCCCTATGGCGTTGGGCGAGTCAGTACGCGAATTCTCTCATTCGATTCAGCTAGCAGGACCGGTGTCACTGAGAGCGGACGGCAATACATTTTGGTGGGGCCGCCCGGGTTCGACCGCGACGCGGAGTACGTATGGAACCGTGTGGCACCACTCATGGGACACGGTGCCACGTGGTCGGACATCACGAAGCATCCAGAGCAATGGCCGAGTGCCAACGTTCCCACTTCGCTCAAGTAGCTCACGCTCAATGCCATGCCTGCGCAACGAACCAAACGCAAAGCCAAAAAAACGCCGCCTGCAGCGATTGATTTTGGCCCCGAGCATGCGTTGGACCCCGATGTCGCCGTATGGCTCACAACTGTGATTCGCGAATTGTGTTCGACACATCCAGATGTTGCACAGAGCTTGGTCAACGCTCCGAATTGGACGGTCGGAAGAGCGTTCAAGCGCGCCGTGCGTAAATCGCGTCGAGCTTCCGCTGCCTGATGCCAATCGAACGGACGGCGTTATGTTGACGAGGCACACGAGCCCGTTACTCACACGCGGTTGTGGACAACCCCTGTATGACCCTGGGCGTTGGCTGTAGCGAATTTCTGAACAACGCTGAGTCATCGCACGACGCACGAAAGTTGTTCCGTACTACCAGGAGTTCTCACGTGGCTATACGGAATCTTTCCGTTTCGTAAGCCCATGACGTCGTTCAAGTTGTCCTGGTTGTCCACAGCAACGACGCCCACCTACTATCTATTACTACGTATACAGCAGCAGTAACTTTATAAAGGATAGGTCGCACCGTTTGAACACGGATGCGCTCAAATGCGGACGGCGTGCGAATGTCGTGGCGGCTCGTCCTGGTTGAAGAAGCCCCGGCAATGAAAGATACGCGGCGCCATTCGATGGGGACGCTGTTCCTCGGCGCGGGACGGCGAGACTCATCGTGTCGCGTTCGACTAACCGCCCGCGCCGAACTGCTGCTGGTCGAGCGAGACGGTTGCGATGATGGACTCGAACTCGACTACCAAATCCGGATGATGTTGGGTCACGTATAGCCGCGCCGACTCGTTTTCCATGAGCTTGCTGAGATACGCCTTCGCGAGCACTAAATTCGTAAGCGAGTCGCGAGCGCCGTCTTGACGACGGCGTCGTGATCGTCAGTGGCCGGCGCGAAGCTGTTCCGCCACGACCCACGGCGTCAATTCT
>NZ_RBZU01000023.1 GCF_003628125.1 Pararobbsia silviterrae
TCGCGGCTATATCGCTTGTGTTCTCGATGTTCCATGGCACACCTCGCAGAGCAAGTATGCTCCGTTCAAGGTCTCCACCGAACGTGGGTAAGATCAGAGTCGGCCAGGAGCGGCCGGACGCTAGCGCTCACAGCCGGCCATTCGAACGTCGGCTAAGCTCAGTTCGCGGCCATTGAGGTGCAGGCTCGGTGTAACAGATCGTCCTAAACCGGGTCATCAATCCGGAGCTGCCTCCCGGGAAGATACTGCAAGAAGGGGGGGTGAACCGAGAGATAAGAAATAGGAGGGTCCAATGGCAGAATCGAGCAAGCGCGGCTAGGTAGGCTGTCCAGCGTTGGACGACCATGACGGAAATCCGCACGACTCAGACCATGCAAACCGACGCTGTTGCTCCGGCCGCCTACACAAGGCGATTCGACGCGATTCTCGCTTACATCGACGCCAACCTCGATGGCGACCTGTCAGTGGAAACACTGAGCGGCATCGCGCATTTCTCGAAATTCCATTTTCATCGTCAGTTTGCCGCCTACGTAGGCGTGCCGGTGGCTCGCTATGTGCAACTAATGCGTCTGCGGTTGGCTGCACGGCGCCTTGCGTCGCGCACTGGTTGCTCGGTCCTCGACGCGGCGCTCGACGCCGGCTTTGATAGCCCGGAGGCCTTTAGCCGAGCGTTCAAGCGTGTCTTCGGCATCGCCCCGAGTTCGTTCCGACGCCATCCAAACTGGCAAGTCTGGAGTGCCTCCTTCGTCATCCCACATCTTTCAAGAGAGCTGACCATGCAGGTGAGAATCGTCGTTTTTCCCGAAACCCGTGTCGCTGCGCTCGAACACCGGGGGGCAATCGGACACATCAACGCAAGCGTGCGCAAGTTCATCGACTGGCGCATGCAAAGCGAGCAATCGCCGGTGTCGTCGAGCCGGACTTTCGGTATCCCGCGCAGCAACCCCGACACGACTCCGCCCGATGAATTCCGTTTCGACATCTGCGGTGAAATCGACGAGCCGGTCGCACCGAATGCCCATGGTGTTCGCGAGCTGATGATCCCGGGCGGGCGATGTGCTGTGGTCCGGCACGTGGGATCGACCGATCACATTGGCGAAACCATCTACCCGATCTACCGCGACTGGCTCCCCGCAAGTGGGGAAGAACTGCGTGACCACCCCTTGTTCTTCCACTACCTCAGTGTCAATCCAGACACACCGCAGGACCGATGGCAGACCGACATCTACGTGCCCCTTGCGTGACGGAGCGACGCCGCGATGACCTTCATCATACTGGCGCTAGTTGTTCTCGTCGCCGCCATCGCACTGGCACTCGTTTTCGGCGGTCCACGGCGCCCGCCGCCAATGCCCAGCATCAGTGCGCCGTTTGCGCAGGTCGATTTTTCTGACCTTCCGGAGCAGTCGACGTTCCGGGCCGAGGACGGCCAGGCGCTGGCCTACAGGCAATATCGAACGCACACGGACACGGATAGCGGCAGCGTCGTGCTCGTTCACGGCTCATCGGCAGGTAGCGCCAGCATGCACCCGCTCGCGAAAGCCATGGCCGCGGCAGGCTTCTCGGTCTACACGCTGGACATGCGCGGACATGGCGCATCCGGGCGAAAAGGACACATCGACCGCATCGGCCAGCTGGAATCGGATCTGAAGGTATTCGTGCGCGAGATGTGTCCGCCGCAGCCCTCGACGCTCGTCGGATTTTCAGCGGGTGCGGGTTTCGCACTGCGCGTAGCGGGCAGCGCCGATCAGAAGCTCTTCGACCGCTACCTGTTGCTAGCACCGTTTATCGGCGATCAGGCGCCCACACAGCGCCCGCGTAATGGCGGATGGGCTGAAGTCGGTGTGCCGCGCTTCCTCGCCATCCTGCTGCTAAACGCAATGGGATTTCGCTTTGCGAACGCGATGACCGTCATCCGCTTCGCTTTGAGCGAGGAGGCGGGCGCATCGCTTACTCCGGAGTATGACTTCAATCTCGCGAGCAACTTCCGCCCGCTGCGCGACTACGTGAGCGCGATCCGGTGTGCTCGGCAACCTTGCTCGGTTGTCGCAGGACTAGCCGATGAAGTATTCAGGAGCGAGCAGCTCGAAGGTATCGTTCGCAAAGCGGGGCGGAATTGGGAGGTCTCGTTGCTCCCGAACATCGGGCATATTCAACTCACCCTTGAGCCATCGGCTATCGCGGCTGTGGTGAGCCAACTGCATGGCCAGTAACCGACTGTGGCGCATCGCAATGCCGCATGTCGCCGCTTTATTGGCCGACTTATCTCCAAGGTGCCGACGCACACCAGACGAAGTAACCGATGTTCCGGTCTTGAACTCTGCTTGTGCCTGCGGGACCGCTTTCCATTGACACATCACAGGTTGCCAGTGGGTGGACTGCTTTGGCCAAGATCGCGCCCGGCTCCGCCGACCTATGGATGGCCGTTGAACTTCGAAAGCCGTCGTTAATGACGCGCGGGATCGAGCGGCAGTTGTGGGTCGACAAACCTCGGTCGCATGCAACGGCACTCGGCTAGGAGCAGGCATCGCGTTTCGCCTTCAATCGGACATTCGCATGTCATGACCCAGCCCGGGAACAAACCTTTCCCGTCTCGTCATAGACGATGATGTTGAATCCTTCATCAGGTGCGGGCGGAACAAAGTAGCGGGTGATCTGATCGTACTGCGCTTCCGATGTTTGGAACGGATGCTCGCCTGACACGTTCCTTGCCATTAAACGAGATTTGCAGATTGCATCGCTCACATCCAAATAGTGAAGCCAATGCTCGCAGCTAACCGTTTGGAACAGTGAGCGACCCCACGCTCGTGTGTTGACGGTATTGAACGGAAAATCCAGTACCACTGATATGCCCGCCGCGAGGAGCGAGCAGATGTGCTCGGTGAGGACCGTTCTCATGCGTGCTGCGCGACTTACATAATCGGCCGGCGTATGGATCTCGTCGGGGTAAAGACATGCAATCCATTGATCCTCGCTAATCAATACCGTCCGAGGGACATCCACCAGGCGAGTCGTCAGTGTGGATTTTCCCGATGCGATTTTTCCACAAACCATATGCAAAACAGCCGCATCACATGGGCCAACTGCATTGACGCCTCGACTCTCACTTGTCATTTCCAAGCGCTCCGTATAGGGCCCAAAAAGCGAAAACCCGCCTTAGGGGCGGGTTGTGATCGCATATCGTCAACTCAATAGCTATCCCGCCGAGAGTCTCGCGGCGCAAATAATCGAGTTGGCGATAAATTGGTTCATGCATCAGAGCATATTGCAACCCGATAGACGGGGCAAGTGCCGACGGCGCAGTGTCATCCACTGCAGAACGACGGCTCACGTTCACTTCGGGTCATACGCGTACAACAATTTTGCCAAAATGATGACCGCTACGCAGATACGCATATGCGTTCGCCACATCTTCGAATGCAAAAATCTGGTCGATGATTGGAGCCAGACGCCGTTCGTCGATAAACGCATTCATCGCCGTGAAATGCGAGACTGAGCCAACCGTGATTCCCAGAATGTCCGCATTCAAATTCTGTAATCTGGCGAGATTGGGCGTTGGCCCGAACCCGGTCAGTACCCCTATTTGTGCGATCTTGCCACCCGGAGCCAATGCCCGTAGCGACCGCTCAAACGTTCCCGGACCACCAAGTTCGAGGACGTGGCTCGCCCCCTGGCCGCCGGTCTGCTCAATCACTGCCTTGTCCCATTCCGGCGTCGCCTTATAGTTGATCAGCGCGGACGCACCGAGACGTGCAGCGCGCTCGAGTTTTTCGTCTGAAGACGACAACACAATGACCCGTGCACCCTTCGCCACTGCGAATTGGAGCGCAAAGAGCGCAACGCCTCCGGTTCCCTGAATGAGCACCGTGCTTTCCGCCTCTATCTGCCCTCGTGCAATCAACGCCTGCCATGCCGTCACTGCTGCACATGGCAACGCTGCAGCCTGCTCCATTGAAAGATGCTGAGGAATTGCTACAAGCGATGTTTCAGATAACGCAATGTATTCGGCGAGAACACCATCCGTCGCACTGCCGCCTTGTGCAGATCTCAGATATTCGGCTTTGAATGGTCCGTCGAGCCAATCCCGGAAAAACGAAGCGGCAACCTTGTCCCCGACCTTCCACCTGGTCACTTGATCGCCGATTGCCGTCACGTCCCCGGCAGCGTCAGAAAGCGGAATTCGGCCGTCATAGTCGCCATTGACAGCGCCATCGAGCACGATCAAATCACGGTAGTTGAGGCTCGCAGCCCTAACCCGAATAAGAACCTCGAAAGGCCCCAGAATCGGTACGACGTCATCCGTGACGGTCGGTGCTACGGTATCGCCAATTGGAAGTAATCGGTAGCTACGCATCTGTTTCTCATCGTTGTAATCACATTCGTCACACACAGGCTAAGCTCTGACAGCACTGTCAGAGTCAAGCAGGAGCCGCGACAAAGGGAAGCGCGCCGGCAACAAACGCGGCTGCTCAAGCTGAAGAGATCCAAGCAATTCGAATTCGACGTCTGCTCTAGAACACGCCACGCGCTCTCGCGACGCTCACCTTGGCCATTGGCCGCAAGCTGCGAACTTGCGGCCCGACGAAACGGCGAATTCCACGTGGCACCCGCTTATCAGCGACACCCGGCCCTCAACCTCGCCATCAGGTTCAAGCTTTGCGTGGTCGCAACGCCGAAGGCGAACTGAACGTCTCGATGGCAAACGAAATGAAACTGCTTAGCCGAGGCGTCGTCCGGCGATCACGGTAGTAAAGCAGCGACAGAGGTCGCTCTCCGAGTTGCCAACGGGGAAACAGCCGAACGAGGCAATCCGCTTCGATATCATGTCGAAGCAGGATTTCCGGTTGCATGACGACGCCGAGTCCCGCTCGGGCTGCGACCCGAACCGCTTGTCCGCTATTCACCGAAATGATTTTCTTGGGCATGACTCGAACGTCCTCTTTGCCTCGCGTAAGCCTCCAGGGCGAGCGCGCAGATGGCGTAAAAACGATCGCCTCATGACGCTCCAGGTCGCTCGGGTGCCGGGGCGTGCCCATACGAGCGAGGTAGGCCGGCGCGGCGCACACAACCATGCGATACGGCATCAGCGGCCGGGCAATCATGCGACTGTCTTGCAGCGCCCCGATACGAAAAGCGACATCGAAACCCTCGTCGACCAGATCGACAACCCGGTCGGTCAAAACGATGTCGAGTTCCACATCCGGCGCAATCGCGCGATAGTCGACCAATGCGGGCATCAGGGCTTCCGTGCCAAATGTCGAGGGTACCGTCACACGCAATCGGCCCTGAATGCGTGTCTGCTGCAATTCCGCGGCCTCTTCCGACAATGCAACCCGATCCAGAATGTCCCTGCATTGCTCAAAGTAGCCTGCGCCAAATCCCGTAAGACTTTGACTGCGCGTTGTCCGGTTCAGAAGCCGGGCACCGAGGTGTTCCTCGAGTGCCGCAATGTGCTGACCGACTAACGCAGGCGACTGTCCGAGCGCCGCCGCGGCGGCACTCATCGAGCCGGACTGGACCGTGGCAACGAATGCCCTCATTGAGCGAAAGAGATCCATTTGATGGAATGGCTTTAAAGTGATGCAAGATTTTAGCTAATTATCATCTAATGTCATGTCTGTCACCATCGTCTCTAACGTTTTCTCGTGGAGATCAAGATGGTGCTTTCGAGATTTGAGAACAAGACAATCGTCGTTACCGGCGCGGGAACCGGGATGGGACGCGCCGCAGCAATGCGCCTCGCCAGCGAAGGGGCGAAAACTGTACTCGTCGGACGGCGACGAGAACCGCTCGAACACGTCGTTGACGAAATCGTGGCCAAGGGCGGAATCGCATCGGCCATCGTCTGCGACATTTCAAGCGACGCGGCACTGACTGACATGGTTCAACGTGTGGTTGGCGATGACGGTCGTCGTATCGACGGTCTATTCGCCAACGCCGGCGTTTTCGGGGAATTCAGACCGCTCGCAGAAACCGACATTGCGTACTTCGAGGGTTTGATCGCGACAAATCTCCTTGGAACGTTTCTGACCATCAAGCATTGTTTGCCCTTCCTCGAAGGCGGGGCCATCGTGATCAATGCATCCTGGACAGTAAACAGCGTGATGCCGGGCGCGGGCGCCTACGCATCGACGAAAGGCGCGCTGATCGCCATGATGCATACCCTCGCCGCAGAGCAGGGGCCGAGGAATATCCGCGTGAATGCCATCAGTCCCGGAATCATCTTGACTCCGATGGCCGATGAAGTGCTCGATCATGAGTTCTGCGCACGGCTTGCATCGCATGCGCACCTGCGCAGAAACGGGACCCCCGAGGACATTGAAGGCACCGTTGCGTGGCTCCTGTCCGAAGATGCGCGATTCGTCACAGGTCAGGACATCGTTGTGGATGGGGGTTTCACCCTCGGCGGTCCTCGCGGATAAGCCAGCGCACGGCAAGGTCGCCGTGCACGCTCACGACCCTCACCGGAGATTCAGCATGCTAAGCCAATCACAGTTACATGAACGCGGCAAAACCCTGCTCGAACAGTTGCACGGCGATGGCGCCGCCCAGGCATTGATCGACGACATGGCGGATCTGTGTCCAGACTTCGTCGACATGACGGTCGATTGGGCGCTAGGCGGCATCATGGCGCGTCCAGGCCTCGATCTGATAACACGCGAACTCGTGGTCATCGCTTCGTGCGTGACGCTTGGACATCCCGTCATTCAGTTGCGCGCGCACGTCCATGCCGCACTTGCAGCGGGGGCGACCCGCGAGCAGATCATCGAGTCGATTCTGCAGTTGCTGTTCTATGCCGGCGGAGCATCGGTGCGCAACGCGCTCGCACATTGCCGCGATCTGCTCGTTGCGTAGCGAGGTCGAACACGCGGGCGATGCCAAGCATCGAAGGCGAACGATGCGACTCATGTCCGATGTGAAAATCCGTCGGCTGCGTGACACCCCCTCTGTGGCAGATCTGCGCGGTCGCTAACGGCAATGGCGTGGCCACAGCCAACTTGACCCGGTGTCACGTGTGGGGCCGCGCCAGCGCTGGTGTCGACGGTTGCTGGCTCGACCATATCGGGCTCGGCCGCCTCGCTCGACTCTCCCGCTGGCGTGGCGGTCGACGCCAGCGGCAATATTTGAGTGGCTGAGAGCGGCCACAAACGGTCACTCATACTCGATGCGGCGGACGGCCGCTTCCCTCCCGCAAGCCGACGCTTACGCGTACGTCATCCACTTTATTCGGGTTGGCGCCAACGCTTTCGTGCGCTAGCCAATGCCGCGCGACCGGAAGGGCCGATTTTCTCCTACTTGTCGTTTTGTTTGAAATCCTTGTGCTCCTAGACTTGGTTTCGCGCGAAAGCGGTCCGCGATGCGGTGTGCCCGCACGCCACGACATCTACGAAGGTATCGAACGGCTATCCGGCAATACATCGAAGCGCAGAACGGTGCCGAGGTCGTTTTTCCCTGGCAAGGTGAAGAGCCGACCATGCTGGGCCTCGACTTCTTCCGGGATATCGTCGAAATTCAGCAACGGTACTCGGAACGAGGGCGCCGAGTTGTCAACGACTTGCAGACCAATGGCACGCCGCTCAATGACGAATGGTGCGCGTCTTTAAAGGCGCACGATTTTCTGATTGGTATCAGCATTGACGGGCCGCGTGAGCTCCACGATGCAGAGCGCGTGGATCGCCGTGGTCGGCCCACGTTTGATCTCGTCATGCGAGGCGTTGCGCTACTGCGCAAACATGGTGTGCGCGTCAATACGTTGACCGTCGTGAATCGGGTCAATGCTAAGCGCCCCATCGACGTGTATCGCTTCCTTCGTGATGAAATCGGATCAACCTATATCCAATTCATTCCGTGCGTCGAACCCAAAGGTTTCCGTAGCGTTGCCCCTCGGCACTGGAGTCGGAACGCATGCCTGTCATGGGCTCCACGGCGGCCAAGCCCGGCAACGAGGATTCGGTTGTGACCGACTGGTCCGTTGATCCCGACGATTGGGGCTACTTCCTGTCACGCGCGTTCGACGAGTGGATCAAGAAAGGTGCGGGCATTGTGCTCGTCAATATGTTTGAGACAGTTGTCGCGCAGACCATGGGGCGGCCTTCTCAACTCTGCGTTACCGCAGAGTTCTGCGGCAAGGCGTTGGCCATCGAACACGATGGGCAGGTCTATTCATGCGACCGCTATGTCTACCCGGAGTATGCGCTGGGGAGCACCAGCGACGAGCACATCGGAACGATGGCGTTTTCGCAGCGGCAGCAATCGTTCGGCTACGCAAAGCGGGATTCGCTGCCTGACTATTGTCGACAGTGAAAGCATTTGAAATTGTGCTGGAGGGAATGTCCAAAGAATCGCTTTCTGCGCACACCCAATGGCGAGTCAGGCCTGAACTACCTGTGCTCGGGGATTCGCCACTTCCACGATCATGCGGGGCAAAAGTTCCGAGAGCTTGCGAGGCCGTCCACGTAAGGCGTCGATCTTCCACGGGCCGGACACCGAATGGAGACGTGCGATGGTCATCGTCTCTCAAGCAATCGCAGAAACGCACGGCCGCTACAAATGGCAGGTTGAGTTTCCCTCTGGCTCTCTCGGTCGGCGCGACAAGCGAAACTCTGTCGTCTCCTTCTACACTAGGACGAGGCACGCGAGGACTCCGAGGTGTTCTTGACGCTATGTCGTGAGCCCGACGTTTCGGTTGTTCGCCCGAAAATCGACATTGATCGCTTGCTCACTGCCGCAGTCAGAGGGCGAGCCGTGAATGCGGTTCGGCCATCATTGGTCAAGATGACGACGCGCGATGGCGGTCTAACCATCTGATTTAGTACGTTAGCATATATAAAGTATCTTGACGTAGAGTATTATAGTGCTACCATACCCTCCACACGACGAATGTTGAAAAGCACTGGATAGTGCGTGGAGCCTGTTACCTTGACTGCATCTCTCGACGCGTTCCCGAACGCACAGGGGCGGCCGGTCGCGATTGTCGGCGGCGGCCCTATCGGCTTGCTTACCGCGCTCGCACTGGCGCACTACGGAATCCCAGCGCAGGTGTACGAGGAGGACGGTCGCCTGTCTCTCGACATCAAAGCCGGCACGATACTGACGCGCACGCTTGAAGTGCTGCGTCGCCATGGCGCGATCGATGCCGTGCTCGCGTCGTCTTTGCGGATCGATGAAATCGGCGAGATCGACCGCACGACGCAAAAGCGGCAGTTTCCCGTCGAACTGCATGCGCTTGGCGAAGAGACCCGTTTCCCGTTTGTCATCAACATTCCTCAGCACGATCTCGAGCCGATCCTTGCGCGCGAACTCGTCGAACACCGATCCGTTGCGTTGAATCTGAGTCACAAGCTCGTCGGATTCGAGGACCGAGGCGACCATGTCGCGCTCACGCTCGACACACCCGAAGGCCGCAAGTCGGTCGAATGCTGTTGGCTGCTCGCGTGCGACGGCGGCCGCAGTGCCGTGCGCACCGCGTTGGGCATCGAAGCCGAAGGGTATTCACTCGATGAAAAATACGCACTCGTCGATTTGAAGATCGACCTCGATATCGAAAGCCCGCGCGACTACCCGTACCTCGCCTATTTCTCGGATCCCGAGCAATGGATGATTCTGGTGCGGCATCCGCAATGCTGGCGTTTCCTCTATCCGTTGAAACCCGGCGAGGAGGCGCCGAGCGAGGCCGATCTGCTTGCGAAGTCACTGTCGTTCATCGGCGACGTCGACAACGTCGAAGTCGTCAACAAGGTCGTCTACAACGTGCATCACCGCGTCGCGAGCCGTTGGCGCAGCGGACGCGTGCTGTTGATGGGCGATGCCGCGCACCTCATCACGCCGATGTGGGGGCTGGGCATCACGACCGGTGCGCTCGACGTATCGAATCTCCCGTGGCGGCTGAACTGGGTGCTGCGCGGCTGGGCCGACGAGTCGCTCATCGACGGATACGAACGCGAGCAGCGCCCGCTCGCGATCGACGGTTCGGGGCAAGTCGCCGAAGCGGCTCGCCTTTATATGGCACGCCGGCTCGACGGCGCCATCGCGATGTCCGAGAACAATTGGGCGAATGCGTACACGCGGGCCTTGCTCGGCGTGAAACTCGATCCTGCGGGGCGGGGCGGCGGCTCGCTGTTCAAGACCACGACACGGCCCGCGATCGAAGTCGGAGATCGACTGCCTGATTGGCCGCTCCATTGTGGTTCGGGCTCGTCACTGCGTGCCCACGATCTCTGCCAGGACCGCTTCGTCGCGCTCTATTTCTCCGACGCGCGGCGTCGCCCGAACATCCCGCCGCACGATTCGCCCGCCTTGGCGCATCGCGTCGTGTCGCGTTGGGATGCACCGCACGATAGCGGCCTGCGTGATCGCTCGATACTCGACCCGGGCGACGCGTTCATGCACCGACTCGGTCTCGCGCCGAACACGATGGTGCTCGTGCGCCCCGACGAGCATGTCGCAGCGATCGTGCCGCTGGACGCTGCCGACGCCGAGTTGCTCTACTGCGGCATCACGGGCCGCAAACCACCGGAGTTCGCGCAAGCATGAAGGTTCACTACGATTTCTCAGGGCATACGGTTCTTGTTGTCGGCGCGGCGTCCGGGATAGGGCGCGAGACGGCGCTGCAATGCGCCGCGCGCGGCGCGAGCGTGTGGGCCGCGGACATCTCCGCATCCGGACTGCAATCGCTGCCGTCGACGCTGCGCAGCGCTGTCGTCGACATTTCGAACCCGACCGAGTGCGACGCGCTCGTCGAGCACATTGTCGCAGCCGATGGACGGATCGACGCGGCGATTCTTACGTCCGCCATCCAGCATCGGATGCCGATCGACGTGATGCCCGATGCGCAATGGCAGCGTCATCTCGACGTCAATCTTTCGGGTGTGTTCTACACGTTGCGTGCGTTGATGCCGGTCATGAAACGTCAACGCAACGGGTCCGTCGTCGCCTTCACATCGGGACTCGCTTCGAACGGCTGGCCGGGTGCCGCTGCATATGCCGCATCGAAGGCCGGCATCGTCGGACTCGTCAAATGCGCGGCGCTCGAACTGCGCGAATACGGCGTGCGCGTCAACGCGCTCTCGCCCGGGCTCGTCGCGACGCCTGTGTTTCTCGAGGCGGCGAGCGATGAAGAACTCAAAGGCTATGAGCGCACGGTCGGCGTATCGTCGCCCGATGCCGTCGTGCCCACGCTGTTGCACTTGATCGCAGACGGCTCGCGGACGATATCGGGCACCGTCGTCGAGCGCCGTCTCGTCCCTGCATCGTAAAGGAGCGCATCCATGAACAACGCTCAATCCGTATCCGTGTCGGGCGCGCATCTTTCAATCTGGGTCGCACAGATACTCGAATCATGCGGAGTTTCCGAGACCGATGCGCGATGGACCGCCGACGCCCTCGTCGAAGCCGATTTGCAAGGCGTGTCGTCACACGGCTGCATGTTGTTGCCGATGTATGTCGAGCGGATCAAGGCAGGAAGCGTCAACGCGCGGCCTCGCATCGCGATCGTCGATGACCGTGTTGGATTGCTTGTCGTCGATGCCGACCATGCGCTCGGACAAGTGTCGTCGATGCGCGCGACGGATTGGGCGATCGAGCGCGCTCGTCGCCATGGCGTCGCGATCGTCGCGGTGCGAAATGCATTTCACTTCGGCGCGGCCGCCTATTGGAGCGCTCGCATGGCGGACGCCGGCATTGTGGGCGCTGCGATGTCGAACACGCGCCCGTTGATGCCCGCGCCCGGCGGCGCGGAGCGTGTCGTCGGAAACAATCCCTTGTCGTTTGCGTTTCCGACGCCGACATGCGTGCCCGTCGTCGTCGACATGGCGACGAGCAATTCGGCGATGGGCAAGATCCGCAACGCGCAGCGCGACGGCAAGGCCATTCCGGAAGGCTGGGCCACGGACAAGCAAGGGCGCCCGACGACATCGGCATCGGACGCGATCGCGGGCATGTTGCTCCCCGCGGCGGGGGCGAAGGGATTCGGTTTGTCGGTCGTCGTCGATCTGTTGTGCGGCGGACTTTCGGGCGGCGGCATCGCGTCGGAAGTGCAGCCGCTCTACGGCAGCGCCGATACGTTCTACAACTGCGCGCACTGGTTTCTCGCGATCGCTGCACCGGAAGCGATGCCCGAACGTACCGAGGCGCTGGCCGAGCGCATCCGCCGTTCGGCACGGGCGCCCGGCGTCGGGTCGATCTACGCGCCCGGCGACCTCGAGCGCGAACGGCGTGCACGCAACGTCAAGGCCCTCGAAATATCGAGTGAGCTCGCCGCGCAATTCGACGCGCTATCGCGCGCACAGGGCATCGATGCGCTCCAATTTGAATCGAGTCACACCTGACATCCACGACACCCCATGCCCGACTCCCCGTCGGAACCACTACAGGACTGTTCCATGAGTACGAAGCTCCAACATTCGCCCGCGACGCTCGCGACACCCAACGGCCATTTCTCGGCTGCCATCAGCGTCGTGCCGGCAAGCGGCAGGATGGTGTTCATCTCGGGCATGACCGCACGCAAGGCCGACGGCACGATCGCGGGCATCGGCGACATTGAAGCCCAAACGCGCCAGGTTTGCGAAAACCTCAAGGCCGCGGTCGAAGATGCCGGCGGAACGTTGCGCGACATCTGCCGCGTCGATGTCTACGTGCGCAACATCGAGTACTTCGACATCATTCACAAGGTACGTCGCGAGTTCTTCCAAGCGCCGGCGCCGGCGTCGACGATGGTCGAGGTCGCGAAGATGGTCAAGCCCGAATACCTGATCGAGATCAACGCGATCGCCGTCATCGAGAACTGATCATGGCTCTGAGACTGGGAACCGTGCGCGTCGCGCGCGACGAACGTGCCGCGTGTCTTCGCGACGATGGTCGCGTCGTTCTTCTGCCGACGGCGCTGGGCGATACGCTCGACATCATTTCGCGAGGGCCCGAATGCGTCGCCGAACTTCGCGCGATCGTCGAGCGGTCGAGCGACGCGCTGGCGCTGTCCGACGTACACGTGCTCGCGCCGCTGCGGCGATTCAAACGCGACGTCCTGTGCACCGGCTGGAACTATTGGGACCACTTCTACGAAAGTGAAGGCAAGCGCGAAGGGCAGGACGTACCCAAACCCGTTGCGCCGACGTTCTTCACGAAGGGGCCCGCGACGGCGATCGCGCCGAACGCACCGATCGCTTTCGACGCGAACGTGTCGTCAAAGTGGGACTACGAAGCCGAGATCGTCGTCGTGATCGGCGTACGGGGCCGAAGTGTACCGCAGGCCCATGCGCTGGATCACGTCTGGGGCTACTGTCTCGCGAACGACGTTTCTCAGCGCGATCTTCAACGTCGGCACGGCGGTCAGTGGCTCAAAGGCAAGAGCATCGACGCAACGATGCCATTCGGGCCTTGGATCGTTCACCGTGACGATGTCGCGATCGGCGCGCTGCAATTCGAATGCGAGCTCAACGGGACGACGATGCAGCGCGCATCGGTCAATGACATGGCCTTTGCGATTCCAGAACTGATCAGCGAGCTGTCGTTCGGCATGACGATCGAGGCGGGCGACGTGCTGCTGACAGGAACGCCGAGCGGCATCGGTAACGCACGTACGCCACCCGTGTTCCTCGCCGACGGCGACCGCGTCGTCGTGCGCGGCGGCGTACTCGGCGAGCTCGACAATCGCCTGGTTGCGACGGACCTGTCGGCTTATTGCAAGGGGGATTTCTGATGTCGGCCGTTCGTGTTCATTCCCTGGCGGGATATGGCTTTGAAGTGCCCGATGTCGAGGTCGCGCGCAGCTTTTATAGCGCGTTCGGCCTCGAATCGAAACACAATGGATCGGCGCTTGCGCTCGGTTGCGCCGATGTGTCCGCTCCAAGCGTACTTGTGTTGAAGGGCGCGGCTGGCACGGCCAAGCGTCTGCATCACATCTCATTCTTCGTCGAAGCGGCCGATTTGCCGCGTTTCGAAGAACGTTTGCACGCGCTGGGTACGCCCGCGACGACACCCGATTTCGCGGCATTGCGGCCGGGACTCTGGTTTCAGGACCCGTGGGGCACATGGTTCAATCTGACGCCGCTGACGCTCGGCGATCGGGTCAGAGCGCAGCCGAATCCGTCGGATCCGGACCGCATCGACGTGCACCTGTGGCAAGACCTGCCGACTCGCCCCGTGCCGAAGAAGCTCGGACATGTGCTGCTCTTCACGCCCGACTTCGTGAAGGCCGAGGCGTATCTGAGCCAGGCGTTGGGCTTGCGTACGAGCGATCGTGCGCTTGGCAAGGTGTCGTTCATGGCGGGTGGCGAAGGCGTGCGCGACCATCATTGTTTTGGTCTGATCAACAGCACGCACCGCGGTTTCCAGCACGCGAGTTTCTATGTCGACTCGATCGACCAGATCGGTTTCGGCGGATGGCATATGCGCGAGCAGGGATATGAGGATCAATTCGGACCCGGGCGGCACGCGCTCGCGTCGAACCTCTACCTCTATGTCCGCGATCCGTGGGGCTCGTGGGTCGAGTACTACAGCGACATGGACAAGATCAGCGAGGCCTGGGTCTCGCGCGACTGGACCCAGCTTCCGTATATCTGGGGTCCGAAGTGGTCGCCCGAGTTCTGGGGGCACGAGATGAACGCCAACCTTGAGCCGCGTTGAGCGGGAGATGCCGCGATGAAGACCATTTCACTCGATGTTCACGCGCATCTTGCACCGATCGACGCACAAGCGCTCGCGCGCATCGCAGGCGTGCAATGGCAAAGCGATCCCCCAAGACTGGTCTTGGACGGGCATGCGGTCGGCCTCGCGGATCTGTTTTTTCCTGACCGATTGCTGCAATGGATGGACACGCATGCCGTGCAACGCGCGCTTATTTCGGTGCCGCCGCCGCTCTATCGGCAGCAGCTCGACGCGGAGGCGGCCCGGCAGTGGGCCGACTATCTGAACGACGGGCTCGTCGACATCGCCAGGACACATTCGGCGCGCTTGTCCGCATTGCTGCACTTACCTGCGGAACATCCCGACGTCGCGCTACAGGCGCTTGAACGGCATCGTGGCGATGACATCGAAGGCGTCGCGTTGGCTGCCGGCGGCGACGCGCGAATCGTGCTGTCGAATGAGGCTTATGCGCCGCTTTGGCAAGCACTCGACGACCGCGGCGCATTTGTCTTTCTGCATCCGGGCGCTTGCGCGGACGGACGCCTCGGCGCGTTCTATCTCGAGAATCTCGTCGGCAATCCGCTTGAAACCAGCATCGCCGCGAGTCACCTTGTGATGGCCGGCGTGCCCGCGCGCTATCCGCGTATCCGATTTTGTCTCGCTCATGCAGGCGGCGCGTTTACGTCGCTCGTCGGGCGGCTCGAACGTGGCTTCGATACAAAGCGTCCCGGCGTGGGTCTCGATGTCGAACGTCCATTGCTGGCAGCTGCGCGCATGTATGCCGACTGCATCGGACACCATCCCGGCGTTGTGCAACTCGCGCGCGTCGTCTTCGGGTCATCGCACGTGCTGTTCGGTTCGGACTGGCCCTTTCCGATGGGGTTGCCCGACGGTATGCCGGCCGACGACGTCGGGCAGCTAACGGATCGCTGACCGCCTTTTTTTGAACTTCCTCCATAACGGAGAAATCGATGACTGAAGAATCGAAGATGTCTCATGCGCAGCTCGAAGAACTTCTGCTGCAGACCGCGCAATTGCCGTGGCGCGAGAAATCGCTCAAGGGCGTGCACGAAAAGATGCTGTTTCGCGATGAAGCGACCGGTGCGTCGATTGCCTTGATCAAGTTCGAGAAGGGCGTGGGTATTCCTCAGCCCCATTCCCACGCGTCGAATCAGTCGATGTACTGCATCTCGGGAAAGTACGAGTACACATCGACGGGCGTGACGCTCGTCGCGGGATCGTTTTACTGCAATCCGAAGGGCAATGTACACGGTCCGACGTTCGCGCACGAAGAAACAATCGTCGTCGAGATCTACGACGGCCCGCACTATCCGCAGAAACCGAGCTGGTACACGGACGAACGCGACGCGCATTGATCAACGGCGTGTGTCGCGCCTGCGTGTGGCGGATAGAATCACCGCGCCGGAGCACCCCAGGCGAATGCGGATGGATGCATGTGCCTGGGGTGTTTGCTTTGTCGCACGCGCCCCGCGTGCTTAGTGTCGGCGTCCAAGCAGGTGCCGTGCAACCATGAAACCCGACATGCCTCCGACGCCTGGACCCGGATGCGTCGAGGCGCCGATGTGATACAGGCGCTTGAACGGCGTCGCATGACCGCGGCTCGAGGGAAAAGGACGCCAGGCTAGCGACTGCGCGATCGAACACGCGCCCGAATAAGGATCTCCGCCGACGAGATTGACGTTGATGGCTTCGAGGTCACGTGGGGAAAAGACTGTGCGCATGAGGATGTGTTGTTTGAGTTCCGGCATCAAGGTCGCGAGTCGGTTGATCACGCGATCGGCATACGCCTCGCGAATGGCAGGCGTCCATTGTGAATCCGGCGACGTTTCGATTTCGCCTGCCGCGTCACCGCTCGGACGCGCAGGCAACTCTTGAAGCTGAATCCAGAGCAGCGAATGTCCGACGGGCACGCGCGACGGATCCAGTGCGGCGTGTTGAGCCACGACGATGGTCGGCTCGGCAGGCAAAAGGCGCCGACGCGCCTCGTTGCTTGCGCGCGCGATTGCGTCGATGCCCGCCGTCACGTGCACCATCGCAACATCGTTCAGTGCGGGGTCGACCCAATCCACGGGCGCGCGCAATGCAAGATGAATCTGCATGTCGCTGAGGCCGTAACGGAACCGCTTCGCGTCGGATTTGACGCGCTCGGGGATTTGACCGGCTGGCAGCAGGCGATCGTAGAGTTGCGTCGGTGTTACGTTGCAGACGACGGCGCGCTTGGCGCGCAGCACGGTGCCGTCGGTGAGCGTGACGCCTCGCGCCGCGCCATGTTCAATGCCGACGCGCTCGACTTCCGCGTTCTTCATGAAAATGCCGCCGCGCCGTGCAACGATTCGCACGAACGCTTCGATTAGGCGGATACCTCCGCCTTCGACACAAGGCAGCCCCGTGTTCTGCATGAGCGATGCCTGAAGGCGCAGCATGCCCCCCGACCCCGACGCGTCGGGGTCGAGTCCCATATGCAAAACCCACGGTGCAAAGAGGGCGCGTGCTACGTCGGATTCGAATGTCGTTTCGAGCCAATCGCGCGCCGATTCGCTCAACCGTCCCGCGTGTTCGACAAGGCCGTTGATTCCCATGTGCCGAATGCCGTTCCACGCCGCGAACAATGCTTGCAATCCCCGCGGCTCGTTGTCGAGCACGTTGCCGAGAACGCCATGCATGGCGGATGCCTCGGACAGCGCGCGCGCGTAGCGCTGACCATCACCGGGCGCGAGCGTGTCGAGGTCGGCGATCACGCTTTCGAGCTTCGATGACATGACAAACGCTCGCCCGTCGGGCATGGCGACGGCCGTGGGCCGCGCGCTCGGACGAAACCGCACGCCTTCGGCCTCAAGCTCGGCTTCGAGCGCCTTGAATGCCGGTGACGACACGAAAAGAGGATAGAAGCTCGCCATGACTTCATGTTGAAATCCCGGGAGCGTGACTTCGTCGGTACGAATGCAGCCGCCGAGCCGGTCGTTGCGTTCGACGACGCAGACCCGGAGATCGTCGAGTGCGAGCATCGCCGCGCAAACAAGGGAGTTGATGCCGCTGCCGACGATAACAAAGTCGAATTCGCTCATGATGGACGTGTGGGATCGAGAAGAGGAAAAGATTGCGACATGTTGCGCGCGGGCGCGATAGTCGAAGGCGGTCCTCCCCTTTTTCAACCCTCGCGCACGCTAAAGCAATACGGGTGAATGCTACGTATAAAGTAGCTTGATATCAAGATATAAAGGAGGGGTGTCGGTGGTTCGACAGTGTTCGCCTCGATCGTCGTCCGCGGGTGCTCATTTATTTTTGATTGCTTTACGTAAAGCTACACGACGTATAGTGTTCGTTGTGTGAGATGGCAGCGACGTCGGATGCCGGCTTCTTCCTACTTCTTGAAGGTTCAACATGGCAAAAAACGAAATTTCCTCGGTTATCGAGGATCACGCGCTGGAAAGCGTGCCCCAGTCTCAGCGCAAAGGCTGGGCAGCGCTGTCGTTCAGCACTGCAGGCATCACCACGACACTTGTCCAGCTCTTCTTTGGCGGTCTTGCGACTTTCGTGGCCGGTTTTCGAATCGCGCTGTTCGCGGGAATCGTCGTGACAGTGATCGGCACGCTGCTCGGATGGGCGACCGGGCATGTTGCGTTCAGGACGGGCTTGTCAAGTACCGTGCTCGCGCGACGTTACGGATTCGGGAAAAAGGGCTCGTCGATTGCCTCGCTGATCTATGCGTTCATGATCATCGGATTCCTCGCGCTTGAGAACGCGCTGCTGTACAAGGGCACGCTATTTTATTTCGGCCTGGACGACACGATTGCGAATCGCATCTGGATCTACGGGATTCTGACGGTGCTCTGGATCGCATTGACGACGTATGGATTTGCGTTCATTTCGCGTGTGTCGTCGGTGCTCGTCGTCGTGTATCTGATCGTGCTTGGATGCATCATCGCGCGGCTCGTCGCGACGACGGGTCACTCCATGCATGAGCTCGTGTCATATCCGGCCTTGCTGCCGGCCGAAGTGCTCGCGTCCATGGGCGCTTCGAGCGACCTCGGAAAATTCGTCTTCTGTCTGAATTTGCTGATCGGTTCCGCGGGTGCGCTCGCGCTGACCGATGCCGACCTCGGCCGCTACGCGCGACGCTCGCGCGATATCGGCATCGCCGCATTGGCCGGCACCATGGCAATGGATATCTTTTCGCTCGCGGCGGGCGGCATCATCGTCTACACGGGCGCGCCGATGCTGGTCGATTTTTATATGGCGCACAACGGTTTGACGCGGGAGGCGGCCAACCGCGCTGTGCTCGGCGGTCCTGACAGCATTGCCGCTGCGTTGCTCGTATTCGGCGGCGGATTCGGCGCGCTGGTCATGACGATCGGTCAGGCGAAGGCTCAGGTGCTCAACACGTACAGCGCGTCGCTTTCGCTGTCGAATCTGTTCGACGTGATCGCGGGCTGGCGCCCCGGGCGCTTCGTGTTCGTCGTGCTGGCTAACGTGATCGGCATTCTGATGCTTTATGGCAGCATCCTCGAGGCGGTCAACTCTTACATCACGGTGCTTGGGGTCATCACGACCGCATTCGCGAGCGTCGTCGTACTCGACTACTACTACGTGTCGCGGCGCTTCGAGGCGAGCAGGGTGTGCGTCGGCGACGAAGACGGCATCGACGTCGTCAATTGGGCGGGCGTGACGACGGTCGTCGTTGCGTCGATTGCCGCGCACTTCGTACTGAGCGCCTATATCCCGATTCAATTCGTGACGACGCTCGTCATCTGCGCCGTGCTTTACCCGACGCTGCGCCTCGGTTTGCTCAAGAAACTTGTGCGGACTAAAGAAGCCAGGGCTTAAGACGAAACCCACCCGGCATCGGTTCCGATAGCCGTGCCTGCGTCAACGCTGCCGACGCGGCGCTCTGAATTGAATTCGATCCACGCCTCGACTCGCATCCTCGCGGAGTCGGGGCCCTCGGCTCGCACGCTCCCGTCGCGACTGGGCCGACTTTGAGTCCGGTTACTTAACGTATGGATCGAAGCCCTGGACAACTACGCCAGTGCTCGCGTGTTCTCCGTTTTCTCGCAACACAACTCAAAAGGTCATTCCCATGAAAACCCACGTTGTCCGATCATTCGGACTTGCATTTGCCATGGCGTCGTCGATTGCGATGGCCCAAAGCAGCGTTTCGTTGTACGGCTCACTCGATATCGGTGCGCAGTATTTGACGCACGCCGACACGAAAGGGGATTCATCCGTCGGCTTGCAGTCCGGCAACGCCATTCCGTCGTATTTCGGCATCAAGGGCAGTGAGGATCTTGGAGGCGGCTACGCCGCGGTGTTCCGCCTTGAGTCCGGCATCACGATGAACAATGGCGGATTGACCGATCCGTCGAGTTTGTTCAGTCGATACGCATATGTAGGACTGCAGTCGCCCTATGGAACGGTTGAGGTCGGCAGGCAGTTCGGGATCATGTTCGACGAGACGCTGTTCTACGATCCGACGTATCTGGCGCAATATTCGGTCATGTCGACGGGACTCATTGCGCTGGCGAACCTGAACCCGAACAACGGCATCAAATACATCTCGCCGAATCTCGACGGCTTCGAGGCAACGGCCATGTATGGCTTCGGCGAGCAGATCGCAGGTAATTTCCGAGCCGGCACATACATCGGCGCAGGCGTCAGTTACAAGGGCGCGACATTCCATCTGCGCGGCGTATTCGAGCAAACTCGCGGATCGCTCGATACGACGACGGGCATCGACACATCGGGTCTCGAAGATACGCGTGCGAGTATTGCCGCAACGTGGAATATCTCGGCCACGACTCTTTTCCTCGGGTTTGCGAATGTATCGGGCGATCTCGAACTATCGCCGCCGGGCAATATCTATTGGGCCGGTGTGACGTATCAGATATCGTCGTCATGGTCTGTGCTCGCCGAATTCATGCGCTATGACACGCATGGCGGCATGCAAGGCCGCCCGAACTGGTATGTGCTCGGCTCGACGTATTCGCTGTCGCCGCGCACGTCGCTGTACGCGTATGCCGGCGTGCTCGACAATCACGGCGGTAAGGACTTCACGCTGAATACGTACGACTTCACGTCGTCGGGCGGCGTGAGCCAGACCGGCGTACAGCTCGGTATCACACACCAGTTCTAAAGTCGGCCCGAACGCGTGCCGAGCACGAGGCACGACGTCGAATGTGGGCCTATACATGACGTGCTTTTGCTATCATTCAGCGACTTCAAACTGTGCCGCGCGCCGCATCGACTCGTCGAAGGGTAGGGCGAGCGAGACGTGTCGGCACTGCACATACAACGAGCTGATCTATGCGAGAGCGCGATTACGTCGACGCCGCCGTGGCGGAATGGAACACACAAAAGACGCAGCGCCCATTTGACGACGTCGCGTTGCTGATGCGGGTCATTCGCATCGGCGGCATTCTTGAGCGAGAACTCGCTGCGTTATGCACGCGGTTCAATCTTAAAGCAGGGCAGTTTCAGGCACTCAGCGCGCTCCGGCGCGCCTATCCCCGAACGCTGACGCCGTCGGAACTCAATCACGGTACGTTGCTGACTTCGGGCGCCATGACGCCGCTGATCGACAGGCTTGAGGAAAAGGGCCTCGTCAAACGTCTTGCAGATCCCGATGATCGTCGCGGTGTGCGTGTCGAACTCACGCGTGCGGGGTGCGCGCTCATCGACGAAGCGCTCGACGAGCGCATTGCACGGCTCGCGGAGTTGGTCGCGCCGCTCGGCGACGCGGAGCTCGTGAAGTCGGAGTCGGCGCTTCGCAAGATCCTGCTGCTACTCGAAGGGCCGACTGAAAACACGACGAGCTAGGCGTGCTCGCGCGCGAAATGCACGACGCGGCTTTCCATCGGGTAATGCGTGCTCGCGCCCTGTAAATCGGGTGCGTTTTGCGAATGCCGATGAAGCGCATCGCGTACGGGCGAGTGAAGCGCCGAGGACAGGGCGCTCGGATCGGCGAACACGGCCTTGTTGCGTTGAACCGCGCCACCGCGGCGGCAATCGAGCGATGATGTCCAGTCCAGGCGTGTATAGACCTCGAGTTCAAGCAAACCAGGCTGCGTCTTCAAAAGCGGCACATGATGGGCGAGGTAGTCGTCGAGCCACGCATCGACGTTGTCCTTCGTGCTCGTGTATGTGACCTGATACGTGCATCGCGTGCCGCCGACGTGGGGTGCGCCGCGATCGAGTTCGAATGCGCGCACGGCCATCGCCTGTTGGGTGATCTCGAGTGCCGGGTGTGCGCTTAGCCCCGCGAAGTCATTGGTCGTGAGCAGCTCGGCGAAGCTGCCGCGCTTGCACAGCGCATATTCGAGTTCGGCGAGCTCTTTGAAATAGCACTGAAGCGTCAGCACGGGGCCGTTACGGTCATTGAGGTAGCGGTCGGTTGCCTCGACAGGCATGTGCAGCACCGCGCGTTCGAGTCCCTCGACCGACTGCGACCAAGACTCGACGATTTTCACGAATGTTTCGCTTTCCAGTGTGCCAAGCTCGGCCGGTGTCGGGTGCGCTTGCTTCGGTTGCCATTGCAGAAAAAGACAGAGATCCATGTGTCGCAGATTCCTCGTAGACAGGTTATGCGCTTTGAGCGGTTTGTCCGGCCTCGGCCGTGCGGCATGCTCGCCACCGTGGGTCGCCTCGTCGGATAATGCGTATTGTATCTTTATATAGAGCAATATGAGTGGGTCGAGTGGATCGTCGTCGGGCAGTTATAGGTGCATGACGGTCGAAAATCTTGATCGAGCAGATCGTCGCGGTGTTCAATGAACGGCGCAGGTCACGCATCGACGATGCGCAACCTTTACCCCGATGTGCGGGTTCAAGGCGTTGGAGTCGTAGGTCGAGATAATTCGGTCAACACCCCCAGCCAGCAACGACGGGGCCATTCGTATCGTCATCTCCGCTGGTACGGTGCATGCTGCATCGCTACGTATATGCGACCAGAGGAGTGGAGTCATGCCCGAACGCAAAACGATTGAGCGCGAGGAAAGACAAGCGCGAAGGAAAATCCGGTAGCACGCAGGGGGCGAGTTTGTGCGAGAACAGATTGAGCACGTGAGGCAAGGCAAGCATGGCGCACGCTCCGCCCGACAGGCCATCGCAATTGGTTTGTCAGAAGCCCGTCGTGCCGGTGTTGCACTCAAGGCACCCAAAGCTGGCGCGTCAAAGGCCACGCGGGAGAAAGTGGCGACAGATTCAGACGCCGGTCGCGGCAAACCTCATCGGCCAACGAGTGCCACGTCACACGCCAAGCGCTCGGCAGCGACAACACGCGCCCTGAAACGAGAGGGCGCGCAGAGCGTCTCTACGAAAGCCTTGTCGAAACAGGCGCACACAGCATCTAGCCGGCGGTCCGCATCTGAGCGATCTACTGCGGCGAAGAAAGGCAGTCATACGAAAGGCATCGCAGGACGTTCCGCCGCCGCGAAAAAGGCAGCTCGGACTCGGGCCAGTCGCGCTCACCATTGATGCATGCAACGCTCGGATCGAGGCACTTGGCCCCTACACCTCTCCACCTCTAGATCAGCAGGATACGGGGCGCATGCGCGGACGCCTTCGTGGCCTGAAGGCGCTGGATATCGAGCACGCAGAACAGCGCTGCATCGACCTGTGGAAGCTCGGTGGTGATATTAGTTACCGGCGCGGACACGCTTGCTCTCCGTGTCGATAACCAGTTCGCTGTCCTCTTTCGTGAACGCTCCGCGTTGTGCCTCAGGCAGGATGTCAAGCACGACTTCAGACGGGCGGCACAGGCGCACCCCCATAGATGTCACCACGAAAGGACGGTTGATAAGAATGGGGTGCGCCATCATCGCGTCGAGCAACTGGTCGTCGGTCAGTGCCGGGTTGTCCAGGTGCAGTTCGGCATAGGGCGTTCCATTCTGGCGCAGCACATCGCGCACGCTCAGGGCCGATTGCGTGATCAGCTCGACGAGCGTCTCACGCGACGGCGGGTTCTTGAGGTATTCGATAACGATGGGTTCGATACCCGCGTTGCGGATCATCGCGAGCGTATTACGCGAGGTGCCGCAGTCCGGGTTGTGATAGATAGTGACTTCGCTCATTGCATTGCTTCCTAAAGCGTTCAGGCGCACTCGTACCAGTTCTTCGAACGGTTGACGATACGCACCACGAGCAGCATGACCGGGACTTCGATTAGCACGCCCACGACCGTCGCAAGCGCCGCGCCGGAGTTGAAACCGAACAGGCCGATTGCCGTGGCGACGGCCAGCTCGAAGAAGTTCGACGCACCGATCAGCGCAGACGGGCACGCGATGTTGTGCTTCTCGCCGACCGCGCGATTGAGCCAATAAGCAAGCGCCGAATTGAAGAACACCTGAATCAGGATAGGCACGGCGAGCAGCACGATCACGAGCGGCTGCTTAAGGATCGCCT
Source organism: Pararobbsia silviterrae (assembly GCF_003628125.1). Lineage (GTDB taxonomy): Bacteria > Pseudomonadota > Gammaproteobacteria > Burkholderiales > Burkholderiaceae > Pararobbsia > Pararobbsia silviterrae. The sequence continues at coordinate 24,037 of NZ_RBZU01000023.1, forward strand.
CGCCTTGGAAGGCGAAAAGGAGCACCAGCGTGGCGAGCAGCGCGGTGATCGACCATGGACCGACCTTTGCCATCGTCGCTTCGAATGCGGCTTCGCCACTCGCGAGCAGCACCTTGCGCAGGGTCTGCGCGAGGATCACCGGGATGACGATGTATAGCGCGACCGACGTGAGCAGCGTCGCCCAGGGCACCGTGATGGCCGAGATGCCGAGCAGCAGGCCAACGAGCGGCGCGAACGCGACCACCATGATGCCGTCGTTGAGTGCGACTTGCGAAAGCGTAAAGAGTGGATCGCCGCCCGTCAGACGGCTCCAGACGAACACCATCGCGGTACACGGCGCGGCGGCCAGCAAAATAAGCCCGGCCACATAGCTGTCGAGCTGCGCGGCAGGCAGCGTCGGCGCAAAGAGGTGCTTGATGAAGATCCACGCGAGGAACGCCATCGTGAACGGCTTGACGAGCCAGTTGACCACGAGCGTGACGCCGATGCCCTTGATGTGCTGACGCACCTCGTGCAGCGTGCCGAAATCGACCTTCATCAGCATCGGCACAATCATCACCCAGATCAGCAATCCGACCGGCAGGTTGACCTGGGCGTATTGCATGCGTCCGATAGCCTGAAAGACGCTCGGCACCGTCTGGCCGAGCAGGATGCCCGCAACGATGCAGAGGGCGACCCAGACGGTCAGATAGCGCTCGAAGAAGCCGATGCCCGGTTTCGACGCGCTTTGGCGCACAGCGGAAATGTTGGGGACGTTCTCGTTCAGCATTGGCACGAACCTGCGCTCGGGCTCACGCAGGGCTGCCCCTGGCAACAGTTCTCGGTCAGAAAGCCGAGAACTGCATTCATTTGTTCGTAGGCTGCCCGATAGATCAAGGTGCGTCCGTCGCGCCGCTGCGTGATCAGTCCAGCGTTCGTCAACTCCTTCAAGTGAAAAGAGAGCGTCGCATTGGGCACGTCGAGTTGTGTCGCGATGGTGCCGGGTGTGAGCCCATCTGGACCGGCAACGACCAGCATGCGGAACACGCGCAGGCGCAAGTCATGGGCGAGCGCCGCTAAGGCGTGAACGATGTCTTTTTCTTCCATATTTCCAATATAGTCGAAACATATTGGAGTGACAAGACAGTTCCGTCTACCTTCGGCTTGAGAGCAGCCACTCGGGAATCCAGCTCAAGTGGCCGCTGAGGGTCGATGTGAGCCCGCCGCGTCAGGCAGTGATCGGCCATGAGCGGCCGTTGGTGGTCGCTGAGCGACTGTCCGTTTCTGATCGCAGGTCGGACCTTGTCGCGCGATGCCCCGAAAGCACTTCGAATCGTAGGCCGACATGGGGTGCCTATTCGTTGAACGAGATCCAAGTAGGGGTCCCATTTCGACGCCCGAGTGACGCGCGCCGACGCCGCGCTACGGGTCGCGTCAACAACGAGCTCCGCATTCACCACAGATCACGATTGCTCGAAAATACTACAGGGTGTATCCGTAGAGGAGAAATCGAATATAAATCCATAATCTACGGGGAGACCTCGTGAGAAATCCACCTGTTTTGCCCAAGTTTGTATCAGTGGTGAGTGCACTTTTAGCAGCTACGTTACTTCCGGGGTGCGTTCCAGTACCGGGTAGTACGAGAGTTTTTATGCAAGATACAGTCGTTCAGGCGAACGGCAATGACTACGAATTCAAGCGTTACTTCGAATGCAATAAGACCGAAGATCTGAGCGAAGCCGGTGATGGATTTCACGCGCACTGGCACACCGTTGGCACGGGCTACACGACCGTGACAGTGGGACCGTATGTTTTGATGTACTACATTGGAGGGGACTGTGATTCGCCGACACAAGACCTTTCTGTGCCGCCGCAAAGCCTCTTGCCAATGTTCGACACGCGCTTTTTGAGGATACTGGATAGCGCAGCAAATCCACAGAGGCTCGACCTATTGGTCGACAGAACAGACGGCTATCCCGTGGTGCTCAAGACGAACGTCGTCTCCCGAATTGAGCGTGCCGAGCAACATCTCGGCCCAGCTGACCCCGATCTCGCGTTAAAGGAGATCATACGGAGAAAACAACACGGTTTTCAACGTGTCGAGATAAAGATCATTCCCATGGATGTGTGGGGTGTTTCAAATGATGCTCAACGGTACTTTGGTCAGTTGAAGTCTGTCACGATAGCTCGCGTCGGCGAAGCGCCTCCTAGAAGCGGTCGAGCTGAGAGTGCCGTGCGATTCCCATACTTCCTTCAGCGAAAATACCAAAGAGGCGCGCACGGTGAGGTCGTAGGATTGACTAGCCTAAACAGCACATATGATGGCGGATCTTTTGTAATCGATGCACATTCGCCGGATGGAGTGCAAACGTGGTACGCGACAACGGAAACGCGAATGGCGCGGCGTAACAGTTCACCCGCCGCAAGGGTGAGCTATAAGGGAGTGGAATTTGAAGTGACGGGGCTGCAAGAAGTCTATGATCCGGACACCAAAAACATTCTTCTATTTACGAATTACGTCATGCCGTACCCATGGGGCGGTCCGGAGCCCGTCGATATCAAACAGTTGAGCGAGTCGCCTGCTAGCCAATAGGTCGTCGACGGGGCATGTAGTCTGCGGAGCGACCGTTGTCTCCAACGTTACGGCCGCTCGGTACTGAAGTAAGAGTGGCTCAGATGGGTCGAAGAGCGACCGGCGCGTACGCCTGCTACTTTCGACAGAAAAAAGACGTTTACTTACCCCGCTTCTCGGCTTAGGTTGACGCAGTAGGATGCGTCCGTCTTCGAATTATCTAGGGGCTGGCTGAGGTTCCGCGTGAGGAAGGCTGGTGTGACGCAATTGGGTCGTTCGACGTGATCGATCTCGAACACACTTATCGGACTGTCATGACTCCCGTCAGCGAAAAGTGGCATCAGAGATGTGCGCTGCCTCGTGTGCTATCGATCGCAGTATCGTTTCTGAATTTCGGTCTTTCGCCGACCGCGGCTCGGGCGGACGCGATGGCCGTCACTGAAGAAGTCTGCGTGACCGACGGGACGTATCCAATGTTCGGCGGTGGCACGACCGACTTCTCTCGCGACAAGACCTGCTTTAGCCGGCCCGCAACAGACACCTATCCGTGGGAAAAAAAATCGCGAGGCGCGACAAAAGGCGCCCCGGACCCGTTCAACGGATCACGAGTGGTGCGCTACGACTACCACGACGCGCTGATCCACTGTACGAAGCGTGACATGCGGCTGCCGACGGTCGATGAACTGAGGGCGCTGTTCGCCTTCGCGAACACGGGTAGCGATACTGGCGATGCGAACCAAGTTGCGATCGTCGCCCCCAAAAACGATGCGCGTTATTCAGATGGTCTCTATGGCTGGGGGGGCGGTAGTCCGTATTGGTCACGCACGTTCGCCGGCAAAGGCTTTCACAAAGCGGTCAATCTGGGCAATGGTCCCGTGAGCACTATCCACGATTCGCACCAGAACTACGTATCGTGCATACGCTAAATGGCCTCGTCATGCTGTCGGCTCGACCGGCTTTATTGACAAATCGGCAGTAGCAGAAACAGTTTGATGACGATCGCGTTTGCGATATCGATAAAGAACGCTCCCACCATTGGCATCACCAAGAACGCCAGGTGCGACGGGCCGAACCGATCGGTGATTGCCTGCATGCGAGCGATTGCCGTCGGCGTAGCCCCGAGACCGAAACCGCAGTGCCCGGCGGCCAGCACCGCCGCGTCATAGTTGCTCCGCATGACGCGAAAGATAACGAAGATGGCATAGGCAGCCATCGCCAGTGCCTGCGCGACCAGGATGGCGAACAGGGGGAGTGCGAGCGAGACGAGATCGCCCAGGCGCAGGCTCATCAATGCGATCGCGAGAAAGAGTCCGAGGCTTACATTGCCGAGCAGCGATACTGCCCGCTCGAAGATCCTATACCAGCCAAGAGCGGCGAGTCCGTTGCTTAGAACGACGCCGACGAACAAGACGCAAATAAAGGCGGGAAACTCGAACGCTGTGCCGGCCAATTGCGATGCGGCCGCGGCGTCCACGGCGAGGCAAACGGCAATCAGCGCGACCGTCTCGATGACGGCGTCCGATGTGATCGGGCGGACAGCTTCGGTTGCTCGAAACCCGTCGTGTCCACGACGTCGGAGTCCAGGTCAGGCGCGAGATCATAGCGTGTGATCAGACATTTCGCGACCGGTCCGCCGATCAACCCTCCAAGAATCAACCCGAACGTGGCTCACGCGATCGCAATCTCCGCCGCCGCCCGACCAGAAGTACCAGAGAAGCAGCCGTCAGCGTTTCCAGTGCGTCGACGCCCACGATGTTCTTCTCCACGTGAGAGATCGATTAGTTCGCTTCGTGAGGTGGGGTCGTGCCCGGTCGACCGGCAGCGAATCTGAGCAACAGATATCCGGTCACGCCCGATAGCACGGAACCCGCGATCACCCCTAACCGGAGGGGCGTGAAGTAGTGAGGGCCTTCGAAAGCGAGGGAGCCGATGAACAGACTCATGGTAAAGCCCACGCCGCACAACGCGGAGACGCCCAGCAACTGGCGCCAGCTGACGCCCTCAGGGAGTCTGGCCAGATGGAGCTTGATCAGCGTGGCGCTCGCACCGAAAACGCTGACGAGCTTGCCGACGAAAAGCCCTTCGGCGATGCCAAGCGGGAGTGGCTCTGTGAGCGCCGTCAGCGTCACACCAGCGAATGACACGCCAGCGTTGGCGAAAGCGAAGATCGGTAAAACGCCGAAGGCGACCCAGGGGTGAAGGCTGTCTTCAAGCCGGTGCAGGGGGGCTTGGCCTTGAGCGTCCTTCGTCTTCAACGGCACGGCGAAAGCGATGGCAACCCCTGCGAGCGTCGCATGAACGCCGGACTTAAGCACGAAAATCCACAGGATCACGCCAACAATAACGTAAGGACCGATTCGCGTGATCTTCAGCAGGTTCAGGGCAATCAGCACCACAATTGCCAGCGCAGCTGACAATAGCATCGCGATGGAAAGGTCAGCTGTGTAAAACAGCGCAATGATCACGATCGCACCGAGATCGTCGGCGATCGCCACTGCAGTGAGGAAGATTTTCAGCGACACCGGCACCCGGTTCCCGAGCAACGAAAGAATGCCAAGCGCAAATGCGATGTCGGTGGCGGTGGGAATGGCCCAGCCATTCAAGGCGCCGACGTTCCCACGGTTGACCAGGAAGTAAATCAGTGCCGGCACGACCATTCCGCCGACTCCTGCGACCACAGGTAACACGACCTGCGCGGGAGTCGAGAGCTCTCCCTCAATGACCTCGCGTTTGACCTCGAGTCCGACCAGAAGAAAAAAGATCGCCATCAAGCCATCGTTGATCCACAGTAACAACGGCTTCGCGATGATTAACGATCCGAAGCGCACCTCCACGGGGATCCTCAACAAATCGTCGTAAGCGTGTCGAAGCGGCGAGTTGCTGCAAATGAGCGCGAGTACGGCGGCGGCCATCAGCAGCAGTCCGCCTGCCGATTCAAGTCTGAAGAAGTCGGAGATCCCGTCGGTCGCTTTGCGAAACGCTTTGTCGATCACCGTGTCCGTCCTTTGTCTGCGTCAACGTGTGAAGGTGCTTTGGTTCACCGACCACCGTGAGCTGCTTCGCACGATCTCAAGGGGCGTTCACGCAGGGCGAGTACGTGCGCTTGCACTATGTTCAGCCCAGGAATTCGACCCGTCCTCCGTTCAGGTGATACATCGCCCCCAGCATTTTTATTTTTCCATCCTTCTCCATTGCGGCAAGCACGGGGCTCCCGCTTCGTATTGCGTCGATCGTGCGTCGAACGTTTGTGGTGGCCACCGCATCGACGAAAGCATCATTCTTGCTGCTTCTGTCGCCCGCGTACTGTGTTTCATCCACAGCGGGCTTGATCTTCGCCAGAAGTCCCGTCAGGTTACCGAGTTCAACGTGATCAATGGCACCCTTGATGGCTCCGCACGCGGTGTGCCCCATCACCAGAATGACTTTGGCGCCGGCCGCCGCACAAGCAAACTCCAAACTTCCAATGAGATCGTCATTGGCAATGTTGCCGGCGATACGCGCGTTGAAGGTGTCTCCGATTCTCGCGTCAAAGAGGATCTCGGCCGGAGCTCGTGAGTCGATGCAACTCAGAATCACTGCGGCCGGATATTGGCCACCGGCAGTCGCTCTCTTCTGCGCTAAATAATCGTAAGCCTGCATTTTCCCCGAGCGGAAACGCTCATTTCCTTGTTTTAGGTGCTCAATAATTTGGTCCGGCGTCAAACTGTCTCGCTCGGACTGCGTTAGAGCCGCTGCGCTAGCCGATTCAACGCGCGCTATGGGTGCGGCAAGCCCAACGATTGCAACGCTTAGCGAAGTCTTCAATAGGGTACGTCTCGCTATGCCGGAGGACCCTGCCTGACAGCAATCAGTTGCATTGTGCATATCATTCTCCAAGAACAATCGCAAATCGATGATTTTTGCAACGCCAGTTCTATTCGCTCAACGTTTAAATATCGCAGCAGATGGCCAGCTCGATGTCGCACGGTACGGCGATGGTGTGGCTCGTTTCCGCCAGGTACGACATGGCGTTGCAGCGGGATCGTCTTCGAGAACGAGAGAGGGTCGACGCAGTGTGAGCCCATGTCACCGTCAACTTTCGGGGCCTTGGCGACTTGCTTTACGGGACGCCGTATCTGACCCATTGCGCTTGCTCCGTGCAGATCGATGCGTCGCCAACTACGAGCACGCCGAGATGATTCGCTGCTGCGATTCATCGGACACGTCGCTTTGGTCTCGCGATCGGACTGGCTGGAACAATCGGCCGGACCACCTGTTTGGTGCTTCCAGCATAGTCCAAAAAACTTGACGTTTTCAGCGAGCTCCGCTCACCACTGCGCGTTGTGTCGGCAGAGCGAAGCGTGGCCACGCTCAACGAAAAGCAATACGTGTATATCGGGAAGTGCTGAGTGTGTGCATCGTTCGATATTTACGGTACCAACCTATACTTCGATATCATCGCTTTAGCACGGAGTGCGATCGATCGACGTCATCCGTGACCGTCGCCAGATGACGGCAACGCGTCGATCGTATGCGTTAATCAATGGACCTTTCAGTTTCTAAGCGTGGGAATTAACAACCCAGCGTTCTGAAAAATATCATCAGTTAAACGTTTCGAAACGAAAAGAACAGGTAGCCGATGCTTAGTACGGACTGTTAAGCATAGGTGGCCCGCCATGCCGCGTCCAAGAATACCCGATCATCTGGTCGCCGAATGCGGTGTCTACTACGCCGCGTGCCTTTGGAATGACGCAAAAGAGTCTTTGATTGAGCTTGAGGCCGTTATCGCACTACGCGATGATGTGGACGCCTCATGCTCCGCAAGGTCCCAGATGTCGCAAAATGTGTTGTGAGCATTGTTGTGAACAACGCCCACAAGGGCCACGACGAAGACGACAACGAGGCCGAACGTCATCCTTCGGATGACGAGCCGTTCTCGGCGCTCGCGTTCAAGATCATGACGGACCCGTT
>NZ_RBZU01000024.1 GCF_003628125.1 Pararobbsia silviterrae
GATGCGGCAGTTCGCGATCCTCTACGAAGATCGCTTCACACGAACCAACGTCTAAACGTTACGGGCCTCGAACACAAAAATCCTGACACCCCCGGCGCTATCCCCGCGCCCCTGACTAGGCCTCAGCACTTCACTGTCCGCGCCGAGATGCATAGCCAGTTTGCAGCAGTCGCGAGTATTTCCCACAAATCGCATGTCGCCGCCGTACTCCAACCCGATCCAAAGAGTGCGTGCAGCGACTGCCATTCCATCTGCCGCCAACGGTAGCGATACGCCTTACAACACAGTTGCCTCACGCGGGCGCAGAAGCGACTGGCCCCAAAAATCACCCAACGTTGACAAATGCGAATTTTGTATTTGCTCGCCGCCACCACACGGGTAATATCTACCTCGTCAATTCTTCATACGCAACAGCAATTCGATCGCCCCTTACCCAGCCATGCCAAAAAGCTCCCAACTCCACTTTGATGTGAGCAGCGGCCTAAAGAGCGTGCTCGGCAGCGAACTCATCACAAATGATGAAGTTGCCATATTTGAATTGGTAAAAAATTCATTTGACGCCGCAGCAAAGAACGTTGCGCTTTATTTTGGCGACAACACAATCATGGTCGCTGACGACGGTAACGGCATGACTTTGCCTGACATTCGGAATAAGTGGCTCTTTGTAGCGTACTCGTCAAAGCGTCAGGTCAACCAAAAAAATGACTTCCGAGACGACATCGCCGCAAGGCGAAACTATGCTGGAAGTAAGGGAATCGGCCGATTCTCAACAGACCGGCTTGGCGAAATCGTCACCCTTCAGACGCGATCGAAAAGTGACCCAAGCGGTCCCGTCCACGCAGTAACAGTCGATTGGAGCCTTTTCGATCGAGATCATCAGGCTCACTTCGACAGCATAGGCGTGCGATACCGACGACTTGATGACGGGTTCGAACTTCCCGATCTTCTCCCCCCTCCGGTGCATGGGACAGTCGTAACCATACGTAAAACGAAGCAGGCCTGGGATCGGAATGAAATTCTTAATCTCAAATCGGCCCTCAGCAAACTAATAAACCCATTCGGAGCCGAAGCAGACGGCTTTAATATTGCAGTATTCGCCCCAAGGGAAGTCCCCGCCGACGAAGAAACTATTAAAGCGGCCAGCAAACGGGATGAAAACATCGCTCCAAATGATCTTGTCAACGGTCCCGTTGGTAATTTCATCTTCACTACGCTTCAAGGAAAAACAACCTATATAGAAGTTTGCATTGATCCGAGCACGAACAAAATCGTTAGCTCTCTTACCGACCGCGGCGAATTGATCTATCGAATAAGCGAACCCAACCCGTACGCTTTGTTACGCGAGTCCGGTTTCTCTTGCCAATTGTATTTTTTAAATCAATCAGCTAAGGCAACCTTCGCGCGACGCATGGGCGTGCCGTCCGTCCAATTCGGATCAGTTTTTCTGTTTAGAAACGGATTTCGCGTATTCCCCATTGGCGAAGTCGGCGACGATTGGTTTGGAATGGATAGACGCAAGGCACAGGGCTATGCGCGCTTTCTAGGTACGCGAGATCTTATTGGACGAATGGACGTCGCGGGAACAGATGAAGATTTTAAGGAAGCTTCCAGTCGAAATACGGGCTTAATTGAAACTCTCGCTGCAAAGCAATTGCGCGTCTGCTTTTTTGAGAATTGCCTCAAGAGACTCGAGCGTTACGTCGTACCTGTGACGTTCGTTGACCGCGAAGACAAAAATACTAGTGATTTGTCTCGCCTAATGACGGATCCGGGGAAAGCACGAGTCGCAGCGGCACTAGCGAAGCTTGTCGATTCTGATGAAATTGAGCTCCTCGAGTACAACAAATCGCTCATCTCCATTCTAAGCGAACGGTCAGCGCATTTTGAAACGTCACTCTTACATCTTCGCTCAATCGCCGAAAAAACTGCCGACGCGCAATTGTTTCATAGCATAGAGACGGCAGAAAAGCGCTTCGAGGAATTGCGCCGCTCAGAAGAGAATGCGCGCAAGCAAGCTGACGAGGAACGTACGGCCAAAGAGGCAGCTCAAGCGCGAGCCTCGAAAGCCGAGACGCTTGCAGTTCAAGTCACGGAGCAGCTCAAAGAGGAAAAAAGTAGAAATCTGTTTTTGTCGTCAATCGCCACCCTCGACACGGACACGATATTAAGCCTACACCATCAGGTGACAATATATGCCGTTGACATTCAGCAACAAATCGAGAATTTTATTGTTGAGATCAACGGCCAAAAATCCGTCTCACCCGATGATATTCTAGATTTATTAGAACGAATTACACTTTTGAACAAGAAGGTGATGGGAGTTTCGAAATTTGCGACGAAAGCCAATTTTCGACTCGAAGCGGAACAAATTGAAGCGGATCTCGGAAACTATGTCGAACAATATATCAATGGTGTCGCGAAAAATTTCCCGAATGGTGGAATGACGCTAGAAATCACAAGTGAAAGTAAAACTTTTACTAAAAAATTCAAACCTATCGACGTTTCCGTGGTTGTCGACAATTTAGTTGCAAACGCTCGAAAAGCTGGAGCGCGGCGAGTGCGCTTTACAATCACCACCCCTGAAAAAGACGTACTGCATATTCGGGTTGATGATAATGGGCGAGGCTTACATCCGTCAATTCAAGATCGCCGAAGGATCTTCGAAAAGGGGTTTACGACAACTGATGGCTCTGGCCTCGGTTTGTATCACATACAGCACGTACTTGGCGAACTCAAGGGCACTATAGAATTGACAGAGAGTGCCTGGGAACGGGGAACGAGCTTTATTATAAGGATCTCAAAATGAGACTAGATTTCAATGTATTGTGGGTTGAAGATCAACAAAGTGCCGTGGCATCATCCCGCCAAAGAATAGAACATCTCTTGAGAAACGAGGGATTTCGGCTGCGCGTTCAATTCGCCGCAACCTTAGAAGAAGCACAAAAATACTTGGATGATCATGTGTACGTCGATCACGTTGATCTGGTACTTATGGACTTTAATCTTGGACCAGGCCCCAACGGAGATGAAGGGCTAATTCGAGTGCGCAATGTAATGCCTTACAAAGATGTCATCTTTTATTCAGCGCAAGACGGACAAAATCTTAAAGACATTGTATCGAGCACCAATACCGAAGGCATTTTCTTGGCCAGCCGTGAAGCTCTAGCCGACATCACCTTTTCGGTATTCCGAAATCTACTTAGCAAAGTACTTGATGTCGACCATTCGCGAGGATTGGTGATGGGCGCCACCAGTGACATCGACTACTTCGCTAACGAGACTTTAGTTCGACTTTTCGATAAAGCCGACGACAAAACAAAACTCGAAATAATTAATCTGGTACTAAGGAGACTGGCACAAATAAAAGAACGACTCAATGAAAGCATGTCCGCACTAGAGAAAATCAAACACGCCTCAGAATTGGTCGATCATCACGCGTTATACACGAGCACGGATCGACTGCAGTTGCTTCGCAAAACTCTCAAACTCCTGAATATGCAGCTCGAAGCAGAGAAACGAATGTCAGATTACGTAAATGACATCGTTCCCAAGCGAAACGAGCTGGCTCACCTACGCGTAGAAATCGATGGTTTCGCAAGAAAATTTATAGGGAAAAAAGGCGAAGTAACTATTGAACAGATGAAGGATCTTCGTGTGGCGCTCCTCGAACACCAGGAGGTGTTCGAGGCACTGCATAAAGCCGTTTATACGGAAGGCAAATTAAAGCAATGAGCTTTAATGGCAATTCCGAATAGTTCCGCCGCTAACGGCGGAACTGCGTTCGCCACTTGGGTGAAACGCGGCACCTCCGCCCTACGTCGCATTCCTCCCGACGTATATTTTCCCTGAAACGCGAACCAGTCCGGAAACGTTTGCAATCTCGCATTCTCACGAACCGTCAAAATTCTTGGCTCGGCATAATGAATCAAGTCGTCAGGCATACTCGTAATCGTAGGCGAAGGGCGATCAGGATCAAGCACACGGATTGCACACTTTTTCAATCCAAACTGCAATTTCAATTCACTTGACAATGAAACATTTAAGCGCCCTTCAGCACTACATATGTCGATTAACTGTTTAAAACGATGTTCAATTTCCGGCTTATGCCGAGCCAATCGCGTGTCACGCAAGTGGCCATTCGCACCCTTATTCATCAATTTTTGAAATGATGTTAAGGGTTTTTTATATTTTATCTCATTAAATCCAACAGTATCTCGACTCGGACCAACTTCATTCCTAAAAACCTCCAGGTCGGATATTGCTGTTTTTGATGAAATCGGAATTGTTGATATTCCCTTTCCCTTCAAAAAATCAACCCTCATTTTTTCTACGGTGCCAAACGGGTCTCCGAAAGATTTCTTCCCTTTTAATATTCCGATAATAAAAAATCGTTGCCGATTTTGTGGAACACCGAAAAGAGAGGTATCAATTAGGCGTGCCGACACATCATACAAACCCGAAAGTTCGTCGATAATCCATTGCGCATAATTGACTTTTCCAGATGGACTCCGTTCATCTGAAAAATCCAAAGTAATCCCGCGGACGTTTTCGATCAGCACGACTTTAGGTCGAACTTCGCTCACAAATTCGAGATAGGCCCTCACCAATCGATTGCGCGGGTCGTTAGGATCCCGTCGGCCGGCGGTAGAAAATCCTTGACATGGCGGGCCACCTACAAGCATATCGAGCTTGCCGCGCAAACTGCGAAGCTCTTCGATATGTTGCTCGAGAACCCCGTGGATATCGTGGGTCTTCTTCGGTAACCACCGGGGCCATGCGAAGCGCAACGCACCCTTTGGATCCAACAAATTATGTTTCAACGTCGCGAATGCATTTTCGTCGCGCTCGATGGCGAACAAGCCTTTCCAGCCTGCCTGCATCAAGCCAAGACTCAACCCCCCGCATCCCGCAAACACATCAACAAAGGTAGGCGCCCTATTATTTGCGGCTTTGTTCATTATTGTCCTTGTCGCACTTAACCTTTCTGGCACGATGCACGGGCCGAACAGCGGAATATCCCAACGCCCCACGTCGGCAGTGCGGGCATTGGTCGTGACGCAAATACCGGGTCCAATCGGCACATTCGCGAGTTTAGCATCGGCGCGTCAATCTGCGATCGGATGTCACCTTGTTCCGAAAGGTATCGCGCAGGTGACTCCTCCTCATACCCGTGTTCCAGCTGCATCTTCGGCGGACGAAATCTGAAGCGATGTGCTAGGACCTATCCAGATGCCGCCCACCTTTAGAACAAACTGGCCGGATTGATACGGTCGTTCCAGCTATAGATGACTATCTCCCTTCTATGCGTCGCCAATCGAGGTGCTCGACGAACGCGCTAGACAATCGAAGATGCGCCGCCGACAGCGTTTCCTCCAGCCGTAAGAGGTTGAGGCCTGACGTCGTCGTCGTCGACGTCCCAAACGTCTGCCCCTCGACCTTGCCGCCGAAACAGTTCTGCTGCAGGTAGTAGAAGCGCGCAGCGCGCTGAATGTCGGTCAGCGTTTCGGGACGCGTAATCTGCAGCCACTTGAACACCTGCCGACTCGAAAGTGCCCATTTGAACTGACGCACAAAATCCTCGAGGTGATTTTGCACAACCCTGTAAAGGTTCACCAGTTCGCCGTTCACATCGTTGAGCACTTCGACGGCAGCCGGCGGCCTCATAAAGAACAACGCAGCGCCGCCGGCGAACACTTCGACGTAGCATTCGTGACGCGGAAGCGGGGGATAAGATGCTCGGCAAGGCGACGCCTTCCGCCGATCCAAGGAATGATTGGGTTAGCCATATGTGGATAGCCTATTGTTTTTCTGAGATACAATGCCGCGCCTTCCGGAAGGTGGCAGGGCCTTGGCTAATCCACTGGCGTAGACAGTGGAGAGGTGGCCGACGAGGTGCTCTGACACCCCGCCGGCCGCCCTGTTCTCACGCCGTCACTGAGTGGTCCGCGTTACGCGAGCGCCGCCGCGTTTTCGACAAGATTCCGCTGCGTCGCTGCATATCCGTCGCTGTGGAGACGCATGCGCGTCGCAGCCGGCATGTTGCGATCGAAACTCGACGCATAGCCGGTCTGCACCTCGACGACGGCCGCCCCGCCCAACGTATCGCATTGAACGTGCGCGCCCTCGTTTGCCGTGAGCATCAGGTCGATCACACGCGGCAACGTATCCAGCAACCCATGCTTGCCATTGAGCGGCGGCGGGTCACTCGAACGCAGGTAGATGCCACACCGTGGCACCGCATCGACGGTAAGCCGCCCGGTCGGCACGTTATCCGCGCAACCGCCGTCGACGAGTACCGCGTCGCCGTATAGGACAGGTGCATATACGAACGGAATCGACGCGGATGCCCGAGCAGCAAATGCGATCGGCGCCGCCGGGGTCTCGTCGCGACAAAACACATACTCGCGGTTGGTCGACAGATCGGATGCAATCACCTTGAGCTCGATGGGCAGATCTGCGAAGGTCTTTCCGCCCGTCTTGTCCATCAGGAAGTTAAGCAATTGATGCCCGGTCGACATCGCCTCCTCTAAGAAGCCCGCGAGCGACGCGCCCATCATCGGCGACCAGTCCGTCGACATGCACAGGTCGTGCATTTCCTCGAGATCCATACCGCTCGCAAACAGCGCGGCAACGATACTGCCACCGCTCGTTCCGGCGATCTCGATCACTTCAAAGCCGGCATCGACGATCGCCTGCAGCGCCCCGATATGGGCGCACAGGCGAAAACCCGATCCGCTCAGTGCTACGCGGATCGGTTGTGTCATTGCGCGGCGCCCCCCGATGCCGACGACGTCGCGACGGCGGCCGACGTCGAAGATGTACTCGACGCGGTCGTCGCCGACACGGCGGCCGCGTTCAGCCAGTTCTTCAGCGCTACGGAAACGGCATCGAGGGCGACGCGGATCCCGGTTTGCGCAACCGTGTCGATCGGCAACAATGCCACTAGGCTCTGTGCCTCGGGAATCGTTGTGTCGATCAGCGTCTGCACGCTCGTCGGATCGAGCGCGTCGACGGCCGCGCAGATCTTCCCGTTGTCCGTCGTGAACGTTGCGAGATTTGCGTTATCCGGGATGGACGCGCTCAAGCTTTGAAGCGTCGGCTGCACGATGTCGCATGCGGTGCCGATCTTCGTTTGCGCGGTTGCGGCAAGCGTGGCGACCGTTTGTTGCTGGTCGACCGAGCAGGCCGCGAGAGCGATGGACAGGCCGATACCTGCCGCGAACGACATGAGAGTGCGTTTCATACATTGGGTCCTATGGAACGAGGGAGAATTTGGCGGCCGTCGTGACGACGTCGCCCACCGCGGTAATTGCGGAAGAAACGACACCCGAGGCTGCTGCGATCGGCGCCGATGCGCCGACGCCCGTCTCGGTAAAGTGGATCTCGACGTCGTCGCCCGTCTGCTTAACGTCGACGGCCACAGAGGACACGTCCTTGCCGCTCGTGATCGTCGCGGAGCAGCACACCATGCGCTGCAGCTCCGCGCTGTAGACCGGCTCGACGTGGTACGTGGCGATGCCCGCACAACCCGCGAGCACCGTAGCGGCGAGCGCCACGACAATCGCGCCGCGCATTACGACGTCGCGTCGGTTGCAGCGGCCGGCGCCGAGCCCGCAGGCTGCGACGGTGTGCCCGGCGACGACGGATTGGCCACGCCCAGGCGCTTCGCCCACTCGCTGTGCCCATGCGTCACACCCACAGCGGCCAGCGCCAGGGTGAGCGACGTAATGAAACCTTCGACCGGCGTCTTGCCGAACCAAGCGAAGAGCCCCCATGCAGCCAGGATCAGGGCCGCACCGATGTAATTCAGAATCACTTGCATAGAACCTCCTTTGGAAATGAAAAAGGGCCGCCCGAAGGCAGCCCATAGGGACAAACAGACCTGCACGCGCTCGCGCGCGGCATCAGGTCGATACGACGTCGAGCGCCTTCAAATTGCGAGCGCGCATCGTGCTGATGAGGCGGTCCGCATAGTCCGGCTCGGTCGAATAGCCGGCCGCTGCGACGGCGTGCGCGAATGCCTCGCCATCCGTGCAATCAAACGCATGCGCGTATCGCGGGTTGTTCATCAAAAACAACGCGTGATCCGAAAGCGCCGATGCCCAATCGGGATAGCTGCGCCAGTTCGCCGGCACCACGACGTACTGCCCGTTCACGACTTCACGCGTGCGAAGCGCCCAGGTCGGGCCGTGCCAGCTCGGATCGGCTTTCACGCCGAACAGGTTGTGCGCCTCGGTCGCGAGCATCGATGTGCCCCAGCCGGATTCGAGCGCCGCCTCGGCGACGCAAAAGCTCGCCGGGATTCGCGTGCGCGCGGCCGACGCTTGCGCCAATGGCGCGAGTGTTGCGATGAATGTTTCTTGTGGTGTCACTGATCACCCCGCAAAAAAAACTTTGCGCAGAAACTCGATCCAGCCGCTCGAGCCGCCGGATCCTTTCCACGCGAGATATGCCCCGATGGCCACCAAGGCTTTCCAGCCCAATCGAACCACCCCCTGCCCGACGTCTCGATAAAACTCCGCGCGCATCTGCTCACGCAGATCTTTCCTGAAGTAGTCGGCAATTCGATCGACGTCGTGCTTGCTCAAACCGAGTCGGTCGAGCACGTCTTGCGGCAATTCGGCTTCGCCGTTGTCGCCCATCACTCCCCCTGTGCTATTGCCCCGCGTTGGAAAACAAAAAGGCCGCTTCGAATTGAAGCGGCCTTTCTCGATCGGGCTCGGCGCTCGCGCGCAGCCCAAAGTTACTTTCGTTGATCAGCGTGCCTACCAGCCGATCGCGAATGCGATGGGTGTGATCGTGTACGAGTTAGCTGTGTTGTTCGAGTATCCAGCGACCACACCGCCTGTGCTGTGTGAAATGCGATACGAATAGATAAGGTTAGGCACCCCCTGATGGCTAACCATTGAGAACAAGCACGCATTTGGAAATGCCGTATCAAACGTCAGTGTTTGATTGCTGCTGGAGTTCGTGATCGCAACAGCAGTCCCCGTTACCCATTTCAGATACAGCGTGCGCAACGTCCCGGCGACGTCCATCGCAAATTCAAGCGTGCCGGTTGCTGCCAGCGCCGTGGCGATAAATTGATCGGCCCGCAACAAGTGAAGCAGACTTGCAGCGGCCGCCGCCTGCACCGGGACTTGCGCCGTACCGGCGACGTTCATCGCGTTGATCACGGTGTCATTGCGCAGCGTCAGCTGCGATACGCCCGGCGCCCGAACACCATCGGTCACCTGAGCGTACGAAACAGACACCGGCATCTGCGCGCTGCCGGCTAGATTCGTGACGTTGAGCGACGTGTCCGTGCGCACGTTCAACTGCCCCGACTGTGCATAGAGGACTTTGCCCGTGCCGAGGTAAAGATCGCCCGTGAGCACCTTGCTCGAGCCTGCCGTGAGCGGCAACGCTGCATCGGCCGCAGCGGATGCGGCGTTTGCCGTCGTCACCGCATTGTTCGATGCGTCGATCGCCGACTGCAGCGAACCCGACATGGACTCCGCATCGCTCGCGCTCGCAGCGGCCTGGAGCGCGTAATACTTGGCCGAATAGTTGGCACCGTCGACCATGTCAGACGCCTGCGATGCCCAGTTCTGAGCAGTCTGAGCGTACGCACTGGCTGATGCGGATGCGGCCGTCGCAGAAGTCGCGCCCGCACCTGCCGACATCGCGCTATCGGCCGCCGCCGTCGCACGCTGATCGGCCGCCGTCGCGCTCGCCGCCGCCTGCGTCGCGGCCAACGTCGCATTGGTCGCCGCCTGCTGCTCGGATGCGTCCTTGTCTTCCCACGCTCCGTTCCGGTACACCCGAAACTGTTCAGTCGTCGTGTTGAAATACTCGGCGCCGTCCTTGAGCGGATCGCCATTCCCGTCGACTGTCGGATCCGCCGCGAGCTCACCAAGGTACAGCTCACGGAACTGTGCGAGCGCTTGAGCGAGCTCGTTTTTTGCGTCGCTCGCGGTCGTCGCCGAGGCCGCTGCAGCAACCGCCTGAGACGTCGCATTTGTCGCCGCCGCCGTCGCGGTCGCCGCGTCGGCCGCCGCGCTTGTCGCAGCAGCCGATACTGCCTGCTGCGCGGTCGCTGCGTTCGTGGCGCTCGTCGCCGCAGCAGTCTCGGAAGCCGACGCGGACGCCTTCGCATCATCGAGGTACGCACGGTCCGCGTCAGTCAGCTGGCCGGTCGGTCCCGCCGGTCCTTGAGGCCCGAGCGCGACCGTCACCACCTTGACGCCGGACGTGAGGCCGACACGGACCGCGAGTGCCAGATCCACTGTGATTTTTGCCATTCAACTGTCCTTTGTGACGGCCGGCGCGATGAAGACGCTGCCGGCGAGGTACGACGTGACGACTCCGCTCGGCGAGACGACATGCACGTCGTACACACCGAGGCGCACGGCCTGCCGGCCATAGACCTTCTGAAAGAGCTGCGTCAGGTCCGGCGAAAGCGCGGCCGTCTGTGCCGCAGAGACGTTCATGGCGGCGACGCCGTTTTCGGTATCGAGCGTGATCAGGCCATTGCTCGAGCTCGCATCGAGCAATGTCGTCGCCACGCCGAAATCCGATCGAACCTGCAGACGCACCACCGAGCCGAGCAGATTGATTGCCGTGCCGTCGTCGTTTTGGAACGTGAACGTCGGTTGCCAATCGGCGCCCTGCTCGATCAGCAGGTCGAGCGCCCCCGCACCGATCTCAATGTCGGTATTCGCGCCCATATAAGCGCACCCCCTAGAAGTTGGAAACGTCCAGGATGAGATAGCCCCATCCTGTTTGCGAGTAGCTCGGCGGCAGCGAAGGACTCGCCGACACCGTGCCGCCGTAGGTGCTCATTGCCACCTTAGACAAGGCCAACTGCGCCCCAGAAATCGACGCGACGAGCGCGGCAAAGTTGTATGCGTACGTGAATTGACTGGGAGGAACGATCGTGAGACTCGCGGTCGAATCACACCGCAATTGCGTCTGCACAACCGCGATGCTCGACGACGAATTGTTGTAACTGACACCACCGTCAGGCCCGGTGCCACTCGCCTCACTACCGCCTACAAAGTTGATGACGCGCATGTACCTGGTGCGCGAGTCAAACGCGACTGCCGATCCGTCGTCAGTTCGCACTCGCACGCCATAGTTTCCGACGATCGTCGAATACGCCGGATCGTCAAACACGAACACCTGAACAGTCACGCCCGTACCATTTACAGCAAATGTCGCGGTGAACGTTCCATTGCCGTTGTCGACGCAACTCAGAATCGCGCACGGCGCCGCGCACGCGAACGCTAGGATCGAGACGGCGGACCCTGCGAACGTGTACGACGCTTGATAGAACGCATGCCCCGGTAACGCTGTCCCGCCGCTCACCGTGGACCCCTTTGCGCGGAATGCGAGGTTCTTGAACTGCCCGGTGATCTGCAGAAAGCCATTGGCGTTGTAGATGCGCGCGCCGTAGGTCATTAATACTCTCCATAGAACACCGTCACCGATCGTGGATTTATGCCGACAGCGATATGGCTGAAATCCCAAGTCACGACATTGCCGCTGACGGTGACAATTGGTCCGGCACTCCCGAGCGTGAACGGCGAGATGTCTCGCACGAAGATCCAACACTGTGCGGTCGACGACGTTACTGGTATCGCGAGCGAGCCGCTCGACGTGCCCGTTTGGAACGATCCGAGCTCGCGCGAGAGGCGGTCGGTATAGGTCGCCGTGATCGTGCCATCGTTGGCCCTGCAGCAAATTCCATAGGTCACGAGAGCTTCCCCACCTCGACCATCAGCACGCCTGTCTCGTTGTACACAAACAGGCCCGTTTGGTTGAGCGTGACACGGCCGCCCCCGAGCACACCGTTGATCTCGAATGCCCCGGTCTTTTCAATCCGCCAGCCCGAGACGCCCGACACGAAGTCATCGCTCTGAATGTAGTCGCCGATCTGCTCGCTCGTGATCGACGCTTTGCCGATGAATGCCTGGCTCAAGAACACCTGCCCGCCTTGAATCACGAACGGCGTCGAGACCGTCGTCCCATCGGCGCTGTCGCTCTCGATCACGGCAAATCGATCGGCCTCGATAAGCACCTGCGATTCGGTCACGCCGTCGTCGTTCTCCACGCCGACGCCGATGCCCGCGACCACCGTCCGACCACCCGCCGTCAGTTGCGTTTTGATCGTGTACATCGCCGCGAGCGCCGTCGTCAGTTGCTGCACGAGCACCGCCGCACCACCGCCGGAATCGATCTGTGCGAGCAACGCTTCCGCAAGCTGCGTCTGCGTGATCTGCCCCTCGAGATAGTCGAGGATCGGCGTTGCGTCGTCCGACGCCTGCCCAATCACGCCGCCATTCGGATCGCTCGGATACCACGGTCCAATGTTCCCCGACGTGTCGACGAGTCGCGCCCAAAAGAAAAACGCGGTGCCTGCAGCCAAGCCGTCCATCGAGTAATCCGACTGCGGATACGCGAGGTCGGACACCTTGACCGCGGCGGTCTGATCGTTGGCGCTTGCGCGCCAAAGCTCGGTTCGTTGCGTGTCGGCCGCGCCGTCTGGAAATCCCCAGGTGATATCGATGCCGAACACTTTGCTCGACGCGGTCAGACTGGTGAGCGCCGGCGGCGGCGACGTCTTGCCATTCAGCACCGTGTCCGTCGAATACGCATAAGTTGACGTGACCTGCAACGCGTTGACCGAGCGCACGCGGGCGAGATACGTGCCCTGATAGATGCTCGGCACGTCCACCGATAAAGCCCCCGTGCTCGACGCCGTAACCCAATCGCCGCCGTCCTTCTGCCACTCGGGCAGATACGACACAGCACTCGACGCGGCATCCCACGCGATCGTCATCACCGTGCGCGCAATGCCCTGGTCAATCACGCTGTACGAAGACAGGCGCACGTTGGTCGGCGGCGGTTGCACCGACGGCGGAACAACTGTGATTGGTCGCGCATCGATGCGCGTGCCACTGTCGATCGCCGAAAACTTCTGCGGCTCAAAGCGAGTCGCGGAGATCTTCATGACGATGCCGTCTTGCTCCGTGACGCTGCGCACGGTGTATTGAGGCAATCCGAGCTCGTCGGACGCGACGGACCAAACGGCTTGCGGCTCGGGTGAAACCGAAAATGCAGCGGTCAAAGTCACTTTGCGGCCGTCAACGGACTGCACGGTTTGTCGCTCGCTGACTCCCGTCGGAAGATTTGCCGTAAAGGTGTCGCCTGGATTGACGACCGTCGCCTTATCGAGCGTGATCGTCGTGCCTTCGACCGCGAGAATTCGACCACCGTTGCGCCGCCCTGCACGAACGGGATCGGCAAACTCCACGACCTGCCCCGGCATCGCGAGTACACCGTCAAGTCCAACGGAGATCTCACCGACTTCACCCTCGAGCCGCGAAGACAGCAATGTCCACCGACCCAGCCGTTGAGCCTGCCCCTGTGATGTGCAGCCGAACGCCGAAATTTCCGTTTGGACGATACCGTACCGCTCGATACCGTCGTCGTCAGGGACGTATTCGACTGCTTGTTGATATTGATTCGCCGGGTCGTTCCACGACACGAGGGCAACTGTGTAACGCGTATTTAGCGAGCTCCCAACATACGAAAACGTGCCATCGACAACGTTCGCCGCCGTGTACGTGTACACGGGATCACGAGGCATGTCAGTGACCGTGACGACGTTGTTCGACGCCCAATAACTCACGCCGCAAAAGATGCTCGCAATCGACTGCAGCAACTGCAGAGCGTCCGCACGAGTTTGGATGTACGCATTGCATGTGAAACGCGGCTCTTGGCCACCCAACCCATCAGCGACGAGCTCGTCGCAATACTGCGCGATCGTGTACAACTGATAGCGATCGATCGTCGCCGGGTCAATTACGTCCCCCAACCCATACAGGTCGTTCACCAGCATGTCGTAGAGCACCCAGGGCGGGCAGTCCGACCATGCGGGCTTAAACGTGCCATCCCACGTGCCGGTGTATGCGCGTGTGTCCGGGTCATAGTTGCTCGGAACACTGATGATCCGACCCTTCAGATCGAAGGATCGCGCGGGGATCGAAGAAAACTGCTTGGCGTCGAACTGCGTTCCGATGACTGCTCGCATTGGATAGCGCAATTTCGCGTCGATCACCTCGGTTACCGAGTCGATCGTGGTCGTGTCGCTGACATAGCTCGACGTCGAATTCGGTGTCGTGCGCGTGACTCGGACCACCCAACCACTCTCAGCGGCCGGCAAATCAATCCGATGCGTGCGCACGTATTCGGACGTGGTTTTTCCATCAAAAGCTGTATCGACAACGACGTTGAACGGGCCCCCGTCCGTTGACAAAGAAATTTGATAGGCAACCCGATAGCCTGTCACGTCTCCTGTAGACGTATTGGTCTGTTCAAGCTCCTCGACGGCAATACCTATGCGAACTGCCGAGAGCTGCAAATTTTGCATTGCATGCGTCCACGGCGTGTCGGCGCGAAGTTCAACGCCCACCGACTGCCCATTCTCCACACTCGGAAAGCCCGAGATGTAGTCTTGATTTTGCGTTCCGGTACGCACGTCCACGGTCACGCCTGTGAAGTTATACGAACCGTCTGCGTTCATGAGCGGCGTGCCGTCGAAATAGACACTCTGGAGCCCGTTGGCGAGCCCCGCGACTTCTCCCTCGGATACAAGATCGAGGATTTTCGCCGTCGATGTGCTGTGCAGCGTATCGGGCGACTCCGTTGGCGTCGTCTGCGACGCTCCACTGTCTTTTGCGCCACGAATACGGCGCGGCTGTCCCAGGTTCATTGCTGATCCTCCGCATAGATGCCAGCGGAAATCACAGCCGAGCCTACGATCATTCGGCCATAGAGCACAGGCACGGGGTTGCCCTGCGCCTGTGTATTCACCGGTCCATTGAAGTTGTAGGATGCACCGTTGTCTGCGCTGTCCTGCGTCGAAAGGCCCTTCTGTTGCGGTGAAAGCATTTGCACAATGCCCCCCAACGCCAACGACGCACCGGTTCCAATGAGTGAAAGTCCGACATTCGCAATCGCCGCTCCGCCGTACGCGTATGTGATCGCGCCAATCACAATCAGCGCGGCCCCAGCGATGGTTTGAAAGAGTCCACTGTTTTTCGAGCCCTGCAGGATCGGCGCGATTCGGATGTCATCGTCGCCGCACGGATATCCCAATTGATCATCCGAAAGGTTGCGGCGTCCGAGGAACACAGCGTACGCCACGCCACGGTGCTTGCTCGTCATTAGTTCCCGCTCGAATCCCGGCAACATCGCCCGCAACGCGCGAAAAGCTCCGGCGGCGTCTCTCACGACGAAGCGGTGGACGCGGCCGAAGCGAGCGCCCAGTTTTCCGTACAGACGGATGGTTCGGACTTTTTCGTTCATGTTCTGGAAATGAAAATGGCCCGCAATCGCGGGCCATATCGGTTGATCCATCCGGTGCAAAGTCACTTTGGAACGTAACGAAGCACCATGCGCGTACAGGCGGCCCAATATCCGCCGTACACGTCCCGTGTCGAGAGTTGCCGATAGCAGTGATGCAGAATCTTTCCGTCCCCGATGAACACCGCGGCGTGATTGGGCACGCCGTTTCGACTTCGGATTTCCATCAAAATCACGTCACCAACCTGCAACGGCTCGCCGTCAGGCACGACTACTCCTCCGCGCGCAGCGAAGTTATCGCGATAAAGGTCGCTTTTCCCGTCGTTCCACCACAGGTCTTTGCGCTCTATGTCGTCAAGCACAACACCTCTCTCGCGCGCGTACCAGTCGCGAACGAGGGTCCAACAATCGAGCACACCATGAGAGAAGCGCCGCCCGACAAGGGGTGCCTCATAGCCACTCGGAGCGAACGAGTAAATATCGCCGCCTGGCCACGCAACGATGTGCCATTCCAGTCCCGACGCTTCGCACGCGACACGATCTGCCTGACTCGGCTTCGATGACGTATCCGGGTGACTGTGAACCACCGCCAAGACATCGCCCAGATCTTCGGCATCCGCAAACGCCTCTGCCGGGATGACAAAGTGATCTTCAGGCGTGTCTGCGGCATTCCGACAAGGAACGTATCGCTCGCGCCCTCTCGCCACAACAACGAGACCACAGCATTCCTTCGGATACTCCGATTCAGCGTGTGCGCGTATCGCGTCAACGGTCGTTTGTTCCATATCAGCTGTTCGTCAAAGAAGCCGCCGGAAAACCACCGAAGTTGATCACCTCGTACTCGCCAAATCGAATCTTGCAGGAACTCAACCGGCGCCCACACTTGTCAAGCGCCGGATCGGTCACAGGATTGTCATCTGCGTCGAAGTAATCCGTCCCCGTGTAATTGCAGCGGGGGCCACGATAGGCGAATTGCGACGGACACAAGTTAGCGATGATCTGATCGCCGGGAAGCTGTCGCCCATTGAAGTCAAGCGGTGAAGAAAGCGTGAATTCGACGCTTTCCTTCGTCTCGCTCGACTTCTGTTGAATGACCCAGACGTCCAGCGGCATTTCCTCATTCGGATCCGCCGTGGCATTGCCGCTCGGGAAATTGACCGCATCAAGGTACTTACCGAGCGTGCGGTGCCGCGTAACCTTTGCACCAAGCATGTCGTCGAGATAGATACACAACGACGAGATCGAGCCATCGACGTTGCCGACGGTCACAGTGGGATTGGGCTGCTGAGTGTCACCTGTTCGCTCGAAGCCGCTCGCCTCGATCGGCCATTGCGTATACGTGTTCCCCTGCCACACGATCTGCGGATTGCCGATATGCCCGTGAAACCGAAGGAGATCGCCCCCGATCGCGCTAGCGTCCACCTCGAACAGTGTCACAAGCGCACCGGGCTCAAGCTTCTGCACATCATTGGTGATGCTCATCACGTAGTCCTCGTATCGCGCGTGAATGTCGCCGTCAGTTGTACCTTCGGCCCCCCTTGCGGCGTCAGGCTATACCCGACGCACTTATAGAGGCCTGGCCGCCCAAACGGCGGAGACCACTGGAACGCCTTATAGCCCCCGTGCCACTCCAGAAATTCCACGATCGGCCCGACTTCGTGCTCGTACCCGATGTACGTATAGGGCCACGTATCTGACCGGTTGTTGATGCCATCGGCCGCGTCCTGTTGGTAGCCGTCACCGAACTTGGCCGACAACACAGCGAACGAGACATCACCCTTATCGCCAACACGGGCGCCCCACGTAAATACCCTAGCGGCCATTAACAAACCTCCAAATCACCCCACCGGACTTCTGCTCTTTCACGATGACCGCACGAACCTGATCGCTGAGCTGACCCGCAAGCTGCTTGGCGGTTGTCTCATTTCCGTTCGCACTCTGCTGCGGCGCACCGCTGCCGGCGTCAACCTGAGTCGTGACGTTGATTTGCACGCCGCTCGTCGAGCTCGATCCGGTCGACCCAACATACCCCCCGGTTGCGAACCGATTGCTGCTGCTCACAGCCGCACCGCCGTTTAGACGCTCCAGCATGTCACGCACGCCTGGCTGAGAAACGACCGACGCCTTGACTACGAACTCGCCATTAGAGAGTCGCGCGGCAATCGAGTCGCTCGTGCTTGTTCCCGCCCCCGCGACTGCCCCACCTGTCGCGAAAGTCAGGCCGATGCCGCTGAGCGCAGCGGAAGAGCCCGTACTGAATGAAGACCCGAGCGCACTTGTCGATGCCCCACTCGAAAGAGCGCTGCTTGTCGTCAAGCCAAAATACGATCCGATCGTCTGAAAAATGCTCGACTCGGCTGCACGAATTGACATTCGAGCAATGTCCGAAATCACACTGTTTGCAAGCTGCGTGAAGCTCAGTTTGCCGGTGGTGACGAAGCTCACCAACGAATCCTCCAGCCCCGAAAACAGATCGGTGAAACCCTTGGATACCTCGGCGGCGACGTTTTGCGCGCTCGCCGCGTAATTCTGAAACGCCTGACTCGCCCCGTTCTCCCAATCGCCCTGCGCGGCTTGCATACGGTCATATCCTTGCTTCGTGATCGAAACGGCTCGATCACGAGCGACTTGCAGCGCGTCTAACTCTTGCTGATACAGGTCATACTGGTCGCTCCCTACGGGCGCACGCGCCTGCTCGGATACCAGGCGCGTGCGTTGGTTGTCGTACGAACGCTGCAGCGAGTTGAGCTCCTGCATCTGCTGCGCGGCCTCGGACCCGAGCCCGACGCTCGCGACCTTGATATCCACGCCGTTCTGCTGCGTGTCCAACTGCTGATTGAGCGCGCTCACGTATTCCGTGAGTACCGCTTGCCGCTTTTTCGCAGCGGCCGCTTCGTCCTGGACATTCTTCTGAAACTTGGCCGCGGTGTCATCTCGCACCTTCTGGAGCTGCTGCTCGACAGCTTGAATCTGGCGATTGATTTCGATCTGCTCTGCACCACTGGCCTTGTGTTGTTGCAGCACCAGCTTTTCCTGCTCCAACTGTGCAACCTGGTCGTTCGTCGATTTAGCAATCAAGTCGCGCTGCTGCTGATAAAAATCGGCGTCGGAGATAGCGCCCGCGTTATGCGCCGATTCCAGCACCGTTTCGCTGTTGCGATACTCGTCGTTGAGACGACTGAGCTGCTGGCGAATCGCGTCGACCTGCTGCGTCAAAGTTGCTTTGTCGAGCGCGGTCGCGCCCGTGTCCTTGTACCGGTCATTGATACCTTTGACGAGCGACGCATATTCCCCACCGCTAAAACTGCCGTCGGCGTTTTGCGTGACGCCCTTCAAACGTGAATTCTGATGATCGGGATCGCTCGGATCGTTGTACATCTTCGCGTACTGCGCCTGCAGGTCGTTGAGCGCCTTACGCTTCGCATAGTTCTTGTCGAGCGAGGTCGACAGCTTGTCGACTGCCTGGGCCGCATTAAGGGCATCTTGTTCCTGCTCCTTAAACCAGCCCGAGAACTGCGCCGACGTGTCGTGCATATCTGCGTCGTGCTGTGCAGCCGCGATCTGCGCTTGCAACTGAGCAACGCGCTGTTGTGCGGACTCAGGTGAAGCCTGCCCACCAACCTGATAGTTCGCCGCCGAATTGTTCGCGTCGGAAGCCGCCCCGCCAACCTGATAACTCAGTGCCGATGGCGATGCCGAGAGAGCGGCCTTCTGCTGCGCGAGTTGGTCACGTAGTGCGTTGACTGTGTCGGTCGGCGTGTCGGGCCTTCCGGCGTTCATAGCGGCCTGCCAGAACCGCGACCATGCCGTCTCGGCCTCATGCAACAGTGCGGGCAGCGTGCCTAAGGGTGCCTTTTGCGCTTCGAGACTGCTCGTCAACGAATCTGCCGTCAGCTTCATCGCGCCTTGCGCGTCGCCGTGTTCCTGCAGCGCTTTGATCTCGTCGTATTGAGCGGTGGTTAAGAAGTGGTACTGCTCCGACATCTTCGCCGCACCATCTGCCACGTCGGACGACATCTGTGCAAACTGCTGAACAATTTGCTTTGAATCGGTGCCCGTCGCATCGGAGAGCATTGCGGCGGCCGTTGCGACTGCCTCAATCGCGCTGCCACTCACCTTGCCCGACGCCACAACCTGCGCGAGGACGTCGTTCGCTTTCCCTGCAGGAACCCCGAGCGCCTCCAAGCGCACGGCCATCTGGTTCAACTGATCGACGCTGACAGCCGCGAACCCGGATGTCGACTCGATCGCGTTATTGAACGCAGCTTGCTGCTGAGCCCCCTTGATGGCCGCGACGCCGAGCCCTCCAATCGCTAGCGCAACGGCGCCGATCGTGGCCCCCATCGGCGAGAGGATGTATTTGAACGCGTCGATCTTCTCGCCGTAGACCATCAGCGAGCCACTGAAATTCGACAGATTGCCGGTGGCGAGCTCGTGCGCCATCACGAGCAGCTCTTTGCGCGCACTGGCTGAATGCGACGAAATCTTGTCCAATCCCGCCGCGCCCGCATCCCCTGCGCGGGACAGCGATGATCCGACATCGCTCGCAGTGGACGTCAACTGTCGGGCTTCCGAGTTATACGCTGACGGGTCAATTGCGATCTGAACGATCAGCTGACCCAGCGTGCTACTTCCTGCACCCATTACCCCTCCCGTCTGCGGTCCACACGCCGCTTAATCGTTCGTGCGCAGCACAACCTCAAGCACTGCGTCTTCCATGACCTGGAGATCCTTGAATAGCGCGGCGCGGTGGCGACACTTGATGCCAGTGAGGCGCATAACGGGCTCGACCGCTGCATAGTCGAACCCGGTCTGTATCAGCCTCGCATCGGCCATCGTCGAGAGCGCCGTCATGCGCCACTGTGTCGACAAGGCGAGGAACAGTTGCACGACGCGCCAGTTCTCTGGATAGACCTCGTACGCGCCATCGACACGCAGAGCATTGGCCCTCCCGATGTCGAATTGGCTTGCACCGAATGCAGCAAGGGCATCCACCACGCCCGAGTCGAT
This sequence comes from Pararobbsia silviterrae, assembly GCF_003628125.1. Taxonomy (GTDB): domain Bacteria; phylum Pseudomonadota; class Gammaproteobacteria; order Burkholderiales; family Burkholderiaceae; genus Pararobbsia; species Pararobbsia silviterrae. The sequence goes on from NZ_RBZU01000024.1 coordinate 20,362, forward strand.
TCGCATGTCGACATCGCCGCCGGCCCACCGACGCGCCGCGCCAATCAGTTTTTTCGCACGGCCTCGCGGCAATGACTGAGGAAAGCGCTGAGGACCGCATTCGGCACCTGAGTGATCTCGAAGAGCCGATCGCGATTCTCGAAAGTGAACGGGACAGGCTGTCCCTGGTCGTCGAGAATATTTCGCCATCCGACAACAAGCGGCTTGACGTCGTCGACGATGTTCTGCGTCTCTTTCTGCACAAACGCGAGCAACTCGCTGCGCTTCAAACGCGTGAATTCGATCACGACTTTGTGGATTTCCGGAGCGCCATCGTCGGCATTGCCAGGGATCGAGAACTCGACCGGTGCAGTGAACGTCGGCCGCTCGGCCACAGTGAAGATCGTCATATCAACCTCAGAAATGAGAACGGGCCGCATATAGCGGCCCGTTCGGGTGCGTGGAAAGTTACTTCACCGTGATGACCAGTTCGTCGTTTCCGTTTTGCGGACTCAACCCCAGGTCGCCATTGAGGAGCGCCTTGCTGTTCTGGTCGGAATAGGACAGGTTGCTAATCTGTGCCTGAGGCGCTTCGAACAGGACGATGTTTCCTGCCATCATCCCTTGCTGCACCGTCAGCGGCCCGAGCGTTGCATCCTTCGCCGCAGTCCACCAATCCTGGTCCGAAACTTTCGACAACTCCATGACGATCTTGCCCGTGGGCTGACGGTCATCGACTTCAGCGCCTTCTTCGCCGATCAGTTGAAACCAGTTGAGCGAGTTTGCGATATCGAGGGACAGCGACTTCAGCGGTCCGGTGTAGCCAAACATCGACCAGCTCGTATTCGCGCTAAGGGCGAGCTTCGGCGTGAGGAACTTCGAAAAGTCTGTGCCGGCGGGCAACGGCGTGTCCGTCACAGCGTTGTACGCCCCCATGAACTTGAACGTCATCTTCGGAATCGCTCCCGACTCGAGGTCGAAAGAGACGGTCCCGTAAGCGTCCGTCAACTGGTGCAACAAGCCGTCGAGATAGTAGTAAATCGTGAGCGGCGTGTCCGGCTTCAGACTGACCGGCGCGTACTTGACGTCGGAGCCATCCGTCACGGTCTCGGCGAAATAACAACCGACAAGCAGGAGTCCCCAGGCCGGCGGAGTACCAGGCACACCCGACCCGGCGATTTCGACGTCGAAGCTCAGCTCTGTGTGCACGCCGGCCGAAAGCTGCTGACTAGTGCCAAAGTACGGACGGATCAAATCGCGACTGACCATCGTCGCGGAGACCGGTGTATGACTCGGATTGGTCACCAACATCGCGTCGTCCGCGCCGGTCGGCACAGCGGGTGCGCCGATAGCGGTCTGCAATTTCGCGAGAATGACGGTGTTCTTGATGGATTTTGCCATCGAGGCCCTCTATATAGATATGACACCGTCCTACAAAGAGGCGGTCGGCGTCTGATACTGGAACACGTACTGCACCGTAATGACGCCAACCCCACCTTCCACGTCGGCTGCACGCGGCTCGTCGGTCGGCCCCTCCGTTACGCCCAACAGACCCGGCGCATCAAAGGCCATCACCACCGGGTGAGCGCGCTCGAAAATCTCGTCGGCAGCGCGGTCAGGTGCGGTGTCGCGCACCACGGCCGTGAGCATGACGATGCACTCTCGTGTCGTGACGCCGATGTCTTGCGTCGGCACATCACGCCCACGGTGGACGACAAGCACACGCGCTTCGCTACCGCTGACTGCATCGAAGACCGAACGCTCGATCTGCACGTCGATCGCCTGTAGCTGAGCGTCGTCCTGCAACTGCGTCATAAGTGATTCGACATATGACTCACGACGGGTCGTCATTTCGCGACCTCCAAGTCCGCAAGCATGAAGAAGCCGTCATCCTTGCGACGCGGCGGCCGACGAACGCGATAGCAGACTTCGTCGACCTTGATAATCGAGCCGCGAGCAAGTGCAGGAAGATCGGCAGCCTGATATTCGATCTGATATTCGGCGACCGTTACCTGACCATCGAGATCCAACTGATCGGGAGTGGCAAACCCAACTTGCACGCCGCCGGGCACATCGTCGACGTAGGCCGTCTTCAACATGCCGGCGGCGGCGAACGCCGCCCAGAACACGCCGGCGTCAAACACGTTAGGCTCCGGGCAGGCGCACGCGCGCGAGCGTGGCGTTCGCGACCTTGGGCTCCGAGAAGATGCCGATCAGCGTATTCTCGGCGGCCGTTGCGGTTACGTTGCCCGCCGTCGAGTCCCAGTAGGCAGCATCGCCTACGGTTCCGACTGCTGCCGCAGCAGCCGTCAATTCGTACACGCCTTCGAGGTAATACACACCTTCGGTATTGGCATCGAAGTTACCGGATGCGATCGCCGGACGATTCGTGTTACCCAGCAAGACAAGTTGCCCAGACGTCACTGCGACGGCGAGCGTAGCCGCAAGCGTGCGACCCGCTTGAATGAAGTTCTTCATATGCGATGGATTGATCTCGAGAGAAAAGGATGCGTGCTCGGGCATCGAGCACGCGCGTCAGGACCGCCTGCCCGTTATTAGCCTTGGCCCGGATTCTTGAAGAGGCCGCGATAGTCGATCGCCTTTGCCGCGAAATCGAGCCGCGCCTTGACCTTCAAACCGTCAACGTCGAAGTCGAGCGATTGCTCGGTGTACAGACCCTCTTCGCCCTCGAGGTAGCAGAACTCGACCGTATCGATCGTTGCCGGGTCCGCCGCGAGATACCACGCCGTCGTGCTCGAGTCGTCGAGACGCGGTTCGACGATCGGCGTCAGGCTCTTGAAGAACGGATTCTGCTGCGCGGGATCGTTCGGCACGTATTGATTGCTCGTGAACTGCCCAGCCACCGTTTCAAGTGCCGCCGGCACGATCAGATACGACGGTGTCGCGTTGAGGGGCGTACCATCACCGGGCGCCTTCTGCGTACGCATTGCCGCACGCGCAAGCGTCAGCGTATCGATCCCGATCGCACCGGCGGCGCCGAGGTTTTTATGCCCCGCATCGAACAGTGCCTTGCCATCCGACATTTTCGCGGTGCCCGTGAGAGCACCGTAGACGATATCGGATTCGAGGTTTGCCGCCGCACGACCGAAGTAAATCGGCACGCGCTGCAGCGCGGAAAGATCATCGTTGATGATCATCGCGCGCGTGAAGTTGACGATCTTGCCGTACGTGCCGAGCTGGATCACTTCGCCGCCGTCGACGAGCGAACCGTATTTGTATTCGCCCGCCTCGCTGACCTTCTCGAGCTTCACGGCGCCGTCGACCATTACTCGCGTCGCCGCGCGAAAGTCAGCCAGCGTACCTTGACGCGCCCACGCCGTGAAACTGCGCGGCGCTGCCGAGTACGCATCGCGCAACGTCCGATTGATCACATTGCCGAACACGACGGGCAGATCGGACGTCGTGTTATAGCCGCCGCGCGCGGACAGACCGAGCGCTACCCCGGCGAGTTCGCGCACGTCCATGCCGCGCGTATCGATGTTCGCAGCCTCGAGGCCGACGCGACAGAATTCACGCAGCGTCATGCCTCGATACTGACGAGCCGCGTCCGTCAACGCGTGTCGCGGGTTGATTCGATGCACGAGTGCATCGGTCATCGCCGCACGCCGCACGTCCGACTCGTCGGTGACCGTTTCGATCTGCGACTGTCCACGCACCTGCGACGACTGCGACTGCTCCGCCTGCAGCGTCAAAACCTGCGAGCGGACCGCATCGGCCGACAGACCACGTTCGACGAAATCTTCGATCAGCGTTTGCTGATTCGGCAGCGTGCTCGCACGCACCGCGTCGCGGATCGCCTTCATGCGCTCCCGCTCCGCTTGTACCCCTTCGGCGCGGACAGCGTCGGTGGACGGCGCTGCGCCTTCGCTGCGTACCGTCGCATTCGGATCAACAGGCGCCGCGGTCGTCGATTGGTTCTGGGTTTCATGGGTTGCCGGCATCGTGGTTCCTTCGTTTCGCTGGGAGGCGCTCGCCCCACCGGGTTGATTGCCTGCGCTTCGATCGTGGTATTCGCAGGGGAAAAAGCGTTGATGAGATTCGAATGCGTCGCTGCGTACCGTTGCACCGGTATCGGCGGGAATCGCCACGAGCGAGATCTCGTAGGGCTCCCAATCCGTCGCGCGATAGATCCATTGATCGTTGCCCTCCTGGCCCGGAGGGATCATGTCGACCGCATACGTTCGATAGCCGACCGAGACGTTTCGCAAGATTCCGTCTTGCACGTCCTGAAAATAAGGGTCAGCGCTGTCTCGCTTCGAGAAGCGCAATTGCGCGTCACCCGAGCCCGCGCCGCTGTTCAGCGAGGCCGAACTGACCACGCCAAGCACCGAATCAAGGCCCCCCCAACGATCGTGGGAATTGAGAACCGGTGCTGCGCCGGATTGAAGCCGGTCCATCCGCACTGCACCGGGCTCCGTGCTCAGCTCCTCCAAATACGAACGGTCACGGTAGTAGTCATATCGTGGAACCTGTGCGCCGGTCGTCCACGTGACATTGACGGTGCGACTGTCGGTATTCACCGACGACACAGGCATGAGGCGCGTACACAGCGGCATCGACGATGCGCGCGCCTGCGCATCGGTCGACTGAGAGGTGCCGTTCGCGGGCATCGTCAGCTCCTAAAAAAATGCCCGCATTTGCGGGCATCAAGTAAATCCATACGACGGTGACTTCATCCGCCGCTTACTGGCACTTCGATAAGCAGCGAGTCTTCCGAAATCTCGCGATCGGTTTGGTCAGGATCATCGCCCAGCTCGCGAATCACCTGATGCCGACTCTTGAGGTGCGCGTCGATCAGCGCGATCAAGCCATTCGCTTCACGCAACGGATCGATGAATTCGACACGATGTGGCGTCCAAGTCACTTTGCATCGCGTCAGCTTGGTTTCGCCCGCGAGGTATGCCGTCGACACAAAGCGCTTGGCGACAACCTTGCATAGCAAGGGAACTACCACCAGCCAGAGTTTCTGCTCTTGAATGCGCTTGAACTCGATCTTTCCCATTCGGCCGCTGGTGAAATTGACCTGGGAATAGTCGCCCGTAAGTTGCTCGTACGTGATGTCCGAGCCAGCCGCCAGCGCTCGCAAATCGACGCGCACGCTCGCCTCGTAGCCGTTGTTCGACGCGGGCGCCGCAAACTCGACGGTCTCACCCTGCCTCAAATACTCGACCATGCCGGGCGATAACGACTCGACACGCGGGCCTCCAGCGGACGCACCAGCCCCGATAGGCTTCCCGACTGAAAATCCGTCGTCGCTCGACGTCACGAATGCGGCGAAACACGCCTCGATCTTCTTGCGCACCAGCTCGGCGTCCTGGTACTCGTCGAGATCGCGTGCTTTCCAGATCGAGACCGCAAATTCAGGCAAACCACGAACGGATCCCGGACGTTTCGTCGAGTCAAATAGATGAATGACGTCACCCGCCGGAACGAAGCGACTTTGCATGTTGCGCGGCACGGTTGCAATTTCACCCGGATGCTGATCGAAGAACCAATATCCGGTTCGCTGTCCGATCAGATTGAACTGGACACCCATGATGCAGAAGCCGCTAGGCACAGGGCCGGTTCGGTTGCTATCGAGGAAGTCGGCCTCGAGCACCTGAAGTTGCAGCGGCACGGTCAAATCATCGTCAAGCGTGCGCGTCCGAAAGCGCAGGAAGCACTCGCCCGACTCCTCCATCGCACGGCAGGTCTGCGCTTGGATCCCGTTGAAATCGAGCAAACCACCGGCGTCGCACTCTTCAATCCAATCGTTCCAGAGCGCCTGCAGGGCTTCGTCGTCAAACTTGGCCTTGATGCCGGTGCCGATCAGGTTGCCAACTTTGACGTTAAGCGCATGCTTGATGTGCCCGTTATTGCGCACGAGATCACGTGAACGATTTCTCAGCGTCGCGAGCGCGGGAGCAAGCTCCGCATTGGCGCTACCGCCACCGGCTTTCCACCCGGCCGATCGAGGCCCACGCTTGGCACCATCGAAGCCGCGCACCGAGTCGAGCGCCATTCGCGCGCGCAATCGCTTGGCCGCACGCATCGGTGCGAAATATTCAACTGCACGATCAAAGAGGTTGCGCTTCATAGTCAGAATCGCTCATAGATGCCGACGCTCGGCCGACGACGAGATGCAGGGTTCGCTGCAGCGATATCCGCTTTGATCGCGTCGCGGGCCGCCAGCAGTTCCGTCATATGGCGATACGTGACCTTTTTTCCGTTGTATTCGACGGTCAATGCGCCAGTTGCAATGGCACGCTCGACCGCCGTCAGATCCTGCTGTGTGAAAGCCATATTTATCGCCTCAGCCAATTGTCTCTACGCGGCACCCATGCACTCGATTGCGGTTGCTCCGCGCGTTGCGGCTCGACAGTCGCTACCGGCGCCTCACCGGCATGCGTATCACGAAGAGCTGTCAGCAGATTTCCAAGCCGGGCGGCCGCCTCCCCAATGCCCGAGGTCTGAACAGCCTCGGGCTGAGTCTCGTCGACCACCTCCGCCGTCACCTCTTGCGCCGTATCGGAAGATGCAGCGAAGAGATCGCGCACACGCGGCTCAACGACAACCTCTAGTGCCGCCCAGTCCGCGTCCTGCAGGGCATTTAGACGCAATCGCGGGTGGTACGCGCAGGCGAAGTTGTAGACCTTCAGATCGAGCGCTTCATTGCGCTTTCGCAGCTTGTCCCAACGATCCTTCGACACGTTGTACGCCTCTGCCGTCAACTGCTCGAAATACTCATCCTCGAGATCCGTCGAGAAGTGCATCCGGCGCTCCGTGACCTCCCGTTCCTCGTCCGCCGCAAGCGTGCCGAAGATTCGATCCTTCGCGGTATCAGTGCCCACGGGCCACAGTTGCACGCCGTTCTTGATGGTCTTGCCGCGTATGGTGACGTCCTGATCCGTCGGACGGCCGATAATCGGCTTGTGCTTATCGCGCGCCCCTTTGACCGCGAACACGCCACGATGGCGACGCAACCGGCAGTAGTCGTAAACGTCCTGCGTGCGACTGCCGCCGGAGTCGATCGCGCACAGTTCGATGCGCATGGGCACACCAAAGCTATTCGTGATCGGCGCATCGAGAAGCCTGTCTAGGGCGGCCCACGGTTCAGGTGTCGATGGATCACCGCGCAGGACGACGTGATCGATCGTCCAGTTCCGCAACCCACGTCCCCAACCCGAGACCTCCACCTCAAGACGATCGTTCTGCGTATCGACCGATGCGGTCAGCACCAGGCACCCGATCGGGATCGTACGGAGGCGATATGCCTCAGCTCGCCGCTTGATCGTCTCCCACTTCATCTCCGCGCTCTTGTCTTCGTAGCACTCGGCGAGCGCGTTGTTCACGAAGGCAATCATCTTTTCCGGATCGGTCAGCGCGAGTTCATAGTCGGCTGCCAGCTCGGCCCACGGGCGCCATCCGAGCGGTGCATACAGCGCCGAAAGGTGAAAGCTCGCCGTCTTTCCATCGCCGGCCGCCGTGGGCATCCAGTACGCGCCTTCATACCCGCGCGTTTTCCACGCATGCTCTGGACTACCGATGCCGCAGCCTAGCGCCTGGCAGTGGTACACAACAGTGGACGGATCGCCGGGCGTCCATTTCATCCCGGCGTGCCAGTCGAAAAACTGTGGACGCCCGCACTCAGGGCAATGTACAAAGTAACGGCGTTGGTCGCCGCGCTCGAATAGCCGATCGATTTGCGATCGGCGCTTGATCGTCGGCGTGCTATTCGCGAAGATCTTTGCGCGCCGACCAAAGTTGCTTGTCCGATTGATCGCGAGGTCGATCGGATTGCCTTGGCCATCGACGTTCAGCTCGTATTCGTCGACTTCTTCGAGCAGGACATATCGGACCGTCGTCGACTTCAGACGCCCCGCTCGCGTCGCACTGACGAGATTAAGCAGGCCGCCTGGAAATCGCTTGCGCAGCTTCGTGTTATCACTGCCCTTGCGATTCGCATCTTTCACGCGCTTGCGCAGCTCGCGCGTCGAATGACGCATCGGCTCGAAGCGATCCATCTCCCACTTTTCAGCGTCGTCCTTCGTCGCGAACACGGCAAGAATATTGCCGGCCGCCGACGTGATGCATCGGCCAATGAAATTCTCGCCGAGCGCGGAGCCGCCGAGTTGGTGGCCCTTCTTGAGGCCAACGATCACGATGCCGATGTTGTCGAAAAGACGCGCATCATCGTGGGCGTATCGCGTCACGCTGCTCGACTGCCCGGAGAGCGCGTCCATGATCCCGACGAGATACGGTGTTCGACTATTGCGCCATTGCCCAGGCTCCGGACTGCTCTCCGGCAGGATTCGATGACGTTCGGACCATTCGGCGATGCCGATGCGTTGATCAGGTCGAATCGCCTCCGTAATCGTCTTCAGAAACGAATCGATCGCCCCCATCGTTCTCCTCCTCGTCGCTGTCGCGCATCAACGTTGCTGCGTCAATCGATGACAGGGCGCGCGCCAGCTCTTCTTCGAGCATCGCCTCGACACGCGACGGATCGGCTTCTGCTGCGAGCGAGTCTTTCACTCGCACGGGCACATTCATAACGTTGTCGCGCACCGTGCGGAAGGCGGTGAATGCCATGCGTTGTGCGTCCGCGAGTGACAGCGTGTTTCCGCGATCACGCTCCAGCTCCATTCGTTCGCGCTCGAGACGGGTCTGCTCTCGTGCGGCCCGCGCAGCGCGATAAGCGGCCATGTGCGGGTCTTCGCCTGCACCGGCAGGCGGTAGATCGTCGTCGTCAGGATCTGCCGGCGGCGACGATGTCGCCGTGCTCGAAAGCGCGCGTGACGGGCGAGACAGATCCTCGAATGAACGACGGCTTTCGTCCGTGTTGCGTCGCCACGCGCGCTCGGCGGCGTCGACATCAATCTTGCCGGTCGACGTCAGACTGATGCGCCCCGCCTTGATTGCCTTCTGCACGGCGTTGAGCGCGACGCCCATGTGACGTGCGAACGCGCGTTGACTGACCTCGGCCATATGACCACCTTTGACCACCCGAAGTGACCACCTGACCACCTGAGTGACCACCCTGAAAAAAGCTTGCGACGACGCGTTTGACGGGGCTCGAATTACCCGCATGGGCCGAGGTCCGGGAAGGACCCAAGGGCATGAGAATGATTCGCATCCACGCGCCCAACGCATCGCCGCGAGCGCGCGCAGGCAGGTTGAGCGAGCCAACGCGGCTCACCAATGGCGTCTATCGACGAGTCGCAACCGCCATCGCGATCGCTGCCTCGAGCTCACCAGGCAACGTCGCCGTCATCACCGCATCCGCCGCGTCATAGAACGGAAAGCGAGCCGAGTAATTCGGCGATCGAACGAACATCAATATCGGTCGCACCGCATAGCCTTGAGCAAACTGATATCGAGCCCACACGCCCAAGGGCAAGCGACCGCCACCAGGTCGACCGACGAAATAGCGAACGTCTTTCGTCGGATTGCGCCGCTTGCGTCGACGCGATGCGGTTGTTTCGTTCTGCGCTCTGTCGCGCGAGGCTTGTAACGTAAGCGTTGCCCCATCACCGTCTCGACATGGCAGCGGCGAGTGTCCAGAGTAGGCCCCACCAAATCGAGTGGTGGAGCCCATTTTGTCAACAGA
>NZ_RBZU01000025.1:0-1114 GCF_003628125.1 Pararobbsia silviterrae
CAGATAACGCTCCCAGCTTTACTGCCCGCTTCGTGTCCCGCTTTGCGAAGCGCCTCGTTGCGTAACGAGGAGGCGAATCTTAGTCCCTTCATTCGCTCATGACAAGCATGTGATGCAATTTATTTTGACCGCCGCATTCTTCCGAACATTGGGTAATCGAGCGGATCGATTGAATCGTCGAATCGGCACACGCTTCGCGCGCGCCAAGGCGCATCATGACCCCCTCTTAAAAACAGTGCGTTGATGGCATGTCCGGCGACAACAAGCCCACCCTCGATATTCAGGCGGCACCCCGTTCGGTAATCGCGACGCTCGAAGCCGATGCAGCCGCGTCGCCGCTCGACGCGACGATCCAGCGCGCACTCGCGGATGCCTACGATGCCGCCGGCGATCGCCTGCGCGCCGCCGCCGCGCGCGTCGCCGAGCGCGCGCTGTCGGAACGCAACGCGCTCGCGCTCTACAACCTCGCGACCGCGTATATGCATCAGGCGCAGCTCGCCGAAGCCGAGCGCTGGTATCGCGTGACGCTCGCGCTCGATCCGGAACTGGCGATCGCGCATCAAAACATCGCGTCGCTCCTTCGCGAACGCGGCGAGCTCGACGCCGCCGCCGACCATCTGCGACGCGCCTACTCGAAACAAGCGGTGTATATCGAGCCGGGCGACGCACGTGCGCCGCGCGTTCTGCTCGCGTGCGCGGCGGGTATCGGAAACGTGCCGGTCAAGCATCTGATGCCCGCGCGCCGGTACACGCAGATTCGGTACTTCGTCGAATACGCGAGCGAGCATGAACTCGCCGCGCTGCCCGAGCACGATCTCGTGTTCAACGTCATCGGCGATCCCGACGTCGTTCATTCGGATGACGCGCGACTCCAAGCGCTGATTTCGCGTACGTCGCGCACGATCCTCAATGCACCGTCGAAGATTGCGCTCACGCGCAGAGACCGGCTCCCCGAAAGACTCGCGGGAATCGCGGGTGCGCTCGTGCCCGTCACGCGCCGAGTCGAGCACGCGACGTGGGTCGACGAGTCGCATGCCACGGGTGCGGGTGCGGGTGCGGGTGCGGGTGCGGGTGCGGGTGCGGGTGCGGGTGCGGGTGCGGGTGCGGGTGCGGG
>NZ_RBZU01000025.1:1288-22141 GCF_003628125.1 Pararobbsia silviterrae
CAATGATGTGAATCGAATATCGCGCGGTCAAGCGCTCGATGCATCGTGGCTCGCCGAATCCATCGCGCGCGCCGGACTGCCCTTTCCCGTCATTCTGCGTCCGCCGGCGTCACATGGCGGCAAAGGCGTCGTGCTCGCGCACACGCGCGCCGACATCGAGCGCAGCGAACTCACCCAAGCCGACACCGTCTACGCGACCGCGTTCTGCGACTATCGCTCGGCGGATGGCTACTTCCGCAAGTACCGCATGATCTTTGTCGATCGGAAGCCCTATCCCTACCACCTCGCGATTTCCGATCACTGGCTCGTCCATTACGTCACCGCGGACATGCTTCCGGCCCCCTGGAAACTCGAAGAAGAGCGTGCCTTCCTCAAGGATCCCGCCAAGGCGCTGGGCACCGATGCGCTCGCCACCCTCGAAAACATCGCGAAGCGGCTCGATCTCGATTACGCAGGGATCGATTTCTCTCTGATGCCCGATGGCCGCGTGCTCGTATTCGAATCCAACGCGACAATGCTCGTCCACCCTGAGCCTCATGCTAGTCCGCTCGCCTACAAAAACACTTACGTGGACGCGATTGTCGATGCCTTCGCGCAGCTCATCGAAAGCCGCCGTGCGCGGCATTGATCTCGGACTCGCACGACGCCACCGATAGACGCCAATCGCATTCGTCACGGACACATCGCTAGCCCGCCATCTCGCTTCGGTTGGTATTTGAGCTCGGGGTTGGGTTAGGCCCTAGGTCTAGGAATGCGCTTGCGCTTCGGCTAACGCCCGAGATTGAGCTTTAGCTCGGCTTTGGGCTTTAGGTCTACGCGTGCGTTTGTGCGTCGGTTAGCGTCTAGGTCTGGGCTGGATTTGCACTTGGGTTCGCGCTACGGTCAGTGACCAGGCCGGCCCCGGGGACTCGCATTGGATACCGCGCTTCGACTCACCCAGAGGTCGTACGCGACCTCCTCGCCTCAATTCCGGGCGCGCAATCCCCCGCCTCAATCCCTCGACATCCTCTAGCCGCGCCTTTTCCGTTCAACTATCGTTAGCGCGATGGCGTCGTCAAGCGATAAAGCCATGACGCAATCCGCACGCCCCGCCCCATACCGCTGCGGCACCGCAAAACCGAGACCGCCCTATCCACGAAACGAGATCGCCGCCTATGCTCCCGATGCCCCGCCTCCGTGCACCACGACACCGCGCCATCGCGCACGCATGCGCAACGCTCGCCTGCGCGCTCATCGGCACCTTCAGCACCTTCGGCATGGCGTCGCTCGCCCGCGCCTCGGCAACCCAGGCGCCCGCGGCCGTCAAGCCCGCCGCGCATCGCGCGGTCAAGGTCATGATCATCTCGATGTTCGCGCCCGAAGGACAGATCTGGATCGACCGCCTCAAACTCACGGAGAACACGCCGGTCCCCGGTCTCTCGCCCGATTACCCCGCCGTGCACTGCAATGCCTCTGACATCTGCCAGATCACGACCGGCATGGGACATGCAAATGCGGCCGCATCGATTGCCGCGCTGGTCTACTCGCATCAATTCGATCTCCGACGCACCTATTTTCTCGTCGCCGGCATCGCGGGTATCGATCCGCAACAAGGCACGCTCGGCACCGCGGCCTGGGCCCGCTATCTCGTCGACTTCGGCATCCAGTGGGAACTCGACGCACGCGAAGCGCCGCCCTCGTGGAAATCGGGCTTTCTCGGCATCAACACCCACAATCCCGACGAAAAGCCACCCCTCGATTACCGCACCGAAGTCTTCCATCTGAACGATCGCCTCGTCGACCGCGCGTATTCGCTGTCACGACACGTCTCGCTCGCGGACAGCCCCGAAGCTCAAGCCGCGCGCGCCCAGTACGCGAGCGCACCCGCGAATCAGCCGCCGTCGGTCGTGCAATGCGACACCCTTGCCGGCGACACATGGTGGTCAGGCAACCTCATCGGACAGCGCGCACGCGACTGGACCAAGCTGCTGACCGACGGCAAAGGCACCTACTGCACGACGCAACAAGAAGACAACGCGACATTCGAGGTGCTCAAGCGCGCCAACGCGGCGGGATGGGTCGATGTCGCGCGCGTCGCCGTCCTGCGCACGGGCTCGGATTTCGATCGCCCCCACGACGGTCAAAGCGATGTCGACAACCTGCTCAACTATCAGCAGCAAGGCGGCTTCGGACCCGCCGTCGAAAACCTTTACCGCGCCGGCTCGCCCTTGGTCGCCGAGATCACCACGCATTGGCCGCAATGGAAAAACGGCGTGCCCGGAGAATAAATCCGCCACGCGAAAACACGTGCCTTCGATCATCGGAGACACATGACACCTCGGCGGCACGCGTCTCGACGATCCGAGACCGCTCAAACAGGCGCCGTGCCCGCCGACTGCACCGCGGCGGCACGCTCCGTCACGACATGAGACGCCGTCTCGCCGACAGTCGACGCGGCCGGCCCGCCGGGAAACCGCAACTCGAAGCGAATCCGGTCCGCCCGCGGACACGAGACCTTCGCCGTGCCGCCATGCAAACCCATGATCGCGCGCACGATCGCAAGCCCCAGCCCGTTCGACTCCGTGAATTGACTCCGTGCCGCATCGCCTCGATAAAAGCGATCGAAAAGACGCGCGAGATACTCGGGCGCGATCGCGTCCGCGTCATTCTCGACCACGACCGTCGCGCCCTCGGCATCCTGCGATCCCGCGAGCCGGATCACCGTATCCTCGCGCGCATACCGGACCGCATTGACGACGAGATTATTGATCGCGCGCCGGCACATCATCGGCTGCGCCCACATGACACCCGACGCGTCGACCTCGAATCGCAGCCCGCGCTCGTCGGCCGGCCCCTCGAAGTAATCGGCGATCCGGCCGAGTTCGTCCGCAATCGGAATCTCCACGCGCTCGACCGCGAGCGTCGCATGATCCGCATGCGCGAGAAACAGTATGTTCTCGGCAATATTCTTGAGCCGGTTCAGCTCCTCGAGATTCGATTCGAGCACGGCCTGATATTCATCGACATCGCGCGTCTTGCCGAGCGTCACTTGCGTCGTGCCGATCAGCGCGCCGATCGGCGTGCGTATCTCATGCGCAAGATCGGCCGAGAACTGTTGCAAGCGCTGATACCCATCGGCGAGCCGATCGAGCATCGCATTGAACGATTGCGTCAGCAGTCTCAACTCGAGCGGTGCAGTCTCGACACTCAATCGCACGGCCAGATTCTTGGGCGTGATGTCCGACGCACGCGCGGCAATCTCGCGCACCGGCGACAATCCGCTGCGCACGAGCAGATAGCCGAGCACCGTCGACATCACGACCGCCGCGCCGATCGCGAGAAAGATCCGCGCGCGATACGTATCGAGCATCTGCTGCTCGTGATACATCGGATGCCCCGCGATGACCTCGACGACATCGCCGCCCTGATTCGTCTTCGCGGTCGCCGCGGCCCAGATGACCGGCGTGCCGTCGGGCAGCACGTCGTGCATGACATCCGCGCGCGTCAGCCCTTCGCCGACCGGCACGGCGACGAGCGTCTTCGGCACCGGAATGCCTGCCGGATTCACATGAATGAACGGCGCCTCTCCGGGTCGCCGGAACAGCAGCACGTCCTGCTCGGCGCCGAGCATCGTCTCGAACAGCATGGGTCGCTGTTCGAGCTGAGCGACCGTATATGCGTCGTCGATCAAATGACGATAGTGCTCGGCGCGCCCGGCGGCCTGCGTTACCGCATGATTCTCGACCGCGGCCCGCGCGGACTGATAGAGATAACAGCCGAGCAGACTCATGATCACGAGCGCGCTGAGGCTCACGAGCCACGTCGTGCGGGCCGTCAACGACAGCGAACGAAACAGCCGCACGAGATTCACGACCCGTCTCCGAACGTATAACCGATGCTGCGCACCGTATGAATCAGCTTCCTTTCAAAAGGCTGGTCGACTTTCGCGCGCAAGCGCTTGACCGCGACGTCGACGACATTCGTATCGCTGTCGAAATTCATGTCCCAGACTTCCGACGCGATCTGCGTGCGCGACAGCGCTTCGCCCTGCCGCTTGACGAGCAGATGCAACAACATGAATTCCTTGTTCGTCAGCGTGATGTCGATACCCTGACGCGTGACCTTGCGTCGCAGCACATCAAGCTTGAGATCCGCGAACTCGAAAAAATCGGCCTCGCGCACGACACCGCGACGCAACAGCGTACGCACGCGCAGCACAAGCTCCGTAAACGAAAACGGTTTGACGAGATAGTCGTCGGCGCCGAGTTCGAGTCCATGAATGCGGTCGTTCACGTGATCGCGCGCGGTCAGGAAAATGACGGGCAAATCGCGCTTCGCGCGCAGTGCGCGCATGACTTCCCACCCGTCGAGACCCGGCAACATCACGTCGAGAATCACGAGCTCGTACGGATGTTCGAGCGCCATATGCAAGCCATCGGTCCCCGTGCGCGCGAGATCGACCGCGTACCCGCTCTCCTTGAGACCCTTCTTCAGGTAGTCGCCGGTCTTGGGATCGTCTTCGATGACGAGGATGCTCATAAGGTCCGTCCGATGCGATGGCGTCAACAGTTTCAGCGGCCATTCTAGTCCGCGCGTCGCACGAAAAAGATGACTTTTTTGTCACCAACGCGTCATGCATGCGACGCCCGCGCACGCCTAATCTGCCGTCATCCCCGACTCATCGATGAGGCCCGCCATGCTGTCCGCCACCCTTGCTCGCGCACACCGATCGGCATCGCAAATCGCACGATTCGTACGCGCCGTACGACTCATGCGCGCGATCGCGCTGACCACCTTGCTGTGCGGCGTCAGCGCATTCGCGCATGCGCAAGGCACGATGGCCATGATGCGCATCCGCGGCACGCTCGTCGCGGTCTCGCCGACCAGCGTACGCGTGCAACCCAATATGGGCGAGCCTCTCGACGTGCGGCTCGAACAGGATACGCGCATCGCGCGGGTCGCACAGGCGGATCTGGCCGACATCAAGGCGGGCAGCTACGTCGGCACGGCCGCGGTGCCGCAGGATGACGGCACCTTGCGCGCGCTTGAAGTCCATGTATTCGACGAAAGCCTGCGCGGCGCCGGCGACGGTCATCGCCCCTGGGATCTCGGCGAAAACGGATCGATGACGAACGGCACCGTCGGCGACCTCGTCGTCAGTCAGGGCCGCACGATCACGGTCCGTTATCGCGGCGGCGAACAACGGATCGCCGTTCCGGCGGGCGTGCCCGTCGTGCGCATCGCGCCGGGCGATCGCACGCTGCTCGTGCCGGGCGCCCACGTGATGGTGTTCGCGCACCGCGGCAGCGACGGCGCATTGAGCGCACAGACGGTATCGGTCGGCGAACACGGGCTCGTGCCGCCGATGTAACGGCGCGCGCGTCCCGACAGAGGAACACGACTATGGCAACCCTTCTGGTGGTCGAATCCGATCCGACCTTCGGCGCGCCCCTCGCGCACGCGCTCACACGGCACGGTCATCGCGTGACGTGGCAGCAAGACGGCATCGAAGGCCGCGCGATGGCCCTGTCGGGCACGCACGAACTGATCGCGATCGGCCGCCTGAACCCCGGACTCGACAGTCTCGACATGCTCGATGCGATCCGCGCCGCGGCATTGCAGACGCCCGTCGCCCTGCTCGGCGACGACGATCTCGAACGCCGCATTCGTGCGCTGCGCGCCGGGGCGGACGACTATGTCGTCAAGCCGTTTCATACCGACGAAGTCATCGCGCGATTCGAGGTCGTGCTGCGCCGCAGGCCGGACGCGGCCTTCGCGTTACGCGAGACGACGCTGCGCGTCGGTCCGCTCGAACTCGATCTGCTGAATCGCACGATTCGCTGCGAGAACCGTATGGAGCCCTTGCAGCCGACCGAATTCCGGCTCATGGAGTACATGATGCGTCACGCCGGCCAGACGCTCACGCGCACGCGCTTGTTCGAAGCGGTATGGGGCTATCACTTCAATCCGGGCACGAACATCGTCGATGTCCACGTCGGCCAGTTGCGCAAGAAGATCAAGGGGCTCGTCGCGCATCCGCTGCTCAAGACCATACGCGGATCCGGCTACGCGTTCGGCTGAACGCGCACGACCGGCGCTTGGGTCAAGGACTGCATCATGTCGTATCGATCGATGTTTAACGTAGCTTCACGCGACGCCGTCCGCGACGGGGCGCTCAGCGACACCGCGCGGCTCGCGCAGACACAGCGCGATGCAGCGGGCCTCGTCGACGTTGCAGCACGCGTGCGACACGCACGTGGCGCCCTCCACGTGCGGCCGCCGCGCATCTGGACGTATGGCGCACTCGTGCTCGCCTTGACGTTTGGCGGGTTGCCCGACGCACACGCGTCGCAAGGCGCGGACGCGAGCGTCAGCGCGCCCGCGCCGCTGATCGATGAACCCGCCAACACCTCGCACACCGAAGTCGCCGTCCTCGCGGGCGGATGTTTCTGGGGCGTGCAAGGCGTGCTGTCGCATGTGCACGGCGTCACGCGCGTCGTGTCGGGCTATTCGGGCGGCAGTCGTTGGACCGCGCATTACGAACGCGTCAGCGACGGCGACACAGGTCACGCCGAAGCCGTCGAAGTGACCTTCGATCCCGCGCAAATCAGCTACGGTCGTTTGCTGCAGGTCTTCTTCTCGGTCGTGTTCGATCCGACGGCGCGCAACGCGCAAGGCGACGACGAAGGCACGCAATACCGGTCCGCGATCTTCGCGCGCGACGATACGCAGCGACGCATCGCGTCGGCGTACCTCGTGCAGCTCGAACGCGCGCACGTCTATCGCGCGCCGATCGCGACGGACATCGAACCCTATACGGGCTTCTACGCCGCCGAACCGTACCATCAGGACTACATGGCTCGGCACGCCGATTCGCCGTACATCGTCGCCAACGACGCGCCGAAACTCGACGCGCTGCGCGCGCGCTTCCCCGCGCTCTATCGCGAACCCACGCCGACCACGCATGTCGCAGCGCAATAGTCGATGTGCGCAGGGACCGCGAGTGACACGTCATCGAGGTTCGCAGACGCGGCCTCGCGTTACCATGCGCGCTTTTCCACGGGAGAAACGCGCATGACCGAAACCGAAGCACTCGCACTCGCGACGCATCGTCATTACAAAGGTGGCCTCTATCGGGTCATCGGCACGGCGAAGCATTCGGAAACGCTCGAACCGCTCGTCGTCTATGAACATCTATGGCCGCACGAGCGCGGTCTCTGGGTTCGGCCCGCGGACATGTTTCACGGCCGGCTCGAAGACGGCACGGTACGATTCCAGCCGCTTTAGCCGGAAGCCTTCGCAGCGCGGCCGCCGTCTTACCGATCATCACAAGAAGGCCCGTCGGCATACGCCGCCTAAGCAGGCACTTACCCACGCGGCCCGATCACCGACCGGTGCCCGACAGCGGTCGCTGGCAGCCGCGCGAGCCGGCGTTTGAACGCTTGAGATTGTCGGATCGTTACGTGGGGAATGCCACACACGCCCCCTTTGAATACGCGCATGATGGCGCATCGCATTCGCCGCCTCGTGTTCCCGCATCGTCTCTTGCGTGTGCACGACGAGGCGCATGCGCAAGGCAGCCGTGTCGCACCCGAGCCGGGCCGCACGCTTGCCTGCCGGATGACACGCCGCACGTACAAGCGGGCCAACACAGAGCCTTCGTGAGCCGTGTCGCAACGACATGATCGATTCGGGGAACGACGCTCATGATCTCTGACGCGAACGACCGCCATGCTGCAGGCCAGCAGCCTTGGGCGGACACGGCCGACGACGGCCATACACGGACGACCCTGACGCTGTTCTGCATGGCGAGCCTGCTCGCGTGCGTGTTCAGCGCGACGAGCGCGATCGAGCTCGGCGAGTCGACCCATCCCTTCACGTACGACAACGCCGGCCGCGAATTCTTCGGCCATATCGAACATCTGCGAGAAACGAGCGCGAATCCGGTCTCCGCATTCGCGCTCGTCGAATGTCGCGTTGCCGCGTGCCAATCGCTCGCGGGTCCCGTCGTGCGGCTCGTCGACCCCGCACGCAATGCACCGCGCTCGGCCTCGCCGCCGGCGCGCCGGGAAGATGACGACACGCCCCCCGTGCGAATCGAAACGCGCGCGACGGACTCGGACAGCGAAACGGCGGTCGAGATCGACGATGTCGCCTTGCCGCCGCTGCCTTTGCATCGCGGCAATGCGGCGGCGCAACGCGCGACGGAGACGACGAACGTCGTCCCGCTGCCGGCACGCTTACCGGGCAGCCGTTTGCCGCGCTACGTCGAAGTCATGACGCCCGGTCGAACGGTCCAGCGGATGGGAAAGGGATAGTGAAGCCGGGAGAATGACGCGGCCATAGGCACGCGGTCATCAGCACGCGGCGCATAAGCAGGCACGAAAAGCAGGCACGAGTAAGCAGACAGGGACTGCAAGGCGGGACAACGAGGCGGGCACGCCAAGACTGGCGCGGCAGGAGGGGCTCGAACCCCCGACCTACGGCTTAGAAGGCCGTTGCTCTATCCAGCTGAGCTACTGCCGCGTCGGTGCATCCGTTCGCATCGGCGAACCTCGTGACGCGCCCGGTGGATCGATAGTCTGACGGGCCGATGGACCCACAGACCGAACGACATCGAGCAACGCAACGAGTCCGCGATTTTACACGGAAGTCCATGACCGGCGAACCTGCGCGTCAGGGCCTGGGCGATCGCGGTCGAGCCCGCGATGCATCTCGCCCGACGAACCGCTCGCCCATGGACGGAGGCTTAACAAAAGCTCAATTAAACGCTCGATCAAACGCGCGATCGAATGCGCCCAGCTCGGACGCCCTCGACCGGGGTTGCGTGTCAGCCGGCGAGTTCGGGATGCAGGATGAACCAGCCGAGGCACAGCGCGCCCGCGATCAGACAGTAGACGCCGAACGTCGACAACCGGCCGCGCCCTTCGAAATACCGCATCAGAAACGTGATGCTCAGCAGCGCGGCAACGAAGGTCAGCGCGCCGCCGAGCAGCGCGTCCATCAGTTGCGCATGATCGTGAAGCAGCTTCGGCAGTTCGAGCACGCCCGCCGCAAGGATGATCGGCGTGCCGAGCAAGAACGAAAATTCCGCGGCCTTCTCCGCCGACAAACCGACGCGCGCGCCCGCGATCATCGTCAAACCGCTGCGCGAAAAGCCCGGGATCAACGCACCGATCTGCGCGATGCCGACGAGCGCGGCTTGCTTGAGCGTCAGCCGGCTCGGCGACGACAGCATGCGCGATGCCGTGCGTCGCTGGATCTTGTCGCCAAGCCAAAGCAGCACGCCGTTGGCGATCAGCGCGATCGCGACGATACGCATGTCGTGAAAGAGGTTTTCGATCTTCTTCTCGAACAGAAGCCCGATCAGGCCCGTCGGAATCGTGCCGACGATCAGCGCCCATGCCATATGGCCGTCCTCGC
Source organism: Pararobbsia silviterrae (assembly GCF_003628125.1). Taxonomy (GTDB): domain Bacteria; phylum Pseudomonadota; class Gammaproteobacteria; order Burkholderiales; family Burkholderiaceae; genus Pararobbsia; species Pararobbsia silviterrae. The sequence goes on from NZ_RBZU01000025.1 coordinate 10,691, forward strand.
CGCCGCGCCCCGTGAACGAACCGAAGAAGCCGCGCACGATCGAGATCCAGCGTCGCGCAAAGTACAACAGCAGCGCGAGCGCGGTGCCGAGATGCAGCGCAACGAGGAACGGAATCAACTGCGGCGCGTGCTTGTCGAGATGCATGCCGAACAACGCCGGCACGAGCAAGGTGTGGCCCAGGCTGCTGACGGGGAAGAGTTCAGTCACGCCTTGCAGGACGCTCAGGAAAAGCAGGAATGCGAGTGTCACGCGAGAGTCCTCGTTTTCAGGAAGGGATCAATACAGACCGTCTGTCAACTCAAAAATAATGGGCCCGATGCGCATCGCAATCGGAATCCGGAGCCGAAGGTGGGCACGATTATGCCCGCCGTCACCCCACGCGCCAAGCGGGCCGCGCGCGGACCGTGCGGCGCGACGAACCGCGAAATGGAACGGCACGCCACGTTCGCGATTCCCGAGTTGTGGATGTGCTACAGCCCCAATATCTCCCGCACGCGGGGCACGACATTCACGGCACAATACGCGTCATCTTGTGGCAGGGGTCCTCCCGCCACGACGCTCCGGATTGGATCGAAGACGCTGCGTTCCCACATTGTGGTCACCGCGCGCATGAAGGTCGACTGCCGTATCGACCGCCGGTCCCGAGCGCATCAACGACAATGCTACGGGGAAGTTGCTAGCCCGCTCCAAAGAGAGCGGGCTTTTTTTTGCCCGCGTGTCCGCGCGCATGCGCGCTTACTCGCGTGTCTGTCCGCCACATTTGCGGCCCGCCGCCGCGCGCCCGATTCGCCGCGCGTGACACACGCGCCGCTCGACCCACGCAGCGCATCGTAAGGGCCGCGCCGCGTCGCGAGCGGACAGAATGTCGCCGCGCGCCGCCACGTCTTCGCGTCATCCCACCGTATCGCCGTGTCTGCGTGTGGCCACATCTCGCCCGTCAGCGGTTAGCTTCGGATGGCGCGTCGGCGATGGCGGCTACCCGCGAACGCCCGTTGCCGATGCCGGCGTGGGACGGAGTCGTGCGCCCACGCTCGGCGGGGCGCATCCGGTATCCTTGTCGGGCTTTTGTCGAGTCGACTTCATACCGGCGCACGCCTCTTACGGAACTCCTTCGCGATGACATTTCAGGGCCACGACATCCTCGAATTGACACTCGGCACGACGCGCCTGCGCGCCGCACCGCACATTGGCGGCAGACTGCTGACCTGGGAGGTCGGCGGTCGCGACGTGATCCATTGGCCCTCGGATGCGGACTGGTCGCGTCCGGCGAAGATTCGCGGCGGCAATCCGCTGCTGTTTCCGTTTCTCGGCCGGCACCGCGTCGATGGCGAAATCGGCCGCTGGCGCGACAGCGACGGCACGGTCTACGCGCTGCCCGCGCACGGCTTTGCACGCGACGCCGTATTCTCGGCGCAGATCGACGCGGCAAGCGCGACACCCAGCGTCACGATGACGCTGACCGACTCGGACGCGACGCGTGCGGTCTATCCGTTCGCCTTCGCATTCTCGGCGATCTACACGCTGATCTCCGCCGACACGCTCGAAGTCTCGCTCGTGACCGAGAACCGCGGCGCGACACCGCTGCCCTACTACGCGGGCCATCATTTCTATTTCGTGCTGCCGCATGCGCTGCGCGGCGAAACGACGATCGACCTGCCGCCGACCGTGCGCCGTTTTCATCAGGCCGACGGCGCGTTGAGCGCACCCGAGCCCGGCGACCGCACCTACCGACTCGACGACGCGCGCATCCAGGATCGCTTTCACGTCATCGATGCCGTGCCCGCGGCCGAGCGGATCGCCTACCTGCGCACGCCGTCGCTGGGCCGCACCGTCGAGTTCGACCTGCGTGCGTCGCCGGCGCCCTGGTACGCCGTCACGACCTGGACCGAGGACGACGCCTCCGACTTCTTCTGCGTCGAACCGTGGCTCGGCCTGCCCGATGCGATTCACAATGGCGCGGGCCTGCGCTGGATCGCGCCCGGCGCGACCGAAACGGCCACGCTGCGCTTGACCGCGCGCTTCACCGCGTAACGCCGTCTGCTCGCATCGGAGCGCGCGCTCGCGGACCGCGTCATCGATTCCCTCGTGAATCGGGCGAATCGTGCGTGTCGCGCATGTCGTACGTGTCGTACGTGTCGCATGGCGCCCGCTCGGGCGCGATGATTCGAGACAGCGGACGACCGGTAGAATCGTGTCTTTCGAATAACGTGGCCATCCATGCGGTGGCCGCTGTGCTGTCGACAATGAGAATAAAGGTCTTGCGGGGAATCGCATGCGTCTCGGCGCTCGCGATTGTGGGTCTGCTGGCGGCCTGCGGGTCGGCGCCCGTCGGCCCTGGGTATTACCGCGTCGAGCGCGGCGACACGCTGTCGCATATCGCCGAGCGCAACCATACGTCGGTGGCGGCCCTCTCACGCTGGAACAATCTGTCCGACCCGAACAATATCGATGTCGGCCAGGTGCTACGCGTGGCGCCGCCCGAGGGCGGCGCGCCCGTGCGCACGGCCGGCGTCGACTCAGGCAGCGCAAGCGCGCCGCCGCCGCGCGCCTCGACGCGTCCCGCACCCGCCACCTCGTCGGCGGGATCCGCGTCCACATACGCGCCGAAACCGCCGCCCGCGAGCGCACGGATCGCACTGATCTGGCCCGCGCGAGGGCCGATTGTCGGGACCTTCGGCGTCAACGGAAACAAAGGCATCGATATTGCTGGTTCGGACGGCACACCCGTCGTCGCGGCGGCGAACGGCACGGTCGTCTATGCGGGCGATCGGCTGCGCGGTTACGGCATGTTGTTGATCGTCAAGCACAACGCGGATTTTCTGACCGCCTATGCGCACAATCGCGCACTGCTGGTCCGTGAAGGCGATACGGTCAAACAAGGGCAGAAGATTGCCGAAATGGGCAATACGGACGCCGACCGCATGGAGCTGCATTTCGAGCTCCGCTATGCCGGCACGTCGATCGATCCGACGCGCTACCTGCCGCCCCGTTAGCCGTCGCGCGCCCGGTCGTGCGCGCGGCGCTCGCCGCTGCGACGCACCTTCTTGACGAACCGGCCCGGAGCGCGCTCGATGAAACGCATACACGCCCCCTCTAAGACTTTCCGCGAGACTTCCTTTCAGTGTCCCTTTGAGTCCCCCGTCGAGGTTCGCTTTGCGGCTCGCTTCAAGACTCGCTTTCAGACTGGCTGCAAGACGCGCTTTCAGACACGCCTCAGCGCGTTGCGTCGTTCCGACCCGCATGTCGATACAGACACCCGCGCGCGGGCCCGCTTCGATCCGCGCTTATCCGACGCCGCGCATCATGTGCGCTCGCACCCGTGCGTACGCGCGGCGCTCGCGCTATGCGCGGCGCTCTGCGTCGGCGGCCTGACCGGCGGCTGCAGTACCGACTCGATGCAACGCACCTATCTGCCGAGCGGCGACATCGGCTTCACGATCAATTGCAGCGGCGACACCTCGGGCTCGACCTGGGCGCAGTGCTACAAGAAAGCCGGCGAAGCGTGCGGCGCCTATGGCTACGACGTCATTTCGAAGGACGGCGACACGGGCGCGACCGCGGGCGGATCGCTCGGCGGCGTGCTGTCGGAGAACGTCAAGACGCGCTCGCTCGTCATCAAGTGCAAGCAATGAAAGCCGCGCGTCGGCGCGCGATGCGGACGCGGCCCTTACGCACCTGAAAGGCACGCGGGCTTCCGTGTCCTTTACGTGGAGTTCAAGCGGACTCCAAGCGGACACGCAGCGGACATTCAGCGGACTTGGCGCCAGCTTCAAGTCCGGTTCAGTTCGGCCTCAGTTCGGTCTTAAGCCGGCTTTAAGCGACGCCCGTTACCGTACGGCACGCTTGAAATTGCCGCGCGCGTCCCGATATGGGCATCCAGTCGTTGAAATAGCTGTTCCGTGACCGGCATCCAGGTCATGCGCGCGGTCGTAACCGGACGACACAAGTTCGCAACATCTTGTAGCCTGCGCGTCAAAACGCTCGGGCATCATGGCGACTCTGAAACGGAAGCACGCTTTTGTAAGAGGTCTATGATCATGCCGCGTTTGCTGAGCCCACACGAACTCGCCACTCTGCTGATCCTGCTCCACTCGCCGGCGCAGGTCGCCAATACAAATCCGAATCTCGAGGCCTTGCGCGCCGAGCGCCTCATCGAAGCCGTCAGCATGACCGCACCGAGTCCGTCCTCCGAGTATCGGCTGACCGAGCAAGGCAACGCCGTGCTGCGGCGCCTCGGCGTAGCCTGACGCAGACTGCGTCAGGCGCGCGTGCCTCGCGGCCTGAGTTCGCTTTAGCCGCCTGAGCCGCTTCAGCCGCCGATACGCAACGCCGCGACCTGATTGCGGCCCTGCCGCTTCGCGGCATACAACGCGGCATCGGCCTCGTTGATCAACATCTCGTAGTGCGTGAACGCGCCGCGAACCACGGACACCCCGAGGCTCGCCGTGGTCCACAGACGCACGTCGCCGTTCTCGATCGGATCTTCCGAAATCGCCCGCCGCACCTGCTCGGCGACGACCATCGCCTCGTCGAGACCCAAGTCCGGCAAAAGCACCGCGAATTCCTCTCCGCCGTACCGCGCGAAGATATGCGAAGGCGGCAACACCTCAGGCAGACGCGCCGCGATTTCGCGCAGCACCATATCGCCCGCGAGATGGCCGTTTTCGTCGTTGATGCGCTTGAAGTGATCGATATCGAACATCAGCAACGCGAGACGCTGATGCGGGACCGGCGGCGCGTCGTCCGCGATCTGTGCGCGTTCCGGTAACGTTTGCGTCGCCGACGGCGACTCGTCCGATACCGCACGCGCGCCGTCCTCGTTCGCCTCGGCGCGCGAATCCGCGCCATGCCGCAGCCACTGATCGAACTCGACGCTCAACCGCTCTTCGAAATAACGGCGGTTGTAGATGCCCGTGAGCCCGTCGCGATCGGCGTTCGCGCGCACAAGCTTGAGCGCGGCCTCGCGCTCGCGCTGCAGAATGCTGAACTCGGTGACGTCCGCGAGCGTCACGCACACGGCCACGACCTGGCCGTCCTCGACGAGCGGCATGAACGTGCAGTCCTGCTGCATATACCCGTTGCTGCCCGACAGCGGCCGGTCATGACGAAACTTGAACAGAAACGGCCGCTGTTCCCACGAGCTGAACGCATAGTTGCCGAGCACGAACACGCTGTCGAACTTGCGCTTGAGCCAGCCGTGCGGCAAATCGGGAAAGCATGTCCAGAGATTGCGGCCCACGACGTCCGCGAGAGAACGGCCGCTGTAGTCCTGCATGAAGCGATTCCACATCAGCAGATTGAAATCGCGATCGACGGCGAAGATTCCGAAACCGACGCGCTCGACAACCAGTTCCGATAAAGCCCGGGACAAATCCTTCATATGCTCGCCAGCAAGTCGTCCAGCGCGACGCGCAGCCGGACAATCGATTCATCGGCCGTCAACGTCACGAGGTGCGCGCGAAAACTGCGGCCTTCGAGCGCGAAGTTGACTTCGAGCAGCAGCGCGGCGCTCCAGTGCAGCGTATCGGGCTGCACGACCGCTTCGAGCGGAATATTGCGGCCGATGAGCCGCGGCGCCGAATACGTGAGCGCGCAATTGAGCTGCTCGAACACCGACGCGAGACATGCGCCGATCAGGATATTCGCGGCCTCGTAGGCCACCTCGGTTTCGTCGTTCTCGTCCTCGTCGGAAAAGGCCGCCGCGATCTCGCGGATGCCGTCGCCGTCGAAAATCACCACGGCTTCGCCGTTGATATCGGATTTGAACCCTTGCCGGACGGCCGTCACCGTCCCCGTGAACGACGTCATGTCTTCGAGCGCGGAGAGCAGCTCCGCACGCTCGATCACGCGGATACGCGGCACGGACAGCGCAACGAACGCATTGAGCAAGCGCGCGAGGCGCGCGCCGGCCTGCCCCATGCCGACATTGGCAACTTCCTGCAGCGCGTCGCGCTGTTCCTCGGTGAACGCGCAGTCAACCATAGATTCCGTATTCCTTCAGGACCGGCAACAGCTTCTCGCGGGTCACGGGCTTCTGGATAAAGGCCATCGCACCCGCTGCCTTCGCACGCTCCTGGGCTTCGGTCTGCACATCGGCGGACACCACGATGACGAACGTATTGAGCTCTTCCTGCTTGAGCACATCAAGCACCTCATACCCGTTCATGCCAGGCATCGTCAGGTCGAGAAACATGACCGACGCATGGCCGTCGCGGTACTGTGCGAGCGCCTCGACGCCGTTCGACGCATAGAAGACCTCGACGTCCCAATCTTCAGGAAGCGCCTTGGTCAACACCTTACGCGCGAGCGCGGAATCATCGACGACGAGGATCGGAAGAGCCATGGAGTCTAAGCGATACGGGACCGGACGGACGTGCACTCAGAAGATAACGGCACGCCATCCCAAAACTTTTGCCCCGAACCCGCATTTTTTTCAATTTTCCGAATGATGAAATTCACTCGAAAACGTGACATGCGTCGCATTATAGGGATTTCATTATCGACTTACGGAATTCGCGTCGATGACGGCGTATTGCCGCAACAATCGGCAATCATGCCGGCACGCCGCCGCGCGCGGCCGATCCCCCGCGCGCAGGCCGCGCCACGCGCCGAACGACCCGCCGCCTCACGCGCACGGTACGATATGCGTGCTGTGCGTCAGACCCTTGCCGTTCCCCTCGTTCGATTCGCAACCACGGAGTGATCATCAATGGCGTCCCCGTCGACGGACAAACTGCCCGCCTGGACCTGGATCCTGCCTGTCCTTGCCATCGTCGTGCTGGTCCTCAAGCAATTCGGCCCGATCAACGCCGTAGGCATTGCGCTCGCGGTCATCTTTCTCGGCGCGGCGGTCTTCTCGGCCGTGCATCACGCCGAGGTCATCGCGCATCGCGTCGGCGAGCCGTTCGGCACGCTCGTGCTGGCGGTCGCGGTCACGATTATCGAGGTCGCGCTGATTGTGTCGGTCATGCTGACGAGCGGGCCCGAGAAAGCCGCGCTCGCGCGCGATACCGTGTTCGCCGCGATCATGCTCGTCTGCAACGGCATGGTCGGCCTCTGTCTGCTCGTGGGCGGCATCCGGCATCGCGAACAAGGGTTCCAGCTCCAGGGCGCGAGCGCCGCGCTCGCGGTCCTCGCCTCGCTTGCCGTCCTCACGCTCGTGCTGCCCAACTACACGAGCACGGTGCCGGGCCCGTACCTGTCGCCGTCGCAACTCATTTTCGCGGGCGTCGTGTCGTTGATCCTCTACGGCACCTTCGTCTTTGTGCAGACGATCCGGCATCGGCATTACTTCCTTGTCGAGAACGTCGCAGCGCCCGGGTTCGAAGCCGCCGCGCCGAAGCCCGGCATGAAAGTCACGATCGCGAGCAGCGTGTTCCTGCTCGTCGCGTTGATCGCAGTCGTCGGTCTCGCGAAGACGCTGTCGCCGTCGATCGAGCATGCGGTGCGCACGATGGGCATGCCGGCCGCGGTCGTCGGTATCGTGATCGCGGCGCTCGTGCTGTTGCCCGAGGGTACGGCGGCGCTGCGCTCGGCGCGCGCGGACCGGCTTCAGACAAGCCTCAACCTCGCGCTCGGTTCGGCGCTCGCGAGCATCGGCTTGACGATCCCGACCGTCGCGTTCCTGTTCGTCGGGATCGACAAGCCGCTGATGCTCGGGCTCGATCCGAAGGAAACCGTGATGCTCGCGCTCACGCTGTTCACGGGCGTCATCACACTCGGGACTGGCCGGACGACGGTGCTCCAGGGCGTCGTGCATCTCGTGCTCTTCCTCGTCTTCCTGTTCCTGACGATTGTTCAGTAGCGGCGACGGCGGCCGGCCCCTGAACGAAGCGCACGAGCGCCTCGGCCGGCAACGCTTTCGAGAACAGCCAGCCTTGCGCATAGCGCGCGCCGCGCTCGATCAGATAGCGCGCCTGGTCCTCGCGTTCGACGCCTTCGGCGACGACGCCGAGTCCCAGCGCGCGCCCGATCTCGATGATGTGCGGCGCCACGCTGCTCGACACAGCCTCGTAGCCGATCGTGTCGACGAACGATTTATCGATCTTGAGCACGTCGACGGGCAACGTCTGCAAGTACGAGAGACTCGAATAGCCCGTACCGAAGTCGTCGATATAGATCGGATGGCCCGCTTCGCGAAAGGCCTTGAGGACTTCGCGCGCCGCATCGGCGTCAATGAAGCCGCGCTCGGTCGCCTCGATCCGGATCTGCGCGGCGCGGATTTCGGTCCGTCCGAGCGTGCGCGTGAGCACGTCGAGGAAACGGCGTGAGGTCAGGTCCTCGGCGCTGACGTTGATCGACACATAGAAGTCGCGATGCGCCTCGAGGAAATCGCCGAGCTCGCGCACGATGCGTTCGAGCACGCGATCGGTCAGCGCCCGAATCAGTCCGTTGTGTTCGGCCGCGACGATAAACACGTCGGGCGCGATGGCCGCGCCGTGCAGATGCCAGCGCGCGAGCGCTTCGGCGCCGACGCATGCGCGCGTTTCGAGATCGACGATCGGCTGGTAGGCGACGCCGATCTCATCACGACGGATCGCGCGCCGCAGCTCGCCGTCGAGCGACAGCCGCGCACGGAACACGCGAATGATGAGCCACGCGAGCGTGGCGCCGACCGCGAGACTCGCGATGAGCCATCCCCAGACGTTGTTGCGCCAGACGACAAGCAACTGCGACTTGGGCTCGCTGACGACGACCGCGATCGGCAGCACGCGCGAGCGCCGGATCACATAGAACCGGTCCGATCCCGGCACCACGCCGCCGCTGTCGAACGCGGCTTGCAGGCGCTCGGGGTTCGCGACCGCGTTCCAGGCGACCAGATGCGGCGGGGTCGTCACGAACACGCCGATGCCGCGGTCGTAGTCGTCGATCGCATCGACAAGCACGTCGGGATCGAGCTCGACATAGAAATGGTCGTACCCGAGCACGAGCGTGCGGCGCGTCGACGCCGCCTGGCTCAGGCGCGGCATCTTGAACCAGCCGACGATGCCGTGGTCGCCGCGCCAGTCGGGCGGCGACACCTGAGGCGCGCTGCCCGACAAGACGCCGACGAGCGACGAGCACAGCCATCGGCCGTCGTCGGCGAACACCCCGGCGTCCTGGACGAAGCGATTTTCGAGCGCGAGGTCGCGCAGATGGTCGAGATGCTTGGGCGTACAGCGCTCGCCCTTCCATTGATCGAGTTCACGCAGCACGCCGTAGAGATTCGACGCCACCGTATCGGCGCGCTTGAGTGCATAATCGGCGCGCACGCCGAGCTTCGCGTACTCGCTTCTCTCGGACGTGCGCTGCGCGACGAACACGCCGAGGCCCAAGGGTCCGAGCACGACGATCAGCACGAGCACGGCGGCCAGCAGAATCAGCAGGTTGCGTTTCGCTTTTGCGGGCATGAGGTCGGTATCCCTTGTTTCCCCTCGGGCGCTTCACCCGATACGCCGTGACGCGAAGGCGTCATGACGTCACGGCGTGCCGTCGCGCGAGCTGGAATCTTCATGACGGACGCCTTCCGACAGACAACGATCGCCGATTGCGATACCGTTTCGCCTGCCCTCGGGTTCGTCGAACCCTGCCTCGTCTCGCGACGGGCTCCCTTTATGACCGGAGTTTTCTGATATGCGCACGACCCGACGACTGCTCATCGGTATCGTGCTTGCAAGCCTGAGCTGCGCGAGCTTCGCCTTCGACGCGACCACGCACCTCACGAATGTCCCGCTGACCGAGCAGGATGTCGGCAGTCTGCTCACACGCGGACTGAGCAAGCAATTCGACACCGTGTTCCCCGAACACGACTACGGCATTCGCGTGACCGCGTTTTCGCGCGACATCGGCAACCAGCAGGAAGCCGTCTATCTGTCGCTCGAGCTGGCGCGGCGCTTGCCGGATGGACATTATCTTAGTCCTCATGCGAGCGACTCGACGATCGTCACACAAGGTTCCGGACTATCCCTCGCGCAAAAGCGGGCAAATCTGGTCGCGGCGTTGACGACGCTGACGGCCGAATTCGACAAGGCCATGCTCGCGCGCCGCGCGACCGTCAAATAGCACGCGGCGGATCGCCGCGCCCGTGCGATCGATCTCCACACGGCGCGGCACGAACAACCGCCTCCAACGAACGCGTGCTTCAAATCTGAAACGTTTTTGCCCTTCACCTTGTGTGCGAGACAAGCGAGGCAAGTCCTTGAATTGGCTTGATCTACACGCCCACGCGCGGATCGCGCGAACGATTTCATCAAGCGCCCCCCTGTGCGCCTCTGAAACAAATTGAAATCTGCTTAATACACTCGTTTTTTTTGCGTAAATTGCGAATTAAATTATTTTTTCGTCGATTCATGGACTTATAAGCGATTTCCCGATTTCTGGCGTTTTCTATGCAGGAGAGAACGGCTGGTTGGTGCCCAATCCGACCGCAACGAGCCGTCTTTTCACGGGAGATCTCGACCATGACTCGAACATTAATGGCAACGGCCATTTGTTTGGCCTTCGGCTTCAGCGCGCCCGCGCTGGCCGACAGTAGCAGCACGAACAGCGGCTTGTTGGGGTCGGCAAGCACCTCGACGTCGCAAGGCGGGGGCGGCAATTCGGCCGCCGACAATTCTTCCGCCTCATCCGACAACTCCAATCAAAACAACGACAGCAGCGCAGGCGACGACCGCGGCAACTCGGGCGACGCCTATGCGGCCTCGTATGGTTCCGCCGCCAACAATGGCGGCTACGCGAGCAGCTCGGTCGCGGATTCGTTCAATACCAATAAAGCACTGGCTCTAAGCAAGCTCGACGGCACCGTCTCGAATATCTACGTCTCGGGCATCGGCAACAACGCCGGCATCTGGGGTAATGCGAACGGCGGCAGCGGCGGCAAGGGCGGCGCAGGCTATGGCGGCGACGGCTATGGCGGCGACGGCGGCGCGGGTGGCGCCGGTGGCGCGGGCGGTTCCGGCGGTTCGGCCAACAACGGCTCCGCCAGCAACGGCAATTCGTCGAACGGCGACGCCACGAACGGCAGCGCGACGGCCGGCACGGGCGGCACCGGCGGATACGCGCTCTCGACGGGCGGCACCGGCGGCGCGGGCGGCAAAGGCGGTGGCGGCGGCTCGGGTTCGACGGGTAGCGACGGCGGCGCAGGCGGCTCCGGCGGCAAGGGCGGCCTCGCCGGCGGCGCGACCGGAAGCGGCGCGGGCGCGGGCTCGACGTCGGGCGCAACGGGCGGCGGCGCAAGCGGCTCCGGCGGCGGCACCTCGGCGAGTACCGGCATGAACACCGGCAACTCGTCGATCGGCGCCGGCACGGGCGGCGCCAGCTCCGGCACCGGCGGTGCGGGTTCGGCCGGCACGGCGACGAGCACGGGCGGCAACGGCACGGCGACAGCCGGCACAGGCGGCGCGGGCGGCGGCGGCGGTGCCGGCGGTGCGGGCGGCGCAGGCGGTGCGGGCGGCACCGGCGGCATGGGCGGC
>NZ_RBZU01000026.1 GCF_003628125.1 Pararobbsia silviterrae
TCACACCACCCGACACGTTGACGTACCACGGTTGCCCCGTATAGCTCGCATAACCGAGCAGGCCGTAGGCGTTGACTTCCGTGCTGTCGCCTTCGGTGTCGTCGGTGTCGTTGATCTGCGTGTTGCTGTAGTTGAATACGCCGCCCACGCGCCAGTGGTCGTCGATCGCCTTGTCCGCCCCGAGCAGCAGGCCGCCGTAGTTCGCGTTATAGCCCGGCGTATCGCCGCGTTGCCCCTGGCTCGCATGCCCACCGAAGGCCTGGCCCCACACGCCCCAGCCAGCCAGACTCTCGCCCGTCGAAATGCCGCTCGACTCGCCGCTGTCGTTGCCGTCGGCTTGCGCCAGACGAAGGCTCTGCACGTGATCGGCCACGACGTTCAGCACATCGATCGTCGGAGCGGCCGCGGCTTGCGACGAATTGGCTTGCTGAATCGGGCTCAATTGCGCACCGGCCTTGTTGAGCTGTGCCGTCGTGCCCGTCGCTTCGAGCGCATCGGCCGCGTCAAAGAGGTTCAACAGCCCCGCATTGCTCACGCCCGCATAGTGCGACAAACCGCCCAAGGACTGGATCGCGTTCGGCACCGTCGCGTTCGGCGTTCCTGTCGGCGACGACGAGGCCGTTGCGGTCGCGCTGTTGATCTGCAGCACCAGATCCGTATCGACGAGCTCGCCGTTATCGACCGTCATGCTCAACCCCGTGATCGAGCTCGTATAGCCCGCGATCGAGTAATTGAGCGCGCTCTCGTTGTAGTTCACGTTGATGCCCGTCGACTCGATGACGACAAAGCGCTGTCCCGCCGCAAACGCATAATTGCCCGTCGTGCTCTTGAGTTCGACACCCGTGCCCGCGGCGAGCGTCACGTTGCCGTTCACGATCAGGCGGCCGTAACCCGTATCGCTTTCGTTACCGGTGTGTGTCGCGCCGTCCCCGACGCCGATCACGAGCGTGCCGCCGGCCTGGTTATAGTTGCCGGAGATCGTGATCGGGTTGTTGACCTGAAGCGTGGCACCCGTGTTGTTCACGGTGTACACAATGTCTTGCGCGACATTGACGTTGTCATTGAGCACGAGATTGCCGCTGGCGAACGTGACGTCGGCATTGCTGGTGATTGTGCCGATCGCGCCGTTATAGCCCGTCAATGTACCGAAGACCGAACCCGTACCGCCGGCGAACGTCAGGACTACATCGGCGTTTTCGTTCTTGATCGTGCCGATGATCGCGCCCGAATTCGTGATCGTGCCGATCGAGGCAGAGGGAAAATTGAGGATTGCGTATTCCGTGCCTCTGATGGTACCGCTGTTGTTGATCGCGCCGATGGCGCCGGTACCCGTATTCCAGATGGCAGCGGAAGCGATGATCTCCCCCGCGTTGGTGATCGTCGAGATACGTCCGTAATTTTGGATCCCGGTTTCAAGGGGCGAGATCGTCCCGCCAACACTGTTAACCAGGCTCGTGATCACGCCTTCGGAATAGTTGATGATGCCCCAGTCGCCGAGGATCTTGCCGCTATTGGTCAACTGACCGATGCTGCCGGTGTTAAAGATGGCCGAATAGCTGGGCGAAATCGTGCCGCTATTGTTCAGGACGGTGATGACGCCACCGCGATTGTCAATACCCGCGTTGCCCGAAATCGTGCCGCTGTTGGTCAGCTGACCGATGTTGCCGGAGTTGACGACGCCTGCGCCGGTATTGGTCGCAGTGGCGGCCATCGTGCCGCCGTTGGTCAGGACATTGATGGTGCCGCCGTTATTGTAGACACCCGCGTTATAGCCGCTGATGGTGCCGCTGTTGCTCAGCGTGCCGACCGACGAAGTCGAAACCTCCACGGCCGCGGAATTCGCCACCGAAATGGTGCCGGCATTGGTCACCGTGCAGTTGCCCGACGACCAGGTGACAGTCGTGCTGGTACTCGTCGACAAGGGCGAACCCGCGCAGTCCGCTTGCGCGATCAATGGCAGCATGCCGGTGATCGCGCTCGCGACGGCTAGCGCCAGGGCTTTTTTCTTCGGGTGCAAATTCGAATGACGCATGGTCGGCATTTCTCTTCGGTAAATATTTCGACTTTTCAGAACAACAACCGCGCCGGTCCTTGCGCGGCTTTCAAACTCGCCCAACCCCTTCAATTGGTTGATTCCCGCTCACGACATCGCACCCCGCTTTTTCGCGGCGGTATCGTCGGCCGCATGCGGATGAAGCGCCGTGATCGGGTCATTTGGTGAGCTGACGAAAATGTATTCGACGCGATAGCGTTTCAAATCCACAAACAGCAGGGATTTTCCGTGCCTTTCGACCGGTAGGACGCGCGGTCTGCCTGACATCGGTTGTGACACGCGGCCGAGAGAATTTTGTTGAGCAACGCAGCTCACTTACGAAACATTACGCGTCGTCACTTTTAAACGACGCTCGATTGTTTCGACGATTGACGATAGAGAAAATTATTTTCTCTCGGTTCATACGCGGGATCCGAGCGTAGCGCCGCGCGACGCTCGTGCGGGGCGACGCGGGCCGCTCCTCTCGCACGCCCGAATACGCAGCGCGACACCCGCTGAACGAGATCCCGGATCGCATTGTGGCGATGCGCTCGGGCCAGCGCGTCGGAGAAGTCGGTTTCGACGAGGCCTCCGAGCAAGAATACGTCCTCATACAAATGAGGTACTACGATCGGCTCGATGCGAGCCCTTTGAGAATCGCCTCGGTAAATGCGACGAAAGCACGTGCCCTGGCGCTGACCATTTTTCCCGACGGATAGACGGCCCACATCGACATTGCGGGAAGACACCAGTCGGTAAGGACAGCGGTGACCTGTCCGTTGGCTAACTCGCGGGCAAACATCCACTCGGACGAAACGGATAGCCCTAGCCCGGAGAGCACCGCCGCGCGGACGCCTTCACCCGAAGAGATGCGCAGGCGTCCGGCGACCGTCGCCGTGACTTCGGACGCATCGCGTTGAAATAGCCAAGTGTGGGTACTGCCGCGATGGTCGAAGACGATGGCCTGGTGATTGATGAGATCCGCGGGAGTCAAAGGCTCGGACATCCGCGCGAAGTATTGCGGCGTGCCGACAACGAGGCGCTTGCATTCACCGAGTTTCCTGGCTGTCATGCTCGAATCGCTAAGATCGCCCGTACGCAGCGCGACATCGACGCCTTCTTCCTGAAGATCCACGCGGCGGTCGTCCAAAATCATGTCGAGTTCGATGTTTGGATGCGCGCCCAGAAACGCGTCGATTGCCGGCACGAGATACAGACGCGCGAACGTTACCGGCGCACAAATACGCAGGCGGCCGGAAATATCCGAGCCGTGAGCACTTACGGATCGTTCCGCGGCGTCCGCGTCCTGAATGACCTGTTTGACACGCTCATAGAACTGCAAACCGGCGTCCGTCGGGGTGAGCCCCCTACTGGAGCGAAGCAGCAGACGCGTGCCGAGTCGCTGTTCCAGCATGGCGACCGTCTTGGACACTGCGGGTTGTCCTATTCCGAGCTTTCTTGCCGCCGCGGAGAACGATCCCGTTTCCACCACACTGGCAAAGGTTTCCATGGCCGTCAGGCGATCCATCTTGCTCCTCGATGTCGGGCAGTACGTGTTTGCCGGCGTGTTTGGCCCCCAACGACAGCTCAAAGCGGTGCATCGATTCGGGAGAGTTGCGTGAGCGATTGTGCGCTGTCAGCAGCGATCCGAGCGTTTGTGAGGTTCCAGCGCCTTCGAACGTGCAGTGAAGTCAGCATGCAGACGATTCCTTTCCGGAATGTCGACCCCGGTTCCCTCTCCTATTCCCTGAAGGAATGCCGACTATTCCCTTCTCGCGGCTACTGACCTTTCTCCCACTTGGGTAGCGTATCGATGTCGACCCCATGAGGTTGAGAAACGGCATGAGGAAGTTGCGTTCGCCGTGTCGCTTCCCGTCGCCGGGCAACGGCATCTGGGCTTCCACCATGCCAACAAGGTGCTACAGAAAGTCAACGAAGGACAACACTGCAATGGAAAAAAACCTGGAAAACAAACTTGCGCTCGTGACCGGCGCATCGCGCGGAATCGGCGCGGCGATGGCTATCCGTTTGGCCCGCGAGGGCGCCTCGGTCATCGTCAACTACGCGGCGAGTCCGGCGCGTGCGGAATCGGTTGTTGATGAGATCCGTCGCGCAGGCGGAAAGGCGGAAGCGGTAAAGGCGGATCTCAGTACGCTGGAAGGCGTGAACGATCTCGTCGACGCCGTCGACTCCGTGTTCGAAGGCGCGTTCAACGGTCGGCTCGACATCTTGATCAACAACGCCGGCACGGTCGACTTCGGCCCCTTCTTGGAGTCGTCGGATGACTCCTATGACAAGCATTTCAATCTCAACGTCCGCGGTCCGATCGAACTTACGAAGAAGCTCGCTCCGCGCATGCTCAAGGCGGGTTGGGGGCGAATCGTCAACATCAGCTCGGCGTTCGGCGAGGCTGCGCCGATGGCCGGCGTGACGATGTATATCGCCACCAAATTCGCTTTGCACGGTTTCACACGCGGTCTATCGAGAGAGCTTGGGCCGCACGGCGTGACGGTCAACGGAATCCAGCCTGGCCCGATCGCTACTGAACTGGCGCCCCAGCCCGGTACACCAGGATACGACGCAAACAAGGCGCTAACGAGCGTCGGCCGTTACGGCAAAGTCGAGGAAATCGCCGCTGCCGCAGCGTTCCTGTGCAGTACGGAAGCTTCATTCGTCAACGGCGAAAATCTGACCGTCGACGGCGGCTGGAACGCCTGACGCACGAGAGTACGAATTCCGGCCTGCTTTGGGCTCAACTTGCCGGGCAGGCAAGTCGTATCTCGCCTGCTCATCTGCGCGGACGCGCAATCTCGATCGCCATGCTGGGCATCCCGGCAGCTTTGTCGTTCGGAATTCCGGCTGGGACAATGCTGAGTCTGTCGATGGGTTGGCGCGCAACGTTTGGGCTGATGAGCGGCGCATCTTTACTGCCTATCGCTTGGGTTTCGCTCTCCGTCCCGGATTTGCCGCGCGAAGAAAGCATCGATCGTTCGCCGCTTCGTATGGTGCTAGGGATAGCCGGATTTCGTTCCGTGCTTAGTGCAATGGTGAGCTTTGTGCTGGCGCATAACGTGCTCTACACCTACGTCGCTCCGTTTGTCGCGCCATCGGGACTACTCCCTCATGTCGATGTCGTATTGCTGCTGTTCGGTGCTGCGGCGCTAATTGGCATGTTCGCGACCGGCGCGCTGATCGACCGATTTCTACGGAGACTGACGCTGCTGAGCATCGCGCTGTTCTTTGTCGCGACTGTCGTGCTGGCAATTGGCTACGCGTATCCAGCAGCCGTCTATTTCGCAACTGTCATATGGGGGCTGGCGTTTGGCGGCGCTCCCGCGCTCTATCAAACGGCATCGGCCCACGTCAGTGGAGACGACGCGGACGTGGCGCAATCTATCGTAGTGACGATGTGGAACGCCGCTATCGCCGCCGCAGGCATCCTCGGTGGGCTGATGCTCGACTATCTCGGCGTCGCGGCGTTTGCGTGGCCGCTCGCCGGTTTGCTGCTTTTGGCGTTCGTCGTCGCATTCAGGGCAAGGAAGCACGGCTTCCCGAGTTAAGACCGCTCTCCCTGTCCCGACGTGTTCAATTACTGTGCTGCCCACCAAAAAAAATGTGGGCGCTAATGCGGATATTCCAGCTGAATCAAAGCGAATCAAGCGATCGAACTTTTCGGTCGAGTTCAAGCATGGAGTTGCGCCGCGACATCTCGCCGCCGGGCCTCGACTTCGGGGCGCTTCGGCGGGAGATGGGGGCAATCCGCTGGTGAGGTTGCCTCAGGCAGAGGCTAACCACACAGCTTGCATCGAACCCGATACGGTGAGCAGGTCGATATTTCTTGAGTTTCAGTTGGTCATTGCGCGAGCGCAGCGGACCCCAAATCCCTGAGACTTGTTCAGGGCCGCTTCAGATAACGTCGCGGATGTAAGAACACCGCCGACGTGCACTGAATCCGCTTCGGCTGCGTTGACTTCCGTCGACGACCAGTAATACTCCGACGTCGTGGCCGCGGGAACGCCGAGTGGCAGCAGTGTAGTAAAGGCGGATTGCGACCCGCCGTCCAGTTCGTCGATGGCGGGCAAATACCAGTCCGTATAACCGCCGTCCGTGACCTGCGTGCAAAGCGGTGCCGCGTAGCCTGATAGGGTCCCTAGCGCGGCAACAATGGTGCTTGAGTTGCCGGAGCCGTCAGTCAGGCTGGACGCATTGAGGGTCTCGTCGGGCGACCACACTGCGCCGAACGTCACGTCCGATTGCTGAAGAACCGTACCGCCGATGCTGCCTGTCGCTGCAGTCGTGTCATCGATCGAAAACACATAGCCCGCCTGATACACGCTGCCGTAACCCAAGACGCTGACCGCGACGTTCACGGCAGTCGCGTTCGAACCGGATGCCGACAGCACGAGCGGCGCCGCGTTTGTGTCGCCGACCGCTGCGCTCGGTGTACTTCCCGGCGTGATGGTGTACGTGCAACTCGACCCCACGGCGATCGTCGCGCCACACGTCGAGGACGTCGTCGTCCCCGTCGGCAGCGCAGGCGTGGTCGCGACTTGAAAATCCACAACCGCGGCGCTTCCTGTGTTTGTGAAAGTGATTGTCCGAGGGGTGCCGGTCAGGGCCGCATTGGTGCCGGTATCGTTGACCGAAAGCACGAGCGACGAGACGCTTGCAGACATCGTGGTGGGTGAAGCAGACGGCGTCGTGCCGCCCGTCGACGTCGTGGTCGCCGTCGCGCCCGGTGAGTTCGACCCGCCACATGCCGCCAATGCGGCGCAAATGGCAATCGCAGTGCCGCGAAGTAGTGATTTTTTCAAGCAATTCATGACTCGCCCCGTTGTGTGTGCGCCTTCAAAGACTTAGCGCGTTGTGGTCGGGCGATATTTTCGATTGACTGACAAGCGACTGATTCGCGGAGGAGAGGGCAATAATTGCTGCAAATCATGCAGTTCAGATACTTTATTGCACTGTAAGAAGAAAAACGTACCGATATCGTTCGATTCTTTCTTTAGGAGGCGGTCAGCTACTTTGACGGCGCTAAGCGCAGGTGCGATTGCCGCAATGCGCGTATCGAGCCATACGAGTATGGCGGCGTCGACAAGCATCGTCGAGTTTGGCGCCGTTTCGCTCCATGTCGACATTCGCATCAGCGCATGCCGCGTCGAGGCCTTAGCCGCTTTCGGTGCGCGAATTTGCGAATTTCCTTAAGGCCCCTGCTCATCCCTTCCACGCCGTCCGTTACTGGCGATGCGTCGATTTTCTTCCCGATCTTAGCCACGCCCAATACGATCGCGTGACCGGTAGCGGCTAATCGCACGTGGTCCGTTCCCACCCAAAAGAATCGTGGTAGCGATCCGAAACGTCCCCATCGAGTGATGACCTTCATCGGTGTGATGTTGCGCATTTCGGAGCATCGGTTTAGACCGAAAGCCCTCATGCGCTTGCTCGGGGCGTCGGCATGATTTTGCGAGTCACTTGGCCATCGTATTCGACCACGTAGACATCGCCACCGGCATCGACCACCGTGCGAGGTGACCGCAATCGTGCTCTCCGGAATTATTGCCGCATCCTTCGAATGCGGCATGACACGGCGTCTCACATTTTCAAAATAAATCTGACGGGTGTCTTGAACGCAACGATAGCGCACGACTTCCCAAATGATTTCGCACCCTGTCCGTCATTGCGGCTTTTACAATCCCGCGACATCCGCGCGCGAGCGCGCCGCGCCCGCGCGATCCGCCGGTCGGCTCCATTATTTGAGATGGACGCGGTAATAGTTAAAAAAGCGATAAAACAATCCTCGGGGTCAGCTTTGAATCACGTCTATCGCATTGTATGGAGCGCCGACCTGGGCCGGTTTCAGGTGGTGTCGGAGCTGGCCCGCGCGCATGGAACGAAAAGCGGCAAGGGCGGGCGCAAACGCCATGCGATAGCGGCCGCGGCGATCGCGCTGCTCGCGGCAGGATCACAGGCGGCCTACGCAAACGGTATAACCACGGTGGCCGGGACATTGGTCACCGAAGGCACTCCGAGTTCGGGCTCGAATTGGACTTGGAGCGGTAGCAATCTGACCATAGGATCGGGCTCGATCAGCGGCACCTCCGCAGGGGTCCTCAATAGTGGGACCATAGGCACGCTGAGCAATGCGGGCACAATACAGGGCACCTTTAGCGGTGTGACCAACCAAGGCGGCGGTTCAATCGGCGTCCTGTCGAACACCGGCACGATAAGCAGCGGCGGATACTTCGGCGTCGTCAACCAAGAAGCCCTCACGTCGTTGATCAATAGCGGTTTGATCAGTGCCCCCGAAGCAGGGATCTTTAACAGCGGTACGATCGACACGCTGACCAATTCAGGCACCGTCGAAGGCGGCTTCGGCATCTACAGCCTGGGCACGATCAAGTCTTTGAACAATAGCAATCGTGGCACGATCAGCGGCGGCTCCGTAGGGATCTTTGAAGTCTACAGCTCTGTCGGCACGCTGACCAATGCCGGCATCATCGAAGGCGGTACTGGCTACGGTATCGAGAACGAATCCGCGATCACGTCTTTGATCAATAGCGGCTTGATCCGTGGCGGCTCCATAGGAATCGGCATCGCCTTCTCGTCCAATCATTTTTCCCTCAGCACCATCGGAACCTTGACCAACTCCGGCACGATCATGGGGGGCGCTACAGGTATCAACAACAACGGTGCGATCGGGACGTTGAGCAATAGCGGCACGATTAGCGGTCCCGTCGACGCGATCCTGATCAACTCATCCGGCTCGATCGGCACCTTCGTCAACACGGGCACGATCGCCGGCAATATCGAGAACGATTCGAATAACGCACTCTCGATCGCCGGCGGCACGGGGACGACATTCGGCACGCTAACAGGCTATGGCGGTGCGATCGGCGCCATCACCAGCAATACCGATGTGACGTTCGCGTCGGGCCATCAAGTGCTCAACGACAATATCGAGAACGGTTCGAACACCGTCTACAACAACGGCACGGCGCTCCAAGTCGACAACATCGTGACGATCTCGGGCAACTACGCGCA
Organism: Pararobbsia silviterrae; assembly: GCF_003628125.1. Lineage (GTDB taxonomy): Bacteria > Pseudomonadota > Gammaproteobacteria > Burkholderiales > Burkholderiaceae > Pararobbsia > Pararobbsia silviterrae. The sequence goes on from NZ_RBZU01000026.1 coordinate 9,074, forward strand.
AGCCAGCGGCTCGGCGCTCGTGATCGGCGTGGCGAACGGCGCGAACTTCAGCGGCTCGGAAAGCGACGCCGGCTACGGTCGCCTGGTCGTCGCGGGTGACGTCACGCTTGCCCCGGGCTCCGGTATCGCACTCAAAAGCACGGCGGGTGGCTTTCAGTTTGCGGCGGGCCAGCGTTTTGTCGTCATCGAGGACACGGGCGGCACGGCCACGTACAACGCGGACACGCTCCATTATTCGATCGATGGTTACACGAGCACCGTGACCGGCGAAAGCGATCCCGTAGGCAGCGATACGGACCTGGTCGTGGACATACTCAGCGCCTCGGTCACTGCCCCGGTCAGTCCCCCTGGCAGTACCCCGGGCAGTGCCTCGGGCAGTCAACTGGCGACGGCGCCGAACGCGCGTGCCGCGCTCGGCGGTTTGTTCGGCTATCAAGGCGTGAGCAATGCGCAACTGCTCGCACTCTACGATGCGACTGATGGAGCCCTGGCCGGCGGTTCAGTGAGCACCGCGAACCAGATCGGCAAGCAACTCAGCCCGATGCAGTTTCAGGCCGCAAGCCGGGCATCGGCCGATGACGAGATGAATATCGTCGGTGCACACATGGACAGCCTGCGCCTCGCGCGTGCCGATACCGGCAGCGGTGTCGCAACGGGAGAGGCGCCATCCGATTGGACCGGCTGGGCACAGGCATTTGGCGGTCATTCCGGGCAAAATGCGCGCGACGACGTCGACGGGTATAACGCGAACTACGGCGGCCTGCTGCTCGGCGCCGATCGCGCGCTCGGCGAGCGTTGGCGCGTCGGCGCCGCGTTCGACTATACGCATACGCAGATCGACAACACGGGCGATACCGAGGGCGACAGCGCGGGCATCGACGCGTATGGCTTGATCGGCTATGCGAGCTATGCGGGTTCGCCGTGGTATGTGAACCTTTCGGGCGCTGCGACATATCAGCGCTTCGATACGACGCGCATCGTCAGCATGACGGGCTACAACGGCACGGCGAATGGCAACTTCAACGGTCGGCAATTTGCGTTGAACGCCGAATTCGGTTGGCCGCTCGTGCTCGACGACGGCTATACGGTAACGCCGTTGGCGAGCCTGACCATGAGCCACTTGAACCAGCAGAGCTATACGGAAAGTGGTGACGGCCCGCAATTGGAGGTCGGCGGTACGAACGTGAACTCGGTGCGTAGCGCCTTGGGTGCGAGATTATCGAAGGTGTTCTCGACGTCGTATGGTGACCTGGTGCCGACGATGAGTCTGAAGTGGTTGCACGAGTTCGATCATGCGAAGGCCGTGACGTCGGCGAGCTTTGCGGGCGATCCGACGGGAACAGGCTTCACGACGGTGGGAATGGCGCCCGTATCGGACCTGGCCGACGTGTCGCTCGGCGTCACCCTGCTGCGCTCGGACACGTTGAGCCTGACGGCGCGTTATGAACTCCAGGCGGGCGGAGGATTCGTGTCCAACGTCGGTGTGCTGCGCGTGCAGAAGCTGTTTTAAATCAGAACCGCAATCGCTTGAAGCCATCGGGGCTCCAATCCTCGCTGCCGACTCCGTGATGGACGAAAAGAAAGCCGTCTGGATCGTAGCGATCCTTGATCGTTTTCAATCGTGCATAGTTCGGTCCCCAGAACGCCTCACGCCAATCCGCGCGGAAAAAATCGGTCTCCGAGACATACGATCCGCCATGTGGCGCTAACGCCTTTAGCATCGCGGCGGCCTTCGCGATGTCCTTAGCGTCACGGTGCGCCTGTTCCATATCCGGCGGCGCGATCGGAAGACCCGCAAATGGAGGCGCGCCGCCGGACGCGACAATCGCCAAGCAGAACGCATCGGCGACGTTGGGATGGATGGCGCACCGACGCGCGTTCTCTCTGACGTTCGCGGGAGCGCCCGCCAATCCTTTGTTGAAGTGAAGTTCCACGGCATGAAGCTGAGCCGCCGCGACAAGGGCATCGGCAAGCCTGCGCCGTTCAGTCGATTCAAGAAGCGTCGCAGGTAGCCACTGTGACTCGTAGCCGTGAAGAAAAGCGGATGCCTGATCTCCGTCGCCCCGCCACCAGGCATGGTCGTGGGAAGCATCCGCCCGCGAGTCTCTCACAAGCCCGGCGTTGGTGTCGACGTTCCACCAGTTGCGTGCGGGCCCGGCCTCTAAGCGTGGCGGCTCGCTAAAGATAAAATCTTCGGGTGACGATCGCACCCAATCGATGTAGGGGGCCCACGCCGATTGGATTTCATCATGTCGAAGTCCCTGACACACCATCGCCACGTGAACTTCATTCTTGTAGAAAGTGATCTGCTCGCCCCAATGCGCGTTGAAAAGCCTATCGGCGTAGTGTTCGATCCATCGCTGAATCAATCTCCCGTAAGCCTCGGGTGTGGACGCCTGGATTTTGAACTCGACCGAGCCGAAGTTTTCAGGCAGATCATGAGTCTCCAGCGTCAACTTGGTCACCACGCCGAAGCTGCCGCCTCCGCCGCCCGTTAAAGCCCAAAACAGGTCGGGTTCCTGAGAACGATTGACAGTCCGGACAACCCCATCGGGCGTGACAACCTCGGCTTGCAGCAGACTCGCGGCAGCTAATCCGTAGCGCTTCGAAAACGATCCGAATCCGCCGCCCAGGACCAGGCCGGCAACGCCCACGCTCGTGCAGCCACCACCTTGAATGTACCTCCCGGCCTGCGTGGTGACGGCAGCGTACACATCGATCCACATGCAACCTGCTTCCACCGTGACGGCCTGCGTCGGCGCCGTCGAGCAGCAAACCGGAACGAACGCGTCGTGCAAGTCGATGCGATTCATCGCGCGCGTCCAAATAAGAAGGGAGTCCGGCGCGTTCGACCCGCCTAGGTAGCTGTGGCCGCCTCCTTTTATCACCATGCGGAGATTGTGCTCGCGCACAAAATTGACGGCAGCAACGACGTCCGCCGTCGAATGCGCAGGGACGGCATAGGCGCTCGCACTCGGTATCCATGCATCGAGCCAGCCGGAAATCTGCGTTGCACCCGCATCGTCACCGAGTGCGATCGGGTTGCGCGCTTCCCTAAGACGCGCAAGACAATCTTTCGCTAACGGGGCTTCCGCGCAGGCCTGCCAAATCGTCCTAGGCTTGAGCAATCTTCCATCGATCGCCCGATTCAACGCTTGCCATTGTGCGTCGTTAGGCCAATCGGATTCTCCAGGACGCGTGCGAGACATCGCCGGTCGCACTGTCGCGTACGCCGCCGACAGCACCGTTGTCGGCGCGTTGGGGAGGAACGCCAGCCCTGCTGCCAGCCCGACAAAACGTCTTCGCTTCAGGGACGTTGAAGATTTCGACCTGCATCTCAGCCTGCTTGAAATCGCCATGCCGTGACATCTCCGATGACGAGAAACTCCGTGCGGAACCCGACACCGAGGGCAATACGGTCTGTCCTGGCATCCAAACAGTACCTGTGTCGGTGACAATTAACGGGGGGCTGCTTTCACCCGTGCTTGGCAACGCCGGCTCGCGTTACCGTGCGGCCCTTTCGGTTTTCTTTCCGGGCTAAAGCCAGGACATCCGAGACCGGGGACCTTGCGCTTCACAAATCTAGCGATTTCGGCCTATCAATACACGCGAAGTGGGACGAACCGAGCTCTCAATGGGGCCAATCGGAAGTCGCGGGCGCTTTACAACCCTTGGGACGCTCGACGGCGACGGACCAAGCGTTCGTCCACACCGCTTCGACTGCAAGACACCGAACTCACCCTTGCGCAGCGCGCTCACGCAGTCATCTGTAAAATCGACTCGGCTCTTTTGCGCCGACGCGAATTCGATCCCCTTTTTGGTGCCTCGCCATGCCCCGACAATCAACGGCCGTGCATTCAGACTGGGTAGTGCGCGCACACCCCGCTGAGGGCGTCGAGCGCATCGAGGCCTGGTTTCATGGCAAAGCGTATGCCATGCATCGCCACGACACTTACGCGATCGGACGCACGCTCGAGGGCGTGCAGAGCTTCAGCTATCGTCGCAACCGGCGCGACAGCCTGCCGGGCAATACCATCGTGCTGCACCCAGACGAAGCGCATGACGGCCAGGCAGGGACAGACGAAGGTTTCCGCTACCGCATGATTTACGTGGCGCCCGCGCTTTTCCAGGACGCTTTGGGTGGTCAGGCATTGCCGTTCCTCGAAGGCGGCGTGACAACCGATCCGCGTATCGCGGCGGCCACGGAATCCTTGCTGCTACGCGTCGACCATGTGTTCGAGCCGCTTGAACGCAGCGATGCGCTGGCCGAGCTCGCGCACGCGCTCGCCGCTGTCTCGGGGATGCCGCGTGCGCGTGGGAAAGGCGACTATTTCGCGGCACGCCGCGCGCGCGAGTATCTGCACGCGAATCTCACGCGTGTGGTCACGCTCGAAGAAGTGGAAACGGCCACCGGCCGAGACCGCTGGAGCCTGTCGCATGATTTCCGCACGTTCTACGGCACGAGCCCGTATCGCTACCTCACCCTGCGCAGACTCGATGCCGTGCGACGCCTGCTGCTCACGGGCGTCTCGCTCGCGAATGCGGCGACAGACGCGGGCTTTGCCGATCAAAGCCATATGTCGCGTCATTTCCTGAAGACTTTCGGCCTTACGCCCGGACGCTGGCTCCAGATCGTGAACCGCCTGCCCCACGCTTGAAAAGCCACCCACGATCGTTCAATACGGCCCGTGGGTGACCGCGTATTGTCGATGGACGTCCACATCTAACGGAACGAACGATGTCCACTTCAACGCATGCGCATACGGCACCCGCTACGCGCGGCCAATGCGTAGCGATCGACCTGAGCGCCAAGATCGCGGCGATCGACGGCTACTGGCAACCGCGCGTGGTCGCGGAAATGAACGACTATCAGTTCAAGGTCGTCAGGATCAAAGACGAATTCATCTGGCACACGCACAGCGATACCGATGAGACCTTTATCGTGCTAGACGGCGAATTGCGAATCGATTTTCGCAACGGCCCCTCCGGCGATGGCTCGATCGTATTGCGCGCGGGTCAGATGGCCGTTGTGCCGAAAGGCATCGAGCACAAGCCCTGCGCGCATACCGAAGTGAAATTGCTGCTGATCGAGCCGCGCGGCGTGGTCAACACCGGGGACGGCTCAAGCAACGAACGGACGGTGCTGAACGACCAATGGATCTAGAACCCGCTAGCACCTTGTAGAACCCGTTAGGTATGCGATGCCATACGGCGAGCGAAGGTGCAACGTCATGAGATCAGACCGCCGTGCGGGCCAAGCTTGCAATACAGGCCGCCAGTGCAAATGCAGCACCCATCCATAGCGCGATGCTCGCCCCCTGGACACCGCCCGCAAAATTGAAGCATAGCGCCGTCAGTGCGGCTCCAAGGGTTTGGCCGAGCAAGCGCGAGGTCGCGATCGTGCCGCTCGCGCCGCCCGAGCGGGACGGCGGCGCCGCGGACATCAGCGCCCGCATGTTCGGCGACTGGAAAAAGCCGAAACCGACCCCGCAGCACAGCAAACGAATCACGATGTCGGCGACGCCGGGGTCTGCGGGTAGCAAAGCGAGCGACGTCATGCCGAGCGTCAGGATCAGCAAGCCGATCCCCCCGAGAACGGCCGGTGAATAGCGGTCCGACAGCCGGCCTGCGACCGGTGCGGTCAACGCGACGACGATGGACCACGGCGCGAGAAGAAAGCCCGTTTGCACCTGGCTGCGATGGAGTACCCCCTCGAAAAAGAAGGGCAATGCCACAAACGCCAGACCCTGCACGGCGAAGCTGCAGATCGACGTAGCCGCAGAAAGCGCGAAGATGGGTACCCGGTATAAATCGATCGGCAATATCGGCGCGCGATTGTCACGTTCGCGCCGGATCAACAACGCGCCGAAGACCATTGCCATACCCAACGAGCCGCCCCAGATCGCCGCCGGCTCATGCTGGCACGCGGCGCCGAGCGCGAAGATCAGCGTGGTGAACATGACCACGTTCAACAGCGCCGCGATCGCGTCGAAGCGATGTTTTCCAAGCGGTGAATGCGGCAGCGAGGGCGCTGCCGCCAATAGCGCGAGAAGCCCCAGGGGCACGTTGATGCCGAACAGCCAGGGCCACGTCGCGATGCTCAAGATCAGCGAGGCGACGGTGGGTCCGACGGAGAAGCAAAAGCCGACCGTCAGCGCGTTCAGACCGACCCCGCGCCCGAGTCGATCGGGGGGATAGATAAAGCGCAGCAGCGCGATATTCACGCTCATGATGCCGCTCGCGCCCAGGCCCTGCAGCGTGCGCGCCGCGGCCAGCAACGGCAGCGTCGACGCCAGCGCGCAGACGAGTGACGACAGCGTGAAGAGTGACAGGCCCGCAATGAAGATGCGGCGATGACCGATGATGTCGCCGAGTGCGGCGAGCGGAAGCACGGTCGCGACGATGGCGATCTGATAGGCGTTGATGATCCAGACCGAGGTTGCCGGCGAGGCGTGAAGGTCGCCCGCGATCGTGGGCAATGCGGTGTTTGCGATCGCGGTATCCAGCGACGAGAGCGCGACGCCCAGCATCACCGCTGCCACCGCGCGCCAGTCATGGGCTTGCCGGTCAACGGATCCTTGCGACGTGAGAGGACTGAGTTTCATGACAATGCATTGTTGCGTGACAGGACGAGCGGGACGCGACCCGCACCCGAATCGCCTCCCTTCCCGATCGACGATCGAGATATCGGACCCGTATCAGCCAAGTTCTTCCGTGAGTGATTGACCGCGACCGGTGACGGCAATGCCTCAGCGAGCCCGCAGTGGGTCAGCACGCGGGTCAACACGCTCAGCGCGCCGATGACGTCCAACGCGGCATTGAGCCTGGCATTCTCCTCGAAATCCGTTGAACTGTCCTCGGCCGTCTTCATGGTGGCTCGCGTGACGCGGACAAAGCCGCTCGGCGTCGGCTGTTTCAAGGTCTCCGCGGCCGCACGGCCTGGGCTGAAGACCCGATCAACGCCGCCGCCCCTGTCATCCGTGCCGCCCCTGCCCCCTAACCGCTAACCCCCGACGTCCGTACCGCCCCTGCCGCCCCTATCGTCCCTGTCATCCCTGTCGCCTCTGCAGAAGGCTCGGTTCTTTCTCATCGCACGGCGCGAGGCGTGCTTCGATGACAACTCGGACCGACAGGCATTCACCGCGATCGTGCCCCGACACTTCACCAGGCGGGCCTAAACGGAATCCATGGCCTGCCTGAACGCAGCCGCTTGACCGTCGGGATTGGATCGGCTTGGGGGCTCAGCGGATTTGTGGTTCTCGACCCTAAGCGGGCACGTAAGCCGAGTGGCGCACCCGTGGAGCGCGCCACTTGAATCGCCTCGCTCTAGTTCAGGCTAGCGTTCCGTCAGGATTTGATGAACGCGAGAAGGTCGGGGTTGAGGATGTCCGCGTGGGTGGTCAGCATGCCGTGCGGGAAGCCGGGGTATGTCTTCAGTGCACCGTTCGCGAGCAGGTCGACCGCGCGGGGCACCGAACTGGCGAATGGGACGATCTGGTCGTCTTCGCCATGCATGACCAGGACCGGCACGGTGATCTTCTTCAGATCTTCGGTGTAGTCCTCCAGCCAGGAGAATACGGTCTCGTAGTGAGCCTGGGGGCTGCCGGCCATGCCCTGGCGCCACCAGTTCGCGATCACCGCCTCGGACGGCTTGGCGGCCGGACGGTTGAATCCATAGAACGGCCCTTCCGGGACGGCCCGGTAAAACTCGGATCGGTTGCCAAGCAGACCTGATTTAACCGCGTCGAACCATTCCGGCGGCTGACCTGCGGGGTTCGCGTCGGTTTTCACCATGTTCGGCGTCAACGAGGCCACGAGCACGGCCTTGGCGACTCGCTCCTGGTGGCGAGCCACATAGCGGGCCACCTCGCCGCCGCCGGTGGAGTGCCCGATGTGGATCGCGTCGCGGATGTCGAGGTGTTCGGTCAGTGCCGCGAGGTCGGCGACCCAGTGGTCCATGTCGTTGCCGGTGCCGACTTGCTCGGACCGGCCGTGCCCACGCCGGTCATGGGCGATCACCCGGTAGCCGTGGTGAAGGAAAAACATCATCTGGGCGTCCCAGTCGTCGGCCGACAGGGGCCAGCCATGGCTGAAGACGATCGGCTGACCGGACCCCCAGTCCTTGTAGAAGATTTTTACGCCGTCCGGCGTGGTGATCGTAGACATCGCTGGTACCTCCTATACGAGATTGATTGAAGGGTTGGTGCTCCGCGAGTCATCGGGAATGCGGCAGGCGGCTTCTTTTAAAGCCTTATTTCACAATGCGCATCTGGAAACGTGCGAGCGGAGCGCACTTCGACAGCGCGGCGATAATTCGCGCAATGTCCTTCTGCGCGATGCCTTGATCCGAACGCCGCCGTAGGAGTGTTGGCGACGAGACGCGCGAAGTACAGGCGCACGAAGCGATTTGGCGCATCGACGATTTGCGAGCAAAACCTGAGTGCGCTGTGTGGACCCGTTCATGGCCTCAAAGCGCATCTAGGTAGCGCGCTTCGCCAACTCGAAGGCGCGCGCAATGCCGCAGCAGCAAGCGATCTTCGTCCGCTTCGTCAGCCACGGGCGGCGGATATTCATTAGCGGCATCCGTTCATGGCCGACCGCGGTCTCAAGCGCCCGGCACACGTCGACACAAAACCGTCGCACATCGAGCTCCGCCGCAACGGCGACTCTTCAGGCATCAACAGTCATTCGGTCTTTCCGCGCAGGCTATCAACTCACATTCCCGATGAACATCCGATCGCTCGCGAGTGTGGGCATCAACCGCCTCGCCAAACAGCCGCGTGATGTGACGCCGAAGCAAAACGATCGAGCCCGCTCTACGTGAACGCGTCACAAAAGGCGCCGCGCTTCTGATCGTCGGATCCCTACGGCACTTGACGTCGCGATCTTGCGACAATTAATATCCAACCAGTCAGAAATTAATTGAATGCGATGGGACGAAAACGCGTCATCGACAGAGATCACATCCTCGACGCCGCCGAGCGGGTCATCGGGCGCGACGGCGCCGTGAATCTCACACTGGATTCCGTCGCGCTCGAGGCGGGGGTCAGCAAGGGCAGCGTGGTGTACGACCACAAGACGAAGCACGCCCTAATCGGCGCGATCGTGCAACGCGCGCTTGCCCGCGACAACGCCTTCAATACGGCTTGCGCCGACGACCTTGGCGATGTTGACAGTCGCGTTGTCCGCGGCCGCATCAAGGCGGCGGCGAACCCGTTGCCGACCGAACAGCGCGCCATCGCCTTGAGCCTCTGCGCCGCGCTGGCGCAGGACGCGGGTCTACGTGAGGCGATGCAGCACAATCAGTCGTCGGTCATCAACGCGCTGCTCGACGACGCCGCCGTACCGCGAGGCGCCTTGCTCGCCTACCTCGCGCTGGAGGGTCTGAAACTGCTGGAAAGTCTGGACTTCCACGTATTTCCGGCCAAAGAGCGCTCTCGCCTGCTGCGGGAGATCGACTGGCTCGTCGATCTCGACCCTGCCCCAAAACCCTCACGCCGAAAGGCCAGGTAGCCGACCCGCGCGTCCACCCGTGCCTTCCATTGTCTGAACTGACTGCGATCCCTACATCGCTGGGCTTTTTCACGTCCTTAACATGAATGCACCCAACCTCATCGTGCCCCTCGACATCGCGCAACCGCACTCGCATCCTCCCCGCCGGATCTTTCTGACCGGTGGCAGCGGCTATATCGGTCGAAACGTGATCCGTCATTTCACCGCGTTGGGTGTCGAGATCATTGCGCTGGTCAGAAGCGAAGCCGCCAGGAATACCGTGACCACCCTCGGAGCCGAGCCATTCGACGGTGACTTGCTGACGGCCGCGTTGCACGAAGGCATGGCCTCATGTGATGCCTTGATCCACGCAGCGGCGGATACGGACCACGGACTCGGTGGCCAGGCGCAGCGACGTGCCAACGTCGACGGCACCCGCCGGGTTCTCGACGCCGCTCGAAACGCCGGCATTGCGCAAGCCATTCACCTGAGCACCGAATCGGTCTTGCTGGACGGCAAGCCACTGATCAACGCCTCCGAGCGTCACCCGTACCCCGCCCGCTTTGCAGGCACCTATTCATCGACTAAGGCCGAAGCCGAGCGTGTCGCGCTCTCCTTCAATACGAGCGACTTCCCGGTCGTGGTGCTTCGCCCCCGCTTTGTCTGGGGACGAGACGACAGCACCGCCCTGCCGCAAATCGTCGCAGCGGCAACCGCCGGCAAATTCGCGTGGATCGATGGCGGGCGCTATCGGACGTCGACAACCCACATTGCCAACCTCGTTCACGGCGTCGAGCTTGCGCTATTGCATGGTGTCGGCGGGAACGTCTATTTCATTACAGATGGCGAACCGGTGATGTTCCGCAACTTCATTGCCCGATTGCTTGCCACACAAGGGATCGCGGAACCGACGCGAGAGGTGCCCGGCTGGTTGGTGCGGTCGATTGCCACCGTTGGCGAAAGCCTGGGTCGATTGTCCCGCGGTGCGATCAAACCGATCGTCACGCGGCAGTCGCTCGCCACAGCGTCCGTCGAAGTCACGCTGGACATCTCGAAAGCGCGCGCGCAACTTCGCTATACCCCAGTGGTCGCGATCGAGGACGGACTTGCCGAGTTGGTCCGCGCACGAACGCTCGTCGAGCCGCATTGATCTGCAGCACTGGCCGACAGCTTGCGAAGTGCAACCGTCTCCCGAATGTCAGGGTGCTGCCGCGATCAAATATCGCTTCCTGGCCGATTTGATCTTACCCACGTTCGGTGGAGACCTTGAACGGAGCATACTTGCTCTGCGAGGTGTGCCATGGAACATCGAGAACACAAGCGATATAGCCGCGA
>NZ_RBZU01000027.1 GCF_003628125.1 Pararobbsia silviterrae
ATCGCTGCCGTCAGCGTCGTCTTGCCATGGTCAACGTGACCAATGGTCCCCACGTTCACGTGCGGCTTGGTCCGCTCGAATTTACCTTTAGCCATGATTCTCTTCTTTCAGAAATGAAGTTGGGCGCGGCAACACTGCCGCGCCGTGACACGTTTTTAACTTACTTCGACTTCGCGCTCATGACGGCTTCAGCAACATTACGCGGGGCTTCCGAGTAGTGCTTGAATTCCATCGTGTACGTCGCACGACCTTGCGTCAGCGAACGCAGCGAGGTCGAGTAACCGAACATTTCGGCGAGCGGCACTTCAGCGCGCACGATCTTGCCGCCACCGACGATGTCGTCCATACCTTGAACGATACCGCGACGGCTCGACAGATCGCCCATCACGTTGCCCATGAAGTCTTCCGGCGTCTCGACTTCGACGGCCATCATCGGCTCGAGCAGCACGGGCGTCGCACGACGCATCCCTTCCTTGAACGCCATCGAACCGGCCATGCGGAACGCGTTTTCGTTCGAGTCCACGTCGTGGTACGAACCGAACGTCAGCGTGACCTTCACGTCGACGACCGGGAAGCCCGCGAGAATGCCCGACTTCAGCGTTTCCTGGATACCCTTGTCGACCGCGGGAATGTATTCACGCGGAACCACACCGCCCTTGATCGCGTCGACGAATTCGTAGCCCTTGCCTTGCTCCGACGGCTCGACGGTCACGACGACGTGACCGTACTGACCACGACCGCCCGACTGCTTGACGAACTTGCCTTCGACGTCTTCGGCGCGCGACTTGATCGTTTCGCGGTAAGCGACCTGCGGCTTGCCGACCGACGCTTCGACGTTGAATTCACGCTTCATCCGGTCGACGATGATTTCGAGGTGGAGCTCGCCCATCCCCGAGATGATCGTCTGACCCGATTCTTCATCGCTCGCGACGCGGAACGACGGATCTTCCTGAGCCAGACGGTTCAGTGCAATACCCATCTTTTCCTGGTCGGCCTTCGTCTTCGGCTCGACGGCCTGCGAAATCACCGGCTCCGGGAACACCATGCGTTCGAGCACGATGATGTTGTCCGGATCACAGAGCGTATCGCCGGTCGTCACGTCCTTCAGACCCACGGCTGCCGCGATGTCGCCTGCGCGCACTTCCTTGATTTCTTCGCGCTGATTCGCGTGCATCTGCAGAATACGACCCAGACGTTCCTTCTTGCTCTTGACCGGGTTGTAGATCGTATCGCCCGAATTCACGACGCCCGAATAGACACGGAAGAACGTGAGCTGACCGACGAACGGGTCCGTCATGATCTTGAACGCGAGGCCGGCGAACTTTTCTTCGTCGGACGCCTTGCGCGTGTCGGCTTCACCATCGTCGTTCTCGCCCTTGACCGGCGGAATGTCGACCGGCGACGGCATATAGTCGATCACGGCGTCGAGCATGGCCTGCACGCCCTTGTTCTTGAACGCGGTGCCGCAGAGCATCGGGACGATTTCACCCGCGATCGTGCGCGTACGCAGCGCGACCTTGATGTCTTCCTCGGTCAGCTCTTCGCCGCCGAGGTACTTTTCCATCAGCTCTTCGGTCGATTCCGCAGCCGCTTCGATCATCTTCTCGCGCCATTCGGCCGCGACGTCGGCGAGCTCGGCGGGGATGTCTTCGTACGTGAACTTCGTGCCTTGGCTCGCGTCGTCCCAGAAGATTGCCTTCATCTTCACGAGGTCGATGACGCCCTTGAAGTTTTCTTCAGCGCCGATCGGTACCTGGATGGGAATCGGGTTCGCCTTCAGACGAGCGCGCATCTGGTCGTGAACCTTGAAGAAGTTCGCGCCCGTGCGGTCCATCTTGTTGACGAACGCAAGACGCGGCACGCCGTACTTGTTGGCCTGACGCCAAACGGTTTCCGACTGCGGCTGCACGCCACCGACCGCGCAGTAGACCATGCACGCGCCGTCGAGCACGCGCATCGAGCGCTCGACTTCGATCGTGAAGTCGACGTGTCCCGGCGTGTCGATGATGTTGATACGGTGCTCGGGGTAGTTACCCGCCATGCCCTTCCAGAACGCGGTCGTCGCAGCCGACGTGATCGTGATGCCGCGCTCTTGTTCCTGCTCCATCCAGTCCATCGTCGCGGCGCCGTCATGCACCTCGCCGATCTTGTGGTTCACACCGGTGTAAAACAGGATACGTTCAGTCGTCGTCGTCTTGCCGGCGTCGATGTGAGCGCTAATCCCGATATTACGGTAGCGCTCGATAGGAGTCTTGCGAGCCACGTTGAATCCTCTATTCGTTCGCACCCAGGCGTTCCTGGCGTGCCCTAACACAAACGGGCGAGGCGCGTATTTGACGCGCACCCGCCCGGAGTTCCGGCAGAAAAACCGTGCCGATTAGAACCGGAAGTGCGAGAAGGCCTTGTTCGCTTCGGCCATACGGTGCACTTCGTCACGCTTCTTCATCGCACCGCCACGGCCTTCCGACGCTTCGAGCAGCTCGCCGGCGAGGCGCAGGGCCATCGACTTCTCGCTACGCTTCTTCGCGGACTCGCGCAGCCAACGCATCGCCAATGCCATACGACGCGACGGGCGCACTTCGACCGGAACTTGATAGTTGGCGCCACCAACCCGACGGCTCTTCACTTCGACCACCGGCTTGATGTTGTTCAGCGCGATGTTGAACACCTCGAGGGGGTCCTTGCCGGCCTTGCCCTGGATTTGTTCAAACGCGCCGTACACGATGCGCTCGGCAACCGACTTCTTGCCGGACAGCATGAGCACGTTCATGAACTTCGCAACATCGACATTGCCGAACTTCGGATCCGGCAATATCTCCCGCTTGGGGACTTCACGACGACGTGGCATCTTCTTTCCTTTACCTGTTCAGTTGGAGCCTTTGGCTCCCTGGTCATCAACATGCCCGCAACCGGGCGGGATGACCACTTACTCGACGGCACCCGTGCTTTGCACCAGTCCGCCGCAATATGCGCACAGAGCGTTCGACACGCGCCTGCGCAAAACCCGATACTACGAACGACGAATTACTTGCCGCTCTTCGCGCGCTTCGCACCGTACTTCGAGCGAGCTTGCTTACGGTCCTTGACGCCCTGGGTATCCAGCGAGCCGCGCACCATGTGATAACGCACACCCGGCAAGTCCTTGACACGACCGCCGCGGATCAGCACAACCGAGTGTTCCTGCAGGTTGTGGCCTTCACCGCCGATGTACGAGATGACTTCGAAGCCGTTGGTCAGGCGAACCTTGGCGACCTTACGGAGTGCCGAGTTCGGCTTCTTCGGCGTCGTGGTGTACACACGGGTGCACACACCGCGACGCTGGGGGCAGTCCTGCAGTGCCGGGCTCTTGCTCTTGGCGTGGCCAGAGACGCGCGGCTTGCGGACCAACTGATTGATCGTTGGCATTGTTGATTCCTGCAAAAAATGAAGTTGGGTTTCAGATCCCGTGGATCTGGACGGCCCGGGCAAGCGGACCGCGTCCGGATTCGTCGTCCGCATGGGTGGCGAACCGATGGCGATGCGCGCTTCGCAATGATCAAAACGGCCAACCATGCAAGCAGCATCCGACCCAAAATCCGGAACCTCGCATGTTATTCCGGAAGTCAAGCGTTGGTCAACCTGTTCGCGCAAAAATCCTTGGAAATTCAGGGAGATTCGCGGACGGCTCGGTTCGCCGCGGGGCCGCGGTGCGGCGCGAAACGACCAGCGAGGCGGCACACTTCATGTCGCGCACGCGGGATTAGCGCACGAATACATTGGGCGCCGGCATTCTTTGGCTTTGGCTTTCGATGGTCACGCCGCGCATGGCCGGCGGCGCGACATGCGCGGCGGCCGCGTCGCTCAATCCATCGCGGACACCACGTCGAGCAACGCTTCACCGAAGCGCTCGAGCTTGCGCGCCCCGATGCCCGGAATGCCGCGCAACTCGCCGATCGTCGCCGGCGCATTGCGCGCGAGCTCGGCCAGCGTCGCGTCGTGGAAGATCAAATACGCGGGCACGCCATCGTCCTTCGCGGTTTCCGCGCGCCACGCGCGCAACCGCTCCCAGCGCGCGCGCTGATGCGCGGACATCCCCGATGTCGGGTCGGTGCGCGATGCGCTCTTCGCGCCGGCCTGCCGGCTGCGCACGGGTTTGACATAGCGGCGCAGCGTCACCTGCTCCTCGCCCTTGAGCACCGCCCGACTCGCGCCGGTCAGAACAAGCGCGCCGTGACCGAGATGATCGACCGCAAGCAAGCCGTACGCGACGAGCTGCCGGAACACGGCGCGCCACTCGGGCTCCCCGAGGGCCGCGCCGACGCCGAACGTCGTCAATTGATCGTGCGCATGTTGCGTCACGCGTTCGGTCTTGTTGCCGCGCAGGATGTCGATCAAGTGTCCGGCGCCGAAACTGAAGCCGCTCGCGCGCATCGTGCGATACACGCATGAGAGCGCCATTTGCGCCTCGCGCGTGCCATCCCATGTGTCGGGCGGATTCAGGCAGGTATCGCAATTCCCGCAAGGCTGCGAACCTTCGCCGAAATAGGCGAGCAATCGCACGCGGCGACACCCCGCGGTCTCGCAGAGGCCCAGCAGCGCGTCGAGCTTCGCCGTGCTCAGCCGCTTATGCGCTTCATCGGCATCCGATTCGTCGATCATCTTGCGCTGCTGCACGACGTCGCCGAGGCCATAGGCCATCCACGCATTCGCGGGCGTGCCGTCGCGGCCCGCGCGGCCGGTTTCCTGGTAATACCCTTCGACGCTCTTCGGCAAGTCGAGATGCGCGACGAATCGCACGTCGGGTTTGTCGATCCCCATGCCGAACGCAATCGTCGCGACCATCACGACGCCGTCCTCGCGCTTGAATTGCTCCTGCCGCGTCTGGCGGATGTCGGCGTCCATGCCCGCGTGATACGCAAGCGCGCGCACGCCCTGCGTGTTGAGCCATTCGGCGGTCTCTTCGACCTTGCGCCGCGAGAGGCAATAGACAATGCCTGCGTCGTTGCCACCGTCGTTCTGGTGCTCGCTGCGAATGAAGTCGAGCAGCTGCGAGCGCGCGTTGTCCTTTTCGACGATCCGGTAGCGGATATTGGGCCGATCGAAGCTCGCGAGAAACACGCGCGCGGCGTCGAGCGCGAGACGCTCGATGATCTCGTTGCGCGTCGCCTCGTCCGCCGTCGCGGTCAGCGCAATGCGCGGCACGCTCGGGAATCGCTCGTGCAGGACCGACAGCTGGATATATTCGGGCCGGAAGTCGTGACCCCACTGCGAGACGCAGTGCGCCTCGTCGATCGCGAACAAGCCGATCTTCGAGCGATCGAGCAGCTCGAGAAAACGCGACGTCATCAAACGCTCGGGCGCGACGTAAAGCAGATCGATCTCGCCACGCTCGAACGCGCGCTCGGTTTGAAAAGCCTGTTGACCGGTCAACGCCGAGTTCAGGTACGCGGCCCGTACGCCAACCTCCTGGAGCGCGGCGACCTGGTCCTGCATCAGCGCGATCAGCGGCGACACGACGATCGCGGCGCCAAGTCCGCGCTGCATCCGCTCGAGCGCCGGGATCTGATAGCACAACGATTTACCGCCGCCCGTCGGCATCAGGACGAGGCAGTCTCCGCCTTGCGCGACGTGCTCGACGACGTCCGCCTGCAAGCCGCGGAACGCCGGATAACCGAACACCTCATTGAGAATCTCAAGACAACGGGACATGAAGACGAAACCGACGGCGGCAAACGGGACACCCGAGTCTAGCAGCGCCCGTACAAGAAACCGATAGGCCGGATGGATAAAGATGGGAGGGAAACACGCGCCCAAATCAACACGCGCCCCGAACGCGGCGCGTATCGATCGTCGGGCACGCGGGCAAAAAAAATCCCGGCAGGCTTGATCCGCCTGCCGGGATTCGTCTTGCCGCGGACGGCGGACCTCGCGGTCCGCCGTGCCGACACGCTTACTCTGCCGACGGCGTCGGCTCGGTCGTCGTATCGGGGCTCGCGAAGTCGAACGTCGCAGCCTCTTCGGCCGCGATCTGGTCGTGGCGTTCGCGATCGAGCGATTCCTTGACCTTGCGCGCCTTGTGGAACGCGAGGCCCGTACCCGCCGGAATCAGACGACCGACGATCACGTTTTCCTTCAGACCGCGCAGATCGTCGCGCTTGCCCATGATCGCGGCTTCGGTCAGCACGCGCGTCGTTTCCTGGAACGACGCCGCCGAGATGAACGAATCCGTCGACAGCGACGCCTTCGTGATACCGAGCAGCACGTTGTCGTACAGCGCCGGACGCTTGTCCTCGGCGATCATCCGATCGTTCTCGTCGAGCATATCCGACCGCTCGACTTGTTCGCCCGGGATGAAGCGCGTATCGCCGTTGTCGGTGATCGCCACGCGACGCAGCATCTGGCGAACGATCACCTCGATGTGCTTGTCGTTGATCTTCACACCTTGCAGACGATAGACGTCCTGCACTTCGTCGACGATATAGCGCGACAGCGCCTCGATACCCTGCAGACGCAGGATGTCGTGCGGATCGGCCGGACCGTCGACGATCATTTCGCCCTTGTTGACGACCTGACCATCGTGCACGAGCACTTGCTTGTCCTTCGAGATCAGGAACTCGTGCTGGTTGCCGTCGAGGTCGGTAATGACCAGACGCTGCTTGCCCTTCGTGTCCTTACCGAACGACGTCGTACCCGTGACTTCCGCGAGAATGCCGGCGTCCTTCGGCGAACGCGCCTCGAACAGTTCGGCCACGCGCGGCAGACCCCCGGTAATGTCACGCGTCTTCTGCGCTTCGGTCGGGATCCGTGCGAGCACTTCACCAGCCTGCACCTGCTGACCATCCTTGACGGTGATCAGTGCGCCGACCTGGAAGCCGATCGCCACCGCGTGTTCCGTATTCGGAATCTTGATCTCTTCGCCGGATGCGTCGATGAGCTTGACCTGCGGACGCACGGTCTTGCCTTGCGTGCCACGACGCTTCGGATCGATCGAGACGAGCGTCGACAGACCCGTGACTTCGTCGATCTGCTTCGCGACGGTCACGCCTTCCTCGACGTTTTCGAACTTCACGGTGCCGCCCCACTCCGTGATGATCGGGCGCGTCAGCGGATCCCAGGCGGCAAGCTGCGTGCCGGCCTTGATCAGTGCGCCGTCGAGTTGCAACAGCGTCGCGCCGTACGGCACCTTGTGACGTTCACGCTCACGGCCGTGATCGTCAGCGATGATCGCCTCGCCCGAACGCGAAATGACGATCTGCTCGCCCTTCGCATTCGTGACGTAACGCATCGTCGCCGTGAAACGCACGGTGCCGTTGGACTTCGCTTCAACGCTCGATGCAACGGCGTTACGCGATGCCGCGCCACCGATGTGGAACGTACGCATCGTCAACTGCGTACCCGGTTCGCCGATCGACTGCGCGGCGATCACCCCGACGGCTTCACCGACGTTCACGAGCGAGCCACGACCGAGGTCGCGACCATAGCAGCTCGCGCACAGACCGTAGCGCGTCGCGCAGGTCAGCGGCGTACGCACGCGCACTTCGTCGATGCCAAGGCGTTCGATCTCTTCGACCGCATCTTCGTCGAGCAGCGTGCCCGCTTCGTACAGCGTTTCCTGCGTCTCGGGGTTCACGACGTCGCTTAGTGCGACACGGCCGAGAATACGGTCGCGCAGCGCTTCGACGACTTCACCGCCTTCGACGAGTGCCTTCATTGCGACGCCGTTCTGCGTGCCGCAATCGTCCTCGACGACGACGAGATCCTGCGTGACGTCGACCAGACGGCGCGTCAGGTAACCCGAGTTCGCGGTCTTCAGTGCCGTATCCGCCAGACCCTTCCGTGCACCGTGGGTCGAGATGAAGTACTGCAACACGTTCAGACCTTCGCGGAAGTTCGCCGTAATCGGCGTCTCGATGATCGAGCCGTCCGGCTTCGCCATCAGGCCCCGCATCCCGGCGAGCTGACGGATCTGCACCGCCGAACCCCGTGCGCCCGAGTCCGCCATCATGTAGATCGAGTTGAACGATTCCTGGCGCGTGTTGTTGCCGTCACGGTCGATGACCGGTTCCGACGACAACTGCTCCATCATCGCCTTGCCGACCGCTTCCGACGTGGCCGACCAGATGTCGACGACGTTGTTGTAGCGCTCTTGCGAGGTCACGAGACCCGACATGTACTGACGCTCGTATTCCTTCACCTTCTGCGATGCGTCGTTGACGATCGTTTCCTTCGCAGGCGGCACGAGCATGTCGTCGACGCAGATCGAGATACCGGCGCGCGTGGCGAGACGGAAGCCCGACTGCATGAGCTGATCGGCGAAGATGACCGTTTCGCGCAGACCGCAGCGGCGGAACGCCGTATTGATCAGGCGCGAAATTTCCTTCTTCTTGAGCGGCTTGTTCAGCACCGTGAACGGCAGCCCCGGCGGAAGGATTTCCGACAGGATCGCGCGGCCGACGGTCGTCGCGTACAGCGAGATCTTCGGCACGAACTTCGGCGCGCCTTCGCTCTTGTCTTCGTTCGCGACTTGCTCGGTGATCCGCACGTTCACGCGCGAGGTCAGCTCGACCTGCTTGTTTTCGAGCGCGAGGATCACTTCCGAGACGCCCGTGAACGTCAGGCCTTCGCCCTTGCCGTTCGTGCGCTCGCGCGTCGCGTAGTAGAGACCCAGCACGATATCCTGCGACGGCACGATCGACGGATCGCCGTTGGCCGGGAACAGGACGTTGTTCGATGCGAGCATCAACGTGCGCGCTTCGAGCTGCGCTTCGAGCGACAGCGGCACGTGCACAGCCATCTGGTCACCGTCGAAGTCGGCGTTGAACGCCGCGCAAACGAGCGGGTGCAGCTGGATCGCCTTGCCTTCGATGAGCACGGGCTCGAACGCCTGAATCCCGAGGCGGTGGAGCGTCGGCGCACGGTTCAGCATGACCGGGTGTTCACGAATGACTTCTTCGAGAATGTCCCACACGACGGCCGTCTGGTTTTCCACTTCCTTCTTTGCGGCCTTGATCGTCGTCGCGACGCCCATGACTTCGAGCTTGTGGAAAATGAACGGCTTGAACAGTTCGAGCGCCATCAGCTTCGGCAGACCGCACTGATGCAGCTTGAGCGTCGGACCGACGACGATGACCGAACGGCCCGAATAGTCGACGCGCTTACCCAGCAGGTTCTGACGGAAACGACCGCCCTTACCCTTGATCATGTCGGCGAGCGACTTCAGCGGGCGCTTGTTCGCGCCCGTCATCGCCTTGCCGCGGCGGCCGTTGTCGAGCAGCGAGTCGACAGCTTCCTGCAGCATGCGCTTTTCGTTGCGCACGATGATTTCAGGCGCCTTGAGCTCGAGCAGACGCTTCAACCGGTTGTTCCGGTTGATGACGCGGCGATAGAGATCGTTGAGGTCCGACGTCGCGAAGCGGCCGCCGTCGAGCGGCACGAGCGGACGCAGTTCGGGCGGCAGCACCGGCAGCACTTCGAGCACCATCCAGTCGGGCTTGATGCCCGAACGCTGGAACGCCTCGAGCACCTTGAGGCGCTTCGCGTACTTCTTGATCTTCGCTTCCGAACCGGTCGTCTTGAGTTCCTGACGCAGCGTTTCCGCCTGCGCATCGATATCGATCGAACGCAGCAGTTCGCGCACGCCTTCCGCGCCCATCTCGGCGCGGAATTCGTCGCCGTATTCCTCGACCTTGTTGTAGTAATCCTCTTCGGTCATGATCTGCGCGCGCTTGAGCGGCGTCATGCCCGGTTCGATGACCACATAGGCTTCGAAATACAGCACGCGTTCGATGTCGCGCAGCGTCATGTCGAGCACCATGCCCAGACGCGACGGCAGCGACTTCAGGAACCAGATGTGCGCGACGGGCGACGCGAGTTCGATGTGGCCCATGCGCTCACGGCGCACCTTGGCCAGCGTCACTTCAACGCCGCACTTCTCGCAGATCACGCCACGGTGCTTGAGGCGCTTGTACTTGCCGCACAGGCACTCGTAGTCCTTGATCGGCCCGAAAATCTTCGCGCAGAACAAGCCATCCCGCTCGGGCTTGAACGTGCGGTAGTTGATGGTTTCGGGCTTCTTGACTTCACCGAACGACCACGACCGGATCTTGTCCGGCGACGCGAGGCCAATCTTGATCGCGTCGAATACTTCTTCTTGTTGGACTTGCTTGAATAGATCGAGCAGAGCTTTCATTGCTTTCTCCGTAGTCCGATTAGTTGCGATCGAGATCGATGTCGATACCGAGCGAGCGGATTTCCTTCACGAGCACGTTGAAGGATTCCGGCATGCCCGCGTCGATGACGTGATCGCCCTTGACCAGGTTCTCATAGACCTTGGTCCGGCCTGTCACGTCGTCCGACTTGACCGTCAACATTTCCTGCAGCACGTACGACGCGCCGTAGGCCTCGAGCGCCCACACTTCCATTTCACCGAAACGCTGGCCACCGAACTGCGCCTTACCGCCGAGCGGCTGCTGCGTGACGAGCGAGTACGGGCCCGTCGAACGCGCGTGCATCTTGTCGTCGACAAGGTGATGCAGCTTCAGGTAGTGCATGTAGCCGATCGTGACCGGACGTTCGAATGCCTCGCCCGTGCGACCGTCGAACAGTTGCAGCTGGTTCTTCGAAGGCGTCATGCCGAGTTGCTTCGCCACGTCGTCCGGGAACGCGAGGTCGAGCGCGCGCGACATTTCTTCTTCGGTCGCACCGTCGAACACCGGCGTCGCGAACGGCACGCCTTCCTTGAGGTTGTCCGCGAGCTGCAGGATTTCCTCGTCGGTGAACGAATCGAGGGCTTCCGCACGGCCGGACTCGTTGTAGATCTTCGCGAGGAAGGCGCGCATTTCTTCGGCCTTCACATGCTTCTGGAGCATCTCGCCGATGCGCCAGCCGAGACCCTTCGCGGCCCAGCCGAGGTGCACTTCAAGCACCTGACCCACGTTCATCCGCGACGGCACGCCGAGCGGGTTCAGCACGACGTCGGCCGGACGGCCGTCGGCCATGTACGGCATGTCTTCGATCGGCACGATCTTCGACACGACACCCTTGTTCCCGTGACGGCCGGCCATCTTGTCGCCAGGCTGCAGACGACGTTTGACCGCGAGGTACACCTTGACCATCTTGAGCACGCCCGGCGGCAGTTCGTCGCCTTGCGTGAGCTTCTTGCGCTTCTCTTCGAACGCGAGATCGAACTGATGGCGCTTCTGCTCGATCGATTCCTTGATCGCTTCGAGTTGCTGCGCGGCTTCGTCGTCGGCCAGGCGAATGTCGAACCAGTGATAGTGCTCGAGATCCGCGAGGTATTCCTTCGTGAGCTTCGCGCCCTTCGCCAGCTTCTTCGGGCCGCCGTTGACGACCTTGTCGACGAGCATGCGCTCGAGACGCTGGAACGCATCGCCCTCGACGATCCGGAGCTGGTCGTTGAGGTCGAGACGATAGCGCTTGAGTTCATCGTCGATGATCTGTTGCGCACGCTTGTCACGCTGGATGCCTTCGCGCGTGAAGACCTGAACGTCGATGACCGTACCGCTCATGCCCGAAGGCACGCGCAGCGACGTGTCCTTCACGTCCGATGCCTTCTCGCCGAAGATCGCGCGCAGCAGCTTTTCTTCCGGCGTCAGCTGGGTTTCGCCCTTCGGCGTGACCTTGCCGACGAGCACGTCGCCCGCTTCGACTTCGGCGCCGATGTAGACGATGCCCGACTCATCGAGACGGCCGAGCTGGACTTCGGCGAGGTTCGAGATATCGCGCGTGATTTCTTCCGGTCCGAGCTTCGTGTCGCGCGCCACAACGCTGAGTTCTTCGATGTGGATCGACGTATAACGATCGTCGGCGACGACCTTTTCCGAGATCAGGATCGAATCTTCGAAGTTGTAGCCGTTCCACGGCATGAACGCGACCATCATGTTCTGGCCGAGCGCGAGCTCGCCGAGGTCGGTCGACGCACCGTCGGCCACCACGTCGCCGCGCGCGACCTTGTCGCCGACCTTCACGATCGGACGCTGATTGATGTTCGTGTTCTGATTCGAACGCGTGTACTTGATCAGGTTGTAGATATCGACACCGACGTCACCGGCGACGGCTTCGTCGTCGTTGACGCGAATCACGATACGGCCCGCGTCGACGTAGTCGACGACGCCGCCGCGCATGGCCTGGACCGTGGTACCCGAGTCGACGGCCACCGTGCGTTCGATACCCGTACCGACGACCGCCTTTTCCGGACGCAGGCAAGGCACGGCCTGACGCTGCATGTTCGAGCCCATCAACGCGCGGTTCGCGTCATCGTGCTCGAGGAACGGAATCAGCGAGGCCGCGACCGAGACGATCTGCGACGGCGCGACGTCCATGTACTGGATCCGATCGGGCGTGACCATCAGCGTATCGCCGGCTTCGCGCGCCGAGACGAGCTCGTCGTTGAGCGTGCCGTCTTCGCCGACTGCGGCATTCGCCTGAGCGATCACGTAGCGGCCTTCTTCGATCGCCGACAGGTAGTCGATCTGGTCCGTGACCTTGCCGTTCTCGACCTTGCGATACGGCGTTTCGAGGAAGCCGTATTCGTTCAGGTGCGCATAGAGCGCGAGCGAGTTGATCAGGCCGATGTTCGGGCCTTCCGGCGTTTCAATCGGGCAGACGCGGCCATAGTGCGTCGGGTGCACGTCGCGAACTTCGAAGCCCGCGCGCTCACGCGTCAGACCACCCGGTCCGAGTGCCGAAACACGGCGCTTGTGGGTGATTTCCGACAGCGGGTTCGTCTGGTCCATGAACTGCGACAGCTGCGACGAACCGAAGAACTCGCGAATCGCCGACGAAATCGGCTTCGAGTTGATCAGATCGTGCGGCATCAGGTTTTCGCTTTCGGCCTGGCCGAGGCGTTCCTTGACCGCGCGCTCGACGCGCACGAGACCCGCGCGGAATTGATTTTCCGCGAGTTCGCCGACGCAACGCACACGACGGTTGCCGAGGTGATCGATATCGTCGACTTCGCCCTTGCCGTTACGCAATTCGACGAGGATCTTGATCGCCGCGAGAATGTCGTCGTCCTGCAGCGTCATCGGTCCGAGGATCTCGTCACGACCGACGCGGCGGTTGAACTTCATACGGCCGACCTTCGAGAGGTCGTACGCTTCTTCGCTGTAGAACAGGCGGTTGAACAGCGCCTCGACCGCTTCTTCGGTCGGCGGTTCGCCCGGACGCATCATCCGGTAGATCGCGATACGCGCGGCCGTGCGATCGGTCGTTTCATCGATGCGCAGGGTCTGCGAGATGTACGGACCTTGATCGAGATCGTTCGTGTAGAGCGTCTGGATGCTCTTGACCTTCGCGTCGCGAAGCTTCTCGAGCAGCGTTTCCGTAATTTCTTCGTTCGCGTTCGCGATGACCTCGCCGGTTTCCGGGTCGATCACATTCTTCGCGAGCACGCGGCCGATCAGATAGTCCTCGGGGACCGAGATGAACTTGGTCTTTGCGTTTTCGAGGTCGCGAATATGCTTCGCGTTGATCCGCTTGTCTTTCGCGACGATCAGGTTGCCGTCACGGTCGTTGATGTCGAAGCGCGCGACTTCACCGCGCAGGCGTTCGGGCACGAACTCGACCTGCGCGCCTTCGTCCATCAGCGTGAAATTGTCGAAGACGAAGAAGTTCGCGAGGATCTGTTCGGGCGAGAGACCGATGGCCTTGAGCAGAATCGTGACCGGCATCTTGCGGCGACGGTCGACGCGGAAGTACAGGATGTCCTTCGGATCGAATTCGAAGTCGAGCCACGAGCCGCGGTACGGAATGATCCGTGCCGAGAACAGCAGCTTGCCCGAGCTGTGCGTCTTGCCCTTGTCGTGTTCGAAGAACACGCCCGGCGAACGGTGAAGCTGCGAGACGATGACGCGCTCCGTGCCGTTGATGACGAATGAACCGGTCGAGGTCATGAGCGGAATTTCGCCCATGTAGACTTCCTGCTCCTTGACTTCCTTGACGACGGGCTTGCTCGGCGATTCCTTGTCGAGCAGCACGAGGCGTACTTTCGCGCGCAGCGCCGAACAGAAAGTCAGGCCACGTTGTTGGCATTCCTTGACGTCAAACGCGGGAGGCGACAGCATATAGCTCACGAACTCGAGCCGCGCGAAGCCGTTGTGCGAAACGATCGGGAAAACCGAGGTAAAAGCTGCCTGCAGACCCTCGGGCTTACGTGCCGACGGGTTGGAGTCCTGCTGCAGGAAGGTGCTGAATGATTCGAGCTGGGTAGCCAGCAGAAACGGAACTTGGTGAACGATCGGGCGCTTCGCAAAACTCTTGCGAAGACGCTTCTTTTCGGTGAAGGAATATTGCATACGAGCTCCGGATCACGGCAGATCGACGCCCTCTTGGGCGAGACCCGAGTGTTCACCGACTGAGACCCTGTAGCCTCGCTCCCGATTCGGGAACGGACCAAGAAGCTTGGTGGTTGGCCGCTACCAACCGCTGGCTGACGGCATGGACCGGACTGGCGCCCATACCCGACCAAACTTGCCTTCTGCAGTCGCTTCAGAAGACAAAGAAGAGTGCCGCATTGGCGTGTGACGCTCTTCTTTGACCTCTGTCGGCAGCCATTCATCGCGGTCGAATATCCCCACGAAAAACAGCCGCCCACAAAGCACAAAAAGGCCGACGGTAAAAACCGTCAGCCTTCGCGCGGAAACGCGAGAATTACTTGATTTCAGCCTTAGCGCCGGCTTCTTCGAGCTTCTTCTTTGCTTCTTCAGCAGCAGCCTTCGCCACGGCTTCCTTGACGGGCTTCGGTGCGCCGTCAACGAGGTCCTTCGCTTCCTTCAGGCCCAGGCCCGTCAGTTCACGAACGGCCTTAATGACGCCAACCTTGTTCGCGCCGATTTCCGTCAGGATGACGTTGAATTCGGTTTGCTCTTCCGCTGCAGCAGCTGCGCCGCCACCAGCAGCACCGCCACCAGCGACCGACAGAGCGGCTGCCGACACGCCAAACTTCTCTTCGAACGCCTTGACGAGTTCGTTGAGTTCGAGAACCGACATCGAGCCTACGGCTTCGAGGATGTCTTCTTTTGCGATTGCCATTTGAAAATACTCCTAATTTGAATACGGATACGGGTTGGCTAAGCTGAGCTTATTCGGCTGCAGCGGCGGCTTCGGTCGGAGCGGCTTCGGCGGGAGCGCCTTCTGCGCGCTTCGCAGCCAGCGCGGCCAGAGCACGCGCAAAGCCCGAAACCGGTGCTTGCATGACGCCAAGCAGCTTGGCCAGCAGTTCTTCGCGGCTCGGAACCGAGGCCAGCGCTTGCACGCTTGCCTTGTCCAGGACCTGACCTTCGTACGAACCGGCACGGATCACCAGCTTGTCATTGCCTTTCGCAAAGTCATTGATGACCTTCGCAGCAGCAATGGCGTCTTCCGACACGCTATAAATCAGCGGGCCCGTCATCTGGTCAGCCAGCGGAGCGAACGGCGTACCTTCAACCGCACGACGTGCGAGCGTGTTCTTGAGAACGCGCAGGTAAACCTTTTGCTCCCGCGCTTTCGCGCGCAGCTTGGTCAAATCGCCAACCGCGATTCCACGATATTCGGCCAGCACGATGCTCTGGGCCTTGGCAACTTCTGCCTGGACCTCGGCAACGACGGCCTGCTTATCTTCTCGATTGAGTGGCACGGTTAAACCTCCAGTTCGATGCGCGACGTTAAAAGTTGCGCATCGGTTTCACTACGGCGTCCGAGTTGCCAGGAGAATTTCCACCGTCCACTTACTGCCGTATCCGGTACAAATGCTGCAAAACTGGTTCGGGTTCGCCATCTGCGTTGGACTGAATTAAGGAATCGGCTGACTGCGCCTCATCCACCAACGGTCTTTGACAACCGGATCAATGGTCGATTGCCCCATTCACCCGCCCAAAGTACGTTAGGACTGCCGGCGTTGTCGCTCCGGCAATCCTCAATGCGTGTATTACGCGTTCAGCGACGCTTGGTCGACACGAATGCCGACGCCCATCGTGCTCGACACGGCGATCTTGCGCAGGTAGACGCCCTTGCTCGTCGCGGGCTTCGACTTCTGCAGCGCGTCGATCAGCGCAGCCAGGTTCGTGCGCAGCGCGGTCGGCTCGAACGAAGCACGGCCGATCGTTGCGTGGATGATACCGGCCTTGTCGACACGGTATTGGACCTGACCGGCCTTGGCGTTCTTGACTGCCGTCGCGACGTCGGGCGTCACCGTGCCGACCTTCGGGTTCGGCATCAGGCCGCGCGGGCCGAGGATCTGACCGAGCGTACCGACGATACGCATCGTGTCCGGCGACGCGATCACGACGTCGAAATTCAGATTGCCGGCCTTGACTTGCTCAGCGAGATCTTCCATGCCGACGACGTCCGCACCGGCAGCCTTCGCTTGCTCGGCCTTTTCGCCTTGCGCGAACACGGCAACGCGAACGGACTTACCCGTACCAGCGGGCAGCACGACCGAACCGCGGACGACTTGGTCCGACTTCTTCGCGTCGATGCCGAGCTGCACAGCCACGTCGATCGACTCGTCGAACTTCGCCGTCGCGCACGACTTCACGAGCGCGAGTGCGTCATCGATTGCGTAAAGCTTGGTTGCGTCGACCTTCGCCGCAAAAGCTTGAATGCGCTTCGAAATCTTAGCCATTTACACGCCCTCCACGGTGATGCCCATCGAACGGGCGCTGCCAGCGATCGTACGCACGGCGGCGTCGAGATCCGCGGCGGTGAGATCAGGCATCTTGGTCTTTGCGATTTCTTCCGCTTGCGCGCGCGTGATCTTGCCGACCTTGTCGGTGTGGGGCTTCGCCGAACCCTTGTCGAGCTTGGCGGCCTTCTTGATCAGCACCGTCGCCGGCGGCGTCTTCAGGACGAACGTGAAGCTCTTGTCCGCGAAGGCCGTGATCACGACGGGAGTCGGGAGACCCGGTTCCAGAGTCTGCGTTTGCGCGTTGAACGCCTTGCAGAACTCCATGATGTTCAGACCGCGCTGACCGAGCGCCGGACCGACCGGCGGCGACGGATTTGCCTTACCGGCCGGGATTTGCAGCTTGATAAAGCCGATAATCTTCTTTGCCATAATGAACCTCGAATGAACGCAGGGCGTTCGATGAGTGGTTAGCGCGCGTTCGCCGATGTCATGCGATCCGTGATGCGGGATCGTTCAACGCAGCTACTGACGCTCCTCTACGGTGTGCGCGGACCGTAAGCGCGAACGCCGCCTCGCATTGAAATGCGAAGCGGCGTGTCATCAAATCTTTTCGACTTGACCGAATTCGAGTTCCACAGGGGTGGCGCGGCCGAAAATCGTAACGGACACACGAACCCGGGACTTCTCGTAGTTGACTTCCTCGACGCTGCCGTTGAAGTCGGTAAACGGACCATCCTTGACGCGCACGAGCTCGCCGACCTCGAACAGCGTCTTCGGCCGCGGCTTTTCGACACCTTCCTGCATCTGCGACATGATCTTCTCGA
This sequence comes from Pararobbsia silviterrae, assembly GCF_003628125.1. Taxonomy (GTDB): domain Bacteria; phylum Pseudomonadota; class Gammaproteobacteria; order Burkholderiales; family Burkholderiaceae; genus Pararobbsia; species Pararobbsia silviterrae. The sequence goes on from NZ_RBZU01000027.1 coordinate 17,431, forward strand.
CTTCGCGTTCCGAAATCGGACTCGGCCGATTCCGCGCGCCGCCGACGAAACCCGTCACTTTTGCGGTATTTTTTACGAGGTGCCACGTCTCATCGGTCATTTCCATTTCAACGAGCACGTAGCCCGGAAAGAAACGACGCTCGGTCACCGATTTGTGACCGCCTTTGATTTCGACCACTTCTTCCGTCGGAACGAGGATCCGGCCGAACTTGTCCTGCATTTCGGCGCGGTCGATGCGTTCCTGCAATGCACGTTGCACGCTCTTTTCCATACCGGAATAGGCGTGCACGACGTACCAGCGCTTTCCTTCCTGAGGCTTCGCGAAGTCGGTCATATTATTTCCAACCGAGGATCAACGAGAAAACGATCCATTCGATCGTTTTATCGCTTCCCCAGATGCAGAGAGCCATCACGAGTACGAAGCCGAAAACCACGAGCGTCGTCTGACCGGCTTCCTTGCGGGTCGGCCACACGACCTTGCGGACTTCGCGATACGAATCCTTGGCGAACGCGACGAATGCCTTTCCGGTCGCCGAGAAGTACGCAACGACAACGGCCGCGATGATCCCTGCGAACAACGCCGCACCACGCACATACCAATCCTGTGCGCCCAGCATGTAGAAGCCGGCGATGCCAGCAACCACGAGCAGCACAGCAACGGCAAGCATGAGCTTGTCGCTGGTGGAGCTCACATTTTCGACGGAAGGATTCGCCATAACACCAAGCTGACGAGCCGCTCTAGGCGGCTCGGATTTTTTTGGCAGGGGCAGAGGGAATCGAACCCCCAACCTTCGGTTTTGGAGACCGACGCTCTGCCAGTTGAGCTATACCCCTGTAAACCAAATTGGGGTCGGTCGTTTCCGACCCCAGACTCGATCGATCGTCTAACTGGCTTAGGCGATGATCTTAGCGACGACGCCGGCGCCGACGGTACGGCCGCCTTCGCGGATTGCGAAGCGCAGACCTTCTTCCATCGCGATCGGGTGGATCAGCTTAACCGTGATCGACACGTTGTCGCCCGGCATCACCATTTCCTTGTCCGCCGGC
>NZ_RBZU01000028.1 GCF_003628125.1 Pararobbsia silviterrae
CGGCGTCATTCGACGATTGGCTACGAAGCGCCGCTACCCTTCGAAACATTAACCGTTGCTCACGTCAGAGTGTCCACGGTTCGTGGGTAAGATCAATTGCAGCCTCATGCGACCGACCCTTCTCGGCCCAAGGCGGCGCGTGAGTCCTCACCGTAAGATGTCCGGGGTCCGACCGTGACGCGGCCGGTCGCCTGTAGATTGATGCGCACCTCGTCGACTCAATGTAGCGGGAGAAGCCGCGCACCCTTTCGCGAGGGATCCGATAGATACGTCGAAGCGAGTCGATCTCGAGGAGAAGTGCGCCGACACACCCGACCACGTCGTAACTGAAGTGGCTGAAGTACCCATTACCGCCCGTCTCATTCGGAACCTGCCATTGCACGGCGGCAAATGCAAAGTCAACACACTCGCGCTCATCGCACAGAAGCGCCGCAGCACCGTGGCGATCCGCTCGGCCACCGGGCTTCTTGACGGGTCGTCCGCAAAAGGCCTGTCATCTGACGATGGCCGCGTATGACTGAGAGCTTGGCGGTATCCGTTGTTCGCCCCTACGCCAGTCAACGCACGAGGATTTTCGCTTCAAGACGTCCTCGCTGGTGGATTTCTTAAACCCTCGGTGACGCCGCGCGATCTGCCCTCCCCCTGAGTGCCAAGGCCCTACGCTAATTCCTGCGTAATTCACCGTCCCTAGACTCTGCTCACGTCCTTAAGAAGCGCGCGACGTTCACCGGGCTCCATAACAGGCTCATACGACCACCGAAAAATCACTAAGCAACGGCCATGACCAAGATTCTCGCGACCCCCCATTTCAATCCTCGCCGACGCCTCTGTCTGCGCGCCGTTGCCACAGGGACCCTCGGTGCTGCAGGCGCCCTCGTCGCTCCTTCGACCTTTGCGTATCCAGGCCGACCCCACGATGAACAGGCGTACTACACGGGTCAAATGGCGCAGGCTGACTACTCGAACTGGATGAGTAAGTTCAGCCCCAGCAAGCGCCTCATCGACATGTCGATTCCGGGCACGCACGATACGATGGCCACGGTGAGTGAATATGGCCATGCAGCACAATGCCAGACAATGAGCCTCGCGCAACAACTGAAAGCCGGGATTCGTTTTTTTGATTTCCGTGTCGGCATCGCCCGCGCTCCATCCTTTCCTGCGAATGACTTGAGCTTCTGGCATGGGCCCGCTCAATTCGCCACGTGTCTAGGTAGAGATGCAATGCCGACCATTCGGAAATTCCTCGATGACAATCCTTCGGAGGCAGTCTTCATCCGGCTGAAGAAAGAACGCTCGGACGACGACAACAAGGAAGTGAATGACCGCTGCAGAAATATCCTGTTTGGGAGTAACTCGAGCTACATGTACCACTACCCGGGCAGACGCATCTCGGACGTGAGAATGGAACATGTCCGAGGGCAAATCGTTATCTTTAGAGACCTTGCTGAGGACGCGGATACATACGGCTTCAAGTACGGCTCGGATCCCGACGATACTCGCCGCTTCGGCATCGCAATCCAGGACAACTATGCGCTAAAGACCAACTGGGATTTGTACTGGAAATGGCAGCGAGTGCGAGAGTTCCTCGGCTGGTCCATTGGTGGCCCGGCAAGGACCAACCAACTCTACATTAATTTCATAAGCGCGGGCACGGGAAGCTATCCGTATTTTGTTGCGAGCGGCTACGACAGCATGAACGGCAATGCGCTGACCACTGGCTTACTGACGGTGACCGACAAGTACCCTGATTTCAAGAAATCAGGGGGATTCTGGTATTTCACCGGCACCAACATTCTGACCTATGAGGCGCTCAATGGCTTAGGACACGTCGGCGAGGCATTCCCGCAGCTGAAAACAATGAAAAACTTCGGCGTAATCATGATGGACTTTCCAGCGACAGGCCTGATCAAGTCGATCATCGACCATCAAGACGTTGCCTGAACGAAAGTCTCGACGTGTGATTCCCTTCGATCTGGAGTGGAACGATGGTCCCTTAGCCAAGGCAGCGTGTGCGTTGGCTCCCGACACGGCGGGGGCCTCCCAGGACAATTGCGGACTGCCTGGTGTGGTACCACGAAGCATTCAGCGCATGAGCGACAGTGGGACCGTTAAGCCAGATATCTACGTGTGATCGACTGCTTGACAAAGCAAAGGGACACCGAAGATCGAACCGCAAGCGGCCGTTCCTGGCCGGCCTCCGCCCAACGCCGTCGCCGATCGACCTAGAATCTTCCATTGCCCCAACGATGGTCATCCGATTGTGTTATCGCCGCAGACACGCTAATTCAAACCGCGTCGGAGTATCGCTATCTCAGCGTGGAGCGATGTGGTGAATGCCGCGACGAGCGGATTGCTAGGGCGGTGTTCGGGACGAATCAGGCTCACGCGAAACGGGAATGAAACCGACAGCGGGCGAATGTGCAAATTGTGGTCTGCGAACTCCAGCGCCGTTAGCGGATTGACAATCGCGAGACCCAAACCCTTGCGGACGAGGCTGCACACAGAAACGGCACTCGGCGTCTCCACGACAAGCCGCCGTGCGATTCCTAGCCTGGCAAAAGCATCGTCCATCTGAATTCGGTACGGGTCATTGGATCCGAGACTGATGAACGCTTGGTGAGCAAAGTCCGACAGATCGATCACGCGTTTCGCTAGCAATAACAGCCGGCTTCTCGCGCCGGAGGTTTTACTCGATGGCGACAACGCTCGCCTGATTCGGCACCGACAAACCATTGGTGATCTGCTTGCATTGGAAGAAGTGCGATAGCCGTTTCACATGTGTGAGCAGGTCGTTCGCGAGTTACGAGCGCTTCGAGGGTTTCGACTGCACGTCTTCCACGAACGTGTACAGGAATGTTGATCGGGCGACGAGCGTCCGCTTGGATTTCAACTGGCTCGCAGATCCGTCTCGTTACCCTCGATCGACCCGAGAGCGCGCATCCGCTCTCTGAATCTTCGCGACTTTGCGACGTAGGCGAGCGCATCGCGCGTCGCATCGACTCGGGTCTGATCGGAGAGCGTGCGCACGACCTTCGCAGGGCACCCGACGATCAACGATCGTTCAGGAAACTGCTTTCCTTCGGTGACGACTGCGCCCGCACCGACGACCGATCCATGACCGATCACCGCACCATTCATGACAATCGCACCCATGCCGACGAGCACCCCATCACCGAGCGTGCATCCGTGCAGAATCGCGCGATGACCCACCGTGCAATCCTCCCCGATATGCAGCGGACTGCCGGGATCGCTATGCAACACGGCGCCATCCTGAACGTTGGTGCGGGCACCGATCTCGATCCATTCATTGTCTCCGCGGATCACGGCGCCGAACCAGACACTGACGGCCCGTCCCAGCCGGACCGCCCCCACGACCTGAGCCTGCGGCGCGACCCAATAGTCTGTTTCGTCCGCGATCACGGGCGTTACATCGTCGAGCGAGAAGAGGGTCATCGATTGTCACCGTGGAGCAAGACATTGTCGGCGTGAGCCGGATCTGCCGCGCACTGAAGCGCTTGTTCACGAACCGTCGGGAATGCAATGAGCGTCTTGACTGTCGCCGTGGACCACAGTGCATGCTGCTCGAGTGCATTGAGTACTTTCTCCGCGTTGAGCGGATCGCCGCCGAAGAGAAACACGTTATCCGTGACGCCGATATCCCCACGTCCAAGCACGTCCTGCCACACCGAAAGCAAAATGCCTTCGATACTGCCGACCGGTGGTCTTGACAAAGGCGAGAGTCGGTCAGCGAAGTGACGCCGCATGTCGCGGCGTACCGCCTTGCCCATCGCGTTCTTCGGAATTGAATCGACGAGAAGGATGACGCTCGGCACCTTAAATGCGCTCAGACGCGCCCCCACGAAGGCACGCAACGCGTTTTCAGAGACGCAAGCCTGTGCACGTGTCACCACCGCGGCGACGACATCTTCGCCCTGCGTGGCATGCTCGACCGAAAACGTGACGGCCTCGGCCACCTGATCATGTTGGCATAGAACATCATCGATCTCTGTCGGAAACACCGAATGGCCGCCGCGTTTGATGAGTTCCTTGATCCGACCGCATACATAAAAATATCCGTCGCGATCGATCCGCCCGATGTCCCCCGTCCTGAGCCAGTCGCCCCAAAACGCGTCCCTCAAACTCACATCGTCGCCAACGTATTGGCGAATGACGCTTGGCCCGCGAATCAGGATCTCTCCCTCGACATCGGTCCCGCACGTTTGACCCCGTGCGTCGGCGATGCGAATCTGCGCACCGAACGGAATTCCCACCGAACCGAACTTCCGCCGCATCGGCGGTAGCGGGTTCGAACAAATCATCGACGCCGACTCGGTCAAGCCGTAGGTTTCGATCAGCGGTACGCCAAAAATGGCCTCGAGTTCCGCGATGGTGGAAGGTGGCAAAGGTGCCGATGAGGCACGGAAAAAGCGTAGACGGTCACGCGGCGGCGGCGCGAAAGCGTTGCGATAAAAGTCACGCAACGAAAGATGTGCCGCAGGCGAAGCCGTGAACCAGGTCGGCTGCAAGTTGCGGTAGGCCTCGTCAAACATCGATGGCAGAAACGATTCGAGGCATCGAATCGACGACCCCGCAAACAGCGAACTCATCGCGGCGCTGATCAAGCCATGCACGTGGTGCAATGGCATCGGCGTCAGACACACATCAGCCTGACCCAGTCCAAAGGCATCGCCGATCGCCATTGCGGCCGCCGCAACGTTTGCGTGCGTCAGGCCCACGATCTTGGGCTTCGACGTGGTGCCCGACGTCTGCATCATGATGGCGATCCGCGTCTCACTCCCCGCGGGATACACGATTTGATGGCGGTCATCGTCGCCCGCGAGCGATTCGAGCTCGAAGCCGACGCGGGGAAGCCCAAATCGACCGAATGCCGCCGATTCCGATGCATCACGCCGATCGACATAAAGCACGATCGAAGGATTGAGGACTCGGACGGCAGAATCCATCTCTTCGTCGCGTAGCTTGATATCCAAGGGGCAGCAAATGCCCACGGACGAGGCCGCCAAAAAGCCTACTAATCCTGCCGCGCCACGCGCCATCGGAAATGCGATACGCGTCGTCTCCAACGCACCCGCATCTCGCAGTCGATCAGCCAGTTGATCCACTTTAGACAGCAACGCTCGATAGGTCATCGGTCGCTGATTGTCGATCCACAGTGCGCAACTCTCCGGGTCGATGGTCCGACGCTTCTTGAGCATATCGACCAAGGTCCCGACAGGATGGCAATCGGCATGGGTATCAGACATATGAACTCCTCTTGCGAGACGACGAATAGAAATGAAGGTTCACCGCTTCGGCGGGTCGATCGCGCACGGTCAGTGCCTCGATCGTGTTCCAGGACAACACGACGTTATCGGCGCTCGGTCGGGCCGCCCAGAGTGGCTAGCTCGAGGTCCTCACGCAGTCGACGGTTTTCCTCGGTCAGCGCCAAAATCTTGCGTTCGAGTGCCCAGATTTTTCGCTCATAAAAGCGGACTGTCCGCGCGGTCGCGCGTGCGCCCGTCCACTCTCCGTTGTCGTATTTGGCGAGCCAACAATGCAGAAGATTGGCGGACAGCAGATAGCGACGTTGCGCTTCGCGACGCCCGATCTTTCCGGTGCGGATCGCCGTCACGATGTCCAACTTGAGTTGCGGCGAAAACTGTCGTTTCTGCGTCATGGATCTGAACGGGCACTTTTTGAAGCCCGTTTCCGCTAGGCAGCCTGGCGAAGAAACGAGGGTTATCGACCTGAGAATGGGGCGACCGGACGCCTTTCCAGGAATGCATTGACGGCCTCGCGAAAATCGCTCGTCAGATAGAGCTTCATCGGATCGGTTTGTGCCGCAATCTCTCGACAGAGACTCTCGATAAACCACCTGCGCGCACGCACGGTGGCTCTGACACTCAACGGCGGGTTTTGCGCGATCTCGCTTGCCAACTGAAGCGCCACGGCTTGCGCCTCTCCAACCTCCGCGAGACGCGTCACCAAGCCCTGCGCGTGCGCTTCCTCCGCCGTGAAATAGCGTCCGGTCAGTGCGACTTCGGTGCCAAATGCCGTCGCGCCGCAAAAGCGAAGGAGCCCCCAATACCGCGCGCCGCCGAGGCCGCGCGGCGTCTCCGTGATTTGAAATTGCGTACCGCGTTCAGCGACGAGCAAATCCGTCTCGAACGCGATGCCCAATCCCAGGCCGAGCACATGACCGTGAACCGCTGAAATGACAGGCTTCCAGTTCACCGACCGATTGAATAGCTGATAGGAATGCGCATCGGGCTCTTGAGGGCCGCCCAAGCGCTCGAACTCTTCGACCGTTCGCGCCTGCCGTTCGCGAACATCGGCACCCGTCGAAAACGCGCGCCCGGCGCCACTCAGGACGGCCACTTGCGCATTGGCATCCTCGTCGAAACGCCGCAATGCGGCCGCCAAGTCTCGTACGAGTTCCGCGTTGAAGGCATTGAGCTTATGCTCGCGTCGCAAAGTGATCGTTGCAACTGCATCTCGGCATAGATAGTCGACGAGGCAGCCGTCGCGCATCGAAGTTCGCATGAGATCCGCCGCCCGACGTCAGAGCCAATAGCTCTTGTGAATGATGACCCAGCGTCCCTTGACTTTGGCGAGATTGAACAAATCGGAACCCTGGGGTTCTTTGCTGCCCATCACGAACCGAAAGTCGACGCGTACACTGGCGAGATGCCCAACGCGCGACACCTCGATGTGCTCTGCGATCTCTTGCGCGTTGTCGAATTTTTCGTGCAACGACCGGATCGTGTCGACGAATTGATCGAGAGAAATCGTTCGAACCTCATCGCCGCGAACGTAGTAGTGCGCAATGTTGGCGTTGGCGTCAAAGGTGCTTCGGAACAGCGCTTCGTCCCAGGTCCTGACCGCTCGCAAATAGTCGTCCATCAGTGCGCGAATTTCCGATTCCGCGGTGACGTCTTGCACATCGGTGTTCATACTCATTTCCTTCGGTTAGATTGAGCGTGTCCGACGGGACACCTCAGTGGTGAACATGCCGCTATCATTGGGCGGCTAAAAAGCTCGCACAATGCGGCATTTCTTGAGCGAGCCTTAGCTTTTGACTAAGGGTCTTGGAGATGGCGATGCGTTTTGATCTGATCGACTTGCAGTTGTTCTTGCGCGTCACGCAAAGCGGCAGCATCACTGCCGGCGCAAAGCAACTGCATATGACGCTCGCCTCGGCCAGCAGCCGACTGTCCGGCATGGAGGACCTGCTTGGTACCGCCCTGCTCGATCGCCATCCGCGCGGCGTCACACCGACTGCCGCCGGTCGCTCGCTGGCCCATCATGCGGCTGCCATCGAGCGTCAACTTGATCTGATGAAAGGCGAGCTTGGCCACTACGCCGAGGGTCTCAAGGCCGAATTGCGTCTGTTATCGAATACAGCGGCGCTCAGCGAATTTCTGCCGGATCTCTTGAGCGAGTATCTCGGCACGCACCCCAATGTCGACATCCGGCTCGACGAGAAATCAAGCACGGAGATCGTTCAAGCAGTCTCGACGGGACGCGCCGACCTTGGCATCGTCGCCGACACGGTCGATCTCGGAGACATGCAAGTGATCCCTTTGTGGCGCGATCAACTCGTCGCCATCGTACCGGCTGCGCATCCACTCGCTCACGCGGAGGAAACGTCTTTCGAAACGCTGCTGACCTACGATTTCATCGGACTGACCCAAGGCAGTGCGTTGCAGGAGCACCTTTTCAGGCATGCGCAGTTGTGTCATCAGGATTTGAAATTGCGCGTGCGACTCAGAAGTTTCGAATCGATCTGTCGACTCGTCGAACAGGGGATTGGAGTGGCGATCATTCCCGACACCGCGGCACGTCGCCATCGGGAACGTTCTCAGATCAAGGTCATACCGATCAAGGAGTCATGGACGAGCCGACGACTGTGTCTCGTCGTGCGCGATCTCGATGCGCTTCCGTCTCATGCGAGATCGTTCGTTGAACTCGCACGATCCCGCGCGCGGCACGCAGATGCCGCCGAAAGCTGAAATAGTCGTCGGGTCTCGAGTTCGTGTAGCTGGTGCGGTGGCGCACTCATACATGGCTTTCATGCGCGACGTCGGTGCAAGCCAGACGGACGCACTGGCGGGCCCGGGGCATGACATCCGCGCGAGCGTCGAAAATCTTTTGATACACCGCGTGGCGCCAAGGTGAGGTGTGCATCGACGCCATCGCGTGCGGTATCGATCGATGGATTGACACACCCGTATGACGCGACATGCCAAGTGGTATGTCCATTGCGTTGAGAAGCCGCCGTCAGCGAGCGAATCGCATGCTGGCCCTCTCAACCTCTGGAGCCACCCACTTGGCCTCTCGCATGCATAGCACACAGGAAAGCGTCGTGATGCCACGCAAAGGCATCATCTTCGGCATCGTGATTGGCCATTCGCTCGAATGGTATGACTTCATGGTGTTCACATCGTTTTCCGTCACGATCTCGCACCTCTTTTTCCCCGGCCATTCGCTTTACGAATCATTGCTCACGACAACGGCCACGCTCGGCGTGGCATTCATCGCGCGACCCATCGGCGGGGTGTTACTCGGGTTGTACGCCGACCGACGAGGCCGGAAAGCTGCTCTCACGCTCGCGGCGTGTCTGATGACGCTCTCGATGATGATCATCACGTGCGCGCCGACCTATGCGGCGATCGGCATCGGAGCTCCGATGTTGATTGTCGTGGCTCGACTGCTGCAAGGGCTATCTGCGGGTGGAGAGTTCGGTAGCTCGACTTCGCTGCTCGTCGAGTTGGCGCGCCCCGCCCGTCGCGGACTTCACGGAAGTTGGCAAATGACGGGCCAGGCCATCGCGATCCTCGCTGCGACGCTGATCGGCGCTCTGATGAATCAGCTTCTCGCAAAGTCGTCGATCGAACAATGGGGATGGCGCATTCCGTTCGCGATCGGCACGCTGATCGGGCCGGTCGGATTTTTGCTTCGACGCGACCTCGATACGCATCGTGCGTTGTCGAACGTCGACGTCGAGCACGCGAGCGAAGCCGTCTCGCTTCACGTGATCATTCGCACCGAATGGCGTGCGCTGATTCGTGCAATCGGGGTCGTGATCGCCCTCCCCGTCAGCATTTACATTCTTCTGAGCTACCTGCCCGTTTATACGACGATGGAGCTCAAGCTCCCTGTGGTCGATGCGTTTTTTGCCTTGGTCGTAGGTTGCACGTTGCTCGCGATCCTTGCGCCCTTGGCCGGTGCGCTATCCGATTACGTGGGACGGAAACGGCTCACGATCGCGGCGCTTGTCGGCACGTTGGCGATCATCTATCCGCTTTATGCATGGCTCTTGGAATCACCGAGCTTGACCAGGATGATGCTAACCCAATCGGCAATGAGCATTGGCCTCGCCGGATACTTCGGCCCGTACGGTGCTTTGCTCGCTGAAATGTTTCCGTCACGGCATCGGGCGACGTGTCTCTCGCTTGCTTACAACGTTTCGGTTACTTTATTTGGCGGCTTTGCGCAGGTATTCGTGATGTGGATCACACATCGGACGGGTAGCTCACTTGCGCCGATCTACTACGTCATGTGCGGCCTTGCCGTCTCGCTCGCGTCGGTCATGACCATCGGACCGAAACGCGTCCGCGCGTTGGCCACCGAACACGAACACGTGCTTGCGGAAGGGATGGCGCTCCAGGAAAGCCGGCGTTGAGGCGCCGACGGTCGCGGAAATCGCGCACCTTTGTGTCCAACCTCGGTACATCGTCTCGTCGGCACTGCCGTGCAACGCGCGAACTCGATTGGGTGGCTCAAGGTGCGCGACGATCCGACGGTGAGACGTGGCGAGTGGCCAGCTCGACCTCGCTACATAGACGAATGTGTCAGGCCACAACTCCCTCAGCCTCGCCATCGAACTCGGATTCCCGCTCGGAGCAGGGCTTGGCATGGGCGAGGTCAACAAGGTCTTGCGTATGCTGATCGAAGGTGCCAACGCGTAAGCCTCGTGTGACCTGCGTGTATCAAAGCGAGCTGCGGTCGTGGCGATGGGTCGTTCGCGCTCTACCCTGCGTGCATGGCGCTACACCGGCAAATTCGAAGTTGTATCGTTCAAGATGCAAGAGCGACGGCGGCGTCCCAAACCAGCGGCGCGCTTCACTGACGTTCAATCCGTGCGCCGCGAGGCGAGGCGAGGCGATCATTCGAGCTCGCGACCGCGCATCGCTCGCGTATCAATGGGGTGCCGTCGGTTCCGTGCCATCGATGCCTTTCCTTCGGCATTGGAGGGGGGCCGTTCCCGACTCAGAGCGGGCATAGATCAACGGTGCGGGTACGTCCGCTTAGCGAGCGAAATCGGCTATTCGATTGATCGCGGCGCGACAAAGCGACGTAATGCGCTCTCGCGCGGCATTCGTACTCTCGCGCTCGTTGCCGTTGAAGCGATGTCCATGCTCAGACATCAGATCTAGTAAGTACACGGCAACGTAAAGCCGAAAAATTCGGTCGTCAGAGTAGCCCCCATGATGCAGAAGCCCGTGTGCATATATGCAAGGCAAGCCCTTCACCATCGACGCGGTCAGCGTAAGCGCAATCGGATATCGAGCATCACCGAAACACAGATCGTCTACATCGACGATGCCCGAAAGCTCGCCGTCATGCGTCACCAGCACATTCTTCAATGTTGCGTCGTGCAAAAACGGGACAGCAGGGATGCTGTTCAACTCTTCACGCACTAGATCGGCCGATATCTTTATGCTTCTTACAAACGAATAGTCGAAAATACCGGCGTGCAGAATACGCGCTTCGGATCGCGCGATGTGTTGACGCACTACTTCGTTCCAACTGCGATGCGGCGCATCCTCGGATGTATTGCGTAGCCGAATCGCCCCTCGCCTTCAATGCTCGATACGCAGCGTTGAGCGTTTGCCACGCCCATCGCGACACGGTCAATCGCATCGTTGGAAAGGTCGCCCAGCACGTCGCCAATATCGGTTCCAGAGAGGCGCTCAAGCAACAACCAAGGGAATCTGTCTTCAACTCCACTGGAAACAATCTCGGGCAGCGGCACCCCTAACGGTCTCAGTTTTGCCGACAAGAATTTCGCACCAACCATTGCCTGGCGTTGTTCAGGCACGGTCATACGGATGACCAGAGATGCGCGATGCGTGAACGAAACTTCATACACATAGTGTTGGATGCCGTTATCAAATCGCCTTGCGGCGATAGGGCGCTCACCGAGGCACCGATGGACGATCTCAATCGCAGCCATTTCATCCGGAATGGACATCGACACCCCCGGAAGACGCGTTCAGACCAGACAAATGGTATCTGCCCACTTTACTTTGCGCATGGCGAATCCAACGCGCCGACAATGACCGATCTTCCGCTCATTTCGGACGTCCGCGACGTTCGACCCGTTGACCGCTCCTGGCCGATCGCAGTCTGTCAGGTGTCATGGTCGCACTTGTTCGTTAGGCTACACCGCTAGCCTTGCCCGCTGACACGCTAGCAAAGGTCAATCATTGTGGTAGCGGATCTTCTGTCCCGCGAAGCCGATTCTCAGAATCAATCATGCGCCGCTTAAGGGGTGGTACGTTGTTGACCACACGCATCGCCGTACGCATCACGCCGAGGGCGAGACGCCCAACGATTGGCCGATGAATCGCGTCGTGCTCGTCAAACTGCTTACGCGATTCGGCGACCGCGTGAAATCCGTAGCGACGCATTTGCGCTTCGTAATCGGCGACTGCTTCCACGAGCGGAAGCTCTCTTCGCGCGATACGCTCGAGTTGCGAGCAAAGCAGTTGCGCATCACGCAGTGCCGTATTAGCGCCGACACCCTTGCCAGGCGTCATAAGATGAATCGCGTCACCAAGCACGGTAATGTTCGAGCTCGGCCAGGAATCGACAGGCACTGACGTGCGGACATCGATAGCGAACGTCGTCGACAAGTCTGACGCCCGGATCAACGCTCGCAGATTAGGGTGCCAGCCATCGGTCATCTGCATGGCGAGCGCGAGTCGAGCCGGCGCTTCGAGTGTCATCGGATCGGCCGGGAGGTTGCGACGCGCGCCCCATACCGCCCACATCAGATAGTCGCGCGTGTTGTCGTAGAGCAGGCCCGGCAGATGCGCGATAAGCACCTCGTCGTTACCACCGATGCCCGACTTGACGCCGGCGCCGTTCCCGTTGAACTCCATCACGTGGATGATTGCGCCATAGCCCTTCGGAGCGGAAATCAATGTAATGCCGTCGAGCACCTTGGGCGGCAGCAGCGCGCGGTTCTCTTGGGTCATCGGCACCTTGGCCGCGATACTCACAATGCCAGTGTTTTCAAGCTTGGCGTGCGGGAGCAACTGCCGCCGTACCTTCGAGCGCGCACCGTCCGCGCCGACGAGAAGTTCGGCCGTCGCGCTCGTACCGTCGGTGAAGTGCGCCGTCACCTGGCCGTCCGCGTGCTGCTCATATTTGACGAAGGTTTTGTCAAAGTGCACGCAGTCTTCGAGGCCCGTTAGCAAAACCTGGCGCAACGTCATCCGGCTCACGGATCTGCCGCCGCTGACCTCACTGTCACCGATCCCGACCGACAACAACTCCGACATGCGTTCGGTCAGCATGTTGAAGTGCCCAGGGGAACGTGCACATGTGGCGAGGAAGGTCGCGAAGAGCTCGGGCGGCAGCGACGCCTTCAAAGCGCCCAAGCCATGCGCATTAATGCCGATGCGATAGCCATGTAGGCCGTCGGCACGCGTGCGATCTCTTTCATAGACCTGAACCGCGATACCGGCGCGCCGTAATCCGTGTGCGAGACACAGGCCACCTTGATCTTACCCACGAACCGTGGACACTCTGACGTGAGCAACGGTTAATGTTTCGAAGGGTAGCGGCGCTTCGTAGCCAATCGTCGAATGACGCCG
>NZ_RBZU01000029.1 GCF_003628125.1 Pararobbsia silviterrae
TCTGTTGACAAAATGGGCTCCACCACTCGATTTGGTGGGGCCTACTCTGGACACTCGCCGCTGCCATGTCGAGACGGTGATGGGGCAACGCTTACCTAAATTCAGCACGTCTTGGCCGTAGGTCTGCTCCACGAGTTTGTATTGCCCCTGAAGATTGCTCATCTCCCGCTCCATTTTTGCCATCTGTTCCGGGCTGACACCTGTCAGCTTGGGTGGCTTCTTGCCTGCGACCAGAAGCGTGGCCGGCGTCGCCACCAGCAAGGCCTCCGCGTAGGCAACTGAAACGTTGTTCGCAGCCACCATCAGTTCGACACACTCAACCTGCCGTGTGTGCTTCATTTTCCGGATGGCCCGAACAAGGTCGGGCGAAAACTGTCGGTCGCCGAGAAGCTCAGCCGCCTCTGGGCAAATTCCATCGAGCAGCGACAGCTTCTTAATGATTTGCGACACGTCCACGGAAAGCGCCTTCGCCAATCGCTCAGGCGCGACGCCGCGCTCAATCACGCGCCGAATCATGTAGTGCTCTTGGATGGTCGAGAGGCGATTCACACGATTGTTATACGTGTAGCTCTCGTCATCGGTGGCCACCAGGCAAGCTGCCTGCTCGTGCCCCAAGTCCTGAATGGCGAGCAAGCGCAAATGCCCATCGAGCAGCACGTGACGCCCTGAGGCTTTGTCCGCAGGCATGACAGACAGTGGCTCGATAAGGCCCACCTCCTCAATGGAGGTCCGTATTTGTTTAAATTTGCGCGACTCAACCACGGGCGCCGGTATCCTGCGCGATGGCAAGATGCAAGGGAGCGGGACGGACAGCGGTTCGGGGATGAACCCGAGCGTGATGCCACTCATGACGTGCTCCCGCCTGACCAAACGCGCTCCGCGAGATACTTCGGCAGACTGGTCAATCCTTCCGCGCGCAGCAAGTTGATGAAGTTTTCATCGGCAAACAGTTGCCGCAACGCGCCGACAACGAAAAGCACGCGCTGTTGGGTGAACTCGGCCTTCCGCACCATGGATTTCTGGCGCTCGACCTCGCGTTCGTAGGTACGCACGAGACTCGACGGCGTGACCCCGGCCGATTTACTCGTCATGTTGTGCGCTGTGCTTCGTCCCAGCGCCTTTCTGCGTTCGATGACGCGGCGAGCATCCATGAGTTGCTTGCCTCGCAATTTGCCCGACTCGTAGGCTTGTTGGAGAGCCGCTTGTATTTCGGCATCATCGTCGCCAGCGCCGACAATCGTGAGCGCGGCGCTCAGCGGAACGAGCCCTTTTTCGACCGCAACGACAAGTCGTTCTTCTCCTTGATGCAGGAGCGTGAGGATGCCGTGGACGTAGGTCGGTGCCAGCCCCGTCTTCTCGGCGATGACCTTCGGCGAATATCCTTGCTCCTGTAATTGACGGATGCCGGCGAGCCGTTCGAGTGGGCGACACTGCCTGCGCGCGATGTTCTCCGTCAAACTCATCACAAACGCATCCTCGTCGCTCACACTCACAACAAGCGCGGGAATCGTCTCCTCCCCGAGCGAACGAAACGCCTTCAATCGGCCCTCGCCGCACACGAGCAGGTACTTTTCGATACCACCCGAGGTCGCTCGCGGCGTGACGACAATCGGCTTCTTCAGCCCGATAGTCTTGATGTTGTCAACGATTTCGCCGAACACGCGACCATTGCGCTCGCGTGGGTTGATGACCTCAATCTGATTGACAGGGACCATCCGGATTTCACCGGGCTGCTGCGAGCTCACGCTACTCTCCTCAGGCGTGCGCGCTCGGCCATGCCATAGAGATAATCCAGCGTGTCGAAGCGGTAGCTCTCGAACTCGATTGGGTTTTGGTCAGCGAGCTGAATACGCGGCTGCCCGAAGTCCAGACGCGGCAACAGGTAGTAGTCCAGCGCCGCAGCGTTTGTTTGGTCGAGTCGCACTGCCACGGTGATGTCCGGCAACAGGCTGGTGTCAAAACGCACCTTCCAATGATTGCGTCCGTTGTCATGTGCCTGGCAGCGCGAGAGCACGATGCAGACCGTGAACTCATCGTTGACCGTCAGGACATCGGTCGCGGGGTCGCGCATCACCGCACCACCCAGGTCTGCGATTTTCCTTTCAGTCTGTGCGACGATTTCCGGATGCAGTTGGCGCAGAAAGCGGTTGGTCTCGATGTACCGATAGTCCCGGCCCGGGGTAAATCCCACCGTCTGGTAAGCGCGAATCAAACTGCCGAATCGGTAGACGTAGACCGAGGTCGACGGCATGCCTTCCGTTTCATCAATCACGACGCCAGACAGAAACCCGCGATTGCGGTATAGGTTGCGCAACCGCTCGATGAGCTCCTCGTTCGAATAGTGGCGCGCCCGCGCGCGCATGATGCCTTGTGCGGTGTAGAACGTCTCGCTCGGCACAATTGCCTGGAATGCTCCCTCCTTTCGAATCCACATGTCCGGCGTGTTGGTCACGCGCATTTTCTTCAGCTTGAACGAGACCCGGTTATATACGTTGTTGCCGATGTATTTTTCGTTGGTCAACACCTCCCGCACCGTGGCCCGCGTCCACTCTCGGTCAAGGTCAGTACGCATGTGCATGCCATTCAGGCGCGCCGCGATTTCGCGTTCGTCGAGGGACTCTTCGATGAACCAGTCGTAAATCAGGTTGACGGTGCGCACCTCGCTTTCGGGCCCCGGCATAAGAACGACCCGGTCCATCTGCAGGCTCTTATGTTCGCCACGGTGGAGCTCCGCCTTCATGAGGCCGTGCTCATCGACCAGCACGCGGCGCAGCCCATATCCGGCGGGACCGCCTTGCCGAAAGCCCAGTTCAATCAATCGGCACTGACCCGCGAAAACCTTGGCGGACAATTCTCGACTGTACTCGCCAGCCATTGCCCGCTTTACCCCTTTCACGATGGTCGAGACCGGCGAGCCGTCGTTCTCGAATTGCTCAGCGCAGTACGCGACCTGGATGCCTGCTCGACGACAGATGTACTCGTAATACGCGCTCTCGTCGGCGTCCTGAAATCGTCCCCATCGACTCACGTCATAGACGAGGATGATGCAGAAGTCGGCGCTGCCGTTGGTCACATCATCGATGAGGCTCTGCAGTGCCTGACGCCCGTCAATTCGAAGACCGCTTTTGCCCTCGTCCGCGTAGGTGCGAACAATCTCAAATCCTCGACGGGCTGCGTAGTCTCGGATTTTGTCGCGCTGGTTCTCAGTTGAATATTGCTGATGTTCAGTCGACATACGCACGTATTCCGCCGCGCGCCCCGCTCTCGAACCAGCTCCGACTGCCGCTTCCGCATTGCTGAATGACATGCTCGGCTCCGCAACTCAGGCACAGCGCGCACAGGCACCGGGTACTTAGACCCATCAGGTGCCAGCCCCGCTGCCTCAATTGGGCGGCGGCGTTCGAAAGCGAACCGTGACAAGGAAAAGGTAGCAGCCTCGATGACGGCGCGTATCAAGTCATCTCTTTGCAATCACATCGCAGTCGCTGCAGGACCAGACAGCACGGCAATGTGAACGGTCCACGCGTCCATGTTTGCAACGCTGGCGTCGCCTGCATCACAGAGCACGTAGAAGCCGGAGCCCAGTGGGCGCGGGGCTCCGAACGCGTCCATATTTGCAATCGGTACATGCCTTCGCCGTGCATTGCGAGTGCGCTGCATGCTGCGATTGCGCTCCAGATACGCGGGATGGGTCGTTCGGTACTCGCGCCAGTAGGTCGAGTGAACGGCGCGCCATCTGGCCTGCGCACGTGCCTGGTTTTCGCGGTAGTCCTCGTCTGTGTGGAGGCGATGGTTCTGCCATTCCCGTCGACGGGCGCGTTGGCAGTCAGCCGACGAGCAATATCGCTGACGAGGCACGTGCAGCAGCGGCACAAACGCGTTGCCGCAGGCAAGACAAAAGCGGGTCGATTTCATGACGCCCCCTCAATCCAAGTCGTGACGGGCGGGCGCGAACGCGTTGTCGCGTTCGCGCCCGCCGACGGTGCATGACGAAGACGATTCGCCGAAATCTAGAAACCTGCAAGAAGTGCAACGTCGATGGGCCGACTTTCAAGCTCGGGTTGATGGGTGACAGTGATGGGCAACGCCGAGGGAAAAAGTATCTGGCGCTGTAACAGGTATCGCGATGGGACGTGCAATCTCAACTTTTGCATCGCAATTTCTCAGCGGATGCTTCTCAAGTCGCGCAAAGGCCCGTCCGACGGGCCCAAAAATCTCAGGTTATGAGTACGGCTACAGGGTGTTGTTTCTCAGAATAGATGGCCGAATTCTCACAAAGTTGTGCCACCCAATGTGCCCGCCTTACGTGAAGGGCTGCGCCACTGGCGCGGTGGCCCGGATGCCGCTGCCCGCAAGAATCGCCTCTTCGACGACCGGGCGCTGGGCATTGCCTTAGAGCGCCTGACACAGCCTGCCACCCTGCTGGCTTGAGGGGTGGGTAACGGGCCATCCTCTGTGAGCACAGTCTTGCCGCTGCGGCCGTTGCGTTGATTGGTCGCATCTGGCGGGCGTTCGCCCCCGTTGGGGTAACCCA
>NZ_RBZU01000003.1 GCF_003628125.1 Pararobbsia silviterrae
TGCGGGCGGCGCAGGCGGTGCGGGCGGCACCGGCGGCATGGGCGGCGCGGGCGCGGCAGGCGGCACCTCGACGGCGACAGCCGGCGCAGGCGGCGCGGGCGGCTCGGCCACCAACGGCAGCGCCACGAACGCAGGCACGACGAGTCTCGCGTCGAACGGCAGCGCGACCGCGGGTAACGGCGCAACGGGTGCGGTCGGCGCGGCCGGCGGCACGGGCGGCGACGGGACCGGCGGCGTCGGCAACGGCGCGACGGGTGGCGCGGGCGGCGGCGGCGGTGCGCAATCCGTCGATGCCGGCACGTTCAATATGTCGAACATGATGTCGAGCGTCGGTCAGTCGGCGGCCGGCATCATGATCGCCAATCAGAACAGCGGCATCGGTGCGCTCGTGCAGCAAAGCGTCAACGTTCAGGCCAACCTCTCTGTCGGCGGGCACTAGCAGAGAACGGAGGGTTTGACGCCTGAAACGCGTCCCGCGGGCGGGTGTCCCGCGGGGCTTTGCTCGATGGTCTGCCCGGCTCGCGACACGCTCCACGCGCGTCGCCGTGCGAGCCGGGCTGAGGAGACAGGACCATGCGTTCGGTCAAATGGATACTCGCGACGGGCACGTCGCTGATCGTCTGGCTGCCCGGCCAGACGGCATTCGCTCAACACGCCCCCGATGCCGACGCGACGCAAGCGCTCGCACCGGTCGTGCATGCGGCGACCGAGTCGGCAAGCCGGCTCGCCGCGCTTGCCTCGGGCGACTCGCCTCCCGATACCGCGGCGGCATCGCCCGCGATATCGGCACGTTCGACGGACGCGACGAACGCGACGGCTTCAACGAATTCAACGGCTTCGACAAATTCGACAACCTCGACGGCATCGGCACAGACCGAGCCGTCCACAGCCACCCCGCCGCCGACGCAAACGGCGGACGCATCGACCCCGATGGGCACGGCCGTGAGCCCCGATGCGCTCGACACCTATCGCGGCGGCAGCCAGACCTATAACGACATGCAGGTCAACGGCACGCTGTCCGACACCCGGGCGCTCGGCGTCCAGACAGGCAGCAACACGATCGCCGACGGCTCGTTCGCGAATTCGAGCGGCTTGCCGACGGTCATTCAAAACACGGGCGCCAACGTGCTGATTCAGAACGCGACGATCGTCAATGTTCAATTCAAGCAATAGCCCCGGCCGTCACGGTGCCGCATGCGCGTGCGTCGCGCGGCGGCTGTGCCTCGTCGTCGCCGCGTTCGCCGCGGCGACGACCGCGCATGCCGATTCGATCGATATCCAGAATCCGGACGGCGGCGACATCCACATGCGCATCACGAGCCTCAAGGAAGCGCGCTTCAAGGGCACGGTGCGCCAGCAGTACGACTTCAGTTGCGGGTCGGCCGCGGTTGCGACGCTGTTGACCTACCAATACGGCTATCCGACGACCGAAGCGGTCGCGTTCCAGCAGATGTTCGCGACCGGCAATCAGCAAAAGATCCGGCGCGAGGGGTTCTCGCTGCTCGACATGAAGCGTTTTCTCGAAGCGCACGGTTTCGACGCCGATGGATTCGAGGCCCCGCTCGACAAGCTCGAAGCCTCGCATTTGCCCGCGATCGTGCTGATCACCGAGAACGGGTATCACCATTTCGTCGTGATCAAAGGCATCCACGACGGACGCCTGCTGATCGGCGACCCCGCGCTCGGCACACGTTCGATGCCGCGTGCCAGTTTTGAAGCACGTTGGGACAACAACGTGCTGTTCGTGATCCACAACCATCGCGAACTCGCGGTCTTCAACAATCCGGACGACTGGCACTACGCGCCGCTCGGTCCGAACTGGATGGCGATCAATCGCGACGGTCTGGAGAACATCACGGTACCGAAATTCGGCCCGAACGATTTTTGAGGTCGACATGAACAGGCTCCCTATCCAACTCGCCTGCCTGAGCCTGATGTTCGGTTCAGGCGCCGCGTGGTCCGGGGTGCAGGCCGGCGACGGCGCGGCGCGGCCCGAGCACGACATGCTCGCGGACCTCGCGCGCGATCCCGCGGTCGCTGCACCCATCGCGGCGGCAGGTGCATCCGAGGACGGTGTCGCGGCGGCAACCGATGCGGTTGTGTCGGTGCCCGAGCGCGCCGACACCGACACCGACGCGCCACCGCGCGCGCAGGTCATACGCGAACCCGTCGCGCACGCGAAATCGGTCCGCCTTGCGCAGGCGACCTCGCCCGCGACGCCGTACGCAACGGCAAACACGACGACATGCGCGACGGCATGCGCGGCAACAAGTCCGGCGACAAGTTCGGCGACAAGTTCGGCGACAAGCGTACCTGTGACGAATACATATATCGGCACAGACCCAGCCGGCACGGCTTCGTCGTCCGCACCGACCGTCGAGACGCTCGCGTATGTGACCGAGCCCGAAGACCTTGCGGACTCGGCCTCGCGCGATGACGCCCAGCCGATCGCGATCGAGCACGCGAACGAGCACGCGAACGACACTCGCGCGGCGACGCGCATCGCGACGACATCGACGGTCACGACAAACGCGACGAGCGCAACGAACGCGACAAACGCGACGAACGCCACGACTTGGACACTCGCGACCCCTGCCCCGCTTGCGACGCCCACGCCCGAACGCAAGAACGACGACCGTCCGCCGATCGAAATCGTGAGTGCCGCGCCGGGACCGCGCGACGCATCGGGTGAATGGACCGAGGCACGCGTCAGCGATGCGAATCTCGACACCATGCGCGGCGGCTTCGACATCGGCGACGGGCTGCAGGTCGCGTTCGGCATCGAACGCGCCGTCTTCGTCAACGGACAACTGGTCACCACGACGAGCTTCAACATTCCGAACATCGCCCAGATGACCGTCCCGCAAGCGCAGATGCTCGCGCAAGCGCTCGGCACGACGACCGTCGTGCAGAACGGGGCAGGCAACGTCGCGCCGAACGTCATCACGGGCGGCGCCGCCGCGACGATCGTGCAGAACACGCTGAACAATCAAACGATCAAGGCGCTCACGACGATCAATGCCGCCGTCAACACCCTTGCGCAATTCAAGGCCTCCAACCTGCAGTCGACGATCAATTCAGCGCTTGCGACTGCCGCGATCCCGAGATGAGGTGACACCCCGCTATTCAGCACGGCCACCGACAGTCCGCCTCGCGACGGCGAGCGGCACCGACAAACAAGAAGAGCGCATCGACGTAGGGGAGACTCGCGATGAAAGACGGCCAATGGCGACGCATCGGAGCAGCGGGAAGCTCATGTCTGCTGTTCATGAGTTCGATCGCCCAAGCGCAATCGCTCGACAATCAGGACCCCGCGCAAGTCATGCAGGAGTTGCGCGACGAGATCGATCAACGCATCAAGGAACTCGATAATCTCAAGCACCAGCTCGACGCCCAGGAAGCGCGCGTTCAAGCGTTGACGAAAACGCTCGATGAAAAAGCGCTCGAACAGCAGCGTGGCGGGAGCGCGCAAGGCATCGATCCGAACGCGCCCGCCCCGGCGGCCGACAGCGGATCGGGCAGCGGAAGCGGGAACGGCGCGACGTCCAATACATCCGATGCGTTGGGCGGAAACGGAAGTTCAAGCGGCAACGGAAACGGCAACGCCGCGAACGCGTCCGGGACGGCCAATGCGCCGACGGCGAGCGGCAGCGACCAATCGTCGGGCGGTGCGATCACGCCCGCGCCGCAACAGGCGCAACAGGCCCAGTCTGGCCAGTCGGCTCAACAATCCGGCGCCGCGCAGGGTCAAGCGCCATCCACGGCGCAAGCTCAGCAGCCCGTCGGTCAGGCGCCGGTACGCGATACGCGTCCGCCGCAGGTTGCGCCTTTGTTCGAGCAGCCGGGCGTGCTCACGCCGAAGGGCAAGCTCGTGGTCGAGCCATCGGTTCAGTACGGCTATTCGTCGAGCGACCGTGTCTCGCTCGTCGGCTACACGATCATCCCCGCGTTGCTCATCGGCCTGATCAACATTCAGGAAGAGCGCACGACGACGATCACGAACACGGTCGCGTTCCGTTACGGCGTGACGAACCGATTCGAGCTCGAAGTTCGCGTGCCGTACGCGTGGAGTTCGACGAGCACGATCGAACGCCAGATCTTCCAGGGCACCGCGCAGGACAGCGTGTTCAGCACCGACGGCCACGGCCTCGGCGATGTCGAAATGACGGCGCGTTATCAGTTCAACGACGGCGGCGCCGACCGCCTCTATTACGTCGGATGGCTGCGCTTCAAGAGCCGCACGGGCAGCGACCCGTTCTCGGTGACCACCGATTGCCTCAATGTCTGCGAAGCCAATACGACGGGCACGGGCCTGCCCTTGCAGAACCCGACGGGGTCGGGGTTCTATTCGTTGCAGCCCGGTATCACGTGGTTGTTGCCGACCGATCCGGCCGTCTTCTTCGGCAACTTCAGTTACCTGCACAACTTCACGCGCAACGACGTGAGCCTCACGTTGCTCAACGGCATCAAGCAGCCGATCGGGTCGATTCACGCGGGCGACATCTTCGGACTCAACTTCGGCATGGGCATGGCGCTCAACGAAAAAGCCTCGTGGAGCATCGGCTATGACCAGAGCATCATTTTCCCGACGTCGGAGAACGGACAAACGGAAGTCGGCTCGGTCCGCACGACCTTGGGCACCCTGCTCGTCGGCTACTCGTATGCGCTGACCAAACGCATGACGCTCAACGTCTCGGTCGGCGCGGGACTCACGCGCGATACGCCGGATCTGACCGTGACGTTCCGGCTGCCGATCACGTTCTGAGCGACGACGCGCGCCACGCCTCGTCCGCGATCACGCGTCGCGCGGCTATGCGCTGCGCGACGTAGCGATGAAACGGCTGTGCCGCCATCGGATCATCGTGCGCGAGCTCGGCGATCTCGTCGCATCGAACACGACGCGTACGTTCCCCCGTCAAGTAGACAGCGGTCAACAGGCGTTCGAGGCACGGGTTATCCGAGGCATGTACTGCGTCGGCGGGAGGTCACCGAAGACTGTCTAGCTGAAAAGTCAGGTTTCGCGGGACGCCAACGCTGAACGAAAAGCGCAATAGGTCGATCCTCGCGGTCGCCCCGAAAATAGCCTATAACCAAATCGTTTCGCCTCGCGGAGGCGTCTATTGACACGGCCGCCGTGGCGATGAAGCAACTACTTATTTTCCTCAGTCATCCGGCATGGCAAGGAATTGGCGCGGTGGTGGCGTTCGCCGGCCTGATCCTAGCCGTAGTTCCGTTGCTCCATTCCGCTGCGCCCGACGCCGTCGTCCGCGCTCAAGAGACGCCCGCCGCCAGTGCGCCGTTCGTACCTCAGATCAGCATTCCCAAAGAACCTCACACCGCGCCCATGCCCGAACCTGTTCAGCCGTCGTTGACGAGTATTGCGGACGCATCTGCATCCTCTCCCGACTGGATTGATAGGTTCTTAGCAACACCTTTGCCTACGTCCGAAGAACTGAGTGCCGCTGGGTTTAGACTCGAAAAGCAATGGCGGCCTTGGTGGACATGGGCCGCCATCGGTGCGGGCGCGGTGCTTTGCGCCCTTGGTGAAGCTGCGCGAAAGCTCTTGCGCTATCTAACCCAATGAGAACCGCATGGGCTGCTGCCGATTTCGTTGACACCATCCTGGGCTAATAACCTTGCCCGTTCGAACTCGATCGGGCTGACTCATCCCAAAGTCGAATGCCTTCAAGTCGAATTGTAGAAGCGTTCGATATAGTCGAACACGTCAGCTCTCGCGTCGTCTCGTGTGCGATACACCTTGCGTGCAGCGCGCTCGGTTTCAACGATGAGAAGAAGCTTCCCATTGCCGAGTTATCCCAGACGTTGCCGGCCCGGCTCATACTGCATGTGACGCCAAGTTCGAGCAACGAGCGCTGAAACCGGTCGCTCGTATACGCCACACTGCCCATCCAAACCATCAGCCCGACGCTCGCCGCTATCTTCTTCTGGACTCAAGGAACAGCTTCAGTGCTTCAACTCTTCATCCTAGGGATGAAGAGAGTTGAATCCGCCAATATTAAAAATGCTTCAAACGGTTTGAAGCATCTACCCCGCCCTAAAACCCTTACTGGACAAGGCTTCCCCGGACCAAGTACTGGGGCTGCTTCAAAATGCTTCAACCTCCTTGAAGCACTCGATGCTTCATCCAACTTGAAGCAATTGTCAAACATTTGGTGACTTATGGATTTGCTACTCACCTTGGTACTTAGTCCACTGATATACGCGGTCTTGATGCTCGCTGGCCGTGTTAAGCCCAAGCATCGGCGTTCGTCAAAGGGTTACTGACGTAGTTGCAATTGATTGCATTCGCGAGACGAGGACATCAGGCGACCTGGGCTCGACGCGGACAACACATCGGTAAGGCCGCCCGCGCATTTCGAGCGTGTGTTGTCTGGGGTCAAGGCGTTGTTATTGCACGAGCGCAGCGGACGGTGAGTGAGTCACTTTTTGAAAGCGCACCGGACAGCACGTTAGCGGTAGAAATATCCGTAACTAAAACCGCGTCGGCCATTATAGTAGGATCGGCTGAGTATTCAGTCGATGACCAGTAGTAAGCGCCGTCCGTAGCCGCAGGAATACCAAGTGGTCCGAGTATCGTAAATGCGGATTGAGTCCCGCCGTCCAATTCGTCGATGGCTGGCAGGTACCAATCCGAATAGCCGCCGTCCCCGACCTGAGAGCAGACCGGCGCAGCATAGCCTGATAGCGTCCCTAGCGCATTGACGATGGTCGATGTGTTGCCTGCCCCGTCCGTCAAGCTCAATACATCGAGCTCCGTGGCCGTGTTCGACCATTCGGTGGATGACGGAGTGTCCGATTCCTGAAGAACCGTGCCCCCGACGCTTCCCGTCGTTGCCGTCGTGTCATCGATCGCAAACACATAGCCGCTCTGATACACGCTGCCGTAACCCAAGATGCTGACCGCCACGTTCACGGCAGTTGCGTTCGATCCGGATGCCGACAATACGAGCGGTGTGGCGCTTAGGTCGCCAACCGCCGCGCTTGGCGTATTCCCCGGCGCGATGGTCACGGTACAGCTCGATGCGACGGCGAGCGTCGAGCCGCATGTTGTCGATGTCGATGCGCCCGTAGGCAGCGCGGGCGATATTGAAAATGCCAAATCGACAACCGCTGCACTTCCTGTGTTTGTAAACGTGATGGTCCGGGGATTGCCGGTCAGCGCAGTATTCGTGACCGGAGCGTAGACCGCAAGGGCAAGCGATGAAACGCTGGCGGAAAGCGTGGTGGGTGACGCTGAAGGCGTTGTGCCGCCCGTTGGCGTCGTGATCGCCGTCGTGCTCGGCGAGTCCGGCGAGTTCGACCCGCCACATGCGGTCAATGCAGCACAGACGACGATCGCAGCGCCACGCGCCACATATTTCCCCAACCGATTCATGACTCGCCCCTTTGGTCTGCGCGCCCTCAAAGAGTCAGCGCGTGATTTTTGGGCAAAATTATCGGTTAATTGGCGACTGATGGGTATATTGCAAACCGAGTATTATTTGCCAAAATCCCGAAGATTGGGCATCGGATACGGAATTGCACGGGCACGTCACGAAGCTGACTGCACTGGCGGAATCTTGGCTACGCCGCCAGTCGTGACAGGATTCGTTGAAGTGACGTTAGATGCCATTGCCGTCCCGTGCTCGTCCTGACGCCCAATCGGTTTAATTCCGCGACCATATCGCGTTGTGTTAGCCCTGATGCACGGAAGCCATCCAGCACGTTACGAAGGCCCTCTGCAAACGCATTTGCAGCCTGCTGACGGGCTTCTATGTTCGGACGGAGGTTAGCCGGTCCGGCAGCACCTAGAACCACGCCACGAGCCTTTGCCGCCCGCAATGCGTCCTTCGTTCGCTTGCTGATTTCGAAGAAGCGCGGCAAGTCTCAACTATCTCGCCGCGTGCTGCGTGCGCACTCCTTCGCGTAAGCATCGAAAAATTGTGCAACGTCCTCAAGGCGGAAGGACACTCGCTGAACGACAAGATTGGCGACTTGGTACGCCGGGGTCTTCCGGAACAGACTAAACAATCACTCGATGCAGTCCGCGTGATTGGAAACAACGCCGTACATCCAGGGGTCATGTCGAACGATGACGTTGCCGAGGTATCGACGATCCTATTTGCGCTGGTCAACTACATCGTTGATGATCGAATCACGCGGCCGAAAATGGCGGCGCAAGTGTTCGCATCTTTGCCGCCGGGTGCCTTAAAAGCTATCGAAAAGCGCGACAATGGAAAGGCAGAAGGATCGAAGTAACGACTAGCCGAACCGAGGCACTTCGACCACTTGCCCATACGCTGGTTTATAGATCAGGATACGTTCGAAGGGGCCGAAATCGATACGCTCGTCCTGCGGCCACTCGATTTCTTGGTCCTGTGCGGGGTTCCAGAAGTCCACGGTAATCAGAAGCCAAAGAGCATCACATTTCTGATATTTCGCCGCCTTCGCGACCTTGGTCGCCACGACTTCCGCTACGCGTTTCACCGCAAGCATGGGCACCATGTAGCCCTGTTGAACTCGCCACTTTGCGTCTACCCTTTCCCCCGTCGAATACAGAGAAACAATGTAGGGTAGGTGTAGGTAGGCATGCCGCACCACCTGCCCTGGCCGGTCAGACTGCACTTGTGCGGCCACTGCCGCAATCTCTCTGGCTTTAGCCTCGATATTGACGATCGGGCATTCAACCTTGAAGCCGATCACTAGTTCGATAGGCCGCCCGCCCGACTCGGTATGAAGCTCTTGAGCACGGGCAACGACACGTTCGCGCGGCTTCACTTGCTGCTGTTCGCTGCATGCGTCCTCGCCGTCTTTGATATGCAGTTCAGTCAACTCGATGCCGATTTTTCGTTCGCCATGAATTAGGACATCCGGCCTATCCGAACGCTCGATGATTCCGGGCGGCAACACGAAGTCTTGCTGGAACGACTGGAACACGTGCCATTCGTCTTCTTGCTGCTTCGTCCATTTCCGATCGGCGTTCATCTTTCGATTTTCGGGTCGAGAGGTTTGGTCGCCTGAGTGGCGAGAAACGCGGCTTCCTTAAGCTCGGCCTGATAGCGATCGGCGTAAGCACTCAAATCATCGGGATAGTCCGCGCCACCGACCTTCTTCCATTCGGGATACAGGTAGCGCTCGTAGTAGTAGTACGCAGCTTGGAGCGCGGCATCAAGCTCGGGATACATGTTGACGGTCGGGTCTAGATCGCGGTGCCCCGCATGCTCGTCTCGGTAGCCCTTCATGTGCTCGTGATACTCGGTCCATTGCTGTTCGGACATGTGTACAGCCTGGAACAATCCTTCGCGGAATGCCGCGTGATCCGACTCGGGCACCAACTTCGTCCAGTGCGTATCGTCGTTGCGGCTACCGAGCACCTTGCACCAATCGATAACGGCGAGGTCCATCGCCCCGCTCATCATCACCCGCCAGAGGTCGATCTTGGTATCGGGCACAAGATCATGCAAAACCTGCTTCAGTAGAAGCACACGGACGAAGGCCCAGACGATCTGGATATGCGTCTTTACTGCCTCTTCGTATGCCATCGCGCTTCCCCTCGTTTAATCGCAGTAAGCGTAGCGACAGGGAACAAGAACACGCCGAAGTAGATCGGGGTCGTTACCCGGATGATCTTATACAGACGAGGACGACACAGATAACGGGATCAACACTGAGGGGCACCGGCCCCGCTGCAATCGGATGCCGGATACGGATGGACTGTTCTGGATGCGTCTACCACGAACGGGCGGGACGGGTTCGCCGATCTGGTAGCTATCTGGTAGCGGTGGCGCAGAAAAGACAAAGGGTTAGCAAGTGCAAACCTGCTAACCCTTATCCATACTGGTCGGAGCGATAGGATTCGAACCTACGACCCTCTGATCCCAAATGAGAATGGCTTTATCAGCCAAACGGTTGATACACCTGGTTTAGCGGTGGTTGATGTCTAAGACGCTGCACATAAAAACGGCACGGAACGATAAGGGTTTCGGGCCGCGTGCAACGCAGTTATTAGACAGAAACCACCATGAAAAATACGAGAGGAAAGCGGGTTGCCCAAGCCCTGATTTGCCTGGCATTCGCGATTTCTGGCGCCGCGCGCGCGGGCGACTTCGATGTCGTCGTGCCGATTCGGTCGTGGCACTTCGATGGCTCGGAGATGGCACCCCAACACTGGAACGAATTCAATCCTGGACTCGGCGTCGAGTATCGTGCCGATGGATGGCTCGTTGGGGGGGTGGCGTATCGGGACTCGTATTACAAGGTCGCGAAAGCGGCGTACGTCGGATACTCATACGCCCTTCCGGTGGTCGGGGAGTTTTCGATCGAGGGGACGATCCGAGCTGGCTACATTCGGGGATCTGGGTTTTCGAACTGGGGCGCGCTCCCCAGCATCGGCGTCAGCTACGGAAAGACGGCGGTCGAACTCGAATTCCTGCCCGCGATCAAGAAGACGCAGGCAAGCGTTCTCGCGCTGATGGTCAGGCGGTCGTTTTAGCTTCCTGCGCCGCGGCGATCACTTCGACCCGATGCTGCACTGTCGAGATGTCGTGATCGCCCCCATTCGCGCCGCCCGGCCATTCCGCACCCGGGACAATATCGAAGCTCCCCGCATCGTCACGCAGCCATACGTGGTCCAGCAGCGGACGCGATTGCCAGCGGCTGTCACGCCACGGCCACGCCGCCCACAGATCCGCGCCGTTCAGCACGCAGACCATGCCAGCCAGTGCAGCAGCGTGCGCCGCATAGTAGCCAGCATCAGCAAACTTCGGTGCCTCGAAGCTGTGAAGCTGGCCGATCTGCTTTGCGGGCAGAAACAGCGGCGTCAGGTGCGTACGCGACGCGCCTAACGAATGACCGGCGACATTCACGACGTCATCCTGCGGAACGGTGTCGAGCACCCATTCCCACAGGTCACGCATGCCCTCGACCGCTCCCTGCGTGACATTGCCCCCTTCGACCGCGACGGGCTCAAGGGAGACGTCGCAAAACACGTCCATGAGCTTCAATGCGCTCGCGCGCGTGCCGCTGATGCTCAGGAATGTGTTGCCGTCGCTGTCGGCCGACAACACGGCCTGGTGCGAGGCGTTCGCATAGTTCCCGACCCATATTTCGCCGAGCGCGGTGAACGCCGAGCGCGCGGCGTTCTCGTCGATCAGGTAGGCAGCATTGGCCCGAGCTGCGGCCAACGCTGCTGCGCGCCAGTCGATCATTGCGCCGCGCTCGCCGCCGCAGGTGCCGATGCGGCCGACGCTGCACTCGGCGCGGAAGCGGTCGAAGCACTGGAGGCCGGGGCGGCGGCGGTTGCGTTCGTGTAGACCGTCAGCGCGTTCTGCACGGTCAGCTGGAACACACCCAACGCCGCAATCACGACCGGCTTCTGCGCTGCCGGGATGTACGTCGAGGCCGTCACTGCGGCTTCGATCGCCGGGATGCCCGTCGTGATCAGCGATTGCGCGGACGTGACCGAGATCGCCGAAGCGGTCGTGCACACGACGCCGTTGATGGTCGACGCAGCGGCGACAGCGGGATCGATCACGGCGACCGCCTGCAACGTCGGTTGGACGATCGCGCAACCGTCGGAGATGGCCGTCTGGAGCTTGGCGAGGTCGGCGGTGGCGGTGGCTTGCTGCGTGGACGAGCACGCGGCGAGGAACATGGACGCGGCAAGGCCTGCCGCAAGCAGCATACGTTTGAACATGGTGAGTACCTTCAGGGAAGTTGGAGGGTTACTGCTTTGGAACGTCGGTGGGCTTGCTGAAGAAGCGAACAGCGACTGCATGGCCGGCCGCGAGCAGGATTGCTCCCATCGTGCCAGCGACTTCTGCGGGGGGAATAGGAAGCTTCAGGGCTTGGCAACCCCATGTGATGCAGCCGCCGAGCATGGCGCCGGTGATCGCCGCGGCGCCGGTTGAAACCGGAGAGGTCTGGTTCACGATTGCGCCTCCGGTTCCGGCGCATGCTCCCCCGCCGGGGCAGCACCTTGGGCGAACAGCGCGCGCTCGGCTTCGCGACGACGCAAGAGGCCTGCGACAACGTGGCCGGCCGACTTGTCCCATTTGTCGAATTCGTCGATCGCGCCATCGATGTCGTTCTCGTTCAGAAGGCGCAGCATCGTAGAGTGGTAGAACGCCGTCGGCCCCACGTTGAGCACGAAATCGACAAGCGCATCGAATTCGTCCTGCGAGATACCGATCTTCACGAACAGGTTGACGTAGTTCTGCGCGTCGGCCAGATCTTCTTCGAGAAATTCGATGGCCTGCTCAGGAGTGCACGTCATGTGCTCGTGAACGGCTTTCGTGTGGCCCCATCCGATCGTCCACGGGTCCGTGGGAAACGGCTTGTAGGCGGTAAGGACGGGCGCGCTCGCGGCTTCAAACTCCTTTGCGAGGTCAAGCGCCTGCTTCGAATACTTCATGAGGTTTCTCCTTCAATGAGAGCCTTCAAGACGCGTTCATTGCTATCGCGCAGCGCCCGAAGAACTTCGGCGTTGTCCGCCAATATCTCGCGCTGGGCTTCCGCGATAGCGAGAACCCCGGCGAGCATCTTTGCCTGTTCGATGCTGTTTTGCCGCTGCATTTCGGCCGATTCCTCGGCCTTCATCATCAGGACGGCCCCCGCGATCGTTGCTTCGATCGACAGCATGAGATTCGTCGCGCCCCAATCGCTGTCATATCCGTGCATGAAATGCAGCGCGAGCGATGTCGAGATGAAGAGGCACAGCAGAACGAGGAAATTGCGAGGCTTGCGAATGACTAGGTACAGCTGAAGCACGCTAGGCATGAGGATGGAAATACGTGAAGACTTCGACGACCGCCTCGATGGCGACGAGCACGATCACAATCCACTCAAGACGTCGACCGTGTTTCACTTCGCGCGTGTCTTCGAGTGCTTCAAGACGCTCGCTGTAGTGGTCGAGCCGTTCCTCGTGGAACTCGAAACGCTGCTCGATCAGATCGTCATCCATGAACGCGCAGGAACAGTTCGATGACGGCGATCACGACCGCACCACCCGTGAAGATCGCGGCGTATTTGCCGGGCACTGCGTTTTGCGCATCCGTGAGTTGCTTGTCGAACTTCTCTCCGATGTGCGTGCGCAATTCGAGAATGTCGTCCTTCGTCGCCACTCGGCCGTAAGCCTCGCGCAGCGTAGCTACGGTCTCGTCGAGTTTCGCGATG
Source organism: Pararobbsia silviterrae (assembly GCF_003628125.1). GTDB lineage: Bacteria > Pseudomonadota > Gammaproteobacteria > Burkholderiales > Burkholderiaceae > Pararobbsia > Pararobbsia silviterrae. The sequence goes on from NZ_RBZU01000003.1 coordinate 13,174, forward strand.
TGTTGATCGTGTCGCTCGATCGATTCGTCGTGGGCTCGAATAGCGGCTTTGATCTCCGCAATTGCAAGAGCGTGTACTTGGTCGGCGGCGTGGAGCTCGTCTGTCGTCGGCATGATTTCCCCGGTAGGAATCGAGTTAGGTGGTGGCGTTGTGATGGAAGGCGGTGACTAAACGGACGCACGGCGAAATGGCCTAAGGCACATACATTTCGATCGTGAAATTGTCGTTATTGCCGGGAGTAATCCACGCTCCGGATCCTGTTTGCGATACACCCAACCATTCCGTTGGGGATTCCTGCGTGAGAATCACGTACGAACCCGAAGTGTTGTTTGTGATTTTTATTTGTCCGCTCCAATTTGGAGCGGTCGTGAAAATCAGCGTGTAAGAGTTAATGCTCGGTTTTGACGTAATGCCTGACGTTTGTCCGCTGACGAATGGCAACGAAAAATTTACGAAGGACACGCCGCTTGGCATTTGCTCTCCGGCAACGCCTAAGTTCCCCGTAATGCTCCCGGTCTTACCGACTAATTCGCTGTAGCTGACAGGCAAAGCCGATTGGCCCGCTAGTGCGATAACCCGCGAGTCGCCCAAATGAAGTTGCAGTGAAGTGCCGATCTCGGTTGCGATTTCCGACATCGCAATTGGAAGCGCTGCGGGCAGTGTCATTTGACGGGTTCCACCAAAGCGCGAAGGCGAATGACTTCTTTCGCGAGTTCGACACATGCCGCGAGTGCAGCCTGCCCATACGCGACGCTCAGCCTTTCGTCGTCGTCCGCATGAATGGCCTCTTGCAGCACAGGAAGTAGCGATTGCGCACTCACGCCCACCTGTCGGATGCCTGTATCGATCCGTGTGTATGTGCCGCTTTTGACGTTCGCCAAGCGCTGAACGAAATCAGGAGGCAAGCTTTCCCAATCCTTCTTCAGGCGTTCATCCGAGAGTGCGGTGATATCGCCGATCGCGATGAAATTCCCGGTCTCGTCAATACTGCACAGCGCCGTGGTGTTGGTGCTGTTCCAGATGTAGAACTTCCCGTTCCATACCCGCAGGTATTTGTTCGGCGTCGTCGTGCCGTTCCCGATCATCTCGATACCGGCGCCGTTCGTGCTGTTGGGCGCATTCACCGTGAGCGTGCTGTTGCCGTTTGCGGGTTCGTTCAGCGTGAGACCCGGCAGCGAACTCAGCGACGCATACGCGGGATTGAGCATCCCCACGTCGACCTCAGACAGGCCGCTGTCAAGCGACCCGCTGTTATCAGGCACGATCGTGACCGTCGTCACGGACGTGAACACGGATGCGCTGATCGTGCCGTAGACGGTGCCACCCGAGTTGAACGTCCGCACGCGGCGCCCAACGGTATAAAGCGCCGTTTGATTCCCGGCGACCGAGAATTGCGTTGTGCTGATGTACGTGGGCGTGAGGCCATAATTCAGCCACTCCGGTCCCGCGTACCAGGCGGCGACGTCGGCCATCATCTGGCGCGCCGAGTCGTTCACCGTGCTCGGGGGCTGACCTTCCGCCCAATCGATCGCGCCCGCGGTAGCGTTATCCGCCGGGGTCGTGGACCACTGCCAAAGGGCCATTTCGGTTCACCTATAATCGTAAAAAACCCCGCACTCGGCGGGGTTCGGAGACAGCATGCTTTTCGAACTGATTAAGCAGCACTGGGTGGTCTTCCTGCTCATCATCTTCTTCGTGAACGTCCTAATTGGAATTCATGAGGCCGCCACGCGTAATCCCGCCGATAGCGGCTGGGAGGACCTGCCGCTGCAAGAGCCCGGGGAGCGCCTGTTGCGCAGCGTTGACGGTCGGGGCCGCACGAGCGTCCAAATACGGAAGCAGAGCGTTCGGGTTGAGAAGAAGATTCGATAGCTGAGCGTTCAGGCGGTTGCCGACCGCTTGCCCCACCTTGCCAATGCCACCCGCAGCGGCCAACCCTGCCCATGGATGACCTGCCGCGGCGGTCCCGACTCCAGCGATCGTGCGACCTAGCCCCGTAGATCCGCCGAACGCCGGCCCGTACAGATTGCGCGCGAGCCAGCCATTTGCCGCGAGGTTGTATGCCGTGTCGCTGCCCGGCGACTTGAGCGAGTTCGAGACGGTCGAGCGCTGCAAGTCCTGGCCGATCCCCTGCAGCGTATTCAAGGCGTTCGCGTCGATTCCATAGGGCGCGCCGCGCATGGCCTGCGTGAGTCCGCTGCGGAACGGCATCATCTGGATCTCGGGCGCGCCGCCGGCATTCATCGAGCGCGTGCCCAATCCGTTCGCGATCTGCTGTCCGACCTCCATCGTGTTGATCGGCACGCTGCCTGCCGCATAGGCGTCCTTCGCTGCCTGCACGCCGGGAATGTATCGCTGGGTCCAGCCGTCAACACTGCTCTTGAGCGCGGTAAGCGACGCCGCGCGCGAGTTCGCACCCTGGCGCTGCGCATCGTTGATCATGTCGCCGAGCGCGCGCGACGTATAATCGAGCGCCGAGCCGTTGATCGTGTTGCTGGTGGGCGTCGGCCACACGGGAGGCACGCCGCGCCCGACTGCAGCGTCGAGGGCCGCGGCACTGTGAGCGGCTTGCATTGCCTGCTGCATCTCAGGGATCTGTGCGTAGCGCATGAACGCGGGTCCGACATTGGCCGTCGCCGCGTGCGCTTGCTGGTACAGCGGGCTCGCAGCAGCGTCGCGCGCGGCTTGCGCGGCTTGCAGATCGGCCGGCGTGCCCGCGACGCCCATGAGCGCGCCCCACCGCGCATCGTTGTTGTCGATCCCGCGTTGCGCCAGCGCCATCTTGAAATCCGGGTTCGCGTTAGCCGCGGCCTTTTCTGTCGCGACGAGCGTCGGATTTGCGCCGGCCTGCGCGGTCGTCGGCTGTGAGCCGGGCACGAACTGCGGCGCCGAGCGGATATTCGCCGCAACGTCGCCAGCCTGATCGCCGAGTGCATTTGCGATTCCCTGGCCGACGTAGCGTCCCGGGTTCAAAACGGGGCTCAGAAGGCCCGTAACGCCACTCCCTACCGCTCGCCCTGCCGAGGCGACCGCAGGCGCAGCAGCGCCAAGCAAACCGCCCAGCGCGGCATTTCCGCCAACCTGCGACCAGTAATCCGGGCCGTTCGGGTTGATCGGCGATCCGGCCGACGCCAGCGCACCTGTGGCCGCGTTACCAAGGCCCGCGCCGATCAAGCGCCCAGCCGTGCCCCCCATACCGGGAATCGCGCGCACCGCATTGCCAACGGCTGACCCGGCATCCGCGACGCTGCCCATCGGCAGAAAGAACGGCGTGACGATCGAGGCGGCTTGCGCGCCCGGCGACGCGTTCTTGCTGAAATCCTGATCGGTCTTCGCTTGCGAGCTCGTGTCCGCGTTGGCTGTCGAGCGTACCGCGCGCGCGAGCGCCGTGTCGCGAATTCCAGGAATGGCGTTCAGGCCGCTCGATACGCCCTGCTCGACGAGGTTCGCCGCGTTGTTGACCAGACTGCCGATGCCGTGCGCAGCGCCGCCCGCGATCTGGCCGACCTGTCCTGACGTGAAGGCAGGCATCCCACCGGCCGAAAGGTCGCCGTATTGCGGGTCGCTCGCTGCCTGCGATGCAAGCATGGGGGGCTGCGAAGCTTGTGGCGCGGGCGATTGCGCGGGGGGCGGGCCGGACGTCGACGCATCCCGAGCGATCACACTGGCAATGCCTGGGGGTTGCTCCGCAGCGGCACGATCGCGGGCAATAACATCGCTGATGCTACTCATTTGAATTGCCCCGAGACAATATCAAGCGCTGCTTTCAACTGCGGATTCTGCGCTGCCGCTTGAAGCGCCTGTCCGCGCGCTGGTCCAGGCGGCATATTAAGAAGGCTCATGATTTGCGGCATCATCGCCGGGGAAATCGCGTTATCAAACGAAGCCGACTGCGCGGTATACGTCTTTTGATCCCCTTGCTGAAACACGGGATTGAGCGTCTGGCGCTTCAGGTGATTCCAATCGAGCTGATTGAGCTGATCATTCAGGCCCGACAATCGAGCATCAGCCGGGATATCAAAGGTCGGCACCGAATTATCGAGTGTGTCCCGCGACGCATCTGTTCCCCCGTTACCGAGTGCCTTGCCCTGCAAACTCACAAAGTTGGAGTGCGCCTTCAGATATTCAGCCGCATCCCCATTGACTCGCTTAGCCACATCTTGCGGAAGGAAGCGTGTAGCCCAGTCACCGACGCCTCCGTTTTGCGTAATGGCGATCATCTTTTGCAGAGCTTGCCGCGACGCTTGGTAGCTATTGTCCGAATCAGCGAGGTGACTCTGCGCTTCAGCCATTTGCGCGCTAGGCGCCGTTTGCGCTGCGTTAGCTGCATTCGTCGCGCCGAGTGGTGGCGCGGAAGCCATGGGGCCTTTCGCGGGCGCGCCGGCAACCGGGCTTGGTGCAGATTGACCCGATGCGCCACCTCCGATTGCATTGCGCCATCCGGGCGTTTCGGTATCGAACAGTGCGGGAAGGATTCGAGCGCGTACAGCTGGATCGCCCAGATTGATTGGATCGTTGACACCGATACCACTGGCCGCTGACATCGCTGCCGCCTTCGCGGCGGGGTCGTTGTTCCCGTCCCCCTTCGGTGCCCACCGGTTTGCGATGCCAGTTAGCGTGTTGATGCCGTACTTATTGCCGTACGTCGACAGAATTTGATCGGCCGCATTGATGCCGTCCTGCGGCGTCGAGAACGTCGAAAATTGGCCGTTCGCCCCTTTGATATTGCCGAAGTTGTTATTTCGAATGCCGACGGGCACCGCAGGGGCTGCTCCGTTTCCGTTCGCTGCGTCGGCGACGTTTGCCACGGTTTGCTGAACAAAGCCGCCGGCACCGTTGTTGGCGTTTTGATCCCACACCTGTTGAAGTTTGTATTGAGCGTTGCCGCCGGCGCTTGCCGCAGACGATGAGCGAACAGCATCTGTGCCGCCCGCCACAGGCACGACCGACCATTGCCCCGTGTCGTTATTGAAATTGTTCATATAGCCGGCTGGTGCTGCGCCCGGCGTACTGAATATCTTCCCATTCATGAGGAACGGAGAGCCGGGGCGCAGCGCGGTCGTAGCGTCCTTTTGGACGATGCCCGAGAGCGCGCTTTGGGCTTGTGGAGTGCCCTGGCCGTACGCAGCTGCGACATTCTTCATTGCGTCCGTGGGAAGCGCGTATGCGAGCGTCGGATCGTACTTCAGAGCCTCGCTCATCAGTTCCGAGCCGCCCTGGAACCCGCTCATGTTCATCAGCATGCCCTGGTTCCAGAGCTGCTGCGGCGTGCGGCCCATGATGAGCGGCGTCGCGCTCTGCGGCTGCGCTTGAGGCTGCGCGGGCGGCGCGCTCGATGCATTGGGAGACCCAGGCATCCCCATACCGGCGGACGCTCCGAATAGCCCCCCGCTGCCGTCACCCGTCGGCTGTTGCTGCGCGCTCTGTTGCGGTTGCTGTGCACCGCCGCCCATGAGGCCTTGCATCGCTCGCATCTGCATCGCTTGGCGCTGCATCTGCATGGCGTTCCCGAGACCTTGCGTAGCGCCCTGCATCCCGCCATTGAACGCTTGCCCGAGGTTGACGGGGATACGCGACGGTCCCGAAGCCTGCATGAGACCCTGAAAGAAGCCCATGAGCGCGGCTTTGTTCGGGTCGGTATAAAGGCCCATCAGACCGCCCGAACCGCCGCCAGACTGCGACGGGTCGGCGCTCGACGAGGAATCCCCCCCGCCGCTCAAAAGATCCATCAGACCTGCCATGTTCGCCCCCGATCCTTAGCTGCCACCGAGCAGACCGCCAAGGCTCGTGCCGAGGCTCGATAGACCTTGTTGCATCTGCGGATTGGAGCCCATCAGAGCCATCATCGGCATGACGGAACTGAGTTGCGATGCCGTGGACTGAGGCGTGCTCGTCCGTTGGCCGGCATTTCCCATCTGGCGCATCGCGAGCATCGCCAGAGGAAGCGAATTGCTGTTCGAGGATTGCGCGCTCGGCGACATGAACTGGCTTCCGTACGTCAGGCCAGATCCCGAGTTACCGAGTTGTTGCGTCATGGGGTTGAGCAACGCGCTCATATCGCTCGCGCTAGGCGTGCCACCAGACGATTGCAGCCCTGCGGGCGCCGTGAATCCGAAATAGGGATAGCTGCTCGACATAGATCACCTCACATGAGCAATGCGGCAAGCATCGCAGCGCTGCCCAAGCCGCTGATCGCCTCACCCGTTGTGTTTGAGTAATACGGCTGCGTCGTCGACGTCGAGCTTCCATAGTTGCCGCCAACGAGGCTCGCGTAATTGCTCAGCAACGACCACGGCGAACTGAGGTCGGCTTGATTCAGCGCCTGTTGCTCGCCGCCGGAGTTATACAGATTCGAGATCGCGCTGTTGATGGAGCTCGTCACGCTCGGGGCGTTCATTGACCCCGTAAGTTGCTGCTGCGCCGCGGTGTTGTAGTTCGACGAGAGTCCTTCAGCGCCGGTCAACTGGTTCTGTTGGTTCGTCTGATACATGCTGTTCGCCAGCGTCGCGTCGGTGTTGCCGAGCTGCGTGGCGAGGTTCTGCTGGTTCTGGCTGACCGCATCCTGATATGCGCCAGATCCGTACCGGCCAGCGGCTTCCATCGCACTCGATGTCTGCGGCGCGGTCGCGGTCTGGTATGCGCGCGTGATGGCGCTGTTTGCGGCGTCCATCGCGCTCGACTCATACGGGTCCGTCGCCATCGAGCCATTGGCATACGCGCTCAAGGTCGAGTTGCCCGGGTTCGAATTCAGATAGTCGCCGTTGAGCAGGTTCGTCGTGTACGAGCCGGCTGCGTTGTTCACGCTCGAAGCGAGTCCGGTATTCGTCGAATTTGCCTCGCTTTGCGTAAGGCCCATCGCTTGCAACTGTGCGGGCGTGAACTGTGCAACGGTCGACGACGGGTTTGAGGCCTCAGTGTTATAGAGGCCGCTCGCATCGCCAAAGATGCTCGACAGATACGGTTCCTGTCCGCTCCACGGCTGCGTGACTGAATTTGACGTGGTGGTGCCACCTCCGCTACTCATGGCGACCTCCCTCAAACGGATTGTTCATAGCTTTTTCTCGATGTAGACGTGTGTCATGTCGAACCCATGGCTGCGCATGCGTCTCGCCCAGCCGGGGCGCGCACAAAGCTCCATCGCGTGACATCCGTTTTCCTTCGCCCAGCGCTCAATAGTCGCCATCGCTTCGTCCTGCCACTCGGCCGCGTTGAGGCCGGTGACGATGCGAATCGTGCAAACGCGCTGTTTCGGGTAGTTCGCGAGACGGGTGATACCGACAGCGAATGCCGTCGGAGACTTCCAGATCCAAAGCTGGTCCTCACCCGTCAGGAGGCCAGCCAAAATGTCATCAGCGTCGTACTTGCCGCGATTACGCGCACACGCCTGCTCGATCCACGGACGCACCTCGGGCCAGACCGCATCGATTTCAGCGATCTGGATGCCGTAGAGCATGGGTGTCAGCCGATGAAAGTGACTGCGAACGTGCGATCGGTAGAAGCCGTATTCGCGTGCGTCAAGGTCATCTGACCTTTGACCTGCGCCGACACGTACAGGCCCGAGAGCGCCGCCGCCGCGTCAGCAGTCAGCGGGCAGAACGAGATCACGGTCGTCGCGCCGATGCGAGAATCCTTCACCGTCGTCGTCGTGGCACCGGCCGCAAGCGTGACTTGCGACGACACGTTGATCTTTCCCTGCGCTGCGTTGTTCGTCGTCAGAGCGAGTGCCTGCCGATGCTGCGCCTCGTTCTTCATGCTCAAGGGCACGAGCGGATAGCCTTGCGTGCTCATCGCGACCCCGTAGGTGACACGGCGCTGTCCGGAATCTCGATGCCCTGAAGATTCGTGAAGACGCCCGAGAGGCTGATGCGCGCGCGCAGATATCGCCCATCGACGCGCACCGGGCATTCACCGTTGTCGTTGATCGCGCTCGCGGCGCTGTACGTCGGCGTGTCGATCAGCCGGTTACGCGCGCCGATCTGGATCGTCGGCGATGCGCCGTCCACAAGCGGCCGAGTCGTCGTGACCAGCGCGCGCTTGCCCGTCTTCGAGAATGGCTCCATTTCGACCGTATCGGCGCTTGCAGCGCCCGGCGCGCCCGTGAAGTAGGCAAGCTTGTGCTGGGGCGTGAAAGCCGCCATAAGCACCTGTCCGCCCGTCCAGACGCGCGAATCAAGCGAGAACGGCAGCGTGTCGAGGTTGTAGCCGGTGCTGTCCAGCGATTCGAGCGAATAGCCCTGCGTGATCGCGCGGAAAATGTATTCGGCGTTGACCTGCGCAAAGCCCCACTTGTCGAGCGACCAGTTATAGACCAGCAGCGAATCAGGAATACCGCCAGGCGCTGAATTCGACGGATAGAGCCACATGACAAGACGATTCAGCGGATCGACCGACCCGATGACGTTCTGCAAGTAGCTCTGGTTCACAGTGGCCCAGAACGTCTTGTCAACGCGGTCAACACCAATCGGAATCGAATTCGTGCCGTCGAACGCGTAGAAGCCGTCTTCGCCCAGGTAATAGACGAGCGCGCCGAGTTGCGCGAGGCTCTTGGGAGCCGGCGTCCCGCGCACGCCTTCCGCCGGATAGAAGCCGAACACGGTCGGCGTGCCCTGAAACAAGACGCGCCAGATACCGCGCTCGAAGAAGATCGCCCCGTCGGCAGTCCCGAGGTTGCCGACCATCCCCATGATCCAGCCCTGATCGCCAGGGATGATCTGCGAGCCCGCCAGCAGTTCGGTTTCGATGTCGCTGCCCTCAACCGGCCACGTCGTCGGGTCGTCGATCGCGCACCACTGCACACGCTGCGGCTGAACGCCGTTCGTCGAGTCATACGTGTTGCCGACCATGACGAAATCGCGAATCGTCATGATGTAACGACCCTGCGGCGCCTCGGCTGACAGATCGGCAAATGCCGAGCTCGAATCGAGCACGTACGATTGCAGGTTCTGGCCGTACGAAGCCGCGATGATGTTCGCGCCGTACTGCGTGAAATACCAGCGCTCGCCGGCGGCCACGTTGTAATTCGTGTTGAGTGCGGAAAATCCCGTGTTGCCCGGTGCCTGCAGATAGAGGCTCGTCGCGTCGCCTGCGAACAGGTAGTTGTTGGCGCCTGTGTCGATCGCCGTGAGTGCGCCGAGGCATTGCCCAACGAGCCCCGTTCCGCCGAGGCCGACGAGCGTGCCCACCGGACCCCACGACTCTTTCGTGCGCGGGAACAGATTCACCACGCGCGCGGACGCGCTCGAAGCGTTGTTCGGCGGCAGATCGGGCGCGTAATCCGCGATCGGAATAATCATCCCGCCACCATCGCGAATGCCGAGCCGGACTGTTCTTCAGCCCGATCGGTATCGAGGAAGTCCTGCATCTCAGACAGATACTCCGCATCCCATACCTGACGGCGCTCGTCATCGCTCAGAAAGCGCGCCACAGCCGCATTGCACGCCGCGAGTAGGATCGTCGGAATATAGGCCGTCATCCAGTTGACGTTGTTCGTCTGCGTGAGTTGCGGGAAGCGACGCCAGTAGATGCCGCTGATCGAGTACTGCGCGTCCGGGAATGGCCCGAACGTGAAGGCCGCGCCATCGCGAGCGATGTACGCCGGCACGCTATCGGCGCTGCGCGTCGGGTATTGCGTATAGATGAACTCTGCGTTGCGCCGTTGAAGCTCGAACATCTGACCGCTCGCACTGCACAGGGTGTATTTCAGACCGAGATAGCCAGCCGGCAAAGCTAGCGTGCCGTCGGTGCCAATCGTCCCGGTCAAAGGCGACTCGATCGCGCGCACGCCAGACCCGCGGTTCATCGAGAAGATGTCGCGATAGATCTTCTGCTCGGCCTTCTGGATGAAGTAATCGACGTAGGCGGCAATGTCCGTCCGAGCGAACCAATCCTGCATGGCCTGCCCTAGCGACGCATAGTCATAGACGCCCGATACACCAGTCGGATATGCCGGATCTACCGGGCGAACGAAGATCGTCATGACGAAGCCTAGCGAACGCGCAGGTAGTTGATGATGCCGCCGCACGTTTGAGTGCTTGTGGCAAATATCGATCCGCCGACCAGATATACCGTGGTCGTCGTGCTGATGGGAACGACAAGCGGCGGCGCTGCCAGAATATTTGCCGTAGGGGCGGCTGTGGTCCCGTAAATACGCTGGCCTGCGTTCGTGTTGAACGTCGCCGACGTGGTCGAAATGCCCGCATAAAACGACGTCGTGGTTGTCGTCGATGCTGGACTGAATACGACGTTCCCCCAAACCAGCCAAATGCCAGGCGAAAGGCTCACCGACTGGCAGTTCAGCGGCGTATTGGTCGTCATCGAGACGCCGCTTGATAGGCCCGTGGTGCCGCATTCTCCAACGAGCCCCGTTGCAGCGCACGCGCCGGTCGTCAGACCGGCTGCTGTAGCAAGACCGCCAGATGCATTCGGCGCCGCCGCTAAGGCTGTTGCGACACCGGCACCAAGACCTGATACCCCTGTACCGATCGGCAAACCAGTCGCGTTCGTGAGCGTGCCGGCTGAGGGAGTGCCTATATTAGGAGTCGTCAGCGAAGCGTTCGTGGCGAGAACGACGCCGCCCGATCCGGTGGGCGTCGCTGCAAGCGCGGTCGCCACACCGGTTCCGAGGCCAGAGATACCGGTCGATACAGGTAGTCCTGTCGCATTTGTGAGAGTGGCAGAAGAAGGCGTCCCGAGGGACGGTGTAACGAGCGCCGGCGAATTCGCGAAGACGGCTGAGCCCGATCCGGTCTCGTCACTAAGGACGCCCGCCAGTTGCGCACTTGTCGTTGATGCGAATTGCGCGAGCGATCCGGTCGTGAGTCCGATTCCGGTTGCGCAGAAAAATCCAGTCCCCCCTACATAGTTGAGGGCGCCCCCAGAAGCGGCGCATGCAGGCACCGTAAGCGCGACAGGCGCTGCGGCGGACGCCCCTGCATTCCCGAGGACGGTATTTGCTGCCTGGGGGGCGAGACTCGCGGGCGGGAATCCGCCGCTTACCGTGAGAGCGCCATTGATCGTGACGTTGTTGAACGTGGGGCTCGGGTAACTTTGCGCGAGCGCCAGCAGCGGCGCCAGGAGGGCCGCAACGAGAATGCGTTTGAGCATGTCAGGACACCGAGATGACGCCGCCGTTGTTCCAGGCTTTGCCGGACGACGATGGGAGGGAAGTCGGAAGGTCGCCGGGGAGAAGATCGACGAGCAGAATGTCCGTAATCGTCAACGGCTGAATGTTGTCCCCGCTGATCGAAAGCGAGTAATGGCCGTCGGCCGCATAGAACGAGAACTGGCCGTTCGTGTCGGTCGTCAACGGATTCGCGGCCTGGGTCACGCCGTTGTCCGAGTAGATCGTCGCAAGCGCGCCGGCCGGATAAGTGTTCACCTGAACCGATGCATTGGCGACCGGCAGCCCCGACGCATCGGCCACACTGTTCGTGTACTTTTGCATGGTCAGATCCGCTTGTTTGTCGTGCGGAAGGCCGCGTATTCGGGGCCCTTCAGGATCTTCGCCACATACGGCCAGTGATCCTTGTTCATGAAATCCCAGCCATAGCGCGTCTTGATGTCGAGCAGCACGACGGTCGGCACAGTCATCGTGCGCCGCATGTCGGGCGTGCGGCCCATCGTGTTCTCTTGCACGCGCGCCTCGTGCGCATGCTTGAGCACGGCCTCCACGTCCTGCTGATAGCTGAGGATGACTTTGCCGTCTTCCTCGTGATACCGCGTGCTCATGCCGTCCGGGCTGTTCGGATTCATCGCGCGCTCCGATCAGTGAGTCACTTCAATGACGTTCAGCGTGCCCGTCGACGTCCCGTCCTGAATCACGGCGATCTTCTCGCCGGGAGCCACGCGGACGAGTTGCGGGTTGTCGGTCGCCTTTACCAGCATGTCCGTCGTGAGAGCCGTCGGCGTGACGCCCACCGCAACGTGACAATTTCCCGTCGCCGAGATCTGCACCGCCTGAACGTTGTCAGCGAACGCCGTTGATGCCACCGATGCGCTGCCGAGCGTGAGGTTTTGCCCTTTTCCGGCCAGCGGTCGCCAGGGGCTCTGTGTTTGCCATCCCATTTCGGACGCTCCAATGAAAAGGGGCGCCCCGAAGGACGCCCCTGGTTCAGGCAGGAACTACGCGATCAGCCGTTCGTGTCGAAGATCGCGCCGTGCGCATGCTCGTTGCCCATTTCGAGCGTGTACTCAGTGATCAGCATCTTCTGATCGCTGTCACCGGTCTTCGCGAGCGGAACCGTTTGGAACGGACGCAGATAGGCCACACGCACGTAGTCCGGGTTGATGAAGAACATGTCGCCCGAGTGCGCGAGGAAGATATCGGGGATGATCTTCACATCGCCGAAGTCCGATTCGTACACATCGACCGCGGTGTGCAGGGTCTTGTCCTCGACTTCCGTGAAACGCGTACCCGGACCGCTGAACGCCGAGATGTTCTGCTTGTTCACCGACGACACGAGCGCGTATTCCGGGCACTCACCCGACGAATTGAACACCTTCTGAAGCACTTGCTTGACCATGGCCTCGGTCACGGCAACGGTGGTGCCGTTGTACGTCCGCGTGCTCGTTCCATCGGTCCAGCCATTCGCGTTCAGCGTCGGATTTGCGCCCGAGGGCGAGCCGCCCGTTTGGAACACGGTGTTCGTGTACAGCCACGCCGGCAGACCTGCGGACGTGCGGGCCGTCGTGGACGAACCAGCGCTGCGACCCTGGTTGTACGTCAAGATGCCCTCCATGTCGCGCTTCAGTTCCTTCGACTTCTTCAGGAGCTGATAGCCCATCTTGTTCGTGCCGCCGGCCGCAATAACCGCTTGCGACGTGCCCGAAATCTGGACGGTCTTGTTGGATATCTGCGTGTTGTTGCCCATCCGCGCCGTCGGCGTCAGCGTCTGGCTCGTCGGATTATCACCTTCGACTGCGGCGTTCGCGAGGTTCTGCGCGGCCAGAGCGTCCGTGTTCCATTCGTGATACGTCTGGTCGGCTTTCGTCCGCTTCGCCATGTTCAGAAGCGGCGTCTTGTAGGGATCCACGTTGTAGATCGCGTTGATCATGTCTTCACGGATGTTCTTCTGCGTGAAGGTCTGGAAGGTCCCGGTTGGAACGGTCATGATGCTCTCCAGTAATCAGCCGAAGGTATCGAACAGCGCCGTCTGCGCATCGATATCTCGGGGATTGCGATTGAATCGCTCGACCGCCTGTGCGCGCCGAGCCTCTTGGGGATTGACGTCCGTCCGAGATCCCGGTTTCGCCACAACGGGCGCTTGCCGGACCTGCTTCAGTGCCTGGGGAGCATTCGCTTGGAGGGCCTGATATCGCGCCGCGTCATGCAGAATCAGCATGTAACGGTGGTCGAAAATCTGGCTGAGCTCGGCGTCTTTGAACCCAAGGCCGCGGGCGTACTGCGTCATCTGATCTTTGTCTTTCGCGAACGCGGCCCGGTCGCGCCACTCGGGGCGCAGACCAAGCATGCGTTCGTTCTCAGCGGCGATCGACTGTTGGAGCGTCGTCTGCTGATGTTGCTGCGCGAGGGCTTGCTGTTGCTGCAACTGCGCAAGGTGGTTCTGGATCTGCCCTTGGCGCTGCTGAAAGTCGCTCTGCATCGCGGCGAACTCGGCCGGATTCTCGACACGCAGACGCCCCCAATCGACCTTCTGATAGTCGTGGTTGAGCATCTGCAACGCGAGATTGCCGAGGTTCTGGTTATGCGTGAATTGCTGCTGGAACGCCGTGCGAAATGCTTGTCGCTCTTGCTCGAACGCCGCGCGCTGGTTCGAGAGCTCGATGCTCTTGTTGTTGACGTGGCCTTCGAGCTGATAGCTCTTGAGCACTTGTTCGAGCGGCACTTGCGTCTCGACGCCATCGATCTTCGTGGTGACGTGGAGCTTCATCACGGACGTCGGATCGACCTTGAGCGATGTCAGCAGCGCATCAAGGCTTTCGTACGTCGGCGCTTCGGCACCCTGCTCGGTTTGCGCGGTCGGGTCATCGCCTTGACCATGCTGAGTCGTGGCGTCGTCTTGCTGGCCCGTTTGCGCGGTCTGATCGGCATTGGACGAGGCAGACTGATCCGCACCTTGCGATTCCTTCGGCGGCTCCCCGCTGGGCTCGAACGCCCCAGCGTTATAGAAGCTTTCGAATTGCGATTCGGTGCTGTCCATCAGTCCCGCGGCGCCCGTTTGGGTGGTCGCTTGCGTGCCGTCCATTTGCTCACCTCAATAAAAAAGGGCCCACCGAAGTGAGCCCTATGTGAAAATCATTTCAATCGATCAAAAGGAAGCGCCATGCATCCCTTTTCTCACCAACCCATGCTGAGTTCGGTATTCGGCGTAAGCCCTGAACTCAGCCCGTTCTTTCGTGCCAACACTCAACACTTTTTCCGCAAGGGAAGTTCGGCAACTCGACGTCGCTGGTCTGGCCGGAACAAAGCAGCAATGCGTGGCAAACGACACGTGACCGTTGATCTTCAGAGCGCCGCGCGGCGAACCGTTGAACAGTGGGACGCTTCATAGTCAGCCGAAAACTCTGAACCGCTTCTTGCGTTCTTCTTCCTGCGCGACCTGGAACTGCGCGATCTCGCCGGTTTGCTTGATCTGCTCGATGTACTTCTCCAGCGCGTCCCAGCACTGCAGCGCCGTAATCAGCCGCGTGTGCATGACCTGATCCGACAGCGGAACGGCGCGCATCTGCGCCTCGATGCCTTCGAGCACATGCTTGCGGGCAGCCTGAAAGACTGCCGAATCGAGCACCTGGGCAGCTTCACCGCCGCGTGCGATGTCTTCGTCAAGCCCCATTGCGGACCTCGCTCACGTCTTGATTCATCATCGCGCCTGCGTTGGCGCCCGGATCCTGACGCAACTGCGCGGCGAGCACCTGGGCGAAGGCCTTGATGAGCGTCTGCATCTCTTGCGACTGCATTTGCGCCATCTGGATATCGCGATCTGCCCCTCCCTGACGCGCCGAGTGCAGGATTTCCGCTTGGGCCTGAAGTCGGGCCGACTGTTCACTCGCTTGCGCTTGCACGAGTTGTGATTGCAGTCGCGCGTTCTCGGTTGCCTGCTGGCCCTGCGTCTGCATCTTCGTCGTCTGAGCGTCGAGCTGCGCGCGCTGCATTGCGCCCTGCTCTTTGATCTGCGCGACCTGGACCTGCGGATTCGGCTGCGGCTTGTGCTGCTGCATGTACTGCTGATACTCGGGCGAATCCGGGTCCATCGCGAACTCGGTCGCGTTCTCGTAGCCCAGCAGATGCGTGATATGGCGGAACGTGGCATAGGCCTGCTTCGGGCCGACGAGACCGAATTGCGCGAGTTCCTTCTGAGCCTGTCCGAGCAGCATGGCGTTCGAGCGTGCTTCCTCGCGCGTGCCGGAACCGAGCCCGACATTGATGACGAGCTCAGTGCGCTCGCGCCATTCGGCCGGGTTGACGTTGCGCCATTGCTTGTTCGTCAGCATGAATTGCATCTGCTGATCCTGATGCCGGCGCAGCAGGTTGTGGATCTTCTGGAACACGTCCTTGACGCCCTCAGCGAGCAAGCGCGCGACAAGCTGGACCTTCTTCGCCGCGGCCGACATCGAGGCCAGTTGACCGCCCTTCGTGACGTCCTGCAGCGCATCCGCATCGACGCCCATCGTGTCCTTGCCGATACCTGTGCGCATCTCACGCTGCAGGTCGCAGTATTCGAGCGCCGGCAGGATCTGCTGCATCAGGTTCGACGGCATGCTCAGCGGCAGGATCGAATTGCCTGGTGCGCCGGTCGTGCGGATGATGCCGCCCGGCCGTGACGTCAGCAGATCGCCCATATTGACGTTCTTCCAATCCACAGCGAGCCGCTGATTGTTCGAGACGTACAGGTTGTCCAGCGCCTGACGGAACAGCGTCGTCTTGATGACTTGCAGGTCGTACAGCAGGTCGTAGTAGCTGATGCCGACGTGCCGGTGCGGCATACGGATCGGCGAGCAGTACGAATACGACACTTCCTCGCACTCATCGTTGTCGAGGATCTTGTCGCCGCCCACCATCACGCGGCGCAGCTCGGCAATCCCGTCGCCGTCGAAGTCCACGCGGATGAACACCGTGCGCAGACTGATCAATTGGCTTGCGGGATCGCTCGGATTTTCCTCGGACAGCTCGTCAGTGACCTCGTTGCGAGCGAGCGCGATCAGATCCAGCCAATCCGGCTGCGCGATCTCGATCCGGTTGACGGTATCGGCGTCGAAACCCATCTCGATCAGATCCGATCTGCTCTTCTTGCACTCGTGCTCGGTGAACGGCGATTCGTCGAGGCCGTGACGAGCCTGCGGCGACACGCGCATTTCCTCGGGCGGTACGCATTCAACCTTGACCTCGCCGACCTGGCGAGTACGGCGAATCTTGATGTCAAACGTCGAGGTCTGCTGCGCGCCCATGGGCCCAACGATCAACTCGTCCTTCTCGTCCTGCTCCAGCACCTCGATATCGTCGTCGGTCTGCATCAGCATCGCGAGCTCGATTTCGGTGAGGCCCGTGTACGACTCGACCGCCGTCTTGCGCTTCTTGAGCCAGTAGCTGTTGACGTAGCCGTTGCGCAGCAGCAGCGCGTCCTTCAGGAAGTCGTGCAGGATGATGAAGCCCGGATTCTTCTTCATGAAGACCCAGTTGACGACCTCGGTTTCGAGCTCGGCCTGATCTTCATCGCCCGGTGCTTCAGGGTCGAACACGACGGGCTTCCCAGAGCCGACGAAGATCTCCATCAGCGTCGGCATGATCCATTCGACCGTATCGCGCAGCTCAGGCAGCACGACTTGCGAGCGGTCCTCGATCTCGTTGCCGAGCGGCCGGCCGAAATACGCGTTGAGCGCGTTGTATCGGTCGAGTTCGAGCGTCGTCATGTTCTGCGCCGCCGGCTTGATGTTGCCGCCGACGGACGGCCCGACCGACACCGATGAGCCAAGCGCGGACTTCTCGTAGTTGCCGATGAGCGCCAGCAACTCGGAATCGCTCATGCGCTTCGAGTCTTCAGCCATTCGCGGGCACCTTCTTGGCGGTTTGCGGAGTCTTCGCGCCCTCGATCTTTTCTAGACGCAGTTCGATGGCGGCCATGAGGCTCAGCATTTCGAAACGGCTGAACCCTTCGAGGCGCGACTCCAATTCGGCCACGCGCTGCTCCAGCCGATCGACCTGCGCCTGCAATGCGATGCTCATACGACCCCCGATTTCGAGTACTTCAGATCGCCGCCCCAGTCGGAGCGATCACGCAATCCGACCTGCTTCTGCCCCCACTGGCGCAGTGCGTCTGCGGCGTTCGAATGCTTGTCGTGCTTCGGATAGTCCTTCCAGCAGCCGCCCTTCTCGTCCCATTCCTTCGAGTACTTCTCAAGGTGCTCGATCCCTTCCTTGCAGTGCTCGATGTCGATGAATGCGGACGACAGCGCCATGCGGGTCTGCTTGATGCCGACGGTCACGTCGTCGATGCGCGGCACGATCTCCGTGTCCCGCACACCGAGGTCGTTCAGCATCTGCTCGACGCTGCGATTGTGGAATCCCGTCTGCAGCCGCTTGTGCGTCGCATCGTGCGGCAGGTAGTGCTTCCCGAAGTTGTAGCCGGTGTCGCGCAGGACCTGAACGAAATGGTCGAGCGTGCGGCCGTTGGCCTCGTAGAAGCGCAGGAAGCGGTCTTCAGGGCCCACGATCTGGTGAAACCAAATCGCCGTGGTGTCGTTCGCGCCCAAGTCCCAAAACGTGTTGACGGGTACCGAGCGCTCATATGGCACGTTGCACAGGCGCCGATCGCGGCGCATCGTATCGAACTGCTCGCGATACCAAGCGCCTTCGTTCGATGCTTCAAACGCCTCGTCGGCCGTGCTCGGATACTCGCGCTTCATGTCCTCTTTCAGAACGGTGCGCGTCGCCACGTACCAGGCGCGCTTGCGGTCCGACAGCGGCGCCCCCGTCTTGCGTTCGATCTCGTCGAAGTACTTTGTGTCGAGCGGCGAGAGAACGACAGAGCCGGGCTGAGCCTCATACTCGTCGCGGCGCCACCACGGGAAGAAGTGAAACCGTTCCTCGATCGCAAGATGATGCTGGCCGACACGCTTGCGGGCACGCTCAACCATCTCGTAGAACGGCCCTTCGCGGCCCTCTGCGGTCGATTCGACGAACAGGAATCCGTCTTGCGCGACGGCCGGGATTGCGCCAGTCACGATTTCGCGCGCCTTCTCCGGATGCTTCGCGCAGATCTTGCCGAATTCGGACACGTGCAGGTATTGCAGCGTGCCCGAGCGCATCGACGTCCCCACCCGCACGCTTGAATTGTTCGACAGCAGCAGCTCGCTCGTGCTGTCCTGCTTCGGCGCGCGCTCGGCGCGGATGCCGTCAGGCAGGCGGTCGTATGCGAACTTGATCT
Organism: Pararobbsia silviterrae; assembly: GCF_003628125.1. GTDB lineage: Bacteria > Pseudomonadota > Gammaproteobacteria > Burkholderiales > Burkholderiaceae > Pararobbsia > Pararobbsia silviterrae. The sequence goes on from NZ_RBZU01000003.1 coordinate 31,554, forward strand.
TGTCGCGGAAGATCGTCGTGACGTTCTCCAGCGAGTCAGCGATGACACCGGCGCGCACGTTCGAATTGAACACGCACGCATCGAGGAAGATGAGCTGAATCAGCGTCGAGAACCCGAGCTGCCGCGCCTTCAGGATCACATTGCGATAGTGCAGCGCTTCGAGGAACTCGGCCTGCTCTGTGTTGGGCGCGAACTTGACGACCTCGCCGCGCTTGTCCGTGATCCAGTACAGGTTGTGCAGACGCCAGACGGGATCTTTCCACTGATCCACGTTTAGCCGAGCGTTCATTTACGCTGCATCCTTGGGTTTGAGTGCGCTGCCTTCGACCTGCGAGAGCAGCAATTGAATCGGGTCAACGCCGACCTTGCCGCTGTGGTCGATCTCGTGACGATCGCGCCATGCGTGCTTCTGACGGTTCTTGAGCCAGAAGATGCACGCCGTCGTATCGCCGCCGAGCGCCCGGTCGTAGAGCGATCGAGCGACCAGCGAATCAGCACGCGCCTTGCCGTGCTCCAGCGCTTCAGCGAACGACGGGTGATCGCGCTTCCAGTTGCGCAGCGTGCGATCGGTCACGCCCAGGAAGCGCGCGATGTCCTCGTCCTTCGCCCCGAGCAGGCAATAGTTCTTGCCCAACTCGTCGTATTCCGTCTTGTATCGGTCCGCCATCTTTAGCCGCGCCCTTTCGGGTAGCGCTCCAAGTCAGCACTTCAACGCATGCCCGGCGAGTGCCATCGCTGTCACGATCACCGCGAGGATCAGCACGCTGATCGTCCAGCCGAGCGCCTTCCACATCTCAATCGCGGCCGAGCCGCTCGAACTCGTCGTGCGACGCCGGGTGACTGGCTTCCTTGTCGCGGCCCTTGTCGAGCACTCGATCGGCCTTGGCGTCGATCTTCGACTTCGTGCCCTTCGACATGCGGCCTTCATCGACAGCCTGCGATGCGCGCGCCTTGGCGTTCGCGGCGTGGCTCTTGTCGGGCATCGGATAGGCTTTCTTTCCCGGTAGCCCGAATTCGGATTTCGGCATCGACTTGCGCGCGGCCGTCGTGAGCTTCGCCATGTGCTGGCTCCAAAAAAGAAGCCCCGACCGCTGCGAGACCGGTCGGGGCACCTGAAACTCACCTTTCGGCGAGAGGAGACATCTGGTAGCGGGGCGCGGAATCGAACCGCGTTCTGGCGGGGTATGAACCCGTCTGTCTACCGGTGGCTTACACCCGCTGCAAACGAAAAAGCCCGCGGCATTTCTGCGCGCGGGCTCGATTGGCTCGGAGTGAAGTTGGCCCAGACCTTCAGGCCAATTCACTCGGACGATGCCGGATTCAGTAATCTGCGCGGATTATAGGCACGATTCTTGGCGTTTACAACATTTCTCTGAAGCCGGTCCCATATCGCGTCGTGGGCATGGTAGAGCGCGAAATCGAACACGTGCTCATTGCCGCGCCCCTGCTTGAGCTTCAGCCGGCGGCAAATGAATGAGGCGGGAGCGCTCCAGACGTAGTGCATCTGAAGGACGTCTTTGTCGAGAGCCATGAGCGCCTGCCAAGCGACGTTGACGAGGCCGGCGTCGGCGTGGTCGACCGGCCCTCTATCGTCGGTGCGGTCGCGATACAGCACACCCGGATAGCGATAGTTCCCCTCGGCGCTCCCGGCTTGAGCTCCGGACCATCCGGACCTTTGAGCCCGGGCCCAGTTCTCAAGGCGCCCTTCGAGCTCGCGCAAATCCATCGTTCGGATCTCAGGCATGACAAACCCCGTGAGTGTGGTCGGCGGTGAGTATTCGATCTGTCTCATTTTTCTTTGGCTTCCTCGTCCGACAGTTGAAGCGGGATCAGCTCCTGCGCGATGGCGTATTCGATATTCGTAAGCAGCACGACCGATCCCGGCGGAGCTGCGGCCGTCTTTCGGTCGATATCTGCGACGATCTTTCGATCGCTTTCTCGGGCCAGATAGATCGTCTTCACGCGCTGTCTCCATGACCGCGCTGCATCTGATTGATCTGCCGTTGCGTAAAGCACAGGTACGGCACGCCGTGAATGATCGTGGCGCCGTCGTCGGCCTCGCAGGTCAGTTGGACGCGCGTCGCTTCGATCTGATACCCACAGACGCCGCCGAGCGCGAGGATGAACGCGAATTTGATGAGTTTCATTGCTGGCTCCGTTTTAAGGGCGGAAATCGGCCGCTATCGGCGGCCAGTCGGGGCTCTGGGCGCTACCCCTGCACCACTTGCCGGTGAGGCAGGCCGGCCATACTCGTTAAACGCGCAACGCGGTGCCAATCGAATCGATCCGCTCGCGCTCACGAGTCAGCAGCGCGGCGAGCTCTTGCAGATCGCAGATGATCGGAGCGTCGGAAGGAACGGGGGCCAACGAATTGATGCCGGATTCCCCTTTTTTCGACGGCGGCAAACTCACCGGCTGAAGTCGCTCCTCGATCATCGTCACCGACGCAGAAAGGGCATGGACGTGGGCAAACAAGGCGCGCACGAGCGACGCAGCTCCGTCCGACGGCGCCACATTGAAGTCTTGATGGGAGCCTTGATAGGATAAGTTGGCGTGCAGATTCATGAATTTCTCCTTTCAGGTGAGATTGCGCTGTGCCCAGCGGGCGATGAGCAGGCTTTCGGCCCGGTTGTGATCCTTGGCGCGCTTGAGCTCGGGCAGATGGCCGTACATGCCGCGCGCGAGGGTAAGGGATGCGTCCTTGTCCGCGCTCAAGCCGAAAAATTTTTTCCACGTCGTCGGTGCGACGCGCCGCACGTCATGCTTCTGGATACGCAGCACGGCGAGCACGCCAGCCTTCGTCGCTTCGAGCGCGGCGGCGCTGAGCATGCTTTTGCCGAACGGTGCCGCATGCTCGATGACGCAGATCGCGGACTCGTCCGCTTTCACGGCGCCGCGCATGAGCGCGTAGAACGCGAGCGCGTCGAACTCGCGCTTGATCGTGCCATTGCCCTCGGTGGGCATCGTCGGCAGGTCGGCGATCAGTCGCACGGCGCCGTTGTCGTCGAGCACGCTGAGTGCGCCAGTCAGGCCAGGATCTATGGCCGCGATGATCGTCATGCTGGCTTCTCCGCGAGACCGCGCCAATGTTCGCCCGCAAGTACGCGACCGTTTCCGAAGCCCGAGCGCATTTGGCGGGGCCCATAGCGCCAATGCTTCCCGTCGAAGTAAAAGCGCTCTGTTGGGCGCAGCGCATACGACCCCCAAAACGTCGCGTCGTACCAGCCGCGTCGAATCGGCTTGATGGAGGCGTGAATCCATGGTGTTAGGTTTTCGCTCATAGTTCCCTCCCAGGCCGGTGCAACGGCACGATGGCGCTGCGGCTCATGTCGATGAGCGCGGGCGTATTCGGATTGGCGCGCGCGAATGCCTCGGTCGCTCGGCGCATCTCGTCGTCGGACCGCGCGTTGTCCATTGCTCGGCGGATCGCATAGTTCGCCTCACGCGCGCAAACGCTCTCTGCGGTCTCGGACAGGTCTGACCGTGTGACGACAGTCTCGCCACTGCGCCAGGGCAGCAGACGGGCTGTATCGGCTTTTGGCGTGCTGGATTGGCTCATGCTGACCTCCGCACCATCCGGTCCATGCATCCAGCGACGAGCCAGTCAACGCGCGGCCAGTTCGCGGGGAACTCCGGCTTGACCTGCTTCGGCGGGTTCAGGATCTCCTCCTCGGTCGCGTGGCGCCAGAAGATGACCTTGCTCGTCCCTTTGCCCTCCTCGCGCACGCGGATGATGGCGGCGGTCTTTTCCATCCCGAGCAGCACGCAGCTTGCGCGATTGCGCTGCACGCCGAGGAACTGTGCGATCTGCTCGGTGCTCTGCTCGCCGGCCGATTCAAGGTGTTCGAGGATGGCGGTCTGTGTTTTGCCTGGCATTGCGGTCTCCTATCGGTTCCATTCCTGCTTCCAAGCGCCGCTGGCGAAGTCGATATACCGTCGACCCGCACTCGGCCCTTCAAGAAGTTGCTGGCTGTCCTTGTCGAACCACAGCGACACCTTTCCTTCCCAGGTGAAATGCCGCTGCTTGGCGCAAATGAGGAACGAGTCGGGCAGCAGCACCAGTTCCTCGCGCTTTTTCTGATCGGCCTCGGTTTCGAGTTGCGTCTCCTTTCGCTTGTTGCGAAAGACGATGAGCACGTTGTCGACGAGGTCGGTGATTTCGCCCGCGCCCTTGACGCCGAATTTGTCGGGAACGTCGGTCTCGCGCTCGCCTTTGCGCAAGTGGTGCACGAGATGGATATGCAGCCCGGTGTCGCGCGCGAGCACGCACAAACCGTCAACGAAGGTCTTTTGGCCGTTGTAATCGTCCGGGGCGATGCCGCATTTCATGAGGCTGTCGATGACCATGTGGTCGACGCCGAGCTCTTTGCGGCAGTAGCGCGAGACGGCGATCATGCGTTGCGGCGTCACGGCACCGCGATGCACGTACAGCCAAAGTCGATCGTCGGTCCAGCGGTGGAATCGCTCGATCAGTTCGATCGTCGGCAGATTCGAGCCCGCGGCCTGCCGGCACATGCGGCTCATCGTGGCTTCCGGCGCCATCTCGTGCGAGGCGATGCACGCGCGCGCGCCGCTGACCATGGCATTGAGCATCACGAAGCCAACAGCGCCCGACTTGCCATGGCCGTTGATGCCAGGCCATAGCGTCACTTCACCCGGGCGGAACATGATCCGGTTTTCGACCTTTCCCCAGGGGGTGGGTGTGCCGACGACCTGCTCGTCCTCGCCGTGAAAATATTGCGCGACAGCATCAGCCCAATCCGATGCGCGACGCACGTCGGCACGGCCGTCGTCTTCGTCGCTGGCGTACGCATTCCAGTCGATGTCGTCGGGGATCACGCGCATTTTTGTGCCTCCTGTGCGACAGCGAGAAAAGCGTGCGTCGCCGCGACGTACGGGATTGGCAGGGACTTTCCGAGTTCGGCCCACAGTAGCGAAGCGAGCTTTCCCCCGCCCGGGTAACGCACGAGGTCGACGCCGATCGGGAACCAGTCGAACAGCCGGAAGTCGCTGACCTGCGTCCAGTCGCCGCAATGCACTCGGGCTTGGCGCGGGAACGTGAGGACCATCGATGCGGGGACGACTGCAGCAATGTCGGCCAGCGCGCGCAGCAGTTCGCCAAACGGCACGGCGTGCGACGCGAATACCTCGACATCCAGGCCCACCAGAGGGCGCCAGTCGTAAGCCTGCGAAGGCCGTGCGATCAGCGTCAAATTCGGAAACTCGAGTTTTCCGACGAGGCTGACGAGCACCGGGGATTCGGGCTTCTCGCCGCGCTGACGCATGGCGACCAACGGCTCGGCGTTTTGCGGATAGCGGGTCATAACGCACCTCGCATCCACTCGGCCTGCACTGGGTCGATAGACAGCGCAGAGGCGTGGCCGTCGAACCTCGACACGCCGATTGAACCCGCGTACTGCGCGAATTTCTCGGCGTTGAAGAGCGTCGACGGCCGCAGGTACTCGGACATTTTCGGGTCGTGCAGCCAGTCGCGCACCTTGGCGTCGACCACCGCGATCAACTGCTCGACGGTCGCTCCGTCCCGCATCCTGGCGAAAACGAATTTCGTGTTCGACTCGACGACTTCGAAGTTTCGACCGGCCTTTTCGTTGAGGTGATCGATGACCGCGACAGCGTCGGGCAACATATTCTTTTCTTCTTCTCTTCTCTTCTCTTCTCTAGTCCGCTTTTTGTCCGCATCGCTTGCGGACGTTTCGCGGACAGATTGCGGACGCGTGTCCGCATTTCTTTCCTCTCTTTTGCGGACGGCCTCTTGGGCGCGACGCTTCGCAGATTTTCCGTTGTGCTCGTCAAACCTAGGCATGACAAGGGTTTCGCCGTCCTGCTCAAGCCAGCCCACGGAAATCATCGCGGCTGCGAAACCTTCAAATCCAATAAGACTATCGATCACATCGCTCGAATAGCCTTCGAGCCGACCGTCCTCGGAATGAATGTCGAACAGTGACCACACCGCATGCAATGCACCGATCACTTGCAACTTGTCGGACACGCGTCCGCTTTCTGTCCGAGACTTGTCCGCTTTCAATGCGGACAGAATGCGGACAACTTTCGGATGCGTTGCAAGGTCCGAACGCATTTTGATCCAGTCTGCTGCCATGGCCTCTTACCTCGTCCCCTGCTGCTGTTCCATACGCTCGATCTGCTCGGGCGACCGTTTGTGAATCTCGGCGCACATGCGCGTGTAGGCGCGGCGACGGTCGGTGCCGTTGAGCGCCTGGACCATCTGCTGCGCGTATTCGGCAATACGTGCCTCGCGCGCGGCGTCGAGTTCTGCTTGAGCGTCATTCATACGTAGCGACCCCGAATGTGTTGCAGGGCACAACATCTGCTGACGAGTCGGAATGACCGACTGGTGTGCAAAATTTTTTGGCGGTCATTGCGGGGCCACCTGAAGCGCACGCCGTAAAGCTGCGTTTTCTTCCCGCAGCAAGCGGTTCTCGCGCTCGGTTTCGGTCTCACGCCGACGCAACGTGTTCAGGTCATATCCGCGGTCGTGAATCATCCAGAGCAAGGGCGCATCGTTGCCGCAGAAATCCATGAGGCGCACGAACTTCGGCCAGATGACGCCCTCGCTCCCGTTCTGCCAGCGCGAGAACTGCCCCTTGTCGACGTTCAAATCGGTCTGTAGCGACTTGTCGAAGGCGTAGCCGCCAATCTCCGCGCAGAGTTCCAGAGCCGCGCCCAGGGTCTTCTTTCGCATCACTTCTTCCGGTCGAACCTCGACGGGAAAGCTCATTTGCGTTTGGTTCACATCTCGCCTCAAGCGTGTTGAGTGGCGTTGAGAGGCAAAAAAGCCGCCAAATAAAGGCACTCGAAAGTGCCGCGTTAGGAGGAGCCCCCAGCTATGTCAAGATTTCCGCTCTCACACATCAACCTGGACCCGACTGGAGGCTCCTGTGGACGAACTCACCCTGACTGCCCTGCACGCCCACTTGCAGGCGTACTACGCCCTCGTGCGCGCTCTGCACGAAGCCGGCGTTTTGCCGGTGTCAGCAGTAGTGAACCAACTTGGCGATCGAGCGGATTTCGGAAAGACGCAGTTCTCCGAGTCAGAGAACCCAGTCTCTCGGGTGATCTACGACGGGCTGTTCGAGCTAGAGCAGCAGTACGAGAAATCGCGGCCATTTCGACCTGCACCCGGCCTTCGCGACGGTACGTAGCCTCGACGTCGAGGGGTTTGAGTTGCGCTCTCATGATTTCGCAGATCGCCTCAACACACGCCTTGAACTCGGGGGTTTCTTTCAGGGCGCCCGTCATGGCGTCGCCTGCTGTTCGGCTTGCAGACGAGCACGAAGCTCTTTCGCCAAAGCGGGCGCGACGAGATTCACGAGCAATGCGCTCGGCGACAACGCGGCCGGATCTGCCCGACCGACTGCCCGATGCACAGGATTCGAAGCGCGGTCAATCAGCGCGTCGATTTCATCCAAATCACGAAGGGAAAAGCTCATGCCGTCGCCTGCTCGGTGGAGGGATGGCCAGGAGCGGTCAATTCGGGCCAGTGCGCGGCCCAATCGCTCGGGCGCAGATCCCGACGGGTGATCTCGCCCTTCGTTGCCTGTTCGATCAACACGCATCGGACGGGTGCCACGGGACGTTCTCCGTTGGCCCACTGTTGGACCGTTTGAGGTTTAACCCCGGTCAGGCGCGCGAGTGCGGCCTTCCCGCCCACAAGTTCGCTGGCGCGCAGCACAGCAGCTTTCGATGAGGTATCCATGCGATCAAGAATAAGGCAATACCTTAGCGAAAGCAAGGCATTGCCATACCTAACCGTGGGAATGCCTAATAAGGCAATGCTTACGGGTCCAGAACTGGGCGCTGCCATCCGCGCCGCCATCAAAAAAAAGGGCCTCCTACAACGGGAGGTTGCTGCGACATTTGGCGTGGCCGTTCCGTCCGTTCAGGACTGGATGAAATACGGTCGCATCGACAAAAAACATCTCCCCCGTCTCTTTTCTCTATTCGCTGATGTTGTGGGGCCGGAGCATTGGGGCCTTGAGCCTGGGCCGTTTACGGATGCGGTAATGAAATCTGAAGGCCGGATTTCTCCGAATGACTCACTTGTTTCTTCTGGCGTAAAAAATCACTTACAAGATCGGGCTGCGATTCTCGCCGGCCAGATCGTTGCAGCGGTGACTAAGCATCAATTGGACGAGCGCGGTCTTGACCAGCTAGAAAAAGTCCTTAATCGCTTTGCCGCCCATGCCAAAGAAAACCTAACGCACGATGAGAGCGGAACGCTTGAAAGCGCGCGCGCGGCCAGACGAGGGGCAGAGAATGGTCAAAAATTGGGGCTCGGGAAACGATCTAAATAACGTCGTCTCGATGAATGCTTTTAAGAGAGGCCCTGCATTTGGCACCCGCCGCAGCGGCGGTCGCCTTCAAATTCAAGAAGTACCAGGCGGCGCGCTGGACTATCAAATGCAAGGTGTGACAGCGCTCAACGCCCTCCCACTCCTTGAGTTAACGCTGTATCTGAGTGGCAGACTGCTTGATATCTATAGGGGATAGATTTTCATGCTTCCAAAAGCTTTCCGACCATGCACCTTAGCAGCCTTCATATTGACAGGTTGCGCTATCTCGCCATCGCCCGAAAAGCTGGCGATGATGGCCGCGCAAGAGACGACTCCGAATCTCTGCGCGATTCTCTTGTTGGGTGGGAAGCCAGCTGTTCTAAACGCCGCGCAGAACGAAATAATCAACCGAAACGCGCAGTGCGATTGGGATCAAGCTCGCGCCATCGCGGATATGCACATTCGACAGCAGCAAGCGCAAGCCGAGGCTGACCAAGCTCGCTCGGCGCAAATGCTTGCAATCCTTGGGGCAGCTGCCGCGATTCAACAGGCCAAGACACCGCCGCCGACATATCAGCCTCCCGTTACTACAAATTGCCATTGGGCTGGCAATCTCTGGACCTGCACTAGCTTCTAACTCGCCGTCTCCCCATATCTGTTTTGCTCGCCCAAAAAATAAGGCAATGCCTATTGACACGAAATAAGGCAATGCCTACACTTCCTCTCACGCACCCACCAACCGAGAGGACGCCATGCCCGGATACCTGTTCCTTGTAAGCCCTGACGGCATGGCTAGCGCCTGGGTCCATCCGCTTGATCGCTCGACTGGCAACTACCCGCAGTACGACGCGTGGGTCGATGCGACTGGCCTGAATGACGCCGATTTCGAAGCACTGGTCACGCGCCTGCAGCGTGCCAACTAACACCAACCGAGAGGACGAGATGGAACTGACACTGGACGATCTGGCGACGATTGATCTGCATCGCGGAGGACACAGCGGTCCGGACGACGGACATTGCCTGCTCGAAGTCGTGGCAATGTTTGCCGGCGAGCCCTTCAGCGATAACCCGCAGTGCGTTGATCCGGTCCTGCGCTCGTTCGGCATGGCATGGAACGACGGCATGCGCAGCGATGCGGAGCGCGCTCAACTCAAGCCGTACATCATGCGCCTCGTCGGTACGCGCAAGTCGCCCGAGTTATCGCAGAAGCGCGGCTGGATGGCGATGGATTGGCTCGTGCGTGTGCATACCGCGGCATGGTTGGCGCTGAATCCGGGCCTCGCACATCACGCCGACACGCTTAAGGCGCTTCCGCCCATCACGTGCGTTGCCGAACTCAAGGCCGCACAGACCAAGCTCGACGAAGCCAAGAAGGATGCGGCTGCCGCATGGGCTGCCGCATGGGCTGCCGCACGGGCTGTCGCATGGGATGCCGCATGGGCTGCCGCACGGGCTGCCGCATGGGCTGCCGCACGGGCTGCCGCATGGGATGCCGCAGGGGATGCCGCAGGGGCTGCCGCATGGGCTGCCGCAGGGGCTGCCGCATGGGCTGCCGCACGGGCTGCCGCAGGGGATGCCGCAGGGGCTGCCGCATGGGATGCCGCATGGGCTGCCGCAGGGGCTGCCGCATGGGCTGCCGCATGGGCGAAGCTCGAACCTACGGTTCTCGCCCTGCAAACCAGCGCGCATGAACTGTTCTCGCGAATGATCGACGCGGCCTGACATGCGCGCCGCCCCCATCAACCCGAACCGTGCGCGCTTAGGCGTCCCGCTGCGTCAGCCGACGCCCGCGCAGGTTATAGAACTGCGTGCCGAGCGTGCGAAGCGTATCGAGTGCGAGGTCGAGTACTTCAGCCGAGGCGAGAAATGATCCTCGCCAAATTTGACGGAGCCGCGATCGTAAATCCGGTGTTCGGAGTCGATGACTTTGGCGACGAGTACCTGATCGTGACGCGCGACATCGCTGATTTCGAAAGCGAGATCGCCGTGCGCACGTTTCTCGTGGAATCGAGCGTGTATTTCGAACTTTGGGACCTTGCAGCATGAATCCGATCCGTTTCCGCAACGAGCACGTTGACGTGCGTATCTCGGCCGAGGCGCAGGAGATGGCCGCGCGCGTGATCGACGTTGACCTGCGCCATGTAACGACCGGTGTGCGCCTCACGCCTGCCGAGCGTCGCTATGCCGAGCAGACGCATGCGATCAAGAACATGACGCATGCGCACTTCGACGGCGAGCTCGAAGTCGCCAAGCGCGAGAACCTGCGCAACGGGATCACGGGGCCGCGCGTCGAGATCGGCCGGCATCACGTCGCCGCGTATATCGCAAAGTCGTTTGCGTACGTGCGTGTGTGATCGGTCATGAACGCCCAAGCCATCGCCCGCGCCTACGACGCCTATTGCGACCGCGTGCTCGACCTGCGCGACCGCGAAGACGCAGCGCGCGAGGCGTGGATCGAGCAGCGCGCCGACGCGATCTTCGACGAGATCCTTGACGCGAATCTGGCCGATGGCGCTACGCATGAGCAGGTCGAGGAATACGCGGTTATCCAGGCGCGCGCAGAGGCCAACACGGCCGCTTTCTATCGAAACGACGAGTATTGAACATGAGCACAGCCTACGACTTGATGTTCTGGATTGTGTGGTCGCCCACTGGCGCGCGGCCACCTTCTCATCGTCATACGAGCCGGCATTCTGCCATCGCAGAAGCTGAGCGCCTCGCTAAAGCAAACACGGGTGCTGCGTTCTACGTTCTTGCTGCTCAAGAGATGCGCCAAGTAGATGGCATGAAGTGCGTTCGTTTCCAAGACCCCGAAGAAATTCCATTCTGATCATGAGCAATCAAAACGCCCTTCAGGTCGTGTCCGACGTCATCTATGGCGTGCGCGAAAGCTTCGAGCAGGTCGCCGTCGATCGCTCGATCAACTTCGTGCGCGAGGCAGAGTTCGCCATTCAACAGATTGGCGGAAACGACTATTCGATCAGCGTGGCCCGCTCGAACCCGCAATCGGTCATGGACGCGGTGCGCAACGTCGCGGCGATCGGCATCAGCTTGAACCCGGCCAAGAAGCAAGCGTATCTGGTGCCGCGCAAAAGCAAGGTGTGTCTGGACATCAGCTACATGGGCCTGCTCGATCTTGCCGTCGCATCCGGCTCGATCCTGTGGGGCCAAGCCGAACTCGTCCACGAGTCCGATGACTTCGTGCTCAACGGATTCGACAAGGCGCCCACGCATGGGCGCGCGCCGTTCGCAAAGGATCGCGGCGCGGTGGTCGGCGCGTATGTGGTCGTCAAGACCCACAGCGGCGACTACCTGACCGAGACGATGACGATCGACGAGATCAACGATATCCGGGATCGCACGGAATCGTGGAAAGCGTGGGTCGAGAAGCAGAAGAAAAGCCCTTGGGTGACCGATGCGGGCGAGATGCAAAAGAAAACCGTCATCAAGCGCGCCTATAAGACGTGGCCGAAAACCGACCGTCTTGCCGAGGCCATCCACTACCTCAACACGGACGGCGAGGAAGGCATTCCCGAGGCTCAGAAACGTTCTGTGGGCTGCGACGAGCATGTCCTGTCAACGTGGGTCGGGAAAGCCAAGACGGCTGTTTCTTCGGACGAACTCACGAAGGTCTGGACCGATGGCCTGGCGGTCATCAAGCCGACTGGCGACCTGCGCGCGTACAACCAGTTCAAGGATGCCGTCAGCGCGCGTGGTGTCGAATTGAAGTCCGGCAAGAAGAAAGACGAGGGCGCGATCGACGTCGAGGCGCGCGAGGTTCCGGCCGACGACTTGCAGGCTGATTTCGATCGCCAGATGCGCGCCGAGCAAGCCGCCGAAGGAGACGAGCAATGATCCTCGTCGAAGCCCAACAAGGCACTCCGGAATGGCTACAAGCGCGCTCTGGCGCGACGACTGCTTCGCGCTTTGCGGATGCTATTTCCGTGCTCACGCGCACGAGCGGCAGTAAGAAGGCTGGCGACCCGACGAAGGAATCGGACAAGTACGCCATCGAGCTTGCCATCGAGATCATCAGCGGCGAGCCATACGGCGAACCGATTAAGGCATGGACGCTTGATCGCGGACACGAGCTCGAATGGCGCGCGCGGGCCGCATACGAGATGCAGACCGGCAAGCTTGTGCGCGAGTCCGGAATCGTGCTGACTGACGATCGTCGCTTTGGCTATTCGACCGATGGCCTGCTCGATGACGGAGATGGCGCGATCGAGATCAAGTGCCCGGTCGATACGGTCAAGATCATGGAGATGATCGAGACGGGCGACACGTCGGAATACGACCACCAGTTGCAAGGCGGTCTGTGGCTGACCAACCGCAAGTACATCGATTTCATCATGTACGTGCCCGCGCTTGAGAAGGCTGGCCGCGACCTCTACGTCAAGCGCATCGAGCGCAACGACGACTTTATCGAATCGATGATCGAGAAGCTGAACGCGTTCAATGCGCGTGTCGATCGCTACGTGTCCACGTTGAGGAAAGCCGCATGAACACGCTCTCGAAGACCTTCGTTCTGCGCAACGACACGAACGCGCATTCGCTGTGGGATCTGCTGAAGGCCCATTGGCGCGATATGGCGGCTGCTGGCAAGCCTCTGGCGGTCACCGTGAGCGAGCACAAGGCCAAGCGTACGTCAGCCCAGCACAAGCGCTATTTCGCCCTCGTGCAAGCGATCAGCGAACAGGCGTGGATCAAGCCCGAGGGCAGCGACATCGCGCGTCAGTTCGACGTGGACATCTGGCACGAGCACCTGAAGGACCTTTTTGCGCCGCGCGAGGAAGGCCCGGGTGGTCGCCTCGTTGCGATGAGCACCACGCGCATGAGCGTCGAAGAACACAGCCGTTTCACGCAGGACATCGAAGTCTACGCAGTCACGGAACTCAAGGTCGAGTTCGCCTATCTCTAGGAGCCCACGCATGTTCAACGTCAGCAATCACCTCGCCAAGATCAAATCTGCGACGAACGTCTCGGAGAAGCACGGGAAGGAACGCATCCCTGCGATCAGCATCGGACTGTTTCTCGTCGGCTCCGGCGCGCTGCTTGACCAGTTCGACACGATGCTGCGCACGACGCTGTATCGCAAGCCGATGCCGTCGCCCGGCGCATTGCCGCTCGAAACCGAGGAACTCAACGAAGTGCGCTTCCCGTTCATGCGCAATCTCGCGTGGAGCCAGAAGTACGCGGGCTATCAGTTGCGCATCCGGATCGGCGCGACGGGCAAGGACGATGTGCTGCTCTCGGAGTGCACGCTGAAAGACATCCACTTCGTCACGCAGGAAGGCGGAAATGTCGGCGTTCAGTTCAAGGTCAGTGCGCATCCGCTCAACGAAATCGATCACGGCCGCATTGCGCAGCGCTTGCAACAAGAGGTCTTCATCGACCTGATCCCGCCCGAGAAGGCGCCGAGCCTGTTCGACGAGGAGGAATCCGACGAAGACGGCGATCCGTTCGCCGGTTCCGACCTCGCCACCGACGACACGCGCATCGACGCGTAACGCACCCACTCACCGGAGACTCAGATGTCCACAATTAATCAACGCGTCCGCTCCAACAACGAACCGCGCGAATTCGGCGTAGGCAAGATCATTACCGGCGCCGTGCTCGCACTGGTCGTCATCGTCGTTCTCATTTTCCTTTTCCCGTTCGCCACGGTCCCAGCCGGTAACGTCGGCGTCATGACATCGTTCGGAGCGCCTTCATCGACGATCTACGAGCCCGGCATTCATTTTCGTATGCCGATCTCGCAGACGATGCACAACGTCTATGTGGGCGTCTACAAAGCCGAGTCAGAAGTCGCTGGCTCGTCGAAGGACCTGCAGCAGGTCGACATGAAGGTCTCTGTCAACTTCAACATCCTTCCGGCCGCGGCAGTCAGCGTGTATTCGACGCTTGCCGGAGATCCGTGGACGCAGGTCATGGATCCGGCGGTGCACGACACGGTGAAGGCTGTGGCGGCTCGGTATGAGGCCACCGACCTGATTCAACGTCGCGATCAGGTCAGCCAGGAAGTGCGCGAGGCGTTGCTCAACCGCTTCAAGAACATCGGCGTCAACGTGAGCGCGGTGAACATCGTCGACTTTCAGTTCAGCAAGCAATTCAATGACGCGATCGAGGCGAAGATCACCGCGCAGCAGAACGCCATGCGCGTCGAGAACGAAATCGCGCAGACGAAGTGGGAAGCGCAAAAACGCGTCGTCGAGAGCGAAGCCGCATTGCAGGTCGCGCAGAACACCGCGAAGGCCAATGACATTCTCGGCCAGTCGCTCGCCGCGAATCCATCGCTGATCGAGAAGATGAAGATCGACAAATGGGACGGCCATTACCCGACCTACATGATGGCCGGCGGCGTTCCCATGATCCAAGTCGGCGCCACGAAGTAACGCACGCGAGGCCCACATGAAAACGTACCTGCTTCTGATCGCGTTGCTCGTGCTCGTCGCGTTCGGCCTTCGGTGGGTCCTCGCCGCAGTGAAACGAGTTCCCATTCCCGAGCCCGAGACGGACGCCTACGTGCCGTTTTGGGACCGCATATCGCACATCGACGAACACGCGACCATGCACGAGAGAGAGCAATCATGACTAAGCCTGTGACCGTTGAGGATCTGCGAAACCGCATCGATTTTTATTGGGCGCATCAATACGCTGAGTTGGCTGGTGTATATGGAATGACGGCCGAAATCTCGGAACGTGCAGGCGGCGAGCTCGCCGCCTTCGACGAACTCGCGCGCAAGGCTGCGGCATGGGATGCGCAGCAGGCGAGCGAGCCGGTAGCGTATGTGCCGATTCACCCGATCCACGGCGCGCTGTGGGCAAACACGGTCGACACGCTAGACGCCGATCGGCCATCGCACTATCCGGTCCGGCCGATCGCATTCGCCGACGCCGCACCCCAAGCTGCCGCCCCCAAGCAAGCGGAAGCGCCGGGGCTGACGGAGGAGCGCGCAGTAATCGCCGCATGCACCGCCTACAACGCATATCAGCGCAAGCATAAGGGGACTCTGGCCGCCCCTGACGCGATGCGCGTCGCGCTATCGGCGACTCGCGCCATCGCCGCACCGCAGCCCGCTCAACCCGCCAAGGACTGAACATGAACAAGTACCAGCGAATCGCGCTCGAACGCGCGCGTAAAGTGCTCAAGCGCGGGGAAGAGAACTACCTGTGCTACGCACTCAGCTGTGTCATCAGCGAAATCCTCTACAGGGGAGAGCCGGGGGTCGACGATCTAGCCGTCAAGGAAGCATGCCTCGACCTTCGGGTATTTGTGATGAACGCTATTTACCCGCATGGCACGCTCGAAGGCTGGTCTGAAGAACACGCGCCGACACAACGTCCGAAGACGGCTCACCAACGTAGAGCGCAGCGCATCCAATGGATCGATTGGATGCTCGGAGATACGCCATGACCGACAAAACCTATGGCGGCATGACCGCCGTTCAACTGAGAAAGCTGTATTGCTACGACACCCTAGCCGCCCGCGTCGTCCGCGAATTGCTCGATGCTGTTGAGGGATCGCGGGGTGAGGTGGAGCACGACAAGATGCTCGCCAGAACGCTTGATCAAATGCTCGCCAAGGTAGACGAATTGATCTGTGATCGCATGAAGTCCGATTCGCACGGCACGCTGGCCAAGGCACTCGAAACGGCGCAAAACGTTCGCTTTATGCTTTCCGAATTCTTCGCTGTTCCCGTCGCCCCCGTAGTGGCGGAAGATGAAGCAGCCGTCACTACGCGTCTCGGTGACCACACGTGCAAGCGCGTCGACTATCCGGATCAGGATGCGCTGTATCACACGGCGATCGGTCCGGGCCGACCTTTCCAACTTTACCGGCATGAAGCCGTAGCACTGTACCGAAATATCGGCGCGGCCCTTGGCTATGCCGCCCCCGTAGTGGCGAGTGCAGCGCTGACGGATCTACTTTGCCGTTGTACCGAGTTGATGGAACTATCAGAAAAAGGAGAGTCTCAGCAGACTGCGTTGCGCGCCCTCGCCGCTACATACGACCCAGGCATTCCGGCTCACGATCGGCGCTCGATGGCTATCTCTCAGACGCATCGTGAGGCTATATGCGCAATGCTCTCCGCACATACCGCCGCCCCTGCCGCCGATGATGGGGCGAGCGATACCCCGCGCTACGCCGAATGGCTCCATCTGCGCGCACACGGTCAGTGGCGCGACGGCGTGCCGGAATGGGCGCGCGATCACTTTGGCCGCATGAATGACTTAACCGCGGCATCGGCCATCATTGAAGAGCTTGCGGCGGTCGCGCAGGCTGCTGACCGGCTCAACGCACGCGACGCGGCGCGGTATCGGTGGCTGCGTGAGCAGCAATGGAACGAATCGGAATTGTTCGTGGTGGCCGGCGGCAAGTCGAGAGTTCATTACGGCACCGACTGCCCTACGGATGAACGCCTGGACGAAGCCATCGACACCGCTATCGCGCAGCGTGACGGCGGGGAGGGATGATGAGCAACAAGAACAACGTGTTCTGGACCGTCAAGCACAACTGGAACGGCTACCTGTGGCCGCGCACATGGCCGAACGAAGCCCATGCCTGGCGCGAGGTCGAAAAGGAAAACGGCAAGACGAAGGCCGAGATCAAGGCAACGCATGATTGGTCCATCGTCCCCATTCGTCTCGTCGAGGCCAAACCATGAGCCAGCGCAAAGCGTTCGAAGACTTCTGCCGCGAGCACGCCATCGACCTGATCGAGAAGCCCAAGGCGTGGCGCGTCTGGCAAGCGGCGCGGACCGTGGCGATCGAAGAGGCGGCGAAAATCTGCGATCACATGCGCTCAGTAAGCGCGATCAGCTACGAGACGGGCGCAGCCTGCGCAGACGCTATCCGCGCTCTCGGTAAATCGGAGGGGTGATGGACACGCGATTGATGACAGGCCCCGAGCTCGTCGCCGCCACCGGCCGGCACCGATACTCGAAACAGGCTGAGTGGTTCAAGACGACATTCGGCATTGATGTCGTTCGCAATGACGATGGTCATATCGTCATGACGTGGAGCACGTTCGACGCGCTCATCAAGAAGAAGGCCGGCATCACGGAATCCGTTACGTATGGCGCCGAAATGCCGCACATCGACCTTTGCTTCGACTGATCATGGCAACTCGCAAAAAGGCCAAATACCCGCGCGTGCACGCAAAGCACGGCGCCTGGTATTGGATCGAGCCGCGGGCAGGAAAATGGATACGGCTGTGCGCCATCGACGAGGGCGAGACGAAACTTGTCGATCGTCTGTCGGAGGAGCGCAAGAAGCAAGAGCGCCCGGAAGGTTCGGGAGACATGCGGCCCCTGATCGACATCTATGTCCGCACGCACGCGCACCAGCACCGCGAGAAGGCGTGGCCGAAATACGGCGAGTATGCGGGTAACGGCTTTCGCAACGTCGACGTGAAGAACGTTCGGCCGGCGCACGTCAGCCACTGGCTGAAGGTCAAGTACGCCGAGAAGCTGCCGATGCAACGCGTCATGCGCGCGTTCCTATCGGGCTTCTTTCAGTGGTGCGTGGAGACGAATCGAATCAGCGTGAATCCATGCCGCGAGGTGAAGCTCAAGAAGCCGAAGCCCAACGCCACCTACATCACGGACGCGCATTTCGCGGCCATCCGATCGGCTATGGACTCGTACACCGCTGAGCGCGCAGACGGCAAGTTGATCGAGCGCCGGATCGGCAAGGGGGCGCTCATGCAGTGCTTCGTTGATCTGTGCTATTTGACCGTCCAACGTTCGACCGAAATCCGCATGCTCAAATGGTCGCAGGTTGACCGGCAAGCTGGCGTCATTCACTTCCTGCCGAGCAAGACTGAGGATTCGAGCGGCATCGCCGTTGACTTCGCGATATCGCCGGAAATCGCCGCAGTGCTGGATCGCATCAAGGAGCTGAACGGCGGCGTGCAGTACATCGGAGATTCGCCGGTATTCCGCACGGTGGATACGAGGGGGCGCGCGAAGCCGTACGAGGCGACGAGCATCCGATCGGCATGGAGGCGTGCGTGTGTGCGCGCAAAGCTGACCGACGAGGGATACACGATCAAGATGATTCGCGCCAAGGCGCTGACTGACGCGGCCAAGGCTGGCTACGACATCAAGGCGCTTCAGGAGGCTGCAGCGCACTCTACGCCAGCCATGACCGAGGACTACATCAAGCGGAGGGATGTGCCAGTCAGCGGCGTGCGATTGCACGTCCCGACTGCGAAGATGGCCTGACCGTTACAGGCCACTTATTAGACGCTGAATAGACGGCGTTTTAGACAGAAGCCAACCGATAAGCCGGAAAGCCTTGGGGTATATGGTCGGAGCGATAGGATTCGAACCTACGACCCTCTGATCCCAAATCAGATGCGCTACCAGGCTGCGCTACGCTCCGAAGAGTCGAAGAATATATATGAGCCTGCCGCACAAGTCAAATTTGCGAACAGGCGCATCGCCTGTGATTCGCGCGTCGCCATCACACCATCGACATATGCGCGTGAGCATAATTCGGCCGCACTTGATCCCATCCTCGCCTATGCTTCTAAACGTCGTTGTTTGCATCGTTCGCGCTGCCGCACCCTTCTGCCCTACCTCTGCGCTCACGCAATGAATCTGATTCTGTGGCGACACGCCGACGCTGAAAATCTTCCCGAGCGCATGCTCGATCATCACCCTTCCGATCTCCAGCGCCAGTTGACGGACCGCGGCCATAAACAAGCCGCGCAAATCGCCGCATGGCTCAACGCGCGACTCGACGACGACGCGCTGATCCTCGCGAGCCCCGCCGTGCGCGCCCAACAAACCGCCGTCGCACTGAACCGCCCGTTCGAGACGGTGCGCGAGATCGCGCCCGGCGCCGATACCTCGGCCGTGCTCGCCGCGGCCGGCTGGCCCGACGGCCGCGCGTCGACCGTCGTCATCGTCGGCCACCAACCCACGCTCGGCTCCATCGCGAGCCTGTTGCTCGCAGGCCACGAAGCGTCATGGTCGGTCAAGAAGGCCGGTGTCTGGTGGTTCTCGAATCGCCGGCGCGACGAAGAAGCCCAAGTCGTGCTGCGCGCCGTCGTCAATCCCGATCTCGTCTGATCGCCTCGCCCGCCCGTCTCGCCCGCCGCACGCGGGTGCGCCCCACGCGACACCGCACGATATCGCGCCGCACCCGCATCACGCGCATCTTCACGCCCACGTTCGCGCGACCCCGGCAGGTCGCTTCATGAATGACAAATGCGCGACGTCCCTGGGACGCTTCATCGTTTCGTCATGAAGTTTTCATGGGGTCGTCACGACCCGTTTTTACATTTGACCTTCATCGAAGTCACCCCTGACCATCCGAGGATTTCCGCCCATGCGCGAATTGCCGACTCCGACCCTGCCGCTCGCCGAGCTCCCTGTCGACACTCGGAGGCGTCTTCCTCGTAGCGAAGACGCGGTTCCCCAGCACAATCTCAGCGTGGCTTGGGCGCATAGCGAAGAAGCCCTTCGCGAAGCGCAACATCTGCGGTACCGCGTCTTCGCGGAGGAAATGGGCGCGCAATTGAGCGGCCCCGAAGGCCTCGATATCGACGCATTCGACAAGTACTGCGATCACCTGCTCGTACGCGATCTCGACACGCTCAAGGTCGTCGGCACTTACCGCGTCCTGCCTCCGCATCGCGCCGCGCAAATCGGCCGACTCTATTCGGAAGGCGAGTTCGATATCAGCCGCCTCACGCATCTGCGCCCGAAAATGGTCGAGGTCGGCCGCTCGTGCGTGCATGCGAACTACCGCAGCGGCTCGGTCATCATGTCGCTCTGGGGCGGTCTCGCGGCCTATATGAAGAAACACGGCTACGAAACGATGCTCGGCTGCGCGAGCGTGCCGATGGGCGATGGCGGCCACTATGCGGCGAATCTCTATCAAGCGCTGCGCGATACGTCGATGACGGATCCCGAGTACCGCGCGTTCCCGCACACGCCGCTGCCCGTCGACGAACTGCACACGGGCGCGAGCGTCTCCGCGCCGCCGCTGATCAAGGGATATTTGCGTCTCGGCGCAAAAATCTGCGGCGCACCGGCCTGGGATCCGCATTTCAACACGGCTGATTTCCTGACGCTGTTCCGCTTGTCCGATATCAACGCGCGCTACGCACGCCACTTCATGGGCGACGCCGCATCGCGCTAACTGTATCCGACGTCGATACGCACTCGATGTGCGTATCGACGTGATGCTCGGTCAACCGCGTCCGTTCAGTCCGCTCGGTCCGTATAGACCACGCGGTATCCGTAGCCGACCTTCTCCCACTCCTGCGCCTCGCGCAACAAGTTGTAATCGGTCAGCGGATTCTCATCGACCCAGGCCTTCGGCACGCGCACTTCGAAGCGTTTCCCGTCTTCCTTGACGGCGATCGCAGGCATTGCGACATCGGCGCGACGACGGCACAACAACACGGCCAGACGCAGACAGAACAGCAGACGCCATTCGACCGTATGCGTCTGCGAGAGCTTGCCGAGTTTGCCCGCATGTCCGAGCACGAGACCCGCGAGACGCGCCTGATCGGTTCGCGAAAAGCCCGGCATGTCCGCATTGCTCGCGATATACGCCGAGTGCTTGTGATACGCGCTATGCGAGATCGACAGCCCGATTTCATGCAATGCCGCGGCCCACTGAAGAAACAAACGCGCCTCGGCGACCGCATCGTCATCGGTATCCGCGATCTGGTCGTAGAACGACGTCGCGAGTTCGGCGATACGCTGGCCTTGCTCGTGATCGACGCCATATCGCCGCGAAAACCCTTCGACGGTGATCGAGCGCATATCCTCGTGATGCGAGCGGCCGAGCAAGTCGTAGAGCACGCCGAGCCGCAACGCGCCGTCGGTCGTATCCGCATACTCGATACCGAGTTCGTCGAAGACCGCGATCATGATCGAGAGTCCGCCCGCGAGCACGGGCACGCGATCGGCCTTCAAGGCGATGAGCTTCGCGCGATTGACGTTCTCGGCCTTGATCAACGCGCGCTTGAGCTTCTCGAGACCGCCGCGCGTGATGCCGTGCGTGACGCCCGGATCATTGAAGTTGTTGGCTTCGATGAGTTCCGCGAGCGCACGCGCGGTGCCCGACGAACCGATCGCCTGCTCCCAACCCGCGCTCCGGTATTCGCTCGAGATAATCTGGATTTCACGGCGCGCGGCAAGTTCGGCCTGCCGCATCGCATAGTCGTCGATATTGCCGCTTGGGAAAAAGGTCTGGCTATGACTCACGCAGCCGATATACAGACTCTCCATGATCAGCGGATCGTAGTCCTGGCCGATGATGAATTCCGTCGAGCCGCCGCCGATATCGACAACGAGACGCTTGCCCGCGATCGTCGGCACCGAATGCGCCGCGCCCGCGTAAATCAAACGCGCTTCCTCGCGCCCCGCGATGACCTCGATCGGAAATCCGAGCGCGCGCTCGGCCTCGCCGAGAAAATCGCCCGCATTCTTCGCGACGCGCAATGCATTTGTCGCGACCGCGCGCACATGATCGGGATGAAAATCGCGCAGCCGTTCGCCGAACCGCTTGAGCGCTTCCCATCCGCGTAACTGGGCCGGTCGGTCAAGATATTTATCGCGTGATAAACCCGCGCCGAGGCGCACCGGCTCGCGCAATGCGTCGACCGGATAGATCTGACTACCCGCCGCGCTTTCCTCTACGCGACCGACAATCAACCGGAAGCTGTTCGAACCTAGGTCGACCGATGCAAGGAGTTGTGCGTGTTGGGACATGCGTGATTTGAAATATATTCGTGGTTACCCAGTGACGGCCGTCATGGCCGAGGGTATACAGTTGCAGCGTAAAGTTTGTGACAATGCCTGTCATCACGAATGCGACATGATACTGTGAGACCCTCCGAAAGTCCTTCAACTTCGAATTCATCGATCTCATCGCTCATGCGTTACCCGCTTCTCAATCGCGAACTCGGCATTCTCAGCTTTAACGAACGCGTGCTCGCGCAGGCAGAAGACGAATCGGTGCCGCTGCTTGAGCGGCTTAGGTTTGTCTGTATTACATCGAGCAATCTCGACGAATTCTTTGAAGTCCGCATGGCCGGTCTTCAAGAACAAATGCGTGACAACCCCGGTGCGTTGACGCCCGATGGCATGTCATTGCAACAGGTCTACGATCAGGTCGTCGAACGCGCGCAGAAACTCGTGCATCGTCAGTACACGATGCTCGACGGCATCCTGCCGCGACTCGAACAGGAAGGCATCGTTTTTCACAATGTCGACGAGCTCACGGACGTGCAAAACGAGTGGGCGCGCGAATACTTCCAGGACGAATTGTTGCCCGTCCTGACACCGATCGGACTCGACCCCGCGCACCCGTTTCCGCGCGTGCTCAACAAGAGCCTGAATTTCGCCGTCGAACTCGAAGGCAAGGATGCGTTCGGCCGTCAGGCCGTCATGGGCATCGTGCAGGCGCCGCGCGCGCTGCCGCGCCTCATCAAGATGCCGCATGAGCTGTCGGGCTACCCGTATGGCTTCGTGCTGCTGAGCACGCTCATGCAGCGCTTCGTCGGCGAGCTGTTCCCCCGGCTCACGGTCAAGAGCTGCAACCAGTTCCGCATCACGCGCAATAGCGAACTGTTCGTCGACGAAGACGAAATCACGAATCTGCGCATCGCGCTTCAGGGCGAATTGCCCGCGCGCCATCTCGGCGCGGCGGTGCGTCTCGAAGTCTCGGCCGACACGCCCAAGCATCTCGTGCGACGCATGATGGACGAAGCGGGTCTGCACGAGCAGGACTGCTATCGCGTCGATGGTCCCGTGAATCTCGTGCGGCTGATGCAACTGCCCGATCTCGTCGATCGTCCCGATCTCAAGTTCGTGCCGCATGTCCCGTCGACGCCGAAGGCCCTCGCGAACACGCCGAGCCTGTTCGCGGCGATCGACCGCGGCGACGTGCTGCTCCATCATCCGTACGAAAGCTTTCAGCCCGTGCTCGACCTGCTGCTCGAAGCCGCGAACGACCCGAACGTCGTCGCGATCAAGCAGACGATCTATCGCACGGGCAGCGTCTCGCCGCTCATGGACGCGCTCATGCAGGCCGCGCGCAACGGCAAGGAAGTCACCGTCGTGGTCGAGCTGCTCGCGCGCTTCGACGAAGAGACGAATATCAATTGGGCCGCGCAACTCGAATCGGTCGGCGCGCATGTCGTCTACGGCGTCGTCGGCCACAAGTGCCACGCGAAGATGATCCTGATCGTGCGGCGCGTCGTCGAGAACGGCAAGCCGCATCTGCGGCGCTACGTGCACCTCGGCACGGGCAACTATCATCCGCGCACCGCTCGGCTCTATACGGACTTCGGTCTCATGACGTCCGAGCCCAAGATCTGTGAAGACGTGCATCACGTGTTCCAGCAACTGACGGGCATCGGCGCCGAGATCACGCTGCATCGTCTCTGGCAATCGCCGTTCACGCTGCATCCGCGGCTCGTCGATGCAATCCGCGCCGAGACCGAACACGCACGCGCGGGCCGCAAGGCGCGCATCGTCGCGAAGATGAACGCGCTGCTCGAACCGACCGTGATTCACGCGCTGTACGACGCATCGCAAGCGGGCGTCAAGATCGATCTGATCGTACGCGGCGTCTGTTCGCTGCAGCCCGGTGTGCCGGGACTGTCCGAAAACATCTCGGTGCGCTCGGTCGTGGGCCGCTTCCTCGAACACCATCGGATCTACTACTTCTACGCGAACGGCGATGAGGACGTCTATCTGTCGAGCGCGGACTGGATGGATCGCAACTTCTTCCGGCGCGTCGA
Source organism: Pararobbsia silviterrae (assembly GCF_003628125.1). Taxonomy (GTDB): domain Bacteria; phylum Pseudomonadota; class Gammaproteobacteria; order Burkholderiales; family Burkholderiaceae; genus Pararobbsia; species Pararobbsia silviterrae. The sequence continues at coordinate 55,641 of NZ_RBZU01000003.1, forward strand.
AGTCGCGTTCCCAATTCTCGATCGGCGGCTCAAACGGCGCGTGATCGCCGAAGGCCTGTCGGCCTTCCTCGGCGACAATCAGGCCGCCTGGGTCATGCAAAGCGATGGACACTACCGCCGCCGCAGACCCGGCAAGACTTCGCGCAACGCGCAGATGAGCCTGCTCGCGAAGCTCTGCAGCGATACCGTGGCGCCTTGAGCGTCGTCGAGGCGGGCGTGCCGTGAATGCATGCCCGCCTCGAACGAAAAAGGGGCTGAGATCCGGCATAAACCGGTCTCAGCCCCTTTTTTTACGCGGTATTTCGTTAGTGCGTTAAGCGACGATGACGCTCGACACTCGCCGAGGCATCGCCATGCCGGCTCAGATCGCCTTCGCCGCGGCCACCTTGTCGCGGAACGTTCGCGCCGCGGCGAAGCGCACCGCAAACTCGCTGCCGCGCCCTTCTTCGCTCTTGACCTGAAGCAACGCATCGTGCCGTTGCAGCACGTGCTTGACGATCGCAAGGCCGAGTCCGGTGCCGCCCGTGTCGCGCGAACGGCTACGATCGACGCGATAGAAGCGCTCGGTCAGACGCGGGATATGTTCGGCCGGAATCCCGATGCCGGTATCCGTGACAGAGAACACCGCGCCGTCGCCCGTATCGCGCCAGCGGATCGTGATCTTGCCGCCCTCGGGCGTATAGCGGACCGCATTGCTCACGAGATTGCCGAGCGCGCTCATGAGCTCGTTCTCGGCGCCGACGACCGTCAGCCCGTCGTCGGCTTCCATCTCGATCGTATGCTTTCCGCTCGACAAGCCGAGCGCGTCATCGCGCAGATGGCGCAGCAAATTCGGCATGTCGATCATATGCTCGACGGGCGGCTTCGCATCGCCTTCGAGCTTCGCGAGCACGAGCAGATCGTTGACGATGATCTGCATGCGCGCGGCCTGCTGCGCCATGATGTCGAGATATCGCGCGCGATCGGCCTCCGAGAGCGGCAGCTCGCGCATCGTTTCGAGAAAGCCCGACAGCACCGTCAGCGGCGTCTTGAGTTCGTGCGAGACGTTCGCGACGAAATCTCGGCGCATCGAATCGGTACGTTCGAGTTCGGTGATGTCCTGCGTGAGGACGAGCTTGCGATTGTCGCCATACGGAAATGCCTGCACGGCGAGGACTTTCTGGCGATTCTCGCCCATGCCGCGCATATGAAGATCCTCGTCGTAACGCTGCTGATGCAGATAGCGGACGAAGTCCGGATGACGGACGAGATGCGTGATGTGCTGGCGCAAATCGCGCTTCGTATCGAATCCGAAATGCGACTCGGCGATCGCGTTGCTCCATTCGATCTGGTTCTGGTCGTCGAGCATGACCACGCCGTTCGGCGATGCCTGGATCGCCTGGATAAAGCGCTGGTGCTGCATCTCGACTTGCCGGATCTGCGAATGCCAGCGTTTGACGAGCTTGTGAAGGCGATAGTAGATCTCGCCCCAGATGCCCGGCGCATGGATCACCTCGTCGTGCGCCGGCGCTTCGAGCGCATGCCAGAGCCGCCGCGTCTGGATACTGTTGAACACGACATAGCCGACGAGCGCGACACCCAGGAAAATCGGCGCAACGGCGGGCCTGCACCACATGCCGAGCCCGAGCGCGATAAGTGCCACGACGAGCAGGGACACCATTGCGCGTGTCCAGATGACGTTCATGCGAGACCTGATTCTATCGACGGCGCGCACGCGCACCGGGTTAAGGTCGCGGTGTCATCACACACCGCATGCAAGCCTCAAAGCCTCTTCACGATTGTCGCGCGCGCGTGCAATGCGCTGCCCGCGACAATCGGCGTCACGATGCGACGCGCGATCAGTTCGCCTTCGCGAGCCGATAGCCGCTGCCGCGCACCGTTTCGATCATGGCATCGCAGCCCGCGGGTTTGAGCGCGGCGCGCAGGCGCTTGATGTGCACGTCGACCGTACGCTCTTCGACGAACACGTGATCGCCCCAGACCTGGTCGAGCAATTGCGTGCGGCTATGGACGCGCTCGGGGTGCGTCATGAAGAAATGCAGCAGGCGGAACTCGGTCGGGCCGAGATCGAGCTTCGTCTCGGCGCCGCCGTTCTGCGCGGCGACGCGATGCGTCGACGGATCGAGGCGCAAGCCGTTGATCGCGACGATGTCCTCGGTCAACTGCGGCGCGCGACGACGCAACACGGCCTTGATACGCGCCATGAGTTCCTTCGGCGAGAACGGCTTCGTGACGTAGTCGTCGGCGCCGATCTCGAGGCCGAGCACCTTGTCCTGCTCTTCGCCGCGCGCGGTCAGCATGATGATCGGAATATGTTTCGTCCGATCGTTGGCGCGCAGATCGCGCGCGAACGAGACGCCGGATTTCCCGGGCAGCATCCAATCGAGCAGCACGAGATCGGGCAAGACGTCGCTGATCAGGCTCGCGGCCTGTTCGGCGTTGTATGCGCGTATCGGGCAATGTCCGGCATGCTGAAGGTTGACCGAGATCAGTTCGGAGATCGCGGGCTCGTCTTCGACGACGAGAATGCTGCTGGGTATCGACACCTAGGGGCCTCTTTCTTGTTCTGAAGAATCAACCGAGCGCTTCGCGTTCGAGCTGCTCGCGCGACACGTGACGCACATCCGTGCCCTTGACGATGTAGATGATGAACTCGGCGATGTTCTTCGCGTGGTCGCCGATGCGCTCGACGGCCTTCGCAATGAACAGATAGTCGAGCCCGGCCGAAATCGTGCGCGGATCTTCCATCATGTACGAGACGAGCTTGCGCACGAACGCGCGGAATTCCTCGTCGATCTGCTTGTCGTCGCGCACGATCTGCGCGGCGGCCACCGTATCGAGCCGCGCGAACGCGTCGAGCGCGCGACGCAGGATCGAGACCGCCATCTCGCCGGACAACTTGATCTCGGCGATATTGATCGCGCGCGCCGAGCCGTCTTCGGACAGGCGCTTCGTGCGCTTGGCGATCTTCTCGGCCTCGTCGCCCGCGCGTTCGAGATTCGTGATCGTCTTCGAGATCGCCATCAGCAAGCGCAGATCGCGCGCGGCCGGCTGGCGGCGCGCGATGATGTTGCTGCACTCCTCGTCGATCTCGACTTCCATCGTGTTGAGCTGGTGCTCGGACGCGATCACGCGGTCCGCCGCTTCGATATCGAAGTTGTTGAGCGCCTGCATCGCGATCGTGATCTGCGACTCGACGATCCCGCCCATTTCGAGCACCTTAGACGACACCGCGTTGAGATCGGCGTCGAACTGGCTGGACAAATGCTTGTCGGACATGGCTCGTTTCTCCCGTTAGCCGAAGCGGCCGGTAATGTAATCCTCGGTTTCCTTGCGCACGGGCTTGATGAAGATCTTTTCGGTTTCGCCGAACTCGATCAGTTCACCCAAGTACATGTACGCCGTATGGTCCGAGCAGCGTGCGGCCTGCTGCATGTTGTGCGTGACGATCACGACCGTGTAGTCGTCCTTGAGCTCGGCGATGAGCTCCTCGACACGGCCCGTCGAAATCGGATCGAGCGCCGAGCACGGTTCGTCGAGCAGCAGCACCTCGGGCTTGATCGCAATCCCGCGCGCGATGCACAGCCGTTGCTGCTGACCGCCCGAGAGACCATGGCCGCTTTGCTGGAGCTTGTCCTTGACCTCGGTCCAGAGCGCGGCCTTCGTCAGCGCCCATTCGACGCGATCGTCCATCTCCGAGCGCGAGAGCGACTCGAACATTTTGACGCCGAACGCGATGTTGTCGTAGATCGACATCGGGAACGGCGTGGGCTTCTGGAACACCATGCCCACGCGCGCGCGCAGCAGCGAGATATCCTGCGTCGTCTCGAGCAGGTTCTCGCCGTCCATGATGATCTCGCCCTCGGCGCGTTGCTCCGGATAGAGCGCGAACATCTTGTTGAACGTACGCAGCAGCGTCGACTTGCCGCATCCCGACGGACCGATGAATGCGGTCACCTTGCGGTCGGGAATCGACAGATTGATGTTCTTGAGCGCGTGATACCGGTTATAGAAGAAGTTGAGGTTCTTGACCTGGATCTTCGTGCCCGGGGCGGCCACGGCCGCATTAGCTTGAACGGTCGCCATCTTTTATCGGCTCTTGAAAAGCGAGCGCGCGAGAACGTTGAGTCCGAGCACGCCAAGGGTAATCAGGAAGACGCCCGCCCATGCAAGCGACTGCAGATGCGGATCGACGTTGAGTGCGAACTGGAAAATCGTGACCGGCAGACTCGCCATCGGCTTGGTCATGTTCAGGCCGAAGAACTGACTGTTGAGCGACGTGAACAGCAACGGCGCGGTCTCGCCGGTGATCCGCGCGATCGCGAGCAGCACGCCGGTCATGACGCCCGAGATCGACGACTTCAACGTGATCGAGAGCACCATCTTCCACTTCGGCGTACCGAGCGCGATCGCCGCTTCGCGCAGGGCGTTCGGTACAAGCTTGAGCATGTTCTCGGTCGTGCGGATCACGACGGGGATCTGCAGCAGCGCGAGCGCGGCCGCGCCGGCCCAGCCGCTGAAGCCGTGGAACGGCGCAACGAGGATCGCATAGACGAACAGACCGACGACGATCGACGGCCCCGACAACAGGATGTCGTTGATGAAGCGCACGAGACTCGCGAACCAGCTCTTCTGCCCATACTCGGCGAGATAGATGCCGGCCAGAATGCCGATCGGCGTGCCGACCGCGGTCGCGCATCCGACCATGATCAGCGAGCCGGCGATCGCATTGAGCAGACCGCCGCCCGGATCGCCCTGGGCGGGCGTCGATTGCGTGAAGAGATCGAGCGACAGACCGCCGATACCGAACTGGATCGTCGTGAACAGAATCCAGACGAGCCACAGCAGGCCGAAAGCCATCGCGAGCATCGACAGCGTCAGCGCGATGCGATTGACGCGGCGGCGACGCGTCTGGAGCTTGCGTCGGACGTCGCGCGCGCCGCCTTGCAACTGCGCCGCTGCGTTGAAAGTTTGGTCGCTCATCTTGCGCCCTCCGCGCGCTCAAGGCGCAACAGCATCAGCTTCGATGCGGACAGCACGACGAAAGTGATGAAGAACAGGATCAGGCCGAGCTCCATGAGCGCGGCCGTATGGAGCCCCGGACCCGCTTCGGCGAATTCGTTCGCGAGCGCCGACGCGATGCTGTTGCCCGGCGCGAACAGCGACACGCTGTTCAGCAGGTTCGTGTTGCCGATCACGAACGTGACGGCCATCGTTTCGCCGAGCGCGCGGCCAAGGCCGAGCATCACGCCGCCGATGACACCCGTCTTCGTATAAGGCAGCACGACGTTCCACATGACTTCCCACGTCGTACAGCCCAGTCCGTACGCCGATTCCTTGAGCAGCACGGGCGCGACTTCGAACACATCGCGCATGACCGACGTGATGTACGGAATGATCATGATCGCGAGGATGAAACCCGCGAGCAAGATGCCGATGCCGATCGTCGGGCCATGGAACAGCGCGCCGATCAGCGGCACCGAGCCGAGCACGGTTTTGAGGGGTTTTTCGATGAACGTCGCGAAACTCGGCGCGAAGACAAGCAGACCCCACATGCCGTAGACGATCGAAGGGATCGCGGCGAGCAGTTCGATGGCCGTACCGAGCGGCCGACGCAGCCAGACGGGCGCGAGTTCGGTCAGGAACAGCGAGATGCCGAAGCTCACGGGCACCGCGATGATCAGCGCGATCGCCGACGTCGCGAGCGTGCCGTAAATCGGCACGAGCGCGCCGAATTGATCATTGGGCGGATCCCAATCCGAGGTCCACAAGAACGACAGGCCGAACTTCGAGAGCGTCGGCCAGGAGGTAATCACGAGCGACACGAGAATGCCGCCGAGGAGCAACAACGTCACGAGCGCCGACAGGCGCGTGAGGGTCCCGAACACAAGGTCGCCGGTACGGGACGGCGCACGCATCGTGCTCGCGGGTTTGACTGAAAGCTGAGTGTCGGACATGGCGCCCCTTAAACGCACCGCGCGGCATGAATGCCGCGCGTGCTATCTGACAGCTCCCCGCGCCGCGGGGAGCAGGTTCCGGCTTTTACTGCGCTGCGAGCGACTTGCCCGACGCATCCTTCACCTTCGTCTTCCACTGCGAACGGATTTCGTTGATCACGCTATCCGGCAGCGTCACGTAGTCGAGATCGTTGGCAGCCGCCGTGCCGTTCTTGAACGCCCAGTCGAAGAACTTGAGCGTTTCCGCGCCTTGCGCCGGCTTGTCTTCGGCCGTGTGCACGAGCACGAACGTCGCGCCGACGACCGGCCACGCATCCTTGCCCGACTGGTTCGTCAGGATCTGGTAGAACGACTTCGACCAGTCGGCCGTCGCAGCCGCGGCCTTGAACGAATCCGCATCCGGCGCGACGACGTTGCCCGCCGCATTCTTGAGGTCGACATACGTCATCTTGTTCTGCTTGACGTAAGCATACTCGACATAGCCGATTGCGCCCGGGGTGCGCTGGACCGACACGGCGACGCCGTCGTTACCCTTGCCGCCCAGACCCGTCGGCCAGTTGACCGTCGCGCCTTCGCCGACCTTCGACTTCCACTCGGCATTGACCTTCGACAGGTAGTTCGTCCAGATGAAGCTCGTGCCCGAGCCGTCGGCGCGGCGCACGACCGCGATATCCGTATCCGGCAGCTTGACCTTCGGATTCAGCGCGACGATCGCCGGATCGTTCCACTTCGTGATCTTGCCGAGGTAGATGTCGCCGAGCACTTCGCCCGACAGCACGACTTCACCGGCCTTGACGCCCGGCAGGTTGATCACGGGAATCACGCCGCCGATGACCGTCGGGAATTGGAACAGGCCTTCCTTGTCGAGCTGGTCGTCCTTGAGCGGTGCGTCCGAGCCGGCGAAATCGACCGTCTTCGCGACGATTTGCTTGATCCCGCCCGACGATCCGATACCTTGGTAGTTGATGCGGCCGCCACCCGACTTCGCGTAGGCATCCGCCCACTTCGTATAGATCGGCGCCGCGAACGTGCTGCCTGCGCCCGTGACGTCGGTTGCGTGGGCGGCGAGGGCAAACATGACACCGGCCAGGCCGGCGATCGCGGATTTCATGAGACGCATGAGACCTCCAGGGAGTAAGCGTGTAGTCGCGTTGTTGGCAAATTGCCTCTGTGGACGCCGCTCACTTTAGGGCCCGTCTATGTCATTCATGTGACATTCGATGAAACGTATGTGACAGTCACATTACGCTTCGAAAGGCAAGATATTTTTTTGAAAACGCTGCGCAATGGGAGATTTTGATGCCAAATCGCTGCAATTATTGGCATTTCCCACGGAGACGGCCCAAAGCGGGCCTGAACGGAAAAGGCAGGAAAACGGGACGGGCGCCGACGTCACATGCGATTCACACTCGAACGCCGGTTGAATATCGTATAGCTTAAACGGTGATGGGCGCGCGGTCTGCGCGGGGCCGCACGATCGCACAAGCGCGCGCCCCGCGCTTTGCTCACGCGGTCGCGGTACGGACCGTGTTCGCGATCGATTCGGCATAGTGCGACGCCGCGCCGGGATCATGCGCCTCGACCATCACGCGCAGCACGGGCTCCGTCCCGGATGCGCGAATCAGCACGCGCCCCTGGTCGCCGAGCGCCGCGCGAGCCTGCGAAATCGCGGTATCGATCTCGCCGTTGCCCTTCCATTCGGCGTCGGGGCGCATCCGCACATTGATCAGCGTCTGCGGGAACAGCTCGACGCCTTCGAGCAGCTCGGCGAGCGTCTGACCGCTGCGCTGGAGCGCGGCGAGCACGAGCAATGCCGAAACGATGCCATCCCCCGTCGTATGGCGATCGAGCGACAGAATATGGCCCGAGCCTTCCGCGCCGAGCTCCCAGCCGTTCTCGCGCAGTTGTTCGAGCACATAGCGGTCGCCGACGGCCGCGCGTACGAACGGTACGCCGAGCTTCTCGAGCGCGAGCTCGACCGCCAGATTGGTCATCAGCGTACCGACCGCGCCCGGCACCCGACCGTTCGTCGCGATGCGGTCGCGCACCAGCACATAGAGCAGTTCGTCGCCGTTATACAGACGCCCGTCCGCATCGACGATCTGCACACGGTCCGCGTCGCCGTCGAGTGCGATACCGAGATCGGCCTGATTCGCCTTGACGGCCTGAACGAGCGCATCGGGCGCGGTCGCGCCGACGCCGTCGTTGATATTGAACCCGTTCGGATGAATCCCGATCGGCACGACTTCCGCGCCGAGTTCGTGGAACACGTGCGGCGCGACGTGATACGCGGCGCCATGCGCGCAATCGACGACGAGCTTCAGGCCGTGTAGATCGTATTTGGCCGGAAACGTGCTCTTGCAGAACTCGATATAGCGACCCGCCGCGTCGTCGAGACGGCGCGCTTTGCCCAGATGCTCGGAAGACGCGCATTCGAGCGGCTCGTCGAGGTGCGCCTCGATTTCGAGTTCGACCTCGTCGGGCAGCTTGTTGCCGTCGGCCGAGAAGAACTTGATGCCGTTATCGTCGTACGGATTGTGCGACGCGCTGATCACGACGCCGGCCGACAGCCGCAGCGCTCGTGTCAGATACGCGACACCCGGCGTCGGCATCGGCCCGGCGAGCATCACGTCGACGCCCGCGGCCGCAAAACCGGATTCGAGCGCCGCTTCGAGCATATAACCCGAGACGCGCGTGTCCTTGCCGATCAGCACCGTCGGGCGGCTACCGCGCTTGCCCGAATGCGAGCCGCCCGCGAGCACCTTGCCGGCCGCATAGCCGAGCCGCAACACGAACTCCGGCGTGATGGGCGACTGGCCGACCTTGCCACGGACGCCGTCCGTACCGAAATAACGACGAGTCATACGCTCGTTCTCCTGGTTATCGACTGTCAAACGCCAGTCACAATTATCCGCGAACCTCGTCCGCGACGGGTACGCCTTCTTTCCGCTGGTTCGTACCGGCGATTACGCGCACCGCGTGCCGTGACCGACCACGCGCGCTCCGCTCAACCGGCCGCGCGCATCGCTGCCCAGACCTTGAGCGCGTCGATCGTCTCGGCCACATCGTGCACGCGCACGATCCGCGCGCCGCGCTCAACCGCGAGCACCGCCGCCGCCACGCTCGCCGCCAGCCGTTCCGTGGCAGGCTTGTTGATGACGGCGCCGAGCATCGATTTGCGCGACATGCCCGCGAGCACCGGGACGCCGGCCGGCGCCGTGCGCGGCAAGTCCGCGAGCAGCGCGTAATTCTGTTCGACCGTCTTGCCGAAGCCGAAACCCGGATCGACGCTGATCCGCGCACGCGCCACGCCGGCCGATTCGAGATCGGCGACCCGATGCGCGAGAAACTGCGCGACATCGGCCACGACGTCGTCATACGCCGACTCCGGGGCGGTCTGCATCGTCTGCGGATCGCCGATCATATGCATGACGCAGAGCCCGCAGTCGCTCGCCGCCACGGCTTCGAGCGCGCCCGGCAGGCGCAGGCCCCAGATATCGTTGATCATGTCCGCGCCATGCGCGAGCGATTCGGCCATGACTTCGGGCTTATAGGTATCGATCGAGATCGCGACGCCCGCGTCGCGCAGTTCGTCGACGAGCGGTATCACGCGTTCGAGTTCCGCATCGAGCGCCAAAGGCGGCGCGCCCGGTCGCGTGGATTCCCCGCCGATGTCGATGATGTCGACGCCCGCCGCGATCATCTGCTCCGCATGCCGAAGCGCCGCGTCGCGCGCGATAAACCGGCCGCCGTCCGAAAACGAGTCCGGCGTCGCGTTGAGGATGCCCATTACCAGCGGACGCTCGAACGCATACTCGAACCGCCCGCATTGCCATACCGATTGCTTCACCACCCACTCCATATTCCATGCGCGTACGTCGCCGACCGGTGCGCACATCGCAGCATGATGCGCCCGGCACCGCGACCGTACTGTACAACGCGTCTCAATTGCCCGATCCGCGTACGCCCCTCGCCGCCCCGGCTCGGCTCGGCTCGGCTCGGCTCGGCTCGGCTCGGCGAAGGATCATCGATCGCTCGCCCGGCAATATCAACAAAAAAGGCCGGCTTTCGCCGGCCCCGATGCTCGATACGCTGACGGCTTACGCGGGTTGCGTCGCGCCGTTCGCGGGCTTGGTCTCGACGCCCGAGTTGCCGCCGCCCGGCGGCACGTCGCCCGAACCGCGCGGCGCACCCTTCGGCGGCCGCGGCGGCAGACCCGCCATGATGTCGTTGACCTGATCCGCATCGATCGTTTCCCAATCGAGCAGCGCCTTCGTCATCGCTTCAACCTTGTCGCGATTGTCCTGCAGCAGCTTGCGCGCTAGCGCGTATTGCTCGTCGAGGATCCGGCGGATTTCCGCGTCGACCTTCTGCTGCGTGCCTTCGGACACCGCGCGCGAGGACATGCGACCAAACGACTGATCCGATTCGGTATCGACATAGACCATCGTGCCGAGCACATCGGACATGCCGTAACGCGTGACCATATCGCGCGCGAGCTTCGTGGCGCGCTCGAAGTCGTTCGACGCGCCCGTCGAAATCGCGTTGAGGAACACTTCCTCGGCCGCGCGACCGCCGAACAGGATCGCGATCTCGTTGAGGATGCCGTCCTTGTACGCGTAGTTCTTGTCGTGTTCGGGCAGATACCAGGTCAGACCGCCCGCGAAGCCGCGCGGCATGATCGTGACCTTGTGAACGGGGTCCGACAGCGGCAGCAGCTTGCCGACGACCGCATGACCCGATTCGTGGTACGCCGTCATCCGGCGTTCTTCCTCGCGGATCACGGCCGACTTGCGCTCCGGACCCATATAGATCTTGTCCTTCGCGTCCTCGAAGTCCTGCATCTCGACAATGCGCTTGCCGCGACGCGCCGCGAACAGCGCGGCTTCGTTGACGAGGTTCGCGAGATCGGCGCCCGAGAAACCCGGCGTGCCGCGCGCGATGACCGACGCGTCGACGTCGTTCGCGACCGGCACCTTGCGCAGATGGACCTTGAGGATCTGCTCGCGGCCACGGATATCGGGCAGCCCGACAAACACCTGACGGTCGAAACGGCCCGGACGCAGCAGCGCCTTGTCGAGCACGTCGGAACGGTTCGTCGCGGCGATCACGATGACGCCCGAGTTCGCCTCGAAGCCGTCCATCTCGACGAGCATCTGGTTCAGCGTCTGTTCGCGCTCGTCGTTGCCGCCGCCCATGCCGGCGCCGCGATGACGGCCGACCGCGTCGATTTCGTCGATGAACACGATGCAAGGCGCGTGTTTCTTGGCCTGCTCGAACATGTCGCGCACGCGTGCCGCGCCGACGCCGACGAACATTTCGACGAAGTCCGAACCCGAGATGCTGAAGAACGGCACCTTCGCTTCGCCGGCGATCGCGCGCGCGAGCAAGGTCTTACCGGTGCCCGGAGGTCCGACGAGCAGCACGCCGCGCGGAATGCGGCCACCGAGCTTCTGGAATTTCTGGGGATCGCGGAGGAAATCGACGAGTTCGGAGACTTCTTCCTTGGCTTCGTCGCAGCCCGCGACATCGGTGAAATTGATCGCGTTGTTGTTCTCGTCGATGAGCCGCGCGCGCGACTTGCCGAACGAGAAGGCCCCGCCTTTGCCCCCGCCCTGCATCTGTCTCATCATGTAGAACCAGAAGCCGATGATCAGAATCGTGGGGCCGAGGTAATAGAGTGCCGAGATCAGCGCGTTCGGTTCATCTTCGGCCTTCGCCGTGACCGAGACGCCGTCCTTCATGAGATCGCCGATCATCCAGATGTCGCCGGGCGACACGAGCGTGTATTTGGCGCCGTCGGCGGGCGTCACGGTCAGGTTACGCCCCTGGACGATGACGTTCTTGATCTTGCCGTTCTTGGCGTCGTCCATGAACTGGGAGTAGCTGACCCCTTCCTGGATGCGAGGCTTGTCGAACTGCCTGAACACCGTAAACAGCACCAGTGCGATGACCAGCCACACTGCTGCCTTCGAAAACAAATTGTTGTTCAAAGCATCGCTCCTTCACTCATAACGCCGGCTGCCCGAAAAAAGTCCGGTTCCCACCGGCGAACCATTCTAATCCAGGCCGGGAAGCCCCGCCATAGGAATAGTCTACGCCATTGATAGTCAATTCAAGGGTTTGGCGCGCCTTTAGACGCCTTTACCGGGCGTCTTCAATCCCTTTCCGAGAATGAACGTTTCGGCCGATTTATCCCGGGAAGCCTTCGGCTTGCGGGCCGCCACCACCTTGAATTGCCGTTTGAACTTCTCGACGATCTGGCTATATCCGCTGCCGTGAAAGCACTTGACGAGCAACGCGCCTTCGGGCCGCAAATGGTTTTGTGAAAATTCAAGCGCCAGATCGCAAAGATGCTCGATGCGCGCGGCATCCGCCGACGCGACACCCGACAGGTTGGGCGCCATATCCGAAATTACAAGGTCCACCGCTTGCGCACCGACAATCGTCTCGAGTTGTTCGAGCACGGCGTCGTCGCGAAAATCGCCCTGGAGGAAGTGAACGTCGGCGATCGGTTCCATCGGCAGGATGTCGAGCGCAATGATCGTGCCGTCGATGCCGCCTTCGTTCTTGCGATTGCCCTGCGCGAGCTTGTTGCGCGCGTATTGGCTCCAACTGCCCGGCGTCGCGCCGAGATCGACGATGACCTGCCCCGGACGGATCAGCTTGTCCTGCTCGTCGATCTCCTTGAGCTTATATGCCGCGCGGGCGCGATAGCCCTCGCGCTGGGCGAGCTTGACGTACGGATCGTTGATGTGATCGTGAAGCCAGTGTTGATTGAAACGATTCTTTGCCATGAGATTGCATTGCGACGACGAACAAACACCGGGAAATGGCCTGAATCGTCGCTTTTGTTCGATAATACGCGTTTGGCGCGGTCCTCGCGCCCCTCTATCCAGACCGAGCCATGCCCGCCCTCAATGTGACCCCGGCGCACCGCGCCGCGTTGCGCTCCGATGCGCACGCCCTCAAACCCGTCGTCCTGATCGGGGCGGAAGGCCTTTCCGAAGCCGTGATCAAGGAGATCCGGGTCCACCTCGACGCGCATGAACTGATCAAGATCCGCGTGTCGGGCGACGATCGCGAGGCGCGCGTCGAAATTTATGATGCGATTTGCGACCGGCTCGACGCCGCGCCGATTCAACATATCGGCAAACTGCTCGTCGTCTGGCGCCCCGCGCCCGAGGAAACGCCCCTCAAGCCGAGCCAGCGCGCCAGCTCGCGCCTGCCGTCGGTCAACAGCGCGCGCGGCGAGCAGCTCGCAGCGCGTGGCGGTGCGCCGCGCGTCGTCAAGGTCACGAAACCGAGCAGCTCGGTTCGCAAGCCGAAACCCGTCAAGGTCACGGTTCGCGGCAACGAGCGCGTGACGGCCGGCGGCAACGTCAAGCGCGCGAAGCCGCGTCAGACGAGCGCCAAGCGCCACCACCAGTCGGTCAAGTAATTCACGCTCGGCGTGTCACTCGGCATCCGATCCGCACGGGACGGATGCCGGACCGCATGACGACTCAGGCCGGCGCGATCACCGACGCGCGCACGCCGCGCATACAGACAAGCCAGACGCCGAGCACGCTTTCAAGCAGATAGAACACCATCGACACGCCGTGCAGCGCGCCGAACTGCGTCTTGTACGCCGAATGCGAGATGTCGGTGCCCGCGGTCTGAGCCGCGATGCGCAGCGCATTCATCCAGGGCTGCAGCGCGAAATACCCGACCAGCGTGCACGCGATCATCGCGATGATCACACGCCGCGCGCGGCGCAGCGCTTGCGCGCCGATCTCGATCGACGACGCGCCGGCGTCCCGCATGCGCAGCACGCGGTTCGCGATCAGCAGCAACACGATGCCCGAGACGACCGACACATAGGCCTGCGTGTGGAACAGATTCGCCGCGACACGCCCCGCATCCGTTTCGGACAGCAGCGCAAACAGCGTCGGTGCGACGAGATAGCCCGTCGTGAGCAAGCTACCGACCCAGATCGTCGAAATCAGATTGAATAGTCGTTGCGGCATCGTGGCGCGGCCCGTCGCGATCGCGGCGGCGCGCCTTCGGACGCGCACCGCGCTACGCGTGACGGTTCAGATGTTTCAGATGTACTTGACCGAGATGATTTCCCACTCGCGCACGCCGCCCGGGGCCTGCACGGATGCGACGTCGCCTTCGACCTTGCCGATCAGCGCGCGCGCGATCGGCGAGCTGATCGAAATGAGGCCGTGATCGAGATCGGCCTCGTCGTCGCCGACGATCTGATACGTGACCGTCTTGCCCGCGTCGACGTCTTCGAGTTCGACGGTCGCGCCGAACACGACGCGGCCGTCCGCATCGACAGCCGACGGATCGATGATCTGCGCGGCCGACAGCTTCGACTCGAGTTCGGCAATGCGCCCTTCGATAAAGCCCTGCTTTTCCTTTGCCGCGTCGTATTCGGCGTTTTCGGACAGGTCGCCTTGCGCACGCGCCTCGGCGATCGAATTGATCACGGCCGGACGCTCCTTGGACTTCAGGCGCTCGAGCTCTGCTTTCAGCATCTGCGCGCCGCGCTTGGTCAACGGAATGGTGCTCATAAGAATTCAAAAACCAAAAAAAATCGCCGCAGCCAAAGTGCATCCGAACCGTCAGGTCCGGACACCGCGTTGGCCGCGGCTCGTTCCAGAGATGCCCCGATGCGTGCGCCCGGGGCCTCGATCCGAGTTAGTTTAGGCGAGCGTGCAGCCCTTGTAAATCGTAGACTTCGAGGTCCTTCAGGTAGCGCAGTCCCTCAACCGCCGCGCGCGCGCCCGACATCGTCGTGTAATACGTGACCTTGTGCGCCTGCGCGCTCATGCGGATCGAACGCGAATCGGCGATCGCGGTGCGCGTCTCGTCGACCGTCGTAAACACGAGCGCGATCTCGCCGTTCTTGATCATGTCGACGATATGCGGACGGCCGTCCTTGACCTTGTTGACGGTCTTGACGGGCACACCGGCCGACGCGATCGCCGATGCCGTGCCCTTCGTCGCGACGAGCGGATAGCCGAGTTCGTGCAATTGCTTCGCGACTTCGATCGCGACGCCCTTGTCCGAATCCTTGACCGTCAGCAGCACCGTGCCCGATGCCGGCAGACGCGAGCCCGCCGCGAGCTGCGACTTGAACAACGCCTCGCCGAACGTGCGGCCCACGCCCATGACTTCGCCCGTCGAACGCATTTCCGGTCCGAGCACCGGATCGACGGTCGGGAACTTGATGAACGGGAACACCGCTTCCTTGACGCTGAAATACGGCGGCTCGACTTCGGCCTTCACGCCTTGCGAGTCGAGCGACTGGCCGACCATGCACCGTGCGGCGATCTTCGCGAGCTGCATGCCGGTCGCCTTCGAGACGTACGGCACCGTGCGCGATGCGCGCGGGTTGACTTCGAGCACGTAGACGATGTCCTCGACCGTGCCGTCCGCGCGCTTGTCCTGCTGGATCGCGAACTGCACGTTCATCAGACCGATGACGTTGAGCGCGCGCGCCATCGCTGCGGTCTGGCGCTTGAGCTCGGCGACCGTCTCGGCCGACAACGAGTACGGCGGCAGCGAGCACGCCGAGTCGCCCGAGTGCACGCCGGCCTGTTCGATGTGCTCCATCACGCCGCCGATAAAGACGTCCTTGCCGTCGGAAATACAGTCGACGTCGCACTCGATCGCATCGTTGAGGAAGCGGTCGAGCAGCACGGGCGAATCGTTCGAAACCTTGACGGCCTCGCGCATATAGCGTTCGAGATCGCGCGGCTCATGGACGATTTCCATCGCGCGGCCGCCAAGCACGTACGACGGACGCACGACGAGCGGATAGCCGATTTCCTGCGCGAGCTTGAGCGCTTCGTCTTCGGCGCGCGCCGTGCGGTTCGGCGGCTGACGCAGGTTCAGCGTGAACAACAGCTTCTGGAAACGCTCGCGGTCTTCGGCCGCGTCGATCATATCGGGCGACGTGCCGATGATCGGCACCCCGTTCGCTTCGAGGTCGAGCGCGAGCTTGAGCGGCGTCTGGCCGCCGTACTGGACGATCACGCCGACCGGCTTTTCCTTGTCGACGATCTCGAGCACGTCTTCGAGCGTCAGCGATTCGAAATAGAGACGATCCGACGTGTCATAGTCGGTCGACACCGTCTCGGGATTGCAGTTGACCATGATGGTTTCGTACCCATCCTCGCGCATCGCGAGCGCCGCGTGCACGCAGCAGTAGTCGAACTCGATCCCCTGGCCGATGCGGTTCGGACCGCCGCCGAGCACCATGATCTTCTTGTTGTTCGTCGGCTGCGCCTCGCACTCGTCCTCGTAGGTCGAGTACATATAGGCCGTCTTCGTCGCGAACTCGGCCGCGCACGTATCGACGCGCTTGTAGACCGGACGCACGTTGAGCGCGATCCGGCGCGCGCGGACCTGCGTCTGCGTCGCGCCGAGCAGCTTCGCGAGGCGCCGATCGGAGAACCCCGCGCGCTTCAAATAACGGAGTTCGTCAAACGACAGGCTCTCGATCGTGCGGCCGGCAAGCGTCTTTTCGATGCGGACGATGTCCTCGATCTGCGCGAGGAACCACGGATCGATCGCGGTTTCCTCGTGGACTTCCTCGACCGTCATGCCGATGCGGAACGCATCGCCGACATACCAGATCCGATCCGGACCCGGCGTGCCGATTTCCTCGACGATCTCATCGCGGTCGGACGACTTCTCGTCGAGACCGTCGACCCCGACTTCGAGGCCGCGCAGCGCCTTCTGGAACGATTCCTGGAACGTGCGGCCGATCGCCATGACTTCGCCGACCGACTTCATCTGCGTCGTGAGCTTCGAATCAGCTTCGCGGAACTTCTCGAACGCGAAGCGCGGAATCTTCGTGACGACATAGTCGATCGTCGGCTCGAACGACGCGGGCGTCTGACCGCCCGTGATTTCGTTGCGCAACTCGTCGAGCGTGTAGCCGGCCGCGAGCTTGGCCGCGATCTTCGCGATCGGGAAACCCGTCGCCTTCGAGGCAAGCGCCGACGACCGCGAGACGCGCGGATTCATTTCGATGACGACCATGCGGCCATCGGCCGGGTTGATCGCGAACTGGACGTTCGAACCGCCCGTGTCGACGCCGATCTCGCGCAGCACGGCGAGCGACGCATTCCGCAGGATCTGATATTCCTTGTCGGTCAGCGTCTGTGCGGGCGCAACCGTGATCGAGTCGCCCGTATGCACGCCCATCGGGTCGAGGTTCTCGATCGAGCAGACGATGATGCAGTTGTCCTTTTTGTCGCGGACCACTTCCATCTCGTACTCTTTCCAGCCGAGCAGCGATTCTTCGATCAACAGTTCGCGCGTCGGCGAAAGATCGAGCCCGCGGCGGCAGATTTCCTCGAACTCTTCCTTGTTGTACGCGATACCGCCGCCCGAACCGCCGAGCGTGAACGACGGACGGATCACCACCGGGTAGCCGATGCCGCCGACTTCGCCCGCGATACGCGCCTGAACCTGCTGGGCCTCTTCCCACGAGTGCGCGATGCCCGACTTCGCGGAGCCGAGACCGATCTTCGTCATCGCGTCCTTGAACTTCTGACGGTCTTCGGCCTTGTCGATCGCCTCGGGCGACGCGCCGATGAGTTCGACGTCGTATTTCGCGAGCACGCCATGCGCGTGCAGGTCGAGCGCGCAGTTCAGCGCGGTCTGGCCGCCCATCGTCGGCAGGATCGCGTCGGGGCGTTCCTTCGCGATGATGCGCTCGACGACTTCCCACGTGATCGGCTCGATATACGTGACGTCGGCCGTGTTCGGGTCGGTCATGATCGTCGCGGGATTGCTGTTGACGAGAATGACCTTGTAGCCCTCTTCACGCAGCGCCTTGCACGCCTGTGCGCCCGAATAGTCGAACTCGCAGGCCTGGCCGATGATGATCGGACCGGCGCCGATGATGAGGATGCTCTTGATGTCTGTACGCTTCGGCATAAAGCTCTCGGATGCTGGATTCTGTGTTCGCTGTCGTCAATGTTGCGGGCTCAGGCCGCGACCGGCCGGCCGGCCTTCTTCGCCTCGATCATCGAGACGAAGCGATCGAACAGGTAGGCGATGTCGTGCGGACCCGGCGACGCTTCGGGGTGGCCCTGGAAGCAGAACGCGGGCTTGTCCGTCAGCGCGAAACCTTGCAGCGTGCCGTCGAACAGCGACGTATGCGTGACGCGCGCATTCGCGGGCAGCGTCGCGGCATCGACCGCGAAGCCGTGGTTCTGCGACGTGATCACGACGCGGCCGTCGTCGTGGTCTTTGACCGGATGATTCGCGCCGTGGTGACCCGTTTTCATCTTCATCGTCTTCGCGCCGACCGCGAGACCCATGATCTGATGACCGAGGCAGATGCCGAACGTCGGGATGCCGCGCTCGATGAACTCGCGCGTCGCACGGATCGCGTAGTCGCACGGTTCCGGATCGCCAGGGCCGTTCGAGAGAAAAATGCCGTCCGGATTCAGCGCGAGCGCATCGGCCGCGCTCGACTGCGCGGGCAACACCGTCACACGCAGGCCGCGCTCGGCGAGCATGCGCAGGATGTTGTACTTGACGCCGAAGTCGAACGCGACGACGTGAAATTTCGGATCGCGCTGCGCGCGATAGCCTTCGCCGAGACGCCATTCGGTCTGCGTCCACTCGAACGGCTTCGTCGCCGACACGACCTTGGCGAGGTCCATGCCCGCGAGGCCCGGGAACGAGCGCGCGAGTTCGAGCGCCTTGTCCGCATTGTCCTCGCCCGCGAGAATCGCCCCGCTTTGCGCGCCCTTCTCGCGCAGGATCCGCGTGAGCTTGCGCGTGTCGATACCCGCGATCGCAACGATGCCCTCGTCCTTCAAATACTGGGACAAGGTGCGCTGCTGGCGGAAATTCGAGGCGGCGAGCGGCAGATCGCGGATGATCAGACCGGCTGCGTGAACCTGGCTCGCCTCGACGTCTTCAGCGTTGACGCCGACATTGCCGATATGCGGGTACGTCAGCGTGACGATCTGACGCGAATAGCTCGGGTCGGTGAGGATTTCCTGATAGCCGGTGATCGCGGTATTGAAAACGACTTCGCCGATCGTCTGACCGGGTGCGCCAATCGAATAACCGCGGAAGACCGTACCGTCAGCGAGCGCAAGCTGGGCGAGAGGAAAAGACGGCAACACGGGAGGCTCCTTGCGGGGGACACCCAGCTGCCGACCTGCCGTTCATGTCCGGAGAACCGAGCTCGCCGGCCGCGGACTCCGTGTGCGGCACACCGAGCGCCTGTATGGCAATCGGGTGCGCGACGGTCGCGGCGTGGCGCGTCGATCCTGCACATCGCTTCGCAGCGCTTGCCCCCTTCGGGATCAGGCAAGTCGAACGGAAGATGCGGCGGACGAACGAGAGAGTGAGGGTAGGCGCTAGGGTGCGGGTGGATTAACTTAAACTTTCGAATTATAGCGCGCGGCAGCCCCTCAGGCTAGGCCTGCCCTAGGCCGGCTCGCTCGGAACCGGATGGCCGCCCCGCGGCAAACCCTTGCCGCACAAGGCGCTCGCGCTATTTCAAGACGGCTGGAAAAATATCCGACCGCGCTCCGTTCGACGAAACACGCAACCGCCCCTGCCCTGATCCAACCGCGACTGAATGCCGACCCAAGCCCATAAACGAAAACGCGCCGGCCCACAGGACCGGCGCGTGCAAAGGCGTCGAATTGATCGGAGCGTAACCTCACGCGTTGCCCCCGCAACACGTGTCAATCCGGGCTAGCCGCTGTTTTTGCTGCTGCGCTTCTCGGCGGCCTCGGTGGTGGCCCGTTTGCGGCTCGCACCACCATCCTGGGCTTTCGAAGTCTGCACTGCCTTGCCCGGCGCCTTCGACTGAGCCGTCTTGGACGTCGCGCGCGAGGCATCTTTCCCGCCGGCCACGCTTCGAGCAGTGGCTTGACGCCCCGCTTTCGAATCGTTGGCGGCGACACGCTTGGTCGCATCTTTTGCGTCTTGCGGCGCATGCGAACCGTGCGTCGAAGCCCTGATCATACTGCCGCGCGCTCCCGAATGGGAATCGGAATCCGCATTTCGTTCCGAGGCGTCAGCCTGCTTGTCCACCCCCTTCCCCGGGGCCCGGGACGCCCCCTTGTCCGCAGGCTTGTCGGCCTTGCCGTCGTCGCCCGCCGCCGCGGCGACCGGGAGCGGCTTACCGACCGGAACGTGCAGCACCAGCGTCTGACCCGGCGAGAGCTGGACGCCGCGCCGCTTGTTCCACGCGCGAAGCTGGGCGACCGTCACGCCGTAGCGCGACGCGACCGAGGCCATCGTCTCGTGACGCCGCACGCGAATCAGCACCTTGCGCGTATCCGGCACGTCAGGCTCGATCGCGAGCACGGCGTTTTCGGCCACGTCCGCGCTGATGTCTTCGTCATCGTCATCACGCGGCACGACAACCGTCGAACCCGGCTTGAGCCGCATGCCGCGCGGGATCCGGTTCGTGTCGCGCAGCGTATCGACGTCGACGCCGATCTTTTGCGCAAGCGCTTCAGGCGTCGTACGTGAGTCGACCGTGTAGGTCGTCCACGACGCGAGCTGCCCCGAGTAGACCTTGAGGTTGTCCTGGAACTGTTGGGCGTTGTCGAACGGCAGCAGGATCTGCGCTTGCGTCGCGCCGACGATCATCGGCAGGCGGAACGAGGGATTGAGCGCCTTGAACTCGTCCGACGACATGCCGGCCAGCTTGGCCGCGACATCGACATCGATATCGTGCGCGGTCGTGACCGTCACGAAATACGGGTGATTCGGAATATCGGGGAGCGAGAGCCCGTAAGCCTGCGGATTCTCGATGATGTTCTTGACCGCCTGCAGCTTCGGCACATAGTTGCGCGTCTCGGCGGGCATCTTGAGACTCATATAGTCCGTCGGCAGCCCCGCGGCCTGATTGCGCGCGATCGCGCGCTGCACATTGCCTTCGCCCCAGTTGTACGCGGCGAGCGCGAGATACCAGTCGCCGAACATGTCGTGGAGCTTCTGCAGGTAGTCGAGCGCGGCGCTCGTCGACGCGAGCACGTCGCGGCGCTCGTCCTGGAACATATTGTTGCGCAGGTTGAACGTCTTGCCCGTGCCCGGCACGAACTGCCACATGCCGGCGGCCTTCGCGACCGACAGCGCCTGCGGGTTATATGCGGATTCGATAAACGGCAGCAGCGCGAGCTCGGTCGGCATATTGCGCTGCTCGAGCTCGTTGACGATGTGATAGAGGTAAAGCTTCGACCGGTCGGTCATGCGCTGGACATAGTCGGGGCGCGACGTGTACCAATCGAGATTCGACTGGACGAGATCGCCGTCCATGTCCTGCAACTGGAAACCCTTTCGGATTCGCGACCAGATGTCGTCGGGCTGCTTGAGCGCGGCAACCGACTGGTTGTCCACATTGATCGGCGCACCGGTCGAGGAAAGTGCTGCAGGCAGATTCTTGGAGGGGGACTTCTGAATCGTGGAAATCGGCGAGGAAGCGAGGCCAGCCGTATCGGGTGCGCTCGCACACGCGGAGAGTAGCAAGGCGCCTAGCGCACAAATCAAGAATCGCATTGGACGTCTCGTTCCAGGGACTGCAAGGAAAGTGTTGGGCCGATGGTAAGTAAGGCCTCCTGATCCGTCAATCGAAAAAATGAAAAAAGCCTTGATAATCCGCTATATGGCCATGATTTCGCGAATGAATCTTAGGTAAACCCTGACTTGTCGCACACGGATTGGCGTGTTGATGAGAAAAGTCTACCGAAACACGTTTTTCCAATCCCGCATCGCGGCGAAGACATCGACGCGTGCCGCGCGGTCGCGGACCGATGGCGGCGTGTCGTTCATCGACGGCGCCGCCGCGAGCACGCGGTCGCGCACGGCCGGCTCGTGAGCGCGCAGGAACGGATTGACGCGTTTCTCGTGACCGATCGTCGTCGGCAGCGTCGGACGCCCGGCTTCGCGCAGCGCGCTCGCGCGATGCTGCCAGTCCTGCAGCGCGGCGTTATCGGGCTCGCAAGCGAGCGCGAAACGGATGTTCGAGAGCGTGTATTCGTGTGCGCAGTGGACCTGCGTCTGCTCGGGCAACGCGGCAAGCGCATCGAGCGAAGTCAGCATCTGCGCGGGCGATCCTTCGAACAAGCGTCCGCAGCCGCTCGCGAACAGCGTATCGCCGCAAAACACATGCGGCGCGCGATCGCCGCCCTGCAGCTGAAAATAGGCGATATGGCCGCGCGTGTGACCGGGCACGTCGATGACGTCGAACGGACCGAACGGCGCGCCGAGATCGATCGTGTCGCCGCCGGCGAGCGCGTGCGTCACGACGGCGATGTGTTCGGCACGCGGTCCGTAGACGGGAATCTCGGCATCGGTCCCGAAGGACTTCAATAAAGCGGCGACGCCGCCGACGTGGTCCGCGTGATGATGCGTGAGTAGAATAGCGGTCAACGTCAGATCGCGCTCGCGCAGCCAGTGCTCGACGGGAGCGGCTTCGCCGGGATCGACGACGACCGCGCGGCGGCCGTCGTCCATGACCCAGATGTAGTTGTCCGCGAACGCCGGAACCGGCGCGTAGTCGTACGAGGCGTACGAGGCGTTGCTCGAGCTCTTCATTGGATCACCATGTCTGACCACCGGATTATAGACTGGCCTGCGTGGACGGCTTCGCCGCCTGGGCGCTACGTGCTCGCATGGGAGCAGGCGCAACTCGACCACGTCGTCGGCGACATTTTCGGCTATCACGCGCTTCAGCTCGGCCTGCCGCAACTCGACGCGCTGCGCGAGAACCGGATGCCCTATCGCGGCCTCGTGCTCGACAACGCGAGCCGCGCGAGCACGCCCTATGCGATGCCGCCCTCGAAGGCCGCCCGTCCGGCGTCCGACGGATCGGCGGGCTGGAGTCCGCGATTCGATCCGCTGCATGGCGGGCCCGCCGGACACGCGGGCGACGATCCGCGCAACGGACGTGAAGGACGCGACGGGCGCGCCTCGGTCACGCCGCTGCCAAGCCGCGGCCTTGCGCATGCGCCCGGTTTTGCGCGCAGCACGATCTGGTGCGAATTCGTCGAATTGCCGTTCGAAGCGCAGAGCGTCGATCTCGTCGTGATGCCGCATACGCTCGAATTCACGCCCGACCCGCACCGGCTGCTGCGCGAAGTCGAGCGCGTGCTGATGCCCGACGGACAGCTCGTGATCGCCGGATTCAATTCGCTGAGCCTCTGGGGCATGCGGCAATCGATGGGACGCATGACGCGCAACCCGTTCGTGCCGGGCACCCACGATCTCATAGCGTTCACGCGGCTCAAGGACTGGATCAAGCTGCTCGGCTTCGAGTTCGACCGGGGCCGCTTCGGATGCTATCGGCCGCCGCTGTTGACCGACAAGTGGCTCGCGCGGTACGAATTCATGGAGTCGGCCGGCGATCGCTGGTGGCCGATCTTCGGCGCGACCTATATGATCACGGCCGTCAAACGCGTGCGCGGCATGCGGCTTGTCGGGCCCAAGTGGGCCAAGAAACCGGCGCTCGCGCCCGGGCTCGCGCCCGTCGCGACGCCGAATTCACACAGCTCGATTGAACGGAAGATCCAATAGAACTCATGCCGGATGTGATCGATATCTATACGGATGGCGCCTGCAAGGGCAATCCGGGCCCCGGTGGCTGGGGTGCGCTGTTGCGCTTCGGCACGCAGGAAAAGGAATTGTTCGGCGGCGAGAAGCTCACGACGAACAATCGCATGGAACTCATGGCCGTGATCGCGGCGCTCGAGGCGCTCAAACGCCCGTGCAAGGCGGTCGTGCATACCGATTCGCAATATGTGCAGAAAGGCATCAGCGAATGGATACACGGCTGGAAGAAAAAGAACTGGATGACGGCCGCGAAAGCGCCGGTCAAGAACGCCGATCTCTGGAAACGGCTCGATGCGCTGACCGTGCAGCATGAACTCGAATGGCGGTGGGTCAAGGGACACGCGGGTCATCCGGGCAACGAGCGCGCGGATCAGCTTGCAAATCGCGGCGTCGAATCGCTGACTTCGGCCTGACGGCTCGCATCGCGCGGTCAAGCCGCTCCGGCGGCTCGACATCGCATCCTCGGCAGCTCACGTCGGACATCATCATGCGTCAACTCATTCTCGATACTGAAACGACCGGCCTCAATGCGCGCTCGGGCGACCGCGTCATTGAATTCGGCGCGGTCGAACTCGTGAACCGGCGGCTCACGGGCCGCAATCTGCATTTCTATATCAATCCCGAACGCGAAAGCGATCCGGGCGCACTCGCGGTCCATGGATTGACGACCGAGTTTCTGAGCGACAAGCCCAAGTTCGCCGAAGTCGCCAATGAGATTCGCGATTTCGTCGCGGGGGCGGATCTGATCATTCATAACGCGCCGTTCGATCTCGCGTTTCTCGATGCCGAATTCGGCCTGCTCGGTCTGCCGACGTTTTCGAGTCAGTGCGGCGAGATCATCGACACGCTCGTGCTCGCGAAGTCGCTGTATCCGGGCAAGCGCAATTCGCTCGACGCGCTATGCGATCGGCTCGGGGTGAGCAACGCGCATCGGACGCTGCACGGGGCCTTGCTCGACTCGGAGTTGCTCGCCGAAGTGTATCTGGCGATGACACGGGGTCAGGAAAGCCTCGTGATCGACATGCTCGGCGACACGGGCGGAAAGGACATGCCGGGCGAGCAAGCCGTGACGACCGGATTCGCATCGCTCGACCTGCCTGTCGTCGTTGCATCGGACGACGAGCAGGCGGCCCACGACGCCGTGCTCAACGATCTCGACAAGTCGGTCAAGGGCGCATGCGTGTGGCGCGCCGAGCCGAAGATCGAGGAGACGAGCGGCGGTTGAGGCGAGACGGCGCGAATCGGTGAAAGATCGATGCAACGCGCTGGACAGGTTCAATGTCTATGGCGATCACGCGGGACGCGAGACACAGGGCGTGAAACACAGGGCATCAGCCGCGGAGCGCCAAACAAAGCGCCAGACACGGGAGCGATAAGCCCGTTCGCCCGCGCCCCTTCACTCGCGTGACCGCGGATGCGGCACGGCAACCCTCGCCTCAACGGGCAAAAAGCTTCAAAGATACATTTTTCGGTTGCCAGGCCAAAAAAACCGTTGCTATAATCGCGGTCTTCTTTGGACGGTTAGCTCAGCGGTAGAGCACTGCCTTCACACGGCAGGGGTCACAGGTTCAATCCCTGTACCGTCCACCACCGGATTCCCGGGTGTGTCGTCCCCGAAAAAAGGCCCTCAGCCATGCCGAGGGCCTTTTTCTTTTTGCAGTCATCGAAAACGCATTCGATGCGCTGTTTGACCGACATGGAGACCTGCGCCGGGCGCGTTTTTCGTCCTTGACCGCGTGCCCGACGCGATGACCTCGTGTTCTCGTTACCGGCAAGCGGTCATCCGCCGTCAGTAGCCAGAATTCAGGCGTGACCTGCGCCGCCGCCGAAAGTCAATTCAGCCACGGCATGCTTGACGGGCACACTCGCGATGCCCGCGCGCTTGAGCCCCTCGAGCACCTCGACGAGCATCTCCGGCGTACAGCCGAACGGCGACGGCTGCTCGGACACATCGTGCGTGAAGAACACGAGCCAGCCATTTTTCCGCTTGGCCTCCTCGATCCACTGCCCGATCTCGTCAGGCCGCCAACGGCGCGCTTCGATCGGCACCGACAGCACCTGCGCAAGATCGACACGACCTGCATTGATCCCAGGGCGGATACCGCGCGCAATCGCATATTCGCGCGCGATCACGCCCTTCGAACGCGGCCCGACGTCGCCATACGGATAGGCATAGCTCGCGACGCGTCCGTTGCCGACCGTCGCCTCGAAGAACGCCGCATTCTCGCGCTTCTCGTCGCGCAGTTGCGCCGCGCTCATGCCCGACGCGCGCCGATGCCCAAAACTATGGCAGCCAATTTCATGGCCTGCGGCAAGAATCCCCCCAAGATCGTCGGGCCGGAAATACTCGATGCCGTCCTCGGTCTGTCCCGCGAAGCGCCCCGCGGCGTAGTACGTGCCCCGGCTGTCATAGTCGGCCAGGATCGGTCCCGCGACCGACCACGCGGAACGCGGAAAGTCGTCGAACGTAATGCTCGCCAGCGGCCGTTCGAGCCGGCTCGACACCCACTTGTAGGGCAGCTTCCGGGTAATCAGGTTCGTTATTTTTTGACGCAAAGCCATGATGATCAGCCCGCTGCGGGATGGGGAGACAAGGTCTCGACCTTGACGATGTCCGAGTCTTCGAAAGGCGCCGACAAGTCGCGCGTCCACCCGTCCTCGTCACGCGAGAATCCGAGTTCTTCGAGCATGTCGCGCGCCGCGCCATTGCGCTTCGTTTCCTTGAAACGCACCGCGAATCGCGCATGCCCGCGCGCGCTCAACAGCGCGGCCAGATACGCGAACAACGCTTGCTCGACCCGCTTGCGCTGCACGCGGCAACTCATGAAGAACGCCTCGATCCGCCCATTGAGCACATCGAGCACGACAAAGCCGATCAAGCCGTAGTCGCCGTAACGATCGCGACAACGCACGGTCAGGTAGCGGCGATCGAGATCGCCCTGCACGCGCTCGACCTCGTCGCGTGAAAATTTCGCGCCCGTGAAATTGAGCTGGTTCGTTCGCTGCGACAACTCGTGCGCTCGCGTCATATCGGCCGTGTCGAGATCGCGGACCTCGATGACGAGCGCCGACGCCCGCAGGAACGCGTGGTAGTCGCCACCGTGCTGTTCCATGCTCTCGACGCGTTGCGCCTCCGTCCGATACAGCTCGCGGCGCCGCGCGCCTTCCGCGGTGACCGGCTGATTGAACCAGGGGTTCGTCAGCATGTGCGCGACGTCCTCATGCGTGAGCACACGCAAGGTCTCGTGGCCGCTGAGCGCCTCCGCGCGCTCGAACGGCTGGTCGTCGATAAACACGAAACTGTCGACACCGAGATCGAGGCGCTTCGCGATCCGCGCGATCGATTCGCTCTTGGGCCCCCAGTTGACCTGCGGATACAGGAAATAATCGGCCAGTCCGTGCAGATGCAGCGCTTCGAGCGCTTCATCGAGATCGTTCTTGCTCGCGATCGACTGGAGAATCCCGCGCGCATCGAGCGCCTTGATCGCGGCAACCGCTTCGGGACGCGGGTGTACGCCTTGCGCGCCCTCCTCGGCGAGCGTGCCGGTCCAGATCGTTTCGTCGAGATCCCAGACCACGACCTTGGCCAGCGCCGACGGCGGCGCAGCCGAGATCGCGGCCGGCGGCGGCGATGCATCGGCGATCGGCAAGGGGGTGCGAAGCCGGACAAAATCGAGCGCGCCGAATACCGCGTCGATGCCCTCGGCTTCGCCGACCGGTTCGATCTGGATCAGGTACGGGCGCGCGAGATCGATGACGTCGGACAGTTCGGCCACTGGAATAAACCAGGTCTGAGGCGCGTCCGTCAGCGTGATGTGCTTCTGATACGTGGCCTTCTTCGGCTCGCTTTGCAGGAACGTCACCGTGAAGGCACGCGCGCCATTGCGAACATAGGCTTCGATCGCGAACGCATCGTTCATGTTCGTGCTTGGCCGCGACGCACGCCCCGCGCGATTCTTGCGCTGATTCCAGTACCAGACGAAGTAACGCGCCAGGCTGAACGGCAAACGCGTGTTCGCAAGCCATTTCGACACGACGCGATCACGCCGCTCGAGCTTGGCGGCCGCGGCTTTCTCGTGCAAGGCGATCGGCCCACGCCCTTCAAGCTTGCCCCACTTGCGAAACCGGATCCGGCTCAGACCATGGCCGGCCGACTCGATACCGGCCTCGAACCGGCGGCACTGCAGATCGGAACGCGGATCGTAAAACGCGCAACTTGAATAGCAGGTCGGATATGCGCACTCGGAGCAGTGCTCGCCCCAGACGATTCGGCTCAGCGCGGTGACGTTTTCATCGTCCAACAGAAACGGGCCAGGCGGGATATTGGCCTTGAATTCAACGAATTCGAATACAACTGTTTCCTTCAAAGTGCCCCCCGGCCTGAACTCTGTGCGACTACGGCTTTTTAGGTATAAAAAAGCATAGCACGCCATTGTCGTACTCAGTGGCTTGCCCGCGGTGCAAAAGCTCTAAGATGAAGAGTCCTTACGGAACAGGTAATCGTTGAGCACGCAAGCGTGTTCAACCTCAGACGATTGCCCATTCCGATCGGTCAGTTTTGGCACACCAAGCTCGCCGCGTTTCGCCTTTTACGACGTCTCGTTTTGGCGCGTCTTTATTCGCCTTTGACGCATCTCGAAGACGTCATGCTCGCGGTTCGTTCGCCGATCTCGGACGAGGCTCGACGTCCGCGCCTGCGTCGTCGAAACCGCCGCCGTCCATCCCCGGACCCGTCTGCCAGACGGCCCTGCCGCGCGCCGACAGGAGCCCGCCGCCACGCGCCGGATCGGCCTCGCCCTCAGCAATCGCCATCGCGCCGCCAGGCGGCTCCTGAGCCCGCACGGGATGCCCCTTGCGCGCCGCATACGCTTCGTCGTGCGAGCGGCCCGCATACGTTTCGATCGCGTCCATCGAATCCCTCCGTCAAGCGATTTAACGGAGATCGCCGCATTCTTCGTTCCCGCTCGTTCAACGACCATCGTCGAACACGGACCATGCGGCTCAAATACAACACTCACACGACGCCCGGACACGCCATATAAAAACAAACCCCCGCCCGCCTCGCGGCGGCCGGGGGCTGAGTTAGACGCCGATGCGAGCACACCGCATCGGCTTCCGAACAGCGATTTACTTCGCGTTGACTTCGCGCAGCGTCGTACGGCCCTTCTGACGCACGAGTTGTTCGAACGCCTTCACGTAGTTCTGCGCCATGCGCTTGGACGTGAAGCGATCTTCGAATGCCTGACGAACGCGTGCGCGCGGAATCGTGTGCAGACGGTTGACGGCCGCGACAGCCGACGTTTCGTCTTCGACGATAAAGCCCGACACGCCGTTTTCGATGACTTCAGGCACCGAACCGCGGTTGAACGCGATGACCGGCGTACCGCATGCCATCGACTCGATCATCACGAGGCCGAAGGGTTCCGGCCAGTCGATCGGGAACAGCAGTGCATGCGCGCCCGACAGGAAGCCCGGCTTTTCGGCTTCGTTGATTTCGCCGATGTATTCGACGTGCGGCAGCGCGAACAGCGGCTTGATCTCTTCTTCGTAATACGCGCGATCGGCCTTGTCGATCTTCGCGGCGATCTTGATCTTCATGCCGGCGGCCTGCGCAATGCGAATCGCGCGGTCGACACGCTTTTCCGGCGACACGCGGCCGAGGAAAGCGAGATACTTCTGTTCGACGCCCGGAGCGGGCTTCAGCAGGTTTTCCGGCAGACCGTGGTGAACCGTCGTCAGCCAGTTGGCTTGCTGCAGCGGCGTGCGCTGGTGATCCGAAATCGAAATCACGGGCACATCGTTGAACGTGTCGAAAATCGGACCGAGTTCGGGCAGATCCAGACGGCCGTGCAGCGTCGTCACGAACGGCGTGTCCTGCCGGCTGAACAGCGGGAACGGATAATAGTCGATATGGAAATGCAGCACGTCGAATTCATGCGCGCGGCGGCGCACTTCTTCGAGCAGCAGCATGTGCGGCGCCATCGTGTCGCGAATCGTCGGGTCCAGACGCAGTGCCTGCGGCCAGAACGCTTCGAGCTTCGCCGAGGTCTTCGAGTCCCCGCTCGCGAACAAGGTCACGTCATGGCCCAGGTCGACGAGGGCTTCCGTCAGGTTGGACACGACGCGCTCTGTACCGCCGTAGAGCTTCGGGGGAACCGCCTCGTGCAGTGGAGCGATCTGAGCGATCCGCATATCGACACTCTCCTAAATAAAAAACAGGCAAAAATTTTGCTGCGAGTTCTGGATTCGGTGAAGCTTCGTTTCCGTTCTTTCACCGGGCCGCGGCCCCGCCGACGCCGACAGCCGTTCCGTAGTCGATTCCTGCGGGGCAGCGCATCGCGCGCATTGCAGCAAGTGAAGCCCTACGGGTAAATAGCGCTTGACACATAACGCACCACAATTGGGGCCGTTGACGCCAAAACATGAAAAAAATCTGTAAGCTTCGACCCTCGTCCCGAACACAGGGTTCAGATTTTGGACGAACTGCTCTAGCATTTAACGGACCCGCCTCGATCGCGCTTAATACGCAACTCCACCGAGGCGAGCAGGCCCGCATGTTGCGAAGCGTACGGACACGGCCGACTCCGCATCCCACGATGTGAACGAATGGATCACCGGGCGGGATTATGACGAGCCCCAAAATATTGCGAAGGCTTGAATTTCAAAGAATTTAGCTTGTTACAGTGGGGATACAACTTGTGGCAGGCAGTCTTGTCAGCCGTCACCTAGATTGGGGCGTTAGAGGCGGGTCCTTGGCGGAATAACCGTCAAGCCGCCAGCGATATCGAATTTATGAACACATCCGACGTGCAGCACAACACGCGGCTCACCCCCGAGCAACTCGAATTCGAGTCGCCCGAAAAGCTGACGGTCGCCGAGCGTAACCTGCGCAATGAACGCCTGTCCGGCTATTCGCGCCGGCCGCTCGCCTTCCTTTTCCGGTATATCCGGCGCCGTCCGATCGCCCACACGGTGCTGCTCACGAGCGTCTTCGTCGCGGTGCTCTGCGCGCTGATGTCGCAATACGCGATCAAACACCTCGTCGACGTGCTGTCCGCCGGCCACCGCAACACGGGCCCGGTCTGGATCGCGTTCCTGCTGCTCGTGACGCTGATCGCGGCCGACAATCTCTCGTGGCGCGTCGGCGGCTGGATCGCCGCGCGCGCGTTCGTCGGCGTGACCGGCGATCTGCGCCGCGACCTGTTCCAGTACCTGAGCGGCCATTCGCCGAGCTACTTCCTCGAAAAGCAGCCCGGCATGCTCGCGAGCCGGATCACGGCGACGTCGAACGCGGTCTACATCACCGAAAATACAATGGCCTGGAACGTCCTGCCGCCCACCATCGCGGTCATCGGCGCCATTGTCATGGTGACGATCGTCAATCCGCTGATGTCGGGCGGTCTGATGCTGATCTCGGCCGTGCTCGCCGTCGTGCTGTTCAGGCTCGCGGGCCGCGGTTCGCACAAGCACCATGCGTTCGCGACACGCGCCGCCGCCGTCGACGGTGAACTCGTCGACGTCATCAGCAATATGGGCCTCGTGCGTGCGTTCGGCGCGACGTTCCGCGAGCACGCGCGCTTCGCGAGCAGCGTATCGGCCGAAATGGATGCACGTCGCCACAGCCTGCTCTACCTCGAAAAGCTGCGCCTGCTGCACGCGGTCATCACCGCCTGCCTGTCGGCCGGCCTGCTCGGCTGGGCGCTCTGGCTCTGGACACAGGGCAAGGTCACCTCGGGCGACATCGTGCTGATCAGCTCGCTCGGCTTCACGATCCTGCACGGCACGCGCGATCTCGCGGTCGCGCTCGTCGACGTCACGCAGCACATCGCGCGTCTGGCCGAAGCCGTCGAAACGCTGCTCGAACCGCACAGCATGCCCGACCATTCGCACGCGACGTCGCTCGAATCGCGCGGCGGCAAGGTCCAGTTCGACGACGTCTGCTTCGCCTACCCGAAGCGCAAGCGCATTCTCGACAGCTACAACCTCGTGATCGAGCCGGGTCAGCGCGTCGGCCTCATCGGGAAATCAGGTGCGGGCAAATCGACCGTGCTGTCGCTGCTGCAGCGCTTCTACGAGACGCAGGGCGGCCGCATCCTGATCGACGATCAGGACATCTCGCTCGTGACGCAGGAAAGCCTGCGCCACGCGATCGCCGTCGTGCCGCAGGATATTTCGCTGTTCCATCGGTCGGTCTACGAAAACATCGCGTACGGCCGGCCCGATGCGACGCGCGACGAAGTTATCGCCGCGGCCCGCGAAGCGCGCTGCGCCGAATTCATCGAAGCGATGCCCGAAGGCTACGACACGATCGTCGGCGACCGCGGCGTCAAGCTCTCGGGCGGTCAGCGCCAGCGCATCGCCATCGCGCGCGCGGTGCTCAAGAACGCGCCGATCCTGCTGCTCGACGAAGCGACGTCGGCGCTCGACAGCCAGTCCGAGGAAGCGATCCAGCAGGCGCTCGATCGTCTGATGCGCGGTCGCACGGTCATCGCGATCGCGCACCGGCTCTCGACGCTGCAGAACTTCGACCGTCTGATCGTCATGAGCAACGGCCACGTGATCGACGACGGATCGCCCGAAGTCCTGCGCAACCGCCCCGGTCTCTATCGCGATCTGCTCGGCAAACAGCAGCACGGCAAAGGCGCGCATCACGGCGCCACGGCGAATCACAGCGAACAGCAGGTCGCCTGAGGACGACGGCGCGCCCGAGCGCGATCATGGTCCGCGACTGAAGTTCGCGCTAAGGATGGCGCGTGGCCAACGCATCCGAGCGCTCGCCTCCTGCGCCGTCGGAATGCATCCCACCCCGGTGCCCGGACGCGTGTCCGGCCGCCGGGGTGTTGCGATAACCGTACCCGGGGGGGGGGGCGCGATAACCGTACGTTAACCGCCCCCGCTCTACTGCCGGACCGCGCGCAGATCGCGCAGGAACGAGTCGCGCCAGACCGACACGCTGTTGCGCCGCAGAACCGTCATCATCCGCGCATGGCGCGCGCGCCGCTCGTCGAGCGGCATGCCGAGCGCGTGATCGAGCGCCTCGGCCATTCCCTGCACATCGATCGGATTCACGATCAACGCGCCGTCGAGTTCCTGCGCGGCACCCGCGAAACGCGACAGCACGAGCACGCCCGGATCCTCGGGATCCTGCGCGGCGACATATTCCTTGGCCACGAGATTCATGCCGTCGCGCAGCGGCGTCACATAGCCGACGTGCGCCTCGCGAAACAGCGATGCGAGCACGGCGCGCTCGTACTGCCGGTGCAGATACCGGATTGGCGTCCAGTCCATTTCGGCGAAGCGGCCGTTGATCCGCCCCGATTCGGCCTCGAGCTGCAGACGGATCTGCTGATAGCTCTGGATATCGGAGCGCGTCGGCGGCGCGACCTGGATAAACGAGACCTGCGCGCGATGGTTCGGCGAGATCTCGAGCAGTTTCTCGAACGCGCGAAAACGCTCGACGAGCCCTTTCGAATAGTCGAGACGATCGACGCTGACGATCAATCGCCGCTCATGCATCGTCTGCCGCAGATTCTTGAGGTGGCGGCCGTCTTGCCCTTCCTTCGCGAGCGCCGCGAGTTCGTCGGGATAGATCCCGATCGGGTAGGCGCCGATGCGCAGGCTGCGCCCGTATGCGTCGACGCGCCCATCGGCCGACACCGTGCCGTGCGCCTCATGTTCGAGATAGTCGCGCAACGCGCGCAGATCGGGCTCGGTCTGCACGCCGACAAGGTCGTAGCAGCAGAGCGCGCGCATGAGCTTGTCGTGCGGCGGGACCGTCACGAGCACCTGCGACGCCGGAAACGGAATATGCAGAAAGAAGCCGATCCGGTTCGTGATGCCTTCCTGGCGCAGCGCCTCGGCAAACGGGATCAGGTGGTAATCGTGGACCCAGATCACGTCGTCGGGCCGCAGCAGCGGGATCAACTGGTGCGCGAGCCACGCATTGACGCGCTGGTAGCCGTCGAACTCGTGGCGATCGTAGTGCGTGAGGTCGCTGCGGTAGTGAAACGTCGGCCACAGCGTGTCGTTCGAGAAGCCGCGATAGTACTGGTCGTAATCGCGACGCGTCAGCGAGACGGTCGCGAACGTGACGGGGCCGCGCTCCTCGATTTTCGGCGACGCAGGCGCGGCGCTCGCGACTTCGCCGCTCCAGCCGAACCACATGCCGCCGGTCTCGCGCAGCGCGTCGTAGACGCCGACCGCGAGACCGCCGGCCGCCATGCCGCCCTCGGAAATCGGCGCGACGCGATTCGAAACAATGATCAGACGACTCATCGTGCACGCGCGCCCGAAACACACTGCGCGAGCCAGTCGAGCAGCGCGCCGACCGAGTCCACGCGATGCTGGCCGATCGTCTCGCCCGCACCGACCTTGATCGATATTCCGCCGCGCGCATTGACGACCGAGAAGCCCTTCTCGTCGGTCAGATCGTCGCCCGCGAACACGGGCGTGCGCCGCGCGAACGGCGGCTCGTCGAGAAACGCGGCGATCGCGCGCCCCTTGTCGACGTTCTTCGGCTTGATCTCGAACACCATCTTGCCCGGCTGCAGCACGTAGCCGTCGGAAAACCGCTCGGCAAGCCGCTCGGTCGCGACGCGCGCGGCGGCTTCGCGCGTCGGCGCGTTCCGGTAATGAAGCGCGAGCGCGGCGCCCTTGATTTCGAGCAGCATGCCCGGATTGTCGGCCACGACCTGTTCGAGCGCGTGCTCCATCGTGATCAGGCGTTCGTCGCCGAAACCGACGCTCAGTGTGTCGCCGTTCGCGTCGCGACGCTCGGCGCCGTGCAGGCCCGCGGTCGGCAAACGCAACGGCGCGAGCATCGCGTCGAGGTTCGCGATCCCACGCCCCGACACGACGGCGACCGCGCCGTTCGTGGCTTCGCGCAGCGCATCGAGCAAGGTTCGAACACGCGGTTCGACGACCACGCCGTCGGGCGTCGAGGCCAATTCGACGAGCGTGCCGTCGAAATCGAAGAAGAACGCCGTTTCGGCGAAATCAAGCGTGGCAGGCAGAGCAAGCTTTGGCGACATAGCAAGGCTGAAATGGGCGCGAGCCCGAGTGCGGCACACCCGACACCGCGCAATACCACGCGACATCACGCGGCCGGTCGCGAATGCGGCTGGACGCGGCATCTTACCGCGCTTCGGGGTCGGAATCAGCGTCTTGTGGGGCTGCCGGAGACGAAGTCGCGCGTCGAAATGGGTTACAGTGCGCAGGCACTGCGCGTCTGCGCCCCGCTTTCCGAAAGGTATTGGTCTCATGCAACACCCGATCCAGCACGCCCGGCGAGCATCGTTCGCCGTACGCGGCGCCGTCCTCGGCATCCTCATGTCCCTCATGCTCGCCGGGTGCGGCAAACATCCCGAATCCTGGATGCTCGAGAACGTCGACGGCCATCTGCCTGATCTCGAATTCACGCTCACGAACGACGCGGGCAAACCCGAGACGGCCGCCGATCTCAAAGGCAAGATCGCCATCGTGTATTTCGGCTATACGCATTGCCCCGATATCTGTCCGCAGACGATGGCCAATCTGACGCAGGCTGTCGCGAAGGTCGGCGACGCGGCCGACGAGATCCGGATCGTGTTTATTTCGGTCGACCCCGCACGCGACACGCCCGAATCGATGCATGCCTACGTCGACGCGTTCGACGCCCGGCATGCGATCGGCCTCACGGGCTCGCCCGCGGCGATCGAGACGCTCGCCAAGCGCTACCGCGTCGCCTATCAGGCCGATGCGCCCGCGTCGGGCGGCAACTACGAGGTCTCACACAGTTCGGGCATCTACATCTTCGATCGTGACGGCCGAGCGCGTTTGCTCGCGAACGGCACGGACACGATCGATGCGCTCGCCCACGATCTGCGACAGCTCGCGCAACAGCGTTGAGCCGCCGCTCCCGATGTCTTAACTCAAGCCGCCTCATGACGCTCACTCTTCGCCCCTTCGTCAGACTCGCCGCCGCCGCGACGAGCGTCTGCCTCACATCCCTCGCATTCGCAGCCCCGGCGAGCGTCACCGTCGACGGCGGCTGGGTCCGCTGGCTGCCCGGCACCCTGCCCGCCGCCGGGTATCTCGCCATCACGAACACGAGCGATCAGCCCGTCGATCTCGTCGGCACGTCGAGCCCCGACTACGGCATGACGATGCTCCACGTGACGCGCACCGAAGGCTCGACGTCGAAAATGGAAATGGTCGACAAGCTCACGGTCCCCGCGCATCAAAAGGTCGCGCTCGAACCCGGTCACTATCACCTGATGCTCGAACAGCCGACGCACAAGATCGCCCCGGGCGACACGATTCGGCTCGAACTCAAGTTCTCGAACGGCGAAACCGTCGTCGCGCCGCTGCCGGTCAAGCCGCCTTCGGCAACGCAGTGATGCTTTGAAGCGGGCCGACGCCGTGCGCGTCGCCGCCCGCCCCCGCCTCGGTGCAACACGCACCAGCGCAGTGCCCCGCCCCGACCGCCGCCGTCCGCCCATCCCCCGCTCGTTCCTCGCCGCCTTGCGCGCATGCCCCGTGCCGCAACGTTGACGGGCGCACGCTTTGCGCTTTCGCTCAGTCTCTACTTACTGAATCGGCACGCTCATTGCTTTGTCGGGTTCATGCCCGTCCGGCCGCCTCGGACGGAAGTGTATGTCCCCCGCGACGAGCCTCATGCCCAGTCTTGCAGACCGTAGTGCCGACCTTGTGATCCGCCGCGCCCGTGTGCGCGACGATGCGCCGCTCACGGATATCGCGATCCGCGAGGGCCGCATCGTCGCCGTCGCGACCGATCTCGACGTCGACGCCGTGCAGACGCTCGACGTCGGTGGCCGCGCCACGCTGCCGGGCTTCATCGAAGCGCATATCCACCTCGACAAGGCGCTGCTCGCGCGCGCCCGGCCGTCGGTATCCGGCACGCTCGACGAGGCGATCCGCGTGACGGGCGAACTCAAGGCGCGGCGCGATCGCGCCGACATGCTCGAGCGCGCGAGCCGCGTGATCGAGATGGCCGTCCAACACGGCACGACCACGCTGCGTGCGCACCCCGACGTCGATCCGATCCAAGGCCTGCTCGGCGTCGAGGTCATGCTCGAACTGCGCGAGCGCTACCGCGATCTCGTCGATCTCCAGATCGTCGCGTTTCCGCAAGAAGGCCTGTTCAAGGCGCCCGGCACGGAGGCGCTGCTCATCGAGGCCTTGCGGCTCGGCGCCGACGTCATGGGCGCCTGCCCCTACAACGAAACCCATTGGGACGACACCGTCCGGCACATCGACCGTGTCTTCGAGATCGCGGCGCGCTTCGGCGTCGATCTCGACATGCATGCGGACTTCGCGGACGACACGCGCGATCCGCGTTTCGCGGCCGTCTCGCAGATTGCGCGCAAGACGATCGAGATGGGATACGAGGGACGCGTCTCGCTCGGTCACGTGACCAGTCTCGGCGCGGTCCCGCCCGATCAGCTCGGCGCGCTCGTCGACGCACTGCGCCGCGCCGACATTCACATCGTCACGCTGCCCGCGACGGACCTCTATCTCGGAGGCCGCACCGATACGCATGCGCGCCGGCGCGGCCTCACGCCCGTGCGCGATCTGCTCGACGGCGGCGTCAATGTCGCCTACGCATCGAACAACGTGCGCAACGCCTTCACGCCGTTCGGCAACGCCGACATGCTGCACGTCGGCAACCTGCTCGCGCATGCGGCGCAACTCGGCACGCCGGCCGATCAGGCACGCGTGCTCGAAATGGCGACGACACGCGCCGCGCGCGCGATCGGCTTGCGCGACTACGGAATCGCGGTCGGCAATCCGGCCGACCTCGTCGTGCTCGACGGCATGCGCGTCGACGAAGCCTTGCTCGACCTGCCGCCGCGCAGTTGGGTCATCAAGCGCGGCCGCATCGCCGTGACGACCCGGCATTGCTGTGAACTCCATCGCGCTCACGCGCTTCAGGACACGTCTCAATGAGCGATCTGACTCCGGCCGATTCGACGGCTTCTTCCACACCGGTCGTCCGCACGAGCGCCGCCGACATCGAACTCGTGCACGTCTCGAAGCGCTATGGCGACGCGCTCGCGGTCGACTCGATCGACTTGCGCATTCCGGGCGGCGAATATTGCTGCCTGCTCGGTCCGTCGGGCTGCGGCAAGACGTCGACGCTGCGCATGATCGCGGGACACGAATCCGTCTCCGAAGGCGACGTGCTGATCGCGAACCGGAACGTCACGCGCGAGGAACCCGCGGCGCGCGGCACCGCGATGGTGTTTCAGAGCTATGCGTTGTTTCCGCATCTGAGCGCGCTCGACAACGTCGCGTTCAGTCTCAAGATGCG
The DNA here is from genome assembly GCF_003628125.1 of Pararobbsia silviterrae. GTDB lineage: Bacteria > Pseudomonadota > Gammaproteobacteria > Burkholderiales > Burkholderiaceae > Pararobbsia > Pararobbsia silviterrae. Next base: position 93,504 of record NZ_RBZU01000003.1, read on the forward strand.
CGGCGTCGCCAAGGACGCGCGACGCAAACGCGCGGCCGAGCTGCTCGATCTCGTCGCGATGAGCGCGTACGCGCAACGCAAGCCGTCGCAATTGTCGGGCGGCCAGCAGCAGCGCGTCGCGCTCGCGCGCGCGCTGCTCAACGAACCGCGCTGCCTGCTGCTCGACGAGCCGTTGTCCGCGCTCGATCCGTTCCTCCGCGTGCAGATGCGCGCCGAGCTCAAGCGCTGGCAGAAGGAACTCGGCATCACGTTCGTGCACGTCACGCATTCGCAGGAAGAAGCCATGGCGCTCGCGGATCTCGTCGTCGTCATGAGCCATGGACGCATCGAGCAGGCCGGTTCGCCGCACGAGGTGTTCAACCGGCCGCGGACCGAGTTCGTCGCGCGCTTTCTCGGCGGGCACAACGTGCTCGAAGCCAACGGCCGCGCGTTCACCGTGCGCGCCGATCATCTGCGCATCGCGCCGCACGGCACGACGCCGGTCCAGCCCGCCGCGCGCGAAGGCGGCTTCAGCCGGATCGGCGGGATTCCGTGCACGGTCCGCGAAGCCGAATACCAAGGCACGCATCTGCGCATGACGCTCGCGCCGCTCGACGGCTCGCCCGAGTTGATTTCGCTGCTGCCGGACAGCGCCTACGACGCGTCCAAGCTGGGTCCCGACGCGCGTGTCGTCGTCTGGTGGGACGAACACGACGCGCACGCGCTCGCGGCGTAATTCAGAACAACACCGTCATCCAAACCGCACTTCAAGATCATTCAACACGGGAGATCGCAATGAACGCGTTTGACAAGCAATCGGGCAAGCAGCAGATCGGTACGACGCCCGATCACGACACCGCCGACACCGCGTCGGCCTCGGCGACCGACATGGCCGCCGGCAAGGGCCTGTCGCGCCGGACCTTTCTGAAGGGCGCGGTCGCGGCAGCCGGCATCGCGGGCTTCCCCTACGTCCACGCGCAGGAAAAGATCACGCTTCGCTATCTGGGCACGGCCGTCAATCAAAGCGCCGATATCGCCAAGAAGTTCAAGGAAGACACGGGCATCGAGATTCAGTACATCCCCGTGACGACCGACGACGTCGCCAAGCGGATCATCACGCAGCCCAATTCGTTCGATATCGTCGACACCGAGTACTTCGCGCTCAAGAAGCTGATCCCCGCGGGCACGCTCACGGGCATGGACGTCAAACGCATCAAGCTCGCGGACAAGATCACGCCCGTGCTCACGCGCGGTGAGGTCGACGGCAAGAAGATCGGCGATCAAGGCACGGCGCCGAAGAAGGTCATGTTCCTCACGGGCGAGAAATCGACGCAGTTCTCGTCGACGCCGACCCAATGGATGACGCTGATCCCGACGACCTACAACGCCGATACGCTCGGCATTCGCCCCGATCTGATCAAGCGTCCCATCACGAGCTGGGCCGAGTTGCTGAACCCCGAATTCAAGGGCCGCGCGGCGCTGCTCAATATCCCCGCGATCGGCATCATGGATTCGGCCATGGCGATCGAGGCGATGGGCAAGGTCAAGTACGGCGACAAGGGGAATATGACGAAGGCCGAGATCGACCAGACCATCAAGATCCTGATCGAGGCCAAGCGCGCTGGGCAGTTCCGCGCGTTCTGGAAGGACTTCAACGAAAGCGTGAATCTGATGGCGTCGGGCGAAGTCGTGATCCAGTCGATGTGGTCGCCGGCCGTGACCAAGGTCCGCACGATGGGCGTCGCCTGCACGTTCCAGCCGCTCAAGGAAGGCTATCGCTCGTGGGCGTCGGGTTTCGGCCTGCCGCGCTCGCTGCAGGGCCGCAAGCTCGACGCGGCGTACGAATTCATCAACTGGTTCCAGGACGGCTGGGCCGGCGCGTATCTGATGCGCCAGGGCTATTACGCGGGCGTGCTCGAGACCGCGCGCACGCATATGGAACCGTATGAATGGGACTACTGGATCGAGGGCAAGCCCGCGACGCAGGACATCAAGGCGCCCGACGGCCAGTTGCTCGAGAAGGCGGGGACCGTTCGCGACGGCGGCTCGTATGTCCAGCGCATGGGTGCGATCGCATGCTGGAACGCGGTGATGGACGAGAACATCTACATGGTCCAGAAATGGAACGAGTTCATCGCAGCGTGATGCGCCCGCCGTACGTGACACGCCGTACGCTTCGTACGCAGTATTGAGGAGTTTCTTTCATGGCGTCGCTTCAGCTTCCGACCCAACCGCCGGCCGCCTCGGCCGACACATCCGGCGTGCGTCACCGGCGCGCGCCGGCGTGGCTTCAAGCGACGCCGCTGACGCTGACGTTCGCGCTGTTCTTCGTGATCCCGCTGGTGATCACGCTGATCGTGAGCTTCTGGGACTACAACGAGTACCAGATCATCCCCGCGTTCACGTTCAAGAACTACGTCGCGATCTTCGACGGATGTTCGTCGATGAGCGACGTCTGCGTGACGCTCAAGACGTATGGCTCGACCGTCAAGTTCTGCGCGATCGTGTGGGCGATCACCACCGTGCTCGGTTTCACGATCGCGTATTTCCTCGCGTTCCACGTCCGCTCGACGGGCGCGCAGACCACGCTGTTCCTGATCTGCACGATCCCGTTCTGGACCTCGAACGTGATCCGCATGATTTCGTGGATTCCGCTGCTCGGCCGCAACGGCCTCGTGAACCAGGCCCTGCTCGCGACGCACCTCGTGGACCGGCCGCTCGAATGGCTGCTCTATTCGAACTTCTCGGTCGTGCTCGCGTTCGTGCATCTCTACACGTTCTTCATGATCGTGCCGATCTTCAACGCGATGATGCGCATCGATCGCTCGTTGCTCGAAGCCGCGCGCGATGCGGGGGCGAGCGGATGGCAGGTCGTGCGCGACGTCGTGCTGCCCTTGTCGAAGACGGGCATCGTGATCGGCTCGATCTTCGTGATCACGATCGTGATGGGCGACTTCCTGACGGTCGGCGTGATGGGCGGCCAGCAGATCGCGTCGGTCGGCAAGATCATCCAGGTTCAGACCGGGTATCTGCAATTCCCCGCGGCGGCCGCGAACGCGATCATTCTGCTCGCCGTCGTGCTCATGATCGTCTGGGCGCTCACGCGCGTCGTCGATATTCGAAAGGAGCTCTGACATGAGCACGATTGCGCGACGTCATCGCGAACGCCGGCCCGCGAGTTTCTATTGGCTCGCGCTCATCTTCGGGCTCTTCGTGCTGTTTCTTTACGGCCCGGTCATCACGATCTTCATCCTGTCGTTCCAGGGGCCCGAAGGCGGCCTGACGTTTCCGATGCGCGGCGTCTCGCTGCACTGGTTCGCGGCGCTGCGCGACGGCGTCGGCGACGTCGACATCTGGGGCGCGTTCGCGCGCTCGATGCGGCTTGCGTTGATCGTCACGATCCTGACCGTGCTGTTCTCCGTATCCGCGGGACTTGCATTTCGCAAGCGCTTCCGCGGCGACTCGGCGGTGTTCTATGTGTCGGTCGCGAGCCTGATCATGCCGTCGATCATCGTCTCGCTCGGCATCGGACTCACGTTCCGGCTCATCGACACGGCCGTCAAGGCGCTCGCGACCGCATGGGGCTTTCAATCGTTCGCGGACGGTTACACGACGTCGATGAGCCTCTATACGTCGGCGCTCGGCGCGCATCTGACGTGGACGCTGCCGTTCGGCCTGCTCGTGATGTTCGCGGTCTTCAACCGGTTCAATCCGGCCTACGAGGAAGCGTCGCGCGATCTTGGCGCCTCGCCGTGGCAGAGCTTTCTTCACGTCGTGCTGCCGATCATCGGACCGTCGGTCATCGGCGTCGGGATGTTCGGACTCACGCTGTCGTGGGACGAAATCGCGCGCACGTCGCAGGCGATCGGCGATCAGAACACGCTGCCGCTCGAATTGCAGGGCCTGACGACGTCGGTCACGACGCCTGTCATCTACGCGCTCGGGACGATGACGACCGCCCTGTCGCTCGCGGTCGTGATCCTGAGCCTGCTCGCGGTTCGTTGGCTGACGCGGCGGCGGGCGCGCGCGACTGCGGGCTAAGCACGGACTAAACGCGAATTAAACACGGACGAAAAAAAACCACCCTCTCGGGTGGTTTTTCTTTGCCGCTTGACGCGATTCTGGAGGCGCGGGCCGGAGTCGAACCGGCCTGGAAGGATTTGCAGTCCTCTGCATAACCGCTTTGCTACCGCGCCGTAGACGGCTTTTATTCAAACTTCGCGTTCGAATAAAACTGACTCAAACAAAAAGGGAAGCAGCCTTGCTTCCCCCTTGTATGGAGCGGGAGACGAGTCTCGAACTCGCGACCTCAACCTTGGCAAGGTTGCGCTCTACCAACTGAGCTACTCCCGCGTAAGCTGCTTGCGAACCGGACAACACGCGAATCGTCCGGTCTCGACACACTCGAATTCAAAAAACACGTCAAACGACACGAATTCGATCCTGCAAAATCTGGAGCGGGAGACGAGTCTCGAACTCGCGACCTCAACCTTGGCAAGGTTGCGCTCTACCAACTGAGCTACTCCCGCATGATCCTACTGTTTCGCTGCTTCGTTAGTGCCATCAGCAACGAGAACGAGATTATGAAGAGGTCATTCTTGAGTGTCAAGCACGAGATCCAAATTCTTTTTATCTCGCCGCGTCGACGCGATCGCGAATCTGGGGCCACGCGAGTTTCATGTAGTACAGCATCGACCAGATCGTGAGGAACGCGGCCACGTAGACGAGCCAGAGACCCCATACGCGCGCGTCGAACAGCGTGTGTCCTTCGAATACAAGCGGTCCGTCGTAGAGCAGCATCGGAATCGCGACCATCTGGCATGCGGTCTTGAATTTACCGAGCGAATTGACCGCCACGCTGCGCGACGCGCCGATTTGCGCCATCCACTCGCGCAGCGCCGAAATCGTGATCTCGCGGCCGACGATCACAAGCGCGATGACCGCGTTCAAGCGCGTGAGTTCGACAAGGATCAGCAACGCGGCCGTCACCATGAGTTTGTCGGCGACCGGATCGAGAAACGCGCCGAACGACGACGTCTGATTGAGCTTGCGCGCAAGAAATCCGTCGAACCAGTCCGTGAGCGCGGCGAGCACGAAGATCAGCATCGCAATCGTGTTCTTGACGGGTACCGACATCATCACGTCGGGGATGTAGAAGATGCCAACGACGAGCGGAATCAGGACGATTCTCAGCCACGTCAGGAAGATCGGCAGATTGAACGGCATGGGGTGCAGGCACTCGCTAGTCGACAACGGCATTGTGCCTTGTTCGGAAGCTCGCGAACAAGGCAGGGGATTTTTCACAACGCCGACGGGGAACGGCGTCCCGAACTATACCGTCGCGCGACATCAATGAAGTTGTTTGTAAATCTGCTCGGCGAGCGTGCGCGAAATGCCTTCGACGCTCGCGAGCTCGTCGATGCTCGCCGACACGACGCCGCGCAAGCCGCCGAAGCGCGCGAGCAGGCGCTGCCGCCGCTTCGCGCCGACGCCCTCGAGTTCTTCGAGGCGTGAGCTTTGCCGGACTTTCGCGCGTTTGGCGCGCATGCCCGTGATCGCGAAGCGGTGCGCTTCGTCGCGGATCTGCGCGATCAGCATGAGCGCCGCGCTGTCCTTGCCGAGTTCGAGCGAAGGCCGTCCGTCGGCGAACACGAGCGTTTCGAGCCCGACCTTGCGGCCCTCGCCCTTGGCCACGCCGACGAGGATGCCGATATCGATGCCGAGTTCGGTGAACACCTGGCGCGCGATCTCGACTTGCCCTTTGCCGCCGTCGATCAACACGATCGTGGGCATCGGCGCTTGAGCGCTCGCCGAGGCCGACGCCGTATCCGTCGGCGCTCCTTCTGCGGACGCGCCGGCGGCCGACGATGCGTCGTCCGGCACACCGGCGGCCGGCGCACCGGAACGCGACGCCGCGTCGTCCGGCTCGGACGCCTCATCCACGCGGTCCGTCACATCGACGACCCCCGTGGCCGCATCGACGTCGCCGACGCGCACGGCATCGCCCGCGTTGGCCGCCTGCTGCGCGAGGATCTTTTCGTAGCGACGCGTGAGGACCTGACGCATCGCCGCGTAGTCGTCGCCCGGCGTGATTCCCGCGATGTTGTAGCGCCGGTAGTCGCCGGATTGCATCTTGTGATGGTGATAGACGACACACGACGCCTGCGTCGCCTCGCCCATCGTGTGACTGATGTCGAAGCACTCGACGCGCAGCGTCGCGAGATCGTCGCATTCGAGGCTCAGCACATCGGCCAACGCGCGCGTGCGCGCCTGCTGCGAACCCTGCTCCGAGAGCAATCGCATGAGCGCGAGCTTCGCGCCCTGCTCGGCCATTTCGAGCCATGAGCGCTTTTGCCCCTGCGGCTGCCGGATCATCGAGACCTTGCGCCCCGCTTGCGCGCCGAGCAGATCGACGATCTGCCGATTGGCGGGCGGCACGTTGACGATCAGCACGGGCGGCACCATATGGTCGACATAGTGCTGCCCGATGAACGCCTCGATGACGTCGGCCTCGAGCGAACGCTCGGCGCGTCCGCGCGCGGCGGCGGACGCGCCGGTCACATCGTCAGACACGTCGCCCGCCGCTGCATCGAACTCGGCTGCTGCGTCGCTCGACATCGCGTCGCCCTCGCCGTTCGTACCCGTCGCACGCTCGTCGCCCGCCGATCGCGCCGGCCCCGCATCAGCCGCATCGGCCGCACCCGTCGCCTCGCTCGCGTCGTCCGCCTCGCGATCGAGGCCGAGCGCACGCGCCTTCTTGCGATCGTGCTCGATCTCGCCGACTTCGCGCCGCGCATCGAGCACGTCGATCGCGTCCGACGCGTCGAGTTCGTCATCGTCGAGCGACTGACCGACCTGACTCGGAAAATACGCCTTGTCGCCGAGATGACGTCCGCCGCGAACCATCGCGAGATTCACGCAGACCTTGCCGCCATACGCGACCACGGCAAGGATATCGGCATCGTTGTCGCCGCCCGTCTCGATGGTCTGCTGATGCAGGACCGCCGCGAGCGATTTCATCTGATTGCGAACCGCGGCGGCCTGTTCGAAACGCAATTCGGCCGCATACGCATGCATCTTCTGTTCGAGCTCGCTCATGACCTCGGTCTGGCGCCCGCCGAGAAAACGCGCCGCATTGCGAACGTCGACCGCGTAGTCGTCCTCGCTGATGTGACCGACGCACGGCGCCGTGCAACGCGAGATCTGATGCAGCAGACACGGACGCGTGCGGTTCGCGAAGACCGAGTCCTCGCAGGTCCGCAACTGAAACACGCGCTGCAGGATCTGAATGCTTTCGCGGACCGCCCATGCGTTGGGGAACGGCCCGAAGTACTGATGCTTGCGGTCGACCGCGCCGCGGTAGTAGACCATGCGCGGAAACGCGTGCCCCGTAAGTTTCAGATACGGGTACGACTTGTCGTCGCGAAACAGAATGTTGTAGCGCGGCGCGAGCGCCTTGATGAGGTTGTTCTCGAGCAGCAGGGCTTCGGCCTCGGAGCGCGTGACGGTCGTTTCGAGTTTTGCGATCCGGCTGACCATCATCGCGATGCGCGGCGACAGCAGCGACTTGTTGAAATAGCTCGAGACGCGCTTCTTGAGGTCGCGCGCCTTGCCGACGTACAGCACGGCGCCGTCCGCATCGTAGTAACGATAGACGCCGGGCAAGTGCGGCAATTGCGCGAGGATGGGCTTCGGGTCGAAAAGGTCGCTGTCGTCGGACATGCTCAGAGCCCCGGGCTTTGGCCGGGCTGCCACTGCAATAGAATCGCACGAAGGCTAGATGATACCCGGCGGGCGCTGGAGACCTCGACGCCCGTCCGCACGCATGCTTGACGGCGTGCACCGGATCGCGGTCTGTCGTCGCCTGCCCGTCGCCTGCCCGTCGCCTGCCCGTCGCCTGCCGGAGCGTACGCGCCGCGCATGGTTGCCGCGCGTGAATCTCGCGACGACGCGCGACACTTGCCTCGGCGCGTTCGATTGATACGATGCGCGTGTTCGATGCTCCGCCTGATGACGCCCCCGCTCCATGATCCAACGCCCGATTGCCTGCGATATCTTCTGCACCGTCATCGACAACTTCGGCGACATCGGCGTCGCGTGGCGGCTCGCGCGCCAACTGGCCGCCGAGCATGGCTGGTCGGTCCGGCTCTGGGTCGACGACTTGCAGACGTTTGCAAAGCTCGCGCCGTCGCTGCAGCCCGACAAACGCTGGCAGCATCTCGGCGAGATCGTCGTCGAGCACTGGCGCGAGCCGTTCATCGAGAATGAACCGCTGACGATCGCGGACGTCGTGATCGAGGCGTTCGCGTGCGATCTGCCGCCCGTGTATCTCGCGGCGATGGCCGAGCGCACGCCGGCGCCGGTCTGGATCAACCTCGACTATCTGAGTTCGGAAGACTGGGTCGGCGACTTTCATCTGAAACCATCGCCCCACCCTCGCCTGCCGCTCAACAAGTGGTTCTTTTTCCCGGGTCTCGGCGCGCAGACGGGCGGCGTGCTCATCGAGCAAGCGATTCAGGACCGACGCGACGCGTTTCAACGGGATCCCGCCGCGCGCGCGGCGCTGTTCGAACGCCTCGGCGTGCCGCCGCCCGGCGAGGCGGCGACCGTCGTGTCGCTCTTCGCGTACGAGAATCCCGCGACCGCGGAGCTGCTCGGCGCGTGGCGCGACGGCGACGCCGAGCTCCTGGCGCTCGTCCCCGTCGGACGCATCGGGCCCGACGTCGCCCGTTTCCTTGGACTCGACGCATTCGACACGACCGTGCGCGCGACGCGCGGCAAGCTGACCGTTCAGGCGCTGCCGTTCGTCGATCACGAGACGTACGACCGGATCCTCTGGACGTGCGACCTCAATTTCGTACGCGGCGAGGATTCGTTCGTGCGCGCGCAACTCGCGGCACGGCCGTTTGTCTGGCACATCTACCCGCAGCACGACGACGCGCATCTGCCGAAGCTCGACGCCGCGCTCGCGCACATCACGGCGCATCTCGACGCCGGCGCCGCGCAGGCGCTCACGCAGGTCTGGCAGCGCTGGAACGGCGCGCCGGACGACACGCACGCGGGCCCCGAAGCGATCGCGCACGCATGGGCCGCATGGACGCGGCATCGTGAAACGCTCGCGCGCGGCGCGCGCGAATGGATCGAAGAACTCGCGACGCGGCGCGACCTCGCCGGAAATCTGGCGGAGTTTGCCGAAAGCCGGTTAAAATAGACCGTTTTTCAATAGCTTAGACTTGTCGAGCACAGGCATCCGGACTTTCCGGCCGTTTCCCAAAGGTCAGCGGACACGGCGGCGCCGGCATTCCGAATCGAGTGACGCAGGAACGCAGCGAATCGAGGCTTGAGCCCGACTCAGGCGGCCCGCTGTGCTCGCACGCCAGATCGCAAGTCAAACATTCAGGTAAGACAGGATACGTTTTATGAAGACCGCACAGGAACTCCGCGCAGGCAACGTCGTCATGATCGGCAACGACCCGATGGTCGTGCAGAAGGCCGAATACAACAAATCGGGCCGCAATTCCGCCGTCGTCAAGATGAAGTTCAAGAATCTTCTGACCGAGGCACCGAGCGAAGCCGTCTACAAGGCGGACGACAAGTTCGACGTCGTCGTGCTCGACCGCAAGGAAGTCACGTACTCGTACTTCGCGGACCCGATGTACGTGTTCATGGACGCCGACTACAACCAATTCGAAGTCGAAGCCGAAAACCTCGGCGACGCGATTTACTACCTCGAAGACGCGATGCCCTGCGAAGTCGTGTTCTACAACGAGAAAGCCATCTCGGTCGAACTGCCGACGACGCTCGTGCGCGAAATCTCGTACACGGAACCGGCCGTCAAGGGCGACACGTCGTCGGGCAAGGTGCTCAAGAACGCGAAGCTGACGAGCGGTCTCGAACTTCAAGTGCCGCTGTTCTGCAATATCGGCGACAAGATCGAAATCGACACGCGTACGAACGAGTACCGCAGCCGCGCCTAAGTCGGCGCTGCGCATCCGGTCGCGCGCATCGCGCGGGCCGGCGCGTTCAATCCCTCTCGATGACCGGCCGTTCGACGAACCGGTCACCCCCGAAGCGCTCATTCGAGCGCTTTTCTTTTTTTCACGCCTCATCAACAAAACGAAGCAAGATTTACCGGCGCGCTTGCCGATTTCAATCACCTTCTGTGTCATCTGCGCCCCCCTCGATTCCGTGCAAAGCCCGTGGCCATGGGGGTTGGGCCGAATGACGCCCCTCCGTGGCACGAGTTCTGCTTAGACAGCGCTCAGATATCGAACGACGTGCTGAGGTCGATTCCATGCTGCATGACGCCATCGGGTCGCTTGCGACCGCGCGGATTGCCGCCGTGTTCGGCTTCACGGGCTGGACCGTGGGCACCGCCCCGGTCGTGTGCGCTCGGCGGCGTCCTTCGACGTGCGCCTCGACGCGCTGCATCGATGTCGAGCCCCCGAACCCTCACAGAACGCCATGCCACACGCGCTAATCGTAGAAGACGATCCGAACAGTCTGTCCGGGCTGGCCGCGATCCTCCAGGCCGACGGATTCTCCGTGGATGTCGCGGCCACGCTCGCCGACGCCCGCGAGGCGCTCACGCGCTTTATTCCCGACGTGGTGCTGATCGATCTGAACCTGCCTGACGGCAAGGGGCTCGATCTCCTTCAGCATTTGCGATCGCAGCCGCCCGACGGCACCGTGCCCGTGATCGTCATGACCGGCAACGCGACGGTCGAATCGGCGATCGAGGGGCTCCGTCATGGGATCTGGGACTATCTGCTCAAGCCGGTCAGCATTCCGCGCTTGCGCAGTCTCCTGGCGCGTATTCCGCGTCCGTACGAGCTCTCGGAAGAAGTTCAGAGCTTGCGCTCGATGCTGCGCGAACTCGGCCGCTTCGGGCCGATGATCGGGCGCTCGGAGCCCATGCAAGCCGTCTACGACACGATCGAGCGCATCGCGCAGACGGAGGCTGCCGTGTTCGTCCATGGCGAGCCCGGCTCGGGCAAGCAGACGGTCGCCCACACGATTCACGAGATGAGCCGCCGGCGCAAGGGGCCGTTCGTGCGTTTCGACTGCGCGGCGACGCGCGACGGCGCGCGTTCGTTCGACAGCCTGCTGTTCGGCCATGAGCGCGGCGCGTTCGCGGGCGCGGATATTCGTATGGCCGGCGTGCTCGAGGAAGCGGCCGGAGGCACGCTCTACGTCGAAAACGTAACGTCGTTGCCGCGCGATCAGCAACTTGCGCTGCTCGGCGCGCTCGATGGCCGCACGATCCGGCGCATGGGCGGCTCGCACGACACGCCCGCGGACTTCCGTTTGATCGTCGGCGCGGAGATCTCGCCGACGCAGGCGCTTGCTACCGGCGCTCTGGTCGATGAACTCGTGCGCCGCCTGTCGGCCACGACGATCGGGCTGCCGCCGCTGCGCGAACGCGGCGCCGACATCGAGCTGCTCGCATTGCACTGCATCGACGAGTGCAATGCCGAAACCGGCCAGCAAAAGCGGCTCGCGCCCGGCGTGCTGCGCGAGCTGCACGGCTACGATTGGCCCGGCAATGTGCGCGAGCTACGCACGACGCTGCGGCATGCCTATCGAACGTCGGACGACACGATCGAAACGCTGCGTTCGGCGGACGGCTCGCACGCGGCCGCGTTCAGCAGCGTCCAAGTGACGGTCGGCACGCCGCTCGCGACGGTCGAGGAGTTGCTGATCCGCGCGACGCTCGACGCCGTCGGCGGCACGCGGCACCGTGCCGCGTCGATGCTCGGCATCAGTCCGAAGACGCTCTACAACAAGCTGCAGCGCATGAAGATGAACTGAGGCGCCCCCGGCGCGCGAGACGACGATTCGCGCGCCATTCGGCCCTCACGCGGCGCGTCGGGCGCGGGCACCTGCGGCGACCGTGCGCCGCGCCGCCGAACGTCACGGATCGCTCGGCAACGGCGCACCCGTTCGCTGCGATCGCATCGCGCCGCACGCAATGCGATGCGGCGGGACATGATCGTTTTATCCATTCCGGTAACGACGCGCTTCGCGACACTCTCGCAATCGAAACCCTTTGCGGAGAGGCGTGCATGGTTCGCCCCACTGATGTATCGACGACGCGCCTGTCAGGCGCGTCCCATCGAAGCCCATCGGCACGCCTCGGACCGCACGACGAGACGCCTAAGCGAGGACCGTTCTTTTGCGAGATCGCCGCCGTCGTACGGCGCGCTGATCGTGGCGAGCGCCTGACGAGCACGCGCTGCGCCCCTGTGCTGCGCGAGATTGCGGCGGCCGCCATCTCGCGCGCGATTGTCAACGTGCAGCCGTTCGATCCGGACGCGGCCGCGAACTATGCCATGAGCGCCATTCCCCGACTTCTGCAGCCCTGGATCTTGAAAGAACTCCACATGGCCGACACACGCGCGTGTCCCGCATTTTGCCAGGCGGTCGCTGAGTCCAGAATCCGCAACGGCGAATCATGTCGCGTCGTCGGCGAGGCCTTTGGCGTCGAGCGCGGCTGGATCACAATGCGCACGCTCGGGCGCGTTGCGGTCGAGGGCCCCGCGGGAAAACGCGTGCGCGACGGCGAGTCGTGTCGAGCCGTCGGTAAGGATCACGGCATCGAGAACGATGACGATGCGATGAATGCACTCGAGATGATTGCCGTCAACGGCCCGGCGGGCACGCGCGTACGCAACGGCGAGCCTTGTCTCACCGTCGCAAACGATCATGGCATCCGGCTATATGACGATGCGATGGATGCGCTCGAGATGATTGCCGTCGAAGGCCTCGCGGGCACGCGCGTACGCAACGGCGAGCCGCCGGATATCGTCGCTCGCGAACACGGGATGCGGCCACTCCAATTGCCCTTAGAAGCCCTCGAGATGATATGCGTCGAAGGGCCCGCCGGGCAACGCGTGCGCGACGGCGAGCGCTGCGACACGATCGCAGAGGAGTACGGACTTCGCTTTTTCGGCGAAGCGAGGCCTGCGCTCGAGATGATCGCCGTCAAGGGTCGCGCGGGTGAATGCGTGCGCAATGGCGAATCGTATGAGGACGTCGCCAAAGTGTTCGGCATCGAATCATTTGGCCCCGCGATGGACCGCCTTCGCGAGATATCCGCGCGCTCGCAAAGCCACCGAGCCGCGTCATCCGCGATCGCGCCGCAGCACATCGCCTCCCACGCAGACACAACGCCCGCATGCCTCGCGCCGACCTCCAGTCTCGAACCATCTCGCGCGCGTTCGCAGATCGCCGGGGATTCGATTCGCGAAACAGACCGCGCGGCGCGCCGGCTACGCGACAAGTCAGTCGCCGAGTCCCGAGTCCGCGGCGGCGAGTCATGTCTCGTCGTAGGCAACGCATTCGGCATCAAGCGCGACACGATCGCAATGCGCGAGCTTCAGCGCGTCGCGGTCGAGGGCCCCGCGGGAAAACGCGTGCGCGACGGCGAGCCTTGTCTAGCTGTCGGAAACGATCATGGCATCGAGGAATATGACGATGCGATGCATGCACTCGAGATGATTGCCGTCAACGGCCCGGCGGGCGCGCGCGTACGCAATGGCGAGTCTTGTCGAACCGTCGGAAAGGATCATGGCATCCGGTCAGATGACGATGCGATGGATGCCCTCGAGATGATTGCCGTCAACGGCCCCGCGGGCGAGCGCGTACACAACGGCGAGTCTTGTCGAACCGTCGGAAAGGATCATGGCATCCGGCCATTTGACGACGCGATGGACGCGCTCGAGATGATTGCAGTCAGCGGCCCGGCGGGCGCGCGCGTACGCAACGGCGAACTGCCGGATGTCGTCGGTCGTGAACACGGAATACGGTCGCTCGGATTGCCCTTCCAAGCGCTAGAAATGATATGCGTCGAAAGCTTTGCCGGGCAACGCGTACGCAACGGCGAACGCTGCGACACGATCACAAAGGCGTACAAACTTTGCGGCTTCGGCAAAGCGACGCAAGCGCTTGAAATGATCGCCGTCGAAGCTAGCGCCGGCGAACGCGTGCGCAACGGCGAATCGTGCCGCGACGTGGCTAAGGCGCACGGCATCGGGAAGGAAGGCGCCGCCATGGACGCGCTTAAGATGATCGCCGTCGACGGTCCCGCCGGCGCGCGCGTGCGCGACGGCGAATCGTATAAAGACGTTGCCCGTGCGTTCGGCATCCGTCCATTTGACGCCGCGATGATCCGCCTTCGCAAGATATCCGATCGCTTGCAAAGCAGCCGAGCCGCGTTGTCCGCGATCACGCCCTCCCACACGGACACAACGCCCGTTCGTCTCGCGAGCCCGTTCCCCGCTCTCGAGACATTTCGTACGCGTTTGCGCATCGCCGAGGCGTCGATTCGCGAAACAGAAGACGCGGCGCGCCGGCTACGCGACATCCACGTCAAAGAAGGTGGAGAAGCCCGGCTGTCCGACACATCCCGCATGTAGGCGACGGAGCGTCACCGACTCATAGACGAAGCCATCGCGCGGCGCGACGACAACTGGAGCGTGCGTCGCACACGCCGCGTCGCCACATCGCCCCGCCGGGCGCGCGGCTCAACGCTCGACGCGTTGCGCGCCCGACAGTTCAACCGCCAACGCCGGTTCGCTCGGCGCGCCGGCCACGGGCGCCCCCGCAGCCCCAGCCGGCTTGACGAGCCGTACCTTCGCGATCAAAAACTCGCGCGCGGCCAAATAATCGGGATGCCGCATGAGCTTGCTCCATCGCGCGGCCTTGCCCTTCGGCCGCAGCCGCTTGAGACGGCGCTGCGACAGACGCGAGGGTTGATACCGGAGCCCCTGGAGCACCTTGTCCGCCTGCGCGGGCTCGTTGCAGACGAGCACCATATCGCAACCCGCGTTGAGCGCGGCCTGCGCGCTTTGCAGATGATCGCCGACCGCGCGCGCGCCATGCATCGAGAGATCGTCGCTCAGAATCGCGCCGGCGAATCCGAGGCGATGACGCAGGATGTCCGTGATCCACTTGCGCGAGAACCCGGCCGGCAATGAATCGACGCGCGGATAAATCACGTGCGCGGGCATGACCGCGGTCAACGCAAGGCCCATCCACGTGTACGGTTGCGCATCCGCGAGCAAGGCGTCGAGCGGACGATCGTCGATCGGCATCGCATAGTGCGAATCGGCCTCGACATAGCCATGTCCCGGAAAATGCTTGCCGCAATTCGCCATGCCCGCGAGCGACATGCCATGCGCGACGCTCTTGGCGAGCATCGCGACGACGCGCGGGTCGCGATGAAACGCACGGCTGCCGATCGCCTTCGATTGGTCGTAATCGATATCGAGCACCGGCGTAAAGCTCAGATCGACGCCGCATGCGCGCAGCTCGGATGCGAGGACGAGCCCCGCCGCCGTCGCGGCCTGCGTGCCGAGAAACACGTCCTGATCCCACAGCGCGCCGATGTCGCGCATCGACGGCAAATGTGTAAAGCCGTCGGTCTTGAACCGCTGCACACGCCCGCCCTCGTGATCGACGGCGATCAACACGTCGGGGCGTACCGAGCGGATCTGCTCGGTCAGCATCGTGAGTTGGGTCCGATCGGTGAAGTTGCGCGCAAACAGGATCACGCCGCCCGTCAACGGATGCGCGATCCGGCGCGCGTCATCGTGGGTCAGCGTCGTGCCGACGACGTCGAGCATCACGGGTCCGGCGAGTCGCTTGAACTGCTTCGTCAATACCGGTTGCGCGTAGGCGTACTCTTGCATTCAATCTTGCTCCGCGATGACGAAGGCGACCGCATAGTCGACTTCGTCGGAAATCGTAACCTTCGCGGTTACATTACGTTCGGCGAGCCATGCCGCGAGCTCGCCCGATGCGACGATGACCGGCTTGCCGCTCGGCTCGTTCAAGGTCTGGACCGCGCGCCATGTCATCGGCCAGTGCATGCCGAGGCCGATCGCCTTCGAAAACGCCTCCTTGGCCGCGAAGCGCGTCGACAGATAGGCGAGTCCGCGCACCGCGGAACGCGCGGCGCGCGCGTGGTACGTCCTGAGTTCGTCGGGACCGAGCACCTTCTCGGCGAACCGGCCGTTCGTGCGCTCCATGACGCCTTGCACGCGGCTGACCTGCGTGATGTCGGTTCCGATGCCGTAGATCGCCATCGGGACCTCAGCGCGCGGCGCGTCCATGCAGCGCCGCGAGACGCGAGGCGACCATGATCGCCTTCATCTCGCGCACGGCGTTTTCCCAGCCCGCGAAAATCGCGTGCGCGACGATCGCGTGGCCGATATTGAGTTCCTCGATGCCGTCGAGCGCCGCGATGGCCTGCACGTTCTGATAGTGAAGGCCGTGGCCCGCGTTGACCTTGAGGCCGAGCGCGCGACCGACCGCGAGCCCCGTCACGACGCGCTCGAGTTCGCGCGCGCGCACGGCCTCGTCGTGCGCCTCGGCATAGGCGCCCGTATGCAGCTCGATGACCGGCGCCTGGCACGCGTGGGCCGCACGAATCTGTGTCTCGTCGGGATCGATGAACAGCGACACGCGAATCCCGGCATCGGCCAGTTGACGGCACGCGGCCGATACGGTTTCGAAGTGGCCCGCCACGTCGAGACCGCCTTCGGTCGTGAGTTCCTGCCGCTTCTCGGGCACGAGACAGACGTCCTGCGGCCGGATCTCGCATGCGATGTCGAGCATCTCGGCGGTCACCGCGCATTCGAGATTCATCTTCGTGCGCAATTGCGGGCGCAAGGCGCGCACGTCGGCGTCACGGATATGACGGCGATCTTCGCGCAAATGCAGCGTGATCGAATCGGCGCCCGCGGCTTCGGCGAGCAGCGCGGCGCGGATCGGGTCCGGATAGTCGGTGCCGCGCGCATTGCGCAGCGTCGCGACGTGATCGATGTTGACACCAAGTTCAGGATGAATCGCGGGCGGGGCGAGCAGGCTCATAGGTTCTGGAGGTCGATCAGGATCTGGCGCGTGTTCAACGGCGCGCCGCCGAGATGGTAGTTGAGCACGAAGCGCATCAGATTGCGGCTCTGCGCGGCCGTCGCCGAGCGCTGGTAGTCGTCGCGCTCCATATCGAGCAGCGTTTGTCCCGACACGACCGGCCATGCGCTCGTTTCGCCGTCGCGCACCGTGCGCACGCCGCGCTCGGGATCGAACGCATAGCTCGCTTGGGCCACGACGGGTTCGCGCGTATCGCATGTGCGATCGAACACCATCGCATAGCCCGTTTCGCGCAGCAGCACGCGCTCGAACGAGCGCAAGACTTGGACCGGCGGCTCATCGTGCGCGAGACGCGTCAGCGTGAGCACGTAGTGATCGAAGAGCTTCGGATAGCCGTCGTCGCGCGCGCAGAATTTGACGAGCAGTTCGTTCGCGTAAAAACCGCAGAGCAGCGCGTCGCCGCCGAGCGGCCGCATGCCGCCGAGCCATTCGGCCGCGGTCAGCGTGCGGACCTCCGACTTGCCGCTCCACGACAGCGCGAGCGGCTCGAACGTCTGCAAGACGCCGCGCAACGCCGAATGCGGGCGCTTCGCGCCTTTCGCGACGAGCGCCAGACGGCCGTGCGAGCGCGTGAACACGTCGATGATCAGGCTCGTTTCGCGGTACGGATAGCTATGGAGCACAAAGCCGGGCTGATGCAGCACGCGCGTGTCGGCCTTCGGGGCCCGCGGCTGACCGGTCTGGCGCGCCTGATTGACTTGACGCGACGGTGCGTCCGCCGCGTCGCCGGCAGGCCCATCGGCGTCGCGCCCGGACGGCTTCGCGGCCGGCGCGCGACGCGAGCGGGCCGGCGCGCGCGCGGGCGGCTCGTCGCCGTATTCGAGTTCGTCTACGGGCGCGCCGTCATTCGTAGCCATAGGCGCGCAATCCGGCCTCGTTGTCGGCCCACCCGCTTTTGACCTTGACGAAGACCTCGAGGTAGATCGGTCCGTCGAACAGCTTCTCCATATCGAGCCGCGCGTCGGTGTTGATCTGCTTGAGCTTCGCGCCCTTCTGGCCGATGACCATTGCCTTGTGACCGTCGCGATCGACGAGAATCGTCGCGAAGATCCGACGCAGCCGACCTTCCTGCTCGAACTTTTCGATCAGCACCGTGCTCGTGTACGGCAGTTCGTCGCCGGTCCAACGGAAGACTTTCTCGCGCAAGATCTCGGCGGCGAGAAAGCGCTCGGATCGATCGGTCAGATCGTCTTCGCCATAGATCGGCTCGCCCTCAGGCAGATGCGGCAACAGCGTTTTAAGCAAATTCTCGATATCTTCGGGCTTCTTCGCCGACATGGGCACGATTTCACTGAATTCGTGCTCGTGTCGGACCGAATCGACGAACGAATAAAGCGCATCCCAACCGCCGACGCGATCGGCCTTGTTCGCGATCAGCAGCACGTCGGCCTTCGGCGGCAACAGGCTCAGGACTTTTTCGTCATCCGCGCCGAATTTGCCCGCTTCTACAACGAAAAGCACGACATCCACATTCGAAAGGGTCGACGTGACAGCGCGATTGAGCGAGCGGTTCAAGGCGGTCGCGTGCTGCGTCTGAAAACCGGGCGTATCGACGAAGATGTATTGCGCGCCTTCCTCGGTCCGGATGCCCGTGATCCGATGGCGGGTCGTCTGCGCCTTGCGCGACGTAATACTGATCTTTTGTCCAACAAGTGCGTTCATCAGCGTCGATTTGCCGACGTTCGGACGGCCAACGATCGCGATCATGCCGCAACGGAACGGGGTTTCGGTCACACTCATGAAGATATCTCGGTTCAGCGGGCGGCCGCGCTTACGCGCCTGCGCGACCCGTTGCAGGAACGCGAACCGGGTCGACGCCGAGCGAATCGGACGCGACGGCTTCGCGTGAAGAAGGCGGCACGGCGTCCGCGGCTTCGCCTGGCGCCGCGTCGCCCTGAGGCGTCGCCCGTTTGTCTGCGTCGCCGCGCGCGCCATCGGGTGCGCCGTGGATCAGCGCGACATGGCGTTCGCTCAACGGCTTGTCAGGCGGCGCGGCGCGCGTCGCAACGGCGCGCTCGCCTTTGTCGCTCGCGAATCGGTCCGCGCGCTCGGCGGGAAGCTTATCGGCAGACTTCTCGGTCGTGCGTTCACCGACGGGCTTCGGCGCCGCCGGCCGATCCGACGGCTTGTCCGCGGCAGTCCGTTCGACAGCCTTGTCAGCGCCCCTGTCGGTCGGTTTATCCAGTTTTTCGCCACGATCGGCGCGCGGCGGCCGATTCGCCGGTGGCGCGCGCAGATCGAGCGCCTGCTGGATGCCGCGCTCCTCCTCGGCGAGCTTCGCGGCGGCGCGCGCGCTCTTCGAGCGTTTGGCCTTGGTCGTCAGCGTCGGCGCGAGCGTCTGCAGTTCGTCGAGCGCCTTCTTCGCGGCGGCTTGCTCGGCCGCGCGCCGGCTCGCGCCCGATCCGAACACCTTGATCTCGAGCTTCGCGACCGAGCATTCGACTTCGAATTGCTGGTTATGCGCGGCGCCATGCGTCGCGATGACGGTGTACTGCGGCAACGCGATCTTGTGCCCCTGCAAATGCTCCTGCAGCAGCGTTTTCGCATCCTTGCCGAGCGTACGCGGGTCGATATGGTCGAGGATCGGCGTATACAGCCGACGAATCACGGTCTGCGCGGCTTCGAAACCCGCATCGAGAAAGACCGCGCCGAAAATCGCTTCGAGCGTATCCGCCAGAATCGACGGACGGCGGAAACCGCCGCTCTTGAGCTCGCCCTCGCCGAGCCGCAGAAATTCGGCGATGCCGAGGCCCTGAGCCAGCTCGTAGAGCGACTGCTGTTTGACCAGATTCGCGCGCACGCGCGACAGATCGCCTTCGTCCAGCTTCGCGAAACGCTCGAACAGCAACGACGCCACCACGCAATTCAAAACGGAGTCGCCAAGAAACTCGAGCCGTTCGTTATGCGTGGCGCTGTGGCTGCGATGGGTCATCGCCTGGCGCAACAATTCCGCATTGCGGAATTCGTAGCGCAACCGGCTTTCCAGTTGGGACGGAGGCATGGGCCAAGTATAACCCGCTCGCCGAAGCGGACGGAAAACGGCGGAAAGGCCGTCGCGCGGGGCACTGCGCGACGGCGAGCAAGCGTGAAATTATTGGAACGTGCCGATTCGCTTGAGGTTCGCGAAATTGAGCCAGATGAAAAACGCGCGCCCGACGATGTTCTTGTCCGGGACGAATCCCCAATAGCGGCTGTCTTCGCTGTTGTCGCGGTTGTCGCCCATCATGAAGTAATGACCGGGCGGCACCTTGCAGACCACGCCCTCGGCGTTGTACGTGCAGTTCTCGCGAAACGGAAAGTCCGACGCGCCCATGACGAACGGCGGCACTTGCGCGTTGTTCAGGATGTCGTGCGTCTTCGGTCCGAGCACTTCCGAGAACTTCTTGTTGTACGAAGGCGGATCGCGCTCGTCGTCGAGAAACTCGCCGTCGGGCGTTTCGGGAACCGGTTGACCGTTGATCGTCAGGCGCTTGTTCTGATACGCCACGGTGTCGCCGGGCACGCCGACCACGCGCTTGATGAAGTCGACCGACTCATCCTTCGGGAAACGAAAGACCATGACGTCACCGCGCTGGGGATCGCCGATCGGGATGATCTTCTTGTCGATGATCGGCAGACGGATGCCGTAGTCGAATTTGTTGACGAGGATGAAGTCGCCGACATAGAGCGTCGGCAACATCGAACCCGACGGAATCTTGAACGGTTCGACGACGAACGAGCGCAGCACGAACACGAGCAGGATTACGGGGAAGAAGCTCGCCGTGTACTCGAGCCACCAGGGCTGGCGCAGCGCATCGTCGCGCAGCTTCGCGCGCGTCGCTTCGGGACGCTCATCGGCGAAGCGCTCCCCCATCTTCTGTTGCTGCCGGTCGAATTCCGCGACTGCCGACTCTGCTTTCCTGCGGCGGCCCGGCTCGAACACCAGCTTGTCCGCCACCCACGCGATACCGGTCAACACGACCAGCACAAAAAGTATCAGCGCAAAATTCATAAAATCGGTCCTGTCCTTATTTGTCTTCGACCTGGAGAATCGCGAGGAACGCTTCCTGCGGAATCTCGACGCTACCGACCTGCTTCATCCGTTTCTTACCGGCCTTCTGCTTTTCGAGCAGCTTCTTCTTCCGCGAGATATCGCCGCCGTAACACTTCGCGAGCACGTTCTTGCGCAAGGCCTTGATGTTCTCGCGCGCAATGATGTTCGCGCCGATCGCGGCCTGAATCGCGACGTCGTACATCTGGCGCGGAATGATCTCGCGCATCTTCGACGCGACCTGACGACCTCTCGACTGGCTCGCCGAACGGTGCACGATGACCGACAACGCATCGACCTTGTCGCCGTTGATCATCATGTCGACCTTGACGACGTCGGCGCTCCGGTACTCCTTGAACTCGTAGTCCATCGACGCGTAGCCGCGCGACACCGACTTGAGGCGGTCGAAGAAGTCGAGCACGATCTCGGCCATCGGGATTTCGTAGGTCAACTGAACCTGGCGGCCGTGGTACGACATGTTGATCTGCACGCCGCGCTTTTGCGTGCACAGCGTGATGACCGAGCCCACATATTCCTGCGGCATGAACAGATTGACCGTCACGATCGGCTCGCGGATTTCTTCGATCCTCGAGACGTCGGGCATCTTCGACGGATTGTCGACCATGACGACCGAGCCGTCGCGCTGCAGGACCTCATAGATCACGGTCGGCGCCGTCGTGATCAGGTCCATGTCGAACTCGCGTTCGAGACGTTCCTGCACGATTTCCATATGGAGCAAGCCCAGGAAACCGCAACGGAAGCCGAAGCCGAGCGCCTGCGACACTTCGGGCTCGTACTGGAGCGCCGCGTCGTTGAGCCGCAGCTTTTCGAGCGATTCGCGCAACGCGTCGTACTGATTCGCTTCGACCGGATAAAGTCCCGCGAACACCTGCGGCTTGACTTCCTTGAAGCCCGGCAACGGTTCGGCCGCGCGCTTGTTGCCCGCGTGCGTGACCGTATCGCCGACCTTCGCGGCGTCGAGTTCCTTGATCCCGGCGATGATGAAGCCGACCTGGCCCGCCGACATGACCTCGAGATTGCGCGACTTCGGCGTGAACACGCCGATGTGCTCGACGAGATACTCGGCGTCGGTCGCCATCAGCTTGATCTTGTCCTTCGGACGCAGCGTGCCGTTGACGATGCGCACGAGCATCACGACGCCGACGTAGTTGTCGAACCACGAATCGATGATCAGGGCCTGCAGCGGCGCATCGGCGTCGCCCTTCGGCGGGTCGATCTTCTCGATCACGGCTTCGAGCACATCCTCGACGCCTAGACCGGTCTTCGCGCTGCACAGCGTCGCGTCGGTCGCGTCGATCCCGATGACGTCCTCGATCTCCTGCTTCGCGTTATCGGGATTCGCCGACGGCAGATCGATCTTGTTGAGCACGGGCACGACTTCGACGCCGAGTTCGATCGCCGTATAGCAATTCGCCACCGTCTGCGCTTCGACGCCCTGGCTCGCATCGACGACGAGCAGCGCGCCTTCGCACGCGGACAGCGACCGGCTGACTTCATACGAAAAGTCGACGTGTCCCGGCGTATCGATCAGATTCAGGTTGTAGACCTGGCCGTTGCGCGCGCGATAGGTCAGCGCCGCGGTCTGAGCCTTGATCGTGATGCCGCGTTCGCGCTCGAGATCCATCGAGTCGAGGACCTGGGCCTCCATCTCGCGATCGGAGAGGCCGCCGCACAACTGGATGATGCGATCCGCCAGCGTCGACTTGCCATGGTCGATGTGCGCGATGATCGAGAAATTGCGAATATGGTCCATTCAGGCGGGTACACAAAAAAGGCGCGCTCTTGAAAATGCCGAGCACGCCTTCAGGAAGAGGGTTGAGCACCCGGTATTTTAGCCGAAATCGGGCCGCCGCTGCCCGACTTCGGCGTCGGCGGCCGCGTCGGGGACGCGCGCGCGATACGCATCGAGCTCGGCGACCACGCGATCGGCGTCAAGGTGGTAGTGGCAGAGTTCGATCTCCCCCGCGAACAGCACGGGCACACGCTCGCCGTGCGCGGCCTCGAGCGCCGGATCGCTATCGACGTCGATGACGTCGACCGGCACGCCGAACCGCGCGGCGATCGGCGCCAGCCCCGCGAGCAAATCGTCGCAGAGGTGGCACCACGACCGGCTCAAGACCGTGAGCCGCACTATTTCTGCGCGCGCGGCTTGACCGGCACGTACTGCGACGTATCGCCGCGCCGCACGAGCACGGCGACCGCCTTCGACGCGTCGAGCGACTTGACGACCGATTCGAACTGCCGTGCGCTTGTGATATCCGTCTCGCCGACGCGCTGGATCACGTCGCCCTTCTGGATGCCCGCGCGGGCCGCGGGGCCGTCGGCGACCTCGACCTCGACGCCGCCCTTGAGCTTGAGCGACTTCTGATCGTCGGCCGACAGGTCGCGCGCCGCGATACCGAGCGCATCCGTGGCCGGGGCCTTCGGCTCGGGCTTCGATTGCGTGTCGTCGTGCGCGGGCTTGTCGGGCTGCATTTCGGCGACGACGACCGTCAGATCGTGCGTCTGCCCCTTGCGCCAGACCGTCAGCGACGCACGCGTGCCGGGCTTCGTATCGCCGACCATGCGCGGCAGATCGGTCGCGACCTCGACAGGCTTGCCGTTGAACTTGAGGATGATGTCGCCGGCCTGCACGCCGGCCTTGTCGGCCGGACCGCCCGGATCGACGCTGCCGACCATCGCACCCGCCGCGCGCGGCAAGCCGAGCGAGTCCGCGACATCCTTCGTGACCTCGCCGATCGCGACCGCGATCCGGCCGCGCGTGACTTTGCCCGTCGCGCGCAATTGATCGCCGACGCGCATCGCCTCGTCGATCGGAATCGCGAACGAGATCCCCATGAAGCCGCCCGTGCGGCTGTAGATCTGCGAATTGATCCCGATGACCTCGCCCTGCATATTGATCAGCGGACCGCCCGAATTGCCGGGATTGACCGCGACGTCGGTCTGGATGAACGGCAGATAATCGCCCGTATCGCGGCTCTTCGAGCTGACGATGCCGGCCGTGACCGTATTGTCGAGCCCGAACGGCGAGCCGATCGCGACAACCCATTCGCCGACGCGCACCTTGTTCGAATCGCCGATCGTGACCGCGGGCAGGCCCGTTGCGTTGACCTTGACGATCGCGACGTCGGTCCGTTCGTCGAAGCCGATCAGCTTGGCCTTGAATTCGCGCTTGTCGGTCAGCGTCACGTAGATCGTGTCCGCATCGTCGACGACGTGCGCGTTGGTCATCACGAAACCGTCCTGCGTCAGGATGAAGCCCGAGGCGACGCCGCTATCCTGTTCGCCATCGCCGCCGTCGCCCTGATCGGCGTCCGGACCGTCCGAGTCGCCATTGTCATGCGGATTGTCGGGCTGCGCCTTGCCGCTGCCGCCGCTGCCACTGCCTCCGCCGTTGCCGCCGCTCCCGCCATTCCCACCGTTGCCGCCCGGCGAATTCGGCATCGGGATGCCGAAGAAACGACGGAAGAATTCGGACATATCGCCGTTGTCCATGCCCGGCGGCAAGGCGTTCGAGCTCGACCGGACCTTCGCGGTCGTTCGAATATTGACGACCGACGGCCCGACCTTGTCCACGAGGTCGGTGAAATCCGGCAGATTGGCGGCCGGCATCGCATGAGCGGCCGGCGCGATCACAGACATGCACAAGGTCGCCGCAACCGCGACGAATACAGCGCGCACCGATTGGAAGGTCATGGAGAAGGGCTCTGGTCGCCGATTGAACTGAACGGTGTCTATTCTATGGCAGTTACGACGCGGCGCAACGGGACACCGGGCATCGAACCCGCCTCGTCGATCACGTTTGAAGACTGCCGATGCGCTCAGGCAGCGTCGTCGCAGACGCTTGCACAGACGCGCTCCGGCCCGGTGCGGTCGCGCTACTTCGCAGGCTTGTACGCAATCGCCGAAGCGAATTGCTCGAGCGTCGGCTGAGGCACTTCACCGACCACGGTCACCCAGAAGTCCCCCGATTTGCGCACGAGAATATGCGTCGCGCCGCTGCTAGCGATACCTTCCTTGCGGTCGCTCTTGCCCACGGGCTCGACGAATACCGATACGGCCGACAGCCCGTCGCTATAGACCGCCTGATCGACTTGAACGGGCGGATCGCCGGGTTCGCGCGCGGCCATCGGGCGCCGAATTTCGCGAATCGCATGGAAGCCCGCGACGACGGGCGGCACGCGCCAGCCCTCGGCGGCCATATCGACCGTGTCGATCGGCGGATGCACGACACTCCAGCCGCTCGTCTCGCGAATGCCGCTCGCGACGATCCGGTGGTCGTAAGGAACGGTAAACGTGATTTGCGAAAACGCGATCTGCTCGAGCACCTGATGCTTGTCGTCGAGCGTCTGGGCACGCAGCAGCAGGCCCGTCTTCTTGTCGAACCATAGCCGGAACGCGAAGCGATAGCTATCCTTCGGTTCGAGCGCGATGACTTGTGTCGCATAGCCGGCGATCCGATCGTCGCCGACCGGCCGCACGTCATAGACGTCGAGCAATTGCGTCGGATCGCCCGCGAGCAGCGCCGGAAACGTGTACTTGTTCGAGCGGCGATCGACGATGACAAGCTTGCGATCGGGCACGAAGGTCCAGACGTCGTCATTCTTGCGCAGCGTGCGCGTCGGACGCCCGTCGAGCCCTTCGACCTGTTCGTACTCGTTGCCGTAGTCGAGATAGTGAACGATCTTCGACGACTGGAAGCTGCCACCGCGTTGATACGTGAACGTGCCTTCGTACGTTTCCTGGCGCGCGGCGCGATCGATGCGCGCAAGCCAGCTCTCGGCGTCGCCACGGGCCGCGACGGGCTCGGACATGACGCCCGAGGCGCCCGACGCTGCCGACGACGACGCATCGGCCGCATATGCGCCGTGCACGCCGCTCAACGCGAGCAGCCCTGCCGTTAATACGGAAACGGCCGCTATGCGCAGCCGCTTGATCCCGAATACCGCAACCCCGTGGCGACCCCGCATCAATTCGCGCCCGTCGAATAGAGTGCCGAGCGTACGTACGGCGCACCGTTGTCACCCGGATGGGACGCAAATTCCATGTGCGCTTCGAGATATTGATCGAGCGCCGCGTCGCGGATCACGTTCGGTTGGGCCGCACTCGGTTGGGCCGACACGCTCGGCGCGGGACTCATAGCGACCGACACCTGGCGAACGTCGGGCGCTGTCACCGTCGCGGCGCTCAGCGCCGCCGGCGAGAGCCCCGCGGCGGACGGATTGCCGAGATGCTGAAGCTGCGGCAGGACGACCCAGCTCAGCACGGCGGCCGCGGCGGCAATCGCGAAGGCCGGCGCGACACGGCGTCGCGCACCGAAGGTCGCCACACCGTTCGCGGCCGCGGGTTCCGCGGCACCGGCCCCATGCGCCGCGTCGGGCTGCGAGGGCCGCGCGTGCGGCGCCGGCGCGAGCAGATGCGGTTCGTCGGCGAGGCGCGCCGAGAAACGCGCCATGAAACCATCGGTTTCGGCCGCCCCGTGTGCGAGATCATCGGAACGCAGCACGTCGCCGACCAGGTGGTAAGCCGACCACGTCGCGCGATCGTCCGCGTCGAGTTCGAACATAAATTGGTCGACGTCGCCGAGCGACTGATTATCGACAAGCGCGGAAACGCGTTCCGCGCGGGAATCGGCTTGCGTGTGCGACGAGACGGACCCCATGCTGTTCCCCATCATGAAAACTACCCTGTTACTTACGCGTGTCACTGACCACGATCATTGTCCGGTTCGGTGTCCCGTTACCGGATCCTGTTTGCCGGATCGCTACCACCGCCGGCCTTCCGGGGTGTCGAGCAAGGGGCGCAACTTCGTCGCGATCGCTTCCCGTGCACGAAAAATGCGGGAGCGCACGGTCCCGATCGGGCATCCCATGACTTCCGCGATTTCCTCATAGCTGAGCCCTTCGATCTCGCGCAACGTGATCGCCGTGCGCAATTCCTCGGGCAGCGTCGCCATCGCCCCGTTGACCGTTTCGGCGATCTGCTTGCTCATCAACATCGATTCCGGCGTGTTGATATCCCTTAGTTGATCCGCCTCAGCAAAAGTTTCAGCTTCTTCCGCATCGGCTTCAGTCGAAGTCGGCGCGCGCCGACCTTGGGTTGCAAGGTAGTTCTTCGCCGTATTGACAGCGATCCGGTACAACCAGGTGTAAAACGCGGACTCGCCACGAAACTGCGGCAACGCACGATAGGCCTTGATGAAGGCGTCTTGGGCGACATCTTCCACCTCGGCCGGATCACGGACAAGGCGGGAGATCAGGCGGATGATTTTCCGTTGATATTTTGCGACAAGCAGCTCGAAGGCCGCCTTGTCGCCTTTTTGCACACGTTCGACCAGAACCTGGTCGATTTCCTTTTCGCTCACCTGTGAGTCCGCTCGCTTGAGTACTGCTGACGGGATACTCGGGCATTGTAATGTGCCCGCTTGCGCTCGCCCTCATCACAGACCGCCGGTCAGCCGCGCGAGGCGCACGGCCAGCACGCGGAACGTTTCGCCGTCGAGCGCGTCGGCCGGAATCAGCCACGCACGCTCGGCGACGCGCTCAGTCACGCGACGTCGGAAGCCCGACGCGCCGATCACATCCGGCGACGCCGGCTGCACGCACAGCATGACCCAGAGACCCGCGACATGACGCGCACCGACGAGCTGCCCCGTATCGCGGTGTCCGCCGCGCTCCGTCCAGGCGAGCGCACCGTCGGCCGCGAGCGCAAAGACGCACGGCACGCGACGCACCGCCACGCGCGCACGCGCGACGAGCACCATCGGACCCACGAGACCCGCGACACACCCCGCTTCGCGGCCCGCGAACGTCGACGCCGCGAGATACAGCGCGAGCGCCGCGCCGGCCATGAATCCGATCGACAGCACGAAGAGACAAAACGATCTGCGTACGTCGACATGCAACTCGGCCGACGTACGCATTCGGTGAACCGCGCCTCAGACGCGTTTGAAGACGAGCGTGCCGTTAGTCCCGCCAAACCCGAAGGAGTTCGACAACGCATGCTCAATTTTCAGATCCCGCGCCGTATTCGCGCAGTAGTCGAGGTCGCACTCGGGATCCTGGTTGAAGATATTGATCGTCGGAGGCGAGACCTGGTGCTTGACGGCCAGCGCCGAAAACACCGCCTCGATGCCGCCCGCGGCGCCGAGCAAGTGCCCCGTCATCGATTTCGTCGAGTTGACGACGGTCGACTTCGCGTGATCGCCGAGCGCGCGTTTGATCGCGACCGTTTCGGCGATGTCGCCTAGGCCCGTCGACGTGCCGTGGGCGTTCACGTAGTCGATCGCGTCGGCGTTGAGGCCCGCATCCTTGAGCGCGAGCTTCATGCAGCGATAGGCGCCGTCGCCGTCTTCGCAAGGCGCGGTCATGTGATACGCGTCCGAGCTGCGGCCGTAACCGACGAGTTCGCAGTAGATCTTCGCGCCGCGCGCCTTCGCATGTTCGTATTCCTCGATCACGAGGACGCCCGCGCCTTCGCCGAGCACGAAACCGTCGCGATCCTTGTCCCACGGACGGCTCGCGGTCGCCGGATCGTCATTGCGTTGCGAGAGCGCGCGCGGTGCGGCGAATCCGCCGATGCCGAGCGGCGACACGGTCGACTCGGCGCCGCCCGCGATCATGACATCGGCTTCGTCGTGCTGGATCATGCGCAGCGCTTCGCCGATCGAGTGCGTGCCGGTCGTGCACGCGGTCACGATCGCGAGATTCGGGCCCTTGAAGCCGTATTTGATCGACAAGTGGCCCGAGATCATGTTGATGATCGACGCAGGCACGAAGAACGGCGAGATCCGGCGCGGACCGCGATTCAGATATTCGCTCTGCGTCTGCTCGATCATCGGCAGGCCGCCGATGCCCGATCCGACGATGACGCCGATACGCTCGGCATTGTCCGCGGTCACGGTCAGACCGCTGTCCTGGACCGCCTGAATCCCCGCGGCGAGGCCGTAGTGGATGAACGTATCCATGTGCCGGGCTTCCTTCGCCGGCATGTATTGCTCGACCTCGAAGCCTTTGACTTCACCGGCGAACCGGGTCGAGAAGTTCGATGCATCGAACTTGGTGATGTTGGCGATGCCGGTCTTGCCGGCGACGAGGTTTGCCCAACCGTCGGCAACCGTGTTGCCGACCGGCGAAATATGACCCAAACCTGTAACGACAACACGACGACGGCTCACGATCGTTCCTTTTTGCTCGCTTTGATAAAACAAAAGCCACAGCAGCCACGGAGACGCACTCCGAAGGCCCTGTGGCCCATCAATTCAGCCCGTACGGCAACCCGAACGGTACGTCCGACAGAGGTAAACTCAAGCCTTGACGTGAGCGCGAGCGTAGTCGATCGCTTGCTGCACCGTCGTGATCTTCTCGGCTTCCTCGTCCGGAATTTCCATGCCGAACTCGTCTTCGAGGGCCATCACGAGTTCGACCGTGTCCAGCGAGTCGGCGCCGAGATCGTTGACGAACGATGCGTCATTCTTGATTTCAGCTTCAGCCACGCCGAGTTGTTCGGCGACGATCTTCTTGACGCGCTGTTCAATATTGTCCATTCACCCCTCCGGGAAATAAGTTCAGAAAAACAAGTGCGCGCATTTTAGCAGGTTTGTTCTACAAAAAAGCGCAGCGCAACCGTTCAGGAAATCGGAATCAACTTACCGCATTCGTAATCGAATGCGGGCCCGCGTCACGCCATGAACATGCCGCCGTTCACGTGCAGTTCGACGCCCGTGATGTAGCCGGCGTTCGGCGATGCGAGAAACGCCACCGCATGCGCGATATCGTCAGTGCTGCCGAGCCGTCCGAGCGGAATCTGCGCCTTGAGCGCGGCTTGCTGTTCGTCGGGCAGCGCCTTGGTCATATCCGTATCGATAAAGCCCGGCGCGACGCAGTTTACCGTAATGCCGCGGCTACCGATCTCGCGCGCGAGCGCACGCGTCATGCCCGCGACGCCCGCCTTCGCGGCCGCGTAGTTGGCCTGCCCCGGATTGCCCGACGCGCCGACGATCGACGTGATGCTGATGATCCGGCCGCCGCGTGCCTTCATCATCGGACGCAGCACCGCGCGCGACAGCCGGAACACGGCGCGCAGATTCGTGTGGATGACCGCATCCCAGTCGTCATCCTTCATCCGCATCGCGAGCTGATCCTGCGTGATACCCGCGTTGTTGACGAGCACCTGGAGCCCGCCGAATTCCTTGACCACGGCATCGATCAGCGCATCGCAGGCCGCATCGTCGTTGACGTTGAGCACGACGCCGCGGCCGCTGAGACCGGCCGCCGAGAGCGCCTCCGTCAGCGCGGCCGCGCCCGATTCGCTCGTCGCCGTCCCGATGACCGTCGCCCCCTGCTGCGCAAGGGTCATCGCAATCGCGCGGCCGATGCCACGCGAAGCGCCCGTTACGAGCGCCACATGTTTGTCGAGAGTCTTGTCCATGATCGTAGTGTGTCCGAGCCCGGCGCGGGAGCTGGCCGAATGGCCAGTTGCACGCGCCGACGGCATGCGCAACGGTCGATATCCGTGCGCGTTATTGAAGCGACTTGAGCGTCTCGTCGAGCGACGCGGCGTCGAAAATCGCGCCGTTGACGAGTTGCGCGTCGATCCGCTTGGTCAGTCCCGCGAGCACCTTGCCCGGGCCGCATTCGATCACCTGCGTCGTGTCCTCGGCGATGCGCTTGACGCATTCGACCCAGCGCACCGCGCCCGCGGCCTGACGCACGAGCGCGTCGCGAATCGCGGCCGGATCGCTGACGATCGCGACATCGACATTGTTGACGACAGGAATCGCGGGCGTCCGGATGTCGACGTTCGCGAGATACTCGCGCAGGCGGTCCGATGCGGGCTTGAGCAGCGACGAGTGGAACGGCGCCGACACCGGCAACGGCAGCGCGCGCTTCGCGCCGGCGGCCTTCGCCAGTTCGCAGGCCTTGTCGATGCCGGCCTTGAGGCCCGCGATCACGACTTGCGCCGGCGCGTTGAAGTTGACCGCCTCGACGACACCCGCAGCCGATGCTTCGGCGCAGACGGCGCGCACCGCATCGTCGTCGAGACCGAGGATCGCGGCCATGCCGCCCGTGCCGACGGGCACGGCTTCCTGCATGGCCTGCGCGCGGAACCGCACGAGCGGCACCGCATCGCGGAAGCTCAGCGCGCCCGCGGCGACGAGCGCCGTATATTCTCCGAGACTGTGACCCGCGACGATCGACGGCGCCGGGCCGCCCGCGGCCAGCCACGCGCGGTAGATCGCGTATGACGCCGTGAGCATCACGGGTTGGGTATTCGTCGTCAGGCTCAGCGCTTCGGCCGGACCTTCGGCGATCAAGCGCCCGATGTCCTGACCGAGCGCCTCGGACGCTTCATCGAGCGTCTCCCGCACGACGGGCACGTCGGCAAACGCGTTGAGCATGCCGACCGCCTGAGAGCCCTGACCGGGAAATACAAACGCAAACTTCATGACGTCCCCTTCTCTTGTCTGACTGGATCATGCGGGCGCATTCGATTTGTTCGAACGCAGCGAAGCGTCCCGCCTCGAACCGGCTCCATGCGGCGCTCTGCCGCGATCGGCCGGTCCCTGTCCTCATCGTGTCGATCGCGCGGCCGATTCCGACTGCGCGTGTCCGTCGCATGGTTCCGCGCGCAAGACACAGACGACCCGGACGCGCGCATCGAGCACGCGACAGTCTTGTCGACCCCGATGACATTCGATCCGGCGCTGTCGCGCCGGACGATCTACATGCGCACGAGCGCGGCGCCCCAGGTGAATCCGCCGCCGACGCCTTCGAGCAATACGTGCTGCCCCTTCTTGATGCGCCCGTCGCGGACCGCGGCGTCGAGCGCAAGCGGGATCGACGCGGCCGACGTATTGCCGTGTTCGTCGACGGTCACGACCATGCGCTCGGCGTTGAGACCGAGCTTGCGCGCGGTGCCCGACATGATCCGGATATTGGCCTGGTGCGGAATCAGCCAATCGAGCTCCGATGCCTGCATGCCGGCCTTCGCGAGCGCTTCGTTCGCGACTTTTTCGAGCACGTTGACGGCCAGCTTGAACACCGCCTGACCGTCCATGTGCAGGAACGCGTTCCCCGCGATCGCGCCGCCGTGCACATTGCCGGGCACGCACAGAATCGATGCGTGGCTGCCGTCGGCATGCAGCGCCGTCGAGAGCACGCCGGGCTCGTCCGATGCCGTCAGCACGACCGCGCCCGCGCCATCGCCGAACAGCACGCATGTCGTGCGATCGTTGAAATCGAGAATCCGCGAAAACGTCTCGGCGCCGACGACGAGCGCCGTCTTGTTCGCACCGCTGCGAATGAAGTTGTCGGCCGTCGCGAGTGCGTAAGCAAAGCCCGAACACACGGCCTGCACGTCGAACGCGGCACACCCGTTCTTGATGCCGAGTTTGTTTTGCAGCAGGCAAGCCGAACTCGGAAACACGAAATCAGGCGTCGACGTCGCGACGATGATCAGATCGATCGACTGCGGATCGATGCCCGCCGATTCGATAGCGCGCTGCGATGCGACGAGCGCGAGGTCGGTCGTCGTCACGTCCGGTTCGGCGAAGTGACGCGCGTGGATGCCCGTGCGCGCAACGATCCACTCATCGCTCGTCTCGAGCCCGCGTGCGGCGAGTTGAGCGGCGAGTTGATCGTTGGTGACGCGGTTGGGCGGCAAATAGCTGCCGGTACCGATGATGCGGGAATACGGGGACTGCTGCGTGGTGGAAGCCATCATACCTTCGGGGAAACGGTCGCGAGCGCGATGCGAGGATCGACAGAGCCGCCCGATGCACCGGACGATAACGCGTCCGTGCCGGCGAGCGGCGAGGCGTTTTCTTCCATGGCCTTTGCCAGACGGGCCTGGACGCCGTTCTTGACGGCATCATAACCGCGTTTGATGGCCCACTCAAACGCGTAAGCGTCGGCCGAGCCGTGACACTTGATCACCACGCCGCGCAAGCCGAGCAGCGCGGCGCCGCTGTAGCGACGGTGATCGACGCGGCGCTTGAAGCGCGCGAGAACCGGCCACGCGAGCACGGCCATGAGCCGCGTCATCCACGAGCGCCCGAACTCTTCCTTGATCATTGCCGTGAGCATCTGGGCGAGACCTTCGGACGTCTTGAGCGCGACATTGCCGACAAAACCGTCGCAGACGATCACGTCGGTCGTGCCTTTGTAGATGTCGTCGCCTTCGACATTGCCGTAGAAGTTCAACGTGCTCGCGCGCAGCAATTCGCCGGCGCGCTTGATGACTTCGTTGCCCTTGATGACCTCTTCGCCGATGTTGAGCAAGCCGATCGTCGGCCGCTCCTTGCCGTCGACGGCCGCGACGAGCGCATGCCCCATCTCCGCGAACTGCAGCAAATGCTGCGGCTCGCAGTCGACGTTCGCGCCAAGATCGAGGACCGTCGAATAGCCCTTGCGGTTCGGCATGACGGTCGCGAGCGCCGGGCGCTCGACGCCCGCGAGCGTCTTGAGCACATAGCGCGAGACGGCCATCAACGCACCCGTATTACCCGCGGAAATGCAGCACTGCGCGCTGCCGTCCTTGACGAGATTCAAGGCGACACGCATCGACGAGTCTTTTTTCTTGCGCAAGGCGACCTCGACGGGATCGTCCATCTGGACGACCTCGGAAGCCGGCACCACCGGCAAAGCTGCGATTTCGCGCGGGTCGACGACTTTGGCGCGCTTGAGTTGCGCCCGAATCGGCTCTTCAAGGCCGACGAGCACCAGTTCCGCATCCGGATGGGAGCGGACGAAGCTGACGGCTGCCGGCACCGTCACGGACGGACCGTGATCGCCGCCCATGCAGTCGATAGTGATCTTGACGGTCATGCGACGAGACGGATCTGGATACAAAAAAGCGGCATCGGATGCCGCTTGTTTTGTCGAACCCACGCTATGCACGCGTTCGGGCCGACGATGTCGAACCCGGGAGCCAAAATGGCTGCGCGCACTTAGTCGTTCTTGGTCTTGACGACCTTCTTGCCGCGGTAGTAGCCGTTCGGGCTGATGTGATGACGCAGATGCGTTTCACCCGACGTCGGTTCGACAGCGATCGCCGCGCCGGTCAGGAAATCGTGGGAACGGTGCATGCCGCGCTTCGACGGCGACTTCTTGTTTTGCTGGACAGCCATGACAACTCCTAAAAATTTTGCCGGATTCTAGCATATTCAGGCAGCACCCTCAGGTCGAGCATTGCCTGGTTCGTTCATGCGTCGTTCTTTGGCGGAACGTCGCGTTTCAGCGCGGAAAGCGCCGCAAACGGGTTGTCGTCTCGCTTGGCCTCATCCGGGTCCGGATGCGCGATCACGATATCGCCTGCCTTCCCGGTCACGAGCGACTCGTGCACCGAGGGACACACGTCGTGCTTCGGCACGAGCGGAAACGACAGCAATATTTCTTCTTCAATCAGCTCGTACAAGTCGAACTGCTTTGATCCGACGATCGGATCGATTTCATCGTCTTCGAGCGGCACCGCGTCGGCCTGCTCTTCGGTCGCGACAATCAGATAGCTTGCGCGCACATGGATCGGCTGCTCGTACGGCGTCATGCAGCGTTGGCATTCGAGCCACAACGCGGCGCGAATCGTCACGTGCAGATGCAACTCGGGCGCCGCGCCCGTCACCTCGCGCCGCTCACCCTGCGCCGTCCAGTGCACGAACCCGTCGCGAGACCCGCCATGTTCCGATACGGGAACCGCGAGTTCGTTTACTATGCGCGGCAAGTCGCCCAGCGCGATGTCGCCCGCGCCGCTGCGTCCCGCGCGGGCAAACTCGAACAGATCGAAAGCACGCCAGTCGGGACCGGCAGCCGCGGTGGATGAGCTCATAACAGTGCTGCCGCTGCGAAACGCGAGAGTGTACCGATTTTTGGCCTTTCGAGTCAATCACTTAACCCGATGGTTTTAAGCGTCCGCCTGCTTGCCCGCCGGCGGCGCCCGTCCTGAACGCCCGACGATGTCATCCGAAGCCGATCGCTCCCTGATTCTTGCCTCCAGTTCCCCGTACCGGCGCACGCTACTCGAACGCCTGCGCGTGCCGTTTTCCGTCGTCGTTCCGGCGATCGACGAGACGCCGCGCCCCGACGAGAGCCCCGCCTCGACGGCGATGCGCCTCGCCGTCGAAAAAGCCCGCGCCGTCGCCGAGCGGCACCCGCGCGCGCTGATCATCGGGTCCGATCAGGTCGCGACACTCGACGGCCAGCAGATCGGCAAGCCCGGCGACCATCGCAGCGCGCTTGCGCAACTGCAGACGATGCGCGGGCGCGTCGTCGAATTCCATAGCGCGCTCTGCGTATTCGATGCCGCGCGCGGCGATGCGCAGATCAAGGACATCCTCACGCGCGTGCGCTTTCGCAACCTTCCCGACGCGGCGCTCGACGCGTATCTGCATGCCGAACAGCCCTACGACTGCGCGGGCAGCGCCAAAGCCGAGGGACTCGGGATCGCGCTGCTCGAATCGATCGAGAGCCATGACCCCACCGCGCTGATCGGGCTTCCGCTGATCGAACTCGTCAGCATGTTGAACCACGCAGGCTATCCGGTACTCCGCGCATGACTGGCACGCTCTATTTGATCCCGAACACGCTCGGCGAAGGCGACGAAGCCGCACTCGAGCTCGTATTGCCCGCGCCCGTACGCGCATGCGCGAGCCGGCTCGGTTATTTCGTCGGCGAAAACGCGAAGAGCACGCGCGCGTTCCTCAAGCGGGTCGGCACCGAACGGCCGATCCAGGACATCCGGATCGCGGAGCTCAACGTCAATACGCCCGCGGCCCAGGTCGAGGCGCTGCTCAAGCCGATTCTCGACGGTGCCGACGGCGGACTCGTGTCCGAGGCCGGCTGCCCCGCGGTCGCCGATCCGGGCGCGCTGCTCGTCGAGCGCGCGCACC
Source organism: Pararobbsia silviterrae (assembly GCF_003628125.1). GTDB lineage: Bacteria > Pseudomonadota > Gammaproteobacteria > Burkholderiales > Burkholderiaceae > Pararobbsia > Pararobbsia silviterrae. The sequence continues at coordinate 129,353 of NZ_RBZU01000003.1, forward strand.
GGCGCGGCGTGCGCGTCGTGCCGTTCGTCGGGCCGAATTCGATCCTGCTCGGATTGATGGCGTCGGGCCTCAATGGCCAGAGTTTCGCGTTTCACGGCTATCTGGCGCTCGACGCCGCCGCGCGCGTCAAGCAGCTTCGCGAACTCGAACAGACCTCGCGCCGCGGCAAGCAGACGCAGATCTTCATCGAAACGCCGTATCGGAACAAAGCGATGCTCGACGCGATGCGCAGCACGCTCGCACCGTCGACACGCGTCTGCGTTGCGGTAGACCTCACGCTGCCGACCGAACAGGTCGTCTGCAAGCCGGCATCGGAATGGAAATCCGATACGCTCGACCTCAACAAGCGCCCCGCGATCTTCCTGATGCTTGCGAATTGATGCGTGCGAACTGATGCTTGCAAGCTGATACGCGCGAACCGTGCCGCGCAAGGGCGGCGGCGCCGGGCAAGCAGGCGCTCGCCCGGCGGCGCTGCAAGCCTTATTGGAGCGAGGTCCGCACGGCGACGTGCGCGAGCGCCTTCATCGCGGCATCGCCGATCGACGCGCCGAAACGGCTCGCGAGACGGTCGGCGAAATTCGACTTGACCGTGTAGTCGACGACGTTGTCGGCCTTGATCACATTGCGCGCGACGAAATCGGTGTCGCCGAATCCATCGGCCAAGCCGAGATCGACACTCTGCTGGCCCGTCCAGAACAAGCCCGAGAACAGATCGGGATCGTCAGGGTTCTTGAGCCGGTTGCCGCGACCCTGCTTGACCGCCGCGATGAATTGCGCGTGGATCTGGTCGAGCATCTGCTGCGCATGCTCCTTGGCCTTGTCGGACTCCGGCGAGAACGGATCGAACAAGCCCTTGTTCTCGCCCGACGTATGCAGACGCCGTTCGACGCCGAGCTTGTCCATCAGACCCGTGAAGCCGAATCCCTCCATGAGCACGCCGATCGAGCCGACCACGCTCGCCTGATCGACATAGATCTTGTCGGCCGCGACCGCCACGTAGTACCCGCCCGACGCGCACATATCGTCGACGACGACATACAGCGGCTTGCTCGGATACTTCGTGCGCAGGCGCCGCATGTCGCGGTTGATGATCGCCGCCTGCACGGGGCTGCCGCCGGGACTGTTGATCCGCAGGATCACGCCGACCGTGTTCGTGTCGGCGAACGCCGATTCGAGCGAGGCATTGATGTTTTCCGCACTCGCCTGTCCATCCGACGAGATCTCGCCGGTCAGCGTCACGAGCGCCGTATGGCGGCCCGTCGACACGGTCGTCTCGCCCGACACGTTGAGCAAGCCCCACGCGATCAGTGCGAATACGATCAGAAACGCAAAGCGAAAGAAGATTTTCCAACGACGCGTCGCGCGCTGCTCACGCAGCGCCGACAGCGCGAGCTTTTCGAGGACGGCGCGTTCCCAGTTGGGTTCCCGGCCCGGCGGGACGGATGCTGCGGGAGGCGTCGATGATTCAGGGCGATCGAAATTATCTGACATGCGTCGTCAAAAAAGGCGTTGTTCCAGCCAATGGATTGGCGACCGGTCAGTCACACAACAGCCGCCGGACGCACGTCGTCGTCCGGTAGCCAAAAGATCGCGCGGCCGGAAGGCGTTTCGCGTTCTTCAACCCGTACTGCGCGGAGTTTCGCACCCCGACACGGACCGCCGACACATCGCCCGCTCTCGGGCGTATAAACGGCGCCGTGGGTTGCGCAAACCAAGTATAAACCCGAATCGTCGAAGAACTGCCCCTCATTCCAGTCCAACTCCATCGGCACATGCGCGCACTGATTCAAGTACCCGTAGGCCACGCCGTCGAACCGGACGAAGAACACCGTCGTGTCGTGACCGAGGTAGGTCGCGTTCGCGCGAACCCCCGAACCGCCGTCCACCAGCGCAAGCGCATCGCAGATATACACAGGTTCCATGAGATTCGTATGACGTTTTAACGCGTTCGAGGTTTAGGCTCAAGCATTCTGATCGAGCCACCGACCGAGTTCGGCGACATCGTGCGCGCAAAACCGCGGCGACAGCTTGAGCAGAGGCGCCTCGGCGTGCGCGCCGTAGGTGACCGCGATGCCCGCCGTGCCCGCATTGAGCGCCATCTGCAGGTCATGTGTTGTGTCGCCGATCATGACGGTACGCTCGGGCGTCCGGCCGACAAAATCGATGACCTCATGAAGCATTTGCGGATGGGGTTTCGAGAAGGTTTCGTCGGCACATCGCGTGACATCGAACATGCCGACCAGATCGACGGCGTTGAGCGCACGATCGAGCCCGACCCGGCTCTTGCCGGTGGCGACCGCCAGCAGAAAACCCGCTGCGCGCAGGCGTTCGAGCATCGCGCGCACGCCGTCGAACAGCTCGATCGTCGGATCGCCGGTCAGATAGTGCACGCGATACCGCTCGACGAGCTTCGGGTAGTCGGCCGGATCGAGCGCCGGCGCGGCGATTTCAAGCGCCTCGCGCAAGCCGAGCCCGATGACATAGCTCGCCGCCTGATCATCGGGCACGGGAAGGCCGAGATCGCGGCACGCGGCCTGGATGCTGCGCGTGATGTGCCGCGTCGAGTCCATCAGCGTGCCGTCCCAGTCGAACACGATCAAATCAAACTGTTTTTGCGGCATGGCCCTCGTCATCCTGCAATTGGTTCAGAAACTGCCGGCATTCGTCCGGCAACGGCGCTTCGACTTCGAGCGGCGCCCCGGTTCCCGGATGCGTGATCCGCAGCTTGTACGCATGCAGGAACATGCGGCGGATGCCCGGCTTCGCTCCCGAACGCGCGAGTTGCTTGTTGAGCGCGAAGTCGCCGTATTTCTCGTCGCCGACGATCGGCGTGCCCACATGCTGAAGATGTACGCGGATCTGGTGCGTGCGGCCGGTCTTGAGTTCGCATTCGAGCAGCGCGAAACCGGCGAACCGCTCGATGAGATTGAAGATCGTATGGGACGCGAGTCCGTCCTCCTGCACGCGGACCCGACGCTCGCCGTCGGGCGTCAGGTATTTGTGCAGCGGCGCTTTGACCGCGCGACGCCGATCGTGCCAGTCCCCGGCGACGCACGCGAGGTATCGTTTGTCCACCCGATTCTCGCGGATCTGCTCGTGCAGCGAAACGAGCGCCGAGCGGCGCTTGGCGATCATCAGCAGGCCCGACGTCTCACGATCGAGCCGGTGCACGAGTTCGAGATATTTGGCCTTCGGCCGCGCGTTGCGCAATTGCTCGATGACGCCGAAGCTGACCCCGCTTCCGCCGTGCACGGCGAGACCCGCCGGCTTGTCGATCACGAGCAGGTGGTCGTCCTCATGGACGATCGCATAGGACGGCGGCGGCATCCAGGCCGGCGTCTCGACTTCTTTCGCCGCGATCCGGATCGGCGGCACGCGGACCGTGTCGCCGGCCTCAAGACGATAGTCAGCGCTCACTCTGCCCTTGTTGACGCGGACCTCGCCGCTGCGCAGGATCCGGTAGACATGGCTTTTCGGCACGCCTTTGCAGACGCGCATGAGGAAGTTGTCGATGCGCTGACCGGCCCACTCGTCGTCGATCTCGATCATCGAGACCTGGTCGGCCGCGACCGCTTGCCCGGAGGTTTTGCCTAACTCATTCATTCTGCATATAATTTGTCCCAACTTTCGTTGGCTGTCACCGGCACTTGCCGGCCAGACACGAAAGTGTGCCCCGTGCGAGCGGTCAAAACCGTCATTTTACTTGCACCCGTGGGCCGGTTGCTCGTCCCGCTTCGACGAGCATGGTTGAGTGAGTTGCACGCACGAGATCCGCTCCGGCAGGGAGTGCGCCCACAGGCGCCTCCGGTTGGCGAGCGTGTTTCGCGGGCAGCGAAGTTAGGGTCAAAAAGAATTTTGAATCGCGCAGCGGGCTGTGTCAGGCACGCTGCGCGAGTTGCGAAGTCAGCCGGTCCGCGGCCGACGCGCCCCGCTTCCCTGGTGATCGTGGACGATCACGGCGAAGCCGGATGCGACGGATGTCGACCGGTGCGATGTCAGGCATGTACTGTGACGCCGCGCGCCGAATGGGCCGGCCAAGCATGCATACAGGCGCCCGCTTGCGCGTCCGGTTCTGGCGTCCGGTCCAGGTGCGATTTTCCGCACGGACCGGCTCAGTCAGGATACGGCATGCCCGCGCATGGTTGCCCGCATCGCCAATCGCCAGTGCCAATGCTGCCCTTCGGAACGGGCAGGCTGATCCGGCAATTCTCCCGTCCCCGACTTCGGCCCCGCGTGCTTTATATGTGACAACAAAAAAGCGCGGCGCGCTGTCGTTTTCCCGGTCCGTGCGGCCCCATCTGGCCGCATGTGTCCATCCGGTGTCCGGTCCCGCATCAGTCCACGCGACTGGTCGCGCCCATCCGCGCGGACGGACCCAAAACGACGGCGCAGTTGCTCTGGGAGCCGTTCAATGAAACGCATGCTGTTCAATGCAACGCAGCAGGAGGAATTGCGCGTTGCAATCGTCGACGGTCAGAAACTGATCGACATCGACATCGAAACCGCCGGTCGCGAACAACGCAAAGGCAATATCTACAAGGGTGTCATCACCCGCATCGAACCGTCTCTCGAAGCCTGCTTCGTCAATTACGGCGAAGACCGCCACGGCTTCCTTCCGTTCAAGGAAGTCGCCCGCCAGTATTTCCGCGAAGGCGTCGACATGCGCTCGGCACGCATCCAGGATGCGCTGCGCGAGGGCCAGGAACTCATCGTCCAGGTCGAAAAGGAAGAACGCGGCAACAAGGGCGCGGCGCTCACGACGTTCATCTCGCTCGCGGGCCGTTACCTCGTGCTGATGCCGAACAACCCGCGCGGCGGCGGCGTATCGCGCCGCATCGAGGGCGAGGAACGGCAGGAACTGCGCGAGACGATGGGCCAGCTCGAGCTGCCCGACGGCATGAGCATCATCGCGCGCACGGCCGGCATCGGCCGCAGCGCCGAAGAGCTCCAGTGGGACCTCAACTACCTCATGCAGCTCTGGCGCGCGATCGAAGACGCGTCGAAGCAGACGCGCGGTCCGTTGCTGATCTATCTCGAATCGAGCCTCGTCATCCGCGCGATTCGCGACTATTTCCAACCGGATATCGGCGAAATCCTCATCGACACCGAGGAGATCGACGAACAGGCACGCGCGTTCATGAGCGTCGTGATGCCGGACAACCTCAACAAGGTCAAGCGCTACCGCGACGACGTGCCGCTGTTCTCGCGCTTCCAGATCGAGCATCAGATCGAGACGGCCTACTCGCGGACCGTTCCGCTGCCGTCGGGCGGCGCGATCGTCATCGATCACACCGAAGCGCTCGTCGCGATCGACGTGAACTCGGCGCGCGCGACCAAGGGCGCCGATATCGAAGAAACCGCGGCCCGCACGAATCTCGAAGCCGCGGACGAAGTCGCGCGCCAACTGCGCTTGCGCGACCTCGGCGGCCTGATCGTCATCGACTTCATCGACATGGAGTCGAGCAAGAGCCAGCGTGAAGTCGAGCAGCGTCTCAAGGACGCGCTCAAGCATGACCGCGCGCGCGTCCAGATGGGCAAGATCTCGCGCTTCGGCCTCATGGAGCTTTCGCGTCAGCGTCTGCGCCCGGCGCTGTCGGAAGGCAGCCATGTCACGTGCCCGCGATGCAACGGCACGGGTCATATCCGCGATACCGAATCGTCGGCGCTCCAGGTCCTTCGGATCATCCAGGAAGAGGCGATGAAGGAAAACACCTCGGCGATTCATTGCCAGGTGCCCGTCGAAGTCACCGCGTTCCTGCTCAACGAGAAGCGTCAGGAAATCAACAAGATCGAGACGCGCTTCAAGGTCAACGTCGTGTTGATCCCGAACAAGCATCTCGACACGCCGCACTACAAGCTCGAACGGCTGCGTCACGACGATCCGCGCCTCGAAGATCCGCGCGCGAGCTACAAGATGGCCGAAGAGGCCGCGCGCGAGCTCGAGTCGGAATCGGGCTACAGCAAGCGCGCCGAAGACGCGAAGCCGAAGCAGGAAGCCGCGGTCAAGGGCATTACGCCCGAGCGTCCGGCGCCGGCCTCGACGCCGCGTCCGGAACCCGTCGCCGCCGCGCCGGCCGCAGCCGCACCGGTCGCGACCGGCGGGTTCTTCGGCTGGGTCAAGCGCCTGTTCGCGGGCGCGCCCGCACCCGCGCCGGTCGTCGAAGCGCCGGCCGCGAAGCCGTCGGCGCGCACCGCACGCGATCGCGTCGAGCGCGGCGACAAGGATCGCGCCGGCACGCCGGGCGACAAGGGCGAACGCGCCGACAAGGGCGAGCGTCAGGATCGTGGCCGCAACAACCGCCGCGGCGGTGCGCAGACACGCGACGCCGAAGGCAAGCAGGCCCAGCGCGGCCCGCGTCAAGATCGCGGCGACCGCTCGGCCGAAACGCGTGAAGCACGCGAACCCCGTGAGGGCCGTGAAACCCGCGAGAGCCGTGAACCGCGCGAGGGTCGTGAAGGTCGCGAGCCGCGTGAAGCACGCGAAGGCCGTGGCAATCGTGAACGCCAGGAACGGCTTGCCGACGCGATCGACGGCGTCGAACGCCAGGAGCGCGGCGAGCGCAAGGGCGGCGAACGTGCGGAGCGCGCGGACCGCGGCGAACGCGCCGAGCGTGGCGAACGCAGTGAACGTGGCGAGCGTCGTGAAAAGCGCGCCGCAGCGGAAGCCGTCGTAACGGCCGAAGACAAGCTGAACGGACAAGCCGCGGACGTCTCGCTCGATGAAAACGGCAATGCGCGTTCGAACGAGGATCTGTCGGGCGATAGCGAAGCGTTGCGCGAAGGCGGCGAAGAACGCCGTCGTCGTCGTCGCGGCCGCCGTGGTGGCCGTCGCGAGCGCGAGGAAGACAACGTCAACGCGACGCTCGAGGCGGATGTCGCCGAAGGCGCCGGCCAGGCGGCACCGGTCGAAGCGATCGAGTCGGAAGGCGAGGCACGCGAACCGGCTCGCCCCGTTGCGACACCGGACGTCGAACCCGCTGCAGCCATGTCGCCGGAAGCGGTCGCACCGCATGCCCCGGAAGCGGCTCAAGCGGTCGAAACGCGTCGCGATGTCGAGGCGAGCGCGCCTGTTGCATCGTCCGCGCCCGCCGCATCGGAGTCGGCGTCCGTGACAGAACCGGCCGCAGCGGCGTCGCACGCCGAGCCGCAGACCGGCTCGCGTGAAATCGACGCGCCGGTGGCTGTCGCGCCGGTTCAGACGACCCCGGTCGTTGCCGAACCCGTGGCTTCGGCTCCGGTTCAAGCGCCCGTCGAAACGCCTGCAGCACCGGCATCCGCATCGGTCGAAGCTGCGGCGACGGCAGAGACGGCGCCGGTCCCCGTGACCGTCGAATCGGCTCAAGTCGCACCGGCACCGGTGGTCGCACCGGCTCGGGATGTTGCGCCGGCGCCGCGCGCCGATACGGAAGACACGACGCGCACCGCCGCACAAGCGGTGGCGCCGGCTTCGACCGATGTGCCGGCGGTTCCCGCGGCGTCCGGCACGCCGGTAGCGCCCGCCGCTGCAGCGCCTGTCGCGACATCGACGGGTACGTCGGCACCGGCCGCCTCGGCCGCTCACGGCACGCTGTCGGTCGAGGCGCTCTCGCCGATGCTCGAATCGGCGGGCCTCGTCTGGGTCAACACGGACTCGGACAAGCTTCGTGCCGCGCGCGACATCGCCGCTCAGCAAGTACGGCCGGCTCGCGCGCCGCGCGAACGCAAGCCGTTGCCGCCGGTCTCGACAGCGCCGATGGTCCAGGTCGAAACGGGACACACCCCGAACGGCCAGGCGTAATCAGCCGGGCGACACGATCGCGCCCGGCCGAGTCAGCGATGATTCGGCCGGCACGATCCCGCCCGTCGGGATGTCCGCCGCGTCACACGCGGCACGCATCGAATCCGGCTGCGCCTCGCCATGCGAAGCGCGGCTCGGTAAAGCCCCCCAGCCTCCCGGCTCGGGGGCTTTTTCTTTGGGCGAGTCGACGGATGAGTGAATCGTCACAGTGCGCCGGTCCCCACGGCGAGGCAATCCGGTCGATTCTGTTCGGCTAGAATGAATTGCCCCCATCCAGAAATGCCATGTCCAGCAAGATCATTCCGGTTACCGATTGGCGCTCGATGTTGCGCGATCGGCCGACGCCCGACCTGTCCGGTTCGCCCGTTCCGCCGAACGGCGTCCTGACGGACACGCGCGGCCGCGCCTTGCGCGATCTCCGGATCTCGATCACCGATCGCTGCAACTTCCGATGCGTCTACTGCATGCCGAAAGAGATCTTCGGCAACGACCATCCGTTTCTGCCGCATGCGGAACTGCTCACATTCGAGGAAATCGAGCGTCTTGCGACGGTTTTCGTCGCTCACGGCGTGCGCAAGATTCGTCTGACGGGCGGCGAGCCGCTGCTGCGCAGAAATATCGAACACCTGATCGAACGACTCGCCTCGCTTCGAACACCCGAAGGCGACCCGCTCGATCTGAGCTTGACGACGAACGGCTCGCTGCTCGCACGGAAAGCGCATGCGCTGCGCGCGGCCGGCCTCCGCCGCCTGACCGTGAGCCTCGACGCGCTCGACGACTCCCTGTTTCGCCAGATCAACGACGCCGACTTCCCCGTCGCCGAGGTGCTCGACGGCATCGATGCGGCGCGCGAGGCGGGATTCGGGTCGATCAAGGTCAATATGGTCGTCAAGCGCGGCACGAACGACCATGAAATCGTGCCGATGGCGCGCCATTTTCGCGGTACCGGCGTCGTGCTCCGCTTCATCGAATACATGGACGTCGGTACGTCGAACGGCTGGCGTATGGACGATGTCGTCGCATCCGCGGACGTCATCGCGCAGATCGCACAGTACGCCCGGATCGAGCCCGTCGCGCCCGGCTATCGCGGCGAAACAGCCGAGCGCTGGCGCTATAGCGACGGAAGCGGCGAATTCGGCACGATTTCGAGCGTCACACGGGCCTTCTGCGGCGATTGCACACGTGTCCGGCTCTCGACCGAAGGCAAGATCTATCTGTGCCTGTTTGCGTCGCAGGGATACGACTTGCGCGCGCTGCTCCGCGCCCCGGGCCTCGACGATGCGGCGCTCGCCACGGCCATCGCGCGGATCTGGCACGGCCGCGGCGATCATTACTCGGAAATCCGCGCCTCGAACAGCGCGCCGCGCGACGTCGCCGCGCACGACGCGCGGCGTGTCGAGATGTCGTATATCGGCGGATGACGCACGGCACGCGAACCGTCATCGCGCGTGCGCAGCTCACGGGCCTGATCCTCGCGGGTGGCCAGGGCGCGCGCATGGGGGGCGTCGACAAAGGTCTCGAACCGCTGCTGGGGCGCCCGCTCGTCGAACACGCGATCGCGCGCCTCGCACCCCAGGTCGGTCATCTGGCGATCAGCGCGAATCGCCATATCGCCGAGTACCGGCGATATGGCTATCCGGTCTTCAGCGACGATGCAGGCCCCATGCGCACCGCCTCGCCCCAGACGCATACCGATGCGAATGCGCCGGACGCGACCCATGCCGGCACGCCGCGCTTCAGCGGGCCGCTCGCGGGCATCGCGACCGGACTCGCCTCCATCGATTCGGACTGGTTGCTCGTGGTCCCGTGCGACGCCCCGTTGTTCCCGACGGACCTCGCCGCCCGCCTGATCGAGGCGATCGAGATCAGCGCCGCCGATCTCGCCGTCGCGGCCACGATCGAGGCCGACGGATCGCGCCAACGCCACCCCGTCTTCGCCCTGATCCCGCGCCGCCTCGCGGCCTCGGCCGCCGCCGCGCTCGACGCGGGCGCGTACAAACTCGACGCGTGGTACCGTCGCCACAACCCGGTTGAAGTCAGTTTTCCCGATTCCCGCGCGTTCTACAATGCGAACACCCTGCGCGACCTCCGCGAATTAGAACGATAATCGCGCACCCTCGTACCCATAGACATCGATACAATCGCCGACCCGGCCGCGATGCCGGAACGCCGGACGCCCTTATTCATTCAGCTATTCCATGAGAAAGCAGATTTCGTACATCACGCCGGGGCAAACCGCGAAGGCGCTCATCCTGATCTATCTGACGTTCTCGGTCCCGATCGTGATCCTCGGTGCGCTCGTCGCGGCGATCCAGTCGGGCCTCGCGAGCGGCGGCCTGTCGAGTTCGTCGATCGCGAATATCGTGCTCGCGTTCTTCAGCGCGTTGATCCTCAACGCCCTGCTCGGCTTTGCGCTGCTCTGGATCGCCTGCCACGCCTACAACTGGGTCGCGGGCCGTTTCGGCGGTATCGAGATCGCGCTCACCGACGCCCCCGAGGACGACGACTGATGCAGTCCGCGTCGATTCGCTTCGCCCGCGCCGACGACGCCCGCGCGATCCATGGACTGATCGCCGAACTCGCCGACTTCGAACGTCTGACGGATCTGCTCGTCGCGACGCCCGAGTCGCTGCGCGATGCGCTCGCAGGCGACACGCCGCGCGTCGAATGTCTTGTCGCGGAGCGCGATGGCGTCGTCGTCGCCTACGCGCTGTTCTTCCACAACTATTCGACATTCCTCGGCCGGCGCGGCCTCTATCTCGAAGACCTCTACGTCAGTCCGGCCGCGCGCCGCGCAGGCCTCGCGACCGCGCTGCTGCGCAAGCTCGCCGCGATCGCGGTCGAACGCCGATGCGCGCGGTTCGAATGGACCGTGCTCGACTGGAACACGGCAGCGATCGCGTTCTACGAAAGTCTCGGCGCGACGGTCCTGCCCGACTGGCGCGTCGTACGCATGACAGGCGACGCGCTGACGGCCTTCGCCCAGCCATAGCGCGATCCGGCGCCCACTACCGGCCGCCGGCTCGCCGGTAGTGGGTTACCCGCCGGTCGAATCCCCGCGGACCCGATCCTCATCGTTCTCGCCGGCCGAGGCCGATTCATCGAACAACGCGCCCGTGCTCGCATCGTCGAACGCGCGCGCGACCGCTTCGCCGGGCAGCGCTTCGACATCGCGAAGCTTGCGCGACATGGAACGCGTCCGCACCTCCGCCGCCTCGATCGTGCGCGCGACGGTCTGCAATTGCGTCTTGGTCCGCGCGAGCACGTCGCCGAACTTGCCGAACTCCGTCTTGACCGCGCCGAGCACCTGCCAGACCTCGCTCGATCGCTTTTCGATCGCCAGCGTGCGAAAACCCATCTGCAAGCTGTTCAGCAACGCCGTGAGCGTCGTCGGGCCGGCGACCGAGATCCGGTAGTCGCGCTGGAGCGCGTCCGTCAAACCCGGGCGACGCAGCACCTCGGCGTAGAGCCCTTCGGTCGGCAGATACAGCAAGCCGAAATCGGTCGTATGCGGCGGCGCCACGTATTTTTCGGCGATCGTGCGGGCCTCGTGCCGCACGCGCTGATCGAGCGCGCGCACCGCCTCCTCGACGGCCGCCGGGTCGGCACGCTCCTGCGCGAGCACGAGTCGCTCGTAATCCTCGCGCGGAAACTTCGCGTCGATCGGCAACCAGACCGGCGATAGCGCACCGCCCACGCCCGCTGCACCGTCGTGACGTCCCGGCAGGCGAATCGCGAACTCCACGCGCTCGGCGCGCCCCGGCACCGTTGCGACGTTCTTCGCATACTGGTCGGGCGTCAGCACCTGTTCGAGCAAGGCTTCGAGCTGGACTTCGCCCCAGGTTCCGCGCGTCTTGACATTGGTCAGCACGCGCTTGAGGTCGCCGACGCCCGCCGCGAGCGTCTGCATTTCGCCGAGCCCGCGATGTACCTGCTCGAGCCGATCCGAGACGAGCTTGAACGACTCGCCGAGACGCTGTTCGAGCGTCGCATGGAGTTTCTCGTCGACCGTGCGCCGCATCTCGTCGAGCTTCGCCGCGTTGTTCGCCTCGATGTCCTTGAGCTTCTGCTCAAGCGTCGCGCGCACCTCGGCGAGCCGCCGCTCGTTGCCCTCCGACAGATGCGCGAGCTGCTGATTCAACGTGTCGCCGAAACGCTTGAGCGCAACGCTCTGCTCATCGCGACCGACCCGCGCGTTCTGCGCGATATCGGACCGGATCTCGCGTTCGAGCCGCTCGATCGCGCGTTGCTGCATCAGCGCCGCATCGTTCCAGCGATCGCCGAGTTCGTCGATCACGCGGTCGTCGACTCGGCCGCCCCTGCGCATCGACCACACAGCGAGCACGATCACGGCGATCAGCGCGACGACAAGCGCCACGCCGAGCAAGACGACGACCGTGCCCGATGCGTCTGCGCTCATGCAGCGCTCCAGCGCGCCATGACCTCGGGGTTGATCGGCGTCGGCGGATGGCCGGCTTGCGGCCCCTCGTTGAGCCCCGCGATCAGATTGTCGGCCGCGAGATTCGCCATCGCGCGCCGCGTCGCGAGCGTCGCGCTTCCGATGTGCGGCGTCAACACGACGTTCGGCAGATCGAGGAAGCCCGGATGAAGCTTCGGCTCGCCCTCGAAGACATCGAGCCCCGCCGCGCCGATCCGGCGTTCACGCAGCGCCTCGACCAGCGCCGCGTCGTCGACGATCCCGCCGCGCGCGATATTCGTGAGCGTCGCGGTCGGTTTCATCTGCGCGAGTTCGGCGGCGCCGATCGTATGGTGGCTCTCGGGCGTATAGGGCAGCACGAGCACGATGTGATCGGCCGTGCGCAAGAGCGTCGCCTTGTCGACGTATTCGGCGTTGAGTTCGCGTTCGATCTCGGGCGCGACACGCGAGCGGTTGTAATACACGACGCGCATGCCGAACCCCTTCGCGCGACGCGCGACCGCCTGCCCGATGCGTCCCATGCCGATCACGCCGAGCGTCGCGCCGTGAATGTCGACGCCCATGAGCATGTCGTACGACCAACGATCCCACGCGCCCGAGCGCAGCAGACGTTCGCTCTCGCTCATCCGGCGCGCGGCCGCCATCATGAGCGCCCATCCGAGATCCGCCGTCGTCTCGTTGAGCACGTTCGGCGTGTTCGTCGCGAGAACGCCCGCGCGCGTGAACGCGTCCATATCGAAGTTGTTGTAGCCGACCGCCATGTTCGACACGACGCGCAGACGCGGCGCCTGTTCGAGCACGGACGCGTCGATCACATTGCCCGCGACGAACGCGCCGTCCTTGTCGGCCAGCTTCGCGCCGAGCTCGGCACGCGTGTACATCTCGTCTGCTTGATTCGATTCGACGTCGAAATAGCGTGCGAGACGCTCGATGACATCGGGAAAAACGGCACGGGACACCAGGATTTTCTTCACTTCATGCTCATCCGGAATAAAGTCGCGTCGCGCGGGGGATCGCGATTCGCGAAATCGGTTTATCGAAAGAACAACACGCTCAATATCGCAAAAACAGGCAACAGGATAGCGCCTGACCACGCCATATAGCCAAAGAACCCCGGCATCGCGACACCGCGCGACTGCGCGATCGACCGGACCATGAAGTTCGGCGCGTTGCCGATATAGGTATTCGCGCCCATGAACACCGCGCCGGCCGAGATCGCCGTCAGCGTCGAGGCACCATGCGACATCAGTTGCTGCGCGTCGCCGCCCGCGATATTGAAGAACACGAGATACGTCGGCGCATTGTCGAGAAACGACGACAGCAGGCCGGTGACCCAGAAATACATGACGTCGTCGGGTCCGCCGTCGGGCTTCGCGACGCTTTGCGCGAGCCACGCGAACACGCCGTGTTCGCCCGCGCGCAGCATCGCGATCACCGGCGCGATCGTGATGAAGATGGCCGCGAACAGCTTCGCGACCTCGACGATCGGCATCCAGTCGAATGCGTTGCGTTCGCGGACCCCGCGCGGCGTGCAGGCGAGCGAGACGATCGCGACCGCGACGAGCACGATGTCGCGGACCGCGTTCTGCAGTTCGACGCGCGTGCCGAGCACATCGAACCCGATGCCGGGCCGCCAGAGACCGCTCGACAGCACCGCCGCGCTCACGACAACGAGCAGCGCGATATTGCGCTTGCCTTCGATCCAGATCGCGCCGGTGTCCGGCGTCGGGTCGGCAAACGCGCTGCGGTACTCGCCGGGCATGCGCGCGAAACGCAAATCGATCGCGAAAAACAACGCCAGCAGAACGAGCGAGACGACGAGCAGCGGCAACCCCAGATGGGTCGCCGTCCACGCGAACGTGACGCCGTTCAGAAAACCGAGAAACAGCGGCGGATCGCCGAGCGGCGTCAGCGCGCCGCCGGCATTCGCGACGAGGAAGATGAAGAACACGACGACATGCGCGCGGTGGCGCCGGTTGTCGTTCGCGCGCAGGACGGGCCGGATCAGCAGCATCGCGGCGCCCGTCGTGCCCATGACGCTCGCGAGCACGGTGCCGATCGCGAGCAGCGTGGTATTGGTCGCGGGCGTGCCGCGCAGATTGCCGCGCACGCCGATGCCGCCCGCGACGACATAGAGCGCGCAGAGCAAGACGATGAACGGCAAATACTCGTCGAACGCCGCGTGGACCACCGTCGCGAGCGCGGCATGGATCCCGGCCTGCACCGTGAACGGCGCCAGGAACGCCAGCGCCCAGACCGCCGCGATCTTGCCGTAATGGTGATGCCAGACGCGCGGCGCGCAGAGCGGAAACAAGGCGATCGAGAGCAACAGCCCCGCGAAAGGCAGTCCTGCGATCAGCGGCAGGCCCGCGGCATCGATTCCATGCGCGGCCGCTTGCGCATGCGCGGGATCGCCGGGCGACGCCGCATGGGCGGATGCGGCAAAGGATGCGGCCAACCACGCCCCTGCCGAGACCGGCGCCGCACGCACGGTACGCATCGTACGCACCGCGCCGACGGGGCGCGCGCCCCGCACGGCACGCCCCTCGCGCACACCGCGCACAGAAACCCTGCGGGATACGGCGCTCTCCACAGATTGAGCGTTCAAGCGACACCTCGGCAAACCGACAGGAAGGGGCACCAGCATAGTCCGCCCGCGTTCGTCATGCCGAGTCATCCGGATGGCCGGTGCGCATCCGAATCGGCGTCAATCGTCGGCTTCATGAGCCGACGCCACAAGTCGACGCCATGGGTCGACTCATGAATCGGCCTCACGAATCGGCGTCAAGCTTCGCCGACGGTCTGCTCGATCTCGAAGACCTGTCGCAGATAGGCGAGGTAGTGCTTGTCGTCGCACATGTTCTTGCCCGGCGAATCGCTGAGCTTCGCGACGGGCTGCCCGTTGCAGCGAACCATCTTGATCACGACCTGCAGCGGCGTATAGCCGAGATCGTTCGTCAGATTCGTGCCGACACCGAAGGCGAGCTTCGTGCGCCCCTTGAATCGTTCGTAGAGCTGTAACACTTTCGGAATATCGAGCGCGTCCGAAAACACCATGACCTTCGTCTTCGGATCGCAGCGATTGTCTTCGTAATGCCGGATCAGCCGCTCGCCCCATTCGAACGGATCGCCCGAATCGTGGCGCGCGCCGTCGAACAGCTTGCAGAAGTACATATCGAAGTCGCGCAGAAACGCCTTCATCCCGTAGACGTCGGACAGCGCGATGCCGAGGTCGCCGCGATACTCCTTCGCCCACATCTCGAAGCCATAGATCTGCGAATCGCGCAGCCGCGGCCCGAGCGCCTGGCACGCCTGCAGATATTCGTGGGCCATCGTGCCGAGCGGCGTCAGGCCGTGCTTGTAGGCGAAAAACACATTGCTCGTGCCGGCGAACTGATCGCGCAGCGTGTCCTTGAGCATCAGCACGACTTCCTCGTGCCAGCGCTTCGAGAAGCGGCGCCGCGTGCCGTAGTCGGCGATCCGGCACTCGCTGTAGTCGGCGTTCGCGCCGAGCAGGCGGATCTTCTCGGCGGCGCGCGCACGGCCCTCGGCATAGTCGGGATCGGTCTGCGTGTTGCGGAAGTACACCTCGTTGACGATCGCGAGCACGGGCACTTCGAACAGGATCGTATGGAGCCAGGGCCCGGTGATCTTGATTTCGATCTCGCCGTTGTGCTTCGGCGATGCCGTGACCTCGATATGACGTTCGTTCAGATGAAACAGCTCGAGAAAGTCGATGAAGTCCGACTTCATGAATCGCCAGCTGCGCAGATAGTCGAGCTCCTGCGGTGTGAACCGCAAGGCGCAGAGGCCGCGAATCTCGTCACGAATCTCGTCGATGTAGGGCGTGAGATCGATATCGGGCGTGCGGCACCGGAACGCGTACTCGACCTCGGCGGACGGGAAGTGATGCAACACCACCTGCATCATCGTGAACTTGTAGAGGTCAGTGTCGAGCAGCGAGGTAATGATCATGGGACGCGGGTCGGATCCGGAACGCAGGCGGGTCATGGTACCCGAAAGGTCCTAAACGCAGGGGGATACCCGGACGCCGCCCGCGCGCGGCATCAGGTCGCGGCCCGTAGACGCCGGATGAGGCACCAAACCGCACGCGAGACGCGCCATGCCGGCCCTCGACGTTCGCGTCCCGGATCCAATATGCAAATCACCAAACGATCTGATTTCGCGCGGACCCGGGTTCGGTCCGAGCCAGGCGTCTAGGCTACAATATCGGTTTTAGCGAAATGCCGTTGACGGCACCTACCGTTCTGCAGGAGTTTGCATGACTCACGTTGTGACCGAAAGCTGCATCAAATGCCGCTATACCGATTGCGTCGATGTATGCCCGGTGGATTGCTTCCGCGAAGGCCCGAATTTCCTCGCGATCGATCCGGATGAATGTATCGACTGCGCAGTCTGCGTGGCCGAATGCCCGGTCAATGCGATCTACGCCGAAGAAGACGTCCCCGGCGATCAGCAAGCGTTCACCGCGCTGAATGCCGAACTCGCGAAGAACTGGCCGAGCATCACGAAGACGAAGCCCGCGCTTCCCGAAGCCGAAGAATTCAAGGACGTGAAGGACAAGCTCGCGCTGCTCGTTCGCTGATTCCACGCGAGCAGTGCAATTCGCCGCGTGAGAGCAATGCGACGTGAACGGCACGCCGATGATGCGAGACCGATCGTCACGACGCAGAACCGATCCCGATGGATCCGCAGCGTAAAAAAAGCGCGCCAGACGCTTGACAGCATAGTGCCCACTCCATAAACTCTTGCTTCTCTGCTGTTCCCCGATAGCTCAGTTGGTAGAGCGCCGGACTGTTAATCCGTAGGTCCCTGGTTCGAGCCCAGGTCGGGGAGCCAAAAGCTTCAAAGCAAAAGGCCAGCACGATGATACTGTGCAGGCCTTTTGTGTTTTAAGACGTTGTGATTGAGTTTTAAAAAGTCGGTCTGATTATCCGCAGGACTTCCCACGGACATTCAACAGCAGGCGCTCGAATCATTCAGCGCGCGTGCATTGCCGATTTCAATTCGATTCAACACGACGTCGAATGGTTGCTGTTCCCCGATAGCTCAGTCGGTAGAGCGCCGGACTGTTAATCCGTAGGTCCCTGGTTCGAGCCCAGGTCGGGGAGCCAAAGGCTTCAAAAGCAAAAGGCCCGCATATCCATGCGGGCCTTTTGCTTTTCTGCATTCAACCGTATCCGGCATGGATGCGATTCATCCATGCGAGCGCAAACAAGCGCAGCGTCACACGCGACGCTGACATGTCCACACACCCCATCGACGCATCCGCATGCCGACCTCAACACGACGACCGACGTCGTCGTGTTCGTCGCGACGTTTACGATGCGTTTCTCATTTGCGACGGCCGTCCCGCGTCAGGTACGCTGCGTGCTTTTTGACACGCGATACCCCTCGCGTCCCGCCCCTCCCAACCTGAAGGAATCGCTATGAACGTTTCGCTGAGCCTGGGCCCGCTTGTTTCGCTGATCGCCGGGTGCCTGATCCTGATCATGCCGAATCTGCTCAACTACATCGTCGCGCTGTATCTGATCGTGATCGGCGTGATGGGCCTCTTCGGCGTCGGCGGCCTGCACATCTGAATCGCGCGGACGCGATGGACGATCCGCGTCACCGCCGGTCGGCCATCGCACGCTCCGTGCGAGGCATCGCGATCAGCCGTGAACGAGCTGATCGAGCCGCAGCTTGCCTTGGAGCGACAGCCCGCCGACCTCGTAGTGGCCGTGACTCCCATGAATGTGGACGAAGCAGCCGCGTTCCATGAGGAAGGTCGCGGTCGCGTCGAGACAGTTCTGCGACAAACCGAGATTCTGACAATTGAGCCGGACCACGTCTTGCGCGTCGGCGACGCGGCCCGCGGCGGACAACAAGGCAATGCAGTCGGATTTCGATGGCGTAAGCATGAACGCTCCCAAGATCTTGTGGATCGATGTTCAGCTGTGAATCGGCGAGGGCATCGGATCGATGTCCGGCGTGTGAGTCTCACGCGCGTCGCCGCATCTCGAATCCCGATTCTAATCGGCGAAAAATCGAACGCAAGCGTATCCATCACGCTCGAACCGCTTTTACATGCGGCAAATCGTCACAGGTCAATTCGTCTAAACCATGCGGTCGGATTGACCGATATCCAGATAGTCGACGGTCTCATCACGCGCAAACGATTGAACGATTCGTTACTATCGACATTCGTCGGCGAACCCCGGTGCGAGACGCGCGCCTCGTGCCTTTCGAACAGAAAATATTGCTTATGGCTGCTCGCATCGAAGACTACGCATTGATCGGAGATGGCCATACGGCCGCGCTCGTTTCCCGGGACGGATCCGTCGATTGGCTCTGCTGGCCGCGATTCGATTCGTCGGCCTGTTTCGCGGCGCTGCTCGGCACGCCCGACAACGGACGCTGGCTCATCGCGCCCCAAGAGGCGACGACGCACGTGCGCCGGCACTATCGCGACGGCACGCTGATTCTCGAAACGGACTACGAAACGTCGACGGGCAGCGTGACCGTCGTCGATTTCATGCCGCTGCGCAACGGATGGTCGGAGCTGATCCGGATCGTGTTCGGCAAGCGCGGGACGGTCGACATGAAGATGGAGATGGCGCTGCGCTTCGACTATGGCGCGGCCGTGCCCTGGGTCACGCGCCTGCCCGACGACTCGGGCCTGCGCGCGATCGCGGGGCCCGACATGGTGATCCTGCGGACCCCCGTCGATCTCGTCGGCGTGAATTTCCACACGGAAGCGCATTTCCGCGTCGAGGCCGGACAGGCGGTGCCGTTCACGCTCGCCTACGCGCCTTCGCATCACGCGCCGCCGCCCGCCGGCAATCCGCGCAATGCACTCGCGAAGACCGAGAACTATTGGCGCGAATGGACGGGGCGCAGCACGGTCGAAGGCCGCTACGCGGAGCCGATCCAGCGCTCG
Organism: Pararobbsia silviterrae; assembly: GCF_003628125.1. Lineage (GTDB taxonomy): Bacteria > Pseudomonadota > Gammaproteobacteria > Burkholderiales > Burkholderiaceae > Pararobbsia > Pararobbsia silviterrae. The sequence continues at coordinate 148,511 of NZ_RBZU01000003.1, forward strand.
CTGATCACGCTCAAGGCGCTCGCTTACGAACCGACGGGCGGCATCGTCGCCGCGCCGACGACGTCGCTGCCCGAAGCGATCGGCGGCACGCGCAACTGGGACTACCGCTACACCTGGCTGCGCGACGCGACGATCACGCTGCTCGCGCTCATGCGCTGCGGGTACTACGACGAGGCCGGCAAATGGCGCGACTGGCTCGCGCGCGCGATCGCGGGCTCGCCGGACCAGCTCCGGATCATGTATGGCCTCGCGGGCGAGCGGCGCCTGCCCGAATGGGAAGTGCCCTGGCTGTCGGGCTATGAAAACTCGCAGCCCGTGCGTATCGGCAATCAGGCGGTCGACCAGCTCCAGCTCGACGTCTACGGCGAAGTCATGAACGCCCTCTATGTCGCGCGCGCGGGCGGCCTGCCGGCCGACGAGACGTCGTGGCCGATCCAGAACGCGCTCGTCGATCATCTCGCGACGATCTGGACCCAGCCCGACGAAGGCATCTGGGAAGTCCGCGGCGGCCGGCAACACTTCACGTTCTCGAAGGTCATGGCATGGGTCGCCGTCGATCGCGCGATCAAGTCCGTCGAGCGCTTCGGCGTCGACGGCCCGCTCGACGCGTGGCGCACGCTGCGCGAGCGCATCCACGCCGATGTCTGCGCGAACGCCTGGAGTCCGAAGCGACAGGCCTTCACGCAGGCCTACGGCAGCGACAACCTCGATGCGAGCGTGCTGCTCATGTCCTTGCTCGGCTTCCTGCCGGCGAGCGATCCGCGCATGCGCAGCACGATCGAGGCGATCGAGAAGGATCTGACCGACGGCGGGCTCGTGATGCGCTACCGGACCGAACATACGGCCGACGGCCTGCCGCCCGGGGAGGGCACCTTCCTCGCCTGCAGTTTCTGGATGGCCGACAATCTCGCGCTGATCGGCCGCCGCGACGAGGCGCACGCGCTTTACGAGCATCTGCTGTCGCTGCGCAACGACGTCGGCCTGCTTGCGGAGGAATACGACGTGATCCGGCAGCGTCAGGTCGGCAATTTCCCGCAGGCGTTCTCGCACGTCGCGCTGATCCACACGGGTCTGAATCTCATGCGCCACGAGCAGTCGATCGCACAGGCGGCCGGCCAGCCGGCGAGCACCGAGGCGTGAAATCCCCCATGCGCGGTACGCCAAAATGCGCCGCAGCAAAAGAAGGAACAACGGGTTCGAAGCAAAACGACATTTCGCAACGCGTCATTTACACGACACGATGACGCGCACATACTCCCTAAACCTCTGGTAAAAAAGCATTTTTATGGAATGCTGCCATGCGGCACAAGGGTTTGTCCCGTATGATGGCGGAACATATATCAGTGGTAGAGTCAATGCCAGTCCGATTTTTGCTGCAATGCAGCGCCGGCAGGCTCGCCCGCCCCGTGCAATACATGGATTTTGTTGAACCACGCTGACGCCAGTCCGGCGGTCGGCGGTGAGATCAGGAAGCGCGATGCTTTACCAACTACACGAAATACAGCGTGCGTTCTGGGGCCCGTTCACCGCATGGGCGGAAGCGGCTTCCAAGTCGTTCGTGAATCCCGCGAGTCCGCTCGCGTACGTGCCGGGCGCCTCGCGCCTCGCCGCGGGCTACGAGCTCATGTACCGGCTCGGCAAGGACTATGAAAAGCCCGAATTCGATATCAAGGCCATCGAGAAGGACGGCCTGAGCATTCCGATCGTCGAGCAGACGATCATCGAAAAGCCCTTCTGCCGTCTGATGCGCTTCAAGCGGTATTCGGACGACGCGAAGGAAGTCAGCGTCATGAAGGAAGAGCCCGTCGTGCTCGTCTGCGCGCCGCTCTCGGGCCACCACGCGACGCTGCTGCGTGACACGGTCCGCACGCTGCTCCAGGATCACAAGGTCTACATCACCGACTGGATCGACGCGCGGATGGTGCCGTTCGACGAAGGCGCGTTCCACCTCGACGACTACATCGCGTATATCCAGGACTTCATCCGCCATATCGGCGCGAAGAACCTCCACGTGATCTCGGTCTGCCAGCCGACCGTGCCGGTCCTCGCCGCGATTTCGCTGCTCGCGAGCCGCGGTGAAGACACGCCGCTCACGATGACGATGATGGGCGGCCCGATCGACGCGCGCAAGAGCCCGACCGCGGTCAACTCGCTCGCGACGAAGCACTCGTACGAGTGGTTCGAGAACAACGTGATCTACACGGTGCCGTCGAACTATCCGGGCGTCGGCCGCAAGGTTTATCCGGGCTTCCTCCAGCACACGGGCTTCGTCGCGATGAACCCCGAGCGGCACCTGACCGCGCACTGGGAGTTCTACGAGAATCTCGTGCGCGGCGACGAAGAAGATGCCGATGCGCATCGCCGCTTCTACGACGAATACAACTCCGTGCTCGATATGGCGGCCGAGTATTACCTCGAGACGATCCGGATCGTGTTCCAGGAATTCCGGCTCGCCGAAGGCACATGGGTCGTCGAGGGCGAGCCCGTACGCCCGCAGGACATCAAGACCACGGCGCTGTTCACGATCGAGGGCGAACTCGACGATATCTCGGGCGACGGCCAGACGCGCGCGGCGCATGAGCTGTGCACGAGCATTCCGGCCGATTCGCGTCGTCATTTCACGGCCGAGAAGTGCGGCCACTACGGCATCTTCTCGGGCCGCCGCTGGCGCAACATCATCTATCCGCAGATTCGCGACTTCATCAACGAGCATCAGCCGGAGACGGTGGCCGCCTGAGGCGGTGAACTGACCGGATGACGTGGCCTGATGACGCGGCCTGATGACCAGGGCGTCCTGACAGGGTCGTGCGCCGCATGCAGTCACACCGCTTCGGCATCGACGCGACCGCTTGAACGACGGCCGCCGGATTCGAGATCCGGCGGCCGTTTTGTTTTTGCGCCCTACCCGATCACCTGCCCGGCCACCTACACGGTCAGCTCGCGCAGCACGCCCGCAAGCCGGCCGAGACCTCGATCGATCGTATCGGCATCGACCCCGCCGTAACCGAACAGGAACCCGTTTCGCGCGGGCGCCTTGTTGAAGAACATCGAGAGCCCGTGCAAGCCCACGCCGGCCTCGCGCGCGGCCCCGATCACGCGCGCCTCGTCGAGCGGCGGCGCGAGCAACGCGACAAGGTGGATGCCCGCGACCGGCACGATCGGATCGAGCCACGCCGAGAGTCCGCCGTGCAGATGCGCGAGCACGCGCTCGCGCCGCGCCGAATAGTGCTTGTGGATGCGGCGCAGATGCTTGGCGAAATCGCCGCCGAGCATGAACTGCGCGAGCGCGCTCTGCGTGAGCGCGCAACTGTGATGATCGGTCACGAAGCGGACCTTGAGCAGCGCATCGACGAGCGTCGCGGGCGGCACGCAATAGCCGATCCGCAGCTCGGGAAAGATCGTCTTCGAGAACGTGCCCACGTATGCGACGAGCCCCGCCCGGTCGAGACTCTTGAGCGGTTCCATCGGCCGTCCCTCGAAACGAAACTCGCCGTCGTAGTCGTCCTCGATGATCAACGCGCCGCGATGCCGCGCCCATTCGAGCAATTCGACGCGGCGCTCGAGACTCATCGGCATGCCGAGCGGAAACTGGTGCGACGGCGTCACGTAGACGATCCGCGCATCGTCGGGAAGCTTCGCGACGACGAGCCCCTGTGCATCGACGGGAATATCGGCGACGCGCGCGCCGAGCGCCGCGAAACACGAGCGCACCGGCGGATAGCCGGGATCCTCGACGGCCACGACGTCGCCGGGCCGGATCATCACGCGAGCGAGCAGATCGATCGCCTGCTGCGCGCCCTGAGTGACGACAACCCCGTCGGGATCGCTCGCGACTGCGCGGCTATACGCGAGGTAGCGCGCGATCGCGAGCCGCAGATCGGGATCGCCCGCGGCCTCGCGATAGGTGCCGCGCCCGCGCGCCTGGATGCGCAACGCATGATGCACGCAGCGCCGCCACGCATCGAACGGGAATTGCGTCTTGTCCGTCACGCCGCCCGCGAAATCGGCGTCGAGCGCGTCGGTAGGCCGCGGCAACGAGCGCGCATCGGTGAACGCGCCCCAGACCGGCAACGCGCGCGGCAGCACGGTTTTGTGCCGCGCGTGCGAAGCATCGGCCGTCGACGGCGCGGACTGCCCGCGTTCGGTCTTGGCAGGCAGCCGCATCAGCCCCTCGGCGACGAACGTCCCGTCGCCGGGACGCGAGACCAAATACCCCTCGGCGCCGAGACGTTCGAAGGCTTCGAGCGTCGTCTTGCGCGAAACGCCGAGTTGCGTCGCGAGATCGCGCGTCGACGGCAACCGTTCGCCGGCCGGCAAGCGTCCGTCGAGGATGCCCGAGCGCAACTGCCGGTAGAGTTGCCCCGTCAGATCGCGACGGCCTTCAATCGTGATGTGGATATCCATCGATCTGGTCTCGATCCCGGCGCGCGCTTCGGCGCTGTCGGCCGGCCGGCGCCTTCGAAGTCCATACGCATCGATGCACGCCGATCCGCTGCCTTGCGCGCGTACGTGCGTCGAAATGCAACTGCTATCGTTACGTTTACCCCGCACACCGAACGTGACGAAACGCGACGGAGCGGCCCTTCAAGCATGCGCGATGCACCGTATGCGACGCTCGGTGCGCTGCGCCTCAATCTTCGCGCTCGACGGCTCCGCGCATCGGCCCAACGCGACCGGCGCGTTACATGAGCACGATGTCGTACTGCTCCTGACTCAGATTGTTCTCAACCTGTAGCGAGACCGGCTTCCCGATGAAGTCGCAGAGCATCGCGAGATGCTGCGACTCTTCTTCGAGGAACAAATCGATGACCGTCTGCGACGCGACGACCCGGAATTCGCGCGGATTGAACTGGCGCGACTCGCGCAGGATCTCGCGCAGCACGTCGTAGCAGACCGTGCGCGGGGTCTTGACCTGGCCCTTGCCCAGGCACGTCGGACACGGCTCGCAGAGCACGTGCGCGAGCGACTCGCGCGTGCGCTTGCGCGTCATCTCGACGAGGCCGAGCTGCGAGAACCCGTTGACCGTCACGCGCGTGCGATCGCGCGACAACGCCTTCTTGAGCTCGCTCAGCACCTGATCGCGATGCTCGGCGTTCTCCATATCGATAAAGTCGATGATGATGATGCCGCCGAGATTGCGCAGCCGGAGCTGGCGCGCAATCGTATGCGCGGCTTCGAGATTGGTCTTGAAGATCGTATCGTCGAAGTTGCGCGCGCCGACATACCCGCCCGTGTTCACATCGATCGTCGTCATCGCCTCGGTCTGATCGATCATCAGATAGCCGCCCGACTTCAGATCGACACGACGCGATAACGCGCGTTCGATCTCGGTCTCGATGTTGTAGAGATCGAACAACGGACGCTCGCCGACATAGTGATGGAGCTTCGGATTGACCGCCGGCGTGAATTGCGTCGCGAACTCGACGAGCTTCTGAAAGGTTTCGCGCGAATCGACGAGCACCTTCGTCGTCTCGTCGCTCACGAAATCGCGCAGCACGCGCTGCGCGAGATTCAGGTCTTCGTAGAGCACCGACGGCGCGGGCACGCGCAAGGCCTGGCTCTGGATCGTCGCCCATGTCTTGCGCAGATAAGCGACGTCGTTCGCGAGTTCCTCGCTCGTCGAGTCCTCGGCGATCGTACGCACGATATAGCCGCCCTTCTCCTCGGGCGGCAGCACCGAGGTCAGGCGCGCGCGGACCGCTTCGCGCTCGGCCTCGCTCTCGATCTTCTGCGAGATGCCGATATGCGGCTCCTGCGGCAAATAGACGAGCGTGCGGCCCGCCACGCTGATCTGCGTCGACAGACGCGCGCCTTTCGTACCGATCGGATCCTTGATGACCTGGACCATCAGCGTCTGCCCGTCGAAGACGGTCTTCTCGATCGGCTGCAACGGTGCGTTATGCGATTCGCCGGGCACGCGCGGATGCCAGATATCCGCGACGTGCAGGAACGCGGCGCGTTCGAGGCCGATGTCGATGAAGGCCGACTGCATGCCGGGCAGCACGCGCACGACCCGGCCGAGATAGACGTTGCCGACGCGTCCGCGCGAGAGCGTGCGCTCGACATGAAGCTCCTGCACGGCACCCTGCTGAACGATTCCAACCCGGGTCTCCTGCGGCGTGATGTTGATCAGGATGTCTTCGTTCATGTTCTCGTTATGGGGCTGGATCGGTATCAGAATTCGACACGCGCGGCGCGCAATAGCGCGGCCGTTTCGTACAAAGGCAAACCCATGATACCGGAATAGGACCCTTCGATTTGCGCCACGAATTCGGCCGCGCGGCCCTGTATGCCGTAGGCGCCCGCCTTGCCGAAGGGTTCGCCGCTCGCGACATAGGCGTCGATCTGCGCGGCGCGCATCGGCGCGAAACGCACGGTCGAGATCGACAACGCCGCGTGCACGCCGTGCGTGCCGCCGACCGCGACGGCGGTCAGCACCTGATGCTCGCGTCCCGCGAGCCGCGCGAGCATATCGGCCGCGTGCGCGGCATCGGCCGGCTTGCCGAGGATCGCGCCGTCGACCGTGACGGTCGTGTCGGCGGTCAGGATCGGCGCGCTGGCGAGCGGACTCGCGCGCAGACGCTCGAACGCCGCCGACGCCTTGGCCTCGCAGACGCGCACGACATAGTCGCGCGCCGACTCGCCCGGCCGTTCGGCCTCGAGCGCTTCGGCTGCGGCGGGGTCGTCGGGCAGCAGCAACTCGAAACGCACGCCGATCTGGCCGAGCAACTCGCGGCGGCGTGGACTTTGCGAGGCGAGATAGATAAAAGCGGACGGCGCGGGAGTCGGTTGCATCGGATGGCCAAAGTGTGGGATCGGAACGTACGGCGCGTGAATGCGCCCATCGGTGCGCGCGCGGATGGCGGCGCGCGGACTACGCGCGGTGATACGGATGGTTCTGCGTGATCGTCCACGCACGATACAACTGCTCGGCGAGCAGGACACGCACCATGCCGTGCGGCAGCGTGAGGCTCGAAAGCCGCAGCAGTGTGTCCGCGCGCGACTTGATCGCGGGGTCGAGGCCGTCGGCGCCGCCGATGACGAACGCCACGTCGAGACCGTCCTGCTGCCAGCGCGGCAGGGCCTGTGCGAGCTGCATCGTCGTCCAGTCCTTGCCGTGTTCGTCGAGCGCGACGAGCCGTGCCTTCTTGGGTAACGCGGCCTCGATGCGTTGCCGCTCGATCGCCATGACCGTTTCGGCCGTGCGCGCGCCCGAGCGCAGCTCGGGCTTGATTTCGATGAGTTCGATGCGCAGCTCGGGCGGCATGCGTTTCGTGTATTCGGCAAAACCGCTCGCGATCCAGTCGGGCATCTTGTGCCCGACCGCAAGCACGTGGAGCTTCATCAGCCCGCCGAACGGGGCGTTTTGCGCGCGGCCGTCTTGCGGGGCGCGGCCGTCTTCGCGGCAGTCTTCTTGGCCGCGACCTTCTTCGCGGGCGCCGCACCGGACGCCGTCTTCTTCGCGGGCGCGCGCTTGGCCGACGCATCGCCGGTCGCCGTCTTCTTGGCGGCGGTCTTCTTGACCGCGGCGGTCTTCGCGCCCGTCTTGCGCGCGGGCGCGGCGTCCTCGTCGCCGTCGTCTTCATCGTCGTCGGCCGTCACGCGCGCGCCGCCGAAGGCCGAACTCGTGCTGAGCTTGACCTTGACGGGCTTGTCGCCCCAGATCTCTTCGAGGTTGTAGTACTGGCGCAGCGCGGGCTGCATGATATGCACGACGCAGTCGCCGCAATCGACGAGCACCCATTCGCCGACGTCCTCGCCTTCGGTGCTCACGATCTCGCCGCCGGCTTCCTTGACGAACTCGCGCACGCTGTTCGCGAGCGCCTTGGTCTGGCGGTTAGACGTACCGCTTGCGACGATCACGCGATCGAACAGCGAGGTCAGATGGGTCGTGTTGAAGACCTTGATGTCCTGCGCCTTGACGTCTTCGAGACCGTCGATGATGACGCGCTGCAGCTTGGTGATGTCCATTGTTTACGACTGATAAAGGTGATGTTGCCGGATATAGTGCCAGACATTGGCCGGCACATGCTCCGAGGTGGGGTCCTGCGCGGCGAGCCGGCTGCGCAGATGCTCGCGGATCTCGGTCGCCGAGATATCGAGCGCGAGCGCCTCGTCGATCAGTATATGACCCCGCGGCGATTGCGCGAGCACGTCGGCCGGCGCGAGCCGGCGTCCGATCTCGGCGCGCAACGTGTCCGATTCGATATCGCGCACGGCGAATCCGGGCCGCGATTCGGCGCACAAATGTGCATGATCGAACAATTGCCGCCATTCATGCCACGTGTCGAGCCGCACGAGCTGATCGCCGCCGATCAGATAGCAGAGCGACGGCGACGCCCCGATACGCTCGCGCCAAAGCGCCAGCGTATCGACCGTGTACGTCGGACGGTCGCGGTCGATCTCGTCGGTCGCCACACGCACACGCGTGCCGGGCAGCGTGAGCTGCTCGGCGGCGAGCCGCGTCATCGCGAGCCGATGCGCGGCGCTCGACACGCCCGCCTTCTGATACGGCTGGCCCGCGGGCAAGAGCACGAGCTCGTCGAGCGCGAGCAGTCCGGCAAACCGGCGCGCGAGCGCAAGGTGGCCGTCGTGGATCGGATCGAACGTTCCGCCCAGGATGCCGATACGCGTGCGCGCGCCGTGGTTCCCTTGCACGATCAGACCCAGGCCCGCGGCACGAGAAAGTCCGTGTACAGCCGCTGCTCTTCCGAAGCCGGTTCGGGCTTCCAGTCATAACGCCAATGCGCGACGGGCGGCATCGACATCAGGATCGATTCGGTGCGGCCGCCGCTCTGGAGTCCGAACAGCGTGCCGCGATCGAACACGAGATTGAACTCGACATAGCGGCCGCGCCGGTAGCATTGGAACGCGCGCTCGCGTTCGCCGTACGGATGCGCATGACGGCGCTCGACGATCGGCTGATAGGCGCTCAGGAACGCATCGCCGACGCTGCGCATCATCGCGAAGCCCTGCTCGAAGCCGAGTGCGTTGAAGTCGTCGTAGAAAATGCCCCCGATGCCGCGCGGCTCGTTCCGATGCTTGAGGAAGAAGTATTCGTCGCACCAGGTCTTGAAGCGCGGATACAGGTCCATGCCGAACGGATCGAGCGCGTCGCGGCAGACCGTATGGAAATGCCGCGCGTCGTCCTCGAAGCCGTAGTACGGCGTCAGGTCCATGCCGCCGCCGAACCAGAACACGGGCGCTTCGGTCGGATGCACGGCGACGAACACGCGCACGTTCATATGCACGGTCGGGCAATACGGATTCACGGGATGCAGCACGAGCGACACGCCGAGCGCCTCGAAGCCGCGGCCCGCGAGTTCGGGCCGCGCGGCCGTCGCCGACGGCGGCAGACGATCGCCCTTGACGTGCGAAAAACCGACGCCGCCGCGCTCGAAGATCGCGCCGTCCTCGATGATCTGCGAGCGGCCGTTGCCGCGCAGCGGATCGGACGGCAGTTTTTCCCACGCGTCGGTCGTGAAAGACGTGCCGTCGAGCGCGCCCAGGGTATCGGTGATGCGCGTCTGCAATCCGAGCAAATAGTCGCGCACTGCGTTCAGATCGAGTGAAGCATTCATCAGGTCAGTTTCCAGCGAAAAGAGGCCCCCGTCGAAGGCCTCGCGCCGTGCACGCGTCGTGCGGCCGGGCCTGCGCCGGAACAGTGCCGCGCCGAGGGGCGCGGTCCGCCTCAGTATCGCAGGCGGCCCGGACGCATGGCTTGCTTCAGGTCAAGTCCTCGCAGACACGCGATCGGCCGCGCGCGCGTCAGTGCTTGCGATTGAGCGCGCGATACCCGATGTCGCGCCGGTACTGCATGCCGTCGAACTCGATCCGGTTGATCGTTTCGTATGCGGCCGATTGCGCGCCGCGCACCGAATCCGACAACCCGACGACGCACAGCACGCGGCCGCCCGTCGTCGTGAGCGTATCGCCGTCGAGCGTCGTGCCCGCATGGAACGTGACCGACGTTTCGGTCTCGGCCGGAATGCCCGAGATCCGGTCGCCCTTGCGCGGCGCCTCCGGATACCCGTGCGCGGCCAGCACGACGCCGAGCGCCGTGCGGCGATCCCAGCTCAGCTCGACCGCGTCGAGTTCGCCGCTGATCGCGGCTTCGACGACCTTCGAGAAATCGCCCTTGAGCCGCGACATGATCGGCTGCGTCTCGGGATCGCCCATGCGGCAGTTGAATTCGAGCGTCTTCGGATTGCCTTGCGCGTCGATCATGAGACCCGCATAGAGAAAGCCCGTGTAGCGGATGCCTTCTTTCTCCATGCCGCGGATCGTCGGCTGGATGATCTCGCGCATGACGCGCGCATGCAGTTGCGGCGTCACGATCGGCGCGGGCGAATACGCGCCCATGCCGCCCGTGTTCGGCCCCTGGTCCGCATCGAGCAGACGCTTGTGGTCCTGGCTCGACGCGAGCGGCAGCACATGCTTGCCGTCGACCATCACGATGAAGCTCGCTTCCTCGCCGCTCAGGAATTCCTCGATGACGACGCGCGCGCCGGCGTCGCCGAGCGTGTTGTCCGCGAGCATCGAATCGATCGCCGCATGCGCTTCGTCGAGCGACATCGCGACGACGACACCCTTGCCCGCCGCGAGGCCGTCGGCCTTGATGACGATCGGCGCGCCCTTGCTGTCGACATACGCATGCGCGGCCGCGACATCGGTGAACGTCTCGTACTCGGCCGTCGGAATGCCATGGCGCTTCATGAACGCCTTCGCGAAGTCCTTCGAGCTTTCGAGCTGGGCCGCTTCCTGCGTCGGTCCGAACACCTTGAGACCGCGCGAGCGGAACAGATTCACGATGCCCGCCGCGAGCGGCGCCTCGGGTCCGACGAGCGTGAACGCGATGCCTTCCTTGACGACGAAGTCGGCGAGCGCCGACAGGTCGGTTATCGGCACGTTGCGCATGCGCTCGTCGAGCGCGGTCCCGCCGTTGCCCGGCGCGACGTACACGATCTGCACACGCGGCGATTGCGCGAGCTTCCATGCGAGCGCGTGTTCGCGCCCGCCCGAACCGACCACCAGTACCTTCATGTGAATCCCCGAAACTTTGAAATCCGTGCTGCCGGCGCAGAGGCGCTATGCCTCGTCGATCACCGCGTTTGTATACACTTCCTGGACGTCGTCGAGATTCTCGAGCACGTCGAGCAGCTTCTGCATCTTGACCGCGTCCTCACCCGTAAAGGTGACTTCGGTTTGCGGCTTCATCGTGACTTCGGCGAGTTCCGCCTTGAAGCCCGCGGCCTCGAGCGCGGCCTTCACGCGTTCGAAGTCGTTCGGCGGGCAGATGACTTCGATGCTGCCGTCGTCGCTCGTCGAGACATCCTCCGCGCCCGCTTCGAGCGCGGCGTCCATGAGCGCCTCTTCCGACGTGCCCGGCGCAAACACGAATTGGCCGACGTGATCGAACATGAACGACACCGATCCGTCGGTGCCCATATTGCCGCCATGCTTCGAGAACGCGTGACGCACTTCGGCGACCGTGCGCGTGCGGTTGTCGGTCATCGTGTCGACGATGATCGCCGCGCCGCCGATGCCATAGCCTTCGTAGCGGATTTCTTCGTAGTTCGCGCCTTCGAGACCGCCCACGCCGCGCTGGATCGCGCGTTGGACGTTGTCCTTGGGCATGTTCGCCTCGGCTGCCTTGTCGGCCGCGAGCCGCAGACGCGGATTCGCATTGATGTCGCCGCCGCCGAGACGCGCCGCGACCGTGATTTCCTTGATCAGACGCGTCCAGATCTTGCCGCGCTTCGCGTCCGTGGCGGCTTTCTTATGCTTGATGTTGGCCCATTTGGAATGACCGGCCATAGTGTCTCTCCGTGGCACGCGATCCCGCGTGCGCTGCTATATCAGTGTGCTTTCGTTACAGGGCGCGTTATCCGGCGCGAACCCGCGCGGCACTTGCGCCGCGCCGCCGGCCATGCCGCCGCGAACCGCGCGTCGCGCGCGCGGCGTGCCGTTTCAGCCGGACCGCGATTTTAGCATGCCGCCCCTTTCCGCTCGGGTCGGCCCGGATCTGAGCGCGTCCGAGCAGGTTCTTTGAGATGCGCGCGGCCCCTCATACCGCGCCGCGCGCGATGCGCGGCGGCATCGATCAGTTCTTCGTGCCGAACAGACGGTCGCCCGCGTCGCCGAGACCCGGCACGATGTACGCATGTTCGTTCAGATGCGAATCGAGCGAGGCGACGAACAACTGGACGTCGGGATGCGCATCGTGGAACACCTGAACGCCCTCGGGCGCGGCAACCAGCGCGAGGAACCGGATCGCGTCGCCCGACACGCCGCGCTTCTTGAGCACGTCGACCGCGTACGCGGCCGAGTAACCGGTCGCGACCATCGGATCGCAGAGGATGAACGTGCGCTCCTCGAGATCGGGCGGCAGCTTGACGAGATATTCGACGGGACGGTGCGTATCGTCGCGATAAACGCCGATATGCCCGACGCGCGCCGACGGCACGAGTTCGAGCAGGCCGTCGGACATGCCGATGCCGGCGCGCAGCACGGGCACGATCGCGAGCTTCTTGCCCGCGATGACGGGTGCGTCGTATTCGACGAGCGGCGTCTCGATCGGGCGCGTCGTCAGCGGCAGGCTCCGCGTGATCTCATAGCCCATGAGCAGCGTGATCTCGCGCAGGAGATCGCGGAACGTGCGCGTCGACGTGTTCTTGTCGCGCATATGCGTGAGCTTGTGCTGGATCAGCGGGTGATTCAGGATCGTCAGATTCGGGAAGCGCGGGTCAAACTGGGTGCCCAGGGGCGTATCGGTTGTGCTGGCGGTCATGGCCGGGTGAGTTCGATGGGCTTCGGCGCGAAGCGGAACGATGGGGTCGGCGCGCGGCCGGCTCGCCGCGAACCGGCCAACCGCCGTGCGGCGTGTTTGCGAAGTGTAGCGAATTTGCGCGCGGCCGGGCATGGCGCGTCCGCGGAACAGGCGACGCCGGTTTCGATCCCCCATAAAATAAACGCCTCGAAAAACGAAGCAGGCTTCTGGAGAACACGATGGACATGGGAATTGCGGGACGCCGGGCGCTGGTCTGTGCGTCGAGCAAGGGACTCGGGCGCGCGAGCGCGCTCGCGCTGGCGGCCGAGGGCGTCGAGGTCACGATTCTCGCGCGCACCCGCGAGACGGTCGAGCGCACGGCCGATGAGATCCGCGCGGCGACCGGGGCGACGGTCCATGCGCTCGCCTGCGACATCACGACCCCCGAGGGACGCGCCGCCGCGCTCGCGCGCTGCCCCGAGCCCGATATCCTCGTCAACAACGCGGGCGGGCCGCCGTCGGGCGACTTCCACGACTGGGACCGCGACGCCTGGATCGCGGCGCTCGACGCGAACATGCTCACGCCGATCGAATTGATCCGGCAGACGATCGACGGCATGGTCGCGCGCCGCTTCGGCCGCGTGGTCAACATCACGAGTTCGTCGGTCAAGGCGCCGATCGGTCATCTCGGCCTGTCCAACGGCGCACGCTCGGGGCTCACGGGCTTCGTGGCCGGCATCGCGCGCAAATATGTCGCGCACAACGTGACGATCAACAATCTGCTGCCGGGGTCGTTCGACACCGATCGGATCGCGAAGATGCTCGCCACGGCCGCGAACGCGAGCCAGGTCGGCATCGACGAGATTCGCGCGCAGCGCGAGCAAGGCATTCCCGCGCGGCGCTTCGGCCATCCCGACGAATTCGGCAAGGCGTGTGCGTTTCTGTGCAGCGCGCACGCGGGCTATATCACGGGCCAGAACTGGCTTATCGACGGCGGCGCGTATCCGGGCACGTACTAGCGCCCCCTCCTCTCGATCACCCACACACAACAAGGAATACGGGTCATGAAACACCGGATCGCGCTGATCGCGCACGACCGCAAGAAAGACGACCTCGTCGCGCTCGCCGGCGGCTACGTCGAGACGCTCCAGCGCTGCGACCTCGTCGCGACGGGCACGACGGGACAACTGCTGATCGACAAGTGGAAGCTCGTCGTCGAGCGCAAGCTCTCCGGCCCGCATGGCGGCGATCTGCAGATCGGCGCGGAACTCGCCGAAGGCCGCGTGCAGATGGTCATCTTCCTGCGCGACCCCATGACGCCGCAGCCGCACGAACCCGATATCAATGCCCTCGTGCGCGCATGCGACGTCCATAACGTCGCCTGCGCGACGAACCTCTCGACCGCGCGCCTGCTGCTCGACCAGCTCGTGATCGACGTCGCCCGCGCGAACTGACCTCGTGCCCCGATCGACGCCATCGACCGACCGGGGCGCGCGCATTCCATAAGCGCGTTAATCAATTTGCCATCTTCGACCTCTACTATCACGGCGAGCGGGGCCGGGGTGCTCACAAGGCATGCCCCGCAATGCAAATAAAAGAGGTCGACCACCATGTCAAACGGGAACTGGACCGTCCGTGCGCGGCTGTACGGGGTCATCGGCGTCGCCACGCTCGTGCTGATCGTCGTCGGGGCGCTCGGGCTATCGGGCCTGTCGCGCGCCGATGCGGCGCTTGAACAAATCTACGAAGGCCGCGCCAAAGCCATCGAGCGGATTTCGTCGATCGACGAGCTGATCGCCGAAAGCCGGTTCGCGATCAGCGACGCGGTGCTCGACCCGTCGGCCGCGAAATCCAAGGCAACAGCCGAACTCATGAACCGCAATGCGCCGCTTATCGCATCGCTGTTCGAGCAATATCGCCACTACCCGCTGTCCGACGACGAGGCCCGCCTCGCCGATCAGTTCGCGAAGGACTACGGAACGCTCGAGAAAGACGGTCTCGGGCCCGCCGCCGCGTTCCTCGCGGCAGGTAATCTGTCCGAGGCGCAATGGACGATCGAAAAGACCGTCGAACCGCAGACCCTGAAGGTCAAGAAGGAAGCCGCCGAACTCCGGCAACTTCAGATCGACCAGGGGCAGGCCGAATACGCGCTCACGCGCGGCGCCGCGACGCGCGTGCGCTGGTTCGTCGGCGCGAGCATCGTGCTCGGCGCCTCGTTCACGGCCTGGATCTGCTGGCTGCTCGGCCGCACGCTGTTCACGCAGCTCGGCGGCGAGCCCGACTATGTCGCGGACATCGCGCGCGAAATCTCGCATGGGAATCTGTCGGTCGAGGTGCACACGCGCGCCGGCGATCAGTCGAGCGTCGTCTACGACATGAAGCTCATGCGCGACAAGCTCACGACGATGGTGCGCGAGATCAAGCAATCGGCCGAGTCGATCGCGCTGGCCGCCGGTGAAATCGCGGCGGGCAATCGCGATCTGACGGCCCGCACCGAGGAACACGCGGCGAACATCGAACGCACCGCGACGAACATGGGACAGATCGTCGCGATCGTCAAACAGAACGCCGACAATGCACTGCAGGCCACCCAGCTCGCCGAACGCGCGACGCTCCAGGCGCGCAACGGCAACGATGCGGTCGTCGAAGCGGTCAGCCGCATGGAAACGTTGACCGCGCATTCGCACAAGATCGGCACGATCACGTCGGTCATCGAGGGGATTGCGTTCCAGACCAATCTGCTCGCGCTCAATGCGGCCGTCGAAGCGGCGCGCGCGGGCGGCGCGGGACGCGGCTTCGCGGTCGTCGCGAGCGAAGTCCGCGCGCTCGCGCGGCGCAGCGCCGATGCCGCGAAGGAGATTGCGATACTGATCGGCAACACGACGCACGAAGTCGATACGGGGTCCGATACCGTGCGTCAGGCGGGCGGCACGATCGAGCAGATGATGCGGTCGGTCCGCGACGTCGCGACGTTGATCGACGAAATCTCGACGGCCTCGAACGAACAGAGCACGGGCCTCGACGCGATCAACAGCGCCGTCGCCCAAATGGACGAAGTCACGCAGCAGAACGCGGCGCTCGTCGAACAGGCGACCGCCGCGGCCCATGCGCTCGATGAACAGGCGGTCAACCTCAATCGCGCGGTGGCGGTGTTCGTGGTCTGACGTCGACCGCCGGCCGCCGACAATCCGCCCTGCTCAGGCCGCTTCCTGCTGCTGATACTGGATCCGGTGCAGGTTCGCGTAGAGCCCGTTATGCAGCAGCAGCTCGGCGTGGCTGCCCTGCTCGACGATGCGGCCGTGTTCGAGCACGACGATGCGGTCGGCGCGTTCGATCGTCGACAGACGGTGGGCGATGACCAGCGTCGTACGGCCGACCATCAGCTTCTCGAGCGCTTCCTGTACGTGACGTTCCGATTCGGAATCGAGCGCCGAGGTCGCCTCGTCGAGGATCAGGATCGGCGCGTCCTTGTAGACGGCCCGCGCGATCGCCAGACGCTGACGCTGGCCGCCCGACAAACGCATGCCGTTGTCGCCGACGCGCGTATCGAGCCCTTGCGGCATCAGCGCGACCGCATCGGTCAGGTTCGCCGCGGCGAGGGCCGCCTCGACGCGCGCGCGATCGATCGTCTGCCCGTAGGCGACGTTCGCGGCGATCGAATCGTTGAACAGCACGACGTCCTGACTCACGAACGCGATCTGCTTGCGCAGATCGGCGAGCACGTACTGGTCGATCGGCACGCCGTCGACGAGGATGCGGCCCGCGGTCGGATCGAAGAAGCGCGGCAGCAGATTCACGAGCGTCGTCTTCCCGCTGCCCGACGGACCCGCGAGCGCGATCATCTCGCCGGGCCGCATGACCAGATTGATGTCGTCGAGCACCGGGCGCTCCGACGTCGGGAACCGGAACGCGACGCGCTCGAACTCGACCTTGCCGAGCGCGCGGTCGAGCGGCGTGTCGCCGCCGGCCGGTTCGCATTCCTCGTCGATCAGGCCGAAGATCAGCTCGCACGCCGTCATGCCGCGCTGCAGCGGCTGGTTCACGTCGATCAGATGCTTGAGCGGCGAGATCACGAGCAGCATCGCCGTCACGAACGCGACAAAGCCGCCGACCGTCGTCTGATCGTGGGCCGACTGCACGACCGCGATCGTGATGACGATCGCGAGCGCAATCGATGCGAAAAACTGCGTGAGCGGCTGAGCGAGGCCGCCGACCACCGTCATGCGCATCGCATAGCCGCGCAGACGCTTGCTCATCTCCTCGAAGCGCGATAGCTCGTAGGCTTCGCCGCCGTGGATCTTGACGACCTTGTAGCCGCCGACCGTTTCCTCGACGATGTACGACAGCTCGTTCGTCAACTTCTGCTGTTCGGTGCCGAGACGCCGCAGGCGGCGATTGATCTTGCTCACGAGCCAGCCGATGCCCGGCAGGATCACCGCGACGATCAGCGTGAGCCGCCAGTTCAGATAGAACAGATAGCCGAGCAGGAACAGCACGGTCAGCGAGTCGCGCACGAGCGTGACCATCACGCTGATCAGCACGTTGAGGATCTGATTGACCTCGAAGACGATCGCGTTGATGACCGTGCTCGCCGTTTCGCGATGGAAGAACGCGGCGCTCGTGTGGATCATCCGGTTGAACATATCGAGCCGCAGCCGCAGCAGGATCCGGTTCGACACGTAGGCGAGCAGATATTGCGAGCCGTATTGCGCGGCGCCGCGCGTAAACGCGAGGCCGATGACGGCGATCGGCACGAACCAGCGCGCGCGGTCGCTGCCTTTCGAGCCGAAGCCGTGATCGAGCAGCGGCTTGAGCAAGGCCGGAATGCCCGCATCCGTGGCCGCGCTGACGCCCATCGTCAGGATCGCGAGCACGACGAGCCCGATCAAGGGTTTGATATACGGCCAAAGCCTTTTCATGACCGCGCTCGACGAAGTCGTGCTGCCGCCGATCGGCTTTCTCAGACTATTCTGGCTTTCCAAGGGGAATACCTTCTCTCGCTTGCAAACAACATGCGGCGTTCGCGCGACAAACCCGTTCGCGCGTACCGGGATAAACCATCGAATTATAACCGTGCGCACCCGGCACGCCGCATGGGGCCGGCCCGCGCGCACCCGGGCCGCGCGGGCCATCGCCCGTCCGGCATGCACAAGCCGTCCATTTCCTTCGCGGGCGCGCCGCGCGACATCGCGCCCGGCAGGCACGCGGGTAGCGCGCGGGTATACTCCGCGCTGTTCCGACCCGATCCCGTCCCGTCCACGTGCACGCCCCGACATCCTCACCCGCCAGGCCGACGCTCGGCGTCGCCCTGATCTCGCTCAACGCGGCCGCGCGTCTCGCGCCATGCCTCGCGGCGCTGTCGTTCGCCGACGATATCGTCGTCATCGACGGCGGCAGTCACGACGCCACGCAACAGATCGCACGCGAACACGGCGCCCGCGTGATCGTCGAGCCGGTCTGGCCCGGGTTCGGCGCGCAGAAGAACCGCGCGATCGATGCGCTCGGCACGGACTGGGTCCTGTCGATCGACACCGACGAAATCGTCACGCCAGCGCTCGCGCAGGCGATCGCCGCGGCCATCCGCCAGCCGTCGGCCGACGTCTACGCACTCGATCGCTTGTCGAGCTTTTGCGGCCGCTGGATCCATCACAGCGGCTGGTATCCCGATTGGGTGCCGCGTCTGTTCCGGCGCGGCGCGGCGCGTTTTTCCGACGACCTCGTGCACGAACGGCTCGTGTTCGATGCGCGATGCGAGCGTCTGGCCGGCAAGCTCATGCACTACTCGTACGAGGACTTCGACACGGTCCTGCGCAAGCTCGATGCCTATTCGAGCGCGGGCGCCCGGCAGCGCTTCGCGGCAGGCAAGCGCGGCGGGTTCGGCAAGGCGCTCGGGCGCGGGTTCTGGGCGTTCGTGCGCACGTGGATCCTGCGGCGCGGCTTTCTCGACGGCCGCGCGGGCTTCATGATCGCGGTCTTCAACGCGGAAACCGTCTACTACCGGTTTCTGAAACTCGGCGCCCATCACGACGACCGCGTAGCGTAAACGGATGGCGGGCCCCGCAAGCACACGGCGCCCGGCGTCGATCGACGTGCCCATCGGCGCCCCTACGTGTCCATGCGCGCCCGTACGCACCCGTACAATGCGGCCTGCCCCCGGCGCGTTTGCGGTAGCATCGAACGGTTTTGAACGAGCGCCCCACACGCCACTCCCCGCCACCGCCGCAGCGACGCGGCGACCCGCGCGCGCAACGAGTATTCGAAAGTCATGAAAGAAGTCTCACGTCCCCTCGCATCGAGCCCCGCGCGCAAGCCCCGGGTCTTGGTCATTCGCGCCGGCATGCTCGGGGACACGATCTGGGGCACGACGCCGATCGAGAGCATCCGCTCCGTCTACGGCCCCGATACGGAAGTCGATCTGATCGTCAAGCAAGGCATGGGCGGCCTGTTCCGCCATGATCCGCGCATCGGACGCGTCTTCGAGATCAAGCGTCGCAAGCTGCCGCTGCTGCTGAGCCCGACCAAGCTCAAGGTCTGGTGGCGTTCGCTGCGCCAGCCCTACGACCTCATGCTGGATCTCGAAACGAGCACGCATTTCCGCAGCCTGTTCGGCGCCGCCCGCGCGCGCAAGAAGGTCCGCGGCTATTCGATCCGCGATCAGGTCGGCGCCCAGACCGAGCATGCGGTCGTCTCGCTGCGCAAGATCATCGCGCTCGCGTTGCCGCGCGCGATTGCCGAGCGCGCCGCACCGTCGCTCGTGGCGCCCGAGCATCTCGACGTGCGCGCGACGTTCTCGCTCGAAGGCCCCTATATCTGCGTCCATTGCAGCAATAGCTGGCTCGCCGCCGGGCGAACCGCGCTGCGCTCATGGCCCGTCGAGAACTGGCGCGATTTGCTGAGCCAATGGCACACGCTGTTTCCGCGGCATACGCCCGTGCTGATCGGCACGTCGGCCGAAGCCGGCATGATCGGGCAGATCGCGCAGGATCAGCCTCACTGCATCAATCTGGCCGGCAAGACGAATCTGCCCCAGCTCATGGCCGTGATCGCGCAAAGCGACGCGATGATCAGCACGGACACGGGGCCGAGCCATATGGCGGCGGCGCTCGGCGTGCCCGTCGTATCGTTGTTCGGCCCGACCCAGCCGCTGCAGACGGGGCCGTTCTCGGACGGCCGCAACGCGGTCAAGGTGCTCTCGGTGGGGTTGTCGTGCAGTCCGTGCGTCAAGACCCCGGCGTTCGATACCTGCGAGCGCAACCGCTGCATGGAATCGATCACGCCGCCGATGGTCGCGACGGCCGTGCATCAGGTGCTGTTCCCGGTCCCGGTCGCCGCCGCGCGCTGATCGCGCACGAGGGTTACGCGGGGGGTGCAGAGATTGCGCGCGCCGACCTAGCGCGCGCGCCGCATATTGAACTGCGGGAGCGCATCGACCTTCGCGATGTCCTCCGCGCTCCACTTGTCTTCCTTCGTGATCAGATTCGCGGCGTCGGCGAACGTCGGCGGCGTCTTCTTCGCCTTCATCGTGAGCCGGATGTAGTGATGCACGTACGTGTCGAGACAGATATGCAGCGGCTTGATGTCGCCGACTGAGTCCGCGCGCGTGCGCGTGCGCAGATAGAGGTCGAAATCGGCCGCCTGCATGCGCTCGTCCCAGAGGCCGATGATCGGCAGCGCATCGCGATGCAGCATCACGGTATTGCCGACGAAGCCTTCCTTGACCTGGCCCGCGAATCGTTCATTGCGGTCGCGGCAGAAGCCGACCCAGTCCGGATACATGAACCGGTGCATCGCGCGCAGGATCGGCTTGCTCGTGCCGAACAGGCTCAGCGAGTACTTGATCCGGTGCCAGCGCCGCTTCAGATAGCGCGTTGCCGCTTCGGACTCGACCTGCTCGACGCCGCAGACCGTCGCCGCGAGCAGGCCGTTCTTCTGCATCGACGCGACCATCGTCCGGTCCCAGTCGGGCGAGACGATGATGTCGTTGTTGAGGAACGCGAGCCAATCGTACTGCGCGACCGCGATGCCCTGGTTCTGGCTCTTCGGGTACGAGTAGTTGACGCCGTTGCGGATGACCTTCGCGCCCGCCGCCTCGAACATCTCCGCGCTCCCGTCGGTCGACCCGTTGTCGATGATGATGAGCTCGTACTTGTGATGCGTGTACCGCTGCACGGATTCGAGAAACAGCTCGTTGACCGCGCGCTGGTTATAAATCGCTGTAATGATGCTGATCATGACTGTCGTAGGCCGCGAGTGGCGTCGGAACGAGGTTCGAACCAGCGGCCCGCGAACATGGCGGCCGCCAGCAGGATGAAGCCCGTCCCCGTGATGTTGTCGGTGAAATACGAATTGAGCAGCGCCGTCAGCGCGAACGTCACGACCAGCAGCGTCGCGGCCCAGCGCTCGGGCGACGCGAGCCGGCTCGCCTGAACGAGGCCGCAGATCAGCATCGCGAGCGTCGCGAGTACGCCGACGACGCCGGTCTCGACCGCGATCCAGAGATAGTCGCAATGCGGATTGCGTCCGCCTTGCGCGCCCTGGTCCTCGAAGATGACCGCCTGATAGCTGCCCGTACCGTGACCGAGCACGGGCTTCTGCTCGACGACGGCCATCGCGTTGCGCCAGAAGAACAGACGCAGGCCGAGCGAATTCTCGTAGTTGCCCGAACGCAGCACGCCCTTTTGCGCTTGCTGCAAATCATACTGCGCGCGCGTGACTTCCGACTTGAGCATGTTCGAGCTCGAGAAGAACACCGCGCCGAGCACGACGAGCACGAGCATGCCGACGATGCCCTTGCGGACGTCCCAGAGCAGCAGCAGGCAGCACAGCGCCGCGAGCAGCGCGCCTTGCGCCGTACGGCCCGCGACGAACAAGAAGACGTCGACCACGCAGGCGGCGAGCACGAGCGCGGTCAGCTTGCGATAGCGCGGCGCGATGGCGCCCTTGAGCCAGAACGCGGCGATCGACAGGATCAGGATGCTCGCGAACGAGTCGTGATACGTATGCGTGCGAAACACCTGGTAATCGCCGGGCATGCCGTACAGCACGGGATGGTGAAGCAGCGCGGTGATGATCGACACGACCACGCTCAGCAGCGTGCCCACGCCGAACCCGAGCAACACGCCTTGCCGCACGGGCAACAGCATGCATCCCGCGAAAATCACGGGCACGAGCAGATACGGACGCAGCTTGACGAGCATGCCGATCGCCGCGTGCGTCGACGGCGCCCAGAGCACGCCGAGCACGAACACCGCGTAAAACACGAGACATCCGATCGAAAACGGCTGCCGCAGCGCGGTGCCGATCTGGCGTCGCGCGGCGGGGATCAACAGGATCGCCACGACGAGCAGCGCCGAGCTGATGTTCTGCAACGCCGTCGATACGGGGATCGAGAAGCCCGCCAAAACGGCGATCGTCGCCAGAACCCGGATGGACGCGTCAGTCGATCGAGCCGAAGTCATGTGAATCGGAATCAAAGAGTGGATGAACAAGCCCCTGCCGGGCGGACGCAGATCATAGCATCACCGTTGCGCGGCCCCGCCGGGGCGCTTGTTACCGCCGCTAATACGCGATTTCGGCGCGGCTGTCGGCCAATTCGCTATGCAGCGCGCTCAACAGCTCGTCGGTCGGCTTGACGCGCCACGCCTCGCCCAACTGGACTTCGCAGAGCGCGTCGTCGGCGCGGTAGGCGATCTGGACCGTCAGTCCGTTGGGCGTCGGCACGGGCGCGCGTTGGCGTCCGCCGTTCGGCCCGCGCGAAGGCGGCGGAGGCGGCGGCGGAACGTCGTTCGGATCGGCCCAGTGCGCCTCGAGCACGCGCTTGAGCGCGGCGGGGTCCATCTGGCCGTTCATCTCGACCTTGACCGAGCGCGCGAACCGGCTGCGCGCGCGTCCGAGATCCATGACCGACTCGGCCGTGAACCGGATTCCGCCCGTAAACGCGTCATTGCGCGCCTGCCCTTGCACGACGAGCAACTCGTCTTCCTTGAACAACGCCTTGTTCGCTTCGAAGACTTCGTTGAACACGGTGATCTCGCACTGCCCCGTGCCGTCGTCGAGCAGCACGACGACCATCTTGCCGCGCTGGGTCATCTGCGTGCGCAAGCTCGTCGTGACGCCCGCCACAAGCTTGTCGCGCCCTTCGGTCAGGTCGGACAGCTTCGTGCGGACGAACTGGCGCATCTCCGCGCGATACGCGTCGAACAGATGGCCCGACACGAAAAAGCCGAGCGCCGTCTTCTCTTCCTGCAACCGGCGCTTCTCGGGCCAGGCGGGTTCATCGACGAGCGTGTGAGCCGCCATGCCGCCGTCGCCCGCGTCGTCCATCTCGAACAGGCCGCCCTGCATCTTGTTCGCATCGGTCTGTTCGGCGGCTTCCATCGCGAGCGCGACCGACGCGAGCAATTGCGCGCGGTTCGCGTTGATCGTGTCGAACGCGCCCGCGCGGATCATCGCCTCGATCGTGCGGCGATTGACGACGCGACGGTCGATGCGTGAGCAGAAGTCATAGAGGTCCTTGAACGGTCCGTCTTCGCGCGCGCGCAGGATCTCCTCGATCGCGCTCTGGCCGCTGCCCTTGATCGCGCCCAGGCCGTAGCGGATCGTCTTCGCGCGGCTGCCGTCGGCTTCGCCGACGGGCTCGAACCGGTACGCCGACTGATTGACGTCGGGCGGCAACACCTGCATACCGTTCGCGATGCAATCCTCGTAGAGGATCTTGACCTTGTCGGTGTCGTCCATCGCGAGGCTCATATTGGCCGCCATGAATTCGGCCGGATGATGCGCCTTGAGCCACGCCGTGTAGTACGCGAGCAGCGCATACGCGGCCGCGTGCGACTTGTTGAAGCCGTAGCCCGCGAACTTCTCCATGAGGTCGAACGTCTCGTCGGCCTTCTCGGCCGACAGGCCGTTCTTGGCCGCGCCCTCGCGGAACATGTCGCGATGCTTGGCCATTTCCTCGGCCTTCTTCTTGCCCATCGCGCGACGCAGCAAGTCGGCGCCGCCCAGCGAATAGCCGCCGATGATCTGCGCCATCTGCATGACCTGCTCCTGGTAGACCATGATTCCATAGGTCTCCTTGAGCACGGGTTCGACGCGCGGATCCGGATATTCGACGGCTTCGCGGCCGTGCTTGCGCGCGCAGAAGCTCGGAATCAGGTCCATCGGACCCGGCCGGTACAGCGCGACGAGCGCGATGATGTCCTCGAAGCGGTCGGGCTGCGCGTCCTTGAGCATGCCCTGCATGCCGCGGCTTTCGAGCTGGAACACGGCGACCGTATTCGCTTTCTTGAGAATCGAGAACGACGCGGGATCGTCGAGCGGCACCTGCGACAGATTCCAGTCCTGCTTCGACGCGTCGAGCCGGCGGATATAACGCTCGGCCCAGTCGAGAATCGTCAGCGTCGTCAGGCCCAGAAAGTCGAACTTGACGAGGCCGACCGCTTCGACGTCGTCCTTGTCGTACTGGCTCACGGTGCCGCCGTCGTCGCCCTGCGTGTAGAGCGGACAGAAGTCGGTCAGCTTGCCGGGCGCGATCAGCACGCCGCCCGCGTGCATGCCGACGTTACGCGTGAGCCCTTCGACGCGTTGCGCGAGCTCGAGCAACTGGCGGACTTCATCCTCGTTGTCGCGGCGCTCGGCGAGCGCGGGCTCTTCCTTGAGCGCGTCGTCGATCGTGACGAGCTTGCCCGGCTTGAACGGAATCAGCTTTGCGACGCCGTCCGTGAAGTTGTAGCCGAGATCGAGCACGCGGCCGATATCGCGAACCGCAGCCTTCGCGGCCATCGTACCGAACGTCGCGATCTGCGAGACCGCGTCGGCGCCGTATTTCTGCTTGACGTACTGGATCACGCGATCGCGGCCGTGCTGGCAGAAGTCGATGTCGAAGTCGGGCATCGACACGCGTTCGGGGTTCAGGAACCGTTCGAACAGCAGGTTGTACTTGAGCGGATCGAGGTCGGTGATGCCGAGCGCGTACGCGACGAGCGAACCGGCCCCCGAGCCCCGGCCCGGGCCGACGGGCACGCCGTTGTTCTTCGCCCAGTTGATGAAGTCGGCAACGATCAGGAAGTAGCCCGGGAAGCCCATCTTGATGATCGTGGCCGCTTCGAATTCGAGCCGCGCGTAGTACTGCTCGCGCTTCGTCTCGCGTTGCTCGACGTTCGGGAACAGCTGTTCGAGGCGCTTTTCGAGCCCGTCCTTCGACAATTGGACGAGATAGTCGTCGAGCGACAGGCCGTCGGGCGTCGGGAACAGCGGCAGCTTGGGCTTGCCGAGTTCGAGCGTGACGTTGCACCGCTTCGCGATCTCGATCGTGTTCGCGACGGCCGACGGCAGATCCGCGAACAGCGCGGTCATCTCGTCCTGGGTGCGGAAATACTGATCGGTCGTGAAGCGCTTCTGACGGCGCGGATTCGCGAGGATGTCGCCCTCGGAAATACAGACGCGCGCTTCGTGCGCCGTGAAATCGTCGGCGCTCATGAACTGCGTCGGGTGGGTCGCGACGACGGGCAGCTTCAGGTCGGCCGCGAGCCGCACGGCGTCGGCCAGATACGCGTCGCCGCCGGGCAGACCCGCGCGTTGAAGCTCGATATAGAAGCCGCCCTCGAACAAGCGCGCCCAGCGCTGCGCATGACGGCGCGCGGCGTCCGCGTTGCCCGCGGCGAGCGCGAGGCCGATATCGCCCTGCTGCGCGCCCGACAGCGCGAGCAAGCCTTGCGCGAAGCCGTCTTCGAGCCAGCTGACGTCGATCTCGGCACGGCCCCGATGCTGATTCGTGAGCCACGCGCGCGACAGCAGCTCGCACAGATTCAGATAACCGGTCGTGTCCTTGCAGAGCAGCAGCAGGCGACCCGGCTTGTCGCGGTCGTCGGGATTCGTGATCCAGACGTCGCAGCCGACAATCGGCTTGACGCCCTTGCCGCGCGCTTCCTTGTAGAAGCGGACCAGGCCGAACGCATTGGCGAGGTCGGTCAGCGCGAGCGCGCCCTGACCGTCCTTCGCGGCAGCCGCGACCGCGTCGTCGATGCGCACGACACCGTCGGCGATCGAGAACTCGGAGTGCAGGCGAAGATGGACGAAACGTGGGAGAGACATGCGGCGATTGTACCGTTTCGAAAGCGCGGACCGGAACGGCGAACGATGCGCCGCGACGGTCGGATACGCGATCGGCGATAATACGCGTTTCGCGGGGTCCGCGCCGCTGCCGATACGATCGACGCGCCACACGGGTCATCCCGCCCCATTTACCGTTTCTGTCCCTGCATCATGAGCATCGTCAACCTCGCCGCCTACAAATTCGTCTCGATCGCCTCGACCGCCGACTGGCGCGCCCCGCTGCGCGAACGGTGCGAAGCGTTGGGGCTGCGCGGCACGATCCTGCTCGCGCCCGAAGGCATCAATCTGTTTCTCGCGGGCCCGGCCGAGGCGACCGACGCGTTTCTCGCCTACCTGCGTGGCGACGCGCTGTTCGAGGGCAAGTTCGCCGATCTCGAGGTCAAGGTCAGCCACTCCGACAAACAGCCGTTCCGTCGCATGCTCGTCAAGCTCAAGAACGAAATCATCACGATGCACTCGCCGTCGATCCGGCCCGAAGCCGGCCGCGCGCCCGCGGTCGACGCGCGCACGCTCAAGCGCTGGCTCGACGACGGCGTCGACGATGCGGGCCGGCCGGTCGTCATGCTCGATACGCGCAACGCGTTCGAAGTCGACGTCGGCACGTTCGATCGCGCGCTCGACTACCGGATCGGCAAATTCAGCGAGTTTCCGCAAGTCGTCGCCGACAACCGCGCGGACTTCGAGGGCAAGACCGTCGTGTCGTTCTGCACGGGCGGCATCCGCTGCGAGAAGGCCGCGATCCATATGGAAAACGTCGGCATCGATCACGTCTACCAGCTCGAAGGCGGCATTCTCAAGTACTTCGAGGAAGTCGGCGGCGCGCATTACACGGGCGACTGTTTCGTCTTCGACTACCGGACCGCGCTGACGCCGACGCTCGAACCCGCGGCCACGGTCCAGTGCTTCGCGTGCCGCGCGGTCGTCGACGTCGCGGCGCAGCAGACGTCCGAATACAAGGCCGGCGAATATTGCCCCGCGTGCTACTCGGCGCAGCGCGAAGCGATCGATACGCGCAACGCGCGCTCCAGCCGATCGGGCGCGATCCGCGCGGCGGGCGAGACGGCGCACTCGTGACCGCGCCGGCCGGCACGGCGCCGCCAACTCGTCCACGCTCGCCCCCCCGGCCACGCCAGCATCGATGGCTGAACCCACCCGCCACGGCACCCGCCGGCATGACATCGGCTACCGCACCCTACTGCGGCCGTTTCGCGCCCTCGCCGACGGGCCCTCTGCACGCGGGCTCGCTCGCAAGCGCCTTGGCGAGTTATCTCGATGCGCGCGCCCATGACGGCCGCTGGCTGATCCGGATCGAAGACATCGACGGCCCGCGGACCGTGCCCGGCGCCGCGCAGAGCCAGCTCCGCACGCTCGAACGCGTCGGCATGCACGCGGACGCACCGCCCGTCTGGCAGACCCGACGAACCGACGCCTATGCGGCCGCGCTCGACGCGCTGACCGCGAACGGACACGTCTACCCATGCGGCTGCACACGCAAGGAAATCGCCGATTCGCTCACCCATCTCCGTGAACGCCATCGGACGCTGACGTATCCGGGCACCTGCCGCGACGGCCTGCACGGCAAACCCGCGCGCGCCTGGCGCTTGCGGGTGCCCGACGGCGAGGCCGCGCGCATGCGCTTCGAAGACCGCTGGCAAGGTCCGCAGCACCAGGATCTCGCGACCGAGGTCGGCGATTTCGTGCTCAAGCGCGCCGATGGACAATGGGCGTACCAGCTCGCTGTCGTCGTCGACGATGCGGCGTCGGCTGTCACCGATATCGTGCGCGGCGCCGATCTGCTCGATTCGACCGCGCGCCAGATCTATCTCCAGCAGTGCCTCGGACTGCCGGTCCCGCGGTATCTGCACGTCCCGGTCGTGATCGACGCGCACGGCGAGAAGCTCAGCAAGCAGACGCTCGCGCAGGCCGTCGACGACGAACGCCCGCTCGAAGCGCTCGCGCGCGCGGCGCGGCATCTCGGCCTGCAAGAGGCCGCGACGGCGCACTCATTGACACGGTTTTATGAAGTCGCGATCGCGCAATGGAAAGCGCGTTGGGTCGAGCGCGCGCAAGGCGGCGCATCGACATAGCGCGGTGATGGGTAACGAGCGGACGAAGGGGCGATGCGCGCGGCAATCGGCGGCATCTGAACGAAGTCCGATCCCGCTCGACCGCGCGCCGGGCTGCGATCAGTTACCGCTCGTCTTGCGCGGCAGTCCGCCGAGCAACGCGGCGACCTGCCGCTTGGGGCCCTTGCGCTCGGGTTCGGGCGCGGCCGCCTCGGGCGCCGTCGTGCTCGCCGATGGCTCATAGGGCTTGTAGAAGATATCGTCGTGCACGATCGGCGCGGGCTGGAAGCGCGTGCGATCGGGACCGCGCCGGCGGCCATTGTCATCGTCGAAGCGCGTGCGCTCGCGACGCGCGCCGTGTTGTTCGCCCTCCTCACGGCGGCGCGGCGGGCGGTCGCGCTCTTCGCGCGGCGGCGCCGATTCGACGACGAGCGTGCCGCGTTCGAGCGGCCGCTTGATCAGCTTTTCGATGTCCGCGAGTTGCTTGCGCTCGTTCGGGCTGCACAGCGACAACGCATCGCCCGACGCGCCCGCGCGGCCCGTACGGCCGATCCGGTGCACATAGTCTTCGGCGTTGAACGGCAGATCGAAGTTGATGACCGCCGGGAGTTCGGCGATATCGAGGCCGCGCGCGGCGACATCGGTCGCAACGAGCGCTTCGATCTCGTTGCGCTTGAATGCGTCGAGCGCCTGCATGCGCTCGGACTGCGTGCGGTCGCCGTGAATCGCGGCCGCGACGATGCCCGCCTTCTCGATCTGACGCGCCAGACGGCTCGCGCCGATCTTGCTGTTGCAGAACACGATGACCTGCTTGAGGCCGCGCTCGCGGATCAATTGAACGACCGCACCCGTCTTGTCGCCTTCGTTGACCTCGTAGACGACTTGCGTCACGTTGGTCGCCGTCGAATTCCGAACCGCCGTTTCGATGGTTTGCGGATCGCGCAGATAACTGCCCGCGAGCCGCTTGATCTCGTTCGAGAACGTCGCCGAGAACAGCAGCGTCTGGCGCGAGTCGGGCAGCAGGTTCAGGATGCGCTGAAGGTCCGGCAGGAAGCCCATGTCGAGCATGCGGTCGGCTTCGTCGAGCACGAGCATCTGGACCTGGCCGAGGTTTGCCGTCTTCTGCTGGACGTGATCGAGCAGGCGGCCCGGCGTCGCGATCAGGATTTCAACGCCGCGGCGCAATGCTTCGGA
The DNA here is from genome assembly GCF_003628125.1 of Pararobbsia silviterrae. GTDB lineage: Bacteria > Pseudomonadota > Gammaproteobacteria > Burkholderiales > Burkholderiaceae > Pararobbsia > Pararobbsia silviterrae. Next base: position 177,653 of record NZ_RBZU01000003.1, read on the forward strand.
CTGCGGATTCATGTCGACGCCGCCGAACACGACCGCGCTGCGCAGCGCCGTGTACTTGCCGTACGCGAACACGTTCGCGGCGACCTGGTCGGCGAGTTCGCGCGTCGGCGTGAGGATCAGCGCGCGGATCGGATGGCGCGCGGGCGACGTGCTCGTGCTCGCGAGCGGCAGCAGACGCTGAAGAATCGGCAGCGAGAAGCTCGCCGTCTTGCCCGTGCCCGTCTGGGCCGCGCCCATCACGTCGCGCCCCGACAGGACGACGGGAATCGCCTGAGCCTGGATCGGCGTCGGCGTCGTATAGCCTTGCTCGGCGATCGCCTTGCGGATTTCAGGCGCGAGGCCGAACGCGTCGAACGACACGGCGGGGGCCGCGGCGGCGGCCGGTGCCGGCTGGCCGGACACATCGGAGGTGTCGGCCTGAGGGGCGGAATGATCGGACATAGGTATCTTCGAAGGCCGGGCGCGCTGAGGCACGCATATCGCTGGGGCACGCATAACGCACCGCGCACAACTTGGCAACCCGTGATTGTAACACTCGCGTGCGATTCGTCCCGATTGCGGGCCGGATCGCTCTGCGCGCGCCTGACCGCGCCGCTTTCGATCTCAGGTATAGAAGGTTTTCGTGACGCAAAAAAGTAGGCGGCCCGTCACGGCCGAGCACGCCGCCATGCGCCGCCGTGCGTCAAGCGCCTCGACATGTGACAGCGGTCCGCCGGCCGCTCGGATCGCCGGCCGCTCGAATCGCGCGCGCTTTGCCCACGCCGACGTGCGCACGCGACATGCCCGCTCCTAACGCGTGATCGCCTTGCAATCCTTCGCCACGGCGGGACCGTTTTCGCCCTGCGTGAGATCGTAGAGATTGCCGTCGTTGCCCTTGGTCCACCAGATGTACTTGTCGGCCGCATAGCGCGCGCCCGAGCCCGAGAGGACGTTGACGAACACGAGGTGCCGCCCGTCGAGACGGATGATCGCGAAACTCTGCTGATTGTCGGTGTTCAAGTACGCGACGCCGAGTTCGCGGCCGCCTTCGCATTGATACGTGACGACGCTGCGCGAGACGACCTTGAGCTGCGGAAACGTCAGCGACACCCGCTTGCCGCCGGGCGGCGGCGCGACCGGCACGTCAGCCACGGGCACCGGCACGACCGCGGACGGCTCGGCAGATGCATCCGTCGCGGCGAGCCGCATCGGCGCGACGACGCGCGTCGGCGCATCGTTTGAATCGATCCGCGCGGCGGTTGGGGTCGTGTCGGGCACGGCCGTCTCGAGCGTCGGCGCGGCGAGAACGGGCGCGAGCGCTGTCGCGAACGCCGGGCTCACGACACCGACCGATGCCGCGCTCGCCACGATTCGCAACCCGCGCGCATACGTCTTCAAAACAGCTCGAAACGGCATAGCCTTGCTCCTTGAACGATGAGGCGGACGCGAACGTCGGTGCTGGCGGGTCCGCGTCGAGCCGGCAAGCACGGCAACCCCGTCATGGCGATCTGCCTCGTCAGGCCTCATCTGGCCTCGTCAGGTTGATCCTGGCCGGCGGCGGCCCAAGCGGACCGAGCCCAGCCGAGCCCAACCGGTCCGAGCCCAGTCGAGCCATCAGGCCTCGCCCGGCACCGGACGCACACGCGAGGCCGCCGTGCGCGCATTCTCGCGCGCGGCGTCGATCGTTGTCGCGGCGGCGACGGCGACGCCCATGCGTCGCTTGACGAAACTCTCGGGCTTGCCGAACAGCCGCAGATCCGAACGCGGCACCGCGAGCGCCTCGGCCACGCCTTCGAACGCGATGCCCCGCGCTTCGAGCCCGCCGTAGATGACCGCCGATGCGCCCGTGTCGCGCAGCGTGGTGTCGACGGGCAGGCCGAGGATCGCGCGCGCATGCAGTTCGAACTCGGACTGGCCTTGCGTGATCAGCGTCACGAGACCCGTATCGTGCGGACGCGGGCTCACTTCCGAGAACCAGACCGCGTCGCCCTTGACGAACAGCTCGACGCCGAAAATGCCGCGTCCGCCGAGCGCCGCCGTGACCTTGCCCGCGACATCGCGCGCGCGTTCGAGCGCCAGCGCGCTCATCGGCTGAGGCTGCCACGACTCGACGTAGTCGCCCGCCTTCTGAAGATGGCCGATCGGTTCGCAATAGCGTGTCTCGATCTCGCCGCTCGCGCCGCGAGCGCGGACCGTCAGCAGCGTGATCTCGTAGTCGAAGTCGATAAAGCCCTCGACGATCACGCGACCGCCCTTCACGCGGCCGCCCGACATCGCGTAGTCCCATGCGGGACCGACGTCGGCCTCGCCGCGCAGCACCGACTGCCCCTTGCCCGACGACGACATGACGGGCTTCACGACGCACGGGAATCCGATGCCGCCCGCGATCGCCGCGCGCAGCGATTCGAGCGAATCGGCAAACGCGTACGGCGACGTCGGCAAACCGAGTTCTTCGGCCGCGAGCCGGCGGATGCCTTCGCGATTCATCGTGAGCTGCGTCGCGCGCGCGGTCGGGATCACTTCGGCGATGCCCTCGCGCTCGATCTCGGCAAGCGTATCGGTCGCGATCGCCTCGATCTCGGGCACGACCAGATGCGGCCGTTCGCGTTCGATGATCTCGCGCAGCGCCTTGGGGTCCGTCATATCGATCACGAACGCGCGATGCGCGACTTGATGCCCGGGCGCGTCGGCATAGCGATCGACGGCGATCGTCTCGACGCCCAGGCGCTGCAGCGCGATCAGCACTTCCTTGCCGAGTTCGCCGGCGCCGAGCAGCATCACGCGTGTGGCCGATGCGCTACCCGGCGTTCCGATTCTTGCCCCGATGGTCATTGCACGCTCCGCGAAAAAAGTGCGCCGATGCTATCACGCGCGCCGCCGACCGCGCGGACCTAGAGGCAGTGCCCAACATCGCCGCCTAAGGCGGTTTCGGTTCATGCGGGACAGGGCATAGGGCGCCGCGGTCGGTCGGATCGGTTGAAAGGCGGGGTCCGGGCGCAGGAAATGCTGTATCGGGCGGGTGACGTCGAGCTTGTGGACGGCGCGGGCGATGCAGGCGGGGTTGAGCCCGGACTTTATCTCGGTCTCGGACTTGCACTTGGCTTTGGTCTCGGACTTGGACTTGGACTTGGACTTGGAGTCGGAGTCGGAGTCGGAGTCGGGCTTGGGCTTGGGCTTGGGCTTGAGCTTGAGCTTGAGCTTGAGCTTGAGCTTGGGCTTGGGCTTGGGCTTGGGCTTGGGACACTCAACCATGCAATCGGGTCGCGTTGTCGTCGGCGCGGTGGTCATCAACGGCAACCACAGCAAATCGAACGGTCCCGCCCCCTGCCGTTCGGCCGACTTTCACGCGACACGCCGACTCGCTACACTCATCGCCAACGCTGATCGCCCATTCGCCCGTCCGGGCCTGCCCGATGCACGACGACGCCCCGCCTTACAAACCACCCGTGCGCGTGATCTATCCGACGCTGATGCTCGTGATGTTTCTCGCGGCGCTCGATCAGACGATCGTCTCGACCGCGTTGCCGACGATCGTCGGCGAGCTCGGCGGACTGTCGCAGCTTTCATGGGTCGTGACCGCCTACCTGCTGACCTCGACGATCGTCGTGCCGCTCTACGGCAAGTTCGGCGACCTGTTCGGCCGGCGCATCGTGCTCCAGGTCGCGATCGTGCTGTTTCTGGCCGGCTCCGCGCTGTGCGGCATGGTGCAGGACATGACGTGGCTCATCATCATGCGCGCGCTGCAGGGGCTCGGCGGCGGCGGGCTCATGGTCTCGTCGATCGCCGCGATCGGCGACGTCGTGCCGCCGGCCGAGCGTGGGCGTTATCAAGGGTTGTTCGGCGCGGTGTTCGGGCTCTCGACAGTTATCGGACCGCTGCTCGGCGGCTATATCGTCGAGCATTTTTCGTGGCGCTGGATCTTCTATCTGAACCTGCCGCTCGGCGTGCTCGCGATGCTCGTGCTCGGCATCGTGTTCAAGCCGCACACGCGGCATATCGATCACAAGATCGACTACCCGGGCGCGATCTTCATGGCTGCCGGGCTTACGTGCGTGATCCTGTTCACGAGCGAAGGCGGCACGACGTTGCCGTGGCGCTCGATCGAACTCTGGATGCTGCTGATCCTCGGTGTCGTGCTGCTGTTCGGTTTCGTCTTCGAGGAACGTACCGCCGCCGAGCCGATCATGCCGCTGGAGCTGTTCGCGTCGCGTGTGTTCTCGATCGCGTGCGCGGTCGGATTCATCGTCGGGATCGCGATGTTCGGCTCGATCACGTTCCTGCCGCTCTATCTGCAGGTCGCCAAGGGCGCATCGCCGACGGGCGCGGGACTCCAGTTGCTGCCGATGATGGGCGGCATCATCTTCGCGTCGATCGTGTCGGGACGCATCATCAGCAAGATCGGCCGATACCGGATGTTCCCGATCGTCGGCACGGCGGTCATGTCCGTCGCGCTCGGGCTGATGTCGACGATCCGGCTCGATACGCCGCTTCGTGTGCTCGACGGGTACATGCTGATCCTCGGACTCGGGCTCGGGATGGTCATGCAGGTGCTGATCCTCGCGGTGCAGAACGCGGTCGATTTCCGGCATATGGGCGTGGCGACGTCGGGCGCGACCTTGTTCCGCTCGATCGGCGGCTCGATCGGCGTGGCGTTGTTCGGCGCGATCTTCTCGAACGGTCTTGCGAGCCGGCTCGAAGCGCTGCTGCCGGCCGACACGGTATTGCCGCGCAATCTCGGACCGGCGACTGTCGCGCAGTTGCCCGATGCGATTCGGCACGACTATCTGAGCGCCTTCTCGTCTTCGTTGCATATCGTGTTTCTCGTGGCCGCCTGCGTCGCGATCGTCGGCTTCGTGCTCGCGCTGTTCATGATCGACGTGCCGATGCGCACGCACGATGCGCGCGACGCGCCGCCGCCCGCGATCGAATAAGACGCCGCGACGAGGGCTGAGCGCGCCGCGCATGCAGCGTCGGCAAGCCGCGACGATCGGCCATGGGTGGGTCGTGAATCGTTGGTCGTGAGTGGTCGGTCGTTGGTGATCGATCGCTCGGCGCTCGGCGCTCGGCGCTCGGCGCTCGGCGCTCGGCGCTCGGCGCTCGGCGCTCGGCGCTCGGCGCTCGGCGGGCAGCGGGCAGCGGGCAGCGGGCAGCGGGCAGCGGGCAGCGGGCCTATCGTGCGGCGTTTTCTATAATCCGGGCGAACGTCTCTCTTGCGAAGTCATATGGCCTCTCATCCATCCCGCATTCCTGACTCGACGACGCTGCCCGAACTCACGGTGCGCGGCATGGTGCTCGGCGCGCTGATCACGATCGTGTTCACTGCGTCGAACGTCTATCTGGGCCTCAAGGTCGGCCTGACCTTTTCGTCGTCGATCCCCGCCGCCGTGATCTCGATGGCCGTGCTGCGCGCGATGAACGCCGGCAATATTCTCGAAAACAATATGGTCCAGACGCAGGCCTCGGCGGCCGGCACGCTGTCGTCGATCATCTTCGTGATGCCGGGCCTGCTCATGATCGGCCACTGGCACGGCTTTCCATTCTGGCTCACGCTCGGCATCTGCGGCGCGGGCGGCATGCTCGGCGTGATGTTCACGATCCCGCTGCGCCGCGCGATGGTCGTCGACAGCACACTCCCCTATCCCGAGGGCGTCGCCGCCGCCGAAATCCTGCGGATCGGCAGCGCGCCGTCCGAAGCGCTTGAGGCGGTCGAGCCCGCGGATCCGCGCGCGTCGAATGGACCACGCGAGACAGCTTCTGCAACCACGTACAGAGCGACAACAGGCATGGATGCGGATGCCGGTGCCGGTCCAAATCCAAATCCAAATCCAAATCCAAATCCAAATCCAAATCCAAGCCCAAGCCCAAGCCCGAGTCATGATGCGCGAGACGATGCGGGTGCGCGCGAGATCGCGTTCGGCGGCATCGTCTCGGCCGTGTTCGCCTTTGCCACGAGCGGACTCAAGATCTTCGGCGAAAGCATCACGGCCTGGCTCCCCGTCGGATCGGCCGTATTCCGGCTCACGACCGGCTTCTCACTCGCGTTGATCGGCGCGGGCTACCTGATCGGCATCGTCTCGGGACTCGCGATCCTGCTCGGCATCGTGCTGAGCTGGGGCGTCGCGGTGCCCATTCTGACGAGCGTCACGTCGAACGCCGATGCGCAACCGGTCGCGGCATTCGCGACCGGACTATGGGCCCACAAGGTTCGCTTCATCGGCGCGGGCACGATCGGCGTCGCTGCCGTCTGGACCTTGATCACGCTCGCGAAACCCATGGTCGAAGGCGTCCGGACATCGTTCGCCGCGATCGGCCACGCGCGCAGCCAGGGCACGCGGACCGGCGCGACGCCCCGCACCGAAACCGATCTCGCGCCGCGCGCCATCATCGGGATCACGCTTGCGCTCGTCGCGGTCTGGCTCGTCACGTTCGCCGCGTTTCTCGCGCCCGCGCCGCTGCCAATGGGATCGATCGCGCTGCTCGTGCTTTGCGGCGTGCTCTTCGCGGTCATCTTCGGCTTTCTTGTCGCCGCCGCCTGCGGATATATGGCCGGCCTCGTCGGATCGTCGACGAGCCCGATCTCGGGGATCGGCATCGTCGCCGTGATTCTGGTCTCGCTGCTGATCCTCGCGATGAGCCAGGCGACAGGGCTGCTGGTCACCGCCGAAGGCCGCGACCTCGCGATCGCGCTCGCCTTGTTCACGACGTCCGCCGTGATCGCCGTCGCGACGATCTCGAACGACAACCTTCAGGATCTCAAGACAGGCTGGCTTGTCGGTGCGACGCCGTGGCGCCAGCAGGTCGCCTTGCTGATCGGCTGCGTGGTCGGCGCGGCCGTCATTCCGCCCGTGTTGAATCTGCTTTACAACGCATATGGATTTCCGGGCGCGCTGCCTCACGCGGGCATGGATCCCGCCCAGGCCCTCTCCGCACCGCAGGCGACCTTGATGACCGCGATCGCGACCGGCATCTTCACGCATGCGCTCGATTGGTCGATGCTCGGCATCGGCGTCGCGCTCGGCATCGCGCTGATCGCCGTCGATACCGTGCTTGCGCGCCGCGGCGGGGTCGCGCGGCTTCCGGTCATCGCGGTCGGGATCGGGATCTACCTGCCGCCGACGATCGGCTCGACGCTCGTGATCGGCGCAGCGCTCGGCTGGATCGTCGACCGGACGCTGCGTGCGCGCGCACGCGCACGTCACGTCGACGAGACCGCGTTCGCCGAGCGTGCGAACCGGCGCGGCGTCCTCCTCGCGTCGGGGCTCATCGTCGGCGAAAGTCTGGTCGGCGTCGTGCTCGCGGCCGTCGTGGGCTTCACGGGACGCGACGCGCCGCTCGCGATCGTCAACGGCGCATTTGCTTCGACGTCGGAATGGCTCGCGCTCGTCGTGTTTGTCGCGGTCTGCGTGATCGTCGCGCGACGCGTGCTGGCGGCCGCGCGATAGGCGCCGTCAGCAGAAGTCGTTGACGGTCGGCAGTTCGCCGCGCGGCGCGATATCGACGTCGAGCAGCGTAATCGCCGCATACGACGACCACATGCCCTGCCAGCCCGAGCGCAGCGGCGCATTGGTGCGAACCGTCGACTGGTCGATCGGTCCGAGCACCTTGGCGCCGTAGCCGTTGTCGAGATAGCCGCCCGTGCGTTCGTAAATGCCCCGGCGCGTGCGTTCGGGCTTGACCGGCAATTCGCCGGTCTGAACGTAGCGATTGACGTTGACCGCGAACCGGTTGAAGTCGATCGCGCCGTCGATCCAGCTTTCGAGATCGGAGGTATCGACAAGCGAATCCGTGACGTCCGAATACCGGACGCGCCCCAGATGCTCGTCGACGAAATAGCGCTGGTTCGGTTCGATCGGCACGGGTTGCGGCGGCACGTGGTTCGGAAAACCGAGCACCTCGATCGCCGCGACGTTCATCTCGCCGATCGCCTCGAGCAGGGGCACCTGCTGGGTCATGTAGTCGCTGAGCAGTTCGGCCTGCTGTTCGGTCAGATCGTCGCCCGAGACGACGAGCTTGCCGGGGCTCACGCGTTGCGCGTAGACGATCGCCGTACGCAGCGTCCTGAGCTTCAGGCGGCGGACCGGCACGTTGATCCGGTATTGCGCGAGGCCGCGCGACAGCACGTCGGTCGCCGTCGAGGCGACCTGGACATTCTGGCGAAACCGGTTCTGACCGCTGAACGCAGCACGCACCGACGCGTATTGGCGCGGGTTGAACGGTAGCGGGTCGCCGGGCTTGAACGCGTGAACCGGGCGACGCAGGAACGACGACCGCTTGTCGCGATTGGGTTCCTGGATCAGGACGGCGAGCTGCCCGCCATCCTTGCGCTCGACGGGTTTAGGCGGGGCCGCGCCGGGCAGTTGGCGTGTCTGCGGCCCTTGTGTTTCGCCGATGCCGCCGGCCAACACATCAAGCTGTCCGGAGCTGATCCCAGGACTGGTTACGGACAACGCCATTGAACATTCTCACGCTGGATTGAATTGCGCCGGATGCACCCCGGCCCGTTCCGGACACTCGGCCTCGCCAGGACGTCGTGTCGCTCGGACACACCAGCCCGCCCGGCGCCTCGGGACGCCCGAATTCCACTTTCCGGCAGGATCAGTGTCGCAGGTCGCGGGCGAACCGATCCGCGAAGCAACGAGGCAATTTGGGGCTTATTCGAGGTTTGTAAAAAGCGTCCGGATCGCGGCGTGGGTGGACGTCGGGCGACGGGCATTTTTGGGGAGGCATCGTCCAGCCGTTTCGAGCCTTGGGCCTTGGGCCTTGGGCCTTGGGCCTTGAGCTTCGGGCTTCGGGCTTCGGGCTCGGGTGTTCGGGTGTTCGGGAAACTTGTGGCAACGCGCACGCAGCGGGCAGCGGGCAGCGGGCAGCGGGCAGCGGGCAGCGGGCAGCGGGCAGCGGGCAGCGGGCAGCGGGCAGCATCATGCGGCCTCACCGAACAATAAAAAAGGCTTAGCCGAAGCTAAGCCTTGGGAACGACTGGTGGGCCTCCTTGGAGTCGAACCAAGCACCAACGGATTATGAGTCCGCTGCTCTAACCAAGCATGAGCTAGAGGCCCTGAAAACGGGAGAAACGCGGCGGACGACCTCGTTCGAGTTCGTCCGGCGCAATCGGTGCAGACGGAAAACCGTTCAGCGAGATGCGCCGCCGATCGACACAACGGATCGGCACGACCGCGTCGGCAACAGGACCCGCAGGATAGCGGCCTACTCTACCTATGACAAGCGCCCCCGCAGGGGCGCTTGGGCGAATCGAAAATCAAACCCGAGCGCATCGGACACGTCTGCGATCCATCGAACCCGACACGACGCCGGAGGCGTCCGATACATCAACCGCAGATGTCCGGCAGCCTTTCGCCGGACACCCGGATCAATTCCCTTCGAGGAACGACTTGAGCTTGTCCGAACGGCTCGGGTGACGCAGCTTGCGCAGCGCCTTCGCTTCGATCTGACGGATCCGTTCGCGCGTGACGTCGAACTGCTTGCCGACTTCCTCGAGCGTATGGTCCGTGCTCATCTCGACACCGAAACGCATGCGCAACACCTTCGCTTCGCGCGGCGTCAGCGAGTCGAGCACGTCCTTGACGACGTCGCGCATGCTCGCATGCAGCGCCGCGTCGGCCGGCGCGACCGTATTCGTATCCTCGATGAAATCGCCCAGATGCGAATCGTCGTCGTCGCCAATCGGCGTTTCCATCGAGATCGGTTCCTTCGCGATCTTCATGATCTTGCGGATCTTGTCTTCCGGCATGTCCATCTTTTCTGCCAGCGTCGCCGGATCCGGCTCGAGACCGGTTTCCTGCAGGATCTGACGCGAGATCCGGTTCATCTTGTTGATCGTTTCGATCATGTGGACCGGAATACGGATCGTGCGGGCCTGATCCGCAATCGAGCGCGTGATCGCCTGACGAATCCACCACGTCGCATACGTCGAGAACTTGTAGCCACGACGATATTCGAACTTGTCGACGGCCTTCATGAGACCGATATTGCCTTCCTGGATCAGATCGAGGAATTGCAGGCCGCGGTTCGTGTACTTCTTCGCGATCGAAATCACGAGACGCAGATTGGCCTCGGTCATCTCACGCTTGGCCTGACGTGCCTTGAGCTCGCCCGCCGCCATCTGGCGATTCGTTTCCTTGAGATCCTGCAGCGGCAGCACGACGCGCGCCTGCAGATCGATCAGACGTTGCTGTTGCTCGCGAATCGCCGGGATATTGCGTTCGAGAACGGCGCTGTAACCATGGCCCTCGCCGACGATCACCGTCGCCCAGTCGAGATTCGTCTCGTTGCTCGGGAAGCGCGAGATGAACTCGGCACGCGACATGCCGCACTTGTCGACGACCGTGTGCAGAATCTGACGCTCGACCGAACGCACTTCCTCGACCTGCGCACGCAGCGTGTCGCACAGACGCTCGACGTTGCGCGCGGTGAAGCGGATCGACATGAGTTCGGTCTGAATCGTTTCCTGCGCCTTCAGATAGGCCTTCGACTTATAGCCTTCCTTCTCGTAGGCACGGCGCATCTTGTCGAACCATTCGCCGATCAGCGCGAACTTCGCGAGCGAGTCGACGCGCAGCTTTTCGAGCTGAGCGGCATTCGCACGCTCGGCCACGGCGCCGTCGTCTTCCTCTTCTTCCTCGTCGCCCTCTTCCTCGGCTTCTTCATCCTCGGATTCGATCGCTTCGGCCTCGGCGGCATTGAAGCCGTCCGTGTCTTCGGCGTTGTCGTCGACGAGACCGTCGACGAGCTCGTCGATGCGCATCTCATCGTTCGCGACGCGCTCGGCCATCGCGAGAATTTCCGCGATCGTCGTCGGGCAGGCGGAGATCGCCATGACCATGTGCTTGAGACCGTCTTCGATGCGCTTCGCGATTTCGATTTCGCCTTCGCGCGTCAGCAGCTCGACGGTCCCCATCTCACGCATATACATACGGACCGGGTCGGTCGTGCGGCCGAATTCCGAATCGACGGTCGACAGCGCGACTTCGGCTTCTTCCTCGACTTCGTCGTCGCTCGACGCCGCGGGCGCGTTGTCGTTGAGCAGCAGCGTTTCCGCATCGGGCGCCTGCTCGTAGACGGCCACGCCCATATCGTTGAACGTGCCGACGATGCTCTCGATCGCCTCGACTTCGTTGAGATCGTCAGGCAGGTGGTCGTTGATTTCCGCGTAGGTCAGGAAGCCGCGATCCTTGCCGAGCTTGATCAGCGCGCGCAGCTTCGAGCGGCGCTCTTCGAGCTCCTCGGCGGTGCCGGGCTGATGCGACGCGAACGCGTCCTTCAGCAACGCCTTTTCCTTCGCGCGGCGATCGCGCGCCTTGAGCTTCTCGACCTTCGGCGCGGGTTGCGTATCCTCGGCCTGGGCCGCGGCGTTATCGACTGATGCTTCGTTCGACGTTTTCTTCATTGGACTGCCCGTAGCGGCGTGTATCTCGGCGTGCGGCTGTTCTTCAACATCCGTGCCACCTGTTGAAACCTTGCTCTCGCGCGCCGAAACGGCGGCACCCTTGTCGGATGCATGCGCGGTTGCCCTCGACGCCGGCTCTGCCGCGGGCGCCCGTGTGACCGCCCTCGAGGCGGCACCCGCCGCCTTCGCGGACGGCTTCGTACTTGTCGCAGTACGCGCGGCAGCGCTTTTGCCGGTCTGGCTCGAGGCAGCGCTACCCGCCTCTTTCTTCGTGCTCGCGGACGGTTCCGCGACGGGCGTCGCAGCCTTGCTCGACGTGTTCCTCGTGGCGGCGGCCGATCGCGTGCGCGCCTGGCCCGAGCGCTCGCGCGCCGGCGCCAGGCTCGACGGCGATGCCGCGGCCGGGTCGCCCGATGCGACGTGCTCGTCCTGCGCCTTCACCTTCGTCTTGCCGCTCGTAGTTTTCACCATTACGATCTCGCCCCATCAACAGAACTTCACTGGTTCCGCCCGCCCTGGCCCGGTTCCGCGTACCGCGCGGCGCCGGATCGGGTCTCGCCGTCAGATTAAAGCCCGCTGCAAACCCTCGATTATACCAGTCACTCGCGCGCCGCCACCGGCGCGAGCCGTCTCCTGAGGTCAGCAGTTTGCCTCAGCAGATCGGCGTATTCGGTTGTCTCTTCGGAAGTCAGCTTGGACTGGCGCGACAGTCGGTCGCACCGCTCTCGTAATGCATCGTAATGAAGCTTCGCAAGCGCAGCCTGCAATTCCTCGCCGGCCACGCGCGTCTGATCCTGATAACGTTCGACCGAGCCATCCGTGTCGGGTGCGAGCACGAGATCGCGCACGTTTTCATCATAGGTCAGAATTTCGCGAAAAATCTCTTCATATACCGGCGCATTAGCCGTATTTCGAAGCACTTCCGAAAGCAATCTGAAATCCGCATGAGCGCCGAGCGCGCGGATATGCGTCAACACCTCATCGAATAATTCACGGCGCGCCGCATACCGAAGCGCCGCCCCTTCCTCATCACCGAGCACCGCCGCGCATCCCGGATACATGACAAGATTGCGCAACGCACGTTCCTCATTGCCTGTCACACGGCGGCGCGCCGCCTTCTCCGGCGCATCGCGCACGGCCCGCTGCACGGCGCCGTCGATCCCGCATAACGCCGCCACCTCGCCGAACGGCACACCCAACCGATCCGCCAGCATATGGACCACCTGCGTGCGGAACGCGTTCGGCGGCAGGGCCGCGAGCAGCGGCTTCGCCTCGAACAGCGCCTTCGCGCGGCCCTCGGGCTGGTCGAGCGGCTTGTCGGCCACAATCTCGTTGAGCAGGAACTGCGACAACGGCAGCGCCTCCTCGACCTGATGCCCGAAGGCATCCGTTCCGAACGCTCTCACGTAGCTATCCGGATCGTGCTCGGGCGGCAGAAACAGAAACCGGATCGTCCGGTTGTCCGCCGCGTGCGGCAGGCACGCATCGAGCGCGCGCCGTGCCGCGCGACGTCCCGCCTTGTCGCCGTCGAAGCTGAACACGACCGTATCGGTCTGACGCATGAGCTTCTGCACATGGATCGGCGTACACGCGGTGCCGAGCGTCGCCACCGCGTTCGGAAATCCGAGCTGCGCGAGCGCCACCACATCCATATAGCCTTCGACAACGAGCACGAAGCCTTTCTCGCGAATCGCGAGACGCGCCTCGAACAAGCCGTAGAGTTCGCTGCCCTTGTTAAATAAGGGCGTTTCCGGCGAGTTCAAATACTTGGGCTCGCCGCCGTCGAGCACACGCCCGCCGAATCCGATGACCTGACCCCGCACATTGCGGATCGGAAACATGATCCGATCGCGGAACCGGTCGTACCGCCGCGCCGCGCCGCTTTGCGCATCGGTCTTCTCGCTCACGAGTACGAGACCCGCTTCGACGAGCGCGTCCGCCTGGTAGTCGTCGAACGCGGCTTCGAGGTTCTGCCAGCCGTCGGGCGCATAACCCAGCGCGAAATCCCGGGCGACCTCGCCCGAGAGCCCGCGCTTCTTCAAATACGCGATCGCGTTCGGCGACGTCTTGAGCGTCTGTTTGTAGTAGTCGCTCGCCGCCTTCATCCGATCGACAAGACCGATCGCCTGCTTCCATTGCCCCGCGTCGCGCGCATCGCCGCCCGCGCGGGGTTCCTGCGGCACGGTCAGGCCCACGGACTGCGCGAGCTCTTCGACGGCTTCCGGGAACGTCAGCCCCGCATGCTCCATCAGGAAATTGATGGCGGTCCCGTGCGCGCCGCAGCCGAAGCAGTGATAGAACTGCTTGGTCGGGCTCACGGAAAAGGAGGGGCTCTTTTCGTTATGGAACGGACAGAGTCCCATAAAATTCGCGCCACCCTTTTTGAGCTGGACATAGCGCCCCACCACTTCGACGACGTCGATGCGGCTCAGCAAATCCTGCAGGAAGGAGTGGGGAATCAAAGCGCCTAATTACCGCAAGTCGTATCGGCCCGCGCCCGGCGATGCTGCCCGAACGCGCCCGGTCCTCTCATCCACCGGCAGCGCGCATGCCGAACGCTGCCTGCCCCGTATGTTCGCCACCGGCCCGATGTCCGGCGCGACACTGTCTTGTTTCCGTCCGCCGGCCGTCGGTCGTCGGCCGTCGTGCGCTACTTCGCGGTCAGCGCGGCCTTCACCTGCGCCGACACGGCCGTCATGTCCGCGCGGCCGGCAAGCTTGCCTTTGAGCACGCCCATGACCTTGCCCATGTCCTGCGGACCCGCCGCGCCCACCTGCGCGAGCACCGACGCGACTTCAGCCTCGATCTCGGCCGGCGTCAGTTGCTGCGGCATATAGGCCTGCAGCACGAGCAATTCGGCCTGTTCCTTGTCGACGAGATCCTGGCGCCCCGCATTCGCAAACTGCTCGATCGAGTCCTTGCGCTGCTTGACGAGCTTGTCGATCACGCTCGTGATCGCCGCATCGTCGAGTTCGATGCGATCGTCGACCTCGCGTTGTTTGATCGCGGCAAGCAACAGACGGACGGTGCCCAGGCGCTCGGTTTCGCGCGCGCGCATGGCAGCCTTCATGTCTTCGGTGATCCGTTCTTTCAAGCTGCTCATCGGCGGCAAGTCCTCAACACAAGATACTAGGAAATTAATTCACACTTCGCTCGCGCGTGCGCGGCGCGCCGTCATGCGAAACACAAAAACCCGCCTCGGAAGGTCCGAAAGCGGGTTTCGCGGTACGCGCCCGACCCGGCGGGCGCGGCCGATCAATAGAGTTTCTTCGGAAGCATCTGGCCGCGCAGCGTCTTGAAGTGACGCTTGACCGCTGCTGCCTTCTTGCGCTTGCGCTCGGATGTCGGCTTTTCGTAAAACTCCCGCGCACGCAGATCGGTCAGCAGACCGTTCTTTTCAATCGTACGTTTGAAACGACGCATCGCGACTTCGAACGGCTCGTTCTCTTTGAGGCGAATGATGGTCATGATTCGGTCGGGGCAAGTAGACAATCCGAGGGCCCACGAGTGTAGCACAGGACTTTTCGATTTCCCACCGCGGCAAACGGTCATTTTTGCCGAACCGCCCGCTCATTGCCGCTCGGCGAGCGCCTGAGCCGCGGCGACGGCCGATGCCCAAGCCCATTGGAAGTTGTAGCCGCCGAGCCAGCCCGTGACGTCGACGGCCTCGCCGATGAAATGCAGGCCCGGCACGCGCTTGGCCTCGAGGCTCGCCGACGAAAGTTCGGATGTCGAGACGCCGCCGCCCGTGACCTCCGCCTTGCGCCACCCCTCGGTCCCGGCGGGCGTGATCGTCCAGCGATTGAGCCCTTCGCCAAGCGCGCGGATCTGCCGATCGGGCAAATCCGCGAGACGCGTCTGAGGCGTCACGCCATGCACCTGCGCCCACGTCTCGGCGAGCCGCCCCGGCAGCTTTTCCGAAAGTTGGGTCACGAGTTGCTTTTTCGAGCCCGGTTTCGCAGCAAGCAGCCACTCGACCGCATCGAACGCCGGCAACAGATCGATGTTCAACGGCTGTCCGAGCGACCAGAAGCTCGAGATCTGCAGAATCGCCGGTCCGGAGAGCCCGCGATGCGTGAGCAGCAGATCCTCGAGAAACTCGCCGCGCGACTTGCCCGCCCCCGTCGAGACGCTCGCCTCGAGCGCAAGTCCGGACAGCGCGGCAAACGGGTCCCAGCCCGACGTCGTAAACGTCAGCGGGACAAGCGCGGGCCGCGGCTCGACGATCTCGAGACCGAACTGGCGCGCGAGCGCATAGGCGAAATCGGTCGCGCCGATCTTCGGAATCGACAGACCGCCCGTCGCGACAACGAGCGCGCGCGCCTCGATCTCGCCGGCGCTCGTCGAGATCGAGAAGGACGCCCCGCGGCGCACCTCGTGCACCTGCACGGGCCGGCGCCATTGGACACGCCCTGCCTCGCACTCGGCGACGAGCATGTCGATGATCTGCTCGCTCGACGCGTCGCAGAACAACTGGCCCTTGTGCTTTTCGTGAAACGCGATCCGATGCCGTTTGACGAGCGCGACGAAGTCCTGCGGCGTGTAACGCGCGAGCGCCGACCTGCAAAAGCGCGGATTGTCGGACAGATAGTTCGCGGGACCCGCATCGCGGTTCGTGAAATTGCAGCGTCCGCCGCCCGAGATCCGGATCTTTTCGGCGAGACGCGTTGCGTGGTCGATCAGCACCACGCGCAAGCCCCGCTGTCCGGCGACCGCCGCGCACATCATGCCGGCGGCCCCGGCGCCGATCACGGCTACGTCAAAATTTTCCATGGGCGCGATTGTACGTGGCCGCGCGGCCGGCTCGCCGTTTGCCGTTTGCCGCTCTCAGTGCTCAGGTCGCTGATCGACCGTGCACGCTCGTGCTCGTGCTCGCGGATGTGGATGTGGATGTGGATGTGGATGTGGATGTGGATGTGGATGTGGATGTGGATGTGGATGTGGATGTGGATGTGGATGTGGATGTGGATGTGGGCGGAATCGTCGTATCCGATCGCGACATCGCGGCGGATGCTGCCTCGGGTCAATCACGCCGACTTCGATATGCGCACGCCCCCACACACCGGTCCGCTGGCCCGTCTCTGGACGCCCCGAGCACGTCCGATCGCCCTGATGCGTGTCGACGACGCGTCCGCACCGAGCCTGTCTCGGCTCGTCGCACTCTCGCATCTCGATCCGCTCGCGCTCCAGACATGGCGCGATCGGCACGACACCGAATCGCTCGCCGCACGCGCGATGCGCATCGCCGATCTCGATCATTTCGAGTCGTGGAGCGCGTCGTGCGCACTGCAAACCTACTTCGACGCGCTGCCCGCCGACCTCGATGCCCCGTCGACCTCGCCTTTCATCGACCTCGCCCGGGCACGCGTCGCCACGCTCGCGGAAAAGGTCGGTCTCGACGTACCGCACGCGCTCGCGCTGCTGCGCGGCAATCCCGCCGGACGCCCGCGCGCGTCGCGCCTGAACGACGCACAGCAGCTCGCGTTTCTCGATCTCGTGGCCACGCCTGAACGCGAGCGCACGCTCGTACAACTCGTCGATGCGGGCGTCATGCATGCGGCGGGCCTCTCGACCGGTCCGTATCGGACGGTCGTCCACGAACGGTTCCACAACTATCACATCGAAATGCGCCGGCGCCTGAGACCGCGCGCCGACGATGCGACGCTGATTCGCGACAGCCGCCGCGCTTTGACGAGCGATGATTTCGTGCGTCGCTGGTTCAAGTACGGCTACTGCAACACGCACACCCTCGGCGCGTGGACGCCCGACATCAACTGGACGTTTTCGCGCATCCAGGGCCCCGTGCATCGCCCCGTCTTCGACGCCCTCGACCTCAGCCATTCGAATATGGACGACGCGCATGTCTTCAATCCGTCCTTCGCGCAGGCCCGCCTTACGGGCGTCACGATGGCGCGAAGCGTGATCCAGCGCGACGTCGCGCTCGACCAGGCGCCTTGGCAGACATGGATCGACGCGCTGAGATCGGCAGGCGTCGAAGGCCTGGATGTCGCGCGGTGCGTCGCGCATACCGGCCGCGTGCGTTACCTCGACGGCGGCGAGGGACGCTACGAGCGCGTTCAACTGCCGGATCGCCCCGCCCGCGGCTGGCGCGCCCACGTCCGGATATCGCGATGGCTTTCGAGCCTTCGATCGCCAAGCTGAACCTTCGTGCATGCGCGCCGCCGCGTCGTCGCAACGGCACGTGCGCACCGCGGCGCCGCTCGCATCGACGGCGAACCCTCGCGGCTCGAGCCGCGCGCCGCCCGACTATAATGACGCCTTTGCAACACGCACTTCCGCGCGCCGCGCGCCCATCCCCTCCATGCTTGTCCTCGGCCTCGAAAGCTCCTGCGATGAAACCGGCCTCGCGCTCTACGACACCGAGCGCGGCTTGCTCGCCCACGCGCTGCACTCGCAGATCGCGATGCATCGCGAATACGGCGGCGTCGTCCCCGAGCTCGCGTCGCGCGACCACATCCGCCGCGCGCTGCCGCTGCTCGAACAGGTGCTCGATCAATCGAACCGCGCCCTCGCGGACGTCGATGCGATCGCGTTCACGCAAGGCCCGGGACTCGCGGGCGCGCTGCTCGTCGGCGCGAGCATCGCGAACGGGCTTGCGCTTGCACTGCGCAAACCCGTGATCGGCATTCATCATCTCGAAGGCCATCTGCTGTCGCCGCTGCTCGTCGACGCGCCGCCCGCGTTTCCGTTCGTCGCCTTGCTCGTCTCGGGCGGTCACACGCAGTTGATGCGCGTGACCGACGTCGGCCAATACGAAACGCTCGGCGAAACGCTCGACGACGCCGCGGGCGAAGCATTCGACAAGACGGCCAAATTGCTGGGACTCGGCTATCCGGGCGGCCCCGAAGTGTCGCGGCTCGCCGAATTCGGCACGCCTGGCGCGGTCGTGCTCCCTCGGCCGATGCTGCATTCAGGCGATCTCGACTTCAGCTTCAGCGGACTCAAGACCGCCGTGCTGACGGCCGTGCGCAAGCTCGGCGCGAACGTCTGCGAACAGGACAAGGCCGATATCGCGCGCGGATTCGTCGACGCGGCCGTCGACGTGCTCGCGGCCAAGGCGATTGCGGCGCTCAAGCAGACGCGGCTCAAGCGGCTCGTCGTCGCGGGCGGCGTCGGCGCGAACCGTCAGCTACGCGAGGCCCTGAATGCCGCCGCGAAGCGGCGCGGCTTCGCCGTGCATTATCCCGACCTCGCGCTCTGCACGGACAACGGCGCGATGATCGCGCTCGCGGGCGCGTTGCGCCTCGCGCGCTGGCCCGAGCAAGCGCAGCACGCCTATGCGTTCACCGTCAAACCACGCTGGGATCTGAGCACGCTCGCGACGCAGTAGCCGACGCGCGGCAACAAGCTCGACGCCTCACGATGCGCGTCGACGCGCATCGCCCCAAAAAGACAACACCCCGAAGATCGGACCTGCGTCCAATGTTCGGGGTGCGATATAAATCGACAAATACGCGATCGAAAACCGCGCGATCGAGAACGGCGAGTCCGCCGTCCCGATCCCTCGTTCAAGCGACGAGCTTCGCGACGCTGCTCTTGTCGCCCGTCTCGCTGGCAAAGAAACGCTGACGGATCGACGCGGCAATGCCGTTCGCGTCGAGACCGCAGGCCGACAACAGCTTCGCGGGATCGCCGTGATCGATGAACGTGTCGGGCAAGCCCAACTGAAGCACCGGGCGATTCAAGCCACTCTCGAGCAGGCTTTCGACGCACGCGCTGCCCGCTCCGCCCATCACGCAGCCTTCCTCGACGGTCACGAGCACATCGTGCGTCGCCGCGAGTTCGCGGATCAGCGCATGATCGATCGGCTTGACGAAGCGCATGTTCGCGACGGTCGCATCCAGGGCGTGACCGGCCTCGATACTCGGCGCGACCATCGTGCCGAACGCGAGAATCGCGATCCGGTGACCGGCCGGCTTGGCCGACTCGCGCACGACGACACCCTTGCCGACGGGCAGCGCCGCAAGATGCTTGACCGTCTCGACGCCCGTCCCCGCGCCGCGCGGATAACGCACCGCCGTCGGCCCCTCGATCGACAAGCCCGTATGCAGCATCTGGCGGCATTCGTTTTCATCGGCCGGCGCCATGACGGTCATGTTCGGGACGCAGCGCAGATAGGCGATGTCGTAGACGCCCGCGTGCGTCGCGCCATCCGCGCCGACGAGGCCCGCGCGGTCGATCGCGAACAGCACCGGCAGATTCTGCAGCGCGACGTCGTGAATCAGCTGGTCATACCCGCGCTGGAGGAACGTCGAATAGATCGCGACGACGGGCTTGAGCCCCTCGGTCGCGAGGCCGCCCGCGAACGTTACGGCATGCTGTTCGGCGATGCCGACGTCGAAATAGCGCTCGGGATAGCGCTGCTCGAATTCGACCATTCCCGAGCCTTCGCGCATCGCGGGCGTGATGCCCACCACGCGCGGATCAAGCTCGGCCGCATCGCAGAGCCATTCGCCGAAGACCTGCGTGTACGTCTTGCGGCCCGGCTTCGACGGCTTGATCCCTTCGACGGGATTGAACTTGCTCGCGCCGTGGTAAAGCACGGGGTCGGCTTCCGCAAGCTTGTAGCCCTGCCCCTTCTTCGTGACCACGTGCAGGAACTGGGGCCCCTTGAGTTCCTTGATGTTCTGCAGCGTCGGGATCAACGATTCGAGATCGTGGCCGTCGATCGGCCCGATGTAGTTGAAGCCGAATTCCTCGAACATCGTCGCCGGCACGACCATGCCCTTCGCGTGCTCCTCGATACGGCGCGCGAGTTCGAGCACGGGCGGCGCGACGCTCAACACGCGCTCGACGCCCTTCTTCGCGGCCGCGTAGAAGCGGCCCGACATGAGTCGCGCGAGGTAGCGGTTCAGCGCGCCGACCGGCGGCGAGATCGACATATCGTTGTCGTTGAGCACGACGAGCAGCGGCAGATCGTCGGCGACACCGCCGTTGTTCAGCGCCTCGAACGCCATGCCCGCGGTCATCGCGCCGTCGCCGATCACGGCGATCGAAAAGCGCGATTCGCCCTTGATCTTCGACGCATGCGCCATGCCGAGCGCGGCCGAGATCGACGTGCTCGAGTGCGCCGTGCCGAACGTGTCGAACTGCGACTCGTCGCGACGCGGAAAGCCCGAAATGCCGCCGGCCTGACGCAGCGTATGCATGCGCTCGCGACGGCCCGTCAGGATCTTGTGCGGGTAGGTCTGATGACCGACGTCCCAGACGATCCGATCGTTGGGCGTGTCGAACACATAGTGGAGGGCGATCGTGAGCTCGACCGTGCCGAGATTCGACGACAGGTGCCCGCCGGTTTGTGCCACGCTTTCGAGCAGGAAAGCGCGCAGTTCTTCGGCGAGCGGCGTCAGGTCACGGCGGTCCAGCTTTCGCAGTGCGACGGGGTCGTCGATGGTTTTGAGCAAGTCGTACATCGTTGTTCGCTTCCAGGAATCTTCGGCGGTCCAAGACCGTCTGGCTTTTAGTTCGCGCGTTCGACCACGAGGTCGGCAAGCTGCGCGAGCCGTTCGGCGCGTTCGCCGAACGGAGCCAGCGCCGCGTGCGCGTCGGCCTGCAACTGACGCGCGAGCGCGCGCGCCTCGTCGAGTCCGAGCAGCGATACGTAGGTCGGTTTGTTGTCCTTCTCGTCCTTGCCGGCCGTCTTGCCGAGCGTCGCCGAATCGGCCGTCACGTCGAGAATGTCGTCGACGACCTGAAACGCGAGACCGACCGCCGCGCTATATCGCTCGATACCGGCCGCGAGCGTCCGTGCATCGACCTGATCGGCCACGGCCGCGCCGCCCGCGTCTCCGTCTGTTTTGCCGATCGACGCCGCCGCCGCGCCTGCATCGAGGCTTTCGGGCGCATCGTCGCCGCACAGAGCGCCCATGCGGACCGCGGCGCGCAGCAGCGCGCCCGTCTTCATCCGATGCATCTTTTCGAGCGACACGCGGTCGAGCGCGACGCCGACGCTCGCGAGATCGATCGCCTGCCCGCCGGCCATGCCGAGCGAGCCGCTCGCAAGCGCGAGCTCGCGCAGCAGCGCGGCCTTGCGCGCCGCGGCGACGGGCGCTTCGCTGAGCGCGATAAAGGCCTGCGATTGCAACGCGTCGCCGACGAGCAACGCCGTGGCTTCGTCATATTGGACGTGGACGGTCGGCTTGCCGCGGCGCATCGAGTCATCGTCCATCGCGGGCATGTCGTCGTGCACGAGCGAATAGACGTGGATCATCTCGATCGCCGCCGCCGCGGCGTCGAGCGCCTGCGGCGACGCGCCCGTCAGCAGCCCGGCCGCGTGCACGAGCAGCGGCCGCACGCGTTTGCCGCCGCCGAGCGTCGTGTACCGCATCGCGTCATGCAGACGCCGGGGCTCGATCTCGGCCGACGGCAAGCGCGCGTCGAGCGCGGCCTCGGTCCGCGCGAGCACCGCGCGAGTCCATTCGTTGAAATTCATGCATCGTCCTCATCGGTCGCCAAGGGTTTGAGGACTTCGCCATCGAGAACCCGCACCTGCTGCTCGACCTTCTCCAGTTGTTGCTGGCAGAACGAGACCAGTTGCGAGCCGCGGCGGTAGGCGCTCAATGAATCCTCGAGCGACAGCGCACCGCCTTCCATTTGCGCGACGAGCGTCTCGAGTTCGGCCACAGCCGCCTCGTAGCTCACCGGCTGTTCGCCGGTCGTGGGGGTCGCGGCCGAAGCGCCGATGCCCGTGCCGGCGGGCGCTTCGGATCGATTCGGGGTAGCGGTGTTCGCCATGTTAGTTAGTGAGATTACGGCCAAGTCCGTCATTCTACGGTAAAACAGCGCGGTTCCGCCCCACGGACCCTGCCCGGTCGACCGACGTGCGGGCATTTTCCCGACGAAATCAGGGACTTAACTCAAACTGAATACCTAAACAATCCCCCCAAACGAGCCCGCGCAGGTATAATCGCCGGTTTCCCCAAATCGAGTATTCGATGGTTGGGTTGTTCACTGCTTTCGCGCATTTGGGAGTGGGAATGTCCAATCTGAGCACTGCTGTTCAGCTTAAGTCCATTCAGAGCCAGTTGCCGGTCACGGCATATTTCGATCCCGCCCTGCTTGACCAGGAGATCGAAACGTTGTTCAAGCGCGGACCGCGCTATATCGGTCACGAATTGATGGTGCCGGAAGCCGGCGACTACTACGCACTGCCCAGCGAGGCCGAAGGGCGCGTACTCGTTCGCAATGCGGACTCCATCGAACTGCTGTCCAATGTGTGCCGCCATCGTCAGGCGATCATGCTCAACGGGCGCGGCCATACGCAGAACATCGTGTGTCCGCTGCACCGCTGGACGTACGACCTCGAAGGTCAGTTGCTCGGCGCGCCGCACTTTCCCGACAATCCGTGCCTCGATCTCGGACGCACGCGTCTGCAGAACTGGCAAGGCTTGCTGTTCGAGCAATCGGGCCGCAACGTCGCGCGCGATCTCGCGAATCTCGGGACGCGCCATCACTTCGACTTTTCGGACTTCCGGTTCGATCACGCCGAAGTGCATGACTGCGACTACAACTGGAAGACGTTCATCGAGGTCTACCTCGAGGACTATCACGTCGTGCCCTTCCATCCGGGCCTCGGCAGCTTCGTCTCGTGCGACGATCTGCGCTGGGAGTTCGGCGACTGGTACAGCGTGCAGACCGTGGGCGTGCACCAGGATCTCGCGAAGCCCGGCAGCCCGACCTACCGGAAATGGCACGACGCCGTGCTCAAGTTCCGCGAGGGCACGCCGCCCGAGTTCGGGGCGATCTGGATGGTGTATTACCCGGGCCTCATGATCGAGTGGTATCCGCATGTGCTCGTCGTGTCGTGGCTGATCCCGCGCGGACCGCAGAAGACGACGAATATCGTCGAGTTCTACTACCCCGAGGAAATCGCGCTGTTCGAGCGCGAGTTCGTCGAGGCCGAACGCGCCGCGTATATGGAAACCGCGCGCGAGGACGACGAGATCGCCGAGCGCATGGATGCGGGCCGTCACGCGCTGATGATGCGCGGCGAGTCGCAGGTCGGTCCGTACCAGAGCCCGATGGAAGACGGCATGCAGCACTTCCACGAGTTCTACCGCCGCGAGATGGAGGCGGCCGGCGCCGCAATCTGAGGCGTGATCGGGCGCCCCGCGCGCCGTCATCGAACGTGCGAAAGGACTGTCCTCGGACAGTCCTTTTTTCATCTCGCGCCGGTTCGTCCGACCGACGCGCACGCACGCGGCGCGCGCCGTCGATCCCAAGCTGTGACATCATCACCGAACCGGCCGCCGCATCGCAGGCGCAGAAACGTCGGCGCCTCGTCGCCCCACCGCGCCCCACCGCCCCGATACGCGCCAACCCCACACAAGGTCGCCATAGAGGTCGCCATGTCGCACTCGCATTTCACCACCCTGATTTCCGCGTCCAATCTCGCCGAGCGGCTCGCCGCCGCGCCCGACTCGGTCTATCTCGCCGACTGCCGGTTCGATCTCGCGGACACGGCCGCCGGCGAACGCGCCTTTGCGGCGGGCCATCTGCCCGGCGCCCGCTATTTCCATCTCGACACCGATCTATCGGGCCCGAAGAGCGGCAAGAACGGACGTCACCCGCTGCCCGACCGCCACGCGCTCGCGCGGCACTTCGGCGATCGCGGCATGACCAACGACGTCCAGATCGTCGCCTACGACGCGCACGGCGGCATGTACGCGGCCCGCCTCTGGTGGCTGCTGCGCTGGCTCGGCCACGACTCGGCCGCGGTGCTCGACGGCGGCCTCGACGCGTGGACGCGGGCCGGTCTCGCGCTGTCGACCGACGTGCCCGCCGAGACCGCGCGTGCGTTCTCGCATCGCGCGCCGCTGGCCGTCACGATCGACGTCACGGGCATCGAGCGCAATCTGAGCACGCACGAACACCTCGTCGTCGATGCGCGCGCGGCCGATCGGTATCGCGGCGAAAACGAGACGATCGACCGCGTCGGTGGACATATCCCGGGCGCGCGGAACCGGCCGTTCAAGGACAATCTGCAAAGCGACGGCCGCTTCAAGCCCGCTCACACGCTGCGAGACGAATTCCACGACGTCCTCGGCACGGGTTCGCCCGAGCGCGCGGTCATGCAATGCGGATCGGGTGTCACGGCGTGTCATAACCTGCTCGCGATGGAAGTCGCGGGGCTGCACGGCGCCGCGCTCTATGGCGGTTCGTGGAGCGAGTGGTCGGCCGAGACGACGCGCCCCGTCGCGACGGGGCCGAATCCCTGAGCGGCGCCGCGGCATCGCATCCGGTACGCAGGTTCAGACCACGCGGTGCACACGCGCATCGGACGATGCGCATGCCACGTCTTCGGATCGCGACGCACGCGTGCGACCGCACGGGGTGACCGTACGGGGCGACCGCAAGGGACCACCGCGGGGAACTACCGCGGGGACTCAGTGCAGTTTCACGCGCGGCATCGTCGAACGACGCAGCCAATGCGCGATCGCGTCGAGCATCATGCGCGGATAGCCGTGCAAGGCGGCGATATGCAGGCGGTATAACGACATGTACATGAAGCGCGCGAACAAGCCTTCGACGAACATGCTGCCGCCGATCAGCCCGCCCATCAGACTGCCGACCGCGCTGAAGCGTCCGAGCGAGACGAGCGAGCCCAGATCGCGGTACTCGAAGGCGCCGAGCGGCTTGCCGTCCATCTGACGCAACAGCGCCTCGAACAGAAAACTCGCCTGCTGATGCGCGGCTTGCGCGCGCGGCGGCACGCGCCGCTCGGACGTGCCCCACGCGCAGCTCGCGCAGTCGCCCAACGCGAACACCGCGTCGTCGGTCTCGGTCTGCAGCGTCGGACGCACGAGCACCTGCCCGAGCCGGTTCGTCGCGAGCCCATCGAGTTGCGCGAGCATCGGCGATGCCTTGATGCCGGCCGCCCACACGACGAGATCGGCCGGCACATGGAGGCCGCCGGCAAGCTGCAGTCCGTCGGCGACAACGGCTTCGACGCGCGCGTCGAGCATCACGCTCACACCGAGCCCGGTCAGCAGCTTGCGCGTTTCCTCGGACAAGCGCTCCGACAACGCCGGCAACAGACGCGGCCCCGCCTCGACCAGGGTGATCGACAAATCGTGCCGCGGATCGATATCGTGGAGCCCGTACGCGGCGAGCACCTGCGCGGTATTGCGCAATTCGGCCGACAGCTCGACCCCGGTCGCGCCGCCGCCGACGATCGCGACGCGCACTTCGGCGCTACGCGGCGAGGCATCCGAGGCGCGCGCCGCGCCGGCGGCTGCCGAGGCGCCCGCGCGTGCGTCCGGTTCGGCGCGAACGTCCGCGCGCGTCGGCGCCGAATCGGCGCCGGTATCGTCTTCCCAGCCGGCGTCGCCGTCGCCCGACGGCACGCGCTCCTGACTCGCATGCCAATGCCGCGCGCGCAGGCACAACGCGACGAGTCGACGCCGGAAGCGCTCGGCTTGCGCAACGGTATCCAGCGCGATGGCATATTGATCGGCGCCGGGCACGCCGAAGAAATGGGTCGTACTGCCGACGGCGAGCACGAGCGTGTCGTACGGAATCTCCCGCACGGGGAGCAATAGCGTGCCGTCCTCGTCGCGCAACTCGCCGATACGAACAACCCGACGCGCGCGATCGAGGCCCGTGAGTTCGCCCTGCTGGAATTCGAAGCCATGCCAGCGCGCTTGCGCCGCGTATTCGAGCTGATGCGTGAACGGATCCATGCTGCCCGCCGCGACTTCGTGCAGCAACGGCTTCCAGACATGCGTCGGATACCGGTCGACCAGCACGACTTCCGCCTGCGGCACGCGCCTGCGCGACCCGAGACGGTCACCGAGCCGCGTGACCAGTTCCAGACCGCCCGCTCCGCCGCCCACCACCACGATTCGCTGCATGGCTATCCCTCCGTATGACCGAGACGAGATCCGCTCCATCGCGCCGGCGCTGCAGCGGCAGCCCTGCGTGCCCGCAACGCGTACGTCCGAGGCGCGCCGGACATCGTATCGCGCGCCTTGCGAGGCTGCGCGACGTCAGTGCGCTTCTTCCCAGTTCATGCCCGAGCCGAGCTCGGCCACGAGCGGCACCTTGAGTTCGGCCACGCCGCACATGAGTTCGGGCAGTTTGACGCGCACCTCCTCGAACTCGGCGTCGGGCACTTCGAGCACGAGTTCGTCATGGACCTGCATGATCATCAGACTGCGCCGCTGCGCGGTCGTCAGCCAGTCCTGCACGGCAATCATCGAGAGCTTGATCAGATCGGCGGCCGTGCCCTGCATCGGCGCATTGATCGCCGCGCGTTCGGCGGCCTGCCGGCGCGGACCGTTGCCGCCGTTGATCTCGGGCAGCCAGAGCCGGCGGCCGAACACGGTCTCGACATAGCCGTACTCGCGCGCGTTCTGACGCGTTTCTTCCATATACGCGGCGACGCCCGGATAACGCGCGAAATAGCGATCGATATAGAGCTTCGCCGCGTCGCGCGCGATGCCGAGATTCGACGCGAGTCCGAACGCGCTCATGCCGTAGATCAAGCCGAAATTGATCGTCTTCGCGACGCGCCGCTGGTCAGCGCTGACCTCGAGCGGCGTCACGCCGAAGATCTCGGCCGCCGTCGCGCGATGGATATCCTCGCCAGCCGCGAACGCGCGCAGCAGATTCGCGTCGCCCGAGATATGCGCCATGATCCGCAGCTCGATCTGCGAATAGTCGGCCGATACGATACGGCTTCCGGGCGGCGCGACGAAGGCCTCGCGAATCCGGCGTCCTTCCTGCGTGCGCACGGGAATGTTCTGCAGATTCGGATCGTTCGACGCGAGCCGGCCCGTGACCGCGACAGCCTGCGCATAGTTCGTATGCACACGGCCCGTCGCGGCATTGATCATGCGCGGCAGCTTGTCCGTGTACGTCGACTTGAGTTTCGACAGGCCGCGGTAATCGAGCAGCAGCTTGGGCAGCGGATAGTCTTCGGCGAGCTTCTGAAGCACCTCTTCATCGGTCGACGGCGAACCGCTCGGCGTCTTCTTGACGACGGGCAGCTTGAGCTTCTCGAAGAAAATCTCGCCGATCTGCTTCGGCGAGTTCAGGTTGAATTCGCCTTCCGCGAGTTCGAACGCCTGCTTCTCGAGATCGATGAGCTTCGCGCCGATCTCGCTGCTCTGCGCTTCGAGCCGCTGCGCGTCGATCAGCACGCCGTTGCGCTCGATCTGCCAGAGCACGCGCGACACCGGCACCTCGATCGTCGAATAGACGCGCTCGAGTCCGGCGTCCTTCCTGACGAGCGGAAACAGGCACTCGTGCAGACGCAGCGTGATATCGGCGTCCTCGGCCGCATACTCGGTCGCGCGTTCGACACTCACTTCATCGAAGCCGATCTGCGACGCGCCCTTGCCGCAGACGTCCTCGTACTTGATCGTCTTGAGGCCGAGATGGCGCAACGCGAGACCATCCATATCGTGCGAGCGATGCGACTCGACGACATACGATTCGAGCATCGTGTCGTGCACGATGCCCGCGAGCCGGATGCCGTGGTTCGCGAGCACATGCGCGTCGTACTTGAGGTTCTGGCCGACTTTCTTCCGCTCGGGATGTTCGAGCCACGGCTTGAGCCGCGCGAGCACGTCGTCGATCGGCAGTTGGTCGGGCGCGTCGGGGCCCCGATGCGAGAGCGGCAGATACGCGGCCTCGCCCGCCTTGACCGAGAACGACATGCCGACGAGCCGCGCCTGCATCGGTTCGAGCGACGTCGTCTCCGTATCGAACGCGGTCAGGTCGGCCGCTTCGATTTTCGCGAGCCATGCGTCGAATGCGTCCCAGGTCTGGATCGCTTCGTACGTCTTGACGATCTCGGACGCGGGCTGCAGATCGAGTTCGGGCGCGAGCGCTTCGGCCGGCGCGTCGCCGAGTCCGAGACTGCCCTGCGCGCCGTCGGCGCCGTCCTGCTTGCCGTGCGCGGCGGCTTCGGCTTCGCGCAGCCAGGTCTTGAAGCCATGACGCCGGTAGACGTCGCGCATCGCGTCGGTCGATTCGGACCGCGTCTCGAGCGAGGCCTCGATCGTCTCGACATGCGGCACGAGATTGCAATCGGTATCGACGGTCACGAGGCGGCGCGCGGTCGGCAGGAAGTCAAGCGCGCGACGCAGGTTGTCGCCGACCGCGCCCTTGATCTCGCCCGCGTGCTCGATCACGCCGTCGAGCGAATCGTAAGCCGTCAACCATTTGACCGCCGTCTTCGGGCCGCACTTGTCGACGCCGGGCACGTTGTCGACGGTATCGCCGATCAACGACAGATAGTCGATGATGCGATTCGGCGGCACGCCGAACTTCGCGAGCACGCCGGCGGGATCGAGCGTCTCGTTGCTCATCGTGTTGACGAGCTTCACGTGCTCGGTCACGAGCTGCGCGAGATCCTTGTCGCCCGTCGAGACAACGACGTTCATGCCGTTCGCTTCGGCGCGCCGCGCGAGCGTGCCGATGACGTCGTCGGCCTCGACGCCCTCGACCATCACGAGCGGCCAGCCGAGCGCGCGCACGGCGACGTGGATCGGATCGATCTGACGCGCGAGGTCCTCGGGCATCGACGGCCGGTTCGCCTTGTACTGATCGTAGATGTCGTCGCGAAACGTCTTTCCTTTAGCGTCGAATATGCACGCGCTATACTCTGCCGCATACTCTTTGCGCAGACGCCGCAGCATATTGATCATGCCGTACAGTGCACCCGTGGGTTCGCCTTCCGGGCCGCGCAAGTCCGGCATCGCGTGGTAGGCCCGATATAGATAGCTCGAGCCGTCGACCAATAACAGGGTCTTTCCGTCCAGGTTGGGTTGCACAGACATATGAACAAGAGAAAAGTGATTCCGAGTCTGCGGTCGATCGCAGATCAAGAGAAAGCGACAGCCAAGAAAGCCCGCGCGTCGTGGCAGATGTTCACGATTATGGCAGAGTTCATCGAGGCGACGGAGTACCTGTCCGAGATCCGTCCGGCTGTCAGCATCTACGGTTCGGCACGCATCAAACCGAACACCGAGTACTACAAGCTCACGACGACGATTGCCCGAAAATTGTCCGACGCGGGCTTCGCGGTGATCTCGGGCGGCGGCCCGGGCATCATGGAAGCCGCCAATAAAGGCGCGCACGCGGGCAAGGCGCCGTCGGTCGGTCTCAATATCGAATTGCCGCACGAGCAGCACGGCAATCCGTGGCAGGACATCTCACTGCGATTCCGGCATTTCTTCACGCGCAAGGTCACGTTCGTCAAGAATTCCGACGCGGTCATCGTGATGCCCGGCGGCTTCGGCACGCTCGACGAGCTCGCCGAAGTGCTTACGTTGATCCAGACGAAGAAGTCGCGTCACGTGCCGATCGTGCTCGTCGGTTCGAAGTTCTGGGAAGGCCTGCTCGACTGGTTCAAGGGCAGCCTGATCCCGATGGGCCTGATCGGCGAGAACGACATCGATCTCATGAAGGTGACCGACGATCCCGACGAGGTGCTCGAACACGTGCTCGCATTCTACGAAGAACGCGGCGCGCCGACCGAGGTGCCCGCGAAGAGCGACGACGATCGGATGTTCTATCTGTAGTCCGTCGGACGTCGAGGCCTTTGAAACTTCGGAGGCTTTCGACACGCGCGCGCGTTGCGCGGTGTCGGTCGCGTCATGCGATCGACACGTGCTTGAGCGGCGTACGCCGCGTGCCATGCACGCGGCGCGTCGAAACGGGTGCTTGACCCGTCCCGAACGCCGATCGGCCCGCGGCCTACTGGAACGCGACTTCGGCGAAGCTCCGCAGCTTGCGGCTGTGCAGCTTCGCGAGCCCGTTCTCGCGCAGCAGTTCCATCGCACGCACGCCGATCTGCAGATGCTGACCGACCTGGGCGCTATAGAACTGATCGGCCATACCCGGCAGCTTGAGTTCGCCGTGCAGCGGCTTGTCCGATACGCAGAGCAAGGTGCCGTAGGGCACGCGGAAGCGGAAGCCGTTCGCGGCGATCGTCGCGCTTTCCATATCGAGCGCGATCGCGCGGCTTTGTGAAAGCCGCATGACCGGCTCGCGATGATCGCGCAATTCCCAGTTCCGGTTGTCGACGCTCGCGACCGTGCCCGTGCGCATCACGCGCTTGAGTTCGGGCCCTTCGAGACGCGTGACGTCGGCGACCGCGCGTTCGAGCGCGACCTGGATCTCGGCGAGGTTCGGCACGGGCACCCAGAGCGGCAGATCTTCATCGAGCACGTGGTCCTCGCGCACATAGCCGTGCGCGAGCACGTAGTCTCCCAGACGCTGCGTGTTGCGCAGGCCCGCGCAGTGACCGAGCATGACCCACGCATGCGGGCGCAGCACCGCGACGTGATCGGTGATCGTCTTCGCGTTCGACGGCCCGACGCCGATATTGACCATCGTGATGCCGCTGCCGTCGGTCCGCTTGAGGTGGTATGCCGGCATCTGCGGCAGGCGCGCGGGCGGCGAACCGTGTCCGGCGTCGCCGCTGAGGTTCGCGTTGTAGGTCGTCACGTCGCCGGGTTCGACGAACGCCGAATACTGGCTCCGGTATTCGCGCTCGACGGGATCGTCGGTCTTCTCCATGAGCTTGAGACCGAGCTTCACGAACTCGTCGATATAGAACTGATAGTTCGTATAAAGCACGTAGTTCTGGAAATGCGTCGGCGAAGTCGCCGTGTAGTGACGCAGCCGGTGCAGCGAAAAATCGACGCGCGCGGCCGTGAACAGCGCGAGCGGCCGCGGCGCGCCTTCGGGCGGCTCGTAGGTGCCGTTGACGATACGATCGTCGAGCGCCGCGAGATCGGGCACGTCGAAGATGTCGCGGATCATGCGCAGACGCTCGGGACTCAGATCGCCTTCGAGATGGATCCCTTCCGAGAACGCGAAATGCACGGGAATCGGCTGGTCGGACTGCCCGACCTCGATCGCGACCCGATGGTTCTTGGCGAGCAGACGCAGTTGCTGGCGATAGTAGTCGCCGAACAGGTCGGGACGCGTCAACGTCGTCTCGAACACCCCGGGGCCCGACACGAAGCCGTACGAATGGCGCGAATCGATGTTCGCGTTGAGATCGGTACGCACGCGCACGAACGGATAGTACGCATGGATACGTCCATCGAACTGCTCGCCGCGCCGATAACGCGCGAATGCGTCGCGCAATGCCGCGGTGTTCGTTTCATAGATCGTCGTCGCGCGCGCCACGGCTTCGGCGGGATCGGCGATCAGTTCGGTTTCGAACGGCTTATGGCTCATCGTCAATCACTCTGGGTTGTCTTCGGGCATTATCGCCTCGATTTCGGTATTCCTGGCCGGGCCGCCCCTTCGGTTTGCTAGAATCGCCGCATCAGAACGGAGAATCACAATGAAGCCGCTCCTCGTCGCAGCCGGCGCGCTCTGCGCATCGCTCGCCTTTGCCGCGACTCCCGTATCCGCGGCATCGCCCGGTCAGGACAACTCGCTTGCCGTCCCTCCCCAAGTCGACGCGCCGCCGTCGGGCGACGCCGCGAGCGCGCAGCCCGAAGTGCGGCCGCCGAACACGGCGCCGAGCGCCGAGCATCTGTCGCCGAACGAGCAGGCGGGTCTGCCGGATCTCGACAAGATCAATCGCACGCCCACGGCCAATGGCAGCGCGAGCTCGAAGGTCGAGTTCACGGACCAGCGGCAGCCGAGCTTCCATACGAAGGAACGCGACGGCACCGAGATCACCGAGTATCGCGACCGCGGCAAGCCGACCGAGATCGACGTGCACTCGGGTTTCGGCACGAGCTATCAGATGACCCCGCCGCCGGACAACACGCCGAACATCCCGAACTCCGGCAACGGACCCAGCACGGGCCGACTCCCGTCAATCCATATCTCCTATTGAGTGCATGGCTGTCTTCACCGCTGTCAACGACGCAGACCTCGCGGGGTTCCTGACGCACTATTCCTTGGGCGCCGTGCTCGATTTCCGGGGCATCGCCTCGGGCATCGAGAACAGCAACTTCTTTCTGACGACCGAGCGCGGCGACTATGTGCTCACGATCTTCGAGAAGCTGACGGCACGCGAACTGCCGTTCTATCTCGATCTGATGCAGCACCTCGCGGGCCATCGCGTCCCCGTGCCCGACCCCGTCGTGCGTGACGACGCACGTCTGTTCGGCGAACTGCACGGCAAACCCGCGACGATCGTGACCAAGCTCACTGGCCGGCCCGAGCTCGCGCCGAACGCGCACCACTGCGCCGAAGTCGGCCAGATGCTCGCGCGCATGCATCTCGCGGGCCGCGACTTCGCGGCGAGCCAGCCGAATCTGCGCAGCCTGCCGTGGTGGGAACACGTGGTCCCCGAGATCGCGCCGTTCGTCGAAGGCGACACGCATCGCATGCTGCTCGAAGAACTCGCGCATCAGCGCGCCTTCTTCGCATCGGCTGACTACGCGTCGCTGCCCGGCGGGCCCTGCCACTGCGATCTGTTCCGCGACAACGTGCTGTTCGCGCACGGCAGCGACGAAGGCGGTGACCGGCTTGGCGGATTCTTCGATTTCTATTTCGCGGGCACCGACAAATGGCTGTTCGACCTCGCGGTGACGGTCAACGACTGGTGTGTCGACCTCGCAACCGGCGAACTCGACGAGACGCGCGCGAACGCGCTCGTGCGCGCCTATCAGACGGTACGTCCGCTCGGCGACGCCGAGACGCGGCACTGGCGCGACATGCTGCGCGCCGCCGCGTACCGGTTCTGGGTCTCGCGGCTGTACGATTTCCATAAACCCCGGGCGGCCGAGATGCTCAAGGCGCACGATCCGGGCCATTTCGAACGCATTCTTGCCGACCGGATCGGATCCGCTTCGGTCGGTTCGCTGTCGTGAACCCGTTCCGCAACGCGTATCCGTGTGACTCATGCGCCTGATTGAAGTCCCCGCCAAAGCGGGTTACGTATGGTTCCGCCAGGGCATCTGGGTGTTCAGGCGCAATCCGCTCGCGTTCATGATGCTGCTCATCGCATATCTGTTCGCGTGGCTCGTGGTATCGCTCGTGCCCGTCGTCGGCACGCTGCTGCCGATGCTGTTCGCGCCCGGCATCTCGGTCGGGTTCATGGTCGCGAGCCGTAACGCGATCGGCGGCAAGCCGGTCTATCCGACCGTGCTCGCAAGCGGATTTCGAGAACATGGCCGGCGCATCGCGCTCGATCTGCTGACGCTCGGCGTCGTGAACCTCGTGCTCGTCGTCGGCGCGTTCGCGCTGACCGCGATCGCCGACGGCGGTCTGATCTTCCGAAGCGCCGTGCTCAATATCGATCCCGAGCCGACCGAGATGCTCGCGCATGCGAACGAGATGGCGATCGCGGCCGCGGTCTTCGCGATCGCCTATATGCCGGTGTCGGTGCTCATGTGGTTTTCGCCCGTGCTCGTCGCCTGGCACGACGTGCCGCCCGCGAAAGCGCTGTTCTTCAGCTGGATGGCGCTCTGGCGCAATCGCTGGGCCTTCACGGTCTATGCGCTGTGCTGGGCGCTCGTGCAGGGCGTGCTCGGCATCATCGGGCTGCAGGTCGCTCAGCTCGCGGGCACGCCGCTGCTCATGCTGATGGTGCTCGCGCCGCTCAGCATCGCGACGATCGCGATGATCTATTGCTCGTTCTTCGCGACCTATCGCGGCTGCTTCGACACGGCGAACGACACCGGCGCGCCGACGGCCGCGCCCGAACTGCCGGGCGACTGAGCGCCCCGATCGAGCGCTCTGACTGAGCGCCCTGACCGAGCGCCCTGACCGAGCGCCCAGACTGGCCGTCCTGACAGGCCGTCCTGACTGGCCGTCCTGACAGGCCGTCCTGACACGCCGTCCTTACAGGCCGTCCGTCAATCCTCGATCGGCTGCAGCTTTGCGACCGCGAGCGCGAGCCATTTCTGCCCATTGCGGCGGAAATTGACCTGGGCGCGCGCATCGTCGCCCGCGCCTTCGAGCGCCGTGATCGTGCCTTCGCCGAATTTCGTGTGGAACACCGGCTGACCGACGCGAAAGCCGGTCTCGGCCGCGCGCTGCTTGTTCGCATACGCGGGCAGCGGCGTATTGCCCGTGTACGCGTCGTCCGCGCCGCGACGGCCCGAGCCTGACGATCCGACGTAGCGATCGCCGCCGCCATTGCCGTTGCCGCCGCCACTGCCGCGACCATAGCCGCGCGCCTCGTCGCCGCCCGGACGCCCGAACCAATCGCGCCCCCACCCCGCATTGTCCGAACGCCCGCCCCAACGCGCGCCCGCATCGGCCTTCGGCGTCAGCCATTTGAGCGAGGTCTCGGGTAATTCCTCAAGAAATCGCGAGCGCACGTTGTACCGCGTCTGGCCGTGCAGCATGCGGCTTTGCGTGAACGAGATATAGAGCCGCTCCTTCGCGCGCGTGATCGCGACGTACATGAGCCGCCGCTCCTCTTCGAGCCCGTCGGGATCGACGGCCGAGTTTTCATGCGGAAACAGCCCTTCCTCGAGCCCCGTGATAAAGACCACCGTGAACTCGAGGCCCTTGGCCGCATGGACCGTCATGAGCTGGATCGCGTCCTGCCCGGCCTGCGCCTGGTTGTCGCCGGCTTCGAGCGACGCGTGCGAGAGAAAGCCCGAGAGCGGCGTCATCACGTCGGCGACCGGCGTGTCGGCATCGAGAATCTGAAGTCCGCCGACGTCGATCTGCGGCGCGTCGGTCGCGTTCGGCGCCATCGCGATGACACGCGCGGGCGCATTGAGTCCGTACCCCTGCTCGCCGACGAACGCCGCGGCCGCGTTGATCAGTTCGCGCAAGTTCTCGATCCGGTCTTCGCCTTCGCGTTCGGTCTCGTAGTGCGCGATCAGCCCGCTTTCGCGAATCACATATTCGACCGTCTCGGGCAAACTCAGCGGCAGCGTTTCCGCGCGCATGCGCTCGATCAGCTTGACGAAGGCGCCGAGGCTCGACCCCGCCTTGCCCGTCGTATAGGGCACGGCCGCGGCCATCGAGCACTGATAGAGGCGCGCGGCGTCGGCGAGCTGTTCGAGCGAGCGCGCCCCGATGCCGCGCGCCGGAAAATTGACGACGCGCACGAAGGCCGTGTCGTCATTCGGATTGTCGATCAGCCGCAGATAGGCCAGCGCGTGCTTGACTTCCTGCCGCTCGAAGAACCGCAACCCGCCATAGACGCGATACGGCAAGCCGACGTTGACGAGCGTGTGCTCGATCACGCGCGACTGCGCATTGCTCCGATACAAAATCGCGACCTCGCTGCGCGAGAGCCCCTGATTCAGCAGCGCGCGGATTTCCTCGACGATAAAGCTCGCTTCCTGCGTATCGGTCGCCGCCTCGTAGACGCGCACGGGCTCGCCGTGGCCCGCGTCGGTCCGCAAGTTCTTGCCGAGCCGCCGCGAATTGTTCGAGATCAGCTCGTTGGCCGCGTCGAGGATAAACCCGTGCGAACGATAGTTCTGCTCGAGCTTGATGAGATGCCGCACGCGGAATTCACGCTCGAAGTCGGCCATATTGCCGACGTTCGCGCCGCGGAACGCATAGATGCTCTGGTCGTCGTCGCCGACCGCGAAGACCGCGTTGTGTTCGCCCGCCAGCAGCTTGAGCCACGCATACTGGAGACGATTCGTGTCCTGGAACTCGTCGACGAGCACGTGCCGGAACCGGTTCTGATAATGCGCGCGCAGCGGCGCGGACATCGTGAGCAGCTCGTAGCAGCGCAGCAGCAGCTCGGCAAAATCGACGACACCCTCGCGCTGGCACTGCGCGTCGTACGCTTCGTAGAGCTCGACGAGCTTGCGGTTGAAACTGTCGGTCGCCTCGACCTGCGCGGGACGCAGGCCCTGCTCCTTGGCGTTGTTGATGAAGTAGACGACGTTCTTCGGCGGATATTTCTCGTCGTCGACGTTCAAGCCCTTCATGAGCCGCTTGACGGCCGAGAGCTGATCGGCCGTGTCGAGGATCTGGAACGTCTGCGGCAGACCCGCGTCGCGATAATGCGCGCGCAGCATCCGGTTGCAGAGCCCGTGGAAGGTGCCGATCCACATGCCGCGCGTGTTGATCGGCAGCATCGCCTCGAGGCGCGCGACCATTTCGCGCGCGGCCTTGTTCGTGAACGTGACCGCGAGCACGCCGTTCGGGCTGATCTGCCCGGTCTGGATCAACCAGGCGATGCGCGTGGTCAGCACGCGCGTCTTGCCGCTGCCGGCCCCTGCGAGGATCAGCGCGGATTCGTCGGGCAGCGTGACGGCCGCGAGCTGTTCGGGATTCAGATTGGCAAGCAGATCGGACATGAAGGCGTTTCGCAGAACGGTCGGGGGAGCAGCCGCACATTATAAGTCGCGCGCGGCGGGGTGCCCGCGACATGGCGCCGCGTGTCCGAACGACGCCGGCGACGCGCGTGTCCCGCCCGCGCGGACATCCCGCACCCCGTGGCGCACGGGGGCGCACGGGCCGCGCGGCGGCGTGCGCGCTGGCCCTTTTCGTCGCGGCCGGTTAGCTCAATCGGGCCAAATCCGCTCCGATCGCGGCCAAGCGGCCTAGCGCACCGTTCGATGACCGCCGAAGCCCTTATAATTCAAGCTTTCACGCCAACTTACGCAGAATTCAATGAGCGACAGCATCAGCGAGACCCCGGCCGAACAGGTCGCGGGTGCCGAGACCACCCTCGCGAAGAGCTTCGAGCCCCATACGATCGAAGCGAACTGGGGACCCGAATGGGAGAAGCGCGGTTATGCGAAACCGAGCTTCGCCGAGGGCGCGAAAGACTTCTCGATCCAGCTGCCGCCGCCGAACGTCACGGGCACCCTGCATATGGGCCATGCGTTCAATCAGACGATCATGGACAGCCTCACGCGCTACCACCGGATGCTCGGCGAGAACACGCTCTGGGTGCCGGGGACCGACCATGCGGGGATCGCGACGCAGATCGTCGTCGAACGCCAGCTCGACGCCCAGAAGATCTCGCGCCACGACCTCGGCCGCGATGCATTCGTCGAGCGCGTCTGGCAATGGAAGCA
Source organism: Pararobbsia silviterrae (assembly GCF_003628125.1). Taxonomy (GTDB): domain Bacteria; phylum Pseudomonadota; class Gammaproteobacteria; order Burkholderiales; family Burkholderiaceae; genus Pararobbsia; species Pararobbsia silviterrae. The sequence goes on from NZ_RBZU01000003.1 coordinate 214,988, forward strand.
GGAATCGGGTTCGACGATCACGGGTCAGGTCCGCCGGCTCGGCGCGTCGATCGACTGGTCGCGCGAATATTTCACGATGGACGACACGATGTCGGCCGCCGTGCGCGAAGTCTTCGTACGCCTGTATGAGCAAGGGCTCATCTATCGCGGCAAGCGCCTCGTCAACTGGGATCCGAAACTCGGTACGGCCGTGTCCGACCTCGAAGTCTCGAGCGAGACCGAAGACGGCTTCCTCTGGCATATCCGCTATCCGCTCGCCGACGGCTCGGGTCATCTGACGGTCGCGACGACGCGGCCCGAGACGATGCTCGGCGACGTCGCCGTCATCGTCCACCCCGAGGACGAGCGCTACACGGCGCTCGTCGGCAAGACGGTCAAGCTCCCGCTGAGCGACCGCGAGATCCCGATCATCGCCGACGACTACGTCGATCGCGAATTCGGCACGGGCGTCGTCAAGGTCACGCCCGCGCACGATTTCAACGACTATCAGATCGGCCTGCGCCATGCGCTGCCGATGATCGAGATCCTGACGCTCGACGCGAAGATCAACGACAACGGGCCCGCCCCCTATCGCGGCCTCGACCGCTACGACGCGCGCAAGCAGATCGTTGCGGACCTCGACGCGCTCGGCCTGCTCGCGGAGACGAAGAAACACACGCTCCAGGTGCCGCGCGGCGACCGGACCGGCGTCGTGCTCGAACCGATGCTGACCGATCAGTGGTTCGTCGCAATGAGCAAGCCGGCGCCCGAAGGCACGCTGCACGCGGGCAAATCGATCACCGAAGTGTCGCTCGACGTCGTGCGCAACGGCCAGATCCAGTTCGTGCCCGAGAACTGGACGACGACCTACTACCAGTGGCTCGAAAACATCCAGGACTGGTGTATCTCGCGTCAGCTCTGGTGGGGCCATCAGATTCCCGCGTGGTACGGCGAAGCGGGCGAGGTCTTCGTCGCGCGCAGCGAAGACGAAGCGCGCGAGAAAGCGCGCGCGGCCGGCTACACGGGCGCGCTTACGCGCGACGGCGACGTGCTCGACACGTGGTTCTCGTCGGCGCTCGTGCCGTTCTCGTCGCTCGGCTGGCCGAACGACACGGCCGAACTCCAGCGTTTCCTGCCCTCGTCGGTGCTCGTGACGGGCTTCGACATCATCTTCTTCTGGGTCGCGCGCATGGTCATGATGACCACGCACTTCACGGGCAAGGTGCCGTTCGACACCGTCTACATCCACGGCCTCGTGCGCGACGCCGAGGGGCAGAAGATGTCGAAATCCAAGGGCAACACGCTCGACCCGATCGATCTCGTCGACGGCATCGACCTCGAGTCGCTCGTCAAGAAACGCACGTTCGGGCTCATGAACCCGAAGCAGGCCGCGCAGATCGAGAAGAAGACGCGCAAGGACTATCCGGACGGGATTCCGTCGTTCGGCACCGACGCGCTGCGCTTCACGATGGCGTCGCTCGCGACGCTCGGCCGCAACATCAACTTCGATCTCGCGCGCTGCGAGGGCTACCGCAACTTCTGCAACAAGCTCTGGAACGCCACGCGTTTCGTGCTCATGAACTGCGAAGGCCATGACTGCGGCGTCGGCGAATGCGTCGGCGACTGCGGCCCCGACGGCGCGCTCGACTTCTCGCAAGCCGACCGTTGGATCGTCTCGCTGCTCCAGCGCGTCGAGGCCGATGTCGCGAAGGGCTTCGCGGACTACCGGCTCGACAACGTCGCCAGCGCGATTTACAAGTTCGTCTGGGACGAATACTGCGACTGGTACGTCGAACTCGCGAAGGTGCAGATCCAGAACGGCACGCCCGCGCAGCAACGCGCGACGCGCCGCACGCTGTTGCGCGTGCTCGAAACGACGCTGCGCCTCGCGCATCCGGTGATCCCGTTCATCACCGAAGCGCTCTGGCAAAAGGTTGCACCGCTCGCGGGCCGCTATCCGCAAACGAGCGAAGCCGGTGCGGAACCCGCGTCGATCATGGTGCAGTCTTATCCGCTGAGCCAGCCCAAGAAGATCGACGAAGCCGCCGAGGCGTGGGTCGCCGAGCTCAAGGCCGTGGTCGACGCCTGCCGGAACCTGCGCGGCGAAATGAATCTGTCGCCGGCCGTGCGCGTGCCGCTGCTCGCGAGCGGCGACGCGGCGCGGCTCGCGTCGTTCGCGCCCTACGTGCGCGCGCTAGGCCGGCTGTCCGAAGTCACCGTGATGCCCGACGAAGCCTCGCTCGACGCGGCCGCGGCAGGCACGCCGGTTGCTATCGTCGGTTCGGGAAAGCTCGCGCTCAAGGTCGAAATCGACGTCAAGGCCGAGCGCGAGCGGCTGACGAAGGAAGTGACCCGCCTGAGCGGCGAAGTCACCAAGGCGCAAGCCAAATTGGGTAACGAAAGTTTTGTTGCACGCGCACCGGAAGCAGTTGTCGAGCAGGAGCGCAAGCGTCTTTCGGAATTCGAAACGACGCTCGCCAAGCTGCATGCGCAGCTCGCGCGCCTGCCCGCATAACCCACGAATTCGTACACTACGGCGAGGTATTGAGAGATGCGAGAGATGCGAGAAACACGCAAAGTCAGGAAGGCCGTGTTCCCCGTCGCGGGCCTGGGTACACGCTTCCTGCCGGCCACCAAGGCCAGCCCCAAGGAAATGCTGCCGGTCGTCGACAAGCCGCTGATCCAGTATGCGGTCGAGGAAGCGATCGCGGCCGGCATCGACGAGATGATCTTCGTGACCGGGCGCAGCAAGCGCGCGATCGAAGACCACTTCGACAAGTCGTACGAAATCGAAGCCGAACTCGAAGCGCGCGGCAAGCAGAAGCTGCTCGACCTCGTGCGCGGCATCAAGCCCTCGCATGTCGATTGCTTCTACGTGCGGCAACCCGAAGCGCTCGGCCTCGGTCACGCCGTGCTGTGCGCGGAGAAGCTCGTCGGCGACGAACCGTTCGCGGTCGTGCTCGCCGACGACTTGCTCTATGGCGAGCCGCCCGTGCTCGCGCAGATGGTCGACACGTACGACCACTATCACAACTCGGTCATCGGCGTCGAAGAGATCCCGATCGAGGACTCGCGCTCGTACGGGATCGTCGAGGGCAAGGAGTGGGACAAGAACATCGTCAAGCTGTCGGGCATCGTCGAAAAGCCCGCGCCTGAAGTCGCGCCGTCGAATCTCGGCGTGGTCGGCCGCTATATCCTGCGGCCGCGGATCTTCGACCACATCCGCACGCTCAAGCCCGGCGCGGGCGGCGAACTTCAGCTGACCGACGCGATCCAGTCGCTGATGCAGGAAGAACAGGTCCTCGCGTACCGCTACCACGGCACGCGTTTCGACTGCGGCAGCAAGCTCGGTTATCTGAAGGCGACCGTCGAGTTCGCACTGCGCCATCCCGAAGTCAAGGATGAGTTCGAAGAGTATCTGCGCACGCGCTCGCCGATCATGGAAAGCTGATCAGCCGCCGGGGGTGTCACGATTCGGTCCGCAGGTCCGAATCGCGGCACGCCTACCGGTTCGGATGCTGAAGAAACCGCCCGATGCACAGTCGGGCGGTTTTTTGCTTTTACGGCCGATGAATCCGCATGTCGCGCGACGGCCTAACGGCGTCGCATCAGGAAGACGAAGGTCTTGTCTTCGGTCCGCGTCTCGACGATCGCATTGCCGGTCTGCTTCGCGAACGCGGCGAAATCGCGCTGCGAACCGGGATCGGTCGCGAGCACCTTGAGGATTTGTCCCGACGTCATATCGGCGAGGGCTTTCTTGGCCCTCAGGATCGGCAGCGGACAATTGAGGCCGCGTGCGTCGACTTCTTTATCGAATTCCATCAATCTGGTTTCACCTTGCATAATCTCGTGCGCCTGCGCGCGCTAACTCCGTCGCGCGATGTCCTGTCCCGCGCGCTCAGGCCGTCGCCGTGCAGAGCTCACGCAGCGCCGACGCGAACGACTCGACCGTTTCGGGCGTCGTGTCCCATGCGCACATGAGCCGGCAGCCGCCCGCGCCGATAAAGTCATAAAACTTCCACCCCTTGCCGCGCAGCGCGTTCGCCGCCGCGATCGGCAGATTCGCGAACACCGCGTTGGCCTGCGGCTCGAACATCAGCGAGACGCCCGGGATGTCGACGATACGGTCGCGCAACAGCCTGGCCATCGCGTTCGCATGACGCGCGTTGCGCAGCCAGACGTCGTTCTCGAGCAAGCCGAGCCACGGCGACGAGATAAAACGCATCTTCGACGCGAGCTGGCCCGCCTGCTTGACGCGATACGCGAAATCCTCGGCCATCTTCCGGTCGAAAAACACGACCGCCTCGCCGACCGGCAGCCCGTTCTTCGTGCCGCCGAAGCAGAGCACGTCGACGCCCGCGCGCCACGTGATCTCGGACGGATGCACGCCGAGCGTCGCGACCGCATTCGCGAACCGCGCGCCGTCCATATGGACGGCCAAATGCCGGCGCTTCGCGATCGCCGCGATCGCGCGGACCTCTTCGACGCTATAGATCGTGCCGACCTCCGTCGCCTGCGTCAGCGAGACCGCCCGCGGCTTCGGGAAGTGGATATCCGAGCGGCGCGTGACGATCTGCTCGATCGCATCGGGCGTGAGCTTGCCGTTCTCGCCGCGCGCGACGAGGAGCTTCGAGCCGTTCGAAAAGAACTCGGGGCCGCCGCACTCATCGGTCTCGATATGCGCGAGCTCATGGCAGATCACCGATTGATACGGCTGACACAGCGACGCGAGCGCGAGCGAATTCGCGGCCGTGCCATTGAAGACGAAGAACACTTCGCAGTCCGTCTCGAACAGATTGCGGATCCTGTCGCAGACCTTCTGAGTCCACGTGTCGTCGCCGTACGCGGCTTCGTGGCCGCTGCTGTTGCACTCGATCAGATAGTTGAGCGCTTCCGGGCAGATCCCGGCGTAGTTGTCCGACGCAAAATGCTGCATGACACTCCCGCCGCTAGGTCGAAGACCGATATTGTAGTGCCTCGTATCGGCGCGCAGTTTTCGGGATCGAAACCGGCAAGCCTCGCCGCGTGCATATGCGCATAGTCACCGTTTCGCTCGATCGCTCCCGCGCGGCCATCCGGCCGCCGGGTCACGGGTCGGGGTCCGTTTCGTTCTTGCGCCGCCGCGCCTATGCCGACCGTGAATACCTACCGTGGATGAGCTCGACGACGCACTGTTCGATCTCAGCACCCTCGCGATCTTTCGCGCCGTCGTCCACGAACGCGGCGTCACGCGTGCCGCGACGCGTCTGCGGCGCGCGCCGTCAAACGTCACGACGCGGATCAAGCAACTCGAACGCGCGCTCGGCGTCACGCTGTTCGCGCGCGATGGCCGGTCCGTCGCGCTGACGCCGGCCGGCAAGGATCTGCTCCCCTATGCCGAACGCCTGCTCGCGCTCGCGCGCGAAGCGCGCGAGGCGCTCAGCGCCGCGCGGCCGCACGGACTGCTGCGGCTCGGCGCCATCGAATCGTTCGCGGCGGGCATCCTGCCCGACTTGCTGACCCGGTATCGCGCGCTGTGTCCTGACGTGTCGATCGATCTCGCGATTGAACCCGCGGATACGCTGCTCGCCCGTTTGCGGCGCTTCGAGATCGACGCGGCGCTCGTCGCGCGGCCCGACGATCCCGCCGATATCGGCCCGTACGCGTCCGATGTCGTCGGCATCGACGACATCGTCCTCGTGACGGCCGTGGGTCGCGCGCCGGTCACGCATCCGCGCGAACTCGGCGCCGCGCGGATGGTGTGTCTCGGCCAAGGGGATGCGTGCGGATTGCGCCACCGGGCGCAGGCGTGGCTCGCAAGCGGCGGCGTGCGGCCGAGGCACGTCATTGAAGTCGGAAGCAATCACGCGCTGTTCGCGTGGGTCGCGACGGGGGCGGCCTATGGGTTCGTCCCGCGTTCGACATTGAGCCGGGCGGCCCATTCCAACGCGGTCATGTGGCACCCGATCGGTCCGATCGGGGCCGTCGATACGCTGCTCGTCTGGCGCGAGGGGCACTGTCCGCGCGCGCTCGACGTCTTGCGTTCGATGCTCGTCGCGGGCGACGCTTAGAGTCGGCTTTCGACCCAGCCCTTGACGCCGCCGAGCGCCGCGGGCAATGCCGCTGCATCGGTGCCGCCGGCTTGCGCCATGTCGGGACGGCCGCCGCCCTTGCCGCCGACCTGCTGCGCGACGAAGTTCACGAGATCGCCGGCCTTGACCTTCTTGCTCGCATCGGGCGTGACGCCCGCGATCAGGCTGACCTTGCCGTTCTCGACCGCCGCGAGCACGATCGCCGCATGCTTGAGCTTGTCCTTGAGCTTGTCGACCGTCTCGCGCAACGTCTTGACGTCGGCGCCCTCGAGCTGGGCCGCAAGCACCTGGACGCCGCCGACGTCGATCGCCTGATTCACGAGTTCGTCGCCCTGGCTCGACGCCATCTTCGACTTGAGCTGCGCGAGTTCCTTTTCGAGCGAACGAACCTGATCCTGAACCTGGACGATGCGCGTCGTGAGTTCGCTCGGTTGCGCCTTGAGCGCAGCCGCCGCCTCGGCGAGCCGCGCGGTCACGTCCTGCACGTAGCGGACCGCGTTGTCGCCCGTGATCGCCTCGACGCGCCGGATACCCGCCGCGACACCGCCCTCGACGACGATCTTGAACAAGCCGATATCGCCTGTGCGGCTCACGTGCGTGCCGCCGCAAAGTTCGCGCGAGAAACCGATATCGAGCACGCGGACCTCGTCGCCGTACTTCTCGCCGAACAGCGCCATCGCCCCGCCCTTGACGGCGTCGTCGAACGGCATGACTTGCGCGTGCGTCGGCGCGTTACGCAGCACCTCGGCGTTGACGATCGCTTCGACGCGGCGAATCTCGTCGTCGGTCATCGGCGAGTGGTGCGCAAAGTCGAAGCGCGTCTTGTCGGGATCGACGAGCGAGCCCTTTTGCTGGACATGGGCGCCGAGCACTTCGCGCAACGCCTTGTGCATCAGGTGCGTCGCCGAGTGATTGCGGATCGTGCGCGCGCGGCGCTCGACATCGACCTCGGCCTTGAGCACGTCGCCCACGCGCAGCGTGCCCTGCTGGACTTCGCCGTGATGGCCGACGACATCGGCCTGGACCTTGAGCGTATCGACGACCGCGAACCGCGCGTGATCGTTCGCGAGCACGCCCTGGTCGCCGACCTGACCGCCCGACTCCGCATAGAACGGCGTGTGATCGAGCACGACGACCGCCTGCTGACCCGGCGTCGCGGCCTCGACCGCGGTACCGTCCACGTAGAGCGCGACGATCTTCGCGTCATCGACGATGAGCCGCTCGTAGCCGTGGAAGCGCGTCTTGTCGCCCGTGTATTCGAGCGCGGCCGACATCTTGAACTTGCCCGACGCGCGCGCCTGTTCGCGCTGACGCGTCATCGCCTCGTCGAATGCCGCTTCGTCGACCGTGATCTCGCGTTCGCGGCAGACGTCCGCCGTCAAATCGAGCGGGAAGCCATAGGTATCGTGCAGCTTGAACGCGACTTCGCCCGCGAGCACGCGCGGCGTGGCGCCGGCCGCCTCGATGTCGTGGATCGCCGCTTCGAGAATCTCCATGCCGTACGCGATCGTCTCGAAGAAGCGCTCTTCTTCCTGACGCAGCACGTCGGTCGTGCGTTGCTGCGCGTCCGCGAGCTCCGGGTACGCGGTGCCCATTTCGCCGACGAGATCGGCGACGAGCTTGTGGAAAAACGGCGTCGTGCGGCCGAGCTTGTAACCGTGGCGGATCGCGCGGCGGATGATCCGGCGCAGCACGTAGCCGCGGCCTTCGTTGCCGGGGATCACGCCGTCGACGATCAGGAACGCGCACGCGCGGATGTGGTCGGCAATGACCTTCAGCGAGTTGTTCGCGAGATCCGCGATGCCCGTTTCGCGCGCCGCGGCCTTGATCAGCTGCTGGAACAGGTCGATCTCATAGTTGCTGTGCACGTGCTGGAGCACGGCCGCGAGGCGCTCGAGTCCCATGCCCGTATCGACACAGGGCTTGGGCAGGCGCGTCATATTGCCTTGCGCGTCGCGGTTGAACTGCATGAACACGAGATTCCAGATCTCGATATAGCGGTCGCCGTCTTCCTCGGGCGATCCAGGCGGGCCGCCCCAGATCTCGGGACCGTGGTCGTAGAAGATTTCCGTGCACGGACCGCAGGGTCCCGTGTCGCCCATCTGCCAGAAGTTGTCGGACGCGTACTTCGCGCCCTTGTTGTCGCCGATCCGGATGATCCGCTCGGTCGGCACGCCGACTTCCTTCGCCCAGATGTCGTAGGCCTCGTCGTCCTCGTGATAGACGGTGACCCAGAGCTTGTCCTTCGGCAGCGCGTAGACGGTCGTCAGCAGTTCCCACGCATAGCGGATCGCGTCGTGCTTGAAATAGTCGCCGAACGAGAAGTTGCCGAGCATCTCGAAGAACGTATGGTGGCGCGCCGTGTAGCCGACGTTTTCGAGATCGTTGTGCTTGCCGCCCGCGCGCACGCTGCGCTGAGCGGTCGTCGCGCGCGCGTAGGGGCGCTTGTCGGTGCCGATGAACACGTCCTTGAACTGGACCATGCCCGAATTGGTGAACATCAGCGTCGGATCGTTGCCCGGCACCAGGCTCGACGAACGGACAATCGTATGGCCCTTCGACTCGAAGAACTTCAGGAATTTCTCGCGGATATCTGCGGCTTTCATGGCTTGCTGATGCGGACCTGTGGAGCGTATTCGGACGTTGTGGTTGGCGCGCGCGCGGCGTCGAGGCCGCGGGCCGATCGAAAGAGGCCGCGGCGAACGCCCGGCGCGGATTTTCGCAATCGCTTGATTATACGGGAAACGCCAGGGGAAACGCCGCGAGCGACACGGCGGGACGCGCCGCGCGCGGAGGCCGCTCGGGCTTGGCCCGGCCGGATTCGGCGCGCACGGCGCCCGCCGCAGGGGATGATGCGCGCGGACGCGCGCTCAGGCATCCCCTCAGGTATCCCTCAGGCATCGGCGCAGGTATTCCCCAAAAGCCTCCCGTCAAGCATCGGGCTCGACAACGTTGCAGGGCGCGCCGCGCTGCCACGCGAGCGCGTTCGACAGCGTCGTCGCCGCGATCTGCGCGAGCGCCTCGCGCGTGAAAAACGCCTGGTGCGCGGTGATCAGCACGTTCGGAAACGTCAACAGGCGCGCGAGCACGTCGTCGAGCAGCAACTCGTCCGAATGGTCCTCGAAGTACAGCGGCCCCTCCTCCTCGTATACGTCGAGGCCGAGGTGGCCGAGCTGGCCGGACTTCAGCGCGTCGATGACCGCGAGACTGTCGACGAGCCCGCCGCGGCTCGTATTGATCAGCATCGCGCCGGGCTTCATCGACGCGAGCGACGACTCGCGGATCAGATGCCGCGTGGACGGCATCAGCGGGCAATGCAGGCTCACGATATCGGCGCTCGCGAGCAGGGTGTCGAGCGAGACATAGCGGCCGCCGAGCGCGGCGATCTCGGGATGCTCGAACGGATCGTAGGCGAGAACGGTCGTGCCGAACGACGCCATGATCCGCGCGAACACCCGGCCGATCGTCCCCGTGCCGACGACGCCGACCGTCTTGCCATGCAGATCGAAGCCGAGCAGCCCGTTGAGCGAGAAATCGCCCTCGCGCGTGCGGTTGTTCGCCCGATGGAGCCTGCGGTTCAGCGTGAGGATCATGCCGACCGCATGTTCGGCGACGGCGTACGGGGAATACGCGGGCACGCGCACGACGACGATGCCCGCGCGCGCCGCGGCGGCGACGTCGACATGGTTGTAGCCGGCCGAGCGCAACGCGAGCAGGCGCGTGCCGCCCGCGGCGAGGCGCTCGATCACCGCGGCGTTGACGCCGTCGTTGACGAACGGACAGACGACTTGCACGCCTTCCGCGAGCTTCGCCGTGCGTTCGTCGAGCCGGAATTCATTGAACGCGAGTTCGATCGCGCCGAATCCCGCCTGCGCGCCCTCGGCTTGCGCACTGCGGAACGACTCGACGTCATAGGGCCGACTGCTGAACAGCATCATCCGCATGATTGCCTCGCCGCGTCCGTGTGGTGGCGGAAATTGTACGTGACGACGCCACGCATCCGCGCGGCGGCGGCGCGCAGTTCGTTCGTACACGAGGGATTTGACCGATCGGCACGCGCGGCTACGGCATCGTGCGTCCGACGCCCGACCCGCGCGGATCGGCGACCGGTTCGGGCTCGCCGTCGATGACGCGGATCGCCTGCACGTCGCCGTTGAAGCCCTGCTCCGCGATCGTGTATCCGCGCCGCGCGAGTTCGCGCTTGAGCGCATCGGCCATCGGCTTGCCGCGTTCCTCGTAAATCGTGTTGACGGGCAGCAACTGATGGTGGAAGCGCGCCTGGGCAACCGCGTCGGGCAACGGCATCCGGTAGTCGTAGACGTTCGACAGCACCTGATAGACGGTCGTCGGGATCCGCGAACCGCCGGGCGTGCCGACGACCATCGCGACATGGCCGTGCGCGTCGAGCAGGATCGTCGGACACATCGACGAGAGCGGCCGCTTGCGCGGCGCGATCGCGTTCGCATCGGCGCCGACGACGCCGAACTGGTTCGGCGCGTTCGGCTTGGCCGAGAAATCGTCCATTTCATCGTTGAGCACGACGCCCGTCTTGTCGACGACGAAGCCCGAGCCGAACGGCCCATTGAGCGTGTACGTATTCGATACGGCGTTGCCCCATTTGTCGACGACCGAGAACTGGGTGGTCTGCGGCTTCTCGTTGCTGACCGACGCGCTCGCCGAAGCGGCCGAAGCGGGCGAAACTGCCTTGGGCGCATCCGCCCGCGCGCCGCTCGCGTCCGCCGCCGAGGCCGCCGAGACTGCCGAGACTGCCGAGGCCGCCGACGCGTCGCCCGACAAGCCCGGCCGGATCGATTGCGTATCCGATATCGCGTCGGGGTTGACCTCCATCGCGCGTCGCGCGAGGTAGGTGTCGTCGACGAGGCGGTCCGTCGGATTCGAGACGAAATCGGGATCGCCGAGATACGCCGCGCGATCGGCAAACACGCGCTTCTCGATCTCGGCGACGAGATGCACGTATTGCGGGGTGTTGAGATCGACGCCCGCGAAGCGGTCCGCGAGATCTTCGCGCATCTTGAGCATCTGGAGCAGGATGATGCCGCCCGAACTCGGCGGCGGTGCGGTCACGACGCGGTAGCCGCGCCAGTCTCCGATCAGCGGCGCGCGCCAGACCGCCCGGTAGCTCGACAGATCCGCCTGCGTGACCATCCCGTGCCCGCGCATCGACGCCGCGATCGCGTCACCGGTCTCGCCGCCGTAGAAGCCTTTCGCGCCGTCGCTCGCGATGCGCTTGAGCGTCTGCGCGAGTTCCGGCTGACGGAACGTCGCGCCCTCGGTGAGCCCCGCGAAGTAGGCATCGAAATTCGTCCGGCCGCCGAATTCCCGCGACGCGACGGCCCGCGCGTTCGCGAGCCGGGCGTCGACGACAAAGCCTTGTTCCGCATAGCCGATCGCCGGTTCGAGCACCTGCGACCACTTGAGCTTGCCGAAGCGCCGCTGCGCCTCCCACATGCCCTCGACCGTGCCCGGCACGCCGACCGCGCGCGCGCCGACGAGGCTCATCTTGGCGATCACGTTGCCGTTCGCATCGAGATACATATCGCGCGTCGCGGCGCGCGGCGCGGTCTCGCGGTAGTCGAGAAAATAGGGTTGGCGATCGACGACGAGCGTCATGAACCCGCCGCCGCCGAGGTTGCCCGCGTCCGGATACGTGACGGCGAGCGAGAACGCGATCGCGACCCCGGCGTCGATCGCGTTGCCGCCGAGCGCGAAAATGCGCGCGGCCGTATCGGCCGCATAGCGATCGGGCACGGCGACGGCGTTCTCGCGCAACACGACGTCGTCGCCGACGGGCTTGGGCGCGTCCTTCGCGTACGACGGCGTTGCGAAGCCGGCCGTCGCGAGCCACGCGGCCACGATCCAGGCCGCCGCGGCGTGGCTCGCGCGCACGCCCCGTTTTGCCGACTCGTGTGCCGCACGGCACTGCCGCGCCGCGCCGCGCACCATCGCCTGCGCCTGGGTCCGCGCCTGCTGCATCTGCTGCGTCCGCGTCCGCGCACACGCCTGCGCAACGCCCGCATCCGCGTGCGCTTCGCCCGCCACAAGACCGCGCCCTGGGTTCCCTACCGCCATCGCCATCCTCCCGAATCGGTCGTGCATCCGTTTAGGGTGCGAGGCACATGGCGTGCCCGCGCACGAGAGCGTGCATTATCTCGCTCCGGCGAAGCAGGCGTGTACGGTAAAATGGCCGCTTTCCGCGGCAGCGCACCGCGCTTTCGCGACCGGACCTTCATCGGACCTTTTAACGCAGCGCGCCCACCCGCCGCGCCGACTTGCCGAACCCGACCTTTGCGCATGAGCACCGAACGTACCGACCGCACTGACGCCCCCGTCGCGTCGAATTTCATCCGCAACGTCATCGACGAAGACAATCGCAACCGCAAATGGGCCGGCCGCGTCGAAACGCGGTTTCCGCCCGAGCCCAACGGCTATCTGCACGTCGGCCATGCGAAGTCGATCTGCCTGAACTTCGGCGTCGCGCGCGACTACGATGGCGTCTGCCATCTGCGTTTCGACGATACGAACCCCGAGAAGGAAAGCATGGAGTACGCCGACTCGATCATCGAGGCGGTCACGTGGCTCGGCTATTCGTGGGAGAAGTCGGGCCAGTCGCATCTGTACTTCGCGAGCGACTATTACGAGCAGCTCTACCATTTCGCCGAGATCCTCATCGAACGCGGCAAGGCCTACGTCGATAGCCAGAGCGCGGACGAAATGCGCGCGAACCGCGGCTCGCTGACCGAACCCGGCCGGCCGTCGCCGTATCGCGACCGCACGCCCGCGGAGAATCTCGACCTGTTCCGCCGCATGCGTGCGGGCGAGTTCGCCGAGGGCGAGCATGTGCTGCGCGCAAAGATCGACATGGCGTCGCCGAACTTCAATATGCGCGACCCCGTGATCTACCGGATCCGCTTCGCGCATCACTACCGGACCGGCGACACGTGGTGCGTCTACCCGATGTACGACTATGCGCACTGCATCTCGGACGCGATCGAGGGCATCACGCATTCGCTCTGCACGCTCGAATTCGAAGATCACCGCCCGCTTTACGACTGGGTGCTCGACCAGCTCGCGCAAGCCGGCCATTTCAAACGCCCGCTGCCCCAGCAGATCGAATTCGCGCGTCTGAACGTCACGTATGCGATCACGAGCAAGCGCAAGCTGCTCCAGCTCGTGACCGAAAAGCACGTCGAAGGCTGGGACGATCCGCGGATGCCGACGATCGTCGGCCTGCGCCGGCGGGGCTTCACGCCGGGCAGCATCCAGTTGTTCTGCGACCGGATCGGCGTCTCGAAGGCCGATTCGTGGATCGACATGGGCGTGCTCGAACAATCGCTGCGCGACGATCTCGACGCCGTCGCGCCGCGCGCGATCGCCGTGCTCGACCCGCTCAAGCTCATCATCGACAACTTCCCCGACGACGCCGAAGAGGCCTGCACGGCGCCGGTCCACCCGCATCATCCCGAGCGCGGTTCGCGCGCGTTCCCGCTGACGCGCGAACTCTGGATCGAGCGCGAGGACTTCAACGAGCATCCGCCGAAGGGCTATTTCCGCTTGTTCCCGGGCAACAAGGTGCGTCTGCGCTACGGCTTCGTCGTCGAATGCACGGGCTTCGACAAGGACGAGCACGGCAAGGTCACGGCCGTCCACTGCAATTACTTCGCGGACAGCAAGTCGGGCACCGAAGGGTCGAACAACTACAAGGTCAAGGGCAATATTCACTGGGTCAGCGCGAAGCACGCATACGCGGCCGAAGTGCGCGTCTACGACCGCCTGTTCAACGAACCGCAGCCCGACGCGGGCGGCCGCGACTTCCTGACGGCGCTGAATCCGAACTCGAAGCGCGTCGCGCAAGCGTATCTCGAACCCGGCGCGGCGCAGATGAACGCCGAGGATCGCGTGCAGTTCGAACGCCACGGCTATTTCGTCGCCGATCGCTACGATTCGCAGCCCGGCAAACCCGTGTTCAACCGGATCGTGAGCCTCAAGGACAGTTGGGGCCGCTAGTCGGGGCCACATTGAGGAACCCCGGTAAAGGACCGTCAAAGGGGACCTTAGGGAACGACCGCTGAAGCACGCAGGACCGCGACGTCCGCGGCAGGCTTTGCGCCTGCCCGGACGCGGTTCGCGCGTTCGGGTGACCGGGCCGCGTCGCTCGATGCGAGCGACGGCGCGTTCGGCCGTGCGTCCCCCGCCCCTCCGCAGCCTTTACCAGGCCTGTTCCGCTGCGTTCGCGCGGTCCCCTATCCGCTGCCGTACGCGCTCGCTGCCCGCGCCCCCCACAAGCCGCCTGCGCGCCAAAGCGAACAGGCCCTAAAATGGGCGACCCCGATTCTCTTTGCCGGAGACACCATGCCCGCCGCGATCGACGTCATTCTCGAACCTCGCACTCAGGATATCGGCGTGCCCGTGCGTCGGCTCATCCCGCAGCGCGGTCACCGCCAGTGCGGTCCGTTCGTGTTCTTCGATCATATGGGGCCCGTCGAGATGGCGCCCGGCGAAGGCATCGACGTGCGCCCGCATCCGCATATCGGCCTGGCCACGGTCACCTATCTGTTCGAAGGCGCGTTCATGCATCGCGACAGCCTCGGCACGGTTCAGCGCATCGAGCCCGGCGCGGTCAACTGGATGAGCGCGGGCGCCGGCATCGTCCATTCCGAACGCTCGCCCGACGATCTGCGTGCGAGCGGCGCCGTGCTGCACGGCATCCAGACCTGGGTCGCGCTGCCCCAGGACGACGAACAAAGCGCACCGTGGTTTCGCCATTACCCCGCGCACGAGATCCCGGTCGTGCGCCGCGACGGCGCGACGTTGCACGTAATCGCCGGAGACGGTTTCGGCGCGCGTTCGCCGGTGCAGACCGCGTCGCGCACGTTCTACGTCTGCGCGACGCTCGAAGCCGGCGCGTCGCTCGTCGTGCCGGCCGACCACGTCGAGCGCGGCGTCTATCTCGTCGAGGGCGAGATCACGCTCGACGGCACGCCGCTCGCGCTCCATCACGCCGCGCTGCTCGCGCGCGACGCGCGCGTCGAACTCAAGGCCGGCCCGCAAGGCGCGCGGACGATGCTGTTCGGCGGCGACCCGCTCGACGGCCCCCGATATATCGAATGGAATTTCGTCGCGAGCCGCCGCGAACTGATCGAAGACGCCAAGCACGCATGGCGTGAACAGCGTTTCGCGAAAGTCCCCGGCGAAACCGAATGGATCCCGCTGCCGGGCGCCGCGCCCGCTGAACGCGACGCCTCGACTTGAATCCCGGCTCCGCGCCCCCAGATCCCACGTGGACCCATGCACCCGACTACGAGACGCCTCGATGGATACGACCCTCGCCACCTTTGAAAACGACGTGATCATCGCGTCGCAGCAGACCCCCGTCCTCGTCGACTTCTGGGCGCCGTGGTGCGGCCCCTGCCGCACGCTCGGACCGATGCTCGAAAAGCTCGAAGCCGAATACCAGGGCGCTTTCCGCCTCGTGAAGGTCAACTCGGACGAGAACCCCGAGCTCGCGCAGCACTTCAATATCCGGAGCATTCCGTACGTTGTCGCGTTCGTCGACGGCCAGCCTGTCGATCAGTTCGTCGGCGTCCTGCCTGAAGCGCAGTTGCGCGCCTTCATCGACAACCTGATGCCGAATCCGGCCGACAGCGAGCGCCGCGCCGCATTCCAGGCGATCGACGAAGGCCGCCGCGACGACGCGTATGCGCACCTGCAAGCCGCGCTGGCCTACGATCCGGGTTATGACGATGTGCGGCTCGACCGCATCGAACTGCTGATCGAGGACGATCGCGTCGACGACGCGAAGGCCGAACTCGAACGCGTGTCGCCGAAGGTCGCGCAGGGGCTCGATCCGCGTTACAACGCGATCAAGACGCGCCTCGACGCGGTCGAAGTCGTCGCCGAACTGCCGGCGCCCGAGGCCCTCTCGACGCGCATCGAACAGCATCCGGCCGACCTCGACGCGCGCTTCGATCTCGCGAACTGGTACATCGCGCAGAAGCGTTACGAGCCGGCGCTCGAACAGTTGCTCGAGATCGTTCAGCGTGATCGCGCGTACAAGGAAGACGTCGGCCGCAAAACGATGCTGTCGGTGTTCGATCTCACGTCGGGCCGCCCCGAACTCGTATCGGCCTGGCGCCGCAAGCTCAGCGCGGCGCTGAACTAGGCCGTCCCATCCCGGATCGCAGGGCCCTGTGGCGTGCGATCCGGCTGTGCGCGCCTGGCGGATCGCGCGCAACGGCGATGTCCGCGCGGCCGGGCCGGCCTCTCGAAAAACGCCCTAACGCGACGTCTGCGCGAGCGCGCGCAGCACGTGCGACGCCGCCGCGAAACCGAACGGCGCCGTCACGCAGACACTCGACCCGAATCCCGCGCAGTTGAGCCCGACCGGCCCCCGCGCGGGCGCTTCCGAGACCGGCGTATCCGCGTATCCGAGCGCATCGTCCGCGACGAGATCGCTGCCGGTCGCGCTACCCGCGAACGCACTCGCCGCCCCGCTTGAACCCATATTGGACCCGCCGCTCGACCCGCCCTGCGCGGCGATACCCGCCGCTTCCGGTATCGCCAGCGCGTGCGCGCTGCCGTCCTGTTCGCGCTCTTCATTGCCGGCCGATGTCGCCACCGCGGGGTAAATCAGCGGTTCGTCCGAATAGACCGCGGGCACCTTGAAGCGCGCCTTCGGACCGCGCGGAAAGCCGTGCGCCTTACGCAATTGCGCGCGCACTTTCGAGAGCAACGGGTCCTGAATCGTCTGGGCGAGATCGTCGATGCGCAGCCGCGTCGGGTCGAGCTGGCCGCCCGCCCCGCCGACCGTGATCAGCGGCTGCCGATGCGCGACGCACCACGCGATCAACGCGACTTTCGTCCGGACGCTGTCGATCGCATCGACGACAAAGTCGAAGCCGCCCCCGAGCAAACGATCCATATTGTCGGGCTCGATGAAATCCTCGATCTCCGTCACGCGGCAGGCCGGGTCGATCAGTCGAATCCGTTCGGCCATCGCCGTCACCTTGGCTTTGCCGTAGTTGCCGTCGAGCGCGTGAATCTGGCGATTCGTATTGCTCTCGGCCACGTTGTCGAGATCGATGAGCGTGAGGCGCCCGATCGCGCTGCGCGCGAGCGCCTCGGCTACCCACGAGCCGACCCCGCCGATGCCGATGACGGCGACATGCGCATGCTCGAACCGGTCGAGCGCGGCAGGCCCGTACAGGCGCGCGATCCCGCCGAAGCGGCGCGCGCGATCGGGCGTCTCGAATCCCGGCGATGCCGCGCCTGACTTGGCGGCGGCCTCGGGGGTACCATGAGGCGAGCTGGAAAAATCGGACATGACTCGTGCAGTGAACGCATCAAAAAGATGCGCAAGGGAAAGCGTAGGAATCGCCCGCACGCATGCGCGATCGAACGGCGCGCCGCGCGGCGCGCGCGTGCCGGCATTGTGCCGGAAAACCCGCCGCTTGCCCGAATCCACGACTCCAGCGCGGCCGGCGTCCTTTGGCTATACTGCTCAACAGACTTTAAGCGCACGCATAATAACCATCGTGACTTCCTTCGCCGACCTTCGCCAGACCTACGCGCACGGCGCGCTGTCAGAAGCCGACGTCGATGCCGATCCGATTCGTCAATTCGAAACGTGGTTCGCGCAGGCGCAGGCGGCCGACGTACCCGAACCGAATACGATGAGTCTCGCGACGGCGAATGCACAAGGCCGTCCGTCGAACCGGATCGTGCTGATCAAGGGCGTCGACGCGCGCGGTTTCGTCTTTTTCACGCATTACGAGAGCGCCAAGGGCGGCGACCTAGCCGACAATCCTTACGCGAGCCTGCTATTCTTCTGGCAACCGATCGAGCGTCAGGTACGCATCGAAGGTCGCGTCGAGAAAACCTCCGCGGCCGAGAGCGACGCTTATTATCATTCGCGGCCGCTCGGCTCCCGTATCGGTGCGTGGGCTTCGCATCAAAGCAGCGTCACGGATCGCGCGACGCTCGAAGCGAACGAAGCGCGGTTTGCAGCGCAATTCGGCGACCATCCGCCGCGTCCGCCGCAATGGGGCGGATACCGCGTCGTCCCGGAGAGCATCGAATTTTGGCAGGGCCGCCCGTCGCGGCTGCACGATCGAATCAAATACATACGGACGGCCGAGGGCACGTGGGACATCGTCAGGCTATCGCCCTGATTGATATTTCCACTTTGCGCTCGCGCATCACGATATTCACAGTTGCAACGCAGCACTTTTTTGCTTTCGTCTTGTTTGAATAGGTAGGCTGTCGGACTTCGGTAGCGACCCTGTTCCCAAGGTCACTTTTCCATCAGGAAAAGGGGAAGGGCTTCGCAAGCATTCCGTTTCCGGCATCGATCGAATCGTTGAGCACGGAGAAAAGAATGTTCTGGGAGAAAAAACTTGCACACTGGGTCGACGAGATGCGCGCGAAAGCCAATCTGCCCGCACGCCTCGTCCTCTGGGACGGACAGAAGTACGACTTCGGCAACTTCACGACGCCGCAAGTCACGATGCACGTCAAAGGCGCGTCCGCGATGCCGTATCTGCTTTCGCCGAGTCTCGACAATCTCGGCGAAGCCTATGTCAAAGGCAAGATCGATATCGAGGGCAAGCTGAGCGACGTCATCGATGTCGGTTATGCGCTCGCGCGCTCGACGATTACCTCGGGCCGCAAACTGGACCGTGTGCTCCGTTATTTCTCGCATACGAAGGCGTCGGACAAGAAGGCGATTCAATACCACTACGACGTATCGAACGACTTCTATCAGTTGTGGCTCGACCCGAATATGGTCTATTCGTGCGCCTATTTCGAAAACGGCGACGAAGACCTGGCGACCGCCCAACTCAAGAAAATCGACCATATCCTCACGAAAATCGATGTCCAGCCCGGGCATACGCTGCTCGATATCGGCTGCGGCTGGGGCGCGCTCGTGATTCGCGCGGCGAAGAAATTCGGCGCGAAATGCGTCGGCGTGACCTTGTCGCAGAATCAGTTCGATCTGGCGACGCAGCGCGTCAAGGATGCGGGCCTCGAAAACCAGATCGAAATTCGCCTGCAGGACTATCGCGACGTCGAGGGCCAGTTCGACCGAATCACGAGCGTGGGCATGTTCGAACACGTCGGCCGCAAGAATCTGCCGGAATATTTTTCGCGCGTGCGCGCCTTGCTCAAGGACGACGGCGTCGCAATGAATCACGGCATCACGTCGAGCGATGCCGACAGCGGCGAGACCTCGCTCGGCGGCGGTGAATTCATCGACAAGTACGTGTTCCCCGACGGCGAACTGCCGCATCTGAGCCTCGCGATCGAAGCCATGCAGCGCGGCGGCCTCGAGGCATTCGATATCGAGAACCTGCGACGTCACTACGCGCACACCTTGAATTTCTGGGCCGAGAGCTTCGAGCGGCATGCGGATACGGCGCACGCGCTCGTCGACGACGAGAAATTCCGGATCTGGCGCGTCTATCTCGCGGGCTGCGCGTACGCGTTCGCGAACGACGACGTCTCGCTCTACCAGATCGTCTGCCGCAAGGCGGGACGCAGCGCGAACACGCTGCCGTGGTCGCGCCGGTATATCTACGATCGCGCGACGCCGCTCGGCGCATGACGTCCATGTCGGCCTCGACCGGTCACGACGCGCAGTTCGACCTGTTCGGCGAGGCCGATGATGGATCCGACCCACTCGGCGCCCGGGACCCGCATGCGGGTCCGACACACGCGCCGGCGCGCACGCGCGGCGCGCGCGTCCATCGACCCGAGGGGACGCCGGATGCGAAGGTCCCCGCCACGCTTTCCGCCGGTTCGGCCGCTTCCACGGCAAGCCAGGCGAGTCTCGACGGCCTCGGCCTCGACGACACGGCCGCGCCGCTTGCCGCCCCCGGCACGCCACGTCAAGCCGCATCGCGTGGGCGTGCCCTGCCCGTCATGCCGGCGTCGGTCGACGACAGCGTCGCCTTGCTCGGCGACGCGCTGCCGCAGGGCATCCGTCTCGGCACCTCGACGTGGTCGTTTCCGGGCTGGAAAGGCATCGTCTATCGAGACGAGGTATCGAGCGCGAAGCTGTCGCGCGACGGGCTCCATGCATACGGACGCCATCCGGTGCTCGGGTGCGTCGGGATCGACCGGTCGTTCTACTCGCCGCTGACCGTCGCGCAGTACGCGCGCTATGCCGCTCAGGTGCCCGAGGACTTCCGCTTCGTCGTCAAGGCGCCCGCATCGGTCTGCGACGCGACGATCCGCGGGCCGCGCGGCGGCGTCGTCGGCATGAACATGGCGTTCCTCAATGCAGACATCGCGCGCGACGACTTCGTGTTGCCGTGCCTCGACGGTCTCGGCCATAAAGCGGGGGCGCTCGTCTTTCAGCTCTCGCCGATGACGCCTGAGCTGCTCGCCGAGCCGGCCGCGCTGATCGACCGGCTCGGCGCGTTCTTCGCGGCGCTTCCCGCGCTCGACGCGCGCGAGGGGGCGCCCGTCTATGCGATCGAGATCCGGGATCCGGTGCTGCTGACGCCGCGCTTCATCCGGATGCTGCGCGAGACGCGCGTGCGCTATTGCATCGGGGTCCACGCGCGGATGCCCGACATCCTGCGGCAGGCTGCCGCGCTCGCGCTGCTCGACGACGACGTGCCCGGGCCGTTGATCGTGCGCTGGAGCCTGCATGCCGGATTCGAATACGAAACGGCGAAGGCCAAATATGCGCCGTTCGACGCGATCGTCGATGCCGATCCGACGACGCGCGCGGCGCTCGCCGAGCTCGCGGCCCGCTATGCGCTCGCGGGCCAGAGCGTACTGATCACGGTCAACAACAAGGCCGAGGGATCGGCGCCGCTCAGTTGCATCGACCTGGCGAGCACGATCCTCGCGATACTCGACGGCGAGCGTGAAGACACCGACGCACAGACCGCGGAAGCGCACCCGCTCGATCACTGATTCGTTCACTCGGACCGCGGCCGATCCGAATCCCAGCGTCTCGTTGACGGCCCGCGCGGACTCGATCGTTTCGAGCGCGATGTTTCAAGTCGGATGCTGAAGTCCGATGTCGCTTGAGGCCGATGTCTCAAGTCCGATGCCTCAACCCCGATGTCTCAAGCCTGACGTCTGAAGCCCGCCGTCTCACGGCCGCCATCTCACGCGCACAGTCTCACGCCCGATGCCTCACGCCCGATGCCTCACGCCTGATGCGATCTGAGCCGGTTCGCGAACTGCTTTCTGAACTTCGCGACCTTCGGCGCGACGACGAACGCGCAGTACCCTTGATTCGGATGCTGCGCGAAGTAGTTCTGGTGATACGCCTCGGCCGGCCAGTAATTGCCGTCGAGCGGCGTGACCTCGGTCACGATCGCGTCGTCGTAGATGCCCGCCTTTGCGACCGCGTCGATGACCGACAGCGCGGCCTCGCGCTGCGCCGCGTTCTCGGTGAAGATCGCCGAGCGGTACTGCGTGCCGACATCGTTGCCCTGGCGATTCAGCGTCGTCGGATCGTGAATCGCGAAGAAGATGTTGAGGATGTCGCGATAGCCGATCTTCGCGGGATCGAATTCGACGCGCACGACCTCGGCATGGCCCGTGTCGCCGTCGCAGACGCGCTCGTAGCTCGGGTCGCGCAGATGGCCGCCCGCGTAGCCCGACTCGACGCGCGTCACGCCGTCGACGTCGAGATAGACGGCTTCGAGACACCAGAAACAGCCGCCGCCGAGCGTCGCGACCTCGGTGCCGCGCGCAGCGGCGGTGTCCAGGTCGGCGGCGCCGCGCGCCTCGCCTTCGTTGGGATGCAGATCACTCATGATGTCCTCTTGATCAATCGAACGCCGCGCGCGCATCGGTACGACGGGCACGACGGGTGCAGCCGGCGCGATGAGCGCATCGAGCGCATTGCAGCGTCCGCCACCCGTCCGTCTTGCGGCAAATCGCAGGCCGACACGCGCCCCGACGCGAACACGGTCACAGGCGGCAGCTTAACCACTTTCCGCTAGAATCGCCGAAAGGCTCGTCGACCGGCGGCGTTCGACTTCGACCCGAATGCCGCCGGCACGCATGACCTGCCGCCGCACGCATTCCGGAACCTGAACTTGATCCCTATCGACCGCATGTCCGCTCGCAGGAACGCCCAGCCATGACGTCCTCGGCCACCCTACCCAATTTCGATGCCGTAGCGTTCCGACGCGTGCTCGGCAAGTTCGCGACCGGCGTCACCGTCATCACGACGCGCGCCGACTCGGGCGAGCTCATCGGCATCACCGCGAGTTCGTTCAATTCCGTTTCGCTGACGCCGCCGCTCGTCCTCTGGAGCCTCGCGACGACCTCGTCGTCGATGCCCGTGTTTCGCGCGAACAGCCACTACGTCGTCAATGTGCTCGCCGCCTCGCAGCTCGACCTGTGCCGGCGCTTCGCGACCGTCAAGGGCGACCGGTTCGCCGGCGTCAACCATCAGGCGAGCGAAACCGCGGGACTGCCCGTGCTCGAAGGCTCGCTCGCATGGTTCGAATGCCATAACCGAAGCCGTTACGAGGAAGGCGATCACGTGATCTTCGTCGGCGAGGTCCAGCGCTGCGGCATCGCCGACGACAACGGCTCGATCACGCCGCTCGTGTTCCAGGACGGACGTTTCCACACGATACACCCGCTCGAATAGGGTCCCACAGGCTCGCATGCGCTAAAACAGGCTCGAACAAGCTCGGATAGGCCGACCGCCGGCCCGGCGCGACGGCCCCCACTCAGGAGGAGACATACGATGACGACCCACGCCCGATTCCAGTGGGATGACCCGCTGCTGCTCAACGAACAACTGACCGAGGAAGAGCGCCTGATCCGCGACGCCGCGCAAGCGTATGCGCAGGACAAGCTCGCGCCGCGCGTGCTCGAAGCGTTTCGTCATGAGCGCACCGATCCGGCGATCTTTCGCGAGATGGGCGAACTCGGCCTGCTCGGCGCGACGATCCCGGCCGAGTACGGCGGCGCGGGGCTCAACTACGTGGCGTACGGCCTGATCGCGCGCGAGGTCGAACGCGTCGACTCGGGATACCGCTCGATGATGTCGGTCCAGTCGTCGCTCGTGATGGTGCCGATCCATGCGTTCGGCACCGAGGCGCAGAAACGCACCTATCTGCCCAAGCTCGCGAGCGGCGAGTGGATCGGATGCTTCGGCCTGACCGAGCCCGATCACGGATCGGACCCGGGCGGCATGCGCACGCGCGCACGCAAGGTCGACGGCGGCTTCGTGCTCAACGGCAGCAAGATGTGGATCACGAACTCGCCGATCGCGGACGTCTTCGTCGTCTGGGCGAAACTCGCGAACGAGGCGGGCGAGGACGAGATCCGCGGCTTCGTGCTCGAAAAGGGGATGCAGGGGTTGTCGGCGCCCGCGATTCACGGCAAGGTCGGCTTGCGCGCGTCGATCACGGGCGAAATCGTGCTGCAGGACGTCTTCGTGCCGGACACGGCGATCTTCCCTGACGTGCGCGGCCTCAAGGGGCCGTTCACCTGCCTCAATTCCGCGCGCTACGGCATCGCGTGGGGCGCGCTCGGCGCGGCCGAAGCGTGCTGGCACACGGCGCGTCAATATGTGATCGACCGCCAGCAGTTCGGCCGGCCGCTCGCCGCGAACCAGTTGATCCAGAAAAAACTCGCCGACATGCAGACCGAGATCACGCTCGGCCTGCAGAGCGTGCTGCGGGTCGGACGCATGAAGGATGAAGGCTCGGCCGCGGTCGAGATCACGTCGATCATCAAACGCAATTCATGCGGCAAGGCGCTCGATATCGCCCGGCTCGCGCGCGACATGCTCGGCGGCAACGGGATCTCGGACGAATTCGGGATCGCGCGACACCTCGTCAATCTCGAGGTCGTCAATACGTACGAAGGCACGCACGACATCCACGCGCTGATTCTCGGACGCGCGCAGACGGGCATCCAGGCGTTCGTCTGAACGCGTCGCGCGCGCGTCGCCGCACACGGTGTGCGGCGCGCGGCGCGCGAACTGCCGGCCGGCTCGACAGATCGACCGACCGACCGACCGACACAAGGCCGATCGGTCGAGCGTCGGCTTACTTGTTCGGCTGCGGCGTCGTGCGCAGGTACGGACGCACGACCTTGTAGCCCTTCGGGAACTTCTGTTTGAGGACTTCTTCGTCCTTGAGCGACGGCACGATGACGACGTCGTCGCCGTCCTTCCAGTTGCCCGGCGTCGCAACCGAGTAGTTGTCGGTCAGTTGAAGCGAATCGATGACGCGCAGGATTTCATCGAAGTTGCGGCCCGTGCTCGCCGGATACGTGATCGTCAGACGCACCTTTTTCTTCGGATCGATCACGAACAGCGAACGCACGGTCACCGTCTCGCTCGCGTTCGGGTGGATCATGTCGTACAGCGTCGAGACCGTGCGGTCGCCGTCCGCGAGAATCGGGAAGCCGACGCTGGCCGCCTGGGTCTCGTTGATGTCCTTGATCCAGTCGACATGGTGTTCGGTCGTGTCGACCGACAGCGCGATCGTCTTGACGTTGCGCTTGGCGAATTCGCCCGCGAGCTTCGCCGTCAGACCGAGTTCGGTCGTGCAGACCGGCGTGAAGTCGGCCGGGTGCGAGAACAGCACACCCCAGCTGTCGCCGAGCCATTCGTGAAACTTGATACGGCCAACGCTGGATTCCTGCTCGAAGTCGGGCGCAATGTCTCCAAGACGCAAACTCATTATGATGCTCCGGTGACGGGGAGTTCCCCGAGGTCAGTGGGACGATTCGGAAGGTGCGCGGCGGCGCCTCCGGGAGAGGAGAAGGATACGCCAGCCCCCGGACCCGGCGAACGAACTTTCGTTTCTTTGCACATAAGTTTTTGTAATTTTTAACGCGATCGGCGAAACTTTTGTGCGTTGCACCTGCTCCATCACTATCCTCAATACGCATGGCCCGGCGCTCGCTATCGGGTCCATATTTGGCTAGCATGGAACACGTGACGCCATCGACGGGAGTGGTCATGTCGGAAATCAACAAGGAGAAACTGATGTCGGATATCAAAACCGTACTGTCGGACGCCGAAGAGCTGCTCAAGCAAGCCGCGAGCACCACGGGCGAGAAGGCGACCGAGTTGCGCGAGAAGGCGGTCTCGCGCCTGAAGCAGGCCAAGGAAAAGGCCGCGGACGTGCAAGTCGTCGTCGTCGAGAAAGGCAAGAAGGCCGTACGGGCGACCGATGACTATGTCCATGAACATCCGTGGCAAGCCGTCGGCATCGCGGCCGGCGTCGGCGTACTGGTCGGGCTGCTGATCAACCGCAAATAAGTCGACTGTGCGGGTCCCGCGCGAAGCGCGTCATGTGCGTTGCGCCATGACGCGTCGTCGGGACCGAGGATTGCGTGTCCGAGGACGCCAGGTCAGCGGATGCGTGCGATGCATGGGCTCGCAGGTGTTCGGCCGCATGCGTGCGGGCCGCCCCGGGGGCCACGGGCCGGAGACGCGCCGTCCGACCCGGCTGTCCGTCTCATCTGTTTTCGCGACTCATACCGACCGCCTGCCTCAATGACAAACGAAACACACGCGTCCGAAGCGCAGCAGGGGCCGTTGCGCCGTATCATCGGCGCCCTGCTCGGGATCCTGCATACGCGGATCGAGCTGCTCGGCATCGAACTCGCCGAAGAGAAAGACCGTTTGCTGGCGGCGCTGTTCGTCGGGCTCGCGGCGATGCTGTTCGCGACGATGGCGCTGATTGCCTTTACGTTCCTCATTGCCGCGGCGTTCTGGGACACGTACCGGTGGCAAGCGCTCGCGATACTGTGCGGCGTCTATCTGCTGATCGCGATCGTCTGCGGGCTCGTCGCGCGACGCAAGATGCTCGTGGCGCCGATGGTGTTCCACGCGACGCTGACCGAACTCGAGAAAGACCGGGAACTGTTCAAACACTGATCGGGGCCGCATGGGCCGCCGTCGACGTGCATTCGTGCGCACGCAACGGGGGTCGCGCATTCGACCTTGCGAAGGATCACACCATCATGAATCGGCCAAACGACCCGCGTGTCGCGATTGAGGTCCACCGTCGACGTAACGGGGGCACCGATCGCAAGTCGCTCGCGATCCGCAAGGAAATCCTGCTGTTGCGTTGCGAACTCGAGCGACTCGAAGTCCGCGAAGCGACGGCGGAATTGCGCGGACGGTTTGCGCACTTCGGCTGGCTGCGCATGCTGATGCCGCGCATGAGCGGCCGAGGCGGACTCGCCGGCCTCGGGCACATGCTCAAGGACTATCCGTTTCTGAGCTCGGTCGTCTCGCTCGCGCTCACGCATGGTCCCAAACTCAAGGGACTCGGACGGCTGCGTCCGCTGCTCAAATTCGGCGCGGTGGGTTTCGGCGCATGGCAGGTCGTCCGGCTCTGGCGCGCGGCGAATGAACCGAGTGACGCGTCGGCGCCGGGTGCATAACGGCGCGTACGGGTGCGTGAGCGCGCGAACGTGCCTGAAAGACTGAGCGGTACGCCGAGGCGACCGGACCGTTGAGCAGCGTAACGTTGCGCGATGGAACGCTTCTTTAAGTCTGCAGGCCCAGCAGCGGGCTCGCCAGGCTCGTGTTAGCAGGTCCGCGCGCCGAGTAGTCCGGTCGTCGTGTGACCGATTGAATACGCCGAACCGGCCTGACCATTGAGCACCGAGGCGCTGGTTAGAGTTTGCACGCTCTGTAGTGAACTCCCTACGGACCGTGCCAGCAAGTCTGCGCGCCGAGCGGTCCGGTCGTCATCGTGCGGCCATTCGAATCGAGCGCGAAGGTCCCGCATGCGTCGTGCTCCATGAAATGCCCGCGCGCGGGCACCGCATAGATCGTGTAAGCCCCCGGCGCCGCGAAGGCGACCATCACGCGATACGCGGGCCGATGCGTGCCGGAAGGTGCGACCGCCAACTCCGCGGGCAGTCCGCCCTCGACAGCGCCGCCACGGCTGGCGCCACTCCCACTATCGCCCCCACCCCCGCTGTCGCCGCCACTATCGCTGTCGCTGCCACCGACGCTTCCACCGACGCCTGCATCCACGCGTACGCGCGCAGCGGTCGCATCATTCGATGTCAACGCCATGACACTGAGTTCGCGAGACTCGATGTATTGTGCCGCCCGCCAGAGTCCAAGCGCGGCGGCCGCCCGAAGCGCGCGCGTTTCATGGATGCGGTACGCCGGAATCGCGTAGGCCGCGATCACCGCGGCGATCGCCAATGTGCAAAGTGCTTCAAACAGCGTAAAGGCCGCGTTCGAGCCGCGTTGGTGCGGCACGCGCGTCGCGCGGATCGCCCTGCCATGCGACACGCTCGGGGTCCGCAATCGATCGCCACGCATGCACGGCGGTGACAAGCGCCGTCGTCGATGCGCGCCTCCAGCCGAAGGTTGAAGCCTAGCGCCACGCCGATCGCAATCCCGATCTCGATCCTGATCCCCATACCGACGCCGATACCGACGCCGATATCGACGCCGACACCCATCCATCCGCACTCGACAACCGCGCGCGACCGCGTCCGGACGACCACGCCGATGGATATCCGCGTCGCAGGCAGAATGGCCTCGCGCGTGTCTGTCCGGCGCATCTCGCACGTCGCCGCCGCGCCTTCGCCGGCGGCGCACGCCGTCACTGTTCGATACCACGATGCCGGTACGTTCGATCGGCAGCCCGGGCGACCAGCGTGTCTCGATTGCGCGTCCCGAACCCCAGATATCGAGTTGCGCCGATGCCTGCACCTGGCGCGATGCGCCGTAACCCACGGCGCGGATCCGATACCCGAACGCATGCGTTCCGACGGAACCCACCTGCTCGATCGCGCACATGGGCTCGGCCGCGCTGGCGGGCCAGCCCGCGAGTGCCTTCCAGCGGCCCGAAATTGGTTGATCGGCGCGCCTTCGACCCGATATGCGATCTAGCACATCACGCTCGCATGCCATCAGCGCCGCGTCCGCGGCATGGAACGCAAGCAAGCGCTCGATCTCGTTCCGCGCGCCGAGCACGTGTTGCGTCGCGACGTGCAGCGTCGATGCACACAACAGGCCGATCAGCATCACGAGCGCAATCGTCGCGATAAGGACTGCGCCGCGTTGTGTCGGACACGGCCGCAACGCCCCTCGGATCGGCACGACACGCCGCGCACCGTGTCGCGCGCCGTCGCGTCGCCCGATATTCCGATGCCCAATATGCCGATGGCCGCCGTCCCAATGCTTGGCGCCTCGATGCTTGGCGATCCCATGCGCAGCGTCGCGATGCACGGCGTCCCGATGGCCGGCATTCCGATTCTCGGCGGACCAATGCGCGACGTTCCGACGCTCGGCCAAGTGGAACCCGGCGTTGTGGAACCTGGCGTCGAGGCACCCGACATCGTGACGCATCGTCCCGTCGCTCACGCGAGGACAGGACGACGGCATGACGAGACACGTCGCCGCGCTCATGACGCGCTCGATCGCGACCGCAACGCGATGCGCGCGCGGAACGCATGAGGTGGCGCCGCCGTCTCGGCGCAGTCGGCGCCTGTCGAGCGACGCGTCGATCTCGACCGCCCTTCGGCACTCGGCTGCACCGGGTTCAAGCAGACGTCGAGCAACGCGATCTCACGCAACAGATCGTCGTGCGCGGGTACGCCCTTTCCCTCGCGCATCGCTCGCCCCGGATGCGCCTCGGCGGTCAGCGCACGCACGTCGACCACAACCGGCATCGAATAACGGCTACTACCCGCCTGGCAATAGAGTTCTCGGCGCGACCCGTCGTCCGAGACCTCGACACCCCAATAGGTCGTAGCGCGCGTCGCCACGTCGTGGCTCGACACGACGCCATTGCGCTCCGATCGGGCACCCTGCCGCTCGAATGTCAAGCACAGCGGATCGGACGCCGCCGGGTTTGCGCGCGGCGGCAGCGCGGTCACGCGATATTCGAGCGCGATTCGATCACCCAACCCACGACGATGTTTCAAGACCTTGGCGTCGGTCGCCTGTCGCGCCGCCTGCCGGATCGTATCGAGCGCATCGCTTGCATGCGCATACACCGCCGCGACACGCCACATCGCGATCTGTACGGATCTGTGTTGCATATAAGTCTCCACGCTCGCCAGAAGAACGATGCCGCCGAGGACCATCGCGATCGACAGCTCGATCAGCATGTGTCCGCGCGACGCGGTGCACGACGCGCGCTCGCGTCTCGATCGCATGCGCCCGGATCGGGTGCGATCAGGGCGAAAACATCGCCACCGCGGATAGGCCGATCGGACACGTCTCGGTCGAATGGGTCTCCAGCGCGCGCATTCCCGCCGCGCGCGACAGGGTCGAGCCAAGCCATTCCGCATCGGACTCATGAAGCGCCGCGCCCATTTGACGCAGGGACACCGACCGGCAAGCGCAAACACGCACGCTCGCGCATGCCGCGACATCCCGCGCCGTTTGCAACGTTCCGCGATGACCATGCGATCTCGATCGTCATGACCGTCTGCCGATCGAATTCAATCGCGACGCGTCCGTCACGAAGCTCGCGACGCGCCCGCGCATCGTATTCACGCCGCACCGCATCGCGCGGCAAGCCGCCGCGCAGGGATTCCGCCGCATTCGCGGCCAACCCGTGCGCGACCCGATATTCGTTCGCCGTCTGCAGCATGCGAAGCGCCTGGACCTCAGCCGCGCAAGCCATCAGTCCCACCCAGCACAACAGCGAGAGCGCCACGCAAACCTCGATCAATGCACTGCCCGCGTGCGCTCCGCGCGACCTCGCGATGCCGTGCGCCCGCGTGCCGACGCTGGCCGCTACGTACCGACGCATCGGCCCTCCGTCATACGAATGCGTCCGCCCGACGCGATCGACATGCATCGATAGGCACGCCGATCGCGCACATCCGCATCGACCCGCGGCCCGATTTCGAAGCCGCGCGCGAACCCCGTGCGTCCGAGGGGCGGCGAAAAGACCAGCGCCCGTGGGCTCCCGCTCAGGCGAATGGCCGGATCGATCGCCCATTCGCGAAGCCATTCGATATGACGTCGATCTTCGGTCAATGCGACGAAGCGCGCGCAGTGCCAGTCGACATTGTTGGACGGCCGTAAATGCATCGCGTCACGCAGGCTCGCGTCCGAACACCAGGCGGAGGACTCCGCGTCCGGGCAGGCGCGTCGAGACACCCGGGTCGATGCGGGATCGCCGACGCCCGCCGCGCATATCGCGACCGTCCGCCCTGTTCGGCGCACCTCGTCGCGAGCGTGCTCGAACAGGGTCATCCATTCATGCGATGCCGCCTCGACACGCGTATGGCCGCCCCATCGCCCGATCCACGGCGCCGCCCATAGCGCCCCGATCGCGACGATCGCCAGAACGAGCATCGCTTCGATCGTGCCGAACCCCGGCGCGCGTGTGGCGTTCACATCGTCGTGGCCGAAGTCGTCGTGATCGAAGCGGGCGTGCGAGCGCATCGAACACCTTTCGCGCCCTTCGCACCTCGCCTTGCCGCCTGCTATCGCTCCCACGGTGGCCTCCGACATCGCTGATCGCATTCGGACACTCTATGGGCCTGTCACTCGTCGCGACAGTCGGCCGAATGGCCAACGTTAGGGGATCGTCTTCGAGGCGTGCGCTCAAGCGCGATCGTCAATCACACGCGATCACCATCGCGGCATTCCGTCATCGACGCGTGCGCGCCCGAAATTCCATCGGCAGCACCCGAACGACAACGCGGCAGAAGGCAGAAGGCAGAAGGCAGAAGGCAGAAGGCAGAAGGCAGAAGGCAGAAGGCAGAAGGCAGAAGGCAGAAGGCAGAAGGCAGAAGGCAGAAGGCTCCGTCCCTGGGATACGGCATGCAATCCGGATTCGCCTGGACTCACACGTATCACGCGCGTCCCGCGCGCCGATCCTGCATCGCGCGCCCCGCTCATCGAACGCTCGACCGGATCCGAGCGCTCACGACCCGCGCTACGACACCCCGTTCTTATCCTGACGTTTGCGCGGCGGCCGTTGCGGCCCCGAGTTCCGGATTTCCTGAAGCAGATCCTGGAACTCCGCGACGTCTTCGAATCGGCGATAGACCGACGCGAAGCGGACATACGCGATCTTGTCGAGCCGGCGCAGCTCGTTCATGACAAGCTCGCCGAGCTGACTGCTGCCGATTTCGCGCTCGCCCGACCCAAGCAACTGATACTCGATGCGGGCGACCGCATCGGCCACCGACTCGGCGCTGACGGGGCGCTTGCGCAACGCAAGCTGCAAACTCGCCGCAAGCTTGGTGCGGTCGAACTCGACGCGGCTGCCGTCCTTCTTGACGACGACCGGCATCGCGAGTTCGACACGCTCATACGTCGTAAAGCGCTTGTCGCATTCCGGACAACGCCGACGACGGCGAATCGCCGCCCCGTCCTCCGAGACGCGCGAATCCACCACTTGCGTGTCTTCGTGTCGGCAGAACGGGCAGCGCATCGCGACGCCTCAGCGGTAGACCGGAAAGCGGCGCGTGAGCTCGGCGACTTCCGCCTTCACGCGTTCGATCGTGGCCGCATCTTCGGGATGGTCGAGCACGTCCGCGATCAGATTGCCGACCTTCTCGGCTTCGGCGACACCGAAGCCGCGCGTCGTCATCGCCGGCGAACCCACGCGGATGCCGCTCGTGACGAACGGCTTCTCGGGGTCGTTCGGGATCGCATTCTTGTTGACCGTGATATGCGCCGCGCCGAGCGCCGCTTCAGCCGCCTTGCCCGTGATCTGCTTCGCGCGCAGATCGACGAGCATCACGTGGCTTTCCGTCTTGCCCGACACGATACGCAGACCGCGCTTGACGAGCGTCTCGCCGAGCACGCGCGCGTTCTCGATCACGCGCTGCTGATAAGCCTTGAACTCGGGCGACAGCGCTTCCTTGAACGCGACGGCCTTGCCCGCGATCACGTGCATCAGCGGTCCGCCCTGGATACCCGGGAAGATCGCCGAGTTGATCGCCTTTTCGTGCTCGGCCTTCATGAGAATCACGCCGCCGCGCGGACCGCGCAGGCTCTTGTGTGTCGTCGTCGTCACGAAATCGGCGAACGGCACCGGGTTCGGGTAGACGCCGGCCGCGATAAGACCCGCATAGTGCGCCATATCGACCATCACATAGGCGCCGATCGACTTCGCGATCTTCGCGATACGCTCGAAGTCGATGCGCAGCGCGAACGCCGACGCGCCCGCGACGATCATCTTCGGCTTGTGCTCGTTCGCGAGACGCTCCATCTCGGCATAGTCGATGTCTTCGTCTTCATTGAGGCCGTAGCTCACGACGTTGAACCACTTGCCCGACATATTGACGGGCGAGCCGTGCGTCAGGTGACCGCCGTGCGCGAGGCTCATGCCCATGATCGTGTCGCCGGGCTTGAGCATCGCGAAGAACACGCCTTGGTTCGCCTGCGAGCCCGAGTTCGGCTGCACGTTCGCCGCTTCCGCGCCGAACAGTTGCTTCACGCGGTCGATCGCGAGTTGCTCGACGACGTCGACATATTCGCAGCCGCCGTAGTAACGCTTGCCCGGATAGCCTTCGGCGTACTTGTTCGTGAGCTGCGAACCTTGCGCTTCGAGCACCGCGGGACTCGTGTAGTTTTCCGACGCGATGAGCTCGATGTGCTCTTCTTGACGCGTGTTCTCGTTCTGAATCGCGACCCAGAGTTCGGGGTCGACGTTGGCGATCGTTTGCTTGGCTTTATCGAACATGACAATTCCGTGGACATAGAGGGTTCGGCCCGGCTCGCATGGGTTGCGAACGGCGCGAAGGCGGCGGCACGGTGGCGGGATGACCTTCGGACAGCCGCGCAAACCGGCGCAATATGCAACGCATCGCACACGCATCGAGTCATGGCTGCCCAGGCGAACGGCTGAAAACGCCTCTACGCTTCACGGTGGTGGCCCACCTCGGACTCCGGAAAGTCGCTATCGCCAGTTACGCAGAGGTTTGCGCGGTAGTGTATTGGATGGCGAGTGAATAGGCAATCGAGCGCCGCGCCGCATGGCCGTGCGGCACGGCGCTCGCCGCCGGACGGCCATGCGCGGCGACCCCGTCCGTGTTTTCGGTAGAATGCGCGCATGAACCTGCCTGCAGAATCGAACGCCCGGCCCGAGGCATTTGTCTGGCCTATTCGTGTTTACTTCGAAGACACCGACACGGGCGGCATCGTCTTCTACGCGAACTATCTGAAGTTTTTCGAGCGCGCGCGCACCGAATGGCTGCGCGCGTGCGGTATCGAGCAAAGCACGTTGAGCGTGACGAACGGCACGATGTTCGTTGTCCGGAGCACGGCGGTCGACTACCGCGCGCCCGCGCGGCTCGACGATGAGGTCGAGATCCGCAGCGTCGCGAGCCGCATCGGCCGCGCATCCGTCGATTTCGACCAGGAAGCCTGGTGCGCCGGCACGCTGCTCGCGACGGGCACGATCCGCGTCGGCTGCGTCGATCGCGCGACGATGAAACCCGCCGCGCTGCCGGGCGGTGTGCTCGAAGCCCTGCAAACAGGGCCGGCTCGGAGCCGGGCCGATGCGCTCCGGTAAGACACTGCAATGAACGAATCGCATTCAAGCCGCACTAAGACGTGTCTTTTTTCATAAACACGTCGTCCAATTCTGGCTCCCGAACGTTGGAACCCCGGACAGACAGGCTCAGACCCCCGGCCGGCCATGCGCCGGCGGGCCCAGGATTTTTTTAGTATCGATGACGCCCAGACAGACAGCCCCCGGCGCAAACCGGTGAACACCTGCCAATCTTTATGAACAACGCACAAGACCTGTCGATCATTTCCCTCGTGCTCAACGCGAGTCTGCTCGCGCAGGCCGTCATGGCCCTGCTCCTGCTGCTCTCGTTGCTCTCGTGGACGTTTATCTTCCGCAAGTGGTTCGCGATCCGCCGCGCGCGTTCGCAGACCGAATCGTTCGAACGCGATTTCTGGTCGGGCGGCGATCTCCAAGCGCTCTACCAAAGCGCGGCGAACAGCCGTCATTCGATCGGCGCGCTCGAACGGATTTTCGAATCGGGCATGCGCGAGTTCCTCAAGGCCAAGGAGAAGCGCCTCACGGACCCGGGCCTGCTCCTCGACGGCGCGCGCCGCGCCATGCGCGCAGCGTTCCAGCGCGAGCTCGACGTGCTTGAAAGCAATCTCGCGTTCCTCGCGTCGGTCGGCTCCGTGAGCCCTTATATCGGCCTGTTCGGCACGGTCTGGGGGATCATGAACGCGTTCACGGGACTCTCGAACGTCCAGCAAGCGACGCTCGCGAGCGTCGCCCCCGGCATCGCCGAAGCGCTGACCGCGACCGCGATCGGTCTGTTCGCCGCGATTCCGGCCGTCGTCGCCTACAACCGGTACTCGCACGACATCGACCGCCTCGCGAACCGCTTCGAGACGTTCGTCGAAGAGTTCTCGAACATCCTGCAACGACAATCCCACTAGGAGCGCGGCCATGGCAGGAGGCATCCAGCAAGGCATGCGCGCGGGCCGGCGTCGCCGCGCGATGGCCGACATCAACGTCGTGCCGTATATCGACGTCATGCTCGTGCTGCTCGTGATCTTCATGGTCACGGCGCCGCTCGTCGCGCCGTCGGTCATCAATCTGCCGAGCGTCGGCGGCAGCGCCCAGCAGCAGCAGATTCCGCCGCTCGTCGTCAGCATCAAGGCCAACGGCAGCGTATCGGTGCGCTACAAGGACGAAAACGGTTCGCACGAACAGCAAATGTCGCAGGCCGATCTGAAGAACTTCGTCGCGCAGCGCGCCCCGTCCAATCCGGATCAGCCTGTCGTGATCGCGGCCGACAAGACCGTCCAGTACGACACGGTCATGAACGTCATGTCCGATCTCAAGAGTCTGGGGATCAAGCGCGTGGGCCTGCTCGTCAAGTCGAAATGATGAAGCGCGCAGCATACCGACCGATCCGGCCGCCGCGCGAGCGCGGTACGACGCGAGCCTTCGTGCTCGCGATCGTCATGCACGCGCTGCTCGTGGCGTTCCTGTACTTCGGCATCCATTGGAAAAACAGCTCGCCGACGGGTTCCGAGGCCGAACTCTGGACCGACGTGCCCGACACCACGCCGCCCGTGCCGCAGCCGGTCGCGCCCGCGCCGATTCAGCCGGCGCCGCCGCCTCCGCCGCAGGAAGACGCCGATATCGCGCTTCAGGAAGCCAAGCGCAAGCAGCTCGAACAGCAGCAGCAAGAAGCCGCGCTGCTCGCCGAGCAGCAGAAACAGGCGCAGATCAAGCTTCAGCAGCAGGAAGCCGCGCGCCAGAAGCAATTGGCCGACCAGCAGGCCGCGCTCGCGAAGCAAAAGGCCGCGCAGGACGCCGCAGCCAAGGCCGCTCAGGCCGAGGCGCAGAAACAGGCGCAGATCGAGGCCCAGAAGAAGCAGCAACAGCTCGATCAGCAGAAACAGCAGGCTGCCGCCGATCAGCAAAAGGCCCAGCAGGAAGCTGACGCCAAGGCCGAGGCGCAAAAAGCGGCCAAGGCGAAGGCCGAAGCGGATGCGAAGGCCAAGGCCGCGGCCGATCAGGCCCGGCACGCGCGCCTCGCGGCGCTGCAAGGCGCCGCGGGCGAAGGCGAAACGACGGGCACGGGCGCGGGTACGACCGGCACGGCGACGGGCGGCGGCGGCAACGGTTCGCCCGGCTATGCCGAGAAGGTGCGTCAGCGCGTGAAGCCCAATATTCACTTCGCCGGGACGGTCGACGGCAATCCGGCCGCCGTGGTCGCCGTGACGTGCGCGCCGGACGGATCGATCCTGTCGGCCCGACTCGCGTCGTCGAGCGGCGATCAGGGCTGGGACGACGCGGTGCTGCGCGCGGTTCAGGCCTCCGACCCGATGCCGCGCGACACCGACGGCAAAGCGCCGCGGAGCTTCCAGATCCGCTTCCGGCCGAAGGACTGATGCGATGGATGGCCGACGGTTTCCCGCGTGTGCCGTAAACGCCCGTTCGCGGGCGATATCGGTCTCGCGATCGGCCTCGCGTCATGCCGTCGGCTGGCACGTTTTTTTCTTCATATCGACGGCCCGGGCGGGTCGTCGCGATCTCGTCGACCCGCGGATGTCAGCCGGAATGGGCTGCGGCGCGCGGCGCACCAAGCGGATGGAACGTTCAGCCGGTAATTCTGTCTAGCGTGGGTGCGTCAGGCGCGCGCCCTTTTTTTCTCGCCTTTCACCAAAAGAGCATGAGCGTATTCAATCGACTAGCGACGTTTTTGGGCTTGCGAGCCATTCTTCTGACCAGTTTCACGGCACTCTCGGCCGTATCGGGTGTCGCGCATGCGGACCTGACCGTCGATATCACGGGCGTCGGTTCGAATCTGTATCCGATCGCGATTGCGCCGTTTGCGAATGAAGACACCGCCCAGGCGCAAATCAGCGCGATCGTACGGGCCGACCTGCAGAACAGCGGCCGGTTCTCGAACATCAACGCGGGCGGGCAGCCGGTCAGCGAAAGCGATTCGGTCGATTTGGCCGGCTGGAAGGGCAAAGGCGCCGACGCCTTCGTCGGCGGCAGCGTGAACAAGCTCGCGAACGGCGATTACGACGTGCGCTTCCGTCTGTACGACACGGTCAAGCAACAGAGTCTCGGCGGTCTCGCGCTGACGAGTTCGCAGGCCAATCTGCGCATGACCGCACACAAGATCTCCGATTTCATCTACCAGAAGCTGCTCGGCGTACGCGGCGCATTCGCGACGCGTCTCTCGTACGTTCAGCGCGTGGGTAATCGGTACCAGCTCAAGATCTCCGATTCGGACGGCCAGAACGAACACATCGCGCTGTCGAGCCCCGAGCCGATCATTTCGCCCGCGTGGTCGCCCGATGGCACCAAGGTCGCGTACGTGTCGTTCGAGCGCAAGAAGCCGATCGTCTATGTCCACGACCTGCCGACCGGCCAGCGCGTGATGATCTCGGATCAGAAGGGCAACAACAGCGCGCCCGCGTGGTCGCCCGACGGCAAGCATCTGGCGGTCGCGCTCACGATCACGGGCAATACGCAGATCTATCTCGTCAACGCGGACGGGTCGGGTCTTCGCCGGCTGAGCCAGACGGGCGGCATCGATACCGAGCCGTCGTTCTCGCCCGACGGCCAGTCGGTCTATTTCACGAGCGACCGCGGCGGCCAGCCGCAGATCTACAAGATGTCGGTCCAGGGCGAATCGGCGGGGGCTGCCCAGCGCGTGACGTTCCATGGCTCTTACAATACGAGCCCGCAGGTCAGTCCCGACGGCAAGTACCTCGCGTATATCTCGCGCGTCGGCGGCGCGTTCAAGCTCTATGAGCAGGATCTGTCGACGGGCGACGCGACGGGCCTGACCGATACCGTGCACGACGAATCGCCGACTTTCGCGGCGAACGGCCAGTACATCCTCTACGCGACCGAGAGCGGCGGACGTGCCGTGCTCGCCGCGGTGTCCGTCGACGGTGCGACGCACCAGGTGCTGTCGGTCAAGGGCGGCGATGTCAGCCATCCGTCGTGGGGACCGTTCATGCAATAGGGGTCGGGGCCGAGCGCAGGCGCGCCGGCCGCGAACTCGTGTATGGCTTGTAGCAATCGCAGTAAAAAGTGGCACCACACGCAACGTCGTATATGTCGTACGGCTTCACGCAATAACACAAGGAGAGTTTCAAATGATGTCCAAGCTTCGCCTGATCCTCGTCACGGGCCTGGTCGGCCTGCTCGCCGCTTGCCATTCCGGTGTCAAGCTCGATGAAAACGCCAACGCCAAGAACGGCGCTGTCGGCACGCAACCGAACCCGAATGCCGTCCAGGAAGTCAACGTCGATCCGCTGAACGATCCGAACAGCCCGCTGGCCAAGCGCAGCGTCTACTTCGATTTCGACAGCTACTCGGTCAAGGACGAGTACCAGCAGTTGCTGGGCCAACACGCTCAGTACCTGAAGTCGCATCCGCAGCGTCACGTCCTGATTCAGGGCAATACGGATGATCGCGGCACGAGCGAATACAACCTCGCGCTCGGTCAAAAGCGTGCGGAAGCGGTTCGCAAGGCGCTGTCGCTGCTTGGCGTGCCCGACTCGCAAATGGAAGCCGTGAGCCTCGGCAAGGAAAAGCCGGTTGCGACGGGTCATGACGAAGCTTCGTGGGCGCAAAATCGTCGCGCCGACCTCGTCTATCAATAAACGGAAGATCGCCCGATGCTGTTTCGTATGAGCTGGCTGCGGGCCTCCGCAGCGGCCGGCGCGGTGGGTGTGGCGATGATCGCCGCATCCGCGCACGCAGGCGTGTTTGATGACAACGAGGCGCGCCAGGCCATTCTGGATCTGCGCGCCAAGACGGATGCGCAATCGGGCCAGATCGCGGCTGCGCAGCGGACGATCCTCGATCAGTCGAACCAGCTCGCGACGCTGCAGCAGCAAGTCGCGACGCTGCGC
This sequence comes from Pararobbsia silviterrae, assembly GCF_003628125.1. Classification (GTDB taxonomy): domain Bacteria; phylum Pseudomonadota; class Gammaproteobacteria; order Burkholderiales; family Burkholderiaceae; genus Pararobbsia; species Pararobbsia silviterrae. Next base: position 253,373 of record NZ_RBZU01000003.1, read on the forward strand.
GGACAGAATGAGGATCTGGCCAATCAGGTGACGACGCTTCAGAAGGCGCAGAAGGACTATTACGCCGATCTGAACGCGCGCCTGCAGAAGCTCGAGCCGCAGCAGGCCACGGTCGACGGCATGCAGGGCACCGTGCAGCCCGGTGAGTCCGACGCGTTCAACGCCGCGCTTCAGCAGTTCAAGAACGGCGACTTCAAGAGCGCGACGGCGGCGTTCCGGGACTTTGTGCAGAAGTATCCGCAAAGCCCGTATCAGCCGACGGCGCAGTACTGGCTCGGCAACTGCCTGTATGCGCAGCGCGACTACAAGGCGTCGACGTCGGTGCTGCAAGGCGTCGTGAACAACTATCCGACGCACCCGCGTGCGCCGGAAGCGTTGCTCGCGATCGCGCAGAACCAGCTTGAGCAAGGCCAGAAGCCGGCCGCGCGCAAGACGCTCCAGCAGATCGTTGCGCAGTACGGCAACACGGAAGCCGCGCAGACCGCGCAGAACAAGCTCACGCAGATTCGGTAACGTGCGTTGTCGTGAGACCGATTCGGGACGGCTCGATGGCTGGCCCGGATTCGGTTGCGCGTGGGTTGTGGGCGTGGGTCGTTGTTCTGGGTCGTTGGCCGTTGTGGTGGATCCTGGATCGTTGTCCTGAGTCGCTGTCGTAAGTCACCGCTGTCGATCACCGTCGTTGGGCGCCGCGGTTGGTGTCATTGACGGCTGGATGGATCTCATTCGTCGTCGATGAGGGTCGGTCGGCAGCTCAGATCGGCGATGGCGGATCCCTCCGTACGCACGGATAGCAGCAACGCCGGACGCGCCTTGCACAGGCGATTCGGCACGCTGACGCTCGGCTTTCTGGTTGACGGAGCCGGTCTGCCCGGCTATAGTAGCGGACTCTTTTGGGTCGTTAGCTCAGTTGGTAGAGCAGCGGACTTTTAATCCGTTGGTCACGTGTTCGAGTCACGTACGGCCTACCACTTTCCCTCGGGGAAGGAAAATCAAGCACTTGCGAGCAATCGCGGTGCTTTTTTTTCGTCTGCGGCAAGGCCCTCCTCGCGGCAACAACGCCCCTTTGCCGGATATTTGCCGGACCGGAAAAATCCAGATCAAGCGAATCTCACTTTCGTACGGAGTCTGGCATTCCATATATCAGCCAACATGGCGACGCTTGGCGCGCCGAGATTCGCCGGCGCGGTCACAAGCCCCCCTATCGAGCTGCTGCCTGCCGACACGCGTTCTTGATCGGACTCTCGTTTCCATTTTCGTGCGGCCTTGGGACGCTCGCTCTCGACGCTGGCGCCTGATTCGTGTGTGTCGACTCGCGCGACGCGGACTATGGCGTGGGCCGCAATCGCCGACGTCCAGGCTCACGCGGCAGCTTGGCCGGCTTGAAGAAAAACCTGATCGTGGCCTTTGCGCGAACTTCTCTCCCGTGCGCCCGTCAGCCCAGTAGTTCCACGCCCGGATCTGGCTTACGTCACCCCGGCACTTCTCGCACGGACGGAAAGAGGTCTCGCCGATCTCCAACCGATGTACACACGCGTATTTACTTTAAGGGGTGGGTGAACTAAAGCACATCCACCGTACACACCTGATCGAATCTGCAATGCATACGACCCGAGTTTTCAAGAACGGCAACTCACAGGCCGTTCGTATTCCGGCCGATCTTGCCTACGAGCGCATGGATATTGAGCTCGAAATCGAGCGGGTGGGTGATGAGATTCATATTCGCCCGATGCGTCGGCCGCTTGCCGGGGTGCTCAAGAAATTCGCCAAGTTTGGGCCGGATTTCATGGCCGAAGGGCGCGGCAAGCAGGCGCAGAGCGAACGAGACCCTTACCGGCCCTCGAGTCTTTAGTCGAAACGGCCTGATTGCGATTCGCCGTGAGATCTTCGAGGCCTCGTTTTCAAGGCGTCTTTCGATTCGTGGCATGATGCGACGCGAAGTCATCTGAAGCCCCCCGCCCGCGCACGAGTATTCCGCGTCATGAGCATTGTAATTCCTTTGACCACGATCGATGCACGTTGCGCGTGCGGCAGTGGACTCGCACAGCAACGTTGCTGCAGCTTCGACGTTTCGGCCGCCTCGACATTGCCCTCGCCCTCGCCCTCGCCCTCGCCCTCGCCCTCGCCCTCGCCCTCGCCCTCGCCCTCGCCCTCGCCCTCGCCCTCGCCCTCGACATCGACATCGACATCGACTCCTGAATCGACCTCAGCATTGGCATCGCCCTCGGCATCCTCAGTTTCAGCCACCGCGACCAGCGCCGCCGACGCGCTCGACGCCGGCGACACGGCGCTCGCGGCGCGCCTCGCCATTGCGCTGCTCGACGAGGACCCCGCGAATATCGACGCGCTGACCGTGCTGTTTCTCGTGCGTGAAGAGACCGGCCCCACCTCCGCCTGCATGGCGCTTGCGCGTCGCATCTGCGCACTGGATCCGAACAAGGCCTGGGCCCAACTCGAAGCGGCCGAACGACTGCTGCTTGCGGGTCAAGCTCCGGAAGCGGAGCCTCATGCACGCAACGCCGTGCGCCTCGACCCGACCGATCCCGGCGCGCATCGACTGCTCGCATTGTCGTTGTCCGCGCAGCAACGTTGGCCGATCGCCGAGTTTCACTTTCGCCGCACGCTCGAACTGACGCGCGCCGACGATCCGATCCAACTCGCCAATCTCGCCGCGTGTCTCAAGATGCAGGGCCACCTCGACGAAGCACGCCACCTTTACAAACGATCGGTCTCACTCGCGCCCGATATCGCACAGACGCTCCACGGCTGGTCGCAACTCGAAGAGGCGGCACGCGATCTGCCGCGCGCGCTCGACCTCGCCGACCGCGCGATCGCCGCCGCGCCCGACGACCTCGATATCGCGCTGGCCCGCGCGGCATTGCTCGCGCGCACGAACGAGACCGACCAAGCCATCGAGATCATCGACGCGGTCGCTCGCCAAGGGCGCCCCGCACAAGCCATCGACGCAGCCCTGCTCAACGGCCGCCTGCTCGATAAAGCCGGCCGCTTCGACGACGCGTTCGCATCGTTTGCGCTCGCCAAGCACATGATCCGCGAAGGAGGCCGCACCTATCCGAAACACGCTGCCGATGTCGAGACAACCCGGCTCAAGACATTCTTCCGCGCCTCGCGGCTCGCGCTGCTGCCCCGCGCCTCCGATGCGCCCGGTCCCCGCCCCGTCTTTATTTGCGGCGCCCCGCGCTCGGGTACGACGCTGCTCGAACAGATGCTGAGCCGACACGACGCCATGGCGGCCGGCGACGAACTGCCTTCGCTCGGCGAGACGATTCGCGCAATGCCGCGCCTGCTCAACAGCGCGTCGGGCTACCCCGAAGCCCTCGGCGAACTCTGGCTCGGCGACGAGGCCGACGGACTCGACACCTTGCGCGATTTCTATCTGCGCAGCGCGAGACGCGCAGGCGCGTCGATCTCGGGCAAGCCGTTCTTTACCGACAAGATGCCGTTCAACGAAACCCATCTGGGCCTGATCGGCCTGATGTTTCCGAACGCGCCCGTCATCCGGATGGTTCGCCATCCGCTCGATGTCGTGTTGTCGATGTTCTCGTACGACATGACGCATGGCGCCGACTGCGCGACCTCACTCGAAGGCATCGCGCACGAATACGTGCGCGCGCACGGTCTCGCCGAACACTATCGCGCCGAAATGTCGCTGCGCGCGCTCAGCGTCAAATACGAAGCCTTGATCGACGAGCCCGAAGCCGTGTTGAGGTCGATCTTTTCCATGCTCGATATCCCGTTCGAGCCGGCATGCCTGCGCTTCGACGAAAACCCCCGCTACGCACGCACGATCAGCTACGCGCAAGTCACGCAGCGGATCACGAAGCAGGCGCGATATCGATACCGTCACTATCTGCGGCATCTCGAACCCGTCCTGCCGATACTCGAACCCGTGATCAAGGCACTGGGTTATACGATCGAAACATGAGCGGGCCGGCATCTGCGCAACCCGCGTGCGCCGAGGTCGGCGCAACTGCCGGCGCAAAGCTCGATGCAAACGCCGGCGCATAGATCGACGCAATACTCGACGCAAAAACCGGCGCATCGAACGATCGACGCGCCGGCGCACTCGCTTCACGCGATCACCACAGCCAGCGCACGCCGGCGGTACCGGCGATCAAACGCTCGCCCTTGCCGAGCACCGCACTCCCCTGCACATAGGCCGACACGGTCGAGTTGAACGCGTAGTTCGCGCCGACCTTCGCGACAGCTTCGTCACGCGCCTGCTGAACGCCGTCGACCGTGAACGTGTACGACGCGGCCGACGTAAAGGCGGCCGACAGCGTTTGCTGGACCGGACCGATCGTGTGCCGCCACGCGAGGTCGGCCTGCCATGTGAGCCCGTGACCGCCGAGGTCCAGTTCGCGACGCACACGTGCACCGAGCAGCGAAGCGCCTTGCGTCGTCGTATCGCCGTCGTACGTGAGCGCGAAGTCCGTGTCGCCGTTCGTCGTCGATTCCGTGAAGCTGTTCTGGTGATAGCGCGCGACCGATGCCCCGATATACGGCTCGACGGTATAGCGCGCGACGCGCATCGTCATGCCCGTCTCGGCATAGAGCGCGCCGCCGAGCACATTGAAATCGCCCTCGGTTCGACCGCTGAGCACGCCGAGCGTGACATCGCGTTCAATCGTATTGCTCCACCATCCGACGCTGGCCACGCCCTTGACGTAGAACGGCGACGCTTCGGGCCGATAACGCGCGTAGAGCGCGCCCTGCACGCCGTCCGAGCGGCCATGGCTCGAACCGTCCTCATAGTCGACGTCGTCGTCGCTGCCCGAGAGCGCGGCGCCGACGAGCCACTCGCGGTTGATCGCCTGGTCATGCCCGAACGACAGCGCGGCCGACCGGTCGACATACGCGCTCGCGCCCGAGATATCGTTGCCCGCCTGACGCTCGTTCGCATAGCTCACGCTGACCCACGGATCGCTGAGCGCATCGTGCGCGCCATCCTTGGCATTCGACGCACGCGACTGCGGATCGAGCGCGGCGTTCGACGCGAGATCGGCCATCGTCAGCCGGTCGCTGATCGCGTCCTGCGCGGCGCGCATATGCAGCAACGCGGTGTGTCCGAGACCGATCGTGCTGTCGCCCGACATCGTCGCGAGCGCATGGCGCGCTTCGTCGGTCGATGCGGTCAGCAGCGTGTTCGTCAACGTATTGCCGCCCGCCGCATAGATCGCGTCGAGCGCCCCCGCGACGGCGTGCTGATTGGTGCTTTGCGCCACGAGACCGAAACCCGAGCTCGCGAACGTGCCCGGCCCCGAAGGCGTCGACGAGCCCACGGTTCCCGTCGTGTTGAGGGTGACAAGGACGCGATCGTTCGCGGTGTCATACGTGACCGAGGGGTCGACGTAGGCGAAGCTCGCCGTGACCGAGGAGAACGTGCCCGTCAACGAACCCGCCGACAAGATGACATAGGTCGTGCCCGCCGTGTACGTGCCGGCGATGCCAGTGAGCGTCAGATTCCCGCCGAGGGTCGCCGCGCCCGTCACCGCTGTAAAGCTGCCGGCGGTCGGACTCAATTGTTCAACGAACGTCGAGCCGTTCTGGAGCGTCAGGGCCCCGCCGATCGCCAACTGGGACGAGGATGTCGGGGCGCTCGCCTTGAACGTTCCGCCGGACAAGACGGTCACGGAGCCGGCAATCGTGCCGGTGCCGGTCAGCGTCGCGCCGCTGTCAACCATGGCCGGATTCGAGTTCTGCAAGGTGCCGTCGACGGTCAACGTGCCGCTCGCGACTTCCACCGACGTCGTCGCGACCGTGTTCGTGAGCGTCCAGGCGGTGCCTTGCATCGTCACCGTGTTAAACCCGCTGACCGCGCTGTCGAGCGTGCCGCTGCCGTCGAACAGCAGCGTGCCGCCGCCGCCGACGATCGAACCGTTCACGACGCTGTTGTTCTCGAGTTCGAGCGTCCCGCCGGCGAGCGCGACGGCAAACGTGCCGCTCGTCGCGGTAATCGTCCCGTAGTTGATCACGGTGCCGCTCGAGCCTCCCATGTAGACGCCGCGGGTACCGGTAATGGTGCCGTAGTTCGTCACGGAGCCGCCGCCGATCAACGCGACGGCAAACACATTGTTCGACGATGTGGTTTCGACGGTGCCGTAATTGGTCAGATTGACGGTTGTCGGCGATCCCTGGTTGTTATAAACCGCCGAGCCGGACGACGCTGAAATGGTCGCACTCGTATTGGTCGCCGAACCATTGATGACGGTTGCGCTCGATCCGCTCACATCCACGCCCGCCGCTAACCCCGAGAGGGTGCCGTAGTTATCGACTTCGCCCCCATTCATGAGGTCGACGCCGGCCCAGCCGGCCGACGATATCGACGCATTCGCGTCGTTGATCACCGTCCCGCTTTTGGACAGGTACACACCCGACGACGCGTTCACATTCGCCGAAGCGGTCGACTCGATCGTGCCTTCGTTCGTGATCGTCACGCCGATGATTTGCTGTGCGCCCCCGGCAATCCCGGCGCCGCTCGTCACGGAGATCGTCGAACTGGCGGCGACGGTCACATTGGTGTTCGTGCCGCCCAGGTTATAGGTGCTGCTCTGGCTGCCGACCGTCTGCGCGTGCACCGATGGGCTCAGACACGCACCCGCGATGACGGGCAGACAGGGGACGACTTGGCGCATGTCGTCGAGCAGACGACGACGCCGTTTGATGTTGATCGTGGTGGATGTGGGCTGCATGGCGATGGAGCAAACGTATGAGACGTGGACACAGATCGCGCGTTGGACGCACGATCTCACGACGCAGACTAAGCCGCATGCTTCTTATGCAACCGCCTAAAAAAGGCCGGAGTTTCTCGCCTTTTCGTTGAATTGAACGCGCAGAAATATGGTGCGCGGCAGAGGTATCTTTGGCAAATCGCCACGGCACGGCGTTTTTACAGACATGCCGTGCGCGATACGCACGTTTCCGCGACCCAAAATTATCCCTGCGCAACCGCGCGCCCCACGCGCCACTGATACGGCGGGGGGGTGCCGTTGACGGCGAAATCGCCGACGATACGGTCCTTGTAGATACGCGGGTTATGCGACGCCAGCGTGCGCGCATTGCGCCAGAACCGATCGAAACCCGCGGGGGTCAGCGTCGCCGATGCGCCGAGCGCATCGAACAGCAAGGTCGTCGCGTCGAGCACGAGATTCGACACGACCGTCTGGGCCTGTGCGACTTCGAGTTCGGCGATCAGATTGACTTCCTCGATGCTCGCCTCGTCGTGCGCATCGCGCACCTCGTACGCACGCTGGATCGCTTCGGCGGCCTTGAGCACGGTCGCGCCCGCCGCGTAGGCATTGCCCTGAACGCGTCCGACGATCTGCAGCACCTGCGGATCCTGACTCGAACGCGCCGCCGCCGCGTGCGTATAGGTCCGTTCGCGGCGCGCGACGGCCTGCGCGGCTTCGCGTGCCGCCGCGCGACCGATGCCGGCCAGCGTCGCGAGCTGCACCTGCTGAAGAAACGCCGACCAATAACGATGGTGGTCGCTTTCGCGCACGATCGCCGTATCGTCGACGCGCGCATCGACAAAGCGCGCGGTGCCGCTCGCGGTCTGCCGTTGCCCGAAGCCGTTCCAGTCGTCGAGCACGTCGACACCTTCGGCCGTGCGCGCGACCACCGCCGAGATCGGCTGCCCCTCGGCGTCGGTCGCGCCGACGCTGATCCACTCCGCGTAAAGCGATCCGGTCGTGTAGAACTTGGTGCCGTTCAAGCGCCATGCTTCGCCGTCATGCAACAGGCTGGCCGAAAAGGCCGACAACTGAGCGCCTGTCTCGGTCCATGCGCTGCCGATGATTTCGCCCGCCGCGATGCGCGGAATCCAGACCGCGCGGCGCTCGGGCAAACGCGAATTCAATAGATCTTCGACAAAGCTCAAATGTGCACGCAGCGCCTGCGCGATATTCGAGTCGGCCTCGGCAAGCTCGATCAGCAGCGCGAACAGCTCGGGAATCGTCGCGCCGTCGCCGCCGTCGGCCTCGGACAATCGCAGCCGTGTGAAACCCGCGGCCTTGAGCCATTGAATCGGCTCGTGCGGCAACGTGCGCGTCAGCTCGCGGTCGAGATTGCCCGCGCGAATCCGTTCGAAAATAGGCCTGAACCGCGCGGCAAGCGATGCATAGCGCGGACTCGGGCCCGCGCCCCACGGGGAAAGAGAAGTCGTCATATCGGTGTTCAAACGAAAAAGGAAAAGGCCGCGCCGCGGCCGTCGACGCGCTATCGCGCGAAGACCGCGCGCATCGATCGCGCCGGCACCGCAATTCAAGCGCGGGCGCCGATATCGATGCGTATGCGAGTTGAACGCGTCAGGCGTGCACCGGCGACGGTCCGCCGAAGGGAATCGTGTAGTGCGCCTTGTATTCGGCTGCGACGGTCTCGAACTCTCCGTTCGCGCGCGCCTGCCGATACGCTTCGGGCAAGGTATAACCGGCCGGTCGAGCGATCCCCGTCCATTCCTTTTCGAAATCGAGCGGATACACCTCGGCCTGCAAATCCCAATCCGTCGGATGCGCGACACGCGAGAGTCTGCGGTAGTCGAACGGCGCGACCTTGCCGTTGTCGACGAAGCGCTTGCGATAGACGTCGGCATTGGCCTTCGTGATCGTCAGCGATCGCCAGTTCAACGCACGCTCGGCGGCGCGCGGCTTCCACCCGTGCGTGACGTCGTAGATCCGCGCGGTAAACAGACCGGCCGCATACGCCGGGCTATTGCCGCTCGTCGCGAGCTGTTCGCCCTTGATGATCGCGCGCACCGCTTCAGCCGTGCCGTCGGCGCCGACGACCAAGACATCGTGTCCCGGCCGCAATCCGCGCGCACGCAGCGCCGCGAGCACCCCCTGTGCGATATCGTCGTTCTGCGCGACGATGCCGACCACGTTCGGATTGCGCGACAGCAATGCGTCGGTGGCCTTGAGCCCGTCTTCACGATTCCAGTTGCCCGGCAGATGATCGACCAGCCGCGTCTTCGGAAAATCGGCGAAGGCGGCATCGCGGCCGCGACTGCGCGCGATATCGGTCACGTAGCCATCGGTGCCCGTCACGGCCACGATATCGCCGCCGCCGAAGTGTTCAGTCACGGCCTTGAGCAATTCCGACGTCACGGCGCGGTGCGCGGCGAACTCCTCGGGCACGGCGTAGAGCGTGTAGTGCTCGCTCGCATCGAATGGTGTGTACCACGGCAAGGTGTTCCAGAAATTGCCGAAGAACACATTGTTCTGCTGGGCGTCGGCCGCGATGCGGCGGATGGCGCTGCCGTCGGCGAGATTGAATACGGCCCCCGCCGAGCCCGCGACGATCTGCTGCTCGAACTGATTGACCTGGCGTTGCCCGTCGCTGCGGCCGTCGAGCGCGACATACGGCAGCGAGAACGCGCGGGCGGCATCGTCGAACGCGGCGCTGGCGATCGTGTTGTACTCGTTCAGATTGAACGTCAGATACGCGAGCTTGCCGCTCGACGATGCGATCGCGGTGCCGGGCAAGCCGACGGCGCCGACCGCTGCCGCGGCCGACATCAAGGCCAGAAACTCACGGCGCGATACGCCGTGCGTGTCGAGTCGATCGAGATGGTCGTCGACAGTGCGACGACGCGAAAAATCGGGAAACCGGGGAAAGGGGCGGCGCGACATCGTGATCCTCGTGGTCGTTGTTGGAAGAAACTTCAGGCTGCGAGCGCGGCTTGCGACCGCACCGCGGGATGGCGGGCATTGAGGCGTGCGCTGCGTCCGGGAAACAGCTTCTCGCGCAACGTGCCGGGCGCGTATTCGTGCTGAGCGAGGCCGCGCGCGCGCAACACGGGCATCACATGATCGATAAACACCTCGAACGAACCCGGCGTGGTCTGGTATGCGAGGTTGACGCCGTCGACGCCGGCGGCGCGCCACTCGGCGAGCCGATCGGCGATCTGCTCGGGGGTCCCGACAAAGCGGCTGCTATACGACATCGCATTGACGAGGTCGGCGAGCCTCGCACGCTGCCCCGGATGCGCCTCCTCGAAAAAGCGCGCGAAGCCCTGCAGACCTTCGTTCGGAAAATCGCTGACGGGGCGCTCGGGATCGAGCAGGCCGAAGTCGATGCCGAGATCGCGCGCGACATGCGCGGCGAGCCCTTCGGTACTGACATAAGCGTCGAGCTCGCGCGCGCGGCGCTGCGCCTCTTCCTCGGTGCTGCCGACCACGAACGAGAGCCCCTGAAAAATCAGCAGATCGTCGGCGCGACGCCCATGCGCGACCGTCTGTGCGCGCAGATCGTCGATCGCCACGCGGGCGGCATCCGGGTGATGGCTGACGATGAAGGTCGCCTCCGCGTGTCGCGCGGCAAAGGCACGGCCGCGTCGCGACGAGCCCGCCTGGATCAGCAGCGGCGTGCGTTGCGGCGACGGGCTGCTCGCATGCGGACCCGGCACGCGGTAACGCGCACCGACATGATCGATGCGCCGTACGCCGGCAGGGTCGGCATAGACGCGCGCCTGCGTATCGGCTTGGATCGCATCGTCACGCCATGAGTGTTCCCATAGCTTGTACGCGACATCGACGTATTCATCGGCCCAGTCATACCGCGCATCGTGCTCGACGAGGCGATCGAGACCGAAATTGCGTGCGGCTGCGGCGCTCGTGCTCGTCACGATATTCCAGCCGACCCGGCCGCCGCTCAGATGATCGAGCGTCGATACGGCCCGCGCGAATGCAAACGGATGCGCCTGAAGAATCGAGCTCGTGAACATCAAGCCGAGATGCTCGGTCGCGCCGATCAAGGCCGCGCACAAGATCGCGGGATCGTTGCACGGAAAGTGGATCGCCTGCTCGACATAAAGATCGAACGAACCGCGATACGTCGGATCGAGGCCGAGCGCGTCGGCGAGGAACAGGCCGTCGAAACGGCCGCGTTCGAGCAAGCGCGCGAGATGCGTCCACGTCGAGAGCGAATCGTGGCGGATCTGCTCGGAGCGCGGATGCGTCCACATTCCGTGATAGACGTGGGACACGCTCGCCATCGAAAAGGCGTTGAAGATCAGAGGTCGCATGATGGATTCGAAAGGACGCCGGCTGCCCGAACGCGACTCGGGCCGACGAGCGTCACGCCACGTGGGCGAAATCGCGCCGCGAGACCGGCGCGTGTCGGATGATTTATCGGATGGCTTATCCGCTGAGCTATTTGATGATCAGCGCGCGCGTATTGCCGCGACGGCTGACCAATACGGCGGCGATCACGACGAGCCCCTTGACGATCATCTGCGTGTATTCGGAGACGCCCATCAAATTGAGGCCGTCGTCGAGAATCGAAATGATCAGGACGCCGAGCAAGGTGCGTTGCGGGCCACCGACGCCGCCCGCCAACGATGTCCCGCCGACGACGATCGCAGCGAGGCTATTGAGCAAGAGGTCCTGACCGAGCGACGGTCCCGCCGCGCCGAGACGCGCCACCGCGAATGCGGCGCCGAGGCCCGCCAGCAAGCCCGATACGCCGAATGCCGCGATCTTGTAGGGCCGCACGGGGACGCCTGCCGTGCGCGCGATGTTTTCGCCGCCGCCGATCAGGAACATATAACGACCGAAGCGCGTGCGCGCCGAGACGACGACCGTCAACGCCCACGCGATCAGACCGAACAACGCGATATTCGGCAAACGCGGCACCCACTGACCGATCGCGATCGCATCGAACCCGTCGAAGTTGAACTGGATCGCGCGGCCGCCGAGCAACAGCAAACCGGCGCCCGAAAACACCGACAGACTCCCGAGCGTGACGACGAACGACGGGACGCGTCCGTAGGCGTAGATCGCCCCATTGAGCACGCCGAGCAGCGCGCCCGCGAGGGCGGCCGCCGGGACCACGGCAAAGCCGAGCGGCGTGGCGTTGAGCAATTGAACGGTGGCCGCGCCGACGAGCAGCACGATCGCGCCGATCGACAGATCGATGCTGCCCATCAACACGACGAACGTGGAACCCAGGCACACGATCAGCAGCGTGCCGGTCTGTCCGCTGAGCGCGGTCAGATTGCGCAGCGTCCAGAACGATGACGTCGCCACCGAGAAAAAGGCGATCAACGCGAGCACGACGACGACCGGAAGCAGCCCGCTCGCATCGAAGGACACCGCGCGTAAGCCGCCGGCGCGATTGGGCGACTTGCGGATGGGATTGACTGCAGTATTCATCGTTGACGTTTCCTATGGATGCGTGTCGAGCGCGGCTTCGTCGCGCCCCTTCGGCAGCATGTGCGCGACGAGTTCGCGCTCCGTCGGCGCGGCGTCCGGGCCGATGTCGACCTCTGCGCTGATGCGCCCGCGCTGCAGGATCAGCACGCGATTGGCCAGGCCGATCAGCTCGAGCAGTTCGTCGGTGATCAGCACGATGGCGACGCCCTGATCCGTCAGATCGCGCAGCAAGCCGTAGATATCTTCTTTCGCGCCGGCATCGATGCCGCGCGTCGGGTTATCGAGCACCAGCACGCGCGGTTCGCGACAGAGCCAACGCGCCAGCACGACTTTTTGCTGGTTGCCGCCGGACAATCGGTCGGTCGTCGTATCGGGCGTCGCCGAACGGATGCGCAGCGATTCGATGTACCGCGCCGCCACGCGTCGTTCGCGTTCGATCCGCCATGCGCCCCAGCGATTCGAGAACAGATCCCGGCCGCTCGCGAGCGACACGTTCCAGGCCGTGCTCACCGACGCGATCAGCCCGTCGGTGAGCCGCTCCGCGGGCACGTAGGCGAGTCCGTGCGCGACGGCATCGACGATGTCGGGACGGCGTGCCGGCTGACCGTTGAGCGCGACCGTCCCCGCATCGGGTTCGTCGACGCCCGCGATCCCCTTGCCCAGCGCGCTCTTGCCCGAATCGAGCAGGCCGCCGATACCGACGATCTCGCCCGCGCGGACTTCGAAATCGATGTCGTGATACTCGCCCGCGAGCGTGAGTCCTTTGACGACGAGCGCGGGCGCATCGCTGTGGGCGCGCGCGCGACGGCGCGACTGAAAATAGAAATCGTCGGCGCGCTCGCGTCCGACCATCAGGCTGTGCAATTCGTTTTCGTCGGTCTGCGACGCGGCGCGCCGGCCGACGATGCGCCCGTCCTTCATGACGTAAATGACGTCGGCGATGCGCAGGACTTCAGACAATCGGTGCGAGACGAACAGGAACGCCGCGCGCGCGCGAAGCGTCTCGATCAGCGTAAAGAACGTCTCTTCGTCGCGGCGATCGAGTGCGGAGGTGGGCTCGTCGAGCAGAATCAGCGGCGTCTCGATGCCGAGCACATGATGCGGCGCGAGGCACGCGCGCGCGATCTCGATCGATTGCCGCGCGGAAAAATCGTAGGTCGCCGTGATGCGGGTCACGTCGATATCGAGTCCCGCGTCCGCGACGATGCGCTGCGCCACATCGATCATGGCGCGGCGATCGTCGAACACGCCGAATCGGGAAAAGCGATGCGCCTGGCCCAGCACGAGGTTCGCGTAGACCGGCACGTTGAGCACGAGCGACTGCTCTTGAAACACGCGCGAGACGCCGAGTTCGGTCGCGGCGCGGTAATCGGAGGGGGCGAAGCGCGTCTGCCGCAGGCGGATCGAACCCGAATCGGGCGCGACGATGCCGCTCAGCATATTCATCAGCGTCGATTTGCCCGCCCCGTTCTCTCCGACGATGCTGACGACGCTGCCCGCCTCGATGTCGAGCGAGACGTCTTGAAGAACGGTGACCGGTCCGTAAGATTTGGAGACCGATTCAACCCGAAGCAAGGGACTGACGGCGTCGCGCCGCTCGCGGGACTGAGCGGACACGCCCATGGTCGTCTCATCGATGTCGTAGCAAGGACATTCATGCTATGAGCTTCGATGCGTCCGACAAACCAATGCGTTTTGCGAAGGTTCTCAGCGGTCCGCTTTTAAGTAATCCTTGAATAGTGGAAAAGAATCGGGGCGGCCGACGTGACGCGCGTCGAAGCCGCCCTTCTCGGTCACCGCGCGTTCAGATCGCGCGGAAACGACTGCGCCAACGACGGCCGCTCGCTCACGTGCTTGAACCACGCGGCGGCCTTCGGGTGTGCGGTACGCCAATCGAAATCGGCAAAGCGAAAATCCAGATACCCCAACGCGCATGCGATCGTCAGCGTGCCGATATCGAAGCGGTCGCCGAACGCGTCGACGCGCGCTTCGATTTCGTCGAGACTCGAACGCACTTTGTCGAGCTGGCCTTCGCGCCACGGCAGCCACACCATCTCGGGCGGACGCACCGTGAGTTCGTAGCGCGCGAGCAGCGCCGCATCGAGCAAGCCGTCGCCGATCGCCTGCTCCCGCAACGCGCGCCAGCGTGCCTCGCCGGGCGTCGGAAAGATGATCGAGCGCCCGTCGACGTGATCGAGATATTCGCAGATCACGCGCGAGTCGTAGAGGGGTTCATCCGAATCTGTAAAAAAGGCTGGTACCTTTCCGGTCGGATTGAACTTGACGATATTCGCGTCGCGCCGAATCGGATGTGCCGCGCTCGTGAGCTTTTCGAGCCGATCGTCGAGACCCAGCTCGAGCGCGGTCACATGTACCTTGCGGACGAACGGCGAGGCGGGATGGTAAAAAATTTTCATTGCGTTTCGATTCCTTGCGCGGCGGGCGCTTTCGCATGGGCCGCGATCTCGCGGCCCACGATATAGCCGAAGGTCAAAGCGGGGCCGAGCGTGATCCCCGCGGCGGGGTAGTTGCCGGCCATGACCGAGTTCATGTCGTTGCCGCACGCATACAGGCCGGTTATCGGCTCGCCCGCGTCGTCGAGCACCTGTGCATTCGCGTTCGTCTGCAGCCCGAGCGCGCTGCCGATATCGCCGGGATAGAGCACCACCGCATAGAACGGCCCCGTGCTGATGGGGCCGAGACACGGGTTCGGTCCATGCGCGGGATCGCCGAGGTATTGGCTGTACGCCTGCGTGCCGCGACCGAACTCGGCGTCGCGCCCGGTTCGCGCGCTGAGATTGGCCTTCGACACGGTCTGTTCAAGCGCGTGCGCGTCGATACCGAGTTGCTTCGCGAGGTCGGCGATCGTATTGCCGCGAATCAGATAGCCGCTGCGCAGATAGCGGCGATACGACGTCGCCCAGCCGAACCCCTGCACCGCCGGTCGTACGAGGCCGAGACCGTATTGGCGCAGACATGCGCTGTCGCAGATCAAGTAGGCCGGCAAGGTCTGCGTGTCGTGCATCGCATTGACGAACGCGTGATACGACGCCGATTCGTTCGTGAACCGCCGCCCCTTCGCGTTGACCGCAATGACCCCGGGCTTCTGCCGATCCGTCACGAGATGGGGAAAGACGCGCGCGGAACCATCGTCGAGCTTCATCCGCGAGACGGGCGACCAGAACGCGTTGCTCGCATTGCCGCGCGCGAGCTGCGCGCCGACGTCGAGCGCGAGCGTCATGCCGTCGCCGGTATTGCCCTCGGGCGACAGCGAGCTGTGCTGCTCGGCGTGCGGGACATGGCGCGCGCGCCATGCCGGGCTCGCGGCGAAGCCGCCCGACGCGAGGACGACGGCGTGCCGCGCGCGAATCGCCGTGTGTTTGCCATCGCGCACGACCACGATGCCCACGATCCGGTCGTCGGCGTGAATCAACTGGTGCGCCGACGTCCGCGACATCAGCGTGATGCCCGCGTCGATGGCCGACTTGAACAGACGCGCGGCAAGCGCATTGCCCAGCAAGAGCCGCGTGCCGCGCGAAAAGCGCGTGCGGTCGCGCAGATAGCGCCAGACGAGCTTCGTGCTATGCGCGAAGCCTTCGACCGTCGTGAACGCCGCGAGCAAGCGATCGATGTCCTTGCGATTGACCATCATGCCGCCGAGCGCCATGAATTGCGGATACGGCCGCCTGACCTCGTCGAACCGGGCGCCGAGCACACGCGCATCGAACTCGGCCGGATCGAGCGTACGCCCACCCATCGACGCGCCGTCGAGATCGGACTGGTAGTCGGGCGACAACGCGCGCGAGGTGAATCGCACGGCGGACGTATGCGCGTGCATGAACTCGACCATGCGCGGACCGTTGTCGAGATAGGCGCGCATGAGTTCGGGCCGCATGCGCGGGCCGATCGTCGCATCGAGATACCGCATGACCGATGCGCGGCTGTCGGTATGTCCGACGCCGGCCATCAGCGTGTTCTCCGGAATCCACACGGCGCCGCCCGACACGGCCGTGCTTCCGCCGAAATAGGCCGTCTTTTCGATGACCGTCACGCGCAGCCCAGCATGCGCCGCGGTCAACGCCGCCGACATGCCCCCCGCGCCCGACCCCACGACGACGACATCGCATTCGGCATCCCAGCTCCCATCCCATCCGAGATGCGTTGGCTCATCCCGCTTCATCCGCCCACCTCCAACCAGTTGCGCCGCACTTCGGCATTCGCACGCAGTTGCGCCGGCGTGCCCTCGAATACGATCTGACCGCGACCCATGATCAAACACCGATGCGCGACACGCAGCGCGATCGTCATCTTCTGTTCGACAAGCAAGACCGTCACCCCGCGCCGGTTGATGTCCTCGATCACGTCGACGAGGTGCGTCACGATCTTCGGCGCGAGCCCTTCGGTCGGTTCGTCGACGAGCAGCACCGACGGATGACCGAGCAACGAGCGGCACAGCGTGAGCATCTGCTGTTCGCCGCCCGACAGATTGCCCGCATGGGTCTTGCGCCGCTCGCGCAGCCGCGGGAAATACGCGTACATCTGTTCGATGTCCCAGACATGTGCGCCGCGCGTCGCGGGCTGCATGCCGATCTGAAGGTTTTCCTCGACGCTCAGATCGGGAAACACGAGACGCTCTTCGGGCACGTAACCGATGCCCGCGCGCGCGATCCGGTGCGGCGCTTCGTGCGCGAGTTCGCGACCGCCGAGACGGATCGAGCCCGTGGTCGGCGGCACGAGGCCCGCGAGCGCCTTGAGCGTCGTCGAGCGCCCCGACCCGTTACGGCCGAGCAGACTCACGATCTCGCCGGCCTCGACGCGAAGATTGACGCTCTTGAGCACGTGACTCTTGTCGTAGTGCGCGTGCAGATTGCTGACCTGAAGCAGGCTCATTCGATTTCCTCGCCGAGATAGGCTTCCTGCACCTGCGCATTGGCTCGGATGGCTTCGGGCGCGTCCGTCGCGATGATCTGTCCGTAGACGAGCACCGAGATCCGATCGGCCAGACGGAACACGACTTCCATATCGTGTTCGATGACGAGCAGGGTCTTGCCTTGCGTCACGCGCCGGACGAGATCGACGATATAGAGCGACTCGTCGTTCGACATGCCCGCGGTCGGCTCGTCGAGCAGGATCACGTCGCCGCCCGGTCCGAGCGCCATGCCGATCTCGAGCGCGCGCTGCTCGGAATACGTGAGATTGCCCGCCAGCTTGTCGCGCAGCGGGACCAGTCGCACGAGTTCGAGCAGCTGTTCCGCGTCGGCATTGACGGCCGACTGTCGCGACGCGAAACGCAGCAGGCCATAACGGCTGCCATGCCGCGCCATCGCGCTGATGCGCAGATTCTCGAACACGGTCATGCGCGGAAAGATCGTCGTGATCTGAAACGAGCGCGACAGGCCCTGCCGATTGATCTCGTGCGGCGCGAGGCCCGCGATCTCGCGGCCGTGAAGCCGTACGCTGCCCGCGGTCGGTTTGAGCAGACCCGAGATCAGATGGAACAACGTCGATTTGCCCGCGCCGTTCGGACCGATGACGGCATGCCGTTCGCCATCGCGAACGTCGAGCGAGAGACCGCGAATGATCTCCGAACCGCCGAAATGCTTGCGAAGCGCTTGAACCTCGAGAGCGGCGTTCACGAATTCCCCCCTTCCTGAAGCGTCGCCAGCGCAAGTCGAGCGGGCACCGCACGCGTGATCCGATGCAAGGCCCATCCGCATGCGACGATGGCAAGCACAGGCACGACCCACACGAGCGCATGATCGGGCGCCCAGCCATGCCCGAAGATCGAGACGGGATCCCAGATGCCGTCGCGCGCGATCTTGGCCTTGTAGTCGCGCGAGAACGCGGCGCCCGCGAGTTCGCAGAGGAACACGAGACACGCGGCGATCACGATCGAGAACGCGCACATGCACGCGCGCGTGCGCAGATCGCGTCCCTCGCCGCGCGCGATCTGACGCACGTGCGTCACGACGAACCCGGCGAGCCCCGACGGCGCGTACATCATGACGGCGACGAAGACGAGCCCTTGGTAGAGCAGCCACTGGTGCGTCATTTCGGAGACGGCATAGCCGAACACCGTCATGACCGCCGCGCCCGCCGCCGGCCCGAAGAAAAAGGCCGTGCCGCCGATAAAGCTGTAGAGCAGCACGTTCGCCGAATAGCTGAGATCGAACAGCAGATAGTTCGCGCTTTCGTTGGTCAGCGCGAGCAAGCCGCCCGCGATGCCCGAGAACATGGCCGACAACGCGAACACGACGATCTTCGTGCGATGGACGTTGTAGCCGAGAAACGCCACGCGCCGCTCGTTTTCGCGCAACGCGACCGTCAGGCGCCCGAACGCGGTCCGCGTGAACAGGAACATCGCGAGCGCGGCCAAGGCGACCCAGACGAGCACGAGGTAATAGACCTGGATCTCCTGTCCGAACCCGATCGCCCCCCACGGCTGACGCATCGACGACACGCCCGTCTCGCCGCCGAAGAGTTCCTTGAGATTCGGCGCGATCGTATGCAGCAGTTCCGCGATGGCGAGCGTGACCATCGAGAAATAGACGCCGCTGCGCAAGGTCGCGAAATAGCCGGCCACGATGCCGACGATCAGCGCCGCCACGCCGCCCACGATGGGCATCAGCGGAGTCGGCAGCACGAGGCTGCCCTTGTCGACCGCGTCCATCGCGTGCACCGTCGCGAAGCAGCCGATCGCGAAATACGCCGCGTGCCCGAACGACAGCATGCCGCCCTGACCGATCAGCAAACTGAACGCCAGCGCAAACAACGCCGCGATCAGCATCTGCGACATCGCGCCGACCTGGCTCGGCGCGAGCATCAGCGGAACGATCACGAGCACGGCGAGGGTCACGACCCACGCACCGACGATTGATCGAGTGTTCATGTCAGTTCCTCGTTCCAAGCAGCCCCGCGGGTCGCAGCAACAACACGGCGAGCATCACGATGACCGGCATCGCCGCGGCGAAGGTCGAGAGGTTCAGCGTCGTCAGCGATCCGAGCGCGGCGACCTGATCGTGCAGCCCGACCCATCCCGCGATATCGGCGATCGAACAATCGATGCCCGCGGCGAACGACGTGAGCAGTCCGATCAGCAGCGACGCGATCAACGCGCCTTCGAGCGAACCGAGTCCCCCGACGACGACGACCACGAACACCGTGACGCCGAGATCGAGCGCCATGTTCGGATTCGTCGTGAACAGCGCGCCGCCGACCGCGCCCGCGAGACCCGCCATCCACGCGCCGAGACCGAAGACGCCCATGAAGACGAGCGGCACGTTGTGGCCGAGCGCGCCGACCATCTCGGGCAGACGCACGGCCGCGCGCACGACGATGCCGATCCGCGTGCGCCGCAGCACGACGAACAACAGCACGAACAGCAGCAGCGAGACGAGACCTACGAACAGGCGATAGAACGGATAGTCGGCGCCGAAGACGGTAAACGCCGCGAAATGCAGCTGCGCGGGTTCGGTGTAGTTGACGGCATAGTCGCCGTAGAACATCTTCATGAGCTCGCCGAAGATAAACGCGAGCCCGAACGTCAGCAGCAATTCATGCGCGTGTCCGTATGCGTGCACGCGTCTGAGCATGAAACGTTCGACGAGGACGCCGATCGCGCCGACCGCGATCGGCGCGAGCACGATGGCCCCCCAGAAGCCGACGACGTGCGACAACGAATAGGCGAAATACGCGCCGAGCATATAGAACGACGCATGCGCGAAGTTGATCACGCCCATCATGCCGAAGATCAGCGTGAGCCCCGCGGACACCGCGAAGAGCAACAACCCATAGATGAGTCCGTTGAGGGCCGAGACAGTAAGGAATTCCATGTTGCGATCCATCCGGTTCGTGCAAGGGGGCATCGATGTCGCGCGACATGCGACGAGCGACGTCTGACGCGCACGGGACGCTGCCCGTCGTTCGTCGTCCGCGCGTCACGCGATCGATGCCGATCGGGCGGGCATCGCGCCCGCCGCGCTCAATCGGGCCGCTTCATCTTGCAGTCGGGCGACACCGCGACGGCCGCATCCTGCGCCGAGACGACGCTGATGAGCTTGAAGCCCATATCGGTCCCGTCGACCTTGTAGCGCGCATCCTTGCTGACCTCGCTGACCGTGATCGGCATGATGGCCTGGTGGTCTTCCTTGCGAATCGACCATTGACCGATCGGCGACGCATAGGTCGTCTTCTCGAGCGCGAGCGCGATCTTCGTCGCGTCGACGGCGCCGCCCTTCGCATCGACGGTCTTCAACGCGTTGCCGAGCAGCATCATCGCGAAGACGGCCGTCGGCTCTTCCGTGTACGGGTAGTGACCGATCTTGCTCTTGAAGTCTTCGATGAACGTCTTGCCGGCGTCGCCGCCCGCTTCGAGGTTGTAGATCTTGACGAGATACGAGCCTTGCGCGGATTCGCCGATATTGCCGA
Source organism: Pararobbsia silviterrae (assembly GCF_003628125.1). Taxonomy (GTDB): domain Bacteria; phylum Pseudomonadota; class Gammaproteobacteria; order Burkholderiales; family Burkholderiaceae; genus Pararobbsia; species Pararobbsia silviterrae. Next base: position 273,967 of record NZ_RBZU01000003.1, read on the forward strand.
GCGTGCCCGGCGTATCGAGCGAGGTGTTGCCGAACCGGACCTTCAGACCCGCGTCGCCCGCGGCCTTCTCGAGCAGGATGATGTCGTTGGCCCAGTTGCCCGACAGCACGGTCTGCGCGCCCGACGCCTTGATCTTCGCGACGTAGGGCGAGAAATCCTGGATCTTGTTCGTATCGTGCAGCGTCGCTTCGACGATCGTGGCCTTGCCGTTGCTCCACTTCTTGACGGCCGCCGCCTGCGCGTTCTGCTGGTCGATACCGTATGAATAGTTCTGATTGATCGAATAGACCTTCGTGCCGAGCACGCCCGTCTGCGACATGACGCGCACGAGCGCGTTCATGCGCACGTACGGATTGGTCGCCATCCGGAAGAACCAGAACTGACACTTGTCGGCCGTGAGGTCGTACGCCTCCGAGCCCACGTTGTAGTAGATGATTTCCTTGCCCGGATTGCGCAGGTTGTACTTGCGGATGTCTTCGGTCAATTGCGCCGCAACCGCGGACGACGATGCCGACGAGACGATGCGCGCGCCGTCCGCGATCGCGAGCTTGAGCTTTTCGGCCGCGCCCGTCGGACCGCCTTGATTGTCGTATTCCTTGAGCTCGACCTTCGCGCCGTTGAAGCCGCCGGCCTCATTGATCTTCGCGACGCCGTAGCGCATGCCTTCGTCGAACGCGATGCCGGTCTGCGCGGCCGGGCCCGACAGCGCCTCGATCATCGCGATCTTCAGCGGTTCGGCGTGAGCGGCCACGCTCCAGACCGCGCCGAGCGCAGCCGCGGCAATCCATTTTCTTGTCATGTTGTCTCCTCGATGTTCAGTGACCGGCTTGATTTAGGCGCGCGCGTGTTCGAGCGCGGTGCTTGCGTAATCGCGACCCTGGCGGTGCGTGAGGAACCCCGCGGTCAGGCCGCCGTCGACGGGGATCACGGCGCCGTTGATATACGACGCGCTATCCGAGAGCAGAAACAGCACGACCGACGCGATTTCCTCGGCGCGCGCGACGCGCCCAAGCGGCGTGCGGTCGCACATGATGTCGTCGACGAAACGCTCGGGCACGCCCTTGCGCAACATCGGCGTATCGACCGCATTCGGACCGACGGCATTCACGCGGATGCCGCGGCCGCCCCATTCGACGGCGAGCGACTTCGTCATGCCGGCGACGGCCCATTTCGACGCCGCGTAGTTCACGCGGCCCGGCTGGCCGCCGAAGCTCGTGATCGACGCGATCGTCACGATGACGCCGCGTTCGCGTTCGAGCATGACGCGGCCGGCCGCCTGACACGAATAAAACGTGCCTGTCACGTTGATGTCGAGCACATCGCGCCACGCATCCTCGTCCATCGATTCGGCGGGACGCGTGCGCGTGATTCCCGCGCACGGGACGAGCCCCGCGAGCGGTCCGAGATCCTGTTCGATGCGCGCGACGACGTCGCGTGTCGCAACACCATCGCGGACGTCGAGCACATCGCCGCGCGCGCGAATGCCCTGTTGCGCGAGCCGTTCGACCGCGGCCTGCACGCCCGCTTCGCTGATGTCCGCGATCGCGACCGCGCCGCCGGCCGTGCCGATCGCCTGCGCGACCGCGAAGCCGACGCCCTGCGCGCCGCCCGTCACGAAGAAGACTTCACCCTGAATGCCTTGCATATCCGTTGCCTCGATACGTGGGGAGTCGCGTCACTGCATGCGATAGCCGCCGTTGACATCGACGACCGTGCCCGTGATGTAACCGGCGCCCGGCGATGCGAGAAACGCGACCGCGTTCGCCACGTCCTCGGACTGACCCAGACGCCCGACGGGAATCATCGAATTGACGTCGGCCGTCACACCGCCCTTGACCGTCTGATGGAACATCGGCGCATCGATAAGACCCGGCGCGACCGAATTCGCCGTGATGCCGAACGCCGCGCCTTCGCGCGCGACCGCTTTCGTCAGGCCGATCACGGCCGACTTGCTGGCGATATAGGCCGCACTCGATCGATATCCGCCGAGCTGTGCGGCGACCGACGACAGCGTCACGACACGGCCATCGGCGACCGGATTCGCGCGCCGCCGCGTGACGAAGGCGCGCGAGCACAGGAAGGTGCCGCGCGCATTGACCGAGAACGTGGTTTCCCAGTTATCGAGGTCGATCTCCCAGAGCTGCGGACGCTGACCGTTCGCGCCGGACAGCAGCACACCCGCATTCGAGACGAGTACGCGGACCGGTCCAAGCTCGCGCTCGACCGTGTCGAAGCCGCGATCCACGGAAGCCTCGTCGCGCACGTCCATTTCGACCGCGAGATGCCCGCGACCGGACAACTGGCTGCGCCCCTCTTCCGCCTGCGCCTGTTCGAGATCGGCGATGGCGATGGTCATGCCTTCATCGGCGAGCTTGCGAGCGATCGCCAATCCGATACCGCGCCCGCCTCCGGTCACGAGCGCCACGCCCGTCAGTGCATTCATGTTCTACCTCGCTGTTTTTCATTTTGGATACAAAATTAAGTTTAAGTGTTCAATGAACAAAAAATAGCTGGGGTAATCCCGGTGCAACATCCTGTCTTTACACTGAATTCCCTGTGATAACCTGCCGTCCGACTCATCAAGCTCCAACGCCAAAGCATGTTTTACATACGTGTGTATACAATCTTAAGAATTGGACGCCTGTCTGATAATGGCGCCTTCGCTTACACAGCACGAGGAACATGCGTATGAGCCCCGCCAGCGACCGACCCCAAGCGCTCGCCGATTCCCTGAAAACACGGACGCAATCCGTGACGGACGAACTACGCGAATTGATCGTGCAAGGCGAGCTCAAGCTGGGACAGCACGTGCAGGAGATGTGGATCGCCGAACGCCTCGGGGTGTCGCGCACGCCGGTGCGCACGGCGCTCAATACGCTCGCGAGCGAGGGTTATCTCGTCTATTTGCCCAACCGCGGGTATTTCGTCCGGCAGTTCGATATCACCGAACTCATGGACGTCTATGAGATCCGCGCGAGCCTGGAGAGTCTCGCCGCGCGCAGGGCGGCCGAGCGCGGCATCACGCGCGAACAGGAAAGCGTGCTCATGCGGTGCGTCGAGGAAGGCGACCGCATCTTGCGCAAGGGCTATTTCGCGGACGACGATCTGCTGCCCTATCGCCGCATGAATGTGGGCATCCACGAGGGCATCATCCAGGCGACCGGCAACGCACGGCTCGCTGAAACGATCCGGCAGAACAACAATCTGCCGCTCGTATCGGATCGCGTGATCCTCTGGCAAAACTTCGACGTCCTCAAACGTTCGCACGACGACCATCACCGCGTGATCACCGCGATCATCGCGCGCGACGTCTGGCGCGCCTCGGCCATCATGTACGAACACGTCTACTACGCGGGCCTCGCGCTGCGCGACCATCTGCGCACGCAAGACGGCCTGAGCCTGCTGATCGACCCATCCAAACTCGCGGCCGTCACGGCCGATATTTCCTCAGGAGACAACCCAAAGTGAGCACATCGTCCACCGCGCAGTCATCTCGCTTCGACGGCCGCATCGCCATCGTGACCGGAGCGGGTTCCGGCATCGGTCGCTCGATCGCACTTCGATTGCTCGCGGAGGGCGCCCGTGTGCTCGCGACGGATCGCAGCCAGGCCGGACTCGACGAGACCCGCACGCTCGCGGCGGACCACGCGCGCGTCAAGCTGCATGACGCGGTCGTCGATCTCGGCGCGAACGACGCGCCCGACACGATCATGGATACGTGCGCGCGCGTGTTCGGCACGCCTCAATGGCTCATCAACAATGCCGGCGTGGGCGCGGCAAAGTCGCTGCACGAGAGCACCGACGACGATATCGATCGCTATCTGAACATCAATGTGCGCGCATTGATGCGACTGAGCCGTTCGTTCGTGATCCGCGTCGGCCAAGGCTCGAACGCGATCGTCAACGTCGCGTCGGTGTTCGGATTGCGCGGGTTCATGAACAGCGCGCCCTATTCGGCGAGCAAAGCGGCCGTCGCCGGCCTTACGCGGCAAATGGCCGCCGACTACGGCGCGCGCGGCTTGCGCGTGAATGCGGTCGCACCGGGGCTGATCGCCACGCCATTGACCGCGGAGCGACTCGAAACGAACCCGTGGTACAAGTCGACGATGGTCGGCGCAACGCCGTTAGGACGCGCGGGCACACCCGATGAAGTGGCGGCCGCGGTGGCCTTCCTGTGCTCGGACGACGCGTCGTATATCAACGGACAGGTGATCGCCGTCGACGGCGGCTGGAGCGAGACCAAGCACTGGCCCGCTGCCTGAATCGTCGCGCGCGGCTTCAGGTCTCGGCAGCGGCCGCGCCCGAGCGGCGCGCGCGCTTCTTGCGGCGCTCGTAGCCCATATACCGCTCGTTGAGCCGTTCGAGGTGCTCGCTCATTTCGTGGCTCGCCGCGCGCGCATCGCGCGCGCGCAGCGCATCGAGAATCCGGCCGACCGCGATCAACGACAGATCGTTGCGATCCGGACCGATGTCGAGCACATATTCGAGCATGAAATCCATGATCGATTTCATGACGAAGACCAGCACCGGGTTATGCGTCGCGTGCGCGAGCACGATATGAAACTCGACGAGCTTGCGCAGCTTCGTATCGTAGTCCTTGCGAGCGTATGCATCGCGCGCGGCTTGCAGCACCTGCTCCAACTGATCCCAGTCGTCCTCGGTCGCCGTGCGGCACACCGTCTGCACGACGGCCTGCTCGAACAGATTGCGCGCCTCGGTGATCTGTTCGATGGTCACGGCCTGCAGCGTCATCAGGTCGCGCAAGCCCTGCGTGAGCTGCTCGGTGGTGCCGTGCGTCACGAACGAGCCCCCCTTGGGCCCCTTGCGCAGTTCGACGACACCCGCCATTTCCAGACTCCGCAACGCCTCGCGCAGCGCATTGCGGCCCACGCCGAGTTGCAGCGCGAGATCGCGTTCCGACGGCAGCTTGTCCCCGGGTTGCAGGTCGCCCGCGACGAGCAAGCGTCTGATCTGGTCCTCGACCTCGTCGCTCACACGCTTGGATTTGACAGGCTGGAATTCGAGCATCAGGGGAAAGGGATCGGAATCAGTATGCGCGAGGCGACACGCTTTCGCGTTCGCCGACCGACACGCTGAGGCGGCCGACGCGCTCGATCTCCATCGTGACGGTGTCGCCCGGATGGATCGGGCCGACGCCATCGGGCGTGCCGGTGGCAATCACGTCGCCGGGTCGCAATGTTACCACCGAGCTGATCATCTCGATGAGCTCGGCGATGCCGACAATCATGTCCTGCGTGCTCGCCGATTGGCGCAATTCGCCGTTGACCCAGAGTCGATTGGACAGCGCGCCCGCGTCGCCGACTTCGTCCGCCGTGACGACATACGGCCCCAGCGGCGTGAACGTATCGAAGGACTTGCGCATCGTGCGCTCCTCCTCGCCGTGCCCCTTCTCGATGCGCATCGTGCCGTCGATCAGGCATGCATAACCGAACACGTGTTCGAGCGCATGCTCGCGCGGCACATCGCGCGCTTCGCGTCCGATGATCACCGCCAGTTCGGACTCATGATCGAAGCGGCGCTGCGAGCCCTTGGGCAACCGGATCGTCGAGCCCGACCCGATCAGACTGCCGGTCGCCTTGAGAAAGAAGCCTTGTTCACGCGCCGTGCGCCCCGCGGCCACCACGGCCCGATCGCCGAGTTCGCCGATATGCTTCCGGTAATTGACCGGCGCGGCGAACATCTGGCTCGCGCCCGGGTTCGCGGCCAGCAGGTTCACATCCGACGGCGCCAGCGCCGCGCCGCGCTCGGCCGCCGCGGCCACCTTCGACTCAAGCTCCGACCAGTGACCGATCAACCAGTTGAGGCGTTGCGCGGGCAACGCGTCGAGAAAATCGGGCAGCACATGGGTCACATCGACGATGCCCGCATCGACGACGACGCCGACGCGGTAATGGTTGAAGCACGCTAATTTCATGACGGGTTCCGTGATCTCCGTGGTGTCCGTTCCAAAGCGGGCCCAGGGATCCGATAACCCGTCTTGTGTCCTTTGGTAGGACCATAGTAGGATAGAACCACTTTAAAGACAAGCGGGTACCGCCGCGGAGAAAGCGTGATGTCTCGAATCGATCGGTTGGAGTCCACGGAAGTCGTCGTGGTCGGCGGCGGTCCCGTCGGCCTCGTGACGGCCGCCGACCTCGGATGGCGCGGGCGCGATTGCATCCTGCTCGAACGCACGGACGGTGCGATCGACCAGCCCAAGATGGATCAGGTCGGCATCCGCACCATGGAGTTCTGCCGCCGCTGGGGCATCGTCGACTGGGTCGAGGCGAGCCCCTACGTCCGCGACTATCCGCAGGACAACGTCTATCTGACCGCGCTGAACGGCTATGAACTCGGCCGGGAACCGATGCCGTCGATGAACGATTCGATCGCGCCGCCCGAAAGTCCGCAACATCGCGAGCGATGTCCGCAGAACATGTTCGATCCCATCTTGCAGCGCTTCGCGGACACGCACCCGGGCGTCGAACTCCGATATCGAAACCGCTTCGAGTCGTTCGTCCAGGACGACACGGGCGTGACCGTCATCGCGCTGAATCCGGCCGGCGAGCGCTATCAGATCCGCTGCAAATATCTGGTCGGCTGCGACGGCGGACGCAGCGCGGTGCGCGAACAGCTCGGCATCGGCATGCAAGGACGCGGCCTGCTGACGCATACCGTCAACGTCGTGTTCCGCTGCGCGGACTTCAACCAGCGGCACGACAAACGGCCCGGCTACCGCTATATGTTCGTCGGCCCCGACGGCACCTGGGCCACGATCGTCGCGATCAACGGATCCGACCAATGGCGGATGTCGATCATCGGCAACGCGCAGATCAAACCCGACTACACGCAGGACGAGATCGTCGCGATCGCGCATCGGCTCATGGGCGCGCCGTTTCCGATGGAAATCTTGAGCACGCTGAACTGGGCGCGCATGGAGCTCGTCGCGGACACCTATCAGAACGCACGCGTGTTCCTCGCCGGCGACGCATGCCATCTGACCTCGCCGACCGGCGGCCTGGGCATGAATACCGGCATCGGCGACGCCGTCGATCTCAGCTGGAAGCTCAGTGCGAATCTCGAAGGCTGGGGCGGCCAGGCCCTGCTCGATTCCTACACCGTCGAGCGCCGCCCCGTCGCGCAGCGGATCACGCGATTTTCAACGGGCAATCTCTCCGTGATGCGTGACGCCAAAAGCGATCCGCGCCTGTTCGACGACACGTCCGAGGGCGCGGCGATCCGCGAACGCGTGGGCCATGCGCTCGAACACGGCTTGAAGCGCGAGTGGTACTCGATGAACATGCATCTGGGCTACCGGTACATGGACTCGTCCGTGATCGTCTACGAAGCCGACGAGAACCGCGCGCACATCGATGCGGAGAACGAGCAAGGCGCGGTCTACACGCCGAGCACGCGCCCCGGCGCCCGCGCGCCGCATCTCTGGCTTGCCGACGGACGCTCGACGCTCGACCTCTTCGGATCCGATTTCGTGCTCGTCTGCAGCGGACCCTCGCGCGAACTGCCGACGCAATTGCTGCGCGCCGCGCGGACGCTCACGCTCCCGCTGCGCGTCGAATATGTCAGTGAAGCGCATACACTTTATGCCAAGCCTTATGTGCTCGTGCGACCCGACGGACATGTCGCGTGGCGAGGCGATGCGCTGCCGAACGATCCCCTCGCGCTATTGGAAAAGGTCACCGGACTCGGCCCGTCGGCGTCGACGATCCGCTCGGCATTCGCCGATTCGCGCGCATCGCTGTTCGAACGACCCGCCGCGCTGCCGTCCGATCCGCTCGTTTAACCCAGGACCCCATGATGCACCCCGATTTCGATTCGGCGCGGGACTTGCCCCAGCTCCATCAGATGCTCGACGCCATCGGTGTCAAGAACGGCTGGAACAAACCCACGCCCAGCTTGTACCCGCAACCCAAACAGCCTTTCGCCGCCGCCCATTGGGACTACGCGAGCGCCCGCGCGGCGCTCGATGCGGCGGGGCGGCTCGTCGGCACCGAATGGGCCGAACGCCGCAACCTCATCCTGGCCAACCCCACGCCCGGCAACGAATACCCGACCGTCACGACGCTCGTGGCGGCCTATCAAATGGTCAAGGGCGGCGAATCGGCCCGCAGTCACCGGCATACGCCGAACGCGATGCGCGTCGTCATGGAAGCGGGCCCGCAGGCGTATACGATCGTCGACGGCGTCAACGTGCCGATGGCGCGCGGCGACGTGCTGCTCACGCCCAATTGGGCGTATCACGGCCACGACAATCGCAGCGCCGAGGATGCGTACTGGATCGACATCCTCGACGCGCCGCTCGTCCAGATGCTCGGCCCGATGTTCTTCGAGCCGCATCCCGACCACATCGAACGCGCGTCGACCGTCGATCCCGCGAGCCCGATGCGATTCGCCTTCGAGGTCTACGCACCCGCCTTGCTCGCGAAGCCCGAAAGCGCGCCCGGCGTACGCCAATTGTCACTTGGCCCGGCGACACTCGACACGTTCGACCGAACCGCGATCGCGCTGTCCGCCCACGGCCGTTGGCATATCCCCCGCCACACGTCCAATGAGATCTTCGTGGTCGTCGAGGGTGCCGGACGATCGACGATCGGGGACGCCTCGTTCGCCTGGGGTCCGGGCGACGTGCTCGCCGCGCCGAGCTGGCTCGCGCAGACCCACAAGGCCGAGCGGGACGCGATTCTGATTCGTATGTCGGATGCCCCCGTCATGCGCGCCTTTCATTGGTTAAGATCGGCCTGACATGGCGATATGTTCCGTGTGTTGAAGCACAACGAAGATTCGGAGACAGGTGAAGCGATGAACACAAGTACCGAAGAGGTTGCCGTCAGCAGGAAAGTCTACGCACGTCTTGTCTGGTTTCTCGTGCTGATGTTCATCTGTTCGTATCTGGACCGGATCAACATGAGCTTCGCGGCCCTGTCGATGAATCGCGATCTCGGGCTCACGGCGACCAGTTTCGGTATCGCGGGCAGCGTGTTCTATCTCGCGTACGTCGTCGCGGAGATCCCGAGCAATCTCGCGATGCAGCGGCTCGGCGCCCGCCTCTGGATCCCGCGCATCATGATCACGTGGGGGCTCGCTTCGGCGGCATGCATGTTCGCCACCGGTCCGAGCAGCCTCTACGTGTTTCGCGCGCTCGTGGGTCTGGCCGAAGCCGGGTTCATGCCGGGCGTGCTGCTCTATCTGACCTATTGGTTTCCCGAGGCCTACCGCGCGCGCGCCAGCACGCTGTTCATCATGGCGCAGCCGATCACGATTCTGTTCGGATCGAGTTTGTCGGGCGCGCTCCTCGAAATGAACGGCTTCATGGGTTTGGCCGGCTGGCGTTGGCTGTTCCTGATCGAAGGCGTGCCGTCGATCGCGCTCGGCATCGTGGCGTTTTTCTATCTCGACAATCGCCCCTCGGACGCCAAGTGGCTGTCCGATGAAGAGAAGGTCATCCTGCGTCGCACGCTCGAACGCGACGAGGAGCGGCTCGCCAAGCTGTCGGGCCACACGACGCTCGAGAAGCGCTCGCTCGGTTCGCAGATCTTCAGCGCGCCCGTCGTGCTGCTCGCGCTCTGCTATTTCGGCCTCGTCATGTCGCTGAATACCAATTCGACGTGGGTGCCGCAGATCGTCCACGGGCTCATCCCGCATGCGAGCCTGTTTCATGTCGGGCTGATCGCGGCCATCCCGTCGCTGGTGGCGATCGTGGCCATGACGTACTGGGGCGCGCATTCGGACCGGCGCGGCGAACGCGCATGGCACGTCGTCATTCCGATGTGCGTGGCGGCGCTCGGATGGCTCGGCGTCGCGCTGCTGGGCACGCCGAGCCTGCGGTTCGTCGGTCTGATCCTGAGCTCGTGCGGCACCTTCGCCGCCCAGGCGATCTTCTGGACGCTCGCGCCGCGCTATCTGTCCGAATCGGCACGCCCTGTCGGAATCGCCGCCATCAATGTGGTCGGCATGATCGGCACCGCAGCCGCGCCGGCGATCGTCGGCGTGCTGCACGATCTCACGGGCGGATTCCGGGCCGGACTCGGCTTCGTCGCCATTTCCGCGGTGGCGGGCGCGGCCTGCATCGTCGCGATCCGGTTCTCGCGGCATCGCGTGAGCTACAGCGACGCGGCCGAGCATCTTGCGCGATAAGCACGAACGCCGCCCCGCGCATGCGGCGCGCGGCGCGCGTCGGCCGCGGTTTCGGCACGGCTCGAAACCGCGCATGATCGGCCGGGCGCGCGTGCGCAGCCGCCGCAGCCGCAATCGCCGCCCATGGCGCGGCCGATCCGCCGCGCGCGGCCACGCACGCCGTCCGTCTTGAACCCAGGGCCGGCGCTCGGCGCTCGGCCTCACACAGGTCATCCATGAACTCCGATCCCGCCCTCGTCGAAGCCTTCGCGCCCACGGGCGCACTGCGCGCATCCATCAACCTCGGCAATCCGATCCTCGCGAACCGGCATCCGGGCACGGGGGAAGCGTTCGGCGTGTCCGTCGATCTCGCGCGCGAATTCGCACGTGAACTAGGCGCGCCGCTCGAACTCGTCGTGTTCGATACCGCGCTCAAGTCGGTCGAAGCCGTGACCGACGAACGCGCCGATTTCGGCTTCTTCGCCGTCGATCCGAAGCGCGGCGAGACGATCGCGTTCACCGCGCCCTATGTGCTGATCGAGGGGTTCTATCTCGTGCGCGAGGACTCGCCGGTCCGCGCGAATGCCGATGTGGACCGGGCGGACACGCGCGTCGTCGTCGGCCAGGGCAGTGCATACGATCTGTATCTGACGCGCGAACTGAAGGCCGCGCAGATCGTGCGGGCGCCGACGTCGCAAGTCGTCGTGCAAACCTTCGTCGATCAGGGTTTTGAAGTCGCCGCGGGCGTCAAGCAGCAGTTGCTGGCCGATGCGAGCCGGTTCGACCGTCTGCGTCTGCTCGACGAGCGGTTCATGGTGATTCGGCAGGCGATGGGGGTCTCGAAGCGCCGCGAACCGAAGGCGGCCGCTGTACTGGCCGCCTTCGTCGAGCGCATGAAGGCATCGGGATTCGTCGCGGATGCGCTCGCGCGGCATGGGATCGGGGGCGCGTCGGTCGCCCCCGCGGCCTGAAGCCGATCTGACTCAGTTCAGCGGGACGAACACCCGGCCCATCACGCTCGTATAGCGATATCCGGCGCCGCCGCCGCTCGTCAGGCCGGCCGAGCTGTCGTTGGTCGTCTCGACGGCGATCTGCCATTGCGCTTGCTTGGCACGGCTGCGGTGGTTCTCGAGACCGATGCGCGCGCCCCAGATGTTGTTCGCGCCGTTCGACGAGTTCTGGCGGCCCACATCGGCGCTCGCGAAGAACACGGCCTTGTCGCCGAGTGCGGTCCGCCACGACAGCCCGCCCGAATATTCGTTGAGCCAGCGCGGCGCGTAGTAATCGCCGTTGTTCGGGTTGCTGTTCGAATACGTCCAGGTCTTGATATAGAAATTCAAGCCGCTGTTCGCGATGAGCTCGTAATTCCAGCGCGTCTTCAACAGCGGACGCGTGTTGTTGTCCGAGAAGAAGAACGCCCCGGCCACCGCCCCGACGCTGAACCGCGGCGTGAACTGATGGTCGAGCACGAGCGCGAGACTCGTATAGGTCAGACCCTTGTCGAGGCCCTCGATCGAATCGACGACATCGCGTTCGGCGCTCACGCCGAGGCCCGTATCGGACGTCACCTGCCGCATGTAGTCGACCGAGCCGAGGACCGTCGTCTCGCCCTTGGTGTCCATGACCCCGAGCTTCGCGTCGACGGTCTGCTGCGCATCATGCTCGCGGTAGAGCCCGAACAGGCCCGCCCCCGTCGCCGACCAGCCCGGCGAGCTGAAATGCGTGACGCTCGTATCGATGCCCCAGCCATTGCTGAACATATAACCGAGGTTGGTCCGCTCTTCCTGAAAGCTGTCGCTGTCGTCGCTATAAAGGAAATTACCGGTCACCGCGCCATGCACACCGGGTCCGTCCGAAGACTGAGCGTGTGCGAATGCGCTCACTGCGAAAACGCCGGCGCCAACAAGCATGCGCTGAAGCACGAGCGCATGCGCGCCACGAAATACGAACATGAACGATCCCTATCTTATTGTCGGTATTGGGTTACTTGGTGCCCCAACGCTTGCTGCGCGACACGAACTCCTGCACATAGCCGACCACGCAGGCCGGCTGCAGGATGAGTCCGTAGAACAAGCTGTAGTAAAGGAAGCCGAGACGGTTACGACGAACCTTGAGTCCCTGCTCGACGAACATGCGGCTCTGGATCCGATACATGATCCCGTTGATCACGGCCGCGAACGGTAGCACGAGCAGCGTCATCGGCCCCGCGATCCAGTTGATGCCGAACAGCGCGAGGATCAGCCCCGGCAGGAACGCGAACGTATAGACGACGTCCATGTACGGGAAAAACAGGTTCCACCAGATGAAGATCGTCGTCATGCGCCGCTTGAACAGCAAAGGCCAATGCGACTTGAACGCCTCCATGAGTCCGCGCGACCACCGTTGACGTTGACGAATGAACTGTCCCAACGTCGTCGGCGCATTCGTGAACAGACACGCGTTCTCGGCGAAGCCCACGCGATAGCCGGCCCGCAGGATCGCCCACGTCAGCACGATGTCCTCGCCGACCGAGTGCGGCCAGCCGCCGATTTCGCGCAGCACGTCGGTGTCGTAGACGGAGAAGGCGCCCTGGGCGACCAGCGTCCCTTGATAGAGACTCTGGATGCGCTTCGTCGCGGCAATGCCGTGGAAGTAGTCCCACTCCTGAATCCGCGTCACGAGGTTCGCGCGCGAATTGCGCACGAGCACCGCGCCCGCGACGGCGCGCGTGTTCGGCGGATCGCTCATATAGCGATGCACGAGGTTCTGGAGCGCGTAGCGGTAGAGGTAGGAATCGCCGTCGACCGTCACGGTCAGCGCGTAGCGCACGTGCTTGAGGCCTTCGCTGAGCGCGCGCGCCTTGCCCATGTTCTTCGGCAGATGCAGCACTTCGAGCCACGGATAGTCGAGGCTGTCGAGCACGGCGCCCGTCTCGTCCGACGAACCGTCGTTGATGACGATGACCTGCAGGTCGCCCGGATACTGCTGCTTCGCGATGCTTTCGACGGTCTGCGCGATATTCTCGCCTTCGTTATAGGCCGCGACGAGAATCGCAATGCCGGGCAGATCGCCGGTCACCGGATGAAACGCGGGACGGCGGTCCATCAGCAGGCTCGACATCATGAAGGCATTCATGAAGCCGGGCAGAATCGCGATACCGAACAGGATGATGTAGGCCCACGCGGCGCCGAATACGGCGCTCATGTCGGCGAGCCAGCGCTCGGCGAGATAGAACGATGCCCCACCCCACAGCAGGGAAAAAGCGATCGCGACGGCAAACTTGATTTTGACCGGCAGGTACATCCCCGAACGCGGTCTGGCGGGCACCGGATAATTACCTCCGGTTTCCGCGACGAACTCGCCCGTCTGCGGCGAGGCGTCAAGCTGTTTTATGTTGTCCATGTACTCTTGTTATTAGGTCTTTTCGCGCGAAAATCATAACGTCAGGGTTTGTTATTGCAACAAACTATTTCAGCGCTTGACATACTAAAAATGTACTAGACACCAAGGTCTTGACGTTTTTTTGAATGCGCCGCGGTAAGCCTCAAGCGGCCTCCCACGTGCTTTGGACGGGTGATTTCACGCAAAGATGATCGCGGCGTGACGTATTAATTACGCCACACTTACGCGTGACAAGAACAGCTTACCGGTGGTTACCGCGCGTCATTTTCTGAGACGGACGGGATAGTCCGCTCAAAAAAACCGTTCAGAGTCTGCTATTTAGCAGCGTCCCGCGTCCCACTCCGCGCGCAGATCGGCCCGGAATGCGCGCGACATGCTCGCGCCGTCTTCATTGAGCGTGACGGACATGGCATCGGCAATGCGCTCGATGACGACAGCTGGATGCGCGACATGACACGTGTTGCGTCCGAAGTCGATCAACGCGTCGCGCGTCGGGTACGACACGGATTTGTTCAGCTTGAGCGCCATCGTCCGATCCGCCATCTCGACACCGGTTCGCTGATTTTCGTAGCGATAGACGGACGTCGTCACGACATCGAATACCGGCGACAGGCTCGGCGGCACGGCGGCATCCGGATGCGTGTAGATCAGACCGAAGTTCTTCAAATGCGCATCGCCGTTGCGCACGAGAACGGACAGCACGAAATATTCGAAAAACCGCGCAAGACTCTCCCCGGTGTTTTCCCCGCAATTCAATGCGATGACCCGCGCGACGTTCTCGTAGCTGCTGCTGTACTTGAAGTTGGGTTGAACGGCGTTTTTGCCCATCAAGACGGCCATATCTTCGAAGCCGAATTGCACGCCGTCCACGACATCGAAGCGTTCCATGACAAACAGACTGAGGTCGTCGGAAAGCCAGAATCGCGGCACGCGGATGCCTGCGCGTCGTGCGGCGCTCATGCACAAATACTCATTGACCGGCAAATGCGGATGATCGTCGCCGGCCGCCTTGAGGATCAGCGTCGGCGTCGTCGCCGTCGTCTTTTCAATGACCTTTGCATCCGCCTCGCCGCGCCCCGGATCGGGACTGCCTTCTTCACGAGAGGAGACCGGCTCGCTTCCGATCGCATCGCCGCTCAGGGCGCGATCGGCGGTCTTGTCCGCATCCGGGATCATGACCTTCGGCTGAAACCCCGAAATGCCCGAATCCAGATACGCGTCCACCAAATGCTCGAAAAGCCCGGCCTCGCTACCCGTCGCGAGCACCGTCGATAAGCCCACCTCGGCCTTTTTACTTTCACGCGCCTTGCCAGGCTCCGCGTAGCGCAAGCGTCCGATCTGGTTTTCGCCGGTGATGGCAAGCAACGCCATGTCGTCCAACTGGACCTGCTTGAATACGCGTTGAATCCGTTCGAGCAGGAATCCTTCGGGCCGATTCATCGAGAACGCAGGCAGCATCGGCGTCTCGGCATAAGTCTCCGCCCGCAGCGGCATCGTCAGCGACACCTCGCAGGCGCGATGACGCGTCGCATACGCAAACACGTGGCGAGATGCCTTCGTCAGCGTGCCGGCGACGCCTTGCGGCGTGCCGACGCTCAGTTCACGAACCCTCGTCGTCACGGAACATCTCCTTGATCTGGTCGTAGTCCGGACGAACCGACACGATCGAAAGCCCCTTACCCAGCGCGGTCAACGCGGCCAGCGCGTGATGCAACCCGACGTTCTGCCCCGATTCGAGTTGCGTGATCGTGAACCGCGTCACGCCCGCCTTCTCGGCGACCCACTGCTGGGTGCGCCCTTGCGCCTTGCGCTCGCGACGAAACGCCTCGCCGAATTCCGGGGCGAACACGATGGGTAATGCGTGAATTTCCGACGAGGTCATGTATGACATATCTATCAAATCGTCTTGATTTGACAAAAATGTAAGATATGTCAGTCACAAATTCAAGCTGAGTGCCGATTCGCCAAATCGACAATGTCAGCGCAGCGGATGCGATCGTCTGCTCGTCCGGATGGCTAAGGAATCGACACGATCGCGAGGCGTCGGCGGCCTTATCGGTCCGCCGGACATGGCCTCCTCACCCCTTGCCGCGCTCCGCGACCGCCTGGCCGGCCGACCCGTCGTCCTTCGACGCCGGTCCCTTCTTGAGCGCGCGCGCCTGCAAGACGATCACGACGAGCAGGAACACGCCGCGAATGACCGACTGCCAATACGCCGACAAACTGATGAACCCCATGCCGTTCTCGAAGTTCAGCATATTGAAGACGAGCCCAAGCAGCACCACGCCGGCGATCGTCATGCCGATCGAGCCCTCTCCGCCCGTCAGCAAGGTCCCGCCGAGCACGACGGCCGAGATCGCGAACAACTCCCAGCCGAGCCCTTCGTTCGGCTGACCCGCGCCGAACTGCGACGCGAGAATCACACCCGCGAGCCCGGCAAGCAGACCCGACACCGCATAGACCACGACGAGCAGACGGTCGATATTGAGCCCCATGAGCCGCGCCGCTTCCTCGCTGCCGCCGGCCGCGAGCGCATGCCGGCCGAAGCGGCTGTAGCCGAGCGCGACGAGCGCGATCACGAACGCGATCAACGAGACCCATGCGGGAATCGGCAGCCCGAACAGATCGCCCTGGCCGAAGACGGCGAACCCCGATTCGGCCGAGATCGCGACCGCATCGTTATGTCCGAACAGCAAGGCCAGCCCGTGCGCGGCCAGACTCGTCGCGAGCGTCGTGATGAACGGCAGGATGCGCAAGCGCGTGATGATCAGGCCGTTGACGATGCCGACGACGAGCCCCGACCCCGCTCCCGCAAGCACGGCGAGCGTCGCGCCGTGCGGACTCACGAGCGCCGAGACGACGCTTGCCATCGCCGCGACGGTCCCGACCGACAAGTCGATGCCGCCCGTGATGATCACGAAGCACATGCCGATCGAGATCAACGCGAACATCGCGTTGTAACGCCAGAACGACGTCACGTTGTACGCCGAGATGAAGTTGTCGTACCGGATCGCGCCGAAGATCACGAGCGCGGCGAGCACGAGCAGGATCACGTAGTTCTTTTTCATCGAAGTGTCTCCCTGTGTCGCTCAACCGCGGCGGCGCCGCTGGATATACACGGCCACGATGATGATGCCGGCCTTCACGACGAGCGCCGCCGCGTCGGGCACGCCATGCGCGAGCAGCGAATACCGCACGAGCTGGATGATCAGCGCGCCGAGCAGCGTGCCGCCGATCCAGGCCTTGCCGCCGGTCAGCGCGTTGCCGCCGACCGCGACGGCCGCGATCGCGTCGAGTTCGATGCCGAGCCCCGTCACGTTCGGATCCGACGACGAATTGATGCCGATCGAAATAAGCCCCGCGAGACCCGACAGTGCGCCGCATATCGTGTACGCGATCATCTTGACGCGCCGCGTCGGCACACCGCTCACGAACGCCGCGCGCTCGTTGCCGCCGGTCACGAGCAGGTACTGCCCGAACAGCGTCTTGCGCACGACCCAGATAAACAGCGCGACCAGCACGAGCATCACGAACACCTGAACCGGCACGCCCGCGATCTTGCCGAGCGCAATCCACTGGAACGCCTCGTTGTCGAACACCTGCAGATTGCCGTCGACGATGACCTGCGCGATGCCGCGTCCCGCGATGAACAGCACGAGCGTGCCGACGATCGGCTGGACCTTGAGCCGCGTGACGAGCACGCCGTTGAACACGCCGAACGCGGTCGCCGCCGCGATCGACGCGATAAACGCGAGCGCGACGCCGACCGGCCCGTCGATATTCAGGAAGATCAGCGGCGCGAGCGTGCCCGCGATCGCCATCGACGCGCCGACCGACAGATCGATGCCGCCCGTCGCGACGACGAGCGTCATGCCGATGCCGACGATCACGATCGTCACGACCTGCGTGAGGTTGACGTTGAAGGTCTGCAGCGACCAGAAATGCTTCGTGAACAACAGATTGAACGCGAGAAGCAGCAACAGCACGGCCACTTCGCGCGTAACGGGCAAACGAAACTTCATGAATGCTCCCCGGGGATATCGATCTCGGTGACCGTCTGCGCGGCCTGCGCGAGCGCGCTCGGGCCGCCGGCGCCGAATGCGATCGCGTCCATGATGGAAGCTTCGGTGAGCTTCTCGCCTTCGAGCTCGGCGACGCTGCGTCCGTCGCGCATGACGATCGCGCGGTCGGCCACCGCGACGAGCTCCTCGAGTTCCGACGCGGTCAGCAACACGGCCATGCCCGCATTGCGAAGCTCGCGGATGATCTTCGCGATTTCAGCCTTCGCGCCGACGTCGATGCCGCGCGTCGGCTCGTCGAGCAGCAGCAGCGTCGGACTCGCCGCGAGCCAGCGCGCGAGCAGCACCTTCTGCTGATTGCCGCCCGAAAGTTCGCGGATCGGCTGCTCGGCGTCGCGCAGCTTGATGCCGAGCGACACGATGAACCGGTCGACCAGCGCCTTTTGCCGCGCCCGATCGACGACGCCATGCTTGACGAGCGTCGGCAGGCAGACGAGCGTCATGTTCTCGCGCACCGACAGCTCGGGCACGATGCCCTCGGCCTTGCGGTCTTCGGTCAGCATCGCCATGCCGCGCCGGATCGCATCGCGCGGCGACTTCAGCGCAACGGGCGCGCCGTTGAGCGCGAGCGATCCGCCCGCGAGCGGATCGGCGCCGAACATGAGCCGCATGGCCTCGGTACGGCCCGCGCCGAGCAACCCCGCGAGCCCGACCGCTTCGCCCGCGCGCACCTGCACCGTCACGTCGTTGACGCGCGGCGCGGCCTGCAAGCGTTGCGCGTCGAGCCGGACTTCGCCGCGCGCACGCGCATCGTGCTCGGCGCGCGCGGCGGCCGGGTGCTCGATCACGGCCGCGAGCGTGCGGCCGAGCATCGTCGTCACGAGCTGCAGCTTGTCCATCTCGTGCATCGCCGCCGCGGCGACGGTCTGGCCGTCGCGCATGACCGTCACGCGGTCGCAGACCGCATAGAGTTCGTCGAGCCGATGCGAGACGAAGATCACCGCGCGGCCGTCGTCGCGCAGCCGCCGCACGACGGTGAACAGCAGCTCGACTTCGCGCTCGTCGAGCGACGACGTCGACTCGTCCATGATGACCATGCGCGCATCGGCCGACACCGCGCGCGCGAGCGCGACCATCTGCTGGATCGCGGTCGAGCACTGCGCGACAGGCTTGCGCACGTCGATCGAGAGTCCGAACGACGTCAGCAACGCATCGGCCTGCGCATGAATCGAGCGCCAGTCGATCAGACCGAAGCGACGCGGCTCGCGGCCCAGAAAGATGTTCTCGGCGATCGAGCGCAGCGGCACGAGATTGATCTCTTGATAGATCGTGCTGATGCCGCCGTCACGCGCGGCTTGCGGCGAGGCGAAATCGACTTCGCGGCCGCCGAACCGGATCTGCCCCGCGTCGCGCCGATACGCGCCCGTGAGGATCTTGATCATCGTCGATTTGCCCGCGCCGTTCTGCCCGATCAGCGCGTGGACCTCGCCCGCGGCGACCGTCAGGCTCGCATTGCGCAGGGCCGCGACGCCGCCGAACGATTTGTTGATGTCCTGCATCTGCAGGAGCGGGGGCGCATGGGTCGTGTCTGCCACCGGCTGTCCCTCCTTGAAGCATGCGCGCGCCGCCGCGTGCGCGGCGCGCTCGTATGACGGGCTGACGGGCCGTCGAACACGCACGACCCTATCAGAACAACGCCGGCCACGCGCATCGCGCGAGGCCGGCGTTCGGTCTAACGATCCGCTCGGCGAACCCGGACAACAGGTCCGGGCGCCGGGGCCGATCAGTACCCGTCCTTCATGCTCGCGTCGACATTGCTCTTGTCGTAGAACTTGTCGGACACCTTGACCCACGGCCCGATCGACTCGCCCTTCGCGTACTTCTCGGCCACCTCGCACGAGATCGGACCGAAGAACGGCGACGACTGGACGTCCGCGCCGAGTTCGCCGGCCTTGATCGCCTCGAGCGCGCCGCGCGTGCCGTCGATCGACACGATCGTGATGTCCTTGCCCGGCACCTTGCCCGCCGCCTTGATCGCGGCGATCGCACCGAGCGCCATTTCGTCGTTGTGCGCGTAGACGGCCGTGACTTCAGGATGCGACTGGAGCAGCGTCTCCATGACCTGACGGCCCTTGTCGCGCGCGAAGTCGCCCGATTGCGACGCGATGATCTGCATGCCCGAATGCGATGCGATTTCGTCGTCGAAGCCCTTCTTGCGATCGTTGGCCGCCGACGCGCCCGTCGAGCCTTCGAGTTCGATGATCTTCGCGTTGCCGTTGGTCGCCTTGATGAGCCAGTCGGCCGCGCGCTTGCCCTGGTCGATGAAGTCCGAACCGATGAACGTGATGTAGTCCTTGCCGGCGACCGCGAGCGACTGGTCGACGTTGCGGTCGACGAGGATTACGGGAATGCCGGCCTTCTTCGCTTCGAGAATGACCGGTGCGAGCGGCTTCTCTTCACGCGGCGGGAACACGAGCAGATCGACCTTCTGCGCGATCATGCTGCGAATGTCCGACACCTGCTTCGCGGCCGAGCTGTTCGCGTCGGTCATGACCATCTGCCAGCCGCACTTGGCCGCGACGTCCTTGAACGACTTCGTTTCGGCCAGACGCCACGGGTTGTTGCTTTCGGTCTGAGCGAAGCCGACCTTGAGGGGCTTCTTCGCGGCAATCTTCGGCAGCGGCGCATCGTCGGCCGACGCCGCGCCGGCGGCGGCCGCGCAGGCCACGGCGATCATCGATGCGACGAGGGAACGGGTCCAGCGAGTGTTCTGCAACATTGTCTTCCTCCAGGGTTTTTGTCGAAGCGCCAGGGTTGTTGCGTCGGGCCGAACCGTCCGCGGCCCTTTTTCTGTGTCTTTCTTGGATTGACCTTGCCGCCGTTTTTTTGGCGCGCAAGGTTCAGGCGCTTGGCGATTGTTCCATCGCGGTTATTACTCGTCAATTGCTAATAATTACTAATTTTCCCTTAGACGACGATGTTGCCCCACCCTGTTGCGGCTCGCCCGCCGTCCCCCAGGACGGCTGCGCGGCCCTTGCCCCAAGCGGGTTTGACGCGCTTTTCCTAAGCGAATTTGACGCGCTTGCCCTACTCGGAATTGCCGCGATTTCTTTAAGCGGATTGACCGCCGCGACGACGTGCCCCGCCCACGGAGGCCGCGCGCGGCGCGGGTTCGGCCGTCTCGCGCGCCGCGCGCGGACGGGGACGCGGCGCGGCGTCGGCCGACGGGCGCGCGGCGCCGGGCCCCGCGACCGACGTGCGTTCGATGAGCGGCCCGTCGAGCTTGACCGTGCGCTTGCGCACCGGCGCCCCGGCCTCATGGTTCTCGTGTTCCTGAAGCAGCGTCTCGACGGCCCAGCGGCCCAGCTCGTAGTTCGGCAGCACGACCGTCGAGAGCGGCGGATGCGTATGGCGCGCGATCTCCTGATCGTCGTAGCCGAGCACCGAGACGTCCTCGGGCACGCGCAGTCCGAGCTGCTTGAGCGCCTCGATCGCGCCGATCGCCGTCAGGTCGTTGCCGCAGAAGATCGCGCTCGGCGGCGCGCTCTCGCGCATGAGCGAGAGCGTCTGCTCGAAGCCGAGACCCGAGCTCCAGTCGCCGTCGCGCGTGAGCGCCTCGTCGAACGGCACGCCCGCGGTCGCGAGCGCCTGGCGATAGCCCTTGAGCCGGTCCTTCGCGGCGTCCTGCCACGGTTCGCCGTTGATGAAGCCGATGCGCCGATGGCCGCGCGACAACAGATACTCGGTCGCCGTATGGCCGCCGACGACCTCCGCCGGCACGACCGACGAGAACGCGTGATCGGACGTATAGCAGTTGAGCAGCACGGTCTGCACGCCGCGCAATGCGTCGGGCACCGCGACCTTGCGCGTGTAGACCGTCGCATAGATCACGCCGAGCAGGTTCGGCATGTCGAGCACCGCGCGCAGCACCTGCGCCTCGATCTCGGCGTTGCCGTGCGTCGAATAGACCGCGAGCACGTAGCCGCGCTCCCAGGCGGCGTCGCGCGCGCCGTCGATGTTGACGACGGGGTGCGGGCTCGTCGAGATTTCGTCGGCCAGATAGACGATCAGATTGCGCGGACTCTGCGCGGCGGGCGCGAGCGCGAGCGCCGGCGCGCGCCCCGCGTGCCGATAGCCGAGCGCCTGCGCGGCCTCGTAAACCTTGGCGCGCGTCGCATCCGAGAACTTCGCGCCGGCCGCGTCGTTGAGCACGAGCGAGACCGTCGATTGCGAGACGCCGACCGCCTTCGCGATATCGGTCATCGTCGGGCGACGTTGAGCAGTTTTTTTCATCGTGTATGTCGAGAAACCAGACTTCGCGCGCGTCGGCACGCCGGCGTCATGCACGAACCATGAGCAGGCGCGGCGAAGTTAGCATTAATATTTATGAACGCCAATGCCGAACGGATCGGGATTTACGCCAATGCCGTCCCCCCGGGGCCGGCATGGCGCCATGATAATCCGCGGATTTATGAATGACTCGGATGCGGCGAGGATTCGGTCAGAGCAGACGCTGACCCGCGATTTCCCCGGCGATATCGTCGAGCGCGACGATCCGTTGGGCGGCGCCGCGCTTGATCGCTTCCTTGGGCATGCCGAAGACGACGCAGCTTTCCTCGTTCTGCGCGACGGTCTGTGCGCCCGCCTGGCGCATTTCGAGCAGACCCGCCGCGCCGTCGTCGCCCATGCCCGTCATGATGACCCCGAGCGCATTCGCGCCCGCGCAGCGCGCGACCGAGCGAAACAGCACGTCGACCGACGGACGATGCCGGTTCACGTAGGGGCCGTCGATCACGTCGACGTGATATTGCGCACCGCTACGCTTGAGCAGCAGATGCTTGCCGCCGGGTGCGATCAAGGCCTGACCCGGCACGACGCGCGCATTCGGATAGGCCTCGCGGACCGTGATCTCGCAGACGCTGTCGAGGCGGCTCGCAAACGCGGCCGTGAATTTCTCGGGCATGTGCTGAACGATCACGAGCCCCGGACATACGCGCGGCAAGCTGCTCAACACGTGTTCGAGCGCCTGCGTGCCGCCTGTCGACGTACCGATGGCGACCACGCGCTCGGTCGTCTGCGTCATCGCGCGCGCGCCGGCGCCCGTGCTCGGCAGGATCACGTCGGCCGTGTGCTTGGCCTGCGCGGCGACGGGCTTGACCGCTTGCGGTTTGGCGCGTTTCGCGATCGCGCCGACATTCGCGCGCGCCGCCGCGCGCACGACACGCACGAGCTCGTCGGCCGTCTCGCTGAGAAACTGCTTGAGACCGACCTTCGGCTTCGTGACGATCGCGACCGCGCCGGCCGACAGCGCCTCGACGGTCGTGCGCGCGCCCGCCTCGGTCAGCGTCGAGCAGATGACGACGGGCGTCGGCCGCTGCGCCATGATCTTGCCGAGAAACGTGATGCCGTCCATGCGCGGCATTTCGACGTCGAGCACGATGACGTCGGGCCACTGCTGACGCATGCGCTGCGCGGCGAGCAACGGGTCCGCGCAGGCGCCGATGACCTCGATGTCCGGATGCGATTCGAGCAAGCCCGTGACGACCTGACGAACGACCGCGGAGTCGTCGACGACGAGCACCTTGATCGTATTCATGTGGACCCTCTCCCATTCCCCGATGGACGCGTCGTCGCGCGCGCCGCGCTGCGCAGCTTCGTGCTGCGCTGCGCGCGCAGCGACGGCATGCGTTCCTGATATTCCTTGATCCACGGCAAGAGCGCGTCGGCCGACATCGGCTTGCCGATCAGATAGCCCTGTCCGACATCGCATCCGTACCGCTGCAGCAGGCGCCAGTCCTCGATCGTCTCGACACCTTCGGCGACCGTCACGAGCTTGAGCCGATGCGCCATCGTCAAGGCCGATTCGAGAATCACGCGCAGGTTTTCATGCCGATGCGCGTGATGCACGAACGAGCGATCGACCTTGAGTTCGGTGAACGGAATCCGCGCCAACTGCTGCATCGACGAGAGGCCCGTGCCGTAGTCGTCGATCGACAGGCCGAAGCCGCGCAAACGCAGGCGCGCGAGCGCACCGAGTGCCGGGCCGTCGGGACTCACGACCGAGCTTTCGGTGATTTCAAGCACGATCTGCGGCGCGCCGACGCCGTGTTTGTCGAGCAGATGCGTGATCGCGTCGACGATATTCGGTTCGCTGAGCAGGATCGGCGACACGTTGAGCGCGATCGACAGCTTGAGGCCGCGCGCATTCCAGATCGCCGCCTGGGCGATCGCCTGATCCATGACGGACAGGCTCAGATCGAAGATCAGGCCGCCGCGCTCGGCGGCCGCGATAAAACGATCGGGGGGCACCGGTCCGAGCGTGTCGTCGGTCCAGCGCGCGAGCACTTCGACGCCGCGCAAGAGCCCGCGCCCGATATCGACCTTCGGCTGGTAGTGCGGCACGATCGCGCCCGCGCGGATCGCCTGTTCGAGCGCGCCCGGATCGAGCGCGCCCGCGTGCGCGGCGCTCGGATCGACGCGGCGGCGCTCGGCGTGTTCGCGGCTCGTGAGCGCCTGCGACAGCATCGATCGCGTGAGCGGCTTGTGAAGGCCCGCGATGACGGGCAATCCGAGATTGCGCGCCATGCCGACGACCGCGCGCACGAGCGAGCCTTCGCGGCTCGATGCGACGATCATCGGAATGCTCAGGCCGCGCTGGCGCAGCTGCTGCATGAGTTCGACGCCGTCCATGACCGGCATTTCGAGGTCGACGATCATGACATCGGGCACATAGCCGGGCTCGGCGAGAATCGCGAGCGCCTGCACGCCGTCGCCCGCATGCACGACCTCGGCCACGCCGAGTCCGCGCAAGATCGCCTCGACCGCATGGCGCTGCGTCGCGCTGTCGTCGACGAGCAGCACCGAGCGTATCGGTGGAGCGGGGGTCGTCATCTCGCAGTCTCCTGGATCAAGGCGCGCGCGCGCGAGTCGTGGGTCCGGGTCATGGCTTGCGATAGATCGAGGGCATGACCTGCACAACGTCGGTGTTGATCTCGTTCAAGGTCTCGGAATGACCGATACAGAACAACCCGCCGGGTCTGAGCCGCTCGAGCACGCGCGCGACGACGCTGCGCTTGGTGTCGTTATTGAAATAGATCATCACGTTTCGCAGGAACACGCAGTCGAACTGGCCGAGATCCGGCAGCGGCACGTTCAGATTCGCATGAACGAAACGCACGCGCTGACGCAGCGGCTTCGACACGAGCAGCGTGCCGTCGTACTGGCCGATTCCCTTGAGACAATACCGTTCGAGGAACGCGGCCGGCACGTGCTGCGCGCGTTCGACAGGATAGTGGCCGCGCCGTGCGCGCGCGAGCACGCGCGTGCTGATGTCGGTGCCGACGACTTCCCAGGGCTTCTCGCCGAGCGTCTCCGCGAGCACCATCGCGATGCTGTAGGGCTCCTCGCCGCTCGAACACGCGGCGCTCCAGACCCGCACGGGTTCCGAGCGCGCGCTCGCGCGCACCGCGCCCGCGAGCAAGCGCAGCTGCTCGAAATGCTTGGACTCGCGGAAGAAAAACGTCTCGTTCGTCGTGAGCAGATCGATCGCGATCTGCACTTCGCCGCCCCCGTCACGGCCGCCGATCAGATCGAGGTACTGCGTGTAGTTCGCGTAGCCGAAATGATTCAGCCGCTTCGCGAGGCGGCTGCAGATCAGATTCTTTTTGCTCGGCGATAGATGGATGCCCGCCGAGTTATGAATGAACTCGCGGAATCTCGAGAACTCCTTGTCGGTGAGCTGAACTGTCATCGGCGGTCTCTCTCGGGATCACGGTATGCGCCGGCCTCGCATCGGCGGGCCGGCGTTCGATACGCGGCGCGATCAGGCGATCGGACTGAGCTCCTGGCCGGCCGCGCTCGTTTCGAATGCGCCGAGTTCGTCGAGGCTCAGCACCTGGCTCACGTCGAGCAGGATGATGAACCGGCCTTGCAGCTTGCCCATGCCTTGGATGAAGTCCGAGCGGATCCGCGTGCCGAACGTCGGCGGCGGCTCGATCTCGGACGCCGGGATGTCGAGCACCGCGCTGACCGCGTCGACGACGACGCCCACGACATGCCGTTCACCCGCGTGCCGCGTTTCGAGGATCACGATGCACGTGCGCCGGCCGATCTCGGTCGGCGCACGGCCGAACCGCGACTGCAGGTCGACCACGGGCACGACCGCGCCGCGCAGATTGATGACGCCGCGCACGACCGGCGGCATCATCGGCACCTCGGTGACGCCCGCGTATTCGATGATCTCGCGAATCGCGAGAATGCCGATGCCGAACATCTCGCCGCCGAGCATGAACGTCAGATACTGCGCGGCGTCGTCCTGACGCGTCGCGACCGGCGCGTGACCGCGCGGCAGACCGTCTTGTGTCGCTCCGTTCATCACACGCCTCCGGCTAGAACTTGACGAACTGCGATTCGTCGAGATCGCTCGTACCGAGATCGAGCACGGGCGCCGGCGCCTTCGCGCGCGCGACGGTCGCACTCGGCTTGGCTGCCGGACGCACCCGCTTTTCGATCGCGGGCGGCACGCGGCGCGCCGGCATGCCCGCCAGCTTGAAGAACGCGATCGACTCCTGCAGTTGCGCGGCCTGCCCGTTCATCTCCTCGGCCGTTGCCGCGAGTTCTTCGGAACTCGACGCGTTCTGCTGCGTCGTGTCGCTCAGTTGAACGACGGCCGTATTGATCTGCGAGACGCCCGTGGTCTGTTCCTCGGACGCGGCCGTGATTTCCTGCACGAGCTCCGACGTCTTGCGAATGTTCGGCACCATCGTGTCGAGCAATTGACCCGCGCGCTCGGCGAGTTCGACGCTGCCGCTCGCCACTTCGCTGATCTCCTGCGCGGCGACCTGGCTGCGCTCCGCGAGCTTGCGGACCTCGGCCGCGACGACCGCGAAACCCTTGCCGTGCTCGCCGGCGCGCGCGGCCTCGATCGCGGCGTTCAGCGCGAGCAGATTGGTCTGATACGCGATGTCGTCGATGATGCCGATCTTGTTCGCGATCTGCTTCATCGCCGAGACCGTCTGCTTGACGGCTTCGCCGCCCTCGGCCGCCTCGTTGGCCGCCTTCGTCGCCATGCCGTCGGTGATGCGCGCGTTCTCCGTGTTCTGTGCGATCGACGCCGTCATTTCTTCAAGCGACGCGCTCGTTTCCTCGACGCCCGCGGCCTGTTCGCTCGCGGCTTGCGACAGCGCCTGCGCGGTGTCGCTGAGCTGCGTCGACGCAAGCGTGAGGCTCGACGCGCTGCTGTTGACCTCGCTGACGACCTGCGCGAGACGCGTGACCATCTCCTTGACGGCGAACAGCATGCTCGAGCGGTCGTTCTCGCGCGTGACGACGGTCACGCCAAGATCGCCCTCGGCGATCTTGCGCACGATATCGGCCGCATAGGCGGGATCGCCGCCGAGCTGGCGCATGATCGCCGACAGCGTATAGAGACCGAGCGCGATCAGAATCAGCAGCGACACGGCCGCGACCGTGTACATCTGGGTCAGCGCGTGCGCGGCGGCGTCCTCGGCGGCCTTCGTCGAATCCGAACCGTATTGGACGTTGAGCTGCACGAGCTTGGCCAGACCGTCCTCGGCAGTGTGGAAGTTATCCCCGTTTTCGATCAGCGCCTGATGGAGCTTCAGAAACAAGTCCTTCTTCGAGGCCACATCGGCATGCTGGATCGACTGCGCAATGTCCTCCATCTTCTGCTCGCCGTCCTTCCACGTCGCCCAGTCCTTGGCGAACTGCTTCCAGACCACGGCTTCCTCGGGCTCCTGCGGCAGCGGCTCATAGATCGCCCAGCCCTTGTCGGCGCGTGCCCATGAATCGTGCAGGCGCTGGATTTCGTGCGGCACCACATCGTATTCCTCGGGATGATCGGCGACCGAGTCCATCGCGCGGTACGACGAACGGATCGCCGTCTGCGCCTCGTTCATCATCTGCAGCCCTTCGACCGACGGCAGGCGATTGCGGCCGACGTCATCGAGCCGCTCGCCGTCGGTGCGCAGACCGAGCAACGCGATCGCGACGACCGATAGCGTCGCGAGCACGCCGATCGTGAGCAGCAGCACGATCTTGACCTTGAGTGACATCTTTTCAAACATGGCATTTCCTTGATGTTGAATGGGCCGGCGGCGGTCCGATCATGAATGGACACTTGCCGCACGGGCCTGCACCCGGTCGGCACGGTTGGGCGAGCGCGCATCGCGATCGCGTTCGACGTGCACGGTCTCGAACAACGCCGGCACATCGAGAATCAGTGCGACTTCACCGCTGCCGAGAATCGTCGATCCGCTCACGCAACGCACATGCGAGAAGATCGGACTCAGCGGCTTGATCACGGTCTGGAACTCGCCGAGCAAGCTGTCGACGACGAGCCCCGCGCGCGAACCCGCGTGACGGATCACGACGACGCTCTGGCGTCGCGGCGCATCCGTCTCGACACCGAACAGCTCGCGCATGCGGATGAACGGCAGGACCTGTCCGCGCAGATTCGTGTAGTCGTGCATCGACTCGACGTCGAATTCGATGCACTCCTCGACCATTTCGAGCGGGATCGTGAACACCGACCCGTCGATCGAGACCATGAAGCCGTCGATGATCGCGAGCGTCAGCGGCAAGCGGACCACGATCCGCGTGCCGCGTCCGAGCACGCTGTCGATGCCGATCGAGCCGCGCAGCGCCGTGATGTTGCGCTTGACGACGTCCATGCCGACGCCGCGTCCCGACAGATTCGTGACCTGCTCGGCCGTCGAAAATCCGGGCTCGAAGATGAGGTCGTAGATTTCGCTGTCGGTGAGCCGTTGTTCGGCATCCACGAGACCGCGTTCGATCGCTTTCGCGAGAATCCGGTCGCGCTTGAGCCCCGCGCCGTCGTCACTGACCTCGATGACGATGCTGCCCGAATCGTGATACGCGTTGAGCGCGACGGTGCCGCGCGCCGGCTTGCCGGCCGCGAGCCGAACCTCGGGCGCCTCGATGCCATGGTCGATCGCGTTGCGCACCATGTGCGTGAGCGGATCGGTGAGCTTCTCGACGAGCGTCTTGTCGAGTTCGGTCTCTTCTCCGCTGACCGTCAGCGCGATGTCCTTGCCGATCTCGAGCGAGAGATCGTGCACGACGCGCTGGAAGCGATTGAACGTCGCGCCGATGCGCACCATGCGGAGCTGCAACGCGGTATCGCGGACTTCCTCGACGAGCGCGGTCAGCGTCGACGTGCTCTCTTCGAGTTCGCTGATCCGATGACGCCGCGCGGCGATCGATGCGCCCGCGGCCGCGATCGTGAGTTCGCCGATCAAGTCGATCAGTTGATCGAGGCGCTGCGCGTCGACGCGCAGCGACGGACCGTCCTTCGCGCGCTGCGTCTTCGCCGCGGCGGACGTATCGCGATCCGAAGCGGTCGCGTTCGGCGCGCCGGCCGCCGTCGCGCGATCCGAAACGCCGGCCGGGGTCGCGTGTTCAACGTGTGCGGCGGCATCCGCAGCGTCGGCGGGCGCGTCCGCGACGACCGGCTCGACCGCGTGTTCGACGCGCCCCAGCACGCGCGCGACGTCGTCCGACGCGAGCGTGCCGCAATGCACCCACATCGCGGCGAGCTGATCGGGATCGGAACCGATCTCGCGAATCAGCGCCGCGCAGTCGTCGAGCGTGCTGCCCGGCGCGAGGATGCGCAGTTCGCAATCGTCGATGACGAACTCGAAGACGCTTTCGATCGTCGCGCGATCGGCCGTCGAATCGAAGGCGATTTCAAAGCCCAGATAGCAGCACTCGGGGTCCATGTCGTCGACCGCCGGAATCGCGTCGCCGATCGTGACGATGCCGCGAATGTCGCCGAGCGTGCGCAGATAGCGGACAAACGACAGCGGGTCCATTCCGTTGCGAAGCACGCCCGTCGCGAAGCGCAACGAGAGATGCCAATGACCGATGCCGCCCGATATCGGCACGGGAGCGGCCGGCATCTCGCCGTGCGACCCGTGCGCGTGCGCGTCGTCGACGTCGGGCGCGCCGGCCTGCGGACCGAGATAGACACGCAGTTGTTCGACCAGGGCCGCGGCGCGCGTATCCGATTCGGCGTCGCCTTCGAGCTGGTCGTTTTCGACGCCCGTGATCAGGTGGCGAATATGATCTCCGCACGAGAGCAGCAGCGCGATCATCTTCATGTCGGGCGTCAGCTGCCCGCACCGGACGTCGTCGAGCACGCTTTCGAGCACATGCGTGAACGCGACGATCGAATCGAGGCCGAACAGGCCCGCGGAGCCTTTGATCGTATGCGCCGCGCGGAAGATCGCGTTGACCGCCTCGCTATCGGGGTCGTTTTCGCCGAGCGACAGCAGCGCGGTCTCCATGTCTTCGAGCAGTTCGCGGCTCTCGACGATAAAGGTCTGCAGCGCTTGATCGAGATTGAGGGAGGACATGGTCGCGTCGCAATGGAAGAATCAGGCCGCAGGCGCGGTGCCGAGCGCCGGCGTATCGAATAACGCGGCGAGATCGAGGAGCTCGAAGACTTCACGCACAGCCGGGCTGTGGTTCGTCAGATGCAGCTCGGCGTCTTTCTCGCGCGCGAGCGTGCGTAACAGCATCAGTAACTGAACCCCGGAGCAATCGAGTTCGGTGACGCCGGATAAATCGACTTCGAGCGCGTCGACGCCCTGGATCGCCGCTACAAACGTCTGCTTGAGTTCGTGCGCGCGATAGATGCTCAGTTCGCCGTCGACGCGCAGGCTCGCGGGCGATGCATCGCGATCGCCTTGCGGCGCGGCGGCATCGAAGATTCCGGTATCCGACATACCCGTTCTCTCATTCAGGGCAAAACGAGCTTCTGCACGACGCCGATCATCTGCTCGGGCTTGAACGGCTTGAGGACCCAAGCCTTCGCGCCGGCCGCCTGACCTTCGCGTTTCTTTTCGTCCTGCGACTCCGTCGTCAACATGACGACCGGCGTGAACTTGTAGGCCGGCAATTGCTTGACGGCCTTCACGAAGCTGATGCCGTCCATATTCGGCATATTGACGTCGCTGATCATCAAATGGACCTTCTGGCCCGTGAGCTTCGCGAGCGCATCGCGTCCGTCGCTCGCTTCGAGCACGTCGTAACCCGCCCCGCGCAGCGCAATCGCGACAACCTGCCGCAACGATGCCGAGTCATCCACAATCAGAATGGTCTTTGCCATGATCGCTCAGAAAAAAGTGATGTCGTCGGCCGGCTCGACGGCTTTCGGGGCCGCGGCCGCACCGGGGCGCGGCGCGGCGCGCTCGTCGGCCATCACGTAGCTGCGTTCGAGCTCCTCGAGCAATGTCGAGGCCGACACGGGCGCGAGCACCCCGCTGCTTTCGATCTGGTTCCGGTGTTCGGCGAGATAGTCGGGCAGACGTCCGATGTTGCCTTTCACGTGGGTCAGGATCTGACTCACGCGGTCTTGAAACTGCAATTGCACGAGCGCGTTCGCGATCTCGGACTGCACGCCGAGGCTTTCGGCCTTGAGCACGCTCGTCGAATCGGTCAGCGCCTCGGTCACACCGCGGAATTCGGCGAGCACGCCCGCGATCGCGGTACCCGAGGCCTGCGTCGCGTGCCGGTCGGAATCGCCGCTTGCATCGGCAGCCGCGCAGGTCGCCGTGATCGCCTCGTTGACGACGCGCACCTTGGTCCCGATGCGCTGACCGGTTTCAGCCGACAGCGCCGCGAGCTTGCGTACTTCCTGAGCCAGGACGGAGAAGCTGCGGCCGGTCTCGCCCGCGTGGGCCGCTTCGATCGCCGCATTGATGGCGAGCAGATTGGTCTGCGCCGCAATCGTCGAGACTTCGCTCGCGAGTTGATCGAGTTCCGCGATAAAGGTCGTCAGCTCGTGGATCTGGCCGACGAGCGACATCTTGTCCTGCATCGCCGCGTCGAGCGTGCTGAGCACGGTCGAAAGTTGTTGTTCGCTGCGCGAGAACACGGCGAGCAGACTCGTATCGCCGGTCTCGATCGAATGCGCGGCGGCGTCGGACGCCTTGAGCGAGCGATCGAGCCGCCCGACGATGCCCGAGAACAACTGGACCAGTTCGGACACCGCGGTCTCGGTCTGACTCCGCGACATTTCGATGAGACGCGCCCATGTCGGCGCGAGCTCCGCGCTCAGCGTTTGATAGCTTGCTACATAAGTATCGAGTTCACCGTGATCGCGCGAGACGGCACCGACGATCAGCCAACCGACCGCGAGACCGCCGACCGCGACAAGCACGGCGACCACGACGACGGGGATCGACAGCGTGCCGAAGAACAACAGCGCAAGCGCGCCGATCACACCGAGCACCCCTGCCGCAATAGCCGGCTTGCGCGCTTGCGGCCAGGCTCGCGCGAAATGGGCAGTGACGAAAGCTTCAGACATGAATCCTTCCGGGATAAAGACGACCGGCAATCCATGCCATGCATCAGATCAATCCGACGAGTAAGACGTACTCGCTGAGCATAATAAGGATCACATGACGCCTTTAACGGCGAGCGACCCGGCAACTTGAGGACGAGGATTAAAAAGATCCTTAATCAAAACCCTGATGGGCGTTAAGGTCTTATTTGAGCACGGTTTAGCGTCGACACACGCTTAAGTACTTTTACTCAATGCGAGGTCGCGCGTGCGGAGCAACGGAGATGCGCGCGAGCAAACGCTCGATGAAGGCGCGATCATCGGACGCGTGACGTAAGGATCGGTAAACGCGGACCTGCGTGGTATCAGGTTGTGTGGATGGCTAAAGCCGAACATGCATGGCTTTAGCCATCCGAAGCTTTAGCACTTTGCGCGCGCTCGGGAGCTTGAGGGCTTTAAGCGATGTGAGCGCTCAAAGGTGCGTGCGAGTGAAGCCGTTGAGGCACGCATAGACTTTGCGCCTCGTGTGCCTAATGGCTTTGAGCGCTTAGCCACCCGAGGGAATTCAGCGCTTGAGGACATGGCGCGTCAGGAGATGACGCGCTCGAAGCGCTTAAAGTCACGAGGCCCTTGAGACCTCGCAAGCCAACGACAAAAACAATGACGCAAGCATCGATCGCGTACGGTCGTGCCGATATCCGCCTCAAATGCGACGGCGCCGTGCGCGCGACGAACCGGCGGCGTTTGCACGCAGCACCGGTTCGCCGTGTCGCCGTGTCGCCGTGTCGCCGGACCGCGATCGATGCACACTCAGAACAGATGCCGAATGCCCACCATCGCACCGAGCTGTGTCGACCCTTGCGCGGCGCTCAAGCCATTGAAGCCCTGAATCTGCGCGCCAATGAGACCGCCGCTGTACCACGCGTAGTCGCCCTCTATATAGACGTCGGTCCGTCGTGACAGGTTGTAGTCGGCCATCAACTGGAACTGCGTCGCGTTGCCGTCGCCGCTCGTCTGCTTGCCCTCCTGCAATGTGCGCCACACGTTCGCGGACAGATGCGTCGCCGCGCCGACGGTCTGCGTAACGCCGCCGAAGATCATCGTGCGCTCGGTGAAGTTATTGAACTTGAGCGCCGTCAGCGTCGCCGTCGTGTAGGGTCCGTTCGGGAAGTTGCCCGTGAATCCGGGATCCTCGCGGTTCTCGGCCCAGCCCAAGCTGAACCGTGTGCTGTCGAACGTGTAGGTCCCGCCCGCGGTCCAGGCCTTGAAGTGCGCCGACCCGTTCACGGCGTCGCGCGCATCGAGGTAGCCCGCGGCGAGACTCACGGGTCCTTGCGGCACATACGCGATCGACGCGCCGATCTGGCTGCCCGCGCCGAACGCGCCCGTCGTGCCGAAGGCATAGGACCCCTCGACCGTCACGTCGTGCCATTGCGCCGCGTACTTGGCCATGCTGCTCGTCCAGACGCCCTGCGCCATGCCGACCTCGGGACGGAACTGGTAGACCGTCGGCAGCCAGGGGTTCGTGATGTAGGTGCGCATGACCGCATCCGCGAACGGATTCAATTGACGACCGAGCGTCAGGCGCCCGTATGTCGTCGATTGCAAGCCGACGAACGCCGTGTTGAAGAACGGATACGCCGGATCTGTCGTGCCGGAGTTCGTGAAGAAGCGATCCTCGAGCTGAAAGATCGCCGAAAGACCGCCACCGAGATCCTCGCTGCCCTTGATGCCGAAATGGCTTTCGCTCGCGCCGCCCGACATCGTCTGCCAACGGCTGTCGCCTGCCTTGTCGGCGTTCGTCGTATAGCGCAGGCCCGAATCGATGAGGCCATATAAGGTCACCGAGGACTGGGCGAACGACGTCCCCGCCCAACATCCGATCGCGCCCGCGATCGACGCGCGGCGCAGCGCCTTGCCCAGATACGGCTTCTGAAGACTTCTTTGCATGATGCTGACTCTCCCCGATAAATCCGGTGTGGCCTCGCGCGCCCGGCGCAAATCGATATCGCGCGGGATCGGCGGGACTTGCATGTGAATCGGACGCGGCACGCCCTTCGACCCGCGCAGGGACGCTTCGAAACCGCGAAGTAAGGGTTGGAAAAAACGCGCGGATCGGACTCAGGCGATCGCCCGTTGCGACAGACGCTCGACCGATCGTTCGGGGTTCAGGACCGTCAAGCCGCACACGCTGAGCACGGCCAGCAACACACCCGTGATCAACAGTCCCTGCTCGAAACCGGCGGCGATGTTGTTGTTCGCCGCGCGGATCAGCCCGCCGACAACGGGCGGCGCAATGACGCCGGCGGTCCAGGCGATCGAGTATTCGATCGCGAGCGCGGCCCCGCGCTGCGAAGCCGGCACGATCTGCGCCACCATCGCGGGTCCGAGCGAGTAGATGATCGGCGTCGTCGCGATCGCGAGCGCGATCAACACGACTTTCGCGAGCGGCGGCAACGGAGCGAGCGCCGCCGCGATCAGCAGCAGACCGCCGACGCCCAGACATGCGCAGACGAACGCGCCGCGCGCGATGCGTGACGGCACGCCCTGCATCAATAGACGTTGCGACCACGCGGACAGCGCAAGACCGATCGGCGCGCTGACGACGAGCGTCGCCGCGAACAACTGACCCGCGCGGTGCGGGGCGAAGCCGAGCCCTTCGCTCAGATAGGCCGGCAGCCAGGTCAGCGCGAGCGCGAGCGAGAGGAACGCCGCGAAATGCAGGGCGATCGTGAAGCTCACGGTCCGGTCGGCCAGGAGCGCGCGATAACGCAGACGCGGCGTTTCGGTCGCCGATCCGTCGACGCCGTATCGCGCGCCGCGCCGGGCGTCGGCGTTCTCGATGCCCTTTTCGTCGCCGTTTTCGTAGCCCTTTCCGTGGCCCGATTCGTTGCCCTGCTTTTCGCCCTGTTTGTCGCCCTGTTTATCGCCCTGTTTATCGCCCTGTCCGGAGCCCTTTCCGCTGCTGCGCTCGTCGGATTTCACGCCGCATGTCGTGCCGTTTCCGGCGGCCTGCGGGTTCGCATCGTGGGTCTCGAACGCTGTATCCGGCACGCCCTCATCGAAGCGCGCAGGCGCCCGCTCGGACGTCCTCCCCGCATCGAGCGTGCCTTCACGCCCGACACACAGCCACGCGATAGCCCAAGCCGCGCCGAGCACGGCAAGCACGAAGAAGTTCGCCCGCCATCCCCAGCGATCGTTGACCAAGGGAATCCCGATCCCCGCGACGACCATCCCGAACACCCCGCCCTGCTGGAACACCGAGACGGGCAGATTGCGCCGCGCATCGGGAAACCACTTGTAGCACGCGTGAATCGCAACGGGCTGCGCAGGCCCCTCGCCCGCGCCAAGCAATACGCGGCAGACCACGAGCGCGACGAGCGACGTGCTGAACGCGATCGGCAACTGCACGATCGCCCAGATCAAACTCATCGCGAGCAATAGCCACCGCGTCGCGAAGCGATTCGACAGAAAGCCTCCCGCGACGCCGCTCAGCGCGAACAGGAAGAAGAAACTTCCCGCAAGCACACCGTACTGCGCGGGAGACAGATGCAACTCGCGCATCAACGGCGCGGCCACGAGGCCGAGGACGACTTTGTCCATGAAGTTGATGGCGATCAGCACGAACAGCATGGCCGTGACGCACCAGGCGCGCACGGGTTGATAAGCGGGCGATGGGCGCAGCGAAGTCATCATGTTCACGCATGCAGAGGTCGGACTCGGCGTGCATAACGGGCAATCGATGCCGCGTCACGCACGCATTCGGAGGCCGATCGGTTTCGGGATCAAGGCGCACATCGGTGCACACATGGACGAAGCGAACGAGCGCGGCGCGTCAGCTCGCCGGCGCGTCCGCGATCCGCCCGGCGTTCGCCTCTCGGGACGCCGCGCGCGATGCCTCGACGCTTCGCGCGCGCGCCGCCCAGATCTCTCGCAGGGTCTGCTTCTGGACTTTTCCGGTCGCGCCGAGCGGCAATTCGGCAACGAACTCGATGGTCTCGGGCAGCCACCACTTCGCGACGCGCTGCGCGAGAAACGCGTGCAGCGTGGCGGCATCGACGTCGCTGCCGGGTCTCGACACGACGAACAGATGCGGGCGTTCGTCCCACTTCGGATGGGGTACGCCGATGACGGCGGCCATCAACGCGGCCGGATGCGCCATGACGGCATTCTCGAGATCGATCGAACTGATCCATTCGCCGCCCGACTTGATCACGTCCTTGACGCGATCCGTGATCCGCATGCAGCCCGACGCGTCGATCGTCGCGACGTCGCCCGTCGCGAACCAGCCGTCCTCGGTCGCGCAGGTCCCGCTCGCCACGTAACCCGACGCGATCCACGGCCCGCGTACGAGCAGTTCACCGCACGTCTGCCCGTCATGCGGCGCCCTGCCGCCATCGGACGTACGCAGCGCAAGCTCGACGCCGAAGACCGGATGGCCCTGCGTCGCGGCGCGCGCGTAGCGTGCATCGAGCGCGTGCTCGTCGAGGTCGTCAAGGTCGTCGACGGGATCGAGCGCGCGCGTGACCGTGCCGAGCGGGCTCGTCTCGGTCATCCCCCACGCATGCCGGACTTCGACATCGAACGATTCGGCGAACGTGCGGATCAGCGCGGCCGGCATCGCCGAACCGCCGACGACGGTGCGCCGCATCGTCGCGGGACGTACGCCGTGCTGCTGCATGTATTGCGCGAGCGCGAGCCAGATCGTCGGCACGCCAGCCGCGCACGTGACATGCTCGGCGTCGATCAGCTCGAACAGACTCGCCGCATCGAGTCGCGCGCCGGGCAACACGAGC
Organism: Pararobbsia silviterrae; assembly: GCF_003628125.1. Taxonomy (GTDB): domain Bacteria; phylum Pseudomonadota; class Gammaproteobacteria; order Burkholderiales; family Burkholderiaceae; genus Pararobbsia; species Pararobbsia silviterrae. The sequence goes on from NZ_RBZU01000003.1 coordinate 310,620, forward strand.
GCCGCGCCATTGAGCAGCGCGCCGTACGGCAAACCCCAGGCGTTGACGTGGAACATCGGCACGACCGGCATCACCGTATCGCTCGGCGACACGGCGAGCGCCTGATTGCCGCCGAGCACGAGCGAATGCAGCACCGTCGAGCGATGTGAATAGAGCACACCCTTCGGATGGCCCGTGGTGCCCGACGTATAACAGAGTCCGCTCGCGGTGCGCTCGTCGAACTCGGGCCAGGCGAGGCGATCGTCCGACGATGCGATCCAGGCCTCGTAGGACTCGACATGCGGCACATCGATCGACGGAAGCGCGTGACTCAGACAGACGACGTGTCGCAACTTCGGACACCGCGGCACGACCGCCTCGACGAGCTGCGCGAAGGCCGGATCGAACATGAGCACGGTGTCTTCCGCGTGATTGAGCACGTAAGCCAGTTGATCGACATGCAGACGCGGATTGCACGTATGCAGCACCGCGCCGATGCCGGGCACGGCGTAGTACATCTCGAGATGCCGGTGATCGTTCCAGGCGAGGGTCGCCACGCGGTCGCCGCGCGCGATTCCGCGCGCGAGCAGCGCATTCGCGAGGCGCCGCGCACGGGTCGCCATCTCGCGATAGGAATAGCGCCAGAGCGTTCCGTCCGTGTCGCGCGCAACGATCGTGCGCTGCGCATCGGAGCGAACAGCGTGTTCGAGTATCGACGAAATCAGCAAAGGTCGATCCATCATCATGCCCAACATACTACGTCCTCCTGATTACATACTTCGTACGCGTGCGTTGCAAGCGCCGTGCGGATGCCGTCTCGACGTTCCCGTGCGAGACGCGATTCAACGGATGTCAGACCGGTCCACGTCGAATTTGGGGATGGCGTACAGGGCGGCCGCGACGTCGGCGCCGAAGTACCAGCGCATCGCGAGCCGCTGTGCCCAGCGTCCGTAAGGCGGATGAAACAGCTCGATCGGAAAGGCGCGATGTTCGGAGAACACGGCCTTCGCATGCGACAGTTCGCGAAAGCCTTCTTCGCCATGATAGTTGCCCATGCCCGACGTTCCGCTGCCGCCGAACGGCAGATCGTGATTGAGTACGTGCCAGCCCCAGTCGTTGAACGTCACGCCGCCCGCATGCGTCTCGCGCAACAGACGTTCGCGCTCTTCGCGATCGTGTCCGAAACAGTAGAGCGCAAGCGGACGCTCGTGGCAGCGGATGAAGTCGATCGTATCGTCGAAGGACGCATACGCGAACACGGGCAGGATCGGTCCGAAGATTTCCTCGCGCGCGATGCGCATGCGCGGCGAGACGTTCGTGACGATGTGCAGCGCGAATTGACGTGTTTCCGGTGAATTCGGTCCGCACACGATGACGTGCGCGCCCTTGTCGCGCGCATCATCGAGCAGGGCTTCCATGCGCGCGTATCCGCGCGCGTCGATCATCGACGTCGCGGATGCCCCATCTCCGGCCTGCGCGTCATGCGCGCGCCGCGCATGCTCGCAGAATGCGTCGACCGATTCCTGCGGCACGAATGCATAGTCGGGCGCGACGCACACCTGCCCCGCGTTGGTCAGCTTGCCGTGCACGATGCGCCGTGCCGCCGTCTCGATCGACGCCGAACGCAGTACGACGGCGGGCGACTTGCCGCCCAGTTCGAGCGTCACGGGCGTCAAATTTCGTGACGCTGCCTGCATGACATGGCGACCGACCGCGGGAGAGCCCGTGAACACGAGATGATTGAACGGCAACGCGCAAAAGCGCCGCGCGCAATCGGCGTCGCCTTCAACGACGGCCACTTCGTCCGCATCGCAGACGTCTTCGAGCAGCGCGCGAAGCGCACGCGACGCATGCGGCGCGTATTCCGACGTCTTGATCATGCAGCGATTGCCCGCCGCGAGCGCGGTCGCGAGCGGCCCCAGCGCCAGGTAATACGGAAAATTCCACGGCACGACGATGCCGACGACGCCCTTCGGCTGATAGTGGACCGCCGCGCGATTCGTCTTGAACAACAGCTCCGTGCTCCGCCGTGACGGCCGCATCCAGCGGCGCAGATGACGCCTCAGGTGATCGATATGCAAGAGCGACGGCAACAGATCGACAAGCAGCGTCTCGTCCGATGCGCGTATGCCGAAGTCCTCGCGGGCCGCGTCGGCGCAGACCATCGCGTGCGTTCGGATCGCGTCTCGTAGTCGACGCAGCGTGGCGCGCCGCGCGTTGAGCGAAGGGTATGGCGCGTCCTTGAATGCGCGCCGCTGCCGTTCGAACGTGATGTCGATCGTATCCCACGCGCGAGCGCGGTCGAAACCGCATGCGTCGATCTGTGCGTCTGTTTCCAACATATTCACTGCATGCCTCTCTTCGGTCTTGCGGATGCCACGGCGCGTCGGCCATACCGACCGTTCGTGCCGTCGCCTGTTTGTGACGCGATCAGACCGGCACTTCACCGATGATCGTCGCGCGCATCATCCGGCGGCGCGCGGGGAAGTAGTCCTGGATCGCGTAGTGCTGGGTGGCGCGGTTGTCCCAGAACGCGATCGTGTTCGGACGCCATTTGAGTCGAACCTGGTACTCGGGAATCGCGGCTTGACGGAACAGGTATTGAAGGATGTCCATTTCCGCGAGCCGGAAATCGAAGCCCACGCGAACATCGTTCTTTTCGACGAAATTGGCGAGGTGCGTCGTAAACGCTTCGTTCACGTAGAGAATCCGTTCCTGCGTTTCGGGATGGGTCCGTACGACCGGATGCATCACGGGCGGATACGCGGCCCGGCGCGCCGTGCGTTCGTCGTCCGTCATGCGCGTGCCGAAAGCAGGCAACAGATCGTGGACGCCGACGAGGCCGTCGATCGACTCGCGCACCGTCTGCGGAAGCCGTGCATAGGCGGCCGCCATATTGACCCAAAGCGTATCGCCGCCGACCGTCGGACATTCGACGCAACGCAGCACGGATCCCATCGAGGGTCGCGCGCGCCAGCTCACGTCCGTGTGATAGACGTTCTCGCGCGCGGCCGTCGTGTGGTCGCCGCCGAGCAGCACGAGTTCGGGGTGTTCGGGGTGATGCGGAAAGACGGGATGGATTTCGAGATCGCCGAACCGATGCGCGAAGTCGACGTGTTGTCGCGGGGTGATGTCCTGATCGCGGAACACGAGCAGCTTGTGTTCAAGTAACGCGGCGCGAAGCGCGGCGTATTGATCGTCGTCGAGCGGCATCGTCAGATCGATGCGTCCGACTTCCGCGCCGATCATGGGTGAAATCGGATCGATCGTGAACGAAGTCTTTCGTACTCCGGATCGAATAATCGCTGGGGCCGCCTGCTCGGCCGTGGCCGTTTCTGCGTTCATATGCCTCTCCTGTTCTCGATACCGCGCAACGGTTTCCCGGGGGCGCGAACGAATTGGTAACGTCCGCTATCTTTTGAAAAGATAATATGGACTACCATTCGGAGGGTCAATTCAGGGTTTTCCATGTCCAAGCCATCCGAACCGCCTTTGTCCATCGCCCTCGGCAACCAGGACGGATTCGTCGCGCCGCGCTACAAGAGCGGCCAGCGTTCGGCCGACGCGTTGCTCGAGGCGGGCCGGGCGCTCCTCACGCATGTCAGCTACGAAGGACTCAGCGTCAGCGAACTCTGCAAGCACGCCAACCTGACGACGGGCGCGTTCTACCGGCGGTTCGAGGGCAAGGAGGCGTACTTCCTCGCATTGCAGCGGCTCGCACTCGACGACGGGATGCGCACGCAGCGCGCGCTGACGACGCATCTCGACAGCGAACACGGCGCGCGGATCGGACTTCAGGATGCGTGCGTGCGCGTGGTCGACGGCGTGCGGCAATGGCACTTGCACCACCGCGGGATCTTGCGCGCATCGATGCAGCGGCGCGACCACACGTCGGGAGGATGGCAGCCGTTCAAGGAACTGGGACGCGAGTTCATCCGCGATATTTCACAGCGGCTCATCCGCACGCCCGAGCTTTGCCAACGCACCGATGCATCGCGGCGGCTCGCGGTCGGATTCCAGATCGTGATCGGCACGATGATCAATGCGTCGCTCAACGACCCCGGACCGATCCGGCTCGAGGACACGATGATGACCGACGCGCTTGCGCAAACGCTCGCGCTCTATGCGCAAGCGTTCGCGCTACGACCGGAGCCCGCGGACTCCGACTGACCCGCGCGCGATCAGCGCGTGCGTTCGCGCATCCGGCTATGCCGGATGCCATAGCCGAAATAGATGACGATGCCGATTGCCATCCAGGCGACCAGGCGCAACCACGTATCGGCAGGCAGACCGGCCATCAGGAAGACGGCCGAGATCGCTCCGAGCGGCCCGACAATAAAGACCGCCGGCGTACGGAACGGCCGCTCGATCTCGGGATGCGTGATGCGCAACACGACGACGCCGATGCTCACGACCGCGAACGCGAACAATGTGCCGATGCTCACGAGTTCGCCGACCAGACCGATCGGCAACAGGCCCGCGAGCACGGTGACGACGATGCCGGTCACGATCGTCGTGATGTGCGGCGTACGAAAGCGCGGATGGATCCGGGCCGCGAACGGCGGCAGCAAGCCGTCCTTCGACATCGTGTAGAAAATTCGCGGCTGGCTCAGCAGCAGGACCAGGATGACCGAGGTCAGACCGAAGATCGCGCCGAGCTTGATGATCGGCGCGAGCCAACGCATGCCGATCGCATCGATGCCGACCGCGATCGGATCGGCGACGTTGAGCTTGTCGAACGGCACGATGCCCGTGAGCACATACGAGACGAGCACGTACAGGATCGTGCAGATGATCAGCGAACCGAGCAGACCGATCGGCATATTGCGTTTCGGATTGACGGTCTCCTGCGCAACGGTCGACACGGAATCGAAACCGATATAGGCGAAGAACACCACGGCCGCGCCGCGCAATACGCCGCTCCACCCATACACGCCGTCGTGACCTGCATTAGGCGGAATGAACAGGCCGTCGGGGTTGTGCGCGGTCACCCAATGCGCGCGATCGACAAAGGCGAAACCCGACAAGATGAACGCGACAACGATCAGGACCTTGATCACGACGATCGCGCTATTCACGCGCGCGGACTCGCGAATACCCGTCACGAGCAGGACCGTGATGACCGCGACGACGAGCATCGCGGGAATGTTGAGGAATGCGCCCGTGTGACTCCAATGCGTGACGGGGTCGTAGGCGAATGGCGCCTGGGCGAGCGCCGGCGGAATCTCGATACCGAAGCCGCGCAGAAAACTCACGACATATCCGGACCATCCGATCGCGACGGTCGTCGCGCCGAGACAATACTCGAGAATCAGATCCCATCCGATCAACCAGGCGATGAATTCGCCCATCGTGGCGTACGCATACGTGTAGGCGCTCCCCGAGACGGGGACCGTCGACGCCATTTCGGCATAGCAAAGCCCGGCGAACGCACACACGATCGCGCCGAAAACGAATGAAAGCACGACAGCCGGTCCCGCATTCGACGCCGCCGCATGACCGGTTAAAACGAAGATACCGGCTCCGATGATGCAGCCAATTCCTAATAAGGTCAGGTCAAAACCGGACAGCGTTCGTTTCAAAGTCCGATGCCCTTCGCCGGCATCGAAATCGTCTCCCGCATCCGCTTCGGCCTGAAGCGCATCGATTGTCTTTCTCGCGAAAATCGTCATTGTTGTCGTTCCCTGGGTGAACATCGTGTCTCGCTTCACCGCTTGCGCATCGCAATTCTCGCGCCGCACCGCCGGCAGACGCCTTGTGGCACGGAATGCCGGCTACCAAAAAAAGAACGGAGCCGGCACTTCATGGTCGCGATCGATGCTTGCGAACGCGGCCCGAACGCGTACGAGCGTGCGATGCGCGCGTCGAGCGTGGCTACTGGATACCGCATGCTCACGCGTTTCGCCAGACGCACCGCCGCAAGCATTGCGTGCACGGGAACGCGCCACCGGACGCCTTGTGCAAAACACGCCGCGCGTTTTTTTAACGCGTTTGCACAAAGGGGCTTCCATTCTTCAAATAGCGCCGCTATACTCTCGTTTCTTCGTCGCCGGAATAGCTCAGACGGTAGAGCAGCGCATTCGTAATGCGAAGGTCGGGGGTTCGATTCCTCTTTCCGGCACCAGAATTCCCCCTGTAACGGGAAACAAAAAACCCGCTCGATAACTTCGGTTCTCGGCGGGTTTTTTGTTTTGGATCGCGCCGACCGCTTCAATCGCTCGAACGATGCGCACGAACAAAAAAACGCATGCATACGATGTCAACAAAACAATCGGCGCGTCGTTAACAGGCTTACGGCTGCCGTCGACGGCGGCGCCCACAGACGGATGTGCCGACGGCGCAACACCTGTGCGAGCGAATGGACGGGGCGCTGTAACAAGCCGATACACAAGCGGATAATCAAAGGCATGTTTGGGAGATGATCATGGATGCGAAGCCCACGAAGATCCCTGCCCCCGAAAAGGTGGCCAGTCCGGATCCGGAGCCATCCAACGTAGAATTTCTGGCCGATCTGCCGGATCACGTGCGAGCGTTCTTTGAAGAACGTCAGGCACGCCCGAAAACGACCTGAAGAGACGCCCGCATGGCGGCCGACTCGCTTGCATATGGCGAGGAGCGCGCGCGTCGCGGGCTATTTGTTCATCACGCCGCGCCGTACCGGACTGCGGTCATGTCTTGTCATCCGGATCGTCATTGTTTCAGTGACAACTCGGGCCTTCATGCCGCACACTCCCCGCGGTTCCCACATCCGCCGCCGAACGCATGACGCCCCTTGCTCGCCGCACTGCCGCGCTGATCTGCGCATTCGCCGTTTCCACCTCTTTGAGCCTCGCGCCCCGCGCTGCCCACGCAACCGGTGAAACGACCGCTTTGACCAATGTGATCGCGCTCGTCGCCGAGCGTCTGTCGCTCGCGACGCCAGTCGCGCAGTACAAGTGGATCAATCACAAGCCGATTACCGATGCGCCTCGCGAGAAACAGGTGCTCGCCGACGTCGTGGCGCGTGCGTCGTCGCAAGGCGTCGATCCCGACTTCGCGCGCTTGTTCTTCGGCGATCAAATCGAGGCAAGCAAGATTGTCCAGGAGCGCCTGTTCGCGCAATGGCACGCGAGCGGTGCGCCGACGCAAGCCGCGCCTGATCTGTCGGCCGACATCCGGCCGCATCTCGATCGACTCGATGCGACGTTGATTCAGGCACTCGCGCGCGTGACGCCCGTGCGTCATGCCGACGATTGCCAGAGCCAACTCGCGGAATCGCTCGCAAACTGGCGGCAGCTCACCAAATTCGATTCATCGGAATCGGACGCGCTGATGCGCGCGCTCAATCATGTGTGCGAAAGCGGCGGCGTACCCGCGCAAGGCTAGAGCCGGACGCAGCGCGACGGCACGGGATACGCAGGCGCAACGCCAATAAAAAAACCCGCCATCATTTCTTCGGCGGGTTTTCCTGATCAGCCTCGACGCACTTAAAGCGGGCGAATATTGGCAGCCTGCTTACCCTTCGGGCCCGTCTTCACTTCAAACGAGACACGCTGATTTTCCTTGAGCGACTTGAAGCCCTCGACGCGAACTTCGGAAAAGTGCGCGAACAGATCCTCGCCGCCGCCATCTGCAGCAATAAAACCAAAGCCCTTGGCATCGTTAAACCATTTGACAACACCCGTTTCCATATTGCATCCCAAGTAGTTGATGTATACCAAAGTCGGCGCGTCTCTGACCGATTGGGCAGGCACCTCGGTTAATCGGAGGCGGCCCACGCCGAATTTATAAATAGCCGGCAAATTTCAGTCAAGTGTTTTTCGGATAGATCGTCACGTGGTATTCCGCATCACATATCGCCCGCAAACGTTGGCGCGACATTATGCAGCCGGGCCCATTCGAATATGGTACGCAATTTGTAGTGCGACCCCATCGCATTGAAATCATTCAGTATCGATGCATGTCTAGGTGTTAACGCGTCTTGTCTGGTTGAACTCGAGAAATACCATCGAAGTGAGATGCTTCGGATTTCAGGAGTTTTCAATGTTTGTTATCACTCGACGCCTACTCGGCCTGATGTTCGCCCGCCCATCGGCCTCGCCTGCGGCCGCCGCGCCCAGCGCGAGCCCGCCGCCGCTGCCCGAGACGCGAAGCTGGCATGGCGACCATTGGGCCAACCTACTCACGTGCCCGATGGATGCCCGCCACTACGTCCTCGAAGATTGGACTGATTTCGATTCCCTGCCGTCCCGTCAGGTCTGACATTCAGTTCGCGCACACCCAATCTCGAAGGCGAAACGACGCGACGGGAATTCGGCCGGCTTGCAGCGGCATCGACGATTGCACCCTTTGCGCCCTTTGCGCTCTTCACCTGCCGCTTATATATCTCACACACATTCCGTCTTCATGCTGGAATCGCTTAATACATTTGCGATGAAAAAATTACCGAAGAGACATATCGAATACGGTCAATATGATCTAGATAGAATCGCCCACACCAGGTTCCGAATACAGGCCAGACTTGTACGCACGATCGATCGGCCACTTCGCTGATTGACAAGATGCTTTTCTCGTGCATCGTCATCAGCAGCATTCTCGTGAGTCGGCGCTCGCATCAAAGCACCGGGGCACCCTCGAATCCAAGCGGCTAAATCGCATCGCATGCCTTATCGATTTAAAATAAATAAAAATCAATTTTTAACTTCTTTAAAAAGTCACAAAAATTCGCTGTGACGATTTAACAACATTCGTCGAAAACATCCGGATTCGAAACTTCCATACGCCCGCTTCAGAGCCTTCTGTGTCGGGACCGTCCGCATCTCGCTATTTCATCTTTTGAATTTTCCAAAAAGCTAATTCAACTTTTGTGCGTGGTCAGTGCTCCATGACGTCCTTAAGCTCGGCCCGGTCAAGAAATCAGTCGGTGTAGTGCTGACGTTCTTGCCTCGGCGCATCGTGCGCGGCAGCCCGACGAGGGGGCGTGCGGCGTGTGTCCGGGATTCGACACGTACTGGAGCAGATATGAAAAAAACCCTTATCGTCGCCGGCGTGACTGGCTTGTTTGCTGTCGCCGCCCACGCCCAAAGCAGCGTGACGCTGTATGGGTTGATTGACGCAGGCCTGAGCTACACGAGCAACGATGCAGCGAACACGGGCGCGACCTGGCGCGCGACGAGCAACATGACCTCGGGTAGCCGGTTCGGGTTGCGCGGCGCCGAGGATCTCGGCGGCGGTCTCAAGGCGATCTTCACCTTGGAAGGCGGTTTCGACCTTTATTCGGGCGGCTCGAAGAACGGCCTGTTCGCGCGTCAAAGCTTTGTCGGGCTGGCCGGCGATCATTGGGGCTCGTTCACGCTCGGTCGTCAATACGAGTCGATGGTCGACTACGTGAGCCCGCTGAGCCTTGCCAATATGGACAATCGCGCGGGCGGCGCCATGTTCGCGCACCCGTTCGACAACGACAATCTCGCGGGTACGTTCCGGATCAACAACGCGTTCAAGTTCTCGAGCGCGAACTACGGCGGCTTCTCGTTCGGCGGCCTGTACGGCGCGGCGAACGGCGGCTCGGGACTGTCGGACAACAACCGCGCGTATAGCATCGGCGCGAAGTATGCGAACGGGCCGCTGTACCTTGCCGCCGCGTACACGATGCTCAATGAGCCCAACAGCGCGACCAACTCGGGCGGCGCAGTGTCGAGCGACTACGGCATCAGGGCAGACAAGCAGCAGACGTTCGGCGCAGGTGGCAGCTATGCATTCGGTCCGGCTTCGGTTGGCTTCGTCTGGACGCAGACGCAACTCGACGGCGTAATCGGCTATGGCAACGGTACGTTCGCTATGCCGATTTCGAGCCAGAGCGGAAAAATCAACAACTATGAATTGAACGGCAAGTACGCAGTGACACCCGCGTGGTCGCTCAGCTCGTCGTACGTATTCAGTGACGTCCGCTTCGACAACGTGAAGGGCAAGTCGCTGCACGGCAATTTCCAACAAGTGAATCTGATGTCGGACTACGCCCTGTCGAAGCGCACCGACGTGTACGTTGGTGCTGCGTATCAAAACGCGAACGGCGACGCCGACCACGCGTTTATCGCTGGCGCAAGCGGCCCGTCGGAAGGGGACTCGCAAGTGCTCGTGACGGCAGGCATGCGTCACAGCTTCTAAGCTTCGATCCATGAAGCGAGGCGCCGCACCCTTTGGGCGGCGCCTTTTTTTTGGCCGGTCTTCGGTTCTCGGGCCCGCCGTTCAACTCATCGACAATCAGGAACAGGGCACGGTGGATACGTCGGCGATCCGATAGCGCAGCACGCCACGATCCTCGCCCGGACACGCACCATGAGCGATCTCACCGACAACGAATGGAACGCGATCAAGCATCTATTCGAGGACACCCAACGCCCGCGAAAAAGCACGGGAAGGCCATCGGCCAATGCGCGAGCCGTGCTCGATGCGATTCGCTGGATCCAGACCACGGGCGAACGCTGGCTCTACCTGCCCTCGCACTATCCGCCCCAGCAAACCTGCTACTCGAAGTATCTGATCTGGAAAAAGGATGGCCGCCTCAATCAAGCGATGCGCGTGCTCGATGGCGCGATTGCGTCGGGTGACGCGCTGACGGCCGCAGGTCCATCATTCGGCGCGCACGAATCGGAATCGGGCCGATCGCCCGAAGTGGACGCACCAGGATCCGGAGCCTATGCGGCTTGATCCAAACGTCGCGTGGTCACGTTCGCCCCCATCCCGCAGGTCGGCCCGATGTCGCAGAACCCGCAGCGTGGTCCGCGCGTCACCACCGACATGACAGATCGCCGCAGCAGCACGCTCATCACGGAATACGGCGCCAACACCGAATGCGACGCAGGAAATGAAAAAGGCCTTCCATTCGGAAGGCCTTTTTTTACAGCATAAGTGGCGCGGCTGGCAGGATTCGAACCCACGACCCCTTGGTTCGTAGCCAAGTACTCTATCCAACTGAGCTACAGCCGCACATCAGAAGCAAGATTATAGCGAGGACTTGGCGATTTGCAAAGCGTTTTGTTCGTCTCTTTGCTGGTACTCTATGCTTCAAGTCCACGCGTTCCTCGCGCAGCCCGCATTTTCCCCATGAACAAGGCTTTTGTCAAAGAAACTTCATCTTCGGACGCCGACGACGACGATCTTGAGTCGAACGCCCCTCCGATTCCGCCCGGTGCGAAGAACTACATCACCCCGGCCGGCTATCAGCGTCTCAAGGATGAATTGCTGCACCTGATCGATGTCGATCGACCCGACGTCGTGCGCCTCGTGTCGTGGGCCGCATCGAACGGCGATCGCTCCGAAAACGGCGACTACATCTACGGCAAGCGACGTCTTCGCGAGATCGACAGACGTGTGCGCTTCCTCACTAAACGGCTCGATATCGCCGAGGTCGTCGACGCGAGCAAGCAGGAGAATATCGATCAGGTGTTCTTCGGCGCGACGGTCGACTACGCCACGAAAGACGGCAGCGAACATCGGCTCACGATCGTCGGCATCGACGAGGTCGATCTCGACCACAATAAAGTCAGTTGGATCTCGCCGATCGCACGCGCACTCGTCAAATCGAGAATTGGCGATGTCGTACCGCTCCACACGCCCGCCGGCATCGAGCAGATCGAGATCCTCGACGTGACCTACCCGCCTCGGCAAACAAGCTCGCACTAGCCCGCGTCGAGAGGCACCGCAAGCGCTCCAGGCGCGCCATCCCTCGGCCGTCACTGAAGCGGCGCACACGCGTCGCTACGCGGCGCGGAGCATGCATCGATTCAGTCTGTTCGAATGGGCCGTTGCCTCGTCGAGCGCTCAGCCGACATCGATGTCAGCAGACACCCAACAGCGATACAGAAGTACGCGGAACTTGATCGGCCGATCGCCGCTGACACGGTCCGCCGTACGTCTTGCACACGAGACCTGCGCAGCGGCCCGTGCGCTCGCGATGCGGGCCGTCAGTAATCCGATCGATCGCGATCGATCCGGATGCCGCCGTCGTGGCGACCGGCAGGCTCTTCGCTCGGCCGTTCGCGTGCGATCCGCACGACGTCCGGATTCGCCCGCGTCCGGCGCATGACGTTCGCCAGATGCACGCGATCGCTGACCTGGATGATGAAGCGCAGTTCGGTGATGCCCTGCGTAATGTTTTCGTCCATCGCGACGTGGACGATATTCGCGTCGGCCGACGTAATGTCGCCCGCGACGCGCGCGAACACGCCCTTCGCGCTCTTGACGAGCACCTTGACGCCAACATCGAACAGGCGGCCCGGCTGGGGCGCCCACGCGACATCGATCCAGCGCTCGGGATCGCGGCGATGAATACGCTGCGCGACGCGACAGTCGGCGGTATGAATCGCCATGCCGAGACCGATGCCGATATAACCCATGATCGCATCGCCCGGAATCGGGCGGCAGCAAGGCGAGAGCTGCACCGACATCCCCTCGGTGCCCGTGATCACGACCGCCGCCCCACCCGCTCCGCCGCCGTGATGCGCCGCGGAGGCTTCGGCGCCGGCGAGGCCGTTTTCGTCGTCTTCCTCGCGACCGCTCATCAGCACTTCGAGACGCTTGGCCATGACCGCCGCGACATCGCGTCCGAGACCGATATCCGCGAACAACTCCTGACGATTGCGATTCCCCGTCCAGAGCGACAGTTTCTCCCAGACCTCGGGCGTGACGTCCGCCAGCGACAACCGATACGCCTTGAGCGCTTGATCGACGAGTCGCTCGCCGAGCTGCACCGACTCGTTGAAGCGCATCGTCTTCAGATAGTGCCGGATCGCCGCGCGCGCCTTGCCGGTCCGCACGAAGCCGAGCCACGCCGGATTCGGCTTCGAATACGGCGCCGTGATGACCTCGACGATGTCGCCGCTCTTGAGCTCCGTGCGCAACGGCAGCAACTCGTTGTTGATCTTGACCGCGACGCACTGATTGCCGAGATCGCTGTGCACGCCGTACGCAAAGTCGAGCGCCGTCGCACCGCGCGGCAAGGCCATGATCTTCGACTTCGGCGTGAAGACGTAGACGGCGTCGGGAAACAGATCGATCTTGACCTGTTCGAGAAACTCGGTCGAATCGCCGGCTTCGGACTGGATATCGAGCAGCGAACTCAGCCACTGATGCGCGCGCTTTTGGACATCGTTGAGATCGGCGCTGCCGTTCTTGTAGAGCCAATGCGCCGCGACACCCGACTCGGCGATCTCGTGCATCTTGCGCGTGCGGATCTGGAATTCGATCGGTGTACCGAACGGCCCGACGAGCGTCGTGTGCAACGACTGATAGCCGTTGACCTTCGGAATCGCGATGTAATCCTTGAATTTGCCCGGAACCGGCTTATAGAGCGCATGCAGCGCGCCGACGCACATATAGCATTCGAGCGGCTGCTCGACGACGACGCGGAAGCCGTAGACATCGAGCACCTGCGAGAACGACAGTTGCTTGTCGCGCATCTTCTGGTAGATGCTGAAGATCGTCTTTTCGCGGCCCGTCACGTCAGCCTGGATCTTGGCGTCGCCAAGCGAGCGCTGAACCGACTCGAGAATCTTGCCGACGACTTCGCGCCGGTTGCCGCGCGCGGCCTTGACCGCTTTTTCGAGCGTCGCGTACCGGCGCGGGTTGAAATTCGCGAAACTGAGGTCCTGAAGCTCGCGAAACGTATTGTTGAGCCCGAGGCGGTGCGCGATCGGCGCATAAATGTCGAGCGTCTCGCGCGCGACGCGGCGCCGCTTTTCGGTCGGCACCGCGCCGAGCGTGCGCATGTTATGCAGGCGGTCGGCGAGTTTGACGAGAATCACGCGCACATCGCGCGCCATCGCGAGCAGCATCTTGCGGAAATTTTCCGCCTGCGCTTCCTCGCGATTCCGGAACTCCATCTTGTCGAGCTTCGACAGCCCGTCGACGAGTTCCGCGACCTTCGGTCCGAACCGCTCGGCGAGTTCGGTCTTCGTGACGCCCTGGTCCTCCATCACGTCATGGAGCAGCGCCGCCATGATCGACTGCGCGTCGAGTTTCCAGTCGGCGCAGATTTCGGCGACCGCGACGGGATGCGTGATATAGGGTTCGCCGCTTTGGCGATATTGACCGAGGTGCGCCTCGTCGCTGAAGTGGAAGGCCGCCTTGACCTCCTTCAGCTCGTTCTTCTTGAGGTAAGCCGACAGCGTGGCGGTCAGTTTCGCGATTGAAACGACCTCGTGCTTGCGCGGCTGCTCGGGTGTCGCGGTCGGTCCGAACAAGTGCCGGAACGACTGCTCGAGCACGGCGTCGATGTATTTGCGCGCGGAAGCGGCCTTCGACGTCGTCGGCGATTCGACAGACAAAGAGGCGGATGAGGAATCGGAACTCATGCTCGCCTCCCTGATAAGTAAGTCAAATACGCTTGGCGCTCACGCGTATCGGGAACGGAGCGCCATCTGAAAGTCCCGCGATGGGCCTGTCGTCAGACGGGCACCTTTTTCAGCATTTCGATGCCGACCTTGCCTTCGGCGATTTCGCGCAGCGCGACGACGGTCGGCTTGTCGCGACTCTCGACCTTCGGCGTGTGTCCCTGCGCGAGTTGACGCGCGCGATAGGTTGCCGCCAGTGCGAGTTCAAAACGATTCGGAATCTGCTTGAGGCAGTCCTCGACAGTGATGCGTGCCATGGTGGTGAGTTCCTTCCTTATATGCTGCGTATTCTACATGAAGCGCCGAGCGGGCCGTGCGAAGCGAGCCGCGTGCGCGATGTGCGTGCGGCGCGTTTCGCATCGCCTTCAAGCCTGCGGCAAATGAATCCCGAGCTGCATGAACAGTTCGGTGTGCCGCGCATATTGCGAAGCACACCGCAGACGCGTCGCCGCGACGATGCATTGGAGCTCGTTGAGCGCGGTCGGGAACGACTCGTTGATGACGACGTATTCGAAATCGGGCGCGTGCGCGATCTCGCTGCCCGCGGCCAGCAGGCGGCGCACGATCACGTTCGGCTCATCCTGTCCACGCTTGCGCAGACGGTCTTCGAGCACTTCGAGCGACGGCGGCAAAATGAAAATCCCGACCGCGTTGCTGAATTGTTTGCGCACCTGCAACGCACCCTGCCAGTCGATTTCGAGCAGCACGTCGCGGCCGTTGCGCATTTGCTCCTCGATCCATACGCGCGACGTCGCATAGAAATTGCCGTGCACCTCGGCGCTCTCGAGGAATTCGCCCTTGCGGCGGCGTTCCGCGAATTCTTCCTTCGTGCAGAACAGGTACTCGCGCCCGTGCTTTTCGTTCGGTCGCGGCGGCCGCGTCGTGTAGGAAATCGACAGGCGAATCGCCGTGTCGTGTTCGAGCAGGGCGTTCACGAGCGTCGATTTACCCGCGCCGGACGGCGCGATCACCATGAACAAGTTCCCCGGATAACTCCCCGTGTACTCGGCGGGCTTGTCGGCCCGCGCTTCGGATTCGGCGGCGCGCTGCTCGGCCTGCACTGCGCGGGCGTCGCGCGGCGTCTTATCGCTCATTGTTGTCACTCCAGATTCTGTACTTGCTCGCGCATCTGCTCGATGAGCAGCTTGAGCGTCATCGATGCATCGGCGAGTTCCTTCGCGGCGGCTTTGGAGCCGAGCGTGTTGGCCTCGCGGTTGAGCTCTTGCATCATGAAGTCGAGACGCTTGCCGACCTTGCCGCCCTTCTCGATCACGTGGCGCGTTTCGCGCAGATGCGCGTTGAGCCGCGAGATTTCCTCGGCGATGTCGATCCGGATCCCGTACATCGTGACTTCCTGGCGGATGCGTTCGGCCGCTTCCTCGCGCGTGACGACCGTCGCGCCTGCGCCGGAGTCGGCGGCGCCGATGCCGAGGGCGTCGTTGAGGCGCTCGACGATCTTCGCTTGTTGACGCGCGACGAGTTCGGGCACGAGCGGCGTGATCCGCGTCACGATCGCCTCCATTTCGGCCACGTTGCCGAGCAGCATCGTCGCGAGCTGGGCGCCTTCGCGGCCGCGCACGTCGATGAGTTCGCGCAGCGCTTCCTTGCCGCATGCGAGCACGGCGTCGCGCAGCACTTCGGGGGATACGGCGCTTTCGGAGAGCACGCCGGGCCAGCGCAGGATTTCGCCGACGCGCAGGCGTTCGGCGCCAGGAAAGACCGCGAGCACGTCGTTTTCAAGCGTACGCAGTTGATCGAGCGCGCCCGGCAGGATCGTGCCCGCGAGCGTGTTGTCGCCGCGCTGGACGTTGACTCGGATATCGACCTTACCGCGCGAAAGCTTGTTCATGAGCATTTCGCGCAACGTCGGCTCGCAGACGCGCACTTCTTCCGGCATCCGGAAGTTCAGATCGAGAAAGCGCGAGTTCACCGTGCGCAATTCGACGGAGACGCTCGCAACCGCGTCGCCGGCCTCGCTGCCGGCGTTGTCGCCCGCGAGTTCGCGGGTCACGCTGGCATAGCCCGTCATGCTGTAGATCATTGTCCGGTTCCGCGTTGGGGCGGCCGAAGCCGCCTGAAACAATTGAAGCCACGATTATCGCATTTCGGCGCACCGGTCGGCCGGGCGGGCCGATCGGACTGGGGTGCCCGCGTGTTTAGCGCTAAGATGCGGGCTCGTTATTCCCCACCCTCCTGTTTGAGCGGATCCCATCATGTCCTCCAGCGTCTCCCGCCACAGCGGCCGCCGTCCCGACCAGTTGCGTGCGGTACGCATCACGCGCCAGTACACGAAACATGCCGAAGGCTCGGTGCTCGTCGAGTTCGGCGACACCAAGGTGATCTGCACGGCCAGCGTCAGCGAACAGGTCCCCGGATTTCTGCGCGATCGCGGTCAAGGCTGGCTCACGGCCGAATACGGCATGCTGCCGCGTGCGACCCACACGCGCAGCGATCGCGAAGCCGCGCGCGGCAAGCAGACCGGCCGTACGCAGGAAATCCAGCGCCTGATCGGCCGTGCGCTGCGCGCCGTGTTCGATCTCGAGAAGCTTGGCGCGCGCACGATCCATCTCGACTGCGACGTGATCCA
Source organism: Pararobbsia silviterrae (assembly GCF_003628125.1). Classification (GTDB taxonomy): domain Bacteria; phylum Pseudomonadota; class Gammaproteobacteria; order Burkholderiales; family Burkholderiaceae; genus Pararobbsia; species Pararobbsia silviterrae. The sequence continues at coordinate 327,555 of NZ_RBZU01000003.1, forward strand.
GGCCGACGGCGGCACGCGGACCGCCAGCATCACGGGTGCGTTCGTCGCCGCGCATGACGCCGTATCGAAGCTTCTGTCGGCGGGCAAGCTCGTCGAATCGCCGATCACCGACTTCGTCGCCGCGATCTCGGTCGGCATCCATGACGGTGTGCCGCTGCTCGATCTCGACTATGTCGAGGACTCGCAGTGCGATACCGACATGAATGTCGTGATGACGGGATCGGGCGGCTTGGTCGAGGTCCAGGGCACGGCCGAAGGCGCGCCGTTCTCGCGCGGCGAAATGAATGCGTTGCTCGATCTCGCGCAGGCCGGGATTTACGATCTGATCGCGATGCAACGCAAGGCGCTCGAACAGTTGTATGCGTAAGCGGATACGCAGTGCGCCGCTGTATGGCGTGCGCCTTGCGTGCGCGATCGACGTGGCCAAGCGCCGCGTCGGCGCGCGGGGATCTGCGATGCGCGTGCAAGTCCGAGTGCGATCGAGTCTTGCATCCGCGGCATCCGCGCGTGTGTGATGCGCGCATGCACGATGCGAACCCATGAAGAAACGGAATCCAACGAATGAATAGTGAGCGCGGTATCGAGCGTCGGCGCGTCGTCGTGGCATCGAACAACGCGGGTAAACTGCGGGAATTCGCGGCGTTGCTCGACGCGGCGGGGTTCGATCTCGTTCCCCAAGGGGCGCTTGGCGTGCCTGAAGCCGAGGAGCCGTATGAGACCTTCGTCGAGAATGCGCTCACGAAGGCGCGTCATGCTTCGCGGCTGACGGGTCTGCCCGCGCTTGCCGACGATTCGGGGCTCTGCGTGAGAGCGCTCGGCGGCGCGCCCGGCGTCTATTCGGCGCGTTATGCGCAGCGTGCGGGCGGCGAGAAAAGCGATGCGGCGAACAATCGGCATCTGCTCGCCGAACTCGCGTCGCACGACGATCGCCGTGGGCACTATGTCTGTGTGCTTGCGTTCGTCGAACACGCGAGCGACCCGGAACCGATCATCGGCGCGGGACGCTGGTTCGGCGAGATTGCCGAGACGCCGCAAGGCGAGCACGGCTTCGGGTACGACCCGTTGTTCTATCTGCCGGAGCACGGCATGACGGCGGCGGCGTTGACGCCCGAAGTCAAGAATGCGGTCAGTCATCGCGCGATGGCATTGCGTCATCTGCTTGCGCAGTTGCGCGAGCGCGAATAGCACGCGCGGCGCGTGAGCGCGCACCGGCCTGTCCGGGTGCGCACGGTTGGAATCATTGCGCGTTCATCGGTCTGAACGTGTATCGAGGTTGTTGTCATGGCTCAAGTTACCCAAGCCTTTCTCGCGCCCGGACGCATCCGGTTGCCCGCGATGCCCCCGTTGTCGCTCTACGTGCATTTTCCGTGGTGCGTGCGCAAGTGCCCGTATTGCGATTTCAATTCGCATGAGTGGAAGGGCGAAGGCGATTTTCCCGAGGATGCGTATCTCGATGCCTTGCGCGCGGACCTTGAGTCGTCGTTGCCGCTTGTGTGGGGACGGCGCATCCATAGCGTCTTTATCGGCGGCGGCACGCCGAGCTTGTTATCGGCGCGCGGGCTCGATCGGCTCTTGTCCGATATCCGTGCGTTGTTGCCGGTCGATGCCGATGCCGAGATCACGCTCGAAGCGAACCCGGGTACATTCGAGGCCGATAAATTCCGGCAGTTTCGCGCGAGCGGCGTGAACCGTTTGTCGGTCGGCATTCAGAGCTTTAATGACCGGCATTTGAAGTCGTTGGGGCGCATCCATGATTCGGCGCAGGCGCGTCGCGCGCTCGATGTCGCGGCGCAGGTGTTCGACAACTTCAATATGGATCTGATGTTCGCGCTGCCGGGGCAGTCGCTCGACGAGTGCAAGCACGATGTCGAGATGGCGATGTCGTACGGGTCGCCGCATTTGTCGCTCTATCACCTGACGCTTGAGCCGAACACGTATTTCGCGAAGTATCCGCCGCCGTTGCCGGACGAGGACACGTCGGCCGACATGCAGGACTGGATTCATGCGCGCGCGATCGAGGCGGGCTTCGAGCGGTATGAGGTGTCGGCGTATGCGAAGCCGCATCGCAGGAGTCGGCACAACCTCAATTACTGGCAGTTCGGGGATTATCTCGGCGTCGGCGCGGGCGCGCATGGCAAGCTGTCGTTTCCCGAGCGGATCATCCGGCAGATTCGGTACAAGCATCCGACGACGTATATCGAGCATGCGCTCAAGCAGAACGCTGTGCAGGAGGAGCATGAGGTCGGGACGTCGGATCTGCCGTTCGAGTTCATGCTCAATGCGCTGCGTTTGAGCGAGGGATTTCCGGTGCATCGTTTTATCGAGCGTACGGGGCTTACGATGAATTCGATCGAAGCGCCGTTGCGCGAGGCCGAGGCGCGCGGGCTGATCACGCGCGATCACCAGACGATCGCGCCGACGCCGCTTGGACAGCAGTTTCTCAACGATTTGCAGGCGTTGTTTCTGAAGGCGTAGCGCGAGGTTTCAATCGGGATGCGGGCTCGGGTACAATACGCGCCTTGCCGCATCGAGGCGCGTCTCCCCGACGCTCACTGGCCCCGATGCCGACGCAGGAGGTGTGGCCGAGCGGTTTAAGGCACTGGTCTTGAAAACCAGCGAAGGGGTAACCCTTCCGTGAGTTCGAATCTCACCGCCTCCGCCAGGACACCTTTTCAAGACGTCTCATAAAATCCCGGAAAGCCAATACCACAAAGGGATTCAGGCCGATCCATCATCTCACGACGTCTCGCAAAAACTCAAGAAATACCCGAAAATTCCGGGTACTTTTCCGGGTACTTTTTGACTGCTGATTTGCGATGCCTGAGAGCCTTCTTCGAGACCTGCAATGCCGTTTAGCCAAGCCACGTACGACCGTCTATCGCATCCGTGATGGCGGTGGTTTGTTTCTGCTGATCAAGCCGGACGGACTCAAATATTGGCAGTACCGATACACGAAACCCGACGGTCGCGAAGGCTTGATTCAGATCGGCCCCTATCCACGCACGAAGCTCGACCAAGCACGTCTCGCTCGCAACGAGCTGCGCGAGATCGTGGCTCGCGGCGACGACCCGGCCGTGTTGAAAAAGCGCGAGAAGGCCCAACGGCGCAGCGACCCTCTGCGAACGCTGACCTTCAAGCAATGCGCAACGAAGTACATCGAGACGCACACACCGACCTGGCGCAACCCAAAGCATGCGCAGCAATGGACCAATACGCTCACCACGTACGCATACCCGGTCATGGGCGCGTTTCGACCTCGCGACATCGACACTGAACTCGTGCTTCGCGTGCTCTCGCCGATCTGGACCGAGAAGAACGAGACTGCATCACGCTTACGCGGGCGCATCGAGAACATCTTGGATTGGTCGAAAGTGCAAGGTCTGCGTGAAGGCGACAACCCTGCGCGCTGGAGCGGTCACCTTGATCATTTGTTGCCAGCACCATCGAAGGTGCAAAAGCCGAAGCATCACGCAGCGCTCGCGTACTCGCAGGTCAACGCATTCATTCGGACATTGCGCCAACAGGCGGCCCTTAGCGCGAAGGCGTTGGAATTCACGATCCTGACGGCATGCCGAACAAACGAGATGATCGGAGCGACATGGGACGAAATCGATATTGATGCAGCTTTATGGATCGTGCCCGCCGAGCGCATGAAGGGGAAGCGCGAGCACCGCGTCCCACTCTCGACGTCAGCAATCACACTGCTGAGGGCACTCCCGACACGCGGGCGCCCTGGGGTAGTCTTCGAAGGCGTCCGCGAAAACAAGCCCATGTCAAACATGGCGCTGTTGCTTTTGTTGCGTCGCATGGAGCGCACGGATCTGACGACCCACGGATTCCGTTCGACGTTTCGCGATTGGGCGGCGGAGTGCACGGCGTTCGCCAACGAGGTGGCCGAGATGGCGCTTGCTCACTCGATTCGCGACAAGACCGAGAGCGCCTACCGACGTGGCGATCTGCTGGATAAGCGTCGCGAGTTGATGCAAGCGTGGGCTGACTATATCGAGCAAGATGCCTGACGCCGTTTAATGAGTCTTCGGTTGCCGATGTCGCGGGACAATCGCGTCGAAGCCGCGCGGTCCAGCGGACGAACCCAGGCTACCAACGGCCCGATGAAGGCCCGCGATAGAAATTTCGAAGCGAGAAGACGCCGGCCTTGCGCGAGCCAACCTAGGGCCTTTCTTTTGACTCCCCCCCCTCTAAAAAAATTGCCCCGCATAAAAATGCCGCTGAACACGCGGTGCCACCCTCGATCGGTCTGGACTTTTGCCTACCCCCCCCTTGGTCAGTGCCTGACCACCGCAAGTGACCATCTGACCACCTAGGTAGCCAAGTCGTCGTGCCACGAACCGATCTCGCCCACAGCGGAAGCGGCGCGACGCGGGCATCCTTAGCGCGGCTATTTCGCTCGCGAGCATGAACACGTATCGGCGTATGCGAAACGAGAGCAGGCGCACCAGAAGGCGAGATTTCGATAGCGACTGGCTGCCTGACCACCCGAGTGACTACCCTGGAAAAAGTCAGCGGCGACGTTCACAACGGGGCTCGAATTACCCGTATCGAGTGAAGGCCAGAAGGGACCCACGCGATATACGGGTCGCCTATCGAAGCTCGACCACATGCACAGATTCGCGTCGGCGTATCGCATGGCTTTGTTGCCGATATCGAAATGACTGCGCCGTATGGGCTGCGTTGCGATCCATTGACCGCACGCTCGAAACACGGCGTCGTTGCGCAAATCATCCGCCGCAAAGCCTTGTCCGTATTGCCTCATGTGTCCAACGTAATGCACTCGCCACGTTTGCCACATCTGTTTTTTTGCGGGAACATTGGGAACATGGCTTTCAATCGGCCTTAAACCCTTTCCAGATAAGGCTTTCAGCGTTCCCAGTCGGACTGGGAACAACACCGCACGATTTCGGGAACAAATCGGATTGAAGCCTTACTGCATAAGCCTTCGAGCCGTTCCCATTTCTTATTTGGTCGTTTGGGAACAGCCTGACCGATTGTTTCAATCGTCGAATTAATGCCCAAGTCCAGATGCACGCGGAATCTCCGTCTGGGACGTGCAGGCAAAGTGACTTTAACGACGCGGTTCGCGGAATGGTCGCGCAAAGGAAACGCCCGCGCCGTCACCGCAGCACGGGCGCGAACTTTCAGTCGATATCGAGAGTAAAGATCGACGACTGAATCCGGTACACGCGCATTATTCCTTGAGCACCAATGCGCACGTTACTGCTAGTGTGACCATCGGGCTCAGGCCGCAGAGCGCCGGCTTTGACCAGCAAGCGCGCAACCTCGCGAGGGTTGTACCCGCTACAGATTTCCTTGCGAAAGATCTCCGTTAGAACGAGATATTCCATGTCGCTACGCTCTGCGTCCGGCACGGCGATTTTCTCGCCATACTCGGCCATGTGATCGCGATCCGAGTTGACCGGCTTTCCGCCCGACAGGAAGCGCTTGAATCCAGCACGGTGCATCGTCTTGCCCGCGCGATCATCGTCAACCCGTTGCACCCAAGTAAAGCGCGCATCGCCGTGCGCCTCCAGGAAGCCCCGCACTTGCCGCAGCATCGCACTCGCCTCAGCATTGCCTACCCCACCGCGCTCGTGCACCCATGCCTTGAAACACGCATGCGCCGCTTCGATTGCGTAGCCCTCGCCCCATCCCGTACAGCCTGCCGCACTGGCGATTTCCCCGGCCGCACCGACGAGCGCGAAGCGCTGCGCAACGCGCGAGACCTGCCCGTCCGCGCCGTCCGGCACCCATTCGGCGACAAGCGGCGCAACCATGTTGCTCACGGCGTGGCGCATCTTGTCCGCGTTGTTGGACACATGCTGGATGAACTCCAGCCCCGCTTGGCCGTAATGCTGGTTGGCGGCTCGCGTCACGCGATCGGCCAGTTCCTTCGAAGATGCACACCCATGCAGTTGTTCGAAGAGCCCATAGCCGCATCCCGCGTCGGCGGGAACCGTGGCAAGGCGTACGTCCTGCCCTGCCTTCGCCGTCTTGTTGGCCTCACCCATGATCGACGAGAGCGTTTTCTCGCCGCTCGACAGGAACAGCAACCGCCACGTCAACACCGGCTTAGCGGTCGCGTTTCGTGTTGCTCGTCCCTTGCCCGCCTCGTTACCGATCATATAGACGATGTCGCCCACTTCCTTGGGTTCGACTTGGCCAATCTCGTCCAGGATAAGAAGGCCATCGCTATGCTGTGCCGCCGTCGATTCCATCGCGTTGGAGGTAGCCCGCCAGCTCCGCATGTAATCGCGACCACCGAACACCGATGCGGCCGCACGCAGTGCCGTCGTCTTGCCGACCGTACTATTGCCCACCAGATGGAAGCCGCCCGAACCTTGCCCGGAAAACCGCAGCAACGCCCCAGCGAAGGCGGCTGAAACGCAGAACATGAGTCGGCTATTGCCTACGCACAGCGCGGCCAGTTCGCGCTGCCATTCATCCAGCGAACCGCATTGCTTGAACTGACTTTCGATGCTGCCTTCGGTCTGGAATATCGTGCGGTCACCCGTGCCGCCAATCGTCCGATCGGGCAACACAAACGCGTCGCCATGCCAACCGACGCGGCTCGTGCAGAACGCGCGCTCATCGCTTCTTGCCGTCTGGATGTAGCTCGCCAGCCGTTGCTTCGCCGTCGATGACGGATCGATGTTCAGCCCCATATCCATAAGGATGGCGCGATACTCCGCACCGTCGCCGGCCAGCATACGGCGCGGCATCGCCCAGCGCTTCGGGTTGCCGTCGCGATCCGAGAATTCGAGTAGGACGCCCCACTCCATGCCGGATTCATTGCGGGACTCCGCCGCGATCTCCAACGGATCGCAGATCCATTGCGGCGGCAACGCATTGCCCTCACGGTCATAGCCTTCGTACCACACGCCGCGATCGTTGACGCGAAACCGCGAACGGCCGTCACCCGCCTGCGTCGTTTTAGACCGCTTAGCGGCCTTCGGAGATGGCGAAGCCACCTTGACACTCACCGATGTGTCTGAGACGCTTGCAGGGCCTGCACCGCTCACGCACGCCGCCACGGATTCCGCACCGCGAAGCGCGACCATGTCGTTGAAGTCGGTTGCGTTGGCAGGCCGCTTATCACCGAATTCCGGAACCGCCACAAAGCCGCCCACAGCGTCGGCCGCCGCACGCGCTTTTGTGACACCCGGATTGCCATTCGTTCTGTAATCGTCATCGGCACACAAGACGATGCGCGCGTGCGGATGCAGCTTGCGCAGCGCGGTCGCGACGGCCAGTAGATTGCCTTTGTCGAAGGCCACGGCCACGGCGTGCCCCGTCACTTGCGCGAGCGTCGCAGCGGTCGCATAACCCTCGGCGATCAACACAACCATGGACGACGCACCGAGCTGATCGCCGATAAAGCAATAGCAACCGGACTTGCGCCCGTTGGACAGAAATCGCTTTTGCCCATCCTCAAGGATGAACTGGAGCGTCCAAAGCTTGCCGGCCGGATCACGCAACGGCACGACGAGCGCACCATCGCACGCGGCCGTGCCGATGCGCAGATCGCCGCGATAGAGGCGCAACGCGTCCGGGCGGATGTTCTTTCGTGCGAAGTACGGATGAACGATCGGCGCAGGCCACGCCGCATCCCAGATGCGTTGCGCCTCGACCGCTGCTGTCGCGTGCCGTGCCACCTCGCGTTCGCGCTCGCGCGCATCGCGGTCAGCACGCTCAACATCGCGCCGTGCACGCTCGGCCTCGTCGATGGGTGTCGCCTTGTGTACTCGCGGATCAAAGCCGTTCGCCTTCGCGAGGTGAAAAAGCGTGTTGATACGGATCGCGCCGCCCTTGAACGATTTCCACGCGTCACGCGCGTCGCGCGCGTTGTAACTCGTCGCTTGTTCGCTCCAATCGCTCCAGAGGGCGAAGCCTTCTTCGCCGAATTCCGCCTTCAACGCCATCCCGGCCTTGCGCCACGTTTCGCGATCGTCAGGCGGGATATAGCCGAGCGCGACACGGGCGCGCTCGAATTCAGATAGGGTTGTATCGCTCATAGATTTCCGGGTCGTGCAAAGGCAACGAACGTGCCTCCGCCAATAGACGCGCCGTGCGCGCAGGCTGCCAATCGGAACGCGGGCCGCCTCGCGGCGGTGTGTCTATCGGACTATCGGTGCCGCTTAGGAATGCGGAGTGCGCGCGTGGCACACGTCGAATGCCGCGTCGTAGAGCTGCATCGCGTCGGATGCCAACGTGTGCAACACGCTGCATATAACGGACAGATCGTTCGATCCCATAAGCGGTGTTTCGACTGTGGAAAGCACATTGGTTAGGCCGCGCACTGCACACATACGGCTATCCGCTTCATCCCTCAGTGCCGTCGCGCCAAGCGATGCGTCGATCCAAAGCACCTTTTCGCCACTCGCACTCGTCAGGGGCACAAATCTTTGTGTCTTTGTCATGTGCGTCGCCTCAGTGCGTTACGCGCTCGTCGCGCGTAACAAGGCCAAGGGCAGCGAGCAAATACTGTTGCACTCGCCCCATCATGCCGGATGCGAAAGCTGCTCGACTTACCGCCAATTGACGCGAGTCGAATTCACCGGCGTCACGCATCGCACTCGACAGACCGCGTGAGAAGGCATCGGTTTGATGCGCAGCGTAGTCATGCAAGCGCACAGAGCCTTTAAGTTCGAGCCACGCGTCAGCGCACACGACACCGAGGTTCACCGCGAATTGCAGCTCGATCGGTGCGCCTGTGTCGAGCGGAGGAGCGTTGTCGAAACCCTCAATGACTGCAGTCGCGTTATGCATGGCAACCTCCCGCCATCAGCGTGCGCGCATCGTTGAGGAACACGCTGCCTTCATCCATACGATCGGTCGCGATGGATACGATCGCAAGCGCGTCGCGAACTCTCCCTGAATGCAAAAGCAACTGAACGCCGATTGCGAGCGACCGGAGCTGGATGAACATCATGTCCGTCGCCTCGATCAGCTCGAACAGCTCTGTGTCGCGCGCGCTGATTTTTGGGGACTGCGGAAGCACTGAGAAATTAGTCATGACGCACCTCGGCCTGCACGAGGTGGGCGATAGCAGCAAGCGCGTCGCCAGTCGCGTCGAGCGCGTCCTGGTACGTGTCAGCCATTGCGGCTTCACGAAGCGCGTCACGGATGATCGATTGAACGAGATTGGAATGCTGCCCGAAATGGGCATGTGTGAGCTGGCGCATGATGCGGCCTCCAGTGGTGTGGCTACACCTGCATCCCATCGCCAAATGGGGTGGGCAGGCACTAGGCGGGGTTGGCGAACCGGCACCACTGGAAACCGGCAGACCCTAAGGTCTCCCCACCTAGGCCCGCCCATTGATCGTGAAGGCGCGCGAAGGCGTGCGGACGAAAAAAAACCGCGCAAGGGCGGTTGTCCGCCAGTGATAGTCAGGTCGCCAAACCCGGCCGCTGTTGTTTCAACGGCACCTGCATCGTAATGCTGCTTTGCCTGTCGCGCAACCCGCCCTGGGGAAGCCTCAGCGAATGCCATGGAAATGAGTTCAAAGTCACTTTGGACGAGCACTATTGCGAACTCCTTCCCGTGAGCAACATCTCAATCCGCATCTGCTCGCCCCACGCTCGGAAATAGCCCGCAATCACGTGCGCGTACGCCAACGGGACGCGTCGATCCGCATCGTCACCCAACGTATCACACGCATGGTTATAAGCGTCGCACGCATAGGCCCAAATAAACTCAAGCACACCTGTCTGACGCGATTGCACATCGATCGTCGAACTGGACATCGCATTGAGCAAGGGCATGAATGAAAGAATTTGGCCATACACAACCGCGAATGCATCGGGGTTGTTTTCGACGGCGTACTCGTCGCCCATGATGTCATTCGTGAGCGCCAAGGCCGGAAGACGATTGCGCTCAGCCTCCGCAGCGCCCGCGTCTGCCAAGTCAACTGCGGCGAAAAGCGGGTTCGACACCTGAACGGTGCCCGTGACATTGACGGCCCGCATCAGGTGTTCTCCCCGAGCTTTACGAGATGCGCCGCAATGTCCCGAAATCGCCACCCCACAGCTCTCGGACCAATAGGAATCTGACGAGGCATGCGCCCTTCGGCCACATCGCGGTATATGCTCGCGCGACTGCGGCCGGTGAGACGGATCACGTCGCTAAGGCGGACGATACGGTTCTGCTCAACAGCAGCCGCGATCTCGACAGCTGGGTCTTGGGTGTTGTTTTCCATATAACCTCACGTTCATCGGGCGCAACGCCGCGCCCCGTGAGGTCAAGTATCAAGACGTGTCAGTCGGATTTTAAAATGGAATCACGGGGATTTTAGAATCTCGCCGTTTCGAATCTCGCCAATTCGCACTTGGATCTCTTGTTCGCATTTTTTTATCTGAGCGCGCGCGTAGTCGAGCGTCCACCCGCACGCGACATGAACCGCTCGAAGCACCTTCGACTTACTCTCTGCATCATCGGGCGTCGTCTGTTTCACCCTCAGTTTCGCGGCGATATCTATCGCGAGCGCACGTCGTTCGCCAGCCATCTGAGAGTACTCCTCTCGCCCTGCCTCCCCCCTGCCAGACTTAAGTCGCGCGTGCTCTTCGTATCCGTTGTTTCTCGCGTCACGGTGCGAGCCAGTGTTCTCGGTCGGGAGGTGAGCGTGCGCAAAAGCACGCGAAAGGTCGCCACCTCCCGGTCCGTACCCTTCTCGCAAGGATTGATATAGCATCGCGGCGATTCGCATAACAGATTCTTGCGGACTAATGATGCTGTTGACTGCGAACTCAACACACGCCTCAATGTCGCTGCCCATCGCGTCGACTTTCTTAAGAAACTTCGCAACATCGCCTTGCGCCGAAAACAATGACTCGCCCCTGCGCGCGCGAGCGATGCCCTCGGAATTAGCCCGCCATCGCCACGCAAACAAATGATGTGCGCGCTCGTACTTGCCACCAGGCAGACGAGAAATTTCCACCGAGGCACGTGCAATGGAAAATGGTACTCGGGCGACATATTCAAATATCCTGTGGCACTTTTCCGTATCGAGACGCTCGATTCTGAAGTGCTCACGTTCCAGGCGGTCGGCCGAAATTGCTTCATATGCGGCCTTGGTTTCGGCGTGAAGCCGAAGCATTTTTTGTTGATATGCCCGCCCTGGAGCCGAGATTCCGGCTGAACTAAGCGCAGTCCCACGCCGTCGGACAACAAACGTTTTACTTAGTTTGGAAGTCTCTTTCCCCATCTTCGCCCCTCACGCGCCCCTCGAAAAGGTCAAGCCGGCCGGCGAGGGTATCCGGCGTTCGGGTGGCCACCCTAGGCTTGACGCCCGCAAGTGTTTCAGGTTTTGAGGCACTTGAGAATCAAAATGCCGATTGGCGCGCCGACCAGTTTCAATGCCTATATCTGACAGCGGTTTGCAGGGCACCGAGTCAAAGTAACTTTCCCCCCACGCAGTTATGAAACCTACAATTGAGAATCGCCGCTACGACGTAACCTAACGGGCGACGAAAAGCCGAACTGATCGGCGTCAATTGAATCCACTCCCGGATCTTGCGTATCTCGAACTCGCCGCCATGAATTTAATTGAGCAGCGACAGTGCAAACAAGGGCGGTCTTGCGACGAGGAACGTAGGCCTGTTACGGTAGGTCTCTATTTGGGTCTAGAAAGGATAGTAGCGATGTGCCGCTCTCGGCCAGGAAGGGACATTCACTCAGTGCCGCACTTGGACTGTGCAGCGTCGGTAGATCATCGAGAGCAGTCAGTGGAGCGGGCAAACTCGGTGAAAGTTCATCGGTCAGATCGCATGTCGGCAGATGACTGGAACCGTGCCCTTTGCTAGGAAACCATCGACATCGGCGGCCTCGCCCGCGAACTGACGAGCAAGTCCTGGGTGACCTTTCTTCTCAGAAAGCAAATCGCACTCATGCTCGCGCTTATTCTGTTGGCCGAAAAGTTCACTCCGCGGCTGATCGAAAATCAGTTGCGCGCGAAACCGCTGGATGGCGTCGCGTGTCAGCAGAAATTTTCCGAACAGCTACACAACGGTCGATGACTACACTCTCATGTATTCTGGTCATGCCGCTGAACCGGTGACTCCCGTCGTTCGACGAAGGTAGAGGAAGGCGGCATAAGGTCATGCCAAGAAGACGCCTTCACGCGATCGCACCAGCCATCAGCCATCGCCTCTTTTCGAAAAGTCACGGACCTGCTCGACGGTCCAAAGCGGCTCGTCGGCATCCTGCGTTGCACGCTCACTCGCCCGCACCGCCATCCATCGACCATATTCGGGCTCGGGGTGCTCCTTTTCAAGCGCCTTAATCGCAGCGTAGGCCTCACGTCCGGGCACATCGACCAGCATATTGAACAAGGCGTTGCGACCGTCTTGCGCATTGTCACGAAGCGTCGGCGAATAGACACCCTTGTTAGTGCGATCGAAATCCTCGTCAGCCCGGACGAAGCGGTGCATCAGCAAATAGAGCCGCTTTAGATCGCCAGCGTTCCGATATGCGCCAACGCGCGTGCCCGTGCCGTGCCGATCGCCGACCAAAGCGACGATGAACAACTCAGCAAAGCTTGAAGCATCGGCCTGCGAGAGTACTTCGAGATGACGTTCCAGAGCAGAGATCGCCGCCGCTGAATCGGTATCGACCCAGAGCGCGAACCAACGCGGCCGCTGACCCTCCAGCACAGTATCAGTGGCCTTCCTTGCCGCAAGCGCTGCGAGAACGCCGGGGGCCGCACCGCTCCCCGTCAAGATGTTTAAACAATAGCGCAGCGCATCGTCATTGAGCACATCATGCGTGCTTAGCCAAGCCTGGACCAACGGCGCGACGTCGCTGTGCAGCCATGGCGCGTGATAGAGAATGTCGTGGACGATATAGTGGAGTGGCTGCTCGCCGACGCTATGTTCGAGCTCCCAGACAAGCTCGGTTGCCACGGCTTCAAAGCCGGCCTTCGGGAAGGCGCGATAAAGCGTCTCGAACCACGTTGGAAAGCCGTTCAGCTCCCAAGTGACATAGCGAAAAGCATGTTGCGCTTCCTCTTCGGTCAGCCGCTGCGCAAAGGCGCTGTCCTCTGCTGCCTCGATTGCGAGACCAGTCATCGCAAAGATCAGCGAATAGGGCGTCGAGCCGGTCTCACCGCCCTCCGATCGCAAGGTCGGCCGATAGGCCCGCCAGTGCGCGATCGCCGCATCGCGAAAGGCGCGAGCGACCGGCTCTCCAAACTCGGCGATCAATGTCCTCCACTTCGCCCCGTCCTCACGGCTGGTGGTCACTCCGCCATTCACGACACTCTCAAGCAGATGATAGTGATCGCTAGTGAACTCGCCTGGCTGAAAGCCTGCGGGATGCAAAACCCGATCGGGGTTAGCTATGAGAGCGCGGACCCAATCGCCACGATCCTTCTTCTGCTTACGTTCGCGCGCGTCGCTTTCGCGCTTCCACCGCCGGGTTTCCCTGTCCATCCTGACCATCGCGGGCGATGGCTTCGGATCAAGGTGCGCGTCCAGCGTCGCGGCGAGCACAGTGTCGTCAGCGACCACTGCGTGCAACTGCGCGAGCCAGGCCGACGGTCGATCCGCGTCCACATAGATTCGAAGACAGCGCGACAGCGCCACGGCTCGATCGTCCCCCTCCTTGGAGGTGACCCATTCGAGGCAGCGCTCGAAATCCTCTGCACCAAACCGCCAGAAGTTGCCGAGATAGGCCACTGGCCAGTCGTCGGTCAGCTTCTCGCCTTTGGCGGCCCTATGCGCGCGGCATACTGCGATCGAATTCCAATAGAGGCGATCGTTGAGCTCCGCCCAGCGCGGGACGTTCTTGTTCAGCGCGCTCTTATAGTCGTCGACATCGGCGCCCCGCTGAAACCGCAGGGCCGGCAAATTACGCAGCACCGCAATCGCTGCGGGCGTCAGCGCCTGCGCCGATCGTGCCGCGACCAAGCGATCGACGGCGTGGAGGGCGATCGGCATCAGCCACGCGAACTCTTCCGAGACATGACATTCGCCAAGCCTCACAAAGGGCTCGCGATCGAGGAAACCATTCAGCCCCTCAACCAGGCAGCCGAGTGGATGATCTTCGGCCGCGTCTGCCATTACCGGCAACTCATCGACGAACTGGTGAAGCGAAGAGCTCAGACCTCTATCGTTAAAGCGTTCGTGCGGCGCTGCGTGGGCGAGCATTCGCACCACCAGAGCCACGCTGGCCGTGGTCGGTGCCGCCCAATCGATCAGCTCCGCGAAAACCGCGTGGTCTAGGGCGCCAGGATCTTCGGCCATGGTCTTCCATAGCTTATCCTTCAGCGCTTCGTCCCCTACTGCCATGACGCCCCGGATCGCGGCGATTCGCGCATATTTGCCGCGCGAAGTGTCGGCCGCGACGTCGAACAGCGTCGGCGCACAGCTCGACATCTCACCCTGCCAGACAAGCCGACCCAGAAAGAAGACGACATCATCATTGTCTTGATGCTCGTTCAGCAGCGCCAACGCGTCGGGAGCTAGGTCGGGAGCGGCGATGCGTTCGATCGCACTATTTTGCATGAGACTCATCTTTCCCTTCCGACGGCAATCCGGTTGACGATATTGCGAAGCATGGTTTGACGAATCGTTAGCGGCAGGCGCGACGGATCGCCACCTTCGCTCGCAATCTCCGGCGCCAGGGCGAGGGCTTTGTCGCGCACCGCTTCATCAAACAGGATCAACCAGGCCAAGATCGGGCGCGTCCGCGGCACGATGATTTGCTCGCCATAGCTCTGGCGAAAGAAGAGGTCCTCTACGCGCGCGCGGGCGCCTGGTTGATTCAGCAGATCGTTCGCCCATTCCGCGCTCAGCAGCTCGCGGATCTCGCGGTGGCGAAATCGCACGCTGGTATAAACAATGTCATCGAACAGGCCAGTGCGGAGGAGAGCCTCGATCTCGGCGTCGGCCCAGCCCGTCAGTAAGGTGCGCGGGTCGATGCGATCGGCAGATTGAACACCTGCGGGAAGGCCAATGACGGTCTTGCCAGTCATCGTCACCGCGCCCGCCAAAATGCGGGCGCCATCCCGCATTTTGGCAGCATTGACGCGGACCGGGGCAAATGCGGCCGACCGCGGTTCGATCTGCAGGGCGATCATCCGCTGCAGCACTTCGAAGCGGCTCCCGAGGCGATGATCCGCTATCCAGACACTAATCAATGCCTTCAGGTCGAAGGGACGCTCGGCGAGGCTCAGCAGATTGGCACGCTTCACCGCGTCGACGAAGTCGGTGACGTCGTCCACGCCAGAATGGCCGGCGAACAGCGCGATCTGGTCCTCCGAAAGCACAGCAAGCCGATACAGCTTGAGCGTAGGGTCGCTCTCACGACTCGTGTCGTCATCCTCTTCAGCGGGCGCTGGCTCGCCATAGGGCAGATGCTGTTCGATCAGTGTCTGGTCGGGTAGCGCTCGCCAAGCATCCTCGCGACTGGTGATAAAGATGCGCGCGCGATCCAGCGCGGCGTATATTTTAGCGCCGAAGATGCGAACCGCATCCTCAAGCGCGCGTGGTGTCTCCAATTGGGCTTCGTCGACCGAGTCGAGAAAGAACCAAGCCTCGTCAGTTGAGGCCAGCCAGGCGGCAAACTCGTCCGCCGTGCCAACCTCGAACGACTGGTCGAACGTCGCGTCGATCTTCTCGATCCGGATGAAGAAGGCGTGACGGCCACGCTTCCTGATCCGACGCGCACGCGTCTGGGCTTCGAATGTTTTGCCGGCGCCTGGATCGGCAATTATCAAGACGCGAAACTCGTCCTCGATTTCATGCCACAGCTGAGGCTTACCCGGACCTGGCATGAGAAAATCCCACTTCTTCGAGTGAGGCGACATCGGCGAAAACCGCCGAATGAGCTCGACGATTTGCTCCGTCATGTCCGCGATCCGGCGTTGGCAGGGTAGAGGTTGGGGAACCAGCGCTCGGCCACTTCGACCGGAAAAGCCAGACGCAGGGGCGCACGATGGGTCGCTGCGGTCAGCATTCCCCGGTCGACCAGCCCCGCCGTGACATTGCGCGCGCCGCGCTCCTCGTAGCCGGTGAGCGCGGGAATCTTTGAGCGCTCGACCTCGCCACTCATCACGGCTTCGCGCAGTACGGCAAAGCTGCCACGGAGCAACCGCTTCGCCCTCACCTCCTCCTCGACGTGGATTTCAATGCGCATCAGCAGCGTCGCGGGTTCGAGCAGCTCACTCATGAAACGGATCTGATCAACTGAGCGTTCGAGGAAGAATTTGCAGAACGCGACCAGCCCGCGCTGAGTAAGGTTGCCACGCCCGTCGAGATCACCTTCACGCGGCCCATCTGCCTGCGCGAGCAACGTCTTGTAGCGGTCCTCATTGCGAGCTAAGCCCCGCGCCACTGACCAAAGACTGGTTCCGACCCCGAGCCGCTTGAACAAGGCATGTGACATCAGCCGAGCTACACGGCCATTGCCGTCGAGGAAGGGGTGGATCCAAAGCAGGCGATGGTGGACAGCACCGACAGTCTGAATTTGCCGGGTCCTGGTGAGCCGCGGCGATCCATAGGCCTTATCAAAACTCGACATAAAGCGGGGCAAGTCCTCATGCGGTGGCGGAATGTGTCGACCGACCTGCACGTCTCGCTTGCGCCATTCGCCGGGAACGATCTCGAGCCGCGCCCCCGTCTTCTTGTCGTCAACGAACAGCATCTCGGGCGGCAGCCGCGAACAAAACTCTTCATGCAGCCACGATGCGTAAGCCGCGGAAGCCGGCCAGGCATCGGGATCACGCCCAGTATCGATTAATCGCTGAACGTGGATGTGCGCGACTGCTTCCTGCTGCAGGTCACGCTTTTTGGGTTCGTTCGAAAAATCGTTGGCAAGTGCCCGGTCGATGTCGTGCGGATGAGTATCGTGCCCCTCGATCAGATTCGAGTAATAGCAGTTCATCGAGCGGACGAGATCGCCGATCGAGTCTCGCAAGATGGGATGAATTCGGGCCGCCAGTCCGCTCGCCTCTTCCATAAGCACCAAGATGTCATCATCAAGGAGTCGGACTGCCTCCTCAGGAACCATCGGCCCCATGCTTGTCGTATCCATGAGGGCAGTGTACCGGATCATATGCCGGATCTGCAATGACTTTTATATCAATAAATCAGTAACATATTGCACATTTCCTACTCGGTAGGACCGGATGGGATGCCGGTTTATTTGCCGGTTCGCGGGGGCCAGTCAAGTTCCGCCAGCGCTCTCGACGCCGTAGGGCTTGAAGTGCAATTAGGGGCGGACGGGCTGCGACGCGCGGCTGATCGATCGGCTGGAAGCGACAATTAGATGTCGCCAAGGCGAACGTGCCGGTCTCTGCCAAGTTCAACGATTTTGAGGCGGCTGGAAAGTCGCGATTTGCGCAGGACCAAACCGATAGCAACCGAGAGTGACAAGAAAGGCTGGTGGTGGCCGGTATTGGCACCTTGCTGTTCGTCCGGTCTTTTAGCTTGCGTCGCAGGCGGACCGCGCGTTGCGTTTGGCCGGCAAGGCCTCGCTCGCGACTGATTTTTATATTAGCCGACTGATCGTGAAGGTCGTCAGAAGGACCGTTTCACCCCGAGAGCGGTCGCTGACGTCGGCCGCCGCAGAATGACCGCTCAGGGTCGAGGATGTGTGAAAACGTGAAACTAGCCGGTTTGCGAGTGTCGCCTTACCCTTCGCGAGTTGCCGGCACGCCAATACGCGATCTGAACGTTCGAGTTTTCCGAATAGACGGTCCGACCCGCGTTTTCACACAGCCTCGGTCGTTAACCGCCGCTACGTCTACCCACCCGCGAACCACGAACGCTGGGCTCTCGAACGAGTGACCCAGCTCGCGGACCATAGCCATACTCGCCGGTGACGCATCATTGCTCATCGTCGAGCTACGTTGAACTTCCCAGCACCGATTTTCTCCCGATCTGCGCGTTGCTCATCGGCTCAATGGGGTATGCCTAAACGGACCAGCTTTAAGGAAGCGAAACAATGGCTCAATAACATTGAAGGGTTACGAGCCGTACGATAATATTGATCCATACACTCAAATGAGCCAAAAACCATGCGCAGACTGTACTACGGTCGGATTTCCACTACGGACGGGCAATCGGCGATCAGTCAGTATTCAGACGCCAAAGCACACGGTATCCACGAACAGGATGTGTTCATCGACGAAGGCGTAAGTGGCTATCACGTTGCTCCGTCGGCACGAGAACAGTGGCTTAAGGTGGAGCATGATTTGCGACACGGCGGCATCCTGATCGTTCGTTGGCTCGATCGCATCAGTCGACGATACGACGAACTTCATAGGACCATGCGTCGATTGATGGAGCTTGGCGTTCGTGTCGAATGCACGCTGAACGGCATGGTGTTCGACGGTCAAGCAGCAGATCCCATAGAAAAAGCGACGCGGGACGCCGTGCTCGCCTTCATGGCGGCGCAAGGCGAAGCCGACTATAAGAATCGTGCAGAAATGCAGCGCCGAGGTGTCGCCCTCGCGAAGGCTAACGGGAAGTACAAGGGCCGACCGCGCTCGACCGATTATTCCGCGATAAAGCGATGGCGTGTGGAACATGGAGCAACAATCGACCAAACAGCGCAAAATTTCGACGTTAGTCACGCAACCGTCAAGCGGGCCTGCGCATCCAGTTTTCCGGGATAACCCGTGCTATGCGGGATCTAGCGCATTCGTCTCCTGTGCAGCTCGCATCAAGTTCGGTAGCATAGTGCGAGGCCGTTCTTTAATGCCAAAATGAAAAATCTAGACCGCAATCCACAAGACTTCACCGCTGGCGACGAGCGAAAACGCACGGTCGAAGACATTCGTACGCATCGCGTGGCCGGCAATTTGGCAGGTGCAATACAAATTTGTATTGCCGCGAAAGCAAGATGGCCTCAAGATTTTTTCTTCGCAAAAATACTTGCAGACTTACACTTTCAAGAGGGCGCACACGAAACTGCATTTGTAGCATTGGCGGACTTTCTTGCACTTATTCCTCCGAGCCATCGACTCATCAGTGATTTTGCCACTCGCTATCATAGATTTCGACGGACTCTTCCACGCGACCAAATGTCGAAATATGCGGCGATGCTTTTGGACGCAATCAAGGAAACCAAAATTGACGTATCGGTCGCCCAATCTGCAAAAAAAATTATAAGCCCCGACGCAATTCTTCCCTTGGGCAACATGGAGGATAAGCGTAGTCGCGAATTTATCAAGCTGCTGCGCGATGACTCCAAGTTCGAAAACTTTGTAAAGCTTGAACGCGAATTTGAAGAGCACAACGCCCAACAGCTCGCCTACATTCTTGACGTGCATATCTTAAATCGCACGCGCAGCATCAAAACATACCGAATTGATTTATTTTGTGTTTCGACTTACGAGAAGCTCGGCCTTTTAGACAAAGCACTAAAGGTAACTACCGAACTTTTATCGGTAAAACTTAACTCAATCGCCATCAGATCTCTTTTCCGAATTTGCCGACTAAAAAAACACTATGCGCCTGCTGATGCGTTACTCGAAGAGCATCCCGCGCTCATAAGAGCAAACGATTTCAATGTGCTCTACGAATTCGTTTATTATTTCGAATTCAAGAATGATTTTCACATGGTGCAAAGTGTACTACGCACGCTAGACAAGAGTTTTGCTACGAACATACCGGTACTTCGAACCGTTAGAAATTTTTATATTCGCTTCGGCTTGCTTGATGAGGCGAAACGACTGGAAGGAGCTCTGTATCCTCGCGGCGCAAGAGCGGCCAAGAAGAAATATACAGCGGAAGTAGCCGAAACGGAGTTGGAGCTTTACTCGCAGTTGGAGCATCAGAAACAACTCGCCGCAATCAGTGATCTGACGACAGGCATATCGCACGAATTGGGCCAACCTATAACGAATATCCGATACACAATTCAATACCATAGACGATTATTCGCGAAGGAGCTGTCTATCGACGCCGTATCGAAGGTATTCGATTCCATATTGGAAGAGACCGCACGCATGGGCGGCCTCATCCGCAGACTGGCTCCGCTTACGTCGAGTCGCGGAGTAGTGGAGCAATTTGACGTTATGGATCGAATTCGCAAGCGCGTCGAAGGTGAGGAACCGCGATTACAGGAAGGAAAAATCAAGGTGCATATATCGCCGAAACATCCAATTCAGTTGACCGGCGACCCCGTTAAATTCGATCAACTTGTCAGCAATCTCTTACTGAATTCTATCGATGCCATCAACGAACGAAAGGAAACACGAGACAACAAAATAGACATATTGATTGAAAATAATGCTCAAGAAATTCGAGTCCTCTTCTCCGACTCCGGAATTGGCATTCCGTTCGGCAATCGAAACAAAATATTTGACCCATTTTTCTCCACCAAACCCCCTGGAAAGGGAGAAGGCCTTGGTCTCTTCATCGTGTGGAATTTATTAAAAATGTTGGGGGGACGCATATCTGTCGACTCAAAACACAGTGACGGAGCGAAGTTTATTATCAACATCCCTCATCATCCAGATAATCAAAGCTAGGACTCAATATGAACACCGTACTACTGGTGGAAGACGAAAGCAAAACAGCCGAAGTACTCAAACAAGCCCTTGAAAGTGAGGGCATCGACGTGACCTGGGTGTCCGAGGGAAACGCCGCCCTCGAACTTATGGATAATGGAAAATTTGATCTCATTATTCTAGACCTGAAATTACCGGGGATGACTGGCGATCAAACGTTGGAAGAAATTCGGAAAATCGACCCCTATATTGACGTAGTCGTCTACACAAATTACCAAGATCCCCCAGTTATGCAAAAGCTTATTAATCTTGGTGTAGAAGGTTACATAAGCAAAGGAGCGTCGGCGGATCTATGGGAAACCGTGGATAAGATAAAGGGAATACTCGATCCATTCACAGAAGATGAGCGAGAGAAACTTTTGAATTCCGTCCCGCCGGACACTTTTAAAGATATATAAACGGGTGTCTTATGCAGCGAAAGTACGTGCTGGATACGAATGCGTATGCCATCTTATTTCAAATGCCGCGCGGAGAGTCATTTTTAAGACTTCAAGAAAAAATTAAAATAGATGGCGTTTTGAAATTTTTTCTACCGGAAATAGTTTCAATGGAAATTCATTCCGTGATTGGGAAATATCGACGAGGAAGCGTGAGCGAAGCCAACACATCGTGCGGAAGACTTTTCTCCGGAAACGATGGAATTGCGTCGTGCATCAATATCTGCCATACAGCAAGGCGACCGCGAATGAAGGGCAAAGTGTTTAAGGCTTTGCAGAAAATGATGGACGATATCGAGAATCAAAACGGCGACATCCAGGCGACATTGCTTCCCTTGGGTCAATCTGAGTTGAATCGCGGGAAAGATTTTCTACGACAGCACGCACACCGATATTCGTTTGGATCTCACGATGCACTTGTTGCGGGCACAGTATCAGTAGCCCTGGCTGCAGGTGACTCGCTGACACTTGTCACGTCGGACAGAGGCCTAAAGGCGCTATGCAAAGACAACAATATCGATGTGTTTGATCCGCTTTTAGGTTGATGACTCCGACAAATCATCTGCGCCGGTGAAGCACTTTATTGTCATCTGCTAGCACTTCCGTCGCGCAGACGAAAGGCGGCACGGCGAATTCATTTGCGCGTAGCGTTCCAGACTGGGCCGCTTAGCGACGCTCGGTCGGAACGAGTCGGCCGCCGAACGATGGAGGGCTAGCGGACCGTTCCCAGTTTGTTCCCATATATAGATGTGTTGGGAACAACTTGGGAACAAATTAATCCAGGCAAATCAATCACCTGCCCAACTTGTTCCCAATGTTCCCACCGGTTCACACGCAGCGACACCAGAATGCGTATCGTCGGTGGGTACTTTTCCGGGAACCTTCGCCAATTCAAGGCTCGTAACCCGCTGCGGACAACGGTGTTCGACAGAGCGCGAGGCGGAAACGACATCATCGAACCCCTGAGAGTCTTGCTGGACGAAATGATCTGTTTTTCCGGGTACTTGGTCGGGTACTTTTTTAAAAAATATCCCGGAATATCCCGCCAATAAACGCTGATATACAGACACCGCCTCCGCCAGGACACCCTTCGAAACCCCGTCAGATCTAGCTTCCACCCCTCTCAAAGCCAATACCAGAAAGGGTTTCACGGATTTCAAGTGTTTCATCGTGTACCAAGCTGTAGCAGGCTTTACCACGTTTGGTGTGGGTAACTTTTCGGGGTAACTTGGTTTTTCCAAAAACGAGTTACCCACACGGAGTTACCCATGGCCCGACATCTTCTCTCGGCCTCGACATGCAAGACCGCCACGAACGAGGGCTTGAAGATCCGCAACGTTCATCCGTCTTACCTGCGCCAACAGCGGGAACACTATCGAATCCCGTGATTCCGTTGATTTATCGCATATCGGATCGGTCCAAGTGCGCGACCGCAAGAAGCATCTCGATAAGACCTCTGTTTCAAAATCACCCACAGGTAATTTTCAAAATTACCTACAGGTCATTTCCAATACAGAGGTCACGTGAGGCGACAGTCGGCCAACCGCGGCGCTTAGTGCGAAACGTCGAGGGGCGGCTTCCGCAAGCGATCCGGACACGCGTTTAACACATTTAAATCCTCGAATCTTCGCGCGTGCGCATGGGTCTCGCATCGGGTCGAACACCCCTGCCGAGCTCCCCCCATTGGTGCGTTCCAAACACCCATCCGATTTATTTTGAAAATGCGAGACACCATGTCATGCCGCATTCGAAGGACGGGGAATAATTTCTAGGCGATGACGAGTCCGGCACGCGAAGCCTGCGCAACGTCCCATGCCCTCAACGATCCATCGCATCAAACAAGTCAAATTCAAGACCTATCGGGGAACGTCTATGGGGTATCTGTCGCCAATCGGTTCCAGCTTTGCGAGCGTGAAGCGCATGGCGGACTTGCCCATGACGCTCGCGTCGCTGTGTCTGCTTCTGAGTGCATGCGGGGGCGACTCGCCGCCGACGTCGAGTACATCTGCGAGTACGCCGCCGATAACGTCCTATACGATCGGCGGGACGATCACCGGGTTGGCGACCAGCGAATCGATGACGCTGCTCGACAACGGAGGCGACACGCTGACATTGGCTGCCAATGGCGCTTTCACCTTCGCCACGCCTGTCGCGCCCAACCAAGCCTATGCGGTCACGATCAATACGTCGCCCATGTGGCAAAACTGCGTGATCACAAACGACAACGGTGTGGCCACGGCCAAGGTGACCCAAGTCAAGGTCACCTGCGCGGCCGCGTCAGCGCAGGTGTCGACTTTGGCTGGCCAGCCGCGCACCGCGGGATCGACCAACGGTTCCGGCACGGGCGTCCTGTTCGACTTTCCCAGTGGCGTGGCGGTCGACGCCAGTGGCAATGTCTACGTGGCCGATTCCTTTAGCAATGAGATTCGCCAAATCACTTCGGGCGTCGTGAGCACGCTAGCGGGCTCGCCCGGACCCGGCGCCGCGTTGGACGGCACCGGCTCGAGCGCTTCGTTCTACGATCCCACTGGCGTGGCGGTCGACGTCAGCGGCAATGTCTACGTGGCCGATCACGGTAACAACGAGATTCGCATCGTGACGCCTTTGGGCGTCGTGAGCACGCTGGCGGGCTCGACGACCGGCGGCGCGGCTGACGGCACCGGTGCGCTCGCCAGGTTCGCCGGTCCCAGTGCCGTGGCGGTCGACGTCAGCGGCAATGTCTACGTGGCCGATCACGGTAACAACGAGATTCGCATCGTGACGCCTGCGGGCGTCGTGAGCACACTGGCCCGCTCGTTCAATGGTCCCGAGGGCGTGGCGGTCGACGCCAGTGGCAATGTCTACGTGGCCGATAGCGGAAACAACGAGATTCGCAAAATCACGCCTACGGGCGTTGTGAGCACGTTAGCGGGCTCGACGACCTCGGGCTCGGCTGACGGCACCGGCTCGGGCGCTTCGTTCGACTATCCCGCTGGCGTGGCAGTCGATGCCAGCGGCAACGTCTACGTGGCCGACTACGGTAACAACGAGATTCGCAAAATTACGCCTTTGGGCGTCGTGACCACGCTGGCGGGCTCGACGACCCCCGGCGACGTGGACGGCACGGGCTCCGCCGCCGCGTTCGACGGTCCCTATGGCGTTGCGGTCGACGCCAGCGGCAATGTCTACGTGGCCGAATACGATGGCCAAGAGATTCGCGAAATCACACCGGGTCCGTAAGCAAGCGATGGTCGCGAACGTGCAGGCCGCTGCAACCTTCTTCACAGCGTTGTTAAACGTATCCGCCGCATAAACATTTCCACCGGTATCGACCGCTTCATCGAACACGTCGCCCCCACGAAAATGTATTCGTCGCTGACGCGGAGATCCGGCATTGCTATGCGACCGGTCTCTTTGGGTCATTCACGGCGGATAAAGATATAACACCGCGGTTGGGACATCGCATCGGATAGACGAGGAAGTCAGTATCGCTGAAGCCCAATACCAGCGAGGCGGAGCGGGTGGTTAGCGGAGGCGCCGACACCGACGCCGAACCACCAAGCTGAGGCACCCGCACAAACATACCCGCGTCCATCGACCCAACAATGAACGCAACCGCTCGCACGCCCTCGCAACTCCTCTCGTCCCTAAAACTAAACCGCCAACACCGTCACCGCCTTACTCACCAAATAAGGCTCAAACGCTTCCGGTCCGCCTTCCGATCCATACCCCGAATCCTTGACGCCGCCGAACGGCATCTCCGGCCACGGCGTCGCGCCCTGGTTGATCCAGAGCATGCCGACCTCAAGCGCTTGCGACAGCGCATGAACCGTACGCACCGAGCGCGTGAACGCATATCCCGCAAGGCCAAACGGCAACCGGTTCGCTTCCGCGATCGCGTCCTCGATACGATCAAACGATCGTATCGCCGCAACCGGCCCAAACGGCTCATTGTTGAAGACATCGGCTTCAAGCGGCACGTCCGACAACACCGTCGGCGCGAAGAAATTGCCGTCGCCGCCGAGACGCTCTCCGCCCGTCTCGATCTTCGCGCCCACCGCGCGCGCGTCGTCGATCACCTTGACCATCGCCGACACACGTCGTGCATTCGCGAGCGGACCCAGCGTCGTACCCGGCGTCAGCCCGTCGCCGATCTTGAGACGCTCCGCATGCGCGACCAGCGCACGCGTGAACGTCTCGCGAATGCTCGAATGCACGAGAAAACGCGTCGGCGAAATGCAGACCTGCCCCGCATTGCGATACTTCGCGCCGCCCGCGGCCTGCACGGCAAGCTCGACATCCGCATCCTCGGCCACGATGACCGGTGCATGACCGCCAAGCTCCATCGTGGCCCGCTTCATATGCTGACCGGCCAACGACGCAAGCTGCTTACCCACCGCCGTCGACCCGGTAAACGTGATCTTGCGAATCACCGGATGCGCGACCAGGTACTGCGAAATCTGCGCCGGATCGCCATACACCAACCCCACAACCCCCGCAGGCACGCCCGCATCGGCAAACGCGCGTATCAGCTCCGCCGGTGACGCCGGCGTCTCCTCAGGCGCCTTCACGATAAACGAACACCCCGTCGCCAGCGCCGCCGACAACTTGCGCACGACCTGATTGACCGGGAAATTCCACGGCGTAAACGCCGCCACCGGTCCCACAGGCTCCTTGAGCACCCACTGCTGCGCATTCGGATTGCGCGGCGGCACGATGCGCCCGTACGTACGCCGTCCCTCGTCGGCAAACCACTCGAGCACGTCGGCCGCGGCGCCGACCTCGATACGCGCTTCGGCAAGCGGCTTGCCCTGCTCGCGCGTCATCAACGCCGCAATCTCCTCGATCCGCTCGCGGATCAACCCAGCCGCCTTGCGCATCAACGCCGCGCGCTCGTGCGCCGGCGTCCGACGCCAAATCGCGAAGCCCGCCTGCGCCGCCCGCGCCGCATCCTCCAGATCACGAAGCCCGGCGCGCGCGACCTTGCCAATCACCAGACCGGTCGCGGGATTCACCACATCGAGCGTCGCGCCGCCCTCGGCATCACGCCACTGCCCATCGATAAACAACTGCGTATCGCGATATTGACCTTGACTCATCGTTCTCTCTTCGACTGACTGACTACCCATCGCACGAACGCGCATTACGGCGTCGCGACCAGACGCCCCTTCGCCGTGCCGTTCTTCAGCGCGTCGAGCGCGCCGCTGACCTCGCTCATCGGCATCGTCGTCATCGGGATCGGCGCAATACGACCCGTCTTGAGCAACTCGATCAGTTCGCGCATCTCGTCGATCGTGCCGACATAGGATCCCCGGAGCGTCATCTGACGCATCGGCAACAACGCGGTCGACAACGGCAACGTGCCGCCGAACAGACCGACGACGACAATGCAGCCGCCCTTGCCGATGATCGACGTCGCCGCCTTGAGCGTCGCGCTCGCACCGACGAAATCGACCACGTTCAGCGGCTTTCTCGACGAGATCTGCTTGAGCGCATCGAGATTCGGATCGTTGACGGAATTGATCACCGCATCGGCGCCCATCTCGAGCGCCGCCGACAGCCGCTCGTCGTTGATGTCGACCACGACGATCTTCGACGCAATCAAATGCCGCGCGAGATTCACGGCCGTGAGCCCGACCCCGCCCGCGCCGAAAATCACGAGCACATCGTCGGCGCTCGCCGCGGTCAGCTTGCGAAGCGCGCTATACGCAGTCAAACCCGAACACGCCGAAACCGCCGCGACGTTCGGATCGAGGTCGCCGTAATCGACGAGATAGCGCTCGTGCGGCACGACCACATATTCGCTGAAGCCGCCATGACGCCGCGTGCCGATCGGACGCGGCGTCTCGCAATTGACCTCCTCGCCACCCAGACACCGTACGCACGCACCGCAGCCGATCCACGGAAACACGGCAAAGCGCCGCCCGGACGGCACATGCGCATCCGGTCCCGCTTCCACGACCGTACCCGCGATTTCATGACCGAGCGTGAACGGCAGCTTGAGCCCCAGATCGGCCAGCACGGCGCGCTTGCCGTCGCCGAGATCGAAATAGCCGTCGCGAATGTGAACGTCGCTATGACAGACCCCGCACGCATCGACCTTGAGCAGCACCTCGGTCCCCGTCGGCGTCGGCCGCTCAGCAAGCACCGCCTGAAGCGGTTTGCCCCAATCGACTATCTGATAGCTCTTCATGAATCCGTTTGCTCCTGCCATGAAATGGAAAACCCGACGCGCGCCTCGATGGCGTTCGGCGACGCGTCAGAACATATGAACGATACCGAGCTGCACGCCGCGCACATCGGCGCCCGGCAACGGCGTCGGTCCCGCGGTCGCCGCGCCGTTGAGCGTCTGCGTCGCGATGCCGTCATTCCTCAAGAACGATATCGCAGCATAGACATTCGTCGCACGGCTGAAGTTGTAGACATACAGCGCCGAGAGCTGAAACGCGTCGCTGTTCTTGAGCGTGCGGTCCTGCATATACGCGCCGCCCAGATCGAACGAGCTCGCCGCATTCAGGTCATAGCGCGCCGACAGCGAATACGTCCGCGTATTGATCCCTTCGTCTTCCCAGTTGGCCGTGCTGAATCCGCCAAACACCGTGACGGGCGCGATCTTGTACGAGATCGAACCGAATGAAGAACGCCGCGACGGCATGCCGGCCGTGTTGTAGTAAGCCTGACCGTCATAGCCGGCCGAGAACGGACCGTTGTCGTACATCAGCGCGTATTCGACGCTCGAACCCGGCGACCGATAACCGCCGGCCGTCCCGAGCCCGACATAGACACTCGCGCGAAAACCCATGATGAACGGCGAGATATACGACACCGTATTGCTCGTGCGGATCGTATAGGTGCTCAAGTTGTTGATCCCCGACGCCTGCGTCACGGCGCCGAACGCGTCGCTGCGACCCTCGTAGATAAACAACGGCGAGTTTTGCCGGCCGAGCCGAACCTCGCCGAACGGCCCCGCAAGGCCGACCCACGCCTGCCGATTGAACGCGGCGGTCGGATCGACGGCCGCGCCGCTATTCGTATTGATCCCGTTCTCGAGGTCGAACGTGGCGGCATAGCCGCCGCCGAGATCCTCGTTGCCGCGCAAGCCGATACGGCTCGCCCACTGACCGCTCGATCCCATCGCGGCCGAATATCCGTGACCCGCGTCAACATAATCGACAAACGTATCGACCATGCCATACAACGTGACATCGGCATGCGCCGCCGTCGTAGCCAAACACAACAATGCAGCGCCCGTGAATTGACGACCCAACATTTTTTAACGTCTCCTATTCATGCCGGATTATTGGATTTATATGACGAATACCCCGTATTCGATTGAATCGAAATCACTCGGGAATTCGTAGAGCGCCGTTTTACCGAACTCATGCACAAGCGTCCACTCGCGTTTCCGTGCTTTCCGCTGTGCGAAATCGAGTTTCGAAGGATTGATACGGATGTTTCAAAGCGACGAAATGTCCGGATACGATTGCCTCGACGGTCGCTTGAAAAGGCGCCGCAGCGCCATGCCGCGCGGCTGCGCGACGGTGCGGCGCGGCGCCGGGCATCGCGCGAGATTTCGCTCTGCGAAAAGTGAATGTGAATGCGTTGTGCGCGCACGCCACGCGCCGTAGAGTACGACCCACGCTCGTCACCGCGAAAGGGCGACGGATATTATGGAGACAATATGTATTACCTGGCCCGACGGACGTTTGCGACCGAAAACGACTGGAAGCTTTTTAATAAGGTCGCGCACCGCATTCTTCCGATTATTTTGATCCAGTACATTATTTCGTTTCTGGATCGCATCAATATCGGATTTGCCAAACTCCATATGGCGGCCGATATCGGATTGAGCAATACGGCATTTGGCGTCGGCGCCGGAATATTCTTTGTCGGCTACTGCATTTTCGAGATCCCGAGCAATATGCTGCTCGCCCGACTCGGCGCGAAGCTCTGGTTGTCGGCCATCATGGTCGTATGGGGCGCCATCGAAATCTGCATGTTCGTCGTGCGCGACACCAGCTCGTTCTACACGATGCGCTTTCTGCTCGGCATCGCCGAGGCGGGTTTCTATCCGGGCCTCATCCTCTACCTCACCTACTGGTTTCCGGGCTTCGTGCGAAGCCAGGTGCAATCGTTCCTGAGTCTCGGGATCGCACTCGCCGGTCTCGTCGGCGGTCCGCTTTCGGGCTGGATCATGCAGACCTTCCACAACACGCTCGGTCTCGCCGACTGGCAGTGGCTGTTTATTCTGGAGGGCATTCCGGCCGTGCTGGTCGGCATCTTCTCGTGGTTCTACCTCGACAACGGCCCCTCGGACGTCGCGTGGCTCGATGAATCGGAACGCACGCAACTGATCCGCCAGCTCAAGGACGAGCAGGCCGACAGCCTGCGTCATGGCGCCGTCCACGACTATCGCGGCGCCTTGCTCAGCCCGACGATCTGGTGCTTGATCGGTGCGAATTTCGCCTTGCTGAGCCTCACCTACGGCATCTCGTTCTGGCTACCGCAAATCATCAAGGAACTCGGCGTCGCCGGCATGAAATCGAACGGACTCATGGCCGCGATTCCCTATGCGTTCGCGGGCGTCGTCATGTTCTTCGTCAGCCAGCATTCGGACATGAAACGCGAACGCCGCTGGCACTCGATCATCTCGCTCGTCTGCGCAGCCGCCGGTCTCGTCATGGCCGCGCTGTGCCGCGACGATACGGTGCTGTCGATGATCGGCATCTCGGTCGCGCTCGCCGGCACGCTCTCGGGTTTCAACGTCGTCTGGGCCATGCCGAGCACCTTGCTGTCGGCCGCGGCTGCGCCGGCCGGCATCGCGCTGATGGCGACCGTCGGCAACCTCGGCGGATACGTGAGCCCGTTTGCGATCGGCTGGCTCGCCGATACGACCGGCCAGATCTACACGGGCCTCTATTTCGTCGCGGCGATCGCGATCGCCGGCGCGCTCTGCATCGCGCTGATGCCCCGCGCACGCATCGACGCGACGCGCATGAAGGCATCGACATCGGCCTGATCGCCGAATCGCCGGATCGCCGGATCGCCGGATCGCCGGGGCGCCGGATCGGCTGATCACCAGGCGCCGGATCGTCGGCGCGCAATCGGATCGCCCCTGCGGCGATCCGCGCTCGCATCGCGGCGCTCGACCATCGAACGCAGTACGACCCCTCAGAGTTGCTCGGAGATCTTTCGCGAGACGTCGAGCAATTGGTCCAAATGACGATCGACGATCTGTTCGACGCTGAGCGCCGACGAGAACCACGTGATGCCGATCGATGCCGCGACGAATTCCTTGGCCATGACGGGCACCGCAATCGTGCCCGAAACCGGACGCACCGCGCCGTCTCGCAACGCATACCCGCGCGCGCGCGTCTGTTCGAGCATCGCGAGCACCGCGCCGCGATCCTGCGCGATCTGATCCTCGGGATGCGGACTCTGCCGCACGAGTTCAAGCAGCATCGCCTGCTCCTCGCGCGAACAAAACGCGAGATACGCGCGTCCGAGCGCGCGCGACACGAGGCTCAAACGCATATTGATCGACGAATGCAGCAGCGAGAGCGGCGAATACGGAATCGTGCTGTAGCGCACGACCAGCGCGTCGACATCGAGCATCGCGACCGCGATCGGCCATTTGATCCGCTCGGTCAGCTCGCGCACGAGCGGCGCGGCCACTTCGACCACGCGCGGCACGTGGTGATAGCCCGAGTTCAGCGCGTTGACGCCGTCGAGCAGCCGATATTCGCCCGGACGACCGCCGCGCGCG
The DNA here is from genome assembly GCF_003628125.1 of Pararobbsia silviterrae. Classification (GTDB taxonomy): domain Bacteria; phylum Pseudomonadota; class Gammaproteobacteria; order Burkholderiales; family Burkholderiaceae; genus Pararobbsia; species Pararobbsia silviterrae. The sequence goes on from NZ_RBZU01000003.1 coordinate 358,268, forward strand.
ACGAGACCCAGCTCTTCGAACGTGCGTAGCAAACGCACGAGCGTCGGCTTGGGCAGCGACGTCAGTTGGTGAAGCCCATCGAGTGTCGAAACGGGGAGTTGGTTGAGCGCACGCAGCAAAACGATGGCACGCTCGACGGCCCGGATGGAGGAATCGCGGTCAGGCATCGATGACGGGATGGCGAACGGATCGGGCAGGCCCTTCGGCACCCCATCCGTTGAACGAAATGCCGGAATTATCGCAGCTTTCCGGTCTTCGCCGCGCGAAGACCGGAACGCATCGCAGCTCAGGCGCCCATCAGCGCCAACGCACCCTTGCGCAGCAGCGATTGATCCGAGCCGACGACGAACCACGTCGCACCCATCGCCGTGAATTCATCGATCTCCTTGATATCGCCGAGCGCGACGCCCGCGATCTTGCCCGCTTTGCGCGTCAGATCGAGCACATCGACCGTGGCCGACATCACATCGGGCGCGCGCGCATCGGTCAATCCGAACGACAAGGCCAGATCGGCGCGGCCGACGAACAAGCCGGCGACGCCGTCGACGGCGACGATCTCGCGAGCGGCATCGCATCCCGCGCGGCTTTCGATCTGGCAGATGACGGGGATCCCCTCGCCCGCCTCGACCGCCTTGCGCATGCCGAGCGCGCCATAGCCCGCGAAACGCGGCGAACTCGAAAAGCCCCGTTCGCCGCCGATGAAGCGCGTGCGCGCCACGACGGCCCGCGCTTGCTCGACGGAATCGACATGCGGCACGAGCAGTCCCGAGATGCCGAGATCGAGCGCCGACTGTATCGTCGCCGGCTGGTGGTCCGGAATTCGAATGAACAGCGGCATGCCGACCGAGCGCGCGGCCATGACCATGATGTCGACCAGCGCGCGATCGAACGGCGCATGTTCGGCGTCGATCACGGCGAAGTGCAAGCCCGCGCCACCGAGAATTTCGATGATCTGCGGGGATCCTGTCTTGACGAACGTGCCGATCTGGCACGCGGGGGAATCGAGCGTAACGGTTGACATGGAGTGAGCGGCAGGAGAACCGTCGACGACGGCGAAATAGACCAGGCGTGTTCGCGATATCCGCGTGTCGCGGTCGAAATACTCGCGCATGACGTCGCGCGATCCAAGCGCAATTCGGCCCAATTTCGCAGAGCGGAAAGCGGCGCGCGTGCGCAGGCTCGAACGCGTGCGGCATGCCCTGCGTCTCGCATGTTCCGCCTCGATGCGCCGCGGCGGCATGCTGATCGCGCCTTCGCGCCGTCATCGGCGGCACAGACCGGCCGCGTTCCGATTCCGTACTCGATTCCAAACTCGATTCCGCCTGCCGAAAAGTCCCGCCGAGAGGCTTGGTTGCGGGTCGCGCAACGTGAAATCATGCGAGGCATTCCCCGCCTGTCGGGCTCGCGTCGATCGGCTCGCAGCAACGAGCACACGTCGACGGGCACCCATCGACGGGCCGGCATCGATGAGCCCGCGCGCATGGGCGTGCTCAAGGATTCGTTATTGGAGACCCCTGGTTTTGGCACCCGCTTCCTCATCCCCTCAACGCAGCATCCGGCTGTTCGACTCGCACGCCCACCTCGTCGCCGACGACCAGCAACGCTATCCGCGCAACCCGATGAAACGCGCGGCCAATGCGCCGCCGCGATTGCCCGGCGTCATCGGTCTGCCCGGCGGCGCGCACGGCGCGAATCCGCACAACGAAGTCCCCGACGTCTCGCGCATGCTGCCGTGGATGCGCGACGAAAACGTCGAGGGCGCCGTCGCGGTCCAGAAACGCATGATCTATCGCTACGACAACAGCTATATCCTCGACTCGTCGGATGCCTACCCCGAGATCTTCTCGGCAGTCGTGATTCTCGACGCGGAGGATGCGCAGACGCCGACGCTCGTGCGTTCGTACATCGAAAAGAACGGTCTGTGCGGCGTGCGTCTGTTCGGCGGCCGCGAGCTCGACGGCACGATGCCCTGGCTCAATTCCGAACGCGCGCTCGATACATGGGCCGTCGCGAACGACCACGGCATCGTGATGGATCTCGAAGTGCTCGCGATCGGCGGCGGCGGTCCGTCGGTCCCCACGATCATCGAACTGGCGCGGCGCTACGCGAACGTGCGCGTCGTGCTCGACCATATGCTCGAGCCCGAGGTCGAAGACGAGAACTTCGGCTTTGACGCGCGCTTCGCGCCGCTCGCGGCCGAACCCAATATCTTCTTCAAGTTCACGTCGATCAATCTCGACATCTACCGCGAAACGCACACGCCGGCCGATCAGGCCTTGCGCGCAGCGGTCGACATGTTCGGCGCCGATCGCATCATGTGGGGATCGGACATCGGCACGTCGTCGGGGACCTACAAGGACATGGTTCAACGCATGCTCGACGCCACGCGTCTGCTCGACGAACGCGAACGGCATGCGGTGCTGTACGAGACCGGCAAGAAGGTCTTCGTCAAGGGCGGCGTACGCGCCTGAAGCTCAAGGACAGACACGCGATGTTTCTCGATCCGCTCGCCACGCCCGGCTTCAAACGTACGCTGTTCAACGCGATCGTCGCACCCCGTCCGATCGGCTGGATCAGCACGATCAACGCGCACGGGCAAACCAACCTCGCGCCGTTCTCGCATTTCAACCTGGTGTCGACGGCGCCGGCCGTCGTCATGTTCTCGTGCAACACGCCCGCGGACCGCGCCGAGAAGGACACCATCGCGAACGTGCGCAGCACGGGCGAATTCGTGACGAACCTCGTCACGTGGGAGCTCCGCGAGGCGATGAATCTGAGTTCGTTCAACGCGCCCTACGGCGTCGACGAATTCGAACTCGCGGGACTCGAGAAGGCGCCGAGCCTCAAGGTCCGGCCGCCTCGGGTCAAGGCGTCGCCGGCCTCGATGGAATGCAAGGTCCTGCGCATCATCGAGATCGAACCGATCGTCGAAGGCGACACGACCAGCCACGTCGTGCTCGGACGCGTCGTCGGCGTCCATCTCGACGAACGCCTCGTCGATGCTCACGGACATTTCGACACCCTGCGCGCCGAGCCGTTGACGCGCCTCGACGGCGATCGCTACGCGATATCGGGCCGCACCGACATGCTCGGGCGTCCGAGCCCGCGCCGCGACTGAATTCAATCTGGAGATTTCAATGACTCACCCCACGGATACCGGCGTTCGCGAGACAGCCGTCTACGATCTCGCGAACGGCACGGTCGCACGCGGACAAAACTTCTTCGTGCAATGGCTCGAAGGCGCCGGCACCCCGTTCGTCGCGAAGAGCGCGCATGAAATGATGGTGCTGCTGCCCGACGCCGGCGAAGGCGCCACGCTGCGGCTCGACGACGGGCACGAACACGTGATCCGCGGACGCAGCGTCGTCATCGTGCCGGCCGGACGCGTGACCCTCGACGTCGCGCCAGCCGGCCGCGCCGTGCTGATCGCGTCGTCGCGCCCCGATCTGGGTGACGGCGCCGCATTGAACGACGCCGACTACGCGTCGCCCGATGCGCGCATCATCGGCAGCGAGGCCGGGTATCGGCGCGCCGACGGCGTCGACACCTTGCGTGTGATCGACATCGACGCGATCACGCCGCCCGCCGACAAGCCGCGCCTGAAAATGCTGCAGACGGACACGCTCAGCATCAATTGGGTCGAGTATCACGACGCACGCGATCGCTCGAAGCTCAGCCCGCACAGCCATACGAACTTCGAACAGGGCTCGCTCGCGATCGACGGTCACTTCGTCCACCATCTGCGCGTGCAATGGGGACCGGACGCCAATCAATGGCGCGAGGACGCACATCTCGCGGCCGGTCCGGCCTCGATGATCGCGATTCCGGTCCAACTGATCCACACGACCGAAGGCGTCGGCGCCGGACGTCATCTGTTGATCGATGTGTTCTCGCCGCCGCGCAAGGATTTCATCGAAAAGGGATGGGTGTCGAACGCGGCGGACTATACGGTCGGGTAAGGGCGGCGCCCACGGCCTACGCGATCGTCCCGGCTCCGAGCTTGATATCGCCGCTCGCGGTCGCCACGGTCGCGGCCATCACGCGCAGCGCGGCCGCGAGCGTGTCGAGCGGCAGCGTCGGCTGACCCGGATAGCGCGCCGCCATCTCCGTCGAAAGCGGCACATGGACGAACCCGCCGCGCAAGGCCGGCCGCGCGGTCGCGATGTAGTGCCGCAGCGCATAAAACATCGCGTTGCACACATACGTGCCCGCGGTCTGCGAGATCGAGGCCGGAATACCCGCCTCGCGCAGATCGCGCGCGATCGCCTTGATCGGCAGCGCCGAAAAGTACGCCGCCGGTCCTTCCTCGATGACAGGCTCGTCGATCGGTTGATGTCCCGCGTTATCGGGGATGCGCGCGTCGACGATATTGATCGCGATACGCTCGATCGAGATATCGGCGCGGCCCGCGGCGAGTCCCACGCCGATGACGACGTCCGGATTCGTCTCCTCGATCGCGGCAATCAACGCCGCCTGTACCGTGCCGACCACGCACGGCAATCGGCGCGCGACGATCGTCGCGTCGCCCATGCGCTCGCCGTCGACACGCAGCGCGGCTTCCCAGGAAGGATTGACGGCATCGTCGCCGAACGGCTCGAAGCCCGTGATCAAGATCGTCTTCATCGATTCCCTGCGTGTTCTACGAGCCCCGATACCGCGCTCGGGGAAAGGACGTTTCTTCGATGCGGTGCCGGCCGCCGTGATGCCGTGATGCCGTGATGCCGTGATGCCGTGATGCCGTGATGCGGATGATATCCATGCGACCCACGGCGCCAAAATGTATCAGACGCTCGCACGTTAAAAATCCCAAGCATGTGCGTCCGCGGATCAATCCGAGCGACGGCCCCTGCTCGCACCCGCCTATTGCCCCGACTTCCGATGCTCGCGATATGCGGCGGCAATCGTGCGCAGCGCCTCGCGCGACTTCGGATCCGACAGACTCGAATGCAGCACGATCTCCGATGAAGGCAGCGCGGGCAATCCGAGCTGCGCGCCGACCTCGACGACGCCGAGCGGCGCGACCCGATGCGCGAACGCGCCGACAGCCAGCCCCGCCGACACCGCGGCCGCGACCGCCGCCACGCCCCCGCCGATAAACACCTCGGTCCACGCGAGTCCCGCCGCGTCGAGCTTGCGCGTCGCCATCGCACGGATGCCGCACGCCGCCGACATCGACGCGAGCCGAACCGGCGCCCCCGCCCGATGCACGAACCCCGGCGACGCAAACCAGCCGAGCGGCTCGAGCGCCAGCACCTCGCCACTTCGACGGTCGTCGTCGCGCCGCACGATCACGGCATCCAGCGCGCCGCTCTCGAACGCGTCGAGCAACTGACGCGACGACTCGATCCGCACCTCGATCAGCAGCGACGGATCGAATCCATGCAAGCGCGCGAGCAACACCGGCAGATCCGGCCCGGCCACGTGCTCGCTGATCCCGAGCGCAAACCGCCGCGGACTTCCCGTGAGTTCGGCGACCGCGCGCTCATGCGCCGCGACAAACTCGCGCGCCGCCTCCAGAAACGCCGCACCGCGCGCCGACAAACGCACGCGCCGCGGGGTTCGCTCGATCAGTTTATGACCGAGCCGATCCTCAAGCCGCTTGAGCTTCACGCTGATTGCGGCCTGCGACGTGTCCATCGCCTCCGCCGCGCGCGTGAAGCTCTGAAAGTCCGCCACCAGCGTGAACGCACGCACCGCGTCGACATCGAGCATCACCATCTCGATCATCCCAATGTGTTATCACTGATATATTCAACCATCCGATTGAGTTATGGTCAACGGTCCTTCATAGTGCGCCTCACATGCCGCGCTTTCGCATCGACGGCCACGCGGCCGGACCCGCGATCGGCGGCGCGCTCCATCGAAGGACCCACGATGACCCCGCTCGAAAAAACCTCGCAGGACGGCTTCGCCGACGCGCACGCCACGGCACACGCCAATACGCACGTCGATACGCACGTCGATACGCCCGTCGCCGCACACATCGATATGCACGTCGCTACGCACGTCGCCGACCCCAGGCGATGGATCGCCCTTGCGGTTCTGCTCACGGGCGCCTTTCTGCCGATTCTCGATTTCAACGTGGTCAATCTCGCCTTGCCGGCAATCGGACGCAGTCTCGACGCCACGCCGGGCGAGATCGAATTCATCATCTCGGCCTATGCGGCCACCTATGCCGTGTTCCTGATCACGGGCGGGCGCCTGGGCGATCTATTCGGCCGCAAACGGATGTTCGTCACGGGCGTCGCGGGTTTTACGCTCGCGTCGGTTCTCTGCGGCCTGGCGCCGTCCGCGCGGGCGCTGATCGCCGCGCGCATCCTCCAGGGACTGACGGCAACGATCATGGCGCCGCAGGTGCTCGCATCGATCCGCGTGCTGTTCCCGCCCGCCGAACACACGCGCGCGTTCGCGCTCTACGGCGCGACGTTCGGCCTGGCCAATATCTGCGGGCAGGTGCTCGGCGGCGCGCTCGTCTCGCTCCGCCCATGGGGCCTGAGCTGGCAAGCGATCTTTCTCGTCAACGTGCCGATCGGCCTCGTCGCGTTCGCCGGCGGCCTCGCATTCTTGCGCGACTCGCGCGCGGATCACGCGCAGCGTCTCGACGTCGGCGGCGTGGCGCTGCTCTCGTGCACGCTGGGCCTGCTCGTCTATCCGCTCGTCGAAGGCAGGGAGACCGGCTGGCCGGCATGGCTCGTCGCGATGCTCGTGGCCGCGCCGGGCGCGTTCGCGCTGTTCGTCCGATTCGAACGCCGTCTCGCGGCGCGCGGCGGTTCGCCGCTCGTCGATCTCGCGCTGTTCGGCGAACCCGGCTTCGCGGTCGGCGTCGCCATGGCGTTCGCGCTCTACACGCTGTCGTCGTTCTATCTGACGTTCTCGGTCTATCTGCAGGGTGGCCTGCATCTGACGCCGCTCGACGCCGGTCTGGCGACCTTGCCCTACGCCGTCGGCTATTTCATTGCGTCGCTCGCGTCCGCGAAGGTCATGGATCGGCTCGGCACGCGCGCGCTGACACTGGGCTTCGCGCTTCAGGTCGTCGGCTTCGGCTTGGCCGCCCTCGCCGTCTCGCACCTCGTCGCGGTCCATCTCCAGATCGGCCTCGCCCTCGCCGGACTCGGATTCGGCACCGTCATGCCGTCCGTCATCAAGGCGATCGTCGGCGGCATCGCGCCGAAGCATGCCGGACTGGCCTCGGGAATCGTGATTTCCACGTTTCAAATCGCGTCGGCGCTCGGCGTCGCCGTGGTGGGCACCGTGTTCTATAGCGAACTCGGTGAAAGTCGCGACGCGGCCGCATTCGGCCACGCGTTCAGTGTCGCGCTCGCCTGCAACGTCGGACTGCTCGCCGTGGGCGGCGCGCTCTCGCTGTGCTTGCCCGGACCGAGGGCGAATATCACCGACGCGGCGCGTGCGCGCGCCGGACACCGCTAAACCATCATTTAGCCATCATTTAGCGATCACTCAGCCGCCACTCAGTCACGGCTAAACCGCGGCCGAAGCGCCACGCAACCGCCGATGCGCGAACCGGAGTGGCGTCCATGACCGCCTAACCCGCCTGCGTCTTGTTCAGACCGTAATATCCGCCGATCTCGGTCGTCAGCAGCTCGCTCGCGGCCTCGGGCGAGACCTCCCACGATTCGGTCGAGGCGCGGTGGATCAGCGTGCCGATCCAGCCGGCGACCTTCGGACCGATCGTCCGATGCCGTTCAACGTGCGACGCGTCGTCGTTCATCGCGCGTCGGAGCTCGATCAGTTCCTGTTCGGTCACGCCGACACTCTTCAGCGTATCGACCAAGGTTGCGAAGTCGTGCGTCATACCTGCCTCGTGCGCTAGCCGTCTTTTTTTGATCATACGGCACGAAAATCGCCGCTGCATGCGGCATTCGCAGCGTCGCACCCGCACAACTGGCTTTTCTCCGCCCCCATCGGCCCGAATCAGCCGCCCTTTTCCCCGTCTATTCAACGCCTAGAATCCGTCGCCGATCGCCGATACTGGTGATATCGGATAGTGGGTCCGTGCTGCGCGATGGCGTTCCGGCCCGCGCGCGCGCCCGTTCCGTGCACCCGATGCTCGTCATTCGTACCCTCAAACGGTCCGCCGCATGAAATCGCAACCGACGTCCCTTTATCGCCACGCCCTGCGCGGCGTCCCCGCCCGCCTCGTCGCGGCGCTCGCCCTCACGCTCGCGCTGCCCGCGGGCGCGGTGTTCGCGTCATGGGTCACGATCGCGCAGATTCCCCGACTCAACGTCCGCGTGAGCATGCAGTCCGAGGGTCACGTGCCCCGGCCCGTGCACAAGAACCTCGTCGAGTCGTTCTTCGAAAGCCCGCCGCCGCCGGCCTCGGCCTGGTTCCTGTTCTCGTACCCAACGCCCGTCGCGACGGCCGAATCGTTCACGTTCCGCTCGTACAAGGAACACGTCGTGGCGGACTGCGATCACGGCACGATCGGCATGGATCAGTTCATCGCATTCGGCGGCGCCGAGGGCGACGGCGACGGCGTATCGAGCTGGACCGCGCCCGACGCGCCGCTCGACCTGCGCCCCGTGATGCCCGGCACGGTCGGCTCGATCATGTTCGACGCGATCTGCAACGGCATGCCGCCGTTCCCCTACAAGGACGTGCTGCTCCAGGCCGGGGCCGCCCCGGCACCCGCGGCCACGGCACCCGAAGCCGCTTCGGCGTCGGCCGTCCCGTCGGGACCGTCGCATCCGGCCACGCAGCTCCAGTAACATCCCAGCGACAATGCGGCAGCGCGGACGACGCGCCTGCCGCGCAAGGCGATTCGACGGCGACCGCCGTCGATTGCCGAACGGTCGTTGGTCGTTGGTCGAATCGTCGTTGGGGGCCCGCAGGCTCGGCGTCTTTCGAAGGCCATGACCGGCCGGCGTAGCGCAAACACCGATGCCGACGACACGGCATCGGGCGGCTGCATTGACTATGATCGAAGCACGGTCCCATCCCGGATGCTCACGATGGACATGGCCCGCCGCATCGTCCCGTCTTGCCCGATCGCGATCGCCCTCGCGGCGCTCGCGGTGATCGCGTCGTGCCTCGGCGGATGCACCGAGCCCCCGGCGGCCAAGACGTTTATTCAATCGCTCTATCTCGGCCCCGAAAAAGCCAAGCAGATCCGCGCGGACGACTACAAGACCCAAGTCGCACAGCACATCGAAACGGTCAATGCCGACGAGATCACGCCCGGGCGGCCCCAGGCGATGCTCCGCTCGGTCGTCGTCGTGACGTTCGTCGTCGATCGAAACGGCAAGATCCTGCGTTCGTCGGTCTTCCGCACGAACGGCGACGACGCCGCCGAACACGAGGCGATCACGACGCTGCGCCGCTCGGCGCCGCTGCCGCCTCCGCCGTCCACGGTGCTCAACGCGGCGGGGCAGGTCGAACTCATGGAAGGATGGCTGTTCAACACGGACGGCCATTTCCAGCTCCAGTCGCTCGCCGCGCCACAGCAGGACGGCGGCGACTCGAACTAGCGGCGCGCCTCGCCACGAAGACACGAAGACACGAAGACACAAGGACGCGGCCGCCCGACGCGGCGCACGCAAACCGACGTTTGAACGCGCGCTCAGACCGGCGCTTCGTGGGTCCCGAACAGATCGTCGGTATCCGAATCGAACCAATCGAACAGATCGGTCTGTTCCTCGATCTCGGCCGTCGCGATAAAGCCCCGGATCGGCCCTTCATCGTTCGGCAGCACGATCGTGTTGCGGCCGACATGCTTCGCGCGGAGCACGCGTTCGTCGGCGTCGCGCAGCAGCAAATCGGCGTCTTCGAGCCGGCCGAATGCGAGACCGATGGAGATCGTGATCGACACCGCATCGTCGCCGGCCTCGAACGCTTCGCCGCCGATCGCATGCCTGAGCCGCTTGGCCGCGGCATGGACGTCGTCGATCTCGCGGCACGGCACGACGACGACGAACTCCTCGCCGCCGAAGCGGCACACGAAGTCGCCGGGGCGCACGGTCGCGAGCAAACGCAGCGCGATCTTCTGCAACACCTGATCGCCGATCAGATGACCGAAGCGATCGTTGATCTTCTTGAAGTGATCGACGTCGACGACGAGCACGCCGACGGTCCGATGATGCGTCTGCGCGAGCCGGTCGAGCCGCTGTTCGAGACCGCGGCGATTGATCAGATTGGTCAACGGATCGCGCTCGGCCTGATCGGCGAACGCGCGCGCCTGTTCGAGATAACGGTCGCGAATCGCGCACGTCGCGGCCGCCACGAACACAAACGTCAGCAACGTACCCGTCACGGCCTCGAACACGGCCGCCGAGCCCGGTTGCGTGAGCATCGTCAGCCATCTCGGAGAACGCTCGAACACGTCGAGCATCACGCGCAACGCATGACAGACCGAGCCGCCCGCCGGCAGCAGCGAGGCCACCGCCGCGACACCCGGCAACGCGGGATGCCGCTCGCTGACGCGCCGGAAGAATCGCGCCTGCCACGCGCACAGACTCAGCACGACGACACGCCATGCATCGACGACGAGATCGCGCGCGGCGTGATCGCCGATCCGCGCGAAGAACAGATAGATCGCGACGACGATGAGCGTCGCCATCGGCAGCGGCACGACGGACTCGCTGCGACGCTGGAGTTCGTGCTGTGCGCGATAGAGGAAACAGGGGGCGACGATCAGCGCGAGGCCGCCGACGACCGCCAGCGCCGATTGCCACGCATCGGCGCCCGGGTGCACCGTCACGCGAATCATCGCGCCGGCAAGGGACAACAACGCACTGATCAGAAACGGCTTGAGCCCCGGCAACGCACCGTTCGCCCATCGGTATAGCAAGACGATCAAGACCTGCAAACCCAGCACGATCGCCAGCCAGACCGCCGCATTTGCACCGCCGACGGGATCCCAGTTCATCTGGTTTATTGTCTTATGAATGGTCGTGGCGGGAATCTAACATAATTACATGACTTGTAAATAAACCGCGAATTGTCGTCCCCGCCCTAGCGCTTGAACCGAGGGAAAATCCTTAGGACACACGGGTTTGCCTATATTTTTGATCGGCATTTTGTCCCTCTATACTTGAGACACGAACAGGATCAGGCAAGCGCCGTTCGAACGGCGCATACGCATAACGTGCTTTCGAGAGGGCACCGACATGATGCTTCCCCACCTGACCAATGCCGATATCGTGACGATGATCGCGCTCGCTTTGCTCGGCACGCTTATCGTCGCATTACGCTCTCAGCATTTGACGATCTTCGGCGTATGCGTGCGTGCGCTGCTCGTCGATATCGGCGCCGTGCTGATCGTGCTCGCCGCATTATTCCTGCCGGAACTGGTGCTCTGAAACGGGGGCTCTGAAGAAAGCGTTTAAGGTCGCGCTCTATAATCGGGCTTTGCCAAGACGCATAGACCGATGTTCGAGCGCATTCAGTATTTCCAGGGACGCACCTATCGCCACGCACGCAGGCTGACGCGCAAATACGGCGTGTTCTGGGTCGGCGCGATCGTCGTCGGCCTCGTCGCCGTGCTTTATGCACGCCTCATCGATTTCGGCTTCGATCTGTTCCTGCGCGTCGCACACACGCACTTCTGGCTTCCGCTGCTCATCACGCCCGCGGCATGCGCGGCCTCGGTCTGGCTCACGCGACGCTTCTTCAACGGCGCCGAAGGCAGCGGCATCCCGCAAGTCATCGCGACGCTGCAAGTCGGCGGCCGGACGATGGGAGAACGCCTGCTCTCGCTCTGGATCGCGGCCGGCAAGATCGCGATCTCGTTCATCGCGATCCTCGGCGGCATGACGATCGGCCGTGAAGGACCGACGGTTCAGGTCGGCGCGGCGATCATGTTCAATCTGCGCCGGCTCTATCCGCGCGCGAATCCGCTCATCGATCGGCAACTCGCGCTCGCGGGCGCGGCCGCGGGGCTGTCGGCCGCGTTCAATACGCCGCTCGCGGGCATCGTCTTCGCGATCGAGGAACTGAGCCGCAGCTTCGAGGCGCGCGCAAGCGGCGTGGTCATCACGGCCGTCGTCTTCGCGGGCATCGTCGCGCTCGGTATCAACGGCAATTACACGTACTTCGGCACGCTGAACGTCGCGGGTCCGTTCCCGCGCACGATGGCCGTCGCGGTCGTCGTCACCGCCATCGTGACGGGGATCGCGGGCGGGTTGTTCTGCTGGCTGCTGCTCAACACGCGGCGCTGGATACCCGAGCCGCTTCAGCGCATGCGCGCCGACCAGCCCGTGCGCTTCGCGGCGCTCTGCGGTCTGATCGTCGCGATCGTGGGCATCGTCGCGGGCGGTGCGACGTTCGGCAGCGGGTATACGGAAGCGCGCGACCTGCTCGACGGCGGCCACGCGTTGTCGATGTTCTATCCGGTCCTCAAGTTCGCCTCGATGATCGGCTCGTATCTGCCCGGCATCCCGGGCGGCATCTTCGCGCCGTCGCTGTCGATCGGCGCGGGCATCGGCAACGTGCTGCACACACTGTTCAGCTCGATGTCGTTGCCGATGCTCGTGGGTCTCGCGATGGTCGGCTATCTCGCCGGCGTCACGCAGTCGCCGATCACCGCGTTCGTGATCGTCATGGAAATGATCAACGGTCACGCACTCGTGATTTCGCTGATGGCGACCGCGTTGATCTCGAGCCGGATCTCCCGGTTCTTCGCGCCGCCGCTCTACGAAGCGCTGTCCGAACGCTATGCGGCATCGGCCCACGTCCGCCCCGAGCCCGCACCCGCGCCGGAGCCCGAACCGGAATCCGATCCGCATGCAAGCACGGCGCCCGAACAGCCTCCGCATTGAGGCGCGGCATCACGCTCACCGATAGTAGTAGCCGGGACCGGGGCGATAGTAATACCCGCCGCCGGCCGGCACGACGATGCATCCGCTGAGCAGCGAGGCGAGGACCACGGCAGCCGTCAGCACGATGAGCTTTTTCATGAGCGTTCTCCACTTGGACTTGAATCCGTCTTCGACGGGGGTGTCCATTTAATGTGTGAACGCTCGCGGCGGCCGACAGCCCGACTATTACGCGGGCCCCGGCTTTGTGAGCGATTATTGCGACGCTTGGGCACACAATCCGAAAAATCGTGTGCAAACAATCGCTCGCCGGTCTCGATCGCCGTGATCGGACTAACGTTTCGTTACGAATGCTAGGCCTGCGGAATCTCGATCTTGACTTCGAGCACTTCGAGATTGTCCTGCCGCTCGAGCGACACGCGAATGTCATCGTTCGAGATCTTCACGTACTTCGAGATCACCGCGACGAGCTCGCGCTGCAAGGCCGGCAGATAATCGGCGCTCGTATTGCCCGCGCGTTCGTGCGCGATGATCAATTGCAGACGCTCTTTGGCGACCGTCGCCGACTTCTTTTTCTCGCCCAGCAAAAATGAAAGTATCGACATACGCCCCCCTTACTTGCCGCCGAAGATGCGCGACAGCAACCCGGGCTTCTGATAGTCGGTGAAGCGCATCGGCTTTTGTTCGCCGAGGAAACGCGTCACGACGTCCTTGTACGACTCCGAGACGTCCGAGTTGTCGATATGAATCGCGGGCACACCCTGGTTCGATGCGTGAAGCACCGATTCCGATTCGGGAATCACGCCGATCAGATCGATACGCAGGATCTCCTGGATATCGCCGAGCGAAAGCATCTCGCCTTCGACGACGCGCTTCGGGTTGTAGCGCGTGATCAGCAGGTGTTCCTTGATCGGGTCCTTGCCCTCGATCGCGCGTTTGGTCTTCGACGCGAGGATGCCGAGGATCCGGTCCGAGTCGCGCACCGACGACACTTCGGGGTTCGTCACGATCAGCGCTTCGTCGGCGAAATGCATCGCCATCAGCGCGCCCGATTCGATGCCGGCGGGCGAGTCGCAGACGATGTATTCGAAGCCCATGCCGATCAGGTCTTCGATGATCTTGCCGACGCCGTCGAGCGTCAGCGCATCCTTGTCACGCGTCTGCGACGCGGGAAGGATGTAGAGGTTCTCGCACTTCTTGTCCTTGATCAGCGCCTGGTTCAGGTTCGCTTCGCCCTGGATCACGTTGATCAGGTCGTACACGACCCGGCGCTCGCAGCCCATGATCAGGTCGAGATTGCGCAGGCCGACGTCGAAATCGATGACCGCGGTCTTCGCGCCGCGCAGCGCGAGGCCCGACGCAAAGCTCGCGCTCGTCGTGGTCTTGCCGACACCGCCCTTGCCCGAAGTCACCACAATGATTTTTGCCATTCCTGGTCCTGTTATGGATCGATGATGAGTGTGAAGTCGCGGGGACTCGAATACCCCGCCGACGGTCAATTCAGACGCAGTGTCTCGAACAGCAGCTTCTCCTGATCGAGCCTCACCTGCACGGGCTTGCCGAGTACGTCGGCCGGCAGTGCGTTTTCGGTGGTGCGGTAGATGCCCGCGATCGAGATCAGCTCGGGTTCGAGACACGTGCAGAAAATGCGTGCCTCATGGTTGCCGTGCACGCCGGCCAGCGCGCGCCCGCGCAACGGCGCGTAGATATGGATATTGCCCTCGGCGATCACCTCGGCCCCGTAGCTCACGAGACCCAGCACGACGAGATCGCCCTTCGAGTAGACCTGTTGCCCCGAACGCAGCGGCTTGTCGATCACGAGCGTGGGCCGCACGATGGTCTGCGCGTCCGCGGCCGCGATCGAAGGACTCGCGGCATCCGCGCCGACGGGCGCCGCCGCGGGCTCGCCGATCGGCAACTCGCTCTGCGCCGGGGTGGGCGTCGGAGCCGCCGCATCGGACTCGTGCGCGCCTTTCGGGTCCTTGGCGTCCTTCGCGTCATGAAGCCCGCGCCGGTCGCGCGATTCGACGAGCGGCAGACTGCCCGCCGCGGCCCAGGCACGCTGCGCATCGTGCGCGACGACACCGATCGGCCGCATGCGGACCTGTTCGAGCAGCGCGACGAGCGCCGCCATGTCGATGCGCTGCTCGGCCTCGAGACGCCGCACGTCGATCGCGACGACGTCGTTCGCGAAGAATTCGGGCGTCGCCTCGAAACGGCGCGTGAGCTCCTTGCTCAACGCATCGAGATCGGTCGTCTTGACCGAAAACAGCAGCGTGTCCACCGAGCCGCTGCGCAATTCGAAATACGGCGTCTTTTTCTGCGACATAAGAGGCTTGAAAAAATGTGCGGGTTATTTTACAGGGCTCCGCTCGGAACCAAGAAAAAAAGCAAGCGAGGCGTCGCTCCAGGGGCATTCGGCATCCGTGCGCCGATGCCGCCGATTGACATGTCATGTCACATCTTCGACTTATCCGCACAAACCCTGATACGGCATCCGAAAGCGTGCGCCGTTATGTCAGGGGCGAGCCGGCTCGAACGGCTGCCGGCACGATCGCGCTATACGGGGAATTGAAAGCATGCTGAAAAACATCACTATTCGCGGTGGCCTGACCTTGGTCATCGGGATCTTTGTTGCCTTCCTGGTCGTCGTGATCGGGGTCGGGTTCGCGGGCCTCAAGCTCGCCAACACCGGGCTGCATCAAGTGCAACACAACTCGTCGGCGCTTTCGAGTCTCAAGACCAGTTCCGAAAAGCTGCTCAAGGTCCGCCTCGCGCTCGGCACCTACGAGACGCTGTTCAGCGTCGGCAAGCAGACCGACGATCTGCTGCCCGCCGCGCACAAGGTTCTCGTGGAGTCGAACAACGATTTCGCCCAATACATGAACACGCCGTTCTCCTCGCCCGACGAACAGGCACTGGCCGACACCGTCGCCAAGGCGCGCAAGACGCTCGTCGACGACGCGATCGAGGTCGAATTCAAGGCACTCAACGACAACGACTTCACGACGTTCCGCAATATCCAAGGCCAGACGGCCAACGATCTCTACGCCAAATACGCGACCGCGATCAGCGCGCTCGAAGACTATCAGGTCAGCAACGAGCAGAAGGAAGCCGACGTCGCGGGCAAGCGGTTCACGATCGCGTCGTCGCTGTTTCTCGCGATCGGAGCGATCACGATCCTCGTCGCGCTGATCGCCCGCGTGATGCTCTCGGCCGCGCTCGTCAAACCGGTCCAGCACACGATGGCGCATTTCGACCGCATGGCGGCCGGCGACCTCAGCGTCGACATCCGCGGCGGCGGGCGCAATGAAATGGGACAACTCCTGATCTCGCTGCAGAAGATGCGCGAGGGTCTGATCACGACGGTCTCGCAAGTGCGCGCGAGCACCGATGCGATCCATCTCGGCACGAACGAGATCGCGTCGGGCAATATCGATCTGTCGCGCCGGACCGAACAGCAAGCCGCCGCGCTCGAAGAAACGGCGGCGAGCATGGAAGAGCTCTCGGCCACGGTCAAGCAGAACGCCGATAACGCGAAGCAAGCGAGCCGCCTGGCCCACAATGCGTCGGATACCGTGACACGCGGCGGCAACGTCGTGGGCCGCGTGATCGAAACGATGAACGGCATTTCGGAGGCGTCGCGCAAAGTCGCGGAAATCATCGGCGTCATCGAGGGCATCGCGTTCCAGACCAACATCCTCGCGTTGAACGCCGCGGTCGAAGCGGCGCGCGCGGGCGAACAGGGCCGCGGCTTCGCGGTCGTCGCGTCCGAAGTGCGCAGCCTCGCCCAACGTTCGGGCACGGCCGCGAAGGAAATCAAGGACCTCATCGGCGCATCGGTCGCGCGCGTCGAGCAAGGATCGGCGCTCGTCAGCGAAGCCGGTTCGACGATGAAGGAAGCGATGACCTCGGTCGGACGCGTGACCGACATCATGGGCGAGATCGAAGCCGCCGCGCGCGAGCAAAGCGACGGCATCGAACAGGTCAACAAGGCGATCACGCAGATCGACGAAGTCACCCAACACAATGCGGCGCTCGTCGAAGAAGCAGCCGCGTCGGCGAAGTCGCTCGAGGAACAAGCCGCGATCCTGCGCGAAGCGGTCGCCGTGTTCCGCGTCCGCGCGAGCGATCGCGACGGCCTCGCATCATCGGGCGGATCGAGCGGCGCCGCCGCGCGTGAAGGCGGCTTCGCGAAGCGTGAACTGAGTCCTGCCTGATCGGAATCGCGCGCGTGGCGGCACGTCACCGCGCCGTATCGAACGCAATGGACACGGTGCACGCGACACACGCAGCGCGCGGCGCCCGGCCGATCCGACTTGTCCCCAGTTCATGTTGAAAGGCTTGTGGACAAGCGCAGGGATAAGTCTTCAAGTCCTTGATCGCGCGCATGAAACATGGCGCGATTCAAATTCGTGCGGCGTGCGCGGCGTGCGCTCCGCGCGGAGTTGTCCCCAGGAAATGTTGACAGCGTTGTGGACAACCGCTCGCATAACTTCCCAAGCCCCTGATCCGGCACGCGAAATCTGACGCGGCGCGAAAGCGTGCGCGCGCATCGGGGAGGCACGCACGCGGTCGCCAGCAGGCGGACATGACTTGCGCGGCGCGCGCCCGTCGCGGCTCGTGCAAAAGACGTTTCGGCGGACTACTATCTGCGTCTCGCCTTCTCGTTCGATCGATCCGTCATGTCCGATTCGCGCGCCGCCAATCCCCTGCTGCAACCCTGGAACACGCCGTACGATCTCCCGCCGTTCGTCGACGTCAAGCCCGCGCATTTCGCGCCCGCCTTCGAGGTCGCGATGGCCGAGCATCTCGCCGAACTCGATGCCATTGCATCGAATGCGACGGCGCCCGACTTCGCGAACACGGTCCAGGCCTTCGACGAAGCGGGCCGTCTCTATACGCGGATCGCGCATCTGTTTTCGAACCTGACGTCGAGCGAGACCTCGCCCGAACTGCAAAGCGTCGAAATGGCGCTCGCGCCGCGGATCGCCGCGCACGAGAACGCGATCTACATGCACGCGGGCATCTTCGAGCGCCTCGCGACGCTCCATGCGAAGCGCGACGCGCTCGGACTCGACGCCGAACAGCACCGCCTGCTCGAACGCAAGCATCTCGAGTTCGTCCGCGCGGGCGCGCGGCTGTCGAACGATGATCGCGCGCGCTACGCGCAATTGACCGAAACGCTCGCGACGCTCTCGACGCAGTTCGCGCAGAACGTCCTCGCCGATGAGGCGGCGTTCGCGCTCCCGCTCGTCGGTGACGCCGATCTCGCGGGCCTGCCCGCGTCCGTACGCGCGGCTGCGCGTGCGGCCGCGGCCGAACGCGGTCTGCCGGAAGGCAGCCATGTGATCACGCTGTCGCCGTCGATCGCCGAGCCGTTCATGACGTTCTCGACGCGCCGCGATCTGCGCGAAACGATCTGGCGCGCGCGCGTCGCACGCGGCGCGCAGGCGGGCGCACACGACAATCGCGCGATCGCCGCGCAGATCGTGGCGCTGCGTCAGCAACAAGCGTCGATGCACGGCTTCGCGACGTATGCGGCATTCAAACTCGACGACAGCATGGCGCGCACGCCCGAAGCGGTGAACGATCTGCTGATGCGCGCATGGCGTCCCGCGCTCGAAAAGGCCGACGCCGATCGCCAACGCCTCACGCAGATGGCCGTCGAACTCGGCGAGCCGACGCCGATCGCGGCATGGGACTGGCGCTATCTCGCCGAACGCGTGCGCCAGACGCGCTACGACCTCGACGATGCCGAACTCAAGCCGTACTTCTCGCTCGACAATATGATCGCGGCGATGTTCGACTGCGCGAACCGGCTCTTCGGCCTGCAGTTCATCGAACGCCAGGGTGTCGCCTTGTATCACCCCGATGCGCGGCTCTGGGAGGTCCACGATCGCGCGGGCCGGCAGATCGGCACGTTCATCGGCGACAACTTCGCGCGCCAGACCAAGCGCGGCGGCGCGTGGATGAGCGTGTTCCAGAGTCAGTCGGGCATCGGCGGCGGGACGTTGCCGATCGTGATCAACAACAATAATTTCGCGAAGGCCGAACGCACGCTGCTGAGCTTCGACGACGTGCGCACGCTGTTCCACGAGTTCGGCCACGGCCTGCACGGCCTGCTCTCGAACGTGCGCTACGAAGGCCTCGCGGGCACCCAGGTGCTGCGCGATTTCGTCGAACTGCCGTCGCAGATCTTCGAGAACTGGGCCGAGGAACCCGAGGTGCTCCGCCGCCACGCGCGGCACGTCGAGACGGGCGAACCGATCCCGCTCGCGCTGCTCGACAAGCTCAAGCGCGCGCGTCAGTTCGATCAGGCATGGGCGTCGATCCAGTATGTCGGTCCCGCGCTCATCGATATGGCGCTGCATGCGCTGCCCAACGGCACGCCCGTCGATCTCGCGGCATTCGAAGCCGAACAGTGCGCGAAACTCGGCGTGCCCGCCGATATCGGCCAACGTCACTATTTGCCGCACTTCCAGCATCTCTTCGCGGGCGCGGGCTATGCGGCCGGCTACTACGTCTATATGTGGGCCGAAGTGCTCGACGCCGACGGCTACGATGCGTTCGTCGAACAGGGCGATCCGTTCGACGCGGCGACCGCGCAGCGCCTCCATCGTTATATTTACAGCTCGGGCAATTCGCTCGAACCCGGTGCGGCCTATCGCGCGTTTCGCGGCCGCGAGCCGAAAGTCGAACCGATGCTCGCGAAACGCGGCCTCATCGACATCGGCGAGGCCGCGGCCGTCGGCGCCTGAATCCCCTTAAAACATATCGCTTGCAGGAGACCCCCATGTCGATCTCGATCTACGAAATGTCCGTCCCGGTGTTCATCCGCGGCCTGCGCGTGCTGTCGACGCTCATCGACAAAGCCGAGGCCTACGCGGAAGCGAATCAGCTCGCGCCCGCCATCCTGCTCGATGCGCGACTCGCGCCCGACATGATGTCGTTGACGGGTCAGGTCCAGCGCGCGAGCGACACGTCGAAACTGTCGGGCCAGCGGCTCAGCGGCGTCGCGGCGCCGCGCTTCGAGGACAACGAGACGACGTTCAACGAGCTTCAGCAACGTATCGCCAAGACCGTCGCCTATCTCGAGACGCTCGATCCCGCCTCGTTCGCCGACGCGGAGAGCCGCGTGATCCAGCTCAACTTCGGCGAGTTCAAGCCGAACTTCACCGGCGTCAGCTACCTGCTGACCTTCGCGATCCCGAACTTCTTCTTCCATGTGACGACCGCGCACGACATCCTGCGTCATAACGGGCTGCCGATCGGCAAGCGCGATTTTCTGGGCCCGTTTAACTGAAACCCTGTCGGATACAGTGATCTGAAACCATGACACGTACGATTCGATGGGGGATCCTCGGACCCGGACGGATTGCCGAGCAGTTCGCGCAAGGCATTCAGGCGTCGTCCGATGCCGAGCTGCTCGCGATCGGCTCGCGATCGATCGACAACGCGCATCGCTTCGCGGACCGCTTCGGCGTCGCGCGCCGCTATGGCAGCTATGCCGAGCTTGTCGCGGACGCCGACATCGACGTCATCTATATCGCCGTCCCGCACCCGCAGCATGTGAGCGCGGCGCTCCTTTGCCTCGACGCCGGCAAGGCCGTGCTCTGCGAGAAGCCGTTCACGGTCAACCTCGGCGAAGCCGAGCGCGTCGTCGCGAAGGCGCGCGACGCACGCGTGTTCCTCATGGAAGCGCTCTGGACGCGTTTTATCCCGGCCGTTGTGCACGCGAAGGCGCTGATCGACAGCGGCGCGATCGGTACGCCGAAAATGGTGCAGGCCGATTTCGGCGCGGTCTTCAATGTCGACGATACGCATCGCGTGATGGATCCCGCGCTTGCGGGCGGCGCGCTGCTCGATATCGGCATCTATCCGATCTCGATCGCCACGTTCTTCCTCGGCCCCGTCGAGGACGTGCAGGCGAGCGCGTCGATCGGGCATACCGGGGTCGACGAGCAAGTCGCGGTCAGCATGCGGCATCGCGACGGCGGCATCAGTCTGTCGGGCGCGACGATCCTCGCGCGCTCGCCGTTCGATGCGGTCGTCACGGGCACGACGGGGCGCATCCGGCTCAACGGCGAGCTGTGCCGTCCACGCAGCCTGACGCTCACGCGCGGCGACACCGACGAGCACATCGACTTGCCGTATGAAGGCAACGGCTATCAATTCCAGGCCGATCACGTCAACGCATGCCTGCGCGCGGGCCGGCTCGAAAGCGCGCTGCTGCCGCTCGATCACTCGCTCGCGACGATGAAGGTGCTCGATCAGGCGCGCGCGCGCATCGGCCTCAGATACCCGTTCGAGTAGCGGCGCCCCAGATCGGGTCCTCGGCGAAACGCTCGGCGAGAAAATCGATGAGCGTGCGCAGAATCGCGGGCATGTGCTTGCGCGACGCATAGACGGCATAGATCGTCATCTCGTCGGGACGCAGATCGGGCAGCAACGCGACGAGCTTGCCCTCGCGAACGAGCTGCTGGACCGCATAAGCGGGCTGCATCGTGATGCCCGCGCCGGCCACCGCGGCCTCGCGCAGTACCGTGACCTCGTTCGCGCTGAGATTGCCGGTCACGGGCACGGCGATCGTGCTGTCTGTGCTGTCTGCGCCGTCAGTACCGTCTGCGCCATCGCGGCTGTCACCCGCTTCGCCACGCGAGCGAAGGCCCTCGCGTTCCCGCTGCTCACCCGCGGCCCGATCGCGCGGCGCGAAGCGCCAGAAGCTTTTGCTGAAGTACGTGTAGGTCAGGCAATTGTGGCCGCTGAGGTCCTCGGCGCGCGTCGGCGTGCCGTATCGCTCGAGATAGGCGGGCGACGCGCAGACGATCGACGGGCAATGGCCGAGCGGTCGCGCGATCAGCGCGGGATCGAGATCGTTCGTCACGCGGATCGCGAGATCGACACGTTCCTCGACGAGATTCACGAGCCGATCGACCAGCAGCATATCGATCGACGTGCCCGGATACTGCTCGACATAACGCACGAGAAGCGGCGCGAGATACGCATGTCCGATCGACATGCTGCACGTGAGCCGCAGCGCACCGCGCGGCACCGCATCGTCGTCGAGCGCACACCGCATCTCGCCGGCGACGTCGAGCATCTTCCGGCAACGCGGCAGCGTCTCGTTACCCGCGTCGGTCAGGCTCAGGCGACGCGTGGTCCGGTGCAGCAGGCGCGCGCCGACCCACGCCTCCATTTCGTTGAGGTAGCGCGATACCATCGCGCGTGACATGTCGAGCGCCTGCGACGCGGCGGTCAAGCTCCCGCGGTCGACGACTTCGACGAACACCTTAGCGGCGATCAGACGATCCATATGAATTCGAACGATTAATGCAACAAAGACGTCGGAATTATCGTCTATTTCGGATCGAATCTCGCGGCTAAGATAGCCGCTGCCTACATTCAAGGAGTCGATATGAAAGTTGCACTGATCGGTATCACGGGCCGCCAGGGCTCGCGTCTCGCGACGGAGTTGCTGAGCCGCGGCCATGAAGTGACGGGCATCGCGCGCAAGGCATCGGACGTGGCGCCGCAGAAGGGCCTCACGGTCAAGCAGGCCGACGCGACGCAACCGTCGACGCTCGTGCCGGTGATCGCCGGACATGACGCGGTGATCAGCGCGAGCCGGTTTCAAAGTTCGGATGCGAACGCGCTGACGCGCGCGCTCGCGGATGCGGGCGTCAAGCGCCTGCTCGTCGTGGGCGGCGCCGCGAGCCTCGAAGCCGCGCCCGGCAAACGCCTGCTCGATTCGCCCGACTTCCCCGACGCCTATCGCCCCGAAGCGACAGCGGGCGCCGCGTTTCTCGAGGCCCTGCGCACGGGCGACCAGACCGTCGACTGGACCTTCCTGTCGCCGCCCGCGCTGCTCGAACCGGGTACGCGCACGGGTCAATACCGGCTCGGCACGGACAATCTGATCGTCGCGGCGAGCGGCAAGAGCGCCATTTCGATGGAGGACTATGCGATCGCGCTCGTCGACGAACTCGAAAAGCACGCGCATAGCCGCAAGCGGTTCTCGGTCGGGTATTGAGCAGGACGCCGGACCTAAAAAAAGGGAACGCATCGGCGTTCCCTTTTTTTGACTCGATCGGTGACGTCCGGCCGAAGCCGGTCCGCTCAGCAGCCCGTCTGCTTGACGCGCTCGACCGCGAGCCCGAACGCCGGCCGCAGCTTCGTCCCGACGACGTTGCCGAAGAACGCGCAGACGAGCCAGAGCCAGCCGTGCAGGCTGCCCGATACGATGCCGCTGAAGTACGCGCCGATATTGCAGCCGTACGCGAGCCGCGCGCCATAGCCGAGCAGCAGGCCGCCGACGACGGCCGCGATCAGCGAGCGCAGCGGCAGACGCCAGACCGGCGCATAGCGGCCGGCCAGCGAGGCGGCGATCATGGCGCCGATCACGATGCCGATATCCATGACCGACTTCACGTCATGGCTGATCGGCGCGGCGAGCGCGGCCGCGTTCGGTCCGGTGCTCCACACGGGCCAGCTCGCGACGTCGACGCCGAATGCGGCAAACGCCTTCGCGCCCCAGAGCGCGAACGCCGACGTGATGCCCCACGGACGGCCCGACAAGGCCAGCGTGACGAAGTTGAGGATCGCGAGCACGACGCCGCCGGTGACGAGCGGCCACGGGCCATGCAGCCAAGGCGATGCGCTCGGCACGCGCTCGCTGACGAGGCGGCCGTGGCGGCGCTTTTCGATGACGACGGTCAGCGCGGCGATCGCCGCGAACACCACGAGGTTCAGTGCGATCGCCGGGCCGACGCCGAGCGTCTTGACGAGCGAGATCGGCGCGAGATGCGGCAAGGCCGACCAGAACGGCAGATGCGCGGTCCCGACGACCGAGCCGACGACGAACGCGATCAGCGTGACGACCATGCGTGTGCTGCCGCCGCCGACCGTGTACAGCGTGCCCGACGCGCAGCCGCCGCCGAGCTGCATGCCGATGCCGAAGATGAACGCGCCGAACACGACGGATACGCCGACCGGCGAGATCTCGCCCGCGACGGGATGACCGAACAGCGTGCCGGCCGACAAGGCCGGGAAGAACAGCAGCACGCCGACCGCGAGCATGACCATCTGCGCGCGCAAGCCTTCGCCGCGGCCGTCGGCGATGAATACACGCCATGCGGACGTGAAGCCGAACGCGGCGTGATAGAGCGTGATGCCCAGCAACGCACCGAGCACGTAGAGCGCGGCCTGCTTGCCGCTGACGGCTTGCGCGAGGTAGAGCGCGCCGAGCACGACGAGCGCGAGCGCGACGGCGAGCGGCTTCGGATTGAGGTTGACGAGCCGGCGCGGCGCGGCGCCGAACGACGTAGAGAGATCGGACATGATGAGCGGAAGCGGACCGCGCACATCGCGGCTCGACGATGCGCCGGTCGGGCCGGGCAGTCGCCGCGCGGGCGGAAGGCCGCATCAATTCGTTGAGTGAAGGACCGCGAGTATATCGAAATGTCGCGCCCGGCCGGCCGCGGGCGCGCCGCCGCCCGGCTCGGCGGCATCCCGGCGCGCGCGCCGCGCGACGGGCGGCGAAGCCCGCCGCGCAAGGCTCTGCGCGAACTCGCGCCGATCCGGCATCGATCGCCACATAACCCGTTTGTATATCGATATTTCGAATATGACTCGGTGGGCGGCCTCAAAGCGAAACCGACACCGGGTATCGCGCACGTTCGCCGCGCAATGCGCGGTACCGGTCAATGCGTCCCTTCGCTGCCGCGTCCGCCAACCGCATCGCCGTTGTCATGCGGCGCGCCCTCGTGGCCGCTCGTCTCGTCATACCCTTCGACATCGGTCGCGATGCCGAGCGCCTTGTCCCACTGCGGCTCGGACTGGAACCGCGCGCGCAGGAAATCGACGAACACCTTGACCTTGCTCGTCGAGCGATGCGACGTCGGATAGACGGCCGACAACCAGAGCGGCGGCGCCGCGTAGTCGGGCAGCACGCGCACGAGCCGCCGTTCGAGCAGATCGGCCGCGGCGACCATCGTCGGCAAATAGACGACGCCCGCGCCCGCGCGCGCGAATTCGAGCAGCAGATGCACGCTATTGGTCTTGAGCACCGGCGTCAGCTCGATCTCGAAGCACTCGTTGCCCTTCATGAGCGGCCACTTGTCGCCCCACGGGTAGTACGCGTACCGCGCGAAATCATGGCGGATCAGATCGAGCGGCGTTTCGATGACGGGCTCGTCCTTCAGATATTGCGGCGCCGCGCAGAGCACGCCGCGCACCGGGAACAGCCGGCGCTCGACGAGCGAGTTCGACGCGGGCGGATAGATCTGCAACGCGACGTCGAAGCCCTCCTGCACGGGATCGACGATCCGGTCGCTGACCGTGATCTCGAACTCGATGCGCGGATACGTCGCCCGAAAGTCGATCAGCGTGCGCGAGAAATGGCCGAGCGCGAATCCCGGCAACACGTGCACATGCAAGGTGCCGCTCAACGCGAGCGTCTCGACCTGCGAGCGCGCGGACAAGTCGTACGCGCGCTTGAGCAACTCCGCGCAATCCTTGTAGTAGCTCTCGCCGATCTCCGACAGACGCACCGCCCGCGTCGAGCGATGAAACAGCGCGACGCCGTAGTGCTCTTCGAGCTGTTTGACGCGCGCGGTCACGAGCGATTTGCCAATGCCGAGCTGCCGCGCGGCGTTCGCGAAACTCTCGGCTTCGGCGGCCTTCACGAAGGCCTCAATGCTAAGAAATAGGTCCATGGTCGCGCGATTGTGCGGAGCCGCAATTGAAGCTGTCAATTAGCATGCGCCCTTGTTTTCAGGCCTTTTCGCGCGCCGTAACAGACGAATTCGATCAGCGAACGCGCGCGCATCGACCGTTCGAATTTTTCGCCGCCCGCGTTCGGAATTCCTGACCCTCGATCGATTGCGCTGCGCCGTACGCGTCACTACCCTTCGATCACAGATACCGTGCAATCGATAGCCCGGACAACCTGGAGGACGACATGCAGCAAACCACATTCGGCAGTCTGGAGCACTTCCAGAAAGGCTCGATCGAGATCATCAAGGGCAAGGCCGAGCACTACGCCTTCTCGAACATCTACGAAGTCGCGAGCGGCGCGCCGCCGTATCAGAAGACGGTCGTCGGCAAGAACCTCAAGTTCGTCATCGAATCGCTGCGCGCCGAAGGCGACTCGCCGTGGTATGCCGCGGCCCATGATGAATTCGTCGTCGTCATGGACGGCGACGTCACCGTGCACTACATCAAGCCCGATGTCGCGGGCTCGCTCGCACCGGCCGACTCGGAAGGCACCTATACGCTCGACGGCGCGCCGCAAGGCAAATCGATGGGCTATGTGAAGCTGGGCCGCGGCCACCAGGCCATCCTGCCCGCCGGCGTCGCCTATCAGTTCCGCGCGGCCAAGCCCGGCGTGCTGATCGTGCAGACCATTCTCGGGCCGAATTCGGTCGAGAAATGGAACGACATCTGCCTGCAGTGACGCCGCATCGCCCAGCGATCCCCCGACCCAATCCGAACCGCTGTCGCGAGCGCGACAGCGTACAACGAGGCTCATGATGGATATGTCCACCCTTCCCCAAAACGTGCGCGCGAGCCAGCCCGACGCCATCACCGGCTACCGCACGTTCCAGCTCGGGCACTTCGAATTCTCGCGCGACGCCTATTTCGTCACGGTCAAATGGCCGGCCCAAGGCACGCAGCACTCGCACCAGATGCACGCCGACGCGTTTCTGCGCGCGATGATGCGCGATATCGCATGGGGCTTCTTCTACGGCTGGGTCAACTTCGACGAAGTGCTCGGCACACGCAATCACTACGGCAAGGTCGATCTCTACGCGGGCTCGTTCAACGCGAGCTACAAGGCGGCCGGCGTCGATTTCCTCGAACAGTTCGATACGCCCGTCATCATGGCGACGTTCAAGGCCATCATGAAGGACTGGGTCAACGAAGGGTTCGATCCGTTCGCCGCACCCGAGGAAACCGGGACCGCGTTCGGCGCGAAGCACGGCGACAACGTCGCCGCGATCGAACGCACGCGGATCGCGACCAAGCGCATGCCCGGCCTCGAAGGCGACTCGCCGCTGCGCGACGACTTCCCCGTCAACCGCCAGTTCAACGACGTCGCGCAAGACGAGCCCGAGATTCATGCCGAACCCGGCTTCGAAAAGGAATTGCACGCGTTCAATCTGTTCAAGTACCTGTCGCGCTCCGATGTCACGTGGAATCCGTCGGTCACGTCGGTCTGCAAGGAAAGCCTGTTCTGCCCGACGACCGAGGAGTTCGTGCTGCCCGTATTCCACGGCAACGACCGCGTCGAATGGTTCCTGCAGATGTCCGACGAGATCGTCTGGGACGTCGCCGACAAGAACACCGGCGAACCGCGCGCACGCGTGACGATGCGCGCCGGCGACATCGCCGCGATGCCGGCCGACATCCGGCACAAGGGTTACTCGCAGAAACGCTCGATGCTGCTCGTCTGGGAGAACGCCACGCCTAACCTGCCCAAGCGCTACGAGAGCGGAGAACTGTCACCGTACCCGGTACAGTTCTAAGCCCCCATCCGTCAAGATCGACAACCGCCCGGCCGTGCCGGGCGGCGGGATGCGCTCGCGCGCGCGATTCGAATGATGTCGCCGCGCGCCGGCTCCGGCGTCCCGCCACGCTGAAAGAGAACGACTCATGAATACCGCCCGCAGTGCCGAATTCGACGATCGCGCGTCCCGCATCCAGACGCAATTGTTCATCGGCGGCCGCTTCGTCCCCGCGCAAAGCGGCGAGACGCTCGCCGTGCTGAATCCGCACGACAATTCGAAGCTCGCGGATATCGCACTCGCCGGCAAGGCCGACATCGATCGCGCGGTCTCGGCCGCGAAAGCCGCTTTTCCGGCCTGGAGCCGCATGGCCGCGGCCGATCGCGGACGCCTGCTGCTCAAGCTCGCCGACGCGATCGAAGCGAACGCCGAACGCCTCGCGCGGCTCGAATCGCTCGACACCGGACACCCGATCCGCGATACGCGGTTTCTCGACGTGCCGCGTACGGCCGCGACCTTCCGCTATTTCGGCGGCATGGCCGACAAGTTCGAGGGATCGGTCATTCCGGTCGAACAAGGATTTCTGAACTATCTGCTGCGCGAACCCGTCGGCGTCGTCGGCCAGGTCGTGCCGTGGAATTTCCCGCTCATGTTCACGAGCTGGAAGATGGCGCCCGCGCTCGCGGCCGGCAATTGCGTCGTGATGAAGCCCGCCGAACTCACGCCGCTGTCGAGCCTGGCGATCGCCGAGCTCATGGCCGAAGTCGGCTTCCCCGACGGGGTCGTCAATATCGTGCCGGGCCTCGGCGGCGTGGCCGGCCAATATCTCGCCGAACATCCCGACGTCAGCAAGATCACATTCACGGGTTCGACGAAGATCGGGCGCGAGATCGTGCGCGCGTCGGCGGGCAATCTCAAGAAGGTCCAGCTCGAACTCGGCGGCAAGGGCGCGAACATCGTCTTCGAGGATGCGAATCTCGACGCGGTCCTGCAGGGCTCGGCGTTCGCAATCTTCCATAACCAGGGGCAAGCGTGCATCGCGGGGTCGCGGCTCATCGTGCACCGCTCGCTCGTCGATGCGTTCACCGAACGCTTCGTGCGTCTCGCAAGCTCGATTCGCGTCGGCGACCCGCTCGACCCGAACACCGAAATGGGACCGCTGACCTCGCCGCAACATCGCGACCGCGTGCTCGCCTATATCGACATCGCACGCGAGGAAGGCGGCGAGATCCTGCTCGGTGGCAAGCCTCCGGCTCACGCGTCGCTCGCGAACGGCTGCTATGTCGAGCCGACGATCGTGCGCGCGAAGCCGACCGATCGCGTATGCCAGGAAGAGGTCTTCGGACCGTTCGTCACGATCAATACGTTCGACACCGAAGCCGAGGCGCTCGCGATCGCGAACGGCACCGAATACGGTCTCGGCGCGGGATTCTGGACGCGCGATCTCCAACGCGCGCACCGGCTCGCGCGCGACATCCGCAGCGGCATGGTCTGGATCAACACGTACAAGCGCGTGAACCCGGGCTCGCCGTTCGGCGGCGTCGGCGCGAGCGGATACGGCCGCGAAATGGGCTTCGACGTCATGCGCGAATACACGCAGGCCAAGTCGGTCTGGGTCAACGTCGATGCGCAAACCCCGCCCTGGTATCCGCGCTGAGCTCGCGAACCATGAACGATTTCATCTATCACGCCCTGCCCTCGCGCGTCGTGTTCGGCGCGGGGAGCCTGCGCCACCTCGAACGCGAACTCGATCTGCTCGGGCTCAAGCGCGCGCTCGTGCTGTCGACGCCGCAGCAGCGCGCGCAGGCCGAGGCCATCGCGGCGCGGCTCGGCGCGCGCGCGGCCGGCGTGTTCGCCGACGCGGTCATGCACGTGCCGCTCGCCGTCGCGCGCGAGGCGCGCGCGGTCGCCGAACGCGTCGGCGCCGATTGCGCGCTCGCCGTCGGCGGCGGCTCGACGACGGGTCTCGGCAAGGCGATCGCGCTCGACTCGGGCCTGCCCGTCATCGCGATCCCGACGACGTATGCCGGCTCGGAAATGACGCCGATCTACGGCATCACCGACGACGGCATCAAGAAGACCGGACGCGATGCGCGCGTGTTGCCCAAGACGGTGATCTACGACCCGGAGCTCACGCTCTCGCTGCCGACATCGATCTCGGTCACGAGCGGCATCAATGCGATCGCGCATGCGGCCGAGGCGCTCTATTCGCAGGACGCGAATCCGATCACGTCGATGATGGCGGAGGAAGGGATCCGCGCGCTCGCGTCGAGTCTGCCGTGCATCGTGCGGCGGCCGACCGATCTCGCCGCGCGCGGCGACGCGCTCTACGGCGCGTGGCTGTGCGGCGCGGTGCTCGGCGCGGTCGGCATGGCGCTGCACCACAAGCTCTGTCATACGCTCGGCGGCAGCTTCAATCTGCCGCACGCCGAGACGCACACGATCGTGCTCCCGCATGCGCTCGCATATAACCGCGACGCCGCGCCCGATGCGATGCGGCGCATCGCGCGCGCGCTCGGCGCGAGCGACGCCGCGCAGGGCGCATACGACCTCGCGAAGGCCAACGGCGCGCCCGTCTCGCTGCGCGAGATCGGCCTGCGCGAGAGCGATCTCGACACCGCGCTCGACATCGCGTTGCGCAATCCGTACTGGAACCCGAGACCGATCGAACGCGCACCGCTCGCGGCGCTGCTGCGCGACGCCTACGAAGGCAGGAGACCCACGCTCGCCGACGCGGATGCGGCGGCGGCAAGCGTACCGCGGTAACCCCGGCACAAAGACGACACGCCAAGACGAAACGTCCACACAACAACCAGGAGACAAAGATGAACACGCACCTGAACACGCACGAGAGTCCCGCCCCGCACGACGACGCTCCGGACACGACGCTCGCGAGCGAACGGCGCCGCCGGATGCTCAAGCTCGGCGCGAGCGCGATGGTCGCCGGCAGCCCGCTGCTCTCGACGCTCGCGCGCGCGGCGTCGGGCCGCACGATCAAGATCGGCTATGTCTCGCCGCAGACCGGTCCGCTCGCGCCGTTCGGCGAAGCCGACCGCTTCACGATCCAGCAGATGCAGACGGTGCTCAAGAACGGCATCCGCGTCGGCGGTGCAATGCTGCCCGTGAGCATCATCGTCAAGGACAGCCAGTCGACGCCGAATCGCGCGGGCGAGGTCGCGAGCGATCTGATCCTGCGCGAGAAGGTCGACATCGTGCTCGTGAGCGGCACGCCCGAAACGGCGAACCCCGTGAGCGACGTCTGCGAACTCAACGAAGTGCCGTGCATCTCGACGGTCGTGCCTTGGCAACCCTGGTTCTTCGGCCGCAAGGGCGATCCGAAGAAGGGCTTCAAGTTCACCTATCACTTCTTCTGGGGCCTCGAAGACGTGATCGGCGTCTACACGGGCATGTGGCAATCGGTCACGACCGACAAGGTCGTGGGCGGCCTGTTCCCGAACGACGGCGACGGCAACGCCTGGGGCGACGCGAAACTGGGCTTTCCGCCCGTGCTCGCGAGCAAGGGCTTCACGCTCAAGGACACGGGCCGCTTCCAGAGCATGACGCAGGACTTCTCGTCGCAGATCTCCGCGTTCAAGCAGGTCAACGCGGACATCATCACGGGCGTCGTGATTCCGCCCGACGCGAAGAACTTCCTCGTGCAGGCGCGCCAGCAGGGACTCAAGCCGAAGGTCGTCTCGATCGGCAAGGCGCTGCTGTTCCCGAGCACGCTCGAAGCGCTCGGCGATCTCGGCGAAGGCCTGTCGACCGAAGTCTGGTGGACGCCGATGCATCCGTTCAAGTCGTCGGTCACGGGTCAGACGGCCCGCGCGCTCGCCGACGACTACGAGAAGACGACGGGCAAGCAATGGACGCAGCCGATCGGTTTCGCGCACGCGCTGTTCGAAATCGCCGTCGATACGCTCAAGCGCACGAAGGATATCGATTCGAACACGTCGATCCGCGACGCGCTCGCGGCGACGAAACTCGACACGGTCGTGGGCAATGTCGCATGGGGCACGGGGCCGGTGCCGAACGTCGCGAAGACGCCGCTCGTCGGCGGTCAGTGGGTCAAGGGCCAGAAGACGCGCTTCGATCTCGCGATCGTCAACAATCAGCTCGCGCCGTCGATCCCCGTTTCCGGTCCTTTGAAGCTGCTGTCATGACTGCGCTGCTGTCGCTTCGCGACGTCTCGAAACGCTACGGCGCGCTGACCGTGACCGATCACATCAGTTTCTCGGTCAGCGAAGGCGAGACGCTCGGCATCCTCGGCCCGAACGGCGCGGGCAAAACGACGCTGTTCAATCTGATCAGCGGCGACACGCGCGCCGACTCGGGCACCGTCGAATTCGACGGACGCGAGATCGGCGCGCTCGCGCCCTATGCGCGCTGTATCGCGGGCATCGGGCGCTCGTATCAGGTGCCGCGGCCGTTCGGCAATATGACGGTCTTCGAGAACCTGCTCGTCGCCGCGACGCATGGCGCGCAACACAGCGAGGACGACGCGTACGCGCTATGCGTCGACGTTCTCGAACACACGGGCCTGCGCGCGAAAGCGAACCGGCACGCGGGCTCGCTCACGCTGCTCGACCGCAAGCGCCTCGAACTCGCGCGCGCGCTCGCGACGCGTCCGAGGCTGCTGCTGCTCGACGAAATCGCGGGCGGCCTCACCGAAGCCGAAACGCATACGCTCGTCGCGGAGATCCGGCGCGTCAAGCAGCAAGGCGTCACGATCGTCTGGATCGAGCACGTCGTGCACGCGCTGCTCGCGCTCGCCGATCGCCTGCTCGTGATCAACTTCGGCAAACACCTGGCCGAAGGCGCGCCCGATGCGGTCATGAACGACCCCGAGGTGCGCCGCGTCTATCTCGGACTGGAGGCCGCCGCATGAACACCTTGCTTGCGACGCACGGACTCACGGGCGGCTACGGCGATTTCCAGGCGCTGTTCGGCGTCGATCTCGAAGTCCGCGAGGGCGAAGTCGTCGCGCTCATCGGCGCGAACGGCGCGGGGAAATCGACGCTGCTCAAGACCGTGACGGGATTGCTGCCCGCGCGCGCCGATCAGGTCACGTGGCGCGGCGAGCCGATCGGCGGCGCGCGCGCCGAACGCATCGTCGGTCTCGGACTCGCGCTCGTGCCCGAAGGCCGGCGTCTGTTTTCGAGCCTCAGCGTCGAGGAGAACCTGCTGCTCGGCGCACAAGCGAATCGCACGCGCGCACGCAAATGGCATCTCGATTCGGTCTACGCGCTGTTTCCGATTCTCAAGGAGAAGCGTCGGCAGCCATCGACATCGCTCTCGGGCGGCCAGCAGCAGATGGTCGCGATCGGCCGCGCGCTGATGAGCAATCCGCGCCTGCTCATGTGCGACGAACTCTCGCTCGGGCTCGCGCCGATCGTCGTGCGCGAGATCTACGACGCGCTGCCCGCGCTCGTCGAGGACGGCATGAGCGTGCTCATCGTCGAACAGGACGTGCAGCTCGCGCGGCGCGTCTCGCAACGCTTCTACTGCCTGCAGGAAGGCCGCGTCTCGCTGAGCGGCGCGTCGGCGAGCGCGTCCGACGCCGACATCGCGAACGCCTATTTCGGAGTCGCCGCATGATCACCTTCGTCGACATCATCGTGCAAGGCGTGCTGCTCGGTGCGCTCTACGGGCTCTTCGCGATGGGGCAATCGCTCGTGTTCGGCGTCATGCGCATGACGAACACCGCGCACGGCGACTTCATCGTGCTGCTCGTGTTCGGCCTCGTCGCGCTCACGGGCTATGCGCATCTGCCGCTCGCGCTCGCGATCGCCTTGCTGCTCGTCATTGCGTTCGGATTCGGCTTCGCGCTTCAGTACATCGTGCTCAATCGCGTCGCGGTCCGCGATCCGCTGCCGTCGCTGATCGTCACGTTCGGCCTGTCGATCGTGATTCAGAACGTGCTCCAGCAAATCTTCTCGGCCGATCCGCGTTCGATCGCGACCGGCGGCTTCGAGTCGGCGAGCGTGTCGTTCGGCGCGCTGACGCTCGGGTATCTGCCGCTCGTGACGCTGCTCGTGACGATCGCCTTGACGTTCGCGATGCAGTGGTTATTCGGCAAGACCGGCCTGGGCCGCGCGTTTCGCGCGACATCGGACGATCGCGACATCGTACGGCTCATGGGCATCTCTCACCGCCGCACGTTCGCGCTCGCGATGGCGATCGCGTTCGTCCTGATCGGCGTCGCCGCGACGCTCTACGCGATGCGCACGGCGGTATCGCCGAGCGACGGTCCGGCATTGCTGCTCTATGCGTTCGAGGCCGTGATCATCGGCGGCATGGGGTCGTTCTGGGGCACGTTCGCGGGCGGTATCTGCCTCGGCATCGCGCAGCAGATCGGCTTTCATATCGATCCGGGCTGGGGCATCTGGCTCGGCCACGTCGTGTTTCTCGCCGTCCTCGTCGCGCGGCCGCAAGGGCTGATGCCGCGCACGCGCTGATCGAACACGCCATGAACGAACTCAACGCGCGTCCCTACGCGGACGCGCCCCTGGATGAATGAAGCCATGATGGATGCCGTACGTCCCCGTTTCGAAGTCCGCCGCGCGACACGCGCGAGCCGGATCGCGAGCCTCGTGTTGATCGCGCTCGCCGTCGTCGTCGCGAGCATGCCGTTCTGGGCCGGGCGCGATGCGCTGCGCGACTTCATCGAAATCGCGTCGTATTTCGTGTTCGCGATGATGTGGAACCTGCTCGCCGGTTACGGCGGCATGGTGTCGATCGGCCAGCAAGCGTATTTCGGACTCGGCGGATATCTGATGCTCGCGCTCGCGAATTTCGCGGGCCTCTCGCCGTTCGTCTGCGTGCCGATCGCGGCCGTGCTGACCGCGATCATCGCCGTCCCCGTGTCGCGGATCGCGTTCCGGCTCTCGGGCGGTTACTTCGCGGTCGGCACATGGGTGATCGCCGAAGTGTTCCGCCTCGGCATCGCGAACATCTCGGCGCTCGGCGGCGGTTCGGGCACAAGCCTCACGGGCCTCGGCGACATCGCGCGCAGCACGCGCGAGTCGATCACGCTGTGGCTCGCGCTCGCGATCGTCGTGCTCGCAACAGCGCTCGTCTATCGCTTCCTGCGTTCGAAAGCCGGCCTCGCGTTGACGGCGATCCGCGACGACGCGGTGGCCGCGAGCAGCCAGGGCGTCCATGTCGCGGGCACGCGGCTCGTCGTCTATCTGTGCGCGGCCGCAGGCGCGGGGCTCGCGGGTGCGCTCTATTTCGTCGGCAATCTGCGGATCTCGCCCGATGCGGCCTTCTCGGTCAACTGGACCGCGTTCGCGATCTTCATCGTCATGATCGGCGGCCTCGGCACGCTCGAAGGGCCGATCGTCGGCACGCTGCTGTTCTACGTGCTCAACAAGTTCCTGTCCGACTACGGCACGCTGTACCTGATCGGACTCGGCCTGCTCGCGATCGTCGTGACGCTGTTCTTTCCGCAAGGCCTCTGGGGCTATGTGTCGCGACGTTTCGGACTGCAATTTTTCCCGGTCGGACGACGGCTCGTGATGCTCGAGCCCGGCGCACCGAACGACGCGTCCGCACAGGTTCCGCTTCAGCCGGCTTTACAGCCGATCTCGCAACCGACCTCGCCACCGACCTCGCAGTCGCCCTCGCAATCGAGTCCGCTGCCCCGTACGCGATGAAGACGAAGATGACGCATGCGCTCTGCGCGCTCGACGCGATCCCCGACGGCGGCGGACGCGCCGTTGCGCTCGATTCGAAAACATCATGCGTGGTGCTGCGCCGCGGCGACGCGGTCTGGGCCTATGAGAACCGGTGCCCGCATTTCTCGATTCCGCTCGATTTCGAGCCCGGTCAATTCTGCACGTACGACAGCGCCTTGCTCATGTGCGCGCATCACAGCGCGATGTTCCGCTTCGAGGACGGGCATTGCATCGACGGGCCCTGCGAGGGCGCGGCGCTCACGCGCATCGACGTCGAATGCCGCGGCGACACGGTCTATCGCGTCTCGGACACCGACCCCGTCTGAACGTCCGCCTCATGCTCGGCACCCCGTGGATCACGTACCTCACGTCGATCACGCGCGACGCATCGGCGACACACGCAAGCCCGACTCGTCGCGGCCGTTCGGCGCTTGCCCGTGCAGCCCGCGGGCATCGTGACGCGTTCGCGCACGGGCTCCGCCCGAGATCCGCCGCATCTGTCCCGTCTTCGATAAAATGCCGCCAGCGGTGATACGGCCGCCCATAAAAACAAGGTCGGACGGATCAACGGGGTTGGACGGTATGAATCAGCACGCGAGCTCGCGAGGCGTCACGTCGACGATGTCGATCGGCGTCGAGCATAGTTACTTCGACGCATGCGCGGCCGTGAGCGCGGGGTCGCGCGGCGCACCGTCCGGCATGCTGTTTAGTGCCTCGCGCGCAACATCGCAAGCCGCTTCGCGCACCCCGTCATCCGCATCGAAATCCTCGCGCGCGGACGCACCCGGCCATCCGCTGCTCGCCTGGCGCGAGCGCGTCGGCCACGTGATCGACGTGCTGCCGAGCAAGGCGGACCTCGAAACCCCGACGTTCAGCGCGTCGATCGACCGTTTCGGCGTCGGCGACCTCACGTTCACCGACTGCCGCTCGGGCGCGATGCAGCTCGATCGCTCGATTGCGCGGATCTCGAACGATACGCACCGCCGCATGGCGTTTCACGTGTTCCTCGAAGGCGGCACCGACGATGTGATCGTGCATCGTACGTCGCGGCGCGCGTCGCCCGGCGCGGCCACCTTGCTCGCGCTCGACCTCGGGCAACCGGTGCGCATGCGCCGTCAGGCCTGCCGCGTGCTGACGGTGTTCGCGCCGGCTTCCGTCGCGGCCGAAGTATTCCCCGATCCCGGCTTCATGCACGGGCGCGGCATGCGCGCCGACACGCCGCTCGCGCGCCTGATCGTCGATCACCTGGCCTCGTTGAGCCGCAATATCCGGCAAATGGATGCGCATGCGATCGACGTGTCGATTCGCAGCGGCGTGCAGTTGCTGACCGAAGCGTTTTGCCTGCAGGCGGGACTGCGCGGCAATGCGCGCGCGGCCAAGCGCGCGGCGATGTTCGAGCGCGTGCGTCGCTACATCCAGGCGAATCTGTTCGACGACGACCTGTCGCCCGAGCGGGTCCTCGGCGTGCTCGACCTGCCGCGGCCGACGCTCTACCGGATGTTCGAGCATGAAGGCGGCATGGCCACCTATATCCGGCATTTACGGCTGCGCCACGCGGCCGACGACCTCGTGCGCCGCGCCGATCTCAGCGTGACCGAAATCGCGTACGGGGCGGGGTTTTCGAGTCCCTCGGATTTCACGCGTGCGTTTCGGCGCGCGTTCGATATGACGCCTCAGGACTTCCGCGCGATGTCGCGGATCGACGCCCCGCTCGTCACGACCGCGACCGGCGCCGCCTAGCGCGCAGGGCTTCGCGAGCCGGCGAGTCCGCGCGCTCAGGCGCGTACGCGCCGCTCGTCGAACAGCCCGCACGCAATGAAGCTCACGAGGCAGGCCGGCGCGACATACCAGGCGACCGACATCGGATCGCCGGTCCAGCGGACCAGCGCGGTCGCGGCGAATTGGGCCGTGCCGCCGAAGATCCCGACGCCAAGCGCATACGACACCGCGAATCCCGTCGCGCGCGCGCGAGCCGGCATCCCTTCGAGCACAAGCACCGTGGCGATGCTGGCCCCGAGTCCGATCAACGCGCTGATCGCCGCAACCGCGGCGAGCACGGCCCCCTCGCCCCGCGCATGCACGATCACGAAAAACACGGGATAGACGAGCAGCGTCGTCAGACCCGACGTCGCGAGCAGCAGCGGCTTGCGGCGCGTGAGCCGATCCGCGAGACGGCCCGACAACGGCGCGACGATGACGAGCACGAGCGCCGAGAGCGCCGCGCACCGGAATCCGACGCGCTCGGGGAAATGCATGACACGCGTCAGATAGCTCGGCATGTAGACGACGATCGCGTAGAACGGAATCGTGCGCCACAGCATCATGAGCGTCGCGAGCGCGACGGGTCTGATCAGCGCGCGGTCCGCGGCCTCGTCGTCGCGCGGCGCGTGCGTGCGCGTTTCGGGCAGTCTGAGCCGCACATAGAGTCCTGCCGGCGCGACCAACGCGCCGAGCGCGAACGGCATGCGCCACCCCCACGACGCGAAGCTCGCGGGGGTCAGCGCATGCGTGAGCGCGAGCCCCGTACAGGCGCCGAGCAAGGCCGCGGCACCTTGTCCCGCGAGTTGCCAGCCGATCGCGAAGCCGCGGCGCGCGACGGGGACGGTATCCATCGCGTACGTCGCGGCGGCGCCCACCTCGCCCCCGGCGGCGAGCCCCGCGAGCAGGCGCGCGATGACGACGACGATCGGCGCCGCGACGCCGATCGCCGCATACGCGGGACACAGCGCGATCGCCGCGGTGCTCAGCGCCATCAGCATGCTCGTCACGACAAGGGCCGCGCGGCGTCCGCGACGGTCGGCATGGCGGCCGATCCAGATCGCGCCGAGCGGGCGCATCAGAAAACCGACGCCGAAGGTCCCGACCGCGAGCAGCAGCGACGTCATCGGATTCGACGACGGGAAGAACTGTTCGCCGATCGTGCCCGCGAACAAGGCGAACACCGTGAAATCGAAGAGTTCGAGGCAACTGATGAACGACGTCGCGGCGATGACGGTCGACATGCCGTCATCGCGACGCGTGTTCGGCATGCAGGAAGGCGATATCGAGTTCAACGTCGTGCGCCGAATCCGGAGGGACGGTGGAAGGACGACAATGGGGCCCCACGATTGCGCAGGCGCCCCGTCTCTGCTTCGAACGGACAGGTCAGCCGGCCGGGCGCAAGCGCAGGTGCGGCGCGCCGTCGGTGGTCGCGCCGCCGAACGCGGCGCGCGCCTGCTGGCCGATGCGGAACACGGCGACGGCATCGCTGAGGCGCTGCGCCTGATCCTCGAGCGACGCCGCCGCGGCGGCCGCCTGTTCGACGAGCGCCGCGTTCTGCTGCGTGACCGTATCCATCTGCGAGATCGCGATATTGACCTGATCGATGCCGTTGCTCTGTTCGGTCGACGCGACGGCGATCTCGCTCATGATCGCGCTCACGCGACGGATCGCCGAGACGATCTCGGACATCGTCGAACCCGAGCGTTCGACGAGCGACGCGCCGCTTTCGACGCGCTGCGTCGACTCGACGATCAGCCCCTTGATCTCCTTGGCCGCGGTCGCGCTGCGTTGCGCGAGCGAGCGCACTTCGCTCGCGACGACGGCAAAGCCGCGGCCCTGCTCGCCCGCGCGCGCGGCCTCGACCGCCGCGTTCAGCGCGAGGATGTTCGTCTGGAACGCGATGCCCTCGA
Source organism: Pararobbsia silviterrae (assembly GCF_003628125.1). Lineage (GTDB taxonomy): Bacteria > Pseudomonadota > Gammaproteobacteria > Burkholderiales > Burkholderiaceae > Pararobbsia > Pararobbsia silviterrae. Next base: position 396,898 of record NZ_RBZU01000003.1, read on the forward strand.
TGACGCCGACGATGTCGCCGATGCGCCGCGAATCGTCGACGATGTTCTGCATCGTGCCGACGACGTCGCGCGCGAGATCGCCGCCTTCGGCCGCGAGGCCCGACGCGCCCTCCGCAAGCGAGCTGGCCTGACGTACGTTGTCGGCGGTCTGTTTGACGGTCGACGTCAATTGCTCGATGCTCGCGGCCGTCTCTTCGAGCGATGCGGCCTGTTCCTCGGTGCGCTGCGACAGGTTCGTGTTGCCCGCCGCGATTTCGCTGACGCCGACGTGAATCGACTCGGTGCCGGTGCGCACGACGCCGACCGTCGAGATCAGCGACTCCTGCATCGTGCGCAGCGCCTCGCTGAGCTTGCCCATCTCATTCGTGCTCTTGACCTCGACCTGGCCGGTCAGATCGCCCGCCGCGATCCGGCCGAAGCTGCCGACCGCGGCATCGATCGGATCGACGATCGACGAGACGAGCCAGCCGCGCGCGAACAGCGACAGCAGCAGCGCGGCGCCGAGCCCGGCCGCGACCGTCACGATGACGAACGAGAATTGCCGTTGCGCCTGTTCATAGCGCGCCTCGCCGAGATCGACCTGGCGCTTTTCGAGCACGAGCATCGCCTTCTCGTAGGCCGAATAGAGCGGCGAAATCTTGTGCGCCTGAAATTCGCTGAAGGTCGCGCGATCGCCCGCCTTGAGCGCCGCCATCGCGGGCGCGACGCCGTCGTGCAGGAACGCGGCGCGCTTGCTCTGCATGTCGGCGACGAGATCGCGCGCGCCGTCGTCGTTGCCCGCCTGGGCGAGATACGCGTTCATGCGGTCGTCGGAGAGCTTGATATAGCTGTCGGCGCGCTTGAGCACCGCCTCTGCAGCCTCCGTGTCGTTGACGCTCAACAGCGACTCGTAGGTCGCGAGCGCGAGCCGCGCGCGCAGCAACTGCCCCGAACTGCCTTCGAGGTTGGCGACGGCCGGAGTGTCGACCGTGTACATCTGCTTGAGCGATCGATTGGCCGAATTGAGCGACAGCACGCCAAGCGCGGCGCCGAGGATCAACGCAAAACCGAACAGACCGATGATCGCGTTCACGCAGCGGCGAATCGAGAGGTTCTTGAGCATGTATGAAGTTCCACTACTGAAATCAAAGCGCAAACGCGCGCGCACGGGGCGCGCGAGCAACGCCCACTGGCGAAGCCCGCGACACTGCCCACGAGCAAGGCCTGCGGACCGCGTTCGCGGAGGGTGCCCGATACGAGACGGCGTCATCGCGCGGCGCGCGTTCATTCGACGCAAGGCGTGCACGAACTAGCTTGCAGTCACCTTGCATACAGCATGAACAACGGCGAATTTTTCTAAAACTTTATTCATTGGACGGATCCGTCGCTAAAAAAAGATCGCGCGGACTCGACGTGCGTTACATGCAGATCATGCGCATTGAAAGCGGGATCGCATCAGGCGTAAAAATCGGGATGCGCCCCGTGTAACGCGATATTGCCGCGGAGCGCCCGGGGCGGCGCGGAGACCGGCGGCCGGGCTGCCGGCTGCGCGAGGACGCAGCGCGAACGATGCCGCGCCATGGGCCATGCAGGAGCCGGAATCCGCGCAAGCGCGCGAACATATGTACGCATACACGTACGCATACACGCATGCTGATCCGCACGCACGCACGAACGCGTGATCGCGGACGCGGGCGTTCGTGCGTCCCGACGGTCAGCCGTAACGCGCGCGCGGCGCCTGCGCCGAGGCCGGCTCCACGTCGAGCGGACGCTCGGGCCGCATGACGAACGCGAGCACGGTCCCGATCGCCATGAGCGCCATGAGCACGACGAACGGCAAGCTCCAGTTGCCCGTGCGATCGATGATCAGGCCGCCGATGACCGGACTCACGATCGCGGCGCCGGCGGAGCCCATATTCATGATCCCGGCCGCCGTGCCCGAATGTTTCGGCGCGATATCCATCGGCACGGCCCACATCGGACCGATCGTCATCTCGTTGAAGAAGAACCCCGCGCTGAGCGCGAGCGCCGCGCCCGGCACGCCGATATCGGGGATCAGCAGGATCGGCAGCAACGACACGAACGTGAGCATCATGCAGACCGCGACCATGACGTTGCGCGCGATGCGCAGACTGCCCGTGCGCTTGAGCAAGTAATCGGTGAGCTCGCCGCCGAGCCAGTCGCCGACGACGCCCGCGAAGAAGACGCTCGCCGCGAACCACGCCGACTTGCCGAGGTTCATATGGTGGCTTTGCTGGAAGTACTGCGGGATCCAGGTCAGGAACATCCAGAGCACCCAGCCGTAGCAGAAATAAACGACCGTGACGGGCAGCATGCGGCGCAACAGCCGTCCCCAGGGCACCGGGGTGCGCTCGCGCGCGCCGCTGTAGACGGGCAGCGTGTCGGCTTCGGCGTTCGAGATGCCGCGGTGCTCGCGCGGATCGTCGCGGAAATACCAGCCCCAGACGATCGCCCAGATCATGCTGATCGCGCCGACGACGAAGAACGAACCGCGCCAGTTCGTCGCGATCATGAGCCAGGTGACGAGCGGCGGCGCGACCGCGTTGCCGATCCGCGAGGCCGCATGCGTGATGCCCTGCGCCGAGCCGCGGCGCTCGGGCACCATCCAGTTCGACATCGCGCGCGTGGCCGTCGGGAACGTCGCGCCCTCGCCGAGGCCGAGCAGCAGGCGCGCGAGCACGAGCGAGACGATGCCGGACGCGAACCCCGTGAGGATCGTCGCACCCGCCCAGGCGACCGCGCAGACCGTCAGCGTGCGGCGCGGACCGAAGCGGTCGCCGAGCCATCCGCCGAAAATCTGGATCACCAGGTACGGGTACGCGAACGCGGAAAACACAAAGCCGATCTGCGTATGCGACAGGCCGAACTCGGGGCCGAATTGCGCGGCCGCGGTACTGACGTTGACGCGATCGACGTACGTGATGCAGTACATCACGCTGAGCAGCACAAGCACCTTCGTCGTGACACGGCGAAACATCTTGAACTCCCGTATGGGTCGGCCGCTGCGCGGGCCGTTACGCTAGCGTGTAGTCGACCTTGCCGATGCCCTCGATGACGCCGTGCACGGCGCCGGGCGAATCGATGGCTCGGCAGCCCGTGTACGAGCCCGCCGTCAGGATCTGGCCCGCGCCGATCGTGCGGCCGCGCGCGAGCGCATCGCGTACGAGCCAGACGACGACGCGGCGCGGATCGCCGCACGGATTGCGCGCGACGCCGCTGAAGATCGTCTGATCGCCTGCGCGGAACTCGACGCGCGGCGCGACGAATTCGATATCGGCGCGGTACGGCACGCCCTGGCCGACGATCAGCGCGCCGTTGTTCTGCAGATCGGCGAGCTGCGCGAGCTTCGAGATCGCGTTGCGGTTCGTGAAGCGGCTCGCGACGATTTCACTCGTCACGTGCACGGTCGCGATGCGCGCGAGGATCGCCGCATCGTCGAGCGCCGCGAACGACGCATCGATCGCGTCGCCGAAGCGGAATGCGATCTCGAGTTCAAGACCGACGATCGCCGATGCCTTGAAAGGCAGCATCACGCCGTCGTCGAAGATCGCATTCGCGGGCAACGGCGAGCATTGCGGCTCGGCCTCGGGCGTGCTCGCGCCGATCTTGTAGCCGCCCGCGCCGCCGAGCGCGGCGATCGTGATGTGTTGGGCGACGTAGGCCTGGTCCTTGGATTCGGGCACGAGTGCCTCGTCCAGCGTGTCGAGCGTCGTGTGCGCGCGGCGTGCTTCGAGCAGCCGCGTCGCGAGGCGCTGCATCCGATCGTCGGTCATTGTCCAGCCGTCTCCGCGAGATAGTCGATCGCGGCCTGCACGCCGCCGCGCTGATGCGGCACGCCGGCCTTGATGAAGCCGGCTTCGACGCCCGCGAGCGTCCCCAATAGCGTGAGGTCGTTGAAATCGCCGAGGTGTCCGATGCGGAACACCCAGCCCGATACTTTGCCGAGCCCCTGCCCGAGCGACATATTGAAGTGTTCGAGCACGATGCGGCGGAACGCATCCGCGTCGTGACGCTTGCCGTTGCCGTCTTCAGGCATGACAACCGCCGTGAGCACGGGGCTGTATTCGTCTTCGTTCAAACACAGGACCTCGAGCCCCCAGGCGCGGACTGCGCGCCGTGTCGCTTCGCCATGCCGCCGGTGGCGCGCGAACACGCGATCGAGGCCCTCCTCGAGCAGCATGTCGCACGCCTCGGCCAAACCATAAAGCAGATTCGTCGCGGGCGTATAGGGCCAGAAACCCTTCTCGTTCATCGCGAGGATCTCTTCCCAACCCCAATAGGCCTTGGGCAGCGTCGCCTGTTTCGACGCTTCGAGCGCCTTGGCCGAGACGGCATTGAAACTGAGTCCGGGCGGCAGCATGAGGCCCTTCTGCGAGCCGCTGACGGTCACGTCGACGCCCCAGGCGTCATGCCGATAGTCGGCCGATCCGAGACCCGAAATCGTGTCGACGAGCAGCAGCGCCGGATGCTTGGCGCGATCGATCGCGGCGCGCACGGCCGCGATATCCGACGTGACGCCTGTCGAGGTCTCGTTGTGCACGACGCAGACCGCCTTGATGCGGTGCGCCGTATCGGCCACGAGGCGCGCCTCGATGCGCGATGCATCGACGCCGTGACGCCAGTCGCCCTCGATGAGTTCGGCGTTCAAGCCGAGCTTGTCGGCGAGCTTCTTCCAAAGCGTCGCGAACTGGCCCGTCTCGTACATCAGCACGTCGTCGCCGGCCGACAAGGTATTGACGAGCGCCGCTTCCCACGCGCCCGTCCCCGACGACGGATAAATCACGACCGGCTGCTCGGTTTTAAATATCTGCTGAATCGAGGCGAGTACTTTCTTTCCCAATGCCTGAAACTCCGGACCCCGATGATCGATGGTCGGATAATCCATTGCACGTAGAATGCGATCGGGAACCGCGCTCGGTCCCGGTATTTGGAGAAAATGCCGGCCACTCGGGTGGGAATTTAGTTTCAGCATGGTTCCTCGATACGAAATGGTATTTTGTATTTGGCATACCATACTCGCGGACTATGTCGTTTGCAATCGCACCACGGTGTCGGCGCATGACGTGCGGCGGATAGACGCCCGCCATCTCGCGCCCTTAGTATTATTCGTCACATCCGATTCGAATCGAGCCCAACATGACCGAAAACGGCATACAGAATCCCAATCTGAAGGGTGTCAGTAAGACCGCGGAATTCGAAGCGGCGCTCGAAGGCATTCGCGGCGTCACGATCGAGCGGCCCGTGCTGCACGCCGCGGTCACGAAGACGCTGCGCAAGCTCATCGTCGAGGGCACCTTGCCGCCGGGCACGCGGCTCAACGAGCGCGATCTGTGCGCCTCGCTCGGCGTATCGCGCACGCCGCTGCGCGAGGCGCTCAAGGCGCTTGCCGCCGAAGGGCTGATCGAGCATCAGCCCAATCGCGGCGCGGTCGTGCCCGTGCTCAGCGAGGCCGACATCATCGATGCGTTCGATTTGCTCGGCTGTCTCGAAGGGTTTGCGGGTGAACTCGCATGTTCGAAGATCACCGCCGAACAATTGACCGACATCAAGAGCCTGCATGCGTCGATGGTCGCCTGTTATGCGCGCGTCGATTTGCCCGGTTATTACGCGCTGAATCAGCAGATACACGAGCGCATCAACGAAATCGCGGGCAATTCGACGTTGCGGCAAACCTATCAATCGGTCAACCGGCGGCTTCAGGCTTTACGTTTCCGTTCGAATCACGATTCGAAGAAGTGGCAACGCGCGGTGTCCGATCATGAAAAGATGATTGCCGCGCTCGAAGCACGCGACGGCGCCATGATGTCGGCGATTCTGCGTTCGCATTTGAACGAAAAGAAAGAAGCCGTACTCGCGGCCATGCGCACGGTCGCCGCGGCCTGAGCGTCGAGCGCGGCGCGGGCTATCCGGACGGCCGCCGGCGTCCGGTGAGCGCGGCATCCCGCACCCGCGCGGCGCGATCCGAGCCTAACGCGCGTTGGTCTGGAGCAGCGACAGGAATTCGCGGCGCAGCACCGAGTCACGCAGGAACGAGCCGCGCATCACGCTGTTGACCATCTTCGATTGATTGTCTTTCACGCCGCGCCAGTGCATGCAGTAGTGATCGGCTTCGAGCACGACGGCCAGGCCGTCGGGTTGGAGCTTGTCCTCGAGCAGATCCGCGAGCTGCGCGACCGCCTCTTCCTGAATCTGCGGCCGGCTCAGCACCCAGTCCATGAGCCGCGCGTACTTCGACAGTCCGATCAGGTTCGAATGCTCGTTGGGCATCACGCCGATCCATACGCGTCCGATGATCGGGCACAGGTGATGGGAACAGGCGCTGCGCACGGTCATCGGTCCGACGATCATGAGTTCGTTGAGCGCGGCGACGTTCGGGAACGAGGTCACGGGCGGCGGCGCCTGATACCGTCCGCTGAACACTTCGCGGATAAACATCTTCGCGACGCGGCGCGCGGTGTCCTGCGTGTTGTGATCGTTCTCGATATCGATGACGAGGCTCTCGAGCACGCCGCGCATCTTTGACTCGACCTCTTGCTGGAGTCCGTCGAGCTCGCCCTCGCGGATAAAGTCGGCGATATTGTCGTTCGCGAAATAGCGGCCCTGCGCGCGCTCGACGCGGGCGCGGATGCGCACCGACAACGGCGTGCCTTCGTCTTCGTGCGCGTCGGGGGCTTCGGCGGCAGGCGCGGAATGCTGCGTGCCGGGGGCTTCGGCGGCAGGCGCGGGGCGCTGCGTGTCGGGAGCTTCGGCGTCGGCCTGGGGCGCGATCGTCTTCGCGTCGTCCATCTGATGGTCCTCGGTAACCTTGCCGGCACATCGATGCGCCGGCCAATCCCACATGCTATCCGGCACGCGTGCCGGGGTCAAAATGCGGGGAACGTTCCGCTGATGCGGAGGTTTGCTGCATTGGCCACCCGCTCGATGGCCATTGCAAGCACAATCTGACTGTAACGCCCAGCAATATGCACCCTCTTTGTCATTCGTGCTTGAGCGGGCACAGTGCGCTTTTCCGTTTGCACGGTGCGTCCCGCTTGCGTGGCCCGCCAAGCACGGCTTACAACTCGCCTCATTGCCGCTTGCCCGCCCATGCGCTTTGCCATTGCCACCGTTCCACGCTATCAGGTCGTGCTCAATGCATTCGTCGAAGCCGGGTGGGAGCCCGTCAAGATCTTCTCGACGAATCTGCTGTCGACGCTCGAAAGCAATTCCGTGCTGCTTGACCGCGCCGAACGGCTGCGCGTGCCGATCCAGCTTTCGAAGATCGAGCCGCGCGATCTGGAAGCCCTCGCGCAGGCCGGATGCACGACGCTCGTCGTCGCCGGTCATCCGTGGCGCATTCCCGAGTGGCGCCCGCATCTGCAATACGCGGTCAACTTCCATCCGTCGCCCCTGCCCGAGGCGCGCGGACCTTACCCGCATTGCCGTGCGATCCGCGAACGGCGTCGCGAGTGGGGCATCAGTTGCCACAAGATCGAGACGAGCTTCGACACGGGCGACGTGCTCGCGCAATCGCGATTCGCGATGCACGCGAACGAGACGCACGAGACGCTCGATCTCAAGATCCAGTTCGCGATGGCGGTCGTCGCGCTCGACATCGCGCGCGACCTGCCGAAGCACTGGGCGGCGGCCAAACCGCAGCAAGGCGGCGATTACTGGCCGTTCGACAGCGACGCGGATCGCACGCTCGATTTCACGCAGAGCGTCGACGAGGTCATGCTGAAGGTCCGCGCATGCGGCCTGCTCGAATGCATGGCGACGGTCGAGCAGCAAAAGATCCATATCTCGCGCGCCGAGGGATGGGTCCAGGCCCACGGCTTCCCGCCGGGCACGCTCGTGCATCGAAACGGCAAACATCTCGTCGTCGCGGCGGCCGACGGATTCATTGCGCTGCTCGAGTGGAGCACGTTGTCGCTCAACGAACGGCGTGTGCACCATCGCTGACGGATTGCGCGCGCACGACATGATACGCGCGCGATGGCGCCAATCGCACGATGCACCGATCGCTTGCGTGCGCTTGGCCGCGCGACGTTCGGTCCAGCAGACTAGATCCAGGCGTTTGTGCGTGGAACGGCGAGCACCGCCGCGGCATTGGACGGTGGCGTGAAGAGGCCGCCCTGCGGCACATCGAACGACGCCATCGCCTCGACCAGGGTGTCGACCAGCTCACTGCGCAGCACGTCTCGGTCCGCTGTGTAGACGATCTCAATACGATGATCGGCCCCGCCGTACCAGTCCTTGACCGTCTGCCGATCGGCGGTGCCCGCGACACGGATCTCGAGATCCGCGCCGACGCGCCAAAACCAGAGGTCCTCGCTCGATATCCCTTCGCCATACCGAATCATGTCGACATTGCCGGTCGTGCCGTCGAAATCGATGATCGTGTCTTCGCCCGAGCCGCGCTCAAACGAGTACGTGTCGTTACCCGCTCCACCGATCAGCACATCGTTGCCCGCTCCACCATGGAGTCTGTTGTCGCCGCGATTGCCGACAATCCGGTTATCGAGCGCATTTCCCGTCGCGTCGATGTCTTCGTCCCAGAGCTTGATCGGATCCTTCGTGTAGATCGCATGGGCATTCGGCACATTCGCGGCCGCGCGGAAATCGCCGATTGCGACGAATCGCGTCATGTCGCGCACGCGACCGCGCCCCGAATCCGCGATGTAGAAGCCCGCAAGCGCGCCCGTTTTGGCATCGCATGCGACACCGGTCACTGTCACGACGTGGTCCGCCTTCGCGCGCCGCGCCGACCCGGCCGTGCCCCACAGGGTGTTCGAGTCCACGCCGACGACAACGCCGCGCCCCCCTTTGATGAGATTCGCGATCGCCTGTTCGTCGTAGCCCGCAATGGTGTCGCTCCGAATGCCGATGCTCGTCAACAACGCTTGCTGATTCGCGATATTGGAGCCGCCGCGTCGGTGTTCCGGTGTCGATTGATCCGTCTCGCACCATCCGTTTTCGATCGCGCGTTGTATGACCGTGTGTTCCGAAACGGGTCGCTTGGCCTGAACGCTGAGATTCGCGATGGCCGTCAAACCGCAGGTCCCGATATATCCGGGGACGGCATCGCCCTGCGTGTAGTCGAGTTCGTTGGCCTTCGGGTAGCCATAAACCAGCACGTCGACGCCGTCCACCACGCCCACTTCCGGCGTCACAAAATCCAGTAGCGTAAGGTTCTCGACGTGGGCGCCGAGCGTATAACGGATTGTCGTATTGACCGTGTCGACACCCTCCGCGGCCGTCTCCACCACTCGATCGCCGAGATCGTCGACATAGTAGGTATCGTTGCCCGCGCCGCCGATCATCGTGTCCGCGCCCGTCACGCCGTCGAGTATATTGTCCTCGCGATTGCCGACGATCCGGTTGTCTGCGCTATTGCCCGTGCCGTGGATACGTGCCCCCTCGACGAGATGGAGCGCTTCGACATGCGCGTCGAGGATGTAACTCGTGCTGCTGACGACGGTGTCGTACCCCTCGTTCTCGCGCTCGACGATGACGTCGTTGGCGCTGTTGACGATATAGCTGTCGTCGCCGAGACCGCCTCGCATATCGTCGGCACCCGCGCCACCGTCGAGATAATCGCGGCCGGACCCGCCGACAAGTCTGTCGTGACCCGCGCCGCCGTACAGCGCATCGTCGTCGGTTTCCCCGGCCGAGAGCGTTTGCTTCGTCGAATTGGTCGGCGTGAACCCGAACAGGACGTCGTCGCCGTCGCCGCCATATAGGACGTCGTCACCGGCATCCCCGAACATCCGGTCGTTGTCCGCCTCTCCGTAGAGCGCGTCGTGGCCGTCGCCGCCCTGCAACTCGTCATGCCCGATACCGCCCCAGAGCACGTCGTGGCCCAGCCCGCCGAGGAGCAGATCGTCACCCGCGCCGCCATATAGCCAGTCATCGTCCGTCTCACCGGCGGCGAGCGTAGCGGGCGTGTCGGCATTACCCCAGTAGCCGCCCATGACGTCGTTGCCATCCCCACCCCACATGCGATCGTTACCGGTGCCGCCGAACAGTCTGTCCTCACCAGTGCCGCCGCTCATCGTGTCGTGCCCCGAACCGCCGTTGAGCGTGTCATTGCCGGCGTCGCCGAACAAACAGTCGTTACCGTCGTCGCCGAACAGCGTATCGTCGCCGCCTTGACCATCGATCAGATCGTGGCCGACGCCGCCGCTGGCTTCGTCGTTGCCATCGCCCGCGAACATCGTGTCGTTGTCCGATTCACCGGGCGCGAGCGCCTGTTTCGGATCGTTGGTGGCCGTGAACCCGAACAACACGTCGTCGCCCGCGCCGCCATTCAAGATGTCATCGCCGACGCCGCCAAACAAGCGGTCAGCGCCTTCGCCGCCTTCAAGTGCGTCGTCGTGTGCATCACCCACGAGCAGATCGGCCCCCCCGCCGCCGATCAGGATATCGTTGCCGTCGCCACCGAACAGGCGATCAATGCCCGTACCGCCGTCGAGCAGATCGGGGCCGATCCCGCCGCCAAGCTCATCGTCCCCCTCCTCGCCATAGAGCCGATCGCCGCCGGCACCGCCGAGCAGCAGATCGTTCCCCTTGCCGCCCCAGAGCTTGTCGTTACGCTCGCTGCCGCCCATCGTGTCGTTGCCCGCGCCCGCGTAGAAATTCTGAATGAGGCTCAGGTTGAAAAGCTTGCGGTCATGAATCGCGTAATAGCGGACGTCGAATCGGTCATCGAGATCGGTGCCGATCATCGAGCGCTGATCTTGCGAGATCCGAATCTGATTGGGCCGCCAGTACACCACGCCGATCGGCGAGCCGAACACATTCGCTTTGCCGCTCACCACCGCATATTGGCTGACCGCAGCGGCGGGAAGGATCGGCGCGCATTTTGGGTTCGTCGGAGCCGACGCCATGCGCTCGGACAATGCACGGTATCGCGCGTTGCCTGACGTGCGCAACGCATCGTCGTGCGCGGACAGACGGGTGAGGCCTGCACTCGCCATCGCGGCCGCGAGCGTCGTCATTTCATTGCCACGCGCGTCGTCCGTGTCGACGACGCCGTCTTCGTTCCAATCGCGCCAGGCAGTCAGGCCGCTCAACTCGCTGCCCTCAAGTGCGCCATTACGATCGAGATCGCACGCGATGAGGTCTGTCGCACTCAGCCCCACGCCCGCACCGTCGAAAACGCGAAAGGTCCTTTCCGCAATCGGCGCAGCCGTATCGTGTTGCGGCGAGCGGCTTTCGTAAAACGCGCCAAGCGGCATCAGATCGACAAGACTGACGCCGGGCATCATCACGCGTGCAGTGCGATGCGCGAGGTAATCCGTCGATGCGTTGACGAGGTTTTCGAAAGTCCCCGTGCTGATGTCGCCTCGGCTCAGTGCTTCCCAGGCCGCGCGATCGGCCGCAGTGGCCGCATTGAGGTTCTCGAAGCGATACGTCGGCGCGCTCCATGTCTGCCCATCGGCCGACGTCTGCATCGCGTGGTATCCGGCGACCGGACTGCCCGCGATAACCGACTCCCGTGCGACGATCAGGCCGCTGTCGCGCTCGTAGGTGTAGAGACCGTGTCGCCCGTTCGCCAGGGTCCCGGTGCGATGCGACGGATCAAAGCTGCCAAGGTACGTCGTACCGCTGAATACATGCTCCTTTCCGTCGGCCATGAATGCGAGATGGCCGTTTGCGGCAACGTTGCCGCGTGATGTCGTCCCGTCTTGCGACCGCAAATCGTAGAACGTTTGTCCGGTGGGCGTGTGCGTCGTGGTGACCAGCGTGCCGCCCGCCGCGGGACCGAGCGTGATTTGGCGCGTCGAAATCTCATAGACACTCGCCACGTGCGTGACCGGGTGTGAGATCGACACCGTCGCCTTGACGCCGTTCTTCAACGTCGACGACATCGCGAGTAGCTTGATATCGTCACGCTTGCGTTCCGTCTGAGCAGGCGCAAGGGATGCGTGACCGTAGGTACCCGCAATGGTGTCGTACGCGACCGCAAGCGCTGTGCCGATCTGCTGCAGATTGCCGAAGCCCGGCGTTAGCTCAAGCCATTTCGTCGCTTCGGACGCAATCTTAGGGTCGGTCGAGTACTTGAGGTTCAGGATTCGAAGTGCAAGCAGCGAGCACTCGGCCAGCGCATCGAGACCGTCTCCGCTCGTGTCCCGCAAGCGCGCCCACGTCTTCTCGACCGCAACATCCCCTTCGGTCTTTCTGATCAGAGCCATCGGGATTTCGAGTGTCCAGTTCTCGATGCCGAGACCGTTTAGTTCGAATACCTCTTTGTGAAACTCTCGTACCTGCGTGAAATCCAACTTGCCGCTCAATACGTTACCGTTATGTTCGGCAATAGAAATGAGGGTATGGAGATACCGATCGGCCATATCGACACGAATCTTATTCACACGCTCGGGCGGCATCGGTTCACATTGAGGCATCCCCCACCCTCTCCAGGTCGTTTCCGTTAGAAACCCGAGTGCGGACGTCCCTGTCATCGTGGAACCCGTCTCGACGCCCTTCGCCCAGCCCGCATAGTGATAACCTTGCGCGTCCAGCTCTGCGTACACGCGCTCGATTTCGGCGAGACCACCGACCTGAACGCGTCGTCGGTATTCTTCGAGCGTTGCTTTGCGTATGAGTGCGGGCATCGTTCACCTCGTCGATCGATCGGAATGAGCGGCCATTACATTCGGTACGCGTGTGCCGTACTCTCACAAATCGATCTAGACAGCACGTGTACTCGGGAAACTCGGCACTCCGGTGGGCCACTCGATGGCGATCGACGTCAATCGCATATAAGCCAGCGTTTGAACCGTCACCGAGCGGGGCTTGATGGGTCCCCTGTCGATGGCGTCGTAGCGGCCTCGTCAAGCCTGAAACTCCAAATCAAATCGCCCGTCAGGCGTTGGATCTCCTTCCAGTAAGGAAGAAAATAGCGCGGGTACGAAACGTGAGCCTCGGCCTTCATCCGCGGTTCAAGACTGAACGACTGCGTACACGTCAAACGCAGCACATTCTTGCGATAGTGATTCGTACAAGCGATATAGGTATTGAGCCTTCCGTCTCGAGATCGATTGACATAGAGTTCCGTATTCGACGCAATCCAATGGTAAGCGTTGCCGCTCTCCGGATCGAAGAATCGCGTCGCGTAAGCCACCAGACCCCATCTGTCCTCCGGCAGCTTCTGATATTCCCTCTCACGCTTCGGGTCAAGATCCGGATTAAAGGTCAATCGATACTTCAGGACTCGTTCCAGACCGGCGATACCGTAATAACGAGAGCCCGTTTCGACACCGACGAACATCCATGGCGAAATCGAGTCGTACCAGCCATCCCAGTACAAATTGGCGTACTTCTCATAGTCCCACCAGAGCGCCGGACTGGTCCGGCCGGCCATGTCCGGGAATCGCACATTAAAATCGAAACTCGTCAAGGGCGAGTCCATCGTCCGCTTCGGAATCGGCCCTTCACGTTTCCCCATAAAACCCGGATCGCCCTCATATTCGACATGCTCGGCAAACCACAAAGGAATCCTGACGGGCACGCCGCCGAGATTCCCCATGCCGAAGTTCGGATCCGCATATTGGGCAGCGTCCGTTTCGATCGGAAACCATGACTTCCCGAGCACGCGACCCAACTGGGACAATCCCAACAGAATGCACGCGACGATCGATAACACGACGATCGAAAAAATAAATAACTTCTTGAGCGTCATGTGCATCACATCTCCATGCGTTGCTCTGAATCGCAGCGCAGCGCTTCGCGTGACCACGCCGCGGGAGCATGCGCACGCGTATCCCCGGCGGCGGGAAGCGAATCGCAGCGTCGTAAATCATCGGCGGTTCGTATCGATGTCGCCGAAACTTGCGCCGACGCCGATGCGCCCGACGTCGAAGCCTCTGCCCCTACGTCCACGCTAAAACTCCTCACGAGTGCGACGACCTTCTGCTGAATCGCATGCCAATGCGGCAACCAATGGCGCGGATACGACACCGTCACAGCCGCTCGCATGCCCGGTTCCATGCTGAAATGCTGTGCACAGCGCTGATACTTGAGACTCAGATACGGATCGTTCATACAGAGCACGAACGTACCGACGCTGCCGTCCCGATTCCTGCGCACCAATAGATCCTTTTCGTCATCGCGGTAGGGCTTTCCGGTCTTCGGATCGATACCTGGCGGCGCATACACCGTCAATCCGAATTCACGTTTCGCGAGCTTCGCGTATTCGGGAGGGGTGTGGTGATTCGGTCCAGCCTTGTGTGCAAGCCGCTCGCTCACGGTCCGATCGAGATAATCATCGCCGGGATATCGATCCGCCATCTCGAGCTTGACGTCGATCCAAGGCGACACGGCCTCGAATTCTTCGAAATAGGCGTCGAAATAGCGGCCGTAGTCGCTCCAGAGCGCTCGGCTCGAACGCCCCGCCATATCGGGATACCGAACCGCAAAGCCGAGCTCATTCATTTTGGATCGTTGCGTCAACGCCATCTTGGCGCCCCGATGAAGTGCCGCGAAGTCCGGCTCCCCTTCATATGTCACGTGTTCGGCAAACCAAGAAGGCATGCGCACGGGTACGCCGCCCAACTCGCCGATAACGACCGGCGGGCGCTTGGCCTCGTCTGCGAAATATCCGAGTGGATGCAGCGTACGATCGGGCATGAAATGGACGATCGCCGCACCGCATCCCGCCAAAACGACGACGACCCCCAACACAGTCGCCACGCTCCATCCCACGATCCGGCACAACCACCGTCCGTATCTCGACATCTTCATCCGATTGCCTCGTGTCCTGTCGGGCGACTCAGCGATGGCGCGTTCGAAGCACGCTGTTGCGCAAGCGTGCCCTCGCTTCGAACCCATCGGCCGCCGAGCCGCATGAAACCGCGTGGAGCGATGCCGCTTACCGTTTATCCGGCCTCATCCAAACCGACGCATCACTCAAACGCGCCACGCCCAAGCATTCCCATGCTGGCCTTGAGCCTCAACCTCGCCGAGTGCCACTCGGCCAGACATCGAATCCGCTCCTGCTGCGCATCGGCGAGTCCGTCCTCCGCGCGCAGCCGTTCGACGATGTCTGCCGCACCATGGTCATAGCGGCGCTGCGCGCTCTGCGCGGCATCCATCGCCGCAACGAGCAACGCCTGCGAAGCGAGCACGTTACGTCGCGCCGCCTGAACATCGGCACGCGCCTTCACGATGTCCAGATCGATCTGTAACCGCGTCTCTTCCAATTGATTCGATGTCTGCTCGCTTTGCGCCTGTGCACGGCGGACGCCATAGATCCTCGCGAAGCCATCGAACAGCGGAATCGTCAGCGTCAGGCCGATCGTCGTGGTTGTACCGCCACGCGCCGATAGACCTTGATTCGGATACCCGTTGCGATAGACGTTCCAATTCAAGTCAAGCGTCGGCAACGCCTCCGCGCGCGCGACACCGATCTTCGCTTGCGCCGCGTCCGCCTGCGCTCGCGCCGCGACGATCGCGGGATGCACGTGTTTCGCGTGTTCAAGCCACGCATCGAGCACGACCGCTTCATCATCGCGCGGCGCGGGCAGTGCGTCCGGCAAGCGCACGGCTTGCTCGGACGATCGACCCATCGCGTTGAGCAACACCGCGCGCGCTTTGTCCAATTCGCCCTGTGCCCGCGAACGTGCGAGCGCCGCTCTCGCATGCGCGGCGCTCGCTTGCGCGATATCGGCGTGACTTGCGCTCCCATGCAGGCTTCTGCGCCGTGTCGCGCCGAGCGTCAGTTCGGCCAGTTCAAGGCTGCGAGCGCGCTCGCGCTCGGCAGCTTGCGCGGTCACGGCGTCGAAATACGCCGACACGACGTGCGCGAGCACCCGCTGGATCGTCGCATCACGGGTCGCGCTCGCCGCATCGAGCAAGCGGTCGGCAAGCTCGATATTCGCCGATCGGCCCCCGAAATCGAGCACGCGCCACGTCAAGGTTCCGTAGCTCGCGAGTCCGCGCGCACGCTGATCGCCAAACGCATCGCGTGTACGACTCTCGAGTTCGCTGGTCGACAACGACAGCCGGGGTAAGTAGGCGGCGCGCGCCTCGCCGAGCGCGGCTGCTTGAAGCCGGATCTCCGCTATCGCATGTTTGAGCTGCGGGTTGTCGCATAGCGCGATATCGATTGCGTCAGTCAGGTCGAGCAGCCGGGGAGGATCCGGCCACACCTGCCGCGCACGATCCGAACATGACCATGGTTGTCGATCACCGGGTAACGCGATGCTCGAATTTTCAAGTACGGGCGGATTTGCAAGCAATGGATCGTCGAAGAGATCGGGCAATCCGTTCGCGTCGCTTCTCGCAACGACAAGCACGACACCCAGCACGCCCATCGCAGCCCGAATCCAACACCCGGGCCATCCACGCCATGCGCAATACATACGCCTGTCATCGTTCATGAAGGCTTTCTCTCGCGTGCAGGAACAACGGCGCCAATACGTATTCGATGATCCGGCGCGTCCCCGTGCGAATCTCGACCGTGCCGGTCATACCGGGCGTCAATGCAACACGACGTCCTTGTACCGCGATATCGGAGCGATCGAGCGCCACGTGGATCGAGTACATCAAGCCGCGTCGGTCGTCCTCGATGGCGTCGTGCGATACGTGACGTACAACGCCGGACACCGTCCCGTACTTCGTGTACTCGAACGCGTCGACTCTGAACTCGGCATGCTGGCCTTCGTGCACGAACCCGGCATCCTTGTTCTCGATGAACGCTTCGATCTCGACGTGCGTCTGCGCAGGCACAATCTGCATGAGCGGCTGCGCGGCTGCCACGACACCGCCGACGGTATGCACGGCAAGCTGCTGGACCGTGCCGTCGACGGGCGCCGTCAAGCGCAGCAACGCGCCACGCGCCTGCGCTCGCGCGACGTCCTGTCGGGCCGCGTCGGCCCGGCGCCGTGCATCGTCGTAGACATCCTCCGCCGCCTTGCGCGATTCCGCGATATACACCGCTCTGCGATGCTTCGCATCGTCGAGCTGGCGTTCCAGATCCCCGCGCACCTGCTCCTTGTCGAGGCACGCATGGCGCGAGACATCGTGAGATCGCGCGAGCGCCGCATAGTCGGTCGCCTGTTCCGCGGCCACTGCGAGTGCCTCCCCGACTCGACGAATGTCGGCGTCGATACGCGCACGCTTGGCCGCGTAGTCGCGCCATTGGTCCATCAGATGCCGCTGCGCCTCGCGCCGCCTATCGACATCGATGCCTTCGATCGCGGGCAATCGGGGACGCACCATCGAATCGATCGATCTCAGCAACGCATCGGAACGCGCCGAAAGCAGCTCCGCCGCCTGACGCTCGCCTTCGGCTTTATCCCGCTCGCTGTCGTTCATGCGGGTATCGAGCTCGATGAGCACCTGCCCCGCACGAACGGTCTGACCTTCTTCAACATGGAGCGCATGCACGCTTGCGACTTCGGTCGAGCCGAGCGTCTTCGTGTATCCGTCCGCGATAAGCCGGCCCTGCGCGTTGACGATGATGTCGACCCGACCGAAGACGGCTCCAGCGATACCCTCCGCGACAAGCGCAGTCAATACGCGCGCAACCCAACGTCCGACGGGCGAGATGGGTGCGTTCTGAATCGCAAGCGCATCGGGCAGGAATTCCGCTTCGTGCGCGCGCAATGCAGGCGGATCGAGTTCAGCGCGGCGTCGCCAGCTCACGCGCCAGACGCGACGATAGCGACGAATCCATTCGAGCCATGCCCGGATGCGGTGCCTCGTGCGTGTCCCGATCATCGTCAGGCTCCGTGCCCGAAGCGGCCGCCGGAAGACATCGGCGCCCCTTGCTGCAGCCGATGAAGTCCCGCGTAGATCCCATCCGTGTTCGCGAGAAGCGCGTCGTGAGTCCCGATCTCGACGATCTGCCCGCGGTCCATGACAACAATGCGATTCGCATCGCGCACAGTCGACAAGCGATGCGCGATGACGAGGACCGTACGTCCCGCGCAGATGCGCCGCATCGCGTCCTGGATGATCCGTTCGGATTCGTAGTCGAGCGCGCTCGTCGCCTCATCGAAGATCAGGATCCGCGGCTGCGTGATCAGCGCGCGCGCAATCGCGATGCGCTGTCGCTGTCCTCCGGACAAGCCGACGCCGTGCTCACCGACGATCGTGTCATACCCTTCGGGCAGGCCACAGATAAAGTCGTGAGCGCCGGCGAGCTTCGCGACGGCCATCACGCGTTCGAGCGTCGCGCTCGGCAGCCCGAGTGCGATGTTCTCGCGGACCGAACGATTGAACAGATGGTTTTCCTGCAGCACGACACCGATTTGCCGCCGGAGGCTCGCAACGTCGATCACCGCGAGATCGTGGCCGTCGACGCGCACACACCCTCGATCGGGCACGTATAAGCGCTGTACGAGACGCGTCAACGTGCTCTTGCCCGAGCCCGAGCGACCGACAATTCCGACGAATTCGCCCGCCCGCACGTGCAATGTGACATCGCGCAAGACGTCGCCGGCGTCGGCGCGGTACCGGAACGAAACGCGATCGAATTCGATCGTCCCGACGACGCGCGGCAACCGCGACTTGTGCGCCGCGACCTCGGGGCGGCTGTTCAGAATGTCGCCAAGCCGGCCCATCGAAATGCCGACCTGCTGAAAGTCGTTCCAGAGTTGCGCGAGTCGCAAGATCGGGCCCGACACCTGGCCGGCGAGCATATTGAACGCGACGAGCTCGCCGACCGTCAGTTTCTGTTCGATCACGAGCACCGCGCCCCACCCCATGATCGACGCGGTCACGAGCTTGCTGAGCAACGACGCGCCTTCCGTGGCCCATATCGACACGCGCGCGACGGCGAGCCCCGCGCGCACGTAGGCCGCGAGTTGCCGATCCCACTTCTCGGCCCACCGCGGCTCGACCGCCATCGACTTGATCGTATCGACGCCGCTGATCGACTCGACGAGAAACGACTGGTTTTCGGCGCCGCGGTTGAATTTTTCGTTGAGCCGCCCGCGGATCAGGGGCGTGAACACGATCGAGAGCAGCACGTAGAACGGAATCGACAGCGCGACGATCGCCGTCAGCGCCGCGCTATAGATCGACATCACCGCGAAGACGACGAACGAGAACACGATGTCCATGACGAGTGTCATCGCATGGCCGGTCAGGAATGCACGGATCGATTCGAGTTCGCGCACGCGCGCCACGGAATCTCCGACGCGCCGCGCATGAAAGTAGGCGATCGGGAGTTGGAGCAGATGGCGGAACAGACGCGCGCCGAGTTCGACGTCGATCTTGCTGCTCGTATGCGCGAAGACCCACGTACGCAACCCGCCGAGCATGGCTTCGAACAGCGTCGCGCAGACGAGTCCGAGCACGACGACATGAAGCGTGCGCATCGCATGATTGACGAGCACCTTGTCCATCACGACCTGAAAAAGCAAGGGCGTCGCAAGGCCGATAAGCTGCAGGACGAACGAAACAAGTACGAGCTCGCCGAGCACGCGACGATATTTGACCATGGCCGGAATGAACCACGAGAAATCGAAACGCGCCATCGTCGACGCACGATCGGCCTTGCTCGACAGCAGGATGAGTTCGCCCGTCCAGATGTCGAGCACGTGCGCACGATCGACGACTTCGGGTGATTCGCCCGCACGCCGAATCAGGATCCGCGTGGCGCCTGACGATGCATCGGTCCGGATCTGCGCAATCACAAAGAATTTGCCCGTCTCGCGGTGCTGCGCGATCGCGGGCAGCGGGGCACGATCGAGCCGTTCAGGCGTTTGCACGATCGCCTTGGCCGAGAGTCCGAGCGAACGCGCGGCAAGCAGCACGCGTAAGGTGTCGAGGGGGGGCGCACCGAATTCATGTCGAAGCCGCGCGACATCGAATGCCACGCCATGCATGCGCGCCATGATCTCGAGACACGCCATCCCCGAATCGCGCGGCGGATGAGTCCGCGGATCTTGCCGTACCGATGTGAGTTCGCTCATGCCGACGATGCCGCCCCGGGGTCCAATATGAGACAACGCCAAGTCGTTCGGCTCAATGCCGCTCGACGAAACGCCGAAATATAGGACCGTGGAATGGGCCGAACTTGCCCAATCCGCGCATGGCGATATGCGCGTCAGCGCAACAGCGGAGAAATCACGACAGGGATGCCACGAAACCGCCGAACAAACAAAAACCCCGAGGATCGTTTCCGATCGTCGGGGCTCTGTGCATTCTGGCGGAAAGGGTGAGATTCGAACTCACGGTACCCGAGAAGGGTACACCGGATTTCGAGTCCGGCGCATTCGACCACTCTGCCACCTTTCCTTGGTGTTCACAGCCTGCGGCGCTGATACAACCGACCGCTTTGAACTGCTTGATCTGTCGCATGGAGGTCAGCTGCGACAGAAACGAGATATTAGCGGAGCCCTCATCGCTTTACAAGCCCCCGATGCATCGAAACCGAATTTTTTATCCGGCATCGATCACGCATCGTTTCGGCTCGCCGTCGACACAGTCATGCCCGCCCCTATCCGGGCGCGCAATCAGGCCGTCAGACGCTCCTGCCCGCCGAGATACGGACGCAGCGCGGCCGGCACCGTGACCGAACCGTCCGCGTTCTGATAATTCTCGAGCACCGCGACGAGCGTGCGGCCCACGGCGAGGCCCGATCCGTTGAGCGTATGGACGTTCTCGGGCTTGCCCTGCGCATTGCGGAAACGCGCCTGCATCCGGCGCGCCTGGAATGCTTCCATATTCGAGCACGACGAGATCTCGCGATAGGTGCCCTGTGCGGGAATCCAGACCTCGAGGTCGTAGGTCTTCGCCGCGCCGAAGCCCATATCGCCCGTGCAGAGCGTCATGACGCGATACGGCAATTCGAGCTTCTGCAGGATCGCCTCGGCATGGCCGACCATCTGGTCAAGCGCTTCGTACGACTGCTCGGGCGTCGTGATCTGCACCATCTCGACCTTGTCGAACTGATGCTGGCGAATCATGCCGCGCGTATCGCGCCCGTACGAACCGGCTTCCGAACGGAAGCACGGCGAATGCGCGGTCAGCTTGATCGGCAACTGCGCCGCATCGACGATGCTTTCGCGCACGGTGTTCGTGAGCGTGATCTCCGATGTCGAAATCAGATATTGCGTGACCGTGTTTTCGCCGCCACCCTTTTCCACACGGAACATGTCGTCGGCGAACTTCGGCAATTGCCCCGTCCCGAGCAGAATCTCGGGGTTCACGATATACGGCGTATAGCACTCGGTATAACCGTGCTGCGTCGTATGCGTGTCGATCATGAACTGCGCGAGCGCGCGATGCAGACGCGCAATCCCGCCGCGCAACAGCGTGAAACGCGCGCCCGAGAGCTTCGCGCCCGTCGTGAAGTCGAGTCCGAGCGGCTCGCCGACGTCGACGTGGTCCTTGACCTCGAAATCGAACGTGCGCGGCGTGCCCCAGCGGCGCACTTCGACGTTGTCCTTCTCGTCCTTGCCCGTCGGCACCGACGCGTGCGGCAGGTTCGGAATACCGAGCAGGAATTCCGACATCTTCGTCTGGATTTCGTCGAGGCGCGCGGCCGATGCCTTGAGCGTGTCGCCGATGCCGCCGACTTCGGCCATCACGGCCGATGCATCCTCGCCCTTCGACTTGAGCGCGCCGATCTGCTTGGACAGGCTGTTACGGCGGCCCTGGAGTTCCTCGGTCTTGATCTGAATATCGCGACGCTCGGCTTCGAGCGCGCTGAACGTCGCGGCGTCGAAAGCAAAGCCACGATCGGCGAGACGCCGGACGACGGCGTCGAGATCCTTGCGGAGAAGTTGTAGGTCGAGCATGAAAAAGATCGCTGCGGCTATTTTTCGAATCTGCCGATTCTAACCGAGTGCCGCGACCCGCTTCACGAATTGAGGCCCGAATTGTGCCCGCTGATCGTTGAATCGCATCGAATCGCGTTGTATCGCGTTGTATCGACGCGCGCACGAAAGCGCCCCTCGCATCCCCCGCGCACCGATGACCGCCCCTCGCCCGCTACGACTCCCCGCCCCCTCGTGCCTCGTCGTCGAGCGAGCGCAGCCACGCAAGCTTCTCCGCAATCTTCGCTTCGGCGCCGCGCGGCACCGGCTGGTACCAGCCCGGCTCGTCGAGTCCTTCGGGGAAATACGTCTCGCCCGCCGCATACGCGTGCGGCTCGTCGTGCGCGTAACGATATTCGCGGCCGTAGCCGAGCTCCTTCATGAGCTTGGTCGGCGCATTGCGCAAATGCACGGGCACCTCGCGCGAACGATCCTGGCGCACGAACGCCATCGCCTGATTGAACGCAAGCTCGCCCGCATTGCTCTTGGCCGCGACCGCGAGATAGACCACCGCCTGCCCGAGCGCGAGTTCGCCCTCGGGCGAACCGAGCCGTTCATAGGTCAGCGCCGCATCGTTCGCGATCTGCATCGCGCGCGGGTCCGCGAGGCCGATGTCCTCCCACGCCATCCGGATAATTCGGCGCGCGAGATAGCGCGGATCGGCGCCGCCGTCGAGCATCCGGCACAGCCAGTACAGCGCCGCATCCGGGTGCGAGCCGCGCACGGACTTGTGCAGCGCCGAGATCTGATCGTAGAAATTGTCGCCGCCCTTGTCGAAACGACGCACGTTGAGCGTCAGCGCATTCTCGACAAACGCCGCGTCGATCGTCGTCTTGCCCGACGCAGTGGCGGCCGTATCGGTCTGTTCGAGCAGATTCAGAAACCGGCGCGCATCGCCGTCGGCATAGCCGATCAGCGTCGTGATCGCGACCTCGTCGAAAGCGAGGCGCGACAGCACGGTCTGCCGCGCGCGCGCGAGCAGCTCGCGCATCTCGTCCTCGGTCAGCGCCTTGAGCACGTAAACCTGCGCGCGCGAGAGCAGCGCCGAATTGACCTCGAACGACGGGTTCTCGGTCGTCGCGCCGATAAACACGACGAGCCCCGACTCGACGAAGGGCAGCAACGCGTCCTGCTGCGCCTTGTTGAACCGGTGGATTTCATCGACGAACAACAAGGTCTGCTTGCCGCTTTGCGCAAGATATTGCTCGGCCTGCTCCATCGCGGCCCGGATGTCCTTGACGCCCGCGAACACGGCCGACAGCGCGATGAACTCGCAATCGAACGCATCGGCCGTCAGTCGCGCGAGCGTCGTCTTGCCGACACCCGGCGGGCCCCAGAGCAGCATCGAATGCGGCTTGCCCGATTCGAACGCGAGCCGCAGCGGCTTGCCGGGTCCGAGCAGATGCTTCTGGCCGATCACATCGGCGAGCGTCGCGGGCCGCAGCGCCTCGGCAAGCGGCCGGCGCGGCTCGACCTTGAACAGATCATCCATGGATCACGTCGGCGCCCTTGGGCGGTGTGAACTTGAACGTGTCGGCCGGCAGCGTCGGATTCTTGACGACGTTCGTGAACGTCAGCAGCGTCACGTTACCGAACACGTCGTGCAACTCCATCGCGGCGAGCGTGCCGTCGCGAAAGCCGATGCCGATTTGCTGGAATTGCGTGCCCTGGCTCTTCGGCGTGAGCTCGAGCCAGTCGATGCCGTCCTTCACGCCGACGTCGCGCAAGGCGTAGCTCTTGTCGAGATCGTTGCTGCCGAACAGGATCGCCGCCGGGCTCGCGCCGAGCGCATTGCCGAGCTTGCGCTCGGTGACCTGGTTCAGGTCCTTGTCGTAGACGTAGAAATTCTCGCCGTCGGCCTGCAGCAGCTGGTCATAGGGCTTCGTATAGGCCCAGATGAACTTGCCGGGCCGCGCGAATACGAAATTGCCGCTCTGCGTGCCGGCCGCCTTCAGCGCCTGCGTGGCGCTCGCGCCACCCTTGTTCGCCGAGATCTGATGCTGGACGAAGTCGCCGCGCGCCGAATGCACCTGCGCGACGAACGCCTTCAGGTCGTCGATCCCGCCCGCGAACGCCTGCGATGCGGCAAGCAGCGAGGCGCCCAGCAGCGACGCCGTGAGTACCGCCTTTCGAATCATCGATTTCATAGTCATACGGTCGAAACGGAATAACCGTGGGAATAACTTGGGAAATATAACCGGGCGCCGCAAGCGGCATGCCCCGGAGATGGGCTTGACGCACGTCCCGCACGTCCGTGGCGCACGTCCAGCGCGCACCCGCGGGCCAGGCGTCGAACGGCGGGCGTCGTCGCACGCGTGCGCCCGCCCACACGCGAATCTGCTCACTCGGCGTCGCGCGTCGGCACGAGGATCTCGCGATTGCCGTTCGACGACATCGCCGAGACCATGCCCGATTGCTCCATCTGTTCGAGCAGCCGCGCCGCCCGGTTATAGCCGATACGCAGATGCCGCTGGACGAGCGAGATCGACGCGCGCTTGTGCTTGATCACGATCTCGCAGGCCTGATCGTAAAGCGGATCGGATTCGCCGCCTGCGCCGCCCGCGCCGGCTTCACCGCCCTCGACGCCGTCCTCGCCCGCGACGCCGCCCTCGAGAATTCCCTCGATATAGTTGGCCTCGCCGGACTCCTTGAGCTTCTCGACGACGCGATGAACTTCATCGTCCGACACGAACGCGCCATGCACGCGCACGGGCAAGCCCGTACCCGGCGGCAGATAGAGCATGTCGCCCATCCCGAGCAGCGACTCGGCGCCCTGCTGGTCGAGAATGGTCCGCGAGTCGATCTTCGACGAGACCTGGAACGCCATGCGCGTCGGCACATTGGCCTTGATCAGCCCCGTGATCACGTCGACCGACGGACGCTGCGTCGCGAGGATCAAGTGTATGCCCGCGGCGCGCGCCTTCTGCGCGATCCGCGCGATGAGCTCCTCGACCTTCTTGCCCACGACCATCATGAGGTCGGCCAGCTCGTCGATGACGACGACGATCGTCGGCAGCCGGTCGAGCGGCTCCGGTGCGTCGGGCGTCAACGAGAACGGATTCGGAATCTTTTCCTCGCGCTTGGCCGCGTCGTCGATCTTGTTGTTGTAGCCGCTCAGATTGCGCACGCCGAGCTTGCTCATGAGCTTGTAGCGGCGCTCCATCTCGGCGACGGTCCAGTTCAGCGCGTTGCCGGCCTGGCGCATGTCCGTGACGACCGGACACAGCAAGTGCGGAATGCCTTCGTAGACGCTCATTTCGAGCATCTTCGGGTCGATGAGCATCATGCGGACCTGATCGGGCGTCGCCTTGTAGAGCAACGACAGGATCATCGCGTTGATCCCGACCGATTTGCCCGAACCCGTCGTCCCCGCGACGAGCAGGTGGGGCATTTTCGCGAGGTCGGCGACGACGGGCTTGCCGCTGATGTCCTTGCCGAGACCCATCGTCAGCGCGGACGGCGCGTCGGCATAGATCTCGGAGCCGAGGATTTCCGACAGCCGCACCGTCTGCCGGCGCGGATTCGGCAATTCGAGCGCCATGTAGTTCTTGCCCGGAATCGTCTCGACGACACGGATCGACACGAGCGAGAGCGACCGCGCGAGATCCTTCGCGAGACCGACGATCTGGCTGCCTTTGACGCCCGTCGCCGGTTCGATCTCATAGCGCGTGACGACAGGCCCCGGATACGCGGCGACGACGCTGACCTCGACGCCGAAATCCTTGAGCTTCTTTTCGATGAGCCGCGACGTGAATTCGAGCGTATCGGCCGAGACGGTCTCCTGGACGGCCGCCGCGGGGTCGAGCAACGCGAGCGGCGGCAACGTGCTGTCGGGCATCTCGGCGAACAACGGTTGCTGCTTTTCCTTCTCGACGCGTTCGGACGTCGGCACGGTCGTGACCTGGGGCACGATCTGCACGGGCTCGTGTTCCTCGAGCTTCACGCGGCCGCGTTCGACCTTGTTTTCGCGCTTGACCGCGGCGGCCTCGCCGGCCTTGCGGTCGCGCTTGGCTTCCTGCCGCAGACGCGCGAGCGTGACGGCGTTGATGATCGCCTCGCCGACCTTCTCGGCCACGCTGAGCCACGAAAACTTGAAGTAGAGCGACAGGCCGATGCCGAACGCGAACAACAGCGCGAGCGTCCCGCCCGTGAAACCGAGCGCGTGCGACACGGCGTTCGCGACGAGGTCGCCGAACACGCCGCCCGACGAACGCGGCAGCGCGAGCTTGAGCGACCACATCCGCAGCGACTCGATGCCCATGGACGACAGCAACACGAGCGCGAACGCGCCGATCTGCACGACCCAGCCTTCGCCGACATGCGCGGACGCGCCGTCGTCGTCATCGAAGCCGCGGCCGCCGCGCTCGCGCGGCTCCGCGATCCGCTTGTAGCCGCCCGCGACACCGCGCGCGAGCAGCACGATCCACCAATAGGCCGAGAGGCCGAACAACAGGAACAGCAGGTCCGATGTCCATGCGCCGACGCGGCCGGCCCAGTTCGAGATGTGGTCGACTTGCGCCGAATGCGTCCAGCTCGGATCGCGCCGCGTGTAGCTGACGAGCGCCATGACGAGAAACAGCAGCAGCGCCGCCTGCACCAGCCAGCGGATTTCCGAGAACAGCCGCGACATCCGGTGCGGCAGCGCGTTGGCGCCGGGTGAAAAAGTCGTTTTCGCCATTGAAATGCAGGTACGGCGGAGGTCCGCCGGTCGTTCGATGCGTGTCATTCTAAACCGCCGATCCCGCGTTCCAGCCCGATTGCTCCGTCACGCGCGGAAAAATCTGTATCGAAACGCTGCAAAAACAACGATCAAGGGCACATTCCGCATTGTTTACTTCAATCTGCGGCGCGAGCGTCCCGCGGCGGCTGTGCGTCGCCCCGCCGCGGGACGCTGCAGGATCCGCGAGGCGCGGCGCGGCGGACGACCAAGGCGGCATCACGAAGGCAGGAGGCTTCACGGCCGATCAGGCATCGCGCGCGGCGTCTCCGCGAACCGAGCATGCCCTCCACCGGCGCCATGATCGGCTTGCGCTCGCGCGGGGCTGCCCCCATATGCTCGACGAAGACGGCCGAATCACACGCACGCGTCCGCGGCGCGCCCGGCTCGCCGTGCCGGGTATGCGCTCACTAGCGGCACCTCACTATCGGCACCTCACTATCGGCACGATAGAAAGGGTTGATTCGGTCTCGTCACGGCGCCCGCATATAATTGCGCGTCCGTTACCGCCCGCTGAATGCCCGTTTGGGGAAAGAACATGTCGCAAGTCAAACACGCCAAAGTGCTGATCCTGGGCTCCGGCCCCGCCGGCTACACCGCCGCAGTCTATGCCGCGCGCGCCAACCTGAATCCGGTGCTCGTCACGGGTCTCGCCCAGGGCGGCCAGCTCATGACGACGACCGATGTCGAAAACTGGCCCGCCGACGCGAACGGCGTCCAGGGACCGGAACTCATGCAGCGTTTTCTTGAACACGCGCAGCGTTTCAACACGGAAATCGTCTTCGATCACATCCATACGGCCAAGATCACCGAAAAGCCGATCCGGCTGATCGGCGACGCGGGCGAATACACGTGCGACTCGCTGATCATCGCGACCGGCGCGTCGGCGCAGTACCTGGGCCTGCCGTCCGAAGAGCTGTTCATGGGCAAGGGCGTCTCGGCATGCGCGACGTGCGACGGTTTCTTCTATCGCCAGCAGGAAGTCGCCGTGATCGGCGGCGGCAACACGGCGGTCGAGGAAGCGCTGTATCTGTCGAACATCGCGAAGAAGGTCACGGTCGTGCATCGCCGCGACAAGTTCCGCGCCGAACCGATCCTCATCGACCGGCTCCTCGCCAAGGAGAAGGAAGGCAAGGTCGAGATCAAGTGGAACCACGTCGTCGACGAAGTCCAGGGCGACACGAGCGGCGTGACGTCGCTGCGCATCAAGCATCGCGATACGGGCGCCACGCAGGATATCGAGCTCGCGGGCGTGTTCGTCGCGATCGGCCACAAGCCGAATACGGATCTGTTCGAAGGCCAGCTCGAGATGAAGAACGGCTACATCGTCACGCACGCGGGCCTCGGCGGCAACGCGACGGCGACGACCGTGCCCGGCGTGTTCGCCGCGGGCGACGTGCAGGATCACGTGTATCGGCAGGCCATCACGAGCGCGGGAACGGGCTGCATGGCGGCACTCGATGCGCAGCGCTACCTTGAAAGCCTCGAAGCTCACTGACCTCGCGGATCTCGGCGCGCTCGCGAAACAGCTCAAGGCGCAAGCCGAAGCGAGCGAGCGCGACCGGATCGAAACCGCCCGACGCGCGCGCGAAGCGGCGGCGGAGGCCGACGTGTTCCGCCGCTCGGTCGGGGCGGTGTCGCCGCTCGACGCGCCCCCGCGCGCGCCGCGCCGGCGCGACACGCCCCCGCCCCTGCCGCTCAAGACCCAGCAGGACGAGAAAGCCGTGCTCGTCGAGGCGATCTCCGACGAGTTCGATCCCGAGGCCCTGCTCGATATCGACGACACCCTTTCGTTCTGCCGGCCCGGCGTGCGCGGCGACGTCGTGCGCAAGCTGCGCAGCGGCACGTGGATCGTGCAGGCGCAACTCGATCTGCACGGCAAACGCAGCGACGAGGCACGCGAAGCGCTCGGCGCCTTCCTGCGCGAAGCCGTCAAGCACGGCCTGCGCTGCGTGCGCGTGATTCACGGCAAGGGGCTGGGTTCGATCGGCAAGGAGCCCGTGCTCAAAGGCAAGGTCCGGCGCTGGCTCGCCCAGAAGGAAGAAGTCATCGCGTTCTGCCAGGCGCGCCCCCATGACGGCGGCGCGGGCGCGGTACTCGTGCTGTTGCAGCCGTCGACACAGTTCGCGAAGGAAGTCGACAAGCTGCCCGTCTCCGGACACGCCGAACGCGCGCCGGACGGCGGAACGGATGCGGCTGTGAATGCACGTGCGGGTGCGGATTCGACGCAACCCGCCACGACGCTCGAAGCCTCGTTCGCCGAGTTGCTCAAGCGCCACCGTTAAGGCGCGACCCTCGCGCTGGGCGCTTGACCGATACCGCATGCGATTGACGGTGCCCCCCGATGCGCCGTCTCCGCGGTCAAGGCGCGGCGCTCATGCCTGAGCGGCGCTCACGGACCTGCAATCCCATCAAAGACAGCATCGATGCATCGGCATCGCCGATCGGGCGCAAGCGGCATCGTTCAACACCGATCGGGCCCATGACGGGCCCTTGCGTGCGAGACGGGATGCCTGCGCTCAGATCGCGGCTTCGTTCTCTTCGCCGGTCCGGATCCGGATCACGCGATCGATATCCGACACGAAAATCTTGCCGTCGCCGATCTTGCCCGTGCGCGCGGCGTTGACGATCGAGTCGATGACGCTTTCGCATTGCGCGTCGGTCACGACGACCTCGATCTTGACCTTCGGCAGGAAGTCGACCACGTATTCGGCGCCCCGGTAGAGCTCCGTATGGCCCTTCTGACGGCCGAAGCCCTTGACCTCGGTCACCGTGAGTCCCGTGAGGCCGACTTCCGCCAGCGCCTCGCGGACTTCGTCGAGCTTGAACGGCTTGATGATCGCAGTGATACGTTTCATGGTGGTCCCTTAAATGGCTGGATGTGCTCTCGATGCTGCGGATGGCTGTGCGTGCGGCGCAGGCCACCGTCATATCGCGGGGTACACGATGTCGATCGGCATGCGCATGGATGGGCTTGCCTGCATTCTACCCGTCGCGGCGCGGCGCCCGAAGCGCCGCGTCCGGCACGCGCGTGCAGACGGCTCCTGCATGCCCTCCTGCATGCCTATTGGTCGGGCACGCTCGCGAGTTGTTCGAGCCAGACGACCGACTCGCCATCGCTCGGCGCGCGCCAGTCGCCGCGCGGCGACAACGAACCTCCGGTCCCGACCTTCGGCGCGTTCGGAATGCATGAGCGCTTGAACTGGCTCTGACGGAAAAACCGGTCGAGAAAGATGCCGAGGTTATGCTTGATCGCCGCGAGCGTGTAGGCGTTGCGCGCGACGTCCGCGCGCTCGGGCCAGCGTCCCTTTTCCCGGTCGTGCCACGCCGTGTGCGCGAGGAACGCGACCTTCGACGGCGCGAATCCGAACCGCAGCGTGTAGTAGAGATTGAAGTCCTGCAGCTCGTACGGCCCGATGACGGCTTCGGTCTTCTGCTCGATCTTGCCCGACTCGCTCGACGGAATCAGTTCGGGGCTGATCTCGGTCGACAACACGTTCTCGAGCACCTCGGCGCCGCTCTCGCTGATCTGCCGCGTTTCGGCGACCCAGCGCACAAGATGCGCGATCAGCGTCTTCGGCACGCTCGCATTGACGTTGTAGTGCGACATATGGTCGCCGACGCCGTACGTGCACCAGCCCAGCGCGAGTTCGCTGAGATCGCCCGTGCCGATCACGATCGCGTGATTGAAGTTCGCGAGCCGGAACAGATGGTTCGTGCGCTCGCCCGCCTGGACGTTCTCGAACGTGACGTCGTACTGCGCCTGGCCTTCGGCGTACGGATGGCCGAGATCGCGGAGCATCTGCTCGCATGCGGGCCGGATATCGATTTCGTGCGCCGAGCAGCCGACCACGCGCATGAGTTCGCGCGCCTGCTGCAAGGTGCGCTCGCTCGTCGCGAAGCCCGGCATCGTGTACGCGAGGATGTTCGTGCGCGGCAGGTTCAGGCGGTCCATCGCTTTCGCGCAGACGAGCAGCGCATGCGTCGAATCGAGCCCGCCCGAGATGCCGATCACGACCTTCGACAGCTTGCTCGACGCGAGCCGCTGCACGAGTCCGTGGACCTGGATCTGGTAGACCTCGTTGCAGCGCTCGTCGCGCCGGCGCGGATCGGCCGGCACGTACGGGAAGCGCTCGACATGACGTTCGAGCGGCAAGGCGCGCTCGCGCACGAGATGCGCGTCGAACGCGAGCACGCGAAAACGCGCGACCTCATGCGCATGCCGGCGCACCGACTGCGCGAACGTCGTCGTGTGCATGCGTTCGCGCGAAAGCCGTTCGAGATCGACGTCGGCGACGATCAGATGCGAGTCGTCGCGGAACCGCTCCGACTCGGCGAGCATCTCGCCGTTTTCGTAGATCAGCGCCTGTCCGTCCCAAGCGAGATCGGTCGTCGATTCGCCGCGCCCGGCCGACGTGTAGAGATACGCCGCGAGACAACGCGCCGACTGCTGCCCGACAAGCTGATGGCGATAGCCGGACTTGCCGATCACGACATTCGACGCCGACAGATTGACGAGCACGGTCGCGCCCGCGAGCGCCGCGAACGACGACGGCGGCACGGGCACCCAAACGTCTTCGCAGATCTCCGCGTGGAAGCGCAGCAACGGCAGATTGCTCGCCTGAAACAGCAGATCGGAGCCGAACGGCACGCGTTCGCCGAGCAGATCGATGGCATCGACCGGCGCGTTTTCGCCCGCGCTGAACTGCCGCGCTTCATAGAACTCGCTGTAGTTCGGCAGATAGCTCTTCGGGACGACGCCGATCACGCGCCCCGACGACACGACGACGGCGCAGTTGTACAACGCGTGCTGCACGCGCAGCGGCATGCCGACGAGCAAGGTCGTCGCGATCTCGCGCGACGCGTCGACGATCGTCCTGAGCGCGGCTTCGCATGCATCGAGCAATGCGGCCTGATGAAACAGGTCATCGCACGTGTAGGCCGACAAGCCAAGCTCGGGAAAGGCGACGAGCGCCGCGCCGCGCGCGGCGGCATCGCGTGCGAGCGCGAGCGTCTGGGCCGCGTTGAACGCCGGGTCCGCGACGCGGCAGCGTGGCACGCCGACCGCGACACGCGCAAAACCGTGGGTATAGAGATTGAAGAACGGATGGGTCATCACGCATTCCTAGGGGTTGCGCACCGGCGACCGATGCCGGGTGGACAACGCGGGTCGGGATATGCAGCTAAGATAGGGACGATTAGCGACCTTGTGCATCGATCGTCATGCGCCGCGCTCAGGCTCGCGCGACATGGCCGATGCTTTCGGAACGATTCGGGACTGATGGATTATCGCACGCGCATTGTCGAATCACCGGCAGACCTCGACGCCGACATGTGGAACGCGCTGCTCGCAAAGCAGCCGAAACCCACGCCCTTCCTGCGGCATGAATTCCTGAGCGCGTTGACCGAGGCCGGATGCGCGACGGCCGAGACCGGCTGGGCGCCGCGCTTTCTGACGATCTGGCGCAGCACGGGTCACAGTTCGACGCAAGACGACGGCGCGTCGCGCGAATCGGCTTCGAGGCCGAACCGCGCGCCGGAATCCGCTTCGACGTTCGCTTCAACGTCCGATTCCGCATCGGATCCGGCATCCGACTCCGACGACGCGCCGCGCGAATGGCTCGCCGACGGCCAGACGATCGGCCCGTCGAGCTTCGACGGCGAAACGCTCGTCGCCGCGATGCCGCTTTATCTGAAAAGCCATTCGTACGGCGAGTACGTGTTCGACTGGGCATGGGCCGATGCGTATCGGCGCAATGGCCTCGAGTACTACCCGAAGCTGCTCTGCGCGGTGCCGTTCACGCCGGTGTCCGGCGCGCGCTTGCTCGCGATCGACGACGAGAGCCGGCTCACGCTTGCCGCGACGCTGCGCGCGCTCGCCGAGGACTCGGGGGTCTCGTCGCTCCACGTGCTCTACCCGACCGACGACGAAGCGGGCGTGCTCGACGCCGTCGGCATGATGGCGCGGCGCGGCGTGCAATTCCACTGGGAGAATCCGGGTTACCGCGACTTCGACGAATTCTTGTCGACGCTCGAACAGAAAAAGCGCAAGAACATCCGCGCCGAGCGTCGCAAGGTCCAGGAGGCCGGTGTCACGATGCGTCGGGTCAAGGGACCCGATATCACCGACGACGCATGGCGCTTCTTCAACCGCTGCTACCAGCAGACGTACCGCGAGCATCATTCGAGCCCGTATCTGAACCTCGCGTTCTTCCGAACGATCGGCCGCACGATGCCCGAGAATCTGATGATGGTGATCGCCGAACACGAAGGCCGCCCGGTCGCGAGTTCACTCGTCGTCTACCAGCGCGACAGCGATGGCGGCACCTTGTATGGCCGCTACTGGGGCGCGATCGAACATATCCCGTGTCTGCACTTCGAGACGGCCTACTACCAGCCGCTCGAATTCTGCATCGAGGAGGGCTTGCGCGCCTTCGAAGGCGGCGCGCAAGGCGAACAC
Organism: Pararobbsia silviterrae; assembly: GCF_003628125.1. Taxonomy (GTDB): domain Bacteria; phylum Pseudomonadota; class Gammaproteobacteria; order Burkholderiales; family Burkholderiaceae; genus Pararobbsia; species Pararobbsia silviterrae. The sequence continues at coordinate 429,827 of NZ_RBZU01000003.1, forward strand.
AAGATGGCGCGCGGCTTTATGCCGACCGTCACGCATTCGGCGCACTGGCTCGCGCATCCGTCGTTCGCCGATGCCGTCGAACGTTTCCTCGCGCAGGAAACCGCGCATATGCGCGACTACGTCGACGAACTCCGCGAACACGATCCGTTCCGCCACGCCGGCGCGCGCGACGCGTAGACGCGGCAAGCCTCACGCCAGACGGTCGGCTCAAACGCAAACCCGGCGGCCGGCGCGCGCCGCGCGACGGGCCTCGGCCCATCGCGACGGGCGCGGCCCGGGCGCCGGGTTGCGTGTCGTGTATCGGCGTCGCGTGACGCTTACTTCGCGGCGTTCGCGATGCCGTCGGTAATTTCCTTGTGCGCGGCTTCGATGCCGACCCAGCCCTCGACCTTGACCCACTTGCCCTTTTCGAGCGCCTTGTAGTTCTCGAAGAAGTGCTTGATCTGATCCTTCAGATAACCCGGCACGTCGTCGATCGACTTGATGTTCGCGGTCATCGGGCAGACCTTGTCGTGCGGCACGGCGATGAGCTTCGCATCGACGCCCGACTCATCGGTCATCTGCAGCATGCCGAGCGCGCGCGCACGCACGACCGAGCCCGCGAGCAGCGGAAACGGCGTGATCACGAGCACGTCGACGGGGTCGCCGTCGCCCGACAGCGTGTGCGGGATGAAACCGTAGTTGACCGGATAGCGCATGCCCGTGCCGACGAAACGATCGACGACGAGCAGGCCCATTTCCTTGTCGGCTTCGTACTTGACGGGGTCGCTCTGAGCGGGAATTTCGATGATGACGTTGAAATCGGTCGGCAGGTCTTTGCCAGCGGGGACGCGGTCGAAGCTCATGGTGTTCTCTGTTTCAGGAGGTCTGTCGGCCGGCGCGCGAAGCGCCGTACGGGGAAATCATGCCGGCCGCAATTATAGCGGCAGCGCTCCGGGCGACGCCGCGCGGCGCGCGTTCAGGTCAGCTTGATCGCGAGCGCGCTCGCGCGGTAATGCGTGCTCGCCTCGCCCGCGTGGCCGAGCTCCTCATGGAGCCGCGCCAGCGCGCGATGCGCGCGAATCTTCAGCGTGTCGTTGTCGCCTGCAAGCGCGAGCGCCTGTTCGAGAAACGCCTGCGCCTTGCCCCAAAGCTGCTGCTGCAGACATAGGCGGCCCAGCGTGAACTTGAGATCGGCGTCGTCGGGGTGTTCGGCCTGCCACGCTTCCGCGCGCTGGATCAGCGGCAAGGCCTCGCCGCCGCCGCAATCGGCATAGCGGCGCAGCAGGCGCGCATCCCATTGCTGGGCAAGCGCGTCCTCGACAATCTTGCGCGCTTCGCGCGGACGATCGAGCTGCAGCAGCAGATCCGCCGCGAGATCGGCGATCCGCGGCGTCTGCCGCTCGGTCAACGGCAAACTGTCCCAGCACGCAAGCAAGGCGACCGGATCGTGCCGGCGGTCGCGCAGCAGGTTCTCGGCCGACAACTGCCGCAGCCGCAATGCGACGGCCGGGTGGATCGCCTCGCGCTTTTCGAGCAGCTTGACGAGCTTGAGCACCTCGGGCCAATGCTTGAGTTGCTGGTGCGCACGCAGCGCGATCTGCTGCGCGTTGAGCCGCCGCACGCCCTGCGCCTCGAGCTCCGCGAGCGCGTTCAACGCGCCTTCGGAATCGCGCGCATCGGCGCGCATATCGGCGCTCGCCATCAGACGCGCGTCCTGCCACTCCTTGTCTTCGATCTGTTCGAGCCACGCGTCGCGTCGCGCGTACTCGTGCATGCGGTGCGCGGCGAGCGCGCCGATCATCGCGGCGGGCGGCTGATTCTCGTCGAACGCGCCCGCATCGCGCGCCGCCTTTTCGGCGCGCGAGAAACGCCCCGCGTAGAGGTTCGCGAGCGCGTCGCGCAACGACGCATGCGCCTTCGCCGCGCGCGCGCGCGTGCGATAGGCTGCGACGCGATCCGGCATGCGCCAGAGATTGCGCACGGTGCGCGTCAGCACATAGATCACGATGAATGCGACGACGATCGCCACGATCGCGAAGTTCAACGACACGTCGATCCGGTACGGATCGTCGATGATCAGCACATGGCCCGCGTCGAAATGACCGAACAACGCGATCACGACCGCCGCGACGAACAGCAGCACCAGCCAGAAGAGAGCCCGCATCGCCATCGCGTCAGTCTCCGCTCTTGTATTGGTGAATCGCGTCGAGGCTCGCGTCGAGATTCGGCAGCTCGACGACGGTCGACGCATGGCGAACCTGTGCGATCAGATCGCGCACGGTCCGCGTCGCCTGGGCGTTCGGATCGAAATAGCGGGCGATCGCCGCATCGGCCGCATCGAGGTCCGAATCCATCGTTTTCTGATCGCGCGACAACAGCGACAGTCTCGCCGTCAGCAGCCGGATTCGAAGGTTCTCGCGCAGATAGACCGCCTGGTCCGGCGCGATCAGCATCGCGTCGGCATTGTCGATGCGGCGCACCTGCACGACGCCCGTCAACTCGTGAAGCACGCGCGTGCCGAAGTCGGCCCACCAGGCATCGAAGCGTTGGACCGCGACCTGGAAGGCCGTGCCCGACGGTTGTGTCGACGATGCGCCCGAGGCGTCGACTGCCGACGCACTCGACGCGCCGGATCCGCTGGACTCACCCGACGTACCCGACGCAGCGGCGCCATGCGCGGCCACGCGGCCGCCGTGCTTGCCGTTCACCGACGCGGGCGACGAGGCGGCCGCAGCCGCGGGCACCGGGCCCTCGCCCGCGAGCGGCAACGCGTCGAGGCGCGCGATCGCATCGTCGAGCTTGATCGCCAGACCCGTGATATCGGCGTTCGGCGCGGCCTTGAGCTTGTCGATGTCGAGCGCGATCGCCTTGCGGATCGAGAGGATCTGCGGACTATTGAGCTCGGCGAGCCGCCCGTCCGCGTTCTGCAACGCGTAAAGCGCGAGTTGCACATTGCCCGTGAGCTGGAGCTGTTGGCTCGCGTTCGCGAGAATCTCGCCGATCTCGGACAGCGTCCACTGCGTGCGGTCGCGCGCGAGATCCTGATACATGTTCTGCAACGCCTGCTGCTGCCCCTGCGCGTCGGCGAGCTTGCCTTCGATCTGCGCGAGATGCTGGTCCGTTTGCCGCGTGGCGTCGAGCGCGCGGGCGCTGTCCTGCGTCGACGCGTTCGCCGAACGCTCGGCCGTCTGTTGACGCGCGTCGAGCGCGCGCTCGACGCGATCGAGCTTGCGATTGAGCGCATAGCCCGCGACGCCGGCCGCGACGGCGACGACGAGCGCCAGCCATACGAGCAGCAGGCGTCCGCGTTGCCGTCCCGCGCCCGGCTGGACGGGGCGATCGGCCCCGCTCGCGCTGAAGCGCGTCGGCGAGATCGTCGTGTTCTGTGGGGTGTCTTTCGAATCCGTCATGCTCGATGAAGCTCCGCGAAGCGTCGATGAGGCGGCCGGCGTCGCACCGACCGGCGGGGCGGCTGCGTCGCCCTCCCCGCTGGCTGAATGGATAGGCGCACCGATCGGTCGATCGGGCCGGGGCGCGCCGGCTTGATTTTCGTCAGGCCGGCTTGCGTCCGAGCGATTTGCGTCAGACCCGCTTGCGTCAGACCCGCTTGAACCCGACCGGTGGGCACCGCCTCGGGCCGCATCCGTCTGGGGTGCGCTCGCCAAGACAGCGCGCAACAGCGCGGCGTCGCCGGCCGCGCCGGTCGTTACTCTATCAAACCCGCATGCGCGCGCCGTTTCGGCGATCCGCGCATGCGGCACGATCCAGGGCGCGCGATGCAAGGCGGCGCGCTCGGTCTCGTCAAAGTGGATGGCGGCGAGCGTCTCGAGATTGCGCACGGCCTCCGAACTCGTGACGACCCAGGTCGCGCCGCCGTCCGCGAGCCAGCGCCGCACGCGCGTCAGCGCGTCGGGATCGGGCGACGGCACGCTGCGGCGATACGCGGCGACGGGATCGACGTCGGCGCCCCGCGCACGCAAGGTGTCGGCAAGCAGTTCCCGGCCGCCGTCGCCGCGCACGAGCAGCACGCGCTTGCCCGCGAACGATTCGAGACCCGCGTCGCGCGCGAGCGCGGCGATCAGCGTTTCGGAATCGAACCGGACCGCGTCGGGATCGACGGGTGCGTCCGTCGAGGCGCTGACCTTCGAGGCCGCGGCCTCATCAGCTTCGGCCGATGCATCCGCGTGCGCCTGTGCGTCGGGCGGCGCGGCGAAAAAGCTGTCGCTCGATACGACGCGCGCCGCGTCGGTACCCGCGTCGGCGGCCCGCGCCGCAGACGACGCGGGTACCGATGCGGGCGATGCCGTTGAGGCGGCAGGTGTCACCCCGACGGGCGCTGCTTGCACGGCGCCGGTGGCCGCAAGCGACTGAGCCATAACCGTATGCGCCTGCTGGCTCGCCCCGTCGGGCGCGAAGATCCGATATCGCGGCGACGCAACGCCGTGCTCCGCGAGCGCGGCGATGCTGCCCGGCCCCACGACGGCGATCGGTACGTGTTCGGGCCATGCACCGCGCAAACGGGCAAACGCCTGATTGACCGCATTCGGCGAGACGAAGACCGCGAGCGCGTAGTCGCCGAGGCGCGCGAGCGCGGCATCGAGCGGCGCGCTGTCGGCCACGGGCGTGATCGCGATCAACGGAAAATCGACGACCTCGCACCCCGCGTCGCGCAGGGCCGCGCCGAGCGCGGCGGACTGCCCGGCCGGTCGCGTCAGCACGACGCGCCGGACCTCACGCCGTTGGACACCGTCGCGTCGACCGTCGTCGTGCGGCCCCCCTTCGGGTGAGCCGTCGTCATGCGGGCCGGCGCCGCTTCGGGCGTCATCGGCGCGCGCGTCGCGACCTTGAACGCCGCCGGACGGCGCGGCGTCACGGTCGTGCGGGCGCGCCGGATCCGACGTCATGCGCGCGCGGGCGGCGCGTTCACGCCGCGGACAGCTTCGACGATCGCATGCGCGCCCTGCGCCGCCAGCGCGTCCGCGACCTCGCGACCGAGCGCGTCGGCGGCGTCCTGCGTGGCGGGCCGCGCCCGCGCTTCCGCGCGCAAGATCCGCGATCCGTCGGGCAAGGCGACGAAGCCGCGCAGACTGAGTTCACGCTCGCCGCCGTGTTCGAGCCAATGCGCATAGGCCGCGAGCGGCACCTCGCAGCCGCCCGCGAGCGCGCGCGAGACCGCGCGCTCCGCACCGACCGCGAAGGCCGTGCGCGCGTCGTGCAGCGGCGCGAGCCATGCCGCGACGTCCGTGCGATGGGCGGCAATCTCGATGCCGAGCGCGCCCTGTCCGGCCGCGGGCAAGCTGACTTCGGGTTCGAGCAGATCGCGGATGCGCGACGCGAGCCCGAGCCGTTTGAGCCCGGCCGCAGCGAGAATGATCGCGGCGTAGTCGCCCGCGTCGAGCTTGCGCAGGCGCGTGTCGAGATTGCCGCGCAGCGGCTCGATCACGAGACCGGGGTAGCGTGCACGCAACAGTGCCTCGCGCCGCAGGCTCGAGGTGCCGACGACGCTGCCGCTCGGCAACGCGTCGAGCGACGCATAGGTGTTCGACACGAACGCATCGCGCGGGTCCTCGCGCTCGAGAACGGCCGCCAGACTGAAGCCCGGCGGGAGATCCATCGGGACGTCCTTGAGCGAATGCACGGCGAGATCGGCGCGTCCGTCGGCCAAGGCGGCTTCGAGTTCCTTGACGAACAGGCCCTTGCCGCCGACTTTCGATAGCGTGCGATCGAGAATTTGATCGCCGCGCGTCGTCATTCCGAGGATCGAAACCTCGCAAGATGGATATAATTTTTGCAGCGCAACCTGAACATGTTCAGCTTGCCACATCGCCAAGCGACTTTCGCGCGACGCGATCACCAGCTTCTCAGGCGACTGGGAAGCCGACACCACCCCGGTATTCATCTCAGAGACCCTGACAAAATGTGGACGGCCCGATTTTGTGGACCGACCATTCATTGAACGTTGCGTGCGGAACGGCAAGACCGCGCGACGGCGTGTGGATCATTTTGTCAGGGGCTCTGGCGAAGGGTTGGATATAAGAAAACATGGTAGCACGCACCCATGCGCCGCTATGCCCATGCTCAAAGAGGAAACATCGTGACGTCTCAAGGTAAGGACCGTACCCGCTCTGCCAAGCGCAGTATCGCCGCCACCCGCTCGACTGCGGCCAGGGCCACCCTGAAGACGCCCGGAGACGCGACCAAACGGGCACCCTCGCCCAAGTCGAAGACCGCGGCGGCTGACGGCACCGCAACCCCGACCCGGGCCGCCAAGAAGGCGACGGCCCAGGCCGCCGCCACGCAGGCCCCCACGACGGCCCGCGCACGCGCGGCGACCCCCTCCGCCAAGACGGCGGCCCCCGCGACGAAGCGCGCCGCCGCGCCCGCGGCGAAATCCGGTGCGACGCCCGCACCGCGCGCCAATGGCCAGGCCGGCGCGCCGCGCGCGCGCGACGACAAGGACCAGCCGCTGTTCGAGGACATCCGCTTCCTCGGCCGGCTGCTCGGCGACGTCGTCCGCGAACAGGAAGGCGACGCCGTGTTCGACGTCGTCGAGACGATTCGTCAGACGGCGGTCAAGTTCCGCCGCGAAAACGATCGCGAGGCCGCGCAAAAGCTCGACAAGATGCTCAACAAGCTCGACCGCGAACAGACGAACTCGGTCGTGCGCGCGTTCAGCTACTTCTCGCATCTCGCGAACATCGCCGAGGACCGCCATCACAACCGGCGTCGCCGCGTGCATGCGCTCGCGGGTTCCGCGCCGCAGCCGTCGACGCTCGCGCACGCGCTCGAACGGCTCATGGAAACGGATCGCGACTGTGCGAAAACGCTTCAGCGCTTCTTCGACGAAGCGCTGATCGTGCCCGTGCTGACCGCGCACCCGACCGAAGTCCAGCGCAAGAGCATTCTCGACGCGCAACACGATATCGCGCATCTGCTCGCCGAGCGCGACCGCGAATTGACCGCGCGCGAGCGCGAGCAGAACACCGAGTCGCTGCGCGCGCGCGTGACGACGCTCTGGCAGACGCGGATGCTCCGCGACACGAAGCTGACCGTCGCCGACGAAATCGAAAACGCGCTGTCGTACTACCGCACGACGTTCCTGACCGAGATCCCCGCGCTTTACGACGACATCGAGCACGCGCTCGGCGAGCACGGCATCGATGCGACGCTCGCGCCCTTCCTGCAAATGGGTCACTGGATCGGCGGCGATCGCGACGGCAACCCGAACGTGACGTCGGAGACGCTCCAGCGCGCGATCACGCGGCAAGCCACGGTCATCTTCGAACACTATCTGAACGAAGTACACACGCTCGGCGCCGAGTTGTCGGTCTCGAGCCTGCTCGTCGAAGCGAGCAGCGAACTCCAGGCGCTGTGCAACGCATCGCCCGACCAGTCGGCGCACCGCAGCGACGAGCCTTACCGGCGCGCGCTGATCGGCGTCTACGCGCGCGTCGCCGCGACCGCGCGCGCCTTGCTCGGCGACGGCGTCATCGCGACGCGCGAAACCTTCGACGCCGTGCCGTATGCGCGTCCGGCCGACTTCTCGCACGATCTGCAGGTGCTCATCGATTCGCTGATCGCGAATCACGGCGCGTCGCTCGCGAAGCCGCGCCTGATTCCGCTCGCGCGCGCGTCCGAGATCTTCGGATTCCACCTCGCGAGCATCGATCTGCGCCAGAGCTCGGATATCCACGAGGCGGTCATCGCCGAACTGCTGTCGAGCGCCGGTGTGCTGGCCGACTACGCGTCGCTGCCGGAAGACGAAAAGATTCAGTTGCTGCTCGCCGAACTCGGACAGTCGCGGCCCTTGCGCTCGGCGTGGCTGCCGTATTCGGATCGCACGATCAGCGAACTCGCCGTCTTCGAGGCCGCGCGCTCGATCCGCGAACGCTTCGGCGCGCGCGCGGTGCGCAACTACATCATCTCGCACACCGAAACGGTCAGCGATTTGCTCGAAGTCATGCTGTTGCAGAAGGAATCGGGGCTGCTCGAAGGCCGCCTCGGCAGCACGGACGCGCCGGCCACCGTCGGCCTCATGGTGATCCCGCTGTTCGAGACGATCGCCGACTTGCGCGACGCGCCGAACATCATGCGCAACTTCTTCGCGCTGCCGGGCATCGCCGAGGTCGTCGAAGACCAGGGCGGCGAGCAGGAAGTCATGCTCGGCTATTCGGACAGCAACAAGGACGGCGGTTTCCTGACCTCGAACTGGGAACTCTATCGCGCTGAAGTGGCGCTGGTAGCGCTATTTCAGGAGCGCGGCACGAAGCTGCGCCTGTTCCACGGACGCGGCGGCACCGTGGGCCGAGGCGGCGGTCCGACGTATCAGGCGATCCTGTCGCAGCCGCCGGGCACCGTCAACGGACAGATCCGGCTCACCGAACAGGGCGAAATCATCGCGAGCAAGTTCGGCAACCCCGAGATCGGCCGGCGCAATCTCGAAACGGTCGTCGCCGCGACGCTCGAAGCCTCGTTGCTGCCCGAGCGCAACACGCCCGACCAGTTGCCCGTGTTCGAGCAGACGATGCAGGCGCTCTCCGATGCCGCGATGGCGTCGTATCGCGCGCTCGTCTACGAAACGCCGAACTTCAAGGACTACTTCTTCCAGTCGACGCCGATCAACGAGATCGCCGAACTCAATATCGGCAGCCGTCCCGCGTCGCGCAAGCTCCAGGATCCGAAGCAACGCAAGATCGAAGACCTCCGCGCGATTCCCTGGGGCTTCTCGTGGGGTCAGTGCCGCCTGCTGCTCACGGGCTGGTACGGCTTCGGCAGCGCGGTCCAGACCTGGCTCGGCGCGTCCGCGACGCCGGCCGAGCGCACGCGCCGTCTCGCGACGCTGCGCAAGATGAACAAGACCTGGCCGTTCTTCGCGACGCTGCTCTCGAACATGGACATGGTGCTCGCGAAGACCGATCTCGCCGTCGCATCGCGCTATGCGGAGCTCGTGACCGACAAGAAGCTGCGCAAGCTCGTATTCGACCGTATCGTCGCCGAGTGGGAACGCACGTCCGCGGCGCTGTCCGAGATCACGGGCAGCCCGCAGCGTCTCGCGACGAACCCGCTGCTCGCGCGCTCGATCAAGAACCGCTTCCCGTATCTCGATCCGCTCAATCACTTGCAGGTCGAACTGATCAAGCGTCGCCGTTCGGGCATGGACGATCAGCGTCTCAATCGCGGTATCCACCTGACGATCAACGGCATCGCGGCCGGTTTGCGCAACACGGGCTGATCGCGACGGATCCTCGCGCGACGGCGAGCGGTAGCGCTATCGTCGAATCAGGGGCACCGGCCATGGGGGCGGTGCCCTTTTTTCATGGGACGGACCATCGATGCATGCGGTGACTCGCGGCGGCCGGGGGTCGCCGAGATAGGTTGATGGTTGGCATGGGCTTTGGGCTTTGGGCTTTGGGCTTTGGGCTTGGGCTTGGCTCTGGCTCTGGCGTTCGGCGTCGTGAATCAAACGCCTCAGTACTCGCACGCGATCTGGAATCCGACGGTCGGCGCGGCCGTCGTCCAGCCCTTCGGTTTCCAGAGCGGCACGCCCGCATAGACGTCGTAGCGTGTGGCCACGGGCGCACCGACAGCGCCGCGAACCCCGACGACCGCGCCCGCCAGCCGCATCGGCGAATGCCGCGGCGCGTCCGACCGCGCGACGTGTCCGTAGTCCGCGCCGACATAGATCGCATGGCCGCCGATCGGCATGGCCAGGTCGTTACGCCAGTAAAAACCGCGCTCGCCGGTCAACACGCGCTCCCCGTCGAAGCCGCGCACGGTCCAGCGCATCCCGATCGCGAGCTGGTCGATGTCGTAGAGCGAATCGGGCGTCCATTGACCATGCCACGCCGTCGTATAGATCCATGGCTGCGAGCCGATCGCGAACGGAATCGAGACGTTCGTATCGAGCAGCGCCATCCGGTAGAGATCGGTCCGGCCCGCGTCGCTGCGATCGCGTCGCGCGCCGAACCATGACGTGCCTTGCCGCCACGCGACCATCGTGTCGATCTGCGCGGCGCCGAGATGGTGACGTTCGGCAAGCGCCCATTGCACGTACGTGCGGTTGTCGCGCTGTACGTCGAGCTCGGTATCCCCGAGATACGCATGGCCGAAGCGCCGGCCGAGCCGAAACTGAAGCTCGAGCGTCGCCGCATGGGTGCGCATCAGATGGCGCGCGAGCTGCCATTCGACGACCGTCGAATCGCCGGTCGTGACATGGACGCCCCTGCGTCCCACGAAGCGCCGCGCGTAGCGGCTCCCCGATGCATGGATCGAAGCGAGCCAGAACCCGTACGGCACCGCATAGAACAGCGTCCATCCGCTCGATGCCCTGTCCTTCTGACCGAGCATCAGATCGTGACTCAACGACGCGCTCGCACGATCATTGAGTCCCAGCGGATTGTCGACACGCATCGACACGGTGCCTTGGAGCTTACCCGTCGCGTCGAAGCCACTGTTGTCGACGCTCGCGGCCACATGCCACGGACGCTCGCGTTCGATTGCGATCACGATATCGCTTTGACCCGGCGCATCCGCCGGCTCGATCGTGAAGTGCGCGTCCTGACCGGGGACGTGCCTGAAGCGAACGAGCGCCTGCTCGATGTCGTCGAGCCTCAGCGTATCGCCTGCGCGCACAGGAAAGGCCGTATGCCACGACGCACGGATCCCGGGGTCCGAAAACCGGATCGCGCGGATGACGCCGGGGATCAGATACAGCCTGAGCACGTGCTCGGACAGCGTCTGCGCGGGCACCCGGATCCGGGTCGTCACATAGCCGCGCGACAAGATCTCGGCACCGAGCCCTTGTGCAATTCGCGACACCCCCTGTTCCCCGATACAGTGCCCGCGATACCGTTCGAGCCAGTCGGCGGCGAACGCAAACGGATCCTGAGGCAACGCCGATGCGCCCGCGCGCCGCGCCGCGTCGGGCAGCGCATCGGGCACCTCGAGTACGAAACGCTCGATCGCGAAACACGGGGTCTCCTGCGGCACGGCCGGCGCGGTGACCGGCGCGGCTGGCGCGCCCCGCACGTCCGGGGCCGCCAGCGTCCGCATGCGCGCCCGTGCCTCGTGTTGCTCGCGGTCGCGCAGGATCTGCGCCGCGGCCGTCCCATCGCTCGATGCCGAGATCCCGCCATCGAGCCGATCGTCGAGCGGCGCGGCGACGGCGAGCATGGGGAGGCCCGACATCAACGCGACGCCCGCGAACCGCGTCCCGCCGCGAAACCCACCGCGCGCCGCACGATGACGAGCGCGGTCCATGCAACATCGCGTTCCGGCGCCCGTTCTCATGGACCTCATCGCGGACGACGTTCGAAATTCGGTTTCGGTGCCGGCTGCGCCGCCGCGCCGGCTTTGCCGCCCCCCGTGCCGCCCCCCTGACTGTGCGCCTGAATCGCGGCATCGCTGAGATTCACGCCGCGCTCGCGGATGAACGCAATCTCCATCGGATGCAGCGTGCTCTGCGCCCAGTTCTCGACGCGCTCGGGCGGGTCGTGTGCGCGGCACGTGCCGTTTCCGTCGTCGCAGGGTTTCGTGAACCACTGCGTGAGCGACCCGTTGTCGATGCGCGTGCGCGTCCGGTACGCATCGACGTTTTGAATCGTCTGGCCCGGCGCGAGCGCCTCGTGCCTGAACCGCTCTCCCGCAATGATCTGACTGCCGTCGTTGACCGCTCGCCCCCGCAGGAAGACCGAACGCCCGGCTTCGATCAAGCCCGGACGGCTCTCGCTGACCTTCGCGTCGATATATTCGCGATCGACCTCGTAGCGCGCGTAGCGCGCCATGGTTTTGCCGTCGCGCGTCTCGGCGACGGGGATGCCGTCGACCTTGACGAGACGCACATCGCTGCCGTCATACCGTTTGTTCGTCGCGGAGTCGATCCATTCATCGACGCGCGAACGTGTCCTCACGGCGTCGTGGATCGCGAGCCTGCTGTTACGGTTCTCGATCGACTGCGCGGTGACGTCGACATCGAGCACCGACGCGAGGGTCCCCGTGTTATGCAGCGCGCGCATGGGCGGCGTCGCGCCGCGCGTCTGCCAACGACCGGAATTGCCGTAGAGCCTCAAGTTGCCCGCACTTCGCACAACCGCACCGGGACCGTTGATCATTCTCTGCGCGGCGATCGTTAAGGTGGTGCGTGCGTCGATGCGCCCCGACTTATCCGCGTCGTAGCTCGCATGCCAGGATCCGCGCGTGCGTTCGGGCGCGCTCCACGGCTTGACGGTGCGCCGGTAGTTCGCGACTTCGTCCGCGCCGAGCACGACATTGAAGCCGCCGATCTGACCTTCGTTCGCGATCGAATCCTTCACGTCGAAAATCAGCTCGGCCGCATCGACAACGCCCCGCCCGCGATTCCAAGCGGTACCCGCGGTGAGCCGCATGTTTCGCCATGCCACGATGCGGCCGTCGTTATCGAGCCGTCCGTCCGTCATCACCCGGATCCTGCCGTAGTCGGGCGCGGGCTCGGACAACCCCCGATCGTCCTTGCGCTGCGCCGCGGCGAGATGGCCGAGGTTGCGTACGCCCACGCCCGCGTCCGTCGCGATCAGCTCGATATGCGATGCGAAGATGCCGCCCATTTCCGCGACGTCGATGCCCCAGCGCCCGGCCCTGCCCACCGCTTCCGCCGCCTCCACCGCGCGTTCCTCGTCCGTCAGGTCCTCGCTCGCGATGCGCGTCGCACCGCTCTGACTCTCGCGTCGGCTGGTCGTCGGGGCGTTATAGCGCACGCCGTTCGCGCCGGCCACGAGCCAGGCTTCACCGCTGCGCGTCTCGATCTCGCCGTCGACGACGATCCGGCGCGCCCAGAGATCGAGCCGCGTCAGCCCCGGCGCGCGCAATCCTTCACGCACGGTGATCGCGCCTTGCGTCACGCGATAGACACCGAGCGCGTCCTCTCCGGCGAAATCGGGCCGCCCCGTCGTGAGCACGACGCGCGGCGTATTGACGAACTCGCATCCGGCGCACGTGATGCCGTTCGGATTCGCGACGACGACATCGGCCTGCGCGCCCGCCACCTCCATGACGCCTTGCAACTGCGACGGCGTCGTCCCGAGCACTTCGTTGACGATCACGCGGGCCGGCCCGCTGCCCGCGAGGTTCGGGTTCGGCGGCACCGCGTGGCCTCGCGCATGGGCCGCGGCGGTCGCGTTGTTCAGGATCAAGCCTTGTCCCGGCACGTTGAACGTCGTGTAGGTGTTGTGGCTCACGCCCGACGCCGTCGGCGCCGTGATGTCGACGATCGGCGTATGGGCGTCGATCGTGACCGTGGGTGCGTGCGGACCCGGGGCCGCGACGACCGGCGCTTGCGCACGCGCGTCGCCGATTGCGCACGCCATGGCGATCATCGCGGCCGATATCGCGACACGGTACGCCTGCGCCGCCTTCCGACTCTGTGTTCGATCCATTCGTGAAGCTCTCCCGTGCGTCTGTTTTTCAATACGCAAAAAAAGCGTCCGACGAATGTAGCGAGCAATGCGCCGCCCCTGGACCCGCCACGTGCAAATACGAAACGTCCGAGCGAACCACGGACAACGTGCACGTCACGATTCGGACACGCGGGCATCGCATACCGGAATTGAACCTGCGACCGATACCGATCCGAGAACGATCGAGCGCCTTCTCGTCATAGGCCGTGAACGACCGGACAGCCATGCGGTCGACCGTCGCCGACGGCCCATACGGCTGTGTCCGAACGCGATCGACGCGACCCGCGAGACGAGGATCTCGGCGGCACGGTTTTGGCGATCGGCGTGCGAGGCGTTACGATAGGCGCGTCCCGATATCCGAAGCGCGCCGCCCTGACGGCGCGTGCCTCGCCCGCCGATGCCAACGAGCCCGCCCACGCCTCCCGCGTCTTCACCCCGCGCCGCGCGCGACCCCGGCCCGCTTCGCTCGCCCGAACGCGAACTCGGCGCGTTCATCCGCGCGCACCGCGAACGCCTGAGCCCCGAGGCCGCGGGCGTGCCCGCCGGCAACCGGCGGCGCACGCCGGGCCTGCGCCGCGAAGAAGTCGCGCAGCTCTGCGGCGTGAGTCCGACCTGGTACACATGGATCGAACAGGGCCGGCCGGTGTCGGCGTCGCCCGACGCGCTCGCGCGTATCGCGGTCGCGCTGCGCCTCACGCGCGCCGAGCGCGCCTACCTCTTCGAACTCGCCGCGCTGCGCGACCCGTCCGACCCGACGCCGGGCGCGAGCGACGCGCCGAGCGCGCTCATCACGAGCGTCGCCTTGTTCGACGCCCCCGCGTACGTGCTCGATCGCCAGTGGACGATCCTCGCCTGGAACGCGCGCGCGAACGATCTGTTCGTCGGTCTGCTCGGCAGCGGCGACGATCACAATCTGCTGCGCTGGATGTTCACGAGCGAGATCGCGCGCACGCTCGTCGTCGACTGGCAGGCGCGCGCGCGCAGGCTCGTCGGCGAATTTCGCGCCGATTCGAGCCGCCACCTGAACGATCCGCCGACGCGCTCGCTCGTCGAAAACCTGCTCGCCGCGAGCGAGGACTTCGCGCACTTCTGGCGCGCGCAGGACGTCGTCGAACGCGAGGGCGGCGTGCGTGATTTCCTGCATCCGGTCCACGGCGCGCTGCGCTTCGATCAGATCACCCTGAAGCCCGCGCTGCGCGACGATTTGAAGTTCGTCGCGCTGATTCCGCTCGAAGGCGGCGCGCGCCCGGAGCATGGCGACGGCCGGTTGGTATAATTCCGCGATTCATCGACCGCGCCCGCCGGCTTGCGCCGCCCCGCGGTCGCGCTTTGTTCCGCGCCCGCGCGCCCTAACCGCACTCACCATGACGTCCCAACTTCACAAGAAAGGCGAAGCGTGGTCCGCCCGCTTCTCCGAGCCGATGTCCGAGCTCGTCAAACGCTATACGTCGTCGGTGTTCTTCGACAAGCGACTCGCGTTCGTCGACATCGAGGGCTCGCTCGCCCATGCCGGCATGCTCGCCGCCCAGAAGATCATCAGCGCCGACGATCTCGCGAAGATCGAGGCGGGCATGGCGCAGATCCGCGGTGAAATCGAGCGCGGCGAATTCGAATGGCAGCTCGATCTCGAAGACGTCCACCTCAATATCGAAGCGCGCCTGACCGCGCTGATCGGCGACGCGGGCAAGCGGCTGCACACGGGCCGTTCGCGCAACGATCAGGTCGCGACCGACATCCGCCTCTGGCTGCGCGGCGAAATCGACCGCATCGGCGGCCTGCTCGGCGATCTGCGCGGCGCGCTGCTCGATCTCGCCGACCAGCACACGAACACGATCCTGCCCGGCTTCACGCATCTGCAGGTCGCGCAGCCCGTCACGTTCGGCCACCACCTGCTCGCGTACTTCGAGATGTTCAGCCGCGACGCGCAACGCATGCTCGACGTGCGCAAGCGCGTCAATCAACTGCCGCTCGGCGCGGCCGCGCTCGCGGGGACGAGCTATCCGATCGACCGCGAGCGCGTCGCGAACACGCTCGGCTTCGACGGCGTATGCCGCAACTCGCTCGATGCCGTCTCCGATCGCGACTTCGCGATCGAATTCACGGCCGCCGCCTCGCTCGTGATGACGCACGTCTCGCGGCTGTCGGAAGAACTCGTGCTGTGGATGAGCCCGCGCGTCGGCTTTATCGACCTCGCCGACCGCTTCTGCACGGGCTCGTCGATCATGCCGCAAAAGAAGAACCCGGACGTCGCCGAGCTCGCGCGCGGCAAGACGGGTCGCGTCAACGGTCACCTCGTCGCGCTGCTCACGCTGATGAAGGGGCAGCCGCTCGCGTACAACAAGGACAATCAGGAAGACAAGGAACCGCTGTTCGATACGGTCGACACGGTCGCCGACACGCTGCGGATCTTCGCCGAGATGGTCGCCGGCATCACGGTCAAGGCCGACAATATGCGCGCGGCCGCGCTGCAGGGCTTCGCGACGGCGACCGATCTCGCCGACTACCTCGTCAAGCGCGGTCTCGCGTTCCGCGATGCGCACGAGGCGGTCGCGCACGCGGTCCGGATCTGCGAGACGCGCGGCATCGACCTCGCCGATCTGTCGCTCGAACAGATGCGCGCGGACCTGCCGGCGGTTGCATCGCTGCTCGGCGACGACGTGTTCGACTATCTGACGCTCGAAGGATCGGTCGCGAGCCGCGACCATATCGGCGGCACGGCGCCGTCGCGCGTGAAAGCCGCGATTGCCGAAGCCCGCGCGTCGCTCGCGTCGCCGCGCTAGACGCGCATTCGCCCGCCTCTCGCGCAAGCGATGCGCGCGCGGCGGGCGCGATATCCCGACACACAGGGACGCCTCGATCGGTGTGACGTCGCCCCGGACGTCAGGGATTGCGGCTCAGGTTCGCCGCAATCCGTCATCTCCGCGCTGCCGCGCCGTCACGCCACTCAGTCGCGCACGCAATCGACGAAGTATTCGACGCGCCCGTCGACGACCTCGGTCACGAGACCGTGGATGTCCGTATGGAAGCCCGGGAAGCGTCCGTTGAATTCGCGCGCGAACTGCAGATACCGCACGATGATCGGATTGAACCGCTCGCCCGGAATCAGCAGCGGAATGCCCGGCGGATACGGCGTGAGCAGGATGCTCGTCACGCGGCCTTCGAGCTCGTCGATCTTCACGCGGTCGATCTCGCGGTGTACGAGCTTCGCGTACGCTTCGGTCGCCGTCATCGCGGGCACCATGTCCGACAGATACATCTCGGTCGTCACGCGCGCGACGTCGTTGGCCTTGTAGACGCTGTGAATCTGGTCGCAGAGATCGCGCAGGCCCGTACGCTCATACGCCGGATGCTGGGCGACGAACTCGGGCAACACGCGCCACAGCGGCTGATTGCTGTCGTAGTCGTCCTTGAACTGCTGAAGCTCGGTCACCATGCTGTTCCAGCGGCCCTTCGTGATGCCGATCGTGAACATGATGAAGAACGAGTAGAGGCCGGTCTTCTCGACGATGATGCCGTGCTCGGCCAGATACTTCGTCACGATCGCGGCCGGAATGCCCGCGTCGCCGAACTCGCCGTCGATCCCGAGCCCCGGCGTGATGATCGTCGCCTTGATCGGATCGAGCATATTGAAGCCCTCGGCGAGATCGCCGAAGCCGTGCCAGCGGTCGCCGGGCTTGAGCACCCAATCCTCGCGATCGCCGATGCCTTCCTCGGCGAGATGCTCGGGTCCCCAGACCTTGAAGAACCAGTCGTCGCCGTATTCCTCGTCGACCTTGCGCATCGCGCGCCGGAAGTCGAGCGCCTCGGCGATGGACTCCTCGACGAGCGCCGTGCCGCCCGGCGCCTCCATCATCGCGGCCGCGACATCGCACGACGCGATGATCGCGTACTGCGGGCTCGTCGACGTATGCATCAGATACGCCTCGTTGAAGCGATGCTTGTCGAAATTGTGGTCGACCGACTCCTGCACGACGATCTGCGAGGCCTGCGAAATGCCCGCGAGCATCTTGTGCGTCGAGTGCGTCGCATAGACGGTCGCGCTCGTGCGCGAGCCGCCCGCGCCGATCGCGTGCATGTCGCGATAGAACGGATGGAATTCGGCATGCGGCAGCCACGCTTCGTCGAAGTGCAGCGTATCGAGCATGTCGCCGAGCAGGTCCTTGATCATCTCGACGTTGTAGACGACGCCGTCGTAGGTGCTCTGCGTGATCGTCAGGATCCGCGGGCGCGCATTCGGATTCTTTTCGAGGGCGGCGCGCGCGAACGGATTCGCGAGCATCTTGCGCTTGATGTTCTCGGGCTCGAATTCGCTGCGCGGAATCGGACCGATGATCCCGAAGTGATTGCGCGTCGGCGCGAGGAAGACCGGGATCGCGCCCGTCATCGTGATCGCGTGGAGAATCGACTTGTGGCAGTTCCGGTCGACGATCACGATATCGCCGGGCGCGACGGTCGCATGCCAGACGATCTTGTTCGACGTCGACGTCCCGTTGGTCACGAAGAACACGTGATCGGCGCTGAAGATGCGCGCCGCGTTGCGCTCGGATGCCGCGACAGGCCCCGTATGGTCGAGCAACTGGCCGAGCTCGTCGACCGCGTTGCAGACGTCGGCGCGCAGCATGTTCTCGCCGAAAAACTGATGGAACATCTGGCCGAGCGGATTCTTGAGGAACGCGACGCCGCCTGAATGTCCGGGGCAATGCCACGAGTACGAGCCGTCGGCCGCGTAGTGCGTGAGCGCGCGGAAGAACGGCGGCGGCAGCGAGTCGAGATAGCTGCGCGCCTCGCGGATGATATGGCGCGCGACGAACTCGGGCGTGTCCTCGAACATGTGGATGAAGCCGTGGAGCTCGCGCAGGATGTCGTTCGGGATGTGCCGTGACGTCCGCGTCTCGCCGTACAGGAAGATCGGAATATCGGCGTTGCGGCGGCGCACTTCCTCGACGAACGCGCGCAGCGCGACGATCGCGAGCGCGAGTTCGTTTTCACCGTCGCCCTCGCTCGCCGTGACGAACTCGTCGTCGTCGATCGACAGGATGAAGCACGATGCGCGGCTCGCCTGCTGCGCGAACGCGCTCAGATCGCCGTAGCTCGTGAGGCCGAGCACTTCCATGCCCTCGCCTTCGATCGCCTCCGCAAGCGCGCGGATACCGGAACCCGAGATGTTCTCGGAGCGGAAGTCTTCGTCGATGATGACGACCGGAAAGCGAAACTTCATGAGCAAGGCTCCAAAAGCGACGGCCCGCGACGCGGGCCTCGAAATTCAAACTGCGCCGCGCCCGATCGGCGCGACCTGTTGTCCGCGGGGTCTCGCTCCCCGGATGGCGACGCGAGCGGCCGCCCGAACCCACCGTACCAACGCCCGATGACACGCGCGTGATCGGCGCGTCGGGCGCGCGGCGATCACGCCTTCGGCAAGGTCACGCCGTGCTGGCGCTGATACTTGCCGCCGCGGTCGGCGTACGACGTCTCGCAGACCTCGTCGCTCTCGAAGAACAACACCTGCGCGACCCCTTCGTTCGCGTAGATCTTCGCGGGCAGCGGCGTCGTGTTCGAGAACTCGAGCGTCACATAGCCCTCCCATTCGGGCTCGAACGGCGTCACGTTGACGATGATGCCGCAACGCGCGTAAGTCGACTTACCGAGGCAAACGGTCAGCACGTTGCGCGGGATCTTGAAGTACTCGACCGTGCGCGCGAGCGCGAACGAATTCGGCGGAATGATGCAGACGTCGCCCTTGAAGTCGACGAACGACTTCTCGTCGAAGTTCTTCGGATCGACGATCGTCGAATTGATATTCGTGAAAATCTTGAAATCGTCGGCGCAGCGGATGTCGTAGCCGTAACTCGACGTGCCGTAGCTCACGAGTTTCGTGCCGTCGGCCGACGTACGGACCTGACCCGGCTCGAACGGCGAGATCATGTCGTGCTCTTCGGCCATGCGGCGAATCCACTTGTCGGATTTGATGGTCATGTCGCGATCGCTGGGAGGAACGAGCCGGCCGCTGCGCGGGCGCGCCGGCCGGGATAAAAAACGCGCATTTTACTTGATCGCGACGCGGCGTCGCACAGCGCACGCGTACCCGTGCGCCCGGCCGCGCGATTCGTGACACGCACGCGGGATC
The DNA here is from genome assembly GCF_003628125.1 of Pararobbsia silviterrae. GTDB lineage: Bacteria > Pseudomonadota > Gammaproteobacteria > Burkholderiales > Burkholderiaceae > Pararobbsia > Pararobbsia silviterrae. The sequence goes on from NZ_RBZU01000003.1 coordinate 449,363, forward strand.
AGCGCCGGATCACGCCGCACGCGAGCCTCGGGCCGTCGCTGATCGTCTGCGCCATCGCATACGGATCGTCGGCGTCGCGATGCACGACGAGCACGTGCCCGATGACCGAACGCACGCCGTCGAGCGCGAGATCGGTCACGACGAAAAAGCCGTTCGCGACGCCGTTCGCATCCGCGTGCACATTCGGCAGGTCGCCCTCGATATGCGCGCTGCGCGTGGCGCCGGCCGGCACCTGCAGCGGATTGAAGACGTTGCCGATCCCCTCGGGCCCCGCGCCGATGCAATCGCTCGAATCGTGGATATGCAGACCGTGATCCGAGTCGGGCGGCAAGCCGGCGAGGTTATAGGTGACCTGCACGCCGTCGGGGTTCTCGACGAACGTGACCGTGCCGCGCGCGGTCAGGCCCGGCGCCGGCAGCAGCTCGACCGATGCCCGCCGCGCATGGTCGCCGATCAGCGCGCACCCTGCGACCGACAGCGCGCCCGACAGCGTGATCGATAACGCAAGCGACCGCGCGAACAACGCGACGCGCGGCGCGCCGTCGCGCGCGGAGCAGACAAGCGAGGTGGATCGACGCTTCATGCAGCCTCGGATCAGGTGTTTTGCACGACGATCGACGGGAACTTCGAAGTCATGTCGCGCGACTTGTCGGCGATCGAGATCGCGACCTTGCGCGCGATCTCGCGATAGAGCGCGGCCACGGGACCATCGGGTTCCGCGATCACGGTCGGATTGCCCGCATCGGCCTGTTCGCGGATGCCGATCGACAGCGGCAGGCTGCCGAGCAGCGTCGTGCCGTAGTCCGCGCACATGGCCGCGCCGCCGCCCGATCCGAAGATGTGCTCGACGTGACCGCAGTTCGAGCAGATGTGCACGCTCATGTTCTCGACGATGCCGAGGATCGGGATATCGACCTTCTCGAACATCTTGAGACCCTTGCGCGCGTCGAGCAGCGCGATGTCCTGCGGCGTCGTCACGATGACCGCGCCCGTGACGGGGACTTTCTGCGCGAGCGTGAGCTGGATGTCGCCGGTGCCCGGCGGCATGTCGACGACGAGGTAGTCGAGCTCGCGCCAATTCGTCTGGCGCAGCAACTGGTCGAGCGCCGACGTGACCATCGGCCCGCGCCAGACCATCGGATTGTCCTTCTCGATCAGAAATCCGATCGAATTGACCTGGACGCCGTGCGCGACGAGCGGCTCCATCGTCTGGCCGTCCTTCGATTCGGGGCGGCCGTCGACGCCGAGCATCGTCGGCATCGAGGGGCCGTAGATATCGGCGTCGAGCACGCCGACGCTCGCGCCTTCGGCGGCGAGCGCGAGCGCGAGGTTCGCCGCGGTCGTGCTCTTGCCGACGCCGCCCTTGCCCGATGCGACGGCGACGATGTTCTTGACGTTGGGCAGCAGCTTGACGCCGCGCTGCACGGCATGCGCGACGATGTCCTGCGAGACCGACACGCTGCGCGCGCCGATGCCGGGCACCGCGGCCAGCGCGCGTTCGACGGCGTCGCGAATCGCCGCATGCTGGCTGCGCGACGGATAGCCGAACACCACGTCGACCTGCACGTCCGCGCCGTCGATCGCGACCTTGCGGATCGCCTTGCCCGCGACGAGATCGCGCTGCGTATTGGGGTCGACGACGGTCGCGAGCGCCGCGTCGATGGATTGCCTGTCAATCGTCATAGGGATCAGTCGCCGGGAGGACACCGGCTTTCGAAAATGCAAAAATTTGTTGCGGCAGTTGCGCCATATTGCGCGCCACGGCACGCTTTGCCGCACCCGAAAGCGGGCGCGGCGCGCGCGACGCCATACGATGCGGGCCAGACACGCGATGCCGGCGCCTATTGTAGCGTCTCGGCGTCGAAGACTCCGGCCCGTGCGAGCATGAGCAGCCCGCATGCCCGGTCGGTCTCGACGGGGTTCGCGAGACGCGCGCGGCGCGTCTCGCGTCCGTCTTTCGCGTTCGCTTTTCGCGTCATGTCGAATCATCCTTCGAATCACGCGTTCATTCGCTTTACCGCCTGTTCGCTTTACGGTTTATTTCTGAAGCGCAATTCGTACGTCACACCGGAGCCCTAAGATGAAAACAAGATGGATCAACCAACTCTCGACCCTCGCGATCGCCGGCACGCTGCTTGCGGGATGCGCGACCGAGCAGGGGACCAACACGGCGGTCGGAACGGGAGCCGGCGCCGCGGGCGGCGCGGCGCTCGGCGCGCTGATCGGCGGCGGTAAGGGCGCCGCGATCGGCGCCGGCGTCGGCGCGGCGGGCGGCGCGCTCGTCGGTTATAACTGGCAGTCGATCAAGAACAAGCTCAATGGCGGCACCAAGGGCACGGGCACCCAGATCACCGAGCAACAGGACGGGTCGCTCAAGGTCAATATTCCGAGCTCGATCTCGTTCGACACGAATAGTTACCTGATCAAACCGTCGTTCGCGCCGGTGCTCGACCAAGTCGCCCAGACGCTCAACGAACATCCCGAGCTCAATGCCGAGATCGATGGCCACACCGACAGCACGGGTTCCGCCCAGCTCAATCAGGTGCTGTCTCAGAATCGCGCGCAAAGCGTCGCGAACTACCTCGTCGGCCGTGGCGTCGCGCAAGGCCGCCTGACCGCATACGGCCGCGGCGCGACCATGCCCGTCGCCGACAATGGGACCGAGGCGGGCCGCGCGCAGAATCGCCGCGTCGAGATCTATCTGCGCCCGGTTCAGCGCTGACGCGCGACCTGCCGCAACGTATTGCAACGTGTCGTGACGTGTTGCGATCGTCGGCATCTCGCAAAGAAAACGCGATTTCGAGCGAACTCGTACGCACCCCGGCTGTCAGTACATACGGTACGCGCCTGGTGACCTGGGTGCGTCACCATTCTCCTCTTGTCGTTGTTGCTCCGGGGCGCCCTCGCCCCGGTTTTTTTTGCCTGAACGACGCGTTCATGACGGCCTGAACGCCGGCCTGAATACCGACCTCGGCGCACGGACGCGAGCGCGTCCCGCGTGAATCTCCGCCGCACTGGTAAAATCGACCCTCCGGCGCCCGCCCGGACCGCGCGATCGCACCGCGCCGGTCGACGCGCCCAGGCATGACCCCATTCAACCTTCGCAGCCTGCTCTATGCCCTCCAACGCCCCGCGCCGCATCCTCGTCACGTCCGCCCTGCCCTACGCGAACGGGCAGATCCATATCGGCCATCTGGTCGAATATATCCAGACCGACATCTGGGTGCGCACGCTGCGAATGCATGGCCATGAGGTCCACTACGTCGGCGCCGACGACACGCACGGCACGCCGATCATGCTGCGCGCCGAGAAGGAAGGCATCACGCCGCGCGCGCTGATCGAACGCGTCTGGCAAGAACACAAGCGCGACTTCGATCACTTCGGCATTTCGTTCGATAACTATTATTCGACCGACTCCGAAGAAAACCGCGTGCTGTCCGAGCAGGTCTATCTCGCGCTCAAGCAGGCCGGCCTCATCGCCGAACGCGATATCGAACAGGCGTACGATCCGGTCCGCGAGATGTTCCTGCCCGATCGCTTCATCAAGGGCGAGTGCCCGAAGTGCGGCGCCAAGGATCAATACGGCGACTCGTGCGAAGTCTGCGGTTCGACCTACGCGCCGACCGATCTCAAGAACCCGTACTCGGTCGTCTCGGGCGCGACGCCCGTGCGCCGTACGTCGACCCATCATTTCTTCAAGCTGTCCGATCCGCGCTGCGAAACGTTCCTGCGCGACTGGGTCGCGAAGCTCGCGCAGCCCGAAGCGACGAACAAGATGCGCGAATGGCTCGGCGATTCGGGCGAAGCCAAACTCGCCGACTGGGATATCTCGCGCGACGCGCCGTATTTCGGTTTCGAGATCCCGGGCGCGCCCGGCAAGTATTTCTACGTCTGGCTCGATGCGCCGGTCGGCTACTACGCGAGCTTCAAGAACCTCTGCGAGACGCGCGGCCTCGATTTCGACGAATGGGTCCGCCCCGGTTCGAACACCGAGCAATACCATTTCATCGGCAAGGACATCCTCTACTTCCACACGCTGTTCTGGCCGGCGATGCTCGAGTTCTCGGGTCACCGGACGCCGACGAACGTCTTCGCGCACGGCTTCCTGACGGTCGACGGCCAGAAGATGTCGAAATCGCGCGGCACGTTCATTACCGCGCAAAGCTTCATCGACGTCGGGCTCAATCCCGAATGGCTGCGCTACTACTTCGCGGCGAAGCTCAACGCGACGATGGAAGACATCGACCTGAATCTCGGCGACTTCATCGCGCGCGTGAACTCCGATCTCGTCGGCAAGTACATCAATATCGCGAGCCGGGCCGCGGGTTTCCTCGTCAAGCGCTTCGAGGGCCGCGTCGACGACGCAGCGATGCAGCACCCGCTGCTCGTGCAATTGCGCGATGCCGTGCCGGCGGTCGCCGCGTTCTACGAGCAACGCGAATACGGCAAGGCGCTGCGCCAGACGATGGAACTCGCGGACACGGTCAACGGCTTCGTCGATACCGTCAAACCGTGGGAACTCGCGAAGGATCCCGCGCGCGCCGCTGCGCTGCGCGAAGCATGCAGCGTCTCGCTCGAAGCGTTCCGCCTGCTCACGCTGATGCTCAAGCCCGTGCTGCCGACGCTCGCCGCGTCGGTCGAAGGCTTCCTCGGGATCGCGCCGCTCAAGTGGGCCGACGCATCGGCCGCGCTGTCGTCGAGCCATCCGATCAACGCATATCAGCATCTGATGACGCGCGTCGACCCGAAGCAGATCGACGCGCTGATCGCAGCCAACCAGGAGTCGTTGCAGGCCGCACCCGCGCAGCCCGCGAACGACGCCGCGGCGGCCGGCGCCAAGACCGCGAAGGCATCGGCCCCGGCGGCCAAGCCCGCCAAGGGCGGCGCTACCGAAGGGGACGCGGACGGCGTCATCTCGATCGACGATTTCGCGAAGATCGATCTGCGCATCGCGCGCATCGTCGACTGCCAGGCCGTCGAAGGGTCGGACAAGCTGCTGCAGCTCACGCTCGACGTCGGCGAGGAGAAGACGCGCAACGTGTTCTCGGGCATCAAGTCGGCCTATCAGCCCGACCAGCTCGTGGGCAAGCTCACGGTCGTGGTGGCGAACCTCGCGCCGCGCAAGATGAAGTTCGGCCTCTCCGAAGGCATGGTGCTCGCCGCGTCGGCGGCCGACGAGAAGGCCGAACCGGGCCTCTACATTCTCGAACCGAACTCGGGCGCGAAGCCGGGCATGCGCGTGCGATAAGCCTCGCGCATTCGACATCGACAACGCCGGGTCTTGCCCCTCGAGACCCGGCGTTTGTTTTTCCGTCTCAGTCGAAACGCCGATTGAACGCGACATCCACGCCGTTGAGCGTGCCGCTGTGAATCGCGAGCGACCAATTGCGCGTGATCGTCCACGTGATCTTGAACAGGTTCTGCGCGGTCTGCAGCCCCTGCTCGTAGCCGAACACGAAATGCTCGTTGATCGCCTTCGCGATCTGCACGACCTGCGGATCGGTCAGGCCGTTCTGGCTTTGCCCGATCGTGAATTCATCGAGCCCGAAGGTCTGCGCGATCCGCTTGCCGCCCGTGCTGCCGAGCAGCGCAAGCGCGGTCGACATCGTGTTCTGTTGGCCGAGGTTCGTCGTCGTATCCGTGCCATGTCCGAACAACAGCCATGAGAGCTTTTCGGAATCGGGCAGATCGGGGATCGAGACGAGCTTCGCGATCGGCGCGCGCACGGTCCCCGTGACTTGCACGCCCGCCTCGTACTCCTGGTTGCGGCGCATCGCGAGAATATTGATGCCGGGGTTGTCGACCGGTCCGTTGAACGTGAAGTAGCCGTTCTCGATGTCGAGCTTGCGGCCGAACGCCTCGTACGTCGATCCGGGTTCGACGCGCACGTTGCCGTCGGCGCGCAGCGGCTCGTTCGGCGCGCTGACGACCGTGATCGCGCCGCGCAACGCCATATCGGCGCCGCTCCCCTTGAAATAGAACCGCTGTCCGAGATCGATCGACACGTTCGCGCGCGGCGCAAAGCGGCTGACCGGTTTCTCCGACGCGGCCGGCACGCCGGTCGCGGGCGCGGCGCCCACGAGTTCGCCGTCGCTGCGCACGATCTTGACGTCGTCGCCGAGCGCGGGCGCGGCGCTCTCGGGCAGGTCGAATTGCGCGTGATCGACGACGAACTTGCCGTCGATCGCGAGGCCGCCGACGGGCCCCGAGTGTTTGAGATCCGCGCTGCCCGAGAGCGACAGTTGCCGATCGGGCGAGGCGAAGATCTGAAGCTTGTCGGCGATGATCTGCGCGGAGATCTGCGGATCGTCGCGGTCGAGCTGGATCTCGCCGGTCGCCTTGAGCAGGCCGTCCGCGCCATGAAACTCGACTTGTTTGAGGTCCACGCGGTTGTCGGTCAGATCGATCCGCACGATGCCGTTCTTGAGCGTGATCTGCTGGTCGACGGCCGTCACCGACAAATCGTCGCCCGTCAGCGCGCCGTTGAGCTTGAGGCGGCCGACTTCGCCCGAGACATCGAGCGCGAGCGCCGCGCGGCCCGCAAGCAGATAAGCGGGGCCGAACAGTTCGCCCGTCGTCTTGAGCGCCGGCACATCGGCCTGAATATGGCCGCTGATCGGCTCGCCGCGCTCGAACGTCAGCATGCCGTCGCGCGCCGCGAGTTCGACCGTCAGATCCGCGCTCGCCGTGCCGATCCGGCTCGCATCGACGGCCGCGTTCACGTGCGCGCGATTCGCGCCCTCGAAATCGACGCGCGCCGCGAGCTTGCGCAAGCCGAGCGGCACCACGCCGCGGCCGTTCCCCGACTGCAGATCGCCCGTGCGGCGCTGGATCGCGAGATGGCCCGATGCCGTGTTCGCGAGCGTGAAATCCCAATCCGCATCGAAGACGAGGTCGGTGCGCAGCGTCGACGGCGTGCCGCTGAACTCGGCCTGGATCGCGAGCACGCGGGCGAGCGCGAGGTCGCTCAGCGAACCGGCCGACGTGATCCGGCCGTGATCGAGTTCGAAGCGACCGAGCGCCAGCGTCGCCGTATCGATCGCGATCTTGGTGTCGCCGATCGAGACCTTCTGATCGGCCACAGCGACCTGTACGGGCGATTGCAGCGCGATACGCGGCGAGCCGCGGTTGTCGAGCGCCGAGATCGTGCCGGACCATGCGGTCGCGCCGCGCGCTTCGGTCAGCGCGCCGCGTCCGGCCACGCCGAGATCGACCGGATGTCCCTGGACCTTGCCCGTCGCGCTTGCATCGAAGGTATGCGCGGCGCGCGTACCGCTCAGGTGCGCGGCGAGCGTCGCGAACTCGACACCGGGCACCGCGACGTCGCGCGCGTCGAGCGTCAGCGAGAGCGCGCCGTTCGCGCCGTCGCGCAACTCGGCGCGCCCTTGCGCGTGGCCGACGCGGTTGTCGCCGAAGACGAGATGCTCGGCATCGTAGGTCGCGCTCGCGTTCGGGTGCGCGAGCGTGCCGGTCAGATCGGCATCGGCCTTGACGAAGCCCGCGACGCCGAAACCGAGCCGTTCGAGCGCGGGCGCGTCGACATGCACGAGCAGATGGTCGCCCGCGCCGCCGAAGCCGCCCTTGAGACTCGCGTCGTTGCCCGCGACGGACAATTCGATATGACTCGGCAGCAGGCGCATGCCGGCGAGCGCCACGGTGCCGGCGCCCGTCATCGGCAAGCCCGCGTAGACCGCGTCGCGCAAGGTGAACGTCGCCTTGACCGTCGTCGGCGCGGCGAGCGTGCCGTCGGCGCTCAAGGTGCCCGAGATCCGGACATCGCGCGGATCGAAGCTCGGATGCGCGGGCGCGGTATGGGCGACGGGCGTCGCGGTCGTCACGCCCGCCGGGGTCCCGCCGGCGACCGCTGCGGATGCTGAGGCCGCGGATGCCGACACCGCCGCGCTAGCGCGCGCCGCGTCGCCGTGGACCGCCTGGCTCCCGCCCGCATCCGCCTGCACCGCGGGTTCCGCCTTGCTCGGCGGCATAATGGGTTTTGACGCGGCTTTTGACGCGGGTTTTGACACCGGTTTCGGCGCAGATTTCGAGGCGGATTTCGATACGGGTTCCGACGCGAGCAGCACGAACGGATCGAAGTCCGTCAACGTGGCCTTGACCGAATAGCGCGAGGCGAGGTCGTGCTTGAGCGACCCGCTCGCTTCGACGCGGCCCTTGCCGAGCTGGAGCTTCAGCGAATCGATCTGCGTCTGCGACGGCGTGAGGCTGACCGCGGCCTGCGCCCGCAACGCGAGCGCCGGATCCGCGAGGTCGGCTTCGACCTGCTGCGCGCCGTCCTTGAGCACGATGCGCACGGGGCCGCCGACCCGCGTCTCGCGCACCGCGGGCGTCAGCGTGCGCAGATCGAAATTCGCGATCCGGAGATCGAACTGGCCCTTGCCGTCATGCAAGCGGCCGCTGCCTGTCACGCTCGCGTCCTTGACGATGCGCACCTGCAGTCCGTCGATCGCCTGATCCGTCGGATCGAGATGAATCTGCGCGTGCGCGTCGATCAGCGGCAACTTGCCGTCGCCGATCAGGCCGGGCGTCGCATTGACGATCGACGCCGTGCCCGCGACGGTGAACGCCGTGCTGCCCGCCGTCGGCGCAACGGGGGCGACGTCGGCATGCACCGACAAATCGGCCGACGGCGCGCTCGCGCTGAATGCGCGCGGATCGACATGCTCGAACGCGAGCGACAGCGTCTTGAGCGGCACGTCGGCGAACGGCATCGCGACCGCGCTCGCGTGGCCGACGAGCTGCATGCCGCTCGCGTCGACCTCGGCCGTCAGCGTTTCGAGCGATCCGCTCACGCGTGCGCCGACCTTGATTTCCTGTTCGGAGACCTTGCCCGACCATCCTGCGTCGCCCGACAGCGCGAACGGCCGCACGCCGTCGAGCTTGGCCGCGGCGGTCAACGCGCCCCACGGCGTCACGAAGCTGTCGATCGCGACCTCGTGATGGCGCCCGTCGGTGCGGCCGCGCGCCGCGATATCCGTGAATTCGGTCGTCGCATCGCCGTCGTGGATGCGGACTTTCGATACGCGCAGTTCCTCGATATCGAGCGCGAGCGGCACGCGCAGATCGCGCGGCAGCGTCATCGGCGTCGTGCTCGTCGATGGCGCGATCCGTACGTCGATCGTGCCCGCGCGAACGTAATCGATCGTGAACTTGAGCGGACGGCGCGTCAGGCGCCAGCGCCCGTCGAACCGGTCGATCTCGATATCCGTACCCGCGTCGTGCCAGCGCAGATGGCTGAACCGCACGCCCGTGGCGAGCGCGCCGCCTTCGAACGTGCCCGACAGATGGCCGTCGAGCAGTTGCACGGCGGCCTGCCAGACGTGTCGCGTGCCCTTCTCGGTCTGGATCGCGCCGAGCACCGAGCCGAGCGCCACGACGACGAGCGCGGCGAGCGCCACCAGCGGCCAGACCGCCGCCCGGAGCCAGCGGCCGCGCCGCAGCGCCGCGCGACGTTCGGCGCGCCGCGCGTGCCGCGGATCGCCGCCGTCACTGTCGCCGTTGCCGCCATCGCCACCGTTGCCGCCGCCTCCGGAACGGCCGCCGTCACCCGCGCCTTCCGCGGGGTCGGGGTTCGCGCCGGGCGCGTGCTCTGGATTGTCGGAAGTCGGGTCTGGATTCATCGGCCGAGGTCAGAACGCGATGCCGAGCGTCAGATACGGACGCCACGAATGGTTCTGGATTCCATACGCAATATCGAGATTGACCGGGCCAACGGGGCTGCGCCAGCGCGCACCCGTGCCCACGCCGCTGTAGATCGTCTTTTCGTACCAGGTATCGGTCGCGGTGCCGACATCGTAGAACACCGCGGCGCCCCAGTCGCGCGTGAACCAGTGCTGGTACTCGGACGTGCCCGTGATCATGTATTTGGTCGGCAGGATCGAGCCGCCGACGTTGTTGCCGAGGGCGTCGTAGCTATAGCCGCGCACGGAGTTCGCGCCGCCCGCGCGATAGAGCAGCGAAGCGGGCACGTCGAGCGTACTGGCCGACGTGAAGACGGCGCCGAGTTCGAGCCGCAGCAGCACGAGATCGGTCTTGCCGATCGCCACGTACTCGCGCCCGGCCGCGTAGAGCCGCCCGAACGTCGCATCGCTCGCGAGCTGCTTGACGCCGACGCCCGCCGAGATCGTCACGATATTGCCCGAGCGCGGGAACACGAGATCATCGACGTCGCGGCGCGTCCAGGTCCAGTTCGGCACGAGCGCGGAACTCGTGACCGACGATCCGACGTTCTGGAGCAGCCGGTCGCGGTAGTAGAGCAGCGAATACGTGAAGTCGTAGTACTGCGACGTGCGCGCGCGCTGGATACCCGCGCGCATGCTGAAGATCTCCGTGTCCTGAATATCGCTGCGCGTGTACGCCGCGAGCGCGCTGTTGACCCAGCCGTACCGGCCCGGCGGCATCGAGATCTGGACCTGCCCCTGGTCCTGATCGCGCTCGATGCGCCCCGTCACGCTGAACACCCACGCGCGGTCGAACAGGTTGAAGTACTGATAGTTGCCCTGGATGTAGGCGCCCGTGTCCGAGCTGTAGCCGACGCCCGTGCGGACCGACTGATACGGGTATTCGCTGACTTTGAGCCGCACGGGCGTGTCGTCCGGGTGCGCCGTATCGCTGTCGACGTCGAGCGCGACGCTCGCGAAATACGGCGTCGCCTGAAGCTGCTTCTGGAGTTCCTGCACACGCTCGGCCGAGTAGATCTCGCCGACATTGAGCGGATTGATATTGGTGATGATCCAGTCGGGATACCGGCGCGTGCCGTCGATCGACAGCGCGCCGAGCGTGAACGTCGGCCCGCTCTCGAAATTGACCTGCAGCGACGCCTTGTGCGTCGCCGGATTGATCCGCGCCTCGGAATGCGTGATCTTGGCGCCGAGATAGCGCTCGGCCTGCAAGGTCTTGAGCGCCGTGTCCTTGGCGGCATCCCAGGCCTCCTGGCTGAACGGGTCGCCCTCGTGCAGCGACCACGCGTCGCGCGTGGCTTTCGCGCGCGCCGGCGCTTCGGTCAGCATGGGGCCCGCGAAACCGAGATTGACGGTCGTCACGACCGTGATCGGGCCCGGTTCCACGTTGATGTCGACATGCCGCTTGCCTTCGATCACGCGCTCGTCGGTCGTCACGGCCGGCGTGAAGTAGCCCTGGGTTTCGAGCAGATCGGCAACCTGGCGCGGCGCGGCCGTCACGAGAAACTCGTATTCGTCGTCGGTCAGATCCTGGCGATCGGCGAACCGCGCGAGATCGAGGTGCGCCTCGAGCAGCTTGCGCAGCGCGCGCGGCGCATGAATGTCGACGACGTACAGGGCCTTGGGCTTCGCTTCGGCGCGCGGCGCGGCGATCGACACGGCGAGCGCGGCGGCCACGAGCATCCGGACCGCGATCCGCGCCGCGGGCCGCCGTACGGACAGGGCCACGCGGCAAAGGCGGGCGACAAAGGCGCGGGCGCGGACCGGCAAACAGAAATCTCCTAAACGAGGGTCGTATCAGTCGTCGATGAAGCGACGGGCGTTCGAGAGCGCCGGCCCGCGTTATTTGACCACAACCCAACCCCGACCGGCCGCGAAAGCGTCAACCCGCTCGCGCGATGCAATCTGCGAAGAACGCAAATTCGTAATCTGCGTTCTTCGCAGATTCGTGCGGTAAAATCCGGTTCGCGCATTCCCGCGCTTAGACGACAACCGCGCGTTCCCCGCGCAATGCCAGCCATGTACCAGTCGGACATTACTCAATTCCTCAACAAGCTCAAGGCAGATCGTCCGCAACTCGAAGACGAGCAGCGCAAGGGCCGCTCGCTGTTGTGGGACAAGCAGCCGATCGACCTCGAGGAACGTGCTGACCAGCAAGCGTCGCGCATTGCCCAGACGCCGTACTCGTACTACCAGAACTTCTAAGCCCGCCGTTCGAGCCCCGCGCCCACGCCGATGACCGCTCAGGTATCCGCCCCGGTAAGCGACGACGCGCTCGCGGCCCCGGTTGCCGATTCGACGCCCGACGTCGTCGACGGGGTCGCGTTCGCGCGCCTCTACGGCGAGCCGCTGTTCAAGCTGCCGCAGGATCTCTATATCCCGCCCGAGGCGCTCGAAGTCTTCCTCGAAACCTTCGAGGGACCGCTCGACCTGCTGCTGTACCTGATCCGCAAGCAGAACTTCAACGTCCTCGACATTCCGATGGCCGAGGTCACGCACCAGTATCTCGGGTACGTCGACCAGATCCGCGGCACCAATCTCGAGCTCGCGTCCGAATATCTGCTGATGGCCGCGATGCTCATCGAGATCAAGTCGCGCATGCTGCTGCCGGTCAAGAAGGCCGACACGGGCGAAGAGGCCGAGGATCCGCGCGCCGAGCTTGTGCGCCGGCTGCTCGAATACGAACAGATCAAGCTCGCCGCGCGCAAGCTCGACGAGATTCCCCAGCTCGGACGCGACTTTCTGCGCGCCGAGGTCTATATCGAGCAATCGCTCGCGCCGCGCTTCCCCGACGTCGATCTCGGCGAACTCCGCGAAGCCTGGGCCGATGTGCTCAAGCGCGCGAAGCTCGTCGCGCATCACAAGATCAGCCGCGAGGAACTATCGGTCCGCGAGCATATGAGCCTGATGCTGCGCCGGCTCCAGGGCGCGCGGTTCATCGAGTTCGCCGAGCTGTTCGACGTCTCGCGCGGCGTGCCCGTCATGGTCGTCAACTTCATCGCGATGCTCGAGCTCTCGCGCGAATCGCTGATCGAGATCACGCAGGCCGAGCCGTTTGCGCCGATCTATGTGCGGCTCGCCTACCTACCGACCTGAACCCGACCGGAACGGCGCGGGCCGGGCGCAGAGTCCCGGCGCGCGCCGCTTCCTCCCTCGACACCCTGAAGGACAACCGCTCCGATGAAAGTCATCAGCTCGATTCACGAACTACGCGACCAGTTGCGCGGACAGAACCGCGTCGCGTTCGTGCCGACGATGGGCAATCTCCATGAAGGCCACCTGTCGCTGATGCGGCTCGCGCGCCAGCACGGCGACCCCGTCGTCGCGAGCATCTTCGTGAACCGGCTTCAATTCGGCCCGAACGAAGACTTCGACAAATATCCGCGCACGCTCGAAGACGACATCGAGAAGCTCCAGAAGGAGAACGTCTACGTGCTGTTCGCGCCGACCGAGCGCGATCTGTACCCCGAGCCGCAGGAATATCGCGTGCATCCGCCGGCCGACCTCGGCGACATCCTCGAAGGCGAATTCCGGCCGGGCTTCTTCCAGGGCGTCTGCACGGTCGTCACGAAGCTGTTCTCGTGCGTGCAGCCGCGCGTGGCCGTGTTCGGCAAGAAGGATTACCAGCAGCTCATGATCGTGCGCGGCATGGCCCAGCAGTTCGCGCTGCCGACCGAGATCATCGCGGCCGAGACCGTGCGCGCCGAGGACGGCCTCGCGCTGTCGTCGCGCAACCGCTATCTGTCGCCCGAAGAGCGCGCCGAAGCGCCGAAGCTCAAGGCCTTGCTTGACGACGTGCGCCGTCAGGTGCTCGACGGACGCCGCGACCTCGCGGCGCTCGAAGCCGAAGCGCTCGGCACACTGGCCGCGCGCGGCTGGAAGCCCGACTACGTCTCGATCCGCAAGCGCGCGAATCTGCGCGCGCCGGCCGCCGACGAGGCGTCGGCCCCGCTCGTCGTGCTCGCGGCCGCGAAGCTCGGCCAGACGCGGCTCATCGATAACCTCGAAATCTGAGCGATGCGCCGGCCGCGGCCCGGTCCGGCGTCGCGTCCGCGCGCCACCAGCCGCCGCGAGCGGCCCGACCCCATGGCGATGCGCGCCAAGACGCGCCGCGCATCGCGCCCCGTCTTGAATCAAGGAGTCATCCGTGCAACGCATCATGCTGAAGTCGAAGATTCACCGCGCGACCGTCACCCATTGCGAGCTTCACTACGAAGGATCGTGCGCGATCGACGAAGACCTGCTCGACGCATCGAATATCGCCGAGAACGAACAGATCGATATCTGGAACATCAACAACGGCGAGCGCTTCACGACCTATGCGATCAAGGGTGAGCGCGGCAGCGGCATCATCTCGCTCAACGGCTCGGCCGCGCGGCGCGCGCAGCTCGGCGATCTCGTGATCATCGCGGCGTTCGCGATGGTCGAGGACGCCGACGTGCGGGGCGGCAAGCACAAGCCCGATCTCGTGTTCGTCGATGCGCAGAACCGGATCAAGGGCACGCGCGACCACGTGCCGACCCAGGCCTACGAAACCGTCTGACACCGCGCGCGCGGCCTGCCGGCGGGACGCGGCGCCGCCTCTGGACGCCTGCCGTTCACCGCTCGCGGTTCAAGCCTTGGCGTCGAGCCAGTCGAGGATCGGCTGCCATTGTTCGAGATCCTTCGCGACGCGGCTCGGCGTGACGTCCCAGAGCGTCAGGCCCTGCGCGGCCAACTGGACGTAGTTCTGCGTATCGCGGATATAGCCGAGGACCGGGAGGCCGAGCCCTTCGACGAATCGATGCAGTTGGTCCGCCGATTTGGTCCGCGCGTCGACGCGCATGCCGACGATGCCGATCTTGATGTCGCCCTTGCGGACCGCCTTCTCCTTGGCCAGCCGATCGAGGAAATCGCGCGTCGCGAGGATGTCGAAAATCGACGGCTGGAGCGGCACGATGACCCGATCCGCGAGGCCGAGCGCGACGTCGAGCCGGTTGCCGTGCACGCCGGCCGGCGTATCGACGACGACCTGTTCGAGTCCCTTCGGCGGCTTCTGCGGCGCGTCGAGATTGATGTTCCAGGCCTCGATCGCGGGCAATGCCGCCGGACGGATATCGAGCCAGGCGTGCGCGGACTGCTGGCGGTCAAGGTCGGCGAGCGCGACCCACTCGCCGCGTGAGGCGAAAAAGCCCGCCAGATTGGTCGACAGCGTGCTCTTGCCTACGCCGCCCTTCGGATTCGCGACAACGATCACCGCCATAGGGTCTCCCGGAGCGAAGGTGTTCTTGAAGCAGATTCGGTGCTGATGTGTTTGACGTGCCGCGCATCGCGCACGAAGGTGCGCGTGCGTCAGCGGCGCTTTATTATCGACGAAACCGTCGTCGTGCGGGAAATGCCCCCATGCAAGGCCCTCTTCCGGTAATTCCACTTATGACCCCAGGTGATTCGGAGTCGATGTCGGCCTCTCCCGTTCCGGCGTCGTCAACCGCGCGCACGGTGTTCGTGCTCGGCGGCGCGCGCTCGGGCAAGAGCGCTTACGCGGAACGCTGTGCCGCGCAAAGCGGATACCCCGTGCGCTATATCGCGACCGCGACACCACCGAGCGCGCACGACGATCCGGAATTCGCCGAACGCATCGCGATCCATCGCGCGCGCCGGCCGGCCGGCTGGCAGACCGTCGAGGCGGGCGCGGATCTCGCGTCGGCCTTGCGTGACACGGGTGACGCGGGCGACGCCTGCCTCATCGTCGACTGCCTGACGCTCTGGCTGACCGGACTGTTCTTCCCGGCCGGCGGCGGGGGCCCGGTCGCGGACTGGGCCCGTCACGTCGATGCGTTCGACGCCGCGCTGGCCGGCGTTCGCGCGCCCGTCTACGTGATCAGCAATGAAATCGGCCTCGGCGTCGTGCCGCTCGGGGCCGACACGCGCCGCTTCGTCGACGAACTCGGCCGGATCAACCAGCGCATGGCCGCGCGATGCGACGAAGTCGTGCTGATGGTCGCGGGCCTGCCCATGCGCGTCAAACCATGAGACACACGACCATGCCACGCTCCGGCGCCCTCGCCTTGGCCCTGGCCCCCGCGCGCCCCGGGCCCGCGTACCGAATCAGCCTGAAGGGTGCCGCATGCGCCCTCTCGGTCACGCTCGTCGCATCGCACGCGCACGCCGCGGCGATCACCGTGACCGACGACAGCGGCGCGGTCGTCACGCTCCAGGCCCCGGCGCACCGGGTGATCAGCCTCGCGCCGCACACGACCGAACTGATCTACGCGGCGGGCGGCGCCGATGCGATCGTCGGCGCCGTCAGCTTCAGCGACTACCCGAGCGCCGCGCGCGCGTTGCCGCGCGTGGGCGACAACCAGGCGCTCGACCTCGAGAAGATCGTCGCGCTCAAGCCCGATCTGCTCGTCGTCTGGCGTCATGGCAACGTCGCGCAACAGATCGACGCACTGCGCGCGCTCGGCATTCCGATGTTCGAGAGCGAGCCGAAACGGCTGCCCGAGATCGCGCAGAACCTGCACAAGCTCGGCGCGCTGATGGGCACCGAGGCGGTCGCCGATCATGCGGCGGCGGACTTCACGGCGCGTATCGACGCCTTGCGCGCGCGCTATGCGCAGCGTTCGCCGGTCCGCGTGTTCTATCAGATCTGGGACAACCCGCCGATGACGCTCAGCGGCCAGCATATGGTCAGCGACGTCATCGCGCTCTGCGGAGGACAGAACGTCTTCGCGTCGCTGGCGCCGATCGCGCCGACCGTCTCGACCGAAGCGGTCATCGCCGCGAATCCCGAAGCGATCGTCACGGGCCGCTACGACGATTCACCGCATGCCGGGACCGATGATCGGGCACGCGACGCCTCTTCGCCGCAAGCGACGCCGGCGCTACCGAAAAGCCTCGACCGCTGGAAAGCATGGCCGCAGATCGCCGCGGTCGCGCATGACAATCTGTTTTCGGTCAATGCCGACTGGATGGATCGCGCGGGCCCGCGGATCGCCGACGGCGCGGGCGAGCTCTGCGCGGAGCTCGACGTCGCACGCCGGCATCTCGGGCGTTAGGCATCGCCGCGATTGAGCCGATCGGCGGCGATTCGAGAGTGCCGTCGGGTGGTCGGTGGTCGGTGGTCGGTGGTCGGTGGTCGGCGGTCGGCGGTCGGTGCGGTGGTCAGCGGTTGGCGGTTGGCAGTCGGCCTGTTGTAGCTAACCGTCGCGCTCTCCGCCCGCCGGCGCGCCGACGTCCTCGCCGTTCCAATGCGTGAGTGCCCAGTCGCCGACATTCGCGGCCCCGTCCGCGCGATCGGACGGGGTGCGTCGCGCGAAGCAGCAGACCCCCTCGAATTCGAGCGGTCGCCGCAGACTCTCCGCGATCGGCTCGCCGAGCAGACGCGCGGCAGCCACACGCATGACACCCGCATGCGTGATCGCGACGAGCGTGCCGGCCCCTTGCGCGGACGCACGCGCAAGCCAGCGCTCGACACGCTGGCCGACCATCGCCACGCTCTCGCCGCCATGAGGCCGGCCATGTTCGAGATCGGCCGCCCAGGCATCGAGCGCGTCGCGGTCGATCGAATCCCAGGGCCGGAGCTCCCAGCGCCCGAAGTCGAGTTCGGCCAGATCCGAATCGATCGCGAGCGGCCCCCCCCATTGCGCGGCCAATGCGCTCGCGACATCCGCGCAGCGCACGAGCGGACTTGCGTAAAGCCGCACGGATCGCGCGCGCGTCCCGGTGATCGCACATAAGGCCGCCACACGCGCAGCAATCCGATCCGCGCCGGTTGTCGGGGGCGCTTTGAGCGATATGTCACTACGTCCATAACAGATACCCGGCGCTATCGCGACTTCGGGATGACGGACCAGCACGAGTCGCATCGGCTCGTGCTGGTCCGGGTCGGCATCGGCCGGGCTCATGGTCGGACGCGGGTCTCGATTCATGTGGCGAGCCGCGTCCCGATCCGCGCCGGCGTCGCTCATCGCCCGATCCACGCGAGCGCGACGAGATAAATCGCCAGCTCGAAGAGCTGCTGCGCGAATCCGAGGCAATCGCCCGTATAACCGCCGATCCGTCGCACGAACCACCGCCCGAGCGCGTATCGCATGCCGGCCAGGATCGCCGCGGTCAGCAGGCCGAGCCGCCAGTCGGGCCAGAAGAGCGCGGGCAGCCCGGTCAACGCGATCCACGCGAACGACGCGGGCCCGAGCCGTTGGACGACGGGCTTGGCCTTGCCCTGCGCGCGGACGTAGTCGAGCGTCATCACATAGCTGATCGCGCACGCACGACTCGCCGCATGCGCGGCGATCAGCAGGCCCGCGACGCGTGTCGCGGGCAGCGCGGCGATCGTCTGCCACTTGAGCAGCAACGCGATGACGATCCCGATCGCACCGAATGCGCCGATCCGCGAATCGTGCATGATCCGCAGCACGTCCTCGCGCGTGTAGCCGCCCCAGAACGCATCGCAACAATCCGCGAGTCCGTCTTCGTGGAAGGCGCCCGTGAGCAGCACGGTCGCGGCCATCGAAATCAAGACCGCGACGGGCTGCGCGACCACGTGCGCGCAAAGCGCAAACACGCCGGCCGCGATACCGCCGACGAACAGACCGACGCACGGAAACCAGCGCGCCGCGGACTCGAGATAGTGGGCCTCGTAGCCGACCCACTTCGGGATCGGCACGCGCGTGAAATAGCCGAGCGCGGTCCACGCATAGCGCATCTCGTCGACGAGCGCCGCCGCGAGGCCGCGCCGCCGCCCGGCGCGCGGGCTGTCAGCCTTCATGGGACGCCGCGTCGGTCCGATCGCTGACGCCGGCCGATTCGAAGCTCGCCATCTCGCTCAAGAAGCCGGCGGCCGCACGAATCAACGGCATCGCGAGCGCCGCGCCCGTGCCTTCGCCAAGCCGCAGTCCAAGCGAGAGCAAGGGCTTCGCGCCGAGCGCATCGAGCATCGACTGATGGCCCTGCTCGCCCGACGCATGCGCGAACACGCAATAGTCGAGCACGCGGACATCGATCTTCGATGCGGCAAGCAGCGCGGCCGTCGCGATGAATCCGTCGACGACGATCGTCATGCGCGCATGGGCCGCCGCGAGATACGCGCCCGTCATCATCGCGATCTCGAAGCCGCCGAACGTCGCGAGGACGTCGTATGGATCGGCGCTCGCCGGATGATGCGCGAGCGCGGCGCCGAGCACCGCGCGCTTGTGCGCGAGACCGGCGTCGTCGAGGCCCGTGCCGCGTCCGACGCACGCGTCGATCGGAAGGTCGAGCAACCGGCTCATCAGACAGGCGGCCGACGACGTATTCGCGATTCCCATCTCGCCGAAGCCGATCGTGTTGCTGCCCATCGCGACTTGATGATCGACGCGCCGCGCGCCCTCGGTCAGCGCCTGCGCAAGCTGCGCGCGCGTCATCGCGGGTTCGATCGAGAAGTCGCGCGTGCCGCGGGCGACCGCGCGCGCGACGAGATTGCCCGGATACTCGAGCTCGGTCGCGATCCCCGCATCGACGACTTCGAGTTCGATACGCGCGGCGCGCGAGAACGCGTTGATCGCCGCGCCGCCCGCGAGAAAATTCATGACCATCTGCGCGGTCACGGCCTGAGGAAAAGGACTCACGCCCTGTGCGGCAATGCCGTGATCGCCCGCGAACACGATGATCGCGGGGCGTCGGATCACCGGGCGCAACGTGCGCTGAGTCAACGCGAGCCGGTAAGCGATCTGTTCGAGCACGCCGAGACTGCCGAGCGGCTTGGTCTTCGTATCGATCGCATGCTGCACACGCGCGGCGAACGCGCGTCCGTCGACCGCCGGTTGGGGGAGGCCCGCCGTCGCGACGCCCGGCATCGCGACGACGTCGGCCTCGTCCAGCAGCGGCGCGATCGAGGGAGGCGTGTAATCAGGGCAAGCGATCGGGGCAGTCGACATAAGCATGAAGTCAAGAGTGAAGCGGCGTGCGCGGCGTCGCGAAGTCGCCAAGGGCGGACCGATTCGGGTTTCGGTTCGGGTATCGATTCCGGAACGGTCCGGGCCCACATGCTACTCGCGCGGCGCGGGCGTGGGTGTGGACGCGGGTGTGGACGTCGGCGTCGGCGTCGGCGTCCCAAGATGCGGCACGAGCATGTCGCGTTCGCCATCGCCAAGCAGCACGAGCGGAAAACCGAACGCGCGGCTCGCATGCTCGGGCGTTAGCACGTCGCGGACCGGACCGCAGACGACCGCGCCCGCGCCGTCGAACAGCATCGCATGGGTCGCGAACGTTCGCGCGAGATTCAAATCGTGGCACGAAAAGATCACCGTTCGCTGCTCGCGCGCATCGGCGACCCAGCGTTCGAGCACGCGCAGGCAGTCGATCTGATGCCGGAGATCGAGGTGCGCGAGCGGCTCGTCGAGCAAGAGCAGCGGCGCCTGCTGGCACAGCGCCGCCGCGAGCGCGACGCGTTGGCGTTCGCCGCCCGACAGCGTCGTGATATCGCGCTGCGCGAGCGCGTCGATGTCGAGCGCATGCAGGGCGTCGCGCGCGATCTCGCGATCGGCGTCGCGTTCCCAGCCCCAGCCGCCGAGCCACGGATACCGGCCGATCAGCACGGTTTCGAGGACCGTTGCGCCGAATGCGTCGTGCGTCGCTTGCGGCATCAGCGCGCGACGCCGCGCGAGCGGCTCGGCCTGCCATTGCGCGAGCGGCGCGCCGTCGACGACGATCCGCCCCGCGGCCGGCGCGCGCAGACCCGCGACGACATCGATCAGCGTCGTCTTGCCCGCGCCGTTCGGTCCGGCGACGCACCAGATCTGGCCCGCGCCGATCCGCAACGAGAGATCGTCGGCCAGCACGCGGGTGCCGGCGCGCAGACGAATGCGATCGAGTTCGACGCACGCGTTCATCGCCGGCGCCCGAGCAGGATATAGAGGAACACGGGCGCGCCGACGAGCGCCGTCACGACCCCGACCGGCAATTGCGCGGGCGCGACGATCGTGCGCGCGGCCAAATCGGCGGCCGCCACGAGCGCGCCGCCGCCGAGCGCCGCCGCGGGCAGCAGCATGCGCTGATCGTTGCCGAACGCGAGACGCAGCAGATGCGGGACGATGAGTCCGACGAAGCCGATCGTGCCGGCCGTCGTGACCGCGACCGCCGTCGCGAGCGATGCGATCAGATAGATCCGCCTGCGCAGCGGCGGCACGGCGATGCCGACGGACTGCGCGAGCGCTTCGCCGCGCATCAACGCATTGAGCCTGGGTGCGAGCGGCGCCGTGACGGCGAGCGCGAGCGCGAGCGCAAGCCAGGCCGGCCACGCGCGTTCGACGCCGTCGAGATCGCCCGATAGCCAGAACACCATGCCGCGCAGACGCGCGTCGGGCGCGAGGCTCAACATCAAGGTAATCAAAGCGCCCCACGCCGCGGCGAGCACCGCGCCCGTGAGGAGCAAACGCGGCGAGACGTCGCGCGGCTCGGCGCGCCAGAGATCGCCGCGCGTCAGCACGAGGACGAGCGCAATCGAGACGATCGCGCCTGCGAAGGCGGCGGCGTCGACGCCCCACCAGGGCAGCATGAGCCACATGGCGGGCAAAGCGAACACGGCGGAACCGCCCGACACGCCGAGGACATACGGATCGGCGAGCGGATTGCGCAGCAACACCTGAAGCAAGGCGCCCGCGAGCGACAGCAGCGCCCCGCAGGCGAAACCCGCCAGCGCGCGCGGCAAGCGTAGTTGGAGCACGATCGCGCGGGCGAGCGGATCGCGCGCGCCGTCATGCGCGACCGACGCCGACGCATCGAAGACGTGGGCGAACAGCGCGCCGAACCCGCGCGCAATCGGATCCCATGCAAGATGCGCCAGCACGGCCGGCGCGATCACGACGCTGCCGATGCAGACCGACGCGGCCAACACGACGCACGCCACCGCGGCGAGCGCCAACCAGATCAGCGACGCGCGTCGCGCGGTCATCGGTCGCACGATGCCGGGCTCCTGGAATGCGTAACGTGCATCGTCACTATTTGCATGTTTGACATCGATGGGGAAATCCAAAGGCGATCACGTCATCGCGAATACGCGATGGGCATGTCGAACGCCCGATCCGCAACGGCCTGCCAGTGTATGAAGCGCACTCCGGAGCGTCAAGAATGCGGGCAGCCTGCGCGCGTCGCGCGCATGACGCCTGTCGTGCGGCAAAACGGCGAGGGCCCGCGATTATCGAAAACACCGCACGCTATCCCGAATTCGTAACTACGCGTATCGCTTCTCGGACGTGCAAGCGATTGGAGTTAGAATGGCAAGCCCTGTGAGGACGCAGCAGACATGCTTAACGAACTCGATCAACTATCGAAAAATATTGGCCGCTTGATCGCAATCAGCGGCCAGCATCAAAATCGGCTGCGCGAACTCGAATCGCAAGTCGCGCATGCGCGCGCCGAACACGAGACGCTGCATGCCGAGGTCGAAGCACTGCGCAGCGAGCGCGACGCCTTACGCGCCGAACGCGATGCGCTATCGTCGAAAATCGACGATGCGCAAGTACGCCTCAATGCGATCCTCGAAAAATTGCCGCACAGCCGTACCGACGAGAGCCAGCTCGATCTGCTCACGCCGGTCGCGCATACGCCTGCCGAGGGGAACGCACAATGAGCACCAAACAAATCGAAGTGCAGATCATGGGGCAATCGTATCGGCTCGCATGCGCGCCCGAGGCCGAAGCCGCATTGCGCGAAGCCGTCGAACGCGTCGATGCCGAAATGACGAAGGCGCGCGATCTCAGTTCGGTGCGCGGCACGGATCGCGTGGCCGTGCTCGCGGCGCTGTCATTGGCGTCGGAATTGCTTAAGCTGCAAAAGAGTGTTCGACACGGAGAAGCTTTTCCGGTCGAGGAAATCCGGCGTACAATGTCCCTCATGAATTCGCAGCTCGATGCGGCAATCGGGCAACTCGAAACACAGGCTTCGGTTCAGTAATCACTTCCGGATTGTGTGTTTCGGATGTATTGATTCACTCGTTTCAACAGTTTCAAAGCTTCCCTGCCTGGTTCGCCAAGGTCATAAATTCCTTGAACCAATGCTATATGCAAGGTTGTGGAAATTGAAGCGCGGGCGTGAGCGTCACACTGTCTGATGAACCCGAAGCGCTTTTGACTGCAACCGTCTTGAACCTCCGGTTCAGGATGCCGGCCTAGCGGCCAAGGTGGGGACCCTAACGAACGGCGTTGGCTGCAGGCCAACGCCGTTTTTCTTTGTGGATCGGCGCACGCGCGCTGCCGCTGCGGAGGATCGACGGACATGCACTATTGGCTCATGAAATCGGAACCCGACGAGGCCAGCATCGACGACCTCGCACGCGCCGCCAACCAGACGCTTCCGTGGACCGGCGTGCGCAACTATCAGGCGCGCAACTTCATGCGCGATCAGATGGCGATCGGCGACGGCGTGCTGTTCTACCACTCGAGCTGCGACGTCCCCGGCATCGCGGGCGTCGCGCGCGTGGCCTCGACGCCGTATCCGGATCCGACGCAATTCGATGCATCGAGCGTGTACTACGATGTGAAATCGAGCCCCGCCGAGCCGCGCTGGATGCTCGTCGACGTCTCGTTCGTCTGCAAGACGCCGCTGATCACGCTGCCGATGCTGCGTGCCGAACCGCGTCTCGCGAACATGCGCGTGCTGGCCAAAGGGAACCGATTGTCGATCACGCCGGTCTCTGACGAGGAATGGGATGTCATCACGACCGACCTCGCGGGCGTATCCGCGAGAGCCCTGAACAAAACCTGATGCCGGAGCGCGCATGATCGATCGAAAGACTCTGACCCTCGTTGGCGCCGCCGGCGCGCTGGCCCTCGCCGCCCATGGCGCGTACGCGCAGATGGCGCCGCCGCCGGCCGGCGTGCTGACGCTCGATGCGAGCGCGAGCGCCGAGGTCGCGCAGGACGTCGTGCATATCACGCTCGCGTACGAACAGCAGTCCGACGATCCGGCCGAACTCGCCAATCTCCTCAATACGCGCACGGAACAGGTCCTCGCGGCCGCCAAACGCCAGTCGGCCGTGACGGCGCAGACGGGCGCGCTGACGGTCTATCCGTCGACCGACAGCACCGGCCATATCAGCGGATGGCGCGGCCGCAGCGAAGTGCGGCTCGATTCGCGCGACTTCGCGGCCGCGTCGAAGCTCGCGGGCAGTCTGTCGTCACAGATGCAGGTCGCGAACGTGACGTTCTCGTTGTCGCCCGAAACACGCGACGCCGCACAGGCGAAACTCAGCGGACAAGCCATCGCGGCGTTCCGCCAGAAGGCGGGCACGGCATCGGCGGCCTTCGGATTCGGTGGCTATACGATCCGCGAGGTCAATATATCGAGCGGCGAAAGCGCGCCGCCGCGGCCGGTCATGATGGCGCGCATGAGCGCGGCGCCGGCCGCGAAAATGGCCGATATGCCGATCGAGGCCGGCAATTCGACCGTGACCGTCAACGTCAATGGTTCGGTACAGATGACGCATTGAGCGGCGCGCGTTTCGCACGGCGATACGCGCAGACGAGTATCACGACGCCCACGATGATCATCGGCAGCGACAGCCACTGCCCCATCGACAAACCGAACGAGAGCAGCCCGAGGAAATCATCGGGCTCGCGCGCGAACTCGACGACGAAGCGCGCGACGCCATAGCCGATCAGGAACACCGCCGACACGGCCGCGAGCGGGCGCGGCTTCTTCGAGAAGAAGACGACGAGCACGAATAGCGCAAACCCTTCGAGCGCGATTTCATAGAGCTCGGACGGATGCCGAGGCAGCAACTGGTACCGGCTGAACACATCCTGCAGATGCAGCGCCGCCACGTCCGCCGGATGCGCGAGATACCAGGCGCGATCGTCTTGCGCCGCGCTGGGGAACAGCATCGCCCAAGGTGCGTCGGGACGCGTCACGCGGCCCCATAGTTCGCCATTGATGAAATTGCCGAAACGTCCGCACGCGAGCCCGAGCGGCACCATCGGCGCGACGAAGTCCGTGACCTGCAGCCACGCGCGCCCGCGCTGGTGCGCGAACAGCAGCATCGCGGCAATCACGCCGAGAAAACCGCCGTGGAACGACATGCCGCCTTCCCAGACCTTGAAGATGTCGACCGGGTGCGCGAAGTACCAGCTTGGCTTGTAGAACAGCACGTAGCCGAGACGCCCGCCGAGGATGACGCCGATCACACCGTAGAACAGCAGGTCGTCGATGTCCTTGGCCGTCCAGCCCTGGGCGGCGACGTGCGGCAGGCGAAGACGCAGCCGCGCCACGACGATCGCGAGAATGAAGGCCGCGAGATACATGAGGCCATACCAGCGCACGGCGAGCGGCCCGAGATGAAGGGCGATGGGATCGAATTGGGGATGAATGAACATCGTTGAGCGTTATCCGCGATCAAAAATGGGGGATGGCCGGCCGATCCGGGCACCCCGCTTGCCTCGCGCCACGGCGCGTCCGCGTGCGACATCGCTGCGTCGCAACCGCGCGCCTGCGGCAATCCGTGATGATGTCATAAAAGGACGACAGCAAACGCCGCACGACGGTCACGACCGGCCGCTCGGCAGGTGCGGCTGCCGATGCGTCGTCGCGCGCGCCGCGATCGCGGTCCCGCGGCGTCGAGCTCGAACGCCGCGCTGTCGGGTCATCGACGTGAATCGCAGCCCGCTCATTTCCTTGACCGAATCGGATGTTCGATTCAATAGACGCTGAATACGCGCGTTTGCGCTTCGGCGCTTCGGCGCGATCGCATCCGATCGCCCACGTCCGCCGATTCGACCGCGCCATCTGATTCGACCGCCGGATAGGCGTACGATCGACCGCACACGCGGCCCAACCCGAGACCCCACGGAGACATCCCCATGCCGTTCAATCGCCGATCGAGCCATATCACCCAGGGCGTCGCCCGCTCGCCGAACCGCTCGATGTTCTACGCGCTCGGCTATGAGAAGGACGATTTCGACAATCCGATGATCGGCATCGCGAACGGTCATTCGACGATCACGCCGTGTAACGCGGGACTCCAGCGTCTGGCCGATGCGGCCGTCGGTGCGATCCGCGCGGCCACGGCGAATCCGCAGATCTTCGGCACGCCGACGATTTCAGACGGCATGTCGATGGGCACGGAGGGCATGAAGTTCTCGCTCGTTTCGCGTGAAGTCATCGCGGACTGCATCGAGACGGCGGTTCAGGGTCAATGGATGGACGGCGTCGTCGTGATCGGCGGCTGCGACAAGAACATGCCGGGCGGCATGATCGCGCTCGCGCGCATGAACGTGCCCGGCATCTACGTCTATGGCGGCACGATCAAGCCCGGTCACTGGAAAGGCAAGGACCTCACGATCGTCTCGTCGTTCGAAGCCGTCGGCGAGTTCACGGCGGGCCGCATGAGCGAGGAGGATTTCGAGGGCGTCGAGCGCAACGCGTGTCCGTCGACAGGATCATGCGGCGGCATGTACACGGCGAACACCATGAGTTCGTCGTTCGAGGCGCTCGGCATGTCGTTGCTCTATTCGTCGACGATGGCGAACCCCGACGACGAGAAAGTCGGTTCGGCGGCCGAATCGGCGCGCGTGCTCGTCGAAGCCGTCAAAAAAGACATCAAGCCGCGCGACATCATCACGCGCCGATCGATCGAAAATGCCGTCGCGCTGATCATGGCCACGGGCGGCTCGACGAACGCCGTACTGCACTACCTCGCGATCGCGCATGCGGCCGAGGTCGAATGGACCCTCGACGATTTCGAGCGCGTGCGCCGCAAGGTCCCCGTGCTCTGCGATCTCAAGCCGTCGGGGCAGTACGTCGCGACGGACCTGCATCGCGCGGGGGGCATCCCGCAAGTGCTCAAGATCCTGCTCAATGCGGGCCTGCTGCACGGCGACTGCCTGACGATCACGGGACGCACGATCGCCGAGGAACTCGCGGACGTGCCCGATACGCCGCGCGCCGACCAACGCGTGATCTTCCCGATCGAGCAGGCGCTGTACAAGGAAGGACATCTCGCGATCCTCAAGGGCAATCTCGCGCCCGATGGCGCGGTTGCGAAGATCACGGGGCTCAAGAATCCGGTCATCACGGGTCCGGCGCGCGTGTTCGACGACGAGCAGAGCGCGATGACGGCGATTCTCGGCGACCAGATCCGCGCGGGCGATGTGCTCGTGCTCCGCTATCTCGGCCCGCAAGGCGGCCCCGGCATGCCCGAGATGCTCGCGCCGACGAGCGCGATCATCGGCAAGGGGCTCGGCGAATCGGTCGGCCTGATCACGGACGGCCGGTTTTCGGGCGGCACCTGGGGCATGGTCGTCGGACATGTCGCGCCCGAGGCGTTCGCGGGCGGCACGATCGCGCTCGTCCAGGACGGAGATTCGATCACGATCGACGCGCATGAGCTCAAGCTCGAACTCAATGTCGACGCGGCGGAACTCGAACGCCGGCGCGCCGCGTGGAAACCGCCCGCGCCGCGATATACGCGCGGCGTGCTCGCCAAGTTCGCGACGCTCGTCAAACCCGCGAACCGGGGCGCCGTGACGGACTGAGGGACTGACGCGAAGCGGAGCGCGCACGACATCGCGCGCCGGGACTCGGATCCTATAATGCAGGCGTCGTGCGCGTCTGACGCACGGCCCTTCATGCGCCGGATCCCGGCGCGCGCATCGACAGCTTGCCTATGAATCTCGTGAAGCGCGGGTCGCGGCGATCCGATCCGTCAAATTCGCCGAGCATCCAGTCCCGGCACTCGCCGGGCGTGGTCGACGTGGAAGCGCCGCCGGATACCGACGCGCGACGCGCCCGAACCGGCGTCGTCGGCGTGCACGTCATGCGTCGGTGTGGCCGATCCGCCGTGCGCGCGGTCGGCATCCCGCTCGTCTTCGCGGCCGCATGCGCATGGGCACAAACACCGGACGGCGCAAACCTTTCGCGCAAACTGAATTGCATGAGCTGCCACGCCGCGGACCGTACGCTGCTCGGCCCTTCGATCGCGGATATTCGCCGGCGGTACGCGAACGATCCGGACGCGCGCGACATGCTTGCGCGCAAGATCCAAAAGGGAAGCGAGGGATCGTGGGGATCGGTGCCGATGCCGGCCAATACGCAGGTCAATGACGACGAGGCCCATGCGCTCGTCGACTGGATATTGGCGCCGCAACACTAGGGGATGCGTGTCAGGGCGATCGGGCGGTCGGCTAGTCGAAGCGCCAAATCGCGGGCTGATGGCCCGATTGACCGATTGAATGATCGGCCGACCGGCCGGTCGAGCGACGGTCAGCGGGTCAGCGGGTCAGCGGGTCAGCGGGTCAGCGGGTCAGCGGGTCAGCGGGTCAGCGGATCAGTCAGGCGGAGCAGACGCACGTTCCGCGTCTGCTCCTAGAGCGCTCACTTCGTCGGGTCGCGACGCTCGAGCGTGTCCTGGATGGCCTGCTGAACCCACTGCGAGATTTCGCGTTCAAGTGACGCGGCGATTTCACGCGTGATCCGATGCGCGAGCCAGACCGCCTGCTCCTGGCACCGCTCTTCGATCAAGGTGTGACCTTCGCCGCTCAGATAACGCAGTGCGCGCTCGCCGACTTCCGACGCGACGCGTTCGAGTTCCGCGGGCGTCGGCGCGGCCGTCGCCTGAGCGAGCGGCTCGGGTTCGGGCAACGTGAGTTCGGCCGCGACGGGCTCGTGTCGCGACAGCACCGCCGCGAGATGATCGGCTTCCTCGTCGGCCATATGGACGCCGTGCGAGGGCTCGGTAACGACGGCGTCGGCCGCGTCGTGCGCGGCCCGATGCGCGAGCGCGTCAACCGACTCCGCGACCCCGGCCGTCTCATGCTCGGCGGCACCGACGCCAGGCGCGGCGTCATCGGCCTCGTGGGCCGTTGCGTCTTCCTTATGCGTCAGCGCTTCGGCATGAGCGGTCTCATCCGCCTCATGCACCGCCGCTTCAGCCGCATGGACAGCGTCTTCCTCATGCATCGGTACTTCGGCATGAGCGATTTCACCTGCCTCGTGCACCGCTGCTTCAGCCGCGTGGACGGCGTCTTCCTCATGCATCGGCGCTTCGGCGTGGGCAATTTCACCTGCCTCGTGCATCGCTGCTTCAGCCTCGTGGACGGCGTCTTCCTCATGCATCGGCGCTTCGGCGTGGGCGATTTCGCCTGCCTCGTGCACCGCTGCTTCAGCCTCGTGGACGGCGTCTTCCTCATGCATCGGCGCTTCGGCGTGGGTGATTTCACCTGCCTCGTGCATCGCTGCTTCAGCCTCGTGGGCAGCGTCTTCCTCATTCATGAAAGCTTCGGCATGAGCATGCTCATCCGCGTCGTGCATCGCGGCGTCGATTCCATGCGCCGCTTCACCCGCGACCTCAGCGGGCTCGTTCAGCACGGCGTCCGTTTCCGCGCCGGTTACCTCGGCATGTCCGTGCGCAGGCGCTTCGACGTCCGCTGCCAGCGGGTCGACAAGTTCGAGTTCGGCAAAGCCGGATTCACCGGGCGGCAGCGTATCGAACACGGGTTCGGATGCATGTTCAGCGTGCGCCGGATGGTCCAATTCAGATGCCGCCGCATGCCCCGCCTCGCCATGCTCGACCGTCTCGTCGGCAGCGATCTCGGACGTCGTGAACGGCGGCTCGGACAAGGCCGATTCCAGTTCGTCGGGCTCGTGCGCATTCAACGAATCCGAATCCTCGACGTGACCGAAATCGCGTGAGTCGACTGCCTCCGGCTCGACGTCGAATCGATGATCGACTGCATCGGCAAGCCGATGCGGCTCGTGGTCGCCGAAATCACGTGGATCGAGCGCCGCATCAGCGGCGAGATCCGGTGCAAGCGCGTGCTCCGGATCGATCGCATGGGCACGTTCGGAGGCGAGCGGCTCAGGCAGCGCGGGCTCGCGGAAGGACTCGTCGAGGTCGGCCGAACCGAACGGTTGCGGCACATGGGCCATCGGATACGCGTCCGGCACATCGGACGCGCCGGACAGCAAGGGCTCGACAGGCTTCTCGCCCGGGAACGAACAGAATGCGCGGAACGGTAACTCCGGATCGAACAGATGGGCATCGATCGAAGAAGCCAGCGCCCGAAGATCGTTCGCCGTGTGTGCCGGCGTCGGTAACGGTTCTTCGTCGAATGCCTCGGATGCGTGAGCGAGATCCGGGATCTCCGCATGAGGCGGCTCACCGCGATGGTCCTGCGACAGGGCAGGCTCATGCGAATGCGTATCGGCCGACGCAACCGTAGCGTCTTGCTCCGCATGCACCGCATCGCTCAGTACCGGGATATCTTCATGCGCATGCGAGGCATCCGATGCGACCGGCTCATGAGCCTCGTCATGCACGACATCGCTCAATACCGGGATGTCTTCATGCGCATGCACCGCTTCCGATGCGACCGGCGCTTCGACCTCGTCATGCACAACGTCACTCAAGACCGGAATGTCTTCATGCGCATGCAAAGCATCCGACGCGACCGGCGCATCGACCTCGTCATGCACGATGTCGCTCAAGACCGGGATGTCTTCATGCGCATGCGCCGCTTCCGATGCGACCGGCACATCGGCTTCGTCATGCACGACATCGCTCAATACCGGGATGTCTTCGTGCTCATGCGCCGCTTCCGACGCGACCGGCTCGTCGGCCTCGTCATGCACGACGTCACTCAATAGCGGGATGTCTTCGTGCTCATGCACCGCTTCCGATGCGACCGGCGCTTCGGCTTCGTCATGCACGACATCGGTCAAGACCGGGATGTCTTCATGCGCATGCACCGCTTCCGATGCGACCGGCGCATCGACCTCCTCATGCACGACATCGCTCAATACCGGGATATCGTCATACGCGTGCGACGCTTCCGATGCGGCCGTCGGATCGTCTTCGGGATGCACGACATCGCTGAGCATCGGAATGTCGTCATGCGCATCGACCACATCGGTCAGCACCGGAATCGACGCGTCGTCATGCGCATCGGCGTGCTTTCCAAGATCGCCGATCGCATCGCGATACGACACGACGTCGTTCAGCAGCGGAATGCTCAACGTCGCGTCTGCCGCATGCGGCGCCGGATGCGCGCGTTCGGGATCGCCCTCGGCGAGCACGTCGCTCAACGTCGGAACCGCGCCAAGCGGCTGGTCGTGCGTATCGAGCTGCAGCGCGTCGGCCCATGCATGGGCGACGGGCTGCCGCGGTACGGCAAGATCGGCCTTGGCCGGATCACCTGGCACGAGCACGTCGGCCAGAACGGGAATCGATAGATCGTCGTCTCTCAATTGAGGCACTCCGTCGGGCTCGGCCCGGCCAGATCCAGATATTCCCCGGCGTCCGCACGTGGCGTCGCGCCCTTCGCGATGTCCGCTCCGGTTCGCAACCGCGCGCGGACCGCCTGCTCACCCTGCGTCACCGCAAAAATCGCGGTCTATGCGTCCTGTTTATGATTCGCAAGAGGATAACCCCGATCGCGGTAAAAGCGGTAGCGCTCTCGACCTGCATGGAGTTCTTGCGCGTCGCCGCCGACGATCTCCAGCAGGCGCTCGAAGCTCGCAAAATTCGCCGGCAGCGTCTGCCCCAGATTCATCAGCACCTGGTGGTGCGGCAGCTTGCCTTCAAGCGTTGACGTCAGCACGACCGGCGTCTGCGCCGCAAGCGCATTGTCGGCCATGCAATGCGGCACGAACTCGAGCGGCGCGAACGTCCAGAGCCGCTCGTCGAACGCGCGCAGCTCGGACGGCTCGGCCAGCACGACGACAGGCTGCCCGGCCAGATAGGCCTTGCGCGCGAGCCGGCATGCATAGCCGAGCTTGTCGGCGACGTTCGTGTGGAAGTCGACGCGCGTCACGGCCCGCTCAGTCCGCGCGATCGATCAGATATTGCGAGAGCAGCGGCACCGGACGCCCGGTCGCGCCCTTCGCCGCACCGCCCTTCCATGCCGTGCCCGCGATATCGAGGTGCGCCCACGGATACGCCTCCGTGAAACGCGCGAGGAAGCACGCGGCCACGACCGCGCCGGCGCCCGGCGAGCCGATATTCGCGACATCGGCGAAATTCGACTTCAGTTGCTCCTGATACGCGTCCTCCAGCGGCATGCGCCATGCGGCATCGCCCGACGTCTTCGACGCGGCGAGCAAGTGCTCGGCCAGCGCATCATCCTTCGTAAACAGGCCGCTGTTGTGATGGCCGAGCGCCACGACGCATGCGCCGGTCAGCGTCGCGATATCGATGACGGCCGCCGGCTTGAAGCGCTCGACGTACGTGAGCGCATCGCAGAGAATCAAGCGGCCTTCGGCGTCGGTATTGAGCACTTCGATCGTCTGACCCGACATGCTCGTCACGATGTCGCCGGGCTTGACCGCATTGCCGCCGGGCATGTTCTCGCAGGTCGGAATCACACCGATCACGTTGAGCTTGAGGCCCATTTCCGCGACGGCCGCGATCGTGCCGAGCACCGAACCCGCGCCGCACATGTCGTATTTCATTTCGTCCATCGACGCGCCCGGCTTCAGCGAGATCCCGCCCGTGTCGAACGTGATGCCCTTGCCGACGAGCACGACCGGCGCCTGCTTGGTCGCCGCGCCATGGTACTGGAGCACGATGAACTGCGGCGGCTCGGACGACGCGCGCGCGACCGACAGGAACGCGCCCATCTTGAGCGCCTCGATCTGCTTCTGACCCAGCACTTCGACCTTGAGCTTGAAATCCTTCGCGAGCTTGCGCGCGGTCTGGCCCAGATACGTCGGCGTGCAGATATTCGGCGGCAGATTGCCGAGTTCGCGCGTAAGGTCGGCGCCGTTCGCGATCGCGACGCCCTGCTTGAGCGCGAGCTTCGCGGCCTTCTCGTCGGCCGGATCGACGATCAGCGTCACCTTCTTGAGCACACGCTCGTCGGGCTCCGCCTTACTCTTCGTTTCGGTATAGCGGTACGCGAGTTCGCGGCCGGTCGTGACCGTGACGCGCACCGCCCAGTCCGCGCCGCGCCCGTTGACGGGTGTCTGCGTGAGCGCCCAGGTCGCATTGGCCGCACGCGTCTGCGACAGCGCGCGCCATGCCGCGCGCGTCGCGTCGGTGAAGGCCTTGACATCGAACTTGTCCTGCTTGCCGAGACCGACGAGCAACACGCGTGCCGCGCCGATGCCTTCGACGTCGTGCAGCACGAACGTGCTGCCGTTCTTACCCGTCATGTCGCCGCTCTTGATGAGCCGCGCGACGCGGCCCTTGCTCAGGGTGTCGAGCTGGCGGCTCGCTCCCGACAAGGTCTGCCCCTCGAACACGCCGATGACCACACAGTCCGATTTGGCAGCCAGCAAGGAGGGGGTTCCCGTCTTGCTCCAGTCGAAAGCTTTTATGCTAAAGTCCATCGCGCTTGTCCTTGGATATCATTACGCCCCGATTCCGCTCTCGTCGGGCAAGCGCCGATTATCCGCTATTTTTATTTCGGCGGTGGCACCTGCGCCGCTTGCACGAATCCCCGGACATGATTTTCGAACGTTCCCTTCAACGAGAACTCACCTATACCGCAGGCGCGGTGTTTCTCGTGTTGCTGACCATCATGCTGTCCACGATGATGATCCGCATCGTGGGCTTCGCCGCGTCGGGCGAGATCGATCCGCGTGACGTCGTCGTGCTCATCGGGCTCACGATCGTCGGCTATCTCGCCGTCATGCTCGTCGTCACGATGTTCGTGTCGATCCTGTTCGTGCTCACGCGCTGGTACCGCGACTCCGAAATGGTCGTCTGGTTCGCGTCGGGCGTCAGCCATACGCGGCTCATCCGGCCGATCGCGAAATTCGCGGCGCCGCTCGTCGTCCTCATTGCGTTCTTCGCCTTCGTCGGGTGGCCCTGGTCGAACGAGCAAAGCCAGCTCGTGCGCGAGCGGTTTGCCCAGCGCGACGAAGTCTCGCTGCTCGCGCCCGGCCAGTTCCGCGAGTCGCCGGCCACGCACCGCGTGTTCTTCATCGAGAAGATGTCGCCCGACTCGAAGAGCGTGAGAAACGTGTTCGTGACGGGCACCGAAAACGGCAAGATCAATGTCGTCGTGTCGGCGCAGGGCAAGGTCGAGACCGAGAAGAACGGCGACCGCTTCGTCGTGCTCGAAGACGGACGCCGCTACGACGGCGTGCCCGGACAGCCCGACTACCGGATCATGGAATTCCAGCGCTACGGCGTGCGCATCGAAAGCCACGACATCATCGATACGCCGGGACCGCGCGACCTCATGACGACGACGCTGTTCGCGCATCCGACGCCCGCGAATCTCGGCGAGCTCGCGTGGCGCATCGGCCTGCCGCTCGTCGCGATCAACCTGATGCTGCTCGCGATCCCGCTCTCGCATCAGTCGCCGCGCCGCAGCCGCACGACGAATCTCGTGATGGCCGTGCTGATCTATCTGACCTACTCGAATCTGCTGAACCTCATGCAATCGTGGATCGAGCAGCGGCGCGTGCCGTTTGTCGTGGGTCTCGTCTCGCTGCACGTCGTGATCTCCGTCATCGTGTTCGTGCTGTTCAAGCTGCGCGCGCGCAATCGCCCGCTGTTCCGCCTGCGTTCGCCGGCCGCCACGACGGGGACCGCGCAATGAAGGTCTACGAACGCTATTTCGCGCGTCAGATCTACCTGACGTTCATCTTCGTGCTGTTTGCGTTCTCGGGGCTGTTCTTCTTTTTCGACCTGATCAGCGAACTCGATTCGGTCGGCAAGGGAACGTACGGCTTCGGCTACGCGGTCTTGCGCGTCGCGCTGCTCACGCCGTCGCGGTTCTACGAAATCATTCCGGTCGCCGCGCTGATCAGCGCGATCTACGTGTTCGCGACGATGGCGGCTCAATCGGAGTACACGATCTTCCGTGTATCGGGACTCTCGACGCGGCGCGCGCTCGGCTCGCTCATGAAGATCGGCATTCCGCTGCTGTTCGTGACCTATCTGATCGGCGAGGTCGTCGGCCCGTACGCGGATCAGTTGTCCGAGCGCGTGCGGCTCGAGGCGCTCGGTTCGTCGGTCTCGTCGAGCTTCCGCTCGGGCGTCTGGGTCAAGGACACGCTGACCGCCGACGGCGGCCATCCCGTCACGCGGTTCGTCAACGTCGGCGAGCTGCTGCCCGATACGACGATCACGAAGGTCCGTATCTACGAATTCGATTCGACCTTGCATTTGACCGACGTGCGCACGGCGGAGCGCGGCCGCTTCCAGGCCCCCGATCACTGGGCGCTCGAAGACGTGTCGGAGACGAAGATCGATCCGGTCGTCTCGGACACGACCGACCCGAAAGAGGCGCTGAATCCCGTCTATCGCTCGGTGCTCACGCACGCGCCGCACTATCTGCTGCGCTCGCAGCTGACGCCGCAGATCCTGTCGGTGCTCCTCGTGTCGCCCGACCGGATGTCGATCGTCAATCTCTACAAGTACATCCAGCACTTGCAGGAGAACCATCAGGATTCGCAGCGCTACGACGTCGCGCTCTGGAACAAGCTGCTCTATCCGTTCGCGATCCTCGTGATGCTCGTGCTGTCGCTGCCGTTCGCGTACCTGCATACGCGCGCGGGCGTCGTCGGCATCAAGGTGTTCGGCGGCATCATGCTCGGCATGAGCTTCCAGCTCGTCAATACGCTGTTCTCGCACGTCGGCACGCTCAACACGTGGCCCGCGGTCACGACCGCGGCCGCGCCGAGCCTGCTCTATCTCGCGGTCGGGCTCATCGGCCTCAAATGGGTCGACCGGCATTGAATCGACGTTGCGCGCGGCCTTGGCGCGATCCGGGGCCGCGCCGGCGGGTTCTCTGAAACGCTTCGCACTCGGGCGACGCTGAACCATGACACACGGCCTGATCCTGTTCGGTCACGGCGCGCGCGACGCGCGCTGGAAAGCCCCGTTCGAACGCCTTCAACGCATGCTGGCGACGATGCACACGGGCCCCGTCTCGCTCGCCTTCCTCGAACTCATGTCGCCCGATCTGCCGAGCGCCGTCGATGCGCACGTCGCGCAAGGATGCGCGCGCGTCACGGTGATTCCGGTGTTTTTCGGCCAGGGCGGTCATGTGAGGCGCGACCTGCCCGACATCGTCGCGCAATGCCAGGCGCGGCATCCGGGCATCGAGATCCGATGCGCGACGGCCGTCGGCGAAGACGAAGGCGTGCTCGCGGCGATCGCGGCGTACTGCGTCACGCAGGCCGCGCAATGAATGCGCCGTCGAATCGCGGTCGCTCAGCGACAGCGATTCGACGGCTCGGTCATGAAGTTCTGAATGACTAAGGCGCGCGGTGGCTCAAACACGCGGGCCGCGTGACCTACCCGGCCCGCCCCGCCTTACGCCGCGCGTTGCCGCGAGGCGCTCTCGGGGGCCGCGTCGTCGAAGGTTTCGCGCGCCGGCGTCGGATCGACCGACTCGCCGTCGATCTGCGACGCGCGCGCGGCGAATGCCGCACCGATCATCACGAGACTCGGCTGTGCCGGATCGAGCCAGCCCTGCGCGGCACCGGCGGCGAGCGCATCGAGCGTCAACGTCAGCGTGCGTTCATGCGGCGTGCTGCAGGCCTCGACCAGCGCCACGGGCGTCGATCCCGCACGCCCTGCATCGATGAGTTCCTGCGCGATCGTCGGCGCGCTGTCGCGCCCCATGTAGAACACGAGCGAATCGGCGCTCGCGCGTTCGCGAATCGTCTCGCTATCGGGCGCGCGGCTATGTGTGATGAACGCGACGCTGCGCGACACGCCGCGCAGCGTCAACGAACGCCGCAGCGTCGCCGCGCTCGCGAGCGCGGCTGTAATGCCGGGCACGATCTCGTAGTCGATGCCGGCCGCTTCGAGCGCGCGCATTTCCTCGTCGGCACGGCCGAACAACATCGGATCGCCGCCCTTGAGCCGCACGACGACCGCATGCTCGCGCGCCGCGTCGACGAGTTGCTTGTTGATGAAATGCTGCGCCGTCGAGCGCTGGCCGCAGCGCTTGCCGACCGCGATTTTCTTCGCGCCGGGCGCGAGATCGAGCATCGCGTCCTCGATCAGGGCATCGTGCAGCACGACCTCGGCCTGCGCGAGCAGACGCGCGCCGCGCACCGTAATGAGGTCCGCCGCACCAGGACCCGCCCCGATCAAATACACCTTGCCCATTTCAATGCCCGAAGAGTGTGCCGCGCACGAGTCGCCGACGATGGATCAGTTCGACGCCGCACGAATCATGCCGGCCGCGACCGTGTGATGCGTCGCTTCGTCGATCAGCACGAAGGCGCCGGTCGCCGGTTGCGTGTCGTATTCGTCGGCGACGATCGGCTTTTGCAGCGTCAGCGAGACCGAGCCGATGTCGTTCATCTTGAGCGAATGACGATCGAGCGCATGCGACAGCGTGTGGACGTCGAGCACCTGACGCACCGCGCCGACGCGTGCAAATACCGTATTGCTCGTTTGCTTGAGCAGATACTTGCGCTGCGTCGACAGCGGCTCTTCGTCGAACCAGCAGAGATCGGCTTCGAGCTTGCGCGCGGGCGTCGGCACGTCGTTGGTCGACACGAATGTGTCGCCGCGCGACACGTCGACGTCCTCGGCGAGGCGCACGGTCACGCACTGGCCCGCGAACGCGCGGTCGACCGAGGCCGTGCCGCCCGGCACCGGCGCGATGATCTCGGCCACGATCGCTTCACGATTCGCGGGCAGCACGACGATCGTGTCGCCGACCGAGACTTCGCCGCTCTCGACGCGGCCCATATACCCGCGGAAGTCGTCGGACAGATGACCGTCCTGACGCGCGACCCACTGGACCGGGAAACGCAGCGCGTGACGCGCGCGGCGCACGGGCAGCGATTCGAGCAGCGGCAGCAGCGGCTCGCCCGCGTACCACGGCATGCTCTCGCTGGCCTGCACGACGTTGTCGCCCTTGAGCGCCGAGACGGGCACGAAGCGCACGTCGTCGAGTTTCAGATGCGCCGCCAGCTCGACATACGCGTCGCGGATCTCGTTGAACCGTTGCTCGCTGTAGTCGACGAGGTCCATCTTGTTGATCGCGACGATCACGTGCTGGAGGCCCAGCAGCTTGACGATCGCGCTATGGCGCTTGGTCTGCGCGAGCAATTGCGTCTTGCCGTCGACCGTCGTCACGCGCGTCGCATCGACGAGCACGATTGCCGCATCGGCCGTCGACGCGCCCGTCACCATATTGCGCGTGTACTGCTCGTGGCCCGGCGTGTCGGCGATGATGAACTTGCGGCGCACCGTCTGGAAATAGCGGTAAGCGACGTCGATCGTGATGCCCTGCTCGCGCTCGGCTTCGAGGCCGTCGGTCAGCAGCGACAGATCGATTTCGTCGCCGACCGTGCGCTTGTTCTTCGCGCGCGAGAGCGCCGAAAGCTGGTCGGACAACACAGCCTTGCTGTCATAGAGCAGGCGGCCGATCAGCGTGCTCTTGCCGTCGTCGACGCTGCCCGCCGTGATAAAGCGCAGCACGCCCAGGTCTTCGGTGTGATTCGTGGTACTCATCGTGATTCGTTCCTTGCCCGGCTCAGAAGTAGCCTTGCTTCTTGCGTTGTTCCATCGCGGCTTCGGACGCTTGATCGTCCATACGCGTCGCACCGCGTTCGGTGATTTCAGTCACGGCCGTCTCGGCGATGATCTTGTCGAGATCGTCGGCATCGCTTTCGACAGGGCACGTGCAGCTGATATCGCCGACCGTGCGGAAGCGGACCGTGGCGATTTCGCTCGTCTCGCCGTCGCGCATCGGCGTCAGGTTCGTAACCGGCACGAGCAGGCCGTTGCGGCGCACGATCTCGCGCGAGTGCGCGTAGTAGATCGCGGGCAGTTCGAGGCGCTCGCGCGCGATGTATTGCCAGACGTCGAGTTCGGTCCAGTTCGAGATCGGGAACACGCGCAAGTGTTCACCCGCGTGCAGCCGCGCATTGAACAGGCTCCAGAGTTCGGGGCGTTGCGCCTTCGGATCCCATTGGCCGAATTCGTCGCGGAACGAGAAGATGCGCTCCTTCGCGCGCGCCTTCTCTTCGTCGCGGCGTGCGCCGCCGATCATCGCGTCGAACTGGTGTTCGGCGATCGTTTCGAGCAGCGTCACGGCCTGCGCCGCGTTGCGCGAATCGGTTTCCTTGCGCAGACGCACGGTGCCCTTGCGGATCGAGTCCTCGACATGACCGACGACGAGACGCGCGCCGATCTCGGCCGCGCGACGATCGCGGAAATCGATGACCTCGGGATAGTTGTGTCCCGTGTCGATGTGCACGAGCGGGAACGGCAGACCCGTCTTGCGGTTCGGACCCAGGCCGAATGCCTTGAGCGCGAGATGCAGCACGACGACCGAATCCTTGCCGCCCGAGAACAGCAGCGCCGGATTCCGGCATTCGGCGACGAGCTCGCGCAGGATGTGAATCGATTCGGCCTCAAGCCAGTCGAGATGGTCCATTTTCTGCGCGGCGGTGCGCGTGTCGGTGTTGGCGGGTACGTTGAGCTCGGTGCTCATGATTCGGTCCTTCCGTTACGTGGGCGCCGGCGCTCCGAGGCGCCGATGCTTGTGAATGCTGACAAATGCGTGGTGCGATTCGCGTAAGCCGATCCGTGCGTCGATCAACGCGACGGCAAGGCGGACGATGCGCCTTCGCCGCCCTCGACCGCGACGATCGGAATATGGAGTCCGCACTCCTTCGAGTCGCGCGACTCCCACCACCAGCGGCCCGCGCGGCTGTCTTCGCCGGGACGGATCGCACGCGTGCAGGGTTCGCATCCGATGCTCGGGTATCCGCGCGCATGCAGCGGATTCACGGGCACGTCGAAGTGCTTGAGGTAGGCCCAGACGTCGGCCTCGGTCCACTCGGCGAGCGGGTTGTACTTCTCGATGCCGCGCGCGCCGTCGTGCTCGTGCTCGTCGAGTTCGGTGCGCGTCACCGACTGCTCGCGACGCTGACCCGTGACCCACGCTTCGACACCCGCGAGCGCGCGGTTCAGCGGCTCGACCTTGCGGATTCCGCAGCACGCCTTGCGCAGATCGACGCTCTCGTAGAACGCGTTGAGGCCGTGATCCTTGACGTACGTCTCGACGGCTGCGGCATCGGGATACCACTGCTCGATCTCGTAGCCGTAGCGTTCGCGCACGCGATCGATCATGCCGAGCGTCTCCGCGTGCAGGCGGCCCGTGTTCAGCGAAAACACCGTGATGCCGAGCTTGCGCGTGAGGATCACATGCGTGACGAGCATGTCTTCGGCCGCGAGACTGCTCGCGAACTTCACGCGCGTATGCGCGGCCGCGATCGCGTCGAGGCGCGCTTCGAGGCGCGCGATCTTCGCGTTCAGCTCCGCGCTCAGCGCATGGCCTTCGACCGTGCTCATAGCCGCGCCCCGGTTGCCTCGCGGCGACGGAACAGCGGCAGCTTCTCGTCGGTGCCCGTCTGATAGTGGATCGTGAGTTCACCGAACGCGCGCAACGCGTCGTGGATGTCCTTGTCGGCGCGCACGGCGAACGCGTCGAAGCCGCAACGGCTCATATAGAGCAATTGATCGCGGAGCACGTCGCCGATCGCGCGGATCTCGCCCGTGTAGCCATAACGTTCGCGCAGCAGACGCGCGATGCTGTAGCCGCGGCCGTCGCGGAACACGGGGAAATCGATCGCGATCAGCGCGATCGCGCCGAAGTCGTCGACGATCTCGGCCGGTTCGTCGTCGGGCGCGAACCAGACGGCGACCTGCGACGCGCCGCGTGCCGACAGCTCGGCGCGCGCGGCTTTCCAATAGCTGAACGGCACGATGACCTTGCCGGCCGGCAACGCGTCGGGCGGCGGCAGTCCGCCGTCTTCGGCTGCGCGCACGACGAGCCAGTCGTCGTCCACGACGGTACGGTTCCTGATGATCTGAGGCATGGCGTGGTTCCTGTGCGAACCGCCGTCAAGCGGTCCGCGTAATCTCTCGAATGTCTGTCCGTATCCCGGCTCGCGCGGCGACTCACCGCCGCGGCGTCACGCCGGGTCTCGCGCAAGCGCGATCGACTCCCGTGCGGGCGCCTCAGGCGCTCGCGGTATCGCGTGCGTAGACGCGCTCCTTGAACGGCGCCATGCCGATACGCTGATACGTATCGATGAACCGCTCGTCGCCGTCGCGATTCGCGACGAACGTCTCGATCACGCGCGTGACCACGTCGGGCATCTGTTCAGCCTTGAACGACGGGCCGATCACGCGCGCGAGCTTCGCGCCTTCGCCCTGCTCGCCGCCGAGCGACAGCTGGTACCACTCCTCGCCGTCCTTGTCGACGCCGAGAATGCCGATGTTGCCGACGTGATGGTGACCGCACGAATTCATGCAGCCCGAGATGTTCAGCGACAGTTCGCCGAGGTCGTGCACGTAGTCGAGATCCGAGAACCGTTCCTGGATCGCAAGTGCAATCGGGATCGACTTCGCGTTCGCGAGCGAGCAGAAATCGCCGCCCGGGCACGCGATGATGTCGGTCAGCAAGCCGATGTTCGCGGTCGCGAACTGCTGCGCCTTCGCGAGTTGCCAGACTTCGAACAGATCGCGCTTCTTGACGTCGGCGAGCACGAGGTTCTGCTCGTGCGTGACGCGCACTTCGCCGAAGCTGAAGCGATCGGCCCAATCGGCGACGGCGAACATCTGCGCCGACGTCGCATCGCCCGGCGGCGCAGTGGTCGGCTTCAGCGACAGCGTGACGCTCGCATAGCCCGCGACACGGTGCGGACGCACATTGCGCTCGACCCAACGCGCGAACTGGCGGTTTTCGAGCAAATGCTTTTCGTAGGCCGGATCGGTGTCGGCGAGCTTTTCATAGGCGGGCGGCGCGAAGAAGGCCGCGACGCGGTCGAATTCTTCCTGCGTGATCGTGGCCGGGCCGTCCTTCAGATGCGCCCATTCCTGCTCGACCTGTTCGGCGAACTTGTCGGCGCCGAGCGCCTTGACGAGGATCTTGATCCGCGCCTTGTACAGGTTGTCGCGACGGCCATAGCGGTTGTAGACGCGCAGCACGGCTTCCGCGTACGTGAGCAGATGCCGCCACGGCAGATTTTCCTTGATGACCGAGCCGATGATCGGCGTACGGCCCAGGCCGCCGCCCGCGATCACGCGCGCGACGACTTCGCCTTGCGCGTCGCGGCTCAGGTACACGCCGAGATCGTGGATCAGCACGGCCGCGCGATCCTGGACCGTGCCCGAGACCGCGATCTTGAACTTGCGCGGCAGCCATGCGAATTCGGGGTGGAACGTCGACCACTGACGCATGATTTCCGAGTACGGCCGCGGATCGACGATCTCGTCGGGCGCGACGCCCGCGAACTGATCGGCCGTGATGTTGCGGATGCAGTTGCCCGAGGTCTGGATCGCATGCATCTCGACGTCGGCGAGCTTGCGCAGGATGTCCGGCGTCTTTTCGAGCTCGATCCAGTTGTACTGGATGTTCGTGCGCGTCGAGAAATGGCCGTAATCGCGGTCGTAGTCGCGCGCGATCTCCGCGAGCGTGCGGACCTGGCGGCTGCTCAGATGGCCGTACGGGATCGCGACGCGCAGCATGTACGCGTGGCGCTGCATATAGAGACCGTTCTGCAGGCGCAGCGGACGGAACTCCTCTTCCGACAGCTCGCCCGACAGGCGGCGGCGGACCTGATCCCGGTACTGCTCGACCCGTTCGTCGACGATGGCCTGATCAAGCCGATCGTATTGATACATGGGGCACCCTCTGTTTTTCTGTGATCCGACGCCCGCGGCCCCGATGGACCGTCCGCGCGACGGATGTATCTCGACATCAACCGACTCAACCCGTCTGGACCGCGTCCCGCCAAACCGGTTCGGATCGATTGCTCATTTGCAAATGACGAATGCTGCTATCGATATTGGAAAAAGTGCGTTGATCGTAATAAACTCGCTTTATATTTCAAACGACTGAATTTTTCTTTTGATATGCGGCGAGGTTATATATGAACTTGCACCAGTTCCGCTTCGTCCGCGAAGCTGTTCGTCAAAACTACAACCTGACCGAGGCCGCCAAGGCGCTGTACACCTCGCAGCCCGGCGTGTCGAAGGCCATCATCGAGCTCGAAGAGGAGCTCGGCGTCGAAATCTTCACGCGGCACGGCAAGCGGGTCCGGTCGTTGACCGAGCCCGGTCGGATCATTCTGGTCTCGGTCGAGAAGATCCTTCAGGAAGTTGAGAGTTTAAAGCGAGTTGGGAAAGACTACGCGGCTCAGGATCAGGGGAACCTGACGATTGCCGCGACGCACACCCAGGCGCGCTACTCGTTGCCGTCCGCCGTCGCCGAGTTCAAGCGGCGTTTTCCGAAGGTCCGGCTCTCGATTCTGCAGGGCAGTCCGACGCAGGTCGCCGAGATGGTGCTGCACGATCAGGCCGATATCGGCATCGCCACGGAAGCCCTGTCGGGCTACAAGGATCTCGTTTCGCTGCCGTGCTTCCAGTGGCATCACGTCGCCATCGTGCAGCCCGACCATCCGCTGCTCGAGCGCGCGAGCGTGACGCTCGACGATCTCGCGCGCTACCCGCTGATCACCTACGACCCCGCGTTCGCGGGCCGGTCGAAGATCAATCAGGCTTTCGCATTGCGAAATCTTACGCCGGACGTCGTGCTCGAAGCGATCGACGCCGATGTGATCAAGACCTATGTCGAACTTGGACTGGGCGTCGGCCTCATGGCCGATGTCGCGTTCAACGCCGAGCGCGACCGGCATCTGCGCGCGATTCCGGTCGGTCATTTGTTCGGCAGCAATGTGACGCGGATCGCGCTCAAGCAGGGTGCGTATTTGCGCGGCTATATCTATACGCTCGTCGAGCTCCTGTCGCCGACGCTCACGCGCAAGCTCGTCGAGCAGGCGCTGCGCGGCGAGCACGAGAACTACGAACTCTGAGCACGACCCATTCCAACGCTAGAAAACACGCAAGGGGACCCGCATGCATCCGAACCCGACACTCGGACGGTTCAAACGTCACGCCGCAGCCGCGGCGATCGGCCTGTGCGCGGCGCTGGCGGCGCTTGGCGCGCACGCGAAGGGCGTGACGGTCGGCATCGATCTGTCGACGACGGGCCCAGCCGCGGCGATCGGGCTGTCGAGCCAGAAGGCCGTGCAGATGTGGCCGCGCCAGCTGGGCGGCGAGGACGCGAAATATGTGATCCTCGACGACGCGAGCGACCCGGGCAACGCCGTGCGCAATGTGCGGCGCCTGCTGACCGAGGACACGGTCGATGTGATCGTCGGTCCGAACGTGACGGCGGCCGCGCTCGCGGCGCTCGATCCCGTGGCGGCGGCGACGACGCCGATGATTACGCTCGTGGGTTCGGGCTCGGTCGTCGAACCGCAGGAGGGATCGCGGACGTGGGCGTTCAAGATGGCGCAGAACGACAGCGCGATGGCCGACGTCATGACGCGCTATATGAGTGCGCACAACGTCAAGACGGTCGGTTTCATTGGCTTCGCGGACGGCTACGGGGACAGTTGGCTCAAGCAGTTCAGCCAGTTTGCGCAGATCCGCTCGATCCGGATCGTCGACGTCGAGCGGTATAACCGGACGGATACGAGTGTGACGGGTCAGGTGCTCAAGGTCAT
Organism: Pararobbsia silviterrae; assembly: GCF_003628125.1. GTDB lineage: Bacteria > Pseudomonadota > Gammaproteobacteria > Burkholderiales > Burkholderiaceae > Pararobbsia > Pararobbsia silviterrae. The sequence continues at coordinate 493,510 of NZ_RBZU01000003.1, forward strand.
GAGCGCGCATCCTGACGCGGTGCTGGTCGCGGGGTCCGGTACGCCGGCCGTGCTGCCCGAGCGCGAACTCAAGGCGCGCGGCTTCAAGGGGCCGATCTATCAGACGCACGGGATCGCGACGCCCGAGTTTCTGAAACTCGGCGGCAAGGATGTCGAAGGCACGCTGTTTCCGACGCAGCCGGTCGTCGTGGCCCAGAGCCTGCCGTCGAGCCACCCGGTCAAGAAGGCCGCGATGACCTTCGTCAATCAATATGAAGCCAGCTACGGTGCGGGCACGGTCACGCAGTTCGCGGGCGATGCGGCGGGGGTCTGGCCGTTGCTGAACGCGGCGGTGTCGAGCGCGTCGAAGGTCGCGCAGCCGGGCACGCCGGCCTTCCGGGCCGCGTTGCGCGCGGCGCTGGAACAGACACACGACCTGATCGTCCCGAACGGGATCGTCAATATGAGCGCGCACGACCACGTGGGCCTCGATCAGCGCGCGAGCGTGATGGGCGAGATCAAGGACGGGAAGTTTGTCTATTTGAGTCAGTGAGGGCGCCTTCGCGCGCTCGAATCCCTGCCCGGCGGGATGGCCCGCGTGTGGTCCTCCCGCGCGCCGTCGCCGCTGTGTCGTCGGGTGCTTGCCCGTCCGGCGGCTTTCGGCCATAATCGCCGTCTTCGCGCGCAGCCCTATGCAGCTAGGTGGCGGCGCATGCAACAGCGATCAGCCCGGGTGGTGAAACAGGTAGACGCAGGGGACTCAAAATCCCCCGCCGCGAGGCGTGCCGGTTCGAGTCCGGCCCCGGGCACCACATTGCTGTTCCAACGATTCCGAGCTTTGCCAAAGAAACCCCGCCAGACTAGCGCTCGCGGGGTTTTTTATTGCCGGTGCCCGATGCGCAAGGCATCGATCGACGCCGCGTTAAGCCGCCTCGGCTAAATGGGACGGCGAATATGACAGCCATATGGCGCCTCGGCAGGGTCAGGCATGAATGCAACACTGCGCATCGCATAACGCGCAAGCGGATGGTGCGGCGCAGGCTCCGCGTGGGATCCCCGCCCGCCCCTCATCTCCGCCTCATACCGCGAATCGCCCGTCCCGCAAGCGTCGCGGCGCCATCCGCGCGACCCGCCCTATACGAAAGCCGGCCCGCCGCTCTGTACTCATACCAACGTATACGGTCTCGCCCCGTGCGATTTCGAAATCGCCGTGCGGACTGAAAAGACCGCGTCATTACGCCTCTTCATACTCGGATCGTTGCCTGTTCGGATTGCGCACGCTGCGCATGGACATCTCCCATCCGCCCTCACCGAAACATGCAGCCTTCGGCACAGACGCGATGCACGGATGCCCGAGTCCCGACCCGGCTCGAAGCTCAATCAACGGAGCGTGATCCATGAAAAGCAATGCTCTCAAACGCAATGCACTCGTTGGTGACCCGTGGAAGGGCATTCTTCATTGCCTGCTCGAATCGACGACGGCCGACGAATGCGCGAGTCCGTCGGCCAGCGACTCGCGTGCGCTCGCGTCCCGCGAAGCCGCCAACGACCGTCGCCGCTATCAAATCGAAGCGCAGGACGACGGCACGCACTCGGGGCGCATCGTCAACGTGCTCGATCGGCTGAGCGAACGCACGGTCGCCGTCTCGTGGCGCGACTCGACCTCGTGCCACTACAACGATCAAATCTGGCGCGTCGGCATCGCGCATCAGCCCGGATGCTGCGCCATCACCGGCATGCATATCGATCCCGGCGATGCGATCTACCGTCCGATTCCGGCCGTCCCCGCGCCGCTCAACGCGCACGCGATGATCCTCGCGAGCGCGCTCGCACAGGTGCGCGCCGAGATCTGAGCGAGGCGCGAACACACGCGACACACGCGGCGCCGCTCAAGCGCCGCGTGCTACAGTCGCGCCGATGATTCTCGAACGCATTCTCCACTCGCAAGGCTTCGGCACGCGCCGCCAATGCCGCGCGCTGATTGAAAACGGCCGCGTCGCGATCGACGGCGCGATCGTGACCGACGCCGACGCCGACTACCCTCCCCAGGGCCTCGCCTTCACGATCGACGCGATCGAATGGACGTGGCGCGAGCATGCATATCTGCTGATGCACAAGCCCGCGGGATTCGAATGCTCGCGCAATCCGCACCATCATCCGAGCGTCTTCACACTGCTGCCCCAGCCGCTCGTCGAACGCAACGTCCAGTGCGTGGGCCGGCTCGACCAGGACACGACGGGCCTCCTGCTGCTATCCGACGACGGCGCATTCATTCACCAGAACACGTCGCCCAAGCGCAAGGTGCCCAAACGCTATCGCGTCGGCACCGCGCGCCCGATCGAGGACGCGCAACTCGAAGCGCTCGAACGCGGCGTCCTGCTGCACGACGAAAAAGCGCCGCTCGCGGCACTGTCGGCCGTACGCGAATCGGCCCATACGCTCGTGCTGACGATCCACGAAGGCAAGTACCACCAGGTCAAACGCATGGTCGCGGCGACGGGCAACCACGTCGAGACGCTCCATCGCGACGCGCTCGGCGCGCTCGTTCTGCCCGCCTCGCTCGACCCCGGTCAATGGCGCTGGCTCGAACCGCACGAGTTCGACGCGCTCAAGCCGGGCGCGGCCGCGCGCTGATCCCGGATCGGCCTCAACCCTCGCTGTCGAAAAAATCCTCGACGGTCGGAAAGCGCAGCCGGTAGCCGAGTTCGTGCTTGAGCCGCCCATTGTCGATCCGGCGCGACTCGCGCATAAAGCTCAGCAACACGGGCTCGAGCACGGCCTCCGCCACGCTGCGCGCGATCCGCGGCGGCCGCGGCAGCCCCGTGCGATCGGCCACCAGGTCAAAGTAGTCGGCCATCCGAAGCCGCGTATCGTCGGCGGCCAGATAGACGCGTTGCGGTCGTCCGGCGCGCGCCGCACGGATCACGATCGCCGCGAGATCGTCGGCATGGATATGGCTCGTGAAGACGTCGTCGGCCTCGGCCAGGGCCGGCGTGCCCTTGCGCAGGCGTTCGACGGGCAAGCGCTGCGCCGAGTAGATGCCGGGAATCCGTACGATGCGCAGATCGACCGCGCGACGCGCCCCGGCCGCGCGCCACGCGCGCTCGGCCGCCACGCGCCGCACGGCGCGCGGATTCGCGGGTCGCACGGGACGCGTCTCGTCGACACGCGCGCCGCCGCAATCGCCATACACGCCCGTCGTGCTGGCGTAGACCACGGTCGGCGGGCGTCGCTCGGGTACAATGGGCGCCCGTCCGCGCGCTCGCGCAAGCGCGGCGATCAGAGCCTCGGATCGCGGGTCGCGCGCGCCGCTCGCAGGCGGCGGCGCAAGATCGAGGATCGTGTTCGCCAGCCGCGCGGCGCGATGCAGGCTTCGGCGCCGGTCGAGGTCGCCCGCGACCGGCACGGCGCCTGCCTCGCGCAATGCGGCGAGACGCGCCGGATCATCGTCGCGCGTGAGCGCGAAGACGCGATACCGGTCGCGCAGCAGGGTCACGCAGCGCAAGCCGACGTGGCCCGCCCCGACGACGAGCACGCGCGGACGACGCAGTTTTCGGGTTCGGATCATGGTCCGGCATTGTAGCGATCGATCGACGAACCCATCGCGGCAGCATGCGCGCGACGCAACTCCGGCATCCCCGCGAGACGGGCGTGCCGAACCTGCGTCGGCATGCTGCCGCAACGAACCTCGGGTGCGCCGGCGCATGACGCGCGGCGCGATGTTTCTCCACCAATACGACGTAATTCGACTGACCCGTTATGGCATTCAATGTGACGATCCGGCAAAGCGGCCGGCAATTCCAGGTCGAGGGCGACGAGCCCGTGCTGACCGCGGCGGTCCGCCAGGGCGTCGGCCTCCCGTACGGCTGCAAGAACGGCGCGTGCGGCTCGTGCAAGGGCTCGGTCCTCTCGGGCGAGTTCGACCAGGGCCCCCACTCGTCGTCGGCGCTGTCGAACGACGAAAAGACCCGCGGCATGGCCCTGTTCTGCTGCGTGACCGCGAAATCGGATCTCGAGATCGATATCCGCGAGGTGTCCGGTGTCGGCGACATGCCCGTCAAGAAGCTGCCCTGCCGCGTCAACGCGCTCGAACGCCTGGCTGACGACGTCATCGTGCTCAAGCTCCAGTTGCCCGCGAACGAACGCCTGCAATACCTCGCGGGCCAATACGTCGAATTCCTGCTCAAGGACGGCAAGCGCCGCAGCTATTCGATGGCGAGCGCACCGCATCACGAAGGTCCCGTCGAGCTGCATATCCGCCATATGCCGGGCGGCGTGTTCACCGATCACGTGTTTGGCACGATGAAGGAACGCGACATCCTGCGCTTCGAAGGCCCGCTCGGCACGTTCTTCCTGCGCGAAGACTCGGACAAACCGATCGTCTTCCTCGCATCGGGCACGGGCTTCGCGCCGATCAAGGCGATGATCGAGCACGCGATTCATACCGGCATCACGCGGCCGATGTCGCTTTACTGGGGGGCGCGCTCGAAAAAGGACCTTTATTTGGCGTCCTTGGCAGAAAAATGGGCGGCTGAACTGCCACACTTCCGCTTCATTCCCGTGCTGTCCGAACCGACCGAAGCCGACGCCTGGACGGGTCGAACCGGATTCGTTCATCGCGCCGTCATCGAGGACCTGCCAGACTTGTCGAATTACCAAGTCTATGCGTGCGGCGCGCCCGTCATGGTCGAATCGGCGCATCGGGATTTCAGTTCGCACCACGGCCTGCCGGCCGAGGAATTTTTTGCGGATTCGTTTACGAGCGCCGCGGATCTGGTCAACGCCGTCTGAAGGAGTGAAGCGACCATGAAGTTCAATGACTACCCGATCGATTCGCTGATGTACATCACGAGCCGGCCCGACATCGTGTTCACGCGCGGCGAGGGATCGTGGCTTTACGACAATAACGGCAAGCGATATCTGGACTTCATTCAGGGCTGGGCCGTCAACTGCCTCGGCCACTGCAATCCCGGCATGATCCAGGCGCTCGAAACGCAGGCGCGCAAGCTCATCAATCCGAGCCCCGCGTTCTACAACGAGCCGATGACGCGTCTCGCGAATCTCCTGACCGCGAACAGTTGCTTCCAGAAGGTGTTCTTCGCCAACAGCGGCGCCGAAGCCAACGAAGGCGCGATCAAGCTCGCGCGCAAGTGGGGCCGCAAGTTCAAGAACGGCGCCTACGAGATCATCACGTTCGACCACAGCTTCCACGGCCGCACGATCGCGACGATGTCGGCCAGCGGCAAGCCCGGTTGGGACACGCTCTACGCGCCGCAGGTGCCGGGCTTCCCGAAGGCCGACCTCAACGACATCGCGTCGGTCGAGGCTTTGATCAACGACAAGACCGTCGCGGTCATGCTCGAACCGATTCAGGGCGAAGGCGGCGTGATTCCGGCGACGGCCGAATTCATGAAGCAGTTGCGCGAGCTCACGCGCAAACACAATCTGCTGCTGATCGTCGACGAAGTGCAGACGGGCTGCGGCCGCGCGGGTTCGCTGTTCGCGTACCAGCTCTCGGGCATCGAGCCCGACATCATGACGCTCGGCAAGGGCATCGGCGGCGGCGTGCCGCTCGCGGCCTTGCTTGCGCGCGAGGAGATCGCGGTGTTCGAAGCCGGCGATCAAGGCGGTACGTATAACGGCAATCCGTTGATGACGGCCGTCGGTCTGTCGGTCATCGAACAGTTGATCGCGCCGGGCTTCCTCGAAGGCGTGCGCGCGCGCGGCGAGTATCTGAAGGCGGGCCTGCTCAAGATCTCGGCCGACTACGGCATGAACGGCGAACGCGGCGAAGGCCTGCTGCGCGCGCTGCTCATGAATCACGACAAGGGCAACCAGATCGTCGAACGCGCGCGCGAGCTCCAGCCGGATGGCGTGCTGCTCAACGCCGCGCGTCCGAACCTGATCCGCTTCATGCCCGCGCTCAACGTGACGAACGCGGAAATCGATCTCGCACTCGGCGCGCTGCGCACGGTGCTCGACAGCCTCGCCTGAGTCGCGGGCCGGCATCGGCCGCCGTCATAAAAAAGGGGTGCCTTGGCGGGCACCCCTTTTTTTGCGAGTCACGTCGAACGGGCTCGCATCGGATCCGTCCATGCGCGCGCGGGCTTATGCATCAGCGCCCACCACACGTCAGCCACCGTCCCTCGGCCCGCCATCCGCGCGGACCGAAGCACAGACACGCGCTACTCGCCGAGATACGCCGCGCGGACCTTCGGATCGTCGAGCATCTGCTTCGCCTCGCCCGACATCGTGATCGTGCCCGAGTCCATCACGTAGCCGCGCGTCGCCGCCTGCAGGGCGAGCTTCGCGTTCTGCTCGACGAGCAGCACCGTGAGCCCTTCCTTCGAGATCTCGCGCACGACTTCGAAAATTTTCTCGACCATGATCGGCGAGAGTCCCATCGACGGCTCGTCGAGCAGGAGCAGCTTCGGCCGGCTGATGATCGCGCGCGCCATCGCGAGCATCTGCTGCTCGCCGCCCGACAAGGTGCCCGCGAGCTGCGACGCACGTTCCTTGAGCCGCGGAAAGAAGCCGAACATGCGCTCGACATCCTTCTGGATGCCGTCGCTGTCGTTACGCAGGTACGCGCCCATCTGCATGTTCTCGAGAATCGTCATGCGCGCGAAGATGCCGCGGCCTTCGGGCACCATCGCAAGACCGCGCTTGAGCAACTCGTGCGGCGGCACGCCCTTGATCGACTCGCCGCGATAGACGATATCGCCGCCGCTGATCGGCTTGATACCGGTGATCGCCTTCATCGTCGTCGTCTTGCCCGCGCCGTTCGCGCCGATCAAGGTGACGAGTTCGCCCTCGCGGACCTCGAGATTGACGCCCTTGACGGCCTGAATGCCGCCGTAGGCAACTTTGAGCCCCGAGATCGAGAGCATCGCTGAACCGTTCGTCGTCATCAGTGGCCTCCCCCGCCAAGATAGGCTTCGATCACTTTCGGATCCTTCTGCACGTCCTGCGGCAGCCCTTCGGCAATCACCTTGCCGTAGTCGAGCACCGTCATCCGGTTGCAGAGGCCCATCACGAGTTTCACATCGTGCTCGATCAGCAGAATCGTCCTGCCATCGGCGCGAATCTTGTCGAGCAGGCGCGTGAGTTCGACCTTTTCGGTCGCGTTCATGCCGGCCGCGGGCTCGTCGAGCGCGAGCAGCTTCGGATCGGTCGCCAGCGCGCGCGCGATCTCGAGACGGCGCTGATGGCCGTACGACAGGTTCCGCGCGGTGTAGTCGGCATACTGCGTGACGCCGACGTATTCGAGCAGATCGAGCGCACGCTCCTTGATCTCGCGTTCTTCCTTGCGTTCGGACGGCGTCCGGAGCACCGCGCCGATCAGACCGTGCCGCGTGCGCACGTGACGGCCGACCATCACGTTTTCGAGCGCGGTCATGCCGCCGAACAGCCGGATGTTCTGAAACGTCCGCGCGATACCGGTCTTCGCGACTTCATGGACGGCCGTCGGCTTGTAGGCCTGCCCGTCGAGCACGAAGTCGCCCGAGTCGGGTTCGTAGAGGCCCGTAATCACATTGAAGAACGTCGTCTTGCCCGCGCCGTTCGGACCGATGAGGCCGTAGATCTGTCCTTCCTCGATCTGCAGCCCGACATCGGACAAGGCCTGCAAGCCGCCGAATCGTTTGTTGACACCCTTCACGGAGAGTCGAATGGATTTGCTCATGGTTCGTGGATCCCCGTCCGGTTAAGCGCGTACCGTCTTGTCGCGGCGCGACGCCTTGAGGAGCTTGTCCTCATGCTTGGGCGACGGCCAGAGACCCGCGGGGCGATACAGCATGATGACGACCATCGCGAGACCGTAGAGAAGCTGGCGAATGACTTCGGTATCGAGAATCTGATGGCCGAACAACATGTTTTGCAGCGGGCCCATCGTCGAGCGCAGGAATTCAGGGAAGATCGACAGCATCACCGCGCCGAGGATCACGCCCGGAATATGGCCCATGCCGCCGAGCACGACGCACGCGAGCACCACGACCGACTCCCAGAACGTGAACGACTCGGGCGACACGAAACCCTGGAACGCGCCGAACATCGCGCCCGACAGGCCGCCGAACGACGCCCCCATCGCAAACGCGAGCAGCTTGATGTTCCGCGTGTTGATCCCCATCGCCTTCGCGGCGATCTCGTCCTCGCGGATCGCGGCCCAGGCGCGGCCGATCCGCGAATGCTGGAGCCGCACGCAGACGAAGATCACGAACAACGCGCAAAGGACGAACAGGTAGTAGTAGAGATACACCGACGGCATCGAGATGCCGAGCACGGAGTGCGTCTCGTTGAAGTTGAAACCGCCGATCGAGACGGGGTCGACCCCCGTGATGCCCTTCGGTCCGTTGGTCACGTTGACGGGCCGATCGAGGTTGTTCATGAAGAGCCGCACGATCTCCCCGAAGCCGAGCGTCACGATCGCGAGATAGTCGCCGCGCAGACGCAGCGTCGGCGCGCCGAGCAGAATCCCGAAGATCGCGGCGACGCACATCGCGAGCGGCACGATGAGCCAGATCGAAAGATGCAGGCCGTGCGGAAATATCGCGGCGATCCAGGCGAATTGCGTCGTCAGATGCGGCGACGACAGCAGCGCCGCGATATACGCGCCGACCGCGTAGAACGCGATATAGCCGAGATCGAGCAGGCCGGCGAAACCGACCACGACGTTCAGGCCGAGCGCGAGCATCACGTAGAGCATCGCGAAGTCGAGCACGCGGACCCAGTAGTTGCCGCCCGCGGCGCCGATGATCATCGGCGCGAGGATCACGCCGAGCGCGATCAGGGCGACCCCGGCATAGTGCCTGGGCGTCTTCTTCTCGGGAATGACGGCGGTCGACGGTTCGACGGGTTGAATGGAAGTCATGACGATATCCCCGTTTGGCTTAGGCGCGATCCGCGACGCGTTCGCCGAGCAGACCCGACGGACGGAACACGAGCACGACGATGAGCACGATGAAAGCGAACACGTCCTGGTAGTTCGAACCGAACACCCCGCCCGTGAAGTCGCCGATATAGCCCGCTCCGAGCTGTTCGATGATGCCGAGCACGACCCCGCCGACCATCGCGCCAGCGAGATTGCCGATGCCGCCGAGCACGGCCGCGGTGAACGCCTTGAGACCCGGGATAAAGCCCATGTAGAAGTGCGCGTTGCCGTATTCGGACGCGATCATGACGCCCGCGAGCGCGGCGAGCGCCGAGCCGATCATGAACGTCGCCGAGATCACGAAATTCGGGTTCACGCCCATGAGACCCGCGACCGCGCGATTCTCGGCCGTCGCGCGCATCGCGCGGCCGAGCCGCGTCTTGTGCACGAGCAACAGCAGGCCCGCCATCGTCAGAAACGCGACGACGATGATGATGATTTCGGTCGCCGAGATCACGGCGCCCGGATGATCGCCCTGCGGCGCGATGACGGTCAGCGGATCCGTCGGCAGCAACTGCGGGAAGCTCAAGGGGCTGCGGCCCCAGATCATCATCGCGATCGTCTGCAGCAGGATCGAGACGCCGATCGCCGTGATCAGCGGCGCGAGCCGCGGCGCATTGCGCAGCGGCCGATAAGCGACACGCTCGATCGTGTAACCGGCGGCCGCACAGACGAGGGCCGAGATGATCAACGCGATCACGAGCGTGGGCACCATGCCGAGCGCGGGAAAGTGTGCCTGGAGCACGTTGATCGCCGACAGCGCGACCATCGCGCCGATCATCAACACGTCGCCGTGCGCGAAATTGATCATGCCGATGATCCCGTAGACCATCGTGTAGCCCAGCGCGATGATCGCGTACACGCTCCCTAGGACCAGCCCATTGATGAGCTGCTGGATAAAGATATCCATCTGATACTCCTTTGCCCGTACGTCCGGTTTGTCTTGATCGCCGGGCGTATGGGCCCGGACCCCGACAGTGTGCGACGGAACGGCTCGTAGAAAAAAATAACCGGTGCGCCGATGGCGCAAGGACGGGGTCTGCCCCATGCATGTCCGGTCTGGCGCCGCCGGCAACAGAGTGCAACCTGCCGAAAGCGCGCGAATTTTACAGCCAGATCAAAGGTGAGCAATATTCGATGCGCTCGGGTTTTCCTGCATTGCCGGTTCGTTTATGTCGGTCAGGTGCCACCCGCATCGCAACTGGGTTGCACTTTCGCGCCACGCGATCCGCCGCAAGGTTGCGCCACACCCCGGTCGAACGTCAATGCGGGCCTGCCCGGAGAGGCCTGCGGCGTCCGGACAAAAAAAATGCAGCCGGACGGCTGCAGAAAAATATACGCCACGCAAGCGCGCGCTGCATGGCGTTGTTGGATTGAATCAGATGTTCGGTCAGCGCATCGCTATGCTGCGGTTGCACTCAGTCCGCGCGGCAGCGGGAACGTCACATTTTCCTCGACGCCGTCGAGCGGATGCACGGACGACGCGCCGAGCTCGCGCAGGCGGCCGATCACGGCCTGAGCGAGCACCTCGGGCGCCGATGCCCCCGCGGTAATGCCCACTCTGCGCTTGCCGACGACCCAGCCCGGATCGATTTGCGACGGATCGTCGACCATATAGGACGGAATGCCGTACCGTTCGGCGACCTCGCGCAGCCGGTTCGAATTCGAACTATTGGGGCTTCCGACGACGATCACGAGGTCGCAGCGCGGCGCCATGAACTTGACCGCGTCCTGGCGATTCTGCGTCGCGTAGCAAATGTCCTGCTTCTTCGGCTCGCGGATCTCGGGGAACCGCGCGCGCAGCGCGCCGAGCACTTCGGCCGCGTCGTCGACCGAGAGCGTGGTCTGCGTGACGACGGCGAGCCGGTCCGCGCGTGCGACCACGAGCCGGTTGACGTCGGCGACATCCTCGACGAGATGCATGCCCTCGCCGCTTTGCCCCATCGTGCCTTCGACTTCGGGATGGCCCTTGTGGCCGACCATGATGATCTCGTAGCCGTCGGCGCGCATCTTCGCGACTTCCATATGCACCTTCGTCACGAGCGGGCATGTCGCATCGAAAATGCGCAGGCCGCGGCGCTCGGCCTCGGCGCGGATCGCCTTCGAGACGCCGTGCGCCGAGAAGATCACCGTGCCGCCGTCGGGCACCTCGGCGAGATCCTCGACGAAGATCGCGCCTTTTTGGCGCAGATCGCTCACGACGTACGCGTTGTGAACGATCTCATGACGCACGTAGATCGGTGCGCCGTACAGATGGATCGCACGTTCGACGATCTCGATCGCGCGATCGACCCCGGCACAGAATCCACGGGGTTGCGCAAGAAGAATCTCAAAATCCGACATGCCTACCTCTCGGAGCTCAGAGAATGCCGATGACTTTCGCTTCGAACGTCAGGCTCTGCCCCGCCAGGGGGTGATTGAAATCGAACAGCGCGTAGGTATCGCCAAGCTCCTTGAGCACCCCGGCGTAGCGGCCGCCGCTCGGCGCATTGAATTCGACGACATCGCCGGGCACATAGGTTTCGCCCAGATTCGACTGCTTGCGCAGCGTCGCGAGCGACACCTTCTGAATCAGTTCGGGATTTCGCTCACCGAACCCCTGCTCCGGCGCCAGCTCAAAAGACGCATGATCGCCGACCGCCATCCCGATCAGCCTCTGTTCGAGCGACGGCGCGATCTGCCCCGCGCCGATCAGCAAGGTCGCGGGTTTGTCGTTGAAGGTGTTGGCGATGTCCGCGCCGTCGGCGAGCGAGAGGCGGTAGTGCAGCGTGACATGGGAGCCAGCCTGAATGCGTGCGGTGTCGATGACGGTCATGCAATGCTCGGCGAAAAACGAGGCGCACGAAGCGTGCGCCAAAACCCGTATTGTAAGCGAGGCTCCGCGAGACCGTCGGGCGTTCGGCATGCAAGGAGGAATCACGATGGATCCACAAGACACGATCGGAACGGCATTCGGTGCCGAGCAAGGGCGCCGGGATCACGCCGCGTCCGAACCCGCGCGGGCGCCCCTTCTTGCGCGCGGCGGCTTGCGGCCGCGCGCAAGAAGGGGCCGCGCCACGTTCGCGGGCTTCGACCGGGTGCGCGCGGATCTGCCGCGCGAACGGCTCGCGACGCAGGGCCCCGAAGCGCTGACCGACGCGCAACTGCTCGCCATTTTTCTTGGCACGGGCCCCGCGGGCACGGATGTGTTCGAGGTCGCCGAGACGCTGCTGCGCCGTTTCGGATCCTTGCGCGGCGTCCTGTCGGCGGCGCCCGCCGCGCTTCGACAGGTCCATGGAATCGGTCCGGCGAAAATGTCGCTGTTGCGCGCGATCGGCATCGCCGCGCAGCGCGCACTCGCGGACGAGATGCGGACATCCCAGGCCTCGATGACGCCCGAGACGATCCAGTCGTTCATGAAGCTCTGGATCGGGTCGCGCCCGCACGAAGTGTTCGTCTGCATCTATCTCGATGCCCGGCACCGGATGCTCCACTACGAGGAGTGCTCGCGCGGCGGCCTCACGCGCACGGCCGTGCATCCGCGCGAACTTGCGCGCAACGCGCTCGACTGGAACGCGGCCTCGGTCATCGTCGGGCATAATCACCCGTCCGGCGACGCCGAACCGAGCCCGAGCGACCGCGAACTCACGCGTGAACTCGCGCGGACCTTCGAAACCATCGAAGTGACGCTGCTCGACCACATCGTCGTCGGCGCCGGGTCGGTCGTCTCGTTCCACGAGCGCGGCTGGCTCTGAGCGGGCCATGCACCGGAATCCGACCCCGATCGCCGCGCGGAACGTCGGCGCGCGAATCGCGGAAAAGCAAAAAACGGTTTGATTTCCCTGCGCTTTTCCCGCTATACTCCCGGATTCCTGTTCCAACCTATTCAGGCGTTCGCCCAGTAAGCAGTACGTGTCTATGACGGGGCCTACGCGTTATACCCAAGAATTCAAGCTAGGAGTGCTTCATGGCACGCGTATGTAAAGTGACCGGGAAAGCGCCGATGGTCGGCAACAATATTTCCCACGCCAACAACAAGACCAAGCGCCGTTTTCTGCCGAATCTGCAAAACCGTCGTTTCTGGGTCGAAAGCGAGAACCGTTGGGTGCGTCTGCGCCTGTCGAACGCTGGCCTGCGCCTGATCGACAAGAACGGTATCGACGCTGTGCTCGCAGACCTGCGCGCACGCGGTGAAGTCTAAGGAGCACGGACATGGCCAAGGGCATTCGCGACAAGATCAAGCTGGAGTCGACCGCAGGTACGGGTCACTTCTATACGACGACGAAGAACAAGCGCACGACGCCGGAAAAGATGCTGATCAAGAAATTTGATCCGGTCGCTCGCAAGCACGTCGACTACAAAGAAACGAAGATCAAGTAAGACACTCGACCCCCAGCGTTCGAGTGGCGTCAAAAACCCCGCACTGCGGGGTTTTTTGTTATGTACGTCGCATACGCACGTCGCCCGCAAGGTTTGTGCATGTCCGTTAGACTGCACGCTCGGTTTCCCGACATGGGTCGCACCAGAATCGGCCCAGCACCTGAGACAGAACACGATGAACTTCGATGTAGCGATCGTTGGAAGCGGACTGGCGGGCATGTCCGTCGCATTGAATCTCGCCGAGACCCGCAAGGTCGTGATCCTGGCGAAGCGATCGATGACCGACGGCGCGAGCGATTGGGCCCAGGGTGGCATCGCGGCCGTGCTCGATTCGACGGACAGCGTCGAGAATCATGTCCGCGACACGCTGATCGCGGGCGGCGGACTCTGCGATGAAACCGCCACGCGCTTTATCGTCGAACACGGTCGCGACGCGATCGAATGGCTGATTGCGCAGGGCGTCCCCTTCACGCGCGACGACGCGGCCGAACTCGGTTTTCACCTGACGCGCGAAGGCGGCCATAGCCATCGCCGCATCATCCACGCCGCGGATGCGACGGGCCACGCCGTCGTCACGACGCTCAACGAGCGCGTACGCCAGCACCCGAATATCACGATCCTCGAAGACCACTTCGCGATCGACGTCATCACATCGGACCGGCTCGGCCTCAAGGGCCGCCGGTGTCACGGCCTCTACGCGCTCGATCTCAAGCGCGGGCGCACGGTCACGATCGACGCGCCGCACACCGTGCTGGCCGCCGGTGGTGCGGGCAAGGTCTATCTGTACACGACGAATCCCGATACGGCGACGGGCGACGGCATCGCGATGGCCTGGCGCGCGGGTTGCCGAATTTCGAACATGGAGTTCATCCAGTTCCATCCGACGTGCCTCTATCACCCGTACGCGAAGTCGTTTCTGATCAGCGAGGCCGTGCGCGGCGAAGGCGGTCTGCTCAAACTGCCCGACGGCACGCGCTTCATGCCGCAGCACGACGCGCGCGCCGAACTCGCGCCGCGCGACATCGTCGCGCGCGCGATCGACTTCGAAATCAAGAAGCGCGGGATCGACTGCGTCTATCTCGACATCAGCCATCAATCGCCCGAATTCCTCAACGAGCACTTCCCGACGATCCTCGCGCGCTGCCGCGAATTCGGCATCGACATCACGAAGGATCCGATTCCGGTCGTCCCGGCCGCGCACTATACGTGCGGCGGCGTCGTCACGGACCTCGCGGGCCGGACCGATCTCGCCGGACTCTATGCAGTCGGCGAGACGGCATGCACGGGGCTGCACGGCGCGAATCGCCTCGCGAGCAACTCGCTGCTCGAATGCCTCGTGATCGGCCGCGCGGCCGCGCAATCGATTCTCGACGACAAGGACGCGATGCCCGTCGGACCGCATTTGCCCGAATGGGACGAAAGCCGCGTCTCCGATCCCGACGAAGAAGTCGTCGTCGCGCACAACTGGGACGAATTACGACGGCTCATGTGGAATTACGTCGGGATCGTGCGCACGGACAAGCGGCTCGCGCGCGCACGTCATCGGATCGCGTTGTTGCGCGACGAGATTCACGAGTACTACGCGCATACGCGTATCGGCCGCGACCTGCTCGAACTGCGCAACCTTGTCGACGTGGCGTCGCTGATCGTCGAAAGCGCGCGCAGCCGCCGCGAAAGCCGTGGCCTGCATTTCAGCGCGGACTGGCCCACGTCGCTACCCAAGGCCTTGCCGTCGGTGCTGGCGCCGCGCCGGATGCGCAACAAGCCGCTTTGAACGAAGATCCCGCCCGATCAGATATCGGTCTGGCGGGGTCGAGTCTGCCGGAGCGCCGGCCCTCGTCACCGGCCCCCGGTCGACCGGGAGGCGGTCACCGATAGATACACGGGGCTCGAACAGTCGAGCCCCGCAATCATCCTGTCGTGCCGGGCAAGCGCGCGCTTAGTCGATGATCCGCATCGAAAAATCGCCGGCCTTGACGTCCTTCGTCAACGTGCCGATCGAGATCCGATCGACCCCCGTCTCGGCAATCTGCCGGACCGTATCGAGGTTCACGCTGCCCGAGACTTCGAGCACCGCACGGTCGCCCGTCACACTGACCGCCTCGCGCATCATCTCGAACGTGAAGTTATCGAGCAGAATCGACGTCGCGTGATGCTCAAGCGCTTCGCGCAGTTGGGCAATCGACTCGACTTCGACCTGGATCGACAGATCGCGGCCTTCGGACTCGCGTACGCGTCGACCGATCGCAAGCGCCGCGTCGACCGCCGGGCCCACGCCGCCCGCCGCGGCGATATGGTTTTCCTTGATCAGGATGCCGTCGTACAAGGCGAGCCGATGATTGTCGCCGCCGCCGACGCGAACCGCGTATTTCTGCGCGAGCCGCAGTCCGGGCATCGTCTTGCGCGTATCGCGAATCCGCGCGCGCGTGCCTTCGACGCGATCGACGTAGCGACGCGTCGTCGTCGCGACGCCCGTGAGCAACTGAATGAAGTTCAACGCATTGCGCTCGGCCGTCAGCAACGAACGCGCGGGCCCGACGATCTCGCAGACCACGTCGTTCGGCGCCATGCGGTCGCCGTCATGCTTGTGCCACTCGATCCGGAGCGTCGGATCGACCGAGCGCATGACCTCGTTGAACCACGGCACACCGCACAGCACGGTGTCCTCGCGCACGATCACGCGCGCGCGGCGCGGCGGCCCCTCGGGCACGAGCTGTCCCGTGAGGTCTCCGCTGCCGACGTCTTCGGCAAGCGCATCGGCCACGTTGCGCCGAAGCGCATCATCAAGCGCCGCGCCGTAAAGCGCGCGGATCTCTTCCCAACGATTCCCCATGATGTCTCCTGTCGTGTCCTGTCAGGCCGGTCCCACGTTCGTGAACAGCGCCCCATCGCGCGCGAGATCGCCGCTCGCGCGCACCACTGCATTCTTGTTCGCGGCGAAATCGAGCATCCGATCGATCGGCAGACGCGCGCGGAGACCGATACGCGGGTCGACGTGAATTTCGTTGCGGCCGTGTTCGAGCACGTCCGCAAGATTCGCGAGCCCGTTCATCGCCATCCACGGGCAATGCGCGCAGCTCTTGCACGTCGCGCTGTTGCCTGCTGTCGGAGCTTCGATAAACACCTTGTTCGGCGCGGCCGCGCGCATCTTGTGGAGAATGCCGAGGTCCGTCGCGACGATAAATTCCTTCGCGTCGAGCTCCTGCGTCGCCCGGATAAGCTGCGTCGTCGAACCGACGACATCGGCCTGCTCGACGACGCTCGCCGGCGATTCGGGATGCACGAGGATCTTCGCGCCCGGGTGTTCCTTGCGCAGCAAATCGAGTTCGATGCCCTTGAACTCGTCATGCACGAGGCACGAGCCCTGCCAAAGCAGCATGTCGGCGCCCGTCTGCTTCTGGATATAGCCGCCCAGGTGACGATCGGGCGCCCAGATGATCTTTTCGCCGCGCGCATGCAGCGCGCGCACGATATCGAGCCCGATCGACGACGTAACCATCCAGTCGGCACGCGCCTTCACCGCCGCGCTCGTGTTCGCGTAGACGACGACGGTCCGATCGGGATGCGCATCGCAAAACGCCGAGAATTCATCGATCGGACAGCCGAGATCGAGCGAACAGGTCGCATCGAGATCGGGCATCAGCACACGCTTTTCGGGACTCAGGATCTTGGCGGTCTCGCCCATGAATCGCACGCCCGCGACGACCAGCGTCTGCGCGGCATGATCGCGGCCGAAACGCGCCATTTCAAGCGAATCGGCCACGCACCCGCCGGTCTCCTCGGCAAGATCCTGCAGATCGCCATCGACGTAGTAGTGCGCGACAAGCACGGCTTTCTCGCGAACGAGCAAGGCGCGAATGCGTGCCTTCAGGTGTTCGCGCTCCTCGACGGACGGCGCATCGGGCACGCGCGCCCAGGCTTGTCCGACACCGCAAACGAGACCCTGCGCTTGCGGGCGATCGAACTCGATCGCCTTGACTGACTGTTCCAACATGATGTCCCCTGATTCCGCTGGGTATGAACGACACAATGCCAAAAAACAAAAAACCCCGCGTCGGCGGGGTTATTCGTGGGGGCCAATGGACTTCGATCGTGTCTTCGATCGTTTTTATCCGCACCGCGGACCTTGGCCAGCCCGCGGTGTGTCCTGCGACGACGTTTCCGGAGTGTAGCGGATTTCGCCGGACCCAATCACGCGTAGCGACGCAGTCGGCCCGCAAACTCACGCAGCGCGACGATGCCGCTTTCTTCGGCGCGATGGCACCATGCCTGCAATTGCTGGAGCAGTTGTTCACGCGACGTGTTCGAACGCGCCCAGATCGCCGCGAGCTCGCCGCGCATTTCGTGGTACGTCTTGAGCGCCGTGCTTTGCTCGAGAATATTCGGCAACTGCTGCTTCTGCGGTTCCTGAAGGTCGTCGGTGTCCTTGTGGAACCAATTGCGCGCGTTCTTGAGCATCAGATACTTTTCGCGCGCGCCGAATGCCTTCAGATGCGCAAGTTCCTGGCGATACGCGCGCTTGACGGTCTTCCCGTAACTCGCCATGACCTCGTAGCGATTCGCGAGCACGACCTGCAGCGTGTCGAGATCGACAAGCGCCTTGCGCGCGCCGAGCTTCGGCGTCGGCGCCACCTTCTTGACCTTCGCGAGCTTCGCGAACGACAGCAGGCGGATATACATCCAGCCGATATCGAACTCGTACCACTTGTTCGACAGCTTCGCCGACGTCGCGTACGTATGGTGATTGTTGTGAAGCTCTTCGCCGCCGATCAGGATGCCGAACGGGATCAGATTCGTGCTCGCGTCTTCCGAGTTGAAGTTCCGATACCCCCAGAAGTGGCCGAAGCCATTGACGACGCCCGCGGCCCAGAACGGAATCCACGCCATCTGCACGGCCCAGACCGTCAGGCCGACGATACCGAACAGCGCGACGTCGATGACCATCATGATGCTGACGCCGAGAATCGGGTAACGCGTATAGAGATTGCGCTCGATCCAGTCGTCGGGCGTACCGTGGCTGTAGCGGCGCAGCGTGTCTTCGTTTTTCGCTTCGGCGCGATAAAGCTCGGCGCCTTCGAGGAACACCTTCCAGATGCCGCGCGTTTGCGGGCTATGCGGATCGTCCTCGGTTTCGCACTTCGCATGGTGCTTGCGGTGAATCGCAGCCCATTGACCCGTCAGCATGCCCGTCGTGGCCCAGAGCCAGAGACGGAAGAAATGCGAAACGATCGGATGCAGGTCAAGCGCGCGGTGCGCCTGGCAACGATGCAGATAAATCGTGACGCCCGCGATCGTCACATGCGTGATCGCCAGCGTAAACAGCACAATCTGCCACCAATGGAAATGCAGCAGGCCATTGGCAAGGAAATCGGTAACGGCGTAGACCAAAATGGAGCCTCAGTCGAAAAGCAGCGGGTTCGGTGCGAGGTCTGCTCACTCAGCAGGCCCGCGGGGTTCCGGCGCACAACGCGTGGCGACGGCTGCTCGACGTCGCAGGCGCTGATTTTACAGGAAGGTTTACGGTTTGCTGCGAAAAAAAACCTATAAAAATTAGGCATTTCCGTGCGACCGAATGTCGCAGAGGGTAAACGACGATACGGCCTGCGGCATTTTGGAGGCAATTTTTGCCGATATCTCGCGAACGCGCGTGGGCAATCACATGTTTCATTGCTCCGAAAAGCGGTTCGCGTAAAGTACGGCATCGGTTCGGGGCGCCCGACCCGGCGACACGATCTACCGCACGACACGCCGATACACGCCAATACACGCCGATATCCGTCGACACACACGCCGATGTTCAACTTCCTGCTCCGCATCCGCGCCCGTCTCCAGAGACTGTTTCACCTGTCCGAGGCGCATACGATGTTGCTGTGGGCATGCGTCGCCGGGTTCGTCGGCGCGCTCGCGACCGTGCTGTTTCGCAGCGGCATCGATCTCGTGCAGTGGCTCATCGTGCGCCACGCGGGCAGTCTGGTCGAGATCGCGCACGCCTTGCCCTGGCCCGTGCGCATCGCGATGCCCGCGCTCGGCGGCGTTGTCGCGGGCGGCTTTCTCGTGATCGCGGCGCGCGCGCCCGGCGACCGGACGGCGTCCGATTACATGGAGGCGATCACGATCGGCGAGGGTCAGATCCCCGTGCGGCAAAGCCTGCTGCGCAGCCTCTCGTCGCTCTGCACGATCGCCACGGGCGGCTCGATCGGCCGCGAGGGTTCGATGGTCCACCTCGCCGCGCTCGGCGCGTCGGTCATCGGCCGCTTCCGCCGATTCGACCCGCCGCGCCTGCGTCTGCTTGTCGCGTGCGGCGCCGCGGCCGGCATCACGTCGGCCTACAACGCGCCGATCGCCGGCGCGTTCTTCGTGACCGAGATCGTGCTCGGCTCGATCGCGATGGAGAATTTCGGGCCCATCGTCGTCGCGTCGGTCGTCGCGAACACGACGATGCGCACGCTGCCCGGCTATCACTCGGCCTACGTGATGCCCGAGTTTCCCGTGATCCTCGGGGCCGAATCGCTGCTGTTCGTCGTGCTCGGCATGCTGGCCGGCGTGCTGTCGCCCTTGTTCCTGCGCGGCCTCGACGCCTCGAAGTCCGTGTTCCGCAAGACCGGCTGGCCGCTGCCCGTGCGACTGGGCCTCGGCGGACTCGGGGTCGGCGTCCTGTCCGTCTATGCACCCGAAGTCTGGGGCAACGGCTACAGCGTCGTGAATTCGATCCTGCATTCGCCGTGGACCTGGACCGCGCTCGCGACGGTCCTCATCTTCAAGGTCGTCGCGACGTCGCTGACGGTCGGGTCGGGCGCGATCGGCGGGGTCTTCACGCCGACCTTGTTCGTCGGCGCGACGATCGGCTCGCTGTTCGGCCTCGGCGCGAACGCGCTCTGGCCGCACGCGACATCCGCGCCGTTCGCGTATGCGATCGTCGGGATGGGCGCCTTTCTCGCCGCGGCGACGAGCGCGCCGTTGATGGCGATCCTCATGATCTTCGAGATGACGCTCAGCTATCAGGTGGTGTTGCCGCTGATGCTCGCGTGTGTCGTCGCCTACTTTATCGCGCGCACGCAGGGCGAGACGTCGATGTATGAAGTCATCATCGCGCGCAACCGCTCCGAGCAGGAACGCGTGCGACTGCGCGCGACGCAGATGCGCGAACTGATCCGTCCGGCCGATACGGTCATCGCCGATACGGCCGCGTTTTCCGAGATCACGCGCGTCTTCCTCGAATATCCGGTCAAGTATGTCTACGTCGTCGACCCGAGCGGCTTGTTCCGCGGCGTCGTCGCGCTACAGGACGTGACGTCCGCGCTGCTGCGCCATGAAAACACCGACGCGATGCGCGCGGCCGATCTGCTCCGCGAAAAATTCGACTACCTGACGCCCGACATGTCGCTCGGCGAGGGATTCCAGCACTTCCTCATGCATCAAGGCGAGCGCTTGCCCGTCATCGAAAGCCACGCGACGCCCACGCTGCTCGGCGTCGTCTACAAGACGTCGCTGCTCGATGCATACGGAAGAATGGGCAACGCGCGGGTGTAGATGCGCCCTGCTTCGGGCGCACGCCAAGCCGTTGTCGCGCTCAGGCCGCGAAAACGCTCAATCGACGTCCGTCTCGTCGTCCTCGGGATCCGGCACGACCGAATCCGGCAGTTCCTCGATCTCGACGTCGTCGGCTTCGGCCGCCTCCTCCGCCTTGGCGCCCTTGGCGGGCGCCTTCACGCGTTCGAGCACGGCGGCGAAGAACCCGTCGGTGCCGTGAATATGCGGCCACAACGACAGATAGTCGCCCGTATCGAGCCCGATCTTCTGCGCGGCGAGCACGGACGACGCCGGCACGAGCTTGAAATCGCCGTGCGTCGCGAGAAACGCGTTCACGATCGCTTCATTCTCGGCTTCGAGGATCGAACACGTCGCGTAGACGAGGCGGCCGCCGGGCTTCACGAGTCGCGCGGCGTTCGCGAGAATCGATGCCTGCTTCGGCGTCAGCTCGTCGAGCGAGGCGGGCGTCTGACGCCACTTGAGATCCGGATTGCGCCGCAACGTGCCGAGGCCGCTGCACGGCGCGTCGACGAGCACGCGGTCGATCTTGCCCGCGAGACGCTTGATCTTCGGGTCGTGCTCGCTGTCGATGAGCACCGGATGCACGTTCGACAGCCCGCTCTTGGCCATCCGGGGCTTGAGTTTCGCGAGCCGGCGATCCGACACGTCGAACGCGTAAAGCCGCCCGGTCGAGCGCATCATGGCGCCGAGCGCAAGCGTCTTGCCGCCCGCGCCCGCGCAGAAATCGACAATCATCTCGCCGCGCTTCGCACCGACGAGATGGCAGAGGAGCTGACTACCTTCGTCCTGGACCTCGAACCAGCCTTCCTCGAAGGCGTTAAGCCGGTTCACCGGCGGCTTGCCCGCCACGCGGACCCCGTTCGGCGCGAGCGGCGTTTCACCGGCCTCGATGCCCGCCGCTTCAAGCGAGTCGAGCACCTGCTCGCGCGTGGCCTTGATCGTGTTTGCGCGCAAATCCAGCGGCGCCGAGTAGTTGAGCGCCGCCGCGAGCTGCGCGAGCGCCTCGGGCTCGAAACGCGCCGCGAGCCGCTTCTCGATCCATTCGGGCAGATTGGTCCGGGCACGTGCCGGCAGGCTCGCCGGATCGATCTTCGCGATCCGCTCGAGCCATTCGGCCTCGGCCGGCGAGACAAGCGGCACCAACGCCTTGCGGCCGATCGTCTGCATGAGGCCCAGCAGGATCAGACGTCGCGCGGGCGACCCCGAGCCGCTCTCGGCAAGATGCGAAAACTCATTGCGCCGGCGCAATACGGCGAATACCGCTTCGGCGATCACGCCGCGCTCGGCATGGCCGAGCTTCGGATGTTCGCGGAAGAACCGGCTCGTGGTCGCATCGGCCGGGCCCTTGAACTCAAGCACTTCGGCCAGCAAGGTTTCGGCTTGGCCGACAAGGAAGCCATGAACGCGCGTGCCGCCTTCGGTCCGCGTGGCCGGTGTCGGCTTGGACGTCCGATCACCCGCGCGACGCAGCGGCGTCGCCTTGCCGCCCCGCTTTGCACCACTTTTCGCGGCCGGCTTCGCGCCGCCCGTGGCCGGCTTGCCGGGGCGCGCGCCACCGCCCGCCGGACCGGCGCCGCGCGCCGGGCCCGATGAAGTCTTCGCGCCGGACTTGCCGGCCCCGCCCGTCCCTTCGGGCGCGCGCAGCCGCGAGGCCGCATGCTCGGCCGACCGGCGGCCGGCCGCCGCCGCTTCCTCGCCCCGCGGGCGGTTGGGTTTTCTGGGCTTGTCGTTCATGCTTGCTCCGTGGCGAACCACCATTGCGGCTCGGGGGGCGTCAGCGTGGCGAGGCCGTCGTCGACCGACAGGCGGTCTTCGACGAACCAGCGCACCGCGCGCGGGTAAATGCGATGTTCGATCTGAAGCACGCGCTGCTGGAGCGCGTCGGGCGTGTCGGCCGCGAGCACGGGCACCGCGCCCTGGAGCACGATGGGTCCGTGATCGAGATCGGCGGTCACGAAATGGACCGTCGCGCCATGGAACTTGACGCCTTCCGCAAGCGCGCGCGCGTGCGTCTTGAGACCCGGAAAGCTCGGCAACAGCGACGGATGGACATTGAGCATGCGGCCACGATAGTGGTCGACGAAGCCTGCCGTCAGCACGCGCATGAAGCCCCCGAGCACGACGAGGTCGGGCGAATAGCCGTCGACGACCGTCCGGAGCTGCGCATCGAAGGTCTCGCGGTCGGCGAAATCGCGATGATCGACAACCGCCGTGGGCACGCCGCGCGATGACGCGAACGCCAGGCCGGCCGCGTCGGGCCGGTTCGAAATGACCGCCGCGATCCGCGCGGGCCAACGTTCGGCAGCGAGGGAGTTGACGATCGCCTCCATATTGCTGCCGCGGCCTGAAATCAGGATCACAATATTTTTCATGCGCGGATAGTATCATCGCGCCCACCACGGACCGTCGCAAAAGCCGTCGCAAAAGGCAGCAGCGGCCGCCTAACGTTTATAATCTTGCGTTTTGCGGCAATCCGGTCGAGACCGGATTCCTGCCGGACCAGGCCGACCTTTGCCGCCCACGGCTCAAGCCGGCCCCGCTGGCCTCATCTGCGGATACCCTGCGCGCGAAATTGTGAGAGTTTTCAGAGGTCTACCCAATGCCGAAAGCAAGGCGCCCTGCGCGCTGACGATCGGCAACTTCGACGGCGTCCATCGCGGCCATCAGGCGCTGCTCGCGCGCGTGCGCGCGGCTGCCGACGCGCGCGGCCTGCCGGTCTGCGTGATGACCTTCGAGCCGCACCCGCGCGAGTTCTTCAATCCGGCCGGCGCGCCGCCGCGCATCGCGCTGCTGCGCGACAAGCTCGACGCGCTCCGGTTGAACCACGTCGATCGCGTCGTCGTCGAGCACTTCAATCAGACGTTCGCGTCGCAAACGCCCGATGCGTTCGTCGAAAAGATCATCGTCAACGGGCTGCATGCGCGCTGGGTTCTGGTCGGCGACGACTTCCGCTACGGCGCCAAGCGCGCGGGCGACGTCGAATCGCTGAAGGCCGCGGGCGCGCGCTACGGCTTCGAGGTCGAGCAGATGGCGACCGTCGCCGATCCTTCGGGCGCGCGCATCTCGAGCTCGGCCGTGCGCGCCGCGCTCGTCGCGGGCGATGTATCGGGCGCGGCGACGCTGCTCGGACGCCCCTACGAATTCAGCGGCCACGTCGTGCACGGCGCGAAACTCGGACGCGATCTCGGCTTTCCGACACTGAATCTGCGCGTCGCGCATACGCGTCCCGCGCTCTCGGGCATTCTCGTCGTACAGGTCCACGGCCTCGCCGACAAGCCCGTGCGCGGCGTGGCGAGCCTCGGTCTGCGCCCGACCGTCGACGAATCGGGCCGCGTCCTGCTCGAAGTCCATTTGCTCGACTGGCACGGCGACGCGTACGGCAAGCTGATCCGCGTGGAATTCCTCAAGAAGCTCCGCGACGAAGAAAAGTTCGTCGACCTGCCGACGCTGACGGCGGCCATCCAGCGCGACGTCGACGCCACGCGCGCCTGGTTTGCCGCGCACGGCGGACAACGCGACTTCGCAACGTCCGCGACCGACCGAATTTGAATCTCGCGGCGCCGGGACCGCGCGCGTGCGCGCCCCCGCCGCCGCATCCGCTCTGCCAGCGGCGCGGTCACGATCGCCGCGCCAGCCCGACGACATCCAACCAAGCGATACGATGAGCGACAAAAAAGGCGATAAGAAGGCCGATACGAAGCAACCGTCGAAGTACCCCGTCAATCTGCTCGACACCCCGTTCCCGATGCGCGGCGATCTGCCCAAGCGCGAACCGCAATGGGTCAAGGAAGCGCAGGACAACGACGTCTACGGCAAGATCCGAGCGGCAAGCAAGGGCCGTCCGAAGTTCATCCTGCACGACGGCCCGCCCTATGCGAACGGCGACATCCACCTGGGTCACGCGGTCAACAAGATCCTCAAGGACATCGTCGTCAAGTCGCGCAACATGGCCGGCTTCGACGCGCCGTACGTGCCCGGCTGGGACTGCCACGGCATGCCGATCGAGATCCAGATCGAAAAGCAGTTCGGCAAATCGCTGCCGGTCGCCGAAGTCCAGCAAAAGGCGCGCGCCTACGCGACCGAGCAGATCGAGCGTCAGAAGGTCGGGTTCCGCCGGCTCGGCGTGATCGGCGACTGGGACAACCCGTACAAGACGATGGCGTTCGGCAATGAAGCCGGCGAGATCCGCGCGCTCGCGAAGATCATGGAGAAAGGCTATGTGTTCCGCGGCCTGAAGCCCGTGAACTGGTGCTTCGATTGCGGCTCGGCGCTCGCCGAAGCCGAGGTCGAATACGCGGACAAGATCGATCCGACGATCGACGTCGTGTTCGGCTACGCCGAGCCCGAGCGTGTCGCGGCCGCGTTCGGCCTGCCCGCGCTGCCCTCGACCGACGGCGGCATCGTGATCTGGACGACGACGCCCTGGACGATTCCGTCGAACCAGGCGCTGAATCTGCACCCCGAGTTCAGCTATAGCCTCGTCGATACGCCGCGCGGCTTGCTGTTGCTCGCGACCGAACGTGTCGAGGCCTGCCTCAAGACATACGAGACGACGGGCAAGATCGTCGCGTCGACGATCGGCGCGAACCTCGCGGGCATCCGCTTCACGCATCCGCTCGCGAAGGCCGATCCGGGCTACGACCGGACCTCGCCCGTCTATCTCGGCGACTACGTGACGCTCGACACCGGGACCGGCATCGTCCACTCGGCGCCCGCCTACGGTATCGAGGACTTCGTCTCGTGCAAGGCGCACGGCATGGCCGACGCGGACATCCTGAGCCCGGTGCTCGGCGACGGCCACTTCGCCGAGAGCCTGCCGCTGTTCGGCGGGCTCATGATCTGGAAGGCCAATCCGAAGATCGTCGAAACGCTGCGTCTCGCGGGCACCTTGCTGCATACGCAGAACGACTCGCACAGCTATATGCACTGCTGGCGTCACAAGACGCCGATCATCTACCGCGCGACCTCGCAATGGTTCGCGGGGCTCGACGTTCAGCCCAACGAAGGCGGCCGCACGCTGCGCGAAACGGCGCTCGAAGCGATCGACAACACGGCCTTTTATCCGTCGTGGGGCAAGGCGCGACTCCATGCGATGATCGCGAACCGCCCGGACTGGACGCTCTCGCGCCAACGTCAGTGGGGCGTGCCGATGGCGTTCTTCGTCCACAAGGAAACGGGCGAACTGCATCCCCATACGCCCGCGCTGCTCGAAGAAATCGCGAAGCGCGTCGAGAAGGAAGGCATCGAAGCCTGGCAACGGCTCGACGCCCGCGAGCTTATCGGCGACGACGTCCAGTACTACGAGAAGAATCGCGACACGCTCGACGTCTGGTTCGATTCGGGCACCACGCACTGGCACGTGCTGCGTGGTTCGCACGCCGATTCGCTCCAGTGGCCGGCCGATCTCTATCTCGAAGGCTCGGATCAGCATCGCGGCTGGTTCCATTCGTCGCTGCTGACGGGGGCGATGCTCGACGGCCGCGCGCCGTACAAGGGCCTGCTCACGCACGGCTTCACCGTCGACGCGCAGGGCCGCAAGATGTCGAAGTCGCTCGGCAACGGGATCGAGCCGCAAGAGATCGCGCAGAAACTCGGCGCCGAAATCATCCGCCTCTGGATCGCGGCGACCGATTATTCGGGCGAACTCGCGCTGTCCGAGGAAATTCTCAAGCGGACGTCGGACACGTACCGGCGCATCCGCAACACGGTGCGCTTCCTGCTCGCGAACCTGTCGGACTTCGATTACGCGAAGCACGCGCTGCCGCCCGAGCAATGGCTCGAGATCGACCGTTATGCGATCGCGCTCGCCGCCTCGCTGCAGAACGACTGGAGCGCGCACTACGAGAAGTTCGAGTTCCATCCGATCGTCGCGAAGGTCTCGACGTTCTGCTCGGAAGATCTCGGCGGTTTCTATCTCGACGTGCTCAAGGACCGGCTCTATACGAGCGCGCCCGATTCGCGCGCGCGCCGCGCCGCGCAGACCGCGCTTTGGCATATCACGCAGGGTCTGCTGCGCATGATCGCGCCGTTCCTGTCGTTCACCGCCGAAGAAGCGTGGAAGGTGTTCACGCCGGGCGCGGACACGATCTTCACCGAGGTGTTCTACACGTATCCCGAACTCGCCGGCCGCGAGGCGCTGCTCGCGAAATGGACGCTGCTGCGCGAGGTTCGCGGCGAAGTCACGAAGTCGCTCGAAGATGCGCGCGTGGCCGAGCAAATCGGTTCGTCGCTGCAGGCCGAAGTCACGATCCAGGCCCGCGGCGAGCGTGCGGCGGCGCTTGCGAGCCTCGGCGACGATCTCAAGTTCGTGCTGATCACGTCGGCCGCGAACGTCGAGACGCGCGACGATGCCGCGGGTGACGCCACGGGTGACACCAATGAGGACGGCGTCTACGTGCGCCCGTCGGCCCACGCGAAATGCGAGCGCTGCTGGCATTACCGCGCGGATGTCGGCGCCGATGCCGAGCATCCGACGCTATGCGGCCGTTGCGTGAGCAACCTGTTCGGCGCGGGCGAATCGAGGAGCGCAGCGTAATGGCGACGTCCCGACAACAGCAAGGCGTCTTGATTCCGTGGCTCGGCCTCGCGCTCGTCGTCGTGCTCATCGATCAGGTTACGAAGATCACGATGACCAAGCTGTTCGCGTACGGCGCGGGCCGCGTGATCACGCCGTTCTTCAATCTCGTGCTGACCTACAACACGGGCGCCGCGTTCAGCTTTCTCGCGGCGTCGGGCGGATGGCAGCGCTGGTTCTTCACGGCGCTCGCGATCGGCGCGGCCTGGCTCATCGTCTATCTGCTGCGCCGGCACGGCAACCAGACGTTGTTCTGCTTCGCGCTCGCGATGATTCTCGGCGGCGCGATCGGCAACGTGATCGACCGCGCCGCCTACGGGCACGTGATCGACTTTCTCGATTTCCATCTGAACGGCTGGCACTTCGCGACGTTCAATCTCGCCGACAGCGCGATCACGCTCGGCGCGATTCTGCTGATCGTCGACGAACTGCTGCGCGTGCGCGGTTCGCGATAACACCGTCGTTGTCACGGTAAGGCAGTAAGGTACGGCGGCCCGCGCTCGCGCATGCGGCGCGGCCCTGCGAGGATCGGGGTTGTTCCGGCGGCGCGCGGCCTTCGGGCTATGCTGGACTCACGATTCATTCGAGCGGCCGCGCGGCGCGGCGGCTGCCGGCTCAACGCAACAGCGAGGCGATGTCCATGACGGAACTCGCAGGAAAACATGTGGTGCTCGGCCTCACGGGCGGCATCGCTTGCTACAAGATCGCCGAACTCACGCGGCTGCTCGTCAAGGCCGGCGCGACCGTGCAGGTCGTCATGACCGAGGCCGCGACGCAGTTCATCACGCCGGTCACGATGCAGGCGCTCTCGGGACGCCCCGTCTACACGAGCCAATGGGACGCGCGCATGCCGAACAACATGCCGCACATTGATCTCTCGCGCGAAGCGGACGCGATCGTCGTCGCGCCGGCCTCGACGGATTTCATCGCGAAGCTCGCGCATGGGTTCGCGGACGATCTGCTCTCGACGCTCTGCATCGCACGCGATTGTCCGTTGCTCGTCGTACCGGCGATGAATCGTCAAATGTGGCAGAACCCCGCGACGCAACGCAATGCGCGTCAGTTACGCGCCGACGGTGTCCGCGTGCTCGGTCCCGACGCGGGCCCGCAAGCATGCGGCGAAGTCGGCGACGGCCGCATGCTCGAACCCCAGGCCGTCTACGCCGCGATCGTCGCATTCTTCGCGCCGAAGCATCTGCAGGGCAAGCGCGTCGTCATCACCGCGGGACCGACGTTCGAACCGATCGACCCCGTGCGCGGGATCACGAACCTGTCGAGCGGCAAGATGGGCTTCGCGCTCGCGCGCGCGGCGGCCAACAGCGGCGCCGACGTCACGCTGATCGCGGGCCCCACCGCGCTCGACACGCCGTGGGGCATCGCGCGCGAAGACGTGCAGACCGCGCAGCAGATGCACGACGCCGCGCTCGCGGCCGCGGCCCATGCGGACGTGTTCATCGGTGTCGCGGCGGTGGCCGACTGGCGTGTCGCGCAGGTGCGCACGAGCAAGATCAAGAAGACCGCCGACGGCGCGCCGCCCACGCTCGAATTCGTCGAGAACCCCGATATCCTTGCGACGATCGCGGCGCTGCCGGACGGGCCGTATTGCGTCGGCTTCGCTGCCGAAAGCGACGATCTCGACGCGAACGCGTCGGCCAAGCGCCTGCGCAAAAACGTACCGCTGCTGATCGGCAACCTCGGACCGGCGACGTTCGGCCGCGACGACAACGAAGTCGCGCTCTACGACGCGCAAGGCGTGACGCGCCTGCCGCGCGCCGACAAGACGGCGCTCGCGAACACCCTGATCGAACAGATCGCCCGGCGTCTGCCCGGCGGCTTGTTCAGCTAGACATCGACATCCACCGCCCCGCGAAGATGGTCAAACTTTCGGTCCTCGACCAGACCCCTGTGATTCACGGACATCGCGTCGCCGACGCGATCGCCGCGACGGTCGAACTTGCGCAACTCGCCGACGATCTCGGCTTCACGCGTTACTGGTGCGCCGAGCATCACGGTCTGCGCGGCGTCGCGAACCCGGCGCCCGAAGTCATGCTCGCACGCCTCGGCAGCGTGACGAAACGGATCCGGCTCGGCTCGGGTGGCGTCATGCTGCCGTACTATTCGCCGTTCAAGCTCGCCGAGCAGTTCACGATGCTCGAAGCGCTGTTTCCGAACCGCATCGATCTCGGTGTCGGGCGCGCGCCCGGCGGCGACATGAAGACCGCGCAGGCGGTCGCGAGCGGACACTACAACTTCGGCGAGATCTTCCCGCAGCAGGTCGCGGATCTCGTCGGCCTGTTCAACGGCACGCTGCCGCCCGATCACGCGGCGCGCGGCGTGTTGCTTCAGCCTCAGATCGATACGCGCCCCGAACTCTGGATGCTCGGCTCGAGCGAGTTCGGCGGTCTGCTCGCCGCGAAGCTCGGCATGCGCTTCGCGTTCGCGCATTTCATCAACGCGCAATACGGCGAGAGCGTCGCGCAGGCCTATCGCGAGCGTTTCGAGCCCGGTCATGAAAGCACGCCGTATCTCGCCGCGGCGATCTTCGTGATCTGCGCGGACACCGAGGCCGAGGCCGCCGCACTCGAGAAGGCCGTCGATCTGCGACGCGTGCAGATGGCGCTCGGACTCAATGCGCCGATCCCGTCCGTCGAGCAAGGCGCGCAACAGGCGTATGGCGCCCGCGAACGCGCGATCATTGAGCACGAAAAGGCGCGCAGCATCATCGGCACGCCCGAACAGGTCGTCGAGCGCATGCACGCGCTGCAGTCGCGCTTCGCCGCCGACGAGCTCATCGTGCTGACCGTCGCAGGCAGTTATGCCGCGCGGCTGCGTTCGTATGCGTTGCTCGCCGAAGCCTTCGATCTCAAGGCACAGACCGCGCTCGAAGGCGCGCGCTAGACGCGACGCCGCCCCTGATTCACCTCGTTCAATCCCTCATGAAAATCGACCTCAAGATCCTCGACGAACGTCTGCGCGACCAACTGCCCCACTACGCGACGCCGGGCAGCGCGGGCCTCGACCTCCGTGCGTGCCTCGACGCGCCGCTGACGCTCGAACCCGGCGCGACCGCGCTCGTGCCGACCGGGCTCGCGATCCATCTCGCCGATCCCGGCTACGCGGCCGTGATCCTGCCGCGCTCGGGTCTCGGTCACAAACACGGTATCGTGCTCGGCAATCTCGTCGGCCTCATCGACTCCGATTACCAAGGACAGCTGATGATTTCGACATGGAATCGCGGCACGCAGTCGTTCGTGCTGAATCCGTTCGAGCGGCTCGCGCAACTCGTCGTCGTGCCCGTCGTTCAAGCAAGCTTCAATATCGTCGAGGCGTTCGACACGAGCGAACGCGGCGCGGGCGGATTCGGCAGTACAGGGAAGGGATAAACGCGGCGCGGCATCGATCGCTCAATATCGAGCGCATAAAAAAAACGGCGAGATCGAAATCTCGCCGTTTTTGTTTCGATGCGCCGTCGTTATTCGACTTCGATCGTCTCGGGGTTCGCGCTGCGCGGCAAACCGCTTTCGTCGAACGTCAGCTGGATCTTGTCGTTCTCGTCGATATCGACGGTCACGCGTCCGCCCGACGAGAGCTTGCCGAACAGCAGTTCGTCGGCCAGCGCACGGCGGATCGTGTCCTGAATCAGACGCTGCATCGGACGCGCACCCATCAGCGGATCGAAGCCATGCTTGCCGAGATACGCACGCAGCGGATCGGTGAACACGACATCGACCTTCTTCTCGTGCAGCTGATCTTCGAGCTGCATGAGGAACTTGTCGACCACGCGCATGATGATTTCCTCATCGAGCGAGCGGAAGCTGATGATTGCGTCGAGCCGGTTGCGGAACTCGGGCGTGAACATGCGCTTGATGTCGTTCATCTCGTCGCCGGTTTCGCGGCGGCTCGTGAACCCGAGCGTCGACTTCTGCATGGCCTCGGCGCCCGCGTTCGTGGTCATGATGATGATCACGTTGCGGAAGTCGGCCTTGCGTCCGTTGTTGTCGGTCAGCGTGCCGTGGTCCATGACCTGCAGCAGCACGTTGAAGATATCCGGATGCGCCTTCTCGATTTCGTCGAGCAGCAGCACGCAATGCGGCTTCTTCGTGATCGCCTCGGTCAGCAGCCCGCCCTGGTCGAAACCGACATATCCGGGCGGCGCACCGATCAGGCGGCTCACCGCATGACGCTCCATGTACTCCGACATATCGAAGCGCAGCAGTTCGATGCCCATCACGAATGCCAGTTGCTTCGCGACTTCGGTCTTGCCGACCCCCGTCGGGCCCGAGAACAGGAACGCGCCGATCGGCTTGTCGGTCTTGCCCAGACCCGCACGCGCCATCTTGATCGAAGCGGACAGCGCCTCGATGGCCGGATCCTGGCCGAACACGACCGCCTTCAGATCGCGATCGAGCGTCTGAAGCTTGCCGCGATCGTCCTGCGACACGCTTTGCGCGGGCACGCGCGCGATCTTCGAAATGATGTCTTCGATCTCGTTCTTGCCGATCGTCTTCTTCTGCTTCGACTTCGGCAGAATGCGCTGCGCGGCGCCGGCCTCATCGATGACGTCGATCGCCTTGTCGGGCAGATGCCGATCCGTGATGAAGCGCGCCGACAGTTCGGCCGCGGCCGTCAACGCACCCGTCGAATACTTGACGCTGTGGTGCTCTTCGAAGCGCGACTTGAGGCCGCGCAGAATCGCGATCGTTTGCTCGACCGTCGGTTCGACGACGTCGATCTTCTGGAAGCGCCGCGACAGCGCCGCATCCTTTTCGAAGATGCCGCGGTACTCGGTGAACGTCGTCGCGCCAATGCACTTGAGTTGTCCCGACGACAACGCCGGCTTGAGCAGATTCGATGCATCGAGCGTGCCGCCCGATGCGGCGCCCGCGCCGATCAGCGTGTGAATTTCGTCGATGAACAGGATCGCGTGCGGGCGTTCCTTGAGTTCCTTGAGGACGGTCTTGAGACGCTGTTCGAAATCGCCGCGATACTTCGTGCCCGCGAGCAACGCGCCCATGTCGAGCGAATAGACGGTCGCATCGAGCAGGATATCGGGGACTTCGCCGCGCGTGACGCGCCATGCGAGGCCTTCGGCGATCGCCGTCTTGCCGACGCCG
Organism: Pararobbsia silviterrae; assembly: GCF_003628125.1. Taxonomy (GTDB): domain Bacteria; phylum Pseudomonadota; class Gammaproteobacteria; order Burkholderiales; family Burkholderiaceae; genus Pararobbsia; species Pararobbsia silviterrae. The sequence continues at coordinate 526,016 of NZ_RBZU01000003.1, forward strand.
GCTTCGCCGACGAGCAGCGGATTGTTCTTGCGGCGGCGGCACAGCACCTGCACCACGCGCTCGACTTCCTGCTCGCGTCCGATGAGCGGATCGATCTTGCCGTCGCGTGCCATCTGGTTGAGGTTCTGCGTGAACTGCGCGAGCGGCGTTTCCTTCTGCGCCGAAGCGTCTTCGCTTTCGGGCGCACTCTCGCCCGACTTCGCGTTCTCGGCGGTGCCGGTCTTCGTGATGCCGTGCGAAATGAAATTCACGACGTCCAGACGCGTGACGCCCTGCTGCTGCAGGTAGTAGACGGCGTGCGAATCCTTCTCGCCGAAGATCGCGACGAGCACATTGGCGCCCGTGACTTCCTTCTTGCCGTTCGATGTCGACTGAACGTGCATGATCGCGCGCTGGATCACGCGCTGAAAACCGAGCGTCGGTTGCGTATCGACATCATCCGTACCCGGAACGGTCGGCGTGTTGTCGTGGATGAAATTGCGCAGGTTCTGGCGCAGGTCTTCGATATTCGCCGCACACGCGCGCAACACTTCCGCCGCGGTCGGATTATCGAGCAGCGCGAGCAACAGGTGCTCGACCGTGATGAATTCATGCCGTGCCTGGCGCGCTTCCATAAACGCCATGTGCAGACTTACTTCCAGCTCTTGGGCAATCATGCTTCCTCCATCACGCACTGCAGCGGGTGACCCGCTTGCCGTGCATGCGTAACGACCAGCTCAACCTTGGTTGCCGCGACGTCCCTTGTATAGACGCCGCAAACCCCTCTGCCCTCTCGATGGACTTTCAGCATGATCTGAGTTGCTGCCTCGCGATCCTTGCCGAAATATTCCTCGATCACCATCACGACGAACTCCATCGGCGTGAAGTCATCGTTGAGCAGTACCACTTTATGCATAGACGGCGGCTTGAGCTTCTCTTCCTGCCGCTCGAGTACGGTACCGTCTTGCTTGTCCGGGAAAATCGCCATGCTTCCATTCTAAACAACTCGCGAGAGCCTGCAATCCCGCCAAAACCCCACGCAACATCAGGACTTTAGGTGAAGACAGGCCCCTCGATCCGACATGCGTCGCCGCGCGACGACGCTTGCCATTTTTCACCCTGCCCCTGACATTGCACCCCGATATTCGTTCGGTACCCCACTGACGCACGGCACACGTTGCGCAACGATCATGCCTCATTCGCGCGACGCCCGCTCGATGCGAGTTGCACACCGGGTGACGCGTCGTATGTTGGAACGATTATGGCGGTTTTCAAGGACTCGCGCTGAGCTTGTCAAAAGGGCGTCAAAACCGTGGTGCATCGTTCAAAAAGCCCATGCAATAAGGGCGAATGCTTATCTCTAAAATTTTCTTGACACTCCAATAAAGAGCAAGAACAATCAAACTGGCACTTTTTTCGGCAAACAAGAAGAAATGCCGTGGAGAGCAGGTACGGACGTGACGGGATTTAACCGTTCAAGGCTTCGAACACGCTCGTTGTTTTGCAAGTGACAAGAGTCGAGTTACAGGGGAAGTTGTATGGCAACCGGTACGGTCAAGTGGTTCAACGACGCCAAGGGTTACGGATTCATCACGCCGGATGAAGGCGGCGAGGATCTGTTCGCGCACTTTTCGGCGATCCAGATGAGCGGCTTCAAGACGCTGAAAGAAGGTCAGAAGGTGACGTTCGACGTCGTGCAAGGCCCCAAGGGCAAGCAAGCTTCGAACATTCAAGCACCGGCTTAAGGCCGACCCCGCGAGGGGGGGTGCTTCGCATTTGATGCGGCAAACCCGGCGCGCCACGCGCCGGGTTTTTTTGTTTTCCGCCTTATCCGTATTTACGGCCGCGTTTCGGAAAACTGAAACGCGACGCGCGCACGCCGAGCCGAACCGGATGGTCCGACGCACGCCCTCGAGGCGCGTGCGCCGCCTCGCGTTCGCCCGACGGACGCGCGCGAGCACGCGCTCACATGTTTTCGATCATGACCTGGCCGAAGCCCGAGCACGAGACCTGAATCGCGCCCTCCATCAGACGCGCGAAATCATAGGTGACGCGCTTCTGCAAAATCGAGGTTTCCATCGAACGAATGATGATATCCGCCGCTTCGGTCCAACCGAGATGACGCAACATCATTTCGGCCGAGAGGATTTCCGAACCTGGATTCACATAATCCTTGCCCGCATATTTCGGCGCCGTGCCGTGTGTCGCCTCGAACATCGCGATCGAGTCGGACAGATTTGCGCCGGGCGCAATACCGATACCACCGACCTGCGCGGCGACCGCATCCGAAATGTAATCGCCATTGAGGTTCAATGTCGCAATCACGTCATATTCGGCGGGGCGTAACAGGATTTGCTGGAGAAACGCATCGGCAATCACGTCCTTGATGACGATATCCGGACCCTGCTTCGGATTCTTAACCTTCATCCACGGACCGCCATCGATCAGTTCGGCGCCGAATTCTTTTTGCGCGAGCGCATAACCCCAATCGCGAAATGCGCCTTCGGTGAATTTCATGATATTGCCCTTGTGCACGAGACTCACCGAGCGCCGGCCATGATCAATGGCGTACTGGATCGCCTTGCGCACGAGACGCTCAGTCCCCTCGCGCGACACCGGCTTGACGCCGAGGCCCGAGGTTTCCGGAAACCGAATCGACTTGATCCCCATCTCACGCTGCAGGAAATCGATCATCTTCTTCGCGCCATCGGTGCCCGCGGCCCATTCGATGCCCGCGTAGATGTCTTCCGAGTTCTCGCGGAAGGTCACCATATTGGTCTTGTCGGGTTCGCGCAGCGGCGACGGCACGCCTTTGAAATAGCGGACCGGGCGCAGGCATACATAGAGATCGAGTTCCTGGCGCAGCGCGACGTTCAACGAACGGATGCCGCCGCTTACGGGCGTCGTCAACGGCCCCTTGATCGAGACGACGTAGTCCCTGACGACTTCGAGCGTTTCGGCCGGCAGCCAGACATCGGCGCCATAGCGCTGGGTCGCTTTTTCTCCCGCATAGATTTCCATCCAGGCCAGCTTGCGTTTTCCGCCATAGGCCTTCTCGACCGCCGCGTCGACCACCTTGAGCATCACCGGCGTGATATCGACGCCCGTGCCGTCACCCTCGATATACGGAATGATCGGCGTGTCGGATACATTGAGCGAGAAGTCCTTGTTGACGGTGATCTTGTCACCAGCCGGAACCTTGATGTGCTGATACGGCATATTCGACTCCAGGTGATCTTCTTGAATGCTGTTCGGGGGACGCACGCCGCGCTGCCATGCAGGCGCTGCGGCGCGCGGTGCAGGCTGGCGGGTATTCTAGCCCACACCTCCGACTGCCATGCCAGTGCGCGTATCGCGCGCCGGCGACGCAAACGGTCTGTCGAAGCGCGCAACGCGAGCATTCGAACGGGGACGGTGCGCATGTCTTGCCCATGGTCGGCACGTGCGTCATGCACGCGCGTCACGCATGTGCGGCAATCTCATGCGCGACAATCCTGTGCTTCGCTCGCGCGCTTCGCTTGCGCGTCTCCGCCATGTACTTCAGGCATGCGCCTCGTTCATGTCTTATATAAGACCAAAGACTCTCGAATCGTTTATGCATTACACTCCGGGCCTCCGTCACGCACGGGCCGCCGCCGACTTATGCGACTGATTGCCTTGAACAAACCGTTTGGCACGATCTGCCAGTTCTCGCCGCACGAGACGCGTCCGTCGCTTGCCGCGCATGTCGATGTGCCCGGCGTGTATCCGGCCGGGCGGCTCGACGCGGACAGCGAAGGGCTTTTGCTGCTGACCGACGACGGCAACCTGCAGACGCGCATCGCCGAGCCGCGGCACAAACTGCTCAAGCGCTATTGGGCGCAGGTCGAAGGCGAAGCGCGTGACGACGCCTTGCGCGCGCTCGAACGCGGCGTCGATCTCGGCGACTATGTGACACAACCATGTCGGGCACGGCGCATCGATGCACCTGCGCATCTTTGGGATCGCACACCGCCGATCCGCTATCGCGCATCGATTCCGACGTCATGGATCGAAGTCGAAATCGCCGAGGGAAAAAATCGCCAGGTGCGCCGCATGACCGCCGCGGTCGGATTGCCGACCTTGCGGCTCGTGCGCGTATCGATCGGCGCGCTCGATGTCTTCACGCTCGGACTCGCACCCGGTGAATGGCGCGACGTCGATCCGCGCGCGCCGTGGCGTGCATAGACGTCAAGCGGGTCCGCTCGACCCGCATTCGAATGCGCGGTGCAGGGATTCAAGCATCTCATTCATACACATTACAAAACACCGACAAACACACTCGATAATGCTTTCGAATGCACCTTAACGGTGTGTGCAGCGCATCGAATCTTTCACATTTCTTTCGATTCGATTTCGCCTTGTCGTCCTTGCTAAAGGTCGCATCGAATCTTCTAAACAACGCGTCAACCGCGTGCTTCGATCGCACGTTAAGCGCCCGGATGCCGCATTGGATTGCTGTCCGGCATTGGCAAGAGAATCCCAAGCGATGCAGTGCTCGGGACCGCTCGTGCAAGCATTTCGACGCAAATCAAAAGTCTGCTGCGAAGTGTCAACCGAAAGGTGGACGGCGCGTTAGTGCTCATGACTCCGCTGGGGGTTGTTGGGTCATACAAATCGATACTACGTGAGTAAACACATGAACAAGATGATCGTCGCTCTGGTTGCTGGCCTGTTCGTTACCGGTGCTGCTGTTGCAGCAGAAGCGTCGGCTCCGGTCGCGGCTTCGGGCGCTACGACGGCTAAGGCAACGACGCACAAGAAGGCGAAGAAGTCGTCGAAGAAGTCGAAGGCTGCAGCATCGGCAGCAGTCGAAGCATCGGCAGCAAGCGCAGCGAAGTAAATTCGCGCGAAGCGATAACCATCGGATGCATGCAGTCCGATGGGTTGTGAATAGCATGTTGTATCGCCGTCCATACGGTGTTGAAAGGCAGATCGCGACAAGGCGCTCTGCCTTTTTCTTTTGGGCACGTTTGCGTAACATCCGCGGGTGCGCTCGAACGGATGCCCGCGCCGCACGCGCGCGGGCCGACGATTCTCGAGATCCGAACCCACGACAAGGAGTCTGTTTGTGACCGCTGCCCTGCTGACCATCTGCCGCCACGCCCGCCGGACCGCCCTGCTCGCCGCCGTCGCCGCGACGCTCGCGGGCGCATTCGGCGCTTCCGCAGCCGCCGCGCAGCCGCTCACGCCGGAGATGCCGGCGAACTTCAAGAAAAAAGGCGAATTTCCGTCGGTTACGCTGACCGTCAACTCGATCAAGATCGCCGCCGAAGTCGCCGCGACGCAGCCTGATCGCGAACAAGGATTGATGTTCCGCGCGTCGCTCGGCAAGAACGAAGGCATGCTGTTCGTGTTCGACGAGATCGCCTATCACTGCTTCTGGATGAAGAACACCGAGATCCCGCTGTCGATCGCCTACATCACCGACAACGGCACGATCACCGACATCCAGGAAATGGCCGCCGAAACCGAAGACAATCACTGCCCGACGCAAGGCGGCAAATACGCGATCGAAATGGCCAAAGGCTGGTTCACGGCCAACGGCATCAAGCCCGGCATGCAGATGCAAGGCCTACCGCGCTGATCCGCACGCCCGCGCCGCCACGAGCGGCGCGCATCGCAACGATCCATCCCCCTTTCGAACGGGCGGTCATACGCGAATCGCATAGGCGCGCTATGCTTGAAAGATTCGCCGGACACCACGACTTAGAACAGCAGCCGCCCGCATCCACGATGCGCGGCTGCACGTCCGGCGGCATTCGATCCGAAAGGAGATTTCCGTGGCCCGCAAGACCCCCATCGAGCGCTACCGCAATATCGGTATCAGCGCGCATATCGACGCCGGCAAAACCACCACGACCGAGCGCATCCTCTTCTACACCGGTGTGAACCACAAAATCGGCGAGGTTCACGAGGGCGCGGCGACGATGGACTGGATGGAACAGGAGCAAGAGCGCGGCATCACGATCACGTCGGCCGCGACGACCGCGTTCTGGAAAGGCATGGCGGGCAACTATCCCGAGCATCGGATCAACATCATCGACACGCCGGGACACGTCGACTTCACGATCGAAGTCGAGCGCTCGATGCGCGTGCTCGACGGCGCATGCATGGTCTATGACTCGGTCGGCGGCGTGCAGCCGCAATCCGAGACCGTCTGGCGTCAGGCCAACAAGTACGGCGTGCCGCGCATCGCGTTCGTCAACAAGATGGACCGCATCGGCGCGGACTTTTTCCGCGTGCAGCGTCAGATCGTCGACCGCCTGAAAGGCAACGCCGTACCGATCCAAATTCCCGTGGGCGCCGAAGACCACTTCCAGGGCGTGATCGACCTCGTCAAGATGAAGGCGATCATCTGGGACGACGCCGACCAAGGCGTGCGCTTCGAGTACAAGGACATTCCGTCCGAACTGCAGGCGACCGCGCAGGAATGGCACGACAAGATGGTCGAGGCCGCGGTCGAATCAAGCGAAGCGCTGCTCGAAAAGTACCTCGGCGGCGATGCGCTGACCGAAGACGAGATCAAGACCGCCCTGCGCGCACGCACGATCGCCGGCGAAATCGTGCCGATGCTCTGCGGCAGCGCGTTCAAGAACAAGGGCGTGCAGGCCATGCTCGACGCCGTCATCGACTATCTGCCGTCGCCGGTCGACGTGCCCTCGATCAAGGGCCACGACGAAGACGACAACGAGGCCGAACGTCATCCTTCGGATGACGAGCCGTTCTCGGCGCTCGCGTTCAAGATCATGACGGACCCGTT
>NZ_RBZU01000030.1 GCF_003628125.1 Pararobbsia silviterrae
CAGATAACGCTCCCAGCTTTACTGCCCGCTTCGTGTCCCGCTTTGCGAAGCGCCTCGTTGCGTAACGAGGAGGCGAATCTTAGTCCCTTCATTCGCCCGTGACAAGGGTGTGACGCAAATAATTTTTCGAGCGACTCGGCGACTCACCAACCCACTGCTCCGTCGACCGATCGGCCGATCGCCGACAGGCCCGTCAGCGCACCTACTGACGACACCCCTATCGCGCTCGGCTCTTCGACCACGCGTCGAATGCCACCTCCGCCATGCGCTGGTATCCGGCGTCGCTCGGATGCACGTGGTCGTCGCTGTCGTAACGCGCAAGCAAGCGAGTCGGGTCCGACGGATCGCGCAAAGCGGCGTCGAAGTCGACGACCGCATCAAAGGCGCGACTCGTCCGGATCCACGCGTTGACCTCAGCGCGAATCTGTTCGCGCTCGGGCGGTAAGCTCGCGGGCGTCAGCGTGCTGCCCAAGATACGGACATGCCGCTCATGCGCCGCAGCAATCAGTCGCTGATACCCCGCGATGAGATCCGCCGCCTTCACTCGGACATGCGGGACGTCGCAGTCGAGTCCGGCGTGCGCCGGCATCCATCCGAAGTTGATGTCATTGATCCCGACGAGTTCGATCACGTCCCGCACGCCGGGCTGCCCCAGCGCGTCGCCGGCAAATCGCGCCTCGAGTGCCTGGCCGTAACACGGCGAATCGTTTAGCAAGCGGTTGCCGCTGATACCCGCGTTGACCGTCGCCGTCGGGACGGCGCCACCCGATGCCGACACGATCGCGCCGAAACGGTCGGGCCACCGGCGATTCGCATTGAGCGTCGAGCGCATGCCATCCGTGATCGAGTCTCCGATCGCGACGATCGCCTGCGCGCCTGGCGCTTCGACAGCCATCCGGTCGAGCCACAAATAAGACGTGATCCGCGCCCGAAATGCCGCCCCGTTCGTTTCCGACGCCACATCGCCCGGCCCGGAGATATAGCTGACCTGGCTCGCGACCTTGTGCCACGTCGTCGCGCGCACGTTAGCCGGCGCCGCGAAACTCAGCGCGAGCGGGCGACCGCCGGACACCGGCAGACTCACCGCGTCACTCCAGACGGCAGCACCCGGCGCCAACGTGACCTCGGTCTTGCCGTCAAAGGTCACCGGGCGCATCGTCCCCGCGACGATGTCGGCGCCCTGCGACGACGCACCCAGCGTGATCGAACGCAGCGTCACCGGGACGGCGCCGAATGCATTCGTCAATCGCACGCGGACCGCGCTCCCGGACAACGCCGGAAACACAATCTGCCGGACCGTACGCCCGCCCGTTTCGGGCGCGCGATTGAATGACGGCGCATCTCGAGGCGGTGCGACGGCTTGCGCCGCCGCGCTCCACGTCGCCACCCATCCGGACGGCAGCTCGACCCGCGGCGTCTGGGCGGCCATCGAAACGATCGGACACAGGCTGGTCACCAGCACAGCCCGCATCCCCCACGCGAACACGCCGCCGCGCCGCTCATCGACACGACCTGTCAGCCCAAGCGGGCCGTGCTGTCCGATCGACACCGCTCTGCCACCGAATGCGTACGCATGATTCGTCGCCGTGTCGCCCGTCTCGGGTCGGACAATATCCGGAAGCCCATCGGCATGTGCACGCATGCCGATGGGCCACTGTCGCGTCAGGGTCGAACATCTGGAAGCGGGAACGCGCCATCCATTCCGAATCGCCAGCCCGGCGAAATCGAAAACGTCGGCCGCGCACCGCTGAAGGCGGGCGATTTCAGCCTCAACCGCCCGCATCGCGCGCGTGCTGAACGTATTGAGCGTATTAAAGAAGGAAACCGGCTTGCGAGGTTTTTGCATGCTCGATGAGATTCGTAGCGCGGAGCCGGCATTGTGCCCGATCCCTCCATATCGAAGCGAACCCGCCGGCAGATCGCCGGTCTGATCACGGCGCGCGCGCGATGGCTCGAATCGGGGTGTCTTCGCGCACGTGGAACCGCATTTGCTCTCGGTTTCTTCCTCGAAGACCGACATCATCGAAACACAATATCCGACGATCTCGAACGTCAACGCCGTACAGAGACGAAACGCGCGACACGCCGCATCATGCCGATCGGCCACGTCGCGTCATCGACGACCGATCGGCAACACAGACAACAATCCGACATTCATGCGCTATCTGCACGTAGTGAACGGCGACTGCGCCGCACAAGTCCTCGCCCGCGCCCTCAGCGTCGCGGGGCGCGACGACGAAGTCGTCTGTCTGCGCGACGACCTCGCGATCGGGCCGATCGATCAAATCGACGACGCGCCGCACGCGCGCGCGAGCTTCTGGCAAAACGTCCTCGCGTCCGACGACGCCGCGCTCGCGAGCGCATTCGACACCGAAGTCGCGTCGATCCAGGCGCTCGCCCGCTCGGAATTCGAGGTCGTGGTCTGGCACGGCCGCAGCGCCGGCGATCAACTCGCGCTGCGCCGCGTTGCCTTTCATCTGCGCTCGATGCCCGACCGCTTCAATGAAGTCGGCCTCACGCTACAGGAGCTCGACCCGTCAAGTGTCGGCCCCGGCGGGCAAACCGCGGTCGCACTCTATTCGACCGACATCCTCCGCGCGCGGCTGCCGACGATCGCGCCGGTTTCCATGCTCCGCATGAGCCGGCTCGCGCTCGAATGGCAAGAACTCAAACGCGTGAGCTCCGAAGTCCGTCACCTCTCGACGCATACGATCGTCGGCGGGTCGTTCTGCGACATCGACGCGCAAATCATCGAGCGCCTCGATCCCGTCTGGCAGGCATTGCCCCCATTCGTCCGTTCAATCATGGACGCGCATACCGGTTTCTACGCGACCGACACGCTGATCGATTGGCGTATTCGCGAACTGGTCTCGATGGGTACCGTCGCCATTCGGGGCGACGGCCAGACCAGGGAGATTTGCAGAATGCATATCTCAGTCGATTCGGAATGAACGTCAATTCCTTCCATTTCGCTATCGAATCGAAAATTCCTTTCCCACTCCGATATCTAGGTATTCACATCTAGGTATAAACCCTAGATTCATCCCGCGACCTGTACTAGAATCCGTTTCGTGCCGAGCACAGTTTTATGTAAGTGCATCACTCGGCCCCTGAAACCTCTGGAACGTGCCGTGGACACCTCGTTCGATCGTCGATTCGCCCAATCCCAGCCCGCGAGCGCACGCCCGCGTGGCCGCACGATGGTGCGCCAATTGACCGCGGCGGACAGCAAGCGTCTGCTCGCGCATTTCATCGCGCTGAGCGAAGACGATCGCGTGCTCCGATTCGGCCAGCGCACGGCCGATATCGTGATCGAGAACTATGTGCGGGGCATCGACTTCGTCAACGACGCGGTATTCGGCGTGTTCGACAGCAATCTGAACCTGACCGGCGTCGGTCATCTCGCGTATCTGCCCGCGCGCGGCGACGACGAGCCGCGCACGGCGGAATTCGGTTTGTCTGTGTTGGATACGGCACGCGGCACCGGCGTCGGCTCGGCGCTGTTCGCGCGCGCGGCGATGCGCAGCCGTAACTCGGGCGTCGGCACGCTCTATATGCACTGCCTCTCGCACAACGCGACGATGATGCATATCGCGCGCAAAGCCGGTATGGACATCCACCGCGATTACGGTGAAGCCGATGCGTATTTGACGCTCCCGCCGGCCGACTCGGCATCGATTCTCGCCGAGATGTTCGAAGAACAGGTGGCCGTCTTCGACTACGCGCTCAAGCGCCAGGTCCGACACGCGAATACGTTCCTCGAGTCGCTGATGCCGAGTCTGTGATCGCCCGTTTGTGATCCGTCTCCAGGGGCGCCGGGCCTAGACAGCGCTCCCCGGTTGTCCAAAAAAGCCGCCGCGATGAACTGACCCCAAGAAATTGGACAGTAAAATGTTAGGCGGCCAAGGCCTGAGTTCGGTATTGCACCGGACTCAGGCCTTTTAGTTTGAGCTTGA
>NZ_RBZU01000031.1 GCF_003628125.1 Pararobbsia silviterrae
GCCCACACTTGTCACGTTGGCTGCGGCCGTGCCATTGCCGTTTGCGACCGCGCAGTTCTGCCACAGGGGGGGCGTACCGACCGTGACCGCATAGGCCTGGTTGACCGCGATGGGCGTGGCGAAAGTGAAAGCGCCATTGGCAGCCACTGTCAACGCGTCACCTCCGTTGTCGAGCAGCTTCATCGACGCGTTGTCGGCCAGCCCGGTGACAGTGCCGCCGATCGTATAAGACGGTATCGGCGGCGAGTCGCCCCCGCATGCACTAAGAAGCAGACACAGCGACGCAAGCGTCAAGGGCATGTTCACCACGCGCTTCACGCTCGCCATGCCGGACCCGACTGACGACAAATACCCCATAGCCTTCCCCGATAGGTCTTCAATGTGACTTATTTCATGCGATTTATATTCGAGGGCATCTGACACCGCACAGGTGTCGCATGCCGAGTTCGTCGCAGCGTAAGAACTATTCCCCACCCTTCAAACGCGCCATGACACGGTGTCTCACATTTTCGAAATAAATCGAATGGGTGTTTTGAATGCAACAGGTGGGGGTTACCTGGGTGGGGGGCGTCCGGATGCGAGACCTACGTGCACGTGCGGAGATTCGAGCGCCCAAAATGCGCCGGACGGAGTGTCCGCGTCGCTCGTGGAAGCAGCCCCTCGATCGTTTCGTATGACGGGTCGCTCCTGGCCGGCTGCGGCTTCGCGAGACGAGCCCTTTTCGCCCCGCTTGAGTCATTCCAGGTTCGCGACGCGATGTCCGCTTTGCAGACGGTCATATTCGTCGCTTCACCGAAAGGTCTAGCGCGCCGAGGCGTGAGGGTCCAACGCAAGCCTATGGACACTCATGACGACCCGCTCCCTGACGAGAGCGGTGGCAGGTGATGGACGGTGCGTACGGCGTCACTCCGGATGGCAAGCCTGATCGAGGGGCGTCGTCTTTGCGCCTACGACCACCGTGTTCGTCCCGAATATCGCCGTCCCCGCGAATCCGTCGCTGCGCCAGATCACCGCGCAGGTGCTCGCATCCACCGCGTACACGAAATGCGTACTGCCGGAATAGGTCTGCACAAACAGCACGCCTCGGGCCGACACGATGGGGCGCTCGATGATCGACACGGCGTCGCTCACGGTGCAGGTCGGAGTCGAAGCCGTCGATATCGTCAACGGCCCCTGCCATGCCGTCGGATGCGCGACGTTATCCGGCTCGCCGAGTCCGATCGTAATCGGGCCGGCCTTTCCTGAATCGCCCGCGATTTGAAACGGTACGAGGTCGCAGGCAGACGCCACGATAGATGAAGATAACAGCCCGGCTATCAGCACGGCGTGGATCGTACGCCTTGCATCTTGCCCCAGATGGCGAACGATGATTTTCTTGCAAATAACCCAATATATTCGTTTCATAAGCGTGCTAGAGATACACACCGGCGCGCAACGGCGCCTCCTAGAACTTTTTGCATATGTATGACACGCGTTCATCCGGCCGCTCGTGCATGCTTTTTTCTTTGAAAAAATCACGCCATGCATGAAAAATCGTTGCTTGGGCCAAGCATCGGGATGCTACTGTCATTCGCGATGCTCGTGCCGCCGTTTGATGCGAGCGCGGCAACCTGCGACGCGCCCTCCTTCGCCGACTATCCCATCCATGAAGCGCCGCATCGTCAAACGGGCGTCCAACCCATGCTGACCGACAGGAAAGCCAGGATGTTTCAGACGGTCATCCGCACCGAATTCGCGCAGCCCGCAAATTTCGCCGGCCATTACCGCGTTGCGATCTGGGGATGCGGAACGGACTGCCGCGATTTCGCGATACTCGACCAGAACACAGGGCATGTTTATACGATGCCGGGAGTGTCGGAAATCGACGGTGTGATGGGTAGCGACGACGAACGCATCGACTTCAGGCTGAACAGCAGACTGTTCGTGATATCCGCTTGCTTCAACGGCGATCCGTCGTGTCTGAAACAGCCCCGGAAGCAGTTTTACGAGTGGACCGGCCGGACGTTGAAGTGGCTGCGCCGATGCCCGATGGAAGTCGACGGCGTGAAATGACCGGGCCACTCAACCGCCATCGGTGGTCACCGCCGGATCAGGCATCGGTCTCGACGCATACCAGACCCACGCCGGCACCTCACGTGCAATCGAATAAACGTCCCGCGCTTCCCAGAAATCCGGATACGCTCCGGTGACGTGATGCACGCCGAAGCGCTTGAGCGCGACCATCGTTCGTGGGACATGAAAGTACTGCGTCACGGCGATGGCGCTGTCGAAATGGTGTTGCCGGATGAAATCACCCGCATGTCGTGCGGTTGCCCACGTTGTCACGCCATCGTCGTCTTCGACGATGGCATCGGGCGGGACGCCCTTCCGAATCAGCCAGGCCCGCATGGCCGTTGCTTCATTGACACCCGACGCGCCGGTGCCGCCGCTCACGAAGATGATCTTGCAACGCCCTGCCGCGTAGAGCCGCCAGGCCGCACTGAGTCTGGCCGTCAGTCTCGGCGACGGCCTGCCGTCGGAATAGACGGTATTCCCGGGCACGACGGCCACATCAGCCGTGTGAAGCGAGCGACACGACAGGCCGGCCAGCGCAAGCGCAACGCAGGCAATCAACCAGACCCAAATAGAAAGCTTGAGCAGACGCAAGGCGACATCCTCGATACCCAAAGTGCCGCGAGTATCCCACGCTTTGATCGGCCCAATGAGCGTCCCAACACGCCCCTCTATGAGACGCTCAGTCAGTGGCTGCGTCTGTCCGCTATTCTGGCTTCTGGCAATAAGAGCCTTTCGTGCGCAGGGCGCCAGTTGCTCGCAGCACAAACTTCAATATGTCGGCAGTGATACGACGTCGATGCGCTTGGGGCGCTGACCGTCTGCCTCATCGCATCGCTAATCGGCGCAATCAGACGTGGGAAAACGACTGCCTCTGTGTGCTGCGGCATCCACCTTCAAATATCGACTCGGATGCCGACCCTGGAAATTCAACGACATGAGCCGAGACTCGCCCGGCTCATCCGTTACACCGTCTTAGAACACCTTGCGCAGCCGCAGGCTACCCGTCTGCGATACGAAACCGCCGCCGGCCTGCAGTTCGTAGCGCAGGATCACGCTCAAGTTGTCCTTGTTCAACAAGGTCGCGCCCAAGGTCAGATCGGCCAGATCCTTGACCGGCGTTGCCCCCACCGACGTGAACGCCGTCGAGCCCGTCGGGTCGCCCGCATAGCTCGCGCCCGTCACCTGTTGCGTGTGGTCGTATTCGTGAATCCACTGCGCCTGGAACGCCGGCACCAGTTCCCCGTACGACGTCGAGAAGCCCTGCTCGATCTTGAAGCCGAGACCGCTCTTGACCGAGGCCGCATGCGAAGCGTCGACCGACAGCGCCGCACCGTCG
>NZ_RBZU01000032.1 GCF_003628125.1 Pararobbsia silviterrae
GTGGAAGATAGATGGGTTGTGATTGTATCAATGTATTTAAGTGATCTTAAAGTCACTTGGAATACGGCAAACGCGAAAACTCAATTCTTATAACGTGGTCTGAGCGTAGTTCATGCGAGCAGACATACGCGTTATAGGGTCAAGCGAACAAGTGCATGTGGTGGATGCCTTGGCGATCACAGGCGATGAAGGACGCGGTAGCCTGCGAAAAGTTGTGGGGAGCTGGCAAACGAGCTTTGATCCACAAATGTCCGAATGGGGAAACCTGGCCCTTTTGGGTCATCCATAGCTGAATACATAGGCTATGTGAAGCGAACGCGGTGAACTGAAACATCTAAGTAGCCGCAGGAAAAGAAATCAACCGAGATTCCCAAAGTAGTGGCGAGCGAAATGGGAAGAGCCTGTACTCTTTATCTGTGCTGTTAGCTGAACGCTCTGGAAAGTGCGGCCAAAGTGGGTGATAGCCCCGTAGGCGAAAACAGTGTGGAAGAACTAGGTGTACGACAAGTAGGGCGGGACACGTGAAATCCTGTCTGAAGATGGGGGGACCATCCTCCAAGGCTAAATACTCGTGATCGACCGATAGTGAACCAGTACCGTGAGGGAAAGGCGAAAAGAACCCCGGGAGGGGAGTGAAATAGATCCTGAAACCGCATGCATACAAACAGTCGGAGCCTGGAAACGGGTGACGGCGTACCTTTTGTATAATGGGTCAGCGACTTACGTTCTGTAGCGAGCTTAACCGAATAGGGAAGGCGTAGCGAAAGCGAGTCCGAATAGGGCGCATAGTTGCAGGGCGTAGACCCGAAACCGGATGATCTATCCATGGCCAGGATGAAGGTGCGGTAACACGTACTGGAGGTCCGAACCCACTAATGTTGAAAAATTAGGGGATGAGCTGTGGATAGGGGTGAAAGGCTAAACAAATCCGGAAATAGCTGGTTCTCTCCGAAAACTATTTAGGTAGTGCCTCGTGTATCACCTTCGGGGGTAGAGCACTGTCATGGTTGAAGGGTCCATTGCGGATTACTTCGCCATAGCAAACTCCGAATACCGAAGAGTGCAATCACGGGAGACAGACGCCGGGTGCTAACGTCCGACGTCAAGAGGGAAACAACCCAGACCGCCAGCTAAGGTCCCCAAGATTGGCTAAGTGGGAAACGAAGTGGGAAGGCTAAAACAGTCAGGAGGTTGGCTTAGAAGCAGCCACCCTTTAAAGAAAGCGTAATAGCTCACTGATCGAGTCGTCCTGCGCGGAAGATGTAACGGGGCTAAGCCAGTCACCGAAGCTGCGGATGCGTGCTTGCACGCATGGTAGGAGAGCGTTCCGTAAGCCTGCGAAGGTGCGTTGTAAAGCGTGCTGGAGGTATCGGAAGTGCGAATGCTGACATGAGTAGCGATAAAGGGGGTGAAAGGCCCCCTCGCCGTAAGCCCAAGGTTTCCTACGCAACGTTCATCGGCGTAGGGTGAGTCGGCCCCTAAGGCGAGGCAGAGATGCGTAGCTGATGGGAAGCAGGTTAATATTCCTGCACCGTCGTTAGATGCGATGGGGGGACGGATCGCGGAAGGTTGTCCGGGTGTTGGAAGTCCCGGTCGCTGCATTGGAGAAGGCACTCAGGCAAATCCGGGTGCGTAATTCAAGGGTGTGGCGCGAGTCCTTTAGGGGACGAAGCAATTGGAAGTGGTTCCAAGAAAAGCCTCTAAGCTTCAGTCTAACGAGACCGTACCGCAAACCGACACAGGTGGGCGAGATGAGTATTCTAAGGCGCTTGAGAGAACTCGGGAGAAGGAACTCGGCAAATTGGTACCGTAACTTCGGGATAAGGTACGCCCTTGTAGCTTGACTGGCCTGCGCCAGGAGGGTGAGAGGGTTGCAATAAACTGGTGGCTGCGACTGTTTAATAAAAACACAGCACTCTGCAAACACGAAAGTGGACGTATAGGGTGTGACGCCTGCCCGGTGCCGGAAGATTAAATGATGGGGTGCAAGCTCTTGATTGAAGTCCCGGTAAACGGCGGCCGTAACTATAACGGTCCTAAGGTAGCGAAATTCCTTGTCGGGTAAGTTCCGACCTGCACGAATGGCGTAACGATGGCCACACTGTCTCCTCCCGAGACTCAGCGAAGTTGAAGTGTTTGTGATGATGCAATCTACCCGCGGCTAGACGGAAAGACCCCATGAACCTTTACTGTAGCTTTGCATTGGACTGTGAACCGATCTGTGTAGGATAGGTGGGAGGCTATGAAACCGGAACGCTAGTTTCGGTGGAGCCGTCCTTGAAATACCACCCTGGTTTGTTTGCGGTTCTAACCTTGGCCCGTGATCCGGGTCGGGGACAGTGCATGGTAGGCAGTTTGACTGGGGCGGTCTCCTCCCAAAGCGTAACGGAGGAGTACGAAGGTACGCTAGGTACGGTCGGAAATCGTGCTGATAGTGCAATGGCATAAGCGTGCTTAACTGCGAGACCGACAAGTCGAGCAGGTGCGAAAGCAGGTCATAGTGATCCGGTGGTTCTGTATGGAAGGGCCATCGCTCAACGGATAAAAGGTACTCTGGGGATAACAGGCTGATACCGCCCAAGAGTTCATATCGACGGCGGTGTTTGGCACCTCGATGTCGGCTCATCTCATCCTGGGGCTGTAGCCGGTCCCAAGGGTATGGCTGTTCGCCATTTAAAGAGGTACGTGAGCTGGGTTTAAAACGTCGTGAGACAGTTTGGTCCCTATCTGCCGTGGGCGTTGGATATTTGAAGGGGGCTGCTCCTAGTACGAGAGGACCGGAGTGGACGAACCTCTGGTGTACCGGTTGTCACGCCAGTGGCATCGCCGGGTAGCTATGTTCGGAAGAGATAACCGCTGAAAGCATCTAAGCGGGAAACTCGCCTTAAGATGAGATATCCCTGGGGCTTCGAGCCCCTTGAAGGGTCGTTCAAGACCAGGACGTTGATAGGTCAGGTGTGGAAGCGCAGTAATGCGTTAAGCTAACTGATACTAATTGCCCGTAAGGCTTGATCCTATAACACGTGTGTTTGCCTTCCACGTGCGTGAG
>NZ_RBZU01000033.1 GCF_003628125.1 Pararobbsia silviterrae
GTAAGCGTTGCCCCATCACCGTCTCGACATGGCAGCGGCGAGTGTCCAGAGTAGGCCCCACCAAATCGAGTGGTGGAGCCCATTTTGTCAACAGAAGCACCGAGCAAGAACAGCCGCAAGGGGCGGCCTAACAACCCGATCGAATTTCGTCGTCAGTTGGCGCAGCGCGCGTGCGAGCCCGGAGTCTCTGTAGCACGGCTGGCGCTGGAACACGGACTGAACACGAATCTGCTGTTCAAATGGCGACGCGCCTATCGAGCCGGAGAGTACGACGGCGGTGCGTTGATTCCCGTCGCTGTGCTCGGCGAGGATTCGCAACCGAATTCACGGACACCGGCGACAGCGCCGGGCGTGATCGAGATCAGCATCGGCGCCGCACGCGTTCGCATCGAAGGCATGCCTGATGCGGCAGCGCTGCGGCTCGTGCTGAACACCTTGGCTACCGCGAAGACGAAGCCATGATTGGATTGCCCTCGGGCACACGCGTGTGGCTGGCTGCCGGCGTGACCGACATGCGCTCGGGCTTCAACAGCCTGGCCGCAAAGGTGCAAACGGTACTCGAACGTGATCCATTCAGTGGTCACGTATTTGTCTTCCGAGGCAAGCGCGGCGATCTGCTCAAAGTCCTTTGGTGGAGCGGCGACGGTCTGTGCCTGCTCATGAAGCGCCTGGAAAAGGGCCGCTTCGTTTGGCCGCAGGCCACGAGCGGCACCGTGCTACTGAGTCCCGCGCAACTGTCGATGCTGCTCGAAGGCATCGACTGGCGTCAGCCCACCCGCACCGCCGCACCCACGTCGGCGTTGTAAACATCAGCGCCGCCCAGTAAGCTGTCGGCATGAGTTCCGCCGACCTCCTTCCCGACGACATCGAAGCCCTCAAGGCGCTGCTGCGCGAACGTGACGCACGCCTTGAGCACTTGCAAGATGTCGTCGACTCGCAGAAGGCCGTCATCGCCACGGGCAAGGTCGAGATCGAGCATTTGAAGCTGCTGATCGCGAAGCTGCGCCGCATGCAGTTCGGCCGCAAGTCGGAGAAGCTCGATCGCCAGATCGAACAGCTTGAGCTTCGGCTCGAAGAGCTCGAAGCCGACGAAGGCGCGGCACCCATTGAAATCCCCAAGACCCCTCGCACGGCCCCGGAGCAAGCAACGCGCAAGCCGTTGCCCGAGCATCTGCCGCGCGAGGTGCAAACGCACTTGCCGAGCTCCGTCGAGAAGTGCGAGGCCTGCGGTGGACAGATGAAGCTGCTTGGCGAAGACGTCGCCGAACAACTCGAATATGTTCCGGCGAGCTTCCGCGTGATCCGTCACGTGCGGCCGAAGTTCGCGTGCGCGGGCTGCGATCACATCGCGCAAGCGGCAGCCCCGAGCCGGCCGATCGAGCGTGGGCTCGCCGGTCCGGGCCTGCTTGCGCATGTGCTCGTCGCGAAGTTCGCGGACCACATCCCCTTGTATCGCCAATCGGTCATGTACGAGCGCGAAGGTGTTGAGCTCGATCGCTCGCTACTCGCGAAGTGGGTCGGCCATAGCGCGAAGCTGTTGGCGCCCTTGGTCGACGCGTTGCGCCGTCACGTGATGGCGGCCACGAAGTTGCACGCCGACGATACACCGGTGCCGGTGCTTGCTCCGGGCAACGGCAAGACGAAGACTGGGCGGTTATGGGTGTATGTGCGAGACGATCGCGCGTCGGCCGACATGAAGCCGGCGGCGGTGTGGTTCGCGTACACGCCCGATCGCAAAGGCATCCATCCCCAAGAACATCTCGCGTCGTTCAGCGGCACGTTGCAGGCCGACGCATACGGCGGATATCAGGCCATCTACGAAACGGGGCGCGTTGCTGAGGCGGCATGTTGGGCGCACGCGCGACGTCAATTCTATGAGCTCTACGTCGCGCGGCCCAACGCGTTGAACACAGAGGCACTAAAACGCATCGGCGAACTGTACGAGATTGAGGAAGCGATCCGAGGCAAGTCGCCCGATGAACGGCGAGCGTATCGCCAGGAGCGCGCGAAGCCGCTGCTTGATCAACTCCACACGTGGCTCACAGCCACGCTGGAGACACTCTCAAAGAAATCCGACACGAGTCGGGCGGTCCTCTATGCGCTGAACCGATGGGAAGCGTTGACGCGGTATTGCAGCGACGGTCGCATCGAGATCGACAACACACCCGTCGAGCGTGCCCTGCGCGGGGTCGCGATCGGTCGCCGCAACTACCTGTTCGCCGGGGCCGATTCGGGCGGTGAACGCGCGGCCGCTATTTATAGCCTGGTCGGCACCTGCAAACTCAACGACATCGATCCCGAAGCGTATTTGCGCTTCGTGCTCGCGCGCATCGCCGATCACGCGATTAACCACGTCGAAGAATTGACGCCGTGGGTCGTGGCGGAACAGCTTCGCGCCGGCCACTGACGATCACGACGCCGTCGTCAAGACGGCGCTCGCGACTCGCTTAC
>NZ_RBZU01000034.1 GCF_003628125.1 Pararobbsia silviterrae
GACATCTCGGCACTGACCACCGCACAAGTCGCGGGTCTCTCGACGACGCAAGTCGCGAACCTGAGCTCGGATCAAGTCGCGGCACTCTCGACGACCGACCTCCGCGCCCTGTCGACCACGCAGATCAGCCACCTCGGCACGACGGGTCTGACGACGGATCAGATCGGCGCGCTGACGACGGCACAAGTCGCGGGTCTGACGACGGCGCAAATCGCGGGCCTGACGACCGATCAGGTCGGCGCGCTCTCGGCGACCGACGTCACGGCACTGAAGACGAACCAGGTCCAGGCACTCGGCGCAACGGGCGTCGCGGCCCTGAACTCGGCGCAAGTCGCGTCGCTGACGACGGCAGGCCTCAACGCGCTGACGACGGCTGAAGTCGCAAGCCTCTCGACGACGGACATCTCGGCGTTGACGACGGCGCAAGTCGCGGGTCTCTCGACGACGCAAGTCGCGAATCTGAGCTCGGATCAAGTCGCGGCACTGTCGACGACCGATCTCCGTGCCCTGTCGACCACGCAGATCAGCCATATCGGTACGGCTGGCCTGACGACGGATCAGATCGGCGCACTGACGACGGCTCAAGTCGCGGGTCTGACGACGGCGCAAGTCGCAGGTCTGACGACGACGCAAGTCGCCGCGCTCTCGACAACGGACGTCGCCGCGCTGAAGACGAACCAGGTCCAGGCGCTCGGCGCCGCAGGCGTCGCGGGTCTGACCTCGACGCAAGTCGCTTCGCTGACGACGCAGGAGCTCAACGCGCTGACGACGGCTGAAGTCTCGAGCCTCTCGACGACGGACATCTCGGCACTGACGACCGCGCAAGTCGCGGGTCTCTCGACGACGCAAGTCGCGAACCTGAGCTCGGATCAAGTCGCGGCGCTCTCGACGAGCGATATCCGCGCCCTGTCGGCCACGCAGATCGGCAGCATCGGCACGGCCGGCCTGACGACCGACCAGATCGGCGCACTGACGACGGCGCAGGTCGCAAGCCTGACGACCGCCCAGGTCGCGGGTCTCACGACGGATCAGATCGGCGCACTCTCGACGACCGACGTCGCCGCGCTGAAGACGAACCAGGTGACGGCGCTCGGTGCAACGGGCATCGCGGCCCTGAACTCGGCGCAAGTCGCCTCGCTGACGACGGCAGGCCTCAACGCGCTGACGACGGCTGAAGTTGCAAGCCTCTCGACGACCGACATCTCGGCACTGACGACGGCGCAAGTCGCAGGCCTCTCGACGGTCCAAGTCGCGAACCTGAGCTCGGATCAAGTCGCGGCGCTCTCGACGAACGACATCCGCGCCCTGTCGGCCACACAGATCGGCCATATCGGCACGGCCGGCCTGACGACCGACCAGATCGGCGCACTGACGACGGCGCAAGTCGCGGGTCTGACGACGGCGCAAGTCGCGGGTCTGACGACGACGCAAGTCGCCGCGCTCTCGACGACCGACGTCGCCGCGCTGAAGACGAACCAGGTCCAGGCACTCGGCGCGGCAGGCGTCGCGGGTCTGACCTCGACGCAAGTCGCTTCGCTGACGACGCAGGAGCTCAACGCGCTGACGACGGCTGAAGTCTCGAGCCTCTCGACGACCGACATCTCCGCGCTGACGACGGCGCAAGTCGCGGGCCTCTCGACGACGCAAGTCGCGAACCTGAGCTCGGATCAAGTCGCGGCGCTCTCGACGAGCGATATCCGCGCCTTGTCGGCCACGCAGATCGGCAGCATCGGTACGGCGGGTCTGACGACCGACCAGATCGGCGCACTGACGACGGCGCAAGTCGCGGGTCTGACGACGGCGCAAGTCGCTGGCCTGACGACCGATCAGGTCGGCGCGCTCTCGACGACCGACGTCGCCGCGCTGAAGACGAACCAGGTGACGGCACTCGGTGCGACGGGCATCGCGGCGCTGAATTCGGCGCAAGTCGCTTCGCTGACGACGGCGGGCCTCAACGCGCTGACGACGGCTGAAGTCGCAAGCCTCTCGACGACCGACATCTCGGCACTGACCACCGCACAAGTCGCGGGTCTCTCGACGACGCAAGTCGCGAACCTGAGCTCGGATCAAGTCGCGGCACTCTCGACGACC
>NZ_RBZU01000035.1 GCF_003628125.1 Pararobbsia silviterrae
GTGTCTTCGCTGTGAGTCTCGCCGTAGCTCAGTTGTACGCTCACACTCGGCGTTTTGCCGCCCGTTGCACCGCCCATCGCGCCGGCTGCGCCGGTCGCCGCCATCGCCGCATTGCCGGCTAACGCAATAGCGTGCAATGCCGTCGCGCGCGGATCGCCTTCGCCGTTCGATATCGCCTGCGCCTGTTGGATCGTCGCGTTGACCGCGTCGCCCACCGTACCCGCGAGCCCTAGCGTAAAGCCCGACGTGTCCGTCTCCACGGTCTTGGTGTGGTCTCGTGTGGCGGTGGCTGCGTCGAGCGTGATGTTCGCACCCGCGCCGCTTACGTGGCGCTTGGCGATGAGTTGACTGCCACTCGCGTGTAAGTCCGCGCCTGCCGCAAGCCTCACATCGCCGCCCGTGCTGCCGATCAGACTGCCGTGTGCGCGCGTTTGTGTGTCCTGAGCCGTCGTCTTCGTATCGCTCGTGCCGTACGAGAGGCCGCCCGTCGCGCCCAAGCCGCTCAGGTGGATATCGCTGTAGTGGCGATCGATCAAAGAATCGGTGCTTGCCGCGATGTTCAAATCGTTACCCGCACGCACATTGACGTCGCCCGTACTCGCGACTGTCGACCCTCTGATGGTCACGTCATGTGCCGCCTGTATATCGACTGTGTTACCGGAGAGCGTCGATCCAATCGAGGCGGTCTGTTGCTCCGTGTCGATCGTATGTGTCGATCTCGATCGCAGGAATTCACGTTGCGATTGCGTGTTCTCTTCATTGGCGTAGAGACTGCGCTCGCCTGCCGTGATCTGGATGTCGTGTCCGGCGGCCACAGTAAGCGCATCGCCTGCCTGCGCGTAAGCGGCTGTCGCGTTCACATCGTGACCGGTTGTGATCGTCAGGTTCTTGCCGGCCGATACTCGTGTGCCGGTATCGGTGCTCGAAGCGCGTTCGACGTGATCTCGCGTGGCCCATGCGACATGATCGTCACTTGACTGGGTCACGGTATCGAGATGGACATCGTGTGCGGCCGCGAGTGTCGCGTCGGCGCTTGCCTCGATATTCGCCGCGCGTGCGTTTAGATCGCGCCCCGCTTGAGCGTCAAGCGTGCCTGCGCGAATCGTCGATGTCTTGTCGAGCGTCTGGGCATTGCCGCTTAAATCGTGCGTGGCTTGCGTTGTCGAGAGGAGATTGAGATCGCCTCCGACCGACAGCGCGACTGCATTGCCTTGGATCAGACCACCGAGGTTGTTCAGGTCATAGACGGTGCGTGCCTGCACGGAGTGCCCCGCAAGCGTGCCTGAGTTCGTGATGCCGTCGGCCGTGACGATCGTCACCGACTGGCTTGCAAGCGTGCCCGAGTTGTGCAGACGTTCACTGTCGATCGACACGTTCTTGCCCGCGATCACACTGCCCGTTCCCGTCACATCGAGGTTGTTCGCGACGAGATAGACCTGCGGCACGAGTACGGTCTGTGTGGTGCCATCGGGCAAGGTGACCGTCTCGTTGACGAGCCATACGATGTCGCGCGTGAGCGCAGCCATCTGAGCCTCGGTGAGCGCGGTGCCGACGTTCAGGTCAAATTGCTTGGCCGCGGTCACGCCGTTGTTGATGAGCGCGGCGTATTGGTTCTGGTTGTCGGTGTAGTCGCCGAGGTGTTTGTGGCCTGTCGCAGCGATGATCTGCTGTTGCACGAGTTGCTGCTGATAAAAGCCGTCGCCGATGAACCGTGCAACCGACTGCGCATCGACATCGAGTTGCGCGAGCATGTCGCTCGCTGAGCGCCAGGTCGCGTCGTTCGCAAAGCGAGGATCGGTCTGGACCACATAGGG
>NZ_RBZU01000037.1 GCF_003628125.1 Pararobbsia silviterrae
ATCGCTGCCGTCAGCGTCGTCTTGCCATGGTCAACGTGACCAATGGTCCCCACGTTCACGTGCGGCTTGGTCCGCTCGAATTTACCTTTAGCCATGCTTGACTCCTAACAGGAATATTCACCGGTTGCGCCGCGCGCAAACACAAATCGAAGCTCGTGGTGCCCATGGGCAGGATCGAACTGCCGACCTCTCCCTTACCAAGGGAGTGCTCTACCACTGAGCCACATGGGCGACTGTCACAACAGCATTTCTGGAGCGGGCGAAGGGAATCGAACCCTCGTCATAAGCTTGGAAGGCTTCTGCTCTACCATTGAGCTACGCCCGCTTCGGGTATCTACTCTGACTTCGCCGCTTAATTGTTCTGGTGGAGGAGGTTGGATTCGAACCAACGTAGGCGTAAGCCAACAGATTTACAGTCTGCCCCCTTTAGCCACTCGGGCACCCCTCCTTCAGAGAACTGTGGATTATGGGCTAAGCAGTAGGTCGTGTCAACAATCTTTCTGCAAATTCGATGCCCATCAAAAACAGCTCCTGCACCTATAGGGGTTCGCGGCTCGCGAGGCGCTTTCGCGCCGATACGTCGCTGCCTACGGGAGAGCGCCGCGTGCCGGAATCAAAACGCCGACAGCCGGCTCCCAGCGAAACGAGGCGTGTGCCGACACGCACATAGAAACTTCGATGTCGGCCGGAAAGCGAATTGAATACCGCGCGAAGATTTGGCGCGCGGATCGATGGCGCCGATTTCGGATGGCGCACGTCGAGAGCCGATCGTGTCACTCGCCGCGGTACGCCGACACGTCGATCGCGGACCTGGACGTCTCCTCCGCAGCAGGCAACGAGGGATGTTGCGAAATCCGGTCGCGCAGCAAGGTTGGCGTGCGAAGCACTGAGGCGGCGTCGCGCATCACGGCACACGACTCGGCGGCGCGGCCTGGACCGGCGCGACGCAATCGACATCTCGCGAACGGACGTGGCGCGAGACTTGGGATGTGGGTGTCCGGGGCCGCCGATGGCGCAGCGCAGTGAGCCGACGCGCTGCTCGAAGAGAAGATGAGCCTGCGAGAGTTCGGCCCGCGCGGGCTCGTGGGCGAGCGCGGCGCAACGAACTGACGCGCGCAAAACGGCGCTTAAAAGCAAAAAGCCCTGCTCGGATGAGCAGGGCTTTCTGGTGTTAAACAGCCTGACGATTACCTACTTTCACACGGGAACCCGCACTATCATCGGCGTGGAGTCGTTTCACGGTCCTGTTCGGGATGGGAAGGGGTGGTACCAACTCGCTATGGTCATCAGGCATGACTTGTTGCCTGGCAGCTTCGCTACCGGGCCAATCTGGGAAGAAGAATTTGTTGGGTTGTGAGGTGTATCGCAAACTGCGATGACTCACGCACGTGGAAGGCAAACACACGTGTTATAGGATCAAGCCTTACGGGCAATTAGTATCAGTTAGCTTAACGCATTACTGCGCTTCCACACCT
>NZ_RBZU01000038.1 GCF_003628125.1 Pararobbsia silviterrae
CAAGGGCCACGACGAAGACGACAACGAGGCCGAACGTCATCCTTCGGATGACGAGCCGTTCTCGGCGCTCGCGTTCAAGATCATGACGGACCCGTTCGTCGGTCAGCTCACGTTCTTCCGCGTCTATTCGGGCGTCGTGAATTCGGGCGACACCGTGCTCAACGCGGCGAAGGCCAAGAAAGAGCGGATCGGCCGGATCCTGCAGATGCACGCGAACGAGCGCAGCGAAATCAAGGAAGTCCGCGCAGGCGATATCGCGGCCGCGGTCGGCCTCAAGGAAGTCACGACGGGCGACACGTTGTCGGACATCGACAACGTCATCGTGCTCGAACGCATGGAGTTTCCGGAGCCCGTGATCTCGCAGGCCGTCGAGCCGAAGACGAAGGCCGACCAGGAAAAGATGGGGATCGCGCTGAACCGCCTCGCGCAGGAAGATCCGTCGTTCCGCGTGCAGACCGACGAGGAATCGGGCCAGACGATCATCTCGGGCATGGGCGAGCTTCACCTCGAAATTCTCGTCGATCGCATGAAGCGCGAATTCAACGTCGAAGCGTCGGTCGGCAAGCCGCAGGTCGCTTACCGCGAAACGATCAAGTCGGTCGCCAAGGACGTCGAAGGCAAGTTCGTCAAGCAATCGGGCGGTCGCGGCCAATACGGCCACGTCGTCATCACGCTCGAACCGTCGGAGCAAGGCAAGGGCTACGAATTCGTCGATGCGATCAAGGGCGGCGTCGTGCCGCGCGAATACATCCCGGCGGTCGACAAGGGGATCCAGGAAACGCTGAAGGCCGGCGTGCTCGCCGGCTATCCGGTCGTCGACGTCAAGGCGACGCTGACGTTCGGTTCGTACCACGACGTCGACTCGAACGAAAACGCGTTCCGCATGGCCGGCTCGATGGCGTTCAAGGAAGGCATGCGCCGCGCGAGTCCGATCCTGCTCGAACCGATGATGGCCGTCGAAGTCGAGACGCCCGAGGACTTCATGGGCAACGTGATGGGCGACCTGTCGGGCCGCCGAGGCATCGTGCAAGGCATGGAGGACATCGCGGGCGGCGGCGGCAAGATCGTGCGCGCCGAAGTGCCGCTCGCCGAGATGTTCGGCTACTCGACGTCGCTGCGTTCGCTCACGCAGGGTCGCGCGACGTACACGATGGAGTTCAAGCA
>NZ_RBZU01000039.1 GCF_003628125.1 Pararobbsia silviterrae
CATGGCTAAAGGTAAATTCGAGCGGACCAAGCCGCACGTGAACGTGGGGACCATTGGTCACGTTGACCATGGCAAGACGACGCTGACGGCAGCGATCACGACGGTGCTCTCGCGCAAGTTCGGCGGTGAAGCGAAGGCGTACGACCAGATCGACGCGGCGCCGGAAGAAAAGGCACGTGGTATCACGATCAACACGGCACACGTCGAGTACGAAACGGAAACGCGCCACTACGCGCACGTTGACTGCCCGGGCCACGCGGACTATGTGAAGAACATGATCACGGGCGCGGCGCAAATGGACGGCGCGATCCTGGTGTGCTCGGCAGCAGACGGCCCGATGCCGCAAACGCGTGAGCACATCCTGCTGGCGCGTCAGGTCGGTGTGCCGTACATCATCGTGTTCCTGAACAAGTGCGACATGGTCGACGACGCGGAGCTGCTCGAGCTCGTCGAAATGGAAGTGCGCGAACTGCTCTCGAAGTACGACTTCCCGGGCGACGACGTGCCTATCGTGAAGGGCTCGGCGAAGCTGGCGCTCGAAGGCGACAAGGGCGAGCTCGGCGAAACGGCGATTTTCGCGCTGGCCGATGCACTGGATTCGTACATCCCGACGCCGGAGCGTGCGGTTGACGGCGCGTTCCTGATGCCGATCGAAGACGTGTTCTCGATCTCGGGTCGCGGTACGGTGGTGACGGGTCGTGTGGAACGCGGCATCGTGAAGGTCGGCGAAGAAATCGAAATCGTCGGTATCAAGGACACGGTCAAGACGACGTGCACGGGCGTGGAAATGTTCCGCAAGCTGCTGGACCAAGGTCAAGCGGGCGACAACGTGGGTATTCTGCTGCGCGGCACGAAGCGCGAAGACGTCGAGCGTGGCCAGGTTCTGGCCAAGCCGGGTTCGATCCAGCCGCACACGCACTTCACGGCTGAAGTGTATGTGCTGAGCAAGGACGAAGGCGGCCGTCACACGCCGTTCTTCAACAACTACCGTCCGCAGTTCTACTTCCGTACGACGGACGTGACGGGCTCGATCGAGCTGCCGGCGGACAAGGAAATGGTGATGCCGGGCGACAACGTGTCGATCACGGTTAAGCTGATCCACCCGATCGCGATGGAAGAAGGTCTGCGCTTCGC
>NZ_RBZU01000004.1:0-481948 GCF_003628125.1 Pararobbsia silviterrae
CGACTGCGCATCGACATCGAGTTGCGCGAGCATGTCGCTCGCTGAGCGCCAGGTCGCGTCGTTCGCAAAGCGAGGATCGGTCTGGACCACATAGGGGCTGCCCGGAGACGTGACGATCTGGTAGAGCGCGTTGTTCGGTAGCGTGAGGTTTGGGGTTACCGTGCGGATGACGGGAGCGCCGAAGCCGCTGAGATCCGAGCCACGAACGGCGTCTTCGGCGGAGAGGGGGGCTATGCCCCCGTCGCCTTGCGCAGCGATAGACGACGCGCCGTCGTTGCCCCGCAGCGCGGAGAGGGAATGTGAAGGATGATCTTGAGCGTGCGAGTCAGTGGCGATAGACGGCGAGCGACCGTTGCCTTGCGGCGCGACGGCCATCGCATCACCGTTGTCGCCGCTTGATACGACGATCGGAGCCTCTGCGCCTCGGATGCCTCGCGCATCACTCGCATTTGCAGCCACCTGTTTCAAA
This sequence comes from Pararobbsia silviterrae, assembly GCF_003628125.1. Classification (GTDB taxonomy): domain Bacteria; phylum Pseudomonadota; class Gammaproteobacteria; order Burkholderiales; family Burkholderiaceae; genus Pararobbsia; species Pararobbsia silviterrae. The sequence continues at coordinate 470 of NZ_RBZU01000004.1, forward strand.
CCACTCGCAGCGATCTGCTTAACAGGACTGACCCCCGTCGGGTTCGGCGCGGATAACGGTCGTCGCACGGACGCTCGATAACACAGGCGGCACGATTTCATCAAACACGACGGCAACGCTAGATGCTGTCGACGCCGTCACGAACAATGGTGGCTCGATCGTTGCCAATTCGCAGTTGACGATAAATGCGAGACGCATCGACAGTCGGGACGGCGCAACGATCGGTGCACGCAACGGTTCGGTTTCGTTGACGGCCACTGGCGAGATCGACAACGCGGGCTCAAAGCTCGTTTCAGGCGACGACCTCAAAGTGCAGGCCTCCGACCTCAATAACGCGAGCAGTCAGATCTCTGCACAAGGTTCGGCCTCACTACGCGCGTCAAACGCCATCACGAACAACGGCGGTTCGATCGTCACCGGCTCGCAATTGACGATAAATGCGAGTCGTATCGACAGTCGAGACGGTGCAACGATCGGCGCACGGAATGGCGCGGTGTCGCTGACAGCCACAGGCGAGATCGACAACACAGGCTCGAAGCTCGTTTCGGGCGACGATCTCAAGTTGAAGGCGTCCGACTTCCATAACGATTCAGGTCAGACTTCTGCGACGAAGTCGGCCACGGTGCATGCATCGAATGCGATCACCAACGATGCAGGTACGCTCGTCGCAAACGGCATCATCCGACTCGACAGTGCGAGTCTCACGAACACACGCGGCACGATCGGATCGGTAAGTGACGCACTCTCCGTAACGACAACGCGCACCATCGACAACAGCGCAGGCGGCCGCATGCTTGCGGCAGGCGACACCACACTCACGGCATCCGATCTCAACAATGCGGGCGGTACGCTCTCCGCCACCAACCTATCGATCGATACACGCGACGGGTCGGTGAACAATGCGGCCGGGACGATGGCCTCAAACGGCGCATTGGCGCTGCACGCGGGCGCGGTCAACAACGAAGGCGGCGCGCTCGAAGCGAAGGGTGCCCTCACCGCCTTCACGAACGACGCCGCGTTCGATAACAGCGCTTCGGGACGCGTGATCGGCGACCGCATCGCGCTCTCGGCTGGTGAGCTGAAGAACAACACCGGCCTGATCTCGGCCAAGACCGCATCCAGCCTGCACACCACTGCAATCGACAACCACGGCGGCGCGATCCTCGCCGGCCAGTCCCTTGAGCTTGTAAATCAAGGTGCCTTGAACAACGCCGCCGGTCAAATCGGCAGCGACGCAGACGTGAAGATCGCGAGCACCACGATCGACAACACGGCCGGCGCGATCTACGCAGGCGGCACACTGAGTGCGACCGCCACGACAATCGCCAATGCGGCCACGCGCGACGTCACGGTCGATACGAACACAGGCGCGTCATCAATGCCCGCAGGCTTGCAAGGCACAGACGTCACGCTCCTCGCGAATCAGTCGATCGATAACCATCAAGGCCAGATTCTGGCGCGTCGTGCAATCTCAGGCACCACACCGTCACTCTCCAACGACGCCGGCAAGATCGAAACACCGGGACACATCAAGCTCGCGGGCCTCGATACCTTTGTCAATCGAGGCGACATCAACGGTGGCACCGCTGTCGCCGTCCACGCGAACACGATCGACAACCGCGATACCGTGCAGTCCAAGGGTGACATCACGGTCGATGCGAACACTTCGCTCGAGAACAGTGGCCGCATGATCGCTGGAGGCGATCTCACAACGAAAGCCGGTCACACACAAAGAACGTTAGGACGCACACAAGATTCTGACGGTACCTTAGCCGCGGACCACCTCATTCCCGAAGGCATCGCAACGGCAAGCGAAACCGTGATGACAGATGGAGCCGTCACGACCGACGGCGCAGTGACCAACGAAGGCACTCTATCGGCTGGTGGGACGACTCGCGTCTCGGGTGTCTCTGTCACGAACACCGATACCGGCACGATCGTCGGCGACGTGGCAACCCAACTCAATGCCACGCACGACATCGACAACGCCGGCCTCATCGATAGTGCTGCGACGACACTCCAAGCAGGCGGCACACTCAAGAACACCGGACGCCTCTACGGCAACACCATCGCCCTTGGTGCCTCCACCCTCGTCAACGACGCGAACCCACAAGGCATGGGCGGCGTGATCGCATCACGCGACACACTCGAGATCGGAGCCCGTACCCTCACGAACCAGCATCACGCCTTGATCTACGCACAAAGCGACATGCGCATCGGCGGCGTCCTTGACGCCAACGCACATGCAACAGGTACCGCCGACGCAGTCACGAACAACGGCACACAGATTCAAGCCGGTAACGCGCTCGCGATCGACACGCATCGCCTAGACAACCTCAACGCGAACTTCCAGACCTCGACCGTCACAACGGATGGCGGCAAGCGCGTGTGGTTCACCGTATCAGGCTCGCCCACCACGCAGTACGGCCCCGACGATGTCCTGTTCTACAACGTCAACAACCACGAGGCAGGGTTTTACGGCGCGAACTGGCAAAAGAAAATAGAGGACGATGACTATTTCACACTGGTCACCCCCTCCTCTCGGTATCCATTCGCGATCTATGGTCACTCGACGCTCAAGTGGCCCATCGATACCGACTACAGCAGACGTACCGGACTGTTCACCTTCGAGCAGATTTACACCGTTTTTCCGGGCGACCCGAAGTGGGCGCTGTTTGGTGTCGCTTCGCCTCCTGCGATGCCGGACTACGTTGATCCGTACTCGACGGTGTCGAATTCGCATCAATCGGGAAGGCCCGCCAAGGCGACTTTGAGCGGCAACGAAGTCATTCGTCGCTGCCGAGACGACATGACGGCGGCTTGTGCGCCGATTCATCGCTGGATCGTCGACAGTGAACCGGCCTATAGCGCATTGACCGCCGCCATCGCGCCTTACAACAAAGACTTCCGCGCGCGCGAAAACACGCATTGGACCGCCTACGAAGTCACGACCCAAACCATCACACCGGTCGTGACCGCAAGCGAGCCCGCTCAGATCCTCTCGGGCGGCGCGATGTCGATCCGCGCCGACACGGGTATCAACGACAAAAGTCAGATTGTCGCGAGCGGCGATATGCAGCTCGTCGCCAACGTACTCGACAACAGCCAGCCGACGGCGCAACAGGTCGTCACGACACGCGGCACGGCCATGTATTCACACGTCGTCTCTCGCCGCTTCAAGGGCGATCAGCGGCACAACGAAGTGATGCCGTACGTGCCCGCGCCCGTAGTGACCACGATCGATCTGCCGATAGCGGACCGCCCGCAGCGAGTGTGGCGTCGCGGTTCGAGAGGGCTTGTGATGCGTGGATGGTCAACGCGTTTGCTGCATCGACACGACCGTTGTCGAGCGCCGCGCTCGCGACGTCGAGCCTGACGTCGGTGCCTGCGTGCAACTGGCCGCTGCTCGTCAAGCGCGTCGCGTTGATCGTCAAACTGCCCGGCTGGGTGATGTTGGCAGTGGCTCCGTCATTGGTATCGGAGTGTCCGTTTGCGTTCGGGTTAGCGACAACATTGCCATTGCCATTGCCATTGCCATTGCCATTCGCAGGAGCAGGAGCAGGCCCCGCTGTATTCAATCTGACGCCCGCGCCAATCCGCCCCGCGTTGTCAATCTCCTGCGCGGCAAGACTCACATCCGAACCCGCCGCCAACGTGCCGCTATTCGTGACACCTTGCACGGCTGTCACCTCAAGCGCGCCCGCCGCTACGACTTGACCCGCACTGTTCAGGTTCGTGCCTGAAACATGCACGTCACCCGCCGCCTGCATGCGTCCCGGCGCTTCAATCGTCACATCCCCATTCGCCGACAACTGAATATCGCCCGTCAGCGAATTGATCGAGCCTGTATCACGTACACCGACGCCCGCCTCGGTGCCGATCAAACGTACCGCGCCGTTGCCGTACATCCCGCCAAGCGCATGCACGTCGATCGCGAATTGCGGTGCGGCACCTGCGCCCGCCTGCGGGGTCACACGACCACTCGCGAGATCAACCTCATTGGCACCCGCCACGGCATGGATCGACTGTGCCCAGATCTGACCGTTGATCGTCATCGCACGCGTGATCAGATCGATCGGCGAGCTTTGGGCAGACAAGCCCCCCGTGCCGACATCGATATGTCCCTGCGTGACGTTGAAGCCCGCGACCGAACCATCCGCATCGAAGTTCGGCAGACCTGTCGAGAGCGTCACACGCGGCACGTTCACAAAGCCGCAGCCCGAACAGGCGATACCCGCTGGATTAGCCACGACAAGCGGCGCCGCTTGTCCCGCGATCTCGCTCGGTCCTAACAACTGCGACACATTGCCGCCCGTGACCTGGAGCAAGATGCGCTGCGCAGGGGTATTACCGATGAACGGATTGCCTTGTACCCAGCCGGCGATCTGCGTCTGCGCGGGCACACCGTTGTTGGCGATGACGACGCCCGAAGTCCCGACGTTGTAGTCAGTCAGTTGATTGTTGGAAATGCCCTTAGGACCCACCGGAGTCGTGATGTTGACCACGGGAATACCCGAGGCGCTCGTCGTCACGACGGGGTGCGGATTAGCGGATTTATCCGGTGTGATGGGCAGCGTCGCCTGTGCGTTAGCAACGCGCGCATGCATACACGACGCAAAGACCATGGTGATCCCGACCGCGCGGATCGCTTGTGCTCGCGTATGAGCACATGCTTGCGCCCGTGACCGTGACCGTGACCGTGACCGTGACCGTGACCGTGCGTGCGCGTTGGCACAGGCACAGGCACAGGCACAGGCACAGGCACAGGCACAGGCACAGGCACAGGCACAGGCACAGGCACAGGCACAGGCACAGGCACAGGCACGCTTCCCCTTGCCGCGCGCATGCGCAGATTCGCCGACCGCCACGAAAAGCTCGCGTACCGCGTTGAAGACAAGACGGAAGATGCCTGCATTCATGGTTCTTTACCTTCGTGTTCCGATCGCAAACAAGCCATCTGGGCTTGATGTCCACGTCTTCGCGTCTTCGTTAGACGTGCTCGTATCTGTCGACAATGAAGATCACGCCGTCACAGCCCGCATCCATGCATCGCCGCAAGACGCAAGACGCAAGACGCAAGACGCAAGACGCAAGACGCAAGACGCAAGACGCAAGACGCAAGACGCAAGACGCGAATTGCACCCCAATATGTATCTGCGGAAATTTCAAAAAAGCGAGGTAACCTGAAAGAGCCAGGTCGGCGATTGCGTCGAAAATCCCTGCGGCTTGTAGATCGGCCAACCGAGCGACATGTCATAGCTCAGTGATGCGCCGAACTTGTTCTTCGGCGCAAGACTGCCGCGTGCGCCGATGACGACACCTGCGAGCGTGTCGCCCATCAGCCATCGCGCAGACGGTCCGCGCACGCGACCCATGTCGACGCCCGTATAAATTGCCTGCGTGCCGACGGCACTCGGCACATACCAATCGATCTCATTGGAGACGACCCACCCGCTTTCCGCGGCAAGTTGCCGTTGAGAGTCGAAGCCGCGCACTGCGTAGCGCGTCCCGATCGCGAAGCGATCCGGGGGCGTGAGTGACGTGAGCGCGTTCTGCATGCTCCACGCGAAGCGATACGAAAGCGGCTCGACATCCAGATGAAATGGAACCGTCGCAGTCACGCTTGCCATTTCGATCTGCGTTCTTCCGCCGAATCCGCTGTCGCCGACGACCGTTCCCGAGTTCTTCGAGATACCCGGCAGCGACGCACGCCAGGCGAACGTGCCGTCGATTTGTGCACGCGCGAGATACTGACGGTGCGCGATGCCAACTTCATAGCCGTACATGTCGCGCGCCTGCACACCGATATCCACGCCATCCATTTCGTTTCGGTTCAACGCGCGATACAGCGTCGCGTGCAGCGTCGTGCGCGCTTGCGCGTCACGAAACACCACCCCCGATAGACCGCCCTCGATCCTGGATTGCGCGCCGCTGTATTCCACAACCCCGCCAAAACCCGCAACGGTTTGCAGATGCCGTGAGCGGCTTGCGGCGAACGAGAGCATCGCGTAGCCGACCGGCACGCTATAGCCCACCGACATCGATCGCGTGCCTTTGTCCGATGCGCCATAGTTGGCGTTGGTCGCGCCCGAGATCTGCAGTTGATCGTAGAGGCGCAACGGCGAATCGATCGTCAGCGCCCCGTTCAACTGATATCGGCCCGTCGCGTCCTGCCCGCCGTTATCGATGCCGATCGTGCCGCGCCAACGCTTGCCGGTGCCCGACGAAACGACGAGAACCGAATCGCCGGGTGCGAGGCCCGGCGCGATCTCGATCTGCGTATCGGCTTGCGACGGCAATCGCTGTATGTTCTCGAGCCCTTGGTCGATATCGCGCTGATTCAGCAGCGCGCCTTCGTGCGTCGGTAAGGCGCCGCCCAACCGTCCGGGACTCCCATCCTTTGCACGGATGTCCACCACGCGTCCGGCGACGATGCCGAGCATCAGCGTGCCGGATACGAGCGATTGCTCGGGCACGAGTACGCGCGCCGTGACGTATCCACGGCGCACCAGCGCGTTGACGAGCGCGCTTTGAACGACCTTGAGACCGGCTTTCCCGACACATTGCCCGACGATCGGCCGCACGATCGTGGCGAGCCAAGGGAAGGGATTGTTCGTGAGCGCGACGCGCGCGATCGGAAAGCACGGCGTTTCGACAGGTAACCGCGCAAGGTCTGACACGGCCGTCGGCGACAACGCACCCGATCTCACATCGGCAAGGGTTCCCGGCGGCGTTGTCGCATCGAGTCGTTGTTGCTGCAAGCGCTGAGTTTGTTCACCTGGACTCACGGGCGGCGTCTGCGCAATGACGGGTGTGCCAACGGTCGTGAGCCATGCGGTGATGATGTTGGCTTTCGTTTTCAAAGCAAGTTTCCCCGTTCATGTCGTGAAGCACGATCGATCAAGGGGAAAGACGCTATCGGGTATGTCGCGCGCGAACTTTCAATAAAGCTCCATGTGTTGCGCGCACATCGCGCGCCGACTCGCGTGCCGTGGTTGGCGTCGCGAGGCGCATTTCGAGAACACGACGAGCGTGCCTTGAACGCGATCGACGATCCATTGCGCGCCAATCATTCGTCGTCTTCCGCCATGACGGTGCGTGCCACGTGCGCTTCATGAATTCGACACGGTTTGCTCCGTATGCTGTCGTCGGCTCATATTCGACGCGTCGCGAAACGTTGCGTCGGCGCCGCCGACCTCAGGAGGACGCACGATGTTTCCGCCCGAAGTTCGTTCGATCGATCCCCCGATCCCGCGGGCCTTGGCGCGGCGCCTGAAGTCGGTCGCGCTGGCGGCGTGTATCGTGCTTGCCGCCTGCGGCGGGCACGACGACGCCGACACGTCGTCGCGCGATGCGGCGTCGAATACCGCAGCCTTGCAGTCCGCTTCACCGGCCGTCGCAAACGCGGCCGATCCGGCAGCGAGCGGACTTGCGCCGCCGGTCATGCACTACGCGCAGTAATGCCGTCGCAGCCGGGGTCTCCCGCTCGCAGCACACGAGTGCCCGGCCGCGCTTGATCCCCCTTAGCGGAAACGTCCTCACCATGACAACGAATCAACGACGTGAGTTTTTGCGCTCGCTTGCCGGCACGGCCGGCGCGGCAGCAACGCTCAGCGTTTTGCCCGCAGGCATTCGCAACGCACTTGCGCTGCCCGCAAACAATGCGACGAAGAGCATTGAAGACATCGAACATATCGTGATCCTCATGCAGGAGAATCGTTCGTTCGATCACTACTTCGGCACGCTGCGCGGCGTGCGCGGATACGGCGACACGCGCGTGACGCCGCTCTCCAACGGCAAGCCTGTCTGGTATCAGCCGAATCCCGCGACGCAAACCGACGTGCTGCCGTTTCATCCCGACGCGCCCGATCTCGGTCTGCAATTCATCCAGGATTTGCCGCATGACTGGACGACCACGCACACCGCATGGAACAACGGCCACTACGATCAGTGGGTGCCGGCCAAGGGCACGACGACGATGGCGTACCTGACCCGCGGCGATATTCCGTTCCACTACGCGCTGGCCGATGCCTTCACGATCTGCGACGCCTATCACTGCTCGACGATGGCCCCCACGGACCCGAACCGCTACTACATGTGGACGGGCTGGGTCGGCAACGACGGCTCGGGCGGCGGACCGGTCATCGACAACGCGGAAGCCGGTTACGCATGGTCGACTTATCCGGAACTGCTCGATCGCGCAGGCGTTTCGTGGAAGATCTATCAGGATGTCGGAAACGGACTGACGGCGGCCGGATATTGGGGCTGGACGAGCGACGCCTATATCGGTAACTACGGCGATAACTCATTGCTGTACTTCAAGCAGTATCAGACGTCGACGCCGGGCAGCTCACTCTACGAGAAGGCGCTCACGGGTACGAACGTGCTGGCCGGCGGCACGTATTTCGATGTGCTCAAAGCCGATGTCGCAAACAACACTGTGCCGCAGGTCTCGTGGATCGTCGCGCCCGAAGCGTATTCGGAACATCCGAACTGGCCCGCGAACTATGGCGCGTGGTACGTGAATCAAGTCCTCGAGATCCTGACCTCGAAGCCCGAAATCTGGAGCAAGACGGTCCTGATCATCACGTTCGATGAAAACGACGGGTTCTTTGACCATGTCCCGCCGCCGTTCGCGCCGCCCACGTCGGCGAGCGGTCTCTCGACCGTGGCACTGACGAACGAGTATTTCGCGGGCAATTCGACGTATCCGGCGGGCCCCTACGGGCTCGGACCGCGTGTTCCGATGATCATCGTCTCGCCGTGGACGAAGGGCGGTTACGTGTGCTCTCAGGTGTTCGATCACACCTCGTTGATCCGCTTCATCAACAAGCGCTTCGGTCGTCAATACGGGATTCAGCCGGAGACGAACATCACGCCGTGGCGCAACGTGGTGTCGGGCGATCTGACCTCCGCGTTCAATTTCGACAATCCGAACGACGCGGTGCCCGCGCTGCCGAGTACCACTGCCTATGTGCCGCCCGACCAGGCGCGCCACGCCGACTACGTGCCGACCGTGCCCACGACGCAGGTCTTGCCGAAACAGGAAGCGGGGGTACGTCTCGCGCGCGCATTGCCCTACGAGTTCTTCGCGCATGGGCATATCGATACGTCGGACGGCAAATTCCACGTCGCGTTCAGCAATACGGGCGAGGCGGGCGCGGCGTTCCTGGTCTACCAGAACGACGGCGCGATCGCGCCGCTGTCATACACGGTCGAGGCCGGCAAGAAGCTCGAAGACAGCCTGATCGTCACACCGATCAGCGGCGCCTATGCGTTTTCGGTTTATGGGGCGAATGGATTTCTGCGTGAATTTCGCGGCACGCTCGCATCCAGTCTCAACGGCGCCGTGCATCCGGAAGTCGTCAACGGCTATGACGTCGCAAACGGCAATATCGAATTGCGGCTCACGAACGCGAGCAAACAGACGGTCGCCTTCACCGTCGCCAATGCCTATGGCCACAGCACGCCGCGCAAGTACACGGTCAAACCCGGCGATACGGTCAGCGACTATTGGGACCTGCGGTCGAGCTACGGATGGTATGACCTCAACGTGACCGTCAATGCCGATGCGGCCTTTTTGCGTCGTTTAGCAGGCCACGTCGAAAACGGTCGCCCGAGCACGAGCGATCCCGCGCTCGGCGCTTAACGCCGCTTCGGTCCTTTAACGCATGCGGGGCGCGTCGCAAGACGCGTCGCGCTTCGATAACGGGACCGCCAATGACAAAGAGGCATCCGGCGCGAGCCGGATGCCTCTTTGTCTATTCCATGGGCCCGCTGTCGCGGACCCAGGGCGCCGGTGCTTAGTGGCAAACCTTGTGGTGATGCTCGTAATGGCAGACCGGGTGATGATGATGGTGAACCGGATGATGGACTTCATCGGCCATCGCGCTCAGCGGGGCAAGTGCAGTCAAACCGGACATCAGGGCGAGCGAGAGCAGCACACGGCGGAACGTCATGGAAAAACTCCTTCTAAACACGTGGGGATATTGCGAGGCGCAACGGAAGTCGCTCACTTTAACGAGCACGCGAGCGAATGTGAATCGATAACTGGTCAGTGATACTGATCGTTGCTAAACATCCACGCGAAACACGATCCAAATCTTTCAATTTACTTTCAATTCCGCGGGGAGAGCGGCAACGTGCCCCGTATCGTAGAGGGACGGCTCCGACTGGTAAAGTGGAATCCGGATAAAAAAAGGAGAAACGGATGAGCAGTCAGGCGAAAGTCGCCCTTGTCACAGGCGCGTCGCGTGGGATCGGCAAGGCGGTCGCGCAGGCCTTTCTCGACCATGGATATCGGGTCGTGCTCGCCGCGCGCGCGCTCGAGCCGCTCGAAGACATCGCCCGACAGGCACGCGAAGCCGGCCGCGAGGCGCTCGCGGTTCAAACGGACGTGACCGATGCCGCGAGCGTCGATGCGCTGTTCGAGCACACGCGCGAGCGTTTCGGCCGGCTTGACGTCCTGTTCAACAATGCGGGGATCGGCGCGCCGGCCGTATCGATCGACGCGTTGTCGGTCGAGCAATGGCGCGCCGTCGTCGATACGAATCTGACGGGCGTCTTCCTGTGCAGCCGCGCAGCATTCGCGCTGATGAAGGCCCAGACCCCGCGCGGGGGCCGGATCATCAACAACGGCTCGATTTCGGCGCACGCGCCGCGTCCGTTCAGCGCGCCGTATACATCGACCAAGCATGCCGTCGCCGGACTCACCAAAGCGCTGTCGCTCGACGGGCGCGCATTCGATATCGCGTGCGGGCAGATCGATATCGGCAACGCGGCGACCGACATGACCGAGCGCATGGCGCAAGGTGTGCTGCAAGCCAACGGCGAGCTCGCGTCCGAACCGCGGATCGACGTCGCGCATGTCGCGAACGCGGTCCTTTATATGGCTGGATTGCCGCTCGAGGCGAATGTGCAATTCATGACCGTGATGGCCACGAAAATGCCGTTTATCGGACGGGGCTGACGGAGCGTACCCATGCGCGACGTTCGCCGGCGGGGTCTCGCATTGATGATGGCGCTGATGGTGCCGCTCGTGGCGCCGTCTGTCGTGCGTGCGGCGCAGACGCCTGAGGATGTGCCGCCCGCGACGATCGAGCGCGATACCCATGTCTTCACGGTGCGTGATGACGGATCGATCGACGAGGTCGATGAGACGGTGCTCCGAGCGAATACCGCGGCGGGTGTCGACGAGATTGCGCAACGCGATATCTGGTTCGATCGCAACGTCGATCGGCTCGACGTCGTCGAGGCCGAAACGATCACGGCCGACGGGCGGCACGTGCGTGTGCAGCCCGATCAGATTCGCGATGTACAGGAACCGCGCTCGGTCGACGCACCGACGTTTACCGACGCGGCGATTCGCGTCGTGATTTTTCCGGCGGTCGGTGTGGGTTCGCGCGTGCGTCTCGTGTTCCACAAGGTGCGCACGCACGCGTCGATGCCGAATCAGTTCAGCCATCTCGCCGAACCGCCGCGCATGCCGATCGAACGGCAAAGACTGATTTTCGATTTGCCCGCGGATAAACCCTTGCACGCCGATGCGCGCGGCTATACCGCACTCGAACCGCAAAGCGACGGCCGGCGCACGCGCTACGAATTCGACTACAGCCGCACGCAATTCCCGCGACAGGAGAGCGGCGCGATCGCGTTTGCGAGCTATGGCGATCGTTTGCTCGTGACGACGGTGCCCGACTACGCGACGTTTGCCGCGACCTATCGCGAAGGCGCGCGCGATCCGAGCGCGACCGATCCGCGTGTGCTCGCGCTCGCCGCAACGTTGACGCGGCATCTCGACGATCCGCGCGACAAGGCGCGCGCCATCTATGACTGGGTCCGCGCGAACATACGGTATGTCGCGTTGTTGCTCGGCGAAACGGCGGCCCAGCCGCATCGTGTCGTCGATATCCTCGCGAACCGCTATGGCGACTGCAAGGACCACGTGGCGTTGTTCGGCGCCTTGCTGAGCGCGGCGGGGATCCGCAACGAACCCGCGCTGCTCAACCTCGGCGCGGTCTATACCTTGCCGTCGGTGCCCGGCTACGGCGGCAACGCAATCAATCATGTGATCGTCTGGATGCCCGATCTTCAGCTGTTCGCCGATTCGACGGCGGGCGGCACCGCATTCGGTTTTCTGCCGTTGTCGGTGATGGATCGTCCGGCGCTGCTCGTCGATGACGGGCTGCTCGTGCGCACGCCCGCGACGCAGCCGCTCGGGCGTACCGCGCGGCTGCAGATTCGCGTGCATGCGGACGGCGACGCCGACTATGCCTATTTCGTCGAGGACAGCGGCGCGAGCGCCGAACCCGAACGCAACCGCTTGCGCCGCGCAAGCGTGCAGACGCGCGCGGCCATCGTCGCCGATCGTTTGCGGCTGACGGGCTTGCAAGGCAGCGGCGCGATGTCGACGAGCGCGCTCGATGCAACCGATGGCCCGTTCGATACGACACTCGACGGCACGCTCGACAATTTCGTCTGGACGACCGGCACGACGGCGGCGCCTGCATTGACGAGTTTTTCGGGCGGCATCGCATCGCAATTGCGCACGGCGCTCGTCGAGCGCACGCGTACACAACCCTATGTGTGCACGAGCGGCGACTTCAAGGAAACCGCCGTTCTGTCGTTCGCGCCCGATTTCACCGTCGGCGAGATTCCGTCCGATCTCGAACTGCATGACGTCACGCTCGACTATTCCGCGCACTATACGTTCGACTCCGCGAGCCGGACGCTTCAGATCACGCGCGCATTGAATCTGCATTTTCCCGCTTTGGTATGCGACCCCGAGGCGTTCGATGCGAATCGGGCCATGCTGCTCAAAGCCGAACGCGATGCGTTGTCGCAGATCGTCGTGCGCGCGCGCGAGCCTTAGCGCGCGAGCGCATGCATCGGCCTCGCGTGGAGCGCGGCGCCGCGACCTGCGACAATCGCGGCACGTCGGATATCAATCAATCAGCAGTCGAAGCCGAATGGAGGAGACTCGATGAACGAGGCGAAGACTTCGTCGCACGATGCACACGCGCCGCAGACCCTCTCGCATGTGCGCGTGCTCGATTTGTCGCGCGTGCTTGCCGGACCCTGGGCGAGCCAGTTGCTCGCCGATCTCGGCGCGGACGTCATCAAGATCGAGCGGCCCGGAACCGGCGACGATACGCGTGCCTGGGGCCCGCCGTTTCTGCGCGACGCCGAAGGCCATGAAACCGCGGAATCGGCCTATTTTCTGAGCACGAATCGAAACAAGCGCTCGCTGACGGTCGATCTCACGCGCGTTGAAGGGCAGCGGCTGATTCGCGAACTTGCCGCGAAATCCGATGTGGTCATCGAAAATTTCAAGCATGACGGGCTGGTTCCGTACGGCCTCGACTACGCGTCGATTCGCGCCGTGAAGCCCGATATCGTCTATTGCTCGATCACGGGTTTCGGGCAGACCGGGCCCTATGCCGATCGCGCGGGCTATGATTTTCTGATCCAGGCGATGGGCGGGCTCATGAGCGTGACGGGGCGCGCCGATACCGAGCCCGGCGCGGGACCGATGAAGGTCGGCGTCGCGTTGACCGACGTGCTCACGGGGCTCTATGCAAGCAATGCGATTCTCGCGGCGCTCGCTTATCGCGATCGCACCGGGACTGGCCAGCATATCGATCTCGCGCTGTTCGACGTGCAGGTCGCGACGCTCGTGAATCAAGCGGGCAATTTCCTCGTCGGCGGCAAGCCGCCGGTCAGACTCGGCAATCGTCATCCGAACATCGTGCCGTACCAGGATTTTCCGACCGCCGACGGCGATATGATCGTCGCGGTCGGCAATGATGGGCAATTCCGGCGTTTATGCGCGGTCGCGGGCGATGAAACGATCGCCGACGATCCGCGCTTCGCGACGAACCGCGAACGTGTCCGGCATCGCGACCTCCTCATCGATCGTCTCGTCGCGATCACGCGCACGCGGAAGACGCGCGATTGGATTGAGGCGCTTGAAGCCGCCGGCGTGCCATGCGGTCCGATCAACGATCTCGCGGGCGTATTTTCCGATCCTCAAGCCATCGCGCGTGAATTGCGTATCGATCTTCCTCACCCGGCCGGCGTGGCGCCGGGTGTCGCCAGTCCGATCCGGTTATCGGAGACGCCCGTGCAGTACCGGCGCGCGCCGCCGACGCTCGGACAACACACGCTCGAGGTGTTGCACGACGTGCTCGGCTATGACGACGCGCGCATTGCCGCGCTTGTCGCGCATCAGGTGCTTTAGGACGTCGGCGCTTGAAAGCGCAATCCCAAGGGACGCCCCCGATTGTTTGGCAACGATTCGCGCGTCACGCTGTCGAAGCTTCACACAGTGCATCGTACAGTGCGCCGTATCGTGCGTAGCGTGCCGCGTGTAATCGCGCGGCGTGCGATCGATGTCGCGCTGCGATGCCTGTGCGGAGGACCGATTCTTGCGACGGTGACCCATGCCGCATTCGTCGTCGATGAATGCGTACGGTCTTAAACGGAGGAATGACATGCAGCAACAGACTCAGCGTACGACGGTGAAGGCCGCCGCGGCAACGACGCCTGCGGCATCAGTCGCCCACATGGTCGAGACGGCGCGCGAGCGCGACGTCGACGACGCGATGGACCGCTCGCGCTATTGTGATCCCCGGCTTGCGCGCCTGCTGCATCAGGCGCCTGAAGGCTCGGCGATTCACATGGGCGCCGAGACGCAAAGGGCCGACGTCAAGCGCTAAGGAGACCTGCCGCAAGCGCCAACAATTCTTTACAAAGTGGCAGAAGAAGTGACATGGAAGTCAAACGCCGCAGTGCGATGAACGCAGTGCGGCGTTTTTGTTTGCCGGGCCGACGTGTTGCCCGTGTTGTGCCTTAGCGCGTCGCGTCGCATCACGCGGCACGCGCGCGAGCGCGTCAATCTTGCTTGCCGCACACGCGGGGAGGTCAGTTTGTCGTGGCCTCGACCGGTTCGATCGCATCGCGCGGCACGTCCGCTTCGCGCAGTCTCGTGATGTCGCGCAGCGGCGGCTCGCCGAACAGTCGCCGATATTCGCGGCTGAATTGCGAGGCGCTTTCGTAGCCGACGCGGTGGCTCGCCGTCGCCGCATCGAGGACTTCGCTGAGCATGAGCCGCCGCGCTTCGTGCAGACGGAGCTGCTTCTGATATTGAAGCGGACTCATCGCTGTCACCGCCTTGAAATGATGATGCAACGATGACGGACTCATATTGACGTTGCGCGCAATCGTTTCAATGCGCAGCGGTTCGTCGTAGTGATCGCGCAGCAGACTGATGGCTTTAGCGATGCGCTGTGTGTGACTGCCGGTCAATGCGATCTGACTCAAACGCGCGCCTTGGCCGTCGATGATCAGGCGATAGAGGATTTCGCGTTCGATCAAAGGCGCAAGAAATTTAATGTCGTCCGGCGCGTCGAGCAAGCGTACGAGTCGCACGACGGCGTCGAGCAAGGCGGGCGAAAGCCGTCCCATGAACACGCCGCGCGTCGCTTCCTGAGACGCGGAGGCCGGCAAATCCGCTTCGCGCAGCAGTGTGCCGATGTGTTCGACGTTCAGATCGAAGCGCAGACTCAGGTAAGGATGTTCGGGCGACATCCCGACGATCTCGGCGACACCGGGCAAATTGACCGACGTGACGAGATAATTGAGCGGATCGTAGACGTACGACTCATTGCCGACGATGAGCTTCTTCGAGCATTGCGCGATGACGGCGAGCGCGGGCTGCTGAAAGCTGTGCCTGGGCTTGTTGGCATTCGACATGCGCGTGAGCATCAGGCCTGGAACCGCGGTTTCATGTACGCCGTCGATGCCGGTGAATCGTTCAATCAAGCCTGCAAGTTCATCGAGCTGACGGTCGAGTGCGGTTTGCTGAAGAAAATCGGAGGACGCTTGGATATCCATGGATAACAGGGATTGCCACGGTGCTAAGACGAGATCGTCAGCTTACTCCGGCGATCGGGCAGCGCAATGGGGCGCGGGGGCCTTTTGCAGCTTTAGGCAAATTATGTACAGGATCGGGCTACCGACCGCGGAGGGCGAAAGCGCAGACTGCGTCAGTCGCGGCCCGGCCGGTTCGCTCGGGCTCGCTTTGTCGATTATTCGAGGAGATCAGCGATGCGTTACAGGAAACTCGGCCGGACCGGTTTGTTTGTTTCAGAGCTGTGCCTGGGCACGATGACGTTCGGCGGCACGGGAGAAGTCTGGAGCCAGATCGGACAGCTTCAGCAATCGGAAGCCGATGCGTTGGTCGGCCGCTCGCTCGAAGCCGGCATCAACTTCATCGATACGGCGGATGTCTATTCGCAAGGGATTTCCGAGCAGATCACGGGACAGGCCTTGCGCAATCTCAAGATCGCGCGCGAAGACGTCGTGATCGCGACCAAGGTACTCGGCGAAGTGGGCAAGGGACCGAATGCGCGCGGTGCGTCGCGTGCGCACATCATGGACGGCATCAAGGCGAGCCTCAAGCGCATGCAGCTCGATTACGTCGATCTTTACCAGATCCACGGATTCGATCCCGCGACGCCGATCGAGGAGACGGTCCGCGCGCTCGACAATCTCGTCCAGCACGGCTACGTGCGCTATGTCGGCGTATCGAACTGGGCTGCGTGGCAGATCATGAAAGCGCTCGGGATCGCGGACAAACATGGCCTTGCGCGTTTTGAATCGTTGCAGGCGTATTACACGATCGCGGGCCGCGATCTCGAACGCGAGATCGTGCCGCTGTTGCGTAGCGAGGAAGTCGGGCTCATGGTTTGGAGCCCGTTGGCGGGCGGTCTGCTGAGCGGGAAATTCACGCGCGATCAGAAGGGCGCCGAAGGCAATCGCCGCACGACATTCGATTTTCCGCCGGTCGACAAGGCGCGCGCATTCGATTGCGTCGACGTCATGCGCAAGATCGCCGATGCGAAAGGCGTGTCGGTCGCGCAGATCGCGCTTGCGTGGCTGTTGCATCAGCAGCATGTGACGAGCGTGATCATCGGCGCGAAACGGCTCGACCAGCTTGACGACAATATCGCCGCGACGCAGGTGCGTCTCGATCCGGATGAGCTCGCCGCGCTCAGCGAAATCAGCGCGCTGCCGCCCGAATATCCGGGCTGGATGTTCGAGCGACAAGGCGCGTATCGCCGTAATCAACTTGCCGACGCGTTCGGCGTTTAACGCTTAACGCCGCTCATCGAATCGACAGTCGATTGGGGACGCGTGCC
Source organism: Pararobbsia silviterrae (assembly GCF_003628125.1). Taxonomy (GTDB): domain Bacteria; phylum Pseudomonadota; class Gammaproteobacteria; order Burkholderiales; family Burkholderiaceae; genus Pararobbsia; species Pararobbsia silviterrae. Next base: position 17,671 of record NZ_RBZU01000004.1, read on the forward strand.
GATCCGGCGCGCGTCCTTTTTTCATGATTCATCCGATTCGATGCATGCACATAACGCGTATCGACTCATCCGTTTCAATCCATCGCGACGTGCAGGTCCTCGGGATCCGGCTTTGCGTGATGACGCGGCTTACGGATCAGAACGAGCATCGGGACGATCACGAGCGTCGCGATGAACATGAGTTTGAACGCATCGTTGTACGCGATCATCGAGGCTTGCTGACCGATCAAGCGGTCGAGCAAGGCCATCGACATCGGCGAATTCGGATCGAATTGTTCGCGGATCGCCGCGTTGAACGGCGTCACACTGCCGACGAGCGACGAATGCGAGATCTGCGTGTTGCGCGTGACCATCGTCTGGATGATCGAAATGCCGAGACTACTGCCGAGATTGCGCATCAAGCTGTAAATCGCGGTCCCGTCCGCGCGTAAGTCCGCGCCGAGGCTCGAGAACGACACCGAGCTCAAGGGCACGAACACGAGTCCTAGACCGAAGCCCTGGATCACGCCGGGCCAGATGATATTCGCGCGCGACAGCACGATCGTATATCGCATCATCAGGAATAGCGCGAGCGCCGAGATCAGGAACCCGGTCAACAACAGGAGGCGTGCTTCGATTTTGCCGAGCAGACGCCCGGCCAACATCATCGCGATCATCGTGCCGATCCCGCTGGGCGCCGTCACGAGGCCCGTCGTCGCGACGGGATAGCCCATCAGCGTCTGCAGCATCGGCGGCAGCAGTGCACGCGTTGCGTAGAGCACCGCACCGATGACGAAGATGAAGCACGTACCGGTCACGAAGTTGCGGTCGAGCAGCAGCGTCGCGCGAAAGAATGAGCGCTTGCCCGCCGTCGCCGTGTGCACGATGAAGAACGCGAAGCTGATCGCCGCGATCAGCGCTTCGATCTGGATTTCGAGCGAACCGAACCAGTCGAGTTGTTCACCGCGATCGAGCAGGGCCTGAAACGCGCCGATGGCGAGCGACAAGGTCGCAAATCCGAAGAAGTCGAGCGCATGGCCGGTGCCTTTGCGGCGGTCGGGCAAATAGGTCAACACCCCGAAGAGCGCGAATGCGCCGACCGGCAGATTGATGAAGAAGACCCAGCGCCAGTTATAGCTGTCCGTGAGCCAGCCGCCGAGCGTCGGCCCCAAAATCGGCCCGACCATGACGCCCATGCCCCAGACGGCCATCGCCTGCCCTTGCTTCTCGCGCGGATTGATGTCGAGCAGGATCGATTGCGACAGCGGCACGAGCGACGCGCCGAAAATGCCTTGCAGCAAGCGTGAACCGATGATTTGCGGCAACGTCTCGGACAGGCCGCAGAACGCCGATGCGATCGTGAAACCGCCGACCGCGATCGCGAGCAGACGTTTGACGCCGAGATGATCGCTGAGCCAGCCCGTGAGCGGCGTCGCGATGGCAGCCGCGACGATATACGAGGTGAGCACCCAGGTGATTTCGTCGGCGGATGCGGACAGGGTGCCTTGCATATGGGGCAGCGCAACGTTCGCGATCGTGCTGTCGAGCGTCTGCATGAGCGTCGCGAGCATCAGCGACACCGTGATCATGCCCCGGTTCAGGCCCTGTGCGGCGGGGGGTGTCGTGGAGATCGGCGTGGGCTTGGCCGGCGGCCCGGGTGGGCGCGCGGCGGCTGATGGACGTGTCGGGGCGGGAACAGCCGAAGCATTTGCCGGTGCATGCATCGATGCACTGGCGGCGGCGCTCGGGACAGCGGTGTGGGAACTCACGATGGGGCGACTCGAGGCGACACGCGCGAAACGAAGCGACGCGCATGCGCGAGCCCCGTTGGACGCGGATCCAAAATTAATAAGCCAGCATATTATAGGGCGGCTTACCCCGACATTGGCGTTTGCCCGAACGGCGATATCGATGTGGGTGGACGTCTATCTATGCCGAGGGTTTGGGGAACGGACATACGGAGCTTAGGAATCGGTCATCGTTGCCTTTCGACGCGCTTGGGATTTGAGTTCTCCAAATGCCGCATGAAGGTCGCCCGCGTGCATCGAGACGGTTTCCTGAGTGCTCGCGAAGTGTTACAAATTTACGACATGTAAGAAATATATTTAGAATATTTAATCTAAGAATGCACGAAAAATCATCGATCGACGTGAGCGAGAACGACCTCATTTATCTCAAAAAACAAAGACTTACTGAATGAGGGACGGCGTACCGCTGTCGATACGTTGCTGGATCAATTGTAAATAGTTGTAATAAGTGGGCGCTTCATTCGTGCGCACGACATGCAATACCCTGTTACTTTCGGGATGCTTGCGAGGATCGAACGCGTGCCGAAGGACCGGCAATTTTTCCTCGCTATTCATGGCGTTTCCCATCCCAAAGCCCGGCGGTCTCATGGGCGCGGACAAGCGTGCACTCTGGCGGAAGGCTCCAGGCGCGCCGAGAGATGTCCAGAACAATCACGCCGTTTTTCAGAGCCGCACGTACCGCAGAATGAAGTTCAACCCATTTTTTGTGAACCACAATCTCTCGCTCGAAGCGGGGGATCGTGTTGGTGTCCGGGAAATCTACGACGATATCAACACGAATTCCGGGAACTGCTACATCTCGTATGCCGTCAGCAAGCTGCTGTCGCTGAAGGACTGTCCCGATGGCATCGTCAATGTGTTCAAGGCGAATCCGGACGAGATCGATTTCGACGCGATCAACCGCAACCACAGTCACGCATTCTTTATGTTCCAGGACCACCTCGGCGGTCAGTGGAATGCAGTCGACTGGACGCGCTTGCGCGCGATCGTTGAACGCATCGAGATTCCTTGCGTCGTGTTCAGCCTCGGCGTTTCGGGGATCAGCCGTGATCCGGCCGTTATCGTTGCGGGCATGAGCCCCGATGCGATCGCGTTCTTTCAGACGCTCGCGGCGAAATCGATTTCGATCGGCGTGCGCGGTCATATCACTGCGGGCGTGCTCGATCGGCTCGGCATCCGGAATTATGCGGTCGTGGGGTGTCCCACGTTTTTCGAGTCGGGTCCGCAGCGTGTCGTCGAGCATCGGCCGCTGACGCGCGATTCGAAAGTCGCGGGTCTGGGTTTGTTCTCGAGCGATTTCCTGACGAATATCCACTACGTCTTGCAGAGCGAGCTCGGGATCATCCGCGCGTTGATGGATGACAGCAAATTATCCGCGGCCGATTTGAGCGGGTTCAATCATGAAACCTGGCCGAATTTCCAGGCTTCGTTCCTCAATGCGCTTGACCACGATCGCGTGCATTTTTTCCTCGATGTCGAGCGTTGGCGCGATTTCTTCGACGACGTGGCGTTGGCGATCGGCGTGCGCATGCATGGCGCGATCGTGGCGTTGAACAAGGGTTGTCCGGCCATCGTCGCGGCCGGCGACGTGCGCGCTTACGAGATGTGCACGCTGTTCGGTATTCCGCACTACACGAATACGTCGCTGCACGACAAGACACCCGAGCAACTGGTCGCGATGGCCAATCCGGATGCGATGAATCAGGCCTATCCGGCGCTCTACGCGAAGTTCGATGCCTGGCTGTTCGACACGTGCGGATTGCCGCGGCGGACGACGGCGATCCAGGCGCCGCCGTTCAAATACACGAACATGCGATTTTTCCCGGGCCATATCGCGGCCGATCGCGTGCGCGTCGTGGGTCAACAGTCGCGTAGAGGGACGTTCGCGCGACTCGGGCAACGGCTCGAACAAGTCGATGTCAAGGTGTGGGCCGTGCGCCGGTTTGCCGCGCGATGCAAGGCCAGCCTCAAGTACCGACTCGGTATCGGCGCGGCCTGATTCGACTCGCATTCCGCCGCGGTCGGCGGAATGTCATCTGCTCCATGCTGTGCGGCGTCGCGAAGCGACGACTGCATGTCGCAGGGTGTCCAAGGACGGGGCGTCGGTTCCAATCTGCCGCGACGGCGACGCATCGTCGTACCATACGGCCCGACACCTCCTCAGACACAGCATGAAACGCGCACTCGAAAACCGGCTGGGATTTTTGATCGGCGATATTGCTCGCCGATATGGGGTCATTTACGACCGGCGTGCCAAACAGGAAATTGAACTGACGCGCGCGCAGTGCAGATTGATCGTCTATCTGTCCGCGTATGGCGAGTTGCGGCAGACGGATCTCGCGATGTTTGCCGATGTTTCGCCGATGACCGTCGCGCGCATGGTCGATCGGATGGAGACGGCGGGTTGGGTTCGGCGGCAGACCGATCCCGCCGATCGCCGCGCCTTTCGGGTGAGCATCACCGACAAGGCGGACGATCGGCTCGATGCCGCGCTTCTGCTTGGCGACGATCTGACGTCGAAGATGACCGAAGGGTTTTCGCAGGACGAGGTCGACACGCTGCTCTCGATGCTCAAACGCATGCGCGTGAATCTCGCGTCGTTCAACGAGGCCCGCGGCGGCGCATCCGGCGAGGACGACGCCACGCAGCGCGCGGACGCCGACGATCGTTGATGCGCGGCGCGCAATATGTCCGATGTGCACGATAGGCGCGATACGCATCGGGCCCGTCGAGGACGCGCATGACCGCGCGTATTGCACGGCCGAGCAGGGCCGTCATTACGCGTCTTCGTCGTCGGGCCAACGTTTCCAATAGCCCGAAGCCTTGATCCAATCGGGATTGTGGTTGCGCTCGTCCTGCAGATACAGCCGGATCCCGCGCACCGTGCGCGATTCCGCGCCGACCCAGACAAACGTATCGCCCTCGGGGAATTCGACGGCGCGCAACGCGTCTTCGAGACGCGTCGTCATCCCGGGTTCCTCGCCATTCCGATAGAGCCAGATGCGCTGGACGTCGGCCTTCGAATGCAGCGGCTGGCGTTCGTCCTCGTTTGCGACTTCGACGATCGTGATCGCCCGCGTGCCGGCCGGCATCTCGTCGAGCCAGCGGCCGATCGCGGGCAGCGCGGTCTCGTCGCCGATCAGCACATACGTATCGAAGTCGTCCGCGACGATGCGCGATCCGCGCGGGCCGCCGACGCCGAGCCATTGACCGGGCTTGGCCTGGCTCGCCCACGTCGAGGCGGGCCCGTCACCGTGCAGCACGAAATCGATATCCAGCTCGTTGGCTGCCGCGTCGTAGCGTCGCGGCGTGTAGTCGCGCGCGGCCGACGGCGTGACGCCCTGCGCGAAGCGAGGGCCGTCGGCCGTCATCACGGGCAGCGTCGGATGCGTGTGACCGGGCGGCGGGACAAAGACCTTGACGTGATCGTCGGGTGCGCCGCTTTCGAATCCCGCCAAGGCGTCGCCGGTCAACGTGATGCGCACCATGTGCGGCGTCAGCGTTTCGACGCGTTTGACTTCGAGCAGGCGCATGACGACGTCGCGTCGTACGCGCCGCATTTCGTGAGTCTGAAGTGTCGACATGAATGGGGTTCCTCGTGTTCGGATTACTTGGAATCGGCGTTGCGCGACTGCGCAATGTCGGCTGCCGCGCGTTCGAGAATTTCGATCACACGCGCCGTCTCGGCCGGGTCCCAGCTACGCGGATGGGTCAGCACCGCGCCCTTGAGTTGGCGGAACGCGGCCCGCAGCGACGCGGGAAGGCTCATCTTGCTCGCCATGCGGCCCGCGAGGTCCATGCGTTCGATCAACGAATCGGCGGCTTCGCGATGGGTCGCGAGGTATTCGCGGCCCTGATCCGTGATCCGGTACTGCTTGCGGTTCCCGCCTTCGGTGGTCGCCTCCGCGTAGCCCGCCTCTTCAAGCAGCGTGAGCGTCGGGTAGATGGCGCCCGGGCTCGGCGTGTAGGCGCCGCCGCTCATTTCTTCAATCACGCGGATCAGCTCGTAGCCGTGCCGCGCTTCCTTCTCGATCAGCGCGAGCAGCAGCAAACGCAGATCACCGTGTCCGAACATCCGGCCCATGCGCGCGCCGCCATCGCGGCCGCCCTGGAAGTCGGACATATCGTCGCCGCCGCCGAACGGACCGCCGCCGAAGCGGCCGCCGCCACGATGCCGGCCAATCATGTGGAACAAACGTCCATGGCGCTCGGCCATGTCGGAAAAGCAACCGTCTCGACGTCCACGCATCTTGAACTCCTTTCGAAAGTATCTAAAGTAATGCACTTACGATATATCGAAATATAGTCGAATTCAAGAAAAAAAATGCAATCGATCGGTTGTTCCGGGGCAGAGCCAAGCTGGGCGGGCGGTTCAGCGCATTATTGCGATTTGTGCAACGCACAATATTTTTGGTGCGCATCGACTATTCAGTGTTAACCCTTATACTCAGGGAAAACCCTAGTTCGGCATCACGTCATCGCACCGCGACTGTCGCGGGCGGGGCGAACCGAGGATCGACACGATGAATTTCCATACGCGCAAATGGGTCAAGCCCGAAGACCTGAACCCGAACGGCACTTTATTCGGCGGCAGCCTGCTCAAGTGGATCGACGAGGAAGCCGCGATCTATGTCATCACGCAGCTCGGCAACAAGCGCGTCGTCACGAAGCTGATCTCCGAAATCAATTTCGTGAGTTCGGCGCGCGAAGGCGATGTCATCGAACTCGGCATCACGGCGACCGAATTCGGGCGCACGTCGATCACGCTGCGTTGTGAGGTTCGGAACAAAATCACGCGCGAGAGTATTCTCACGATCAACCGGATGGTGTTCGTCAATCTGTCGGCCGAAGGCAAGCCGACGCCGCATGGCAAGACTCAGATTACCTACATGGACGCACCGACCCGGTTCGCCGCCTGAACGTTTCAGGCTTCAGCGGTTACCGTGATGATTCCATTTTCAGTTCTTGATCTTTCGTCGATCGTCGAGGGCGCGAGCGCGTCCGATGCGTTTCGACATTCCGTCGATCTCGCGCGGCATGCCGAGCGTTGGGGCTACACGCGCTACTGGCTCGCCGAGCATCACAGCATGCCCGGCATTGCGAGCGCGGCGACATCCGTCGTGATCGGTCACGTCGCGGGTGCGACGTCGACGATTCGTGTGGGTTCGGGCGGCATCATGTTGCCGAACCATGCGCCGCTCGTGATTGCCGAACAGTTCGGCACGCTTGCGTCGCTGTATCCGGGACGCATCGATCTGGGCCTCGGCCGCGCGCCCGGCACCGATGGTCATACGGCGCGCGCGCTGCGCCGCGGCGCGTTCGATACGGCCGATACGTTCCCGCAGGACGTTGTCGATCTCAAGGCGTATTTCTCGGGCCGCGGCGTGTCGGGCGTGCAGGCCGTGCCGGGCGCGGGACTCGATGTGCCGCTTTGGCTGCTGGGATCGAGCCTGTTCAGCGCGTCGCTTGCAGCCGAGCTCGGATTGCCGTTCGCGTTCGCCTCGCACTTCGCGCCGGATCTCATGGAGCGCGCGATCGATCTGTATCGAAGCCGGTTCGCGCCGTCGGCGCAATTGAAGAAGCCGTATGTGATGCTCGGCGTCAATGTATTCGCCGCGGACACAGATCGTGAAGGCGAGCGCATCATGACGTCGATTCAACAGCAGTTTTATCAATTGCGCAGGGGTTCGCCGGGCAAGCTTCGTCCGCCCGTCGATTCGATGGAACACATCTGGGACGAACTCGAAGCCGTATCGATTCGCCGCGCGCTGCGCTGCGCGTTCGTGGGCTCGAAACAGACCGTGCGCGATGCGGCGATCGCCTTCATCGCGCAGCATCAGCCCGATGAGCTGATGCTGACGTCGATGACGTATGACCACGCGGCGCGGCTGCGTTCATTCGAAATCGCCGCCGAGGTTCGCGATGAACTGGCGGCGGAGTCCGGGACCGAGCGCACCTTGAGTCACTGAAGCGGACGCGCCTAGCCGACGTGAACGTCGACGCGGCGCGGCTTCGATTCCTCGCGGCGCGGAATGCGCAGTTTGAGCACACCGTCCTTGAGATTGGCCTCGATACGCGAGGTATCGAAGTCGTCGCTGACGACAAAACGTCGTGCAAAGAGCGGCGTGCGCAGCAGCGCCTGTGCTTCGGCATGCGAGAACCGCAGATGCGCGGGCGTCGCGACGACCGCTTCGGCTTCGATCGATAGACTGCCGTCGTGCACGCGGATATCGAGCTTGTCGCGCGGCACGCCCGGAAGATCGGCGAGCAGGGTAATGGCCTGCGCGTCTTCGAAAATATCGAACGACGGCGTCACGGTCGTGCGGCGCGTCGCTTCGTCGACGTTGCGCCCCGCAACGTTTGCATGTTCGTCTGCTGCCACGTGGGTGTTTTCGCTCATGATCGAACCTCGGATTTATTGAATCGTGATGGCGCGCGGCTTCGACGCTTCGCGCTTGCCGATCGAAATCAACAGGCAGCCGTCGGTGTAACGGGCCTGAACCTTGTCGGGGTCGGCGTATTGGGGCAGCTCGATCACGCGCCGAAACGCGCCGCTGAAGCGTTCACGTGCATAGTGTTTGGCATCGGTCGCGGCGTCGGGACGCGCACGTTCGCCGGCGATGGTCAGCACGCCTTTGTCGATCGAGACGTCGAGCTTCGACGGATCGATGCCCGGCACGAACGCGACGACTTCGATCGAATCGTCGGTCGAGCCGACGTTGACAGCCGGGTAGGCACCGGCCTGTGTCGAGCGCAAGCTTGTCGGCGCACCGCCGAATACGGTCGAAAGATGCCGCTGCAGGCGGTCGAATTCGTTCAATAGATCGGTGCCGTAGTAGAGGCTACTCATTGTCGATCGCTCCTCGTTTTGGCATGCCGATACGTGCGAATCAAACGCGCGCTTGCGGGCATGCCGATGTCATGATGGTTGCGCAGCCCATCGCTCGATGCCTTGCATCGTCGAGTCGTCTGCGGCCTGAAGCGAATATAGGTAGGGCTTCGAAGGTTTCAAGAGCGGCCGAGGGATATTGCTAGGACCTCTTGAAACGCGCTCGAACGCCCATACAATGGCGCGCGGCGGACGTCGGATGCGCGCTTGGCGCGTAAGGAGACGGTCCTCGAAAAAGCGATGCGGGCTGAAGCGATGGGTATCCCGTGCTCAAATGCAGACTGCGTTTCGCGCGACGGCGCACGTTCATGCGTAGGGCGGCGGCGTAGACTGCGAGCGACCAGGTGCGGCCGTGCCTGAGTATGTCCATGGCATCGCGTGCATGGCGTGATGTGAATTTCCGATCGGGCAAGCGCATGCATTCATTCGTCGCGGCGATCGTCGTTCTTGCTCTCGTGGCGCCATGCGTTGCGCATGCGGCGTCCGATGCCGCATCCGCGGATGATCAAGCCGCGTCGGAACCTGTTGCGCCGCAACCGGAGTCGCCGGGCAGGGGCGCGCTCAAGTTCGGCACGCCGCCCGCGAAGGGGGAACCGGAGGGCGTGACGCCGCTGCAAACGCCGGCGACGCCTATCCCCTCGATGGAAGCGCCGCCGACGGAGGCACCTTCGAACCCGACGCCACCGACGCAAGCGCAACCTTCAGAGCCGGCACCCGCGCAAACAGAGCCGACGCAGGCACAGCCAACGCAAATACCGCCGACTGAAACGGTGCCGGTGGAAGCGCCGCAGCCGCAGACGTCACCAACGCAGACGCCACCGGCGCAGACAACACCGACGCAAGCGCAACCCTCGGAGCCGGCACCCGCGCAAATACAGCCAACGCAGGCACAGCCAACGCAAATACCGGCGACTGAAACGGTGCCGGCGGAAGCGCCGCAGCCGCAGACGTCACCAACGCAGACGGCACCGACGCAGACACTACCCGCACAAACCGCCCCGACTGAAGCCGTACCCGCGCAAACGCCGCCGCCGATCGCTGCTCCGGCTCCCGCACCTGTGTCGCCCGCATCAGCGCCTGCGGCGGGTGCGTCGCCGACGCCCGCGCCGTTGCCGCTCAATGCATCGCAGCAAGCCTGGCTCGGTGCGTTGCGGGCGGCGATCGCGAAGACCCAGCGCGGCGATACGAAGGGCGCCGAAACCGACTTGGTCGCGATTCGCGCGGACCCGAACTTCGCGACGGCCTCCGTCGGCCTCCAGGCGAGCATCGATATCATGCTCGCCGGCTGCGAGCAGGCGAATGGCGAGGTCGATGCGGCCTACGCCGACATGCTGCGCGCGGGGCAAAGCGATCCGGCGATCCGTAGCGCCGCGTATTGGCTCTCGCTGTCGGTGCTCGCGAGCACAACGCGTCGCTACGACATCGCCGCCGTGGCGATGGCGGGCAGCGTCTCGGCCGATACCGCGCGCGCCGCGCAACTCGATAGCCGTTTGCTACGCGATATCGTCAACGACACGCATAGCCTCAAGGACGGCGAACCCGATCGCGAATTGTTGCTTCGGGCGCTCGACGAGGCCCACTATGCGCCGCGCAATGGTGTCGATATCTGGACCGTCGAGTCATTCTGGCTCGAACTCTTCGAACTCGATGTCGCGCATGGTCGAGACGCCGACGCGCGCGCCTTGCTTGACCGCATCGACATCCCGTCGATGATCGCGAGCATTCGCGCCGACAGTCGTTATCGCCGCTTCGTCGAAGGCAATCCGGCTTTCAGCGACGGTGCGCAGATCAACGAACGATACGTCGCGAATCGCAAGACCTTCGCCGATGCACATCCGCGCCAGATCGGCAGCGTGGCGGCGCATGCGGTCGCGTTGATGGAAGTCGGCCGCTTCGTCGACGCGCTCGCCTTGCTCGACGACGCGATCGCGCGCGCGGCACCGCCCGCCGCGAGTGCGCCTCATGCCTTCGATGATGAACGCGAGAATCTGCGCTGGGCGCTCGATGACCGCAGTCATGTGCTGTGGCGCATGGGACGTTGGGACGAGGCGATCGCAACCGAAACCCAGGCGCGCGAGAACGCGATGTCGGCGGGCGGCGATATGGTGAGTCAACGGATCAATCTTGCCGACTTGCTCTATTTACGCGGCAAGCCGCGCGATGCGCTGGCCGAACTCGCGGGCGTGACGAGCGAGACGGCGAGCGACTATGGCTTGCTCGAAGCCGACGAGGTCCGCGTGTGCGCCGCGGTGCAGCTCGGCGATCAGGACATGCTCAAGACCTCGCTCGACCGACTCCGCTCGCATCGCGACGATGCGCCCGGACCGCTTCGCGCGGCATTGATGTGTGCGGACGACGAGGCCGGGCTTGCCGCGATGATCGCGGCTCGGCTCGACGATCCGCTCACGCGTAACGACGAACTCGGCGCATTGCAGATTCATTTGCCCGAGCCGCATCCGACGGAATTCGAGGCCTTGCTTGCGAAGCGTTTCGACGCGGTGCGCAATCGCGCCGAGGTCCGCGCCGCGATCGACAAGGTCGGCTTTGTCGAACCCTATGCATTCTATGCGCCGAACCGTTGAACGCACGAGTCGCGTTCGCCGCACGAGCCGGGAACGCCGCGCATGGATCGACGTGGCATCGACGCCGCTATGTCCGCCCAAGAAAAAAGCGACGCTCACCGTGAAGTGAGCGCCGCTTTGTCAGTGTTACCTGCAGGGCTCGACCCGCGCGATCGAGATCACGCGGGTCGACGCGTCGCGCTCCGCTTACGCGTGAGCGACGGCCTTGCGCGGCGTCACAGCCGAAACGACGACCGTGACGACGATATTGACGACGAGCGCGATGATGCCGATATAAAGCGGATACGCAGCCGATCCGAGATGCACGGTATAGACGGGCTTGAGACCTTGAATGATCGCAAGCGACGTGCCGATCACGATGCCGACGAGCCAGCCGAGGAACAGGCCCGGCGTCGACAGGCGGCGCGTATAGAGCGTAAACACGATCGCCGGCAGAATCTGGAGAATCCAGACGCCGCCGAGCAATTGCAGATCGATCGCGTACTGCGTCGGCAGGAAGATGATGAACAGCAGTGCGCCGAACTTGACGACAAGCGAGACGAGCTTCGCATTCGCCGCTTCCGCCGCGGGCGAAATGTTCGGATTCACGAGCGGACGCCAGAGATTGCGCGTGAACAGATTCGCTGCGCCGATCGACATGATCGCGGCCGGTACGAGCGCTGCGATCGCGATCGACGCAGCCGCGAAACCGACGAACCACGACGGGAAAATCGTGTTGAACAGCGCGGGCACGACGTCGCTGGCGGCCGTGACCTTGACGCCCGCGGCAATCGCCATATACCCGAGCAGCGCGATCAGACCGAGCAGGATCGTGTAGGCCGGCAGGAAGATCGCGTTCTTGCGGACCGTCGTTGCCGAGTTCGACGACAGGACGGCCGTCATCGTATGCGGATACATGAACGCAGCCAGCGCCGAACCGAGCGCGAGCGATGCATACGCCGTGAATTGCGTCGGCTTGAGCACGATGCCCGTCGCGCCGCCCTTGGCCTGAAAGAACGTATCGGCCGCATGGAACACGCTGCCGTATCCGCCGAGCTTTTCGGGAATCACGATGACCGCCGCGATGACGACGATGTAGATCATGATGTCCTTGACGAACGCGATCATCGCGGGCGCGCGCAAGCCGCTCGCATACGTGTATAGCGCGAGGATCACGAACGCCACGATCAGCGGCATTTCGCCCGAGACACCGAGGCTCTTGATGACGACCTGCATGCCGACGAGCTGCAGCGCGATATACGGCATCGTCGCGACGATGCCCGTGATGGCGACGGCGGCGGGGAACCACTTGCCGCCGTACTCGCCCTGCACGTAATCCGCGCCCGTGATGTGGTTCTTCGCATGCGCGATTTTCCAAAGCTTCGGCATCACGGCGAACACGAACGGATAGACGATGATCGTGTACGGCAACGCGAAGAACCCATAGGCGCCGACCGAGTAGACGAGCGCGGGCACCGCGATGACCGTGTAGGCCGTGTAGAAATCGCCGCCGACGAGGAACCACGAAATGACCACGCCGAACTGACGGCCGCCGAGACCCCACTCGTGCAGTTGCGTCATATCGCCGGCCTTCCAGCGCGCGGCGACGAAACCGAGCACGGTGACGAGTACGAAGAATGCGATGAAGACGGTCATCGCCACGCCGTTGATGGACGTCGTATCGATCACTTGATGCTCCTGTAGACGATATAGAGCAGCAGCGAGGTCAACGGCACCCAGAGGAATTGATACCAGTAGAAGAACGGGAAGCCGAGAAACGCGGGTTCGGCGCCGTTGTAGAACGGGAGCCAAAGCAGCGCGATGAAGGGAAGCAGCAGAAGCCAGCGCACTAGGCCCGGCTGCCGCTCCTGATCGTTCGTTGTCATATCTGTGGTTACCTCTATCGGAATGGAACTTCCGGTGCGATCGATTTGAAATCGTTCTGTAAGCGGAGCGCGCAGACTGACGCGGCCCGAATGCCCCGGTGCGACAGGCGGGTTTCGTGGTCTAGGCGGCCCGTCGCGCACGAATTATGTGTGAATTCCGCTCGGTTTGCAGTAACGCACATGCGCGCCTACACCCATATGTCGCGCGTGTGAAAGTCAGTCGAAAATCTTCCTTGCTTTCCAAATAATTTCAACATGCTTTCGATGACGCGCTAAGAATGGGCGCGGATCGATCCGATTCGCCACCACGACGGCAGCAATGCTTGAACGTCGTCGCGGCGATATCGGTCGTCGATCAGGTGAACCGAACCGACATCGCATTCCGTCCGGATCACGCGGCCCGCGGCCTGCACGACTTTCTGAAGGCCCGGGTAGAGGTAGGTGTAGTCGTAGCCGTTACCGAAACGCTCGTGCATGCGGCGTCGCACGGCTTCGTTGACGGCGTTGAGCTGCGGCAGGCCGAGGGTTGCGATGAATGCGCCGATCAGACGCTCGCCCGGCAGATCGATGCCTTCCGAGAACGCGCCGCCGAGCACGGCGAAACCGATGCCTTGCCCGCCCGCCTGGAATCGTTCGAGAAACGCCGTGCGCCGTGCCTCGTCCATGCCTTGCGTCTGTTCCCACACGGGCAACGCGGGGTGGCGCGCGCGCAGCAGGGCCGTCACGCGCTTGAGATAGTCGAAGCTGCTCAGAAAGCCGAGATAATTGCCGGGACGTCTCGCGTATTGCGCGGCGATCACGTCGACGATCGGTTCGAGCGAACGCTCGCGGTCGCGCCACCGCGTCGACACATCGCTCACGACATTCACGCTCAATTGCTCGGCACGAAAGGGGCCGGGCACATCGATCGTGCGCGTGTCGTCGGGCAGACCCAGGGTGTCGCGATAAAAATGAAACGGACTCAGCGTGCCCGAGAACATGACCGTCATATGCGCGGACACATAGCGTGGCGCCAGAAAATGCGCGGGAATGACGTTGCGCACGCATATCGACGCATGCGGATTCGGCGTGCGCGCGTCCCGCTGCGGATCTGCCGTGTCGGGTGATGCTTCGGCATCGGGGATCGCGTCGAGCGTGACGTCGAACAGCGAATGCGATCCGAAGGCTTGCGCGAGACTGCCGAAGTGCAGCGCGTCGAAATAGAACGCCAGCAAGGCGTCGTTCTTGGAAAAGGCCGACTCTGCAAGATGGTCGGTAATGCGTGTCGTCAGATTCTGGAGTGCGTTCAGAAGTTTGACGGGAACCGCATCATGGACGAGATAGGTCGTCGTCTGGTCGCGCACGACGGCATTCCACTGGCGCTTGAGCGAATCGAACGATTTCCGCAAACGTACCGGCGCGGCCTGACGCGCGGCCTTGAGCGCGCGTTCGTCGAGCGACGCCGTGTACATCGCGCGTGCGCGATCGACGAGATTGTGGGCTTCGTCGACGAGCACGCCGACACGCCAGACATGCTCGAGCGTCAATGCGTAAAGCAGGGCGCTCGTATCGAAGTAGTAGTTGTAGTCGCCGACGACGATATCGGCCCAGCGCGCCATTTCCTGCGATAGATAGTATGGGCAGACGTCGTGCGCGAGCGCGACCTCGCGCATCGTCGCACGGTCGAGACGCGCATGCGCGACGGCTGCTTCGCGCGCGGCGGGCAGGCGATCGTAAAACCCTCGCGCAAGCGGACAGGATTCGCCATGACACGCATTGTCAGGGTATTCGCAGGCTTTGTCGCGCGCCACGAGTTCGAGCGTGCGCAGCATGAGCACGGGTCGTGTGTCATGTGAGTCATCGGTTGGCAAAGCGTCGGCGAAGCCGTCGCGCAACTGGTCGATCGCGTCGAGCGCGAGCGCGCGTCCCGAGCTTTTGGCCGCGAGATAGAACAGTTTGTCGAGATGTTCACCGGGGCATGCCTTGAGCGCGGGAAACAGCGTGCCGAGCGTTTTTCCGATGCCCGTCGGCGCCTGGGCCAGCAGATGTCCCGCGTGTTGGGCCGTGCGATAGACCGCGACGGCCAACTCGCGTTGACCCGGGCGGAACGTCGCGCGCGGAAACGGCATCGTTTCAAGCGCGGCATTGCGTGCGGCACGATGGGCCTGCTCGCGTTGAGCCCATTCGAGAAAGCGCGCGCAATGCAGATCGAAATGCGCGGCAAGCTCGGCCGCGGTTCGCTTTTCGACGAGCGAGGTTTCCTTCTGCGAACTGATTTCGAAGTAGACGAGCGACACTTCGATCGCATCGAGTTCGCGGTCTTCGCAGAGCAGATGCGCGTAAATGCGGGCTTGCGCCCAATGTAATGCGCGATGGTTGTCGGGGATCGACGTGAACTCGCCGCGGTACGTCTTGACCTCTTCGACGCGGCGCGCGACGGGGTCGAAGCCGTCGGCGCGGCCGCGCACGCGCAATGCGCCGTAGCGGCCGTTCAACGCGACTTCGGTTTCATAGGGGCCCGTCCGATTGCCCGCCACGAGTGCGTGGCCCGCGATGCCTTCTTGCGCCGTCGGCGCGGGCGTGAAGCGTAGATCGAGATCGCCTTCGCGCGCGGTGAATTCGCATAGGGCACGAACCGCGATCGTATACGTCATCGCGTGTGCGCCGGATCGGAGCGCGTATCGAGCGATGCTCCGCGCGTCGCGTCGTCTGCATCGTCATCCGCTTCGTTGTCTGCTTCGTCGCGCCACGTGACGTGCAGCACGTCGACCGGAACGCCATGCGAGCCGCAGAAACCGATCCAACGAAGCTGATTGTCCTGCAGCCGGTCGCCGGGCCCTTTGACTTCGATAAGCCGATAGCGCCGCTCGGCAGGCCAGAACTGGATCAGATCGGGCAGGCCGGATCGATTGGCCTGGATATCGGAAAGCAGGCGTTCGAAACAGCGCGCGAGATCCGCGGCGGGGATGCAGTCGAGCGCAAGCGTCAACAGATCCGCGCTCAACGCGGGCCATGCGACGAACGGCGACTGGATCCCGTATTTGCTTGTAAAGCGCTCGAGAATCGTCGCGCGATAGGCGTCCGATTCGAGTTCGGCGAAACATGCGGCGAAAATCGTTGCGCGCCGCGCCTCGAAATCGGGCGCATGCAGATCGGCTGGGCCGCTTTGAAACGGATGAAAAAATGCGCCGGGCACGGGGGCGAAGATCGCAGGCCAGCAGAGCAAGCCGAACAACGCGTTCAGCAAGGTATTTTCGACGTAGTGGACCGGTGCATCGTCGCGCGTGAGCGCATTCAACGCGACCCATTCGACACGTTCGCCATCGCGTGGCCGCGGCAGGACGCGATCGATACGCGCGATCGGAGCGGGCGCCTCCGATGCGATCACGTCGAAGCGCGCATGCGAGGCCATCTCTCCGCGCGCGGCGCGCAGTCGCTTGAGTCGCGGCATCATCCGCGCGACGCGTTGACGTTCTTCATCGTTACGCGGCGTGTGCATCGCGTCGAGTGCGAGGGTCCAGGCGTCGTCGATACAGGCGCTGAGTTCAAGCACGCGAATCAGCCGATGGCGCGCGCCCGGATACGATGAAGCGCGATACGCGATCCGCGCGCGATCCCAGTCGCGCAAACGCTCGCAGTGCTGACCGATTTGATAGAAGAGCTTCGCGCGGCGTGTTTCAAGCCATGCATTGTCGGACTGCGCGTCGTGCACTGCTTGAAGCACGGCATCGAGATCGAGCGCATCGCCGAGTTCGAGCGCGGCGCGGCACGCGTGCATGCCGAGGTATGTGTCGATATCGTCGCGCGACTGGAACGCGCGCGACGATACGTCGAATTCGACGGGTTCGTAGCGATAAATGCCGAGATCGGCGAGTACGAACTCCGACCATTGCTGATAGGCGTTGCCGAAAAACATGACGCGCAGGCGCTCGCATAGCGGCGTCGACGTGACGCGAATGACTGCGTCGGGCGCGTCCGGACGCCAGGCGGAATAGGGGCGAGGTTCGGTGTGCGTCGCGCCGAGATGCGCGAGCCACTCGGCTTTGCGCGCCGCGGGATCCAGCGCGTTGCCGAAGATCGCGCGCAATTCGGGCTTCGTGAGCAGCGTGAACAGCAGATCGAGATCGAGCACGGGTGTCGTGTCGATCCAGCCGAGTGCGGCAAGCGGCGCGATCGCGGCCTGCGTATCGCCGATTTCGTCGTAATCGAGTCGGCTCGTTCTGAAGACGTCTCCGCGCCGCATCAGCATGCGCACGAGCAGCGCGCGCGACGCGAGCGGCACACCCGCGAACGCGCGCAGAAAATCCGTCTCTTCTTGCACGAGCAGGTCGTCGTAGCGTTGCGCGATCCACGCGAGCGCACGCTCGAAATTGGCCAGGTAGTAATAACGGGGATCGGACGGCGTCACGGTCGGCGAATCGCGCGGAAACATGCTGTATGGATATACAGCATCATAGCAGGCCGAATCCGCGGTCGGGCAAGACACGCGGGCGACCGTGTCCCGTCGCCCGAGCAGGCCACGCGGGCATGCTTAGAAATTGCCTCAAGAACGCCCGAAGAACGCGATGGCTAGAGAGCGGAACGCCGAAAGGGCGGAGCGTCCGAAGAACGGCGCGCCTAAAGATTGCTGTATGAACTGCACCATCCATGCGCCGCGACACGTTTCGCGCCGAATAAGGTGCAGCCTCCGGCATCGTCGCCGGGCTGGCCCTGATACAGCGAACAATTGCTGCACTCCTGGCCGGCGGCGTAGTTCGAGTAGCGGCCTTTGTCGACCTTCGACGCGTCTTCGACATAGCCGAGCTGCTTGGCGTTCGGATCCGATTCGCTGAGCCGCTGTGCGTCGGCACGGGCGAGCCGCGCGTACGCGAGCGATGCCGCGGCGCTTGCGCCGAGAATCATGAAACTGCGTCGTGATGCCTTCATGGCGAGGCTCCTTGGGGGACGGTCTAGCATAGCCGTCGAGCAGCATGGCTTCAATGGAAGCGACGCGAGGTCTTGCACGAACCGCGCACCAAGCGTGGCATAATCGCGGCCAATTCATGAGTCTGTTTCGCGTGTTTGCTCGCTTATGCGTAGCCGTTTGTTTCGCAAAATTGGTGTGATGCTCGGGATGTTCGCCATCCTGATGGCGACGCTCGCGCCGACGGTTTCGCAAGCACTCGTGGCCTATCGCCAGCACGACGCGCAGACGCGCATGCATTGCTCGATGGCGTCGATGCATGGGATGGCGTCCATGTCGGGCATGCATGACACGATGCCGGGCATGGCGATGCCGATGGATATGGCCATGCCGATGGATGCGGCCATGTCGCATGCGATGCATGGCGGCATGGATCACGGCAATCCGCTCTCGATGTCGCATGGCGATGCATGCGGCTATTGCAGCCTGCTTGCGCATATGCCGTTTATTCCGGTCGTCGAATCGCCGTTCGCGATCACGGTCTGGGCCATTCAGCATCGCGCGCTGACGCGTTTCGAAACGGTTCGGCGTGTCGAACCCCTGACCTTCGCGCAACCGCGCGCCCCGCCTTTTCTCTCTTGATCTGAGTGTGATTCGTTGTCGCCGACCTCATGCGCGTCTTTGCGCGCGTCGTCGGCGGCGAGGACGCGCGTCCGGAACCGGCGCGTGTCCTCTGCGTTCGACCCATTTCAAGGATTCACTATGTATTTCTTTTTCGCGCGCGGGCCGCTGCCGCGCGCTGTGCTGCCGCTCGTCGCGGCAATGAGTGTGGGGGCGGCGGTTTGGTCGGGCGGCGCGCAAGCGCATGCGATTGCGGGCGATCGCGTGTTTCCGGCGACGATGGCCGTCGACGACCCCGGCGTGGGCGACGAATTCGATCTTCAATACGGGCATGTGCGTGTGCCGGGCGACGACGGCGATCAAAGCATCAACACATGGGATTTCGAGTGGGACAAGCTCATCACGCCGAATCTCGCTTTGAGTATCGGCGGGACCTATGTGATGCAGAACAATCCGACGGCGAACGGATTCGATAACTTCGAAATCGGCGCGAAGTATCTGCTTTACGTCAACGAAGCCCACGAATTCATGACGTCGGTCGGCGTCGATGCCGAACTCGGCGGCACGGGCAGCCGTGCGGTCGCCGACAATTTTTCGACGATTTCACCGACGATTTTTGTCGGCAAGGGCTTCGGGGATCTGTCGGATTCGCTTGCCTACTTGCGGCCGATCGCCGTGACCGCCGAAGTGGGGCCGTCGCTCACGACCGGCAGCGGTCAACCGAATGCGTTCGACTATGGCTTTACGATCCAGTACAGCCTGCCGTATCTCGAACAGCATGTGCATGACATCGGATTGCCCGAGCCGTTCGCGAATCTGATCCCGCTCGTCGAAGTCCCGTTGTCGCGCAGTCAGGGACAGACGACGGGCACGATCAATCCGGGCTTCATCTGGATGAATCGCTATGGGCAGCTCGGCATCGAAGCGCAGATTCCGATCAATCATGCGAGCGGAAACCATCTGGGCGTGCTCTTACAGGCCCATATTTTCTTTGACGACGTCG
Source organism: Pararobbsia silviterrae (assembly GCF_003628125.1). Taxonomy (GTDB): domain Bacteria; phylum Pseudomonadota; class Gammaproteobacteria; order Burkholderiales; family Burkholderiaceae; genus Pararobbsia; species Pararobbsia silviterrae. Next base: position 37,300 of record NZ_RBZU01000004.1, read on the forward strand.
CGCCGAACTCGATCGGCAAGCCGTTGTTCGCTTCAAAGTAAGGAGAATCGAATGCATTCGAATCGATTGATGTGGCGCGTGTCGGCCCGGATGGGCCGCGTCATCGCGAGTTGTGGCGTGTGCATGATGTTTGCGGCCACGGCGTCGGCTCATGTGTTCCCCAAGCATCAGGACCCGGGTGCGGGCGCATCGGTGTCGGCGCCGAAGGAAGTGCGGATCCAGTTCGACGGTCCGCTCGAACCCGCGTTTTCGACGCTGACCGTCACCGATGGGAACGGCAAGGACGTCGAGGCCGCGAAGTCGGCGGTCGATGCCGCGCATCCCGATGTCATGAGCGTGGCATTGCCGTCGTTGACGCCCGGCCATTACGCGGTGCATTGGGCGGCCGTCGCGGCGGACGGTCATCGTACGCATGGCGATTACACATTCGAGGTCAAATAAGTGCTGACGAGCCTGGATCCCGTTGTGGTTGCGCAGATGGCGCTCGGCGCGATCGCGGACATCGCGTTCGCGGTCGTGCTGGGCACGGCGTTGCTCGGCTTCGGCGCGCAACGACGCGCCATGGCGCTGCGAATCGCGACGACGATCTGGCTCGTGATCGAATGTGTTTACATCGTGTCGGAAGCGAGCCAGATGGCGGGTCAGCCGCTGTGGGCAGCCTGGCCTCTGGTTCCCGTCGTTCTGCGCACGACGCACTTCGGGCGCATGTGGTTGCTCGGCATCGGTGCGGGACTCGTCGTGTTTGGCATCGCGTGCTCGTTCGAACGCGGGCAGTCATCCGGCGGTGTACGTCGATGGTGGATCGTCCTGGCGTGCGCGGTCATCGCGTTTGCGCATGCGGGGACGACGCATGCGGCCGACGCGGGCGACTTCTCGCTTGCCGAATGTGTACACGCCGTGCATCTTTGGACCACGGCGGCCTGGGGCGGTGTCGTGATTGCCGCCGCATGGCCGCTTCGCCGCACGTTCCGGCCCTGGTCGAGCGAGACGCTCGACCATTTGCACCGCGTATCGCTGATTGCGACGTTGACTTTTGCGATCGCGATCGCAACGGGGGCCGCAAACGCATGGCGAGGTCTGGGCGGATCGCTTGCGCCGCTGTCGACGAGTCTGTGGGGCGAATTGCTCACGGCCAAATTGATCGTTGTCTGCGCGGCCGTTTTGATCGGCGCGATCAACCGGCTTGCGCATCTTTCACGCCGGCATTCGATCGATCGTCCGACGCTTGACGTCTTTATGCGCTTGCTCTCGTTCGAGGCCGTTCTGATGGTCGCGGTATTCGCGGCCGCGTCGATACTCGGGCACAGCATGCCCGCGGCGGTCGGCTGAGGCGCGTTCCGATACCGCGCGCGGCGTATCGAGCGAGTGTTGTCGCGATCTGTAACGGCGGCACGCGCGGATCTTTCTATTCTGCTTCAAAGCGGATTTCAAGTCGCTTGCACATGAACGCGTTCGGCAGTGCGACGCCGCGAATGCGCGGCATGCGCTGTTCGACGACGCTAAACCCGAAACGCTCGAAAAAAGGTTGTGCGGTCCGGCTGACATCGGCAGTCAGCGCGACAATGCGATGCGCCACGGCCGTCTCGTGAATGCGCGTCATGAGCAGGCGACCCGCGCCTCTGCCTTGATGGTGTCCGGACACGAAGAAGTGATCGATGTATCCGTTGTCCTGGATATCGGCATAGGCGATCGGCACGCCCTGATCGTCCACGACGAACGGCGACAGACGGCGGATCTGCTCGGCCCACGCGTCGAGCGCGATATCGCGCGGTGCCCACGCCTCGATTTGTTTAGGCGAATAATCGTGTCTGGCGATTTCGCGGACCGACGATCGAAAGACATCGAGCAATGCGGCCTCTTCACCTTGACGATATTTTCTGACAAACATAGGCATGCTTATGAGGTGTCCGAGTCCAAATTATTGATGTGCTTTGCGTGGATTTCGTAAGACTTATTCGAGAAAATAGCGTCTCTTTCGACGCGTATTTTGAGCGAATGTACGCACGTTGAGGGTTCCTCTTTAACGTGGCTCGTGGCATAGTGCGACCAGCCCACGGATGAGGAGCCTCTAATGCCCACCTTAGAACAAATTCAGCTCAAAATCGCAAAGTTGCAAGCGCAGGCAGAGGCGATCGCGACAAAGAAAGCCACCGTCGTTCTGAATCAAATTGCGGCGTTGATGCGCAAGCATGGTTTGACGACCGAACACATTGAAACGCATCTGGCGACACGCAAGCCGCGTGGGCGTCCGGCCAAAGCGGCGACGCAAGCGTCGGCCGCGGCACCGAAGAAGCGTGGCCGTCCTGCGAAGGCCGATTCGATGGCGAGAAAGAGCAAGCTGCCGCCCAAGTATCGGCATCCCGAAACGGGTGAAACATGGAGCGGTCACGCGCGGCCTCCGGCATGGATCAAGGACGTCGCGGATCGCTCGATCTATCTGATCGCGGGCGCCGCAACGCGTGCATCGTCGACGACGAAGAAGACGCGTGCGTCCAAGACGGCCGCACCCAAGGGCGTTGCAAAGAAGACCGGCACGCGTGGCGCGGGACGTGCGGCCGCGAACGGCGCGGCGAAGAAGGTGACGGCGCGTAAGACGCGACGGAGTCCCGCTGAAAAACAGACGCAAGCGGCCGAAGCGCGTGCCGAGTAAGCATGGTCCGGCGCCGATGCGATGCGTGAATGCAGGCGGCGCAGATCCGCGAGTCTAAAAAAGGAGCATCGTATCGATGCTCTTTTTTTTTACGCGCGGCGCTTGGCCTTCGTGCGATGAAACAAGTTGCCCGGGTGCAAGAGAAATCCCGCGATTCGACGCGGCCGATCGAGCCGCGACAGAATGCGCGACTTGGGTGCCGCGCGTGACGGGCTGTCGAGCGATACCGCGTCGACGCTCCACTGTCCGCGCGCTTCACGTCGCATGACCCACTTCATGCCGTGACAGCGAATGACGAGCACGTCATCGCCCTCGTACTCGAGGACTGCGGCATAGGAGCCGTCGCGCACGAGCAAACCCGGCCGATATTTAAAGTCGCTGACAAGGGCCTTGCAGACATGGCAGTACGGATGCCCGCCGTCATGTGGGATTACGCCTGGAAATTCTGTACGCTTTTGCTTCATACCGGATCCGATGAGTCGTCACATCCCGAGCGACTTCTGGCTTTTTGCGCCTCTCTGCGGACGCCGTCAAGTATCGCTTGCCCGGCAGCAAGAAGTACGCCCGTATGGATCCGCCGTACGCAACCGGTTCAGGCCGCGCAGCGATCGTGAGCGCGCACGGCTTTCGCAGCACATCTGCATCTCGCGATTCGAACTGCTTGACGTGACGCAGCAAATTTGCGCGCGAACCGTTGCACGACGGATGTTTAGGGGAAACCCGAAAATGCGCACGATCATGCGATTTCTATGCGACTCTTTGGCACGCGGACGCATTCGAGTCTTGTTCTGTATCGCTTAGAGGAGGCAAAGGACCGTTCATGGATATTCCGTCGCTCAAGCACGTCGTCAGCCAAGAAGAATGGCAATTGCGCTGCGACCTCGCGGCCTGTTATCGGCTTGTCGCGCTATACGGTTGGACCGATCTCGTGTTCACGCATATCAGCGCGCGCGTACCGGGTCCCGGTCATCGTTTCCTGATCAATCCTTATGGCTTGCTGTTCGATGAGATCACCGCGTCGTCTTTGATTCTTGTCGATCAGGCGGGCCATTCGGTTTCGGAAACGTCGTTTCCCGTCAATCGCGCGGGGTTCGTCATTCATAGCGCGGTGCATGCCGTGCGCGAGGATGCGGGCTGCGTGCTGCATACCCATACGCGCGCGGGCGTCGCCGTCAGCGCGCAAAAGCACGGCGTGCTGCCGATCTCGCAACAGTCGACTTTTGTGCTCGCTTCGCTCGGGTATCACGACTATGAAGGCGTCGCGCTTCACGACGAAGAAAAGCCGCGCCTGCAAGCGGATCTCGGCCGCGCGCATTTCCTGATGTTGCGCAATCACGGTCTGCTGACGGTCGGGCGCACGATCGCGGATGCGTTTCTGAATATGTATCTATTCGAGACTACGTGTCAGATTCAACTCGCCGCGCAGGCGTCGAGCGAATTGACCTATGTGAATCCGGCGGTCCTCGACGGCGTCGCTGAATCGAGCCGCACGCAAACGGGTGGGCAGGGTGGTTTGTTCGTCTGGCCGGCGATGCTGCGCAAGCTCGATCGGATCGATCCGAGCTACAAGACCTGATTGAGCCGCCTCGACGTGCACCGGACGTTCCGCGTGCACGTTGAAATGTATCCCCGCTCGATACGAACCGCGTACACGCACCGGAACCGGAACCGGCATCGCGCGGAGTCGCTCATCGACGTCGGTCACGCCGGACGTCATTCCCAACGCGACACGTGACATGCGTCACGCGACATCCGCCACACGCGCTCGCGTGCGCTCGATGCTTCGTTCGCTGCCTATCGATTCCGTTTGAACAAACGAAATTTGCGTCTGAGGATTTCAATCGGACGCGCAATATCTTGCAAAGATGCTACGCTGCACTGAAATGCATTCGGCATGCATTCAGCTGTCAAATTCGGGTTTTGGCGCCCGAGTGATGAGAATAGATGCATGCCGGATGCAAATTATGAAGGCCGCGAGCGCGCACCGGACTGGAAAGGACGCGCGGCGTAGTACATACGGGGCCGGTGGCGTCAGCGACCGGGGCAGCACGGAACGACACGCGCACCGCTCGAGCGGTGCGCACGACAGTGGACGGCTAGCGTTGCTCAAGGGAGCCCCCGATGCGCACCCCCCTGCCTTTCGAGCCCGAGTTGAGTGAGGGTCGTGGTACGACGCACGCCGCATGGTCGGCGCCTTATGACTTTGCGCGCGCCTTGCGGCATCACACCGATGTGACGCCGCGTGCTTTCGAGTCGAGCGGCACGACGGATACGCCGTGCATTGCCGATGAGACCGCTTGGCGCATCCTGCCGCGCTCAGGCCCGACACCCGTGCGATCGGCGCACGCGGGCGTGCGATTTTCGCGCTGGCGCGATGCCCATGAATATGGCGGCGAATATCAATGCCAAGCCGAAGCGGGCATCTATACGCTCGGCATCGCACTGCAACCGACCGATGCCGTGCTCGTCGTCGACGGGCGTCGTGTTCACGAATCGGCGCTGAGGGTCGGTTCGATTCTCGCGAGCGGTCCCGGTCAACACTGGCATGCCGAATTCCGCCGTCGGTCGGATTTTCTGCACGTCCATTACGATCCGGAATTTCTTTCGGACTGCATCGAGCGCTCGACGGGCCGCCGCCTCGACATCGGCGAACTCTTTGTCTCGCCCGTCGTGCTGGTCGACAACATCACGCTTGACCTCGCGCGATCGCTGATCGCCAGCGCCGAATCGAGCACGGGATTCGCGGAGGTGACGGCTCATGCGCTGGGTACCGCGATCGCGGCGCGCGTGCTCGAGCTGCTTCATGAAACGCCGCGTCTGTCGCGCATGCTCGCGCAGGGCGCGCGTCAGCCCGCGGGCCCCGCGACACTTGCGCCGTGGCGCATGCGCAAGGTGCTCGCGTTCATCGATGCGAACCTCGGTCGACCCTTGTCGCTACAGACGATCGCCGACGCAAGCGGGCTCAGTAAAATGCATTTCGCCGCGTTGTTCCGCGCGTCTACGGGACTGAGTCCTTCAGAATTCGTTGCGCAACGGCGCATCGAACGCGCGCAGGACTTGCTGCGCACGACGCCGATGCAAGTCGTGGATGTGGCATTCAGTCTCGGCTTCCAGACGCAGGCGCATTTCTCGACCGTGTTCAAGCGTTTGATCGGAGAGGCGCCTTCCGAATGGCGTCGCCGTCATGCCGCGGGTGACGCGCTTCATGAAGCGTCGCTGACGCAGGCATGACGTGAAAATGGCCTGAAAATGTCCTGAGCATGGCGCGAATCTGACATCGGGCCATGCGATTTATTGCGGCTTGATAAAACGAAGCGTCATGCGATCGGATTCTCCGATCGCGAGCATTTTCGCCCGGTCCTTGTCGCCGCCCTTGAGCGTCGGCGGCAGCGACCAGACGCCATCGGCATAGTCTTTCGTGTCGCGCGGATTCGCATTGATATCGCTTTGCGCGTCGAATTTGAAGCCGGCTGCCAGCGCGTGCGCGATCACATAACTCTCGGGCACGTATCCGGTCTTGATGATCTGGTCGAGCGTGGTATTCGGACGCGCGCGATGTTCCTCGACGCCGAATACGCCGCCAGGCTTGAGCGCGGTATAGAACGCGCGCAGATTCGCGTCGAACTGGCCGTCCTTGATCCAGTTATGGATATTGCGGAACGTCAGTACTTCGTCGGCGCTGCCCGGCGCAAGCCCTGCGATGCGACCCGCATGCAAGGTGTCGACGATCACGTGATCGAACGTCGCGGGGTGATTGGCGAGCTTGGCCTTGAAGTGTTGCTCGTCCTGAGCGAATTCGCTCGCGAGCGCGGGATCCTTGCTCTGGTAAAGCACCTCGTAAAGCGTGCCGCGGTCGCGCAGAAACGGCGCGAGAATTTCGGTGTACCAACCCGCGCCCGGCGCGATTTCAACGACGGTGTCGGTCGGTTTGACGCCGAAGAATTCAAGCGTTTCGCGAGGATGCCGGTATGTGTCGCGCGCACGAAACGCTTCGGTGCGCTGCGGTCCGTTGACGGCAGCGTCAAGTGCCTCGTCGGGGGTGGCGTCCGATGCGATGGTTTGGGCGATCGCAAGCGAACTCGCGACGGCGAAGGCGAGTGCCGCCACCATGCGAACAAGGGTATGCGCGGCCGGGCGTTGTCTGGCGATGGGCATGAGTCGTCGTTGGGGCTTGAGCGATGCGCTAACCCCTTTTTATTAAAGCGTCCATTGTGCCTAAATTCGGACACGCGCGTCGGGCACTTAAATAAAGCATCATGCGCCCGGAAAGCTGCTTGAAATGCGAAGCTGTCCTTGCGGATCGCATGAATTTTTTTTTGATGCACATTGCAGTCTGCGATAGATGAATTCGTCAGGAAAGGCTAAAAAGGCGGAATGAGCCTCAAGAACTGTCATGGCGCGACGGCGTTGGGTGTAAACCCTGATTCAGGAGCGCGCCGGTCTGTCGAATAAGAAGAGGTACGGAGTGCGCTGAGATGAAGGGGCCGCTGACCAATGAGTGGGTCATGAACGAAGCGATGGGCGCATCCGCGCCGGAGCCGGTGCGTTATCAGACGATGCGCGCCGAGACCGTGCTCGCCTCGGAGCAAAGTGTCCTGCGTCTGATCGCGCGCAATACGCCGCTACCCGAGCTGCTTGCCGAAGTCTGCCGTCGCGCCGAGTCGCTGCTCGGCGAGGGCGCGGCGTGCACGATCATGGTTGTTGACGACGACGGCGTGCATTTGCGCATCGGTGCCGCGCCGTCCTTGCCCGAAAGCTATAGCAGCGCGATCGACGGTACGGTCGTCGGTCCTCAGGCCGGTTCATGCGGGACCGCGGTATACACACGTCGCATGATCGTCGTCGACGATATCGAAGCCGATCCGCTTTGGGACGATTTCCGCGATTTGGCCATGGCGATCGGCATGCGCGCGTGCTGGTCGATTCCATTCGATGCCGATGGACATGAAGTCATCGGCGCGTTCGCGGTCTATCACCGCGACGTGCGACGACCGACGATCGAGGAAGAGGCGCTGCTGCGCGATATCAGCCACAGCGTCGGCCTCGCCGTACACCAGGATCGTATCGCGCGGTTGCTCGCGCAAAGCGAGGAACGGCATCGCGTCGTGCTCGAACATCTGCACGAGGGCATCGTTGTGCAATCGCGCGACGGCATCGTGCTCGCGTGCAATTCGAGCGCGCGACGCCTGCTGCACGTCGAGGGCGATATGGTCGGCCGGCAGATCGGCACCGTCATGACGCGCTCGTATCACGACAACGGCGAACTCGTCGCCGATCATGAACGTCCGACGCATCGGGCGCTTCGCACGGGCGAGCCCTTACTCGGTCTGACGCTCGGTGTCGAACTCGTCGATGGCGACGTCATCTGGATTACCGAAAATGTCGTACCGATCCTGATGCCCGGCGAGACCGAGGCGAGCTCGGTGCTCGTCTCGTTCAACGATATCGGGCCCATGCGCGAGGCGCATCAGCAGCTGCGCTTTCTCGCGACGCGCGATTCGCTCACGGGTCTCTACAACCGCGTGTTTCTCGCCGACCGCATGGACGCGATGCTCTCCGAGCGCGACCCGCGCGGCGCGCAGGCGAACGTCGCGGTGCTGTTCGTCGATCTCGACGGATTCAAGAAGGTCAATGACACGGCGGGACACGAGGCGGGCGATGCGTTGCTGCGCAGTGTCGCGCGCCGCCTGCTCCAGTGTGTGCGCGAGACCGATACGCTTGCGCGCGTCGGCGGCGACGAGTTCGTGATCGCGGTCAACGGATTCGGCGATGCCGGAAGCCTGGCCGCGCTCGCGCGGCACGTGCTCGACGCGATCGCGGTGCCGTTCGCGGTCGCGGGCAATGAATACTATCTCGGCGTGTCGATCGGCATCAGCATGAGTCCCAACGACGGCACCGAGGCGAGTGAATTGATCCGCAACGCCGATGCCGCGATGTATCACGCGAAGCAGAGCGGGCGGAACAATTTTCAGTTTTTCACGGTCGAGCTCAATGAGCAGCTCCAGCGCCGCTTCATGATCGAGCAGGGCCTGCGCAAGGCGTTGTCGGCGGGCGAGCTCAGTCTTGTCTATCAACCCGTCGTCGACAGCCGCCATAGCCAGATCGTCGGCGCCGAGGCGCTGCTGCGCTGGCATAGCGAAGAGCTCGGACACATGTCGCCGTCCGAGTTCATTCCGGTCGCCGAGGATACCGGCATCATCGTCGCGATCGGCGACTGGGTGCTCGAACAGGCGTGCATGCGCGCCGCGCGCTGGCGCCGGACGATTGCGCCGAATCTCGTCATCGCCGTCAATCTGTCGCCGCGGCAATTCAACGATGGGCTCGTCGAGCGCGTCGCGCAGTGTCTGCAGCGCTCGGGTCTCGATCCGCGCGCGCTCGAACTCGAGATCACCGAGCGATTGCTCATGGGCGACAGCGAGACGCTTTTGCCGATGCTCAACGCCCTCGCCGCGATGGGCGTGCGAATCTCGGTCGACGATTTCGGCACGGGCTACTCGTCGCTGTCGTACCTCAAGCGTTTTCCGTTGCATAACCTCAAGGTGGACCGGTCGTTTGTCGCGGGGCTGCCCGATCATCATGACTCGGTCGCGATTACGCAGGCGGTCGTCGCCATGGCGCATTCGCTCGGCATGCATGTGACGGCGGAGGGCGTCGAGACGGCCGCGCAGGCCGAGTTTCTGCGCTCGATCGGGTGCGATACGCTGCAGGGCTACTTCTTCAGCGTGCCGGTCGGCGCGCTTGCGTACGAGGAGACGCTTGCGCGCGTGGCCGATTTTTAGCGCGCCGCCAAGGTCGGCTTGCAAGACAGGCGGACCCGTGCGGTCCGGATGCGGATCTCAGAACGTTCGACGCAGACGAAACAGATAGCTGTCGAACAGGCGCTGCATCGTCGCGAGCACGTCGTGCGCGTCGACGCCCCACCCCGCGTAGTGGCCGTCGATCTGCATGCGCGCCAGTCCGTAGACGAACGCGCGCGTCGAGACGAGCGTGTCCTCGACCGAAATGCAGTAGATGTCGCCGTCGGCCGCGGCCGCCGCGATCAGGCGTCGCAGTTCGGTGCGGATATGACGGTAGCCTTCGGCCAGTCCCGAGCGTTCGACATCGACGAGCGCGGGCTTCGACATGACTTCGAAATGCGTGGGATTGTCGTAGGCCCAGCGTAGAAACGCATGGCCCATCGCGCGCCATTGCGACATCGCCGAAGCGTGTTGCGCATCGAGGATGGCGGCCTGAAGCACGCTCAAGAGCGCCGCGATCGCTTCTTGTGCGATCGAGAATCTGTGCTGCTCCGCGCGACTGTATTCGGCGACCTCGATGGATCGGGGACGCACCGCGTCGCGTTGCGACACGGATGCGACGCGCAGCGCGGTGCGTGCATGCGGGTCGAGCCCGGTGTGTTCCGGTGCGGCTTCGGTCCCGGCGGGCGGGCGTGCCGGCATGTCAACCCCATGTTCAGCGACGGACAAGGCCTGGACTCCTGTCGGTTCGGCCATGCGCGCCGTGCGCGCGAATGCGCGACGATCGCCGCAAGGCGTACAGCATGCGAGACGGGACACTCGGGATTCGCGGACCTGCGTGCGGATCTGGAAATTAGGCAGTGAAGCGCGGCGTTGAAACGCGCAAAGCAGATCAGTCAGGTGCGCAGCTTACAAAATCGCGGTCGGTAATTCAATATGCGATCAATATTATTTCGGCGAGTGTGCGTCGCGTGCCGAGTGAGTCTTACGGATCATTTCCCTGGAGGGGGATTTTGCTGCGCGCATTTGCGCGCGAAGCACGCGCATGGAGCGGATCCGTGCGCGTGCCGAGCCGCTCCAAGCCCGCGAGACAAGGCGGCAGACAAGGCGGAAGACAAAGCTGCGGACAACGTCGCGAGACAAGGTCGCGTCAAGGATTTTTGCTCATCGACCCCGAATTCGATCGTGCACTCAATATTCGGCTTATCGAAATCGATAAATCGTTCGCATAGGTATACCTATCTAATTTATTTATTCAGTCTTGACGAATTTTCGAATTCGATAATCCGTCGCTTGACGAAATCCGCGAGACATTTCCGTAAAACGTTTGCTTCTTTGATATGAAATTGAAAGCGACGCATCGATTCGTTCGCGTGTCATGGCGAACGAACGCGCGAGCACGCGCGCGGTGACTCGGGTATCGTTGCCGCTTTATCCCAAAGGAGACATTCATGTCTGAAGTCGCAGTGGTGGCGATCAGTACGGCCAGGCCGGGCAAGGAAGCGGAACTCGAGACGGCGCTGCGCGCCCTGATCGAGCCGACGCGCTCGGACCGCGGGTTCATCACCTACGATCTGCACCGCAACATTCAGGACCCCCGCACGTTCGTCTTCATCGAACGTTGGGCGAGTCTCGACGATCTGCAGGCGCACGCGAAGGCCTCGCATATCCGCGCATTCGGCGCACGCAGCGGCGAGCTCTGCGAATCGTCGTCGTTGCACATCCTCGATGCGAATCCCGTCATCTGAGTGAGCTGCGAACATGCCGGGGTCGCGTGATGCGCGATACCGGCTTGCGCGACGAACTCAAGTCGCGCGTTTGCCGAGTGAATTTCTCCGATTTCCTCCGCGCGACACGAAGGTCGTCGCTCAAGCGCGCGACACTATAAAGAACCCCGAAGACCCTGCCGATACTACGATTCAAGAGGGTGCGCCGCGCGTCGTGCGCATTGTCAAGCACCCCGGAATTCTCGCGTCGGAGTCGACAAAGATGTCTTCGGTCCCAATGTTGGCGGAGCCCGATTTCGCACAGGCGGTGGGCACGCCATTGTCTTCATCGGCGAGCGCGGGGCAGGCGTCGCTCGTCTATCTCGGGCGTCAGCCGATTCTCGAACGCAGTCGCGCGTTGCATGGCTATGAGCTGCTGTTCCGCGCCGATTCGCGCAACGAAGCGCATATTCGCGATCATTTCGAAGCGACGGCCTATGTCGTGGCGCGCACCTTCGGCGAATTCGGTCTGCGTGAAGCAATCGGCCCGCATACGGGCTATCTGAACTTCTCGCGCGATCTGCTGTTCAGCGATGTCATTCACCTGATCCCGCCCGATCGCTTCGTCATCGAGATTCTTGAAGACACCGTCTTCGACGCGCCCTTGATCGCGCGTTGCGCCGAACTGCGCAAAGCGGGATTCAGACTGGCGATGGACGACGTCGCCACGTGGTCGCCCGAACTCGTCGAAGCCGTACCGCATATCGACATGCTCAAGGTCGATTTCCTCCAATGCAATCGGGACCGGCTCTCGAAAATCGCGGCGCTCGCCAAGCGTGAGCGCAAGACGCTGCTTGCCGAAAAAATCGAGACGCACGCCGACTTCGAACTCGCTAAAACACACGGGTTCGATCTGTTTCAAGGCTATTTCTTCGCGCGCCCGCAGGTCTTGCGTTCGCGCAGCACGGGACCCGCGCAACGGTGTCTGCTTCAGTTACTGATCGCGCTGTCGGGTGAGGCGGACGTGCCCGCGCTCGAAAGCGCGCTCAAGCAGAGCCCGCAATTGATGGTGCGCATTCTGCGCTTTGCGAACTCGACGGCGAGCGGCGTGGGACGCCGGATCGGTTCGTTGCGCGAGGCCATCCTCGCGGTCGGCACGCGCAAGATCGCGCGCTGGGTCCAATTGATGATCTATGCGGACGGCACGACGCTGTCGCCCGAATCCGATCCGCTGATTCAACTCGTCGGCGCGCGTGCGCGGCTCATGGAACTCATGATCGAGCATTGCGCAAAGTCCGTGCGGGACGAAGTCTCGGGCGACGCGGCCTATATGACGGGTGTGCTGTCGCTGACGCCCGTGATCCTCGGCATCCCGACGCGCACGCTGTCCGAAGAACTCAAGCTTCCTGCGCCGATTCGCGATGCCTTGATCGATCGTCAGGGCGCGCTCGGGCATATCTTGAGCATTGCATGCGCATTCGAGCGCGGCGAGGCGGAGGTCATCGCGGCGGCTTGCGAGGCGCTCGGTACGCTGACCCCCGATCATGTCGCCGCGCTCGGCATGCGCGCGGCGGCCTGGAACGACGATATCTGATTCAGCTCGACGCGTCGCGCGCCACGATCGGATAGCGGTAGTGACGATAGCCGCGCTCGTCGTGCGTATAGAGAAACCCGGCTTTTTCGTAAAGCGCGCGTGCCGGATTGTCGGGCTTGACGCCGAGCGTCAGGTTGCCGAAGCCTTTCTCGTGCGCGTCTTCGATATAGCGTTCGAGCAACTGACGACCGAGCCCCGATCTGCGCACTTCAGGCAGCACGTAGATCGACGCGAGCACGGCGGCTTCGCCATGCGCTTCCCAGAAGCAATAGCCGATTTTTTCCGTGCCGCGTTCGGCGACGAACATGCGATCGAGGCTTTGCGTCCATTGCTGGAGATGCCAGCGCAACGCGTCCTTCCAGCGCGCCTCGTTCTGAGGCTCGATGGCGCGGATCGCGTCGAGCTCTCCGATATACACCATCGGCAGATCCGCCGCCGTCGCGCGTCGAATCCTATAGTTTTTGCTCATGCGGGACACCAGTCCTGACCGTGTTTTAGCGCAAAGCCTAGCAGAACCGCGTCTTGCGTAGTGTGCGAAATAACGCGCGTATGCTTGAGGCCATCCCGACGGCGCCGCGCCGGCCCGATGCCGAATCGCCACCGATATGTCACGCGCTCAACGATTACTCGACCTGATCCAGATCCTGCGCGGCCACCGCATGCCCGTGACGGGCGCCGTCCTGGCCGATCAACTCGGGATCAGCGTGCGCACGCTCTACCGCGACATCGCGACGCTCCAGGCGCAGGGCGCGCGCATCGACGGCGAGCCGGGCCTCGGGTATCGGCTCAGACCGGGTTTCATGCTGCCGCCGCTGATGTTCTCGGAGGAGGAGCTCGAGGCGCTGATGCTCGGTGTGCGATGGGTCGCCGAGCGCGGCGACCCTCGGCTCGGCGAGGCGGGACGCAACGCGCTCGCGAAAATCGCGGCCGTGTTGCCGACCGATGTCCGCGATGCGCTCGACGCGTCGTCGCTGCTCGTCGGGCCGGGCGAGCCGCCGATCCCGGCTTGCGTCGATCCGGCCGCGATTCGCGAGGCGATTCGCGCCGAAGCCAAGCTGCGCGTCGTGTATCGCGATCTCCAGGGCACCGATTCGACGCGCACGATCTGGCCGTTCGCGCTCGGGTATTTCGATAATGTGCGCGTCGTCGCCGCATGGTGCGAGCTGCGCGAAGACTTCCGCCATTTCAGGCTCGACCGGTTCAGCGCGCTCGAACGTCTCGGCGAACGCTATCCGAAGCGGCGTCACGCCTTGCTCAAGGCCTGGCGCGAACGTCAGGGCGTCCGAGCGCAATCGGTGTTCGCTCCTGCCAGAATCTGACAGCAGGCGGGCCTACGATGGGTTCGAACGGCGCCGCGACGCGCGATCGCGTGCGATGCGTTCAATGAATCCATCCATTTCCGGAGCGTGCCATGTCAGACCCGACCTTGATCATCCTGTACGTCGACAGCCCTGCCGCGAGCGCGCGGTTTTACGGCGATCTGCTTGCGAAGACCCCCGTCGAATCGTCGCCGACGTTTGTCGCTTTTCGTCTCGATTCGGGCGTCATGCTCGGTCTTTGGTCGAAGCATACGGTCGAGCCCGCCGCGCAGGCCGCGGGGGGCGGCGCCGAGATTGCGTTCGAAGTACCCGGTTATGGCGCGGTCGATACCGTGTTCGACGATTGGTCGCGTCGCGGACTCGCGATCCTGCAACGGCCGACCGATATGGACTTCGGCCGCACCTTCGTCGCGCTCGATCCCGACGGTCATCGGCTCCGCGCGTTTGCGATGGCGCCTGAAGCGCAAGCCGCCCTCGCGCAGGCGGAAGTCCCGCAAGCGCGCTGATATTTAAAGCACTCAACGTGCCGCTTGCGCGAGGCGTTCGACGCGTACGGGCGGCACGAACCATGCAAGGCATAGTCCCGCGAGTGCCGCGGCCGCCGCGAGACCCAGGCCGATATGGATCGACGTCACGAGCGTTTCGCGCGCCGAATCCATCATCGCCCCGCCCGCGTGTCCGGCGTTGACGAGGCGGCTGATCAGCGCCGCTTGTTCGTTGCGATCGATCAGCAGTTCGGGACTCGCGAACGACTTGAACCATTGCGTCGCCTGATACGCATCGAGCGAGCGGTGCACGCCCATCGAATAGAGGTGGCTCAGCAACGCGCCCGTCATGACCGTGCCGAGCATGCCGCCGAACGTGCGCAGCGACTGGAGCAGGGCGGTCGCCGCGCCGAGGTTGTCGCGCGAGACGATCTGCTGCGAGAAGATCGTCAGATTCGCGATCACGAGTCCGATGCCGAGGCCGCTGACGCCCATGCAGCTCATCCAGACGAGATGCGCCTCCGTGCCCGAGAGCCGCACGATCGACACGCAGGCGAGCGCGAACATGCCGAAGCCGACATAGATGATCGGATTTGCGCGCCGGATCCGCGTGACGATCCGGTTATTGAGCATGCTGCCGACGCTCGTGCCGAGCAGCAGCGGCGTGATCAGCATGCCCGAGTCGTGCGGCGACATCGCGTAGCCGCCCTGGAACAGCAAGGGCACGTAGAACACGAGCGAGAACAGCGCGAAGCCGCCGAGTACCGACATCGCGAACAAGGCGGCGAGCTTGCGATCGAGCAGCATGTCGACGGGCACGATCGGATACCCCATGCGCTTTTCCCAGAGGAACAGCACGAGCGCGAGCGTCAGGGTGATGCAGCTCAGCGCGATCGTCGTCGCGCTGATGCCCTGCTTCGGGAAGAGTTCGATCAGCAACTGGAGCGCGCCGAAGGTCGCGGCCGTCACGCATGCGCCGAGCCAGTCGAGGCGGATCGGGCCGCGTTCGCGCGCCGGCCGCAGATGCGGGACGTAGCGCTGCACGAACAGCAGCGACAGCATGCCCACGGGCAGGTTCACGAAGAAGACGAGCCGCCATCCGCCGAGCTGCGTGAGCGCGCCGCCGAGCGTCGGCCCGATGATGTTCGAGACGCCGAATGCGGTGCTGACGAAAACGAGCCAGCGCAAGCGGAGTTGCGGATCGGGAAACAGGTCGGCGACCGTCGCGAACAGCGTGCCGATCAGAATGCCGCCGCCGATGCCCTGCAGGCCGCGCGCGAGCACGAGCGTCAGCATCGTCGTCGCGCTGCCGCAGAGCACGGAGGCGAACGTGAACAGCAGGATCGCGGCGATCAGAAACGGTTTGCGTCCATAGAGATCGCCGAGCCGGCCGAAGATCGGAATCGTGATGACCGACGCGAGCATATAGGCCGTCGCGACCCAGGCATAGAGATCGAAACGCTTGAGGTCGGCGACGATGCGCGGCAACGCGGTACCGACGATCGTCTGGTCGAGCGCGACGAGCATCGCGATGAACGCGACGCCGAGCATGGCGAGCAACGACTGGCGAAACGGCAGCAATTGGCGGGAGGGGTCGTACGAGCGCGGCGCGGCGGCCATGGCGGACTCCTCGTCATCGGGTGACGCCTTGGAAGCGGCGATCTGCCGATCGTCGCTGCACGACCTTACACCCACCTGACTCGCATGACACTACGGAAATGCACGCCTGTAGAGCATGTCCGGCACGCCTGCTTCGTTCGACGAGGCGTCGCGCGGCTCGAGTGCGACAAAGCCGTGTCGTTCGTAAAACGTTCGCGCGCGCAGGTTTTCCGAGAACGTGTACAACTGGATCGCGGTTTGCGCGCGCGCGACGACCTCGTTCAGCAGCGCGGCGCCGATGCCTCGGCCGATATCGCGCGGGTCCACGTAGAGCTGGTCGAGCCATACGACGCCGTATGCGGCCGATGTCGCGCTGAGGCCGACGATACGCTCGCCGTCGAGCGCGACGACGACGTCGCCCGACGGCACGAGCCAATCCGCGATCCATTCGAGGATCGCATCGGCCGAATGCGTGAGGGGCGCGCATGCGACGAGCGCGGTGCGCGAGCGGAAGTAGACATCGGCGATCGAGGCGGCGTCCTCGGGACGCGCCGCGCGAAGCGCAATCGGCATCGGGGCTGGGCGGCGAGCGTGGAAATGCGCGTCATTTAAGGGGGACTTCGCGGCCGCGTCAACACTCGTTTTATCATTTGGGCCTGCCGCCGTCCTTTCGCATCCGAATCCATGAGTTCAGCCGGTCCAACGACACGCCGTATCGACGCGCTTTTCCAGCAAGCGGTCGCGCTTCATCAGAATGGCGCGCTCGACGAAGCCGAGGCGTCCTATCGCGACGTGCTTGCCTTGCGTCCCAAGCATTTCGACGCGACACAGCTGCTCGGCACGCTCGCGCTGCAATCGGGTCGGATCGAGGAAGGCATGACGTGGCTCACGCGCGCCGTATCGATCGACGGCCGGCATCCGGCGATCCAATCGAATCTGGCCTTCGCGCTCAATGCGCTCGGCCGGCACGCCGAGGCGCTCGCGCATGCGGACAAGGCGCTCGCGCTGGCCGCCGACTTCGCCGACGCGCACAACAATCGCGGCAATGCGCTCGCGGGCTTGAATCGGCCCGCCGACGCGCTGGCGAGCTTCGAGCGTGCGATCGCGCTGCAACCTGGACTCGCGCAGGCATGGAACAACCGCGCGTGCGCGTTGCGCGATCTCGGGCATCCGGCGCAAGCAGTCGAGAGCTGCGATCGGGCGTTGGCGATCGAGCCTCGCTATCCCGATGCCTGGAGCAATCGCGCGAACGCGCTCAGCGATCTGAATCGATCGCTCGATGCGAAAGCGAGCTATGAGAAGGCGCTTGAATCGAATTCGGGTTTCGTCGACGGATGGAGCAATCTCGGTCTCACGCTCGTCGATCTCGGCGACCATGCGGGCGCGTTGCGCTGCTATGAACGCGCGCTCGCGCTCGCGCCCGACCACGCGAGCGCGCATTGGAATCAGGCGCTGTGCCTGCTTGAGACCGGCCAGTTCGACCGCGGCTGGCGCGCGTATGAATGGCGATGGCAGCGCGCGTCGTTGCGCGGCGCGCGGCGCACGTTCGCCGCGCCGCTCTGGCTCGGCGAGACGCCGGTCGCCGGTAAAACCGTGCTGCTGCATGCCGAGCAGGGCCTCGGCGATACCTTGCAGTTCTGCCGATATGCGGCGCGCGTCGCGGCGCTCGGCGCGAAGGTCGTGCTCGAAGTCCCCGCGTCGCTGATGCGGCTGCTCGCGGATCTCGACGGCGTCGACACGCTCGTCGAGCAGGGGCGTCCCTTGCCCGATTTCGATTGCCACTGCCCGTTGCTGAGCCTGCCGCTCGCGCTTGGCACGACGCTCGATACCATTCCGGCCGATGTGCCTTATTTGTTCGCCGATCCGCGGCGTGCCGCCGTGTGGCGCGAGCGCGCGGATGCGATCGCGCGGGGCCGGCTGCGCGTGGGACTGGTCTGGGCCGGCGGGCATCGGCCTCATGTCCCCGAACTGCGCAAGAACGACGCGCGCCGCTCGATGTCGCTCGATCGGCTGGCTGCGTTGTTCGATGTCGAGGGCGTGCAGTTTTTCAGTCTGCAGATCGGCGCCGCGGCGACGCAGCGCGATGCGCTGCGCGACGTCGACCGCTTGGCCGATCTGACCGGATCGATTGCGGACTTTGCCGACACGGCAGACCTGATCGATGCGCTTGATCTGGTGATCAGCGTCGACACGTCGACCGCGCATCTGGCCGGCGCGATGGGCAAACCCGTCTGGATCCTGAACCGGTTCGACACCTGCTGGCGCTGGCTGCTCGAACGCGACGACAGCCCGTGGTATCCGAGCGCACGCTTGTTCAGGCAGCCCGCGCTTGGCGCATGGGAGCCGGTCGTCGAGCGTGTGCGTGATGCGCTGGCGCATGAAGTCGCCGCGGCACGCGGGCGTGCGTCGCACGTCTGAGGGCGCATCACGCTTGCACGCGCTCAGCGGACGACGACTGTCCCCGTCATATGCGAGTGAATCGAGCAGAAGTACTTGAATGTGCCCGCTTCGGAGAACGTGTACGCAAATGTATCGTCGGTATCGAGCGGCGGCGATTTGAATGCGCGCGGGGTCGCGTCGTTGACGATGGTATGCGGAATGTCGTCGTGATTGACCCAGACGACCTTCGTGCCGACCGCGACAGTCAGCATGGCCGGCGCAAAGCTGAAATTGTCGATCACGATCGTATTGGGGGCCTGCGCATCGGCGGCGCGCGCGGTCTGGATCGCCCCGGGGATGACGCCGAGCCAGCCGGCGATCGTGGCGGCGCAGGGTGCGCCGAGCGCCAGGCGCGCGAATCGGCGTCGGGCCGAAGACTGGACCGGCGGCACGGATGTCGACGCAGGCGTGCGCGGATGGGACGCATCGCTATCGTTTGATCCTTCCGCGGCGCCGGAAGATCCGGCGTGTATCGACGTCGTCGATCTGTCGTGCGAATGCGTATTCATATCGGTTACATATCCAAAGCGTATTCGAGTTTCGATAGGAGACGTTGAGCCGTCGTCGAGTATCGCGTTCAGAGCGTGCTGAGCCGCGTATCGACGACGGCGAGCGTCGCATTCCCGGGCACGTACTCGATCGAGCGGATGCCGAGCAGCGAGCGCAATTGATCGGCGGGCACCTTCATCGGTCCGGGGCTTGGCGCCGTGCCGGGCGCGGGCTGAGGAAACGCCGTCGACATCGCCGTATAGAAACGCATCGAGCCCTCGACCTTTTGCGCGACTTGATGGATATGGCCGTTGAGCACGGTAACCGAGCCGAAGCGCTTCAGATAGCCGAGCGCCTGCGCGCCGTCGTCGGTGCCCCATCCCCAATCGGGGTAGACGGTCCAGAGCGGGATGTGCGCGAACACGACGATCGGCGTGCTGCTCGTGCGGGTTTCAAGGTCGCGGCGCAGCCAGTCGAGTTGCGCATCGCCGAGCAGCCCGAGTCCGCCCGATTTGAGATTCATCACATTGACGAGGCCGATGAAATGCACGCCGTTCTGGTCGAAGCTGTACCAGCCGTGCGGCGCTTTCGGCGCAAAGCGATCGAGATAGGTCTGGCCGTCGTCGACGAGCACGTCGTGTTCGCCGGGCACGTAATGGACGTCGAGGCCCGCGCTGCGGATGATTTGCTCGGCGGTATCGAGTTCGCCAGGTTTCGACAGATGGCTGATGTCGCCCGTATGAATCATGAAGGCCGGTTTGCGCGGCGCGGCCTTGATTGCGTCAATCGCTTGTTCGAGCGTGCTCGTCGGGTCGAGATTGGGTTCCTTGCTGAAACCGATATGGCTGTCGCTGATTTGCACGAAGCTGAATGCGTTCGGATCGGCCTCGGCCGCATGGGCCGACTCGATAAGCATCGATGTCGGAATGCCGGCGCGGATCGTCCAGAGCATGCCGGTGCCCGCCCAGGCCATGCACGACAGCAGATGCCGGCGTTCGCGGCCATGGGGCGCGAGCGGGGAGGCGGCGTCCGCGCGCTCCGCGGGGCGGGTCGGACGCGATGGGGCGGAGTCGACCGAGGGCGGCGTGACGCGCGGGGCGTCCGTGTGATCGGATCGGTCGGCCGCGCGCACCGGTTCGTTGGCGTGTGTCGAATCCGGCGCGGGCGTGGGGAGGTGTCGAGAACGCATCGTCGATGTCCTTGCGGCGTGGGCCGCGGTGGCGTGAATGACCGCATCTGCCCCGTATAACCGCCGATGTCCCGCGGCTATTCCCGCGATATTTTTTGTCGTGTCGCCGAGAATCGGGAATAAAACGCGGGGCTCGCGAGTTAGAGGCAGTGAGTCCTCGAGGCTGCGCGTGTTGCGGTCGGAGGGGGAGCGCGTGCGTCGGTCCCTTGCAGGGACGCGGTGCTGCGCACGTGATCGGACCCGCATCAGGCCGGCTCTCGGACCGGTGATGACGCGGGATTTCAGGCCGGTTTTCAGATCGGATGACCGGCCGGCTTAGGCGCGAGGAGCGGGAAGTGACGAACGACGACCGCCGGAATCGCTTCGAACGCGTGGTGTTGCCGCATCTCGATGCGGCGTACAACCTCGCGCGCTGGCTCACGGGCAGCGCAAGCGATGCCGACGACGTCGTGCAGGATGCGTTCATGCGGGCGTTTCGTTTCTTCGAGACGTTCGACGGCGACAACGCGCGTGCGTGGTTGCTCGCGATCGTGCGCAATACATGGTTCACCGAGTGGCGCCGTCGTCGCGCGCATCCCGGCGATGTCGAGTTCGACGAGGCCTCGTTCGGCGACGAAGCGATGCCGGGTTGGGACGCCCACGCGCACGAGGATCCCGAAGCGATCTCGATACGGCGCGATGCCTTACGTCTCGTGCAACGCGCGCTCGACGCGCTCGCGGTCGAGTATCGCGAGGTCATCGTCTTGCGCGAGCTCGAGGACATGAGCTATCGCGATATCGCGGCGGTGACCGGCATGCCGGTCGGCACCGTGATGTCGCGTCTTTCGCGCGGGCGGCGCATGTTGTGCGAGGCCGTGCGCGCGTTGCAGCAGGGTTCGGGGGATGGGGGGCACGTACGGCTTGTCAGGCCGGCGGGCGATCGGGATCAGGAGACGACGCATCATGGATGAAGACGACACGTCGACCCTCGGCGCGTGCTTGCGCGACGGCTCGCTCTACGAGCGTGCCCCGGTCGCATTGCATGCGCAGATCCGCGCGAATCTGCGCGCGGCCGCGCAACCGCGACCGCGCGCGTCGATGCGCGCGTGGCGAGACCGGCTCCGCGCACGCGGCATGCGCGGGGTGCTCGCATTCGGCAGCGGAGGCTTCGCGGGCGCGTTGCTCTGCGCATTCGCGTTCGCGTTCGTCGTGATGCCGATGACGGCCGAGCACCCCGACCTGCTGATGCGCGACATCATTTCGAGCCATGTGCGCGCGATGTTGTCGGATCGTGCGATCGACGTCGTTTCGACGGATCGGCATACGGTCAAGCCGTGGTTCAGCGGGCGGCTCGACTATGCGCCGCCCGTCGTCGATACGGCGGCACAGGGGTTTCCGCTTGTCGGCGGGCGGCTCGACTACGTCGCCCAGCGTCCGGTCGCGGTGATGATCTACGGATACCTGAAGCACTCGATCGATCTCTATGTGTTTCCGGATGCGCACGACGTTCGCGCACCGCCTCAAGCGCGCACGGAAGCCGGCTTTTCGATCGCGCGATGGCATCAGAACGGCATGACGTTTTGCGCGATCACGGATGCGTCGCCCGCGTTTCTCAAGGAATTCGAGCAGGCGATTCAGGCGGAGGTGGGGCGCTAGGAAGCGGGCGCGCGAGACGCGGGGCTGTGCGAGTAACTGGGGGCGGGGAGCGGAGTAGTGCGGCAGTGCGAGTAGTGCGGTAGTGCAGTAGTGCAGTAGTGCGGCTGGGCGTGTGCGAGGGGACCTCGAAATCGTGCCGCGAACCGGCCGGAAGGCGTCGAGCGTACGCGTCGCGGGGCGGTGACCCGCATGCGACTCGCGCGTCCGATCGAGGCAGGCATCAGGGAGACGAGGCGGACGGAATCCGCCCGATCAACACGGCGTCAAAACGAAAGGAGCCGCATCCGTGCGGCTCCTCTTCGTTGGCGTCGATGCAATGTCAATCGTGGGCAGAGGCCGGGTGGGCCGCATCGGGTCGATCGCATCGGACCGATCGCGTACGGCCGACCGAACCTAGCCAACTCCATCGAGCCGACGCATCCGTTTCGCCTCAGACCGACTGCGCGGCGAAGCCGATCATCACGAGAACCGACACGATGAAGATCGAAGCGCCGACCGTGCGGCGCTTGTTGAGTCCCGTCCAAAGAATCACACCCGTCAACGACAGCAGGATCATCGAACCCGCGAACGAATCGGCAAACAGGACCCAGCCGATGCTCGTGCCGTTGGACTTGTGCAGCGACTGGATCGTCCCGATCAGACCCTGGTCGCGCCGTTCGACGCTGACCGTTTGACTGCCCTTCCAGTAGTCGGCCGAAACCTGCGATTTCGCGTTGCCGAACCGGATCGTCCAGTGTTCGGGCTGGATCACCGATTGATCGCCCCAGCTCACGGGATGCGCGGGCTCTTTCTGGACGCGGCCGGGCGGCACGTCGCCAAGCTTGAGCGTCGTCTGCAGATACTGGACGAGTTCCTTCGGCGACTTCGGCGCGGGGTCGGGCAACGCGACCTCGATCGTCGACACCTCGGGTGCCGGCGTGCGGATCTTCATGACCGCGCGATGGTTCTGCAGAAAGCCCGTGATGCCGAACAAGAGCCCAAGCACCGCGCCCCATAGACCGACCCAGCCATGGACTTTACGCAGCCATTTGAGGAATACGCCGCGTCGCGAGGGCGTGCGTTCCGTGTTGCGCGCGGACACGGCGGGTTGACTCGCTTGAGTTTCGAAGCGGGTGGCTTGCATGTAATCGGAATCCCGTCAGAGTGGCGTCGGTGCACGCGAGCGCGTATCGCTGGGCCGAGCCGGAATGGAATGAGAGTGATTCTCATTTATAACAATATCCTTACGCGATGACAAGTGCGTAGGCGATTACATTGAATTACGACCCGGGACAATTCGATGAATCGTCGTCGGCCGACGATCAAGAAATCGTTTGCGTCGTGATTTGGCCGTTATTTTCCCGATTAGTGGGAAATGACGGCTTGATGAACGTCGATCGCGCGTTGTCCTGCCCATACAGTGCAGGTTTTTCATTCTGCCAAGCGCTTGTTTCCGCACTGAGAAATCGTGCAAACCCCCGTGGGGACTGGCTTGCGGGTTGCGCGACACCCTCGCGTCCGGTAACGTGTCCCCCTTCCGGCCCCGCCTTGGGCGCTGGACGAACCTACTGAAGGACGAGAATGAACAAACAGGAACTAGTCGACGCAGTAGCCGCCGTGACGGGCGAAAGCAAGGCCGCAACCGCGGAAGCCATTGATGCGTTCATCGATGTCGTGACCGCGACGGTCTCCAAGGGCGACACCGTCCAGTTGATCGGCTTCGGCTCGTTCGGCACGGGCGCGCGTGCCGCACGCACGGGCCGCAATCCGGCCACGGGCGCGGAAATCCAGATCCCGGCGGCGAAGACGGTCAAGTTCACCGCGGGCAAGGCATTCAAGGATCTCGTCAACGGCTGAGCGATCGCCTGACACGCCGCATTCGATCGTCCGCGCGCCGTGCCGGGCCATCGAATGCGGAAGGTTTTTCATGGATAACGCCTCGGATACGTCTTCCTCGAGCCGCGCACCGATTCGTTTGCGCGATCTGTTCACCGGATTTCTCGGTTTGGGGTTGATGGCGTTTGGCGGCGCCATGCCGCTCGCGCGCCGCACGATCGTCGAACAGCGTCGTTGGCTCACGTCCGACGAATTCACCGAACTGCTGGGCCTGTGCCAATTCCTGCCCGGCGGGAACGTGATCAATCTATCGGTCGCGATCGGCATGCGATTCCGCGGTGTCGCGGGCGCGCTCGCCGCGCTGCTCGGTCTGATCGGCGGACCGACGGCGATCGTCGTCGCGCTCGGCGTGCTCTATGAACGCACGCAGAACGATCCGCGCGTCCAGCATCTGTTTGCGGGCCTGGCTGCCGCCGCCGCGGGTTTGCTCGTCGCGATGGCGATCAAGGTCGCGCTGCCTTTGAAGGGCAAGCCCGCCGCCATCGCGATTGCCGTGCTCGGCTTCGTCGCCATCGCGGTGCTGCGCGCGCCCCTGGTCGTCACGATGCTCGTGCTCACGCCGTTGAGCATCGCCGTCGCGGTGAGGACGGCGCGATGATCCCAACCCTCATTGCGCTCGCGCTGATCTTCGGCGAACTGTCGCTGCTCGCGTTCGGCGGCGGCAACACGACGTTGCCCGAGATGCATCGTCAGGTCGTCGACGTCCATCACTGGATGTCGGGTCAGGAATTCAGCGCGCTTTACGCGCTCGCGCAGGCCGCGCCAGGCCCCAATCTCATGGTGGTGCCGTTGATCGGCTGGCACGTCGCGGGATGGCAAGGCCTTCTGGTGACGACCGTTGCCAAGATGGGTCCGTCGTCGATCATCACGATGCTCGTGCTCCACGCGTGGGAGCGATTCAAGGATCGGCCATGGCGGCGCGCGGTTCAGGCCGGTCTCGTGCCCGTGACGGTCGGTCTTGTCGCCGCGAGCGCGGCGCTTATCGCGAAGTCGGCGGATCTGCATGCGGTGTCGTGGGTCATCACGGGCGTCTGCGCGGTGCTGACGGTGCGCACGCGGATTCATCCGCTCTGGCTTCTGCTCGCGGGCAGTCTGATCGGGCTCACGGGCTTCGGGCAAGGGTGATCACGCATCGCGCGCCCGCGCGAGCGCTAGTGCCGTGTGCGCGATTCGGCGCCACACGCCGTTCGATGGGGCCAGGCCCGTCAACGGGATCTGTGCGCGTTCTGCTCACTATTCGGGTTCAAAGGGTCGGATCTTTCTGAATTCCCGCCGATTTGCGTAAATTACTCAAGTCGTAATACAAGGCGCCGTTAACGGAACTAGTTATGCGGGAACTAGCTACGCGGCTAGCCGCGGCACGCCGACCCGGCGTGCCGGTAGACCCGATCCGATCCGCGACCTGACGGGAGTTCCATGAGCAGCACGCTCGGCGCCATCGCGCCTTCAACGACGGCCACGCAATACTCGAACAACACGACGACGGCATCGGGATTCGACGACGTCAGCGAGCTCGACCTGAGCCTCGTATCGTCTTCGAGCGGCTCGGCTTCGGTTTCGTTGAGCAGCAATCTGTCCGGCGTGTCGGCCTCGACGTCGGCGGGGCAGTTCGCGGTCGGCTTCGCGCAGGCCCTCGATCAGGCGACGTCGGTCGATCCGACGACGGGCAAGCTCGAAGTCAACTCGGGCGCGAGCGATCAACTCGCCGCCGCGCTCAACGCGCTATTCATGCAGTACGGGTTCACCCAGGACCAGGCGACGCAAGCCACGCAATCGTTGACGCAGGAACTCACGAACGGCGATCCGTTGAGCCTGTCGGCAGGCTTCGATTCGATCACGTCGTCATCTGTGTCCGCGTCGGGTGCATATGGCGCGAACGGCACATGGACCGCGAATACGGTGACGCAGACGGAGCTTTCGGGTTCGTTGAACATCAGTGTCGACGCGACCGGCCAGCTCAATGTGTCGCTGACGTCGCAGACCGTATCGACCGCTCAGTACACGGGCGAAGTACAAGGGACGGGGACCGCGCCGTCGAGTCCGATCGTCATCGTCGATATTCCGAGCGGCGCCGGCACGTCGGGCGGCCTCGCATTGTCCGCGGGCGCGCTCGGCGCGTCGGCGGGCACGCCGGCTTTCGCGAGTTTCAGTCAAGCGACGCAGGCGGCGTTGCAGGCGATGGAGAATGCACTGCCCAACGCGGCCCAGAACGGCGGCGCTTCGGGTTCGAGCGCATCGAGCGCGAGTTCGCCGCTCCAGGAGTCGGAGTCGAGCTCGATCTCCGAGTCGGCGTTGACCGAAGCCGTGTTGGTGCGCGCAAGTGCGTCGAGCCAGACGGACAGCAGTCAATCTCAGCAGGGCGGTCAGGGCGGCGCCGACGGTCAGAGCAGCGGTGCGGACAATGCGGCGACGCTCGCGGCGATCGAATCGGCTGCGAAGCAGGAAGCGGACGCGGTGCTGGGGATGCTCAACACTGTGGCGAAGAAAACGCTGTTGACCACGCAGGACATGCAAAAGCAGCTCGAAGCGATTCTCGATGCGGCGCGTCAGTCGTCCGGCTCGAACGCGACCGACGCGAGCGGCTCGGCGAATTCGAGCGGCGCGTCGGGCGCGGCGGCCTTGGCCGACGGCACGAGCGAGGCGGATGCGGCAAGCGGGGCAGCGTCGGCGACGACCGATACCGGCGCGGCAAGCGGCGCCGATGCATCCGATACATCGGATGCGGCCGGCTCGACGACGTCGTCGAGCGGCACGTCGCTGTCCGTTGAAATCGGCTTCTCGTTGACGATCTCGCTTCAGATCCTCGACGACGGCGGTTATGGTTCGACGCTGTACGCACGACCCGACGGCAGCCTCGGCACGTTCGTCACGCAACCGACGTACGCGACGGCCTGAGCGGCGCGACGCGCCGGGCCGCGATCGATCGGGAGCGATCGATCAAGATGAGATCGGCCCGGATCAGATTGCCCTGGCGCTATCGATCACGATGAGTCCGGCTGCGTGTCCGGCGAACCGTTCCCGCGCGCGATCGCGCGCGGGGCCGCGGATCCGCGTCAACGGATCTGCTGGATACCTCCGAGACGCCACGTGTCGTCGCGACGCGCGTCCCTCACGAAGTTCCAGACCTCCTCGAACGGTTTCGCGGCCTCATCCTCGGCTTCGCGCATCAATCCTTCGAAGCGCACGCTTGCAAGCTCCTCGCTGCCGTGCGTTTCGACACCGAGCAGATGGCCATTGAGCTCGACGACATCGGTCCGATTCGGCTGCTTGCCGCGCGCTTCGAGATCCATCTTGATCTCGGCGAACATCTCGGGTGTCGTGAATGCGTAGATATCGCCCTGATCGGCATGGTCCCAGGCGGCCTGGAGTCGCACGAACGCGACCTTGGCCGTGCGCACGAAGCTTTCGCCGTCGAAGCCCGGAGGAACCGACCCGATGGGCTCGGCGCGGCGAAGCGAAGGGGATGCGAGGGCCGGAGACGCGTCGTATGCGGCGCTTGCGCCGTTCGTGCCTGATTGCGACGTCGCGGATGCGAAGCGCGGCGACGCGTCCAAGACGCCTTGCGTCGAATCCATCTGCCGCATCGTGCCGCTGCCTTGCGGGTACGCGAGATCGGGGCGGCGCTTGCGCGCGATCCATCGGAACAGCGCGACCGCGGCAAACACGATGACGCCGGCAAGCATCAGATTCGACAGCATCTGAGCGAGTCCTTCGCCGAGGCCGAAGTGCGAGAGCAGTGCGCCGAGACCCAGGCCGGCCGCGAGACCCGCGAGCGGTCCGAGCCAGCGATTGCCGGGACGCGCCGCGGCCGGCTGCGCCGCCGCGGGCGAACCTGCGGCGGGTGTCGCATTTTGCTGCGTGGGCGGCGTTTGCTGCGCGCGTTGCGCCTGGCCGGGTGACGCCGGCGCGGCGGACGGCGATTGCGCCGGCGTCGGCGCCATTTGCGTCTGGCGGCCGATGCTGCGGCTGCCGCCCATCCGTTTGGCTTCCACTTCGAACGGCACGAGTGCGCTGATCGCGAGCACGGCGGCGGCGCTCAGGGCCGCGAGCTTTTTGCCGTCACCGGCACGAGCGCGACGAAAGAGACGAACAACGAAGGCAGGCATCACGATTCCTTTTGGGGGCAAGAGAATGCGCGTCGCCAGAATGGATGGCCGACACGAATCTTACGATATGTAAGGCGTGATCGTTTGACGGATGTCCGCGCCGCGCGTTCCGTCGATTCGAGACAAACGAATTATTGCTTCGTCAATGAATGCTAGGGTGCGCGGGGAATCGTCGCGCGCGTGCTTAACTGCGGACCGGCTCGGGGGCACGCATCGGACGGACGCGCGGCGCGTCGAGATACCGGAAGATGCCGGCCGACAACAGCGTGATCGTGCCGACGCAGGCGAATGCGAGCCGATAGCCGACGGCGGTCGTGCCGAACAGATGCGCGAACACTCCGACGAGGCTTCCGCCGATCGTGACGCCGAGGCTCATCGCAAGCATCTGGATCATCGAGAACAGGCTGTTGCCGCTGCCGGCCTGAGCCGGTGTCAGGCCTTTGAGCGTCACGCTGTTCATCGCGGCGAACTGCATCGAATTCGATGCGCCGAAAATCGCGAGCTGAATAACCGCGAGTGCGAGCGGCCAGTGCGTCGAGATCAACGCGCATGAGGCAATCGAAGCGCCGACGATCAGCGTGTTGACGAGCAGAAACGTCTCGTAGCCATAGCGCTGGATCAGCGGGGTGACCCAGCGCTTCGCCACCGTGCCGACGAGCGCGATCGGCAGCATGAACAGGCCCGATTGCAAGGGGGTATAGCCGAGCTGGACCTGCAGCAACAACGGGAGCAGGAACGGCAACGCGCTGCTGCCCACGCGGGCGACGAGATTGCCGACGAGTCCGACGCTGAAATTGCGCTCGCGGAACAGCGCGAGTTCGAACAAGGGGCCGCGGCGGCGCTGCGCATGGACGATATAGAGCCCCACGGTCAGCAAGAACACCGCGAAAAGCGCGCTGCTGATGATCGTGCGATGCGTGTCGACGGGACAGTCGAGCGCGAGCGAGACGCTCGCCATGCTGACCGACAGCAGCGTAAAGCCGACGAAATCGAATGGGTGTATCTCGGCCGGCGATCCCGCGGGCAGGAACCGGTGGACCGCGTACAGGCCGAGCGCGCCGATCGGAAGGTTGATCAGGAAGATCCAGTGCCAACTGATCGCTTCGACAAACCAGCCGCCGAGTACGGGACCGAGCATCGGACCGAGTTGTCCCGCGATCGAGACGAACGCGAGCGCGCCGATGTATTCCTCGCTCGACACGCTGCGCAGCAGCGCGAGGCGTCCGATCGGCATCAGCATCGACCCGCCGATGCCTTGTATCACGCGCGCGATGACGAGTTCGTCGAGCCGGTGCGCGAGCGCGCAGAACAGCGATCCCAGCACGAAAATCAGAATCGCCGTGAAGTAGACGCGGCGTGTGCCGAACTTGTCGGCGAGCCAGCCCGATGCGGGGGTCAGCATCGCCATCACGAGCGCATAGGCGACGACGACGGGCCGCATGTCGAGGGCGCTGACATGGAACGCGACCGCCATGTTCGGCAGCGCGGTATTGACGATCGTCGTGTCGAGGGCCTGCATGAAAAACCCCGCCGCGACGATCCACAGCAGGGCGGTGTGCGAATGCTTGTTCATCTGCGCAATGATAGGAAACACGCCTATTATTGGGAAGTCCGCTGAACCCTTTGACTGTGATCGGCAATGCCGATCACCATCCGGAGTCCCGTACGCGGCGTGGATCGGACGCCAGCGCCGCGCGCGAATCTGACGATGCTCAACCCTGTCTGGATCCAGACGTTCTCGACCGTCGCCGCGTCGCGAAGCTTTACCGATGCGGCACGGCGGCTCGGACTCACGCAATCGAGCGTCAGCGAACATATCCGTCGACTCGAGGAGAATATCGGTCGCCGTCTGTTTGTTCGCGATACGCACTCTGTCGCGCTAACGGCCGACGGCGAAAGTCTGCTCGTGCATGCGCGGCTGATTCTCGAAGCGCATGCGCGTGCCGAATCGCAATTCAAGGGCCCGCGGCTGCGCGGCCGCGTGCGTTTCGGCACTTCGGACGATCTCGTGCTCGGGCCTTTGCCGCGCGCGCTCGCGGCGTTCCGCGACATGCACCCCGACGTCGACCTCGAAATCACGATCGGCAAGACCGCCGACCTCTACGCGAAGCTCGACCAGGATGCGCTCGATCTGCTGATCGGCAAGCGGCGGCCATCGGGGCCGGCGGGCGTCACGTTGTTTCGCGAGCCGCTCAAGTGGCTCGGCAAAACGGGCACCGTCATCGACATCAAGCAACCGTTGCCGCTGCTCTTGCTTCCCGAGCCGAGCATGACACGTTCATTGACGCTCAACGCGGTGGCGGCGGGCGGTCTGCCGTGGCGCGTGATCTGTACGAGCAGCAGTCACACAGGCTGTATCGCGGCCGCGCGCGGCGGTCTCGGCATCACGGCGCAGCCGGCGTTTCTGACCGCGCCGGGTATCGATTCGCCCGTCAATGTATCGAGCCTGCCTGCGCTGCCCGAAGTTGAATTCGTCTTTCTACGCGCGCGGCGATTAAGCAAACCCGCTCAGACCTTGCTCGACATTCTTCAGCAGAGCGACTTACGTAGCGCGGGTTAGGGGCTAGGGGCTAAGTGCGAAGGCGAGGACTAGGTGCGAGGGTGAAGGCCGAGCCCGATGTTAGGGCTGAGGCTATGCCGATGGCTAAAAGCGGAAAGCGCAAAAAACAACGCGCGGGTTTGACCGCGCGTTGTCGTGTTTGAAGCCTGAGGCCTAGACGATCGGCGACCTTACGCCGTGACAGCCGCTTCGGTCGTCGCCGGCTCGTCGATCGACGTCCGGATCAGGTGGTCGAACGCGCTGAGCGCCGCCTTCGCCCCTTCGCCGACCGCGATGACGATCTGCTTGTACGGCACGGTCGTCACGTCGCCGGCCGCGAATACGCCGGGCACCGACGTTTGGCCCTTCGCATCGACTTCGATCTCGCCGTGCTTCGACAGCGCGACCGTGCCCTTGAGCCACTCGGTGTTCGGCACGAGACCGATCTGCACGAACACGCCTTCGAGCGCGACATGCTTGATCTCGTCGGTCTTGCGGTCCTTGTAGCTGAGACCCGTGACCTTCTTGCCGTCGCCCTGGACTTCGGTCGTCTGTGCTTGCGTGATTACGTCGACGTTCTTGAGGCTATAGAGCTTGCGCTGCAGCACGGCGTCGGCACGCAAATCGGGCGCGAATTCGAGCAGCGTCACGTGACTCACGATACCCGCGAGATCGATCGCAGCCTCGACGCCCGAATTGCCGCCGCCGATGACCGCGACGCGCTTGCCCTTGAACAGCGGACCGTCGCAATGCGGGCAGTACGCGACACCGTGGTTCCGGTATTCGCGCTCGCCGGGCACGTTGATCTCGCGCCAGCGCGCGCCTGTCGCGAGCACGATGGTCTTGCTCTTGAGCGTCGCGCCGTTCGCGAGCTTGATCTCGATGTGCTTGGCGCCCGGTACGAGTTCGGTCGCGCGTTCGACATCCATGATGTCGACGTCGTATTGCTTGACGTGCTGTTCGAGCGCCGTCGCGAACTGCGGGCCTTCGGTTTCCTTGACCGACACGAAGTTCTCGATCGCGAGCGTATCGAGCACCTGGCCGCCGAAACGCTCGGCGACGACGCCCGTGCGGATGCCCTTGCGTGCCGCATAGATCGCCGCGGCCGCGCCTGCCGGGCCGCCGCCGACGATCAGCACGTCGAATGCGTCCTTCGCGTCGAGTTCCTTCGCCTTGCGCGCGCCGGCATTGCTGTCGAGCTTCGCGAGAATTTCCTTGACGCCCGTGCGGCCCTGACCGAACACCTGGCCGTTCATATAGACCGTCGGCACCGCCATGATTTCGCGTTGCTTGACTTCATCCTGATACAGCGAGCCGTCGATCATGACGTGACGGATGCGCGGATTGATCAGCGACATCACGTTGAGCGCCTGCACGACTTCAGGGCAGTTCTGGCACGACAGCGAGATATACGTCTCGAACGCGTAGTCCGCATCGAGGTTCTTGATCGCCTCGACGACGTCGTCTTCGAGCTTGATCGGATGGCCGCCGACCTGCAGCAATGCGAGGACGAGCGACGTGAATTCATGGCCCATCGGGATGCCGGCAAAACGGATGCCGATATCCTGGCCCGGGCGGTTCAGCGAAAACGAGGGCTTGCGATGTTCGTCGTCGCGTCGCTCGATGAGCGTGATGCGATCCGACAGCGCCGTGATCTCGTTGAGCAGTTCGGCCATCTCACGCGACTTCGGCGTGTCGTCGATGGACGCGACAATCTCGATCGGCTGCGTGACCTTTTCGAGGTAGGTCTTCAATTGGGTCTTGAGATTGGCATCCAGCATGATGTTTGCGTCCGTAACGTGTCGAGCGTGAAAGAGAGACTTCGGGGCACACAGATGCCGCGCCCCGATGGGTGCAACAGGGGATGTCAGCGGGGCGCGGCCGATGCCGGTGCCCCGCCAGCGGCATGCCGCTTAGATCTTGCCGACGAGGTCCAGCGACGGTGCGAGCGTTTCTGCGCCCGGCGTCCACTTCGCGGGGCACACTTCGCCCGGGTGCGATGCGACGTATTGCGCAGCCTGCACCTTGCGCAGCAGTTCGCTGGCGTCACGGCCGATGCCGTTGTCGTGGATTTCGCACAGCTTGATCTCACCTTCCGGATTGATCACGAACGTGCCGCGCAGCGCCAGGCCTTCTTCTTCGATCAGCACGTCGAAGTTGCGAGCCAGCGTCGCCGTCGGGTCGCCGACGAGCGGGTAGTTGACCTTCTTGATCGTGTCCGACGTGTCGTGCCACGCCTTGTGCGTGAAGTGCGTGTCGGTCGAGACGCCGTAGATTTCAACGCCGAGCTTCTTGAACTCGTCGTAGTAATCCGCCAGGTCGCCGAGTTCGGTCGGGCACACGAAGGTGAAGTCCGCCGGGTAGAACACCACCACCGACCACTTGCCCTTCAGATCCGCTTCGCTCACTTGCACGAAGTTGCCGTTGTGATAAGCGGTTGCCTTGAACGGTTTGACTTGGGAATTGATGATCGACATCTAGAGTCCTTGCTTGGTTGGAAATGTTGAGCAGCGCTGCCAGTATCTCTGTATTGAACTCGGCTGAGAAATCGCTTAATTCAATGCCGACGATTGGCATACGCTATGAGGTCCCCGAGGCTTGTCCGGCGGGGCTTTCGGGGGATTTCGCGGGCGCCGTCGGCGACGTCTCGTTGCGATGCAACGGAGGTCGTTCGAACGCGACGTTCCCACATTCCGGACACGCGGCGCGAGGCGCGGCGGCCGCGCCTCGCGCGCATTCCGCAGGGAAGCGATATTCTCGGCGATATCGGAGTGAAACGGAACCCGCCGCACGGGCGACTCGCGCTGCGCGAGCCGATCATGCACGCGTCACGGCGCTGTCGCCGCTTCGACACGCGGACCCGGTAGGCGCCGCCCATAAGTTGTCAAATATTCACCAGGAGGAGAGGCATGAGAAAGAAGCTGTATCTCGACGAGATGTCGGTCGGCATGCAATACACGTCGGAAGAGCACGAGATGACGGTCGCCGACATCAAGCGTTTCGCGGGCGAATTCGATCCGCAGCCGTTTCATCTCGACGAAGAAGCCGCGCGTTCGTCGCTGTTCGGTGGACTTGCCGCCAGCGGATGGCATACGGCAGCCGTCACGATGCGACTGCTCACGCAAGGCGGCGTGCCCGTGGCGGGCGGCTCGATCGGGCTCGGCGGCGAGATCACGTGGCCGCGTCCGACCCGGCCCGGCGATCGTCTCCATGTCGTGACGACGATCACCGACATCCGTCATTCGCAGTCCAAGCCCGGCCAGGGCGTCGTGACGACGACGTCGGAAACGTTCAATCAGGCGGGAGAGATCGTGCAGCGCTTCGTCGCGAAACTCATCGCGTTCACGCGCGAGGCTTCCGAAGCGCAGGCGTCGGCCCAGACGAGCCAGAAGTCCTGATCGCGAATGCGGATCGGTCGCCGCGGGGCGTAGCCGCGGGCCGATCCGTTCGCGCTTTACGACGCGATCGCGAGCGCGAAATGCTCGTCGAAGCGGCCCAGATAGTCAGCCTTGCCGACCGGCACGCCGTTGTGACGCAGGATGTCGTAGGCGGTCGTCACGTGGAAAAAGAAGTTCGGCAACGCGAACGAAAGCAGATAGCTGAGCCCCGTAAATGCCGTCTCCTGCCCACCGACCTTGACCGCGAACTCGCGCGATTCGCTGCCGTCGACGCGCCAGGCGCCGATTTCATCGAGAAATTCGCGCGTGCGCGCAATACGTTCGTGTAAATCGGCGAACGTGACCTCAATATCCTCGAAAACCGGCGCTTTGATACCCGCCAGACGCGCGACCGCACGGCGCGCCGCATCGCTCGCAAGCTGGACTTGCCGCGCGAGCGGAAACATATCGGGGAAAAGCCGCGCTTCGATCAATACGGAAGGGTGAATCTGCCGGACGGCCGCGAATTCCTCGGCCTGATCGAGCAACACGGCAAGATTATCGAGTCCACGCACAAAAACAGGGACAGACGCCTGATACATCGATAGGGACATTTTGCAGATCCGATTCGGTCATATACGCACCCACGCTTTTGAATGCTATTTGTCAGGTGCGCAATTAATCAGTACCTACTATAGAAGCAGAATTCACCTGGATAAACTCGAAATCGCCGGTTTCACTGTTTCGGAAAAGCAAACAATCCCGGCATGGTTTCGTGCGAGCCGTCAGCAGGTGATCAGCATTATGCGACTGGAATCGACGTTGAGAAGTGTCGTTGAACGTCGCGAAGATGAAACTTTGTTTAATGTTTGGTCAGTTTCGCGCCAGCCGATTTTCCCTTTTAATTCCGGGGCCTGGCGAAAATGCGCCGAATATTAATTTCTTTAACAAACGGCGAATGGAACGGTATTAGCACAAATCGGCGATTTGCGCGCGACACGTGTGCGCGCTTGCAAGCTAGGCGAGCCAGCGTTCGAGGTCGTAATAGGCCACGAGATCGCGATCGGCGATCGGCACGCCCGCGGCGAGACGCGCAAGTCCGCTCGCGCCGATCATCGTGCCGATGTTGCCGGCGCCCTGACTTCCGTACGGAATCAGCTCTCCCGCACCGTGTGTGTCGAGCTGGTACGCCACGCGCAGGAATACCTCGCGGCTTTCGTCGAGCGTGCGCGCCGTTCGGAGCGGGAGGTTCGAGACGATGGGGAACACGGTGTCGCGCGCCTGCATGCGCCGGATCAACGGCGTGACCATGACGACGAATACGGCGAACACCGAGCCGGGATTGCCCGGCAGACAAACGACCGGTTTGCCGCCGACGCGCGCGAGCGCCATCGGTTTGCCGGGTTTCATGCGGACTTTCCAGAGCGCGAGATTGCCGCCGAGCGATTCGAGCACGGGCTTGACGAGGTCGCGATCGCCGACGGATACGCCGCCCACGCTGAGCACGAGGTCGCACCCGGCGATCAGCGACGCGAACGCGTCACGCAGCGCGGTTTCCGTATCGCGCGCGTGCATGAGGTGCGCGACCTGCGCGCCCATGCCCTCGACGAGCGCGGCAAGCATGGCCGCGTTCGAGTTATAGATCTGCTGTGCGGTGCGCGGCTCGCCCGGTGCGACGAGTTCGTCGCCGGTGGTCAGGATGCCCACGCGCAGCCGTTCGAAGACCTCGACGCTCGCCAGCCCCTGCGATGCGATCAGCGCGATATGAGCGGGACCGATCAGCGTGCCTGCGCGAAGCAGCACCTGTCCGGTCCGGATGTCTTCGCCGCGCAGGCGCACGTGTTGGCCGTTGCGCGGCGCTTCGGTGAACGTCACCTGGCCGTCGCGCTCGACGGCGTGCTCCTGCATGACGACCGTGTCCGCGCCGGCGGGCACAAGGCTGCCAGTGAACACGCGCGTCGCCTGCCCGGCGATCAGCGGCGCCGGCGCATCGCCCGCATAGCAGCGCTGCTGGATCGGCATCGCGCGCGCGTCCGCGTAGTCGATGTAGCGCAGCGCGTAGCCGTCCATGGCGCTGTTGTCGCCGGGCGGCAGATCGACGCCCGCGACGACGGTCTGTGCGAGCACGCGGCCCCGTGCCTGCGCGAGCGACACGCGCTCGGTGCGCGTGATGAGCGGTGCGTCCTCGACGAGGCGCTGCTGGGCGAGATCGAAATCGAGCATGAGAACAGAGTCGGAAGCACGCCCGCGAGGGTATCGGAGCGGCGCGCGCAGGGCAATGGCCGTCGATGGCGACTCGGCGCGTCTCGCCGGGGACGCCGGCGCGTCGGCGGGGCTCTGTTCGAGGCGCCGGGCGAGGGTTTCGTTCGAGACCCTGGCAAAGGTCTGGGCGAAGGTCCCCTATACTGCCCCCGTTTATCGACCTGGAGCGCGCGGTACACAAGGGTTCGCGCGGCAGCGGCATCTGACCGCACGGAGAAGCCGGTTTTGAAACTCTACGAAAAGCTTGCGCGCGAGATCGAAGGCCGCATCGACGCGGGCGTCCTGCTCGCGGGCGAGCGGATTCCGTCCGTGCGTCAGACGAGCCAGCATCAGAAGGTCAGCATCTCGACGGTCCTGCGCGCCTATATGTGGCTCGAAAGCCAGGGCATTATCGAAAGCCGTCCGCAGTCCGGCTACTTCGTGCGGCGGCGCGCCGGGCAGCCGGTCGCGGCCGAACTCCAGTCGTCGCGGCCGATTCCGGTGTCGGCGGAAGTCGACGTGAGCCGGCTCGTGCTGTCGACGCTGCGCTCGATCCGGCTCAACGATGCGGTGCCGCTCGGCTCGCCGTATCCCGACCCGTCGCTGTTTTCGATCCCGCGTTTGAACCATCATGTGCATGCTGTCGCGCGGCGCCGTCCGTATTCGAGCGTCATCGACGATTTGCCGCCCGGCAATCCCGAACTGATCCGTCAGATCGCGCGACGCTATCTCGAGCACGGCCAAAGCGTGGATCCCGATGAAATCATCGTGACGGTCGGCGCGACCGAGGCGATCAATCTGTGTCTGCAGGCCGTCGCCAAGCCGGGCGACACGATCGCGGTCGAATCGCCGACGTTCTACGCGATGCTCCACGCGATCGAGCGTATGGGCATGCGCGCGATCGAGGTCGCGACGCATCCGCGCGACGGCATCGATCTCGCGGCGCTGGAGAAGATCGTCGGCGAACAGCGGATCGCGGCATGCATGGTCATGCCGAACTTCCAGAATCCGCTGGGGTTCCGGATGTCGGACGAACGCAAGCGCGCGCTCGTCGACTTGCTCGCGAAGCACGAGATCCCGTGCATCGAAAACGGCGTCTATAACGAGCTCTATTACGGCGACGCGCATCCGTCGACGCTCAAGTCGTTCGACCGGAAAGGCCTCGTGCTCCACTGCGCGTCGTTCTCGAAGACGCTGACGACGGCGCAGCGAATCGGCTGGGCCATCGCGGGCCGCTATCGGGAGCGCGTCGAGAAATTCAAGTTCCTCAACACGCTCGCGACGCCGTCGATCCCGCAGATCGCGATCGCCGAATATCTCCAGCACGACGGTTTCGATCGCCACCTGCGCAAGCTTCGCAAGGCGTTCGCGCAGCAGGCGAGCATCATGCGTTCGGCCGTCGAGCGCTTCTTTCCCGAGGGCACGCGGACCACGGAGCCGCTCGGCGGGTATGTACTCTGGGTCGAACTCGCGCGCGAGATCGATTCGATGACGCTCTACCAGCGCGCGCTCGACCATCGGATCACGATCGGGCCCGGCTATATGTTCTCGGCACGCAAGCATGCGTACCGGAACCATATCCGGCTCAACTACAGCTATGCGTGGTCGAAACCGATCGAGCAGGCTGTCATGACGATCGCGCGTTTGTTGCCTGACGCGGCGCGGCCCCCGGATTGAGTGCCGCAAACGCTATACTGACCGGCATATCGGCGCCGTCCGGCTTTTCCTGCCCGGGGTGCGCCGTGTCAACGTAGGTGAGCCCGATGGCCAACGAGGTCATTTTCAATGGGGCGCCGTCGCAGATCATCAATCTGCCCGCGCTCATCAAGGGCGGCGTGGTCATCGCCGCCGTCGCGGCCGTGCATCTGTGCGCCGCGGCCTACTTCCCGCTTCAATGGCGGCTCGTACTCGTTCAATCGCTTGCCGTGCTCGTCGGGGTCGGCTTGCCGTTTTGGCGGACCGCGTCGACCGAGATCGTCATCGATTCGCGGCGCATTACGTGGAGCCAGGGCTGGTGGCGCAAGCGCGCGTCTTACCTCGATATCGCGCGGATTCGCCATGTGTCCGTCGTGGATCCCTGGTGGCAGCGCGTGTTCGGGACCGCGACGATCATGCTCGAAACCGACGACGCGCGGCATCGCGTGCGGCGTTTGCCCGGCATCCGCGGCGCGGATCGCATCGGCGAGCAACTGATGGGGCTCGTGAGCGCCTGCCGCGCGGCCGACGCCGCGGCGGCGCTCGTCGAGGCGGCGTGACCCGCATGCGGGTGTCCCCGATCGTTTGAGACGTGAGGCTTGCCGAGCGGCGTAGCGGCGCGTCATGACGCTTCGTCGCGCTTCGTGGTACCTCGCAACCCTTCGCGGCGCCAAAATCCGCGCCGTATCCCTGTTCCTCCGTGCTGTCCCACTGCGCGACACTTGTCCGGACGCTGTTCCGAAATGGAACACCTGTGCGCGGCCGATCGATCCCCCGAGTCGGATGTCGAGCGGCGTCGAACGTGGACTGGCGGGCCTGAGCGTCGCGCGGCGTGCGTGGAACGCAACTCGCTATAGCTTCGAATGCCGCGGCGCGCCCCGTGCCGCGGCCCATTCGAAAAGAGATGCGAGGAGCACGCAGATGAACCATGCAGAGATGCAGTTCCTGACGACCGAATTCCCGTTCAAGAAGCAATACGGCAATTTCATTGGCGGCAAGTGGGTTCAACCTGTCGGCAATGAATATTTCGACAACGTGTCGCCGATCACCGGCGAGCCGTTTACGTCGATTCCGCGCTCGCGCGAAGCAGATATCGAACTCGCGCTCGACGCGGCGCACAAGGCGAAGGCCGCATGGGGCCGCACGTCGGTGGCCGATCGCGCGAACCTGCTCTACAAGATCGCGGACCGCATGGAGGCCAATCTGCAACGGCTCGCCGTCGCGGAGTCGATCGACAACGGCAAGCCGCTGCGCGAAACGATGGCCGCCGATATCCCGCTCGCGATCGATCACTTCCGCTATTTCGCGAGCGCGGCGCGCGCGCAGGAAGGGGGCATCTCGGAGATCGATCATGACACCGTGGCGTATCACTTTCATGAGCCGCTGGGCGTCGTCGGGCAGATCATCCCGTGGAATTTCCCGATCCTTATGGCGACGTGGAAACTCGCGCCCGCGCTCGCGGCAGGCAATTGCGTGGTACTCAAACCGGCCGAACAGACGCCCGCGTCGATCCTCGTGCTGCTCGAACTCGTCGAAGACCTGATTCCGGCCGGCGTCGTCAATGTCGTCAACGGATTCGGGCTCGAAGCCGGCAAGCCGCTCGCGTCGAACAAGCGCATCGCGAAGATCGCGTTTACCGGCGAAACGACCACGGGTCGGCTGATCATGCAGTACGCAAGCCAGAACATCATCCCGGTGACGCTCGAACTCGGCGGCAAGAGCCCGAACATCTTCTTCGCCGATGTGATGGATCGCGACGACAGCTTCTTCGACAAGGCGCTCGAAGGATTCACGATGTTCGCGCTGAACCAGGGCGAAGTCTGTACGTGTCCGTCGCGCGCGTTGATCGAGGAAAAGATTTACGACCGCTTCATGGAGCGCGCGCTCAAGCGCGTCGCCGCGATTCGCCAAGGTCACCCGCTCGATCAGCAGACGATGATCGGCGCGCAAGCGTCGCAGGAGCAGCTCGAAAAGATCGTGTCGTATCTCGACCTCGGCAAGAAGGAGGGCGCGCAGTGCCTGATAGGCGGCGAACGCAATGCGCTCGACGGCGAGCTCAGCAAGGGCTATTACGTGAAGCCGACCGTCTTCCGCGGGAACAACAAGATGCGGATCTTCCAGGAAGAAATCTTCGGGCCGGTCGTCTCGGTCACGACGTTTAAAACCGAGGAAGAGGCGCTTGAAATCGCGAACGACACGCTCTATGGCCTGGGCGCCGGCGTCTGGACGCGCGACGGTACGCGCGCCTATCGTTTCGGCCGCGAAATCCAGGCGGGCCGCGTCTGGACGAACTGCTATCACGCGTATCCCGCGCATGCGGCGTTCGGCGGTTACAAGCAGTCGGGCATCGGTCGCGAGAACCACAAGATGATGCTCGATCATTATCAACAGACGAAGAACCTGCTCGTCAGCTACAGCGACAAGGCACTGGGCTTCTTCTGATCGGCAGGACGTGCGGCGGCGCGGCACGGTGTGTGCCGCGCCGCACGACGTTTCACCTTTTCCGTACAGCTTCACTTCGGACAATTGAACTCATGACCGATTCAGACGACCCGCATCGTGTGCAGCGCGTCATCGCGACGCCGGAGGCCATTTCCTTGATCGAGCGTCTCGTCGCCGAGCACGGACCCGTGATGTTTCATCAGTCGGGCGGATGCTGCGACGGCAGCGCGCCGATGTGTTTTCCGGCCGGCGAATTCATGGTCGGCAACGCAGACGTGCATCTCGGCGAGATTGGCGGGGCGCCGTTCTATATGAGCGAGTCCCAATTCGAATACTGGGAGCACACGCAACTGATCATCGATGCGGTACCTGGCAACGGCGGCATGTTCTCGCTCGAACGTCCGACCGGACTGCGCTTTCTGACGCGCTCGCGGCTCTACGACGATGCCGAGTCGAGCTGGCTTGAAAAACATCCGGTCGAACATGCCGGCTAGCGTTGCTGCGATGCGCCCGGCGGTCAAAGCGACCGACGGGCTCGGCGGACCGACAAAACAGCCGACAGGGGGCGCGCCGAGTGGTACATTGCGACTCACACTCACCCGACGGTCGAACACGCGACGTGTTCATCATGAGCGGGATGGGAGGAGACAATGGCCAGTCATCCGCCGATCGTGCGCGATGCGCGCACGCATGCTCACCCTGACGCCCGGCTTGCGGACATGATCCAGAAGTCGCGCGATCGCTCGGTCGAGTTCGGCCTGTCGGAGTCGATGACTCCCGACTACAGTCTCGTCGGCGCACCCGAACTCGCGTTGCGCATCGACCAGAACCGCGTGCTCTGCACGCACGCGTTGCCCGTCATGGAAACGCTCTACGGGCAGATCGCCAACACGCACAGCATGGTCGTGCTGACCGACGTCGACGGCCTGATCCTGCATTCGCTCGGCGACGACGATTTCTTGCGCCGCGCCGAAAAGGTCGCATTGCGCGCGGGCGCGAACTGGTCCGAACGCCAGCAAGGCACGAACGCAATCGGCACGACGCTGGCCGAGGCACAGCCGACGACGGTCTACGGTAAGCAGCATTTCCTGCGTGCGAATCACTTTCTCGCGTGTTCGAGCGTGCCGATCCTCGATCCCTACGGCGCGTTGCTCGGCGTGCTCGATGTGACGGGCGATTGCCGCAGTCACCATCGGCATACGATGGCGCTCGCGAAGATGTCGGCGCAGATGATCGAAAACCATCTGTTTGCGAGCACCTTTACGCAGGCGCTGCGTATTCATTTTCATAGCCGGCCCGAATTCATCGGCACGTTGATGGAAGGCATCGCGGCGTTCCGCGCCGACGGTTCGTTTCTGTCCGCGAAC
Source organism: Pararobbsia silviterrae (assembly GCF_003628125.1). Classification (GTDB taxonomy): domain Bacteria; phylum Pseudomonadota; class Gammaproteobacteria; order Burkholderiales; family Burkholderiaceae; genus Pararobbsia; species Pararobbsia silviterrae. Next base: position 78,784 of record NZ_RBZU01000004.1, read on the forward strand.
CGGAGCGCCCAATTCCAATTGGGTCTGCCGCTCGCGTCGTTGCGCGCGCATACGCTGTCGTCGTTGTTCACGACGTCGAGCGGCGAGCTCATCGATCGCATCTGTTCGGCCGGCGCCGCGAACAGCGGCATCGAACTCATGCTGCATAGCGGCGTGCGCGTGCGAGCCCACGTCGAATTTCGGCGTGCGGGCAGCGTGGCGCTTGGTGTGGCGATGCCGGAACGCGTGCGCGATGCCGTCGTGCCGGAACGTGTGCCGACCATGCCCGCGCCGCGCGCTTCACAGGTGTCGTTGCTCGATACCGGCGACGCCGCGGTCTCGGCCGTGCTCGGCCGCGTGCGCAAGGTCATCGGCAAGCCGATTCCGATCCTGATCGGCGGCGAAACGGGGACCGGAAAAGACCGGCTCGCGCATGCGATTCATCTCGATTCGCCGCGCGCCGACGGTCCATGGATTGGCGTCAACTGCGGCGCGATTCCCGACACGCTGATCGAAGCCGAGTTGTTCGGCTATGCCGAGGGCGCGTTTACGGGCGCGGCGCGCGGCGGGCGTCTCGGCAAGATCGCCGAAGCCCATCGCGGGACGCTGTTTCTCGACGAGATCGGCGATATGCCGTATGCGCTTCAAACACGGTTGCTCGGCGTGCTCGAAACGCATGTCGTCGTTCCGCTCGGCAGCAATAAGGCGCGGCCCGTCGATTTCACTTTGATCTGCGCGACGCACCGCAATCTGCGCGAGATGGTGGCGCGCGGGACGTTTCGTGAAGATCTCTACTACCGGATCAACGGACTCTTCGTGTCGCTGCCGGCGCTGCGAGAGCGCACCGACATCGAGGCCATCATCGAGGCGCTGCTTCGCACCGAGCGTGTCGTCGATCGGCCGTTGTCGATCGATGCCAAGGCGCTGGCATTGTTCCGCGCGCATCCGTGGCCCGGCAATTTGCGGCAACTCGTGAATGTCTTGCGTGCGGCGTGCGCGATGCTCGATACGCACGAGTCGACGATCGGCATCGAGCATCTGCCGGCCGATTTTCTCGATGCGCCGTTGGTCAAGCAGGATGCGGTACGTTGGCGCGATGTCGTGCCGCGCGCGTCAAGCGCGCCCGCGCTTGCAAACGGTGTAGCGCCCGTGCGCCTGAGCGACGTCACGTCGTCGACGGTCGCGGCGGCGCTTGCCGCGTGCGCGGGCAATGTGTCAGCCGCCGCGCGGATGCTCGGCGTCTCGCGCGGCACGCTGTATCGGAGCATGAAGCGCGAACGCGAGATTTAAGCGGATCGCGCGAGACGCGTCCGCCTATCGAGCCCGATCGAAAACGTTATGTTCGGCTGCGTCGCGCGCGCGTCGCCGCGGCGAGTTCCTGTAGGGCGGGCTCGGTCTGTACCCAGCTCAGACACGCATCGGTAATCGATACGCCGCGCTTGAGCGGGATACCGGGCTTCAGATCCTGGCGGCCTTCGTCGAGATGGCTTTCGATCATGACGCCGATGATGCGTGTCTCGCCCTGTTTCAATTGATCGGCCAGGTCGCGCGCGACGTCGAGCTGGCGCAGATGCGATTTGCCCGAGTTCGCATGCGAGCAATCGACCATCAAGTGTTCGCGCAGCCCGGCTTTGCGCAACACGTCGGCACTGTCCTCGATGGCGGCATGATCGTAGTTCGGTCCCTTCTTGCCGCCGCGCAGGATCACGTGGGCATCCTGATTGCCGCGCGTCTCGAAGATCGCGGCCATGCCCATCTTCGTCATGCCCATGAACGCATGGCTCGCGCGCGCCGCGACGATCGCGTCGGCCGCGATCTGCACGCCGCCGTCGGTGCCGTTCTTGAAGCCGATCGGGCAGCTCAGCCCTGAAGCGAGTTGACGGTGGCTCTGGCTCTCGGTCGTTCGCGCGCCGATCGCGCCCCATGCGATCAGGTCGGCGATGTATTGCGGGCTCAGCAGATCGAGGAACTCGGTCGCCGTCGGCAGCCCCAGTTCGTTGATGTCGAGCAGCAACTCGCGCGCGCGGCGCAGCCCCTCGTTGATGCGGAAGCTGCCGTCCAGACGCGGATCGTTGATATAGCCCTTCCACCCGACCGTCGTGCGCGGTTTTTCGAAATAGACGCGCATGACGATCAACAGATCGTCGCGCAGCGCGTCGGCCGTGCGTTTGAGGTGATGCGCGTATTCGATCGCCTGGTCGTGATCGTGGATCGAGCATGGTCCGACGATCGCGAGGAGCCGGTCGTCGCGCCCATGCAGGATGTCGGCGATGTCGGCGCGCGTGCGTTCGACGAGCGCCTGAACGCCTGACGGCACGGGCAGTTCGTCCTGCAGCAGCGCGGGCGAGATCAGCGGGCGAACCGCGCCGATCCGGACGTCGTCGATGCGCGTCGTGTCCTGCGTGATGTCGGTGATGTCGGTATTGCCGACTTCCTGATCGTGTTGCGGGTTATCGATACGCCCCATCTCGCGCTCCTGTTCGCGTGTTCGAGATCCGAATGTGACTCGGCCTCATTGTAAGCGGGCAAACGCGATGCACGGCATGGCTTACGAGTTGACGCTGCGCCGCCTCGACGTCCACAATCCGCGGACTTTCTTCGGCTTCGACGATCGAGCCGCGCGGGTCTCTCAACGATTGAGTCGGTTTTATGACGCTTGATTTCTTTTTTCGACTGTTCGCCGCGTTTGCATGCGGCGTCGCAATCGGTCTCGAACGACAGATGCGTCAGCGCACGGCCGGCTTGCGCACGATCACGCTGGTCGCGAGCGGCGCCTGTCTGTTCGTCACGCTAGGCGTGTTGACGGGCAACGGAACGGCCGGCGTCACGCAGATCGCGGCCTATGTCGTGTCGGGCGTCGGCTTTCTCGGCGGCGGCGTGATCATGCGCGACAAGGGCTCGATTCAGGGCATCAATACCGCGGCGACACTCTGGTGCGCGGCGGCCGTCGGCGTGCTCTGCGGTGCGGGGCATTTCGTCCCCGCGGTCTCGGGGACCGTGATTGTCCTCGTGACCAACACCGTGCTGCGCGAACTGAGTCGCTTCATCAACACGACGCCTGTCGATAGCGCCGATCTGATTCGTGAGTATGTGTTTACCGTGGTCTGTCGGGAACAGGACGAAGTCCACGTGCGCGCGATGCTCGCCAATGCCATGGCATCGGGCCCGTTGTCGTTTCAGAGTCTGTCGAGCCGCGATCTGGGCGAGGATGGCGCCCGCATTGAAGTGACGGCCACCTTGCAGTTGCATCCGAAATACCAGCACATGCTCGAGCAGATCGCGAGCCGGCTCAGTATGGAGAAGGGGGTGTCGAGCGTCGGTTGGACGGGTTTGACCGCCGAGCCCGCGCCCGAGTGAAGGGATGCCGGGTACGCCGGCATCGCGCGTCGATCGGCAGGCGATGCGCACGCCGATCGATTGCCCGTCGCCTGTTCGTCAGGCCGTTTCGCGTTCGGGCGTCGACGAAATCCGGTGCAGCGACAGATCCGCACCATTGAATTCTTCCTCGCGATCGAGCCGCAGGCCGACCGCGGCACGGATCACACCGTAGACGGCAAACCCGCCGACGAGCGCGAGCGCGATCGAGCCGAGCGTGCCGATCACTTGCGCGACGAACGATACACCGCCGATTCCGCCGAACATCGGCTGGCCGAAGATGCCCGCGGCGATGCCGCCCCACGCGCCGCACAGCCCATGCAGCGGCCACACGCCGAGCACGTCGTCGATCTTCCACTTGTTCTGCACGCACGTGAACATCTGCACGAACAGCACGCCCGCGATCGCGCCGACGATGAGCGCGCCGATCGGATGCATGATGTCCGACCCCGCGCAGACCGCGACGAGCCCGGCGAGCGGGCCGTTATACGTGAAGCCCGGATCGTTGCGACCCGCGACCCATGCGGCAAGCGTGCCGCCGACGAGGGCCATCAACGAATTGACGGCGACGAGGCCGCTGATCTTGTCGATCGATTGCGCGCTCATGACGTTGAAGCCGAACCAGCCGACCGTCAGCACCCACGCACCGAGCGCGAGGAACGGAATGTTCGACGGCGGATGCGCGGCGATGCGGCCGTGGTGATAGCGGCCATGACGCGCGCCGAGCAGCAGTACGGCCGGCAACGCGATCCAGCCGCCGAACGCGTGCACGACGACCGACCCCGCGAAATCATGGAACGGCGCGCCGCTGACATGCGCGATCCAATCCTGAATGCCGAACCGGTTGTTCCAGACGACGCCTTCGAGCAGCGGATAGATAAAGCCGACGATGACGAAGGTCGCGAACAACTGCGGTGCGAATTTTGTGCGTTCGGCGATGCCGCCCGACACGATCGCCGGGATCGCGGCCGCGAACGTCAGCAGGAAGAAGAATTTAACGAGCGCATAGCCGTTGTGTTCGGCGAGCAGATCGGCCGGCGAGAAAAACGCGACGCCGTAAGCGAGCGTATAGCCGATGAAGAAATACGCGATCGTCGAGACCGAGAAATCGACGAGGATCTTGACGAGCGCATTGACCTGGTTCTTGTGACGGACCGTGCCGAGTTCCAGGAACGCGAAGCCCGCATGCATCGCGAGCACCATCATGGCGCCTAAAAGCAGAAAAAGAGTATCCGAGCCTGATTGGAGTGCCTGCATGATCGAAGTTGGCGCATGGAAAGGCCGCAAATGAAGCAATAAGCGGGCCAGCTTCGCGCGCCAATTCGGCGCGTATGCTCGATTCTCATGCGGGACGTGCTTTCACGCGGTGCGGAAACGTCAAATCGCGGCGCATGGGGATTGCGAAATGGTGCATCTGCTCTGCACATGTTGAGCGCACGAATGCACATCAAGAGTGCAATGAAATGAAACGGTAAGGTGGTGCACCGATTGAGACCGCGCGCGGGACGCGAGAGGGCGGGTCAATTCATCATTAGATGGTCAATTCATGAAGCTTGCGCATGCCTTCGCGGAGCCAGTGGAACACGCCGGTCTCCGTGTCTTCGGCCGGGGCCGGCGTCGGCACGAACAATTCGCGATAGTGCTGGCGCTTCGACAGCACGCGGCACATCGCATGGCCGAGTTCAGGGCGCTTCTTGAGCAGCGGCGTCAGATCGGCCTTGTCGAGTTCGAAAATCACGACGCGCGTGATCGCCACGACATCGACGGTCATCGGCACGCCCGACAGCACGCCCGATTCGCCGATCGCTTCCTCGGGTCCGAGGCGCGCGATTTCCATCGGCGGCGCACCGGCCAACGCGGGCACGCGCACGCTGAGCACGCCCGCGGCGACGATCAGCAGTTTTTGGCTGACATCGGACGCGAGCGTGACGATCTGGTCCGTTTCATATTCATGACGCGACAGACGGCGCGCGAGTTGTTCGAGGTCTTCGCGCCCGAGCGTGTCGAACATCTCGATCTTCGAGAGCACGTGCATGCGCGCATCGGGCGGGTCGGGCACGACGGGCGCGGGGACCGCGAGCGGCCTCAGATCGACGCCGGCCGCCCCGAGATGTCGGTGGGCGAGGTCGTAGAGCATATTCGTCGCTTCGAGCTTCTTGCTCATCGCGTCGACGAAGCATGTGATTTCGTAGGCGATCGAGTGCGTGCCCGCCCGCTTGACGCAGACGGCGGGCGCGGGCGTGTCGAGCACGAGCCGGCAGCCGCGTACCGCGAGTTCGAGCGCGGCGATGACCGTCGCGGGGCGCGCTTCGGGCGTCACTTCGACGACGACCGAGATGCCGTTGAGTTCGGTCGGGCGGCTCACGTTCGAGATCTTGGCCTTCGCGGCGACGTTGTTCGGGATCACGACGATATTGCCGCGCGCCGTCAGCAGATGCGTGGCGCGCCAGTTCATTTCGACGACCGTGCCCTCGACGTCATCGATCGAGATCCAGTCGCCGGGCTGATAGGGTTGCGTCGTGTTGATCACGAGTCCCGAGAACAGGTCGCTCAGCGTGCTTTGCAGCGCGAGACCGATGACGATCGCGAGCGCGCCCGATGTCGCGATGAGGCCGCGCACGGGCCAGTGCAGCACATACGCGACGGCGGCGACCGTCGCCGCGAGAAACACGATCGCGCCGAGCACGTCCTGAAAGAGCCGTTCCTGATGCCAGCTCCGGTTCATGAACACGACGTCGAGCGTCAGGATCGTCGCGCGCGCGCCGAGGAACCACCAGACGACTTCGAGGATCTGCGAGGCGAGTTGCCTGACCGGATGGCCCGCGATCGGCAGACCTTCGATGGGCGACATATCGTTCGCAAACAGCACATACGTATAGAACGCGAAGAGCACGAGCCGCACGCCGAGCTGGAGCAGCCGGTGGCGCGTCGAAAGCAGCCGCCAGCCCGCGACATCGGCGGCGACGATCGCACATCCAAGAAGAAGCGGGTCCACGCGCGCGTTTGACGAAGTCGAGAGTCGATGACGACGCCACTCTATCCGGTATCGCGGTTCTCTGCGAACCAGCGCGAGGTCCGACGGGGCGGCTTTCGGTCGATGTTTGGCCGGCCTTCAGTCGGCGAAGATCTCGGCGATCGTGGTGCGCAGCCAGCGGTGTCCCGCGTCGTGATGGAAGCGCCGGTGCCAGAACGTATGGGTCTGCAACAGCGGCAGCTTGACGGGCGGGCGCGCGAGCGCGAGGCCGAACGCCGTCGCGACGCTGTCGGCGAGTTTGCGCGGCACGGTCGCGACGAGTTCGCTGCGCGCGACGATCAGCGGCACGGCCAGGAAACTCGGCACTTCATAGCTCGCGCGCGCGCGAATGCCGGCTTTGTCGAGCGCGTGCGCGATCCGGTCGTATGGACTCGTCGATTCGCTGACCCACAGATGCGATGCGGCGCGAAACCGTTCGAGCGTGAGTTCGCCATGGCTCAGCGCGTGCCCCGCGCGGAAGATCGTCACGCATTCTTGGCGAAACAGACGCTGCTGATAGTAGCTGTCCGAGAAGTCGCTGTTCGCGCCGATCGCGAGATCGATCTGTCCGTCGGCCATCGCGTTCTGGAGCGTGCGTTCGTGCGAGCGCACGATATGGATGCGCACATTCGGTGCGAGCGCCGCGCAGCGCGGTGCGAGATCCGGCAGGAAGTAGACTTCGGCGACATCGGTCATCGCAATCGTGAAGCGGCGCGTGCTCGTCGCGGGATCGAACGCCTCGCCGCGCTGGTTCAGCGTGTGCTGGAGCTGCGCGAGCGCGCTCGAGACCGGGCCCGCCAACTGTTCGGCGAGCGGCGTGGGCTGCATGCCGGACGGCGTGCGCACGAACAGCGCATCGTCGAACGTCGTGCGCAGGCGCGCGAGCGCATTGCTGACCGCGGGCTGCGAGAGGCCGAGATTCTGCGCGGCCGCGGAGATGCCGCGCGTGTCGAGGACTTCGAGAAACACGACGAGCAGGTTCAGGTCGATTTCGCGCAGATTCATCGTCGTAGGCCGGATTCGATTGCGCCGCTATTCATGCTGTGAATGGTCGTTATTCTAGCATTGACGTTTTCAATGCCTAAGGCGGCCGCGATAATGCCGCACATTCATGACGAACGGCGTGCCTGCGGCTCGGTGCGCTTCGAAGAGGAGACGACGATGGACGCACATACGAACCCGCGCTATCAGCCGGGATTCGGCAATCATTTCGCCACGGAGGCGCTGCCCGGTGCGCTGCCGCACGGGCAGAACTCGCCGCAGCGCTGCGCATACGGGCTCTATGCCGAGCAGTTGTCGGGCACGGCCTTCACGGCGCCGCGCCACCAGAATCGACGAAGCTGGCTCTACCGGATTCGCCCGTCGGCCGCGCACCAGCCGTTCGAGGCGCTCGCGCACGACGGCGTCACCGACCGTTTCGACGGCGTGCCGACCTCGCCGAACCAATTGCGCTGGGATCCGCTGCCGCTGCCCGACGCGGACACCGCGCGCGATTTCGTCGACGGTCTCGTGACGATGGCCGGCAACGGCGGCGCGGACGCGCATACGGGTGTCGCAATTCATATGTATGCGGCCAACCGTTCGATGCAAGGCCGCTATTTCTACAACGCCGATGGCGAACTGCTGATCGTGCCCGAGCATGGCCGTCTGCGTTTCGCGACCGAGTTCGGCATCATCGAAGCCGAGCCCCAGCAGATCGTCGTGATTCCGCGCGGCGTGCGTTTCCGTGTCGAGCTGCTCGATGCGACCGCGCGCGGCTATATCTGCGAGAACTTCGGCGCGCCGTTCCGCTTGCCCGACCTCGGCCCGCTCGGTTCGAACGGACTGGCGAACCCGCGGGACTTCAATACGCCCGTCGCGGCCTATGAAGACATCGAGGGCGATTTCGAGCTCGTCGCCAAGTTTCTCGGCCGCTTCTGGCGCGCGAAGATCGGCCATTCGCCGCTCGACGTCGTCGCGTGGCACGGCAATTACGCGCCGTATCAATACGATCTGCGCCTGTTCAACACGATCGGCTCGATCAGCTTCGACCATCCGGACCCGTCGATCTTTCTCGTGCTGACGTCGCCGTCGGATACGCCGGGCGTCGGCAACGCGGACTTCGTGATCTTTCCGCCGCGCTGGCTCGCGGCCGAGAATACGTTCCGTCCGCCGTGGTTCCATCGCAATGTCGCGAGCGAATTCATGGGCCTGATCACGGGCGTCTACGATGCGAAAGCCGACGGTTTCCAGCCCGGCGGCGCGAGCCTGCACAATTGCATGAGCGGCCACGGGCCCGATGCGGCGACGTTCGAGCGCGCGAGCACGGCCGATGTCAGCACGCCGCACAAGGTCGATTCGACGATGGCGTTCATGTTCGAGACGCGTTTTGCGATCCGTCCGACCGCATCGGCCCTTGAATCCGCGCGCCTGCAGGCCGACTATTACCGCTGCTGGTCCGATCTCAAGAAGCATTTCAACCCGAAACAGCCATGATCTACAGACTCAACGAAACGCATGATGTCCGGCTGCGCAGCTGGGTCGAATCCGCGAACGCGCACGGTACCGACTTCCCGATCCAAAACCTGCCGTATGGCGTGTTCCGGCGTCGCGGCAGCATCGAGGACTTCCGGATCGGCGTCGCGATCGGCGCGCAGATTCTCGATCTGCGCAAGGCCTATGCGGCCGGCGTATTCGACGATGCCGACAATCTGACGCTCGCCGCGATCGAAGCCTGCCGAAGCGCGACGCTCAACGCCTTGATGGCGCTCGGCAGCGAAGCGTGGCAGGCATTGCGGCTCGCGTTGTCGCGGCTGCTGCGCGATACGTCGCCAGCGCAGGTCCATCTGCGCCAGGCGCTGTTGCCGCAGGATGAAGCCGAATACACGCTGCCGATGACGATCGGCGATTACACCGATTTCTATACGTCGATTCATCATGCGACGGCCGTCGGCAAGCTGTTCCGCCCCGATGCGCCGCTGCTGCCGAACTACAAGTGGGTGCCTATCGGGTATCACGGCCGCGTCTCGTCGATCGGCGTGTCGGGCCAGCAGTTCCGGCGTCCGCTCGGGCAGACGAAGTCGCCCGAGCGCGAGACGCCGGTCTGGGGGCCGAGCAAGCGGCTCGACTTCGAGCTCGAGGTCGGCATCGTGATCGGCACGGGCAACGCGCTTGGTGAACCGGTGTCGATCGACGACGCCGAATCGCGGATCTTCGGTCTTTGTCTGTTGAATGACTGGTCGGCGCGCGATGTCCAGGCTTGGGAATATCAGCCGCTCGGGCCGTTTCTCGCGAAGAACTTCGCGACGACGGTGTCGCCGTGGATCGTCACGCTCGACGCGCTGACGCCGTATCGCGTGCCGTTCGAACGTCCCGAAAGCGACCCGGCGCCGTTGCCGTATCTCGATTCGCCGTCGGTGCGTTCGGCCGGCAGCATCGATGTCGATCTCGAAGTGCTGATCGAAACGGCGCGCATGCAGGCGGAGAATCACGGCCCCGAGCGTCTCGCGCGATCGAACTTCCGGCATTCGTACTGGACCGCCGGTCAGCTCGTCACGCATCACACGGCCGGCGGCTGCAATCTGCGCGAAGGCGATTTGCTGGGCTCGGGCACGCAGTCGGGCCCGCAACCCAACGAGGCCGGGTCGCTGCTCGAACTGACGAGCGGAGGCCGCAAGCCCATCGTGCTCGCGAACGGCGAGCAACGCGTGTTCATCGAGGACGGCGACACGATCGTGCTGCGCGCATGGGCCGAGAAGGCCGGCTTTGCGCGCATCGGTTTTGGCGAGGCGCGCGGGACCGTGCTCGCCGCGACACACGACGCGTCGACATCGAGCACCGCATCGGCGGCCGCAGAAAGCAAAACGTAATCTCGTATCGGGGTGCATGCGCCGGCTCGACCGGCGCGCGGCACACGCCTAAAATGAGCGGCTCCTGGGCACACACGGAGTCGTTCGAGCATGGATGGCCACGCCCCGCTTCCGGATCGCTTGGAGGGCGCGCACGAGCGGGCCGCACGTCCGTTTGTGCGGCTCGCTCGCTTGCATCGCTATGTGACGGCGGCGGGTGCGTTCATCGCGGTGGTCATGCTCGGGCTCTGCGTGACGGCCCTTTATGAAGGGCGCCAGGAAGCGCTGCTGCGCGCGCGCGACACGTCGCGCAATCTGCTGCAGATCCTCGAAAAGGACATCTCGCGCAACGTCGAGATCTACGATCTGTCGCTCAAGTGGATGCTCGACAGCTCGCAGCGTCCCGACGTGTTGGCGCTGCCCACGCCGCTGCAGCGCGAAATTCTGTTCGACCGATCCACTCAGGCCAAATACCTGGGCGCGATGCTCGTCGTCGACGCGAAGGGGCATATCGTCATCGATTCGGCCAGCGTGAAGCCGCGCAAGGCCGATTTGTCCGATCGCGATTACTTCACCGTGCATCGTGACGATCCGCACGTCGGCCTCTATCTGAGCCGCCCGTTCCAGTCGCGCCTGCGCAATGGAGAATGGTCGGTCGCGCTTTCGCGCCGGATCAACAATCCCGACGGCTCGTTCAAGGGCGTCGCGCTCGTCGCGATCAGCCTCGCATATTTCAAGGACCTGCTCGCGGGTCTCGACATCGGGCCGCACGGCGTCGTGCTGCTGTTGCGCGACGACGGTTCGATCATCATCAGGCAGCCGTTTCGCGAGGCCGATGTCGGCGTGCAGGTCGTCGCGCCTTCGGTCGCCACGATCGATCTCTCGGTCGAGTCGGGCACCTACGTCGCGAAGGGCGCGCTCGACGGCGTGACGCGGCTGTTCAGCTATGAGCGTGTCCCGGGGCTGCCCGTCGTGGCGATCGTCGCGCCGGCCGAGGACGACATTCTCGGTACGTGGCGCAAACGCTCGCTCGTCATCGGCGGTCTGATGGCGATCTTCAGCGTCGCGTTCGTCGGTGTATCGATGCTGCTCGCGCGCGAGCTCCGGCAACGCGCTTCGGCGCAATCGCGGCTCATCGAACAGGCGACGCACGACAAGCTCACGGGCGTCAGCAACCGGCATGCGCTCGATGCGATGCTCGCCGCGGCCTGGCGCAAGGCGCGGCGCGACAAGTCGTCGATCAGCGCGCTGTTCATCGATATCGATAAATTCAAGGCCTATAACGATTTCTACGGTCACGCGGCCGGCGATGTCGCGCTCGCTGAAGTCGCCAAGGCGATCGCCGCGTCGGTGCGGCGTCCGTTCGATATCGTCGGCCGCTATGGCGGCGAGGAGTTCGTCGTCGGCCTGCCCGATACGCCGCTGGACGGCGCGGTCCGCATCGCGGAGGCGATTCGCGAGGGCGTCCAGCAACTGGCCATTCCGCACACGCAGCATGCGTACGGCGTCGTGACGGTCAGCGTCGGCGTGGCGTCAGCGGTGCCCGAAAGCATCGCGCATCGCGGACTGCATCAGGTCGACGCGTTGCTGCGCCTCGCCGACGCCGCGCTCTATACCGCGAAGAACGAGGGGCGCAACGCGGTGCGGATCGCCGCGACGACGCAACCCGCCGAGGCGGCCGGCGAGGTCGCGTGAATATGTATCGCATGCGGTGACAATTCGACGCGCTCGACTTCGGTCATGAGGTTCGAGATGCGCGGCGATATCTGTGGTGATATCGCCGCCGATATCGGCGGCGAAATTCGCGCTAGACGGTCTTCAACATCCCGCCATCGACGAAATACGTGGCGCCGACGCTATAGCTCGCGCGCTCGGAGCAGAGGAACACGATGAAGTCCGCCAGCTCCTCGGGACTCGCGAAGCGGCCGATCGGCGCGTGTTCATGGGCGACGGCGTTCAAATGGCCTTCCCAGTCGCCGCCCGTGTGTTCGGTCAGTTGCTTGGCCGTCTTGATCCAGTCGGGCGTCAGGATCAGACCGGGGTTGATCGTGTTGACGCGGATGTTCGCGCCGATCAACTCATTGGCGAGGTTCTTCGAGAACATCATGAGCGCGGCCTTCGTCACGTTGTAGATCGGTTCGTACCCGAGCGGCTGCACGGCGCAGATCGACGCGTTGTGCAGAATCGCGCCGCCGCCGCGCCGTTTCATGCCCGGTACGAGTCCGCGCGCCAGGCGCACGGCGGCCATCACGTGAAGGTCCCAATAGGCTTGCCACTTGTCGTCGGGGGCATCGAGGATCGTCTCGTTGCTACCGGTTCCGGCATTGTTGAAGAGGATGTCGGCGCCGCCGAATGCGTGCTCGGCCGCGCCGACGAGTGCGTCGACACCGGCTGCGGTCGCGACGTCGCATGCGGCCGGGACGACCTCGACGCCATGCTGCGTCGCAATCTGCCGGGCCGCTTCGTCGAGACGGTCCGCCTGGCGTGCGGCAAGTACGAGATTCACGCCTTCCGCGGCGAACGCATGCGCGACCGCGAGGCCGATGCCGACGCTGGCCCCCGTGAGCACTGCGACTTTTCCTTTGAGCTTGAGGTCCATATGGCGTGTCTCCGTTATCGTGTGCCGAGTGCGCCGCGCGCGTGTCGAGGGTCGACGATCGTGGTTCGCGACGGCGCGTTCGATGGTAACGAACCGCGTCGGCGCGTGCAGTCAGGCATTGCCTCAAATGCGTTTCGGCACGCGCAGTTCGATGCGCCACTCGATCATGTCGTCGTGCGCGACACGGTTTGCGATGCCGTGTGTGATGCCATATGCGATGCCATGTGCCGAGCCGAGTGTCGTGAGGACGAACGCGTCGGCATGCGAGGTCCAGCCTTCGATCGCGACGAGCCGGCGCGCGTCGTCCCGCGTCGCATGGCGTTCGATCGAAGGACGCAGCACGCGATGCCAGAGTTCGCCCGCATCGCCGTCGAGGCGCACGAGCGGGCGTGGTGCGCGAACCCTGCCGTTGCGGATCCAGCGTGCATCGACGATATGCAGCGTATCGTCGACGTGCTGCGCATCCACGACGTGCCGCGCATCGACGACATCGACGACCTGCAGCCGATCGACGCGCGTGCCTGCGGTGCGTTCGTGCGACAGGAACACGCGTCCATCGAATGATGCCGCCGCACCCGATCCCGCAAGCGACGACATCGCGATCAGGAAGCTTCGTCGGGAAAGCATCGCGCCGCCTCAGCTTCGAAAGCGCGCGGGCAGGATGCCTTGCTTGCCCGGCGAAAGAACGCCCTGCGGGTCGAGCGCACGCTTGATCGTGTCGTTGAGCCGCATGAGCGCGTGATCGTTGAAGTCGTACTGCGATGCCGCGAGATCCATGAACGCGAGATGCGCGCGATATTGACCATAGCCCGCGTCCCCCGTCTGCCGAATCAGCGCCTCGACGAGATCGTGCGCCGCGCGGGCTTGCGCGGCATCGTCCTTGTCGAAGATCGCCGCGAAAATATGATGCATATGACGGCCGGCGACCGTGAAGCCGCCGTAGTAGTCGAATCCCGCCGCATGCGCGGCCGAACGGACCATCGTGTATTGCGCGCGCGCATCGTGTCCGGTCGTCGGACAGACCGGTGAGAAGTCGAGATGCGCGCCTTGGCCGCCGCGCCAATTGAGCATCTGGAATGCCGACATGTTCGGGATGCCGACCTGGCTACGGTCGCCGCCGCCTTCGGGTTCCGATGTGGCGTGCGCGTAGTCGGTCGCGTCGAGCTCGGCGTCGGCGAGGGTGGCGAATGCGCGTCGAATCGTGCGCAAGCGCGCTTCGACGAGATCCTCCGGACCATAAAGCCCGAAGCGCAGATTCCAACGTCCGATGCCGAGCGCGCGGACCATTGCGTCGATGGCTGTGTCGGGCATCGGCCCCGGACCGTCATACCATCGACGCCGCGGCGCGATGCCCGCGCCCCAGCGCACCGCGTGATCGATCGCGACGTGACTCTGGATCGTGTCGTCGAGCTTGAGCGGGCGCAGCGTGTCGACGATCGCGGCGAGGTCGTCGTCGTGACGAAACCTGAAATGACCGAGACGGTATCCGTCGGGCCGCGGCATGAGCCAGAGTCCCATCTTCGTGACGATGCCGAAGTTCGATTGCATGAACAGCGTGTCGTACGACGGGCCGAAGCCGGACTTGAAGACTTGCCACGAGGTCGTGCGCGACATCGCGCCCATGCCCGTGCGAACGATGTCGCCGTTCGCGAGGATGATCTCCATACCGCATTGCGCGGCGGCGTGATCGCCGTAGGGCGTCGTGCCGAATCCGCGTTCGAGCGTGTTGCCGACGACGCTGCCCCAGCCCGCCGCGGGCGGGTCGACCCAGAGCGCCGACCCACGCGCGCGCAGCGCCTCGTGAAGATCGAAGTATGTGACGCCGGGTTCGACGAGCGCATAGCCGAGCGTGTCGTCGACGTCGAGCACGCGATTCATGCGCCGGAGATCGAGGACGACGGATCCCGAGACGCGCGGCGCCGCGCCGCCGTATGCGAAATTGCGTCCGGTCGAGACGCTCCAGAGCGGAACCTGCGTGCGATGCGCCCAGGCGAGCACGGTCCGAATCTCGCCGACGTTCGCGGGTAGTACGGCGGCCGATGCGCAGAAGCGTCGCGCGTCGCCGGGCGCGAAGGGATCGAGGTAGGCGGCGAGCGCGTCATCGGCATCGAGTACCGCGTCGGCGCCGAGCTCGCCGCGCAACGCGTCGAGCGCGCTCGACCATGCCGCGCGCGCAACGCCCGGAGGCAGGACCTGACCCATGCGGCGCCGATCCGTGCCGTGTTGCTCAGTAGGCGCCTGAACCGCCGCTTCCGCTGCCGGACGTGTTCGAGTTGCCCATCGATCCGCCGCTCTGACACGCGGTCAGTGCAGCCGAAGCGGCGAACAGGGCGACGAGCATCGAGAGGATACGAAAGGCTTTCATGGCGGACTCCCTGGTCACGGGGTGAGGGGAAACGCAGGTGCGGCACGTGCGAGTTGCGGGCGCTGATGGTCCTGGTAGCACCCGCCCGTTGCGCGCGGCTGTTGCAAGCGCCTGCCACACGCGTCTATTACATGCGTCTATTACATGCGTCTGTTACACGCGTCTGTTACACGCGTCTCGAATGTGCACCCGATAAACGAAAGGCCCCGTGGGTTTATTCCGCGTGTCGGTCACCGCCTAGTCGATGTGCGCGCAAGCCCATGCATGCGCACGCGGATGTCCGCACCGGCGCGTACGCCCACGCACACGCACACGCCAACGCCCACGCCCACGCCCACGCCCACGCACACGCACACGCACACGCCAACGCCCACGCACACGCTCACGCACACGCACACGCTCACGCCGTATTCACATGCACGCGCAGATGCAAGCGTCGAAACGCATTCGGTGTCATGCCCTTGCTGCGTTTGAAAATGCGACGGAAATGGCCGGCGTCTTCGAAGCCCGATTCGCGCGCGACCTGATCGATCGTCAGACGGCCTTCGGCGAGCAGGATCGCCGCGTGAAGCATGCGCCTGTCATGCACGGCGTCGGTCAGCGTTCGACCGTAGACCGAGCGGAAGATTCGGCCCAGATAGTCGGGATTGCACCCGAGCTGGTCCGCGATCGTCGATGCGCTGATGGCTTCGTGAAAGTGCGTGCGGATCAGGCGATCCGCACTCGCCGCGAGACGCTGCGGCGCGCCCTCGAGATTCGCGGACGCGCCGCGCGAACGCGTGAGCTCCCAGAGCATGAGCAGGATCGTGAGGCTGTCGGGCAGCGGCTGCACGCCATAGATCTCCTGGTCGTTGAGCAGCCGCTGGAACAGACCCGTCAGATGGTCGCGCCGCTCGATGCGCGCATGTTGAGGCACGCGCAGCGACGATGATGCGGCCGTCGCGCCGGATGCCGTGATCGTCGTTGGCGCCGCGTCGATGCGCGTGTCGTCGGACAACGAGAAGTGCACCCAGTAGAACTCGAGATCGGGCGCGAACGGCTTCGTGCCGCCGTGCAGCCGACCGGGCCAAAGAAGTAGGGTTTCCCCTGCTCCCACTTCGAATTCGCGGCCTTCCTCATGCAGTTCAAGCGTGCCTTGCTTGACGTAGATGAGCTCGTACGAGTAGATGACGCGCGACGGATGCACGCCCGTCCCGCGTGAGACAAAGAGTCCGCCGTTGCTCGCTTCGAGGCCGAGCGGACACGCCCATTCAAGCGTCGGTTCGTCCATTTTTTAAAAAGTCGGAATTAGCCTGTTTTGCTGCGGTTTCTTCATCTTGTGAGACGGGCGAGGGCATGTCAACCTTTACATACTGTGCATCGCGTTCGTTCACGGTCCTGAGGGCTGGCCCGCGGCATGGTAGAAAAAAGCACGTTCATCAGAAGCGTAAATCGCGCGCCTCGAGCCGCTCGCTCCTTTACGGGATGTGCGCGATGCTTCGACGGTGCGCATTCAATTTGGAGGAGACACTATGGTTCGCTACAAGCGATGGCTGTCGCTGTGTGCGAGCGCCGCGGCGCTCTTGGCTGGTCATGCGCAAGCTGACGAGATTTCGTTCTGGGTTCGGTCGTCGGATTCGGGCTTCATCACGCCGGTTGTCAAGGCGTGGAATGACAGCCACCCGAACAAGGTCAACCTGACCGTGATTCCGAACGACGATTTCGTCACGAAGTTCGGTACGGCCTCGGCCGGCGGTGCGGCGCCCGATGTCGTTGCGATCGACCTGATCTTCGTGCCCGCGTTCGCCGCGGCCGGACAACTGGCCGACATCACCGACGACGCCAAAAAACTCCCGTTCTATCAAAACCTTAGCCCTTCGCACACGCGTCTCGCGATGTACG
Source organism: Pararobbsia silviterrae (assembly GCF_003628125.1). Lineage (GTDB taxonomy): Bacteria > Pseudomonadota > Gammaproteobacteria > Burkholderiales > Burkholderiaceae > Pararobbsia > Pararobbsia silviterrae. Next base: position 95,823 of record NZ_RBZU01000004.1, read on the forward strand.
AGGGCAAGCAGTACGCATTGCCTTTCAGCGCTGAAAGTTCAATGCTGCTTTACAACAAAACATTATTTAAGAAGGCTGGCCTCAATCCTGATCAACCGCCCAAGAACTGGGCAGAACTCGAGGCTGATGCGAAGAAGATCACGGCGCTCGGCGGCGGGGTCAAGGGCTTCTATTTCTCGGGCGCGTGCGGCGGCTGCAACATCTTCACGATGACGCCGTATGTCTGGGCATCGGGCGGCGACGTGCTGTCGGCGGACGGCAAGACCGCGACGCTCGACAACCCGGCGCTCAAGGGCACGCTCGAAATGTACCGTCGCATGTGGCAAGCCGGCGAAATGCCGTCGAGCGCGAAGACGGACAGCGGCGCGAACTTCATCAATGCGTTCCTGACGGGCAAGGTCGGCATGGTCGGATCCGGCGCCTTCGCGATCGGTCTGCTCAAGAAGGAGCATCCGGAACTCGATTTCGGTCTCGCGTATCTGCCGGGCAAGGATGGCGGCTGGTCGAGCTTCGCGGGCGGCGATTCGATCGCGATTCCCGTGAGCTCGCAACACAAGAAGGACGCGCTTGAGTTCATCCAGTGGTGCCTGAGCGAGCAAGTGCAGGTCGATCAGTTCGCGAAGAACGGCAGCATTCCGGTGCGCACGGACCTCGCGTCGAACCAGTACAGCAAGCTCGACAGCCGCTACGAAATCGCGTCGACGGCCATGGCCAAGGGCAAGACGCCGTATAGCGCGAAGTTCAACCAGCTGATCAACGACCCGAACGGTCCGTGGGCCGCGATGATCCAGGAAGCGGTGTTCGGCAAGGGCGTGGATGCGGCGGTGGCGACCGCGCAGCAGAAGTTCACGCAGATTCTCAACGCGCAGTAAGCGCAATACGGAGCGCAGCGTTATGGGCGTCCTGAGTCAGACACCGGCAAGCGAGACGGGCCTTACGGCACGTCGCGCGCGCGGCCCGAAAGCGCCGAACGAGGCGAATCGGCAGCGCGCGGGTTACTGGTTTGTCCTGCCATGCGTGATCTTCACGGCGGTGTTCTTCATTGCACCGCTCGTGATGACGCTTTGCATGTCCCTCTACCGGTGGCCGTTGATGGGGAAAGCGACCTTTGCGGGTCTGCAGAACTATCTCGACCTCATGCATGACGATTCATTCTGGGGGGCATTGTGGTTCACGACCGAGTACACGCTGTTCGTGACGCCGGCGATTTTCATCGTCGCGTTCGTGCTCGCGATGCTCGTGAACAAGGCGAGCCGCTTTGTCGGGATTTTCCGGACCGCGTTCTTCCTGCCTGTCGTTATCGGCATGACGACCGCGAGCCTGCTCTGGGTCTGGATGTTCAACGATCAGGTCGGGATCTTCAGCGCCGTGCTCATGCAGCTCGGCATCGTCGACGAGCCCGTGCAATGGCTCGGCGACACGGGCTCCGCGCTCGCGTCGCTGATCGTTATGGTGCTCTGGAAGGCCTCGGGTTTCACGATGGTCATCCTGCTCGTCGGCATGCAGGCGATCCCGCAGGATCTCTACGACGCCGCGCGGATCGACGGCGCGCGGTGGTGGGCGCAGCAGCGCTACATCACCGTGCCGCTGATGCGCCGCACGTTCGCGCTCGCATTGATCATGGCCGTCATCGGTTCGTATCTCGCGTTCGAGCAGTTCTACGTGATGACGAAGGGCGGGCCGATGAACAGCACGATCACCGTCGTGCACTGGATCTATCGCGCATCGTTCACGTATTTCAAGCTCGGCTACGGCGCGGCGATGTCGGTCGTGTTGCTGATCGTGCTGCTGATCCTGAGTGTGATTCAAATGTTCCTGCTGAGGGACGACCATGAGTAATACGTTGCATTCCGCCGAGCCGGAGTTCGGCCCGGAGTCCGAGGTGTCTCCTTCGGCCAGCCCGCACGACGCGCCAGGTCGTCGGCGTTTTGTCGGGATCAAGGGGCGAAGCTCTGTCACGCTTTACTACCTGGTCTGCGGTGTCCTGACCCTGGCCTTTTTATTCCCGATCGTCTGGTCGGCGTTTACGTCGCTGTATCCGCCGGCGGACGCGAGCGCATCGCCGCCGAAGTATCTGCCGTCGCATCTGTCGTTCGAAAACTACCGGAACCTCGCCGCTTACGGCGCGGGTATCTGGCGGTATCTGGGCAATAGCGCGTCGGTGGCCGCCATGACCGTCGTCATGACGCTCATCTTATGTACGCTCGGCGGTTACGGTTTCTCGCGCTTTCGCTTCAAGGGACGCAATCTGATTTTCGTCGTGATTCTCGCGACGCTGATGATTCCGTTCCAGTCGATCCTGAACCCGCTGTTCGTGCTGCTGCGCTGGATGCATCTGCAAGGCACGCTGTTCGGTCTGTCGCTCGTCTATACGACGTTCCAGTTGCCGTTCGCGGTGTTCATGATGCGCAACTCGTTCGATGCGGTGCCGCGCGAGATCGAGGAAGCGTCGCTGATCGACGGGTGCACATTGCTTCAATCGCTGCGCATCGTGATGCTGCCGCTCGTGATGCCGGGGCTCGTGACCGCGGGGCTGTTCGCGTTCTTCGGATCGTGGAACGAACTGCTGGCCGCGCTGATCCTGATCAACGACTCGGGCAACTACACGCTGCCGGTCATGCTGCTCAATGCGCAAAGCGGCCAGCTCGGTTCGATCGATTGGGGCCTCATGCAGGCCGGCATCACGATTTCGATTCTCCCGTGCGCGGCGCTGTTTCTGCTGCTGCAGCGTTACTACATTCATGGCCTGATCGCGGGCGCGGTCAAGGCCTAATTCCTTGCTGACCATGAACGACACGAGAACCCTGCGTCAACCCGTGGTCGTCGACTTCGCGTCGACGACGTATGCGCGGATCAAGCCCGTCCCGGTGACGGCCGTCGAGTTGCAAGGCGACTTCTGGGGCAAGCGATTCGAGACGGTTCGGAAAGCCACGCTGCCGAGCCAATGGGATCTGCTTGAAAGCACGAACCGGCTCAATAATTTCCGGCGCGTGTTCGGCGAATACGACGGTCCGTTCGAAGGCTTGTTCTTCAACGATTCCGATCTCTATAAATGGCTCGAAGCCGCGTCGTGGCTCGTCGCGCGCGGACCGGACGCCGAGCTCGAAAAGCGCATCGAAGAGGGCATCGAGCTCATCGAGCGCGCGCAGGAAGAGGACGGCTATATCGACACGTATTTCAGCGTCGATCGTCGCGACGAGAAGTGGGAAAACCTGCGCGATCTGCACGAGATGTATGTCGGCGGTCACCTGATTCAAGCCGCGGTCGCGCATCATCGCGCGACGGGCAAGACGCGATTGCTCAATATCGCGGTGCGTTTCGCCGATATGCTTTGCAAGCGTTTCGGCCCGGCTTCGGACGGCAAGGTCGAGGCGATCGACGGTCACGAAGAGATCGAGATGGCGCTGATCGAACTCGCACGCGAGACCGGTCATACGCGGTATATCGAACTCGCGCGATTCTTTATCAAGGCGCGCGGTCACGGCCTGCTCAAGGGCGGACGTTTTGGTGATGCTTACTTTCAGGACGACGTACCGTTCGATCAGATGGAAGCGCTCGCCGGTCACGCCGTGCGCGCGCTTTATATGGCGTGCGGGATCACGGATCTGTATCTCGAGACGGGTGAGGAAGGGCTGTTGCCGCGGCTTGAAACGCTGTGGGATCGGTTGACCGCGAACCGCATGTACATCACGGGCGGCGTCGGCGCGCGGCACGACGGCGAGGCGATCGGCGCTGACTACGAGTTGCCGAACTCGCAGGCGTACACGGAAACGTGCGCGGCGATCGGCAGCATGATGTGGTGCCATCGCATGCTGGCCGCGACGGGCGATGCGCGTTACGTCGATCTGTTCGAATGGACGCTTTATAACGGCATGCTGCCGGGCTGGTCGCTCGACGGCCGCGGATACTACTACGTGAATCCGCTCGAAAACGACGGCAGCCATCGGCGTCAGGACTGGTACTACTGCGCATGCTGCCCGCCGAACGTCGCGCGCACGATCGCGTCGTTGCCCGGTTATGTCTACGGCACGGATGCGGCCTCGCTGTATGTGCATCTGTATCTCGACAGCGATGCGAAGGTCGATGTCGCGGGCAAGACGGTCGCGATTTCGCAGCGCACGCAGTATCCGTGGGATGGGGCGATCGACATCTCGATCGATGCCGACGCGACGTTCGGCCTCAAGCTTCGGATTCCGGGCTGGAGCCGTGAACATGCGGCGTTGACGTCGCGTGAGGGGCAAGCCGAGGCCGGGTCGCGCGTCACGTTGAGCGTCAACGGCGCGGCCGTCGATGCGACGCCCGATGCGAACGGGTATGTGACGATCGAGCGCGCCTGGAAGAGCGGCGATCGCGTGCGCCTTGATCTGCCGATGAGCGTGCGGGTTTGGCAGACGCATCCGAAGGTCGCCGACAACCGGGGCCGTGTGGCGCTGAGCCGCGGCCCGGTGCTCTATTGCATCGAGCAAGCGGATATGAAGGGCATCGATCTCGACGAGGTCTATGTCGATCCGGCGCGTGTCGCGGCGAATTGGGAGCCGGCGTTGCTGAACGGCGTCGTCGCGCTCAAGGGCGCGGCCGAGCGGCGTGCGATCGATTCGGCGTGGGAGGGCGAGCTCTATCGTCCGTTCGGCAATCCGCGCGGCGATGTCTCGGCGACGCCGATCGATCTGCTCGCGATTCCGTACTTCGCATGGCATAACCGCGAAAGCGGGCCGATGAAGGTGTGGATGAATTATCGCGAGGCTTGATCGCGAAGATGTCTGGATAGCGTGCTGACGCCCGCGGCCGAGAGGTCGCGGGCGTTTTGTGTTTGAGGCGCGCAAGCGTGTCGGATTCTCGAGTGGGTCGAGTCGTTGCAAGCGTTTAATGCGCTCAATTCACGCTTCACGCTTGGCCGGTCATGCAGTCACGCTTTGCATGTCCTGCGTGAATTCGATAATAATGAATTCCGCGGGCCGCACGGCGGCCATGCCGACCTTGGCGATCATCTTGCCTTGCGCGATGTCGTCGGCCGTCATCGTGACGCCTTCGCCGATTTGAACGAAATACGCGTCTTCGGGCTTGACGCCGACCAGTGCGCCTTGTTGCCAGAGGCTGTAGAGGTAGCTATCGATTGCCGTGTAGATCTTCCGCCAGGTGGGTTGATTGTTCGGTTCGAAGACCATCTTGCGCATGGCGCTGCTGATATCGCGTTCTGTGCTGTTGAAGAGACGGCGTACGTTGATATAGCGCCAGTTGTCGCTGTTGTCCAATGTGCGTGCGCCCCAGACGACCGTTCCGCGATTGGGGAAGGAGCGGATCATATTGATCGCTTTTCTCGAGTTGTATTGCGCTTGCAGGCTGTCGGTCATCGGGTAGGAGGGCTGATAACCCGTGGGCAGCAGCATATTGGCCGGCGCATTCCAGACGCCGCGTGTGCTGTCGTTTTTGCAGTACAGCCCTGCCATGATGGCGCTGGCTGGGACATAGCCTTGACTCCATGGGACGACGATCGTCGGGTAATAGACCGCGGCGTACGGGTTTGCGGTGTAGGCCGAGTTTGCCGTGCCATCCGTGATTTCCGTAGTGGGGCCATCGAGAAGGAAAAAGTGTCGTGTGTCCGATGGATTTGGGGCAACGTCATCGAACGTGTTTTGCACAATCAATGTGATTGCGTCGCCGAGTTCATCGGCCGCCTTGGCAAGGACGTCCCAGTCGACCGCCCAACAGGGACCGCCGCCACATTCGAAATAGGCGCGCAAGCCTCGCACCGCGATGGTATCGAGGTCACTGGCCTTGTAGTACTGAAGCACATCAAGGTAGCTATTGAACTTGACCGGCGTCGTGGACGTATTCGTATAGCTCATCGCGAACAACGGCACTGCCGTCGGCAGCGCGTTGACGGAGATCGCTGGAGAAGCGTCTTCATCGATATAGACGCCAGGGTAGCGTGTCGCGATCGGCATCGTATGGCTCCTTTTCAGGTATGCGTGCGACAGGTGGCCGAGCACGCGCGAAATCTCGATCGTTGTGGCGTCACCGCGCGTCGCATCGGGGCGCGGTCAGTCTGGCCGTTTCGATTCGCGCGCTGAACGTGCTTAGGCTGAAACAATGCCAGGTCATGCGTCTAAGACTAGCGCTCGCGTCTGCCGATCGATATCCGGAATGCGAAAGAGTTTGCGAAGGAGGGGTGCGCTTTTGATGGAACGACAGATGGGTCGGATGTCGATGAGGGAGAAAGCGGTGCGTGCGCGCCAATGCGTGTCGCACAGGGATCTGCCGTGGTGTTCCGCGGCTCAGGGCGCGATGTTCGATGTCTGGGCGCATGGCGCGATATACCAGGCCCCCGAGCGTCGATGTGCAGGTTCTTGAGCAAAGCCCCGATTCAAGCGTGCGTCGTCTATTTGGGTGACTTAGCCAGTCGAGCGATTAAACTTCTGGCCGCTTCAGGCGCGCGCACCTTCGCGCCGTTGATGAAGAACACGAACACCTCGCGCGTGCGTGCGGTTTTGTCCTTGCTTGAAACGCGCGGCAAGTCGTCGGGCGTGCTCCCCGCCGCCCACGTGCGCGCACGTTCGGTCCATGCGTCGAGCGCTTTCGGCGCATAGCCCGTCTTGAGTTTCTCGCTGCTGCACATGAGCCGTGCATACGCGAAATCCGTACTTAAATCGGCAAACGAGGGATAGTCGGACGAATCCGTGAAGACGGTCGCCATCTTGTGCCGTCGCACGAGCTTGATGAATGCGTCGGTCATGAAGCTCGCGTGCCGAACCTCAAGCACGTGTCGTAGCGCGTGACTGTCGATATGCTTGGGCAGCAACTCGACGAAAGCTTCAAAGTCCTCCGGATCGAATATCTTCGTCGGCGCAAACTGCCAGACGATCGGACCGAGCTTGGGGCCGAGTTCCGTGATGCCGCTCTGCACGAAGCGCTCGATCGAATCGCCTGCTTCTGCAAGGACGCGACGGTTCGTTGCATAGCGCGTCGCCTTGAGCGAAAACACGAAGCCGTCCGGCGTTTCGTCGCGCCATTTCGCAAACGTCGTGGGCTTTTGCAGTCCGTAGTACGTGCCGTTGATTTCGATCGCCGTCAGTTCGCGGCTCGCATAGGCGAGTTCTTTCGATTGCGGCAGATGCTCGGGGTAAAACGTGCCGCGCCACGGTTCGAAGGCCCATCCGCCGATGCCGACCTTGATCGCCGGATGCGCGGCGCTCGGCGGATTGGGATTGACGAGCGGCATGACGTCACCCGTCGCTCGGGCCGTTTTAGCCGCTTTAGCTGCTGTTTGAGTCGCATGAGACGCTGCGGCCGTTTGAGCCGTGGTCTCAGCGCGCGTCGCATGACGCCGTGCCGCGTTCATTCGCCGATCTTTGCGCGCAGCTCGCGTGCCGATTCGAGCAAGCCCTGGTATCCCGAGCGGACATGCTCGGGCAGGTCGGGATCGCCGACGAAGGCGCCGAGCGTTTCGACGATGCTATAGACAAGGCCGCGCGCGGCGCTTGCCGCGAGATGGCCCGATCCGTACTGGTCCTCGACATGACCCAGCGCGGCTTGGAAGTGCTCGGGATCGGGACGCGTAATGCGATCCGGAGATTCAGTGGCGGACAGACGATGGGGGTCGAGCGTCATGACAGGCATCCTTGCGATGGAAGTTTCGTTTTGACTGCGCATCTGCAGTGTAGCGCTGTCGAGATCCGTGCGTCGTGACCTATATCAGGCGGCGAAGGGTTGCGTATTCGTGTGTGATTTGAGGCATTTTCGCCGCCCGCGTACGCCATGTAATGAAATAGAAAGAAACCGTCTCGCTTTAGAGAAATATTCGGCGCCGCCGCCGCGAAGCACCCCCGCCACTGTCATGCCTTTGCCGCATTTCGTTTGACGAAATTCCGTGTGCGTGCGAAGGTGTCGGCTTGCTCGGGGAGCCGGTGGATGCCGGCTGAGAGGGCGCCCGCGGATGCTTGCGTCAAGCGCATCCGCCAGCACTCGACCCGCTGAACCTGATCTGGCTCGTACCAGCGTAGGGAAGCGTGCAGGTCATCCTCACATGGCGCTCCGGATCAGTCCTCGACACAACCGGTAGCCGCATCATGTCCGCCTCTCCGCTTTCATCGCGCACGACGACCCTTGTCAACGAGTCGTTGCGTCCCGTTCCCGCCGATCAACGCAAGCTTGGCTTTACCGATTACCTCGCGCTATGGGGCAGTCTCGGCGTCGGTCTGCTTGTCATGCAGGCCGGAGCGCTGCTGATCCCGGCGCTCAGCGGGGTCGGCGCGGCAGGGGCCGTCGCGATCGGCACGATCGGCGGGACGCTGTTGCTCGCATGGGTCGGGTATCTCGGTTCGAGGTCGGGCGTTTCGAGCGCGGGACTCATCTGGAGTGCGCTTGGCAAGCGGTTCGCGATGCTGCCAATCGCGTTGAACGTGCTCCAGCTCATCGGTTGGGCCGTGTTCGAAATCGTCGTGCTGCGCGACGGTCTCGGCGCGATCGCCAAGCATGCCGCAAGTCCGCTCAACGCATCGTTGCTGACCGTCATCGCAGGCGCCGTGCTCGTCGGGCTGCTGACGTTGAGCATGGTCGGCGTCGTGCGCCAGTTCATTCGGCGCGTCGGACTCTGGCTCATGCTCATTGCGCTGGTCTGGCTCACGATCCGATTTATCCATGACGCAACGCCGGCCATGTTGACCGCACCCGGCAAGGGCGGTCTCGCGTTCGCGGCGGCCGTCGATCTCGTGATCGCGATGCCGATCTCGTGGATTCCGCTCGTCGCCGATTACACGCGCTACGGCCGCTCGCCGAGCGCTGCGTTCGGCGGCACCTTCATTGGCTATGGCTTCGCGAATGCCTGGTGCTTTTTGCTCGGGATCCTGATCGCCGCGTCGCATCCGGGCGCGGATCTGATGCCGACGATCCTGCAAGCGAGCTTCGGTGCGCTCGCGCTTGCCCTGATCCTCATCGACGAAACCGATAACGGCTATAGCGATCTCTATTCGGCGGCGGTGTCGTCGCACAGCCTCGTGCCGAAGTGGTCGGTGCGCGTCTGGGGACCGGTCCTCGGCGTTGTCGCGACGATTCTTGCGCTCGTATTGCCGATCCAGAACTATCAGGACTTCCTCTACCTGCTCGGTTCGGTGTTCGTGCCGCTGTTCGGCGTCGTGATCGCGCATCACGGTTTCCATCCGCGCACGCCCGATCAGACGTCGGTGTCGCTGAGCTGGGTCGGCGCCGTCGCGTGGATCGTCGGCATCGCGCTCTACCAATACATCACGCGCTATCAGCCGCAATGGGGTGCATCGCTGCCGTCGCTCGTCGTGAGTTTCGTGCTGTATCGGTTGTTTGCGCGCTGGTCGCCCGAGGCATCGAATCCGGCCGTGCAGGGCGGCGTGGCGCGTTAAGGCGTGTGGGGCATCAAAGGCCCCGATGATCCAAGCGGCCGCACTTCGCACCCCAGCCCGCATATGAGGCTGCGGCGCGTGCGGGCGTGGGGTCCGGGGCGGAGGCCGGCCGAGGCTTGTTCGGCCGATCCTGCACGGATGATTACGGACGATACGTCGGATCGACGATCGTCCAGAACGCGGCCTTCGGTTGCAACGACGCGTTGAACAGCAAAGGCTGGTTCGTGCGGCTGACCGGCGTCGACGACAGCCAGGTGTGCTTGTCGGAATAGCCCCAGAACGTCACGGCCTTGATCGACGGTTCCTGCTTGAACAGGTCGAACAATGCGCGATAACGCAGCGCCTGCGCGCGCAGCACGTCGTTCGGCACATGACGTCCGTAGTCGGGACGGCAGGTGCCGTGATTGCTCCAGCACGAACCGGGATCGTTATAGAAACTCACATCGAGTTCGGTGACCTGATTTTCGAGCCCGAGCGCCGCGACGTCGTCGAAGGCCTGCTTGATATGCGAGATCGGCGGCCAGTCGATGCTGATGTGCATCTGGTGTCCGACGCCGTCGATCGGCACGCCCTGCGCGCGCAATTCGCGCACGACCGACAACAGTCGCGCGCGCTTGCCGTCATCGTCCGTGCTGTATTCGTTGATATAGAGCTTCGCCGCCGGATCGGCCGCATGCGCGGCGCGGAAGGCGATCGCGATGTAGTCCTTGCCTAGCGCGCGATACCACGGACTGTCCTCGCGATAGACGGTATGCGGATCGTCGCTGATGACTTCGTTGACGACGTCCCATGCGTAGATCTTGCCCCGGAAGTGCGTGACGACATCGGTCACATATCGCGTGAGCCGCGCCGCGACCTGCGTCCGGTAGCCGGGATCGTGCGGATCCCCCGCGAAGAACCAGTCGGGCGCCTCGGTCCAGTTTCCGTTCTTGTAATGCCAGACCAGCGTATGACCGCGCACCGCGATGCCATGCGCCTGCGCGAACGCGACGATCTCGTCGGCCGCGCGGAAGTCATATTGAAGCTCGCCCGCCTTGCCGATCGTGCCGGGCTTCATTTTGTTTTCGGCGGTCAGGCTCGAAAACTGATACGCGATCAACGACGAATCCGCGGGCGCTTCGATTGAATCGGGCTCGATCGCCGCGCCGACCTTGAAATACGGCGCCATCTCGGTCTTGAGCGACGGCAAGTCGGTGCGCGCGGGCATCGCGATCGGCGGGCCGCCGGATGCGGGCGAGCCGGAGTCGTCGGCGCATCCGGCAAGCCCCGCGAGGCTCGCGACGCATGCGATTGTCATGGCGGTCGCCGCGCGTGTCGCGCGCGCGGCATGCGCGCCGCGACGTACGGCATCGAGCCGGACGCGAGGGCGCTTTTCATGCTGCGCGGCAGGGTCGACGGGATCCGCGGAATGCGGGGTGCGAAGCCAGACACGAAGCGTCATGCGGATGTCTCCGGGAGGCCGACGGTGGTCCGTCGTGCGGTTCAGATCTCAAAGAAAGCGTTCAACGGCTCATCGATGCCGACCGCGCCGCGCCGTTCGAGCGGTTCGAGCCGCTGTCCGTTCCACCGGTCGACGCGATAGACCGCGCCGAAATCGTAGGACGGCGGTTCGAGGCCCGCGCCGAACACGGTCTCGCCGCCGCGGCGCACGCTGTCCGCGAGCCATGATGTCAGGCGCAGGTGGTACGGATTGCGCTCGACCTCCTTGCGGTGGCAGACGAGCGCGCGCAGCAGATGCGCGATATCGCGATTCGAGAGCTCGACAAGCAGATTCGGCGTCGGCATCGTGCCCCAGAACTCGCTTTGGACGAGCCAGGCGGGCTTGCCATATAGCGCGAGCGCGTCGAGCGTCAGGGCATGCGTGCCGATATGCGAGGCGGAGCCGTCCTGCGCATGCGGACACATGACGATCGCGGGCGTGTGTTCGGCAAAGACCTCGGCCAGCCGCGCGACGTCGCGTCGCCATGTTTCGGGCTCGTTTTCGCGGCGTTTCAGATGAAGCGGGAGCCGGTCGACGAAGTGCGGATCGACGGTCGCGAAGTCGAGCACCTCGCAGGCATGAGTCAGTTCGGTCCAGCGTTCGTCGCGGCGGCCGACATTGCTGCCGAGCGTGGCCGCGATATTGAGCACTTCATAGCCGGCTTCGAGCCTCAGGCGAAGCGGAAGGCCGCCGACGATGCATTCGTCGTCGGGATGCGGCGACACGATCGCGACAAGCGGCCGCGACGCATCGACGCGGCGCGGCGCGCACGGGCCCGGGTATTCGGCGGGAATCGGAAGATTGCGATGCAACAGCGCATGGAAGGCGGCGACATAGGCGTCGAAGTCGTCGGACGACGGATCGCTGGGGGCGTCGGAAGGCATGGGGCACGATTCTCAAACCAATATGTCCGAGATTGTAACGGGCCGCGCGCGATCGCCGTTAGCATCCCGCGCCGATCGCTTGCTTCCCGCGTGTTGCATGCGCGCATCGGCGCACGACGGGACGGTTATGCTCATGCGCAAGCCTTTGATAGCCTTTGCCTGGCATCGGCGGGCCCGGGCGGACGGCGCCGATGCGATATCCCATTGATCTGATCAGAGGCGCACGCATGCCGGACTTTTCGACAACCAAAGCGATCGTGACGGGCCACACGCGCGGTATCGGCGCGGCCGTGGCAAGCCAGCTGCTCGAGCGCGGCGTTCAGGTGCTCGGCGTGTCGCGCGGTGCGAATCCATCGCTCGCGCAGCGTTTCCCGGGTTTGTTCTCACAGATCGAAGTCGATCTGGCCGATGCGGTAAGGGTCGAGGTGTGGATCGCGACATCGCAGATCCGGACCTTCGTCGCGCACGCCGAGTGCGTGGCGCTCGTCAACAACGCTGGCACGCTCGGTCCGGTCGGCGGACTCGACGTGCAGGCGCCCGCCGATATCGCGCGCGCGATCCAGCTCAACGTCGCGACGCCGATGATGCTGGCCGCCGCATTCGCTCAGGCGAGCGCACAGATCGCCGATCGCCGCATCGTCCATGTGTCGAGCGGCGCGGCGCGCAATGCCTATGCGGGGTGGAGTCTCTATTGCGGCTCGAAGGCGGCGCTCGATCATCATGCGCGCGCCGTCGCGCTCGACGCGCATCGTTCGATCCGGATCTGCAGCCTTGCACCGGGCGTCGTCGATACGCAGATGCAGTCGGAGATCCGCGACACGACGCTCGAACGCTTTCCCGATCGCCAGCGCTTCGAAGCGCTCAAGCGCGATGCGCAGCTCGCATCGCCCGACGATGCCGCGCGCAAGATCGTCGACTATCTGTTCAGCGATACGTTCGGCGAGGTCGCGACCGAGGACGTGCGGACGCTGCGCGCGTATTGACGCGCCGAACAGCGGATAATCGCCCGACCGGGTCTCGGACTGCCACACGCATGCGCAATCGAATCGACGAAGAAATCACGTTTCGCAAGCTCGAAGTGCTGCTCGCCTATATGGAAACGGGCAATCTCGGCCGAGCAGCCGAGGCGCTCGAACTGAGCACCGTCAGCGTGCATCGCGCCTTGCATTCGCTCGAACAGGGGCTGCGTTGCACGCTGTTCCGGCACGAAGGCCGCAATCTGAACCCGACCGATGCGGCGCGCGTGCTCGCCGATACCGCGCGCGACGTGATCGCGGCCATGACCGACGGGATTCGCGCGACGCGCGAGGCGGCCGGCTATTCGTCGAATCGGCTTCGGATCGGCTCGATGTATTCGCTGACGACGCGCGCCGTGCCGAGCGTGCTGGTGGACCTCAAGGTCCGGCGCCCCGCGCTCGAAGTCGAGCTCGTGCTCGGCTCGAACGCGACCTTGCTCGAACGCCTCAAGCGCGGCGAACTCGATGCCGTGCTCATGGCGATTCCCGACCCCGATCCCGAAATCGAATCGGTCGCGCTGTTCGACGACGATATTTTCTTCGCCGCGCCCGCGGGATCGAAGTACGCGCGGATGCAGGAAGTCGATCTGCGCGATTGCCGTGACGAGCGCTTCGTGTCGCTCGCCGACGGATTCGCGACGTCCGACAATTTCGACCACGCGTTCCGGATCGCCGGATTCACGCCCGATATCTCGATGCGCACGGGCGATATTTTCTCGCTGATGAATCTTGTCAGCGGCGGTGTCGGCTGCACGCTGCTGCCGGGCCGCGTACGCGGTGCATTCGGCGACAAAGTCGAATTCATCCGCCTCAAGTCCGAATACGTGATGCGCCAGACGATCGGACTCAGCTTCAGGCGCGCACGCGAACGCGATCCGAATCTGCTCGCCTTGCTCGCGGTCTGCCGCTTGTCGTCGCTGCTCGGGAGCTGACGGCGTCGCGAGGTACGGCAGGCGAGGCGCGTGATGCCTCGTGCAGTGTGCTTTCCGATACGTGAGCCGCGTTCATATATCGGCCCATGCCGCTTTCGACGCTTTAGTCGGTCATCGCGCGTGTGCGCTCGATCAAGGCAACGATGCTGTCGGTTCGCGTTTCATCGAAACTGATCGCGATCGCATCGGCAAAGCTGTCCGATGCAAGCCGCGTGAGCACGTGGCCCGCGGGCATCTCGACGGCGAGTCGCGCACCGCGTTCCCATGCGAGCCGCATCGTTTCGTGCCAGCGAACGGGGTGGGCCATATTGGTCGCGAGATCGGCGCCGATCTTCTGCGCGTCGGTCATCGGACGCGCGGCGCTGCTGCTCAGATACGTCATGCGCGGGCGCGCGAGCGCGACGCCTTCGAACGCCCGCGCGAGCTCGGCCGCGGCGGGCGCGAGCAATTCGCAGTGCGAGGGCACCGGCACGCGAAGCCGTTCGGCCGCCCGCGCGCCGCGATCGATCGCAAGTGCACCCGCGCGCGCGAGCGCTGAATCGCTGCCCGCGATGACCATCTGCTGCTCGGCATTCAGATTCGCGAGATAAACGGGCGAGGCGGCGCTGTGGACGGCGTCGATCACGTGTTCGACCGCGCGCTGATTCAGGCCCGAGATCGCAAGCATGCCGTAACCGCTTGGAAATGCCTGCTCCATCAGGGCCGCGCGTCGTGCGACGAGTCGTATCGCATCGTCGAAGTCGAGTACGCCGGCGACGACCGCGGCGGGATACGCGCCGATCGAGAGGCCAGCGACCATATCGGGCGTACCGCTGATCGTTTCGACGAGGCGCGCGCCGGCCACACCCGCGACGAGCAGGCAGAGTTGTACGGCGATCGTCGATTCGAGTGCGTGATCGGTATCGAGATCGAGCACATTTCGTCCAAGCGCGCGGCTTGCCGCGTCGATCGTCTGTCGGACGACCGGCGCATCGGGTAACGCGTGAAGCATGCCCGCGCGCTGCGAGCCCTGGCCGGGGAACGTGAACAGAACGCCGCTCATCGATGGGCGGCGTCCGTTTGAGCGGGTTCGACCCGAGCCGGGCGCCACGGGTCTTCGACGAGCACCGGTCCGCGCGCGGTCTTGAGCAGCACGCGGCCGCGTCGCGCGCGCCATTCGAGCAGCGCAAAGCCGCCGAATCCCGTGTCGATCTGCGCGTCGATGCGCGCGGGCGCATCGGCGCATGCGTGCGCGCAGGCATCGAGCACATCGTCGGCGGGCCGCGACGGGATTCGGATCAACACATCGAGGTCGCTGGTGTCGCGCAGCACGCGGATGCCGGTCGCCAGCGCGAACCCCGCGCTGCCCGTCACGCCCCACGCGAAGCCGAGGCCGTCGAGCCGCGCGCGCACCTGTTCAAACGCTTGCAGGCACGGCAGATTCGCGTCGAGCGTCGACAGTATCGATGCCGATCCTTCAACGACGTTTTCAGGGGTCACGCGCCGCACGACGCGACTTAAGGGCAGATACCCGGCGAGACGCTCGGCGCGCGTCATACCGCGCACGCCGACCGGCAGACGTTCGCTGTCGCCCGTGTCTTCACGCCGCACGACGACCGGTGCTTGCACGAGCCATGCGGAGGTGACCCATGCGGGCGCGGGCGCGTCGACGATCAGGTCGCGCGCATCGGCCATCCAGAGCAGGTCGTGCGGACGGATAGGATGAATCGGTCGAATGAGGGGGAGGGTGGACATCGTGGCGCCGTGCCGGAAATCGACAGATGCGTAATCTACCGCGCTCCGGCGATTGACGCGAGGCGGCGCCCTGGATGCGCATCGACGGTCACAAGAGGGCCGAAGCCCGAATGCATGGCGCGCAAAGCGATTCAGGCCGCGTTGCCGAGGCAAGCGAACCCGATCGCGGTAAGCATTTGCGTCGTCTGTCGCCAACGGGCTTGAATCTGTCATGGATCCACGCCTAGACTGGGTTCAGAGGGTTCCCGCATGCGCGCTCGGTATACCGGCGCTCGGCCTCCGATGGCGGCAAGCGCGCGACCCGTCGGGCCGCGACGATTCGCGGCGCTGCCTTAACGACAAGCGTATGTGCGGCGGTTGCAGATGGGCGTCCAGGCATCGCGGCGGCGAGCGGCGTGCTGTCGAGCCAAGCGGCGTCGAGCGAGACGGCGTCCCATGACGCATCGTTTTGCCGATGTCATGCCCGAGCATCGACGTCGTCGGCGGACATCGACCGTCACGCCGCCGGGCCGGCGGATCCGCCCGAGATCGCGGTCTGAAGATTTGAAATGTCGGTCTTAGAATCGTTTGGCGAACCTATCGCAGCCTTTTAGCAGCATGACGTGCGCAAGGCAGCCGTGTGTCACACGAACCGGGAATGATTGCTTGCAAGATACGTGCGCGCCATTTCATGCGTTCTTGCGCTAGATCAATAGCCCGGTGGCAGGGCCATAGAAAATGGCATGGCCTGTCATGTCGCTTAGACGCGCGGGTTTGCACGACATCAGAAAACGTTCGAAGCATCGTGCAGCTTGAAAAGGAGAATCGGGGTGGTCAAACGCTACAGCGTGGGCGGCAAAGTCACGTGCGCCGTATTGCTCGCGTGGGCGGCGTGCGCCGGCCGTATCGCCATGGCCGACGAGGCCGCGCCCGAGCGCGCGCCCGACACCATCGCGGCGCGTGTGATGGGATGCGCGGCCTGCCATGGCACACAGGGGCAGGGCACGGACAACGACTATTTCCCGCGGCTCGCGGGCAAGCCTGCGGGCTATCTCTACAACCAGCTCGTCGAGTTTCGCGACGGCCGGCGCAAATACCCGCCGATGAATTACCTGCTTGCGTACATGCCCGATGCGTACCTGCAGGAGATCGCCGATTACTTTTCGACGCAGCGGCCGCCCGCGCGTGAACCCGAAGCGCCGCGCGTCGATGCGCCGACGCTCGACTACGGCAAGCAGCTCGCGATGCACGGCGACGCGTCGCACAACATCCCCGCGTGCGTGAGCTGCCACGGTAACGCGCTGACCGGCATGAATCCCGCGATTCCGGGGCTCGTCGGCCTTCATCAGGATTACATCAGCGCCCAGCTCGGCGCATGGCGCTACGGCACGCGCCGCACGGCCGAACCGGATTGCATGCATACGATCGCATCGCGCCTCAACGAGAAGGACATTACCGCCGTGGCCGCCTACCTCGCATCGTTGCCGGTGCCTTCGGACCCGTCACCTGTTGCAAAGGGCGCGCTCAAGCTGCCGCTTGCGTGCAGCAGTCAACCGAACTAGACGGAGAAAAGAATGACACGTCTCCGCATCTTGAAGACGGCGATCGTCGCGATGGCGCTTGTGCCCGCGGCGTGGCTGTTCATCGCGTCCACGCCCGCGCACGCACAGGACAAGAGCGCGGCGCCCGCGAGCCACGCCGACGTGCTCAAGCGCGGCGAATATCTGGCGCGCGCGGGCGATTGCATCGCATGCCACACGGCGCCGGGCGGTAAGGAATTCGCCGGCGGTCTCGCGATGGATACGCCGTTCGGCGCGCTCTATACGCCGAATATTTCGTCGGATCGCGAATACGGGATCGGCGCGTGGACGGCCGATCAGTTTTACGCGATGTTGCACACGGGCAAGTCGCGCGACGGTCAATTGATCTATCCGGCCATGCCGTTCGCGAGCTATACGAAGGTCACGCGCGAAGACTCCGACGCGATCTACGCGTTCCTCAAGTCGACGGCCCCGATTCACGAGCCGAACCGGCCCCACGAGCTGCGTTTTCCGTATAACCAGCGCTCCTTGCTGATCGGCTGGCGCACCTTGTATTTCCGCGAAGGCGAATACAAGCCCGATCCGAAGATGTCGGTCGAGTGGAATCGCGGCGCGTATCTCGTGCAAGGGCTCGGCCACTGCACGATGTGTCATACGGCGATCAACGCGCTGGGCGGCAGTTCGGAACGCAAGGCCTTCGAAGGCGGGCTGATTCCGATGCAGAACTGGTACGCGCCATCGCTGACGTCGAACAAGGAAGCGGGCCTCGGCGAGTGGAGCATCGAGGACATCGACGCACTGCTGCAATCGGGCGTGTCGAATCGCGGCGCGGTCTACGGTCCGATGGCGCAGGTCGTGCACGACAGCCTTCAGTATCTGAACGACGACGATATTCGCGCGATGTCGGTCTATCTGAAGTCGTTGCCCGAACGCAGCGGCACGGCGATCGCCGAGCCGACGCAGGCGACGACCGAGCAGACGTCGACGCTCGCGCCGCTCGGCAAGAAGATCTATGACGCGCAGTGCGCGGTCTGCCACGGCGCGCAAGGCCTGGGCAAGCTGCCGGATTTCCCGCCGCTCGCGAATAACCAGTCGATCCAGATGACGTCGGCCGTGAACCCGATCCGCATGGTGCTCAACGGCGGCTATGCGCCGGGCACGATGAAGAATCCGCGGCCGTACGGCATGCCGCCTTTCGCGCAGACGCTGTCGGATGTCGAAGTCGCGGCGGTCGTCACGTATATCCGCACGGCCTGGGGCAATCACGGCACGCCCGTGACGCCGAAAGAGGCCAACGATCTGCGCGCGGCGCCGTTGAATTGATGCCGGCGCGTCGCGTGAAGCGTCGAGCCGGACCGAATGAATCGAAAGACCGAGGCTATCCATGAGCGACCCCTCTTCAACCCGATCGAGCGGGCCCGCGGACGACGAAGACCGTGAGGTCGACGCGATCGTGCGCAGCGGGCCGCGCGGCGCGATCGCCGTCGCGGGCGTCTCGACCGCGATCGTGATCGCGCTCTGGTTCGCGTTTTACTTCTTTATTTTCGTGCCGCGTGGCGTGATCCAATGAGCGGGACTCTTTACTCATGACTCAGGTACCTCATTCGAGCGAAAGCGCGCAGGTCGCCGAACGTGTCGAGCGGCGCTGGGCGATGATCGTCGTCGCGATCGTCTTGCTGCTGGTCGCGATGGTCGTCTTCACGGGACTGCATTGGGCGATGATGCCGCCTTCGCGCGTCGAAACGATCGATCCGCTCAAGCTCAACGTGTCGGGCGAATTCATCGAAAGCAATCTCGGCAGCGCGGCCGAGTCCGACGGGTCGGTGACCGTGCGGCTCATCGCGCAACAGTATTCGTTCACGCCGCAATGTCTGCTGGTCCCCGCGAATACGCCGATTACGTTTCGCGCGACGAGCGCCGACGTCGTGCACGGATTTCTCGTCACGAACACCAATATCAATTCCATGATCGAGCCCGGCTACGTGTCGACCTTTCATACGACGTTCGACAAACCCGGCGAGCATCTGATGCCTTGCCACGAATATTGCGGCGTCGGCCACGAAGGCATGTGGGCGCACGTCAAGGTCATCGACAAGGACGCGTTTGCAAAGATGGCGGCGAATACGCGGAGGCTCAGCTGTGTTCAATAAACGACTTGTGCTCGCGCACTTCTGGGTCGCCTTCGCGGCATTCGGACTCGCGTTGCTGCTCGGCGAATGGCAGATGTTCATTCGCAGCCCGCTGCATCCGTGGCTCCGGAACCCAGAGCTCTACTATCGCTCGGTCACGGGGCACGGCACGACGATGGGCTATGTGTTTCCGACATTGATCGCGATGGGCTTCGGCTACGCGGTCGTCGAGCTCGCGCTCAAGCGGCCGCTCGTCGGCAGCAAGTGGGCATGGGGCGGCTTCTGGCTCGCGATCGCCGGTACGGTCATGGCCGTCATTCCGGTCGCGATGGGCCTGTCGTCGGTCCTCTATACGTTCTATCCGCCGATGATCGGCAACGCGTTTTATTACCTCGGCATCGTGCTTGTGGTCGTCGGCTCGTGGATCTGGGTCGCGCTCATGGGCATCAATATGAACGCATGGAAACGCGACAATCCGGGCAAGCCGGTCCCGCTCGCGATGTTCGCGACCGTCGCCGGCGCGTATCTCTGGGGATGGACGGCGATCGGCGCGGCGCTCGAAATCCTGTTCCAGATCTTGCCCGTCGCGTTCGGCCTCAAGGACACGATCGACGCGGGGCTCGCGCGCGTGTTCTTCTCGTGGACGCTGCATGCGATCGTCTATTTCTGGCTGATGCCCGCCTATATCGCGTTCTATACGATCATCCCGCGCGCGATCGGCGGCCGGCTCTATAGCGATTCGATGGCGCGGATCTCGTTCATCCTGTTCCTCGTGGTCTCGATGCCGATCGGCCTGCATCACTTGTTCGCCGATCCGCAGGTCGGATCCGGGTTCAAGTTTATTCAATCGGTGTTCACGGCGCTCGTGACGATCCCGACGTTCCTGACGGTGTTCACGATCTGCGCATCGGCCGAGATCGCCTCGCGTCTGCGCGGCGGACGCGGCGCGTTCGGCTGGGTCAAGCATCTGCCATGGGAGCGGCCCGCGATGCTCGCGCTCGCGTTCTCGTTCATCATGCTCGGCTTCGGCGGCGCGGGCGGGCTCATCAACATGAGCTACCAGCTCGATTCGACCGTGCATAACACGCAATGGATCACGGGCCACTTCCATCTGATCTTCGCGGGCGCGATCGTCATCATGTACTTCGTGATCGCCTACGATCTGTGGCCGCATCTGACGGGCCGTCCGATCACGCAACTGAAGCTCGTGCGCTGGCAGCTCTGGCTCTGGTTCATCGGCATGATCGTGTTGACGTTCCCGTGGCACTGGGTCGGCATTCTCGGCATGCCCAGACGCATGGCGTTCTACGACTACACGGATCCGGAGATCGCGGCCCAGGCGTTCTCGGTGATCCTCTCGGTCATCGGCGGCGCGATGCTCGTGGTCTCGGCGATCCTGTTCTTCGCGATTCTGATCGGCGCGCATCGCGGTCCGCGCGCGGAGATCGCCGCCTATGAGTTCGCGCGGCCCGTGCACGCGTCGCCCGCGCTGCCGATCGCGCTCAATAGCTTCGGCCTCTGGGTCTCGCTGATGATCGCGCTGACCGTCGTCAACTACGGTTACCCGATCGGGCAGCTCCTGCTGCGCAGCGATACGTCGGTGCCCGCGATTCGGATCGGAGGTCCACGATGAGCACGGAACCGCTTTTCTCGCTGCGCAATCGCTGGTTCACGACGAGTGCCGCGGCGATGGTCGTTGTCTTCGTCGTGTCGTTTGTGATCGGCTTCATCTGGCTGCCGTCGGTGCAGCGCGATGCGCAATTCCAGGGGGTCTGGAATGCGATCTGCAGTGCGGCGGGTCTGCCGAGGAACTGGTTTGCGGGCGACGAAGCGCCCGTGCAGCCGGCAAAGACGTTGAGCACGGTCGCCCTCTCTCCGTACACGCTCGCGCCGCCGACGCCGCAGTCGATCGGCCGCGGCGCGACGCTCGCGATGCAATGCACGATGTGCCACGGCGAACGCGGCATGAGTCAGGCCAATACGCCGAATCTCGCGGGCCAGTATCCGTCGGTCGTCTACAAGCAGTTGCTCGACTTCAAGACGGGCGCACGCGTCAATGCGGTCATGAGCCCGATGGTCGTCAATCTGTCGGATCAGGACATGCGCGACCTCGCGGCCTACTACGCGTATCTGCCGCGGCCGAGCACGGCGCGCGTGCGCGAGGACGTGCCCGTGCCCGATATCGTCGCGACCGGCGCGCCGATGCGCAATATCGCGCCGTGTGCGTCGTGCCATGGCGGCATCGACAAGAAGGTCGGCAGTCCCTGGCTCAACGGCATGCCCGCGGCCTATATCAAGGCGCAACTGCAGGCGTTCGCAGCAGGGGCGCGCTACAACGACATCAGCGGGCAGATGCGTAATGTCGCGCGCAATATGACGCCCGACGAAATCGAAGCCGCCGCGAGCTACTACGCGGCCAGCGCGAAGTAGCGTGAAGTAGCGCGAATCAGGCGAGGGACGACGGTGCCGCGTCCTTCGCCGCGGCGGCCTTCGCGACGACCGCGCGTCGTTCGAGCATCGCATCGAAGGCGCGCTTGATGCGCACGACAGCCGGCTTCTTATACGGGAACGCCTTGAAGCGCGTGTGCACGAGCATCGTCGCGTTGGCTTCGAAGACAACGACGCGTCCCTCGCGATCGATCCCGCAATCGATACCCCAGTAGTCGAGCCCGACCGAATCGCGAATCGCCACGAGCGCCGCGTAGTGCTTGTCCTTGAAGTAGTGCCGAGGGTTGTTCAGGAAATCGGCTTCCTCGTCCTGCATCCATTTCTGGTGCAGCATGTCGGTCGTCGCGTGGTGGATCTTCCACTGCGTGTCGATCGCGAGGTGATACGGAAGGATCTCGCCGTCGATGAACATGAACCGGTATTTGCGGAAAAAACCGTCGTCGGACCGGTAATCGACATACTGCGTGACGTAGTAATACTCGGCGCGCGTTTGCGCGATGAATGCGACGAGCGCCGCTTCGTCGTCGACCTTGTCGAAATCCTCGCCGCCGTGCGTGCCCGCGCGCCGCACGAGCAAGGGATACGTGAAAGCCGGCGTCTCGCGCGCATAGGCGCGGTCGTGCATCTGCTCGGCCGTATAGCGGCGCGTGACCGGCATGATGCAGTTGTCGATCGACGCGAGGCGTCGCGACATCAGCTCGCGTCCCGTTTGCAGGATGCGTTCGGGATGATTGACGACCGGCCTGCCGATTTTTTCGAGCAGCGGCGCGATATGCGGTAATTGCGACCCGGCGGTATCGAAGTCGGCGATGAGGTTCATGACGACGTCGGTCGAAGCGCGCAATGCCTCGATGTCGTATTCGATGCCCGGCACGAAGGTCAGCATATGGCAGTCGTATGTGCCGATACGCATCATGTAGAAATACGGCGTATTGCCGGCCCCCGGCGCGAACAGCACGAGCACGCGAAACGCGGGGCCGTTGCCGATCGCGTGCGCGAACTTGACGGGGGCGCGCAGCGCCGCGCTGCGCCGGAAGTTGTCTTGCGCTTCGGTGACGCGTCCGACGTTCTTGAGCAAATGCGCAATGATTTCATGCGCGCCCGCATCGGTCGGTTCGAGTTCGATGACCGTCTGGAAACTCACGAGCGCTTGCGCGGCTTCGTTCTGGCTCGCATGCGCGAAGCCGAGCTGCCGGTGCGCGACGACGTCGTCAGGCGCGTCGGCGAGCCGCCAATTGAGCCACCGTTTCGCCTCTTCGGTCCGGCTCGTGAGCATCAGGATCCGCGTGAGGTTCAGGATCGCGTCGGCGTGTTCGGGCTCAGCATCGATCGCCGCGCGATACAGGGGTTCGGCTTGCGCGAGACGGCCTTCCTTATGGTGGACGAGGGCTTCGTCAAGCATCTGTTCAACGGACATGCGGCGGACCAATCCAAGGGGGCTTGCGGGGCACCATATCAGGATGGTTGTCGATTCAATTGACGGAATAGAAATCGTAAGATTACATGCAGTTACTCGTAAGAAATGTGTAAAGCGGTGCGATCAAACGCGTGTTCGCATGGGTGTTCGTCACGTCATGGACGTTTGAAGTACTTCAAGAATGCGGAATTTGAGTTGCTGCGTGACCGGCGGCACGAATTCGCGGCGAACTGACGCGGTGAGTCTAAATGTTCATCGGACATTCGACACGCCCGTGTCGATTCGGCGCATGCTGGTTCGTCGTTGAGGACAAAGCGTCTGCTTTTCAACGCATTTTCCAAGGAGGCATGCGATGTCTGAAATCCAGAGCCTGATTCCCGCGACCGAACTCGCGGCGCGCAACGGTGTGACGTATGCAAACGAAAGCGATGCTTACCGTCGCGCGCGCCTTGCGCTGCTCGCGGAGGAAATCGAGTTGCGGCGTCATATCGAACGCGTCGCCGAAATGCGGCGCGCTTTGCCGCAGGGCCATACGGTCACGCGCGACTATCGATTCATCGGCGAGCGGGGACCCGTCGATTTGGCGGGACTGTTCGGCGACCGGTCGACCCTGATCGTCTACAGCTTCATGTTCGGGCCGCAACGCGCGCGACCCTGTCCGATGTGCACGAGCCTGCTCAGCGCCTGGGATGGCGAAGCCCGCGATATCGAACAACGCGCGGCGCTCGCGGTGGTCGCGCGGTCGCCGATCGAGCGGCTCGTCGCATTCAAGAACGAGCGTGGATGGCGTCATCTGAAGCTCTATTCGAATCCGGACGGCAGCTATGCGCGCGACTATCACGCCGTGCTGCCCGATGGCAGCGACACACCGTCACTCGATGTGTTCACGCGCGCGGACGGGACGATTCGTCATTTCTACAGCGCCGAGATGGGACCCGAAACGTCCGATCCGGGTCAGGATCCGCGCGGCGCGCCGGATCTGATGCCGCTTTGGACCGTGCTCGACCTGACGCCCGAAGGGCGCGATCCGCATTGGTATCCGAAGCTCGATTACGCGAGCTGAACACGCGAGTCGAATACGCGAGTCGAATACGCTAAACGCGCACGTCGAGTGAGTGCGCGACCTGAACGCGCGAGCGGACGACCCGTCGACGTCCGCTCGCGCAATGCATCTACAATTCCGGGTTCGACGCCGGCGGTCGCGCCGGCGCGTCAGATTTCGGAGCTTGGATGACTGCCGGACCGCGCCGCATTGCTCATCTCGACATGGATGCGTTTTACGCGTCGGTCGAGTTGCTTCGCTATCCGGATCTGCGGGGTCAGCCTGTCGTGATCGGCGGCGGACGCCAGGCGACGCCCGAGACGCTCGCCGACGGCAGTCGCCGCTATGCGCGCCTGCGCGATTATGCGGGGCGCGGCGTGGTGACGACGTCGACCTATGAGGCGCGCGCGCTCGGCGTGTTCTCCGCGATGGGCATGATGAAGGCCGCGCAGCTTGCGCCCGATGCCGTGCTGTTGCCGACCGACTTCGAGTCGTATCGCCATTATTCGCGGCTCTTCAAGGCGGCGGTCCGTACGTTCACCGATGCGATCGAGGATCGCGGCATCGACGAGATCTATATCGATCTGACCGATATGCCTGGCGAGGCGCGCGACATCGCCGCGCGGATCAAGGAGGCCGTCCACGCGGCCACGGGGCTCACGTGTTCGATGTGTGTCGCGCCGAACAAGCTGCTTGCGAAAATCGGTTCGGAACTCGACAAGCCCGACGGGCTCACGATCCTGACGCACGACGATGTGCCGCGCAGGGTCTGGCCGCTCGCGGTGCGCAAGGTCAACGGCATCGGCCCGAAGGCGACGGAGCGCCTCGCGGCGCTCGGCATCGCGACGGTCGGCGAACTCGCCGCCGCGGATCTCGGCTTGCTTCAGGACCATTTCGGCCGCAGTTATTCGGCCTGGCTCGCCGAGGCGGCGCAAGGATTCGACGAACGCCCGGTCGTCGTCGAGTCGACACCGAAGTCGATCAGCCGCGAGACGACGTTCGAGCGCGACATGCACGCGCGCCACGATCGCGCTGCGTTGTCCTCGATCTTCACGGGGCTCTGTTCGCGTGTTGCCGACGATCTGAAGCGCAAGGGATATGTCGGGCAGACGATCGGCATCAAGATTCGCTTCGCCGATTTCCATACGGTCACGCGCGATCTCACGTTGCCGAACGGGACCGACGACCCCGTGGAAATCCGGCGCGCGGCGACCGAGTGTCTCAAGCGCGTCAAACTCGAGCAGCGGCTGCGTTTGATCGGCGTGCGTGCCGGTACGTTGACACCCAAGGGCGAGCATAGCGAAATGCCGTTGCCGGTTCAGCAACAGTTTCCGTTCGAGACGTAAGCGCGCGGGCGAGCCGCCATCGCACGTGTGCGCGCCATAGATACGCGCGTTATCCACGCCTCAACGCCTCAACGACATCGCGGCGTCGAGGTTCAGGTTGCGTCGTGGATCGGCGCGCGCGCCTCGGACGCATCGGCCTGCGCAAGCTGTTCGAGACGTTCGAACAGCCGTGCACGCCAGACGGCGAGCGCGGGATCCGCGCGATCGCGCGGACGCGACGCGCCGATCTCGAACGTGTCGACGATGCGTCCCGGGTTCGCGGCCATCACGACGATCCGGTCGCTCAGATACAGGGCTTCGTCGAGATCGTGCGTGACGACGAGCGCGGCTGTATGGTGCGCGCGCGTGACGGACAGCAGCAGCGATTGAAGCCGCATGCGCGTGAGCGCGTCGACCGCGCTGAACGGTTCGTCGAGTAACAGCAGATCGGGCCGCGTATAGAGGCTGCGCGCGAGCGCGACGCGTTGCGCCATGCCGCCCGAGAGCGTTTTGGGCCACGCGTGTTCGCGTCCGGCGAGGCCGACCTCGGCGAGCAAATGCCGAGCGCGTGCTGTGTCTTCGCGTTGCGCGCCGCCGATAAAGCTCACGTTCTTGTCGACGCGCAGCCAGGGCAGCAGCCGCGGCTCCTGAAACATGATGCCGATACGGCTCGAGGGTCCGTCGATCGTTTGACCGCCGAGCGCGATCGTGCCGTCGTAATCGGGATCGAGGCCCGCGATGATGCGCAACAACGTGCTTTTGCCGCATCCGCTCGGACCGATAAGGCTGACGATCTCACCCGCGCGAATCTGCAGTGCGACGTCGTCGAGCACCCTATGCGTCCCGAAGCGGCGCGAAATTTGTCTGGCATCGAGCAGTTCATTCGCCATGGTCGTGTCCTGCCGATGCGATCGCGATGACGGGCGGCGTCGGCACGCGCGCGCCGATGCGGGGAGGCGTGGCGTCGTAGGCGCCGGGTTCGGACGTGTCGTGCGTCGCGCCGTGCGCGTCGCTGATATGGGATTCGACCGCGTCGTCCGACGCACGGTCGGTATCGCGCCAGCGCAGACTGCGCTGCTCGATGAATTTGAGCACGCTGTCGCTGAGCTTGCCGAGCAGGCCGAACAGCACGATCGCGGCAAACACCCAGTCCGTGCGACCGGTTTCGCGGCCGTCGCTGAGCAGATAACCGAGTCCGCGCGTCGCCGCGATCAGTTCGGCGGCGACGACGAACATCCATGCGACCGCGAGTCCGATCCGCAAGCCCGCGAAGATCTGCGGCAGCGCGGCCGGCAACAAAATGCGCCGGACCAGCGCCGCACGGCTCAGGCCCGCGACCTTGCCGAGTTCGACGAGTTTGCGGTCGACGCCATGGATGCCCGACACGACACTCAAATGCACCGGAAAGAACGCGCCGATCGCGACGAGCGTGATCTTCGGCGCCTCATCGATGCCCATCCAGAGCAGCAGCACGGGCACCCACGCAAGCGAGGGGATCGCGCGCAGTGCCTGGAATGTCGGATCGAGCACGGCTTCGAGACGGCGGCTGAGCCCCATCGCGCCGCCGATCAGCACCGCGCAGATCGAGCCCAGCGCAAACCCGGCAAACACGCGCGCGGTGCTTGCGCCGATATGACGAAGCAGACGTTCGGCGCCCATCTGGTACAGCGACGCGGCGACTTCGCTCGGCGCGGGGACGAGGTTCGACGCGAGCCAGCCCGCGCGGACCGCGATTTCGACGAGCGCGAGCACGACGAAAGGCAAAGCGATGCCCGCGCGGCGCCAGGTCCGTAACGACAGCGGCCGGCGTCGTGCAACGTCGGCCGCGTCGGGCGCAGGCGCGGCACGCGTCGCCGAGGACACGCGGGACGGGTTCGGAGCGGGCGCGGGATCGTTCATGGCGCGTCGAAAGCGGGGGCGTTGAGTACGGGGTATCGAGCGTTTATTGCGCGGCAACGGGCGTCGCGAGCGCGCGATGCGCGGTCTGCGTATCGACGAGCGCGTCGATGACCTGGTCGAGATGCGTGCCGGGCTTCACGAGCTGCTCGTCGGTCAGGATCGGTGCGGCGGCCTTGAGCGCCTCGATATGTTCCTTGCCCGGATACGGATTCGAGAAGTCGTTGCGTTCGAGCTGGAGCTTCGCGACGGGCAACGAGATATTCGCGGATTCCGCGACGATCTTTGCTGCGTCGTCCGGGTGCGCGATGATCCACGTGCGTGCGCGGTCGTAGATTCTGAGCACGCGCGCGACGGTGTCCGGATGCTCGCTGAGGAACGCTTGGCGGACATTCAGAAAGCCGTACGTATTGAAGTTCACGTTGCGGTAGAGCAGGCGCGCGCCGTTGTCGATCTGCGCGGCGGCCATATGCGGATCGAGTCCGGCCCAGGCGTCGACCTGACCGTTGATCAGCGCGGTGCGGCCATCGGGATGCTGGAGGTTCACGAGTTCGACGTCGTCGCGCGAGAGACCGACCGTGTGCAGCGCGCGCAGCGTGAAGAGGAACGGGTCGGTGCCCTTGGTCGCCGCGATCTTCTTGCCCTTGAGATCGGACAGCGTCTTGAGCGGCGAATCCTTGCTCACGACGAGCGCGGTCCATTCGGGGCGCGAATAGATATAGACCGCCTGAATCGGATTGCCGTTGGCTTTGCCGAGCACGGCGGCGAGGCCGGCCGTCGAACCGAAATCGATCGCGTTGCTGTTCAGGTATTCGAGCGCGCGATTGCTGCCGAGGCTCAGGACCCACTTGACCGACGTGTGATCGGGCGCGAATTCGCTTTCGAGCCAGCCGAAGCGTTTGACGACGAGACTTTCCGGCGAGTAGTACGCGTAATCGAGCTTGATTTCCGTAGGCGCCGCGGCGGCGGCCGAAGCGAAGGTGGCGGTGAAGCCGGCTACGGCGATCGTGAGCCCGAGCGCAAACCCCATTGCGGTGCGGAGCAGGGAAGCCATCATCGTCCTTGTTGTCATGTGGACCGAAAATGGTATGTCGCCGCGGTTCGCGTGGGAAACGACGAGTCATGGAAAGCTTATGACGGAACGCGTGAAGTCGAAGCCCCGGGGGGCGCGGCGCGGGCTGGGCCGCGGACAGGCGGTGTAAAGTACGCGCTTCAGTTTGCCCATGGATGCGGCAATCCGTCCGAGGATTGCCCCGACTCGCTGGAGAGCCTGTCATGCTGCTGCCGAATACGGATCTGCATTTGAAGCCCGTCAAACTCGACGAACTCCGCCCGACGCAGATGACGGTCGGCTATCGAGAGGTCGCCAAGAAACACGAACATTGGCAGACGCTCGGCGCGAAAGCGCGCGACAGCTCGGTCGCATCGCATTGGTTTCC
This sequence comes from Pararobbsia silviterrae, assembly GCF_003628125.1. Taxonomy (GTDB): domain Bacteria; phylum Pseudomonadota; class Gammaproteobacteria; order Burkholderiales; family Burkholderiaceae; genus Pararobbsia; species Pararobbsia silviterrae. Next base: position 124,456 of record NZ_RBZU01000004.1, read on the forward strand.
CGCGATTCTGGGCCCCAAAGCGCGCTACTACATCGTCGATCATCATCATCTGGGCCTCGCGTGGCTCGAATGCGCGGTCGAGACCGTCAACGTAACGGTGCTCAAGGATTTATCGTGGCTCGACCCGACGATCTTCTGGCGCATGATGGAACACAACCAATGGGTCCATCCGTTCGATGCGCAAGGCAATCGGCGCGACTATGAGGCGTTGCCCGAACGCTTGACGGATCTCGTCGACGATCCGTTCCGGAGCCTCGCGGGCGAATTGCGGGTTGCGGGCGGCTACGCAAAGGACGCGACGCCGTTTAGCGAATTTCTGTGGGCCGATTATTTGCGGCAGAAGATGACGGCCAAGCAAATCAAGCGCGATTTCGACGCGGCCTTGAAAGACGCACTCGACCACGCGCATGCGCAGGAAGCCCGCTATCTGCCCGGATGGTGCGGGACCATCGAGCCGTCGCCGGTTGCCCCTGAATCGAAAGCCGCGTCAAAGTCCGAATCGAAGTCCGATTCAAAGCCGAAGAAAATCAAGTCCAAGAAAAGCGAGTAGGACCGCGGCGTCCGTGCATCGCATGAATGACGTGCCCGGGGCTCGGAAGGATCATTTCCTGGCGAGACGCGTTGACGCTCGCGGGCCCCATGTTCGCGGCGATGTCATTCGATCAGGCCGGGACCATCGCGTCGTAGAGTCTCGCGTCGCGTGCGGGCGAGACGCCGACCTTGCTCGCCGACGTCAGTCGATGACCGCCTGGTGCGGTGCACGCGCGAGACGCGCTTCGCTCGCCTAGACTTGAAGTGGGGCGCCGACGCGTGCGGATGTCACGCCGCCGGCCCGCTTTATTCATGGCCGAGGGAGGGTGTCCGTCATGAACGCGATGCATGGGCTTCGGATTGCAAGCCTGCTTGTTGGCGGGTTGATCGGCATGGGTCTGGAAACCGGACATTCGGCGCAGGCCGAACCGGCCAACGCGGCGCAGCCGATCCGAATTCTCGAAGCGACCTACGGGCAGCGTTGCGGCGTGACGCCCGGCAATGCAACGGATGAGGTCGCGCGCCGCTGCAATGGCGTGCAGACATGCACATACGCAGTGCCGACGCGCCTGCCGATACAATCGGGCGCGACATCGCAGGGTGCATGCCGCGGCGACTTCCAGGCGACGTGGCAATGCGGCGACGACGGGATTCATGTCGCCGCGCTCGGCGCTTCGGTTTCGCCGGGCGATGTGCTCATTCTGAGCTGCGTGCCCGAGACCGGGCCCGGCCGTTAGGACGTATGCCCTGCACGTCCGCTCGATGCGTTCGTGCAGGGTGTCGACCTGAACGTCTGCCGAACGCGTTCGCCGTGCCTAGAACAACGGATGCAGTTCCGGATGCAGCGCGGCGCGCAGCGCAAACGCGCCGAGCACGACGAAGATGACCGCGGCGAGCACGTGCACGGCCTTGGTCGGCAAGCGATCGGCGAATTTATGGCCGAGATAGATGACAGGCACGTTCGCCAGCATCATGCCGAGCGTCGTGCCCGCGACGACGCCGAAGAATTCGTGGAAACGCGCGGCTAGCGCGATCGTGACGACTTGGGTCTTGTCGCCCATTTCCGCAAGAAAGAATGTGACGACGGTCGTGCCGAACACGCCGAGACGCTGTTTGGTTTCGACCGCGTCCGCGTCGTCGAGCGTGTCGGGGATCAGGATCCAGACGGCCATCACGGCGAATGAAGCGACGACGGCCCAGTTCATGATCGACGGGTGGATCACGCTCGCGAGCCACGCCCCCAACGCGCCGGAAAACCCATGATTGACGAGTGTCGCGACAAGCACGCCGAGCACGATGGGCACGGGCTTGCGATAGCGCGCGGCAAGCACGAGCGAGAGCAATTGAGTCTTGTCGCCAATTTCGGCGAGACCGACCACACTGGTCGAGACGAGAAACGATTCCATGGGGATTGTTATATCCGGGCCGCACTGTCCATGCGCGATGACTCATACGCCCGCGACCCGGCTCGGTGGACGTATGCGCCATCGGTCTTGCCAGGCTTGACGCTGCGCACGCCATGAGCGATCTGTCGATCCTCAAGTATGTTGACGTGCGCCCCCGGACGTTGCGTCCAGGGCGGCTACTCCCCGAAAGAGCGGCGCCATTTTAGCGAAAAGGCAAACCGCAAGGCAAGGGGATTGAGCGTCGCGACGCAGCCGCATCCGTCGATATTCGGCGCGGCACGCGTGCACGAAGTACGGATTTGAACGATGCGCACGGTACCTTTTTTGCGTGAAAACGTGCGCCATTCTTTCCGATGCATCCCTTTCTTAAGAGGAAATCGCGCGCATATATGGCCGATCTATCGCGAATTTTCCTGCTGACGATTTGCGGCGTCGAATGTCCCGTCATGGATGGCCGGTCGTTTTGAACGGGGGCTGCGCGGTTCGTCAAAAGTAGGGCGCTAGCCGTGTAAGATGCGGAGAATCCGCCCATATGGCCTCCCGGATTTTGCCGCGACTCCCCCGACGATGAAGCGAAACCCGACCGATGATATCGATGCATACTGGCCTTCGGTCCTCGTCGAGCGTGTCTGGGAGTATGCGATTTTCCGATTGACCGAAGACGGGGTCATCGCGAGTTGGAATCCGGGGGCGGCGCGCATCAAGGGCTATGAAGCCCAGGAAGCGATCGGTCGGCACTTTTCGATGTTCTATACCGAAGACGATCGTCGCGAGCACATTCCCGATGTCGCATTGCGTATTGCGCGCGAACGCGGGCAGTACGAATCCGAGGGGTGGCGCGTGCGCAAGGACGGCGTGACGTTCTGGGCGAGCGTCGTCATCGCGGCGCTGCATGACGCGCAGGGCCGGCTCGTCGGTTTCGGCAAAATCGTCCGCGACACGACCGACAAGCGCATCGCCTACGAAGCCGTGATCGAGAGCGAGCGCCGGTTCCGCCTGCTCGTGCAGGGCGTCACCGATTACGCGATCTTCATGTTGTCACCGGACGGCCTCGTGACGAACTGGAATCTGGGCGCCGCGCGCATCAAGGGCTATGAAGCGACCGAAGTCATCGGCACGCATTTCCGGCGCTTCTATGCGCCCGAGGACGCGCTGCGCGGGCTGCCCGAGCTTGGGCTGCGCACGGCCGCATCCGAAGGGCGATTCGAAACGGAAGGATGGCGGATCCGCAAGGACGGCAGCCGCTTCTGGGCAAACGTCGTGATCGACGCGATACGCGACGAGACGGGCGAGCTCATCGGCTTTGCGAAGATCACGCGCGACGTGACCGAGCGTCGAACCGCGCATGAGGAGCTCGAAAAGGCCCGCGCGGCGCTGCTCCAATCGCAAAAGATGGAGGCGGTCGGCAAGCTGACGGGCGGCGTCGCGCACGATTTCAACAATGTCCTGCAGGTCGTGCGCGGCAATCTCGAACTGCTCGAAGGCCGGCATGCGCGCGACGGCTGGACGAAGGAACGCCTCGACAAGGCGATCGAGGCCGTCGATCACGGCGCGAGTCTCGCGTCGCAATTGCTCGCGTTCGGTCGTCGTCAGGCGCTACAGCCGATCGTCGTCGATCCGGCCGTCATGATCCGGAGCATGGACGATTTGCTGCGGCGTGCGCTCGGCGAAATGATCGATGTCAAGACCGTCATCGCGACCGATCTCTGGAACACGTTCGTCGATCCGAATCATCTCGAGAACGTCGTGTTGAATCTCGCGATCAATGCGCGCGATGCGATGCCCGAGGGCGGCAAGCTGACGCTCGACGTGTCGAACACGCAGCTCGACGCGCATTACATCGCGGGCGCCGACGACGTCGGCGCGGGCGAATATGTGCTGTTCGCGATTACAGATACGGGAACCGGCATGACGGCCGAGGTCATCGAGCGCGCGTTCGAGCCGTTCTTCACGACGAAGCCCGAAGGACAGGGTACCGGTCTTGGCTTGAGCATGGCGTATGGTTTCGTCAAGCAAAGCGGCGGGCATATTCGTATCTATAGCGAACTGGGCTACGGAACCACGATCAAGATCTATTTGCCGCGTTCGACCGAGCAAGCGGCCGCGATCGAACCGAAGTCGCCCGTTGCGCTGACCGGTGGCACGGAGACGATTCTCGTCGTCGAAGACGATCGCCGCGTGCAGGCGACTGTCGTCGAAACCTTGCGGCAACTCGGCTATACGGTGTTCAAGGCGGATAACGCGGAGAGCGCGCTCGCGATCGTGCAGAGCGGGATTCATATCGATCTGCTGTTCACGGACGTCGTCATGCCCGGCGCGATGCGCAGCACCGATCTCGCTGCGCAGGCCACGCGCTCGATTCCGAGCCTCAAGGTGCTGTTCACGTCGGGCTATACGCAGGATGCGATCGTGCATGGCGGCCGGCTCGATCCGGGCATTCAGTTACTGAGCAAGCCGTATAGCCGCGAGGAGCTTGCGTCGAAGATTCGCCGCGCGCTCGGCATGTGGGGGGCGGTGGAGGTCGAACTCGCCGCGCAGGCGGATGCGGCGCGCGCTGCGACGCATGATGAATCCGCGCGCGACGATGATGCTGCGCGGGCGCATCGCGCCGCGTCGGATCTCGCGATCCTCGTCGTCGACGACGATGGCGCGTCGCGCGAAGCCATCAGCGAGTTGCTCGAGAGCATGGGATACGACGTGCAGCAGGCGGCGGATGCCGAGCAGGCGATGCATGCGTTGATCGAAAAAAAGACTGATGTGCTGCTGACGGATCTCGCATTGCCGGGGCAATCGGGTCTCGAACTCGCGCGGTCGGCGCTCGCGCGCGATCCGGATCTCAAGGTCATTTTTGCGTCGGGGCGCGAAGCGCCGAGTCGCGACGAGGCCGGGTTCGATTGCGCATCGCTGCGTAAGCCGTTCAGCATCGAGCAGCTTCATGGCCTGATCGCGTCGATCGAGGACGCGCGGGCCGACACGGGTCGGCGCGGCTAAATCGACAGACGTGCGCGATCGCGCGCGTCATTGTGACCGATGTACGCACGCGCCATGCGCGTCGATACCGATCGCGGGCGCCATCACGAGACGGCTCGGAAAATCTGACGGGGTGCGCGGCTGAGCCGGAGGGTCCGACGTATCGGGGTGGGGTCCGGGTACGCGTGTTGCGAACGCATGACGTGCGCAATCCGCGCTAATCAACGGAGAGCACCATGAACAAGGACCATGTGAAGGGAGAAGCCGAGAAGCTCAAGGGCAAGGTCAACGAGGCCGTCGGCAAGATGCGCGGTGACACGGCGCAGGAACTCAAGGGCGATCTGCAGCAAGGCGCCGGCGAGGCGCGCAAACGCGTCGGCGACGTCAAGGACGCGCTGCGCCACGATACCGATCGGACCGGCAAGATCTAGCCGTCGCGCGCGCGGGCCTCGTATGGGGCTCGCGCCCGTGATTCGGTTCGAGCCGTCGACCCGCTGGATCGGCGATCGGACGTCAAGCTTTCAGCGAGATCCGCGGAGACGACGCGATGTACGCCGCATTCGGATGGGAACTCCGTCGACTGTGATTTCCCGGGTACTGCCGTGCCGCTTGACGAGATTCGGTAGACTATGCATATTCAGGCTCGATCGAAGCCGCGCAATCCTGGATATCGCATGAAACCGTCCGTCGCTCTAGAAGTCCATCGGCATGACATTCGACGCGTGGTCGCGACGCATCACGCGACGAACGCTCGCGTGTTCGGCTCGGTCGCCCATGGCGACGACGCCGACGGCAGCGACCTTGATCTATTGGTGGATCCCACGCCGGAGACGACGCTGTTTGACCTCGGCGCGATTCGTCACGAATTACGCCGCTTGTTGGGCGTCCCGGTCGATGTACTCACGCCCAAATCGCTGCCCGACGCGTTCCGCTCGACGGTCCTTGCCGAGGCCGTCCCCGTATGACGCGGGACGTCCAGCGCCTTCCCGACTATTTGAACCATATTGTCGAAGCCATCGACCGTATCGCCCGCTATACCGATTCGCTATCCGAGGATGATTTTCTGCTGAGCGATATCGTGCAGGATGCGGTGATTCGCAACCTGGAAATCATCGGAGAGGCCGCGGCCGCGCGCAATATTTCGCATCGATATCCCGAGTTTGCAGAGACGCATGTCGAGCTTCCGTTGTCGGCTGCCTATGAAATGCGTAACGTCCTCGCGCACGGCTACTTCACGGTGGATCTCGGTATCGTCTGGAAGACGATTCAGCGGAATCTGCCGCCGCTGCGCGAGGCCATCGTCGGCGTCATGAGCGAAGCCGTGCTGCGTCGTACTGCATCGAGATCCTGAGCATTGCGGATCGGCGCCGTTTGAAAGCGAGCCGTTCGAACGCAACCGATACGGTCGTGAAGTCACTCCGTGTCGAAGCGATAACCTCACGACCGCTGCGAACCGCTAACCCCGTTCCCACTCCGCGCGTAATGTCTCGCGGACCACGCGCGACGCCGCGCGATGGGCGCCTTCGAGGCGGCTTTCGAGTCCGCGCGACGGATCGTTGCGGATGTCGGTCAGCGCGTCCGCGAGCGTGCGTTCGACCGCGTCCAGATCGTCTCGCGACGGCGCATCCGGCGCGCCGACATCGAGCAATTTCCACAGCAAGCCCAGCGACGCATAACTGCCGATGTCGTAGGCCATCGGCGGCACGTTCGCGGCGAACGCCTCAAGCGCCGCCACCGAACGCATCGTCACGCGCGCCGCGGAAGCCTTGCCCATCGCATGAACCATGACCTCGGGATCGGACAGCGCAATGATCCGGTTCGCCTGGTACCCATGCGCGAGAAACGCCCCCGACATCGCACGTCCGACGATCAAGGCAATGACCGGATGCCCTTCGAGACGCGCCGTCGCATACGCATCCGCCGCCGCGGCAAGCGCCTGATGAATCCCGTATGCCTCTTCGCTACGCCCGTACGCCTGACTCGCGACATCGACGACTGCGACGATCGGCCGCTTGCGTACGGCGTCCGCATCGGCCGCGATCACGTCGCGGAGCGCGCGAGCCAATTGCCATCCCTCGACGAGACCGACTTCCCCGCCGCGCGCACGCGGAAACGGATTGTCGGGATCGGGCACGACGGCGATATAGCGCGCGGATTCGCCGTCGAGCACGGCATCGACGACACGCAGCGACGCCGGATAACCGGTCAAGGGCGTTGCGCCGCGCGTCAGCGCGTCGAGCCATACCGTGCCGCGCTTCGAGTATCCGGTCTCGCTCATGACTTGAATCCCTTGCTGTAGATCGCTTCGACTTGCGCGGCGGTCGCGGCCTGTCCGGCCGGCACCTCGCTCAGACGATGCAGAAAACCCGCGACGCGTTCGCTGCGGCACGCATCGGGACGTCCCTCACGCAACGCTGTGACGACAACGTCGCGCACCGCATGCGCATCGTCGTCGACGAACACGTCGGCGAGCGCGGTCCGATATCGCTGAAGTCCGCCCGTGAGACCCCAGATGAGTCCGCGATCGCGCGAATCGAATTCGGCGACGCCGGCTTCCTGCTCGATGACCTGCGGTCCATTCAGACCGAGCCGCGCTTCGCGCGTGACGATCAGATAACTGCAGACGCCCGCGGCGATCGACATGCCGCCATAGCAGCCGATCGGGCCGGCCGTGATGCCGATGACCGGCTGATAGCGGCGCAGATCGACAATCGCCGCCTGAATCTCCGCGATCGCGGCGAGACCGAGGTTCGCTTCCTGCAGCCGCACGCCGCCGGTTTCGAACAGGATCACGGCGCGTGTCGGAACGCCCTTGCGATTGTCCTCGGCCGCGAGTTCGAGGCTGCCCGCGATCTTCGCGGCCGATACCTCGCCCATACTGCCGCCCTGGAATGCGCCGTCGATGCCGAGCACCACAGCGGGTTGCCCATCGATCGTGCCCTTCGCGACGACGACGCCGTCGTCGGCTTGCGTGACGATCCCTTGTTGCTTGAGCCAAGGCGAAACGACGCGCTCGAACGGATCGATGAGCTCGCGAAACGTGCCCCGATCGAGCAGACGGACCGCGCGTTCGCGCGCACTGAGTTCGATAAAGCTTTCGCGATCGAGCAAGGCTTGCGTGTCCATGGCCGTGGCCTTATCCAGGTTATCCATGCGCGTGCTCCAGGGCTTCGAACGCCTGCAGAATGCGCATCTGCACGACGCCCGGCGTGGCGCCGAAGTCATTGATTTCAAGCGTGACAGCAGGATGCGCGCCGTCGCCGAGCACGCGGTCGAGCACCGCGCGCCAGAGATGTCCCATGCCGTCGACGGACGTCGTGACCTGGACGCGCGTGCGGGCCGTCGCGCTCGCTTCGAGCAGCACTTCGAGATCGCCCGATGCGACGACGCCGGCGAGTGCGCGCCCCTGTGTCGACCGCGCGGCCGGAAAGTCGAGTTCGATGCGTTCCATCAGTCGTTCTCCGAAGAGGGGTGTTCCGCGGGATGTTCCGCGTCGAGGCCCGCAAGCCGATCGAGAAACAGCGCGGCGGCGAGCAGATCGGCAGCGCCGCCCGGCGATACATGAAGATCGAGCAGACGACGGTCGAGCGCCTTGAGCGCGCGGCGCCCTTCAGGCGAGCCCGCGCCGCCGCGTTCGAGCGTGTCGCGCGCGCCGTGTTGCAGCGTGCGCAGCGCGTCGCGTCCGCCGCGCGCGAGCACGCATGTATCGTCGAGACTCGCCATGATCGCGAGCAAGGCATTGAGACGCGCGGCCGTTTCGGTGTCGCCAGCGCATCGCGAGCGCGCGAGTTCGGGAAGCGCAACATCGATGACATGCGGAAATGCGGCTTGCGCCTGCCCGCATGCGCCCCCGACTTGATACGTACGGCGCGCGGCTTCGCCTTTGTTGCCCGTCGTCGCGGGAGCGTGGCGATCGGGCAGACGCGCGAGCGCACCGGCGCGCGACGCGACGTCCGCGGCAGACAGGCGATCGAGATCCTGCGCGGCCGCGGTCACGAGCAGGCCGAGCGCCCAGATCGCACCGCGATGCGTATTGATGCCGCCCGTCGCGTCGAACATGCGCGCCTCGCCCTCGCGGCCAAGTGCACCGATCGTTTCGCGGAGCCGGCGATCGTCAAGGATCGACAGGCCTGCGCGCGCCATCGCCTCGAAGGCAGGCTGCAACGCGGTCGCCGACGTACACATGAGCGACCAGCTCAGATCGCGGTGCGCGCCGCTGCCGCGCAGATCGACGAGTCCGGGTTTCGGCGACAGCGTGACCTCGTCGATCAGCGCGGCGACGACGGACTCGGCGAGGCGCGCGGCGCTCACGCCGTGCGGTGCACGGAGGTCGCGCGCGCAGACGCGCTTCGCGGGCAGATCGGCGCACATCGAAAACAGATCGGCCGGATAGAGCTTCGGCATCGACTGAAGCGGGCTGGATGTCGGCGACGCGGACGTTGACGCCATCGACACGAACATCGGGCCGGATGCCGGCATCCGGGCGTGCCGCGAAAAACGGTCGATCGCCATCACCAGCTCCTGAATCGTGCGGGCGGCTCGTACAGATCGCCCGACCACGCAACGAGGTCGGCCATGCTCTTGGCGGCCAGCAAGGAACGGCTCGCCTCGGTCGGATGGATGCCGAGATCCTCGGGCAGCGCGACGAGACCGTCGTGCCGCAATTGCGCGCGCTCGGCCGGCGTGCTGCGCAGACCGATCGGCGTGACGCCGGCCACCGCGGCGATCATCTTCTTGCGTTCTTCGAGCGAGCGCGCCTTGTACAGATAGGCGATGCCTTCCTCGGTCAGCACATGCGTGACGTCGTCGCCATAGATCATGACGGGCGCGAGCGGCATGCCCGCGACCTTGCCGACTTCGACCGCGTCGAGCGATTCGACGATCGTCGGCTGCGTGCCCGACTGGAACGTCTCGACCATCTGCACGACGAGTTTGCGGCCGCGTTCGAGCGGATCGTCGGTCTGCAACAGATCGAGCCATGCGGGTGTCGCATGACGGCGTCCATGCGGATCGTGGCCCATGTTCGGCGCGCCGCCGAAGCCCGTCAGACGCCCGTGCGTGACCGTCGACGAATTGCCGAGACCGTCCATCTGCAGCGTCGAACCGATGAACATATCGACCGCGTATTGACCGGCAAGCTGACACATCGCGCGGTTCGAGCGCATCGATCCGTCGCGGCCCGTGAAGAACACATCGGGCCGCGCGGCGACATAGCGTTCCATGCCGAGCTCGCCGCCGAAACTGTGCACGCTTTCGACCCAGCCCGACTCGATCGCGGGAATCAGCGTCGGGTGCGGATTCAACGTCCAGTGGCGGCAGATCTTGCCCTTGAGGCCGAGCTTCTCGCCATAGGTCGGCAGGATCAGTTCGATGGCCGCGGTATTGAAGCCGATGCCGTGGTTCAGCGATTGGACCTGATGTTTCTCATAGACGCCGCGAATCGCGAGCATCGCCATCAGCACATGAATCGGCTTGATCAGACGTGGATCGCGCGTGAACAAAGGCTCGATGAAGAACGGCTTGTCGGACTGGACGACGAAGTCGATCCACGACCCCGGGATATCGACGCGCGGCAGGTCTTTCGGATCGTCGACGATCTCGTTGACCTGCGCGATCACGAGGCCGTCGCGAAACGCGGCCGCTTCGACGAGCGCCGGCGTGTCTTCGGTGCTCGGTCCCGTATAGAGGTTGCCCTGACGGTCGGCCTTGTAACCCGCGACGAGCACCATGTTCGGACACAGATCGACGTAAAGCCGCGCGTAGAGCTCGATATACGTATGGATCGCGCCGATCTCGAGGTTGCCGTCAGCGAGGAACTGCGAGATCCGCAGGCTTTGCGCTCCGGCGTACGCGAAGTCGAGCTTGCGCGCGATGCCGCGCTCGAACAGATCGAGATGCTCGGCACGGCTGACCGCCGGAATGATCATGTGAAGGTGGTTCACGCGGGCCGGATCGACCTTGGCCAGTTCGCGCGACAGGAAATCCGCCTGCTTCTGGTTGTTGCCTTCGAGCGCCACCTTGTCGCCGGGCACCAGCAGTTTTTCGAACACCTCGACCATGCGCGCGGTCGGAATCACGACGCCGTCGACGATGCCGGCGACGCTGGCCACGCGTCGCGCTTTCTCGGCGCGTCGCGTCGCCCAGCGCGCGGGCGGCGGGTTTTGCATCTCCATGGTGCCTCTCTCGCTGTGATCTTCGGACGCAGTCTAGGGAGTCGGGTTCGCCCGTGCAATCACGCTTCTCGCGGGACCGTTATCCGCAGAGTAACGGTTTCGGGCGCGAAATGGCTACGAAATGGGCCATGCGAATCCGCTATGCGAACACCGCATGCGGTACGTGTGCCGAAGCCGACCGTGTCGAACCGACCGTGTCGGACTGACCGTGTCGGACTGACCGTGTCGAAACGCGTTGTCGTTTTTACCGTGGGAATCGCCGCGGCGCGCGCCGATGCGGCCGCGCGAAGTCGAAATCGATGCCGTCGCGCCTCGATGCGAAACGAATCCGTCGATGGCGCCCGACGCGGGCGCAGGGTATTCGCGTCGACGGTAAGGAACATGTCTTGCGTGCCCTGTGTCGGCTTCGCCATCCAAGGAGGATTCGACATGTCACAGAAACACGCCGCTCATGCAGGCACGCATGCAGCCAGCCACGCAGCCAGTCACGTCCGCGCATCGGTCCACACGGCCGAACATGGCGGCAGCTATCTTTGGGCCATTACGTTGCTCGACACCGATCGCCACGATGTCCGGCGCGTGCTGTTGTCCGACGATGCGTTCGCGACGCCGGCCGCCGCGCGCGACGCGGGCGAAGCCGCGCTCAAGGGGATGTCGCAGGACCACTGACGCATGAACGGGGCGATGGCCGTGTCGGCCGTCGCCCTCGCGCAGGGGATCGACGTAATCGGCTACCTGGCCGGTTGCGGGTTAGAACGCGCGCGCATTTTGCGCGGCGCGCTCATGTCCGCGACGACGACACGAAGCTGAACGCGAGAATCGCGAAGATCAGCACGCCGGTCGAGACTTGCTGCCAATAGAAATTCCAGCCGATCAGCAGCAAGCCGTTCGCGACGACGTTGAGGAACAGGACGCCGAGAAGCGTGCCGACGATATTCGGCCGGCCGGTGCGGCTCAGTGTCGTGCCGATGAACGTCGCGCCGATCGCATTGAGCATGAAGGCATTGCCCGACAGCGGCACATATGCGCTGACCGTCGACGACAGCACGATGCCGGCAACCGCGGCCGCGAGCGCGCATGCGATATACGTGAGCCCGCTGACGCGGCGCGCGCGCAAGCCCGAGTAATACGCGACGGCTGGCTGCTCGCCGACCGCGATCAGCGCGCGGCCGAATCGCCCGCGCGCGAGCACGAGGCCATAGACGGCGGCGACGCCCGCAACGATCAGAAGCGGCACGGGAATGCCGCCGAGCTTCGCCGACGCGAGTCCGATATGCACGCCCGGGATCAGGTAAATCGGCAGGCCGCCGCCCGAGAGCAGTTGCTGGACGCTCGTGCCGACGAACAGGGTGCCGAGTGTGGCGAGAAAAGGCGTCAGGCGCAGTCCGCCGATCAACACGGCGTTGAAGGCGCCGGCTGCCGCCCCGGCCGCGAGCGCGCCGGCCGAGGCCGTCGCGAAGCCGAAGCCGCTGTTCAACAACACGATGAACGCGAGGCTCGAAAAATCGAGCGCCGTGCCGACCGACAGATCGATGCCGCCCGCGGCGACCGCGATCGTCATGCCGGTCGAGACGATCGCAAGCAGCGTGAAGTTGTTGAGCAGCAGGCTCGTCAGGTTGGCGACCGTGAGAAACGTCGGCGTCGTGAGCGCAAAGAACACGACGACGGCGATGAAGACGGCGGGCACGGCGAGCCGGTGCCACGCGAGCGGCGCGCGGCGCTCGCGGGCCGGTGATGCCGCTGCGGTATCACTCATGTCGGCGCTCATATCAGATCGCCTCCCGTTGCAATGCGGTCGATGCGGCGACGACCGCGATGATGAGCACGCCCTGAACGCCGTTGACCCAGAAGCTCGAAATGTTGAGCAACTGAAATCCGTTGATCAGCAGCCCGACGAACAGCGCCGCGATCAGCGAACCCGATACGGTCGGCACGAGCCGCCGTGAAAACATCACGCCGAGATAGGCGATCGCGACGACCGACAGCAGCATCTCGCCCGAACCGGTCGTGCTGCCGTTGAAGAACGCGGCCGAGCAGAGCGCGGCGAGCGCGCCGCAACCGCCGCTGATCACATAGCTCGACGCGATATACGGCTTGAGTCCGATGCCGCTCGCGCGCGCGGCGTCCGGATGCTCGCCGACCGCATAGAGGCGCAAGCCGAACGGCGTGTACTGGATCGCGGCGATGAGCAGCGCGGCGCTGGCGAGCAGGATCCACGCGAGCATCGGCATGCCGAGCGGACCCGCTCCCGCGAGCATCGTCAGCAGCGGCGAATCCGCGGGCACGACCGTGTTCTGCGTGAGCACGAGTTCGAGGCCGGCCGCGAGGTTCATCGTCGCGAGCGTCGCGAGCAGCGGCGGCAGACGCAGCAGAACGACCGCGATCGCATTGAGGCCGCCGATCGCGAGACCCGTCGCGAACGCCGCCGCGACAGCGAGCGTATCGCCATGGCCCGCGTGAACGAGCGTCGCGTAGACGGCCGCGCTGAGGCCGAGATTCGCGGCGAGCGACAAATCGATGCCGCCCGTGACGACATGGCGTCCGCCGCCGATGATGACGATCGTCAGGCCGAACGCGAGCAGGCCCGGCAGCGCGGATTGCGCGACGACGTTCGCGAGGTTCGCCGGCGTCGCGAAGTTCGGCGCGGTGAGGCCGAACACGACGAGAATCAGCGCGAACGCGACAAACGAGCCGCGCCGCGAAAGCGTCAAGGCGAGCGCGCGCGCATGGCTGCGCGTGCGGCGGCGTGTGGGAGCGGGGGAGGCCTGCGCCGATGCGGCGCGCAGGTCGAGCCCTTCAGATTGCGACATGGGTGGGTTCCTCGCTGGATGTCGCACGCGCGGCGAGCGGCGTCTGGGCTGCGCCGAATGCGGATAAGGCGCCGGTGTCGCTCGCGTGCGCGTCGCGCGCATGCGCGCCGGTCGCGCAGGCCAGCAACGCGTCGCTGTCGGCTTCGCCGGCGTCGAAGGTCCGCGCGATGCGGCCGCGATACATCACGGCGACGCGATCGCAAATGCCGATGAGTTCCTGCAGATCGGACGACAGCACGAGTACGCCCGCGCCGCCTTCGACGAGCGTGGCGATCAGTTTGTAGATCTCGACCTTCGCGCCGATATCGACGCCGACGGTCGGTTCGTCGAGGATGTAGAGCCGCGATTGCCGGCTCAGCCACTTCGCGAGCGCGACCTTCTGCTGGTTGCCGCCGCTGAGCTGACGCGCGAGCGCATGCGGTCCCGGCGTGCGGATCGCGAGATCGTCGATCAGACGCGCGACGGCCGAGCGTTCGCGCACGCGCGATAGAAAACCCAGACGCGAGAATGTACGCAGGCTCGCGAGCGTGGCGTTCTCGGTGACGGACAGCGATGGCGCAATGCCTTGCGCGCGCCGATCCTCGGGCACCAGCGCGATACCGCGCGTGACGGCCTCGCGCGGCGAGCGCAGCGTGACGGGCGCCGCATCGATCGCAATCGTGCCCGCATCGGGCGATTCAAGTCCGAACAGCGACCTGACCAACGCCTTCGCTCCCGAGCCGACGAGCCCCGTGAGTCCGACGACTTCGCCGCGATGGACCGACAGCGAGACGTCGTCGTAGGCGCGATCGAGCGTGAGCCCTTGCACGTCGAGCACGACGTTGCCGCGCGAGGCCGTATGCCGCGGATACATCTCGGCCACGTCGCGATTGACCATGCGGCGCGCGATCTCGGCGACCGGTGTCGCGGCCGGATCGACGACGCCGACGTCGCGGCCGTTGCGCAGAATCGTGACGGCGTCGCAGAGCGCTTCGATTTCCTGCAGATAGTGCGAGATATAGATGATCGTGAGTCCGCTGTCGCGCAGTCGGCGGATGATGCCGAGCAACTGGTCGACCTCGCGCTTGACGAGCGACGCGGTCGGCTCGTCGAAGACGAGCACCGACGGATTCGCGAGCAGCGCGCGAGAGATCTGCACGATCTGTTGCTGCGCCGTGTTCAGTTCCGCGATGCGCGCGCCCGGCGGCAACGTCACGTCGAACAGCGAATGAATGACCTCGGCGGCGCGCCGTTGCATCGCGCGTCGGTCGAGCCACGGCCCTTTGCGAATCTCGCGGCCGAGAAAGAGCGCTTCGCCGACCGTGAAGCTTGGCGCAAGCAGACGATCCTGGTGAATGAAATGCACGCCGAGCGATTCGACGGCCGACGGATCGAGATCGGCGACCGTATGGCCGCCGATCCGGATGATGCCGGCATCGGGCGCGTGAATGCCCGCGAGGACCTTGATCAGCGTCGATTTGCCCGCGCCGTTCTCGCCGACGAGACCGTGCACGCTTCCGCGCGCGACGCGCAACGATGCGCCGTCGAGCGCGCGATGCGCGCCGAATTGCTTGACGATCCCTTCGAGATCGATGGCGAGCTCAGGAACCGAGACCGTCGATGTCATCGTTGCGCTCCGTTCGATCAGTCGCCGCGCAGCTTCTTGACTTCGTCGAGATTGCTCGACGTCGCCAGCAGCGCGGGGACGAAGGTGTCGCTCGGCAGATCGTGCGCGCCGGCCAGATAGCGCGCGACGTTGTCGACGGCGGTCTTGCCGATCACGGCGGGTTGCTGGGCCGCGACTGCGCCGACCGGCGAGTTGTCGACCTTGAGCAGATCGAGCACTTCCGGCGTGCCGTCGACGCCGAAGGTCTTGATTTCCGTGCGGCCCGCCGCGATCAGCGCCTTGCTCGCGCCGAGCTGCGGAATATCCCAGGCCGACCAGATCGCCGCGATCGAACCCTTCGGATACTTGTTGAGCAGCGCCGTCGTTTGCGCATACGCGTCCTGCACCGTGTTCGGAATCACGTCGCGCAGCTCGGGCTCGATGATCTTCACGTTCGGGTAGGACTTGAGCACCTGCTTGAGTTCGTCGTAGCGAATCGCGCAGACCGGCACGCCGTAGAACCCGTTGAACACGAGGATATTGCCCTTGCCGCCGATCGATTGAACGAGCTTGAGCGCGAGCGACGAACCGATCGACCAGTTATCGGACGTCGTGTTGTTGATGCTGTTCTGCGAGGGCACGTCGACCGTGAAGACCGGAATGCCCGCGTCGCGAATGCGCTTGAGCGACGGATCGATGACCGACAGCGTGCCGAGCGTCTGGATCACGGCGTCGGGCTTCTGCGTGATGACGGTCTGGAGCTGCGACACGAGGTTCTTGTCGATACGGCCCGCGTCGAGCGTGATCGGCGTGCCGCCGAGACGCTTGACTTCGGCGACTTGCGCTTGATAGGCCTTGAGGTCGAAATAGTGATCGGTGCCCGTCACGCTGATCGCGATGCGCTTGCCTTTGAGCGAGAGCGTGTCGTCGTCGGCCGCGTGCGCGGCCGAAGCGACGCCGAGGGCGACCGCGAACGCGGCGGCGATCGTGCGCAGCACGCGCGTCGAACGGCGGGGACGACGGGTCTGTCGGGCGTGCGGTGTGTGCTTCGTGTTCATCGAGGGTATCCGGGAGTGTGGAATATGGTGTTGGGTTGGGGCCCACACGGCTGGGCCGCGTAGGCCGGACATCGCTTGCAAAGATGCGGTCCTTCGTCAGTTCCAGGCGTGCCGCGGCGGCTCGACGCCGTTGAGCACGTAGTTGCCGACGAGGTGATATTTCCAGCGCACGGGGTCATGCAGCGTATGCGTGCGCGCATTGCGCCAGTGGCGGTCGTAGTTGTGCTCGGCGAGCACGGATTGCGTGCCCGCGAGCTCGAAGAGCTTTTCGCCGGCGCGCAGCGCGGCTTCGGTCGTCAGCACCTTCGCTTGCGCGACCGCGACGGACGCGCGCGCGACGTCGGCCGACGTCGGTTCCGCGGGCAAGGCATCGATCGCTTGCGCGGCCTTTTCGAGCAGCGCTTCGGCGGCCTGGATCCGGATCGCGAGATCGCCGATCTCGCGTATCGTCAACGGATCGTCGGCCGCGCGTTCGACGCCGCTGTCGACCCATGCGCGCGACCGCTCGCGCACGAAGCGGATCGTGTCGTCGAGCGCGGCGCGCGCGATACCCGCATCGATCGCGGCCTGGATGATCTGCGACAGCGGACCGTTGCGCGTCGGCTTGTCGTAGGCCTCGTACGACGCAAGGACCGCGTCGGCCGACACCTCGACGTTGTCGGCGATGACGGTGCCGCTCGCCGTCGTGCGCTGACCGAAGCCCGACCAGTCGTCGACGACCTTGAGCCCCGGTGTGCCGCGTTCGATAAACGCGAGCACGCCGCGTTGTTCGTCGTCGAGCGCGAGGATGGGAATCCAGTCGGCGAATAGCGCGCCCGTCGAATAGAACTTCGTGCCGTTGACGCGCAAGCCGCTGCCGTTCGCGGTGATGCGTGTCTTGAGATCGAGCACGTTGCGCGTGCCGCGCTCGGAGAAGCCGTTGCCGAAACGTTTGCCCGCGAGGACCTCGGCGAAGAAGCGGCGCTTTTGCTCGGGCGTGCCGGCCAGGCCGATGACGTCGACGATGCCGAGATGATTCTGCGGCAGTTGACCGAGCGACGGATCGGCTGCAGCGACGATCCGGATGACTTCGGTCAACGTGACGTACGAGACGGCCGCGCCGCCGTATTCGGCCGGCACCGTGATTGCCCAGAGGCCGCTTTGCGAAAACACATTGAGTTCGTCATGCGGAAGACGCCGTTGTTGATCGCGCAGCGAGGCGTCGGCGCGGAACAGCTCGGCGACGTGATGCGCGGTCGCGATCGCATCGGCGTCGTCGCGAATCACGCGGGCCGGCGCGCCGGCGGGAGGAATCGAAATCGTCGTGGAGGTCATGGCGTGCGGCAGTGAATGTCGGTTGTCGATTGTCGGTAGGCAACGGTCAAGCGGATTGATCGGCCGTGACGGCGTGCGACGAAGCGTCGGATGCCGTGCGCCGGTATTGCGTCGCGCGATGCTCGGCGGGCAGGCGCGGTCCTTGTCCGAAGAGCTTTTCGCGCAAGGTGCCTTCGCTATAGGCCTTCGGATAGGCGCCGCGTCGCTGGAGCTCGGGCACGAGTAGTTCGACGACGTCGGTGAACGTCTCGTGCGCCACGGCATACGCGAGGTTGAAGCCGTCGACGTCCGTCTCCTCGACCCATTCCTGCAGCGTGTCGGCGACCGTCGAAGGCGAACCCACGAGCACGGGGCCGAGTCCGCCGATGCCGCCCCATCGCGCGATTTCATTGACGGTCCAGACCTTGTCGGGATCCGCCGTCGAGAACGCTTCGAGCATCGAACGCACAGCGTCGGTCTGGATGTACTGGACATGCTGCTCGGGCTTGAATTGACCGAAGTCGACACCGCTCCAGCCCGAGATGAAGGTCAGTGCGCCGTCATAGCTCGCATGCGCGTTGTATTCGTCGACCTTCTTCTGGGCCGCGGCGTCGGTCTCGCCGACGATGACGGTCAACAACGTATAGATATAGACCTTGCGCGGGTCGCGGCCGGCTTCGGCGATCTGGCGGCGAATGTCGGAGACGTATTTCTTGAGCACCACCTTCGACGGCGCGGCCACGAAAATGCATTCGGCGTTCGAGGCCGCGAACTGTTTGCCGCGGCTCGATGCGCCCGCCTGATAGAGCACCGGCGTGCGTTGCGGCGACGGCTCGCTCAGATGAATGCCGGGCACCTGGAAGAACTTCCCTTCGTGCGCGATCGGATGGACCTTGCTCGGATCCGTGAACAGACGCCGTGCGCGGTCGCGCACGACGGCGCCGTCTTCCCAACTGCCTTCCCAAAGCTTGTAGAGGACTTCGAGATACTCGTCGGCGATCGCATAGCGGTCGTCGTGCCGGACTTGCGAGGACTGGCCCAGATTGCGCGCGCCGCTGTCGAGATACGACGTCACGATATTCCAGCCCGCGCGGCCCTTGGTCAGATGGTCGAGCGTCGACATGCGGCGCGCGAACGGATACGGATGCTCGAACGAGATCGACGTCGTGAGGCCGAAGCCCAGATGCTTGGTCACGAGCGCCATCGGGGGAATGACCTGCAACGGATCGTTGACGGGCACCTGTGCGGCTTCGCGCAGCGCGTGTTCGTTCGAGCCGTGATAGACGTCGTAGATCCCGAGCACGTCGGCGATGAAAATGCCGTCGAAGATGCCGCGTTCGAGAATCTGCGCGAGATCGGTCCAGTACTCGAGGTCCTTGTAGTCGGACGAGCGATCGCGCGGATGGGTCCACAAGCCCGGGGACTGGTGGGCCACGCAGTTCATTTCGAAAGCATTGAAGCGAATGTGTCGAGTCATGGTGTTCAGCGGGTTCGAAGCGCTTTTCAATACAGGCTGGGAGTGCAATGCAGCATCTGTGCCAGTCGTGCATTCATATTGGATGTCGGTGCATTACGGCGCGATGCGCGCGTCGCGTGGGCCTTCGCGTGCATGTGCGTCTCAAGTGCCGTGCGTTCGATATCGATCCTGGATGCATCGAGGCGCATGCTACGTGCGTGACGCCACGCATGTCTGCTGATCGGGTGCTGCTTCAGAAGCACCTGCGTGTCGGCGTGCCTTGCGTTACGAATAGAACGTCGGGCGAGGCAGCTCGCGATTGATGGCCCAGTCGCCGAGTTCGCGCGTCTTGTAGTCGAGCGGGTCGTGCAGCGTGTGCGTACGCAGGTTTCGCCAGAAGCGATCGAGGCCGAGTTCGCCGCGTGTCGAGCGCGCGCCGAGCACGTCGAACAAGCGCGTCGTGATGTCGAGGCCCGCCTTCGCGCTCGCGAGCTTGGCCGTCGCGATCGCGATCGCGGTATCGCCGCGCTCTTCGCTCGTGAGCCGGTCGCCCGCTTCCCATGCGCGATCGAATGCGGTTGATGCTCGTTCGGTCAAGGCGCGCGCACTTTCGAGTGCGAGCCAGAACTCGCCGCCGCGTTCGAGCGCATACGGATCCTTCGCTTGGCGATCGGCGCTCGACAGCGGCCAATGGCGCGCATCGGTGCGCACATAGTCGCGCATCGCGTCGAATGCGCCCTCGGCGATGCCGAGATAGATCTGGGTCAGCGTCGCCTGTGCGATCAGCGGGCGCAGCGTCGCGCGGATCGAGCCGAGCGGTCCGGGTCTCGCGAAGATTTCCGATTCGTCGACGCGCACGCGTTCGAACGTCACGCCGCCGCTGTCGGTCTGGCGTTGTCCGATGTTGTCCCAGTCTTCGTGCAGCGTGATGCCGGTGCGCGTCGTCGGGATCGCGGCGATCACGAGGCGGTCGAGGCCGTCCTGGCGCGCCGAGGCGATCAGCATGTCCGAGTCGAGCGCGCCCGAACAGAACGTCTTTTGACCGTTGAATTCGCGCCAGCCTTCGCGCGGCGTGCTGACGGTGCGCGTGTCGAGCGGGTTCAGCGTATTGCCCCAGAACCATTTCTCGCGAATCGTCGCGTCGAAGAGCGGCGCCCATTGCGCGCGTTCGCCGAACAGACCCGCCGTCGCGAGCATCAGATGATGAAAGCCGTAGACGTGGGCGATCGAACTGTCGGCTCTCGCGAGAATCCGGACGGTCTCGAGCGTGACGGACCATGACGCGCCGAGGCCGCCGAATTCGCGCTCGATGCTCAGGCCGAGCAGACCGCTTTCGCGCAGCATGTCGCGCTGGATTTTCGGCGTACCGCCGGCCTTGTCGCGTTCGATCGCGGTTTCCGACAACCAGTCGGCAATCGATTGTGCGATCTGCGGCGGACTCGAAGGCAGCAGCGACAACGCGGGAGATGCGAGGGACGACATGCTCGACGCTCAGGAGGAAAGACGGGTGTCCTTTGCATCGTTCGTGCCAGCGGCGCTGAATGGTGTCGCGAGATATCGCACGCGTCGTCGAGCAGGGGCGGCGGGACGGGTCAGGGCACGCGTGTCACGTGTATTTAAAGAAGGGGGCGGCGGTGCGGCGATCCGCGCGCAGACGGCACGACGCGCGGTCATCGAGCCGTTCATCTGTTGCTGGAGCAGCAACAGATGCGGCTGCAGGTGTTGCTCAGGCAGCAGTCCGTCAGCAATCCGTCATCGATTGTTACGCGCGGGTGTTCATAAACTTAGCAATCTTCGTTGTTTCCCAGCGTTCGACGATCGCTGTAGCCTTTGAACTCCGGTTTGCCCTTCGGCGACGCACTGCCACGGAGTCATGGATGACACTGCCCCTCGACAAGACGGCCTTTTCGGCGCCGGCGCCGCTTGCGTCGCATACGGCGAGTGCGTTCGTGTTCGAAGACCCCGCTTCGCATGCGCTGCTCGCGCGGATCGCGCGGATCGGGCCAAGCGACGCGAACGTTCTCGTGATCGGCGAGACGGGATCGGGCAAGGAATTGATCGCCCGCATGCTTCATGCGCACAGCGCGCGCGCCGACCGGCAGTTTGTCGCGGTCAATTGCGGCGCCTTGTCGGAGACGCTCGCCGACAGCGAATTGTTCGGGCACGAACGCGGCGCGTTTACGGGCGCGGCCGCATCGAAGCCGGGCTGGTTCGAAGCCGCGAACGGCGGCACCTTGTTTCTCGACGAGATCGGCGATCTGCCTTTGTCGATCCAGGTCAAGCTGCTGCGCGTGCTTCAGGAGCGTGAAGTCGTCCGGCTCGGATCGCGTACGCCCGCGCCGATCGACGTGCGTCTGATCGCGGCGACGAATGTGAATCTCGCCGAGGCCGTCGCGCTGGGCCGCTTTCGCGAAGATCTCTACTATCGGCTGCGCGTCGGCGCGATCGAGGCGACGCCTTTGCGTGAACGGCGCGGCGATATCCTGCCGCTCGCGCGGTATTTCGTCGACAAACATCGCGCTCGCGGCACAGACCGCGCGATCGCGATTTCGGATGCGGCCGCCGCCATGCTGGTCTCTCATGCATGGCCCGGCAATATTCGCGAGCTCGAAAATGTCGTCCAGGGCGCGCTCGTCGATACGCACGACGGCGTACTCGGCGCGGATGCGATTCGCGCCGCGCTGGCGCCGCAGTATTTCGTTTCGGCGCGCGGTGTCGCGAACATGGAAGTCGGACCGCGCGCGCATGAGCGCGCAAGTCAACATGTCAGTCAACGTGCAGCTCAGCATGCGGGTCAACGCGCCGGCGAGCGTGCGCGCGCGCTCGCGCAACCCGAGGATCGCGCGCGCGACGACGCGAGTGCGCTCGAACACGCGCTGGTCGAATTGTTCGAAGCAGGGGAGAGCAATCTCTACGAACGCATCGAAGGCGCGATCGTCTCGGCCGCATATCAATACTGCGACCGCAATCAGGTGCAGACCGCGAGACTGCTCGGGCTGAGCCGCAATATCGTGCGCGCGCGTCTGATGAAGATCGGTGAGCTCAAAGGCGGACGCCGCACGGCGCCCGCGGAAATCGAGCCCGATATCGTGCGTCCCGCCGACGCTGAAGCGCGTTCGACCGAGCTTGCCGTGCACGATTGATGTCCGTTGTCGGGTCGTGGCGATGACGCGTGTGATCGTGTCGTGATGTCGCCACGGTGGTGCCGTGACGCGGCTGTGACAGTGCCGTGAAGCGACCCGCTTAATCACCCGCTTAATCGAACGCTATCGAATAAGGCGCACGAAGAATTCGTGCGCCTTATTCGCATGTTTTCAATCGATATGGGATCCGAACGAATATCGCATTTCGCTGATATCGAAAGCAAAACTCGTTCGTTGCCAGTCGCGCGCGGGATTCGTATAAATGGGGAACGTTCATTGTCCCGTTCACGAAGAGGCTTCTGTTGAGCACGTTCGATCTCGCCGCCGCGCAGTCTGCCCAAACCGCATACGTGGCCTTTCTCGCTGTATTGGCGTATGTCACGCATCGTGCCGCCGCGATGACGCACGCCGCGCGCCGTGAGCGGCTCGCCTATCGGATCGTTCGTATCGAACATCGCAGCGAACGTCGTGCCGAACGTCGCATTGGGGGCGCAGCGTGAGCGATGCACCGGTCGTGCTCGACGCACGCGGCCTCTCGAAGCGATTCGGTCCGACCGTCGCGCTCGCGGATTTCAATCTGTCGATTCGCGCAGGTGAAGTCGTCGCGCTGATGGGCGCGAACGGCGCGGGAAAATCGACGGTCGTCAAGATTCTGAGCGGCGTGCTCGCACCCGATAGCGGGTCGATTGCATTACGCGGTCATCCGTACGCGCCCGCGTCGACGAAGCACGCGAAGACGCTCGGCGTCGCGACGATGCATCAGTCGGTCGCGGATGCCGGCGTGCCGACGCTGTCGATCGCCGAGAACCTGCTGCTCGAACGCACGAGCAGCGCGCGTACGCGCTGGTTCGCAACGCCGTCGTCGCGTCTTCGCGATGCACGCGGCATTGCCGCGCGTGTCGGCGTGACCGGCGATCTGCGCGCGCCGCTCTCGGAACAATCGGTCGCGACCAAACAATTGATCACGCTTGCTCGCGCGCTCGACAACGATCCCGCGGTGCTGATGCTCGACGAGCCCACCGCGAGTCTGTCGGCCGCGGAAGCGCAAACCTTGTTCGAAGCGATCGATGCACTGCGTGCGCGCGGTGTCGGCATTCTGCTCGTCTCGCATCGGATGGGCGATTTGCGGCGCATCGCGGATCGTGCTGTCGTGCTGCGCGATGGCCGGCATGCGGGCGATTTTCCGGCGCCGCTCGATTGCGATGCGGCGTTGCAGGCGATGATCGGCCGCGCATTGACGCTGCGTCGCGCGGAATCGGGCAAGCTCGCATCGGCCGTTGATGAATCGGCGACCGCTGAATTGGCGATCAATGAGTCGGCGATCAATGAACCGGTGCATTCGACTTCCACGCACGATACAGCCGCGACGATCGCGCCGGTCCGCGACGGTGCGACGCACGCAGGCGATACTGCCCGGCACCGCGGCTTCGAAGCGCGCGGACTCAAGTTGTTCGACGATGCGCCGCCGCTCGACTTTGCCGCATCGCGCGGCGAAATCGTCGCGATCGCGGGCCCGATCGGCGGCGGCAAATCGCGTCTCGCGCGCACGCTGTTCGGCATCGAACCGATCGCGAGCGGATCGATGACGCTCGACGGTGCGCCGTGGCAACCGCATAGCGCCGCGCAGGCGATCGCATCGGGCGTGTTCATGCTCGGCGAGGATCGCTGGCAGACGTCGTTGTTTCCCGACAGCGTGCCGTTCGCATCGATCGAGGGCACGTTGAGCTTTCCGTTTCTTTCGCGCTGGTTTCGTCGAGGCCGCGTCGCGCGACGTCATGAACGGCGCGTCGCGCGCGATGCGATTCGTCGCATGACGGTGCGTTGCAAAGGTCCCTCGGATCGCGTCGTCAATCTGTCGGGCGGCAATCAGCAGAAAGTCGCGCTCGCGCGGTGGCATGTCGAACCCGCGCGAATGCTCTTGCTCGACGAACCGTTCCAGGGCGTCGATGTCGGCGCGCGCGCGGAGATCGTCGACATCCTGCGCGCGAATGCCGCCGACCGCGTGACGCTCGTGTTCGTGAGCGACCTCGAAGAGGCGCTCGAAGTCGCCGATCGCGTCTTGCACTTCGACCGCCTGCGTATTGAAACCCTGACCGACTTCCTTGCCGAACATTGATCGATGAAGACCACCTTGCATGAAGACGCGGTGTCCGCGCCGTTGTTGTCCGCGCCGCTCGCGACGCGCGTCGTGTCGCCGCGCACGCGGTTGCGCGAGGCGCTCGAACGCGGCGGCATCGTGTTGTTGCTGATCGTGCTGTGTGCCGTGTTCACGTGGTGCGAGCCCGTGTTTCTCGGCGTCGACAATCTGTTCAATATTCTGCAGTCGGCGGCGATCGTCGCGCTGCTTGCGGTCGGCGTCTCGATCACGCTCGCGGTCGGCGGGTTCGATCTGTCGATCGGCAGCATCGCCGCGACCGCGCAGATGGCGGCCAGTTACGTGCTCGTCGTCTGGCACGGCAGCGCATTCGATGCGTTCGCCGCGTGCCTTGCGCTCGGCGTCGCGACGGGACTCTTCAACGGGGTGTTGATCACGCGATTCCGCGTGCCTGACCAACTCGCGACGCTCGGCACGCTGTTCCTGCTCGCGGGCCTGCAACTGATTCCGACGGGCGGCCGTTCGCTCGCGACGGGTTCGATCCTGCCCGACGGCACCGAGACGACGGGCACGTTTCCCGACGCGTTTCTCGCGTTCGGCCGCGCGCGATGGCTCGGCGTCGTGCCGGTGCCCGTGATCGTGCTCGCTGCGATCACGCTCGTCGCGGTGCTCGTCATGGAATTTTCGCGTTGGGGACGCGTGCTCTACGCGACGGGCGGCAACGAAACGGCCGCGCGGCTCGCGGGTGCGCCGACCGCGCGGTATCGGATCGGTGCGTATGTCGCGTCGGGCGCGATCGCATCGGTGGGCGGCGCGCTGATCGCGGCGCGCGTCGGACGCGGCGACGTCGGCGCAGGGCACTCGCTGCTGCTCGACGCGGTCGCGGCCGCGTTGATCGGTTACGCCGTATGGGGGCTCAAGCGTCCGAACGTCCTCGGCGCGGTGACGGGCGCGGTCTTCGTCGGCGTGCTGCTCAACGGTCTCACGATGCTCAACGCGCCGTACTACATGCAGGATTTCATCAAGGGCGCACTGCTGGTCGGCGCGCTTGCGTTCACGTTCAGCATCGGACGCAAGACGACACGCTAGGGCTTCGACTGCGTACGGAACGCGGCAACACCGAACACGGCGACGTCTTTTCGTTCACGCGCGCGACGGGACGGCGTCAAGCACACGCAAGACATTCGACATTCCACACCCTGCTTCTGGAGAGACCATGAAAACCACGCTGAAGAA
Source organism: Pararobbsia silviterrae (assembly GCF_003628125.1). Taxonomy (GTDB): domain Bacteria; phylum Pseudomonadota; class Gammaproteobacteria; order Burkholderiales; family Burkholderiaceae; genus Pararobbsia; species Pararobbsia silviterrae. The sequence continues at coordinate 150,212 of NZ_RBZU01000004.1, forward strand.
ACTGATCCACACCCTCGTTCTTGCGGCCGCCATCGGCGCACCGCTCGCATCGCACGCGGCGGGCGGCATCGCGAACGCGCCTGCGCCGTTCGATCATGGTGGCGTCAAGATCGCGCTCGTCAACTACCTGTCGACGGGCGATTTCTTCCAGGCCTATGAGGCCGGCGCGCAAAAGCAGGCCAAGGCGCTCGGCATCGATCTGCGCATCTATGAAGGCCGTCAGGATGCATCGCAGCAGCGCGATCAGATCCAGCAGGCGATCGATCTCGGCGTGGCCGCGATCGTCGTCAATCACGGTCTGCCGGAGTCGCTCAAGGACGTCGTTCAGCAGGCGCTCGACAAGGGCATCAAGGTCGTCGCGTTCGACGTCGATCTCGCGAATCCGAAGGTGCCGCAAGTCGAGCAGAGCGATCACGATCTCGCGAGCCTGTTGCTCGACCAGGCCGTGAAGGACAACGGCGAGACGTTCAGCGCGGCCTACGTCTACGTGCCGGGCTTCGCGCCGCTCGATCGCCGCGATCAGGTCTGGCAGTCGTTCAAGCAGGCGCATCCGGGCGTCAAGGAAGTCGCGCGTTTCGGCACGGTCGACAACCAGATCGCGCAATCTGTCGCGAACGAGGCATCGGCCGCGTATCGCGCGCATCCGGATGTACGCGTGGTGTTCGCACCGTACGATGAATTCGCGCGCGGCGCGAAACTCGCGGCCGACGAGGTCGGCAACGCATCGAAGCTGCGTATTTATAGCGCGGATATCTCGACGGCCGATATCGAAGCGATCCGTACGCCGGGTAGCCCGTGGGTCGCGACTGCGGCGACGAACCCGGCCGTCGTCGGCGCGGTGTCGGTGCGCGCGGCGGCACTGCTTGTCGCGGGTCAGGACCCGGGGCACCACATCGAAATCAAGCCGACGCTGATCACGCGCGACGATCTCGTCAAGAACGATATCCATACGGTTTCGGAGCTCGGCGCGAAATTCCAGGCGTTCCGCAAGAGCGACGCTGCGCAGGTCGCATGGATTCCGGACGCGAATCTGTAATCGATCTGAATACAGTGGCAGACGTTTGACGCGTTGGAGGCGTCAAACGTTGTAGTGAGACGGCGCGCGTCGATCGATGCGCGCCGTTTTTTTTGAAGCGTGCGTGTCAGGCCTTGTCCGACGATGCCGCGAGCGCGGCGCGCAACAAACCGTCGACGAGCCCGTTGAGCCCTTCGGGATGATCGGCCGCGCGCGTCTTGAGTTCGTTCACGAGTGTCGCGTCGAGCTTGCATGCGAAGGGCACGAGCCCTTTCGCCTGGTCGAGCTTGCGTTGTTCGCGGCGATCGAGCGGCAGCTCGGCCGCACCCTTGCCGAATCGCTCGGAGTGCGACTGCTTCATGGCATGGGTCAGTTTGAGGGCCTTGTTCTTTTCAAGGTCCGTTTTTTTCATGGGCATGGGACGGTGTCCTGCAGAGTGGGTCGTGGCTCAGGCGAGCCGAATGACGTCGATCTTGAGCGCCGGGCCGCCGCTCGCGATCTCGATCAGACGATCGACGTTCGGGTGCGCACCCGGGCGATTGCGTGCGTCGGCCGTATGTTCGGCGAACAACGCGAGGCCATGTTCGGCGGCCATCGCATCGAGCGAACCGAATTGCTCGCGCAGATAGTGATAGACCGAAAGCGACCCCTGTTTGCCGGGCTTGTTCTCGATCGACGCGACCACGTCTCCCTGATGATCGATCAGATCGAGCCGTTCGATACCGTCGATCGGCGGCAATTGCGCGAGATTGTCCTTGAAAACGGGGGTGGGGTGAATCATCGGGAGGTCCTGTTGTTTCTGAACGCGTCGGAACGCGAAGCGGGCCTGTATCTTATCCGATCCCCGCGCGGCCGATCGCCAAGGCGCGGATCGGCGCACGCGTCGGTGTGCCGGTCGGTGCATGGAGAGGGCATCCATGGGGGCAACGACGGCCGCACCCTCCGACGCAACGAGACGCAATCGGCTAGCTGCCCGCCAGCGAGATCGCAAGCTGCGCGAACAGCACCTTGACGATCGTCATCGACGGAAAAATCATCGCGTACATGAGGTCGGGGCGGTCCGTCGGCGCGATCCGGTTGCCGAACGCGAGAATGCCGGGGTTGCCGGTCGCGCCGCAGAGCACGCCGACCGACGTGTCGAACGGCAGCTTGAAGACCGCCATCGCGAGCAAGGCCGTGACGCCCACGAGCACGAGCAGCACGATGACGCCGTAAAGCAAGAGCAGCGGCCCGGCCGCGCCGACCGTATCGACGAACTTCGGCCCGCACGAGATGCCGACCTGAGCGAGAAAGATCGTCAGTCCGAGATTGCGCAGCACGAGATTGGCCGAGAGCGGCATGACCCAGACGAAGGGGCCGCTGCGCCGGATCTTGCCCAGACAGAGCGCGAGGATCAGCAACGCGGCGAGTCCGAGACTGAACCCGCCCGTGCCGGGCAGCGGCAGCTTGATCGCGCCGGCGAGCAGCCCCGCCGCCGCGCCGATGCCGAGACAGATGAAGCTCAGGTCGGCGGTGCCCTTGATCGAGTCGCCGAAAAACGCGCGGATCGCTTCCATGTGCGCGCGATTCGCGAGCACGCCGACGCGATCGCCGCTTTCGAGCACGATGTCGGGGTTCGGCAGCAGATCGACATCGCCGCGCCGCACGTGCGCGATCGCGCAACTGACGCCGTCGGGATAGCGCAGATCGCGCAGCGGCATGCCGACGACGAGCGCGCTCGATGCGAACACGCGCATATAGTCGAGATCCTCGCGGTGGCTCATCATCCGGCCGGGCTGGATTTCCCCGCAGCGCGCGGCCGTTTCGCGCAGGACTTCGGGATCGGTCGCGGTCGCGAGCAGCACGTCGTCCTTCTGCAGAACCAGGTCGCCGTCGGGTAGCTGATTGTGATGCTGACGGCGCACGGCCGCGATCGCGAGACCTTGCGGCAGGCGCGTCGTCAGGTCGTGGAGTTTGAGACCGACGAACGCGGGATTGCGAAGCGCGATTTCGGCCATATCGATGAGCTTGGCCTTCGGTGCATCGATCCTGGGCTTCAGGAGCACCTTGAGCGCGAACAGAAACAGGATCGGGCCCGCGACGCCGATCGGATAGGTCACGCTGTAGCCGACGGCCGCATCGTTGTTCTTGAGGGTTGCGATCGTGGCTTGCAGGCTCGCGGTGCTCGTGCCGGTTCCCGCGAACATGCCGAGCGCGTCGGCGAGCCGGATATGCGTGAGCGGAACGAGCGCCCACGCGACCAGACCCGAGGCGAGCACGCCCGCGCATGCGGCCGCATTCGCCTTGATGCCCATGGGACTCGTCAGGCCCCGGAAGAATTGCGCGCCGTACTGGATGCCGATGCCGTAGAGGAACAGCAGCAGCCCGAGCGTGCCGAGCAGCGCGGGCGGCGCGGACTTGGGCGCGAATGCGCCGAGCGCGAGACCGACGAACAGGACCGCTCCGGACCCGAGGCAGACGCCTCTGACGTTGATCTCGCCGACGATGTAGCCCAATGCGACGGTCAGGAACAGCGTGAACAGCGGCTGGGTTTCCAGAAACAGCCTTGCCTGATCCATGCGGCCTCCTTGGATGCGCGGGTGGACGACGTGCCGTTTCATTGAAGACCATTTGCCCATGGGCGTCCAGTCGAGCCGCTGCGGGATCGCCGGAACACTTGGTTCGCTATCGGATTGCGCGAGGCGCGAGGTGCGGGCCTCGCGCGGCCGTGCGCGGCAAGGGGGCGCGCGGGCTAAAGCGTGTCGCGCAAGCTCAGGACGTCGTCGATGAGACCGTACTGCTTCGCCTCGTCGGCCGACATGAAGTTGTCGCGATCGCTGTCGCGTTCGACCTGTTCGACGGGCTGGCCCGTGCGTTCGGCGAGGATGGCGTTGAGTTTTTGCCGCTGAAACAGGACCTCGCGCGCCTGGATCTCGACGTCGGCCGCGGTGCCCTGGCTGCCGCCCGAGGGCTGATGGATCATGATGCGTGCATTGGGCAACGCATAGCGCTTGCCCTTGTGGCCCGCGGCCAGCAGGAAACTGCCCATGCTGGCGGCAAACCCCGTGCACAGCGTCGAGACGGCGGGCTTGATGAACTGCATCGTGTCGAAGATCGCGAAGCCGTCGTAGACCGATCCACCTGGTGAATTGATGTAGAGCGAGATGTCCTTTTCGGGGTTCTCGGCCTCGAGGAACAGCAGTTGCGCGACGACGAGGCTCGCGGACTGCTCGTTGACGGGGCCGATCAGAAAGATGATGCGTTCACGCAGCAGCCGCGAATAGATGTCGTACGCGCGTTCGCCGCGCCCCGAGTGCTCGATGACGGTCGGCACGAGTCCGAGGTTCAGGGGGGCGGATGGGCGAAACGGATCAGGCATGGCGGCGTCCTTGGAAGGAGGGATCGGTAGCGCGCGCGGGATCGATCAGGATCGTTACCGATTCTTGCGGATCGCGATGGATCGGCCGCGCGTCATCCCTATGACGGCCGGACGCGCCGCGGTGTGACGCCGATTTTTTTTCGTGCGACTGTCACGCGGACGGGGTCTCGCGCGTCATACGCGTGAATCCCGGCGTTCTGGCAGACTGGCGGCGCCGGCCCACTTCGAACGGAGCACCCCGCATGACCGATTCATCGATCGACCGGCGCGCACCCGCGCGTCTCGACGGCTCGGACGCGTTCGACCGCGAGCGCGGCCGCCTCGTGTCCATTGCATACCGGATGCTCGGCAGCCGCGCGGAGGCCGAGGACATCGTGCAGGACGCGTGGCTCAAGTGGCAGGCGTCCGACCGGGCCGCGTTCCTGCAGCCTGTCGCGTGGCTCACGACGGTCGTCACGCGGCTGTCGATCGACCGGTTACGCGCGCTTCGCACGGAGCACGCGGCGCGCGAAAAGGGCGTGTTGCCCGAACCGTGGCTCGATCCGGTCGTGCCGTCCGCGGAAGATCGCGTGCTCGACGGCGCGCAGTTGTCGTATGGCCTCATGCTGTTGCTCGATCGTCTCTCGCCTGACGCGCGCGCGGCGTTCCTGCTGCGCGAAGGGTTCGACTGCGACTACGAGACGATCGGCGCGGCGCTCGGCAAGCCGGCCGACCATTGCCGGCAACTGATTCATCGCGCCAAAGCGCGCCTCGCGCGCGCGGGGGCGCCGCTCAAGCCGAACGATTTCGATCGTCAGCGCACGGTCGTCGAGCACCTGCGGGCCGCGATCGATGCGCAGGATGCGACGGCCTTGCTCGCGGTGCTCGACGGGGCGCGCGTGGTCGCCGACGCACCGGAGCCGATCGGTGTGAGCGCGGTGGCGCGAATCCTGGCAGCGAATGCGCGCGTAGCCGCGAGCGGAACCGAGACGGTGTCGAGCATCGCGCATGCGCGTCCCGCGTTCATCGCCGAGACCGTGTCTTTCGGGGTCGAGGCGGGGGTGGCGCTCGTCTTGCACGGCGAGATAACGGCGCTTTGTGTGCCGTGGTTCGATCGCGACGATGCGCTCACGCTGTACGTCGTGAGCCGGCCTTCGTCGCTGGCTCGCGCGAACCGCATGCTCGGACACGCGGCGATCGCACGCTTGATCGCGCGTATCGCCTTGAATGCACCGAGCGCACGGAACGTATGCGGCGCTGAGATCGCACTCGCTTAGCCTCGACCCGCTCGATCAGGTTAATCGGCTCCACGATGTCGGTCCGAGCCGATCGGGTCGCGGTGTCCGATCGGTATGTGAAGGCACGGAGCACACGGAAGGATGCGCGCCGGGCTACTTCGACGTCGCGCGCCGGGCGGCGCGCTGCGGCATCCAGTGAATGCAGCCGAGCATGACGAGCACGAGCACGCCCGATGCGCCGAGGCGGCTGATGTCGAGGCCGCCTTGCGAGAACGGCTTGTCGAGCAGGTCGCCGAGCGTGGCCCCGAGCGGGCGCGTGAGCACGAACGCGGCCCAGAAGATCGCGGTCCGCGACACGCGCGGCACGAACCACAACAGCGCGATGACGACAAGACACCCGCCGAAGATCGCCGTGCCCGCGCCGTAGCCGAGTCCGAGACCGCCGCGATCGTCGCCCGCGACCCAGTCGCCGAGCGCCGTGCCCAGCGTCTGCGAAAACAGGATCGTCGACCAGTAAAACCATTCGACGCGCGCGTTGACGACGCTCTCGATCGACACCGAACCCTCGACGCGATACCAGACCGCGAGACTCAGCGCGAGCAACGCCAGAATGATCGATACGCCGCCCGGATAGCCGACGCCCAGCGATCGATCGAACGCGTCGGCGAGCGTCGTGCCGAGCGTCGTCGTCGCGACGATGGTCGCCCAATACAGCGACGGATGAAATGCGCGCGCGCGGATCTGCGCGGCGACGAGGATCACGAACGCGACGAGAAAAATCAGCGAACCCACGAGATACCCGAGATTCAGCGACATCGACACCCAGTCGCCGGCGGTCTCGCCGAGCGTCGTCGCGGCGATCTTGACGATCCAGAAACCGAGGGTCAGCGCGGGCACTTTGCTCGCGGCGTGTTCGATGAAGTCGCGATGGGCGCGATCGGCGGTCGGCATCGGAGGCTCCTTGCGGCGCGAAAGGGTGAGGCCAGAACGCGCCACTCTATCGAACGCCGCCTTAACGGCAGCTTAATTCGCCGAGCGGATGTGAGCGCGGCGTCACACGTGCGGTGCGAGTCGCTCGATGCGGATTCATACGCCCGACGCACTGCGTTGTCCCGCAATGTGGGCTTTATTGCGTCACGACATGCGTCGCGCGTGCCGTGCCGTGCGCGACGTATCCGCCTATAACTTGCGGCGGCTACCGAGACTGAAGCGCGATCCCGGACACGTGAGCAAGGTCTTCGTCGCGGGCGCCGAGTCGGTCCATGTGCGCCGGATGACGAGCAGGCACGGTTCGCGCGCGTCGATATCGAGCAGTCCTTGTGTCTCGGCATCGGGCGTCACGGCGAACACGAGGTGTTCGAGTTCGGTCGCCGGGCGAATCGCGCGCAAATAGTGGGTCGTCGTCTGCGTGCTGAAGTCCTGTTCGAGATAGTCGGGCGCGAACGACGGCGTCACGTAGCGGTCTTCGAGCTGGATCGCCATATCGTCCTCGTAGTGGACGATCAGCGAGCGAAAGATCTTCGCGCCGGGCCTGAGGTCGAACGTCGTGGCCATATCGAGCGACGCGCGCACCGCTTCGAGCTTCGCGACCTTCGCATGGTGACGATGTCCGCGCGACTGGATGTCTTCGGCGATGTCGCGGATTTCGAGCAGTTCCGTGCTCGGCACCGGCGACGAGATAAACGTGCCGACGCCCTGCACGCGCCGGAGCATGCCCTGCGCCGATAACTCTCTGAGCGCGCGATGGACCGTCATGCGGGAGACGCCGAGTTCTGCGACGAGCTCCTGTTCGGTCGGCAAGCGCGTGCCCGACGACCACTCGCCGCGTTCCATGCGTTCGGTGATGTATCGCTTGACCTGGTCGTAAAGCGGAACGGCTTTGTCCTTGTGGTTCGCGATCATGCCCGTAGCCCGGCGTGCGCGGGCCGAAGATAGTTCGGAGAGAGGTCGGCGACCGAACGGCAGCCGAGGTGTCCGAGCGTGCGCTCGATTTCGCTCGTCAGCAGCGTCAATGCGTGCGCGGCGCCTTCGAAGCCGCCCGCCGCGACGCCATAGAGCGTGGCGCGGCCGAGCATCACGGCGTCGGCGCCGAGACACAGCGCCTTGACGATCTCGGTGCCGCGCCGGAAGCCGCCGTCGACGATGACCGTGAGCCGGCCGCGGCAGGCCGCGGCGATCTCGGGCAGGACGTCGAGCGACGTCACGGTCGAATCGAGCTGCCGCCCGCCGTGATTGGTCACGACGATGCCGTCGGCGCCGAGGCGCACGGCTTCGAGCGCGTCCGCGACATTGAGGATGCCCTTGATGACGAGCTTGCCTTGCCAGTGCTCGCGCAGCCAGCGCACCGACGACCAGTCGAGCGCGGTTTCCATCTGCTTCGCGATATAGACCGCGCCGTTCGACGCGCGGCGCTCGCCTTCGGGCAGATAGCGCGCGATGTTCGCGAACGCGGGCACGCCGTGCGGCACGAGGACATTCGCGATCCAGCGCGGATGGCGCAGTACGTCGAGCTTGTTGCGCCAGTTGAGCTGCATGTCGCGCACGTAGCTGCGCCGGTCCCACTCGCGGTTGCCGTAGTAGACCGCGTCGACGGTCAGCACGAGCGTGTCGCATCCGGCGTCGCGCGCGCGATCAAGGAGATTCCGCGTGACCGCGCGCTCGCGCAGCATATAGAGCTGCATCCACGTGCGGGCCTGACCGCCCGCGACGACGTCCTCGATCGTGCAGTTCGATACCGTGCTCAGCGTGAAAGGGATATTGCGTTGAGCGGCGGCGCGCGCGAGCGAGATATCGGCGTCGCGCCGTTGCATGCCGTTATAGCCGGTCGGCGCGATCACGAGCGGATACGCGGCGCGTTGTCCGAGCAGGCTGATCGACGTATCGCGCGCGGTCGCGTCGACGAGCGCCGACGGCACGAACCGCCACGCGTCGAAGACGCTGCGATTCTCCCGGAGCGTGACCTCGTCCTCGGCGCCGCTGTCGACGTACTCGAACACGAAGTTCGGCAGCCAGCGCTTCGCGACGAGCCGCAGCTCGTCGATATTGCGGGTACGCCGGAAGTCCCGGCCGGCATAGAGCGAACGCTTCATCGTCGGATTCCCGTCTCAACGCGGTTCATGGAAAAGCGCGCCGTCCGATCGCTCGCGGGACGATCTGTTATCGGCGCTCGCGCATTTTCCTCCGATGCGCGACGCGTCTCAAGCCGAATAGCTCGGCAGCACGCCGCGATGCGGCGCGGGCAGCGTCGCGGCATGCGCCCAACGCTGGATCGCGGCGATATCGGGCGCGAAATAGCGGTCGGTTTCATAGAACGGCACGCGTTCGCGAATCGCGTCGTGAATCTGCTCGATCGCCGCGCTCGAGCGCAGCGGACGCCGGAAATCGACGCCTTGGGCCGCCGCGAGCGCCTCGACCGCGACGACACCCGCGGTGTTCTCGACCATGTCGCCGAGCCGGCGGCCCGCGAACGTCGCCATCGAGACGTGATCCTCCTGATTCGCGGACGTCGGCAGGCTGTCGACGCTCGCCGGATGCGCGAGCGTCTTGTTTTCCGATGCGAGCGCGGCGGCCGTGACCTGCGCGATCATGAAGCCCGAATTGAGGCCGCCGTCCTTGACGAGGAACGGCGGCAGGCCGCTCAGATGCGCGTCGAGCAGCAGCGCGACGCGGCGCTCGGAAATCGCGCCGATTTCGGCGATCGCGACCGCGAGCGCGTCCGAGGCGAACGCAACGGGCTCCGCGTGGAAGTTGCCGCCCGACAGCACATCGCCTTCATCGGCGAACACGAGCGGATTGTCCGATGCCGCGTTGGCTTCGATCTGCAGCACGCGCGCCGCATACCGGATCTGGTCGAGCACGGCGCCCATGACCTGCGGCTGGCAGCGGATCGAATACGGATCCTGCACGCGGCCGCAATCGTGATGCGAGGCGAGGATCGCGCTGCCCGAGATCAGCGACAGATAGACCTCGGCGATGTCGATCTGACCTTGCTGGCCGCGCGCGCGATGAATGCGCGGGTCGAACGGCACGGCCGAGCCCATGATCGCTTCGGTCGACAACACGCCCGCGAGCACGGCCGCGCTGAAGACGTGCTCGGCGCCGAACAGGCCCGCGAGACCGAGCGCGGTCGAGACCTGCGTGCCGTTGAGCAGCGCGAGCCCTTCCTTCGGACCGAGTACGAACGGCTTGAGGCCCGCGCGGTCGAGGCCGGTCTTCGCGTCGACGATCTGTCCGCCGATGCGGACCTCGCCGACGCCGAGCAGCGTGCAGGCGAGATGCGCGAGCGGCGCGAGATCGCCTGACGCGCCGACCGATCCCTTCGAAGGAATGCACGGATAGACGCCCGCGTTCGCGAGCCGCGTAAGCGCTTCGATGACGTCGACGCGCACGCCCGAATACCCGCGCGCGAGGCTGATCGCCTTGAGCGCCATGACGACGCGCACGACGTCGTCGGACATCAGCGCGCCCGTGCCGACGCTGTGCGAGAGCACGAGGTTTTGCTGGAGTTGCGCGAGCTTGTCGGCCGGGATCGTCGTTGTCGCGAGGCGGCCGAAGCCGGTGTTGATCCCGTAGACGGTCTGGCCGCGCGACATGACGGCGTCGACGACCGCTTGCGATGCGGCCGCGTGGTCGAGCGCGCTCGGCGCGATGTCGAACGTGACGCCGCCTTCGTAGATGCGGCGCAGCGCGTGGAGACTCACGTGGCCGGGTTCGAGCGTCAGATGCGAGGTCGATGCGTTCATGGCGGATCCCGAGCGGGCAGCAGTTAGGTGTCGAGATTGTACATACAAAGTCATCGATAGCAATCGAAGGCGCTTGGTCTTGTGGGGGGTGAGCGCGATTGGAGTGCTTAAAATAAATATTTATCGTTATAAATCAGCTAATTGATCATGATTTAGTGCTGGGGGCATTCATTGAGTAGCGCGCTAAATAATCAATACATTTGATTTGTTTGTATTGATGTGTGCTCTGTTGCAACGTGACGCGACCTGATCTCGCATCGATCGGCCGGTGCGGCTTGCGTGGCGGCCGACCGATCGCGCTCGGTCGCCGCGGCGAAACGATCGCGGCATCGCGTTCGATCGGCACGGCGATCTGCCAAAGATGGATGCCGCCTATTGCACCACCATCCCCACGCTAAAGAACGGATTGAACAGATTGCTGTTCATCACCATCGCATAGACGCCGCCGACCTGGATGGTCCAGCCGATCGCACCGGCGTTGAAGATCGCGACGGGACTGCCATTGCTGCTCGCGTTGAACGCCTGAAGCGCCGTGACGCCAACGAGGCCCGGTGTGCTTTGCGTGTAGTCGAGCGAGAACGCGCTCGTGCGCGTCGCCGTCGCGCTCGGAGCGATGAACGACGCCGTTGCGCCATTGAACGTGGTGGCCGTGTAGTTCGCCGCGAGCGTTGAGGTCGCCGTGCCGTCTAGGCAACTGCCGGCCGTCGGGTCGAAATACGTGCCGTCAAAGACGCCAGGCAGATTCGGATGCGGTTCTAGGTCATTGAAGCTAGGTTCGCTGGCGCCTTGGAGGCCTATGTTCCCGGCATTCCCGACGATCGCGCATTCGGGCGCACTCGTCGGACCGATATAGCTGCCCGTGATCGCGCTGGCCGGTAATGCGGTTGCGGGCGCCAACACCGACATACCGAATTCCAAATCGATGACCGAATTCAGCAGAGCACTGTTATCCGATGGAATGTACGACTGTCCGACGCGAATCACGACCGGGATTAACGCGCTGCCGAGCTTGCCGACGATCATGATGGCTTGGGCTTGGCTCGGCGCGAGCAGTATGATCGGCTGCTCTTGACCCGCACTCGGGTAAGCCGAGCTCGACGACGTCGGTTGGCTGACGAACACATTGTCCGACGTCGAGTCCGCATTCGCGCGCAAGGTCCACGGCGTGCCTGTCGTGTTGCACGAGTAGTCGCTGCCCGTGGTGATCGTGCATGAGCCATCCGCGTTGAGCGTCTCGTTCCAGTTGACCACGTCGGGCTGCCAACCCTGCGGAGAGACGGTCTGAAACGACGTGCCGGTCGGTGAGAGATGCATGCCGAGTTCGTTGTAGGCGCCGGCGACCTTCGCGAAATCCGTTTCGGTCTCGGCGAAACCGATAAACGAAAAGAAGTCGAACGTACGGGACGGTATCGCGCCCAAATTGCCGAGTAGCGCGACGCCGTCGAATTCGATCGTCGCGCCTGGAATACCGCCGGTCACGATACCTTCGCCGACGAAAAGCGTCGGCGGGTCGGCCGGATTGATCGTGACGGTGTATGTGCCGTCCGCCGACACGCCATTGTCGAGGACGAACGTGCACCGGTTCTGCTCGGCGCTCGCGAACGTCGTCGCGTGATGGAACGAGCCAGTGATCGTGTCGCCGGCGCGCGTCGTGTTGATCTGGCCGGCGGTCGTCGGGATGTCCGACAGGACGAACTGCATTTGATAGGACAGATGCGTCGTGTCGAATTGCACCTTGATATAGTCGCCGCCGCTCGAACCGCCGGTATAGGTCGTCGAATAGTCGAGCGAAGCGGGGCAGAGTTGCGTGACCGCCGCGGCCGGCGATGACGACGGCGACGACGACGGATTATTACCCGAGCATCCCGCGAACAGCGTCGCGGCAAGGGTGACAACGATCCATCGCGTCTTGCGCAGCCAACTGCTTTGAAACATACCGATTCCCCAAGTTGTGTACGGGTGCGGCGCTGATGCGCACATCTCCCCCTGTTTTGGCCGACGCGCGGCGGCGGATGGACTCGATGCCGCGCATATACGACCGTCGCATCGCTGGCGACGGGCTGTCAATACGCCAACTGCTGTATGTGGATCGTTGGTGTGCGGAAAGTTTGATGAAAGTCATGCGGCGCGGCCTGTAGGGGGCTCGCATCGAGGCAGGCGGGAGAGGATATGGGGCAAGCGGCGGTAGGCGGGACCCCGCGAGTTCGCGCGGCGTCCGCAGGCGGACGCCGTGACGCGAAATCGTTTGAGCATCGATTACATATCCATCGCCCCAGGACGACGCGCGGCCTCAGTTTGACGCGGCCTCGCGTGCGCGTCGCGCCTCATAGCTCGTGAGATGCGCGGCGACGACGCGCAACATCGTCAGCGACGTACCCGAGGCCGGTGCGCGCGCGAGCAGGTCATCGATCAGATGCGCGCCTTCGATGCGCGCGCCGCGTTCGATGTCCTTCGCCATCGACGCGCTCATCGGCGAGCCCGCGGCCGTCAGGATCGAGAGGCCGCGTTCGCGGGCGGCGTCGCGCGGCGCGAACCCGTTGTGTGCCGAAATCGCGGCGCACTCGTCGAACAAGCGGACCGCGAGATCGGCCGCGCCGGCGGCGACATAGTCGCCGACCGTGCCGCGCATCAGACTCGTGATACCCGCGAGCGATGCGATGAATCCCCACTTCTCCCACATCTCGTGAAGCACGTGCGTGCTGGCCCGGCTCGTGAAATTCGTGTCGGCGAATGCGGCTTCGATCGCCGCGATGCGATCCGAGTGCGAACCGTCGAGCTCGCCATAGACGATCTGGTGAAAGTCGCTGAGATGCAGGACGGTGCCCGCATCGTCGAGCGTCGCCGAGATCAGGCAGAGGCCGCCGAGCACGCGCGTATCACCGAAGCGGGCCTTGAGCGCATCGATATGCCGCATGCCGTTGAGCAGCGGCAGGATGACCGTGTCGGGCCCGACCGCGGGCGCGAACGACGTCATCGTCGCTTCGAGGTCGTAGGCCTTGCAGCCGACGACGATGACGTCGTAGTGCGACGCGATGTCCGCGCTGAGCACGACGGGCGGATCGGTCAGGCTCAGATCGCCGCACGGGCTGCGGACCTGGAGTCCGGTTTTCGCGATCTGCGCGGCGCGCCGTTCGCGCAGCAGAAAGGTCACGTCGCGGCCCGCGTCGAGCAGCCGCGCACCGAAGTAGCCGCCGAGCGCGCCCGCGCCCACGATCAGAAAACGCATCGAATGCACTCCTTGAAGTCAGCGTGTGATGAGCAGACGTAGACCCAGCGCGACGAACACCGTTCCCGCGATGCGATCGAGCCATGTGCTCGCGCGCGGGCTGCGCTGCAGCCATTGACCGATGTGGCCTGAGAAAAATCCGAGCAGGCCGAAGAGCACCGCGGCCTGGGCCGTGAACGTGAGGCCGAGCGCGGCGGTCTGCCAGGCGGCGTGGCCTTGAGCGGGCACGACGAACTGCGGCAGAAACGAGAGAAAGAACAGCACGACTTTCGGATTGATCGCATTCGCGAACAAGCCTTTCGCGAAGAGACGCCAGACGGATTGGGCCGCGCCCTCGACGGTCCGCGCCCGCGAACCGCCGCGGCTGCGCAAGGCCTGAACGCCGAGCCAGATCAGATAGAGACCGCCCGCGATCTTGAGCGCGGCGAACGCGATCGGCGACGCGGCGATCAGCGCGCTCACGCCGAGCGTCGCGAGCAGCGTATGCGACAGGCAACCGAGCGCGCAGCCGAGACCGAACGCGACGCCCTGACGCCGCCCGCGCGACATGCCCATGCCGAGCACCATGAGGTTGTCGGGGCCCGGCGACAGCGTGATCAGAACCGCGGCGGCAAGAAAGCCGAAAAACTGTTCGGGGGTGAGCATCGGATCCCACGCAGGCGAGTGACGGGTGTGCCGATCATAGCGCACGCGCTACGAGGCGCACGGGAGGATGAGGTCCCCCCGGTGCAGCCTCGGCGCAAACATGATGCGCGTTCGATACCCGCGCCCGGCATCGACGGGACAGGTTCAGTTGCAGTTAAAACTGAAACTGCAACTGAAACGCACATCGTCACAGCACGGTCAATGCGCCTTGTCGGTCGACGTATTCGACGCGAGCGCGGGCATTGCGTCCGCACTTCGCAAATCGTCGGTCGACCAGCCGCCGCCGAGCGCGCGCACGAGATCGACGTCGGCGCCGAGCTGACGCGTCTGGATGTCAATGACGCTGCGTTGCGATTCGAGCAGCGCGGTCTGCGCCTGCACGACGTCGAGATAGCCGACCGCGCCCTGCTTGTACCGGTTCAACGACAGATTGACCGCATCCTGTGCGGCATCGGCGGCGTCGCGTTGCTGGCCGAGCGCGGTGCCGAGGTCGTTGAGCAGCGTGAGGTTGTCCTCGACCTGCTGGAACGCGGCGAGCACGACGCCGCGATACTGCGCGCCGGCCTCGTCGGTGGCCGCCTTGGCCGCTTCGAGTTTCGCGCGACGCAGGCCGCCGTCGAAAATGAACTGCGCGATCTGCGGACCGATCGCCCAGAACGTGTTCGGCGCGCTGATCAAGCCCGAGTAGAGCGCGCTCTGGAAGCCGCCCTGGACGCTCAGCACGATCTGCGGATAAAACGCCGCCTTCGCGACGCCGATCTTCTCGTTGGCTTCGGCGACGCGGCGTTCGGCCGCGGCGATATCGGGCCGGCGCTGCAACAGCGTCGACGGCACGCCGGCCGGAATCACGGGCAGCGGAATCGCGGCCGTGTTCTGCGGCAGCGAGAACTCGGACGCCGATTCGCCGACGAGGACCGCGATCGCGTGCTCGTCGAGCGCGCGCTCGGCGATGTTCTGCGAGAGCGCCGATTTGGCCGACGCCAACTGCGTCTTCGCGCGCGAAACGTCGAGCCCCGAGACGATGCCGCCGCCATGCAGCTGTTGCGTGAGGTCGAGCGCTTTCGCATACGCGTCGACGGTCTGCGTGAGCAGCAGCGTCTGGTCGTCGTAGCCGCGCAGCTTGACGTACGCGTTCGCGAGCTGGACTTCGAGGCTCAACTGGACGGAAGCGAGATCGGCCTTCGTGGCCTGCGCTTCGTCACGGCTGGCCTTGACCGAATCGCGCACGCGGCCCCAAAGATCGACTTCGTAATCGACCTCGGCGTCGAGCGTGACCGTGTTGTAGTCATTGGGTCCGCCGACGCGCAGGGGCCGGTTTTCGGACTGGCGGTCGCGTTGCGGACTGAACCCGGCGCCGAGCGTCGGGTATTCGGCCGCCGTCGTCTGACGCACGAACGCGAGTGCTTGCGAATAGTGCGCGAGCGCGGCCGCGAGGTCCGTGTTGTGCGCGATGAGCCGCTGTTCGAGATCGTCGAGCTGCGGGTCGCCGTAGATCTTCCACCAGCCGTCGCGACGCAACTGGTCGGCAGGCTGAGCGGCCGACCACGGGCCTGTCGTCTTGTACGTCGCGGCCACCGGCGTCGCGGGCACCGTGTAGTCGGGCGCGAACGAGCAGGCCGCGCAGGCGAGCGTCGCGGCGAGCGCGCACGCGGTCTTCATCGAACCATGCTTAGCCATGCGATTGCGCCTTCTTTGCCGTCGTCGCGATCTCGACGGCGTCGCCGTCGGCGAGCCCGTCGGGCGGCGTATCGATCACGCGGTCGCTTTGCGCGAGACCCGAGCCGATCTCGACCGAGTCGCCGAAGTCGCGCACGATCGTGACCTTCTTGAACTGGACCTTGTTGTCCGCGCCGAGCGTCGCGAGCGTGGTGCCGCGCTGGTCGAACACGAGCGCGCTCGCGGGCACGCGCAGCGCATCGGGCTGAACGGGCAGCGAGAAGCTCACGTTCGCGAACGCGCCGGGCAGCAGCGCAGTGCGCGGATTGTCGACGAGCAATTGAACGAGCGTCGTGCCCGAGGCGGCATTGACCGCATCGGCCTTGGCGATCACGCGTCCCGTGAACGTGCGGTTCGGGTACTCGGGAACCGTCAGTTGCGCGGTCGTGCCGATGCGGACCGACGGCGCATAGTTCTGCGGCAACTGCACGTAGACGCGGAGCTGGTGCACGTCGGAGACGACGAACAGTTCCTGGCCGGTGCCGCCTGCGTTGATGAGCGCGCCGACGTCGGTGTCGCGCGCGGTCACGACGCCGTCGAACGGCGCGACGATCCGCGCGAAGCCCTTGGTCGCGACGAGACGATCGACGTTGGCCTGCGCGGCTTGGACCAGCGCGGTCTTCGACGTGTAGTCGCCCGTGCGTTCATCGACTTCCTGCTTCGAGACCGAGTCCGAGCCGAGCATCGCCTGCCAGCGATGCGCGGTCGTCGCGGCGAGCTGCGCGTTGGCTTGCGCGCTCGCGAGATCGGCGCGCGCCTGCAGCAGTTGCTGATCGATCTCGGGCGTTTCGATGAGGCCGAGCACCTGGCCGGCCTTGACCGGCGTGCCGATATCGACCGCCCACGACTTCAGATAGCCGTTGACGCGCGCATAGATCGGCGCGCGCGTGAAGGCTTCGATGCGGCCCGGAAGAATCAGCGCCGGAGCTTTCGCGTCGTGTATCGGCACGATGACGCTGACGCTCGGCACGGCCTGCTCGTCGGTCCACGATTTGAGGTGACGGGCGTCCGTGGCGCGCACGGCGACGCCGGCGGCGACGACCGCGAGCGCGATGATCGCGCCGACGATGACGACGGATTTGACGCGGCCGCGCGGCAGCGGCGGAGTGGTAAGCGAATCAGACGACATGAGCAGGACCTCGTGGTGCGGAAGCCGAACCGGAATCGGGCGCGGGGCCGGAAGCCGGACCGGACGCTGCGCCCGGTGCGCCGGCGGGGCCCGAGCGTGCGTGAACGATGTAGAAAATGACGGGGACGAGCAGCAGCGAAGCCGTCGTCGAGAAGATCAGACCGCCGATGACGGCGCGGCCGAGCGGCGCGTTCTGCTCACCGCCTTCGCCGAGCGCGAGGGCCATCGGCGCCATCCCGATGATCATCGAGAGCGCGGTCATCAGCACGGGGCGAAAGCGTGTGTAGCCCGCTTCGAGCGCGGCCTTCATCGCGTCGCCGTGCTCGGCGAGCCGTTCGCGGCAGAAGCTCACGACAAGAATCGAGTTCGCGGTCGCGACGCCCATGCACATGATCGCGCCCGTGAGCGCGGGCACCGACAGCGTCGTATGCGTGGCGAACAGCATCCAGACGATGCCCGCGAGCGCGGCGGGCAGCGCCGAGACGATCACGAATGGATCGGCCCACGACTGGAAGTTGACGACGATCAGCAGATAGATCAGCACGACCGCGCCGAGCAGCCCGAACAGCATGCCGGCGAAGGCGCTGTTCATCGTCTGGACCTGACCGAGCAGCGCGACCGTCGAGCCCTTGGGCAAGGTGTCCGCGTGCGCGTGCACGATGCGCTGGATGTCGGCGGCGACTGCGCCGAGATCGCGATCCTGCGTCGTCGCGAAGATCTCGACCATCGGCTGCACGTTGTACTGGCTCACGATCGCGTTGCCCGAGGTCCGCTCGATATTGGCGAGGCCGCCGAGGATCTGCGCACCGGAGTTCGGGCCCGAGCTGATCGGCATGTTCTGCAGCGCCGCGAGCGAGTCGATGCTGTATTGCGGCTCTTGCAGCACGATCGGGTACGAGATCCCGTTCTTGTTGTTGAGCCAGTACGTCGGCGCGACCTGGCTCGACCCCGCGAGATTCACGACCATGCTGTTCGTGACGTCGCGTTCGCTGATGCCGACGAGCTGCGCGCGCGTGCGGTCGACGTCGACGTTGAACGTCGGATTGCCTTGCTTCTGCTGGATCCGCGCGTCGACGACGCCGGGCACGCGGCGGATTTCGCGCAGCAATTGATCGGCATAGGTGAAGTTCGCGGCGAGGTTGTTGCCGCGGATCTGCAGATCGACGGGCGCCGGCGAACCGAAGTTCAGGATCTGGCTGATGATGTCCGCGGGCGGGAACGAGAACGTGACGCCCGGATAGAGGCGCGGCAATTTCTCGCGCATCTCGCGCACGTATTCATCGGTCGGCCGATGGTCTTCGGACAGCGCGATCTGGATGTCGCCGTCGAACGAGCCGATCGTGCCCGTGTTGTTGTACGCGGTGTTGATCCCCGAGACGGGCTGGCCGATGTTGTCGACCATCGTCGCGAGATCGGCCGGCGGAATGATGCCGCGGATCGAGCCTTCGACGTCGGCGAAGATCTGCGAGGTCTTCTCGACGCGCGTGCCCGTCGGTACGCGCACGTGCATGAGGATCTGGCCCGCGTCGACCGACGGGAAGAAGTTGCGGCCCAGCAGCGGCACGAGCGCGAACGAGATCACGACGAAGCCCAGAAAACCGCTCACGAAGGGCTTGCGATGCGTGAGCGCGAATTCGAGCACGCCGCGATACGCGCCGCGGATCTTCTCGAAGCGCGCTTCGAAGCCGCGCTGGAAGCGGCCGAGCGGGCCGACCGGCTTCGCGTGATGGTCTTCGTCGAGGTTGTGCTTCTTGAGCAGGTAGTTCGCCATCGTCGGCACGAGCGTGCGCGAGAGGATGAACGACGAGATCATCGCGAAGATCACGGCCTCGGCCATCGGCACGAACAGGAAGCGCGCGACGCCGTTCAGGAAGAACATCGGCACGAACACGATGCAGATACAGAGCAGCGAGACGAACGCGGGCGTCACGATCTGCTGCGCGCCGTCGAGAATCGCGGTCTCGACTTCCTTGCCGTGTTCGAGGTGCCAGTTGATGTTCTCGATGGTCACCGTCGCGTCGTCGACGAGAATGCCGACCGCGAGCGCGAGCCCGCCGAGCGTCATGATGTTGAGCGTTTCGCCGAGCGCCGAGAGCGTTGCGATCGAGCCGAGAATCGCGAGCGGGATCGACGTCGCGATGATGATCGTCGAACGCCAACTGCCGAGGAACAGCAGGATCATGAGGCTCGTGAGCGCGGCCGCGATGATCCCTTCGCGCGCGACGCCGCTGATCGCAGCGCGCACGAACAGCGACTGGTCGCCGATCGGCGCGATGTCGAGCGCGTCGGGCAGCGACGCCTTCGCGGCGAGCGCTTTCTCCTTGATGCCGGAGATGATGCCGAGCGTCGAGACCGAGCCGTTCTTGAGCACCGAGATCAGCACCGAACGCTTGCCGTTCACGTGGACGATGTTCGTCTGCGGCGGCGCGCCGTCGCGCACGTTCGCGACGTCGCGGATATAGACCGTCGTGCCGTTGACGGCCTTGATCGGCAGATCGCCGAGCGCCTTGATTTCCGAGGGCGCGTTGTTGAGCTGCAGCACGTACTCGAAGTCGCCGATCTTCTGCGTGCCGACCGGCGTGATGAGGTTCTGCGTCGCGAGCGCGTTCGCGACGTCCTGTGCCGACAGGCCGCGGGCCTGCAGCGCCGACGGGTCGATGTCGATCTGGATCTGCCGCGTCTTGCCGCCGAACGGGTAGGGAATCGAGGCGCCCGCGACCGTCGTCAGGAACGGCCGCAGACCGTTGAGGCCGATATCGCCGAGGTTTTGCTCGGACAGCCCCTTGCCCGACAGCGCGAGCTGGATGATCGGCACCGTCGACGCGTTGTAGTTGAGGATCAGCGGCGGCGTCGTGCTCGGCGGCAACTGCTTGAGCTGCGTCTGCGCGACGGCCGTGACCTGCGCGTTCGCCGTGCTGATGTTGACGCCGGGCTGGAAGAAGATCTTGATGATGCCGAAGCCGTTGATCGACTCGGCCTCGATGTGTTCGACGTCGTTGACGGTCGTCGTCAGCGTGCGTTCGAACGGCGACGTGATGCGGCCGACCATCTGGTCGGGCGGCAGACCCGTGTATTGCCAGACGACGCTGATGACCGGAATCTTGATATCGGGAAAGATATCGGTCGGCGTGCGCAGGGCGGCGAGCGGCCCGACGATCAAAATGATGATCGCCAGGACGACAAAGGTGTATGGCCGTCGGAGGGCGATACGGACTAAGCCGAGCATGAAGAATCCAGGGCGGTGGTATCGGAGAAGACCGGATACTAAACCAGTCATTTTTCGCCTGTATACCAGTGCACAGGTAAATCACTCTTGAACGGACATTAATAATCCGTGCCAAGTCCGATGGGGCGGCTATTCAAGGTGGGGAGCGCGGAACGCGCGGGGTGTCAATGAAAGATTTTTTAATCTTCTTGCGACGTATGACGGGCCTCAGCGGCTTGCCCGATCGCGCGCGCGGCGATTATCCCTAATCCTCGAAGGGTCGTTCTCCATGCGATATCCGCTTATTCGATTTGCTTATTACGTGCGGATATCGCACGGCGTCGATTAATCCACCTTTCAAAAAGCTTTTGCGTCTGAATAATCGACCCGCGCGCCGAATTCGGGTTTAAACGCGATCAGAACTGATGCAGGATGCCCGCGAATCCGCCGGTCTGGCTGTGGCCGGGATACGGATTCTGGCTGTTCTGGATTGCCTGCTGGCTCGTCGTGTTGAAGGCGGCGCTGTTGTCGGGCGGTTCGGCGAACAGCGAGAAGTTTGCCGTCGAGCTGTTCTGCACGGTCGCGGCCGTCAGGAACAGGAACGTGCGTTTCGACAGATTGTAGGTCGCCGTCGTTTCGTAGAGCGTCGCGTTGCCGCCGCCGCGATTGACGTTGATGTGATATCCGCCGACCGTCAGCGCCGCCGCAGGCGTGAATTGATAGGTCACGCCGAGCCATTCGTGATCGCCCGAGGTCGGACCGTCGTCGGTGACGGCGTTCGCGTTCAGGTGTTCGTAGGCGGCCTGGATTTTCCACTTGCCGAAGATCAGATTGATCGCGGCCGTGTATTCGCGGCTGAAGGCGAACAGGTTCGAGAACTGGCCGTTGCCGTCGCGGATTTCGTCATAGAGGCCGCGGACTTCGAGAAAGCCCTTCGTGTACGTGATCTGCGCGCCGGCCGCGCGACCCGTCGTGGCGAGCGCGGCGGGCGTGCCCGCATTGCTCGCGCCATTGAAGTTCGTGCTATTCGATAGCGCGTATTGCCCCGCGAAATCGAAGCCGTAGAAGTTCGGCGACTGGTAATTGAACGAGTTGCTGACCTGCGGCCAGTTGCGTCCGCGCACGAGCGAGGCCGACGAAAACGCTTCCTGCACGAACGGATCGAAGTCCCAGACGCCGTTCGAGATGAACAGCGAGCGGCCCATCTCGAAGGTCCCCCAGGTCGGATTGGTGAGGCCGACGAGCGCGTAGCGATTGAAGAGATCGCCCGATGAACCCATCTCGCCGGTCATGATCTGGAAGCCTTCCTCGAGCTTGAAGATCGCCTGCGTGCCGCCGCCGAGATCTTCCGATCCCTTGAGGCCCCAGAGGCTCGTGCCCCAGTCGCCCGACTCGGCGCGCCAGCGCGCGCCGTCCTTGAGGCCGTTGACGTATTCGAGGCCGGCGTCGATGCGGCCGTAGAGCGTCACGCTGTCCTGCGCGTGCGCGCCCAGCGACGCCGCCGTGAGCGCCGACGCCGCGATCCAGTGCTTGCGCATGTCTCCTCCGATTTGCGTGTTCGTTTTCGTGAGGTTTGCGCGAGCCCCATGCACGCGCGTGCCGCGCGGCGCGCGCCGGGCTCGTTGCGTCGCTACTCTAGCGCGCGCGTTCGAGCTTTGCAGACCTTGGCGCGTATCGATTAAGACCGCATCCAAGCGGGCTCGCGAAACGCATCGACAAGGAAGTCGATCAGCCGGCGCACCTTGAGCGGCAACTGCTTGCGCGACGCATAGACCGCGTAGATGCCGATCTCGGGCGCGCGATAGCCGGGCATCAGCGCAACGAGCGCTCCGGCGCGCAAGGGCTCGGCCACGAGGAAATCGGGCTGGAGGATGATGCCCTGGTGATCGAGCGCGGCCGCGAGACATGTGTCGCCGTTGTTCGCGACCATGCGCGAGCGCGTGCGCACGCTGATCGGGCCTTTGGGGCCCGTGAACGTCCACTCGTCGCGGGAACTCCAGTAGCTGTACGACACGATGTCGTGCGACACGAGATCCTCGGGCCGCTCGGGCGTGCCGTGGCGCGCGAGATAGGCGGGGCTCGCGCACGCGACGATCTGCGTTGTCGCGAGCTTGCGTTCGATCAAGGTCGGATGCGGCGCGCCCGAGATCCGGATCGCCGCATCGAAGCCTTCTTCGACGAGATCGACGGTCCGGTCCGACAGCGAGACGTCGAGCGTGACTTTCGGGTGGGCGTCGAGAAACGCGCCCCAGAGCGTCGCGAGATGGAGGATGCCGAATGTGACGGGCGCGCTCACGCGCAGCATGCCGCTCGCTTCCGCGCTCTGCGAACTCAGCTGCGCTTCGGCCTGTTCGATCGCGGCGAGGATGTCCTTGCATTGCGGCAGGAAGTTCAGGCCGTCGTCGGTCAGCGAGAGCTTGCGTGTGGTCCGGTTGAGCAGCCGCACGCCGAGCCGTTGTTCGAGATCGTTGACGTGACGCGAGACCGCGGCTTTCGACGTGTGCAGCGTGTCGGCCGCGCCGACGAAACTGCCGGCATCGACGACGGCCGCGAACGCGAGCATTTCCCTGAATTTATCCATGCGATCGGTCGGAACGTGAAGGGGCGAGAGGGAACGAGCGGACATGACGTCCAGGACATCGGTCATTGTCTCGTTATTCGAGACAACATGTCATTTTAGGTGAGGTTTATCGCGGTCTGCAGACCCGATAGAGTGCAGTCTGATCCGATCGCGTCATTGCGTCCGCCGACGTATGTCGACGTATGCCGAAGCCCGCCGATGCCCGCTGATGTGCGGGACGGCAGCGCGATCCGAGCCACCCGACACGACAAGGCCACGCTGATGGACACCGCCCCTTTGCTTTTCCTCTCGCACGGTTCGCCGATGCTTGCTTTGATCGAGAGCCCCGCGCACCGCTTTCTCCAGCAGCTCGGCGCGTCGTTGCCGCGTCCGCGCGCGATCGTCGTCGTGTCCGCGCATTGGCAGTCGATCAGCGGTCCGAGCGTGAGCCTCGCGTCGGCGCCGCCGACGATTTACGACTTCGGCGGTTTTCCGCCGGCGCTCAGCGAGATCGTCTATCCGGCGCCCGGCGCGCCCGGACTCGCATCGGACGTCGCCGCGCAGATCGAGCAGGCGGGTTTCGCGGTGCGTCGTCACGAGACGCGCGGGCTCGATCACGGCGCCTGGGTGCCGCTCGCGATCATGTATCCGGATGCCGATATCCCCGTGTTCCAGGTCTCGCTGATTCATGGTGCGGGCCCGCGCGAGCATGAGCGGCTGGGTCGGGCGCTGGCGAGTCTGAGGACGCAGGGCGTCATGATCGTCGGGTCGGGATCGCTGACGCACAACCTCTACGAGTTTTTCGGGCAGCCGATCGAGTCGCCGGCGCCCGAGTGGGTCACGCAGTTCGCCGACTGGATGCACGAGCGGATCGCGCGCAATGACCGCGAGGCCGTACTCGCGTATCGTGAGCAGGCGCCGTTCGCCGCGCGCAACCATCCGACCGAGGAGCATTTGCTGCCCCTGTTCGTCGCGATGGGGGCGGCCGGAGACGGCAGTCGCGCGCAGCGCATCCATCAGAGCTACGAATACGGTGTGCTGGCAATGGACGCCTACGCGTTTTCGTAACGTGTTCTCATGACGCGGCCGGGTAGCGTGTCCGTGTATCGCGTTCACATACCGTTCGCGAATCCGCGCTTCACGGCGCCGCGCGCCCGAAATCAAGGCGCCGTCCGCATGTACGGGCGGCCCGACAGGAGACGACGATGCCGCATCCGTATGAGGAGGGTCTCGCGCGGCGCGAGGCCAACTACGTTCCGCTGACGCCGGTCGATTTCATCGCGCGGGCGGCCGAGGTCTATGGCGACCGTCTGGCCGTCGTTCATGGCGACGTGCGCCGCACGTGGCGCGAGACCTATGCGCGCACGCGGCGTCTCGCGAGCGCGCTCGGGCGTGCGGGCATCGGCCGCGGGGATACGGTGGCGGCGTTGTTGCCGAACATCCCCGAGATGATCGAGGCGCACTTCGGCGTGCCGATGCTCGGCGCCGTGCTGAACGCGATCAATACGCGGCTCGACGCGGCGACGGTGCTCTTCATGCTGCGTCACGGCGCGGCGAAGGTGCTCATCGTCGATACCGAGTACGCCGAGATCGCGCAGCGCGCGGCGCTGGCGTTTCCCGAACTCAAGATCGTGAGCGTGGCCGACATCGCGCCCGCGGATCCCGAACGCTTTGCGCGCGCGCTCGACTATGAAGCGTTCCTCGAACAGGGCGATCCCGAGTTCGCCTGGCAGCCGCCTGCCGACGAGTGGGATGCGATCGCGCTCAACTACACGTCGGGCACGACGGGCGATCCGAAGGGTGTCGTCTATCACCATCGCGGCGCGTATCTGAACGCGGTCAGCAACATCCTCGAGTGGGACCTGCCCAAGCATGCCGTCTACCTTTGGACGCTGCCGCTGTTTCATTGCAACGGCTGGTGTTTCCCCTGGACGATCGCCGCGCGCGCGGGCGTCAACGTCTGCTTGCGCAAGTTCGACGCGAAGCAGGTCTTCGAGCTGATCCGCACGGAGCGCGTGACGCACTATTGCGGCGCGCCGATCGTGCAGGGCGCGCTCGCCGATGCGCCCGCCGAGTATCGCGCGGGCATCGCGCATACGGTCTACACGATGGTCGCGGGCGCGCCGCCCGCGCCGGCCGTCATCGCGAAGATGAAGACGATCGGCATCGAGCTCACGCATGTCTACGGGCTTACGGAGGTCTATGGACCGGCATCGGTGTGCGCGGAGCAGGAGAGCTGGAAGACGCTGCCCGACGACGAGCAAGCGCGTCTCGCCGCGCGCCAGGGGGTGCGTTATCACTTGCAGGCGGGCATCAGCGTGCGCGATCCCGACACGATGGAGCCGGTGCCGAACGATGGCGAAACGCTCGGCGAGATCATGTTTCGCGGCAACATCTGCATGAAGGGGTATCTGAAGAACGTGCGCGCGACCGATGACGCGTTCCGCGGCGGCTGGTTCCATACGGGCGATCTCGGCGTCATGACGTCAGACGGCTATGTACGGATCACCGATCGCAGCAAGGACATCATTATTTCGGGCGGCGAGAACATATCGAGCATCGAGGTCGAGGATGCGCTGTATCGGCATCCGGCCGTCGCGATTGCAGCCGTCGTCGCGATGCCCGACGAGAAATGGGGCGAGGTGCCGTGCGCGTTCGTCGAACTGCGGGACGGGGCGAGCGCGACGGCGGAAGAGATCATCGAGCACTGCCGCCGCTTGCTTGCGCGCTACAAGGTGCCGCGCGTCGTGACCTTCGGCGAGATTCCGCGAACCGCGACGGGCAAGATCCAGAAATATGCGCTGCGCGCGCAGGTCGGATCGAAGCGTGCGATCGACATGGGCAGCGATCGGGGGCAGACGGGTCAATAGGAGCGGGGTGACGCGGAGGCGGGATCGCGCGCGCGGCGCGGCGGCGATGTCGAACCTGGGACGGGGCGGCGGCGGGGCGAATTCGACGGCTGTCCGAGGTCGGCGCCGTCATGTCGGCGCCGGGTGCGAACGCGGCCTGGACGGCGCCGCGTCGCGCGTCGCGCTCGAAGCCTTGCGAACCTCCCCCGAAGCTCGCAAGGCCGGATCGCGACCCCGGCCGACACTTTCTGCTTGCCGGCCCGACCCTGCGCGCGCTTCCCCAAGCGCACGCACAGTCTTACGGCCGGATGCTGCACCTGCCTACATCCCCCAAACATCGTTACATCGGACTTCACGACACCTTCAACAGCGGACTGCGCCTGCGTTTCTCTGAAACGAACTTCAACTGCACACCGCACTTGCTACTACGCACATTTCCAACGGACGAACGGGACTGCTTCCACTTCGAACCACGACTGCGTGCAACGGACTGCGACTACAGGTATCGACGTTTGACCCAAACAACGGGTGCTGCGTGCTGCGACAACGACGCTGCGATACGGCCACTTCGAACTGCGACTGCGTGCAACGGACTGCGACTACAGGTATCGACGTTTGACCCCAAACAACGGGTGCTGCGTGCTGCGACAACGATGCTGCGATACGGCCACTTCGAACTGCGACTGCGTGCAACGGACTGCGACTACAGGTATCGACGTTTGACCCCAAACAACGGGTACTGCGTGCTGCGACAACGATGCTGCGATACGGCTACTTCCAACTGCCACTTCCCACTGCGACTGCGTGCTGCCACTTCGACCACATACACCGGCGCGGGATGTCAAACATCGGATATCGCGCGCTGCGACGACGGTGTTGCGGTACTTGGATTTCCTCCCCAACCCCAAGACTTCGGTACGGCGACTGCATCCTTCGACAACGCGACTTCGACTGTGAAGACCTACAACGGACCGACGCCTGCTTTGACGGCCTTTGAGACGGCGTCCACACGAACCCCATGTGGACGCTTGCTGCTTGCTGCTCACCCTTTGAAACGGACCTTCAGATACGACACCACGGTACTGCGACAACAGACTGCTCCGGTACCACTACGACGCCCATCTCCAACGGACTCTTTGACGCTTGCATCCCCTGTCCATGCCCATGCGCAGGGATGCGGATCTCGACGGCATCGGCTCACGTCCTGTCGACAAGCAAGGTCTCAAGCACGCGGCCGATGCGTTCAGGCCGACACCGCCGCGTGCGTATCGAAGCGCGCGCCCGTGCGCAACACGCGGCGCAACGTATCGGCGAGTTCTTCGGCAACGAACTTGGCCACATAGGCGTCCGCGCCGACGCGCGACACATGCTGCTCGTTCGTCGTACCCGAGAGCGACGAGTGAATGACGACCGGGATCGAACGGAAGCGCGGATCGCCCTTGATATTGCGCGTCAGCGTGAAGCCGTCCATCTCGGGCATCTCAAGGTCGGTCAGCACGAGCGCGACGCGGTCGTGCGCTGTCTGGCCCTTGCTCTGCGCATCCTTCGCGATCGTTTCCAGACGCTCCCAGGCTTCCTTGCCCGTCTTTGTCATGAGCACCGGCGCGCCGAGCGCCTGGAGGCCTTGCTCGATCAGCGTGCGCGCGACGGCCGAGTCGTCGGCCGCGAGAATCACCGTGCCTTCGGGCAACTTCAAATTCGGTCCGATCGTCTCGGGGTTCACTTCGGCCGCATGCTGCGGCAGCACGTCACGCAGGATCTGCTCGACGTCGAGCACCTGAACGAGACGTCCGCCCGCATCGCCGTCGAGCCGCGCGATGCTCGTGATATCGCCGCCGACCGCGCTGGCTTCGGCCGACAACACCTGCTTCCAGTCGAGTCGCGCGATATCGTCGACTTCCTCGACCGCGAAGCCTTGCGTCGAACGCTGGAACTCGGTGACCATCAGGATCCTCGGGCCGTTGCGCGGCGTGCATCCGACACGTCCCGCGAGATCGATGACCGGGATCACCTGGCCACGGATATCCGCGACGCCGAGCACATTCGGGTCCGCGCCGACGACGGGGACCACATGCGGCATCTCGAGAATCTCGCGAACCTTGAACACGTTGATGCCGTACAGCTCACGCTGATCCGTGCCGGGCGCTTCGCCGAGCCTGAACAGCAACAACTCGAACTGGTTGTTGCGGATCAGGTTGGAGCGTTCGTCAATCTCTTGTTGCGAATTTCGCATGGCGATCAATAGGTTGTGGACTCAAAGAACCGCCGGCATGTGCCCGTGAGACCGCGTCGGGCGGCAATCCGGCGCCACTTGCCGCACGTTTGATCTGTTTATCGACCGGCCGCGCCGGTACTTGATGGTGAATTAGGGTATCCGAGCGGAATTTTTTATCGATTCGTGATGCAAATCATCCACTTGGGTACTTTTGACCATCCTTGTGGATGAAAAACGGTCTTCAGCAGCCGCTTAAGCCTTTAGGGGCGGGGGTTTTCGGGATGGCGGGGGCGCGCGGGCCGGGGGGCTTTCATTGCGTAAGGCGCGTGCGAGAAGGGGGCTAGAAGGGGGGCGAGAAGGGGGCTAGAAACGTGCGAGGCCACGTGCGTGGAGGACATGCGCCGCGCACATGACGGGCGGGATTCTGAACGCCGGATCGCGCGTCGGATCGGGTGTCGTTTCGCACGCGGCGGAGTCGTGGGGGCGCGCGAATATAATGCGCAAAGTGTGGCGGTCCGCACGGCCGCCCGTCTGGCTTCGCTACCTTGTCCGCGACCCGAATTCATGAAACCCGACCGCAACGATCCGCAGCTTTTTGTTTCGCGCGTCTTGGGCTCCGATCCGGTGCTTGACCGCTCAAAGCCGTTGCCCGCGCAGATCTATCATCTGCTGCGCCAGGCGATCGTCACGATGCAGCTCAATCCGATGGACGTGATCTTCGAACGCGTGCTCGCCGATACGCTCGGCATCTCGCGCACGCCGGTCCGCGAAGCGCTGCTGCAGCTCGCGCGCGAAGACCTCGTGCTGATCGCCGCGCAATCGGGGACCTATGTCGCGCCCGTGCGCCGCGAGCAATTCGTCGAAAGCGCGTTGATCCGGCGCGTGCTTGAAACGGCGAGCATCCGTCAGGCGGCGGACATCATCACCGATCGCGAAGTCGAACAGCTTCGCACGATTCACGACGCGCACAAGCGCGCGATCGCGCGCGGCGATGCCGTCGCCGCGATCGCCTACGACAATGCCTTTCATGAAACCGTCAGCCGCGCGGCGAAGTTGCCGAAGGTGCTTCAGCTTGTCGCACTCGCGCGTGCGCCGATCGATCGCGTCCGGCATATCACGGTGCGCGATCCCGACGTCGGGCAGGACACGCTGACTCAACACGAACGCGTGCTCGACGCGCTCGCGCGCCGCGATCCGGATGCGGCCGAGGCGGCCTTGCGCAGGCATCTCGATGAAGCGTTCGAACGCCAGCAAAAGGAGTTCGATGCACGCGTCGCGTTGTTCAGCGGCTCGGATACGACCGACCGTGGGCCGGCCGACCGCGGCCCGGCCGATCGTGGCACGACTGATCGCCCCGACTGATCACGGCGCGACCGATCGCAACCCGACTGATCGCGGCCCGACCGATCGCGGCCCGACCTAACCCCGTCCGAACATGTGCCGCCGATCGATCACGATCGGGTCCACCGCAGTCCCGCTAGACCCTGAGTCCGCGGCTGCGCAGCCGGTAAACGAGTTGCGGGCGCGTGATGCCGAGCAGGCGCGCCGCCGCCGATAGATTCCCCTGCGCGCGTTCGACGGCGCTCTTGAGCAGCGCCGTTTCGATATCGTCGAGCGAGGTCGGTTGCGCCTCGGTGCCGACCCCGAGCAGCAACTGATTGACCTTGCGCGTCACGCGTTCGACCTCGGACGCGTGTGCCGAACCCGCGCGCGCGGCGAGGTCGTGAGACGGCGCGAGCGTGCCGTCCGAGTCGAGTCCGAACAGCGACGCCTGGATTTTTTCACCGCTCGTGAACAGATGGCTCAGATCGATCGCGCCGCCATCGGACGCGAGGATCACGCCGCGCTCGACGATGTTCTCCATTTCGCGGATATTGCCGGGCCAGTCGTACGAGAGCAGCGCGTCGATCGCGCGGCCCGTGAAGCCCGTGATCGCGCGTCCGTGGCGCAGCCCGTATTTGCGCAGCAGATGATTGAGCAGCACGGGGATGTCCTCTTTGCGTTCGCGCAGCGAGGGCACCGTGATCGGAAAGACGTTGAGCCGGAAATACAGATCCTCGCGAAAGCGTCCGGCCTTGATCTCGTCGCGCAGATCGAGATTCGTCGCGGCGATCACGCGCACGTCGACGCGGCGCGTGCGGCTATCGCCGACGCGTTCGATCTCGCCTTCCTGCAGCGCGCGCAGCAGTTTGCCTTGCGCCGTCATGCTCAGGATGCCGACCTCGTCGAGAAACAACGTGCCGCCGTTCGCGCGTTCGAAACGGCCCTCGCGGCTTTTCGTCGCGTCCGTATAAGCGCCTTTTTCGACGCCGAACAATTCGGCCTCGATCAATTGTTCGGGGATCGCCGCGCAGTTGATCGCCACGAACGGTCCGTCGCTGACGGTGCTGATCCGATGCAGCGTGCGCGCGCAGACCTCCTTGCCGACACCGCTTTCGCCGAGGAACAGCACGGTCGCGCGCGTCGTGGCGACGCGCCGGATCATATGACAGACCGCATTGAAGCCCGGCGACGCGCCGACCATATTGGCGTCGCCGAAAGCCGTCGGCGTGTCGGCGGCGGCGCGCGCCCCGGTGTCGCCGTCGCGCTGCGGCGCCATGACCGACAAGCCTTGCGAAAACGACTGCGCCTGCATGAAGCGCAAGTCGTCGGCGGCCGCCTCGCCCCAGTCCTCGACGGGCATGCCGACGATCCTGCAATGCGCCTGGCCGAGCGCGCGGCATTCGACTTCGCGATAGAGGATCGGCCGCCCCATGAAAACGCTCGTATAGCCCGATGCATAGCCGATTTGCGTCCAGCAGACGGGCTCGGCGCCGATGCCGTAGATGCGGATGTGTTCCTCGTCTTCGGCGCATTGCTTCCAGAGGAATTCGCCGTAGTACTTGCCGCGCTCGACGTCGATTTCGAGCCGCACGGGTTCGACGGCCGTGATGCCTTCGAGCATATGGAGCTGCGGCCCGACCGAGAACATCTCCATGACGCTGTTGTCGGGCCGCACGCGCCGCGCGAGTTCGGCGTCGCGCGCGCCCGAGTTGTATCCCATGCGCGTGAGCAGTCCGCGCGCGGCTTCGAGCCCGAGACTTTCGATGAGTTCGCGGCGCATCGCGCCGATCGCGCCCGTATGCGTGAGCACCATGCGCTGATCGTCGAGCCAGATGCGGCCTTCCTCCGGCACGAAATGCAGCCGTGACATGAGGTCCGCGATATCGGGGTAGCGAATGCGATCGACGGACGCGCTCGTCGGTGCGGCAGTCGCATCGGGGGCGGGCGTGCGCGTTCGCGATTTCTCGGCGTGCATGGCGTGGGCTCCGGGGGCGTAGAGCCCGACCATAGGGCATTGCGATAGCGTCCGCAATCCTCGCCGACCATGCCTGTTCATTTGATGAAGTGCGCGACGGGTCGCGCGGTCTCGATTCGATCATTTGATCAAATGATCTTCGCCCGCGGCGCGTCGCGCGCACGTCGACACGCGAGCGGCGCACCGCGCGCGAACGCCGGCCCGGCGCGGCCGCACGACGTTGACGCGTCGCACAAGGGGCGCCGCGCATGGCCGCTTGGCATGGTGCCTGCATAGAGCGAGTCGCCCCACGAGGCGATCACGAACACAGACATCGCGCGACGTCGGCGCGATCAGGAGACAGACACCATGCCCCATGCTCATGGGCTCGACGCGCGCGCGGCCAGCGCCGCGGCTGAAGCACGCTTCGATCTCACCCGCCGCTACGTGCGGTTTCGCGAGCGCAATGCGCGCGGCTATGTCGAGTTCGATTTTTCGATCGGCGACCCCAGACTCAGCGTCGAGCTCGTCATGTCGGAAGCCGATTACGCGACGTTTTGCATAACGAATCGCGTGACGTTCCTCAGCGAAGACGAAGCTCACGCGATCGATTCGGATCATCAGAAATGGCGTTACGGACAGCCGGGTCTGTCCGAGTAGGTCGGGCTCGCCACGCCGATCCCTTGTTGAGGGCCTATCCAGAAAGGCCCATCCAGGAGACATCACGATGCAGATCGATATCAAGACCTCGAACGTCGAGCAGATTCGTCAGACGTTCTCGCACGTGGCGCGCCGGCTCGGCGCGGACAAGCCCGCGTCGCGCTATCAGGAGGCGACGCTCGAACTTCAGCCCGAGACGAATTTTCACTATCGGCCCCTATGGGAGCCGGACCGCGAACTGTACGACAAGCGCCGGACCGCGATCCGGATGAACGACTGGTACGCGTTCAAGGACCCGCGCCAGTACTACTACGGCGCCTATACGATCACGCGCGCGCGCCAGCAGGACGCGATGGAAAAGAGTCTCGACTTCGTCGGCAAGCGCGGCCTGCTGTCGAACCTCGACGATAACGCGCGGGTGCGGATCGCCTCGCTGATCGTGCCGCTGCGTCATGTCGAATGGGCCGCGAACACGAATAATTGTTACGTGACCGGTTACGGATGGGGCACGGCCATCACACAGGCGACGATGTTTCATTCGATGGATCGACTGGGTCTCGCGCAATACCAATCGCGTATCGGCTTGCTGCTCGACGGCAACACGGGCGCGTCGCTGACCGAAGGCAAACAGCGCTGGCTCGAAGACCCCACCTGGCAACCGTTGCGGCGCGCGGTCGAGAACCTCATGGTCGTGCGCGACTGGTTCGAAACCTTCGTCGCGCAGAACCTCGTGCTCGACGGGCTGCTTTATCCGCTTGTCTATACGCATATCGATGCCGCGCTCGCGAAGCAGTATGGCCCGGGCTTGAGCCTGCTCCACGAGTTTTCGGTGACGTGGTTCGACGAAACGAGCCGCTGGGTCGATGCGACGGTCAAGACGGCCGCCACGGAATCACCCGCGAATGCGGCCTGCATCGGCGGATGGATTCGCGACTGGCGCGCGCAGGTGCTCGCCGGACTCCAGCCGATCGCGGACGAGGCGCTCGGCGATCAGGCCGCGGCCGCGATCGCATCGGTCGTCGCGACCTTCGACGCGCGCCTTGCCAAGCTCGGCATCGCTTGGCCCGACGCGACCTCGGCCGACGCGTCGAGCGCTTCAAACACGGCACCCGCGGAGGCGAGCCATGGCTGATTCCGTTTTTATCGCGTTTCAGACGAACGACGATTCGCGGCCGATCATCGAAGCGATCGCCGAAGACAACCCGCACGCGGTCGTCAATGCATTTCCGGCCATGGTCAAGATCGATGCGGCCGGACGGCTCGTCATCAAACGCGCGTCGATCGAATCGCGGATCGGACGCGACTACGACCTGCGCGAGTTGCAGATCAATTTGATCTCGCTCGCGGGCAATATCGAAGAGACAGACGACGAATTCATTCTTGAGTGGAAAGCCTGAGCGCGCCCGAGGAGACAAGACAATGAGCACGACATCCGCATCGCCGAAGAAACTCAGCATCAAGGAAAACTACGCGATGCTCACGCGCGGCCTCGCGTGGGACACGACGTATCAGCCGATGGACGAAGTGTTTCCCTACGATCAGTTCGAAGGCATCAAGGTCCATGAATGGGACAAATGGGAGGACCCGTTCCGGCTCACGATGGACGCGTACTGGAAATACCAGGGCGAGAAGGAGCGCAAGCTCTACGCGATCATCGACGCGTTCCAGCAGAACAACGGACAGTTCAACGTGACGGACCCGCGGTATATCAACGCGCTCAAGCTGTTCCTGACCGGCGTGAGTCCGCTCGAATATGCGGCGCATCGCGGCTTCGCGCTCGCGGGCCGCAATTTCCGCGGCGCCGGGGCGCGTATCGCGTGCCAGATGCAGGCGATCGACGAATTGCGCCATGCGCAGACGCAGGTCCACACGATCAGTCACTACAACAAGTACTTCAACGGCTTCCATGACTTCAAGCATATGCACGACCGGGTCTGGTATCTGTCGGTGCCGAAGTCGTACTTCGAGGATGCGATGACCGCGGGCCCGTTCGAGTTCGTGACGGCGATCTCGTTCTCGTTCGAATACGTGCTGACGAATCTGCTGTTCATGCCGTTTATGTCGGGCGCTGCGTTCAACGGCGATATGGCGACCGTGACGTTCGGCTTCTCGGCGCAGTCCGACGAATCGCGCCATATGACGCTCGGGCTCGAAGTCGTCAAGTTCCTGCTCGAACAGGATCCGGGCAATGTGCCGATCATCCAGAAGTGGATCGACAAGTGGTTCTGGCGCGGATACAGATTGTTGACGCTCGTCGCGATGATGATGGACTACATGCTGCCCAAACGGATCATGTCGTGGGGCGAGGCCTGGGAGACCTATTTCGAGCAGAACGGCGGCGCGCTGTTCCACGATCTCGAGCGCTACGGCATCCGGATGCCCAAGCACTATGAAGTCGCCTCGAAGGAGAAGGACCGCATCTCGCATGAAGCGTGGGGCATCTTCTACAACTACACGCATGCGGCCGCGATGCACACGTGGATTCCGTCGGAAGACGAGATGAAGTGGCTCGGCGAAAAATATCCGGCCACGTTCGATCGTCTCTATCGGCCGCGCTTCGAGTACTGGCGCGAGCAGCAGAAGCAGGGCAAGCGCTTCTACAACAACTCGCTGCCGATGCTGTGCCAGATCTGCCAGATTCCGATGGCCTTCACCGAGCCCGACGATCCGACGAAGATCTGTTATCGCGAGAGCGACTATTTAGGCCACAAATTCCACTTCTGCTCGGACGGCTGCAAGGATGTATTCGACGGCGAGCCCGAAAAATACGTGCAGGCGTGGTTGCCTGTGCATCAGATCTATCAGGGCAACTGCTTCGAACCCGACGTCGATCCCACCGCGCCCGACTTCAATCCGATGCTCGAAGTGCTGCGCTACTACCACATACACGTCGGCGAGGACGGTCACGACTTCGAGGATTCGCCCGATCGCAAGAACTGGCTCAAATGGACGGGGCGGCCGAGTCACGGCGGCCAGGCGTCCGACGAAAGCCGCGCCGATCCGGCGTCCGTTCCGCACCCGGCCGAATCCGCCGCCGCTTGATCTCGACAAGGAGACAACCATGCCCGTTATCGCACTCAAAGAGGGTTACACAGGCGAGATGCGCGACCGTGAGGAGAACTTCCACGGTCAACGCCTGCTGTTTGTGGGTTGGGAAGATCACCTGATGTTCTGTTCGCCGCATTGCATTCCGGTCGATCCCGGCATGACGTTCGAAACGCTCGCGACGGCGGTCTTGCCCGGCATGTACGGCATGCATCCGGATTGGGCGCGCGTCGACGTGCACGCGATCGAGTGGTTCCACTCGGGCAAGCGCTTCGAGCCCGACTTCGATCGTTCGCTCGCGGACAACGGTCTCGGCCACAAATCCGTGATCCGGATCCGTACGCCGGGCCTCACGGGCATCCACGGTTCGTTCAGCTGAGGCGGCCATGCGAGACGTCGAACCCTTCGATCGCGTGCGGATCGCGCGTGCCTGCGGCCGTGCCGTGCGAGCCGCTTCGCGCGTACGGCCGGACGCCGTGCGGGACGCCGCGCCGCAATGGCGTCTCGCGAGTCATTCACGGTCATGCAGGAGACACAGATGAGCTACCAACTCACGATAGAACCGATCGGGCAGACGATCGATATCGCGCCCGACCAGACGATCCTCGATGCGTGCATGCGCGCGGGGGTCTGGCTGCCGCATGCGTGTTGTCACGGGCTGTGCGCGACATGCAAGGTCCAGGTCGTCGACGGCGAGATCGAACACGGCCATGCATCGCCGTTCGCGTTGATGGACTTCGAGCGCGACGAACGCAAGTGCCTCGCGTGCTGCGCGACCGCGCAGTCGGATATTACGATCGAGGCCGATATCGATGAAGACGAAGATGCGATGCACTATCCCGTGCTCGATTATGTCGGCCGCGTCGTCGCGATCGAGGATCTGACGCCGACGATCAAGGGCATCGCGATCGAACTCGACGGCGACGGGATCGCGTTTCAAGCGGGGCAATACGTGAACGTGACGATTCCCGGCGAGTCGACGCCGCGCGCGTTTTCGCTCGCGGGCGCGCCGGGCATGCGCAACCGGATCGAGCTCAATGTGCGCCGCGTGCCGGGCGGCAAGGGTACGGCGTATCTGCACGAGCAGCTCGCGCCCGGTGATGCCGTGCGTCTCGCGGGGCCTTACGGCCGCTTCTTCGTGCGCAAGTCGGACCCGAAGCCCGTGATTCTGATCGCGGGCGGATCGGGACTCTCGAGCCCGCGTTCGATGTTGTTCGATTTGCTCGAAGACGGCGATGCGCGGCCGATTACGCTCGTCTACGGCGCGCGCAATCGCGAGGAGCTCTACTACCACGAGGCTTTCCTCGCGCTCGAAGCGCGGCATCCGAACTTCCGCTATGTGCCCGCGTTATCGGACGAACCGGGCGATTCGACGTGGGACGGGTTTCGCGGCTTCGTGCACCAGGCCGCGAGCGCGCACTTCGGCAACGATTTTCGCGGTCACAAGGCCTATCTCTGCGGTCCGCCCGTCATGATCGAAGCGTCGATCCGCGCGCTCATGCAGGGACAGTTGTTCGAGCGGGACATCTATACCGAGAAATTCCTGAGCAACGCCGACGGCGCGCAGGCGCTCGCGAAGAGTCCGCTGTTCAAGTCTTTGTAGCGAGACCGTTGTAGGGCGGTCGTTGCCGCCCGGTTCATGCGGAGCCGGGCGGCTTTCTGTGTCGATGGCGGCCGGGGTTTGCGATCGCCTGCGCCTTCGGTCGCGCGAATGCCGTGTCGGATTTGCTCGTGCTTTCGCGCGCCCTAGGATCTAGAGACCCAGGATCATCTTCGAGATGATGTTCTTCTGGATCTCGTTCGATCCGCCGAAGATCGACAGCTTGCGGTTGTTGAAATAGCTGTTCGACACCGTGGCGGCCCCCGGCGTGTCGAGCATCGATTCCAGCGCCGCGTCGTGGCTGTCGGCATCGAATAGCGGCAGCGCGTACTGACCCATCGCGCGGCGCGTGAGCGCCGTGATTTCCTGCCGGATCTCGGTGCCGCGAATCTTGAGCATCGAGCTTTCGGCGCCGGGCGCGCCACCGCCCGCGACGGCCGCTAGCACGCGCAGATTCGTCGTCTTCATATTTTCGAGGTCGATCTCGACGCGCGCGAAGCGTGCGGCGAAGCCCGGGTCTTCGGCAAGCGGCTTGCCGTTGCGCGTCTGCTTGCGCGCGATCGCGCGCAAGCGTTCGAGCGCGGCGACCGAGAAGCCGACGCCGGCGATATTCGTGCGCTCGTACGTCAGCAGGTAT
Organism: Pararobbsia silviterrae; assembly: GCF_003628125.1. GTDB lineage: Bacteria > Pseudomonadota > Gammaproteobacteria > Burkholderiales > Burkholderiaceae > Pararobbsia > Pararobbsia silviterrae. The sequence goes on from NZ_RBZU01000004.1 coordinate 187,308, forward strand.
TTCGCATAGGTCCAGCCGCGGTTCTCTTCGCCGACGAGATTGTCGACGGGCACGCGCACATCGGTGAAAAACACTTCGTTGACTTCGTGCGCGCCATCGAGCGTGATGATCGGCCGGACCTCGATGCCCGGCGTGTTCATGTCGATCAACAGAAAGCTGATGCCTTCCTGCGGACGCACGTCGGTCGCGGTCCGCACGAGACAGAAAATCATGTTCGCGTAGTGGCCGAGCGTCGTCCAGGTCTTCTGTCCGTTGACGAGATAGAAGTCGCCGTTCGCGTCGTGCTTGCGCACGGCGGATGTGCGGACCGATGCGAGGTCCGAACCCGATCCGGGTTCGGAATAGCCCTGACACCACCAGTCCGAGCCGTCGAGAATGCGCGGCAGCCAATGACGTTTCTGCGCTTCGTTGCCGTATTTGATGAGCACCGGGCCCAGCATGTTGACGCCGAACGGCACGATGCGCGGCGCGCCCGCGAGCGCGCATTCGTTCTCGAATATAAAGCGTTCGATGGCGTTCCAGCCCGGACCGCCGTACTCGCGCGGCCAGTGATTCGCGAGCCAGCCTTCGGCATTGAGGATCGCGTGCCACTCGACCATGTCGTCGCGGCTCAGATGTTCGCCGTCGTGGACCTTGTCCGAGAGTCGCGGCGGGAGCTTGCGCGCGAGGAAGTCGACGACGCGTTCGCGAAACGCTTGTTCGTCCGGCGTGAACTGGAGATCCATGGCTGAACGCTCGCTATCAATAGATTTCGAAGAGGCCCGCCGCGCCCATGCCGCCGGCGATGCACATCGTGACGACCGCGTATTTGATGCCGCGTCGCCGGCCTTCGAGCAGCACGTGGCCCGTGAGTCGCGCGCCCGTCATGCCGAACGGATGGCCGATCGCGATCGAACCGCCGTTGACGTTGAGCAGCTCGTGCGGAATCCCGAGCTGCTGCTGGCAATAGATCGCTTGCGACGCGAAGGCCTCGTTGAGCTCCCACAGGCCGATGTCGTCGACCTTGAGACCGTGGCGCGCGAGCAGCTTCGGCACCGCGAAGACGGGGCCGATACCCATTTCGTCGGGTTCGCATCCCGCGACGGCGAAGCCGCGGAATGCGCCGAGCGGCGTCAGGTTCGCGCGTTCGGCTTCCTTCGCTCCCATCATCACGCAGGCCGATGCGCCGTCGGACAACTGCGAGGCGTTGCCGGCCGTGATGAAATTTCCCGGGCCCTTGACGGGTTCGAGCTTGGCGAGCGCTTCATAGGTCGTCGAGGCGCGATTGCACGTGTCCATCGCCACCGTGACTTCGCGTTTCGTGATCTCGCCGGTCGTCTTGTCGGCGACGGCCATCGTTGTCGTGATCGGAATGATTTCGTCGGCGTAGCGGCCGGCGGCCTGCGCTTCGGCCGTGCGTCGCTGGCTTTCGAGCGAGAAGCGGTCCTGGGCTTCGCGGCTGATCTGGTAGCGCTTGGCGACGATGTCGGCCGTGTCGATCATCGCCATATAGAGATCGGGCTTGTGCTCGACGAGCCAGGGATCGAGATCGGCATCGCCGTCTTCGCGCGTGCGGATCGCCGAGATGCTTTCGACGCCGCCCGCGATGACGGCCGGCGCGCCGTCGACGACGATGCGGCCCGCGCCGATCGCGATCGCCTGCAGGCCCGAGGCGCAGAATCGATTGACCGTCGTCCCCGCGATCGAGAGCGGCAGCTCGGAGCGGATCACGGCCTGGCGCGCGATATTGCGGCCCGTCGTGCCTTCGGGATAGCCGCAACCGAGAATCGCGTCCTCGATGCGCGCGGGATCGATCTTCGCGCGTTCGACGGCGGCCTTGACCGCGAACGAGGCCAGCGTCGCGCCCGAGGTGATGTTGAGTTCGCCGCGATGCGATTTGGTCAGCGGCGTACGCGCGGTCGAGACGATAACGGCTTCACGCATGGTCGAATCCTTTATTTCGATTGGAATGATTGATTGAGGCTGGCGAAGGTCGCGTCGCGTTCGACGAGGTCGACGAGCAACGGCGACGGGCGCCAGAACAGCGGGTCGTCGGCCGCGAATTCGCGGATATCGGCGAGGACCTTGGCGAGTCCGACGGTGTCCGCGTAATGCATCGGGCCGCCGCGGTAGCGCGGGAAGCCGTAGCCGTACAGAAACGTGACGTCGATATCGAGCGGACGCAGCGCGATGCGTTCGTGAAGCACGTTCGCGCCTTCGTTGATCATCGCGGCGAGATAGCGGCGCACGATCTCGGCGTCCGTGAACGTGCGCGGCGCGATGCCCGCGCGCGCGCGTTCGGCATCGACGATCGTCTCGACTTCGGGGTCGGGCGTGCCCGTGCGTGCGCCGTCCGGATACAGATAGAAGCCGCGGCCCGTTTTCTGGCCGAACCAGCCGCGCTCGCAGAGGCGGTCGGCGATCTGGACATAGCGTGCGCGCGGGTCGCGCGTCGCGGCGCGGCGTTTGCGCGTGGCCCAGCCGATGTCGCCGCCCGCGAGGTCGGAGACTTGATAGGGGCCCATCGGATAGCCGAAGTCGCGCAGGGCCTTGTCGATCTGATAGGGCGATGCGCCGTCCGCCATCAGATGATCGGCGGCCGTCTTGTAGACGCCGAGGATGCGGTTGCCGATAAAGCCGTCGCAGACGCCCGCGCGTACCGCGGTCTTGCGCAAGGTTTTCGCGAGGGCAAATGCCGTGGCGACGACGTCCGCGCTCACCTGTGCGGGCACGACGACTTCGAGCAGCTTCATGACGTTCGCGGGCGAGAAGAAATGCAGCCCGATGACGTCGGCGGGACGCGACGTGCGCGCGGCGATTTCGTCGATATCGAGGTATGACGTGTTGGTCGCGAGCACCGCGCCCGGTTTGCAGACGCGATCGAGTTCCGCGAACACGCCGTGTTTGACAGCCATCTCTTCGAAGACGGCTTCGATGACGAGATCGACCGACGCGAGCGCCTCGTATTGCGTGCTGCCGTTCCAGCGCGCGAGCGTCGCGGCCTTGGCGTCGGGTGTCATGCGGCCGCGTGCGACGAGACTGTCGTAGACCTTCTCGATGTTCTGGCGGCCGCGTTCGAGCGAGGGGGTGTCGCGCTCGATCATCGTGACGGGCAGGCCCGCATCGAGTACCGCGATGGCGATGCCCGCGCCCATCGTGCCGCCGCCGACGACGCCGACGTGTGCGATCTTGCGCGGCTTCGCGGCGGCGAGCTCGGGTGTCTTCGAGACTTCGCGTTCGGCGAAGAAGGCGTGAATCAGGCCGGCGCGCTGAGGGCTGTCGATGCATTCGAGGAACAGCGCGCGTTCGGTCTTCATGCCCTGATCGAAGCCGTGATCGAGACCGGCTTCGACGGCGTCGATGATCTTCATCGGCGAGAACAGGCCGCGCGATTTCTTCGCGGTGTCGGCGCGCGCGGCCGCGAGGGCGGCCTTGACTGCGGCGACGTCGGCGAGTCCTTGCGCATCGCGTGAACGGCGCGGCGCGGCGTGCGAGGCGAGCAGCGCTTGTGCGTAGGCGAGACCTTCGGCGAGGGTGTCGCCGCTTTCGCCGAGGCGATCGACGAGGCCGAGCGCGAGCGCTTCGGCCGCGCCGACGTGGCGTCCCGTCAGCGCGATGTCGAGCGCGGGGACGACGCCGATCAAGCGGGGTGTGCGTTGCGTGCCGCCCGCGCCGGGCATGAGTCCGAGCTGGACTTCGGGCAGGCCGAGTTTGGCGCCGTCGACGGCGAGTCGGTAGTGCGCGGCGAGCGCGACTTCGAGGCCGCCGCCGAGCGCCGCGCCGTGAATCGCCGCGATGACGGGTTTGCGGCACGCTTCGATGCGATCGCAGACTTCGGGCAAGGCCGGCGGCGTGCGGGTTTTGCCGAACTCGCGGATATCGGCGCCGCCGATGAAGTGGCTGCCGGCGCCGACGATCAGCACCGCGTGCACGGCGGGATCTTGATCGGCGGCTTCGATCGCGGCGAGCAGGCCGCGCCGGACCTCGGCGCCGAGCGCGTTGACGGGGGGATGGTCGACGGTGATCAGCATCACCGCGCCGCGCAGTTCGCGCGTGACTTTGTCGGTCGTCTGTGCGACGTCCATGCCGTGTCTCCGTATGTTCTTGTGCCCGGACGAGCCGGTTCGATGGTCGATTCTGGCGGGCGCGACCCGGATTGACAATGCCATGACGGATGAACAGACTGTCAAATCATATTTGACAGTGGGCGCGGATAGGCGGACGGAACGCGTTGGCGTGCGTGGATCCGCGTGTGTATCGCGCGGCGATTTTCACGGATTTGGCACGGGGATCTTCGTGGGTTTAGCGCGGCGATCTCGATCGACTTAGTGCGGCGATTTTCATGGATTTGAATTCATTGACCTTGCTCGTCGAAATTCTCGACGCGAGCAATTTGAGCGAAGCGGCGCGCCGGCTCAAGATGAGCCGCGCGAACGTGAGCTATCACTTGAATCAGCTTGAGAAGTCGGTCGGCGTGCAGCTCGTGCGTCGAACGACGCGGCGTCTCGAACCGACGGAAATCGGTTTGCGGCTTTATCAGCATGGGCTCACGATTCGCAATGCCTTGCGCGATGCGCACGAATCGGTGACGACGCTCGGGCAGGAATTGCAGGGGCGTGTGCGGCTCAGCGTGCCGAGCGGATATGGGCAGCTCGTGATGGCGCCGTGGCTGATCGATTTCAAGCGTGCGCATCCGGGGATCGTGCTCGATGTGCTGTTCGAGAATCGTGTCGAGGATCTGGTGCGGGACGAGATCGATATCGCCGTGCGTGTGATGTCGGAAGCGCCGCCGAATCTTGTCGCGCGCGATATGGGACGCGTGCGCTATGTCGCATGCGCGTCGCCGGGGTTTATGGCGTCGCGCGAAGCGCCGACCGATCTCGATGCGTTGCGAGCCGAGCCTTTGATCACGTCGACGGTGATCGGACGGCAATTGAGGCTTGCGGGGTATCTCGACGGCGAACGGCACGAGGTGCTGCTGGAGCCGACGCTGATTTCCGAGAATTTTCTATTTCTGCGCGACGCGGTGCTCGGCGGACTCGGTATTGCGCTGATGCCGGACTACGTCGTGCAGGACGACATTGCGCAAGGGCGCGTCGTGACGATGCTCGATCGATGGCGGCTGAGCATCTATGGCACGCGGATGTATATGGTCTATATGCCGAATCGGCATCACACGCGCGCGGCGTCGACGTTTATCGACTTTATTCTCGAACGGGCGAGGGCGGCGGCGTGAGGGGGACGGGCGCGCCGTTTAGCGACGACGCCCGTTTGATGGCGCTTGCGAAGCGTGATCGTTGCGCCAGATGTCAGATCGAGGTGGTGCTGCTTAAGCCCTTTGCAGCGCAAACTCGCTGAGCGTCGCGCACAGCAATTCGACGGCTTCGGGCGTGACCGCGTTATAGAGCGACGCGCGCAGACCGCCGACCGAGCGATGTCCGTCGAGGCCGATGATGCCGTGCTCGGCGGCGGCTTCCGTAAAGGCGCGATCGAGTCGCGCATCGCCGAACGTGAAGGCGACGTTCATTTGCGAACGCCATGCACGCGCCGCATGGATCTTGACGACGTCCTGCATCTCGTCGAGTTGGCGATACAGGCGCGACGATTTCGTCTCGTTGACCTTTTGCATCGCCGCGAGTCCGCCGATGTCGTTGAGCAGCCAGCGCGTGATCAGCGTCAGCACGTAGATCGCGAAGACGGGAGGCGTGTTGTAGTTCGAGTGATGCTCGATCTGCGTGCGGAAATCGAGGATGCGCGGCAGATTGCCGGGAATGCGACCGAGCAATTCGCGATCGATGACCGAGACCGTGACGCCGGCCGGTCCGAGGTTCTTTTGCGCATGCGCGTAGATCATCGCAAAGCGCTCGGTCGCGAGCGGCCGCGACAGAAAATCCGACGACATATCCGCGATCAGCGGCACCGCGGGGTCCTGTGTGGGCAAACGGAACTGCAAGCCTTCGATGGTTTCGTTCGAGACGTAGTGCAGATAGGCCGCGCGACGATCGACGTCGAGATGTTCGAGCGTCGGCAGTTCGCGGAATCCGACGGACTGTCCGTCCCAGACGACCGTGCTCGGGCCGACGCGGCTCGCTTCGGCGGACGCACGCGAACTCCAGTAGCCCGAATTCACATACGCGGGCGGCGCGAAGGCCGGCGTGGCGAAATTCATCGGGATGGTAGCGAACAGCAAGCTGCTGCCGCCTTGCAGGAAGCTGACCGAATAGCGATCGGACAAACCCAGCAATGCGCGAATATTGCGCTCGGCTTCCTCGACGATCGAGACGAACCACTCGGACCGGTGGCTCATGCCGAGCACGGACACGCCGGTCTCGGGCACGGCGATGATCGCTTCGCGGGTTTGCGCCAGCACGGTGCTCGGCAAGGCGCCGGGACCGGCGGAGAAATTGAGGGCGTTGGAATGCATCATGATCGGTCGGCGCCTGTCAGGTCCGGACGCTTAATGGGGCGTTCGAACATTAACGAAGTGATGACAGCGTATCCGACCGATATCCGAGACAAGGCGCCGAGCTAAGGGGGAAATAGCCGCCAATTTTGCCGACTGTCTCGATATTCATGGGCGTGTTTTCAATATTTCAATTTGCTTTCGATCGGGTCGAATGCGCGATAGGCCCGTGTTTAAAGGGTTGCCGAGGATATCGTTCAAGTGTGGCCAAGCCCGAGGGATCCGCTCTTTGAAATGATCGTTTCGATTTGCTTTCAATCCCATATTGGATTTCGTCTTACGACGCATTACGTGTGCGGGGAAGTCTTCGAAAGCATTTTGTTAGCATAAAGCGGGAATGCGAAGATGAAATGCAAATGTAATTTTCAATTTATGTTTTTGTTGGATTGAGATGAATTCGCGCTAAGCGCATGACGCACATCAATCCTGGATCGCCCCCTGAAAATCCGGTCTGCGCTCCTTTCCCATCTGCTCGTGCCGGCAGGGACGGTTCGAAACCGACCTGGAACGGCGAGCGAACGCGCGGATCGGCTGAACGTCTTGTCGTGTTGTCATGACCAAATTCGTTACCTATCTTCGCGTGTCGACGCAACGTCAAGGGCAATCCGGCCTTGGTCTGGACGCTCAACGTGAAGCCATCCGGCAATACCTCAATGGCGGACTGCATGAGGTGGTTGGCACGTTCACGGAGGTGGAAACGGGAAAGGGCAGTACAACGAATCCTGTCACGACTGGCGGCGTAGCCAAGATTCCGCCGGTGCAGTCAGCCTCGTGACGTGCCCGTGCAATTCCGCATCCGATGCCCAATCTTCGGGATTTCGACGAATAGTACTCAATTTGCAATATATCCATCGGTCGCCGATTAACCGATAATTTCGCCCAAAAATCACGCGTCGACTCTTTGAGAGCACGCAGACCAAAGGGGCGCGTCATGAATCGGTTGGGAAAATTTGTGGCGCGTGGCGCTGCGATCGTCGTCTGTGCTGCATTGACCGCATGTGGCGGGTCGAACTCACCGAGCACGACGACCACAACGTCGACGGGCGGCACAACGCCTTCAGCGTCACCCACCACGCTGTCCGCGAGCGTTTCGTCGCTTGCCCTTGCGGTCTACTCTCCGGTCACGAATACTGCGCTGACCGGCAATCCCCGGACCATCACGTTTACGAACACAGGAAGTGCAGCGGTTGTCGATTTGGCATTTTCAATATCGCCCGCGCTGCCTACCGGTGCATCGACATCGACGACATGTGGCTCGACGCTCGCCGTCGCATCGAGCTGTACCGTGACCATCGCGCCGGGGAATACACCCAGCGCGGCGGTTGGCGACACGAGCGCCACGCCGATCGTATTGGCGGCATCCGGATCGAATGCGACTGCCGTGAACGTGGCGGTCAGCATCTTGGGCTACGGCAGTGTGTATGAGGCGGGCTATGTGTTTGCGATCGATGACACGACGGCAACGACGGGAAGCGTCGGCGGCACGGTGCTTCAGGAAGAGGACTCGCCTACGACCGTCCAGTGGGCGGAGACTTTCACGACCCTCGACGCGTCTAGCTTGACGGACGGGGCAGGCAACACATCGACCATCGTCCATGCGCTAGGGACGCTATCAGGCTATGCTGCGCCGCTTTGCACGCAGGTCACGGACGGCAACTATACGGATTGGTACCTGCCAGCCATCGACGAATTGGACGGCGGTACTCAAGCCGCTTTTACGATACTCGGACCGCTCGGCCTTCCAGTGGCTACGAATGGAATGCTCTATTGGTCGTCGACGGAAACCTCTGTGAATCCCGGAGGCGATGCCGAGGCTGTTCTAGTCGATGGTATTTCGACTGCAAACATCACTTCCTTGAGCTACATTAAATCGGTGTACGCGTCCGTCCGCTGCGTTCGTGCACTAACGCCTTGACCCCAGATAGCACACGCTCGAAATGCGCGGGCGGCCTTACCGATGTGTTGTCCGCGTCGAGCACAGGCCGCCTGATGTCCTCGTCTCGTGAACGCAATCAATTGCAACTACGTCAGTAACCCTTTGACGAACGCCGATGCTTGGGCTTAACACGCCCAGCGAGCGTCAGAACCCTGTAAGCACAGGCCCAGACGACAAGAAACAGAATCGGATGCCCCATCGAAGCAGGCGACGTGGTGGACGTGACATTCATTCTTGGGCTCCGGACTGGAAGTATCGTAGGCCGTTTTTGCCAACGGTTTGCCGACAATCCGCGTGAGAGCCCGGGAGATTCCTGGAAATAGAAAATCAATAAGTCATTGATTTCTCGCGACACTTGAGAGCGTCGGAGATTTTTGGAGATCCTGGGGGTTCTGCAGATCGGAATATACTTCCGCGTCGCGGAACCGTATGATCGGTTCCCACACGATTTCGCCCGCACGCCGCTCGGATTCGAGCGCGCGGCGTCGGATCGTTCAGCCGCCGGCCCGATTCTCCGAATCGCGGCGCACGTCATCACTCGCGTGGAGCCGTTTCATTTTGGACGCACCGGATCACGACGCCTTTCCCGAAGACTCCGCGCCGGAATCGACGCGCGTCGGCAACGCCAAGGAAGATCGACACTTCGTCACCGCACTCGCGCGCGGCCTCGAAGTGCTCGCCTGTTTTCGTTCAGGCGATAAATCGCTGAGCAATCAAGACATCGCGCAGCGCTGCAAATTGCCGAAGTCGACCGTCTCGCGTCTCACGATGACCTTGACGCGCCTCGGCTATCTGATCCATCTGAAAGACAGCGGTAAATATCGGCTCGGCACCGCCTCGCTCGCGATCGGCAGCGCGATGCTCGCGCGTCTCGACGTCCGCAAGCTCGCGCGCCCGATCATGCAGGAACTCGCCGATTTTTCGCATGCGACGGTTTCCCTCGGCACTCGCGATCGTTTGTCGATGATCTATGTCGAGAACCTTCACGGTTCAGTCGCGCTGACCCTCACGCTCGACGTCGGCTCGCGCATTCCCGTCGCGACGTCGGCGATCGGCCGCGCATGGCTCGCGGCCGTCCCCGAAGCGGATCGCCTCGCCTTCATGGAAGAGGTTCGCGAACTCGATCACGTCGCGTGGCCCGGCGTGCGGCGCGGCATCGAACAAGGCGTCGACGACTATCGGACGCTCGGCGTCGCGTGCTCGTTCGGCGACTGGCAAAAGGACGTCAACGGCATCGCGCGCGCATTCGAGCCCGGCGGCGGACTGCCGATCATGGCGATCAATGTCGGCGGCCCGTCGTTCAATCTGTCAAAGGAATTCCTGCTCGAAGAGGTACGGCCTCGACTCATCGAGGCCGTCACACGACTTGAAAGCACGCTGACGCACTAAGGGCACACTAAAGACGCCCTAAAGACGCCCTCAGAGACGTGACTCAGAGACGTGACTCAGAGACGTGCTCAGAGACGTGCTCAGAGACGCACTCGAGGACGCACTCGAAGACGTTCAGTGACGTCACGGAGCGCCGCATCAAAGCGCACGCGCCGCTGTCCAAGCCGTGCATGCGAAGTGACGCCGCGCGCGTCTCGGTATGAGCGCCGCGGACGCGGCGTCGCTCATGCCCCCTCAAAACCACGCGGCTTCCATCGCGAGCGTCGTGTCGTCGAGGCCGCGTAGACGCGCATGCTGAAGATGAATGCGCGGCAATTCCCATCGGAAGAACCACTGACACGCCTGGATCTTGCCGCGATAGAAATCGCGATCGGCTTCGCTTATCGCATGCGCCGCATTCTGCAGCGCACGTGCTGCGACGATCGCTTGACGCAGCCAGATCCACGCGACGACGGTATGACCGAATGCCTCAAGAAACGCATTGGCATTCGCGAGCGCGAGATCCGTGTCGCGCGCGAGCACAGGACGCAGATGCGCGACCGTATCGATGGTTTCGCTCGATGCGCGTTCGAGTGCATCGGCGCATGCCGACAACCCCTCGATCTCGCGCGCCTCGCGAATGGCGGATTCCATTTCCTTCGCGAATCGCGCAAGCGCGGCGCCGTCCTTCATCATGACTTTGCGTCCAAGCAGATCGAGCGCCTGAATGCCGTGCGTGCCTTCATGAATCAGATTGAGCCGGTTGTCGCGATAGAACTGCTCGACCGGATATTCGCGCGTATAGCCGTATCCGCCGTGAATCTGGATCGCCAGGCTATTCGCTTCGAGACACCATTGCGAGGGCCACGACTTGACGATCGGCGTCAGCAGATCGAGCAATAGCGCCGCATCCGCGCGCGCTTCGGCGCTATCGCCCGTGTTCTGTTCATCGACGAGACGCGCCGCATAGAGACACAGCGCATAACCGCCTTCGACATAAGCCTTCTGCGCAAGCAGCATGCGTCGCACGTCCGCATGTTCGATCAATCGAAGCTGAGGCGTCGACGGATTCTTGTCCGTCGGATGACGGCCTTGCGGCCGTTCGCGCGCGTAGTCGAGCGAGGCCAGATACCCGCGATAGCCGAGCATGACCGCGCCGAGCCCGACGCCGATCCGCGCCTCGTTCATCATATGGAACATATACGCGAGGCCATGATGCGGCTCGCCGACGAGCTCGCCGATGCACGCGTCATTTTCGCCGAACGACAACATTGTCGATGTCGTGCCGCGCCATCCCATCTTGTGAATAAGCCCCGCTAAAGCGACGTCGTTGCGCGCCCCGAGACTGCCGTCGTCGTTGACATGATGCTTGGGCACCGTAAAGAGCGAAATGCCCTTGACGCCCGCCGGTCCGCCCGGGATTTTGGCGAGCACGAGATGCACGATGTTGTCGCTCAGCTCGTGGTCACCGCCCGAAATGAAAATCTTGTTGCCGCGCAATGCATATGTGCCGTCGGCATTCGGTGTGGCGGTCGTCGTGATATCCGACAGACTCGATCCCGCTTGAGGCTCGGTCAACGCCATCGTGCCGAAGAATCGGCCGTCGAGCAGCGGCTGCAGATACTTGCGCTTTTGCGATTCGGTGCCGAAGCGCTCGATCACGTTCGCATTGGCCATTGTGAGCATCACGTACGACGACGTCGCGATGTTCGCGCTCTTGAACAACGACAAGCACGCATTCGCGACGACCGACGGCAATTGCATGCCGCCTCGCTCGAAATCCTTGCTTGCCGCAAGCAGGCCCGTCCCCGAATACGCATCGAGCGCGTGCTTGACCTCGGGAATGATCGTCACGCGCCGACCGTCGAATTGCGGCTCGTGTTCGTCGGACAGACGGTTGTGCGGCGCGAATTTCTCGGTCGCGACCGCATGCGCGGTGTCGAGCGCCGCCATAAAGGTCTCGCGTGTGTGCTCGGCATGACGCTCGCGTTGCGTCAGCGATTCGACGTCGAGCACTTCGAATAGCTGGAATTCGAGGTCGCGCGGATTGATGATCGGGGCGTCGGACGTTTGGGGCATAAAGGTGTCTCGTCGATGTCTCGTGTTGCTGTTGTCTGTGTTTCGTGTGCGATCGCCCGGCCGCTCGATATCGGGCACGCGACGCGTCGATCGATGGGACTGCTATGCAGAACAGGTGAGTCCCGATGCGCACGCAGCGACGGTGCCGATGCGGCGTGCGATGCGTTTTTTGCGGGCCATATCCGGACCGCGTGCTGCGCGCCACCCGCATTTGACACCAGCTTGGCCGGCTAACGCGATACTAGGGATAACCTTGGTCAAGCTTCATTTACAGCACGCTCGTTCGCATTTATGATGGACCGATACTTTGGAATGTCAATCTGCATCGCAGAACATTTCATCAAGGTCTTGAGTCATTCATCAGGCGTGACCGAACGCCAAGCGCGCCAAGAACGCGCGGCACGCCGACGTCATATCGAGGAGCAGGAGACGATGCAAGTCAAAGCCTTGTTTCAGCTTGAGGGCAAAGTCGCGTTGATTACGGGCGGCTCGCGCGGCCTGGGTTTGCAAATGGCCGAGGCGCTCGGCGAAATGGGATGCCGCATCGCGATCAGCGCGCGCAAGGCCGATGAGCTCGACGAAGCCAAGGCGCATTTGAAATCCAAAGGCATCGACGCGCTGACGGTCGTCAACGATCTTCAGAAAGCCGCAGGCGTTCCCGAACTCGTCGATCGCGTGCTCGATGCCTATGGGCAGATCGACGTTCTTGTGAATAACGCGGGCGCGACGTGGGGCGCACCCGCCGAAGCGTATCCCGACGAGGCATGGCACAAGGTCATGAACCTCAACATCACGGCGCCGTTCATGTTGTCACGCGAAGTCGGCAAGCGCAGCATGATCCCGCGCAAGACAGGCAAGATCATCAACGTCGCATCGGTCGCGGGCCTCAAGGGATCGCCGCCGGGCATGAATACGATCGCGTACAACACGTCCAAAGCGGCCGCGATCAATTTCACGCGTGCGCTCGCCGGCGAATGGGGCAAGTACAACATCAACGTCAACGCGATTTGCCCGGGATTTTTCCCGACGAAGATGGCGGCCGGCCTGCTCGACGTCATGGGCAAGCAGGTCATCGAGCGCACGCCGCTCGGCCGTCTCGGCGGCGATGAGGACCTGATGGGCACCGTCGTCTATTTCGCGAGCGAAGCGTCGCGCCACGTGACGGGGCAATACATCGCCGTCGACGGCGGCGCGAGCGCGATTTCCTGACGCCGGAGCGCAGCATGTCTGATTCCGCGGAGTTCACCGGCACGCGGCCCGTCGCGGCCGCGCATGCATTCGATATCGGCCGGCTCGAAGACTATATGCGCATGCATGTCGAGGGCTTTTCGGGCGCGCTCGAGGTCGCGCAATTCAAGGGCGGTCAATCGAACCCGACATTTCTGCTTAAAGCAGGCGGCGAGACGTATGTGATGCGCCGCAAGCCGCCGGGCGTATTGCTGCCGTCGGCGCATGCGGTCGATCGCGAATATCGCGTGATCCGCGCGCTCGCCGGCACCGACGTGCCCGTGCCGCATGCCTATGCGCTTTGCGAAGATGCCGACGTCATCGGCACGGCGTTCTACATCATGGAGTACGTCGACGGCCGCGTGCTCTGGGATCCCGCATTGCCCGACATGACGCGCAGCGAACGCGGCGCGATCTACGATGAATTGAATCGCGTGATGGCCGCGCTGCATAGCGTCGATCCGGCCGCGGTCGGCCTGGCCGACTATGGCAAACCCGGCAATTACGTCGAACGCCAGGTCGCGCGCTGGACCAAGCAATATCGCGCCGCGGAAACCGAACGCATCGAAGCGGCCGACAATCTGATCGAATGGCTGCCCAAGCATCTGCCGTCCGATGACGAGAGCCGCATCGTGCACGGCGATTACCGGCTCGACAACGTGATCCTCGATCGCACGGCCACGCGCATCGTCTCCGTGCTCGATTGGGAACTGTCGACGCTCGGCCATCCGCTCGTCGATTTCTCGTATCACTGCCTCGCATGGCGCATGGCCCCGGGCGAATCGCGCGGCATCGCGGGGCTCGATCTCGCGGCGCTTGGCATTCCCGACGAGGCGCACTACGTCAAGACCTACCTCGAACGCACGGGCCACACGTCCGCATTCGCGGTATCGGAGGTGGATTGGGGTTATTACCTGGTTTTCAACATGTTCCGCCTTGTGGGTATCCTCCAGGGCATCACCGCACGCGCACTTCAAGGCAATGCGTCCAGCGCATCGGCGCTCGAAGCCGGCAAACGCGCTGCGCCGCTCGCTCAACGCGCGTGGGCGCTCGCGTGCGAGGTCGACGCGATGCGGTAGCGCGGCGCCGCATGTAATGCGATGCAATGCGACACGTTTGCGGCGCGTCTTTCATTCCTCCCCCAACAAGGATTCGCTTCATGGATTTCGAGTACTCGGACAAAGTCAGGGGTTTGCAGAAGCGCGTCGGCGCGTTCATGGACGAATTTATTTTCCCGGCCGAAAAGCAATTCGAGGCCGAGATGGACGCCGCGCGCAAAGCAGGCAATCCATGGCAGCCCGCGCCCGTCATCGAGGCGCTCAAGGACAAGGCGCGCGCCGCGGGACTCTGGAATTTATTCCTGCCCGAATCGCAATACGGTGCCGGGCTCACGAACCTCGAATACGCGCCGCTGTGCGAATTGATGGGGCGTTCGCCGATCGGCGCGGAGCCGTTCAATTGCTCGGCGCCCGACACGGGAAATATGGAAACGCTGGTCCGCTACGGCACGCCCGCGCAGCATGAACAATGGCTCAAGCCCTTGCTCGACGGCACGATCCGTTCGGCGTTCGCGATGACCGAACCGGCCGTGGCCTCGTCGGATGCCACGAATATCCAGGCGCGCATCGAGCGCGACGGCGACCACTATGTGATCAACGGCCGCAAATGGTGGACATCGGGCGCGAACGATCCGCGCTGCAAGATCCTGATCTTCATGGGGAAGACCGATCCCGATCATCCGAATCGCCATCAGCAGCAATCGATGATTCTCGTGCCGATGGACACGCCGGGCGTCAAGGTGCTCCGGCATCTGCCCGTGTTCGGCTACGACGATGCGCCGCACGGTCACGCCGAGGTGCTGTTCGAAAACGTGCGCGTGCCCGCGAGCAATATGCTGCTCGGCGAAGGACGCGGCTTTGAAATCGCACAGGGCCGTCTCGGGCCGGGACGCATTCACCATTGCATGCGTTTGATCGGCGTGGCCGAGCGCGCGCTCGAAGCGATGTGCCGGCGCGCGTTGTCGCGCGTCGCATTCGGCCGCAAGGTCGCGGACCAGGGCGTCACGCGCGAGCGTATCGCCGAGGCGCGGATCATGATCGATCAAGCGCGTTTTCTCGTGCTCAACGCCGCGTACAAGATGGATACGGTCGGCAACAAGGACGCACGCCAGGAGATCGCGATGATCAAGGTCATCGCGCCGAACATGGCGTGTCAGGTCCTCGACTGGGCCATGCAGGCGCACGGCGGCGGCGCGGTCAGCGACGACTTCGGCCTGGCGCGCGCGTATGCGCATGCGCGCACGCTGCGCTTTGCCGACGGTCCGGACGAAGTCCACCGTAATGCGATCGCCAAGGTCGAACTCGGGCGTTACCTCGAACACGCTTAAGCGCATTGTCCGGAGCCGATATGTCAAATCTGCATTTCAAGCATTGGCCGCGCGGGCAGTCGCATCATATGACGCTGCCGCAAACGAGTCTGTCGTACAACGTCGAGGTCGCGGCGACGCGTTTTCCCGACAAGCCGTTCATCATCTTCTACGACACGCCGCTCACGTTCGCCCAATTCAAGGAACAAACCGAGCACATCGCGGGATGGCTCGAACATGAATGCGGCGTCAAGGCCGGCGATCGCGTGCTGCTGTATATGCAGAACAGCCCGCAGTGGGTGCTCGCGTACTACGGCATCCTGCGCGCGAACGCGGTCGTCGTGCCCGTCAATCCGATGAACCTGACCGACGAACTGCGTCACTACGTCGAGGACAGCCAGGCCAAGGTCGCGATCGTGCCGCAGGATCTGTACGCGAATCTCGCGCCGCTCGTCGGCGACGGACCCGGCCAGGGGATCGAGAAGGTGCTCGTCGCCACGTATAGCGACTACGTCAAGCAAGCGAGCTTCATCACGCCGCCGCCGTTCGTCTCGGCGCCGCGCGAACCGATCGACGACGCGGCCGTGACGCGCTGGCACGACATGCTCGATGCGCGTCATGCGCCGGGCCCGGTCACGGTCGGCCCCGACGATCTCTGCGTCATGCCGTACACATCGGGCACGACGGGCAAGCCCAAGGGATGCATGCACACGCATCGCAGCGTCATGGCGACGCTCGTCGGCGGCGTCAACTGGTTCTGCACATCGCCCGAAGGCGTCCATCTTTCGGTATTGCCGCTGTTCCACGTGACGGGCATGCAGGGCGGCATGAATTGTGCGATCTACGCGGGCGCGACGATCGTGATCCTGCCGCGCTGGGATCGCGATGTCGCGGCCGCCTGCATCTCGCACTACAAGATCACGGCCTGGCAGTGCATCTCGACGATGATGGTCGATTTCCTCTCGAATCCGCGTCTCGGCGAATACGACATCTCGACGCTCGCGGCGGTGCGCGGCGGCGGCGCGGCGATGCCCGATGCGATCGTCAAGAAGCTGTTCGATCTGACGGGCCTCGAATTCGTCGAAGGCTACGGCATGTCCGAGACGATCGCGGCGACCCATATCAATCCCGCGCATCGGCCCAAGCCGCAATGTCTCGGCATTCCGGTCTACGACCTCGATGCGCGGATCATCGATCCGGGCACGCTCGCCGAGTTGCCGCAGGGCGAAACGGGCGAGATCGTCGTCCACGGTCCGCAGATCATGCGCGGCTACTGGCGCAATCCCGATGCGACGCGCGATGCGTTCATCGAGATCGACGGCAAGGCTTTCCTGCGCACGGGCGATTTGGGGCGCGTCGACGAAGACGGCTATTTCTTCATGATCGACCGGCTCAAGCGCATGATCAACGCGTCGGGCTACAAGGTCTGGCCGGCCGAAGTCGAGGCGATGATGTACCGGCATCCGTCGATTCAGGAGGTCTGCGTGATCGGCTCGAACGATGCTCGCCGCGGCGAGACCGTCAAGGCGCTCGTCGTGCTGAATCCCGCGAAAGTGGGCAGCGTGACCGAGCAGGAGGTCATCGATTGGGCGCACGCGAACATGGCGGCCTATAAGGCGCCGCGCATCGTCGAATTCGTGTCCGCGCTGCCGAAGTCGGGCACGGGCAAGATTCTTTGGCGCCAGTTGCAGACACAGGAAAACGAACGTCAGTCGGCGACCGCCGCGGAGGGAACGCGATGAAGGCTTTGATGTGCCGGGCGTTCGGCCCGATCTCGGATCTCAAGCTCGAAGACGTCGCGGATCCGGCGCCGGGTGCGGGGCAAGTCGTCATCCGGGTCGAAGCCGCATCGATCAATTTTCCCGATGCGCTGATCGTTCAGGGCCTCTATCAATTCAAGCCGCCGCTGCCTTTTTCGCCGGGCGCGGAACTCGCGGGCACCGTGCATGCGGTCGGCGAGGGCGTGCGCCATCTGAAGGCCGGCGATCGCGTGATCGCGTCGACGGGACACGGCGGTTTCGCCGAACTCTGCGTCGCGGACGCGGCGCGTGTCGCGCCGTTGCCGGCCGGCATGGATTTCGAACTCGGCGCGGCCTTCGTGCTGACGTACGGCACGTCGCTGCACGCGCTCCAGCAGATCGCGAAATTGCAGGCGGGCGAGACCTTGCTCGTGCTCGGCGCGGCGGGCGGGGTCGGCCTCGCGGCAATCGAGATTGCCAAAGCGATGGGCGCGCGCGTGATCGCGGCGGCGTCGACGGCCGACAAGCTCGCGCTGTGCAAACAGCTCGGCGCCGACGAGGTCATCAACTACGAAGAAGAGGACTTGCGCAAGCGGGTCGACGCGCTGACCGACGGCAACGGTGCCGATGTCGTCTATGACCCTGTCGGCGGACGCTATTCGGAAGTCGCGTTGCGTGCGACCGCATGGCGCGGACGTTTTCTTGTCGTGGGTTTCGCGGCCGGCGAGATTCCGAAGCTGCCGCTCAATCTGGCCTTGCTCAAGGAGCGCGCGATCCTCGGCGTGTTCTGGGGCGATGCCGTGCGCCGCGATCCCGCGCAGCATCTCGCGAACATGAAGCAATTGGCGGCATGGTTCGCCGAAGGCAAGGTCAAGCCGTTCATCAGCGAACGCGTGTCGCTTGCCGATGCGGCGCATGGCATCGCGCGCATGGCGGCGCGTCAGGTGAAGGGCAAGGTCGTCGTTCTACCGGGTATCTGAGGGGGCGTCATGAGCGATATCGCCGAATGGCTCGCGCAGCCGTTTCTCTGCGTGACCGATTTGCTTCGCGTGCATACGGCCGAGCATGGCGAGCGTCGCGCGGTGATCTGCGAAGGCCGCGAGATCAGCTATGCGGAACTCGACGCCGAAGTCGATCGCTTCGCGGCATCGTTGCAGCGTGACGGTGTCGCGCCGTGCGATGCCGTCGCGATCGCGGCGCATGCGTCGATCGACTATGTCGTCGCTTTTCTCGGCGCGCTGCGCGCGGGCGCCGTCGTCGCGCCGCTCGCGCCGTCGTCGAGCCCCGCGAGTCTCGCGGGCATGATCGCGAATTCGGGCGCGCGGCTGCTGTTTCTCGACGAGGACGTCGAGCGCGTGCTCGAATCGGTTGCAACCGATGTGTACGCGCGGCGCGTGCATATCGGCCGGCCGGGCGCGCTCGACGCCTGGCTCGAACCCGTGGGTGCGAAGCCCGCCCATGTCGAGATCCAGCCGCAATGGGGCTTCAACATCATTTATTCGTCGGGCACGACGGGGACGCCGAAAGGCATCGTGCAAGCGCACGCGATGCGATGGGCGTATGCGGTGCGCAGCGTCGATCGCGGCTATGGCCCGCATGTCGTCACGATGATTTCGACGCCGCTTTATTCGAACACGACGCTCGTGAGTTTCTTTCCGACGCTCACGCTCGGCGGTACCGTCGTGCTGATGCCGAAGTTCGACGTCAAGGGATTTCTCGAACTCGCGCAGCGCTACCGCGCGACGCATGCGATGCTCGTGCCGGTTCAGTATCAGCGGATCATGGATTTCCCCGAATTCGACCGATATGACCTGTCGAGTTTCGAGGCGAAGTTTTCGACGAGCGCGCCGTTCGGCGCGCGGCTCAAGGCCGACATCGTCAAGCGCTGGCCCGGCGCGCTGACCGAGTACTACGGCATGACCGAGGGCGGCGGGTCGTGCGAGCTGGTCGCGACCGCGTATCCGGACAAGCTGCATACGGTCGGCAAACCGATCGCGGGACACGATATCCGTCTGATCGACGAAGCGGGACGCGAGGTCCCTCAAGGCGAGATCGGCGAGGTCGTCGGGCATTCGCCCGCGATGATGACGGGCTATCACAATCAGCCGGAGAAGACCGCCGAGGCCGAGTGGTACGACCCGAGCGGCAAGCGTTTCATTCGGACCGGCGATCTCGGCCGTTTCGACGAGGACGGTTTTCTGACGCTGCTCGATCGCAAGAAGGACATGATCATCTCGGGCGGCTTCAACGTCTATCCGAGCGATCTCGAAGCGGAAATCCGCACGCATGCCGACGTCTACGATGTGGCGGTGGTCGGTATCGAATCTCAGCAGTGGGGAGAAACGCCGGTCGCGTTCGTCGTGCCGCATGCGCAGGCGACCGTGTCCGAGGAAGGGCTCAAGACTTACGCGAACGGACGGCTTGGCAAGATGCAGCGCGTCGCCGATGTGGTTTTCGTCGACGCCATGCCGCGCAGTCCGATCGGCAAGGTGCTCAAGCGCGAATTGCGCGAACGCTATACGACGATCAAACAGGACGCGACATGCAAGATTTCCACGGCAAAGTAGCCGTCATCACGGGCGCCGGTTCAGGCTTCGGACGCGAATTCGCACGCATCGGCACGCGCCTCGGCATGCGGCTCGTGCTGGCCGACGTTCAACAGGATGCACTCGACGAGACCTACGCCGAGGTCAAGGCGGCGGGTGCCGATGCGATCGTCCAACGCGTCGACGTATCGAAGGTCGACGATATCGCGGCGCTCGCGCGTGCGACGGTGGCGGCGTATTGCGCGCCGCATCTCGTGTTCAACAATGCGGGCGTGGGCGGCAGCGGCGGTCTGGTCTGGGAAAATTCGGAGCGCGATTGGGCGTGGGTGCTCGGCGTCAATCTCTGGGGCGTCATTCATGGCGTGAAGGCATTTACGCCGCTGATGATCGAGGCCGCGAAACACGATCCCGGATTCCGCGGACATATCGTGAATACGGCATCGATGGCGGGCTTGCTCAACGCGCCGCTGATGGGCTCGTATAACGTCTCGAAGCATGCGGTCGTGTCGCTGACCGAGACGCTTTATCAGGATCTGTCGCTCGTGACCGACCAGATTCATTGTTCGGTGTTGTGCCCGTATTTCGTGCCGACGGGGATCGCGCATGCGGCGCGCAATCGCCCCGAGACGCTCAAGAACGAGGCGCCGAAGACGCGTTCGCAGCAGGTCGCGGCGGCGCTTAGCGAAAAGGCCGTCAAGTCGGGCAAGGTCAGCGCGGCCGAGGTCGCCGAATTTGTTTTCGATGCAATCCGCAACGAGGCGTTCTACATCTATTCGCATCCGAATTCGCTGACGCCCGTGCACGCACGCTTCGAAGACATCGTCGGCCGTCGCAATCCGACCGATCCGTATGCGGAGCGGCCGAATGTGCGCGAGGAATTGACGGCGGCGTTGAAGGGGTAGCGGAGCCTCAGAGGGCGGCACGCGTCGCTCGCGCTCCGGCGCAACGCGAAGTCGATCTCACGCTTGCGCGCGCGGCATCCGCCGTCGCGCGAGCGACTGAATCAGCGCATGGTCGTGGAAGTGGGCAAGCAGGCGCTGCTTTTGCCGATCGGTCAGCCATGCGGCCTCGATCATCGCGGGCCAGCGCGCAAACGCGGAGGCGACCGCGTCCCGGATCACGGCCGTCGCGGGTTTCTCCGGAATGCCGAGATCCGCGCAGAATCGACGCACGACGAATGGAGAGAGGCCCGGTTTGGCGGCCTTGCCCTCTAATGCATCCGCAACGGATAGACGCGGCTTGTCGATGCGTTCTTGCGGCAGGATATGCATTGCATGGCCCTGCCGGCGGTTGTACGCGGCGTATGCCACGATGTCGTACGCGGGGGGCATCTCGGGCGTGCGGCCATCGGGGTAGTAGACGCCGATGTTCTTCAAATGCATGTCGGGATTGCCGAGCAACTCGTTGACGACGAGCCGGCGCAGCAAGCCGTGCACGGCCGCTTCGCCGAGCGAGGGAAACGCGAGCATGACGCTGGCGATGTCGAAGTAACTCGCGCCCGTGTATTTCTGCTCGGGCATCACGCCGAGGACTTGCGCGAAGTCTTCGCAGTGCACGCGTCCGTTGGCGGTTCGATCGTAGCGGACGACGGCGAGGAAATGCGTCTGCTGGTCCGCGTCGCCGAGATCGTAGCCGTGCTCGACGGCGAGTTTTTCGAGCGGTTCGAGGTAGGCCTGCGTGACCGGCACGCCGGCCGCCCCCGCAAGGCGCAACGACAGTTCTTCGAGTTCCGGGAGTCGCGGCTGCCCGACGACAGGGAGCTTCGCGATGATATGCGTGTCGCGCATCTTCGTGCGTCCGACGTACCGGTCGCCGTCCCGAACGACACCGACCTTGGGTTGCACGCCCGACAGCGATACGCCGTCGTCGAGCGGCGCGGCGGTCACCGACATTTCGAGCGAGTCGGCATCCTGCGTCACGTAGTGCGTGAGTTCATCGCGCGTCAATTCGAGCGGTCGCGCTGATACGTTGCCCGGCAAGTCCCTTCCGCATGCGGCGAGCATTTCGAAGTGGTCCTTCGGATCGCATCCGCGCAGCGCCGCGACATGGTCGCGAAACACACCCTCGGGCAGCAGATTCTGGAAGAACGACGGAAGCAGCCATCCGTTTTGCGGGCTATAGCGGCCGTTGAACAGAGTCGAGCGAATGTCGGCCCACATGGCGCGCTGCGTGTCGGGGCGGTCCGAGACCATCGACAGCGATACCGTCGGCGCGTCGGCAAGCCGCGCGAACGCATCGTCCGCGACAAAACGATGCGTGACTTGCGCGCCTTCGAGGGCGTACTGGAACAGGACGCCGACGCGTTGTGCACCGATGAAGATGCCGAGCGCTTTGAGGTTCATGGATCGAGGGCCTGGTTCGTATCGATCGCCGAGCAAGGCTCACGACGCGTCGCGGTGGCTGCGCGTGTGCTCGAGCGCAGCTTGGACGCGCGACTTGACGGCCGGTTCCGTGGGTTCGAGATCGCGCTCGACGCCTGTCGCCGCAGGCTTGGGAACGATCGCGAGTTCGAGGCCCAGGCGATCGAGGATCGCGAGCAGCGTCGTGAGTTTGTAGTCGATCCGACCGCCGAGGACGTGTGTCAGCGTGCGGCGGGAGACGCCGGACGCCGCGCCGAGCTGCGCCTGCGTGAGGCGCGCGTCCGTCAGGCGAGACCGGAGGTACGCGGCAATGTCGGTCAGAGTGCGCATGGTATCAAAGTATGAATATCTTTATAAATCATACTTCAATGCGCATCATAGTCAATAAATAAGCGCACTGAAGTATGATTGTTGATAGTTATCATACGTTAGTGCGCTTATCCCGTTTGTCCACCGGGATGCCGGCCGCGGCGGCGGCCGGCACGTCCATCGTCGATTACTTCGATGCGAGCGCGTTCATCTCCGACGGCTTGAGCTTGCCGCCCTGAACGATCGCGACGAGCGGCGTCGCCGCGACGAGGCCGCCGTGATCGTCGAGCCCCGAGATATTGTTCGGGTTGCTGTCGTGCGGCAGTTGCTTGAGCGCCTTGTCGTACGCCGCGCGAATCGCCGCGCCGTCGGTCGAGGTGCCCGCGATCTTCATCGCGAGCGCGGCCGCATAGACGGCCGTGTAATTCAACGAGACTTCGCTGCTCGGATCGCGGTTGTCGTGCGTCTTGCGGAAGCGCGCGACGAACGCCTTCGTGCCCGGCGTCTCGTCGGCGGCCACCGGCAACACGCCGATCGCGCCTTCAAGCGGCGGATACCCGTTCGTGACCTTCGCGACCTCGTCGAGCTTGGCCTGGTCGATCACCGCGAACCCGCCCTTGAACCCGAGCTCGCGCGCCTGTTGCGCGACAAGACCCGTCGGCTCCGACGGACCGCCGATCAGGATCACGTCGGGCTTCTCGGCGAGCACGCGGCTCATGCCGCTATAGAAGTCGGTCGACTTGTTGTACGACATCGGATTCTCGACGACGATCTGTCCGCCCGCGGCTTCCCATGCGGGCTTGAACGCAGCGGTCCAGGCCTTGCCGTAATCCGAGTCGGTCGGCGCGATCGCGGCCTTCTTGCCGTAGGTCGACATTTCGAATTTGACGAACGCCGGGATGTACGACGTGAATTCCGGCGGAATGCGCACGGTCAGCTTGTTATTGCGCTGCGCGATCTGCGGCACGCTCGTGTACGCGAGCAGGAAGAGATTCTGCTGCTCGTTGCTCGTCTGCACGGCGAAGCATCCGCCCGCATGCGGCACGAGCACGACGGCGGCCTTGTCTTCCTCGATGAGCCGCTTGACGTTGATCGCCGTCTCGGCCGGGTTGTACTTGTCGTCGAGCGCGTCGATCTGGATCTTGACCTTCTTGCCGCCGATATCGACGCCGGCCTGATTGAGCTCGTCGGCGGCCATCTGCATGCCGTCGAGCACCTCCTTGCCGTACTTCGCTGCGCCGCCGCTCAGCGGACCCGAATAGCCGATATGGACCACCTCCTGCGCCATGACGCCCTGAGCCGCACTCATTGCGGCGAGCGCGCCCGCCACGGCCACTACGACACTCCATCGCTTCATCGTCATCACGGGGTCTCCTCCTTGTTTGATCCTGCCTGATCCGCACGCCGCGGTCCGCACCGCGGGCCTGGGTCCACCGGGTGAGCCTGCGGCTCGAAGACCGTCTCAGCCTCCGACGTACGCGCGTCGAACGGCTTCGTTGTTCATGAGGCTTTCGCGATTGCCTTCGAGCACGATGCGGCCGCTCTCGATCACATAGGCGCGATGCGCGATGCGCAGCGCCGCGAACGCATTCTGTTCGGCGAGCACGACCGTCGTGCCGGTCCGATTGATCTGCTGGATCACGTCGAAGACCTGCTTGACGACGAGCGGCGCGAGGCCCAGCGACGGCTCGTCGAGCAGCAGCACCTTGGGCCGCGCCATCAGCGCGCGCCCGAGCGCGACCATCTGTTGCTGACCGCCGCTCAGCGATCCGGCGGGCACGTCCTTCTTCTGATCGAGGATTGGAAACAGACCCATGACCTCGTCGAGCCTGCGTCGATTGCCGGCCTTGTCGGCTCGGTGCACGTATGCACCGAGCGTGAGGTTCTTGAGCACCGTCATGCCCGGGAACAGCTTGCGGCCCTCGGGGCACTGGATCACGCCCGAGCGCACGATCTGCGACGGCTTCATGCCGATGAGCTCGCGCTCGCCGAAGCGGATGCTGCCGCCCGCGGCCTTATGCAGGCCGCTGGTCGTCAGAAAGATCGAACTCTTGCCCGCGCCGTTCGCGCCGAGCAGCACGACGAGCTCGCCGTCGTCCGCATGCATCGAGATGCCGTCGAGCGCGCGAAAGCTGCCGTAGTCGAGCGCGACGTTGTCAAACTTCAGCATGTTCGCTCCCGAGATACGCATCGATGACGGCCGGATTTACACGGATCGCGGCGGGCGCGCCTTCCGCGATCTTCTTGCCGTAGTTGAGCACCATGATCTTGTCGGCGAGCTTCATGATCATGTTCATCTTGTGTTCGACGAGACAGACCGTGAGCCCGTGTTGAACGAATTTGCGGATCAGCTCCGACAGGCCTTCGGTTTCCTCGGGGTTCAGGCCTCCGGCCGGTTCGTCGAGCAAGACGAGCGAAGGCTCGGTCGAGAGCGCGAGCGCGAACGCGACGCGCTTGCGCTCCTCTTGCGAAATATCGCCGGCGAGGCGGTTCGCGATCGGCGACAGACCGACGAAGTCGAGCGCGTCGCGGGCCTTTTCGCGGCAGATGCGCTCGTCGTTGCGCAGCCGCGCGGTATGCGCGAGTACGTCCCAGAGCGTCGATTGCGTGCGCAGCCGGTGCCCGACGATCAGGTTGTCGAGCACGCTCGCATGATTGAACAGCGTGGTCGTCTGGAAGGTCCGCGCAATGCCGAGCCGCGCGATCTCGTCGACGCGCAGTCCGCCGATCTCCTGTCCGCGAAAGCGGATGCGGCCCGAGGTCGGCGCGAACGTGCCGTTGATCAGATTGAAGAACGTCGTCTTGCCCGCGCCGTTCGGTCCGATGATCGCGTTGATCCGGCCTTGCTCGATGACGGTGCTCACATCGTCGACGGCGACGAGGCCGCCGAAGCGGCGCGTCAGATGTTCGATTTCAAGCATGACCTTTCTCCGTGCCCGGATGCGTAGGGTCCGTCGATTGCAGCGACGATGCACCCGAGAGGCCCGACGTCGTGGATGCGCTCGCGCCGGCCTTGCTCGATGCGTTCGTCGCGTGAGCGGTGCGGCGCGCCTTGCGTGCGTAATAGAGTCCGACGAGTCCGTTGGGCAGGAAGATCACGAGCAGGATCAGCAGCGGCCCGAAGACGACGAACCGGTATTCCTGCAGGAACTGGAGGTATTGCGTGAGCCACGGCACGACGAGCGCGCCGAGCAGCGGGCCGAACAGCGTGCCCATGCCGCCGACGAGCATATACATCGTCATGTCGAACGTGTGATCGACGCCCGCGAGATCGGGCGCGAGAAAGCGCAGCGCGCCCGCATAGAGGCCGCCCGCATAACCCGCAAAGACCACCGACAGCATGAAGGCGAGGACCTTGTTGCGCATCAGATTGATGCCGATCGATTCGGCGAGCGTGTCGCTGTTGCGGATCGCCATGAAGGTCCGGCCGAGCAGCGAGTGCACGACGCGGTGCATGACCGCGATGCCGAGCACGAGGAACGCGAAGGTCAGGTAGTAGAGCGGGATCGAGCGATCGAACGACAGACCGAAGATCGTCGGCGCGGGAATACCGATGATGTCGCTGACGCCGTGCGTGAGGCCGTCCCACTTCTCGATGCCCAGATACAGGATGTAGCCGACGCAGAGCGTGAAGATCGAGAAGTAATGCCCCTTGAGCCGCAACGACAGGATGCCGACGAAGAACCCGAACACGAGGCATACGAGCCCCGAGCACAGGAACGCGATCCAGAACGGCACCTGATGATCGACGGTCAGGATGCCGACCGTATAGGCGCCGATCGCCATGAAGCCGCTGTGCGCGAGATTGTATTGCCCCGTGTAGCCCGTGATCAGATTCAGGCCTATCGTCGCGAGCGCGAAGATATACGCGGTCGACATGACCGTCAGCAGATAGTCGCGATGCGCGACGAGCGGGAACACGAGGCCGAGCACGAACAAGACGGCCCAGCCCAGCTTGCCTTCGAGTCGATTCATGATACGCGTGCTTCCCGATTGAAAATGCCTTGCGGGCGGATCGACAGAATCAGCACGAGCAATGCGAACGCAATGATGTCCTTGTAGTCGGGCGACAGATAGAACGCGCCGAAGCTTTCGGCGAGTCCGATGATCACGCCGCCGAGGATCGCGCCGGGCACGCTGCCCATGCCGCCGAGGATCGTGATGACGAACGCCTTGAGGATCACGAGCTGACCCATCGACGGAAACACGAGATTGATCGGCGCGAACAACGTCGCCGCGACCGCCGCGAGCACGCCCGAGATGCCGAACGTCAGCAACGCGACGCGCGTCGCGTCGATGCCCATGAGCGAGGCGCCATCGCGGTTTTGCGCCATCGCGATGATCGTCGCGCCCGTGACCGTGCGCTTGAGGAACAGATGCAGCGCGAGCATGAGGCCGAACGCGGCGCCGATGATCAGCAGGCGTTGGATCGGCGCGGTCACGCCCGCGAATTCGATGATCCCCGCATACGGCGTCGCCATCCGATGAAAGTCCGCGCCCCAGAGCGCTTGCGCGCCCGCCTCGAGAAACAGCAGCAAACCGATCGCCGCGATCATCGGATGCAATTCCGACGCGTTGCGCAGCGGGTGAAACACGAGACGCTCGGCGAGCATCGCGAGCACCGCGACGACGATCGCGGCGCCGAGCATCGCGATCCAGTAGTTGAGTCCGAGCGAGGTCATCAGATAGAGCGACGCGAACGCGCCGACCATATAGAACGCCCCGTGCGCGAAATTCGGAATCGCGAGAATGCCGTACACCAGCGTGAGGCCCAACGCGACGAGGCTGTAGATGCCGCCGAGCGTCAGTCCATTGAGTACCTGCTGCAGAAACATATCCACTCTGTGCTCCCTCGCTCCGGATCGACGTACAGGTGACGCGCCGAGCGCGTGCGGACGTCGTGCATGAAGCTCGCGTATTGCAGCGCGCCGGCATCGACGGCTCACGGCCGGCTCGAAATTCGAACGCTCGTGCGTTGTTCTGGCCGAGGCAATTTGGCATGGCGACCGCGGGTCGTCAATGGGCGGAAGTCAAAATGTTCTGCATCGCAGACCATTTCAGGGAAAGCACCTATCGGCAATATCCGCGCGCGGACTCGGTGTGTACGCACGCATCGAAAGTCAAAATATCGTGTGAGTACAAGGCATTCGAGACGATCGATGTCGAGTCGGGGTTGACCCTGATGCGCTCGGAAGCATGCTTATGGAAATGGCCGAATTACGGCTATGAAACTGCATATCAGATCTCAATTCTGCATAGTGGATTTGATGATGCGTTTGAGAATACGGCATCGCTTCGAGCGAGCCCGAGCATCAGGCGTCGCGCGAAGGCGAAAAGGGACGGCTGACCGGGACGGTAAAAAGGGAGGACGGACAGGAAAGGCGGGCAAGCGAAAGCGGGAAGGCGCCGATGACACAGCGCGAATGACGAGATGCTAATGACAAGACGTCAACGACGAGGCGCGGACAGCACTGCGAAGGCATGAGGAGGAGGATGGCGAGCGGCGCATGCCGTGTGCATGCGCCGTCGAGCGAACCGGCCTGAGAACCGGTCCGCGTCAGGCGGTCAAACGATCCGCATCAGACGATCCGGCGATCAAGCCGTCTTGAGCGTTTCCATATCGATGACGAAGCGATATTTGACGTCGCTCTTGAGCATGCGTGCGTATGCCGTTTCGATGTCTTGCATCGCGATCATTTCAATGTCGGAGACGATGTCGTGCTCGGCGCAGAAGTCGAGCATTTCCTGCGTCTCCTGAATGCCGCCGATGATCGAGCCCGCGATGCTGCGGCGCTTGAACAGCAGATTGCCGATCGAAGGCGACGGGTGCGGATGTTCGGGCACGCCGACGAGCGTCATCGCGCCGTCGAGCTTGAGCAGCGCGGTAAACGCGTCGAGGTCGTGCGAGGCCGCCACCGTGTTCAGGATGAAATCGAACGAGGCCGCATGCGCGCGCATGGCCTGCGGATCCTTCGAAATGACGACTTCGTCGGCGCCGAGCGCGCGAGCGGCTTCGCGCTTCGATTCGGACGTCGTGAATGCGACGACGTGCGCGCCGAGCGCATGCGCGAGCTTGATGCCCATGTGCCCAAGACCGCCGATGCCGACCACGCCGACTTTCTTGCCGGGCCCTGCTTGCCAGTGGCGCAGCGGCGACCACGTCGTGATGCCTGCGCAGAGCAGCGGGGCGGCCGCCGCGAGCTGGTCTTCGCGATGCTTGATCGACAGCACGAAATGTTCTTCGACGACGATCGCGGTCGAATAGCCGCCGTACGTGTTGGCGTCGCCGCCCATCGCATTGCCGTTGTAGGTGCCGGTAAAGCCGTTTTCGCAATACTGTTCGAGATTTACCGCGCATGCGGGGCACGTGCGGCAACTGTCGACCATGCAGCCGACGCCGACGAGCGCGCCGACTTTGTGCTTGGTCACATCGGCGCCGACCGCGCGCACGCGGCCGACGATTTCGTGGCCCGGCACCGACGGAAAATGCACGCCGGGCCATTCGGCGCGCGCGGTATGAAGATCGGAGTGGCAGACGCCGCAGTACAGGATGTCGATTTCGACATCGTTCGGTCCGACCGCGCGACGCTCGATGGTAAAGGGTGCGAGCGGGGTCTTGGCCGTTTGGGCCGCATAAGCTTGGGTTTGCATGTCGGGGGTACCGAAGAGGGGTTGCTCGGCATGATTCGGGCAGGAGCCCTGGACCGATCGGCGCACTGTACTTTTTTGACGCACGCCGTATCAAGCCAATCGCAAGCAAAAGACCATGAAGGCGCGTGCATCAATAGGCACGTGCATTGCCGAGTGTAAGGAGATCCGCGCCGGCGCGCAGTGGGGCGGGGGTGCAGGCGGCGCGCGGCGCGGCTACTATGGAATGCGCCGCGTACCGCTAACGGGACTAGACGATGAATTACCGCGTGACTTACGAACATAGCCTCTCGAGTGCGCCCGACGAATTCATCGTCCAAGTGCCGGTTCAGGTCGTCAGCGACGTGCCCGAGGGCGTGCCGCGCGAACAGCTCGCCGAAGTCATCACGCGGCTGATTCTCGAGCGTTCGCCGCGCATGGGCAAGATCCGCCATCTGCGCGTGCTCGGCTGACACGCGGTCTTTCGCAGGATTGGGCAATCGATTGGGCAATCGGCGCGCGGCGCGCGACCCTGCCGTATCCGGATCAACGATAGTTGAATAATTCAACTGTCGATCTATACTCCGAACGATCGAAAGACCGTGAAGAGGAAACGTCCGTGCCCGAATCCGTGATGCCCGTGTCATTGCCGATCGCCGAAACGATCGCGCCCGCCATCGATGCGCTGCTGCCCGAACTCGAATCGATCTACAAGGATCTGCATGCGCATCCCGAACTGTCGATGCACGAATTCCGGACCGCGCGGATCGCGGCCGAGTATGTCGAACGACTCGGCTATGAGGTCACGCGCGAGATCGGCGTGACGGGCGTCGTCGCCGTGCTGCGCAACGGCGAGGGTCCGACGGTCATGCTGCGCGCCGACATGGACGCGCTGCCCGTGACCGAGGCCACGGGCCTGCCGTACGCGAGCACCCTCACGACGCAGGACGAAGACGGCTCGCAGATCGGCGTTTCCCATGCGTGCGGCCACGATCTGCACGTGACCTGGCTGCTCGGCGTCGCGCGCCTGATGGCCGAGCGCCGCGACGCGTGGCGCGGCACGCTGATGGCTGTTTTCCAGCCTGGAGAAGAGGTCGGGCGCGGCGCGCAGAGCATGCTCGACGACGGCATGATCGAGCGCTTTCCGAAGCCCGATGTGATTCTCGCGCAGCATGTGATGGTGGCCGCGGCGGGCACGGTCGGGTACCGCAGCGGCACGATTCTGTCTGCCGGCGACAGTCTGAAGGTCCGCTTGTTCGGGCGCGGCTCGCACGGTTCGCAACCGCAGACCGCGATCGATCCCGTGATCATGGCGGCGCTCACGACGCTGCGGCTCCAGACGATCGTCTCGCGCGAGATCTCGCCGCGCGACAGCGCGGTGCTCACGATCGGTTCGCTGCGCGCGGGTACGAAGGAAAACATCATTCCCGACGAAGCCACGCTCAAGCTCAACGTGCGCACGTATGACGAGGACGTCAGGACGCATATGCTCGGCGCGATCCGCCGGATCTGCTGCGCCGAGTGCGTCGCGTCCGATGCGCCGCGCGAACCCGAGTTCACGACGCTGTCGAGCTATCCGATGACGATCAACGACGCGGCGACGGTCGAACGCTTACGCGTCGCGTTCGAGGCGCGCTTCGGCGAACGCGCGTATGAAACCGAGCCCGCGGCCGCGAGCGAGGATTTCAGCCTGTTCGGGCGCGCATGGGACGTGCCCTATGCGTTCTGGTTCGTCGGCGGGACCGACCCGCAGACCTATGCGCAAGCCAAGGCCGCGAAAAAGCTCAACGCGCTGCCGAGCAATCATTCGCCGAAATTCGCGCCCGTGCTCGACCCGACGATGCGAACCGGCCTGGAAGCGATGCTCTGTGCGGCGCTCGCCTGGCTGGGCATCGAACACGAAGACGCAAGCGAAGGCGCCTGAGACGGCCGTCGCGCGACGTTCAGGGGTGCGCGGCGTCGGGGAGGCCCTTGCCCGATGCCGGCGACCGGAACGTGTCGACGAGCTTGTCGATCAGCGTATTGAGCATCGCATGTTCATCGGGGCTCAGCATCGATAGCATGTCCGCTTCCATTTTCTTGCCGAGCTCGTCGGCCGTCGCGCGCAGGCGCTGGCCGGCCGGCGTCGACCATAGCTGGAAGTGGCGCGCGTCGTCGGGATGGATCGTGCGCCGGACGATCTTGCGATCGATGAGGTCGGACAGCAGCTTCGAGAGCAAGGTTTTCTCGATCAGCGTCTGGTCCTTGAGCGACGTCGCGGTCACGCCGGGCTGGTCGCAGATGATGCGCAGCACGCGCAGCGACCGTACGTCGAGCCCGCAGGCGGGTTTGTAGATCGCATTCGCGCGACGAATCATCTCGGTCTTGATGAGGTCGAGCTTGAACGTCAGGAAATACGTCAGCGGCGCATCGTCGGCGTCCTTGCTGACTGTTTGTTTTGGATTAGGCATACGTGGTCGGTATGTCGGTGGTGCGACAAGGGAATGCGGCGGGTACGGCGGGCACAGCGGATACGACGGGTACGGCACTCAGGATTGCCGAGATGATAATCGACCGGTCAGGTTCTTTCCCGTCTCGCTTCGGCGAACTCGTCTCAACAATCGCTAGTTGCATGATGCAACGATTGAATCCATGTTTCGAACGCGAGCCGCGGCGTCGGTTTCGGGGTTTCGAAGCGGGTCGTCTTCAAACGAGAGTCAGGAGAACACGATGTCCACGATCCACACGGTTTCGCGCGCGATGCTCAGGCGCGTCGTTATCGCGTCCGTCCTCGGTAATGCGTTCGAATGGTTCGATTTCGCGATCTACGGCTTGTTCGCCGTCACGATCGCGCACCTCTATTTTCCGGGCGGCGACGCGGTCGCATCGCTGATGCTGACGCTTGCGACGTTCGGCGTCGGTTTCTTCGTGCGTCCGCTCGGCGGTGTTCTGCTCGGCATCTACGGCGATCGCGTGGGGCGCAAGAAAGCGTTGTCGCTGACGATCGCGCTGATGGCGCTCGGCACCGGCATGATCGGCGTGTTGCCGACCTATGCGGCGATCGGCATGGCGGCCCCGATCCTGGTCGTGATCGCGCGCCTGATTCAGGGCGTGTCGGCGGGCGGCGAATTCAGCGGCGCGACGACGATGCTCATCGAATTCGCGCCGCGCGACCGGCGCGGATTTTTCGGCAGTTTCCAGATGTGCTCGCAGGCGCTCGCGTTTTCGCTCGGTTCGGCCGTGGCGTTTCTGCTCACGCGCCATCTCGATGCTGTGCAACTGCAAAGCTGGGGCTGGCGTTTGCCGTTTCTTGCGGGCATTCTCGTGGGCCCGGTCGGCTGGATCATCCGCTCGAAGATCGACGAGTCGCCCGAGTTTCTCGCGTGCATGGCCGACGCGGCGCGCGCGGATGCGCACGCGGCCAAGGCGCCTTTACGCGATGTGCTGCGGCAATATCCGCGCGAACTCGTCGCGAGCACGGCGATTTGCGTCGTCGGCACGGTGTCCGCGTATGTGTTCGTGTTTTTCCTGCCGATTTTCGCCAAGCAGACCCTGGGCATCGCGGCGGCCGATGCGAACTTCGCGTCGTTCGTCGGCACCGCCGTGATTCTCGTCATGTGTCCGTTCGCGGGCTATCTGTCCGACCGCGTCGGCCGCAAGGCCGTGCTCGTGTTCGGCATGCTCGGTTACGGCGCGGCAGCCTGGTATTGCTTTGGCCGGCTCGTCGCGACGCCGTCGGCCCACACGCTGCTCATGCTCGAACTCGGCGTCTCGGTGTTCATGAGTTTCATCTGGGGGCCGATGCCGATCATCCTGACCGAAGTGTTGCCCGTCAGCGTGCGGTCGACGGGGGCGGCGCTGACCTATAACGTGGCCGTCATGATGTTCGGCGGGCTCGCCCCGTTCATCAACACGTGGCTCGTCAAAGCCACGGGCAGTCCGCTTGCGCCGTTGTACTACGTGATGTTCAGCATCTTTGTCGGGTGCGTGGGCGCGGCCTTGCTGCCGGGCGTGCGCGAACCGCGCCTGGCCGTGTCTTCGAGTCGCGGTTAGGACGACCACGGCGTCATATCTTCGCGCGCGCATTCGCGTGCGCCGCTTCCGCCGCTTCAGCGATCGGGTCGACACGACGATCCGATCGATCCCGATGGCCGCCATGGACGCTTTGAGTACTTGTGCTCTGTGGCGCGCTGGTGTCCTGCCCTAGACTCGATCCGCGTATATACGCTTCCCATCCCATCTATATGAATCGGGGCCGCGCATGACGGATCAGACGGGGCGGGCCGATCGCCAGCCCGATGCCTGCGTGGCGACGTTCGAAGTTCTGCTCGTGACGACGGGCCTCGCGGCCATTCCATGGACGCTGTTCCGATTCGGCAAAACATGGGCGGCCGTGTACGCGCTGATGTTCGCGTTGTCCCTCGTGTCGGTCGGCATCGCGACGCTGCGCGCGCCGTCGGCCGCGCGCGGTCTCTGCATCGTATTGATCGTGATCGGCGTGGCGGTCAACACGAAGCCCGTTTTCGCGGGACCGCTGGGCGCGATCGAAGGCACGGCCGTCGGCTTCGGCATCGTCATCGGTATCGAGCTCTGCGCGCGCGCGTTTTACCCGAGCGCGGAACGCGCTCACACGCATACGCTGTCGCTGAGCGCGATTGGTGCGTGGCTCGGCGTCGCGGCAGTCTGGCAAGCGGCCTTGCTCGCGGTGTTGCTGAATCTTTGCTGGCGCGTGCCGATGCGCAACAAACCCGCGAGCACGATGCCGATCGCAAGCCTTGCGATCGTGCTTGCGGGCCTGGTGTCACTGAACGATCCGTTGATGCCTACCGGCCAGTGGTTGCAGACGGTTCACGGTGTCTCGCTCGCGGCGCACTCGCTGCGCTGAGTGTTTGTACTCTTGTTTTGGCAGGGGGCGTTGCATAGGCTTGAATCCGCTAGCGCGGTATTCATGCGCGCGAGCGTTAATGCACTTGAATCCGCGGCGATACGATCGCACTGCCGGAAACACAGGCGTCCCTAACGCGATCGATCCTCGTGGAGCGACGGGGACCTGTCATGTTAAGCGCCATCGAAACACCGAATGTGCCCGCCGAGCTGGATCGGTTCTGTCAGTCGTTGTTCGACACGTGGTGCGAGCGACGATACATCTTGCCGCTGGCTTATCTGATGCAGGCCTGGCCGATCATGGTCCCCTGCCACGATGCCTATAGCCGGCTCCACTTGAGTCTGCATGCCTTGCTCGATTCGTACTGCGCCGAACTTCCGCCCGAAGATCAAGTGCTGATACGCAAGGCGATGACGTACGCGCAGCTCTGCTTTTCGTATCGATTGGTCACGGCGGACGTGATCCACTAAGCCGCACATTGCACTAAGCCGCGCATTGCGCTTTGCGCATTCGCGCGGGGCGTCGCGCCCTGCGATGTCGCCGTCGCGTCGTGCCGTCTCTTCGCGTTTTACGCGCCTGTCATATTCGATCGGCATGATCCGGATCAGACCGTGCGCCTGCACGTGGCAATCGGTCTGCGCACGATCTCCCGATGTTCGATCACGACGCACCCGACACTTTTATGACACTGCGTGCAACGACGCTCGCATGCGAGGCGGTCGGCTTGAATGCCGCCGCTTGGCCATGCAGATGATTCGCCACCGTGCACGCACGGTCAACCGGCTTGCCGCATGGCTGTCGTCGCGCGCCGCGCGACACGGAGCGGTTTCGATGCCCGCGCGCGCGCCGTTTCCCAGCTATGGGTCAAGCGCGCCGCGACACGTCGCGCTCGTGCGTCACGCCTTCCGGTCCGCGAGCGCGAGACCGTCGCGAATCGCATAGGCCGTCACTTCCGCGACATTGCGCAGCGAGAGTTTCGACATCAAGTTCTGCCGATGCTTGCGGACCGTCAGTACGCTCAGGCTTAATTTGTCGGCAATCTGCTGACTCGTATAGCCGTTCGCGACGAGCGCGAGAATTTCCTTTTCGCGTGTCGTGACCGACGCGACGCCCGCGCGATCCTCACTCTCGGGCAACTGCGAGAGCGCCTTGCTCACGTAGCGCGCGCCGGACAGCACGAGCGAAATCGCATCGAGCAATTCGCCGCCGTCTTCATGCTTGAGCATATAGCCGTCCGCACCCGCGGACATGGCCGTGCGGACCGTCGCGAGTTGCGCGTTGCCCGTGAGGATCAGAATCTTGACGTCGGGACGTTCGGCTTTGATCTGCTCGGCGAGCTGGATGCCGTGGCAACCGGGCAGGTCGAGATCGAGCAGCAGCAAGTCGGCTTCGGTTTGGCGCACGATCTCCGCGACCGCGCGGCCGTCCCCGGTTTCGCCGACGATGGTCCAGTCGGCACGGGTCGTCAGCAGCAGGCGGAGGCCGTCGCGAATCATCGCGTGGTCTTCCGCGAGGACGATGCGTTTCATAGGGCGTTCAGGTTGTCGTGAATCGCCCGGGGACGCGTCCGACCTTGCGGGCAATAGGGCGCGAATCGCGGCGCTTCAAATCTCGTTCAGAATACGGCGCAGATCATTCCACGAAAACCCGCGCTTTCGCAAGGTCGCTCCGTCTCGTCAAGATGGTAAAAAATACCGCCAACCATTTCCGCGCCCATGTCCGTCTTGAACTGATCAACGCGCTGTATCGCCAGTCTCCGCCGATTTTGATGGGCAATATCGCGGTCGTCAGCGTGACCGTGCTCGTGCTCTGGCCCGAAGTCGCGCGGCGCACGCTGCTCGGATGGGCCGTCCTGATCTATTTGCTGACGCTGGTTCGTATCGCGGTCGTCTGGCGCGATCGGCGCGCGGGCGAGCATCCCGTCGAGACCGCGACGGACCGCGCGCGGCTTTACATCGTGCTTTCGGGCCTGTCCGGGTGTCTGTGGGGCGCGATGGGGGTGCTGTTCTTTTCGCCGGACAATACGGTCGTCACGGTGCTGCTCTGCATCGTGCTCGCGGGCATGACCGGCGGCTCGGTGGCGTCGTTGTCCACATATTGGCCGACCTATATCGCGTATGCGTTACCGACGGTGTTGCCTTTTGCGATCCGTTCGTTCGTCTATGGCAGCACCTTGTTTTCCTCGCTCGGTTTTTTGTCCTTGTTCCTTTTAGGGGTGAATCTGGCCTTTAGCCGAAATCTGCAGCGAACCGTTAGCACGTCGGTTTCACTTCGCTTTCAGAATATCGAGCTGATCCAGCAATTGACCGAGGAAAAAGAGCGCGCGGAGCTCGCGAACCGGAGCAAATCGCAGTTTCTCGCGGCCGCGAGCCACGATTTGCGTCAGCCGACGCATGCGCTCGGGCTCTATATCGCGACCTTGCGCGCGATCGCGCAAGCGCCGTCGATCGAGCGGGCCGCCGTCAACGGCATCGCCGAGCGCTTGCAGACCGCGCTCAAGGGCATGTCGCAATTGCTCAACGTCCTGCTCGATATTTCGCGGCTCGACGCGGGCGTGATCGACGTCGCGCCGGCGCGTTTTGCGCTCCAGCATGAATTCGACGCGCTCGACAATCAGTTCATCGAGGCGGCCTCGTCGAAAGGGTTGAGCCTCGAGTTCCAGGCCACGCCCGTGTGGCTCGAGACGGATGCCGTGCTGCTGCATAACATTCTGTCGAATCTGGTCTCGAACGCGATTCGCTATACGATGCGCGGCCGCGTGCGGATCGCGTGCCGGCGCCGGGGCGCCGACGTCGATATTCAAGTGTTCGATACGGGTGTGGGGATCGCCGCCGATCAGCGCGCGAATATCTTTCGCGAGTTCTACCAGGTCGACAATGCGGCGCGCGATCGCGAGCAAGGGCTGGGTCTGGGCCTTGCGATCGTCCAACGCACGGCCGATTTGATCGGCGCGCGCGTGCGCGTGCGTTCGCGTCCCGGGCGAGGCTCGCTGTTCTCGGTGCGTTTGCCGGCCTTGCCCGATGTACCCGTCGATCTGAGTTTGCTCGATGTCGCGGCCGCGACGCAGGCGATGAGGCGCGACAGCAAGACGATTCTCGTCGTCGACGACGATCGCGATGTATTGAGCAGCATGCAGACCTTGCTTGAGACCTGGGGCCATACGGTCTTCGCGGCGTCGACGATCGAGCGCGCGATTGTCATCGCCACGTCATACAAGCATGCGATCGACATGGTGCTGACGGACTTCAGGCTCGCCGAACACGTGACGGGCCTCGACGTGATCCGAGCGCTGCACGAGACGCTCGGCCGCGATATCCCTGCCGTCATCATCACGGGCGATACATCGGCCGACGGGATTCACGCGACCTCGTCGAGCGGTTTCCGCGTCATGCACAAGCCGCTCGACCCCGATGAAATGCGTGCTGTGATCGACGCGCAAACCGTCTGAATCGCGGGGCCTGACGACGCGATGCACCGATGCACTGATGTGTCGTTCGCACGATATCGCGCTAGGCATTGAATCAAATTCGGCCGGACGCGCGCCGTG
Source organism: Pararobbsia silviterrae (assembly GCF_003628125.1). Taxonomy (GTDB): domain Bacteria; phylum Pseudomonadota; class Gammaproteobacteria; order Burkholderiales; family Burkholderiaceae; genus Pararobbsia; species Pararobbsia silviterrae. The sequence continues at coordinate 224,717 of NZ_RBZU01000004.1, forward strand.
GCGCGGCGCGTCGGCACGCGCGATATCTCAAGATTTCAAATGGCTTGCCGTTAGTGAGTAAGGAAGTGATTTGTTCTGGGCCTGCGATCCCCACGTCGCGGCCCGCGTGACGTCGATCAACCTTATTCCGGATCATGCTAAAGAATCTAACGATTCGCAGTCGCCTCGCGCTCGTCATGGGCTTTCTGAGTGTGTTGCTGATGTGCGGCGGTGCGATGGGCATCGGCGGCGTATCGATCGGCAACAACGACCTCAAGCAACTCTATTCGGATCAATTGGCCTCATCGGTGTCGCTGGGCCAGGCGAGCGTCGCGCTCGCGCGCGCACGCCTTTGGCTGTTCCGCATCGCCGTGGACCCTTCGGCGCCCGATGTCCCGCAGTACGCGCAAAATGCGCGCAAACAACTCGATCTGTCGAAGACGGCATGGAGCACGTATCGGAGCCTGCCGGCGGCGGATGCGGATGAGGCGAGCCGTGCGGATACGCTCGACAGGCAGCTCGGCGATCTCGTCACGGGCAGTTTCGATCCGATTTTCAAGGCCGTGGCGGCCGGCGACCCGGCCACGATCAAAGCCGCGGTGCTCGGCGCGTCGTCCACGCAATACGGCGAGGTGACCGCCGGCATCGATGCGCTCGGACAAAAGCAGGCCAGCATCGCACAGGCGCGCTATGCCGCCGCGCAGACGCGGTTCAGCTGGTTCGTCGGCATCGCGATCGCGGGCGTCGCGTTCGCGGTGATCGCCGCGGCGCTCGCCTGGCGCGCGCTGCAGCGCGCGATCGGCCGGCCGCTCGACGACGTCCTGCGTCATTTCCATGCGATCGCGAACGGCGATCTGACCGCATCGGTCGAGGTGCATTCGCGCGACGAGATGGGGCAATTGATGGCGGGCTTGCAGACCATGCAGCGCAAGCTGACCGATACGCTCGGGATCGTGCGCGAAAGCGCGAGCGCGATCGATACCGCCGCGCATGAGATCGCGGCCGGCAATATGGATCTGTCGTCGCGCACGGAAGAACAGGCCGCATCGCTCGAACAGACGGCCGCGAGCATGGAAGAGCTGACCGCGACGGTCAAGCACAACACCGACAACGCGCGTCAAGGCAACACGCTCGCGGTCAACGCGTCGGCGATCGCCGAGCGCGGCGGCGGCATGGTTCGCCAGGTCATCGAGACGATGCACAAGATTTCGGCCTCGTCGGAACGCGTCGAGCAGATCATCGGCGTCATCGACGGCATCGCGTTCCAGACGAATATCCTCGCGTTGAACGCCGCGGTCGAAGCCGCGCGCGCGGGTGAACAGGGCCGCGGATTCGCCGTCGTCGCATCGGAAGTGCGTAGCCTCGCGCAGCGCAGCGCGAGCGCCGCCAAGGAAATCAAGGAGCTTATCGGCGAATCCGTCGCGCAGGTCGCCGATGGCTCGAAGCTCGTCGACGACACAGGCAACACGATCGACGAGGTCGTCCATGCCGCAAAGCGCGTGGCCGATCTGATGAGCGAGATCGCGGCGGCGTCCGAAGAGCAGCATACGGGCATCGAGCAGGTCAACAAGGCGGTCGCGCAAATGGACGAGGTGACGCAGCAAAACGCCGCGCTCGTCGAGCAGGCCTCGGCGGCCGCGCAGTCGATGGCGACGCAGTCGAATGAGATGCGCGAGGCCGTCGCCGTGTTCAAGTTCGAACCTGCCGGCGTGGGGGCGCGGCGCTGACGCTGCGCACGCCCGCGCGTCCCGATGCCGGCGTATGAGTATGAATGCTCTGTGAGGGGCGAGCGCGAATCGCTAAATTGGTGCATTGCGCCGGCGGCCATCGCGGGGGCATTCACTCATTGCGCGAAGGAGGGGCCATTTGCGTCGGAACGACCGAGAAGCGTTCGATAGTGCCCGCTCGAAGCACGAACGCATTGAGCGCGAGATGTTCCAGCATCTGCTCGACAACGCGACGATTCCGCTTGTCGGCAGCGGCATCGGCAGCGTTCTGGTGGCCGGTGCGATGTTCCTGCATACGCGAAGCCCGGTCGCGCTCGTCTGGCTGCTCTGCGTCTATCTGACCATCGGCGTACGGATCGCGCTGATCCGGCGATGCCGCCGCCGTGTGGCGGCGTTCGGCTATCTGCGTTCGTACGCGTTTCGATTCGCGTTGACGGTCGGCTTGTCCGGTTGCGCGTGGGGTGCGTGCGCGTATTTGCTCGCGCATGCGAGCGACGGGCCGACGGCTGTGCTCATCGTGACGGCGATCCAGGGGATGGTCATGGGCGCGGCGTTGACGCTCGGCGCGTATATGCCCGCGTTTTTCGCGTTTTCCGTGCCCGCCATGGTCCCGATGATCGGCGTGCTCGCGTTCAGCGGTCAGAGCGCGCAGATCGTGATCGCGATCTATAGCGCGGCGTTTCTCGTGTTGTTGAGCTTGATTGCCGCGCGGTTCAATCGGTCCTTGCGTCAGACATGGCAGTTGCGCTTCGAGAACGAGGACCTCGTGCGGTCGCTGACCGAAGCGTCCGACAAGCTCGCCTTGCTCGCGCATACCGACGGTCTGACGGGACTCGCGAATCGCACACGCTTCGACGATGTGCTCGACACGCAATGCCGCGCGCATGCGACGTCCGATGCGCCGATATCGCTGATCCTGCTCGACGTCGACCATTTCAAGCAGTTCAACGATACGCACGGTCACCTTGCCGGCGATGCGTGCCTCAAGCAAGTCGCGCGCATTTTCAAGGCCGCATGCCGCGACGGCGGTCTGGCGGCGCGCTACGGCGGCGAGGAGTTCGCGATTCTGTTGCCCGAAACGGATCTCGCGGCGGCCTGCGCGATTGCCGAAGCGATTCGCGAACGCGTCGCGGCGTGGCCGATCGCGCACGATATGTCGACGATATCGGGTGTCGTGACGGTGAGCCTCGGTGTCGCGACGCTCGATCGAAGCGCGTTCGCGACGCCCGCGGACCTTGTCGCGCTGGCCGATGCGCAGCTTTATCTGGCCAAGGCACAAGGGCGCAATCGCGTCTCGCATCATGTCGGCGACGTGCGCTCGATACGGGCGCGTTAGCGCGTGCTTCTTAGCGTATGTGTTTAGTGCGTGTTTCAGCGTGCACTTTTCATAGCGTGCGGCATGCCGCGCGTGCGTCTTAAGAGACGGCGATTGGCACACGCCGCACCGAGCGCACTCATTTCTTATTCGATTTTTTCCAGTCCGACCCACGGAGACGCATAGGCGGCTGCGCGCAGGCAGTCGAGCGCGAGTGCGACACCGTGGCGGCTCACGCTGTCCGGCCTCCAATACATCGCGACCGCGCCCGCGCTGCCGAGCGGCATCGGCATCGCGAGCACGCGCAATACATTGAGCTGCTCGAACCGCACGGCCGCGCGATGCGATGCGACGCCGATTAAATTCGCTTGATTGAGCAGCGTCACGTTCAGCATCGATGAATTCGATTCGACGCAATGGCGCGGCATGACGTGGCCGACTGCCGCAAGGGCCGATTCGAGCGCGCCGCGGATCGGCGTGCCAGGCGGCCAGACGATCCATGCGTAGTCGAACAGATCGTTCCAATCGACGGCGGTTTTCCCGGCGAGCGGATGCTGCAGTCCGACGACGAAATTGACGGGGTCGCGATAAAGCGTCTCGGTCTGCAAGGCCGGATCGGGCAGTGCGTTCGCGGCGCGGCCAACGACGATGTCGATCTCGCCGTTCACGAGCTGCGGCATCATCGCGTTCATCGTGCTTTCGACGAGCCGCACCTGCGCGCGCGGCATACGCTCGATGAGTTTGGCGACCGCCAGCGGCACCGTGTCCGCCGCGGACACCCCCGATGTGCCGATCGACACGAGTCCGCTGCCGCCGTCCCGCATCGCGAGCATGTCGTCGCGCGCGCTGTCGAGATGCCCCTCGATACGCCGCGCGTGTTCGATCAAGGCTTCGCCGAACGGCGTCGGCCGCAAACCGCGCGCATGACGCTCGAACAACGGCAGGCCGATGTCTTCCTCGAGATCCTTGAGCCACTTCGACAGCGCGGGCTGCGTCGTGTTGAGCGCGTCGGCCGACTGGCTCAGATTCCCCGTCTGCGCCACCGAAAGCAGCATCTGCAGATGCCGGAGCCTCAAGCGGTGTGTCCAGTCCATGGCGATCGCGCCTCGTTGAGGTATATCCAAAACAATATGGATGAGATGAATTTGTGATTTTACGCGGTATGTCTCTCGGATCTATAAATGCACCTATCAGAGCACTCACCGAATCCGCCTGCATCAGGCGCCGATCGGCGCCCGCCGGGTCATAACAGGAGACATCGATGTCCGCTAACGCTCGAAGCGAATCGCGCGAAGCCTATTACGCGCAGATCGCCGATGAAAACATGGCCCCGCTCTGGGAGTCGCTGCATAGCCTCGTGCCCAAGAGCCCGCAACCGCAGGCGGTGCCCGCGCTCTGGAAATACGCGAAGCTGCGCGCGCTCATCATGGAATCGGGCCGTGTGATCAGCGCCGAGGAAGCGGTTCGGCGCGTGCTCGTGCTCGAAAATCCGGGGCTGCCGGGCAAGTCGAGCCTGACACCGAATCTGTACGGCGGCCTTCAATTGATTTTGCCCGGTGAAATCGCGCCGAGCCATCGCCATACACAATCGGCGCTGCGTTTCGTCGTCGAAGGCAAGGGCGCGTGGACCGCTGTCGACGGCGAACGCACGACGATGCATCCGGGCGATTTCATCATTACGCCGTCATGGACCTGGCATGACCACGGCAACCCCGCGGTCGAGGACGGCGGCGAACCCGTCGTCTGGCTCGACGGCCTCGACATTCCGCTGTTGCGCCAGCTCGACGCGGGTTTTGCGGAAAACTATCCCGAGGCCACGCAGCCCGTGACGCGCGTCGAGGGCGACAGCTTTGCGCGCTTCGGCCACAACATGGTGCCCGTGCGTCATACGAGTACGAATCCGACGTCGCCGATTTTCAGTTACCCGTACGACCGCAGCCGGGAAGCGCTCGACATCCTGCATCGCAATGGCGAGCTCGACGAATGGGATGGCGTGAAGCTTCGCTACGTGAATCCGGCCACGGGTGGCTGGCCGATGCCGACGATGGCGACCTTCATGCAGTTTCTGCCCAAGGGATTCAAGGGGCGCGCGTATCGCAGCACGGACTCGACGGTCTATAGCGTCGTCGAAGGCAGCGGCACCGTGCGCATCGGCGATCGCGCATTCGAGTTCGATCCGCGCGACGTCTTCGTCGTGCCGTCGTGGCAAGCCGTGCAACTCGAGGCCGATAGCGATGCCGTGTTGTTCAGCTATTCGGACCGTCCGGTGCTCGCCGCGCTGAATTTGCTCCGCGAAGCGCGCCACTAAGTGCGCCACTCAGCGCGTCATTGCATGCATCGCCAAGTCCGTCGCTAAGCGCAGCACTCGGCGTGCGGTCCTCGGCACCGCGCCGTAACGCGTCCGGCGCGGCGGCAAGACACGCCGATCCGGCACGCATGCGTCGTACACGCTCCATTTAACCCGATCACACAGAGTCCCCATCATGGCATTCGTATTTCCGCCTGAAGCTCCCGTCGCGATTCCGGTCGCGGGTTCCGACGATCAATTCGCCGTACGCCGCGTCTATTGCGTGGGTCGCAACTATGCGGCGCATGCGCGCGAAATGGGCTTCGATCCCGATCGCGAGCCGCCGTTCTTCTTCTGCAAGCCCGACAACGCCATCGTGCCCGTTGCCTACGGCGAGACGTTCGCGCTGCCGTATCCGGCCGAAACGCAGAACTATCACTACGAAGCCGAACTCGTCGCGGTCATCGGCAAGGCGGGCTCGGACATCGCGCTCGAAGACGCGCTCGATCACGTCTGGGGCTATGCGGTCGGCCTCGACATGACGCGTCGCGATCTGCAGATGAAGATGCGCGAAATGGGACGTCCGTGGGAAATCGGCAAGGCGTTCGATCTGTCGGGTCCGATCGGTCCGATCCACCCGGTCAGCGCGGTCGGGCACTTCGAGAAGGCCGGTCTCTGGCTGACGGTCAACGGCCAAACGAAGCAGCAAAGCGATGTCTCGCACTTGATCTGGTCCGTTGCCGAAACGGTCGCGTATCTGTCGAAGTTCTTCCGTCTCGAACCGGGCGACGTGATCTATACGGGCACGCCCGAAGGCGTGGGCGCGGTCAAGGCGGGCGACACGATTCAAGTCGGCGTCGAACGTCTCGGCGAGCTGACCGTCAAGGTCGTTTGAAGCGACTCGCCTCGATCAACACGGACTCACAAGGATTCGATCGTGCAGCTTTACAGTTTCTTCAACAGTTCGACGTCGTATCGCGTGCGTATCGCACTGCGTCTCAAGGGCATCGAGCATGACTATCTCGGCGTCAATATCCGCACGGGCGAGCATCGCGATGTCGAGTATGTCGACCATGTCAATCCGTCGGCCTCGGTGCCGGCGCTCGTCGATGGCGATTTCCAGCTCGGTCAGTCGCTCGCGATCATCGATTGGCTCGACGCACGCTATCCCGAGCCTCGTTTGATTCCGGCGCAGCCCGAGTTGCGCGCGCGCGTGCTCGAACTGTCCTACCTGATCGGATGCGACGTGCATCCCGTCAACAATCTGCGCGTGCTCAAGTATCTGCAGGACGTGCTCGAAGTCACGCCCGAACAAAAGGACGCGTGGTACCGCCACTGGGTCGCGCAAGGCATGGCGAGCGTCGAACGTTTGCTTGAGCGCGCGGCCGTGGCCTATCCGGGTCCGTGGTGCTTCGGCGCGCAACCGACGCTCGCCGATTGCTGCCTCGTGTCACAGATCTCGAACGCACTGCGTATGGGCTGCGATCTGAGCGCGTATCCGCGCAGTCTCGCGGTTTATCGCCATGCGAGCGCGCAGCCCGCTTTCGTCGCGGCCGAACCCAAACACCAACCGGACTTCATTGCATGACCGTGACGCGGCGCCCGCGTCGTGCGCGCCGCGTCACCGATCCGACACGCTGTACAGGAGACAAACCATGAACATCTCGACCCCTTCGCGCCGCGTCATCGTGGTGGGCGGCGGTATCGGCGGCCTCGCGGCGGCGCTTGCGCTCGCGCGCCAGAATATCCAGGTGCTGCTGCTCGAACAGGCCGCGCAGATCGGCGAAATCGGCGCGGGCATCCAGCTCGGCGCGAATGCGTTCAACGCGCTCGACGCACTGGGCGTAGGCGATGCGGCGCGCAGCCGTTCCGTGTTCACCGAGTCGCTGACGCTGATGGATGCGACCAATGCGAAGGAGGTCGTGCGCATCGAAACCGGCGCGCGATATCGCGAGCGTTTCGGCAATCAATACGGCGTGATTCATCGCGCCGATGTGCATCTGTCGATCCTCGAAGGCGTGCAGGACAATCCGCTGATCCAGTTCCGCACGAGCACGACGGTTCAGCACATCGAGCAGGACGAGACGGGCGTCACGGTCATCGACCAGCACGGCGAGCGTTTCCTCGCGGATGCGCTGATCGGATGCGACGGCGTCAAATCGGTCGTGCGCAAGGCGCTGATCGGCGACGAGCCGACCGTGACGGGCCATGTCGTCTATCGTGCCGTGGTCGACGTCGAGGACATGCCCGAGGATCTGCAGATCAATGCGCCGGTCGTCTGGGCCGGGCCGCATTGTCATCTCGTGCACTACCCGTTGCGCGGCGGCCGCCAGTACAACCTCGTCGTCACGTTCCATAGTCGTGAACAAGAGGTCTGGGGCGTGCGCGACGGCAGCAAGGAGGAAGTGCTCTCGTACTTCGAGGGCATCCATCCGCTGCCGCGTCAGATGCTCGATCGCCCGACGTCGTGGCGCCGCTGGGCGACGGCCGATCGCAATCCGGTCGAGCAATGGAGCTTCGGCCGCGCCACGATTCTCGGCGATGCTGCGCATCCGATGACGCAATACATCGCGCAGGGCGCGTGTCAGGCGCTCGAAGACGCCGTCACGCTCGGTGCGGCCGTGGCCGAAACGGACGGCGATTTCGTCGAGGCGTTCAAGCGCTACGAAAGCGCGCGGATTCCGCGCACCGCGCGCGTGCTGTATGCGGCGCGCGACATGGGCCGCGTCTATCACGCGAAGGGCGTCGATCGGCTCGTACGCAATTCGCTCTGGGTCGGCCGCTCGCAGGAGCAGTTCTACGACGCGCTTCAGTGGCTGCATGGCTGGAAAGCGCAGGACTGCCTCAAAGGCATTCCGGTCTGACGCCGTCGGCCCGTCTTTCTTCTCAATCACGCATAAAAAATCGGCAAGCGCGCGCGGACTTCGTCTCGCGCGGCTCAGAACCGGTATGCCCATCAGGAGACATGCATGACCCAGCCTGCTTACGTCGACGTGACCGCGTTTATCGATCGGCATCGCGTATCGCGTTTTCAATTGCGCATCGTCGCGCTCTGTTTTCTGATCGTCGCGCTCGACGGCTTCGATACGGCGGCGATCGGCTTTATCGCGCCCGCGATACACGTTTATTGGGCACTCTCGCCGGCGCAGCTTGCGCCGATTTTCGGTGCGGGACTCGCCGGGCTCATGGCGGGTGCGCTCGTGTTCGGCCCGTTCGGCGACCGGATCGGACGCAAGCGTCTGCTCATGCTCTGCGTGGTGGGCTTTGGCGTGGCGAGCCTGGTTTCGGCCGCGGCCCCGTCGCCGGGATGGCTGGTCGCGCTGCGCTTTATGACGGGGCTCGGACTCGGCGGCGCGATGCCGAATGCGATTACGTTGACCTCCGAATACTGTCCGTCCGCGCGCCGCTCGTTTCTCGTGACGACGATGTTCTGCGGCTTTACGCTCGGCTCGGCGCTCGGCGGTTTCGTCGCCGCTGCGTTGATTCAGGATTTCGGATGGCGCTCGGTGTTGATCGCGGGCGGATGCGCGCCGCTCGTTCTTGCGCTCGCACTCGCCGCGTGGTTGCCGGAATCCGTGCGCTATATGGTCAATGCGCGACGGTCGTCGGATGTCATCGCGCGCACGCTTGCGCGCATCGCACGGGATCCGCGGCTCGACGGCGCGAGTTTTTCGATTGCGGAAGCCGCGTCCGATGCGGTCGCGTCGGACGCGAGACCGCGCGTGCTTCATTTGCTGAATCCCGCGTTGCTGCGCGGCACGCTGCTGTTGTGGGCCGCGTTCTTCATGAGCTTGCTCGTGATCTATCTGCTGTCGAGCTGGTTGCCGACCTTGCTTCACGCAAGCGGTGCGACGATGCGCACGGCCGCGCTCGTGACGGCGATGTTTCAGGTCGGCGGAACGATCGGCGCGATCGTGCTCGGCTGGCTCATGGACCGTCTGAATCCGAAGTTCGTGCTCGCCGTCAGCTATGCGGCGGCCGGCGTTTTCATCGCGGCGCTCGGCTATCTGACGGCGACGCCGTGGCTTGCCGCACTGATGGTCTGCGGCGCGGGGTTTTGCGTATCGGGATCGCAGGTCGGCGCGAACGCGTTGTCGGCTGCCTTCTATCCGACCGAGTGCCGCGCAACGGGCGTCAGCGTCGCGAACGGCGTCGGACGGATCGGCTCCGTCGTCGGCGCGGTATCGGGCGGTGCGATGCTCGCTTCGGGCTTCACCATGCCCGCGCTGTTCGTGACGATCGCCGTGCCGGCCGTCATCGCGGGCGTGGCGATGGCCGTGTTCGGAATGACCGTGCGGCCGAGCGCGCAGCTCGCTTGAGGTCGGAACATGTGCCGCGGGATCGGCGCGCCGCCGACCCCGCGGCGCGCCGCGACGGCCCTTACCGCAGATCGAACCGGTCGAGATTCATGACCTTGACCCAGGCCGCGACGAAGTCGTGCACGAATTTTTCCGCGGCATCGTCCTGTGCATAGACTTCGGCCAAGGCGCGAAGCACCGAGTGCGAGCCGAACACGAGATCGACGCGCGTGCCCGTCCAGCGAATCGCGCCCGTCTTGCGGTCCGCGCCCTCGAAGGTCTCGCGCGCGGGCGACGTCGGCGTCCATTCGATGCCCATATCGAGCAGATTGCGGAAAAAGTCGTTCGTCAGCGTGCCCGGCCGCGTCGTGAACAGGCCATGCATGTCGCCGCCCGCGCGCACGTCGAGCACGCGCAGGCCGCCGATCAGCACGGTCATCTCGGGCGCGGTGAGCGTCAGCAATTGCGCCTTGTCGATGAGCAGGACTTCGGCGGGAACGGGAAACCGGTGCTTGAGGTAATTGCGGAAACCGTCGGCGCGCGGTTCGAGCGCGTTGACGGACTCGACGTCGGTCTGCGCTTGCGAGGCATCGGCGCGGCCCGGTGAAAACGGCACGTCGATGCGATGGCCGGCTTTTTCGGCGGCGTCCTCGATGCCCGTATTGCCCGCAAGCACGATGAGGTCGGCTAGCGAGATCTGCTTGCCGCCCGACGCATTGAAATCGGCCTGGATCCGTTCGAGGATGCCGAGTACGTGCGCGAGTTCCGCGGGTTGGTTGACCGGCCAGTCCTTTTGCGGCGCGAGGCGAATCCGCGCGCCGTTCGCGCCGCCGCGCTTGTCGGAGCCCCGGAACGTCGATGCCGATGCCCATGCGGTCGATACGCGCTGCGTCACGCCGAGCCCCGATGCACGAATCGTCTTCTTGAGCGCTGCGACATCCTGCGCATCGACGAGCGGATGCGTGACGGCGGGAATCGGGTCTTGCCAGATCAGGTCTTCGTGCGGCACTTCAGGCCCGAGGTAACGCGCTTTCGGCCCCATGTCGCGATGCGTGAGCTTGAACCATGCGCGCGCGAACGCATCGGCGAACGATGCGGGATCCGCGAGGAAGCGTCGCGAAATCTTCTCGTAGACCGGATCGACACGCAGCGACAGATCCGTCGTCAGCATCGTCGGCAACTGCTTTTTCGTGGCGTCGTGCGCGAGCGGGATCTTTGCGTCGGCGTGTTTCGCGACCCATTGATGCGCGCCGGCGGGGCTTTTCGTCAGTTCCCATTCATAGCCGAACAGATTTTCGAAGAACTCGTTGCCCCATCGCGTCGGCGTGCTGGTCCACGTGACTTCGAGGCCGCTCGTGATCGCGTCGCCCGCGATGCCCGTGCCATAGGTGCTTTTCCAGCCGAGGCCCTGGAGTTCGAGTGCCGCGGCCTCGGGTTCCGCGCCGACATGGCTCGCGGGACCCGCGCCGTGCGTCTTGCCGAACGTATGGCCGCCCGCGATGAGCGCGACAGTTTCTTCGTCGTTCATCGCCATGCGCGCGAACGTCTCGCGGATATCGATCGCCGCCGCGAGCGGATCGGGATTGCCGTCCGGACCCTCGGGATTCACGTAGATCAAGCCCATCTGCACCGCGCCCAACGGGTTTTCGAGGTTGCGTCCCGTGTCGGTACGGCTGTGTTCGGCGCCATGCAGATCCTGGTCGGCGACCACGACGCCCTCGTCAGCGGGATGACCCGCCGCGCCCTTGCCGTAGCGGACATCGCCGCCGAGCCACGTCTTTTCGTCGCCCCAATAGACGTCCTGGTCGGGTTCCCAACTGTCTTCGCGTCCGCCCGCGAAGCCGAAGGTCTTGAAGCCCATCGTTTCGAGCGCGACATTGCCGGTCAGGATCAGCAAGTCCGCCCACGAAATGGCGCGGCCGTATTTCTGCTTGATCGGCCAAAGCAAACGCCGCGCCTTGTCGAGGCTCACGTTGTCGGGCCAGCTATTGAGCGGCGCGAAACGCTGTTGACCGCGGCCCGCGCCGCCGCGGCCGTCGCCGATCCGATACGTGCCCGCGCTATGCCAGGCCATCCGGATAAACAGCGGCCCGTAGTGCCCGAAATCGGCCGGCCACCACGGTTGGGAGTCGGTCATGAGCGCCGCGAGGTCGCGCTTGACGGCGGCGAGGTCGAGCGTCTTGAAGGCTTCGGCGTAATGGAAATCCTTGTCCATCGGATCGGACCGGTCCGAATGCTGGCTTAGCAAATCCACTCGCAATTGCTTGGGCCACCAGTCGCGATTGGTCGTGCCGCCGCCTGCCGAATGATGGAACGGACATTGTTGCTCGCTTGACATGCTGTTCTCCTAAAAGGGGACCTGTCTCCGATCGGTTGCCGTGCGCACGCGCCACGGGCCGGGTCGACGTACGTTGGACCATCGATCGCCGCATTTGACGCCGGGGCCGTATCCAGGCCCATCCCGGTCCATGCCGGCGCGTGACTCGGGCACTCGGCCGTTTTTTTGTGAACCGACAGTATTTATAGCCGACACGACACGACTGTGTCGCACCGGCCACGCGGGCGCCGTATACGAGGCGCCCTGCGTGCCGCGCACGCTGCGTGTCTGGCGCGTCCGGCGTGCGCGTGAACATGTTTCATGCGCTAGGGATCGTGGACCGTTCGCGCCGGCGATGCGACGATCACGCGATCCGCAACGAAGCGCAGGAGTGCATGCCGGCATGAATCGCTTGATCGACGCGTCGCTTGCCACGCTCAGGACGATTGCCCGCGCCGGCAAGGGACGTCCGATGGCGCTCGTCGTGTTGTTCGGCTTGAGCCTGCTCAATATCGCGAGCGAAATGCCGCGCAAGGACGGGCATTCGGAAACGGTACGCGTGTTTGAAAGCCTCGTGCTCGATACCTTCGCGGTGCCGCGCGAACTGCTGTTCGATCACTATCAGCGGCGCTATCCGCGTATTCCCGCTTCGCAGCCCGTGACGATCGTCGAGATCGACGACCGTACGCTGGCCGAGGTCGGGCAATGGCCGTGGCCGCGCAATCGGCTTGCGGCGTTGATCGATGCGATCGCCGCCCAACGGCCCGTCGCGATCGGGCTCGATATCTATATGCCCGAGCCCGACGAAACGTCGCCCGACAAAGTCGCCGACAATTTGTCGGATCCGGCCTCCGATCTCGCGGTTCAATTGCGCGCGTTGCCGAATCACGAGGCCATTCTTGCGAAATCGCTGCATGCGGCGCCGTCGATCCTCGGCGCGGCGGCATTCGATCATGCCTCGTTCTCGACGAGCACCGATATGTTGAGCGCGCCCGTGCGCGTGCACGGGCCGGACCCGATCGACAAGGTCCGTCGTTTCGACCATGTGCTTGCGAGTCTGCCGGTGCTTCAGGGCGCCGCGCACGGGCAGGCCATGCTCAACGTCGCGCTCGAACAGGGCACGGTGCGGCGCGTTCCGCTGATCATGGGACTCGGCGAGCGGCTCGTGCCGGGATTGCCGATCGAAATGCTGCGCGTCGCGACGGCGTCGTCGGCGATCGACGTGTTCTCGGATCGATTCGGCGTACGCGGCGTGGGCGTGGCCGATGTGCGCGTGCCGACGCAATCGGACGGCGCATTCCGGCTGCATTACGCGTCGATCCAGTCGACGCAGGATCGCTATGTGTCGGCGCGCGACATCATCGACGGCAAGACCGACGCGGACCGGCTGCACAACAAGCTCGTGCTCGTCGGGCTGACGGGCGCGGGCCTGACCGACATGCGCACGACCGTGCTCGGCGAACTCGTACCCGGCATCGAAATCCAGGCTCAGGTCATCGAGAGTATTTTCGAAGGCCGGTTTCTGCGTCGGCCGACATGGCTTAAACCGGTCGAGTCCGCCTTCATCATGGCGTTCGGCTTGCTGATCATCTGGTATTTGCCGCGCACGGATTCGCGGTTAGCGAAAATCGTGCGCGCGGTGCCGAAAGCCTCGGCGATTCTCGGCGTCATGCTGAATTTGCTGACGCTTTATAGCTGCTTGTTGTTGTTCAAATACTTCGGGTGGCTCGTCGATGCCGCGTCGATTTTCATTATTTTGTCCGCGGTCATGGGCTGCTTTTTCTCGACGGCCTTGCTCGGGAACGAAGGCCCGAGCAAGACCATCCCCGTCGATTCACAAGCGCGCGACGAGACGGAGAGCCGCGCGGGCCATGCTTAGTTGAAGCCCGTCACCGCGTGCGGCACGTACTTCGCTTCGAGCTTGGCGATCTCGTCGGCCGTGAGCTTGACGGACAGTGCGGCGACGGCGTCGTCGAGATGTTCGTGCTTGGTCGCGCCGATGATCGGGGCCGTGATCACGGATTTCTGCAGCACCCACGCGAGCGCGACCTGCGCGCGCGGAATACCGCGCGCCTTCGCGATTTCGGCGACGGCTTCGACGACCTGGCGGTCTGCATGTTCGGTGTTCGCATAGAGCGTCTTGCCGAACGCATCCGTGTCGGAGCGTGCGCTTTGCGTGTCCCAATCGCGCGTAAGGCGGCCGCGCGCGAGCGGGCTCCACGGAATCACGCCGATGCCTTCGGCCGCGCACAGCGGCAACATCTCGCGCTCTTCCTCGCGATAAAGCAGATTCACGTAGTTCTGCATGGTGACGAAGCGCGTCCAGTTATGGCGTTCGGCCACATGCAGCGCTTTGGCGAATTGCCACGCATACATCGACGATGCACCGATATAACGCGCCTTGCCGGCCTTGACGACGTCGTGCAGCGCTTCCATCGTTTCCTCGATCGGCGTCTCATAGTCCCAGCGGTGGATCTGATAGAGATCGACGTAGTCGGTGCCGAGGCGGCGCAGGCTCGCATCGATTTCCGACAGGATCGCCTTGCGCGAGAGGCCCGCGCCGTTCGGTCCTTGGTGCATACGGCCGTTGACCTTGGTTGCGAGCACGATTTCGTCGCGCTTCGCGTATTCCTTGAGCGCGCGGCCGACGATTTCTTCGCTCGTGCCGGCTGAATAGACGTTCGCGGTGTCGAAGAAATTGATGCCGAGATCGAGCGCTTTCTTGATGAACGGGCGGGCCTGGCCTTCGTCAAGCGTCCACGGATGCGTGCCGCGATCGGGCGCGCCGTAACTCATGCAACCGAGGCACAGACGTGACACATCGACGCCCGTGCGTCCCAGCTTCGTAAATTCCATCAGGCCACTCCTGTTGTTTGAGCGCAAAAAGGAAACGGCGCGAGCGCCGGAGCAAAAAATTATCGGCACGCGGTCCGGCGCTGGCAATCGTGCGACGCGAAACAGTGTATGAAGTCATGCGCACAAATGCAGCGCGCATCGGGCGCGCGCCGATGTTTTCGCCGGGGGTCATCGCGCGGGCCCGCTAACGATGGCGACGCGCTTGACGGTCTGCTTGCCTAACCCTCGACGACCAATTTGACCCGATCGCCCTGCAGCCAACCCGCTTCGACCTCGCTCATGACAAAGTCGATGAAGCGCCGCACACGAACAGGCAATTGCTTGCGCTGCGCGTAGTAGATATAGAGGCCCGAATGATGGGTCGCGAGTTCGTCGAGCAGCGTGACGATCGTTCCGGCGGCGAGATCTTCGGCAATCATATAGTCGGGCATCTGGCCGATGCCGATGCCGTCGCGGATTGCCCGAAGCTCCGATTCGACCTGGTTCAGCGTAATGACCGCGGGCACGTCCTGGTGAACGAGTTCGCCGTCGATCTGCAACGACCACGGCATGATCCGGCCGGTACCGGGATGACGGTATCCGGTGCAGCGATGCCGAAGCAATTCGTCGACATTGCGCGGCGTGCCGTGTTCGCGCAGATAATCGGGCGAGGCGCAAATCTCCATGCGGATCGGCGCGAGCAGCCGCGCGATGAGGCTTTCGGCGGGTTCGTTGCCCGAACGGAAGCCGACATCGATCTTGGCCGTGATCATGTCGGTCAATTGGTCTTCGAGCAGCACATCGAAGACGACGTCAGGGTAATGCGCCTGAAAGCGTTTGATCAGCGGAATCAGTTGGCGGCTGCCGAACGAGTTCGACGCGGCGAGGCGGATCACGCCCGCGACTTCGTGCTTGCTGTAGCGCGTCTGATCCATCGCTTCGTCGAGCAGGCGCAGGCCCGCGTCGGCGAGTTCGAACAAGCGCGCGCCTTCGTCGGTCAGGCTGACCTTGCGCGTGCTGCGGTTCACGAGCCGCACGCCGAGATGCGCTTCGAGTTGCGCGATCGCGCGGCTGACCGCGGGCGGCGTCAAGCCGACGGCTTGTGCGGCGTGCGTGAAGCTGCGCGTGCGCGCAACGCTCAGAAATATCGAAAGTACGCGTGTCTGGTCCATAGCGGCTCGAATGGTACCGCCGAATCGCGCGCCGCGGTGCCGGCCGGGCCGCGCGGGGCATGGGGGCGCGCACTCGCGTCGCGCGGACTTGTCGAAATCGGCGCGCGCCGTTCGTCGCCCGAGACGTACGGAGATCGATGCGCAAGCGAGGCCGTCCGGCGCGGATACGGCGCAACGGTCTCCATTTTCATAATGAAAGGTAAGGGCCGACCTGGATTAGACTTACGTGTTTTCCCGAGTCCTTGGGCTCGGCATCGAGACGCGTCGCGCCTGCACGCGCCGGTTTTCGCACTTGACTGACATGACACGCCGATTTCTTCGAATTGCGATCGTATTGGGCCTGATCACCGCGGTCGGCCCGTTTGCGATCGATATGTACCTGCCTGCGTTGCCGTCGATCGGCGGCTCGCTCAACGCCTCGGCCTCGTCCGTGCAAATGAGCCTGACGGCGTTCTTCGTCACGCTCGGCATCTGCCAGCTCGTCTATGGGCCGCTTGCCGATATGGTCGGCCGCAAGCGTCCGATCTATGCGGGACTGGCGATCTTTACGATCGGCAGCATCGGCTGCGCGTTCGCGCCGACGATCGAATCGCTGATCGTGTTTCGCGTGATCCAGGCCGTGGGCGCGTGCGCGGGCATGGTCATTCCGCGCGCGATCGTGCGCGACATGCATACGGGGCACGAAGCGACCCAGTTGATTTCGATGCTGATGCTCGTCGTCAGCGTCTCGCCGATTCTCGCGCCGCTGACCGGCAGCCTCATCATCGGGGTCTTCGGCTGGCGCGGCGTGTTCTGGGCGCTTACGATCGCGGCCGCGATCGCGTCGGTGCTCGCGGTCTGGCAACTCCACGAGACGCGCGAAGCGCACCATCGCGCGAGCAGCACGTGGGGCGGCGCATTCGCGGCCTACGGCAAGCTGCTGCGCGATCCGTATTTCGTCGGGCTCACGTTGACAGGCGCGTTCGGCATTTCGGCGTTCTTTGTCTATCTGTCGAATGCGTCGTTCGTGATCGTCAATCACTACGGGCTGACGCCGACGATGTTCAGCCTGTGCTTCGCGCTCAATGCGGCGGCGTTCTTCGGCGTCACGCAACTGACCGCGCATATGTCGCGCCGCTATGGTCTGCCGCGCGTGATCCGCGTGGCGGTCACGGGCTTCGCGGCCGCGATGGTCGTGCTCGCGCTGTTGTTCGTCGGCGGGGTCGACAATCTCGTCGTCATGGTCGTGTTTCTGTTTATCGGCTACGGCTTTCTCGGACTCGTGCTGCCGACCGCGGCGGTGCTTTCGCTCGATCATCACGGCGCGATCGCGGGAACGGCGTCTGCATTGATGGGCGCGATGCAATTCGTCGTCGGCGCGATCGTGATGGCCCTGTCGGGACTCGTCGCGGACGGCACCGCGAAGCCGATGGTCGTCTGCATCGCCGCCACGGCCCTGACGACCTTCGTGATCGCGCAATTCACCTTGCGCCGCGAAGCGGCCGGCGCGGCCGTGGCCGAGAGCAAATAGGGCACGTCTGCTATCCTTGCCCGATCGCGATTCCGCGCGGCGCGCGGAATCTCCCCATTCTCTGCATGGATTGGAGCTTTCGATGTCTGGTGGATTTCCGCTTGTTCGTCCCCGTCGCCTTAGAAAATCGCCGACGTTGCGCACGCTGTTTCAAGAAACGGAGTTGAGCGTCGACGATCTGGTCCTGCCGATCTTCGTGGAAGAGGGCGTACAGGATTTCGCCGACATCACGAGCATGCCCGGTGTGCGCCGGATCCCCGAATCGAAGCTCGCCGGCGAAGTCGAACGGTATGCGCGCGCGGGCATTCGCGCGATCATGACGTTCGGCATTTCGCATCACAAGGACGACGTCGGCAGCGACACGTGGCGAGAAGACGGCCTCGTGGCGCGGATGTCGCGTATCGCGAAGCAGGCCGTGCCCGAGATGGTCGTCATGTCGGACACGTGTTTCTGCGAATACACCGATCATGGTCATTGCGGCGTGCTGCACGGCGGCACGGTGCATAACGATCAAACGCTCGAGAATATCGGCAAGCAGGCGGTCGTCGCCGCGCAAGCCGGGGCCGACATGATCGCGCCGTCGGCCGCGATGGACGGCCAGGTTCTCGCGATTCGCCGCGCGCTCGACGCGGCGGGTTTCGAGGACACGGGCATCATGGCCTACTCGACGAAGTTCGCGTCGTCGCTCTATGGCCCGTTCCGCGAGGCAGGCGGCACGACGCTGCAAGGCGATCGGAAGACGTATCAGATGAACCCGATGAACCGTCGCGAAGCCGTGCGCGAGTCATTGCTCGACGAAGAAGAAGGCGCCGATGCGCTGATGGTCAAGCCCGCGGGCGCGTATCTCGACGTGATCCGCGATATTCGCGACGCGTCGCGCCTGCCGCTCGCGGCCTATCAGGTCAGCGGCGAGTACGCGATGATCAAGTTCGGGGCCGCGGCAGGCGCGGTCGACGAGCACAAGGTCGTGCGCGAAACGCTCGGCGCGATCAAGCGCGCCGGCGCCGATCTGATCCTGACGTACTTCGCGATGGATATCGCGACACAAGGTCTTTGATCGACACGGGGTGCTACCAGAGCACCCCATTTTCGGGCTGCACGGGTTCGAGCCCGTGCGTTTCGCCGAGTCCGTCGCGCAGATCGATTTCGATCGAGCGCGTCAGTGCGCTCATCGGCACATCGTTCGGCGTATTCGCGAACGGATGCTCCATATCTTTGCCGATCTGCAGTAGCGCCAGAAACATAAAGCCGACGCCCGTCGAGCCGATCGGGGTGTAGTACTGCAGGGCCTCGACGAGGCCGAGCGGCAACAGGATGCAGAACACCTGCGTGAACAGCACGGGGAACGTCGCGTACTGGACCGGAAACGGCGTATTGCGGATCCGCTCCATGCCGCCTTGCGCATTCGTCAATTCACGCAACGTCGTTTCGAATATCGCGAGCCGTACACCGTCGAGTCCGCCCTGCGTGCCGATCAGATCGGCCGTCTTGAGCAGGATCGCGTTCGGTACGTTGGCGACCCGACGAAGCCGCTCGATTTCTTCGGCGTCGAGCAGCGCGGCGAGCGTGTCCCAAGGCGGCTGCTTGCGCAAATGTAATCGAAGCGCATGCACATAGGCGATCTGCCGGATCGTCAGCGTCTGTTGCAACGATGCGCGCGTGCTCGCGAACAGCAGATCGGCCTCGCGCGCGAAGCTTCTCGAATGATTGACGGTCGCGCCCCACAGCGTGCGGGCTTCCCACCAGCGCGCATAGGCCGTCGCGTTGCGAAATCCGAGGTAGATGATGAGCGCCGAACCGAACAGCGAGAGCGGCAGCGCCGGAAACGTGAAGGTGCCGGGCGCGTTCAGATAAAACGCGGTGACCGCGACATCCCAGACGAACAGCCATGCGAGGGGCTTGCCCACGTAGAGCACGATCTGCGTGATGCGCGGGCGCCCCGGGACGATCATGAGCGCGCGCGCTGCTCGAGGCGTTCGCGGGCGCGTTCAAGCGTGTCGAAGCGCACGCCTTCGTCGTCGAGCACGCTGATGCGGCCGTGGCCGATGTCGTAGACCCAGCCCTGGATGGCGACACGGCGCTCGGCGAGCCGCGCGGCGACGGCCGGATGCGTGCGCAGATGCACGAGCTGGAGCCGCACGTTTTCTTCGACCATGGCCTGCACGAGGCCGTCTTCCTCGGTGTGACGCGCGAGCACGACGCCGCGCGCGGCTTCGGCATTGCGCAGCCAGGTCTGCACGGTCGGCATGCCGGCCGTGGCGGCCGAGCCCGACGCGAGCCCTTTCATCGCGCCGCAGTCCGTATGGCCGCAGATCACGATCTGCTTGACGTTGAGCGCAAGCACCGCGAATTCGACGACCGCCGACACGCCGCCGAGCATTTCGCCATACGCGGGCACGATATTGCCGATGTTGCGGCAGACGAACAGCTCGCCGGGCTGCGTCTGCGTGATCATCTCGGGGGACACGCGCGAGTCGGCGCATGTGACGAACAGCGTGTGCGGCGATTGTCCGTGCGCGAGGCTTTCGAAGAGGGCTTTATTCCCGGGGAAGACATCGCGGCTGAACGTATCGACGCCGTCGAGCAGTTCGAGCAGACCATGTTGGCACGCGGGATCGTGACAGGGTTCACCGGGGGGATGGGCGTCGGACATGACAGGGTCTCGGGTCACGGGTGGAGGGCTCGCGCGTGCGCTCGATGCGGTGCGATGCACGTCGACGCGCGCGTGGCGATGCGTCGAGAGTGTACGCCGCCGATATGACATGTGCCGAACTGAATCGGACGTTCGGGCTCGTGGCGTGCCGCGTGCACGTGCTCGGATCGATGAACGTCGCGTCGTGCGGTTTCAGCGGTCCGACCCAGTGTCCGATGTCCGATCCTAGCGCCTCGTATAGGCGACACGCCAGATCGTGCCGCTGCCGTCGTCCGTGACGAGCAAGGCGCCGTCATGCGCGACGGCGACGCCGACCGGGCGTCCCCAGACGGCGTGTTCGTCGACCACGAAGCCCGTCAGGAAATCGTCGTATTCGCCCGTCGGCACGCCATGATCGAGCCGCACGCGCACGATCTTGTAGCCCGTGCGCGTGCTTCGATTCCATGAGCCGTGCAATGCCGCGAACACGTCGCCTCGGTATTCGAGCGGAAAGACCGCGGGCCCTTGCGTTGCCGTATAGAAGCCCATTTCGAGCGGCGCCGAGTGCGATTGAAGCAGTACGTCGGGCACGCGGACCTTGTCGGCGAGATCGGGGCGTTCGTTCGCGTGCCGCGGATCTTCGTGAGCGCCCATGTAGTACCAGGGCCAGCCGTAGAACGCGCTTTCGCGTACGCGCGTGATGTAGTCGGGGACGAGATTGTCGCCGAGGCCGTCGCGTTCGTTCGTCGATGCCCAGAGCTCGCCCGTCGACGGGTCGACCGCGATGCCGACGCCGTTGCGTATCCCTGTCGCGAAAGTGCGCAATGGCATGCGGCCCTCGGGATCGGTGACCATGACGGCAGCGCGATGCGTTTCGGTATCCCAGGCCGCGCCGAGCCCGTGCTCGGATTCCCAGCGCGCGACGGCGGCGGGGCTTTTGCGGCTCATCGACTCGGCGACGTTCGAGCCCGAGCCGATCGAGACGAACAGGCGTTTGCCGTCGAGCGAGAACGCGATGTCGCGAGTCGAATGTCCGCCGCGGCTTTCGGTCAATTCGGGCACGACGATCGCGGGTTCGCCGGATGCGTGAACGTCGCCTGAGCGATAGGGCAAGCGGACGACGGAATTGATGTTCGCGATGTAGATCCAGGCGGGGCGATCGCCGGGCGGATAGAACGCGATGCCGAAGGGGCGATCGAGGCCTTCCGCGTAGATCGCGTTGACCGACGGTGTCGTGGCGCCGTCGGCGGCGCGCAGGATGCGGATGCGGTTTGCGGCGGTTTCGGCGACGAAGATATCGCCGTTCGGCGCGACGCGTACGATGCGCGGGTTCGTGAGACCCGATGCGAAGACGGACACCGTGAAGCCGGGCGGTACCGACAATGAAGCCGAGTCGGGACGTCGCACGACCTGAGGTCCATTGCCCGCGGAGGTCGTGGCATACGGCGCGGGTAAATCGGCCGTCGTCAGATGGTGCGCGACGCCGGGCGCGGCGTTCTGCCAATCGCTGGCGTCGAAGACGGGCGTCGGCGTCTGCGCGCGTGCGGGTGCGGCGGGCGCGCGTTGAGCATGATCGGGTGTCAGCGTCGCGAGATAGGCAATGACGTCATGCCGGTCCGTGGCGTCGCCGATCGACGCGGACATCCTGGTGCCGGGCACGAGCGCATTGGGCGCGCTCAGGAAGCGGTCGAGCGTCGCGGCGTCCCATGTGAGGCCGGAATGATGCAGCGCATCGGTGTATGCGAAATTGGGCAAACTTGCCGCGCGTCGCCCGAGCACGCCGGCGAGGCCCGGACCTTCGTCGGCGACGGGGAGACCGTTGGCGCCGATCGTGTCGGTGTGGCAGGCCGCGCAGTACTCGGAGAAATAGATCTTGCCGCGCGCGGTGGGTGTCGTCGGAGGCGATGACGCGGCGGCTTGTGCGGTGGCAGGCGGGGCGGAGGATGTGGCCGATTGAGCGTGGGTTTGTGCAGCAGACTGTGCGGCGGATTGCGCGGACGACGCAGGCTGCGGCGCGACGTTTTGCGCACTGGCGCTACGGAGACCCACCATGCAGAGCGCGGCACACGCCACGATGGCGAACCGTTCAGCGAAAGTCGATGTGACGAAGTTCATCGCGCGATCGAACGAGGCATGAAGTCGAGGCGGCGCGCTATCGGAGCGCGGGCGTGTTCAGCGGCCGTGTGATTCTAGCGCGCGGGCGGGGTTCTCGCGCAGGGCGGCGCAAGGCCGAATCGCCGGGGCGATGATCGGCGCGACGCACGCTTGGCGCGCGCCGGCGACCGGATAAGTTCGACTAAAACATGGCTGACGCCGTGCGCGAGACTTAGAGCTTGAACACGCGCACCGCCGCATGGAGTTTCTTCGCTTGGTCTTCAAGCGACTGCGCCGCCGCCGCGGCCTGCTCAACGAGCGCGGCGTTCTGCTGTGTGACTTCGTCCATCTGCGTGACGGCTTGTCCGACCTGATGAATCCCCTTGCTTTGCTCATCGGAAGCCGACGCGATTTCCCCCATGATCTGCGTCACCTTCTGAATGCTCGCCACGACGTCGTCCATCGTGCTGCCTGCCTGGTCGACGAGTTTCGCGCCGGTTTCGATCTTGTTGACCGAGCTTTCGATCAGCGTCTTGATCTCCTTCGCCGCCGACGCCGATCGTTGCGCGAGCGTGCGCACTTCGGTGGCCACCACCGCGAAACCGCGACCGTGTTCGCCGGCGCGCGCCGCTTCGACCGCGGCATTCAGCGCCAGGATATTGGTCTGAAAAGCGATTCCGTCGATCACGCCGATGATGTCGGCGATGCGCTCGGAACTCGCGTTGATGTCGCCCATCGTCGCGACGACTTCGCCCACGACGCCGCCGCCCTTGACCGCCACCGTGGCCGACGATTGCGCGAGGTCGTTCGCCTGCCGCGCGTTCTCCGCGTTCTGCCGCACCGTGCCGGTCAGCTCATCCATGCTTGCGGCCGTTTGTTCGAGCGAGGCCGCTTGTTCTTCGGTACGGCTCGATAAATCGACATTGCCGGTCGCGATCTGTCTCGCGGCCGTGCTGACCGATTCCACCGAGTCGCGTACGGCGACCATGACTTCCGCGATCCGCGCGATCAGGTGATTGAAGGCGTCGGCGGTCTGGCTGATTTCGTCCTTGCCTTGAATCGATGCGCGTTGCGTGAGGTCGAGCGACTCGCTCGCGTGCTGCAACGTCCCGCGTATGCCGCTGAGCGCGCGCACGATCGAACGGGACAGCATGAACATGCCGCCGACCACGATCGCCATCGCGCACACCAACACGGCAATCACCATCCTGACGGCTTCCGTGCTCTCGTGTTCGGCATATTCGGCCGCTTGTTCGCCGCGCGTCCCGGCCTCGGTAATGATGGCCTCGATCGACGCGCTCAAGGGCTGAAAGTCGGAGTGATACAAGACGACGATCTGATCGTTGGCGCTCTTCGGATCATGAGCGGCCAAGTCCATCAGTTGGTGCGACTTCTGGTCGTAGGCCGTCCACTGCGCGCGCAACGTGCGCAGTCGTTCCTGTTGGTCGGCCGAATTGAACAGCGGCGCGATGACGCCGCCCCATTTCTCGATGTTGCGTTCCGCGTCGGAAAAGATTTTCTTCGTATCATCAGACGTAGGGTCGAGCTCGACTGTCGAGAGCGCGCTGGCCTTGATTTCCGTCAGGCCGCGCACTTGCGTTTCTCGACGATGCGATGACGCTTGCGCAGCGTTGACGGCGCTGAATCCGAACGCCGTCACGATGATGCCGCCGCCGATGGCGATCAGCGTCACGAGCATCAAGACTTGGAGTTTTAATTTGATTGTCATAGTGGGCCTTGGCACAACGTTGAGGCATGCCGCTCAAGACATCTTCCCGATGCATGATCGAGATAACGGCATGGGCGATCGGCGCCTTGAGCTTGATTTGCTGTTCTCTCGGGACTTCGCACGTCACGGTGTCGGTCGTATGAACGAATCCATTAAAATGCCGGACATCATCGGCCTCATGACGAGGCAATCCGGAGAATTCGATGTTCACGTGTAGAAATCAGTCGTGCGGCGCAAAGTGGGATGTGTCCGAAGTCGATATTCACAACGAAGGGCAGGGCCTGCTGTTCCGATGCCCGATGTGCGGCGCGCGCAACTATGTCGAAGCCGTCACGCAAAAGGATGGCGCGCTCGTCTACAAGCAAGCTCGCGACTGAATCCCATGACCGCATTCGATACCTTGCCGCTGACGCCGGCCACGCTGGGGACCCTCGCGCAACTCGGCTACACGAGCATGACGCCGATCCAGGCCGCGACATTGCCGCTTGCGCTTGCGGGTCACGATCTGATCGCGCAGGCCCGCACGGGCAGTGGCAAAACGGCCGCGTTCGCGCTCGCGCTGCTCGCGCGTCTCGACACGAAGCGCTTCGCGGTCCAGTCGCTCGTGCTGTGCCCGACGCGAGAACTCGCCGACCAGGTCACGCAGGAAATCCGCCGGCTCGCGCGCGCCGAAGACAACGTCAAGGTGCTGTCCTTATGCGGCGGTACGCCGATGCGGCCGCAGATCAATAGTCTCGAACACGGCGCGCATATCGCCGTCGGCACGCCGGGGCGCATCCTCGATCACCTCGAACGCGGCACGCTCGATCTCGGCGCGCTCAATACGCTCGTGCTCGACGAAGCGGACCGCATGCTCGACATGGGCTTCTTCGACGATATCTCGACGGTTGTTCGCCAGTGTCCGAGCGATCGCTTGACGCTGCTGTTTTCGGCGACCTATCCCGACGGGATCGGCAAACTGAGCCGTCAGTTCATGCGCACGCCGCGTGAAATCATGCTGACCGAGGCGCATGCCGAGACGACGATTCGTCAGCGCTTCTACGAAGTCGCCGACACGGACCGTTTGCATACGGTCGGCTTACTGCTCAATCATTTCCGCCCCGTCAGCACGATTGCGTTCTGTAATACGAAGCAGCAGTGCCGCGATCTCGTCGATGTCCTGCGCGCGCAGGGATTCGAAGCGCTCGCGCTCCATGGCGATCTCGAACAGCGCGATCGCGATCAGGTGCTGATTCAGTTTGCGAACCGGAGTTGCTCGGTGCTCGTCGCGACCGATGTCGCGGCGCGCGGCCTCGATATCGCGCAACTCGAAGCGGTCATCAATGTCGACGTGACGCCGGACCCCGAAATTCACGTGCATCGCATCGGTCGCACGGGCCGCGCCGATCAGGAAGGCTCGGCATGGAGTCTCGCGAGCATGAATGAAATGGGGCGCGTCGCGTTGATCGAACAGGCGCAGGGACGCGACGTCGTCTGGTACCCGGTATCGGAACTCGTGCCGGCAAGCCGCGAGCCGCTACGGCCGCCGATGGTCACGCTGCAGTTGCTCGGCGGACGCAAGGACAAGATCCGTCCCGGCGACGTGCTCGGCGCGATGACCGGCGAAGCGGGCATCGAGGGCGCGAAGATCGGCAAGATCAACGTGACCGATATGGCGACCTATATCGCCGTCGAACGCGATATCGCGCGTGAAGCGGTCGATCGTCTGTCGGCGGGCAAGGTCAAGGGCAAGCGCGTCAAGGTCCGCCTGCTCGCGGACGTGCCGCGTCGCGAAGAGGGATCGTGAGCGAGTCCGTTGCGCAATGAAGGCGAGCCCGCGTATAGCGGGCTCGATGGCGGCGAGAGAGGGCGTCAGGCGACCTTTTTTTCTTTGCTTCGCGTGGCCTTGGGTTCCGCCGGGGCGGGGCCGCTTTTCTTGCGCGCGGCTTTGTCGGCGTCACGCTGTCGCTGATTCTTGATGTGCTCGCTCGCCGTGGCTTGCAGCAACATCTTTTTCTCGCCGTCGGCGAAGCGCTGTAGTGCCTGTCGCATCAGCGGCTGATACCCAAGTCCGTGGATCGATGCGATGTTCTTGAAGTCTTCGATCAGGCTTTTCGACAGCCGAATCGAGATCATCTGGAGTTCCAGGCCCTTATCCAAGTCGGCCAGATCGGCGCCGTCATCCACCCCTACGAATGCTTCCTCGCGACCCAGCAGACCCTGGTCCCACGCTGCGTCGCTTGCCGGGATTTTGCGGGTTTTGCTCATGTCGATACTCCTCGGTTAAATGGCTTGCATGCCGTATTTGTTGTAGATGCGGACCTCTTCGTCGTTGGGATCGTAGGCCGTTCGAATCGTCACGACCCGCCCCCTCGCGATGAAGGCGACCTTCAACTTTCGGCCGAAATTCGTTTCCGCGATGAACCATCGCGTGCAAGGATCCGATTGGTGATCCTCACGAGTATCAAACAGGAACCTGCCCACCCTGTTTGCGAAACATTCCAGGATCTCGTCCTGCTTCACCGGTGGCGTCTTCCCCGCGAGCCTCCGCTGGACGCTCGGGGAGAACTGCAGATTCGACTGGGTCGGTTGCGGCACGGTGCCCCCGCATCACATGTAGATGCGTGATTGTATATACGGGGCTTGTGTGGAATTTTCCGAATTCGACTCGGAGGAACGCGGCGCTGCATCGAACTATAGGGGAACGTGTGGAGATTTTCCACCATGACGCCCGTATTTTCGACGCTTCTGATGCATTTTTGTATATACGAGACGGCGGCCGAATTTGTCACAACGGGTCGGATCCCGTGAGGAGTTCGGGGTAAGCGCGCCGGGCGCGCGGCCCGTTCGCGAGCCCAGCCCGATTGTCGCGTCAGGCCGTCGTGATCGGCGAACGCTTTGCGTCGCCGGCTTGCGCTTCGTATTCGACGTTCACGGGCGTCTCGCGCAGCTTGTCGCGCGGCTCCGTCGCATCGATCGCGGGCCAGATCCGGTTGCGCCCGTACGCTTTCGCGCGATACAGCGCTTCGTCGGCGCGCCGCACGAGCGTGTCCTTGCTGTCGTAGTACGGCGAGATCGACGCGACGCCGATACTGACCGTCACGTGCTGTTCAGGCGAACCCGGCTCGTTGAGCCGTAACGCCCCGACCTGCACGCGAATGCGCTCGGCAAGCACGGCCGCGCCTTCGAATGACGTGTTCGGCAGAATCACGGCGAATTCCTCGCCGCCGTATCGCGCGGGCGTATCGGGCGGACGCTTGCATGCGCGCCCGATCGTCGCGGCCACGATCTTCAGGCATTCGTCACCCGCCTGATGCCCGTGAATATCGTTGTACTGCTTGAAGAAATCGACGTCGACCATCAGCAACGAAATCTCCGTCGCATTGTCGCGGCGCGCGCGGCGATATTCTCGATCGAGCGCCTCGTCGAAGAAGCGCCGGTTATAGAGTTCGGTCAGTCCGTCGCGATGCGCGAGATCGCTCAGGCGTGCGTTGGTTTCCTCAAGCGCCTGCTCGACTTTCTTGCGTTCGGTGATATCGCGCGTCGCGCCGATGAATTCGATCAGGTCTTCGCCGCTGTCGTTCACCTCGACTTGCACGGCCCGCAGAATCGTCTCGACCCAGACGATCTCGCCGTCGAGACGCTGGACCCGGTAATTGAACGTCTCGCGTCCGAGCGACTCGCGCACACGCTCGAATGCGCCGCGCACGAGCGACACGTCCTCGGGCACGACGAGCGACCACTTCGACATTCTGAGCAGCGCCTCCGGCTCATAACCGAAGATCTCGCGGACCGACGGCGACACGTAGGTCAGCCGCATCGACGCATTCATCCGCATGATGACGTCCGACGCATGTTCGGCAAGCGTGCGGAAACGCTGTTCGCTCGCGCGCAGTTTCTCGGCGAGACGATGGCGCTGCAATTGCAGCGATGAAAGCGGGTAGGTGAACGCGAGGGCCGCGCCGAAGAACATCTGCAATTGCTGGATGCGTTCGCCCATCGAATTCGTATGCAGCAGCATGAACGGCCCCGACCCGCGTACGGTGAACGCGATCGCGATGAGCATGCTTGCGCCGAGCCCGATGACCGCGCCCGAAAATCCCGACGTGAAGATCGCGACGCCGAGCGCCACATAGATCAGATAGAGCAGGGGCGCATGCGATTGCGCGAAGACGGCGGTTGTCGTCGCAAGCACGAATGCAAGCGAGAGCGCGATCCGAATCAGTCTTCTGACGTTCTTGATCCGGATGTCGTTCGCACCGCACAGGACCATCGTGACGGGCGCGCACATCGCCATGCCGAGCGCATCGGAAGGAAACCAGCGAATGAAGGTCGCGACGGGCGACGCATCCACGGCGAAATACAGCACCGTGCTCGCGATGAAGGCGGAAATCCCAGGCGCCACCACAATAGCCGCGACCGCGAACCGGGCGACCCATAGCGGTTCGCCGAAATGACGTCGCCCGACATTCGAAGAGCGGCACGCGAAGGCGGCGATGGCGATCTCGACTGTGTTCGACAACGCGAGCAAGCAGCCCGTCACGGCCGAATCGCTGACCAGCAGATTGGCCACGAGATTGCCGAGCCATGCCCACGCGATCGTCCGGACCCATGAGCGGTTCTGACTCGACAGCAGCAAGCCCAACACCACACCGTTCGCGGGCCACACCACGGCGACGCGCGCGTTGGCTTCCGTCATGCGGATGCCGATGTAGCAGAGCAGCCCGATGCCGAACGCGGTCAGCAGCGCGCGTGCGATCGATTCCCCGTGCTTGAGCAGGTCAGCGGTCGGGCTGTCGGTACGCATCGCTTTCATCTAGGTCTCTACTGTTCGCTTACCGCATTCTTGAACCCGCGCGCCGTCGCTCGACGATCGTGGGTCGGGGTCGTCGCGGTTCATGGGCTCCCTCATATGAAGACTTGGAGCCAGCATGACGGCATCATGAAGGGTCGCATGCCATCTCAAAACGTGGAATAGATGCCGAGACCGCGTTCTAATTCGTATTTTTTGCTGATTTGCGCATTCAAACGTATTGATCAGACAAGAACATGCGCTTAGAACGGGAATTGCTCTTAGGAATGCAGGACGCTTGTTAGGAGCGCGTCATCAACGTGCGAGATCGACATTGTCGTCTTGAGCTTGGCGCGACACACGCATCGCCTATCGCCGATAGCGCGTCTTAGGCGTTCGCTGAAGACTAGAATCAAGCTTCGAACACGGGGTCGCTGGATGGTTAAGGAATTCGTACGCAAGCAGATTGAAGGTCAGGTTCTGGGCATTTCGATGCCCGCGCGCGCGCCGCTCAAACTCGATTTTCTGAATCCGCCCGGCGATCGCGGACTCTTCGGCCCGGGGGCGGCTTGCTGGGACGTGCACGGCGATTTCAGCTCGATGCTGATCGGCGGCATGAGCGCCTTGCTGCTGCAGATGCTCGATCCGCTCGCGCTCGCGGGCGTGCTCGATCATTCGAATTTCCGCTCGGACATGCTGGGCCGTCTGCGGCGCACGGCGCAATTCATCGCGGGGACGACGTTCGGAAGCACGCATGACGCCGAACGCCTGATCGAACGCGTCAAAGCCATTCATCTCGACGTCAACGGCGTGACGGCCGAGGGACGCGCGTATTCGGCGACCGATCCCGAGTTGCTGACGTGGGTCCATGTCGCGGAGGTCCACAGCTTCCTGCAGTCGCATCTGCGTTACAAGAATCCGCATCTGTCGCTCGCGCGTCAGGACCAATACTTCGATGAATATGCATTGATCGCCGAGCGGCTCGGCGCGCGGGATGTGCCGCGTTCGCGCGCGGCCGTCGAGCGCTATCTCGACGCACGCCGCGCGGCGCTGCACTGCGATGCGCGCACGCGCGACGTGTTCGACATCGTCATGCGGGCGCCGTCGCCGGGCCGGTCGTCGCGCGCATTCACGTGGCTCGTCAAGCGCGCCGCTGTCGATCTCCTGCCGCCCTGGGCCCTCGAAATGTTCGGTCGTCAGCCGTGGCCCGCGCCCGCGCGCGTGGTGCTGCATGCGAGCGTGCGCGTGTCGGTCAAGCCGCTGCGCTGGGCCGTGCGCAACAGTGCGTCGGCGCTTGCGCATCGACGCGTCGCGGCGGGTTCGCTCAGATCACCATCTCCGTCGCATTGAGGATCGGCGGCACCGCGATGCGCGTACGCACGCTGCCCGCCGGCGCGGTGGTCGGCAGGCAATGCAGCGCCGATTCGTCTTGTCCCTGGAGCAGCGGGCAGCGCTCGAATTGCTCGGCGACCCATTCGACGAAGACGCGGACTTTCGACGACAAATGCCGGTTATGCGGATAGACCGCGGAAATCGGCATCGGCTGCGGCTTCCATTGCGGCAGGATTTCCTTGAGCTGGCCCGAGCGCAGATACGGCAGCGCCATGAAGCGCGCGGGCTGGATGATCCCGTAGCCGTCGAGCCCGCATGCGATATAGGCCTCGGCGTCGTTGACCGCGATCGTGCTCGACACCTTGATCTCGGTCGGCTGGTCATTGACCATGAAATCCATGTCGATCACGCGACCCGTGCGGCTCGAAAAATAATTGACCGCCATATGGTTCTGCAGATCTTCGAGCGTGCTCGGTTCGCCATGGCGTTCGAGATAGGCGGGACTCGCGCACGTGACGCCTTGAAACACGCCGATGCGACGTGCAACGAGGCTCGAATCCTGAAGTGTACCGACGCGTAGTACACAATCGACGCCTTCCTGGATGAGGTCGACCGGCTTGTCGCCCATGCCGATCACGAGATCGATGTCGGGATAGCGCGCGCGGAAATCATGCAGCGTCGGCAGCAGCATGAGCTTGCCGATGCTCGGCGGCATATCGATGCGCAACCGTCCGCGCGGCGTCTTGCTGCCCTCGTGGAATGCCGATTCGGTCTCTTCGATATCGGCGAGGATGCGCACGCATCGCTCGTAATACGCCGCGCCGTCGGGTGTGAGGTTCAAGCGGCGTGTCGTGCGCTGAAGGAGTCGCACGCCGAGAAACCCTTCGAGATTCTGGATGATCGTCGAAACCGACGCGCGCGGCATGTCGAGCGTATCGGCCGCGCGCGAAAAGCTGTTGCTCTCGACGACGCGCGTGAAAACCTGCATTGCTTGCAGACGGTCCATGTCTTGTGCCCCTAGAAACCGGAAACGAGCGGCGGATAGGCCGCCTCGCCACACACCCTTCAAACCTCGCGATTGTTCAGGGCGAGTGAATTGTGTTGCCGGATTATAGGCATTTATTAATGTTTCGGCCGACGGCAGAATTCGACGCATTGCAACATCGAACTCGTGTCAACACGGGTTTTCCATCGGAATTCGCCGCCATGGCCGCTCAGCTCAAGGTCGAAGAGGTTCGCATCGCCGGTTACGCACAGCCGATCACGCTGCGCATTTACCGGCCCGTACCGCATGCAAAAGCCCTTCCGGTGGTGTTGTATTTCCACGGAGGAGGCTTCGTGCGCGGCGCGCTCGCGGATGCCGAACTCACGGCGTCGGAGCTCGCGCTCAGAACGCCGGCGGTATTGATCTCGGTCGGTTATTCGCTCGCGCCCGAATTTCCGTTTCCGGCCGCGCCCGAGGATGCCTATCGCGCGGCGCGCTGGGCCTTCGTCAATGCGCGCAAATGGGGCGGCACGCCTCAACGCATCGGTGTCGCGGGGCACGACGCGGGCGCGAATATCGCGGCAAGCCTGGCGCTGATCGTGCGCGATCGCGGCGACGTGCCGATTCACGCGCAGGCGTTGCTCGCGCCGTTGCTCGATCCGAGCATGACGCGGATCGCCGACGAGCGAAAGCTGCGTCAGGCCGATACGGACGTCTCCGAGTGCGCGCGCTGCTATCGCGCGTATTTGCCCGATCCCGCGCACCGTTTGCATCCGTATGCGGCGCCGCTTGAATCGACGCGTCTCGCGGGGCTGCCGGCCGCGTTCATCGCGAGCGCCGAGCACGATTTGCTGCATGTCGAAGCCGAGCGTTACGCGAGTCATCTGATCGCGGCCGGCGTGCCGACGCAGGTCCGCAGGCACAAGAGCGCGCAGCACGACGCGTTGCCGACGCTGCCTGAAGTGCTCGACGAACTTAGCGGTTTTTTCCGGCAACGCCTTGGGGGCGCGACCGTGTCGGCGCCCTTGGCCGAGGCCAGTCTCTGAATACCAACAATCCAATACAACACTCGCTCCGGAGCTTCGTGATGAAACCCAAAGCCAAGCACTTCGTGATTACCGCGGTCGCGACGCTCGCCGTCGCCGTCGCGGGCACGATCACGGCATTCCACGTCGACCGCGCGTCGACGGCGCATGCGGCGCAGATGCCGCCTGCCGCCGAAGTCGATGTCGCGCCGGTCGTGGCCAAGACGATCACCGACTGGCAGAGCTATTCGGGCCGGCTCGAGGCGATCGGCAAGGTCGAGATCCGGCCGCTCGTATCGGGCACGATCGTCGCGGTCTATTTCAAGGACGGTTCGCTCGTGAAGAAGGGCGATCCGCTGTTCACGATCGATCCGCGGCCGTATCAGGCGGAAGTCGATCGCGCCGCGGCGCAGCTCGCGGCCGCGCAGGCTCAGCAGAACTACGCGTCGACGGATTTCGCGCGTGCGCAGCGCCTGATCGGCGACAACGCGATCGCGAAGCGCGACTTCGATCAGAAGGACAACGCGTCGCGCGAGGCCGAAGCAAACCTCAAGGCCGCGAAGGCGGCGCTCGAACAGGCCCAGTTGAACCTCGGCTATACGAAGGTCGTCGCGCCCGTCGCGGGACGCGTTTCGCGCGCCGAACTCACGGTCGGCAACATCGTCAGCGCGGGCGCGAGTTCGGCGGTCATGACGACGCTCGTGTCCGTCTCGCCGATCTACGCATCGTTCAATGTCGACGAGCAGACGTATCTCCAGTATCTGAGCCACGACGCGAAGGATGGCGCGGTGCCCGTGCATCTGGGCCTCGCGAACGAGGACGGTTATT
This sequence comes from Pararobbsia silviterrae, assembly GCF_003628125.1. Lineage (GTDB taxonomy): Bacteria > Pseudomonadota > Gammaproteobacteria > Burkholderiales > Burkholderiaceae > Pararobbsia > Pararobbsia silviterrae. The sequence goes on from NZ_RBZU01000004.1 coordinate 257,553, forward strand.
CGCGCACGGGCGTCGTCGATTCGGTCGACAACCAGCTCGATACGACTTCGGGAACGATTCGCGTGCGCGCGCGTTTCGACAACAAGGACGGCGCGCTCGTGCCGGGTTTGTTCGCCCGCATCCAGGTCGGCGGCGGCGCGCCGCATCCGGCGGTGTTGATCGACGATCGCGCGATCGGCACCGATCAGGACAAGAAGTTCGTCATGGTCGTCGACGAGCAAGACAAGGCGCAATACCGCGAGGTGCAGCTCGGACCGCTACACGACGGGTTGCGCGTGGTCGCGTCGGGGCTCAAGCCCGGCGACCGGATCGTCGTCAACGGTCTGCAACGCGTGCGCCCGGGCGATGCGGTGCGGCCGAATATGGTCCAGATGGCGTCGGGGCCGCAAAACGTCGCGTCGGGTTCCTAAGACCCGGCGTACCCCGATCGCCCTCGGGCGATGCGATTTCCATGCATGACTTTTCATGCGCCGTCGAACGGCGCAGGGGGACGTTTTGCCTGCGGATTCGCGAGCGAAGGCCATCCGGCTTCGCAAGCGTCTTCAAGCAGGGTCCGCCGAATCGCATGCATGACGATCGCATCGCACGGATCAAGAAAACGCAGGACAAGCTCATACAGGCGGGAATGTCGTGAACATATCCAAATTCTTTATCGACCGGCCGATCTTTGCCGGCGTGCTGTCGGTGCTGCTCGTGCTGGCCGGCGTGATCGCGCTGTTCCAGTTGCCGATCTCGGAGTATCCGGAAGTCGTGCCGCCGTCGGTGCTCGTGCACGCGCAGTATCCGGGCGCGAATCCGAAGGTCATCGCCGAAACCGTCGCGTCGCCGCTCGAAGAGCAGATCAACGGCGTCGAAAACATGCTCTACATGCAGTCGCAAGCGAATAGCGACGGCAATATGACGACGACCGTGACGTTCAAGCTCGGCACGAATCCGGACCTTGCGCAGCAGCTCGTGCAAAACCGCGTGTCTCAAGCGTTGCCGCGTTTGCCCGATGACGTCCAGCGTCTTGGCGTCACGACGATCAAGGCGTCGCCGACGCTCACGATGGTCGTGCACTTGATCTCGCCGAACAATCGCTACGACATGACGTACCTGCGCAATTACGCGCTGATCAACGTCAAGGACCGGCTCGAACGCATTCAAGGCGTCGGTCAGGTTCAGCTTTGGGGTTCGGGCGACTATTCGATGCGCGTCTGGCTCGATCCGCAGAAAGTCGCGGAGCGCGGTCTCACGGCGACCGACGTCGTCAATGCGATCCGCGAGCAGAACGTGCAGGTCGCGGCCGGCGTGATCGGCGAATCGCCGATGCCGTCGAACGTGCCGCTGCAACTGTCGGTCAATACGCAGGGCCGCCTGCAAACGACCGAGGAGTTCGGCGACATCGTGCTCAAGGCCGATTCGAACGGCTCGGTCACGCATCTGCGCGATGTCGCGCGTGTCGAGCTCGCCGCGTCGGAATACGGTCTGCGCTCGCTGCTCAATAATCAGCCGGCCGTCGCGATGGCGATCAACCAGTCGCCGGGCGCGAATTCGCTGGCGATCTCGGACGCCGTGCGCAAGACGATGGCCGAACTGCAGCAGGACATGCCGCCGGGCGTCGAATACCGGATCGTGTACGACCCGACGCAGTTCGTGCGTTCGAGCATCCATGCGGTCATCCATACGCTGCTCGAAGCGATCGCGCTCGTCGTTATCGTCGTGATCGTGTTCCTGCAGACATGGCGCGCCTCGATCATTCCGCTGCTCGCGGTGCCGGTGTCGATCGTCGGTACATTTTCGCTGTTGCTCGCATTCGGCTTCTCGATCAACGCATTGTCATTGTTCGGCATGGTGCTCGCGATCGGGATCGTGGTCGACGATGCGATCGTGGTCGTGGAGAACGTAGAGCGCAACATCGCGTCAGGACTCAGCGCGCGCGAGGCGACATACCAGGCGATGCGCGAAGTCAGCGGACCGATCATCGCGATCGCGCTGACGCTCGTCGCGGTGTTCGTCCCGCTTGCGTTCATGTCGGGTCTTACGGGCCAGTTCTACAAGCAGTTCGCGATGACGATCGCGATCTCGACGGTCATCTCCGCGTTCAACTCGTTGACGCTGTCGCCCGCCTTGTCCGCGTTGCTGCTCAAGGGCCATCACGACAAGAAGGACTGGCTTACGCGCGCCATGGACGCCGTGTTCGGCAAGTTCTTCCACGCGTTCAATCACGTGTTCCATCGTGGTTCGGAGAAGTACGGCCACGGCGTGGCCGGCGTCATCAATCGCAAGGCGCTTGCGATGGGGCTTTACGTCGTGCTGCTGGGCGCGGCGGCGCTCATGAGCCAGGTCGTGCCGGGCGGTTTCGTGCCCGCGCAGGACAAGGAATATCTCGTGAGCTTCGCGCAGTTGCCGAACGGGGCGTCGCTCGATCGTACCGAAGACGTGATCCGGCAAATGAGCGATATCGCGCTCAAGCAGCCCGGCGTCGAAAATGCCGTCGAATTCCCGGGTCTCTCGGTCAACGGCTTCACGAATTCGTCGAGCGCGGGGATCGTCTTCGTCGCGCTCAAGCCGTTCGACGAACGCAAGGGCAAGAAGGACGAATCGGCGAACGCGATCGCGGCCGCATTGAATCAGAAATACGGCGCGACGATGAAAAATGCGTTTATCGCCGTGTTTCCGCCGCCGCCGGTGCTCGGCCTCGGTACGCTCGGCGGCTTCAAGATGCAGCTCGAGGATCGCGGCGCGCTCGGTTATCGCGCGCTCGATGCGGCGACGCAGGCCTTCGTCAAGAAAGCCGCGCAAACGCCCGAGCTGAGCCCGACGTTCTCGAGCTATCAGATCAACGTGCCGCAGCTCAACGTCGATCTCGATCGCGTGAAGGCCAAGCAGCTCGGCGTGCCCGTCACGGACGTGTTCGACACGATGCAGATCTATCTGGGGTCGCTCTACGTGAACGACTTCAACGAGTTCGGCCGCGTCTATCAGGTCCGCGTGCAGGCCGACGCGCCTTATCGCGCGCATGCCGAAGACATCGGCCTGCTCAAGACGCGCAATAGCGCGGGCGAAATGGTGCCGCTGTCGTCGCTCGTGAAAGTCTCGCCGACGTTCGGACCCGAGATGGTCGTGCGCTACAACGGCTATACGGCGGCCGACATCAACGGCGGACCGGCCCCGGGCTTCTCGTCGGGTCAGGCGCAGGAAGCCGCCGAGAAGATCGCGGCCGAAGTGCTGCCGCGCGGCATCAAGTTCGAGTGGACGGATCTGACGTATCAGCAAGTGCTCGCGGGCAACTCGGGTCTCTGGGTGTTTCCGATCAGCGTGCTGCTCGTGTTCCTCGTGCTCGCCGCGCTCTACGAGAGTCTGACGCTGCCGCTCGCCGTGATCCTGATCGTGCCGATGAGCCTGCTTTGCGCGTTGACGGGCGTCTGGCTCACGGGCGGCGACAACAACATCTTTACGCAGATCGGCTTGATGGTGCTGGTTGGCTTGTCCGCGAAGAACGCGATCCTGATCGTCGAGTTCGCGCGCGAACTCGAAATGCAGGGCAGAACGATCGTCGAGGCCGCGGTCGAGGCAAGTCGTCTGCGTCTGCGTCCGATCCTCATGACGTCGATCGCTTTCATCATGGGCGTCGTGCCGCTCGTCGTGTCGTCGGGCGCGGGTTCCGAGATGCGTCATGCGATGGGCGTCGCGGTGTTCTTCGGCATGATCGGCGTCACGCTGTTCGGTCTCGGACTCACGCCGGTGTTCTACGTCGTGCTGCGCAAGCTCGCGGGCGGTGAGCAACTCGTCGACAAGCATGGACACAACCCGCATATGCGCGGCGTCGATGCGTCGCTCGACGGTGCGGCTTGATCTACGCAAGGAAATGAACATGCGCTACTTACAATTGAAACGATGGATCGGCGCACCGGCGCTGCTGGCCGCATTGCTTGCCGTCGCGGGTTGCTCGCTGACGCCCGTCTATCAGACACCCGATCTCGGTTTGCCGACGGCTTATAAGGAAGCGCCGCTCGCACCGCAAGATGCGGGCACGTGGAAGACGGCGACGCCGTCGGAAGCGTTGTCGCGCGGCGAATGGTGGACGGTGTTCGGCGATCCGGCGCTCGACGATCTCGAGAATCAGGCCGTCGCGGCGAATCAGAACGTCAAGGCCGCGGCGGCCCGGCTCAAGGAATCGCGCGGGCTTCAGGAGGCCGCGCGCGCGGGTTTCTTCCCGAAGCTCGACGCGGGTTTCGGACCGACGCGCGAACAAGTCTCGCCGGCTTCGCTGCTCGAACCGGACGGAACGAATGTGCCGCAGCAGACGCTCTGGCGCGCGCAGGCCACGGTCTCGTATGAAGTCGATCTGTTCGGCCGCGTATCGGCCACGGCCGCCGCATCGAAGGACGAGGCCGACCAAAGCGCCGCCCTGTATCGCTCGGTGCTGCTCGCGGTGCAGGCCGACGTCGCCGAGAACTACTACAAGCTGCGCGAGCTCGATTCGGAAGCCGCGATTTACACGCAGACCGTCGCATTGCGCGACCAGGCCTTGCAACTCGTGCAGCGACGCTTCGACGACGGGGACATCAGCGAACTCGACCTCGCGCAGGCGAAGTCGGAACTCGCGAGCGCGAAGGCCGATCAGGTGGGTGTCGCGCGCTTGCGCGCGGCGTCCGAACACAGTCTGGCCGTCTTGCTCGGCAAGACGCCCGCCGAATTCACGATGGCGCCGTCGCCGCTCAAGACCGTCGACGTGACAGTGCCGGCCGGTCTGCCGTCGTCGTTGCTCGAACGGCGTCCCGATATCGCGGCGGCCGAGCGTGCGATGGCCGCGGCCAATGAACGCATCGGCATTGCGCGCGCGGCATATTTTCCGTCGTTGAATCTGACGGGGGCGGGCGGTTTCGAATCGGCGACGCTCGCGGATCTGTTCAAGTGGTCGAGCCGCGTGTTCCTCTTGGGCCCGTTCGCGGGGACCGCGCTGACCGTGCCGATCTTCGACGGCGGCGCGCGCAGCGGCAATCTCGCGAACGCGCGCGCGAAATACGACGAACAGGTCGCGAATTATCGGCAGCAGGTGCTCGTCGCGTTCGAGGAGGTCGAAGACAATCTGTCGAATTTGCGCTTGCTCGACGATCAGATCAAGCAGCAGGATCTTGCGGTCGTCGCGTCCGAGCGAGCCGAACATCTGTCGCAGACGCAGTACACGGAAGGATCGGTCGCGTATCTCGACGTCATCGATTCGCAGCGCACGGTGCTCGATGCGCAGCGCGCGTCGGCGCAGTTGGCGGGCGCGCAGATGGTGTCGCGGGTCGACCTGATTCGCGCGCTCGGCGGCGGCTGGGATGGGTCGCCCGCGCCCAAGCAGGATCCGGCCGCGGCGGTGCCGCCTGTCGCTTCACGCTGAGCGATCGATGTCGAGCGGCATCGCGCGTCGATGAAAAAGCCTGCTGCCGCTCGCGGACAGCAGGCTTACCGTGAGGTCCGGTCGCGCGTCGAAGCCGCGTTTCGAGGCGCGATCCGGCGCGACCCGGTCCGAGACTCAGGCCCAGTGCCCGTCGACCCAGACCCAATGATCGTGATGGTCGTCCCAGTGACCCGGCACCCAGTGCATGCCGACGCGCTCGCGTTGCCAGTGTCCCTGAGCCCATACATAGCGGCCGTGCTCCCAACGCCAATGTCCCTTGTCCCAGACATAGCCCGCGCGCGGTCCCGGCACGACTTCGACGCGTTCGACGGGCGGCGGCGCCGTCGGATTGACGATGACGACTTCGGCGGCCGATGCGTTCGCGACGCATGCGAATCCGGCGGCGACAAACGCGCCGCATGCAAGCAGATGGCGCAGAGTGGGCTTCATGGTGATGTTCTCCGTCTCGATTTGAACCACGCACTGAATGTGCGCTTGCTGGTTCAAACGCGGCGCATGGGCGCGCGGCGGACAGCGCGGACGTAACAGTCCGCTAGACAACCATTACCATTGATTGGTTTGCGTGCGGGCGCGGGGCGCGTGCCGACGATATCGTGCCTAATTCCTTGGCACGTTGAGCAATTTGCTCGCGGCGATCGGAATGCGCGTGTCCTCCCACTCGGCGAGCCATTTGAGCTCCTTTTCGGTGAAATAGCCGCCGCGGTTGCGCAGTGCGTACTGAAGGACATCGGTCACGTGATTCCGGATGATTTCCGGAGCCTGCTGATCGTGAATGATCGAATGCAGGGCTTCGAGCGTCGACATGGTGGATTCGATCGAGGGTCCTTGGATGCCGGAGACCTTATCTCGACTCGCACGCGCCGAACAAGTGGACAAAATTGAGTGTGAACGCCATGCGACGCAAGGGCCTGTCAGGTCGATTTCAAGTCGATGAACAGGCCCTTGCCGTCGTATGGCGGCGGCAAGGACGCAGGCCGCGGCGGGATTAAACCGGCGACGGATTGCGCTCGCCGAAGCCGGCTTGGTGCCAGTACGGGTAGGCCTTCGTGACGGCACTGGCCGCATCGAGCTTGGCGACCTGTTCGGGGGTCAGGTTCCAGCCGACCGCGCCGAGGTTCTGACGCAATTGCGCTTCGTCGCGCGCGCCGATGATCACGCTCGACACGGTCGGGCGTTGCAGCAGCCAGTTAAGCGCGATTTGCGGAATCGTCTTGCCGGTTTCCGCGGCGATTTCATCGAGTGCATCGACGACGCGGTACAGAAGTTCGTCAGGCACCGGCGGGCCCATATCGGCGGTCTTGTGCAGACGGCTCGTCGCCGGCAGCGGTTGGCCGCGGCGGATTTTCCCCGTCAGGCGGCCCCAGCCGAGCGGGCTCCAGACCACGGCGCCGACGCCTTGATCGAGGCCAAGCGGCATGAGTTCCCATTCATAGTCGCGTCCGATCAGCGAGTAGTACGCTTGATGCGCGACGTAACGCGAATAGCCATAACGTTCCGCGACGTCGAGCGACTTCATCAGATGCCAGCCCGAGAAATTCGACACGCCGATATAGCGGATCTTGCCCGCGCGCACGAGGTCATCGAGCGTCGAGAGGACTTCGGTGATCGGCGTCTTGGCGTCGAAGCCGTGCAATTGGAACAGGTCGATATAGTCGGTGCCGAGCCGCTTGAGCTGATCGTCGACGGTCTTGATCAAATGAAACCGCGACGAGCCCACATCGTTGGGACCGTCGCCGAGACGAAACGTCGCCTTGGTCGAGATCAGCACCTTGTCGCGGCGGCCCTTGATCGCCTCGCCGAGCACGGCTTCGGATGTCGTGGCGGAATAAATGTCCGCGCTGTCGAACATCGTGACGCCCGCTTCGAGGCAGATATCGATCAGACGGCGCGCTTCGGCGACGTCGGTCGCGCCCCACGCATTGAAGAATTCGCCTTTGCCACCGAACGTGCCGGTGCCAAAGCTCAACACGGGTACCTTGAATCCGGATGCACCCAGGTATCGATATTCCATGAAAGCTCCTTGAAAGTTCGGGTCGCTCGATCGGCTTGATCTCGGACCCGTGATGCGCGCGATGCCCCGACGGGTTGCGGTACGCATGACCCGGCCTGTCGAGCACGGCTTAGGGGATGAATTGCATTGGTATATCAGCTTGCAGGCGCCGACGATTGTAACGATTGCCGGGCGTTTTTGCTGGCGTCGGTTCGGCGAAGGCATGGAGAACGCGCGGCCGATCTTCTTAGCGCGCGTACTGGCTGCGGATATTTCAAAGCATTAAATATGTAACCGTGTCAATACCGAGTCGGCCCGGATGGCTGCATTTTTTGTTTTGCTGTGTGTAATAGTGTGTTGCGTGCTCAGAGGAAGTCGCGCGTCATTTATACAGAGATAATTCGGTTACCAGAGGCGGTTAAATTGACCGTTCGCCACCGCGATACAAGGGGGCATCGAATTGATCAAAAGACGAAAAGGCCGCGATCCGTGGTCCCATATGCTCACGCGTCTTTGTCTGATTACGTCGGCTGCGGCAAGCGGCTCGGCGATCGGCGCGGACGTCGGCAACGCGAGCCTGCTCATGCAGGACGATCACCGCGGCCGTGAAGTCAGTGAGCGGGGCGTCACGGCGTCGCAGGCGCGCGCGGCGTTGAGCGCGTCGACGGATCGCACCGTGCGCGCCGCGATGCTCCGGGTAGAATCCGCACTTCCGCCCGCGACGCGTTTTGTTAAAGTGCTCGACAGACCGAGCGACCGCACGGTGACGATTTCGTGGCGCGAATCGACGCTCTGTCATTACAACGATCAGATCTGGCGCGCCGGCATCGCCAAGCATTCGGGCACGTGCGCATTGACGGGCATGCATATCGAGCGCGGCGACCATGTCTATCGGCCGATTCCGACGCGGCCCACGCCGATCAACGCGAATGCGATGATCCTGTCCGCCGCGATCGCGGATCAGGGGCTCGACGAAGAAGGCGCCGATGCCTCGCAGGCCAGTCCGCGCAAACGCGGCACGGCGCGTGCGGTGCACGACAACAAAGGCGAAGCGCGTATTCCGTCTGTCAAACAGGCGCTCCTCGTATAAGCCGCTTGAGGCCGCGGCATCGCGAGCGTGCCGCATGACCTCGAAGAGGCTTGGGGGAGGATGAAGGTACCGTTCCATTTCGCGTGGCGGCTTGCCACGTCACGTCATGCCGCGCGACGGCGTTGGATGTCGGGCTTGACCGATGTTCGACGTCGGAGCGCCGCCGCAATGGCGTGCGCATGGGTCGCGTTTGCGGCGGTCTGCCTGTGCCCGCGCCATGCCGAGGCGATCACGCTCGATGATGCGCTGGCCTGTAACGATCAGGCGCACGCGTATATCCAGTCGCTTCAGGATCGGCGTTTGATCGCCGATCATCCGATGCATATCGAAGACGACGGCCTCAATGTGTTTTGGCCTGCTCACGACGCCAAGCTCATGGCGTTCGAGATGCATGTGTTCGTCGTGCTCGGCTATCAACAGGGCGATCCGATGTTCGAGCCGGGCAAGGGGCCGCCGATGGATGGCGGCCTGTACGGCGTCGTCGTCACGGCGGAGCCCGAAACGGTGGCCAAGGCGATCGCCGCCGCCGGCAGCCCGGCCGAATACCGGCGCGCGGGTCCTTTCCTCACGGCGCTCTATTGCCGCATTCATTAGCGTATTCGTGAGTCGGGCGGCTGTGGCGTGTCGGCACGCTCAATCAACACCGGGACATCAAGACCCCTTGGCGCTTTGAGGTCCTCAAACCTCCGGCCGACGCAACGTCGTGTCGTGTGCGAGATGCGCGTGCTCGCTTAGCGCGCCTTCGCGGCGCAGCGCTCATGATGTCTGGCGGCAAAGCGCCTTATCCCCGGCCCCTTAGCCCTTAGCCCTTAGCCCTTAGCCCTTAGCCCTTAGCCCTTAGCCCTTAGCCCTTAGCCCTTAGCCCTTAGCCCTTAGCCCTTAGCGACGAATTGTTGCGCGGTGTTACCACGCCAAAAGGATATCGAGTTGTCGATTAGCAACACGCGTTGTTTGTTTGCGACGCAATAACCTTCGTTCTTGATCAAGTAATAAAGATGCGCGTTTACCCTCAAGCAATGCCGATCGCTTAATTCTTAAGCGAAATCGGTCATTTTTCCCTTTCATTGTCATGATGCTGTCAAGTTAGTCGGGCACAGACGACCGATTCGGGTATTCCCGAATTTGTCCATTGCAAATACTGAAATTCGTTCTTTCAGTGTGCGTAGTCCGTATAACAATGGGGCGCCTACTACACTCCGGTCCAGGATAAACGGGCTGCATGGCCAAGGCAGAGGCCGGCATGCGGCGAGTGTCCAAGAGAGACACACCGTTGATCCGTACCCCGTAATGACTGGAGTCATAAAGCATGAAAAAAACACTGCTGGTTGCGGCCCTGTCGGGCGCCTTCGCCGTCACGGCCCATGCACAAAGCAGCGTCACGTTGTACGGCTTGCTCGATGCCGGCATCGTGTACTCGAATAACGCAGGCGGCCATAACCAATGGCAACAAGGCAGCAACGCACTCTCGCAAAGCGTGTTCGGCCTGCAAGGCTCGGAAGACCTCGGCGCCGGTAACCGCGCGATCTTCAAGCTCGAAAGCGGCATCAACGTCAACAGCGGCAGCACGCACTACGGCAACACCCTGTTCGGCCGTCAATCGTATGTCGGTCTCTCGAACGATCAATACGGTACGCTGACGCTGGGTCGTCAGTTCGACTCGATGGTCGACTTCGTGTCGCCGCTGTCGTTCACGGGCGCCGGCGATCGCAACGCGCTCGCGGCTCACCCGTTCGACAACGACAACCTCGGCGCATCGTTCTCGACGAACAACTCGGTCAAGTACACGAGCGCGAATCTGGCGGGCCTGCAGTTCGGCGGTCAGTACAGCTTCAGCAACGCAACGGGCGACTTCGCGGAAAACCGCGCATACAGCCTGGGCGCGTCGTACAAGAACGGTCCTCTGAGCGTCGGCGCGGGCTATATGCAGCTCAACGGCGCGGGCAGCAACACGTCGGGCGCGGTGCTCGCATCGGACAACGACAATGCGTTCTCGGCACAGCGTCAACGTGTCTGGGGCGCGGGCGCGAACTACACGTTCGGCCCGGCAACGGTCGGTTTCGTCTGGACGCACACGCAACTCGACAACATCGGCAGCCTGAACGTCGACGGCAATTCGTATAGCGTCGGCGGTGCGAACCTGCACCTCGACAACTACGAACTGAACGGCCGCTATGCACTGACGCCGGCATTGAGCCTGCAAGGCGCGTACACGTTCACGGACGGCAAGTACGAAGGCTCGCTGGGCAACCAAAGCCCGAAGTGGCAACAAGTGTCGCTTGAGTCGGACTACGCGCTGAGCAAGCGTACGGACGTCTACGTCGAAGGCGTGTACCAACACGCGGCCGACGGCGGCGGCACGCCGTTCGGCGATGCGGCGATCAACACGCTGTCGCCGTCGTCGACCGACAACCAAGTCGCGGCAACGGTCGGTCTGCGTCACCGCTTCTAAGCCATCGCGCTTGACCCGCCGGACAGCGCCTGGTGCGCGCGCCGTCCGGCTGGCGCAATACGCGAAGGGCGAAGTCGAGCCTCTTGCAGCCTCAAAAGGGCGGCAAGAGGCTTTTTTCATGCTGTTTTCGTTTAGGCGACGCTCGCGATAAATCGATACCCGTGGCCGACGACCGTCTCGACCGGCAGCGTCACGCCCGCCGCGCTCGACTTCGCGCGTAGCCGCGAGATCAGCGTGTTGACTGTCGATGCGTCGGCGTGCTCGTCGGGCGTCCACGCGTAATCGAGCAAGGTGTCGCGGCTGATCGTGATGTCGATGTCGCGCATCAGGCATTCGAGCACGAGGAATTCGCGTCGCGAGAGCGGTACGGCAGCGTGCTCGGCGATCAGACTGCGGCTCGCCGCGTCGAGTCGAAACGATGCGCGGCCCGGCGTCGCCGCGCGCGGCGACGGCGCGGCGCCCGCCACCGGATCGATCGATGCCGCACCGGACGACGCGTTCGTCCGCGGCGTCGCGTTGCCGATCCGCGCGCGACGCTCGAACGTCTGCAGTCGCGCCTGCAATTCGATAAACGACCATGGCCGGCTCATGCAGGCGTCGGCGCCCGCGCGCAGCAGGCCAGCGCGCGCCGTGCTCGAATCGTCGCGCGTGATGACGATCAGCGCCGCGTCGGCGCACCCCGCGTCGAGCGCGACGACATCGGCCTGCGCGACATCGTCGAGCATCGCGATCAGCGCGTCGTACGGGGCCTCGGCGCAATGGAACAGCGCGTCGCCGACGTCGTGCGCGATGTCGACACGATACGCAAGCTCCGTCAGGCCCTTGCGCAAATACTCGGCCTCATGTCCGGCCGGCACGATACAAAGAATCCGCATATCTTGTGATGGCAAATCGGCGCCGCCCGCGTCTCCGTGTCAAAGGGCGTGCCGCGGCAGTCCGCGCAGTCTACGCGTAATGGCGCGGCGCGGTCCGGTTCGAGCCGACCCGGCGCGTCGGGCATACTCGATTGTCGCGTTCCGACGGGTATCGTAGGATACGTCGGGCTTTCGAAAGCCCCTAACCCCTGATCGCAAGGAATGCACGATGCTCAGAATGTTGCGCGGACTTCTCCCGGTCCTCGTCGCGGGATCCATGACACTGGCTTCGGCCGCCGCGCATGCGGATACCGTCAACGTCATGTATGCGGGATCGCTGGTCCACATGATGGAGAAAAGCGTCGGACCCGCGTTTGAAAAAGCGACGGGTTCGACATTCCAGGGCTATGCGGGCGGCTCGAACATGCTCGCGAACCAGATCCGCGGCAAGCTGCGCCGGGCGGACGTCTTCATCAGCGCGAGTCCGAACGTCAACAAAAGCCTGATGGGCGACGCGAACGGCAACTGGGTCAGCTGGTATGCGGGCTTCGCCGAATCGCCGCTGCTTATCGGCTATAACGCGCAAAGCCGCTTCGCGCAGTCGCTGCTGACGCAACGCTGGGACAAGGCCCTGACGCAGCCGGGCATCCGGCTCGGCCGCACGGATCCGAAGCTCGATCCGAAGGGCGCGTTCACGATCCAATTGCTCGAACAGGCACAGACGCAATACAACGATCCGACGCTGTCGCAACGCATGCTCGGCGACCCCGAGAACCCCGAGCAGGTCATGCCTGAAGAGACGCTCGTCGGCCGGCTGCAGGCCGGTCAACTCGATGCGGGATTCTTCTATTCGACCGAGACGACCGATCTGCGGATGCCGGCCGTGCGCTTGCCCGCTGAATTCAATATCAAGGCCAGCTATACGATCACGGTGCTCAACCAGGCGCCGAACGAGGCGGGCGCCCGCAAGTTCGTCGCGTTCCTGCTCAGCGACGCAGGCCGCAAGATCATGCAGGACGCGGGGATCACCGTCACGACGCCGGTCATCAGCGGCGACGCCGCGGCCGTGCCCGCCGATCTGCAACCGGTGCTGACACGCACGGCGAGCGGCGAATGAACCTGCCGCGACCGCTCGCATGGCTCGGCGCGCTGCTCGCGATCTATCTGATCGCGCCGCTTGCGACGGTCGTGCCGCAGCTTGCGGTCGCGGACTGGACGGCCTTGCGCGAGCCCGCGCTCTGGCACGCCGCGCGCGTCTCGTTCGCGAGCGCCACGCTCGCGACGCTACTGATCGGTTTGGGCGGCGTGCCGCTCGGTTACGCGCTTGCGCGGCACACGGGCCGCGTCTCGCGCGTGCTCGGCGTGCTCGTGCAACTCCCGCTCGTGCTGCCCCCGCTCGTCGCGGGCGTGCTGTTGCTGTTCCTGCTCGGGCCCTATAGCCGCATCGGCGGCTGGGCCGTGTCGCTGGGTCTGCCGTTGACGGACTCGTTCGCGGGCGTCACGTGCGCCGAAGTCTTTGTCGCGGCGCCGTTTCTGATCGTGGCCGCGCGCTCGGCTTTCGCATCGATCGACCGCGATCTCGAACACGTGGCCGCGACGCTCGGCCATCGCGCATGGGCGCGTTTTTTCAAGGTCTCGCTGCCGCTCGCGTGGCCGACGATCGCCGCGGGACTGCTGCTCGCGTGGCTGCGCGCGATGGGCGAGTTCGGCGCGACCGTCATGGTCGCCTACCATCCGTATTCGCTTCCGGTCTTCACGTTCGTGAGTTTCGGCAGCCAGGGCCTCGCGCAGATGCTGCCGATCCTCGTGCCGACGGTGCTGTCGGTCGTCGCGGTCGTCTCGGCCATCGGCGTCGTGCGGCTTCAGCGCGTGCGCTTTTCGCGCGAGGGGCGTGCCGCGCGCGCGATCGAGCGCGCCACCGAGCATGCCGCCGGACAGGCGGACCAGGACGCGCATGCGATGTCCGATGCGCGTGCGCGAATCGACACGACGCCGTCGCTCGATCTCGAACTCCGTCATCGTTATCGCACGTTCGAACTCGATCTGACGCTGCATACGCGCGCGCGACGCATTGCGGTGCTCGGTCCGTCGGGCTCGGGCAAATCGCTGAGCCTGCGCCTGCTCGCGGGACTCGAAGGACGCGCGGGCGAATCGATCGTGCGGATCGACGGCGCGCGCATCGATCCGGTGGATCCCGAAGCGCGGCGGATCGGCTACGTGCCGCAGCACTATGCCTTGTTTCCGCATCTGCGCGTCGCGGAGCAGTTGCTGTTCGCGGCCGATGCGTCGCCCGAACGCGCGGCGTTCTGGGCGAGACGCTTCGAGCTCACGCCCTTGCTCGACCGATTGCCGTCGCAGCTCTCGCTCGGGCAGCAGCAGCGCGTCGCGCTCGCGCGCGCGCTGTCGCGATCGAGTCGGCTCCTGCTGCTCGACGAGCCGTTCGCGGCGCTCGATACGCCGCTACGTACGCGTATGCGTCGTGCGCTGCGCGCGCTCCAGCGCGACTACGACGGCACGATGCTCATCGTCACGCACGATCCGCAGGACGCGGCCGAGCTGTCCGATGAAATCGTCGTGATGTCGGCCGGGCGCGTGCTTCAGCACGGGGCCGCCGCCGAGCTTTTCCGCCGGCCGGGTTCGCTCGATGTCGCGCGGCTGCTGGGCGTCGAGAATGTGTTCGAAGCGCGCGTACAGACGCGCGGACAGATCGTCGTCCCCGTCGAGGGCGCCGCGGACATCGCATTCGAATCGTCTGCGTGCGAGCTTGCCGACGGCGCGCCGTGTCTCGTGCGCATTCCCGCGCGCGCGCTCGTGCGGGATGCGCGCGGCCTGTTCGAGGCTGTCGTCGACGATCGCGTCGAGATGCCGAATCGCGTCTGCGTGATGCTGCGCATGGGCGATCTCGTGTTCGACTGGATCGAGGACGGTCATCACGACACGTCGTCGCGTGCGACGCCGCCGCCGAACGCGGATCCGTCCGATATCGTCGTCGATATCGGTACGCGCCGGCCCGTACCGGCGGTTCCGGTCTGCGCGCCCGGGACGCGTCACCGATTCTCGATCGACGCGGCGCAGATCGACGTCTGGCCGAAATCGCCGGGCGTCTTGACGCGCGCGGCGAGCGTCGCGCCTATTGCGCGAGCGGCTGCGGCCAGCAATCCACGCTGATCCGTGTGCCCGTCGTCGCGTGCGGGGTCGCGTCGTCGATGTGCAGCGCGAAGTTATGGAGCCGTATAACGGCCGCCACGACGCTCAGACCGAGTCCCGATCCCGGCAATTGCGCCGTTTGCTCGCTGCGATAGAAGCGCTGCGTCACGGCTTTGCGCTCGTCGGGCGAGATGCCGGGCCCGCTGTCGAAGACATCGATCGACGCGCCTTGCGCCTGCTTGCGCAGATCGATGCGCACGGCGCCGCCCGGCGGCGTGAACTTGATCGCGTTGTCGAGCATATTGCCGAGCGCCTCGAACAGCAGCGCGCGATCCGCGTGGATCGAACCGGCGTCGACGAGACGCGATTCGAACGCGATGTCCTTGTCCTCCGCGAGCGGTGCGTAGAGGTCCGCAACTTCGCTGACGAGGCCGCGCAGGTCGAAGGTGCTGAAACCGCTGCGCCGATGCATCGTTTCGAGTTCCGAGATGCGCAGCAGCGCGCGGAAGCGCGCGAGCGCGACGTCGATCTCGCCGAGCGCGCGCTCGAGCGGTTCGCCCGCCGCGCCCGGGTTCATCAGCGTCGCGCGCGCGAGCAGCGTGCGCGCGCGGCTCAGCGGTGAACGCAGATCGTGCGCGATGCTGTCGCAGGTCGATTTGATCTCGCCCATCAGGCGTTCGATTTCGTCGAGCATGTGATTGACGATATGCGCGAGCATGTCGAGCTCGTCGCTGCCCGACGGCGGCAGGCGACGCTGCAGGTCGCCGCGCGCGATATGTTCGGCCACTTCGCGCAGCGCGCGAATCCGCGTATTGCGGCGCAGGGTCACGAGCATGATGCCGGCGAACGCGATCACGAGCGCGCAGCCGCTGCCGAGCACGAGCGCGCGCAGGATCGACGCGCGCAGTTCGCGAACTTCGTCGAGATCGCGCGCGAGCAGCAGGATGTCGCCCGAACGCAGACGGAACGCGCTGGCGCGCGCGAGCGCGACGTGACTGCCGACGACCGTGCTCCGCAGATCGGTGATGGTGTGCTTGCCGCGGTCGATCGGCAGCCCCGCAGGCAGCTCGGGAAGATCGCCCGCGAGCCACGTGCCGTCGCGGGAGAACAGGCCGACGAAGGTCACGTGCACGTGCGCGTTGGAGATCCGCTGCGCGATTTCCTCGATGATCGCCTCGGCGCCCAGCGACTCGAAGTAGTGCCCCTGCCATTCGATCTGGGTATCGGCCTGCTGCGTCATGTAGCTCGCCGACTGCCAGTAGATGAACGTGACGAGCGCGGAGCCGCAGAGCGCGAAGATGGCCGTGTACAGCGCGATCAGCCGGAATGTCGAGGTGCGCCAGCGCCCCACGTCAGTGACCTAGGATGTAGCCCGAACCCCGTACCGTATGCAATTGCGGTTCGGTGCCGGGTGGGTCGATCTTGCGGCGCAGGCGTCCGATATGGACGTCGATCAGATTGGTGCCCGGATCGAAGTGATAGCCCCAGACGGCTTCGAAGATCATCGTGCGCGTGAGCGTCTGCCCGGGATTCTTCATCATGAATTCGAGCACCTTGAACTCGGTCGGCAGCAATTGCAGCGACTGACCGTCGCGCGTGGCCGTGCGGCTCACGAGATCGAGTTCGAGCGGGCCGACGCGCAGCGTCGTCGCACGCGGCTCGGCCGCGCGCGCGCCGCGGCGCAGCAGCACCTCGAGCCGCGCGACCATTTCGTCGGGCGAGAAAGGCTTGGTCAGATAGTCGTCGCCGCCCGCGCGCAAGCCGCGTACGCGCTCGTCGACGTCGGACAGCGCGCTGAGCATGAGCACCGGCGTGTCGACGCCGACGCTGCGCATCGTCGTCACGATCGTCAGGCCGTCGAGGCCCGGCAGCATGCGGTCGAGCGTGATCGCGTCGTATTCGCCGCTGACCGCGCGGACCATGCCGTCGCGTCCGTTGTCGACCCAGTCGACGACGAAGTTATGGTGTTTGAGTGTCGCGACGATTTCCTGTGCGGTGACTTCGTCGTCTTCGATCGTGAGAATTTTGCCCATGACCGGCGTGGCGTCCCGTCGTATCGGCGGCGTGGCCGCGGTGTATCGATTTTAACCGGCATGCGCGCGAGGCCCAAGCGCGCGCGTGCCGGTCACTGGAATCGGCCGATTCAGGCAGGCTCGGCGAGAAACGGCGCGCCGCGCGCGGCCTGTTCGTGGCGTTCGCGGAAATAGGCGACCGCGAACTCGATGAAGCTGCGGACCTTCGCCGACAGATGGCGCCGTCCCGAATAGAGAATCGACATCTGCTGCTCGGGCGACTGGACCGTGCATCCGGGCAGCACGCGTTCGAGCCGGCCTTGAGCGAGATCGTCGCGCACGAGGTCTTCGGGCACGGCGGCGATGCCCATGTCGGCGAGCGCCGCTTCACGTACGAGCATGCTGTTCGGCGCGGCGAGCGCGGGCTCGAAGTCGATGCGCTCGGTGCCGCTCGCGGTGGCGACCGTCAGCGTCTGGCGGCCGGTCTCGGCGATCGCGAGCAGTTCGTGATGCGCGAGCGCCGCCACGTGATCGGGCACGCCTGCGCGCGCGAGATAGCCGGGCGACGCGACAAGGATCGGCGTGATCGGCAACAGCGCGCGGCTCACGAGCGTAGCCGACGCGACGCGCGGGTCAGCGACGAAGCACGCATCGAAGCGCCCCTCGACCATGTCGATATGCGAATCGGCGAGCGCGACTTCGAGGCGGACCTCGGGGTAGCGGCGCCGGTAATCGGCCAGCATCGGCGCGAGATCGGCAAGCGGGAACGACGTCGGCGCGGCGAGCCGCAGCGTGCCTTTGGGCTCGCGGACGGTGCGATTGACCTCGGCTTCGACTTCGTCGAGTTTTTCGAGCACGTCGCGCACGCCCTCGACGTAGGCTTCGCCCGCCTCGGTGACCGATACGTTGTGGGTGCTTCGGTGGAGCAGCCGCACGTTGAAATGTTCTTCGAGCATGGCAATGCTGCGCGTCACGGCCGGGCGCGAGATGCCGAGTTGCTCGCCTGCAAGACTGAAGCTCTTGAGCTCGACGACCTTCAGGAAGACGCGCATCGCCTGAAGTTGATTCATCAGATGTATCGTCCTTTTAATTCGAGATTGGCATTTTGGACAAGTCCACCTGACGACAGATTCACTTGAGCATGAAGAATTTGTTAAACACAGTGTGCTTTTTTGCGGGGGAAGGCCCGCACAGGCCCGTGGGACGGGGGTTTCGGGCGTAATCGATCGTGACGCGGCGGCGCGTCGAACGGCGCCGGAAAGGCGAAAAACGCGGCGAAAACACGACGCACCGAGCCGCACGATCTGTCCCTTATGCGACGATCGGCGTCGAAAATCAGTCAAATTGACATCTCGGCCGGCGTCGCCGTCGGTCATTTCGACGTGATTCCGGCGTGTTTAGCGCGGGTCGCTCGGGCATGACGTGCATGGAACACACGGTATTTTTTCGATCCTCAAGCTAAACAGGCTTCCTGCCGATAACCCGAATACCGCCTTGATTGGAAAGACCTGATGACCGCCCGCACCACCTCCAGCCAGACGAAAGCGAAGCGTGCCGCGCTCGTTCCGCCGGTTCGCAGCAAGGCCATGTTGTTGCCGTTGCCGCAGGGGTTGTTCGACCATCTGTCGATTGAGCAGCACATCAAACTCGAGGCGCTGCGTCGCGGCGCGGGCGAGGCGCGGTACATGGGCACGATGGCCGAAATCCTCTATGTCTGCTGCTATATCGCCGAAGACGGCTACGGGGCAGGCAACGACGCGACGATTCTGAGCGCTCAGGAACACCTGTTCCGCACGCACGCGCACGGTTCGGCAACCGGCGTCTGGGCGTTCGACGGACCCGCGTACGACGCGTTTTGCAAACTGTTGACGCTGCACGACGGCCAATTGCGCCAGGCGCCGTCCTATATTGTGTTCAAGGCCAACGAACGCATGCTCCAGTCGATCCGCAGCGAAAACCAGGCGCTCAAGCGCGCCCAGGCCCGCATGCTCGAAGAGGAAATGGCCTGAGCGGGCGGCCCGCCTCCCAGCACCTCCGGACCCCGCATCGCGCTGCCCCTTCTGCCGACGTCGCGCGCGCATTATGCTGATGCCTCCAGCCAGAAACGGGGGGCTTCATGATCGATCCGTATGCCGCGCCGGCACAGAGCCGGTTCGAGCGGCCGTCGCGCACGTTGCGCACGTCACCTGCATTGCACCCGTCGAGCCGGCGCTCTGAACGGCTCGCATCGACTGTCGCGAGGGCCGCGTCATGAATCTGCGCGGCGCCCGCCGGGCCGACTTCGCCCATCTGCACGCGATCGCGACGCGCTGGATGGACAACGATGTCTACGGTCACGTCAACAACGTCCACTACTACAGCTACTTCGACACAGCGGTCAACGCGTTCCTCGTCGAGCGCGGCGTCCTTGATTTCCATCAGGGCGATATCGTCGGCTACGTCGTCGAGACGGGCTGCTCGTATTTCCGCTCGATCGCGTTTCCCGACGTCGTGCACGTCGGCATCCGCGTCGCGCGGCTCGGCGGCTCGAGCGTCCGGTACGAAGTGGGCATCTTTCGCAACGACGAGGATGACGTCGCGGCCGGTGGTTTCTTCGTGCACGTCTACGTCGATCGCCGTACGGGCAAATCGACGCCGATTCCCGATCCGGTGCGCGACGTGCTGTCGTCGATCCGGATGACATCCGATCCGTCGGATGGGCAGGGCGCATAACGCGGATGACGCGACGCGGTAATCGGTATCTGATGCGGATACCGATTCCACGCAAGACCCTGAGCTCGAATTCGGCGAAGGGGCGACGCATGCGTTGAAGCGGTAGTCGGTGCGACGACGTTGCATGCCGATCGACGGCGCGCGATTTTGAATGCGTGCCGAGGCACGCATGCGTCGGCGAGCCGTGCAACGCGATGGCAGGGCATCCATATTGCATGCGCACATCGCTGTGCGTCCCTGGCTTTTTTCGACTAGGTCTCGTCCGATCGCCGGCGCGCTTTGGCGATATAACGCCAAGCACAGTCAGGGTTTCGAACGGTGAGTGCCCATGCGGATATCGGACATCGCGAGTGGGTTGATCTCGATGTGTGTCGTTTTCGGTGTGGCCGGATGCGGCGGGTCGTCTTCGGATCAAGGTGCGACGACGGTCGTCGCGGCGAGCGGCGTGGGCGCGACAGGCAGCGGCAGCACGAGCGGATCCGCCGGCACGGGCGGCACCGCGGTCACCGTCGCCTCCGCCCATGCGGCAAGCGCGCAAGAGACGGTTGCGCACGCCGCGGCGCCCATCGACGCCGTCTCGTCGACGGGCGGTGCCGACACGGTCGTCGCGATCGTGAGTCCGAGCGGGACGATCGAGGCCGATCTGCATGCGACCGCGCACGTGAGCGTCACGTTCGCGACGAACGACGGCAGCACCGCGACCGAGTTGAACCTGATCACGAAAGCCGCGTCGTTGCCGGCCGGCTGGTCGTACGCGAGTTCGACCATGCCGTGCGCACGCGTCAATACGGGCACCACGTGTTCGCTGATGCTCGACTATGCGCCGACGGTCGCCGCGCCGGCCGGGCAATTCACGCTGGCGTACAGCTATACGAACGACGCCGCGCAGGTCGAGCTCGGCTACGCGACGATCGCGTACCTGCCGATCTCGCACAATGCCTATGTCATCAACAATCAGCACTCGACGATGAGCCGGTGCGCAGTCGCGAGTTCGGGCGACATCACGTCGTGTTCGTCCGTCGCCGCGCCGCTGTTGTCGCAGGCCGAGCAGATCACGCTGCACGGCTCGAACGTCTATATCGCCGATACGAGCGTCGTCTGGATCTGCGGCCTCGCGCCGACGGGACTCACGAATTGCGCGTCGTTCTCGGGAGGACTGACGGGGCCGGAAGGTATCGCGTTCAGCGGCTCGAATGCCTATGTCGTCAACAGCACCGGCTCGATCAGCAAGTGCGCGGTCGGCACGAGCGGTACGCTGTCCGCGTGCTCGACGACGACGCTCGCGGGCACCGACAATCCACACGCGATCGCGGTGTATGGTTCGACCTTGCTCGTCGCGAACGTCGGCAACAATGCGATCACCGAATGCACGCTCGATGCGTCGGGCAATCCGACGAACTGCACGACGGCCGATACATCGGGCCTGACCAACGAACCGGTGGGACTCACGGTCCTCGGATCGACGCTCTATGTGACGAACTCGCAGGTCGTCACCGCGGTGCTGCAATGCACGTTCGGCAGCAACGGGCTGCTTTCCGGTTGCGCCGATTCGGGCGCGCGCGGTTTCACCAGCGGCTTCGGCGTGACGTTCATCGGCAACGATGCCTATGTGCCGACGCCGTATGACAACGCCATCTATCGCTGCAGCGTGGCATCGAACGGCACGCTCTCGCATTGCGCGAACGCGAGTTCGGCCATCTCGACGTTTGCCTATCCCATCGGCATTCTGCTTTTCTGACGGAGTCAGTCGGGCGACCAGCGTTCGATGACGTGGACGAAGCGCCTGAGCCACGCATTGGTTCGCTCGCCGTCGAGCGCGCGGTGGTCGATCGTCAGCGACACGTAGGCGCATGGCAGGATCTGCAGCGCATCGTGTCCGTTGACCTCGCGCACGACGACGCGCTTCTCGATTGCGCCGACACCGAGAATCGCGCATTGCGGCTGATGGAGGATGATCGGCGTCGCGAACAGCGCGCCCGAGATGCCGTGATTCGAAATCGTAAATGTCCCGCCGCGCACGTCGGCCGGTTCGAGCGTGCCCGAACGCGCGGCTTCGGTCAGGCGATCGAGTTGCGCGGCGATACCGAATAGCGAGAGCGCGTGTGCGCCGCGGATGACCGGCACGATGAGTCCCGCGTCGCCGAGCGACGTGCCGACGCCGATATGGATGTCGCGGAAGATCTCGACGGCATCGTCATGCCAGCGGCTGTTGATCTCGGGCACCGCACGCATCGCTTCGACGCTCGCCGCGATCAGATAGGCCGTGTACGTCAAGGGAACGCCCTGGGCCGCGAACGCGTCGCGGTGCGCGTAACGATGCGCGGCGACCGCGCTGAAGTCCGCCTCGAAAACGGCCGTGACATGCGGCGCCGCGCGCACGGACTGCTGCATATGCTCGGCAATGCGGCGGCGCATCGGCGTATGCGGCACGCGCGTCGACGCTTCGCGCGCATCGGCTGACGCGTCGTGCGCGATATCGTGAGAGACATCGAGCGCCGTATCATCTTCGCCTTGTCTCGACGCGCGTCGATCGAGCGCGTGGATCACATCGGCGCGCGTGACCCGTCCGCCGCGACCCGAGCCCGCAATCGCATGCGGATCGATCGCATGTTCGGCAACGAGCTTGCGGACCGACGGCGACAAGCGATCGGACGCATCGATCGGCGCAGTGTGTGCGGCGGCAGGCTCGATCGCCGTGATCAGGACATGATCCAGTACGCTGCCCGGCGTGACCTCCGCGTGTTCGGCGACGACGATGTCGAGCGTCCCGTCGCACGGTGCGCAGACTTCGACGAGCACCTTGTCGGTTTCGAGTTCGACGATCGGCTCGTTCTTGGCGACGATCGCTCCGCTCGGTTTGAGCCACGCGCGCACCACGGCTTGCGTGCCGTCCTGATCGACGGGCGCGAGAATCGGTTCGCGCGGCCCTGCCTCATGCGTGTCCATGATCAGAATCCGATCAGATCGTCGATCTTCGCGCGGATCCGCTCGACCGAGGGCAATGCGGCGTCGAGCAAGCGCGGATGATGCGGGCTCGGGATATCGGGCATCGTGAGGCGGCTGACCGGCGCGTCGAGTTCCATGAAGGCGGCGTCGGCGACGACGGCGGCGATTTCCGCGCCGAATCCCGCCGTGCCGAGATCTTCGTGGACGATCAGGCAGCGATGCGTGCGTGTGACCGATGCAAGCACCGCGTCCCGATCCCAGGGCATCAGCGTGCGCAAATCGATGAGTTCGACGTCGCGGTCTTGCGCGGCCGCTTCGCATCGCGAGACCATCGCGCCCCATGTGACGATCGTGAGATCGCGGCCTTCGCGCACGGTGCGCGCCTTGCCGAACGGCAGCACGTAAGCGTCGCCCGGATACGGGCGACGCGCCCAGGCCGCATCGAGCATCGCGCGATGCTCGAAGAAGATGACGGGATCGTTGCCGCGCAGCGCCGTGCGCAGCAAGCCGACCGCATCCTCGGCATTCGACGGCACGGCGACGCGCCACCCGGGTGCGTGGACGAATTGCACTTCATTGGTCTGGCTATGCCATGGGTCGCCGCATTTGAAAAAGCCGCCTGGAATCCGCACGACCATCGGTGCGGCGAAGCGATTATTCGTGCGCCAGCGTATCGTGCCGCAATCGTTGATCTGCTCGGTCGCGGGGTCCGCATACTTGCGAAACTGGATTTCGGGAACGGGCATCAGACCCGCGAGCGCCATGCCGACCGCGCGGCCGATGATGCCTTCTTCCGACAGGCTTGTGTCGAACACGCGTTCTGCGCCGTATTTGTCCTGCAGTCCGAGCGTGACGCCGTGCACGCCGCCTTTGGGGCCCACGTCTTCACCGAATACGAGCACGCGGTCATTGATCGCGAGTTCATGGTCGAGCGTGCGGCGGATCGCCGTGGCCATATTGATGCGCGGACCTTCGGCGTGCGCGTCGGATACGGCCGCCGGCGCGCGATAACCTTCGGCCCATTGTCCGCCGCGTTGTTGCAGCGGACCGTCGTGAAAGACGTGCGTGGCGACGCGCGCGGGGTCGCTTGTCGGGCGCGCCTCGGCTTCGCGCAAGCCGATCTCGACGGCCTCATGCGCACGCGCCGCAATCGCGTTCCATTGCGCTTCGCCGAACTGTATCGGAACTCGATACGCATGCAATTTCGGCAGCGGATCGCGCCGTCGCTCGGCCTCGATGACGGAGGCGGGTTTGTATCCCTGCGTGTCCTGGAAGCTATGGCCTTCGAGGCGCGGCACCGTCAATCGAAGCAGCGCGGGCCGGCGTTGCGTGCGCACGAAGCGCACCGCGTCGTCGATGAGCGTGGCGGCTTCGGCGGGGTCGGTGCCGTCGCCCGAGAGGATATGCAGATCCGCGAAGCTCGCGAGATTGCTGGCGATATTCGCGCCCGGCGTTTGAAACGCGCCTGGCACCGAGATGCCGTATCCGTTGTCCTCGATATAGAAAAGCAGGGGAAGGCGCTGCGTCGTCGCGATTGTGAGCGCCGACCAGAAGCCGTTTGTCGCGACCGACGCGTCGCCGCCGAGCACGACGCTGATCGCATTGCGGCAACGCGTGTCGCCGAGTTCATGCGCGCGATAGACGAGCGCCTGCGCCCATCCGGCCGCGGGCGTGTATTGCGTGCCGACGCCGCCGCACATCGGCAATGCGGTGGCCCCGGCGGAATTCGGATAGTTGAACACGACGCCGATATCGCGGCCGTCGGAATAGCCGCCCGCGCGACCCATCGACGATCCGAGCGCATCGGCCGGATCGAGGCCCAGCGCAAGCAGCAGCGGTCGCGAACGGTAGTAACCGCAGACGGCGTCGCGCGGATCGTCGAGCCGCAAGCCCAGCAGGATCTGCGCAAGATCGTGGCCGCGCGCCGAGAATTGGTAAAGGACCTTTTTGTCGGGGACGAGCGTCGTTTCTTCGATTTCGTCGAGCGCGCGCGACACATGCATGAGGTAGACGACGCGCGCCCAATCGACATCGGCGCGCAGGGCATCGGGAGGAGGGGGCGTTTCGCGTACAGGCGCTTCAAACATGATGGCCTCGGTGTCTCGCATCGTTGTTGTGCGGCCCCGCGTGCGCGGACGCCGATAGGATCGATGCTAGGCGCGTGCCCTAAAAAAAGGCTTTTCAAAGGAATCGGTTTTCGCTACTAATAAAAAAGATCCTTCTCAATGGACGTGTTTATGTTCGATCCCGACTCGCTGGACGCGCATTCCGTCAAGATTCTCGGCCATCTCCAGAGCGACGGGCGGCTGACCGTGCAGGAACTCGCGGAGCGCATCGGCCTCTCCGCGACGCCGACCTGGAAGCGCGTCAAGGAACTCGAAAAGCAAGGGATCATCAAGCGCTATGCGGCGCTGCTCGACCGCGCGCGCGTGGGGCTCGGCAATTGCGTGCTCGCCGAAGTCAATCTCGCGCGTCACGTCGAGAACGTCGTCGAGGAGTTCGAGCGCGCGGTCGCCGCGTGTCCCGCGATCGTCGAGTGCTGGAGCACGACCGGGCAGGCCGACTATCTGTTGCGCGTCGTGACGCCCGATATCGAGCGCTACGATGCGTTTCTGCACAACGTGATCTTCAAGCTGCCCGGCGTCAGCGGGATCCGTTCGAGCGTCGTGATTCGCGAGATCAAGGGCTTGGCGCCGCTGCCGCTCGATCATTTGTGATGCGTCGGCCCCGCATCCCGACCATGCGGGCGCGGGTTTCGGACGCATCCTTCCAACGTCGACTCGACATCTACTCTCCGCTCACGGTCCACGCGGGTTTGCGCTTGTCGACGAACGCGCTGAATCCTTCCTTGGCTTCGGTGCCGGCGCGGACATTCGCGATCGTGCGCGCCGTGCGTTCACGCACGTCCTCGCTAATCGGTCCCACGCCGAACGTGCCGAAGAGCTTCTTGATTTCGGCTTGTGCCTGAGGCCCGCAGCGCAATAAATCGCCGAGCGTCTTTTCGATGGCCGCATCGAGTTGCGGCTCGGGCACGACTTCGTGGACGAGGCCGATCGCGAGCGCCTCAGCGGCCGTGATCGATGCCGCGCTCAGCGCGAGCCGGCGTGCTTGCCGCAGCCCGACCGCGTCGGTCAGATAGGGGCCGATGACCGCGGGCAGGATGCCGAGCTTGGCCTCGCTGACCGAAAACGTCGCGTGATCGGCCGCAATCACGATATCCGCTGCGCAGACAAGACCCACGCCGCCGCCGTACGCGCCGCCCTGCACGCGCGCGACCACGGGTTTCGTGCTCGAGTGAATCGCGTGCATCATGCCCGCGAAGCGCCGCGCGTCGACGAGATTGTCTTCGCGGCTGTTCGCCGCGGCGCGCCGCATCCACGCGATATCCGCGCCCGCGCAGAACACGCGCCCGCGCGCGCCGAGCACGATCGCGCGGACCTCCGCGCGTGCTTCGAGAATCAGAAACGCGCGCGAAATCTCCGCGATCAGCGCTTCGTCGAAGGCATTGAGCACATCGGGACGATCGAGCGTGACGAACGCGACGCCGCGCGCGTCGACCTGCACATCGAGGGCTGTGTCGCTCACGAAGTTTTCCTTGTCGCAACGAGGGGGAGGACGCCGGGCGCGCGCAGCGCGGGGCGGTCGGGTTCGACTTCGGTCAGCGGCTGCGTCTCGACATGCGTCGCGAGACAGCGGCGCGCGAGATCATGATAGGCCTCGGTGCCTTCTTTTTTCCAGGCGAGCTCGTCGTCGGTCACGGTCCGCAGCAGCTTGGCCGGGGTCCCCGCGACAAGCGTGCGGGGCGCGACGCGCATGCCCGCACGCACGAAACTCATGGCCGCGACGATCGCCTCGGCGCCGATTTCGGCGTCGTCCATGACCACGGCGTTCATGCCGACGAGCGCGTCGCGCCGGACCACGCAGCTATGCAGAATCGCGCCGTGGCCGATATGCCCGTTCTCCTCGACGACCGTCGGACGCCCCGGAAACCCATGCATGACGCAGTTGTCCTGCACGTTCGCACCGCGTTCGAGAACGATCGTCCCGAAGTCGCCGCGCAGGCTCGCGTGCGGTCCGACATAACACGCGGGGCCGATCCGGACATCGCCGATCAGGACGGCGCTCGGGTGGACGAACGCGGTCGGATCGACGACCGGGATCACGCCATCGATGGCATAACAGGGCATGCGGCGCTCCTCGATTCGGGCCGGCGACCGGTCCCGAAAAAAATGCTTTGACTTATGTCGCCTGTCCGCTAACATAAATTAACCCGACCGGTCGGTCAATGAATTAATCCGATCCGCATCCCATCCGGGAACGCCATGGAGGAGACACCGATGTCTGATGCCGAGATCGCAAGCGCCTCGATCCGCGTCGCGCAGCAAGGCGCGGTCCGCACGATCACGCTGAATCGTCCGGCTGCGCTGAACAGCCTGACGCGCGAGATGCTTGCGGCGTGGCTCGATGCGCTCGAACAGGCCGCCGCCGACCCGGCGGTCCGCGCGCTCGTGATCACGGGCGCGGGCCGCGCGTTCTGCGCGGGTCAGGATCTCGCCGATCCGGCCGTCGCGCCGGCCGACGGCGCGAACGTGGCGCACGCCGATCTCGGGCGTGTCATCGAAGACAGCTATCGGCCGCTCGTGCTGCGCCTGCGCAGCATGCCCGTGCCCGTCGTCGCGGCCGTCAACGGCGTCGCCGCCGGGGCCGGCGCGAACCTCGCGCTGGCCGCCGATATCGTGCTCGCCGCCGAGTCCGCGAGCTTTATCCAGGCGTTCTCGAAGATCGGCCTGGTGCCCGACTCGGGCGGCACGTGGCTCCTTCCGCGGCTCGTCGGCCGGGCCCGCGCGTTCGGGCTCGCGATGCTGGCCGAGAAGCTTGGCGCGCGCGAAGCCGAATCGATCGGCCTGATCTGGAAATGCGTGCCCGACGCGGCGCTCGCGCGCGAGGCCGAAACGCTCGCGCAGCGCCTCGCGGCGATGCCGGTTCGCGCGCTCGTCGCGATGCGCGGCGCGATCGATGACGCCGCGCATCTCACGCTCGACGCGGCGCTCATGCGCGAGGCGGCGCTGCAGCGCGCGCTCGGTCATGCGCACGACTATCTCGAAGGCGTCGATGCGTTCAGACGCAAGCGTGCGCCCATCTTCACCGACCGCTAGACGAGGAGAGGTTCATGCCCGTACGTGTCCCCGCTGCCGCGGATCTCGAACCGATCGAGCGCGCGAGCCGCGACGCCCTGCAGTCGCTCCAGCTCGAACGCCTCAGAGCCACGTTGACGCGCGCCTATGACAACGTCGCGCACTATCGCGCGACGTTCGATGCGCACGGCGTGCATCCGTCGGACCTCAAGACGCTCGGCGATCTCGCGAAATTTCCGTTCACGTCGAAGCGCGATCTGCGCGAACACTACCCGTTCGGGCTGTTCGCCGTGCCGCGCGAACAACTCGCGCGTGTGCATGCATCGTCGGGTACGACGGGCAAGCCGACCGTCGTCGGCTATACGAAGCACGACATCGAGGTCTGGGCGAATCTCGTCGCGCGGTCGATTCGCGCCGCGGGCGGACGGCCCGGCGACATGGTGCATGTCGCGTACGGCTATGGGCTCTTTACGGGCGGACTCGGTGCGCATTACGGCGCGGAGCGCGCGGGGTGCACGGTCGTGCCGATGTCCGGCGGCCAGACCGAGAAGCAGGTCCAGATGATCGTCGATCTGCGGCCCGACATCATCATGATCACGCCGTCGTATATGCAGGTCGTCATCGAAGCGTTCTACAAGCTCGGGCTCGATCCGTCGCAGACGTCGCTGAAGGTCGGCATTTTCGGCGCCGAGCCGTGGACCGAGGCGATGCGGCGCGATATCGAGGTCAAGGCCGGCATCGACGCGGTCGATATCTATGGCCTGTCCGAACTCATGGGGCCCGGTGTCGCGAGCGAGTGCATCGAATCGAAAGACGGTCCGACGATCTGGGAAGACCATTTCTATCCGGAGATCATCGACCCTGTCACGGGCGAGGTCCTGCCCGACGGCGCGGACGGCGAACTCGTCTTCACGTCGCTGACGAAGGAAGCCATGCCGATCGTGCGCTATCGGACGCGCGACCTCACGCGGCTGCTCGCGCCGACCTCGCGCGCGTTTCGCCGGATCGGCAAGATCGTCGGCCGTTCCGACGACATGCTGATCATTCGCGGCGTCAATGTCTTTCCGACGCAGATCGAGGAAATCGTCATGCAGCACGCGCGTCTGTGCGGGCAATACCAGCTCGTCGTCACACGCGACGGATTGCTCGATCAGATCGAAGTGCGCTGCGAACTGCATCACACGTCCGATCCCGTGCCCGAAGCGGAAACGCGCGAGATCGCCGACTGGCTGCGCAGCCGGATCAAGACGCTCGTCGGCATCACGACGCGCGTCTGCGTACTGCCGCCCGATTCGATCGAGCGCACGGCGACCGGCAAGGCGCGCCGCGTGATCGATCAACGCAATCTGCAACCGAGTTAATTGCATATCACCAGGTCAATCCGATCATGTACACGCAAGCGATGGACACGATGGGCAAGGACGCGGCAGGCAAGGCGCCCGTCATCAGCGCGGAAGACGCCGAACGCATGGCGCGCTTCGACGCGCGTATCGACGCGGGCGAATATATCGAGCCCAAGGACTGGATGCCCGCGCATTACCGCAAGACGCTCGTGCGTCAGATCAGCCAGCACGCGCATTCGGAGATCGTCGGCATGCTGCCCGAAGGCAACTGGATCACGCGCGCGCCGACGCTCAAGCGCAAGGCGATCCTGCTCGCGAAGGTGCAGGACGAAGCGGGGCACGGCCTCTATCTGTACTCGGCCGCCGAGACGCTCGGCGTCTCGCGCGACGCGATGCTCGACGCCTTGCATACGGGCGCCGCGAAATACAGCTCGATCTTCAATTACCCGACGCTGAGCTGGGCCGATGTCGGCGTGATCGGCTGGCTTGTCGACGGCGCGGCGATCATGAATCAAGTGCCCATTTGCCGGTGCTCGTATGCGCCGTATGCGCGCGCGATGATCCGCGTCTGCCGCGAGGAATCATTCCATCAGCGCCAGGGCTTCGAGTCGCTGCTGACGATGATGACCGACGGTACGCCCGCGCAACGCGCGATGGTGCAGGACGCGGTCGATCGCTGGTGGTGGCCCTCGCTGATGATGTTCGGGCCGCCCGACGATCAGTCGCCGAACTCGGCGCAGTCGATGCGCTGGGGCATCAAGCGCAACTCGAATGACGAGCTTCGCCAGAAGTTCGTCGACGCGGCGGTCGAGCAGGCGAACGTGCTTGGCGTCGCGTTGCCCGACCCGGCGTTGCGCTGGAACGCGGCGCGCGGACATCACGATTTCGGCGCGATCGACTGGAGCGAGTTCTGGCGTGTCGTAGGCGGCGACGGTCCATGCAACCGCGAGCGCCTTCGCGCGCGCGTTCAAGCGTGGGAGGACGGCGCCTGGGTCCGCGACGCCGCGCTCGCGTACGCACGCCGGCAGGATGCGGCGCATGAAGCCGCGCAGGCGGCCTGAACGCGCAGCGCCCCCCCGATCTCTTCGCTCGATGCAGGAACGCAAGCTCATGGAAACGCACGCCACGCCACACCTCGAACACGCGGAACCGGCCGCGGCTCCGGACGCCGCGTCGATCCCGCGCGCGCAATGGCCGCTCTGGGAAGTCTTCGTCCGCAACAAGGCGGGACTCGATCACAAGCACTGCGGCAGCCTGCATGCGGCCGACGGCGCGATGGCGCTGCAGCTCGCGCGCGACGTCTATACGCGGCGTCAGGAAGGGACGAGCGTCTGGGTCGTGCGCTCGGACCAGATTGTCGCTTCCGATCCGCGCGACAAGGACATGCTGTTCGATCCGGCCGACGACAAGATCTACCGGCACCCGACGTTCTATACGTTGCCGGATTCCGTCAACCATATGTGAGCGACGCGACGATGAATGCTTCGATCCAGGTCACCCGCGATCCGTCGGTCCAGTATCTGCTGCGGCTCGGCGACACGTGTCTGATCCATGCGCAGCGGCTTGCCGAGTGGTGCGGTCATGCGCCGATCCTCGAGGAAGACATCGCGATGACGAATATCGCGCTCGACTATATCGGCCAGGCGCGCGCGTTGCTCACGCTCGCGGGGCAGCGCGAAGGCGCGGGTCACGACGAAGACCAGCTCGCCTATCTGCGCGAGGAACGCGATTACGTGAACCTCACGCTCGTCGAGTTGCCGCGCGGCGATTTTGCGGTTGCGATGATCCGCGCGTATTTGCTGGCGAGTCTGCTTCGGCATGTCTGGCGCGCGCTCGAATCGTCGCGCGACGAGGCGCTGGCCGCCATCGCGGGCAAGGCGATCAAGGAGGTCCGCTATCACGCGCAGCACGCGGGCGAATGGGTCGTGCGGCTCGGCCGCGGCACGCCCGAATCGGCGCGCCGCGCGCACGACGCGCTGAATGCGCTATGGCCGTATTTGCGCGAGGCGTTCGTCGCGGATCCCGTCGACGATCACGCGCACGCGACCGGTTTCGGTCCGCGCTGGGCCGATCTGCACGATGCGTGGCACACCGAGGTGGTTCAGACGCTTGCCGCGGCGGGACTCGAACCGCCGCCGACGACGCGCTTCGAAAGCGCGGGAAAATTCGGCCGTCACAGCGAGCATATGGGCTACATCCTCGCGGAGCTTCAGCACCTGCAGCGCGCGTATCCGGGAGGCGCATGGTGATGACGATTCGCAACGAGGGATGCATCGATCCCGCGCAGGTCGCGCGGATCATCGACACCGTACTCGATCCCGAGATACCGGTCGTGTCGATTCGCGAACTCGGCATCGTGCGCGATCTGCAGTGCACGCACGATCATGTCGACATCGTGCTGACGCCGACGTATTCGGGATGTCCCGCGACGGAGGCGATCGAAGCCGCGGTGCGCGAAGCGTTCGCGGACGCGGGCTATTCGAACGTGACCGTCCGCTATCGGCTCGCGCCGGCCTGGACGACCGACTGGATCACCGACGAAGGCCGCCGCAAGCTGCATGCATACGGTATCGCGCCGCCCGTGCGGCGCGCCGCCGACGAAGCCGCGCGCCACGAACGTCCGATCCGCTTCTTCGACCGCCGCGCCGATGCGTCCGTCCCGTGCCCGCAATGCGG
The DNA here is from genome assembly GCF_003628125.1 of Pararobbsia silviterrae. GTDB lineage: Bacteria > Pseudomonadota > Gammaproteobacteria > Burkholderiales > Burkholderiaceae > Pararobbsia > Pararobbsia silviterrae. The sequence goes on from NZ_RBZU01000004.1 coordinate 289,299, forward strand.
CAGCGCGCAGACCGAGCGGTTGTCGGCGTTCGGATCGACCGCGTGCAAGTCGCTCTATCGCTGCCGCGCGTGCGGCGAACCCTTCGACTATTTCAAGCCGATCTGAATCCGGCGCGCCGAGCCTGTCATGAACACCCATTTCTATGCGTTGCGCGTGCGCGATGTGCGGCCCGATACCGACGATGCCGTCGTCGTGACGTTCGACCTGCCCGATGCGCTTGCCGAGACGTTCCGCTTTTCGGCGGGGCAGTACCTGACGCTGCGCCAGCAGGTCGACGGCGCGGACTTGCGGCGCTCGTATTCGATTTGCTCGGGCGTCGACGATCGCGCGTTGAGCGTCGCCGTACGCAAGGTTGCGGGCGGCGCGTTCTCGACGTGGGTCAACGACGCGCTGCGCGTCGGCGACGATATCGACGTGATGCCGCCGCAGGGCACGTTTCATGTGAGCGCGCCGGCGTCCGGCGACGATCTGCATCGCGGACGCGCGTTTCTGTTCATCGCGGCGGGCAGCGGCATCACGCCGATTCTGTCGATCATGAAGACGGTGCTCGCGCGCGAACCCGCATGCCGCTGCACGCTGATCTACGGCAACCGCATGCAAAGCACGGCGATGTTCAAGGAAGAGATCGAGGACCTCAAGAACCGCTATATGACGCGCGTCGTGCTCCACCACGTGTTCTCGCGCGAGCAGACGGATACGCCGTTGAGCAGCGGCCGGCTCGATCGCGAAAAGATCGCGCGCGTCTTGCAGACGCTTGTCGGCGTCGAGGCAATCGATCACGCATTTATCTGCGGACCGCATCAAGTCAACGACGAGGCCGAGATGGCCTTGCTCGATGCGGGGCTCGCGTCCGAACGAATCCATATCGAACGCTTCGGCGCGCCGCCGCCGGTCGCGGGCGCGCGCGCGGAGCCCGTGCGCGCGGACGTCGCGCCCGTCGCGCGCATCACGATCGTGCGCGACGGCATGCATCGCGAGATCCGCTTCGACAAGACCGATACGAGCATTCTCGACGCCGCGAGCGGCGCGGGTCTCGATATGCCGTTCTCATGTAAATCGGGCGTCTGCTGCACGTGCCGCGCGAAGCTGCTGCGCGGCGAAGTCCGCATGGATCGCAATTTCGCGCTCGACAAGCACGAACTCGACGCGGGCTTCGTGCTCACGTGTCAGGCCTATCCGGTGACCGAGGAGGTCGTGTTGTCGTTCGACGAGCGATAGCGAGGACAGCGGACACGTCGCGATCGTGTTGCGCGAACGGGGCTCTGAAGCCCGGATGGCAAAATAGGATCTCGATCGATGCCCTGCAAGGAGTGATGCCATGGCCCGCAAGCGGACCGCCGATTACGATATCCAGCGCGACAAGATTCTCGAACAGGCCGCGAACCTGTTCGCGCGCGGCGGGTATCCGGGAACCTCGATGAACGACGTCGCCGAAGCCTGCGGCGTCTCGAAGCCGGCGCTCTATCACTATGTCCGCGATAAGTATCAGTTGCTCGTGCATATCTGCGAGCGCCATATCGAACGGCTCGAAGCCGTCGTGCACGATGTCGCGGCGCTCGGACTTGCGCCCGAGCCGCGCTTGCGCGCGCTGATCGCGCGCTTCGTCGATGAGTACTCGGTCGCGCAAAGCGCGCATCGCGTGCTGACCGAAGACGTCAAGTTTCTTGAAAGCGAGGATCGCGACCGGATCCTCGACGCCGAACGCCGGGTCGTCGCCTATCTCGCGCAGACCGTCGCGGCGCTGCGTCCCGAGGTCGATACGGCGCGCTTGTCGAAGCCGCTGACGATGCTGCTGTTCGGCATGATCAATTGGATGTTCACCTGGCTCAAGCCGGGCGGCGAACTCGACCATGCGGCGATGGCGCCGATCGTGGCCGATCTGTTTCTGGGCGGACTCGACGCCGTGAAGGTCGAGCGGCCGCTTGCCAGCACGATGGAACTGACGGGAGACACATGACATGAACACGGAGCGGCGCACGCGATGACATCGTCCATCGGCATTCTTCAGAGTCATATCGCGGGCAGATGGATCGGGCAGCACGCCGGTCAGGCCTTGCATAGCGCGGTCACGGGCGACGCGATCGGTGCGACGCATGCGGAAGCCCTCGACTTCGGCGAAGCGCTCGCCTATGCGCGCGGGACCGGACTACGCACCGTGCTCGCGCACGATTTCCAGCAACGCGCCGCGATCCTGCGCGCGCTCGCGAAGTATCTGTTCGAGCGCAAGGAATCGCTCTATGCGATCTCGACGCTCACGGGTGCGACACGCAACGACAGCTGGATCGACATCGACGGCGGCATCGGCACGCTGTTCGCCTATGCGAGTCTCGGCGGCAATGAATTGCCGTCGGGACACGTCGTGCACGAAGGCCCTGTCGTGCCGCTCGGCAAACAGGGGACGTTCGCGGGCACGCATATTCTCGTGCCGCGGCGCGGCGTCGCCGTCCATATCAATGCGTTCAATTTTCCTGTCTGGGGCTTGCTCGAAAAATTCGCGCCGACCTTTGTCGCCGGCATGCCCTGCATCGCGAAGCCCGCGACCGCGACGAGCTTTCTGACCGAGCGGCTCGTGCGCATGATCGATGCCTCGGGCCTGCTGCCCGCCGGTGCGCTTCAGCTCGTGATCGGCGGAACGGGCGATCTGCTCGATCGCCTCGAAGGCACGGACGTCGTGACGTTCACGGGCTCGGCCGAGACGGCCGCGAAGCTGCGCGCGAATCCGAACCTGCTGCGCAGCGGTATTCCGTTCAATGCCGAGGCCGACTCGCTGAACTGCGCGATCCTTGCGCCCGACGTACGCGCCGGCGATCCCGAGTTCGATCTGTTCGTCAAGGAACTCGCGCGTGAAATGACGACGAAAGCGGGGCAGAAGTGCACGGCGATCCGGCGCGCGATCGTGCCGCGCGCGCAGCTCGACGCCGTGCTTGACGCATTGCGTGCGCGGCTCGCGAAGACGACGGTGGGCGACCCGGCGCTCGAATCCGTGCGCATGGGGCCGCTCGCGTCCGCGGCGCAGAAACGCGATGTGCTCGCGCGGATCGCCGAGCTTGCCGCGGGGAACGAAGTCGTCGCGGGAGAGCATGGAGGGCGCGTCGAATCGGGGATCGAAGCGGGTCTCGAATCAGGCGGTCAATCAGGCAGTCAATCAGGCAGTCAATCAGGCAGTCAATCAGGCAGTCAATCGGGCATTCCGTCGAGCGCGGCTTGGGCGCCCATCGGCGAGCGCACCGAGCAGGGCGCCTTCGTCGCGCCGACCCTGATCGTGTGCCGCGATCCGCACGGCCACGCGGCCGTGCACGACGTCGAGGCCTTCGGCCCGGTGTCGACTGTCATGCCGTACGACGACATCGACGAGGCGGTCGCGCTGGCCGCACGCGGTCGCGGCAGTCTCGTCGGCACGCTCGTCACGCACGATCCCGCGATCGCCGCGCGCGTCGTGCCCGAGGTCGCGAGTCTGCATGGACGTCTGCTCGTGCTCGATCGCGAGTCGGCCGCCGAATCGACGGGACATGGCTCGCCGTTGCCGCAGCTCAAGCATGGCGGTCCCGGGCGCGCGGGCGGCGGCGAGGAGCTCGGCGGCATCCGGGCGATCAAGCATTATCTGCAGCGCGCGGCGGTCCAGGGTTCGCCGACGATGCTCGCGGCAGTCACACGCGAATATGTGCGGGGCGCGGCCGTGCGCGAATCGGAAGTGCATCCGTTTCGGCGACACTTCGAGGATTTGCAGGTCGGCGACTCGCTGCTCACGCATCGGCGCACGGTCACCGAGGCCGATATCGTCGCGTTCGGCGGACTATCGGGCGACTTCTTCTATATGCATTTCGACGAGATCGCGGCGCGCCAAAGCGCGTTCGGACGCCGCATCGCGCATGGCTATTTCGTGCTGTCCGCGGCCGCGGGCCTGTTCGTGTCGCCGGCCGAGGGGCCGGTCCTCGCGAACTACGGGCTCGACGCGTTGCGCTTCGTCAAGCCCGTGGGCATCGGCGATACGATCCGCGCGCGTCTGACGTGCAAACGCAAGACCGATCGCGCCAAGCGCGATGCGAACGGCGTCGGGCAGGGCGTCGTCGCCTGGGATGTCGAGGTCACGAACCAGGACGGCGAGCTCGTCGCCTCGTACGACATCCTGACGCTCGTCGCGAAGCACGCGCCTGCCGAGACAGGCGCGGCCTGACGCGTTCCGGATCTCAGGCCGCGAACGTTTCCACGCACGCCGCGCGTACGCGCTCGACGACGCTGTCCCATGTCTCGCCGGGCTGCCGGCGAAACAGTCGGACCGTCTCCGGGTACCAAGGCGTGTCTTCGCGGCCGTGCATCCAGCGCCAGTCGACGTCGTGATCGGGCAGCAGCACCCAGCACGGCTTGCCGAGCGACGCCGCGAGGTGCACGACCGCCGTATCGACGCTGATCACGAGATCGAGCGTCGCGATGATCGCGGCCGTGTCGGCCAGGTCGCCGATCTCGGCCGCGAGCGCCTCGATCGGCGCGCCGCGCGCGGCCCAGGCGGGCGGCGGCGTGACGGCTTCTTCCTGGCCCGTGCCTTTCTGCAGGCTCACGAACCGGAGGTTCGGCAGGTTCGCAAGCGGTGCGAGCGTCGCGAGCGACGACAGCGAGCGGTGCGCGTCGTTGTGATGACGCGGATTGCCCTTCCAGACGAGGCCCACGCGCGGACCCGGCGACAACGATGCGAGACGCGCGCGCCACGATTCGGCGAGCGCCGGTTCGACATGCAGATAGCACGCGTTCGCGCGCGGGTCGTCGATCGATGCGCGCAGATGCAGCGGCAGACTCAGCGGGCTCGTCCAGTAGTCGAAGTCCTTCGCGTTCGCGAGCGCTTCCTGATGATCGACGACGGCATCGATGCCCTCGACGCCGGCGACAAGCCGTCGCAATGCGGGCATGCATGCGAACACGACGCGTGAAGCGCCGAGGGCTTCGAGCATCGGGAAGTAACGGCCGAACTGAAGCATGTCGCCGAGCCCGTCTTCCTGCCAGAGCAGCAGGGACTTGCCCGCCAGCGGTTCGCCTTGCCAATGCGCGCAGCGGATCAGCTTGCGCGTCGCATGGTGAATGAACTCGGCATGGTCGTAGCGCGATTCATAGAGCGGCCACGCCTCGTCGAAGCGTCCCTGGCTCAGCAGCAGCGTGGCGAGGCCGAAGCGTGCTTCCGGGTAGTTCGCGCGCGTGCCGATCGCCTGGCGATACGCGGCTTCCGAGCCCGCGAAATCGCCGAGCGCCTTGAGGACGTTGCCCAGGTTATAGGCCGCGCGCTCGAAATCGGGGTGCCTTGCCAGCGCGTCGCGGAATACGTCGGCGGCTTCATCGAGACGTTCGAGATCGCGCAGCACGCACCCGAGGCTGTTCTGGACTTCGGCGACATCGGGCCGCAAACGGTGCGCTTCGCGGTACGCGTCGGCCGCGTCGGCGAGCCCGCCCCGCGCGGTCAGCACGAGGCCGAGATTGAAGTGGGCTTCGGCGTAGTCGGGCCGCAGATGGATCGCGCGGCGGCACGCCGATTCGGCTTCGCCGAGCCGCTTGAGCGCGGTCAGCACGGCGGCGAACGTGTTGAGCGTGCGCGGATCTTCGGCGCGGATCGTCAGCGCGAGCAGGCAGGCCTTCTCGGCTTCGCGCGCCATACCCGAGAGCCGCAGCGCGTCGGCCATCTCGCGCAGCGTGTCCGCATTGTTCGGTTCGAGCTTGAGCGCGAGCTGGTAGGCGCGCAGCGCTTCGGGCAGCCGGCCGAGGTCCTTGAGCACGTTCGCGAGCCGGATCGGCGTGCGGCGATGGCCGGGATTCAGCTTGAGCACGGCCCGATAGGCGTGCTCGGCGTCGGCGAGCTTGCCCTGGTCGTGCAGCGTCCTCGCGAGGCCGAACGCGATCTCGGCGTCGTCGGGCCGTGCCGCGTGCGCGTGTTCGTAGAGCGCGAGCGCCGCGTCGAGCTGCTTGTTCTCGCGGAGCACGCCGGCGAGCGCCGCGCGCGCGTCGACGTCGTCGGGATGCGCGTCGTGCCATGCGCGGTAGAGCGGTTCGATCTCGGCGCCGCGTCCGACCGCGCGCAGCAGGGTGCCGAGGTTCGTATAGGCGTCGGCGAAATCGGGGGCGAGCGCGATGCAGGCGCGCCAATGCGTCTCGGCCTCGTCCGTGCGATGCATCGCAAGCAGGCACAGACCCGCGATGTTGTGCGCATGCGCGTGCGCGGACGGCGCGAGGGGCGCGTCGATCGCGCGCTCGACGATATGGAGCGCGGGCGCATAGTGGCCGGCCGAACAGAGGGATTGAGCCTGGGCGAACCAGTTGTCGGCAAGCGGGGGACGCGTCGGGAGGTCAGTCACGGGAAATCGGGCAGCGAATAGTGGAAGCGGCGGGCGGCATCGCCCGAAGCAGCGGAAGCGGGCGGTATCGCCCGAAGCATGCCTGCATTTGCTTACATTGTCATTGAGCGTGGGGCGGGCCGAAGCGCCGGCGCGCAAGGCGATGCGGCCCGCCATACGGGAGCCGAGTTCGCGATCCGGTAACGACGCGGCGCGATGCGCCGCGCCGCATGCCGCGGGCCTGGCCGGGCGGCGCGGGCGCGCCCGCCCGGATGCGCGATAACTGTCTGATTCTCCAACTATTCGGGTCGGATGTCGGGCGCGGGCCCGATTCGATTTCTGACTGAAGTATCCTTTGCCGGTTGCACCGCGCGCTCGCCGGGGACGGCCGGACCGACGCGGCCTGATTTGAAACGGCCCCGGTCGATGGTTAGACTCTTGTCGTCGCAGGTTCGCTTGTCCCCCTTTCCACCCCCACGCAGAACGGAACACGCATGCAAACCAAGGCTGTCCTGACCACGGTCGAAGTCTCCCGCATTCTCGCCGCCGCGCGCGCCGAGGCGACGCAACACGGCTGGCCCGTCGCGATCGCGATCGTCGATGACGGCGGCCACCCGCTCGCGCTCGAGCGGCTCGACCAGAGCGCGCCGATCAGCGCCTATATCGCCGTCGAGAAAGCGCGCACGGCCGCGCTCGGGCGCCGCGAGTCGAAAGCCTACGAAGACATGATCAACGGCGGCCGGACCGCGTTCCTGTCGGCGCCGGTCCTCAGCGGCACGCTCGAAGGCGGCGTGCCGATCGTCGTCGACGGGCAGGTCGTCGGCGCGGTCGGCGTGTCGGGCGTCAAGGCGCCTGAAGACGCGCAGATCGCCAAGGCGGGCGTCGCGGCCGCCCAAGCATAGGCGCGCGGCCGCGCCGGACCGGGCGGGCGCGGCACGCGCCCCGGTCCGCGCGCCCGCGCGACATACGAGATTCACCATCCGAAGCAGAGGAACACATGTCTGAACGCATCCAGCACCACGGCCTGCAGGTCGCCGAGATTCTGAACCGTTTCATCGAACAGGAGGCGCTGCCCGGGACGGGCATCGATGCCGCCGCCTTCTGGAAAGGGTTCGACGCGCTCGTGCACGATCTCGCCCCGAAGAACCGCGCGCTGCTCGCCGAGCGCGATCGCCTGCAGACCGAGATCGATGCCTGGCATCGCGCGAACCCCGGTCCGATCGCCGATATGGACGGCTATCGCGCGTTCCTCGAACGCATCGGCTATCTGCTGCCGCGCACCGCGCCGACACAGGCCACGACGTCGAACGTCGATTCCGAAATCGCCCTGCAGGCGGGTCCGCAGCTCGTCGTGCCGGTTTCGAACCAGCGCTATGCGCTGAACGCCGCGAATGCGCGCTGGGGCAGTCTGTATGACGCGCTCTACGGCACCGATGCGATTCCCGAGACCGACGGCGCCGAGCGCGCCGGTGCGTTCAATCCCGTGCGCGGCGCGCGCGTCGTCACGCGCGGCCGCCTGCTGCTCGACGTCGCGGTGGCGCTCTCGAAGGGCTCGCACAAGGATGCGACCGCGTATCTCGTGCGCGACGGCAAGCTCGTCGTCAAGACCGCGGCGGGCGAAACGACGCTCGCGAATCCCGCGCAATTCGCCGGCTATCAGGGCGCGGCCGATGCGCCGAGCGCGATCCTGCTCAAGAACCACGGCCTCCATCTCGACCTTCAGATCGACCGCAACGCGCCGATCGGCAAGACCGATGCGGCCGGGATCAACGACATCATCGTCGAAGCCGCGATCACGACGATCATGGACTGCGAGGATTCCGTCGCGGCCGTCGACGCGCAGGACAAGGTGCAGATCTATCGCAACTGGCTCGGCCTGATGACCGGCGATCTGACCGAGCAGCTCACGAAGAACGGCAAGACGTTCACGCGTCGCCTGAATCCGGACCGGGCCTACACGGCGCCCGACGGCTCGACGCTCACGCTGCATGGCCGCTCGCTCATGTTCGTGCGCAACGTCGGTCACCTGATGACGACGCCGGCCGTGCTCGACAAGGACGGCAACGAGATTCCCGAAGGCATCCTCGATGCGGTCGTCACGAGTCTCGCGTCGCTGCGCGATCTCGCGAATCGCAAGAACTCGCGCACGGGCTCGTTCTATATCGTCAAGCCCAAGATGCACGGTCCCGCCGAGGTCGCGTTCGCCGACACGCTGTTCAGCCGCGTCGAAGCGTTGCTGGGCCTGCCGGCGAACACGCTCAAGATGGGCATCATGGACGAGGAGCGACGCACGAGCGTGAATCTCGGCGCATCCATCGCGGCGGCGTCGGCGCGCGTCGCGTTCATCAACACGGGGTTCCTCGACCGGACCGGCGACGAGATGCATACCGCGATGGAAGCGGGTCCTGTGCTGCGCAAGGGCGACATGAAGTCGTCGAAGTGGATCGCGGCCTACGAGCGCAGCAATGTGCTCGAAGGTTTGAACGCGGGCCTGCGCGGCCGCGCGCAGATCGGCAAGGGCATGTGGGCGATGCCGGATCTCATGGCCGCGATGCTCGAACAGAAGATCGCGCATCCGAAGGCCGGTGCGAACACGGCCTGGGTGCCGTCGCCGACCGCCGCGACGTTGCATGCGCTCCATTATCACGAGGTCGATGTCGAGGCCGTCCAGCGCGAACTCGAAAAGGTCGATCTGAACGCGACGCGCGAAGGGCTGCTCGTCGATCTGCTCACGATCCCCGTCGTCGATGCGCCGAAGTGGGGGGCGGACGAGATTCGCCAGGAACTCGAAAACAACACGCAGGGCATTCTCGGCTATGTCGTGCGCTGGATCGACCAGGGCGTCGGATGTTCGAAGGTGCCCGACATCCATAACGTCGGCCTGATGGAAGACCGGGCCACGCTGCGGATTTCGAGCCAGCACATCGCGAACTGGTTGCGTCATGGCGTCGTGACCGAGGCCCAGGTCCGCGAGACGTTCGAGCGCATGGCGGCGGTCGTCGACCGGCAAAACGCCGACGATCCGAATTATTTGCCGATGGCCGGCCACTTCGACACGTCGATCGCGTACAAAGCGGCATGCGCGCTCGTGTTCGAAGGACGTGCCCAGCCGAGCGGCTATACGGAGCCCCTGCTACACAAATTCCGTTTGACCTTCAAGACAGATAAACAACATGCTTAGCTTTCGGCGTGTCACACGCCGCTAAGCTTGGTATCCCAAACGGGCCGCGCATGAGCGCGGCCCGTTTTGTTTGGGCCGTATCGCGCACAGGCCTTGCCGGATAAGCCGCGCGCGGCATACGATGCCGGCCGGACGCCGCTTCGGTGTCCATAGAGGTGCGCTTTTTCGGTGCTTGAGCCATCCGTATATCGCACAAACTGAAATGCAAAGGATGCTTGCGCCTTCTCATCCGCTTACCGTTACAAAAATAACGTGCTACGCTGCCTGAAATTTTCATCGCGGATTGCTCAGTTCCCGAGATCAACGAGACGTCTTATCTCTGCATGCGGCGTTCGGGGCACCGCCAAGCAAAACCTGCCGTGACTGTTCATACCTTGAGCCTGGTCCGGAGGGGGGCCATGAGCGGCGAACTCGACTATCCGGTGCTATATGCCCACTTCGGCACAGCGAGCCCCTGCTGGCGCGTGTCGAGCGACAGCAATGCGCTGCAGTTATCGGCGATCAGCGGTCCCGCGACCGTGTCGGTCGCGCTGAGCGCCGAGCAGGCGTCGCGCGTCCGTGCGATGACCGGGGTCACCTCGCACCTCGTGCTCGATATTGTCATTTTCGGCAATCCGCTCCAGCTGCACCTCGTCGGCAAGAAAATCAATTTCCACGAATGGGCGGGCACCGCGTCGGCGTACAACGATACGGTGTCGGTCGCGCGCGATCTCGTGCATGGCTTGTCGTTTGCCGAGCAGGTCGTGTCCGAAGTCAATTCGCTCGTCGTCATTCTCGATCAGCACGGCAATATTCAGCGCTTCAATCGGCTTTGCGAGGAAGTGACCGGCGTGCGCGAGGAAGACGTCGTCGGCAAGAACGCTTACTCGATGTTCATGACGCCCGAGCAGGGCCAGCAGTCGAGCCAGAACATCAGCGGCTTTTTCCGCACGGGCGAAGCCTATGAAGTCGAGCGCCTTATCAATACGATCGTCGGGCCGCGGCTTTATTTGTTCCGCAATAAATTCGTGCAAAGCGGCAGCGGCGTCGACGAAAAGTTTCTGATCTGCTCGGGCACCGACATCACCGAAGAGCGGCGCGCGCAGCAGCGCCTGTCCGAACTCGCGAACACCGACGCGCTCACGGGTCTGCCGAACCGCAATGCGATTCACGACCGGATCCGCCGCGCGCTCGCGGCGGACGGGTCGCCTTCGGTCGGCATCCTGTTCCTCGATCTCGACAACTTCAAGCGCGTCAACGACCACTATGGGCACGTGATCGGCGACCGTCTGATCAAGGACGTCGCGTCGGCGGTCAAGGAATGTCTCGAAGAGGGCGAGACCGTCGCGCGCCTCGGCGGCGACGAGTTCATCGTGCTCGCGCAAGGCAAGACGACCGAGCAGCTCGAAGCGACGTCGCAGCGCATCCTCGACCGGCTGCGCACGCCGTTCAACCTCGGGCTGATCGAGGTCTATACGGGATGCTCGATCGGCATCGCCATTTCGCCCGCGCATAGCGACACGCTCGAAGGCCTGATCCGTTGCGCCGATACGGCCATGTATGTGGCGAAGGAAGCCGGCAAGCGGACGTTCCGCGTGTTCTCTCCGGAGATGAACAAGCGTGTCGCCGAGTACATGTGGCTCGATACGAATCTGCCGCGTGCGCTCGAGGACAATCAGCTCGTGCTCCACTACCAGCCCAAGGTCCGGCTCGAGACCGGCGAGGTGCTCGGCGTCGAGGCGCTCGTGCGCTGGAATTCGCCCGAGCGCGGCCTGGTCTCGCCGCTCGATTTCATTCCGTACGCGGAAGAGTCGGGCATGATCGGCCCGCTCGGCCGCTGGGTCATGCAGACCGCGGCGACGCAGGCGCAGCGCTGGCGTGAGCAGGGTCATGCGATTCGCGTCGCGATCAATATTTCGGCGCGTCAGCTCTCCGATACGGCGATCGTCCACGATCTGACCGACGCGCTCGAAACGGCCGGGCTCGCCCCGTGCCTGCTCGACCTCGAATTGACCGAGAGCTGCCTGATCGAGGACGAGGAAATGGCGCTCGGCCTCATTACGCAATTCCGCGAGATGGGCGCGCAAGTGCACCTCGACGACTTCGGCACCGGCTATTCGTCGCTGTCGCAACTCGCGCGGATTCCGCTCGACGTCATCAAGCTCGACCGCAGTTTCGTGCGCGGCATCAACACGAACGCGAAATCGCAGGCGCTCGTGCGCTCGATGGTCGCGGTCGCGCAAGCGCTCAACTACGGCATCGTCGCCGAAGGCGTCGAAACGGCGGCCGAAGAGGAATTCATCCGCAAGTGCGGGATCGAGTACGTGCAGGGCTATTTCTATGCGAAGCCGATGACGGCCGAGGCGCTTGAAACGTGGCTCGTCGAGCGGCAGAAGCTCAGGCTCATCGCCTGAGCTTCCGTGTGAAGCGGTATCTCTGACAACCTTCCTGGCTTAGCCCTTTAGATGGCGGCGAGCCAGGCCCCGGCGGGCAGAATTAGCCAACGTGGCGCAGCTTCGACGTGCGCCGGTTCTGCAGCATCACGAGCCGCTCCATGAACGCGAGGTCCTTCTCCTCGATCGTGAAGGCGGCGCGCACCCAGTCCTCGGTGATGTCCATGAGTTCCGAACGCGTGAGCGGGTTCACCCGATCGCGCGCGCGGAGCATGGCCTTCGTGCCGTTGAGCTTGGGTTTGATGCTGTCGATAAACGTACGCGTCGCAAGGAATGCATCGCCGGTTTCGAACGTGCCGTCGACGAGACCCTTGTCCTGATGCCACTCGGCCATATGCGATTCGCCCGTGCCGATGAGCTCCTCGGCCAGCTTCGGGGTCGCCTTGCGCGCGACGAGCGAATAGCCGCCCATTCCCGGGAACAGATTGAACGCGATCTCGGGGAACCCGAGGCGTGCGTCCTTCTGCGCCAGGATGTAGTGGTGCGCGAGCGCGGCTTCGAAACCGCCGCCAAGCGCCGAGCCCTCGACCATCGCGATCGACACGGCGCCGACACCGAAGCCCGTGTAGATCTCATAGAGACCGTCGATGCACGAACGCGCATAGGCCATCAGCGGTTCGCGATGACGCGAGCGAATCGTTTCGGCAAAGAAGTTCAAGTCGCCGCCGACGTTGAACAAGGTCGGCACGAGCGAGCCGGTCACCCAAAAATCGATGGGCAGACCCGATTCGCGCGCACCGCGCGCAAGCGAGATGATGTCGGTCACGAGGTCCTGATTGAAACACGGACGCGGGTGCGCGCGCAGCATCATCCACATGACGTTGCGACCTTCTTCATAATAGGCAGAAACTTGCGAGAGGTTGCCGGCTTCAGTAAAAGGACGGCAAGCAGGATGATTTTTGAGGTTCATCTTCAAGTCCAGGTAAGTGCTACGGTTCAGGGGGTGAAGCACACACAGCCTATGTCAGAAATTGCAGCGCGCACGCATCCCGTCCGGGCAGAATTTCCGCCAGACCATTTAGGTACGCGAACAACTCGAACAGCCTGCTTCACGCCAGCCGCGGCGTTTATTTGAGCGTGCTTGTTTAGAAGCCGGAATCGATACGTGTTTATGACGCGCACGTATTGCCCGGAGACTTCGGCAACTGCGTGCTAAAACACATGTTTAGGTTAGCGACTTGGTTCTTAGAGGATCGTTGTCTTGCGCACGAAACTCGTAGGAAAAATCATTCGAATGTGCGCTTGTGAACAAGAGCATGTCGAAATAGACCGCGAATGCGGTCTTCCGAACGCGCATCGGTCAAATTGGAATGCTTACATCGGTAATGAAATGCGTGATTTTCGCTAAGCGGCGATCTGTATTTCCGGTTGTTGCGTTTCGAGAAAAGCAGAACGGCTTATTGAAGCGGGGAGCGTGGACGAGGCGTGTGTGCCGAGCGCGGATACCGATCGCGCGCTCAGTGTGTCGCGGCGTGCGGAACCTTTAAGCGTCGGCGCCGACGCCGAGCTGTTCCGACATCTTGACGAGATCGGCGACCGAACCGGCCTCCATTTTTTTCATCATGTGGCCGCGATGGATCTTGACCGTGATTTCGCTGAGACCGATGCGCGCGGCGATCTGCTTGTTGAGCATTCCGGCGGTCACGAAATGGAGCACTTCGCGCTCGCGCGCCGTCAATGTCGCATAGCGTTCGCGCAGCTCGGACAGCCAGCGGTCATTGCGGCGGCGCACTTCGTCGCGCGCGAGCGCGGCCGACACGGCGTCGAGCAGGTCCTCCTCGCGAAACGGCTTCGCGAGGAAATCGATCGCGCCGGCCTTCATGGCGCGTACGGTCATCGGAATATCGCCGTGTCCCGTCATGAAGATGATCGGCAAATGAATATCGGCGCGCTGGAGCTGGGATTGGAACTCAAGACCGTTGAGTCCGGGCAGGCGTACGTCGAGGACGAGACAACTCGGCACGTCGGGCAGCGCACGGCGCAGGAGTTCGGGCGCGGATGCATACGATTCGACACGTAAGCCGACCGAGCGGAACAGGCTGTCGAGCGCTTCGCGCAGCGACAGATCGTCGTCGACGACGAACACGATCGGTGCCCCGTGCGTATCGGGGTGCGTGTCGGGGTGCGTACTTGCGGACGGATCGGACTCGGTCACTGCGAGGTCTCCGGGGTGCGCCGCGCGGTTTTATGCGCCAAGCGCCGAATCGACGAGCGTCTGGGCTTCGGCGATCACGCGCTGGAGATGCTCGGGCCCATTGAAGCTTTCCGCATAGATCTTATAGATGTCCTCGGTGCCCGACGGCCGGGCGGCGAACCATGCGTGATCGGTGACGACCTTGAGTCCGCCGATCGATGCATTGTTCGCGGGCGCGGAGGTCAGCACGGCCCGGATCGGTTCGCCCGCGAGTTCGTTCGAACGGACCTGTTCGGGCGTCAGCGCGCCGAGCTTCTTTTTCTGTGCGGGCGTCGCGGGCGCATCGATACGGTCGGCCGCGGGCGCACCGAATTCGTTCGCAAGCGCGGTATACAACTGAGCCGGATCGCGGCCCGTTTTCGCGGTCATTTCGGCCGAGAGCAATGCGGCCGTGATTCCGCATTTGTCGGTCGTCCAGACCGTGCCGTCGCGCCGCAGGAACGCCGCCCCCGCGCTTTCTTCGCCGCCGAAGCCCAATGACCCGTCGCAGAGGCCCGGCGCGAACCACTTGAAGCCCACCGGCACTTCAAAGAGCGTGCGGCCGAGCTTCGCCGCGACGCGATCGATCATGCTGCTGCTCACGAGCGTCTTGCCGACGGCGGTTTGCGCGCGCCAATCGGGGCGGTTGCGGAACAGATAGTCGATCGCGACCGACAGATAGTGATTGGGCGGCATGAGGCCCGCGCTCGGCGCGACGATGCCGTGACGGTCGTGGTCGGTATCGCATGCGAACGCGATGTCGAACCGGTCCTTGAGTTCGACGAGGCTGCGCATCGCATACGGCGAGGACGGATCCATGCGGATCTTGCCGTCCCAGTCGGCGGTCATGAAGCGGAAGGTCGGGTCGACCGCGTCGCTCGTGATCGTGAGATCGAGCTTGTAGCGCTCGGCGATCGGCCCCCAGTAGTGCACGCCCGCGCCGCCGAGCGGATTGACGCCGATGCGGATCCCCGAGGCGCGCAGCAGATCCATGTCGATGACTGCCGCGAGGTCGGCCACGAAGGTCGAGACGAAATCGTGCCGCCGCGTCGTCGGGACCCGGATCGCCTGTTCGTACGGAATGCGTTTGACCTCGTTGAGCCCCGCTTCGAGCAGTGCGTTGGCGCGCTGCTCGATCCATTTCGTGATGTCCGTATCGGCCGGGCCGCCGTTGATCGCGTTGTACTTGAAGCCGCCGCTGTCGGGCGGGTTGTGCGACGGCGTGATGACGATGCCGTCGGCGAGGCCCGACGTGCGGCCGCGATTGAACGTGAGGATCGCATGCGAGATCGCGGGCGTCGGGGTGTATTCGTCGCGCTCGGCGATCCGGATTTCAATGCCGTTCGCCGCGAGGACTTCGAGCGCGCTCACATAGGCCGGATGCGACAGCGCATGCGTATCGATGCCGAGAAACAGCGGCCCGTCGATGCGTGCGTGCGCGCGGTAGTCGCAGACGGCCTGGCTCACGGCGACGATATGCGCTTCGTTGAAGGTGCGCTCGAACGACGAGCCGCGATGCCCCGAGGTGCCGAACGCGATGCGCTGCGTGGCGACCGACGGGTCGGGGCGTTCGGTGTAGTAGGCCGTGACGAGTTTCGGAATATCGACGAGACCCGACGGCGAAATCAGCGTGCCGGCACGGGGATCGACTTTGCGCGCAGGATCGGACGGGGCGTTCATGGCGTCTCCTGTCTGGAGAATCTTGGGTAAGGGCGAGGGCCGGGAGTGAGGCACAGGCTACCACTAAACCGAACGCGCGGACCACGGGGCAAGGCACGGCGGTGGTACGCTTGGGCGTCGCGTCCTGTCTATTTATTGGTTTCCTTACCTGTCTTCCCAAGCGGTTTGCCGATGCCCTCCCGCCGAACGCCCCGACATCACTACAGCGTGTACGTCATCGAGCTGTCGCCGCGCGTCTGGGACGAGCCCCGCTTTCGCAAGGCCAACCCCGACTATCTGTTCGCGCGGCCCTGCGTCTATGTCGGCATGACGGGTCTCGACCCGGATCTGCGATTCGACAAGCACAAGGCCGGCATCCAGTCGAACCGGTTCGTGCGCGAGTACGGCCTGCGCCTGTTGCCGCCGCTTTACGAGATCTATAACCCGATGCCCTATGACGGCGCATGCGAGATGGAAGTCGAACTCGCGATCGGCTTGCGCGAGACAGGGTACGGCGTCTGGCAGGCGTGAACGGGGCGTTCGGGCGTCGCGTGCTAAGCGTGCACGAAGGTGCCGTGAGGGCGGCGCCGGCAGATCAGCAGCACCTCGTCGACATGCCGCAGATCGAGCAGGCCTTCGACCGGCATCAGCGGTTTCTGGAAATGCAGCCCGAGCGGCATCAGCACGCGGTTATAGAGCCAGTTCGCGAAACGCGGACGATGCCGCAGACCCCAGACGCCCGCATCGAGCAGCCATGACGATTCGGGCTGCATGCCGTAGACGGCGCTGTGCACGACGTTCAGACCGTTCGATTCGAGCAGCTCGATCAATTCGACGGGTTCGTAACGGCGCTGGTGGCCGACGAGCGCGTCGAACGCCGTCCAGCGCGACGGATGCAGCGGCATGGACAGCAGCACGACCGCATCGGGCGCCGCGACGCGCATGAGTTCAGCGAGTGCGCGCCGATCGTCGCTGACATGTTCGATGATGTCGAGCGCGCAGACGAGATCGAAGCGCGCGTCGTCGAACGGCAGCGCCGTAATGCGTCCGGCGATCGCGTCCGCGCCGTGCGCGCGCAGCGTCTCGACGGCCGATTCGCTGAGATCGACGAAGTGCGTACCGTCGATCGGCAGGCGCGGCCGCAACCCGGGCGCTACTTCGAGACGCGCGGTCGATGCGGCGATCAGCGGCTCGAACAACGGCCACGTATTGAAGCGCTTCGGATCGGTCAGCGAGGCCGACGACCAGAGCGCGTCGTAGAACTGACGGTTGACGTCGACCCCTTTCGATTCGTTGCCGAGCGCGTTGCTCATGATGTTGCCCCTCCATCCAGGCGTTTCGCGAAGCTCAGTTCATGTCCGTCCGGATCGCTGATATGAAAATAACGCTCGCCCCAGGGCGCGTCGGCGGGCACCGTGCTCGGGAGCAGGCCCGCGTCGAGTGCCTTGTCGTAGAGCGCATCGACGTCGGAGACGTGGAAGATCACGCGACCCCACCAATGAATCTGACCATGCGTCTGCGCGATGAGATTCACGAACGAGGGGCCGCAGGCGAAGGTCGTGAAGGCGTCGTGCTCGCCGCCGACCTTGAGTTCGAAGCCGAGTGCGCGATAAAAACCGACGGCCGCGCGCATATCGCGCGTGGACAGCGTGATGGCGCTCAGCGCCTCGATCTGCACGGATTGCGGTGTGACGATGGCGGTCATCGATCTCATCCTTCTCGGTGCGCCGGCGCTTCGATCGATTTGAACAGAGGCGGCGGCTAGTGCGACGGCTAGTGCGGCGGCTGGCGCAGCGGGCACGTGCCGCGTTGGCGCGTACCGTCGCGATGGCAGTGGCAAGCGGAGTATCAAGCGGAGCGTCGAACGCAGCGGCCCCTGCGACGACCCATGCGACGACCCCTGCGATGGCCCGCGTGGCGCTGAGTGTAGCGCGCCGCGCGCCGCCTCTGTGCAGCGGCCTTTGAATCGAGATCGCGCGCGTGTTACGGTCGGAAACACGGATGCGTATCCGCGCGGACTAGCCGCGCGGCGCGCGGCATAGGACAATCGCGTCTGCCGTGCGGATCGCAGTCCGTTTTTACCGAATGTGACACACGATCGTCCGAGGCGGTCGGAAAAAAGGTGCGCGGCTGGCATACCCGATCCGACGCGTTCGATGTACGTCTTACCCATGCCTGTGCGAATGGCGATGAACAAATTGTATGGACCCGTGTCAGTGATGGCGTTGATGGGGCTCGCGATGCTCGGCGGCTGTTCGAGTTCGAACGTCGCGACGTCGTCGGGGGCCTCGCCGGCGAGCCTCGGCGGCACGGCACCGATGATCTATGTGCAATCGGCGCGCCAGCCCGACGACATTACGCGGTGCTTGCAGGGACACGCGTCTTCATTGCGCGTCGCGAATCTCGGCGGCGCGATCCAGCTCGGCGACGGCCTTGAGTGGCTGATCACGCTGACGCCGTCGCGCGGCGGTTCGACCGTGGCGGTGCAACGGGCGATGAATGCGTCGGAACAGATTCCCGAGCCCGAGATGCGCTTCGATATTGCGCGCTGTACGACCTGAGGCCGGCATGCGGCTCACAAGCAAACGGGAGACGAAACGGATGACGATCGTGCGGTCGGGGGTGCTGGCGGTGGCGCTCGCATGCGCGTTGAGCGCATGTCATAAGGTATCGCTCGACGAGACGCCGAAAACGTCGGCGCCGGCAAGCAGTCCGCCGGCGACGGTCGCGCCGGGCCAGGCCGTGAGTTCGGCCGAGGTCGCGAGCAGCCCGATCGACGATCCGTCGAGTCCGCTTTCGAAACGCAGCCTGTATTTCGACCTCGACAGCTATAGCGTCAAGCCCGAAGCGAACGACATTCTCGCCGCGCACGCCAAGTATCTGCTCGCCGATCCCAAACGGCGCCTGCTGATCCAGGGCAACACGGACGAACGCGGCACGACCGAGTACAACCTCGCGCTCGGGCAGAAGCGTTCGGAAGCCGTCGCGCACGCGCTCGAAACGCTCGGCGTGCCCGATTCGCAAATCGAGGCGGTGAGTCTGGGCAAGGAAAAGCCGCAGGCCGACGGCCACGATGAGACGGCTTGGGCTCAGAATCGCCGCACCGATTTGATATATGAGGCGCGCTAAGGCGACGTGCTCAAGTCAAATTGACCGGATGCCCCGCATGTCGCGCGGGCATTGACGCGCCGCGTCATGTCATAAATTCCTTTTTAAGGTTCAGATCGTTCGATACCCGCCGTAAACATGGCTTGAGCGGCCGCGCCGTGCTGCCGCTCGCGAGCGCACCACTTGGGTCATGGACCAGCCGGGATTTCGAACACTATGAAGCGGTTAACGTTGAAGCAGAAATTGTGGGGCGTTGTGGCGCTGCTCTGGGTTTGCTTGATCGTCATGGTGGCCGTCACCGCGATCATGATCCGATTCTCTCTGCTCGAACAAAAGAAAGCCGTGCTCGCCGAGCAGACGCAGACAGCGCTTGGCATCGTCGCCTACTACCAGAAGCAAGCCGCGAGTGGCGCGATCACCGTCGATCAAGCCAAGCACCAGACCATCGAAACCCTGCGCGGGCTCCGTTACGGCCCGGATCGCAGCGGGTATTTCGGCCTTTACGACGACAACGCGATCGCGTTGCTCGTGCCGTCCAAACCCGAGCTTGAAGGCAAGTCCCAGCTCGACATGGTCGACCCGCAAGGCACGCATATCGCGGGCGAGATCATGAAGAGCTCGGCGCCCGGCGGCGGCCATTTCAGCCACTACATCTGGCCTAAGCCCGGACATACCGAACCCGTCGGCAAGATCACGTATGCGGACACGGTGCCCGATTGGGGCTGGCGCATCTTTACGGGCGCCTACGTCGACGATATCGACGCGACGTTCACGACCGTGCTGCTGAACAACCTGGTTCTGATCGGCGTGATCGGCGCCATCGTGACCGTGGGCCTGCTCTGGTTGATTCGGAGCATCCGCGTGAGCCTCGGCGGCGAGCCTGAATATGCGGCCGACATGTGCCGCCAGATCGCGGCCGGCGACCTGACCGCGCGGCTGCAGCTCAATCCCGGCGACACGAACAGCTTGCTCTATGCGATGAGTCAGATGCAGCAGCAACTGACGGATACCGTCGCGCGCATTCAATCGTCGGCCGAGTCGATCACGCACGGCGCGAACGAGATCGCCGCGGGCAATGCGGATCTGTCGCAGCGCACCGAGGAACAGGCCTCGGCGCTCGCGGAATCGGCTTCTTCGATGGAGCAGCTGACGGCCACGGTCAAGCTCAACGCGGACAACGCGGTGCAGGCGAGCCATTTGGCGCAGAGCGCGTCGGAAACCGTGTCCGACGGCGGCAAGGTCGTCGACGAGGTCGTGCAGACGATCGTCGAGATCGCCGAGAGCTCGAAGAAGATCGAGCAGATCATCAGCGTGATCGACGGCATTGCGTTCCAGACGAATATCCTTGCGCTGAATGCCGCTGTCGAGGCGGCGCGCGCGGGCGAGCAAGGACGCGGCTTCGCGGTCGTCGCGGCCGAAGTCCGCACGCTCGCGCAACGCTCGGCGAGCGCCGCGAAGGAAATCAAGGCGCTGATCGACGCATCGGTTACGAACGTCGAACGCGGACAATCGCTCGCGGGCGATGCGGGTTCGTCGATGCAGGCCATCCTGCAATCGGTCAAGCGCGTGACCGACATCATGGGCGAGATCTCGGCGGCGTCGTCCGAGCAAAGCACGGGGATCGGCCACGTCGGTGTCGCGATCGCGCAGATGGATACGGTGACCCAGCAGAACGCCGCGCTCGTCGAGCAGGCGACGGCCGGTGCGGCGTCGCTGGCCGAGCAGGCGAACCAACTGAAGGAAGCGGTCGCCGTCTTTCAGCTTTGATGGGATGCGATCGGACTTGATTTGACGCGAGGTGGGCCGGCATCGCGCCGGCTTCGGTATCGATGCAGCGCGTCCGAAAAGATCCGGCCTTGGGCCGGATCTTTGCATTTCCGCCAAGCCAAACGACTCTAAGCCAAGCCAAGCCTAAAGCACGTTGATCAACGCGACGGCGGCTTCCTGCAGATGCGGCAACACGCGCGCGACGGCGCGGTCCGTCGATTCGCGGCTCATCGGCATATTCGTGCTCAGCGCGGCAACGACATCGCCATGCCGGTTCTTGAGCGGCACTGCAATCCCGCGCACGCCGATCTGCAACTGCTGTTCGATGACGGCGAAGCCGTCGATGCGCGCCTGACGGATCGTCTGGTAGAGGCGATCGCGATTCGTGACCGTATGCGGCGTGAAGGGCGTCAGCGACGTCGTGTCGAGCCATTCGCGAACCGCGTCCTCTCCAGGCTTGTGCGCGAGCAGCATGACGCCCGGCGAGGTCAGCGGCGCGGGCACGCGCGCGCCGAGCACGAAGCCCGTCGTCATGACGCGGCTGGTCCCGTTGCGCGCGATGAACACGAGTTGCCATTCGTCGAGCACGCTCACATAGCACGACTCGTCGATCGTCGCGCTGAGCTGCTGCAAATACGGCTGGACCATGCGCGGCAGGCGCGCCGAGTCGAAATACGACCAGCCCACGCGCAACACGCGCGGCGTCAATCCGAAATATTTACCGTCGCTATACGTATAGCCGAGATGTTCGAGCGTCAGCAGATACCGGCGCGCGGCGGTGCGGGTCAGTCCGGTGCGTTCGGCGGCTTGCGTCGGCGTCATCCGGGGCATTGCGTCGTCGAAAGCCTCGAGAATCGCGAGACCTTTTTCGAGTCCCGCGATCCAGTCGCGGCGGTCGAGCTCGCGGCGCGGGGGTTGCGTGGCCATGATGTGCGTTCCTG
The DNA here is from genome assembly GCF_003628125.1 of Pararobbsia silviterrae. Classification (GTDB taxonomy): domain Bacteria; phylum Pseudomonadota; class Gammaproteobacteria; order Burkholderiales; family Burkholderiaceae; genus Pararobbsia; species Pararobbsia silviterrae. Next base: position 310,872 of record NZ_RBZU01000004.1, read on the forward strand.
TCTTCGTGCGCGCGCGGCGCGCTAAGCGTATCCCTTCGGGCGATTATCGGATCGCTATACGTTTGCTTAGTCCTATGGTTAACCCGTGTTTCGATCGTTTATCGAACATTCGAGATCGCTTGTCGAACATGAATGCGCGATCACGCGTTGTCGCCGCTTGAGCGAATGCCTAAGCTTCGCTCACCTCAGTCGTGACGTTGCCGAGAGGGACGTCGTCGGTGTACAAACGATGCGAGCGCAACTTGCGCGCTAAGCAGCGCGCGTGCGCACATCGTGGACTAGGGGAACCCGAGATGAACAGCGACTTTCAGAACTCCGTCAAACGCCCAGGCAACGTCCTTGAAACCCATGCGAATCCGCTGGGCACGGCGGGCCTTGAATTCGTCGAATTCGCGGCGAGCGATTCACAAACGCTTGGCAAGCTGTTCGAGCAACTCGGATTCACGTCTGTCGCACGGCATTTAAGCAAGAATGTGACGCTGTATCGTCAAGGCCGCATGCATTTTCTGCTAAACGCCGAACCTGACTCGTTCGCCGCGCGATTCGCCGGCGAATATGGCGCGGGCGTCTGCGCGATCGGGATTCGCGTCGACGATGCGGCGCGCGCGTTCGAGTCCGCGATCGATCTCGGCGCGTGGGCCTTCGAAGGCGAACGGATCGGTTCGAGCGAACTGGCGATTCCCGCGATTCAAGGCATCGGCGATTCGCATATCTATTTCGTCGACCGCTGGCGCGGCCGCGATGCGGGGCCCGCGCGCGGCACCTCGATTTTCGACATCGATTTCCGCGCGATCGACGAAGCGGCCAAGCCTGTCGAGGGTGTGTATCCGGGCGCAGGGCTCGTCGACGTCGATCACTTGACGCAGACCGTCGCGCCGGGCGGCATGCAGGAATGGCTCGATTTTTACCGCGACCTGCTTAATTTCCGCGAGATTCACGAGCTGCACGAGAACTGGCACGTGTCGCCCGATGCGCGCGTGATGGTCTCGCCGTGCGGCGGCGTCCAGATTCCGCTTTACGAGGAAGGCACGCGCCGCACGGCGCTCATGCACAGCTATCTGCCCGATCATCCGGGGCAGGGCGTCCAGCATATCGCGCTGTCGAGCGCCGATATTTTCGCAAGCGTCGACGCGCTGCTTGCCAACGGCGTCGAGCTTATTTCGCCGCCGCCGCGGTATTACGAGCAGATCGAAGCACGGTTGCCCGGGCATGGGCTCGATCTCGACGCGCTTGCGCGGCGCAGCGTGCTCGTCGACGGCGAAATCGACGCGCAGGGCCGTGCGCGCTTGTTCTTGCAGACCTTCGTCGCGCGACGCACCGGAGAGATCTTCTTCGAAATCGTCGAGCGGCGTGGGCATCATGGTTTTGGCGAGGGCAACCTCGACGCGCTCGCGCGCGCACGTTAAGTGCGTCCGTGAGCCGGTCGATCGACCTTCGCCGTGCGCGTTTGTAACGCGCATTGAAAACGGGGCGACCCGAAACGAGGAGGCGTGGTGAAGCGATCGATCGCAACGGTGTCCCTGAGCGGGACGCTCGAAGAGAAACTCCGCGCATGCGCGAACGCGGGGTACGACGGAATCGAGTTGTTCGAAAACGACTTGTTGTGCAGCGTGCATGCGCCCGAAACCGTGCGCCGCATGTGCGAGGACCTCGGCATCGAGATCGCGCTCTATCAGCCGTTTCGCGACTTCGACTCGACGGATCCCGCGCGCTTCGCGCGCAATCTCGAACGTGCGCGGCGCAAATTCGACCTCATGCATCGGCTCGGCGCGGACAAGATCCTCGTCTGCAGTCATGTCGGCGCGGATGCGGTCTTCGATCGCCAGCAACTCGTCGATCAGCTCGGACAGCTTGCGCGGCTCGCGCAGAGCGCGCACGTCGAGGCCGGTTATGAAGCGCTCGCCTGGGGCCGTCACGTGCATTCCTATCGCGATGCGTGGCGGGCGGTGCGCGAGGTCGATCATCCGAATCTCGGCATCGTGCTCGACAGTTTCCATACCTTGTCGATTCGTGACGATCTCAGCGAACTCGATTCGATTCCGGGTGACCGCATCACGTTCGTCCAGCTCGCCGACGCGCCCTTGCTCGCCATGGACGTGCTCGAATGGAGCCGGCATTTCCGGTGTTTCCCGGGGCAAGGCTCGTTCGAACTCGCGCCGTTTGTCGCGCCGATTCTTCGTAATGGCTATGCGGGGCCGCTCTCGCTCGAAGTCTTCAACGACGGGTTCCGATCCGCGCCCGCGCGCGTGACGGCGCTCGACGGACTGCGTTCGCTGATCTGGGTCGAGGATCGCGCGCGCGCCTATCTCGACGCGCACGACGTATTCGCGACGCCCGCGGCCGCGGTCTTCGCCGTGCACGACGGCGAATCGGGCTCGACCCATGACGAACCGCAAGGAATCGGGCACGCGACCGCAGCCGTGGAAAGCGTGCGCGCGCAGACCGCCGCGCCCGCGTCGCTGGTCAGCCCGACCGGCTTCGCATTCCTCGAATTCGCCGTCGACGATGCGACGCGCACGCGACTCGCCGACTGGCTCGCGCACTTCGGCTTCGTGCGCGCGCGGCGGCACCGCTCGAAGCGCGTATCGCTCTATCAGCAAGGGCCGGTGAACCTGATCCTCAACGCGGAGCCCGATTCGTTCGCGGATCGCTTCTATGGCGAGCATGGCCTGTCGCTGTGCGCGGCCGCGCTTGCCGTCGACGATGCGGACACGACGCTGAATCGCGCGACGACGTTTCGATATGCGCCTTACAAGGGCAGCGTCGGCCCCGAAGAGCGCGAGATTCCGGGTGTCGTCGCCCCGGACGGCAGCCTTATCTATCTCGTTGCCGACGGACCCGGCAAGCCGACGATCTACGACACGGATTTCGTCCCGACTCATGAAACCGCCCCCGCCGATGCGGCCGATCTGACGGGCATCGATCATCTGTGCCTCGCCTTGCCGCGCGATGCGATCGATTCGTGGGTCTTATTCGCGCAGGCCGCTTTCGGTCTTAAACCTGAGCAACAGTGGATGCTGCCGGATCCGTACGGGCTCGTGCGCAGCCGTGCCTTGCGCAGCGACGACGGCCGCTTGCGCATCTCGCTGAATACCTCGGACGATACGCGCACGAGCGTCGCGCGCGCGCTGACGACGTATGGCGGCGCGGGGCTCCATCATGTCGCGTTCGGGACCTCGAACGCGATCCGCACGGCCGCGCATCTCGCCGCGCGCGGCGTGCCGATGCTCGCGATTCCGGACAACTACTACGAGGACGTCGCCGCGCGCTTCGGGCTCGACGACGCGTTCGTCGCGCAGCTACGCGAGAGCAACGTGCTTTACGACCGCGATGAGCAGGGCGGCGAACTGCTGCATGCGTATACGCAGCAGATCGGCACACGGTTCTTCTTTGAAATCGTGGAGCGGCGCGGCGGATACGACGGCTATGGCGTCGCCAATACGCCCGTGCGCAATGCCGCGCATGCGTGGGTGCGCGCGCTCGCCCAGCAGTAAGGCGCGCACCGCTCGCGTTTACGCGCCGACGAGCTTCGCGAATCGATCGAGATCGACGTTGCCGCCGCTGATGACGATGCCGACGCGCTTGCCGTGCAAGCGGTCCTTGATCTCGCGCGCGGCCGCGAAACTCAGGCATCCCGTGGGTTCGACGACGAGCTTCATGCGCGACGCGTAGAAGCGCATCGCATCGACGAGCTGCGCGTCGGTCGCGGTCAAGATGTCGTCGACATCGCGCCGGATGATCTCGAACGTGAGGTTGCCGAGATGCTGCGTTTGCGCGCCGTCGGCCAGCGTTTGCGGCGTGTCGATATGAACGATGCGGCCGGCTTTCAACGATTGCTGCCCGTCGTTGCCCGCCTCGGGTTCGACGCCGTAGATCGTGCAATCGGGCGCGAGCGCGCGCGTCGCCAGCGCGCAGCCCGACAGCAGTCCGCCGCCGCCGAGGCAGACGAACAACACGTCGAGCGGGCCCGCGTCCTCGATCAACTCCTTGGCGACGGTGCCTTGACCGCTGAGCACGTCCGCATGATCGAAAGGCGGTATCAGCGTCATGCCGTGTGTTTCGGCGAGCTGCCGGCCGATCTGCTCGCGGTCTTCCGTATAGCGATCGTAGGTGACCACGTGACCGCCGTAGCCGCGCGTTGCCGCGACCTTCGAAGCGGGGGCATCGTGCGGCATCACGATGGTCGCGGGGATACCGAGCAGCGAGGCGGACAGCGCGATGGCCTGCGCGTGATTGCCTGACGAAAAGGCGACCACACCGGCGCGCCGTTGCTTTGCGTCAAATTTCGACAAGGCGTTGAACGCGCCGCGGAATTTGAACGCGCCCATGCGTTGAAGGTTTTCGCACTTGAAAAACACCTGCGCGCCGAATTCCGCATCGATCGTGCGCGATCGCATGACGGGCGTGCGATGGGCGTGACCTTCAAGACGCCGCGCGGCCGCGACGACGTCGTCATAGGTGGGAAGAGGCTGCATGACGCTCCATGGATGTTTGCCGTGGGGCGAGCCGCTCAGGAGGGCTCGAGGCTCGCCGATTATAGCGTTGCGTTCGGCGGGCCTTTGCCGTGTCGGACCTTGCAGCCGCGCGCGGACGCGATTTTGAAGCATGCCGGCTGCTCCGTCGGGCACGTCACTTGCGGCCCACGGCAGTGAGCGCTCAAGGCGCGGTTCGATGAGGAGCATCGCCATGCGAATCGAATTTCCCGAGGGTCGGCAGGTCTGGAACGGATCGGAATTACGCGTCGATTTTCCGGTCAGAGTCGATAACGTGGACGTGCTCTGTTCAATCTCGGCCGAAGCGCTCGAAGATCATTTCGGCGCGCATTCGACGCTTGAATCCGACGTGCTCGGCGCGTTCGAACGCGAAACGCGGCGCATTCGTGCGTTGTGCCGGCGCGCGCTCGAAGACAACCACGGACAGCCCGTCGTGTTGCGCAGCGGGCTGATTCGCCTGATGGATGCGCAAGACACGATGCGAGGAGACACGCCGTCGACCGGGCGCGCGGACTTGCCGTCGTCGAGCCGTTCGCGCGACCCGTGAGGCCGTCCGCTCGCGCATGCCCTCGACAGGGAGGCGTCATGTCATTGATTGTCGCAGGTCGATTCCAGACGTTCGAACGGGCCGAACAGGCCGCCCATCATCTCGTCGACGACGATGGTTTTCCGCGTGACGACGTCCAGGTCTTTTACGTGAACCCGCCGGGACAACACGATATGCATGCGAGCGGCGACATAGATGCCGATGGTGCGATGCAACCCGAGCGTTCAAGCACGAGCGTGGGTCTTGCAGCGGGCGCGCTCGTGGGGTTCGGCGTCGGCATTGGTGCAATGCAAATACTCGAACTCAACTGGCTTGCACCGGCCATCATGACGGCGGTCGGCGCGTATCTCGGTTCCTTGATCGGCGCGATGACGCATACGACGACACATGCGACGACCGGCCACGACGATCGGGCGCAAAGGGTTGCCGTCGAGCGGATACCGGAGCCCGTGCGCGAATCGGGCGTCATGCTCGCCGTTCATGTCAGCGACGACAGCGAACGACGCGCCGAAGAGAGCCTGCGCCATGCGGGCGCGCGCGATGTCGAGCTTGCCTCGGGCATCTGGAGCGAAGGGCGGTGGCGGGATTTCAATCCGGTCGCGGCGCCCGCGACCGCGCATTGATGCGTATGCGTGGATCTGCGCGAGATCCACGCACGGCGCGCGCCCTGTGTGTCGACGCATGCCGACGCATGCCGACGCGTGATGACGCACGCTGAACCATGTCGATGCGTGACGATGTCACGTACGCTCGATGATTATTCTTGGCTAGAACGTCTGTTCGAACCTAGGATGGTGTGTGTCGTGCATATCGGTGAGACGTCGGCGGCGCGCGATTCCGGATACATTGCTCGCGCACACCGCTTCACGCATCACGGATTCGATGTTCGTCAGAATCATTCGGATAACTGAGGACGCGGGGCATCGCGCTGTCATCGAGATGACATGCGCGCGTGTCGGGAGACGGACGGCGTAGGCGCGCAAGCGCGACCGCCGGCCGGCCGCGTCCGCCATAAAGACAGGTTCCATCGTGACTCAGCCGGCCCGCCCCGCACGTGCCTCGCGGCGCGTGCGCGTCAATCGTTCGATCGATGCGTCGCAGTCGTGTCCGCTCGATTCGAATGCGTCGAAGACATTGAATGCGTTCGATGCCTCCCATGCGTCGAATGCGCGATATCTTCCATCCGATCCGTTACGTGTCGATGCGGGTGTATTCGAATGGCATGCGTCACGGCCGCGCACGGTCGAGATTCACTACGATCTCGAGTTCGATGCGCTTGCCGCGCGTCTCGGCGCGCATGGGGCGCGGCGTGCGGACGACGTGTTCGTCCATGTCGTCAATGCGTCGGCATCGGCGGGCGGCGTGCTCGGTCCGCAGGGCGCGGGCCCGAATTTCGACGGCGGTCTGATCAGTCTCTGCGCATGCAATCACGGCATGCGCGCATCGCTCGACGCGTGCGACTGGCCGGGCCGATGGGTCGCGGGATTCACGACGTACAGCGGCATGTTCGGCCATCAGCAGTACCTGCGTTATCTGATGCGTGTCGGCGAGGCCTACGCTTCGCAGCATGAGCTCGTGTCGGCGCTCGTCCATTCGGGGCGGGCCGACGTCGTCGACGCCAAGGACGCGTCGCGGCACGCGAGCGGCGATGTCTGGCGGATCAAACCGGGCAGCGCATCCGATGCGGCGACGGGCCGCTGGCGCGCGACGACCTATTGCCGGCCCGTGATCGGTCATGCGCATCGCGAAGATGTCGACGACGAGACCTGGCACAAGGACATCGAATACGTCGACCAGCACGGCCGCCGCGCGGCGCTGCTCGTCGGGGATCCGCGCTGGAGCTTCGTCTGGAACCAACCTTTCATCTGCAAGACAGACCCCGGACCGTTGCGCGGTCACCGGCGGGTCTCGGTCACCGCCTTGCTCAAGCATCTGCGCGCCAGCGCGGTGGCGACATAAGCGCGGGCGGGGTCTCTCGCGGGCTCGGCCAGCCGGTCTGTCGCTTGCCAATTCTGACGAAATCGTCATGATCGCGTCACGTGGCGGTCCGCGCGGGGCCGCGATCATGACGTCATACCGCTCGCTGCGCGGATCGGCCCGTTCACCCGCCGCGCAGTCGTTTCGTCTATCGTCCCCACTAGTCCCCATTACGCCGCACGAGCGGCTCAGGAGCAGCAGATGGCTCATCCGACGCCCCCCGGACGCCCCGGACCCGGCTCGCCGCCGCGCGGCGGCGCGCTTGCCTGGCGACTCGCCGCGATCGGCGTGTGCGTTGTCGGCCCGGCGCTGGCCTTTGCCTACGTCGGCGGCTGGCTGCGTCCCGGCCATCTCTCGACGAGCACGATCATCGGCGCGCTGCAGACCAACGGCGGCGTTCATCCGGGCTACCGGCGCAATCATGCGAAGGGCGTATGCGTCGCGGGCTATTTCGAAAGCAACGGCGCGCTTGCCGCGTATTCGACGGCGCAGGTCTTCGCGCCGGGGCGGACCGACCTCGTCGGACGTCTTGCGATTCCCGGCGGCAATCCGTACGCACCCGACAGCAGCGCGCCGGTCCGCAGCTTCGCGCTGCGGCTGACGCAGCCCGACGGGCAGCAGTGGCGCACGGGCATGAACAATATCCCCGTGTTTCCGGTCGCCACGCCCAAAGCGTTCTACGAGCAGCTCGTCGCGACGCGTCCCGATCCCGTGACGCATAAGCCCGACCCGGCGCGCGTCAAGGCGTTCTTCGGCTCGCATCCGGAGACTCAGGCGTTTCTCCAATGGGCCAAGACCGCCAAGCCGTCCGCAAGCTTCGCGACCGAAACCTATTACAGTCTCGACGCGTTCTATCTCGTCGACCGGTCCGGCGAGCGGCATGCCGTGCGTTGGCAGACGGTGCCTGAAACGCCGGGCACGCCGGCCGCCGGCGACCCGAACGACACCGATTATCTGAGCAAGGACGTGTCGGATCGTCTCGCGAAGGGGCCGCTGCGCTGGCACCTCGTGTTCCAGTTCGCCGACCCCGGCGATCCCGTCGACAACGCGACGATCGCATGGCCGTCGACGCGCCGCACGGTCGATGCGGGCACGATCGTCATATCGAGCGAGCAGCCGCAGGACGGCGGTCCCTGCCGCGACATCAACTACGACCCGACCGTGGTGCCGAGCGGCATCGCCGTCTCGGACGATCCGCTGCTCGCGGCCCGCTCGGCCGCGTATGCGAAGTCCTATGTGCTGCGCACGGGCGAAGAAACCGGCGCGCCGGGCTTCGAGCCCCGTAAGAACCCGTGATTCCGAGGCCCCGACCATGAATTCGACCCCGCATTTCAGCGGCGCGCAGCGGCTGCTGCACTGGACCATGGCTGTCGCGATCGTCGCGATGCTGTTTATCGGCGCGGGCATGGTCGAGACCGTGTCCGAGCGGCATCGCTGGCTCATCGCGATCCACAAGCCTTTGGGCATCGCGATCCTCGTGCTCGCCTTGATCCGGATCGCCGTGCGGCTGCGCAAGGGCGCGCCGCCGTTGCCGGCCGACCTGCCGGGCGTCCAGCGGCTCGTTGCGCATCTGTCTCACCTCGTGCTCTACGGTCTCATGATCGCGATGCCGCTGCTCGGCTGGGCGATGGTCTCGGCGGGCGGCTATCCGGTCACGCTGATCGGCGGCTGGCGACTGCCGCCGATCGCGCCGGCCGACGCATGGTGGTTCGCGCGGCTGCATCTCGCGCATACGTATCTCGCGTATCTGCTGTTCCTGACCGTGCTCGGCCACCTCGGCGCGGCGCTGTTCCATGGGCTCGTGCGTCGCGACGGCGTGCTGTCGAGCATGGCGACGAGCGGGCGCTGACGGGGCCGGCGGGCCCGCGGCGCGCCGTGATCGACGACGCCGAAGTTGACAGCGCAGGCCCGGAACTGGCATACCGTCGGTTCGCCGTCGGCCGGACCCGCACAACGGGGGGGCCGACAGTCCCTGTCTTGTCTGCTTCCCACGACCACCATGGATGTATCGATAGCCGCGATCCTCGCGCAGGACGGGATCACGAGCGGTGCGATTTACGCGTTGCTTGCACTGGGCCTCGTGCTCGTGTTTTCGGTCACGCGCGTGATCCTGATTCCGCAGGGCGAGTTCGTTTCTTACGGGGCGTTGACGCTCGCCGCGATCGAATCGAAGACCTTTCCCGCCACGAGCTGGCTGCTTGTCGTGCTGGGCTGCGCGGCGTTCGCGGTCGAGGCCGCGACCCATCTGCGCGCGCGTGCCCGCGGCGCGGCGCGTCCCGGTGCCTCGGGGCGCGCGCTGCTCACGGCCTTCGCGCGCGACGTGCTGTATCCGTTCGCGATCTGTGGTCTCGCGCGCGTGCTGACCCGCCACGCGGACCTGCCGTTCTGGGCCGAGCTCGCGCTGACGGTCCTGATCGTCGTGCCGATGGGGCCGCTGATCTATCGCCTCGCATTCGAACGCATCGCCGAAGCCAGCACGCTCGTGTTGCTGATCGTCGCGGTCGCTGTCCATTTCGTGCTCGTCGGCCTCGGCCTGCTGATGTTCGGCGCCGAAGGCTCGCGCACGGCGAGCCTGACCGACGCGAACCTGACGCTCGGCAGTCTCAGCGTGTCCGGACAGAGTCTCGTGGTCGTGGTCGCCGCGGCGCTGCTGATCGTCGCGCTGTATCTGTTCTTCGGCCAGACACTCACGGGCAAGGCATTGCGCGCGACGTCGATCAATCGGCTCGGCGCGCAGCTCGTCGGTATCGGCACGACGCGCGCGGGCCGCATCGCGTTCACGCTGGCGGCCGGTCTCGGCGTGCTGAGCGGCGTGCTCGTTTCGCCGCTGACGACGATTTACTACGATGGCGGCTTCCTGATCGGGCTCAAGGGTTTCGTCGGCGCGATCATCGGCGGCCTCGTCAGTTACCCGATCGCGGCGGCGGGTGCGTTGCTCGTCGGCGTGCTTGAGTCGTACTCGTCGTTCTGGGCGAGCGCGTACAAGGAGGTCATCGTGTTCGCGCTGATCGTGCCCGTGCTGCTCTGGCGCAGTCTCGCGACGCAACACGTCGAGGAGGGCGAGGAATGAGCGCCGTCCAACGCGAACGCCTGCGCGCGGGGCCGCTCGTCGCGTGCGCGATCCCCTGGATCGTGCTCCTTACGCTGCCGCTGTGGCCCGCGCCGATCGCGGTGCCCGAGTACTGGATCACGCTGCTCGACTATATCGGCCTCTATTCGATCGTGGCCGTCGGGCTTGTGCTGCTGACCGGCATCGGCGGCATGACGAGCTTCGGACAGGCCGCGTTCGTCGGTCTCGGCGCGTACTCGACCGCGGTCCTGACGACGCAATACGGTCTGTCGCCATGGATCGGTCTTGTCGCGGGTATCGTCGTGACGACGCTCGCCGCCGCGCTGATCGGGGCCGTCACGATGCGTCTGTCGGGCCACTATCTGCCGCTGGGTACGATTGCCTGGGGGCTCTCGCTGTTCTTCCTGTTCGGCAACCTCGACTGGCTCGGCAAATACGACGGCATCAACGGCATTCCCGCGCTTGGCGTGCTCGGCTGGACGCTCGACTCGGGACGGCGCATGTATGTGTTGATCTGGATCGTCGTCGCGGTGGCGATGCTGTCGGTCCGCAATCTGCTCGACAGCCGGTCGGGCCGCGCGATCCGTGCGTTGCGCGGCGGCGGGGCGATGGCCGAGGCGATGGGGGTCGACACGGCGCGTCTCAAGATCGCGATTTTTATCCACGCGGCCGTGCTCGCCTCGTTATCGGGCTTTCTTTACGCGCATCTGCAGCGTGCCGTGAATCCGACGCCGTTCGGCCTCAATTACGGCATTCAGTATCTGTTCATGGCGGTCGTCGGCGGCGTCTCGCATGTCGGCGGCGCGGTGCTTGGCGCGGCCGTGCTGACCGTGCTGCAGGACTGGCTTCAGTCCGTGCTGCCGCGCTGGCTCGGCTCGAACGGCAACTACGAGATCATCGTGTTCGGGGTGCTGATGATCGCGTTGCTCCAGTTCGCGCGCGACGGGTTGTGGCCGATGGTCGCGCGTTTTGTCGAACGGCCGCGGCGCGCACGCCGCTTCGCCGCGGGCGCCGCGTTGCCGACGCGCGCGAAGCCGGCCGATGCCGAGGCTGTGCTCGTCGTCGATGCGATCCGCAAGACGTTCGGCGGACTCGTCGCGGTCAACGACGTGAGCTTCCGCGTCGCGGCGGGCGAGATCGTCGGACTCATCGGACCGAACGGCGCGGGCAAATCGACGACGTTCAATCTCGTGTCGGGCGCGCTCGCGGCGAGCGGCGGCGCGATTCACTTCCGCGGCGAGCGCATCGACGGGCGGCCCGCGCGCAAGATCGCCGCGCGCGGCATCGGCCGCACGTTTCAGCACGTGAAGATCATGCCGCGCATGAGCGTGCTCGATAACGTCGCGCTCGGCGCGCACCGGCGCGCGGGCGCGGGGATCTGGCGCAGCATGCTGCGGCTCGACCGGCATGACGAAGCGCGTCTGCTCGCCGAGGCGGCGCGCCAGGTCGAACGCGTCGGGCTCGGCGCGCATCTCGACGATGAAGCGGGCAGTCTGGCGCTCGGACAGCAGCGCGTGCTCGAGATCGCACGCGCGCTCTGCGCGGACCCCGTGTTGCTGTTGCTCGACGAGCCGGCGGCCGGTTTGCGCTTTCAGGAGAAGCAGGCGCTCGCGCGTCTGTTGCGCAAGCTCAGTGACGACGGCATGAGCATCCTGCTCGTCGAACACGATATGGACTTCGTCATGAATCTGACCGATCACCTCGTGGTGATGGAGTTCGGCACGCGGATCGCCGAGGGCACGCCCGACGAGATCCGCACGAATCAGACCGTCCTCGATGCGTATCTTGGAGGTGTCGAATGAGCGCGGTCGTACCACACGATGCCGGGCGAGCCGTTCCCGTGCTCGAAGTTCGCGGACTCGGCGCGCGATACCGCAAGGTCGAAGCGCTGCGCGGCGTCGATCTGAATCTGCATGCGGGGCAGATCGTCACCGTCATCGGACCGAACGGTGCGGGTAAATCGACCTTGCTCAACGCACTCATGGGGGCCTTGCCCGCGGGCGCGCAGGCGCAAGGGACGGTGCGTCATCTGGGCGACGCGGTCGGCGATCTGTCGATCGAGGCCCGCGTCGCGCGCGGCATGTGTCTCGTGCCCGAGTCGCGCGCGTTGTTCGCGACGATGAGCATCGAAGACAATCTCAAGCTTGGCGCATGGCGTCGCAAGAAGGCCGGCGAGCGACACTATCTCGATGCGCTCGACGCCGTTTTCGCGCTGTTTCCGCGTCTGCTTGAGCGGCGCACGCAGCAGGCCGGCACATTGTCGGGCGGCGAGCGGCAGATGCTCGCGATCGGCCGCGCGTTGATGGGCAAGCCCGATTTGCTGATGCTCGACGAACCGAGCCTCGGGCTCGCGCCGCTCGTCACGCGCGATATTCTGCGTGTCGTCTCGCAGCTCAAGGAAACGGGAGTCGCGACCTTGCTCGTCGAGCAGAATGCGCGCGCCGCGTTACAGATCGCCGACTACGCCTATGTGCTCGAAACGGGCGACGTCGTGCTCGAAGGGCCGGCCGCGGAACTCGCCGAGAATCCGCGTGTGATCGAGACCTATCTCGGTCTGGGCCGACGCGGCGCGCCGCAGACGGCGAGCTGATCGACGGCTCGCGGGCCGGCCGCGACGCGATCCCTTAGTCGACGCGTCGCCGGCGCGCGCGCTGTCCGAGCACGCCCGCGCGGTGCTGGACGCCCCACGTCTTGCGTCCGAGCGCGAACTGGAACCAGCCGAGCGTCGCGCCCGTGTGCCGCAGCAACTGGAACGAGAATGGCTCGGTGATGGCCGCGAGCAAGGCCATGCCGAGGTTCGACGTCGTCGTGTTGCGCGTCCAGCGCCGATAGAGATAGACCGACCAGACGTGGAAGGCGAGATCGATCGCGATCTTGCCGACGATAAAGCCGAGCGCGGGCACGAGCGCCGAGTACTCGCCCGTGAACAGGAAGCCGAGCAGCAGTGCGAACGCGGTCAGGCCGTAGATGGGCTGCACTGTGTCGATCGCCTTGATCGGCAGCATGAGCAGACCCACGGCGCCGTAGCGCCGATCGCCCGCCATGTCGCGATTCCAGTATTGCGTCTGCAGAAAACCCGCGAACCAGCGCCGCCGCTGCCGCAGGAACGATGCGAGCGTGCTCGGCGCATCGGTGAACGCCTGGGCCGCGCCGATCACGCGCACGGTCCAGCCGCGCGCGTGATCGACCGAGAACCGCCGCAGCCGATGAATCAGCTCATAGTCCTCGACGAGGCACTCGGGGTCGAAGCCGCCGACCTCGACGAGCGCATCGCGCCGAAAGCACGCGAACGCGCCCGAGATGAGCAGCAGGCTTTCCGCCCGCATCCACGCATAGCGCGAAATGAAGTTCCGGATGTATTCGTAGGTCTGGAACCACTGGAAAAAACGGCCCTCGCGCGTGTGTCCGCAGAGCGGCGTCAGAATGCCGGCCGCGCTGACGAGATACGTTTCGGTCGCAAACGCGTGGCGCATCGCGCGGCATGCGCCGGGTGCGAGCAAGGTGTCGGCGTCGACCGTCATCAGCGTGTCGCTGCGCATCGCGCCGATCGCGGCGTTGAGCGCGCGCGCCTTGCCGCCGTGCGCGACGCGCAGCCAGCGCAGCGTCGGATGCGTCGGGCTCGGCGCGCCGATCTCGCCGTCGGGCGCGCGTTCGAGTCCATAGCGTTCGGCGAGCAGCGCGGCGGTGGCGTCGGTCGATCCGTCGTCGGCGATGACGATTTCATCGGGTGCGTCGTCCTGCTCGAACAGCGCGTCGAGCGTCACGGGCAGCACGCTCGCTTCGTTGTACGCGGCGACGATGACGCCGAGCGTGACCCGTGCGGACGGGGCCACGCCCGGCGTCGCGACGACATCCGGCGGCACGCGCCGCAGCAAGGGCAGCGATTGAATCGTCACGAAGACGAGCAGCACGGTGTCGTAGCCGATATAGACGATGCCCGCGGACCACGCGAGCGTGCCCTTCAGAAAGAACGCGCGAGCGAACAGCAGGATCCAGAGCACCATGACGCTGCCGTGGATCAGCACGCTGATCCAGGTCGTCGGGCGTGGCGTGAGGCGGGGCGAAGCGGCGGCGAGCGCGGTTTCGAGTGGAGTGGGGTTCATCAACAGGACACTGGGAACGAAGAATGCCTAGGGCAACATGCGCCGGATCACGGACTTGCGATCGATCCATTCGTGCTTGAGCGCGCCCGCGATATGCAGCCCGACAAGCACATAGAGTCCATACGCCAGCGAGGTATGGATCAAGCCGAACAGATCGTGCAGATGCTCCTTGAGCGCGGGCGGCTGGCTCATGACGAAGCCGATGCGCGGAAACGGAATCAGATAGAACAGCGACATCGGATGCGTCGCGGCGGCTTTCCAGGCCGAGTCGTGCAGCCATCCCGAGAGCGGCATCGCGAAGATGAGCACGTAAAGCAAAATGTGCGCGGCATGCGCACTTTTCCGTTCCCACGCCGGAAATTCGGCGGGCAGCGGCGGCGGACGATGCGTCACGCGCCAGAGCACGCGCAGGATCGCCAGTCCGAGAACCGTGATGCCGATCGACTTGTGCGTGTCGATGACGGGGCGAACCCAGTTGTCGGGCAGCGAATCGGCGCTCCACGCCAGCGCGATATTGACGATGATGCCGAGCGCGATGAGCCAGTGCAGCACGATGGCGGGGCGCGTGTATCGGCCCGCGGGCGCGGCGTGCGAGGCCACGTCGCGTAGCGGTTCGGGGCGTGCGGTCATAGGGATCTCCGGATTCGCGGGTCGGTCGGATGACATGGGGTTAACGAAGCGGCGCGCGGGTTTATTCGACGCGCAGCCGTGACGGGTCGTCGGCAAGCTGTCGATGCACGGCCGCGAGATCGACGTCGCGATTGCGGCCGATCAGCGCGAACGCGAGCTTATCGCGACTCCATGAAACGACGTCCATGCCGTAGACATGTTGCGATTTCATCGGCTGGTCGGCTTTCGCATCGATGACGCACAGCGCGACGGGATCGCCGTGCACGGGCAGGTACACGATCTGGATCAACGGCCGGCCGCGGAATCGCAGGCGCTGGATACGCTTGAACGTGAGGCCCGCGTCGCGCAGATCGGGAATCGCGATCGGCAGATGGTCTTCTTGATGGACTTCGTCGAGCACGCGTGCATCGAGCGTCGCGCTGTCGGGTAGGTCGTAGACGGTGTCGCGCGTGTAAAGCTCTTGATAGCCGGCGGCGGCTTCGAGCCAGGGGGCGACGCGCGGTTCGCCGAGCATCGGCCCGAACTTGAGCGCTGCGCCGCAAACGAACGCGCCCGCGATAAAGGCGGCCGCGAGCCAGAGGCCGGGCCGGCGCGCACGATGCGTGCCGCGTGTCGATGCGGTCGCGTCGGAGGTTATCGCCGCGTCGGGCATCGATGCGATCCGTTCGTCTTGTGCGAGATCCGATGAGCCGAGGCCGTGATGCGTACGATCGGCATGCGTCGCGACGTCGGCGTTCGGATCGGTGTTCGCTCCGCGCTCGCCGCGCTCGCCGCGCGCGCCGTCGCCGGTTCGCGCGAGCGTCTCGATGAAGTCGGCGAGCGCGGCGGGCACGGGCGGGAGTTCCGCATGCGTGAACGCCGCGCGATAGGGCAACGCCGACGCGCGCAGCGCCGCGACCCGGGCCGCGAGCTCGTCCGAGTGCGCGATCGCCTGCGCGAGCTCGGCCTTGCGCGAAGGCGGCAGTTCGCCATCGACGTAGGCCATCAGCAAGGTGTCGTCGATGTTCATGGATGCGCATCCTTGCGCGCGCCGCGATCGGCGTCGGCATGCGGCGTCGGCGTGCTGAATTGCGCGCCGATGGTCAGGCGCGCGCGGGATAAACGGCTCATCACGGTACCGATCGGTATTTCAAGGACTTCGGCGGCTTCACGATAACTCAACCCCTCGACGGCAACGAGCAACATGACGACGCGCTGAGCGTCGGGCAACGCATCGACGGCGGCGATCACCTGCTTGTAGAGCAGATCGGCCAACGGGTCCGTCGCGGCGGGGTCGGCGACCGTCTCCACGAGCGCTTCGTTCCATTCGACGCGCGCGCGGCCGCGAATCTGTCGCGCGCGAATCTCGTCGATCCAGATCGAATGGACGATCGAGAACAGCCAGCTCAGCGCGGACGTGCCCGGTTGCCATTGATGGCGGCGTTCGAGCGCACGCACGCAGGCGCGCTGCACGAGGTCCTCGGCATCGTGGCGATCGGCGGCCAGACGCAGCGCGAACGCCCAGATCCGCGGCAGCAGTTCAGGCAGCAAGGCAGGTAATTCGTCGCGCGTCATCGACGGGTTCCTCGTCACGATGACGCAAGTCTAGCCAAGGTTTGCAGGCTCTGCTCGTGAAACAAACCGTAATCGATCGGGTCCCGAAAACGCGTGCGCGCAGGGCGTCGTCGCGGAATAAAACGCACCGGGGTCGCGTTTTATTCCCGCGCCTGGCGCATCGTTTTGAGAGGCGCCGAGCGTGTGCTCGTGCAGGCGCGATGTATGCGGACGCTGCCGTGTGTCGCGATAAGGAATGCGCACGGCGCGCGGGGTCCGCGAGCGCATGCGATTGTGCGATCGCAGCGCGTCAGGCCCGATCAGACGAATCTGTATGCTGCGTGATTACGCATTAACTGGCGTACGCATGGTCACGAACTCTTCGGCCGACGTCGGGTGAATGCCGATCGTCTCGTCGAACACGCGTTTGGTCGCCCCCGCCTTGAGCGCGACCGCCATGCCCTGGATGATCTCGCCCGCGTCCGCGCCGACCATATGCACGCCGAGCACGCGGTCGGTATCGGAATCGACGATGAGGCGCATGAACGTCTTTTCATTCGACTCGGTCAACGCGAGCTTGAGCGTGCCGAAACGGCTTTCATAGACCGTGATGTTGTGGCCCGCGAGGATCGCCTGGTCTTCGGTCAGGCCGACCGTGCCGATATGGGGCAGGCTGAATACCGCGGTCGGAATGCCGTGGTAATCGACGGGGCGGTATTCGGACGGCCGGAACAGGCGCCGCGCGACGGCCATGCCTTCGGCTGTCGCGACCGGCGTGAGCTGAACGCGGCCGATGACGTCGCCAAGCGCGAGAATCGACGGCTCGGTCGTGACGTAGTGCGCGTCGACGCGGATGAATCCTTCGTCGTTCAACGCGATACGCGTGTTCTCGAGGCCGAGATCGTCGAGCATCGGACGCCGGCCCGTCGCGAACATCACGAGATCGGTGTCGAGCGTGGCGCCGTCGTCGAGCGTCACGCGCAGGCTGCCGTCCGGCTGTTTGTCGATGCCCGTGATCGTCGTGCGGAAGCGCAGGTCGAGGCCCTTTTTCGTGAGTTCTTCGCGCAGATGTTCGCGAATCGATCGGTCGAACCCGCGCAGAAACAACTCGCCGCGATAGAGCTGCGTCGTTTCGACGCCGAGTCCGTTGAAGATCGACGCGAATTCGACCGCGATATAGCCGCCGCCCATGACGATGGCGCGACGCGGCAAGGTATCGAGGAAAAACGCATCGTTCGACGTGATCGCGTGTTCCTTGCCGGGAATATCGGGCACGTTCGGCCATGTGCCGGTCGCGAGCAGGATGCGCTCCGCCGTGTGCCGTTGTCCGTTGATTTCGACGGTATGCGGGTCGACGAGCTTCGCATGCCCTTCGATGAGCGTGACGCCGCTCTTGACGAGCAAGGACCGATACGCGCCGTTGAGCCGCTCGATCTCGGCATTCTTGTGCGCGATCAGCGTGGGCCAGTCGAACTCGGGTGCGCTCGCGCTCCAGCCGTATGCGTGCGCGTGCGCGAGTTCTTCGCTGTAGTGCGCGCCGTAGACGAGCAGTTTCTTCGGCACGCAGCCGACATTGACGCAGGTGCCGCCGAGGTAGCGGCTTTCGGCGATCGCGACGCGCGCGCCGAAGCCTGCCGAAAAACGCGCGGCGCGCACGCCGCCCGAGCCTGCGCCAATCACGAACAGGTCGAAATCAAACGCCATGGTGGTTCCGTTGCGGGCACCCGCTTATCGCATGAGGTGCAGGGTCTGGGGATCGGCTTCGCCCTCGAAGTATTTGTCGAGGGCTTCGTCGAACTCGTTGTCGTCTTCGGCGACTTCGGCGAACAGCGTCATCGACGATCGAAACTTGAGTTCGTCGGGGTAACCGAAGATCTGCTCGATGGTGCGATCCTCGAGATCGTTGACGATACGCGTGACTTCGCGAATGCGCGCACCGAGCACCGGATGTTGAAGATAGGCTTCGGCCTCCTCGCGCGAGGCGATGCCATAGGCCTCGGACATTTCGCTTTTACCGAGCCCCAGGTACTGCGGAAAAATGAACCACATCCAGTGCGAGCGCTTTTTGCCGGCTTCGAGTTCGGCGCGCGCCTGGTCGTAGATCGGGGTTTGTGCGTCGACGAAGCGTCGGAGTTTGAATGGGTCGTTCATCGCAAACCGTCCTCTTTGAAGCGTCTTGCGAGTCCGAACAGGCCATCGTCTGCGACTCGCCGGTGCCGGTGATTTTCCGGCTTCCGGGAGCGGATGTACAGGCCCAGATGTACAGGCCTATCCCTCGCCTGTCACGGGCTCGTCATCGGCGCGTGACGGCTTCGTCAAGGGCGGAGCCTCAAGCGCCTATCCGCGGTTATGGCGCGCCGAGATTTCCTGCAGATCGAGATCGCGTTCGAGTGCGTGCATGAGTTCGTCGTGCAGCATGCCGGCGCGGTGCAGGCGCAGCAATTCCTCGCGGCCGGCCGCGATCGCGGCGAGCACGATGTCATAGTGCGCGATGCGGCGATCGGTCGGAAACGTGTCGAGCTCGCTGATGCTTTTGCTGAGTTGCGCGCGATAGCTGTATTGCTCGAAGAGGCGCGGGTGGATCAGCTTGCCCTCGGCGTCGCGCACGAGCGACTCGATCGCGCCGAGCTGCGCGGCTTCGAGATGCGCCCATGCTTGCGGCTCGTTCAGATGGCGCGTGTTGCGGACATCGGTGTCGTCGGGCGCAACCCATCGGATCACGGCGCCGATCGTCGAGCCCTGGATGACGACGGTCACGAAGATGACCGCGAACGACGCGACGAGGATCATGTCGCGCCCGGGCATCGAATCGGGCAGACCGAGCGCGACGGCGAGCGTCACGACGCCGCGCATGCCGGCCCAGCCGAGGATCGTCGTGGCTTTCCAGTCGGTCCGCGTGGCGTCGCCGCGCAGGCGGCGCACCAGCGCCCCGACGCCGTCGATGCCGAATACATAGACGAAGCGCGAGACGATGACCGCGACGATGACGGTCGCGACGGCCGGAATCAGCAGCGGCAGCGCGCCATGGGCTTCGAGGCGCGTGACGACGCCGCGCAGCGACAGTCCGATCAGGATGAAGACGAGCGCTTCGAGCAGAAAGACCATGACGGCCCAGAAAGACGTACCACGCAGCCGTGCGGCCGCGGAGAACAGTTCGTGCTGGTACCAGCCGATGGCGAGACCGCATGTCACGGTCGAGATCACGCTCGACACGCCGATGAAGTCCGCGACGATATAGCTGATCCACGACGCGAGCAGCGTGATGGTGATCATCAGGAAATCGTCGTTGAGATACTTGAGCGCCTTGATCAGCGCATAGGCGACCACGCCGCCGACCGCGATGCCGCCGAGCGCGAGCAGTCCGAACGACAGCGCCGCGCTCGACGCGCTGAAGGCGCCGGTCAGCGCCGCCGACACCGCGAAGCGCACGAGCACGAGTCCCGCCGCGTCGTTGAGCAGGCTTTCGCCTTCGAGCAGTACCGTGAGGCGGCGCGGCAACGCGAGACGTTCGAGCACGGCTTTGGCCGCGACGGCGTCGGGCGGCGAGACGATCGCGCCGAGCGCGAAGCAGGCCGCCCATGGCAGCGCGGGGATGACCCAATGGAGCGCGAGGCCCACGCACAGCGTCGTGAACACGACGGCGCCGACGGCCAGCAGCAGGATCGATGCGAAATTGGACTTGAGATCGTCCCAGACCGAGAAATACGCGCCGTTCATGAGCAGCGGCGGCAGGAACACGATGAGCACGAGGTCCGGGTCGAGCGTGATCGGCGGCAAACCGGGCAGAAACGCGAGCGCGGTGCCGCCGAGCAGCAGCGCGGCCGCCGGCGGCAGGCGCAGGCGCGTGGCGAGCAACTGGAGTCCGACCATCGCGATCAGACAGATCAGGACAAGCTTGAAGGCGTCGACTGAAGACATGGCGCTCGAAAGACGGGAGTCGGAACGGACGGGCCGGCGTCGTGACGGATCCGCGGACCCGGACGCGCTCGGGGCACGCTTCGGGGCACGCGTATGGCAGACCGTCGGGGCCGACCCAGACTATATCCGGTCCCCGTGCGGCGTGTCAGGGCGTTGAAAGCTCCGAGCGCCGCGCGAGAACGCAATCGAGCGCAATCGAACGCGATCAGCCCGGCGGCGTCCAGCCGAGGCCGAGCGCTTTCTGGAGCGCGACGTAATCCTTGACGAGTTCGGCGTCGCCCGAGATCCGGTTCTGTTCGGCCGAATAGCGCGTGCGTTCGGCGTCGAGCCAGTCGAGCGCCGTCGAGACGCCGGCCTGATAGCGCTGGCGCGTGAGCTGCGCCGTGTGCGACGCGGACGACTCGACCGAGCGAAGGCTATAGACGTTCTCGCGTTGATGTCCGTATCGCGAGAGCGCGACGTTCGCGTCGCGCAAGGCGCCGAGCACGGCCCCTTCGTATTGGGCCTGGGCTTCGTCGCGTGACGCGCCGGCCTGATCGACGCGCGCCTTTACGCGGCCGAAATCGAGACCGTTCCATTGCAGGTACGGAATGCCGACCCACGAGAAGTTTTCCTTGCGCATCAGATGGCCCGGATCGGCGGCCGTGAATCCGAGGTCGCCGAACAGCGTGAGCTTCGGAAACCAGTCGGCCTCGCGTTCGCCGATTTGCGCGGTCTGCGCCGCGAGACGACGCTCGGCGGCGCGGATATCGGGCCGCTGCTTGAGCAGCGCGGCCGGATCGCCGACCGCGACGGTCTCGGGCAGCACGGGCAGCGTGCCGGCGGGGCTCAATTCCGCATCGAGCGCGCCTGGTTCGCGGCCCGTCAGCAACGCGAGCTGATCGAGCGATTCGGTGATCTGTGCGTCGAGCGGAATCAGATTCGAACGCGTGGTCTCGACCTGCGTGCGAATCCGCTCGACGTCGAGATCCGATGCGACGCCGCGCGTGCGCCGCTGTCGCGTGAGATCGAGCATCTGCGATTCGAGGTCGGCCGAGGCGCGCACGAGTGCGAGACGTTGCTGCTGATCGCGGAGGTCGACATAGGCTTGCGCGACTTCCGCGGCGATCTCGACATGCGTGTCGGCGAGGTCCGCCTCGCTGGCATCGGCCTGATCGGATGCGGCCTCGATCGCGCGGCGCGTGCCGCCGAACAGATCGACTTCCCAACTGGCGTCGAACCCGACTTCGTAGAGATCGATGGGTCCGCGACCCGAACTCGAACTGCCGCTTCCGGAGTCATTCGACAGCAGCGAGGTGTCGGGCGCGCGCAGGCGGATATCGGCGGCGCTTGCCGACGTCTTGGGCAGCGCGTCGCGCTGTTGTTCGCGCAGCCCGGCGCGCGATTCGCGCAGGCGCGCCCGCGCCGCGCGGATATCCGTGTTGTGTTCGAGCGCCGTTTCGATGAGGCGCGTGAGCAGCGGATCGTCGAGCGACGTCCACCACTGCGCGGGTGCGGCGTCGGAGGCGATGCCGGCGTTCGGCGCGCGCGCGAAGCGATCGGCGTGCGTGGCGTTCGGCGCCACCTCGGGCGCGCCCGCGTAATTGGGGCCGACCGTGCAGCCCGCGACGAACGCGCAGGCCGCGGTGGCGATGAGGCAACGGCGAAGCAACGGAGAAACGGATGGCTTCATGGGAGATCAGTGGCCCGCCGACGCAGCGCCGGCCGAAGGCTTCTTGAGGAGCAGCGCGAGCGGCGCGCAGAGCGCGAGCGCGATGCCGAGAACGAAAAAGGTTTCGGAGAACGTCATGACGGTGGCCTGCTGCGCGATCTGTGTCGCAAGCTGGCCCAGCGCCTGGAGCTTCGCATAGGCCGCATCGCCGTGATTCGCGATGAAGCTCGCGGCGACGGACTGGATATGGTCCTGGCCGATCATGCTGTTCGCCGACACCGATTCGCGAATGACGTCGTCGTGATAGTGCGTGCGGCGGTCGATGAAGGTGCCGATCAGCGCGAGACCGACCGAGCCGCCGAGATTGCGGGCCATGTTGTAGAGGCCCGCCGCGTCGCCGGCTTCCTGCTTCGGCACGGCGGCCATCGACGCCTGGTTGAGCGGCATCATCGCGAGCATCTGGCCGAAGCCTCGCAGCAGTTGCGACGCATAGAAGTCGTGACCGACGCTCTGGGCGGTCAGCGAAATGTCGAGCATGCAGCTTGCAGTGAAGCACGCGAGGCCCGCGATGACGAGCAGGCGCGAATCGATTTTGCCGAGCACGCGCGGCAGGATCGGCATCATCAGGAAGGCCGGCACGCCCGATACGAGCATCACGGCGCCCGACTGCTCGGCGTTGTATCCGGAGACCGTGCTCAGGAACTGCGGCAACAGATACGAAATGCCGTAGAGACCCGCGCCGACCGTGAACACGATGAGGATCACGCTCGCGTAGTTCTTGTTCATCAGCAGCCGAAGCCGCACGACGGGCTGCTTCGCCGTGAATTGCGCGGCGATCAGCAGGGCGATGCCGACCGTCGCCACGATGCTGAGCCAGACGATCATCGACGATTCGAACCAGCGCTCGCGCTGGCCTTCCTCGAGCACGACGGTCAGGCAGCTGAGGCCGGTCGCGAGGCCCACGATGCCGAGCCAGTCCGCGTTGAAGAAGCGGTCGAGATGGACCGTATCGCGGCCCAGACCGAACAGCAGCAGGCCGATCAACGCGATCGAGACGGGCAGGTTCAGGAAGAAGCACCAGCTCCAGTCGATGTTCTCGGCAAGCCAGCCGCCGACGACCGGGCCGAGCAGCGGGCCCAGCAGCACGATGAGGCCGAACACCGTCATGCCGACCGGCATCTGATGGCGGGGCAGGCGCGTGGCGACGATCGTCTGCGCGGTCGGGATCATCGCGCCGCCCGCGAAGCCTTGGCCGATCCGGCCGATGACCATTTGCGCGAGGCTGTGCGAAAAGCCGCACATCATCGAGAACAGCGTGAAGCAGAGCGTGTTCGCGATCAGGAAGTTGCGCAGACCGAACACGCGCGTGAGCCATGCCGCAAGCGGGATCATGACGATCTCGGACATCAGATAGCCGGTCGAGATCCACGTGCCTTCGGTGCCGGCCGCGCCGATTTGTCCCTGGATCTGCGGCAAGGCGGAATTCGTGATCGAAATGTCGAGTGTCGCGAGCAGCGCGCCGAGCGAGCCCGCGGCGACCGCGATCCAGTCGGCGGCCGTCGCGTTCGGCGCGCGCGCGGCGGCCGCGGCGGGCGCACCAGGGGTGGCTTGGGCGCCGCCGGCGTCGGGCGAGCCGCGATGCGGGACGGCCTCAGCCACGATGCGATCCGCCTTCGTTGGATGCCGCGCCGTCGCCTTCGTGACCGTCGAGCGCCGCGCGCGCGCCGCGCGTGTCGACGCGCACCGTCACCGAAAGGCCCGGCAGCAGTCGCGCGCGCACGGCTTCGGGCGCGTCGATACGAATGCGCACGGGCACGCGCTGCACGATCTTCGTGAAGTTGCCCGTCGCGTTCTGCGGCGGCAGCAGCGCGAACTGCGAACCCGTGCCCGGCGAAAAGCTGTCGACCGTGCCGTGGAGGTCGTCGCCCGCGAGCGCGTCGACGTGAATCGTCGCGGGTTGCCCCACGCGCATCAGGCCGAGCTGCGTTTCCTTGAAATTCGCTTCGAGATAGACGTCCTGCACGGGCACGATCGTCATCAGACGGGTGCCGGGTTGCGCGTATTGCCCCGCGCGGACCGCACGGTCGCCGATGCGTCCGGCGATCGTGCTGCGCACGACCGTATCGCCGAGATCGAGCTTCGCCTGGCTCGCGCTCGCTTGCGCCGCGGCAAGCTGTGCGCGCGCCTGGAGGACCTGCGCCTGGGTCGTCGGGATCTGGCGTTGCGCGGCGTCGAGCGCCGCCGCATCGGCCGCGAGCGTCGCGGCGGCCTGCTTGCGCGCGTTGCGCAGTTCGGCCACGCGCTCGTCGGTTTCGGCGCCCGTCGCCGCGAGCGGCGCGTAGCGCGTCAACTGGTCGCTCGCGTAGGCGTCGCTCGCCTTCGCGCCGTCGAGCTGGGCGCGCGCCTGCGCGATGCTCGCTTGCTGCTGCGCGAGTTCGGCCTGAGCACGCGCGATATCGGCCTCGCGCGCCGCGATCGTCGCGTTCGCCTGCTGAAGGCTGACCTCGTAAGGGCGCGGGTCGAGACGCACGAGCGGCTGTCCGGCGCTCACGGTCTGGTTGTCGGCGACATAAACTTCGACGACGTAGCCCGAGATCTTCGGCGCGGCGGTGACGCTGTCGGCCTGCAGATAGGCGTCGTCGGTCGATTCGATGAAGCGCCCGACGGTCCACCAGCGCAGACCCCAGGCGCTCGCGCCGAGCGCGGCGAGGATGCACAGGCCGAGCAGCACGGCCTTGCGGTTCGAACGTTTGGCCGGGGCGGCGAGACCGCCGTGTTCACCGGCGGGCGCGGTTGCGGACATGAAGGAGGCTCCAGATTTTTTCCATTCGGGAGAATTATTCCAGTCGGGAAATATCTGTCAACTGTTATATTTCTGCGTGGTTGACCCAATTTATTCACGGATCTGCTCGATGAACCGGACGTTACGGCCCAGACATTCGACCGAAGGCGGCTATCCGCGCGGAGAGGAAACACGCGCGCGGATCATCACGGCGGCGATCCGGCTGTTCGGCGAGCTCGGTTTCGATGGCGCGTCGACGCGTGATATCGCGGCAAGCGCGGGCGTCAACGCGCCGGCGCTCCAGTACTACTTCGACAACAAGGAAGGGGTGTACGTCGCGTGTCTGCTCCATATCGTCGAGCAGGTGTGGGCGCGCCTCGAAGCGCCCGTCGAGGCCGCCGAGCGTGTGCTGGCCGATCCCGCATGCGAGGACGGCGCGCTCGTCGACGCGTACTGCGCGATCCAGGATTGCATCGTCGAATTCATGTTCAAGTCGCGTGTGGCCGACGAATGGCGCTGGTTTATGGCGCGCGAGCAGGCGGGGCTCGGTCCCGAGATCGGTCACGCGATCTTCAACAACGAGATCAACCGGCGCATGGTCGCGGTCAAGGCGTCGCTCGTCGGCCGCCTGCTCGGCCAATCGCCCGACGACGAAGACACGCTGATCCGCACGATGGGACTCGGCGGCCCGGCGCATGTGTTCCACGTGATGCGGCGCGCCGCGTTCAAGACGCTCGGCTGGGAACAGGTCGATGACGAACGCCTCGAGAAAATCCGGCGTGTCGTGCGTCTGCAGACTATTCAATTGCTCGAGGCCATGATCGGCGAGCGGCGCGCGCGCGGCGCGGATGGCGCCGCAGACTTCAAGTCGCCCGTCTGATCGAACGGTCGTCCTGTATCGACAAAATGCAGGCCATGCATCTGCTTATCCCATCGCCGATCGGATTTTTCCGAGCGTTTAGCGACGTCGTCCATTCGATATAAAAATTCAATTCTTCTCATAAAGATCCACTGCACGTGCGCTATTTATAATTTTCCCCGGTGATGCGGCGGTTTTATTGCGTACAGGGGGTGGGTATGAGAACGGATGTCGGTGTTTTCAAGCGGCGGTGGGTTGAGTATGTTGAGGAATCCTGCTCGATGGGCGGTCGAACGATCGATCGTCGAGCGAATCCCGGAGGCCGCGTGTTCGGGGCGCTCGCCTTGCCCGCGGACTCGAAGGTTGCCGGGGCGCGGATCATCGATGCGATGCTGAGCCGAATCCCGTTGAGCCGGATCGGAACCGCCGAGGCGTCGAAGGCGGCGTGCGCGGCGATCCGGCATGCACGCGCGCAGCTCGACACGATGCGGTGTCGTGGCCCGGGCGATTTCGCGACGCACGAAATGGCGTGTGCGCTCGCGGACTTCGCGCTCGGCGACCATGCGGGCTTGTATGTGCGGCTCACGTCGGCCCGCGCGATGGGCGACGACGCGTTCATGAGCGCCGGTACCTTGATGGTCGTGCTCAACACGGGGTGGCTCATGCCCGCGCGTGACCTGGCGGCCGACGCGCTCGATCGCTATCCCGACGACGCGTGCGTGCTTCGTCAGGTCGCGAACGTCTACCTCTGCGGGCTCGAATTTCGTCCGGCCATCGAGGTGCTCTCGACGCTCTTCGATCTCGCGGAGCGCTCGGGCGCGACGGACGAGATGAAGTGGCGCCTGGCCTCGGAACTCATGCAGCTCGGCGCGCTCGTCGAGCGCGTCGATGAGGCGATGCTCGATGAGCGCGCGCTCGTCGTCCAGGTTCAGCTCGCGATCGACGTGGCGTGCGAGGCGGGGCACGCGATCATCGGGCTCGAATGGCGCGCAGCGGGATCGGGCGGGGCGGCGATCGAGATGGGCATCGACGCGTCGGCGCGTCGATGCGAGCGCCTGGCGGCGCGTCTCGCTGAAGTGCTCGATGCTTACGTCGATCGCCGTGCGCGGCAGATCGTGACGATTGTCTATCGCTCCTATCGCAATGACGCGGTTCGCTGACTATAGTGACAGTCGAGCGTGACAGTCGAGCCGTCGCGCCCGGCACACCGGGTCGGTCCGCGTGCCGGGCGGATTCGGCGTCGGGCGGCGACGCTTGAACACGACGAACCATCCGGAGGCGCGTATGACCCAGCGGCGTGTAGCGCTCGTGACAGGCGGCATGGGCGGTCTGGGGGCCGCGATTTCGCGCAGACTCTGCGATGCGGGGATGGACGTCGCCGTCTCGCACTCGGCGAAGAACGATCATGTGCCCGCATGGCTGTCGGCCGAGAAAGCCGTCGGCCGACATTTTCAGGCCTATGAACTCGACGTGACCGCATTCGATTCGTGTCAGCGTTGCGCGACGCGTGTTCAGGCCGATCTCGGCCCGATCGACGTGCTGATCAACAACGCGGGCATCACGCGCGATTCGACGTTCATGAAAATGACGGCCTCCGACTGGGATGCCGTCATTCGAACGGATCTCGATGCGCTGTTCAATATGACCAAGCCGTTTGTGACCGATATGATCGATCGCGGCTTCGGCCGCATCGTCAATATCGGTTCGGTCAACGGCTCGCGCGGCGCATTCGGACAGACGAACTACTCGGCCGCGAAAGCTGGGATTCACGGCTTCACCAAGGCGCTTGCGCTCGAAGTCGCCCGTTATGGCGTGACCGTCAATACGGTTTCACCGGGCTATCTCGCGACCGCGATGACGGATGCCGTGCCCGAAGACGTCATGAACACGCGCATTCTTCCGCAGATTCCCGTGGGACGCCTCGGGCGGCCTGATGAAGTCGCCGCGCTCGTCGGCTTTTTGTGTTCCGACGACGCGGGCTTCATCACGGGGGCGGATCTCGCGATCAACGGCGGCATGCATATGCATTGACGCTGGGCCGCACGGGGGATCGGTCAATACTCGATCTGCGCGACGGCCCGGAGTTCATCGGGCGTGGTGGTGCCGAATCCGAAGAATTCGAGGTAGGCCGGGATCATCTCGAACAGCATGTCGGTCCCGACCTGCACCGCACAGCCTTTTTTCTTGGCCGCGCGGAGCATCGGCGTGAATTCCGCTTTCATGACGACTTCGCCGACGAAGGTCGACGGATCGATGCGCGCGATATCGAACGGGAGCGGATCGTCCTCGTTCATGCCGAGCGGCGTCGCGTTGACGATGATGTCGAAGCCGGCGGGGTCTTTCGATCCCGTCCGCACGATCAGCGACGGATACTGGCTGCGCAGACGATTCGCGAGCGCCTCGACGGCGCCGGTATTCGTATCGAACAAGGCGAGTTCGCTCGCGCCGGCGGCCGCGATCGATGCCGCGATCGCCGATCCGACGCCGCCGCTGCCGAGCACGAGCGCGCGCGCGTCGCGAATCGGTTGCCCCTTGCGTTCGACGCCGCGCGTGAAGCCCGCGCCGTCGAATTGATCACCGAGCAACGAGCCGTCGGCGCGCTTGAGAATCGCGTTGCACGCACCCGCGATCCGCGCCGTCGGCGTGAGCTCGTCGACGAGGTTCATCGTCGCGACCTTATGCGGCATCGTGATCAGCGCGCCGCGGATGTTCGTGAGCCGGAACAGCGACTCGAGGAACGTCGGATAGTCGTCGGGCAACACGCCCATCGGTACGACGACCGCGTTGATGTCGTTCTTTTCGAACCACGGGTTGTAGATCATCGGCGACTTGAACGTATGCGTCGGGTAGCCGATATGGGCGATGAGTTGCGTGTTGCCGTTAATCATGATGGTCTCGTTACACACTACAAACCGGTATGCGTCGGGCGACGTCAGGTGATCTCGACGCGATGGACATCGCCGACGATGAAGATATAGGACAGCGCGCCGATCAGTGCGGCGGCGGCGACGTATGCGAGCGCATAGAAAAACGATCCCGTCGCCGCGACGATGAAGCCGATCACGAGCGGCGTGATGATGCCCGCGAGGTTCGCGCACAGGTTGAACAATCCGCCCGTCAGTCCCATCAGGTGTTTCGGCGCGATATCCGAAATCAGCGTCCAGCCGAGTCCGACCATGCCTTGGCCGAAGAACGCGAGCGAAAGGATCGCGATGACCGTCGTGTCGCTCTGGACGTAGTTCGCCGCGATGATCGTCGAGGCGCCGAGCAGGCCGACGATGATCGGCAGTTTGCGCGCGATATTCGCCGAGCCGGTCCGCTTGAGGAGTACGTCGGAGATCCATCCGCCGAACATGACGCCGACAGCGGCCGCGAGAAACGGCATGATCGCGAAGAAGCCGACCTTGAGCCAGCCCATATGACGCTCGGTCGCGAGATAGGTCGGAAACCACGTCAGAAAGAACACGAGCGTCGTGTTGCCCGCGAACTGACCCAGGCAGGCGCCCGAGATCTGGCGCATGCGCATGAGCTTGCCGGCATTGGCCCACGAGAATTTGACGGTCTCGCGGCCGCCTTCGGGTTCGAGCCCGCCGCCCGCGGCGATGTAGTCGAGTTCGGCCTTGTTGACGGTGCGCGAGTGGTGCGGCTCGCGATAGACGAGCCACCAGACGATCGCGAACGCGATGCCGATGCCGCCGACGACGAAGAACGGCGCGCGCCAGCCATAGGTCGCGACAAGCCAGAAAATCGACGGCGCGAAGCAGGCGAGACCGAGATACTCGCCGACCGTGTAGATGCCCGTCGCACGCGCGCGTTCATGTTGCGGAAACCATGTCGCGACGACGCGGCTGTTCGTCGGAAAGCAGGGCGCCTCGCTGATGCCGAGACCGAAGCGGAACAGCAGCAGCGATTTGAGGCCGACCGCGAAACCTTGAAGCAACGTGAACAGCGACCAGAACGTCAGCGCGAGGAAATACGTGACCTTGCTGCCGAAACGATCGAGAAACACGCCGCCGGGGACCTGCACGAGCGCGTAGGTCCACGAAAAAGCCGAGAACACGATTCCCATGACGGCCGCGCCGATGCCGAGTTCCTTCGTCATCGCGGGCGCGGCGATGCCGAGCACCGTGCGATCGAGGTAATTGATCATCGTGCAAAGGGCGAGCAGCGCCAGCACGATAAAACGGACGTGAGTCCGTTTGCCCGCCTGCGCGAGCGGGCGCGCGTCGCCGACGGACGCGGAGTCGTGGTCGAGCGGTGAATCGACGGCGTGGCGATGCGGTTGAGCGGGCATGCGTGTCTCCTGACATCCTCGATGGTGCGCCGCGATTGTTGTCGTCAGGTATCCCTGCTTGGGCGACGCGGTGCCTCTATGAAGCACTGGTGCAAGGGTAGGCGTGCGTGCCGTGTGCGGCAATATCGCGCGAGCGCTTTTCGTATGCGTGTGCGCGTTTATCGAAACGCTATGCGCGATGAACGATCGAAATTCGGGTAAATAGGGAGAGGGTCTGGCGGGCAGTAAGGCAAACGGAAGCTGTGCGGCGCGCGGGGGACGCACGCCGATGATGGGATGCAGGGCAAAGTGTTGCGGACGCGCGGCGCGTCCGCATCGGGTACCGCGACGTCGTTATTTCCGCACGCGTCGCACGACGCACGAGGCGCGCGATGCCGGACGATGCATGTCGAGCGCGGCCATGCGCGCGACCGGATACGCGCAATGCGAGACGTGTTCGTCGGCCATGCCGTAGTCGAGATAGTGCGCGACGAGGCCCGAGGCATGCGCATGCGTCGACGTGTCGAGTTGCCGCTTGAGCAGCACGAGGAAATTGCGCAGATCGTCGGCGCCGTGACTCGCGATGAATTCGCCGACGATGCCGAGCAATGTCGCGAGCAGCCCCTGTTCCGAGCCTGTCTGCGCAAGCCGCGCGCGCGCCGTTTCGATATCGAACGCGTAATCGTCTTCGCAACGATGCATGGCGCTCGCGCCAATCAGAATGTTCTTGTGCATGATTTCAATACCACGTGGATAGACGCAGGACCCGTGGTCGGCCAAATCCCGTGCAATGCGGCTCAGCGCGGCGATTCGAGCTCTCCAGAAGGGTCCGCACAACCGGATCGATACGTTGCACGCGCCATGCGGCATGCGTGTGACATGCCGCGCGAGTATCGCTCTCGTGACCGCGACGCGCAGTCCGGCACGCACCGAAAACGCACTTCGCACGCACAAACAGCGTGCTGCGCCGCACCAGCCCCGCACGACGGTGATCCATTCTGGATTGCGCGCATCGAACCGATTGGGCGGTGTCAATGCGCGCGTGCGCCTTGTCCATCAAGGGTTTCCGGACAATAAGCCGGAAATGGCACAGGCCTTGCATTGAGTCCGGCACGCGCATCAACGTCGATACGCGAAGCAGCAAATCTCGTTTGAATGCTTTTGGACAACGGCGTCCCTTGAGTCTGGTTCATGTAACCGGGTTCGCGGGACGCCGTTTTCTTTTTTCCGGGGACTCACATGACTGACAAAGCGACGTCCATCGAGCTGCTCAGCGTTCGCACCCCTGCAATGCGCGCGTTTCACATGGCTTGGCTCGCCTTCTTCGTCTGTTTCTTCGCGTGGTTCGCCTGCGCGCCGTTGATGCCGCTGATCAAGCAGGAGTTCCATCTGACGGCGGGCCAGGTCGCGAACATCAATATCGCCGCGGTCGCGATCACGATCCTCGTGCGTGTGATCGTCGGGCCGCTCTGCGATCGCTTCGGTCCGCGCAAGGTCTATGTCGGTCTACTGCTGCTCGGCACGCTGCCGCTGGTCGGCGCGGCGCTCTCGTCGAGCTATGCGCCGTTCTTGCTCTGCCGCCTCGCAATCGGCGCGGTCGGCGCGAGCTTCGTGATCACGCAGTACCACACGTCGGTCATGTTTGCGCACAAGGTCGTCGGCGCCGCGAACGCGACGAGCGCGGGCTTCGGCAACGCGGGCGCGGGCGCCGCGCAATTGCTCGTGCCCGTCATGCTCGCCGCGTGCATCGGCTGGGGCGCGAGCCATGCGATCGCCTGGCGTCTGACGTTGCTCGTGCCCGCCGCGGTCATGCCGATCGTCGCCGCGCTCTATTGGCGCTATACGCAGGATTGCCCGCAAGGCAATTTCTCGGATTTGCGCGCTCAGGGCATCGCCGTCGAAAGCGGCAAGAAGGGCGGCTGGCAGAGCCTTGCGCTCGCCGCGCGCAACTACCGCGTCTGGATGCTGTTCATCACGTACGGCGCGTGCTTCGGCGTCGAGGTCTTCATTCACAACGTCGCGGCGATGTACTACGTCGACCAGTTCCACGCATCGCTCGGCTTTGCCGGCGTCGCGGCAGGGTGCTTCGGTCTGCTGGCGATTTTCGCGCGTCCGCTCGGCGGCATCGTTTCGGACTGGTTCGCGGCGCGCAAGGGCCTCTCGGCGCGCGCCACGCTGCTCTTCGCGCTGATCGCCTGCGAAGGCGCGGGCTTGCTCGTGTTCGCGCAAGCCGGCGACGCGCTCGGCGCGTTCGCCGCGATGCTGACCTTCGGACTGTTCACGCATATGGCTTGCGGCGCGACGTACGCGCTCGTGCCGTTCGTCGATCGCAAGGCGCTCGGCGGCGTCGCGGGCATCGTCGGCGCGGGCGGCAACACGGGGGCGGTCGCGGCCGGCTTTCTGTTGAAAGGTGTCGGCGATCTGCGCGAAGCGCTCGTCGTGCTCGCCGTCTTCGTGATGGTCAGTGCGCTCTGCGCGCTCGTCGTGCGGCTCAACGGCGAGGCCGTGAATCGCGAGGCCGAGCTGCCCGCCGCGAATTGATCCGAACCGCTCTTGAACGTGTCGAACGAATTGTTGAGGGAATGCAAGCCATGAAAATCATCGTGATCGGCCACGGCATGGTGGGCCACAAGTTTCTCGAATGCCTCGCGGAATCGTCGAGCGGCGCGGCCGATCGCATCGACGTCACGGTGCTTTGCGAGGAACCGCGCGCGGCGTACGACCGCGTCCATCTGACCGAGTATTTCGCGGGCAAGACGGCCGAGGATCTGTCGCTCGTCGAGGACGGCTTCTTCGAACGCACGGGCATGGCGCTCAAGCTCAACGCGCGCGCCGTCTCGATCGATCGCGACGCGCATACGGTCCTCACGTCGACGGGCGAGACGCTGGCTTACGACACGCTCGTGCTCGCGGCGGGGTCCTATCCGTTCGTGCCGCCGGTGCCGGGCAAGGACCGCGCGGATTGCTTCGTCTACCGGACGATCGAAGACCTCGAAGCCATGACCGAATGCGGGAAGCGCGCGAAGACGGGCGTCGTCGTCGGCGGCGGCCTGCTCGGGCTCGAAGCGGCGAAGGCGCTTGTCGATCTTGGCCTCGACACGCATGTCGTCGAATTCGCGCCGCGCCTGATGGCCGTGCAGGTCGACGACGGCGGCGGCCGCACGCTGCGCGCGAAGATCGAGGAACTCGGCGTGACCGTGCATACGCAGAAGAACACGCTCGAGATCGTCGACGGCGAGACGGGCACGCACCGCATGCGCTTCGCCGACGGCAGTCATCTCGACACCGACATGATCGTGTTTTCGGCGGGCATCCGTCCGCGCGACGAGCTGGCGCGCGCGAGCGGACTCGCGGTCGGTGCGCGCGGCGGCATCGTGATCGACGATACGTGTCGCACGAACGATGCCGATATCTTCGCGATCGGCGAATGCGCGCTCTGGAACGGTCAGATCTTCGGTCTCGTCGCGCCGGGCTACGAGATGGCGCGTGTCGCCGCCAGGACGCTGCTTGGCGAAGTCGCGCACTTCCGCGGCGCGGACATGAGCACCAAGCTCAAGCTCATGGGTGTCGACGTCGCGAGCTTCGGCGATGCGCACGGCACGACCGCGCGCAGCCGCCTGTATCAGTTCAACGACGATCGCAAGAAGGTCTACAAGAAGCTTGTCGTGTCCGAGTGCGGTAAATACCTGCTCGGCGGCGTGATGATCGGCGACGCGAGCGAATACGGCACGCTGCTCCAGATGATGCTCAACCGCATCGAGCTGCCCGAAGCGCCTGAATTCCTGATCCTGCCGCAGGCCGACGGTCAGGCGAAGCCCGGCATCGGCGTCGAAGCGTTACCCGAATCGGCACAGATCTGCTCGTGCAATAACGTGAGCAAGGGCGCGATCTGCGCGGCCGTCTGCGCGGGCGCGACGACGATCGGCGACGTCAAGGCCGCGACGAAGGCGGGTACCGCATGCGGCGGCTGCGTCTCGCTCGCGACGCAAGTCATGAAGGCCGAGATGAAGAAGCAGGGCCTCGCCGTCAACAATCATCTGTGCGAGCACTTCAAGTTCTCGCGGCAGGAGCTTTATCACATCGTGCGCGTCGAGCGCATCCGCACGTTCGGCGCATTGCTCGCGAAGCACGGGCACGGCATCGGTTGCGATATCTGCAAGCCGACCGTCGCGAGCATTCTCGCGTCGTGCTGGAATGAGTTCGTGCTCAAGAAGGAGCATGCGGGCTTGCAGGACTCGAACGACTATTACCTCGCGAATATCCAGCGCGACGGCACGTATTCGGTCGTCCCGCGTATGCCGGGCGGCGAAGTCACCGCGGACGGCTTGATCGCGGTCGGGCAGATCGCGAAGCAATACGGGCTTTACACGAAGATCACGGGCGGACAACGTGTCGACCTGTTCGGCGCGCGCGTCGAACAATTGCCGTCGATCTGGGAAGCGCTGATTGCCGCGGGTTTCGAGTCGGGCCATGCATACGGCAAGTCGCTGCGGACCGTCAAATCGTGCGTGGGTTCGACGTGGTGCCGTTATGGCGTGGGCGACTCGGTCGGTCTCGCGATCGATCTCGAGAATCGATACAAGGGCCTGCGCGCGCCGCACAAGATCAAGTTCGGCGTGTCGGGCTGCACGCGCGAATGCGCGGAAGCGCAGGGCAAGGACGTCGGCGTCATCGCGACCGACAAGGGCTGGAATCTCTACGTCTGCGGGAACGGCGGCATGAAGCCGCGTCATGCCGAATTGATCGCATCGGACCTCGATCGCGAGACGCTGATCCGGTATATCGACCGCTTCCTGATGTTCTATGTGCGCACGGCCGACCGGCTCCAGCGCACGAGCGTCTGGCGCGACAACCTCGAAGGCGGGCTCGACTATCTGATCGACGTCGTCGTTCACGACAAGCTCGGTGTCGCGGCCGATCTCGAAACGGAGATGCAGCACGTCGTCGATACCTACGAATGCGAATGGAAGCATGCCGTCACGGATCCCGAGACGCGCAAGCGCTTCCGTCATTTCGTCAACAGCGAGCGCGGCGACGAGAACGTGAGCTTCGTCCCCGCGCGCGGCCAGATCCGGCCGGCGACGCCCGATGAGCGCAAAGCCGCGGATGTGCGGATCCCCATCGTCGCCGAGACGGTATGACGTGCCTGACGAGCCATTGAGTTTTCGACCCGGAGCGGACCATGAACGCGATCACTGAACCCTTTACGCACACCGCGTCGGCCACGGCGGACGCGATACAGCGCTGGACGCCGATCTGCGCGCTCGACGACATCGTGCCGAACACGGGCGTCTGCGCGCTCGTCGGCGATGCGCATATCGCCGTGTTCCGCATCGAGGCTGACGAGCCCGGCGTTTATGCGATCGACAACTACGATCCCGCATCGGATGCGTCGGTCTTGTCGCGCGGCATCGTCGGCAGCCTCGGCGAGCGCATCGTCGTCGCGTCGCCGATCTACAAGCATCACTTCGATCTGCGCACGGGCGAATGTCTCGAAGCGCCCGAGAAGTCGGTGCGGGCCTTCGAGGCGCGCGTGCACGACGGTCAGGTCTGGATTTCGCGCTAGGCGCGAACGTTCCGCCCGCGAGGGTTCATAGACGAAGCACGAAGCACGAAGCACGAAGCACGAAGCACGAAGCACGAAGCACGAAGCACGAGCTAAGTGCAATAAACGTAGACACATTTTTACCGATCCTCGAATGACTTCGACTCTCGTCAAGACAGCATGTCCGTACTGCGGCGTAGGCTGCGGGATGGTGCTGCACGTCGAGAACGAACAGGTCGTCAAGATATCGGGCGACAAGGATCATCCGACGAACTATGGACGGCTTTGCACGAAGGGCCAGTCGGCCCATGTCGCCTTGCGCAAGTCGGGTCGTCTCGAGGCCGCTTACGCGCGCGGCGCGCGCGATGCGGATCCCGTCCCGTTGCCGATCGCGCAGGCCATCACGCAGACCGCGCAGCGGCTGCGCTCGATTCTCGACGCGCACGGGCCCGATGCCTTGTCGTTCTATGTATCGGGACAGATGTCGATCGAGGCGCAGTATCTGATCAACAAGCTCGCGAAGGGCTTTGTCGGCACACAGCAGATCGAGTCGAACTCGCGCCTGTGCATGGCGAGCGCGGGAAGCGGCTACAAGCTGTCGCTCGGCGCCGACGGCCCGCCCGGGTCGTACCAGGATTTCGACAAGGCCGACTTGTTCTTCGTGATCGGCGCGAACATGGCCGACTGCCATCCGATCCTTTTTCTGCGCATGATGGATCGCGTCAAGGCGGGGGCGCGTCTCATCGTCGTCGATCCGCGCCGCACGGCGACGGCGGACAAGGCGCATCTCTATTTGCCGATCCGGCCGGGCACCGACCTCGCGCTGCTCAACGGCCTGCTGTATCTGTTGCACGCGAACGACAAGACCGATGCGGCGTTTATCGCGGCATCGACCGAGGGATGGGACGCCATGCCGGCCTTTCTCGCGGACTACACGCCCGAGCGCGTCGCGCGGATCACGGGGCTCGACGAGACGGCGCTTCGTCAGGCTGCCGAATGGATCGGCGACGCGCGCGAGTGGATGAGCTGCTGGACCATGGGGCTCAACCAGAGTACGCATGGCACATGGAGCACGAACGCGATCTGCAATCTGCATCTCGCGACGGGCGCGATCTGCCGGCCGGGCAGCGGACCGTTTTCGCTGACGGGCCAGCCCAATGCAATGGGCGGCCGCGAGATGGGGTATATGGGGCCGGGCCTGCCCGGACAGCGTTCGGCGCTCGTGGATGCCGATCGCGCATTCGTCGAACGCGCATGGGGCCTTGCGCCGGGCACGCTCAACGCGACGAGCGGCGGCGGCACGATCGACCTGTTCTCGCGAATGGCCGCGGGCGACATCAAGGCGTGCTGGATCATCTGCACGAATCCGGTCGCGAGCGTCGCGAATCGCCAGACGGTGATCGCGGGTCTGCAGGCGGCCGAGTTCGTCGTGGCGCAGGACGCCTTCCTCGATACCGAAACGAACCGCTACGCCGATATGCTGTTGCCCGGCGCGCTGTGGGCCGAGGCCGAAGGCGTCATGGTCAACTCCGAGCGCAATCTGACGCTGATGCGCAAGGCCATCGACCCGCCCGGCGATGCGATGCCGGACTGGTGGATCATCGCGCGCGTCGCGTGCGAAATGGGCTATGCGCATGCGTTCGACTACGCGTCGGCCGACGAAGTGTTTGCGGAGATCACACAGTTCTCGAATCCGTCGACCGGATACGATTTGCGCGGCACGAGCCACGCACGCTTGCGCGAGACGCCGATCCAGTGGCCATGCGCCGCGTCGAACGCGCACGACCGCAATGCGATCCGCTATCTGAACGACGGCGTGAGCCAGACGCTACGCACGCAGGCGGACGGCTCGGTGCCGCACTTGTCGTTTCCGACGGCGAGCGGCAAGGCCAGGTTTTTCGCGCGCGCGCACGTCGACCCGGCCGAGATGCCCGACGCGGCCTATCCGTTCGTGCTCAACACGGGCCGTCTCCAGCATCAATGGCACACGATGACGAAGACGGGCAAGGTCGCGATGCTCAACAAGCTGAACCCCGAGCCCTTTGTCGAACTGCATCCCGAGGATGCCGCGGCGCTCGGCGTGCGCACGAAGGATCGCGTCGAGATCCGCTCGCGACGCGGCCGCGCCGTGCTGCCCGCGATCGTGACGGATCGCGTGCAACCGGGCAACAGCTTCGCGCCGATGCACTGGAACGATGTCTTCGGCGACGATCTCTGTATCAACGCCGTGACGAACGATGCGGTCGATCCGATCTCGCAGCAACCCGAACTCAAGGTCTGCGCGGTGGCGCTGACGCGTATCGAATCGCACGACGAGGTGCAGTCGTCGGAATCGACCGAAGCCGGCGAGCCTGCCGGATCCGCGTCATCCGTTACCGCGGCGGTCACCGATACCGACACCGTGTCTGAACAGGAAAGTCTCATGCCTCAAATCGATACGTTGTGCCGGATGCTCGCGTTGCCTGCGAGCGCGCCGACGCTGAGTCCTGCCGAACGCATCTACCTGACGGGGTTCGTCGCGGGCCTGCAGTCGTTTGACGGCCAAGGCGTGCCCGTGCTGCCGCCAAGTGCACCGTTTGCGTCCGACACGCGTCTGTGGGTCGATGGTCTGCTCGCGGGTCTGTTCAGCCGCACGCAGGGCGCGGCGATGGCCGCGTTCGGCGAGGCGACCGGCGGCACGCTCGCATCCGCGGATGCGAGCGAAGCGCACGGCGCCGCGTCGTCCGTGCAGATCGTGCATTCGCGTCCCAAGGTCGTGCTGCTCTGGGCGTCGCAGACGGGCAACGTCGAGTCGCTGACCGAGACGTTCGCGATGCGGCTCATGGACGCGGGCTTCGAGATCCGCGTGACGTGCATGGCGGATTTCTCGGTGGCGGCGCTGGCCAAGGCGCAATACGTGCTGTTGATGACCAGCACGTTCGGCGACGGCGACGCGCCCGACAACGGTCAGACGTTCTGGGACGCGCTCGGTGCGTCCGGCGCGCCCAGACTCGATGCGTTGCACTATGGCGTGCTCGCGTTCGGCGACTCGAACTACGACGCGTTCTGTGGTCACGGCCGCAAGCTCGATGCACGTCTGGCAGAACTCGGCGCGAAGCGTCTGCTCGATCGCGTCGATTGCGACACGGATTTTCAGGAACCGGCCGCCGCGTGGCTCGAACGCGTGACACTGCGCGTCAAGGAAGCGGATGCCGCGCTGCATGCGGTCGACGAGGGCGGGATGATGCCGCCGACCGTGCCGGGCGCGGTCGCGACCAAGGCGCGGCCCGCGCCGTCGCAGATGCTTGCGAATGTGCGCCTGAACCGCGAGGGTGCATCGAAGGACACGCGTTACGTAGCGCTCGATACGAAGGCGCGCGGCCTCGAATACGAAGCCGGCGATGCGCTCGGCGTCTGGCCGACGAATTGTCCCGAACTCGTCGACGAGCTGATCGCGGTCGCGGGTCTCGATGCGACGACATCGGTCAGCGTGCCGGGGGCGGGCGAGATGACGCTTGCCGACGCGCTCGTGCAGCATTACGAAATCGCGCGGCCGAGCCAGGAGGCGCTGGCGTTGATCGCCGAGCGCTGCGCGCAGCCCGGCCTCAAGGCTTTGCTCGCTGACGAACACAAGGCCGATCTCAAGCAATGGCTCTGGGGTCAGCAGCTCGCCGATGTGCTCCACGAACATCCTTCGGACGTGAGCGCGCAGGAACTGCTCGGCGTGTTGCGGCGCATGCAGCCCCGACTGTATTCGATTGCATCGAGCCCGAGCGCGCACGAAGGGGAAATCCATCTGACCGTCTCGGCCGTGCGATACAACAACGGCCGAAGAATGCGCAAGGGCGTCGCATCGACGTTTCTCGCGGATCGCGCCGCAGAGATCGAGGTGCCCGTGTTCGTGCAGAAATCCGCGCATTTTCGGCCGCCTCATCGCAGCGAGACGCCGATGATGATGGTCGGCCCCGGCACGGGCGTCGCGCCGTTCCGCGCATTTCTGCATGAGCGCCGCGCGCGCGGACACACGGGCCGCAACTGGCTGTTCTTCGGCGAACAGCATGCGGCGACGGATTTCTACTATCGCGACGAACTCGAGTCGATGCGCGACGACGGCTTGCTGACACGGCTCGATCTCGCGTTCTCGCGCGATCAGACCGACAAGATCTACGTGCAGGACCGCATGCGCGAGCAAGGCGCGGACATCTGGGCCTGGCTCGAACAGGGGGCGCATTTCTATGTCTGCGGCGACGCGTCGCGCATGGCCAAGGACGTCGATGCCGAACTCAAGGCGCTCGTTGCGCGGCACGGCGGGATGTCGAACGATGCCGCGGCCGACTACGTCGCGGCACTCGCAAAGGACAAGCGCTACGTGCGCGACGTTTATTGATCGGCGCGCAGATTGGCGGTCTCGGTGCCCGCGAGTTCGCGCGCAAGCGCGACGGCTTGCGTCAGGTCCAGGTTCTGCGACGCGTAGGCCGCGCGCTTGACGTCGTCGGGCAGGGCCCAGTCCCATTTCTCGCGATTCGCATCGTCGATCCGCGCGAATGCCTTGGCCGTGCTGGCCTCGGCTTGCGCGCCGATTTTCCGGAGCGCATCGACGACCGTCGCCGGCGTCGCGGCGCGTACGTCGATCGCGACGCCGCGATTGCTCGCGTTGAGCCCTTCGGCGCGCAGCAGCAGGGTGAGCGCATCGTTGATCCAGTCGCCGCGCCAGGTCGCGATCGCGACGTCGCGGCCGTCGCGCAAGATCGCGTGACGCGCGAGGGCGCGAACGCGGAAAAAGGCGCGCGCTTCGTCGAGCAGCGTGCGCGCCGTCGCATCGAGAAACGGGACGGGCGTGTGCTCCGATAGCACGCGCTTCATCTCGCGCCGGACTTCATCGTGAATCATCGCGGACGCGCCGTCGAAGACCGGCGGCACTCCGGCGGCATCGGCGCTCACATGGATCACGCGATGGCGCAGGTCGATCTCGTTCGCGATCCAGCGGCGGCCCGCGAACACGATTTGCTGTCCGACGCCGAGACCGCGCATGACGGGCACCGTGCCGAGCGTGCGTCCCGCGTCGACGATCCGGAACGTATCGGGCGTGTTGAACGCCGAGTAGAACTCGAAATGATGGACGCGCGCCTCGGCGCGTTGACCATGGAGCAGCAAGCCCGTCGGATCCTGCATCAGGAGATCGGCCGCGCCGAGGCTGCGCAGGATGGCCGCGAACGTCGGCTTGTCGATCTGCTCGAACGGTCCGGATTCGACGAGCATGTCCCAGAGCGCGCTTGCGCGGCATCCGCCGCGTTCGGCGATCAAGGACAGGATTTGCTGAACGAGCGTCGAGACGTGCATGCCCTGCGCGCGCGGCGGTTCGACCCAGCGCGCGAGCATGAGGCGAATCATCGCGATCGTCTGCACGAGACTTTCGCGCACGCCGTCCGAGAGGTCCGCATCGCGCGCGACGGGCCGCTCGACGCAATAGCAGCGGACGATCGAGGGCTCGCCGTGACGGCGTCCCGAGCGGCCCATGCGCTGGCGCAAGCTGGCGACCGACGGCGGCGGTCCGATCTGGGCGACGCTGCGCACGGCGCCGATATCGATGCCGAGTTCGAGCGTGTTCGTGCAGATCGCGGTGGCGGCGCGAACGCCGTCCTTGAGCGCGTGTTCGGTGTCGTCGCGCAGTTCCTTCGAGAGGCTGCCGTGATGCGGAAAGAACGCGTTGGGCACGCCTTCGCGTTCGCAGATGCGGGCGAGCAGGTCCGCGTAGATTTCGACTTGCCGGCGGCTGTTCGGGAACACGAGATTGTTCGACCCGTGCAGCACGTCATAGAGATGGCGCGCGATGTCGAGCGTTTGCCCCGGGACGGTGTCTTCGAGTTCGGGGCTCGGCAAGCCCGGTTCGATATCGATGCGCGCGGGCTGTTCGAGATAGCCTTTGACGACGATCTGCACGGCCTGGCCCGCCGACGCCGAGTCCACGATCTCGACGCGTTCGGCTTCGCGCGGGCGCAGAAAACGCGCCGCGAGCGTCATGTCGCCGAGCGTCGCCGACAGGCCGACGCGGACGACGCGATGGCCGCAGGCGCGTTCGATCCGGTGCATGAGCGATTGCAATTGCATGCCGCGTTCCGAACCGATGAAGGCGTGGAGTTCGTCGACGACGATATAGCGCAGCGATCGGAACAGCGTCGCGAGCGTCGATCCGCGATTCACGCACATCGCTTCGAGCGATTCAGGCGTGATGATCAGCACGCCCGCGGGATGCGCGAAAAAACGGCGCTTGCGATGCGCGCCGACATCGCCGTGCCAGCCGATGACCGGGATGTCGAGCGCATCGCAGAGTGTGCCCAGGCGTTCCCATTGATCGTTGATCAGCGCCTTGAGGGGGCTCACGTAGAGCACGGTCGCCGCGCGCGTCTCGTCGCGCAGCAGGTTCGTGAGGATCGGCAGAAACGCGGCCTCGGTTTTGCCGGCCGCGGTGGCGGCCGCGATGATCACGTCGCGGTCGGCATCGACGAGCGCGGGTATCGCGCGTGCTTGCGCGTCGCGGAGTTCGGTCCACCCGGCCTGCCAGATCCAGCGCCGGACCCGTTCGTCGAGACGATCGTACTGTGTCTGGGTGTTCGCCTGCATGCTCGGGCCGCTGTGAGGCGCATCCACGGTCAGCGCGTTCCGTTCAGAGCCGGAAGCTCGTGAGTTCGTCGTCACCGTCGGAGACGATGTCCTGGAGGCCGCCCGTATCGCGTTCGACGTCGAGCGATCCGATCAGCTCGCGCCATTGCGTGGTCGGATTCTGTTCGAGCACGGCGAGCAACTGGATAAATGCGGTGATCGTCGTGCGCGGCGTACGGAAATACGCGTCGCCGAGACGTTCAGCGCAGTGTTGCATGAAGGCGGGGATCGCTTCGTCGGGGATCAGGTATTTCGACGGGTCGCCGTATGCATAGACGCTGCGGATCTTGTCGAGCAAGACGTAGAAGTCTTCCTGGCGCAGGCTCGCGAGCCGGATCACGGGGCCGCTGTAATCGACGAGTCCATCGGTTGCGAACGTATTGGTCGCGAGCCGCGATTCGAGCGCGGAATAGCTATAGAGGCCGCGTTTCGTATCGAGCAGGAATTCGGGCGTCCCGCCGAGCGCGAAGCCGAGTCCTTCGGCCGTGCCCTGCAGCGCGTCGTTGAGGATCCGCAGGATCTGTTCGTAGTTCGCGTTGCGCGCCTGGACGTTCGAGAGTTTGTAGAGATTCACGAGTTCGTCGAGGCATACGAGCAGGCCCGCGTACCCCGCGAGCCGCACGAAGCGCGCGAGCAGCTTGAGCTGATCGTAGACGCTCGCGTCGTCGATGATCGTGCGCACGCCGAGCGCGTTGCGCGCGTCGGTGCGCGTCGCGAATTCGCCGCGCAGCCAGCGGATCGCGTCGCTCTTGAGTTTTTCGTTGCCTTCGTCGAAACCGCGGCAGTAGGCCGCGAGCACGTCCGCGAAGTCGTATCCGCTGACCATCTCCGTGAGCTGGCTCAACTGGGCGCGGATCACGTCCTCGCTCGAACGTCCCGATGCGCGCGCCTCGGTCCGAGCCTGGCCGATGAACTTCTCGACGACGCCCGCGAGCGCGCCGCCATCGGGTTTCGTGCGCGTCGACAGGTTTTTCGCAAGCTCGGCATAGAGCGAGCGCGCCTGCCCGCCCGACGCATGAAGCCGGCGATCGGGATTGAGGTCGGCATGCATCGTCACGAGCTTCTTTTCGAGCGCGATCGCGCGGACCAGATTCAGGAAGAACGTCTTGCCCGCGCCGTATTCGCCGATCACGATCCGAAAGCTCGAACCGCCGTCGGCGACGCGCTCGATGTCCTTGAGCAACGCTTCGAGTTCATGCACGCGTCCGACCTGGATCAGATGCTGACCGATACGGGGCACGACGCCCGAGCGGAGGGATTGGAGCACCGCATCGCGGTCCTTCGGGCGAATAGTCGTCATGCGGCAAGCCTCTGGGCGAGCTCCTGATTGATTTCCACGGGATCGTCGCCGTCGGTCAACGGCGCGTCCCAATGGTCGAGCGATGCTTCGTTGACCTGTTCGATCGCGCCGTCGAGCAGCAGATCGAGATCGGCCGCCGCGTTGGCGAGGTCCTCGCGGCTCCAGCGCGGTCGCGTGACGAGTAGCCGCAGGAACGTCAGATGCGCATCGTCGAGGCCGAGGCGGTCCGCGGACCCGGCGTCGATCGATGCGGGCGCATCGGCGGCTTCGAGCGTGTCCGGTGCGTCGGGCGCGCGGGATGTGGCTACTGCGTCTGATGTGTCGAGGTCGTCGGTCGATGCTGCGGCGCTCGAAACCGAGGCAGTCGAGTCTGCGATCGCTGCATGCGTGTCGACGAACGTGTCAGGCGCATCGTCGAGCGCGGGCGTGTCGAGATCGTCGGCGTCTTGCGCGAACACCTGGGCGAGCAAGGCCGATACGTGCGCCGTTTCGGCTTGCAGCGCGGCGATCCGATCGGCGTCGAGTGTCAACGGCGCGCGGGTCCGATCGTCGCGGGTCCGATCGCGCGCGCCTTCGCGCGCTGGCATCCCCGATCGCGCGCCGCGCGGCGACGATGTCGATGCATCCTGATGCAGATCGCTGTAAAGCTGTCGCGTATCGAGATCGAGCATCGTATAGATTTTTTCGAGCAGCCGGACTTCGGGCGGCGTGACGGTGCCGTCGGCGTTCGCCGTTTGCACGAGAAACGCGGCCAGCACATGGCGCGCATCGGGCGACAGCGGTTCGAGCCGCTTCTTGAGCAGCGCGAGCGGCTGCGGCGCGCTGATCTGGACCGCGAGGCGCGCCTTGAGCCGTTGCTGCTGCGCGGGGCTCAGATGCATCGCGTGCTCGATCTGGTGATGCATGAGCGTGAGTTCGGGATGCGTCGCCTCGCCGTCGGCCATCGCGAGCGTCGCGGCGACGTCGATCATGAGCGCTGCGGTCAAATACGCGCAGTCCTCGTCGATCAACCGTGTCGCGGGATCGATCGCGAACAGCGCGACGCGATCTTCTGCGCGCGGCGTACGCGCGCCGGTCCGGATATCGGGTTCGATACCGACGCCGGCCTGACCGAGCACGCCGACGAACGTGACGATTTTTTCGCGGCTCAGACCGGCCGGTGTCCGAAACGTCGCGAGCAGGTCGCCGAAACGCGTGA
Organism: Pararobbsia silviterrae; assembly: GCF_003628125.1. Lineage (GTDB taxonomy): Bacteria > Pseudomonadota > Gammaproteobacteria > Burkholderiales > Burkholderiaceae > Pararobbsia > Pararobbsia silviterrae. The sequence continues at coordinate 355,390 of NZ_RBZU01000004.1, forward strand.
GTTCGAGGCCCTCGCGCGTCGTCGCGACGAGCGCGTCGAGCGGCTTGCGCAGGGACTCGGGCCACAGCGCGGGGGCGAGCAGCAGCGCGGCGTCGAGCGTGCCGTTCGATGCGGGATTGCGCGCGAGATAGCGTCCGTAAGGCGCGAGCGCCGTCGCGCAGTCGTTCACGAGTTGCTGCAGACGCGCGCGCGGCAGCGTGACGGCCGACAGATCGGGCAGCGCGCCGACCGATTCCGGCACATCGCGCTCGCGCAGCGCGGGAAAGGCCGTTTCGGGAAACGTGAGCCGCGTCCGGTTCGGCGCGACGCGCAGCCCCTCGTGCAAGCGCGTTCGATAGCGTTGCGTGAACAGCAGCCGGAACGTCTCGGGGATCCGCGAGAGCGGCGGCTTGCGCGTGATCGCGGAGTCGAGGCTCGCCCACGCATAGGCCCATTCCGCGGAGACGGGCGCGTCGTCGACGGCGGCTTGTCCGAACGCGACGCGCACGGAAAACGGCACCTGATAGCCGCGCGTGGTCCGCACGATGGGCTCCGTGCGATACAGACGCGTGGGTGCGGCACGCAGCACGGTCGCCGATTCGATGAGGTTTTCGACGTGCGTCAGGAAGGCCCAGTCGGTGCTCAGCGTCAGCAGTCGGCGCAGTTCGCCGAAGAGCGTGTCGAATTCGGCGGCGTCGATCGCGCCGTGCGCGCCGTCGACGAGCACACGCCGTTCGAGACCGTAGAGATACAAATTCAGATAGGCGGTCGGGATCTCGCGAGCACGGCGATCGGACGCGAGCCAGTCGATGAACACGCGGCGTTGCGCGGGCGAAAGTGCCTTGTAATCGAGCCAAGCCGCGGTTGGGCCGGTTTCGCGGTCCGTCCGGGCGACCGCGCCGACATCCGCGATGTCGAGCGCCGATACCACGACGGGCGAGTCGAGCGCGGCCGGTTCGGGGGCGCCGATGTCGTCGAGGTAGAACAGGCCGCCTTCGATCGTCGTCCCGGCGACGACCACGCGACGGTCGCGCGCAATCCACCGCGCACCGTCGGCGCGCAGCATCGTGCCGGGTGTCGGAAGGGCATTCGGCGCGAGGGCAGTCAAATCTGCAGGACTGCCGGCCGCCGGCGGGACGAAGTCGGAACACATTCCCGCGATTATAGGGCCCGAAGTGGGCGTGTGCTGCGGCGCGGGACCTTGCGCGCCGCGGTGTGGCGCGCGACGCGAAGCGCCCTTGCGCGGGGAATGCTCCCCGGGCGCGACATCGTCGTGACATCGGGCGACATAACTCCTCGATGGATTTCCAGGGTCCGCTCTCCGATACTCGCTCCTGTTGCCGGTGCGCGCGTCGAAGCGCACGAGACTGGGGTCGAATGCATGCGCCGAGCCCCGATGACCGAAAGTCGAGCGGCACGCGGTCATCGCCGGTTTGGCGCAGTCGTGACACAGGGACGTGTCGAAAAGGGAATCAGCATGACGATGTCGTGGAATCTGCGGGTGGGCAAGATGGTTCGTCATATCGGCGCGGCGCTCGTATTGAGCAGCGCGCTCATGTCCGGCTGCGCGAGCAGTCATGTGACGTCGCTGTCCGAACAGCCGGCCGCGCTCGGCGCCGCGCCCGCAACGATTTACGTGAGCGCGTTCGATATCGCGTCGAGCGAGGTCAAGGTCGACGAAGGCGGCATGCTCAGGAAACTTGCCGCGGGCTCGAACGACGAACAGGCACAGCGCGATGCCGCCGCGCAGACGCGCGACGACATCGCCGATCAAACGGTCGCGGCGCTGGCGCGCATGGGGCTGCACGCCGTGCGGCTCGATGGGCCGGTACCGAGCGGACAGAACGCGCTCGTCGTAACGGGGCAGATCGGGACCGTCGACGAAGGCAATCGCCGTCGTCGCCTCGTGATCGGGCTCGGCGCGGGCAAGAGCGAGGTCAGCGCGACCGTGCAGATCGTTTATCGCGCGTCGAACGGTGCGACGCATATCGCACAAAGCTTCGACGCGAGTGCCGACAGCGGTCACGCGCCCGGGCTGGCCGAGACGGCCGGAGTGGGTGCGGCCGCCGGTCATGTCGCGACCGCGGCGGTCACGGGAACGGGCCTGCACGCGGTATCGGAAAACAAGCGTGGCAGCGTGTCGGCCCAATCGCGCGGGATCGCGGAGTCGATCGCGAAGCAGGTCGCGCAGCTCGGTACGGTCCAGGGGTGGTACGTCGCGCGTCCCTCGTGAGCCGCGGCGTTGCGCGGGCCCGCGCCCATTCGACGGGCTCGCGCGCCGCACATTCGAGGCGTGCTCGCATGTGTCGCGGAGCCCGCGAACGCGACCTACACTTAGCTCACGACGTCCCGCGTTCAAACGACCGCATCAGGCGCTGCGCGGTGTCGTACCCCTTTGTTTTCGGTGTGGGAGTCCCCATGCGAGATTTTCATATCACGCGTCAGATCGGCGCGCCGATCGAGAAAACGTGGGCGGTGCTCGCGGATATCGATCATTGGCCCGAGTGGACGCGTTCCGTGTCGCGCGTCGAAGCCTTGTCCGACGCGCCGATGGGCGTCGGTTCGCGCGTACGTGTCCATCAGCCGCGCTTGCGGCCCGTCGTCTGGGAAGTGCGCGACTGGCAGCCGGCGCGGCGTTTCGTCTGGCAATCCGGTATTCCAGGCCTGCATATCGTGGCCGACCATCTGCTCGAACCCTCGGAGCATGGCTGCATGGCCGCGCTCCATCTTCGCTATGACGGTCCGTTGGGCGCGGTCGTCGGCATTCTCGGCAAACGGATCACGACGCGCTATCTCGCGTTCGAGGCGGACGGTCTCAAGGCGCGTTCGGAGGGCGCGATCTGACGGACGCCGCGCGAACGTCGATCGACCGAAGGCGATGCGTCGGGCGCGACGCCGCGACGCCATGATGCGGGACCGGGTCGCCTCGGTTCCGCCGTGACGATGTACGCCGTGCGATTTGCGCGGCATTGAATTCTCGCGGATCGGAGCCGATATCGTGCACAAGGCCGATTCAATGAATATCTTCTTTATCGCGCGGCCGTCGTCCTGATTTTCATTTGAATAATCGAAATAGGGATTCGATTATTCGGCCGTGTGCGCCGAATATGACCATCTAAATATGGTCATATTGCCTTTATTCAATCAGGACAAGGCCTTGCGTCATGCCTGAATCGTCTTGACTGCCCATTCTCGGAAACCCCGACTCAGTTTTATCGATGGAGCGCCGTTAAGGAGCGCATCGGATGCGCCTGCCAGGATTCACGAACATCCGCCGCGGCAAAAATACCAGAAGATTGTTAAACGAGACCACGCCTGCAATGAAGACGCTTTTCTCCCGTCTGACGCTCCCGACTAAATTCTGCATGCTCGGCGTGCTCGCGCTGGCCCTCATTGCGTGGCCGACCGCGTTGTTCGTGCTCGGTTCGAACGCGACGATCGCGGCCAAGCATCGCGAGCATGCGGGCATGGCGACGATGCGTGCGATGGTGCGGCTGCTCGAGGATGTCCAGCAGCACCGTCTGGCGGTCACGCGCAAGCTCATGAGCAGCGACGCGGCCGACGAAAAGGCGCGGGCGGATGTCGCCAAGCATATCGATCAGGATATCGACGCGGTCGGCGGCGCGCTTCAGCGGCTCGGCAATGCATCGGTGTCGAGTGACTGGGACAAGATCGTCGCCGCATGGCATACGTTGCGCGGCCGCGCCGAAGCGGGGTCGCTCGACGCGTCGCGGAGCTTCGATCTGCATACGGCGATCGTCCGGAGCGTGCTCCAGTTCAACGGCCGTCTGCTCGATGCATACGGTTTCTCGACCGATTCCGACCTCGACAGCCTCGCGCTCGCGCAGTCGGGGCTCGTCGATTTGCCCTCGCTGACCGAAGAGTTCAATCGGCTGCGCGCGACGGGCCGTATCGTGCTGACGCGCAAGTCGAGTACGCCGGTCGAGAATTTCACGCTGATGAGTGCGTCGGATCGCGCGGCCGAACAGCTCGCGTCGTTCAAGGGCAATGGCGACAAGCTCACGTCGGCCAACGCGACGCTCGGTGGCACGCTGGCGGCGCAAACGGATGCGCTCGCGACGTCGATGCAGGCTGTGCTGACGTCGACGAAAGACACGATCATCAAGGCGACCTCGCTCGATGCGAACGCGAACGACTATGCGGCAAGCGTCACGCATGTGATCGACGCGCAATATGCGGCGATCGATGCGTCGCTGTCGGCGCTCGACGCGTTGCTCGATCAGCAGTCGGGTAGTGCGCGTCACAAGCAGATCGGCTTGCTCGGCGGCATTGTGCTGTGCGTGATCGTCGCGGCGGCTATCGCGCTCGCGGTCATTCGCTCGATCACGGGGCCGATCGGCGAGGCGGTCGCCGTGGCCGAGCGTGTCGCCGCGGGCGATCTGACCGGCACGATCGAAGTCAGCGGCAAGAACGAGACCGCGCAATTGCTGCGCGCGCTCAACGCGATGAACGGCGATTTGCGCGCGCTTGTCGCGAGTGTGCGCGGCAGTGCGAATTCGATCGCCGATGCCGCGTCCGAAATCGCGGCGGGCAATGCGCATTTGTCGGAGCGCACGGAAGAGCAAGCGGCGTCGCTCGAAGAGACGGCGTCGAGTCTTGAAGAGCTGACGTCGACGGTGCGCCAGAACTCCGACAATGCGCGGCATGCGAGCGAACTCAGCGAACGGGCGTCGGATGTCGCCGCGCGCGGCGGCGCGGCCGTCAATTCGGTCGTTTCGACGATGCGCGAGATTTCCGAGAGCGCGGGGCGCATCGGCGAGATCACGGGCGTGATCGACAGCATTGCGTTCCAGACCAATATCCTCGCGTTGAACGCGGCGGTCGAGGCCGCGCGCGCGAGCGAGCACGGCCGCGGTTTCGCGGTCGTCGCCGCCGAGGTCCGCGCGCTCGCGCAACGCAGCGCGAATGCCGCGAAGGAGATCAAGACGCTGATTCAGGACTCGATGACGCGGATCGCGGAGGGCGCGCGTCAGGCGGGGGAGGCGGGGACGACCGTCGACGACGCGGTGACGCAAATCAGCCGTCTCACGAGCATCATGAACGAGATCGCGGGCGCGTCGGCCGAGCAGACGACGGGCATCGAACAGGTCAACGTCGCCGTGACGCGCATGGACGACGTGACGCAGCAGAACGCGGCGCTCGTCGAGGAGGCGTCGGCGGCGACGACGGCGATGGCGGATCAGGCGCGACGGCTGCGCGAGGGAGTGTCGGTGTTTCGTGTCGGCAGCGACGACGCGCCGCATCCGGCAGGCGCTGCGCGTGCGACCGGCGAGGCGCGGCGCACCGCGCGTTTCGGTGAACCGGGCCTCGATGGTGCGCGGGCGCTTGCGGGCTAGCCTTCGTTCGTGTCGCTATTTGAGTCGCTATTCCAGTCGTTGTTCGACGTTTCCGACGTTATTCGCGGACCCATCCCATATGCTCGAGCATCGCCGAGCATTGATCGATGTCCTGCTTGGCGGATGGCAGTCCGGCGACATTCGAGGTTGCGCACTGCGCCGTGTGCCCGGTTTGGGGATCGCGGTAAACGATCGGAGATGCGCAGCCCGCCAGCGCGACGAGCGCGGTCAGGCTCATCAAGAGGTTGCGTGGGGTCATGGTGACCGTTCCATAGGGGCGGGTGAAGCGCTGCGCATCGATATGCGCGGCGCGCCGGGTAGGCATTTCAGGCGGTTGGCCGAAACATCTCGAAGTGTTCGCCGATCTGTGCATAGTCGCCGCGATAGCCGGCGCGCATGACGGGCTGCGCGGCCTGCGTATCGAAGAGACCGTCCTTGATAAAGGACTTGCGGATATGCACGCCGACGACCTGGCCGAGCGCGAGCCAGTTATCCATCGGTGTGCCGTCGATCGTTTTGAGCCGGATGATATCGATGAGCTTGCATTCGAGCGAAGCGGGCGATTCGGCGACGTGCGGCACATCGACCGCGCGGCCCGGCGCAGCCGTCAGACCGGCGAGTTCGAATTCGTTGACGCCGTGTGCAACGGGCGCGGAGGTCTGGTTCATGTGTGCGGCGAGGGTGCGGCTCGTCATGTTCCAGACAAATTCGCGCGTCTGCTCGATATTGCGGATCGAGTCTTTGTAGCCCTCGCTTGAGAATCCGATGATCGACGGGAACGACGAAAACGCGCCGAAAAAGCTGTAAGGCGCGAGATTGACGCGTCCCTGCGCATCGCGCGACGAAATCCATCCGATGAGACGCGGCGCAACGATGGCCTTGAACGGATCGTGCTTGAGGCCGTGTCCTTCATCGGGCCGATAAAAATGAAAGTCTTCTGTCATGTTGAGCGTGTGTGGGTGCGCGCGCAGTCTACTGCATGCGTTCGAAGACCGCATGGGACGGGTGTTTCCGGGTACTACGCGGGGGATGCGGGGCGCATGCTTGTCGTCGCGCATGCTTGCAACGCGCACGTAGCCCTTTCGTTTGAGTGCGGGATGGGGCGGCAGCCACTCGGAATCGGCGCAAACGGGGCGCCGAAACGGTCCGCCTACGTGACACCCGAGTATCGAATGGGGTCCGAGGCGCGACGTGAAAAGCCGCGTGCATATTCGATGACAGAAAACAAAAGCCGCCTCGTGAACTGACCCCAAGAAATTGGACAGTAAAATGTTAGGCGGCCAAGGCCTGAGTTCGGTATTGCACCGGACTCAGGCCTTTTAGTTTGAGCTTGATACGTTGATGATTGTAGTAGTGGATAACTCTTTGTAACCATGCGGCCCCTGCTCGTAGCTTTGCACTACCAGCAGCTTGAACTTCTCATCGTATTTCGCCATGAAAAACACCCCAAAGGTCGGACTGGTGTCCAACTTTTGGGGTGCAGTTCATCGCGGCGGCTTTTGTTTTCTGTCGCGTCAATGCAGATATTGCGCGAGTATGATCAATCCGAATCCGATGCCGAGTCCGATCGCTCCCCAAACCGTGAATTTAAGCGTCGCTTGACGTGCTTGCATCGCTTGCTCACGGGCGATGGCTTTTTCGTCATCGCTCGCATCCCTGCGTGCGTAAGTGAGTTCTCTCATCTTCGGTGCTCCTTAATCGGCAAGGGCGTGAGCCCATGCCGCCAAAGCCAATGTTAACACGGCGAGTAATAGTGACGATGCGAACGCGGCGTATCGGTCGAACCACCATGCTTTCGTCCAAATCGAGAGCGCTGGGGCGTCTTCTTCCAAGGGTGTCGGGCCGACCGCGTTGATGCCGGCCACCATTCCGTTCAAGAGCGCGGCCAGCAATATCAGCACCATTTCCAGAACCATCGATCCCGTTAAGGTGGGTGCGCGTGCCATGGCTTTGATGAGTTCCGCGAAAGCCCCCGCAGCCCATCCGAGACCGACGTATCCGAGCTGTCCATCGCGAAACGCCGCGAAGTATTCGACCTTGGGTTCCTTGCGTAGCGCCCGCCGGAACCAGGCGATGAAGCTCAATACGATGATCGGCGCGAGTGCGCCAATCACGATGTTCGAACCGCACCAACCGAGCCAGTCTGCCCAAATAACCGCGCTTATCACGCGGTCCCCGGGCTTGTAATCGGGATGCTAAAAAAGGGCGTCGTTTCCCGCGCGCCGCTTGCATCATGCCAGCCGAGCGCGACGTCGCGAAAGGCTTCGCGCTGCGCGTGCGTGCCATGGATCGCGAGGCGTCGCGTGCGCGGCTGTCGTGTCGCCTGGATCCATGTTTTCGCAGGCGGCGAGACTGGGTTGGCCATGCACCGTTTCTCCAGGATTGACGCACATGATACGAATGCGGCTGATGCGGCGTCGAGCGGATCCAGGACCAATAGGGCGGCACGTGGACGTGTTTTGTGTAGGACACAATCGATTGATCGTGTGTAGCAGGCGACCGATGGTCGAGCGGTCGGCAAGGCGCTCAAAGCGTATCGCGCGCGCGCTTTCTATTGTTAGCACACGCCGACAGGTCTTCTCGATGGGCGCGGCTTTATCCGCGCGCCCGGCGCGCCTACGATGGACGCCGTATCATCGCGGTCGGCGACGACCTTTCGCAACCTTCAGACTGGCAAAGGACACGTGCAATGGAAACGAAGACCCCGACACGCACCGTCAAGATTCCGGGACCGGATCATCCGATCACGATCGAGCACAATGCATCGCATATCGTCGTCAGGCTCGCAGGCAAGGTCATCGCCGATACGCGCGATGCCTTGACGCTGCGCGAAGCGAATTATCCCGCCGTCCATTACATCCCGCGCAAGGATGTCGACATGGCGCAGCTCGAACGGACCGAGCACCAGACCTATTGTCCCTACAAGGGCGAATGCCGTTACTTCAGTCTCCCCGCGGGCGGCGAACGCGCGGTTAACGCGGTCTGGACCTACGAGACGCCTTACGACGCTGTCGCGGCGATCAAGGATCACGTCGCGTTCTATCCCGATCGTGTCGATGCCATCGATATCACGCCCTGAATTCAGCAATGGCACGTACGCCCGGTTTGACCGGGCGTACGCGGCGACGCGGGCGCGCCACGCCGGGCGTGATCGAGCGCGAGCATGAACAGATACCGCGATCCCCGGAACGCGAGCACCAGCACGATCTGCGTGATGCTGAAGTCGAGCGCCGTCATCAGACGCACGAGCATCAGGATCGGCAAAACGATCGCGGGTTGATAAAGGCTGCGTTCGATCAGGGCTTTCATGTCGGCTCCCATTCCTTGCTAGCCATGGTACGGACCGACCTCGACCGGATAAAGCCCACGATTTCGAATTGATATGTGCCGAGCTCGCAACAATCGCGCATCCGCAATCCCATGCGCGGACCGAGGGCATCCGAACGCGTGCTTTGCAGGCGCGCCCGCGTCAGTCGACAATGTCCCCCTATCGTCAAAGGGGGAACACCATGTCGAGCTGGCCTGACCGTCGAATCGCGAATCTCTTCGGCATCGAACATCCGATCCTGCTCGCGCCGATGGCGGGACCCGGCGGCGCCGAACTGGCGGGTGCCGTCGCGAATGCGGGTGGCCTCGGGTCGCTGCCGTGCGCGCAACTGAGCGTCGATCAGGCACGCGAAGCGATTCAAGCGTTTCGCGCGCTGAGCACGGGGCCGCTGAACGTCAACTTCTTTTGTCACACCCCGCCGACACCCGATGCGCAACGTTCGCTCGCCTGGCGCGCGCGACTTGCACCGTATTACGCGGAACTCGGTCTCGATGCCGAGGCAGCCTTGCCGAGCGCCTCACGCCGGCCGTTCGACGCCGAATATTGCGCGCTCGTCGAAGCGACGCGGCCCGAGGTCGTGAGCTTCCATTTCGGTTTGCCCGACACGGCGCTGCTCGAGCGCGTCAAGGCGACGGGCGCGCGCGTGATCGCTTCTGCGACGACCGTCGCTGAAGCGCGATGGCTCGCAGCACGCGGCGTCGACGCGGTCATTGCGATGGGACTCGAGGCGGGCGGCCATCGCGGCAACTTCCTGAGCGACGACATGGCCACGCAGATCGGCACTTTCGCGCTCGTGCCGCAGATCGCCGATGCGGTCGATGTGCCCGTCATCGCGGCGGGCGGCATCGCCGACGCGCGCGGCATCGTCGCGGCGTTCGCGCTCGGCGCGTCGGGCGTCCAGATCGGTACCGCCTATCTGTTCTGCCCCGAAGCCAAGGTGCCGGCCGTGCATCGCGCAGCGCTGCGTACCGCGCACGACGATTCGACGGCGCTGACCAATGTGTTCACCGGACGTCCCGCGCGCGGCATCGTGAATCGCGTGATGCGCGAAATGGGGCCGATCGCGCCCGTCACGCCGCCGTTTCCGCTCGCGGGTTCCGCGCTCGCGCCGCTGCGCGCGAAGACTGAACCGTCGGGCGTCGCCGATTTCGTGAATCTGTGGTCGGGCCAGGCCTCGGCGCTCGCACGCGAGCGGCCGGCCGCGGAACTCACGCAAGCGCTGGCGTCGGAAGCGCTCGCGCGTCTGCAGGCGCGTTGAGCGCTCAGGGCGTGCCGTCCATCTTTCGAATCATCGCGTCGTCGCGCGTGCGGCGTATCCGCTCGATCGTGCCGCGCACGGCGGTCATCGTCAGGTGATTGACCAGACCGAATACATTGCGGTCGAGGCCATGCGCGACGACAGGTTCCGTGCCATGTGTGTCGACCTTGATTACACATCGTTTGTCCGGACCGCCGCGCGGACCGTTGACGTCGTTCAGGTAGACGTCGACATGGCGGATACGCCGGCCGATGCGCGCAAACGCGCGCTCGATACGTGCGTGAACATGCATGCGAATGCTCGTGCGCTCGCGATCGGTCAGCGAGAGGTTTGACATCTGAATACGGATTTCCATCGTGATCTCCTGTTCGCGGGAATCGCGAGACAGGATCCAATCTAAGGCGATCCCCGGAGCGCGAATATTCGTTTTTATCGAAGCGTCGATCGATGCGCGCGTGCGGTTGTCGTGCGGATGTCGCGCGCTTCGATCGACGCCCGGCGTCCTCATTTTCGCCTCATTGTCGACGCCTACGATACGCACCATCGACACGTAGGCGAACACTGCGGGAGCGTCATGGTGAACTACAAGCATCTCTACTACTTCTGGATGGTCGCGCGCATCGGCGGCGTGGTGCGTGCGTCGCATCGACTGCACATCACGCCGCAAACCTTGAGCGGTCAGATCAAATTGCTCGAACAGCGTTTCGGCGGCGCATTGTTCGTGCGCGAAGGACGGCATATTCGTCTGACCGAGGCAGGCCGGATCGCGGCCGACTACGCCGACGATATCTTCGCGAAGGGCCTCGAACTCGATGCCGCGGTGCGCGAGAGCTTGCGCGCGACGCATGCGCTGTCGCGTCCGCCGTCGAGCTCGCCACTGCGTCCTCAATCGCACCCTGTTGCGCATCCCGACGCCGCGCCGCTCATGCGGCCGTTGTCGAACGATGCCACGCGCACGCCGGGGTTCGGCCATCTGACGCTTGTGTCGCGACGCGATTGAGCCGTGGACTGCCGGCGGCGCGTGGCGTTTGCCTGTAAGATGCAACGCGTTTTTTCGATTCCGTGGTTCGATTGGATGATGAGCTTCTATGTCTGACGCAAGCAACGACACACGCAGCGCGCCGACGGCGTTCGAATTGATCGGCGGCGAGGCGCGCGTGCGTGCGCTGATCGATCGTTTCTACGATCTGATGGACCTCGAGCCCGACTACGCGGGCATCCGCGCGCTCCATCCCGCGTCGCTCGATCATTCGCGCGATAAATTCTTCTGGTTTCTTTGCGGCTGGCTCGGCGGTCCTGATCATTACATCAGCCGCTTCGGTCATCCGCGTTTGCGTGCGCGGCATCTGCCTTTCCCGATCGCGACGTCCGAACGCGACCAGTGGCTGCATTGCATGCAGCAGGCAATGGAAGATATCGAACTCGACGACACGCTGCGCGCGCGTCTGATGAAGGCCTTTTTCGACACCGCCGACTGGATGGTAAATCGCGAGTCGCCGGTCACGAAGGTGATGTGAGCCGCCGCCGGAACGGATCGATGTTCTCGATGAGGACGATCCGACCGTCCATCTCGGTTTCGGCAGCACGAGTACTCTGTACGCGCTTCGCGGGTTCACGAAGTAGCCGCCGGGCTGTGCGCGTGGGCGCGCCGGCCGTTGCCACCTCGTTCGTGCGCGGTACGCACCCGCATGCGTATCGCTGATCGAGCTTCGTGTGCGCATAAGCATCGCGAGGCGTCCGATGTTTTAGCGACGAGGTTTCCCTGGCTTCTGTAGTCGTTCTCTATCAATGTGTTCGGAGTTCGCGAACATATGACAGCGAGCTTGCGTGTCGCGCGGGTGGGCGATCCGGCGTCTTAGGCAAGTCCTATGGGCGCAGTAAAAAAGCTCAACTACGCACAGCCCGCTTCGCTGATATCGTGAACGCACTTCATGACGGATCGCACCGATCCGGTCATGACTGAGTCCCCGTCCATTCATCACGAAAGAGGCACACTCTCATGGCAAAGCTCACGACGGCGTTTGGCGCGCCGGTGGTCGACAATCAAAATATTCAAACAGCCGGACCGCGGGGCCCTGCATTACTGCAAGACGTCTGGTTTCTCGAAAAGCTCGCGCATTTCGACCGTGAAGTGATCCCCGAGCGCCGCATGCATGCAAAAGGATCGGGTGCATTCGGCACGTTCACCGTGACGCATGACATTACGCAATACACGCGGGCCAAGATTTTCTCGAAAGTCGGCAAGCAAACCGAGATGTTCGCGCGGTTCTCGACCGTCGCGGGCGAACGCGGTGCGGCCGATGCCGAGCGCGATATTCGCGGCTTCGCATTGAAGTTCTATACCGAAGAGGGCAATTGGGATCTCGTCGGAAACAATACGCCGGTGTTCTTCTTGCGCGATCCGCTGAAGTTCCCCGACCTCAACCATGCCGTCAAGCGCGATCCGCGTACTGGCATGCGCAGCGCGCAGAACAACTGGGATTTCTGGACTCAGTTGCCCGAAGCGTTCCATCAGGTCACGATCGTCATGAGCGATCGGGGTATTCCGAAGTCGTATCGCCATATGCACGGCTTCGGCAGTCATGCGTTCAGCTTCATCAATGCGAACAACGAGCGCTTCTGGGTCAAGTTCCACATGTACACGCAGCAGGGCATCGAGAACCTCACCGATGCCGAAGCCGCGGAGCTTGTTGGCCGCGATCGCGAATCGCATCATCGCGACCTCTACGAAGCGATCGAGCGCAAGGAGTTTCCGCGCTGGACGATGTACGTGCAGATCATGCCCGAGAAGGAAGCCGGCCAATATCGCGTCAATCCGTTCGATCTGACGAAGATCTGGTCGAAGAAGGACTACCCGCTCATCGAGGTGGGCGTCATCGAGCTCAACCGGAATGCCGAGAACAATTTCGCCGATGTCGAGCAGGCCGCGTTCGCGCCCGCCAACGTCGTGCCGGGCATCAGCTTCTCGCCCGACAAGATGCTGCAAGGCCGTTTGTTCTCGTACGGCGATGCGCAGCGCTACCGCTTGAGCGTGAATCACCATCAGATTCCGGTCAACGCGCCGCGCGGTGCGAACTACGTCAATAGCTACCATCGCGACGGTCTGATGCGTGTCGACGGCAACCATGGCGGCACGACATCGTACGAGCCGAATACGCGTGGCGCGTGGCAGGATCAGCCCGATTTCCGCGAGCCGCCGTTGTCGGTCGAGGGCGCCGCGGATCATTGGAATCATCGCGTCGATGACGATTACTTTTCGCAGTCGGGCGATCTGTTCCGCCTGATGACGGCCGCCCAGCAGCAGGCCTTGTTCGAGAACACGGCGCGCGCGATACAAGGTGTTTCAAAGCCCGTGCAAAACCTGCATATCGAACATTGCACGAAGGCCGATCCCGCCTATGGCGCGGGCGTCGCGCAAGCGATCGATGCGCTTGACCGCGCAGCGGCGGCACGCGCGAATGCGAGCGTGCCAGCCTGACGCGTCGCTGGCACGACTGACAGCTTGGTCGTCGTCCGTCGCTTCCCCGTAGCGTTGGACGTTTGATGCGGTTGCCCGTGATCGGGCAACCGCATTTTTTTATTAAGCACTTCTGTTGCGCGATTTTCGCTAAACGTTCGCTGCGAATTACAGGATTAAGCGGACATTTAGGATGCCCTGCTTTCTTACCAAATTAACGATCTGCTAACCAATAAATAACAAATAGCTTTCTAAAGAAAATATTACTTTCGACAAGCCAACGGCGCACGCAATAGTTGCCTCGAACTGTTCGGTCGATCACCGACATGCTTCGAGGCGCGCTGCGAGACTCGATTGCGTCAGTGATGAAACGCCCGTACGGTCCGTTCCGGATCATCCTTTCAATGGCAATCGCATGGGGAAGAAGGACATGGTCAACGCGTTCGAGGTCTCGATCTGCATTCCCACGTGCAATCGGCCGGACCTCCTGGACCTCGCGATCCGTTCGTGTCTCGCCCAAACGTATCCCCACATACATGTGTTGATCGGCGACGATTCGACCGACGATCGGACGCAACGTTGGATGCAGACGCACTACGCGCTCGAGCGGCGCGTTCACTACCTGCGCAACGAGCGTTCGCTGGGGCAGGGCGCGAATGTGTCGCGTCTTTTCGAGCGCGCGCACGGCGACAAGATCGTGTTGCTGCACGACGACGATCTGCTCGAGCCCGATGGCGTGCGAACGTTGCTGGAACTGTGGGATCGCGTGCCGGATCTCGAAGTCGCATTCGGCGATCAGTATCTGATCGACATGCAGGGCCGCATCGATTATGCGGCGAGCGCGCGATGCAATAGCGACTTCCTGCGAACCGCGAGCGCCGAAGGTCTGCAGGCCGTACCGGGCCGCACGGGACTTGTCTCGATGTTTCCGAACAATGGATGGCTTGCGAACGCGGACATCGTCAAACAGGTCGGCTATCAATCTCAATACGGCGCGGGGTGCGACTACGTATTCGGCGTCGAGTTGTGTCTGAAGGCCAAGAAAATCTATTACGTCAAGCGCTATGTATCGTCGTATCGGCGCACACCGGGGGCGAGTTCGGTCGTCAATCGCGGGTCGTTGCGCTCGTCCGCGCTCGAAGCGCTGCGGCTCGTCAGCAGTCTCGACCTCAGCCACCATCTCGAACCCGCGCGGCGGATTGCCTACAAGCGCATGGTGCCCGTCGCCGTATCGACGCTTTCGCGCAACAACGAACCTGTCACGGGCTTACGTCTCGCGATGCGCCATTTGCACGCTTATCATTACGGGCTGAGTCGCCGCTTCTACTACCACATGATGTTGATCGGAACGTCGTGGTTCCGGCGGCGACGCAAGACCCCTCGTTTTTAGCGCGCAGGTGCGCTGCGATCGAGACGGCTTTCCACTCTCGCCAGACAGATACAGCGCACATTGAACGTGACTTTCCTCGACCGGTACCTCTCACGAATCCAGTATGCGGGCCCGCTTTCGCAAGCCCACGAGACCCTGACCGCGCTGATCGAGCATCACCTCGCGGCGATTCCGTTCGAGAACATCGACGTCTTGCTCGGCCGCGACATCGATATCGAGCCCGAAGCGATCGACGCCAAGCTCATCGATCGCGAACGCGGCGGCTATTGCTTTGAACACAACAACCTGTTCGCGCGCGTGCTCGAAGCGCTCGGATTCGAAGTCGATCGTCTCGCGGCGCGTGTGACCTTCGGACGCGCACCCGACGCGCCGCCCCTGCCGCGCACGCACATGACTCTGCGCGTCGAATCGGAAGGCCGGCATTGGCTCGTCGATGTCGGTTTCGGCGGCGTATGTCCGATCGCGCCGCTCGCGCTCGATACGGCCGAACCGCAGCCGACGTCGCTCGAGACGTTTCGCGTGCTGCCGGGCCGCGACGGCTGGATCGCCGAATTCGAGGCGGACGGCGCCTGGCGCGGCATGTATGAGGTGTCGCCCGAACGTCTCGGCGCGATCGATTACGCGCCGTTGAACTGGTTCACGTCGACGCATCCCGAATCGATCTTCAAGCATCATCTGATGGCCGCGATCGTCACGCGCGGAGCGCGTCACGGTTTGCTCGACAATCGACTGACGACGCGTCATGCCGACGGCACGCAGACCTCGCGCACGCTCGATGCCGACGAACTCGCACGCGTGCTCGTCGAACCGTTCGGACTGACGATCGAACCCGAATGGCGCGCGTTGATCGAGCGTCTCGCGCGCGACGAGGCCGAAGCGCCTCGCGTCTGACCGCCCCAGGGGTGATCGCCCCGGGTCTGATCCCTCTGAGTCTGAGAGCCCCGGGTCTGATGACCCAGAGTCCGATAACGCCGATAGTCCATTAAGCGACCGCGGGCCGCGCGCGTGCGGCCGCGCGGATCGCTTCGAGCAGGCTCTCGCCTGTCGGCGACGGGCCGTGGTCGTTGCGCCGGATCAGGCCGATCGGCTCGTCGGTGCCCGCGAACGGCATCGGCAGGCGCACGAGCAAACCGCGTTCGATGTCGTGTTCGACCGCGCCCGCGGGAACGAACCAGACCGCTTCGTTGGCCAGCGTCAGCGCGCGGCCGAGCGAGACCGACAGCGTTTCGACGAACGAACTCAGCGCCGTGGCGCCGAATGCGGTCAGCACGCTCTCGGCCGACTGTCGGATCAGCGTGCCGAGCGGCGGGACGACGACCGGATGGCGCGCGAGCATCGCGGCCGTGATCGCCGATTCGCCGCACAACGCATGGCCCGCGCGAACCGCGACGATCAGCGGCTCGCGATACAGATGCTCGAAACTCATGCCGGCCATGCCGTCGGGATCGGACAGCCGTCCGACGACGAGTTCGATCTCGGTCGCGCGCAGCCGTTCGAGCAGCCGCGTGTTCGCATCGGTCCAGACTTGCACGGATACGCCGGGCCAGGCGGCGCGGAACGTCGCGAGCGCGGCGGGCAGCAGCGCGCCCGCGACGGTCGGCAGCACGCCGATCGAGACCGTGGCCGGCAGGTTCGTCCCGTGCCGCATCAGCTTGTCGACGCCCTCGCGCAACGCCGCGACCGATTCGTTGGCATGGGGCGCGAACAAGCGCCCCTCGCGCGTGGGCACGGCGCCGCGCCGGCCGCGCTCGAACAGCGCGATGCCGAGGATCGATTCAAGCTCGGCGATCGTCTTCGAGACGGCCGGCTGCGTGATCGACAGGCTCGACGCCGCGCGCTGCACGCTGCCGAGCTGGAATACGGCCAGAAAACACTGGAGATGCCGGAATTTGACGCGATTGTTGGCGGTCGTACTTTCCATGACGGTTAGTTATACCTGAGCGCACAAAATGTCATTTTCCATAACTTTGTCTATTCGATAAAGTGGCTTCCACAACACGACGGACGGTCAGCACGGCGCGCAAGGCGCGTGCAGCCTTCCGCGCCATGCCCCCCACATCCACGTCCTAGCCGGCGGATGCGCGGATTCACAATGAACACGTCGGAGACAACGCATGACTGCTGAGACATCGACTTCCCTCGCCGAAACCCCGGCCATCCTGTCGCCCCGCGACTGGGACGCCCACCCGGCATACATCTATCCCGGTTATCGCTCGTCGGTGCTGCGCGGACCGACGCGCCCGCTGATTCCGCTCAAGGAAAACCTGCGTAACCGCCGGGTACCGGTCTACGGGGCGGAAGATCTCGGCAAGCTCGACAACGACCTCACGCGCAACGCCGTGAAGAACGGCGAGCCGCTGGGCGAACGCATCATCGTGACGGGCCGTGTGCTCGACGAAGGCGGCCGTCCCGTGCGCAACACGCTCGTCGAAGTCTGGCAAGCCAATGCCGCCGGCCGCTATGTGCACAAGACCGACCAGCATGACGCGCCGCTCGATCCGAACTTTCTCGGCGCGGGCCGCTGCCTGACGGACAACGACGGGTACTACCGGTTCAAGACGATCAAGCCGGGCGCGTATCCGTGGGGCAACCATCCGAACGCGTGGCGCCCGAACCATATTCACTTCTCGCTGTTCGGCGATGCGTTCGGCTCGCGCCTCGTCACGCAGATGTACTTCCCCGGCGATCCGCTGCTTGCCTACGACCCGATCTATCAGGGCACGCCCGAGAGTGCGCGCGAACGCATGATCTCGGCATTCTCGATGGACGTGACCGAAGAGGGTTACGCGCTCGGTTACATTTTCGACATCGTGCTGCGCGGCCCGAACCAGACGCCGACGGAGGACTGAACATGACCCAACTCAAGCAAACGCCGTCGCAGACCGTCGGGCCGTATTTCGCATACGGGCTGTGCCCGCAGCAGTACAACTACGATCTCAAGAGCCTGTTCACGCCGGTGCTCGCCGAGCCCGAAGTGCCGGGCACGCACATCACGATCATCGGCAATGTGTTCGACGGCGAAGGCAAGGCCGTCGCCGACGCGATGATCGAAATGGTTCAGGCCGATGCGTCGGGGCGCTATGTCGAGTCGCCGTCCGAAGCGCGTCAATCGGGTTTCCGCGGCTTCGCCCGTTGCGGCACGGGTACCGACGCTCAGGCGCGCTTCGTCATCGAGACGGTCAAGCCCGGCCGTGTCGATGCGCAATCCGCGCCGCACGTCGACGTCATCGTGCTCATGCGCGGCATGCTCGTGCATGCGTTCACGCGGCTCTATTTCGACGATGAAGCGGCGGCCAACGCGGCCGACCCGGTGCTCGCGCAAGTACCCGCCGAGCGTCGCACGACGCTCGTGGCCAAGCGCGTGCAAGGTGTCTCGAACCCCACGTATCGCTTCGATATCCACATGCAAGGCTCACAGGAAACTGTGTTCTTCGACCTTTGATCGCACGTCGCGCTTGACGTGACCCGGGCGGCTCGCCAACGGCCGCCCGATTCGAACGCCGGCATCGCGCGATTGGCCGGCACCCGACTTCGACTCGGGTGCCGGCCAATCGCGCGATCGTGCCGGCATGTTGGCGTTGTCATTTCAAAAACGATATTCAGGAGGCACACATGAACACCCCGCGCACGCCCGCGTCCGCTTCGGGCGCCGGCTCGCCCGTCAACGTACAGGCACTGATCAACGACAGCCGTTTCGGACCGTTTCAATGGCTGATCTTCGCGATGTGTTTTCTGATCGTCGTGCTCGACGGTTTCGACACGGCGGCCATCGGTTTCATCGCGCCGTCGCTCGTGGCGCAGTGGGGCGTCGCGAAGCCCGCGCTCGCGCCCGTGCTGAGCGCGGCCCTGTTCGGGCTCGCGTGCGGCGCGATTGTCTCGGGTCCGTTGTCGGACCGGCTCGGGCGCCGCGTCTTGCTGCTGACTTCGGTGCTGATCTTCGGCATCGCGTGTCTGGGTTCGTCGTTCTCGGCCGATATCGGCCAATTGACGATCATGCGCTTCGTCACGGGCGTCGGTCTCGGCGCGGCGATGCCGAACGCGGTCACGCTGATGGGCGAATATTGCCCGGACCGCAGCCGCGCGACGTTGATCAATCTCATGTTTTGCGGTTTTCCGCTCGGCGCCGCATTCGGCGGATTTCTGGCCGCGTGGATGATTCCGAACTTCGGATGGCGTAGCGTGCTCGCACTCGGCGGCACGATTCCGTTGCTGCTCTCGATCCTGTTGTTCGCGCGCCTGCCCGAATCGATCCGCTATCTCGTCGTCAAGGCCTATCCGGCCGAGCGGATCCGCGCGGCACTCGCGCGCGTATCGACGCGCGCGCTCGGCGCGACGGCGTTCTATATCGAAGAGAAAGGGGCGTCGGCAGGCGCGCCGGGCGGCATCGGCCTCGTGCTGTCGCGCCGCTTCGTGCTCGGCTCGGTCATGCTCTGGCTCACGTATTTCATGGGCCTCGTGATCTTCTATGCGTCGATCAACTGGATGCCGATCCTGCTCAAGGACGTCGGCCTGCCGCCCGCGCGCGCGACGCTGATCTCGGCGCTGTTCCCGCTCGGCGGCGTCGGCGCGGTGTTCTGCGGCGTGCTCATGGACCGCTTCAACGGCAACAAGATCATCGCGGCGTGCTATGCGTTGACGGCCGTCAGCGTCTATCTGATCGGGCAGGCCTCGGGCAACGTCGGCATGCTGATGCTTGTCGTCTTCGCGGCGGGCGTGCTCATGAATACCGCGCAGTCGTCGATGCCCGCGCTGGCGGCCGAGTTCTATCCGACGCAAGGCCGCGGGACGGGTGTCGCATGGATGCTCGGTATCGGCCGGTTCGGCGGGATCGGCGGATCGTTCCTCGTCGCCGAACTCACGCGCAGGCATGTCTCGTTCTCCGGCATCTTCGCGTACGTCGCGATCGCGGGGCTCGTCGCTTGTGTCGCGCTGATCGTCAAGCAGATCGGCAATCCGCAGACGGTCAAATCCGGCGCCGACGATACGCGCGTGGCCGCGCATTGACGCGCGCCGTCGGCCTCAGGCTGACGGCAACCGCACGATGGCTTCGAGGCCGCCGCCCTCGCGCGGCCTCAATTCGAAGGTGCCGCCATGCAGGCGCGCGATGCGATCGACGATCGCGAGTCCAAGACCGGTGCCGCTTGGATTGTCGCGCGCATTCGAGCCGCGCCGGAACGGCTCCTTGAGCCGTTCAAGTTCCTCGGGCGCGAGCCCCTTGCCCCGATCCCCGATCGCGATGCACACGTGCCGCTTTTCGACCCACGTTCGCGCCGACAGGCCTGTGCGCCCGTAAAGCACGGCGTTCTGCATGAGATTCATCAGCATGCGCATCGTGCTGACGGGCCGCAGCGGCACAGGCGGCAGCGTGCCGAGCGACAGCTCGAACGGATGGCCGAGACCCGTGAAATCCCCCGCGAGCCCTTCGATCAGCGCGTTGAGATCGAGCGGTTCGAGCGTCTCTTTTTCTCCGCTGCCCGCATAGTCCATGAATTGCTGAAGAATGCTTTCGAACCGATCGAGATACGACTCGGCGGCCTCGACAAAGTCGTCGTGCGTCCCCGACGGCAGCGACATCGCCATCGCGAGCCGGAGTTTCGTGAGCGGCGTGCGCATGTCGTGCGAGAGGCTCGCGAGCATCAGCGCGCGATGGTCTTCGGCGTCCTTGAGCGCGCGCGTCATTCGATTGAACGCGAGGCTGACGTCGGCGATCTCGGTCGGCCCGTCGGCGGGCAAGGGATCAGGCAAGACGCCCGCGCTCACATGCCGCGCCGCGCTCGCGAGCGTGCGCAGCGGCCGGTTGATGCGTCGCTGGATCAGATAGGCCGTCAGCGTCGCCAACGCGGCGAGCGCGAGCGACAAGGCGAGCGCGGTTGCGATCTCGTCGCCGCGGCCGTGTTCGGGTAATGGCAGCGGGACCCAGTATGGTTCGCCCGCGAGATGCAGCTTGACCCAGAGCCGCGTGTCGCCGCCGCGTTCAAGGCGCACGCGCATATCGGCGGGCAGATGGTCTCGGAGCCAATCGAAGAAGATCTGTTGTTGATAGGTTCGATAGAAGCCCGCGAGGTCCGTCGCGGTCGGATCGATCGCGGGCGGCGCGTCGGTGCGGCCGCCGAGCAGCGCGTCGTAGCGTGCGCGCGCATCCGGAGGTTCGGCATTCATCAGGCGATCGAGCAACAACACCGACGCGGCGAACGTCGCGGCCGCGCGTTCGATGCGCGGCCGCTGCACGAAATGCAGCAGTGCGCCAAGCGCGAAGACCTGACTCAACGTCACGAGGACGACAAGCAGGACGACATTGCGCGCAAACAGCGAGCGAGGCACACCGAGGCGCAGCTTCATGCGACGACGTCCGCGAGCAGCATATAACCGACGCCCCATACGGTCTTGATGTAGCGGGGTTTCGACGGATCGTCTTCGATGATCTGCCGAAGACGCAGCACCTGGACGTCGATGCTTCGGTCGAGCGCGTCGTGATCGCGTCCGCGTGCGCGCGCGATGAGGTTGTCGCGGCTCACGGGCCGGTTCGGCGACGATCCGAGCGCATGCAGCAGCAAGCGTTGCGCCGAATGGATGTCGAGCGGGGTGCCGTCGCGCAGCAATTCCTGGTTGGCGAGGTTCAGCGTGAACGGACCGAAGCGAATCGTCTGATTCGCGAGAGACGGCTCGCCCGATGCGATCCGCTGGCGCCGCAGCAGCGCATTGACGCGCGCGACGAGTTCGCGCGGCAGAAACGGCTTCGCGAGATAGTCGTCGGCGCCGGTTTCGAGGCCGATCACGCGATCGATCGGATCGCCCTTGGCCGTCAGCATCAGAATCGGCAGATGCTGCCCTTGCGCGCGCAAGCGACGGCATACCGACAGTCCGTCCTCGGGCTCCATCATGAGATCGAGGATCAGCAGATCGAAGGGCTCGCGTTCGAGAAAACGGTCGAGCCGCCGGCTGTCGGGCGCAACGCGCACTTCGAATCCGTTCGACCGCAGGAAGCGTTCAAGCATATTGCGCAGCTCGGCTTCGTCGTCGAGCACCACGATTCGGGCAGGGCGTTCCATATGCGCTCCTTGCGATGCGGATTCAGTGAAACGCCTCGATGAGCCGTTGACGGAACCATTGGTTCGCCGGATCGCCGTCGGCGTTCGCATGCCAGTATAGGTAGGCATCGGCCGCCGCGGAGTCGAGCGGAAACGCATGCACGGCATTGCCGAACGATTCGTTGATGAGCCGCGCGTGCCGGCCGGGCATCGTCAGCAGCAAATCGGTCTGACTCACGACGCGGCACGCCGCCGAATAATGCATGCAGCGCAGACGCACGTGACGCTGCAACCCCGCCCGCACGAGTTCCATATCTTCCATGCCGAGTCCGCGGCGCCGGCTCGTCACGAGCACATGCTGCTCGGCGACATAGGCGTCGAGACTCAGCGTCTTGCGGATTCGCGGATGCCCGCGGCGGCTCAGCACGACGAGTTCGTCGGAGGCGAGCCGTTCCGAGCGGACCGTCTGCGGGATCGGCAGCGCGACATCGATGACGGCGTCCATCGTGCCCGCGAGCAGATCGGCCTCGATCGTGCGGCGTTCGTGATGGACCGTCGCGACATCGATCGACGGCGCCGCATCGACGATCTGCTTCATGACGGGCGGCAGCACCACGGGTTCGAGCACGTCGCGCACTCCGAGCGTAAAGCGCTTGACGGTCGACTCGACGTCGAATTGATTGGTCTCGTGGAGCGTGAGTTCGAACGTGCGCAGCGCGTCGCGCACGCGCGCGATGATCGAGCGCGTGAACGGCGTCGGCACCATCGTGTGCCCATGACGTTCGAACAGCGGATCGCCGAGCAACTCGCGCAGCCGCGTCAGCGCATGGCTGACTGCGGATTGGCTCAGATTGAGCTGATCGGCCGCGCGCGTGATGCCGCCGTGCGTATAGATGCAGTCGAGCACGACGAAGAGATTCAGATCGATCCGGGAAATATGCATGAAATGAGTGGGTGACTCACCAAACTATTCATTTGCCTCATTGTATTCAAGTCCTTAGGCTATGCCCAGGAGACGACGCATATGGGACAACTCTTTCTCGTTCGACATGGACAGGCCTCGTTCGGGGCCGCCGATTACGACCGGCTTTCGGCGCTCGGCGTGACGCAGGCGGATTTGCTCGGGCGCTGGTTCAAGTCATGCGCCTTGCCCGCCGATCGGATCGTCGCGGGTGCGATGCGGCGTCATCGCGAAACCGCCGAGCACTGCATGGCGGCATTCGACGCCGAAGCCGTGCCGCGTATCGAAGCGCTCGCGATCGATGCGCGCCTGAACGAATTCGATCACGCGCACGTCATGGATGTGTATCGCGCGAGGCTGGCGGTCGAAGCGCTCCAAACGGTCGAAGCGGGCGGCGGCGCCGACGCGGATCGCCGTGCCGCGGCTGCGCTGTCGTCGGCCGAACTCGAACGCCAGTTCGCGCTCGCGATGGGGCGCTGGATGGGGGGCGAACACGATGCCGACTATGAGGAATCGTGGACGCAGTTTCGCGGCCGCTGTATCGCGGCATTCGAGGCCTTGACCGACGGCAGTCATCCGTCGAAGCACATCGTGGTGTTTACATCGGGCGGCGTGATCGCGGCGATCTGCCAGCACGTGCTCGATCTGACGAACAAGGCCACGCGCGAACTCAACTGGTCGCTCGCGAATACGGGCGTGACGCGCTTGCTGTTCACGAAGGGGCGGCGCGGCTTCGGCTATTTGAATAGCACCGCGCATGTCGAATGGGCGCGCGAACCCGCGTGGCTCACGTACCGATAAACGCATTGCCGGCCCCGGGATCGACGTCGTTGAAGACATCGATCTCGAGGACATCCTCACATCAAAGACACGATCGTCAACGAGGGACAGCACGATGAACGACCCGAGAATACATTTCGACCTCACGGACCGCGCGGCCGCTCTGCGCGAGCGCGTGGCCGCGTTCATGGACGCGCACGTCTATCCGAACGAGGACCGGTATCACCGCGAAGTCGCCGACGGCGATCGCTGGCAACCCGTCGCCGTCATCGAGGAACTCAAGGCGCGCGCGAAAGCCGACGGACTGTGGAACCTGTTCCTGCCCGAGTCCGATCTCGGCGCGGGGCTCACGAACGCCGAATACGCACCGCTGTGCGAACTCATGGGCCGCGTGCTCTGGGCGCCGGAAGTCTTCAATTGCTCGGCGCCCGACACGGGCAATATGGAAGTGCTGGTCCGATACGGCACGCCCGAGCAGAAAGCGCAGTGGCTCGAACCGTTGCTGCGCGGCGAGATCCGTTCGGCGTTCGCGATGACCGAGCCGCTCGTCGCGTCGTCCGACGCGACGAATATCGAAAGCTCGATCGTGCGCGACGGCGATGAATACGTGATCAACGGTCGCAAATGGTGGACGTCGGGCGCGAACGATCCGCGCTGCAAGATCTTCGTTTTCATGGGCAAAAGCAACCCCGAGGCCGAACGTCATCGGCAGCAGGCGATGATTCTCGTGCCGCGCGATACGCCGGGCGTGCGCATTCTTCGGCATCTGCCGGTGCTCGGATTCGACGACGCGCCGCATGGTCATGCCGAGATCGTGTTCGACAACGTGCGTGTGCCGGCCGCGAATATGCTGCTCGGCGAAGGGCGCGGCTTCGAGATCGCGCAGGGACGGCTCGGGCCGGGGCGCATCCATCACTGCATGCGGCTCATCGGGCTGGCCGAACGCGCGCTCGACATCCTCTGCGAGCGCAGCCTCGCGCGCGTCGCATTCGGCCGGCCGATCGCCGATCAGACCGTAACGCAGGAGCGCATTGCGAATGCGCGCATCGCCATCGACCAGACGCGGCTGCTCGTCATGGACGCCGCGCGCAAGATGGACGCCTTCGGCAACAAGCTCGCGTTGCGTGAGATCGCGATGATCAAGGTGGCCGCGCCGAACATGGCCTGCGAGGTCATCGACATGGCGATTCAGGCATGCGGCGGATACGGCATGCAGGATCGTTTTCTCGCGCATGCGTATGCCGCGGCGCGCTCGCTGCGGATCGCGGACGGTCCCGACGAGGTGCATCGGAATCAGATCGCGAAGCTCGAACTGGCGCGTTTCAAGGCCGCGCGCTGAGCGGCGCGCGCCGATGACGGTTCAGGTCGCGTATCGACGATGCGCGACGTATCGACAGGAGGCGGCTCATGTCACATCTCACGCAACATGTCCTGCAACACCGCTACGCTGCGCTTTCGGAGGTCAAACTCCATTACGTGTCGCAAGGCGAGGGCCCCGTGATTCTGTTCGTCCACGGCTTCCCCGAGTTCTGGTACGCGTGGAAGGCGCAGATCGACGCGCTGTCGGCATCGTATCGCTGCGTCGCCGTCGATATGCGCGGCTATAACCTGTCGGACAAGCCGATTCCCGTATCAGCCTACGGTCCGAAGCAGATCGTCGGCGATCTCCATGAACTCGTCGCGCATCTCGGCGGCCCGGTCTATCTCGTCGCGCACGACTGGGGCGGCGCGATGGCCTGGGAATTCGCGACGCGCTTTCCCGAACAGATCCGCAAGCTCGTCATCATCAACGCGCCGCATGCGTGCACGATGCATCGCGAGTTGCGCGAGAACCCCGCGCAGCGCGAGGCCTCGGACTATTTCGCGCTGTTTCGCAGCGACAAGGCCGAACGCGTGCTCAGCGAGGACAATTTCGCGCGCCTCCAACAGATGTTCGAAACGTGGGACGTCGGCGGGCATCGCGTCACGCGCGAGATCCGCCATCGTTACCTCGACGCCTGGTCGCGACCCGGCGGTTTGACCGGCGGGCTCGACTGGTATCGCGCGTCGCGGCTCGTGCCGCCGTCTTGCGGCACGCCGAACGTCGAGGATTTCGAACTCGACCCGCGCAATCATCAGGTCACGGTGCCGACGATGGTGATCTGGGGCGAACGCGATACGGCGCTGCTGCCGTCCTTGCTCGACGGGCTCGACGCCTATGTCCGCGATCTGCGGATCGAGCGGATTCCAGAGGGCTCGCACTGGGTCCATCACGAGTATCCCGAGCGGATCAATGCGCTGATCGGCGGCTTTTTTGACGGTTCGATGGCGGTCACGAATCCGACACATGCGGCATCGCGGGCGACGACCCAGGTGGCATGACGACGACGCCGGCGCGCGCCGCGTGGTGCGCGCGCGTGTCGTGAATCACGGCATGTTTCGGCGCGGGTCCGAATAACCGTCTAAACCGTATATTGTGTTTTTCGTGCATCACTCGCGCTTGTCCGCATGCGCGCCGCAATTGTCGCGCGCTATACTCGCCCGAACACGTGGCGGGACGCCTCAATGCACAGGGCGATGCGATGATCAGGCCAGCATGGGACACGGATTCGTTTACCGAATTTGACGAACTCACTTCGATTCTCGACAAGGCCTCGAACCAGCTCGATGTACGCGTCGTATCCGAAGTTCGCGCAGGCGCGCGCGCATTTCCGCTCGTTACGGCTTCGCTGGGATCGAGCGATCCGCAAGCGCCCGCGATCGGTTTTTTCGGCGGCGTGCACGGCCTCGAACGCATCGGCACGCAACTCGTGCTCGAATATCTGAAGGCCTTGCTCGAACGTCTCGAATGGGACGATCTGCTGGCCGCGCAACTCCAGTCGATTCGCCTGATCTTCTTTCCGATCGTCAATCCGGGCGGCATGTTTCTGAACACGCGCGCGAATCCGAACGGCGTCGATCTCATGCGCAATGCGCCGCAAAATGCCGAAGGCCGCGTGCCGTTTCTCGCGGGCGGTCAGCGCATCGGCCCGTGGCTGCCCTGGTATCGCGGGCGGGCCAACGCGACGATGGAAGCCGAAAGCATGGCCTTGCTCGACGTCGTCAAACAGGAGTTGATGTCGCGGCCGCTGAGCTTCGCCGTTGATTGCCACTCGGGTTTCGGCTGGGACGACAGCATCTGGTTTCCGTATGCGCGCACCGATCGGCAGATGATGCATCTGCCCGAGATGTATCTGCTCAAGACGATGTTCGAGCGCGCGCATCCGCATCACGGCTATGCGTTCGAACCGCAAAGCCATCAATATCGGCTTCACGGCGATCTCTGGGATTACGCGTACGACGCGACGACGCCCCCGAACATCTTCTTGCCGATGACGCTCGAACTCGGCTCGTGGCGATGGATCCGCAAGAATCCGCGGCAACTGTTCTCGCGTCTCGGCATCTTCAATCCCGTCAAGGCGCATCGGACACGACGCGTGCTCAGGCGCCACGTGAGTTTCCTCGACTTTCTGACGCGCGCCGCGTTTGCCTCGAGCCGCTGGCTGCCGCGCGACGACGTCAGGGCGAGCGTGCTCGAACGCGCGAGCGCGCACTGGCAACGGCCCGCGACGCGATGAGCACATGGATCCTGCTGCGCGGGCTCACACGCGAGACGCGCCATTGGGGCGCGTTCGCGCCGACGTTCGAGCGTATCGTCGGCGCGGCCGATCCCGATGCGCGGTGTATTCCGATCGAATTGCCCGGCAATGGCGACGCAAACGCGGAACGCACGCCGGCGCAGGTCGCCGAGATTGTGGCGTCGGTGCGCGCGACGGCGGCCCGGATCGCGCCCGGCACGCCTTATCGCGTGCTCGCGATGTCGCTCGGCGGCATGGTCGCGACGGCGTGGGCGCAACGGCATCCCGACGATATCGAACGGCTTGTGCTGATCAACACGAGCATGCGGCCGCTATGCGGGGTGACGCAGCGTCTGCGTCCGGCCGCGTGGCCGCATCTCGTCTCGATCATCGCGCGCTGGCGTCGCGCGGACGCGTGCGAAAACGCGATCCACGCGCTGACGTGCAACGCCGACGCGCAGCGCGCACACGAGGTCGCGGTCTGGGCCGAGATCCGGCGCAGCCGGCCCGTCGCATCGGCGAACGCGCTGCGTCAATTGCTTGCCGCCGCGCGCTTCGTCGCCGAGCGCGCACCGCCCCGTTGCCCGGCCTTGATCCTCTCCGCGGCGCGCGATCGTCTCGTCGACCCCGTCTGCTCGGCGCGGATCGCGAAGCACTGGGGCGCCGCGCATCTCGAACATCCGCGGGCCGGACACGATCTGCCGCACGACGATCCGGTCTGGACGAGCGAGGCTGTGCGCGACTGGCTCGGATGGGCGCGCGATCCTGCGTCGCGCGTCGAGACCTCCCGGCATGCGAGCGCCGGGCACGCCGCGGCGGGGACCTGATGGCGGGCATCTAAGGACCGACGCGGCACGCACGCGCGTGTCGCCGCCGCCGACGTGCCGCATCGTGCGCGCATGATCGCCCCGGGATTTGCACTGCCGACCGCGCGTGCCGCGCGTATCATCGTCCGGCTTGGATCGATCTACCCTTTGAGCCACGATTACTACAGGGAAATCAATATGGCGCGCGTCGAAGTCAAGGTGCCTCAGCTGTCCGAGTCGGTCTCGGAGGCGACGGTACTCGAATGGAGCAAGAAGCCCGGCGATCCGGTGGCCGTGGACGAGATCCTCGTCCAGCTCGAAACGGACAAGGTGGTGCTCGAAGTTCCCGCGGTTTCGGCGGGCGTGCTGGCCGAGATCGTCGCGAAGTCGGGCGATGTCGTCGTGGTCGATCAGTTGCTGGCCGTCGTCGATACGGACGCGAACGCCGTGGTGCAGGCCTCTGCCCAAGCTCAAACTCAAACGCAAAGCCAGACTCAAACACAAGCCGCCGCGCCTGTCGCCCCGCCTCAACCCGCCGCGCCCGCGCCGGCCACAGCTCCGCATGCCGCCGTTCATTTGCCCGCCGCGGGACCGGCTCAAACGTTTACGTCGCCTGTTTCGAAGGAATTCGACGTCGTCGTCATCGGGGCGGGTCCCGGCGGCTATATCGCCGCGATCCGCGCGGCGCAGCTCGGCAAGACTGTCGCGTGCGTCGAGCAGTGGAAGAACCCCGAAGGCAAGCTCAAGCTCGGCGGCACGTGTTTGAACGTCGGCTGTATCCCGTCGAAGGCCTTGCTCGCGTCTTCGGAGGCGTACGAGAACGCGCAGCACCATCTCGCCGATCACGGGATCGGCGTCGGCGACCTCACGCTCGACGTCGGCAAGATGGTCGCGCGCAAGGCGGCCATCGTCGACAAGATCACGGGCGGCGTCGAATTCCTGTTCCGCAAGAACAAGATCACCTGGCTCAAGGGGCATGGCACGCTGCTTGGCCGCACGGCGACGGGCGTCGCGATCGAAGTCAGCGGCGAAGGGCAGGCGGAGGTCGTCGGCGCGAAGGACGTCATCATCGCGACGGGATCGAAGGCGCGTCACTTGCCCGACGTGCCGGTCGACAACCGGATCGTCTCCGACAATGAGGGTGCATTGTCGTTCGATTCGGTGCCGAAGAAACTCGCGGTCATCGGCGCGGGCGTCATCGGGCTCGAACTCGGTTCGGTCTGGCGACGCCTCGGCGCCGACGTCACGCTGCTCGAAGCGTTGCCCGAATTTCTCGGCGCCTGCGACGAATCGCTCTCGAAAGAAGCGGCCAAATTGTTCAAGAAGCAGGGGCTCGCGATTCACTTCGGCGTGAAGATCGGCGAGGTCAAGCAGAACGCATCCGGCGTGTCGATTGCCTATACCGACAAAGACGGTGCCGCGCAGACGCTCGACGCCGATCGTCTGATCGTCTCGATCGGCCGCGTGCCCAATACCGACAAGCTCGGTCTCGACGCGGTCGGTCTCGCGACCGATGCGCGCGGCTTTATCCCCGTCGACGATCAATGCCGGACCAGCGCGCCGAACATCTATGCGATCGGCGACGTCGTGCGCGGACCGATGCTCGCGCACAAGGCCGAGGACGAAGGCGTGCTCGCGGCCGAAGTCATCGTCGGGCAGAAGCCGCATATCGACTACAACTGCATCCCGTGGGTCATTTATACGGAGCCCGAGATCGCGTGGGTCGGCAAGACCGAGCAGCAGCTCCGCGCTGAAGGGCGCGCCTATAAGACCGGGCAGTTTCCGATGATGGCCAACGGCCGCGCGCTCGGCATCGGCAAGACTGACGGCTTCGTCAAGATGATCGCCGATGCGACGACCGATGAATTGCTCGGCTGCCACATCATTGCCGCGAACGCGTCGGATCTCATCGCGGAGGCGGTCGTGGCGCTCGAATTCAAGGCCGCGTCGGAGGATATCGGCATCATCTGCCATCCGCATCCTTCGCTGTCCGAAGTCGTGCGCGAAGCCTCGCTCGCCGTGACCAAGCGCGCGCTCAATATCTGAGGCCGCACAGTCTCAGCACGACCAGCCGTGCGCGCCGATCAACGGCACGAACTGGACGCCGCCGAGATCGTCTCGATCGAAGACGGCGTCCGAGCGGCGCGTGACGCGCACGAGCCGCTGATAGTCGGGATCGAGCCCGACGGGTATCACGAGGCGTCCGCCGATCGCAAGCTGGCGCGCGAGGACATCGGGTACTGTCGGGCCGCTCGCCGTCACGACGATCGCATCGAACGGTGCATGGTCGGGCAGGCCGAGCGTGCCGTCGCCGATGTGAACGTCGATCTGCGTATAGCCGAGCTCGGCGAGTACGCGCCGCGCATGCAGCGCAAGCGTGTCGATACGCTCGATCGTGTCGACGTGTGAGGCCAGTTCGGCGAGCACCGCGGCGCCGTAACCCGATCCGGTCCCGATCTCAAGAACGCGCGCGCTCTGCGACGGAGCCGCGGCCTGCGTCATCAGCGCGACGACGAAGGGTTGCGAAATGGTCTGGTGTTCGCCGATCGGCAGCGGCGAGTCCGCGTAGGCATAGACGTCGAGTTCGCCGGGGACGAAGGCATGCCTCGGCACGCGACGCATCGCGTCGAGTACGCGATCCGTCAACATCCCGCGCCCTCTGAGCTGGCCGTCGACCATCGCGCGACGCGCGGCTTCAAAGTCCGGCATGACGATGAACTCCGAGAAGTTCGAGGACGGTTCGGCGTCGAATTGACGCCGATTCAAGGCACATTCGAGGCCCGTTCAAGGTCCATGAGTGCCTCGCGCCTAAGCGGCAATGTGCGCTTGATTGCGGAGCGCCGCAATCCGCGCATTCATTCCGTCGTCAATGCCTTGATCGCGGTCGCCTGGAATTGCGTGGGCGTCACACCGGTCTGTTTGCGGAAATACCGGCTGAAATAGGCGACGTCCGAAAACCCGAGTCCATGTGCGACTTGCTTGATGCTGAGGCCCGAATAGACGAGATCGCGTTGCGCTTCGCGCATCAGATGCGCGTTGACGAGCGCAGTCGGTGAACTCGAGAGTTCGTCGCGGCAGAGCCGGCCGAGTTGCGCAGCCGTGATGCCGAGCTTGTCCGCGTAGAACTCGACGGGTTCGTGCGTGCGGCAATGTTCGGCGATCAATTCACGAAAGCGGCGCAGATGGGCCGCGCGCCGCTCGTGTCCCGGCGTCGCGCTCGTCTCGCGACGCTCGCCGAGCCGTGCGATCTGTACAAAAAGTGCAACGAGCATTGAAATCCCGGCCGCGCCGTAGCCGCGATCCGAACGCCGGAATTCGCGCTCGATCGGCTCGAACAGCTTCATCAGCGTCGCGTCGGTGACCGACTCGCCGGTGACGGGAATCATCGCCGCATGCTGCAGCACGGCAACGAGCCCCGGCGAGACCACATGCGCGACGGTTTCGAGCGAACGCTGCGCGGCGGTCACGACGAGGCCGTCGATATCGGGTGCGAAAACGAAGCCGTGGACCGTCTGGGCCGGCAAAACCACGATGCAAGGCGGCACGAAATCAACGCGCGCCTCTTCGATGAACACGTGTCCTTTGCCGCCACGGATATAGAGCACCTGGAGCAGGGCGTCATGCCGATGCGCGGCGATATGAAAGTCGTTCGGCTTGCTGCGCTCGGGGATCCACTCGAAGTTGAATCCGTCGTACCAAGGGGGGCGCGCGGACTCGCCGTACAGGCTGTAGTTAGGGATATGCCTCATGCCGGATGGCCTCCATGCGACAAATTGTCCTGTGCTCTGCGGACTTTGTCCAATTTCCGGCGACGGCGCGTCGATACACTTTTTTCCAATCGAACATGGAATACAAGGAGACACGCATGACTCAAGGCGCACCTCATTGGCTCGGCCTCGAAGGGCAGATCTGCGTCGTGACGGGCGGCGCGGGCGGCATCGGGCGCGCGATCGGCGCCACGCTCGCGGACGCGGGCGGCCGCATCGCGCTGCTCGATCTCGACGCGGCCCATTGCGAAAACGCCGCGCAGGCGCTGCGCGACCACGGCCACGACGCGCTCGCGGTGCAATGCGACATCTCGGATCCCGCGAGCGTGCAACACGCGGCTGCGTTCGTCGAAGCGCAGCTTGGCCCGGTCGGCGTGCTCGTCAATAACGCGGGACTGTTGCGCGCGGCGGGCATCGAGGACATCGGGCTCGAGGCCTGGAACGCGACGCTCTCGGTCAATCTGACCGGCTACATGCTGACCTCGCAGGCATTCGGGCGCGGCATGCTCGCGCGCGGACGCGGCAGCATCGTGCACGTATCGTCGATCGCCGCGCTGAACCCGCAGACGTGGAGCGGTGCGTATAGCCCGAGCAAGGCCGCGATTTCGATGCTCTCGCGTCAGCTCGCGGCCGAGTGGGGACCGCGCGGCGTGCGCAGCAATTCCGTGTGCCCGGGCATGATCCGCACGCCGCTGTCGGCGGCGTTCTATGCGGATCCCGACGTCGAGGCGGGCCGACGCGCGATGACCGCGAGCCGGCGCATCGGCGAACCCGCGGATATCGCCGACGTCGTCGCGTTTCTCGCGAGCGCGCGCAGCGGCTACGTGAACGGCGCCGAACTCAGCGTGGACGGCGGGCTCGGCAGCATGCTCATGGACCTCGTGCCGCGGCCCGGATTCAAGGCGCCGAAAGCGGCCTGATCGCCGCTCCGTTATGCGGCACAGGCCGCTCATTGACAAGGATGGACATCATGACGATCGACAATCGTTCGTCGGAGCCGAGCTGCGATGTGCTCATCATCGGCTCCGGCGCGGGCGGCCTTTCGACGGCCGTCACCGCGCGCAAGCAAGGCCTCGACGTGCTCGTGATCGAGAAGGAAGCCTGGTATGGCGGCACGACCGCATTTTCAGGCGGCGTGCTCTGGATCCCGGGCAATCCGCATGCGAAAGCGGCGGGTGTTCGCGACACGCGCGAGGCCGCGGTCGAATACATGAAGAACGAAACGGGGGCGTTTTTCGACGCCGAGGCCGTCGATGCGTTTCTCGATCGCGGCCCCGAAATGATCGCGTTCTTCGAGCGCGAGACGAGCGTCAAGTTCGTGCGCACGCTCTATCCCGACTATCACCCGACGATCGGCGGCGGCGTCGACGTCGGACGCTCGGTGCTCGCCGCGCCGTTCGACATCCGCGCGCTCGGCGAAAACATGAAGCGCCTGCGTCCGCCGCTCAAGACGATCACGTTCATCGGCATGATGTTCAATTCGTCGAGCGCCGACATCTCGCACTTCTTCAACGTCACGCGTTCGTTGAAGTCCGCGTGGTACGTCACGAAACGTCTCGCGAGCCATCTCAAGGAACTCGTGCTCTATCGGCGCGGCATCAACGTGACGAGCGGCAACGCGCTGGCCGCGCGTCTGGCGAAGTCGGTCTTCGATCTCGGCGTGCCGATCTGGACGTCGACGGCCGCGCGCGAGCTGATCGTCGTCGACGGTCGTATCGCGGGCGCGGTCGTGAAAGACGCGCATGGCGCCGAGAAGCGCATCGTCGCGCGCAAGGCGGTCGTGCTCGCGTGCGGCGGATTTCCGCATGACACCGCGCGGATTCACAACGCGTATCCGCATCTGCGCAGCGGTGGAGAGCATCTTTCGCCGACGCCGGCCGGCAACACGGGCGACGGCGCGCGGATGGCCGAAACCGTCGGCGCGCAAGTGCCGATCCGCTTCACGGAGCCGGCCGCGTGGATGCCCGTCTCGCGCGTTCCGTACGGCGGCGGACAGTACGGCGTGTTTCCGCATCTGCTGGATCGCTACAAGCCCGGCATCATCGGCGTGACGCGCGGCGGCAAGCGATTCACGAACGAATCGAATTCGTATCACGACGTCGGCGCCGCGATGATCGAGGCGTGCGCGGGCAAGAACGAGACTGCGATGTGGCTGCTCTGCGATCACGCGACGATCCGCAAATACGGGCTCGGCTACGCGAAGCCCGCGCCGATGCCGCTCGGCGGGCTGATTCGCAGCGGATATCTGTTCAAGGGCCGCACGCTCGCCGAACTCGCGGACCGCGCGGGCATCGACGCAGGCGCGCTCGAAGCGACGGTTCGCGATTACAACCTCGGCGCGCAACGGGGTGTCGACGTCGCCTACGGCCGCGGTACGACGTCGTTCAATCGCTATCTCGCCGATGCGTCGCACGCGCCGAATCCGTGTGTCGCGCCGATCGGCAAGGGACCGTATTACGCGGTCAAGGTCATCATGGGCGATCTCGGCACGTTCGACGGCATCGTCACGAATACGGTGGGACAGGTGCTGCGCGACGGCGCGCCGATTCCGGGCCTCTATGCGGTCGGCAACGACCGCGCGAGCGTCATGGGCGGCAATTATCCGGGCGCGGGCATCACGCTCGGCCCGATCATGACCTTCGGCTACATCGCGGCGCTGCATATCGCGGGCAAGGCGTCGCAACACGTATCGGACGATGCCCGCGAGGCGCGCGCGCGTACGGTCTCTCCTCAAACCGCCGCACCGATCCGGAGCGCAGCATGAACAAGCCGTTTATCGACCATCGCATCTATACGATCCGGCCGCGCGGCATGGCCGAATTCATCGACGTTTTCGACCGGCTCGCGATGCCGATTCAGGTTCGCTATCTCGGCGCGCCCGTCGGCTTTTATATGAGCGACATCGGCGCGCTCAATCAGGTCGTGCATCTGTGGGGCTACGAGAGCATCGCGGACTACGACCAGCGCCGCACGGCGCGCGATGCCGATCCGGACTGGCCCGCGTATCTCAAGGCCTCCGCGCATCTGATCGTCGCGCAGGAAAGCCGCATCATCCGCCGCGTCGAATTCAAGAGCCTGGCGGGCCTCGACACGATCGCGGCATCGCGCGAGGTCGATCTGAGTCCGATCTGAGCCCGACCCAAGCCTTACTGCATCGCGCGCGGGCGTCAAGCGAGCGTCATGACTCGCAATCCCGTGCGTTCTTATCCCTATCAGGAGACATCAACATGAACCCGCTCTACGTCACGTTTGGAGGACGGCCATGAACACGCACGCATCGGTCGTCGATGTTCAAGGCTTTATCGACGATCATCGTTTTTCGCCGTATCAGTGGGTCGTCTTCGTTCTGTGTTTCCTCGTCGTCGCGGCCGACGGCTTCGATACGGCCGCCGTCGGTTTCGTCGCGCCGTCGCTGCTCGATCAATGGCATATCAGCCGCGCGGCGCTCGGTCCCGTCATGAGCGCCGCGTTGATCGGCCTCGGCTTCGGCGCGCTCGTCGCCGGTCCGATCGCGGATCGCATCGGCCGCAAGAGCGTGCTCGCGCTCTCGGTGTTCTTCTTCGGACTCTGGAGTCTCGCTTCAGCCACGGCGACGTCGGTCGAATCGCTGACGATCCTGCGTCTGTTGACGGGCCTCGGCCTCGGCGCGGCGATGCCCAATGCCGTCACGCTGATGTCCGAATACGCCCCGGCGCGCACGCGCGCCGTCATCGTCAATGCGATGTTCTGCGGGTTTTCCGCGGGGCTGACGATCGGCGGCTTGTCCGCGTCGTGGCTGATTCCGCATCTCGGCTGGCAAAGCGTGCTCGTGATGGGCGGCGCGTGGCCGATCGCATTGGCGGCCGTCATCGTGCTCGCGTTGCCCGAGTCCGTGCAATTCATGGTGCTCCGCAAGCGTCCCGCGGCGCGCATCGCGAAGGTGCTGCGCCGGATCGCCGACGACACGAAGCTTGACGCCTGCACGTTCACCGCGCGCGATACGCGTGATGCCGCGAAGCGTCAGTCGTCGCTTGCCACGATCGTGTCGAAGCGCTTTCGCACGCGCACGATTCTGTTGTGGATCGCTTACTTCATGGGTCTCGTCATCTACTACCTGCTTACGAGCTGGATGCCGACCTTGTTCCGCGACGCCGGATTCGACATGCGGCATGCCGCGTTGATCACCTCGCTGTTTCCGCTCGGCGGCATCGTCGGGAATCTGGGCCTCGGCTGGATCATGGATCGTGCGAATGCGCGTCGCGCGATCGCCGTGACGTATCTGATCTCCGCGCTGCTCGTGCTTGCGATCGGCGCGCATCTCGGCGGTCTCGACATGCTCGGCGTGCTCGTGTTCTTCATGGGTACGGCTGTCACGAGCGCGGTCACGTCGATGTCGGCCTTTGCGGCGAGTCTGTATCCGACGCATAGCCGCGCGACGGGCGTGGCCTGGATGCTGGGCGTCGGCCGCAGCGGCGCCGTCGTCGGCGCATTCGTCGGCGCGTTGCTGATGAATATGAATCTCGCGTTCGGCACGGTGTTTAGCGTGCTCGCGATTCCCGCCGTCGCCGCGGCCTGCGCATTGACGGTCATGCGCGTCTGCGAACGCGGCGATCGCCTTGGGCAGGACGACGGACTCGACAGGGATGCGGGCGCGATCGCCGCGGTGCGCGGCGAACCCTGGGCGCATTGAGGTCGGGGGCCCCGTCGATGCGTGTGTCCGTCACGACCGTCTCAGGGCAGTCGTGACGGCAGCGAGACGGGCAATAAGCGGGATGTCGTTTGGGGTTTCCATCAATGTCGGACATGGGGGGCGTTGTCATTACAATTCGTCAGTCTGACGTCACGTCACCAGGCGGATCCTCCGATGTCCGAACTCCACGAAACCGAGCATCCGAAGCACGTCGCCGATCATCGTTCGCTCGTGGCCGAGAAGAAGCGGGCCGCGATGCGCGCGCGATTGCTCGACGCGGCCATGCGCGTGTTTTCCGACGACGCCTATTCCTCGCCCGTCATCGACGATGTGATTCGCGAGGCGGCCGTCTCGCGCGGCACCTTCTATAACTATTTCGATTCGCTCGACGAAGTGCTGGCCGCGATCGGCCGAGCCTTCAGCGATGAAATGGCGACCGGCGTGCTACCGATTTACGACGTGCTCGCCGAGCCGTGGCAACGCGCATCGGTCGGCTTTCGCGTGTTTCTCGTGCGCGCGCTCGTCGATCGCAAATGGGCCGGTTTTCTCGTGCGCGTCGATGCGTGGCCGCATAACTCGATGGTGGGCAGGTATATGACCGCCGACCTCGAAAGCGGCCGGCGCAAAGGGCAATTCGCGTTCGACGATGTGGGCGTCGCGGCGGATTTTCTGATGGGTGCTTCGGTTCGCACGATCCAGTCGATCCGGCAAGGCGTGCGCGATCCCGATGCCTACATGGATGCGGCCGTGCGCATGGAGCTCGCGAGCCTTGGCTGCGGCGCCGAACTCGCGGCGCGCGGCGTCGCGTTTTCAAGCGCGTATCTGCATGACTGGGCGAAGGGTGTCGTCGTTGCGCCGAAGCCCGCGTGGGCACGCCATCTGCGCTCGAAAGGCGGCAAATTCTCTCTGGCCGAAGCGCCTTCCGTCGATATGGCGGACGTCTCGCTTAAGCCGATTTGAGCGTCGACGTCTTGGCGCGGCTACGCGTGCGCTTGGCCGTCGCGGGCGTGTTCGACTGATCGTTCGCGGCGGCCGCGGCGCGTTTGTTCGCAGCGGGCGCGCCGGCGTTTCGGGTCTTGGCGCTCGCTGTGGCCGGGGTCTCCGGTGCCTCCGGTGTGTCCGGTGTTTCCGGCACTTCCGCGGAGACGCCCGGTTGCGCGCCCGGCGGGATCTGATGCCGGTGAATATCGTGCGTCGCGAAGCCGAGTTCGCGGCTCGGGATGTCGAACCACTCGGCATGCGTAAACGAACGCCGAATGTCCTCGAGTCCGCTGCTCCAATGCTCGCTAAGCGTATCGAAGCTGAACTCGTAGTCCTTGTAGTGACCTTCGTAGAACTTGTTGTTGTAGATCAGGTGCACGATATTGATCGCGCCGCCGTCGGCAAGATCGGCCGCCTCCTGAACCAGCGGATGCGTACGGCGCACCTCGTCGGGCAGCAGGTCGATCATTTCCTTGAGCACGCGCTTGTGCTTCTGCTTGGCCGACAGCAGGTTCGTGATCGCGCGCGTGCGGCTCGAGAATTGAATGTCCTTCGTGCGTTCCGAGACATCGGGGAAATCGCCCGGCAGATTGCCGCGCGCGCTCCAGAGATCGACCTGCAGCACGAGCGTGTCCTTGTGCTGATTGTCCTCGATGATTTCCGTGAGCGGCGTGTTCGAGACGAGGCCGCCGTCCCAGTAGTATTCGCCGTCGATTTCAACGGCGGGAAAACCCGGCGGCAAGGCGCCGGACGCCATGAAATGTTCGGGCTTCAGACACATTTTCGTGTTGTCGAAGTAGATCAGATTCCCTTTGCGGACGTTGACGGCACCGACCGATACGCGGATGCCGCCGCGATTGATCCGGTCGAAGTCGGCATAGTCGAGCAGCGTCTTGCGCAGCGCGGCGGTGTCGTAGAAGCTGACTTCGTCGGGCTGACGCTTGTCGAAACCCGGGATCGGCAACGGGACGCGCGGTGTGAAGAACCGTCGCTGACCTTCGGTCAGCGTACGGCTTGCCGACCACATGCTGGCCCACTTGCGCGCGTGGTCGCCGAGTCCGAACGCGGTCGCCGCTTGCGCCGCGAATGCACCGAACGAATCCGCGGGCTGGCAGATCGCGTTCCAGAATTCGCGCAAGGCCTTGACGCGATCCTCGGGCGCATTGCCCGCGATGATCGCCGTATTGAGCGCGCCGATCGAGATGCCCGCGACCCAGCTCGGATGCACGCCGACTTCGGCCAGTCCTTCGTAGACGCCCGCTTGATACGATCCGAGCGCACCGCCGCCCTGAAGCACGAGCGCGACCTCGTCGTAGTGCGGCAACTCGAAGGCAAGCGTCTTGGCGGCGGTGTTGCGTGGGCTCGTAGGCACGGGCGCTCCTTGTTCTTGTTCGCGTCAGTCGGTCGGACCGCGTTGAATCGGGGTAGCGGGTCGGCGCGTCAGTCGTTCGCGGCGCGCTTGAGATACTCCGTCGGCTCGACGTCGTTCGAGGCCAGATAGTCGTAGACGACTTCGCCGATATCGAGTGTCAGGTTCGAAATGATATGTCGGGCGCCGACGACGCGCTTGACAGGCAGATCGGCCACGGGCGCGAGCGCATGCGCGTGAAGTTCGAGCGCGGCCGGGCCTTCCCATGCGCCGATGACGGACACGTCACGCAGATAGAAGCGCACGAGTTCGCAGATTCGCGCCGAGCCGTCGACGTGCGGCACGACCTTGAGCAGATAGTTCGGCGTTTCCGCGAGCTTGCGGCGTTCGGCTTCGATATCGAGTTCGCGGAATTTATAGCCCATCGTGCCCGTCGCGATGCGCTGCGAGCCGTAGTCGAGCGTGCCGAGCAGCGTATCGCGTCCGTCGACGCCGAGCCGCGGCGTCGCGAGCTTCTTCGGAAAGCCCCAGATTTCGCGGCCGCCCGCGATCGGACCTTCATCGTCGAGATACATCGCGTGCGTATAGCTGCCCTTGTTGCCGTGTTCGTCGATGACCGAGATCACCTGGCCGCTTTCGGTGTAATCGCCGAAGCCCGACGAGTCCGGCATCCGGATGAATTCGTAGTGAACGAGCCCGCTATCGACGCGCAGCGGTTCCGGCACGACCGCATGCAAAGCGTCGAGATCCGTCTCGTACGAGATGATGAAGTATTCGCGATTGACGAAGCGGAACGGCGGCTTCGGATAGGACGGGTTATGAAAGGGCATCGCATACGCGTGCTTGCGGATCTCTTCGATTTTCATCAAAACCTCCGGGCCTCGTGTCGAATGGGCTTCACTTTAAGATTTGTGCTCTGCAGCGTCAATGCTGCGGGCCGCACAGAATAAAAGGGACGGGCGCTTGTGCGCCGCAGCGCGGCGCAGGCGTGCGCGATGCGTGTCCTCAGCCCGCAATGAACGCGCATCCATGTTGCGCGATCATGTCAAAGCGGCGCGAATCGGGCTTGGAGAGGTCGAAAGCTTTCGATGTCCTTTCGGTTGTCGAAACGCGATGCCGATGCCCGATGCGATCGCGTGGCCGGGTGCGTCGTGCGACAAACGGCGCGGGAGCACGTCATGAACCGATCCATCCGAGCCGATGCGCGCGTGTTCGCACGTTTCGCGTGCGTGTTGGGGTTATCGATGTCGATGGCGTGTCAGGCGGACGCGCCGCGCCGCAATCACGGCGACGATCCCTTTTTCTCGATCTCGAACGGCATCGCGCGGTGTCCGGTGCCGCTCGGTCCGCTGCAGACCGACGAGGAATGGCTCGCGAATGCGCACAATCGTATCGAGCACGGTAACAATTGCTGGAGCGAAGGGCGGTGCCGGCTTGCGAATGCGTACGCATACGACAAGGAGATCGCCGAGACCGTCGGCCGCCGTCTGCGCCATGTCGACACGCTCGGATTGAACTGGCGGCAGCGCACGACGCTCTGGCTCGTGATTCAAAGCAGAGTGATCTTCGTCCAGGGATGCGTCGCGCCGGACTTCGATATACACCGGTTCGTCTTCGTGCTCGGACAAACCGCCGACGTCGATCGCGTGATCGACGACACGATGACGGATCCGGCGTCGGCGGACGTACCCTATCGGACGCAGGCCGATCCTGACCGGATGCCGGCCGACAAAGCACCTTGATTCAGAACTCGACGAGCGCGAAGTCGTCCTTGCCGACGTCGCACAACGGACAGCGCCAGTCGTCGGGGATGTCTTCCCAACGCGTGCCTGGGGCGATGCCGTCTTCGGGAATGCCGGCGGCTTCGTCATAGACCCAGCCGCAAATCACGCAGACCCATTGACGCGGCGCGTCGCCTTCGACGGCGGGCGAGGCGCCATCGAGCAGCGCCACGTCGGCTTCGGCCGGCGACGCGCCGGCGCCGGTGCCCGAATCCGCGTGGGCGCTCGAACGCGCGGCGGATGCGCGCGACCGCGACACGGCACGCGTGGCAGCGTCTTCGACTGCCGTTTCGGGACCCGTGAGATTGATGATGCGCGGCGGCGCGGTGTCATCGCGCGGCGTCGAGAAATAGGCCTGCAATTGCGCGAGCAGCGCGCGTGCTTCGTCGGCATCGAGGTCGATCCAGTACGGGTCGCCCGCCGCGTCGTTGACGCGATTCGATGCAAATTGAAGTTCGATAGCCGTGCCTTTCTTGTACATACGGGTCGTACACCTGCGTCTGGACATCCCGCGGTCGCCGGGGCGGCCACCGCATCGAGGGCGACAGTGTAGGGAATGCGCGCGCGATGAAAAACGCCGCGATTCCGGACGCAGCGTTCCGATTTTCATGACAATCGAATCGCACCCGTTGCTCGCCCGGGCTCCAAGCGAGCAACGCGTCGCCGTTCGTCTCGCCCGTCCCGCCAGGCCCGCCCGGCTCGGCCGCCGCGCGGTTTCAGCTATAGTCCGGATCCAGACAAACGCCGAGTGTTGAACGCGCGGCGTGTCGGCATAATGATATGAAAGCGCTTTCAGTTTTGATCGCGCACGGGAGGACGCATGAATACGACATCGACAAGAGAGGAGCAACGCATGGACCTCGCGCAAGCGAACGTGAAGCAGCAGGCGGCGGAATGGGTCGCGAAGATGACGATCGAAGAGCAGGCGTTGCTGCTGTCCGGCGATGGCTGGTGGGCGACCCATGGCGTCGAACGGCTGGGGCTGCCGCCGATCGCGCTGTCCGACGGACCGCACGGGCTTCGCAAGGTACGTCGCAACGACAGCGCGGGCGCCGAGGGCAGCGTGCCGTCGACGTGTTTCCCGACTGCATCGGCGCTTGCCGCGACGTGGAATGTCGATTTGTTGCGCGAGGTCGGTGCGGCGCTCGGACGTGAAGCGCAGGCCGTCGACGTGCAGGTGCTGCTCGGACCGGGCATCAACATCAAGCGTTCGCCGCTCGGCGGCCGGAACTTCGAATACTTTTCGGAAGATCCGGTGCTCGCGGGGCGCGCGGCCGCGGCCTATATCGAGGGCGTGCAAGGCGAGGGCGTCGGCACGTCGCTCAAGCATTTCGCCGTCAACAGTCAGGAAGATGAACGCATGGCGACGAGCTCCGATCTCGACCTGCGGACCCTGCACGAAATCTATCTGCCCGCGTTCGAGATCGCCGTGACCGAGGCGCGGCCCTGGACGATCATGAGTTCGTACAACCTCGTGAACGGCACCTACGCATCGGAGAACGCGTACTTGCTGACCGATGTGCTGCGCCGCGACTGGGGCTTTGACGGACTCGTCGTCTCCGACTGGGGCGGCATCAACGATCGCGTGGCGGGCGTTGCCGCGGGCAACGATCTCGAGATGCCGGGCAGCGGCGACTACAACCGCAAGAAGATCATCGCGGCGGTCGAGGAGGGGCGTCTTTCGAAGCCGGCGCTCGCGCGCGCCGCCACGGAAGTGGCGGCGCTGATCCTGCGTGCGGTCGCGGGGCGCCGGCCGGACGCGACGTTCGACGTCGAGGCGCATCACGCGCTCGCGCGTCGCGCGGGCGCCGAGGCGATCGTGCTCCTCAAGAATGACGATCACGTGCTGCCGATCGCATCGGACAAGCAGGTCGCGCTGATCGGCGCATTTGCGACGACGCCGCGTTATCAGGGCGCGGGCAGTTCGATGGTCAATCCGACGCAATCGAGCAACGCGGCCGACGAGCTTGCCGCGATCGTCGGCGATGCGCGCCTGAGCTACGCGAGCGGCTACGACGCCGAAGGCGAGACGACCGACGCGCTCGTCGCCGAGGCCGTGCAACGCGCCGAGGGCGCCGATCTTGCCGTCATTTTCGCGGGGCTGCCCGATAGCTACGAATCGGAGGGTTTCGACCGGCGCTCGATCGACATGCCGCCCGGACACGTGCGGCTGATCGAGGCGGTGTCCGCGCGCCAGCCGAATGTCGTCGTCGTGCTGCTGAACGGTTCGGCTGTCTCGATGCCATGGGCGTCGCGCGTCAAGGGCATTGTCGAGGCATGGCTCGGCGGGCAGGCGGGCGGCGGCGCGATCGCCGACGTGCTGACGGGCCGCGCGAACCCGTCGGGCAAGCTCGCCGAGACGTTCCCGGCCTCGCTCGAACAGACGCCGACATTCCCCAATTTCCCGGGCCGCGCCGGTCATGCGGTGTATGGAGAGGGCGTGTTCGTCGGCTATCGCTACTACGACGCGAAGCGTATCGAGCCGCTGTTCCCGTTCGGTTTCGGTCTGAGCTACACGCAATTTGCCTATGAGGCGATTCGCACGAGCACGATGCGTTTCGATGCGGATCGGGACGGTGCGGTGACGGTCGAAGTCGATGTGCGCAACATCGGCAAGGTCGCGGGCAAGGAGGTCGTGCAGCTTTACGCGCATGAGCGCGCGCCGGTCGTCGCGCGGCCCGTCAACGAACTACGCGCCTTCAAGAAGGTCGCGCTCGAACCCGGCGAGCAGAAGACGGTTCGCTTCACATTGAGCCGGCGCGATTTCGCGTATTACGATGCGGCGCAAGAAGCGTGGGCCGTTCGGACGGGCACATTCGAGGTTCGCGCGGGCGGTTCGTCACGCGATTTGCCGCTCGTCGCGGCCATCGACGTATCGGCGGCGCAGACACGCACGAAGCCGCTTTCGCGTCGCTCGCTCGTCGGCGAATTCAAGCGCGTGCCCGGTGGTGAGGCGCTCTACGTCGAACTCGTGCGCGCGCTCGGTTTCGGTGCACTGCTGAGCACGGACGACGAGGCGAGCATGACGCCCGACGAAATCGTGGCGATCCGCAAGGCGCGCATGGCGACCTTTGCATTCATCGA
The DNA here is from genome assembly GCF_003628125.1 of Pararobbsia silviterrae. Taxonomy (GTDB): domain Bacteria; phylum Pseudomonadota; class Gammaproteobacteria; order Burkholderiales; family Burkholderiaceae; genus Pararobbsia; species Pararobbsia silviterrae. Next base: position 398,981 of record NZ_RBZU01000004.1, read on the forward strand.
CGATATGCCGGCGATCAAGGTCTGCGCGTTCTCGCATGGGGCACTGTCCGAAGCGCGGCTCGACGCGATGCTCGAACTTGCTCGAAAGGGTTTGGCCATCTAGGCTGCAGTGAGCGAGGTCACGGCGCACGCATCGCGTGCGCCGACGGCGGCCGCCGTGATTGACTTTTTTAACCGTGGCTCGCCCGCATGAGGGCAACCGCTCCCGGAGCGGCTGATACAATGCGCGCAGTTCAAAGTCGGACAACGCAATGGGATTCGAGCAACTCGCAGCACTCAAAACGCAACTTGCCGAGAAGGCGCGACAGGAAAAGCTCGCCAAGCAGGGCGGCGCGGGCAAGGGTCGTGGACCGCGCCCGCCGAAACCGGGCGACGCGAAGCCGCACGCGAGTGGCGAGGACCGGCGCCCGAATGCCGCCGGCGCGAAGCCGCAGGGGCAGTCGCCGGCCGGCAAGCCGCGTAAGAAGCATACCGAGCGCGTCGTGCGTCCGGCGCGTGACAATGCGGCGCGCCCCGCGCGCGAACCGGCTACGCCGACCGATCCGGTCCTGCTGCTGATTCGCAAGCTCCAGAATCGATTCGCGGCGACTTTCCCGAAAAAGCCCGCGCCGAAGGTGCCGCTCAAGATCGGCATTTTCGAGGACTTGATGGCGCACGCCGCCGAACTCGGCGCCGACGAAGCGCAATTGCGCGCGGCGATCAAGACGTGGTGCGGCGGCAGCCGGTATTGGGCCTGCATGGTCGAGGGCGCGTCTCGGATCGATCTCGCCGGGAATGCGGCGGGTGTCGTCACGGCCGCCGATGCGCATCGTGCGCGCCGTCTCGAAGTGCATCGCGAAAAGCGTGCGCAACAACGCGCTGCCGCGCCCGCACCGGCTCAAGCTACGCCGACCGCGCCGACCGCGGATGCCGCGTCTTCTGATCTGACCGCTTCGTCCGCCGGGACACCGCCTGAGCAGCAGGCGACGACGGCCGAAGCCCCGACTTCGGCGGATGTCTCCGTGCATGGCGCAGAAGCCTCCTCTGTGCCGTCAGAATCGACTGTGACGCCGGAAGCGCATTCGGAGTCAGATTCGCAGCGTTGATCGGCATGAATCGGCACTCGCCGAGATGAATCGGCGGGATCGCATCGATGGCCGCGCGTGTCGCGGCCCCTGTGCGTCGTCCGCGCGCACCCCCCGAGCGAATTCGGAAAGCCCCTCATTGCCGCATGCTTAGGATGGCCGGATCAACGGGAGTCCGGCTCATGTGGTCAACAATCGGTCGCTCGACGAGCGCACCCGACATGCGGCGTACGGCACGCGCATACGATGTGGGCGTTCGCGCAAACATCTATCGCCCGCCGGGTCACACGGATCGAGACGTGTCGATCGACGCATTGCGCGCGATGTTTGCGAATTTACGCACGGCGAAGTCGCTCGTCACGTCTGGCATGCCCTGTGGATTCGTCGAATCTTCGTTTCGCCTGTGCGATCCGACATCGCGCAGGCGGCTTCAATTGCTCGCCGTCAACGGCGAGGCCGGCGCGTGCGTGAGGCGTGGCGCATCGATCGCGACAATCCAGCGTGAACACCACATCGACGATGCCGTCGCACAGCTCGAATTGCCGCGGCTCGCGATTCGCGCCGGTGCGGGAATGCGAGCCTTCTGCGGCGAATCGTGTGACCGGATTGCATCGGAGTTTGCCGTGTCGAATCGCGATGCGCGCCGTGAACTCGAGCGGGTTTCGGTACGCGGGATGGCCGCCCTGCGTGTTTCGATCGGCTGGCCCTGTGACGCTATCGAGAGGGAACACGGAATCCGAGGCCGCGACGCCCGACGAGAGCTCGAATGTGTAGCGGTCCATTCGGCGGGCCGTACGATGTTGCAAAGCGGTGTGGATTGGACCGATGTCGCCGAAGCGCTCGGCATCCGGCACCCGCAGGCGCTGCGCGAACTTCATCGTTGCGCCAGGCGGTCCGCATCGGGTGCGATGGCGAACGAAGCGGCCCTCGGTGCGGCTCGCAGCCGCGAGACAGTGTCCGATCCCTTACGCGGCTCGACACGCGTTCCGGCTGTGGGTGATCTCGAGCTTTCGAGCGATGACGGTGTGGGGCGTAGCGCCCCAGTGGAGCCGAGATGCGAGCGCGGCGCACGTGGCGCGTCGACCGCATTCCGCGGCATCGCAAGCGAAGAGGCACGCGATGCCGCGGAATGCGCGTGGGTCCGGACGCTGAACATCGACACGATCGAGCATGACGAGGACTGGCGCGCGCTCTCGATACGGCTCGCTATCCGCTCGGACGCGGCGCGAAGCATGCTGCAACGTCGATTCGTGCGCGAGCGAGTGAGCCGCTTAGTCGAGACTGGGCGCGACTGGCGCAGGGTCGCCGCGCGTCACCATATCGTCGATCCCGAGGCGCGAAGCTTGATGCAACATCTCGTGGTGGATCGCTTCGCCGAGGAGCATGTGTACGACGGCGTGCCCTGGAGGCAGGTGGCCGAGATCTTCGATCTCGATGATTCTGGCGTCGGCGATCGTCTCCAGGATCTGGCGATCGACTATCACGCACCGGCTTTGCTAAAAAAAGGTTATACGTGCGATCAGATCGTCGGCGATCTCGGCGGGCTCGAATTGAGCGGAAGAATACAGCTCGAACGCTTATGCGTTGAAATGGTCGCGGGCGATTGGGTCCGCGATCGCGCCACGTGCGATTTCGTTGCCATGACATACCGCATCGATACCCAGGAAGGGCGTCTTGCGCTCGAACAGTGTGCGATATCGGGCCTTGCCGGACAGCGTGTGTGGCGCGGTGAACCCTGGTATGTCGTTGCCAGGCAACATACCGTGCGCTGTGACGAGATGATCGAAGCGTTACGTGCTCACACGCTGAACGACACGATCATCGCCTGTGTTCAGGCCGGAATATCATGCAGAAAGATTGCCGACGAATTGGCATTGCAGGGCGGCAATACGGAACTCGAACTCCAACTGATTTCGGCAAGCGGCCCCGGTTTGGAACGCGTATCGCGCGGAGAAGACTGGAGAGTCGTTGCTCAGGATCTCGGGATCGATTTGCCCGAAGCGCGCAGTCAACTCGTGCCTCCGATTTATCGTGATCGTCGATTCGACGCGTCGAATCATCGCAAGCTCGCGTGATTGCGGGAGCGGCCGATTAGAAATCCATGCTTTGAAGTTGAATCAGCGGACCGCGCCATGTCATGGCCGCGGCGACGGCGAGAATACGCTCGCGTCCCCGTTCGAATGCGGCGAGCCGATTACCCGATTGACGCGTGTCGCCGAAGTAGCGGCACAGTACTTCATCGGCAACGGTGCAGCGGTAATACGCGCCATTGACCGCAATCGTGAACTGCACGTTTCCATCTACGACAAAGGGCGCGGTGCCCGGAGCGAGATTGACGGTCATGTCGGTCGTCCACACTTGCGATGGGCACACCGTAGCACAGCACTGAATTCAAAAACAAGGTAGATGCGAACAATTTATGTCGAGTGATTCGACATGCAGAATAAATTCATCCACGGTTTCCGAATGCAAGCGGAGTTAAACGTTTGCGCGTCTGATGGGCGGACGGGTATTCGAACCCGTGTCGGCGAATGTCTTCTTTGTTATTAATAAGACGAATCGCAATATCGATCTGTTCGGTGGCGTACGTCGGCATATTTAACGCGATTTAATGCGATGAGCGTTCGGTATCCGAATGCCGATGTAAATCGGCGTCGGCGAATACGCTGTGCTCGGCATGTACCGCCGCGGCATCGACGCATTGCACCGACCAATGACCGGCCGACCCGTAAGCCGACATGCCGGGACGATACAGCGCGATGCCGTCCTCGCCACGATGCGGTGCATCGATGAGGCTCAGATCGAGTCCTTCGAGCGCGAACAACGTACAGGTGCGCTGCGGATCTTCGACGACCGTATCGCATCCGTCGCCGCGCAGGACACCCCATTCGGGAAGGTCGATGCCGAGATGACCTTCGCGGGACCAGCGACCCGTTTCGGGATCGCACCAGAGTACGGCGAAACTGCCGGTTTCGAGACCGTTGAATGTATCGAGATGAACCGTAATGCGCATGATCGCTCTCCAGTCCGATCGACGCGTTCGCGATGAGGGCGATCCGCGCAATCGGCATTCGCGAGACAGGGGGCACGCCTGGGCGAGCGCCGCAAGGGTTCGCGCTTCGCTCCGCTTGCCGCATCCGCACGAGGCGGCGATTCCAGTCTAGGTCGCGTATGGCGTGCCGGGTTGATCTCCGTCAACCGGAGCTTGAATCGACGCCTCGCGCGGCGCCGATTCGATCATGATGCGCGCGATCTGACGTCGTACTCGGGCATCGCGTGGGGCGATGTAGAAAGCGCGGCGCTCGCCCACGTATGCGTCAGATATGTCCGTTATATTCGCCATGCCATGGCGCGACGTCGTCTGACGGGCATCTACACGAGGACGTGAATCGATGGCGCACGATCATAGGGAAGAACGCGCAAACGCGCCGCATGGCGCGACGAGCGGTGGGTTTCGGCTGCGCGCGAGCTGGATTGTCGATACCGAAGCGCAGGCCGCGACGGTGCGCGCGCATGCGCTCGCGTGGCGCGTCGGCTTGACGTCGGTGTTCGCGATCGATGTCGCGCGCGATATGGACAGCGCCGACATGCTCGACTTCCTCGGCTCGGATGCGCACACGCAGATCGTGTTCCTTGCCACGTCACGTATTGAGCGGCCGGATCGGTTTCTATCGGCCATGCGCGCGACGTCGATGCGCAAGCCGGTCCTGGCGCTGGGTATGCCGCCGGACGGCGCCGAACCGGCCGTCTATTACGCAGCGCTGGCGCGGACCGCCGTGGTTTGCCTCGATCGATTCGAGACCTTGCTGGAGATCGCCGAGCACGCGGAAATCGAAGGTATCCGCGGCGGCACCGTGGGCGAACTTCATCGAACGGCGCTCGAGCGTATGTTCATGACGCCGCCGTTGCCCGCGCCGGATGCGCGCGGCCTTCGCGACGCGCATGCGCGCGCGCGGCACGCGTTCGACGATTGTGCGCGGACGCTGCGCGAGACGCGTCAGTGGCTCGACCCCGTCGACGCGCGACGCATCCTCGACGCATTCGGCGTGCCGACGCGATCGGAGAACATGCAATCGGTGGGCGCCCGGACATCGATCGATATCGCGATACACGACGACGCCGTGTTCGGCGCATACATGACGCTCGGATCGGCGCGCGATGTGTTTTCGACGCATCTGCTGCCGCTCGATCCTGTCGACGTCGACACCGCTTTGCGCCGCATGGCCGGTCTCGCCTCCGTCGCGCGCGAGATCCTGTGTCAGGCTGTCTATGTGCTCGAATCGCTTTCGGCGCTCGTGTGCGGCGAGCCGCGTGTCGAGCGCGTGACGGCGTGCTGCGTGCTCGACGTCGATCGCGCGTACATCGATGCGCCGCGTCTTTGCCTGACGCCGCACGCATCGCGCCGCGCGTTGTCGATTCGGCCCTATCCGTTCGAATTCGAAGAGACGATCGACTGGGACGGCATCGCGTTGACGTTCCGTCCGATTCGTCCTGAAGACGAGGGGCACCACGCGGGGCTGTTCGGCGCGCAATCGGCCGAGGACCTCTATCTGCGATTCTTCAGCATGCAGCGCAAGCCTGACCATGCACGGCTCGCTCGACTCGTGCGTATCGACTACGCGCGCGAAATGGCGATCATCGCGTGCTCGGGCGGTCTGACCGATTTCGTGACGCATGGCGTCGCGCGCGCGGTCGCCGATCCTTCAAACGAGAGCGCCGAATTCGCCGTCGCGATCCGTTCGGATGAAAAGGGCCACCATCTGGGCCGCATGCTGATGGACCGGATCATCGACTATGGCCGACGTCAGGGCATTGCGCGTCTCGTCGGTATCGTGCTCAAGGAGAATCACCGGATGCTCGCGCTCGCCCAAGACTGTGGTTTCGAGCGATTCAACGACGAGGATCCGACGATCTGGTCGCTCGTGCTGCCGCTTCAGGCGCGCACAACCGCCTGGCATCCGGAGAGCCTGGCATAGAGGCATACGAGACGCCGTCCCGGACAGCGGCGATCGACGACGATCATGCGCGAGCGGCTGCGGGTCTCGACGACCGCGCCGCGCCCGAGCGCCGAACGAAATGCGACGCCGCAGCGTAATCTCACGCCGATCATGACGACGCCGACCGCGGCGAGCGAGATCAGCTTGAACGCCGTCGAGCAGAAGACGCTGTCGGGCACGTCGAGCATCCATCCCGCGTAGAGCGTGACGACGTTGATCGCCAGCGCGGCGAGCGACGCAACGAGCAGATAGGCGCGCAGCGCCTCGATGCGTTTCGAATCCATGCATGCCCTCAGGTGTCGGGGCGGTCCGCGTTGCCCATGTGTCGCGTGCTGACCCCCGCCGGTCGATAGTGTGTTGAGCGAGTGTGACGGCAGTGCGAAACGACGATGCTGATGGATCTCAACAAAGCCCGATGCGCGTGGCGACACCCGTCACGCGCGCGCCGTCATACCCGCGAACGCGCACGTCCGGATCATGCCGCCGATGCATGACGATAGGCGGACGTCGGACGTCTGCGATCCTCACCGCGCGTTACGCCATGGATCGCTTCGCAATGCCGTCGTCAAGCCCGCGCCGACACGGCGGGAGGACAAGGAAAATGGAAGGCTCGCGATATAGGCGCACGCGCTCGCGTGTCGAGTGTCAGCAAGCGGCGTGCCGGAGGCCTTCGTATCGGTCGAATGGGGTCGTGATCGGCACGACGCCGGCCGTGCCGCCATCCTGCGGGGACGCGGCAACACCACGACGGCCGTGCGATCACGACAGCCGCGTCAGCGCGGCTGAGCGACGTAGCGCAGATAGGGTTTAAGGGTTTTGAAGCCTTCCGGATATTTCTGTTTCGCGGCTTCATCGGATACGGATGTCGGAATAATGACATCGTCACCGGGTTTCCAGTTCACGGGTGTCGCGACGGTGTGTTTGGCGTTGAGCTGAAGCGAATCGAGCAGGCGCAGCACTTCGTCGAAATTGCGTCCGGCGCTCATCGGATAGATCAGCATGGCCTTGACCTTCTTGTCGGGGCCGATCAGGAACACCGAACGGACGGTCGCGTTGTCGGCCGCGGTCCGTGCGCCGCCGCTCGCGTTCGGATGAATCATGTCGTAGAGCTTCGCGACGTGGAGGTCGGGGTCGCCGATCAACGGGTAATTGATCGCATGCCCTTGCGTTTCCTCGATGTCGCCCACCCATCGTGTGTGGTCGGAGACCGGGTCGACGCTGAGGCCGATGATTCGGGTATGGCGTTTATCGAATTCGGGTTTGAGACCGGCCATGTATCCGAGTTCGGTCGTGCAAACCGGGGTGAAATCCTTCGGGTGGGAAAAGAGAATGGCCCAATGATCGCCGATCCATTCGTGAAACCGGATCGTGCCTTCAGTCGTTTCTGCCGTGAAATCGGGCGCTTCTTCTCCAATGCGGATCGTCATTGTCTGTCTCCATGAGGGGTGAGCCAGAAGCGCCGCGTCGAGCGCGAATCGCGCCGCTGGCCGTTCAATTGTAGTCAGCGCGCGCGGACGCGGTGGTCCCGGTGAGGCGCGGGGCCGATATTCGAGTCAGCGCTGGAGAATAGGCAATAGGCGATCGAACCGCGGAGCGTCAAGAGGCATGACGCCACCCGGTTCGATACGGTACGCAGCTGAGCCGAGGTGCCGCCTTGAATCGCGTATGCCCGAATGATCGGGCCGCGATATCGATTCCAATCAAATCCGGGCCAGCCCTTCGAGGTCGAGCAGATGAATCGATTTGCCCTGCGTTTCAAGCAGCCCGTCTTTCTGGAACTTCGAGAACATCCGGCTCACGGTTTCGAGTTTGATGCCGAGATAACTGCCCATCTCCTCGCGCGTCATGCGCAGGCTGAAGGCGGTCGGCGAGTAGCCGCGCGTGCGGAACCGCTCCGAGAGATTCAACAGGAACGCCGCGACGCGCTGCTCCGCGGTCATGGTTCCCAGCACCATCAGCAAATTCGATTCGCGTACGATCGCGCTGCCCATCATTCGATAAAAATGGCGCTGCATCGGTTTGACGTCGTGGCAGAACGCATCGAACAGCGCAAACGGGATCACGCAGACCGAGCTGTCTTCGAGCGCAACCGCATCGCATGCATGGGCGTCATGACAGACACCGTCGAGCCCGAGCGGATCGCCGGGCAGAAACAAGCCTGTGACCTGCTCGCCGCCGTCGCGGTGGACGACGACGGTCTTGAACGAACCTGAACGCACCGCGTAGAGACTCTGGAACGCGTCGTCGGCGCGGTAGAGCGCGTCGCCGCGACGCACGCTGCGGCGCGTGCCGACGATCGCATCGAGACGGTCGAGATCGGGCAGTTCGAGATCGACGGGCAGGCAGATCGAGCGCATCCCGCAGCCGGAGCACCGGACGTTCTGCTTGCCGTGCGAGTCGGCGGGCGCCGTATGCCGAGACGCGGCTGCCGCGCGAACCGCGGCGTGTTCAATCGGAGCATTCACAATGGACCTCTCGCACGCACGATGCGCATGATATGCGCGTCAGTATGGCGTCCCCGTCCGTCCGGATAAATCGGCAGCGAATGAACTTCGCGTAGGAAATCAGGATGTCATGTAGGAATTTGCCTACAAAATATCAATCTCATCGGCGTGTTTTTGGCGCGTTATCGATCGTGGAGGGCCGACAACGCATCGTAGGCGACGCGCAGCGAATGCAAGCCCTGATAGACCGGCGGCGGTGTCTTGTCGAGCCCCGCGAGCCGGTATACCGCCGTCTGCGCGGACCGCACCGAATATTCGACCGTAAAGACCACATCGTCGGGCAGCTCGCAAAACTGGCCGATCAGCGCGAGGTTGCGGTACCCGTCGGGCGTCACGTCGGGTCGGTCGCCCGCTTGGCGCGGGAGGAACTGCGCGGTCACGTAGGGCATATGGCAAGGGATGCAGATCGCATCCCGCAGGATTTCGCGGCCGTCGCTCGGCATGCCGAGATGCCCGAGCAGTTCGGTCATGATTTCGCGTCCCGTGCATGCGCGCATCGGCTTGCGCACGAAATCGCCGGGCGCGTCGACGGATAGACCGTAGCCCCAGAACACCTGGACGTCTTCGGGCTGACCCATGAAATGAGGCTGATGGGGCAGGACGATCGACAGCGTCCAGCTCGATTGCGCGAACGTCATGAGTCCGCCCTCGCCGGGCACATTGCCCGTCAGGTCGCGGATGGCATCGAACAGCCCCGGATGATGCAGCGTCGTCGTGAACGAGACCCACCGCGATTCGTCGACGTGATTCGCGAACACGGCGGGCTTGCCGAACTCGGGGCGGCCGTTCGCGAGCGTGTCCCAAAGCGCCCACGCGCCCGCCGAGGCCTTGCCGCTGTAGAGCGCGGGCCGATCCATCGCGCCCTGGGTCGTGCCCTCGGTCATCGACCCGAGCGTGACGATTGCGCAATCGTGATCGCCGAGCACGTAGCGGCCCGGATGCGTGCCGCGCAGATAGTCGATCGTCTTCACGCGCGTGCCGTCCTCGGTGTCCTCGAAACCGAGATCGACGACGCGCGTGTTGACTTCGAAGTGGACGCCGCGATCCCGGAGCCACTTCTGCAGCGGCCGGACCATCGAGTCGTACTGGTTGTAGGTCGTGCGCATGATGCCGCGCAACTGATTGAAGCCCGCGACAAGGTGCGCGAACCGCAGCAGGTAGCGACGAAACTCGACCGCGCTGTGCCACGGCTGGAACGCAAACGTGGTGCGCCACATGAGCCAGAAATTCGTCGTGAAGAAGGCGGCGTCGAAGTGCGCGTCGATCCGCGTCGCGCCGAGCAGGGCCTCGGGTTCGAGCGCGATGCGTTCGAGCGTCAGGATCTGCCACTCGGTCAGCTCGAACTCGGGGGCGTCGATCCGATGGCCCTCGCGCACGAGCCGCGATTTCGACGCGGTCGCGAGCGTGCCGTTCCATTCGAACATCTCGCGCGTGACCGAGCGGTCGCCTTCGAGCGTGGGGATCGATGAAAACAAGTCGTACGTGCAGACATACTTGCTCTCGAACATGCGTCCGCCGCGCATGACGTAGCCGCGCAAGGCCGAGCCCTCGGCGTCGAGACTGCCGCCGACGATGTCGAGCGCTTCGATGACGGTGATCCGGTGACCCTGGACGTCGGCGTCGCGACAAAGGAACGCCGCCGCGGCCAGCGACGCGATGCCGCCGCCGACCAGGTAGAAATGACCCTCCGATGCGTGTGCGTGTGCGCGTGCGTACGCGTCGCGGTCGGACGCCGCCGGGCCTTCGAAAGACGTTGCGTCGGACATGATCGGGTCCCGTCGAAGAGAAAGACGAACTTGGGCGTTGATCGCGCCAACGATAGCGGGCGCGGGACAACAGTGGATTGCGCTAGATCAAATATGGGATGCGAAGCGCGGTGCGTTCTCGCGCGAGGGGCGCCGCCGTGCCGTTCACGTTGCGTCTTGGTAAAGACCTCGACCCCGGCAGGCATTCAAAATTCGATAGCGCGCTAATAGAATCAGTCAACCCGGCCTGTCGGGCTTCTTCGTGGGACATGCGGTCGCCGCGGTGCGTCATTTCGATAGTCGAGACGCGACGGCGCGGCATGCTTCGGCGATGCGATTTCGTCAGCCTCTTGTGCGGTATGCGCCGGCGCGTGGCATTCTGTACGCTCTCCAAGCGCTCCAAGACCGCCTATCGAGCATGCCCTCGACCCATCCGCCCACGCTTGAACGCATGCAACCCGACGGACTGCGCCTGATCGGCGACTGGACGCTCGACCACTTTCGCGAGCTCAGTACGATCACGCATCGCATCGGCGGCCCCGAGCGTGATGCGCGCCTCGACTGCTCAGGCATCACGAAACTCGACACGGCGGGTGCGCAGATCATCGCCGCGCTGTTGCCCGACGCGGCGCTCGACGGACTCGATGGCGTCGTGACGGGGCTGCGCCCCGCGCAGATGTCGCTGTTGCGCACGGTCGGCCGCGCGTCGCTTGCGATCGTGCCGTCCGAGCGGCCGCGGCGCCTCGGCGCGGCCTCGGACCTGTTCGCGCGCGTCGGCGATTCGGTCGTGCGCGTCGCGATGCATTTCTGGGTGTTGCTCGGCTTCAGCGGTCAGGTTCTCGAGCGTCTCGCGCGCACGATGCTGCGTCCGCGGCGCTGGCGCGTGACGGCGCTGGTCGCGCAGATCGAGCAGATCGTGCTCGACGCCGTGCCGATCGTCGCGTTGCTGACGTTCATGGTGGGCGCGGTCCTCGCATTTCTCGGCGTCACGGTGCTCAGCAGCTTCGGCGCGAGCATCTACGCGATCGATCTCGTGGGGTTCTCGTTTCTGCGCGAGTTCGGCGCGGTGCTCGCGTCGATCCTGATGGCCGGGCGTACGGCGAGCGCCTATGCGGCGCAACTCGGCTCGATGAAGATCAATGAGGAAATCGACGCGATCATCGCGCTCGACCTCGATCCGCTCGAACTGCTCGTGCTACCTCGCGTGCTCGCGATGGTCATCGGTCTGCCGATGCTGACCTTCATCGCGATCATCTGCGGTCTGCTCGGCGGCGGCCTCGTCTGCATGTTCAGGCTCGGCGTGTCGCCCGAGGCCTTCGTGCAGACGCTGCATACGGATCTGCCGATCCAGCATTTCTACGTCGGGATTGCAAAGACGCCCGTGTTTGCGTTTGTCATCGCCTGCATCGGCTGCATTCAGGGGCTATCGGTGGGGTCGAGCTCCGAGTCCGTGGGTGCGCACACGACGACGAGCGTCGTGCATTCGATCTTCGTCGTCATTCTGCTCGATGCGATCGCCGCGTTGTTCTACATGGAGATGGGATGGTGAGCACGACGACAGGCACGTCGGTAAGCACGTCAATGAGCGCGTCAATGAGCGCTTCGGCGAGCTCGGCGTTCGACACGACGGGCGCGCGGACGGCGCCGGTGCTCATCGAGGTCCGCGATCTCGTGAACCGCTTCGGCACGCGCACGGTGCATGATCATCTGAACCTTGACGTCATGCGCGGCGAAATACTCGGCGTCGTCGGGGGCTCGGGCAGCGGCAAGTCCGTGCTGCTGCGTTCGATCGTCGGCTTGCTCAGACCGACATCGGGCACCGTGCGGATCGCGAGCGGGGAAATCTTCGCCGACGCCGCGGCGCGACACGACGAAACGGCATCGCGGAACGATGGCGACGGACGGCCCGCGCGAACCCATCGCATGGGGGTGTTGTTTCAACGCGGCGCACTGTTCTCGTCGTTGTCGCTACTCGAAAACATCGCGCTGCCGCTGATCGAGCACGCGGGGCTCACGCGTGTCGAGGCCGAACGTATCGCGCGCATGAAGCTGGCACTCGTCGGCCTTGAGCAGGACACGGCGAACGTCGCGCCCGCGGCTTTATCGGGCGGCATGACCAAACGCGCGGCGCTGGCGCGCGCGCTCGCGCTCGATCCCGATGTGTTGTTCCTCGACGAGCCGACGGCCGGACTCGATCCCGTCAGCGCGGGTGCGTTCGACGCGCTGACGTCGACGCTGCGCGACGCGCTCGGGCTCACCGTGTTTCTTGTCACGCACGATCTCGACACGCTGTACACGATTTGCGATCGCGTCGCGGTGATCGCGAACGGTCGCGTCCGCGTTGCGGGGACGCTCGACGTCGTCGCGCAAACCGACGATGCATGGATCAAGGCCTATTTTCATGGACCCCGCGGTCGTGCGGCGTATGCGTCGCATGCGGCGGACGGAGGGCAGTGAGATGGAAGCACGTGCGCATCATGTCGTGATCGGTCTTTTTACGGTCATCGTCGTCGCCGCGGCGATGCTCTTCGCGATGTGGCTCGCGACGGGGAGCGCGGGCCGCAAGACGACCGAATACGACGTCGTTTTTTCAGAGCCGGTCGTTGGCCTGACCGAGGGCAACGGCGTGCAATACAGCGGCATCAAGGTCGGCGAGGTCGAGCGGCTCACGCTCGATCCGGAGAACCCGGCCAAGGTCCGCGCGCGTATCCGCGTGGGCGCGGATACGCCCGTCAAGCGCGACACGGTCGCCAAGCTCGCGCTCACGGGCGTGACCGGCATTTCCGTGATCCAGCTCAGCGGCGGCTCGGCGCAAAGCGAGCGGCTGACCGCGCCCGACGGTGAAATCCCCGTGATCATCGCGTCGCCGTCGTCGCTTGCGCAATTGGCGCTGCGCGGCGGCGACGTCATTGCGAATCTCGATTCGACGCTGCATGCGGTTCAGCAGGTGCTCTCCGACCGCAACCTCGAACATATCGACGCGACGCTCGAAAACCTTTCGCTGGTTGCGCAATCGCTTGCCGATCAGCGCGACGACATTCATGCGCTCGTGAGCGCGGCGACGCACGGTGTGCGCGATGCGGATGCGGCGGCGGTCGCGGTCCAGGGCCTGGCCGAACAGAGTCGGACGCTCGTCTCGCGTCATGGCGAGGCGATCTTTTCGAACACCGAGCACCTGACTGCGTCGCTTGCGAAGACGAGCGATGCGCTGAATGCGATGGTCGAACAGAATGCGTCGGCGATTCGCGCGGGATCGAACGGCGCGGCTCAACTTGCTCCGACGCTCGAGGCGCTGCAGCAAACCCTTGCGTCGCTGCGCGAAGTCACACGCCGCTTTGACGATAATCCGTCGGGATATCTGCTGAATCGCGACAAAACCCGTGAGTTTTCGCCATGAGATCGATGCGCCGCATGGTTCGGTGGGGCTTTGCAGGCCTTGCCGCGAACGTGATTGCCGCCTGTTCGGTGTTGCCGCCTTCGCAGACGCTCGACGTGTATCGACTGCCTGAAACGTGCGGTGCAAACGCGTGCGCGAGCGTGCATGACGGGACCGCGCAGTCCGCTCCGGACGCGGCGAGTCCGTCGGGGCTTGCGCATCGCGTGACGCTGCGTGTGGTTGCGCCATCGGCCGGCAATGCCATTTCGAGCGCGCGGATCGCGGTGATTCCCGAGGGCGATACGTTGATCGCTTATCGCAATGCGCGATGGACCGACCCCGCGCCCGAGCTCGTCGGCACGCGGCTTGTTCATGCGCTCGCGGCGCAGTCTGCGTTCAATGTCGTGGACCGTGACGTGCCTGTCACTGCCGATTGGGAACTCCGCAGCCATCTGGGCGCGTTTCAGACGGAGTACCGCAACGGTCAGCCTGTCGTGCATGTCGCGCTCGATGTCTGGCTGATCGATGCGTCGAGCAGGCAGATCGTCGCGACGCGCCATGTCGACGAGACCGAAGCGCCGTCCGCGCCCGCGGTCCCCGCGGTCGTGCAGGCGTTCGGCCGCGCTTCGGATCGGCTTGGCGATCAAGTGGCGACGTGGGTGTCGGGTGTCATCGCATCCGTGCCCGTGGACCATGCGAGCCGTTGAGCGACTCATGCGTGATCGCCGATGCGTTCGAGCTTGAGCGTGCGCGTCAAGACACAACCGACACGATCGGCATGACCGGTATCGCGCACGTCGCGTGTGCCGGCATCGGTCGCGTCGCGGATAGTGTTTGCGCGTGCGAAAGACTAGGCTCGATGACGGGTGCTTGACCCGAATCGGTCAAGTCATGTTCCTGGATGAAGGAGGTCACTCATGCCGCGATTCGCACTTCCCCAATCGAGAACGCTGCCTAGGATCCGGCCTCAAACGCCGTCGTCCGGATTGACGGGAATGTCAGGGCAGACATCGGATCAATCGACCGCGCTCGATCGACTGGGATCCAATCAAAGTCAAATGGCATCGCCGATCTCGCAGAACAGCCGCAGCGATGCGTTGAACTGGCGCGTTTGATGCGCGGTGTCGTGCAAGTATATTTCGCGTGCGGACTCGGCGACGCGGCTGTCGACGCGGCGTCGAGTCGCACGCGATCTTCGAGCTCGATCGCGGCCTCCTTCGAACGATGACCGTTGCGGCCTCGTCTTGTGTTTCAATGTCGAAAAAACATTGAGCCGAGAAGGGGTGTTGGATGGACCGGTTGTTTGCGATGAAGGTGTTCGTGCGGGTGGTCGAGACCGGCAGTTTCACGCGCGCGGCGCAGGCGCTCGACTTGCCCGGACCCACGGTTTCGCGCTTGGTCCAATCGCTCGAGGCGCATCTCGGTGCGCGGCTTCTGAGCCGTACGACGCGCAGCGTCAAGGCGACGGAGGAAGGGCTCGCCTATTACGAGCGATGCATTCAGGTCCTCAACGAGATCGAGGATATGGAAGCGGATCTCGGTCACTCGCGCCGCGTCGCGAGCGGTCGCGTGCGCGTGAGCTTGCCGACTTCGATCGCCAAGCACGTTTTGATTCCGTCGCTCCCTGAATTTTTCGCCGCGCATCCCGACGTTCGGATCGATCTCGTGATATCCGATCGTCCCGTCGATCTGGTCAGCGAGGCAATCGATTGCGCGATTCGCGTCGGCGAGTTGAACAACGAGGGTGTTGTATCTCGCACGGCGGGCGAGGTGTGGACACGGGTCTGCGCATCGCCGGCCTATCTCGAGCGGTATGGCGAACCCAAGACCCTTGCCGAGCTGCATGATCACATCGGCGTCAACTATATCTCGCAGGTCACCGGGCGCGTGCGCCCCTGGTCGTTCGTGATCGACGGAAAGCCGCATGCGGTGCAGATGAAAAGCCTCGTGACGGTCGACGACGCCGACGCCTATGTCGAATGCGGCGTCGCGGGGCTCGGCATCGTGAGTTCGTCGTCGTACCTGCTGCAGCGTCATACACGAACGGGCGCGCTCAAGCGCATCCTGACGCAATACAAGATCTCGCCGCGCCCGATCCATGTGATCTACATGCCGAATCGCCACTTGCCGCGCAAGACGCGCGTGTTCATCGACTGGTTTTGCGAGATGTATGCGGCGTTGATGGCCAAGTCGGATTAAGGCGAGTGTAAGAATCGATGGCGTTCTCACGTCGAATGGGACGGTCGGTCGGACGTCATCGATATGAAACTGTAAGGCGCACAGATGTGTCGCGCATGCGCGAACGATCGCAATCGATTCGGATCACGAATCGATGTTCAAACGGCGTTTAAATACATGATCTGCTAAAGGTCATCGCCGGTCTTCCGTTCGATCTTTCAACTGAGTGAGAAAAATTTCGCGTTTCGGATAGCGAGGTCTCGACGCGTCTTTTAGTCTTGATTCCGTGGAGGCAAACAACTTCATGCCGGACGATGAAACGCCGGAGGCCGATGAAACGATGCGCCGAACAGCGCGGGTCGTGCGGTCTCTGTCGGGCCGCTCCGCGGCGTTCGACGTGCCTGACGGACCTCTGATCAAGGAGCAATGCAATGGCGACCACCGCAGACCAGATTGCGTCGACTTATCCGATTCCGACCTACCGATTCGTCGTGTCTTTGGGCGGCGAGGATATCGCGTTCAACAACGTTTCCGGGCTCAATATCAACTACGACACGATTGAGTATCGCGACGGGGTAGGGCATTGGTTCAAGATGCCGGGCCAACGTCAACTGGTGAATATCACGCTGCGCAAAGGCGTGTTTCCCGGCGAGTCCGCCCTGTATGACTGGATCAACTCGACGTCGCTGAATCAGGTCGAGAAGAAGGACATTACGATCAGCCTGACGGACGACGCGGGCACGACCCTGCTGCTCACGTGGAACGTGTCGAATGCGTTTCCGACGGGATTGACGTTGCCCGCACTCGACGCGACGAGCAATGAAATCGCGATCGAAGAGCTCACGCTGATGGCCGATCGCATCACCGTTCAAGTCCAGTAAGGGGAGGCGATCATGGCCGTTACCACGACTTACCCCGGCGTCTACATCGAAGAAGATGCCTCGCCTTCGATTTCGGTGAGTGCCTTGCCCACATCGATTCCCTTGATTGCGATGGGGGCCACGTACAGTACGACGGCAAAGAAATTCGATAACTATCTGGATTTCGTGACCAGTAGCGGGGGCACGGTTGACCTCACGGACGCGGGCAATGCCGGCATGCGCGCGTACTTTGAAAACGGCGGGGGGACGTGTTATGCCGTTGCGTCCGCTTCAGTCGCGACGGCGGTGGCGGCTCTGAATGACGTGACGCTATTGGTCGCGAACAGCTACGACATCTCAGCGGCCGTGGCCACGACCTGCATCGACGGCGAAACGCGGTTCGCGATTCTCGACGGTCCGACGACCGCGTTGGATAGCACTGGGACGTCGTCCTCGACCTACGCGGCCAATCAATATGCGGCGGTCTACTACCCGTTTCTTTCCGTGACGTGGACGACCGTGGCGATTGCCCCGAGCGCGGTTGTCGCGGGGCTCTATTGCAGAAACGACCGTACGCGAGGCGTCTGGAAGTCTCCGGCGAATATTCCGCTGTCGGCCGGATATACCCCTAAGTTCACGGTCACGGACAGCCTTCAAGGCACATACAACACGGGAAAAGCGATCAACATGATTCGCTATTTTCCCGATACGGGGAACTTGGTATGGGGGGCGCGCACGCTCGACGACAGCGACGATTGGCGCTATATCGCCGTGCGGCGGCTGTTCAACAGCGCGGAAGCCGATATCAAGCAGACGATGGAGGCGATGGTGTTCGAGCCGAACAACCAGCCGACATGGCAGAAGGTCTACAGCGCGATCGACAACTATCTGTACGGCCTCTGGCGGGAAGGCGCGCTGCTCGGCGCGAAGCCCGAGGACGCGTATTTCGTGCAGATCGGCGAGGGCGTCACGATGACGCCCGACGACATCGCAAAAGGCAGGATGATTGCCAAAGTCGGGATGGCCGCGGTGCGACCCGCGGAATTCATCATTCTGCAATTTACGCAGAACATGGAAGGGGTGTAAGCGATTGAGCGACGAGACCCGAGCGAGTGCCAAGCGCAACGATCAGTCGATTGGAGCGGACATCCGTTGATTGTCGGCTCATTGCTATGGCGCAATTGGACAGGTGGGTCGCGTCGGGTGGAGCAACGGGTTCCTACGACGCTGCGTTGAGTGTTAGGAGAGGGAGATGACAGTCACAGTGACCTATCCGGGTGTCTACGTGGAAGAGGACAGCTCGACATCTTTGTCGGTCATCTCCAGTCCGACTGCAGTGCCGATATTCATCGCGGTCGACATGTACGATGACCAGGGACATTTGTTTCCTTCTTACGAGTGCATCCGGATTAACAATTATTTGGAGTTTGTCAATCTATCGATCATTCATTGGACGAACGTATCGGTTTCGATCCTATCAGGTGATGGTTCGTCAGGTGATCCGTACACCGTTTCTATTTCATATGTGCCGGTGAATGGAACGCACTGCTTTCTCCAACTGAGAAATTACTTCGCAAACGGGGGGGGATATTGCTACGTGCTTCCCGTTTCCGGGGACGATCTCGCCGAACCCGAAATTGCAGGTTCAAGACTCGTGTCCGAGATTCAGAAATATTCTGATGTCACGCTGATTTCGGTAGTTGCCTTAAACACCGAACGCAGCGCGGTTGTCTATCCATTGCTTACGCCGCTTCTTGTTAGTGGAAGTCTCTATTTCATGATTACGGATGCGGACGAGGAGGGACAACCAACCTCAGCGGCGCCTGCATACTCGGCTGCGTACTATCCGACGATCGAGATACGAGCAGACGGAACGCGTCCCCCCGACACGGCGATCACGGTGGTGAGCCGTGACGACAACGGGGACAACACGGTGACCACGTTGGCCGAAATGGGCGGGGACAATGAGGTGGCTTACTGGGACATCAGTAACCAGATTGATCGAGATTTTTTGACGCTCAGTTTTCCGATGCCTGCGTCGTCGACGATGGCTGGCGTCTATTGTGCGACCGATCGTCAACGTGGTGTCTGGAGCGCGCCTGCGAATGTGGCTATCGAAGGCATTCTAGGGATCTCGGCGCCCGTGTCGAATGCGGTAGCGGGTGCGCTCAACGATACCGGCGTCAACGTATTTCGATACGTCAATAAACGAGGCTATATCGTTGCCGGCGCGCGCACGGTCGACGGAACGGCGACGAACACCGACCTAAGCTGGCGCTACATCCAGGTGCGCAGACTTTTCAATAGCGCAGAGTCCGACATCAAGCGCGCTATGCGAACGCTCGTATTCGAGCCGAACAACGCGCCGACATGGGAAAAAGCGCGTAGCGCCATCGACAATTATCTCTATGCGCTTTGGCAAGAGGGCGCACTCGTGGGCGCAAAACATGAGGATGCCTACTTTGTCCAGATCGGCAAAGACGTCACGATGACCGATGACGATATCGCCGCGGGGAAAATGATCGCGACAGTGGGGATGGCCGCGGTGCGGCCGGCGGAATTCATCATCCTGCAGTTCACGCAAGACATGATGGGCAGTTGAGCGACGAGGCCGCACGCAGCGAACGCGTGATCCGCTTAGAGGGCGAGCGAAACCGCATCGAGGGAACGACGCCATGATGGAGATCCAACAACCCGATGTCAGTTACAGCGATCGCACGGTCGCGGGTGCGTATGATCCCGAGCCGACCGCGGTGCCGCTGTTCATCGGCTACACGGAGAAGGGCGCGACTTATGTGCCGATCGCCGTTAACAGCTATGACGACTACACGACGGCCTTCGGTGGCAACTCGACCTCCGACTCGGTCCTGAGCTACGCGGTCCAGCACTATTTCGACAACGGCGGCCAAGGCGGATTCGTCCTTTCGCTGGGCGACTACAGCGTGCTGGCCACGATCACGCCGAGTGATCTGATCACTGCGTTCTCGGATGTCCGAATTCGTCAGGCTGTTCAACAAGAACTGACGATTACCCTGGCGGCCATTCCGGACACCGTGTTGCTCGCGGACACCGACACCGCAAATTGGGCCCAGGCCTGGAATGCCTTGCTGGAGATTTGCCGGTCGCGCGACGGGGTCTTCGGTTTGTTCGATTGTCCCGATGCGCCCACGAACGCAACGACGTGCTTGGAGAGCTTCCTCGCGTTGACGCCCGATCACCCGGAATGGGGCGCTGCCTACTGGCCACGCCTCGTGTCGAACTATCGGGATGCGAATCAAACACCGATTGTTCTGCCGCCATCCGCGGCGATCGCCGGCGCCATGACGACGACCGATCGCCAATACGGCACCTGGCGCGCGCCCGCCAATGTACCGCTTGCGAATGTCATCAAGCCGACTCAGTCGTGGCTCGCGTCGGACGGCTTGTTTCAGCAGAACGGTGCGTCGCTCAATCTCATTCGCAGCTTTGTGGGCCGAGGTATCCGGATTTGGGGCTGCCGCACGTTGATCGCCGATACGGCGTCACCGTGGGTCTATGTTCAGGTCAGACGTCTCGTCGCGTATGTGGAAACGCAAGTCAGCGAGATCGGTCAGCATTTCGTGTTCGAACCGAACAACGCGCTGACGTGGATCCGATTCCGCGGGCTTGTCCATATTTTTCTGCGTGAACTCTGGATGGACGGCGGCCTATACGGGGCGGAAGAAACCGACGCGTTTTACGTCCAGATCGGTCTCGATGAAAGCATGACGCAGGACGATATCGATCAAGGCCGGATGATCATGAAAATCGGCCTCGCGGTCGCCTATCCGGCGGAATTCATCGACGTGAGCGTGACGTTCAACGCGGGCGTGTCCGTGATGCCGACCGACGCCGGCGTGGACGAGGAGTGGACCTGATGGACAACCTCTCTCTATACGAACCTTCGGTCTCGCACCGCTTCGCGGCGACGTTCTGGTTCGGACGGATCCCCGCGATGGACGTCTTCGACGTGTGCTTTCAGCGCATTCGCGGACTCAGCCGCGACCGGGACGTCACCGCGTATTCGGAGGGTGGCGAGAATCAACGCAACACGTATTTCGCCAACAAATTACGTCATGGATCGCTGGTCCTCGAACGCGGCGTGATGGTCGCGACACCGCTGACGCTGATGTTCAATCGTCAACTCAACGGCGGCAGGGTCGTCTACTTCAATGCCGTGATTTCGGTGATCGACGCGGTGCATGCGCCCACGACGAACTGGATTGTGACCAAGGCGATTCCGGTCCGCTGGCAATTCGGCGATCTCGATGCGGCCAGCAACCAGATCCTGATCAACACGCTTGAACTTCGGTATCAGGACATGACGTTGCTGGGAGTGCGGCTATGACGATCGAAATCCACGAACTCGTGATTCGAGCGCATGTCGTTGCCGAATCGCCCGAGCTCCGCGCGCGGGAACCGCTTGAACGGGAAGTGGACGTGAGAACCGTCGAGACGATTGCGCGGCGTGTCCTTGAACTGCTCGAAGAACGGCGTAGGGGATGGGAACTATGAGCATCACATTGCGACAGCCCGCGAAGCTCACGATCGTTGCGTACAGCGATCGCAATCGAGTGCATCGCGTGGACCGGATGTCCGTCAGATACAACCCGGACTCCGTGAATCTGGGCTACCGGACCGAGTACGCGGCGGAGAACTTCATCAACACGTCCGAGGAAACGAACCGCTATGTTCGAACGCGGCCGGGCGGATTGTCGATCGAGCTTCTGTTCGACGCGACGATGCCGGGCAACTGGGGATCGATCGATCGCCAGATCGCACGCCTCAAGACCGTTTGTTACGACGTGCATGCGGCAAGTCAAGAGCCCCGCTATTTGAACATCTACTGGGGCAGGATGAGCTGGAACAATCATGGGTACTTCCCGGGACGCATTACGGGAATGTCGGTTCGCTACACGCTCTTTGAACGCGACGCGGAACCGATCCGCGCCACGGTGCTACTTGAATTGATGGCGGACGATAGCTCCTTGCTCCAGGGCGCGAAGGGGCAGCTCGAGTCGCCGAACCGCGTCGTGATCGACATGCCGGATGCGACGTCGTTGGCGGCCGTGGCCGCTCAGACATCGGCATTTCTCGCGGGATATGTGACCTACCTGGCGATTGCGGCCGATAACGACCTCGATTCGCCCGACGCCACGTCGCCAGGCGACAGTGTGCAGGTTTCAACGAACACGGAAGCCTGAGTCTCATGAACCCGATCCCGACCATCACGTTAATGACAGGCGAGGCGCGACGTCCGTTGAGCGCGCTCAAGGTCGAATTCGTCGAGACCGTGCATCAGGTCAACGCGATTCCTGTCGCAAGCGTGACGTTGTCGGTCGAAGGCAATGCGCTTGATGATCTGACGCGTCACGTCGAGGATATCGCGCAGTGCCGGCCGGGTCAGAACGCCTCGATCTATCTGAGGCAATCAAAGGCACAATCGACGCTGATTTTCCAGGGCATCGTCGTCGATCAGCAGCTCAAGCTCTCGCGTTCGAGACCGGTCTTGACGCTGCAACTGCGCCATGAATTGCAGAAACTTCAGAACACGCATCGTTCGCAAGTGTTTGATCGGACGACCGATGCGCTCATCGTCGCGAACTTGCTCACGATGCAGACGATTCCGGTGCTTGCGATGTCGGGACTCGATCTCGTGCACGACCAGATGCTCCAGTTTCGCTGCTCGGACTGGCATTTCCTGCGGTGCCGTCTGAATGCAAACGGTGTGTGGCTGTTTCCGACGCCGCGGGGTGTCCGGATCGAGACACCGAACGTGACGGTTCCGCGCGGTCCCGAGTTGCGTCAGCGTGTAACGTCCTCCGACATCGGCGTGCGGATCGAAGAAGGGCAATGGCGGTTCAACGTGCTGTCGCAACCGTCATCGCTGACTGCGGGGAGCTGGGATGAACGCACACAGGTGTTTGATAGTCAGCGGGGCATGTCCGTGCCGCTGGGCACGGGGGCCTTCGATTGCTCGACGAGCGGTGAGCTCAATCGCACGCAGTGGGCATTCAATTTCAGCAGTTCGTTGGGCGTCGAGGGCACGCGTTCACTCGCGAAGAGCCTGTTGATGAATCTTCAATCGACACGCGCCTGCGGCTCGTTCCTGACGGAAGGGTCGACGCGGTTCGACCTTGGAGAAACCGCGCGGGTCGCCGGCTTCGGTACGCAGTTCGATGGCATGGGCATCGTGACGGGGATCACGCAACGCGTCTCCGACGCGGACGGATGGCGCACGATGCTTACGCTCGGATCCGACGACGTCGTCAAGGACATGAGTTCCGTATCTCGAGCGCCTGGACTGCATATCGGCGTCGTGCGCGAATTCGATGTGGATCCGACCGGCATGAAGCGGCTCAGGGTCAAGCTCCCTGTACTGGGCGACGATTGTCCTGCGATCTGGGCGCGTATCGCGCCGCCGTATGCGAGCGCGTTGAGCGGGTTTTGCTTCTATCCCGAGGTCGGGGACGAGGTCGTCGTGTGTTTCTTCGACGATGACCCGAGTTGTCCCGTGATTCTCGGTGCGATGCACAGTCCGCGAAATCCGGCGCCGATCGATCCCAGCGTGACTAACGCGATCAAGGCGCTGGTCGTCACGCAAGGCGCGCAGAAGTTCGAGTTGCGATTCGACAGTCAGCCTCCGCAAGTGTCGCTCGAATCGCCGGACGACAGCGTGACGTTGCAAAACGGCGTGAATATCGCAAGCAAGCAAGACTGCAAGATCGATGCGCCACGCGTGACCGTCGACGCAGACCAGGTCGATGCGACCGGCCGTACGTCGGTCACGATACGCGGCGCTCGCATCGATCTAGAAAACTGACGGATCACGCGATCCGTCTTGAAGGGACGTGTATCGACATGAACGACGACCTGCTGACACGCGTGTTTGGCCGCGGTTGGGCATTTCCACCGGCGTTTTCGCTCGACGTGGGCGTGGACATGGCCGAGGGCGCGGAGGACGTGCGCGAGAGTTTGCGCATCCTCTTTAGTACCGAGCCCGGCGAACGGATCATGCGCGAGGACTACGGATGCGCGCTTTACGACGTGATGTTCGCGAGCATCAATAGCGAACTCATGAGCGATATCGAAACGCGAATCGTCGACGCCGTGCTGCTTTACGAACCGCGGGCGAGTCTGAGGGCGATCCGCGTCGAACAGATCGGGAGCACGAGCCGGGTCGCGGTCGAAGTGTTGTACTGCCTGCGCGGCCATGCGATCGAGCGCAGAGTGGCGGGCGTCGTTGATGTACATACCGCTGATCGAGGAAGGATCGTATGAATTCGCTCATCGTGTGCGACGGTGACGCCGTGAATTTCGAAGCGATGTTCGGCCATCGTCTCGTCGTCTTGACCGCCCCTGCCTTGATCAAGGCGAGCGGCGTGGCAAGCGTATCGAAGCGCCGGATGTGCGTGCTCGGCGACGAAAAGCGGGATCGATGGCCCGCACGGTATTTCGTGACCGGCTATACACCGGGACAAGGCATGGTCAGCATCGACATGCTCGACGCGAGCCAGTTCACGCCGTGCATCGTCGGTCGGCCGCCCTTGATCGTGTGCGGTTTGCCATTCACGGCGCGATTCACGCCGACCGTTCCGGCGACGCTGATCAGTCCGCCGAATACGCCGGATTCGATGACGCCGAGTATCGGGCGCGGCAACTTTATCGCGCGTCAGCACTATGCGCGCGCTTGATGGGACACAAGGAAAGAGGAGACCACGGACATGCCTGGCCTTGATGAACTAAAGAGCGTGCTCGCGCAACGCGCACCGGACGCGGTCTTCAGGCTCGACGACCGAAGCGACGCGACCTTGCTTGCGCAACTACAAGCCTATGTTGGACTGATTCCGTTCGATACGAGCGGGAACACATGGGCCGATTTCTTTTTCATGTCGGGTTTGACGCCTGATTCGCTTGCACAGGTGTTCGCGAATACCGACGGTGCGGACGGGATGCTGTTGCCGCAGCAGGCCTTTCTGCTTGCCTTCCTGCAGTTGCTCAAGACGCCGCGCGCGTTGTTGAATGCGCTTCCGCTCGCGCATCGGAACTTGTACTACCGAAGCCTCCTCGGTCTTGACGAGCGACCCGCTCAAGCGGATCACGTCGTGCTCGGATTCACGTTGAGTCCGACGGCCCGCGCGTGTTTCCTGGCGGCCGGTACGCTGTTCGACGGCGGCGATGCGCAAGACGGCGCGCCCGTGCGGTACGCGCTCGACGACGACGTGCTCGTCAACCCGAGCGCGTGGACGGATTTGCGCTGGGTGCAACCTGATCCGGCCGACTCAGATCCGACTTCACCGACGATGTATTTGTCGGCGACGCCTTACGAGCAGGGCGCCGTTGCGTGGCCTGCGGCAGGTGTCCGCCTTTTCGATTCGTCGACCACGCAAACATCGGTGATTTCCGGACGCATGATTGCGTCGGAGTCGCTCGGCATGACGTCGGGCACGCGGCAATTCTCGGTGACGTTCAGCGCATCGGTGACCGCGGCGGACGTGACCGTGGCGCAAGTCAGCGCGGGGGACGTATGGCTCGATCTCGCTCTTGATCCGTCCTCGCCGCTATCCGGCACGACTTTGATTTGGGTCTTGTCGCAAGACGCCCCGGCGATCAGCGCGCCTCAAGGGCTCGACGGCATGACGCTCGACGTGCCAGTGATGCGGCTGGGATCCATCGCCGGGAAGACCGTGCCGCAGATCACGGCGCTCACCGTGACGGTCAACGACCCCGCCGCATTGCGTTACAGCACCGATAGCGGCGTCAGTCGCCCCGAAAATATCAGCTATCCGTTCGGCACGGCACCCGTTGTCGGCAATAGCTTCAATTTGATGCTGCCCGATTGGTGCGGGCGCAGTACGACAATCGATCTGACCGTCACGCCGAATTGGATCGGATTGCCGACGGTCGACTTTCCGGCGTGGCATGCGGGCTATGATGCGTCGGTCGCACCGGCGAGCAATGCCGACTTCGTCGTGAGTCCGCTGCTTGTGTCGTCGGTCGGTGCGTCTGCGCTCGTGCCGCCTGGGGGTACGGGAACGACGACGCAACCCTTGTTTGCCAGTACGACAGGCGCTCCAGTCGCTGCACCGCTCAAGGTCCGCCTGCCGGCCGAGTTGCCCGTGAGCGATAGCGAACCGTCCGACCCGTGCGATTGGCCGCGATGGGTACGCTTCGAACTCACAGGGCGCGATTTCGGGTACCAGTACTATCAGACGCACGCGGGTACCGAAACACTCAATCCGCCGTACACGCCGCAAATCAACAGCATGTCGATCGTGTTCACCGTGACGGCAGCGGGCTTTACGCAATACCAGCTCACCCCGTTCGGTTACATCGACGGCAGTGCGGCGGCGCCGAGCGGCGGCGCGAAATCCTATCTCTATGTCGGCCTGACGGATGGCACGCCAGGCGAAACGCTATCGCTCTATTGGAAGCTGCAAAGTCCGCAGACGCTGACGATCGAGTGGACCTATTTGAATGAAAGCAATGCGTGGATCTCGCTTGAGGACACGCTCGTCGACGGCACGCAAGGACTGCTCGACAGCGGTCTGTGGACGGCGATCCTGCCGCACGATGCGGCAAACGACGCGCCGTGCATGCCGGCGGGGCGGTTCTGGATCCGAGCGGAAATCGTTCGCAATGCGGTGTCGAACGAGGGTGATATCTGGCTGCAAGACATTCTGGCGAATGCCATGACCGCGACGCTCGACGCGCCGGAGACGGTCCCGGCCGACCATTTCCGCAGCCCGCTCGCCGCCGGCACGATCTCGCGCCCCGTCACGCCGAACGCCGCGCTGGGTTCCGTGACGCAACCCTGGGCATCGACGGGTGGCGCACCCGCGCAGACGCCCATGGCGTTTTTCGCGGAAACGGCGCAGCGCCTGTCGCATCGCATGCGCGCCTTGACGTGGCGCGACATGGCGAACTTGCTCAATGCGCAGTATCCCGAGGTCTTCGACGCGGCGATCCCGCCGGCCGACACCATCACGAAGCTACCCGCGTCGGTCACGCAAAGTCTTGTCGTGATTCCGGTCAATGCGAGGAAGGACAACCAGGACCTTTTGCGGCCCGTGTTCAGTACATCGCATTTGAACGAGATGGCGGGCTATTTACAGGCCCATGATTCGGCGTGGGCGACGATCGTGCTCAAGAATCCGACGTATCGGGATGTCACCATCGCGTATGACGTCGAGTTCAATGTGAACCCCGATTATGGCTATCGGCAGCTCAAAGAGCGTCTGACTCTGCGCTACATGCCGTGGATTCTCGATGGACAGCGCGGTGTGACCGTAGGCAACACGCTCGACTTCTACGGGATCATGGCGTTTATCGAGTCGCAGCCTTTCGTCGTTGAGGTCAACGACATGACACTCGACGGCGCACGTGTTTCCGTCGAAGCCGACGTGGACCAAGTCTTGATTCTGGCGTGGCCGGATGCCGATACGCGCACGTTCGCGATCGGCGCCGCGAGTACGGCCGCACGCCTTTCGCCGAGGACACGCGTATGAACGACCGCATGCCATTGTTTCGCCTCGTGCAGGCGGACATTCACTTCGACGCCCTCTACGAACAGGCCAAGCGGACTGTCGAGCGCTTCGGCGGTCAGATCTGGACCGACATGGGCGAACACGATCCCGGTGTGACGTTTCTCGAGGGGTATAGCTATAGCGTCTCGGATCTTGCGTATCGGCACACGTTGCCGCTCGAAGATCTCTTGACGCCGCCGATCGATGAACAGGTCGACGGTCAGGGCATTTTCCCGGCGGACTTCGGCCCGCAGACGGCGTTGACGTGCGGGCCGATCACGCTCGATGACTATCGACGTGCGTTGTTGGATCTCACGAATACCGCACGCACGACGTATCTATTTCGTAACGTCCAGATCTTTCCGTTGAACTCCACGGATACCGAAAAGCCTTCGTATGACTACGACTACGTCTATTACTACGACAAGTCGAGCTTGGTGTTTACGTTTGTCAAACCGGAGGTGGGGGACGAGACCGTTACGTACTATCTGCGCGGCAACTACAGGCTCTATGTCGAACCGATGCCCGGCGTGTGGAGTGCGGACTCGGATGCGCAAGCCGTATTGAGCGATTTTCTCCTCAATAACCGAAATCTTTGCGAGAGCGTCAGTCAGGTGAATTGGACGAGCGCGGACCCGATTGTTCCTGTCGCAGAGATCGAAGTCGAAGCGGGTGTACACAATTACGCCGACATTCAGGCTCAGCTCTATTCGGCCGCATGCGCATACATTTCGCCGGCGGTATCGCACGTCGAGACGGCAACATTGTTGGATCAAGGCCTGA
The DNA here is from genome assembly GCF_003628125.1 of Pararobbsia silviterrae. Lineage (GTDB taxonomy): Bacteria > Pseudomonadota > Gammaproteobacteria > Burkholderiales > Burkholderiaceae > Pararobbsia > Pararobbsia silviterrae. Next base: position 427,032 of record NZ_RBZU01000004.1, read on the forward strand.
CAGCGCAAGACATCTATCAAGGTCCTTATCTTGAACATGGATGGCAACCGCAACTGCCGGCGCAGACCGACTACACGCACGCGGTGGTTGTGAACCTGAGCGGCCTTGCCGAAAAGTGGATGGAGATCGACGGCGTCAAGCGTATTCATTCATTGACGGAAGCGTCCGCCACGGCGACCGAGCCGTGGATCTGGCAGACAGCGGCCCCGGGTCAGTACCCTCTGCCATGGGGTGCGGATCTCGCCAGCTTTGTCGAACACGTCCGCTTGGTGACGGCGGATGGGACATACGTGAGTGCGACGGCAGACGACATTGCGGCGGCGCTCCCGCCCGTCGTTATCGAAGACAATTCGCCCGTCGTTTTGCCGTACGGTAAGCCGCGGGATGTCGCGCAATATCATCCGGTCAGCGACAAGATTCCGCCGTGCTATGGCTTGCAGTTGCAACCCGAGCAGGGTGCTCCGTTACCGCTTTTTCAATATCTTCTCGCGTTCGAGCAGGCGATGGCCAACGGCTGCGCGCAATTGTCGATGTTGCCCAAGCTGCTTTCGTTCGAGCGGACCGGCGATACGGTCTGGGGTGAACAATGGCCGTACGCTGCCGGAAGCGCCGGGGATGCGGCCCATACCTTGTACAAGTCCGCGTTGATTGCGCAGAGCGCGTCCTTGGCGAATGACTACGACCAGGAACTTCGAATTCTCGATGACTTGCTGGGTTATTTCGGCACGGAACGCGCGTCGCGGATGCTCGACACGACCGAAGACGATTTTCTGAGCGTCGAGCAATCGTACCTGAAGCAAATCACGACGCTCGCTTACTCGCGGGACAATATTCGAATCGATCAGGTGTCCGCGCTACAAAAGCGCATTGCGGCGCGTTTGGGATTGGGGCCGAATCTGTTCGTCGATCCGGTCGATATGGGCGAGTTGCCGTTCTATCTTGTCGAACACCGCGCGCTGCTGCCTGTCAAGCCATCGGCGGATTACGACGTGCCGACCTATCCGACGACTGTCACGGTGTCGGACGATGGGCTGATCATGACCGTCGTGAATCCGGCGACACCTTCGCTCGCAAATCTCAAAAAGGGTCAATTGATCGATTTTGTCTTGTATGCGATGACAGAAAGCAGGATCACGTTGCAAGCGCTGATTGTCGATACGGTCGATGCGAACACACAGACCTTCACGTTACGCATCGACGAGAATCCAGTGCTTGATTTGCGGGTCGATGCCGTATTGACGGCACAGGCTGCCAAGGATCTCACGTGGCAAGCTTGCAAAAATTGGCTCGAAGAGATTCTCTATCGGCTTCAATATGCGTCCGACACGCCGTCGTCGCCGGTCGATCCGGTTACGCTGACGATTCCTGAGTCTTTCCCGTTTCCGGCCGGGGTTCGGATCGGTGACACGCTGTCGATCGTCCCGTTCGATCTGACATCGGCGGAGACGCCGGTCAAGGTGACTGTTCAAGATGTCGACGGTATTCAAGGTACGGTGACGGTCGCTCGGGTCGATTCCTCCGATACGTATCCGCTCGCGGCCGATGCTGCGAACTACGTCTGGTATACGTTGAATACTGCTGATCGGTTTTCAATGATCGTGAGCCTGGTGCTCGACAAGACGATGTTGCCGGCGAACGGAGATCCCTACGCGACCGAAGCTTGGATCAAGCAATGCGTGCAAGAAGAATTGCCCGCGCATGTGGCGCTCATGATTCACTGGCTCACCGGCGATAGCGAGAGCAGCCAATCGTTCGAGAGTTTTGCGATTTGCTATGCGAGCTGGCAAGACGGACAAACCGCACCAAGCACCGCGACGTGGCAATTGCTCTGGAAGCTCGGACTCGGCACGGTTCCAGTTAAGTTAAATACCGGCATCGGATCGATGAAGGTCGCGACCCCCGACGAGCGGGCGGCCGCCGTCGGCGCTGATGGCACGGAGTGGAATGCGGACTACATTCTCGTGGAATATTTGTTCTTCGTGCCGAAGGGCAGCACGGCGAGCGGATCGACAATATGAATGGCAAGGAGCCTATCATGACGAAGCGTAAATCGGCGCGTGCGACGACGGGCGGAACGACCGAGGCGTTGAAGGGCAAATTCGCGGCGGGCAGCATCCCGCTCGACACGGATTTTGCGGAACTCATCGACATTGCCGATTGCGGTCGTTTGGCGATCGGACAAAGCCCCGATCAGACCGATAACACCGTCGGACTGGGTCTTGAACTGATGACCGACGCCGCCGATATCGGGAAGCTCAAAGTCAAAGTCAAGCCGAATGGCGGCATCGTGGCCGACGCGGATGGGCTGCGCTGCGATCCGATGGCCGCAATGCCCATCGGGACCATTCTGATGTTCAGTGGAACCGTGACGCCGCCGACCGGATGGCATGTCTGCGACGGGACGACAGGTACGCCGAACCTTAAGAACCGATTCGTCATGGGATCGGCCGGGTTGACGGCGGGTGATACAAATAGCGACGTCACGATGACTGGCGGGGTCAACGCGATGTATGTGGCGGCCACGACATCGACGACGCCGAATTCAGATTTGGTTGTGACAGTGCAAGATCATGTTTTGTTGGCACCAGAAATTCCGAAATTGGAGCTAAAGATTCACGATCATGTTTATTACACCACGTTGGGTGGTTTTGAGGAAGGAATCGCTAGCGGTGGCGATCAGGATAGAACATACGGACGTCTAGCAACTGATATTGAGAACTCAGAATACGGGGCGCTGTATGCGGAGCAATATGGCGACCCGACGACATACGGGCAACCTCATAATCACGGGGCAACCGTGACAGGCTTTGATCATGATCATACCGTCTCCGTCAAGATTCCGTATTACAGCCTTGTCTTTATCATGAAAATTGCATAGCGCCGTTTAACTAACGCAATGCATCGTGCCATGCCATGACGCACACGATAACCCTCGTTCAAGCTGAACTTGAATTGCCTTTTGGCATGCATGACATGCTCTCGCGCCGATGTGCCGACGTTCTTCGCCGTGTGCTCTCTTCGGAGTGTGAAACTGTTCTAAATGCAATTGATTCCGGCGTGGATCGAACGCTCCATATCGATCGCTTGACGATCGATCTTGGTCAGATATCGCTCGATCGCTTGGAAAGTCTTTTGCGCGAGCGCTGTTTGAAGATGTTCGAAGCCGGCGTCCGGGATCGAATCGATCGCATGCGCGATCGGTTCGACGTGGGCGTAGGCGATGAGGGGGAGGAGGTATTCGATGCATCGTCACGCCGATTCGAAGCGTATTTGCGCGCGCCTGACAATACACATCGCGGTGCGTTGATCGACGCGTTGAGGCGCGGCATGCATACGGATCCGGGACGCTGGCGGCGCGTCGTCGCCGATAGCGGATTGCTCGAAACGGCGCGGCGTAACTTGGTGTCGCTGGTCGGCGAAGTCGAACTTGCGAATTTGATGGGCTGGTCCGACCGTGCGACCCCGCAACGCGTGCTGCTCGAGTCGTTGCGCTACGCGCACGAACACGACATCGCGATCGCGCCGCCCGAACGGGGCGACGTCATGTCGATCGATCCGTCGGCAGACACCGATATCGCGCGGACTGTCGTGTCTCGACACGCGTCTCGCGGCTTGCAGCCATGGGTCGACGCGATTCGGCGGCAACCGCGGATGCAAGGACTGAGCGAGATGATGGACAAGGCCACGCAAGGCGCGTCGAATCCGATGCCTGCACAATCGATGTCCGACGTGGCGCCGCAAGTCCGCCTTGTCGCGAATGCGGGCCTCGTCACGCTATGGCCGCTGCTGCCCGATCTGTTTCGACGCCTGGGTTTGTACGAGGACGGCCGCTTTACGTCGTCGGAGGCGCAAGTCGAATGCGCGCTCTGGCTCGACTGGATCGCATTGGGCGACGTTCCGCTCGACGGCCAGATGTCAGTCGCGCGGTTTCTGTGCGGCGTCTCGGAAGACGTGCTGCTGCCCGAGCGCGTGCATGCCGATCACATGCGTGAGGCCGCCGAGCAATGGTTATCGACGGCTGTGCGGCAATTGCCCGGCTGGCGAACCTTGCGGATCGAGGATATTTGCCGATTCTTTCTCAGGCGGCCGGGCATGCTGAGCGTCGCGGCATCGGGGCCGATGCTCGAAGTCCCGTCGCAGGCCTTCGACATTCTGCTTGCCGATTGGCCCTGGCCGTTAAATGCGTTGACGCTGCCGTGGCTGCCGCAGCCGTGGTCGATTGAATGGAGCATGCCGGACATGGATGTCGCGGAGGGGAGTCCCGGCGCCCGTCGCGTGGTCGGGCGTCGGGGAAAACCCGGTTAGATGGAATGGACGTGCCGGTTCGTGAGATAAAGGCATGTCGGACAACCTGAGCTGCAAGGCCTGGAGAACCCAATGCGAAATCCTCATTGGAATGTCCTGACCGCCATGGATGCGGAAGCGCTGGATGTCGGACCCGCTTGGGGCGCGCTGATGCCCGAGCTCGAACGCATCGACTTGCTGTTGCAGCGGCGCTATCACCGTATTCATAGCGAGGATCCGGTGCCGTTCCCCGGTCACTTTCTGCTGGCGCCCGAGCGCGTCGAATCGCGCATCGCCGAGCCGCATGGCGTGCCGCACTGGTGGGAGTCGGACGACCCGACGCCGCCGGTACCGCCGCCCGGCGCGATGCATCGGCTTGCGAGCAATTTCGAGCTCAATGAATTCGAGTGGAACGTGCTGTTGCTCGCGCTCATGGTGCACGTCGACAGTCGTTACCATTTTTTGTTCTCCGATATTCAGGATAGCGAACGACAAAAGAGGCTGCCGACGATCGAACTCGCGCTGAGCCTCTTTTGTGACACTCCCGCCGAGCGGCTCGCGCGTCAAAGCAGTCTGTCCGCGGACGGCAGTCTGATCCGGCATGGGCTTGTGCGATGGATGGACCGCCCCGGACAATCGAGCGACGGCTGGACGCAATGCACCTTGTTGACCGACATCGGCGTTTATCACTACTTGCTTGGCCATCCCTATGCGCCGCCGTTCGAACTCGGAATCGAGAAGGTGAGCTGCATCGAGATCGAGCATGTGCCGTCGGTGTGCTCCGTGGTTGAACAGATCGAGGCATGGATCGAGATGCCGCGCCTCGATATTCATCCCGTGGCCGTGTTGCGTGCCGCGCCGGGGGCGGGCGCGGAGCGGCTCGTCAGTCAAATCGCGGCGCAATACGGTATGGACACGTATGCGCTCGACTGCGAAACGCTCTCGCGGGCCGGAACGCAGGGACTCTCCGCCTGCCGCAGCTTGTTCAGGGACATCCGCTTGCGCGAAGCGTGTCTCGTCATCCAAGGACTCACGTCCGCCACGACCGACGACGGGCGTGACCTGCAGGCGTTGATCGTGAAGTTGCTCGAGCAGCGAGGATTGCAGGTCGTGTGTCTGATCGACGCGCATGCGTCGCCGCCGAAACTCGCCGACGTGCCTCAACTGCATTTCGACTTGCCGATCATGACGCGGGGCGAACGCGCGGCGAACTTGTATGCGCTCGTGCCTCCCGACGCAACGGTCGATTGCGAAGCGTTAAGCCAGCGATTCGGATTCTCCGCCTACGATCTGCCCGTGATTGCGCGTGAAGCCGATCTTTATCGCCGGCGACGCGGTGCGCTCCACATGGACCATGAGGACATGTTGAAGGCGCTGCAACTCCGTGCGCAGCAGGATTTCGGAAAGCTTGCGCGAAGAATATCGCCGCGCCGAGGTTATGCGGACCTCGTCGTCGCCGACAGCGTGCTCGGTCAAATGACCGATATCATCAGCGCGGCGCGCTTTCGCGACGATGTGCTCGACATGGGCTTCGGCGCGAAGATCGGGTACGGTACAGGCATCAGTGCCTTGTTCTACGGCGATTCGGGGACAGGGAAAACGATGGCGGCCGAGGTGCTGGCCGGTCAACTGGGTGTCGATCTGATTCGTGCCGATCTGTCCGTCGTCGTCAACAAGTACATCGGCGAGACGGAAAAGCATCTCGCGAAGATCTTCGATCTCGCCGAGCGCGATGCGGGCGTGCTGTTCTTCGACGAAGCCGACGCCTTGTTCGGGAAACGCAGCGAAACGAAGGATGCACAGGACCGGCACGCGAATATCGAGGTGTCGTATCTATTGCAGCGTCTCGAGAATTATCCGGGGCTCGTGATTCTCGCGACCAACAATCGAAGCCACCTCGACGATGCGTTCAGCCGCCGATTTACCTTCATCGTTCGCTTTCCGTATCCCGACGCGATCTTGCGCGAGCGGATGTGGCGCGCGATCTGGCCGCCTGGCGTCGGTGTCGACCCCGAGGTCGATTTCACCAGCATGGCCGAGCGTATTCCACTGACGGGCGCGAATATTCGCAACGTCGCGCTGTTGGCGACTTGGCTGGCTCAAGCTGCGGGAGACAGCTCCATACGTCAACGCCATCTCGACCTGGCCGTCAAGCGTGAGCTCGCCAAAACGGGTCGAATTCTATTTGAACCGCACTAACAGGAGTCCGACTCATGTCCACGCCTTCCGATCCGTCCGTCGCTTCCGATGCCTCGATCATCAGCGTCAACGTGGCACTGCACAGTGCACTGAAAGACTATCTGAGTCCGGGCATCGATCTGACGTTCGCGCTTCCCGATCGAGATAGCGAGTTTTCGGTTCCGACGGTCAGCGTCTTCCTCTATGAAATCCATGAAGACTTACAGATGCGCAGCGGAGATGCGCGCAAATACGACTCGACAACGCACGTGTACGCACCCGGTACGGTTAACGTGAACTGCAACTACCTGATTACCTATTGGGAAACGGTAACGTCGACGGATTCCCACGGTCCCGTCGCGCTGCCCGACTCGCAGGCGATGATGGCCATGAATCAGGTCGTCAACGCGTTGGTGAACAATCGGCAGCTTAAAGGCTTGCCCCGTGCGTACACGCGCATGATCCCGCCTACGGAGGAACTCAATAGTCTCGGCAATTTTTGGCAATCGATGGGCAACAAGCCGCGCTTGTCGATCAATTGCTCGATCACGGTGCCGCTGACGTTGACCGCGCCGGCCGCGACCGATACGACGCCGGCTGTCGAGACCACCGAGGCTGACTTTGAACAAATTCCGGCAACAAGCTGACGCAGTGGAGTAGCAGAGACGCCGGGAAGTACGCGTACACGCCGCACGGGGAGCGAGACAGGCGGCGTGTGCGATGCTCTTCCGGGCTGTAATCGCTTCAAGAACACATTCGAGGAGTGTCGAAATGGAACTCCAATCGACCTATCGACGAACCGTCTATTCAGGTTTCGAACCCTGTCTAGCCTATGACGTGTTGTACGGAGGGCATGTCGAACATCGACTCATGCACGCGCAAGCCGGCACACTCGAGCATCACCAGCTCGTGCTCGATGAGCTTCACCTTGATGTCGGACAGTACGATTTTCCCGTGATCGCGCAGGGTCGCATGCCGCAGGATGCGTTTTGCGTGAGTTTCGCCGTCGCCGGTAACGACGTCACCCGATACAACACGGTATTGGCCGGCGCCGACGAGGTACAGCTCTATGGTCCCGGCGCGGAGTTTTTGTATCATGCCGCCGGTGCGTCGAGCTGGGTCAATCTTGCCGTGACGGAGGCGTGTTTTCAAAGATGGGCCGTGGCTTGCGTCGGACGCCCGATGATCCTGCCGGCAACCCTGTCCACCTCGATCCATCTGGATCCCGCACGGCGCGCGGCGCTCGCGAACGCGATCTGCGCGGCGGTGGCGGCCGTCAATTGGAGAAGCGGCGAAGGCGAGATCGACGCGCATCTCGCGCGCGACGTGTATCGGTCCTTGCTTTTCGTGTGCACGGACATCCTCTCCAAAGCGGGCGCTCAGATCCGATCGGGACGATCCGCGGCGCAAGAACGCAATTTTCGCCGGATTCTCGCGTGCGAACGCATCGCGATGATCGAATGCGAATCGGACGCCGATGCGGAGTTCGCCATTTCCGACGCGGCCGAACAGATCGGCTGCACCCGGCGTGCGCTCGAACGCACGTTCAGACGCAGCGTCGACATGACCCCGACAGGGTGGATTCTCAACAAGCGTTTGAATTGCACACTGCGCGATTTTCTCGCGCCGAGCCCCTCGTGTTCCGTTTCAGGGACCGCGCTCAACTGGGGTTTTCGGCATCTTTCGCGATTCTCGGAACACTATCGCGCCACGTTCGGCGAGCTCCCAAGCCAGACCTTGAGCCGCTCTCGGTCTCGCCTGAGGCAAAGCGCACGATCCGCGTGACACCATTCGTAATGGTGGGTGTCCTGCCAAACAAGCGGCTTTCAATCTACACTGCGACACGCGCGCGACGTCGACGTCGACGTCGCGCGGCACGCGGGGCGTGACGCGCTCCCCGGTATACTGCCCGATCGGTTCGCCAAGGAATCCGATCGGCTGGATGAATGCCACTTTCGCACGAGAACTAGAGAAGTATCGAATGAAGAGGACATCGCTGTTTCTGACGTGGGTCGCGTTTTGCACATTGACGAGCGCCGCTTGGGCATCCGACCCGAACGACGCCGGAAAGCGGCTCGCGCTGCTCCAGAGCATCCCCGATGCGTCTGCGCTCGGTCAGGCCGTCGAGCTTGACGATAATGCCGGGTGCCGTTTCATGGGCCAACTGAACCTCACGCACGTCGATGCGCAAGGGCATCCGCTTTCGCTGCTCGATCAAGGCGTCGGCGGCTCGGGTACGTGGTCGATCGACATTCACCAGCAAAACTGCAAGGGCGTCGTCAAAGCGGTCGAATTGCGCGTGCAGCTCCGCAATATCAGCGTCGAGCACGGCTATGTCGCCGGCGACGTCGTCGAGGCGTATCCGAAGCCGTAGTCATGACAAGTGGCGCCAAAGAGGGGCGGGCGTTTAGCGTTCGTCCGGCGCCGCAATCGTCATTCCCAGCAACGCCGAACTCACGCTCTTGCCATGCGCGTCGATGGCGAGCGAGCGCGTCACGCCGCCGCCGAGCGCATCGCGGAGCACGAAATTGAACGCGGCCAGATTCGGCAACGCGTACCGGATCACGTCTCCTTTTACGATATCGGCGAGCCACGCCTTGACGGCCTCCGGCGTCAATTCGCGCGACAGGTGCGCGTAGTGCGCGGGGTCATGGCAGATCACCGAGACATTGAGCGTATTGCCCTTGTCCCCCGTGCGCGCGTGCGCGAGTTCACGCAGCTTCATCGGCCGCCTCCACGAATTCGAATGTCGGACGGACCGCCGTTCTCGGCATCAGCACCGACTGGACCGCGATCACCTCGCGCATGGTTTTCGTCGCGCCGCCGCCGCCGGCGGGACCGTTCGTATAGAGCGTTTCGACCTCGTTGCCGATCCGTTGAGCCTGCTCGGCCGACGCCGCGCGTCCCGCGACACGGATCCGCACTTCGTAGGGCTCGCCGCGTTCGTCCTGTGCCGTGTCGCCGTAGAGCGAGTCGATACCGATGCGATCGAAGCGAAGTTCGCTCGTTTCGACGCCGGTCAACGCGAGACGCTCGCGCACGATCTCGAGCGCAAGCGTCGCGCGTTCGCGCGCGCCGGGGCCGCCGTATGAAATCTGCCCCTCGCCGATATAGCCGTCGACATAGGCGACCGATACCTTGAGCGTGTCCGTGCGCGGCGCGCCGTTACCGCCCGATACGCTCACGCGGTCCCGCGCGAGCGCGTTTACGCGGACGTCGCTGAAGTCGGCCACCACGTCGGGCTGCACATAGCGTCGGGGATCGTGGATTTCGTAAAGCAATTGTTCCTTGCACGTCGCCTCGGTCACGGCGCCGCCCGCATGCGCGACCTTCGTGATCTCGACCGTCCCGTCGGAGCTCACTTCGCCGATCGGAAAGCCGAGGCGCGCGAGATTCGGCACGTCCTTGAAACCCGGATCCGCGAAATAGCCGCCGGTGATCTGTCCCGCGCATTCGAGCAAATGCCCGACGACGGTCGCTTGTCCGAGCGTGCGCCAGTCGTCCATGCGCCAGCCGAAAGCGTGAATCAAGGGGGCGGTGAACAGGGACGGATCCGCGACGCGTCCGGTCAGCACGACGTCGGCGCCCGCATCGAGCGCGGCGACGATCGCCTCCGCGCCGAGATAGGCATTGGCCGACACGATCCGATCGCGGTACGCGGCGACATCGTCGCCCGTCTCCTCGAAGCGAAAGCGTTCCGACAGCACGCGATCGAGTACATCGTCGCCGCCGACGGCGGCGATCTTGAGTGTGCGCAAGCCGAGCGAACGCGCGATGCGCGCCGTCGCGAGCGCCGCGCCGCGTGGATTCGCGGCGCCCATATTCGACACGATGCGCACGCCGCGCCGAACCGCAAGCGGCAGCACGGCGCGCATCCGCGCTTCAAGCAAGGGGTCGTAGCCCTGCGACGGATCCTTGCGGCGCGCTTGTTGCGCGATCGCGATCGTGCGCTCCGCCAGACATTCGAAGATCAGGTAATCGAGTTCGCCATGTTCGACAAGCTCGACGGCGGGCTCGATGCGATCGCCCGAATACCCCGCGCCCGCGCCGAGCCGAATCCGGCGCCGTGCGTCCGCTGCCGATGTGGAATGCATAAAATCGTCCGCCAAGTCTTACCAAGGAAAGATGCCCAACACGACGCATGCGATCGTCATCACGATCGACGCGCCGAACAACAAAGGGAACGTGAATTTCTGGTGATCGGCCAGATCGATTCCGCATAAGCCGACGACGAGAAACGTCGCCGGCGTCAACGGACTGACCGGAAAACCCGTGGTCATCTGTCCGAGCAGGGCCGCTTGTCCGACATGGACGGCCGGCACGCCGAGCTGGCTCGCGATTTCGGCGACCACGGGCAGCACGCCGAAGTAGAACGAGTCCGGATCGAACAGCATGCTGAGCGGCATCGAAAGCAGGCCCAACGCCACGGGGATCTGACTCGCCATGCCTTGCGGCACGAAGCCGACCGCGGCCTGCGCCATCGCCTTGAGCATGCCGCTGCCTTGCATGACGCCTGTGAAGACGCCCGCGGCAAGCAGAATGCCGGCCATCATGAGCGCCGCGCGCGCATGCGCTTCGATGCGTTTGCGCTGCATGTCGACGTCGGGATAGTTGACGATCAGCGCCACGCAGAGGCCCACCATGAACATGAGCGCGGGCGGCACTTTCTCGCCCATGACGACCATCGTGCCGAGCACGAGCACGGTCAGGACGATGTTGAACACGAACAGCTTCGGGCGGCGCAGCGCCTGTTGTTCGGGCGTGAGTTCGCGTGTGGGCATCGGAATCGCACCGTCGGCGCGGGTCAGCCCGAGACGCTTTTCTTCGCGGCGGCCCAGCCAATAGGCCGCGCCGAAGACGAAAACAAGCCCGATCGCCTGAATCGGAATCAACGGATTGAACAGCGACGAAATCGGTACGTGCAGCGATGCCGATGCGCGAATCATCGGTCCGGTCCACGGCAGGAAATTGATGCCCGCCGCCATCGACGCCGCGGCGGCCAGCACGCGACGATCCATCTGCAAGCGATCGTAGAGCGGCAACATGGCCGGGATCGTGACGAGAAAGCAGACCGCGCCCGAGCCGTCGAGGTGGATCAGCAACGCGAGCAAGGTGGTGCCGACGACAATGCGCGTCGGCCGTGTGCCGACCGCGCGCAGGATGCGATCGATGATCGGATCGAGTGTCCCCGCATCGGTGATCGTGCCGAAATACAGAATCGCAAAGACAAACATGCCGACGACGGGCGCCAGACTCTTGATGCCGTCGATGACGAATTTGCTCGTCTGCAATCCGAAGCCGCCGAGCAGCGACGCCGCGACCGGCACGATGATCAGCGCGACGAGCGGCGAAAGCCGCTTGGTCAGGATCGCCGCAAGCAAGACCGCTATCGTGGCGATCCCCAATAAAGCCAGCATGGTTGTCTCCGATCTTGTCTTTTAGTGCGAGCCAGCGTAAGTTCGATGCGCCGATAACACAATTGAAATGATTTGATCGCAGTTATCCAAACACGTTATGGATCTGAATCTCCGCGATATCCGCGCGTTCGTCACCGTCGCGCAAGCCGGGAATTTCACGCGTGCCGCGACGCGTCTGCATCTTTCGCAGCCCGCATTGACCGTGCAAATCCGCCGACTCGAAGAGACCGTCGGCGCGAGGCTGTTCGATCGCAATAGCCGGAGCGTCGCCTTGACGCAGACCGGACGCGAATTGCTGCCTTTGCTGCAGCGCTCGCTCAACGATATGGAACAGGCCCTGCGCGACGCGCGCGCGCTCGGTGAAGGCGCGAGCGGCACGGTGCGTCTCGCGTGTCTGCCGACGTTTGCGGCCAGCGCGTTGCCCGAGCTGATCCAGGCGTTCAGAACGCGCGTGCCGCAAGCCCAGTTTCAGATCCGCGATGTCGTTGCGAACATCGTCAACACGCTCGTACGCAATGAAGACGTCGATATCGGCGTCACAGGCGGCAACACCGTCGATGCGACGCTCGATGTGCTGCATACGGGCGAGGACCGGCTCGTCGTCGTGTGTCCGACGAGCCATGCGCTCGCGCGCAAACGCCGCGTCAAGGTGACGGATCTCGGCGGCACGCCGCTCGTGCTGACCGCGCCGGGCACCAGCGTGCGCGCGGTCGTCGACGCCGCGCTGGCCGCGGCGCAATGCTCGCCCGATATCGCATGCGAGCCGACCTATATGATGACCGCCGTGGCCATGGTCCGAGGCGGACTCGGTGTATCGGTGCTGCCGGCCTCGGCTCGCGAGGTCCGCGCCGAGCCCGGTCTCGTGACGCGGACCATCGACGATCCCGCATTCGTCCGGCCGATCGCCCTCGTCAAGAAGCGCGGCAGAACACTGCCGCGCGTGACGGAGGAATTCGTCAAGGCCATCGCGCACGCGATGCCCAAACGGAAATCGTCGTCCTGATCCGTCGCGCCCCGGTGTGGTCCGAGCGTCACGGCGTGCGTCGTTCGATTCATTCGTAGCACTATTCAAAAAGTGTACCGAGACCCGTACACGGTCTAGGGATCCGGCGGAGACCTCAAAGAATCTCTCGATAAACGGTATTTGAATGTCGTTTTGTCGAGAGATCGTCATGTCCTGTGGCGAACCGCACAGAACCGTACGCGCATCGTGCCATTGTTCGCACATCTTCCATTTCTTTAGGATCGCAAAGTATGGAAGACGTCATCGATAAAAACACCGGACATCAAAGTTTCGGCTTCTTTGAAACGGGGGAGGGGGTGGACGATGCGAACAAACGTCATGAATGGGTCGAAGGTCGGATGTCGCTTGATGATGTCGCTTTTGCTGGCCGCGCTTCCTGTGCTGTGCGATGCACAGGACGAGTCGGATACCGGCGGCGCCGAGTCGATGGCGGCGTCGGCCGAGACCGGATGCACGCATGCCGTGACGGCAAGCTGCAAGAACGCAGGCGCGAATGGAACAGGCGCGAGCGCGGGAGCGGGGCAAGGCGCGGGGTCCGGGTCGGGTTCTGGATCGGGTGCCGGGTCCGGGTCCGGGTCCGGGTCCGGGTCCGGCGCCGGCTCGGGTTCGAGTTCGAGTTCGAGTTCGGGAAGCTCGGGCAGCGCCGGTAGCTCGGCCGGCGGTTCTGCCGGCAGCGGCGGAAGTTCAAGCAGCGGCGCGGGAAGCGGTAGCGGTTCGAGCGGAGGCACGAGTGGCTCTGGCGGCACCGGCGGCAGCACGAGCAGCGCATCGGGCGGGACGGGCGGCAGCGGTAGCGGCGCGGGAGGAAAAGGCGGCAGCACCGGTGGCGCGACGGGCGGCACGGGCGGGAGCGCAGGCGGTGGTCCGGGTGGTCACGGCGGCAGCGCGGGCAGTGCGAGCGGAGGCGCGGGCGGCAGTTCGGGCAGCGGCACCGGCTCGTCGAGCAGCGCCGGCAACGGCGGCAATGGCGGATCGACGGGCGCGTCGAGCGGTCACGGCGGCAGTTCGGGCGGCGCGTCGGGCGGCAGCGGCGGATCGAGCCGGTAAGTCTGCCGCGCGACACGCTACGGATGGCGACGCGCGGCTACGGATGATGCACGACGCATCGATAGCTCGACGCGTCACGCCGATCGCCGTGGCCGTCGTAATCGAGATCCGCGGGGTACGTGCAGACCGGCCGTTCGAAGCGCACGCCGGCTGACGGCGTATCGTCGACGTACTTCGTCGCGATAAACGTGCCGGGCGTTTGATCGTGTTCGACCCATGCTTCGAGCGCCGTCACCACGTCGCGTTCGGGCGACAGCTTGACGGGCGGCGTATTGCCGCCGATCGTCGTCGGCCCCGTGCCGCCGCCGCAATGACTCATGCCCGGGATCATGACGAGCCGGAAGAAGCGCTGCGTCTTCGCGATGCCGCCTTCGCGCTGCGCGACGTCGTTGAAGTACTCGATCGGCAGCGTCTGCGCGTTGAACGAATCCGACCAGCCCTGCGTCATGATGAGCTTGCCGCCATGGGCTTTGAAACGCGAGAGATCGGTCTGCATCGCATCGCTCGACGGAGCCAGCTTTGCGTCGAGCCGGTCGCTGTCCGCGCCGAAATCGAAGGTCGTCCAGTCCCAGTTCGGATCGTTGAAGACGACGTTCGCGACGAGCGGCTGTGCGTAGTTCGGCACGAGCGCGCCCTGAATCAAGGCCCATTGATTCTCGCTTCCGTGTACGAAGCCCGGATACAGTTCCTTACCCGTGCGCGAGTCGACGACCGGCGAGTAGAGGCGTTCGGCTTCGTGAACCTGCGCTTCGCTCAAGCATGTCGAGGGGTCGTCGCCTGCCTTGCATTGAATCGTCGCCGGATCGAAACGGCATTGCATCGGATTCGCGAGGAAGCCGTCATTGACGGCGTTCGCGCCTTCGCAACTTTGCAGCACCGCATGGCTCAGCACGCCGAGCGCGGCGGGCGTCAGCTTGGCCTCGGGCTGTTGGGCGGGCAGCTTGGCGCTCCAGAGAAAACTTTCCATCAGGTGGCTATAGCCCATGCCGGGCGAACCCGCATGAACGCCATCGTAGTCGTCAGGGTAGTACTCGACTTCTTCCATGGCCTCGGCGCCGCCCGTCGAACAGCCCGAGTAGTACGCATGCGATGCGGCATGGCCATAGAACCGTCGCGTGATCGCTTTCGCGGTCACCGTCATTTCATGTACCGCGCTATGCCCCCAGTCGCGAAGCTGCGTCGGATTGACGGCCCATTCGAGACGCTGACCGATCGCGCCTTGCGCGCCGCCTTGATGACCCGTGTCGGTATTGACGGCGACGAAGCCGCGCGCGGTCGCGGGCGCGAGGGCGCTATAGAGGATCGCCCCGCCGAAACCGCCCGATCCGAGTCCGAGCAAACGTCCGTTCCAGTCGTCGGCCGGCAGCCAGACTTCGATGCCGATATGTTCGTCGGGCCGCGTGCTGACGGTCGCGACGACACGGCAGACGGCCACGGATGTCACGACCGGTTTGCCGTCGGGGTCTTTGAGCGTGCTCTGCGCGGGCAGGATATTCGCCGACGCGATCGTCGTATCGGCGAAGGCGGTTTGCTGAAGCGCGGCGCACGCTTGTGCAGGGTCTTCGATCGTATGCGATGCCGCCGGCGTCATGGCGATCGACGTTTGCACCGCGTGCGCCGATGCGGTGCCTGCCGCGCCGACGAGCGTCGCCACGATCGCGTTGCGACAGGCGGCGATCGTCGAAGCACGGTGTCGCGCTCGGCGACGTCCAGGGTTTGAAGTGTCAGTCATGCGTTCTCCTCGCTCTATTTTTTTCGCGTGTGCTGCACGGTCGGATCAGCTTAGTCATCGCCCATGCATCAAGCAATTGAAACGATTTGATTGCAGTCATTACGTTTGATGATGGTTGATCTCGTGCCTTTATAAAATTATCTTCATTTTTGTGCGATGCAAAAGAACGGGTGTGTTCCCTACACTGGACCCGAGTGCCGATCGGTGCGCCTGGCCGCATCGCGACGCACAAACACGATGGGAATGCACCTATGCAACGAATCCTCACGATTGAAGACGACCCCGTCGTAGCGCGGGAGATCGTCGAGTCGCTGACCGAGGCGAACTATGACGTCGAGTGGGTCACGGACGGTCATCAAGGCGTCGCGCGCGCGCTATGCGCCGAGTGCGATCTCATCACGCTCGATCGCATCCTGCCCGGCATCGACGGTCTCACGATCGTGAAGACGATACGCGGCGTCGGCGTCGACACGCCGGTGCTCATGATCAGTGCGTTGTCCGAAGTCGACGAGCGTGTGCGCGGCCTGCGCGGCGGCGGCGACGACTATCTCGCGAAGCCGTTCAGCGCGAACGAAATGGTCGCGCGCGTCGAAGTGCTGCTGCGCCGCGCGCGCGATGCGAAGACGCCGGTCGAAACGATGATCCGCACGACGGATCTGGAAATCGATCTGCTCAATCGCACCGTGCGCCGCGGAGATCAGACGATCGCATTGCCCCCGATCGAATTCCGGATGCTCGAATACCTCGCGCGCAACGCAGGACAGATCCTGACGCGGACGATGATTTTTCAGGCCGTCTGGGACATGCACTTCGATCCGGGTACGAACGTGATCGACGTGCATATCGGCATGCTGCGCAAGAAGCTCGATATGTCCGGGCTCAAACCCCTGATTCGCACGGTGCGTGGCGCGGGGTACATCCTCGAGTGAAGGCATCCGGTCCCGCGTTGATCAGTCCCTGGCGTACGACGATCCTGCGTGTATTGCTCGCCTACGCGGCGTTTTTCGCGTTGTCGGTGCTGGTGCTGTTCGGCGTCAACTACTGGCAGTCGGCGACTTACACGGCCACGCAGGCCGACTTTACGATCGGTTGGCAGTTCCGCTATTTCCAGGCGCTCCCGCACGATGCGCTGCGCGATCGGATCCTCGCGCGCATTCATGCGGATGCGCATCGTCCCGTCAATTACTACGGGCTATTCGACAGTCATGGCCGATGGCTGCTCGGTGACGTCCTCGAATTGCCCGCGAGCCTGACGATCGACGGCGAGGGCGAATGGATCCAGCCGGTGCTCGATTCGCATACCGTGCGGCCCTCGCCGCGCACGCGCATGATGGCCGAACACTTGCCCGACGGATCGACGATCGTCATCGCGCGCGACGTCGACGAAATGATCCGGCTGCGCGACTTCATGCTCGGCGGCTTGATCTGGGGCGGGCTCGCGATGGTTCTTGCGGGCGGCACGTTCGGCCTCGTCTACGGAAGGCGGCAGCTAAGGCGGATTCGCGAGGTCCAGCGCGTGGCCCTGCGCATCGCGCAAGGCCATCTCGACGAACGTCTTCCGGCGGCGCGACGCGACGAGCTCGACTTGCTCACGCATATCATCAATCACATGCTCGACGAAGTCGTGCGGCTCATGGCGGAAGTCAAGGGCGCATGCGACGGCATCGCACACGATCTGCGCACGCCGTTGATCCATGTGCGCACGCTGCTCGGCCGCGCGATCGGCCGCATCGACGAAGGCGAGGGGCGTGCGCTCGTCGAACAGGCGCTCGCCGCGTCCGACGACGTGCTCGCCCGATTCGGCGCGATGCTACGCATCTCCGAGATCGAGTCGATGGGACGGCGCGGCGGCTTCAAGCAGGTCGATCTCGGCGCGCTCGTCGATCGTATTCATCAACTGTATGCGCCGATGGGCGAATTCAAGAACGTCGGCGTGACGATCGAGACGGATCCGGATCTCAGCGTCGAGGCCGATTATCCGTTGTTGTTCGAGGCGCTCAGCAACCTCGTCGACAATGCGATCAAGTTCACGCCGGCCTGCGGATCGGTGCGCATTGCGTTGACGCGGACCGCGAACGGTCCGCGCATCGCCGTCAGCGACACCGGTCCGGGCATCGACCCGTCGGAGCGTCACGCCGTCGTGCAACGCTTTTACCGGAGCGCGCGCACGCGCGATATTCCGGGCTCGGGTCTCGGCTTATCCGTCGTGCTCGCGGTCGCGCATCTGCATGATTTCGGCTTCGAGATCGTCGATACGCTCAACGGCACGACGATCCATCTCGACTGCTGGCCGCAGTCGATTGCGTGACGCGGCATATGCGTATCCTCTGCGTCGGCGCGGGCGGTCCCGTACGCGACTACCTCGCGAACGCGTTTATCGAAGCGAGTCATAGCGTGTCGCTCGTCGACGATGAACGCGATGCCGCGTATATCGCGTTTACCGAGACGTTCGACGCGGTCATTCTGCTCGATCCGCATGCGACGCCACGGCTTGCGACCCTGTTCAGGACCAAGACCTTCGTCGATATCGTCATCGCGATCGCGAACTGGACCGATGCGGATCATCGCGCCGCGATGCTGCGCGCGGGCGCCGATGCGTGTTTCGACCGGCGTTTTTCGTTTGCCGAGCTGATGGCGGTGTTCGACGCGTTGGCACGCAGGCGCGTACCGGACCGAGCGGCCGGCATCGGCACGCAGGCCCATCCGGAACGCCGAGACCGGCTCGACGCGGCGCGCCGATGCCTGGTGCTCGACATGGACGGCGATCCCGCACGCGCGCGCACGCTCGCGCTTTCGCACGGCGAGTATTTGCTGCTCGAATGTCTGATGCGAAAGCCCGGCGCGGTCGCGTCGTATGCCGAACTGCTTCACTACGCGTTCCATCGGACCGACGCCGACCGCAGAACGCTCACGTACACGATCAGCCGTTTGCGCAAGCGTCTGGCCGAGTTGGGATCGCGTTCGACGATCGCCGCCGTGTCGGGCATCGGCTATCGCATCGATCTTGCGTCCTAGCGCGCCCGGCCGGCCGTATGCGAGATTCGAGCGATGGGAAAGCGACCTCGGTGCCGTGTGCGATCCCGCGAATCGAGTCTTTGGGCGAAGGCGCGTTCGATTAAGCGAACTTCATGATCGTACGACCGGTTTTCGGCGCGACGCCGCTAGAGTGGACTCATGCCTGCATGTCGTGGGTCACACACCGGAGTACGAAGATGATCAAGAAGATTCAAGGATGCGCGCTGATGGCGCTGGCCGCCGTGTCGTTGAGCGTTGCGCACGCGGCGTCCGCGCAGGACGTGACGCGCGCGCAAGTGCAAGCGCAACTGCGTAAGGCGTTCCTGAACGGGACGTTGCCGCAAGACGAAGGTCCGAACTATCCGCGGCCCGAGGCCAATCGCGCGTTGGTCGCCGCCCATCGTCAATACGAAGCGGCACACGGCGCGTATTGAGCGGCGTGAATTGAACGCGCATCGCGGCCGCATGCCACAAGCGCGCCGTATCGAGATACCGAGTGCCTCGATACGGCGCGTTCCGCATGAATTGCGCGTTCAGTCCGCATCCCGTCGCGCGGCGAGCGCTTCGAGATACGGCCACGGATAGATCCCGCGCGCGTGACCGTCGCTGAAGACGAGTTGCACGCCGTAGCCCGCGGGTTCGATACCGGTCAGCACGACGTCCGGGTTCGCCTCGACGTCATTGCCGCGCAGTCGAAGCGTGCGACAGTCGGCGCACGGGCACGCTGCGCGAAGCTGGACATGCGTGAGCGTTCGCGTGTCGCCGTCGGCCCAGGTCAGCGCGAGCGCGCGCCGTGCCGTGTCAAGCCGGATTTCGGTCGGTGTATTCATCTTGCGTGTCGCACGGATCGATTCGATGGATGACGAGCACGATGCATGCGTCGATCGGGAGCGCGACATTGCTCCGAACGCCGCGTCGATCTGTGCTCGATATCGATACTCATGCCGTGGCTTCCTCGATTTGCTGAATCGCAATACGTACCGCTTTGCGGACCTCGGGATCCGGATCCTCAAGCGCCGTGCGCAGTGCGTCCAATGAGGCGCGGATGCGGAACTCGCCGAGCGCGAGCGCCGCTTCCTTGCGCAGATTGCTGATCGTGTGCGTCAGCAAGCCCGTGACGGCCGGCGCGGCGTCCGCATCGCGAAGTTGACCGAGCGCGCGCGTGGCGCGCAAGCGCACTTGCCAATAGTCGTCGTCCAACGCCGCGATCAACTCCGCCGTCGCCGGCGCGCGCAGTTTGCCGAGCGTCGTCGCCGCTTCTTCGCGGACCTGCCAGGCGTCGTCGCGCAGCGCGCGGATCAGCGCGGCGGCGACCCCGCGATCGCCGGACGGCGCAAAGCCCAATGCACCCACCGCCGCGCGCCGTACGTCGGCGCCGGTGTCCGTGGTCGCAAGCGCCGCGAGTCCCGCGAGCGCGCGCGGATCCTTGAGCCAGCCGAGCACCGAGACCGCTTCGAGCCGCACGCCTGAGTGCGGGTTGGCCAGCGCAGCCAGCGCGGGATCGAAGGCGTCCGCGTCGCGAAGCTCGCGCAGGCCGCGCAACGCCGATTGCTTGACGAAGGGATCCGCGTGTTCGACCCAACGCCGCAGCACCGCGGCTGCATCGGGATCCTTGAGTTCGGACAGGCTTTGCGCGGCCGCTTCGCGGACTTTGCGATCGTTGTCGAGCAAGGCCGTGCACAGCGCTTCGACAACCGGCGCCTGTTCCCAAGCGGCCAGAATCTGCGCGGCTTCGAAGCGCACGTCCGCGGACGGATCGTTGCGCAGCGCGGCGATCAGTACGGGCACGAGCGCGGGGTCCTCGATATCCGCGAGGTCGAGCAGCGCGATGCGCCGCACGGCGGGATCCGCGTCGCGAAAGCGCTCGATCAGCGCGCCGGCTTGAGCGGGCAAGGCCCCCGTGTCGAGAAAATCGGAAAGGTCGGTCATAGTGGTGCGAAATCGGTGCGGGGGCACGGACATGGAGCGTCCGCGCTTCGAATTAATGTTTGGCGTCGAGCAGGGCGAGGCAGGCGCGCTTGAGCTCGACGAATGCGGCGTCGGTCGTACTCGCTTCGTCACGCGGACGCGCGAGCGGCACCTTGAAATCGGCGACGATACGCGCGGGCCGTTGCGATAACACGACGATGCGGTCGCCGAGCAAGAGCGCTTCGTCGACGTCATGGGTCACGAAGACGACAGTCGTGCGGATCTTCGACCAGATATCGAGCAGCAGCAGTTGCATCTTGCGGCGCGTCTGCGCATCGAGTGCGCCGAACGGCTCGTCCATGAGCAGGATCCGCGGCTGATTGACGAGTACGCGCGCGATCTCGACGCGTTGCTGCATGCCGCCCGAAAGCTGCGCCGGATAGTGCGATTCGAATCCCGTCAGACCGACGAGATCGAGCAGCGCCGCGGCTTCGCGATGTCGGTCACGCGCGCCGACGTGTTTCATCTTGAGGCCGAACGCAACGTTGTCGATCACGCGTTTCCACGGAAACAGCGTGTGCTGCTGGAACACGAGGCCGCGTTCGGGATGCGGTTGTTCGACACGCACGCCGTCGATCGCGATCTCGCCGGCGGCGGGCCGGATATGTCCGGCGATCGCACCGAGCAACGTCGATTTTCCGCATCCCGACGGTCCGAGCACGCAGACGAATTCGCCGGGCGCGATATCGAGGTCGAGCGCATCGAGCGTCGTGAGCCGCGCGTGCGCGGGACCGACTTCGACGGTCAGCGATCGTACGCCGACATGGCCCGGCGCATGCCGGGCAGGGTCGATCTGCGTCATTGACGGGTGCCTCGCGCGCGATACCAGGGCGTCGCGAGATGCCCGGCGTATTTGACGAGCCCGCTGCTGCCCATGCCGAGGATGCCGATCAACGCCATGCCGACGACGATGTCCGCGTAGTTCTGCAGCGTGTACGACTCCCACGTGAAATAGCCGATGCCGTATTGGCCCGCGATCATCTCCGCCGTGACGAGGCAGAACCATGCGGTGCCCATGCCGATCGAAAGGCCCGTGAAGATCGCGGGCGCGGCGCCCGGCAGCACGACTTCGGCATAGAGCCGCAGCGGACCCGCGCCGAGGCCGCGCGCGGTGGCGACGAGCCGCGGATCGACGGCTTCGACGCCATGGACCGTATTGAGCAGGATCGGGAATAACGCGCCGATGAACGTGATGAACATCATGCTGATCTCGGACGACGGAAACATGAGCACCGCGAGCGGAATCCACGCGACGGCCGGAATCGGCCGCAGCACTTCGAGCGGCGGCAGCAAGATGTCTTCGAGCACGCGATACCGGCCGATCGCGAGGCCGAGACCGACCCCGACGATCGCCGCCGCGCTGAATCCGCTGAGTACGCGGATCACGCTCGCGCTCAGATGCATCGGCAATTTCGGCGAATGCAGCAGCGCGACGAGCGCGGGCACGACGTCGGTCGGCGAGGGCACGTTCGCGAACTTGACGATGCCGAGCGAAAGCTGGAAATGCACGGCGAGTTGCCAGGCGGCGATAAAGATCGCGAGCGAGCCGACGCGCAGTGCGCGGCGTCGCGTCGGCGATGCGGTGCGCGCCGCGCGCGCGGGCAGGCCCGGTAGTCCGGACTTCGTGTGGGGCGAAGCGAGCGGGGTGGCCATGCGGGTTCCTGTCGAAAGGTTCGATCCGGTGGCGCGTACCGCGGCGCATGCCGCGATACGCGCGAGGTCAATGCAATGCGAGCGCTTGCGATGCGGTGCCGCTCACCGCGGCGAAGTCCGCAACGGTGCCCGAGGTGCGCTGCGCGAAGGCGTCCGCGTTGCTCTTGAGGAGGAACGCCGTCAGACTGCCGTGTGCGTCCTTGACGTACCACGCATGAGGCGCAAACAGCTTGAGACCGCTGTCGTGATCGCGCACGTAGACGGCGCGAACCTTGACCGACGAACCCGCGGCGCCGATTGCCGTGAATGCTTCGCCCGGCTCCGTGTAGGTGCGGACGCGGGCTTCGTTCTCGAACCAGACCTGCGCGACATCGTGTACATCGCCGATCGGCTTGCCCGTCTTCGCATCGTTGGCGACGAGCGGCTGCGGCGCGTAGTTTTTCAGTGCCGCGTCGTAGTCGAGGCCCGAGGCCTTGAATGCCGCGCGGATATACGTATCGTTGACGAAGGTCTTCGGATCGAGATCGACGTCGGTCTTCTTGAGCAGCTTCAGCGTATCGATCGCGGTCGCGACGGCTTGTCGGTATTCGGGCTTCCAGGTCAGATCACGCGTCTGCACGCCGAGCGGGCCGTGATACAGATAGTCGACGGGCGCTTCGATGCCCGTGACCTTTTCGATCAGCAGGCTGTATTGCTCGGGATTCTCGGCGATCAGGCGGTTCGCTTCGATCGCGGCGCGCAGATAGGCGACGACGATCTCGGGATATTTCTGCGCGAAGTCCACATCGACGAGCGAGCCATGAAACGTCGGCGTGCGGCTTTGCGCGCCGTCATAGATCTTGCGCGCGTAGCCGCGATACGGGAACAGCTCCGCGTACGGCACGAAGTCGGCATGCGCGTCGATCTTGCCCGACTTCAACGCGCTGCCCGCGATTTCCGGCGCTTGCGTGATGATGTTGACGTCGGTGTCGGGGTTCCAGCCCTGCGCCTTGATCGCGCGCAGGAGCATGCCATGCGCCGTCGACGCGAACGGCACCGAAATCGTCTTGCCCTTGAGATCGGCGATCGAATTCAACGGCGAGTCGAGCGGCACGACGATGCCGTTGCCGCTGCCGTCGATGCTGCCCGACAAGACCGTGATGAATTCGCTATGTTTGCCGGCTTTCTGGAAGGCCGCGCCGTTCAGCGCGCCCGGGAAATCGGCCATGACGCCGAAGTCGAGCTTGCCGGCGATCATTTCGTTCGTGATCGGCGCGCCCGACGTGAAGTTTTGCCACTGCACGTCGTACGTCACGTTCGCGTACTTGCCCGTATGCGGCAGGTATTTGTCGAGCAGATGCAGTTCGCGGATCAGCAGGCCGCCGGTGGCGCAGTTGATCGTCGCGTCCTGCGTGCCGATCGCGACGCGGATCGTTTCGGCATGGACGTTCAACGCGGCAAGCAGCAGTGGGGCGGCAAAAAGGCCGAGCAGGCGAGTCGGTGCTTTCATAGGTTTCGTTGCGTAGGCGTTCGGAGGAGGCCGATCTGTTATCGAAGCAAATACGGAATATCGACTTTGACGGCGCCCGTCGGGCAGTCGCGTTCGCAGGGCATGCAGTACCAGCATTCGTCGAACTTCATATAGGCCTTGCCCTTCGTGACGTCGATCGCGAGCAGATCGAGCGGGCAGACGTCGACGCAGACCGTGCAGCCCTTGTCGGCGATGCAGCGATCTTCGTCGATCGTGACGGGTGCGCTGCTGCGCTGAAAGATGTCGTGCGGCGTGTAGGACATGAGATCTCCTTAGTTCGCGGTCTCGAGCGCGCGGTCTTCACGGATGCGCAAGCGGTCGTAGGCGCCGCGGTCGGCGTCGTGCAGCGGCACGATGTAGGGTTCGACGGGACGTTTCTCGCTCGTCATGCGCCCCGTTGCGTCCTTGCGAAGATGCGTGTGGCAGAACCAGTCGGCATCGTTGCGCTCGGGAAAATCGACGCGATGGTGATAGAGCCCCCAGCGGCTTTCCGTGCGGAACAGCGACGCGCGCGCGGCCATTTCGGCGCAGTCGCGGATCGCACGGACCTCGGCGGCACGCATCAATTCATGGGGATTGTTCGCCTTGATCGCGTCGATATCGTCGGCGATCTCCTCGAAGCGCTGGAGTCCGATCTCCATCTTGCGTGTGACCTTGGGCGGCTGCAGATAGTCGTTGACCATCCGTCGCAACTTGTATTCGACTTGCGATGCCGACAGGCCGTGCTCGCGTTCGAGCGGCGCATAGATGCGCGCGCGTTCGGCGGCGACCTGGGCTTCGTCGACCGGCGCATGGTCGCGGCCCGCGACGTCGTCGGCCGCGTTCGCGCCGGCGAACCAGCCGTACGTGAACGCGCCAAGCATATAGTTGTGCGGCACGGCGGCCATGTCGCCCGCCGCGTAGAGGCCGGGCACGGTCGTGCGCGCGCCCGCGTCGACATAGACGCCCGATGCGCTATGCCCGCTGCAGAAGCCGATTTCCGAAATATGCATCTCGACCATCTGATTCCGGTAGTCGGTTCCGCGGCCCGCATGGAAGCGTCCGCGGCTCGGGCGTTCATTCGTGTGCAGGATCTCCTCGATCGTCTGGATCGTTTCCTCGGCGAGGTGATCGAGCTTGAGAAACACGGGGCCGTTGCCGCTCTGGAGTTCGCGGTAGAACTCCCACATCATCTGGCCGCTCCAGTAGTCGCATTCGATGAAGCGTTCGCCCTTGCCGTTCGCGGTGAAGCCGCCGAGCGGTCCGGTCACGTATGCGCACGCGGGGCCGTTGTAGTCCTTGATCAGCGGATTGATCTGAAAGCATTCGAGGTTCGCGAGCGCGGCGCCCGCGTGATAGGCCATCGCATAGCCGTCGCCCGCATTCGTCGGGTTCTCGTACGTGCCCATCAAATACCCTGAAGCAGGCAGGCCGAGACGGCCGGCCGCGCCGCACGAGAGGATCACGGCCTTCGCGCGGATCACATGAAAATCGGCGGTCCGGCAATCGAAGCCGAGCACGCCGCTCACGCGTCCGGTCGCATCCGTCAGCAGGCGCGTCGCGACGATCCGGTTCGTGATGTCGACGCGCGCGCGCTTGAGCTGGCGATAGAGAATCTTCTTGATGTCATGGCCTTCGGGCATCGGCAGTACATAGGCGCCCATGTGATGGACTTTCTTGACCGCGTAGTCGCCGTTGCCGTCCTTTTCGAACTTGACGCCCCAGCGATCGAGCTGCTCGATCGTCGTGAAGCTGTGCTTCGCGTACGCGTAGACGGCTTCCTGGTCGACGATGCCGTCGTTGGCGACCGTGATTTCGCGCGTGTACTGTTCGGGCGTCGCATGGCCCGGAATCACGGCGTTGTTGAGGCCGTCCATGCCCATCGAAATCGCGCCGCTGCGCTTGACGTGCGCCTTGTCGAGCAGCAGCACCTTGAGCGCGGGGTTGCGTTCCTTGGCCTTGATCGCGGCCATCGGGCCCGCGGTGCCGCCGCCGACCACGACGATGTCGTATTCGAGAATTTCGGTTTTCATGAAGTCTTCCTCGCGCGCGTGCGCGTTTTCTGGCGGTCCGTGCGAAGCCGGTACTGGAACGCATCGCCGCGGAAATACAGGTATTCGTAGTCGATCGGATGGCCTTGCGCGTCGTGCGTGAGCCGTTCGATGCGCAAGACGGGGCTGCCTTCCTCGACGCGCAGCGCCTCGACGATGTCGTCGTCGGCGAGGATTGCGTCGATCGAGAGATCGGCGTGACCGAGCGGCACGCCGCAGTCGTTTTCGATGATCAGGAAGATGTCGCGCGTGACGAGATCGGCGTTCGCGATCCGCTTGCCGATCGATTCCGGCACCCACGTGAGTTCGAGCGAAACGGGTTCGCGGTTCAGCAGACGCACGCGATGAATTTCAAAGACGCTCGCGCCTTCGGCCAGCTTGAGGCGCTCGGCGACGTGCCGGCTCGCCTTGACGGGGCGCACGCTGCGCAATTCGTTGACGATTTCATAGCCCATCGACGACATGGCTTCGGCAAAGCCCTGGAGCCAGGTGACGTTCTGAAACGCCTTGGGCTTCGAGACAAACGTGCCCTTGCCGTGCAGACGAAATACGAGGCCTTCCTTTTGCAAATCGCCCAGCGCCTGTCGCACCGTGATCCGGCTGACGGAAAACATCGCGCATAGCGCGTGCTCGGACGGCATCTGGCTGTGCGGCGGATAGGTTCCGTCGAGGATGCGCGCGCGCAGCGTGTCCTTGATCTGCAAATAGAGCGGCTGTGGGGACAGCGGCACCAGGTTGTTTGGAGGCATGACCAACTTGTTATGACAAGATGGCCCGAGTCTAGTGAGCCGATATCCCCAAACCAACCAAGCATTTTTTATATGAATGTGAGAAATCCGGCTTTACCGGATTTTTGGCTCAACGCCAAATGCGACGGCGAGCGATACCGGGCGATGCCAAGCGCGACATCGAAATGAAAGGCTTTTGTTAGCGATATTGCTTAAGAGCGTTCCGCATCGGCATGGTTTAGACCGTGCCTGAGCTGCGCATACGCCTTGTATACAAAGGACCTTTCGACTGCGGCCCCAATAGTGCGGTAGGCTTTGCGCTGATCGCAATAAGAACGGCAAGGGACGGAGAACGCACGATGCGCGACGGCCTCGAAGCGGGCTGCGGTACGGACGGCGAATTCCAGGTGATCCGCAAGGAGGGGCCTCGCCTCTATTGTCGCGGTTGGCACGAGCGCATCGATCGCGAACGTCTGCTTGAATTGGCCGGACCCTCGGAGCTTGCTGCGTCGGACGGCCTTGCGATGCTCACGCACGAGTACGCGCTCAGGCACGCGCTGGATAGCGCATGGGCCGTCCGTCCGCTCGACCTGGTCCGCGATCATGCGCGCACCGCGCTCGTGTTCGAGGAGCCGGAGGCCGAGCCGCTCGACGAGCTGCTCGGCGAGCCGATGGCGATCGATGTGTTTTTACGCATCGCGACGGGATTGTGTTCGGCGCTCGCGCACCTGCATGCGAGCGGCATCGTTCATAAGGACGTCAAACCCGCTAACGTGCGCGTCGATGTCGTGACGGGGCGCGCATGGCTTTCCGGGTTCGGCATCGCCTCGCGCCTGCCGCGCGAACGCGCGATGTCGACGTCGCCGCCCGAACTCATGACGGGCACGCTCGCCTATATGGCGCCCGAGCAGACCGGCCGCATGAATCGCTCGATCGATTCGAGGACCGACCTCTATGCGCTCGGCGTGACGTTCTACGAGATGCTGACCGGGCAATGGCCGTTCACGGCATCCGATCCGCTCGAATGGATTCATTGCCATATCGCGCGTCGCGCGGCGACGCCGCGAGACCGTGTGCCGAGCGTGCCGCTGGTCGTCTCGGCGATCGTCATGAAACTGCTCGCGAAGACGGCCGAGGAGCGCTATCAGACGGCCGCCGGCGTACTCGCCGATCTGCAGTGGTGCATCGAGCATGCGGGCAACCTGCAGGACATCGAGGGTTTTCCAATCGGAAAACGCGATATGTCCGATCGCTTGTGGATACCCGAGAAGCTGTATGGCCGCGGCGCCGAGATCGCGCAGCTCGTCGCATCGTTCGAGCGTGTCGTCGCGACGGGCGTGCCCGAGCTCACGCTTGTCTCGGGCTATTCGGGCATCGGCAAGTCGTCGGTCGTCCACGAGCTTCACAAAGCACTTGTGCCGCCGCGCGGTCTCTTCGTCTCGGGCAAGTATGACCAATATCAGCGCGACGTGCCTTATGCCACGCTCGCCCAGGCGTTTCAGGGGCTCGTGCGCGGCGTGCTCGGCAAAGGCGACGCCGAGCTTCGATACTGGCGCGATGCGCTGGGCGAGGCGCTGGGTCCGAACGGGCAGCTCATCGCGAATCTCGTCCCCGAGATCGAACTCATCCTCGGTCCGCAGCCGCGTCTTCCCGATCTCCCTCCGCAAGACGCGCAAGGGCGCTTTCAACGCGTTTTCCGCCGATTTCTCGGTGTTTTCGCGCGTGCCGAGCATCCGCTCGTCCTGTTTCTCGATGATCTCCAATGGCTCGACGCGGCGACGCTCGATCTGCTCGGCAGTGTGCTCACGCAACAGGATGTCGGGCACTGGATGGTGATCGGCGCGTATCGCGACAATGAAGTCGATGTGTCGCATCCGTTGATACGCATGCTCGAATCGATCCGCGCTTCGGGCACGCGCGTTCACGAGGTCGTGCTCGCGCCGTTGGCGATCGACGACGTCTCGCAGTTGCTCGCCGATACGCTGCATGGCTCGTTGGACGCCGTGTCGCCGCTGGCGGGGCTCGTTCACGAGAAGACCGGCGGCAACCCGTTTTTCGCGATCCAGTTCATTCAGGCGCTGACCGAGGAAGGATGGCTCGTATTCGATCCCTTGTCGGCGCGCTGGACCTGGGATCTTCATCGCATTCGCGCCAAGGGCTATACGGATAACGTCGTCGAGCTCATGGTCGGCAAGCTGAGCCGCTTGCCCGATGCGACGCGCGGCATGCTCGAATGGCTGGCCTGCGTCGGCACGAGCGCCGACGCGGCGACGCTTGCGCTCGTGCGTCCCGCATCGGAAGCCGAGGTGCACGCGCAGCTCTGGGAGGCGGTGCGAAACGAACTCGTCGTGCGTTTCGACGATACCTATACGTTCGCGCACGATCGCATACACGAAGCCGCTTACTCGCTGATACCGGAGTCCGATCGCGCGGGCGCGCACTGGCGTATCGGACAACTGCTCGATGCGCACATGCCCGAGCATCGACGCGAAGAGGCGGTCTTCGATATCGTGAGTCAGCTCAATCGCGGCGCGTCGCTGATGACTTCGCGCGAGTCGCGCGGCCGGCTCGCCGAGCTCAATTTGCTCGCGGGCCGGCGCGCCAAGCGGTCGTCGGCCTATGCGTCGGCGCTCAAATATCTCGAGTTCGGCGAGGCGGTGCTGCGCGACGATCCGGGCTCATGGCCGCACGATCTCGTGTTTTCGCTGGCGCTCGCGCGCGCCGAATGCGAGTTCCTGACGGGCAGCATGCAGGCCGCCGAACTGCGGCTCTCGCTGCTGTCGGCGCGCGCGCGGAGCGCGGCCGAGCAATCGGCGGTCGCGTGCCTGCGCGTCGACCTTTACACGGCGCTCAATCAGAGCAGCCGCGCGGTGGAGGTCTGTCTCGACTATCTGCGGCGCCAGGGTCTCGACTATCCCGCGCATCCCTCGCACGAGGATGGCGCGCACGAATATGCGCGCGTGCTCGCGCAAGTCGGCGATCGTGAGATCGAGCAACTGATCGATCTGCCGTTCATGGATCACCCGGCCGCGCTCGCGACGATGGACGTGCTGACCAAGGCGTTTCCGCCCGCGTTGTTTACCGATGCGAAATTGCTGTCGCTGTTCGCATGTCTCGCGGTCAATTTGGGTCTTGCACAAGGTCATAGCGACGGATCGGCCGTCGCGTATGTCTGGCTCGGCATGATCGCGGGGCCGCATTTCGGCGACTATGACGCGGGTTTCCGTTTCGGCCGGCTCGGCTACGAACTCGTCGAGAAGCGCGGGCTCGAACGCTTCAAGGCGCGGACCTATCTTTGGTTCGGCCAGTTCGTCGTCCCGTGGACGCGCCATGTGACCGCGAGTCGCGAACTGTTTCGACGCGCGTTCGATGCGGCGAACGCGGTCGGCGATCTGACCGTCGCGGCCTATAGCTGCAACAACCTCAATACGAATCTGCTCGCGGCCGGCGATCCGCTGTCGGATGCGCAGGCCGAGGCCGAACACGGACTCGCGTTTGCGCGGCAAGCCTACTTCGGCTTCGTGACCGACATCGTCACGCCGCAGCTCGCGCTGATTCGCATGTTGCGCGGCCTGACCGCCGAATTCGGATCGCTCGACGACGGCGCGTTTCGCGAGGACGCGTTCGAGCGGCATCTCGCGAGTCAGCCCGCGCTTGCGCTGCCCGAATGCTGGTATTGGGTGCGCAAGCTCCAGGCGCGTTTTTTCGCGGGACGTCATGCGGCCGCGATCGAAGCGGCGCAACACGCACAGCGTTTGCTCTGGACCTCGCCGTCGATCTTCGAGGCGGCCGAATATCACTTTTATGCGGCGTTGGCGCATGCGGCCGTGTGCAAGGGGGCCGACGACACGGTGCATTTCGAGGCGCTGGCGCGCCATCGCGACCAACTCGATATCTGGGCCGCGAACGGGCCGGAGAATTTCGATCATCGCGCCGCGCTCGTCCAGGCAGAGATCGCGCGCGTCACCGGGCAGTATTTCGAAGCGATGGAGCGCTATGAGTACGCGATTCGTTCGGCGCGTGCGAATCGCTTCGTGCACCACGAGGCACTGGCGAACGAGCTTGCGGCGCGCTTCTACCTCGCGCGCGGCTTCGAGCGGATCGCGCGGACCTATCTGCGCGATGCGCGGCAAGGTTATCGGCGATGGGGCGCCGAGCGTAAGGTCCGGCATCTCGACGAACTCGACCCGCGCCTCGAAGGCGAAGCGCGCCGTCAGGATTTGACGAGCACGTTCGTCGCACCGGTCGAACAACTCGATCTCGCGACGGTGCTCAAGGTGTCGCAAGCGGCATCGAGCGAAATCGTGCGCGAGAAGCTCATCGATACGCTGATGCGAACGGCGCTCGAACATGCGGGCGCCGTGCGTGGCGTGCTCGTCTTGCCGGGCACGACGGAACAGCGCATCGAAGCCGTGACGGGCAGCGGCGACGACGCCGTGACGCTCTGCGTGCGCGACGCCGAATCCGAGGATCGCGCGTGGCCCGAGTCGCTGATCGAGTATGTGTTGCGTACGCGCACGAGCATCATTCTCGACGACGCACAGGCGCCGAATCCGTTCTCCGAGGATCCGTACATCGTCGAGCAGGGTGCGCGGTCGGTGCTGTGCATTCCGTTCCTGCATCAGGCCAAACTCGTCGGCGTGCTGTATCTCGAGAACAATCTGTGCTCGCACGCGTTTACGCCGACGCGCGTGGCCGTGCTCAAGCTGCTCGCTTCGCAGGCGGCGATCTCGTTGGAAAATACCGAGCTTTACCGGAACCTCGAAGAACGCGAGGCACGGATCCGGCGTCTTGTCGATTCGAATATCGTCGGCATTTTCATCTTCGATTCCGAAGGCCATATCGTCGACGCCAACGATGCGTTCCTGAGCATGATCGGTTACGACCGCGCGCAGCTCATTTCGGGCCATATTCGATGGCCGGATCTGACATCGCCGGCCTGGACCGCATTCGACGACCGCGCGCTCGATGCCTTGCTTTCGGGCGGCGAACTCGAACCCAGCGAAAATGAATTGATTCGCGGTGACGGCGAACGCGTGCCGGTGTTGATCGGCGCGGCCTCGTTCGGCGGTCGCGATGGGCAGGGCGCCGCGTTCGTGGTGAATCTCAGCGAGCGCAAGCGCGCCGAACGTGAAAAGCTCGACAGCGAGCAACGGTTCCGAGAGATCGAGCATGAACTCGTGCGCGCGAATCGTATCGCGACGATCGGTCAGTTGTCGGCGTCGATCGCGCATGAGATCCGGCAGCCGATCACGGCGGCCGTCATCAATGGGCGCGCCGCGTTGCGCTGGATCGATGCGAATCCGCCGAATATCCATGAGGTCCGACTGGCGCTGAACCGGATCGTCGACGATGCGAACCGTGCCGGTACGGTGGTCGGCGGCATTCATGCGCTCGTCAAGCG
The DNA here is from genome assembly GCF_003628125.1 of Pararobbsia silviterrae. Taxonomy (GTDB): domain Bacteria; phylum Pseudomonadota; class Gammaproteobacteria; order Burkholderiales; family Burkholderiaceae; genus Pararobbsia; species Pararobbsia silviterrae. The sequence continues at coordinate 459,022 of NZ_RBZU01000004.1, forward strand.
TTCGCCGACGCGACGCGACGACCTCGATATCAACGAGATCGTTCGCGACGTCATCGCGATGGCGCACAGCGAGGCGATCAAATACGGCGTATTGGTGTCGGCGCAGCTTGACGATGCGTTGCCGCGCGTGACGGGCGATCCGATTCAGTTGCAGCAAGTCGTGCTCAATCTGATGATCAATGCGTTCGAAGCGATGAGCGCCGTGTCATGGAGCGATCGGGAGTTGGCGATCGTCACGGCGCGCGCGGAAGGCGAGTCGATCGAGGTCGCGCTCATCGATTCGGGGCCGCGTCTCGACGCGGGGCAGCTCGACCGCGTATTCGAAGCGTTCTATACGACCAAGCCCGGCGGTCTCGGCATGGGCCTCTCGATTTGCCGCTCGATCATCGATGCGCACGGCGGCGCGCTGCGGGCCGTGGCCGGCGATGCGCGCGGGGCGGAATTCCGGTTTGTCTTGCCGGTGCGCGCGGCGCAGGCGTGATATGCCTCGACGCCGAATTGGATTGCGGTGGCTGCACGTGTATTTCGACTTGCTCGTGCTTGGCGACGCGCATTGATTCGACTCGGGCCGTGCGTCGAAACCCTCGACGCACGGGAACCGTGGCGTGCCTTCATTCGATCGTGTCAGGCTTTCGTCGACGCACGACCCCGCGCTTTTTTGACCGGCGCGTGCTCGAGCGCAGCGCTCGATCCGGTTGCCGGCGCGCCGGCCCCTAACACCGTGTCCTGCGCCGGCCGATGTCCGGCGCGCTTGAAGTAGGGCGAGCTCAACGCGGCAGCACCCATATCGGATGCCGCGGCAAGCAACGAGGGCGCGATCTCCTTGAGTCGCGACTCGGGTAGACGCGTCGTCGGACCCGCAAGACTCACGATCCCGACGACTTCATGTGTGACAGGATTGCGCACAGTCGCCGCGATCGAGGTCATGCCCGATTCATAGGTCTCGATCGCCATTCCGTAGCCGCGCTGGCGCGCACCGTTGAGATCCTTGAGGAACTGCTGGATCGTCCGGGGCGCGCGCGGCACGTTTTGCGCCTTCGGCGCGAGTCCGCCTTGCTTCGATACGAGCTCGATCGCGCGCTCGTCGGGCAGCGTCGCGAGCCAGGCCTGACCGCTCGCCGTGCAATGCAGCGGCGGCTGGCTGCCCATGTCCGGATCGTAGCGCAGCCCCGATCGCGCACCCTGAGCCTTGCCGACGAACGTGATCTTGTCGTCCTCGATGACGCCGAGTCGCGCGAGTTCGCCCGACGTCTCGGCGAGCCGATCGAGGATCGGTTGCGAAATATCGAACACGCCGCTCGTCGACAAGTAAATCAGCGCAAGCGACACGAGCTTCAAGGCAAGCATGTATTCGCCATGATCCTTGTCCTGGCGCACGAAGCCCTCATCGATCAGCATCGACAACAAGCGATGCGTGCCGCTGCGCGGAATATTCAGCGTGTCCGCGATTTCCGCGAGCGGCATGCGCCCGCCGTTTTTCGCCAGCAGTTCCAAAACCGCCAACGCCCGCTCAAGATTGCCTGCCATGTCGTTCTCTCACTCAACGTGCTGTAAGCAAAATGAGAACACAATTCCACACTGGAATACAAGCGGCTTCAAGCGCTTTCAAGCGGTCGATGCCTCGACACGTGCCGAGGCATCGGGCGCTTGCGGTGCGACCGGGGCGCGCGTCTCGACCGCGCGATGCACGGCCAGCGTGGCGGCGAGCGTGCGCGAGGCGTCGTCGATCGAGCAGACCGGCGTTTCCTCGCGCGCGATCACGGCCGCGAAATGGCGGAGTTGTTCGTGATAGGGATCGCCGCTGTGCGGGGTGCTGCGTTCGACGGTCAGCGGATCGTGCCATCCCTTGCGCGCGCGATATTCCCAGATATCGAGCAGCGGCAGCGTCAATGAGGCATCGGTCCCCGTCACGAAGTGCGTGTTGACGAGCTGACGCGGATAATGCGCGGCTTCGCCCGCGGCGAGATCCCAATTCCATGGCGACGCCGCGCAATCCGACACGGCCAGCGTGCCCAGCGCGCCCGATGCGAATCGCAGCAGGACGGCCGCGGTGTCTTCGACCTCGAAGCCGCGCACGGCATTCGAACTGAGCGCCTGGACCTCGACGACTTCCCCGAGCAAAAAGCGCAGCAGGTCGATGTCGTGGATCAGATTGATCAGCACCGGTCCGCCGCCCGCGCGCCGTCTCCATGCCATGTCGAAGTAGCTGTCGGGCTTGTAGAACGTGGCGAGCGCATTGGCCGCGACGATCGTGCCGAGACGGCCTGATCGCACGATCTCGCGCGCGCGCCTCAAGATCGGGTTGTGCCGCCGATGATGGCCCACGATCAACGGAACGTCCGACTCGGCGGCCGCGTGGCTTAGCCTGTGCGCCTCGCCGACGTCGTCGGCGACGGGCTTCTCGATCAATGCCGGCATCCCGCGCGCGATACAGGCGAGGCCGACCTCGACGTGCGTCGCATTCGGTGTCGCGACGATCACGCCTTCGGGCCGTACGTCGTCGAGCATGGCCGTGTAGTCGAGATAGTCGCGCAGCCCCTCGGCACGCGCGAAGTCCCGCGCGGCGGGCGAGGGATCCGCAATGGCGACGACTTCGACCTGCGGATGCTGCCGCGCGCGCTCCACATGCATGCGCCCGATCGCACCGGCGCCCACCACCGCCAAACGTCTCCTAGCCATGTTTTTCCTCATTCGACTGTTCGATGCCCCGGCCGGGACCGGAGCGGGTAAACACCCGCCCCAACCATCCGCCAAAACAGAAATGTGATTTGATTATTGAATGCTATTCTAATTTGCAATAAAGTTCACAAAAAATTCGGCGCGACGCAGGCGTACGAAACTCGCCGTCAAATCGATGGATCCAGGAGACAACTCAGATGAAGGACGTGCACCACCTGACGACAGCATCCCAAACGGGCGACACGGTTTCGGGCGAATCCGCGCCCGGCTCCGGCATGACGCGCCGCGACTGGCTCGTGACGACGGGCAAGGCGCTCGCGAGCGGCGCGGCCGTGCTCGCGGCGCCCGCGATCGTGCGCGCGCAGGGCGAGCAGCCGATCAAGCTCGGTCTGTTGCTGGCCAAGCAGGGCGTTTGGACCGAGCAGGGCGAGGTCATCGCGAACGGCGTCAAGATGGCGCTCGACGATGCGAAGAATCAGGTGCGCGGGCGTCCGATCGAATTGCTCTGGTACGACGAGCCGAATCCGCAAGCCGCGCAGCAGAACATGCAGAAGCTCGTCGAGGAGGACAAGGTCGCAGCCGTGATCGGCGGCACGAACAGCGGCACGTCGCTCGCGATTTCGTCGGTCGCATATCGAACGAAGACGCCGTATATCGCGCCGAACGCGGCGGCGCGCGAACTGACGGGCAGCAGCTGCAATCCGTATACGTTCCGCGTGTTGAGCCCGACGCCCGTGACGTGCCGCGCGCTTGCGCCGTCGCTGCTCGCGATCGGCAAACGCTGGCATTTTCTCGTCGCGAACTATGCGTATGGGCAGGACATTCAGCGTTCGATGTCGGATCTGCTCAAGCAGGCCGGCGGCACGATCACGGGGACCGACGCGACGCCGCTTAACACGACCGACTTCAGCGCCTACATCCTCAAGATTCGTCAGGCGAAGCCCGATGTCGTGATGCTCGGTTTGCCGGGCGGCGATCTGTCGACGTTCCTCAAGCAGTACGCCGAAATGGGCCTCAAAGGCCAGATTCCCGTTGCATGTCCGATCATCGGCGACTCGGATCTCTGGTCGATCAGCGAAACGGCCGCGACCGGCTATTACGGCAAGCCCTGGCATTTCAGCGCGCCCGACCATTCGCCCGAAGAAGTCGCGTTTATCAAGGCGTACAACGCGAAATTCGGCAAACCGCCCGCCGACAAGGCATGGATCGGCTGGTTCACGACACGCGCCTTGCTCGGCGCGCTCAATCAGGCGAAGAGCACATCGGGCGCGGACATCGTGCGCAGTCTCGAGACCGTGCAGTTCGGCGACAGCTTCGGGCCCGCGTATTTCCGGCCCTGGGATCATCAGATGCTGCGCCGTTGGACCGTGTTCAAGGTCAAGGATCACATCACGGACAAGTGGGACTGGCTCGATACCGTATCGAACGTGCCGAAGAATCCGGGCGATCTCGACGCGTTGTACGGCACGCGCCAGGAAATCGGCTGCACGATGGGGGCGGTCTGATGGTCGCGCCCGTCTCTTGCGCCGATACCGCGGTCTCGCTCGACGAAGGACTCACGGGCGCCACGCGCGTGTATTTCGTCGTCGGCGATCCGATCGCCCAGGTGCGCTCGCCGATGGTCGTGACTGCAGCGATGCGCAAGGCCGGACGCGATGCGATCGTGATCCCCGTGCAAGTCGCGCCCGATGAACTCGATGCGTTTTTCGCGGGTGTCGCGTCGATGCGCAATGTCGACGGCGTCATCGTGACGGTGCCGCATAAATTCAGCGGTGCGCAACGGTGCGCCAGTTTGTCCGATGCGGCCGCGTTCGCGGGCTCGGTCAACACGATGCGGCGCACGCCCCAAGGCGAGTGGCGCGGCGATATGTCCGACGGCATCGGTCTGATCGCGGCGATGCGCGACGGCGGCTGCGTGTTCGAAGGTCAACGCGCATTGCTCATCGGAGCCGGCGGCGCGGGTTCGGCGATCGGCCATGCGCTCGTCACGGCGGGCGTGGCGTCGCTCGATATACGCGATCCCGATACGGCGCGCACCGATGCGCTTGTCGCGCGTTTGTCCGAATTGAAGCGCGGCGCCGTGCGCGCGGCCGCGAGCGATGTCGCGCCCGAAGCCTACGACGTGTTGATCAATGCATCGCCGCTCGGCATGCGCGAGGGCGATCCGTTGCCGATCGATGTCTCGCGTTTGCGCGCGTCGACGTTCATCGGCGACGTCGTGACGAAGCCGCCGCTGACGCCGTTTATCGAAGCCGCCCGCGCGCGCGGCTGCAAGACCGTGACCGGCACGCAGATGTTTGCACGTGTGAGCGGCTGGATCGTCGATTTTTTATCGGACCCGAACGCGTGAGCGCGCGGGCCGATTCCTCACTGTCATAGACGGCGCAGCGCCGCAGATACACCACGCATACGGAGAAGTCAGCATGAGCCGCAACGACGCAGCCCCACGAAACGCCGCGCAATGGGATGAGCAGGTCGATCTGCTGATCTTCGGCGCGGGAGCGGCGGGCATGACGACCGCGTTGATCGCGCATCACGAAGGTCTGCAGGTGATGCTCTGCGAAAAGACCGCGGCCGTCGGGGGCATTACGTCGACATCGGGGGGCACGACATGGGTGCCCGGCACGCGGTTGAGCGTCGATGCGGGCGTGCCCGACACGATCGGCGACGCGCGCCGGTTTCTCGAATCCGTCGTCGGCGATCGCGGCGGCGACGCGGCGCGTGAAGCGTTTTTGCAAAGCGGTCCCGAGGCGATCGACGAGCTTGAGCGTATCAGCGCGGTCAAGTTCGTCGCGGCGGCCGCGCATCCGGACTATGTCAACGGCCCGGGCGCGGCCTATGGCGGACGCGCGCTGGCGCCCGTTCCATTCGATGCGCGCGTGCTGGGTCGCGATTTCGTGCGCGTGCGGCCGCCGCGCGACGTGTTCATGGGGTTGGGCGGCATGATGGTCAATCGCAACGATCTGAACGCGTTGCTGTTTCCTTTCGCGTCGGGTCAGAACTTCAAGCGGACCGTCGAGGTCGTCGGCCGCTATCTGATCGACCGGCTGCGCTTTGCGCGCGGCACGCAGCTCGTCATGGGGAATGCGCTCGCCGCGCGCTTGTTCTACAGCCTGCGCGAGCGCGGTGTCGACATGCGTTTCGAAACACCGCTCGTCGAACTCGTGCGCGAGCAAGGACGCGTGACAGGCGCGATCGTCACGTCGCCGGACGGCACGCGCAAGCGCATCGGCGCGCGTCGCGGCGTCGTGCTCGCGACCGGCGGGCTGACGCGCCATCCGGTTCTGCGCAAACAACTGTTTCCCGCGGCGGCGCAGCCGCTGTCTCTGTCGCCCGATACGCATACGGGCGACGGCCTCGATCGCGCGGTCAAGGTCGAGGCGCGCATCGAGGACGGCGGCGACAGTCCGGGTCTCTGGATGCCGTGTTCGATTCAACGCGCACCGGACGGCACCGAACGCGTCTGGCCGCACATCATTCTCGATCGCGCGAAGCCGGGTCTGATCGCGGTCAATCGTCACGGCAAGCGCTTCGTCAATGAATCGAACTCGTATCACGACTTCGTGATGGGCATGCTGCGCGATACGGGCGATGGCCAGAGCGTGCCCGCGCATCTGATCGTCGATGCCGCATTCCTGCGCGACTACGGACTGGGACTCGTGATGCCCGGGCGTCATCGCGCGCGGATCGCGTCGTTCGTGCGCTCGGGCTACCTCGTGACCGCGCCGACGTTGCGCGATCTCGCGAAGAAACTCGATGTCGACGTCAACGGCCTGTTGCAGACCGTAGAGCGATTCAATCGCGACGCGGCCGCCGGACAAGACCCCGAGTTCGAGCGCGGCGGCAGTCCGATGAGCCGCTTCAACGGCGACCCCGCGCAAAAGCCGAATCCGTGCGTTCGTCCGATCGGCGACGGACCGTATTACGCGGTGACCGTGCGGCCCGCGGATCTCGCCTGCAGCGCGGGACTCAGCGGTACCGAGAACGGCGAAGTGCTCGATACGTCGGGCAAACCGATTCCGGGGCTCTTTGCGTGCGGCAACGATCTTGCGTCGATTTTCCGCGGCACCTATCCGGGACCGGGCACGACGCTCGGACCGGCGATCGTCTTCGGATGGCGGATCGCCAAGTTCGCGGCGGGGCGCTTGTCGGGACAGGCGCGCGACGCGCATACGGCGAACCCGGACGTCGTACCGTTGCGGCGCGCGAACGGGTAGTCGCGTCTCGCATCAACGCTTGATACGCGGCGTGCGGGTCCGCGTGCGCCGCTTCGCGTCCGTCGCGGGCGCGGGCGACGCCTGCGCCGGCAGCGTATCGAGCCACCGCTGCGGTTCCGCATACATCTCCGCGACCAGCTGCTTGACGATGTCGATGTACTTCGAATTGTCGTTGACGCGGTGATTGAAGATGATCGGCGATGTCGCGTCGTCGCTGTCGATCAGCCGGTAGTGAACGTCCTGCCGGATCTGCCGCGCCGAAGACGGGATCACGCAGACGCCGAATTCGGCGGCCACGAGACCGAGCGCCGTCTGGATCTCGCGCACTTCGAGCACTTCGCCGGGCTGCACGCGATGGCCATGGAAGACGTTCAGCACTTGATCGGCAAAGCTCGGGCGCGGCTGGTTCGGATACACGATGAGTTTTTCTCCCGCGAGTTGCTCGATCGAGAGCGGCGTCGATTCGCTCGCCATCGGCGAACCGATCGGCACGACCGCGGCAAGCCGTTCTTCGCGCAGCACGATGCTCGCGACATTCGGGTCCGTGTGACGAATCCGGCCGAAGCCGATATCGATGCGGCCTTCCTTAAGGGCTTCCACCTGCTGCAGCGACATCAGCTCGACCACCTGAATATCGAGTTCGGGGGCCGAGTGACGCAGCTTGCGCATGAGCGTCGGTAAGCCCGCGTACAACACCGAAGCGACAAAACCGATCGACAACACGCTGCGCTGACGCAATCCCACATGGCGCGCGGCGACCTGCATCTGTTCGACGCGACCAAGGATCTGGATCGCCTGTTCATAGAACAGACGGCCCGCGTCGGTCATGCGGACCGGACGCGTATTGCGGATCAGCAAGGGCACGCCGACTTCTTCTTCGAGCAATTGAATTTGCCGGCTCAACGGCGGCTGCGCGATATGGAGGTATTCGGCCGCGCGCGTGAAATTGCGCTCGCGGGCCACGGCGACGAAATAGCGGATTTGACGCAGATCCATGACAAGGTCCGGAAGGGTCTGAAAACTCGATACCCGAATCAAACGTTGCAGTGCAATAAGAGAAATACGAAAGAGATTTTACCGCTTCCATATCTTTAAGGTATCAAAGAGGATGGCAAAAGTATTGGACGCTCAAAGGGGCCGGACGTATAAAACTATCCAACGAACTTCCTTTACGCAGCGGCCGCCATGACTTCAGCCACGATCGAACGTATCGAAACCTGCCTCGTCGATTTGCCGACGATTCGTCCGCATAAGCTCTCGGTCGCGACGATGTACGGGCAAACCCTGATGCTCGTGAAGATCTACTGCAGCGACGGTGTCGTGGGCATCGGCGAAGGCACGACGATCGCGGGGATGGCCTATGGTCCCGAAAGTCCGGAGGCCATGAAGCTTGCGATCGACACCTATCTCGGCCCGGCGATGATCGGCAAGGATGCGACGCGCATTCAAGCGCTGATGGCGCACCTCGGCAAGCTCGTCAAGGTCAATCATTTCTCGAAGAGCGCACTCGAAACCGCATTGCTCGACGCGCATGGCAAGCGGCTCGGCGTGTCGATCGGCGAATTGCTCGGCGGCCGTCGCCGCGATCGCCTGCCGGTCGCGTGGACGCTCGCGTCGGGCGATACGGCGAAGGACATCGCGGAAGCCGAGCATATGCTCGACGTGCGCCGTCACAAGACTTTCAAGCTCAAGATCGGCGCCAAGGAACTTCAGGCCGATATTCGGCACGTCGCCGAAATCAAGAAGGCGCTGGGCGATCGCGCCGCGGTGCGTGTCGACGTCAATATGGCGTGGAGCGAAACGCAGGCCGCGCGCGCGATCCCCGCGTTGGCCGACGCCGGTTGCGAACTCATCGAACAACCGGTCGCGTCGGCCGCCGCGCTCGCGCGTCTGACGCGTCGTTTCCCCGTGGCCTTGATGGCCGATGAAATCCTGCAGGGCCCGGAGAGCGCATTCGATATCGCGCGCCACGACGGCGCCGATGTGTTCGCGATCAAGATCGAACAGAGCGGCGGCCTGTTCGCCGCGCAACGTGTCGCGGCGATCGCCGACGCGGCGGGTATCGAACTCTATGGCGGCACGATGCTGGAAGGCGCGTTCAGCACGATCGCGTCAGCGCATCTGTTCGCGAGCTTCGCGAATCTGCAATGGGGCACCGAATTGTTCGGGCCGCTGCTGATCACTGAAGAAATCCTGACTCAGCCGCTCGACTACAGCGACTTCGAATTGACCGTGCCCAAGGGGCCGGGCCTCGGCATCGAGCTCGATGAAGCCAAGGTCGGCCGATTCGTGCGGGACGGCGCGATGGAAGTCACCCAATAACCTCGATCTCGATCAAGAGGACGCTCACGATGCTTTTCCACGTACGGATGGATGTGCAGATCCCGGCCGATATGCCGGCCGATGTCGCGAACGAAATCAAGGCCCGCGAAAAGGCCTATTCGCAGAACCTTCAGCGCAGCGGTAAGTGGCCCCACATCTGGCGCATCGTAGGCGAGTACGCGAATTACAGCATTTTCGACGTGGCGAGCAATGCCGAGCTTCACGAGATCCTGACCGGCTTGCCGCTGTTTCCGTATATGAAGATTTCGGTGACGCCGTTGTGTCGCCACCCGTCGTCGATTCGGGACGACGAAAGTTAAGCCCAGGTAAGAGGTGAGCTTTCACGGGCGTCGTTGCCCGATACCGTTTTTTCCCCAAAATACCCCATGGAGACAGACATCATGAGCGTCAAAGTATTCCAAACCCAGGAAGTGCAGGACCTGTTGAAGGCCGCGTCGAACGTTGAAGCGAAGAACGGCAATGCACGCTTCCAGCAGATCGTGCTGCGTCTGCTCGGCGATCTCTTCAAGGCGATCGACGATCTCGACATCACGCCGGATGAAGTCTGGACGGGCATCAACTATCTGAACAAGCTGGGCCAGGACGGCGAAGCGGCGCTGCTCGCGGCGGGCCTCGGCCTCGAGAAGTATCTCGACATCCGCATGGATGCCGAAGACAAGGCGATCGGCGCCGACGGCGGCACGCCGCGCACGATCGAAGGCCCGCTCTATGTCGCGGGTGCGAAGGTTCACGACGGCCTCGTCAAGATCGATATCAATCCCGATGAGGACGCGGGTCCGCTCGTGATCCACGGTACGGTCAAAGGCGCGGACGGCAAGCCCGTGGCGGGCGCGATCGTCGAATGCTGGCATGCGAATTCGAAGGGCTTCTACTCGCACTTCGATCCGACGGGCGCGCAAAGCGATTTCAATCTGCGCGGCGCGGTCAAGACGGGCACGGACGGCAAGTATGAATTCCGCACACTGATGCCTGTCGGCTATGGCTGCCCGCCGCACGGTTCGACGCAAAAATTGCTCAATGTGCTCGGCCGTCACGGCAACCGTCCCGCGCACGTGCACTTCTTCGTGTCGGGCGACGGTCATCGCAAGCTCACGACGCAATTCAATATCGAAGGCGATCCGCTGATCTGGGACGACTTCGCGTATGCGACGCGTGAAGAACTGATTCCGCCGGTCGTCGACAAGACGGGCGGCGCGTCGCTCGGCCTCAAGGCCGACGCGTACAAGGATATCGAATTCAATTTCACGCTGACGCCGCTTGTCCAAGGTAAGGACAACCAGCTCGTTTCCCGCCTGCGCGCCGCCGCCACGGTCTAAGCGCTTCTCGACGCGGCGCCGCGTTCGCGCCGCCGCGTCCGACCCTCGTGTTAAGCATCATTCGACGCTGATTCAGGACTCCGTACAGCGTTTGGAATGGGCATTGGAGATCCATCATGTCCGTTGTTACCGACAAAGTCCGGGAACTCGATCATCTGCTGTCCACCGCCGTGCAGGACGACAAGCAGAACGGCGTCTTTCGTTGCCGTCGCGATATTTTCACCAACGCCGATTTGTTCGAACTCGAGATGAAATACATCTTCGAACAGAATTGGGTCTATCTCGCGCACGAAAGCCAAATTCCGAACAACAACGATTACTACACGACATGGATCGGCCGTCAGCCGATCGTGCTGACGCGCGACAAGACCGGCGCGCTGCATGCGGTCATCAATGCGTGCGCACACAAGGGCGCGATGCTGTGCCGGCGCAAGCACGGCAACAAGGGCAGCTTCACATGCCCGTTTCACGGCTGGACCTTTTCGAACACGGGCAAGCTGCTCAAGGTCAAGGACGAAAAGACGACCGAATATCCGGTGCAGTTCAATACGCACGGTTCGCACGACCTCAGGAAGGTCGCGCGCTTCGAGAACTACCGCGGCTTCCTGTTCGGCAGCTTGAATGCCGATGCGCCGCCGCTTGAGGACTATCTCGGCGAAGCCAAGGTCATCATCGACCAGATCGTCGATCAGTCGCCCCAAGGTCTTGAAGTGTTGCGCGGCAATTCCTCGTATATCTACGAGGGCAATTGGAAAATGCAGATGGAAAACGGCTGCGACGGATATCACGTCAGCACCGTTCACTGGAATTACGCGGCGACGATGGGCCGTCGCAAGGAAGACGGCACGAAGGCCGTCGACGCGAATAGCTGGAGCAAGTCGGTCGCGGGTGTCTACGGCTTTGAACATGGCCACATCCTGTTGTGGACTCAGACGATGAATCCCGAAGTGCGCCCCGTCTACAAGCATCGCGACGAAATCCAGGCGCGCGTGGGCGAGGTCGGCGCGGACTTTATCGTCAATCAGACGCGCAATCTGTGTCTGTATCCGAACGTGTTTCTGATGGATCAGTTCAGTACGCAGATCCGCGTCGTGCGTCCGATCAGCGTCGATCAGACCGAGGTCACGATTTTCTGCTTTGCGCCTAAGCATGAAAGCGCCGACGAGCGTGCGACGCGCATTCGACAGTACGAAGATTTCTTCAACGTGACGGGCATGGGAACGGCCGACGATCTCGAGGAATTTCGTGCATGCCAGGCGGGGTATGCGGGCAGCACGGCGATGTGGAACGATCTGTCGCGCGGCGCGCCGCTGTGGGTCGACGGCGCCGACGAGAACGCGAAGAAAATGGGCCTCAAGCCGCTGATCTCGGGTGAGCGCAGCGAAGACGAAGGCCTGTTCGTGTGTCAGCACGAATACTGGGTGCACGTGATGCGCGATGCGCTCGCGAAGGAACGCGAAGGAGCCGTCGCATGAGCTTCGACTATCAAACGATTTGCGCGGCGCTCTATCGCGAAGCGCGTTTTCTCGACGATCGTGAGTGGGACGCGTGGCTCGCGTGCTATACGAACGACGTCAGCTATTGGATGCCGGCCTGGGACGACGACGACCGGCTCACCGACGACCACGAGAGCCAGATCTCGCTGATGTACTACCCGGATCGCGGCGGGCTCGAGGATCGCGTGTTCCGGATCAAGACCGAGCGCAGCGGGGCGTCGACCCCCGAGCCGCGCACGAGTCACAACGTGACGAACGTCGAGGTGCTCGCCGAACGCGGCGACGAAGTCGACGTGCGCTACAACTTCCATACGCTCAACCATCGCTACAAGTCGACGGATCACTTCTTCGGAACGATGCTCGTGACATTGCGCAAGGTCGACGATGGCTTACTGATTTCGCGCAAGAAGATTGTGCTGAAGAACGACTATATCCGGCAGGTGCTCGACGTGTATCACGTCTGATATCGCGTGCCGCGTTACATGGTGAGACGGAGGTTCCATGTCCACGTACACAGTTGCATTGAATTTTGAAGACGGCGTCACGCGTTTTGTCGAATGCAAGGCCGGTGAAAAAGTACTCGACGCCGCATTCCGCGCGCGCATCAATTTGCCGATGGATTGCTCGGACGGCGTGTGCGGGACCTGTAAATGCCGCGCCGAAAGCGGCGACTACGATCTCGGCGACGACTATATCGAAGACGCCTTGAGCGAGGACGAGAAGGACCGGGGGCTCGTGCTTACGTGTCAGATGGTGCCGCAGAGCGATTGCGTCATTGCGGTGCCCGCTTCGTCGGCCGTCTGCAAGACCGAGCACACGCGATTCGCGGCGACGGTCTCGAAGATCGAACAGCATCACGACGCCGCCGTCGTGCTCGAACTCGACGTCGATGCGGCGGCACCCGTGTTCTTGCCCGGACAGTACGTCAATATCGATGTGCCCGGCAGCGGTCAGCATCGCTCGTATTCGTTTTCGTCGGCGCCCGGCGCGTCGAAGATCAGCTTCCTGATCAAGAAGATTCCCGGCGGTGTCATGAGCACGTGGCTCGAATCGGCGCAGGCGGGCGCGAAGCTCGATTTGAACGGGCCGCTCGGCAGTTTTTATTTGCGCGCCGTGCAGCGTCCGCTGCTGTTCCTCGCGGGCGGCACGGGGCTCGCGCCGTTTCTTTCGATGCTTGAAGTGTTGGCGCGTACGGGCTCGCAGCAGAAAGTGCATTTGATTTACGGCGTGACGCGCGATCTCGATCTCGTGCTTGTCAACGAAATCGAGGCTTATGTGGCGAAGCTGCCGAATTTCAGTTTCGCGACGGTCATTGCCGATCCCGCGTCGGACCATCCGCGCAAGGGTTGGGTCACGCAGCATATTCCCGACGATGCCTTGAACGACGGCGACGTCGACGTGTATCTCTGCGGCCCGCCGCCGATGGTCGACGCCGTGCGCAAGCATTTCGAGGACACCGGCGTCGCGCCGAACAGCTTCCACTACGAGAAGTTCACGCCGAACGCCGCGACCCCGAGGGCCGCATGAGCGCGCAACGATTCGCGGACAAGGTCGTCGTCGTGACGGGGGCGGCTCAGGGTATCGGCCGCGGCGTGGCGCTCGGTGTCGCGGCCGAGGGCGGCAAGGTCGTGTTCGTCGATCGCGCGGACTTCGTGGCGGACGTCGCGGCCGAAGCGAAGGGGGCCGAGACGGCGGGCTTTATCGCGGATCTCGAAACGTATGCGGGCGCCGCGTCGGCGATGGCATTCGCCGCAGCGCGTTTTGGCGGGATCGACGTGCTGATCAACGGCGTCGGCGGCGCGATTCGGATGCGTCCGTTCGCGGAGTTCGAACCCGAGCAGATCGATGCGGAAATCCGGCGCTCGTTGATGCCGACCTTGTACGCATGTCATGCCGTGTTGCCGCATCTGCTTGCACGCGGCGGCGGTACGATCGTCAACATCTCGTCGAACGCGACGCGCGGGATTCATCGCGTGCCGTATTCGGCGGCCAAGGGCGGCGTCAACGCAATCACGCAGTCGCTTGCGATGGAGTATGCGGAGCGCAATATCCGCGTCGTCGCGACGGCGCCGGGCGGCACCGCGGCGCCTGCGCGGCGTATTCCGCGCAATGCGGACGGCGACAGTGCGCAGGAAAAGATCTGGATGGACGAGGCGGTACGACAGGTGACCGATTCGACGTTCTTCAAGCGCTACGGCAGCATCGACGAGCAGGTCGCGCCGATTTTGTTCCTGGCGTCGGATGACGCGAGCTATATCACCGGCACGGTCTTGCCCGTCGCCGGCGGCGATCTGGGCTGACGGCGCGATCGCCTGACCCTATTCTTGAACAGCGGAGGATGATCCGGTGTCGAATGCCCAACGTGAACAGGCGGCGCGTGACGTCGCTTGTGTGTTGCCTAAGCGGACGCATGATCTCGCGCGTTTGCAGATTCTTATCGACGATAGCGAGCCCGTTGTCACCGTGGTCGGCAAATACAACCACGGCAAGAGCAGCTTGCTCAATGAGCTGGTTGGGCACGAGGCGTTCGCGGTCTCCGACAAGCGCGAGACCGTGGCCTTGTCGGACCGTCTCGTCGCGGGCGTGCGATGGCTCGATGCGCCCGGACTCGATGCGGACGTCGGCACCGAGGACGATCGTCAGGCCTTGCAGGCGGCGTGGCTCAGATCGGATATCCGACTGTTCGTCCACGCCGCGAAGGAAGGTGAGCTCGATGCCTCGGAGCGCGAATTGCTCGCGCAGCTCGGCGAGGATGAGAACAGGACGGGGCGGCAGACGCTGTTCGTGCTGTCGCAAGTGGATCAGCTTGCGGACGACGCAGAATTACGGAAGATCGGCGACGCGATCGCGAATCAGGTGCCGGGTATCGTGCCGAATGCGGTGTCGGCCGTGCGGCATCGCAAGGGCGTCGAAGGCGGCAAGGCGTTGATGCTTGAAAAAAGCGGGATTCCCGCGCTGCACGCGGCGTTGCAGAGCGAGCTCGCGCGTGTGCCCGAGGCTCGCGTACGGGAAACGGCCTTGCTGTTCGGCGAAATCGGCGAAGAATTGCGTCAGCTCAAAGCGGCACAGGATCAGACGCTGCATGTGCTCAAGCATACGCAGCGTCAGCAGCGCGCGGATTTTGATCGCGGGCTCAAGACCGTCATCGACAAGGTCAGCGGCGAAATCGAGGCCATGCTCGACGCGCTCACCACGGACCATGCGCTTGTGCCGGACACCGCGAAGGATGTCTATGCGATTACCGCGGGCAAACTTGAGCGTGCGCATATTCAGATTGCTTATTCGCGCGCATGCATCGAAATCGATGCATTTCTCGCCGGGCACGGCGTCATCGAATTGCCGGCCGAACAGCAGACCGTGGCGAGCAGTTTGAATTCGGTCATGATTGCCGTCATGGGTGTGTCGGTCAAATTCCGCAAGGATTTGCGCCGGATGTTCTGTGAAGCATCGGGGCGCGAACGTATCCAGCGCGATTTCACGCATTACTATGAGCGCTCGGCCGATCGCGAAGCGCTGGCGGAGCAGATTGCCGATACGGAAGCCGCGATCGTCGCCACCGACAAGGCGTCGGCCGCCTTGCATCGTATGGATGCTTGAACATGAAAGCCGACGCGACTCATGAATCTCGCTTTATCGCCGAAGTCGACGCGTTCGAATTCACGAGGCGCGACGTCGAAGCGGTGGTGCATGCGCTCAACGATTGGCTTGCGGCATTGAATGCGGCGCTGCAATCGCATGCGCTGGTCGCGATGGGATTGAGCGCGCAGAGCGAGCTGATCCGGCAAGCGGATGCGATCAATGCGACCGTCAGCGAGACCGCGCAGACGTGGACGCATCAATGGACGCGTCTTCAAGCGGCTCAGGACCTCGCCGATCATTTCGACGACAAGGCCTTGCTGCTCGTGTTCGGCAAATTCAATGCGGGCAAGAGTTCGTTCTGCAATTTTCTCGCGGAGCGCTTTGCCGCGCATCGCCGCGCGGTTCAGTACTTCTATGTCGATGCGGGGCGTGTCATCGAGACACAGGAGCCCTTCAAGGAAGGCTCGACTGAAACGACGTCGAGGCTTCAGGGCGTGTGTCTTGGCGACAACCTCGTGCTGCTCGACACGCCCGGACTGCATTCGGTGACGCCGGACAACGCCGCGTTGACGCAGCGCTTTACCGATAGCGCAGACGGCGTCTTGTGGCTGACGAGTTCGACGTCGCCCGGACAAGTGCAGGAGCTCGACGATCTCGGGCGCGAGCTGCACCGGAACAAGCCTTTGATGCCTGTCGTCACGCGCAGCGACGTCTATGAAGAAGACGAGGTCGACGGCGAGATCGTCAAATGTCTGCGAAACAAGAGCGCGGAACGACGCGCCTTGCAGGAAGACGATATCCGTGTTCGCGCGCGGGAGAAGCTTGTGACGATGGGCGTCGAACCGACGCTGCTGAGGCCGTCTGTATCGATCTCCGCGTATGTCGCGCGTGAGCAGGGCCAGACGGCTTCGGCGATGAGCGAGGCGGGATTCGAGCGCTTGTACGAGGCCTTGCTCGCGATCGCGGAACCGGCGCTCGCGTATAAGCGCCGCAAGCATGCCGAGATTCTGTTGCATCACCTCGAAGAGAATGTGCTCGGTGCGCTCGAGCGCGACGTATCGCCGATGCTGACTGAACTTGACGCGTCGTTGCGCGGCGCACTCACTGCGCTTGAGCTTCAGAAAACGCAGATGGCGAATGCGCTTTGGCGCAGTGTGATGCCCACGTTGCCTGCATTGCTCGATACGCACGCCGCGACGCACGATGTGACGGCGATGTGCCGTGCGTTGTCGGAGTCAGTGCGTGAAGCGTTTTCGCGTGAAGCATCGAGGATCTGGGCCGACTATGCGATTGAGCCGAACGCGTTGCGGATGGAGGTCGCGCTTGAGAGCGGCGCGGATTTTGACGATGTCGTCGTCGAGCATCCGGGTGTGAACGGACCGGTCTGCGAAATCGCGGGGATCGACTACGGACGTGTCCATGCGGCGCTGAGTCATGCGGTTCGTACAAGCGTCGTCACGCTCGCGAACGATGCGGCACGGCAATGCGAGGACACCGTGACGCAATGGCTCGCACGTGTCGATGCTTTGAAGGATTTGCTGAGTGCAGGCGCGCGTGGCTTGCTTGAGTTAAAGGTGCGCGTAAGGTCCGAATAAAGCATCGCAGTGTGTGCATCCGACGGAGTACGAAGCGTGTGTCATCGACCTTCGCGCGATCGCTGAATCGATCGTCGCCGAGCTTGACTTGGTGCAATGCGCAGCGGGAAAATTTCTACCCCCTGGCTGCCGCGCCTTGCGGCGAAAGACGGTGTTTGCGTACCTTCAACGGAGGTTCGTATGAGTTATCACCTGGAAGGTCGGCTCCTCGAAGTTTGCAATTGCAATGTTCTGTGTCCGTGCTGGATCGGCGAGGATCCGGACAATGGGACATGCGACACGATCGTCGCATGGCATATCGACAAAGGCACGATCGAGGGCATCGACGTCGGCGGCACGACGATCGCGGCCGTGGCGCATGTGCCGGGCAATATCTTGCAGGGCAATTGGACCGCTGCGATCTATATCGATGACACCGCCTCGAAGGAACAAGAAGAGGCGCTGCTGAAGGTCTATACCGGTCAAGCCGGCGGACCGGTCGCCGATCTTGCGAAGCTGATCGGCAAGGTCGTATCGGTGGAGCGCGCGTCGATTCGCTTTACCGTGACGGGGGGCAAGGGCGAACTCGAGATCGGTGCGAATTACTACGCGGAACTTGAGCCTTATGTCGGAACGAGCGGGGCGACGACCACGCTCACGGAGACGGTGTTTTCGACGGTGCCCGGCGCGCCGGTGTTTGTCGGCAAGGCGCCGACCTATCGATCGCGGAATGCCGCACTCGGCATCGATCTCGACATCAAGAATCACAACGCATTGCAGAGCACGTTTCGGTTCGAGGCATGAACCCGAGCGCCGGTCGTCCGCCGCTCGGCGTGTCGCACCATGCTTCGATTTTCATGCCGGTGCTGGCGGCGCTGATCGCGCTCGCGTGGATTGTGTTGTGGGCGTGGGCGCGCAGTCCGTATGGACGTTACGTCGAACACGGCGATTGGACTGCGTCGGGGCCCGCGGCATTTCTATGTCGTTTCGTGCCAGCGGGGGACGTGGTCGTGCCTCTGGTGCTGTACGCGGTCGCCTGGATTCTCATGACGATGGCCATGATGTTGCCGACCACGTTGCCGCTGTTCGATGCTTTCGATCGGATGACGATGGGGCGCGCGGATCACGGGCGGCTTCTGCTGATGCTTGTGTTGGGCTATGTGGCGGTGTGGGGCGCGTTTGGACTTGTCGCGCATGGTCTGCATGGTGCGGTGTTGTTTCTGTTCGCTCGCGTGCCTGTGTTGGCCTGGCGTGGTTGGATGATTGGCGTCGCGGTCATTGCGCTCGCGGGTGCGTTTCAGTTCAGTGCGCTCAAGTATCGATGCCTGGAGAAGTGCCGTACGCCTTTGAGTTTTATCGTCGAGCATTGGCGCGGGCATGCGAATGCGTGGCATGCATTCGTGCTTGGCGTGCGGCATGGGCTGTTTTGCGTCGGGTGTTGTTGGGCGTTGATGCTATTGATGTTCGCGCTCGGTCTCGGCAGTGTGGGCTGGATGCTTGTGCTTGCGGCTGCGATGGCGATTGAAAAGAATGTTCGATGGGGGCGGCGTCTGAGTGCGCCTTTGGGCGCGGCGCTGTTGTGTTGGGCGGTGGTGCTTGTGGTGCGCCATGCGTGAAGCGCGCAGTCGCATGTTCGTGTTGCAGACGATGATTCTCACTGCGGTGGCGATGGCGGCCTTTGCAGCGAATTCGCTGCTGTGTCGGCTTGCGCTTCGCGGAGGGGAAATCGATCCGGCCAGTTTCGCGAGCATCCGGCTTGTCTCGGGTGCGATCATGCTTGCGCTGATGGTGCGCTTGAGGTCGGCGCGGTCTTCGTCGGGACGCGCCGATTGGCTCGCTGCCGTGACGTTGTTTGCGTATGTCGCTTTCTTTTCGTTTGCGTATTTGACCTTGTCCGCGGGGACGGGCGCTTTGATTTTGTTCGGCGCGGTGCAATTGACGATGGTCGGTGTGGGTTTGCGCTCGGGAGAAGCGTTCGGAGTCGTTGCATGGTTGGGGCTTGGACTCGCGATCGCGGGGTTGGTCTATCTCGTGTCGCCGGGTATGGCGGCGCCGTCGGTGTCCGGGGCGGCATCGATGGGGGTGGCGGGTGTCGCGTGGGGTGTGTATTCGTTGCGTGGGCGCGGCGTATCGGACCCGCTTGCTGCGACGGCGGGCAACTTCGCGAGGTCGGTGCCGTTTGCGCTTGTGTTGAGTGCGTATAGCGTCGTGGATACGCAGGTGCATGCGTATGCGAACAGAGCAGGGGTTGGCTTGGCGATCGTTTCGGGGGCGTTCACGTCGGGCGTGGGGTATGTGATCTGGTATGCGGCGCTGAGCAAGCTCGGTGCGATGCGCGCTGCGACCGTGCAGTTGTCGGTACCGCTGATCGCGGCAGTGGGGGGCGTGGTGCTGTTGTCGGAACCCGTTACGCCACGATTGGCGATGGCTTCGGTGGCGATTGTGGGCGGAATTGCGATGGTGTTGGTGGGGAAGGGGCGAGGGTAGGGTTTGGGTGGTTTGCCGGCGTGTCGGTGTTCGTGTGTTGAACGCTCAAGTTTCTCCAATCGCTTGGGGGGCTGGGTATGTCATCGAGGGTTTTTTTAGTCTGCTCGACAAGGCGGTCCGGAAATTGGCTTGTCGTTCAATTGACTTGCCCATTTTCTTAGGACCCCGCAGCTCCAGAAATAACGGCTGT
This sequence comes from Pararobbsia silviterrae, assembly GCF_003628125.1. Taxonomy (GTDB): domain Bacteria; phylum Pseudomonadota; class Gammaproteobacteria; order Burkholderiales; family Burkholderiaceae; genus Pararobbsia; species Pararobbsia silviterrae. Next base: position 478,903 of record NZ_RBZU01000004.1, read on the forward strand.
TGGCAGTCGTTGTTCATGTGCCGACGAAACTCGTCGGGCGTCTCGCCCTCCGTTGCCGGATATGTCGTTATCTCCAGATTCTCATGGTGCTCAATCGCCGGAGCAGGTCAGGTCGATGATTGTGTTATTTTTTATTCGTCAATGAGTCATTTATGTTTTTCATTCTCTATATCGTACAATTTCTCAAGGTGAATGTATGCTTCGCAAAATACATTGTCGAATTCATTTGGCGTCAATTTAAATTCTCTGATGTTGGGGGAGTCAATATGTTTGTAAAGCATTCTTGCTTCGCTGATATCTTCAACTAGGAATATTTTCCAGGAATCGAATACGTCGACCGGGATGCGGACGTCGAAACAAGCTGATAAGGGGTCGCCTTGTGTGTATTGAGAGATGTCTGTGCTATTTTCTAAAAGGGAGTTAGATGTCAGCGAAAAAATTTTATCTTTTTCTAAATTAGCTAATGAGGGGCAAAATCTCTTCCCGCTGTCGTTGCGTATGTACGATGATTGAATCAAAACATCGCGTAGAGATGTTCCGAGATTGTAGTCGCCGACGATGTCACCTCCAATCCAGTAGCATATGCGTCCGAATAGCCAGATGTCGCCATAATTTTTGTCGAGTTTTAGGGTGACGGCAAATCTATTTTTGTCTCCAATATGCGCGATTTCTTCCAGGGTATTCATTTTGGATTGGATCATGCGTTTAATATACAATTTGTAAGATCATGGTGTGGTGCAATCCTCGTAAAGCTTTGTTAATTTATAAATCAAATTTTGATTTTTGGGTTGATCAATTGCATTCCAGTTGTGCATGTCTAAATCCTCGAGAATTTTTGTTAATTTTGAGGTTCCGTTAAAGTACAATGCATTCCAAAGTATATCGATTGATATGTTGTTTGTCGGGTCTCCGTGTATTAATAAATCTTTGAGGCTTGTTGATTTCGAGCGTGCCATGACGATTGCGTGATGGGTGAGTTCTATGAGTTCGCATTTTATATTTATGCAAAGAAATTCAATTACTGCTTGCCTCCAAATTTCAGTGTTCCACCCGAATTGACCGCCCAAGTAATTTGAAAGGGCGTCATTGGGTGTAAAATCATCTAAGCTCGCAAAGATGAGTTGTTGTTGATAATCGATGGCGGGAAAGGTAAAAATCATTTGCTTGGAAATTTAAATTTGGCGGCTTTGCCATTGTTAATGTTTCGAATCGATGGGCTGCTAACTTCAACCGTCGCTGTTGTCGAGCGTGTCGCGGTCGACGCCTGGCCAGCAGGCCTATACGTGACGGCCGTCCCGTCAGGTAGGATAGCGACCCAGCTCCCCTCGCCTGTGATGTTATTCATAACTTTGACCGGTGTCTGGCTGTTGAATGCTGCCTTTGCAAATTGCTCCGCGGTGACGTTCGGATTGTCACTCGCTTCCATTGAGATTGGTTTACCCCTGCCATCAATGCCGGCAGGTAACTCGCCGTTTTCCCCAAAAATGGAGGAAAAAATCTCGGCGCTTGCTGATGCGGGTTCCCTAGGCTGAGGGGCCGGATTGTTAGGATTTGGCGCCTCATTTGCGTTTTTTCTACTACTGATTAGTGTATTACTTGGCAGCTTCTCAGGTTCGTATCCTAATGTCGATACCGCACTCAACGCCTTGGAATCGACCAGCACAGTCCCCGGACTGGCCGTTGGCGGCTTTCCTCCGCCAGTACCGGCTACGGCATTTACCCCATTGGCGATGCCCTGAGCGATCAAGTCCGATGCAGGTTCAGACATCTTCGCCTGCGCATCGGCGTTCATGTGTTGGACGCTCTGATTGCCCCAATTGCTGACGGTGCCGGGTATGTCGCCGTAGGTCCATTTGGCCCAGTCGGCGAACCGGTCCAGCATCTGGCTTCCCGTTCCGCCCGTGCCATCGGAGTTCGTCGTGGCACGGTTGTAGAGGTCGGCGTTCGACGCCATGAAGGCGCCTGTACCACCTCCGGCGAGTCCGCCACCCATTCCCGCGAGGACGTTCGACACGGTGTTGCCGAGCGTCATCGAGCCGGTTGCGTCTCCGATGGAATCGGCCAGGCTGTTGAGCTTGCCCGCAAGCGATGCCGATACGCCTGCGCCCGCAGCGCCTTGCATCGCGCCGCCTAGACTGCCGCCACCGAGTCCACCCATGAGCGCACCGCCGGCGATATGCGCGAGCACGCGGCTCGTGCCGCCTTCGGCCCATGCTTGTGCGCTTGCCGTGTCGCCGGCTTCTAGGGCCGCTTCCATCTGCGCATTCGCATAAGCGCCGATACCTTGCGCAACGACCTGACCCGCCGCTTGTGCGGCCTGCATCATGTCGGCTTGCTTGGCGAGCAGGGTGCTCAGGTCCGGCGCTTCGGAGAGCGTGCCATTCAGATCCGAGGTCTCGCGACGGATCGATGTGATGTCTTGCTTCTGATTCGCCTGATCCGTGATGTGGATCGCGCTCTCGCTGATCGCGCTCTTCGTCGTCGCGCGGCTATCGTCGCTGTCGTTTTGCGGCAGCATCGGCACGATGCCCCCGGCGCCGCTTACCGAGGCGGGCCCGGTTGCCTGGCCCGTCGAACCTACACCGCCTCCCGCGCTGATGCCGAAGCTCGACGCGTCAAGGCTCGAATGATTCTCGATGTCGGTGCTCGTGAGCGTATCTGTGCTCAGGCTGTTCTTTGATGCATCGGCGTCGCTTGCGAGATACGCACCCGTGAGCGTCGTATTGCCTTTGACGTTGATTTCGAAACCACCCGAGCCCGCTTGAATACCGCTTTGCTCATTGACGCCCGCGTAGCTGCCGCGTGCATTGCCACCCGATACGCTTGCGCTCGCACTGCCGCCACCCTGGCTGATGCTTGCACCCGCGCTCATGCTCTGCTGACGCACTGCACTCGTGGTCGTGTCCTGCACGCTGGCGACGTTCAGATCGCCGCCAACGTCTGCACTGATCGATGCACCCTTGACGTTGGCTCCGATGAGATTCGTGTCGCCACCCGAGTGGATCGATACGCTGTTCGCACCGCTCACGTGCGTGTTGTTCTGCAT
>NZ_RBZU01000004.1:481958-484534 GCF_003628125.1 Pararobbsia silviterrae
GTCGCTGTTTGCATCACCGTGTGCGGCCGACATCGATGCCGAGACACCCCAACCCTGCGTGCCATACGACACGCCAACGCTCCAACTGTCGGATTCGTTCGTGCTGCGCGTCGAGTCGGTGTCTGTCGAATTGAGTAGATTGACTTGATTGCGCGCGGCGAGCACGATGTCTTCGGCTTCGATGGTCGAGCCTGCTATGGTGACGTTGCCAGCACCAGCACCAGCACCAGCACCAGCACCAGCGTTCGCGGCGGCATCTACACCCGGGTTGAAGTTCGGCCGAGTGCCGGTATTTGCATTCGAAACGATGTGTGTATTAGTTTCGATTTCAATACCCGCGTCCGTGTCGATGTTTGTACCAACACCTTTGCTCGCCGTTGTACTCGTGGCAGTACCCGTATCCGTAGTCGTACGAGGACCCGAGCTTGGACGTGAACCTGTATGCGAATTTAGCCCCGCTTCACCCGCGGCGGTAAAGGTCGCGGTGTTCCCGGCAATCACGGTCGTGCCCGTGTGCGTCGTCTGATGTTCTTTAAAGGTGTCTTCGCTGTGAGTCTCGCCGTAGCTCAGTTGCACGCTCACACTCGGCGTCTTGCCGCCCGTTGCACCGCCCGTCGCGCCGGCTGCGCCGGTCGCCGCCGTCGCATTGCCCGCTAACGCAATAGCGTGCAATGCCGTCGCGCGTGGATCGCCTTCGCCGTTCGATATCGCCTGCGCTTGCTGGATCGTCGCGTTGATCGCGTCGCCCACCGTACCCGCGAGCCCTAGCGTAAAGCCCGACGTGTCCGTCTCCACGGTCTTGGTGTGATCCCGTGTGGCGGTGGCTGCATCGAGCGTTACGTTCGAGCCCGTGCCGCTTACGCCACGTTTAGCAACGAGTTGACTGCCACTCACACGCAAGTCCGAGCCCGCCGCAAGCCTCACATCGCCGCCCGTGCTGCCGATTAGACTGCCGTGTGCGCGCGTTTGTGTGTCCTGAGCCGTCGTCTTCGTGTCGCTCGTGCTGTACGACAGGCCGCCTGTTGCGCCCAAGCCGCTCAGGTGGATATCGCTATAGTGGCGATCGATCAAAGAATCGGTGCTTGCCGCGATGTTCAAGTCGTGGCCCGCACGCACATTGACGTCGCCCGTACTCGCGACTGTCGACCCTCTGATGGTCGCATCATGTGCCGCCTGCATATCGACCGTGTTGCCGGAGAACGTCGACCCAATCGAGGCGGTCTGTTGCTCCGTGTCGATCGTATGTGTCGATCTCGATCGCAGGAATTCACGTTGCGATTGCGTGTTCTCTTCATTGGCATAGAGACTGTGCTCGCCTGCTGTGATCTGGATGTCGTGTCCGGCAGCGACGGTGAGTGCTTCGCCTGCCTGTCCGTAAGCGGCCGTCGCGTTCACGTCATGACCGGCTGTGACCGTCAGATTCTTGCCGGCCGATACCCGTGTGCCGGTATCGGTGCTCGAAGCGCGTTCGACGTGATCTCGCGCGGCCCACGCGACGTGATCGTCACTTGACTGGGTCACGGTATCGAGATGGACATCGTGTGCGGCCGAGAGGGTCGCATCAGCGCTTGCCTCGATATTCGCCGTGCGTGCGTTCAGATCGCGGCCCGCTTGAGCGTTAAGCGTGCCTGCACGAATCGTCGATGTCTTGTCGAGCGTCTGGGCGTTGCCGCTTAAATCGTGCGTGGCTTGCGTTGTCGAGAGGAGATTGAGATCGCCTCCGGCCGACAGCGCGACTGCATTGCCCTGGATCAGACCACCGAGGTTGTTCAGGTCATAGACGGTGCGTGCCTGTACAGAACGCCCCGTAAGCGTGCCGGAGTTCGTGATGCCGTCGGCCGTGACGATCGTTACCGACTGACTTGCGAGCGTGCCCGAGTTATGCAGACGTTCACTGTCGATCGACACGTTCTTGCCCGCGATCACACTGCCTGTTCCCGTCACATCGAGATTGTTCGCGACGAGATAGACCTGGGGTACGAGTACGGTCTGTGTGGTGCCATCGGGTAACGCGACTGTCTCGTTGACGAGCCATACGATGTCGCGCGTGAGCGCAGCCATCTGTGCCTCGGTGAGGGCGGTGCCGACGTTCAGGTCAAATTGCTTGGCCGCGGTCAAGCCGTTGTTGATGAGCGCGGCGTATTGGTTCTGGTTGTCGGTGTAGTCGCCGAGGTGTTGGTGGCCTGTCGCAGCGATGATTTGCTGCTGCACGAGTTGCTGCTGATAAAAGCCGTCGCCGATGAACCGTGCAACCGACTGCGCATCGACATCGAGTTGCGCGAGCATGTCGCTCGCTGAGCGCCAGGTCGCGTCGTTCGCAAAGCGAGGATCGGTCTGGACCACATAGGGACTGCCCGGAGTCGTGACGATCTGGTAGAGCGCGTTGCTCGGTAGCGTGAGGTTTGGGCTGGCTGTTGTCGAGCACATTGGCGACGAGCTGGACATCGCCGCCCGCGATGATCTGACTTTTGTCGTTGATACCCGTGTCGGCGCGGATCGACATCGCGCCGCCCGAGAGGATCTGAGCGGGCTCGCTTGTGGTGACGACAGGCGTGGTGGTTTGGGTCGTGACTTCG
>NZ_RBZU01000040.1 GCF_003628125.1 Pararobbsia silviterrae
TGGGTTACCCCAACGGGGGCGAACGCCCGCCAGATGCGACCAATCAACGCAACGGCCGCAGCGGCAAGACTGTGCTCACAGAGGATGGCCCGTTACGCGTCGAGATTCCGCGTGATCGCAACGGGAGCTTTGAGCCGATCCTGATTCCCAAGCACGAGCGACGCTTCACCGGGTTCGACGACAAGATCATCGCGATGTACGCGCGCGGCATGACGGTGCGCGAGATTCAAGGGTTTCTGGCCGAACAATACGGCACTGAGGTCTCACCGGACTTCATCAGCTCGGTGACCGATGCGGTGACCGAAGAGATCACGGCCTGGCAAGCAAGACCGCTCGATCCAATGTACCCAGTCGTGTTCTTCGATGCGCTGCGCGTAAAGATTCGCGATGAAGGCGTCGTGCGCAACAAGGCCATCTATCTAGCCTTGGGCGTAGCTTCAGACGGTACACGGGATATCTTGGGCCTGTGGATCGAGCAAACCGAAGGCGCGAAGTTCTGGATGAAGGTGTTCAGCGATCTCAAGGTGCGTGGCGTGCAAGACATTCTGATTGCCGTTACTGACGGACTCAAAGGCATGGGTGAAGCACTCGGGGCGGTGTTCCCCCAGACAACCCTGCAAACCTGCATCGTGCATCTGATCCGCAATTCGCTTGAGTACGCGAGCTGGAAAGAGCGCAAAGACCTGGCAGCGGCACTGCGCCCCATCTACACAGCGGCGAGCGCCAAGGCGGCCGAAGCCGAACTGATTGCGTTGGAGAAAGGCCCGTGGGGCAGCCGATTCCCAATGGTCATAGCCGCATGGCGACGAGTATGGGATCGCGTGATCCCCTTCTTTGCGTTCCCTCCCGAGGTCCGAAGGGTGATCTATACGACCAACGCGCTCGAGAGCGTCAATTCTCAGTTGCGTAAAATCATCAAGACCAGAGGGCACTTCCCAAGCGACGACGCGGCAACCAAACTGATATGGCTCGCGCTGCGAAAAATCACGTGCGAATGGAGCCGCTCGGCACACGATTGGAAGGCTGCGATGCGGCAGTTCGCGATCCTCTACGAAGATCGCTTCACACGAACCAACGTCTAAACGTTACGGGCCTCGAACACAAAAATCCTGACACCCCCG
>NZ_RBZU01000041.1 GCF_003628125.1 Pararobbsia silviterrae
TCGATCGATACACGCAGCGGGTCGGTGAACAATGCGGCCGGGACGATGGCAACGCGTGGCGCATTGACGCTGCACGCGGGCGCGGTCAACAACGAAGGCGGCGCGCTCGAAGCGAAGGGTGCCCTCACCGCCTTCACGAACGGAGCCGCGTTCGATAACAGTGCCTCAGCACGTGTAATCGGCGACCGCATCGCGCTATCGACCGGCGAACTGAAGAACAACACCGGCCTGATCTCGGCCAAGACCACATCCAGCCTGCGCACCACTGCGATCGAGAACCACGGCGGCGCGATCCTCGCCGGCCAGTCCCTTGAGCTTGTGAATCAAGGTGCCTTGAACAACGCCGCCGGTCAAATCAGCAGCGGCGCAAACGTGAAGATCGCGAGCACCGCGATCGACAACACGGCCGGCGCGATCTACGCGGGCGGCACACTGAGTGCAACGGCCGCGACGATCATCAACGCTGCCACGCGCGACGTCACGGTCGATACGCACACAGGTCCGTCATCGATGCCCGCAGGCCTGCAAGGCACGGACGTCATGCTCCTTGCGAATCAGTCGATCGATAACCGTCAAGGCCAGATTCTGGCGCGTCGTGCAATCTCAGGCACCACACCGTCACTCTCCAACGACGCCGGCAAGATCGAAACACCGGGACACATCAAGCTCACGGGTCTCGATGCCTTTATCAATCGAGGCGACATCAACGGCGGAACCGCTGTCGCCGTCCACGCGAACACGATCGATAACCGCGATACCGTGCAGTCCAAGGGTAACGTCACGGTCGATGCGAACACCTCGCTTAAGAACAGTGGCCGCATGATCGCTGGAGGCGATCTCACTGCAACTGCCGGACGCACGCGAAGAACAACGAGTCGCACGCAGATTCCTGACAGTACCTTGACGGCAGAGCGTGCCTTCAATGATCAAGGGATGCCATCGACAGCCCGTGCAGCCGTCTCCAACGACGCTCGCAACGTTCCCGCTGCAAGCCAAGCGCCCTCGCCCGAAGGCATCGCAACGGCAAGCGAAACCGTGACGACAGACGCAGCCGCGACGACAGATGGAGCGATGCCGACTGACGGCGT
>NZ_RBZU01000042.1 GCF_003628125.1 Pararobbsia silviterrae
TCGATCGATACACGCAGCGGGTCGGTGAACAATGCGGCCGGGACGATGGCAACGCGTGGCGCATTGACGCTGCACGCGGGCGCGGTCAACAACGAAAGCGGCGCGCTCGAAGCAAAGGGTTCCCTCACCGCCTTCACGAACGGAGCCGCGTTCGATAACAGTGCCTCAGGACGTGTAATCGGCGACCGCATCGCGCTCTCGGCTGGTGAGCTGAAGAACAACACCGGCCTGATCTCCGCCACAACCACATCCAGCCTGCACACCACTGCGATCGAGAACCACGGCGGCGCGATCCTCGCCGGCCAGTCCCTTGAGCTTGTAAATCAAGGTGCCTTGAACAACGCTGCCGGTCAAATCGGCAGCGACGCAGACGTGAAGATTGCGAGCACCGCGATCGACAACACGGCCGGCGCGATCTACGCGGGCGGCACACTGAGTGCAACGGCCGCGACGATCATCAACGCTGCCACGCGCGACGTCACGGTCGATACGCACACAGGTCCGTCATCCATGCCCGCGGGCTTGCAAGGCACGGACGTCATGCTCCTTGCGAATCAGTCGATCGATAACCGTCAAGGCCAGATTCTGGCGCGTCGTGCAATCTCAAGCACCACACCGTCACTCTCCAACGACGCCGGCAAGATCGAAACACCGGGACACATCAAGCTCGCGGGCCTCGATGCCTTTGTCAATCGAGGCGACATCAACGGCGGCACCGCTGTTGCCATCCACGCGAACACGATCGACAACCGCGATACCGTGCAGTCCAAGGGTGACATCACGGTCGATGCGAACACTTCGTTTAAGAACAGTGGCCGCATGATCGCTGGAGGCGATCTCACTGCAACTGCCGGACGCACGCGAAGAACAACGAGTCGCACGCAGATTCCTGACAGTCCCTTGACGGCAGAGCGTGCCTTCAATGATCAAGGGATGCCATCGACAGCCCATGCAGCCGTCTCCAACGACGCTCAAGACGTTCCCGCTGCACACCAAGCGCCCTCGCCCGAAGGCATCGCAACGGCAAGCGAAACCGTGACGACAGACGCAGCCGCGACGACAGATGGAGCGATGCCGACTGACGGCGT
>NZ_RBZU01000043.1 GCF_003628125.1 Pararobbsia silviterrae
GCGCGCCGAAGTGCCGCTCGCCGAGATGTTCGGCTACTCGACGTCGCTGCGTTCGCTCACGCAGGGTCGCGCGACGTACACGATGGAGTTCAAGCATTACTCGGAACGCCGCGCAACGTCGCCGATGCGGTGATTTCGGCCAAATCGGAGTGAAGGCCCGCGCGAGCTTCTAGGAGTGGTTACGAGTGCCCGTTGATGGACTATCTTCGGACCATCCGGCAACAACGGGCACTCGTTCAGCGTTACTCGGTGCGTTCGCTTTGAACGGCGATATGGACGCTCGAAAAGGTCTGAATGTCCCTCTTGGGTTGAATAGCGTCCGCTCGGCGCAGGTTCAGACTGAACTGCCCTTAATCGGAAAGGAGGCAGTCATGGACTCCATCTCTCATACTGGCGCCGCGCGCGTGCCGTGGAACAAAGGGAGACTCACTGGTCAGAAGCCGCCACTGAAGCTGAAAGAGATCTGGGCGATCCGCATTCGGCTCACCGAGGCACCGATGCATCCATACCGAATGCAGCAACTCATCAAGGCGCGCGGCAAAGACGAGGTCGTCAATGTCCGGCAGAGAAATAGCCTCTATCAGACGATCGAGCGCCTCTTGCGAGGGAATCTGATCGCAGTACGTGAAACGGAACGTGACGGCGCGTTTCCCGAACGCACCATCTACGAGATCACCGAGGCGGGGCGCGATACCGCGCGACTATGGCTCCGGGAGCAGCTCGCGGAGCCCGCGCGCGAGTTTCCAGCGTTTCCGGCCGCGCTCTCGTTTTTGCCGCTACTGACGCCCGACGACGTTCGCCGCCAACTCGAAGTGCGTATCACTGCGCTCACGCGAGAACTCGCCCGTACGGACGCATTGCGTGAGAGCGCCGCGGTCCTGCAAGTGCCTCGCCTCTTTTTGCTCGAAGGCGAATTGATGAGAGCCACGCTGAAGGTCGAGCTCGATTGGGTAACGTGCGTCGTGAATGACCTGAAAGCTGGAAGCATTAGCCAAGCTGATGCACCAAGCGCAGATCATGCCCAAAGCCATCCGGCGGTATCGCGTGACGACGGACTCCCGGAACACTAGGCAAGCTTCACCGA
>NZ_RBZU01000005.1:0-476031 GCF_003628125.1 Pararobbsia silviterrae
CTCGCTTGGGATCTCGGACCCCGATTTCGGTTTGCGTGGCATACATGCTCCTTTTGGTACATGTTATGCCTCGAACACAAAATCTCTGACACTCTCATAGCGCCGCGGACGATCACTCGCCATCTGGATCTCCCAAGTCATTCAAAATCGAATCGAGGTCCACCAGACCGGCACGGGCTCGCTTAAACAAGTCATCCAGTGCGGAGTACGGTTCTCGGACTTCAAGCAGTACGTGACCATCGAGATCGATCACAACCAGGACTAGATCTTCGACGCCGTAGAATTGGTCCCTGTCGCCATCGTAGCGTCGACGTCGTTCCTGATACAGGGCATAGCGCTGCCCCTTATGATGGACCTCTAGATACAGAGGGACGGTCACATCGGCGCCTGTAGTCAACCGCCAAGGCGGCTCTGCCACAGCCCATTTTAGAGTGCCGAGTGAAGTCAACCGATTTAGGGTTACTACGAGTTTCAAAATCTTCGCATCGGCTTGCATGTTCTATTCCCAATTCATGTTTTTTTCGACTTGTTTCAGCGCGATGACAGTCTTTTGCATTTCATAGTACAGCGCCCACGCTTCATCGATTGTCTTGGAACCCTGAGAGCTCTTCTTGCTTTTCGCCAGCCTTTGAGCAAGTCTTCGAGCCTCTAGCCCGTCTGCGCGTTTAACCATTTTGCTCGCCGTCATTAGGAGCGGGTTGGCCAATTGAAGTTGACCCGCAAAGTCGCGTTCGTTCTTAGGCCAGTCGTCCAGATGAGCGCTCAAAGTGGAGCCAATCTTCTCGATGTCTTTGATGACGTCCGGCAGTCGCCCGCGAGCGAGGTAGTGCTTCCTTATGTGGCTTACCTGATACGTAACATACAGCGTCAACACGAATCCAGCTGTGGTGATCGCGACCCCGAACAATGACAGCGCGGTATTGAGATCCTGGACCCATTGCGGAAAATAGCTTGTCAAAACGCCGTCCCGATCGAATGACCTTCGTTTGCGGCGCGACCGTGCATCAGATCGTCAAATATTCGACTCCGTCGATCCCTTTCTGTGCCGTTCTGCGTAGCTTTTGGCGTAGGCGACCCGGCCGTGCCCCGCAGCGTGGCGAACAGGCACTGCTGCATCATGGGCGTGCGCCTGGCGTGCGGCCACGCATGCCCCTTACTCTCCGAGCACCGCCTCAACGTGATCGTGTTCGCGCTGATTCGACGCGTGCCGCACGATCGCCCACACCATCAGCACGACCACGCTCGTGCCGAACAGCACGATGATCCACTGTATCGGCAGATCGATCTTGAGCAGCAGCGCATAAAGCCCGAGCATCACGAGTACGGCGATGTTCTGGTTGAAGTTCTGCACGGCGATCGAGTGACCCGCCGACAAGAGTTGCGCGCCGCGATGCTGAAGCACGGCGTTCATCGGCACGACGAAGAACCCGGCCAGCCCGCCGACGACGAGCATCTCGACGAACGCGAACACGAGGTAGTACGGCAGATGCAGCGCGCCGATCCGCCATGCGGCGCCTTCCGGAAAGAGTCCGCGCGAATAGAACGCCATGCAGATCGTGACCGCGCCCACGAGCGGCCCGACGGGCAAGACCTTGAACGCATCGCGCATCGGCACGCGCGCCGCCGCCCATGCCGCCCCCGCGGCAATGCCCAGCCCCGTGACCCCTTGGAGCGTCGCGGCCGCCGATAGCGACATGCCGAGCCGCACGTTCGCCCATTTGAGCACGATCAATTGCAGCGTGACCGCGCTGCCCCACAACAGCGTCGTGACCCAGAGCGCGATCTGCGCGAGCTTGTCGTGCCAGAGGACGTAGAAGCAGTGACGGAAATCGCGCACGAGCTTGAGCGGCTCGCGCAAGCGGTTCTCGTATCGCGCGCCCGTGTCGGGGATATCGATGTTGAGCACGCCCGCAAGTGCATAGACAAGGAACATCACGGCCATCGCGCATTGCGCGGCCGTATGCACGAGCGGCACGGTGTGCGCGCTGAGCCACTGCGCGACGCCCTGACTCACGAGCGCGCCGCCGGCCATCGTGCCGACGATCGTCGACAGCACGGTCGCCGATTCGAGCCACGCGTTCGCGGCGACGAGCTGACGCGCCGGCAGCAACTCGGTCAGGATGCCGTATTTCGCGGGCGAATACGCGGCGGCGCCGAATCCGATGAGCCCGTAGGCGAGCATCGGATGCACGTTCGCGAGCATCAGCACGCAGCCGCATGCCTTGAGCGCGTTCGAGACGAACATCACATGGCGCTTCTGCATCGCATCCGCGAACGCGCCGACAAACGGCGCGAGCACGATGTACGAGATCGTGAACAGGATCTGGAGCAGCGGCGTGACCCAGGGTTCCGCGTGGATATCGCGCAGCAGCGCGATGGCGGCGATCAGTAACGCATTGTCGGCGAGCGACGATACGAACTGCGCGGCGATGATCGTGTAAAAGCCTTTCTTCATCCGTCCTGGCATCCGGGGCGCGCACGCCGTCGCCGGCATGCGCGCGACCATCTCAAGCCCTGTGCTCAGGCCGCGGCTTCATGCACCTTGCTGTACGGGTTCAGCAGCGGAATCATCTGCGCGTAGAGCTTCGGATTCGCCGCGATGATCTCGCTCATATGCAGGAAATCGGCTTCGCCCGTGTAATTGCCGACGAGGCCGCCGGCCTCGGTGATCAGCAGGCTGCCCGCGGCGACGTCCCACGCCTTGATGCCTTGTTCGAAGAAGCCGTCCATGCGTCCGGCCGCGACGTTCGCGAGATCGAGCGCGGCGGCGCCCGGCCGGCGCAGACCCGCGCACGCCTCGGTCATTTCGCCGAACAGGTTCTTGTAACGGTCGAGACCCTGGAGATCACGGAACGGAAAGCCCGTGCAGAGCAGCGCGTCCGCCAGACGGTCGCGCTTGCCGACGCGAATGCGCCGATCGTTGAGGAACGCGCCGCGTCCGCGCGATGCGACGAACAGGTCGTTGCGATTCGGATCGAAGACGACGGCCTGCGTCACGATGCCGTTGTGCGCCAGCGCGATCGACACACAGTAGTACGGGAATCCATGAATGAAGTTCGTCGTGCCGTCGAGCGGATCGATGATCCATTCGAACTCCGACGTGTGCTCGCTGCGGCCCGATTCCTCGGCGAGGATCGCGTGATCGGGGTAGGCCGTCGAAATCGTCTCGATGATCGCGGCTTCGGAAGCCTTGTCGACCTCGGTCACGAAGTCGTTGTGCTGCTTCTTGCTGACCTTGACGAGGTCGAGATCGAGCGACGCGCGATTGATGATCTGTCCGGCGCGGCGCGCGGCCTTGACGGCGATGTTGAGCATCGGATGCATGAGACGAAATCCTTGTGGCGATGAAAGGCGATGGCCGAAGCCGGGCCGGCAGACGGAATACCTCGAACGGCCGGCGCGCGCGGCGCGGGATCGTTCGAACGGAAAAAGAGCGGGGTGCCGGCGCGGAACGGGCCGTTCGGGCACGCAAAGTCGACATTCTATCCGAGAGGGGCTGCGCTTGCCGCCTCGACGCAGGTAACATTTGCGTCCGTCCCCGCTGCAATCCACCGAATTCGCCGATGACCGATACCCTGCGTCCCGCCGACGCCGAACCCGCCGTGGCCGGCGGTTTTACCTCGACGCGCTTCGTGCTCGTCGAGCCGAGCCACCCCGGCAACGTCGGGGCGGCCGCGCGTGCGCTCAAGACCATGGGTTTCGCGCGCCTCGTCGTGGTCCGCCCGCGCGTCGCGCACGTGCACGAAGACCCCGATGCGCGCGCGATGGCCAGCGGCGCCGACGACGTGCTCGCGAGCACGCATCTCGTCGACTCGCTCGACGAAGCGCTCAGCGGCGTGCACTGGTCGCTCGCGCTCTCGGCGCGCACGCGCGAATACGGCCCCCCGGTCATGACCCCGCGCGCCGCGGCCGAACGCGCCGTGCCGATCGTCGCGGGCGGGCAGCACGAGATCGCGCTCGTGTTCGGCAACGAGCGCGTGGGCCTGTCGAATGCCGACGTCGAGCGCTGCAGCGCGATCGTCCATATCCCCGCGAATCCCGCGTATAGCTCGCTGAATCTCGCGCAGGCCGTGCAGGTGCTCGCCTACGAGTTGCGCACGGCGTTCCAGATGCACGGCCCCGTCGCGCACGCGGCGACCGGCTCGGGCGACCTCGACGCGTCGCCGCTCGCCGCGAACGACGATGTCGAACGCATGTTCGTGCATCTCGAGAACGCGCTCGTCGCGATCGACTTTCTCGATCCGGCCAACCCGAAGAAGCTGATGCCGCGTCTGCGCAGACTGTTTTCGCGCACGGGCCTCGAACGCGAAGAAGTCCATATCCTGCGCGGCATCGCGAAGCATATTCTGCTCAAGGCGCATCGATAGGCGCGGCGCTTATTGCGTCGTGTCGCCTCGTCGACGTGTTGCCCATAGACGCCAAGGGGCTATGCCAATGCGTGCGGCGAATCCCCTACAATTTGCGGCATGGCCTGAACGTAGACCCCACGTCGCTCACGTCGCTCAAGCGGTGCCCCCATAGCGCCGATGCACGATGTTCGCGTGCCCCGTTCGGGCGCCCCGGCGCGCCGCGTCGGCTCCATCGAATACGAATCATGTTCTCGAGACTCCGCGAAGACATTGCCGCGATCCGCGCAAAGGATCCGGCGGCCCGCAGCACGTGGGAAGTCCTGACGTGCTACCCGGGCGTGCATGCCTTGATGTTCCATCGGGTCGCGCACGCATGCTGGGGTGTCGGCCTGCGCTGGCTCGCGCGTTTTATCTCGCAGTGGGGCCGGTTCTGGACCGGCATCGAGATTCATCCGGCCGCGCGCATCGGACGCCGCGTGTTCATCGACCACGGCATGGGTGTCGTGATCGGCCAGACCGCCGAGGTCGGAGACGACTGCACGATCTACCAGGGCGTCACGCTGGGCGGGACCTCGCTCACGCGCGGCGCGAAGCGGCATCCGACGCTCGGCGCGGGCGTCATCGTCGGCGCGGGCGCGCAAGTGCTCGGCGGCTTCACGGTCGGCGAAGGCGCGAAGATCGGCTCGAATGCCGTCGTCGTCAAACCCGTGCCCGCGGGCGCGACGGCGCTCGGCAATCCGGCGCGGATCATCGCGGCGCGCACCGCGGAGCATGCGCCCGCGGCCGCGCTCGACACGCTGCATCCGGTCGCGCGTGCGTTCGCCGCCTACGGCGTGACGCCGAACCTCGATGATCCGACCTCGCTCGCGATCAACGGGCTCATCGAGCACGTGAGCCGTCAGGCAAGCCGTGTCGACGAAATCGTCGAAGCGCTCGATCGCCTCGGCGCGCATCTCGCGAACGAGCCCGCATGCAGCGAAAACGTCGCCCGGCTCAAGCGTCTCGCGGAAGTCGTCGAAGGGCGCTGACCGCGCCGCGGACGACGGGGCGTGCGTCGGTTTCACATGGATCGCGCATCCTGATCGTTAGGGATAAAGGGGGATAGCGCGTCGCCGCTATGGTGCGTGTCTCGAAGACACGGAGGCGCGCGATGCCCGGCACACGATCCTTGAATCCGTCCGCGTCGATTCGCACGCACCGCACCGCGCCGCGCCGAGAACGCGAAACGCGGTCGCCCGATCGCTCGCGAGGCATGGCGCACATCGCAGGCGTTGGTCCGCGCGAGACCGATCGATCGCGTTACGCGACACGTCCGGACACGGTGCGGCCTCGCGCAGTGCCGGACGCCGATCATTTCCGGCGCTTGGCCGAGCGTCTCGCGACACCGGGGGCGTGCCGGACGATCCGTCCCGAATGTATCGCGGAGATCCTCACGCGGTTGCCCGCATGGCCTGCCGATGTGCGTCTCGCGCTGATCTCGCGCAATCCGGACGGCGGCGTGGCACGCGTGATCGAAGTCGGACGCGAGGCGGCGCGCCGGTACGGTGCGACGATCCCGATCGACGCGATCGAGCGATACACGCGCGCCGCACCCGGACCTCGCGACGACCCGCGACGCGACGCGCTCGACGCTTTCCTTTCCGACGTGCTCGACGCGCTCGATACGCTCGACGCGCGCCATCGCGCGCGATGGTTCGAGGATGCCGCCGTGATTGCCGATGCGCCGGGTTTTGATCCGGTGACCTGGGTACGCGACGCCGTGTCGGAATATTTAATGACGCATGCGCCGGCGCTCGCGCAGGATCGCACGATGCTCGCGCGCGCCGGCGATCTCGAGTCCGCCGGCGTCGACTACGCGGCGCACCGCGACGCGTTCGACGCGCAGTGTGCGATGCTGGCCGTGCCGACGATATCCAAGCCCGCGGGCGTGTTCGCGTTGCTGATGTCGTGGCTGACGGGTGTGAGGGGTGCGCCGCACGCACGGCGTTTGGCGAGGGGTGCCGAGGGGGCGTCGACGGTCGATGTCCCATCGATGCATGCCGCGGCGGCTCAGCCGCCGCAGTGGGTGGCGCGTGGTCCGTCCTATGAGGGCGGGATGCATGCCGGCACCGGGTTCCATGCGAGGGCGACTTCCAACGCGATATCTGAGCCGATATCAAAGCCGATATCAAAGCCGATTCTCAAGCCCGCCGCGAAGCCGCTGCCGAAGCAGAACGACGTGCGCATCGCGCGGGCGGCCGCGCGGGCGCTGGCCCGCGCATCGAAGGGCGGACCAGCGCCGTCTGCGGCAAACCGTGCGACCTGGCTGTCCGCGCTCTTTGCCGATCATGCGCGGCACGCGCAACAAGCGCGGCGCAACGCGACGGACATGTCGGACACCTGGGCGCGCGCGCTCGCGCGACACGAGCGGAGCTACGGCGCGCGTCGAGGCGAGACGATGGCGAGCGCGTACCGTCAGATGTTGCTCTCGCGCATGATCGAGTTTCTGGCGTCCGGGTCCGCCGAGGCGCCGCCGTTGACGCTCGGGGGCCTCTCGCTTGCCGAAGCCGCGCGCGCCAAACAGACGACACGCGAGGTTAAGGACGCGTGCGTAAGCCGTATCTCGCGCGAACTCGGCGTGTCCGAGTCGACGGCGGACTGGGCCGCCACGTGCCTGTTCGCCGCGCATCTCCCCGTCTGCGTTCACCCGGGCGTGCCGGGCGACCTCGTGCTCGGCAGCCTCGAGTGGGTCGATGTTCAGAACGGCATGGCCCTTGCCGAGTCGCTCGATGCGGATCCGTTCGACCTGTCTTACGCTGCGCTTCTGTCGTACGCGCAGACGGTCGAAGTCGCGCAGCGTAACGGCACGTTGCCTGCGCATCTGCGTATGGAGGGCATGCTCGAACGGACGCTTTTCGCCTTGCACGGCGGGTGGCGTGCGCCGCAGGAGGACACGGGGCCCTTGCACGAAGTCGCTTACGCGCATCGAACGAACGATACGGTTTGGCATGCGCTCGCCGTGGCGCGCGATCTGCGCTACGACAAGGTGGGGCGTCTGCTTGCGCGTACCGAGGCACTCGCGAAGTTCGAGGCCAAGCCCCCGATGACCCGTCGTACGTTCACGCAGCGGATGTTGCGCAAGAGCCTTCCCTACGAGCCGACCGACGCGATGATCGAACACCTGATGTCACACGACGTCATCGAGACGCGCAACGGCGAGCTCTCGCTCGACGCGCTCTACGGCAGTTATCTCGACACCTATCGCGCGCGCATCGAGCCGGTCTTCACGCATGTCGCGCGCGACGCGCTCGACGCGATGGGGATGCCGGGTTCGGGAGATGCGTCGTCCTCGGCGTCGATCCGCCTGCTCATGCCGCATGTCGAGATCACGAAGCACGCGCAATGGGCGGCGAGCCCGGGCGACGTCGGGTTCGAGCCCGCGCGCACCCTCCATCATCGCGGCCGCGATGACGTGTTGATCGTCGCGTGGCGTACAGGCCGCGACGAGGCGCTGTATTCGATCAACCTGCCGGATCTGTTGAACGGTACGACCGCGTCGGAGGCGCTGCTCCGGCCGTTCGTATCGGATGAGCGTCTGCTTGCGCAGAAACTCGGCGAGGCGCGCGGGCAGCTCTTCCTCGACGAGGCGAACCGCGATGTCCGATGGGGGGATGAGGCACGCTGGGGTGTCGAAACCTGGTCCGCGCCGCGTCCGCAGATGTCGGCCGCCGCGCAGATCGGGTACTACTTCGCGGATGTCTATCGCGCGCATGCGCGCGAGGCCGGTTATGAAGCGACGGCGATCCAGAAGCGCAATGCCGCGCTCGTCGATTTCCTGAAGTCGCTCGTGCCTTTTCACGACTTCATCCAACACGTGCGGGCCGGGCAGTCCTCCGAAGCGGTCGGTGCGCTCGGACGCGATGTGATTGCGCTGATTCCGCTTGCGCGGGCGATCGGCAAGGGCGTCACGGGTCTGACGCGGCTCGCGCGGATCGGGGGCGCAACGGCGCGGGCCGGATCGGCGAATGCGGCCGGCGCGATCACGCGAGGCACGGCGACGTCCGCCTCGGCGGCGGCGCTGCGCCTGTCCGCGCTCAAGATCGCGCGCGGTGTCGCGCGCGAGGCAGTGTTGCTGTTCGATCCGGGGTTCGAACTCGCGCTCGGCGCGGGCCGGCTCGCGGTGTCGGGCGCACGATGGGCGTCGACTCGGCTCGGGCGATTCGCGCTCGCGCTCGATGCGACGATCGGCGCGGCCGTCCATCGGTTGCCGATGCGCGAGCCCAACACGCGCACGGCTTCGATCCGCGGTCGTGTCTTTCCGGTCATCGATCTCGAAGGCCACGCCATACCGGTCAAGGCGATCGCGTCTCGCACGGATGGCGGCGTCATCGTCCATGCGGTCGACCCTCACTCGGGATTGCCTTATGGCCCGAGACTCGCGATCGATGCGCACGGTCGCGTCGCCGAGGCGGCCGCCTTGCGCAAGGCGATTCCATTGCGTCGAATCGACATGAGCCATCGGTTCGAAACAGCATTGCCGGCGGGGACGCGCGTCGAAGTGTGGCCGTATCTGCGTGCGCAGGCCGGCGACCATGCCGTGCTGCGGATCGACGATGCGTTTTATACGGTTCATCTTCGCAAGCGGTCGCCTTGTCTGAGACGTGTCGACGATGGGGCCGTGCTGAGCGTGGGTCGTGCGCCCGACGCGGTGTCGGCGACACGCGGCGCATCCGTCGACATCGAGCTCGACGGAAGCGCCGAAGCGCCGATGCTGCGCGTGACGCGCTCACGCGGCGACGCCGTGGCGGGCGAGCCCGTCTCCCTCGACGCGCAGTCGGCGCAGGCGCTCGAGCGGTACCGCGCAAGCCCTCGATTGCCGGCTCACGCACAGCCGAACCGGGTCGGCATGATCGCCGTGGACGGACGCCGCTATGTGCGGATCGGCGAGCACGACTATTTTGTGGTCTTCGAAGAGGGCACGTGGCGTGTGTGTCACGAGCGAGCGCGTTGGAAACCCGGCTTGCCGATCGCATTCGATGCGGCGACGAACCAGTGGGCTGTGCGCTCGAGTCCGAATCTGCCGGGCGGCGTCAATCCGGACGCGCCGAGGGTCGAGTCGGCCGCTCCCGTGAATTCGGTGCGGGCCGATCAGGTCCACGCTCAGATGGTCGGGCAGACCGGCGATCCGCAGACCATGTTCGAACAATGGGTGACACATCATGGCGTGCCGGATGACGATGCGAAGCGGATCCGTCTCGCTATCGAGACCGGTGCGGCCGAACTCGATCTGAGCGCGATTCCGGTGACAAGCGTCCCGAATTTTCTGCGTACGACGCCCGGCGTTAAAGCATTGAGTTTGCGCATTGCGGCGGTAGAGACGTTCACGGCGACGCCGCACGCATTCGGCGAGATCGAACGTCTCAGACTCTTCGCGGGCGACGCGGCGTCCGTCGTGATCATGCCCAGGAGGGCTGACGTGATGAACAACATCGAGGCGGCGCCGCTTGCGCGACTCGACCTCGTCGGCGGCGACAGGCTCCGGGAAATTTCGCTTCATGCGTGGAAGATTCACACACTGGATCTTCGCGATGTGGATCATGTCAGGCGTCTGATCTGTGAATGGGGCGCGCTCGAGACCTTCGATCTGCCGGATATGAGACACCTGGAGATCCTCGATTTGAAGGACAACCGGCTCACCGCGCTTCGTGTCAAGGATACGCATGCGTTCCCCGCGCTCGATACGCTGGACCTGTCGAGAAACGCGCTGACGTCGCTGCCGAGATTGAACGCTCCGAGGCTGGATGCCGTGTTGCTGAGCGACAATCGCTTGACGGACGTCGAATCGCTCGAACATCTGGCGTCCATCTCGACGTTGGATCTCCGTCGCAACGCACTGCAGCATGTGCCGGTGTATCTCGCGTCGCGAGACACATTGAAGACCTACCTGCTGGCGGCAAACGACTTCGACGAAGTGGATGCAGACATTGGCGCGTTCCGGCATCTGCAGACGCTCGATTTATCGAGCAATCGGATCGGCGTGCTGCCGGACGCAATCGGATCGTGCAGGAATCTCCAGTCGCTCGACGTTTCGTACAATCGACTCGTCACATTGCCGCCGAGCATCGGCACGTTGCCGCATCTGCAGATGCTCGATCTTGCCGTGAACGATCTGTTCGACGTGCCTTCACACCTGACGACGCTGCGTCAGCTTCGCGATCTCGATCTCGCCGCCAACCATATTCGCGTCCTGCCGGATCGGATTGACGATCTTCCGCTCGAACGTCTCTGTCTTGATGACAACCCGCTCGACGGCGTGCCCGCGCCGTTATTGCGCGCGCACACGAGATCGGGACAGCCCTCGCTGCCTGATCTCGAGTATCTGGCGATATCGAGAACAGGGATTGCGTCGCTGCCGCAGGGGATCGGCCACCATACTCGGCTCGACGTGATCGAGATCGACGGCAATCCGCGACTCGACGCGCTGCCTGACGATCTGACGCGTCTTGTGAACCTTCGCGAGTTACAGATCGAACGCTGCGGCTTGGTCGAGTTGCCGCCCGTGCTCGCAGGCATGAGGCCGAACACCATTGCGCGACTCAACGGCAATCCGCTGAGCAACAACGCGTTGGCCACGATCGAGGCGCGGAACACGGGCCGGTCGGACTGGCGTCCGGCGTCCGGTGCGCGCCTCACTAACGAGCCGGCGTTCAATGACGCCGACCTCGACTTGGAGGTCGAGGCCTGGCGCTCGCGCGCGCGCTTACCCGTGAGTAGTGCCGCGCGACGCTTCTGGCGGCAGGACCTCGCCTCCAAGGGCACAATGGACTTCGCGCTGCTCTTGCGTCGTCTGGCTCATACCGCCGCCTATCGGTCCGGCGGGCAAGTGATGCGCAGTGCGATGATCCGTCGTGTCAACGACATGCTGGACAGCCTGGAAGACGCGCCGGAATTGCGTGCGTCGGTCGTCGCGCTCGCCACCGACGGTGTGGAGACCTGCGTCGATCGAGTCCAGCTCTGCTTCGATTCGATCCGCACGACGGTCGCGCTCCATCGGATCGAATCCGAGGGGGGGCTGTCGGCCGGCACCGCGTTGCTGCGTATGCGCGACACGTTCCGTCGCGAGCACATTGCGAACGCTGCCCAAAGCGATCTGCAACAGCGTATCGAACAGATTCAATCGGGGGCGGGGCCGTCGAGTGGCCGGCAACCGCCGTCGCAGGATCTCGTTGAAATCGAACTGGCCTATTTGACGGGCATCGGGGAGTACGGTATCCATTTGATCGACGAAGCGCAGCGGATGATGTTCGTGCGATATGCGGACGTTGCGCGCGCGTCGATCGCGCGCGTGGCGATCGATATTCGAGCCGCGGAACGTCTTCATCTCAGTGCGTATATGGTGGAGCGCGATGCCTGGCGCAGCTATCTGGAACGTCATTTCCGCGCTGAATACGAGGCCGTTTGCCAGACGTTCGACGACCGCATACCGATGCCGCCCGACAGCAGCGAGCCGGAGATCGTGAGCGCGTTTGAGTCCGAAGCCGCCGAATGGGGCGAGCAGCGCAAGCACGCGATCGATCGATGGAGGCTGGACACGACGAACCGCCTGATCCACGAGCACGCGCTTTTCGAGCGGAGGGACTAGGTTCGAGGCGGTCTCGACGACGCTTCAGTCGAGCGGCCGTTGCGCAAGCCCGTGCGCATCGAGCCGCAGATAACCGCCGCGCGGCGCGCCGTGATCGAGGTCCCAGTCGGGAATCACCCAGCGTTCGATCGGCACGCGATCGATATGCATCCGATGCGTGGCCGGCAGATGCGTATGGCCGTGGATCATCGTCGTCGCGCCGCTCGACGCGAACAGCTTCGCGACGGCGTCGGGCGTCACGTCGGCGATGGCCATGCGTTCGGGCGTCCATGTCGTTTGACTGCGATCCCGCATGCGCGCGGCGAGTGCGAGTCGCCACTTGAGCGGCCAGCTCAGAAAAAAACACCGTCCCGCGGCGCTATGCGAAACCCGCCGGAATCGCTGATAACCGATATCGGCCGTGCAGAGCGCGTCGCCATGCGCGAGCACGATGCGCCGCTCGAACGCGTCGAGCACGAACGGATCCGGAAGCAGGGTGCCGCCCGCCGCGCGCGCAAAGCGTTCGCCGAGCAGAAAGTCGCGGTTGCCTTGCATCAGATAGAGCGCGATGCCGCGCGACGACAGCGAGCGCAGCGTCGCCGCGACGTGTTGCGCGAACGGCGTGCCGAGCATGTCGTCGCCGATCCAGTATTCGAACAGATCGCCGAGGATATAGACCGCGCCCGCATCCGATGCGGTGACCGCGATAAAGCGTTCGAACGCCGCGACGGTCTTCGGGATCGATTCGCTGAGATGGAGATCGGAGATGAACAGCAGCGGGCGCGAGGCGGGCATGGTGGGCGGCGTCGGGGGGCGCGGCAAGGGCGACGACGTGCGACGACGTGCGGCGCCGGCGCGCGCCGGTGCAGCACGTGTCGCGGCCGTGGTCTTATTCGACGACGACGGCCTTCTCGATCACGACGTCTTCGACGGGCACGTCCTGATGGAAGCCCTTGTTGCCGGTCTTGACCTTCTTGATCGCGTCGACGACGTCGAGGCCTTCGACGATCTTGCCGAACACGCAGTAGCCCCAGCCTTGCGGCGTCGGCGAGCTGAAGTTCAGGAAATCGTTGTCCTTCACGTTGATGAAGAACTGGGCCGTGGCCGAGTGCGGATCGTTCGTGCGCGCCATCGCGAGCGTGCCGCGTTCGTTCTTGAGGCCGTTGTCGGCTTCGTTCGCGACGGGCGCTTCCGTCGGCTTCTGATCCATGCCTTGTGCGAAGCCGCCGCCTTGAATCATGAAGCCGTCGATGACGCGGTGGAACACCGTGCCGTCATAGTGGCCGGACTTGACGTAGTTCAGAAAATTTTCGACCGTCTTCGGCGCCTTCTCGGCGTTGAGTTCGATCTTGATGACGCCGTGGTTTGTATGAAGTTCGACCATGAGAAATTCCTTTTAAGGTGTCTGGGTGGGAGAGAGCGGCACGTCGCGCAAGACTGCCGACGCATGACGCGTGCCGCGACCTTGCATCAGTGGCCGACCACCGTCGCCGACTCGATGACGACAGGCACGCGAGGCACGTCCTGCATCATGTTTTCGGTGTGCGTGGGTACGATCTCGATCTTCTTCACGACATCCATGCCGCTCACGACCTTGCCGAACACCGCATAGCCGTAGCCGTCGGGTTGCGGGAAGTCGAGGCTCGCATTATCGACGACGTTGATGAAAAATTGCGACGTTGCCGAGTTCGGGTCGTTCGTGCGCGCCATCGCGATCGTGCCCGTCAGGTTCTTGAGCCCGTTGCGGCTTTCGATTGCGATCGGCGCATGCGTCGGCTTTTCCTTGAGATCGGTGGTGAAGCCGCCGCCCTGGACCATGAAGCCCGGGATCACGCGATGAAACACGGTGCCGTTGTAGTGGCCTTCCTTGACGTACGTGAGGAAGTTGTCGACGGTCTTCGGCGCTCTTGCAGGATCGAGTTCGACGGTGAAGTCGCCGAGCGATGTCTTGAACAGCACGTCCGGATTCGCCTGAGCCGCCACGGACGACAGGGCGAACGACACGGCGACGGCGCACGACGCGAGGGCCGGGAAAAAGCGCTTCATGAAGGTTCCTTGCTAAGCGGACTCGGGGTAAGCGGACTCAGGATAAGCGACGCATCAATTGCGCGACGGCGAAACGGGCATGCCGCCCGTGCTGGGCTCCGACGGCAGGATTTCCGGCGCCGGCAGGCCCGGCAGCGCGGGCTCGGTCGTGGCCTCGGACGCAGGCGCGGACGCGGATGCGGATGCGGGCGTGGCCGGCGCGGCGGCCGTCGCGCTCGCGGGCGAGAGGATCGCGCCGATCTTCGTCGCGCGGCTACGCGAATCGGCATCGCGCTTGTTGAGCGTCGACGCGTGCGTATAGGCGTCTTGCGCGAGCTTCAGATAGAGGCTGCCGAGGTTCTGGTAGCCGAGCGCGAAGCCGGGGTTCGCGGTGATCGCGGTTTCAAGCGTCGCGCGCGCGCTGTCGTACTGGCCGTGCTTCGCATAGAGCGCGGCGAGATTGTTATAAGGCTCGGGAAGTTCGGGGTATTGCTGCGTGAGCGCCTGAAACGCGGTGATCGCATCGTCGTCGCGGCCCATGCGCGCGAGCACCGTCGCGCGTTTGAATTTCGCCTGCGCATCGAGCGGGTGCGTCTTCAGATGCTCGTCGAGCTGGCTGAGCGCCTGCGACCAATTGTGGTTCGCGATCGAGGCATCGATCTCGGGCGTGCCGTCGAGCACCGGGTTCTTGACGGGCGGCGCGCGGCCGGCTTGGGCCTGCGCGTCGATCACGGGCGCGACAGGCGCCGGCAGCGGAAGCGTGCCCGACGCCGCGAGCAGCAGCCAGAGCGCGCCGCCCGCGCCCATCAGGCGCGCGGCGGCCGACGCCGCATCCATGCGACGCGACGCATGCGCGCCGATCGACGGCATGCGCGTGTGAACCGTTGTCGCGGCTTGGGTTGTCTCGGGACGGACGCCCGACCGACGATGCCGCATAGGGACAGCGGATGCGCCGCGCATGATCTTCATAGGCCAAATCGTGAATGGTATACTCGCCGGCATTCTAACAAAATGTCCGCGCGTTCCCCGAACGATCGGACAGCCGCCGCGAGGGCGACGCCACATCGCCTCCGGCCGTGTCCCCCAACCCGTTGTCGCCGGCATTGCGCTGACTTTCCGGGCCTCGTACCGTTCTATGGATTCACTCCGAATTTACAACACGCTCTCGCGTGAAAAAGAGACGTTTGTGCCGCTCACGCCGGGCGAGGTGCGCATGTACGTGTGCGGGATGACCGTGTACGACTACTGCCACATCGGTCATGCGCGCGTGATGGTCGCGTTCGATCTCGTGCAGCGCTGGCTGCGCGCGCTCGGGTACCGTGTGACCTATGTGCGCAACATCACCGACATCGACGACAAGATCATTCGTCGCGCGGTCGAGAACGGCGAGACGATTGGCGCGCTCACGGATCGATTCATTCGCGCGATGCACGAGGATGCCGATGCGCTGGGTGTCGCGCGGCCCGATCACGAACCGCGCGCGACACGCTATATCCCGCAGATGCTGTCGATGATCGACCGGCTCGAACACAACGGGTATGCGTACCAGGGCACGGACGGCGACGTCAATTTCGCGGTCCGAAAGTTTGCGAACTACGGTCAACTGTCGGGCAAGTCGCTCGAGGATCTCCGCGCGGGCGAACGCGTGACGACCAACGAAGCGAAAGCCGATCCGCTCGACTTCGTCCTTTGGAAACAAGCCAAGGCGGACGAGCCGCCCGAGTCGAAGTGGGATTCGCGCTGGGGGCATGGGCGGCCCGGTTGGCACATCGAATGCTCGGCGATGGCGTGCGAGTTGCTCGGCGAACGTTTCGACATTCATGGAGGCGGGCAGGACCTGCAGTTCCCGCACCATGAGAATGAAATTGCGCAAAGCGAAGGCGCGAGCGGCGCGCATTTCGTCAACTACTGGATGCACAACGGATACATCCAGATCGACAACGAGAAGATGTCGAAATCGCTGGGCAACTTCTTCACGATTCGTGAAGTGCTCGAACGATTCGATGCCGAAGTGCTGCGCTTTTTTATCCTGCGCGCGCACTATCGGAGCCCGTTGAACTACAGTGATGTTCATCTCGACGACGCGCGCGCGGGACTCACGCGGCTCTATACGGCGCTCAAGGATGTCGAGCCCGACACGGGCGCGCTCGACTGGAACGAGGCGTTCGCGGCGCGCTTCCGCGCGGCGATGAACGACGACTTCAACACGGTCGTCGCGGTGTCGGCGTTGTTCGAGCTGGCGAGCGAAGTGAACCGCACGCGCGAGCCTGCGCTGGCGCGGCAGTTGCGCGGGCTCGGCAATCTGCTGGGCTTGCTCGAGCGCGATCCGCGCGCGTTTCTCCAGTCGGCGGCAGGTGCGCAAGGAGCGGGCGAGGGACTCGACGCGCAGGCGATCGAGGCGTCGATCGAGGCGCGTGCCGCAGCCAAGCGTGCAAAGAACTATGCCGAGGCCGATCGGATTCGTGGCGCGTTGCTGGCCGCGGGTGTTGTACTCGAAGATAAACCTGGCGGCGCGACCGAATGGCGCCGCGCATGACCGGGCGACAACCGGGAGGCGAGATGGCAACGGCGAGCAAGACCGTCGGTGCAGGGACGGTCGGCGCGGGCACGGATGCGGTCGCGCGCACGGCCGCGCGCAAGAGCCCCGCGAAGGCGGATTCGACTCGCGCGTCCAATGGCGCGGCAGGGCATGCGAGGCCGGCGAGTCTCGTCGAGCCGGCGTTGACGCGTCCCGACTACTGGGATCGCGCCTGCGCGGACCTCGTGCGGCGCGACCGGATTCTCAAGAAGCTGATTCCGCAGTTCGGGCCCGTGCATCTGGCGGCGCGTCACGATCCGTTCGTGACGCTCGCGCGCTCGGTCGTCGGTCAGCAGGTATCGGTCAAGGCCGCGCAGGCGGCGTGGGAGCGCGTCAAGCTCGCGTGTCCGTCGCTCGCGCCCGCGAAACTCACGAAGCTCGGGCAGGACAAGCTCATCGGATGCGGACTCTCGAAGCGCAAGGCCGATTACATCCTCGATCTGGCCGCGCACTTCGTGTCGGGGGCCTTGCACGTCGACACCTGGGCGACGATGGACGATGAAGCGGTCGTCGCGGAGCTCACGCAGATTCGCGGCATCGGCCGATGGACGGCCGAGATGTTCCTGATCTTCAACCTGATGCGGCCCGATGTTCTGCCGCTCGACGATCCGGGCCTGATTCAGGCGATCAGCGTCAATTACTTCAGCGGTGAACCCGTCACGCGCAGCGAGGCGCGCGAGGTCGCGGCGAACTGGGAACCGTGGCGCACGGTGGCGACCTGGTATATGTGGCGCAGTCTCGACGATCTCGCGGTATGAGTCTGCGTCCGAGGCGCGGCCCGGGCCGGTCGGATTGACCGCATGCGGCCGTTTTTTCGCAAGGCGCGCCGACTGATTTAGAATACGCGCTTCCGGCAAGACCGAAGGATTGAACAATGAAGACCACTTTTCTGGATTTCGAGCAGCCGATCGCTGAGCTCGAGGCGAAGATCGACGAACTGCGGTTTGTGCAGGACGATTCGGCTGTCGATATTTCGGAAGAGATCGACCGTCTGTCGAAGAAGAGTCAGCAACTGACGAAGGATCTATACGCGAATCTGTCGCCCTGGCAGGTGTCGCAGATCGCGCGTCATCCGCAACGTCCGTATACGTTCGACTACGTGAACGAGATGTTCACGGACTTCCACGAGCTGCACGGCGACCGCAACTTCGCCGACGATCAATCGATCATCGGCGGACTCGCGCGATTCAACGGTCAGGCCTGCATGGTCATCGGTCAGCAGAAGGGGCGCGATACGAAGGAGCGCGCGATGCGCAACTTCGGGATGCCCAAGCCCGAAGGCTATCGCAAGGCCGAGCGCTTCATGCGCCTGGCCGAGAAATTCGGCTTGCCGCTGTTCACGTTCATCGATACGCCGGGCGCGTATCCGGGCATCGACGCGGAAGAGCGCGGCCAGTCCGAAGCGATCGGTCATAACCTTTACGTGATGGCCGAACTCAAGGTGCCGATCATCGCGACGATCATCGGCGAAGGCGGTTCGGGCGGGGCGCTCGCGGTCGCGGTCGCCGATTCGGTGCTGATGCTCCAGTTCGCGACGTACTCGGTGATTTCGCCCGAAGGGTGCGCGTCGATTCTCTGGAAGAGCGCGACGAAGGCGCCCGAGGCCGCCGAGGCCCTGGGCCTGACTGCGCATCGTCTCAAGGCGCTGGGCCTGATCGACAAGATCGTCAACGAGCCGCTCGGCGGCGCGCATCGCGATATGAAGGGCATGGCGGCGATGCTGCGCCGCGCGCTCGCGGACTCGGTGCGCCAGTTCCAGGGCATGAGCACGAAGGAACTGCGCGAGCGCCGGCTCGAGCGGCTCATGAGCTATGGCAAGTTCAAGGAAAGCCACCCGGGGCAATAAGCCCGGGGCCGGTCGTTCCGGCCTTCGATCGACGCCTTCTCGCCGCGCGGCGCACGGGGAAGCGGGATCGGAGCCGGCGTCCGATGCAGAGGCACGCGCCGAGGCCGATGTCGATGCCGTTCTGACCGCCGTTCGCGCGGTCTTCGATTCCCAATCCCTGTGGTGGACTTCGCGCGCGACGCACGCCGATTCGCGTCGAGTCGCGATTGCATTGAGCGGCGGACTCGATTCGACGGTGCTGCTCGATGCGGTCGTGCGCGTGGCCGGTCCGTCGCGATGCGTCGCTTTGCACGTGCATCACGGCTTGAGCGCGAACGCGGATGCCTGGCTCGATCATGCGCGCGCATGCGCGACGCGGCTCGGCGTGACGTTCGATGCGCGTCGCGTCGATCTGTCCGCTTATCGCGGCACGGGTATCGAAGCGGCCGCGCGCGATGCGCGGTATCGCGCGTTGTTCGAGCTCGGCGAGCGGCACCGTGCCGATACGTTGATGCTCGCGCATCATGCCGACGATCAGGCCGAGACGTTCCTGCTTCAGGCCTTGCGCGGCGCGGGGCTGCGCGGCCTCGCATCGATGCCCGCGGTCGCCGAATTCCGGATGGCGCGCGCCGATGCCGTCGCGCATCGATGCTCGATCGTGCGTCCCTTGCTCGATCTGCCGCGCGCCGCGCTGCATGCGTATGCGCTGCGCCGCGGCCTGTCATGGATCGACGACGAGTCGAACGACGATCCGCGCTACGCGCGCAATGCCTTGCGGCATGCCGTGCTGGTCCCGCTCTCGGCGCACTTTGCTTCGTATCGCGAGGGCCTCGCGCGCAGCGCGCGTCATGCGGCCGACGCGCAAGCGTTGCTCGACGAAGTGGCGGATGCCGATCTGCAATCGTTGAAGGTACAGATGGACGGGCGCACTGAAATGGGTGGCGACTCGACGTCCCGCGCATCGATCTCGGGTACGTCGCTGTCGGATGCGTCGAAGTCCGGCGAAGGGTCGACGCCGCTTTCGCTGTCGGCGTGGCGCGAGCTCGATGCGCGCAGCGCGCGCCGCGCGGCCAACGTGCTGCGCTATTGGATTCGAGCGAACGGGCTACGCGCGATGAGCGTCGCGCGCTTCGATGATCTGCTCGCGAAGCTGCGGACCGCGGTCGTCGATCGCACCTTGTCGATCGTGCATGAAGGCGCGACCTTGCGTCAGTATCGCGACGTGCTCGATTGGAGCGCGGCAAGGACCGAGGCCATGACCGAGCCGGCGTCGCGCGCCGAGAGTCTCGGCTGGGCAGGCCATGCGGTCTGGCGGCTGCCCGCGTGGCGCGGCACGCTGGTGTTCGTGCCGACGCACTCCGACGACCCTGATCGCCTGAGCGTCGCGCAGTTGCGCCGGCATGTGTTGCATGCGGTCGCGCGGCGCGGCGGCGAACGCATGCGCATCGCGGCGGGGCGACCGTCGCGCAGTCTCAAGCATCTGTTTCAGGAGGCCGCATGGCCCGCATGGCGGCGTGACGTGCCGCTGATCTTTCTGGGCGATCGCTTGCTCTACGTGCCGGGGATCGGTCTGAATCGCGATCCCGATCTTGATCCGGATGTCGATCCCGATGCGTCGGCCGAGCCGGATCGGCCGAGCGACTTCGCGGCGTTCGATCGCGATGCGTTCGACGCGGACTGGTGCCGACTCGAGTGGCGCGGTGACCTGCTCATCGCGTGATCGATCTCGCGCGGTGTCGTCTCATTGCGATTTGATCCGCGCTAACCCCTTGTTTTTTCGGCCTGCATCGTATATTTTCGATAGCTTGCCCAAAAGCTCTGAACCACGCTGTTTCGAATAATATGGCTCTGATCGTACATAAATACGGCGGCACGTCGATGGGCTCCGTCGAGCGCATCAAGAATGTCGCAGCACGCGTTGCCAAATGGCATCGCGCCGGTCACAAGATGGTCGTCGTGCCGTCGGCGATGTCCGGCGAAACCAATCGCTTGCTCGGTCTCGCGAAAGAAATCGCGGCGCAGCCGAGCCCGCGCGAACTCGATCTGATCGCCGCGACCGGCGAGCAAGTCAGCGTCGGCCTGCTCGCGATCGCGTTGCAGGAGGCCGGTGTCGACGCCGTCAGCTACGCGGGCTGGCAGGTGCCGATCGCGACCGACAGCGCCTTCACGAAGGCGCGTATTTCAAGCATCGACGATAAGCGCGTCATGGCGGATCTCGACGCGGGCAAGGTCGTCGTGATCACGGGTTTTCAAGGCGTCGATCCCGACGGCCACATCACGACGCTCGGCCGCGGCGGTTCGGACACGTCGGCCGTTGCCGTCGCAGCCGCGCTCAAGGCTGAGGAATGCCTGATCTTCACGGACGTCGACGGCGTGTATACGACCGATCCGCGCGTCGTCGACGATGCGCGTCGTCTCGACAAGATCACGTTCGAAGAGATGCTCGAGATGGCGAGTCTCGGCTCGAAGGTGTTGCAGATCCGCTCGGTCGAATTCGCGGGCAAGTACCGCGTCAAGACGCGCGTGCTCTCGAGCCTGACCGATCCGCTGATCCCGCTCGACGTCGAAATGCACTCGGGCACCCTGATTACTTTTGAAGAAGACGACACCATGGAACAAGCGGTTATTTCGGGCATTGCCTTCCAGCGCGACGAAGCGCGGATCATTGTCGCGGACGTGCCCGACAAGCCCGGCATCGCTTATCAGATCCTCGGCCCGATCGCCGACGCGAATATCGACGTCGACATGATCATCCAGAACCAGAGCGTCGACGGCCTGACCGATTTCACCTTTACGGTCGGCCGCGGCGATTTCCAGCGCGCGACCGAGATCCTGACGCAACACGTCAAGGGTCATGTCGGCGCGGGCAAGGTGCTCGGCGACGCGAAGGTCTCGAAAGTCTCGGTGGTCGGCGTCGGCATGCGTTCGCACGTCGGCATCGCGAGCAAGATGTTCCGCACGCTGTCGGAAGAGGGCATCAACATCCAGATGATCTCGACGTCGGAAATCAAGATCTCGGTGCTGATCGACGAAAAGTATATGGAGCTCGCCGTGCGCGCGCTGCATAAGGCATTCGAACTCGAACAAGCCTGAATATCGGTGGAGTCGAAGTGACGGCGCGCGGCGGCACCGCGGTGTGACGCGCGTCGGCGGCGGTGAATCGGTGTCGGATCGAGCCGGACCGGCGTGGGATCAGGGGCGAAAAACGTGCGCCGTCGTGTGTCACGCAAAAAACGCGCCGCGCATTTGACCCGTCCGCGCTTTGCCGCTATGATTCACGTCTCGTTGCGAAAGGCTTCCGCCGCGACGAGACAAGTTTGGGAGACGTGGCCGAGAGGTCGAAGGCACTCCCCTGCTAAGGGAGCATCTGGGCCAAAACCTGGATCAAGGGTTCGAATCCCTTCGTCTCCGCCAGCAATGGCGGCGAAACCCCGTAGAGTCGCGGCTCTACGGGGTTTTTGTTTTTTGGGGCCGAAATCGGCGATTCGAGCGAGGCAGTCATCCGTCGCGCGGTCTGTCGTCAAGCCGATCCGGGGGATGCGGCCGCGCGTTCGCGCGCGGCACGGTGGCCTCGTGGGCTGGCGCGCCTGTCGTTGTCCGTCACGGCGCGATTTGGATCTCGCGCCCACGCGCGTCGAAAGAAGGGTTCGCGCGTCGAAGCACGGTGGGCGAGATGTCGAGGCTCGCATGCGGCATGCGCGGTGGCTGCGTGTCGCGTGCGGTGTGATCCGGCGTCCATCGCGAGACGGTCCGGCGATCGCGTGCCTATCGACGCCGCGCATGTCGACGCCGCGCATGTCGACGTCGCCGGCCTGCGTGGGACGGCTCGGCTTTCGCATCATGCATGTGCGATGAATGAAATGTGTCAGATTCAATCGCATTTCGCGGCGTGATTCGCGCGAGACATGAATTGGTGTTCGACGTGCGCTGCTTATCTTCAACGATATCTTCGTCGATATCCCCGGCGAATCCCGTAATCGGCCTCGCATATTCGAATGGATATGCGTGATTCACGCGGCTGCGCGATGTGTCTTCCTTATCATCGAAGGCGGCATCGCCTATTCAACCTGTCTCATGGGACGCAAATATCGTCCGGTCATTTTTGCCGCTCTGTTTGATTCGGGCCGTGGGTGTCGCAAGAGGCGGGGTTTCGATAGTAATATCGCGCAATAACGAATCGAGGGTCGGCATCATCGGGTCTCGGCGCGCGGCGATTTCACGCATCGCATACCGCACCTGAAGGGATGACATGCGCGTCTGCGACATGCGCGTCTGCGACGTGCGCTTTTGCGCGAGCGACACGCGTGTTCGAATGGACATGATGCCGGCGAGGCGAATGGATGGCGAATCATGACGCCATCGTCATGTGTCCGAAATCGATGTCATGCATGTCGCGCAATGTGGGTCAGGCGACATACATGAGTCCGCTCTGTTGAGTAGGCTGCGGTTTCTTTGCGTGGAATGCGGGCTTTGTGCGTTCGTCATTCCAGGCTTCACGCCGCGTTTCTCTTCGCGCCGGCGAGGATCGAATGTCGATGGGGCCGGCGTGGTGCGAATGGAGTCGAGGTCGGCTCTGTATTTTCTGTCGTTACACTAGGCGCCGCCATGTCGAGGGCGCGTGGATGATCCATGACTGACACGGCAACACCGCAATGGCCTCCGTTTTTGTCGCTTTTCGCGCAGGAGCTGACGCAAAACCTGACGCCCAAGCTTCTGACCCAGCTCATGCGCAGTGTGGGGACACAATTCTCTCGCCAACATACCCTTCATTTCGCGGGCACGGTTGCCGATATGCAGAAGGGCATGAATGACGTCTGGCGCGAGCTGGGTTGGGGTAGGGTCGAGATTCGCGACGCGCAAAGCTGGCTCGTGCTCACGCACCACCGCGCGCCGTTGCGCACGGTATTCGGTCCGGACAATCTGACGTGGGCCGGCGCCTTTCTCGAAGGCGTCTACGAAGCATGGATGCATCAATTGGGCGCTGATTCGCACCTTCGCGTGACGGCGGCGGGCTCGGTCGATCCGGCGGATCCGTCGGGCACGATGGTGTTCCTT
The DNA here is from genome assembly GCF_003628125.1 of Pararobbsia silviterrae. Taxonomy (GTDB): domain Bacteria; phylum Pseudomonadota; class Gammaproteobacteria; order Burkholderiales; family Burkholderiaceae; genus Pararobbsia; species Pararobbsia silviterrae. Next base: position 23,433 of record NZ_RBZU01000005.1, read on the forward strand.
TTTGGAAAATAAATAAAAAAGCGTTAACAAGACATAGCGGCAGAAAGAGGCGGAAACAAAGCGCCGTTCTGTCGCGGCTTGGGGTGCGGGCCTCGGTGTGGGTTCGCAGACAATTGGATGGGGATGACGCATGAGTGGCGCATCAGATATTTCGAATCTCTTCGGCGTGGCGGGAGGGAATCCCGCGCTCTATCGCGAAGTGGAACGCGAAGAGCAGCAGCGCGGCTCGCGCGGGCGGTGGGCCGCCCAGCCCGTCCCGGTCGGGACGGCCCGTGCGGGTGAGCCGAGCGTCGCAGCGGTGCCGGTCGGCGCGGCTGCGACCGCGGCGACGCATGTCGAGGCGACTCGCGTCGAGGCAACGCATGTCGGGGCGATACCCGCTGGGGCGGCTTCAGCGGAAGCTCGCGCCGCGTCCGGCGACGTCACGGCCGTGTCCCTTGGCGCCGCCGACGTGACCGGGGCAGACCGTGCCGTGACCGGCGGCGTCGCCGTCCCTGAGGCAGGCGCTGCTGCCGCTCAAGCCGGCGTTGCCGCCTCTGAGGCAGGCGTTGCTGCCGCTCACACCGGCGTTCCCACCCGTGAGGCCGGATCTGCTACGGCGCAAGCCGAAGCCGCTGGCGCCGGCGTCACCGCCGCCGTGGTGGGCGCGCTTGCCGGAGCGGCTGTCGGATCGCGCATCGAGCCGACGTTCCAGTCCGCGCACGCGTCGCCCGTGCAATCCGCCTCGCCGCATGACGCGGCGTCTCCGTTCCCGCTTGAGGCGCCGTCCGTCTTCGGATCCGTCGTCCATGCCGCATCGGAACCGACGGTTCGTCCGGCAGCCGAGTCCGCCGCCCCGGCGGCCGCCCCCGAGTCCGAACCGGCCCTGAACACCGTGTTCGCCCGCCTGCTCCAACGCGACGAGCCGCACGCGGACGGTCCACAAGAACGCACGCCATGATCCTCACCACCGGCAATGCCGCCCACGACGACGCGAGTCGGGCCGTGGTCGAAACCTCGATGGACCGTGTCGGCCGCGACGATCGGATGCCGTGCGCGCGCTCGCGGCACGGTAAGGCACAGGCATAGGCACAGGGATAGGGACAAGGGACGGACGATGGCACTGATCAAGCTGAGACGCGCACCGACGCAACCGAAACCGACATCGCCGCCGCCCGAGGCGGAACAAAGCGACGATCTGGGCGAGTGGGACGACAAGCTCCTCGAGGCCGGCGCCTCGCTGTTGTCCCCGAGCTGGTGGCGCGTGCTCGTGATGCTCGTGGCCGCGCTGCTGTTCACGTCCTCGATGACGGTCAATCTCGCCGTTTCGCAGCAGTGGGTGTTCGGCATCATGTGCATGGGCGTCGCCTTCGTGCTGAGCCGCATTCGCGGCCGGATCATTACCGTGTCGCTGGTCACGCTGTCGGTCTTCGTCTCGTTGCGCTATCTGCACTGGCGCGTGACGCAGACGCTGTCGTTCACGAACCCGCTCGACCGCGTGTTCGGCTATCTGCTGCTGCTCGCCGAAGGGTATGCCGTGCTGATGCTGCTGTGCAGCTACTTCCAGACGCTCTGGCCGCTGCATCGCCGGCCCACGCCGCTGCCGGCCGATACGTCGGTCTGGCCGACGGTCGATGTGCTGATCCCGACCTTCAACGAGCCGCTCGACGTCGTGCGGCAGTCGGTGCTGGCCGCGACGCTGCTCGACTGGCCGGCCGACAAGCTGCGCATCTACGTGCTCGACGACGGCCGTCGCGATGCATTCCGCCAGTTCTGCGAGCAGGCGGGCGTCGACTATCTGACGCGGCCCGATAACACGCACGCGAAGGCGGGCAACCTCAACGCGGCGCTCGCGCGGACGTCCGGCGAATACGTCGCGGTGTTCGACTGCGATCACGTCACGACGCGCTCGTTCCTGCAGGTCTGCATGGGGTGGTTCCTCAAGGACCCGAAGATGGCGATGGTGCAGACGCCCCACGTGTTCTATTCGCCCGATCCCTTCGAACGCAATCTCGAAACCTTCCGCAAGGTGCCCAACGAAGGCGATCTGTTCTACGGCGTGCTCCAGAACGGCAACGATCTCTGGAATGCCGCGTTCTTCTGCGGCTCGTGCGCGGTGCTGCGGCGTTCCGCGCTCGATGCGGTCGGCGGCGTCGCGACCGAGAGCGTCACGGAAGACGCGTTGACCGCGCTCAAGATGAGCATGAAGGGCTACAACACGGGCTATCTGCCGATCCCTCAGGCGGCCGGTCTCGCCACCGAGAGCCTGGGCCGGCACGTCGGCCAGCGCATCCGCTGGGCGCGCGGCATGGCGGAGATCTTCCGCCGCTATAACCCGCTGCTGATCTCGGGCCTCTCGTTGCCGCAGCGGCTCTGCTATCTCAGCGCGATCATGCACTTCTTCTTCGGCCTGCCGCGGATCGTGTTCCTGATCACGCCGATGACGTATCTGTTCTTCGGCGCGCACGTGTTCCACGCGTCGGCGACGATGGTGCTCGCCTATGCCGTGCCGCACCTCGTTATTTCGAGCACGGGCGCGTCGCGTATCCAGGGGCGCTTCCGCCATTCGTTCTGGAGCGAAGTCTACGAAACGGTGCTGGCCTGGTACGTGATCCTGCCCGCGCTCCAGGCCGTGTTTTTCCCCGGCCGCAAGGGCTTCAACGTGACGTCCAAGGGCGGGGTGATCCGGCAGTCGTTTCTCGACTGGGCGATGGCGCGGCCGTATATCGTCTTGCTGCTGATCAACCTCGCCGGTTTCGTGGTGGCCGTCGTGGGGCTCGCGCGCGGCCCGGGCTGGCCCGAAGCGATGAGCCTGCTGTTCAACCTGGCCTGGGTGCTCTACAACATCATGAATCTCAGCGCGGCCGCGGGCGTCGCGAGCGAGTCGAGACAACTGCGCCTCACGCCGCGTGTGCAGATCGAATTGCCGGCCGCGGTGCGTCTTGCCGACGGACGCGAGGTCCGGTGCCAGACGAGCGACTATTCGCAGGGCGGGCTGGGGCTGCTGCTGCCCGACGACGCGCCGCTGCCGCAGCGCGGCGACGCCGTCATGGTGTCGGTGTTCCGCGACGACTACGAGGCCCGCTTCCCCGCGGAAGTCCAGGTCTGCCGCGGACGCATGCTCGGGGTCAGTTTCCCGGCGCTGACGATCGACCAGGAACGCGATCTCATGCGCGTGACGTTCTCGCGTGCCGACAGCTGGATCGCGTCGTGGGGCCGGTATCGTCCCGACGTGCCGCTGCGCAGCCTGTTCGAGGTGCTCGGGGTCGGCGTGCGCGGCCTGCGCGAGTTGTTCAGACATCTGTTTCTCGGCGGCCGCGACCGCCTGAGCCGTTCGAACGTGGCGCCGGCGGGCGAGTTGGGAACCAAGCAATCGTGAGTTTCCGCTACGCGTTGTCCTTGTGCCGTGGGATGGGCAAGCGCCAGCTTGGCGCGTTCGGGTATGCGGCGCTGCTGAGCGGGGCCGGCGTCGCGCTGGCCGCGTCGTCCGTCGTGTCCGTCGCTTTGGCGGCGTCCGCGTCGAGCGTCGCGCCGCAGGCCGCGGCGCATGCGGCGCCCGCGGTGGCGGCGCCGGCCGCGTCCGCGCCGGCGTCTTCTGCTTCGATCGCGGCGTCGCCGGGCGCGCCTGCGGCTCAGGCCGAGGCTCAAGGCCAGGCCCAGGCGAGCGCCGAGTCAAGCCAGCCGCCGTCCGACTCGGCGGCCGATTTGCCGGCGAACGCATACACCTATCGGATCCCGCTGTTGCGGCAGTATCCGGAGCAAGGACTGACCCTGCTCGGCGAGGATGCGTATGCGGGCATGGATTTCGGCCTGCGCCGCGACGAGCGCGTGGTCGGCGCGCGGCTCGTGCTCGAATACCGTTACTCGCCGACCTTGCTGCCCACGCTCTCGCATCTGAACGTGCTGCTCAACAGTGTGGTCGGCGCGACGATTCGTTTGCCCGCGCCCGCGCCGAACGCGCCCGTGCGTGCGACGGTCGAGCTGCCCGTGTCGCTGCTGTCGGAGTTCAACCATCTGAATCTCGAGCTGATCGCGCACAGCAAGGCGAGCGACGACGGCAACAATCCCTTGAGCCCCGATCTCTGGCTCAAGGCGGATGCAAACAGCGCGCTCGAACTGACCGTCGTGCCGTCGGGCCTGCCGAGCGATCTCTCGCAACTGCCCGCGCCGTTCGTCGATCCGCGCGACGTCCGCCGCGTGAATCTGCCCGTCGTGATGCCAAGCGTTCCCGGCCCGCAGCGCCTCGAATCGGCGGGCATCGTGACCTCGTGGCTCGGCGCGCAAGCGGGCTATCGCGGCGCGCATTTCACGGCGAGTCCGGGTGCGATTCCCGCCCGCGGCCACGCGGTCGTGCTCGCGCTGCGCGGCGAGTTGCCGGGTCTGACGCTGCCCGACACCGACGGTCCGACGCTCGCGATCGTGGCCAATCCCACCGATCCCGCGGGCCGGTTGTTGCTCGTCACGGGCCGCGACGAAGCGCAACTTCGCGCGGCGGCCACGGCGCTCGTGACGGGCGCGCGCGGCCTGTCGGGCACGCTCGGACAGATCCGCGCGCCGATTTCGCTTGCGCCGCGCAAGCCCTACGACGCGCCGAACTGGCTGCCGAGCGACCGCCCCGTTCAGTTGGGCGAGCTGCTCGCCGCCGACCGTTTCACGGTCCAGGGTTTCCAGCCCGAAGCCGTCCAGGTCGGTCTGCGTTTGCCGCCGGGCCTGTTCGGTTTCGACAACGATGGCGCCGTGCTCGATCTGCGTTACCGCTATACGGCGCGTCCCGAGTCGACGCGTTCCGAGCTTCGCGTGCTCGCCGGCAACACGCCGATCCAGACCTTGCCGCTGCCCGGCGATACCTCGGAAGGCCATGCGGTCATGCGTGTGCCGACCTATCTGCTGCCGCCGCTGACGACGCTCCAGTTCGCCTTTGACTACGAACGCGTGAAAACGAAAGACCGTTGGCAGGACGTGCCGGGCGGCCCGCTGCAGAGCGCGATCGATCCGGCCTCGACGATCGATATTTCGAGCCTGCCGCGCTATGCGGCCATGCCGGATCTGCGCGCGTTCGGCGATGCGGGCTTCCCGTTTACGCGCCTCGCGGACCTGTCCGAGACCGCCGTGATCCTGCCCGTGCAGCCCGCGGCCGACGACTATTCGGCTTATCTGACCTTGATGGGCAGCATGGGACAGGCCACGGGCTACCCGGTGCTCGGCGTCACGGTCGGCGCGCCGGACCAGGTTGCCACGCTGCGCGGCAAGGATCTGCTCGTGCTCGCGTCGGGCGATAACCAGCCGCTGATCCAGACGTGGCGCCGCGACGTGCCGCGCGGGTTTTTCGGGCCCGACGCGCGTTCGGGCGGCTGGTTCGAGGACACGTGGGACCGGCTCACGGGCGGCCATGCGCGCGCGGCACGCGAGGCCGAGATTGCCGGGCTGTATCGAAGCAACGACGACGACGGCATGATCGCGGGCTTCGAGTCGCCGCTCGCGCGCGGGCGCAGCGTCGTCGTGGTCTCGGGCAATACGCCGGCGGGGCTGGCCTCGGTCGTCGACGTGCTCCAGGCCAATCGGTATGTGATCGGCAAGACGCTCGACGACAAGATCGGCGGCAGCCTCATCGTCGCCCACGACGGCGTGCTGACGACGCTCGACACCGACACCCACTATTACATCGGCCGCTTGCCGCTGTGGCTCGCGATCGAGTGGTTCTTCGCGAGCCACATCCTGCTGCTGCTCGCGGCGACGCTCGTTAGCGTCGTGCTCATCGGTCTGCTCGGCGGCGTGTTCCTGCACCGCCGTGCGCTCGAGCGGCTCGACCTGAACGTTTCCCAGACATCGCAACGTGAAGAAGGAAGACGAGGTTCTCATGCATAAAAGAAGGCCTGACATCTCCCGGGCGCGCGTCGCGCGTGGCATGGCCCTGCGGCCGCTATGGCTCGCACTGCTGCTGGGCGGCGTGTCTGTCACGGCCTTGCCGGCTCAGGCTGCGCAGCCGGCCAGCGCGCATGCGTCTGCGGGCGCGCCGACCACGGCGAGCGCTGCGGGTGCGCATGCCGCGCCTAACGCGGGCGCGGCCGCCGCGGGGGACAACGCCGCGACCGCGCCCGCGGGCGCGAACGCGGATGCTGCGGCGGTCGTTACCGCGCCGGCCGTTGCCGCGCCGGCCGCTGCCGCGCCGGCCGCTGCCGCGTCTTCCACGACGACGACGTATTCGCTCCAGCAGCTCGGCGCGCAATACGCGCTCAATCTGCGCGGCGTCGACGGCAGCAACACGGTGCCGATCGGCGTGCGCGACGATCAAGTCGTCACGGGCGCGCGCCTGAACCTGCGTTACGCGTATTCGCCCGCGCTGCTGCCCGACCTCTCGCATATCAACGTGCTGATCAACGATCAGGTCGCGGCCTCGATCGCCGTGCCGAAGGACACGTCCGGCACGAGCCTGCAGCGCACGATCGCGCTGCCGGCGTATCTGTTCACGTCGGACAGCAAGCTGCGTCTGCAACTGATCGGCCATTACACGACGCAGTGCGAAGACCCGCTGCATTCGAGCCTGTGGGCCAACATCAGCAACTACAGCACGCTGAGCATCGACACGCAGCCGCTGTCGCAGACGAACGACCTCGCGCGTCTGCCACGGCCGTTTTTCGACGCGCACGACATTCGTCGTCTGAACCTGCCGTTCGTATTCGCGGGCACGCCCGACGAGGCTTCGCTCGAAGCCGCGGGCGCCGTGTCGTCGTGGTTCGGCGCGCTCGCGAGCTATCGGACCGCGAACTTCCCGGTGTCGGTCTCGACCGTGCCGGCCCAGGGCAATGCGGTGGTCATCGTCGAAGGCGCGGCGCAGGCCGCGCTTGCGCCGTCGCCGTTGCAGGGGCCGACGCTCGCCGTCGTGACGAATCCGAACGATCCGAACGGCAAGCTGCTGCTCGTCATGGGCCGCGACGGCAAGGAACTCAAGCAGGCCGCCGATGCGCTCGTCACGGGCAGCCAGACGCTCTCGGGTCCGAGCGCGCTGATCACGCAGTTCTCGGATCTCGTGCCGCGCAAGCCCGACGACGCGCCGCGCTGGGTGCGCACGGACCGGCCCGTCTCGTTCGGCGAGCTGATCGACGCGAAGCAGCTGACCGTGTCGGGCTACAGCCCCGATCTGATCCGCATCAATCTGCGCGTGCCGCCCGATCTGTTCGGCTGGCATGAGCCGAAGGTGCCGATCGACCTGCATTACCGCTATACGCCGCAGTCGTACATGGTCAATTCGTCGCTGCTGTTCAGCGCGAACGACCAGTTCATGAAGTCGATTCCGCTGCTCGCGCTCGAACGCCTCGAAGGCGGCGAGAAGCTGCGCGCCGAAGTGCTGCCCGACAGCAGCCTGCCGCGCCAGGCGAAGCTCGAAGTGCCGCTCGAAACCTTGCTGGAGCCGAACAGCCAGCTGCAGTTCCGGTACATGTACGACTACATCAAACAGGGCGAGTGTCGCGACATCATCATCGACAACGTGCGCGGCGCGATCGATCCGGAGTCGACGATCGATCTGACGCGATATCCGCGCTACATCGCGATGCCGAATCTCGCCGCGTTCGCGCAGGCGGGCTTCCCGTTCACGCGCATGGCCGATTTGTCGGACACCGACGTCGTGCTCGGCGCGAACGCCGGGCCGGCCGAATACAGCGCATACCTGGCCGTCATGGGCCGCATGGGCGACTCGACCGGGTATCCGGCGCGCGGCGTCACGGTGCTGCGCGGTCAGCGCATCGACGCCGTGCCGTCCGACAAGGATCTGTTCGTGATCGCCTCGGGCGCCGATCAGGCCTGGCTCAAGGACTGGGCGCAGTACATGCCCGCGGCCTATGACCGCGACGCGCAGTTCTCGTTGTCGGATCTGCCCACGCGCGTGCTCGGCTGGTTCCATTCGAATCCGCGTCTCGATAGCGAACCCAGCCGCGCGTCGCTCGCCTATACGGGCTCGGGCGTGAGCGCCGTGCTCGCCGGCTTCGAATCGCCGAAGGCGCCGGGCCGCAGCGTGGTGCTGCTCGCGAGCAATCAGCCCGACGGGCTCAAGGATGCGGTGACGGCGCTGCTCGGGGTGCCGACCTACGACAAGCAGCCGATCCAGGGCAGCGTGGTGTCGATTCGCGGCAAGGAGGTCGATTCGCTCGTGAGCGCGCAGACCTACTACCTCGGGCATCTCGGCATCTGGCGCGCGATCGACTGGTGGCTCGCGTCGTTCGGTCTCTCGCTGATCGGCGTGCTGAAGGCGCTCGGCGTCGTCGTGCTCGTGCTGCTCGTGCTGGGTGCGTTCGTGGCCCTGCGCCGCCGTCAGGCGCGGCGCGACCGCGCGCGGCTGCAGGCGGCGCGGCAACCGTAATCCTCTTCAGGGAAACCTCATGCAAGTCAGCCGTCGCCGGGCGTGGGCTCTGGGATTGTTGGTCGCCTCGGTCAGTCATCCGGGGTGGGCGCAGCAGGATCCGTCGCGGATCCTGCTCGAACAGGGCCGCTATTGGCAGGCGCACGACAAGCCCGATCTGGCCGCGCAGAGCTGGTCGAAACTGCTGCTGACCGATCCGAAGCAGCCCGAAGCGTTGTACGGCATGGGGCTCATCGCGGTCGGCCGGCAGCAGTTCGCGCAGGCCAACGACTATCTCGCGCGCTTGCGCGCGGCCGCGCCCGACAGCCGCTTCGTGCCGCTGCTCGAACAGGATCTGCGGCTCGCGGTCGAGCCCGGCAAGTCGACCTTCGCCAAGGCGCGCCAGATGGCGCAGGACGCCGTCAACCAGAACGATCTGGCGGCGCTGTCGGCCGCGATGGCGGAGTACAACAAGGCCCTGGGCGGCAAGCCGCCGCAGGGCAACGTCGCGCGCGAGTACTACGGCTATCTCGGCTATACCGACGGCGGGCTTGCGCAGGCGATCGAGGGTCTCCAACGCCTGAACGCCGAGACGCCGAACGACCCGTCGATCCAGCTCGCGCTCGCCCAGCACCTCGTGCGCGACGAGCAGGATCGCGGGGCCGGCATCGCGCTGCTCGAAAAACTCGCGACGCGGCCCGACATCGGCGGCGCGGCCACCGAAGTCTGGCGCAACGTGCTGACCTGGGTGCCGCCGACGCCGAAGACGCGGCCGTGGTTCGAGGACTATCTGAAGGCGCATCCCGACGACGAGGAGATCCGTCATCAGATGCTCGCGCCGCGCCCGGCGGCGGGACCCGGCGCGCCGGTCTATCCGGTCATGGATCCGCGCCTCACGCGCGGTTTCGCGGCGTTCAAGGCGGGCGACATCGCGACCGCCGAGCAGTCGTTTTCCGACGTGCTGCGCGACAAGCCCAACGACACCGACGCGCTCGGCGGACTCGGGCTCGTGCGCATGCAGCAGGGCGATCTCGCGCAGGCGCAGGATCTGTTGTCGCGCGCCGTCGCGCGTCCGAATGCCGGGGCCAACTGGAGCAAGGCACTCAATTCGGCGCGCTACTGGCTGCTCGTCAATCAGGCCGAAGGCGCGCAGAACGCGGGCGATTACGCGGCCGCGCGGCGCCAGCTCGATCAGGCGCTGCGGCTCGATCCGAAGGAGCCCGGCGCGCACAACGCGCTGGGCCGGCTCGATGCGGCGCAAGGCGATCTGACGCAGGCCGAGAAGATCTACCGCGACGTGCTCGTCACGGACCCGAACAATCGCGAGGCGGTCAGCGGGCTCATCGACATCCTGGCCCAGACCGGACGCGCGGACGAAGCGCAGCAATGGGTCGACGGCATGTCGGCCGAGCAGCGCGCGGGCATCGGCGGTCTCGCGCACCTGCATGCGGCCGTCGCATCGGGGCGCGCCGCGGCGGCCGAGCAGCGCGGCGATCCGGCCGCGGCGCAGCAGATCCTCGAAGACGCGCAGCATGCCGATCCCGACAATCCGTGGATCCGTCTCGAACTCGCGCGCTTCGATCTGAAACAAGGTCATGCGGATGCGGCGCGGCAGCTCGTCGACGGTCTGCTCGAGTCGAACCCCGACGATCCCGACGCGCTCTACGCGAGCGCGCTGCTCGCGATGCAGATGAGCGACTGGACGCGCGCGCAGGACACGATGGCGCGCATCCCCGAGCGCAAGCGCACGCCGGCCATGGTCGCGACGAGCCAGCAGATCGAATTCGAGGCGCTCGTCGCACAGGCCTCCGCGCTCGCGCGCGACGGCCAGATCGAGGACGCGCGCAATACGCTCGCGCGGCTCGAACCGTCGGCCGGGCAGAATCCCGCGCGTGTCGGCCCGCTCGCGCAGGCGTATGTCGACGCGGGCGACGTGCCGCGCGCCATGAGCCTGATGCGCGCGCTGATGCCCAAGGGGCTGAAGAGCGCCGGCCCCGACGTGCAACTGGCCTACGCGGGTCTGCTGTTCAAGATCGGCCAGAACGGCCCCGCGCAGGACGTGATGAGCGTCTTGCGGACCGAGACGCTGACGGCCGATCAGCGCGCGGAACTCGACGAGCTCGACTATCTGTATGCCGTGCGGCTCGCCGATCAGCAGCGCGCGCAGGGCGATCTCGCGCAGGCCTACGACACGCTCGCGCCGGTGCTCGCGCGACGGCCCAACGACAGTCTGGCGACGGCGGCGCTTGCGCGCATGTACGCGGCCGACGGCAAGTACGACACGGCGCTCACGCTTTATCAGAAGGCGCTGGCGAGCGATCCCGACAATCCGGGTCTGCAGCTCGGCGTCGCGATGGCGGCGGTGCAGGCCGGGCAGGGCGGCGTCGCGGACACGGCGCTCAAGCAGGCCGTCGCGAAGGCGCCGAACGATCCCGACGTGCTGGCCGGCGCGGCGCGCATCTATGCGATGCAGGGCAAGACGCGCGAGGCGCAGACGCTGCTCGAATCGGCCATCGCCGCGAAGGAGAAACGGCTCGGCATGCAGGCCTCGGGCGTTCACGTCGCGGGCAATCCGTTCGTGCACGACGATGACGCCTATCGCCGCCGCGTCGCGGCCAAGCGGCAGGCGAGCGCCACGGCGCTGGCCGCCGCGCCCGCGTCGGCGGACGGCGCATGGACTGACGATGCCGCGGCCGCGGGTTTCGCGACGGGGTCCACGGCGATGCCGGCGGCCACCCGGTCGAGCGCGGGATCGGCGACGTCGGCGACATCGTCGAGCGCGGCAACCTTGGCCGCCGCGACGGCATCGCCGAGCGAGACGTCATCGACAAGCACGCGCGAGCGCGCGTCCGCGCGCGTGTCGTCGCCGACCGTGCCCTCGGTCGCGGGCACGCCGATCGGCGCGCAAGGCGTGCAGGACGACGTCGCGGCGAACGACGCGCAGGACGGCGCGGCGTCGCTCGACGATATGCGTCGCGAACTCGGCGACTTGCGCGCCGACCGTTCGCCGCAAGTCATCGGCGGCCTCTTCGTCTCGGCGAACAACGGCGCGTCCGGCGCGAGTCAGTTGACGAACGTGCAGCAACCGCTCGAAGGCGTGCTGCCCGTCGGCGACGGCAAGCTGTCGGTGCGCGTGACGCCGGTCGAGCTCGAAAGCGGCACGCTCGGCACGGATACCTACAGCAGCAGCCAGTTCGGCGGCGGCCCCGCGGTCGCCAAGTCCGGCAGCCCGGGCAACCAGACCGCGTACGGCGTCGGTCTGGGCTTCGGCTACCAGACGCGCAACTGGATGGCCGATATCGGCTCGACGCCGCTGGGCTTCGAATACACGAACGTCGTGGGCGGCCTGACGTACAAGAACGCGATCGATCCGGGGCAGGGAAGCTGGTTCAACGTCGGCGCGTCGCGGCGGGCCGTGACCGACAGCATCACGTCGTTCGCGGGATCGCACGATCCGCGTTCGGGCCTGAGCTGGGGCGGCGTCGTCGCGACGGGCCTGCATGGCGCGCTCGGGGTCGACAACCAGGATTACGGCGTCTACGCGTACGGATCGTGGAAGTATCTCGACGGTCACAACGTCGAATCGAATACGGGCGTCGAAGCCGGCGCGGGCGCGTACTGGTATCTGCTGCGCACCGACGACACGATGCTGAGCGCGGGCATGAACATGAGCGCCATGTTCTACGATCACAACGAGAACAACTTTACGTACGGCAACGGCGGCTATTTCAGTCCGCAACGCTTCTATGCCTTCGACATTCCGGTCACGTGGGCGCAGCGTTCGGACCGCTGGACGTACAAGTTCCAGGGCTCGGCGGGCGTGCAGTACTTCCACCAGGCGGGTGTGCCGTATTTCCCGACCGACAGCGCGCTGCAGACGTCGGCCGTCGCGGCCGCGGCGTCGATCGGTCTGGCCGACGGCGCGGTTCATCCGGGCCAGTCGTCGACGGGCTTCGGCTATAACCTGCTGGCCGCGGCCGAGTATCGTTTCACGAATCACCTGACGGGCGGCGGCACGATCGGCGCGAACAACGCATCGAGCTACCGGCAGTGGGTCGCGGGCCTTTACGTGCGTTACAGCATCGATCCGCAGACGAAGACGATGGACCTGCCCGTGGTGCCGTATCAGTCGCATTACAACGATCAGTAGCGTGGTCGATCGGACGTCGACCGTTTTTTTTGGAGTGAAGATTCATGCTTGCTTCCGTACTTGCGGGTCTCAGCATCCTCGTGATCGGCGATAGCCATCTGAGCGAACCCGGCTATCTCATCGATACCCTCCACGACCGCCTGATCGCCGCGGGTGCGCAGGTTCACACGTACAGCGTCTGCGGGAGCACGCCGGGCGATTGGGTCAAGTCGGTCCAGGGCACGTGCGGCGGCGCCGAGCGCAACGGCAAGGCGCCGCTCGTCATCGATCACAACGCGAAGACGCAGCCCGTCGATCAGCTGATCGCCGCGAACAAGGCGAACCTCGTCATCATCGTCGAGGGCGACACGATCGGCGGCTACGGCAAGGACGATTTCCCGAAGGCCTGGGCATGGCAGCAGGTCACGGCGCTCACGCAGGATCTCGCCGCGAACAAGACGGCGTGCGTCTGGGTCGGGCCCGCCTGGGGCACCGAGGGCGGCAAATACCAGAAGACGTTCGCACGCGTGAAGATGCTGTCGTCGTTCCTCGCGACGAATGTCGCGCCGTGCCAGTACATCGACTCGCTGACGTTCTCGAAGCCCGGCGAATGGGCGACGGTCGACGGACAGCACTTGACGACGACGGGCTACAAGGCCTGGGGCGCGGACATCATGCAGGCGCTCGTCAAGCTGCCCGCCGTGCAGCCGAAGTAAGACGCCGTGCATCGCGGGGGCGCTGACCGGCGCTCCCGGTTTTCAGCTTGAACACGAAATGAACCACTTTCTCTCTCGCCTGTTCGTGTCGGGCCTGGCGCTGTCGGGTCTCGGCCTGTTCGCGCACGGGGCCTGCGCCGCCGATATTCCGCTGTACCCGACCGGGCCCGCGGAGGATGCGTCGTTCGTACGCTTCGTCGACGGCGGCGCGAAGCCGGTCGAGGTCACCGCGGCCGAATCGAAAGCGCGCCTGACGCTTGACGCCGCTCAACCGGCGACGCGCTTCTTCCCGATCGCCGCGCGCAAGCCGATCGCGGGCACGCTGACGCGCGGCGGCGCGCATCAGGACGTCTCGGCGACGGTGCTGCCCGGCGAGTTCGTCAGCATCGTCGCGCTTGACGGGGCGGACGGGGCCGATAAAGGGACTGGCAAAGGCGGCGATAAAGGGAGCGACAAGGGCGGCGCCCTGCACGTCGTGACGATCCGCGAGAAGCCCGACGACTTCAACGCGCTCAAGGCCTCGGTCGCGTTCTACAACCTCGATGCGCGCTGCGCGGCGCCGACGCTCAAGGTACCGGGCCGCGACATCGTGCTGCTCGACGGCGTGAGCGTCGGGCAGACCAAGCGGCGTTCGGTCAATCCGGTCGCGCTGTCGGTCCAGCTCGTATGCGGCGGCCAGTCCGCGGGCGAGCCGCTGAACCTCGGCACGCTCGTCGCTGGGCAGCGCTATACGGTGTTTCTCGTGCCGGCCGGCGCGCATTCGCGCATCTTCTTCGCGAACGACGCGGTCAACCCCTGAGCGCGGCCGCCGGCCCGCGCGTGCGTTTTCCCGGTGTGACCGGGAGACCTCGGGGGCCGGTCCGCGTCTCGACGGCGCCGGGTGTGCGGCGCGTGTTTTCGACTGATCATCCTGCATGGTTTTCGCGTCCCTCGAATTCCTGACGCTGTTTCTGCCGGCTTTCCTCGCGGTCTATGTCGCGTCGCCCGCGCGTTGGCGCAACGCGGTGCTGCTCGTCTGCAGCTGGTTTTTCTACGGCTGGTGGAGCCCCGTCTTCCTGCTGCTGTTCATCGCGCTGACGTTCTGGGGCTGGCTCGGCGGCATCGTCATCGACCGCGCGCCGACGCCGCGCGCACGCGGCGTCTGGCTCGCGCTCTTTATCGCGGTCAACGTGCTGACGCTGTGCTGGTACAAGTACGCGAACATCGTCGTCGAGAGCCTCGACAATCTGCTCGCGCTCGGCCATGCCGCCCCGATTCCGTGGCGGCACGTCGCCTTGCCGATCGGGCTGTCGTTCATCGTGCTGCAATCGATCTCCTATCTGATCGACGTACAGCGCGGCACCGTGCCCGCCGATCGCAGCGCCATCCGGTACGGCGCCTACCAGGGGATGTTCGTGCATCTGATCGCCGGTCCGATCATTCGCTATGCGTGGGTCAAGCGCGAGCTCGTCTCGCGCGAGGTCGATTGGGACGGTTTCACGGCCGGCGCGCGGCGCCTCATGATCGGCATGAGCATGAAGGTGCTCGTGGCCGATACGCTGTCGCCGATGATCGACGCGATCTTCTCGCTGCATGCGCCGACGCTCGCCGATGCATGGCTTGGCTGCGGCTTCTATACGCTGCAACTGTTCTTCGACTTCGCGGGCTACAGCGCGATGGCGATCGGGCTCGGACAGATCCTCGGCTTTCGCTTTCCCGAGAATTTCAACCATCCGTATCTCGCGAGCAGCATCCAGGACTTCTGGCGGCGCTGGCATCTGTCGCTGTCGAGCTGGATCCGCGACTACCTCTATATCCCGCTCGGCGGCAACCGGCACGGCGAGTGGAAGGCCTGCCGCAATCTGCTGCTGACGATGGCGATCGCGGGGCTCTGGCATGGCGGCGACAGCTGGAATTTCCTGCTCTGGGGCACCGCGCACGGAGTCGCGCTGACGATCGCGCGCGTCTGGCGCCGCGGCGCGCTGCCCGCCGTGCCGGCATGGGTCTCGCGCGTGCTGACGCTGGTCTTCGTCATGCTCGCGTGGACGCTGTTCCGCGCGGTCGGATTTCACGCGGCGCTCGCGATGTATCGCGGCCAGTTCGGCTTGAACGGCATCGGCTTGAGCGACGCGACGCTCGTGCTGCTGCGGCCCGCGCATGCGTTGGCCGCGGCGCTCGGCGTCGTCTGTGTCGTGCTGCCGCTCTGGCAGGCGCGTTGGGATAGGCTGCCCGATACGGCGGCGCGCAGAATCTGGCAGGCATGCTGGCCCCTCGCGGGCTTTTTGCTGTCGTTCGGGCTGATCGCCGCGCGCGGCGCGGTGCCTTTCCTCTACTTCCAGTTCTGACGCCATGGAAGATCCGAAGCCGCTGCCTCAGTTACGCGCCACGCGGGCCGGCAAGATCGCCGCCGTCGCGCTGATGGTCTTTCTGTTCGCGGGCCTCGTCTTCGACGTCCGGTTCGCGTGGACGACGGGATCGCTGTTGCCGCAGGCCGCGACGCGCGCGAGCGTGCTCGACGGCACCGTGTCCAAGGAACTCGCGAGCCGCATGGGCGATACGCCGATCGCGGCCGACGCGGCGCGCGTGCAGCGCGCGCTCGGCTGGCTCACGCTGCGCGATCTGGGACCGCGTGTGCGGCAGGGCTGTCCGGGGTGGCTGTTCCTGCGCGACGAGCTGAACGTCTACGCGGACGGCGACCGTCATCTCGACACGCGCGCGGTCACGGTCGCCGACGCGCAGCGCGCGCTCGCGCGGCGCGGCATCGCGTTGCTCGTGGTCGTCGTGCCCGACAAGTCGCGCATCGAACCTCAGCACCTCTGCGGGCTCGATCGGCCGGCGTCGCTGAGCGCGCGGCTCGATGCCTGGACGTCGCGGCTCGCGGGCGAGGGCGTGGCCGTGCTCGACTTGCGTCCGGCGTTGCGCGGCGTGCCGGGCGACGCGTTTTTCCGCACCGACACGCATTGGACCCAGGACGGCGCGGCCGCCGCCGCGCAGGCGGTCGCGCAGCGTATCCGCGCGATGGATGTCGCGCTCGGATCGAGCAAGCCCGGCTATCGCGTCGCCGACCTGCCGGCCGCGCGCCGGCCCGGCGATCTCGTGCGTCTGGCCGGTCTCGACGATCTGCCGCTCTCGTGGCAACCGGCGCCCGAGATCGTCGCGCGTCGCGGCTACGTTCATGAAGCCGAGGAAGCGTCGTCGGCCGATGCGCTGTTCGGCGATGCGGATCTGCCGAATCTCGCGGTGATCGGCACCTCGTATTCGACGACGTCCGATTTCGTGCCGCAGCTCGCGCTCGCGCTCGGCACGGGCGTCGGCAATTTCGCGCGCGAGGGCGGCAAGTTCGGCGGCGCGGCGCGCGCGTATTTCACGAGCGCGGCTTTTGCACAGACGCCGCCGAAGCTCGTCGTCTGGGAACTCGACGAGCGCGATCTGCAGTCGCCGCTCGAAGCCGACGATGCAGTCGTCGTGCCCGCGCCGCATGCGAATGATCACGCGACCGATGCGGGGGCCGCGCATGGCTAACTCCTGGCGCCCAAGCGTCGCCCGCGCGTGGCTCGCGATGAAGGTCGGCCTGGCGGCGACGTCGTCCCTGAGTGTGGCCGCGACGTCGTCACCGAACGCGGCCGCGACGTTGCCTGTGAACGGGACGGCACCGCTGCCCGCGAACATCGTGGTCGATGCCGCGGCCCGCCGCCATCCGATCAGTCCGCTGATCTACGGCTTGAACTACGCCACGGCCGACACGCTGCGCGCGCTGCGCGTGCCGATCGATCGCTCGGGCGGCAACAGCGCGTCGACCTACAACTGGCGGCTCGATGCGCACAACACGGGGGTCGACTGGTTCTTCGAGAGTCTGCCGGTCGATCCGAAGGCCGTGTATCAGTACAACGACCGCTTCGTGTCGTCGGCGCGCGATGGACACGCGACCCCGATGCTGACGATTCCGATGATCGGCCGCGTCGCGAAGCTCGACAAGGACGGCAAGCCGCTCGCGAGCTTCTCGGTCGCCAAGTACGGCAAGCAGCAAGGTGCCGACCCGAGCGGATGGCCCGATGCGGGCAACGGCATCGCGCTCGACGGCACGCCGATCAAGAACGACCCCGATGACGCGTCGGTCCCTGACGATCCGCAGAGCCAGCAGGCACGCATCAAGCGACTCGTGCAGACGTTCGGCAACGCGAACGCGGGCGGCGTGCGGTACTACCTGATGGACAACGAGCCGAGCCTCTGGCACGTCGGACACCGCGACGTCCATCCGGTCGGCGCGCACGCGAGCGAGATCGCGAGCCGCGTCGTCACCTACGCGCGCGCGGTGAAGGCCGTCGATCCGGGCGCGCGCGTCGTCGCGCCCGAAGAGTGGGGGTGGAACGGGTACCGGTACAGCGGCTTCGATCAGCAATATCTCGCGGCCGGGCACGGCGGTCCCGAGACCGCGCCCGACAAGCTCGGCGAAACGCACGGCATGGACTACGTGCCGTGGCTGCTCACGCAATGGAAGCAGGCCGGGCATCCGGTCGACGTCGTGAGCCTGCACTTCTATCCGCAGGGCGGCGAGTTCAAGGAGACGCAGGGCGCGAACCCCGCTGTTGCGGACGCGCCGGCCATCGAACTCCTGCGCAACCGTTCGACGCGCGATCTCTGGGATCCGACTTATCAGGACCCGACGTGGATCCATAGCGTCATCGCGTTGATCCCGTTGATGCGCCAGTGGGTCGACACGTATTACGACGCGGGCACGCCGATCGCGATCACCGAATACAGCTGGGGCGGCGACACGACGATGAACGGCGCGACCGCGCAGGCCGACGTGCTCGGCATCTTCGGCCGCGAGGGTCTCGACATCGCGGCGCGATGGGGGACGCTGACGCCCGATATGCCGGTCTACAAGGCGTTCGCGCTCTATCGGAACTACGACGGCCAGGGCTCGGGCTTCGGCACGACGAGCGTCGCCGCGACGGGGATGCAGACCGATCCCGATCAGGTGTCGTCGTTCGCGGCCTTGCGCGATCACGACAGCGTGTTGACGATCGTCGTGATCAACAAGCAGCGCGATCGGCCCGCGGACGCGACGATCGCCGTCGAGCACTTCGCCGCGCAAGGCAAGGCCGAGACGTGGCAGCTCGCGGACAACGCGCTCGCGCGCGTGCTCGACGCCGATCTCGCGGGCGGCCAGCTCCGCGCGACGCTGCCGCCGAAATCGGTGACGCTGTTCGTGCTGCGCGGCGTCGCGCGATAGCCCGCGCGCGTTCGCCCGGCGCATCGCTCAGGCCATCTGCCCGAGCGCCTTGCGAAAACGCAGCAGCGACAGCGCGAACATCACGGCGCCGACGACCGCGAGCGCGGCGAACGAGCGCCAGACGAGCGCGAACCCCGCGCCGCGAAACAGGATCGCTTGTCCGAGCTCGATGAAGTGCGTCGTCGGCGCGGCGAGCATGATGTCCTGCACGATCTGGGGCATGCTCTCGCGCGGCGTGTTGCCGCCCGACAGCATCTGCAGCGGCAGCAGCACGAGCACGAGCAGCATGCCGAATTGCGGCATGCTGCGCGCGAGCGTCGCCATGAAGATGCCCATCGAGGTCGTCGCGAAGACATGCAGCGCCGCGGCGGCCGCGAAGAGGGCGATCGAGCCTTCGACGGGCACATGCAGCGCGCCCTGTACGACGAACACGAGCGACGCGAGCGCCGCCACGAAGACCACGAGTCCCATCGACCAGACCTTCGCGAGCATGATTTCGGTCGGCGTCACGGGCATCACGAGCAGATGCTCGATCGTGCCGTGTTCGCGTTCGCGGATCAGCGCGGCGCCGGTCAGGATGATCGACAGCATGGTCAGATTGTTGATGACCTGCATGAGCGCGCCGAACCATGATCGCGTGAGATTCGGATTGAAGCGCATGCGCACCGCGAGATCGACGGGCGACGCCGTCGGGGCGCGATACCGCTCGACGAATTCGCCGACCTCGTCGGTCACCATCTGCTGGATGTATCCGCTGCCCGTGAAAGCCTGGCTCATGCGCGTCGCATCGACGTTGAGCTGGATCTCGGCGGGCCGTCCCGCGAGCACGTCCGACTGGAGCCGAGGCGGGATGTCGAGCGCGAACGTGTAGCGTCCCTGATCCATGCCCGCGTCGGCCTCGGCCGGCGTGACGATCACGGGTTCGAGGAAATGCGGCCGGAAAAACGCCGAGATGATGCGCGCCGAGAGCGCCGAGCGGTCGTCGTCGATGACTGCGATCGGCGCATGGTGCAGCGTCTCGGGCGACGACTTCGCCGACGAATAGACCATCACCGTGAACGTGAACACGATGAGGATCAGCATCGCGGGATCGCGCGCGAGACTCCAGAGTTCCTTGACGCCGAGACGGTAGATATTGGCGAGCGTTCGCATCAGCGCTCCTGCTTGCGAAGCAGCGTCCACGTCAGGCCCATGATGATCGGGCCGGCCCAGAGCAGCGGCCATAACGCGTCGCGCAGATCGGCGAAATGGAGCGCCTTGTTGAACACGCCGCGGCTGATCATCAGCATGTAGGTCGCCGGATAGATCTGCCCGATGAACTTGCCCGCGCCTTCGAGCGACGAGACGGGATCGGTCATGCCCGCGAACTGCACGGCGGGAATCATCGTGCCGATCATCGTGAAGAACAGCGCCGCGATCTGGCTGCGCGTGAACGTCGAGGCGAGCAGGCCGATCGCGGTCGCGCAGAAGCAATAGAGCACGGTCGCCAGCAGCAGCACGCCGAAGCCGCCGCGTATCGGCACCTTGAAGATCGTGACCGCGACGAGCGTCATGAGCAGAAAGTTGACGATCGCGAGCACGAGATAGGGCGCTTGCTTGCCGAGCAGGAATTCGAGCCGCGTGACGGGCGTCACGTACAGATTGATGATCGACCCGAGCTCCTTTTCGCGCACGATCGCGAGCGCGGTCAGCATGGCCGGAATCATGATCAGCAACAGCGGGATCACACCCGGCACCATCGCGGGCAGGCTCTTCATGTCGGGGTTGTAGCGAAAGCGCGTCTCGATCGAGACGGTCGGCGTCGCGACCGCGCCGAGCCGCTCGCGCGCCTGCTGCGCGAGCCATCCCTGATGCATGCCCTGCACATAGCCGCGCACGGTCTCGGCGCGCTGCGGCATCGCGCCATCGATCCAGACGCCGAGCTGCACGGACGCGTTGCGCGCGACATCGCGCGCGAAGCCCGGCGGAATCTCGATCGCGAGCGCGAGTTCGCCGCTGCGCATGCGCCGGTCCATGTCCGCGTAGTCGCGGATCGGAGGCTGCTCGATGAAATAGCGCGAGCCCGACAGATTGAGATCGTAGTTATGCGAGAGCGTTGTCTGGTCGAGGTCGAGCACCGCGTAGCGCAGGTCCTCGACATCCATGCTGATGCCGTAGCCCATGACGAACAACAGCAGCAGCGAACCCACGAGCGCGAGCGTCGCGCGGATCGGATCGCGCTGGAGTTCGAGCGATTCGCGCCACATATAGCTCCATGCGCGCTGGACGCTGAAGCGCCGGCGGCGCGCGCTCGCGTGCGCATGCGCGGCGTGGGATGTCGCGTGAGACGTGGCGTCGGACGTGATGTCGGACGTGACGTGGGCGGTGATGTCGGATCCCGCGTCGGACGCGCGGGCCGTATCCGTCGCGTTCCGCGCGTCGGGCGTCGTTTGGACCGGCACGCCGTCGGCCGCGCCCGCGTCGACGAGATACGCGATGAACGCGTCCTCGAGCGTCGCCGATTGCCGCGTGCGCATGATGCCGGCCGGCGTATCGCTGACGAGCACGCGGCCCGCGTGCATCAGCGAGATGCGGTCGCAGCGCATCGCTTCGTTCATGAAGTGCGTCGAGATGAAGATCGTCACGCGGTCCTCGCGCGCGAGTTCGATCAGCAATCGCCAGAAGCCGTCACGCGCGACGGGATCGACACCCGAGGTCGGCTCGTCGAGGATCAGCAGATCGGGCCGATGGACCATCGCGACCGCGAGCGACAGGCGCTGGCGCACGCCCAGCGCAAGTCCGTCAGGCAGCGCGTCGAGGACGTCGACGAGCCCGAAGCGTTCGGCCATCTCCATCGTGCGCGGCTCGATCTCGCCGGCCGGCAGATGAAAGAGCCGCGCATGCAGCACGAGGTTCTGCCTGACCGTGAGTTCGCCGTAGAGCGAGAACGCTTGAGACATATAGCCCACGCGCCGCCGCGTATCGATGTCGTTCGCGTCGACTTGCTTGCCGAACAGCAGCGCGCGGCCGTCGGAGGCGGGCAGCAGGCCCGTGAGCATCTTCATCGTCGTCGATTTGCCGCAGCCGTTCGAACCGAGAAAGCCGAAGATCTCGCCGCGCCGGATCCGGAAGCTCACGTGGTCGACCGCGACGAAGTCGCCGAAGCGCATCGTCAGGCCGTGCGCTTCGATCGCGGGCGGCGTGTGTTCGCCGTCCTCGTCGTCGTCGACGAACGGCGAGACCGGCACGGGTTCATAGCCTTGCTTGCGCGACTCGGGCAGCATCGCGATAAACGCGTCCTCGAGCGAGGGCGTCTGCGTGCGTTCGAGCAGTTCGGCGGGCGTGCCCGTCGCGAGGACATCGCCGTCGTCCATCGCGACGAGCCAGTCGAAGCGCTGAGCCTCGTCCATATACGCGGTCGCGACGATCACGCTCATGTCGGGGCGCTCGACGCGGATGCGATTGATCAGATCCCAGAACTGCGCGCGCGCGAGCGGATCGACGCCGGTCGTCGGTTCGTCGAGGATCAGCAGATCGGGATCGTGGATCAGCGCGCAACAGAGGCCGAGTTTCTGTTTCATGCCGCCCGAGAGCTTGCCCGCCGGCCGGCCCAGAAACGCGCCGAGCCCCGTGCTCAGCGTGAGCGCGTCGATGCGGCGGCGCCGCTCGTCGGCATCGTGGCCGAAGAGCCGCCCGAAGAACTGCAGATTCTCCTCGACCGACAGCGTCGGATAGAGGTTCTTGCCGAGCCCTTGCGGCATATACGCGATGCGCGTGCAGACGTGTTCGCGATGGCGGACATCGGACATCTCGCCGCCGAGTACGGTGACCGTGCCCTGCGTGATCGCCTTCGATCCCGAGACCAGGGCGAGCAGGCTCGATTTGCCGACGCCGTCGGGGCCGATCAATCCGACCATGCACGCGCGCGGGACGTCGAGGCTCACGCCGCGCAGCGCATGCGTGGCGCCGTAGCGCACGTGTACGTCGCGCACGACGACGACGCAGGGATCGTCGGGCGATGCCGTCATCCGTGCCGCCGTCGGCGCTGCCGTCCGTGCTCCCGTCCGTGCTCCCATCAGGGCACCTTGACCTCGAGACGCGAGGGCCACTCGGCTTGACTGTCGAGTTTGATCCACGCGACGCCGGGCAGACCCGTCTTCACGCGCGCGAGATGCTCGCGCATCAGCGCGGGATCGATCTGCGCCTTGACGCGAAACATGAGTTTCTGGCGTTCGCTTTCGGTTTCGACCGTCTTCGGCGTGAACTGCGCGCTGCTCGCGACGAACGTGACCTTCGCGGGGATCACGTACTCGGGCGCCGCGTCGAGCACGATGCGCACGTCCTGGCCGAGCGCGACGCGTCCCGCGGCCTGCTCGGGCAGAAAGAACGTCATGTAGACGTCGGCGAGATCGATCATGTTGAGCACCTTGCCGCCCGCGCCGAGGACTTCGCCGGGCTGCGCGATCCGGTACTGGACACGGCCCGCGCGCGGCGCCTTGAGGTCGCTGTCGGCGATATCGGCGTCGATGCGGTCGATGCTCGCCTGCGCGGCCTGGATCGCCGATTGCGCGCCCGTGACCTGCGCCTGTGCCGCGATCACCGCCGCCTGCGCGGCGGTCACCTGCGCCTGCGCGGCGCGCAGCGCGGCCTGTGCGTTCGTCACGCGGGCGCGGTCGTCGTCGAGTTCCTGCATCGACGAGGCGCCCGATTTCGACAATTGCTCCGACCGCGCGAGACGCTTGCGCGCCGCGTCGAGTTCGCTCTGACGCTGTGCGACGGTGGCCTCGAACGCGTGCTGGTCGCTCTCGCGCGCCGCGGCCTGGGCCTGCGTGCTCGCGGCGCTGTTGACGGCCTGCTGATGCTGCGCGGCCGCCTCGGCGCGCTGCGCGTCGAGCGTCTGGACCTGCATGTGCGCGAGCGTCTGCCCCGCGTCGACGAAATCGCCGTCCTTGACGAGGACATCCTGGACGCGCCCCGCGAGCTTGGTCGCGATATCGATCTCGGTCGCTTCGATGCGGCCGTTGCCCTTGACGAGTCCCTCGTCGGCGTTTCGATTGACGTAGCTTCGCCACGCGAAAGCGCCGGCCGCGAGCACGGCGATCACGACGACGACGATCGAGGTTCGTTTGCTGATTCGCACGGGCATTACCTCGCGACAGGTTCGGATGCGGAGGAGGCGGCCGCCGCGCGCGAGCCGCCGCCGAGCGCGGTGAACAGCGTCACGCGGCTCGAAAGCAGCGCGCGGTGGGTTTGCACGAGCTGTTGTTGCGCCGAGAGCTGGTCGCGCTGCGCGTCGAGCACTTCGAGAAACGGCGCCGCGCCGTGGTCGTAGCGCTGTTGCGCGAGCGCGCTCCGCTCGGCCTGCGTGGCGACGCTCGCGCGCAGCACGTCGAGTTGCTCGGCGAGCCAGGTCCGTGCGGTGATCGCGTCGGCGACGTCGCGAAACGCGGACTGGACCGCTTTTTCATACGATGCGACGGCTTGCTCCTGGCGCGCCTGGGTGACTTCGAGCTGCGCTTGGCGGCGACCCATGTCGAAGATCGGCAGCGAGACCGACGGGCCGAACGACCACGCGCGACTCGGCCCGGTGAACAGCGAATCGAGCGACGCGCTCGCGGTGCCGAGTTGCCCGGTCAGCGTGATGCGCGGAAAAAAATCGGCGCGCGCGGCGCCGATATTCGCATTCGCGGCGCGCAACTCGAATTCGGCCGAGACGATGTCGGGCCGATCGATGAGCAGATCCGAGGGCAGGCCCGCGAAGACTTCCTGCGGCATCACGCCGTCGTCGAGCCGCAGCCCGCTGTCCGGGAGTTCGACCGGCGCGCCGACGACGAGCGCGAGCGCATGGGCTTGCGTCGCGCGCGCTTGCTTGAGCTGCGCGCCGAGCGTCTGGGCCTGATGCAGCAGCGTTTCGACCTGGGTGAGATCGAGCCGCGAGGTCGCACCGACCTCGTAGCGATGCCGGTAGAGCCGGTACGAGTGCGCGCGGCTGTCGATCGTGGCTTGCGTGAGCGCGAGGCGTTCGTCGAGCTCGCAGAGGTTCAGGTAGTTCTCGGCGACCTGCGCGACGATCGTGAGCTCTGTCGCGCGCCGCGCGGCGTCGGTCGCGAGATAGGTCTGCAGCGCGGCGTCGTTGAGGCTCGCGACGCGTCCCCAGAAATCGAGTTCCCACGTCGACAGACCGATCCCCGCCTGGTATTGCGTGGCCGTCACGGGAACGCCGATGCCGCTGAGGTCCGCGGGCACCCGCGCGCGCGACAGATCGGCCTGGACGCCGATCGTCGGGAACGCGTCGGCGCGGCGGATGCCGTAGGTTGCGCGCGCTTCCTCGACACGCGCGATCGCGATGCGCAGGTCGCGGTTGTTGTCCAGCGCGGTGTCGATGAGGCGCTGGAGTTCGGGGTCGGCGAAATAGTGGCGCCAGTCGAGTTCGGCGGCGCGCGGCGCCTCGGTTTCGCCGGTCGCGGTCCCTGGCGGATACTGTGGCGCAACCGGCAAGGGCGGCGCTTCGTACGGCGGGGTGAACGACACACAGGCGGCCAGGCAGCCGGCCGCGCCGAGCGCGAGGGCGGCGATTGATCGCGTCACAAGCGTCAAGCGCGTCGCAAGCGCGCCGCGCGCGCGTTCGTCCGGGCTGTCACGAAATCCGCTCATCGGCGCCACCACCTCATTCAACGCGGCTGTGGCCCGCATCATGCGACATGCGCCAGGGTTTCCATTTAAGTTGCTCCGGAAAAAGAGGGTTTTTGATGTGTGCGCTGTCGATTCGCGCGCGAGCCGAATCGGTGGGATAGTGCGAACGCTCGCGAGCGGTCGCGCGGGCTCGCTTGGCGTGCCCGATCCATTGGTCCGATCCGGCCGATTATTCGAATGCATGGGAGACACGACGATGCGACATTGCCTGACGCTGGACCTCAAGGACGATCCCGTCGCGATCGAATCGTACGATCGCTATCACGCGGATGTCTGGCCCGAGGTGCTCGCGGATCTGCGCGAGATCGGCATCGACGATATGACCATCTGGCGGCGTGGGACGCGGATGGTCATGTTGATCGAGACGCCCGACGATTTCGACCTCCGCAAGCTCGCGGGCTCGCCTGACAGCCACCCGCGCGTCAAGGCGTGGGGGCAACTGATGGGCACGTTCTTCAAGCCGCTGGCCGATGCGGACTTCGTCGGCGTCTGGCAGCCGATGCGCGAAGTGTTCCGCATGAGCGAGCAGATCGCGCGGCCCTGAGGCCGCGGCCGCGCGGATCCTGATTGACCCTCGATTCATCCCGGCGCTCGGGTTAACACCCAATCGCCGCGCGCCTTTGTGTGCTAATTTCGTTCGTGAAAATGAATTTCACTAACAAATGACAAGTCGGGCGATGTTTCGATGCACGCCCTGACACTGGAGGAGCGCATTCGCATGGATTCCCGATTCGAAGGCTTGCGCCAGCGCTGGCCGTTGCCGGCGCGGCCCCGGCCGATCGCGATCGTCGGCGCGGGCGCGATCGTGCGCGACGCGCACCTGCCGGCCTATCGGCTCGCGGGCTTCGAGGTCGTCGCGATTCACGATCGCGATCGCGCGAAGGCGCGCGCGCTGGCGGACGCGCACGGCATCGCGACCGTCTGCGATTCGCTCGACGAACTCGCGGCGACGCCGGATGCGGTCTTCGATATCGCCGTCGTGCCCGAAGCGAATGCCGACGTGCTCGCGCATCTGCCGCCCGGCGCCGCCGTGCTGATCCAGAAGCCGATGGGCCGCTCGCTCGCGGAGGCGCGGGCGATCGTCGAGGTCTGCGAACGCCGGAGCCTCAGCGCGGCCGTCAATTTCCAGCTGCGTTTCTCGCCGATGATGCTCGCGCTGCGCGACGCGCTCGAACGCGGCCTGCTCGGCGAGGTGCTCGACGTCGAGGTGCGCCTCGCATGCCGCACGCCGTGGGAGCTCTGGCCGTTCATGTCGAATCTCGCGCAGGTCGAGGTGCCGATGCACTCGATCCACTATCTCGATCTGATCCGCAGCCTGTTCGGCGAGCCGCGTTCGGCGCTGTCGCGATCGGTCGCGCATCCCGACTATCCGGCGTTGCGCGACGCGCGCACGAGCACGATTCTCGACTTCGACGCGCCGATCCGGTGCTGTCTCTCGCTGAACCATACGTATCGCTTCGGTCCCGACGGCGAGTCGGCGACGATCCGCGTCGAAGGCACGCGCGGGGCGGCCGAGGTCGGTCTGGGACTCTTGCTCAACTATCCGAACGGCGAGCCCGAGACCTTGCGTCTCGTCGCCGATGCGGCCGCGCGGCATGCGGCAAACGCGTCGCCGAGCGCATGGACCGCGATCCCGCTCGAAGGCCGCTGGTTTCCGCATGCCTTTATCGGAACCATGTCGAATCTTCAGCGCTTCGCCGCGGGCGAAGACCCCGTGCTTCACACGAGCGTGCGCGACGCGTTGCGCACGATGGCGCTCGTCGACGCGTGCGCGCGATCGAGCGCGCAGGGCGGCGTACGGCCCGAACACACCGGTGACTTACCTTCACGGAGCGAACAACACGCATGATCACTTTGCAAGGCATTACCTGGAATCACACGCGCGGCTTCGTGCCGAACGTCGCCACGGCGCAGCGCTATCACGAGCTGCATCCCGACGTTGAAATCCGCTGGCAGACGCGTTCGCTGCAGGCGTTCGCCGACTACTCGATCGCCGATCTCGCCGAGCAGTTCGACCTGCTCGTCATCGATCATCCGTCGATCGGCGAAGCGGCCGCGCATCAACTGTTCGTGCCGCTCGACACCGTGCTGCCGCGCGCGTTTCTCGACGATCAGGCCGCGCACTCGGTCGGTTCGTCGCATCCGAGCTATGAATACGAGGGTCATCAATGGGCGCTCGCGTGCGACGCGGCGACACCCGTCGCGAGTCTGCGCGCGGACGTGCTCGACCGGCTCGGCGAAGCGGTGCCGCAGACCTGGGACGACGTCCTGCGGCTCGCGCGCGCGGGGCACGTCGCGGTGCCCGCGATCCCGATCGACAGCCTCATGAATCTCTATATGTTCTGGCTCAACGAAGGGGAGACGCCGTGCGCGACGCCCGAGCGTTTCGGCTCGAACGACGTCGGCGAGCGCGCGTTGAACGCGTTGCGCGAACTCGTATCGGCGTGCGATCCCGTCTGTCTCACGCGCAATCCGATCCAGACCTATGAGGCGATGTCGCGCACCGACGCGATCGCGTACTGCCCGTTCGCCTACGGGTATTCGAACTATTCGCGTCCCGGCTATGCGGCAAAGCCGCTCGCGTATGCCAACCTCGTCACGCGGCATGGCGAGCGTTTGCGTTCGACGCTTGGCGGCGCGGGCGTCGCGGTCTCGGCGAAGTCCGCGCATCGCGAGATCGCGGCCGACTACGCACGGTTCATGTCCGAGCCGTCGATTCAGAAAGGGATCTACGTGCAGGCGGGCGGACAGCCCGGCCATCGCGAAGCCTGGCAGGACGCCGAGGCGAACCGCCTGACCGACGGCTATTTCACGTCGACGCTGCGCACGCTCGACGAAGCCTGGCAGCGGCCGCGATATCCGGGCTATATCGCGTTCCAGAACGATGCGGGTCATGTGGTCCACGCCTGGCTGCGCGGCGAGGCGACCGTGCAGGCGACGCTCGATGCGTTGAACCGGCTGCATCGGCAGTACGTCAGCGAGGTGTGCGCATGACGGCACGCTTCGATCCGGCCGCCCGCGCGCAAGGCGATGAGGACGGGCGGGAGGACCAGAACGATCAGGACGATCTCGCGCTGCCGCTCGCGGGTCTGCTCGTCGTCGACATGAGCCAGTTTCTGTCGGGGCCGTCGGCCGCGTTGCGGCTCGCGGACCTCGGCGCCGACGTCATCAAGGTCGAACGGCCCGGGCAAGGCGATCTGTGCCGCCATCTCTACATTTCGAATCTCGAACTCGACGGCGACAGCACGCTGTTTCACACGATCAACCGTAACAAGCGTAGTTACGCAGCCGATCTCAAGCAGCCCGCCGATCTCGACAAGATCCGCGCGCTCATCGCGCGCGCCGACGTGCTGATCCAGAACTTCCGGCCGGGCGTCATGGAAGGCATCGGGCTCGACTACGCGAAGGTCCGCGAGATCAATCCGCGCATCGTCTACGGCGTCGTGACGGGCTACGGCACGGCCGGGCCGTGGGTCGGACTGCCGGGGCAGGACTTGCTCGTGCAGAGCCGCTCGGGCCTTGTCTGGCTCAATGGCGACGCCGAGCAGGGACCGGTTCCGTTCGGTCTCGCGGTCGCGGACATGCTCGCGGGCGCGCATCTGGTCCAGGGCCTGCTCGCCGCGCTGCTGCGGCGCGGCGTGACGGGCCGCGGCGGACTCGTCGAGGTGAGCCTGCTCGAATCGACGCTCGACTTCCAGTTCGAGGTGCTCACGACCCACCTGAACGACGGCCGTCAGCATCCGTCGCGCAGTACGGTCAACAACGCGCACGCGTATCTCGGCGCGCCGTACGGGATCTACAAGACGCAGGACGGTTACCTCGCGCTCGCGATGGGGTCGGTCACGCGCCTGGGGACCTTGCTCGGCTGCGACGCGCTCGCCGCGTTCTCGGATCCGAAGAGCTGGTTCGAGCGGCGCGACGAGATCAAGCAGGTGCTCGTCGACCATATCGCGACGCGCCCGACCGCGGCGTGGCTCGCGATTCTCGAACCCGCCGACTACTGGTGTGCGCCCGTCATGGACTGGAACACGCTGCTCGAACACGAGGGCTTCAAGGTGCTCGATTTCGTGCAGGACGTCGTGCGCGACAACGGCGCGTCGATGCTGACCACGCGGTGTCCGATCCGGATCGACGGTCAGGTGCTCAAGGCTTCACGCGGCTCGCCGAAGATCGGCGAACACAATGCGGCGATCGATCGCGAGTTCGCGCTCGATCGCGCGACGCACGGATGAAATCGACACGCGCCATGCAGATCATCGACACGCATTTGCACCTGATGTACCCCGACACGCTGCGCTACGCGTGGGCCGCGAGCGTGCCCGAACTGCAGGGCGCGGCCACGGTCGAGATGTTCGAAACGCTCGCGCGCCCGCTCGGCATCGAGCGGGCGCTCATGATGGAGGTCGATGTCGACGAACCCGATATCGAAGCCGAAATCGACGTGGTCGGCGCGCTTGTCGCGCGCACGGATACGTGCGTGGAAGGCATGATCGCGGCCTGTCGTCCCGAGCGGCCGGGCACGGCGTTCGCGGCGTTCGTCGAGCGCCTGGCCGCGCGGCCGCACGTCAAGGGCGTGCGGCGCGTGCTCCATACGTCGCCCGATACGCTCAGCGCGTCGCAGACGTTCTCGGACAATCTGAATCGTCTCGCCGCGCAGGGCTTGAGCTTCGATCTCTGCGTGCTCGCGCGCCAGTTGCGCGGCGTCGCCGTGCCGCTCGCGCAGCGCTGTCCGGATCTCTCGATCGTGCTCGATCACTGCGGCGTGCCCGATATCGCGGGCGGTGCGCTCGATGCCTGGCGCGCCGATCTCCGCGCGATCGCTGCGCTGCCGAACGTGAGCTGCAAGATATCGGGGATCGTCGCGTATGCGGGCGCGGGCTGGACGGTCGAGACGTTGCGGCCGTATTTCGAGCACGTGATCGCGTGCTTCGGGTGGGAGCGTGTCGTCTGGGGCAGCGACTGGCCGGTCTGCCGGCTCGGCGGCGATCTCGCGCGCTGGGTCGATGCGACGCACGCCTTGCTTCACGGATGCAGCGCCGACGAACAGGCGGCGTTGCTCAATCGCAATGCGCAGCGGCTCTATCGCCTCGGCAGCGCGTCCGGCGTCTGACGCCACGCGCATGCACGCGCGCGCGCACTCACGCGTGCGCGGCCGCCTCTTTCTTTTCGACGAGCAGGATGTGGTCGCAGACGAGCACGATTTCATCGCGCTGATTGAGGATTTCGCAGTGCTCGATCACGCGCCCGAAGCCCGGACGCTTGTCGGGCAGCCGCGCGGAAATCGTCACGCGCGTGCGGATCGTGTCGCCGATATGGACGGGCTTGATAAAGCGCAGCCCATCGTATCCGTAGCTGAACGCGACCGGATTGATCAGCGTCGCCGTGAGGCCGACGCCGATCGCGAACACCATCGTGCCGTGCGCGATGCGCTGGCCGCCGGGCAGCGTCTTCGCGAATTCGGCGTCCATGTGATGCGGGAAGAAATCGCCCGTATGGCCCGCGTGCACGACGAAATCGGTCTCGGTGATCGTGCGGCCGTAGGTCTCGCGGACCTCGCCGTCGGCATAGTCTTCGTAGTAGATCGCAGGCATCGTTCAGCTTCCCTTGGCGGGCGTGTTGGGCGTGTTGGGCGTGTTGGGTGTTTTGGCTCGGGATGCGCCCGCGCCGGTTCGGGCCGGGCTTTCGGCGCTCGCGTACTGGACCGGGCTGAAGCCGCCGATCGCCTCGGTGATGGCCGCCGCGTGGATCGCGAGTTGCTCGCAGACGTCGGCGAGCGTGACGTCGGTCTTGTGCGCGGCGAGATAGGGCACGGTCAGCCCCGCACATGCGTCGCCCGCGGCGTCGAACACGGGGAAGCAGACATCGGTGACGCCGTCGAGCGTTTCGTCCGAGACCGTTTCGAAGGCCTCGTGACGGCAGTGCAGCAGCCGCTGCATGAGCTTGCTGTGCGCGATCGTGCCGGGTTGCGGCGCGCCCGCTTCGCGCAGCCATTGCGCCTGGACCTCGGGACGCTGGAACGCGAGCAGCACGCGGCCCGACGACGTCTCGATGAGCGGAAAGCGCACGCCCTGACGCACCGAGAGCCCGACCGGGATCGGGCTCTCGACCTGCGCGATCACGAGCAGCGCGCCTTCGCTGTAGACGCCGAGATGACACGACTGCTGGATCGACAACGCGAGCTGCCGCATATGCGTGAGCGCGACGTCGAGCAGCCGCCGCGCGGGCGGATGGTGATTCGCGAGATGGAACAGCTTGAGCGACAGCGTGTACGTGTCGTCGGGGCGCTTGCGCACGATCCAGCCGCGGCGTTCGAGGCAGTTGAGCATCCGGAAGATCTCGTTCGTCGAGCGATCGAGCGCGGTGGCGACGGCCGACTGCGTGAGCCCGTCGCCTTGCGTCGCGAGCAGTTCGAGGATGTCGAGGCCTTTTTCAAGCGCCGGCACGCTGTACTTGGGCCGATCGTCGTCGAGGTCGGCCGCGGCGGCAGGAGGGGAAACGGAACGTGTGCTCATGCGCAAAATTTATCGGAGAAACTCGATTTTGTATATGAAAAACACGGCCTCCTCGGGCTTGCCCTAAGTGGCGTCGTCGTCCGCCCCGGCCTGCGCCGAAAAGCTCGACAACGCGCGCGTGAATTCCTGCTTGAGCGCGCGCAGATGGCGCTTCATCGCGGCACGCGCGCCCGGGGCGTCCGCGGCGCGGATCGCATCGAGGATCCCGCGGTGATTCTGGTTGATGTCCTCGAACAGGCGCGGCGTCACGAAGTGATCTTCGAAGCGCGCGAAAACCGGACTGTCGCGCTGGTCGAGCAGCATCGCGACCATGCGGACCATCGCGGGATTGCCCGTCATCTCGGCGATCTTCAGATGGAAGCGCCGGTCGGCGGGCTGGTCGTGATGCAGCTCGCGGTGCTCGACGGCGAGGGCGGCGAGGTGCGCCTCGAGTTCGGCGATATCGCCGGCGGTCGCGTGGCGCGCGGCGAGCGCGGCATTTTCGGATTCGATGAGGATGCGCGCATCGAGCAATTCGAGCGGGCCCACGTCGTCCCAGTAGCGCGGCGCGGAGGCGGGCGCGGCGTCGGCCGCGCCGTCGTCGGGGCGCGGCGCATCGAGCACGGTCACGCCGTTGCCGACCTTGACCGAGACGCGGCCTTCGACTTCGAGCGCGATCAGCGCCTCGCGCACCGATGCGCGGCTCACGCCAAGTTGTTGCGCGAGTTCGCGCTCGGCCGGCAGCAGCGTGCCGGGCGGGTAGTGGCCGCTGTCGATATAGCCGCCGATCAACTCGGCGATCTGCCGGTACAGCCTGCGCGACTCGATTTGCGGAAGCGCTTGAACCATCTTGATCTCTCTTGTCGGATTGCCGGCGTGCGCGGCCGTCCCATCGGACGCGCGCACGCCAACCCGCGAGCTTACGCTATCCATGGGCGCGGCGAACAGGCGTCGGTCGGTGCGCGCGGTGTTGTTCGGCTCAGATCGTTTGGGCATCGGACCAAGGTAAACCCGGTGGCGATTTGCTTGACAAGGGCCGTCTCCGAACCCTATCTTTCGGTCCAATGGTCAGGCCACTGGACCTTTAGATCGGATTTATCGCTCGCTTTACGGTTTTTTGCAAGTCGCGTGTTGGGCTTCTCCGAGAGCCTGCCCCGCAATATCGGTTCGATCGCGCGACGTCAGCCTGCATGCCGGACGCGCGGACGCACGTCTGTCCAAAACCAGAAATGCAACACCAGGAGACACAGATCATGAAAGCCCGCTTTCTGTCCGCCGCTGTCCTGTCGTCGGCGCTCGTCGGCGTTCTGCTCGCGCCGGCCACGCCGGCCTTCGCCGGCCCCTATGACGGCTATACCTTGCGCGTCAAGCTGATCGGCGGCGCGCAGTACGAGCCGCTCTACACGATCATTCCCGAATGGGAGAAGAAGACCGGCGCGAAGGTCGAGATCATTTCGAGCAAGAACTACTTCGACCTCGATCGCGAGTACAAGCAGGACATCGCGGCGCGCAAGATCGACTACTGCGTCGGCTCGAATCACACGAGCTTCGCGCCGCAGTATCCGGGCCTGTTCCGCGATCTCAAGGGCCTTGTGCCGGCCGACTACATCGCGCACTTCAGCCCGCGCGTGATCGAGCAATCGACGGTCGGCGGCAAGCTCGTGCAACTGCCGCGTCACTCGGACATCAGCGAGCTCTACTACAACAAGAAGTTCTACTCGGACGCGGGCAACCAGGCCGCGTACAAGGCCAAGTTCGGCAAGGATCTCGCGCCGCCGACGACCTGGGACGAGGCCGATCAGCAGGCGAAGTTCTTCGCGAAGCCGCCGCAGGTCTACGGCACGCAGTTCGCGGGCAAGGACGAGGCGATCACCGGACGCTTCTATGAAATGCTGCGCGCGAACGGCGGTCAGCTGTTCGACAAGAACTGGAAGCCGACCTTCAACTCGCCGGCGGGCGTCAAGTCGCTGAACTGGTTCGTCGATCTCTACAAGTCGGGCGCGGTGCCGAAGGGCTCGCCGAACTACGTCTGGGACGATCTCGGCAACGGCTTCGCGAGCGGCACCGTCGCGTTCGATCTCGACTGGAGCGGCTGGGCGGCGTTCTTCAACGATCCGAAGAGCAGCAAGATCGCGGGCGAGGTCGGCATCGCGCCGGCGCCGAAGGGATCGGCGGGCGTGCGCACGGGCTGGTCGGGCTCGCATTCGTTCTCGATCACGACGGCGTGCGACAACCCGAAGGCCGCGGCCGACTTCATCGAGTATCTGACGAGCTTCGACGCCCAGATGCTCGAAGCGCGGCGCGGGCTGATCCCGACGCGCATCGATGCGCAACAGGCGGCGCTCGCCGAGTTCAAGGCGAAGAACGATACGTATATGGCCGACGTCTTCACGACGTTCTCGAAGGCCATGCGCGACGAGTCGTTCACGCCGCCGCTGATTCCCGAGTGGATCCAGGCGTCGAATCTGATCTGGCCGCAGCTGCAGAAGGCGATCGTCGGCGACAAGACCGCGCAGCAGGCGCTTGACGATGCGGCCAAGCAGGTCGAGGCCATGATGGACGACGCGGGGTACTACAAGTAACGCGCAGGCGGCGTGACGGTCGAGCGCGCGTCGCGCGCCGGATCGTCGCGCGGCGCCGCGCTCAGGAGGACCCGGCACGGTGCCGGGTCCGTCTCTTCGAGAGTGAATGCATGACTGTGTCGCATAAGGTGTCCCCGGTATTCCGGCTGCTGTTGCCCGCGTTCGTCGTGATTCTCGTCGTCGTCGCGGTGCCGCTCGTGTTCTCGTTCTATACGAGCTTCACGAGCTACCGCCTCACGCGGCCCGATTCGATCCTCAACGTGATCGGCTTCAAGAACTATGTGCGGCTGTTCGGCTCGGCCGAGTTCTGGGCCGCGCTGCTGCGCACGATCGCATTCCTGACGGTGGTGTTGAATCTCGAGATGCTGTTCGGCCTCGGCATCGCGCTGCTCGTCAATCAGGTCACGCGCGGCCAGCGC
The DNA here is from genome assembly GCF_003628125.1 of Pararobbsia silviterrae. Classification (GTDB taxonomy): domain Bacteria; phylum Pseudomonadota; class Gammaproteobacteria; order Burkholderiales; family Burkholderiaceae; genus Pararobbsia; species Pararobbsia silviterrae. The sequence goes on from NZ_RBZU01000005.1 coordinate 57,971, forward strand.
GCGATCCGCACGATCATCATGTTCCCGATGATGTTTTCGCCGATCCTCGTGGGCTTTCAGTTCAAGTTCATGTTCAACGACAACATCGGCATCGTGAACCACATCCTTCAGCGTGTCTTCGGCGTCACGCAGGCGATCCCGTGGCTGGTCGACGGACGTCTCGCGTTCGTGTCGCTCGCGCTCGCCGAGATCTGGAATTCGACGGCGGTGTTCGCGATCCTGCTGCTCGCGGGGCTCATGGCGATGCCGCAGGATCCGATCGAGGCCGCCAAGGTCGACGGCTGCACGTCGTGGCAGGCGTTCCGTCACGTGACGCTGCCGTTTCTGATGCCGTTCATCTATATCGCGATGACGATCCGCTCGCTCGACGTCGGGCGCGCGTTCGATATCGTGAAGATCATGACCGACGGCGGCCCCGCGGGGCGCACGGAGCTGATCTGGACGCTCTCGGCGCGCGCCGGCTACGAGGATGCGCGCATGGGCTATGCGAATGCGATGTCGTATATCGCCGTGCTGCTGTCGATTGCGTTCACGCTCTATTTCTTCCGCAAGCTCACGGCTGCGCGGCAATTCCTCGACGAAGCGGACGCCTGAGATGACCGATCCGATTTCCTCCCGCGCGTCGCGCGACGCGCCCGCGATGGCGCCGACGTCCGCGACGCGGCCGGGCCGCGATCATGGACGCGCGGATGCACGCGCAGACGGACGCACCGACGGACGCGCTGTCGAGCGCATATACGCACTCCAAGCGGGGCGCAAGCCCTGGCTCTCGCGTGCCGCGCTCACGCGGTGGGCCGTGCGCGCGGGTGTGTTCGTCGCGCTCTGCATCATCTTGCTGCCGGGGCTTTGGGTCGTGCTCAACGCGTTCCGCACGAACGTCGCGATTCTCGCGCGCGACGACGTGTTCTCGGCGTCGACCTATACGCTCGACAATTTCCGCCACATCTTCGGCGTCGGCGACGCGGCCGCGATTCCGGTCCGCGCGTACTTCACGAACTCGGTGATCATTTCCGTATCGAGCACGGTCATCGCGATCCTCGTCGGACTCGCGGGCGGCTATGCCTTCGCGCGTTACCGGTTCCGCGCGAAGAACGCGCTGTTCGTCGGGCTCATGCTCTCGCGCGCGGTGCCCGGCATCGCGCTGTCGCTGCCCGTGTTCATTCTCTGGTCGTGGCTCGGTCTGATCGATACGAAGATCGGCACGATCCTCGTCTATGTCGCGATGAACGTGCCGTTCTCGGTCTGGCTGATCGACGGCTTCTTCCGGCAGATTCCGCGCGAGCTCGCCGAGGCCGCCGAAATCGACGGCTGCACGCGCTGGCAGGCGTTCTGGTACGTCGAGTTCCCGCTTGCGACGTCGGGTGTCGCATCGGCCGCGATCTTCGCGTTCCTGACGTCGTGGAACGAATACGCGCTCGCTTCGCAACTCACGCGCAGCACCGACACGAAGACGTTGCCGGTCGGCCTCATGGACTTCACGGCCCAGTTCACGATCGATTGGGCCGGCATGTGCGCGATGGCCGTCATCATCATCGTGCCCGCGCTGATCCTGACCTTCATCGTCCAGAAGCATCTGATCGCCGGGCTCACGCTCGGCGGCGTCAAAGGCTGACGTGCCCCTTATCGACCATGCCGATCATCGAACGCATCGAACTGTTTCAGGTAGACCTCGCGCCGAAGACCACGCGTCAGGACGCGATCCAGTCGTTCGTCACGCAGGAGACGCCGCTCGTGCGCATCGTCTGCGACGACGGCAGCGAGGGGATCGGCTATAGCTACACGATCGGCACGGGCGGTTCGTCGGTCATGGCGCTGCTCAACGATCATCTCGCGCCGATGCTGATCGGCAAGTCGCCCGTCGATGTCGAAGGGCTGTGGCGCGCGATGCTGTTCCATACGCATGCGACGGCGGTCGGCGCGATCACGAGCCTCGCGCTCGCGGCGATCGATACGGCACTCTGGGACTGGCGCGCGAAGCACGCGGGTTTGCCGTTATGGCGCTTGCTCGGCGGCGCGAAGTCGGCCGTGCCGACGTATACGACCGAGGGCGGCTGGCTGCAGTTGCCCGTCGAGACGCTCGTCAGGCAGACCGTCGAAGCGCGCGATCAGGGCTTTCTCGGCGCGAAACTCAAGATCGGCAAGCCGCGCGGCGCCGAAGACGTCGCGCGGCTGTCGGCCGTGCGCGAGGCCGTCGGCCCCGCGTTCGAACTGATGGTCGATGCGAATCAGGCGTTCTCGATCAGCGAGGCGCTGCGGCGCGCCGATGCGTTGGCGGATCTCGGGCTCGCGTGGATCGAAGAACCGCTGCCTGCCGACGATCTCGGCGGTCATGCGCGGCTCGCCGCACAAAGCCGGATTCCGGTCGCGGTCGGCGAGTCGCTCTATAGCCCGGGGCAGTTCGGCGACTATCTGCGTCTGGGCGCGTGTTCGATCGTGCAGGTCGACGTCGCGCGCGTCGGCGGCATCACGCCGTGGCTCAAGGTCGCGCATCTGGCCGAATGCATGAACGTCTCGGTCAGTCCGCATTTCCTCATGGAACTGCATGTGAGCCTATGCTGCGCGGTACCGAACTCGGCCTGGGTCGAGTACATTCCGCAGCTCGACGCGGTCACGACCGAACGTCTCGCGATCGTCGACGGCCATGCGCAGGCGCCGACCGAACCCGGACTCGGCATTGCGTGGGACTGGGCCGCGGTCGAACAGCGCGCGCGCGTGCGGCACCGTATCGGACACGGCCGCCCCGTCGCTCAAGGCGTTTGAATCGCGTTTTGCGCGGGCAGCACGGGCGCGACGCCGCCGCAATCTCGGCGATACACGACGCGCAGCGCGTGCTCGGCGCGTTCGATGTCCGCCGGGTAGTCGACATCGGTTTGCTGCGGGCGATAGCCGACGGCTTCGAGTTCGGCGAGTTCACGTTGCAGGCCGCGCCGCGTGACGTGCGCGACGGGCTTGAACGGATAGGCGTTGCATTGCTGCGGCGTCAGGTGCAGGTCCGCGAACGCGGTGCTTGCGAACGCGCAGAGCGCGATGAAAACAAGGGTCGATCGACGATCCATGGTGACCTCCTTCTCGTGGATGAATCGGCGCGCAGTGCAGTGCGCGGGTCGATTCCATCTTAGGATCGACACACTGAAACACCGGTGTCGTTTCGACGAATGATTATTCATGCCAGGTGGCTCGACGACGCGCGTGCGAGATCGGGCGGCGCACACATCGGGGCCCTCCGAGCAATCTGTATTCCTGATCGGAACATTTGACGCTGGCGATGCGCGTCGTGCCGAATCGCGTGTCGGTGTTCCGCAGCGATGTTCAAGTGAATCTATTTTCACGGCTATGACATCGCGCACACGCCGATCTCGGCGGCGTCGGCCGGGCGATCTTCCGGGACGAGTACACTACGCGGCGACAGTTTCCATGCGGTCGCGCGGCGCATTGACGGGCCCCGGCCGTTTCCGCGTGCGGTTCCTCGCTTATCGGACGTCCCATGCACGGCCGTTTCCGTTGGTCTTTCTCGATCGCATCGCGCGCTGCCCACCGCGGACACGTGTCGCGCAGGGGCGTGGCGTGTTGCGCGACGTCCGGTGCGATGTCTCCAAAGGCATCGATGAAGAGATCGATGAGGACGTGTCTGAGCGCGTGTTTGAGCGTGTGTCTTGGGACGTGTCTTGCGGCCTGTCTGGCGCCGTCGCTGACGGCGAGCGTCGCGCATGCGGCGCAAGGCCATGCCGCGTCTCACGCGTTTTCGACGGTCGTCTTCATTCCGTTCGACGAGCATGACCTCGGTTTCAGCGAGGCCGCGTATGACGGCTATGTCGCGCTGCGCGACACCGGCGCGTCCGCCGCGCTCGTGCGCAACGCAGAGACGCTGAGTCCCGAGCGGATGCGCGCGATCGTCGATGCGCGCTACGCGCGAGGCGTACGCGGATTTATCTTCGTCGGCGCCGAATTCAGCGCGGTCGCGACGTCGTCCGCCGCGCGGCACCCCGATGCATACTTCGCGACGCTCGCGGGCCATGCGCAAGGGGCGAACGTCGTCAACTATTGTCTCGATTGCCGGCAGCTCGGCGGCGCGCTCGCGGGCGCCGTCGCCGCCCGCGCGAGCGCGACGAAGACGGTCGGTTTCGTCGGCGGCGTCGAAGCGGTCGACGGCTCCGAAGCGCAGCGCTTCAAGCAAGCCGTGCTCGACGCGTCGCCGGGCGCGGCCGTGCGGATCGACTGGACCGGCGCGTGGGGCGATCGCAGCGGCGCTGCGCGACTCGCGCAGCAGCAGATCCGCGCGGGTGCGGACATCGTCGTCGCCGATGCGAACGACGGCGTGTTCGTAGGGGCGAGCGCGCATCCGCATGCGCGCGTGATCGGGTGGATGACGGATGCCTCGCGGCGCTATGCGAATACGCTGGCCAGCGTCGTCGTCGACATGGGCGTCGTGTTCCGCCGCTTCGTCGCTGCGGCATCGAGCGGACGCTTTGCGAGCGGCGATGTCGTCATTGTCGAATCGGATCGCGTCTGGCGGGTCGTCTGGCCCCGTCGTCCGTGAATCGAGTGCAACGAATCGAGCTCGTCCCATGCGAACACTCAAGAGTCGAATCATCGGAACGTTGATTGCGCTGTCGATCGTGGTCGCGCTCGCCGACGCCTGCGCATCGTACTGGCTCTCGCGCAAGCACATCGGCGAGCTGCTCGACGTGCATCTGCAAGGCGCCGCGGTCTGGCTGTCGGCCGGCAAGGTCGGCGCGATCGGCACGAGCGGGCCGCCCCAACATTCGATCGACGGTTTCGTCGGGCAGATCTGGCAGCAGGGCCGCTCGACACCGACCGACAACACCGACTCCGAGGTCCTGTTCGACCGTACCGCGCGCGACGGGTATGGGTTCGAGACGATCAACGGGCAGCGCTATCGGATCTATACGCTCAGGCGCGGCGGCGAGCTCACGTATCAGGTCGGGCAGCCCGTCGCGTTCCGCGAACAGACGGCGGGGCGCGCGGCGCTCGAAAGCCTGCTGCCGATGCTCGTGCTGATTCCGCTGATCTGGCTCGCGATCCCGTTGATCGTCAACGCGGCCTTCGCGTCGCTCGATGCCGCGAGCGCCGAGGCCGAGACGATCGGCATCAGCCGTCTGACGCCGCTCGACGTCTCGCATGCGCCGCAGGAGGTGCGTCCGTTCGCGGACTCGGTGAACCGGATGATCGCTCGGCTGCAGGTCGGTATCGATACCGAGAAGCGCTTCGTCGCCGACGCCGCGCATGAATTGCGCACGCCGATCACGGCCTTGCAACTGCGGATCGACAATCTTGCGAATGCGTCGAACGAGGCCGAGCGTCGCGAGCGGCTCGTCGCGTTGCGCGAAGCGGCCGTGCGCGCCGCGACGATGATCCGGCAACTGCTCGCGCTCGCGCGCGCCGATGCGCAGCTCGATCCGAACGCCACGCAGATCGTCGACCTGCGCGAATTGATGCAGTGGCTCGTCGCCGATCTGTTGCCGGTCGCCGATGCGCGGTCGATCGATCTCGGCGTCCAGCGATTCGAGCCCGCGCGCGTCGATGCGCGCGACAGCGAGCTTCGGATGGCCGTGCGCAATCTCGTCGAGAACGCGTTGCGCTATACGCCCGAGGGCGGCTGCGTCGATGTCGAAGTGTTCACCGACGGTCCCGATGCGTACGTGCGTGTCATCGATACGGGGCCCGGCATTCCCGACGCGTCGCTCGAACGCGTTTTCGACCGCTTTTTCCGGCTTCAATCGGGCAACGGCGACGGCACGGGCCTCGGCCTGTCGATCGTGCGCTCGGTCGTCGCGAAGTATCGCGGCACGGTCAGGCTCGAGAATCGCCGCGACGGGCATAGCGGCTTGATCGCCACGATCGTCTTGCCCGCGAGCGCGACCTGACGACGCGTGCGCGCGGCGCGTCAATTCTTCTGATACAGCTGAACGTGGTTCGTCACGGACTGAACGCCCGCGACGTGCTGCGCGGTGCTGCCCGCCAGATCGACCTGCGATTGTTCGGGGACGGTGCCCGTCAGCGTCACGACGCCGTTGCGCGCCACGACCGTGATGTCGTGCGCGGCGAGACCCTTCGTCGAGTAGAGCGCCTTGCGCACGCGGCGCGCGAGCGCGTGGTTCGCCGCGCGGCTCGATGACGGCGCGGCCGCGGCGCTTGCCTGCGGCGCGGCATTCGTATCGGAGGCCTGTGCGTGGACGGTGCAGACGGGAAGCGCGAGCAGGGCTGCGCCGAGCACGGGAGCGAAACGTCGGATGAACATGATCGGGGGCCTCGCGGGGGCATCGTGACCTCGTCCCGTCGCGGTCGGGGCACGGCAACGTCGAGGATGCCTCCAGCATAGCGATCCACGTGCCGGCTTGCAGCGAACCTGATCGATGCGACCGACGCGACCGACGCGACCAAGGCGACTAGGACGACCAGCGCGACTAAGGCGATCAATGAGTCTAGCGCTGCGAACTCAGATACCGCGTTCGCGTGGCCGCACTGACATCCGCCGGCAATCGCTGCATGATCGACACCGCGCGATCGCATCGCCTCGTGTGCATCCGATCGTGTGCATTCGATCCCGCTTTCGAACCCTATTTTCAAGGGACTTTCGATATCCCGAAGTCTTGAGCGATGTCATGGAATCGACGCGAATCGATCTGTATCTTGAACGCGTACGGATTCGCATCGATGCCGACGCGAATGCTTAGTGCGCTGACGATCGACGCATCACGGTCGCATTGACCGATTTCGCCGAGCGCGAGGCGGCTGTCCCGGAAGACCCAACCGAATGGAGCGACCATGGAGCGCAATGACGATTCCGCGGTGCAGGCGGACGCAGGAGACCGTGCAATTCCTACCGAAGCGGGTCCGTTGAGCCCGGACGCGTTATGGAAAATCGACGCATTCTGGCGCGCCTGCAACTACCTGAGCGCGGGCATGCTTTATTTGCGCGCGAATCCTTTGTTGCGTGAGCCGCTGAAACCCGAGCACTTCAAGCGCCGTCTGCTCGGCCATTGGGGTTCCGATCCCGGACAAAGCTTCGTGCTCACGCATCTGAGCCGCGCGATTCGCGCGCAGGATCTCAATGTGCTGTTCGTCTCGGGGCCCGGGCATGGCGCGCCCGCGACGCTCGCGCATGCGTATCTCGAAGGCTGTTACACGGAGGTCTATCCGGACCGCACGCTCGACGAAGCGGGCATGCTGCGGTTTTTCAGGCAGTTCTCGTTTCCGGGCGGCATCGGTTCGCATTGCACGCCCGAAACGCCGGGGTCGATTCACGAGGGCGGCGAGCTCGGCTACAGCCTCTCGCACGCGTTCGGCGCCGCGTTCGACAACCCGGACCTGATCGTCGCCGCGATGGTCGGCGACGGCGAGGCCGAGACCGGGCCGCTCGCGACGTCGTGGCATTCGAATAAATTCCTCAATCCCGTCACCGACGGCGCCGTGTTGCCGATCCTGCATTTGAACGGATACAAGATCGCGAACCCGACGATACTCGCGCGGATCCCGCACGAGGAGCTTGCCGCGCTGTTCGTCGGCTATGGATACGAGCCGCACTTTGTCGAGGGGCATGAGCCGGCCGCGATGCACCAGCGGATGGCTCGCACGATCGATGCGTGCGTCGCGCGGATTCGTGCGATTCAGCATCACGCGCGATCGTCGAACGATCTCGCGCGGCCGCGTTGGCCGATGATCGTGCTGCGCACGCCGAAGGGCTGGACGGGGCCCGCCGAAGTCGACGGACATCGCGTCGAAGGATCGTGGCGCTCGCATCAGGTGCCGATCGCCGATCCCGCGACGAACGCGGCGCATCTGCGCCTCGTCGAGGCATGGCTGCGCAGCTATGCGCCTGACGAGCTGTTCGATGCGCACGGCACGCTGATTCCCGCCTTGCGTGCGCTCGCGCCCGTCGGGGCGCGGCGTATCGGCGCGAACCCGCATGCGAACGGCGGTCTGCTGCGCAGGCCGCTCGAGATGCCCGACTTCGCCGACTACGCGGTCGAGGTCCCGGCGCCGGGCGCCCATTATGCGAGTTCGACGCAGGCGCTCGGCGTGTTCCTGCGCGACGTGATGAAGCGCAATATGACGCAGTTCCGCGTGTTCAGTCCCGATGAAGCGTCAAGCAACAAGCTCACGGCGATCTACGACGCCTCGCCGAAGACGTGGCTCGGCGAGCGCGTGCCGCAGGACGACGACGGCGGCGCGCTCGCGCCCGATGGCCGCGTCATGGAGATGCTCAGCGAACATACGCTCGAAGGCTGGTTCGAGGGCTATACGTTGACGGGGCGGCACGGCCTGTTCGCGACGTACGAGGCCTTCGTCCACGTGATCGACTCGATGTTCAACCAGCATGCGAAGTGGCTCGAGAAGTCGAAGCACGACCTCGGCTGGCGCGCGCCGATTCCCTCGCTGAACATGCTGATCACGTCGCTCGTCTGGCGGCAGGACCATAACGGCTTCACGCACCAGGATCCGGGCTTCCTCGACGTCGTCGCGAACAAGACGCCCGACGTCGTGCGGATCTATCTACCGCCCGATGCGAATTGCCTGCTCAGCGTCGCCGATCACTGTCTGCGCTCGCGCGACTATGTCAACGTGATCGTCGCCGACAAGCAGCCCCATCTCCAGTATCTCGACATGGCGAGCGCGGCGACGCATTGCGCGAAGGGCATCGGCATCTGGGACTGGGCCTCGACCGATCAGGGCCAGACGCCCGATCTCGTCGTCGCGTGCGCGGGCGACGTGCCGACGATGGAAGCGCTCGCGGCCGCGGAGATCCTCACGCAGCATTTCGCGGATCTCAGGCTGCGCTTCGTCAACGTCGTCGATCTGTTCCGGCTCATGCCCGAGACCGGGCATCCGCACGGGCTCTCGGATCGCGATTTCGATTCGCTGTTCACGCAGGACAAGCCCGTGATCTTCAACTTCCACTCGTATCCGACGCTGATCCATAAATTCATCTACAACCGCGCGAATCACCGCAATTTCCATGTCCATGGATACCGCGAGCAGGGCAGCATCAACACGCCGCTCGAACTCGCGATCATCAATCGCATCGATCGTTTCAGTCTCGCGATCGATGCGATCGACCGCACGCCGTGTCTGCGCGAGACGGGCGCCCATGTGAAGGAGTGGCTCAAGGATCAGATCGTGCGCAGCGTGGCCTATGCGCATGCGGAAGGCGCCGATCCCGACGCGATCACGCAGTGGACGTGGGGACGCACGGCGCAGTAGAGAGGTCGAAGAAGGACGGCAACGCAGGGGCGCAACAAAGGGATGCGACGAAGGGATGCGACGAAGGGACGCACAAGCGCGACCCTGGCGGACGCGCCCGATCGCCGCGCCCGGTCAGACGGTCGCGAGTTCGGCGCGCGGCGAAAACGAGTAGGCGCTCGCGATCGGCCACCATTGCTCGTAGAGCCGGTAGCGATAGGTGCCGCTGAGCAGGTCGCCGGGTTCGAGGAACTTGAGCAGGTCCGACAGCAGCTTGACCTCGTGCGACGACACGCGCTGCACGATGTGATGCGCGCGAAGTTCGGCCGGGTGCTGCAGGCCCGCGGCCTGGATGATTTCCTTGAGGGCCTTGAGCGTGTTGTCGTGAAAGCGGTGCACGCGGTCGGACTTGTCTTCGGGCACGAGCGCGCGCTGGCGCACGGGGTCTTGCGTCGCGACGCCCGTCGGGCAGCGGCCCGAGTGACAGGTTTGCGCCTGAATGCAGCCGACGGCGAACATGAAGCCGCGCGCCGAATTGACCCAGTCGGCGCCGATCGCGAGCGTGCGCGCGATATCGAAGGCCGTGATGATCTTGCCGCTCGCGCCGATGCGGATCTTCTCGCGCAGGCCGACGCCGACGAGCGTGTTGTGCACGAGCAGCAGGCCTTCCTGGAGCGGCACGCCGATATGGTCGGTGAATTCGAGCGGCGCGGCGCCCGTGCCGCCTTCGGCGCCGTCGACGACGATGAAGTCGGGCAGGATGCCCGTTTCGAGCATGGCCTTCGCGATGCCGAAGAATTCCCACGGATGGCCGACGCAGAGCTTGAATCCCGTCGGCTTGCCGCCCGAGAGGTTACGCAGCCGTTCGACGAATTCGAGGAGTTCGCACGGCGTCGAGAACGCCGAGTGCGAGGCCGGCGAGACGCAGTCGCGACCCATCGGCACGCCGCGCGTCGCCGAGATTTCGGCCGTGATCTTCGCCGCGGGCAGCACGCCGCCGTGGCCGGGCTTCGCGCCTTGCGAGAGCTTGATCTCGATCATCTTGACCTGCGGCTCGGCGGCTTGCCGCGTGAATGCCTCGGCGTTGAACGACCCGTCGTCGTGGCGGCAGCCGAAATAGCCCGAACCGATTTCCCAGATGATGTCGCCGCCGTGCGTGCGGTGGTAGGTCGACATCGAGCCTTCGCCCGTGTCGTGCGCGAAGTTGCCTTTCTTCGCGCCGAGGTTCAGCGCGAGGATCGCGTTGGCCGAGAGCGCGCCGAAGCTCATCGCCGAGATGTTGAAGATCGACATCGAATACGGCTGCGCGCGTTGCGGGCCGACGACGATGCGGAAATCCGCGGAATCGACATGGGTCGGCGCGATCGAGTGGCTGATCCACTCGTGCGAGACGGCCTTGACGTCGAGTTCGGTGCCGTAGGGGCGGCTATCGGGGTCGTTCTTGGCGCGCTGGTAGACGATGCTGCGCTGCGCGCGCGAGAACGGACGCTCTTCGGTATCGGATTCGACGAAGTATTGCCGGATCTCGGGCCGGATGAATTCGAACAGAAAGCGCAGATGGCCCCAGATCGGGTAATTGCGCAGGATGCTGTGACGGCGCTGAAGCAGATCGAAGATGCCGAGCGCGACGGCGAGCGCGGGGATCAGCGACCACGCCCAGGATATCCACTGTGTGCCGGCAAGCCAGAGACAGACGAAAAGGGCGATGAGCGCGCCCCAGAAGGCCAGATAACGCCGATAGAACATAGGTGCCGTCTCGACTCGAGCAGGTTGCGGGGATACGCAATTTTTTCCTACGGGACACTAGCACAGCTTCAAGACGCGATAAATGCGGAACGTTGTCGATGCGACGGACGCCGCGCGCGTGCCAAACAAGATCAAGGCGATGCGGCAGGGGAACGGGCCTCGCGTTCGCGTCGCCGGATCGGCACGAAGCCGACTTGCAGACCGAACAGCTTGGCGATGCTGTTGAGCGATTCGACGGTGGGATTGCCGGTACCGCGTTCGATGTCCTGGATGACGCGGCGGCTCACGCCGCGATGCGCGGCGAATTCCGCCTGGGTCAGGCCGGTCATCTTGCGCATGGCTTTCAAGGCTTGCGGAATCGTCATGTCGCCGCGTTCGAGGTCTTCATAGAAGGCGCGGCGCAGGGCGTTCTGCTCTTCACGGGTGGGGGCGTTCCGACGCGGCATGTTGGGGCTCCGGCTAGTGCAGGGCGCTGAGTTGCCGGACCTGCGTGTCGATCGGCTGTGTCAGAAATTCGATGATGTCGCGATCGACGCCGTGTTCGTTCATGACATCGGGCAGGCGTTCGATCCGTCGGGCGAACCGGTTCAATTCGAGGGCGAGCGTCCGGCGCTCGTCGGCGCGCACGGGCAGCGTCGCGAGCACGTCGGCCCAGTCCGTGAGTTCGACCTGCGTATCGGGCCGGTACCACCGGAGCGCGCGCGGAATCAGGTCGGGGTCGAGGTACATCGGCGCGAAGTCGAACAGCGGCGTGAGCCGCACCGTGCCGCCGATGGACTGAACCGCCGTGTTGCGCGCGTGATTGTCCGTGTTGCGCATGGCCAGATTGAGCACGTCGCGTTTGAGGAACTCGAGTGTTTCGGCTGTCGGGTCGCTCGCGATCGCGCGAATGCCGCTCACGACCTCGAACAGGCTCGGGCGTTGGTCGAAGCCGGACAAGCGCAGGATCGATGCGATGCTTTCCTGGTGAAGACGTTCGACCCGGCCGTCGTGCGCGATTCGGTCGAAGCGCGGTACGAGCAGCACATCGCCATGCAGGGTCGGCAGGTCGGCATGCGTGCGTATGCCGAGCGCGGCGGCGACGTGCATATAGGGCGCCTCATTGCGCAGGACTTTCGCGTCGGCCGCGCCGCTGCCGCGCGGCAGTTTCGCGATGAAGTGCGCCGTGGCGTCGGCATCGGACACGACGGCATCGCCGTGCAGCAGGCCTTTGCGATCGCGGCTCAACAGGTATTTCGGCGCGGCGCCCTGAACGCCCGTCGTCCCGGTGCCGAGCATCCCGTGCAGGAACATGCGCTCCTTGAAGGCTTCGCTGCGCATGACGATGTCGTCGATCGTCAGTCCCGGCAGGCCGCGTGCATCGGGATGACGCGTGACGTGAGCGTCGAAGTAACGCACGGCTTCGGCGACGCGCAGCCGTCCGACCGGATTGAACGCGCCCGCGCGGATCAGCGCGAAGTCCGCATCGGGGCCGTCCGCGAGCTTGAGTTCGCCGAGCAGGAAGCGGCGGCCCGCGCCCTGAGGGACGAGATCGTAGAGAAAGGCCGGCAGCGTTCGCGCGCTGCGGATATCGATATCGACCGGCTCGACGAGCGACACCGGGGCATGCGTATGCTCGATCGCATAGTGCACCGGGTAGTTCCAATGAAAGAGGGCGCCATCCTGCTCGATCTCGGCGCAATCGATCCAGCGGTCGTCGAGGAATATCTGCAGCGTGCAGTCCATGATGTGCTCCATTTGCCGCATAAATGTAGCACATCAAGCCCAAACACACCGATCCTGCCTCGTATACGAAGCACCAACGCCGATATTTCTGATTCATTGCGGCGCCGATTTTTGACGCGCTACGCTCGATTCCGGCGCGAGGCTGGCACGGTTATGGCTGCCGTGACGGGTGTCGTCATCGCGGCATGACGGACGGATCGTCCGATGTAACGGCCGGCAACACGCGCGCGCTCGCGGGCCGGGAATTTTTGGGGGCGTTGCGCCGTCATTCGTAGATCCTCTAGCACAGTGAGTCATCGTGATGAACTCAGTGGCAGGTCGTTCGCTCGACGTGGATTTTTTTCGAGGACTGGTGCTGATCGTGATCGCGCTCGATCACGTGACCGGCAGTGTCCTGTCCCGCTTCATGCTCCATACGTACGCGTTCTGCGATTCCGCGGAGGTGTTCGTCTTCCTTGGCGGCTATGCCTCGGCCGCCGCGTATTGCGCCGTTGCTTCGCATCGCGGCGAGCAGGCGGCGGTGTGGCGCTTCGCGCGCCGCTCGGCCGAGATCTATCGAGCCTATCTGTTCACGGCGCTGCTGATGCTGCTCTGCGGCGGCATGCTCGCGCTGTTCGATCCGAACCCCGCGATGCTCGATATGACCGAGTGGCGGCACTTCGTGACCCAGCCGTTCGATGTGCTCGGCGACATCGTGTTGTTCAAGCGTCAGCCCTACCTCGCGAGCGTCTTGCCGATGTACGTCGCGTTCGCCTTGTGCGTGCCGCTCGTCGTTCCGCTCGCGCAGCGTTCGTTTTCGACCGCGCTCGCGACGAGCGTGCTCGTCTGGGTGCTCGCGCCGTGGCTCGCGTTTCTCGTGCCCGTCGTGCATACGCAGGACTGGGGCTTCAATCCGTTCGCCTGGCAGGCGATGTTCGTCGGCGGCGTGCTCGCGCGGCTTTATCCGGTGCGCGCCGAATTCGCGCGGTCGCGTTCGGCGCGATGGCTCACGGCCGTGGCGCTCGTCGCCTTCGTCGCGTTCGCCGTCGCGCGGCTCGTCGTCTTCAAGGACCCGCTGCCGGGCGTCATGAAGCAGCAGTTGTCGCTCGTGCGGATCGTCGATTTCGCCGCGATGGCCTGGCTCGTCTCGGTCGCGGTCCGCGCGGGCTGGATTCGCGCGATCGCCGCGCGGTGCACGAGCGTCGTGACCGTCGGGCGCACGGGACTCGTCTGTTTCGTCGCCGGCACGGTGATCTCGGTCACGGTCGATGCGGTGTCGCGGCACGGCACGCTTCACGGTGCGCGCGGTCTCGTCGTCGCGTGCGCCGGCGATGCCGCGACGATCGCGGCCGTGATCGGCGTTGCGCTGCTCTGGCAGCGCATGGCCGTGCGCGAGCGCGGCCAGCGCCTCGGCTCGCATGCGCGGCAGGCCGTGCGCCGGATGCTGCGCGCATAGGATCGTTTGCGCGCGATGGCGCGATCGCGTATAGATGTCGCGCATGACGCATGCCTTTCCCGCCTGGTCTTCCATCGTCCGATGTCTTCGCGCGCGCTTCGCAGAGGGTGTCGCCGGCGTCGCCTATGACGTCGCCCATCGTGTCGCCTGTCGTGTCGCCCATCGTGTCGCACAAGGCGGCGCGTGCGTTGCGGTGGCTGCCGCCGCATGCGCGGCGGGATGCCGCGCGCCCGCGCCGGTGCCGCCGTCCTCGTCTGCCGCGCCGTCCGCGCAGCCGGCCGGCGCGCCCGCATCGATCGCACGCTGCACGGCGCTGCGCACGCATATCGTGCCGCCCGGCGCGATCGGCTTGCCGACGCAGGGTGCGGTCGTCGAATCGGCATCGATCGTCGAGGCGTCCGAGCCCGGCAATACGAACGGCACGTATTGCCGGATCACCGGTGCGATCAAGGCGCTCGCGACCGATACGCCCGATATCCGTTTCGAAGTGAACCTGCCCGCGCAATGGAACGGGCGCGCGTTGCAGATGGGCGGGGGCGGTTACAGCGGCGAAGTCCAGCGCGCGACGGGGACCGTCAGCTATGCGAGCGGCCGTGCGCCGCTGAGTCTCGGCTATGTGACGCTCGGCTCGGACACGGGTCATGTCGGCAACGCCGCGCGCGCCGATTTCGCGCTCAACGACGAAGCCGTCGAAAACTTCGGCTATGGCCACATCAAGAAGACGCACGATGTCGCGATCGCGCTGATCCGCTTCGTCTACGGGCGCGATCCGCAAAAGATGTACTACGCGGGCGGCTCGACGGGCGGACGCGAGGGCTACACGGCGATCGAGCGCTACCCGATCGACTACGACGGCGTGATCGCGAATGCGCCCGCCTTGAATTTCTCGGGCGTGCGGCTGTTCGGACTCATGGTCGGGCGTTCGATCTACCTCGGCACCGACGGCTTCCTGCCGCCCGACAAGCAGAAGCTCGTGCATGCGCGCGTGCTCGCCGAGTGCGACGCGCTCGACGGCGCGACCGACGGCATCATCAGCAATGTCGAGGCCTGCCGCGCGCGCGAGGCGCAGACGATCGCGTCGCTGCGCTGCGAGGGTGGGGGCGGGAGCGCGGCCGGGCGCGCGGGCAGCGTGCCGCGTCCCGCGCCCGCGATCGTGCCCGCGCCGCCGCCCGCGCCCGCGTCGGCCTCCGGAGCGCCGGCCGATGTCGCTTCCGCGGCCGTGCCCGATCTGAGCCTGAACGATTCGACGCCGGCCGCGCAGGCCGTCGCGGCGGCCGCCGCGTCGCAGGCCGGCCCCGCGCATCGCCCGTCCACGGGGCTGCCGTGCCTGACCGACAGCCAGATCGAAACGCTGACGACGCTGCGCGACGGCATGACGCTGCCCTATGCGCTGGCCCACGGCGTGCAGACCTATCCCGGCTACAACGTCCTCGAGGGCACCGACATGTCGGGCATGCTGGGGCTCGGCGGCTCGCCGGTGCTCAGCGATCCGCCGACGTTCGCGGCCAACGGGTACCTGTTTTCGCAAGGCGATGCCTATTTCAAGTACTTCGTCACGCGTGACGCGCACGCGGCCGGCATTCATTTCAATCCGCTTACGCCGGGACGCTATGCGCAGCGTCTCGTCGATCTGTCGGCGACGGTCGGCGCGATGGACCCCGACATCTCCGAGTACATCGTGCGCGGCGGCAAGCTGATCACGATGCAGGGCCTTGCCGACGAGGTCATCAGTCCGAACCAGACCATCGCGTTCTACAAGACGCTTGCGCAGCGATACGGGCAGTCGCGCGTCGACAGCTTCATGCGGCTCTATATGGTGCCCGGCTACCAGCACGGCAACGGCGTGTTCATTCCGATCTGGGACGGCTTGCGCGCGCTCGACGAGTGGTCGACCCACGGCGTGGCGCCCGAGGGACTCGTCGCGGTCGATACGGCGGCGGCCACGCACGGCCGCTCGCGTCCGCTGTGCCGATACCCGAGCTATCCGCGGTATACCGGGCGTGGCGACATCGACAGCGCGGCGAGTTTTGTGTGTACGCCGCCGTAACAAATCGGCCGCACGCAGATTCGCGCGCGATCGGCACCTAGGCGCGGCCCTGATTGCGATTTTCTTTTCGATCGGTCAGGATCCGCGTCGCGTGCGCGGCGATTGTGGGGCATCGCGCAAACGTTCCACCATCATTTCAACAAGAACTCGGGTGCCGTCGAATGATTATCGTGCGTAGCCTTCTAGGCATGGTGTTGCTGCTGTTCATCGCGTTTCTCGTCTCGACGGACCGGCGCAATATCCGTCCGCGTGTGGTGATCTCGGCGCTGCTGTGCCAGATCGCGATCGGGGCGTTCGTGCTGTTCGTGCCGATCGGCAAGCTGATCCTCGCCGCCGCGGCCAACGGCATCAATCACGTGCTGAGCTACGGCAACGAAGGGGTCTCGTTCCTGTTCGGCGGCCTCAACGGCAACAAGATGTTCGAGCTGTTCGGCGGCGGCGGCTTCATCTTCGCCGTGCGCGTGCTGCCGATCATCATCTTCGTGACGTCGCTGATCTCGGTGCTCTATTACCTCGGGATCATGCGCTGGATCGTCTCGATCCTCGGCACGATCTTTCAGCGGATCATCGGCGTCGGCAAGCTCGAATCGTTCTCGGCGGTCACGACGATCTTCCTCGGTCAGAACGAGCTGCCCGCGCTGATCAAGCCCTTCGTCTACCAGATGAGCGGCCCCGAGCTGTTCGCGGTCATGACGAGCGGCATGGCCGCGATCGCGGGCTCGGTGCTCGCGGGCTATGCGGGTCTGGGCGTCAAGATGGAATACCTGCTCGCGGCCTCGTTCATGGCCGTGCCCGGCGGTCTGCTGTTCGCGAAGATCGTCTGCCCGACGGGCGAGGTGAAGCCGGTCGAGGTCGAGGGTTCGCTCGAGTTCGACGAGAAGCGTCCCGCGAACGTCATCGAAGCCGCCGGTTCGGGCGCGACGATCGGGCTCAAGATCGCCGTCATGGTCGGCGCGATGCTGATCGCGTTCATCGGGCTCATCGCACTCGTCAACGGCATCGTCGGCGGCGTCGGCGGCTGGTTCGGCCATCCCGACATCACGCTGCAGTCGATTCTCGGCGTGATCTTCTCGCCGCTCGCGTACATGATGGGCGTGCCCTGGCAGGACGCGGCCGTCGCGGGCAATTTCATCGGGCAGAAGATGATCCTCAACGAGTTCGTCGCGTACGTCGGACTCTCGCCCTACCTCAAGGATGCCGCGTCGGTCGCGGCGGCGGGGCTGACCGCCCTCGATCCGCGGACGATCGCGATCGTGTCGTTCGCGCTCTGCGGCTTCGCGAACTTCGCGTCGATCGCGGTGCTCACGGGCGCGTTCAGCGCCGTCGCGCCCGAGCGCCGCTCGGAAGTCGCGCGCTACGGCGTGCGCGTCGTGATCGCCGCGACGCTGTCGAATCTCATGAGCGCGACGATCGCGGGTCTGTTTCTGTCGTTCTGATCTTTTCGAATGCGCCGCCGCGCGGCGGCGCGTGGGCCATGAGCAAACACAAAGTCATTTACGACACCGATCCCGGTGTCGACGACGCGATGGCGCTGTTGTTCCAGGTGCGTCATCCCGACATCGAGCTGCTCGGCGTCACGAGCGTGTTCGGCAACGGCACGATCGAGACGACGACGCGCAACGCGCTCTATCTGACGGGCAAGTTCGCGCCGCACGTGCCGGTCGCGCGCGGCGCGGGCGCGCCGCTCGTGCGCGAGGCGCCGGGGCCTTTGCCGTTCATCCACGGCCATAACGGCGTCGGCGACATCGCCTTGCCCGCCGACGATCAGCTCGGCGGCACGCTCGATCCGCGTCCCGCGCATCGCTTCATCATCGATACCGTGCGCGCGCATCCGGGCGAGGTCACGCTGCTCGCCGTCGGTCCGATGACGAATCTCGCGCTCGCGCTTGCCGAGGCGCCCGATATCGCGGGCCTCGTCAAGCAGGTCGTCATCATGGGCGGCGCGTTCGGTTTTCACGGGATACTCGGCAACGTGTCGCCCGCGGCCGAGGCGAACATCTTCAACGACCCGCATGCGGCCGACCAGATCTTCAACGCCGCGTGGCCGCTCGCGATCGTCGGGCTCGACGTGACCGAGCGCACGATCATGAACGCGGCCTATCTGGCCGATCTGCGCGATGCCGGCGCGGCCGACGGACAGTTTCTCTGGGATGTCTCGCGCGTCTATCACGCGTTCCATCTGTCGAGCGAAGGGCTCGACGGCATCTTCACGCATGATGCGTCGGCCGTCGCGTATCTCGTCCGGCCCGATCTCTATACGACGCGCAGCGGCCCGGTCCGCGTGCTGACCGACGGGCTCGCGATCGGCCAGACGATCCAGAAGCCGTCGACGATGCCGGTGCCGAATCCCGCCTGGGACGGCCGGCCCGCGATCTCGGTCTGCATCGACGTCAATGCGCCGGGCGTGCTCGATCTCTATCGCGCGACGATCGTGCGCGGCTAGGCCGGAACGCGGCATCGAAACGGGCCGTCGTCGCGCAACGCGACCGACGCGCCCGGATTCGGCGATACTTCGGGCTGTCCATGTTGATTGCGGAGCGGGTTCGCGTGCGGGCGTCCGGTCGGGCGTCTGATGCCGGTCGTTCATACGCGTGTCGTCGCCGCGCGCGAAGTGCGCGAACCGGCGGACCGCCGGGCCGCCGGAACGCCGGATCGCCGGATCGCTCCGTTTCCGTCCAGACCGAACTTATGCAGACACAACGAGAACCGGATTCTTCCGCGCTGTTCGACAATCTCCACAGCGTCGTCGCGCGCCTGCGCGAA
This sequence comes from Pararobbsia silviterrae, assembly GCF_003628125.1. Classification (GTDB taxonomy): domain Bacteria; phylum Pseudomonadota; class Gammaproteobacteria; order Burkholderiales; family Burkholderiaceae; genus Pararobbsia; species Pararobbsia silviterrae. The sequence goes on from NZ_RBZU01000005.1 coordinate 76,888, forward strand.
TCCCGCGAGGTCACCCACAAGGTCCGCCACCGCGGACATATTCGCGAGCTGCCGTCGCGCCAGGGCATGCGGCATATCGTCGAGATGCTCTCGGCCGTCTTGTTTCCGACGCACTACGGCCGGCCCGATCTGCAGGACGCGAACATCGACTTCTATGTCGGCGACACGCTGTCGGCCGCCTTGAGCGCATTGGCCGACCAGATCCGGCGCGCGCTGCTGTTTGCGGCCGACGAACGCGATGCGGCCGATCCGACGCTCGCCGACAACGCGCATGCCTTGACCGCGCGCTTCGCCGACGCGCTGCCCGAGATCCGCGCGGTCCTCGTGAGCGATCTCTATGCCGCGTATCAGGGCGATCCGGCTGCGACGAGCATCTCCGAAGTGCTGCTCTGCTATCCGGGCTGCGTCGCCGTCATCCATCACCGGCTCGCGCATGCGCTTTACCAGCTCGGCGTGCCGCTGCTGCCGCGCCTGATCGCGGACATCGCGCATTCGTTGACGGGCATCGACATCCACCCGGCCGCGACGATCGGCAACCGCTTCTTCATCGATCACGGCACGGGCGTCGTGATCGGCGAGACCGCGATCATCGGACGCGGCGTGCGTCTCTATCAGGCCGTGACGCTCGGCGCGAAACGCTTCCCGGTCGAACCCGACGGCGCGCTGACCAAGGGCGTGCCGCGGCATCCGATCGTCGAGGACGACGTCGTGATCTACGCGGGCGCGACCGTGCTCGGCCGCATCACGATCGGCAAGGGCTCGACGATCGGCGGCAACGTCTGGCTCACGCACGACGTGCCGCCGGGCAGCAACGTGTCGCAGGCGCAGATGACGTCGAACTGACGTCGAACCGATCGCGCGCGGCCGACGGGCGTCGCGCGCGAGCCGGGTCCGTCGAACCGCGAATTTCTGGATTGCGCGGGTGACGGTTAGAATCGCCGGACCTCATCCATGCGGACCGTCGACCTCGGGGATCCATGAACGCACGCCTGCGTTGTTTCACATCGCTGCTGGCCGTCGCATGCGCGCTTGGCGCGGCGCTCGGATCGCCCGCGGCCCGCGCCGTGAGCGGCATCGCGCAATACGGCGCGCCGAAGTACGCGGCCGGGTTCACGCATTTCGACTACGTGAACCCTGATGCGCCGAAGGGCGGCACGCTGACGCTCGCGAATTTCGGTTCGAGCTTCGACAAATTCAATCCGATGACGCTGCGCGGGATCGCCGCGCCGCACGTCGGCGATCTGATGTTCGAGACGCTGATCACGAACAGCAATGACGAGCCGAACAGCGCCTATGGCTTGCTCGCCGACGATATCCGCCTCGCGCCCGACGGCCTGTCGGTCGACTTTCATCTGAACCCCGTCGCGCGCTTTTCGAACGGCGATCGCGTGACGCCCGCCGATGTCCGGTATTCGTTCGAGATGCTCCTCAGCAAGCAGGCGAATCCCGCGTTTCGCGTCGCGCTCGCCGAGGTCAAGGGGGCCGAGGTCGTCGATGCGTCGACCGTGCGCTTCACGTTCTCGAAGCCGCGCGCGGACCTTCCGTATGTCGTCGGCGAGTTGCCCGTGTTCTCGCCGAAGTGGGGCCAGCGGCCCGACGGATCGCATATCGCGTTCGACAAGCTCGCCTTCGAGCCGCCGATCGCCTCGGGTCCGTACCTGATCGATCGCTTCGAACCCGGCCGCGATATCAGCTATAAGCGCGATCCGAACTACTGGGGCGCGCATCTGCCGACGCGGCGCGGCATGTACAACTTCGACCGCATCGTGTTCAAGCTCTATGGCGACGACGTCGCGCGGCTCGAAGCGTTCAAGGCCGGCGAATTCGATGCGATCGCCGAAAATCGCGCGCGCTCGTGGGTCCGGTCGTATACGGGCGAGCGCTTCGAGCGCGGCGACATCATCAAGCAGGCGTTCCCGAATCACAACGGCGCGAATATCCAGGGGTTCTACATGAATCTGCGGCGGCCGTTGTTCCAGGATCGCCGCGTGCGCGAGGCGCTCAATCTCGCGTTCGATTTCGAATGGGCCGACCGCATGATGTTCTATCGGCTCTACGATCGGACCGAGAGCTTTTTCATGAACACGGACTTTCAGGCGAAGGGCATGCCGAGCGCGGCCGAGCTCAAGCTGCTCGAACCGTGGCGCGGCGAACTCGACGCGTCGGCGTTCGGCCCGATGATCGTGCAGCCCAAGACGACGCCGCCTGATTCGCTGCGCGAGAATCTGCGCAAGGCGCGCGCGCTGCTCGCGCAGGCCGGATGGACGTACCGCGACGGCGCGTTGCGCAATGCGGCGGGGCAGCCGTTTCGCTTCGAGATGCTCGACTCGGGCGCGGCGCTGCTCGAACAGGTGTCGTCGGTTTACGCGCGCAATCTCCAGAAGCTTGGCATCACGCTGGTGTTTCGCAAGACCGATGCGGCGCTCTATCAGCAGCGGCTCGACAGCTTCGACTTCGATATGACGACGCTCGTGATGCCGGCCGTCCAGGTGCCGGGTTCCGAGCAGATCGAACGGTGGGGCAGCAAGGCGGCCGATACGCCGGGCTCGGACAATATGATCGGCATCAAGTCGCCCGCGATCGACGCGCTCGCCGACGCGGTCGCGTCGGCGCATACGCAGGGCGATCTGCTTGCGGCGACGCATGCGCTCGACCGCGCGTTGACGAGCGGGTGGTACATCGTGCCGCACTGGTACTCGCCGAATTATCTTGTCGCCTATCGCCGCGAACTCGCGCGGCCCGCGACATTGCCGCTGTACTACGCGCCCGACGGCTGGATCATTTCGACCTGGTGGCGCGGGACACCCGACGCGGGCGCACGCGCCGCGTCGCACTGAGCCGACTCTGGAGCCCTCATGTTCAGCTATATCCTCAAGCGGCTACTGTTGATGATCCCGACGCTGATCGGCGTGCTGACCGTCACGTTCGTCGTGATCCAGTTCGTGCCCGGCGGTCCCGTCGAGCAGGCGGTCCACGATCTGCGCAAGGCGAGCGAGCAGGGCGCCGTCGCCGGCATGACCTATCGCGGCAGCTCGGGCATCGATCCCCAGCAGATCGCGCAGCTGCGCGCGCAATACGGCTTCGACAAACCGCCGCTCACGCGATACGTGTCGATGCTCGGCCAGTTCGCACGGTTCGATCTCGGCGAAAGCTACTTCTGGCATCAGAGCGTCTGGTCGCTCGTCGTATCGCGGCTGCCGGTGTCGATCAGCATCGGCGTCTGGACCTTCTTGATCACGTATCTGATCTCGGTGCCGCTCGGCGTCGCGAAGGCGCTCTGGGAGGGATCGACGTTCGATCTCGTGACGAGCATCGTCGTGCTCGTCGGGTACGCGATTCCCGGTTTCGTGCTCGGCGTCGCGCTGCTCGTGCTGTTCGGCGGCGGTTCGTTCTGGCATCTGTTCCCGCTGCGCCACCTCGTTTCGGACAACTTCGACCAGTTGAGCCTCGGCGCGAAGATCGCGGATTATCTCTGGCATATCACCTTGCCTGTACTCGCGTCGGTGGTCGGCAGCTTCGCGGTCGTCACGATGCTGACCAAGCACGCGTTTCTCGACCAGATCCGGCGCCAGTACGTGCTGACCGCGCGCGCGAAGGGGCTCACCGAGCGTCGCGTGCTGTTCCGCCATGTGTTTCGCAACGCGATGCTGCCGCTCGTCGTCGGCTTTCCGTCCGCGTTTATCGGCGCGTTCTTCGCGGGGAGCCTGCTCATCGAGACGCTGTTCTCGCTCGAAGGGCTCGGCCAGCTGTCGTACGAGTCCGTGATCCGGCGCGACTATCCGGTCGTGCTCGGCACGCTCTATCTGTTCACGTTGATCGGTCTGGCGACGCGGCTGCTCTCGGATCTCTGCTACGTGTGGGTCGATCCGCGGATTCGCTTCGAAAGCATGGAGTCATGACATGAGCCTCGCGTACGACGTCGGGGCCGAGGCCCCGCTCGCATCGTCCACGCCGCGTCAGCGCGCGTGGCGCCGCTTCAAGCAGCGCAAGCTCGGTTACTGGAGCCTGATCGTCTTTGTCGTCTGGTTCGGCATCAGCCTGCTTGCCGTGGTCTGGTGCAACGACAAGCCGCTGGCCGTCCGCTATCAGGGTACGTGGTACTTCCCGATGTTTCATACGTATGCGGAGACGACGTTCGGCGGCGACTTTCCGACACCCGCCGACTATTCGGATCCGTTTATCAAGGACCGGATCACGACGAACGGCAATCTCGCGGTGTATGCGCTGAATCCGCATTCGTACGACACGATCAGCTATTTCGCGCAAGCGCCGAATCCGGCCGCGCCGTCGCGCGAGAACTGGCTCGGCACCGACGACCGCGGGCGCGACGTGTTCGCGCGGCTCGTCTACGGCTTTCAGATCTCGGTGCTGTTCGCGCTCGTGCTGACCGTCATCGGTACGGCGGTGGGCATTCTCGCCGGTGCGATCCAGGGGTATTTCGGCGGTCGTCTCGACATCACGGCCCAGCGCCTGATCGAGATCTGGGGTGCGTTGCCCGAGCTCTATTTGCTGATCATCTTCGCGTCGGTCTTCGAGCCGAGCCTGCTGTTGCTCGTCGTGTTGCTGTCGCTGTTCGGCTGGATGGGGCTCGCCGACTATGTGCGCGCCGAGTTCTATCGAAACCGCGCGCAGGACTATGTGAAGGCCGCGCGCGCGATCGGGCTCTCGAACGCGCAGATCATGTGGCGTCATATCCTGCCCAATAGCCTGACGCCGGTGATCACGTTCCTGCCGTTCCGCATGAGCGGCGCGATTCTCGCGCTGACGAGCCTCGATTTTCTCGGGCTCGGCGTGCCGACCTCGACCGCGTCGCTCGGCGAGCTGCTCGCGCAGGGCAAGGCCAATCTCGACGCGTGGTGGATTTCGCTGTCGACGTTTCTTGTGCTCGTCGTCACGTTGATGCTGCTGACGTTTATCGGCGACGCGCTGCGCGCCGCGCTCGATACGCGCGTGTCCGAGTCCGCGCGCGCGGGAGGCGGGCAATGAGCGACGATACCTTGCTGTCGATCGAGCAGCTCACCGTCGCATTCGACGGCGTGCCCGCGGTCAGTGCGCTCGATCTCGCGATTCGCAACGGCGAGCGCGTCGCGCTCGTCGGCGAGTCGGGGTCGGGCAAGAGCGTGACGGCGCTCGCGGTGCTGCGCTTGCTCGCCGATGCGCAGATTTCGGGTGCGATCCGCTTCGCGGGTGAGGATCTGCTCGCCAAGTCCGAGCGTGCGATGCGCGGGGTGCGCGGCGCCGATATCGCGATGGTGTTTCAGGAGCCGATGACGGCCCTCAATCCGCTGCTCACGATCGGCGAACAGATTGCCGAGGCCGTGATCCAGCATGAGGACGTGTCGCGTGCCGAGGCGCGCTTGCGCGCGATCAAGCTGCTCGATCGCACGGGCATCGAGGCGGCCGAGCGGCGTGTCGATCACTATGCGCACCAGCTTTCGGGCGGGCAGCGCCAGCGCGCGACGATCGCGATGGCGCTGGCATGCCGGCCGCGCTTGCTGATCGCCGACGAACCGACGACGGCGCTCGATGTCACGGTGCGCGCGCAGATCCTCGATCTGTTGCTCGATTTGCAGCGTGAAGCCGCGCGGCAGCGCGGCATGGCCGTGCTCATGATCACGCACGATCTGAATCTCGTGCGGCGATTCGCGGATCGCGTCGCGGTCATGGAGCGCGGCCGGCTCGTCGAGGTCGGCGAGGTCGAGCGGGTTTTCGCGCAGCCCGAGCATCCGTACACGAAACGGTTGATCGAGAGCCGGCCGCGCCGTGCGGTCGTGCCGGTGCTGCCGCTCGCACCGGTCGTGCTGGCCGCGTCGGACGTGACGGTCACGTATACGTCGCCGCGGCCCGGTTTCGCGGGCTGGTTCGGACGCGAGCGCTTCGATGCGGTCAAGCGCGTGAGCCTCGCGTTGCGCGAAGGCGAGACGGTCGGCATCGTCGGTGAATCGGGCAGCGGCAAATCGACGCTCGCGATGGCGATGCTGGGGCTTCAGTCGGCGACGCAGGGCCAGGTCGTCTTCGAGGACGCGCCGCTCGACGCATGGCGTGGCGCGCGTCGCAAGGCCTTGCGTGCGCGGATGCAGGTCGTGTTCCAGGATCCGTATAGTTCGCTGTCGCCGCGGCAGACGGTCGAGTCGATCGTCGGCGAGGGGCTGGCGCTGCATCGGCCGGACTTGAGCCAGACGGAACGACGCGACCGCGTGATGGCGACCTTGCGCGAGGTCGGACTCGACCGAACCGTGCTTCAACGCTATCCGCACGAATTCTCGGGCGGGCAGCGGCAGCGGATTGCGATTGCGCGCGCGCTTATTGTCGAGCCGCGCGTGCTGGTGCTCGACGAGCCGACGAGCGCGCTCGACGTGTCGATCCAGCAGCAGGTGCTCGGGCTGCTGACCGAGCTGCAAGCGAAGCACAACCTCGCGTATGTGTTCATCACGCACGATCTCGAGGTGATTCGCGCGATGGCGCACCGGATTGCGGTCATGCGTGCCGGGGAGATCGTCGAGCAGGGCGACGCCGAACGGGTGATCGATGCGCCCGAGCATCCGTATACGCGCCGGCTGCTCGAAGCGGCGTTCGGACGCGCTGCGTAGAGGCGACCGAAGGCGGGCGGCTGGTAGGCGTGGCCGCCGTTCGCCACGCCTGCGCCGGCTTCAGCCTCGGCCCAGCCCGACCCAGCCCGACCCAGCCCGACCCAGCCCGACCCAGCCCGACCCAGCCCGACCCAGCCTGACCCAGCCTGACCCAGCCCGACGCAGTCCGACGCAGTCCGACTCAGCCCGACTCAGCCCGACTCAGCCCAAGCCCAAGCCCAAGCCCAGACCACTAACGGCGCAGTTGAGCACCGTCGGATAAGGCGTCGGTATACGTAAAAAATACCGCTTTGATTTTTTTATGGTGCAAATGACTCAAGTCCCGCATCCGGAGGCCGTTATGACAGGAGTACCCGCTCACGCGCATGGGGTTGGAAGTGCGATCGACCCAGCGGTTGTGCGCCAAGACGGTGCCGGGCACGCGATGATTGTTGCGTAGCGTGCTTGCAATCGGGGTTTGGGATCTGCGATTCGTTGTGCGGTCAATTTTTCTGGGCGTATACCCAGGGAGGACCCAAAAGCGTTGTCGCACAAGGGGTTAGCGAAAATGAAGCACCAAATCGGTGATCGTTTCCGGTTAATTGCTTTGACAGGCAAATACTATCTGTTTAGTATCCCCCAAACTTTACGCAAACGTGGGGCGAGGCCCCACAAGCCGAGCGACTTTTACCGACCGATGTCCAACCGAACAACGAGAAAGATTTGTGAGCGCGCGCTGGCAATCGCATTCACAGGTGCGATGATCGCCGGTTCGAGTTCGGCGTTCGCGGACGATGCGAACACAGTCCCCGCCGTTGGCAGCACGATCAGTGCAAATGCCTTCGGCAATCCGGCCGCAGCCGCCGTGTCGCAAGACGATACGACCGGCGCGCCGGGATCCAAGAACACGCAGTCCTTCCTGTCCGGCGTTGCGTCGAAGGCCGGTTCGGTCGTCGTGGGCGCGCTGAACATGATCGGCGTCCGCTATCAGTGGGGCGGCAATTCGCCGGACTCGGGCCTCGATTGCTCGGGTTTCGTGCGATATGTGTTTCGCGATACGCTCGGCATGACCTTGCCGCGCCGTGCCGAAGAAATGAGCCAAATGGGTGAGAAGGTCAAGATGACCGATCTCAAGCCGGGCGATCTCGTGTTCTTCAATACGATGCGCCGGACGTTCTCTCACGTCGGCATCTATATCGGCGACAACAAATTCGTGCATTCGCCGTCGACGGGCAGCAAGATCCGTGTCGACGAGCTCGATGACAGCTACTGGGAAAAGCGCTTTACGGGCGCACGCCGTGTCGAGACAACGTTCTCGGGCGACGATCTGAAGGCGAGCGTGAGCCGCCTGACCGCGACACCCGACGCGGAATAAGCGAAACGATCCAGCGGATCTCGGTTCCGACCGGGTTCCGTACGTGCAAAAAGCCCCTTGACGGCCGCCGTGCCGCAAGGGGCTTTTTGCATGGACGTCGAGCTGCTGCATGGTACGGCGCCGCACGGCACGATACCTCACGACATGCCACGCCTTGGCATTGCGTCGCCGAGGTCCACTGGCTGCCGCCCGCCGCCCGCCCCGCAGACTCGGGCTCGGACCCCAGACCCCGGACCCCGGACCCCGGACCCCGGACCCCGGACCCCGGACCCCAGACCCCGGACCCCGGACCCCGGACCCAGACCCCAGACCCCAGACCCCAGACTCCAGACTCCAGACTCCAGACTCCAGACTCCAGACTCCAGACTCCAGACTCCAGACCCCAGACCCCAGACTCCAGACTCCAGACTCCAGACCCCTGGGCTCGTTCGCGCGGGCCACGAAGCGCTCGCTTTGCGGGTTGCGAGGCCCACGCGCGCGGTTGAATTCATCGATAGACCGAAACCTACACTCCGTGACTCGTCGTTCGCGCGCATGGGCGCCGAATGCGCGCACGAACCGGAGTCGTGACGTCGATGAAAGCAAAGCACTGGGTGACGAGCCTGATGAGCCTGATGAGCCTGACGAGCCTGATGGCGTGCGCGCTGCTGCAAGGGTGCGACACGAGGTCATCCATACAAGCGGACGCGCCTGCGCCGAATGGGCCTTCGGCCCTGCTGACGATTCCGATCGAGCGCGGCAAGCACTGGATTGCCGAGGCCACGACCGACGATGGCCATTCGTATTCGATGCTGCTCGACACGGGCGCGGCGTTCGCCATCTTGGGTCATGAGGGGGGCTTGACGCCGCGGCCGCTGACGCCCGAGGTCGAAGCGGGTTGGCTCAAGCGCGGCGTGATTCGCGCGCCGACCGCGGATGGCGCGATGTCCGTCTCGATGCCGAGTCAGGATCGCGTGCTCAAGGTCGGCGTGTTCCCCGGCGTGCAGATCCAGAAATGGCGGATCGCGGCCGGCCAACCCGCATTGCAGGCCGATATCGGACAGTTCGCCTCGGCGACCGATGTCCGGTTCGACGGTGTTGTCGGTATCGAGAGCATGCGTGCGTTGACCTGGCGAGCCGATTACGTGAGCGGGACGCTCAGTGCGTATGGCGACGAAGCGCCCGCGCATGACTGGCAGCAGTGCGTTTTCATGACATTCGGGTCGGACGCAGGTCTGCCCATGATCGATGCGGGGCTCGACGGCGGAGAAGCCGGGCAGCTCGGTATCGACACGGGCGATTCGGCCGACCTCCAGCTTGGCCGCGAAGCGTTCGAATGGCTTCGGGCGGGCAGGCGCTTCAGTGCCATGGGCCTGGCTTCGAGTTCGGACGCGTCGAGTCAAATTCGTCACGAACCGAGTGGTTTGCTGTCCGGTGTTTCGATCGGCCAACGCATGATGCCGAAGCTCGAGGTGACGCCGGTCGATCCGTTCCCTCAGCATGTCGGCCTCGGGTTGCTATCCAAGATGGATCGCGTCGAGCTCGATTTCCGTCATTTCCGTTTCTGTTTCGACATGCCCGCCAAGCCGGTCGATAGCAAGGTGTCATGGGTCGGCGCGGCGCTTGTACGGGCGCAAGACGGCTATCCTATCGTGTGCTCGCGGTCGCGCCGGACGGGCGGCTCGCGCGTAGCGGCGTCCAAGCAGAAGACGTGCTGACGCACATCGATCGAGGTGCGGTCGCCAAGCTCGAAAGCCGGGTGCTCTACGATCGGCTTGACGACCCCGCGACGGCCGATGTGACCGTGCGCCGCGGGACGCAGACGATGGCGATCAAACTGAAGCCCGTCTCCCCGGCTTAGCGCGCGCTCGTCAGATCCACGGGCGCGACGCGCGCGGCCGCGAGCTTGCGCTGGATCTCGGGCCACGCGGCTTGCACGGCTTCCTCGCCGGCGAGAATCGCGGCGTTGCGATCCGCGAAATCCGCGCCGCCCATCTTCGCGAGATTCGGCCGGATGACGACGTCTGCGTATTTGTCGAGCTCGTAGGCCTTGATCGTCTGGCCCATGATCGTGAACGTCTGCATGAGCATGTCGAACGAGCTCGACGTGACGCCGCTCTCGGGACGCGACGAGATATCGACCGCGATCACGAAGTCGGCGCCCATTTTGTGCGCGAACGCCGCGGGCACCGGGCTCACGAGGCCGCCGTCGACGTACTCGTGCCCGCCGATTTTGACGGGCTCGAAGATCGACGGCACGCTGCACGACGCGCGCACGGCCTGGCCCGTATTGCCGCGCTGGAACAGGATCGGTTCGCCCGTTTGAAGATCGGTCGCGACGATGCCCAGCGGCATGCGCATTTGCTCGATCTTGCGGCTGCCGAGCGTGGTGTTCAGATAGTTTTCCAGCGCGGCGCCCTTGAGCAGGCCGCGCGAACGGAACGGCATCGCCCAGTCGCTGATCGACGCCTCGTCGAGCTTGAGGGCCGCCTTGTTCATTTGCAGCCCGTTCATGCCCGACGCATAGAGCGCCGCGACCACGGACCCGGCGCTCGTGCCCGCGACGAGATCGGCATGGATCCCGTGTGCTTCGAGTGCCTTGATCACGCCAATGTGCGCGAAGCCGCGCGCCGCGCCGCCGCCGAGCGCGAGTCCGATCCGGACCGGATGCGGCGCGACCTGCGCGGCAGGCGGCGAGAGCGGCGGCGCCGACTGCGACGCCGTGCCGGGCGGCAGGCCGGCGCGGCCCGCATCGCCCTCGGTGCCCGTACCGGGTGCGCCCGAGCCCGGCATGCCGATGATCGGCGCGGACCCCGTGCTCGTCTTGATCGGCGGCGTACTCGCGCAGGCGGCGAGGATCAGGCTCAGCGCAAAGGTCCCTGCGCGTAACCACGTGAACGGACGTGCGCGGCGCGCGGGGGAGGTCGCGTCGCGATGAACAGTGAAACAGGGGATGGGCATGCCACTTCTCCAACTGCAAGGCGGGCCAATTATACGGGTCGGGAATCCGGGGCAGGACACAGGGCGGGCGATCGGTGTTCGATATCGCATGCGATGACATGGCGCGGCCGATCGACGGTATGGAGCCGGTCGCACCGCCCATCGGGCGCACGCGTCGAATCGCGCGCCGATCGGGGCGAACCGTACGGCGGGTTCGTCGAATGCGCAGTGCGAGAGGCGATGAGAGGCGAGGCGTGCGCGTGGTTCACGGGGGGGCGGGCTATAATTCCGCGTTTTCCGTTCACGCATTCTTTCCGCCATGCGTCCGTCGCGAGTCCGCGCCGACTCCCGCGGCCGATTTGCCCGCCGAAGCTCATGACCACACCCGTTCGCACCCGTTTCGCCCCCAGTCCGACTGGCTTCATCCATCTCGGCAATATTCGCTCCGCCTTGTATCCGTGGGCGTTCGCGCGTCACAACCAGGGCACGTTCGTGCTGCGTATCGAGGACACCGACGTCGAGCGTTCGAGCCAGGAAGCGGTCGATGTGATTCTCGAGGGCATGGCGTGGCTCGGCCTCGATATCGACGAGGGCCCGTTCTACCAGATGCAGCGTATGGACCGGTATCGCGCCGCGCTCAAGGACATGCTCGACAAGGGGCTCGCCTATCCGTGCTACATGTCGACCGAGGAACTCGATGCGCTGCGCGAGGCGCAGCGCCTGCGCGGCGAGAAGCCGCGCTATGACGGCACGTGGCGTCCCGAACCCGGCAAGGTCTTGCCGACGCCGCCCGAGGGCGTGCAGCCCGTGATCCGTTTCCGCAATCCGCTGACGGGCGTCGTCGCGTGGGACGACGCAGTCAAGGGCCGCATCGAGATCTCGAACGACGAGCTCGACGATCTCGTGATCGCGCGTCCCGACGGCACGCCGACGTACAACTTCTGCGTCGTCATCGACGATCTCGACATGCGGATCACGCATGTGATCCGCGGCGACGATCATGTGAACAACACGCCGCGCCAGATCAACATTCTGCGCGCGCTCGGCCAGGAACCGCCGGTCTATGCGCACTTGCCGACGGTGCTCAACGAGGCGGGCGAGAAGATGTCGAAGCGCAATGGCGCGATGAGCGTCATGCAGTATCGCGACGAGGGTTTCTTGCCCGAGGCGGTCGTCAACTACCTCGCGCGTCTGGGTTGGGCGCACGGCGACGCCGAGATCTTCTCGCGCGATCAGTTCGTCGCGTGGTTCGATCTCGAGCACCTGGGCACGTCGCCGGCCGCCTACGATTCCGACAAGCTCAAGTGGCTCAATGCGCACTACCTGAAGGAAGCCGACAACGCGCGGCTGGCGGCGCTGGCGGAACCGTTCCTCGCGCAGCACGGCGCGGATCTCGCGAAGGGGCCCGCGCTCGAACAGGTCGTCGCGCTCTTCAAGGACCGTGCGCATACGGTCAAGGAACTCGCCGAGAACGCCTTGATGTTCTACGCGACACCGGCGCCCGATGCCGCGTCGCGCGAGCAGCATCTGAGCGATGCGATCAAGCCCGTCATCGCGGAACTCGCGCAGGCCTTGCGCGATGTCGAATGGACCAAGGAAGCGATCAACGCCGCGTTCAAGGCGACGCTCGGCGCGCACAAGCTCAAGATGCCGCAGCTCGCGATGCCCGTGCGTTTGCTCGTCGCGGGCACGACGCATACGCCGTCGATCGACGCGGTGCTGCAGTTGTTCGGCCGCGAGACGGTGCTCGCGCGCCTCGCGCAGGCCTGATCGCGGACGCCGAAACGGCGCGCGCGACGGACACGGTCGCGTGCGCCGGAAGATATTTACCTATTTTGTGTGCAAAGGGTATTTACAAGGTTCGAAGCGTTCTTTAATATCTCTCTTCTCTGCACGGGGGGTATAGCTCAGCTGGGAGAGCGCTTGCATGGCATGCAAGAGGTCAGCGGTTCGATCCCGCTTACCTCCACCAAGATTCAGAGGGAAGCTTGAGTCGGTTTTCAGGGTTGCGCGAAAGATTCGATATCGGTCGCTAAGCCGCATGAAATAAGGCTCTGACGAAAAAAAAGCTTCCCAGGTAGTACCGAGGCAGATATACTTCTTGCTTCTGTCGGCGCAGCGAAAAACGCTGCAGCGAGTGGCAAAAAGCGCAGTTCAGACGGATCCAAAAGATCATGTCCCCTTCGTCTAGAGGCCTAGGACATCACCCTTTCACGGTGAGTACAGGGGTTCGAATCCCCTAGGGGACGCCAAGATACCGGCGTCATCGAATTACAGCGATGTGTGCCAATTCTGATTGCGCTATGCGCGAATCAGAAAGCGGTCAGCAGTATGGAGTGGTAGTTCAGTTGGTTAGAATACCGGCCTGTCACGCCGGGGGTCGCGGGTTCGAGTCCCGTCCACTCCGCCAAACACGAAAAAGCCGCTCGGCGAATTTGAGCGGCTTTTTTATTAAAGTGTGAGTCCCCTTCGTCTAGAGGCCTAGGACATCACCCTTTCACGGTGAGTACAGGGGTTCGAATCCCCTAGGGGACGCCAAGATATCGGTGTCATCGAGTTACGGCGATGTATGCCAATTCTGATTGCGTCATGCGCGAATCAGAAAGCGGTCAGCAGTATGGAGTGGTAGTTCAGTTGGTTAGAATACCGGCCTGTCACGCCGGGGGTCGCGGGTTCGAGTCCCGTCCACTCCGCCAACCTTTTCGAAGCCCGTTCGTTTCAAGGACGTTCAGATCAAGTCCGAATCGCGTGCATCGAGTTGTCATCGGGATCATGAGATTCCACTGAAAAAACCGACCACTAGGCCGGTTTTTTTTCGTCCGATGAATAGGAATCCCGACTGATGCCTAGGGTTTTCCCTGCTATTGGGGCGTCCCATTCCCGTCGTAATCGCATACTGAGACGGCGCGGCCTCGCTGCGACAAGCGACGCGCCGATGGCCATACGGCCCGATGACGACCGACGGTGCATGCACGATGACGCTCAATAACAAACTCCGCGCGATGATTGCCGTGCTCTGGCTCGGGCTTATCGTGATCGGCGTACTCGGGGCGTGGCAAAACCGCGTGTCGATGACCGCGGACCGCCGCGCGCAGCTCGTCGCGCTCGTCGACCAGGCGCACAGTATCGTCGCGCATCAACATGCGCTCGCCGAGCAGCATGCGATCACCGAAGAGCAGGCCAAGAAAAACGCGATCGATACGTTGGCCGCGTTGCGCTACGGTAAGGACGGCTATGTGTCGGTCAACGACTCGCATCCCGTCATCATCATGCATCCGATCAAGCCCGCGCTGAACGGCCAGGACGTCAGCGAGATGAAGGATCCCGCCGGCCATTATCTGTTTCGCGACATCGTGACGGCAGGCAATCACGACGGCGGCGGCTTCGTCGATTATCTCTGGCCGAAACCCGGTAGCGACAACCCCGTTCCGAAGACGAGCTATTCGCGCCGCTTCGAACCCTGGGACTGGTACATCGTGACCGGCATGTATATGGACGATGTCGAAAGCGCCTTCATCTCGAGCGCGCTCCGATGGCTCGCGATGACGGCCGTGCTCGGCGCGATTTCGACGGGCGTGATGCTCGTCATCGTGCGCAGCGTGCGTCGTCATCTCGGCGGCGAGCTCGAGTTCGCGGTCGAAACCGCGCGGCGCATCGCCGAAGGCGATCTCGCGACCGCCGTGCCGGCCACGCACGGCGACGAACGCAGTCTGCTCGGCGCGTTGCGGACCATGCAGGCCTCATTGGTCGCCACGGTCTCGCGTGTGCGTCAGGGGACGGACAACATCAATGTCGGCGCGACCGAGATCGCGGCCGGCAACTCCGATCTGTCGCAGCGCACGGAGCAGCAAGCGTCGGCGCTCGTCGAGACATCGACGAGCATGGAGCAGATGACCGCGAACGTGAAGCACAACGCCGACAGCGCATCGCAGGCCGCGCGACTCGCCGAGGAGGCCGCGGCCGTCGCGACGCGCGGCAGCGGGGTGGTCGGCGACGTCGTGCAGACGATGGCCGAAATCACCGCGCGCTCACGCAAGATCGGCGACATCATCAGTGTGATCGACGCGATTGCATTTCAGACGAACATCCTCGCGCTCAACGCCGCCGTCGAATCGGCGCGCGCGGGCGAGCAGGGGCGGGGCTTCGCGGTCGTCGCCTCGGAGGTGCGCAGTCTCGCGCAGCGCTCGGCGTCCGCGGCGAAGGAGATCAAGGTCTTGATCGAATCGTCGACGCAATCGGTCGAGACGGGCGCCGCGCAAGTCTCGAATGCGGGCGAGACGATGACGGAGATCGTGAATTCGGTGCGGCGCGTGACGCAGATTCTCGAAGAGATCAGTCGCGCGTCGCACGAGCAAAGCACGGGCATCGAGCAGGTCAATCGCGCGATCGGCGAGATGGATCACGTCACGCAACAGAACGCGGCGCTCGTCGAGCAAGCGGCAGCCGCCGCGCACTCGCTCAAGGACCAGGTCGGTGTATTGCGCGACGCGATCGCGATCTTCTCGCTGCCCGCCTGAACTCAGCCTTCGCGCTTGCCGAGCAGTCCGCCGAGCGCGCCGAGCAAGCTCGACGCATCGAACCCGCCGCCTTGCGGCACTTCGCCGTTCGGCGTCGCCTTGTCGACGAGATGCGGCAGCACCTGACTCAGAATGCCCGAGACCTGGTCGGCCGGCACGCCGGCTTTCTGCGCGATCGCGCTGACGGCATCGCTTCCCAGCGTGCTTTCGATCTGATCGGACGAGATCGGCTGGTTTTCGCCATTGCCGATCCACGAACCGATCACGCCGCCGAGTCCGTTTTGTTCGAACGACTGAACGACGCCGCCGAGACCGCCCGGCTGCTGGTTCACGTATTCCATCGCGGCGGCGAGCACCGATGCGTGCGCGCTGCCTTGCGTGGCGTCGCCCGAGCCGAGCGCCGAAGTCAGGGAGTCGAGTAAGCCCATGGTGGCCTCCATCAAATCAATTTGCGGGGTGAGTACAGGGGGAAATCGGTGTCTCGAACGTGCGCTTACTTGGCGGCCGATGCGGCGCTCGCCGCGCTTGCGGCCGCTTTCTTCGATGCTTTTTTCGACTTCTTGCCTGTCGCCGACGAGGCGGCGCCGGATGCCGCGGCGGGTGCCGACGCTGCGGCGGGCGCCGGTGCCGCGGCCGTCATCGCCGTGGCCGGTGCGGGCGCCGGGGCGCTCTTGACGTTCGCCACAGGCGTCTTCTTGCTCGTCGTCGTGGCCGCGGACGTCGCGGCGCCCTTGGGACCGGCATTCGATCCGTTGATCGTCAGGCCCTGCGATTCGAGACTGACGACGGTTTTGTCGCCGATGCCCTTGACGCGTGTCGCGAGATCGTCCGCGTCCTTGAACGGGCCGTTTTTCGTGCGCTCGTCGATAATCGCCTTGGACTTGACGGGACCGATGCCTTTGAGGGCTTCGAGTTCGGCTTGGGTCGCCGAGTTGACTTCAACCGCGAATGCATGGATCGCGAATGCGCACCATGCCAACAGCACCACCAGCAGCTTCTTGATCATCGAGAGCTCCGTCTTGAACGGGGATGGATAGAGAGGAAAACGCAAGCCGGCCGCCTAAGCATAAAACAAACCGCGTCGCCGTCGCAAAAATGGTGACGGCGATCCGGCCCTCATGAAATTCAAGGCCGGCGGGAATGCGATAGGGGCGTACGGCGCGCACCGGTACGGAGCGGATTGCGCGCCGAGTGTCGCATGCCGATATTTAGTCGACGTGACGTTCGGCGACGTGAGGCTCGGCGACGTGAGGCTCGGCGGACTGAAGCGAGGGATGACCCGACGCATAACGATGCGCGGGATGGCTGATACGCAGCCAATAGACGAGCAGCGCGACGGCCGCGATCGCAAGGCTCGCGAGATTCGCGAACCAGAAGCCGCGCGCGCCCGTGAAAAACGCGGGCAGCGTGCCCGGCACATTGAAGCCGAGCACATAACCGCCGCCGAGCCCGACGCCCCAGAGTGCGACCGCATAGATGATCGTCGGCACGGTCGTGATCTTGTAGCCGCGCAGCGCGAAGGCCGTCGAGCACTGGATCGCGTCGAACAGATGGTAGAACGCGACGATCGTCACGAGCGGCAATGCGGCGGCGATGACGGATGCGTCGGGCGTGTACGCGCTGACGATCTGTCTGCGCAGCGTCAGCACGAGCGTCGTCAGGACGACCGCCATCACGCCGGCCAACTGGATGCCGTGCAAGCCGAGCGCGCGCGCCTGCACGGGTTCGCGTGCGCCGAGTTTCTGCGAGACGAGCGTCGAGGTCGCGATGCCGATCGAGAGCGGCGTCATATAGAGCACCGCGCCGAGATTCGCGGCGATCTGATGGCCCGCGAGCACGCGCGTGCCGAAGTGCGTGATGAAGATCGCCATGAACGTGTAGCTCGTGACCTCGATCAGGTACGAGAGTCCCATCGGCACGCCGAGCTTGAGCAAGGCGATCTGATGCTTGATCTGGGGCCAGCAGAAGCGTTCGAACACGCCGAGCGCGCGATACTCGGCATGACGCGCGATCAAATACAAGCCGAGCGCGGCCGAGCCGTAGTTGATCAGCGTCGTCGCGAGCGCGCTGCCGGGGCCGCCGAGCGCGGGCACGCCGAATCCGCCGAAGATGAACCACGTGTTGAGCGGCACCTTGATCGCGAGATCGACGAGCTGCAGGGTCATGACCATGCGGGGGCGCGAAATGGCCGTCGACAGCGAATTGAAGACGCGAAACACGAGGCCCGCGGGCACGCCGATCGCGAGAATTCGAAGATAGGCGGCCGTGCGGCCCGCGAGTTCGGGCGGCGCGTCGGCGAGCCGCAGCAATGCGTTTGGCCAGGCGAGCACCGCGACCCCGATGACCGAGAGGCCGGCCGCGAGCCACAAGGCCTGACGGACCTCATGACCGATCTCGTCGGCGCGGCCCGCGCCGAACAGGTGCCCGGCGATCGGCATCAGCGCGATCAGGATCCCGCTGAGTCCGAGATACACCGAGATGAAGATCGAGTTGCCGAGGCCGAGCGACGCGAGGTCGAGCGCCGAGTAGCGCCCGACCATGGCCGTATCGAGCACACCGAACGCGATGATCGCGAGTTGTCCGATCAGGACGGGCCAGGCGAGCGTCGCGATGCGCTTGAGGTGTTCGAACATGAAGGCAGCGTGGAGGGGCGGCGAGGGTGTCCGCGGGGTCAATGCGCGGTGTCGTGACGCGCCGCTGGCGTCGTCCGAACCGGCCGCTCGACGCGCACGTAGAGGCGGAAGCGTTCGTCGCGGTCGGCCGCGCGGCGGCCTTCCCAGACGAGCTTCCAGGTATAGGGCGACAGCGAGGCGGGCGGATTGTAGTCCTGCGTGTCCTGACGCAGCAGGACGTCGCAATCCGCGCCGTCGAATGCGAAATGCATCTTGCCGAAATACGCAAACGACGCGAGTTGCGCATCGCCGAGCCGGACCGGCGAGATACACGTGTAGTCGCTCGGCAGCCGCGCCGCGATTTGCGTCGCGACGTCGCGATAGGTCCGGCTGAAGTTCACGAGCGGCAGCCAGAGCGTCATCAGCAGGACCCACATGAGCGTCGTGCCCGCGCCGGACAGCACGACGCTGCGCCAGAGCACCTTCGGGTGCCGCGACAGGCGCCAGCGCACGAGTGCGATCCAGCAGCCCGTGACGACGAGCGCGGCGATCAGCGACAGGATATTGAACTCGGGCCGGTACCCCGGCACGAGCCGGCTCAGGTTGCGTGCGATCGGGGCCGGAAAGCCGGTTTCCGATGCGATCCAGACGATCCACACGAATCCGCCGACGATCGTGAAGCTCAGCACCGCAAACCAGTCGAATGCGTTGATGACTTCGCGCTTGAGCGTCGGCAGCCCGAAACTTGCCATGACCGCGAGCGGCGGCAGCAGCAACAGGAACAGCAGATTCGTCTCATGTTGCTGAAGCACGACGAGCACGAGTAGCGGCACGACGATCGACAGCGGGATCGCGATATGCGGGGCGCGCCGCAGATCGGGCCAACTCAACCAGGTCCAGATCGCGAGCGGCCAGGCGGGCCACGTAAACAGCGGCAGATTTTTGGCCGCATAGAACAGCGCGGGCTTCGGCGAGCCGCGGAAGTACGCGATGTTCGATCCGACCCAGTCGCCGAGAAAGTGTCGCGCTTCGTCGGGATAGGCGAGGTACGCGGCGATGGGCCAGCTCGCCGCGATCACGAGCCCCAGCGGAATCGCGACGCCGAGCAGCTTGCGCGTGTCGAGCGCGCGCACGACGACGACGACCGCCAGCAGCGCGGCGAAGAGCGCGAGGATCAGCGGCGGGTTTGCGCACAATGCGAACGCGCCGAGCGCGATACCGGTCCAGAGCGCGCCTTGCAACGGCTTGTCGAGCGCGCGCACGAGCCCGTAGAGAAACATGGCCGTACAGACGAGCTGGCCGACTTGCGGCGTCGCTTCGTGGCCTCGTTCGGCCAGGCCGAACGAGGCGAGCAGGATCAGCAGCGCGCCGTCGGCGAGCGTGCGGCCATAGTCGCGCGGCGAGGGCTCGCCGCCGAATGCATATTTGAACGGCTGGACTTCGGGCCGGCGTCCGAGCAGATACGTCCCGTACCAGACGAACGCACAGACGCCATAAAACATGAGGCCCGTGAGCACATGCGCGGCGTTGCTCGGCGCGAGCCACGGTCCGAACGCGCGGATGCAGAGCGCGCCGAGCCAGAACGGCAGCGGGCCGGTCGCCGTGATCACCTTGCCGACGAGATTGGGGAGCAGCCAGTCGTGCGCGCCGCCGTTGGCGAGTGTCCACATGACGCCGAACGACGCGGCGTCTTCGTTCTTCCAGGGGTCCCGGCCGAACAATCCGGAGGCCGCATAGACGATGCAGATCGCAAACAGCAGCCAGCGCGGGAGGGCGCTCGTTGCGGAGGCAGTGAGACGGACGGTCGATCGCATGCGTGGAATGAGTCTGTGGGCTCGCGAGCCCCGCCGAAATGAATCTGGCATTTTAGCCGGGCCCGGATCGGAAAGCGCGGCATCGTCGTTTGGCGGCGACACGGAATATTCCGTATCAACACCGGGCCATGCCTTATTGCACGGCGCCAGGACGCGACTCCGCGTCGGCTGCAATCAGGACGCCCTTCTTGAGGATGAAGCAGCCGTATCCGCGTTGTTCGCCTGTCATGATCACGCAGTAGGCCTGCTTGGCGCGCTCGTAGAAGGCCATACGTTCGAGCGGCGCGAACACGGTCTTCTCGCCGCTCGCTTCGAGTTCGAGGATCGCTTCGCGTTGCGCGGCGGGCAACTCCTGCGGCGCGCCGACGACTTCCATGCGCAAGGCGGGCGCGTCGACGAAGGTATCGAGCGGGATCACCGAGAGCACGGCCTTGAGCGCGCGCGGCGACGACACCGCATCGATGCGCAGCAACGTGCCGATGACCGTCTTGCGCGCGATCGCGTCGGCCGGGAAGTTGGCGTCGCAGATCACGAGTTCGTCGCCATGGCCCATCGAGTGCAGCGCATGCAGGACGTCTGCGTTCAACAGGGGGTCGAGGTTCTTCAGCACATCGTCTCCTTGCGTTCGAAAGCGTGTTCTTGGCGACGCGTGTCGTCAGCGCGTCGAGGGGCGCGCGTGAGACCGGAAGGGGTGTCGTGTCGCGCGTGACATCGCTGTCGCGATCCTAACACCGGTGTTCGCGCAGACGAAGCCAGGCGCGCGCGGATGTGCCGTCGCCGGGCGCCGAAAACAAAAAAGGCAGCCGAAGCTGCCTTTTTTGGGGTGTCGAAGCGGTGTGCTGCGCGGTCTTACTTCGCGGCCTTGCCGGCGGCGCGTGCACCGAACTTCTGACGGAACTTCTCGACACGGCCGGCCGTGTCCATGATCTTTTGCTGACCCGTGTAGAACGGATGCGATTCCGACGACACTTCGATCTTCGCGAGCGGGTATTCCTTGCCTTCGAAGACGGCCGTTTCCTTCGTCTGGATCGTCGAGCGCGTCACGAACTTGAAGTCGTTCGAGACATCGATGAACAGGACTTCGCGGTAATTCGGGTGAATGCCTTCTTTCATGTCACTTCCTTGGTATCGAGCGGTAGCCAGCTCGCCGCACTGCGTTGTTCGGGCTTCGATAGCCCAAGCGGGAGCCACTTGCCAAGTGGGAAAAGCGGAATTATGCCAGAGAATCAGACCTTTGCCAGTGTTTTGTGCAATGGGCCGGAAATCCGCGGGCGTCGGCTCCCGCTTGTCGGCACCCGCTCGATCGGGCGATGCGCCTTAATCGATCTCGGGCGCGAGCGGCGGGTCGAACACCTGCGCCGGGTCCTGCCGGTAGTAGCGCGCAAGCAGGCGATAGAGTTCGGGATAGGCCGCCTCGAACGGGCGCGGCGTCACGAAGAGCGCCTCGCTGCAGACCGCGAAGAATTCGGAAGGATGGTCAGCCGCATAGGGATCGATCAACGACGTCTCGGCGAACTGCTGCCATCGGCGGTCGGAGATGCCGTCGACGCGCCGGCAGAAGCGGTCATAGGCATGGTCGAAGACGTCGGCCCATTCCTGGGGTTTCAGATCGGGGTGCAGGCGCTTGAACAACGGCGGGCGACCGTCGGCCTCGCCGCCGAGCATATCGATCTTGTGCGCGAACTCGTGGATCACGACGTTGTACGCATCGCCGCCCGAGCCCATCCGGACATCTTCCCACGACAGCAGCACGGGGCCGCCTTCCCACGCTTCGCCGCTCGCGTCCTGGACGATTTCATGGACCACGCCGTCCTCGTCCTCGACCGTCTTGCGGATCACGAACTCGCCCGGATAGATCACGACGCCGACCCAGCCGCGATAGAAATCGAGTCCGAGATTGAGGACGGGCAAGGCCGCCTGCGCCGCGACCGCGACACAGATTTCATCGGTGAGTTCGAGATCGTGCGCGGTCGAGAACTGTTTCTGCGCGAGGAACAGACTGCTCATGTCGCGCAGCCGCGCGCGACCGGCATCGTCGAGCCAGTCGAGGAACGGGAGATTCGCGAGCGTGCGCGCCCAGAGCGCGTCGGGTATCGCATGACGGCGTAAGGCGCGTTCGCGCTTACGGGAATCGAACCAGCGGGTCAGCGAAGTCAGCATCGAAGGGCGATCGGGTCGCGGCAGGGCGTGCGAGTGTTCGATTGTGCCACGCCGCTCAAACGAGGCGGCGCAAACGACGCGGACCAAACGACGCCGCACAAACGACGCCGCACAAACGATGGCGGTCAACGACACGGGGCACACACCACCGCCGGAATGACGCCGCCGAAACGACAGGGGCCTCGCGCGCGAAGTGTCGCGCGCGAGGCCCGTCCGGCATATCGGAATCGATGCGCGGATTAACCGCCGCGACGCATCAGATCGAAGAACTCCGAATTGCTCTTGGTTTGCTTGATCTTGTCGAGCAGGAATTCCATCGCTTCGATTTCATCCATGTCGTGGATGAATTTGCGCAGCACCCAGATTTTCTGAAGGATATCGGGCTTGATCAGCAGTTCTTCGCGACGCGTGCCCGACTTGTTCAGATTGATCGACGGGTAGACGCGTTTTTCGGCGAGACGGCGTTCGAGGTGCACTTCCATATTGCCCGTGCCCTTGAATTCTTCGTAGATCACGTCGTCCATGCGGCTGCCGGTTTCGATCAGCGCGGTGCCGATGATCGTCAGCGAACCGCCTTCCTCGACGTTGCGCGCCGCGCCGAAGAAGCGCTTCGGACGCTGGAGCGCGTTCGCGTCGACACCGCCCGTGAGCACTTTGCCCGACGCGGGCACGACCGTGTTGTAGGCGCGCGCGAGACGCGTGATCGAGTCGAGCAGAATGACGACGTCCTGCTTCATTTCGACGAGACGCTTGGCCTTTTCGCTGACCATTTCCGCGACTTGCACGTGACGCGCAGCGGGTTCGTCGAACGTCGACGCGATGACTTCGCCGGCGACCGAGCGCTGCATTTCGGTGACTTCTTCGGGCCGTTCGTCGATGAGCAGCACGAACAGCGTGACATCGGGGTGGTTCGCCTTGATCGCGTGCGCGATGTGCTGGAGCATGACCGTCTTGCCCGACTTCGGCGAGGCGACGAGCAAGCCGCGCTGGCCTTTGCCGATCGGCGAGATCATATCGATGATCCGGCCCGTGACGTTTTCTTCGCCGCGCATTTCACGCTCGAGATGCAGCGGCTTGTTCGGGTGCAGCGGCGTGAGGTTCTCGAACATGATCTTGTGTTTCGAGGCCTCGGGCGCTTGCCCGTTGACTTTGTCGACCTTGACGAGCGCGAAATACCGCTCGCCGTCCTTCGGCGTGCGCACTTCGCCTTCGATCGTGTCGCCCGTATGCAGATTGAAGCGGCGGATCTGCGAAGGACTGATGTAGATATCGTCCGTACTCGCGAGATACGACGTCTCGGGCGAACGCAGAAAACCGAACCCGTCGGGCAGCACTTCGAGCGTGCCGTCGCCGAAAATCGTTTCGCCCGTTTTCGCGCGCTTCTTGAGAATGGCGAACATGAGCTCCTGTTTGCGCAGGCGGTTCGCGTTCTCGATCTCGAGACCGTTCGCCATTTCGATCAACGCGGAGACGTGTTGCGACTTGAGTTCGGATAAATGCATACAGGAATCCCGGCAGGGAGAGATGTGCTACGAATTGGGAGGGGCGGGCAAACGCTCGAAAAAGCGTTCGAAGACGTGTTCGAAAAGGATGGGGCGAATCTTAGCACAGCATGCGCGCGGTTCCGCTAGGCGCGTGCGCGCGCCCATGTTGCCGGTCGGCAACATGGGGTCATTCAAGCGGGATCAGAGGTGGCTGTCAAGGAACGCCGCGAGTTGCGACTTGGACAGCGCGCCGACCTTCTGCGCCGCGACGGCGCCGTTCTTGAAGAGGATCAGCGTCGGGATGCCGCGCACGCCGAACTTGGCGGGGGTCGACTGGTTCTCGTCGACATTCAGCTTCGCGATCTGCAGGCGATCGGTGTATTCGCTCGCGACTTCGTCGAGGATCGGTGCAATCATCTTGCACGGACCGCACCATTCGGCCCAGAAGTCGAGCAGCACCGGTTTGTCTGCCTTGACGACATCCTCTTCGAACGATGCGTCGCTGATATGCTTGATTTGTTCGCTCATTGTCTGATTACCTCGTCGCGCCGGGGTCGGGCGGGGTTCCAAATGGCCGCCACCATACACCAAAACGCAAAAAAAATCCGTCGCCGCCACGGCTGTCCGGGATGGGCAGTCTTCGACGCCAGGGGCGTTGTGGCACGAATTGCGGTTGATCTTAGCCCAATTCCCGCACACGCGTGAGAACCTGCTCTGTACAGTCTTTTCGCGTGACGTGAACAAACTGCTTACCGTTCGGCCGGTTACCGCGATCGGCCGAACGGCGTCTTACGCTCCCCACATGAGGGCCGAACGCGCCGAATCAAGGGGGCGGTGCGCGCGCGTCGCATCGAATACGGTGTTGAAGGCGTCGTGGTTCGACGGATTGACGACGACGCTTGAAAAGGGCGGACGCGTGCGCGAAACAGGCATGCCGAAAGACACGTCGAGACGCGCCAAGACGCTCACCAATACGTGCGTCGAGGCGTGCATCGAAGGTGCATCGAAGGCGCATCGGAGACCCGGCGCGCAACGTACCGACGGCCGTCGGGAGGCGCGTCGCGAAGCTTGCCGACAGGCGCGCGGACGGACGCGCCGAAGGGCGCGTATGCGCACGATCAGCAATGTCGCTTGTCGGGACCGGGGGCGGCGATGTTAGAATGCGGCGTGACGGGCCTCCTCGCATGGCGGCGCGGCCAACCTGGTCAGGTCGGGAACGAAGCAGCCACAGCCGTTTTCCGCTAGTGCCGAGGGTCGGGCTCGTCACCCCTCTTCTCTGGATCCCCTGGATCATCCTGCGCCACGCATCCGATCGCCGCGCTGCCCGCAGGCAGATCGCAGGCGGTTCCGGCATCCTGGACTCTGGCAAACAGACCGAACGATCTCGATGACTTACCAAGTTCTCGCGCGCAAGTGGCGCCCGAAGGATTTTGCGTCGCTGGTGGGCCAGGACCACGTGGTCCGCGCATTGACTCACGCACTCGACTCGCAACGGTTGCATCACGCTTATCTGTTCACGGGTACGCGCGGCATCGGCAAGACGACGCTGTCGCGGATTCTCGCGAAGGCGCTGAATTGCGAGACGGGCGTCACCGCGACGCCATGCGGCGTCTGCAGCGCATGCCGCGCGATCGATGAAGGGCGTTTCGTCGATTACGTCGAGATGGATGCCGCGTCGAATCGCGGCGTCGAGGAGATGGCGTCGCTGCTCGAGCGCGCGATCTACGCGCCCGTCGATGCGCGCTTCAAGGTCTATATGATCGACGAAGTGCACATGCTCACGAATCATGCGTTCAACGCGATGCTCAAGACGCTCGAAGAGCCGCCCGCGCATGTGAAGTTCATTCTCGCGACGACCGATCCGCAAAAGATTCCCGTCACCGTGCTGTCGCGGTGTCTCCAGTTCAATCTCAAGCAGATGCCCGCGACGCACATCGTCGGGCACCTCGAAAACATTCTGTCGGCCGAGCACATCGGGTATGACGCGCAGGCTCTGCGGCTGCTCGCGAAGGCCGCCGACGGCAGCATGCGCGACGCGTTGTCGCTGACCGATCAGGCGATCGCCTATTCCGCGGGCGTGGTCGGCGAAGAGGCCGTGCGCGGCATGCTCGGCGCGCTCGATCAGAGTTATCTGATTCGTTTGCTCGACGCGATCGTCGAGGGCGAAGGCACGACCGTGCTCGCGATTGCCGACGAGATGGCGTCGCGCAGTTTGTCGTTTTCGACGGCGCTCGCCGATCTCGCAGGGTTGCTCCATCGGATCGCGTGGGCGCAGGTCGCGCCGGCCTCGGTGCTCGACGAATGGCCCGAGGCGGGCGACGTGCGTCGTTTCGCGTCGGCGCTCGGCGCCGAGCAGGTCCAGCTTTTGTACCAGATTGCGACGATCGGCCGCGCAGAACTCGGGCTGGCGCCCGACGAGTACGCGGGCTTCTCGATGACCCTGTTGCGCATGCTCGCATTCCGGCCGCTTGGCGATCGGCTCGGCGGGTTGCCGCCATCGGGTGGCGCGTCGACCGGTGGCGCATCGTCGGTACCGTCTGCGGGTTCCGGCGGCATGGGGCGCGCCGGAGCGGGCGCCGCCCGCGCGGCGCTGGCGTCGAGCGGGTCGGCGGACGCGTCGCAGGGCGCGGCGCCGTCGTCGAAGCGCGCCGCGGATCTGCGCGAGTCGGCGTCCGGTGCGGCCGCGGTTGCTGTGGGATCGGCCGAGCGCGCGCCACTGCGCGAGCGCGGCGATGCGGTCGGTGACCGTCGCCCGCCCGAGGCCGTGCACCCCGCCGCGGCCGATACGCGTGAGCGCTCGCCGGTGCACGCGCAGGAATCGGTGCAGGCATGGGCGCACGAATCAACACACCACGAATCGGCGCAGGGTCTGGAGCACGGCGCGGAGCAGGCGTCGGATCGTGCGACTCAAGCGGTGGCGTCCGCTGATCGAGGCGATACGGCGGCCCCAAGCGTCGACGCATCGGACGCATCGGCTGCGTCGGACACGTCGCGTGAATCGCGCGAGTCGAACGCGCCGCGCACGGCGTCCGCGCCGCCGTCGGCCGAGCAAGCCGAACCCGCCGTGGCCGACACGCGGCCCGTGTCGCCCGCGCGCGCGGCACTCGAGGCGCTGCGGCTCGCGGGGCTGCGCGTGCCGACCGACAAGAGTCGCGCAAGCGCGCCTGTCGCGCCGCGTCGTCCGGCTTCGTCCGCGCCTTCGGCGCCGGTGACGGTGCCGACGCCGCGTCGCCCCGCGTCGCCGGCCGGTGCGGATCGATCGATGTCGACCGAGCGCCCGCGCGGGACGGCCGAGCAGGGCGAGCCCGCTCTCGCGCAACATGCCTCGGCTGCGCGCGCCGTGGATACCCCACCGTGGGAGGCGCTGCCGGATGCCGCCTATGAAGGCGGTTACGCGACGGACGACGACTTCTACGGCGGCGAATATCGCGACGCCGGCGATGCCGGCGACACCGGTTACACCGGCGATGCGCGCGCGTCTGCGATGCCGTCCGACGATCTCGATTCGATGCGAGGCGCGTCCATGCGATCGGCGCCGAACGCCGGCGTCGGCGCGCGCGCGGATGCCGGCGTCGCGCCCGTGACCGAGGTGGTCCCGAAGGAACCGCCGGTCCGCCTGACCGAATTCGGTCACGATCTCGACTGGCCGGCGTTCGTCACGCGCCTGGCATTACGCGGGTTCGCGCGCGAACTCGCGTTCCGAAGCGAACTCAGCGCGATCCGCGGCACGACGCTCGAATTGCGCGTCGCGGTTCCGCAACTGGGCGACCGGGCGCATGTCGACAAGCTCAAGGCCGAACTCGATACGCAGCTTGGCCGCGCCGTCGAACTGTCGATCGTCAACGGCGCCGTGCACTACACGGCGGCGGCGATCGACGACGCGAGCCGCGCGCGACGCCAGCTCGACGCCGAGCGCGCGATCGAGCGCGATCCGTTCGTCCAGACGCTGATCCGCGACTTCGGCGCATCGATCATTCCCGGATCGATCCGTCCCGTACCAAGCGGCGCGGGGCCCGCGCCGACCGCCTGAGCGAACGCGCCGCGAACGTCCGCGCGGCCGTTTTCACCGATCACACGATTCTTGAAGGAGCTGTCGCCATGATGAAGAACCAACTGGCCGGGTTGATGAAGCAAGCCCAGCAGATGCAGGACAACATGAAGAAGATGCAGGACCAGCTTGCGCTCATCGAAGTCGAAGGCCAATCGGGCGCGGGCCTGGTCAAGGTCACGATGACGTGCAAGAACGAGGTCCGCCGCGTGGCGATCGATCCGAGCCTGCTCGCCGACGACAAGGACATGCTCGAGGATCTCGTGGCGGCCGCGTTCAACGACGCCGTGCGCAAGGCCGAAGCGACGACGCAGGAAAAGATGGGTTCGCTGACCGCGGGCATGCCGATGCCGCCCGGGTTCAAGATGCCGTTTTGACGACACGGTGAGACACCAGCGCGCGCGGAGCACACGTTGAAGCCACCTTCCGCATTGGCCACCCTGATCGACGCGTTGCGCGCGCTGCCGGGCGTCGGCCCGAAATCCGCGCATCGCATCGCCTATCACCTGATGCAGCACGATCGCCCGGGCGCCGAGCGGCTCGGCAATGCCTTGTTGAACGCGACGTCGAGCCTGCATCACTGCGCGAAGTGCAATACGTTCACCGAAGCGGACATCTGCGAGACCTGCGCCGACGAGGAGCGCGACGCGAGCTTGCTGTGCGTCGTCGAAACGCCCGCCGATCAGGCGATGCTCGAGCAGACGATGACCTACAAGGGTTTCTATTTCGTGCTCATGGGCCGCTTGAGTCCGCTCGATGGAATCGGTCCGCGCGAAATTCATTTCGATCGCTTGATGAAGCGCGCGACCGACGGCGCCGTGCGCGAGGTCGTGCTGGCGACGAACTTTACGAATGAAGGCGAGGCCACCGCGCACTATATCGCGCAGGCGCTCAAGGCACGCGGACTCGCGGTGAGCCGGCTCGCGCGCGGCGTGCCGGTCGGTGGCGAACTCGAATATGTCGACGCGGGCACGATCGCGCGCGCGGTGCTCGATCGGCGCTCTGTCTGAACGCTCAGAATGGCGGTGCATGGATCATGGATGCGACATCGACGGCAGGCCCGATGGCGGGCGTCAAGGTACTCGAACTCGGCACGTTGATCGCCGGACCGTTCGCGGCGCGGCTGTTTGCCGAATTCGGCGCGCAGGTCATCAAGATCGAGGATCCGCGCGGCGGCGACCCGCTGCGCAAGTGGCGCAAGCTTTATCCCGAGCAAGGCGGCACGTCGCTCTGGTGGTACGTCCAGGCGCGCAACAAGCAGTCGGTGACGATCAACCTCAAGTCGGACGAGGGCCGCGAGATCGTGCGCGCGCTCGCCGCCGAGGCCGACATCGTGATCGAGAATTTCCGTCCGGGCGGTCTCGAGAAGCTCGGACTCGGCTATGACGTGCTGTCGCGCGCGAATCCCGGGCTCGTGATGGTCCGGCTGTCGGGCTTCGGGCAGACCGGTCCGTATCGCGACCGGCCGGGCTTCGGCGCGATCGGCGAATCGATGGGCGGATTGCGCCACATCACGGGCTATCCCGAGCTGCCGCCGCCGCGTATCGGCATTTCGATCGGCGATTCGATTGCCTCGTTGCACGGCGTGATCGGCGCACTGATGGCCTTGCATCATCGCGATGCGACGGGCGGCAGGATGCATGGCAAGGGGCAGGTCGTCGACGTCGCGCTTTACGAAGCGGTCTTCAACATGATGGAAAGCGTCGTGCCCGAATACGACGCCTATGGTCTCGTGCGCGAGCGCACGGGCGCGTCGCTGCCGGGCATCGTGCCGTCGAACACCTATGCGTGCCGAGACGGCAGCATTGTCATTGGCGGTAACAGCGATCCGATCTTCCGGCGCCTGATGATCGCGATCGACCGCGACGATCTCGCCAACGATCCCGGGCTCGCGAGCAACGACGGCCGCGTGCCGCGCACCGCGGAGCTCGATGCCGCGATCGGCGCGTGGCTCGCGCCGCGCACGCTCGACGAAGCGCTGGCCGTGCTTCACGCGGCCGATGTGCCGGCCGGGCGTATCTACAGCGTGGCCGACATGTTCTCGGATCCGCACTTTATCGCGCGGCAGATGATCGAGCGTTTCACGCTGCCCGACGGTCAACGCCTCGCGTTGCCGACGATTACGCCCAAACTGTCCGAGACGCCGGGTTCGACGCGCTGGCTCGGCCCCGAGCTCGGCGAGCATACGGACAGCGTGCTGCGCGGGCTCGGCTACGACGACGCGCGCATCGCGCGGCTGCGCGCGGACGGTGTCATCTGAATTCGATGTCCTTCGGGTAAAAAGGCAGGGTGGCGCGAGAGCGCCGAATAGACTCGGTTACAATCGCCCGCATGCGAATTCTGCTCAGCAACGACGACGGCTATCTGGCGCCCGGACTGGCGGCGCTCCACCATGAATTGACGCGGCTGGGCGACGTGGAAGTCGTCGCGCCCGAACAAAACTGCAGCGCGGCGTCGAACTCCCTGACGCTCTCGCGACCGCTTTCGCTGTTCGAGGCGCCGAGCGGTTTCCGCTATGTCAACGGCACGCCAACCGATTGCGTCCACATCGCGTTGACGGGCGTGCTCGACTACCGGCCGGACATCGTCGTCTCGGGCATCAACAACGGGCAGAACATGGGCGAGGACACGCTCTATTCGGGCACCGTCGCGGCGGCGACCGAAGGATTTCTGTTCGGTCTGCCGTCGTTCGCGTTCTCGCTCGCCGGAAAGGATTGGCAGCATGTCGGCGATGCGGCGCGTGCGGCGGTCGACATCGTCGAGCACTATCTGCGGCATCCTTTGCCCGCGCCGTTCCTGCTCAACGTCAATATACCGAATCGCCCGTATGCGGAACTCGACCGCTGGCGCATTACGCGGCTCGGCAAACGGCATCCGTCGCAGCCGGTGATCCGGCAACAGAATCCGCGCGGCGAGGCGATCTACTGGATCGGTGCGAGCGGCGAGGCGCGCGAGGCGAGCGCGGGTACCGATTTTCATGCGGTCGCGTCGGGCGAGGTCTCGATCACGCCGTTGCAGCTCGATTTGACCGATGTGGCGACGCTCGACAGTCTGCGCGAGTGGACGGCGCTCGCGGAGCCTCGCTCATGACGACAGCGCCGAAGCGTTTTCCGCTCGGCCTTGACGATCTCGTCCGCGCCCCGGCATCGAAGCATGGCAAACCGGCAGGCAAGACGAGCGCGCAGGGCGGCAATGAGAAGGCGAACATCGGCGTGAAGACGGCGACCAAGGCCACGGTCGCGCATGCCGGATTCGATTCGAAAAAGCGCGCAGCCGGACCCGCGCCGCGATCGTCGGCTCCGAGCGCGCCGCCGGCCGCGCCGCGCTCGGTAGCGGGGGCGGCGAGCGCGCGCGCGCCGATCGATTCGACGGTTCGGCCGCCGGTGCCCGCGCAAGCCCGTACGCCTTCCGATGCGCGTGCGTCCACGCCGCGTATCTCGACCGAACAGCGCACCCGCGCGGCCGTGCTCGCGACCGAACACGCGCGGCCCGCGGAACGCGCGCGCGCCCAGACCCCCGCGCGTGCTGCGCCGCCGACGCCGCCGCGCGCCGTCGCCACGGTCAACACCGTGACGGCGTCCGTCAAACCCGCCGCGGCGCCGAATCCACTGCGCGTATCGCCGTCGTCCGTCGCGCCCGCGCATTTTTCGTTGACG
Organism: Pararobbsia silviterrae; assembly: GCF_003628125.1. Classification (GTDB taxonomy): domain Bacteria; phylum Pseudomonadota; class Gammaproteobacteria; order Burkholderiales; family Burkholderiaceae; genus Pararobbsia; species Pararobbsia silviterrae. The sequence goes on from NZ_RBZU01000005.1 coordinate 108,042, forward strand.
TCTGAACGCGTGCGCGAGCGCATGGTCGAACGCGTTCGCGCGAACGGCGTCAGCGACCCGCGCGTACTCGCGGCGATGGCGGCCGTGCCGCGCCATCTGTTCGTCGATCCGGGATTCGCGACGCAGGCCTATGAAGAAGCCGCGCTGCCGATCGGGCATCACCAGACGATTTCGAAACCGTCGGTCGTCGCGCGGATGATCGAACTGGCCGCGAACGGCCGCGTGCTTGAGAACGTGCTCGAGATCGGCACGGGGTGCGGCTATCAGGCCGCCGTGCTGTCGGGCGTCGCGCGCGACGTGTATTCGATCGAGCGGATTCGTCCGTTATATGAGCGCGCGAAACACAATCTGCGGCCTTTGAGGATCCCGAACATTCGTTTGCATTACGGCGACGGTCGGCTTGGCATGCCAAACGTTGCACCGTTCGATGCGATCGTGATTGCGGCGGCGGGGCTCGACGTGCCGCAAGCGTTGCTCGAACAGTTGCAGATTGGCGGCCGGCTCGTCGCGCCCGTGGGCGCCGAGTCTCAGGTGCTGACGCTTGTTGAGCGCGTCGCCGAGCATCAATGGCACGAATCGCAGCTTGATCGTGTTTTCTTTGTGCCCTTAAAATCTGGAGTGATTTAAAAGCGATGAGTAAGTTGCGGAGACAGAGCGTGAATTCCACGACGTCGATGGCTCAGCGGATCGCAATCGTCAGCGTGTTGTCGACGCTCGTCGCGTGTTCGACGCGACTCGACAATGCCCCGGTCATCGATCGATCACCGTCGGCCGGGATCGGCGCCCCGACGACGCAGATGCCGCCTCCAGGCACGTTGCAAACCGCGCCCGCGCCCGAAGTCGCCGCGCCTTTGCCACCTGCGCCGCCGGGCTACTATCGTGTGAAACCCGGTGACACGCTTTACCGGATTGCGCTCGTCAACGGACGCAACTATCGTGACGTCGCAGCGTGGAACAACATTACGAATCCGAATCAGATCGAGGTCGATCAACTCTTGCGTGTGGCGCCGCCGGGATCGAATCCGCCGATGATCGCGACCGCGCCGGGCGCGATTCCCGCGCCTCCTTCGCCGTACGGCCCCGCGAATAACGGCGTGACGCCGCCCGCACCGGTTGCGCAAAACGGCGCGCCGGCATCGAATGCGCCGCCGCCGGTCGTGGCCGCGCCGTCGACGAGCGCGAACACGCCGGTGTCGAATGGTGCCGTCTCGTTCGCGTGGCCGGCGAAGGGTCCGATCCTGCATAACTTCGATGCGCAGGATAAGGGGGTCGACATCGGCGGCGCGCCGGGCGACGCCGTGCGGGCCTCGTCGGAAGGACGTGTTGTTTATGCGGGGAACGGTCTCCGTGGCTACGGCAACCTGATTATCATCAAGCACGACGCGACGTTTTTGACCGCGTATGCGCATAATCGCGCGTTGCTGGTCAAGGAAGGCGATGCCGTGACGAAGGGGCAAAAGATCGCCGAGATGGGCAACACCGACGCCGATACCGTGATGTTGCATTTCGAAGTTCGCAAGCAGGGCAAACCGGTCGATCCGCTACAGTACCTACCGCCTCAATAGGCTAGGGAGCACCATGCCGAAAGTGAAGCGACGCCAACACGCAGGTATGTCCGATGACACCCGCGAGCAAGACGCCGCAGATTCGGATGAGGAGCGCGGCGCGCGCGCCGAATCGGAAGACGACGAGGCCGACGGCGCCGAGCAGGAGTTCGGTGACAGCGGCGAGCGTCTCTCGGGCACGGCGAGCACGCCGGAGCCCGATCCCGACGACTTTAAGGCAGTGCTCAAGGCGGAACTGACCGCCGATACGATCCAGCATTATCTGAACCGGATCAGCGTCAAACCCTTGCTGACCGTCAGTGAAGAGCAGCATTACTCGACGCTTGCGAAGAACGGCGAATTCCCGGCGCGCCAGGTCATGATCGAGCGCAACTTGCGCCTGGTCGTCAGTATTGCCAAGGGTTATCTGAACCGCGGGGTGCCGTTGCTCGATCTGATCGAGGAAGGCAATCTCGGTCTCATGCATGCGATTGAGAAATTCGACCCGCAACGCGGTTTTCGATTCTCGACCTATGCGACATGGTGGATCCGTCAGAGCATCGAGCGCGCCATCATGAATCAGGCGCGCACGGTGCGCCTGCCGGTCCACGTGATCCGCGAACTCAATCAGGTCCTCCGCGCGAAGCGTCACCTCGAGAAGAGCTCCGCGAATTCGGAGCATGCGGGCGAGCGCCGCGACGCGAGCGTCGAGGATATCGCGCACCTGACCGGCAAGACGCCCGAGGAAGTGACCGATATCCTCGCGCTCAACGAACATACGGCGTCGCTCGACGCGCCGCTTGAACTCGATCCGACGAGCAGCCTGCTCGACTTGCTGTCGGACGAGCAGAGCGAGTCGCCGGACTCGGAAGTCCAGCATCGCGAACTCGAACAATTGACGCGGGCCTGGCTTTCCCGGCTGTCGGACAAACATCGCCACGTGATCGAACGCCGCTTCGGCCTGAACAATGTCGAGCCGGCGACCCTCGAGGAACTGGCCGACGAAATGGGGCTGACGCGCGAGCGCGTCAGGCAGATACAACAAGAAGCGCTCGTGCGCCTCAAACGATACTTCGCATCGAACGGTGTGAGAAAGGACGCGGTGTTGTGACGCCGGTGCTGGTTTTTGATATTGAAACGGTTCCAGATGTGGCGGGGCTGCGCCGGCTCGACGACGAGACGGCGGCGCTGACCGATGCGGAGGTCGCCGAGCGGGCTTTCGCGGCGCGTCGCGAGAAAACGGGCTCCGATTTTCTGCCCCATCATGTGCATCGCATTGTGGCGATTTCATGCGCGTTTCGCGACCGGGAAGGGTTTCGCGTGCGCTCGCTCGGTGCGCCCGACGATCCCGAGACGACGCTGATCCAGTCGTTCTTCAAGGTCATCGAACGGTATACCCCGACGCTCGTGTCGTGGAACGGCGGGGCCTTCGATCTGCCGGTGCTCAACTATCGCGCGCTCGTGCACGGCATCGCCGCGGCGAAGTACTGGGACATGGGCGAGGACGATCGCGATTTCAAATGGAATAACTACATCGCGCGGTATCACATGCGGCATACCGATCTGATGGACGTGCTCGCGATGTACCAGCCGCGCGCGAACGCGCCGCTCGACGCGCTCGCGAAGATGTGCGGTTTTCCGGGCAAGATGGGCATGGACGGCTCGCAGGTCTGGCAAGCGTTTCAGGAAGGACGCATCGAAGAGATCCGGAACTACTGCGAAACGGATGTCGTGAACACGTATCTGCTCTATGCGCGTTTTCAGCTCATGCGGGGCGCCTTGACGCAGGACGACTACGAGACGGAAATCGACGTCGTCAAACGCGCGCTCGCGAGCGAGCGCGGACCGCAGTGGCAGGAATATCTCGCCGCGTTTGCGGCGTAGCGTGCGATCGATCGCGTTTTGCATGAAGCGTGTGCATCGGACGACCGGTCTCCGCAGCCGGTGTAGCGGGATCTGCCGGGTCGGATAGGCCGGCCCGTGTGCGGCCGTGTACGGGCGTGCGCGCGTCGCGACACCGGATATTCGAAGCGTGCGGAGCGGCACGGCGTGGTTGGTCTACAATGCGGCCTTCCCGCCGTCTGACACAGAACGTTCATCGTGCCGCACAAGTCTCAAAGGCCTCAGAAGCCGCAGCCCATTTCGAGTTACCCCATCATCGACATCGTCTCGCTGGATATGGAGGCGCGCGGCGTCGGTCGCCAACCGACGAACGAGGACGGTACGCCGGGCAAGGTCGTCTTCGTCGAGGGGGCGCTGCCGGGTGAGCGGGTGCGGTATGCGACGTATCGGCGCAAGCCGAAATTCGAGCAGGCGACGATGGTCGAGTTGCTGCGCGGCAGCGCGCTGCGGGCCAAACCCGCGTGCCCGGTCTACGATCGGTGCGGCGGATGCTCGATGCAGCATCTCGAGATGCGCGCCCAGATCGCGGTCAAACAGCGCGTGCTTGAGGACAATCTCCTGCATCTCGCGAAGTTGCGTCCGGACATGATGTTCCGGCCGATTCACGGGCCGTCGAGCGGATATCGATTCCGTGCGCGTTTGACCGTGCGCCACGTCGCGGCGAAGGGCGGGGTGCTCGTCGGGTTTCACGAGCGCAAGAGCAGCTACGTCGTCGATATGACCTCGTGCGAAGTGCTGCCGCCGCATGTGTCGGCCCTGTTGCGTCCGTTGCGCGATCTCGTCGGCGCGTTGTCGATTTTCGATCGCTTGCCGCAGATCGAACTCGCGATCGGCGAAGGCGTGACCGCGCTCGTGCTGCGGGTGCTCGAACCGTTGAATGCCGATGACGAAGCGTTGCTGCGCGCGTTCGCCGATCGACATGGCGTCCAGTTCTGGCTCCAGCCGAAAGGCCCCGATACGGTTCATCCGTTTTATCCCGTCGATCTCGAACTCGCGTACCGGCTGCCTGAATACGACATTCGGATGCCGTTCCGGCCGACCGATTTCACGCAGGTCAATCACAAGATCAATCGTGTGCTGGTCCACCGCGCATTGCGCTTGCTCGCGCCCGAGCGGACAGACCGCGTGCTCGATTTGTTCTGCGGAATCGGTAACTTTACGCTGCCGCTTGCCAGAATCTCGGGCACCGTCATGGGCATCGAGGGAAGCGAGACGCTCACGCAGCGCGCGATGGACAACGCCGTCGCAAATGGCGTGGGCGAACGGACGTCGTTCGCGTCGCGCAATCTGTTCGAGGTCACGGCGGACGACCTCGCCGCACTCGGACCGTTCGACAAGTACCTCGTCGATCCGCCGCGCGAAGGCGCGCTCGCGGTCGCCAAGGCGCTGGCGGAGCTTCACCAGCAAGGCCGCGAGGCTTTGCTACCCAAGCGGATCGTCTACGTGTCGTGCAATCCGTCGACACTCGCGCGCGACGCGGGCTTGCTCGTGCATGAGGCGGGGTATCGTTTGCGCGGCGCCGGCGTGGTCAATATGTTCCCGCATACGTCGCACGTCGAATCGATTGCGCTGTTCGAGCGCGAATCGATTTGACCGAACGCGGCAGTGCGGTTGGCCGATGCTGCGTTCCGCTGATCTAGTGACCCGCTGACCCGTTGACCCGTTGACCCGTTGACCCGTTGACCCGTTGACCCGTTGACCCAACGACCCAACGACCCAACGACCCAACGACCCAACGACCCAACGACCCAACGACCCAACGACCCAGCGCCCCAGCGCCCCAGCGCCCCAGCGTTCGGCGTCAGGGATCCAGCGATCCGGGTGATCCGGGCCATCCGGCTGCGCCTCTCGGAATGGCGGCCCTTTGCGGCGCTGCGGAGCGGCTGATCGAACGGAGTGGGTGCTGCGGGTGCGGCAGGCAATAAAAAACGGCCACAGGTTCAAACCTGTGGCCGTTTTTGTTTGTGACGCGCGCCGCGACGTGCGGCACGGCCATGTCGATCGATCAGTTGCGATTTCCGCCGCCGCCAAAGATCGAAAGGATCGCAAGCAGGTTCGTGAACACGTTGTAGAGATCGAGATAGATCCGCAACGTCGCGCTCACATAGCTCGTTTCACCGCCGTTCACGACGCTCTGCACATCGAACAGGATGTAGGCCGAGAAGATCACGATGGCGAGGACCGATACCGTGAGCATCAGCGCCGGCAGGTGCAGGAAGATGTTCGCGAAGCTCGCGAGCAGCAGCACGATGACGCCCATGAAAAGCCACTGGCCGAGGCCCGCGAAGTTGCGCTTGCTGACCGTCGCGACGGTGGCCATCGCCGCGAAGATCACGGCCGTGCCGCCGAACGCCATCATGATCAGCGCCGGACCGTTCACGAGGCCGAGCACGAAGCTCAGCAGACGCGACAGCATCAGGCCCATGAAGAACGTGAACGCCAGCAGTAGCACGACGCCGACCCCGCTGTTGCGGAAGCGTTCGATCGCGAAGATCAGGCCCATCGCGACGGCGAAGAACAGGATGAAGGTCATCGCGGGCGACGCGCCGGCAAACATGCCGAAGCCCGTCACGATGCCAATCCACGCGCCCAGCACGGTCGGGATCATCGACAGCGCGAGCAGCCAGTACGTGTTGCGCAGCACGCGGTTGCGCAGCGCAACCGAGCTCGCGCCCGTACGGCTCAGATCGTAGGTTCGAAAGTCGCTCATGAGGTGTACTCCAGGTTGTACCACCAATGTTGTCTGTTTTCTGCGCGTTGGACCCGTGCCCGCCGGCCGCGTTCCGCGCCTGCAGGACGCGGAACCCGCCGCGGCGCATGCATTCGGCGAACTGCGGAAGCGGGCATGCCGTGCGCGTTGTGAGCAGTGTAACTCGCCCGGCGCCGCTTGTTGCGCCGCAGCCCCGTCGATCGACATCCCGGTCGCCGTGCGTATCGTGCCGCACCGCTGAGCGCAGCATGCACATGCGTTCAGCGTGAACGCATCATGCGCAGATCTTACTTAAATCGGACTTAAAGGCGCGTAAAGAAACCGTAAGCATGGGTGCGCCGATTGCCGAGCTGGCAATAGGGTCAAAGCAAGGCTCGAGGACAGGCCCGCGGGCAGGGCTCAACGTTGGCCATTCGGCCGACTGCGCACGCGCGGGCGTCTTCGCCAAAATGACTGCAGCGATCCTTCACGGTGCAACCGGCCTTAGTGTTAGAATACCGGGTTCGTTTAGGAACGTAACTTCTTATTTATTTGGAGCTTTTAATGGCGCTCGAACGCACCCTGTCGATCATCAAGCCTGACGCTGTCGCGAAGAACGTGGTTGGCCAGATTCTGAGCCGCTTCGAAGGCGCGGGCCTGAAGGTCGTCGCGACCAAGATGGCTCAACTGTCGCGTGCGGAAGCCGAGAAGTTCTACGGCGTGCACGCACAGCGCCCGTTCTTCAAGGACCTCGTCGATTTCATGGTTTCCGGCCCGGTCGTCGTGTCGGTGCTCGAAGGCGAAGGCGCAATCGCCAAGAACCGCGACCTGATGGGCGCGACCGATCCGAAGAAGGCTGAAAAGGGTACGATCCGCGCCGATTTCGCGGACAGCATCGACGCCAATGCGGTGCACGGCTCGGATGCGGTGGAAACGGCGAAGGTCGAAATCGCTTTCTTCTTCCCGGAAGCGAATATCTACTCGCGTTAATCCGCGAGATGTCGGCAGGCCTGCCGGGCGGTGCGATCGCCGGGCAAGCCGGCCTGTCATGACGGAAATGGAATCGGTCGCGCGCGAAGTGCGCGCGGCGGATTCGCGAAACACGCAGGTGATCGATATGGCGAACGCTGAAACCGTGAATTTGCTGGATTTCGATGCGGCCGGGCTGGTCGCATACTGCGCGAGCCTGAACGAGAAGCCGTTTCGCGCGAAGCAGTTGCAACGCTGGATCCACCAGTTCGGCGCGACGGGCTTCGATGGCATGACCGATCTCGCGAAGTCCTTGCGAGAGAAACTCCAGACCCGCGCGCACATTGTCGCGCCGGCTATCGTCAGCGACCACGTGTCGGCCGATGGGACGCGCAAATGGCTCGTCGACGTCGGCAACGGCAACGCGGTCGAGACTGTTTTCATTCCCGAAGAAACGCGCGGGACGCTCTGTGTGTCGTCCCAGGCGGGCTGCGCGGTCAATTGCCGCTTTTGCTCGACGGGCAAGCAGGGCTTCAACCGCAATCTGACGACGGGCGAGATCATCGGCCAGCTTTGGATGGCCGAACATATGCTCCGGCGCTCGCTCGGCGCGGGAGGCGGGCGCGGCGACGCGGATCAGCGCGTGATCACGAATGTCGTGATGATGGGCATGGGCGAGCCGTTGCTCAACTTCGATGCGCTGGTGCCCGCCTTGCGCCTCATGCTCGACGACAACGCCTACGGACTGTCGCGCCGGCGCGTGACCGTGTCGACCTCGGGCGTCGTGCCGATGATGGATCGCCTCGGCGCCGAAGTCCCCGTCGCGCTGGCCGTGTCGCTGCACGCACCCAACGATGCGTTGCGCGACGACCTCGTGCCGCTCAATCGAAAGTACCCGCTGCGCGAGCTGATGGCCGCGTGTCAGCGCTATCTGAAGGTCGCGCCGCGCGACTTCATTACGTTCGAATACTGCATGCTCGACGGCGTCAACGACACCGATGCGCATGCGCGCGAACTCATCGCGTTGACGCGCGATGTGCCGTGCAAACTCAACCTGATTCCGTTCAATCCGTTCCCCGAGTCGGGTCTGTTGCGCTCGAAGAACGATCGGATCAAGGCTTTTGCGCAGATTTTGATGGATGCCGGGCTTGTGACGACGATCCGCAAGACACGCGGCGACGATATCGACGCCGCGTGCGGTCAGCTTGCGGGCGAGGTCAAGGATCGCACGCGCCTGGCGCAGCGTACGCATCGCCAAGCCAAGGATGGCGCAAAGGTCATCGAGGTGCGTGCGGTATGACGTTTGCGCGCTGCCCGGCGGAACGGCCAACCGGCGCGACGGGCGCGCGCACGCGGTGCGCGGCGGCGATCGCGCTGCTGGTGACGGGCGGTTGTGCATACGACTCGTGGACGCCAGCGCTGAGCGAATCGCGGCAGCCCTGGCGCGCCTCGGTGCACGCGGAACTCGGACGAATCTACCTGCAGGGCGCGGCGTTGGAGATTGCGGAGGACGAGGCGCGGCGGACGCTCGATATCGATCCAGCCCATCGCGATGCCTTGCATATGGTTGCGCTGATTGCGCTGGAGCGAGGCGATTGCGCGCGCGCCGCTGATTATTTTGCTCGCGCGCTCGCGACGCCGGGGGCCCGGGCCGATCGCGCGTTGTCGGCGAATGCCGCGCGATTCCAATACGTGCGCGCCGCGAACTGCGGTTCGGCCGCGTCGCGCGCGCCGGTTGCCAGCCGGCCGTCGGCGGGCGCCGCGCCGGCCCGAGACGCCCGTGCCACGGGGGGCGCACACGAGCTGAACGCCGCTCGTAGCGCTGAGCCGGACGGGAGCGCGGATGACCTCCGACGGGCGCCGGGAGAGACAGGGTCCGCGCGCCCCGAAATCGGGCAGTTGCACGCGCAAAGCATTGCGATAGACAATTCGGCTGCTTCCGACCGGAATCGGAAGCAATTGAACGACGGCCGCACGGGGCAGTCGCAACAAGCGACTGGCGGCACGATGGATCGTCGGACCAGACAAGAATATTCGAGCGAGGAAAATCGGGATGAGTAACAAGCCGCATTCGGCGTCACACGACGCCGTCGCCGAGTCGCAGCGACTGGCCGCCAACGACGCGCACGAGACGGATCGTGCCGACGCGACGGGCCCGGTGACGCCTGCGGGCGACGCGGCGGATCCCACGGCCGAAGGGCCGGCTCACGTGGACGACGCGCAGGATCATGGATCGTCGGCGCTGCCGACCGCGCCGGTCGAGGCGCCGCTGACGTCGGCGGCCGGCGTCGGCGCGCGTCTCACGCAACTGCGCGAGGCGCGTCGCTGGTCGATCGAGGATGTCTCGACGCGTCTGAAAGTCCCCCCGAACAAGCTGCGCGCGATCGAGGCGGGCGACCTGTCCGCCTTACCGGATATGACATTCACGCTCGGCGTGATTCGCGCATACGCTAAGCTCCTGGGTGTCGATGCGGCCCCCCTGACCGCCGCGATGCGGCAATCGACGGGGCCGATCGAACAGGACCTGACGATGCCCGCGTCGCGCGGAGGCGGTTTGCCGCGCTCGGGCAAGATGTCGACCGTGTCGCTGAGCGGGCCGGCCAAGCGTCGTCCGTGGGTCTGGGGGATCGGCGCCGTCGTGCTCGCGGTCGTCGTGCTGCTGCTGTATCGCAGCGGGACCGAGCCGTCCGCTTGGCTCGCGCGATTCAAGCCGATGGCCGCCACGTCCACCGCAGGCGCCGCGAGCGCGGCGTCGACGTCGGCTTCGACCAGCGCGGACGCGCCGGCCGAGGCGTCGGGCGACGCACCGGGCGCGGCCTCCGATACGCAGGCGCCGGCCGATACGAACGCGAGCGCTTCGGCGCCGACCGTCGCCGCGGCGGCGGATACCGCGCCGCAAGCCGCACCGCAGACGGCGCCGGCCGCTCCGGCTGCCTCGTCGCCGGCCGCGCAGACGCTTGCGGCGGTCGCCGCGGCGGGATCGTCGCCTGCGGCATCGGCGCCGAAGGCCGCGTCTGCCGCGTCGAAGGCGGCGGATGCGGCGGATGCGGCGGCGAAGGCGGCCGATGCCGAACCGGCGAGCGATGTACCGGAGCCCGTCGACGGTCAGCAATCCATTCATGTCAGCGTGAGCGCGGACACATGGGTTAGTGTGCGTGAGGCCGGCGGCAAGGAAGTCATGTCGGGCCTGTTGCATGCCGGCGATGCAAAGGACGCGGTCGGTAAGCCGCCGTTGCAATTCGTCATCGGCAACAACCGTGGCGTCGACGCGCTCGAGGTCAACGGCGCGCCCGTCGATCCGTCAAAATACGCGAATGCGAAGGGCAACGTCGCGCGGTTTACGCTGCCTTGATTGGGTTTTGAGGCCGCCGGGTGGCGGCCCTGTGTCCGCGAGCGCCGTTCGACGGCGCCGGGGCGCATGAATAGGGAGAAGTCTCGTAATGTCGCAAGAACCGGTTTTGGGTGGCTCGCTGCCGCGTCGCAAGTCGCACGGCGTCCCGATTCGATGGGGCGATAACGTCGTGATGGTCGGTGGCGACGCGCCCGTGCGCGTCCAGTCGATGACCAACACGGATACGGCCGATGCGATCGGCACGGCAATCCAGATCAAGGAACTGGCCCAAGCCGGATCCGAACTCGTCCGTATCACGGTCAATACGCCCGAGGCCGCCGCGGCCGTGCCCGCGGTGCGCGAGCAACTCGACCGCATGGGCGTGCCCGTACCGCTCGTCGGCGATTTCCACTACAACGGCCATCTGCTGCTGCGCGACTATCCCGAATGCGCGCAGGCGCTGTCGAAGTACCGGATCAATCCGGGCAATGTCGGGCAGGGCGCGAAGCGCGACACGCAGTTCGCGCAAATGATCGAGGCCGCGATCCGGTACGACAAGCCGGTTCGCATCGGCGTCAACTGGGGGAGCCTCGACCAGGATCTGCTCGCGCGCATGATGGACGAGAACGGCAAGCGGAGCGAGCCGTGGGGCGCGTCGAGCGTCATGTACGAGGCGCTGATCCAGTCCGCGATTTCGTCGGCCGAGCGCGCGGTCGAACTCGGTCTCGGACGCGACCGGATCATCCTGTCGTGCAAGGTCAGCGGCGTGCAGGACCTGATCGCCGTCTACCGCGAGCTCTCGCGCCGCTGCGAATACGCGCTGCACCTGGGTCTGACCGAAGCCGGCATGGGATCGAAGGGCATCGTCGCGTCGACGGCCGCGCTATCGGTGCTGCTGCAGGAAGGGATCGGCGACACGATCCGGATCTCGCTGACGCCCGAACCCGGCGCATCGCGCACGGGTGAGGTCATCGTCGGCCAGGAGATTCTGCAGACCATGGGCTTGCGCGCGTTTACGCCGATGGTCATCGCATGCCCCGGATGCGGCCGCACGACGAGCACCGTGTTCCAGGAACTCGCGTCCCAGATCCAAGAATATCTGCGTAGCCAGATGCCGATCTGGCGCACGCAGTACCCGCGCGTGGCCGACATGAACGTGGCCGTCATGGGATGCATCGTCAACGGTCCGGGCGAGTCGAAGCACGCGAATATCGGGATCAGCCTGCCGGGCACGGGCGAGAATCCCGCCGCGCCCGTGTTCATCGACGGCGTCAAGGCGATGACCTTGCGCGGCGAGCATATCGCTCGCGATTTCCAGGCGATCGTCAGCGACTACGTCGTCCGTACCTATGGCGCGCCGTCCGAAGAAAGCGTCGCCGATCAAACCGCCCCCGCGGCCTGAGTTTCCACGCTGAGTGTCATGTCAGATTCGAATAAAAAGTTAGCCAAGCTGTCCGGCGTGAAGGGGATGAACGACATCCTTCCGCAGGAATCCGTGTTGTGGGAGTACCTCGAAGCGACGGTGCGCTCGATGCTGCGCGCGTACGGCTATCAGAACGTGCGCACGCCGATCGTCGAGCATACGCAGCTCTTTACGCGGGGCATCGGCGAAGTCACCGATATCGTCGAGAAGGAGATGTACAGCTTCACGGATGCGCTCAATGGCGAGAACCTGACGCTGCGTCCCGAAAACACCGCCGCCGTCGTGCGCGCGGCCATCGAGCACAGCCTGCTGTATGACGGCCCGAAGCGTCTCTGGTACACGGGGCCGATGTTCCGCCACGAACGTCCGCAGCGCGGGCGCTATCGCCAGTTCCATCAGGTCGGCGTCGAGGCGCTCGGCTTCGCGGGACCCGATGCGGATGCCGAAATCATCCTGATGTGCCAACGGCTGTGGGACGATCTGGGCCTCACGGGCGTGCGCCTCGAGATCAATTCGCTGGGTCAGCCGGCCGAGCGCGCGGCGCACCGCGAACATCTGATCGCGTATCTCGAACAGCATCAGGACAAGCTCGACGAAGACGGCAAGCGCCGTCTCTACACGAATCCGCTGCGCGTGCTCGATACGAAGAATCCCGCGCTGCAGGAGATCGCGAATCAGGCGCCGAAGCTCATCGATTTTCTCGGCGAAGCGTCGCTGGCGCATTTCAACGGCGTGCAGCAACTGCTCAAGGCCAACAACATCCCGTTCACGATCAATCCGCGCCTCGTGCGTGGCCTCGATTACTACAACCTCACGGTCTTCGAGTGGATCACCGACAAGCTTGGCGCACAGGGCACGATCGCCGGCGGCGGCCGTTATGATCCGCTGATCGAGCAGCTCGGCGGCAAGCCGACGCCCGCGTGCGGTTGGGCGCTCGGCGTCGAGCGGATCATCGAATTGCTCAAGGAGAGCGATCTCGGTCCCGCGCCCGAAGGCTGCGACATCTACGTCGTGCATCAGGGCGACAACGCGCGCGTGCAGGGCCTCGTCGCGGCCGAGCGGCTGCGCGACGCGGGCCTCGACGTGATTTTCCATTGCAGCGCCGACGGGGCGACCGCGAGCTTCAAGTCGCAGATGAAGCGCGCCGACGCAAGCGGGGCAGCCTATGCGGTTATCATTGGCGACCGCGAAGTCGAGGCGGGGGTCGTTGGCGTCAAACCGCTGCGCGGTGCGCACGGGGATGCCGCGGGCCAGGAAGACAAGCAAGCCGAAGTGCCGATCGAGCAACTGACGGAGTTCTTGATCGACGCGATGGTGGCGACCGTCGACGACGAGTAAGACCGTCGACGAGCACGATGCCCGACGGCATCCGTGCGATGCACGAAAGCAAGAAGCAGAGGGGCGATACGCGATGGCCATGCGCCGTCGTCCGGGTTCGCGGCAGACGCGAATCCGCCCTGACGCGAAACCAACAGACCGACTCACCGAAAGTAGCCACGGAACGTAGCGCATGAGTTATCACGAAGAGCAGGAAACACTGGACGAACTGAAGGCGTGGTGGGCGCGTTGGGGCAATGCGGTCACGTGGATCGTGCTGATCGCGCTGCTGATCGCCGCGAGCTTCAACGGCTGGAACTTCTGGCAGCGCAAGCAGACGGCCAAGGCATCGGAGTTGTATGAGACCGTGCAGCAAACGATCGCCGGCGGCGACAAGGCGCGCATTGCCGATATCGCCAAGCGCATGGAAGACGATTACGGTCACGCGCCATACGCGCAGATGACCGCGCTTCAGGCCGCGAAGGCGTTGTATCTCGCATCGGACACGGATGGCGCGAAGGCGCAGCTCCAATGGGCGATCGACCACGCGAAGGATGACGAGTATCGCGAAATCGCGAAGCTGCGTCTCGCGGGCGTGCTGCTTGACGAGAAGGCCTATGACGCGGGCCTCAAGCTGCTGGCCGACGATCCGCCCGCTGCGTTCAAGGGCCTGTTCGCCGATCGGCGCGGCGATCTGCTCGCGGCGCAAGGCAAGAGCGACGACGCCCGCGCGGCCTACAAGACTGCGCTCGCGACCGTCGGTGACATGGATCCGAGCCAGAAGCAATTGATTCAATTCAAGCTCGACGCGCTCGGCGGCTGACGGCCATCCGGGCGGCGGCGAGCGGCGGCCGATGCCTCGCGCGAACGTGAGGCGTACGGCGGTCCCGTCGCAAGTTGCACGCATCGTCGGCGGCATTCGGTCGCCGGACAGGTTTCCGCGAATATTCAAGGGCTTCTTAAAGAGAATGCGTTACCCAACGAAGGTTTCGATCGCGCGCGCAGCGCAGTGGCTTGGCAGTGTGGTTGTCACGGTTTCGCTCGCATCCGTGCTCGCGGCATGCACCTCGCATGAGGATCCGCGTCGCGAACCGACGCCGCTGTCCGATTTCAAGCCGACGCTTGACGTCAAGCCGGTCTGGACCTCGAGCGTCGGCAAGGCCGGGAAATACCTGTTTCAGCCGATCGCCGTCGGTAACGACGTCTATGCGGCCGGTCAGAACGGCAGCGTGATCAAGATCGACGGCGCGTCGGGCAAGACGGAATGGTCGGTCAAGGTCGAGGACGACCTGTCGGCCGGCGTCGGCAGCGACGGCACGCTCGTCGCGGTCGGTGGTCTCGACGGCACGGTCTACGTGCTCGGGAACGACGGCAAGCAACTCTGGAAGGCGAACGCAAGCGGCGAAATCGTGACGCCGCCGCTCGTCGGCAACGGCTATGTGCTCGTGCGGACGATCGACGGCCGGATCACGGCATTCAACGCGAATACGGGCGAGCAGAAGTGGAGCTATCGCAACCGCGCCGTGCCGCTGAACCTGCGCACGACCGTGGGCATGATCTTCGCGGGTCCGACCGCCGTGCTCGCAGGCTTCCCCGGCGGCGCGCTCGCGGCGCTCAATCTCGAGACCGGCGATGCATACTGGCAGACGCCGGTGTCCTACCCGACCGGCGTGACCGAGGTCGAGCGGATCAACGACGTCGCGGGCTCGCCGACGCTCGTCGGCCGTGAAACGTGCGCGGTGACGTTCCAGGGTCGGATCGGCTGTTTCGAAGCCGAGAGCGGCCGTCCGGTCTGGGAGCAGCCGTTTTCGAGCTACGGCGGCCTGACCGCCGACCAGAACGTCGTCGTATCGACGAACGACTGGTCCGAAGTCTCGCTCTACGATGCGGCCAACGGCACGCGCGTCTGGCAGAATTCGGCGCTGAAGAGCCGCACGCTGACGGTCCCGACGATCATCGGCAACGCGATCGCCGTCGGCGATTTCGAAGGCTATGTGCATTTCCTGTCGCGCGACTCCGGTGTGCTCGTCGCGCGCGTGAAAACCAACGGCAGCGGCGTGTCCGCGGCACCGGTCGTGGCCGGCGACACGCTCGTCGTGCAAGCGCGGGACGGCGATCTCTACGCCTATCGCGCACAGTAATTCAGAGTCGGGACCGCGCTGCGCAGCGCGGTCCGATGCGATTGCGAGCCCGGACGACGCGCGCGATGAAGCGGCGTCGAGGTCCGATTCCGATCGCACGACCCATCGCATTCATGCGGCCGGCGTTCATGCCGGCCGCATGCGCTTTTTGGTATCGAAAATATGAAACCCGTAATCGCCCTCGTGGGGCGGCCGAATGTCGGCAAATCGACCCTGTTCAACCGTCTGACGCGCACGCGTGACGCGCTTGTCGCGGATTTGCCGGGGCTCACGCGCGACCGCCATTACGGCGAGGGGCGCGTCGGATCCCGGCCGTATCTCGTGGTCGACACGGGCGGTTTCGAGCCGGTCGCGAAGGACGGCATCCTCCATGAAATGGCGCGGCAAACGCGTCAGGCCGTCGAGGAGTCGGACGTGATCGTGTTTATCGTCGACGGCCGAAACGGGCTCGCGCCGCAGGACAAGACCATCGCCGACTACCTGCGAAAGTCGGGCCGGCCGATCGTGCTCGTCGTCAACAAGGCTGAAGGCATGCGCTATAGCGCGGTTGCCGCCGATTTCTACGAACTCGGCCTCGGCGATCCGCGCGCGATTTCGTCGGCGCACGGCGACGGCGTGACCGAAACGATCGATGACGCGCTCGCGATCGCGTATGCGGGCCGTCCCGAGGAAGACGACGAAGCGGCGAATACGCGCGGCACGAAGATCGCGATCGTCGGCCGTCCGAACGTCGGCAAATCGACGCTCGTGAACACGCTGATCGGCGAAGAGCGCGTGATCGCGTTCGACATGCCCGGCACCACGCGCGATTCGATTCACGTCGAGTTCGAACGCCAGGGTCGGCCGTACACGCTGATCGACACGGCCGGTTTGCGCCGGCGCGGCAGGGTGTTCGAGGCGATCGAGAAGTTCTCGGTCGTCAAGACGCTGCAGTCGATCTCGGACGCGAACGTCGTGATCCTCTTGCTCGACGCGCAGCAGGACGTCAGCGAGCAAGACGCGCATATCGCGGGCTTTGTCGTCGAGCAGGGGCGCGCGCTCGTGGTGGGCGTCAACAAGTGGGACGGGCTCGATTCGCATGCGCGCGATCGAATCAAGCACGATATGCAGCGCAAGCTCAAATTCCTCGATTTCGCGAAATTTCATTTCGTCTCGGCCAAGGAAAACACGGGCATCGGCGCGCTGATGCGCTCGGTCGACGAGGCCTACGCGGCCGCGATGGCCAAGCTGCCGACGCCCAGACTCACGCGCGCGCTCATCGACGCCGTGCAATTCCAGCAGCCGCGGCGCAAGGGACCGGTGCGGCCGAAGCTGCGCTACGCGCACCAGGGCGGGCAGAATCCGCCGATCATCGTCGTGCACGGCAATGCGCTCGACGCGATTACGGATGCGTACAAGCGCTATCTCGAAGGTCGCTTCCGGGAAACTTTCGGCCTGACGGGCACTCCATTGCGCATCGAGTTTCGCTCGAGCCAGAACCCGTACGCGGACAAGGACTAAGCCCTTCGCGCGCGGGGTGCTGCGCCCCGCGAAAAGTACCGCGAAGCGGCGTCCCGTCTGCTTGAGCGGGACTTTCGGGCGCGCCCGGAGCGAGGCGTGGGGCGGGGAAAATCGGCTATAGTGTCACTGGGTCGGATTTCTTTTTCTTCGTCCCGCAGTTATTTCAACCCGCAAAAAACAAAACGGAGCCTGCTATGAGCAATAAAGGGCAACTACTACAAGACCCGTTCCTGAACGCACTGCGAAAAGAACATGTGCCCGTGTCGATCTACCTCGTCAACGGGATCAAGTTGCAAGGCAACATTGAATCGTTCGACCAGTACGTCGTTCTGCTCCGCAATACGGTGACTCAGATGGTGTACAAGCACGCAATCTCGACGGTCGTGCCGGCGCGTCCGGTCAACTTCCATCCGGATGCCGAAACATCCTGAGGCGCGCACGCTCCTGAATGCCGCGCGCCCCGTTTGACGAAGCGCGACGGTCCGTACCGGACCGCTGCCGTTCGAATCGAGGCGCCGGCCCTTTTTGAAGATTCCTGATCCTTTGACCACTCACGCAGCACTCGTCAGTATCGACTTCGGCAAGATCGACTTCGACGCCAGCCTCGAAGAACTGGTCCTGCTGGCCAAAAGCGCGGGCGCGGATGCCGTCGTCACGCTGACCGGCAAACGTTCGAGCCCCGACCCGAAAATGTTCATCGGCAGCGGCAAAGCCGAAGAGCTTCGTCTCGCCGTCGAGGCGAACGGCGTCGAACTCGTCATCTTCAATCACGCACTGACGCCCGGCCAACAGCGCAATCTCGAAGGCGCGCTCAAATGCCGCGTCATCGACCGCACGAGCCTCATTCTCGATATCTTCGCGCAGCGCGCGCGCAGCCATGAAGGCAAGCTGCAGGTCGAACTCGCGCAGCTGACCTATCTCTCGACGCGCCTCGTGCGCGCGTGGACTCACCTTGAACGCCAGAAGGGCGGTATCGGTCTGCGCGGACCCGGTGAAACGCAGCTCGAAACCGACCGTCGCCTGATCGGCGAGCGCATCAAGCAACTCAAGCTTCGTCTCGACCGGCTGCGTCGCCAGCACGGCACGCAACGCCGTCAGCGCGAGCGGACCCAGGCCGTCTCGGTATCGCTCGTCGGCTACACGAACGCGGGCAAGTCGACGCTGTTCAACGCACTGACGAAAGCCAATGCGTACGCGGCCGACCAGTTGTTCGCGACGCTCGATACGACGTCGCGGCGCGTGTATCTCGGCGAGCAGGCCGGCAATATCGTGCTGTCCGACACGGTCGGCTTTATCCGCGAATTGCCTCACCAGCTCGTCGCGGCCTTCCGCGCGACGCTCGAGGAAACGGTCCATGCGGACCTGCTCGTGCATGTCGTCGACGCTTCGAGCCCCGTCAAGCTCGCGCAGATCGAGCAGGTCAACATCGTGCTGCGCGAGATCGGCGCGCTCGACGTGCCGCAGATTTTCGTCTGGAACAAGATCGACGCGGTGCCCGAACTCACAGGCCGCGGCGGCGAGGTCGAGCGGGACGAGTATGGTAAGATCAGCCGCGTTTTTTTGAGCGCGCGCGAAGGTCTCGGCCTCGATGCGCTGCGCGCTGCAATTACGGAGTGGATCTCTGAGTCGCAGGCGGATACGGATCCGAACGAGGCGCCTGATGCGCACGACCCGCGGCTCGCGGGCTTGACGCGCAACGATCCGGATCACCCCGACCATCACGAGCCGATCCACGAACACGGCGCCTGAGGCGTTCGGTGCTCGGCGGCGTCAGACGGAGACGAATGAAGACGCCGCGCGACACGTTCGATGCGATCGACGGTCTGAACGCACCCCTTTCGATTCGGGAAAACCGGCAGCTAATGTTGAACAACGAGCAACGCAACAGGTGGACGCGAGTGCCGGGCCGTCAGACGCGCCAGTCGACGGCCGTGTTCGCCATGAATGATCCGCGAGGCGGTCGCGACGGAGGCGGGCAGGGCCCGCGGGATCCCCAGGGCGGACCGCCCGATCTCGAGGAACTCTGGCGGGATTTCAACCGGCGTTTGTCGCGCGTCTTCGGACGTCGCGGCGGTGGCGGCAGTGCGCCGTCGCCTCGCCGTGGGCATACGGGACGCAATGCGTCGCTGATCGTCGTGGGTCTCGTGATCGCGGTCTGGCTCGGCAACGGCGTGTTCGTCGTGCCCGATGGACAGGCGGGGGTCGTCATGCGGTTCGGACAATTCCGGCACACGACGGCGGCCGGCGTCCAATGGCGCTTGCCCTATCCGATCGAGTCGGACGAAATCGTCAATGTCTCCCAAGTGCGCTCGGTCGATATCGGCCGCGCGAACGTCGTGCCGTCGACCGATATGAAGGACGCGTCGATGCTCACGCGCGACGGCGATATCGTCGACGTGCGCTTTACCGTGCAGTTCCGTATCAGCGATGCGCGCGCTTTCCTGTTCAACGACGTCGATCCCGAAACCGCGGTGACGCAGGCGGCGCAAGTCGCCGTGCGCGCAACGGTCGGCGGCCAGACGCTCGATGCGCTCGTCGGCGGCGCGCATGGCGAACTCGCGACCCAGCTCCAGGCGTCGATTCAGGCGAGCCTCGACCGCTACGAGGCCGGCATCGCGATCATCGGCGTGACCGTGCAGGGCGTGCAGGCGCCCGACCAGGTCCAGGCCGCCTACGCCGACGCGACCAAGGCGCAGTCGGACAGCGACAAGCTCAAGGCCGATGCGCGCGCGTATGCCGATTCGATTCTTCCGAAAGCGCGCCTCGACGCCGCAAGCGCGGTCCAGGCCGCCGGCGAGTACAGCGTGAACGTGGTCACCGAGGCGAAGGCGCAGACCCAACGCTTCGCGCAGGCGCTGGCCGACTATCAGAAGGCGCCGGCCGTCGTCCGCGAGCGCATGTATATCGATACGATGCAGGACATTTACACGCACGCGACGAAGGTGCTGGTCGATACGCATTCGGGCAATAGCACCGTGTATCTGCCGCTCGACAAGCTGCTCGCCGCGAACGGCGCGCCGACTAAGACGACCGGGGCGGCGGCCGGTGCGACGGTCGTTCCGCCCGCGTCGGGCGCGAACCCCGCGGCGCCGGGCGCCGATGCATCGGGCACGGGCGCGTCGGGATCCGATACGTCGGGCACCGGTGCTTCGTCCGGATCGGGTGCAGGCGCAGCCGAACCGGCTTCGGACAGCGCCGCCGCGGCCTCGGCCGCGACCGTGCCGCCGCCTGTCACCGTATCGCCCGCCGCGCCCGATACCGGCGCGTCGACCGAAGACCGCTCGCAGCTGTTCCGCAGCCGCGATGCGAGCAAAGATATTCGCTAGGGGCCCGCGATGAACCGTATCGTCGCATTGATTGTGGCGCTGATCGTGCTGCTGCTCGTCGGCTCGTCGACGCTGTACACCGTCGATCAGCGCAAATATGCCGTGATCGTCGCGGGCGGGCAGGTCGTGCAGGTCGTCGACACGCCGGGCCTGCATCTGAAGGCGCCGCCGCCGTTCCAGAGCGTCGTGCTGCTCGACCGGCGCGTTCAGTCGGTCGACAACCCCGATGGCGATCGTTTCGCGACGTCCGACAACAAGGTCGTGCTTGCCGACGTGCTCGTCAAATGGCGGATCGCCGATCCGCGCGCCTTCATGTCGGCGTTCGGCACCGATCTGTCGGTCGGACCCGAGAAGGTGGCCACGCAGGTGCGTGAAGGTTTGAATGCGGTCGTCGCACAGCACACGCTCGGCGATCTGATCGCGGATCAGCGCGACGCGACGCTCGACGCGGCGCGCGCGAAGGCGGCCGCCACGCTCGGTCCGCAAGGCGTCGAACTCGTCGACGTGCGTTTCGAGCGGCTCGATCTGCTTGCCGAGGAAAGCGGCGACGTCTACCGCAAGATGTCGGCGAGCGTGCAGGCGCGCGCGCAGCAGATTCGCGCCGAGGGGCTCGCGCAGGCCGAGACGATCCGGACCGAGGCCGAGGATCAACGCACGGCGATTCTCGCGGACGGCCAGGCGCAAGCGCAGACGATCAAGGGCAAGGGCGACGACGAAGCCGGCACGCTCTACGCGGACGCGTACGGCCGCGACCCGAAGTTCTATGCGTTCTATCGAAGCCTCGAGGCGTACCGCGCGAGCTTCGCCAATCCGCGCGACGTGATCGTCGTCGATCCGTCGAGCGCATTTTTCCGCTTCATGCGCGATCCCGCGGCGGCGCTGGGTGCAGCCGGCGATGCCGCGCCGAGCGTCGTGACGACGCGCGCCAAACATTGAACGAAGACGATCGTGAGCATGTTCGAGTCGCTGGGTGCGGCGTTCGCACTGATGCTGGTGCTTGAAGGCATTCTTCCGTTCGTCGCGCCGGATGCGTGGAGCAACACCTTCAAGAAGATTGCCCAAATGCCGTCGAACCGCATCCGGATCGGCGGGCTGATATCCATGGTCCTGGGGCTTATCCTGCTCCTCGTGATCCTGGGTTGAATGCGCGGACGGCGCGTTGCGCCGCCGGATCGCGTGAAGCCTTCGCGGTGACGAGGCCGCGGCGTCGCCCGGTTCGACGCGCGGCGCAAAACCTGAATCGAAGCGTGCCGAGCGGCGGTCCATGTGGGGCTGCGCGACGGCGCGCGAATTATCCGGACATCGTTCGCGCGGCGCACGCCGCGCGATGGTTTGAGGACCGTAAGTGAAATGACCACCCAGTTGTCTACCTGGCTGCTGCCTGAGAATATCGCCGACGTGCTGCCGTCCGAGGCGCGCAAGCTCGAAGAGCTGCGCCGCCGCGTGCTCGATCGGTTCCGGTGCTATGGCTATGAACTCGTGATGCCGCCGATGCTCGAGTATCTCGAGTCGCTGCTCACCGCATCGGGTTCCGATCTCGATCTGCGCACCTTCAAGCTCGTCGATCAGCTTTCGGGCCGCTCGATGGGGCTGCGCGCCGATATCACGCCGCAGGTCTCGCGGATCGATGCGCACCTGCTCAATCGGCAGGGCGTGACGCGCCTGTGCTACGCGGGCAGCGTGCTGCAGACGCGCCCGCGCGGCATGCACGCGACGCGCGAGCCCTACCAGATCGGCGCGGAAATCTATGGTCACGCGGGTCTCGAAGCCGATCTCGAAGTCCAGCAACTGATGCTCGACACGCTTGCGTTGATCGGCCTGACCGACGTGCGTCTCGATCTTTGCCATGCGGGCGTGCTCGGCGCTTTGCTCGCCGGTGTGCCCGACGCGCAGGCGCGCGAGTATCCGTTGTTCGCGGCGCTCGCGGGCAAGGACGTCTCGCTGCTGCGCGAGTTGACGGCCGACCTGCCCGAGGCCACGCGCGCCGCACTGCTGGCGTTGCCGACGCTCTACGGCGATGCGGCCGTCCTCGAACGCGCGCGTGCGACGCTGCCGTCGAGTCCGGCCGTCACGCGCGCGCTCGACGAGCTCGCGTTTCTCGCGGCGCAGGTCGAGGGTGTCGAGGTCAGTATCGATCTGGCCGATCTGCGCGGCTACCAGTATCACAGCGGCGTGATGTTCTCGGCGTACATCGACGGCGTGCCGAATGCCGTCGCGCGCGGGGGCCGCTACGACCATATCGGCGAAATCTATGGGCGCGCGCGCGCGGCGACGGGCTTTTCGCTCGATCTGCGCGAGGTCGGCCGGATTTCACCGATCGAAGCGCGCAGCAGCGCGATTCTCGCCCCGTGGACGCATGACGCCGCGGTGCGCGAACGTGTGGCGGCGCTGCGCGATGCGGGTGAAGTCGTGATCCAGGCCTTGCCCGGTCACGAACACACGGTCGACGAATTCGATTTCGATCGCGTGCTGGTCCAGCGCGACGGGACGTGGCGCGTCGAATCACGCTAGGCGCGCCGACGCGCGAACGAACAGGGCGGCATGCTCGCAGAGTGCGCAAAACGCAAAGCGCACCCACTCGCGGTTGAAATCGCGGAGCGCCGGTTCAACACAGGTAAAATACGTTTTTAACCCGCTTAATGAACAACATGTCTGGCAACGCAGTGAAAGAGGGACGCAATGTTGTCGTCGTCGGCACCCAATGGGGCGACGAAGGCAAGGGCAAGATCGTCGACTGGCTTACCGATCACGCCCAAGGCGTCGTCCGCTTCCAGGGTGGTCATAACGCCGGTCACACGCTGATCATCGGCGGCCGCAAGACGATCCTGCGGTTGATCCCGTCGGGCATCATGCGTGACGGCGTTCACTGCTATATCGGCAATGGCGTCGTGCTGTCGCCCGAAGCACTGTTCAAGGAAATCGGCGAGCTCGAGAGCGCGGGCCTCGATGTGCGCAGCCGCCTGCGGATTTCCGAAGCCACGACGCTGATCCTGCCGTATCACGTCGCGATCGACCAGGCGCGCGAGCGCCGCCGCGGCGCGGACAAGATCGGCACGACGGGCCGCGGCATCGGGCCCGCCTACGAAGACAAGGTCGGCCGCCGCGGTCTGCGCGTCCAGGATCTGTTCGACGCGAAGAGCTTCGCCGACCGCTTGCGCGAAAGCCTCGACTTCCATAATTTCGTGCTCACGCAGTACCTCGGCGCCGAAGCCGTCGACTTCCAGCAGACGCTCGACGCGATGCTCGGCTATGCCGAGCAGCTCAAGCCGATGGTCGGCGACGTCTCGGCGACGCTCTATGCCGAAAATCGCGCGGGCCGCAATCTGCTGTTCGAAGGCGCGCAAGGCACGCTGCTCGATATCGATCACGGCACCTATCCGTTCGTGACGAGCAGCAACTGCGTCGCGGGCGCGGCGACCGCGGGCGCGGGCGTCGGACCGCAACAACTGCATTACATCCTCGGGATCACGAAGGCGTACTGCACGCGCGTCGGCGCGGGCCCGTTCCCGAGCGAACTCTACGATGCCGACAACGCGGCGCGTCAGGATCCGGTCGGTCTTCGTCTCGCGACGGTCGGCAAGGAATTCGGCTCGGTCACGGGCCGTCCGCGCCGCACGGGCTGGCTCGATGCCGCCGCGCTCAAGCGCTCGCTGCAGATCAACGGCATCTCGGGCCTGTGCATGACCAAGCTCGATGTGCTCGACGGACTCGACGAAGTGCGTCTGTGCGTCGGCTACAAGGTCGACGGGCGCGATGTCGACATCCTGCCGCCGGGCGCCGTGTCGGTGTCGCGCTGCGAGCCGGTCTACGAGACGTTCCCGGGCTGGAGCGAAAGCACGGTCGGCGTCTGCGAATGGGACAAGCTGCCTGCCAACGCGCGCGCGTATCTCGAGCGCGTCGAGGAAGTCGCGGGCGTGCCGATCGACATGGTGTCGACCGGCCCCGATCGCGACGAGACGATCCTGCGTCGTCATCCGTTCAAGCACTGATCCGGGGCCTGCGCACATGTCTTTGCCGAAAAACGACGATCAGCATCTGTGGGTCAGCTGGGACGAGTATCACCAGCTCATCGAGCGCCTCGGGCTGGCGGTTCACGAATCGAAGTGGAAATTCGACAAGATTCTGTGTCTCGCGCGCGGCGGCCTGCGTGTCGGGGATCAGCTCTCGCGGATTTTCGACCTGCCGCTCGCGATCCTCGCGACGAGTTCGTATCGCGAAGCGGCCGGGACGCAACGCGGCGACCTCGACATCGCGCAGTACATCACGATGACGCGCGGCGAACTGCACGGCAACGTGCTGCTCGTCGACGATCTCGTGGATTCGGGTGTCACGCTCGCGCGTGTCCAGCAGCATCTGAAGGACCGGTATCCGGCCATCGAGTCGGTGCGCTCGGCGGTGCTCTGGTACAAGGCGTGCTCGTCTGTCAAGCCCGACTACTTCGTCCAGCATCTGCCGACGAACCCGTGGATTCACCAACCGTTCGAAGAATGGGATACGCTACGCCCGCATAACCTCGCGGCATGGCTGAAGCGCGGTAGCGCGGCAGGCCGTGCCTCGGGCGCGGACGCTTAGGTCTGAAAGCAGTCTCAATGCATCCAGAGCCGCTGCGCGCGGCGGCCGCGGCCTGAACGGTTCGAGACGAAAACGGTCAATCCGTTCTCGAGACGCCTGGCCCGGCTGACGCGCCGGTGTGCATCCCGATCGATTACAACGGTTGAGCAAGCGTTTTCATGAGCCACACCATCGACGTGCACTACCCGGTGCGCAAGCAAGGCCTGGCGCCACTGATGGCGGCCGCCATCGGCGTGGTCTTCGGCGACATCGGCACGAGCCCGCTGTACTCGCTCAAGGAAGCTTTCAGTCCGGCCCACGGTATCCCGCTCGGGCCCTCGACGATCCTCGGCGTGATCTCACTGCTGTTCTGGGCGATCATCGTCGTCGTGTCCCTTAAATACGTGATGTTCGTGATGCGCGCCGACAACAACGGCGAGGGCGGCATTCTCGCGTTGATGGCGATGGCCATCCGTCCGCTCGATCGCCGCGCGACCGTCGCACACGTGCTGATCGCGCTCGGCGTGTTCGGCGCGTGCATGTTCTATGGCGATGCCGTCATCACGCCTGCGATCTCGGTGATTTCCGCGGTCGAAGGCCTCGAAATCGCGGCGCCTCATCTGAGTCAGTACGTCGTGCCGATCACGATCGTGATCCTGATCTGCCTGTTCTACATTCAGCGGCACGGTACCGACTCGGTCGGCCGCTTGTTCGGGCCGATCATGATCACGTGGTTCGTCGTGCTCGCGATCATGGGCATTTCGCATATCTTCCGTGAGCCCCGCATCATCGCCGCGTTGAGCCCGTACTACGCGTACAAGTTCATGGAGACCCACGTGCTCCAGGCGTACGTCGTCATGGGTTCCGTGTTTCTCGTGCTCACGGGCGCCGAAGCGCTCTATGCGGATATGGGCCACTTCGGCGCGAAGCCGATCCGGTTCGCCTGGTACGGGCTCGTGATGCCGTCGCTCGTGCTCAACTACTTCGGACAGGGCGCGCTGCTGCTCGCCGATCCGAAGGCGATCGAAAACCCGTTTTTCCTGATGGCGCCCGATTGGGCCTTGCTGCCGCTCGTGATCCTGTCGACCGTCGCGACGGTCATCGCGTCGCAGGCCGTGATCTCGGGCGCGTTTTCGCTGACCTCGCAGGCGATCCAGCTCGGCTATGTGCCGCGCATGAAGATCACGCATACGTCGGCGCAGGCGATCGGTCAGATCTATATTCCGGTCGTCAACTGGATGCTGCTGTTCATCATCCTCTGCGTCGTCATGGGCTTCCGCTCGTCGGACAATCTGGCCGCCGCGTACGGGATCGCCGTCACGACGACGATGATCATCACGACCGTGCTCGTCGCCTATGCGATGTCGGGCGTCTGGCGCTGGCGCAAGGCGTTCATCGTGCCGATCATCTCGCTCTTCCTGATCGTCGATCTCGCGTTTTTCGGCTCGAATCTGCTCAAGGTCGCCGAAGGCGGCTGGTTGCCGCTGACGATCGGCGCGATTCTGTTCTTCCTGCTCACGACCTGGGCCAAGGGACGCCATATCGTCAAGGAACGCACGGCGGCCGACGGTATCCCGCTCGAACCGTTCCTCGAAAGCCTGCTCGCGCACCCGCCGCATCGCGTTTCGGGCACGGCGATCTATCTGTCGGGCAGCGATACGCTCGTGCCCGTGAGCCTGCTGCACAACCTCAAGCACAACAAGGTGCTGCACGAGGTCACGGTCTTCATGAACTTCCAGACGCTCGACGTCCCGTATGTCGACGACGCCGACCGCCTCGAAACGCGCGATCTGACCTGCGGCGTCTATGCGGTCAAGGCGCGCTTCGGGTTCAACGAGACGCCCGATGTCCATTCGATCCTGCGCATGATCGAGGACCGGCACGACATCTCGTTCGAGCTCATGGATACGTCGTTCTTCGTCGCGCGCGAAACGGTCGTGCCGACGAAGTTGCCCGGCATGTCGGTCTGGCGCGAACGGATCTTCGCGTGGATGCACCAGAACGCCGCGAAGCCGACCGACTTCTTCAGCATTCCGGCAAACCGCGTCGTCGAGCTCGGCACGAAGATCGAGATCTGACGACGGGCGACAGGCAAGGGCGGCCGATCCCGGCGCGTCCTTGCGCGCGACGCGCGCGGCTCGATCGCATCGCGCGCGTACCGCTCGCGCCGCCTCCGATGCGGCGCGCGAACACACAAGACAAGCAGGAGACACCATGTCCACCTCGACCCCGGCTCACGTGGCGGCGCCGCGTGATCAGGCGAGCCGCGCACGCATCGTTTTCGCGAGCTTCATCGGTACCGCGATCGAGTTCTACGATTTCTACGTCTATGCGACGGCAGCCGCGCTCGTGATCGGGCCGGTCTTCTTCCCGCACAGCTCGCCGGCCGCGCAGGCGCTCTCGGCCTTCGTGACGTTCGGCATCGCGTTTATCGCGCGTCCGATCGGCGCGTTCGTGTTCGGGCATTTCGGCGACCGTATCGGGCGCAAGGCGACGCTCGTCGCATCGCTGCTCGTCATGGGCGGCTCGACGACGCTGATCGGATGCGTGCCCGGCTACGACACGATCGGCGATCTCGCGCCCGTGCTGCTCTGCGTGCTGCGCTTCGGCCAAGGCATCGGTCTCGGCGGCGAGTGGGGCGGCGCGGCCTTGCTCGCGACCGAACATGCGCCCGAAGGCAAGCGCGGCTGGTTCGGCATGTTTCCGCAGTTGGGCCCGTCGATCGGCTTTCTCGCGTCGAACGGCCTGTTCTTCGGTCTTGCGCTGAGCCTCTCGGATGCGCAATTCCGGAGCTGGGGCTGGCGCGTGCCGTTCCTCGTCAGCGCGGTGCTCGTCGTGCTCGGGCTCTATGTGCGGCTCAAGATCGCGGAAACGCCCGCGTTCCGCGCGGCGATCGAGCGGCACGAACGCGTCAAGGCGCCGATCGCGCAATTGCTGCGGCGGCATGCGTGGCCGATGGTCCAGGGCGCGCTCGCGATGGTCGTCTGCTACACGCTGTTCTATATCTCGACGGTGTTTTCGCTGTCGTACGGCGTGGGCACGCTCCATATGAGCCGCCAGAGTTTTCTCGGACTCCTGTGTATCGCGGTCGTGTTCATGGCGCTCGCGACGCCGATCTCGGCACTGGCGAGCGACCGGTTCGGGCGGCGGCCCGTGCTGATGGTCGGGTGTATCGCGGCGTTCGCATCGGGCTTCGCGATGCTGCCTTTGCTCGGCAGCGGCGATCCCGTGCGCGTCGCGCTGTTCCTGACGATCGAGTTGTTTTTGATGGGAGCGACATTCGCGCCGATGGGCGCCTTGTTGCCCGAGCTGTTTCCGACGAACGTCCGCTATAGCGGAGCCGGCGTCGCGTATAACCTCGGCGGCATTCTCGGCGCGTCGGTCGCGCCGTATATCGCACAGCTGCTCGCGAATCGCGGCGGCTTGAGCTGGGTCGGGGGCTATGTGTCGGTCGCCGCGCTGATCAGCCTGCTCGGCGTCGTCACGATGCGCGAGACGCGCGACGACGATCTCGAACGGATCCGGTAGAGGGGCATCGAGCGGGGGCGAGCGCGTCGGCGCGCTGCCGGACCGAGGGGCCGGCCGGCGCGACGTGCGAAGCCGAGGCATCGCGTGTGTCGAATGCCTCGGCTGGCCTCAATGTCTCGCGTCGAGGCGCCGATTGATGGGCGCCTATCGTTCGACGTGGATCGCTCGACGTTTAGCGCTTGACGTTTATCGCTTGAGCTTCGCGAACGCGGCGGCCATCGCGCCCTGCGTCTCGGTCTCGCGCTGACGCGGGGCGTTCGCGCGCGGTGCACCGCCGCGCGCGCCGCCGTTGCCGGCGCCGCCTTGCGCCGCAGCGCCCGCGCCGCGGCCGCCATTCGCGACGACTTCATCGCTCAGACGCATCGTCAACGCAATCCGCTGGCGCTTGACGTCGACTTCGAGCACCTTGACCTGCACGACCTGACCCGCCTTGACGACTTCGTGCGGGTCCTTGATAAAGCGGTTCGACATCGCCGAGACGTGGACGAGCCCGTCCTGATGAACGCCGATATCGACGAACGCGCCGAACGCGGCCACGTTCGTGACGACGCCTTCGAGCAGCATGCCGGGTTCGAGATCGGCGATCTTCTCGACGCCGTCGCGGAACGTGGCCGTCTTGAACTCGGGACGCGGGTCGCGGCCCGGCTTTTCGAGTTCCGAGAGGATGTCGCGCACGGTCGGCAAGCCGAACCGTTCATCGACGAACTCCGACGCCGACAGCCCCTTGAGCACGTCGCGATTGCCGATCAGCGCCGCGACGTCCTTCTTGACCTTCGACACGATCCGCTCGACGACCGGGTAAGCCTCGGGGTGCACCGACGAACGGTCGAGCGGATTGTCGCCGTTGTTGATGCGCAGGAAGCCCGCGGCCTGTTCGAATGTCTTGTCGCCGAGCCGGGGCACCTTCTTCAGATGCTCGCGGTTCGCGAACGCGCCGTGCGCATCGCGATAGTCGACGATATTGCGCGCGAGCGTCGCGTTGAGTCCCGACACGCGCGAGAGCAGCGCGACCGACGCCGTGTTGAGATCGACGCCGACCGCGTTCACGCAGTCTTCGACGACGGCGTCGAGCGAGCGCGCGAGTTCGCGCTGATTGACGTCGTGCTGATACTGGCCGACCCCGATCGCCTTCGGCTCGATCTTGACGAGTTCGGCGAGCGGATCCTGGAGACGGCGTGCGATCGACACCGCGCCGCGCAGCGTCACATCGAGGTCCGGGAACTCCTTCGCGGCAAGCTCCGAGGCCGAGTAGACCGACGCGCCGGCTTCGGATACGACGATTTTCTGGAGCTTGAGCTCCGGATGTTTCGCGATCAGTTCGCTCGCGAGCTTGTCGGTTTCACGCGATGCCGTGCCGTTGCCGATGCTGATGAGCTCGGCCTGCGTCGCGAGCGCCATGCGCGCGAGCTTCGCGATCGAGCCGTCCCAGTCGCGGCGCGGCTCGTGCGGGAAGATGGCATCGGTCGCGAGCACCTTGCCCGTGCGATCGACGGTCGCGACCTTGACGCCCGTGCGCAGGCCCGGATCGAGTCCGATGACGGCCTTGGGGCCGGCGGGCGCGGCGAGCAGCAGGTCCTTCAGATTGCGCGCGAACACGTGAATCGCCTCGGATTCGGCGGTTTCGCGCAACTGCGTGAGCAGGTCGTTCTCGAGGTGCGGCTGGACCTTCACGCGCCAGCACCAGCGGCAGACGTCGCCGAGCCACTTGTCGGCCGCGCGGCCTTGCTGGCGGATGCCGGCGTGCGAGGCGATGCGGAGTTCGCCCGGATGCGGCGTCTGCGTGTCGAGCGCTTCGCCGAGGCCGAGCTTGACGAGCACGACGCCCGCATTGCGGCCGCGGAACAAGGCGAGCGCGCGATGCGACGGAATCGTGCGGATCGGTTCCTCGTAGTCGTAGTAGTCGCGGAATTTCTCGCCTTCCTCGAGTTCCTTGCCCTCGACGACCTTCGACGTCACGACGCCTTCGTTCCAGAGCCATTCGCGCAGCTTGCCGAGCAGCTCGGCCGTCTCGCCGAATTGTTCGGACAGGATGTCGCGCGCGCCGTCGAGCGCGGCCTTCGTATCGGCGACGCCTTTCTCGGCATCGACGAATTTCGCGGCTTCGCTTTGCGGGTCGAGGGTCGGATCGGCGAGCAGCGCCTGCGCGAGCGGTTCGAGACCGGCCTCGCGCGCGATCTGCGCGCGCGTGCGCCGCTTGGGTTTGTAGGGCAGGTAGAGGTCTTCGAGCGTCTGTTTGCTGTCCGCGGCGCTGATCGCCTCGGCGAGCGCGTCGGTCAGTTTGCCTTGTTCGTGGATGCTCTGGAGGATCGCGGCGCGGCGTTCTTCGAGTTCGCGCAGATAAATCAGGCGTTCCTCGAGCGTGCGGAGCTGCGTGTCGTCGAGGTCGCCGGTGACTTCCTTGCGGTAGCGGGCAATAAACGGCACCGTTGCGCCTTCGTCGAGCAGTTCGACGGTGGCCGCAACCTGACGCGGCTGCACCGCGAGTTCGGTGGCGATGCGCTGGACGATCTTGAGAGCTACGTTTTCCGGCATGGTGCTGACTTCGAGTGACGGGAGCCGAGGATTTTGCCACAACGCGCGCGGCGTTCCGCAGGCATGCGTCCGATTCGCGAGCGGACGCGGGCGCGCGACACGCAATGCTAGAATTTGCCCCATGCTCAATCGAACGCTCCATCGAACGCTTCATCGGACGACTTCCCGGCCTGTCCGCGTAATCGCCGCCGTATGGCTGCTCTGTGCCGGCGCGCTGGCCCATGCCGACGACGATGCGGCGTCCAAGCCCGTTGTCGCGCAACCCTATGTGCCCGCGAGCGGTGCGCGAACGTCGGACCCGAATGACACGCAAGCGCGTCAGGACCGTCTGAACGGGCTGACCGACGACCTCAATTACCGCTACGCGGTCGAGCAGCACAATTGCTACAGCACGTTCTTCGTCAATCACTGCCTCGACAAGGCGCGTGACGCGATGCGCGAGGAACGCGCGGCGATCCGCTCGCAGCAGCTCGCGCTCGACGACGAGATCCGCGCGCAGCGCGCCGCCCAGCGTAATCAGAACGCGGCGATCAAGGCCGCGCAGAACCAGGCCGATGCGCCGCAGCGCGCGGTCAACGAGCAGGCCAATCAGAAGCAGTACGACGAGAAGCAGCGGCAGGCGGTGCTCGACAAGGCACAGCGCGACGCCGCGGCGTCGGATCGCGCCGCGAACGCACCGAGTGATGCCGAGCATGACGCGGAGATGCAGCGCAAGCTCGACGCCGCGCGTCAGCAGGGCGCGCTCGATGCGCAGCAGCGCGCGTCCAACGAGGCGAGCTATCGCCAGAAGCAGGCCGACTACCAGACGAAGCTCAAACAGGCGCACGACAATGCGGCGGCCGATGCGCAGCAGCGCGCCGACAATGCCCAGAAATTCGCCGACAAGCAGCAGGCCGCGGCGCAGCACAAGGCCGACGTCGAGCAGCGCCAGAAAACCGCGGCCGACAAACAGAAGCAGCAGGAAGAGCAGGACCGTCAGCAGCAAGAGCAGAATCAGCAGCAACAGCAGAACCCGCAGAAATAGTCGCGCTCGCGCGTGTTTCGCGATCGCGATGCAACGAGCGTCCAACAGGAGGCGAGCATGCATATCACGCCCACGATCGACGAAAGCGCGGTGCGCGCGCGGATCGCCGAACTGGAGGCCGAGCACCATGGCCTGAACGGATTGATCGCGAAGCTCGCAGACATTCCCGGCGTCAACGACTTCGAGCTTCAGCGGCTCAAGAAGCGCAAGCTCAAGGTCAAGGATACGATCCTCCTGCTCAAGCTCCAGATCGACCACGAGCGCGGTGCGTAGCTCGAACGCGGCGTTCGATGCCGAGCGCCGCGCCCGGGCGTGAATGCCGCGCGACATACCCGCGTGCCGGATCGCGACAGGCGACCGGCGGCGCCTGTTTTTCCGAATCCGTTTGACGTTTTGAATTCACCGTCCGAAGTCCGTTCTTCCATGTCCGAGCCCCATCCCGATCCACGCGCATCCGACCCGCACGCGCCCGAGCTGCACGCCGACGAGCGTCATCTCGCCATTCCCGCGGCCAATGACGCGGGTGTCGCGGGCGCGCACGGCAAGGTCGTCGCGCTCGGCGAGACGGCGTCGCACGACGCCGCGGAGCCCGGCGATGCCGGGCACGCGTCGCCCGCCTTGCCCAAAGGGCCGACGAGTCGCGTGAGCGGCCTCGCATCGGCCGTGCTCGGTCAGCTTCAGCCCGCGCACGAGGCCGAACTCGAACGGATCTTCTCGGATACGGGACTGCTTGCGCGGCGCATCGACGGCTATCGCGTGCGCGCGTCGCAACTCGAAATGGCGCGTGCGGTCGCGGCCGCGATGGAGGCGAGCAGTCAGGCGCAGGCGCGCGCCGGACTCGGCGATCTCGAACGGCCCGCGCGTGCGCTCGATGCGGCCGATGCGCGGACGCCGCGTCGTGACGACCGCGGCGAACGGGCCGATCACGCCGACGCGCGGGCCAAGCCGCGCGACGGCGCGTCGGACGACGCGATCTCGATCGAAGACGGCGGCAACACGCTGATCGTCGAGGCCGGCACGGGGACCGGTAAAACGTACGCGTATCTCGTGCCCGCGATGCTCTGGGGCGGCAAGGTCATCGTCTCGACCGGCACCAAGCATTTGCAGGACCAGTTGTTCCAGCGCGATATCCCGACCGTGCGCGACACGCTCGTCGTGCCGGTTTCGGTCGCGATGCTCAAAGGGCGCGCGAACTACCTCTGCCACTACTATTTGCAGCGCGCGACCGATAACGGACGGCTGCCGTCGCGCCAGGACGCCGCGCATCTGCAGGAGATCGTCCGCTTCTCGCGCGTCACGCGCACGGGCGACAAGGCCGAGCTCGCGAGCGTGCCCGAGACGTCGCCGGTCTGGGGCATGGTGACCTCGACGCGCGACAACTGTCTTGGGCAGGAGTGTCCGCAATATAAGGACTGCTTCGTCATGAAGGCGCGCAAGGAAGCGCAGCAGGCCGATATCGTCGTCGTCAATCACCATCTGTTCTTCGCGGACATCATGCTGCGCGATACCGGCATGGCCGAGCTGCTGCCGACCGCGAACACCGTGATCTTCGACGAAGCGCATCAATTGCCCGAGACCGCGACGCTGTTTTTCGGCGATACCTTGTCGACGACGCAATTTCTCGAACTCGCGCGCGATTGCGTGGCCGAGGGCCTCAAGCATGCGCGCGACGCGACCGACTGGGTGACGCTCGGCGCCGCGCTCGAACGCGCGACACGCGATGTGCGGCTCGTGTTCGGTCCCGAGATCGCGCGCATGTCGATCGCGCAGCTCGGCGACGTGCATCCGTTGTTCGACGCGCTCGAACACGTCCGCGACGAACTCGACGCGTTGTCGCGCGCGCTCGGCGGCGCGTCCGAGCGCGCGGAGTCGATCGCGAACTGCCTGCGCCGCGCGCGTGAATTGCGCGAGACGCTCGATGGCTGGATCGATCTGCCTGACGATGCGACGGCACAGGCCGCGCAGGCGCGCGCCGAGCGAGATGCGCGTGACGATCGGCCGTCGCGGGCGCCCGAGGCGGGCAAGCCGGCGAGCGCCGATCCGAACGAAAAGGTCCGCTGGGTCGAAGTGTTTTCGCACACCGTGCAATTGCACGAGACGCCGTTGTCGGTCGCGCCGATCTTCGCGAAGCAGCGTGCCGGCACGCCGCGCGCGTGGATCTTCACGTCGGCGACGCTGTCGGTCAAGGGCGACTTCAATCACTATGCGGCGCAGATGGGACTCAGCGCCAAGCGTTCGATGACGTTGCCGAGTCCGTTCGATTACGACGAGCAGGGGCTGCTGTATGTCCCGCGCGATATGCCGCAGCCGCAATCGCCGGCGTTCACGGATGCGGTTTTCAACGCCGCGCTGCCCGCGATCGAATCGGCGCGCGGCGGTACGTTCGTGCTCTGCACGACGCTGCGGGCCGTCGATCGGATGGCGTCGAAGCTGCGCGACGTCTGCGCCGCGCGCGGTTGGGACTATCCGGTGCTCGTGCAGGGCGATGCGAGCCGCACGGAACTGCTCGACCGTTTTCGCGCGCACGGCAATGCGATCCTGATCGGCAGTCAGAGCTTCTGGGAGGGCGTCGACGTGCGCGGCGATGCCTTGCGGCTCGTCGTCATCGACAAGCTGCCGTTCGCGCCGCCCGATGATCCCGTGCTCGCCGCACGGCTCGATGCGTTGACGAAGAAAGGGCTGAGCCCGTTCGCGGTCCACCAGTTGCCGCAGGCCGTCATCACGCTCAAGCAGGGCGCGGGGCGTTTGATTCGCGCCGAGACCGATCGCGGCGTGCTCATGATCTGCGATTCGCGCATCGTCGACAAACCGTACGGCCGTCGGATCTGGCAGAGCCTGCCGCCGTTCAAGCGCACGCGCGACGTCGAAATGGTCCACGCGTTTTTCGACGAACATCGCCAGCGCTGATCCGAGCGTTGCGGCGATGCGCGGATACGCGCCGATCGATATGCGCTCGCGCGCGTCCTTCGCTCAGGGCTTGACCGTGTAACGCAGCATGCGGTCGCGCGAGGATTGAAGCAGGCGCGTCATCGCGGCGGCCGCGGCGTCGGCCTGACGCGAGACGATGTGATGCCGGACCGCGTCGTGGAGCGCGAGATCCTCGCTCGGTTCGGCGGCCTGGCGTTGCATCATCTCCGACGACACGCGCAGCGCGGCCTTGATCGCGTTGCCGATCGTGATGAACATCCCGTTTTGCGAGACCGCGATGATCGCGAGATGAAACTCGAGATTCGCGTCCGCGGCCGCGCGGATATCGTAGGTACCGCGCTCGGCGCTTTGCGTATACGCCGTCGCAAGCTCGCGGTAGCGCCGCTCGATGTGTTCGAACGCTTCGTCGCTGCCGTGCCGCGCGGCGAGAAAACTCGCGCGCGGCTCGAAGCAGATGCGCATTTCGAAGATGTCCTCGACGATCTTCGAGTCGAACTGCGCGTGGAGCCGCCACGCGAGCACGTCGCGATCGAGCAGGTTCCAGTCCGAGAAGGGCAGCACGCGCGTGCCGATCTTCGGCGTGACCTCGATGAGCCGTTTGCTCGCGAGCTGTTTGATCGCTTCGCGAATCGTCGTGCGGCTCACGCCATAGGCTGCGCAGAGTTCGCTTTCGACGGGCAGCACATCGCCCGGGGCGAACTCGCCCGAGACGATGCGCATGCCGACAATCTTGGCAACCTGTGCCGTCATGGTGCCGACGATCGGTTCCCGCTCAAACATCACGCCCCCTTCGTAGACGTCTTGCACGGCGTGCGGCGCCGGGCTATCGCGCGGTCGTCACGATCACGTTCCACGAACCCGGCTTGAACACCGCGCGGATCCGTTCTCCGTCGACCGATACGTTCGTGTTGGCCGACGGCGCCACCGTCAGCGGCGCATCGACCGTGTTGACCGCCTTCATATTCGTATGATGCAGCTCGATCGCGTGATCCAGCGTACGCGTCGTACCCAGGCCGCGCAGCTCGATGTCGAGCGTCATTTCATCGGTCAGATGCCGGTTCAGCGCGAAGATCGTCGTGGTGCCGCTCGCACGATCGTCGACGACCGCGGCGCACAGATACGGGATCTCCGGGAACGTCTCGGCTTCGTACGACGGCGACTCGATGATCGGCTGGAGCACGCGGCCGTGACCGAACTTCGACGCTTGCGAGAACGGGTAGAAGATCGTCTGGCGCCATGCCTTGCCGCCGGGTTCGGTCATGATCGGCCCGATCACGTTGACGAGCTGCGCGAGGCAGGCCGTCTTCACGCGATCCGCGTTATTCATCATCGTGATCAGCGCGCCGCCGACGACGAGTGCATCCTCGTGGTTATAGACCTCTTCGATGAGCCGCGGCGCCTCGGGCCAGCCGGGCTTGCGCAGATCGTTGATCGAGCGAGCCTTATACCATACGTTCCATTCGTCGAACGACAGCATGATGCGCTTGGACGAATGCTTGCGCGCCGCGACGCTGTCGGCGACGGCCACGATCTCCTTGATGAAGAGATTCATGATTTCGATGTTGCCGAAGAATTCCGCGGTCGAATCCTTGCGGTTTTCGAAATACGTGTGCAGCGAGATGAAATCGACCTGTTCGAAGCAATGATCGAGCACGCGGTCTTCCCATGCGCCGTAGGTGGCCATGTCGTGCGTCGACGAGCCGCACGCGGCGAGCTGGATCGTCGGGTCGACCATGCGCATGAGCTTCGCGGTTTCGAGCGCGGCGCGGCCGTATTCGTCGGCCGTCTTGCGGCAGATCTGCCAGGGACCGTCCATCTCGTTGCCCAGACACCAGAACTTGATGTCGTGCGGCTTTTCATAGCCGTGTTCGCGACGCAGATCGGACAGCGCGGTGCCGCTCGGGTGATTGCAATACTCGATGAAATGGCGCGCATGGTCGGGACCGCGCGTGCCGAGGTTGACGCCGTACATCGGTTCGATGCCGAGTTCGCGGCACCAGTCGATGAATTCGTTCGTGCCGAACTGGTTCGTCTCGGTCGAATACCAGGCGAGATCGAGCCGGCGCGGACGCTTGTCGCGCGGACCGACGCCGTCTTCCCAGTTGTAGCCCGACAGGAAGTTGCCGCCCGGGTAGCGCACGATCGTCGGGCCGAGTTCGCGCGTGAGTTCCATGACGTCCTTGCGATATCCGCGCGCGTCGGCGTCCGGGTGATCCGGCTCATAGATGCCGGTGTAGACACATCGGCCCATATGTTCGACAAACGTGCCGAAAACGCGTCGGTCAAGGTCCCCAACGACAAAGTCGCGATCGACGACGAGGCGGGTGGCAATCATGTTCTGGTCCTGTGGCGGAAAAAAGTGCGTGCCGCTGCGGTACGGCACGGCGAGTCACGCGCACGGCGAATTCCGGCGCGTCGATGAAGGGTGTCGGAGGCGTCGCGAGCCGCATCGCGCGACGCCCGTGCAACGTCGGAGGTCGTCGGAGGGGCCGACGGCGTGCCGCGTGGCTCATGCGTGCGGCAGGCACGCCGTCGTGCGTCCGATTACTTCGCGAGCAGCTTGTTGGTCCGGTCCTCGGCGTCCTTCTGGACGTCGGCGAGCGGCTTGCCTGTCGACAGCATGTTGCTGATTTCTTCGCCGACGATCTGCTGAATCGCGAACTGGCGCGGCACCGTGTTCGGCAGCGAGTAGCCGGTCGACGAGATTTCCTTGATGTCCGAACGATGCGGCAGCGCGTTGAATGCGGCGCTGTCGATGATCGACTGACGTGCGGGCAGGTGACCCGTGCGTGCCCAGTCGCCATCGTGGTCGTAGAGGAACTTCAGGAACACGAGCGCGGCATGACGCGTCTTCTCGTCCTTGGCGCCGCCCTTGAGCATGATCCACGAGTGACCGTCGGCCCAGACCGCCTTCTTCTGGAACAGGTTCGGGAACGGCACGACTTCATAGCCGTCGTTCGCGAGCGTCGAGTCGGGCTTCTTCGCGAGGTTCGTGAAGTCTTCGATGACCCACGTACCGCACATGAGCACGCCCGCCTTGCCGTTCTCGAATGCCTGGTTCGCCGCGCCGTAGTCGAGTCCGGGCGTGATGTCGCCGGCCTTCATGAGCTTGTCGTAGAGCGACAGCGCATTGGTCGCCGCCGGGCTATGCATGTCGATCTTCGTCGGGCCGCTCGGGAACAGCGTGCCGTTCTGCTGATAGACCCACGTATCGAACGAACGCGTTTGCGCGGCGGCTTCGTTGGCGATCGGCACCGTGAAGTAGGGCAGTCCCGTCTTGTCCTTGAACTGCTTGGCCTGCGCGAGCAGTTCGTCGGGCGTCTTCGGCAGGATCGGCTTGCCGTTCGCGTCGACGAGACCCGCCTTCTTGAACAGGTTCACGTTGATGTGCCAGAGCCACGAGTGCGTATCGAACGGCAGCGCATAGGTCTTGTCGCCGAACGTGACGCCGCGATGCGCGTGGCCCGTGAAGTCGTTCTTGTCGATGCCGACCGACTTGAAGCCGTCGTCGAGCGGTTCGACGAGATTGCGCTTCACGTAGTCGCCGAGCACGGCCTCGTGCATGACCGAAATCGTCGGCACGTCGTGGCTCAGAATGCGCGCATCGATCTGGGTGTAGTACGGACCCCATTCGATGATCTGCGGCTTGACGACGATGTCTTCCTTGTTCGTCGCGTTGAACTGGTTCACGAGCGTCGTGATGATCCCGCATTCGCCGGATGCCTTGCTCACGTCGTTGACGTTGCCGTATTCGGCATCGCACGCGCCGAAGAAACGCGACAGCGTGATTTCCGTCTTCGCGGACGCGGGCGTCGCCAGCGTGGCGGCCAGACTCAACGCGGCTACCGAAAGCAGGCCGCGGGACAGCGATCTCTTCATGTCTATCTCCTGTTGGATACTCGTTGGACCGCATCGCCTCCAAGGTCGCGCGGTGTCCTGGTTATGCTTGAAGCGATCAATCGCTTTCTTGTTGCGAGGGTGTTGCGATGCACGACATGTGAAACAAAATCGGTATGGGCTCGATTCTTCGTCGTGTCGGTCAAAATGTACGTATGTCTATTACATATTGACCGACACGTTCGACAACTGCGGCATGACGTCGGCGATCGCTCGAAGAGCGGATCAGCGGACCGTGGTGCCCGCGACGGCGGCCACGATGTACTTCTGGAAGAACAGATACAGCACGAAGATCGGAAATCCGGCGAAGATCGCCTGGGCCATCAGATAGCCGATGCCTTCGGACTGCGCGAAATTGCCCTGCGTCGACGCGAGCCCGATCGTCAGCGTGTACATCTCAGGCTTCGAGGCGGACACGAGCGGCCACAGGTAATCGTTCCATGCGCCGAGGAACGTGAAGATCGCGAGCGTCGCCTGCGCGGGCATCGACAGCGGCAGCACGATGCGCCAGAACACCTTGAAACGCGACGCGTTGTCGAGCAGCGCCGCTTCCTCGATGTCGACGGGCACGGCCTTGAAGTACTGCGTCATCAGATAGACGCCGAACGGCGAAGCGAGCTTCGGCATGATCAGCGCGCCATACGTGTTGTGCCAGTCGAGGTCCGCGAAGATATGGTGGAGCGGAATCACGAGCGCCTGGTCGGGCACGGCGAGGCCGCACAGGCAGATCACGTACAGATAGCGCTTGCCCGGAAACTCGGTCCGCGCGAATCCGTATCCCGCGAGCGAGGCGATCACGAGCGTGAGGATCGTCTGGCCGAGCGAGACGATCACGCTGTTGAGCAGCCAGCCGCCGACCGCCGACGTATGGATGATGTTCGTGTAGTTCTGCAGCGTGAACGGCGGCGAGAACAGGACGTCGGTGTGTTGCTCGAGAAATACATTGGGCTTGAACGACAGGCAGAACACCCAGATGAGCGGGGCGATCCAGATCAGCGCGAACAGCACGACCGCGCCGAGCATGAGGCGGTCGCCAAGGCGTCCCGCGAGCGAGCCGCGCGGACGGGTTTCGATTGCGAGCGTGCTCATGCGGATTCCTTCTTGCGGAGAAGCCAGGCTTGTACGACGACACCGATCAGCATGAACGCGAACAGGACTTGCGCGGCCGCTGCGGAATAGCCGAACGTCCATTGACGGAAGCCGGTCTCGTAGATGAACTGGACCAGCGGCCGCGTCGAATTGTTCGGACCGCCGTCGGTCAGCAACTGGGCCTGACCGAACAACTGAAACTGGAACACGGCTTCGATGACGGCCACGAGCGCAACGGTTCGCCAGATCGACGGGAGCGTGATCTTCGTGAACGTGCGCCACCGGGTCGCGTTATCGAGCGCGGCGGCCTCGTAAAGCTCCTGCGGAATTTGCTGGAGCGCCGCGAGGAACAGCATCATCGGCAGACCGGCAATCCACCAGACCGTGACGACCGCGATCGTCGGCAGCGCGGTGGCTTCGTGCAGCAGCGGCACGTATTCGGGAATGCCCATCGCGTGGCTGACGTCGGCGAGCAAACCGTGGCCCGGCATCAGCACGAGCTTCCAGACGAGCGTGACGATCGTGACCGACAGCACCGACGATCCGAAGAAGATCGCGCGCAACGCGGCGCCGAAGCGGCCCGGACGATTGAGCACGAGCGCGAGCGCGAGTCCGATCACGACGAACACGGGCACCGTGAGAATCACGAAATAGAACGTGTTGCGTACGGCGCCGCGAAAGATCGGATCGAAGACGAGATCGAGATAGTTCTTGATGCCGATGAATTCGCTCGTGCCCGCGAGCAGATCGACGTTCTGCAGGCTCAGCCACCACCCGAGTCCGAGCGGCACGATGAGCAGCAGCACGTAGACGATCACGAACGGCACGACGAACAAGGTGTTCGTCCAGCGCGAATTCGGATTGCGATGACGGCGCTTGCGGGCCTTGGGCGTATCGATCGCGAGTGAACGGTCAGACGCCATGATGGGCCTTGCCTGCTTCGTCGAACAGATGGAGATGGGCCGCATCGAGACTCATGCGCACGCGTGCGCCGACTTCGAGTTCGAGATCGCGCGGTACTTCGGCGACGAGCAGCGGAAGGTTCGGCAGGCTCACGTGCGCGAGCGAGCGGTCGCCCAGGCGTTCGATGACTTCGGCGCGGCCTTCGAGCGGACCCGACGCGTCGAGGATCACGTGCTCGGCGCGCACGCCGAGCGTGAGCTTGCCGGCGGGCAGGCTCGATGCGGCGACGGCCGTCGGGATCTTGATCTGCGCGCCGGGCAGCGCGACGACGAGCCGGCCGCCTTGATCGCCCGCGCGTTCGACGTCGATGAAGTTCATCGCGGGCGCGCCGATGAAGCCTGCGACGAAGCGCGTCGCGGGGCGCTTGTAGATCTCGAGCGGGGCGCCGATCTGCTCGATGCGGCCGCGATTCATGACGACGATGCGCGTGGCGAGCGTCATCGCTTCGATCTGATCGTGCGTGACGAACACCATCGTCGAGTTCAGGCGCTGATGGATCCGCGCGAGCTCGACACGCGTGCGTGTGCGCAGCGCGGCGTCGAGATTCGACAACGGTTCGTCGAACAGGAACGCTTCAGGTTCCTTGACG
Source organism: Pararobbsia silviterrae (assembly GCF_003628125.1). Lineage (GTDB taxonomy): Bacteria > Pseudomonadota > Gammaproteobacteria > Burkholderiales > Burkholderiaceae > Pararobbsia > Pararobbsia silviterrae. The sequence continues at coordinate 149,285 of NZ_RBZU01000005.1, forward strand.
ACCGCGCGGCCGATCGCGACGCGCTGACGCTGGCCGCCCGAGAGCTGCGACGGACGGCGCTGCAGCAGCGCATCGAGTTCGAGCATGCGGGCCGCTTCCTTGATCCGGCGATCGATGTCGTCCGACACGACGCCCGAGTTGCGCAGGCCGAACGCCATATTGTCGTAGACGGTCATGTGCGGGTAGAGCGCATAGTGCTGGAACACCATGGCCACGCCGCGCTTGCCCGGCGGAAGGTCGTTGACCTCGCGGTCGCCGATCGTGATCTGGCCGTCGCTGACGGACTCGAGTCCCGCGATCATGCGCAGGAGCGTCGATTTGCCGCAGCCCGACGGGCCGAGGAAGACGAGGAATTCGCCTTCGTGGATATCGAGGTCGAGACCTGTGATGACTTCCGTCTCGCCATACCGTTTTGTTACGCCGTTGAGCCGAATACCGGTCAAGGTGCCTCCTCTGGACATGTCTCGAACTGCTGTTTTTGACTGCTTTGATATGATGAAAACATCGTATCAACGGGGTTTTCGGCGTGTCCAATCTCACTTTTGGTATGGATTGATCCGGATTTTGAGCGCCCGGTTCACGCAAAATCGGCGCGCGGCGAGACTGGATGGGGCTCGCGCGGCATTGGCGCGCGACGGTTCGTGCAGGCCCTGGCGGGGATCGGTGTATACACCGATGCATGCAGGCATGGCCGCAAACGACGGTCCGGCGAGGGTGTGTCACCGATGTGTAACGGTCGGAATTACGTATCGGCGCGGGTTGCGTATCGTGGCCGCTAAGCCGCTAAGCCGCTAAGCCGCTAAGCCGCTAAGCCGCTAAGGCGCAAAGGCGCAAAGGCGCAAAGGCGCAAAGGCGCAAAGGCGCAAAGGCGCTAAGGCGTTAGGGCGCTAAGGTGTTAAGCCGTCAGGACGTTGGGACGTTGAGGTGTTATGGCGCTGATGGGACAAGCCGCCGATGCGATACGGCACGGGAACATTAGGACGCTAAGCGGTGAAATCGCATGGCGGCAATGCGGCCCCATCGTTCGGCCGATGGGCCCGTGACTCGCTCAGTCGATCGACAGATGCAGGGCAAACGCGAGGAGCGCCGCGGAAAACGTCCAGCGCTGCATGCGCTGCGCACGTGGATGATGGCGCAGCCAGTTCGAGATGCGCGACGCGCCGAAAGCGAGCGTCGTATCGAACACCGCACCGCACAAGACGAGGACGACGCCGAGTTCAAGCACCTGCAGCCAGACCTGTCCCTGTGCGGGCACGATGAACTGGGGCAGCAGCACCGAACAGAACAGCAGCGCCTTCGGATTCAGTATCGAACTCAACATGCCCTTGCCGATCGAGGTTCGCCAGGTACGCGGCGGCGTGCGGCTGCCGTCGCGCGCGGCAAGACCGAAGGCGGGCGAGCGGAAGATCTGGATCGCAAGATAGGCGAGATAGAGGGCCCCCGCGACGCGCACACCGGTGTAGAGCCAGGGTGCGCTGCGTAACAACGCCGCGACGCCGCAGGCGGAGAGCGTCACGTGCGTGGCGCGCGCGATGGCGAGGCCGAGCGCCGTCGCGAGTCCGTGGCGCAGGCCGTGCGATGTGCTGGTCTGGAGCACGAGCGCCATGTCGGGGCCCGGCAATGCATAGACGAGCGCGAGCGCGCTGACGAAGACCAGCATGAGATTCATCGAGACCATGATGTTCGGGGCTCCGGTGAGACTTGAGGGCGCTCGCGCAGCGTCGATCGTGGCGGCTTCGATGCCGCATTCGAAGTCGGATTCGAAGCGGGATTCGAGGCGGCTTTCGAAGCGAGGGGCTCGAAGCAGGCATCCGAAGCAGGCTTCGAAGCGCGCAGGCATAGCAGCTATCTTGCCGCGCGTTGCAGAGCGATCGCTGGCGTTTATTTGAGCTCGAACCCGAATGCGTGGAGGATTACACTGCGATTCATCAGAACTGAAGGGGAAATCCGATGAGCGATCTCGATCGGACCGATCGCGCGATTCTGGCCGAAATCCAGCGCGACGGCCGTATCTCGAACGCGCGGCTTGCCGAACGCGTCGGGCTCAGCGAGACGCCGTGCGCGCGTCGTCTCAAGCGGCTCGAAGCGGACGGATATATCGAGGGATATCGCGCTGTGTTGTCGCGCACGGCGCTCGGGCTCGGCGTCGTTGCGTTCTGCCTGGTGCGCTTTTCGCTGCACGACCGCTCGCTCGCGAATCGATTCGAGCGCGACGTGCAGGGACTGCCGCGGATCGTCGCGTGTCATAACGTGTCGGGCACGGCCGACTACCTGCTGCAGATCGTCTCGCGCGATCTCGACGACTATGGCGTCTTCATGCGCGACGTCGTGCGCGCGCTGCCGGGGGTCACGTCGGTCGAATCGATCCTGTCGCTTAACGAAGTCAAGCGCTATGTCGGATTGCCGCTGCCCTGAGTCCGCGGATTCAGGGTGAATCGCTTATCCGGGCCGCATCCGAGACGTGATCCGAGACGTGATCCGAGACGTGATCCGAGACGTGATCCGAGACGTGATCCGAGACGTAAACGGCACAACGCCTCGCATCGTTCCTGCTGTGCCGGATCGAAATCCGGCGCCGGCGGGGCGATGCGAGGCGTTGTGCGTGATGCGCGGGTCGCGTCAGCGCGACGCCGGATTTACCAGAGTTGCCACCAGGGCTTGGTGTCGGTCTTGCGCGGATGACCCGTCACATACGGGCTGTCGGGGAACGTCGCGGCAAGCACGCGCTGCGTGTCGTCGGCGAGTTTCGGATCGCCGAGCGCGCGATACGAGAGGACCATCACGTGCAGCGCGTCTTCGGTCGCGGGCGCGTTCTTGTACTGCTGGATCGCGGCCTGCGAGCGATTGATCGCGGCGAGGTAGGCGCCGCGATTGTAGTAGTACTGCGCCGAGTGGACTTCATGCGACGCGAGCGCGTTGATGATGTAGCGCATGCGTTGCGCGGCATCGGGCGCGTACTTGCTCTGCGGGTACTTGTCGACGACGGTCTTGAACGCGTCGTACGAGTCGAGCAGCGCCTTCGGATCGCGCTCGCTCATATCCTGGTTGCCCCATTTCCCGAACAGACCCAGATCGTCGTTGAAGTTGATCAGGCCTTTCAGGTAATAGGCGTACGCGATATCGGGGTGATCGGGGTGCAGCTTGATGAAGCGGTCGATCGCGGTGTTCGCGTCGCCCTGTTCGCTGTCGCGATAGTGGCAATACGCGACATTGAGCTGCGATTGCTGCGCGTGCGGACCAAACGGATCGCGACCCTGGACTTGCTCGAAGTATTTCGCGCATTTCGCCCAGTCGTTGTTCGACATGGCGTCCTGGGCCTCCGAGTATAATTTGTTGGTTGTCCAGGCAGCCGTCTCGTCGGTCTTTTGCGGCAGGCCGCCGCAGCCCGCGAGAAGAACGGCCGTGCTTGCCGCGAGGGTCAGCGTTACCAGTTTGATTGTGCTCAACGCTTGCATTTCCCGGGTGTCTGTTCCGAATCCTTCAAGGCCGTTTCGACGGCCGCCACTCATGGCCCTGACTGATGGCCCCTGATCTAACCGCGAATTATAGCCCATCAAACAAAGTCCCCGACGCGCTCGACGCGTCCGGGCTCGACGACGATTTTTCAGCCGATTCCAAGGGCGATTTCGATATGTCGGAGACGCCGGACGCGGTCGGCTTGCCGCATGCCGGCGCCGTCGACGACACGCCGCGCCAGGCGCGCATGCCCGCCGAATACGCGGGCGAACGCCTCGACAAGGCGCTCGCACGGCTGTTTCCGCAGTATTCGCGCAGTCGTTTGCAGGCGTGGCTCGACGAGGGCCGCGTGACCGTCGACGGCGAGGTGGCGAAGCCCAAGCAAAGCGCGCTCGCCGATACCGATGTCGAAGTCACCCCGGCCGTGGCGCCGGAAATGCTCGCGTTTCAGGCCGAACCGATCGCCTTACCGATCGTTGCGGAAGCGCGTTCGTATGTCGTGGTCGACAAACCCGCCGGGCTCGTCGTACACCCGGCGGTCGGCAATTGGAGCGGGACGCTGCTGAACGGTCTGCTGCACCGGTACGGCGACGCGGCGCTCGCGTTGCCGCGCGCGGGCATCGTGCACCGGCTGGACAAGGATACGTCGGGCCTGATGGTCGTCGCCCGCACGGTCGAAGCGCAGACCGATCTGATCCGCCAGTTGCAGGCGCGCACCGTGCACCGGCGTTATCTCGCGCTGGTCTGGGGCCGCGCGGGGCACGGCACGGTCGACGCGCCGCTGGGCCGCGATCCGCGCGACCGCGTGAAGATCGCGGTCGTACCCGGCGCGGCCGGCAAGCCCGCGGTCACGCACTATCGCGCGATCGCGCACGGCGAACTCGACGGCAAGCCCGTGTCGGCCGTGATCTGCGATCTCGAGACGGGTCGCACCCATCAGATCCGCGTGCACATGGCTCATATCAATCACCGTTTGCTCGGTGATCCGCTCTATGGCCGCATCAAGGGGCAGCACGCGAATCAGGCCTTGCCGGGCGGGTTCGCGCGGCAGGCGCTGCACGCGTGGCAGCTCGGATTTCGCGACCCCGAGACCGATGACGATGTCGAGTTCCGCGCGGCGCTGCCGGCCGATATCGTTGCGCTTGCGCAGGCATGCGGGTTCGATCAGGAACTCGATCTCGATCTGTTCTCGCGGCAGTAACGGTTATGCGCGTGCCGCGTGCTTCGGGGCGTGACTGAGGCGTGGTCGAGACACGATCGAACTGCGTGATCGATGTGTGATCGATGCGTGATCCGAGCGCGCCGAGTCGCGACGCCACGGCTTCGATCGACGACGACAAAGATGACAACGGAATGAATCGATGACGACGGAACGGATGGCTGCGCCGCGGCTGACGCGCGATGCGTGCCTCGAACCCGGGTGGCCCGCTGTCGATGGCGTACGCGCGCTCGTGACGACCCGGGCAGGCGGCGTGAGCCGGGCGCCCTACGATGCGCTGAATCTCGGTTTGCATACGGGGGATGACCGCGAGCATGTGCTCGCCAATCGGCATGCGCTCGCCGAACTCGCGGGCGGCGCGCGGTTCGCGTGGCTCGAACAGGTGCATGGTCATGATGTCGTGGACGCACATGCGGTCGTCGAGCGTCTCGATGCCGGAGATGCCGCACCGCGCGCGGATGCGAGCGTGACCGATGTGCCGGGCGTCGCCTGCATCGTGATGGTCGCGGACTGCATGCCTGTCCTGTTACGTGATGTGCACGGCCGCGCCGTCGGCGCCGCGCATGCGGGATGGCGCGGCCTCGCGGCGGGCGTGCTCGAACGGACCGCGCACGCGGTCGCGCGCAAAGCGGGCGTGGGCGCGCGTCTCGATGCGTATCTCGGTCCCGCGATCGGTCCCGATGTCTTCGAAGTCGGGACCGACGTCTTCGAGGTGTTCGTCGATGCCGCGACGGCCGCCGAACGCGACCGGACGGGCGCGGCGTTCGTCGCGTGCGCGCCGGGCAAATACCTCGCGGACCTTGCGGCGCTTGCGCGACTCAGGCTTGCACGCGCGGATGTCGTGGCGATGACGGGCGGCGATCGATGCACGGTGTCCGATCCCGCACGCTTCTTCTCGTATCGCCGCGATCGCGTGACCGGGCGTTTCGCCGGCATGATCTGGATCGAGGGGCGGTGAATGCGGGGCGCGCGATGCGAACGGATGAAGACGTGTGTCGGGCAGGGCGTCAGGGCGTGTCCGGGTAATCGCGGATAGGCATGGGCATTCCGCGACGAGCGCGTCATAAGGCGCGCAATTCTCGGGGAAAATGCCTATCAACAAGCTGACGCGGCGCGTCAAAATCTGCCTGCAAAGCATTGACATGGGTTCTCCCCAGAGGAAGAATGCCTGAACGGTAGCGCGTCCAGGCTGTATGCTGTGAGTTCACGAGCGCTGATCCGTTCGACCCGCGAACCCATGTCTGATCGGGACTTCGCCCGGGATCACCGCATCAGACGACACGCTAAATCTCCGCCATCGTTGAGCGCATGTAAGGGTCGACCGTACGCATGACAGCCTCGAAAAATGCCGGCAGTTCAGCGGCCTCGTCCAGCTATTCCGCATCAGGTGCATCGACCTCTCCGAATGCGATTCCCGGCACTGCAGAGTTCACGCGCGCCGTCGAGCAATGGTTCTCGCAATGGGGCGCGCTCTTTACGCCGCCGGGTGTCGCCGGTGCCGAGCACGCTTCGGGCAACAGCGCCGCAGGCGCGCCCAATGGTTGGCCCGCAGCCTGGCCCGCGGCGGGTTCACCCGGACCGGGCTGGCCGGCGGGCGGATTTCCCCCGATGCCCGCGCTTGCGCAGATGCCGTCCGCGCTGACCGCATCGATGGCGGCGCCGTTCGCGAATGCGTTTCCGAGCATGCCGTTCGGCACGGGGTTTCCGGGGTTGCCGGATCTTCAACAACTCGGCGCGGTGCCGGGCGTGCCGGCGTTCAAGATCGCGCCCGACAAGCTCGCGCAATTGCAGAACGACTACGTCCGGGACAGCACCGAACTCCTCAAGCGAATCTCGGCGAACGAGCCGCTGACGGGCGCGCTCGCCGATCGCCGCTTTTCGGCCGATGCGTGGTCGAAGACGCCGGCTTATGGATTCGCGGCCGCGTGGTATCTGCTCAATTCTCGCTATTTGAGCCAGCTTGCTGAAGCCGTCGATGCCGATGCGAAGACGCAGGAGCGGATTCGCTTTTTCGTCCAGCAGTGGACGGCTGCGGCGTCGCCGTCGAACTTTCTCGCCTTGAATCCCGAGGCGCAGCATGCGTTGATCGAAACGCGCGGCGAAAGCTTGCGCCAGGGGATCATGAATCTGCTGACCGATATGTCGCGCGGCAAGATCATGCAAAGCGACGAGGCGGATTTCAAGGTCGGCGACAACCTCGCGAATACGGAAGGCGCGGTCGTCTTCCAGAACGATCTGATTCAGCTGATCCAATACAAGCCGCGCGCCGATACGGTCTATGAACGGCCGTTGCTGGTCGTGCCGCCGTGCATCAACAAGTACTACATCCTCGATCTGCGGCCCGACAATTCGCTCGTGCGCTATGCGCTCGACGAAGGACACCCCGTATTCATCGTGTCGTGGCGCAATCCCGATGCGACGCTGGCCGCGAAGACCTGGGACGAATACATCGACGAGGGCGTCCTGGCCGCGATCGCCGCGGTTCGCGCGATCTCGGGCCGAGAGCAGATCAACACGCTCGGCTTTTGCATCGGCGGCACGATGCTCGCGACGGCGCTGGCCGTGCTGGCCGCGCGCGGCGAACATCCGGCCGCCTCGATGACGCTGCTGACGTCGATGCTCGATTTCGCGGACACGGGCATTCTCGACGTGTTCGTCGACGAGGCCCACGTCCAGATGCGCGAATCGACGATCGGCGGTCATCGCGGGGCGCCGCCGGGACTGATGCGCGGCGTCGAGTTTGCGAATACATTCTCGTTCCTGAGACCCAACGATCTCGTCTGGAACTACGTCGTCGAGAACTATCTGAAAGGGCATACGCCGCCGCCGTTCGATTTGCTGTTCTGGAACGGCGACTGCACGAATCTGCCGGGACCGATGTACGCGTGGTATCTGCGCAATACGTACCTTGAAAACAAGCTGCGGATTCCGAATGCGCTGACGACATGCGGCGAAAAGATCGACCTCGGCAAGATCGACGTTCCGAGTTTCGTCTACGGGTCGCGCGATGACCATATCGTCCCGTGGAAGTCGGCGTTTGCGTCGACGCGTCTGCTCAGCGGTCCGCAGACCTTTGTGCTCGGCGCGTCGGGCCATATCGCGGGCGTGATCAATCCGCCCGCGAAAAAGAAGCGCAGTTTCTGGCAGATCGGCGACGACGTGACGCACGCGCCGCGCGCGCTGCCGTCGGGGGCTGACGACTGGTTCGAGGCCGCGACCGAGCATCCGGGCAGTTGGTGGCCGAGTTGGTCGGCGTGGCTCGCACAGTATTCGGGTAAGCGCGTGAAGCCGCGCGCCAAGCTCGGCTCGGGCGACTATCCGGTCATCGAGCCGGCGCCGGGCACCTATGTGATGAATTGATTCTGTAACTTGAGAGGTTGGTTATGACTGATGTCGTCATCGTTTCCGCGGCCCGTACGGGTGTCGGCAAGTTCAACGGCTCGCTCGCGAAGATTCCCGCGCCCGAGCTCGGCGCTATCGCGATCAAGGCGGCGCTCGAGCGTGCGGGCGTCAAGCCCGACCAGGTCAGCGAAGTCATCATGGGGCAGGTGTTGGCCGCCGGCTCGGGCCAGAACCCCGCGCGCCAGTCGTCGATCAAGGCGGGTCTGCCGACCGCCGTGCCCGCGATGACGATCAACAAGGTGTGCGGATCGGGGCTCAAGGCCGTCATGCTCGCGGCGAACGCGATCATTTCGGGCGACGCGGAAATCGTCGTCGCGGGCGGGCAGGAAAACATGAGCGCGGCGCCGCACGTGCTGCCTGGCTCGCGTGATGGCTTCCGGATGGGCGATGCGAAACTCATCGACACGATGATCGTCGACGGCCTGTGGGACGTGTACAACCAGTACCACATGGGGATCACGGCCGAGAACGTCGCGAAAGAGCACGGCATCACGCGCGACGCGCAGGACCGGTTCGCCGCCGAGTCGCAGAACAAGGCCGAGGCTGCGCAGAAGTCGGGCCGTTTCGACGACGAGATCGCGCCGGTCGAGATCCCGCAACGCAAGGGCGATCCGATCCGGTTCGCGACCGACGAGTTCGTGCGTCACGGCGTGACGGCCGAATCGCTTGCGGGGCTCAAGCCCGCGTTCGCGAAGGACGGCACGGTGACGGCGGCCAATGCGTCGGGCATCAACGACGGCGCGGCCGCGCTCGTCGTCATGTCGCTCAAGAAGGCTGAGGCGCTTGGGCTCACACCGCTCGCGCGTATCAAGTCCTACGCGAATGCAGGCGTGGATCCGAGCGTGATGGGGATCGGCCCGGTGCCGGCATCGCAACGTTGCCTCGAGCGCGCGGGCTGGAAGGTCTCCGATCTCGACCTCATGGAGATCAACGAAGCGTTCGCGGCGCAGGCGCTCGCCGTGCACAAGAAGATGGGGTGGGACGTGTCGAAGATCAACGTCAACGGCGGCGCGATCGCGATCGGCCATCCGATCGGCGCGTCGGGCGCACGGATCCTGACGACGCTGCTCTATGAAATGAAGAAGCGCGACGCCAAGCGCGGTCTCGCTTCGCTGTGTATCGGCGGCGGGATGGGCGTGGCGCTCGCGGTCGAGCGCTTCTAAGCCCGATACGGCGTCGGGCGAACGGGCGGACGCCGCACGCGGCGCATCCGCTCGAGGATGAGACATGCGGGCCCTTGGGCCCGTTCGCGGTATCCAAGAACAACCAGCGAGACATATTGGAGTCAGTATGAGCGACACACCAAAACGCATTGCTTATGTGACAGGTGGGATGGGTGGTATCGGGACCGCGATCTGCCAGCGGTTGTACAAGGCCGGCTTCGTCGTGGTCGCCGGGTGTGGTCCGAACTCGCCGCGCCGGGTCAAATGGATGGCCGACCAGAAGGCGCTCGGATTCGATATCCACGCATCGGAAGGCAATGTCGCGGACTGGGAGTCGACCAAGACCGCATTCGACAAGGTCAAGTCGGAGATCGGCGAGGTCGATGTGCTCGTCAACAATGCGGGCATTACGCGCGACGTCGTGTTCCGCAAGATGACGGTCGAGGACTGGAACGCGGTCATCGATACGAACCTCACGAGCCTGTTCAACGTGACCAAGCAGGTCATCGACGGCATGGTCGAACGCGGGTGGGGCCGTATCATCAATATTTCGTCGGTCAATGGCCAGAAGGGCCAGTTCGGCCAGACGAACTATTCGACGGCCAAGGCCGGTATCCATGGCTTTACGATGGCGCTGGCTCAGGAAGTCGCGACGAAGGGCGTGACGGCCAACACGGTGTCGCCCGGTTACATCGGGACGGACATGGTGCGTTCGATCCGTCCTGACGTGCTTGAAAAGATCATCGCGACGATTCCCGTCCGGCGTCTTGGGTCGCCCGACGAAATCGCCTCGATCTGTGCATGGCTGGCGTCCGACGAGTCGGGCTTTGCGACTGGGGCGGACTTTTCATTGAACGGCGGTCTGCATATGGGCTGATGCCCGTCTGAGCCGGTGCATGTCGTCCGCGCGAGTGGCCGACTGTGCCGGACGATCGTACGCGGCGAGCCGTCGCGCGCGATCTGCGGACCCCGACAACTTGCGCGGCCAGACGACCACGGGCTGCGCCGAAAGGCTTCGAATGACGACGACAAAGAAAACGGGCGAGCGGTTGATCAAGAAGTATCCGAATCGCCGACTTTACGACACCGAGACCAGCACCTACATCACGCTCACGGACGTCAAGCAACTGGTGCTTGAACAGGAGAACTTCCGCGTGGTGGACGCCAAATCGTCCGAGGATCTGACGCGCAGCATTCTGCTGCAGATCATTCTCGAGGAGGAGAGCGGCGGTGTGCCGATGTTCTCGAGCTCGATGCTCTCGCAAATCATCCGCTTCTACGGACATGCGATGCAGGGCATGATGGGCACCTATCTCGAGAAGAATATCCAGGCGTTCATCGACATCCAGAACAAGCTCACCGAGCAGTCGAAGGGCCTCTACGACACGGCGGGCAACAGCGACATGTGGTCGCAGTTCATGAATATGCAGGCGCCGATGATGCAGGGCATGATGACCAGCTACATCGAGCAGTCGAAGAACATGTTCGTGCAGATGCAGGACCAGATGCAGAATCAGGCGAAGTCGATGTTCTCGAATTTCCCGTTTCCCGGTACGCCGGGGGCTGCCCCGAAATCGGCCGCGAAGCCCGCGGCCGAACCGCCGCCCGACGACGACAACGAAGAGGACGCGTAAGCCGATCGGTCGGCTTTCCGGATCCGATTTCGGATCGGATGGGAATCGAGCTGGCGAGGAACGCGCATTCGCGATGGAGCGAATGCGCGTTTTTTATTGAATCGACGATTCGCGCGTCGATGCGTGTCGGCAAATGGTCCGTTCAATTCCGATCAATCTGACGTTGAAGTTACGGTCTTCTTTCAATTGCGACGCATGGCGATGACGGTGACCGGCCGCTCGTCCGCGTCACGCCTTGATCTTGTACCCGGCAAGCAACACTCGGATTCGTGCGCGCGGCATGCGCAAGCACGCGCGTCGATCGAGGGTGGCACGCCGGGGCCAAGGCGGTCGCGGCGCGAGGCATGCCTGGCAAGCCGGAACGAAGCCGGACGACGGATGCCTGGCGCGCGAGTCTCGCGGGATCGCGCGATTGGGCAAGAAATGAGTATTTACCCTAATCCTTCCTGAGCGCGGCGTTTCCTACGATTCAATTCACCAGAGCCTGACGGCACGGGCCGGCAGCCGGGCGGATGTTCCGGTTCGTCGTGTCGTGGCGGGTTTGGTCTCATGCGTATTCCTCCGGGGAGGTCCGGCGACGACTGGATCGGACGAGGCGCGTGAGCCGGCGGGGATCGAGACGCGAGACCGTGATGACGGCATCTCGTTGCCGCGCCGATATGGCGCAGGCCTCCCTTGCGGGGACTCAAAATCAGAATAATCGGGAGGTTGCATTGATGAAGAAGTCGCTCGTTGCGTTTGCAATCGGGTGTGTCGCCGTCGGCTCGGCGTCCGCGCAAAACAGCGTCGAGCTTTATGGCGTGCTCGACGAGGGCGTGACCTATCTGAATAACGTGGTCGGTGCCGACGGTCAGGGGCATGGGCTTCTGGCCATGCAAAGCGGCGTGTTGCAGGGAAGTCGCTGGGGCCTCAAGGGCACCGAGGATCTGGGCGGTGGCCTCAAGACCATTTTTCAGCTCGAAAGCGGCTTCGACGTCAGTTCCGGCAACAGTCTTCAGCATGACCGTTTGTTCGGCCGGCAAGCATTCGTGGGTCTGCAGTCCGATAGCTGGGGCGCGGTGACGCTCGGTCGCCAGTACGATTCCGTGGTCGACTACGTGCAGCCGACGACGATGAACGGGTACTGGGGCGCGATGTTCTCGCACGCGGGCGATATCGACAACAGCGACAACGGTTTCCGCGTCGATAACGCCATCAAGTACACGAGCCCGACGATTTCGGGCCTGCAGTTCGGCGGCCTGTATGCGTTGGGGGGTGTCGCGGGCAGTTTCGGAACCGACAGCACGGTCGCAGCGGGCGCGAGTTATACGGGGGGGCCGCTCTATATCGGTGTCGGCTATCTCTACGCGCGGAACCCGGTCGCGCAGTTCAACGACGGCAATTGGTCCGCATTCGGCGGCGATCCGTTCTTCGGATTGCTCGGTAATTCGGCGAGTTCGCCGTCGAATATGCAGGTGGTCGGCGGCGGCGGGACGTATCAGTTCGGTCCGGCGCTGTTTGGTGCCGACTATACGAACTCGCGGTATGACGATGCGCTCGGCGGGGCGACCGCGTCGTTCGATAACTACGAGCTTTGGGGCCAATATCAACTGACGCCGGCAGCGACCTTGGTGGCCGGCTATACGTACACGCGTGTTCATCAGGACGCGATTTACTCGGACACGGTGCCGAAATACGGTCAGGTCAACTTCATGGCCGATTATTCGTTGTCCAAGCGCACGGACGTCTATTTTCAGGGCATTTGGCAACGCGCCTATACGTCGGATCCTTTGACGGGCCAGCCATTGTCGGCATCGATCTACACAGGATTCCCGGGCAACGCCTCATCGACGAACAATCAGGTATCGGCGCGCGTGGGCATTCGCACGAAGTTCTGATTTGCCTCGGGTACGGCGACCGACGGACACCGATCGGGGTCCGTCGGTCTTCGCGGCAAGCGCGGGGCGTTTCGGCCTTGCTGCCGTGCTGTGCCGTTTCGTGCGCTGTGCGATCGGTACGCGGACGGGTTCTTTCCGTGGGGCGATCGATTAGCCGATCAGTCGGCTGATCGACTGGCCAACCCCTTGGTCAAGTGGATGACCGATCGATCCATCATCTAAGCGGCGAGTCTCCCGAGCTTTCGCCGTTCCGCACGCGTATCGAGAGGCGCTTGCGATGTTTTTTTTCCGTACGGCGACCAAGCCGTGGGTCCATTGACTGGCCGACCAGCGAATCGGTCGAATGGCGAGCTGACCGATCGCGTCATCGTCTAAGCGGCGAATCACGCGAGCTTCCGCCATTTCGCGCGCGTCTCGATCGACGCTTGCGTGGGTGCTTTCACATAGGCCGATCCATTGGCCTGTCTGGCCGGCCGACGAACCTCTCGATCGAACAGTCGACCGCTCGTGCGAGCGGCTCGGTGTTCAAGCGGTCAACCGGGCAATCGTTCATCAAGCGACCGATGCCGCATCACCCGCGGCTTTTCCGAATCTGTTCCTCGAATTCGACGTCGAGCTTGCTGGTTTTGCGGGGTTTCTCGGGCGAGAGGCCATCGACGAAATCGACGAAGGCCTCGACGGGCAGCGGAGGGCAGAGCTTGGGCGTGTCAGGGTCGTGGCGGTCGATCAGGTAGAACAGGCCGCCAGGCAGACTCACGGCCGCGAAGTCCGGGTGAGCGCTGCGTTTGCGCAGACGCTCGACAGCGTGGATGGCTTTGGTGGAACGCATTAGCTGGAGTCCTTTGCGAAAAACGCGCGTGGGCTTTTGCCAAACGCTCGCCGGAACATGGCCGTAAATGCACTTTGGCTCGTGTATCCGAGTTCGTTCGCGACGTGCGAGAGGGGGAGTCCCTGACTGAGCAGCGGGATCGCGTGGGCGAGCACCGCTTGCTGTCGCCATTCCGAGAAGCTGCTTCCGAGTTCGCTTCGGAACAGCCGCGCGATCGTGCGTACGCTCGCGCCGACGTCGACCGCGAGTTGCTCGAGCGAGTCGCCCGCCGCAGGGTTCGCGATGATCGATTCGCAGAGCGCGCGCAGCCGTTTGTCGCTGGGAAGGGGGACACCGAGCGGCAGGGGTTCGGATCGCATGATTTCATCGAGGATGAGCCTGCCGAGCAGGCGCTCGCGTGCGGGATCGACGGGGGCGCGCGTATCGAGCGCGACGATGAGTTCGCGTAACAGCGGCGAGACTTCGAGCACGCGGCACTGATCGAGCGCGGGCGGGATGACGGATTCGTCGATATAGAGGGTGCGGAGGTAGGCCGGTTCGACAATTTGCGCATCGTGTTCGATGCGGGCCGGGATCCAGATGGCGCGGGACGGCGGCACGATCCAGGTCGTGTCCTGGACTTCGATCCGGATGACGCCTTCGGACGTATAGGCGACTTGCGCCCATGGGTGCTGGTGGTAGCCGAAGGCCGTATCCGCGTCCATGGGACGGCTGCGCACACGGACCGGATGCTCGAGCGTCGGCGCGTAGCGTTCGGGAATGTCGAGATGTGGGGCGTGCGTGGCGGCTTCCATGTTCGTCACTCTACACGCTGTCGCGGGCGTGTAGCATCCTCAGGGACCTGCTGACCTGCTGACCTGCTGACCTGCTGACCTGCTGACCTGCTGACCTGCTGACCCGCTGACCCGCTGACCCGCTGACCCGCTGACCCGCTGACCCGCTGACCCGCTGACCCGCTGACCCGCTGACCCGCTGACCCGCCAGCCCGCTGACCCGCCAGCCCGCCAGCCCGCCAGCCCGCCAACTCGCCAACTCGCCCACCGAGCACCGAGCACCGAGCACCGAGCACCGAGCACCGAGCACCGAGCACCGAGCACCGAGCACCGAGCTGCCGACCGGCTAAGGCGCCGATCTACTAGTCCACCGACCCGTTCACGCCATCTCCTTGCGAGCGACGTGTTCCTCAGCTCGCGACAGCCAACCGCGTATTGCGGCGCGATGACTGTCGAGGACGGATGAAGCAGGCCGCCGCATCGAACAAGGTCCGCCTAGTGCCGTATCGGCCGATACACTTCATCCGTGATCGAGTGAGCTGGCGCCGCGCGAACTTGGCTGGCTTGCCGCTGGGGCGTCAGGGCACACGAAGCCGCATACGACGGAGCGGGCCGACGTCAAGCCCATCGGCGTGGCGGACAGGCGAGTCTGCTCGCCGCGTGTCGACGGGTAGGGCCACGCCGCCCTGGCGCGAATGACGTTTTGACGAGATAGGATCGGACGATGGCCGACATGCTGACTATTTATGTTTTTGTCTATGGAACCTTGCGCGCTGGCGAGTCGAACGACGTCGCACGGGCGGCCGAGGCGCGCGCGATCGCGCAGCCGCGTTTGATCGGCGAGGCGACATTGCGGGGCCATTTATATGATTTCGGTGCGTATCCGGGACTCGTGCGTGACGACACGGCGCAACCCGTGCGTGGTGAGGTCTACGAAATGGTGCAGGCGCTGTTGCCCGTGCTCGACGAAATCGAGGAAGTCTATCCCGGCGAGGTGGGCTTGTTCGTCCGCGAGGTTTGCGAAATCGAGGTCGATGGCCGACGTCTGTCTTGTTTTTATTATCCGATTCACGCCGATCGTGCGACGGGCCTGCCGCGGATCGAGAGCGGCGATTGGGTCGATCACGATCGCGTGCGTCGTGAACGCTCTACGCAATGACTTAGCCCATTCCGGTCCTCAGATTTTGCTCAGCTCACCAGCCTGTCAGGCACCAAGGCACTGAGGCACCGAAGCCACCTGGCTCCCAGGCTCCCAGGCTCCCGACCACCCGACCACCCGACCACCCGACCACCCGATCACCCGACCACCCGATCACCCGATCACCCGATCACCCGATCACCCGATCACCCGATCACCCGATCACCCGATCACCCGACGGGCAGACGAGCCCATCCCGTCTTGTGCCTCGGGTAAGCCGATTAACCTAGCTCAGCGTCGATATGGGTGTCAGTGCGGGCGGACATAGGGCACGGCATCGCGGGCGTGCGGTCGCACGGGGCGGAGTCGTGGCCTATGACCTTCGTCGTGGCCGACGACCGCGAACTCGGGCGGAGGCCCTGTGCACCGAGCTAGCAGCGCCAATATGACATGGCCATCTCGTCAAAACACCCGTTGCCGACAGACGACGGATGTAGTGAAACTCCACGAATTTGTGCGGCGCACTAGACATTCAAGGGAAAACCCTTATAATTCGTTCTTAAGGGAAAACCCTAGACCGCCGGAGCCAGAAAATGCAAATCCTCGTTATCTATCAAGCCATCGTTTCGTACCTCAAGTCGGTTCGTGAAGGTTTCGAAGGCCCGTACCTCCCGATGGATTCGGACTACTCGTACGAAGCCCGTCAACGCGAAGCCGCACGCCGCCGTAACGCGCAAGCGTCCCGTCTGCTCGGTCTCTAATCGCCGTATCGAAATCACGCATATTGGAATGAAGCGCAGTGGCACGTTGTCGTGCCGGATGGCCTTCGTTCGATCCGCGTGAAATCGAAATCGACTCGATCGCGAAGTCGTATCGCGGAGATGTTGCAGCGATATCGGCTCGAAAGCGTGTTCGATTTCCATTGAAAATCAGCGTGGCGTTGTCACGCGCGATTTCAAAAGTCGTTCGGTTGCGACAACCGAATGCATCGCCGTCCTTATCGGACGGTTGTATGAGTTGGATCAGTCCAAAGCGAGCGTCCCATCGGTACGCTACCGCGGCGTCGCGTGAACGCAGGATGGCGCGGCGAAGTCCTGCCGGCGATCGAAATCCGCATTCACGCGCTTAGGCGCTGCGGCTCGGTTTTGTGAAGCGTGACGTATTGCACACCACCGACGTTCGGGGGCTCGCAATGTCTGATGCACGTCGCACCCGCTGAGCGCGTCGTGTCGATGCGTGGCAGGGTGACGCACGAAAACGCATGCATGCGACGTTTCCACGCGCGAAAGCGTGGTTAAGTCCAGTCTGTCGGTTGTCGCCGCGCCACGGTGCGTCGCATATCTTCAGCGCTCGTCCCTTATCCGGAATCGCCGGTCCGCAGTAGATCGGATTGCACTTGCCTCAGCAGCATCTATGCTGCAAGCAGGCGCGTGAATCGCGCTCAGAGGAGGGCGATATGTTCCGGCACAT
Organism: Pararobbsia silviterrae; assembly: GCF_003628125.1. Lineage (GTDB taxonomy): Bacteria > Pseudomonadota > Gammaproteobacteria > Burkholderiales > Burkholderiaceae > Pararobbsia > Pararobbsia silviterrae. The sequence goes on from NZ_RBZU01000005.1 coordinate 166,246, forward strand.
CCTGATTCCGACGGACGGTTCTCATCTATCGCAGCTCGCCATCGACGGTGGGATCGATCTCGCGCAAGCCCTCCGCGCGAACGTCACCGCTTATGCGTGTCTGCCGCCGTATCCCTATACGCCATTTTCCGAAGTTGTTGTCGAACCCCCGGCCGAATACCAGGAACGCGCTGAACTCGAGGCACGCGAGCACTTGCGGACCATCGAATTGGCGTGCGAAGCGGCTGGCGTTCCGTGCACCGCTGTCGTTTCGGTTCACTCGACGCCGTATCAAGGGATCATCGATACGGCCGAAAAATACGGATGCGATCTCATCTTCATGGCTTCTCACGGCCGCCGAGGCTTGAGCGGCTTGTTGATCGGAAGCGAGACTCAGCGTGTGCTGACCCATACGCAGATTCCAGTCATCGTCTACCGTGAGTCGCTGTCGCGAGCGGCTCGGAAAGCACGCGTCGCCAAGATCGAAGCGTCAGGTTAGGGCGCCACGATGCGCGGCGTGATTCGAGTCGGGCCGGGACATAGGCCGCGCGTGCCGGAGTTTCGGAGCGGGACGCCGAGATATGTCGCGTAGTCGGAGCTGAGCCGCGGGGGACGCAGTACATGCTGATCTGCCCGAGCCGCCATGCAAAAAGGCCATGCCCGCGATAACGGACATGGCCTTCTTCCATCCGGGCTCCGCGACTTCGGCGGGCGCCGGTTGCGGACGCGTTCGTTTAGCGAAACGCGCCGCCCTCCCTGATGCAAAACGTCGCGATGCACGACCCTGTGTCGGATCTCGATGCTTCGCGATGCCTCCTCCCTGCCAACTGCCCGACGTGAATGCTGTCGCGACGCAGGCCGCTCAATTGGGCCCCGCGTCGCATACCGATCGCGGTTAAGGTCAAGCGACGCGCTTTTCGGCAACCTGCTTCTCGAAGAACTGTTCGTTCTCCGTCGAGCCGTGGAGCGCTGTCGTCGACGCGTCGCGCTCGACGGTCTGCGTGACGGCATCGAAGTACCCCGTGCCGACTTCGCGCTGATGCTTGACCGCCGTGAAGCCCTTTTCCGCCGCGGCGAATTCGGCCTGCTGGAGCTCGACGAACGCGCTCATCTGATGGCGCGCATAGCCGTGCGCAAGATTGAACATCGAGTAGTTCAAGCTATGGAACCCAGCCAGCGTGATGAACTGGAATTTGTAGCCCATCGCGCCGAGCTCGCGCTGGAATTTCGCAATCGTCGCGTCGTCGAGGTTCTTCTTCCAGTTGAACGACGGCGAGCAGTTGTACGCGAGCATTTTGCCCGGGAACGTGCGATGAATGGCCTCGGCGAATTGCTTTGCGTAAGCAAGGTCCGGCTTGCCCGTTTCACACCAGATCAGATCGGCATACGGCGCGTACGCGAGGCCGCGCGAGATGGCCTGTTGCAGACCCGGACGCGTCCGATAAAAGCCCTCGACCGTGCGTTCGCCCGTGAGAAACGGCTTGTCGTTGTCGTCGATATCCGACGTAATCAGATCGGCCGCTTCGGCGTCCGTCCGCGCGACGACGAGCGTCGACGTACCACTGACGTCGGCCGCAAGCCGCGCGGCGACAAGCTTGGCCACTTGCTCGCGCGTCGGAACGAGCACCTTGCCGCCCATATGACCGCACTTCTTGACCGAGGCGAGCTGATCTTCGAAGTGCACGCCCGCGGCGCCTGCTTCGATCATCGCCTTCATCAGTTCGAACGCGTTGAGCACACCGCCGAAACCGGCTTCCGCGTCGGCGACGATCGGCGCGAAGTAGTCGAGATAACCGTCGTCGCCGGGATTCTTGCCTTCCTGCCACTGGATCTGGTCCGCGCGCGTGAACGTGTTGTTGATTTTCTTGACGACGAGCGGCACGGAGTTCGCGGGGTAGAGCGACTGATCGGGATACATCTCGCCGGCCAGATTCGCATCGCCCGCCACTTGCCAACCCGAGAGATAAATCGCCTTGAGCCCCGCCTTGACCTGCTGCATCGCCTGATTGCCCGTCAGCGCGCCGAGCGCGTTCGTGAACGGCTCGGTGTTGAGCAACTGCCAGAGCTTTTCAGCGCCGCGCTTCGCAAGCGTGTGTTCGATCTGCACGGAACCGCGAAGGCGAACCACGTCGTCGGCGCTATAGCCGCGTTGGATACCCTTCCAGCGCGGATCTTCGTTCCACTGTTGCTGCAGACGTTGGGCTTCTTGTTGACGGGTCATCATGCTCTCCTTGATCAAGTGATGTAGATCGGTGTCCGGTCGCGTCTTCGATGTATCGCGAACTCTTGTATAAGAGTCTATGCGCCGATCCGGATCGACAAGCAGTCGATATCAAGGAGATTGGTGAAAATATTATCTTTTTAAAACAATTAATTACGGTGTTCGTTTCGCGATGTGGAGGGGCCTTCTTTATCGCGCAATATCAAGGTTGTGCCACGCAGCACGATTTTTTGTGCCATAAAAGATCTTTCCGCATTGTGGAATATCCAGGGCGGCCGATATTGCATCCGACATGGCGAGAGCATCGCGCCGAATTCCGTCGCGGATGAATCGCAGGCGACCCTCCCATCGGGCTCGCGTACGCGCCTCCGACAAGCCGCTGCTGAGCGTCCGTTGAGGCTTCAATGCCGCGGGGCATGCGGGCAGCCGGCTATTCGGCTACCCAGGCAGCCAGCCATCCGGCTACCCCGACACCAAGAGACCAAGAGACCAAGAGACCAAGAGACCAAGAGACCAAGGGGCCAAGGGGCCAAGGGGCCCAGACGCTTCCCGCGGACTCTCGAATAAGCTTCCGTGGCGCCCCACATCGTTCACACGCTGGGCGTTCGATCGTCACGCGCGTTGTACGGGCCCAAAGAAAATGGCGCCCGAAGGCGCCATTCGATGGCCGAGGCGAGCGCCTCGGCCGGTGTCGATCAAGTCGGCTCGGCGTTCGACCGTGCCGTACGGCGTATGCCGTTTAGCTTTGGCGCGAATAGCCGCCGCGGCTGCTGCTCCCGTTGCCGCCGCCGTGGCGACGCGGACCGCCGTTCGACGAACGCGGCTTGCCGAAACCGCCGCGGTTGCCGGGACGATGACCCGGACGGCCGCCGTTACCGGCCGGCGGTGCACGGCGCGGCTCGAAGCCCGCGACGACGTTGACCGGCAGAGGCTGACGCGTGAAGCGTTCGATCCGCTTGACGGCCTGGAACTCGGCGTGATGCACGAGGCTCACGGCCGTACCCGTACGGCCCGCACGACCCGTGCGGCCGATCCGGTGCACGTAGTCTTCGGCGAACTTCGGCAGATCGTAATTGAACACGTGCGTGATGCCCGGCACGTCGATCCCGCGCGCCGCGACGTCCGTCGCCACGAGCACGCGAACCTTGCGCTCGCGCAGCGCACGCAGCGTCCGATTGCGCGCACCTTGCGGCAGATCGCCGTGCAGCGCGGCCGACGCGAAACCCGCGTCGGACAGACGGCCGGCGAGCTGGTCGGCTTCGCTCTTCGTCGCCGTGAACACGATCGCTTGATCGAGGCCCTGGTCCGAGAGCAGGTGCTCAAGCAGACGATCCTTGTGCGCGCGGTCGTCGACCCAATGGATCGACTGTGTGATGTTGGCCGGCGTGCCGACGGCGCGCGTGATCTCGATCCGCTCGGGATTGCGCAGCAGGCGCTCGGTCAGCGAGCCGATCTTGCCGTCGAGCGTCGCGGAAAACAGCATCGTCTGACGATCGGCAGGCGTTTGCGCCACGATGGCTTCGATGTCGTCGACGAAACCCATGTCGAGCATGCGGTCGGCTTCGTCGAGCACGAGCATCTGAAGATACGACAGGTCGATCTTGCCGCGTTCGAGATGATCGAGCAGACGGCCCGGCGTCGCGACGAGAATCTCGGGATTCTTCGACAGCAATTCGAGCTGCTGGCGATACGGCACGCCGCCCAGGATGCTCACGCAACGCAGGCGACGCAGATGACGGCCGTACGTCGCGGCCGCCGTCGAGACCTGCATCGCGAGTTCACGCGTCGGCGTGAGCACGAGCAGATTCGGACGCGCAGGCTGGGGCGCCGGGCGGCGCGGGCGGCCGTCGGGATAGGTGCCGGCGCTTTGCGCGGGCATCTGTCCGGCGCGCTTGACGCCGTTGCGCTGGTTTTCAGCAAAACGCTCGATGGCCGGCAGCATGAACGCCGCGGTCTTGCCCGAGCCCGTCGGGCTCGAGACGAGCAGGTCACGGCCCGCGAGCGCGGCCGGAATCGCACGCGCTTGGACCTGCGTCGGTGCGAGGTAACCCGTCGCGGTCAGCGCCGACACGATGTCGGACGACAGGCCGAGATCGGCGAATGTCGGTCCGCTCGCGGGCGCGGGCGCAGCTTCGACTGCCGCAGCGGCGCGTTCATCTTCGCCAAATGCCATTGCAGCAATCGAATTCAGGGGGGAGAGATCTTGAGTCATCAACAGCTTCCAGATAGATCAGCGACTAGCGCAAAAAGGGCGTCGGCGCCAATCGATACCCAGCCGCGCGTCGATCTTCAAATCGACACGGCACGGGCACCCCCGCGATCGGCGATCAAGCCTCGCGGAGAAGATCTAGAACCTGTAACGGATGCACAACGGCGCGGAGAACCGCAAAGACCGTCGCCAGCACATGTGTCCGGATGGACCATCAGACCGCACTCGGTGCAGCCTGCGCTGGGGCAGGAAGGGACAGTTTCTAAGGATTGGAGCAAAACGCGATGTCGCGAGAGACGTCATCACCCGTCGAGGGCAGGTCGTCTACAGCGCGGAGCGAATTGTACCGTGCTTTGCTGCGTCGCGCCATCCGCCAGACGGTTAATTTTTCTTTGCGCACCCAGGTGCATCCGTGTGCGCGGGGGCGGGCAGACGTGCGCGACGCGGGCGATTGCACGAGATTGCGGCGTCGCGGCGATCGCGGTTATTCGGCGCCGGCTTTCAGCGATTCGACGAGTTCGACGTATTGCGTCTTCGCCGTGTCCTGCGACGTTCCCTTCAGCGCGGCCCAGGCGTCGTGCTTATAACGTCCGACGATATCGGTGAGCCCGGGCTTGTCGCCGCCCGCGTCGCCTTCGGTCGCCTGCTTGAACAGCGCGTACAGGCGCAGCAAGGTCAGGTTGCCGGGCCGCTCGCTGAGCTTCGTCACATCGGTCTGGGCTTGTTCGAATTGGGATTGCAGTTCGCTCATCGTCATTTCCAGTGGGGGCAGGATCGAAATCGCGATCGATGGTAGCAAGCCGAATCGGCGCCCGGGTGGAGCGAACCTTCCAAACGCGCCGCGCGGGCGGGGCAGGCGGAGGATCGCCGGGCGCGGACGCCGCGCTCGGACTGGCGTGATTTCTGCGTGCCCGGCATTCGGGTCAATCGGTTCGGGCATTACAATAGCCGCCATGAAACGCACGATCCTGCTTGCCCTCGATACCTCGACCGAATTCTGTTCCGTGGCGCTCGGCGTCGCGCCGCATCGCGACGCGACGGCGTTTTCGAGTGTCCACGTCCGCCATGAGGCGACCGGCTCGGTGTCCAGCACGCGTCTGTTGCCGGCCGTGGGCGAGGTGCTCGACGAAGCCGGCGTGATGCTCGCCGATTGCGACGCCATCGCATTCGGCGCGGGGCCGGGCTCGTTTACCGGCTTGCGGACCGCGACGGGGGCGGCGCAGGGGCTCGCATTCGGCGCCGCGCGCCCGGTCATCCCGGTCAGCACGCTGATGGCGTGCGCCGAAGCGGCGCGGACACGCGATACGGGCGCCGCATGCGTGCTCGTCGCGATGGATGCGCGCATGGACGAGGCGTATTGGGCGATCTACGCGTGGTCCGACGACGACGGCGACTGGCGTGTCGTTTCGGCGCCTGCGCTCGCGCGCGCCGATGCGATCGTCGCGCCCGACACGCGCTTCACGCTTGCCGGCAATGCCTATGCCGCGTTCGGCGCGCGGCTCGGCGCCGCGGCGCAGGCCGCATCGATTGACGCCGAGGCGCTGCCGCATGCGGCGTCGATCGCGTCGATCGCGCTGCGTGCGTGGCGGCGCGGCGCCGCAATCGATCCCGCGCTCGCCGCACCCGAATATATTCGTGACAAAGTGGCGCAAACCACGGCCGAGCGCGAGGCGGCCCGAGCGGAGTCCACGTGAGCGCAGACCTGAGCTACCGATACGTCTCGAGAATGACGCCGGCCGACCTCGCCGAGGTCTCGGCGGTCGAGGCCGTCGCCTATGAATTCCCCTGGACGCGCGGCAACTTCGAAGACGCGCTGCGCAACGGCTATCTCGGCCTGTGCATGCGCGACGTCCAGGGCGTACTGATCGGATATTGCGTGCTGATGCCTGTCGTCGACGAAATGCATTTGTTGAACCTCTGTGTGGCGCCCGCATCGCAGGGACGCGGCGTCGGGCTCGCGCTGCTTCAGGAAGCGGTCCGCGTGACGCGGACCGAGAAGCTGTTCAGCATGCTGCTCGAAGTCCGGCCTTCGAACCAGCGCGCGGTGCGGCTTTACGAGCGGTTTGGTTTCGTCGCGATCGGGCGTCGGCGGAACTACTACCCGGCCGCGCAACGCAAACGCGAAGACGCGATCGTCATGCGCCTGACGTTCCCACAGGAGACGAGCCATGTCGCTGCCTGATTCGTTGCTCGACGAGCTCGGTCTCGCGCCGTTGTGGGTGCGGCGCGAGCGTGGGGCGACGCTCGAGCGCGCATCCGCGGGGGATCCCGTCGCGGTGCCACGCGCCCCCGCGATCGAGGCGCGCGGCGCGGCGATCGAGCCGTCCGAGATGCCCGCGCGAGTGCCGGACCGCCCGGTGATCGAGCCCGAGACGCACGCGCGCTTCGCCGAGGAACCCGTGGCATCCGAGGCCATCGAATCGACGGCTTCGACGGCTTCGACGGCTTCGACGGCTTCGACGGCTTCGACGGCTTCGACAGGTTCAGCGGCTTCCGCGGGTTCGGCGGAGGACGGCGAAGCCGTGCCGAACGCACGCGATTTCGAAACCGATTCGCCCGCGCGCGAGTCGCGCGCCGACGCGTTCGACGCGGCCGAGTCCGGCGTGCTCGAACGCGTGCACGTATCCGATCTCGACTTCACGGCGCTCAAGGCACGCGTGACGGCGTGCACGGCGTGCCGTCTCTGCGAGAAGCGCACGCAAACCGTATTCGGGGTCGGCGACGAGCATGCCGATTGGATGATCGTCGGCGAAGCGCCCGGCGAGAACGAAGACCGTCTCGGCGAACCGTTCGTCGGCCAGGCGGGCAAGCTCCTCGACAATATGCTGCGCGCGCTCGGTCTCGACCGCGCGCACAACGTCTATATCGCGAACGTGATCAAATGCCGTCCGCCCGGCAATCGCGATCCGCAGCCCGACGAAGTCGCGCAATGCGAGCCGTTCCTCAAGCGTCAGGTCGCGCTGGTCCAGCCCAAGGTCATCGTCGCGCTCGGCCGGTTCGCGGCCAAGACGTTGCTCAAGACCGACGCGACGATTTCGTCGATGCGCGGCCGTGTTCACACGTATGAAGGCGTGCCGGTCATCGTCAGCTATCACCCGGCCTATCTATTGCGCAGCCTGCCCGAGAAGAGCAAGGCATGGACCGATCTCTGCCTCGCGCAAGCGACCTATCGCAACGTGCTCGACTGAGCCACGCGTCGGCGCTCGCCGACGCGTTGACCCGTCTACGCGATCCGTGCGTGCGCGATCTGGCGTGGCTGCTGTTCGCGCCGCGTGTGCTGTGCGCCACGGCGTTCGGCTCGCTGCTCGCGCCGCCTGTCGACGAGCCCGCGACGCTTGTTCACGCACTCCATGCGCTCGATATCGATCCGTCGCCGCTCCATGCGAGCCTCGCGCCGCTGACGACGCGGCGTGTCGGCCACTATGCCGAACGTCTCGTGCACTATGCGCTGACGCATCTGTCGGCCTATACGCTGATCGCCGCGAACCTGCCGCTGCGCGTGCAGAAGCAGACAGTCGGCGAGTGCGATTTTTTGCTCGAAGATCCCGCGGGTCTGCGCTTGCACTGGGAACTCGCGGTCAAATGCTATCTGCGCGTGGACGTCGAGGATCTCGCCGATCCCCTTGCCGCTTTGGTCGGGCCGGCACTCGGCGATCGGCTCGACATCAAGCTTGCGCGGCTGCTCGAACATCAACTGCCGCTCACGGCGCGCGAGGACTATGCGGCGTTGCTGCCGCGCGGTCCGTGGCATGCGCAGATGTGGGTCAGCGGCTGGCTGTTCGATCGCTTCGATCATTGGCGCGCGCATCGCGCGATGGATATCGATCCGCGACTCGCGCGCGATGTGCCGACGGGTTTCTGGACATCGGTCGCGCGCTGGCCCGAACTCGCGGATGCGATCGGCGCGCACGCGTGGACGCGCTTGCCGCGTCTGCGATGGATCGCGCCGCTCGCGGAGCCCGACTCGACATGGTGCGATGCGGCGACCCTGACGCAGCGGATCGCCGACGCGTTTCCGGAGCACGAACCAGACGCGATCGCGCCGACCGATACCGGTCGCGCGGGGCCGGCCGACACAGTCCAACACATCGATGCAACACCGGCGGCAGTGCGTTCAAGACCACGCGACGATCCGTTTGCCATCGCGGCCTGGAAGCGCGATCCCGACGGCCGCTGGCGTGAGTGCGCGCGGGGCTTTATCGTCGCCGACGATTGGGAGAATCGCGCGCGCGCTTTTGCGGCGTCCGCGGGCGTGTCGTCTTAAGTCGTCGTGTCGATGGCGGCGCTGATTTTATTGACTTTCAGCGGTGAAAGTCTGATCGGCGAGGTCGTTTGGAAATCCGGGTCGACCGATCCTCATGCCGAAATCCGTCGAAAACCCGTGTTTATTCGAATGGGCTTGAATTGAGCTTGAATGGGGCTTGAATGGGGCGTGGAGCGGACGTAAAGCGGACGTAAAGCGGGTTCCCGGCGGGTTTTAAGTCGCGCACCATGCGCGCATCGGCGTTGTTTTATCGAATTCGATATTCGTGTTCGAATTTCGAAAAATCGGTTTTTCGCACCCGCACCATATCGACATTCAGCCGGCGCGGATTGCGTAGTGATTTTCGACTGTCTGTGATGATGCGCGCACGCGCGTCATGACGTGAACATCGAGACCGGACAAGCGGAACGCATCAGTCCCTCCACGCGAACGCGAACAAACGCAGACGAACGCACTCGGCGCCGCCGACGCGGCTCACCACCAGCGATGAAAATGGTGCACGGGGCCGATGCCTGTGCCGACGCTGAGCCGGTCGGCCTGTTCGAGCGCGCCGACGAGGTAGTCCTTCGCGCCGCGCACGGCTTCCTCGACATTGCCGGTGCGCGGGATCAGCGCGGCGATTGCGGCCGACAGCGTGCATCCGGTTCCGTGCGTATGGCGCGTGGCGACGCGTCGCGCGCTGATGCGCGTCTCGCCGTTCGCGTCGAACAGCCAGTCGGGGCTTTCGTCGCCGCCGAGATGACCGCCCTTGATCAGCACGCCGTTCGCGCCGAGCGCGCGCAAGGCGCTCGCCTGACGACGCATCGCGTCCTCGTCGCGGGCTTCGGGCTCGCCGAGCAGCGCGGCGGCTTCGGGCAGATTCGGCGTGATGAGCGTGGCGAGCGGCAACAGTTCGTCGCGCAGCGCGGCCACGGCGTCGGGCAGGAGCAGCGCGTGTCCGCTCTTCGAAATCATGACGGTGTCGAGCACGACGTAGCGGGGCTGATATCGGCGCAGCGCCGCCGCGACGGCGCGCACGATCTCGGCGTTCGCGAGCATGCCGAGCTTGACGGCATCGATGCGCAGGTCGCCGAACACCGCGTCGAGCTGCGCGGTCATGAATGCAGCCGGCGGCGCATGGACCGCGGTCACGCCATGCGTGTTCTGCGCAGTCAGCGCGGTGATGGCCGAGGCGCCGAATGCGCCGAGCGCAGAGAAGGCCTTGAGATCGGCCTGAATGCCCGCGCCGCCTCCGGAATCGGAGCCTGCAATGGTCAGAACGTTCGGAATCACGGCGTGGGTCGTCAAGCGAGTGGCTGCGGAAGGAGCGCGCGAAACGCAAGCGGTTTCACGCGCGACGATTAGCGGAATTCGTCGCCGAGCAGCGACAATGCGTCGCCTTGGCGCTGGTTGTGGCGATGCAGCCGCATGATCAGTCCCATCGTGATCATCACGAACAGACTGAACAGCACGATGACGATCGTCACGGAGACATTGAGCCGCACGAGCAGCGTATAGAGGCAGAGCATCACGAGGATCGACAGATTCTCGTTGAAGTTCTGGACCGCGATCGAGTGTCCGGCCGACAGCAGCAGATGGCCGCGGTGCTGGAGCAGCGCGTTCATCGGCACGACAAAGAAGCCCGACAGCGCGCCGATGAAGGTCAGGAACGCATAGGCGATCAGCATGTAGACGGGTTCGCTGAAACGGCCGATATGCACGACCCACTCGGGCGGGAACAGATCCTTGCTGTAAAACGCCATGAGCATGACGGCCGCGCCCATCACGACGCCCGCGGGCAGCACCGTCAACGAACGCTTGAGCGGTACCTTGGCCGCCGCGACGACGGCGCCGATCGCGACGCCGACCGCGACGAACGCCTGCAGCACGGTGCCTTCGGACAGCGAGAGGCCGAGCGAGCTCTTGGCCCATTCGAGCACGATGAATTGCAGCGTCGCGCCGGCGCCCCATAGCAGCGTCGTGACCGCGAGCGAGATCTGTCCGAGACGGTCGCGCCAGAGCGCGTTGAAACAATCGGCAAAGTCCGAGATCAGCCGCATCGGACCATGTTGCTGGCGCGGATAGCGCGCGCCGGTGTCGGGGATCCCGAGATTGAACAGCGCGGCGATCACGTACATCCCCGTGATCACGATGATCGCGGCATGCGCGGGCGTGAAGCCCTCGGGCAGATGCGGCAGCAGCAGCCGATGCGCGACGTGCGGACTGATGAGTGCGCCGCCGCATACGGTGCCGAGAATGATCGAACTCACGGTCGTGCCTTCGATCCAGCTATTCGCGGCGACGAGGCGTTCGGGCGGCAGCAGCTCGGTCAGAATGCCGTATTTGGCGGGCGAGTAGGCCGCGGCGCCGAACCCGACGATGCCATAGGCGATCAGCGGATGCGCGCCCGCGAGCATCGTCAGGCAGCCGACGACTTTGATCGTGTTCGTCAGGAACATCACGCGTCCCTTCGGCCGCGAGTCGGCGAAGGCGCCGACGAAGGCGGCGAGCACGACGTAGGACAGCACGAAGAACAGCTTCAGCAGCGGAGTCATCCACTGCGGGGACTGCAGATCCAACAGAAGCGCAATCGCGGCGATGAGCAACGCATTGTCGGCGAGCGAGGAAAAAAACTGCGCCGCCATAATGGTGTAAAAGCCTTTTTTCATCCTGTGCGTGTGCGATCCACGGGGGCCGGCGTTCGGTCTCCACCGGCAAGCGGCATATCCTGTCCGGAAGGGTTGTGTGCCCGGCTTTATAACATGAAAATAGAGAAGTTCCGACTAGCGAAAGCCTTTAATTCATAAGCCGTTCATGCCGCGTCCAATCTCCGCCACCGTCCATACCGCCGCGCTCGCGAACAATCTTGCCGTCGTGCGCCGTTTCGCTCCCCGCTCGAAAGTCTGGGCCGTCGTGAAGGCCAATGCCTATGGCCACGGTCTGGCGCGCGCGTTCCCGGGTTTGCGCGCGACGGACGGCTTCGGCTTGCTCGATCTTGACGAGGCGGTGCGGCTGCGCGAACTCGGCTGGGCCGGACCGATCCTGCTGCTCGAAGGCTTTTTCAAGCCGTCGGATCTCGATATCGTCGATCGATACAGCCTGACGACGACCGTGCATTGCGACGAGCAACTGCGGATGATCGAGCTGGCGCGGCTCTCGCGTCCGCTCAATGTCCAGCTCAAGATGAATACGGGCATGAACCGCCTCGGCTATACGCCCGACAAATACCGCGTCGCGTGGGAACGCGCGCGCAGTTCGACGGGCGTCGGGCAGATCGTCCTGATGACGCATTTCTCGGATGCCGACGGCGAACGCGGCGTCGAACACCAGGTCGCGGCTTTCGAGCGCGGCGCCGACGGCATCGCGGGCATGCGCAGTCTCGCGAACTCGGCCGCGACGCTCTGGCATCCGGCGACTCATTTCGACTGGGTTCGACCCGGCATCATGCTCTATGGCGGATCGCCGACGGGCGTGCACGCCGATATCGCGACATCGGGACTGCAGGCGACGATGACGCTGAGCACCGAGATCATCGCGACGCAGATGCTCGGCTCGGGCGATACCGTCGGCTATGGCTCGCGTTTCACGGCCGAAGGGCCGATGCGTATCGGCGTCATCGCGTGCGGCTACGCCGACGGTTATCCGCGTCATGCGCGCACGGGCACGCCGGTCGCCGTCAACGGCGTGCGCACGCGCACGATCGGCCGCGTGTCGATGGACATGATCGCCGTCGATCTGACGCCGGTTCCCGATGCGGGCATCGGCGCGCATGTCGAACTATGGGGTCCGACCATTTCGATCGACGACGTCGCCGCGGCAAGCGAGACGATCGGCTATGAACTCATGTGCGCGGTGACCACGCGCGTGCCGGTCCGCGCGGACTGACGCGCGCGCCGACAGGACACGACGAACACAACGAATACAACGCACTCGAAGACGAACAAAGACACAGTCGATGGCCAAGAGCAAGACCGTTTATGTCTGCAGCGCCTGTGGCGCGCAGTCCGCGAAGTGGTCGGGGCAATGCGCCTCGTGCAATGAATGGAACACGATCGTCGAGACGGTTGCCGAAGCGGCGTCGAGCGGACACCGGTTCCAATCGCTCGCCCAGCGTTCGCCCGTACGCATGCTCGGACAGATCGAGGCGGCCGACGTGCCGCGCTTTACGACGGGCATCGGCGAATTCGACCGCGTGCTCGGCGGCGGTCTCGTGCCCGGCGGGGTCGTGCTGATCGGCGGCGATCCGGGGATCGGCAAATCGACGTTGCTGCTCCAGTCGCTCGCCGCGATGGCGCGCGATCGAAAGGCGCTCTACGTGAGCGGCGAGGAGTCGGGCGCGCAGATCGCGCTGCGCGCGCAGCGGCTGGGCCTGACCGAGGCGGCATCGGGCGCGTCGGAACTGGCCTTGCTCGCCGAAATCCAGCTCGAACGCATTCAGGCGACGATCGACGCCGAACGTCCCGAGATTGCCGTCATCGATTCGATCCAGACGGTCTATTCGGATGCGCTGACGTCGGCGCCGGGTTCGGTCGCCCAGGTCCGCGAATGCGCGGCGCAACTCACGCGCATCGCCAAACAACTCGGCGTGACGATCATCATGGTCGGCCATGTGACGAAGGAGGGCGCGCTCGCCGGACCGCGCGTGCTCGAACACATCGTCGATACCGTGCTGTATTTCGAAGGCGACACGCACTCGTCATATCGGCTCGTGCGCGCGATCAAGAACCGCTTCGGCGCCGTCAATGAACTCGGCGTGTTCGCGATGACCGACAAGGGACTGCGCGGCGTCGCGAATCCGTCGGCCTTGTTCCTGTCGCAGCACGAGCAGCAGGTCGCGGGCTCGTGCGTGCTCGTCACGCAGGAGGGCACGCGGCCCTTGCTCGTCGAAGTCCAGGCGCTCGTCGACGCGGCGCAGGTGCCGAATCCGCGCCGGCTCGCGGTCGGTCTCGAACAGAACCGGCTTGCGATGTTGCTCGCGGTCCTGCATCGGCACGCGGGGATCGGGTGCTTCGATCAGGACGTGTTCCTCAACGCGGTCGGCGGCGTCAAGATCGCCGAGCCCGCGGCGGATCTCGCGGTCCTGCTCGCGATCCATTCGTCGATGCGCAACAAGCCCTTGCCGAAGGGGCTCGTCGTATTCGGCGAAGTCGGTCTCGCGGGCGAAATCCGGCCATCGCCGCGCGGACAGGAGCGTCTCAAGGAAGCCGCCAAGCTCGGCTTCAGCGCGGCATTGATTCCGAAGGCGAACGCGCCGAAGCAGCCGATCGACGGGCTCAACGTCGTCGCGGTCGACCGCATCGAGCAGGCAATCGACCGTGTTCGCGAACTCGAATAAGCCCCTCAGCCCGCGCCGAGCGCTTCGAGTTGCTCCTGCGTGTCGAGCCAGTCGGCTTCGACCTGCGCAAGCTTCGCGCTGACGTCGGCCTGCTTGCGCAAGGCCTCGGTCAGTTCCGCCTTGCGCGCGGCCTCGTAGCTGGCCGGATCGGCGACAAAGGCGTCGAGGCGCGTTTTCTCGTCGTTGAGCGTGTCGAGTTCGGCTTCGAGCTTCTTGATCTTGTTTTGCAGGGGCTTGCGCTGCTGCGCGAGCTTTTGCCGTGCCTCGGCCTCGAGGCGCTTCTGTTCCTTGCGGTCGACGACGCTCGATGCGCCGCCGGCCGATCCGTCCGCGTCGCCCGCCGCGTTTCCGCTCGCGGCCTGCGCGCGCTGGTTCGCCGCATGCTCGAGCAGCCAGTCCCGATAATCGTCGAGATCGCCGTCGAAGGGTTGGAGCGCGTGGTGCGCGACAAGCAGGAACTGATCGGTCGTCGCGCGCAACAGATGCCGATCGTGCGAGACGACGATCAGCGTGCCTTCGAACTGGGCGAGCGCCATCGTCAAGGCATGACGCGTTTCGAGATCGAGGTGGTTCGTCGGCTCGTCGAGCAGCAGCAGATTCGGCTTCTGCCAGATGATCAGGGCGAGCGCGAGACGCGCCTTTTCGCCGCCCGAAAACGGCGCGATCGGCGCGCTCGCCATGTCGCCGCGGAAATTGAAGCTGCCGAGGAAGTCGCGCAGTTCCTGTTCGCGGACGTCGGGAGACAGGCGCGCGAGATGCGCGAGCGGCGAATCGTCGGGACGCAGCGTTTCGACCTGATGTTGCGCGAAATAGCCGATCTGAAGTCCCTTGCCGGTGCGGACCGTGCCCGACAGCGCGGGCAGCACGCCCGCGAGCGTCTTGATCAGCGTGGATTTCCCCTGGCCGTTTGCGCCGAGCAGGCCGATGCGCTGCCCGTTTTGCACCGAGAGCGTCACCTTGTCGACGATCACGATATCGCCGGGCCGCGTGTCGGGCTGCCGGCGATCGGCGTGCGTCGCGCTTTGCGCGCCGCCGCCGCCGCCGCCGTGACCGTCGGCATGGACGGTCGCGTCCTCGGTGCCTTCGGGCTCGCCCGAAGGGCCGCCGGGACGGTACCCGCATTGCACGCGATCGAGCGTGAGCATCGGATTCGGCGCGGCATCGGGCGCGCGAAATTCGAACGTGAACGGCGACGCGACGTGCGCGGGTGCGATCAATTCCATGCGTTCGAGGGCCTTGACGCGGCTTTGCGCCTGACGGGCCTTCGTGGCCTGGGCCTTGAAGCGGTCGACGAAGCTTTGCAGATGCGCGATCGAGCGTTGCTGTTTCTCGTAGGCGTTTTGCTGGAGCGCGAGTTGCTGCGCGCGCAGGATCTCGAACTGTGTGTAATTGCCGCCGTAACGTTTGACCTGCTGGTTCTCGATGTGCAGCGTGACGTTGCAGACCGCATCGAGGAACTCGCGATCGTGCGAGATCACGACGAGCGTGCCCGGATACCGCCGCAGCCAGTCTTCGAGCCAGACGATCGCGTCGAGGTCGAGGTGGTTCGTCGGTTCGTCGAGCAGCAGCAGATCGGACGGGCACATGAGCGCCTGCGCGAGGTTCAGGCGCATGCGCCATCCGCCCGAAAACGAGGCGACGCTCGCGCGCGTTTGTTCGAGCGTGAACCCGAGACCGAGCAAGAGCGCTTCGGCGCGCGCGGGCGCGGTGTAGCCGTCGGCGTCGGCGAACGCGGCGTGCGCCTCGGCCTCGGCATGGCCGTCGTGCGCGGCCGAGGCCGCGGCGATGCGCGTTTGCGCGTCGCGCAGCACGGTGTCGCCGTCGAGCGTGTAGTCGAGCGCGCTGCGTTCGACAGCCGGTGTGTCCTGCGCGACATGCGCGACGCGCCATGTCGGCGGAAACTGCAGATCCCCCGCATCGGGATGCAACTGATCGCGCAGCATCGCGAACAGCGTCGATTTGCCGGCGCCGTTCGCGCCGACGAGTCCGGCCTTTTCCGCGGGATTCAGCGTAAAGCTGGCGTTGTCGAACAGCGGCTTCGTGCCGCGTGCGAGGGAAACCTGATTGAACCGGATCACGACGTCTAGGAGAATGCGAAAACCGCTATTGTAGGGGCTTCGCGAACCCTCACCGACCAGGACGCATCGATGGATCCAATCTACTCGTTTTCCGCCACGGCGCTCGACGGCACGCCGATCGACTTCGAACGCTATCGCGGCAAGGTGCTGCTCATCGTCAATACCGCGAGCGAATGCGGCTTCACGCCGCAATACGAGGGTTTGCAGAAGCTTCATGAGAAATACGGCGCGCGCGGCCTTGAAGTGCTCGGCTTTCCGTGCAATCAGTTCGGCAAGCAGGAACCCGGCGACGCCGAGCAGATCGGGGCGTTCTGCGAGAAGAACTTCGGCGTCACGTTCCAGATGTTCGACAAGATCGACGTCAACGGCGACGCGGCGCATCCGCTCTATGCGTATCTGAAGGATCAGGCGCCCGGCGTGCTCGGCACCGAGGCGATCAAGTGGAACTTCACGAAGTTTCTCGTCGATCGCAGCGGCAAGGTCAGCGAGCGCTATGCGCCGATGACGAAGCCCGACGCGCTCGAGCGCGATATCGAGGCGATACTCTGAGGCGCTAAGGCGCTAAGGCGCTAAGGCGCTAAGGCGCTAAGGCGCTAAGGCGCTAAGGCGCTAAGGACCCAGGACGCAGCGCGGCCGTTCGCTAAAGGATCGGCGAGAAGAGCCGCGCGATCGTCATCGTCAGACGACGCCACGCGGGCGCGCGCGTGTATTCGGACGCGTCGATCTCGAAGCAGTGCGCGAAATCCTCGACGAGCATCGCTTCGACCTTGCCCGCGAAATCGCGATCGACGGCGAGCACGATCATTTCGAAGTTGAGCCGGAACGAGCGATTGTCGAGATTCGCCGTGCCGACCGAAGCCGCGCGATCGTCGATCAGCATGACTTTCTGATGAAGGAAGCCCGGCCGGTAGCGATAGATCCGGATGCCGGCCTTGAGCGCATCGTGCGCATGCCGCGTCGACGCTTCGAAGACGACGAAGTGGTCGCGGCGCGACGGAATCATGATCCGGACGTCGACGCCGCGCATGACGGCCAGCCGCAGCGCGGCGAACACCGCTTCGTCGGGAATCAGATACGGCGTCGTGATCCAGACGCGATGCCGTGCCGCGTTGATCGCCTCGACAAAGAACAGCGACGCCGTTTCCTGCCGGTCGGCGGGGCCCGTCGCGATGACCTGGCATCGCACGTCCGGCGTGCCGGGCCGGCGCCCGGGCACGCGCGGATCGCCCGGCCTGAAAGGATGGAGCAGCTCGGGCGGCTCAAGCGGCGGCACGGGCGGCGGCAACGGCACGACATCGAGCGCCTGGTCGAGGTCGTTCGTTTCGTCCGCGGCGTGCGCGCCGGATTGAGGCGCCGGCGCGTCGTGTCGGGTCTCGCTTACCGCAGCGTGTCCCTCGGCGGGCGACGCCTGCGCTTGCGGCACGATCTGCGCGCCCGATTGCAGCGCGACGTCGCGGCCCGGCTCGACGCCTTCGTCGAGCGCGAGATCGCTGAGCGCGACATCGCGCGCGATCGTCGGATCGACGCTCGCCCATGCTTCGCGGGCGTCGCCGGCCTGGGCATCGGCGCTCGGTACGCGAAAGTCGGGCAGCCGCTGCGTGACCCAGTACCAGTCTTCGAGAAAAGCGAACTGTACGTTCGCGACGATGGGGCCGCGCAGTTCGAGATGCGTGTCGCGCCATGGCGAGAGCCGCGGCTTCTCGCCGAGATATTCGACGCCGACGTTCAAGCCGCCGACGTACGCACGCTGCCCGTCGACGACAACGATCTTGCGGTGATTGCGGAAGTTGAGCTGAAACCGATTGATGAACTTGCGCGTCGCGAACGCGCGGATCTCGACGCCGCCTGCGTGCAGACGCTCGACGTAGCTGCGCGGCAGATCGTACGAGCCGATGCCGTCATAGAGAAAGTAGACCTTGACGCCGGCCGCCGCGCGCGCAAGCAGCCGGTCGCGCAGCGCGCGTCCGAGCGCATCGTCGCGCACGATAAAGAACTGGATCGCGATGAAGTGCTGCGCCGAGTCGATGGCGTCGAAGATCGCATCGAAGGTCGCGCGGCCGTTCACGAGCAGCCGCAGCGCATTGCCCGCGACGAACGGCATATCCGCAAGATAGGTCAGCGCGCGCGTCGTGTTCGCGCCGAGCTGCGCGGCCGCGTAGCCGCCGTCGTCCATATGGCGCGACGCATGTGCGCCGCGCGTCTGCGTGCGCATGCGCTGGTTGCCGAGGCGCCGCGCGTCGACATACCCCGCAAACCGGCTGCTGCCCAGAAACAGATACGGGATGACCGTCAGATAAGGCATCGCGATCAAGGCGACCGCCCAGGCGATCGCACCTTGCGACGTGCGCGTGTTCGCGACCGCGTGAAACGCCATCGCGACCCCGAGCAGATGCGCGAGCGCGATCAGCGAACCGACATGCAGCGCATCGAGCGGGATCCAGTGGGCGAACACGATAGGCGCCTCGCGCTCCGCGTCAGTCCGGCAGGTCGGCCGCGCGAAGCAGGAACACGCTGTCGTCGCCCGCGCTCGTCGTGAGCCAGTTCAGTTCGAGACCGCCGAAGGCGGCTTCGACATGGTCGCGTTCGTTGCCGATCTCGACCACGAGCACACCGTCGGGCGACAGCCATCGTTTGGCGTGCGCGATGATGCGCTGGACGATCGTCATGCCGTCGGCGCCGCCGGCGAGCGCGATCTCGGGCTCGTGGCGGTATTCGGGCGGCAGGGCATCCATCGACGCCTGGTTCACGTACGGCGGGTTCGTGATGATCACGTCGTACTGACGCTCGGGCAGCGGCTCGTAGAGATCGCCTTCGAACAGCGCGATCCGGTCGTCGAGCTGATAGTCGCTGACGTTGCGATGGGCGACTTCGAGCGCCGCGTGCGAAATGTCGACCGCATCGACATCGGCGTTCTCGAACGCCGCGGCCGACAGGATCGCGAGACATCCCGAGCCCGTGCAGAGTTCGAGCACGGCCGTGACCTGATCGGGATCGTCGACCCACGGCGTGAGCCGGTCCTGGAGCAGTTCGCCGATCAGCGAGCGCGGCACGATGACGCGCTCGTCGACATAGAAGCGAAAGCCGTGCATCCAGGCCTCGTGCGTCAGATAAGCGGCGGGCATGCGCTCGGTCGCGCGGCGTTCGATCAGATTCAGGATCGACGCGATCTCATCGTCCATCAGTCGCGCGTCGAGGAAGGGATCGAGCGTGTCGAGCGGCAGATGCAGCGTATGGAGGATCAGATACGCGGCTTCGTCGTACGCGTTGGTCGTGCCGTGGCCGAAGAAGATCTCGGCCTGATTGAAGCGCGACGTCGCGTAGCGAAGCAGGTCGCGCACGGTCGAAAACGGATGGGACGGGTTCGTCATGGCACTCTCGTTGGGCTGGGGCGACTACGCGACGAGCTTTTCGAGCACACGCCGGTAAATATTCTTCAGGGGGTCGATGAACGCGACTTCGACATGTTCGTCGATCTTGTGAATCGTTGCATTCGGCGGACCGAATTCGATGACCTGCGGGCAGATCTTCGCGATGAAGCGGCCGTCCGACGTGCCGCCCGTCGTCGAGAGTTCGGTTTCGACGCCGACCTCGTCGCGGATCGCGTCGCCGAGCGCGGTCGAGAGTTCACCGCGCGGCGTGAGGAACGGTTCGCCGCCGAGCGTCCAGTCGAGGTCGTAGTCGAAGCCGTGCGCGTCGAGTATCGTCTGCACGCGCTGCTTGAGACTCGCGACGGTGCTCGCCGTCGAGAAGCGGAAGTTGAAGTCGATCGTCGCGGTGCCGGGGATCACGTTCGTCGCGCCGGTCCCGGCGTGGATATTCGACATCTGCCAGCTCGTCGGCGGGAAATATTCATTGCCCTGGTCCCACTCGACACGCGCGAGATCGGCGAGCGCGGGCGCGGCGAGGTGAATCGGATTGCGCGCGAGATGCGGGTACGCGATATGGCCCTGGATGCCCTTGACGACGAGCTTGCCCGATAGCGAGCCGCGGCGGCCGTTCTTGACCATGTCGCCGAGCGTGTCGACCGACGTCGGTTCGCCGACGACGCAGTAGTCGAGCCGCTCGCCGCGCGCCTTCAGCGCTTCGACGACCTTCACCGTGCCGTCGGTCGCGGGGCCTTCCTCGTCGCTCGTGAGCAGCAGCGCGATCGAGCCCGCATGGTCGGGATGCGCGGCGAGGAATTCCTCGCTCGCGACGACAAAGCCCGCGAGCGAGGTCTTCATGTCGGCCGCGCCGCGGCCGTAAAGCTTGCCGTCGCGATGCGTCGGCACGAACGGCGCCGATTGCCAGGCGTCGACCGGGCCGGTCGGCACGACGTCGGTGTGGCCCGCGAACACGAGCAGCTTGCCCTCGCGACCCGCCGTGCCGCGCTTGACGGCCCAGAGATTCGTGACGTCGCGGGAGACGATCGTTTCGCAAGCGAAGCCCGCGGCTTCAAGGCGACGCACGATGATCGCCTGGCAGTCGACGTCGTCGGGGGTGACCGATGCGCGGGCGATCAGGTGTTCGGTAAGGGCAAGCGTGGCGGACATGGTCAATCGAGTGAGGTCAGAACAGGGACGCGTAGACGTCCGGCGAGAAGCCGACGGCCTTGACGGCGCCGTCGACGACGAGCACGGGGCGCTTGATGACCGACGGATGCTCGATCATGACCGCGACGGCGCCGGCCGGCTCGCTCGCGCGATCCTTGGCGGCGTCGGGCAGGCCGCGCCACGTCGTGCCGCGCCGGTTCAGCAGCGTGTCGAGCGGGACGTCGCGCAACCAGCGTTCGAGCGTCGGCGCGTCGATGCCGGTTTTCTTGTAGTCGTGGAACGCGAAGTCGATGCCGTGGGATTCGAGCCAGACGCGCGCCTTCTTGACGGTGTCGCAGTTCGGAATCCCATGCACGACGATGCGTGCCTCGGAGGCGCTCGCCGCGTGCGCGGCGGATCGGACGGCACGCGTCGCGGCCATCGCTCAGTCGCCCCGCAGCAGTTCGTTGAGGCCGGTCTTCGCGCGCGTTTGTGCATCGACCTTCTTGACGATGATCGCCGCGTAGAGGCTGTACTTGCCGTCCTTGCTCGGCAGGCTGCCCGCGACGACGACCGAACCCGGCGGCACGCGGCCGTAGTGGATCTCGCCCGTTTCGCGGTCGTAGATCTTCGTGCTTTGACCGAGGAACACGCCCATCGAAATCACCGAGTTTTCACCGACGATCACGCCTTCGACGACTTCGGAGCGCGCGCCGATAAAGCAGTTGTCTTCGATGATGACGGGGTTGGCCTGCAGCGGCTCGAGCACGCCGCCGATGCCGACGCCGCCCGACAGGTGGACGTTCTTGCCGATCTGCGCGCACGAGCCGACGGTGGCCCAGGTATCGACCATCGTGCCTTCGTCGACATAGGCGCCGATGTTCGTGAACGAAGGCATCAGCACGACGTTGCGGCCGATGAATGAGCCGCGGCGCGCGATCGCGGGCGGCACGACGCGAAAGCCGCCCGCGGCGAAGTCGGCTTCGGTGTACGACGCGAACTTGCTCGGCACCTTGTCGTAGAACTGCGAATAGCCGCCGGCCGGCATCGCTTCGTTGTCTTCGAGACGGAACGACAGCAGCACGGCCTTCTTGACCCATTGATTGACGACCCAGTCGCCGTCCTTCTTTTCGGCCGTGCGCAGCGTGCCCTTGTCGAGTTCTGCGATCACATGCGAGACGGCTTCGCGGATTTCGCCGGGCGCGGCCTTCGGCGACAGTTCGGCGCGGTTGTCCCACGCATGGTCGATGATCGTTTGCAGTTGTTGTTGCGACATGAGTTCGGCCTGGTGTGTTGAAAAAAGGGTTCAGCAGGGTGAGGCGGCGATGCCGGAGCGGCGATGCGCCGCACGGCAAGCCTGATGCAAGGGCGTATTCGAGTCTGTGCCCGCGCCCGCCGCCGGGCGGGGATCCGCCGTCGCGCGCACGGGCTCATGTTTCCGGTGATGCGGCGGCTCGTGCGCCGAGCCATGCGCCGCGTCGTGCCACGCCGCGCTCAAGCGGCGCGCGCTTTCGCGAGACCGTGGCAAAAATCGACGATGCGCTGCGCGCCTTCCGTACATTCGGCGACTTCCGCGACGAGCGCGATCCGCACGAAGCCGCTGCCGGGGTTCAGACCGTGCGCGTCGCGCGCAAGGTACGAGCCGGGCAGCACCGTCACATTGTAGTCAGCGTAGAGGCGCTTCGCGAACTCGGTGTCCGAGAGTCCCGAGCGCCGGACGTCGACCCACAGGTAGAACGCGGCGTCGGGCAGCTTGACGTCGAGCACGCTCGCGATCATCGGCGTGACGGTCTTGAACTTCGCGGCATACATCGCGCGGTTCTCGACGACGTGGGCTTCGTCGCCCCATGCCGCGACGCTCGCACTCTGCCAAACCGGGCTCAGCGCGCAGCCGTGGTAAGTCCGGTACAGCAGGAAACGCTTGAGGATGGCCGCGTCGCCGGCCACGAAGCCCGAGCGCATGCCGGGCACGTTCGAGCGCTTGGACAGGCTCGACAGCACGACCAGACGCGTCGCGTCGCGTCCGAGCGCGCGAGCGGCCTCGAGGCTGCCGAGCGGCACGCGGTCTTCGTCGAAATAGATTTCGGAGTAGCACTCGTCGGACGCGATGACGAAGCCGTACTTGTCCGAGAGCGCGAACAGCTCGCGCCAGTCGTCGAGCGTGATGACCGCGCCCGTCGGATTGCCGGGGCTGCAGACGTAGAGCAGTTGCGTGCGCGCCCAGACGTCTTCGGGAATGGCTGCGTAATCGCAGGCGAAATTGCGCGCCGGATCGCTGTTCGCGAAATAGGGCGTGGCGCCGGCGAGCAGGGCCGCACCCTCATAGATCTGGTAGAACGGATTCGGACAGACGACGACCGCGCCGGGCCGGCTGCCGTCGACAACCGTTTGTGCGAGCGCGAACAGCGCCTCGCGCGAGCCCGAGACCGGCAGCACCTCGGTGGCCGCGTCGAGCGTGACGCCGTAGCGGCGCGCGATCCAGCCCGCGATCGCCGTGCGCAGCGCTTCGGTGCCCGCGGTCGCCGGATACGAGGCGAGGCCGTCGAGCGAGCCGACGATCGCGTCCTTGATGAGCGCGGGCGTCGCGTGCTTGGGTTCGCCGATGCCGAAGCTGATCGGTTTGAGCGCTGCCGTCGGCGTGACACCCGCGAACAGGACGCGGAGTTTTTCGAACGGATACGTTTGCAGCGTGTCGAGCAGCGGATTCACGAGGTCGGCGGAGTCGAATAGGGTCGTCGGAACGCTCGGGCGCGGTGCGCCGTCGCGGGGCATGCCAGGTCGGCAATTATACCCGTGCGATGCTTCGATTCGAAGCCGGGCCGGTCGAGCCGGACGGCAGCGCCGCGCGGGGCCCGTCGGGCCGGTGCGCGCGTGCCCGAAGCGGGCCCGAAGCGTGCCGGCTGGCCGATGCCCGATGGTATGATTGACCCCCGAACCCGGGCCCGGCGGCTCGCCGCCTCGATGCACGCGGTAAGGCCGGCTTCGATTTTCCCTTTTCAATCAGCGAATTCGCCGTGCGTCTGAACTCGATCAAACTCGCTGGATTCAAATCTTTCGTCGATCCCACGCAATTCCAGGTCCCGGGCCAGCTCGTCGGCGTGGTCGGACCGAACGGGTGCGGCAAATCGAACATCATCGACGCCGTGCGTTGGGTGCTCGGCGAGTCGCGCGCCTCGGAGCTGCGCGGCGAATCGATGCAGGACGTGATTTTCAACGGATCGACGAATCGCAAGCCCGGCAGCCGCGCGAGCGTCGAGCTCGTGTTCGACAACGCCGACGGACGCGCGTCGGGTCAATGGGGCGCCTACGCCGAGATCGCGGTCAAACGCGTGCTCACGCGCGACGGCACGTCGAGCTACTTCATCAACAACATGGCGGCGCGGCGCCGCGATATCCAGGACATCTTCCTCGGCACGGGTCTCGGGCCGCGCGCCTACGCGATCATCGGCCAGGGCATGATCTCGCGGATCATCGAGGCCAAGCCCGAGGATCTGCGCGTGTTCCTCGAAGAAGCCGCGGGCGTCTCGAAGTACAAGGAGCGCCGCCGCGAAACGGAAAACCGCCTCAACGACACGCGCGAGAACCTGACGCGCGTAGAGGACATCCTGCGCGAACTCGGCACGAACCTCGAAAAGCTCGAAGGGCAGGCCGTCGTCGCGCAGAAATTCAAGGAACTGCAGTCCGAGGGCGAGGAAAAGCAGCGCTTGCTCTGGCTGCTGCGCCGTAACGACGCCCTCGACGAGCAGGCGCGTCAGCAGCGCGCGATCGAGGGCGCGCAAATCGATCTCGAAGCGCAGACCGCGAAGCTGCGCGAAGTCGAGGCCGAACTCGAGACGATGCGCGTCGCGCACTATGCGGCGTCCGACGCGATGCAGGGCGCGCAAGGCGGGCTCTACGAGGCGAACGCCGAGGTCAGCCGCCTCGAGGCCGAGATCAAGTTCATCGTCGAATCGCGTAACCGCGCGCAGGCCCAGATCGCCGCGCTGACGGCCCAGCGCGAGCAATGGCATGCGCAGGCCGAAGTCGCGCGCGGCGATCTCGAAGCGGCCGAGGAATCGCTCGCGACCGCGCAGGAGAAAAACGCGCTCGCGCATGACAGCGCCCATGCGCAGAACGATGCGCTGCCCGCGCTCGAAGCGCGCTGGCGCGATGCGCAGTCCGAGCTCAACGATCAGCGCGCGGAAATCTCGCAAGCCGAACAGGCGATCAAGCTCGAAGCCGCGCATCAACGCAATGCGGATCAGCAGCTTCAGCAATTGCAACAGCGCGACGAACGCTTGCGCGCCGAATCGAAGGGCCTCGATGCGCCCGACGAGGCGCAGCTCGAAGAGATGCGCATGCAACTCGCCGAGCACGAAGAAATCCTCGCCGACGCGCAGGGCCGCCTTGCCGAGGCGCAGGAGGCGTTGCCGCGTCTCGAGGATGAACGCCGGGACGCGCAGGCGCGCGTGCAGGCCGAGTCCGCGCGGATCCATCAGATCGAAGCGCGCCTGAGCGCGCTCAAGGCGCTCCAGGAGAACGTCCAGACCGACGGCAAAATCCAGCCGTGGCTCGACAAGCACGAACTCGGCGCGCTGCCGCGGCTCTGGAAGAAACTGCATATCGAGCAGGGTTGGGAAACGGCGCTTGAAGCCGTGCTGCGCGAACGTCTGGCCGCGCTCGAAATCTCGAACCTCGACTGGGTCAAGGCGTTCGCGGCCGATGCGCCGCCCGCGAAGCTCGCGTTTTTCTCGCCGCCGCCGGCCGGCGCGCCGGTGGCGACGCCGAACGGCCTGCGTCCGCTGCTGGCGCTGTTGCGCATCGACGAGCCGGGTCTGCGCGCCGTGCTCAACGAATGGCTGAGCGCGGTGTTCATCGCCGACGACCTCGCGCAGGCGCTGTCGATGCGCGCGCAATTGCCCGAGAACGGTCTGTTCGTCGTCAAGTCGGGCCATCAGGTGACGCGCGTCGGCGTTCAGCTCTATGCGGCGGACACGGAGCAGGCCGGCATGCTCGCCCGCCAGCAGGAGATCGAAAACCTCACGCGCGAAGTGCGCGCGCAGGCGCTGCTCGCCGACGAGGCGAAGACGCTCGCGATTCGCGCCGAAGCCGCGCACTCGCACGCGACGCAGGCGCTCGGCGAACTGCGCGGCGCGTCCGAGCGCGCGACGCAACGCGTGCATGCGCTGCAGCTCGATGTGCTCAAGCTCGCGCAAGCCCACGAGCGCTATGTCGCGCGCAGCACGCAGATCGGCGAGGAACTCGCCGAGATTACCGCGCAGATCGAAGATCAGCGCGCGTTGCGCGCGGAATCGGAAGCGCAGTTCGAGCAGGCCGACGCGCGGCTCGCCGAGGTGCAGGCGCGTTTCGAGGATCAGCAGCTCGCGTTCGAAGCGCTCGACGAGGCGCTCGGACAGGCGCGTCATCAGGCGCGCGAACTCGAACGCGCGGCGCAGCAGGCGCAGTACGAGGAGCGCAACGTGCTTGCGCGCATCGACGAGCTCAAGCGCTCGATCCAGATGGCGCACGACCAGCGCGAACGCCTCGAGGCGACGCTCGAGGACGCGCGCGCCGAACTCGAGACGATCAACGAGCAGACCGCGCATACGGGCCTGCAGGACGCGCTTGAAATTCGCGCCGCGCGCGAAGCGGCGCTGGCCGCCGCGCGCACGGAACTCGACGCGCTCACGCATCAGTTGCGGCAAGCCGATGAAAACCGGCTGACGATCGAGCGCTCGCTGCAGCCGCTGCGCGACCGCATCACCGAACTTCAGCTCAAGGAACAGGCCGCGCGGCTCAACCGCGAGCAGTTCGACGAACAACTTCAGCAGGCCGAGGTCGACGAAGCCGCGCTCGCGACCAAGCTCACGGCGGATCTGAAGCCGTCGTACCTGCAGGGCGAAGTCACGCGCCTGAACAACGCGATCGTCGCGCTGGGTCCCGTCAATATGGCCGCGCTCGACGAACTGACGGCCGCGCGCGAACGCAAGACCTTCCTCGATTCGCAACTCGAAGACCTGACGTCCGCGATCGGCACGCTTGAAGACGCGATTCACAAGATCGATCAGGAAACGCGCGAATTGCTTCAGGGGACGTTCAACGAGGTCAATCATCACTTCGGCGAGCTGTTCCCCAAGCTGTTCGGCGGCGGCCAGGCGAAGCTCATCATGACGGGCGACGAAGTGCTCGACGCGGGCGTGCAGGTCATGGCGCAGCCGCCGGGCAAGAAGAACTCGACGATTCACCTGCTGTCGGGCGGCGAAAAGGCGCTGACCGCGACGGCGCTCGTGTTCGCGATGTTCCAGCTCAATCCCGCGCCGTTTTGCTTGCTCGACGAGGTCGATGCGCCGCTCGACGACGCGAACACGGAGCGCTTCGCGAACCTCGTGCGGTCGATGTCGGACAAGACGCAGTTCCTGTTCATCTCGCATAACAAGATCGCGATGGAAATGGCGCAGCAGCTGATCGGCGTGACGATGCAGGAACAGGGCGTGTCGCGGATCGTGGCCGTCGATATGGAGACCGCGGCCGGATTCGTGCAGCAGGCCGCCTGAGCGCAGATCCGCTCGTGTGCGGCCCGACTCGCGCCGCGACACGCAGAACAACGAATGACGCAGTAGGGCATCGCACCGATGCCTGCGCAATAGCAATGAAGATGGAGCGTGCATGAACGAGTTGCAACTCGGATTGATCGGTGCGGGGGCCGTGATCGTGATCGGCGTCGTGCTTTACAACGCCTGGCAGGGGGCGCGCGTGCGTCGCCGGATGCCGCGTCCGATGCCGCCCGAAGTCGCCGAGCAGACGCGCGCGGTTCCCGATATCTCCGATGACCGCCCGTTTATCGAGCCCGCGTATACCGCGCCGCGTCCGCAGCCCGGGTCGCCCGCGGTGCCGGCTGCGCCGCCGCCGGCAAGCGGTGCGCCGGACCGGCGCGAACCGACGTTCGGCCCGGACGCGCTCGACGAACGGCGCGAGCCGACGCTAGGCGGCGATACCTTCGGTGAAATGGATCCGGCCGAGGCCGCGCTCGCGCAGGAGCCGCAGGCCGCCGGCGACGCGACGGACGGCGTGATGGACAGCGTGACGGGCGATGCGACTGCCGAAGCGGGTGCGCAGGCGCATGGCGAATCGGCCCCTGCGCCGCACGCCGCGGACGCGACCGCCGCCGGGACTGCCGCGGATGCCGAGGCCGACCCCGCTCATTCGAACGCGTCGAACTCGTCGAGCACGCCGAATCCGCAACCCGCCGCTTCGGCCCAGCCGGGCTGGGTCGATCACCGGATCGATTGCGTCGTGCTGCTGCGCATTCCGATGTCGGTCATGGGCGACAAGGTAATTCCGCTCGCGCAGCGCATTCGCCGCGCGGGCAGCAAGCCCGTCTATATCGAAGGTCAGCGCGAGAGCGACGACGGATGGGAGAGCCTGCAGTCGGGCACGCGCTATCGCGAACTGCGCGCGGCCGTTCAGCTCGCGAATCGTTCGGGCGCGCTCAATGAGCTTGAGTTCTCGGAGTTCGTGACGGGGGTGCAGTCGCTCGCGGATGCGATCGATGCGGCGCCCGAGTTTCCCGACATGATCGAGACCGTCGCGATGGCGCGCGAGCTCGACGCGTTCGCCGCGCAATGCGATGCGCAGCTCTCGATCAATGTGATGTCGGACGGTGCGCCGTGGTCGGCGAATTACGTGCAGGCGGTCGCGGCGCAGGACGGGCTGCTGCTGTCGCGCGACGGCACGCGCTTCGTCAAGCTCGACGTCCGGCAAAGCCCGATCTTCATGCTGCAGTTCGGCGAGACGAACTTCCTGCGCGACGACCTTACGTTCAAGGGCGGGCAGATGATCACGCTGCTGCTCGACGTGCCGGTCGCCGACGAAGACATCCTGCCGTTCCGGCTCATGTGCGACTACGCCGCTTCGCTTTCGCAGCGCATCGGAGCGCGCGTCGTCGACGATCAGCGCCGCACGCTGCCCGAGTCGGCGCTCGAAGCGATCGAGAAGCAGTTGCTCACGCTCTACGCGAAACTCGAACACGCGGGGATCCCGGCAGGGTCCGCGGCGGCGCGCCGTTTGTTCAGCAATTGAGATTCGGGCACTGAGATTCGGCGGCCGACGTTCGGCGACCGAGGTTCGGCGACTGACCGGAGCCCCCGATCGGGGCCATGCACGGCGGTGCCCGGCGCGCGAGCGGCTGCTTGGAGACCTGAAGCGCGTCGGCGCGGACCGGATGCTGCGTGTCGTCGCACCCAGGACGACGCGGCGCGCAGGCGTGTCGCCGACATCCGGGCGCCCTGCGGCGCCGTGTCCGGATCGGTCGTTGTGCCAACTGGCAAAAGAGACGCAAAGCGGTAGGATGCACTGCATGGTGCGCGCCGCGCGCGCGCGAAATCCACCTTCACTGACCGATGAACGAGTCCCCCTCCATTCCGCCGGCCGAGCGCCCCGACGAGCGTGTGCAATGGCTGCGCGCGGAGATCGAGCGCAACAACTACGCGTATTACGTGCTCGATGCGCCCGAGCTGCCCGATTCGGCATTCGATGCGCTGTATCGCGAACTCGAGCATATCGAGGCCGAGCATCCCGAACTCGTGACGCCGGATTCGCCGACGCAGCGCGTCGGCGGTCAGGCGGCGGCGGGCTTTACGCCGGTCACGCATGCGGTGCCGATGTTGTCGCTCAACAATGGCTTCGAGGACGAGGACATCGTCGCGTTCGATCGGCGTTGCGCGGAAGGGCTCAAGCATGAGGGCACGCCCGTCGAGTATTCGGCCGAACTCAAGTTCGACGGACTCGCGATTTCGCTGCGCTACGTGAACGGCGTCTTCGAGCAGGCCGCGACGCGCGGCGATGGCGCGACGGGCGAGGATGTCACGGCCAACGTTCGCACGATCCGCTCGCTGCCGTTGCGGCTCAAGGGCGCGCAGGTGCCGGCCGTGCTCGAGGTGCGCGGCGAAGTGCTGATGTTCAAGCGCGATTTCGCGAAGCTCAACGAACGCCAGCGCGCGGCCGAGCAGAAAGAGTTCGCGAATCCGCGCAACGCGGCGGCCGGCAGTCTGCGCCAGCTCGATTCGAAGATCACGGCGTCGCGGCCCCTGTCGTTTTTCGCGTATGGGATCGGCGTGCTCGAAGGCGCGGCGATGCCCGACACGCACGAGGCGCTGCTGGCCTGGTACACGGCGCTCGGCATCCCCGTCTGTCCCGAGCGCGCGGTCGTCGAAGGCGCGGACGGTCTGCTGGCGTTCTTCCGCGCGATGGGGCAGAAACGCGAATCGCTTGCCTACGATATCGACGGGGTCGTCTACAAGGTCAATCGCCGCGACGAGCAGGACGCGCTCGGCTTCGTTTCGCGCGCGCCGCGCTTTGCGCTCGCGCACAAATTCCCCGCGCAGGAGGCCTTGACGCGGCTCGTCGCGATCGACGTGCAGGTGGGCCGCACGGGCGCGATCACGCCCGTTGCGCGGCTCGAGCCCGTGTTCGTCGGCGGCGCGACGGTGACGAACGCGACGCTGCACAACGAGGACGAAGTCCGCCGCAAGGACATCCGGATCGGCGATACGGTCATCATCCGGCGCGCGGGCGACGTGATACCCGAGGTCGTCGGCGCGGTGCTCGACCGGCGGCCCGCCGATGCGCGCGAGTTCGTGATGCCCACGCAGTGTCCGGCGTGCGGCTCGGCGATCGAGCGCTTGCCTGACGAGGCGATCGCGCGCTGCACGGGCGGACTGATCTGCCCCGCGCAGGTCAAGCAGGCGATCTGGCATTTCGCGCAGCGCCGCGCGATCGATATCGACGGCCTCGGCGACAAGATCATCGATCAGCTCGTCGACGAGAAGCTCGTGCGCACGCCGGCCGATCTGTTCGGTCTCGGATTCGCGACGCTCGTCGGGCTTGAACGGCTCGGCGAGAAGTCGGCGCAGAACCTGCTCGACGCGCTCGACAAGGCGAAGCAGACGACGCTCGCGCGCGTTATCTACGCGCTCGGCATCCGCCATGTCGGCGAGAGCACGGCGAAGGAATACGCACGCTTTTTCGGCGCGCTCGATCCGCTGATGGACGCAAGCGTCGAGCAGTTGCTCGAAGTGCCCGACGTCGGGCCGATCGTGGCCGAAGCGACGCGGCATTTTTTTGCGGAGCCGCATAACCGGACCGTCATCGACCAGCTGCGTGCGCCGAATCGGCTCACGTGGACCGAGGGGCCGCCCGCGCCGCGCGCGCCGCTCGGCGTGCTCGCGGGCAAGACCGTCGTGCTCACGGGGACCTTGCCGACGCTCTCGCGCGACGACGCCAAGGCGATGCTCGAAGCCGCGGGAGCCAAAGTCGCGGGCTCCGTGTCGAAGAAGACAGACTATGTCGTGGCCGGCGCCGAAGCTGGCAGCAAGCTCGCGAAGGCCGAGGAACTCGGCATCGCGGTTCTCGATGAAGATGGCATGCGAAAGCTCCTGGAGGGAGAATCGACATGATTCGTGAGATTCTGAAGATGGGCGATCCGCGTCTGCTGCGCATCGCCGCGCCTGTTGAACACTTCGATACGCCGGAGCTTCATGCGCTGGTCGAGGACATGTTCGACACGATGCGCGCGGCCAGCGGCGCCGGGCTTGCGGCCCCTCAGATCGGCGTCGACCTGCAGGTCGTGATTTTCGGATTCGGCCAGAATGCCCGGTATCCCGATGCGCCGACGGTGCCCGAGACCGTGCTGATCAATCCGACGATCACGCCCGTGTCGCAGGATATGGAGGAGGGCTGGGAAGGCTGTCTGTCCGTGCCCGGCATGCGCGGGGCCGTGAACCGGTATTCGATGCTGCGCTACGAGGGATTCGACCAGTACGGGCAGCCGATCGACCGCGTCGCCGAGGGATTTCATGCGCGCGTGGTCCAGCACGAGTGCGATCACCTGATCGGCAAGCTCTATCCGATGCGCGTGACCGATTTTGCGAAGTTCGGGTTCACGAGCGTGCTGTTTCCCGATCTGGATCCGGCGGCCGCCGACGACTGACTGAGCGCGGCCGCCGCGCGATGCGTGTCGTTATCGATGTCGGCATCGGCATCGGCATCGGCATCGGCATCGGCATCGGCATCGGCATTCCGACGTGGCGTCGGGGACCGGGCCGCCGCGAAACCGTTCCCGAGGACGGTGTGTCGTGTCGTTTGAGCCGCGCCGTCCGCGCGGCGCGCGCACCCGTAAGGCGACGCATGCGCGGGGCGTTCGGGATGCGCGTCATGCCGGGCGGCGCGGCCCGGGCATGACGTGCGTGTCGTCGACGGCGCTTCAGGCGATATCGCCGAACGATTCGTCGGCGCGCAGATAGCGCCATTGTCCGGCCGGCAGCGCGCCGAGCATGACCTTGCCGATACGTACGCGCTTGAGCCCCACGACCTCAAGACCGACGAGTTCGCACATCCGGCGGATCTGCCGCTTTTTCCCTTCACGAAGCACGAAGCGGAGCTGTTCGGGGTTCTGCCATTCGACCTCGGCAGGCCGCAGCGGCTGGTCGTCGAGCGACAGACCGTGGCAGAGCAGCGCAAGCCGCTCGGCCGGGAAGGCCGATTGAACGTCGCGGTCGAGGCCGTTGTACGTCACGCGCACGAGATATTCCTTGTCGACCTCGGAATCCGCGCCGATCAACTGCCGCGCGACGCGTCCGTCCTGGGTCATCACGAGCAGGCCCGTCGAGTCGATATCGAGCCGGCCCGCGGGCGCGAGCGAGCGCAGGTGCGAGGCGCGGAAGCGCGTCCCGGATGCATCGTCGGCCCATTGCGTTTCGGCCGTGATCAGCGCGGCGGCCGGCAGGTAGTCGTCCTCGGGTTGACCCGACACATAGCCGACCGGCTTGTGGATCAGGATCGTGACCTGGTCGGCCTGCTGTTGGCGCGCGGCGGGCAGGATCTCGATCTGCTGGTCGGGGCGGACCTTCGTGCCGAGCGTATCGACACGTTTGCCGTCGACGAGGACCCAACCCTTTTCGATCCATTCGTCGGCTTCGCGTCGTGAGCAAAGGCCGAGTTCGGACATGCGCTTCGACAGCCGTAGCATGCCGGTTTCTTCGCCGAAGTCTGTGGCGGCGTCGCGGTCGGCGTCGCGATCGGCGGGTGCTGTTGTGCGTGCGCGCGGCGACGGCGCGCCGTGCGATGCATCGCCGCGCGGACTCGGGACATGGGAGCGGCGCGGTGCGCCGGCCGTGTTCGTGACGACACGGCGCGGCGTCTCGCCTTCAAGGCGAGGGCGGCGCGGGGCATCGCCGTCGGCACGCGGACGACGCGGTGCGTCGGTATCGAAACGCGGCTTGCGAGGCGCATCGCCGTCGGCGCGCGGACGACGCGGTGCGTCAGCATCGAAACGCGGTTTGCGCGGGGCGTCGCCATCGGCGCGCGGACGACGCGGTGCGTCAGCATCGAAACGTGGCTTGCGCGGGGCATCGCCATCGGCACGCGGACGACGCGGTGCGTCGGCATCGAAACGCGGCTTGCGCGGGGCATCGCCATCGGCGCGCGGACGACGCGGTGCGTCAGCGTCGAAACGTGGCTTGCGCGGGGCATCGCCATCGGCGCGCGGACGGCGCGGTGCGTCAGCATCGAAACGCGGCTTGCGCGGAGCATCGCCATCAGTGCGCGGACGACGCGGTGCGTCAGCATCGAAACGCGGCTTGCGCGGGGCATCGCCATCGGCGCGCGGACGACGCGGTGCGTCAGCATCGAAACGCGGCTTGCGCGGGGCATCGCCATCGGCACGCGGACGACGCGGTGCGTCGGCATCGAAACGCGGCTTGCGCGGGGCATCGCCGTCGGCACGCGGACGACGCGGTGCGTCAGCATCGAAACGCGGCTTGCGCGGGGCATCGCCGTCGGCACGCGGGCGGCGCGGTGCGTCAGCGTCGAAACGCGGCTTGCGAGGAGCATCGCCATCGGCACGCGGACGACGCGGCGCGTCGCTGTCGGTGCGCGGCTTGCGCGAGCCGGGCGCCGCGTCCGCACTGCGTGTGCGCGGACCGCCGCCCGCGCGTTCGGGTGTCGCGAGCGGTTTGCGCGGCGCGCCGGGCCGCACGGGCGCGCGGCGCGCATCAGAGGTCCGCGGATGTTTCGCAGTGAGTTTTTCACGCATGATCTGTGTTCAATACGGGGAGGCGCGATGCAACGCGTCGAGCCTCGAGTTATTCGATTGCGCCGAAGCAGGCTTCGGCGCTTGAGATGAATTGTAGAAGCCGGTACAGATTCGACCAGCCCGGCGCCTCGTGACGCACGCGCCGCGAGGCGCGCCGGCAGCGCACACAGCGATCGGTTCGGCGTCCCGCGTACGGCCTCGGTTCGTGGCCGCCACCCGACGTCGATGCGCCTCGATGCATATCGATCACCACCCGGCCGTCTTTACTGTCTCCGGCGAGCCGCAAACGGAGCGGTCATCCGGCAGCGCGGTCACCCACGATCACGCGGACATCTGAGTCGCGATCCCGCCACGTGCAGACATCCACATGCGCGTCGCTTCAGACCGCGATCGCCTTGAGCAGCTCCGTTTCGAGCTTGATCTGCAGCTTGCCGTCGTTGAGCGCGCTGCCATGGAGCAAGAACACGTCCTCGACACGTTCGCCGAGCGTGTTGATGCGCGCCGCGTGCAGCCCGATCCGATGTTGCGCGAGCACGCGCGCGATCGAATACAGCAAGCCCGGCCGATCGTTGGCCGAGACCGACAGGATGTAATACTGCCCGCGTTCGTCGGCGCGCAGATCCACACGCGGCGTCGCCGGGAACGTGCGCGACAGGCGTGAAAGACGGCCCTTCGACGGCTCGGGCAACGCGGCGTCATGCTGACTCAGCGCGTCCGCGAGCTGACGCTCGACGAGATTCGCGATGTCGCGCGCATGCAGCTCGGGGTCGCTGTGCTCGATGAGGAAGTTATCGAGCGCGTATCCGTGACGCGTCGTATTGATCTGCGCATCGAGCACCGACAATCCCGAATGGTCGAAATAGCTGCAGATCGACGCGAACAGATCGGGCCGGTCCTTGACGTAGACGAGCACCTGGAGACTGTTGCTGATCGCCGCCGGACGCGCGCGCACGATCGGCGTGGGCGTTTCGACGTGACGCATGAGTTCGCGCGTCTGCCAGGCGATTTCCGACGCATCCTGCCGCAGGAAATAGGCGACGTCGAGCTGCTTCCAGAGCGCGAGATGCGCGCCTTCGGGCTGCGCCTCGAGGCGCAACAGCGTGAGCGCTTCTTCCTGACGCGTCTTGAGCGCGGCATGGGCATCGGGCTTCGCGCCGCCGAGCACGCGCAGCGTGATCCGGTACAGGTCCTCGAGCAGCTTGCCCTTCCACGCGTTCCAGACCTTCGGACTCGTGCCGCGAATATCGGCGACCGTCAGCAGATAGAGCGCGGTCAGACGGCGCTCGTTGCGCACGAGGCTCGCGAACCGCTTGATGACTTCCGGATCGCTCATGTCCTGCTTTTGCGCGATCTGGCTCATCGTCAGATGATGCTGGACGAGCCAGACGACGAGCTCCGTGTCCTCTTCGTCGATGTCGTGGTCGCGGCAGAATCGTCGCGCGTCGGCCATGCCGAGCGTCGAATGATCGCCGCCGCGTCCCTTCGCGATGTCATGGAACAGCGCCGCGACGTAGAGCACCCAGGGACGCTCGAAATCCGCGCTCAACTGGCTGCAGAACGGGTATTCATGCGCATGCTCGGGCACGAGAAAGCGCCGGATATTGCGCAACACCATGAGGATGTGCTGATCGACCGTGTAGACGTGATAGAGGTCGTGCTGCATCTGTCCGACGATGCGCCGGAAATTGAGCAGGTAGCGGCCGAGCACGCTCGTCTGGTTCAGCAGGCGCATCGCGTGCGTGATGCCGGCCGGCTGCTTGATGATCTGCATGAACAGCTTGCGGTTGACCGGATCGCGGCGCCAATGCACATCCATCTTCTCGCGCGCGTTGTAGAGCGCGCGCAGCGTGCGCGCCGACAGGCCCTTGATGCCCGGCGTCTGCTCGTAAAGCAGGAACGGTTCGAGAATCGTGTTCGGTTCGCGCACGAACACGTCGTCCGAGACGATCTCGATCATCCCTTGCTTCTCGACGAAATGCTCCGAGAACACGCGCGTGATCTTGCTCGTCGACGGGAACAGCTGCGCTTCGATGTTCTGCAGCAGGATCGTCGCGAGCTGGGTGACCGCCTTCGCCGCCCAGTAGTAATGGCGCATCATCTGCTCGCTGACGCGCTTGGTCGGCTTCGCCTTGAAGCCGAGGCGCTCGGCGAGCGCGGTCTGCAGGTCGAACACGAGAATGTCCTGACGCCGTCCCGCGAGCACGTGCAGATGCGTGCGCAGCCGCTTGAGAAAACCCTCGTTGCGCGCGAGCTCGCGCGCCTCGCGCTCGGTGATCAGGCCGCGCGCCTCGAGTTCCGACCAACTGTTGCCGAACTCCGCCGCGCGCGTGATCCAGATGATCAACTGGAGATCGCGCAAGCCGCCGGGGCTCTCCTTGCAGTTCGGTTCGAGGCTGTACGGCGAGTCCTGGTACTTCGCATGGCGCTGGCGCATTTCGAGCAGCTTGGCCGTGAAGAACGCGCGCGGATCGAGCGCCTCGCGGAACTGCGCGGCGAAGCGCGCATAGGTCGCATCGTCGCCCGTGATGCGCCGCG
This sequence comes from Pararobbsia silviterrae, assembly GCF_003628125.1. Classification (GTDB taxonomy): domain Bacteria; phylum Pseudomonadota; class Gammaproteobacteria; order Burkholderiales; family Burkholderiaceae; genus Pararobbsia; species Pararobbsia silviterrae. The sequence goes on from NZ_RBZU01000005.1 coordinate 202,426, forward strand.
ATTCGAGCAGCGAGGTCCGCACGGTCACATCGTTGGCCGCCTCGTCGAGGCATTGCTCGACGGTGCGCACGCTGCTGCCGACGTCGAGTCCGAGATCCCATCCCATGCCGATAAAGCGCTCGACGCGCCGTTCCGTCTCCTCGTCGGGCGCCGTGTCGAGCAGCACGAGGATGTCGATATCGGAGTAGGGCGCGAGCTCTCCGCGGCCGTAGCCGCCGACGGCCACGAGCGCCGCGGTGGCCGGCAACGCGCAGCTTGCCCAGGCGCTCGCGAGCACGCGATCGACATGTCGCGCGAGGCCGTGCGTGAGGGTCTCCACGTGGCCCTTCGCGAGAAAGGTCTCGATGAGTTGGGCCTTGGCGGTCTTGAGTTCCGCGCGCATCGCGGCCGTATCGGCCGTATGCGGGATCGAGTCGGGGGCGAGCGAGGCGTTCACGCGGCGGCGGTCAGCAAAGAGTCGGGTTTGGCCTGTACGCCGGCCGATACGGTCAGCACCTCGTAGCCGGTCTCGGTCACGAGCACGGTGTGCTCCCACTGCGCGGACAGACTCCGGTCGCGCGTCTTGACCGTCCATTGGTCGGGCATCGTGCGGATTTCGCGCTTGCCCGCGTTGATCATCGGTTCGATCGTGAAGATCATGCCGGCTTCGAGCTCGATGCCCGTGCCCGCGCGGCCATAGTGGAGCACCTGCGGTTCGTCGTGGAATACGGTGCCGATCCCGTGGCCGCAGTATTCGCGCACGACGCTGAAATTCTGCGCTTCGGCATGTTTCTGGATCGCGTGGCCGATGTCGCCGAGATGCGCGCCCGCGCGAACCTGCGCGATACCGAGCCACATGCATTCGAACGTCGTTTGGACCAGCCGCTTCGCGAGGATCGAGCCTTCGCCGACGATGAACATCCGGCTCGTGTCGCCGTAGTAGCCGTCCTTGATGACCGTAATGTCGAGATTGACGATGTCGCCGTTCTTCAGGACCTTGTCGCCCGGAATGCCGTGGCAGATCACGTCGTTGACCGACGTGCAGATCGCCTTCGGGTAGGGCGGGTAACCGGGCGGCTGATAGTTGAGCGGCGCGGGGGTCGTGCCCTGGACCGTCAGCATGTACTCGTGGCAGAGGCGGTCGAGTTCGCCCGTCGAGATGCCGGGCTTGACGAACGGCGTGATGTAGTCGAGCACTTCTGCGCCCAAGCGGCAGGCCACGCGCATTTTCTCGATATCGGTGGCGGTTTTCGGTGTGGCGGTCATGGCGGCGGGCGTTCGGCAGAGAATCGTGATCCGGCGATTATCGCACCTTGCCCGATGATTTTTCATATTCGGGCGGCTTGAGGCCCCAAACCAGCCGATGCTATACTCTCGGGCTAGGCTTTGTAGGAAATGCCTTGGCCGTCCTCATTCGGCGGGATCTGCGTGTCATGTGCGCGCGGCAACCGCTCAGTCATCGTGTTTTGATCGATTTTTCCCACATTTTGAGAATGCGGGGTCGATTGGAAAGCGAGGCTGATCGCGAAAGCGAACGAGAAACGGGGCACGATCGGCCGGGCTCGACTTGCGAGGCCGAATACCCGAGCCGGCGCACCCAGGGTGTCTGCCGGATCCGCGTTCCGGGCGCGTTGCGTTGTGCGCAGCGCCCGAGATCGCGATCCGCGGATGTCGCAGCCGGCTTCAGACCCTAACCCTTTCGGAGAATTCGAATGGCAGTAACGATGCGTCAGATGTTGGAAGCCGGTGTCCACTTTGGTCACCAAACGCGCTTCTGGAACCCGAAGATGGCTCCGTTCATTTTCGGCCACCGCAACAAGATTCACATCATCAACCTCGAAAAGACGCTGCCGATGTACAACGACGCACTGAAGTACGTGCGTCAACTCGCAGCGAACCGGGGCACGATCCTGCTGGTCGGCACGAAGCGTCAGTCGCGCGACACGATCGCCGCTGAAGCGGCCCGCGCCGGCATGCCGTATGTCAATACGCGCTGGCTCGGCGGCATGCTGACGAACTTCAAGACGCTGAAGTCGTCGATCAAGAAGCTCAAGGACATGGAAACGGCGCTCGAAGCCGGCGAAACCGAACGCATGAGCAAGAAGGAAGCGCTCATGTTCGAACGCGAAATGGCCAAGCTCGAGAAGTCGATCGGCGGCGTCAAGGACATGGGCGGCATTCCGGACGCGATTTTCGTGGTCGACGTCGGCTACCACAAGATTGCGATCACCGAAGCGAACAAGCTCGGCGTGCCCGTGATCGCCGTGGTCGATACGAACCACTCGCCCGAAGGCGTCGACTACGTGATCCCGGGTAACGACGACGCGAGCAAGGCTGTCGCGCTGTACGTGCAAGGTATCGCCGATGCGATCCTCGAAGGCCGTGCGAACGCCGTCAAGGACGTCGTCGAAGCCGTGCGCAACAACGAAGACGGCGACGAGTTCGTCGAAGTCAACGAGGGCTGATCCTCGATGGCCAGCCGGCGCGCAGACCGGTCTGAACAAGAGGGGGCTGTGAGCCCCCTTTTTTTAGACTCCGCGCGGCGCGGCGTCGCGCGATTGCCCGGGGAGTCACCGGGATGTCGCGCGGCCGTGCTTCGATAGGCGCCGGCCGGTGGCGAAGCAACGCAGCACCGAATTTGTTTCGTCCGGATCGATCCGGACGAAGACGTGAAATCCTGATTGAGGAGCAGACGATGGCGGCAATTACCGCAGCCCTGGTGGGCGAACTGCGCGCGAAGACCGACGCGCCGATGATGGAATGCAAGAAGGCACTGACCGAAGCCGACGGCGATATCGTTCGTGCCGAGGAAATCCTCCGCGTCAAGCTCGGCAACAAGGCCAGCAAGGCCGCGTCGCGCGTGACGGCTGAAGGGATCGTGGCGCAATACGTCGCCGGCAACGTCGGCGTGCTCGTCGAGCTGAATTGCGAAACCGACTTCGTCTCGAAGAACGACGATTTCCTCGCGTTCGGCGCGGGCGTCGCTGAAGTCATCGCGAAGCAGAACCCGGCCGACGTCGCGGCGCTGTCCGCGCTGCCGCTCGAAAGCGCGACGGTCGACGCCGTGCGTACGGCGCTCGTCGGCAAGATCGGCGAAAACCTCTCGATCCGTCGTTTCGTGCGCTACGAAACCGCGGGTCAGATCGCGACCTATCTGCACGGCACGCGGATCGGCGTGATCGTCGACTACACGGGCGGCGACGCTCAGGTCGGCAAGGATGTCGCGATGCATATTGCGGCGATGAAGCCGGTGTCGGTGTCGTCGGCGGACGTGCCGGCCGATCTGATCGAAAAGGAACGCAGCATCGCGTCGCAGAAGGCCGCCGAGTCGGGCAAGCCGGCTGAAATCGTCGCGAAGATGGTCGAAGGCAGCGTGCAGAAGTTCCTCAAGGAAGTTTCGCTGCTGAACCAGCCGTTCGTTCGTAACGACAAGGAAACGGTCGAGCAGGTGCTCAAGGCCGCCGGCGCGAAGGTCAACGCATTCGCGCTGTACGTCGTCGGCGAAGGCATCGAAAAGCGCCAGGACGACTTCGCCGCCGAAGTCGCCGCGCAAGTCGCCGCCGCGCAAAAGGGCTGATCGCCCCGATCCGCCAGGTCCGACGCCTCGCCGGGGTGTCGGATCGCAACGCCCGCCAAGGCGCGAACCGCCGATGCGGGCGTATTTACAGGCGGCGGCCCTATCAGGGCTGCAAACGCTTGCCCGGCACCGCCATTCACTTCTACAGTTCTGTGTTGTTGAACGGCTTGCCTGATTGAGTTTCAAGATCCCTCGACGCCCATCGGACATCTACATGCCAACAGCCTACAAGCGCATCCTCCTCAAACTTTCCGGCGAAGCACTGATGGGCGACGATGCTTTCGGCATCAATCGCCAGACTATCGAGCGCATGGTGGCCGATATGGCCGAAGTCGTGCGCATGGGTACCGAGCTTGCCGTTGTGATCGGCGGCGGTAACATTTTCCGCGGCGTGGCCGGCGGCGCGGCGGGTATGGACCGCGCGACGGCCGACTATATGGGCATGCTCGCGACGATGATGAACGCGCTCGCGCTGCAGGACGCGATGCGCCACGCGGGCATCGAAGCGCGCGTGCAGTCGGCGCTGCGCATGGATCAGGTCGTCGAGCCGTATATCCGGCCGCGCGCGATCCGCCAGCTCGAAGAGGGCCGCGTCGTGATCTTCGCGGCGGGCACGGGTAATCCGTTCTTCACGACCGATACGGCCGCCGCGCTGCGTGGCGCCGAGGTCGGCGCCGAAGTCGTGCTCAAGGCGACGAAGGTCGACGGCGTGTACTCGGCCGATCCGAAGAAGGACCCGTCGGCGACGCGCTATGCCTCGATCTCGTTCGACGAGGCGATCACGCGCAATCTTCAGGTCATGGACGCGACCGCGTTCGCCCTGTGCCGCGACCAGAAGCTCCCCATTCGTGTGTTCTCGATCAACAAGCCCGGCGCGCTCAAGCGCATTGTCGCGGGCGAAGACGAGGGCACGCTGGTGCACGTGTAAGATTAAGGGTTAGCACCGACATCTAGGTTTGTGGAGAAAAACATGAGTGCCGCAGATATCAAGAAGGGCGTCGATCAGAAGATGCAGAAGTCGATCGAAGCGTTCAAGACGGACCTGGCGAAGATTCGCACGGGCCGCGCCCATACGGGCCTGCTCGACCACGTGCAAGTCGACTACTACGGCTCGAACGTGCCCATTTCGCAGGTCGCGAACCTCACGCTGATCGACGCGCGCACGATCGGCGCGCAGCCGTGGGAAAAGAAGATGGTCCAGGCCGTCGAAAAGGCGATTCGCGATTCGGATCTGGGCTTGAATCCGTCGACGACGGGCGACCTGATTCGCGTGCCGATGCCCGCGCTGACTGAAGAGCGCCGCAAGGAGCTCGTGAAGGTCGTCAAGACCGAAGCCGAAGACGCGAAGATCGCCGTGCGCAACCTGCGCCGCGACGCCAACGAGCAGCTCAAGAAGGCCGTCAAGGACAAGGAGCTGTCCGAGGACGAAGAGCGTCGCGCCGCCGACGACGTCCAGAAGCTCACGGACAAGTTCGTCGCCGAGATCGACAAGCTCGTCCAGGCGAAGGAAGGCGAGATCATGACGGTTTGAGGACCGTCGTGCACGAGCAGTCCCGTCGTTCCATAAGGCGAATATGACCTATACCAGTTCAACCGTGCGCGTCCCCGAAACGGCTGCCGTGCCCCGGCACGTCGCCGTCATCATGGACGGCAATGGCCGCTGGGCGACCGCGCGGCGTTTGCCGCGCGTGGCCGGCCATACGAAGGGCGTCGATGCCGTGCGCGCGATCGTCGAGGCGTGCGCGCGCCGCGGGGTCGAGTACCTGACGCTCTTCGCGTTCAGCTCGGAAAACTGGCGTCGCCCGAACGAAGAAGTGTCGTTTCTGATGCGCCTGTTCGTCACGGCGCTCGAACGCGAAGTCGGCAAGATGCACGCGAACGGCATCCGCATGCGCGTGGTCGGCGACCTGTCGATGTTCGAGCCGCGGATTCAGGAGCTCGTCAAGCGCGCCGAGGCGAAGACCGCGAAGAATCGCGGCCTGACGCTGACGATCGCGGCGAACTACGGCGGCCGCTGGGACATCCTCCAGGCGATTACGAAGCTCAACGCCGAACGCGCGGCGACGGGCCAGCTCGACGAGCCGATCGAAGAGGCCGCGTTCGCGCGGCATCTCGCGATGGCCTACGCGCCCGAGCCCGATCTGTTCATTCGCACGGGCGGCGAGCAGCGCATCAGCAATTTTCTGCTCTGGCAGCTCGCGTACGCGGAGCTGTATTTCACCGATTTGTTCTGGCCCGACTTCGACGCGGCGGCGCTCGATGCGGCCATCGCCTCGTATCAGACGCGCGAGCGCCGTTTCGGCCGCACGAGCGCTCAGGTCGAGGAAAACGTCGTGCCGCGCGACGCGGCGGACTCTCTCTCCTATTGAGAATCGATGCTCAAGACCCGCGTGATCACCGCAGTGATCCTGTTGGCGGTGCTGGTGCCGGTCACGCTGTTCGCGCCGATTGCGGCGTTCGGCGCGCTGATCGCGTTCATCGTCGTGTTCGCGGCGTGGGAATGGGCGCGTCTGCTCAAGGTCACGGGCCTCGGGCCGGTGCTCTACGCGGGCGTGACGGGGGCGGTTCTCGTCGCGACGACGTCGCGCTTCGGTCTCGCGATTCCCGGACTCTATCTCGCCGCGGCGATTTTCTGGGTTCTCGTCAGTCCGTTCGCGCTGGTGCGCAAGCCCGTGCTGGCCGAGGGCGCGTGGCGTACGTTCCTGCTTTTGGCCGGTATCGTCGTGCTGCTCGCGGCCTGGCATGCCCTGGTGCAGGCGCGCACAATCGGCGTACGCTTCGTGCTGACGTTGCTGCTGATCGTCTGGATCGCCGACGTCGGCGCGTATTTCGCGGGCAAGGCGCTCGGCCGTCACAAGCTCGCGCCGTCGATCAGTCCCGGCAAGACGTGGGAGGGCGCGATCGGCGGCCTCGCGCTCGTGCTCGTCGTCGCGGTCGCGTTGCAGGTCACGCATGCGGCGCAGCCGAATTACTTCACGGTCGATGCCGCGGTGTACGGCACGGCCCGAATGCTGGTGTGGGTCGCATGCCTGGTCGCGTTCAGCGTCCTCGGCGACCTGTTCGAGTCGTTGCTCAAGCGGCAGGCCGGGGTCAAGGATTCCAGTCATCTGCTGCCGGGGCACGGTGGTGTACTGGACCGCATCGATGCGATGCTGCCCGTGCTGCCGCTCGCGATGCTGTTGCTCACGTGAGCGCATGGGGAATGCAATGAAACGTCTGACTTTGCTGGGTTCGACGGGCTCGATCGGCGCGAGTACGCTCGATGTCGTCGCGCGTCATCCCGACCGGTTTTCGATCTTCGCGCTGACGGCGCACTCGAACCACGAGAAGCTCGCCGAGCAGTGTCTCGCGTTCCGGCCCGAATGGGCCGTCGTCGGCAGCGCCGAGGGCGCCGCGCAGCTCGAGGCGCGCTTGCGCGCGGCAGGGTCGCCGACACGCGTCGGGTATGGCCCGCAGGCGCTGGTCGCCGTCGCGTCGGACGCGGGCGCCGATACGGTCGTCGCGGCGATCGTGGGCGCGGCCGGCCTCGCGCCGACGCTCGCGGCCGCGCGCGCGGGCAAGACCATTCTGCTCGCGAACAAGGAAGCGCTCGTCATGTCGGGCGCGCTGTTTCTCGATGCGGTCCGCGAACATGGCGCGACGCTGCTGCCGCTCGACTCCGAACACAACGCGATCTACCAATGCCTGCCGCCGCACGCGGCGGGCAGTGTGCCGCATGGCGGCGTCGAGAAGATCATCCTGACGGCGTCGGGCGGTCCGTTCCGCACGCGCGATCCGAAGACGCTCGGCGACATCACGCCCGAGCAGGCGGTCAAGCATCCGAACTGGTCGATGGGGCGCAAGATCTCGGTCGACTCCGCGACGATGATGAACAAGGGCCTCGAAGTCATCGAGGCGCACTGGCTGTTCGGCTTGCCGGCCGATCGCATCGACGTGCTGATCCATCCGCAGAGCGTGATTCACTCGATGGTCGCGTACAAGGACGGCTCGGTGCTCGCACAGCTCGGCAACCCCGATATGCGTACGCCGATCGCGCATGCGCTCGCGTATCCGGACCGCGTCGACGCCGGCGTGCGGCCGCTCGATCTCGCGGCGATCGCGACCTTGACGTTCGAGAAGCCCGACGAGGCGCGCTTTCCGTGCCTGAAACTCGCGTTCGATGCATTGCGCGCGGGCGGCACGGCGAGCGCCGCGCTCAACGCGGCCAACGAAATCGCCGTCGAGGCCTTTCTCGCGGGGCGCGCGCGATATACGTCGATCGCGGAGACCGTCGCGCGCGTGGTCGATACGATCGGCCATCGCGCGGCGCGCACGCTCGACGACGTGCTCGAGATCGACCGCGAAGCGCGCGCGCTCGCGTCGAGCCTGCTCGGCGCGGGTGCCGGCGCGGGTATCGGTGCAGGCGCTGACCAGCCGCTCGCCGCGGCGGTTCGCTGACAGGCGCACGCGATGACGTTCCTGACCGCGGTGCTGGCGTTTGCCGTCGCGATCGGCATCCTCGTGGTGGCCCATGAGTATGGCCATTACGCGGTTGCACGGCTGTGCGGCGTCAAGGTGCTGCGTTTCTCGATCGGGTTCGGCAAGCCCATCGCGACGTGGCGCGGCAAGTCGGGCACGGAGTGGTCGATCGGGCCGTTGCCGCTCGGCGGCTACGTGAAGATGCTCGACGAGCGCGAGTCGGACGAACCGATTCCCGCCGAAGATTTGCCGCACGCGTTCAATCGCAAGTCGGTCGCGCGTCGCTTTGCGATCGTCGCCGCGGGCCCGATCGCGAATTTCCTGCTCGCGATCGTGCTGTTCGCGGGCTTGTACGCGACGGGCGTCAGCGAGCCCGTGCCGATGCTCGGTGTGCCTGCCGCGGGTACGGTTGCGGCCCGTGCCGGCTTCGCGGGCGGCGAGACGGTCGTTGCCGTGCGTGATGCCGAAGCCGGCGGCGAGCACGCCGTGCGTTCATGGACCGAACTGCGCTGGAAACTCGTCGACGCCGCGCTCGCGCACAAGCCGATCGTGCTGCGCGCAACGATGGGTAATCGAACTTTCGACTATCCGGTCGACCTTTCTCATGTTCAGGCGACCGAGGTCGACGATAATCTGCTCGACCGGATCGGCTTCACGCCCGGCGGCGCGAAAGCCGTCGTGGCGAGCGTCGAACCGGGGTCGCCGGCCGCTGCCGCGGGGTTGCGCGAGGGGGACCGGCTGGTCGGCATCGACGACGCCAAGGTCGTCGACGTCAACGATTTCATCACGCGGGTTCAGTCGCGCGCGGGCCAGACGCTGACGCTGGCGATCGAGCGCGACGGGAAGGTCGAAACGGTGCCGGTTTTCGCGAAGCCGACGTCGATCGACGTCGACGGTCAAGCGAAGACGGTCGGCCGTATCGGCGCCGCGCTGGGTGCGCAGATGCCGATGGTCGACGTCCGCTACGGGCCGATCGACGCGGTGACGCTGGGTGTGCGGCGAACATGGGACATTTCCGCTTTTTCCGTGCGCATGTTCGGCAAGATGATTGTCGGCGAGGCGTCGTTGAAGAATTTGTCGGGTCCCGTGACGATCGCCGACTATGCGGGCAAGAGCGCGAGCCTTGGTCTGGCGAGCTTCGTTTCGTTCCTCGCTTTGATCAGTATCAGCCTTGGCGTGTTGAATCTATTGCCAATTCCGATATTGGACGGGGGGCATCTGTTATATTATTCGGTCGAAGCCGTGACCGGAAAAGCCGTACCCGAACGCTGGCAGCTTGTTTTCCAGCGTGCGGGCATTGTCTGCATTCTCGTGTTGTCGGCGATCGCGCTGTTCAATGATCTTGCACGCTTGCTTCACTCCTGAAGTGCACATCGTGCGGTTCCCGAACCCGCGCATCGGCGTCGCGCCTGGCGCGGCATCGATGCTGCGTCGAGTCGCGACACCACATAGCTAAAAATTCCTGGGGATACACGTTGTTCGAACCTCATCGCTTCGTTCGTAGGTCAGTCGTGGTCGCGGCGGTTGCCGCCTATAGCGTGGCTGCTCACGCTGCCGCGTCGTTCGTCGTCAAGGACATTCGGATCGAAGGGCTGCAACGCGTCGAGCCCGGCACCGTCTTCGCCTACCTGCCGATCAAGCAGGGCGATACGTTCACGGACGACAAGGCGACCGAGGCCATCCGCAAGCTCTACGCGACCGGGTTCTTCAACGATGTGAAGATCGGCACGCAAGGCGACGGCGTCGTCGTCGTGACGGTGCTCGAACGCCCCGCGATCGCGTCGATCGATTTCGCCGGCACGCACGAATTCGAAAAGGATGCGCTGAACAAGGCGCTCGGTTCCGTGGGCCTGTCCGACGGCCGGTTCTACGACAAGAGCCTCGTCGACAAGTCCGAACAGGAACTCAAACGGCAATACCTGACGCGCGGCTACTACGCGGCCGAAATCACGACGACCGTGACGCCGGTCGACCGCAATCGCGTGACGATCCTGTTCTCGGTCATCGAAGGTCCGAGCGCGAAGATTCGCCAGGTCAACTTCATCGGCAACAAGATCTTCTCGGCGGGCACGCTCGAAGACGAGATGCAGCTTTCGACGCCGAACTGGTTCTCGTGGTACACGAAGAACGATCTGTATTCGAAGGAAAAGCTCACGGGCGACCTCGAGAACATCCGCTCGTACTATCTCGATCGCGGCTACCTCGAATTCAATATCGAATCGACGCAGGTCTCGATTTCGCCCGACAAGAAGGACATGTACCTGACGATCTCGCTGCATGAAGGCGAGCCGTACACGATCACGGGCATCGACGTCTCGGGCGACACGCTGGACAAGACCGAGGAGCTGCGCAAGCTCGTGCAGCTCAAGGTCGGCGACCGCTTCTCGGCCGCGAAGCTCACGGCGTCGACGAAGGCGATCGTCGATCGTCTCGGCGACTACGGCTATGCATTCGCGAACGTCAACGCGCAGCCGCAGATCAATCAGAAGGACCATACGGTCAACCTGAATCTTCAGGTTACGCCGGGCCGGCGCGTCTATGTGCGTCACATCAACATCACGGGCAACAACAAGACGCGCGACGAGGTCATCCGGCGCGAAATGCGTCAGTTCGAGAGCTCGTGGTTCGACGGCGAACGTCTGAAGCTCTCGAAGGACCGCTTGAACCGGCTCGGTTACTTCACCGACGTCCAGGTCAATACGACGCCTGTCGAAGGCACGCCCGACCAGGTCGACGTCGATGTGAAGGTCACCGAAAAGCCGACCGGGTCGATTCAGCTCGGTGCGGGTTTCTCGTCGACCGACAAGGTCATTCTGTCGGCCGGCGTGTCGCAGGACAACGTGTTCGGTTCGGGGACCAGCCTGTCGGTCAACGTGAACACGGCGAAGGCCTATCGGACGTTGACGGTCACGCAGGTCGATCCGTATTTCACGGTCGACGGCATTCAGCGCATCACCGACGCGTACTACCGGACCTACGAGCCGCTCTATTACTCGACCGACAGTACGTTCACGATCATCAGCGCGGGCGGCGACCTCAAGTTCGGGATCCCGTTCTCGGAAACGGATACGGTGTTCTTCGGGATCGGCTTCGAGCAGGACCGCTTCCGGACCGACGTTTACACGCCGGCGTACTACCTCGATTACATTTACGGTCCCGTGAATCCGGCGACCGGGCTGCGCAGCGGCGGCGTCGGTCAGGTCGTCAACAACTTCCCGATCACGGTCGGTTGGTCGCGCGATGCGCGTGACAGCTCGTTGATCCCGAGCCGCGGCTATCTGTCGAAGGTGAATACCGAAGTCGGTACGCCGCTCGGCAACACGTCGTACTACAAGATCGACTTGCAGCAGCAGTACTACTACTCGTTCGCGCGCGGCTTCATCCTGGGCTTCAACGTCCAGGGCGGCTACGGCAAGTCGCTGGGCGACGCGCCGTTCCCGATCTTCAAGAACTACTACGCGGGCGGTATCGGTTCGGTGCGCGGCTATGAGCCGAGTTCGCTGGGTCCGCGCGATGCGACGACGAACGATCCGATCGGCGGTTCGCGGATGTTCGTCAGCAACATCGAAATGACGATTCCGATTCCGGGCAGCGGTTACGAGAAGACGCTGCGCGTGTTCACGTTCTTCGATATGGGTAACGTCTGGGGCGACGATACGTCGGCGATCAACAACGGCGGCGACGGCTTGCGTTACAGCTATGGTGCGGGTCTCGCATGGATTTCGCCGATCGGTCCGCTCAAGCTCAGCATGGGCTTCCCGGTCGTCAAGCATGCGGGCGACCAGTATCAGAAGTTCCAGTTCCAGATCGGTACAGCATTCTGACGCCGGTACTACGTCGCGAGGTCGATCTAGCACATGAAATCGTTTAAACAGCATGGCTTGCGGTGGCTCGCGTTCGCGGCCTTGTGCGGCGCCACGGCGGCGCACGCGCAAGCCCAGGCGCAGCAGCCCGCGAGCGCGGCTGCAGCACCGCAGGCGACGCGCATCGCGGTGGTCAACTCGGAGCGTATCCTGCGAGAGTCGATCCCGGCCAAGCTCGCGCAATCGAAGCTCGAACAGGAATTCTCGAAGCGCGATCACGATCTGCAGGACATGGCCGCCAAGCTCAAGGCCATGTCGGACCAGCTCGACAAGGCCGGCCCGACGATGTCGACGGCCGATCGTTCGCTCAAGCAGACGCAGATCGCGCAGCTCGATGCCGATTTTCAGCGCAAACAGCGCGAGTTTCGCGAAGACTTGAACCAGCGTCGCAACGAAGAGCTCGCAGCCGTGCTCGATCGTGCGAACAAGGTCATCAAGCAGATTGCCGAGCAGGAACACTACGATCTGATTCTTCAGGAAGCGGTCTACGTCAGCCCTCGAATCGATATCACGGACCAAGTGATCAAGGTGCTCGGCGCGAACGCCAGCGCGCCCGCAGGCGCATCGGCGACTCAGTAACAGTCGGATGCCGCGAAAAACCGGGTCCCGCGCATGGTCGCGGGCCCGGTTTTTCCTCATTTGCGGCATTCACGCATTCCAGGGGGACAGCATGCCATTCACGCTCGAACAATTGACCGCGCGTTTCGGCGGACGCATCGAAGGCGATCCCGCGCGTGAGGTCGGCGGCCTGGCGCCGCTCGATCAAGCGGGGCCCGGCCATCTGGCGTTCCTCGCGAATCCGAAGTATTTGCCGCAGGTCGAGACGACGCGTGCGGCGGCGGTGTTGATCACCGAAGAGGCGCTGGCCGAACTCAAGGGGCGCGGCGATGCGCTCGCCGAGCGTGCATTTGTTGTCACGCCGAATCCGTATGCTTATTTCGCGCGCGTCGCACAGGTCTTCGTCGCCGCGGCCGCGCCGCGCGTGAGCGCGGGGATTCATCCGAGCGCGAGCGTCGATCCGAGCGCCCGTGTCGCCGAGACGGCGACGATCGGGCCCTTTGTGGTCGTCGAGGCCGGCGCGGTGATCGGCGAGCATGTTCGGATCGATGCGCACGTCTTTATCGGGCGGGGCACGGCGATCGGCGAAGGCAGCCGGATTTACCCGAATGTGACGATCTACCATGGCTGTGCGCTCGAAGCGCGTGTGATCGTCCAGTCGGGCGCCGTCATCGGGTCCGACGGGTTCGGATTCGCACCGGATTTCACAGGCGAAGGCGATGCGCGTACGGGTGAATGGGTAAAGATTCCGCAGGTCGGTGGGGTTAAAATCGGCGCCGATGTCGAAATTGGCGCGAACACGACGATCGATCGCGGTGCGATGGCGGATACCGTGATCGAGCATGACGTCAAGATCGACAATCTGGTCCAGATCGCGCACAACTGCCGCATCGGCGCGTACACGGTGATCGCCGGGTGCGCCGGCATCGCGGGCAGCACGACGATCGGACGCCATTGCATGATCGGCGGGGCCGTGGGTATCGCGGGCCATCTGAAGATCGGCGATTTCGTGATCGTGACGGCCAAATCGGGCGTTTCGAAGTCGCTTCCGAAGGCCGGCATGTACACGAGCGCGTTTCCGGCCGTCGATCATGCCGAATGGAACCGTAGTGCCGCGCTGCTGCGCAACATCGACAAGCTGCGCGATCGCATCAAGGCGCTTGAAGCTAACATCCAATCCAAGGGCGCGCCCGAATAAGCGTGTCAAACAATATGAGTCAAACGCCGATTACGCTGGACATTCACAAGATCCTCGATCTGCTGCCGCATCGGTATCCGATCCTGCTCGTCGATCGCGTGCTCGAGATCGAGCCGCATACGCGGATCAAGGCACTCAAGAACGTGTCGATCAACGAGCCCTATTTTCAGGGCCATTTTCCGAAGCGCCCGGTCATGCCGGGTGTGCTGATTCTCGAAGCGCTCGCGCAGACCGCGGCGCTGCTGACGTTCACCGAGGAACGCCACGACGAGAACACGCTGTACTACTTCGCCGGCATCGATGACGCGCGCTTCAAGCGCGTGGTCGAGCCTGGCGATCAACTGATCCTGAATGTGACGTTCGAGCGCCGCATGCGGCATATCTGGAAGTTCAAGGCGCATGCCGAAGTCGACGGCGTGCTCGCCGCCGAGGCGAATCTGATGTGCACGGTCATTCAGGGCGGCGAGGGCGCTGCGAAATGACGACTATTCATCCGACGGCGATCGTCGAGCCGGGTGCGCAACTGCACGAGACGGTCGAGGTCGCGCCTTACGCGATCATCGGCGCGCACGTCAAAATCGGCGCGCGTACGCGGATCGGTTCGCACACGGTCGTCGAAGGCCATACGACGCTCGGCGAAGACAACGTGATCGGCCACTATGCGTCGATCGGCGGCCAGCCCCAGGACATGAAGTACCGCGGCGAGCCGACGCAACTCGTGATCGGCGATCGCAACACGATCCGCGAGTTCACGACGCTGCACACGGGCACGACGCAGGATCGCGGCGTAACGACGATCGGCAACGACAACTGGATCATGGCCTACGTGCATATCGGTCATGACTGCTATCTCGGCAGCAACATCATCATGTCGTCGAATGCGCAGCTTGCGGGGCACGTGCAGGTCGACGATCACGCGATCATCGGCGGGATGTCGGGCGTGCACCAGTTCGTGCGGATCGGTGCGCACGCGATGCTCGGCGGCGCGTCGGCGCTCGTGCAGGATATTCCGCCGTTCGTGATCGCCGCGGGCAACAAAGCGGAGCCGCACGGCATCAATGTCGAAGGATTGCGCCGTCGCGGCTTCTCGGCCGAGGCGATCTCGACGCTGCGCTCCGCCTACCGGCTGCTCTACAAGAACGGCCTGACGCTCGAGGAAGCCAAGGTGCAATTGCGCGAACTCGAACGCCAGGGCGGCGACGGCGACGCACCGGTCAAATTGTTGACCGATTTCGTCGACGCCTCGCAGCGCGGCATCATCCGCTGAGCGCTGCGATGTCGATGCGACTTGCGATGGTCGCCGGCGAAGCGTCCGGCGATTTGCTCGCCGCGTCGCTGCTCGGCGGACTGCACCGTCATTTGCCGGCCGACACGCGTTACTACGGGATCGGCGGTCCGCGCATGGCGGCCGAGGGGTTCGACGCGCAGTGGCCGATGGACAAGCTGTCCGTGCGCGGCTATGTCGAAGCCCTGCGTCATATTCCCGAGATCCTGGGGATCCGCAACGCGCTCAAGCGCGCGTTGCTCGCCGATCCGCCGTCGGCATTCATCGGCGTCGATGCGCCCGATTTCAATTTCGGACTCGAAGCGCCGCTGCGCAAGGCGGGCATTCCGACGATTCATTTCGTGAGCCCGTCGATCTGGGCATGGCGAGGCGGCCGCATCCATTCGATCGCGCGATCGGTCGATCATATGCTCTGCGTGTTTCCGTTCGAAACGGAGATCTACGCGAAGGCCCAGGTGCCCGCGACGTACGTCGGGCATCCGCTCGCCGATACGATCCCGATGACGCCCGACCCGGGCGCGGCGCGTACTCGCCTCGGCATTGACGTAGCGGGCAAGATCATCGGCGTGATGCCGGGCTCGCGGCGTTCGGAAATCGCGTTGATCGGTCCCGTGTTCTTCGCCGCGATGGATCGGATCCATCGGCGCGAGCCGGGCATCCGCTTTCTGCTGCCGGCCGCGTCGCCGACCACGCGTGCGCTGCTGCAGCCGCTCGTCGACGCGTACCCGGCCTTGCCGTTGACGATCATCGACGGTCGTTCGCACGACGTGCTCGAAGCCTCCGATGCGATGCTGATCAAGAGCGGCACGTCCACGCTCGAAGCGGCGCTCTACAAGAAGCCGATGGTGATCTCGTACAAGGTGCCCTGGCTGACGGGGCAGATCATGCGCCGGCAAGGGTATCTGCCCTGGGTCGGTTTGCCGAACATCCTCGCGCGGCGTTTCCTCGTGCCCGAACTCCTGCAGGAGTTCGCGACGCCCGAGACATTGGCCGACGCGATGCTCGAACAATTGAACAACGAAACGCATCGCGCGGACCTGATCGCCGAATTCACGCGGATGCACGAGAGTCTGCGCCGGAACACGGCCGAGACCGCGGCGGCCGCGATCGCCGAGATCATCGCGACGCATGCGAAGCGCGGAGGGCAGGTCTGATGGCGCGCTCAACGACGTCGACAGCCTCGACGCTCACGCAGACGCCGTTCGATTTCGACGATCCGGATGCGCTGGTCTGCGGCGTCGACGAAGTCGGCCGGGGCCCGCTCGCGGGACCGGTCGTCGCGGCGGCGGTGATCTTCGACGCATCGCGGCCCGCGATTCGAGGACTCGCGGATTCGAAGGCGCTCAGCGCCGCAAAGCGCGAGGTGCTCTACGACAAGATCGTTGCGCGTGCGCTAGCGTTCTGTGTCGCGTCGGCGTCGGTCGAAGAGATCGATCGCCTCAATATCCTGCACGCGACGATGCTCGCGATGCAGCGCGCGGTCGCGGGTCTCGCGGTCGCGCCGGGTCTCGTCAGGATCGACGGCAATCGCTGCCCGGTGTTGCCGATGCGCTCGGAAGCCGTGATCGGCGGCGATGCGACGGTGCCTTTGATTTCGGCCGCGTCGATCCTCGCGAAGGTCACGCGCGATCGCATGCTCGTCGACATGCATGCGCTGCATCCCGAGTATGGATTCGACGCACACGCGGGCTACGGCACGCGGCAGCATATGGACGCGTTGCGACAGCACGGCCCGTGTCTCCATCATCGGCATTCATTCGAGCCCGTTCGCGCGGCGTGCCGGACGTTCGGCATCGCGGTTCGCGAGTACGCGAGCGCCGTGCCGAATCAGGCCGACACGCTCGATCAGGGCGGTGTGTTGTTGCGCGGCGGTTCGTTCGGTGGAGGGGCCGCATGAAAGTCGTGACTTCGCGCGATAACGCACTCGTCAAGCGGCTCCATGCGATGGCGGCGTCGACGTCGCAGCAACGGCGCGCCGATCATGTGCTGGCCGAGGGCATCCATCTCGCGACCGCGTTTCTCGACGCGGGCGGCGTACCGCATCAATGTGTGATCAGCGAGAGCGCGCTCGACGATGTCGAAGCACAGGCCGTCTTGCGGCGCATCGACGATCACCGCGTGACGATGTTGCCCGATGCCTTGTTCCGGCAGGTATCGACCGTCGTTCAGGGCGTCGGCCTGTTGTTGCTGCTCGACCGCGCGACGCCCGTGCTGCCCGATGCGATCGAACGCGATTGCGTCGTGCTCGACGGATTGCAGGACGCCGGCAATGTCGGATCGATTCTGCGCAGCGCCGCTGCAGCGGGTGTGCGCGATGTCTTTTGCGTGTCGGGCACCGCGTATGCATGGTCGTCGAAGGTGTTGCGATCGGGCATGGGGGCGCACTGGCATCTCGACATTCACGAGCATGTCGAGCCGGCCGACGTACTTTCGCGCTTGCGTGTGCCGCTGGCCTTGACCGATTCTCACGGCGCGCAGCCGATCGACCGGATCGATCTCGGCGGTCCGGTCGCATGGGTGTTCGGCAACGAAGGGGCCGGCGTATCGGCCGCTTGGCGCGATGCGCCGCATTTGCGCGTGACGATTCCGCAGCCCGGCGGCATGGAGTCGCTCAATGTCGCGGCGGCCGCGGCGATCTGTTTGTTCGAGCAGGGACGTCAGCGGCGCGCGCATCAGGGCTGATGTCGTGCTTGACGGCGTCCGATGGCGGCCGTCGCGCACCGCGCTCAGCCCGGCTGAACGACGCCGAATACCTCGCGACAATAGGCGACGGTGAAGTCGATGAACGCGCGCGTCTTCGCGGAAATATGCTGGCGTCCCGGATAGACGAGCGAGACGCCGACCGGCACGTTCGTGATCGCATGATCGGGCAGCAGCCGCACGAGCGCGCCGCTTTCGAGCGCCGACTGCGCGAGCGACGTGACGACGGTCGAGAAGCCGATGCCGGCGATCGCCGCGTCGCGGACCATCATCGCATTGTTGACCTCATAGACCGGGCGCAGCACGAGCGTCTCGGTTTCGCCGCTCGTGTTTTCGAACACGTACGTATGCGACGACGACCAGCCGTTGAGCGCGACGAAGGCGCGTTCGAGCAAATCGGCCGGTGTCTGGGGCGTGCCATGCGCTTCGAGATAGTCGGGCGATGCGACGATCGCGATCTCGCCGCCGAGCAGCGGACGTCGGATCATCGAGTCGCTCTGGTACATGCCGTGCGTCATGATGCCGACGTCGAATCCCTCCTCGACGAGATCGACCATCCGGTCAAGCAGCGAAACGCGGAGATGGACCTTCGGATAACGTTTGCGGAATTCGGTGAAGAGCGGCGTGCCTGCGGCGAGCGCGAACGATGCCGAGGTGGCGATGCGTAGGGTGCCGACGGGTTCGCGCGCCGAGTTTGAAATCTGCGCCTCGATATCGTCGAGATGTTCGACGAGCAGGCGGCAGGCTTCGAGATAGGTCTCGCCGGCTTCGGTCAGCGAGAGCTTGCGCGTCGTGCGGTTCAGCAATCGCGTGTTCAGATGCGCTTCAAGCATCGCGACCTGACGCGTGACGACGGCCTTGGACAGATCGAGCGAACGCGCTGCCGCGGCGAAGCTGCCCGCGTCGACGATCTTCGCGAAGATGCGCATCGCTTCAAGCTGATTCATGGACTAGGGGTCCTCCGTATCCTAAAGCGTGCGGCATGCACGACGCGAGGCGCGAAAGGCGGCGCACATGCCGGCCTCGCGGCGCCGATCATGACGCCGCCTTCGACTTCGACGTCAGCTTCGACGCGCGGCGTTCAGTACGGCGAGCGATCGAGCCGGATTTCCTGCAGCACGGTCGTTGCGATTTCCTCGATCGACTTGTGCGTCGACGACAGCCACTTGATGCCCTCGCGGCGCATCATCGCCTCGGCCTCGTTGACTTCGTACCGGCAATTTTCGGGCGCCGCGTATTTGCTGCCCGGCCGCCGCTCGTTGCGTATCTCCGAGAGCCGGGTCGGATCGATCGTGAGTCCGAACAGTTTGCTCCGGTGATCGTAGAGCGCCGTGGGCAATTTGCCGCGCTCGAAGTCGTCGGGAATCAACGGGTAGTTCGCGGCCTTCACGCCGTACTGCATCGCGAGGTAGAGGCTCGTCGGCGTCTTGCCGCTGCGCGAGACGCCGACGAAGATCACGTCGGCCTCGGCCAGGCTTCGATTGGACTGGCCGTCGTCGTGCGCGAGCGAGAAGTTGATCGCCTCGATCCGGTTCTTGTATTCCTCGGTATCGGCGTTGCCGTGACCCCGTCCCATCGCGTGGTTCGACTTCGTGTCGAGCTCGAGCTCGAGCGGCTGGATGAAGCTCTGGAACATATCCATCACGAGCGCTTGCGTGCCCTTGAGGATCTCGTTCGAGCCCGTGTCGACGAGCGTCGTGAAGACGATCGGACGCCGCTGCTCCTGAATCGCCGCCGCGTTGATTTTTTCGGCCGTCGCATACGCCTTGTCGTAGGAATCGACGAAGGGAACGCGAACTAGACGGAACTTGAGGTCAAATTGAGAGAGGATCGAATGCGCAAACGTTTCGGCAGTGATACCTGTCCCGTCCGAGACGATGAATACGGTCGGCGGCATGAAGGCTTATCCGGATTGGAAAACGAGGCGGCGGCACGTGCGCGGCGTCCGCATGCACTCAAATGTGACACGGCGTACGCGCAATGCACCTATCTGTGGGTAGAATAGCGGGAAACTTGTGGGGTAAGCAATTGCGGGGCGGGGCGCGCGGCGCCGCGTCCACAGCGCCGCCGGATCGAACCGGCACACTTGACGTGTCTCGGGCGTTCTGTACACGCGATGGCTTATCCGACAGGTTGTGCGGTGTGATCGTCGTGCTCAATAGTGCGGCGCTTGCAAAGCCCCAATCGCGTGACCGTGTTTTTTCTACACTGTTAGGGGCTTTTATGAACCACGCAGAACACGACGGCGCCTATGTCGTTCCGTTCGAAAACTTGCGTATGAACGACGTCGAAGTCGTAGGAGGCAAGAACGCATCACTCGGAGAAATGATCAGTCAGCTCGCTGGCGCCGGTGTACGGGTGCCGGGTGGGTTTGCGACGACCGCGCTCGCATTCCGTGACTTTCTCCATCACAACGCCCTCACCGAACGGATCGCGCAACGGCTCGATTCCCTGAATATCGATGACGTGAAAGCCCTCGCCGAAGCCGGCGCGGACATCCGTCAATGGATCGTCGACGCGCCGTTTCAGGCACGCCTCGAGCAAGAGATCCGCGACCACTTCAAGCGCCTCGAAGCGGCTTCGCCGTCCGAGTTGTCGTTTGCCGTGCGTTCGTCCGCGACTGCCGAAGATCTGCCCGATGCTTCGTTCGCGGGGCAGCAGGAGTCCTATCTGAACGTGGTCGGCATCGACGACGTGCTCGATCGCATGAAGCACGTGTTCGCGTCGCTATACAACGATCGCGCGATCTCTTATCGCGTGCACAAGGGCTTTACGCATGCCGAAGTCGCGTTGTCGGCCGGTGTGCAGCGCATGGTCCGTTCCGATGTCGGTTCGGCCGGCGTCATGTTCACGCTCGATACGGAAACCGGGTTCAAGGACGCCGTCTTCATCACGTCGAGCTACGGTCTCGGCGAAACCGTCGTGCAAGGGGCCGTGAACCCCGACGAGTTCTATGTGTTCAAGCCGACGCTCGCGCAAGGCCACTATCCGATCATTCGCCGCACGATCGGCTCGAAGCTCATCAAGATGGAATTCACGAAGCCCGGCGAACCGGGTCGCGTGAAGACGCTTGATGTCGCGCCCGAACTGCGCAATCGCTATTCGCTCAACGACGATGACGTGATCGAACTCGCGAAGTACGCGGTCATCATCGAAAAGCACTACGGTCGTCCGATGGACATCGAGTGGGGCAAGGACGGTCGCGACGGCAAGCTCTACATCCTTCAGGCACGTCCCGAAACGGTCAAGAGCCAGGCGAACGGCAAGGCCGAACATCGCTACAAGCTGCGCGGCAGCGCGCCGTTGCTCGCAACGGGGCGCGCGATCGGGCAGAAGGTCGGCGCGGGCCCCGTGCGCGTGATTCGCGATCCGTCGGAGATGGAACGCGTGCAGCCGGGCGACGTGCTCGTGGCCGATATGACGGACCCGAACTGGGAGCCGGTCATGAAGCGCGCGTCGGCGATCGTGACGAATCGCGGCGGACGGACCTGCCATGCGGCGATCATCGCGCGTGAACTCGGCGTGCCGGCCGTCGTCGGATGCGGCGACGCGACCGAGCTGCTCAAGGACGGCGCGCTCGTGACGGTGTCGTGCGTCGAGGGCGACGAGGGCAAGATCTACGACGGCCTCATCGAGACCGAGGTGACCGAGGTCCAGCGCGGCGAACTGCCCACGCCGCCCGTCAAGATCATGATGAACATCGGCAATCCGCAGCTCGCGTTCGACTTCAGCCAGTTGCCGAATGCAGGGGTGGGGCTCGCGCGTCTCGAGTTCATCATCAACAACAATATCGGCGTGCATCCGCGCGCGATCCTCGAATATCCGAACGTCGATCAGGATCTCAAGAAAGCGGTCGAAAGCATTGCGCGCGGCCATGCGTCGCCGCGTGCGTTCTATGTCGACAAGCTCGCCGAAGGGATCGCGACGATTGCGGCCGCGTTCTATCCGAAGCCCGTCATCGTGCGCTTGTCCGACTTCAAGTCGAACGAGTACAAGAAGCTGATCGGCGGTTCGCGCTTCGAGCCCGACGAGGAAAATCCGATGCTCGGGTTCCGCGGCGCATCGCGGTATATCGCCGAGGATTTCGCGGCGGCGTTCGAAATGGAGTGCATCGCGCTGCGCCGTGTGCGTGAAGAGATGGGCCTCACGAACGTCGAGATCATGGTGCCGTTCGTGCGCACGGTGGGTCAGGCCGAACGCGTGGTCGGGCTGCTCGAGAAGTTCGGGCTCAAGCGCGGCACGCATGGCCTGCGCCTGATCATGATGTGCGAAGTGCCGTCGAATGCGATCCTGGCCGACAAGTTCCTCGAACACTTCGACGGCTTTTCGATCGGGTCGAACGACCTCACGCAGCTCACGCTCGGCCTCGATCGCGACTCCGGCATGGAACTGCTCGCGGTCGACTTCGACGAGCGCGATCCGGCCGTGCGTTTCATGTTGAGCCGCGCGATCGCCGAGTGCCGCAAGCAGAACAAGTACGTCGGTATTTGCGGTCAGGGTCCCTCGGATCATCCGGATTTCGCGAAGTGGCTCGCGGATGAAGGGATCGAATCGATTTCGCTGAATCCCGATTCGGTCATCGATACGTGGCAGGCGCTCGCGAAGTCGGCTTAGTGAGTAAAGATCCGGCATGGCGATCCGAGGCTCGTGCGTCATGTACGAGCCTCGGGGTGTGATGTCGCGTCGGGGTATCGAACGCGCTGATCCGTTGGGATCGCTTCGTGGATCGAGTCGGACAGATCCGCAGCCGGCATCGTGACGAGATCCCGGTGGACCGTTGCTTCGCTTCGCCGAGCGCAGCACGGCGGTCGACCGGACCCATTCAAACCGCCGCGCCGAAAGGCGCGGCGGTTTTGTTTTATGCGGCGCATCGATGCGTCGACGCCTTAGAGGCGCGTCGTCGAACCACCCGACCGCGTCGATAGGCGCATGGGGCGATGATGGATGCCTATGGGGCGTTGTGCTATAAAACCCGAACACAACACAACGACATGCGGGGACCAGATGCACTGGGTCAGCGGAATGTGGTGGATCGCAGTCGGCGCGCTGCTGATCGGCGAGCTCCTGACTGGGACGTTCTATTTGTTGATGGTCGCGTGCGGCTGCATCGCGGGCGGCTTAGTCCGCGTCGCGGGCGGTTCCGTCGAGCTGCAGTGGGCGATCGCCGCGCTGGTCGCCGCGCTCGCGGTCTATCTGCTTCAGCGCTCGCGGCGCGGCCGTGCGGTGCGCGTCAATCCCGAACACAATCCCGACATCAACCTCGATATCGGCGCCACGCTCGATGTCGCCGGCTGGCGCGACGGCGCCGCGCGCGCGATGTATCGCGGCGCCGAGTGGGATGTCGAACTCGCGCCGGGCGAATCCGAGCATGCGGGGCGTTTTCGTATCGTCGCGGTACGCGGCAGCCGTCTCGTCGTACGCGACGCCACTTGAAACCTACTGGGAGTCCCTATGATCGATTCAGGGGTCATCGTTGTCGTATTGTTCGTCGTCGTCGTCGCATTGATCGTGCAGACCGTCAAGATCGTGCCGCAGCAGCATGCGTTCGTGCTCGAACGCGTCGGACGATTCCATGCGGTGCTCGCACCGGGACTCACGATCGTCTTGCCGTTCGTCGATCGTATTGCGTACAAGCATTCGCTCAAGGAAGTGCCGCTCGAAGTGCCGAGCCAGATCTGTATCACGCGCGATAACACACAGTTGCAGGTCGACGGCGTGCTCTATTTTCAAATCACCGATCCGATGAAGGCGTCGTACGGCACGAGCAATTATCTGATCGCGATCACGCAGCTCGCGCAGACGACGCTGCGTTCGGTCATCGGCAAGCTCGAGCTCGACAAGACGTTCGAGGAGCGCGACGTCATCAATCACAGCGTCGTGACGGCGCTCGACGAGGCCGCGCAGAACTGGGGCGTCAAGGTGCTGCGCTATGAGATCAAGGATCTGACGCCGCCCAAGGAAATTCTTCATGCGATGCAGTCGCAGATCACGGCCGAGCGCGAAAAGCGTGCGCTGATCGCGGCGTCCGAGGGGCGTCGTCAGGAGCAGATCAACCTGGCCGCCGGTGCGCGCGAAGCCGCGATCCAGAAATCCGAGGGCGAGCGGCAGGCGGCGATCAACAAGGCGCAGGGCGAGGCCTCGGCGATTCTCGCGGTCGCCGAAGCGAATGCGCAGGCGATTCAGAAGATCGCGCTGTCGATCCAGGCCGCGGGCGGCATGGAGGCGGTCAACCTGAAGGTCGCCGAGCAATATGTGACGGCGTTCGGCAATCTCGCGAAGACGGGCAACACGCTGATCGTGCCGGCCGATATGAGCGATATGAGCTCGATGATCGCGTCGGCGCTGACGATCGTCAAACAGGGCGGAGCGAACTCAGGGCCGCTCGGCGGCGAATCGGCGAAGTCGCTGCGTTAGAGGGGGCGGGCCGAGGGGGCTCGGGCAGATGGGCTTGGGCAGACAGGCTCCGGCGCCGCTCTAGCGCCGTTCCGAGCAGCCTCCGGTGTCGATCGGGTGCGAGAGCGGCGGTCAGAGCGCGCACGAGCGAGCGCACGCGTTTCGTCCGCGATCCGTGCGCTTCGGGTTCGCTTCCGGTCCGCGGATCGTCCCGCCGCGCACGATGCGCCGTCGTCAGCGCGCCGTTTTCATCAGTTGGGCCTTCTCGCGCTGCCAGTCGCGGTTCTTCTCGGTTTCGCGCTTGTCATGAAGCTTCTTGCCTTTCGCGAGGCCGATCTCGCATTTGACGCGGCCTTTCGTATAGTGAAGATTCAGCGGCACGAGCGTGTAGCCGCGCTGTTCGACCTTGCCGATCAGTTTGCTGATCTCGTCGCCGTGGAGCAGCAGTTTGCGCGTGCGCAGCGGGTCGGGCTTGATATGCGTCGACGCACTGAGAAGCGGGCTGATATGTGCTCCAATCAGAAAGATTTCGGCGCCCTTGATGACGACGTAGGCTTCCTTGATCTGAGAGCGTCCCGCGCGGATGGCCTTGACCTCCCACCCTTCGAGCACGAGGCCGGCCTCATGGCGTTCTTCGATGAAGTAATCGAAGAAGGCCTTTTTGTTATCGACAATGCTCATGGAGTCGGGCCTGATAAAATCGCGATTTTAACAAAGCGGCGCCCGGGTGACCGTCGCTTTGCTGGCACGCGCATGCGTCACATTGACGCGCATTCTTGATATGGCAGACGTACAAAAAACTGTCCTGATCCGGCACTCGGCGGAACAGATGTTCGATTTGGTCACCGATGTGGCCGATTATCCGAACTTTCTGCCCTGGTGTGGAGGGGTCGACATTCGCCATCAAAGCGAAACGGGCGTCGAAGCGCGTATCGACATCCATTTCAAGGGCATCAAGCAGCACTTCGCCACGCGTAACCGGCAGGAACGCCCGACACGGATCGATATGGAGTTCACCGACGGGCCTTTCAAGAAGTTCACGGGATTTTGGGCGTTTACACCGCTGCGCGCGGATGCGTGCAAGATCGAATTTGCGCTGCATTACGAATTTTCGAGCGTGATCCTCGAAAAACTGATCGGGCCGGTCTTCAGTCATATCGCGAACACCTTCGTCGAATCGTTCATCAAGCGGGCCAATACGCGCTATGGCAAGTCGTGAGCCGCTCGGCGCAACGCCGCCCGGGACCGTTCCCATCGAAATCTGCTACGCCTTGCCGGATGCGCAGACCCTCTTGGCGATCGAAGTCGAGGCCGGTTCGACCGTGCGGCAGGCGATCGAGCGCTCGGGCATCATTGCGCGCCATCCCGAGATCGATCTGAGCACGTTGGCCGTCGGCGTGTTCGGCAAGATCGTCGCGCTCGACGCCGTCGTTTCGGCGGGCGATCGTGTCGAAATCTACCGGCCGCTCAAGGCCGATCCGAAAATGGCGCGCCAGCGCCGAGTCGAGAAAACACGCGCGACGTCCGTCGAGGGGCGCCGGTGGGTCGCCAAGGAACGCCGCCGCTAAGGTCGTCGCGGGCGGGCGGTGGGGCGGGCGATGGGGTGACCGAAATCGCGCCGCAACGATCACCCGGCGCTCAGGCGACCGCGTATTGCCACGCGAAGAACAATGCGAGTCCGAAGCCGATCGTCGCGAGCGCGTGACGCGTCGTGAAACCCACGATCGCGGTGCCGAGCGCGGCGACGAGTTGCGGATTGCGCCAGCTCAGCTCGGCGTCGCCGTGATGCGGCGCGATCACGATCGGGACGACGATCGCCGTCAAGACGGTGACGGGTACGAAGCCGAGCGCGGTCCGGACGATCGGGGCGAAACGGATGCGATGGCCGAGCAGCAACACGGACGCCTTGACGCAATACGTGACGATCGCCATGCCGACGATCATCAAAATGCCCGACGTCGTGCTCATGATGCGGTCCTCCGTTGTTGCCAGAGCGTGACGATGGTCCCGACCGCGACGCCCGCGAGGACGGCCGCGAGCAGCCCGAGCTGATAGGGCAGATGCCGCCATGCGTAGGCGAGTCCTCCCGCCACGATCGCGGCGAGCGCGAAGCGCGCGACGCGTGCCTGGGGCATCACGATCGCGATGAAGGTCGCGACCATCGCGAAATCGAGTCCGAGCGACTGGAGGCCGGGAAACGCCGCGCCGAACCAGAGCCCGATCAGCGTGAACGCCTGCCAGTTCAGATACATCGCGATGCCCGAGCCCAGAAAGTGCCAGTGCGCGACGGGCGAGCCTGGCGCGCGGCGTTCGTAGTCGATCGCCACCGCGAATGTCTCGTCGACGAGCAGCATGCCGAGCAACGCGCGCCAGCGCAGCGGCAGGTGCGCGAGCCGCGGCGACAGCGATGCCGCGTAGAGCAGATGGCGGCCGTTGACGATCAGCGTCGTGAACCAGATGACCGGCAGCGCCGCATGGCTCGCGACGAGTCCCACGGCGATGAACTGGCTCGATCCCGCGAAGACGGCGAGCGACATCCATTGACCGAGCCAGGGGCCGAGCGCGTGGTTCGGCAGCGTCATGACGAGCGCGCCGAAAATGATGCCGAACGGCGCGGCGCCGACGAGCATCGGGATCGTGTCACGCATGCCGGCGATGAACGCGGCGCGACGCGCATGGGCCGGCGGCGCGCCCGCGGGGTCGGCCGAAGGCGTCGGCGCGGAGGCCGCGTGCGACGCGCGCGCATCGCGCGTGGGCGTCGGCCGCGGGGCCGTTCTCATCGGGTGGGTTGTTCGGGTCGTCATCGTGCGTGAGTGCGTGATTCGGGCGCGTGGTCAATGAGTCGAGATCTCGGCTTCGTCCTCGATCCGGTGCGGCATCGGGTCCTCGGCCGCGTGGAGCCGTACCGACCAACTGACGCCCACGACGAGCAGGGCGATCGCGGCGACTTCGAGTCCGCGCGGCCAGCGCGCGTCGTAGGCGAATCCGTAGATGAGCGCGAACAAGGTTTCGAACACGATCATCTGCCCCGAGAGCGTGAGCGGCAGCCGCTTCGCGGCGGCGTTCCAGAGGCCGTTGCCGAGCCACGACGCGCCGACCGCGAGCACGAGGTTCAGCGTCCAGAACTGATGCCAGCGCGCATCGGGCAGCGCCGGCTGCACCATGCCCGCGGGCAGCGCGGCGACGATCAACGCCAGCACGAGGCCGAGCAGGCCCGTGGCGATGCCCCAGAGCGTCGACCACTCGTGACCCGTGAATTGCGGGTTGCGCTGCAGGTAGCGCGCATTTTCGACGGCAAAGCCTGTCCAGCTTACGAGGGCGCCCACGGCGCAGAGCACGCCGACGATCTGCGAGCCGGTGCTCGTGGTGCCCGACGCGCTCGGCGCGCCGGCCGCGCCGAAAAACACGTCCGCATTGATGCATGCGATGCCCGCGAGCACGAGCCCAAGCGGCAGCGCGAGCCGCGCGAGCGGCACCGCACCGTGATCTCGGCGTCCGACGAGCGTGACGGTCACGGGCAGCACGCCGATGATCAGCGAGGTCGGAGCGATCCCGACCCGGTGGACGGCTTCGGCGAGAAACACGTAGTAGGCGAGATTGCCGGTCAGCGCGAGCCGCAGCAATGTGAGCGCGTCGCGCATCGTCAGTTTCGGCCAGACCGTGCGCGCAATCGGGACGAACGCGAGCAGCGACACCGCGCCGTACATCATGTAGCGGCCCGCCGAGAGCAGCCACGGCGAGAAATCGGCGAGCAGGCGCGGGGCCAGAAAGACCGTGCCCCAGAGGGCGCCGGCCAGGATTCCGTAGATCACTCCGCGCTGCATTCGACGTGTCCTCGTTCATATGCGTGTCGTTGAAGAGCGCACAGACTAGAGCCCGCGGTCGCGCGCCGTCTTGTGAAATTCTGCAGACCGGGCGGTAAAACCTGCAGTTTCAAGGGGCTGCGACAACGAATCGGCAAGCTTCGCGTATAATCCGCTTTTGCGCCTATAGGATTTGCTATGCGTCTTATCCAAAAAGCACTCACGTTCGATGACGTGCTGCTCGTGCCCGCGTTTTCCAGTGTCCTTCCGCGTGACACTCGCCTCCAGACCCGCCTGTCCCGCAATATCTCGCTGAATATCCCGCTCGTCTCCGCCGCCATGGATACGGTGACCGAAGGTCGCCTGGCGATCGCGATGGCGCAGCAGGGCGGGATCGGCATCGTCCACAAGAATCTGACGCCGGCCGATCAGGCACGCGAAGTCGCGAAGGTCAAGCGTTTCGAGTCGGGCGTATTGCGCGATCCGATCACGGTGCCCGCGCATATGAAGGTGCGCGACGTGATCGAGTTGTCGCAACAGCATGGCATTTCCGGTTTTCCCGTTGTCGAGGGGCCGCAGCTCATCGGGATCGTGACGAACCGCGACCTGCGCTTCGAGCCGCGCCTCGACGAACCCGTGCGCGCGATCATGACGCCGCGCGAACGCCTGATCACGGTCAAGGAAGGCACGCCGCTCGCCGAGGCGAAGGCGCTGATGCACCATCACCGGCTCGAACGCGTGCTCGTCGTCAACGATGCGTTCGAGTTGCGCGGCCTGATCACGGTCAAGGACATTCTGAAGGCCACCGAGCATCCGCTGGCGGCGAAGGATCAGCACGGCAAGCTGCGCGTCGGCGCGGCGGTCGGCGTCGGTCCCGACAATGAAGAGCGCGTCGAGCTGCTCGTGCGCGCGGGTGTCGACGTCATCGTCGTCGATACGGCGCACGGCCACAGCCAGGGCGTGCTCGATCGCGTGAGCTGGGTCAAGAAGCATTTCCCGCAGGTCGACGTGATCGGCGGCAACATCGCGACGGCCGACGCGGCGCGCGCGCTCGTCGAATATGGCGCGGACGGCGTCAAGATCGGGATCGGTCCGGGTTCGATCTGCACGACGCGGATCGTCGCGGGCGTCGGCGTGCCGCAGATCACGGCGATCGCGAACGTATCCGAAGCACTCAAGGGCACGGGCGTGCCGTGCATCGGCGACGGCGGGATCCGCTTTTCGGGCGACGTCGCCAAGGCGCTCGCGGCGGGCGCCGACACGGTCATGATGGGCAGCATGTTCGCGGGCACGGAAGAGGCGCCCGGCGAGGAATTCCTGTTCCAGGGCCGCACGTACAAGGCGTATCGCGGCATGGGTTCGGTCGGCGCGATGAAGGACGGCGCGGCCGATCGCTACTTCCAGGACAACTCGGCGAATATCGACAAGCTCGTGCCGGAAGGCATCGAGGGCCGTGTCGCGTACAAGGGCAGCGTCAATGCGATCCTGTTCCAGTTGACCGGCGGCGTGCGCGCGAGCATGGGCTATTGCGGCTGCAGCACGATCGAGGAATTCCACGAAAAGGCGGGTTTCGTCGAGATCACGACGGCGGGCATGCGCGAGTCGCATGTGCACGACGTGCAGATCACGAAGGAAGCGCCGAATTACCACGTCGATTAAGCGCTTGCGCGTCAGGGCCGTGCGCCACGCGAGGGTTGCGGGGGCCGGGCGCGTTGCATGCTGCATGTCGCGGGTCAGCCGCACGCTACGATGTGCGCGCTGACGTGTGCGCGGATGCGCGGATACCGGGCGTGCTCGCGCCAACAGGGAGACAGCGATGAAACCGATCTTGCGCGCATTACTCGTCGTCGATGGCGTGCTCACGCTTGTGCTTGGGCTCGCGCTCGTTGCGTCGCCGTGGGCGAACACGATCGTCGCGTTGCAGGCGGTCGCACCCAAGCCGCCCGCGCTCGGACAGTTGTTCGGCATTGCCTTGCTCGGGTTTGCGTGGCTGCAGTGGCACGCGGCCTATGACGGCCAGCTCACGGTTGCGGTCGCACGCGTGACGGGACATGTGAACTGGATCAGCGGGGTCGTGTTGCTGGCCTGGCTGATCGCGCTGCATGACCCGTCCGTCGAGGCGAGTCGCGCGATCGTATTTTCGGGGCCGGTGATCGCGCTCGTGCTGCTCGTGATCGGAGTCGGGCTCGTGCGGCTTGCGGATGCGATCCGTCGTCGCGCGCGCGCGTCGGCCGATCCGTCTGTATTCGCCGACGAGGCCGAGCAGCGCGATCGCGCGCGTATCCGCGAGCGGGACCGTGAAGCGGCGAGCCCGGTCGAACCCGCGTTCGCGCGCGGGCATCGCGTCGCGGCCGAACCTGTTGCCGATGCGTCGCCGTCGCCGTCGTCGTCGGTATCGGGACAGCACGGCGCTCATGAAAACGATGTACGCGACCCGCGTGTCGCGTTGCCGCCTGACGATATTCGCAGGCCGCTATGAAGATCCACACAGCAGTCAGTCACTCTTGAACCTATGTCGACCGCACCCACCCACACTGTTCCGCACGACCGCATCCTGATTCTCGATTTCGGCTCGCAGGTGACGCAGCTCATCGCGCGTCGCGTTCGCGAGGCGCATGTCTACTCGGAGATTCATCCGCACGACGTGGATGCCGAATTTGTGCGTCATTTCGCGCCGAAGGGCATCATCCTGTCGGGCGGTCCGAACTCGGTGACCGAGGACGACACGCCGCGCGTCCCGCAGGTCGTGTTCGAGCTTGGCGTGCCGGTGCTGGGTATCTGCTACGGGATGCAGGCGATGGCCGAGCAGCTCGGCGGCAAGGTCGAGGGCGGACATACGCGCGAGTTCGGCTATGCCGAGATTCGCGCGCATGGGCATACGAAGCTGTTCAGCGGCATTCAGGACTTCGTGACGCCGGAAGGGCACGGCATGCTGAAGGTCTGGATGAGCCACGGCGACAAGGTCACCGAATTGCCGTCGGGCTTCAAGCTCATGGCGTCGACGCCGTCGTGCCCGATCGCGGGCATGGCCGACGAGGATCGCGGTTTTTATGCGGTGCAGTTTCACCCTGAGGTCACGCACACGGTCCAGGGGCGCACGATTCTCAATCGCTTCGTGCTCGAGCTTTGCAAGGCGCGTCCCGACTGGGAGATGGGGCATTACATCGACGAGGCGGTCGAACAGATTCGCGCGCAGGTCGGCGACGAGCATGTGATTCTGGGGCTCTCGGGCGGCGTCGATTCGTCGGTCGCGGCCGCGTTGTTGCATCGTGCGATCGGCGACCAATTGACGTGCGTGTTCGTCGATCATGGTTTGTTGCGGCTCAATGAAGCCGAGCAGGTCATGGAGACGTTCGCGAGCCACCTGGGCGTCAAGGTCATCCATATCGACGCGAGCGAGCAGTTTCTCGGCAAGCTCAAGGGGGTGACCGATCCCGAGGCGAAGCGCAAGATCATCGGCGCCGAGTTCGTCGAAGTTTTCCAGGCCGAGGCCGGCAAGCTCAGCGATGCAAAGTGGCTTGCGCAGGGCACGATCTATCCCGACGTGATCGAGTCGGCGGGCAAGGGCAAGAAGGCTGCGCAGACGATCAAGAGCCATCACAACGTCGGCGGGCTGCCCGAGACGCTCAATCTCAAGCTGCTCGAGCCCTTGCGCGAGTTGTTCAAGGATGAGGTTCGCGAGTTGGGCGTCGCGCTCGGTTTGCCGCCGGCGATGGTCTATCGTCATCCGTTCCCGGGCCCGGGTCTCGGCGTGCGGATTCTCGGTGAGGTCAAGCGCGAGTATGCGGACCTGCTGCGCCGCGCGGATGCGATCTTTATCGAAGCCTTGCGCGAGATGATCGATCCGACGAGCGGCAAGTCGTGGTACGAGCTCACGAGCCAGGCGTTCGCGGTGTTTCTGCCGGTGCGCAGCGTCGGCGTGATGGGCGACGGCCGGACCTACGAGTTCGTCGTCGCGCTGCGCGCGGTGCAGACGCAGGACTTCATGACCGCACATTGGGCGCATCTGCCGCATGATCTGCTCGGCCATGTGTCGAACCGGATCATCAACGAAGTGCGCGGGTTCAATCGGGTTGTCTATGACATCTCGGGGAAGCCGCCGGCGACGATTGAGTGGGAGTGAGGGGTTCTTTTAGCGCCCGTTTGAATCCATGTGTAGCGATGATCGACACTCGATCATGCATGCACGACTCTGACTCCAAATGCCGGAGCGCAGGTCCGTAAGTCCTAGATCGCTAGGAGATGCCGACTGCGCTTCGCGTGAAGTCCGACCTACCGCCATTTGGCGGTAGGCGCGGGCAACGTGCGGATAGGCTGGCTTGAGCCCGTCTGCGATGCCCGCGACTTGCCTGACCTGTTAGCCATGCCTTCAGGTTCAGGCCGCCGAAGGACGCCGCTGAAGACATAGCGGCTTCCTGCATTGCTTGCCATCAGTCTGAAGTTCTCACCTCCCCATAGGGCTGCCGTGTATCGTCGCGTGGCCCCGTTCCATTCGTCGAAGCTCCAGTATCTGATAAGCCGTCTTGGTGCCGGCAACCGCGGTGGTGCGGGACCGGTGCGCGCTCCCTTCTACACCCTCGCCGCCGACTTCACGCAGCTCGCGATTTCGGATGGCTCGAGGTAACAATGTCATCTTCGTGTTACATTATCTGGGTTTTACGTACCATGAAGGTGGCAAAATGCCGACCCCCCATGCACCGTCTTCAGCCGTCCGGCGGGCACTCCGTCAATTGGGCGCCGATATTCACGACGCGCGCCGCCGCCGCCGATTGACCATGGCGGTGATCGCCGAGCGCGCTTTCACTTCGCGAGCGACTGTGCAGCGGGTCGAGGCGGGTGATCCAGGCGTGAGCATGGGCATCTATGCGGCCGTGCTGCTGGCGCTTGGGCTTTTGGGCGGACTGCAAGAGGTTGCCGATGCCGCCCACGATACCGTGGGGCAATCGTTAGCCACTGCGGCACTGCCGCAGCGCGTCCGGCTGCCGCGTAGCCGCGAGAAGAGCGACCATGGCTGACGTCGAGGCGTATATCGATCTCGACGGCACGTCGCGACCCGTCGGGCTGCTCAGGCGCCATGCGTCACGCCGCGAAGAAACAGTCACGTTCGAATATGACGAGACCTGGCTGGCCGCCGACGAGCGCTTTTCGATCGAGCCGGCGCTGGCCTTGACGCGAGGCCTGTTCCCACCGCCGGCCGATCAACCCATCTTCGGCTCGATCGGCGATTCGGCGCCGGATACCTGGGGACGCCGTCTTATGCAGCGTGCCGAGCGTCGACAAGCCGAACGCGAAGGACGACGGGTCCGCACGCTCGGTGAACTCGACTATCTGTTGGGGGTAGCCGATGAAACTCGACTGGGTGCGTTGCGTTTTCGCCGAAGTGGAGACGTGGAATTTCAGGCGCCCGCTCCCACCGGTGTTCCGGCGATCATCGAATTGGGGCGGCTGCTTCAAATCACCGAGCGCATTCTGCGGGACGAAGAAACGGACGAGGATCTGCAACTGATCTTCGCGCCTGGATCGTCACTCGGCGGCGCACGTCCCAAGGCTTCGGTCATCGACCAGTACGGCCACTTGTCGATCGCCAAATTTCCGAAGGAGGCCGACGAATACAGCATCGAGACCTGGGAGGAAGTGGCCCTTCGATTGGCCGAACGCGCCGGCATTTCCACCCCGCATCACGAACTGCTTCAGGTAGCGGGCAAGTCTGTGCTGTTGTCGCGCCGCTTCGATCGCGCTGGGAGCATTCGCATTCCGTTTCTCTCTGCAATGTCGATGACGGGATCGCGTGACGGCCAACGCGGCAGTTATCCGGAACTCGTCGACGCATTGACACAGCATGGCGCGACGGCGCGAGCCGATGCTGCACAGCTATATCGTCGCGTGACCTTCAACGTACTGGTCTCGAATGTCGATGATCATTTGCGCAACCACGGATTCCTCTGGACCGGTCGAAACGGTTGGGTACTGTCACCGGCATATGACCTCAATCCCACGCCAACCGACGTCAGAGCGCGCATTCTGACGACCAATATCGATCTCGACGAAGGCACGTGTTCGGTCGGCCTCCTTGAGAGCGCGGCGGCATTTTTCGGCTTGTCGCTGAAACAGGCTCGGGCCACGATCCGCGAGGTGGCCGCCGTGACACGGACATGGCAGGCGGTGGCTCAGGAAGTCGAGTGCAGGCGCTCGGAGATCGCTCGCATGGCAAGTGCGTTCGAGCACGATGACCTTGAGGCCGCGTTGCGGTTGTGACGGTATTGAGCATTGCGTTCGAGCAAGGCCGGTCGTGCCGCTCGGCATCGCCGATGAGGTTGAACTCAGGATGGGTGAATGCCGAGCCCATGACCGAGGACGATGGACGGCTCCGATTCGGTTGGGGCGATCGTCTTAGGTCACCCCGATCTCAAACAAGCGATGCGTTTCATCGCGCTCGGTGCCGCCCGCGCGGGCTCGTTTCCAGCCGAGCGCGCGGCCGTAGGCGCCGAGCGCACCGTTCTCGATAAGCTGCGCTTCATCGACCGCGACGTGCTCGTCCGCGAACGGATGCACGTATAGCGCATCGGCGGGGCAATACAGCTCGCACATGAAGCAGGTTTGGCACGCGTCTGGTCGCGCGATGACGGGAATGCCGCCCTTGACGGTATCGAATACATGGGTCGGGCAGACATCGACACAACGGTCGCAGGCAGTGCAGCGCGACGGGCTGATGAGTTCGATCAAAGCGGATTTGTCCTGTCAGGGAAGGGCGGATTCGGCGACAGCCCGCCGGCGCAGCGCGAGCTCACCGTTGACGCCGCCGATCAGCAGACGAGAAGCGACGCCGCCTTGCGACGGATAGTCGTCACGCCGATGCATGCCGCGCGTTTCGCGACGCGCGAGCGCACTCGTGTACGACAGCTTCGCGACATACATCAGCGCATACGCACTGCGGCTCGCCGCATGTGACGCATCGGTGCCCGCGCGCGTCGCAAGCGCAGCGTCGATCGTCCGCAGAGCCGCAGTCAGCCGAGGTTCGCCGCGGAACAACTGTACCTCCGGCGGACGCACATCGCGTTCCAGCGCTTCGGCGGCCGCATGCGGGTCGCTCGTAGCAAGCCGCGCACGGTGTGCGTCGATGTCGACATCGGCCGCCGGCACGCTGCCGTAGGCTTTCGCGAAGCGGCTCGCCGCCTCACCCGACGCGCTTCCCGTGGCGATGGCCCACGCCGCGTTCGGCGAACCGCCGCCCGTGCGCGCGCCGACAATCACTTCGCGCGATGCCGCATCCCCCGCCGCATAGAGGCCGGGCACGTTCGTGCTGCCGTCGAGGCCGACAAGATCGATGCCGCCCGTGCCGCGGACCGTGCCTTCAAGTCGCAGGCCGACGGGGAAGCGCGTCCGGAACGGGTCGATACCCATCCGATCGAAGGGCAGGAACGCATTGGCCTGACCCGAGCGCAGCCATCGTTCGATCTCGGACGTCGCACGATCGAAGACGGCGAACACGGGCTCGCGGATCAGCGTCTTCGCGACGGGAATGAAGGCGTCGTCCTCGTCGATATGCAGCGCTTTGCCGTCCTGTGTCGAGTAACTCGCCCAGACGAACGGCAAGCCCTTGGTGACCGACGAGAAGGCTGCCGCGAGCCCATACTGGCTCGAGAACTCCATCCCCGAGAACAGGGCGCCCGCTTCGGCCGCCGCCAGATGCCCGTCGCCCGTGCAGACGTCGGTGCCCAGCGCACCGCCCAGAAACGCGCAGCCGCCCGTGGCGATCACGCACGCATTCGCATCGACCTGCCAGCGCGAGCCGTCACGGCGCTCGCCGAACGCGGCCGTGACGCGGCCTTCGCGTTCGTCCCGTACAAGGCCGAGCAGCGGCGCATGGTCGAGAAGGGTCACGCCCGCGCGCCGGATCTGCTGCCGCATGAAGCGCATATAGTCGGGGCCGCGCAGCGTGGCGCGATTCGGTGTGCCGTCGTCCTTGCGCGGGAACGGATAGCCGAGCGTCTCGAGCAAATGCAATTGACGCACCGACGCTTCGAGCACGCTCGACGTCCACGCCGCCTCACTCAGTTCGCCGCCGCTGCGAAAACGTTCTTCGAAATGACGTGCGTAGTCTTTCGGGTCGGGTACGTACCAGACGTTGTTGTTCGAGGCCGCCGCCGCACCCGACGTGCCGCAATAGCCCTTGTCCGCGAGCACGACGCGCGCGCCGCTGCGTGCCGCCATCAGCGCGGCCCACGTCCCCGCCGGGCCACCGCCCGCGACGAACACGTCCGCTCGCAGCGCGATGTCGCTCGGATCGTGTCGCGCGCTCATGCGTGCCCATCCCACGGCACGAGCGCCTTTTGCACGCGCCGCAAACCCCATTCGATCGCGGCGGCGATCAGCGCGATCACGATGATGCCCATGATGACCACGTCGGTCTCCAAGAACTGTCCGGCGGACTGGATCATGAAGCCAAGCCCTCGCGTGGACGCGATCAGTTCCGCTGCGACCAGCACCGACCAGCCCACGCCCAGGCCGATGCGGATGCCCGTCAGCACGTCCGGCGCGGCGGAAGGAATCACCACGTAACGCACGATCTGCCCATTCGTTGCGCCGAGCGCGCGCGCCGCACGGACCCGTCCCGGCTTCACGCGCTTCACGCCTTGCCGCGTCGCGATCGCGAGCGGCGCGAAGATGGCGAGCCAGATCAGTACGACCTTCGACGGCTCGCCGATCCCGAACCAGATCACGATGAGCGGCAAATAGGCGAGCGGCGGAATCGGACGATAGAACTCGATCAGCGGATCGACGATCGCCTGCGCGACGCGATTCATCCCCGTCAGAATGCCGATCGGAATCGCCGTGACGATCGCCAGCAACAGCGCCGCGAGCATGCGGTGCAGGCTCGCGAGCGTGTGTTCGAGCAGCGTGGCGTCGCTGGAGCCGGTCGTGGCCACGACGACGAATTTGTGCGCGACGGCCGCGGGCGACGGCAGGAACACCGGACTGACCAGTTGGAGATGGGCGGCGACGGCCCACGCCGCGATCAGGACGGCTAACGTCGCCGCGCTGATCTGGCGCGAACTGATCCACGCCCCGTGCGGCGTGCGTACCGCGTCGTTCGAGCCGATATGGACCGGCGCTTCGCGTGCGTCCAATATTTCAAGGGCTTTCGGCGAGCCGCTGGCCGCCCGCACGGAGTGATCGACCGCGCTCATATCGTTTCTCCTTCATCGGCGAAGAACTTCGTTTCGAGTTCGTCGCGCAGTCCGACGAAGGCCGGGTCGTTGCGAATCGCGCGCGCGCTTTCACCCGCCGCGAAACGTCGTCCGAAGTCCAGTGCGCGCACGGTGTCGATACGGCCCGGGCCGCCTCGCATGAGCACGAGATCGGTGGCCATGAAGAGGGCTTCCGTGATGTCGTGCGTAATCATCAACATGGCCTTGTCATAGCGCGTCCAGAGCTGGAGCAGATATTCCTGCATGCGTTGACGCGTGAACGCGTCGAGCGCGCCGAGCGGTTCGTCAAGCAGCAGATACCGCGGATCGACGGCCAGCGAACGCGCGAGATTCACGCGCTGACGCATGCCGCCCGAGATCTTCCAGAGCGGATAGCTCGCGTACTCGCTCAAGCCCGTCAACGCGAGCAGGGAATCGACCTTGTCGCGCCACGCGTCGCGCGGCAAGCCGAGCAGCTTCAAACCGAAGCCGACGTTCTGCGCGACGTTCTGCCACGGCAGCAAGGTATCGTCCTGCGAGACGACACCGCGTTCCGCGCCCGGTCCGGTGACGGTTACGCCATCGAGCGTGACCTTGCCGGCGGTGGGCGCGACGAATCCCGCGATCACGTTGAGCAGCGTCGTCTTGCCGCATCCCGAAGGGCCCAGGACCACCGTGAAGCTGCCGTCGCGCAGATCGAGATCGATGTCCGAGAGCACGGTATGGCGCCGCGAGCCCGTTTCGAAGGCGACGTGGACCGATTCGACGCGAATCATCGTCTGACCTGTCGCGTCGATTTACTGCTTGATCGCCTGCTGCACATAGGCGGCAGTGACCGTCGGACCATAGTCGGGCAACAGCGTATCGAGGCGCTTCTGCTCTTCGAGGAATTTCGATGTATCCGCGAGCGCCGCGGCCGTGCCGCCGCCCAGCAGCGTGCTGCCCGGTTGCTCGCTCAAAAGCGGATAGCTCGTGCCGCGCAGCAACGGGGGCACGTCGGCCGGATCGGAGCCGCTCACGCGCGCGATCGCCTCGACTTCCGGCGAACTCGCCGTCCAGTTCGCGCCGTTCTTGCGATAGTCGTCATTCACCTGACCCGTCACCTTCGCGAAGCTCACCAGAAAGTCGGGATGCGATTGCGCGAAGTCCTTGCGCGTCACCCATGCGAGGAATGTCGGCGAGCCCCATTTGCGCACGTCGGCCGAGGTCGTGAAGATCTTGCCCGTCTTCTGGATCTTGCCCAGCGCGGGTTCCCATACATAGGCGCCGTCGATGTCGCCGCGCTCCCATGCGGCGGCGATTTCGGGCGGCGCGAGATTGAGGATCGTCACGCGATCGGCCGGCACGTTCCAGTGCTTGAGCGCGGCCAGCAGGCTGTAGTGCGTGGTGGACACGAAGGGCACGGCGATCTTCTTGCCGATCAGGTCCTGCGGCGAATTGATGTGGCTGCCGTTACGCACAACGAGGGCTTCCGCCGAACCGATTTCGGCTGCGACGAAAAACGTCTCGATCGGCAGGCCGCGCGTGACGCCCGCGGCGAGCGGACTGCTGCCCGTGAAGCCGACCTGCACGTCGCCCGAAGCCATTGCGGCGATCACATCGGCGCCCGTGTTGAACTTGCGCCAGTTGATCTGATAGCCGCTGTCCTTTTCGTAAAGACCCTTGGCCTGCGCGATCTTGGACGGCTCGATATCCGTCTGATAGCCGATGGTCACGATCTTGTCGGCGGCTTGCGCGACCGATGCGCCGACGATTGCGCTGGCGATCGCGCCGGCGAACGACAGAGCAAGCAGCCGAAGGAGTAAGCGTGTGTTCATTGCATGGACTCTGAAGGGATAGCGCGAATAGAGGAAGGCGCCGGGCGGCGCTTAACGTACGGCATGCAGCACGGCGTCGATTTCCACGCGCGCGTTGCGGCCCAACTGCGCCACGCCGATCGTGGTGCGCGCGGGAAGCCGCGCCGCATCGTCGAAATAGCGGTCGTAGACGCGATTGAAATCCGTGTAGTCGGCGTCGAATTCGCGCAAGTAGATGCGCACGAACACCGTGTTCGACAGCGCAAAGCCCGCGTGTTCGACGATCCGTTCGAGATTGCGAAAACACAGCTGCGCCTGCGCCTCGATGCCTTCGGGCAACGGATGATCCGGCGCGTCGGGATCGACGGGCAGTTGTCCCGTGACATACAGCCAGCCGCCGGCTTCGACTGCATGGCTATAGCGTGCCGAGGGCGGCGGCGGAGCGGCAGAGGGGGCTCGATGGAACACGATGGAAGACATGACGTCTGGGCTCTCCAGGAGCGGGATGCACGCATCGAATCGGTGTGTCGTTGTTATAACAACGACAGGGTGAGGCGAGTATAGGGTTGCGCCGGTCGCGGTCAAAACGATGATTTCTGACATGCTTATGCCGGCGTCCGATTTGCGTGCCGCGCATGTCGTGCACAATCACGCACTCGGCGGCGCGTTGCCGCACTAAGGGTTCAACGATCGATGGGAAAAGCCAGACACGCTGCCGCCACGTTATACGACCGCATTCGCGATGCGCTGCATGCGCGCATTCTCGACGGCACGTATCCGCCGGGTTCGCGGCTGCCGACCGAGCACGCGCTCTGCGAGTCGCACGGCGTGAGTCGAATTACGATCCGTCAGGCGCTTGAGCGTTTACGCCAGGAAGGATGGGTCGAGAAGATTCATGGGCAGGGCACCTTCGTGCAACGATCGCGTGCCGTGCAGAACGTCAGCGCGCTGCAAAGCTTCTCGGAGGCGATGACGCCGTTCGGACATCGCGTGTCGAATCGCGTGGAAAGCGCGCGGATCGTCGAGGCCAACAGTCAGTTATTGGATCGCTTGCGATTGGACGCACAAGCGCAAGTGACCGAAATCCAGCGCGTGCGGATGTTGGACGGCGCGGCCGTGTCGTTCGAAGTCACGTATGCGGCCCATGAGATCGGCGCGCAGTTGCTGATCGCCGATCTCGCGAACCGCGATATTTTTCATGTGATCGAGCAGGACTGCGGCGTGCGCATCGGTCATGCGGATTTGTCGATCCGATCGATGCCCGCGAGCGGTGCGGTGGCGTCCGGACTCGAGGTCGAGCCGGGCAGTTCATTGCTATGCATCGAGCGCGTCGTGTACAGCCGCGACGGCGCGCCCGTGCTGTTCGAGGCCCTCCATTATCGCGGGGACGCGTTCCAGTATCAGTTGAGAATCGAACGCGCGAAGCGGTAATGCGCGATCGCGCGACGCCTGCGCAACGGCGGTGTGCGATGCATGCGGCGCATACGATCGCATCGATGCCGCTCATCACGGTTTCCATCGATACCCCAGCGACTTAACGCGGGTTCGGCACGATCCACGGTGTCGCGTCGGGGCGGATGTCGACGCGCTCGGCGAGAAAGTCGAGAAACGCGCGCACGCGCAGCGGCAAGTGGCCGCCCTGGCCCACATAGACGGCATGGATGTCCTCGACGTCGCCCGGATTGCAGTCCTCGAGCACAGGTTGCAACCGGCCGGCGGCGATATCGTCACGCACCTGAAACGCCGCGAGGCGCGCGAGCCCCAGACCCGCGAGCGCCAGACGGCGCAGCGCTTCGCCGTCGCTCGCTTGCGCGTTGCCTGTCACGGGAAATACGCGGTCCTCACCCGCCTGTCGCAGCGGCCATCCGGCTTGCGCGCGCACGTAGTTCGCGCCCAGGCGATTGTGGTCGAGCACGTGTTCCGGTGTCGCAGGCGTACCGTGACGCGCGAGATAGCGCGGCGCGCCGACGATCACCATGCGCGTGCCGCCGAGTTTGCGTGCGATGAGATTCGAGCTCTTCATCGGACCCGCGCGCACGGCGACGTCGGTGCGCTGTTCGAGAATGTCGACGACCTCATCGGTCAGCACGATATCCAGTTCGACATCGGGATGACGCTCGAGGAACTCGGGTGCGAGCGGAAGCAGGACGTGATGCCCGAACGGCACGTTCGCGTTCACGCGCAGACGGCCGCGCGGTACGGTGCGTTCGCTGACGCAGCGTTCGGCTTCTTCGAGATCGGCGAGGATGCGCACGCCGCGCTCGTAAAACGCACAGCCTTCGGACGTCAACTGGATTTGCCGCGTCGAGCGGTTCACGAGGCGCGTGCCCAAACGCTGTTCGAGCCGCGCGACGAGCTTGCTGACTGCCGAGGGCGTCATGTCGCACGCGCGCGCGGCAGCGGAGAAACCGCCGAGTTCGATCACGCGCACGAAGACTTCCAGTTCGCCGGATCGATTGACGTCGAGACGGGCCATGACGGGCTCCTCAGTGAATTCACGGCATAAGCGCTGTTCCTTCGGCAAGTCTAGTTCAATTGAGTCGTTGAATTCACCATTTGCTCGTTCATGGCTATTGAATTCATCGATATGAAACGAATCACCCCCTCTCTCTCGTATGCGTGCGCCGCGCGCATCCTGGCGTTGACCGCGGCCGTCGCTGTCGCGCCCGTGCCCGTGCCCTTTGCGATGGCGGCGTCGCCCGCGTGGGTCGCGACTTGGCAGGCGAGTCCGCAGCCCGTCTGGGGATCTGAGTTCCTGTTTCCGACGCATGTGCCGCCGATCCTGCAGGACCAGACCGTGCGGTCTCTCGCGCGCGTCAGCCTGGGCGGGCCGCGCCTGCGTGTTGTGCTGTCAAACGCGTATGGCAGTCAGCCATTGATCGTCGGAAAGGTGACGGCCGCGGGGACGCAAGGAGATGGCGCGGTGCGCGCGGATCGGCTGCGCGCCGTGACGTTCGCCGGCCGCGACGGCGTGAGCATTCCGCCCGGCGCATCGGTGACGAGCGACCCCGTGGCCTTGTCGGTCCCCACGCGTGCGCAGCTTGCGATCAGCATTTATGTGCCAAATGAAACGATGGTGAATACATTTCATTGGGACGGCCGACAGACGAGCTGGATCGCGCCCGGCGATCAGACGTCGATGCCGACGCTATCGAACGGAAACGGCGCGATCGTCACGACGACGGTCCGCGTGCTGTTGACCGGCATTCAGGTCGAAACCGAACCCGCGGCGCGCACGGTCGTCGTGATCGGCGATTCGATCACCGACGGTGCGACGGCGACCCTCGATCGAGACAGCCGCTGGCCCGACTTCCTGGCCGCGCGCTTCGCGCCGCGCAATGTGGCGGTCGTCAACGCGGGCATCTCGGGCGCGCGCTTGTTGTCCGACGGCATGGGCGTGCGCGCGCTCGCGCGTTGGGATCGAGACGTACTTGAGCAGCCCGGGGTGCGCAGCGTCATCGTGATGCTGGGCATCAACGATATCGCATGGCCCGGCACGGCGTTCGCCCCGCAGGCGCGCCGTCCGTCGCTCGACGATCTGACGACGGGTTACCGTCGGCTCGTCGAACGCGCGCATCGTCATGGCGTGCGTGTGATCGGCGCCACGCTGACGCCGTTCGAGGGCGCGTTGCCGGGTACGCCGCTGAGCAACTACTACGACATGGACAAGGACGCGCTGCGCGAACGCGTGAATGACTGGATTCGCCGCAGCGGCGTGTTCGACGCGGTGATCGACTTCGATGCGGCCTTGCGCGATCCGGCGCATCCCGCTCGAATCGACGCGCGCTACGACTCGGGCGACCATCTGCATCCCGGCGATGAAGGCAATCGCGCGATGGCCGAATACGTTGATCTCGATGCCGTGGCGCCGGGACGCGATTCGTTACGGGGTCTGATACCTAATCCGATACGTCATCCGATACCGAATCCATGACGCGGTAACGGAAATAAAACGTCAAATGCGGCGCGTAGAACCTTTCCTCGATCTCTGTCAGGCTGAATCCAATCCGATTGCACGCGAATCGAAAGCAAAACGAAGGATTGAATCTTTATAAAGTCAGCATTGACGGGGAGGTTGCATGGTCGAGCCATTTCATAGGTATGCTGCGGAGTCGACCGCCGATGCGACGACGCGATCGGCCGAGTCTTCGCGTGGCTCGGATCACGACCGGGTTTCGCCGGCGCCGCTCGTGAGCGCGTTGCAGATCCCCGCGTGCTGCTTCGATCAAGCGGGCGACGTCATCAGCATCAACGACGCATGGGTCACGTACGCGGGTCTTTCGGGCGAGGCTTTGAGCCAACGTCAATGGATCGAACTGATCGAAGCCGAGCATCGATACGATGCGCTGTCGGCGCTTCGCGCGGTGCCTGCGTTCTCCGATCGGACCGAAATCAAGTGCCGGCTTGACACACGCCATGCGGAGGCGCGCTGGTTCGTCGTCCATCTCCATCGCCTGGATGCGGCTTGGCTTTGCACGTGCACGGACATTCACGATCTGATGGCCAAC
Source organism: Pararobbsia silviterrae (assembly GCF_003628125.1). Lineage (GTDB taxonomy): Bacteria > Pseudomonadota > Gammaproteobacteria > Burkholderiales > Burkholderiaceae > Pararobbsia > Pararobbsia silviterrae. Next base: position 245,732 of record NZ_RBZU01000005.1, read on the forward strand.
ACGCGCGAGCTCGAACATCGCGCGTCGATGCAGACGGACATGCTCAATGTCAGCGTCGATTGCATCAAATTGATCGCGCCGAACGGAACGCTCCTCCATATGAATCGCGCCGGATGCCTGGCCTTGGGCGTCGGCGAGGATTCGGGCTTCGGCATGCCCTGGCTGCCCTTGCTGCCCGAGGATATCTGGGTGCAAGGCGAAGCCGCGTTGAATATCGCGCGCACGGGGCAATTCAGCCGATTCCCGGGGCGCAGCGTGGTGCCCGGCCAGCCGCCCCAGTACTGGGACAATATGCTGACGCCGATTTTGAGCGCCACGGGGAATACGACGGCGATCATGTGTGTGTCCAGGGAAGTCACACGCGAACGCGCGGCGCTCGATTCCGTTCAACGCAGCGAGGAACGGCTTGCGATTGCCGCCCGCGTGGGAGGGCTCGGCGTCTGGGACTACGATATCGCGCTCGACGTCCTTCATTGCGACGAGAACTGGTATCGGATCGTCGGTCGCGATCCGAATACGCCGATCGTCTCGATCGACGCGTTTCGCCCGTTGATTCACCCCGACGACGTCGACAAGGCCACCGAGGTCGAAAAGACCGCGAAGGAGCTCATCGCATCGGGGCAGGACTACGGCATCGAATTTCGTGTCGTGCGTCCGAGCGGCGAGATTCGATGGGTACGATCCGTCGCGTATCTCCAGCAGGAAGACGGGGTCGCCAGGCGCGCGGTCGGCTTTATGGTCGACATTACCGATGCGCGCCGCGCCGAACTTGCGCTGCGCGACGAGAATCGCCTGCTCGAAGACGAGAAGGCATCGTGGCGTCGCCAGAGTCTCGAGGATTCGCTGACGGGCATTGCCAATCGCCGGCATCTCAACGAGGCGCTCGATCGGATCTGCCGCGGCGAAGCGCGTTCGGGTACGCGCATCGGCATCACGTTGATCGACATCGATTATTTCAAGCGTTACAACGACCGGTACGGACATCCCGCGGGGGATCGCGCGCTCCGGCTCGTGGCGACGGCGTTGCAGGCATGCTGCCGACAGTCGGATTTCGTGGCGCGCTACGGCGGCGAGGAATTCATGATCGTCTGGCAGGACATCAAGAATCCGGTTCCGCTGCTTGAAAGCGTCGGCAATGCGATTCGGCGGCTCGACATCGCGCATGACGCATCGCCGACCGGACAGATCACGGTCAGTTGCGGATGCGCGGTGTTCGATGCGACGCATCCGAATTTATCGGCCGCGTGGCTCATTCAGCAAAGCGACGAGGCGCTGTACGAGGCGAAGTCGCTTGGGCGAAACCGATACGTCGTGCGCGAGATCGGTCGCTGAAGGCGGGCGAGGGCGCATGCGGATCGGCGGCAATGACGCGCGCATGCAACGCGACCCTCGACTTCGCTGCGACGTTGCGCGGCCCTGCGCATCGTTGTGACGTGATGTAGCGGTCCGTGCGCGGTCCGTGCGCGGGGCGCGCCGCAAGGGCGTGTAACGGCAGGCTTGCCGACATGACGCCTGAATAATGCGCAAGCGCAGACTCACAAAAACTGTCACGCGAATCGGATTGGGCCGATCGAACGCGACACGCAGGGAATCGTGCGGTGCAGTGCGAGGCCATGCCATATGACGCCTTATGCTACGCATCATGCAATACGGCGCGGTATCGCAGATGATGTGAATCGCATCGACGGCGGCACAAAGAAAAAAGCCTGGCCGAAGGCCAGGCTTGACGCATCTTTATTACGCTTCTCTAGGCATCGGACGCGAGGCGGACTTGAAAAGCACGACGTTCACGTCATGAACGCGCTCTCGCTAAGCGCATCTCCGCTCGCATTCCGATTCACGCTTAGTCATACAGCACGGCCGCAATCTTCGGATCGCTCATATTGGTCTTGTCGTACCAGTAGAAGCCCGTATCGACCTTCTTCGGCAACGTCTGCCCCTTGAGCGCCTTGACGGCCGAATCGACGACACACTTGCCGATGCCGACGGGGTTTTGCGTAATCGCGCCGGCCATGAGCCCCGAGTTGATATCGTCCTTCTGCTCCTTGCCCGAGTCGAAGCCGATCAGCACGAGCTTCTTGCCCGATTCCTTGACGCCGATCGCCGCGCCTTCGGCCGAGCCTTCGTTCGCGCCGAAGATTCCCTTGAGATTCGGGTTGGCCTGAATCATCGCCTTCGCGATTTCGGCGGACTTCAAGTGATCGCCCGCGCCGTACTGGATCGAGACGATCTTGATGTTCGGGTGCTTCGCCTTGATCTCGTTGACGAAGCCATCGCGACGGTCGACGCCCGTGCGGCTCGTCTGGTCATGGACGATCACGCCGACTTCGCCCGAATTGCCGATCAGGTCGGCCATTTTGTCGGCTGCAAGCGCCGCCGCCGCGAGATTGTCGGTCGAACATGTCGTCAAGGGAATGTCGCTGTCGACGCCCGAGTCGAACGCGATGACCGGGATCTTGTTGCTCTGCGCCTTCTTGAGCAGCGGAATCGCCGCCTTGCTATCGAGCGCCGCGATGCCGAGCGCTTGCGGATTCTTCGCGAGCGCGGCCGACAGCATGTCGATCTGTTTGTCGACCATCGCTTCCGTTTCCGGACCTTCGAACGTGATCCGCACATTGTTCTCCTTCGCGGATTGTTCGGCGCCGGCCTTGACCGCTTGCCAGAACTGATGCTGGAACCCCTTCGAAATCAGCGGAATATAGATTTCGTCCGCGACCGCGAGACTGCTGCCGCCGACCAGCGCGCTGATACCGACGGCGATACTGATGAGTGTTCTCTTCAACATATCGATCTCCTCCAAAGGTTGGCCTTCCGATTGCAGCCGTAATGGGAGCATCGGTGTGCTCCCGGTTCTTGCTCTGTTGACATGCGCGTTGCGTGTGACGCGCACATGTGTCCGGTGTCAGATCCTCCTGCGCCGCAAAATATCGGCATAGACCGCGAGAATGATGATCAGCCCGGTGACGACGATTTGCCACTCCTGTGCGACCGACATGATGCGCAGGCCATTGGTCAGCACGCTCATGATGAAGGCGCCGATGATCGTGCCGAGGATCGTGCCCGAGCCGCCGCTGAGTGATGTTCCGCCGATCACGACGGCGGCGATCGCCTCGAGTTCATAGCCTTGGCCGAGCGCGGGCTGCGCGGAATTCAGACGCGAGGCGATGAGCAGACCCGCGATGCCGCAAATCGCGCCGCCCACGCCGTAGATCGCGATCTTCCAGCGATCGACGTTGACGCCCGACAAGCGCACGGCTTCCTCATTGCTGCCCAGCGCGAACGTATAGCGGCCGAGCGCCGTGCGATTCAAGGTGATCGAACTCACGATCGCGAGCACGAACAGGATCAGCACCGCGTTGGGAATCGGCACGCTCGGCAACAAGGCGCCGATGATCGAATCCTGCGAGATCATCGAGAAATTGTCGGTGTCCGTGAAATAGATCGGCTTGTCCGCCGAGACGACGAGCGAGAGGCCCTTGAGCAACATCATCATGCCGAGCGTCGCGATGAACGGCGGGATCTTCATCTTGGCCGTCAAGGTGCCCGAGACCGTTCCGCAGATCGCACCGGTCGCGATCGCCGCGATGACGCCGATCCACATCGGAAAGTGCCAGTAGGTCAGGAACACGCCGCAGATCACGGCGGTGAACGTCATCAACGTGCCGACCGAGAGATCGATGCCGCCCGTGATGATCACGAACGTACACGCGATCGCGAGCACGCCGTTGACCGCGGTCGCCTGCAGAATGCCGAGGATGTTGTCGATCTGCATGAACGCCGGCGATGCGAAGCTGAAGAAGATCAGCAACAGGATCAGGCTCGCGAAGGCCAGCAGCTTCTGCAGGGCCGTCGGCGTGAAGAGGCGGGCTCTGAGTCCCGTGGCGCGTCCGTCGTTGTCGAGTGCTGCGGTATCCGATCGCAATGTCATGTTGTGGACCTCGTGAGACTCAAGCTGCTTTCAAGGTGTCGCGCTGCGTCGCGAGATGCATGATGCTTTCCTGCGTCGCTTCGTGCGCGCTCAGTTCGCCCGTGATTCGGCCTTCGCACATGACGACGACGCGGTCGCTCATCCGCAGGACTTCCGGAAGCTCCGACGAAATCATCACGATGGCCTTGCCTTGCGCCGCGAGCGATCTCAGCAATTTGTAGATCTCGCTCTTGGCGCCGATATCGATTCCCCGCGTCGGCTCGTCGAAGAACAGCACGTCGCAGTCGCGTTCGAGCCATTTCGCAATCACGATCTTTTGCTGATTGCCGCCCGACAGCAGACGGACCGGCTGTGTCGCGGACGGCGTGCGGATCGTGAGCAGGCGGATGAAATGCGCGGCGCGTTCGCGTATCTGTGCGCGCCGCAAGAACATATGCAAGGAAAGGAACTTGCCGAGATCGGCCATCACGATGTTCGACTCGACATCCATGCCGGTGGCCAGTCCGAAGCGCTTTCGATCTTCGGACAGGTAGCCGATGCCGTGCCGGACCGCATCGCTCGGGCGCTTGATCGAGACCGCGGCGCCCTTGACGAGGATCTCGCCCGACTCGACGGGATCGGCGCCGAACACGGCGCGCGCGACCTCGGTGCGCCCCGCGCCCATCAATCCCGCAAAGCCCAGGATTTCGCCTTTGCGCAGCGTGAAACTGATATCGCGCACAAGCGGTCCCGCGTGCAGATGCCGGACTTCGAGCGCGACCTCGCCATGCGACGCCGTGGTGTCGGCGCGCGCGACATCGGTCAGCGTGCGGCCGACCATCATGCTGATGATCGTCTCGACGCGCGTGTCTTTCGTGACGACGGTGCCGATATATTCGCCGTCGCGCATGACGGTCACGCGGTCCGAGATCTGCTTGAGTTCGTCCATCTTGTGCGAGATATAGACGATGCCGACGCCGCGTTCCTTGAGTTCGCGAATGATGCGGAACAGTTCGGCGATTTCCGCGTCGTTGAGCGCCGACGTGGGCTCGTCCATGATCAGCACGCGCGAATCGAACGAGAGCGCCTTCGCGATCTCGACCATCTGCTGACTCGCGACCGTCAGCGTGCCGACGATGGTTCGCGGATCGAGGTTCACGTGCATGCGTTCGAGGATCGCGCGCGCCTGCGCGTTGAGCGTGTCTTCGTCGAGAAACACGCCGAAGCCCTTGCGCGGCTCGCGTCCGATGAAGATGTTCTGCGCGACGCTCAGATGATTCATCAGTTGGAGTTCCTGATGAATGATGCCGATGCCGAGCGCCTGTGCTTCGCGCGGACTCCGGTATTCGACGGGCTGGCCGTTATGGAGGATGTCGCCCGAATCGCGCGTATAGACGCCCGCGAGGATTTTCATGAGCGTCGACTTCCCGGCGCCGTTCTCGCCCATGAGCGCATGCACTTCGCCGGCCAGCAGCTCGAACTGGATCTCGTGGAGCGCGCGCACGCCCGGAAAGCTCTTGCAGAGCCGATTGACCGAAATGAGCGCGCTCATGATACGGATCCCGCGAACGCGGCGGCGCGATCGCTTGCGTCGGCGCCGCGAGCGGGACGGCGGAGGGCCCGCCGCCTCGCCGGAGAACACGCACTACGTGATGCCATGCCCATGCCCGAAACCCCTCTGATCGAATGTCCAGCGTTGGGTGATGTTGGGTGATGCCATGCCCACAAAGTCGAAGTCTGTGCCGCCCGTCTTGCGTCGTTCCGTGTCGTCAAGGCGCGAACAGATCGGGCCGCGCTTGCGCGGACCGGTGAAGTTCGGCCACGACTTCATCCAGATGCGTATGCATCGCGCGCGCGGCCGCATCGGCGTCGGCGTCGCGAATCGCCTTGAAAATGCGTTCGTGCTCGTCGAGCGTGTGCGCGAGCCGTTCGCGGCTCGCGAGCAATTGCCGCGCGCGGTCGAGCGCATGACGCGAGACCGCGACGACTTCCTTGACGCGCGGCAGCTTGACCGCGTCGAGCAGGATCTCGTGGAACGCGAGGTCGAGCACGTGAAACGCGAGACGATCGCCGTCGCCCGCCAAGGCGCGCTGCGCGTCGAGATTCGCGGCCAAGGCGTCGACGATCGCGCGATCGCGCAGGCGGGCCACGGTGCGCACGGTCTCGACTTCAAGCGCGCTGCGGATAAACAGATGCTGCCGGATGTCGTCGAGCGCGATCGGTTTGACGCGCGTGCCGCGCTGCGGCAAAACCTCGACGAGTCCCGCATGCGCGAGCTTGGCCAGCGCAGCCGAAACCGGGAAGCGCGACACGCCCATGCGTTCGCAGACGGCGATCTTGTCGATCATCATGCCGGGCTCGAACGCGAGCGTCACGATCGCTTCCCGAAGCGCTTGCTCAACGGCGTCCGTCAGGCTGCCGCGGTCGCCGCTCTTGATTTTTTGCAGTGCGGCATACGGATCGCCGGCGACGCTCGTGACCTCGGTTGGGGTACTCACTGTAGGCTTGATTTTGAGAAGACATGCTAGCATGCTAGGAACTGCAATCGATGTTGTCAACGCGTGCAAATGCGGATCGAAGGGCGATCGGTATCCGTGCCGATCCCACTTCGCGGGACCCGACGCGCCGCCGCCTGCATCGATGGGATCCGGGCCTGTTGCGCGCCGGAAGACCGATCGCTATCGCTCCTGGAGAGAGAGCCCTGATGACGACAATCACCACGCTGTCCGTGCGCGACATTCGCTTTCCCACCTCGCGTTCGCTCGATGGTTCCGACGCGATGAATGCCTCGCCGGATTACTCGGCCACCTATGTGACGCTTGAAACCGACGCGCCCGGACTCACGGGGCACGGGCTCACGTTTACGATCGGCCGCGGCAATGAAATTTGCGTGACGGCGGTCAATGCGCTCAAGCCGCTGATCGTCGGCAAGACGCTCGAAGCGATCGTCGCGGACATGGGGGCGTTCTGGCGCGCGTTTACGTCGGACAGCCAATTGCGCTGGATCGGTCCCGACAAGGGCGCGATCCATCTCGCGACCGCGGCCGTCATCAACGCGGTCTGGGATCTCTGGGCGAAGTCGGTCGGCAAGCCGGTCTGGAAGCTGCTGGTCGACATGAGTCCCGAGGAACTCGTGCGGTGCCTGGATTTCCGCTACGTGACCGATGCGATCACGCCGTACGAAGCGCTCGCGATGCTCCATCGTCATGCGAAGACCAAGTCGCTGCGCGAGAAGGAAATGCTCGATCACGGGTATCCCGCGTACACGACGTCGGCCGGCTGGCTCGGTTACGACGATGACAAGATCCGGCGTCTCGCGCGCGAAGGCGTCGCTCAGGGGTGGACCCATTTCAAGCAGAAGGTCGGCGGCAATCTCGAAGAGGACGTGCGCCGTGCGCGGATTCTGCGCGAGGAGATCGGCGAAAACCTCAAGCTCATGATGGACGCGAATCAGGTCTGGGATGTCGATGAGGCCGTCGCGAACATGCGGCGTCTCGCGGAATTCGATCCCTGGTGGATCGAAGAGCCGACAAGCCCCGACGATGTGCTCGGCCATGCGGCGATTCGGCGGCGGCTCGGTTCGATCGGCGTCGCGACGGGCGAGCATTGCCACAATCGCGTGATGTTCAAGCAATTGCTTCAGGCCAACGCGATCGACTTCTGTCAGATCGACAGTTGTCGTCTCGGCGGACTCAACGAGGTCATCGTCGTGCTCCTGATGGCCGCGAAGTTCGGCGTGCCGGTTTGCCCGCACGCGGGCGGCGTCGGCTTGTGCGAGTACGTCCAGCACATTTCGCTGTTCGACTACATCTGTGTCTCGGCCTCGCTCGAGAACCGCGTGCTCGAATACGTCGACCATCTGCACGAGCATTTCATCGATCCCGTCGTGATCCGCAACGGGCATTACATGCCGCCGCAACGGGCCGGCTACAGCATCGAGATGCTCGGGGCGTCGCTCGATACCTATCACTTTCCCGACGGCGAAGCCTGGCGGCGGTCGAGCTGACGCGGCGCGTGCGGGAAGCGTCGGACGCGTGCGTCGCTTGCGAGACGGCATGCGCGGTTCGTCGCATGCGTCGTGCGTTGAATCGCGCGCTTCGCCCGCCGTCTTGCGCGAGGCGCTTGTCGCGTCGCGCGGGCGGGGTTGGGGATGGGGGTCACGAGCGGATCACGAGCGCCTCGCGGATCGCGTCGCGCTCGATCGGCGTCACGTCGACGAGCCAGTGTGTTTTGCCCGCGATCGACGTCGCGACCGGCAAGCCGTCGCGCAGCACGATGCGGTTGCCCGCGATCGCCGGCACCTTGTCGCCCGGCAAGAGCGTCCCGCACAGATTGAGCGGATCGACGCCGGAGATCGCCGTGCAGCTGTGATCGTGCGCGCGGCGACGGACTTCGCGCAGCACCGGAATCGCTTCGGGCAAGGCGAACTGTTCGCCCGCGATGCCCGCGACGAAACGTCCGCCGCGGATTTCGCCGCGCGCTTCGAGCCGATGAAACACACGCAGCATGTCGCGCCAGGGCGGCAGCCAAGCGGCTTCGCGTTCGAGTAGCCGCCAGAACACGACCCCATAGCGGCGCAACAGGACACGCGCGATATGGTCGAGCGTCGCCGGGTCGATCGGCGCGCCACGGGCGGGCCTTGAGCGCGAGGTCGATGCGGCGGTCGAGCGCGGCCGCGGGGCCGTGGCCGAAGTCTGCAGTGTGGTCGACGGCGATGGCGAGGCGCAGGGCGACGACGATGACGTCGGTCGCGCCGACGCGTCGGCCGGCATGCCGGCTGACGGCGTGTCGTCCAGCGGCGCCCGCGGGCGGCGGATCAACGCCCATCGGCCCGCGTCGTCCATCCCCACGGGCATGCCGCGGCCTGAGCGGCGACGCGCGTGCATCGCGCGTTTCGACGCGGGCAAGAGCAACGCGCGCAGACCCGCGAATCCATCCGCGTTGACGAGGCCCATCGACACGAGTTCGCCGAGCGCCTGTTCGAGCTCGGTCGGCAGCAGGCGCGTCTGCGCGAGCAGTTCGTCGAAGAACATCGCGCCTTCGCGCGCGAGCGCCGCATGGGCGCGTTCGGCGCGCGCGGACATCGCGGGCGCCGCATCGAGATGCGGCAAGGCCGACCAGATCGGTAAATGGCGGCGTTCGATCAGCACGATCGGCGTGGATCGCACCGGGCCGCCCGTGCTCGCGTGCGCAGGCTCCTCGAAACGCGTCCAGACCATCTTGCCCGCGCGGCACAGCGTGTCGAGCCATGGCGGCGCGTAGTCGCCGATGCGCGCGGGCAGCAGGTCGCTCTCCCATGCGCTGGCGGCGGCCTCGTAGCCTTCGAGTTGCGCGAGGACATCGGGCAGCGCATCGCTGCCGCGACGGCGCGTCGACGGCGACACGTGTTGCCAATCAAGCAGGAAGCGCATGAAGTCCTGACGTTCGACGGGTTCGATCTCGCGACGCAGCGTGCGGATCGTGTACCGATGGATGCGCGCGAGCAGATGACGTTCGCACCATTGCTCGTGTTGCGCGCCGGGCTCGAAGCGCCCGCGCAACACATAGCCCTCGCGTTCGAGCTGCATGAGCGCCATCGAAATCGCCGATACGGGGAGACCGAGCGGCGCGGCGATCTGATCGACGGTCAGCGGCCCGAACCCCGTCATGCGCGAACGCACGATCTCGACGAGGGCGTGATCGCGATCGTTATCGTCGTGGCCGTGGCCGTGGCCGTGGTCGTGACCGTCGCCGTCACGATCGCCGTCGCCATAGACCGCGCGCCACGTATCGAGGCGTTCGACAGGTACCCAGAGCACGCCCGCCGATCCGGCCGCGCGTTGCACTGCACGACCCTGCGCCGCAAGCGTCGCGAGCCACGCGGACCATGATGGCTCGACCGACGCTTCGCCGCCGCTCACGCACGCGAGGCTCATCAAGGCCTCATGCATTTCGTCGGCGCTGCTCACGTCGGGCCAGGCCTCCTCGCGCACGCGCTCGATCGCGGCGGCGTCGAGCGCGCTCAAATCGTCACTCGATTCGGGATCGCTCCATCGCCGACTCAGCACGGCCTGCGTGCGGCGTTCCTCGATCGGGGCGTCGTCGAGATACGCATACGGACGCGCGCTCAGGATTTCCATCGCGAGCGGCGAGGGCGCGGGCAGGTCACGCGCGACGAGGCGCACATCGGCCGCTTCGATGCGACGCAGGATCGCCAGCCATGCATCGGTGTCCATCGCCTCGTGCAGGCAATCGTCGAGGGTCTGATCGACAAGCGGATGCGACGGGATCTCGCGTTCGCCGACGACGTTCTCGAGGCACGCGGCCTGATCCGGAAACACGGATGCGAGCAGATCGTCGCTGCGCATGCGCATCCATTGCGGCGGCACCTTGCGGCCGCCGACGTAGCGCGGCAGCGCGAGCGACGTCGTCGAGGTCCAGCGCCAGCGCACATTGAACAGCGGCGCATCGAGCAGCGCCTGGATCAGCAGATGCTCGGCGCTGTTCGAGTGCAGATATTTCCAGACCTCGTCGAGTACGAAGCTATGGCCGGCCGTCAGCGAGAGGATCAGGGCGTCCTCGGTCGCGGCCGCCTGCAGTTCGAAGTTGAACGTGCGACAGAAGCGTTTGCGCAGCGTAAGCCCCCATGCGCGATTGACGCGGCTGCCGAACGGCGCGTGCAACACGAGTTGCATGCCGCCCGACTCGTCGAAGAAGCGTTCGAGCACGAGCGTGTCCTGCGTGGGCAGATGACCGAGCGCGGCGCGCGAGCGTGCGAGATAGTCGACGATCTGACGCGCGGCCGGCGCATCGAGGCCGACCGTGTCGGTCAGCCACGCGAGCGCGGCGCCGATCGGATCCGACGCGCTACCGGTCCGTGCGTCGAGCAGCGTGTCGATTGTCGCGCGCAGACGTGCGACGCCGGCCGAGAGGGCATCGCTGCGCCCTGGCGCTTCGCCGAGCCAGAACGGAATGTTCGGCGCGGCGCCATGCGCGTCTTCGACGCGCACGCGACCCGATTCGATACGCAAGATCCGGTACGACGTATTGCCGAGCTGGAACACGTCGCCCGCGAGACTCTCGACCGCGAAGTCTTCGTTGACCGTGCCGATCGTCTGGCCCTGCGGTTCGAGCACGACCGCGTAGTCGGCATTGTCGGGGATCGTGCCGCCCGACGTCACGGCGGTCAGTTTGCCGCCGCGGCGCGCGCGCAGCGTGCGGCTCACGGTGTCGCGATGGATATAGGCGCCGCGTACGCCATGCCGTGTCGTATAGCCTTGCGCGAGCATCTCGACGATCGCGTCGTAGCGTTCGCGCGGCAGATCGGCATACGGCGAGGCGCGCCGATACCGGTCGTATAACGCGTCTTCCGACCATTCGCGCAGCGCGACCTCGGCGACGATCTGCTGCGCGAGCACGTCGAGCGGCGCATGCGGCACGCGCAAGGTATCGAGCTCGCCGCGCCGGATGCAATCGAGCAACGCGGCGCACTCGACGAGGTCGTCGCGCGAATTCGGAAAGAGCCGGCCCTTCGACGTGCCGCCGACCTGATGTCCGGCGCGCCCGACACGCTGCAAAAACGCCGCGATGCTGCGCGGACTGCCGACCTGGCACACGAGGTCGATCTCGCCGATATCGATGCCGAGTTCGAGCGACGCGGTGGCGATCAGCACGCGCAGTTCGCCGCGTTTGAGGCGTTGCTCGGCGTCGAACCGGTGTTCCTTCGCGAGGGATCCGTGATGTGCCGCGACGGCGTCGGCGCCGAGACGATCGGCGAGATGCCGTGCCGCGCGTTCGGCCATGCGGCGCGTGTTGACGAACACGAGCGTCGTGCGATGCGCGATCGCGAGTTCGGCGATGCGGTCGTAGACGCGCTCCCATGCATCGTTCGACATGACGGCGTCGAGCGGCACGGGCGGCATCTCGAGTGCGAGATCGCGCGCACGCGTATGGCCGACGTCGACGATCTCGCAGTCGCCGTGCTCGGTCTCGCCGACGAGAAAGCGCGCGACGGCGTCGAGCGGCTTCTGTGTCGCGGACAGGCCGATGCGCGTCGGGCGGCGCGCGCAGAGCGCATCGAGCCGTTCGAGGCTCAAGGCGAGATGACTGCCGCGCTTCACGCCCGCGATCGCATGGATTTCGTCGACGATGACCGTGCGCGTCGTGCTCAGCATCGCTCGGCCGCTGTCGGAGCCGAGCAGCACGTAGAGCGACTCGGGCGTCGTCACGAGGATGTGCGGTGCGCGTTTGCGCATGGCCTGACGTTCGTGCGCCGTCGAATCGCCCGTGCGCACGGCGGTCCGGATGCCGTGCGCGGGCAGTCCCATGCGCGCGAGCGCGTCGCCGATGCCTTCGAGCGGCGCGTCGAGATTCAGGCGGATGTCGTTCGACAGCGCCTTGAGCGGCGAGACGTAGACGATGGTCGTCGCATCGGGCAGCGTGCCGCCGTGCGCGAGCGATTCGCGCACGAGTCCGTCGATCGCGGCGAGAAAGGCGGTCAGCGTCTTGCCCGAGCCCGTCGGCGCGGCGATCAACGTCGAACGGCCGCGATGAATCGCGGGCCACGCGCGTTGCTGGGCGGGCGTCGCCGACGCGAACGTCTCGTGAAACCACGTGGAAACGGCCGGATGAAAATCGTCCCAGACATCCGTGCCGGTCGGGTGCGTATCGGTCATGGCGCGATAGGTGGGGCCGCGCGTGGCGATCTCAATCATGGCGCTGCAAGCGTGTTGTCCGGAGCGGATCCATGCGCGTCAGCGTACTCGCTTTGTGCGTGTTCGCGCGGTGTCGGCCGTGAGCCGAGCGGCTCGGGCCGCAAAAATCAGACGATCGGGCTTGTTGTAACCAAACGTAAGGTATGATCGCGGCCGCTGTCAAAAAATAGACATAAAAGGTCGGTCTTGAATTACCCAAAGAATAACTTCGATTGCCTCAGGCTCGCTGCGGCCGTCATGGTGCTGGTCAGTCATCAATATGTATTAATGGGGCGTACCGAATACGGGATCGGCGGACGTCTTTCATTCGGTAGTTTGGCGGTGTGTATTTTCTTCGTGATCAGCGGATATTTAATCACGCAGAGCTGGATCCGCGATCCGCATCTATTCCGGTTTCTCGTCCGGCGATGGCTGAGAATATGGCCCGCGCTGGCGGTCGTGACATGCATTGCGGCATGCGTGGTCGGACCCTACGTTTCGACGCTTGGTTTCAAGGACTATTATTCCTCTCCGCAATTCCAAGGATTTTTTAAGAGTTTGAGATTGACCACCGTGGCATTCGAATTGCCGGGTGTATTCGAGAATAATCCGTTCCCGCGCGCGGTCAACGGATCGCTGTGGACGATTCCGCTCGAAGTCCGTTGGTATCTCGTGCTCGCGGTCGCCGGCGTGTGCGGCGTCTTGCGCCGCCGCTGGCTCGCGCTTGCGGCGTTCTTGAGTCTCGCGGCCTATCACTTCGGGATCTATCGCGCCGAGACGAACCCGGTTCATCACTGGTCGAATCAATATGGCTTGTTTTTTCTTTCCGGCGCCTTGTTGCAATTGTTTCGCGACGTATGGTCCGAACGCCGAATGGCGGTCGGTGCGCTATGCATATTGTTCGGCGGGATAGGCGCGCTCGCCGGTCATTCGATGCTTGCGATGCTGATCGGATTGCCGGGTCCGATTATTTTTATCGGAGAATCGTCAACGCCCGTTCTTCGGTCGTTCGGTCGCGGCGGCGATATTTCATACGGCGCGTATATCTACGCGTTTCTGGTCCAGCAAACCCTGGTTTGGAAACTCGGCGTACAGGGGCCGTTTGCATGGCATCTGCTTGCGAGCCTGCTCGTCACGGGATTGTGCGCGTGGCTTTCGTGGCATCTCGTCGAAAAGCGCGCGCTCGCGCTGAAGTCGGTCCGACCGCGCTTTGCATGGCTCAAGACACGCTTGACCGGCAGCGTCGATCCGGCCGTTTGACGGCGTGTCGCGGCGTTGAACCCACCGGATTGCCGCTCAAGACGCGTCGCCTTATCACTATTTTTTAGAACGGTCGTGCGTAAAAATCAGTATGATGACCATCATCTTAAAACGACTGTGCGCGCGGTCGCCGGGTCGCCGGATCGGATGGCGTCGCGCACCTTTGAACGTAGACGCGTGGAGGCAGGGCAATGAGCTTGGTCAACGAGGTGGGCGCGGGACTCGACGGCATCGGTCAGCTGCGCGCGATGATGGCGCAGGGCCGGCGGGCGGGCATTGCGGAGTCGCTCGGTTTCGAGCTTGTCGAGGTCGAACCGGGCATGGCGGTATTCGCGGGCCAGCCGGGCAATCATGCGTATAACCCGATCGGCACGATTCACGGCGGTTATGCGGCGACCTTGCTCGATTCCGCATGCGGTTGCGCCGTGCATTCGAAGCTCTCGGCCACGCAAGGCTATACGACGCTCGAGCTCAAGATCGCGTATCACAAGGCCATGACGCGCGACACGGGTCTCGTGCGCGCGGTCGGCAATATCGTGACCATCGGGCGCCGCGTGGCATTCGCCGAAGCGACGCTGACCGACGCGGCGGGCCGGCTCTACGCGTCGGCGACCTCGACGCTGCTCGTGTTCGAGCGCGACGCTTGAGCGTCGTCGAGCGTTGCGAATGTGCGCGCGGCTTGAGCGTCGCTAAGCGTTGTTAGCTAAGCGTTGTCAACGTGCGCGCCGTCGGGCGCGCCGATATACCGTTCGAGTCCTTCGACGAGCGCACTCAACGTCGCGCGACATCGCGGGCTGTCGCGCAGATCTTCGTGCATGGCGATCCATGTGTCCAAGCCGAGATCGAACGCCTCGGGCAGCAGGCGAACGAGCGCGGGATCGCGCTCGGCGAGGCGCACCTGACAGATGCCGATGCCGAACCCCGCGCGAATCGCGGCGAGTTGCGCGATATCGCTGTCCGTGCGCAGCGCGAACTGCTCGCGCGTGAGACCGCCGATCGCGCGGCGTGCCTGGCGGATATACGCGGTTTCGGTATCGAATCCGATCAGCGCGTGGTCCTGCAATGCGGCCCAGTTCTCGGGCGTGCCGTGGCGTTCGAGATAGTCGCGCCGCGCATGGAGACCCAAGCCGATCGTGCCGACCCGGCGCGCGATCAGCGCGTCCTGGCTCGGACGGAACATGCGCACGGCGATATCGGCCTCGCGGCGTAACAGATCTTCGATTCGACTCGACAGCGTGAGCTCGATCACGAGTTCGGGATGGCGCGCGCGCAGCGCGGCCAGAATCGGCGGCAAGACCTCGACGCCGACGATCTCGCTCGCCGACACGCGCACCGTGCCGCGCACGCCTTCGCCATGACCGGACGCGGCGCGCAGCAACGCCGTGGCGGTCGAGGCCAGCGTGCGCGCGTAGGGGCCGAGCGCGAGCGCGGCGTCGGTCGGGATGAACCCGCTTTGGGAGCGCGTGAACAACGTGAGTCCGAGCGTGGCTTCGAGCGCGTCGATATGCCGGCCCAAGGTGGGCTGCGTGAGACCCAGCGCGCGCGCCGCGCCCGACAGCGACCCTTCGTCGAGCACACCGAGGAACGAGCGATAGAGGTCCCAGCTCGGCTCGCCGGCCGATGTCGATTCAGTCATGTTTGCATCCCTGAGACGCGTCGGTGCGCTGCGCGTTGATTACATCGCTCATATCGCTCTCATCGCTTACGTCGACCACGTCGATCAAGTCGATCAAGTCGATCAAGTCGATCAAGTCGGTATGGTGCATCCGGCGTGTCACGATATTCAAAAAAGTATAGCTACAGTTCAAGAATAGACAATTTTGTTTTTATCCGGCCTGCGTGACACTGGCTTCATTGAACGACACGAACGGAGCGTGAGATGAGCGAAGGCAAGCACGACGGCAAGATCGCACTGGTGCTCGGCGCGACAGGCGGGATCGGCGGCGAGGTCGCTGCGCGGCTGCAGCGCGGTGGCTGGGCGGTCCGCGCGCTGCATCGGAACCCTGACGGATTGAGCTCGCGCGGCGAGCGGTTCGAATGGGTGCGCGGCGATGCGATGCATGAGGCGGATGTCGTGCGCGCGGCGCAGGGCGTGTCGCTGATCGTTCACGCGGTCAATCCGCCTGGATATCGGAATTGGGGGCGGCTCGTGCTGCCGATGATCGACAACACGATACGGGCCGCGCGCGCCTCGGGCGCACGCATCGTGTTGCCTGGCACGGTCTACAACTACGGGCCGGATGCGTGGCCCGAGCTGATCGAAACGTCGCCCCAACGGCCGCAGACGCGCAAGGGCCGCATCCGGGTGGAGCTCGAAGCGCGGCTGCGCGCGGCGAGCCGCGATGGCGTGCGGACGCTGATCGTGCGGGCCGGCGACTTTTTCGGTCCGCGGGCCGCGAGCAATTGGTTTGCCCAGGGGCTCGTCAAAGCGGGCAAGCCCGTGACGACGATTCTGAATCCGGGGCGCCGCGCGACGGGGCATCAGTGGGCCTATGTGCCGGACGTCGCCGAAACGATGGTCCGTCTGATCGAGCGCGAGGTCGAACTCGAGCCGTTTGCGACGTTTCACATGGACGGGCACTGGGACGAAGACGGCATGCAGATGATTCGCGCGATTCAACGCGCGGTCGCCGCGGATCATCGATCGGCCGAGATCGCGAGGGCGGAGGATCCGCTTGATCGGGCTCGGGAGGCCGATCGGGCGCGCGACGAAAACGCGCCCCGATCCGGCGCACGCGCGAACCCGACCGACCCGACGCGCCTCGCGACCTCGGCGCGGATGCCGAAAGTCCGCGCATTTCCCTGGGCGCTCGTGATGCTCGCGTCGCCGTTCGTCACGCTCTTCCACGAAATGCGCGAGATGCGATACCTCTGGCGCGAACCGCTGCGGATGCGCAACACTCGGCTCGTCGAATGTCTTGGTGCAGAGCCGCATACATCGCTCGACGATGCGGTCCGCGCGACCCTCGAAAGTCTCGGCTGCCTCGATGCGCATCGGCCCCGGCGCGGGCTGCGCGCGACGCCGCTCGCGCTTTAGCCGTCGCGGTTTTCGCGTACGAGCCCGATCGAACACGCGTTTTCGCGGCCCCCATCATCGTGTCGCGAGGAAGTCATCTAATTTTCGTTTCCGCAGTGCGATCACATCCTGTGCGAGAATAGCGCCGTTGCTTTCGAGGTCGGCGCCCGACGCACCACAAACGGGGCTTCGAAGGCCCGGTCAAATGGGTGGAAAATCTGTGAAGCTTCTGGATGCACTGATCGAACAGCGGATCGAGGCCGCCATTGCGCGTGGCGAGTTCGACGGCTCGCTTGAGGCGGCCGTCGAGTCGGTGTTCGGTGGGCAGCCCGCGCTGCTCGGCCAGCAGGAACACTGCAGCGTGATCGCGCAGCGTATCGCCGAGCGCGTCAAGGAACGCCGCGCCGCCTTGTCTCACGGCGACGCATGAAGCCGGCGTGAGCCGGGCCGCTTCCTCGACGTCGGTCCTGCCAAGTCGGAACGACGTTCACAATGATCCCCACGTTCCCATAAGCTGGGATGTTCGGGGTCGATCGCGTCAGGCCCCCTGGGCGGCTTGATTTCGCGCACATCACTATGTCTGAGGAATTCAATCACGATCGCGATGCCGGCTGGATGCAGCTCGCGATCGACGCGGCGCGACAGGCGCAGGCGGCCGGCGAAGTGCCGGTCGGCGCGGTCGTCGTGCGCGACGGCGAAGTCATCGCGACGGGTTTCAATCAGCCGATCGGCACCCATGATCCCTCGGCGCACGCCGAAATGGTCGCGCTGCGCCATGCCGCGCGCGTGCTCGGCAACTATCGGCTGCCGGGCTGCGAACTCTACGTGACGCTCGAACCCTGCCTCATGTGCGCCGGCGTCATCATGCATTCGCGCATTTCACGCGTCGTCTACGGCGCGCGCGACCCGAAGACGGGCGCATGCGGCAGCGTCGTCGACGCGTTCGCCGAGCTTCGGCTCAATCATCACGCGACGGTCGTCGGCGGCGTGCTCGAAACCGAGTGCGCGACCCAGCTCAAGCAGTTCTTCGCTGATCGCCGTGAAGCGATCCGTATCGAGCGCGCGTCGAATCGACCGACGCAGGCGTAGCGCGCGGTACGCGAACCGCGCGGTCTCCGTTATCCTTCTGCCTTTCGTCAGTGAAAGCCGGAGATTGTGCATGTCGCTTGCCATCGAACTCATCGCGCCGTCGGGATATCCGAAGGATCCCGCTGCCGTCGCGCGCGGCATCGCGCGACTCGAGCGCGAGGGGGCGACGGTGCGTGGCGCCGAGGTTGCGACGCGGCGTCTCGAACGGTTCGCGGGCACCGACGACGAACGGCTGGCCGACATCAACCGGCTCGCGGATCCGCGCCGTCCGCTTGCCGATATCGTGATGGCCGTGCGCGGCGGCTACGGCGCGAGCCGTTTGCTCGACCGGATCGACTATGCAGGCCTGAGACGCCGGTTCGAAGGGACGTCGACGATGATCGTCGGACACAGCGATTTCACGGCGATTCAGTTGGCCTTGCTCGCGAAGTCGGGGCTCGTGACGTTCGGCGGTCCGATGCTGTGCGGCAACTTCGGCGTGGCCGACGCAAGCTATAGCGCGTTCATGCACGCGCATTTCTGGAACGCGGTGCGCGGGCCCGTGATCAACGTCGAGTCGACACGGCCGCAGGTCCATACGCTCAATGTCCGCGGCACGCTCTGGGGCGGCAATCTCGCGATGATCGCGTCGCTCGTCGGCACGCCGTATCTGCCGCGGATCGACGGCGGCATCCTGTTTCTCGAAGACATCGGCGAGCGCCCGTATCGGATCGAACGCATGCTGTATCAGTTGCATCAGGCCGGCATCCTCGCGCGGCAGCAGGCCATCGTGCTCGGCGATTTCTCGCAGAGCGATCCGGTGCCCTACGACAACGGCTACGACGTCGCCGACGCCGTCGCGCAGATCCGCGCGCAGACCGGTGTGCCGATCCTGACGGGACTTCAGTTCGGACACTGCGACGACATCGTGACGTTGCCCGTCGGCGCTTCCGCGCGACTCATGAGCGACCCCGACGGCTTCGTGCTCGAAGTCAGCGGCTATCCGTGCGTCGGACGCGCACGGGCGGCATGAATCGAAGGACGTGCGCGCGCATGCGCGTCGTGATCGGGACCGAGGCCGGAGTCGGCGTCGGGATCAGGATCGGGATCAGGGTCCGACAAGGGCCCATATTTATGATCTGACGCCGACTATCTCGCCCGTCATATGGGCGGCATCGAGGGATTTCGCTACACTCGTCGGCACGCCGCGCCGTGAGCCCGGCTCAACGAGATCTCCATACGATGCCCATCGACAAGCACTACCCGCGTGACCTCGTCGGCTACGGCCGGCATCCCGTGCAGGCCCAGTGGCCGGGCAAGGCCCGCGTGGCCGTTCAGTTCGTGCTCAATTACGAGGAAGGCGGCGAGAACTGTGTGCTTCACGGCGATCCCGCTTCCGAGCAGTTTCTCTCGGAGATTGTCGGTGCGGCCGCCTATCCGGCGCGTCACTTGAGCATGGAGTCGATCTACGAATACGGCTCGCGTGTCGGCGTCTGGCGGATCCTGCGCGAGTTCGAGAAGCGGGGTCTACCGCTGACGGTGTTCGGCGTATCGATGGCGCTTGAACGTCACCCCGAGGTCGCGCGTGCGTTCGTCGAGGCAGGGCACGAGATCGCGTGCCACGGATGGCGCTGGATTCACTATCAGGACGTGCCCGCCGAAGTCGAGGCCGCGCATATGCGCGTCGGCATGGAGATCATCGAACGCGTGACGGGCGTGCGGCCGCTCGGCTGGTACACGGGACGCGACAGCCCGAATACCGCGCGACTCGTCGCCGAGTACGGCGGGTTCACGTATCAATCGGACTACTACGGCGACGATCTCCCGTTCTGGAGCGACGTCGAAGTCACGGGCGGCGAGATTCGTCCGCAACTCGTCGTGCCGTACACGCTCGACACGAACGATATGCGGTTCGCGACGCCGCAGGGTTTCAATACGGCCGATCACTTCTTCACGTATCTGCGCGATGCGTTCGACGTGCTGTACGAAGAGGGCGACGAAGCGCCGAAGATGTTGTCGATCGGCATGCATTGTCGGCTGCTCGGGCGGCCCGGACGGATCCGCGCGCTTCAGCGTTTCCTCGACCATATCGAGCAGCACGATCGCGTTTGGGTCACGCGTCGCATTGATATCGCCAATCATTGGATCGCGACGCATCCGTATCCGGGTTCGGTACAGATCGGAGCGCGCGCATGATGATCACGACTTGGCAGATCGACGCGCTGGGCGCGTCGTCGCGCGACACGTTTGTCGGCGCGCTCGGCAGCATCTTCGAGCACTCGGCCTGGGTCGCGGAACGCGCATGGGACAAGCGGCCCTTCGCGACGCTCGACGCCTTGCACCAGACGATGTGCGGGATCGTCGACGCGGCCGATCCCGCATTGCAGCTCGCGCTGATCAACGCGCACCCCGAACTCGCGGGCAAGGCCGCGATCCGCGGCGAGCTGACGGCCGAATCGACACGCGAGCAAAGCGGCGCGGGACTCGATCAATGTACGCCCGAGGAGTTCGCCGAGCTGCAGGCGCTGAATCACGCGTATCGCGAGCGGTTCGGGTTCCCGTTCATTCTCGCGGTCAAGGGCTACGATCGTGCGGGCATCCTCGCGCAGATGCGCCGCCGTATCGATCACGACCGGCCCACCGAGTTGCGCGAGAGTCTCGCGCAGATTTACCGGATCGCGCGATTCCGTCTTGAAGCATTGATCTCCGAGCATTGACCTCCGAGCGCCGATGTCGGCGCAGGGTGCTCGGCGCATCGTTTTCCGCGCAATGATCTTGGCGCATCGATCCGCGCGCTTTGATTCTCGCGATTTGATTCTCGCGATTTGATTCTCGATTAAGGACTGTCCCATGGCCTTGCCCACGCTTGACCCGAACGCACCCGAATTCACGCGCCGTTACGTGAACCTTGCCGATCCGCGCCTCGGTGCGGAGGCGATCGCGACGAGCGACGATTTCTTCGCGCCGATGTCGCGCATGCTCAACCCGGAGCCCGCGGTTTTCATCCCGGGCAAATACGACGATCACGGCAAGTGGATGGACGGTTGGGAGTCGCGCCGCAAACGCGTCGCGGGTTACGACTGGTGCATCGTCAAGCTCGCGCGGGCGGGCATCGTCAAGGGCTTCGACATCGACACGAGTCATTTCACGGGCAACTATCCGCCCGCCGCGTCGATCGAGGCCTGCCGGCTCGCCGACGGACAGACGCCCGACGCGAGCACGCCGTGGACCGAGATCGTGCCGTCGCGCGGCCTGCAGGGCAACAGCCATCACTACGTCGAGGTCGACGCGCCGGACGCGTTCACGCATCTTCGGGTCAATATCTACCCCGACGGTGGGATCGCGCGGCTGCGCGTCTACGGCCAGCCGCTCGTCGATTGGACGCATGCCGATCGGAGCGCGCTGATCGATCTCGCGTCGATGGAGAACGGCGCCTATATCGTCGGCACGAACAATCAGCATTTCGGCCTCGCGTCGACCTTGTTGATGCCCGGCCGCGGCGTGAACATGGGCGACGGATGGGAGACGCGGCGGCGCCGCGAACCGGGCAACGACTGGTGCATCGTCGCGCTCGCGCATCCGGGCGTGATCAAGCGCGTGGTCGTCGACACCGCGCATTTCAAGGGCAATTTCCCCGATCGCTGCGCCTTGCAGGCCGCGCACGTGACGGGCGGCACCGACAGCTCGCTGATCACACAGTCGATGTTCTGGCCGACCTTGCTCGACGAGCAGAAACTGCAAATGGATCACGAACACACGTTCGAGGCCGCGCTCGCGGCGCTCGGACCCGTCACGCACGTGCGCTTCAATATCTTCCCGGACGGCGGCGTATCGCGCCTGCGCCTGTTCGGGCAGATCGCCTGAGGCGAGCGCGGATCGCGCGCGTGCGTATCGCGCCGCGCGCGAGGGGTGGATCGATGAGCCGATCGATGCGTGCGCGGGTACGTAGGCGCGCGGGTCGACGCATGGGGCAATGAGGGGATCCGTCGGTGGATCAGAGAAGAGAAGAGGCGACGATGGCGATCGATGACAAGCAAACCGCAGCACCTCGTACGCTCGTCGTCGAAGCGTTGACACGCGAGGCGTTCGCGCCGTTCGGCGAGGTGATCGAACTCGAAGGCGCGCGGCACTATCCGATCAATCTCGGCACGACCGAGCGCTATCACGATCTCGCGAACGTCGACACGGCCGATCAAGGCGGACGCACGCTCGTCAATGTGTTTCGCGGGCAACCGCGCACGCTGCCGTTCGAGATCACGATGATGGAGCGGCATCCGCTCGGGAGTCAGGCGTTCATTCCCTTGCATACGCGTCCGTATCTCGTGGTCGTCGCGCGTGCGGGCGATCTCGAACCGGACGCGATCCGCGCGTTTGTCACACGTGGCTGGCAAGGCGTGAATTTTGCAAAGGGCGTCTGGCATCATCCGCTGATCGCATGCGGCGAGGTCAGCGACTTCATCGTGGTCGATCGAGGCGGCGGGGGGCTCAATCTCAACGAGCAGACCTTGCCGTATCCGTTCATTTTGCCGGCTCACGCATTGCCTTCTGCCTCGCTTGCCGAATGAGGCTCGACAAGGCCGCGCGGGTCGCGCGGCCGAATGCCGTACTCCTGATGCGCTGCGCGCCGCGCATCGCGCGCTTGTCGGGCGCACGGGACGCGTGATTCGACCGCGCTTGCCGGTATCGCATCGTTCGATGCATGGGAGGCGTCATGAACCACGTCGATTTGCCGGCGCCGGGGCCGTCGGGCATCCGCGGTCGAGTACGGGATGCGCTCGTGGCGTGCCTATCGCCGGCGGACCTTGCGTTCCATGCAGCGAACGAGGCGCTTGCGAGTCGATTTCCCGATTTGTGGCCGCAAGTCGTCAACCCGTCTCCCGCGCGACGCTTGCACGATGCGATGGCGCAGGACGGAGGACATCACTATGCTGTCGACGCGCTCGTGAGCATCATGATTTTCGGTCCCGGCGCGATGGACCCTGATGCACCCGTCGATCGCGCCACATACCTCGCCGTGCATACGGCGCTTGCGGCGTTGCTGATGAACGCCTATACGCAGAGCGAAACGTTCCGGCGCTTGTTCAATCACGCGGCTCAGACGACCTTGCCCTATCGGCGCTGGCATCTCTCGCCCGATGATGCGTTCGGTACGACAATCGGCGACGCCCAACGTTGGGCGGCGGGCGATCGGGCCGTCATGGCGTTGAATCTCGATCCCGCCGATCCGGATGAGAATGACGGCAACGCGTACTGCGACGACAACGAGTACTACGCGAGCGAGCTCGGCGTGCAACGTTTCGGGCTCGACCGTTCGTTCCTGCACGAGGTCATTCACGTGTTGACGGAATTGCCCGACGCCGATGGCCTGCATGTGCGCGGGCCGATCGTCGAGTACGAAAACATCGTGCTCAAGGAGATCGGCGATCCTTCGCCGGCCCGCATCACGTACGCATGCGAGTGATGCGCACCCGATGCAGGCCTGGGGCGCATGGAACCACACGCCTCAGCGTTGCGCGCCCTCGTTGAACCATTGTCCGAGCCGCGTGCGCTCGTCGTCGGTGATGTGCGTGACGTTGCCCAGCGGCATGGCTTTGAGCTGCACGGCCTGCTGGTAGATCCGTTGTGCGTTGAGCGCGATGCCGTCGGGCGTATCGAGCAACACGCCCGCGGGCGCGCTGCCCATGAGCGTCGGATGCGCGGCATGGCACTGCACGCATCGCTGCGCGATGATGGGCTCGATGTCGCCGATCTTGAGCGCCGCATGTCCCTGCGGCAGCGTCACGGCCGGCGCCGGCTTCGGAAACGTCCACGCGAACGCGCCGAGGATCAGCGCGATGCCGATCAGCGGCAGATACCAGAGCGTCTGATCGCGATGCCTCATGACGAAGAATTGCCGGATCAATGCGCCCGCGAGCATGATCAGCGCCAGCACGGCCCAGTTGTACGGATGCGTGTAGGTCATCGCGTAGTGGTTCGACAGCATCGCGAACACGACGGGCAGCGTCACATACGTGTTGTGCACCGAGCGTTGCTTGCCGCGCTTGCCGTAGATCGGGTTCGGCGCCTCGCCTCGCAGCATTGCCGCGACCATCTTGCGCTGGCCCGGGATGATGATCATCAGCACGTTGGCCGTCATCATCGTCGCGAGCATCGCGCCGATGATCAGGTAGGCCGCGCGTCCGGCGAACACGTGACAGGCGACGTAGCTCGCGAGCAGCACATAGAGGCCGACCGCGACACCGAGCAGCGTGTCGCGTTTGCCGAGCAGCCGGCACAGCGAGTCATAGACGATCCATCCGACGATCAGAAAGCCGATCGCGGACGAGATCGCGACGACCGGTCCCATATCGAGCACGTTCTTGTCGATCAGATAGGTATTCGGACTCGACAGATAGACGATGCAGAACAGCGTGAAGCCCGTGATCCAGGTCGTATACGACGGCCAGAACGACCAATGCAGCTTCTCGGGCATGTTCGCCGGCGCGACCGTGTACTTCTGCATGTGATAGAACCCGCCGCCATGCACGTGCCAGAACTCGCCGAATACGCCCTTGGGCATCTGCGCGGGATCCTTCGCGGGCCGCAGGCCGTTGTCGAGCGCGACGAAATAGAACGATTCGCCGATCCAGGCGATCGCGACGATCACATGAAACCAGCGCGCGACAAGACTGAGCCAGTCCGTAATAAAGCCTTCCATCGTGTTAGATTCCCCGTTCAGCTTCCGCGATAGGTGCTATAGCTCCACGGCGAGACGAGCAGTGGAACGTGATAGTGCGAGGCGGCGTCGGCGATGCCGAAGCGCAGCACGACGTCATCGACGAACGGCGGGTCGGGCAGGGCGACGCCCGCGGCCGCGAAGTAGGCGCCGGCCGCGAACACGAGTTCGTAGCGGCCCGCGACAAGCGCGGCGCCGTCGAGCAATGGCGCATCGCAGCGGCCGTCGGCGTTGGTGACCGTGTCGACGAGCCGTGTACGCGCGCCGGCGTCGATGCGAAAGAGCTCGACCCGCATGCCGGCGCCCGGGCGTCCGTGTGCGGTGTCGAGTACGTGCGTCGTCAGTTTTCCCATGCGAGGTCCTGTATTGTGGGCGCGGCGCAGCATCGCGCCGCATGCAATTCCCGTGCTTGCGGCATTGTATGGACGAACAATATTGGATGCGCGTGCAATCGTGAAAATAAGACGGGCGACATACCGCGCGCCGCGTACGCGCGCTGCGGCCCGCGGGCGCTGACATGCGCACGCGCGAATAGGGATTATGTCGATGATCCGATTGCGCGTGTCCGGGCGCTTCGGTACGGTAGCGGCTCAGTTTCCGGCGAGGTTCGCATGTCCGATGTCCCTTCCTTCGATTCGAGGCGCGGCCGGGGCCGCACGCTGCTCGCGCGCAACGCCGACCTGCTCGTGACCATGGATGCCGCACGGCGCGAGATCCGCGGCGGCGGCCTCTATATCGAGGACAACCGGATCGTCGCGGTCGGCGCGTCGGATGCGCTGCCCGACAGCGCCGACGAGATCGTCGATCTGAGCGGCCACGTGGTCATTCCGGGCCTCGTCAACACGCACCACCATATGTACCAGAGCCTCACGCGCGTGCTGCCCGCCGCGCAGGACGCCGAGCTGTTCGGCTGGCTGACGGCGCTGTATGGAGTCTGGGCGCATCTGACGCCCGAGATGATTTCGGTTTCGACGCTGACCGCGATGGCCGAGCTGCTGATGTCGGGCTGCACGACGTCGAGCGACCATCTCTACATCTATCCGAACGGCTGCCGGCTCGACGACAGCATCGAGGCGGCCGGCCGCATCGGCATGCGCTTCCATGCGACGCGCGGCAGCATGAGCATCGGTCAGAGCCAGGGCGGGCTGCCGCCCGACGCGGTCGTCGAGCGCGAGGACGCGATTCTGGCCGACACGCGCCGTCTGATCGAGACCTACCATGACGACGGGCGCTACGCGATGCTGCGCGTCGGCGTCGCGCCGTGCTCGCCGTTTTCCGTGAGTCGCGCGCTCATGCGCGAGTCGGCCGCGCTCGCGAGAAGCTATGGCGTGCGGCTCCATACGCATCTGGCCGAGAACGTCAACGACGTGGCGTACAGCCGCGAAAAGTTCGGCATGACGCCGGCCGAGTATGCGCAGGACACGGGCTGGGTCGGCGACGACGTCTGGCACGCTCACTGCGTCCAGCTCGACGCGGCCGGCATCGATATGTTTGCGCGCACGGGAACGGGCGTCGCGCATTGTCCGTGCTCGAATATGCGGCTCGCGTCGGGGATCGCGCCCGTGCGCCGCATGCGCGACGCCGGCGTGCCGGTCGGTCTGGGCGTCGACGGGTCGGCGTCGAACGACGGCGCGCAGATGGTCGGCGAGATGCGGCAGGCGCTGCTGCTGCAGCGCGTCGGCTTCGGCCCCGACGCGCTGAGCGCGCGCGATGCGCTCGAGATCGCGACGCTCGGCGGCGCGCGCGTGCTCGGGCGTGACGATATCGGCGCGCTCGCGCCGGGCATGGCGGCCGATTTCGCCGCATTCGACCTGCGCGGGCTCGCGTTCGCGGGCGCGCGCCACGATCCGCTCGCGGCGCTCGTGTTCTGCGCGAGCGAGCGGGCCGCGTGGACGGTCGTCAACGGCCGCGTCGTCGTGCGCAACGGACATCTCGAGACGATCGATCTCGGCGCGATCGTCGAGCGGCACAACGCGTTGTCGCGGCAGCTCGTCGAAGCGGCGTGAGCGGCTCAGACCGCGGGCGCGATCTCGCTGATCGTCTTCATCGCGTCGGCGACGAGTCCGCGCAGCCACTTGACCTCGTCGGAGTAGTGGCTGCGCTCATGCCAGAGCTGGTAGTACTGCATCGGCGGGAAGTTCGTCGGCGCGGGCAGCACGCTCAACGGAAGCAGCCGCGCGAAGTGTTCGGCGAACGAGCGCGTCGTGGTGAAGATGAGGTCCGATTTGGCGAGCACGTACGGCGCGACGTTGAAGTACGGCAGCGTCACGGTGACATTGCGTTTGAGACGCTCGCGCGCGAGGTGGACGTCGATCGCGCCGCGCTGACCGACCGAGTAGGGCGTCGGCGCGAGGTGCGGGGCGCTCAAGTATTGTTCGAGCGTCAGCGCGCCGCGTCGCGCGAGCGGGTGCGTCTTGCACATGAGGCAGACGATTTCGTCGACGAACAGGTTCGACAGGTGGAGCTGCTCGGGCGGCTCGGGCCAGTTGCCGATCACGATATCGAGCTTGCCTTCCTCGAGCGCGAGTTCGTAGTCGAACGACGGTCCGAGCGAGTGGAACTCGAGCATCGCGGTCGGCGCGGCCTCGCGGAACCGTTCGACGACGGTCGGCACGAACAGCGCGTTCAGGTAGTCGGGACAGCCGATCCGGTAGACGCGGATCGACGTCGCGGGATCGAAGTTGTGCTGCTGGAAGCGGATGCGCTCGATTTCGCGCAAGGCGTTCTGCACGGGGTCGAGCAATTGCAGGCCGTATTCGGTCGGCACCATGCCCGACTTGCCGCGCACGAGCAAGGGATCGCCCGTGATTTCGCGCAGGCGCCGCAGCGCCGCGCTGATCGCGGGCTGGGACTGGTTGAGCTTGACCGCTGCGCGCGTCACGCTGCGTTCGGTCAGCAGCGTGTTCATCACGCGTAGCAAATAAGTGTCGATGGCTTCGCGTTGCTGGCTCATCGGAATCTCCGCGTGCTTCGGGTTTATACGATCTGGCTGATGAAAGATAGGGGTCGCTATATTGTTTCTATTATGCCGAAAAGCGAGCGTCAAGCTTCCGATGTCGACGAACCTTTCCAAAGGGTCAGACTGTCGCATCGGCGTTGAAGCCGCCGCGCGCATGGATTTTGACGCGCTCGACGCCATGCCCCGTTTTGGGTATCGTCGGTCGCACATGACCGGTGTCGGGCGCGCTTCGAACACGTCGCGGCACTCGGCAAGATAAGCGCGACAGCGGTTGGGGCGCGGCGAACGAACACGCAGCAATAGCGAACGAGAAGCACATGAATCCACCCGTCGAACACCGCGCATCCGAGTCGGCGCGTCTCGTGCTGACCGGTATCACGAAGCAATATCCGGCCGTTCTGGCCAACGACAACGTGTCGCTGACCGTGAAGCCCGGCGAGATTCATGCCGTGCTCGGCGAGAACGGCGCGGGCAAGAGCACGTTGATGAAGATCATCTACGGCGCCGTGCACCCCGACGCGGGCGACATCGAGTGGGAAGGCCAGCGCGTGACGATTCCGACGCCGTCGGCCGCGCGACGGCTCGGCATCGGCATGGTCTTTCAGCACTTTGCGCTGTTCGAGACGCTGACGGTGGCCGAAAACATCGCGCTCGCGCTCGACGAGCCGTTCGACCTCAAGGCGCTCGCGCGCCGCGTGCGGGACGTATCGGCCGAATACGGTCTCGACGTCGATCCGCAGCGGCATGTACACAGCCTGACGGTCGGCGAGCGTCAGCGCGTCGAGATCGTGCGATGCCTGCTCCAGGATCCGCGCTTGCTGATCATGGACGAGCCGACGTCGGTGCTGACGCCGCAGGCCGTGCGCAAGCTGTTCGAGACGCTCAAGCGTCTCGCCGCCGAGGGCCGCAGCATTCTCTACATCAGCCACAAGCTCGACGAAATCCAGGAGCTCTGCACGAACGCGACGGTCATGCGCGGCGGCCGGGTCACGGGGCACGTCGATCCGCGCGGCGAGACGCCGGCGTCGCTTGCGACTCTGATGGTCGGTCATGCGCTGCCCGAATATCAGCGCAAGCGTCACGAAAAGGGCGAGACGCTGCTCGCCGTCGACAAGCTTACGATCGCGAGCGCCGATCCGTTCGGCACCTCGCTGCTCGACGTGTCGTTCGAATTGAAGGCGGGCGAGATCCTCGGCATCGCGGGCGTCTCGGGCAACGGCCAGGCGGAACTGCTGTCGGCGCTGTCGGGCGAGGCGCGCGCGTCGAACGCGCAGGCGATCCGGCTGCTCGGCAAACCGGTCGGCAAGATCGGCGCGAACGAACGGCGCGCGCTCGGGTTCGCGTTCGTGCCCGAGGAACGTCTGGGCCGCGGCGCGGTGCCGTCGCTGCCGTTGTCGGACAACGCGCTGTTGACCGCGCACCGCCAGGGCATGGTCCGCAACGGCTGGCTCAATCACAAGGCGATGAAGGCTTTCGCCAAACGCTGCATCGAAGCGTTCGACGTCCGCTGCGGGGGCACCGAAGCGATCGCGCAGAGCCTGTCGGGCGGCAATCTGCAGAAGTTCATCGTCGGCCGCGAGCTGCTGCAGGCGCCGAAGGTCCTTGTCGTCGCGCAGCCGACCTGGGGTGTCGACGTCGGCGCGGCGTCGTTCATCCGCCAGCAGTTGCTCGATATGTCGGCGCGCGGCGCCGCGATTCTCGTGATCTCGGAAGAACTCGACGAGCTGTTCGAGATCAGCGACCGCATCGCGGTCATCGCACGCGGCAAGCTGTCTCCGATCCGCGAGACGCATGAAACCAACGCCGAGCAGATCGGCCTCTGGATGGCGGGGCTGTTCGACGCGCCGTCCGGATCGATCGTCGACGCTCAACCTGTCGCGGCCAACGCCTGAACGCCATGAATCTTCCTTTCCAACTCGAGGCGCGCGTCGCGCCGTCCCGCACGATGCAACTGGCCGTGCCGATTGTCGCGCTCGTTCTGACGCTGGTCATCGGCTGGATGATCTTCGGTCTCGTCGGGCGCGACCCGGGCATCGCGATGAAGGCGTTCTTCATCGATCCGATCTCGACGCGCAGCGGCCTCGCCGAACTGTTGCTCAAGGCGTCGCCGCTCTGCCTGATCGGGCTCGGACTCGCGATCGGCTATCGCGCGAACGTCTGGAACATCGGGGCCGAAGGGCAGATGCTCGTCGGCGGGATCTGCGCGGCGGGCGTCGCGATCTATATCGACAACGACGCGGGCTGGTGGCTGCTGCCGCTCATGATGGTCGCGGGCATCGTCGGCGGCATGCTCTGGGCGGCCGTGCCCGCGTATCTGAAGACGCGCTTCAATACGAACGAAACGCTCGTGAGCCTCATGCTGACGTACGTCGCGACGCAATTGCTGATCTACCTCGTCAGCGGTCCGTGGCGCGATCCGAACGGGATGAACTTCCCGCTCTCGCAGTCGTTCACCGACGATGCGCTGTTTCCGCGGCTGTATGCGGGGTTCCATTGGGCCTTCTGGAAGGGCACGCGGATCAATGCGTCGGTCATTCTGACGATCATCGCGATTCCGCTCGCGTGGGCGTATATGAAGAAGAGCTTCGCGGGCTTCCGCATGAACGTCGGCGGCCTCGCGCCGCTCGCCGCGCGGTATGCGGGTTTCTCGGACGCGCGCACGATCTGGTCGTCGTTGCTGATCAGCGGGGCGACCGCGGGCCTGGCGGGCGTGACGGAAATCGCGGGTCCGATCGGACAACTGCAGTCGACGTGGTCGCCCGGGTACGGCTTCACGGCGATCATCTGCGTGTTCGTCGGCCGTCTGCATCCGGTCGGCATCGTGCTCGCGAGTCTGCTGATGGCGCTGCTTTATCTCGGCGGCGAATCGGTGCAGATCTCGCTCCAGTTGCCGCAAGCGATCAGCGGCGTGTTCCAGGGCCTGTTGCTGTTCTCGCTGCTGGGCTGCGATCTGCTCGTCAACTATCGCGTGCGCCTGCGCGCCGCGGCCGAGCCGGCGCGATGAGCGGATTCGCTTCGAATCATTCCACGGTGAGCGCGGCGTCGCGCGTCGAGAAGAAAAAGGGAAGGGTATGAATCTAGGTCCGATCACCGCGCTCTGCGCAAGCGCCGTCGTTGCCGCGATTCCATTGATGCAGGCCGGCCTCGGCGAATTGATCACCGAGAAGTCCGGCGTGCTCAATCTCGGCGTCGAGGGCATGATGCTCATGGGCGCCGTGACAGGCTACGCGGTCACGACGATCACGGGCAATCCGTGGCTCGGACTCGGCGCGGGCGCTATCGCGGGACTGCTGATGTCGGCGTTGTTCGGCGTGCTGACGCTGCTGCTGCTCGCCAACCAGGTCGCGACGGGGCTCTCGTTGACGATCTTCGGCATCGGGCTTTCCGCGTATATCGGCAAGCCGTATACGTCGGCCTCGATTCCCGTCACGGTCGCGCCGATGCCGATTCCGGGCTTGAGTCAGATCCCCATTGTCGGGCCGGCCTTGTTCTCGCTGACGCCCGTCGATTACCTGACGTTCGTCCTGTTCGCCGTTGTCGGATGGTGTCTGTACCGCACGCGTGCGGGGCTCGTGTTGCGCGCGGTCGGCGAGTCGCCGGGCGTCGCGCACTCGGTCGGCCATCCGGTGCTCGCGGTCCGCTTCGGCGCGACGCTGTTCGGCGGCGCGATGGCGGGACTCGCGGGCGGTTACTACACGATCATCAATCTCCATATCTGGCAGGAAAACATTACGGCCGGCCGGGGCTGGATCGCGCTCGCGCTCGTGGTGTTCGCGACGTGGCGTCCGGGACGCCTGATCGTCGGCGCGCTGCTGTTCGGCATCGTCATGGCGCTGCAGTTCTTCGCGCAGGGGCTGGGTATCGCGATACCGACGCAATGGCTCGCGATGTTGCCGTATCTGGCGACGGTCATCGTGCTCGTCGTGATCTCGCGCAATCCGAGCACGATCAAGCTCAATTCGCCCGCGGCGCTCGGCAAGCCGTTCTTCGCGGGGAACTGACGCAGGACACGGACGCGTGACACAGATGCGTGATTTGGGCCGGCGGGGGCCGGTTCGGTCGCGCGGAACGCGGTCGGCGCGCGTGTGGCGTGCCTAGGCGCACGTAGGGGCTCAAATCGGCCCGTATCGGCTTGTCTCTCGCATGGCGCGTCAATCGGGGTCGAATGGGGGCGGACGCGCTGTGTGCCGCACCGTCGGTGGGGGCATGGACGCGCCATCTGCGGTTGGTCACGCCGAAATGTTAGAATCGCGAGCTTTCCAGGTTCTCTTCTCAAAGGGCGCGCGCAGTGCTGTCTACCGCCAATATCACGATGCAGTTCGGGGCCAAGCCCCTGTTCGAAAACATTTCCGTCAAGTTCGGCGAGGGCAACCGCTACGGGCTGATCGGCGCGAACGGGTGCGGCAAGTCGACGTTCATGAAGATTCTCGGCAGCGATCTCGAGCCGTCGGGCGGCAACGTGATGCTCGATCCGAACGTTCGCCTCGGCAAGCTCAAGCAGGACCAGTTCGGCTACGAGGAGATGCGCGTGCTCGACGTGGTCATGATGGGCCACACCGAGATGTGGCAGGCGATGACCGAGCGCGACGCGATCTACGCGAACCCCGAAGCCACCGACGACGACTATATGCACGCGGCCGAGCTCGAGGCGAAGTTCGCCGAGTACGACGGCTATACGGCCGAGGCGCGCGCGGGCGAGCTGCTGCTCGGCGTCGGCATTCCGATCGATCAGCACAATGGCCCGATGAGCGGTGTCGCGCCGGGCTGGAAGCTGCGCGTGCTGCTCGCGCAGGCGCTGTTCTCGAATCCGGACGTGCTGCTGCTCGACGAACCGACGAACAACCTCGACATCAATACGATCCGCTGGCTCGAGGACGTGCTGAATCAGCGCAACTCGACGATGATCATCATCTCGCACGACCGGCACTTTCTGAACCAGGTCTGCACCCATATGGCCGACATGGACTATGGGACGCTGAAGGTTTATCCGGGCAACTACGACGACTACATGCTCGCGTCGGCCCAGGCGCGCGAGCGTCAGATCGCGGCCAATGCGAAGGCGAAGGAGCGCGTGGCCGAGCTGCAGGATTTCGTGCGTCGGTTCTCGGCGAACAAGTCGAAGGCGCGTCAGGCGACGAGCCGTGCGAAGCAGATCGAGAAGATCAAGGTCGAGGACGTCAAGCCGTCGTCGCGCCAGAACCCGTTCATTCGTTTCGAGTACGAGAAGAAGCTGCACAACCTCGCCGTGACGGGCGAGGCGATGACGAAGACCTATGAACGGACGATTTTCCGCAATCTCGACCTGACCGTGCAGGCGGGCGAGAAGATCGCGATCATCGGCGAGAACGGCGCGGGCAAGACGACGCTGTTGCGCTCGCTGTCGGGCGCGACGCCGATGGACGGCGGCTCGATCAAGTGGGCCGAGAATGCGAACGTCGGTTATATGCCGCAGGACACGTACGAAGAGTTTCCCGACGATGTGACGTTGACCGACTGGATCCAGCGCTTCACGCAGGAAGGCGACGACGACCAGGTCGTGCGCGGGACCTTGGGCCGCCTGCTGTTCGGCGGCGACGACGTGCGCAAGTCGGTCAAGGTGCTGTCGGGCGGAGAGAAGGGCCGGATGATCTTCGGCAAGCTCATGCTGGGCCGTCACAACGTGCTCATGATGGACGAGCCGACGAACCACATGGACATGGAGTCGATCGAGTCGCTGCAGATCGCGCTCGAACGCTTCAACGGCACGCTCGTGTTCGTTTCGCACGACCGCGAATTCGTCAGCGGCCTCGCGTCGCGGATCATCGAAGTGCGCAACGACGGCACGGTCAACGACTATCGCGGCACGTACGAGGAGTATCTCGCGAGCCAGGGGATCGTCTGATCCGGCTCGTGTAGCAGGCCCGGCCGGGCGCGGCCTCAGTCGCGCGTCGCCGGGCTTTTCTCGCGGACAAAACGCATCGCGGTGCCTTCGCGCGTGATGCGCTCCCAGATCGCACGTTTCTCTTCCGGACTCAGAAAGACCCAGTTCGATACCTCGGCCGCCGTGCGGCCGCAGCCCTTGCAGACTTCGTCGAACAGCGTGGAACACACGCCAATGCAGGGGCTGTCGGGGGGATCGTTGAGGGTCGTCATGAATCGGTGTAGCGGGGCAAGGTCACCGGCACGCGACATGCGTGCGCGAGTCCGGTCGATTATACGTAAGTCGCTTCGCGACGTTTCGCCACCCCTAACGTTCCCCCACCTTTACGCGACTACCGCGCGATGCTGTAGCCGATGCGCAGCGCATTCGAATGCTGGTTGTAGTCGATCATCGTTTCGCCGTATCCGGTGAACGCGCCTACCCAGAGATAGCCGCCGAAGCCCGCGCCGAACAGCTTCTGCAGCGGATACGTGAGTTCCGCCTCGACGCTGCCGTAGTGGCCGACAGTCCCCTTGCGCAGCGTCGTCGCGAGTTGGAGGCCGCTCGGGTCGCCGTACTTGATCAGCAGATCGACATACCCGCGATAGTGCTGGATATCGGGGTTGTCGCTCTTTTCGAAGTAGTCGTAGATCTTCGGCGCCACGACGAGCTGATTGCCGAACACGTTGTCCCACGTGAAGATCGGCTTGACGAAGACCATATTGACGCTGCGCGAGTCGCTGCCGCCCTTGCCGTTCGATTCGTGTTCGATGCCGGCCTGGATGCCGAGCGTCGTGAACCAGCTCGCGCGCGCGCCGGTATCCGGCAGGTAGTAGAACAGCGACGGCCGGAAATTCGTATCCTTGAACGGCTTCGAATCCTCGCTGAGATCCCAGATCGACAACTGTGTGTAGCCGAAGTACAGATTGTCGAGCAAGGTGCGCGAACGCGGATCGGCCGGCTCGAAGAGCCGGTATTTGAAGCTCAACTGAAACCGCGCCGTGGTGCCGCCGTCGCTTGGGCCGACGCCGAAATAAAACGGCTCATTAAACGAAATGCGGCTCGTATCGGTCAGCGGCGTGGTCGATGCGTTCTGTGCCGTAGGCACGATGGCGACGGTCGTCGGCGCGCCGGTCGGGGAAGTGGCGGACGCGGCGGTCGGTGTACCTCCGGCGGCGCTTTCGGACGTCGATGCGCGAGTCGATACCGACCCTGATCCCGATGTCGACGCCTGCGCCGTCGAGGCGGGTGGCGTGCCGGGCGCGGCCGGTGCGCCGCCGCCGGGGGCCGTCGCTGTAGCCTCAGTCGTAGCCGCCGCCGCTGCCGCCGCTGTCGATGTCGTCGATGTCGTCGATGCGGTCGATGCGGTCGATGTGTCAGGTGACGGCGATGGCGATGGAGTCCCCGGCGCCGCCGCTACGGTTCCCGGCGGCGCTGCGGCCGCCATCACCTGTGTGGTCGTCGTCGCGACCGATGCGGTCAGATCGGCCGCGCTGCTCGCCCAATTGAGCGCGACGACGCTCGATGCCGCATTGAAACCTTGCGGCACGATCTGAACGATGCCGCGGACGTTTCTGGGCCATTGCGCCGAATAGACGACCTTGCGGAACTGACCGGTCGTCAAGGTGACCGCGGCGCGAATCGTGCGTGCGTGGCGCAAGGTCAGACGCCGGGGCGCGAGACCGTCGGAGGTCAGAATCTCGACCTCGATCGTATCGGGGACGGCGTAGCGTTGTTTGCCGGCCGTGTCCTGCAGAAGCAGCAGCGTCAATTCGAGCGGACGCTCGCCGGCGAGTTCGCGCGGCGGCTGAAGCAGCGTGACCGTCGCATGCACCGTACCGGCGGCCGCGGCGCACGTGGCGAACAGCGCCGCGTGCGCGAGCGCGCGCAGTCGGAGCAGGCCGTTGCGCGCCGGACTGCCGCGAGGCAGGCCGCGTATCCCGCAGAGGCGGGCAATGGGTCGGGATGGGGTGGCATAGAGGCCGAAGATCGGCCGTTGCGGGCGTAGCGCCAAGATGTCCTCCTTGCCGATCGGCGAACGGAACCCCGCGCGATCGAGCCGGGTCGACGCGCGCGGAAGCCACTCGATTTTTGATCGGAAAATGCAAGTCTGTCCGAATGTGATGGCACGGAATTTTCCGTGAATCACACTCGGATGGGGCCTGAATGCGCGTGGGAAATCGCCCTAATGACGAGTGTGCATCTTGTTATCGCCCACATGAGCGACAAGGCGCGGGCGGCGCAGCGGGCATGCGCCGCGCGTCAAGCCATAGGCCGCATAGGCAGCGCGGCTTGACGCGGGCTGGGCGGGGCCCGTTCGCGCGCCGCATCCGTGCCCGTGTCGTCGCGGATCAACCGAATGCGGCTTGCCAGAGCAAGGCACCGTTCATCAACAAGATGACGGCCGTGCAAACCCATGCGGCGAACATCGCGACGCCGCCGATGCGCCATTTGCCCATCAACCCGCGATCGGTCGCGAACCGCACGAGAGGGATCACCGCGAGCGGCAATTGAAGGCTCAGCACGACCTGACTCGCGACGAGCAATTGATTCGATCCGTGTTCGCCGAACAAGGCGACCGCGCCGAGCGCCGGTCCGATCGCCACGAGCCGCGTCATGATCGTGCGCTGCCACGCCTTGACCTTGAAGTTCAGGAAGCCTTCCATGACGACCTGGCCGGCGAGCGTGCCCGTCACCGTCGAGTTCAGGCCGCAGGCCAACAACGCGGCGGCAAACAGGACACCCGCCCAGTGATGGCCGAGCAGCGGCTCGATCAAGCGCTGGGCATCGGCAAGATCGGTGACCGACGTGTGTCCCGATGCATGGAAGATCGCGGCGGCGAGGATCAGCAACGCGGCATTGATCACGAAGGCGAAGCTCAACGATCCGATCGTGTCGGCGTTCACGCCGCGCAACGCCGCGCGGATTTCGGACGAGCGCCGCGAACCGCCGTGCTCCTTGACGAGCGCCGAGTGGAGATAGAGGTTGTGCGGCATCACGGTCGCGCCGATGATGCCGGTCGCGACCCAGAGCATGCCGACGTCGGTCACGAGCTTCGGCGACGGCTGGAAGCCCGCGAGCGCCGCATGCCAGTCGGGACGCGCGAGCGCGAGCTGTACGACGAAGCACAAGGCGACGAAGAGGATCAACGCCGTGACGACGGTCTCGAGCGACGTCGCCCCGCGCCGCGGCAACAAGAGCATCACGAAGCTCCCGACGGCCGCGAGCAACACGCCGACGGTCAACGATACGCCAAGCAGCAACTGAAGCGCGACGGCGCTCCCGACGACCTCCGCGACGTCCGTGGCGATGATCGCGACCTCGCTCGCGAGCCAGAGGATCTTCGCGGTTCGACGCGAATAGTGCGCGCGCGACAACTCGGCGAGATCCCGTCCCGTGACGACGCCGATCCGCGACGACAACCACTGGAGCAGCATGGCCATCAGGCTCGCCGCCGCGACGACGCCAAGCAGCGTATAGCCGAATTGCGCGCCGCCCGCGAGCGAGGTCGCCCAGTTGCCCGGATCCATATAGCCGACCGCGATCAGCGCACCCGCGCCGATAAAGCTGAACCACGCGCGAGCGGGGCGCCGCGGCGCGCCGGACGGGGCGGGCGCCGGTACCAAGGGCGATTCGGGGGCGACGGAATGCGCATCCATGACTGATCTCTCTTGCCGGGCCTGAAGCCGGCGTTTCAACCGATGTTCATGAAGATGATAGTAATTCGCATTACGGGATGCCATTTGATTGACCTGATTGACCTAATAGGTTTGTTCGATGTATCGGCTTCACGAGTGTATTGAAGCGGCGCCGGGCGGTCGACGGTTCCGCTTTGAACGACTCGGGATCTCCGCGGATCGAGGCCGCACATGCGTCGCGCGTATCCCTGCCGCGCTATCCGGCGTTCGTGCGCCTTACGGTCTCGTAAACGCGCAAAGCGCAAAAAAATCACGCATAAGCGCTTTGATCTCGCAAAGTTTTCAACAATAATGACGCCCGGTTCGCGACGGCTTGATCGGGGCGCGACAAATCATTTTGACGGGCGGCCGACTCGTGTACTTTGAGCACCGTCGGTGTGGTGCGGCCGGTTCGTGCAGCACGCGTAACCGGTTGGAAAGAAAGACGAAAGGAGCCGTGAAGATCCGACGATCTTCATCGAGACGACTGGGAGCGCGATCGCACGATCGTGATCTGACGGAGAACACATGATGAACGGGAAAATGCGTACGCGCCTGGTTCGCGTCGCCGCGATGGTGATGTCGATCGCCGCAGTGGGAACGGCTGCCGCAAAAGACACGCAGCTCAACGTCTACAACTGGTCCGACTATATCGCGAAGGATACGATTCCGAACTTCGAGAAGCAGTCCGGCATCAAGGTCAAGTACGACAACTACGACAGCGACGACACGCTCCAGGCGAAGCTGCTCACGGGGCATTCGGGCTACGACATCGTCGTGCCGACGACGAACTACGCGGGCAAGCAGATCGCGGCGGGCATTTTCGAACCGCTCGACAAGTCGAAGATCCCGAATCTCAAGAACCTCGATCCGAATCTCATGGCGCTCGTCGCGGGCGCCGATCCGGGCAACAAGTTCGCGGTGCCCTGGGCCTATGGCACGACGGGTCTCGGCTATAACGTCGAGAAGGCGAAGGCCGCGCTCGGCGGCAGCGTGCCGCTCGATAGCTGGGACGTGCTGTTCAAGCCCGAAAATCTCTCGAAGCTCAAGAGCTGCGGCGTGTCGGTGCTCGACGCGCCCGACCAGGTGTTCGCGGCGGCGCTCCACTATATCGGCAAGGATCCGAACAGCACGAACCCGGCCGATTACCGGACCGCGCTCGAGATGCTCAAGAAGATCCGCCCGTACATCACGCAGTTCAATTCATCGGGCTACATCAACGATCTCGCGGGCGGCGACATCTGCTTCGCGTACGGCTTCTCGGGCGACGTGATCATCGCGAAGAAACGCGCGCAGGAAGCGAAGAAGGCGTTCTCGATCAATTACGTGATTCCCCAGGGCGGCGCGCCGATCTGGTTCGACGTGATGGTCATCCCGAAGGACGCGGCGCATAAGGACGCCGCGCTGCAGTGGATCAACTACATCGAGACGCCCGAAGTCCATGCGGCGATCACGAACGAAGTCTTCTATCCGAGCGCGAACGCGGCCTCGCGTCAGTTCGTCGCGAAGGACGTTGCGAACGATCCGGGCGTCTATCCGCCGCCCGAGGTGTTGAAGACGCTGTTCCTGCTCAAGCCGTTGCCGGCGGACATCAACCGGCTCGAGACGCGTCTGTGGACCGAGTTCAAGACCGGTCACTGAGTCAACGCCTCGCTCGGGATCGGCGCGGCGCTTGAGCTCCCGATCCCGCGTTCACGTTGTCGAAGCCCCCGACCGGTCGGGGGCTTTGTTTTAAGGAAGGAGAGACCCGAATCATCATGAGTGAGCTGTCGAACGCGCGAGCGGCAGGCGCCGGCGGCGCCCGCGCAGGCGCCGATCCCGAACGGTTTGTCGAGATCGTCGATGTCGTCAAGGATTTCGGCGGCGGCACGATCGCCGTCGACGCCGTAAGCCTCTCGATTCGCAAAGGCGAGATCTTCGCCTTGCTCGGTAGTTCGGGCAGCGGGAAATCGACGCTGCTGCGTATGCTCGCCGGACTCGAAACGGCGACGAGCGGCAAGATCCTGATCGACGGCGAAGATCTCGCGTCGATGCCGCCGTATCGCCGGCCGGTCAACATGATGTTCCAGTCCTATGCCTTGTTTCCGCATATGACGGTCGAGGGCAACGTCGCGTTCGGGCTCCAGCAGGAGAAGACGCCGAAGGCCGAAATCCGCGAACGCGTCGCGCAGGTGCTCGAACTCGTGCAGATGTCGCGCTACGCGAAGCGCAAGCCGCACCAGCTCTCGGGCGGTCAGCAACAGCGCGTCGCGCTCGCGCGCAGCCTAGTCAAGCGTCCGAAGGTTCTGCTGCTCGACGAACCGATGTCCGCGCTCGACAAGCAGATCCGCCAGCGTACGCAGATCGAAGTGACGAACATCCTGTCGTCGGTCGGCGTCACGTGCATCATGGTCACGCACGATCAGGAAGAGGCGATGACGATGGCGCATCGGCTCGCGGTGATGAGCGAGGGCCGCATCGTGCAGGTCGGCACGCCGCACGAGGTCTACGAATTTCCGAACTCGCGGTTCTCGGCCGAATTCATCGGTTCGACGAATCTGTTCGACGGCGCGATCGTCGAGGACGAGGCCGACCATGTGCATATCGAGAGCGCCGCATTGCCGTCGCGTATCTATGTGAGCCACGGCATTTCGGGCACGCTCGGCATGAACGTCAGCGTGTCGGTGCGGCCCGAGCGCGTCGCGGTCTCGCGCACGCAGCCGAACCAACCGTATAACTGGGCGGCGGGTACCGTCACGAATCTCGCGTATATGGGCGGCTACACGCTCGTGCACGTCGTGCTCGATTCGGGTCACAAGGTCGTTGCCAACGTCGCGAGCCTGGCTTTGTCCGAGCTCGGCGAGGTCGATGCCGACGCGCGGATCTACGTGTCGTGGAGCGCCGGTTCGGGCGTGGTGCTCGTCAAATGAGCACGCTGCGCAGATGGATCGATCGCGTGCGCCCGTCGGGCCGCACGCTCGTGATCGGCGGCCCGTTCGTCTGGCTGCTGCTGTTCTTTCTCGTGCCGTTCATCCTGGTCGTCAAGATCAGCTTCGCGGACCAGCAGCTCGGCATTCCGCCGTACACCGAACTCGCGACGCTCAAGGACGGTGTCGTCAATATCACGCTGCAGCTCGGCCACTATGTGTTCCTGGTGACCGATTCGCTGTACTTCGCGACCTATGTCAATTCGGTCAAGGTCGCGGCGATCACGACGCTGCTGTGCCTGCTCATCGGCTATCCGATGGCCTATTACATCGCGCGCTCGAATCCGGGCACGCGCAATGTGCTGATGATGGCGGTCATGCTGCCGTTCTGGACGTCGTTCCTGATTCGCGTCTACGCATGGATCGGCATTCTCAAGAACAACGGCCTGCTCAATCAGTTTCTGATCTGGACGGGCATCATCCACGATCCGATCGAGCTCTATCACACGAATATCGGCGTCTATATCGGCATGGTCTATTCGTACCTGCCGTTTCTCGTGATGCCGCTGTACGCGCATCTCGTCAAGATGGATCTGCGGCTGCTCGAAGCGGCCTACGATCTCGGCGCGCGGCCGTGGGTTGCGTTTTGGCGCGTGACCGTGCCCTTGTCGAAGAACGGCATCATCGCGGGCTGCCTGCTCGTGTTCATTCCCGCGGTCGGCGAATACGTGATCCCGGAACTGCTCGGCGGCGCCGATACGCTGATGATCGGGCGCGTCATGTGGGACGAATTCTTCAATAACGCGGACTGGCCGATGGCGTCGGCGGTCACGTGTGCGATGGTCGTGTTGCTGCTCGTGCCGATGGCGCTGTTCCAATACTTTCAGAATCAGGAATTGGAGAAGCGTCGATGATCCGCCCCAATCGCGCGTTGCAGGTGTCGATGCTCGGCGTCGGGTTCGCGTTTCTCTATATCCCGATCCTGAGCCTGATCGTCTTTTCGTTCAACGAGTCGAAGCTCGTGACGATCTGGACGAATTTTTCGTTCAAATGGTACGCGGCGCTCGTCGACGACGACGAGCTGATTTCGGCGGCTTGGCTGTCGCTGCGCATCGCGGTGCTCACCGCGTTCGCGTCGGTCGTGATCGGCACCTGGGCGGGCTTCGTGCTCGCGCGATTCGGCCGGTTCCGCGGTTTCACGCTGTTCTCGGGCATGATCAACGCGCCGCTCGTGATCCCTGAGGTGATCCAGGGGATTTCGCTGCTGCTGCTGTTCGTCGAAATGGGCAATCTGATCGGCTGGCCCGCGGAGCGCGGCATCATGACGATCTGGATCGGCCA
Organism: Pararobbsia silviterrae; assembly: GCF_003628125.1. GTDB lineage: Bacteria > Pseudomonadota > Gammaproteobacteria > Burkholderiales > Burkholderiaceae > Pararobbsia > Pararobbsia silviterrae. The sequence continues at coordinate 287,152 of NZ_RBZU01000005.1, forward strand.
CGTGATGCTCTGCATTTCGTATGTCGCGATCATCGTTCAATCGCGCGTGCGGGAACTCAATCCGCAGCTTGAAGAGGCCGCGCTCGATCTCGGCGCGACGCCGCTCAAGGTGTTCTTCGCGATTACGCTGCCGCTGATCTCTCAGGCGCTCATGGCGGGCTGGCTGCTTTCGTTCACGCTGTCGATCGACGATCTCGTGCTCTCGGCGTTCCTGTCGGGCCCAGGATCGACGACCTTGCCGCTCGTGGTCTTCTCGCGTGTGCGCCTCGGCCTGAATCCTGAAATGAACGCGCTCGCCACGCTGTTCATCACGGTCGTGACGATCGGCGTCGTCATCGCGAACTACGTGATGCAACGTGCCGAGAAGCGGCGCTTGAAGCCGGTCGCCTGAAGCCGCTCGTCGGCAATCGCTCGCCTGACATTGCTTACCTGAATCGCTCGCCGGATGCGGGTCGCCTGATCGATCGCCGGGCGGGCCGATTCAGGCGAGCGTCATGCTGCGGATCAGTTTCTGGATAAAGGTCTCGCAGAGCGCGATCTGATCGAGCGTCACGAATTCGTTGGGCTTGTGCGCCTGCTCGATGCTGCCGGGGCCGCAGATGACGCTTGGAATACCGGCGCGTTGAAAGAGGCCGGCCTCGGTGCCATAGGCGACCTTGTGCGTTTCGCGGTTCGCCGTGAGTGCGCGGACCAGTTGCGTGATCGCATCCTGTTCGGACGCTTCGAGCGCGGGAGATGCCGAACGTCGCGTGAATTCGATCGACGCGTTCGGCGATACCTTGCGCATTTCGGGTTCGAGCACGGTGCGCGCGTACGTCTCGATGCGTTCGATGATCTTCGATGCATCGACGCCGGGCAGCGTTCGATATTCGAAGACGAAATCGCAGCGCGCGGGCACCGTGTTGACCGCGATGCCGCCTTCGATCAGGCCCGTCGATGCGGTCGAGAACGGGACGTCGAAGGCTTCATCGAACGGGCCTTGCTGCTTGAGCGTATCGGCGATGTCGCGAATCTGGCAAATGAGCCGGGCCGCGTATTCGATCGCGTTGACGCCTTGCGGCGTCAACGACGAGTGCACCGCATGGCCGCGTACGCAGCAGCGATAGGAGCTGATGCTCTTGTGCGCGACGATCGGGCGCATATTCGTGGGTTCGCCGACGATGCAGCCCTCGGGATGCACGCCGCGCGCCTGCAGTTCGGCAATCATCGAAGGCGCGCCGACGCAGCCGATTTCTTCGTCATACGACAGCGCGAGATGCACGGGCTTGTCGAGCCGCGTGTTCAGCAGGTCGGGCAGCGCCGAGAGCGCGACGCCGATAAAGCCCTTCATATCGCAACTGCCGCGGCCGTAGAGCTTGCCGTCGCGCACGACGGGCGCGAACGGATCGGTATCCCATTGCTGTCCGTCGACCGGGACGACGTCGGTATGACCCGATAGCACGATGCCGCCTTGCTGCGCGCCGTGCGCGGCCGCGATCGTCGCAAACAGATTGGCCTTGTTGCGACCCGCATCGTAGGTCAGCGTCGAGGCGATGCCATGTTTGGAAAGATGGTCTCGAACGGTTTCGATGAGCCCGAGATTCGACTCGCGGCTGACCGTGTTGAATGCGATCAGACGCTCGATCCAGTCGAGTGAGGCGGGGCGGGCATGCGACTGCGGCGCTGCGTCGGATTCGCCCACGACGCGCGCGCTTTCGGCGATATCGGACATGGAGACTCTCCGTGGAGACGATGCCCGATCATAGCGCAACTCATGCAGCCGGGCGCGGGCATGCCGGAGCGAGGCGTGCAAGCGTGTTTCGTGCCATCCGTCGTATGGTCTCGCCTGTCCGCGAACGGCTCGGCCAAACCGCGGGGGCCGTGCGCCGTTGCGTCGTGGTGTGTCGTGCGATCGCGGGACCTTGCGATCTTGCGGACGTGCATCAATCGTGTGCCGGGCTTGTCATTCTTATTCGGGATTCCGCTATGTTTTCGGTGAGTGCAACGGGTTCGATTTCCTCCGGCGCGCACAGGCGTCATCACGAGCGCGCGGTCGCCTGCGCGGGCGCATCGCCGGTGATCGTGTCGCCTCGGGCCGCGCGGGCTTGCGCCGCCCCTTCGCCAACGATGTCGAGGTCCGAACTGCTGCGCACGACGCAGCAGCGCGTCTGGTGCGTGCCCGCGTGCGTCGACGCCGGGCCTCGCGTCGCGCTCAGCGTGACGAGCCGTCCGTCGGCAAGTCGAATGTATGGCGCCCTGACCCGATTCGAGCGGAACATGGCGCAGGCGTGGAATTGTCATAACCAAGTCTCAGCGCGCGTCATGGAGTCCATGAATAGCGTGGGCGGGCGTTTTCAGGTCTGGGCGACCAATCTCGCGGCGGTGTATAGCGCCTGCACGCGTGTCACCGGCGTCGCGACGCATGCAGGGTGGTATCCGCGCGATGTGATTGTCTGCTGCCGGGGCGATTCGCTCAGCGAGGTGCTCATGCGTTGCCCATTGCAGGCGCTTGTCGTCGTGCGGATGCGGGCTCACTGGGGGTGCATTTTGTTGTCGGTGCGCTCTCTACCTGAGCGGGCGAGATCGATCGTGATTTTCGCGGAAGCGCGCGCCGCCGTGCAAACCGTCGTCGAAAGCTTCGATGCGGGAACGCCGTTCGATATCGCGTTTCGCCCCGTGCGGTGGCGTACCACCGCGAATCTGCAGGTTCCTCGATATGACGATGTGCTTCGGCTCACGATGCTCGCCATTGCGCTAGCGCCGTGGTCCGACGAACTCGATGCCATGCATCATGGTGCCGGTGGTGCCGGTGGTGCCGGTGGTGCCGGCGGTGCCGCGCGAGAAGCGTCAGGCGCGCGTATCGAGGCGTTGTTCGATCAATACGCGGTCAGTGACGCCGGTCGCGCGCCCGATTGCGTCACGCGCGGTCAATCGTATCTACCGCCAAGCGAATGCGAATGCCTGCGCGCGTTTCTGATGGACGTCGATCGGATGGACATGATGCCGCTCGCGACCGATCTCGATCGCGCCGAACGATTTTGTGCGGCCATCGAGTCGAGGTGCAGGCGAGCGTAGTCGCGCCTGCACCTGAGCGTATCCGTCGGACCGCCCTCAGCGCGACGCAGTCGCTTGTTTCGCGGGTGCGCCGAGCGCTCGAAGGGTTTCCTTGATCGTCGCGACGCGCACCGGCAGATCGGGACTGCGTGTTTCGATGCGCAGCTTGTCCTGGCCGGCAAGCTTGATATGCCGATTCTTCTGGACCATCTCGATGATGCGCATCGCGTCGATCGGCGGATTCGGCGTGAACTGGAACGCGATCGCGTCTTCCGATGCATCGATCTTCGCGACGCCGAGCGGCTTGGCCGCGAGCCGCAGCCGGTGGGTCTCGATGAGCGCCTGCGCCTGCGGCGGGAGCTTGCCGAAACGATCGACGAGTTCCTCGTGGACGTCGTCGATCGCATCGCTCGTTTCGCAATTCGCAAGCCGCTTATAGAGCGAGAGCCGCTCCTGGACGTCGCCGCAATAGTCGGACGGCAGAATCGCGGGAATGTGCAGATTGATCTCGGTCGTGGCCGCGAGCGGCGCGAGCAGATCGGGTTCCTTGCCGGCCTTGAGCGCCTTGACGGCGTCGTTGAGCATATCGGTGTAGAGCTGGAAGCCGATCTCGTGAATCTCGCCCGATTGCTTGTCGCCGAGCACTTCACCCGTGCCGCGAATTTCAAGGTCGTGCATCGCGAGATAGAAGCCCGAACCGAGTTCCTCCATCTGCTGAATCGCTTCGAGGCGCCGTTGAGCTTGCTTGGTCAGCGCGCTCGGATCGTGGACCATCAGATACGCATACGCCTGGTGATGCGAACGTCCGACGCGGCCGCGCAACTGATGCAATTGCGCGAGGCCGAACTTGTCGGCGCGGTGCAGCAGGATCGTGTTCGCGCTCGGCACGTCGATGCCGGTCTCGATGATCGTCGTGCAGAGCAGGACGTTCGCGCGCTGCGAGACGAAGTCGCGCATCACGCGTTCGAGTTCGCGCTCGTGCATTTGTCCATGCGCGATCACGATGCGTGCTTCGGGCACGAGCTGTTCGAGATGCGCCTTGCGGTTCTCGATTGTTTCGACTTCGTTATGCAGGTAGTAGACCTGGCCGCCGCGTTTGAGCTCGCGCAGCATCGCTTCGCGCACGACGCTGTCTTCCTCGCGACGCACGAAGGTCTTGATCGCGAGCCGCTTTTGCGGCGCTGTTGCGATGACGGAGAAATCGCGCAGGCCTTCGAGCGCCATGCCGAGCGTGCGCGGGATCGGCGTCGCGGTCAGCGTGAGCACGTCGACTTCGGCGCGCAGCGCCTTGAGCGCTTCCTTTTGCCGAACGCCGAAGCGGTGTTCCTCGTCGATGATCACCAGACCGAGTCGCTTGAACTTGACGTCGGGCGAGAGCAATTTGTGCGTGCCGATGACGATGTCGACGGTGCCCTCGTTGAGCGCCTGGATCGACGAGGACACTTCTTTTGTCGTCTTGAAGCGCGAGAGCTCGGCAATCCGCACGGGCCAGTCGGCGAACCGGTCCGAAAACGTCTGGAAATGCTGTTCGGCGAGCAGCGTCGTCGGCGAGAGGATCGCCACCTGCTTGCCGCCGAGCACGGCGATGAACGCCGCGCGCAACGCGACCTCGGTCTTGCCGAAGCCGACGTCGCCGCATACGAGCCGGTCCATCGGCTTGCCGCTCGTCATGTCGGCGATGACCGACGCGATTGCCGCGGCCTGATCCGGGGTCTCCTCGAAACCGAAACTGTCGGCGAACTTGTCGTAGTCGCGCGGTTCGAGCGTGAACGCATGACCTTGCCGCAAGGCCCGGCGTGCATAGAGATTCAGCAATTCGGCGGCCGTGTCGCGAATCTGCTGGGCCGCCTTGCGCCGCGCCTTGTCCCATTGACCGGAGCCGAGCGCGTGCAGCGGGGCGGTATCCGGATCCGCGCCGCTGTATCGCGAGATGACGTGCAACTGTGCGACCGGCACATACAGTTTGCTGTCGCCCGCGTATTCGAGGTGAAGGAACTCCGTGTCGCCTTCGCCGAGGTCCATCGTCACGAGGCCCAGATAACGTCCGATGCCGTGCTGTGCGTGCACGACGGGATCGCCGACCTTGAGCTCGGACAGGTCGCGGACCATCGAGTCGACATTGCTCGCCTGTTCCTGGCGCCGGCGTCCCGCGCGGCGCGCGAGTTTGCCGTAGAGCTCGTTTTCGGTCACGAGCGCGACGCCGTCGGGGCGCAGCAGGAAGCCGCTCGCGAGCGGGCCCACGGCGAGCGCGAACGCGGGCGCGCTCGTTGCACTCGCCGCCGCGACGAACGAATCGAAGCTGTCGACGAGTTGCGGGCGCAGGCCGTTATCGGCCATCAGTTGCGCGATCGTCTCGCGCCGTCCCGGCGATTCGGCGAACAGGACCACGCGCTGTCCCTGTGCGCTCGCGGTGCCGACGAAGCTGCGCAACGCCATGACCGGGTCGTCCGCATGCCGGTCGACCGCGAGGTTCGGCAGCGCGGCGGCCCAGTCGCCGCTGCCCGCATCGGCCGCGGCGGGCAGCGCGAGCCGGGCGAACGGCTTGGCGAGAATGAACAGATCCTCGTCGGTCAGGAACAGCTTCGAGGGTTCGAGAATCGGACGCTCGCGATCGTGCGACATGAACGCATAGCGTTGCTTCGTATCGTTCGTGAAGCGCCGGATCGCGCCTTCGAGATCGCCGACCATCACGAGGTGCGTGTCGGCGGGCAAATAGTGAAACAGCGTCGCCGTCTCGTCGAAGAACAGCGGCAGGTAGTACTCGATACCCGCCGAGGGCACGCCGGCGCCGATGTCCTTGTAGATCGGCGAGCGGCTCGGATCGCCTTCGAACGTTTCGCGCCAGCGGCCGCGAAACGCGGTACGGGCCGCTTCGTCGAACGGAAATTCGCGACCCGGCAGCAGACGCACTTCATGCACGGGGTAGAGGCTGCGTTGCGTATCGGGATCGAACGCGCGAATCGTCTCGACCTGATCGTCGAACAGGTCGATCCGGTACGGCAAAGGCGATCCCATCGGGAACAGATCGATCAGCCCGCCGCGCACGCAGTATTCGCCGGGCCGCATGACCTGGCTCACATGTTCGTAGCTGGCGAGCGTGAGCTGCGATTTGAGCCGTGCTTCGTCGAGCCGTTGCCCCTGCTTGAATTCGAACGTGTAGGCCGCCATGAACGAGGCGGGCGGCATCCGGTAGAGCGCCGTCGTCGCGGGCACGATCAGGATGTCGCATCGGCCCGCGTCGAGATCGTGCAGCGTGGCCAGGCGTTCCGAGATCAGGTCCTGATGCGGCGAGAACGAATCGTAGGGCAGCGTTTCCCAGTCGGGCAGCAAACGCACGCGGGCCTCGGGCGCGAAGTAGCCGATCTCGGCGAACAGCCGTTGCGCGTCGACCGCGCTCGCGCAGATCACGCCGAGCACGGGCAGTTTTGCGTGATGTTGTCTGAAATAACGGGCGATCAGCAGCGCGTCCGATGAACCGTGCGTGCCGTCGAACGCGAATCGCGTACCGGCCTTCGCGAACGGGACGGGGGCGGGGACCGGCGGCACCGGGGGCGCGGCGGTAGGCAGGGGCGTGGACGTAGGGACGGCGGACTGATCGGACATGAACGATTCTTCAGACTATTCAAACGACAACGCCCCGGCCCGCATGCGGGCCGGGGCTTCGCCAACCGGGATGCTGCGTGCGCAGCGCGATACCAACACGAAATACGCGCGTGACGCGGCTCACGGTGCGTGATGCATGCAGGGTATCCACGATGCCGCGCACCGGATCAAACGCAATATTATAGAATTCGCTCCTTCTCCAGACTCGTCGTTTTTTCGCGTGAACGCTCGCCAGAATGATCGGCTCTTCGCCTTGATCCCGTGTGCCGGGGTCGGCGCCCGCGCCGGCGCCAACATGCCCAAGCAATATCGGGCGATCGGTGACCGCGCGCTGCTTCACTACACATTGGCGGCATTCGATGCGTGCGATGAGCTCGCGCAGACGCTCGTCGTGCTGTCGCCTGATGATGCGCTGTTCGACGCCGCGCAGTTTTCGGGCTTGCGTTTCACGTCGCGGCGATGCGGCGGCGCGACGCGCCACGAGAGCGTGCTCAACGGACTCGGCGCGCTCGCCGAACTCGGCGCGGCCGACCATGACTGGGTGCTTGTGCACGATGCGGCGCGCCCCGGCGTGACGCCAGCGCTGATTCGCCAACTCGTCGAGGCGGTGCGCGACGACGAGGTCGGCGGCATCATTGCGATGCCGCTCGCCGATACGCTCAAACGCGCTGCGCACGATCTCGAATCGGCGCGCATCGGCCGGACCGAGCCGCGTGACGGCCTCTGGCTCGCGCAGACGCCGCAGATGTTCCGGATCGGCTTGCTGCGTCATGCCTTGGTCGAAGCGCAGCAGGCGGGGTTCGCGGTCACCGACGAGGCGAGCGCGCTCGAACGGCTCGGCCATCGTCCGCGGCTCGTGACGGGCACGATGCGCAACTTCAAGGTCACGTATCCCGAAGACTTCGCGATGGCCGAGGCGATTCTGCTCGGCCGCGCGATCTAGGCGACGTGCCGGCAGCGGCGGCGTCGCGCTTTTTATTACGGTTTATTCGAACAGGACAGGACAGATGACGGCTTTGCGAATCGGCCAGGGGTATGACGTGCACGCACTGGTGACGGGACGTCCGTTGATCATCGGCGGGGTCACGATTCCGTTCGATCGCGGGCTGCTCGGACATTCCGACGCGGACGTGCTGCTTCATGCGGTGACGGACGCGCTGTTCGGCGCGGCGGCCATGGGCGACATCGGCCGCCATTTTCCCGATACGGACGATGCATTCCACGGCGCCGACAGCCGCGTGCTGCTGCGCGAGGCCGCGAAGCGCGTGCGCGAAGCGGGGTTCTCGATCGTCAACGTCGACACGACGGTCATTGCGCAGAAGCCGAAGCTCGCGCCGCATATCGGCGCGATGTGCGCGACGATCGCGGAGGATCTCGGGCTCGCAACCGACGCGGTCAACGTCAAGGCCAAGACCAATGAAAAGCTCGGCTATCTCGGCCGCGAGGAAGGTATCGAGGCGCAGGCGATCGTATTGCTCGAGAAGCGCTGAGCGGATTCGAAGCGGGCCGGACGTACGGGACAGATGCGCGTACCGCAGTCCCTCAGGCTTCGCGCTTGAGGTCGCGCAGCATATCGCGCGCGGCATCGGTGCCGCGCGATGCCGCACGGTACTCGGGAAAGCTCAGCGAGACTTCGAGCCCCGGTCCCGGCTGCCGGTTGCGCAGCCGCAGCGAACCGCGATGCCGTGAGACGAGCCGCTGCACGATCGCCATGCCGAGCCCGGTGCCGTCGGCTTGCGTCCGCGCGGTATCGACGCGGTAGAACGGCCGCGTGACGAGCGCGATCTGATCCTCGGGAATGCCCGGTCCGAGATCGCGCACGACGAGATCGATCTGACCGTGCTGAGCCACGGTCGAGACATGGATCTGCGGGATCTCTTCATCCGAATGCCTGCCGTACTTGCGCGCGTTTTCGAGCAGATTGGCGATCACGCGCCGCATATCGGTCGAATCGCCCTCGATCGTCGCGCGTTCTGCGAGTTCGAGCGTGATCTCGACGCCGTCTTCGCTTGCCATGCGCCCGGCGATTTCACGCGTCAGATACGAGAGATCGACGACTTCGGCCGTGCGCTGCGTCGGCCGTGCATAGTCGAGGAAGCGGCCGATGATCTTGTCCATCTGCTCGATGTCGTCGACCATCGCGTCCTTGGTCGCCGCGTCGGCGGGGCTCATTTCCGTTTCGAGTCGCAGGCGCGCGAGCGGCGTGCGTAAATCGTGCGAGATGCCCGCGAGCATGACGGCCCGATCGGCCTCGAGTTGTTCGAGATCGCGGACCATCTGATTGAAGCTTCGATTCGTCTCGGCCGCGACGCCCATGCCGCGCTCGGGCAAGGGGTCCGGTACTTGTCCGGCGCCGAGCTTGCGCGCCGCGAGCGCAAGCCGCGCGAACGGCCGGTTCACGAGACTCGTGATGAACGCGGCGCCGAACAGCGACAGCGCGAGCGCGAAAATCCCCCAGCCGAGCCACTGGAGACCCGTGACGTTATCGAGTTGGTCGCGATCGAGCGCGACCCAGTAGTCGTCGTCGTCGATCTTGAAGCTGATCCAGACGCCGGGGATATCGTTGACCGATTGCGCGATGACCGTATCGTTGCCGAGGCGGCCGCGGACATCCGACTCGATCAGGCGGTTCAGCGATTCGTCGGGCTGGAGCTGGAACTTGTCGGACGGCTCGCGCGGATAGACGCGCACGCCTTCGTTGCTTTCAAGGTCCTGCAGCAGCGCGCGCCGTAGGTCGGGGTCCGAGTAGAGCAGCGCGGTCCGCGTGAGCTTGACGATGGCGACGAGTTGAAGCGCCACGCGTTGCGCGCGCGGTTCGCGCTCGATCACGCGGAAGCTCTGGAACCACGCGGCAAGGCTTACGGCGATCAGCAAGGCGATCAGCGCGAAGGTTCGCCAGAACAGTCCGCCGAATGCGAGCGTCAGAAGGCGCCGGTCGATTCTCATGGCAGCGCCTCTTCAAAAGGCTCCGCGCAACGCTCAGGCCGCTCCGTCGGGAATGAAGACGTAACCGAGTCCCCATACCGTCTGGATAAAGCGAGGGCTGCTCGGATCCGGCTCGATCAGCTTGCGCAAGCGCGAGATCTGCACATCGAGACTGCGGTCGAACACTTCGTATTCGCGTCCGCGCGCGAGCTCCATGAGCTTTTCGCGAGACAGCGGCTGGCGCGGATGGCGCGCGAAGACCTTGAGCACGGAAAACTCGCCCGTCGTGAGCGGCATTTCCTGGCCGTTCTTCGTCAGCGTGCGCGTCGCGAGATTCAGCGCGAATTCGCCGAATTCGAAGACCTCGGTGGTTTCGGACGGTGCGCCGGGCAGTTCGGTCGGGGTCTGGCGCCGCAGCACGGCGTGAATCCGCGCCACGAGTTCGCGCGGATTGAAGGGCTTGGGCAGATAGTCGTCCGCGCCCATTTCGAGGCCGACGATGCGGTCGACGTCTTCGCCCTTGGCCGTCAGCATGATGATCGGCGTGCGGTCGTTGCTGCCGCGCAGGCGGCGGCAGATCGAGAGGCCGTCTTCGCCGGGCAGCATGAGATCGAGCACGAGCAGGTCGAAACGTTCGCGGACCCACAGCTTGTTCATTGCCGGCGCATTTTCGGCGACGTACACATTGAACCCTTGCTCGCCGAGATAGCGGCGCAACAAGTCACGCAAGCGGGGATCGTCGTCGACAACGAGGATTTTTGACGGGTTTTTGGTTTCCATGTCGTGATCTTATCGTGATTCGTTTTTCGCGCGCGTTTGGCGTCGAAAGCGACTTACAAAGCGTTACAAAATTTACTGCGCCCGTGGCACGACGACAAGTCGCGTTGCGTACACTCTGGCTCGATATTGAAATTGGTGTTAACAATCTCAAAATGACGCGTCGTTCGAGGTACGCGCCGATAAACGCGCTCTGGAGGTGATCGTGGATCCGCCCGCGGTCGCCAAGCGCATGCATGAATGGCAGACGAAGGTAACCAAAGGCAAGCAATGACGGGGGCGGTGAGGCGATACGCGAAGATCGGACTGGCGGGGCTCCTACTCGGCATCGTGTCGAGTGTTCAGGCGCAGAGCATGTCCGTCGATGCCGCGGATCATCCGCCTCACAGGTCTCCCCACCGGTTTTCGCGCATTGTCATTCCACCGCCGCCGCCCACGCCCGATCCTGTTCCTCCCGAAATCTCGGAGCATCGTCATGACGGCCATATGAGCCCTGACGAGCGCCGACTTCTGCGTCAGCATATCGAAGACGCGGTGCGCGACCTTTACAAACGGTAACGGCGGCTTGCACAGTTCGGGCGGCCCGCGTGTGCTCGATCGGATCGTCGTGTCCCGCGCGATGCATCCTCCCGCACGCAAAATCCATTCTCAGCCATTGGGACTTTTCCGAAAGACGTCGCATCCTGTAACAAATTGGATGGTGCACGCGGGTCATGTCGGGCGTCTTAAATCGCGCAAGACAAGGGTTGGCCGATCGGCTAAACTACCGGACTTCGCAGCGCACGGCCCAGGCCGCGCCGCGTTCGGCGACAGGGCGACCTGATGCATACAGACCGGCTCGACCGGGCGGCGTCTACGGCGTGCCACACGGATTTGTGCGGCAACGTCGAACGGCGCGTCAGCTGGATCGAGGCTCGGGCGCGAGGATGGCGAAATTGGTAGACGCACCAGGTTTAGGTCCTGACGCCAGCAATGGTGTGCGGGTTCGAGTCCCGCTCCTCGCACCAACAGACAGAAGCGCATGCAGCAAAAAGGCACCACAAGGCACGTAAAATCAAGGGGTTGAGCGGAGATTAAGGTCGCCCAACTTTGTAAGAAAGCCAATCGAAACCACGCTAAACTACGCACCGTTACGCAGAATTTACGCACGGGGCTACGCATGGCATCGTTTCGAAAGGCCGCCGGTGGGTGACGAGCGGAGGTCTATGTAAAGGGCGTCCGCGATTCCGCCGTCCGCGACACGAAGGCTGAGGCCCAAGCATGGGCGGCGAAGCGGGAGACCGAGCTCCGGTCAATAGCGAGCGGCCAGGGTAGTAAGACGCACACGGTCGGCGACGTACTCACCGACTACGCGGACAAGGTGAGCCCCTCAAAGCGCGGCTCGCGGTGGGAAATCCTCCGCCTCAAACTCATTGGCCAGAAGAAGATTGACGGTCGGCCGTTCTCCGAAATCAAACTGGCAGACCTTCAGCCTCGGCACATTGCGGCCTGGCGCGACGGCCGCTTACGCGAAGTTGCGCCGGCGAGCGTTTCGCGTGAGATGTCTCTGATCTCGCACGCCTTCGATGTGGCACGAAAGGAATGGGGCTGGCTCGCGACCGATCCGATGAGGGACGTTACGCGCCCGGCCGACGGGCCTCCGCGCTTTCGGCGGATCGCGCCAGGCGAGATTGAGGCGACGTTGCTCGCGCTTGGGTATCAAGAGGGCAAAGAGGTGCGGTATACGTCGCAGCGCGTGGCGGTCGCATTCTTGTTCGCCATCGAGACTGCAATGCGATCAGGCGAGATCCTTGGGCTCACCGGCATGACCGTCGATTTTGCCAGCCGTGTGGCCCATCTTCCGCTGACCAAGAATGGCAGTGCGCGCGACGTGCCGCTGTCCACGCGCGCCATCGAACTGCTGGGCATTCTCCCGAAGGTCGATGCCGGCCAGCCGCTGTTCAACGTCAACGACAAGAGTCGCGACCAACTGTTTCGGCGCGCCCGCGACAAGGCGTTTCCTGACATGCCTGAGCAGGCGAGATTTACGTTTCACGACACTCGGCACAAGGCGATTACTCGGCTGGCAAAAAAATCCCTGTCCTCGACCTGGCGCGAATGACGGGGCACACGAACATCAAAGAGCTAATGACGTACTACAACGAGAGCGCGGCGGACATCGCGACTCGGCTCGGCTAGTTGTCGAAGGACGCCATGTGGCAGTCTCTTATCGACCCGTGTCTGCCGTTCACCTGCCGGCGCCGTCGGAGGCCGCTTTGAAGTGGCAATCGGACGACGCCTCCTCTCGCCAGGGCCAGTCAGCGTCGTAGCTGTTCCGACAACCCAAAATCTTGACTGAAGGTCCTGCCTGTAACGCCCGAGATAAAGTCGATCACGGCACGAATCGGCGGCGAATTTCTGAGATCTGTATGCACGACCAGCCAGATTTCGCGAGAGAATCGTTGCCCTTCAAACGGCAGGCGTTGCAATTCGGGATCGCTGTCACCCATGAACACTGGCAGCCCCGCCACTCCGACTCCCGTCCGGGCCGCCACCTGCTGCGTCGTGATGTCACTGACTTCGCAGACGATACGTCGTCCTTGAGCGATCGATTGGAGCCAGTGCTGATGCGGCATTTCCGCGAATTGCGTTTCGTAGCCAATGAATTCCCAATTGGCCGGCGCTGACGCGTGCACATAGCTGCGGCTCGCATAGAGCCCGAACGTCATCTCACCAAGCTTGCGGGTGACGTTTTGCGGTTCCTCGGGGCGAATAAGGCGCACAGCTAGATCCGCCTCCCGGCGTCCGAGGGAAACGCGGTGGGCCTGACTGGCGATCGCTAGCCGGATTCCCGGGTGCAAACGAGTGAACTCATGAAAATGATTCGCAAAGAGATTGTTCGCGAGCACCGGCGGCACGCTGACGGTCACCACGCCTTGCAGCGGCATCTGTTGCGCGAGTGCGAGGCGCTCGATCGCGAATGCGCGCTCCTCCATTTGCTCCGCGAACACCAGAATCTGCCTACCCGCCGGCGTCGGTCGGCACGCGCGAGGCAACCTGTCGATCACTCGCATCTTTAGCTCGGCTTCGAGCGCGCTCACGCGACGGCTTACCGTTGCGTGGTCGACATTGAGTCGCCTTGCCGCCGCCGAGAGACTGCCTGTTTGCGCCACGGCAACGAAGCAGCGAAGGTTTTCCCAATCGAACATCTGTGCATTTTCTCCGGTCAGTCGTGCACTTTTTCGGAATATTCGCACAGAAGGCGATCTTCTACGCTTCAGTTTCTCCATTCAGAGGACTGCCGATGCAAACACCATCCAAACATCACCCATCGCTCGTTCAGGTGGCGGCCTGCCTCGGCTTTGTCGTCGTCCTGATCGACGTCAGCGTTGTCAACGTCGCGCTCGATACGTTGCGAACCGTCTTTGGCGCAGGTATCACGGGCCTTCAATGGGTTGTCAATGCCTATGCGCTGGTCTTCGCGTCGTCGCTGCTGATCGCAGGCACATTGGGCGACCGGCTGGGTGCAAAGCGTGTGTTCATCGTGGGCTACGCGATATTCACGCTGTCGTCGATCGGCTGCGGAACGGCACAATCCATCCAGGTGTTGATCGTCTGGCGTCTCGTTCAAGGCGTGGGAGCGGCGCTGCTGGTGCCGAACTCGTTGGCTGTCTTGCGCTTGGCATTCCAGGACGCGACGCAGCGCAACCGGGCGATCGGATGGTGGGGCGCAGGCGGCGGCATTGCTTTGGCCGCAGGACCGCTGGCAGGGGGGCTGCTTGTTGCGGCGCTCGGATGGCGCGGCATCTTTCTGGTCAACGTTCCTGTCGGCATCGCAGGGATCTGGATGACATGGCGATTCGCGCCTGATACGGAAGCACAATCTGGCAGGAGTCTGGATCTACCCGGGCAACTCACCGGGGCCCTCGCGCTGGCAACACTGACGTTCGCATCGACTGAAGTCAGCGCGCTGGGCTGGCGCAGCCCGATCATCGAGGGCGCGTTTGCACTCTGCGTCGGGCTGAGTATTGCGTTCGTCTGGCTGGAAGCCCGCAATCCTGACGCGATGTTGCCTGCCTCATTGTGGCAGGACCGCATAGTCCGCAATGCGACCTTGATCGGCATGATTGCGAACCTGGTTTTTTACGGCATTGTCTTCACGCTGAGCCTACTCTTCCAGTCGGTCTGGCATATGTCGCCGGTACGCACCGGCGTGGCATTCCTGCCGATGATGGGCATCCTGATGATCATGAACATCGTTGCCGGGCGACTGGCGAGCCGGGTCGGCGCACGCGGGTTAGCAACGGTTGGGCTTTTAATTTCCGCGGTCGGCTATCTCGCGATGCGGCCGGCGATCGCCGCGCATTCTTTCTCGCTGCTAGCGATACCGATGCTGCTCGCAGGCAGTGGCATTGCGCTAACGATTCCGACCATCACTGCTGCGACGCTCGCCGCTGTGGGTAGCGCGCAGTCTGGGATTGCGTCCGGTTTGCTGAATACCGCCCGTCAGGTAGGCGGCGTAGTGGGCGTTGCGCTATTCGGCTTCTTTGTTCGGCAGCCCGATGCGGTGTCGTTTATCCGAGGGATGAAGCTCGCGTTGACCGTTTCGGCGGTGCTTCTGATTGTCGGCGCCGCAACCGCCTGGCGAACTCTGGGTCATGGACCGGAGCTAGGTTATCGAGCTCGAAAGCGGAATGCCCGCTTACCGTCCTGAAGCAGACGGTCGAGTGTCGTGATGTCGTCGTACGCGAGGGTCAGCTATTGGCCGAACTCTGTACGTTGTGTTGAGCAGACTTCGGCCCGAAGCGGACAGCCGCCTCCACTAGTCTCCCTTTCGCGGACGCCCGCCCGTCGCTTTCCTGCCTCCTTGATGCGACTCGACCCACGCGATCACCTCGACGGCCTTCCATCGCGGGAATGATTTACCACCGCCTTCGCTTGGCAGGCGAATTGCTGAGGGAAATCCCGGCAGTGTGACTACGCGCTCGCGCACGACTTGTTGAGGGCGCTGAAGGTATATCGCGCCGCTCGTGGGCCGTCAGTTCGTGCACGGCGTCCTCGACTTCTGGTCGCTCGTGCGCGATTACTACGCGCGCGAGCTGGGCATCGCGCTTGAGGACGCTTTTCGTCCTGATGGCTGGTGGAACGACGGGCAAAGTGACTTATATACGGCGGGGCTAGAGCAGCGTGGGGGCATCGTGCTGCCCGAGCACGCGGAGCTGCAAACGGGTGATGTGATTTTGATGCAGATCCGGTCGACTAACGGCGTTCCGAATCATGCGGCGGTGTACCTCGGAGACACGCACATTCTGCATCACCTGTACGGGCGGCTTTCGTCGCGGGACGTGTACGGCGGCTATTGGCGGCAGGCGACTCGTTTTGTTGCACGGCACGCTCGGTTGAGCACGCCCTTCGATCCGCGAGAGCCCACTCCGAGGGATTTTCAGAGCGACCGGACAATATTCGATCGTAAACAGGTATATTTCTGCTCGTTTTCGTGATTTTTAACGAAAGATTTTTGAAAGAGAACTCAATTTTTTGCGCTAACGACGCGTGACTAGAATCTTCGGGGAGAACATGAATACGATAATCCGGACATTTTTGCCGTTGGCAATGGCGGGGGTTTTATCCGGGTGCGGAGGCAGTGACGCCACTACCGCGTCTGCAACTGCGCCAAGCCCGCCCGCGACAGCAGCTTCGTATTCGGTTGGTGGCACGGTGTCGGGTCTCACAGGCGGATCGCTCACGCTCGCGAACAACGGTGCCGACCCGATTGTCATCGGCGCAGATGGCGCATTCAAATTCGATTCTGAAGTGGCTTCGGGAGGGCACTACGATGTTACCGTAAGTGCTGAACCGACCGATTTGAGTTGCAAAGTGATATCCGGTAGCGGCTCAAATGTGACGGCGGCCATCACAAGCATTGCGGTTCAATGTAGCGTTCCGCAGATCGATCAGTTCAGCTTGCCTTTCGATGCTGCGGGGATAGTTGTTGATTCGGCGGACAACCTTTTCATAACGGCTGGCAGCACGGTTGGCTTGTATGAGAAGGCGGCGGGGGCGACCGGCCTCCTGAGTGTTGCGACCGGGGTGTCGGCTCCGGCGGGTTTAGGTATTGATTCCGGCAACAACTTATACATCAGCGAATTAGACAACGGAAATGTCTATGAGCTTTCTTCGGGAGTCACAACGCAATTGGCACCGACAACTGCGCTCCACGCAGATAACATAACCGCCGACGCGGCGGGCGACGTTTTTGTGGTGGGTTATGGCTATAACACTGTCTACAAAATTGCCGCCGGTTCGTCGAGCGCATCGTTGGTGACGGAAGCAATCGCTGACCCTGTCGACGTCACAGTTGATTTGTCGGGCAATCTTTTTGTGGTATCGGTGTCAGGAACGCTTTACGAGATACCGGTGGGCACATCGACACCGGTTGTGTTTCCACCGACTGCTCACTTGCAAATATCCGAAGCAGTGGTCGGAGGTGATGGAACCATTTACGTGGCCGCAGGACTCACTGACAATAACATCACGATCTATAAAATTCCGCCTGGCTCCTCCAATCCAACGCTCGTTTCGTTAGGTACGGCAAGTCTCGGTTTTCCGGGCGGTATGGCCATCGACAGCAGTGGACATCTTTTTATTACAGACTCTCAGGCTACGAACCTTATCGAAGTCGTCAGCCCGTGACCTTTGAAGAAGGTTAGTTCGGCATGCCTGCGCGTTGGCGAGAGCCTTCTCAAACTGTGAAAACTAAGCCCGCCTCTGCGGGTTTTTTTTCGTCTAAACAATGACCGAAAAAATTCGAACCATCCGCCTTGACCTGCCCCGGTAATTGAGCACCACGAGAATCTGGAGATAATGGCGCATCCGGCAACGGAGGGCGTCATGAAGAAGAGCCGATACAGCGACGAGCAGATCGTTCGGATTTTGCGCGAGGCGGATCGAGATTCGATCGCCGATGTGGCTAAGCGCAATGGCGTGAGCGAAGCGTCGATCTACGCGTGGCGCAAGCGCTTCGGCGAGATGGTGAGCGACGACGTCAAACGACTCAAGGCACTGGAAGCCGAGAATGCGCGGCTCAAGAAGCTGGTGGCGGATCGCGATCTCGAGATCGAAGTGATGAAGGAGATCGCCACAAAAAATGTATGGTCCGCCCCGGCTTTGCAAGCGAGCGTTGTTTGACGAGACAGTTTGCGTAAATGTATCCGGCCTCTCGCGAGTGAGCTGCTTTTGACAGCAAGGCCATGATGGGATGTGCGCGTCCGGTTCCCAACAAATGGTCAGACCTCAAGGGCCGATTTTTTG
Organism: Pararobbsia silviterrae; assembly: GCF_003628125.1. Taxonomy (GTDB): domain Bacteria; phylum Pseudomonadota; class Gammaproteobacteria; order Burkholderiales; family Burkholderiaceae; genus Pararobbsia; species Pararobbsia silviterrae. The sequence goes on from NZ_RBZU01000005.1 coordinate 304,780, forward strand.
TCCCGGGCTTACCAAACGCCAGTGCTCTGTTTCGTCATCAATTCACGTCTGCAAACCTTGAGGGCTGCTGCAGCAACCTATTGAATGCGCGGCTGCCGTAGATAAAACGTTCCTTGCCTTGTAAGAATGGTCCATGCGATCCGAGCAAGCTTGTTGGCGAGCGCGACGACAATCTTGTTTCGATGCACTCCGTTTGATTCCATCACCGAGATCCATTGACCTAGTCGATCTTTGGTGCGATCCAGATGAAGTACACAGGTTCGGGCGCCGTGCACCAACAGCTTGCGCAGATACGGATTACCTCGCTTACTGATTCCCAGCAGATGCTGCTTCCCACCGGTGGAATACTCACCTGGTACAAGCCCGAGCCAAGATGCAAAGTGGCGTCCCGATTTGAACTGACGACCAGTGCCAGCGAAAGCCGTGATGGCCGTTGCGGTCAGATGCGCGATGCCTGGCACCGAAGTGAGGCGCGTGGCGACATCGTCAGCGCCAGAGATTGCTTCAATCCGGCGACGCAGTTGTTCCAGCCGTATCTCGACAGAGCGATATTCTTGCCACTGCTCCTGCAGAAGGTCACGCATCGCTGTCGTCAGTCCATTGTCATCGGCGGCGAGAATGTCGGGCATGTCGTGTACGAAGAAGGCTGGGCCAGCACCGATGGTCAGACCATATTCGAGGAGAAACGCGCGGGCTTGATTGATGATTGCAGTCTTGCATGACACCAACCGTTGCCGGACCCGATGAAGTGCCTGCAGATCCAGTTGGGCCTCTGTCTTTGGTTGCGCGAAGCGCATGGTCGGACGAGAGATAGCTTCAGCGATCGCTTCCGCGTCGACAATATCCGTCTTATTCGACTTGACGAAAGGCTTAACGAATTGAGCGGGAACGATTCGTACGTCGTGCCCCAGAGCTGCCGCTTTGCGTGCTAACCAGTTGCTACCTGGACAAGCTTCCATACCGACAATCGTCGGCGACGCTCGCGCCAGGAATTCCAGCAGCCGCTCGCGGGTCAGCCGGCTACGGCACACCGGTTTGCCCTTCGTATCAAGGCCAACTACAAGGAACACGGACTTTCCAATATCGATGCCCATCCGGGCTACGGTTGAAGGGCAATGCTGACTCATGACACACCTCCTTCGGTGGTGATCGGCGTCAGCCGGAATTATGCGACTGTGGGAGGGGCGGACCATTAATGGTGAGCGCACAGGTTCGTCGCGAGGCGGCGTGGTACGCGATATCACGCAAGATCAGTCAGCGACGGGCGTGTGCGCTGCTTCAGGTCAGTCGATCGAGCTTGCGATACGTGTCGCGCATGCCGGCGAAGAACGCCTCGGTGATGGAGGCAATGCGCGCGCTTTCGGGGATTTATCCGCGCTTTGGTTTGCGTCGTATCCGAGTCTTGCTCGGACGAGACGGATTCGAGATCGGCAAGGAGCGCTGCGCCCGGCTGTGGGCACAAGCAGACCTACAAGCGCCTAAAATGCGACGTCGACGCAGGCTTGCGAACAGCCGGCCGCGTGTTCCAACGCCGTCGGCGAGAAACGTCGTGTGGAGCTACGACTTTGTGTTTGATGCCTGCGCAAACGGGCAACAGCTGAAGTGCTTGACGGTGGTCGACGAATACACGCGAGAGTGCCTCGCGATCGATGTAGCCGGTTCGATCCGCTCGCACCGCGTGATCGACATACTGGGGCGACTGATCAGCGTGCACGGAGCACCCCGATAAATTCGGTCGGACAACGGCCCTGAGTTCGTGAGTGCGCGGCTACTTGGTTGGGCTTGCGGGGAACGCATCGAAACGGTCTTTATCGATCCAGGCAAGCCGTGGCAAAACGGAACGAACGAAAGCTTCAACGGCAAGTTCAGGGACGAGTGCTTGGCAATGGAGTGGTTCCGCAATCGAATCGAAGCAAAGATCGTGATCGAAGACTGGCGTGTGCACTACAACAAGGTACGGCCACATTCGAGCTTGAATTACCAGACGCCCGACGAGTTTCGTCGGGCACACGAACAACGACTACCAACAGCCGTTATTTCTGGAATCGCGTGGTCTTAGGAAACCGGGCAGGTCAGTGTTTCATATCGGCTGAGTTAGACGGAAGACCGCTATTTTTGCTACTATCCGGCCTCGCGCGGTGAGTGAGGGGCGCCAAATGTTTTCGATGGCTACGCATTTATTACGCATAAGTCGCTGGGAGCCTTTCTGGATGGGCGTGCGGGTGTCCCGCTCCTCGCACCACTCAGTAGTTGATTCTTAACAGCGGCGTTTTCGAGTGCTGTCGAAAGCCCGTCGCGCGCTGTCAGGAATCCAGTCTCGTCGAGCCAGCTTTCGCTTGGCTCGGCAGGCGCTTTCTTTGCAACATTGTGCTTCGCGCGGATCGGTCCCGGTTGCCGGTCCTGTGCCTTCCCTGGGCTTGAATAGTCATCCGTGAAGCCTGATCAATACACGCAGGAAAAAGGCGCGCCGCTCGGTTCGAGCGCGTATTACGCCGTCCTTCGCGCGCCCGCATCGCGGCGGCGCGCATTGACCGCCTTGTTTGCCCTGCGGCGCGAACTCGAGGAAACGGTCGAGCAATCGTCTGACACCGCGGTCGGCCACGCGAAACTGGCCTGGTGGCAACGCGAACTGGCCACGATCGCCGACGGCCAGCCGACCCATCCGGTCGCCATCGAGTTGCGCGGCGCGCTCGACGCAACACAGGCCGAGCAGACCGTCATCGCATTCGCCGACATCGCCGAGGGATTCGCGATGGACCTGGCCCAGGCGCGCTACCTCGACTTGCCCGGACTCCAGCAATACGTGCGCAAGATCGGCGGCACGTTTTCCGCGTTGCTCGCCGCCCAATCGAAGGACGGCGCCGACGACCGCGAGTGGGCATTTTCGGCGGGCGTCGCGCTGATCTTCGCTGAAATCGTCCGCGATATCGGCGACGACGCGCGTCGCGGCCGAATCTATATTCCGATCAGCGAGATGCAGCAGTTCAACGTGACGGCGGCCGATATCATTAACCGCCGCTACTCTGATCACTTCACCGCGCTGATGCGCTTTCAACTGGATCGCGCGCGCGACGGCTTGCGTGCCGCGCTCGCAGCCGCGTCGCGCGCGACGCTCAAGCGGCAGCCCGTGATTCGCGCACAAATCGCGATCGCGCTCGCACTGCTCGATGAGATCGAAGGCGAGCAGTACCAGGTGCTACATCAGCGAATCGCGCTGACGCCCGTGCGCAAGCTTTGGGTCGCGTTCCGCGCGACGCGTCTCGGCATCTGACCGGGTCGTCGGGATATCCTGCGCTCAGGATCGGCGCCGGGTAGGGGCCGTCCTGGCGCGTTGGCCGCCGATCTGACGTTTCTAAGTCGCCTACGACTCAGCACCTACGACTCAGTCATCTCTGACTGAGTCGCCTCGTCGTTTCCAAGTCGCCCCGTATCGATCATCGAGCTACGCCGTCATGGCGCTCGGCGGTGCGCCGTGGCGAGCATCGCGCGTCAGGCGAGCGTTTGTCACGCGCGCGTTTCGAGGCGCGCCACGCCGCGCGCCGCATCGAACAGGCGAGCGAGCTGCTCGGCGCCGTCGGCAAGCAATGTTTCGGCGCCCGCGATGGCGGCGTCGAGCGTCATCGGACCCGGTATCGGCGAGAAGCAGCCCGAGAAATGCGCGCCGAGCGCGGGCAGTGCATCGGGCACGATGCCCCCCGACAGCAGCGTCGCGGGGATGCCGGCCTTGCGCGCGTGACTGCACGCGACGAAGGGCGTCTTGCCGCGCAAGGTTTGCTCGTCGCTGCGGCCTTCGCCCGTGATCAACCAATCCGCGCCCTCCAGCGCGGCATCGAGCCCGACTTCCGCCGCGACGATCTCCGCGCCCGGTTCGAACGTGGCGCCGAGCGCATGGAGCGCGAATCCGAGGCCGCCCGCGGCGCCCGCGCCGGGCAAGTCGCGCACGCGCTTGCCGAGGGCGGCTTCGACGAGATCCGCGAAATGCGAAAGCGTACGGTCGAGCGTCGCGATTTGCGCGGGCTTCGCGCCCTTTTGCGGACCGAACATCGCGGTCGCGCCATGCGGTCCGCACAGCGGATTGTCGACATCGGTCATGGCGACCAACTCGCATTGACGCAGTCGCGCGTCAATCCCGCTTGCATCGATGCCTGCAAGCCGGTCGAGCGAGTCGGGTGTCGGAGGGAGGGGCACACCGTCTTCATCAAGCAGACGCATGCCGAGCGCGCTGAGCAATCCGGCGCCGCCGTCGTTCGTGCTGCTGCCGCCGAGTGCGATGAGGATGCGGCGCGCGCCCTGATCCAGGTGCGCGCGGATCGCATCGCCGAGGCCGAGTGTGCTGCGACGTTCGATGGGTACGCGCATTCCTGCCGCATCGGTGAGTCCGACGATCTCCGCGCTTTCGACGATCGATGTCCGGTCGTCGAGCACGCCCGATGCCGCTTCGAAGGGTTCGCCCGCGGCGTTGCGCACATGCACGCGAACACGCCGGCCGCCGCGCGTCAGCAGTGCGTCGAGCGTGCCCTCGCCGCCGTCGGCGAGCGGGCGCATCCGGATGTCGGCGGCATGCCAGACCCGGCGTACGCCGGTAGCGATCGCATGCGCGACCTGCTCGGCGCTGAGCGAGCCTTTGAAGGAATCCGGGGCGATCACGACGACGGGGGCAGCGGTGTTGGGCATGGTGTGTGATTGGGGTTCGAGGGCGAGGGCACGCGCCAGCGCAATCGCGCGTGTCTTTGCACGCGTTGATCGCCGAATGCGCGTGGCGATGCGGTGGTGACCACATGGGGCGCGCGGCATGCGCGTGTCGCGACATGTCGACCGCATGCTCCGACTGCATATGCCGATTGCATGCACCGGCCCATCGCGGCGCGCCGATTGTCCGCGCGTGCGAACGCAAGCGCAAGCGCGCATTGCATGGACGACGCGGTTCAGCGCACCGCGCGCGACATGATCGGACGGCGGCGCGGTCACGCCCCAAGCGGTTCGAGCCACGGGCTCTCGATCGATGCAGTAAAGCCATGCAGCAAAGCGACGCAGGCGGCAAAACGACATGGCCAAGCGATGCAGGCAGACGACGCAGCCAAGCGATGGGATCAAGCGATGGGATCAAGCGATGGGATCAAGCGACGCGGCCAAACGACGCGGCCAAACGACGGGACCAAACGATCGAGCGCAACGGCTCGGTGACATGCGTATCGCACGCTTCACTCGTCATGTGCAACGGCGTTCGGGCGACCCCCGGTTTACTGCGCCGGTATGCGCCGCTATAGTCAAAAACCCGGCAAACGCGCCTTTTTTCGCTGCGTCGAAAAGAGTTTGCTAGAATACCCGGCTTCATTCGACCACTGCGCTTTGCGCTGAGCCGACGGCCTGCAATCTCGCCGCATGTGCTCGGACAAGAACTTTCAGACTGGATGCATCCATGGCTAACGTTGTAGAAAATCTCGGCAAACTCGAACGGCGCGTCACGATTTCCCTCCCCAAGGAAGGCGTGCAGAAGGAAATCGACAATCGCATCAAGCAGCTCGCGAAGAATGTGAAGATGCCGGGTTTCCGTCCGGGCAAGGTGCCGCTCAAGATGGTCGCGCAACAATATGCGGGCCAGGTCGAGGCTGAAGTCCTCAGCGACAAGGTCGGCCGTGAATTCTTCGATATCAGCCGCGCCGAGAACCTCAAGGTCGCAGGCTCGCCGCGTTTCGCGTCGAAGGAAGGCGAACAATCGCCCGACGCGTACGCATTCGATGCGACGTTCGAGATCTACCCCGAAGTCAAGATCGGCGACATCGCGACGGCCGAAGTCAGCCGCACGACGACCGATATTTCCGACGCGGAAATCGACCGCACGCTCGACATCCTGCGCAAGCAGCGCGTGCACTACCACGTGCGCGGCGAAGCCGGTGAACACGGCGACGGCGGCACGGACCTTGAAGCGAAGGAAGGCGATCGCGTGACGGTCGACTTCGTCGGCAAGATCGACGGCGTGGCGTTCGCCGGCGGTACGGCGGAAGACTTCGTGTTCGTGCTCGGCGAAGGCCGCATGCTGCCCGAATTCGAAAAGGCCGCGCTCGGCCTCAAGCTCGGCGAATCGCGCGAATTCGATCTCGCGTTCCCCGAGGACTATCACGGCAAGGACGTCGCAGGTAAGACCGCGCAATTCACGGTCACGCTCAAGAAGGTCGAGTGGGCCCATCTGCCGGAAGTCGACGCTGAATTCGCGAAGTCGCTCGGCATCGCCGACGGCGACATCACGAAGATGCGCGGCGAGATCAAGGAAAACCTCGAGCGCGAAGCCAAGCGTCGCACGCAAGCCCTGCTGAAGAACCAGGTCATGGACGCGCTGCTCAAGATCAGCGAACTCGACGTGCCGAAGGCGCTCGTCGAACAGGATCAAGAGCGCCTCGTCGAGATGGCGCGTCGCGACCTCGAGCAACGTGGCGTGCCGAACGCCGCGCAAGCGCCGATTCCCGCCGAAATGTTCCGCGAGCAAGCCGAGCGTCGCGTGAAGCTCGGTCTCGTAATCGCCGAAGTCGTTCAACAGAACAATCTTCAAGCGAAGCCCGAGCAGATCCGCGCGGAAGTCGATGAATTCGCGAAGAGCTACGAAGATCCGAAGGAAGTCGTGCGTTGGTACTATTCGGACAAGCAGCGCCTGTCGGAAATGGAAGCATTCGTCGTCGAAAACAACGTCGTTGAATTCGTGACGGCGAAGGCGAAGGTGACCGACAAGCAAGTCGCGTTCGAAGAGCTCGCGAGCGCCGCCGCGGCGCAACAGGCTTAATCGCCCTGAGTTGCTTCGTGCGCGCCGTGTTTTGGCGCGCACCCCTGTCATGCGCCGGATGTTCTCCGGCGCATTATTTTTAAGTGGCTGCCGTAAACGGTTGTATCAGACGTGTCGTTCCGGCCCGTCGCATTCGGACGCAAGCGGTGAATGGCTTGATTTTGCCGGGCCGCGGCGCATATAGGCGTGTGAATGCCTGCGGCGTGCCGGGCAGTGCGGCGCGTCCGTAACTTATGCGCACGGCAAATTTGTCGTGTAACGTAGCGATGTAACTAGACAACCAAGGACTGCCTGCATGACGTTCCGCGCCGATTTCGCATCCGGTTTTCCGCACTCGATGAATCGCCCCTCCGACGAAACGCCTGATCCCACGACGCTCGGCCTCGTGCCGATGGTGGTCGAGACGAGCGGTCGCGGCGAACGCGCGTATGACATTTATTCGCGCCTGCTCAAAGAGCGCATCGTGTTTCTCGTTGGCGAAGTCAACGATCAGACGGCCAATCTCGTCGTCGCGCAGTTGTTGTTCCTCGAGAGCGAGAATCCCGACAAGGACATCAATTTCTATATCAACAGCCCGGGCGGCTCGGTGTCGGCGGGTCTGGCGATCTACGACACGATGCAGTTCATCAAGCCGCACGTGTCGACGCTCTGCATGGGTCTCGCGGCAAGCATGGGCGCATTCCTGCTCGCGGCTGGAGAAAAGGGCAAGCGCTTCGCGCTGCCGAACTCGCGGATCATGATTCACCAGCCGCTCGGCGGCGCACGCGGGCAGGCCTCGGACATCGAGATTCAAGCGCGCGAAATTCTGTATCTGCGCGAGCGGCTCAATCAGTTGCTCTCGCACCATACGGGGCAGCCGGTCGAGCGTATCGCGCGCGACACGGACCGCGACAATTTCATGTCGGGCGACGACGCGGCCGCATACGGTCTGATCGACCAGGTCATCAATAAGCGGGCCTGATCGCGGATATCGCGCAGCGGCTTGCCGGGCAACGATGTCTGCCTTGCGGGCCTGACTGTGCGACGCATCGGCGGCGCCGATGCGATCGCGATGCCCTGTATTGCGCCCTTATTCGCATGGCCCATGCGTGTCACGATGACCGCACGGGCCGGCCGGCCTTGAATGTGTGCGTTCAATGAATCGGCGTATGATGTAGACGAGCGTCCTGAGGCGTAAATATTTATGGCGGACAAAAAAACTTCCGGCAGTGAAAAGCTGCTGTATTGCTCGTTTTGCGGCAAGAGCCAGCATGAGGTCAAAAAACTCATTGCGGGCCCTTCGGTGTTTATCTGCGACGAGTGTATCGACCTCTGCAATGAGATTATTCGCGACGAGGCGGTGAGCGCGGGGGCCGAGGCTGCCATAGCGAAATCGGATCTGCCGAGCCCGCAGGAGATTCGCGAGATTCTCGATCAATACGTGATCGGGCAAGAGCGCGCGAAAAAGATCCTCGCGGTGGCCGTCTATAACCACTACAAGCGACTCAAACACCTCGATCGCAAGGACGAAGTCGAGCTTTCGAAGAGCAATATCCTGCTGATCGGACCCACCGGTTCGGGCAAGACGCTGCTCGCCCAAACGCTCGCGCGTTTGCTCAACGTTCCGTTCGTGATTGCCGATGCAACGACGCTGACCGAAGCCGGCTATGTCGGCGAGGACGTCGAGAACATCATTCAAAAATTGCTTCAGAACTGCAATTACGAGGTCGATAAAGCACAAAAGGGCATCGTCTACATCGACGAGATCGACAAGATCAGCCGCAAGTCGGACAACCCCTCGATCACGCGCGACGTGTCGGGCGAAGGCGTCCAGCAGGCGCTGCTCAAGCTGGTCGAAGGCACGATGGCGTCGGTGCCGCCGCAGGGCGGCCGCAAGCATCCGAATCAGGATTTCATCCAGGTCGATACGACCAATATCCTGTTCATTTGCGGCGGCGCGTTCGACGGTCTCGAAAAGGTCATCATCGACCGCACCGAGAAGACCGGGATCGGTTTCGGCGCGACGGTGAAGAGCCGGCAGGAGCGCGATTCAGGCGAGGTGCTGCGCGATGTCGAGCCCGAGGATTTGATCAAGTTCGGCCTGATTCCCGAACTGATCGGTCGTCTGCCCGTCGTCGCGACGCTGGGCAAGCTCGACGAGGCGGCACTCGTGAAGATTTTGATCGAGCCGAAGAATGCCGTCGTCAAGCAGTATCACAAGCTGTTTGCGATGGAGCATGTCGAACTCGAGATTCGGCCGGCGGCGTTGCAGGCGATCGCGCGCAAGGCCATCCGCCGCAAGACGGGGGCACGCGGTTTGCGCTCGATTCTCGAACAGGCGCTGCTTGATGTGATGTATGAATTACCCACGATGAAGGGGGTCAGCAAAGTCACGATCGACGAGAACGCGATTGACGGCGACGGTAAGCCGCTGCTGATTTATGAGGAGGCCCCGAAGGTCTCCGGGTCGAATTGACACGTCAGCGAGCTTGTCGGAAAAGCCGTTCATGGTGACGTGAACGGCTTTTTCCTTAGGTCGAAATATTTTTGTCGATAGATTTTTATCAATTGGGTGCTTGAACTCCATAGGGATGGCCTCACTTGGTCACAAACAGATTCCACTTCATGGGGAAATGAAAATGTCAGGAACCCAACTTTTGCCGCCGGAACGCATCACCTTGCCGCTGCTGCCGCTGCGCGATGTGGTTGTTTTTCCGCACATGGTGATTCCTCTGTTCGTCGGTCGCCCCAAGTCGATCAAGGCCCTCGAGACCGCGATGGAAGGCGGCAAGCACATCATGCTTGTCGCGCAGAAAACGGCCGCCAAGGATGAACCGACCGACAAGGACATGTACGAAGTCGGTTGCGTCGCGAACATTCTCCAGATGCTCAAGCTGCCCGACGGCACGGTCAAAGTGCTCGTCGAAGGGCTGCAGCGCGCGCGTACGCTGTCGATCGAGGACCAGGAGTCGCAGTTCTCGTGCGAAGTCATGCCGCTCGAACCCGATCAGGCCGACAGCGCCGAGACCGAGGCGCTGCGCCGTGCGATCGTTTCGCAGTTCGACCAGTACGTCAAACTCAACAAGAAGATTCCGCCCGAGATCCTGACGTCGCTGTCGGGCATCGATGAAGCGGGTCGTCTGGCCGATACGATTGCCGCGCATCTGCCGCTCAAGCTCGATCAGAAGCAACACATCCTCGAGATGCTGCCGGTTATCGAGCGTCTCGAACATCTGCTCGCGCAACTCGAAGCGGAAATCGACATCCTTCAGGTCGAGAAGCGCATCCGCGGCCGCGTCAAGCGCCAGATGGAGAAGAGCCAGCGCGAGTACTACCTCAACGAGCAGGTCAAGGCGATCCAGAAGGAGCTTGGCGAGGGCGAGGACGGTGCCGATCTCGAAGAACTCGAGAAGCGCATCACGGCCGCGCGCATGCCGAAGGAAGCCAAGAAGAAGGCCGATTCGGAGCTCAAGAAGCTCAAGCTGATGTCGCCGATGTCGGCCGAAGCGACGGTCGTGCGCAACTACATCGACACGCTGATCGGCTTGCCGTGGCGCAAGAAGAGCAAGGTCAACAACGATCTGTCGAACGCCGAGAAGGTGCTCGACGAGGACCACTTCGGTCTCGAGAAGGTCAAGGAACGGATCCTCGAATATCTCGCGGTCCAACAACGCGTCGACAAGGTCAAGGCGCCGATTCTGTGCCTCGTCGGGCCTCCGGGCGTCGGCAAGACCTCGCTCGGCCAGTCGATCGCGCGTGCGACGAACCGCAAGTTCGTGCGCATGGCGCTCGGCGGCGTGCGCGACGAAGCGGAGATTCGCGGCCATCGCCGGACCTATATCGGGTCGATGCCCGGCAAGATCCTGCAGAGCCTCACGAAGGTCGGCGTGCGCAATCCGCTGTTCCTGCTCGACGAAGTCGACAAGATGGGACAGGATTTCCGCGGCGATCCGTCGTCGGCGCTGCTCGAGGTGCTCGATCCCGAACAGAACCATACGTTCGCCGATCACTATGTCGAAGTCGACTTCGATCTGTCGGACGTGATGTTCGTGGCGACGTCGAACTCGCTCGATATTCCGCCGCCGCTGCTCGACCGGATGGAAGTCATTCGCCTCTCGGGCTATACCGAGGACGAGAAGGTCAGCATCGCGCAGCGGTATCTGCTGCCGAAGCAGAAGCGTAACAACGGCCTCAAGGATGGCGAGATCGACGTCACCGAAGAAGCGGTCCGCGACATCATTCGCTACTACACGCGCGAAGCGGGTGTGCGTTCGCTCGAACGCGAAGTGTCGAAGATCTGCCGCAAGGTCGTGAAGATGCTGCTGCTCAAGAAGGCCGACGGTTCGATCACGGTCGACGGCGGCAATCTCGACACCTTCCTCGGCGTGCGCAAGTACGACTTCGGTCTCGCTGCGAAGCAAAACCAGGTCGGACAGGTCACGGGTCTCGCATGGACGGAGGTCGGCGGCGATCTGCTGACGATCGAAGCGGCGGTCATGCCGGGTAAGGGCAGCATTACGCGTACGGGTTCGCTCGGCGACGTGATGAAGGAATCGGTCGAGGCGGCGCGGTCGGTCGTGCGTTCGCGTGCGCGCCGGCTCGGTATCGCGGATGAGGCGTTCGAGAAGAAGGACATCCACATCCACGTGCCCGAAGGCGCGACGCCGAAGGACGGTCCGTCGGCGGGTATCGCGATGACGACGGCGCTCGTGTCGGCCCTCTCGGGGATCCCCGTGCGGGCGGATGTCGCGATGACCGGCGAAATCACGCTGCGCGGCGAAGTGCTGCCGATCGGCGGTCTCAAGGAAAAGCTGCTGGCCGCGCACCGTGGCGGTATCAAGCTCGTGCTGATTCCTGAAGAGAACGTCAAGGATCTCGCCGAGATTCCGGACAACGTCAAGAACGCGATGGAAATCGTGCCGGTCCGCTGGATCGACAAGGTGCTCGAGCTCGCGCTCGAACGTCTGCCCGAGCCGCTGCCCGAAGACGAGGTCAAGGAAGAGGCGAAGGCGGCACCCGTCGCCGAATCCGGGACGGCGGCGTCCGACTTCATCAAGCACTGATTCGGGACGCTCCCGCAGTCATACAAAACCGCGCTTCTGCGCGGTTTTTCTTTTTACGCTGTCTTACGCATGACATATCCATTTGCGTCATCCGATCAAAAATAATGCGTCAAGAATGCGCGAAAAGAAACGTAATAGGACAGTCTCCCGGAAGCCGCATGCGGCCTCGATCTAGGCGGAAACCCGCTTGACACAAGCGGTTTCAGACTTGTCTAATTGATCGGCCGGCTTACTATCGCCGGACCATACTTCGACACACCGGACCAGTGTGTTTTTATATAAACCGAACTGCCCAATAAACAGATTGAGAGGGCTTTAAATGAATAAGACCGAGTTGATCGATCACATCGCATCGCAAGCCGATATTTCGAAGGCTGCGGCGGGGCGTGCGCTGGATGCGGTGATCGTGGGCGTGACGTCGACCTTGAAGAAAGGCGGCACCGTGACGCTCGTGGGGTTTGGCACGTTTGCAGTCGGTAAGCGCACGGCGCGCGCGGGTCGCAATCCGCGCACGGGTGAGACCATCAAGATCAAGGCCGCGAAGGTCCCGAAGTTTCGTCCTGGCAAAGCATTGAAGGATGCGCTAAACTAGCGAGCTCTTCGGCGCCGATGCATGTGCGCCGGAAAAGCGACGGAACGGGCGCTTAGCTCAGTTGGTAGAGCGGAGCCCTTACAAGGCTTAGGTCGGGAGTTCGAGCCTCTCAGCGCCCACCAGTTCTGTCGATTGCCGATCATGCGTGCGCCGTCTTCTCTGCGCGCCGCGAACGTGACGGCGAGCGTTCGAGTATGCGGGGAGTGGTAGTTCAGTTGGTTAGAATACCGGCCTGTCACGCCGGGGGTCGCGGGTTCGAGCCCCGTCCACTCCGCCAAAAATATGAAGACCCGTTGAGTTTCAACGGGTCTTTTCTTTTGCGCGAACGCAGCGCGTATGGACGATGACTCGAGTCGGGCACGCGACACGCATGCATCGGCCATCTCGACCTCGACCGAGGCCGTTCGGTGATGTCCTACCGGCTCGCGAGCGCGTTCGGCGTATCGAGCGCCTGGAGCGCGGCCCAGTCCGACACTTGCGACACGATCAAGCCGTCATCGCCGTCGACGAAGCGCGCGAAGTGTTCGCGAAGGTGGGCGCACGTCGTGTCGGCGCGGCGCAAGCACCAACTCGACTTCAGCATGCGACGGGCATTGAATCGCGCCAGCTCGTCGAGCAGCGGTTGATAATTCCGCTCCTTTCGCAAATCATATTCAACGAAGAAGAGTGCCGCGCTTTCCGCGCGCTGCGTGACCTTTTGCGTCAACGCGGAGCCGGCGATCGATTTGACGCCGGGGGCGCTTTTCGGATCGCGCAGTAACTTGCTCGCCGTTGTCGCGACGCGTTTCGTTGTGGTTTCGTTCGGTTTTTTGCTGGCCATATATCATCTTTCAGTCGTGAAAATAGAGTGCGATATAACAAAACGATGCAATGCCATTTGATCCCGAGCGGCTGCCCCATCCTCGGCGAACAAGCGACGCGCGCGGTCTGACAAGGCGATCTCGCACACGCAGCACAACACAATGTCCGGATGCGGCGGAAATCCGTCGACCCGCATGACCTGCTTGAATCGGACCTGCGCGAATTGCATGGGGCGCGCTTCAGCGAGCCGCGTTCGGTCAAGTGCGGCACGGTCATCGTATTTCGCAACGACTTGAATCGCGAGCGAAGAGGGATGATTGAATCTCAATGAAAATGAATCAGAGAGGCGATCGTCGCGGCGACGCGGATCAATCCGATGACCTGATGCGGGTGCGCGCGAGTCGGCAGCGCAAGCTGCACACCGCCTTCGTGCGCCGCGCGATATCATCGCGAGCTGCATGCCTATCGTGCGTGCAGATCGTGCATACCGCGCGTGCGCGTGCGGCGAATACACTCTGCGAAACAAGGCGGGTTTATCGATGAGCTTATCTCGCTTGCTGGCGGGCTTTGTGCGCGAGCATTGGCGGTCCTACCTGCTGTCGGCGATCATGCTGTCCGGCGTCGCGGTCTTGAGCGTGCTGATTCCGCGCCGCGTCGGACACATCATCGATCAGCTCATCGCGCATCGTCTGAGCGGCACCGCGCTGTTGCCCGAACTCGCGTGGCTCTTCGGCATGGGGCTCGCGATCTATTTCCTGCGCGTCGGCTGGCGGCTGCATTTGTTCACCGCAGCCTACCGGCTCGGCGTGACGTTGCGCACGCGGCTCTACGACACGCTCGCGAACCAGGGTGCAGGCTTCTATCACGGCCGCCGCACCGGCGATCTGATGGCGCGCGCGACCAACGATATCGATGCGATCGAAATGGCGGCCGGCGAAGCGCTGCTCGCCGGATTCGACGGCAGCATGACGCTGATCCTCGTCGTCACGATGATGACCGCCGGCATCGATTGGCGGCTCGGTCTCGCGGCGCTCGTGCCGTTCCCGTTCATGGCGTTCGGGTTCTGGCGCATTTCGAACCATATTCACCACGCGTGGCACGATTCGCTGGGCCGCTTCAGCGCCCTGAACAATCATGTTCAGGAGACGCTCAGCGGCGTGCGGACGATGCGCGCCCTCGGTCTTCAAGATCGCAATAGCCGCGAACTCGCGCGCCTCGCCGCGGGCGCGGCCCGCAGCAGTCTTCACGCCCAGCGCTGGGAAGCCGCGTTCGAGCCTGTCGTCGGTCTCTCGCTGACGGCGTCGACCGTCATCACGCTCGGATTCGGCGGGTATCTCGTCTGGCACGACAGGCTCACGATCGGCTCGATGACGAGCTTCAGCATGTACCTCGGGCAACTGATCTGGCCGATGTTCGCGGCGGGCTGGGTGTTGTCGTTGCTCGAACGCGGCCGCGCGGCCTGGGGGCGGCTCGGTCCCATTCTGGCCGAGCCGCCGAGCGTCGAGGATCGCGGCACGCGTGCGTCGATCGGCGCCGATGCGCTCGCGTTCGACCGCGTGAGCTTCACCTATCCCGAACAGGCCGCGCCCGCATTGGTCGAGGTGTCGCTCGCCTTGCCGCCCGGCCAGACGATCGGTCTCGTGGGACCGACCGGTTCGGGCAAGTCGACGCTGTTGCGTCTGTTACTGCGGCAGTATCCGTTGACGATGGGGATGATCGCCTGGGACGGGGTGTCGATCGACGAATACACGCTCGAGACCTTGCGCGGTGTCATGAGCTGGGTGCCCCAGGAGCCGTTTCTGTTTTCGGCATCGGTCGCGGACAACATCTCGCTCGTCAAGCCGGATGCGACGCGCGCCGAAATCGAGCGCGTCGCGCGACTCGCGGCGGTTCACGACGACATCCTGCGCTTGCCGCTCGGCTACGACACGCCGGTCGGCGAAAAAGGCGTGGCGTTGTCGGGCGGTCAGCGTCAGCGCGTCGCGATCGCGCGCGCCTTGCTCGCCGATACGCCGCTGCTGTTGCTCGACGACGCGCTCTCGGCCGTCGACACGCATACCGAGGCGCAGATCCTCGATCATCTGCGCGAGGCGCGCCGTGGCCGCTCGGTGGTCATCGTGAGCCACCGCTTGTCGGCTGTCGCCGACGCCGATCAGATCGCCGTGCTTCGCGAAGGCCGCGTCGCGGAGCAGGGCACGCATCGCGAACTCGTCGCGCACAGCGGCTGGTACGCGAGTCAATGGCGTTATCAGCAACTGGAGGCCAGCCTCGATGCCCTCTGATTCGACGCTGACCGACGACCGCAATGCGCCGCCGCCGGCCGAGCGCGCGCACGCCGAGCGCCGCGATGCGTTCGCGCTGCTGCGCACGGCCGCCGCGCCCGAACATGCCCACCTGATCCGCGGAACGGTCTGGCTGATCGTCGCGGCGCTGCTCGAAGCGATGTCGCCGCTGCTCGGCAAAACGTTTATCGACCGCTACTTGCTGCCGCACCGCCTCGATTGGCCCGCGATGGTCGGTCTGCTCGCGCTCGCCCTGAGTGTCGGATGGACGGCCGCCACGCTTCGGTATCTGCAGCTCACGCGTCTGGCGGGCGTCGCGATGCGCTCGGTGCAGCGCCTGCGCGAAGCGGTCTATGCGCACGTGATCCGCCTGCCGATGGCGTTCTTCGACAAGGCGATCACGGGGCAACTCGTGAGCCGCGTGACGAACGACACGGAATCGGTCAAGGCCCTCTACGTGCAGGTGCTGTTTGTGATGCTCGACAGCTGCATCGTCGTCGCGGGCGCCATGATCGCGATGACGTGGCTCGACTGGCGTCTGATGCTCGTCGTGCTCACGCTGTTTCCGGCCGTCGTCGTCATCGTGTTCGTCTATCAGCGATGGAGCGCGCCGTCGGTCGCGCGCGCACGCGAACTGCGCAGCGAGATCAACGCGCAGATCGCCGAATCGATCGCGGGCATGAGCGTGCTCCAGGCGAGCAATGCGCAACGACGCTTCGGCGAGCGCTTCGCGCAGACCAACCGCACGCACTACCGTGCACGGCTCGCCGAGCTCCGGGTCAACGCATGGCTGTTGCGGCCCGCGCTCGATCTGCTCAACGTCGCGATCCTGACGGTCGTGATCTACGCCTTCGGCACGAACCGGTTCGCGGGCCTCGAGGTCGGCGTGCTCTATGCGTTCGTCAGCTATGTGGCGCGCGTCGTCGAGCCGCTGATCCAGATCACGCTGCAATTCAGTCAATTGCAGCAGGCTGTCGTCGCGGCGGCGCGCGTGAATGCCTTGCTCAAGGAGTCACGCGGCCCGATGCCCGACGGCGACGCCGTCATTTCGCGCGGCGAGGTGCATTTCTCGCACGTGCGTTTCGGCTACGACGCGGCGCTGCCGATCCTCCACGATCTGACGCTCGATATCGCGCCAGGGAGCTTTCACGGCATCGTCGGCCATACGGGCAGCGGCAAATCGACCTTGCTTGCGCTGCTGCTGCGTTTCTATACGCCGCAGGCCGGCCGCATCGAGATCGACGGCGCGCCGCTCTCGACGATCGGCGACGCCGCGTTTCGCGCGGGCGTCGGACTCGTGCCGCAGGACCCGTTTCTGCTCGCCGCGTCGGCGCGCGAGAACATCGACATGGGGCGCGGGCTCTCGGACGAGGCGATCGAAGACGCCGCGCGCGCCGCGCATGCGCACGATCTGATCCTGTCGCTCGAGCGCGGTTACGACACGGACATGGGCGAGAGCGGCACGCGTCTGTCGAGCGGCCAGAAGCAATTGATCGCGATCGCGCGGGCGCTCGCGGGCAAGCCGCGGATCCTTCTGCTCGACGAGGCGACCTCGCACATCGACAGCGAAACCGAACAGATCGTCCAGCGCGCGCTCGATGCGCTGCGCGGCAAGGTCACGTTGATTTCGATCGCGCACCGGCTGTCGACGATCCGCAACGCGGACCGGATCATCGTGCTCAATCACGGCCGCATCGCCGAAGCCGGGTCGCATGACGCGCTGATGACGATCGAGCAGGGCATCTACCAGCGTCTCTATTTGCTTCAGCAACTTCAGGAATAAGGTTTGCGCGCTGCGCGCGCAAACCCGCAAATCGTCGTCTGATCAAGGGTTTAGGCGGCCGCGCATGGGCACGGCGCAGCGCGGTTTCGATATCGGGTGAATCCCGGTCCGCCGCGTTGCCGATTTTGAAGTTCGCGTGCGGTAGAATCTGCGTTTTTCCGACGAGTCCATTTCGCAATCCATGCTGGATTTCATACGTAACCACAAGCGTTTGATGCAGGTGTTCCTCGCGCTGTTCATCCTCCCGGGGTTGGGGCTGGTCGGCATTCAGGGGTTTCGCGGCTTCTTTGACAACAGCGCGAACGTCGCGAGCGTCAACGGCCGCAAGATCACGATTCAGGAATTCGACGGCGCGCAGCGCGAACAGCTCGACCGCATGCGGCAGATGCTCGGTTCGAGCTTCGATCCGAAGATGTTCGACACCGAGGCGATGCGCGCCTCGCTGATCGACAGCCTCGTACAGCAACGCATCACGACCGATGAAACGCGCCGCGAAAACCTGACGGTGCCCGACGCGGCCGTTCAGCGCGCGCTGTTCAACATTCCGGCGATCGCGCAACTGCGCGGCCCCGACGGCCGTGTCGATACCGACGCGTACGTGAAGCTGCTCGCCGCGCAAGGCATGACGCCCGATCAGCTCGATGCGCGCGTGCGCTTCGAACTCGCGAACTCGCAAATCTCGGAGAGCATCAGCAAGTCGGCCTTCACGCCGAAGGCGCTCGCCACGCATCTGACCGCGCTGTCCGAACAGACGCGCACGGTCCAGGGCCTCGCGTTCCATCCGATCAGCTATCAGCAGAAGGCGCAGCCGAGCGACGACGAACTCAAGCAGTACTACGACGCGCACAAGCTCGAGTTCCAGACGCCCGAGTCGGCTCAGATCCAGTACGTCGTGCTCAACGGCGACGCGCTCGCCGCGGCGACGCAGCCGAGCGACGCCGACGCGAAGCAGTTCTACGATGACAACATCAAGAACTACAAGACCGACGACCAGATTCGCGCAAGCCATATCCTGATCACGGTCGCCAAGGATGCGAGCGAAGCCGATCGCGCGAAAGCCAAGGCCAAGGCCGAGCAGATCCTCGCGCAAGTGCGCGCGCATCCCGACCAGTTCGCCGATCTCGCGAAGCAGAATTCGCAGGATCCGGGCTCGGCCGACAAGGGCGGCGATCTCGGCTGGTTCGGTCACGGCGCGATGGTCAAGCCGTTCGAGGACGCGGCGTTCGCGCTCAAGCCAAATCAGATCAGCGATCTCGTGC
Organism: Pararobbsia silviterrae; assembly: GCF_003628125.1. GTDB lineage: Bacteria > Pseudomonadota > Gammaproteobacteria > Burkholderiales > Burkholderiaceae > Pararobbsia > Pararobbsia silviterrae. Next base: position 323,314 of record NZ_RBZU01000005.1, read on the forward strand.
AGAGCGACTTCGGTTACCACATCATCAAGGTGACCGACGCGAAGCCCGCCGGCACGAAGTCGTTCGACGAGGTCAAGGCTTCGATCCTCGCGACGCTCAAGGCCCAGCAGGCGCAAAAGCTCTACTCGCAGGATGCGGAGCCGTTCACGAATATGGTCTACGAGAAGGCCGACAGCCTGCAGCCGGCGGCCGACAAATTCCATCTGACGATCAAGACGGCCACGGTGACGCGCACGCCGAACCCCGCGCTGCAGCCGACCGATCCGCTGAACAATCCGAAGTTTTTGACGGCTTTGTTCGCGGACGACTCGCTCGTGAAGAAACACAACACGCAGGCGGTCGATGTCGGCGACAACACCTTGATCTCGGCGCGGATCACGCAGTACGCGCCGGTCGCCACGCCGGACTTCGACAAGGTCAAGGATGCGGTTCGCGACAAGGTCGTCGCGCAGAAGACGGCCGAGCTCGCGAAGCAGGACGGTGCGGCGAAGCTCGCGGAGTTCGAGAAATCGAAGTCGGCGGATGGCTTCGGCACGCCGGTCAATGTCTCGCGCGGCGACGCGCAAGGCCTGCCGCCCGCGGCCATCGACGCGATCTTCAAGCTCGATCCGAACAAGACGCCGGGCTATGTCGGCGTCGATCTCGGCAAGGACGGCTATGCGATCTATCGCCTGAATGCGGTCAATACGCCGCCGGCGCCCGATACGCAACGTCTCGCGGCGGCCGAGCAGCAGTTGTCGCAGGTTTCGGGGCAGGCCGATGTGCAGGCCTATCTCGCGTCGCTGCGCACGCGTTCGGACGTCAAGATCTACAAATTGCCGGCCGCATCGGACGACTCGAACTAAGCCGGGACGCTCGCACGACGACGTGCCGAGCGTGTGGCCCGCGATCGAATAGAACAAAGCCCCCGACCGTGTGCCGGGGGCTTTTTGTTTGCGCGGCGCGTCGCGCAGCGGAGCGCAGACGGGGTCAGAGGCAGGCTTGGATATCGCTGGACGCGGCGCTCGTATCGGCGCCATTGCCCTGACGCAAGCCGACCCACGTGCCGCTTCCGCTCCAGGCGGGTCGAACGACCGCGCCCGCACCACCCGGAGGCTGCCCGGGCAACAGCACGTCGGCCGCCGCGTTGTTCGCGAGCACCGATTGTGTCGTGATCGGCTGCTGGGTCTTGTCCGCCCAGGCCTGGGCAATGCATTGAGTGACGACGGGCGGCGTCTTCTGGCTGGTTCCGACGCTCTGGACGCCGGGCTGCATCGGCTGGCCCGCGCAGGCCGCGAGCAAGGCGGCGGCTGTAGTCGTTGCGAGTAGTGGTAAATATTTCACATCATCTCCTTCATCGGAGCGCGGCGAGGACGTCGCGCCGTTCCAGGGACCGTACGTGGCGCCCAGCATGGCGCGGGCCTCGACAGGCGAGGCAGCGTTCACGCAGACGGGCACGGTATCGGGACTTGTGCTTTCCAAGCGCCACTGTTCAGCAAACGGGGTGCCCGAACGGCGCGCACGCGCAAGAGACGACGTCGATGTGAATGGCTTGCGCATGAACGAGCCGACGGATCGAGGGTCCGCCGGCTCGCATGCGTGCGACGGCTTACGACGGACGTCCGTCGAGCAGGGGTTTGACCGACGGCCAGATATTGTCGAGCAGGCGCGGCTGGGCCGCGGCGGTCGGATGGATCTGATCGGCCTGGAACAGGCTCGGCTGGTCCGCGATGCCGTCGAGCAGGAACGGGACGTACCCCGCGTGATACTGCTTCGCGAGCGCGCCGAACGTGTCGTAGAACTTCTGCGCGTAGTCGGGACCGAAATTCGGCGGGATCCGCATGCCGATGACGACGACCTTTGCGCCGATGGCTTGCGAGGCCTCGATGATCTTGCGCAGATTGTCGGTCGTCGTGGCGAGCGGCACGCCGCGTAGCGCGTCATTCGCGCCGAGTTCGACGATGACGAGCGACGGCTTCGCGCGCGCGAGCACGGCGGGCAGTCGCGACAAGCCGCCTTCGGTCGTCTCGCCGCTGATGCTCGCATTGACGACGCTATAATTCAGCGCCGACTGGGCAAGCCGTTTGCGCATCAAGGCGACCCACCCCGTGTCGCGATCGATGCCGTATTCGGCGGACAGACTGTCGCCGAGCACGACGATCGACGGCGATGCGGCCGATGCCGCGGCTGCCGTATTGGCGGCGAGGGCATGGCCCGACAGACATGCGAGTACGATCCAGGCAACCCGCGCGGCCAGGCGCATGCCTGCCCGATACGCCCGATACGCCGGAGCGTCCTGGCGGACGCCGCGCCGCAACGCGGTCCACCGATTCGACACCATGCACAACACGTTCGATCCAATCATTGCAGTAGAAGGTTTGCGTAAGGTTGTCCGCGATGCCGACGGTGAACTGACGATCCTCGACGACATCGGCTTTGTCGTGATGCCAGGAAGCAGTGTAGCGATCGTCGGCGCTTCCGGGTCGGGGAAGTCGACCTTGCTCGGCTTGCTCGCGGGACTCGATACGGCGACGGCCGGCACGGTCCGCCTGTTCGGCGAGGATCTCACGCGTCTCGACGAGGATCGCCGCGCGGCGCTGCGCAGCGGTCGCGTGGGCTTCGTGTTTCAGTCGTTTCAGTTGATGCCGCATCTGACGGCGCTCGAAAACGTCATGCTGCCGCTCGAATTGCGCGGCGAGACGCAGGATGCGGTCGCGCGTGCGCGCGACGGGCTCGAGCGCGTCGGCCTCGGCACGCGGATGTCGCACTATCCGAAGCATCTATCGGGCGGGGAACAACAGCGCGTCGCACTCGCGCGCGCCTTCGTGACGCGGCCCGCGATTCTGTTCGCCGACGAGCCGACCGGCAGCCTCGATGCCGCGAACGGCGAGGCCGTCATCGATCTCATGTTCGAACTCAATCGCGCGACGGGCGCGACGCTCGTGCTCGTCACGCACGACACCGACCTCGCGCGCCGCTGCGAGACGACGATCACGATCGAGGCCGGCCGCGTGCATCGCGCGAGCTGAGCCGACAAAGCCGCCAAGCCGCTCAGTCGCCCAGTCGCCCAGTCGTTTAGGGCCGCTTGAAGCGGCCCAAGGACGTCTTACTTGCGGCCCGCTTTCGCGCGCGCCCGTGCGATCAGCGCGGTCGTCGACGAATCATGCTTGGCCGGATCGACGGGCGCGTCGGCGATCAGGTCGGCCTCGACGACCTTGCCGAGAATCTTGCCGAGTTCGACGCCCCATTGATCGAACGAGTTGACGTTCCAGATCGAGCCTTGCACGAGCACCTTGTGCTCGTAAAGCGCGATCAGCGCGCCAAGCGCCTGCGGATTGAGTTCGTCGAGCAGGATCGTCGTGCTCGGACGATTGCCCGGGAACACGATGTGCGGCACGAGTTCGGGCTTGTCGGGACCCGCGATCTTCTGCGCTTCCTCGAACGTGCGGCCGAGCATCAGCGCTTCGCTCTGCGCGAAGCAATTCGCGAGCAGGCGATCGTGATGGTGCGGCAGCGGATGCTCGGCCGTCAGCAATGCGATGAAGTCGATCGGGATCAGCGTCGGTCCTTGATGGATCATCTGGAAGAACGCGTGCTGACCGTTCGTGCCGGGCTCGCCCCAGATCACGGCCGCCGTCGGATAGTCGACGGTATCGCCGTTCAACTGGGCCGATTTGCCGTTGCTTTCCATCTCGAGCTGCTGGAGATACGAGGGCAGGAAATGTAACGATTCCGAGTACGGAGCGACGAGCTGGCTTTGCGAGCCGAAGAAGTCGCGATACCAGACGCCGAGCAGGCCCATGATGACGGGCAGATTGCGTTCGAGCGGCGCTTCGCGGAAATGCTGGTCCATGCGCTCGGCGCCCGCGAGCAGATGGTCGAAATGGTTCGGCCCGACCGCGAGCATGATCGACAGACCGACGGCCGACCACAGCGAATAGCGGCCGCCGACCCAGTCCCACATCTGGAAGATGTTGTCTTCGGCGATACCGAACTTGACGACTTCGGCGACGTTCGACGAGACGCCCACGAAATGCTTGGCGAGATCGGCCTGTTTGACGCCGTTTTTCGTGAACCAGTCGCGCAGCGAGATCGCGTTGGTCAGGGTTTCCTGCGTCGTGAACGTCTTCGAGACGATGACCGCGAGCGTCGTTTCGGGATCGATCTGTTCGAGCACGCGTTGCAGATCGGCGCCGTCGACGTTCGAGACGAAATAGGTCTTGATCTTCGGGTCGGCGAACTGATGGAGGGCGTGCACGACCATCTTCGGGCCGAGATCCGAGCCGCCGATGCCGATATTGACGATATGGCGGATCGGCTTGCCCGTGTGGCCGGTCCACGCGCCGCTGCGGACCTTGTCCGCGAACACGGCCATCTTCGCGCGCTCGGCCTGGATCTCCTTCGCGAACGGCGCGTTCACGTCGTGCGAGCGCAGCGCGGTATGGAGGACCGCGCGATGTTCGGTCGGGTTCACGATATCGCCGGCGAACATCGCATCGCGACGCGCTTCGACGCCGGTCGCGCGCGCGAGATCGACGAGCAGCGACAGCGTCGTGTCGTCGATCCGGTGCTTCGAGAAATCGAAACCGAGCCCCGCGCCCGAGATCGTGAAGCGTTCGGCGCGCGAGGCGCCGCCTTGCTTGTCTTCTGCGAACCACTCACGAAGATGCTTGTCGCGGATCTGTTGATAGTGCGCTTCGAGCGCGGTCCAGGCGGGCAGTGATTTCAGAGTCATGGCAGCTCAGTCAGACAAGACACAACGAAGGAAGGCTTCATGCCGGCCGTGCGCATCACCGCTTGGGCAACGACAGGCATTTCCGGGGTCGGAGCGCGATCCGCGCACCGCGCGACGAAGCGCGGTCCTGGCGGCGCCGACCGGTGCATCCATGCGGACAGTCCGGAGTGAAGCGGGCGATAAGTCATGGAGTATAGCGAGGGTGGATGACAGCCTCCAGCGAATCCGACCCGAATAGCGGGAGCCCGGGACGACGCGCATCGGCCACGTCCGCCACGTTAACGGATGTCGCGCAAATGTGCCGGGCACGACGGTGCGCTGTGGCCAGTCGTGTCGAATACCGGCGCGGCAGATGCGGGCGCTTAGCCGGGATCGCGCACCGGCGCCGCGAGCATCGTATTGAACAGCCGGCGGAAGGCGGGTGCGAGTTCGCCGGCCGTGAGGCCCGCGGGGCCTTGGCCTTCCTCGGTCAAGGCATCGGCCGCGCGTCCGTGAAGGAACACGCCCGCGCAGGCGGCTTCGAACGCCGGCATGCGTTGCGCGAGCAGCGCGCCGATCATGCCGCCGAGCGTATCGCCCGAGCCGCCCGTCGCCAGGCCCGCGTTGCCGGTCGGATTGATCGCGACGCGGCGCGCGTCGCCCGACGCGATGACCGTGCCCGAGCCCTTGAGGACGACCGTCGTGCCGAACCGCGTCGCGAGCGTGCGGGCCGACCGTACCCGGTCGCGTTCGATGTTCGCGACGTCGGTCCCGAGCAGCCGGGCGGCTTCGAGCGGATGCGGCGTGAGGACCGCGTGCGTCGCGTGTTCGCGAAGCCGCGTCGCGGCGTCGGCGTGCTGCGCGATGCCGTTGAGCGCGTCGGCGTCGACGACCTTCGCGATATCGAGCGCAAGCACGCGCAGCAGTGCGCGATGCGCAAGGTCGCCGGATCCCATGCCGCAGCCGATCGCAATCGCGCTCATGCGTTCGAGCGCGAGCGCATCGAATTCGCCGAGCATGAGCTCGGGGTGGGGCGGGTCGTAAGGCGGGAAGTCCGGCCCCAGAAACGCGACGTGAATCTTGCCGGATCCCGCATAGAGCGCCGCGCGCGCGGCGAGAATCGGCGCCCCCATCATGCCGCTCGCGCCGCCGACGACCGCGAGCGTGCCGAACGTGCCCTTGTGTGCGCTCGCATGGCGCCGCGGCAGATGCGGCGCGAAGCGCTCGGGCGCATTCAGGAAGGTGCCGGGCGCGGCGAAATCCGCGTCGGCATCGGGGGCGCGATCCGGACCGGGGGCGGGTGTGCGCCGCCATGCGTCGAGGCCGATCGGCGCGACGCTGACCTCGCCCGCGTAGTCGCGTCCGCGGCCCGTGAAGAGTCCGGGCTTCGCGGCGATGAACGTCAGCGTGTGCGTCGCGATGACGGGCGTGCCGCCGCCGACGGCCTGCCCCGTATCGCTGTCGAGTCCGCTCGGGACATCGAGCGCAAGGATCGGCAGACCGCGTGTACGCGCCGACTCGAGCCGGTGCGCGAGCGCGTTGAACGGCGAGGCGTCGTCACCCGGAAACGCGCGCTCGACACCGATGCCGAGCACGCCGTCGACGAGCCACGCGCATTCGTCGAGCGAGGCGGGCAGCGCCGTGTCGATACGCACGCCGGCCGCGCGCGCGCTTGCGAGCGCCCAGCGCGCATCGTCGGGTTTCGATTCGACAGGCAGCGCGACACCGACCGCAAAGCCTTGCCGCTTGAGTTCGGCGGCCGCGATCAGGGCATCGCCGCCGTTGTTGCCCGGTCCCGCGGCGAACCAGACGCTGCGATGCCGTGCATCGACGGCGGCCAGCCGCTGCGCGAGGAACTGCGCGGCGGCGGCGCCCGCGCGCGCCATCAACGTGTGCGGCGGCAGCTGCGCGAGCGCATCGCGTTCGGCCGCGCGCAGCGCCTCGACGGTGTAGAGCGGCAGCGCGCGATCGCGCGTCGAAACGTAGAGATCGGTCATGGTCGGCGGATCGAAGGGCGTGCGCGCATTGTATCGGCCGCGCCGCGCAAGATCCGCGCGAGCTCAGCCGTGCTGGAAGCGCGTGGGCGACAGCGCGGCGAGGCTGTCGGAATCGACGTCGGACGCGCGTCCGCTGACGAGGTCGGCGACGATCTTCGCCGTGCCGCACGCGAGTCCCCAGCCGGCCGGGCCGTGTCCCGCATTGACGAACAACCGCGGGTGCGTGGTCGCACCCGTGATAGGCAGGCCGTCGGGCGACATCAGCGCGATGCCGTCCCACTCGCGCATGGCCGACAGCTTGGCCGCGCCGGGCACCCAGGTGTGGCCGGCTTGACCGAGCGTATCGATCGCGCGCCGGCGCAGCTTCGGCGGCGTCGGACGCGCGGTCTTGCCGCGGCCCTGGAGCAGCGGTGCGCTCGCGAAGCGCATGCGGTTGTGCAGGCGCGAAATCGTCACGCGGCTTTCGTAATCGACGACGGTGACGTGCGGCGCGTGCTCTTCGTAGCCGATCGGCGCGGTCAACGCGTGCACGCGCGCCGGATACAGCGGCACGCGGATGCCGACCTGGCCGAGCAAGGTCTGCGTATTCGCGCCGGCCGCGAGCACGAGCGCATCGCCCGCAATCGACTCGACGCCGCCGCGCGCGCCCGACGTCTCATCGGTCCGCGACGCGAGTTCGACGACGACGCGGCCGGCCTCGACGCGGATCGACTCGGCCGAGCGGCCGAGCGCGAACTCGACGTCGTGTTCGTCGAGCAGCGTCTTGATCTGTTTGGCGAACAGCGGGCAATTCGCGCTGCGTTCGTACGGGAAGAACACGCCGCCCGCCAGCGCCTCTCCGGGCGGCACCGACGGTTCGATCGTGCGGCACGTCTCGCCGTCGAGGATCTGGTGCGGATAGTCGAACTGCGCGAGCAGCGCGAGCGCCGGTGCGGCCTGCTTGAGCTCGCGCGGCGTGCGGAACAGATGCAGCACGCCGTCGCGTTGCTCGAAGTCCATCGCGTGGCGGGCTTCCATTTCGGCGAGCGTGCGCCGCGAGAGGTCGACGAGCGGGCGCAGCCGGCCGCATTGCATCGCGAATCGTTCGGGATCGCGCGCGAGGTTGAGCTGGCGCACGAAACCGCGCGCGCTCGCGCTGAGGCCCGGCTGATAGATCATCCCGTTGCGCGAGCCGAACAGCATCTGGCGCATGCCGAAGCCGAGTCCCGGACCGAACCAGACGTCGAGCGGGGTCGGCAGCACGAGGCCGCCCTGGCCGAAGCTCGCCTCCTGCGCAACCGTCGCGTGCCGCTCGATCACGCAGACGCGGTGCCCCGCGGCGCGCAGCTGATAGGCAGTGGTGACGCCGGTCAAGCCGCCGCCGATAACGATTACGTCCATGGAGAGTCTGGGAAGCCGGAATTCGGCAGTGCGTTCGATGACCCGGCCGGGCGTCGGGACACCGCAGCAAAGCGCGCAATCATAGCGCGGAAGCCGCTTTGCCGGAAGCGTTGCGCAAACGCGCGCCGCACCCGCGCGCGCAGGCCGGGGTCACCCTGTTACATATCACACGGTATAATCGCGGTCTCTTCAGACTGCCGCGCACGGCGCTTCGCCGCGCTGCGACAGGGCGCCCGTCTTTTCAGCCGCATCGACCCAGCTCGCACCCCATGGCTCACTTCTCGTACTTCGCCGGCGCATCCGCCCTCTCCGAATTCCGCAAGACCCGCCTGTTGGCGACGCTGCAAGCCCTCGATCCCGAAGTCGCGGACGTCGAGGGCCGCTATGTGCACTTCGTGAGCAGCGCGACGCCGATTTCGGACGCCGAGCGCGACCGCCTGAATGCCTTGCTGTCGTACGGCACGCCGTTCGTGCCGCATCTGAAGGGCGGCGAGTCGTTTCTCGTCGTGCCGCGTCTCGGGACGATCTCGCCGTGGGCGAGCAAGGCCAGCGATATCGCGCACAACAGCGGGCTGTCGAACGTGCGCCGCATCGAGCGCGGCGTCGAATACACGATCACGCTGAAGGCCGGCCTCGGCAAGCTGATCGGCAAGACCAAGGCCGTGCCGGCCGAAACGCGCGCGGTGCTCGCCGCGGCGCTCCACGACCGCATGACCGAGTCGGTCATCGCGAGCCGCGACGAAGCCGCGCATCTGTTCGATGCGCTGCCGGGCCGGCCGATGGAAACGGTCGACGTCGTGGGCAAGGGCCGCGCGGCGCTCGAACAGGCCAACGTCGAACTGGGCCTCGCACTCGCCGACGATGAAATCGACTATCTCGTCGACGCGTTCACGCAACTGCGGCGCAATCCGACCGACGTCGAACTCATGATGTTCGCGCAAGCGAACAGCGAACACTGCCGCCACAAGATCTTCAATGCCCAATGGACGATCGACGGCGAGCCGCAATCGACGTCGCTGTTCGGCATGATCAAGTACACGCACGAGCAGCACCCGCAGGGCACGATCGTCGCTTACTCGGACAACGCGGCCGTCATGGAAGGCGGGCCGGCCGAGCATTGGTATCCGGCCGGCGCGGCCGAGCATGGCCGCGCGTATGCGCGCGCCGACGGCGTGCTGCACACGCTGATGAAGGTCGAGACGCATAATCACCCGACCGCGATCTCGCCGTTCCCCGGCGCCTCGACGGGCGCGGGCGGCGAAATCCGCGACGAAGGCGCGACGGGCCGCGGCGCGAAACCGAAGGCGGGGCTCGTCGGCTTCTCGGTGTCGAACCTCGCGCTGTCGGAGCTCAACAACGCATGGGAATCGGCGTTCGACGCGTCGATCCCGCTCGCGCAGCGCAACCCGAGCGCGCAGGCCGCGGCCAAGCCCTACGGACGCCCGGACCGCATCGCGTCGCCCTTGTCGATCATGATCGACGGGCCGCTCGGTGGCGCCGCGTTCAACAACGAATTCGGCCGGCCCAATCTCGGCGGGTATTTCCGTGTCTACGAACAGAACGTCGCGGGCACCGTGCGCGGGTATCACAAGCCGATCATGATCGCGGGCGGCATCGGCAATATCGCCGAGGGCCTCACGCATAAGAACGATCTGCCGGACGGCACGCTGCTGATCCAGATCGGCGGCCCGGGCATGCGCATCGGCATGGGCGGCGGCGCCGCGAGTTCGATGGCGACCGGCGCGAACACGGCCGAGCTCGATTTCGACTCCGTGCAGCGCGGCAACCCCGAGATCGAGCGTCGCGCGCAGGAAGTCATCAACGTCTGCTGGCAGATGGGCGCGGCCAACCCGATTCTGAGCATCCACGACGTCGGCGCGGGCGGGCTCTCGAACGCGTTCCCCGAACTCGTCGACGGCGCCGGCAAGGGCGCGCGTTTCGAGCTCACGCGCGTGCCGCTCGAGGAATCGGGTCTGGCGCCGCGTGAAATCTGGAGTAATGAAGCGCAAGAACGCTATGTGCTTGCGATCGCGCCCGACAGTCTGGCCACGTTCGAGGCGATCTGCGCGCGCGAGCGATGCCCGGTCGCGGTCGTCGGCGTCGCGACCGACGCGCAGCAGCTCAAGCTGGTGAGCCCCGACGGCAACGATCCCGTCGATATGCCGATGGACGTGCTGCTCGGCAAGACTCCGCGCATGCACCGCGACGTCAAGCGCATCCGGCCGAATTTCGGGCCGGTCGATGTCACGGGCCTCTCGCTGCACGATACGGCGCTTGCCGTGCTTCGCCATCCGACGGTCGCGAGCAAGTCGTTCCTGATCACCATCGGCGATCGCGCGGTCGGCGGGCTGTCGGTGCGCGATCAGATGGTCGGGCCGTGGCAGGTGCCGGTGGCCGACTGCGCGATCACGTCGCTCGACTTCAGCGGCTATCGCGGCGAAGCGATGACGATCGCCGAGCGCACGCCGCTCGCGGTCATCGATGCGCCCGCGTCGGGCCGCATGGCCGTCGGCGAGGCGATCACGAATATCGCGTCGGCGCCGATCGCGTCGCTCGACAAGCTCAAGCTGTCGGCGAACTGGATGGCCGCCTGCGGGAGCCCCGGCGAAGACGCCGCGCTGTTCGACACCGTCAAGGCCGTGGGCCTCGAATTGTGTCCGGCGCTCGGGATCAGCATCCCGGTCGGCAAGGATTCGTTGTCGATGCGCACGAAGTGGAACGACGAGGGCGTGGCGAAGGAAGTCGTCTCGCCGGTGTCGCTGATCATCTCGGCGTTCGCGCCGGTCGCCGACGTGCGCCGCCACCTGACGCCGCAATTGAGCCGCGAGCTCGACACGGTCCTGATCGCGATCGACCTCGGCCGCGGCAAGCATCGGCTCGGCGGCAGCATCCTCGCGCACGTGACGCAGCAAGTCGGCGACACGACGCCCGACGTCGACGATCCCGAAGATCTCAAACGCTTCTTCAACGCGATCCAGTCGCTCAATCGCGACGGCAAGCTGCTTGCCTATCACGATCGCTCGGACGGCGGCCTGTTCGCGACCGTGGCGGAAATGGCGTTCGCGGGGCGTGTCGGCGTCTCGCTGAACGTCGATATGCTGACGCTCGACGCGACGCACGAGTCCGACTACGGCGACGCGAAAGACTGGGCCAAGCAGACCTCGGGCCGCCGCGACGACCGCACGATCCGCGCGCTGTTCAATGAAGAACTCGGCGCGGTGATCCAGGTTCGCGCGGCCGATCGCGACGCCGTGCTCGGCGTGCTCCGCGAACATGGCCTCAGCACCTGCAGCCATGTGATCGGCAAGCCGAACGAGGCCGACGACATCGAGATCTATCGCGATGCGAAGAAGATCTACTCGGCCACGCGCGTCGAGCTTCAGCAGGCGTGGTCCGAAGTCTCGTGGCGCATCGCGCGCCTGCGCGACAACCCGGCCTGCGCGGACAGCGAGTTCGAGTCGCTCGTCGACGCGGCGGATCCGGGCATGACGCCGAAGCTCTCGTTCGACATGACGGCCGATATCGCGGCGCCGTTCATCGCGACGGGCAAGCGGCCGAAGGTCGCGATCCTGCGCGAGCAGGGCGTCAATTCGCATATCGAGAAGGCCTATGCGTTCGATCGCGCGGGCTTCGAGGCGCGCGACGTCCATATGAGCGATCTGCTCAACGGCCGCGCGAATCTCTCGGAGTTCGCGGGCTTTGTCGCGTGCGGCGGGTTCTCGTACGGCGACGTGCTCGGCGCGGGCGAGGGCTGGGCGAAGACGATCCGTTTCAACGCCGTGCTCGCGGACATGTTCGCCGCGTTCTTCGCGCGGCCCGATACGTTCGCGCTCGGCGTCTGCAACGGCTGCCAGATGATGAGCAATCTCGCGTCGATGATTCCGGGTGCCGAGGCGTGGCCGAAGTTCACGCGCAATCAGTCCGAGCAGTTCGAGGCGCGCGTGTCGATGGTCGTCGTCGAGAAGTCGCCGTCGATTTTCTTCGACGGCATGGCCGGTTCGGAGATCCCGGTCGTCGTCTCGCACGGCGAAGGGTATGCGAACTTCTCGGCGCAAGGCGATGCGGCGCACGTCGCGGCCGCGCTGCGGTATGTCGACAATCGCGGCGCGATCACCGAGCGTTATCCGTTCAATCCGAACGGCTCGGCCAAGGGCCTCACGGGCGTGACGACGCCCGACGGCCGCTTCACGGCGCTGATGCCGCACCCCGAGCGCGTGTTCCGGACCGCGCAGATGAGCTGGCATCCGGCCGACTGGAACGGCGACAGCCCGTGGATGCGCATCTATCGCAACGCGCGGAAGTGGGTCGGCTAAGTACGCCTAGGTACGGCTGAGCACGGTTAAGCGCGGCTGAGCGCATGTGCCGGTCATGAAGGCCGGCGCATGCGGGTTCGATACGTGGCGCCGGGCCTTCGGCGCTGACCGTGAAGTAGAGGCGCCGGATCACGGGGGCCGACACCGGGTTATCGCATGACGCGTGTCGCCCCTCGCACGGCGCTTAACGATCGCCCCAGAACGCGTCCTGCATCCGCGCGATCTCGTCGCGCAGTTCGGGGAACGGGCCGAAGACCTTGATCGCCTTCTGGCTGTGATCGAAGACGGTCCGGCACGGCAGCGACATCGTCGGGTTCTCGTCGTGATCGCCGGTCGCCGCGAGCAGATCCTTCTCGTCGGCGCCATAGACGAGCCGGCCGATATTCGCCCAATAGAGCGTGCCCGAACACATGCAGCACGGCTCCACGTTCGTGTAGAGCGTGCATTCCCAAAGAAAGGCTTCCGAGAAACTCGCCGCGGCCGCGCGCGCGAGCACCGATTCGGCGTGATTGACCGTGTCGACATTGCCTTGTTCGATGAGCACGGTTTCATGGTCGGGCGCGACGAGGATCGCGCCGAACGGATGGTGGCCGAAGCGCACCGCGCGTTCGGCGATCTCGCCGGTGCGCCGCAGGTGCCGGATCATCTGTTCATGCGTCGGATCGGGGCCGGCCGGCGTGGGGCGCGCGTGAGCGGGGGAAGCGGTCATGATGAGCCTTCGCGAGATCGAAGTCGGAAAAGCGCCATTGTCCAACGCTTTGCGCGCACTGCGCGCGAGCGGCGCATATGGTGGTCATCAGAGGGCCGCGATCCGACGCATCGCGCTGGCGAAAAAAAAGCAGCGCGCCGGATGGCCGCTGCCTTTCTTCGGTTGCCCGGACATCGCCGGGCCATCCGGTGCGCTTTACTGAATCTTGGCCTTCGCGCGCAGGCTTTGTTCCCACTGCTGCAACCGTTCCTGTTGCACTTGCTGGGCGAGCTGCGTCTTGACTTCGTCGAACGACGGAACCTTGACGTCACGCACGTCGTCGAGTCGGATCACGTGCCAACCGAATTGCGAGTGCACGGGCGTGTCGGTGATCTGGCCTTTCTGGAGCTTCTGCGCGGCGTCGCCGAATTCCGGCACGTAGCTCTGCAGATTCGCCCAGTCGAGATCGCCGCCATGCTCGGCCGAACCCGTGTCCTTCGAGTATTGCTTCGCGAGGTCTTCGAAGCTGCCGCCGGCCTTGAGCTTCGCGATGATGTCCTTCGCCTGCTGTTCGTTGTCGACGAGGATATGGTGCAGATGGTATTCCTTGCCTTGCACTTGCTTGATCGCTTCGTCGTACTTGGCCTTGAGTTCAGCGTCGGTCGGCGCGTTGTTCTTGACGAAGTCCTGAATCAGCGCGCGGATCGCGACGCTTTGCGAGGCGAGCGCCATCTGGGCCTTGACGCTCGGGTCGTTCGGAATGCCGCGCTTCTCGGCTTCCTGCATCATCACTTCACGATTGACGAGCTCTTCGCGCACGGCGGCCTGCAGTTGGGGCGAATCCGTCTGGCCTTGACGCACGAGTTCGGCGACGAGCGCGTCGACACGTTCCTTCGGAATGGCTTTGCCGTTGACGACGGCGATGTTTTGCGCGAACGCGGACGTGGCAGCACCCGCGGCGATGACGACAGCGGCCGTGCCGATCCACAGCCGGACATTCTTGAAGCTCATGACGTGATTCCTAACGAGGCAGATTGTTGAATTCTTCGGGGGTGTATGCAGCGATCGCGAGCGCATGAATCCCGTTGCGCATCGCATCGGCCAGCGCATCATACACGAGGCGATGTCGCGCCACGCGGGTCTTGCCGGCGAACGCGCCTGTCACGATCGTGACATTGAAGTGACCGCCCGAGGCCGCGCCCGCATGGCCCGCGTGACGCGCGCCGTCGTCCTCGACTTCGATGTGCAACGGGGTCAGCGCGGCCTTCAGGCGCGCTTCGATGACGTCGGCTGAGATCGCGGGCATGGTCATTCTTCCTTCAGATAGCGCGCGAGCCAGAAGCTCTGCGCAATGATGAACACGACCATACACCCGATGCCGCCGAACAACTTGAAATTGACCCAGACGTCCGTCGAGAAGTGATAAAGGATCACGAGATTGACGACGCCGAGCAGCGCGAAGAACGCGACCCATGCGATCGTCAGTTGCGTCCAGACGGGTTCGGGCAGCACGAGTTCCTTGCCCATCGTCGTCTTGAGCAGGTCCTTGCCGAAGCCGAATCGCGAAACGCCGAGCGCGATCGCGAACAGCCAGTACGCGACGGTCGGTTTCCATTTGATGAAGACGTCGTCGTGCAGCACGAGCGTTGCGCCGCCGAGCACGACGATCACGATCAGACTGACCCACTGGAGCGGATCGACCTTGCGGTGCCGGAACGCGACCCAGCCGATGAGCGCGAGCGAAGCGACGATCGCGATGGCCGTGGCGGTGTAGATGTTCGTCAGCTTGTACGCGACGAAGAACAGGATGATCGGGAAGAAATCGAATAGAAGTTTCATGCAGTGTCCGGTAACGGCGGCCAGACGTCCGGGGGATCGGTCCGACGCGCGATGTCCTGCGCGCCGAGCCGGGACCGGACGACACGCAGGTCGCGGGTCCCGCAATCGGGACGCCGGCGCGGATCCGTCCCACGCCGGCGCGATCGTCACGCGCCGGCCTCGGGGCTGTGCGCGACGATCTTATTTCTGGCTGCCGGGCTCGAATTGTAGCGCAGCCGAATTGATGCAATAGCGGTCGCCCGTATCGGTCGGGCCGTCGGGGAACACATGGCCGAGATGCGCGTCGCAGACTTTGCAGCGGACTTCGACGCGGACCATGCCGTGCGACACGTCGCGATGCTCGTCGATGAGCTCGCCGTTCAGCGGACGATCGAAGCTCGGCCAGCCGCAGCCCGCATCGAATTTATGATTCGATTCGAACAGCGCCGCGCCACAGCACACGCATTTGTAGACCCCGTTTTCCCAGTGATCCCAATAGCGGCCCGTGAACGCGCGCTCGGTCGCCGCGTGACGCGTGACCTGGTATTCGATGTCCGACAGGTCGCGCTTGTAGTCGGCGTCGGTCTTGATCGGTGTCTGGCTCATGATGGGTCTCTCGTTAGGGGCATGGCCGCGCGTCGTGCGTCGCGCGGTTGACGGTGTGCTTCATCGGATGCTTGATGGCGTGCGGCGCATGGGCGTCGATCGGCTGTCTGTCTATCGCGTGTGCGGCGCACGTCGTGCCTATGTGCGGGCTGCGCGTCGAAATAACAAGACAGCCAGGGACCCGAGCACCACGCGTGCGCAATGCGACCATGGCAGGACCGCGCGCCTCACGCCTCACGACGAGCAACTCACTTCGAGCGTGCTCGCCCACGACGGTGGCAGTGCCGCATAGGCTTCGTACTGCGGTTGTTCGTCGAACGGATGCCGAAGCACATCGAGCAGCCGCGCGACTTCGCTGAAGTCCTTTTCGCGCGCGTGGCGAATCGCCGTTTCGGCGAGATGATTGCGCAGCACGAACTTGGGGTTCACGCGATCCATCGCGGCCGCGCGCGCCGCATCGTCCTGCGTTTCGAGTCGCAGGCGCAGCCGGTAGGCGTCGAGCCAGCGATCGATCGCTGCGCGATCGATGAACAGATCGCGCACGGACGCATCCTGACTTGCATCGTCACGCGATACGCGCGACAGATGGCGGAATGTCAGCGTGAAATCCGCGCGATTCTCGTGCATGACCTTGAACAGATCGTTGACGAGCGTGTTGTCGTCGTCGCGTACGGCGTGCAGACCGAGCTTGGCGCGCAGCAGCGCGTCGAGCGCGCGCGGAAAGTGGGTCCGGTACGTTTCGAGCACCTGCTGGGCCGCCTCGACGGCGTGCTGGCCTTCGCCGAACAACGGCAGCATGGCCTGAGCCAGGCAGAACAGATTCCAGTAGGCGACCTGCGGTTGCGCCTGATACGCGTAACGCCCTTGCGCATCGCTGTGATTGCAGACGTGGTTGGCGTCGAAGCCGTCGATGAAGCCGTAGGGGCCATAGTCGATCGTGAGGCCGAGGATCGACATATTGTCCGTGTTCATGACGCCGTGGCAAAAGCCGACCGATTGCCAGTGCGCGATCATGCGCGCCGTGCGTTCGACGACTTCGCCGAGCATCGCGAGATAGGGCTGGGCCGTGTCGCGGCACGCGGGGTAGTGACGATCGATCACGTGATCGGCGAGCGCGCGAATGCGATCGGGCCGGTCGTCCGCGAACCAGTGTTCGAAATGGCCGAACCGGATGAAGCTCGGCGCCAGGCGCGTGACGACCGCCGCGGTTTCGATCGTCTCGCGCCGCACGGGCGCATCCGATCCCGTCACGCAGAGCGCGCGCGTCGTCGGGATCCCGAGATGGTGCATGGCTTCCGAGCAGAGGAATTCGCGGATCGACGAGCGGAGCACCGCGCGTCCGTCGCCCATGCGCGAATACGGCGTGAGCCCCGCGCCCTTGAGCTGGATTTCCTGGATGCCGTCGGGGCCGGTGCGCTCGCCGAGCAGCAGCGCGCGGCCGTCGCCGAGCTGTCCGGCCCAGACGCCGAACTGATGACCCGAGTAGACCGACGCGAGCGGCAACGCCTCAGGCGCAAGGTCGCGCGTGCGATTGCCCGTCATCGTCTCGACGAAGTCGGGCCGGTCGGCCGCATCGGCGCCGAGGCCGATCAGCGCCGCGGCCTCGCGCGAAAAGCCCACGAGGTAGGGCGCGGGCAAGGGCGTCGCGGGCAGCCGCGTAGAGAACGCCGTGCCGAGACTCGCGAATCCGTGCGCGGCGTGAGGCGCCCAGTCGAGCGACGGTGAAACGGCGGTTTCGGCGTGCGCGGTCTTGCGCGCATCATGGCCGAGATCGAAACCGGAGGAGGACGGAGCGGCGGACTGAGCGGACATGGCTTCGGGAAAACGAGTATTCAAGCGGCGACAACGGACTGGCTATTGTAAGTCGCTTGTCCCGCGCGTGCCGACGCCGCGCGGGCCCCAGGTCCGGAGAACCGGACCGCCGCGGAGCCGGGTCGCCGGCTGCGCGGATCTGACCGAGACCACAACGATGACAACGATGCCCTCGATGGACCGCCCGCAGACCCTGAACCCGCTCGCGGGCCGGATGATGGATCTGCCGCTGTTGGTCTCCGAAATCCTCAAACATACGGCGCGGCATTCGGGCGATGCCGAGATCGTGACGCGCCGCGTCGAAGACAACGCGATTCATCGCTACACGTGGCGCGATTGCGAGCATCGCGCGCGCCGGCTCGCGCAGGCGCTCGCGCGGCTCGGCGTGCGGACCGGCGATCGCGTGGGCACGCTCGCGTGGAATACGTATCGCCATCTCGAGGCGTATTACGGCGTCTCGGGCAGCGGCGCCGTCGTGCATACGATCAACCCGCGCCTGTTTTGCGAGCAGTTGACCTTTATCGTCAACGATGCACAGGACGTCGTCGTGCTGTTCGACGTCACGTTCGCGGAACTCGTCGACACACTCGCGCCGCAGTGTCCGTCGGTGCGGCACTGGGTGGCGATGTCCGAGCGTGCGTTCGTGCCCCCGATGAAAACGCCGACGCTCTGCTACGAGGACCTGCTCGACGCCGAAGACGGCGACTATGCATGGCCCGAACTCGACGAGCGTTCGGCTTGCGGGCTCTGCTATACGTCGGGCACGACCGGACATCCGAAGGGCGTGCTCTATTCGCATCGCTCCAACGTGCTGCACGCGATGGGCAGCGCGACGCCCGACGGACTCGGTTTCTCGTCGCGCGATGTGATCCTGCCCGTGGTGCCGATGTTCCACGTCAACGCGTGGGGCATTCCGTACTCGGGCGCGATGGTCGGGGCCAAGCTCGTGCTGCCCGGACGCGCGCTCGACGGTGCGTCGATCTACGAACTCATCGAAGGCGAGCGCGTGACGTTTACCGCAGGCGTGCCGACGGTCTGGCTCGCGCTGCTCATGCATATGGAGCGCTCGGGCCTGCGCTTCTCGACGCTCCAGCGCACGCTCGTCGGCGGTTCGGCGCTGCCGCCCGCGATGCAGGATACCTTCGAGCAGCAGTACGGCGTGCAGGCGATCCATGCCTGGGGCATGTCGGAGACGTCGCCGCTCGCGACGGTCTGCAAGCTCAATGCAAGCATTGCCGCGCGCTCGCCCGACGAACAGCGCGCGACCTTGCGCAAGCAGGGCCATACGATCTTCGGCATCGATATGAAGATCGTCGACGGCGACGGCCGCGAATTGCCCTGGGACGGCCAGGCGTTCGGCGACCTCTATGTGCGCGGCTACTGGGTCTGCTCGCAATACATGAACCACGATGCATCGGCGTTGCGCGACGGCTGGTTTCCGACCGGGGACGTCGCGACGATCGATCCCGACGGCTATATGCAGATCACCGATCGCAGCAAGGACGTCATCAAGTCGGGCGGCGAATGGATCAGCTCGATCGATGTCGAGAACATCGCGATCGCGCACCCCGACGTCGCCGAGGCGGCCTGCATCGCGGCCCATCATGTCAAATGGGCCGAACGTCCGCTGCTGGTCGTCGTGCGGCGGGCCGGCGCGACCGTCACGCGCGACGAATTGCTGCGCTTCTACGAGGGCAAGGTCGCGAAATGGTGGATTCCCGACGAGGTCGTCTTTATCGACGAGATTCCGCATACGGCGACCGGCAAGATCCTCAAACTCAAGCTGCGCGAACGGTTCGCCGACTACCTGGTCCAGCACGCGGGTGCGGCGCAGTGATCGCGCGGGCGGTGCGATCGAGCGCCGCAGCGAGGCGGCGTTAGGCGGGGCCGGCCTCTGAGCCGCGGCGCGCCGATATCGCCGGCAAGGCCGACTCGGACGCCGCGCGGCGGCGCGTGGTCGCCAGGCGAGCATGCGCCGGGTGACCGGTCGATGCCATACGAACACCCCGGGGGAAAATGGCAATTGAACGATCGTGCTTTTCTGGTTATGCTTGGCCCCGTTCAATAAGGCGTTCAGGGAGGCGGCCAAGCGGGCGGAGATCCGCGGTCCATCATCGAATGCGAATTCACCCGCCGCCGGGCGGGATCTTGTGCCTAAGGGGCATGGAGGAAGACAGATGGCCGTGTCGTATGCAGTCCAGGATGGCGTTGCGCTTGTCACGTTCGAAAACCCGCCGGTCAACGGCCTCAATCATGCGACGCGCAGCGGCATCGTCGAGGCGGTGCGCCGCGCGCAGGACGACGCGCAGGTCGTCGCGATCGTGCTGACCGGCGGCGGTTCGGTGTTCTCGGGCGGCGCCGACATCACCGAGTTCAATACGCCGGCCGCGATCGCGGAACCGAATCTCCATACCGTCATCGCGGCGGTCGAATCGAGCACGAAGCCGGTCGTCGCGGCGGTGAACAAGCTCGCGATGGGCGGCGGCCTCGAACTCGCGCTCGGGGCGCACTATCGTGTCGCGACGCCCGACGCGCAGGTCGCGCTGCCCGAAGTCAAGATCGGTCTCTTGCCGGGCGCCGGCGGCACGCAACGCCTGCCGCGCGCGATCGGCCTCGGGATCGCGCTCAAGATGATCGTCGGCGGCGAGCCGGTCGCGGCGTCGAAGCTCGCGGGCGGCCAATTGTTCGATGAGATCGTCGAAGGCGATTTCATCGCGGGCGCCGTCGCGTTCGCGCGCCAGGCCGCCGCGCGCGGTGCGCTGCCGCGCGTGCGCGAGCGAGAGATCGCCGCGGGCGACGCGCATGCCGTCTTCGCGCAAGCACGTGAGCAGATCGCGCAGGCGGCCAAGCATTTTCCGGCGCCGGGCAAGTGCATCGAATCCGTCGAACATGGGCAGCAGCATGGTTTCGACGCGGGTCTCGTGCGTGAGCGCGAATGCTTCGCGGAACTGCTCGAATCGCCGGAAAGCCGTGCGTTGCGGCATGCGTTCTTCGGCGAGCGCGCGGCATCGAAGATCCCCGACGTGCCGTCGAATACGCCGGCACGCCCGATTCGCGAGGTCGGCGTCATCGGCGCGGGCACGATGGGCGGCGGCATCACGATGAATTTCATCAACGCGGGCCTGCCCGTCGTCCTCGTCGAGACGAAGCAGGACGCGCTCGATCGCGGTCTCGCAACGATCCGCAAGAACTACGAACGCAACGTCAAGAGCGGCAAGCTCACGGCGGAGCAACTCGAATCGCGCATGGCGCTGATTCGCTCGTCGCTGTCGTTCGACGATCTCAAATCGGCCGATCTGATCATCGAAGCCGTGTTCGAGGAACTGTCGGTCAAGAAGCAGGTGTTCGAGAAGATCGATGCGATCGCGAAGGCCGGCGCGATTCTCGCGTCGAACACATCGACGCTCGACGTCGACAAGATCGCGGCGTTCACGAAGCGGCCCGAAGACGTCGTCGGCATGCATTTCTTCAGCCCGGCGAACGTCATGAAGCTGCTTGAAGTCGTGCGCGGCGAGAAGACGGCGAAGGACGTGCTGGCCACGGTCATGGTGCTCGCGAAGAAGATTCGCAAGACGGCCGTCGTGTCGGGCGTCTGCGACGGCTTTATCGGCAATCGGATGGTCGAGCAGTACGTGCGCCAGGCGCTCGAAATGCTTGAAGAGGGCGGTTTGCCCGAGCAGATCGACAAGGCGATCGAGCAGTTCGGCTTCGCGATGGGCCCGTTCCGCATGAGCGATCTCGCGGGCAACGACATCGGCTGGGCGATCCGCAAGCGCCGTTCGATCGAGAACCCGAGTCTCGTCTACTCGAAGATCGCGGATCGTCTGTGCGAGGACGGCCGTTTCGGGCAGAAGACCGGCGGCGGCTGGTACGACTACCAGGCGGGCGACCGCACCGCGCATCCGTCCAAGCGCGTCGACGACATGATCGTCGCGTACTCGGCCGAGACCGGCAAAGCGCGGCGCACGCTCGCGGATGCGGAGATCGTCGAGCGCCTCGTGTTCGCGCTCGTCAACGAAGGCGCGAAGATTCTCGAGGAAGGCATCGCGTCGAAGGCCTCCGATATCGACATGGTCTATCTGACGGGTTATGGCTTTCCGCTGTTCCGCGGCGGCCCGATGCTCTATGCCGACATGGTCGGGCTCGGTCATGTCAAACAGGCCATGGAGCGGTATGCTGCGGCTACGGGCGACACCTTCTGGTCGAAGCCCGCGACGCTGCTGACTGAACTCGCGGCGCAGGGGCGCCGGTTCAACGGTTGATCGGAACGATCCGGGTCGACTGCGCGGCGCGAAGATCCGACCCGTTTTCCACCGATCCAAGGAGTGCCGATGCGACCGTCGAGCGATGTGTTGCTGGTCGTCGACGTGCAGTACGACTTCATGCCGGGCGGCGCGCTGGCCGTGCCGTACGGCGATGAAGTGATTGCGCCGATCAACCGGCTTGCCGCCCATTTTTCGCATGTCGTGCTCACGCAGGACTGGCACCCGGCGAACCATGCGTCGTTTGCCGTCAATCATCCGGGCGGCCAGCCTTTCTCGCGCGCGCATATGCCGTACGGCGAGCAGGTGCTGTGGCCCGCGCATTGCGTGCAGGGCACGCAGGGCGCGCAACTGCACGAGGCGCTCGATATCGCGCATGCGCGACTCGTCATCCGCAAGGGCCATCATGCGAACGTCGACAGCTATTCGGCATTCGTCGAGGCGGATCGGACGACGCCGACCGGTCTGACCGGCTATTTGCGCGAGACGGGTGTCAAGCGCGTCTATTGCTGCGGTCTCGCGACCGATTACTGCGTGGCCTGGACCGCGCTGGATGCGCGCGCGTGCGGGTTCGAAGCATTCGTGATCGAGGATGCGAGCCGGCCGATCGATCTCGACGGATCGCTCGAAGCCGCATGGCTTCAGTTGACCGATCTCGGCGTCGAGCGATTGCTTGTCGATGAAGTGCTCGGGCATGCGCTCGCATGAGGGCGTCGCGCGGAGTTTGATAGGCTAGCGGTCGCGCGCGGACCTCGCGTTCGCGCCGTGGGTTGCCGGCCGAGGCCGGCAACGTCGATCCAATGCATGGAGAGGGTGACAGATTGATTCGGCATATCGTGATGTGGAAGCTTAAAGACGAGGCAGAGGGCGGCACGCGCGCGCAGAACGCAAAGAAGATGCGCGAGTTGCTCGAGAACTGTCGCGACGTCGCACCGGGGACGCGCGAGTTCGAAGTCGGCCTCGCGGCGCCCGGCGAGGAATCGACCTACGACGTCGTGCTCGTGTCGACGTTCGACGATCAGACCGCGCTCGACGCCTATCAAGTGCATCCCGAACACGAGAAGGCCAAGGCGTTTATCGGCAAGGTGCGCGAGTCGCGCCAATGCGTCGACTACGTGATCTGAGTAAGCGCCGATGACACAGTTCGTGGAATTTCCGGTCCGTAGTCCCTTTATCGACGCGCTCGGACTCAAGCTCGTGCGCGCCGACAACGGCGTCAGCGAAGTCATGCTGTCGCTCGAGCCGATGCATACGAATACCTGGGGCGTCGCGCACGGCGGCCTGACGATGACGCTGCTCGATGTCGCGCTGTCGCTCGCGGCGCGCAGCGCGGGCGAGCCGTCGGGCGTCGTGACCGTCGAGCTCAATACGAGCTTCATGCAGCCCGGACGCGGCGAATTGCGCGCGCACGGGCGCGTCATGCATCAGTCGAGCACGATGGCGTTCTGCGAGGGCGAGGTCCGCGATGCGTCGGGCGCGTTCGTCGCGAAGGCGCTCGGCACCTTCAAATATCTGCGCAAGCTCGCGGTCGGCCGCACGATCGTCGAGCAGGCCGAACCCGGCGGAGACGCGCCCTGATCGACGACGCGCGCCGCGGGTACAGAACAACAACACACCTTTCTTCAAGCAAGGACAGGGAGACACCGATGACCGAGATCAATCGCCAGATCGTGCTCGCCGCGCGCCCCGAAGGGGAAGTCGAGCCGCGCCACTTCAGACTTGTCGAGACGCCGCTTGCGCCGCTCGCCGACGGACAGGTCCGCGTGCGCAATCACTATCTGTCGCTCGACCCGTATATGCGCGGGCGCATGAGCGAGAGCAAGTCGTATGCGCAGCCGCAGCCGCTCGATGAAGTCATGATCGGCGGCACGGTCGGCGAGGTCGTCGAAACGAAGCATCCGCGCTTCGCCGTCGGCGACAAGGTCGTCGGCATGTTCGGCTGGCAGGAGTACGGAACGTCGGACGGCACCGCGCTCAAGAAGGTCGACACGACGCACGTGCCGCTTTCGGCCTACCTCGGCGCGGTCGGCATGCCGGGCGTGACGGCATGGTACGGCCTGAACCGCATCATCGTGCCGAAGGCCGGCGATACGGTCGCCGTGAGTTCGGCCGCAGGCGCCGTCGGCGGCGCGGTCGGGCAGCTTGCGAAAGCGCAGGGCTGCCGCGTGATCGGCATCGCGGGCGGCGAGGAGAAATGCCGCTACGTCGTCGACGAACTCGGCTTCGATGCGTGCATCGACTACAAGCAGAACAATCTGCGCGACGATCTCAAGGCCGCGGCGCCCAAAGGCATCGACGGCTACTTCGAGAACGTCGGCGGCGCGGTGCTCGATGCCGTGCTCGCGCGCATGAATGCATTCGGCCGGATCGCGTTGTGCGGGATGATCGCCGGGTATGACGGCGAACCCGTGCCGATCAAGCAGCCGCAGTTGCTGCTCGTTTCGCGGCTCAAGCTCGAAGGGTTCATCGTCAGCGAACACATGGAAGTGTGGCCCGAGGCGCTCAAGGATCTCGGCACGCAGGTCGCGCAGAAGACGCTCAAATATCGCGAGTCGATCGCCCAAGGGATCGAACGTGCGCCCGAGGCGTTTATCGGCCTGCTCAAGGGACGCAACTTCGGCAAGCAGCTCGTCAAGCTGATCTGAGGGCCGCGCGCAAGGCCGGGGCGTTGGCAGGAGCGGCGTGTGCGGGCCCGCGGTCTTGGCTCGGAAGTCGACACGCGCGGGCGTTGAGGTCGCGGGGTCGTGGTTCGGAGGTCGTCACGCGCGGGCGTTGAGGCGGAGTGGGTGTGGTTCGGAAGTCGTCACGCGCGCGCGTTGCGGTCGCGGGGCCGTGCCTTGGAAGCCGTTACGTGTCGCCGTGCGGCCGCGTGGCTGTCGAATGGACGCCGTGGACCGCCGCGGCGAGATTGCCGCGCGAAGGTGTGAAGGCCACGAAGGCCGTGAAGGCGACCTGACCGCTAACGCGCCTCAAGGCGCGATATCGACGATCTCGACGCGATTGCGGCCATTGTGTTTCGCGAGATACATCGCGCGATCGGCGGCCGCGACGAGCGCGACCGCGCTGCTCATCGAGTTGGCGCCGTCGACGGCGCGCAGCATCGCGATGCCGACCGACACCGTCAAGACCATGCGGCCGCCCTGATCGTCGAGGACGTCGAGTTCCTGGACGGCCTTGCGAATGCGTTCGGCCGCCGCGAGCGCGCCGGTTCGATCCGCATGCAGCAGCAGGCCGGCGAACTCTTCGCCGCCGTAGCGCGACAGGGTGTCGGCGAGCCGCATCTGGCGACGCGCCGCGCGCGCCACGGCAATCAGCGCGCGATCGCCGGCCGAGTGGCCGTGCAGATCGTTGATGTGCTTGAAGTGATCGATATCGAAGAAGATGCACGCGAGCGGCGCGCCATGGCGCGCCGAACGCATGACTTCGCCGCGCAGCCGTTCGTCGAAGTACCGGCGGTTCGCGAGATCGGTCAGCGGATCGGTCAGGCCGATGCGCTTCAGACGTTCGCGATGGCCCACATTGTCGAGACTGGCCGCGGCGACCGTCGCAAAGCGTTCGAGCAGATCGGTCGCCATGCCGCGCGCGAAACGGTCGGGGTCGTCGCTCGCGAGGCAGAGAAAGCCGAGCGTCGCGTCTTGGTGCAGCAGCGGCAGCACGATCATGCTTTCGACGTTGGCCGGGGTGAACATCGACAGCAGCGTCCCGCCGAGATTGCCGTGGTCGGGCATGCCGAGCCACGGTTCGCCGCGATCGAGCGCGTCGACGAGGCCCGGGTCGCGCCGGTTGCCCAGTTTCAGGCACTGATTCGCGACGTCGCGCAACGCATCCTGTCCGAACAATTCGCTGACGAGCTTGGTGTTTTCATCGAGCCAGAGGCCGACCCATGACAAGGCGAAGTCCACGGGCAGACGACCGAACAGGGTGTCGAAGTAAGCGTCGATCCCTTGTGCGCTGATCAGTGCGAGTTCGATGCGCTGAAAACGTTTGAGCGTCGTCTCGTTGCGCTGGACCGTCTGGACCAGCAGCCTCAGCCTGTCGGCCAACACCGATTCCGTGGGTTCGTTCATGGCTCGAGCATTCGCCTGACGCAGGGGCTGCAATGCCCCGCGGAATGGCGCTATCTATGTTCTGTGACCCCGTTGCTGGCCTGCGCTTGGGGCTGGCGCGGCCGGCACACGCGTGCTGTTGAAGAGGTTAACGGCAGGTCTGCGCGCAAATTGAGGCGCGGTTTCGAAGATGGGGCGAAGACGGCCGGGTGGCCGGCTCAAGGTCGGGTCAAAGCCGACTCAAGGTCGTCTCAAGGCGGGCTCAAGATCGAGTCGAGGCCGAATCAAAACCGACTGAAGGCGGAGTCACGGCATCGGGCGCGCGGCGTGCGCATCGGCACACGATGGCGGCGGACGATCGATGCCTCGCACGGTGCGAGGCAGCCATGATTCCGTTACGCGGTCGTGTCGATCGAGTTGCCGAGCAGGGTGACGTCGTTGGGTTTTTTCTTCGACGTATCGGATGAGCTGTTCGCGTCGCTGCTCTGCGTGCTGTCCGATGCGGTTTTGTTTTTCGATGCGTCGCTTTGCTGCGACTGCTTGAGTGCGTTCGCCGCGCTCGATCCGTTGACGGACTGCCCCTGTTGCGCGCTCGACGACGACCCTTGTGAGCCCGATCGCGCGGCATTGATCTGGCCGGACTGACTCGACGCGCTGGTCTGGCTGACCTGGGCGGCTTGTGTGGCCTGGCTTTGGAGTTGCGCGATCTGCGCTTCGGTGCTCGCGATCTCGCTGGTCAGCAATTGCACTTGAACGTTGCCGGTTTCCGATGAGGACGACGACGATTGTTCGGCTTCGGTCAGTTGCTTCTCATACGTCTGCAACTGTTTCTGAAGCGTGGCGATTTGCGATTGGACGCCGCTCGAACTCGACGCCGGTTTTGTCGTCGTGGTCGAGCTGCTGGTCGAGTTGCTGGTCGAACTGATCGATGAAGTCATTCGGACACCCCGTATGTTTGGTCTTTGGGGCGATCGTAACAGTGTGTATTGAATCGAAGCGAATCGGTAAGGCTCGGTAATTGCGCAGGATGCACGGGATGCACGTGGGAAGCGCGAGATGCACGAGATGCAGATGAAGCGGGCTGTGCGCGAGAAACCGTTCGATCGGCTGGCGATGTGGGCAAGCGGGTGCCGCGCACGCGCGCGTGACGGGCGAAAAAAGCTCCGAGAGGGGCAGTCCGATGAGCGGATGCTGAACGCCGATATCGGTTTCCGAACCTGTTATCAAAAAATGGGGCTGTAAACGCAAAAACCCGCGAGGCGTTTGGGCCTTGCGGGTATCGCGTTCTCTGCCTTCGCTGGAAAAATCCCGATTTCCTTGGAAACAGGAGCATCCACTCTCACGGAGAACTGTATCTGATGGGGTGACCGATGGGACTCGAACCCACGACGACTGGAATCACAATCCAGGACTCTACCAACTGAGCTACGGCCACCACTGTCCTACGTTTCTTTGCGATCCCGGGTAGGGCTCGTCAAAGAGAAAGCGATTATACAAACTCGATTGAGGTTTTGCTAGTGCTCTTTGCAATCGATCGCGAAATTTTTTACGCGGGCATGTCGGCGCCGAGAAAACGGCGTGCTTCGTCGAACACCGACAGGTCGCCTTTCGAGAGCCGCTTGTTATCGGACAGCGTACGACGCCAGCCGCGCGCGCCCGATTCGCCCTTGTGCAGCCCGAGCATATGACGCGTAATGCCGCCGATGTATTGCCCTTCGGCAAGCCGCCTTCCAGCATACGCGGCCATCTCGGTCTCGACATCCGCGCGCGTGAGCGTCGTCGGGGGCGCGCCGTAGAAGCGCCGATCGACATCCGCGAGCAGCCACGGGTTGTGATAGGCCTCGCGTCCGAGCATCACGCCGTCGACATGCGCGAGATGCTGTTCGACCTCGTCAAGCGTCTGGACGCCGCCGTTGATATGAATCTCGAGCGACGGAAAGTCGCGCTTGAGGGCATACGCGTAGTCGTATTTAAGCGGCGGGATTTCGCGGTTTTCCTTGGGGCTCAGGCCTTTGAGAATCGCGTTGCGCGCATGGACGATGAAGACGTCGCAGCCGGCCTGCGCGATGGTCCCGACGAAGTCGCGCACGAAGGCGTATTCGCTGACCTCGTCGATGCCGATTCGATGCTTGACCGTGACCGGAATCGACACGGCATCGCGCATGGCCTTGACGCAATCGGCGACGAGTTGCGGTTCAGCCATCAGACAGGCGCCGAACGCGCCGCGCTGCACGCGCTCGGACGGGCAGCCGCAGTTCAGATTGACTTCGTCGTAGCCCCATTGTTCGGCCAGGGCCGCGCATTTCGCGAGATCGGCGGGTTCGCTGCCGCCGAGCTGCAGCGCAAGCGGATGCTCTTCGTCGTTGAACGCGAGATGACGCGGCACGTCGCCGTGCAGCAGCGCGCCGGTCGTCACCATCTCGGTGTAGAGCCACGTGTGCCGCGTGATCAGGCGATGGAAATAGCGGCAGTGGCGATCCGTCCAGTCCATCATCGGCGCAACGGTGACGCGCCGGGGACTGAGCCGCGGGTTTGAGGTCATACCTAACAAGTCGAAACGGGCGCGGGACGCGCGAACCCGACAGTATACGGGATATGTCCAGCGCCCGCTCCGCGCGGGCCATTGCGATTCCGTGTGGTCCAGCGTGGTCTCAGTGACCGCAACGAGATGACCGCAACGAGATGACCACAAGGCGCCCAGTGACAACGCGCCCGGTGAGTACCGCGACCGCAGGCCCCCGAACGCGGTCGCCACGGGTCGTTGTTCGGCAGGCGTTCAACTGCGCGCGGCGCGTGTCAGTAGACCGTCAACCGGTCCGGCTTCACATTGCTGACGTGTGCGGACACGATCTTCCATCCTTCGGGAAAACGGATCCACATCTGCGACTGGCGTCCGATCAGCGTCGTGTCGGGGGCCAGGAACTGGGTGCAGGCGCTTGCGCTGTCCGCGCTATAGGCGACGACCGTCGTCTGGCGAAGCCGGCGCTGCGGGTGGACGGGCGCCGCATCGGCGCGATATGCGCGGATCGCTTCGATGCCGTGCGAATGTTCGGAGACACCGTAGCGGATCGTCTGGGGGCTCTCCCAGAAGAACCCGCAAACCGTGGCGTTGTCGTGCCGCACGAGGGCGGCCTCGTAGGCGTCGAACGCCGCGCGCACTTCGGCCGCGACTTGGGCGAGATCGACGCTGCCCGCGCCGACGGCGCGATCGGACGCCGATACGGGCTCAACGGTCGAATTCATGAACGAACCTCCATTTCAAGTGTGACGGGCAACAGCGTCGAGAGCGGGGCCGTCCAGCAGACGATGCCGCCTTGCGAGCGCAGCATCTCGAGCGTCTGTGCATGGAACTGCGGAAAGTAACTCGCCGCGGCATCCTCGACGAGCAGGCATTCATAACCGCGGTCATTCGCTTCGCGCAACGTCGTCTGAACACAGACTTCGGTCGTCACGCCGCAAACGATGAGCCGTTTGATGCCATGCGCTTCGAGCATCGCCCCGAGCGCGGTCGCGTAGAACGCGCCTTTGCCGGGTTTGTCGACGACGAGTTCGCCGGGCAGCGGCGCGACCTGCGGCACGATCTGATTGCCGGGTTCGCCGCGCACGAGCAGACGTCCCATCGGCCCCGGATCGCCGATGCGGATCTTCGGATTGCCGCGCAATCGCTTGGCGGGCGGACAGTCCGACAGATCGGGCAGATGCGCTTCGCGCGTATGAACGATCGTGAGGCCGAGCGCGCGGCCCCAGGCCAGCAGCGCGGCGACTTTGGGCACGATCGCGGCGACATGGCGAATATCGTTGCCGAGCGTGGCGCCGAACCCGCCGGGTTCGATGAAATCGCGCTGCATATCGATCGACACAATGGCAGTCGATTCGGGTTCAAAGCGGAATTCGTACGGCAGGGCGTCGATGGTGATCATGGCGCGGCTCCTCTGGCGATAACCGGACCGCCGAAGCGGTCCACGGACAGAAATCGGTTTGACGGCGCGCGTGACGATGAGTGCCGCTACAGCCGGCGCCCGCGTGCCGTCCATCTGGCTACGGCCTTGCTTTCGCGATAGGCGCGGCAAACGCCGCGACATGCGTGTTGCGTGTCATGCCGGCAAACCGGCGCTCAACCGAGCGATCCCAGCAATGCGTGCGAATCCGATACGGTACCGAACACGCCGCCTTGCATCTTGACCATATGGAGCGCCGCCGCGTGATTCGACGGGTCGGTGGCCGCGCAGCAGTCCGCGAGCAACAGACATTCGAAGCCGCGATCATTGGCTTCGCGCATCGTCGTATGAACGCAGACGTCGGTCGTGATGCCGCTCAAAATCAGATTGCGAATTCCCTTGGTCCGCAGGATCAGTTCGAGATCGGTCGCGCAGAACGAACCCTTGCCGGGCTTGTCGAGCACGATTTCTCCCGGAAGCGGCGCGAGCTCGGGAATGATTTCCCAGCCGGGTTCGCCGCGCACGAGAATCTTTCCGCACGGACCGGCGTCGCCGATGCCGGCGCCGATGCGCCGCGAACGCCAGCGCTTGTTTTCGGGCAGATCCGACAGATCCGGCCGATGGCCTTCGCGTGTGTGAATGATCGTGAATCCGAGCGTCCGCATGCGCGAAAGCACAGCGCGAATCGGCTCGATCGGCGCGCGCGTGAGCGCGATGTCGTAGCCCATCGAGTCGACGTAGCCACCGACGCCGCAAAAGTCGGTCTGCATATCGATCACGATCAGCGCGGTGTCATGGGGCGCGAACTCGCCGTCGTATGGCCAGGCGTAGGGGTCGGCAGCGACCGGTGCGAGAGGCATCGACAACACTCCTTCGTTAGTGATGATGGGTTGGGCTCGGCTCGGGCAGGCCAGTCGTGTCGAGCGTGCGCGACACGCTCGCGCACGCGGCAAGACGCGAAGTCTGCTGCATCGTGGTGCAAAAGTTGTGTACAAGATTGCGCGCATCCGATGCAAGGCATATGCCAACGGCGATGCGCGATGCGTGACGGGCGGGTACGCGGCGACGGCGAATCGGGCACAACCCCGGCCACGCCTGAGATTCGAGCCCGTGCACAGCGTGTCGCGACCCGTCGCCGACGGATGCGGATCACACGCAAGCACGCGCGTGCACGGCCGATCCATGGGACTTCATGGTGCCGTCCCGAATCGCGATGGATACCGATTGGTGCCGTGCGCACAGCAACGGCGCAGATCGATGGAGGGATAGCGGGACGCAGAGGGTGGCGCGCGGCGAAAAACCGCGGACCGGGAGGGCCGTTACGGAATGGGCGTTACATGTGGAACATCGATCGGGAACGCAGATCACGCGTATGCAGCAGGCAGTCCCCTCAAACAGCCCCCTCAAACAGCCCCCTCAGGCAAGCCCCCTCAGGCAAGCCCACAGACAGATCTCTCACGCAGGCGCTCAGGTGGGCCCCGAGACAGGACTTTCACGCAGGCGCGCTCATGTAGCCCCCCGGCAGACCTCCCACGCAGGCGCTAGACCTCGAGCGCAGGCCCTCAGGTGGACCTCTCAGGCTGGCCCTCAAGCGAGCCGTTCAGGCAGCCCGCCAGGCGAACCTCTCACTCAGACTCTTCGGGAATGTGCAAAAGAAACGTTGCCGATCAAGGAGGTCATTCGGTGTCGCGGGTGTGTTCCGTGTATCCGCCGTCGTGCCCTAGCTCTGCGGCGCGAGGCGTGCGCGTTCGCGCTCGATCGAGATATCGAGCATGCGCGCGACTTCGGCGAGTGTGCCGACCATGACAGTCCGCGACGGCGTCGAATAGATGCGAACCGGGTGTTGGAGCTTGGCCATGCTGGCGGGCGCCCGTGGCATCGACGCGTGTCGGGGGGGCGGTGCCGTCGTTGCGCGTGCCCGGCTCGCGCCTGCGAGACCCGACAGGCCGCGGCCCGTGCCCGTCGTGCGCGCGTCGATCGGCGCACGCGTGTCGCGACTCACGACGTGATCGACATTGGCGACCCGCGCGCGCCGCGCCCCGCCATGAATGCTTTCGATGCGCGGCTCGTGCAGCCCGTCACGGGGTTCGCGTCCGAGACTCGACAGCGCAGCGGTCGGCGACACGACCGAGCGCACGGCCGCCTGAACGGCCGAGCGTGCGGCACGTGCGCGCGTCGATGCCATCCGCGCGATCGGTGAACGTTGGGACCGGCGCGTCGTGCGTATGCATGTCCGGACCAGCGAGCGAACGAGCGACTGCACGAGCCGCGTGCCACGCACGATGCGCGGAGCGCGGTTCGGTGCGGTATCGGTGTGCAGCGATGTAGGGATGATCATCATGATCGTTCGCTCGAAAGTGGGTTAAAAGTCGCCCGAACGGATAAGCCCGACGGCAATGCCTTCGAGTTCGAAATCTTCGCGTCCGGCCGCAACCATGATCGACGGGAAGTCGGGATTTTCGGCGACGAGCTCGATGCCGCTCGGATGACGGCGCAAGCGCTTGACCGTCACTTCGTCACCCAGACGCGCAACGACGACTTGGCCGTCGCGCGCCTCGTTTTTGCGCTGCACGGCCAGCAGGTCGCCGTCGAGAATGCCCGCGTCGCGCATCGACATCCCACGGACCTTGAGCAGATAGTCGGGCGTCGCGCTGAACAAACTCGGATCCACCGCGTAATGCTGCTGCACATGCTCTTGAGCAAGGATCGGACTGCCGGCGGCGACGCGCCCGATCAGCGGCAGCGACAGTTGCTGAATCGCGGGATGGGGCAGCGTGAACTGATGAGGACTGTCGAAATCGTCGAGCGCCTCGGGCTTGATCCGGATCCCGCGCGAGGCGCCGGCCGCGAGTTCGAGCACGCCCTTGCGGGCCAGCGCTCGAAGATGCTCCTCGGCCGAGTTCGCCGAGCTGAATCCGAGTTCCGCCGCGATCTCGGCCCGCGTCGGCGGAAAACCTGAACGCTCGATCGCCCGGCGGACGAGATCGAATACCTGCTGTTGTCGTGCGGTTAATTTGACCATGGTGTCAATGAAAGCACTGCCAGGCAGGCGTTGCGTGGCACTGTATGGATGAACAGATGGCTGTAGTTTTATACAGTGTCGAAAAGATATCAAGCTTTCTCTTCGAATATCGCTATATTTTTTCTATATATCAAAATGGCCATAAAAGAATAATCAATAATTCGTTTTAGCTATTTGTAGGCATCGATACACTCAGCCCTCGCATTCACAACCATAAGAGGGCATCGATGGTCGACACGCTGGGGCACGCACGAGAGATCGGTCACGGGATCGCCGGCCGGTGGCAATCCGTTCGCGGGGCAATCAAGAAGACGGCCGCCGCGCTGCTCGTCGCGTCATGCGGTGCGTTGGCGATGGTTCCCGCACATGCCGACACGACACTGCTGAACGTTTCGTACGACCCGACGCGCGAGCTCTACCAGGAATTCGACCAGGCGTTCGCGAAGCACTGGAAGCAGACGACCGGCGAGACGGTCACGTTCCGTCAGTCGCACGGCGGCTCGGGCGCGCAGGCGCGCTCGGTCATCGATGGCCTGCAGGCGGACGTCGTCACGCTCGCGCTGGCTTATGACATCGATGCGATCGCCGCCAAAGGCTCGATCGATCCGGGCTGGCAGAAGAAGCTGCCCGACAATGCGGCGCCCTATACGTCGACGATCGTGTTCCTCGTGCGCAAGGGCAACCCGAAGCACATCAAGGATTGGGACGACCTGATCAAGCCGGGCGTGTCGATCGTCACGCCGAACCCGAAGACGTCGGGCGGCGCACGCTGGAACTATCTGGCGGCATGGGCGTATGCGCTGCATAAGCCGGGCGGCAATGCCGACACGGCCAAGGCCTTCGTCGGCGCGCTCTACAAGAACGCGGGCGTGCTCGATTCGGGCGCGCGCGGCGCGACGACGAGCTTTGTTCAGCGCGATCTCGGCGACGTGCTGATCGCCTGGGAAAACGAAGCGTTCCTCGCGCTCAAGGAATTCGGCTCGGACAAGTTCGAGATCGTCGTGCCGTCGGCGAGCATTCTCGCCGAGCCGCCCGTCGCGGTCGTCGACAAGGTCGTCGACAAGCGCGGCACGCGCAAGGTCGCCGAAGCCTATCTGCAATATCTGTATAGCGAGGAAGGCCAGGAAATCGCCGCGCGCAACTTCTATCGTCCGCGTTCGGACAAAGTGCCCGCCGAGCTGACCAAGCAGTTCCCGAAGCTCAAGCTCTACACGGTCGACGATACGTTCGGCGGCTGGGCCAACGCGCAGAAGGTGCATTTCGCGGACGGCGGCGTGTTCGACTCGATTTACCTACCGAAGTAAGTTCGCGATGGCCAGCCTGACATTCCGCAAACCCAGCGCGTTGCCCGGCTTCGGGCTCACGCTCGGGGTCACGATCGTGTATCTGAGTCTGATCGTGCTGATTCCGCTCGCCGCGATGTTCGCGAAGGCGGCGACGCTCGAATGGTCGCAGTTCGCGGCGGCGGTCTGGTCGCCGCGCGTGATCGCGTCGTACCGGCTGACGTTCGGCGCGGCGCTGATCGGCGCGGTGATCAATGCGGTGTTCGGTTTTCTCGTCGCGTGGGTTCTCGTGCGCTACGAATTCCCGTTCAAGCGCGCGATCGACGCGATCGTCGATCTGCCGTTCGCGTTGCCGACGGCCGTTGCGGGCGTGTCGCTCGCGGCGATCTACGCGCAGAACGGCTGGATCGGACAGTGGTTCGCGCCGCTGGGCATCAAGATCGCGTTTACACCGCTCGGCGTGCTGATTGCATTGACGTTCATCGGCTTGCCGTTCGTCGTGCGCACGGTGCAGCCGATCCTCGAAGATTTCGAACGCGAGCAGGAAGAGGCGGCCGCGTGCCTCGGCGCGACCCGCGCGCAAACGTTCCGGCGCGTGATCCTGCCGGCGTTGACGCCGGCGCTGCTGACCGGCTTCGCGCTCGCGTTCGCGCGGGCGCTCGGCGAGTACGGCTCGGTCATCTTCATCGCCGGCAACGTACCGATGAAGTCGGAAATCACGTCGCTGCTGATCATCACGAAGCTCGAGCAATACGATTACGCGGGCGCGACCGCGCTCGCCGTCGTCATGCTGCTCGTCGCGTTCGTGCTGCTGCTCGGCATCAATACCCTGCAATGGTGGCTTCAGCATCGCGTCAGCCGCGCCGCCGGCGCCACCCGCCGTGTGGAGGTTCTTCAGGCATGAACGGCGATCTGGCCGCGCGCGACAAGCGCGCTTTCGACGCCTCGGCCGCGCGAGCGCGCGCCGAGCGTCTGCATCCGACGACCGAGCCGCGCTGGGTCCGCTATACGCTGATCACGGTCGCCTTGCTGTTTCTCGCGGGCTTTCTCGTCGTTCCGCTCGTGTCGGTGTTCGTGCAGGCATTTTCGAAGGGCGTCGCGTTCTATCTGAGCGCGCTCGCGGACCCGGACGCCGTGTCGGCGATCGAGCTCACGCTGCTGACCGCGGCGATCGCGGTGCCGCTCAACGTCGTGTTCGGACTCGCGGCGTCGTGGGCCATCGCGAAGTTCGAGTTTCGCGGCAAGAGCCTGCTGATCACGCTGATCGATCTGCCGTTTTCGGTGTCGCCCGTCATCGCGGGGCTCGTCTACGTGCTGCTGTTCGGCGCGCAAGGCTGGCTCGGACCCTGGCTCGACAGCCACAACGTGCAGATCATCTTCGCCGTGCCGGGCATCGTGCTCGCGACGGTGTTCGTCACGTTTCCGTTCGTCGCGCGCGAGCTGATTCCGCTCATGCAGGCGCAGGGCGCCGACGAGGAAGAGGCCGCGCGCGTGCTCGGCGCCTCGGGCTGGCAGATTTTCCGGCGCGTCACGTTGCCCAACGTCAAGTGGGGGCTGCTCTACGGCGTGATTCTCTGCAACGCGCGCGCGATGGGTGAATTCGGTGCGGTGTCGGTCGTCTCGGGTCATATCCGCGGCTCGACGAACACCATGCCGCTGCATGTCGAAATTCTTTACAACGAGTACAACTTCGCGGCCGCGTTCGCCGTGGCGTCGCTGCTCGCGCTGCTTGCGCTCGTGACGCTCGGCCTGAAGCTGCTCGCCGAGCGCAAGCTCGATCAGCAATCCGGCGAAAGCGCCGCGCCGCGCGCGGCTTCGCCTGCCGTTCCGGAGTAAGTCCAGATGAGCATCAAGGTTCGCAATCTACGCAAGCAGTTCGGCAACTTCGTCGCGCTCAATGACGTGTCGCTCGATTTTCCCGCGGGCGAACTCGTGGCATTGCTCGGACCGTCGGGCTGCGGCAAGACGACGTTGCTGCGCGTGATCGCCGGGCTCGAACACGCCGACGCCGGACAGGTCGTGCTCAACGGCAGCGACGTCGTCGATGTCGGCGCGCGCGAGCGCGAGGTCGGCTTCGTCTTCCAGCACTACGCCTTGTTTCGCCATATGACGGTCTTCGAGAACGTCGCATTCGGCCTGCGCGTGAAGCCGCGCAAGGAGCGGCCGTCCGAGCAGACGATCCGCGCGAAGGTTCACGAACTGCTCGAACTCGTGCAGCTCGACTGGCTGGCCGAGCGTTATCCGTCCGAGCTGTCGGGCGGGCAGCGGCAGCGTATTGCGCTGGCGCGCGCGCTCGCGGTCGAACCGAAGGTGCTGCTGCTCGACGAGCCGTTCGGCGCGCTCGACGCGAAGGTCCGCAAGGAGCTGCGTTCGTGGCTGCGTCGTCTGCATGACGAACTCCATATCTCGACGCTGTTCGTCACGCACGATCAGGAAGAGGCGCTCGAAGTCGCGGACCGGATCGTCGTGCTCAATCGCGGCGCGGTCGAGCAGGTCGGCAGCCCGCAGGACGTCTACGATCGGCCGCAGACGCCGTTCGTCTACGAATTCCTCGGCGCCGCGAACCAGCTCAAGGGACATGTCGAACGCAGCGGCTTCATTGCCGACGGCGCGCATCGTGCGATCGCGGCCGATGCGGCGTTCGAGGGCCCCGCGCTGGCGTACGTCCGTCCGCACGATCTGCTGCTGTTCCCGCGCGGCGACGCGGACACCACGCATGCCGACGGCATCGTCGTCGACGTGCAGCGCGTGCTGCCGCTCGGGGGCCAGGTCCGGATCGAACTCCGCACGCCGGCCGGCGGCGTGCTCGAAGCCGAGCTCGACCGGCAGACGTGGCATGGATTGCAGCTTGGGGTGGGCGACGGCGTTACGGCCGTGCCGCGCGAGCTGCGTGTTTTTCCGGCATCGGCGCGCGGCTGACGCGCGACGACAACCGAACCCTCACAATTACTCAAACGCAAGGACGTCGTCATGAACTTCCAGCAATTGCGCTTTGTTCGCGAGGCCGTGCGTCAGAACATGAATCTGACCGAGGTCGCGAACGTGCTCTACACGTCGCAGTCGGGCGTATCCAAACAGATCAAGGATCTCGAGGACGAACTCGGTGTCGATATTTTCGTGCGTCGCGGCAAGCGCCTCACGGGTCTCACGGAACCGGGCAAGGCGGTCCACAAGACGATCGAGCGCATGTTGCTCGACGCCGAGAATCTGCGCCGCGTCGCGCGTCAGTTCTCCGAACACGATGCGGGTCACCTCGTGCTCGCCACGACGCACACGCAGGCGCGTTACGCGCTGCCGCGCGTGATTCGTGAGTTCAAGCAGGTGTTCCCGAAGGTGCACCTTGCGCTGCGTCAGGGCACGCCGCAGCAGATCGCCCAGATGATCGTCGACGGCGAGGCCGACATCGGGATCTCGACCGAAGCACTTGATCGCTACCCCGATATCGTGACGTTCCCGTGCTATTCGTGGCATCACGAGGTCGTCGTGCCGAAGGGCCACAAGCTCGCTTCGCTCGAGGCCGTCACGATCGAGGATCTCGCGGCGTTTCCGATCATCACGTATGACCAGGATCTAACGGGGCGCTCGCATATCGACGCCGCGTTCGCCGCCGCGGGCCTCGTGCCCGACGTCGTGCTGACCGCGATCGACGCCGACGTGATCAAGACCTACGTCGAGGTCGGCATGGGCATCGGCATCGTTGCCGCCATGGCGTTCGACGAGCGCAAGGATTCCGAGCTCGTGCGGCTCGAGACGGGCGACCTGTTCGAGGCGAACACGACGCGCGTGGGGCTGCGCAAGGGCGCGTTCCTGCGCGCCTACGCGTACAAGCTCATCGAGATGTTCGCGCCGCAACTCAAGGAATCGGACATCGCCTTGCAGCTTCGCGAAGCGGCTTGATTGAGCTGACATCGCCGGACGGCGCGCACGCGAGCCCGCGTGCGCGCAACGCGAAATTTTGCTCGCGCGGGGATTTTCGGAGTCGCCTTCGATAGAATCCCGCGCATGACCTCCTCGACCTTCCCATTGCCACGCATCGTCGTGGTCGGTACCGGCGGGACGATCGCCGGCGCGGCGCCCACGGCGACCCAGACGACCGGTTATCAGGCCGGCGCGCTGCCCGTCTCGCAACTGCTCGAGGCCGTGCCCGGACTCGACACGTTCGCGCGCATCGAAAGCGAACCCGTCGCCTCCATCGACAGCAAGGACATGAGCACCGCGCTCTGGCTCGCGCTCGCGCAGCGCATCGACGCGCTGCTCGCGCGCGACGACGTCGACGGCGTCGTCGTCACGCACGGCACCGACACGCTCGAAGAAACCGCGTATTTCCTGCATTTGCTGGTCAAGTCGCCGAAACCCGTCGTGATGACCGCCGCGATGCGGCCTGCGACGGCGATCTCGGCCGACGGCCCGCTGAATCTGCTGCAAGCCGTGCGGGTCGCGGGCTCGCCCGCCGCGCACGGACGCGGCGTGCTCGTTGTGTTCGCGGGACGGATTCACTCGGCGCGCGAGGTCGCGAAGACGAGCACGTTTTCGATCGATGCATTCGCCTCGCCCGAGACCGGACCGCTCGGCTGGATCCACGACGCCCAGATCGAGTTCGAGCGGCGCGGCGAACGTCTGCATACGGTGGCCACGCCGTTTCGTCTCGGCGTGCGCGAGGCGGACGCGGCTCGGGCCGCGTCGTCCGCGTCATCGCCGGGCGAGATCCAGGTCGCGCCCTATGCGATCGACGGCGCGCTGCCCGATGTCGATATCGTGACAAGTTACGCGGGTGTCACACGGATTGCGGTCGATGCGCTCGTGGCGAGCGGCGCGAACGGCATCGTCGTCGCGGGGACGGGCGGCGGGTCGATCCATCATCGTCTGCTCGCGGGATTGTCCGACGCCGCGGACCAAGGCGTCGCCGTGGTGCGCGCATCGCGCGTCGGCGCGGGGCATGTGCTGCATAACGGGGCCGCGTCGGACGACCGGCTCGGATTCGTGAGCGCCGGCTCGCTGTCGCCGTTCAAGGCGCGCGTATTACTCATGGTCGCGCTGGCGAGCGGCCTGCGCGGCGTCGACGAACTGCAGGGCGCGTTCGACACGTTCTAGTGCATCGCGCCGGCAAACCCGACGGCACGCGGCGCGTGCCGCACCGTCGCGCATCGTCATGCACTGCAAGGTAACCCTGAGTTCAAAGGACTGTTCGTTTTCGGTGCGTTGCATCACAATGATCTGCACCGAAACATCGCTCGACGTATTGGCATACGGTTTGCTTTTTCCTTGTGACGCAACGGCGCAGGAAGGACTCCATGCGGTTCTACGACGAGATGCAAGAGAACGACGCGGCCCTGGGTGTGCGGCCGCATTACCGGCGCTTCGACGACTGGCTTAAACGACAGTCCGACGCGACCATGGCCCGCAAGCGAGCAGAGGCCGATCTCGTGTTTCGGCGAGTCGGCATCACGTTCGCCGTCTACGGCGCGGACTCCGGGACCGAGCGGCTGATCCCGTTCGACATGATCCCGCGGATCATTCCGAGGCACGAGTGGACCGTGCTCGAGGAAGGGCTCCGGCAGCGCGTCAAGGCGCTCAATATGTTCATTCACGACGTCTATCACGATCGCAACATCGTGCGGGCCAACGTGATACCGGCGGACCAGGTCTATACGAACGCGCAGTATCGTGCCGAGATGCAGGGCGTCGACGTGCCGCTCGATATCTACGCGCATATCGCGGGCGTCGATGTCGTGCGGGCCGGCGACAACGGCGACTTCTATGTGCTCGAGGACAATCTGCGCGTGCCCTCGGGCGTCTCGTACATGCTCGAGAACCGCAAGATGATGATGCGGCTGTTTCCCGAGCTGTTCGTGCAGAACAAGATTGCGCCGGTCGCGCACTACCCGGATCTGCTGCTCGACACGCTGCGCTCGGTCGCGCCGGCCGGCGTCGACGACCCGACCGTCGTCGTGATGACGCCGGGCATGTACAACTCGGCGTACTTCGAACACACGTTCCTCGCGCAGCAGATGGGCGTCGAGCTCGTCGAAGGCAAGGATCTGTTCGTCGACGACAACGCCGTGTTCATGCGCACGACGCACGGACCGCGCCGCGTGGACGTGATCTATCGGCGTATCGACGACGACTTCCTCGATCCGCTCGCGTTCCGCGGCGATTCGGCGCTCGGCATCCCGGGCCTGATGTCGGTCTATCGCGCGGGCCGCGTGACGCTCGCGAATGCCGTGGGCACCGGGGTGGCCGACGACAAGTCGATCTATCCGTACGTGCCGGACATGATCGAGTTCTATCTCGGCGAGAAGCCGATCCTCAACAACGTGCCGACCTATCAGTGCCGCAAGCGCGACGATCTCGCGTACGTGCTCGATCATCTGCCCGAGCTCGTCGTGAAGGAAGTGCATGGCGCGGGGGGCTACGGCATGCTCGTCGGCCCCGCGTCGACACGCGCGGAGATCGAGAACTTCCGGCAGCGGCTGCTTGCGCGGCCGGCCGGTTATATCGCGCAACCCACGCTCGCGCTGTCGGCTTGTCCGACCTTCGTCGAGTCGGGCATCGCGCCGCGCCATATCGACCTTCGGCCCTTCGTGCTCTCGGGCAAGACGGTCACGATGGCGCAAGGCGGCCTCACGCGCGTCGCGTTGCAGGAGGGATCGCTCGTCGTCAACTCCTCGCAAGGCGGCGGCACCAAAGACACCTGGATGATCGAATAACGACGAGGGCGCACCATGCTGAGCCGCACGGCCGACCATCTGTTCTGGATGGCGCGATATATGGAGCGCGCGGAGAACACCGCGCGCATGCTCGACATCAATCTGAAGACGCTGCTGTTGCCGCAGAGCGCAAAGCATGAGGAGCGCGCGCAACGCGCGGTGCTCCGGATCTCGGAACTCGAACCCGCGTTCGACGCGCGTTATGCGGACAAGGGCGGGCCGACGCGCGAGAACGTCCTCGATTTCCTGGCCGCCGCGCCCGACAACCCGTCGAGCATCTACGCCTGTCTGCAGGCCGCGCGTGAGAACGCACGCGCCGTACGCGGCGTGCTGACGACCGAGGCCTGGGAGACGATCAATTTCACGTGGCTCGAATACGTCGAGCGCCTCGCGAACGGCGAGCTGTCGTCGGACGCGAACTCGTTGTTCGAGTGGGTCAAGTTCCGCTCGCATCTGTCGCGCGGCGTCACGCTCGGCACGGCGTTGCAGGACGATGCGTTCGTGTTCACGCAGCTCGGCACCGTGCTTGAACGTGCCGACAACACGGCGCGGATCCTCGACGTGCGGTTCCTCGACGCGGAAAACGCCGAGGCGCAAATGCAGGCTCAGGCGAGCCAGCATGCCGCGCAAGTGCTGGCTCAAGTGCAGGCGCAGACCCAGGCGCAGTTCGACACGCAAGCGGGCGATGTTCAGGTCCAGACGCAAGTCGGCCACGAGCGCAGGGATGTCGCGCGCGACGTCCAGCGCGAGGGCCAGCTCGAGGACTTCTATTACTGGACCTCGGTGCTCAGTTCGGTGTCGGCGCTCGAGATCTATCGCAAGGTCTATCGCGATGTCGTGACGCCCGAGCGCGTCGTCGAATTGCTGATGTTGAACCCGAACATGCCGCGCTCGCTGCTCGCCTCGCTCGACGCGGTGTGCAGCAACCTCGCCTTGTTGCGCACCGAGGCGTCGAACGCGTGCGAGCGCTCGGCGGGCAAGTTGCGCGCCGAATTGCTGTACGCCGATATCGACCAGATTCTCGAGTCGGGCCTGCATGCCTATCTGACGCAGTTTCTCGCGCGCGTCTACGAACTCGGCAACGCGATTTCCCGTACTTTCCTGATGCTGCCGGTCTATTGAATATTGAGGGAGGCGTCCATGCGTCTGGCTATTCAACACGAAACGACCTACCGGTATGAATCGCCGGTTCAGTATTCGATCCAGCAATTGCGCTTGACTCCCGCGAACGCGAACGCGCAATTGATCTTGCATTGGCACGTCGAAGCGCCGGGCAAGCTCGATACGTCGGTCGACGCGTACGGCAACACCTTGCACACGCTCGTACTCACGCGGCCGCATCGCGAGATTCGGCTGCGCGTGAGCGGCGAGGTCGATACGATGCCGCTGCACGACGGGCGGCTTGGCGATGTCGTCGGCGCCGTGCCGCTCGAACACTTCACGTGCGCGACGCGGCTGACCGAAGCGAACGAGGCGATCCGCTCGCTCGCGCAGGAGACGGGTGCGCTTGACCGGCCGGCGGGACTCATCGAGCTTGCCGACCGGATCCGCGCGCGCGTGGCCTATGAGCCCGGCACGTCGGACGTCGCGAGCACGGCCGCGGATGCGCTATCGGCCGGCAAGGGGGTCAGCCAGGATCACGCGCATCTGATGATCGCGTGCTGCCGTGCGCGCGGGATTCCCGCACGCTATGTGAGCGGCTATATCGACGGCGGCGATACGCCGCAGGCGGCAAGTCACGCATGGGTCGATGTGTGGCTCGACAAGATCGGCTGGATCAGCATCGACGCGGCGCGCAGCGAGTTCGCGGGCGGGCGGTATTGCCGCGTTGCGCAGGGCCGCGATTACGAAGCGGCCGCACCCGTGCGCGGCACGCGCATCGGCGGTCGCGAAGAGCGTCTGCAGGTTTCGGTCCGGGTCAACGCCGACACGCTTCAGTAGGGCGCGAGTCGTTCGCCCGGCAACCGTCGCACGCGTGCGTGCGCAAAGCGCGTATCGTCGATTGAGGCGCGCGCGCGACAGACGCGCGCCGGCCTGCGGCTACAATCCGGGATTCGAATCAAGCTATACGAAGGCGAAGGACATGACCTACTGCGTGGCAATGCGCGTGAACGACGGTCTGGTGTTTTTGTCGGACACCCGCACGAATGCAGGCGTCGACCAGATCAGCACGTTCCGGAAAATGTCGGTGTTCGAGAATCCCGGCGAGCGTGTGATTGTATTGATGTCGGCCGGCAATCTCGCGATTTCCCAGGCGGTGTGCCAGGTGCTCGGCGAGCCGGCCGCCGGCCATGCGGCCAGCCTCTGGAGCGTGGACTCGATGCACGACGCCGCGCGCGTCGTCGGCGAGGCCGTGCGCGAGGTCTATCGGCGCGATGCGGAGTCGCTCCAGCAGTTCGGCGTCGAATTCAACTGCAGCTTCATTATCGGCGGCCAGATCGGCACGCAGCCGATGCGGGTGTTCCAGGTCTATTCGGCCGGCAATTTCATCGAGGCGTCGTCGGTCAATCCGTATTTGCAGATCGGCGAGGCCAAATACGGCAAGCCGATCATCGACCGCGTGCTGACGCCGTCGACGCCGCTCGACGAGGCGGCCAAGTGTGCGTTGATCTCGATGGATTCGACGCTGCGCTCGAACCTGTCGGTCGGGCTGCCGCTCGATCTGCTCGTCTACGAGCGCGATGCTTTGCGCGTGACGCGATTCGTTTCGATGGACAACGACAACGCGTACTTCCAGATGATCCATTCGACCTGGGGCGCGCGTCTGCGCCAGGTGTTCTCGGAGATCCCCGATCCCGAGTGGTCGACGATCGAGGCCTTGCCCTCGGCGTCGGTGACCGCGCTGCCGCCGCGCGCGTCGTGGCCGGGCATCGTTCACGAGCCGCTCGCCGTGCAATCGGTGGCTCAGGCGAAGGTCCGCGTTCAGGGACCGCTCTGAGATAGGGCGCCGTTCGCGCCTTCGTTGATCAGACTTGCCTGTCCGGCGACTTGTCGCTATAATCCCGCGTTTTCCCCTTGCCACACCGAACCGACGCTCGGGTGGCTACGATCCACAAGGAGAGGTTATGCGTCATTACGAAATCGTATTCATCGTGCATCCCGACCAAAGCGAGCAGGTCGGCGCGATGATCGAGCGCTACAAGACGACCATCACGTCGCGCGGCGGTCAGATCCACCGCGTTGAAGACTGGGGCCGTCGCCAGTTGGCCTACATGATCGACAAGCTTGCCAAGGCTCATTACGTGTGCCTGAACGTCGAGTGCGACCAGGCCACCCTGGACGAACTCGAACACGCGTTCAAGTTCAACGATGCCGTGTTGCGTCACCTGATCACGAAGACGAAGAAGGCTGAAACCGCTCCGTCGCCGATGATGAAGGAAGTGGCGCGCGAAGAGGCCAAGAAGGCCGCCGCGGCACAAACGAGCGACGCTTCGGCGTAAGCCGGGCACCGGGCAGGGCGTTGAACAGGCTGGAGATCGACGCGCATCTCGTCGAACGCGAGCCGCTCCGATATACGCCGGCCGGCGTGCCAATCGTGAATTGCACATTGGCGCACCGGGGTACGGTGTTCGAGGCGGGTGTCGCGCGCCAGATTGAAATGACGCTTGCGGCGCTGGCCGCCGGCGAGATCAGCGGAAGGATCGCGGTTCTCGCACTTGGCGACTCGGCGCGCTTGGCGGGTTTCCTGGCCCCACGCAATCGCAACGCCAAAAGCTTGGTATTTCACATCACAGAATTGCTAGAGATTGAAGAGGACTGATCATGCCGCGTCCCGCTGGTAAAGGTAAAAAGTTCGACCGTCGCCGTCAGCAGCAGAACCCGCTGTTCAAGCGCAAGAAGTTCTGCCGTTTCACGGCTGCTGGTGTCGAGCAGATCGACTACAAAGACATCGAAACGCTGAAGGATTTCATTGGCGAAAACGGCAAGATCACGCCGGCACGCCTGACGGGCACGAAGGCGCACTATCAGCGTCAGCTTGATTCCGCCATCAAGCGTGCTCGTTTCCTGGCCCTGCTGCCGTACACGGACCTGCACAAGGCCTAAGCGTCGATCTTTCGGAGAATTCGAATGCAAGTCATTTTGTTGGAGAAGGTCGCGAAT
This sequence comes from Pararobbsia silviterrae, assembly GCF_003628125.1. Classification (GTDB taxonomy): domain Bacteria; phylum Pseudomonadota; class Gammaproteobacteria; order Burkholderiales; family Burkholderiaceae; genus Pararobbsia; species Pararobbsia silviterrae. The sequence goes on from NZ_RBZU01000005.1 coordinate 367,980, forward strand.
GTGGGCGACCTCGGCGAAGTCGCGAAGGTCAAGGACGGCTACGCACGTAACTTTCTGATCCCCCAACGTCTCGCCAAGCGCGCGACGAAGGAAAACCTCGCTCAGTTCGAAGCCGAGCGCGCCGAGCGCGTGAAGGCAGCGGCCGAGAAGCTCGCCGCAGCGCAAGCACAAGGCGAAAAGCTCGCGGGTTCGACCGTGACGATCAGCCAGAAGGCTGGCGTGGACGGCCGTCTGTTCGGTTCGGTCACGAACTTCGATATCGCCGAAGCCCTGAAGGCGAACGGCTTCGCGGTCGAGAAGATGCAAGTGCGTCTGCCGAACGGCCCGATCAAGACGGTCAGCGAACAGACCGTTCAGATCGCGCTGCACACGGATATCGTTGTCGACATCACCGTGCAAGTCGCCGGCGAACACGCCTAAGCGAGACCCGCTTTCGGCGGGATCGCCCGACGAAACGACGCGCTCGCGCGTCGTTTCGACTTAAAAAAACCCGCGAAAGCGGGTTTTTTTGTTGGGCACGCGCGAGTCGCGGTGAGGTGCAGGATGCGATCACGCAAATGTCGCTGAATCGATCTCGACCACAGTGTCCGATTCGAGACCGACGAGCAGGATATGCACCGCTTCGGGATGACGTTCGAGCCCCGGCGAGCCGATTTCGAGCACATGGGGCACGCCGGCCGTGAACGGAATCGAATGCGTCGAGCCGCCGCTGCGCGAGATCATCGAGGCCGTTGCGCGGCCCTGCGTCGCTTGCGCGCTGATCAGGATTTGTTGAACGCCGTCCGGCCAGGGAATACGAACGGACACGAGGTCGCCTTGACCGAGCGCATGACGGCTGGTCGCGTGCTCGAGACTGTGTGTCGCCTCGCGTGCGACCGAGTTCGCGCGCGAGGCGGCCGAGTTGGTTCGGTTTGGAGGCCGGCGAGGTGTAACGCGTGTCGCGGTGTCGGCGGGGATGTGCCTGACGGATGCCGCGGAGACCGATTCGCCTTGGCCATTGACTCGCTCGTCGGACCTGGGGCGCGGTTCCGGCACCGAGCGCCTCGCGTCGGGGCGCCACGGTGGCGCGGTGTTGACGGTGGTACAGACGACGGGCACGCACGGCGCAGGTTGGCTGTAGCGATCCTGTTTCGGTTCGCACGGCACGTTGAGCGTCACACGCTGGGTCGAGATCGGTCGCGGCGGGGCGGGGAAGCTTCGGGTGGCGATCGTGAGGCCACTATCGGGCATGACGCATCTCCGAAAAAGGGGTGCGCCCAGTCTAGGTCGAGCGTTTGTCTCGAATTTCAACGGATGGTCAGCGCCGGCCCGGCAGGCGGATGACACGGTGGCCGAATAGGCAGAAGCCTGAGGATTGAGGAACCTGCGAACCGGAGAACCGGAGAACCGGAGAACCGGCGGACGCGCGTGGATAGGGCCGGGGGGCCGATCGGTACGTCGGTCCGGGCAACCCGACGTAGGCGCCTCGCCTGAATGGCATGCACGCGGCGCTCACAAGTGCCGCTCGATCGTCGATAATCACCCCCATGAACGCCAAAGATCCTCAACTCGAATCGCTCAAAGTTCCCCCACACTCGGTCGAGGCCGAGCAGTCGGTGCTCGGCGGTCTGCTGCTCGACAACGGAGCGTGGGACCGCGTCGCGGATTTCATCCACGAAAGCGATTTCTATCGATTCGATCACCGGTTGATCTATCAGCATATCGGCAGGTTGATCGCGGCGACGCGCCCGGCCGACGTGATCACGGTCTTTGAGTCGCTGAGCTCGGCAGGCAAGGCCGAAGACGTCGGCGGCCTCGCATACCTGAATGCGCTTGCACAAAACACGCCGAGCGCGGCAAATATTCGCCGCTACGCGGAAATCGTTCACGACCGCGCCGTGCTGCGCAAACTCGTGACCGTCGCCGACGAAATCTCGGGCGACGCGTTCAATCCGCAGGGCAAGGAAGTCCGTCAACTCCTCGACGAAGCCGAAGCCAAGGTCTTCGCGATCGCCGAGGCCGGATCGCGCGGCGCGCAGGGATTCCTCGAGATCAAGCCGTTGCTCTCGCAAGTCGTCGAGCGCATCGACACGCTCTATCACCAGGACAATCCGAGCGATGTGACGGGCACGCCGACCGGCTTCGTCGATCTCGATCGGATGACGTCGGGCATGCATGGCGGCGAACTGATCATCGTCGCGGGCCGGCCGTCGATGGGCAAGACGTCGTTTTCGATGAATATCGCGGAATACGTCGCCGTCGAATACGGCTTGCCGGTCGCGGTGTTTTCGATGGAAATGCCCGGGACGCAGCTTGCGATGCGGATGATGGGTTCGGTCGGGCGCCTCGACGCGCACCGGCTGCGCACGGGCAAGCTCATCGACGAGGACTGGCCGAAGCTCACGCATGCGATGCAGAAAATGAGCGAGGCGCAGATCTTTATCGACGAGCAGGGCGGTATCAATCCGATGGAGTTGCGCTCGCGCGCGCGGCGCTTGTCGCGGCAATGCGGGCAGCTCGGACTGATCGTGATCGACTATCTGCAGCTCATGAGCGGCACCTCACCGGGTGAGAACCGCGCGACAGAAATTTCGGAGATTTCGCGTTCGCTCAAGGGGCTCGCCAAGGAGCTCAACGTGCCGGTCATCGCGCTCTCGCAGCTCAATCGGAGCCTTGAACAGCGGCCGAACAAGCGGCCCGTGATGTCGGATCTGCGCGAGTCGGGCGCCATCGAACAGGATGCCGACGTGATCCTATTCATCTATCGCGATGAGGTCTACAACCCGGACACGCAGGACAAGGGCACGGCCGAAATCATCATCGGCAAGCAGCGTAACGGTCCGATCGGAACGGTGCGTATGACCTTCCTCGGTCAGTACACGAAGTTCGATAATTTCGCGGGCCCGAACGCATTCTTCGGCGCCGAATAGTTTTCGCTGCGAAACCCGTCAGTTTCCGTTCGCGAAGCGCGCAATCGGATCGTCAGTGGCAGCGGCGGCCGGCTCCGCGCTCGGGCGCGTCCCGCCGGCCGGCGCGTCATAGCGTGCCGTTGCGCCGCGTGAGGCGGCGCCCGCTGCGGTTTCTCGCGCTTCGGCGCTCGTCGCGCCCACGGCCGCTGAGTTCGAGGCCTCGGGGTTCGAGACCGTTGTGTTCGAAGCCGATCCCGGGGCGCGCCGCACACCGACTGCCTCCGCGCGGTCATCGGTCCCCATATTCCCGGCGGTTCCGGCCTCGGTCGCATGTCGAACGGCATCCGGATGCTCGGCGAATGCTGCAATCGGATCGGTGACCGGCGATGCATGCTCGGCCGCAGCCTGCGTTTGCGCATCGGCACGCGAAGGCGGGGGCGGTTCGAGGGGATCCGATCCCGTTGCCGTATGCGAGGAACGCGCGGCAGCGCCCGCTGCGCTGAAACTCACGCGCTGGACGCCGGCGCCTTGTGTGTTCGTCTCGGGTGATGCGTTCGAGACGCCTGTGTCGCCCGCATCGATGCGGCGCGCATGGGCGTCTGCAACGGGGGCCGTGGAGGTTTCGACCGGCATCGCGATCTTGTGGCCCTCAGTCGTCGTCGGCTCGACCGATGCATACCCGGTGCTCCCAGGCTGCACGTCGACGAGCGGTCGCTGAACGACGGCCGGCGACTCGCGCGTCGCGGCGGCGCGCGCCGAATTCGCCGACGAAGGGGCATCCTCGCCGAGCGCCGGCGCGGAGGAGGCCGATTTCAACGTGGATGCATTGGGATCGGGCGCCGTCGACGCGACCCATTGCGGCGCGTCAAACGGCGTTGCGCTCCGATGGTTTCCGGCCACGCGCCGAATGCCGTCAAAGCGTTTGGCCCAATAGGGATTCGAAATGTAGTCGATGCGAACCGTGCCGCCTGTCGAGGGGGCATTGACGAAACGATAGCCGCCGACATAGATGCCCACATGCGAATGCGGTCGTCCGGTCGTATTGAAGAAAATCAGATCGCCCGTCGCGACTTCATCGGGCCGAATGGCTTCGCCGACGAGGCTCATGTCGGCGGTCGTGCGCGGTAGATCGACGCGCGCGGCGCGTGCAACGACATAGTGGACGAGGCCGCTGCAATCGAAGCCCGAGTCGGGTGTATTTCCGCCCCAACGATACGGCACGCCGACGAGGCTCATGGCCTGAATCGAAATCTCTTCCTCGCCGACGCTATGGTCGATAAAGGCCGGCAGCGACGACGGTGGCTTCCATTCATGGGACGTCGAAATCGGCGGCGCGCTTTCGCGACGCGTCGGCGTACTCGAACATGCGGCGAGTACGAGGACGACGATCAACAGTGGCCAGACTCGAAGCATGACAGGCGAGGGCAGCCCGATATGCGCGGCCCTCGAATAAAGAAGTGCGCCTATCATAGACTTAAATCATAAAGCTCAGGAAGCACTTTAACTTGTTGAACGGCGGTGAGTCTGTGTCGTGATTGAGGAATCATGGCGTCGCGCGTCCCGGCCCGATCTATTGAGCGATTGCGACGGCCGGGGCATTCCCGATGCACGCGAGCGGAACAGTCAAATGCGGAAATACGTGCGCAGCTCTAATCACGGCGCTCGACGCGGATCGCCGCGCGGGCTTTCGACGAAGCGAATTGGACGGATCCGAGCGGCGCGAGAGGCCCTCGACACATTGGACGCCATCGGTCCGGAATCCTGACTTCCGTTCGGTTTCACGACCGGTTCGCCTTGCGGTCGAGGCGCCACGCATGCGCCGCTTTCAACGCCTAAACGTCTCAAAACCTCTACCGATCGCTATGCAACCCATCCCATCCTCGATCGCACGGATCTCGACCGGGCGCGACGCGGCGATCGTGCCGCGGGACGCGCAACGATTTGTGACACAGCGCAAACAGCAAGTTATCTCGTGCAAAATCGCCTGGTGTTCGGTTTTGAACCTCCGCGAATTGAATTTGTGTGAGCTCGATATCGATGGTCTTCCTCAACTTCCGGCACACATCGTGTCGTTGAAGGTCGCGAGAAATCGGCTGCGAACCCTTCCGGATCACTTACCCGCCTCTATTCGCGAACTCGATGCGTCTTCGAATGCGTTCTCGCGGATTCCGCCCAATCTTCCCGCTAGTTTGCGGACGCTCGATTTGTCGCGGAATCGCATTCGCCACATTCGAAACCTGCCGGACGGCCTCGAATCGCTGAAGCTGGAAAGCAACCTCATTCAATATGTCGATCGAACGTTGCCGGATACGTTGCGAACGCTTGATATATCGTCGAATATATTAATCGGCATCGATCGTGTGCTTCCCAGTAAATTGACGACTTTGAACGTCGCCAACAATCTGCTGTCGAATTTGCCCGATCGTTTGCCCCGAAAACTAAAGAGTCTTTATATTGATCATAACGAGATTCTTGAAACGCTTCCTGAGCGAATGCCAGGCCGTCTCGAGCAGCTAAGTGCAAACTATTGTGCGCTGGTCCGCTTGCCCGAGCGATTGCCCGACTCCATTCGTTGGTTATCCGTCACGAATAATCAACTTTCCGAGATTCCTCGTTACCCTCGATTTTTAAAATACTTGAATGCGAATAATAATAAAATAGAAAAAATCGGGACGACATTGCCGGTGGGTTTGCAGGTCATGCGTCTACGCGACAATAAAATCGCGAAGGTTCCCGCGTTTATTGCGAATGCCTGGACCTCGCGGGTAACGTCGATTCGACCTCAACGCGTGCGAATCTCCCGCCTCGTCAACTTGGATGGGAATCCGTTGATCGATGGACGCGCGCGCAGGCGCACATCGCATCCGATGCAGCTCCGACCGCTGACGATACGCGTCAACGCGGCACCGTCGGCGCGTCAGAAATAACAATGCCGCCTCGAAAACCGGTCAGCGATCCGGCCTTCGAGGCGGCATCTTGCCGTCTCTTTGTGCGACTCGCGATCAGAGAATCTCGGACGCGTAGTCGGCGAGCCGCGACCGTTCGCCGCGCGCGAGCGTCACGTGACCGCTGTGCCGCCAACCCTTGAAGCGATCGACGACATAGGTCAGCCCCGAACTGCCTTCGGTCAGATAAGGCGTGTCGATCTGCGCGATATTGCCCAGGCAAATGATCTTCGTGCCCGGACCCGCACGCGTGACGAGCGTCTTCATTTGCTTCGGCGTCAGATTCTGCGCTTCGTCGATGATCACGTACTTGTCGACGAACGTGCGGCCGCGCATGAAGTTCATGCTCTTGACCTTCAACCGCGAACGGATCAGCTCCTGCGTCGCGGCGCGGCCCCATTCGCCGGCCGCATCGTCGGTCTTCTGGAGGACTTCGAGGTTATCGTCGAATGCGCCCATCCATGGCTGCATCTTTTCTTCCTCGGTGCCCGGCAGGAAGCCGATGTCCTCGCCGACCGGCACGGTCGCGCGCGTCACGATGATCTCGTTGTAGCGCTTGTCATCGAGCACTTGCGCGAGCCCTGCGGCGAGCGCCATCAGCGTCTTGCCGGTACCGGCCGAGCCGAGCAGCGTCACAAAATCGACTTCGGGATTCATCAGGAGGTTCAGCGCGAAGTTCTGTTCGCGATTGCGCGCCGTAATACCCCAGACGTTGTTCTTGTGATGACCGTAGTCGCGCAGCGTCTGCAGCAGCGCCGTCTTGCCGTTGATTTCGCGGACTTGCGCGTGAAACGCGGGTTCGCCGTTACGCGGTTCGAGATAGACGAATTCGTTGACGAGCATCGACGGCACGAGCGGCCCGGTCACGCGGTAGTACGTGGTGCCGGTCTTCGTATCCTGCCAGCTCTCCATCCCCTTGCCGTGCTTGCTCCAGAAATCGAGCGGAAGCGACAGCACGCCCGGATAGAGCAGGTCCTTGTCTTCGAGAACCTGGTCGTTGAAATAGTCCTCGGCGGGCAGACCCAGCGCGTGGGCCTTGATCCGCATATTGATGTCTTTCGACACGAGCACGACCTGGCGCTCGGGCTGTTGAGCCTGCAATGCGCGCACGACGCCGAGAATCTGATTGTCGGCCTTGCCTTCGGGCAGGCCTTCGACGGGCGCGATGTCGTTGAGCGTCGTCTGGAAAAACAGGCTGCCCGCCGCTTCGCGGTTGCCGAGCCGCGACAACGGAATGCCTTCGGTCAGCGAGTTCCCCGAATCGGCGACGAGCGCGTCGAGCGTACGGCTGACCTGGCGCGCATTGCGCGCGACTTCGGACATGCCCTTCTTGTGATTGTCGAGTTCCTCGAGCGTCATCATCGGCAGATAGACGTCGTGTTCCTCGAAGCGGAAGAGGCTCGACGGATCGTGCATGAGCACGTTCGTATCGAGCACGAACAATTTGCTCGGCAACGTCTGAGCCTGTTTGCCGCGCGTCGCGCGTTTCCCGGTTGTCGTTGCAGGAGCCTGCGCGGCCGATGCACGCTCGGTGGCCGGTGCGCTTTCGCCGCGTGCGTGGACCGGCGTCAACGCGTCGTCGGCCGTGGCGGGCGAGGGCGCGGCCGGGCGGCCCGTGCGGGCCCGGGCCGTCTTGCTGCGTGGAGAAGACGCATCGGACGCATCGGCGTCGGACGTTTCGCGCTGAGCGCCGCGCGGCGCCGTGTCATCGACGAGACTCGGCGCCGGGGTCAGCAACGCGGCCGTCTGTTTGCCCTTGCTGCCGCGCGCGACGGGCGCCGCAGCGTCCGCGTCGTCTTCAGGCGGCGCGGACGTCGGGACCGCAACCAGGTTCGGCTTCCGGGTACCACGCGCGGCAGGCTTGGCCTTGGCGGTGTACTCGTCCGCGGACAGCATGTCGCCGAGCTTGCTCGGCAGGGTAGGCAAAGGCATGGTGTTCCCTCAGGAATATGGGTCAGCTTGTTGCACCGACCGGTCGCCCGTCGCGCGTCGCGCGCAAGGCGGGCCGGAACGGCGTCGCTCTTGTGGTTGCCGCCTTTTCGCCTAACTCGTCATCGGCCCCTCGATTACGCAAGAAAGTGACACGGAAATCGCGTGCTCCCGCCACGAAACGCGCGCCCTGATACCGCCATTCGAACGTCGTTGAAATGGGTTGCCATCGTCGCGTGCCTGACGCGCGATATCGAGCCCAACGGGGATCGATATCGCGACCGATATCGTGGCCCGTCTTGCAGCGGATATCGGTCTGCAGCGCGTCGCGCGACACGATAGACGCAAGTTCGGTGCCGATCGGAATCCGATGCGTGCGATGCGGCGTCCGCGCCAAAACAAAACGCCGCTTTCCCGTCACGGAAAAAGCGGCGCTGCGGAGGATAGTCAGGGCGGTGCCGGCATCACCTGCACCACGGTCCATCAAGAGAGAGTCGGATTGACAGTCCATCATTGCGAACGACTATAACGCTCCATATCGGCGATGTACAGCGCGGGTACGCGAGCCGCCGCAGCGTAAAAACGACAACTCACGACAACCCGCAACACCCCACGACCACAGCTACAACGCCGAGACGCTCTCGAAGACCTCGTCGATATGGCCGGCCACCTTGACGCCGCGCCATTCGTGCCGCAGCACCCCGTTGCCGTCGATGAGGAAAGTCGAGCGCTCGATGCCGCGCACTTCCTTGCCGTACATCTTTTTCATCTTGATGACCCCGAACAACGCGCACAGCGCTTCGTCGGCATCCGATATCAAGGTAAACGGCAGGTCGAGCTTCGACTTGAAATTCTCGTGGGAACGCAGGCTGTCGCGCGAGACGCCGACGATATCGGCACCCGCGTCGACGAAGGCGTCGTACCGGTCGCGAAAGCCCATCGCCTCGGTCGTGCAGCCCGGCGTGCTGTCTTTCGGATAAAAATAAAGCACGATCGCGCGGCCGCGATGCGCGGACAGACTAAAAGCTTCGCCGGTCGCATCGGCGGTGAAGTCGGGTACGGCTTGGTTGACTGCAACGGACACCGTGGTCTCCTGGTCGTTTCTTGTTGAGCGTTCGCGGCACCGACATGCGATCGACGCTCGGCCGCGAACCGGCTTGCACGCCGTCGTATGTCTCGGCGCGCGCCGATCGAGGCGGGGCGTCGCGACATCGAACGGCGCCCGCCGTGCGCCGTTCAGGGCTGAACGATGAGTTCGCCCGAGCGGCCCGGTACTTCGCCCCACGCGATTTCGGCGTGAGGCACTTGCGCAGGATCCAGCGCAGCATGATAGTCGGCCATCGCGACGAGTTGATGACCTTGCGCGCGCCATCCGTCGAGCAGGCGCTCGAACGACGGCGCGAGCTTCTGTCCTTCGAGTTCCGCGTGCAGCGTAAACACGTGATCGCGATCGTCGGCCGTCAGCGCGAGCAATCGATCGGCGATATTCGATTCGTCGATGCCGTCTACGCCGAGCACTTCGTCGAACGTCGGCAGCGTGGTCGGCATCTGGATGTGGCGCAGCGGCTCGCCGTCGATGCAGGGCCGGTACGGACCGTGACCGCGACCGTCGGACGCATAGAGCATGCCCCATGTATCGATCTGCTCGAACGCGTACGGATTCATTTGCCAACCCGCGGCGCCGTGCGTCGGCGGCGGCGCGCCGAATACTTCCGCGTAGCGCCGGTAGCTCGCGGTCATTTGATCGACGGTCCAGTCCTTGTCGCGCTCGCGAACGTTGTCATGCCAGAGCACGTGGTCCCACGTGTGAATCCCGCATTCGAAACCCGCGTCGCGGATCGCGCGCATCTGCGATGCCGCGCGACGCCCGATATCGGGGCCCGGCAGCAGCACGCCGTACATGAGCGTCTTGATCCCGTAGTGCTCGACGACGGACGTGCGCGACACTTTCTTCAGAAAGCCCGGACGGAACACGCGGCGCAGCGCCCAGCCCGTGTGATCCGGGCCGAGGCTGAACAGGAACGTCGCGCGCGCGCGCGCGCGTTCGAGCATGCGGGCGAGGTTCGGCACGCCCTCGCGCGTGCCGCGCAGCGTGTCGACGTCGATCTTGAGCGCGATGCGGGCCATGCGTGCGTCAGTCGACGAGCGCGCGGGCTTCCGCGACCTGGCCGCGGTAGGCCTCGAAAATCTTACGCAGCGCGACATCCATGCTCGAAGCGGGCTTCCAGCCAAGTTCGTCCATCGTGTTCTGGATCTTCGGGACGCGGTTCTGCACGTCCTGGTAACCCTCGCCGTAGTAGGCGCCCGACGACGTTTCGACGAGCTGCACCTGACCGGCCGTCTCGGCGTATTCGGGGATCTCGCGCGCGAGCTTGAGCATCATGTCGGCGAGTTCGCGGACCGAGAAGTTGTTCGTCGGGTTGCCGATGTTGTAAATCTTGCCGCTCGCGACGCCGTCCTTGTTCTCGATGATCTTCATCAGCGCGCTGATGCCGTCGTCGATATCGGTGAACGCGCGCTTCTGATTGCCGCCGTCGACGAGGCTGATGTTCTTGCCGCGCACGATATTGCCGAGGAACTGCGTGACGACGCGCGAGCTGCCTTCCTTCGGCGTGTAGATCGAATCGAGGCCCGGGCCGATCCAGTTGAACGGGCGGAACAGCGTGAAGTTCAGGCCTTCCATGCCGTAGCCCCAGATCACACGATCCATGAGCTGCTTCGAGCACGCGTAGATCCAGCGCGGCTTGTTGATCGGACCATAGGTCAGCGGCGACGAATCCGGATCGAATTCGGCATCGGGACTCATGCCATAGACTTCCGACGTCGACGGAAACACGAGATGCTTGCCGTACTTGACGGCCGAACGCACGATCGGGAGGTTGGCCTCGAAATCGAGCTCGAACACGCGCAGCGGCTGCTTGACGTACGTCGCGGGGGTGGCGATCGCGACGAGCGGCAGGATCACGTCGCACTTGCGCACGTGATATTCGACCCACTCCTTGTTGATCGTGATGTCACCTTCGAAAAAGTGCATCCGCTCATGCTCGACGAGATCGCCCAGGCGGTCGGTCAACATGTCCATGCCATAGACTTCCCAGTCGGTCGTTTCAAGGATCCGCTTGGAAAGATGATGGCCGATGAAGCCGTTGACGCCGAGGATCAGGACTTTTTTCATGAATGTCGAGGAGAGTGAATAAGGCGGGCGAATGCGGCTGCGTCGATCACGCGGCCCGCGTGCTGGAGTTCGTGGATCACGATCGCACGGCCGTCGCCGCATACGCCAAGGAGCGCATTATCCTCTACCTGCAAGCCGGGCTGCAAATGACGGACGTCCGCGTGCGACAGGCGCGCGCGCGTCACGACGAAACGCATCGTCGCGCCGGCGTCGCCGGGCGGGTTTGTTTGGCTCGTCGGGTCGTCTCTCAGTTGGTCGGTAAACGCGCCCGGATAGGGCGGCGCCACGGCGCGCACGAGGTTGTAGACCTGCTGCGCGGGCTGTGCCCAGTCGATGCGGCCGTCCTCGGGCTTGCGTCCGCCGAAATAGCTGCCTTTCTCGCGTTCGTTCGGCAGCCGCGGCGCGTGGCCCGCCAGCAGCGCGGGCAGAACGTTCCAGAGCGTCTGCTCGGCTGCGACGGTGACCTTGTCGAATACCTGGCCCGCCGTGTCGTCGGGCAGGATCGGCACCGCGGTCTGGCCGATCAGCGCACCCGCGTCGGGCTTGGCCGTCATCTCGTGCAGGGTCGCGCCGGTTTCGGTCTCGCCGTGCAGCACGGCCCAGTTGACGGGCACACGGCCCCGGTACTTCGGCAGCAGCGAGCCGTGCATGTTGTACGCGCCGCGCGGCGCAAGCGCGAGCAGTTCGACGGGCAGCATGTGCCGGTAATACGCCGAAAAAATAAAATCCGGCCGCGCGTCGCGCACGGCGTCGAACAGTTCGGACGACTTCGGATCGGCCGGCGTGATCGCCGGGATCCCATGTTCGGCCGCGACGGCGCGCACGCTGCCGAACCAGATGTTCTCGCTCGGATTGTCTTCGTGCGTGACGACAAGCGCGACGTCGACGCCGCGCGCAAGCAGCACCTCGAGGCAGCGCACGCCGACGTTGTGGTACGCGAAGACGACCGCGCGCGGCGCGGCGACACCGGAAGCGGCGATCTCGGAAGCCGCGGCTCCCGAAGCATCGACGACGGCCGTCATGGGCGGCTCCCGCTGCGCGGCGACGTGAACGGCGCGTTGGCGGCATCCGCGTCGCGAGGGCGGGCCGGGTCGAATGCGCCGGGCGCTTCGTGTGTGTCGTGCATCGCCTGCGCGCCATGCTGCGCGTTCGCCGAGGCGCGTTCGTCGAGCACCGCCGCGATCAGGTAGCGGGGCCGCGCGCGGACCTGCTGGTAGATCCGGCCGATGTACTCGCCGAGCAAGCCGAGCGCGAACAGGATCACGCCGAGCAGGAAGAACGTGATCGCGAACAGCGTGAACACGCCCTGAACTTCGGCGCCGACGATGAAGCGCCGGATCAGCAACAGCAGGAACAGGCTCGCGGAGCCGGCCGAGAGCACGACGCCGATAAACGACAACCACTGGAGCGGCACGACCGAGAAGCCCGTCACGAGGTCGAAGTTCAGCCGGATCAGGCTGTAGAGCGAATACTTCGATTCGCCCGCGAAGCGCTCCTCGTGCGCGACCTCGATCTCGACGGGATTCTGCGCGAACGTGTAGGCGAGCGCCGGGATAAACGTATTGACCTCGCCGCAGCGATTGATCGTCTCGATGATGCGGCGGCTGTACGCGCGCAGCATGCAGCCTTGATCGGTCATCTTGATCCGCGTGATGCGTTCGCGCAGGCGATTCATCGCGCGCGAGGCCTTGCGGCGGAAGAACGTGTCCTGGCGCTGGCGCCGGATCGTGCCGACGTAATCGTACCCTTCGCGCATCTTCGCGATCAGATTGCCGATTTCCTCGGGCGGATTCTGGAGATCCGCGTCGAGCGTCACGACGATCTCGCCCGTCGATTGCTCGAAACCCGCGAGGATCGCCATGTGCTGGCCGTAGTTGCCGTTGAGCAGCACGACGCGCGTGACGTCGGGGCGCACACGGCACTGGTCGGCGAGCATCGCCGCCGAGCGGTCGCGGCTGCCGTCGTTGACGAACAGGATCTCGTAGCTGCACGACAACGCGTCGAGCGCCGGGTAGAGCCGCGCGAACAACGCGCCCAGACCCGCCTCTTCGTTGAAGATCGGGATCACGATCGAGACATCGGGATGCAGAGTGGCGGTCATGACGTGCGGCGCTCGCAGATGTCGTTGACGGCAGCGACGACGCGATCGACGTCGGCGTCGCTGAGCTGTGTGAACAAGGGCAGCGTCACGATCGACGCGCCGACACGCTCGGTATGCGGGAACATGCCGGGACCGAAACCGCGCTCGCGGTAGAGCTTGAACAGGTGGATCGGCGGATAGTGCACGCCGCTCGCGATGCCGCGATCCTTGAGCGCGCTCATGAAGTCCGCGCGCGTCATCCGGAGCCTCTCGAGCGGCAACACGATCTGGAACATGTGCCAGTTCGAGTTTTCGAAGTCGGCGACGGGCAGTTCGACCCCCGCGCGCACGGCCGCGCCGTCGCGCAGGCCGTCGAAATAGCGGCGCGCGATGACACGGCGGCGCGCCGTGAATTCGGCGATGCGCGCGAGCTGTCCGAGTCCGACGCGCGCGGCGACGTCGGTCAGATTGAATTTGCCGCCGAGCACGTCGACTTCCATGCCGTCGAAGCCCGTGCGCGTGACGCCCTGGAGCCGATATTTCTCGGCGAGCCGCGCTTCGTCGGCGTTGTTGAGGACCAGCGCGCCGCCTTCGATCGACGTCAGGTTCTTGTTCGCGTGGAAGCTGAACGACACGATGTCGCCGAGCGCGCCGATGCGCTTGCCGCCCCACGATGCGCCGAATGCTTGGGCGGCGTCCTCGATGACGCGCAGCCGGTAGTGTTGCGCAATCGCGTAGAGGCGGTCCATATCGACGGGCAGGCCCGCGAGAAACACCGGGATCACGGCCTTCGTGCGCGGCGTGATGCTGGCTTCGAGGCGGTCGAGGTCGATATTGCGCGTGACGGGGTCGATGTCGGCGAACACAGGCGTCGCGCCGACCTCATAGATCACGTTGCTCGTCGAGACCCACGAGAGCGGCGTCGTGATGACTTCGTCGCCGGGACCGACGCCGGCAATGCGCAGGCCGATCTCGAGCGTCGCCGTGCCCGAGTTGAACGTACGCACGGGGCGGCCGCCGACGTAGTCGGACAGCGCCGCCTCGAACTTCTGATTCTGGGGACCCGTCGTGATCCAGCCCGAGCGCAGCACATCGACGACGCCCGCGATGGTTTCCTCGTCGATATCGGGTTTCACGAAAGGAATGAATGGCTCGCTCATGGTTTCCGAGTCTGCTTCTGATGAGTAATGACGGGCGAGGCCCGGGGCGCGCGCAGCGTCAGCTGCGCGTGAGCACGACGACACCGATCAGAATGATCGCAATGCCCGCGAGGCGCTGGGCCGTCAGCACTTCGCCGAACAGATACCACGCGAGGAACGCATTGACGACGTAGCCGAGCGACAGCATCGGGTAGGCGATCGACACGTCGACGCGCGACAGGCCGACGATCCAGACGCCGACGCTGATCACGTAGCAGGCGAGTCCGCCGATGATCGGCCACTGCGTGGCGATGCGCCAGCCGACGGGCACGATGTTCGCGACAGTGAAGTCGAAATGGCCGACCGCGCGCACGCCGGCCTTGAGCAGCAGTTGGGCGCCGGCATTGAGCGCGACGCCGATCAGGATACAGGTCAGGGAAATCGGGTTCATGAATTCGGTTTTTCGACCACGACGCGCCGGCTGTCGCGCGCGATCACGGTCATCGGTACACCGTCCTTTGCAAGCTCGGTATAGGTTTCCGGCGACATCAGCGCAAGCGCGGCGTGATCCGCGTTCCAACGCTGCTTCCAGGCGTCGACGGTCGGGACCCACTTCTGCGGTTCGACGGACACGCCGTAGGCCAGTTCATCGGCGCTCTCGACCATGATCGTCGTATGGCCCGCATAGAACGGAATCGTGTGATCGAGCCCCCGGACCGCGTAGAACGGGGTGTCGGCCGGCAACTTCGCGAGCGCGGCGCGGATGGCCGGCGCAAGCTGCGCGCCCGATCGTTGTACGGCAAACACTTCATAACCATTGCCCGCGATGCTGATCAGCAGCACCCAGGCGGCGGCGAAGATTACCAGCGCCGGGCCGGTTGCGCCAGTGCGGGATGCGCGCAGCCGCACGAGCGCGAGTCCGATCGCGAGCAGCCCGACGACGAGCGCCGCGTAGACCCAGATCAGATAGGCCCGGTAGAGCGCGTTCGGCGTGCGCGCGTCGCCGGCGCGCAGCAAGGCGAGCGCGCCGAAGCAGCCGACCACGAGCAGCACCGCGTAGGCGACGAAGTGCCGATGGAGCTGCGGGCGTTCGACGTGCGGCAGATAGAGTCCGATCAGCAACGCGATCGCGGGCGCGACGGGCAGCACGTACGACAGCAGCTTCGAATGCGAAACGCTGAAGAAAAGGAAAATGAAAGCCGCCCAGACTAGCAGCAGCAGAACCGGCGAGAAGCCGTTGTTCTGGCGCTGCAGCCGCACGGCGTATCGCACGCTTTGCCCGGTGAGCGACAGCCACGGCAGGAAGCCGATCAGCAGCACGGGCACGAAGTAATAGATCGGACCGGGCCGGTTCTGCGCGGGCGTCAGATAGCGCTCGAACTGCTGAACGATGAAGAAGAAGTTCAGGAATCCGGGGTTGCGCTGCTCGACGAGCACGAACCACGGCACGCTGATCGCGAAGAAGATCACGAGGCCGCTGCCGAGGTACAGCCGTTTCCAGAGCGCCCAGTCGCGCGCGATCAGCGTGTAGAGCACGAGCACCGCGCCCGGCAGGATCACGCCGACGAGGCCCTTCGACAGCACGGCGAGCGCCATCGACGCCCAGCACGCCCACATCCAGAATCGCTGCTTCCACGGCGCGAGGTGCGCGCGCTGCGCGAGCAGCAGCGTGCACAGCGTGACCTGCATCCAGAACGACAGCCCCATGTCGAGCGTGTCGAAGTGCCCCATGCTGAACCAGTACGGCGAGGCCGCGAGCGCGAGCGCCGCGAAGAATCCGACCGACCGATTGAACACGCGCGTGCCCGTGAAGCCGAGCACGAGGATGCCGACAAAGCCCGTGAGCGCCGTGTAGAGTCGCGCCTGCCAGGCGCCGATGCCGAACATCGCGTACGTCAGCGCATTCGCCCAGGTTTGCAGCGGCGGTTTTTCGAAATATTTGAGTCCGTTGTAGCGCGGCGTAATCCAGTCGTGCGTGACGAACATTTCGCGCGCCATCTCGGCGTAGCGGCCTTCGTCGCTCGGCACGAGATGACGGTAGTCGAGCGGGGCGAACCAGAGGACCGCGAAGGCGACGAGCAGCAGGAACAGCGCCCCGCGCGACAGGAACTGACGTTCAGTCGTATCGAACATGGGGTCAGGACGCCTCGACGAGAATCGCGGCGACCACGCGGCGGTCTTCCTGCATGAGGATGTTGTACGTGCGGCACGCGGCGCCGCTGTCCATCGCCTCGACGCCGATGCCGCGCTTCATGAGCGCGGCCGTCAGGCGCGGATGGGGAAATCGGATCTTCGAGCCCGTGCCGAGCAGCACGACTTCGGGTGCGCCGTCGGCGAGCATCTCGAAGAGTTCGGGCGTCAGCGATTCGAATGCCTCGACGGGCCACGCGCGCACGGGGCCCTCGGGCGCGACGATCACACTGCCGGTATGGCGCTGCAGATTGATGTCGACATAGCCGTCGCCGTGGGCGGTGATGGTGTTGGTCGTCGGTGACGTTTCCTGGCTCAGTTTCAAGGCAAAAATCCCAAAGAGGCGATAACCCGCGAAAGACGGGCCGGCGAGACGACTCAAACAGACGACCCGGCAAGACGATCCAGCAAGGCGATCCAGCAAGGCGATCCAAACGGACGGACCGACGCGGCGGGCCGACGAGGCGGCGAAGCGTGTCATAATCGCTCGGACCACGATTTTAACCGGTGCCTGCCCGTGAAGCCCATCCTCAAGTCGAACAAGCTGCTCAACGTCTGCTACGACATCCGCGGTCCCGTGCTCGACCACGCCAAGCGTCTCGAAGAAGAAGGTCACCGGATCATCAAGCTCAATATCGGCAATCTCGCGCCGTTCGGCTTCGAGGCGCCTGACGAAATCGTCCAGGACATGATCCGCAATCTGCCCGCGTCGTCGGGCTATTCGGACTCGAAGGGGGTCTTCGCCGCGCGCAAGGCGATCATGCATTACGCGCAGGAGAAGCGGATCGCGGGCGTCGATCTCGACGATATCTACATCGGCAACGGCGCGTCGGAACTCATCGTGATGTCGATGCAGGCGCTGCTCAACGAGGGCGACGAAGTCCTGATCCCGGCGCCCGACTATCCGCTGTGGACCGCGGCCGTCTCGCTGTCGTCGGGCAAGCCCGTGCATTACGTCTGCGACGAATCGAACGACTGGCTGCCCGATCTCGACGATATCCGGCGCAAGATCACGCCGAATACGCGCGCGATCGTCGTCATCAATCCGAACAATCCGACCGGTGCGCTTTATCCGGAGTCCGTGCTCCTCGAAATCATCGAGATCGCGCGCCGCAACCAACTGATCATTTACGCCGACGAGATTTACGACAAGATCGTCTACGACGGCGAGACGCATACGTCGATCGGCGCGCTCGCCGACGACGTGCTGACCATCACGTTCAACGGCCTCTCGAAGGCCTACCGGTCCTGCGGTTATCGCGCGGGCTGGATGATCGTGTCGGGCGACAAGCGCGGCGCGAAAGACTATATCGAGGGGCTGAACATCCTCTCGTCGATGCGGCTGTGTCCGAACGTACCCGGGCAATACGCGATACAGACCGCATTAGGCGGCCACCAGAGCATCAACGATCTGATCGTTCCGGGCGGGCGCCTGTACCGGCAGCGCGAGCTGGCTCACCAACTGCTGACGGCCATTCCGGGCGTCACGTGCGTGAAGCCGAAGGCGGCGTTGTATATGTTCCCGAAACTCGATCCGGTCATGTACCCGATCGAGGACGACCAGCAATTCATCCTCGAACTGCTGCTCGAAGAACGCGTGCTGCTCGTGCAGGGCACGGGCTTCAACTGGACGCGTCCCGACCATTTCCGCGTCGTGTTCCTGCCCAATGTCGACGACCTGACCGAATCGATCAATCGCATCGCACGGTTCCTCGACGGTTACCGGAAGCGTCATGCCCGGCCGTTGCGCGCAGTCGTCGCTTCAAACCAATAGACTCAAGTTCGATGGAATCACTCAAAATTGGCCTGCTGGGTTTCGGCACGGTCGGCAAGGGGACGTATGACGTCCTCAAACGCAATCAAGAAGAAATCAAGCGCCGCGCGGGGCGCGGCATTGAGGTCACGCGAATCGCCGTGCGCGATGTCGCGAAGGCGCGCGCCGGGCTCGGCGACGACGCGGCGCGCGTGCCCGTCGATGCCGACAGCGCCGCGCTCGTCGACGATCCGAATGTCGATATCGTCGTCGAGACGATCGGGGGCACGGGCATTGCGCGCGAGCTTGTGCTGCGCGCGATTCGCAACGGCAAGCATGTCGTGACGGCGAACAAGGCGCTGCTCGCCGTGCACGGCAGCGAAATTTTCGAAGCGGCAAGCACGCGCGGCGTCATGGTCGCGTTCGAGGCGGCCGTCGCCGGCGGCGTGCCGATCATCAAGGCCCTGCGCGAAGGCCTCACGGCGAACCGGATTCAGTGGATCGCGGGCATCATCAACGGCACGACGAACTTCATCCTGTCGTCGATGCGCGAGCGCGGCGTCGATTTCGCGACCGCGCTGGCCGACGCGCAGCGTCTCGGCTATGCCGAAGCCGATCCGACGTTCGATATCGAAGGCGTCGACGCGGCGCACAAGGTCACGATCATGAGCGCGATCGCGTTCGGCGTGCCCGTGCAGTTCGACCGCGCGCACGTCGAAGGCATCAGCGCGCTGAACTCGATCGACATCCGCTATGCCGAGGAACTCGGCTACCGGATCAAGCTGCTCGGTATCGCGCGTCGCGCGGCGAGCGGCATCGAACTGCGCGTGCATCCGACGCTGATTCCGTCGAAGCGTCTGATCGCGAACGTCGAGGGCGCGATGAACGCGGTCGTCGTGCAAGGCGACGCGGTCGGCTCGACGCTCTATTACGGCAAGGGCGCGGGCGCCGAGCCGACGGCGTCGGCCGTCGTGGCCGACCTCGTCGACGTCACGCGGCTGCATACGGCCGACCCGCACAATCGCGTACCGCATCTCGCGTTCCAGCCCGAGAGTCTGTCGGACACGCCGATCCTGCCGATCGACGAGATCACGAGCAGCTACTACCTGCGGCTGCGCGTCGCGGACGTCACGGGCGTACTCGCGAACATCACGCGCATTCTCGCGGACCGCGATATCTCGATCGAAGCGCTGCTTCAGAAGGAATCCGAGGAAGTCGGCGCGGCTGGACGTAACGAGACGGACATCGTGCTGCTCACGCACGAGACCGTCGAGAAGAACATCAACGACGCGATCGCGAAGATCGAGGCGCTCGACACGGTCAAGGGCGCGGTCACGCGTCTGCGCATGGAGTCGATGAACTGATCATGAACTACATTTCGACCCGAGGCGCCGGGGCAGGCGAGCGTCACACGTTTTCCGACATCCTGCTCGGCGGTCTCGCGAAGGACGGCGGACTCTATCTGCCGAGCGAATATCCGCGCGTGAGCGCGGACGAACTCGCGCGCTGGCGCACGCTGTCGTACGCGGATCTCGCGTTCGAAGTCCTGCGCAAGTTCTGCGACGACATCCCCGAGGATGAACTGCATGCGCTCGTGCGCCGGACCTATCGCGCCGACGTCTACGCGAATGCGCGCGGCGGCGATGCGGCGCATGCCGGACGCGCGGCCGAGATCACGCCGCTGCACGCGCTCGGCGTCGAGAACGGCGCGCCGCTGTCGCTGCTCGAGCTCTCGAACGGTCCGACGCTCGCGTTCAAGGACATGGCGATGCAACTGCTCGGCAATCTGTTCGAGTACACGCTCGCGAAGACCGGTCAGCATCTGAATATTCTCGGCGCGACGTCGGGCGACACGGGCAGCGCCGCCGAGTACGCGATGCGCGGCAAGCACGGCGTGCGTGTGTTCATGCTGTCGCCGAACCGCAAGATGAGCGCGTTCCAGACCGCGCAGATGTACAGCCTGCAGGACGAGAACATCTTCAATCTGGCCGTCGAAGGCGTCTTCGACGACGCGCAGGACATCGTCAAGGCCGTCTCGAACGATCATGCGTTCAAGGCGCGTTATGCGATCGGCACGGTCAACTCGATCAATTGGGCGCGCGTTGTCGCCCAGGTCGTCTATTACTTCCGCGGCTATTTCGCGGCGACGCGCGAGCAGCACGTCGACGCATCGACCGCGCTCGCCGACTGGCCGAAGGTCTCGTTCACGGTGCCGTCGGGCAACTTCGGCAACGTCTGCGCCGGACATATCGCGCGCATGATGGGCCTGCCGATTCACCGGCTCGTCGTCGCGACGAACGAGAACGACGTGCTCGACGAGTTTTTCCGCACGGGCGTTTATCGTGTGCGCGGCGCGGCCGAGACGTTCCATACGACGAGTCCGAGCATGGACATCTCGAAGGCGTCGAACTTCGAACGCTTCATCTACGATTTGCTCGGGCGCGACCCGGCGCGCGTGCGCGCGTTGTTTCACGATGTCGAGACGCAAGGCGGCTTTGATCTCGCGAAGAGCGGCGATTTCGCGCGCGTCGCGCAGTTCGGTTTCGTCTCGGGACGCAGCACGCATGCCGTGCGGATCTCGACGATTCGCGACATCTGGGATCGCTACGCGACGATGATCGATACGCATACGGCCGACGGCGTGTCGGTCGCGCGTCAGTATCTCGAACCCGGCATTCCGATGGTCGTGCTCGAAACGGCGCAGCCGATCAAGTTCGGCGAGACGATCCGCGAAGCGCTCGATCGCGAAGCGGTGCGTCCGCCGGCGTTTGAAGGGCTCGAGGCCTTGCCGCAGCGCTTCGAGGTCTTGCCGGCCGATGCGCAGCGCGTCAAGGACTACATCGTCGCGCATACTGCGTGACAATGACGGCAATCCGCGCGCGGCGGGATTGCCTCGAATCCGAACGGCCAGGGAACGCGCAGATGTGCGTTTCCTGGCCGTGTCGTTTGCGGATGCCGCCGATGTTGGAGAAGCCGCGGACGTTGTTGTGGTTGCCTCGGACGTCGTAGCCGTCGCGGGCGCCGTGGCCCCGATGGCGGCGTGCGGTGAACGGGCTCGTCGTCGCGGCCGCGCGAATCGCCGCAGCCGCACGCGGCGGGCTCGATGGTTTGATGCATGCGTGTGCAATGGCTTCTGTCGATGACCCTGACTTCATGAATGCCGAGACTCCCGTGGACCGTTCCGTCAGCGCCGCGATGCTGACGCCCGCGCAGGCGCGCGAGCAGTTGCTCGCCGCCGCGCGTTCGTTCGCCGCGACCGAGACCGTCGATACGCTGGCGGCGAACCGGCGCGTGCTCGCGGCCGATGTGATATCGCCGCTCGACGTGCCGCCCGCCGATATCAGCGCGATGGACGGCTATGCCGTGCGAGCGGCCGACGTCGCCGAGGCGGGCGCGCGCGTGCGGATCTCGCAGCGGATCGCGGCCGGACAGCCGCCGCAGCCGCTCGAGCCCGGCACGGCCGCACGGATCTTCACGGGTGCGCAACTGCCCGCGGGCGCCGACACGATCGTGATTCAGGAAGACACGCAAACCGACGGCGCCTGGGTCACGTTCGCGGAACGTGCGCAGAGCGGGGCGAACATCAATCGGCAAGGCGCCGATATCCGCGCGGGCGCGGCGATTCTCACCACCGGGCACCGTCTCGACGCACAGGCGCTCGGTCTCGCCGCGTCGGTCGGCCGCGCGACGCTCACGGTCTACCGTCGGCCGAAAGTCGCGATCTTCTTCACCGGCGACGAACTCACGATGCCCGGCGAGCCGCTGCGGGCCGGTGCGATCTACAATTCGAGCCGCTTTACGCTGACGACGCTGTTGCGCAATCTCGGCTGCGAGGTCACCGACTTCGGCATCGTGCCCGACAAGCTCGACGCGACGCGCGCGGTGCTCCGCGAGGCCGCGCGGGGGCACGACCTCGTATTGACCTCGGGCGGCGTGTCGGTCGGCGAGGAGGACCACGTCAAGGCTGCCGTCGAGGCCGAGGGCCGGATCGATCTCTGGCGGATCGCGATGAAGCCCGGCAAGCCGCTCGCGTTCGGCGAGATCCAGGACCGTAGCGCGGCGCCCGTGTCCGGCGTCGAGGCCGTGAGCGAGGCGAGCGGCACGAACAGTACGAACAGTACGAACAGTACGAACAGTACGAACAGTACGAACAGTACGAACAGTACGAGCGGCACGAACCATGATGCGAGCGACGGGACGCGCGACGCCGAGGGGCGATCGGTCCATTTCATCGGCCTGCCCGGTAATCCGGTGTCGAGTTTCATCGGCTTCATCCTGTTCGTGCGGCCGTTTGTGCTCAAGCTGCAGGGCGCGGCGCAGCTCGAACCGCGCGGCGCGTGGATCCGCTGCAATGTTTCGCAAAAAAAGGCTGAACGGCGGCACGAGTATCTGCGCGCGCGTATCGGGGCCGACGGCGGGCTCGATCTGTTCGCGAACCAGAGTTCGGCGGTGCTGACCTCGACGGTCTGGGCCGATGGACTGATCGATAACCCGCCGAATCATCGAATCGAGGCCGGCGAGGTCGTCCGGTTTTTGCCGTTCGCGGAGCTCCTTTACTAGAGACCGGCGCGCGGCGAGCCGCCGCGCACGCATGACGATGCATATCCAGCTCAAATTCTTTGCCAGTGTGCGCGAGGCGCTCGGAACCAGCGACGAGCGCGTGGTCGTGCCCGACACGATCGCCACGGTCGGTGATGTTCGCGCATGGCTGCGTACGCGCGGTGAACCGTGGAGCGAGACGCTCGCCGAGGGCCGTGCGTTGCGCATGGCCTGCAATCACGTGATGACGGACGCGCAGACCCGAATCACCGAAGGCTGCGAGGTCGCGTTTTTTCCGCCCGTGACCGGCGGTTGAGCGCGATGTTCGGCGACACACGGAACCTGGCGCGCAGCGAGGCATCGAGATGACCGTACGCATCCAGACCGCCGAATTCGACCTTGGCGTCGAAACACAGGCATTACGCGGCGCGAACGCGGCCGTCGGCGCGCTCGTGAGCTTTGTCGGCACCGTGCGCGACATTCACGACGGCGAGCACGTGTCGCGGATGGAGCTCGAACATTACCCGGGCATGACCGAGACGTCGATCGAGACGATCGTCGAGGCCGCGCGCACGCGCTGGACGCTCATCGATGCGCTCGTGATCCATCGCGTCGGCGTATTGCTGCCGACCGACCCGATCGTGCTCGTGGCCGTGACGGCCTCGCATCGCGGCGAAGCGTTCGCGGCCTGCGAGTTCATCATCGATTATCTGAAGACCGCGGCGCCGTTCTGGAAAAAGGAAACGACGTCCGCCGGCGCACGCTGGGTCGATGCGCGCGAAACCGACGACGCTGCACTTGCCCGTTGGGGCGTCGTATCGATGAACGCGTCGCCGCCGCGGCCCTGATTGCCCGCACCGGGTGCGTCGGGCCAAACGATTTGAATCGATTCGAATCACCGATTGATGCGCAATGCGCATGACGCAATTAAGCTAATTGAAAACTTTTGATATTCATTTCTTCATGATTTGGGAAATGATGCCTTAATGCGTCTTAAGGTCTGAAAATAATCTGTGTCGACCATTCGGGAAAACCCTTATTCTGGGGTTTAGTGAAAATATTAGGTTAAGCATTCGCATATTTTTGTTTAGGCAGCGCAAAAACAAAATCCGCGTAATAATCCCGGCCTTAACTTTGACATGCTGCGTATGTAGTGCGACGAAGCCGCCGACCCGCGGTTTCGTGGCGCGCGCCCAGGCCACCAGCCGGCGTGCTATACGCGGAGCGATCGTCGTGCTGGGGGCGCGGCGATCCCATGTCGGAACCACGGTGATCCCGATGCGACTAACCGATTACACAGACTATTCGCTGCGCGTCCTTTTATATCTGACGGTTCGACGCGACCGTCTCGCAACCATCCAGGAAATCGCCGAGGCCTATGGCGTTTCCAAAAATCATTTAATGAAAATCGCCCAGCGCCTCGGCGAATTGGGCTGGATCGAAACCGTGCGCGGACGCAAGGGCGGTCTGCGCCTCGCGCCCGACTCGACGCATCTCACCATCGGCCGCATCGTGCGCGAAACCGAGTCGGATTTCGCGCTGGCGCCATGTTTCGCGCGGCATGGCTCGGATGCCGCCGCCGGCGATGTCGAGCAGACCTGCGTGATCGCGCCGTCGTGTCAGCTCAAGGACGTGTTCGCGCGTGCGCGGGACGCGTTTCTGCGCGAACTCGACAATCACACGCTCGCGCAGATTTCGGAGCCGTCGGCGGCCCTCTCGACGCTGCTCGGTATGACGCCGATCCGTGTGATCCGGCATACCGAGACGTCCGTCGCCGAAGCCGCGCTCGGATAGCGTCGGCGCTTCGATACGGGATCGAGCGGAACCCGGCGCGCGCGATCGTGCGCCGGGCCGCCGCGTCTCGGCCTTGTTCGTTCCCCGATTTTTTTACCGGTCATCGCTTGAAAAGCACTCCAAAACCCCTAATTTGATTGCAGTGATGAATCGGAGGGGTTCATGAGAATCGACAAACTGACGACCAAGTTTCAAGAAGCACTGCAGGACGCGCAAAGCCTTGCGGCGGGCCGCGATCACCCATACATCGAAGGCGCTCACGTGCTGTCCGCGCTCGTCGCGCAGACCGACGGGGCGGCGCGGTCGTTGCTCGCCCGTGCGGGCGTGCATGTTCAAGCGTTGCAGGCCGGACTCCAGGAAGCGCTCGCGCGCCTGCCCGAGGTCAAGGGCAACGACGGCAACGTCCAGGTGGGCCGCGAGCTCTCGGGTCTGCTGAATCAGGCCGACAAGGAAGCCCAGAAGGCCGGCGACAGCTATATCTCGAGCGAGATGTTCCTGCTCGCGCTCGCCGAGGACAAGGGCGAAACGGCCAAGCTCGCGCGTCAGCATGGTCTTGCGCGCAAGGCGCTCGAGGCGGCGATTCAAGCCGTGCGCGGCGGCCAGCCCGTCAACAGCCAGGACGCGGAAAGCAATCGCGAGGCGCTCAAGAAATACACGATCGATCTGACCGAGCGCGCGCGCGCGGGCAAGCTCGACCCCGTGATCGGACGCGACGACGAGATTCGCCGCTCGATCCAGATTCTCCAGCGCCGCACGAAGAACAATCCGGTGCTGATCGGCGAACCGGGCGTCGGCAAGACGGCGATCGTCGAAGGTCTCGCGCAGCGCATCGTCAACGGCGAAGTGCCCGAGACGCTCAAGAACAAGCGCGTGCTCTCGCTTGACATGGCGGCGCTGCTGGCGGGCGCGAAATTCCGCGGCGAATTCGAAGAGCGCCTGAAAGCCGTGCTCAACGACATCGCGAAGGACGAAGGGCAGACGATCGTCTTCATCGACGAAATTCACACGATGGTCGGCGCGGGCAAGGCCGAGGGCGCGCTCGACGCGGGCAATATGCTCAAGCCCGCGCTCGCGCGCGGCGAGCTTCACTGCGTCGGCGCGACGACCCTCGACGAATACCGCAAGTACATCGAAAAGGATGCCGCGCTCGAACGCCGCTTCCAGAAGGTGCTCGTCGACGAACCGTCGGTCGAGGCGACGATTGCGATCCTGCGTGGTCTGCAAGAGAAGTACGAGCTGCATCACGGTGTCGAGATCACCGATCCGGCGATCGTGGCGGCCGCCGAGCTCAGCAACCGGTACATCACCGACCGGTTCCTGCCGGACAAGGCGATCGACCTCATCGACGAAGCGGCCTCGAAGATCAAGATGGAAATCGACTCGAAGCCCGAGGCGATGGACAAGCTCGACCGGCGCTTGATTCAGCTCAAGATCGAGCGCGAGGCCGTCCGGAAGGAAACGGACGAAGCGTCGCAAAAGCGTCTGCAATTGATCGAGGACGAGATCGATCGGCTCGACCACGAGTACGCGGATCTCGAGGAGATCTGGACGGCCGAAAAGGCCGCCGTGCAGGGCAGCGCGGCGCTCAAGGAAGACATCGAGAAGGTTCGCGCGGAAATCGTGCGCCTGCAGCGCCAGGGCAAGCTCGAGCAGGTCGCCGAGCTCCAGTACGGCAAGCTGCCGCAACTCGAGGCGCGGCTCAAGGACGTCACGAACGCCGAAACGCAGGAGCAGCATTCGGCCAAGCCGCGTTTGCTGCGTACGCAGGTCGGCGCCGAGGAAATTGCCGAAGTCGTCTCGCGCGCCACGGGCATTCCGGTCGCGCGGATGATGCAGGGCGAGCGCGACAAGCTGCTCAAGATCGAAGAGCGGCTGCACGAGCGCGTGGTCGGTCAGGATGAGGCGATCACGGCCGTGGCCGATGCGATCCGTCGTTCGCGCGCGGGGCTGTCCGATCCGAACCGGCCGTATGGTTCGTTCCTGTTTCTCGGACCGACGGGCGTCGGCAAGACCGAGCTGTGCAAGGCGTTGGCGTCGTTCCTGTTCGACTCGGAAGAGCATCTGATCCGGATCGACATGAGCGAATTCATGGAGAAGCACAGCGTCGCGCGCTTGATCGGTGCGCCGCCGGGCTACGTGGGTTACGAGGAGGGCGGGTATCTGACCGAAGCCGTGCGTCGCAAGCCGTATAGCGTGATCCTGCTCGACGAAGTCGAGAAGGCGCACCCGGACGTCTTCAACGTGCTGCTGCAGGTGCTCGACGACGGACGCATGACGGACGGGCAGGGACGCACGGTCGACTTCAAGAACACGGTCATCGTGATGACGTCGAATATCGGCGCGCAGATGATTCAGTCGATGGTCGGCGAGCCGCAGAACGCGATTCGCGATGCGGTCTGGGAAGAGGTCAAGCAGCAGTTCCGGCCTGAATTCCTGAACCGTATCGACGAGGTTGTCGTGTTCCACGGGCTCGATCGCGCGAATATCGAATCGATCGCGTCGATTCAGCTCAAGCGGCTGGTCGAACGGCTCGCGAAGATGGACATGCAGCTCGATGTGTCGGAGTCGGCGCTTTCGCAGATCGCGCGTGTCGGATACGACCCGTTATTCGGGGCACGACCGCTCAAGCGCGCGATTCAGCAGGAGATCGAGAATCCGGTGGCGAAGTTGATTCTCGCCGGCAAATTCGGCCCGAAGGATGTGATTCCGGTCGATTATCACGAAGGCAAGTTCGCTTTCGAGCGCGTCGTGCATTGAGTGGATGTGTCGCGTTCGCGCGACGGGTATCGAAAGCCCCGGCATACCGCCGGGGCTTTTTTATTGGCGGATCCGCTTTACGCGCTCCCGTGATCGCGCTAAGCCGGGGTTTCCTCGAGCGCCGGATGGCACGCCATTGCACGACCGTGTGAGCCGTTGTAATGTGCGAGTCGCCCCCCGGCATCGATCTCGAACGTTTCCGAGCCGCCTCGAACCGAATCTCATCGCGTTCCGCCGATGTTTGCCGCGCTGCCTTACGACAACGACTTCTTCTTGCGCCGCGCGACGCCCGCGGACTTCGAGTTCGCGCATACGCTGACGCGCAGCAATATGCTCGGCTACTACAAGCGGCATGGACTCGTCTGGCGCAGCGACCTGTTTCTCGCCAGTTGGAATAGTTCGGAAAACTACGTGATCGAATGGGCCGGCATGGCGATCGGCGTGCTGCGGATCGACCAGGATGCCGATGCGCTCTATGTCCATGACATCCATATCGTCTCGACGCATCGCAATCGCGGCGCGGGCACCTTCGCCCTGCAGTCGGCCCACGACATCGCGCGCACGCGCCGTCGCCGCACGCTGATCCTGCGCGTCTTCGTCGACAACCCGGCGGCACGGCTCTACGAACGTCTCGGTTATCGTCCGATCAACGTGCGCACGTCCGCAGGTTCGATCCGCCAGATGACGCGCCCCGTCGATGAATAAATGAAGAATCGGCAAGAAATCCCAACATATGCACGGTTCGAGCGCGATCGGTAGCAATTCATACAAGGTGTTGCAGACGCGAATGGGCCGCGAACGCCGGAGCGGTCTGGATTGCGCGATGCGCCTTACCGAAAATGATATCAATACCCGGTTTTTCACTATTAGACGCCTATTGACGCGGGCCTTAGACTTGGCGCCAACGCACATGAGGACAATTATCAAAATGAGCGAGGCCGTGTCGGGGGACACGCATGACATTAACGGGCGCCGGATCGACGGCGTCGCGTCGGGCCATCGCCATTCTCCGTTCGACGCGCCTGAAGGCGTCGTCGAGCGTGCCCGCGGCGAGCGGACCTTGCCGGCCGCGGACGCATTTCAATGGCGTCCGAGCGCGCCTCAGCGCGATTTTTGATTGACGCCATGGCGTGCGCTACTCAGGGTTCATCGCGTTTAATGGCGCTGCCAGCGACGAAATCGAACTGCCTGAATGCCGCATCGTCCATGCATGATTTATTTAAATAGAAGATGGGGATGCGCTTGAATTGCCCGCGAGCAGAAACGCGAATCGGCCGAGTTCAATTCCGCCATCAAAACGAGTGACATGCGCGCCTGACCGGAGCGTGGATATCAAACCGCAGTTTTTCAACAAGACGCCTGCCTGGACTGCGGCCAGAACGGCACACATGCAGACATCAAAGGAGACACACCGATGAAACGCCTTTTCCTCAAGACCCTCGTTGCAGTCATGGCACTGCCGATGATCAGTCTCGCGCATGCCGATGATAAGGGGCTGGTTGCCGTGTCGATGCCGACGAAGTCGTCGGCGCGCTGGATCGCCGACGGCGATAACATGGTCAAGGCTCTGAAAGCGGAAGGCTACGCGACCGATCTGCAGTACGGCGACGACGACATTCCGAACCAGCTCGCGCAAATCGAGAACATGGTCACGAAGAAGCCGAAGGTGCTCGTGATCGCCGCGATCGACGGTACGACGCTGACCGACGTGCTCAAGAAGGCCCATGACGCCGGTGTCAAGGTCATCGCATACGACCGCCTGATCAAGAACTCGCCCGACGTCGACTACTACGCGACGTTCGACAACTTCAAGGTTGGCGTGCTGCAGGCGCAATCGATTGTCGACAAGCTCGGCCTCAAGGAAGGCAAGGGCCCGTTCAATATCGAACTGTTCGGCGGCTCGCCCGACGACAACAACGCCTACTTCTTCTATAACGGCGCGATGAGCGTGCTGGACCCGTATATCAAGAGCGGCAAGCTCGTGGTCCGCAGCAAGCAGTTCGGCATGGACAAGGTCGGCACGCTGCGTTGGGACGGCGCCGTTGCGCAAGCCCGTATGGACAACCTGCTGTCCGCTTACTACGGCAATGCGAAGCTCGACGCCGTGCTGAGCCCGTATGACGGCCTGAGCATCGGTATCCTGTCGTCGGTCAAGGGCGTCGGCTACTGCACGGCTCAACAACCGTGCCCGATCGTCAGCGGTCAAGATGCCGAAGTGCCGTCGGTCAAGTCGATCCTGCACGGCGAGCAATACTCGACGATCTTCAAGGACACGCGCAACCTGGCCAAGGTGACGGTCGCGATGATCGACGCGATGATGCAAGGCAAGCAGCCCGAGGTCAACGATACGAAGACGTATAACAACGGCGTGAAGATCGTGCCGTCGTATCTGCTCAGCCCGGTCCTGGTCGACGCATCGAACTGGAAGCCGGTGCTCGTCGACAGCGGTTACTACAAGGAATCGCAACTGAAGTAAATCGGCACCCGGGCCCGCTCGCCGAGACGTCAAGCGTTTTGGCGAGCGGGCCCGTTGACATACTCTGTAATCAGGAATCAGGAGACTGCATGGCGGACGAAACGATCCTGTCCATGCGCAACATCACCAAGACGTTTCCCGGTGTGAAAGCACTCGATAACGTCAATCTGGCGGTCAAGGCTGGAGAAATCCATGCCGTCGTCGGTGAGAACGGCGCGGGCAAGTCCACTCTCATGAAGGTGCTCAGCGGTGTGTATCCGCATGGCTCCTATGAGGGGGAAATCCATTTCGAAGGGCAACTGCAGCAGTTCGCGGACATCCGCGACAGCGAAGAACGCGGCATCATCATCATTCACCAGGAATTGGCGCTCGTGCCGATGCTCTCGATTACCGAGAACATTTTTCTGGGCAATGAACTCGCGCATGCAGGCGTCATCGACTGGCACGTCGCGCATCAGCGCACGCGCGAATTGTTGCGGCGCGTGGGTTTGAACGAGTCGCCCGATGCGACCGTCGGCAAGCTCGGCGTCGGCAAGCAGCAGCTCGTCGAAATCGCGAAGGCGCTGTCCAAACGCGTGAAGCTGCTGATCCTCGACGAACCGACGGCGAGTCTGAACGAGACCGACAGCGCGGCGCTGCTCAAGCTGCTGCTCGAACTTCAGGCGCAAGGCATCGCCTGCATTCTGATTTCGCACAAGCTCAACGAGATCACGCAGGTCGCGGATCAGATCACCGTGATTCGTGACGGCAGCACGATCGAAACGCTCGATTGCGCCTCGGGCGAAATCAGCGAGGATCGCATCATTCGCGGCATGGTCGGGCGCGATATGGAACATCGCTACCCGCAGCGCCAGCCGCAGATCGGCGAAGTGATCTTCGAAGTCCGCGACTGGCACGCATATCACGAACAGTACAGCGAGCGCGAAGTCATCAAGGGCATCAACTTCAATGTGCGCAAGGGGGAAGTCGTCGGCATCGCGGGCCTGATGGGCTCGGGCCGCACGGAGCTCGCGATGAGCATCTTCGGACGCGCGTACGGCCGGCGTATCAGCGGCGAGGTCCTGATCGACGGCAAGACGGTCGACGTGTCGACGATCGGCAAGGCCATCCAGCACGGCATCGCGTACGTGACCGAAGACCGGAAGGGAAGCGGTCTGGTTCTCGAGCAGGAAATCCGCAAGAACGTGACGCTGGCCAACCTGGCGGACGTGTCCGAGCGCGGTGTGATCGACGAGAACGCCGAGGCCAAGGTGGCGCGTCAGTATCGCGAATCGCTGCGCATCCGGAGTTCGGGTATCGAGCAACGCGTGGTCAATCTTTCGGGCGGCAACCAGCAGAAGGTCGTGCTGAGCAAATGGCTGTTCACGAAGCCGCGCTTGCTGATTCTCGATGAACCCACGCGCGGCATCGACGTCGGGGCCAAGTACGAGATCTACACGATCATCGACGAACTCGCGCGCAGGGGCGAAGGGATCCTGATGATTTCTTCCGAAATGCCCGAGTTGCTCGGCATGTGCGATCGGATCTACGTCATGAACGAAGGGCGTTTCGTTGCCGAACTCGATCGGAACGAGGCGAGTCAAGAGCGCATCATGCGCGCCATTGTGAGTGCCGGCCATGCGTGACATTTCTTCATCGAATCAAGGCCAATTAATGAAACTCGGCTTTCTCAAGACCAATCTGCGCGACTACGGCCTGCTGCTGTCGTTAGTCGTCATCATGGCGTTCTTCCAGTTCGAGACCGGCGGCGTGCTCATGCAGCCGCTGAACATCACGAATCTGGTGCTGCAAAACAGCTACATCGTCGTCATGGCGCTGGGCATGCTGCTCGTGATCGTGGCCGGTTATATCGATCTGTCGGTCGGGTCGGTCTGCGGGTTTATCGGCGGCCTGGCCGCCGTGCTCATCGTGCAGTACGACTGGCCCGTGATTCCGACGATCATCGTGTCGCTGTTGGTCGGTGCATTGATCGGCGCGATTCAAGGCTGGTTCGTCGCCTATGCGCGGATTCCGTCGTTCATCGTCACGCTGGCCGGGATGCTCGTGTTCAAGGGTCTCGCGCTCGCGCTGCTGCAGGGCCAGTCGGTCGGTCCGTTCCCGCTCAATTTCCAGCGGATCAGCACGGGCTTTCTGCCGGACCCGTTCGGAGGCACGACCTTCCGCGTGCTGTCCTTGATCGTGGGGTTGCTCCTCGCGCTGGGACTGGTGGCGGCCGACCTGCGCAAGCGCCGCAAGGCGCTCGCGCATGGCATGGACGTTGAGCCGGTCGCATTCTTTGCGCTGAAGAACGTGCTGTTCGCGGGGGCCGTCGCGTATCTGTGCTGGCTGCTTTCGACGTACAAGGGCTTGCCTGACGTGCTGATCCTGATGGCCGCGCTGATCCTGATTTATCAATTCGTCACGAATCGCACGACGATTGGTCGCCGGATCTACGCACTGGGCGGCAACGAGAAGGCGACGCGTCTGTCGGGCGTCAACACGCCGCGCCTGTCGTTCCTGACGTTCGTGAACATGGGCGTGCTCGCGGCGGTCGCGGGCCTCATTTTCGCGGCGCGTCTGAACACGGCGACGCCGAAGGCCGGCCTCGGCTTCGAACTCGACGTGATCGCGGCGTGCTTCATCGGCGGCGCCTCGGCGTCGGGCGGTGTGGGCAAGGTCGTGGGCGCGGTGATCGGCGCGTTCATCATGGGCGTGATGAACAACGGCATGTCGATCATGGGTATCGGCATCGACTATCAGCAGGTCATCAAGGGTATGGTCCTGCTGGCCGCGGTGTTTCTCGACGTCTACAACCGCAATCGCGCCTGACGAGGCGCGAAGGGGCGCGCGCCATGCGCGCCCGGCAACAAATCCGACAGACAACGGCCGACGTATCGGACGGCGTTGTCTGACGCGGGGTGCGCGCCCGTGATGCAGACGGGCGCGGCGAGCGGACAGTATGATCGTCTTCATCATTCTGTATCTCGCAAGGTGGTCTCATGCCCATGTCAGCGCACCCCTGCCTAGCCCATTCGGATATCGAAAATCCGACCGGCACCATGCGAAGCTCACGCCATGCCGACCGCGCTGCCGCGCCTTGGACGTCGCGATTCCGTGTCGCTCCGCCACGGCTCACGTGTTCATGACCGCGCCGGGAGCCTACGCGATGACTGATATGCCTGACTCGGCGTCGGATTCAACCGATGACGCGCGACAACCGGCGGGTGTCGTCGGGACCGACTTTGCTTTTGCCGTCTACACGCAACTCGCGCAGCTTCATCGTGACGTCGGCGCATTGTCGATGGGGCACACCAAGCTCGAAGCGCAGATCAAGGACGTCGAAGTCCGCGTCAACGACCGTACGCGCGAATCCGAGCTTCGACTCACGGAATTCATCCGCGAGTCGGAGATTCGCATGTCGGAATCGCGTCGTGAGTCGGAGATGCGAATCACCGAGTTTTGTCGCGGTTCCGAACAACGGATGACCGAGCGGATGGACAGGCTCGAGACGAACTTGTCGAATCGGATGACGGAGCTCGATACCCGGCTCTCAGGCAGCATGTGGGAGCTCGATACCCGGCTCTCGGGCAGCATGCGGGAGCTCGATACCCGGCTCTCGGGCAGCATGCGGGAGCTCGATACTCGGCTTACGAGCAGCGTGAAGGAGCTCGATACTCGGCTTACGAGCAGCATGAAGGAGCTCGATACCCAGCTCACGGGTCGCATGGTCGTCACGGAGGACGGGCTATCGAAACTCAAGGATGCCGTCAATCGCGTGCTGTGGACCGGGGGCGGCATCGCCATCGTGGTCGGGGCGCTTTTCGGCTGGAAGTCCGTCTGGCAATGGATCTCGACCGATTTCGGGGTATGACGCTCACGCCGGCTACGCGCGCAACGATACGGGCGAATGCGAGCCTGCGCCGAAGCGGCGCGAAATGGGGACAGCGGGGCGCGCACATCGGTCCGCACCCCGTGTGATCGGCCCGGATCTTCGATTGCGCTGCCCCGGTTCATGATCTCTGACCCCGATATATGGGGTGGGGTAGCCGTGCGAGATCAGTCCATCGAATTCAACGACTTACGCGCACGCGGACCCGCAAACCGCTACAATTCGCGGTTTCAGTCCGAATAGCACGTCCCCCATGTCTGCGACCCCTCCGAACGCCGCGCCGAAGGTCGGCTTTGTTTCGCTCGGCTGCCCGAAAGCGCTTGTCGACTCCGAGCAGATCATTACCCAACTGCGTGCCGAGGGGTATTCGATCCATGGCAGCTATGAAGGCGCCGACCTCGTCGTCGTCAATACCTGCGGTTTTATCGACGAAGCCGTCCAGGAAAGCCTCGACGCGATCGGCGAGGCGCTCAACGAGAACGGCAAGGTCATCGTGACGGGCTGTCTCGGCGCGAAGAAAAGCGCGAGCGGCGGCGGTCTCATCGAGGAAGTGCACCCGAAGGTGCTCGCCGTGACCGGTCCTCACGCCATGGGCGAGGTCATGCAGCACGTCCACGCGCACTTGCCCAAGCCGCATGATCCGTTCGTCGATCTCGTGCCGGCCGCCGGCGTCAAACTCACGCCGCGCCACTACGCTTACCTCAAGATTTCGGAAGGCTGCAATCACCGCTGCACGTTCTGCATCATCCCGTCGATGCGCGGCGACCTCGTGTCGCGCCCCGTCGCCGACGTGATGCTCGAAGCCGAAAACCTCTTCAAATCGGGCGTCAAGGAACTGCTCGTGATCTCGCAGGACACGAGCGCCTACGGCGTCGACGTCAAATACCGAACCGGCTTCTGGAACGGCCGCCCGCTCAAGACGCGCATGACGGAACTCGTCCAGGCGCTCGGTGAACTCGCCAAGCAATATGGCGCGTGGGTCCGTCTGCACTACGTCTACCCCTATCCGCACGTCGACGAGATCATCCCGCTGATGAACGAAGGCCACGTCGTGCCTTACCTCGACGTGCCGTTCCAGCATGCGCACCCCGATGTCCTCAAGCGCATGAAGCGTCCCGCGAACGCCGAAAAAGTCATGGAACGTGTCAAGGCGTGGCGTGAGATCTGCCCCGATCTGACGATTCGCAGCACGTTTATCGCCGGCTTTCCGGGGGAGACCGAGGCGCAGTTCGAGACCTTGCTCGACTTCGTCCGCGAAGCCGAACTCGATCGCGTCGGATGCTTTGCGTATTCGCCGGTCGAAGGCGCGACCGCCAATGAACTCGACGGCGCGTTGCCCGACGAAGTCCGCGAAGCACGCCGCGAGCGCTTCATGGAAGTCGCCGAGGCCGTGTCGGCCGAACGCCTCAAGCGCAAGGTCGGTCGCACGCTCAAGGTCCTCGTCGATGAAGTCAATGCGGACGGCGGCGTCGGGCGCTCCGCGGCCGACGCACCCGAAATCGACGGCGTCGTCTATATCGATCCGCCGTCGAAGCCCTCGAAGCGCTATAAGGCCGGCGAATTCGTGTCCGTCAAGATCACGGGCGCCGACGGCCACGACCTCTGGGGTACGGTCTAACCTCGCTTGGCCGCGCCGGCCGAGCCGCGCGCGGCTCCTCGACACTTGTGTCCGAGGTCCGGTGCGCCGTCACGCGGCGTCTCGTCACGCGATGTCCGGTCACGCGCTTTTCAGCGAACTACTTGACCGGCTTTTCGTTGTCCGATGGCGCATCGTTCTCGGCATCCGCCGCACTGCCTGCGGCGTCCTTGCCGCCGTCGGCGTCATCGGGCATGGCCGGTTTGAAGTTCGGATTGGCCGGCACGTCGACGGCGCCGCCCGCCGGCGTGACCGCGACGACCGGACCGTTGGGTCCCGCCGTGCTCGTCACCGTATAAACGAGATCGCCTCGGCACGTGTGCGCGGTCCACGTCTGCGGCGTGTCCGCATCGGGCTCGCCGTCCGGTCGGTCGATATTCGTGACGGTCGAGCATCCCGAGCGCAACTGCGCGTCAAGCCGGATCATGTTGTCAGCCGTGCTCCGCGTGGGGGGCAGGCTTGTCCGAATCTCGCTCACGGGCTCTGTTTTGACGACAACCGGTGCGCTGCTGCATGCGCCGACAAGCAGCGCCACGGGCAGCGCGGCCAGTCCGCCCGCACGAATTCTGAAAGACGCGCGTGTGCAAGAAATAGGGCGCGCACGGCGCTCGCGCGATTGCATGGACATCTCGATTCTCCTGCCGGACTTCAAAAAGCGGAAGCGCGATGATACCGTGCGGATCTGTCCGAAGCGGCAAACGGAAACACCCCGTTACGCGCGACCGGATCGATCCAGGGAGACACAATGACACACGAAGTGGTGGTGGTAAGCGGCGTACGTACCGCAATCGGCGACTTTGGCGGCAGTCTCAAGGACATCGCACCGACCGAACTCGGCGCGCGCGTCGTCACCGAAGCGCTCGCGCGCGCGAAGGTCAACGGCGACGAAGTCGGCCATGTCGTCTTCGGCCATGTGATCAACACCGAGCCGCGCGATATGTATCTCGCGCGCGTGGCCGCGATTCAGGCGGGCATCAGCCAGCAAACGCCGGCGCTCACGCTGAATCGCCTGTGCGGCTCGGGTCTGCAGGCCCTCGTCAGCGCCGCGCAGACGATCATGCTCGGCGACGCCTCGATCGCCGTCGCAGGCGGCGCCGAAAGCATGAGCCGCGCACCGTACATCGCGCCGGCCGCGCGCTTCGGCGCGCGCATGGGCGACGCCGCGCTCGTCGACATGATGCTCGGCGCGCTCCACGACCCGTTCGACAAGATCCATATGGGCGTGACCGCCGAGAACGTCGCCGAACGCTACGGCATCGATCGCGACGCGCAGGACGCGCTCGCCGTCGAATCGCATCGCCGCGCGGCGCGCGCGATCGAAGCGGGCTACTTCAAGGACCAGATCCTGCCGATCACGCTCAAGGGCCGCAAAGGCGACATCGTGTTCGATACCGACGAGCATGTGCGCGGCGAAACGACGGCCGCCGATCTCGGCAAGCTGCGCCCGGTGTTCCGCAAGGAAGGCGGCACGGTCACGGCGGGCAATGCATCGGGCATCAACGACGGCGCGGGCGCGCTCGTGCTCATGGCGCGCGCGACGGCCGAACAGCGTGGCCTGAAGCCGCTCGCGCGGCTCGTCTCGTATGGACATGCCGGCGTCGATCCGAAGTACATGGGCATCGGTCCCGTCCCCGCGTCGCGGCAGGCGCTCGAACGCGCGGGGCTGACGATCGGCCAGATCGACGTGATCGAGTCGAATGAGGCGTTCGCGGCGCAAGCATGCGCGGTCGCGAAGGAGCTCGGTTTCGATCCTGCGAAGGTCAATCCGAATGGCTCGGGCATTTCGCTCGGCCATCCGGTCGGCGCGACAGGCGCGATCATCGCGGTCAAGGCGCTCCATGAACTCGAGCGTATCGGCGGCCGTTACGCACTTGCGACGATGTGCATCGGCGGCGGGCAGGGTATTGCCGCGATCTTCGAACGCATTTGAGCGGATACCCGGATGGCACGACGGCTCGACGGCGCCCCGGCGCATGCAGGACTCGCATCCCCGGCATCCCCAACGCGCCGGGTCGCATGGACATCGCGCCGCGTTTTCGCGGGCGCGAGCCTGATCGCGCTGGGCGTACTCGCGCTCGGCGCCGGCCTCGGCGGTTGTGCCGCGTCGGCGTCGTCGGCGAATGCCCCGGGCGCGCCGTTGCCGCCGCCGTCCGTCACCTTGCATTCGAACCCCGCGTTCGCCTCGCTGCCGCGCTATGAAGGCACGCTCGGCAAGCGCGCGATCGTCCTTCATCTCGGTCAGAAGACCGATCCCGACGACGCGGGCGGTCTGCACGGCGAATACATGTTCCGCGACACGGGGCAGGTCGTGCTGGTCGCGGGCGATGCGGGCGAAGGCGTCGTCGAACTTGACGAATCCGACGACGGCACGCGGATCTCGGGGCAATGGGTCGGCAAGCTCACGCCCGACGGCCGCTTCAACGGAGTCTGGAGCAACGTCGATGAATCGGTCACCGAGACGATCGACCTCCATCGCGTCCCGGTTTCGCCCGCGGCGCCATAGCGACGTCGACGCATCGGTCGCGGCGACGCTCGAACGACGTCGCGGCGCCGGGGCGACCGCGGCATCCTAAACGGCCGTGTGAAGGGGCTGTGCTATGCTCGCACGCCTGTCCCGTCCTCCTACGCACTGCGCGCGCCATGTCCGAAGCTGGTCCGAAGATCCATCCCCAAACGCTTTCCGTTCATCCTGAAGACCGGATCACGCCGGGCTGGAACGCGGTCCAGGTGCCGGTCGCGCGCGCGTCGACGATCCTGTTTCCCGATCTGGCGTCGATGCGCGCACTCAATTGGCGCGACGATTCGCAATGGCGCTACGGCCTGCATGCGACGCCGACATCGATGGCGCTTCAACAACGGCTTGCGGCGCTCGAAGGCGGGCAATACACGCTGCTGCATCCGTCGGGCCTGTCGTCGATCACGAACGTCTATCTCGCATTCGTGCGTCCCGGCGACGACGTGCTGATTCCGGACAATGTCTATTCGCCGAATCGCGATCTCGGCGACTGGTACGCGCGCGATTTCGGCGTCTCGGTCCGGTACTACGATCCCTTGATCGGCGAGCGCATCGCCGATCTGATTCAACCGAACACGAAACTGATCTGGATCGAGGCACCGGGCTCGGTCACGATGGAGGTGCCCGACGTTCCCGCGATCGCGCGTGTGGCGCGCGCCAAAGGCGTCGTCACTGCGATCGACAGCACCTATGCGGCCGGCATCGCGTTCCGACCGCTCGAGCACGGGATCGACATCGTGGTTCAGGCGCTCACGAAATATCAGTCGGGCGGCAGCGACGTCATGATGGGCGCGACGATCACGCGCGACAGCGCGCTGCATACCGAACTCAAGCGCGCGCGCATGCTGTTCGGGATCGGCGTGTCAGCCGACGACTGTGCGCTCGTGCTGCGCAGTCTGCCGACGATGCAATTGCGCTACGAGGCCCACGACCGCAGCGCGCTGTCGCTCGCGACCTGGCTCGCGACGCGTCCCGAAGTCGAAGCCGTGCTGCATCCGGCGCTCCCGAGCTGTCCGGGCCATGCGCATTTCGCGCGTGACTTCACGGGCGCGGGCGGTTTGTTCTCGATTGTTCTGAACGCGCGGTATACGAGCGCGCAGGTTGATGCCTTCGTCGAAGGCTTGCGCTTTTTCAAGCTCGGATGGAGTTGGGGCGGGGCGCTGAGCCTCGCGCTTCCGTACGACATCCGTTCGATGCGCACGGCGACGTCGTGGCCGTACGATGGCGTGCTCGTGCGATTTTTCGTCGGTCTCGAAGACACGCGCGATCTGCGTGACGATATTGAACGGAGTCTGACGCAACACCTCGCGGGCTGAGCGCCGCGGGCGGCGAGCGGGCGCGACGACTCCCGATCGAGCGGGGGTGGTACCCGGCGATACCTCGTCCCGAGACCGCGCTCGGCGGGTCGCAGCCCCCTCGGTATCAGACGAACAGGTTCAGCAAACCGTCGAGTCCGACGTGATTGAACGCGACCGACGCCGCCTCGCGGACCACGGGCTTCGCGCGGAACGCGACCGATAGACCGGCCGCCGCCATCATCTTGAGGTCGTTCGAACCGTCGCCCATTGCGATCGCCCGGCTCGGCGCGATGCCGACCGCATCGCAGGTCTCGAGCAGCGTGCGGGCCTTGACTTCCGCGTTGACGATCTCGCCGATCACGCGTCCCGTGAGCTTGCCGTCGACGATTTCCAGCGTGTTCGCACGCGTGAAATCGAGGCCGAGACGCGCCTTGAGCCGCTCCGTGAAAAACGTGAATCCGCCCGACACGAGCAGCGTCTTGAGGCCCGCCTCGCGCGCGCCGGCGAGCATGCGCTCGGCGCCCGGCGAAAGGTCGAGACGTTCGGCATAGACGCTTTCGAGCGCGCTCGCGTCGAGTCCCTTGAGCAGCGCGACGCGGCGCGTGAGGCTTTCGTTGAAGTCGCGGATCTCGCCGCGCATCGACGCTTCGGTGATCGCCGCGACCTCGGCCTTCAGACCGCAAAAATCCGCGATTTCATCGATGCATTCGATCGTGATCAGCGTCGAATCCATGTCCATCGCCACCAGACCGAACGCATTGAGCGCGCGCGGTTCGACGTACGCGTAGTCGAGACGATGCGTGTCGCAATAGACCGCGATATCGGGCCGTTGCGAGACGGGCGCGTCGACGATGCGTAGCGTGCACGGGTCGACGAGTCCGCCCGATGCGCCGCGCGCGAGCGCGAGCAGAGGCTTGAGATGCGGAGCTTCGAGCGGCGAGGCGCTCTGGATGACGAGGTTCATCGAAAGTCAGGCGTGGAGTTCGGAAGTGCGCGGACGCGTCAGGGCCGTCATTGTATAGGCTCGGCGCGCCCGGACGACGGACGGGCCGCCGAAGCGCGTCGCAACGGGGTCGGGACAGTCGGGAAATCGAACAAGGCGAGCGCCCACGCATACGCGATGGGCGCTCGGGAGACTGCGCGACGACAGTGCTACTGAGCGCGCCCGAAGTCCGCCGTATTGTGATCCGTTGGCGCGGGCGGCGTGTTTTGCGCCGCGTTGGTCGAGGTCGCGGGATGCAACGCGATCTGTCCCGAGGCACTCGTCTGCACGGGTGGAGCGATCGCACCGGCCGCGCTCGTCTTGATCGCGGCCGACACCGAGGTGCCCGCCGGCGCCGCGCCCGATTGCGCGGACGTCCCCGACGAATGCGCGACACCTGTCGACGTTGCCGTCGCGTTCATGCCGCTCGTGCCCGGCGCCGCGTTCGGACCCGTGGCGGTGTTGGCCCCGTTGTTGGCCCCGTTGTTGGCTCCATTGTTCGCGCCGTGACTCGCGCCCGTACCCGTTCCGGTACCGGCCGCTCCGTTCGTCGTCCCGTTATTCGCGCCGGTGTTCGCCGCGTTGTTCGGCACCAACTTCAGCGACGCGGTCGAGCCCGTCTTTTGCGTGATCCCCGAGCGCGGCGCCGGATCGGCCGTATCGACCGCCTCCCGGATCCGCGCGACGACGGCTTCGGGCGACGCGGCGACGTTGTCGGGCGAACCGCCGTCAGGGCTCGACGTATGGTTGTTCACGAGCGACTTCGCGGGACCTTCGGACGCGGTCGTAGCCGGATTCGGCTTGTCGGCGCCCGGCGCTTGCGGTGTTGCCATATCGAGGCGGCCGCCGTCGCGATAGAACGCATCCTCGGTCTTCTTGTTCAACACGACGATACTGATGCGCCGGTTCACGGGCGCGGCGAGGTCGTTTTTGTCGAGCGGCAACGCGTCGGCGAGCCCGCGAACCTGAAGCACCTTGAGTTCCTTGAGGCCGCCGATGCCGAGTTCGCGCCGCGCCGAATTCGCACGCTCGGACGACAGCTCCCAGTTCGAATACCCGGACAGCGCCCCGGCATATGCGGCCGAGTCGGTATGGCCGGCGATCGAAATGTGGTTCGGCACGTCGTTGAGCGCGAGGCCGATCTGATCGAGGATTTCCTTCGCGTACGGCTGCAGTTCGGCACGCCCCGTTTCGAACATCGGCCGGTTCTGCGCATCGACGATCTGAATGCGCAGGCCTTCGGATGTGATGTCGATGCGGATCTGGTCCTTGAACTGAGCGAGCTTCGCGTTCATCTCGATCATCTTGTCGAGATGATCCTTGAGTTGCGCGAGGCGGGCCGCGTCGTCGGCCGACGGCTTGCTCGGCGCGTTCGGATCCGTCGCGGGCATGATCATGCCGGGCGTCTTCGAGTCCTGATCGTCGGACGACTTCTGGACCGTCGCGTTCGGCACGAGCACGGCGTTCTGCTGCTTCGATTCGTCGCCGTGGTTGACTTCGGCCGAGGTCTTCGACATGAGGTCGGTGCCGCCGCCGTTGATGATGCTGGCCGACGCGCTCGACGAATTGCCCTTGTCGAAGGCCACCGAAATCGGGCGGTTGAAGAAGTCGGCAATCCCTTGCTTGTCGCTCTTGTTCGTCGAGTTGAGCAGCCACATCAACAGGAAGAACGCCATCATCGCCGTCACGAAGTCGGCATAGGCGATCTTCCATGCGCCGCCGTGGTGTCCATGATCGCCATGGCCGCCGCGCCGACGCAGGATCAGCAGCGAGATCTTTTCGGTCTCGCCTTCTTTCTTTTTCGGAGGAGGCATGGTTAGGCAGCCTTCGGAGTCTTCGTTGCCTTCACGGCTTCTTCGAGTTCTTCAAAGCTCGGGCGGTCGAACGAGAACAGCACCTTGCGGCCGAATTCGACGGCGACCGTCGGGGCATAGCCGCCCATCGACGCGAGCAGCACGCACTTCACGCATTCGAACGGCTTGCCGGCTTCCTTGGCCTTCGCATTGAGCACGCTCGCGAGCGGTCCGATAAAGCCGTACGAAAGCAGAATCCCGAGGAACGTTCCGACCAGCGCCGCAGCGATCATCTCGCCGAGTTCGGCCGGCGGCACGCCGATCGAGCCCATCGTGTGGACCACGCCCATGACGGCCGCGACGATCCCGAACGCGGGCAGGCCGTCGGCCATCGTCTGGATCGCGACGCCCGGCACCGAGACTTCGGCATGGTGCGTCTGCAATTCGGCGTCCATCAGATCCTGGACTTCGTGCACGGCGAGATTGCCGCTCGACATCATCCGCAGGTAGTCGACGATGAAGTCGAGCAGATGATGGTCCGCGAGCACGACCGGGTATTTCTGGAAAATCGGGCTTTCGGCGGGTGCTTCGACGTCGGCCTCAAGGCTCAGCATGCC
Organism: Pararobbsia silviterrae; assembly: GCF_003628125.1. GTDB lineage: Bacteria > Pseudomonadota > Gammaproteobacteria > Burkholderiales > Burkholderiaceae > Pararobbsia > Pararobbsia silviterrae. Next base: position 410,354 of record NZ_RBZU01000005.1, read on the forward strand.
TTCCTTGCGCGACTTCTGCAGCAGCTCATAGAGCAGCGCGATGATCTGCAAGTACTTTTCCTTGTCGTACTTGCTGCCCTTGAAGCAGGTCGGAATCGCCTTGAGCGTGGAGCCCAGCGTCTTCTTCGGGTTGCTCACGACGAACGCGCCGACGGCGGCGCCGAAGATACACATGACTTCGAACGGCTGCATCAGCGCCAGCACGTGGCCGCCTTCGAGCACGTAGCTCCCGATAACACAGCCGGCCACGATGATCCAGCCAAGAATGACGAACATGGAATGATCCTTGAGGGATGGAAAGTCTGAGTGAAACGCTTATGCCTGTTTACGGTCGTCTTGAGGCCGACTTGATAGTCGCGGACCCGCGAAAGGGCGACATTTTGACGTATTCGCGCGTTTTTTCGAACAGGCATTCGGAAACGTTTGCTCGAACGCGGCCGATGCACTGCTTTTCGGTAGGGACGAGCCCGCGGATCCGCCTGCGGCGCGGGGCGCGGTGCGGTGTTTCAGGACACCGTGGTGAACGGCCGTGCTTCAGAGGCGGCCGCTTCAGGGGCGCGTGATTGCACGGGTGTGATTCGAAGGCGGCGGATTCAAGGACGGACGCGTCCGTCCGGAAGTCAACGGCGCGCGGCGCTCGTTTGCATCGAGCGCGTGGCGCCGCTGCGAACTGCGCGATGTTCGCGCATCGCGCCCGCCGGCGGACGCGAAACAACACGAAAGGACGCGTCAGCTTGCCGCGACGCGCGGCGCCGAGCGGCGCAAGGCGGCGAGCAGGGCGTCGATCGCCGCCGGATCGGCGGGTTTCACGAGGTGATGGTCGAAGCCCGATTCCTCGGCGAGCCGGACGTCCTTCTGCTGGCCGTATCCGGTGAGCGCGATCAGCAGCACGCGCGCGCCCCAGTCGCGCATGCGCGTGCGCTGCGCGACCTCATACCCGTTCAGCCGCGGCAGGCCGATATCGAGAAATACCGCATCGGGCCGAAAGCGCTCGATCGCCTCGAGCGCGGCCTGGCCGTCGTAGGCGAGTTCGATCGTGTCGCCGCCAAGTTCGAGCATCGCGCCCAGTGCTTGCGCGGCGTCCATATTGTCATCGACGACGAGGACGCGAAGCGTTCGCCCTCTGGCGTCGCCGGGCAGCGCGCGCGGCAACGCGAACGCATCCGGCGTGACGAGCGGCAGCCGCACGACGAACGTGCTGCCCGTGCCGAGTCCGTTGCTGTGCGCCATCACGCTGCCGCCGTGCAGCCGCGTGAGTTGCTGGACGAGCGACAAGCCGAGGCCGAGGCCGCCGGGCACGATGTCGTCGCTCGTCGGCTCGACGCGCGAAAACGTCTCGAACACGCGGGCGAGCATATCGGCGGCGATGCCGATGCCGTTATCCCGGATCGTGACCGTCGCCGTCTCGGGATTCGCGGGATCGCGCTCGACGTCGACCGAGATCCGGCCGCCGGGCTTCGTGAATTTCGCCGCGTTGTTCAGCAGATTCGAGAACACTTGGGCCAGCCGCGCGCGGTCGGCGTAGACGGCGAGCGTGGTATCGGCGAGCCGTACGTCGAGCTGATGCTGGCGCTGGTCGATCAGCGGCCGGGCCGTATCGATCGCGATATCGAGCGTCTCGCCCAGGCGGATCGCATCCTTGCGCAGCTCGAGACGGTTGTGCGTGATCCGCGAGATCTGGAGCAGATCGTCGACGAGCCGCGACATCTGATCGACTTGCCGGACCATGATCGCGCGTGCCTTGTCGAACGTCGCGCGCTCGGTGGCGCGTTCGAGGACTTCGAGCGAGGCGCGGATCGGGGCGAGCGGGTTGCGCAATTCGTGCGCGAGCACCGCGAGGAATTCATCCTTCTTGCGGTCGGCGGTGCGCAGGTTGTCGAGCAGACGCGCGGCGACCTCCTCGGCGCGCTTGCGGTCGCTGATGTCGCGAATCACGCAGCGCGCGTACTGGAAGCGCACGCCTTCGTGATGCGCATTCGCGTCGAGCAGCACCGCGCGGGCTTCGCCGTTCTGCGCGCGCAAGGTGCCTTCGAAATTGCGCACGGTCTCGCCGGCGATCAAGCGTTCGATCAGCACCTTGAAGCTCGCGCGGTCTGCCCAGATCTCCGAGAACGGCCGGCCGAGCAGGGCATCGCGCCGCATGCCGAACATGTCGAGCATGGCCTGATTCGCCTGCACGACGGTGCCGTCGATATCGATGCGCAGCAGGGCGACCGCGACGTTCTCCACGAAATCGGCGAGATCCTTTTCGCTCTGGCGCAAACGCGTTTCCGCAAGCTGACGTTGCGTGACGTCGCGAAAGACGATCACGACGCCGGCGGGCCGGCCTTCGTCGTCGAGCACGAGCGAGGCGTTCTCCTCGATCGGCAGCGTCACGCCGTTGCGCGCTTCGAGCCAGGCCGGGGGCGCGTCGGGCGCGCGCGGCGCGGCGCCCGACAACACGCGTACGACGGGGCTCAGCAGGGTCTTGCGCGTGTGTCCGTCGACGAAACGCACCAGCGCGTCGAACTCGCGGCCCAGCGCTTCGTCGGTGCGGTAGCCCGTCAGCGCCTCGGCTTCGCGATTCATCAGTTGCAGCGTGCCTTCGAGGTCCGTCACGATGACGGCCTCGCCGATGCTCGCGAGCGTGGCCGAGAGCCAGTCGCGTCGGCGCCGCGCGTCGAGTTCGACGCGGCGTCGCTCGCGGACTTCCTCTTCGAGCAGGGCCGTCGAACGGATCAGTCGCTCGCGCGTCGTGCGCAGCGCATCCATGACGATGCAGATCGCCGTGCCGATCAGCAGGAAGAACGCGACGAAGACGATGTCGTTCGCGTGCGAGAGCCGCAGCGACATGCCCGGCGCCATAAAGAGCAGCATGCCGGTCAGCGCGCCGAGCACGGTGGCCGCGAGGCCGCCTTCGAGGCCGCCGAACCAGGCGGCAACGACGAGCGAGAACAGAAACGGCAGCAACGGCGCGTGCGCGCCGAGCGCGGGTTGAAGCAGCCATCGCGTCGCGCCCATCAAGGCGGTCGCGAGGATCGCAAGAACATACGGCCATAGGCCGTGGCGTAAAACGATGGGGGCTTTCACTGATCGGGATCCGGATGACGCGGCGCGGGTTGGCGCGACTTGTGCTGGGAGCATATTATCGGAGTGGCGGCCCGCGTGGACGAACGTCCGCGCCGGCGCGGGCCGCTCGCAGCGTTCGAGGCTCGTTCGAGGCGGTTCGCGGGCACGCGCGCGCGGCCGCGTCGTGGTCCGTCTGCCGTCCGATCCTGCGAATTCCATCGGCTCCGTGGTTCGCTTCGCGACCCCGCCTCAGGAGACATCGGATGAGAACCGTACTGATGACGTTTGCGTGCTTCGCCGTCCTGGCGGGCGGCGTCCAGCAGGCAAGCGCAAAGACATCGCCCGACGACAAGGTCGCGTACACCGTGAAGGTCAATTCCAAGGTGTACGGCAACAGTCAGGCGACCCGACAGATCGCGTCCGGACAGACCGACGACTATACGTGGAAGACCACGCCGCCCGGCGGCGCGGTGTCGCTGCCGGGGCAGTGCGCGTCGGGGCACGATTGGCCGCTCGACGAAAACGGCGCATTGCTGCGCCAGACGCGCGTGCGTCTCGCCCCCGTCGTCGACGCCTCGGGAACGGCCAATGTCCAGTTGAGCTTCGATGCGCTGACGCCGCAAGCGTCGCCGAAACAGGACAACGCGTCGGGCGCGTGTCCGCCGGTCACCGCGTCGAGCGATGTCGTCCGGTTCTCGCTCGCGCTCAATAGCAAGCCCAAGACGCTGACGCTGAAGGACGGTACACAGGTGACCGTCAGCGCGAAGCCCTGAGCGCACGGATACGTGGCTCGCGTAGCGGCGCCTCGCGAGCCGCATTGCGTCGGCGCGCCGCCGCTGAGCCGAGTGAGCCGGCCCGCGGGCATCGCTGCGCTCGCGTCGCTTCGCTTGAGCCGGTCTGATGGAGCCGGCTCGCTTGACGCGGTCCCGTTTCGTTGCCCGATTCCGTCGGTTCGATCTCCCGGCACGATGCGTGCTTAGCTTCATCCCAAGTCGACCGCGATGAGGATGCAACGGTGCGCGGCCATATCGAGGCCATATCGCGGGCATGTCGCTGGCATGTCGCGCGCATGGCGTTCCGCGTGGGGCTGCGCGCGCCGTGTGTAGACGGGTCCGCGCGGGTCCGCGCGGCGCGCGAGCGTTCGCAGAAGCTGCAGCGTCGCCGGTGACGGCGTCGTCTTGCGGGGCGCATGCGCGGTCGACGCGACACGCCGCACGGTGAAAGTTACGCGAAACCGGCACGTTTTTCCGTGCCGCGTGGCGTCGGCCTTCATGCGCGCGGCGTGATTCCATGCGTACCGCGCGCATGCCGATCGATCGAAGCGCCTGTGCGCCGACCGCACGGCTGAGCGTGCGAATCAAGGATTGCCGATGCACGACACCCTGATGCCGCTGTTGAAGTCCAGAACGGCAGACGCGCACCGCCGCCTCGAAGCGGCGCTCGATCTGATGCGCGACGATTTGACGCTCGAAGACTATGGCGCATTGATTTCGGCGTTCCATGGCTTTATCGCGGCATGGGAGCATCGTGCGCGCGCGCGCATTCCCGCGCCGCTGGTCGCGGCCTTCGATGCGCGCTGCAAGACCGCCGCCTTGCGCGACGATTTGCAGGCGCTCGGTCGTCCGGTCACCGATGCGGACCCGCTGACCTTGGCGCGCACGTACCCCGGCGCGCCGGTCGCAGGGGAGAGCGCGGGGGGCGAGGCCGCGCCCGCGCCGTTCGCCGACAATCGGTCGACACGCGACAGCACGGCCGCATGGCTGGGTTCGTGGTACGTCATCGAGGGCGCCACGCTCGGCGGCCAATTTCTCGCGCCGCATTTTTCGGCGCGTTTCGGCCTCACGCCGGACCACGGCGTGCGCTATTTTTCCGGATACGGGCCGCGTACCGGCAGCATGTGGAACGCGTTTCGCGCGTTGCTCGTCGAGTTCGTCGATCCCGCCGCCTATGCGCATGCGGCCGAAGGGGCGCTGCAGACGTTCGTGCGTCTGCACGCATGGATGGCGCAGGCGGGCGTGACGCGTGACGAATCGTGGCGTGTCGAAGGAGCAGCATGACGGTCGAGGATGCGGGCCATCAGCATGGCGTGGGGCAGCCGGATGCGGGCCATGCGGACGGCGAGGGGCGCAAGACGCACCGCACGGGCGCGGGCCATGCGACGTCCGAGCCCATGACGGCGTCCGATCTGAGCGCGTGCGAGCGCGAGCCCATTCACGCACCGGGCGGCATCCAGCCGCACGGCTATCTGCTGGTCGTCGACGAGACGACGATGCGGGTGATCCAGGTCAGCGCCAATCTCGATGCGCTCGTCGGCGCACCGGTCGACACCGTGCTCGGCGCGCCGCTCGACGCGATCCTCGGGCACGACTGCGCCGACCGCGTGACGGCGGCGCTTGCGCGTCGCGCGCCCGATGTGCCGCTCGGCACGGTGCCGCTGTATCTCGGCGAGGCGCTGATCGGCGCGGAGCGTTTCGAACTCGTGCTGCATCGAAACGGGACGGCGCTCGTCCTTGAGCTCGAACGGCGCAACGGCACGCGGACCGGTGCGTTCGCGTCGATCTATCCGCTCGTGCGCGGCTTCGTGACGAGCCTCCAGGATGCGCCGTCGGTCGAGGTTCTGGCCGAGCGCGCCGTCGTCGAGATCCGGCGCATCAGCGGATTCGGACGCGCGCTGCTTTACCGCTTCGACGAAGACGGACACGGTGTCGTGCTGGCCGAGGACGCCGACGACGGCTACGAGCGCTATCTGCATCATCATTTCCCGGCCTCGGATATCCCGGCCCAGGCGCGCGCGCTCTATCTGAAGACGCATCTGAGGCTCATCGCCGACGCGAACTACGTGCCCGTGCCGCTCGTCCCCGTGCTCAATCCCATGACGCGCGCGCCGACCGATCTGAGCGCGTCGGTGCTGCGCAGCGTGTCGCCCGTGCACGTCGAATACATGCGCAATATGGGGACCATCGCGTCGATGTCGGTCTCGCTCATCGTGCGCGGCGAGCTCTGGGGCATGATTTCGTGTCACGACCGCGCGCCGCGGCATCCGGACTTCGGCGCGCGCATGCTGTGCGAGCACCTCGGGCACATGCTTTCGCTGCAGATCGAAGCAAAGGAGGAAAGCGAGGACGCGGCCTACCGCGAAACGCTGCGTCACACGCTTGTCGAGCTGCTTGCGTCGATGGCCGAGCACACGATCGTGGCCGACGGCCTGGCCGCCCACGCCGAGACGTTGCTCAAGCTGGGCGCGTCGGGCGGGGCGGCGATCGCCGTCGAAGGCCATGTGACGCTGCTCGGTCAGACGCCGCCCGCGAGCGACGTGCTCGCGATCGTCGACTGGCTGGCCGAGCACGCGCCGACGCCGGTGTTTTCGACCTACGAGCTTGGCGCCGCGCTGCCTGACACCTTTCCCGACATCCACGCGCGCGCGAGCGGCATGCTCGCTGTCTCGATGTCTCAGATGTACCGGCACTATGTGATCTGGTTCCGGCCCGAAGCGCGGTTCGACGTCGCATGGGCCGGCGAGCCCGTGAAGCGCGAGGCGTCGGCATCCGACGGCAGCGGTGCGCCGCATAAGATCTCGCCGAGACGCAGCTTCGCGACCTGGCACGAGACGATCCGCGGACGCTCGACGCGCTGGCGCACGGCCGAGATCGATACGGCCCATGAATTCCGCACGGCGCTGCTCGGCTTCGTGTTGCGCCGCGCCGAGGAGATGGCCGCGCTCGCGTCCGAACTCGGCCGCGCGAACAAGGAGCTCGAAGCGTTCTCGTACTCGGTCTCGCACGATCTGCGCGCGCCGTTGAGACATATCGTCGGCTACGGCGACCTGCTCGGCGAATTCGAGGGCGAACGGCTCAGCGAGCGCGGCCAGCGCTTCTTGTCGAACGTGCTGTCGTCGGCGCGTTTCGCCGGGGCGCTCGTCGACGACCTGTTGAGCTTCTCGCAACTCGGCCGCGCGGCCTTGCGCGTGACCGAGGTCGATCTTCAGAGCCTTGTCGAGGCGCTGATCGCCGAAGCCGCGCGCGATCTCGAAGGCCGCGAAGTCGAATGGCGCGTCGCCGCGCTCCCGCATGTGCACGGCGACGCGGCGTTTCTGCAGATCGTGCTGCGCAGTCTCGTGTCGAACGCGCTCAAATATTCGCGCACGCGACGGCCCGCGATCATCGAACTCGGCGCGCAGCGCGTGGGCGACGATCAGGTCGTGTTCGTCCGCGATAACGGCGTCGGCTTCGATATGAAATACGTCGACAAGCTGTTCGGCGTATTCCAGCGTCTGCATCGGATCGAGGAGTTCGAAGGCACGGGGATCGGCCTCGCGAACGTGCGGCGTATCGTCGAGCGGCACGACGGCCGGACCTGGGCCGAAGGCAAGGTCGACGAAGGCGCGACCTTCTTTTTCTCGCTGCCGGTCGCGGGCCCCGCGGATCCGGCCGCCTTGTCACCGGACGCGATCGGATCGCTCAGACCTTATTCCAGCCATGCTTAAGCCCATTCTGCTCGTCGAAGACAACCCGCACGATCTCGATCTCGCGCTCGTTGCACTCGAGCGAAGCCGGCTCGCCAACGAAGTCATCGTGCTGCGCGACGGCGCCGAGGCGCTCGACTATCTGTGCCAGACCGCGCAATGGTCGAACCGGCCGCCCGGCAACCCGGCCGTGATCCTGCTCGATCTCAAGATGCCGAAGGTCGACGGACTCGAAGTCCTGCAGACGATCCGCGCCACCGAGTCGCTCAAGCGCATCCCGGTCGTCATGCTGACGACCTCGCGCGAGGAGCGCGATCTGCTGCGCAGCTATGAACTCGGCGTCAACGCGTATGTCGTGAAGCCCGTCGAGTTTCGCGAGTTCGTCGACGCGATCGCCGATCTCGGCGTGTTCTGGGCGGTCGTCAACGAGCCGCCGCCGGGCTCGACGCGCGCGCGCCGCGACGGCTTCGACACGTTCGCGAGCGCCGACTGATGACCACGCTGCACGTGATACTCGTCGAAGACAGCGCGCTTGACGCCGAATTCACGTTGAGCGCGCTCGACCGCGGCGGATATCACGCCGAGACGACGCTCGTCGACAACGAGGCGGCTTTCACGCGCGCGCTTGACGAAGCGATAGGCAACGATCGGCTCGACCTGATCCTCGCGGATTTCGTATTGCCGAGCTTTTCGGGGACCGAGGCGCTCGCGATCGCGCGTGCGCGCGCGCCCGATGTGCCGTTCATCTTCGTGTCGGGCGTGCTCGGCGAAGAGCACGCGGTCGACATGCTCAAGCGCGGCGCGACCGACTATGTGCTCAAGCAGCGTCTGTCGCGCTTGCCCGCGGTCGTCGCGCGTGCGCTCAACGAGCGCAGCGTACGGCTCGAACGGATCCGCATCGAACGCACGCTGCACGAAACGGAGACCCATTTCCGGCTGCTCGTCGACGCGCTGCGCGACTATGCGGTCATGACGCTCGACGCGCACGGCTGCGTGCGGACATGGAATGCGGCGTCCGAGCGCATTCTCGGCTACACGAGCGCCGAGGTGCTCGGCCAGTCCGCGCGCATCTTCTTCAGTCGCGAGGATATCGAGGCCGGTGCGTTCGAACGCGAGCTCGACGAGGCGCGGCGCGTGGGCACGAGTTCGGACGACCGCTGGCTCTGGCGCAAGGACGGCAAGTCGTTCTTCGCGGCCGGCACGACGACGGCGATTCTCAGCGACGACCTGCGCGCCGGCGGCGAACGCACCTTGCTCGGCTTTTCGAAGATCATTCGCGATGCGACGCAGGCGCGCTTCGCCGCCGATGCCTTGCGTCTCGCGAAGGAACAGGCGGAAACCGCGAACCGCGCGAAGGATCATTTTCTCGCGGTGCTCTCGCACGAGCTGCGCACGCCGCTGACGCCGATTCTCGCGGCCGTGCGTCTGATCGAGATGAAAGGGCCGTTGCCCGACGGCGTCAATGCGACGCTCGATGTGATTCGACGCAACGTCGAACTCGAAGCGCGGCTCATTGACGACCTGCTCGATCTCACGAGCATCGCGCGCGGCAAGCTGAGCCTGAACTTCCAAGCCGTCTCGCTCGACGAAGTGCTGATGTCGGCGCTCGAGATGTCGTCGGCCGATATGCATGCGAAACGATTGCATATCTCGACGCGCTTCGAGATCGAGGGCACGCGCGTCTCGGGCGATGCCGCGCGACTCCAGCAGATCATCTGGAACCTCGTGCGCAACGCCGTCAAATTCACGCCCGAGGGGGGGCGCGTCGAGGTGACGGTGTGCCGGCCCGATCCTCAATGTGTGTCCGTCGTGGTATCGGACACGGGAATCGGCATCAGCGCCGAAGCGTTGCCGCGCATCTTCTCGGCTTTCGAGCAAGCCGACGAAACGATTTCGAAGGGGTTCGGCGGCCTGGGACTCGGCCTCGCGATCGCCAGCACGCTCGCCCAGAAGCACGGCGGCACGCTGTCGGCGCATAGCGAGGGACGCGGCGCCGGCGCGCGTTTCACGTTGACGTTGCCCGTGCTGCTCGATGCCGGGCCCGTCGACGATCGGGCGGCTGGCGAAGAGGCCGCGCCCGAGTCGTCGTCGTCGCTGCGCGTGCTGCTCGTCGAGGACAACGCGTTCACGTCGAGCGCGATGGCCGATCTGCTTTCCGCGCTCGGTCACCAGGTGAGCGTCGCCGACACGGTACACGGCGCGATCGAGCTCGCAGGCGATCGTCCCTTCGATCTTTTGATCAGCGATATCGGTCTGCCGGATGGATCGGGCCTCGATGTCATGCATGCCTGGACCGCGCGGCAACCCGGGGTGCCCGGCGTGGCCGTCACGGGCTACGGCATGGACGAAGACGTGCGCCGATGCCGCGACGCGGGCTTCGCCGACCATCTGACCAAACCCGTCAACGTCGATCGGCTCGAAGCGATGCTGCGCGCGATCGCTCGACAAGTCGCGACGCAACAAAGCGGTGGTCGGACGTGAACAGCCGCGCGCTCGCGAACACGACCGCGAGCACGGTCGCGCCCGCCGAGGCCGCCGCCAGCAGAAACATGATGACGATCTGATACCGGACCGCCTGCTCGGGGTGCTGGCCCGCGAGCACCTGACCCGTCATCATGCCCGGCAGGCTTACGAGTCCCACGACCGTCATCTGGTTCAGCGTCGGCATCATGCCCGCGCGCACCGCGATACGCGCCGATGCGAGCGCGGCCTCGCGCCGCGTCGCGCCGAGCGCGAGCAAGGTTTCGACCTGCGCGCGCCGCGCCGTGAGTTCTTCGGTCATCCGTTCGAGCCCGAGCGACACGGCGCTCAGGCTGTTGCCGAGAATCATGCCGAGAATCGGAATCGCGTACTGCGGCGTGTACCACGGACGCACGCCAATCACGACGACGAGTCCGATCGTCGCGACCGCCCATCCGCTGAGGCCGATCGCCGCGAGCGCGTCGATGCGCAGGCCGCGGTAGGTCCGCGCGCCGCGGCCGCTTGCCGACCACCCCGCGATGACCGTCATCGTGATCATGACGGCCACGGCGATCGGCCATTGCGGATGACCGAACACCCAGCTCAGCACGAAGCCGATCGCGAGCAGTTGCACGACGGTACGCACCGACGCGACGGCGAGCGTACGCACGAGACCGAGCTTGAGCCAGACCGAGAGCGCGCCGTCGAATACGATCAAGGCCGCGGCGATCGCGACATCGGCGTAGGAGAGATCGACATAGCGCGACGGGGTCATGCGCGTGCCTCGCGAGGGTTCGATGCCGGCGAGCGGATCATGGCGGCGGCGACGTTGCGAAGACGCCGGCGTGAACGGTCGCGAAACGGCGGCCGACGCGGCGCGCTTGCGCGAGATCGTGCGTGACCCACGCGAATGCCGCCTGAGGCGTATGTTCGAACCAGCCGTCGATCATCGCTTCGACGGCGAGCGTCGTCTGCGGATCGAGCGATGCCGTCGGCTCGTCGAGCAGCAGCACGGACGGTGCGAGCTGCAACGTGCGCACGAGCGCGACGAGCTGCTGTTCTCCGCCCGAGAGATCGTCGGCGCGTTGTTCGAGAAACGTCGCATCACGGCCCGCGTGCGCGAGATACGCGAGCACGCGTTCGCGTTCGTAACGGCGATGCCGATGGATATGCAGCTCGAACGGCACGCGCAGATTGTCTTCGACGCGTCCGTCGAATAGCGCGGGCCGCTGGCGCACATAGGCGACCGCGGCGCGAAACGCGGGCACGCGCGCGCGGTCGATCGCATGACCATGCCAGCGCAGCACGCCTTGCGGTCGGTCGAGCCAAGCGAGGGCGCGCATGAGCACGCTCTTGCCCGAGCCCGACGGTCCCGTGACGACGAGCCGCTCGCCGCGCGCGAGCGTGAGATCGCAGGGATGCAACAGCGTGGTCCCCGTCACGTCGTCGGTGCGCGAGAGCTGGACGGCTTCAAGCATCGTGCGCGCGCCGCCGGGCGGCATCCGACGGGATCGATGTCGTAGACGTGGATGTGGACGTGGACGTGGCCGATGCCTCGCCCGACGCCGCGCTATCCGGTTGGACCGTGCGTTCGTCCGTCGGCGAGGACGTATCGAGGCCGTCGCCGCCATCACCACCATCGCCGCGCGGTTCCGCGACGAGCCAGCGGGCGAGCCGCGCCGCGGTCATCGGATAGCCGTGCAGATAACCCTGACCGAACTCGACGCCGAGTTCGAGCAGCCGCTCGTGCTGCCGTGTCGACTCGATGCCTTCGGCGATCACGGTGAGCCCGATCTGCCGCGCGAGCGCGACGATCCCGCGCACGAGATCGGTCCGGCCGTATTCGAGTTCGGCGACGAAGCCCTGGTCGATCTTGAGGAAGTCGAAGTGGAACGCCTGCAGCGGGCTCAAGGTGTTGCGGTCGGTGCCGAAATCGTCGAGCGCGAAGCGCACGCCGATTGCGCGCAATTGTTCGAAGGACGCGAGCGCCGCGCGGCGGTCGTCGAACAATTGGCGTTCGGTGACCTCGGCGATCACGCCGCGCCCGCGCGCGTGCGTGCGGAGCAGACGCGTGAGTTCGTTGACCCCTTGTCGATTCTGAAGATGGCGCGGCGACAGATTGATCGCGAGATGCAGATGGGGCGGGACTCGATGCGTATGCAGATCGTCGAGCGCGCGTTCGACGAGGCTATGCGTCATCGGCACGATCAGCGGATCGTTTTCGACGATGCCGATGAATGCCGCCGGGCCCACGTCGCCCCAGCGCGGATGCGCCCAGCGCACGAGCGCTTCGATGCCGATGCATGCGCCGTTCGCGAGGTCGATCACGGGCTGGTAGCGGACTTCGAATTCGCCGCGCGCAAGCCCCGTGCGCACCGCGCGCAGCAGCAGACGGCGAGGCGCGAGCGAATTCGCCATGAGCCAGGCGAGCAGCGCGGCGAAGGCCAGGCCGATCGGTCCGAAGATCACGAGCTGACGGCGATAGACACTGCGGGTGAGCGAGGGCGCGGCGTCGACGACGACATCGATCGGATAGCGCGACGACGACAGCGTCGGCGGCTCGGCATCGACATTCGACGTCATGCCGTCGAGCGTAAGCGCCGCGCGGCCGTTGCGCAGCACGATGCGGTCCATGCCGAGGTGGCTATCGTCACGGAGCACGTCGGACAGATAGACGCCGTCGATATAGAACAGCACGCCCGCGCCGAGCGGATCGGGTGTCGTCGACGGAAAGAACACGAGCAGCGTCGCGCGCCCCGGATGCGCGACCGTGCCCGGTACGAGCCGGTACGACGGCCCGTCGCGTCTGAATTCGCCGAGATACGTGCTGAGGTGGACGGTATTCGGACCGAACGACGACGAGCAATAGATCACGCCATCCTTGACGAGCGCGGCGCTGCGAATATACGGAATGAACGTCTCCGAGGTCTCGAGCTCGATCCGCGCGACGTCGCACGGCATGCCCGCGAGCCGCACGAGGCGACCGTGCTCGCTCGACACGCGATCGACCATCGACTCGATACTCGAAATGACGTCGTGCGCGACGTCCGAACGGCGCGCGTTCAGTTCGAGCCGGGCCTGCCAGGCGCCGAGCGCGATAAAGACGACGAACGTGGCGAGCGCGCACGCGATCGTGAACAGGGTACGCGAACGCCGCGCACTACCGTGCGCGGCGCTGGCCGCGAGATCGGACGTTTGGGACTTCACGCTGTCTGTGAGAGGCGGGTACGGCGCCGCGCGCGGGACCCCGGCATGGGGCACGCGCCGGCGCGACGGATTGCGTTCGCGGGCTGTGCGAGCATAGCATGGGGCGCGCGGCGCTCAGAAACGATGCGCCCCGGATCGGCTCCAGATCCGACGCTGACCCGAGTAGATGCGAAGCGGACCCGACGTCGATCCAACCCGCGCGGACCGCATCGCATGTGGGTCCGGGATTTGCTGGACCGCACACATCGGCCGGCGCGGCGTTCGGCGATGCCGGACACCCGATCGCGTCGACGCTTCAATGTTTCGCCGCATGGCTTCGCATCAAAGCTTCGCATCAAAGCTCCACTTAACAGCTTTGTTTCAAAGTTTTGCTTTAAAGCTTTATTTCAAAGGAATGTCTGCATGACGACGCCGGTTCGTCGCATCGTCCACGCTTCAACCCGCACGGTCGCGTATGCGCTCGCGGGGCTCGTGCTGCTGGTCGCGATGGTCGTCATCGTGTTCGTCACATTCGACTGGAATCGCGCGCGGCCCTGGGTCGACGACAAGGTCTCGGCCGCCATCAGCCGTCCGTTCGCGATTCACGGCGACCTGCGGCTCGATTGGCGCCGACCGGTCGGCGAGACCGGATGGCGCGCCTGGATCCCCTGGCCACGGTTCTCGGCGAAACAGATCACGATCGGCAATCCGGACTGGGCCGCGCATCCGCAGTTCGCGACACTCGACGAGATCGATTTCGAGGTCGAAGTCTTGCCCTTGCTGGCGCGGAGGATCGTCGTGCCGACGATCGACCTCGTCGCGCCGGCGATCGATCTCGAACGACAGGAGGACGGCACGAACAACTGGACGTTCCGCCTTCCGTCCGACAGCACGCCCTCGGAGTGGAAGCTCGACTTGCACGATATCGCGTTCGCGCGCGCCACGATTGCGCTGGCGGACGCCCAACATGCGCTCAAGCTCGACGCTTCGGTCGATACGCTCGGACAGCCGGTCCCGATCGGCGAAGCGATACGCGAACAGTCGCAGGCGTCGCACGCGCACTCGGCCGAAGTGCTCGGCGCGAAAGGCGCGGCCAAGCTCGCCGATCAAGCCTCCGCGGCGTCGGCGGCCGAAGGTCCGCTCGGCGCATCGTCGGCTCAGGCCGTGGCGTCGAGCGCGGAGGTCGGGACCGCGAGTGCGGCCGCGGCATCGTCTGCCGCGGCGGCGCAATCCTCGGACGCCACGGCGGCAAAGGGGCCGATGCCGGACTCCGCGGCCGACGCGGGCCCCGGCGAGACGCACGAGCGTAGCGGCCAACGCCGAAACGGCGAACCGGTCTACGCACTCGCATGGACTGTGCGGGGCACGTACAAGAAAGACGCGGTGCACGGCGAGGGCAAACTCGGCGGCATTCTGGCTTTGCAGGACGCGCGGCGTCCGTATCCGATCGCCGTCGATCTCGCGATCGGTGACACGCGGATCGCGCTCGTCGGTACGCTCAGCGATCCCGCGCATCTCGCCGCGCTCGATCTGAGGCTCTGGCTACAAGGCCGCAGCATCGCGCGGCTTTACGACATCACGGGCGTCGCGCTGCCCGAAACGCCGCCGTACGCGACCGACGGCCATCTGATCGCGCGGCTCCAGGGCGAACCGCTGTTTCGCTATGAGGATTTCACGGGCCGCATCGGCGGGTCGGACATCAACGGCACGCTCGTCTATCGGCATCAGTCGCCGCGGCCGATGCTGACCGGCACGCTCGTCTCCAATCTGCTCCAGTTCTCGGACCTCGGACCGCTGGTCGGCGCGGACTCGCGCGCGAGCCGGCTCCAGCGCGGCGACACGACCTCGCAGCCGGTCGGCAAGGTGCTGCCCGTCGAGGCGTTCCATACGGATCGCTGGAAAACGCTCGATGCCGACGTCCGCTTCACGGGGCGCAGGATCATCCGCAGCGCGGCGCTGCCGATCAACGATCTTTACGCGCATTTGCTGCTCGACGACGGCGTCCTCACGCTCGATCCGCTGCGTTTCGGCGTGGCGGGCGGCTCGATCGCGGGCACGTTGCACCTCGACGGTTCGGCCGATCCGCTCGCGGGCCGGTTCGCGATCGAAGCGCGCCATCTGCGGCTCAAACAACTGTTTCCGACGTTCGAACCGATGAAAACGAGCCTCGGGGAAGTCAACGGCGACGCCGCGCTATCGGCCACGGGCAACTCGCCCGCGCGTCTGGCGGCCACCTCGAACGGCGAGGTCAAGGTCCTCGTCAACGACGGCCAGATCAGCAATACGCTGCTCGAAGCGGCCGGCCTCAATGTCGCGAATGTCGTCTACGACAAGGTGTTCGGTGACAAGACGACACATATCCAGTGCGCGGCGGCGGATCTCGTATTTACGAACGGCACGGTCGATCCGCGCGTATTCGCGCTCGACACGGACGACGCGCTGATCAACGTCGACGGCAAGGTCGACCTTCGCGACGAGGTGCTCGACCTGACGATCCACCCGCATACGAAGGGCTTCCGTGTCTTCTCGTTGCGCTCGCCGCTCTATGTCGGCGGGACGTTCGCAAAGCCGAAGGTCGGCGTCGACATTCCGATGCTCGCGTTGCGCGGCGGTGCGGTGGTCGGTCTCGCCTTGCTGAATCCGTTCGCGGCGCTGATTCCTTTACTTGCGCCGAGCAACGTCGGCGACTCGCCGTGCGCGCAGATGTTCGCGCGGATGCGGACTGCGCCGAGCGCACCGCCGCCCGGCGTGACCGAGCCGCCGCCGGGCAAGGGCAAGGCGGGCAATGCATCGGCGGCCCTCCCGCGCGCCGCCGGCCGCTAATCCTCGAGCCGCAAGCCTACTTTGATCGAGACCTGCCAGAACGCCACTTTGCCTTGCTCGATGCTGCCGCGTGTTTCGACGACTTCGAACCAATGTAAATGGCGCAATGTCTTGCTCGCTTTCGCGATCGCGGTTTGAACCGCGTCCTCGATCGAGTGCGCGGACGAACCGGTGATTTCGATGGATTTATAAACATGTTCACTCATGACGATGTCTCCTATTGAGTGATGCGCTTGAACGCGCGTTTGAGCGTGCGCGGCTCACGCACGCCGGAAGCGGCCATGGGCACCGCATTCGGCTTTTCGCCGCACGGCGCGTGCCGCATTCGGCACGGCCGATCGGTAAAAAGGGCGAGCGCGACGTCGGATTTATGTCTTTTTGTGTATTTCTCGATTTCGCGAATGTTCATGCCCGGCTATGCTTACGCCCAACGCTTCTCGCCGAAAATCCTCGCCGGTACCGCTTCAATATGAGTAAAGCTGAAAATACGTCCACTGTCGCGCAGGTGGCCGATCGCCTCGCGATGAATATCGTCGGGGGTCAATACGGCGAAATTCTTCCGCCGCAGGAAGAACTCGCACTGAACTTCGGCGTGAGCCGCACGTTGATGCGCGAGGCGCTGTCGATGCTGCTCGTCAAGGGCATGCTCGAAATGCGGCCGCGGCTCGGCACGCGCATCCTGCCCGAGCGCGACTGGAAGATTTTCAACAAGGACGTCATCGACTGGTGTTTCGCGGCGACGCCCGATCAGGAATTCCTGCGCGATCTGCTCGATTTGCGCGCGGTGATCGAGCCGCGTGCCGCCGCGCTCGCCGCCGAGCGCGCGACCCCCGCCGAGAAAGCCGCGTTGCGCGCGGCGATCAACGGGATGCACGCGTGGCCGTCGACGAGCCGCGAATTTTCGGCGCACGACCTCGATCTGCACGTCGGCATCATTCGCGCGAGCCACAACCAGCTTTTCATCCAGCTCGAAATCATCGTGCGCGCGTCGATCGCAACGATGATCCAGATCGTGAGCCCGAATCCGGGGATCACGCTCGCCGCGGTCAACGCGCACGAGCGCGTCGTCAAG
The DNA here is from genome assembly GCF_003628125.1 of Pararobbsia silviterrae. Taxonomy (GTDB): domain Bacteria; phylum Pseudomonadota; class Gammaproteobacteria; order Burkholderiales; family Burkholderiaceae; genus Pararobbsia; species Pararobbsia silviterrae. Next base: position 427,405 of record NZ_RBZU01000005.1, read on the forward strand.
GCGATCGAGGCCGGCGACCCGGTCGAAGCCGACGCCGCGATGCGGGCGCTCGTCGACCGTGCCGCCAACAATATCGAGGAACGGCTCGGCATCGACGTCCAGCGCTGGGATCCCGAGGCGGCGCATGCCGCACGCCAGATCCCGCAGGACAACTGAGACCGCGCTGCGGCGCGGGTCCGAATCGCGCATGGCGAATCGGGGCGACTTCGAGACCGAATCAGGGACGAATCAGGATCACATCAGGGTGCGTCGTCGGGCGCCGACGGCGCGAGTTGTCCCGTGCTGCCCGACGCGCCGAACTCCGACAGGATGCGCTTGCGCGCCGAACTCGCGAAAATCAGGAATCCGAGCCCGTTCAACTCATACCAATACCCGCCGCTTTCGAGGCCGTGAATCGACTGTTCAAGCGCGTGTTCGATCGAGTCGAGGCAGGCGCGGCGGAGTTCGGCGATTTCCGGATAAGGGGGCTGCGCGCCGCGAACCGGGCAGAGCAGGACATCGAGCCCGGGCAGGATATGCGCGTAGAGCACCGGTTCGTCATGGGCGCGGGCGCGCGCGAGCTTCGAATTGAGCTGGCCAAAGGGCTCGCAGCGCTTGACGGCGAGCCAATAACTGTCGCCGGCGCTCTCGCGCCGACGCTTGTTCGGGATCGACATTGCTGGACCTCGCACCGGCAGAGAACGAGAACACCATCAGGCCCGCATCGGGCGGGCGCCACGTCACCGGTTCTTTATAGCACAAGCAAAATCGCGTCGAGTGCGAATGTATTGGGGCGCGTACGCTCCTCGATACGCGCGCACGCACCGGACCCGACCCCTTCATTGATCTCTTGAAGGCCATTGCCGATAATCTGTCATCCTCCGGTCAATCGCCTGCATGAATCTACTGACGAAAGGTCTGCTGCTGATTGCCATTCCGAGCGTGCTCGAACTCGGCGTGCTCGCGTTACTGCTCGACAAGCAGCAAGACGCGACACGTACCGAAGTCTGGGAATTGCACAGCCGTCAGGTCATCGACCAGGCCGCCACGCTGCTCGATCCCTTGCTGCGTGAATCGTCGCTCGTCTATGGCGCGGCGGTCACGGGATCGGCGAAGGCGTTACGCGATCCGGGCCCGTGGAGCGATTTCGATCGCCGGCTCACGAGTCTCTCGGCGCTTGTCGCGGATGACCCGCTCCAGCTCGCGCGGCTTAGCACGGTCGGCGCGCTGGCGAAGCAATATCGCGCGTGGGTGGCGGGTTATGCGGCGCGCGTCGGCGCGCATGCGTCGAGTTCGCCCGCATCGATGCTGCGCGCGGCGAACGAAGGCGATGCGGTGCTCGACCGCATGCGTACGTCGATCAACGGCTTTAGCGCCGAGGAAGATGCGCTGCACGATAGCCGCGGGCGCACGCTCGAGCATTTGCGCGATCTCCAGAAGTCCGGATTGATCCTGGCCGCGATCGGTTCGATCCTGATCACCGTGTTGTCGGCCTATTTGTTCACGCGCCATATCAGCCTGCGACTCTCGGCGCTCGGCGACAACGCGCAGCGGGTCGCCGACGGACGGACGCTCTCACGCCCGATGTCGGGCAAGGACGAGATCGCAACGCTCGATGCGATCGTCCACGACACGAGCGTGCGGCTGAACACCGTCGAACGCGAGCATCGCGAGTTGTCGGGCGAGTTGCGCGAGCGCGGCGCTCAGCTTGTCGAGGTCAATCAGCATTTGATCGCGCAGACGAGCGAAAACGAGACCTTCGTCTATGGCGTCTCGCATGATCTGCGCTCGCCGCTCGTGAATCTTCAGGGCTTCTCGAAGGAGTTGCGCGTATCGAGCGCGAATCTGCGCGAACAGATCGCGACGTCGTCGATGACCGACGCGCAACGCGCCCGCGTCGCGCATCTCGTCGAGGGCGATTTCGCCGAGTCGCTGCATTTTCTGCAGAATGCGGTCACGCGGGCGGCCAATATCGTCGATGCGCTGCTGCGCCTGTCGCGCGTCGGCCGTCTCGACTATCAATGGCGGCAGGTCCGCGTCGACGCGATCGTCGAGCGCGTCGTCAACTCGATGCGCCAGACCATGCGGGAACGCAACGCGGAGATCATCGTGCATCCGCTGCCCTCGGTCTGGGGCGACGAAACGACGATCGAGCAGATTTTCGCGAACCTCATCGGCAACGCGCTGAACTACCTCGACCGGCAGCGGCCGGGCCGTATCGAGATCGGTGTCCAGATCGCGCCGATCGTATCGGGCGGCCGTCCGCCCTCGGCGGCGCACGCACGCGGATACCCGGGCGCGCTCGACGACCCGCATGTGGCCACATCGGCCGCCGAACGCGAAACATCGCCCGCGGAGGGGCGCGGCGCGCCCGAGCGCGATTCGGAATCCGACTCAGGGCCCAATTCGGCGCTCGATTCGCCCCGTCGGCTGACTCACGTGTTCTATGTAAGCGATAATGGCCTCGGCATCCCCGCCGCGTATTTGCCGAAGATGTTTAACGCATTTCAACGATTGCACGGCAATGTCGCGAAGGGCGAGGGGATCGGCCTGGCGCTCGTGCGCCGTATGGTCGAGCGACACGGCGGCCGCGTATGGCTCGAATCGCGCGAGAATGTGGGGTCGACGTTCTTCGTCGAGTTGCCCGCCGAGGCGCCGCGCGATCCATCGGCAGTGCGACGCATCGCGACGCCCGACGCGACGGCGCCCGACGCAACGGCGCCCGACGCTTCGCACGCGCCCGGCGTCGGCGATCCGGGGCGCGCGGGCGGTGTCGGTACGGCTTAATCCACCTGAGGAACGATTCATGAAGAACGGCGAGACGGTCGGTATCATCCTGATCGAGGACGATGACGGACACGCGACGCTTGTCGAGCGCAATCTGCGCCGCGCCGGCATTACGAACGGTTTTACGCGATTCGCGGATGGTCAGGAGGCGCTCGACTGGTTTTTCAACGATCCCGTCCATCCCGATGGCCGGCCGCTCTCGAACGTCGTCGTACTGCTCGATCTCAAGATGCCGCGCATCGACGGCATCGAGGTGCTGCGCCGGCTCAAGGCTGCGCCCAGCACGGCGGCGCTGCCCGTCATTGTGTTGACGACGACTGACGACCCGCGCGAGATCGAGCGCTGCTACGAGCTCGGCTGCAATGTCTACGTGACCAAACCCGTCGAGTACGATGCGTTCATCGAGGCCGTGCGACGTCTGGGATTCTTCCTTCAGGTCGTCAAGCTTCCCCAGCCCGTGCGCCCCTGAACGCGCATCGCCCCGTCTCCCACCGACCCGAGCCGCCCGAGCGAGCGTGTGATCCAGACCGACGCCACCTTGACCGCCGCCCCGCATGGCATGGCCCATGTGCTGATGCTCGACGACGATGCCGGCCTGCTCGAACTCGCCCGGCGCATCCTCGCGCGTGCCGGACATCGGGTCAGCGCGGTCGCCGACTCCGACTCGGCCTATGCGATCGTGCGAGACGATCGGCCCGATCTGCTGCTGATCGACTATCAGCTCGGCGGCCCCGAGACCGGGCTCGAGTTCTTCCGCCGCGTCGTCGATCATCTGCGCCCGATGCCGGCCATCCTGCTGACCGGATTCACGGACGAGTCGCGCGTGATCGAAGCGTTGCGCGCGGGGGTCGCCGATGTCGTACCGAAGACCGGTGCGTTTCTCGACTATCTGCCCGAAGCCGTCGCGCGCGTGCTCGACCAGACGCGCCTGCGCGAGGCGCTCGCCCAGGCCGAACTGCTGCGCGCGCGCGAGGACGAGCGCGAACGGCTGCTCGCCTCGGAGCAGGTTGCGCGCCATGCGGCCGAGGAGGCCAATCGCGCGAAGGATCGGTTTCTCGCAATGCTCTCGCATGAACTCCGCACGCCGCTATCGCCCGTGCTCGCGACCGCGACGATGCTCGAACGCATCGAGGGCTTGCCCGAACATGTGCGCGCGGATGTGCGGCTCATCAAACGCAATATCGAACTCGAAGCACGGCTCATCGACGATCTGCTCGACCTCACGCGCGTCGCGAACGGCAAGCTGCTGCTCGCGCTCGAATCCGTCGACGTTCATGAAACGATCGGCGACGTGCTCGCGCTGTTTCGCGACGAGATCGACCGCAAGTGTCTGACCGTGACGACCGACTTCGCCGCGCGCCGTCACTGGGTCACGGCCGATCGCGCGCGGCTTCAGCAGATGCTCTGGAATCTGTTGCGCAATGCGGCCAAGTTCACGCCCGAGGCGGGCGCGGTGACGTTGCGCACACGCGAGGCCGCGCCGTCGGCGCGCGGCGAGGCCATCGAGATCGAAGTCGAGGACACGGGCATCGGGATCGAGCCCGAACGCCTGCCGAAGTTGTTCAACGCGTTCGAGCAGGGCTCGGACGCCATCTCGCGCACGTTTGGCGGTCTCGGGCTTGGCCTCGCGATCACGCGCGCGCTTGCGGATGCGCACGGCGGCCGCGTCGTCGCGTTCAGCGAAGGCACGGGGCGCGGCGCGCGCTTCACGCTGAGACTGCCGCTCGCGCCGGAGCCCCTGACCATGCATCACACCGACGACGACCCCGCACAGGCCTCAACCCGTACGCTGCAGATTCTGTTGATCGAGGATCACGAAGACACCGCCGAAGTCATGACGCGATTGCTCGAGAGCTACGGTCACGACGTGGAGACGTTCGGCCGGCTCGATGACGCACGCGCCGCCTGTGAACGTCGCACGTTCGATCTCGTGATCAGCGACCTCGGCTTGCCCGACGGCAGCGGGATCGATTTCATTCGCGCGTACCGTTCGCGTTCCGACGCGCCGGCGGCCGCGCTGACGGGTTACGGCATGGACGACGATATCCAGCGCTGTCTCGACGCGGGGTTTTCCGCGCACCTGACCAAGCCCGTGAGCATCCAGCAACTTGAACAGTTGCTCGCGGATGCCGCGCTCAGCGCCGCGGCGCGCGGTTGAGGGATGCGCGGCCGATCACTGAGGCTGAGACCCGCAGCTGAGACCCGTGGCTGAAAAGCGCGGCCGATAACCGTTACGGACGCGATTTGAGGCTGTCGCGAATCTCGCGCAGCAGCAGCACGTCTTCGGTCGGCGCGGCCGGTGCGGCGGCCGCGGCCGGTGCGGGTTCGCGCAGCTTGTTGATGAACTTCACCATCAGAAAAATAATGAACGCGAGGATGATGAAGTTGATGACGACGGTGATGAAGCTGCCGTAGCCGAGCGCGGCGATACCGGCGGCCTGAAGATCCTTGTACGAGTCCGGGTTGCCCTTGAAGGTCGCGGGGATCTCGCCGAGCCGGACAAACTTGTTCGAGAAATCGAGACCGCCGGTCACGACGCCGACGATCGGCATGATCAGGTCCTTGACGACCGAGTTCACGATGCCCGAGAACGCGCCGCCGATAATCACGCCGACCGCGAGATCCATGACGTTGCCCTTGATCGCAAAGCTCTTGAACTCCTCCAGCATGCTCATTCGAAACTCCCTGTGTGATAAGACCGATTTAAGACCGATCAGGACCGATTCCTGGCCGTTCGCCGTCGAGCGAAAACCGCCAACCTGATGTGGTGTTCAGAGTGGAGGATGCCGCGAGTCGCCCGGATAGGCAAATGGGTCTTCGCGCGGGGCGTCGCGCGCGCCCGGCTGTCGGCGCGCAGCGCACCCGACGGTCCGCCCCGGGCCGTTCGAGCCACGCGCGCGATCCCGGATCGGCGTGGCGTCGGTCAGACGTCCGGCGGAGTCCGCTGGATAAGGCGTTGCGGGTTATTACAAAAACTGAAAAAATGCGTTACATCGATGCGAAGAGGGCACGGGGATGGATACCCTGCAGAACATGCGCGTATTCATGCGCGTGGTTGAAACGGGCAGCTTTACGGCGGCGGCGCAACTCATGGCGACGACGACCGCCCACGTCTCGCGTTCGATTTCCGACCTCGAAACCCATCTACGCACGCGTCTGCTGAACCGGACCACGCGGCGGCTCGCGCTGACCGAAGCCGGCGAGCGGTACCTGCATCGGTGCGAGCAGATCGTCGCCTACGTGGACGAGGCCGAAGCCGAGGCTCGGCATGCGCAGGCGCGCCCGGCGGGCACGCTGCGACTGCATGCGATGTCGAGCCTCGCGCGGCATTACCTGATGGCGGCGATCGCGCGCTATCACGAACGCTATCCCGAAGTCTTCGTCGATCTGACGCTGTCGCAGCGCATGCCCGATCTGCTCGAAGAGGGACTCGACGTCTCGATGATCGTCTCGTCGCAACTGCCCGATTCAGGGCTGATCTCGCAGAAACTCGGCGAATCGCGGACCGTGGTGTGCGCGTCGCCGCGCTATCTCGCGCGACGCGGCACGCCGGCGAGCGTCGCGGATCTCGCGAATCACGACTGCGTGCAACTGCAATCGGCGGCGGTCGTCTCGACGGATCGCTGGCCGTTCACGGGCCCCGAGGGCGAGCAGACCGTCACGGTGCGCGGGCCCTTGCGCGTGAACAGCGCCGAGTCGTTGCGCATCGCACTCGAGGACGGCATGGGCATTGGGCTGCTGCCCGCGTTCACGGCGCTCGAAAGCTTGCGCGACGGCTCGCTCGTGCGCTTGTTGCCCGATTTTTCGCTGCCCGCGCTGTCGGTTTATGCGCTCTATCCGTCGCGCCAATATCTCGATGCGAAGATCCGCGCCTGGATCGAGTTGATCCGTGCCGAGGTCACCGAGGCGATGATCGCGGACGATGCCGAACTCTGCAGTCTGCCGTGCGCGCGCCCCGGCGCCATCGCCAACGCGGTCGCGGCCTATGAGGCGGCGCTCGACGGCGCGCCGCCGGGTGCGGCGGTCCGCGCGCGTTCGGGCTCGCGTCATCGTGCAGCGGCGATGGGTGCCATGATGGGGGCGACGGCGGATATGACGACCGGTACGCCGGCTGCCGCGGCCGAATCCGCGCCCCTCGAAACGGGTACGCCACAGTCGTCCGAGGCATCCGAATAGCACGCTCGCCTGCCTTGGGCACGCAATCTGCTTGATACGCGCGTATGCGGCACTTCGTCCGCGCATCGGGGCTCACCTATGCCGCTGTCTACGCTCGCAGAAGGCCTGCCTTTTCCGCTCGGCGCCACGTGGGACGGCAAGGGCGTCAATTTCGCCTTGTTTTCGGCGCATGCCACGAAAGTCGAACTTTGCTTGTTCGACCGGCACGGACGCACGGAAACGGATCGCATCGAACTGCCCGAATTTACCGATGAAGTCTGGCACGGCTACGTCGCCGATCTCGGGCCCGGCACGGTCTACGGATATCGCGTCCATGGTCCGTACGAGCCGAGCGCCGGCCATCGCTTCAATCCGAACAAGCTGTTGCTCGATCCGTACGCGAAAGCCCACGTCGGCGCGCTCAAGTGGCATCCGTCCGTGTTCGGCTACACGATCGGCCACAAGCAGGGCGATCTGTCGTTCGACAAACGCGACAGCGCGCGCCATGTGCCCAAATGCAAGGTCGTCGATACCGCGTTCACGTGGGAGCACCCGGCGCGCGTGCGCGTCCCGTGGGACCGCACGATCGTCTACGAACTGCACGCGCGCGGCTATACGCGCGCGCATCCGCTCGTGCCGGTCAAGCAACGCGGCACGTTCGCGGGCCTGGGCCACAAGGCGGTCATCGACTATATCCGCGGCCTCGGCGTGACGACCGTCGAACTGATGCCCGTGCATTCGTTTCTCAACGACAGTCATCTGCTCGATCGCGGTCTCGCGAACTACTGGGGCTACAACACGATCGGCTTCTTCGCGAGCGATCCGCAGTTCTACTCGGACGGTAGCGTCAACGAATTCAAGCACATGGTCGACCGGATGCACGAAGCCGGCCTCGAAGTCATCCTCGACGTCGTGTACAACCACACGGCCGAAGGCAATGAGCTCGGTCCGACGCTCTCGTTCAAGGGCATCGACAACGCGTCGTACTACCGGCTCGTGCCCGACGACCCGCGCCATTACATCAACGACACGGGCACGGGCAACACGCTGAACCTCTCGCATCCGCGCGTGCTGCAGATGGTGACCGACAGCCTGCGCTACTGGGTCACCGAAATGAACGTCGATGGTTTCCGGTTCGATCTCGCGACGATACTCGGACGCGAACCCGACGGCTTCGACGAAGGCGGCGGCTTTCTCGACAGTTGCCGACAGGACCCGATCCTGTCGAGCGTCAAGCTGATCGCCGAGCCGTGGGACTGCGGACCCGGCGGCTATCAGGTCGGCGGCTTCCCGCCCGGATGGGCCGAATGGAACGACCAGTTCCGCGATACCGTGCGCGCGTACTGGAAGGGCGACGAGGGCACGAGCGCCGATCTCGCGACGCGGCTGACCGCGTCGGGCGACAAGTTCAACCGGCGCGGCCGGCGACCCTGGGCGAGCCTCAATTTTGTCTGTGCGCATGACGGTTTCACACTCAACGATCTCGTTTCGTACAACGACAAGCACAACGAGGCGAACGGCGAGGAGAACCGCGACGGCCACTCCGACAACAAGTCGTGGAACTGCGGCGAAGAAGGACCGACCGACAACGCCGAGGTCCGTGCGCTGCGCGAACGTCAGAAGCGCAACCTGCTCGCGACCTTGCTGCTCTCGGCCGGCACGCCGATGCTGCTTGCCGGCGACGAATTCGGCCGCACCCAGCAGGGCAACAACAACGCGTACTGCCAGGACAACGCGATCAGTTGGGTCGATTGGGCCGGCATCGACGAGGACGGCCGCGCGCTCGCCGACTTCGTACGCAAGCTCACGACGCTGCGCGATACGCTGCCCGTGCTGCGCCGGAATCGCTTTCTGACCGGCGAATACAACGCGCGGCTCGACGTGACCGACGTCAAATGGCTCGACCCGACGGGCTCGACGCTGACGAGCGAACAATGGGGCGATGCGCAGATGCGCTGCTTCGGCATGGTCATCGATGGCCGCGCGCAGGCGAGCGGCATCGTCAAACCCGCCTCGGATGCGACGCTGCTGCTCGTGTTCAACGCGCACCACGATGTCGTCGATTTCGTGTTGCCCGATATCCCCGGCAGCGACCAATGGACCTGTCTGATCGACACGAACGCACCCGTGCGCGACGAGTTGCCCGAATTCGACGCGGGCGATGTCTACCAGGTCACGGGGCGTTCGCTGTTGCTGTTCGCGCTCCATGCGCGCGGCGAGACCGCACGGATCTTCCGGCGGCTCGAAGGCGCGTTGACCGAGTAGTGCGTGCGGTCCGAGCAAGGCCTACGGGGCGACACGCGGGCAGAGGTGAGGGCGGACGTGCGCGCATCCGGACTGATGCGCACGCGCACGCTCGCGCGCCGCGCATCGCGCGGGCGGCGCGCGATGCGGGCGTCTTTCGACATGATCAGATCGATCTGACCAGTTCTAACGCGATTCACGATTTGCCGAATCCGATTCCGCGATAAATCGAAAACAATCATTCGATCATTCAAACCGAATTAATCGCCTTTATTTTCGAATCGCCATGCAATCGTTAAAAGCTTTGTTCTAGAATTTCGTCAGCCGGATTCACCGCCACGCGCCATGCCGTCGACGTGGTCTGTGCGGAGACCGGGTCCACACGGGGTTCAACGAAGTGAACAAGCTGAAGTTCTGGTCTGTCGCCTGGCCGATCGGCACCGAAATGGTGATGATTTACGGCGTGGCGTTTATCGATATGTTTTTTCTGAGCCGGATTTCCGACTCGGCCGCGGGCGCATTCGGCGCCATCAATCCCTTGCTGATTATTCTGGTGCTCGTGCTCAAGCTGATTGCGCAGGGCGGCGGCGTGGTCGCGGCACGGTATGTCGGCGCGGGCGATCGCAAGCGCGCGCGCGACGCCTATATGTTCATCCTGACGACGAATATCGGGCTCGGCGCGGTGGCGGCCGGCTCGGTCTTCGCACTGCAGAACCGGATCGGCGACTGGCTCGGGCTCACGGGCGAGACGGCCGACTATGCGCGCGAGTATCTGAGTCTCTACTGGATCGTGCTGTTCGCGATGGGCTTTCGCGTCGCATACGCGGCGATCGCCGCGTCGATCGGCATGACGCGCTGGAGCATGATGGGGTTCGCCGTCGGCAATCTGTTCGGCATCACGTTGAACTGCACGTTTGCGTTCGGCTGGTTCGGCGCGCCGCATCTCGGCGTGCACGGCGTGCTCGCGGCGGCATGCGTGAACTACATCGTCAACGTCATCGTGCTCGGATACTGCGTGCACCGGAAGATGCGCGTGCGGCTCGCGCTCAACGCGAACACCCGCGCACGCTTCCGCGAAATGCTGCGTCCCGTGCTGTCGACCGCGATTCCGATGACGCTCGAACCCGTGCTGTTCAACACGTTCCAGCTCGCGCTGACGACGATGATCGTCCGTATGGGCACCGAATCGCTCGCGGCGCGCACGTACGCGCTGCAGATCTCGACCTGCATCATGTTCTGGTCGCTGTCGATCGGGCAGGCGACGCAGATCCTGACCGCCAACCGGATCGGCGCGCGCGCGTTCGACCAGGCCTATTCGCGCGTGCTCGCGAGCCTGCGTTATGCGATTCTCGGCGTGCTCGTCTGGACCACGCTCGTTTATCTGAATGCGCGAACGCTCTATGGGCTGTTCACGACCGACCCCGCGGTCATCCATCTCGGCGTGCAGATCGCCGCGATCGGCTTCGTTCTCGAAATCGGCCGCTGCGCGAACGTCGTCTGTGCCGCATCGCTGGGCGCCGCGGGCGACGCGAAATTCCCCGCGTCGATGGGCATCATTTTCAATTGGTTCGTGGGTCTGCCGCTGTGCTGGTATATCGGCGTGCATCTCGGCTACGGCTTGCTCGGCATCTGGATCGGCATGACCGTCGAGGAATGCACGCGAGGCTGCTGCAACTTCGTCCGCTGGCATCGGCGCGGCTGGATGGGCCAGCATCTGCGCCGCGATACGGGCGGCGCCACGCCCGCTTGAGCGGGGCGTCAAGCGAGTCCAAGCAAGTACAAGCGGGAACAAGCGGGAACAAGCGGGAATACGTGAACGCAAGCGGGCCCGACGGCACACAAGCGCGCGATCCGCACAATGCAAACGCCCGATGCGTCGCATGCGCCTCAGCGCGCGTGGGGGTCGGTCTTTCCTCGCGTGTGGCGTGTCGGCCTAGGCCGCGCGCGCCGGGCGATCGGCGTCGTACCGGCCACGCGCCGCGCCGTTCGGCAAGGCCCGCACGACCGCGCCGGCCGGCCGCGCCGCCAGCGCGGCCTCGGCGTTGATCCGGAACACCGCGACGACTTCGCGCATCCGCACGGCCTGGTCCTGCAGCGACGAGGCCGCGGCGGCCGCCTGTTCGACAAGGGCCGCGTTCTGTTGCGTGACTTCGTCCATCTGCGTGACCGCGCGGTTGACCTGTTCGATGCCGCGGCTTTGCTCGTCGGACGCCGCCGAGATTTCGCCCATGATGTCGGTGACGCGCTGGACCGCCGACACGATCTCGGTCATCGTCGCGCCGGCCTGAGACACGAGATCCGAACCCGTCGCGACGCGATCGACCGACTCGGTGATCAACTCGCGGATCTCTTTGGCCGCCGTCGCGCTGCGTTGCGCGAGATTGCGGACTTCACTCGCCACGACCGCGAAACCCCGGCCTTGTTCGCCCGCGCGCGCCGCTTCGACCGCCGCGTTCAACGCGAGGATATTGGTCTGGAACGCGATGCCTTCGATCGCGGCAATGATATCGGCCATCTTGCCCGAACTCTGGTGGATCTCGGTCATGGTCGTGATGACTTCGTTGACGACCGAACCGCCGCGCCGCGCGACCGACGACGCCGTATCGGCGAGCCCGCTCGCCTGGCGCGCGTTCTCCGCGTTTTGCCGGACCGTCGCCGTCAGCTGTTCCATGCTCGCGGCGGTTTCCTCGAGCGAGGCCGCCTGTTCCTCGGTGCGCTGCGAGAGATCGCGATTCCCCGCGGCGATTTGCCCCGTCGCGGATGCGATCGATTCGGTTCCGCCGCGCACGGTGCTGACCGTCGAGATCAGACCGTCCTGCATCTTGCGCAAGCCCTCGAGCAATTGCCCCATTTCGTCATTCGAATGAATCTCGATGTCGCGCGTGAGATCGCCGGTCGCGATGGCCTCGCATTGCGATAGCGCGTCTTCGATCGGACGCGCGATCGAACGCCGTAACGAGATCCCGCTCACGACGGCGGCGAGCGAACCCAGCACGAGACTGATCGAGCAGACCGTCAGCAAGCGGAAATACGCCGCCTGCGACGCATCGTAGTTCGCCTTCGCCGACGTGTCTTGATACTGTTCGAGCGCCGCGCCGGCGGTCGTCACAGCGCTGTAGAGCGAAGGCAGTTTCTTGAGCGTGAGGTCGGCCGCGGCGTCGCCGTCCTTGGCCTTGAGCGCCGCGATCAACGGTTTCCATCCGCTTTCGAAGTATTCGGTCCGGCGTGCGGCCATCGTGTCGGCCAGCGCCTTCTCCTCGGCCGATTGGGGCAGCGCCAGATAGGCATTCCATGCGTCGGTCGACTTCGCGACCATCTGCTCGGCGCGCTCGATCGTCGCCGGGACGTCGGGCGAATCGGGGCGCAGCACGGCGCGATCGACGATGGCGCGACCTCGAACAAGATAGGTATCCGAAACGCCGAGTTCATGCGTCGAGCGCATCGCGTTTTCGTAGGTGTCGCGCTGAGCCAGGTTCGCCGAGCGCATCCCGGCAATGCCGAGCAGGCCCGTCAGGATCAACAGGCCACCGAGTACGCCGATGGCTACAGCAAGGCGGGTCTTGATCGTCAGATTTTTCAGCATCTCGATGTCTCGCGGTTCGAGCCGTCTGGGCCGGGTTGCCGCACCGCCTCAAGACCGAGCGGATCGTGCGGCATAGTCCCGTACGTACATGCGTGCGATTCGACTGAACCATTGCGCGCATTTTTCAACCATTCAGGCGTGTTTACGGACTGTTTGGGCGCGACTTGAGGCGCCTGTATTGGCCGCGCGCGAGATGCTGTGGGCGTTTAACTAAACAGCAGGGTCTGTGTGGCGAGGTGAAATCGAGGGGCGATACCGGTTGTCCGCGTTGCGCGCGACCGCAAACGACCGAGCTTCGGAGACGGTCGATCGACCGGACAGGCAGAGAACGAGCGCGGGAGCGGGCAGGGGACGGAGCGATGGACGCGTCACGTCGTGCGGCAGGCGACGGAATCGTCGGGATATGTTCAGGTGTCGCGCGGCTTGCGAGCGGGATGCGATCGCCTTGCGCGGATCGGACCGGCTATCTCACGCCGCTTTTATGTATACGCTGCGCAACGTCGTGGTCGGGTATTCACGGACGTCGCGACGCGTGAAATCCCGGGTGCCGCGCGCAGATCTGATGGCACCGGGGCCTCATGCAAGCCTCAACTCATGCAAGCCTCAACTATTGTCGGTCCAGCCGCCGTCGCCGCCGCTGCCCGTATCGATCCCACCGCCGCCGCTGTCCCAGTCATTGCCGCCTTGGCCGAAATCGATGCCGGGGTCCGGCACGTTGTTGCCACCGCGGCGGCGCAGTTCGTCGTCGTCGTCCACGATCACGTCGCGCTCGATGACGCGATCGCGGCCGCCGAAGCCGCCGCTGAGCACGCTGCCCAGCAGCACGCCCGTCAGCAATCCGCCGCCGTTGCTCGGCGGCTGCTGGACGATGACCGTCTGCGGCGGCGCTCCGGCCGGTCCGCCTGGATACGGCGCGTTGCCGAATCGTTCGGCCTCCTGCGCATAACGCGACGGCGCATCGCTGTAGGCACCGGGCGCGGGCGTCGCATTCGGATCGGGACGGCCCTCGGCGCGCGCCTTGAGGCTCGCGAGCCGGCGTTCGAGATCTTCGACGCGATAGTCGGGCACCGGATTGCCGCCGTTGAGCGCGGCGACCGTGTCGAGCGCCTCGGCTTCGAGCGCCTCGGCCTCGCCCGTCAGCACGTCATGCCCCGGCGCCGTCGACAAGCGCAGATCGAGCTTCAGCGAGCGAATCGTGTTGAGCACCTCGGTCGAGCGGCGCAACTGCGCAAGACGCTGTTCCTTGGCTTCGCCGTCGCCTTTGCTTTTCGCGCGGCGCACGGTCCAGACGAGCACGCCGGCGACGGCGGCCAGCACGAGCACGAAAATCATCCAGACCCCTGCGCCGAGTCCATGATGCTCGACCGGTGCGACCGCGCCGGTGTCCTGCATCGCGGTGGCATCGTTACGATGGAACGCATTGCCCTGGACCGCCGACGGGCGCTGGGCGACCGAGCCGCCCGTCGCGTCCGCGTCGGCCTGGACGTGGCGCTCGACCGCACGGAACTCGGCGGCATCGGTGAACTTGAGCGACGGATCGAGCGTGCGCGCCTGTTCGATCTGGGCCAGGCCCTGAGCGGCCTTGCCGTTGCGATCGAGCACCTGCCCATAGAGGTAGTGCGCGCGCGCGCTGTTCGGATGTGCGTCGACGACATCCGACAACATCGTCTCGGCCTGTGCGTAGTTGCCCGCGCGAATCGCGGCCTCGACGTCCTTGACGGATGGCGAAGCCGCCCACGCGATCTGGGTCACGCTCGCGGCGGCGAGCAGGGCGGCGGCAATCAGCTTTTTCATTGCGACGGGAGATTGAGTTCTTTCTTGAGCGCGGCGAGCCGGTCGTCGACCGACGGGCCGCCACCGAGCGCGGCGAGTTTGTCGTCGAGCGCCTTGCCGCTCGACTGGTCCGCGGTATTCAGGCGGGCGTCCGAGCGCGCGTTCGCGAGATTCACCTTCTCTTCGAGCTTGTTGAAGTCGTCAGCAAGATTCTTGCCGCCGATGCCGCCGAGCGCCGTGGCCGCCGTATCCTTGGCCTTCGCGATTTCCTGCTTCGCCGACAGAATATTCGAGCGCGACTGCAGGTCGTTGCGGCGCGTGCGCATTTCGGCGATCTGCGATTTGAGCTGATCGAGCGAGGGTTCGAGCTTCGAGAGTTCGGCGTTGAGCGCGTCGCGTTCCTTCTCGGCGTTGCTCTGGGCCGCGAGGGCTTCGCGCGCGAGCGCTTCGTTGCCGGACTGGAGCGCGCGTTTCGCGCCATCCGCGTATTTCGCGGCCTTCTCGTTCGCGAGATCGCGCTTGCTTTGCTGCGTGCTGACCTGGGCCTCGATTTCGATCAGCGAGTTCTCGGCCGTGCCAATACTGCCATCGAGTTCACGCACGATTTGCCGAGCATCGCGCGACGGATCCTGAACCGATTCGGCCGCATCGTTGAGCAGACCTTTGACCGTGCGCGAGATGGTATCCAGAAGCGACATGGTGACTCCATGATTGACAAGTTGTGAACTGATCTTACACCAGCGGCATGACGGTCCGGCGGCGCGCGCGGCATGGCCGCTTACCCTTGCGCCGGATGTCGATCGCGTGTCGGAACTCCCGCGTGCGGACCTCCGGGCAACGGCGTCCGACCGTCCGTGCGTCCCGTCATCCGAAATGCGAACGCAGTATAGGCAAGCCAGACTTAAACGAAAATGAAGGTCGCCGGCCATCGTCGGGACGGGGGCGGCGCGCTTTCGATTACACTGGCGCCTTTGCCCGTGTCGCTGGGTGCGCGTCTTTTGCGCGCGCCGCGCGGGCCGCGCACCGCTCTGCGCTGAGAACGAGATCGACACAGCCCATGGCCAATTCGAATCAACCGCCCTCGAGAGGCGATCGCACGCGTGAGCCGAGCTTTCGCAATCTCGGCGACGCACGTCATATCGAAGACCCCAGCGCCGACGATGACGGCCACGACGGCAACGGCAACGGTAATGGCCCGCGCGGCGGTGACGGCGCACGGCCCGCGCGGCGGCCGCTCGCGCTGACCCTGTTCGTCGGATTCGTCGGCCTTGTCGCGGCGTGCGTCGCGATCGGCGCCTTGCTCGTCGGATATATGTTCATCGTCATGCGGCCGAACCTGCCGTCGCTCGATGCGCTGACCGACTATCAGCCGAAAGTGCCGTTGCGCGTCTACACGGCCGATCAGGTGCTGATCGGCGAGTTCGGCGAAGAGCGCCGCAGCATCGTGCGCTTCAACGACATTCCCGACGTCATGAAGAAGGCGGTGCTCGCGATCGAGGACTACCGGTTCTACGAGCATGGCGGCGTCGACTTCGTCGGCATCCTGCGCGCGGGTGTCGAAGACGTCCTCCATCACGGCAACGCGCAAGGCGCGAGCACGATCACGATGCAGGTCGCGCGCAACTTCTTCCTGTCGAGCGAAAAGACCTACACGCGCAAGGTCTACGAAATGATGCTCGCGTACAAGATCGAGTCGGCCCTCAGCAAGGACCAGATTCTCGAGCTGTACATGAACCAGATCTATCTGGGACAACGCGCCTACGGTTTCGCGGCGGCGTCGCGCGTCTATTTCGGCAAGGATCTCAAGGACATCACGCTTGCGCAGGCCGCGATGCTTGCCGGGCTGCCCAAGGCCCCGTCGGCCTATAACCCGATCGTCAATCCGAAGCGCGCGAAGATCCGCCAGGCGTACATCCTCAAGCGCATGCTCGATCTCCGCTACATCACGCAGGACCAGTACGACCAGGCGATCAAGGAGCCGATTCACACGAAGACGGCCGGTACCGAGTACACCGTGCATGCCGAGTACATCGCCGAAATGGTCCGCCAGATCATGTACGCGCAGTACAAGGAAGATGCGTATACGCGCGGCCTCACGGTCACGACGACGATCGACTCGGGCGACCAGGAAGCCGCTTACGAAGCCGTGCGCAAGGGCATCATGGACTACGAGCGCCGCCACGGCTACCGCGGTCCCGAGGCCTTCATCGATTTGCCGCCGCTCAACGGCGCGGATTCGAGCGATCGCGACGCCGCGATCGACGAGGCGCTCAATTCGCATCCCGACAACGGCGAACTCGTGGCCGCCGTCGTCACGAATGTGACGCCGAAATCGGTCGACGCCGAGCTGTCGGACGGCAACGTCGTCACGGTTCAGGGCGACGGACTCAAGTTCGCGGCGGCCGCGATGTCGCCGAAGGCGGGCACGGGCCTCAAGCTGCGTCCCGGCGCGATCATCCGGCTCGCGCCGGACGGCAAGGGCGGTTTCGCGATCACGCAGCTTCCGCAGGTCGAAGGCGCGCTCGTGTCGCTGACGCCGCAGGACGGCGCGATCCGCGCCTTGATCGGCGGTTTCGACTTCAACAAGAACAAGTTCAACCACGTGACGCAGGCGTGGCGCCAGCCGGGCTCGAGTTTCAAGCCGTTCATCTATTCGTCGGCGCTCGAGAAGGGCGTCGGTCCCGCGACGATCGTCAACGATGCGCCGCTGCATTTCCCGCCCGCCGGCCCCGGTCAGGACGCCTGGGATCCGAAGGACGACGATCAGCCCGACGGCCCGATGCCGCTGCGCCTCGCGCTCGAGAAATCGAAGAATCTCGTCTCGATCCGGCTGCTCGGATTCGTCGGCACGAAATACGCGCAAGACTACGTGACGCGGAACTTCGGTTTCGACGCCGACAAGACGCCGCCGTATCTGCCGATGGCGCTGGGCGCGGGTCTCGTGACGCCGTTGCAGTCGGCCTCGGCGTATGCCGTGTTCGCGAACGGCGGCTATCGCGTGAATCCCTATCTGATCAGCAGCGTCGGCGACGTCCATGGCAATGTGCTGTCGAAGGCGCAGCCGGTCGTGGCGGGGCAGAACGCGCCGCGCACGATCTCGGCGGCCAACGACTACATCATGACGAGCCTGCTGCGCTCGGTCGCGCAGGCCGGCACGGGCGCGGGCACGAACGCGCTGCACCGGACCGACCTCGCGGGCAAGACCGGGACGACGAACGAAGCGCATGACGGATGGTTCGCCGGATTCCAGCATTCGCTCGTGGCGGTCGCCTGGATGGGCTACGACCAGCCGAAGAGCCTCGGTTCGCGCGAATTCGGCGCGCAGCTTGCGTTGCCGATCTGGGTGCAATACATGGGGCGCGCGCTGCGCGGCGTGCCGCAGTACGTCGAACCGGCGCCCGACGGCGTGTCGACGCTGAACGACGAGCTCTATTTGTCGAACTTCACGCCGGGCAATGGCTTCATCACGAGCATCGGTCTCGACGATGCGAATCCGTTCGGCGCATCGGGTCCCGAAGCCGCCGCGAGCGCGCCCGTCGGCGCGGAACCCGGTCCGAACCCCGACGAGCCGATCCAGCAGCCGCCGGCCGTCAGCGCGAGCGAAACGAACGAGATTCTCGATCTGTTCAAGCACCGGTAGGACGGGGCGGCCCACGTTGGGAGGCCCAAAGTGGGGTGGCCGACCTTGAGCGGCCCGCGTCGGGTGGCCCACCTTGGGCGAGCGTCGAGCGGCCTACCTGGCCGCTCGCTGAGGCAGTCTTCCGGTCACGCGCCCGCGACCCGCAAGGTCCGGGGGTGTACCGTTTCTAGGCCTGTCGATACCGGTGTGCCGCCGTGCTCGGCGGCCGTTCAATGCCGTCCGGCGCCGACCCATCCGCACCATTTGCGCAGTGCCTCGGCCTCGGTCTCGTGGACCTCGACGGGGAAGCAGATCGCGCCCGCGTGGGTCAAATAGCGCGCGCGGTGCTGGCCGTTTCGAAACGACACGACCCCTTCGGAGGCCAGACCGAGCCAGCCCGCGAGCCCTTTCGCGCGGCGCGTGCTGAACAGCACGTAGGGCATCTCGGGAATGCGGGTCTGTCCGGGTTCGAGAAATTCACGCAGGCCTTTGACCTTGCCCTGTTGCCAATACTGAGGCGCGGGCAGCACGTAATCGGTCGGATCGCGATCGGCACAGGCGAGCAAGGCTTTCGCATCGACGAGCACCACCACGTGCCGGCTGTCGGGCAAGGTAAAGACGCGTTTGAGGTGCACGAACGCGAAGGGCGGGTGCTCGGGCAGGGGGACCGTCCAGATTCCCGACGCATCGGCGGACGCGAGCGGCGAATCGCTTTCGGGCGTATTGAGGTGCACAAAATCCATCGAGGTACGCAGCGACAAAGTGTGTTGATTGACGACAAGTATCGTTCAGACAAGGCCCGCGATGGTCAGGCGTTGCGAATTATTGCGCGAGCGCGTATTCGAAGCGAGCGTCATCGTATGAAGATTCGGTGACATGACGCCGATAGACGGCGCGTTGGCCAAGATCCGCCTTGTCGGCCTCGCACGGCATGCCACGCGGCGATGCCGGGTTGCTCGTCCGGAGCGCTTCTGGCAGGCTGCGCATGTCGTGAACGACGCATCGGTTCCGATCGCGCTATCGATCTCCGCGCATGTCCGGCGTTGCCGGTATGCCATCTTGCCACTCGCGCCGCACGTCTGTCGTGCGTTGCGCGGCCCCTTCAGGAGCCGTCATGTCCCGCCGTCTTTCCTTGTCGTCCCGCATCGGTTCGTGTGTTTTTCAGGTCGCCGGAAAGGTCGCCAAAAAGGTCACCGGAAGCAGCGCCCGACCGGTCACCGCGCTTGCGTTCGCCGCGCTTGCGTTCGCGGGCACCGCGTCCGCACAGAACCTCGGCTTCATGCACAGTTCGCCGATCACGTTCATGCGCGACAAGGATGTCGCTTCGCTCCAGCAGGCCTTGCATACGGCGCTCGATAACAATGCGGACGGGCAATCGTCCGAATGGACCAACGAAGGGCTGGGGAACCCCGTGCCCATCAAAGCGACGATCACGCCCAAGGACAACGCCGACGAGAAGGGCATGCATTGCCGCCATGCGACCGTGACCGTCACGGCCAAGAGCCAGGACCAAAGCTGGCTCCCGCTGTTCTGCAAGACGGCGCAGGGTTGGAAGATGGAGCGCCAGTAAGGCCGAAGCGGTCACGCCGCGCGCGTCGCCACTCGCGCGGCCGGGCACATGGCATGCTGAACCGAGGGTACCGCGCCCACGCCTGAGCCAGGCGGCGCATGAACCCGCAGGAGGTTTGCCATGCCCTACATACTCGGCTGGTTTCTCGGCGTACCGCTGATCGTGCTCGTGATTTTGTATCTGATCTTCCATTGAGCGGAATCGCTCAAGCGCGGGGCGAGCCTCACCGCTCGCCGCGCGAACGCGATGACGGTTCGAATCGACGTGATGTTCGAATACAAGCGATGTCCGTCGCGCGCGTTGTCTCGCACCGTGCTTGCGTCGTGTCATCGACCGCGCATCCCCGCACGATTTTCATGTCTCATTTCAATGTGCCGCGATTGAATCGTCGCATGGGCGATTGAGTCCTGCCGCGTCGCGCTCGATTTCTTTATTCCCGTAATTCGACTATTTCGCGCGTCTACGCGTATTCGGATGCGCGCGCTTTCAATCACAACGCGAATGGGTGCGCATGTCTGGAAATATCCGGTCCGCCGCGTTCTTAAAATTCGTATGTGCCGACGCATGCCACGATAAATGTGCGTGACATACGCACATTTTGTATGTGATGCGTTGAGCAGAGCGAATCGATTCAAGCAAGGGTGTGGCAATTTGTCGCACGCATGCCGTGGCACTTCGATCGGCGCGGCTTCTCTAATCGGACTCGTTTGTCATGTGTCTGTCATGCGCCGACCATGGGCCGGTCGCTCGAATATCGCGATCGATGTCAATGCGCGCATGACCGCCTTAACTCGATCCTCGATCGATGCCGCGGATCGATATACCGGAGTGACGATTGCCCCATTCAAACCATTCCCCCAAACGTCTGCTTGTCGAAAATCTCGCGTGGTCGAACGAATCGCGCGAACGCGATCCCGATTATTTTCAGAAACTCGCGCATGCGCAGAAACCGACCTTTTTCTGGATCGGATGTTCGGATAGCCGCGTGCCGGCTGAAACCGTCACGCATGCATCGCCGGGCGAACTCTTCGTGTTGCGCAATATCGCGAACATGATCGGGACGGGAACGAACAGTTCGAGCGCGCTCGAATACGCGATCTGCGTGCTCGAAGTGAAGCATGTGATCGTCTGCGGCCATTACGGCTGCGGCGGCGTACGCGCGGCGCTGCTCGCCGAAAACGCATCGACGCCTCAGCTCAATGCGCGTATCGAACCGTTACGGCGGCTCGCACATTTTCATCGAAAAGATCTCGAGACTTATCCGACGCTCGACGCGCGCATCAATCGCCTGGTCGAGCTCAATGTCCATGCTCAAGTCGACGTGATTCGCCAATACCCGGTGCTCGGCCGAGCCCGTCGGTCGCCGAAGCTGCACGGCTGGGTCTACGGGCTTCGCGATGGGCTGCTGCGCGAACTCTCGTCGGATCCGTGAACGCCGAGCCGCAACGTCCTGACGACGTCGGATGATCGGCGTCCACGCGATCGGCATTCGAATCGTCGGCGCCTCGATTTACGGATATCTCAATTCACGGATATCTCGACTCACCGATGTCTCGACGCTCCGACGGCACGACTCACCGACGCCCCGACGCACGACCGCGCGACCGCACGAACGTCGCGACGCATCGACGCCCCGACGGATCGCACGCATCGTCCTTCCTCACCCCCTCTTGCATGGAACATCCTATGTCGACTTCGCCGTTTTCCCGCCGTCGCTGGGCGGATTGGATGACGACGCTCCGCCACGACGCGTTCGCGGGGATCGTCGTATTTCTCGTCGCCTTGCCGTTGTGTCTGGGCATCTCGAGCGCCTCGGGCGTCGACCCGTTAGCCGGTTTGCTCGCGGGCATCATCGGCGGCACAGTCGTGGCCGTGTTCAGCGGCTCGCGTCTGAGCGTCAGCGGTCCGGCTGCCGGGCTCGTCGTCATCGTCGTCGAAGCGACCGAACTCGCGGGCGGGTTTCCGTCGTTCATGACGGCCGTCATGCTCGCGGGCCTGCTTCAGATCGCGTTCGGCGTGCTGCGTCTGGGCCGTCTTGCCGCCTATGTGCCGACGTCGGTCGTCAACGGCATGCTCGCCGCGATCGGTCTGCTGTTGATCCTCCAGCAAACGCCCGTGGCGCTCGGACGCGTGCCCAAACACGCGGATGCGACCGGCGTCGCGCTGCCGGGCCTCGACGCAGGGTCCGCCGGGCCGGCGATCGTCGCCGGCGTGGCGCTGATGCTGCTGTTCGTCTGGGCGAGTCCGCCGCTCCAGCGCCATCGCGTCGTGCGCGCGGTGCCGGGTCCGCTGCTCGCGGTCGTCTGGGGGATTGGATACTCGCTGATCACCTCGGCGTGGGCGCCGTCGCTCGCGATTGCACCGCAAGCGCATATCGTGCTGCCGGCGATCGATTCGGCCGAAGCGCTCGGGCGCGCGATCTCGCTCCCCGCGCTCGCCGCGCTCGGGCGGACCGAAGTCTGGGAAATGGCGGTCACGATCGCGATCGTCGCGAGCCTCGAAACCTTGTTGAGCCTGGCCGCGGTCGATCGGCTCGATCCGCGCCGCGAAACGGCGCCCCCGAATCGCGAGCTCGGCGCGCAAGGCATCGGCAATCTGCTCGCGGGCTTTGTCGGCGCGTTGCCCGTCACGTCGGTCATCGTGCGGAGCTCGGCCAACGTGCATGCGGGCGCGGCGACACGGCTCGCCGCGATCATTCACGGGGTCCTGCTGCTGTTGAGTCTGTTTCTGCTCGTCGACGTGCTCAACTTCGTGCCATTGGCCTGCCTCGCGGCGATTCTGATTCACACGGGCTACAAGCTCGCCTCGCCGCGCCTGTTCTTCGGCGCGTGGCGCGCGGGTGTCGCGCACTGGCTGCCGTTCGTCGCGACGACGCTCGGCGTGCTCATGACCGATCTGCTGATCGGCATTGCGATCGGCGTCGCGGTCAGCGCGGCCGTCGCGCTCGAATCGCATCGGCGCGAATCGATCTCGATGACCGCGCACGGCAATCATGTCCTGCTGCGCTTTCACAAGGACCTGTCGTTCCTCGCGAAGGTCTCGCTCGAACAACATCTGGCGCGCGTGCCGAACGGCGGTGTGCTGATCATCGACGCGACAGGCGCGCGCTATCTCGACCCCGATATCCGTCGCACGCTATCGGCTTTTCTGAAAGACGCGCTCGACCGCAACATCGTCGTCGAATTGCGCAACCTCGAACTCGAGGCGAGCGGGGACGAGGGCACGGCGCATTGAATCCGCGCGGCCCCGGCACGCACCGGGGCCGCGCGCGATCAGACCCAGCCCGATTTGCGGAGCTTGCGGAACAGATAGAGGCACGCGGCGATCGTGCCGCCGACCGCGACCGGATACCCGTACTTGAAATCGAGCTCGGGCATCCATTTGAAATTCATGCCGTAGAGACTGAACACAAGCGTCGGGACGGCGAGAATGGCGCCCCAGCCGGCGAGCCGCTTGACGGTCTCGTTCTGCGAAAACGTGACGAGCGCGAGATTGATCTGGATCGCGGTCGTCATCATTTCGCGCACGCTGTCGAGAATCGACACGATCTTGAGCGCGTGGTCCGCGATATCGCGAAAGTAGGGCCGCAGGTCTTTCGGCACGAGGTCTTCGTGCAAACGCTCCATCTGACGGCAGATTTCGTCGATCGGCGATGCGGCCGAGCGCAGATGCAGCATCTCGGCTTTCATCCGGTAGAGACGGTTGATCGTCTCGCGATCGTATTGGTCCGTGAACAGATACGCCTCGATCGTCTCGAAGCGCGTCTGGATTTCGTCCGCGACTTCGTAGAGATGATCGGTGATGAAATCCATGATCGAGTACGCGACGAACGCGGGGCCCTTGGTCATCAACGCCGGCAGGGACTCGCAGCGCGCACGCACGTGCTGATACGACGACGAGGCGCCATGTCGGACCGACACGACGAAGTTGCGGCCGAGGAAGATATGCGTTTCGCCGAACTGGGGCAGATCGTCGACGAGTTGCGCCGTGCTCATGACAATGAACAACGTGTCGCCGTACGACTCGATCTTCGGGCGCTGATGGGCCTGGAGCGCGTCCTCGATCGCGAGCTCGTGCAGCGAGAACTCCTGCTGGATCTGTTTGAGCTGCTCGATCTTCGGGTCGAGCACGCCGAGCCAGACAAAGGTGTCGGGCTCCTTGAGCACTTCGCTGATGTCTTCGATCGGGACATCGCCGATCTTCTTGCCATGCCGGTACGCAACGGAATTGATGATCATGTCGTGGCTCTCGAGACGTGCGGGAGTTCAGGCGTCTCGGATTGTAGCCAACCGCGCGTACATCGGCGTGACAGCCGGCAAAGGCGGCCGTGACGAGGGGGGATCGTCAAGCAAAGGGGATGGCGCGGCCGGGGGATCGTGAGGCCGAGCGTCGATCGTCCCGCATCGACCCTCGGCCTCGTCGCGCATGGCGCGAACCGTGTGACGATCAGTTCGCGTTCGTCAGCGACGGATCGAGATAGGCGTTGACGTCCTGCGACTGCTTGTAGACGGCGTTACGCACATTGAAGCTGTCGGCATTCGTGCTCGATCCGTAGACCGAGTCGAGTCCCGCGCCCTTCGTGTAGGCCTTCTTCGCGGCCGCTTCGTCGAGCAGATGCGTGCCCTTGAGCAGCGGCAGATATTGCTCGGGCGTCAGGCCGACGCGCGCTGCCATGATCTTGACCGCATCGGGCTGCGTCTTCGGGTCGTTGATATAGGCCACGCACTGGTACCAGACCTTGAGCACCTTCTGCCAATCGGCCTTGCGCGCCGACAGACTCGCCGGGTTGACCGTGATCGCGTCATAGATGAGCCCCGGTGCGTCGGCCGACGTGAAGATCGCCTTCGAGCCCGGTACGCGCTTGAGTGCTTCGCCCGCGTTCGGCTGCCAGGCGCCGACGGCCGCGATGTCCTTCGACGACGAGAGCACCTGCGGCAGCTCGTTGGTCTTGGCATTGACGAGCGTGAGGTCCGACTCCTTGAGGCCGTTCTTTTCGAGCGCCGTGTCGAGCAGCAGATGATCGACGAGTCCGACTTCGACGCCGACCTTCTTGCCCTTGAGGTCCTTGACGCTCTTGACCGAAGGCTTCGCGATGACCATGTCGTTGCCGCTCGAATAGTCGGTGAGCAGCACCATCACGTTCTTCGCGCCCGTGGCGCCCGTCACGAGCGCATCGCCGTTCGTCGCGCCGACCGCGTCGAGCTTGCCGGCCGAGAATGCGTCGAGCGAGGCCGAGTAATCGAACCATTCGAAATCGACATCGACGCCTGCCTGCTTGAACCAGCCCTTGTCGAGCGCGATTTGGAACGCGACGAAGCCGGGCCAGTCGCTATAGCCGATCTTGAGCGGGGCGGCCGCGCTGGCCGGGGCCGCGCTCAGACCCAGCACGAGTGCGGCCGCGACGCCGGCGAGGGCATGACGCGCGCGCAGCGGAGCACGGCGAAGCGAGGATTCAAGACGTTTCATGGTGTTCTCCAGGAGACCGGTTGAGTATTTGAGTAGCAAAGGCATCGACGCGCATGGGCGCTTCGATGTCATGACCGGATCCTGAGCGGGGTGCGGGAGACTCAAGCCAGCCATGGAGAGGCACGACCGCCGTCGCGATCGCCGATCTCCCGGGCTTTTATCCCGCCGTGTAGCGCGGCTGCGCGGTCCGTTCCGAACGGGACTGCGCGCCGTGCCGGGCTGCTCTCGGACCAGACATTCTCGCGAACCGGAACCCTAGCACCCCTAAGATGCGACTCCGCCGCACCTCTCGCCGCAGCGTTAAGCGATAACCGTGCCAATGCGCGTCAGCCGAGGTCCGCGAACCGGTCGTGCACATAGCCGAGGAACCCTTCGAGGCGGTGCGCGATATCGGGCGCGAGCGAGACGAACTTGACGCGCCGATCGTGCTCGGCGCTCGCCTCGAAAAGATGGCCCGCGTCGATGAGCGCCTGCACGTAACGCACCGCCGTGCGGCGGCTCACGCCGGGCATGAACTCATAGAGCGCGGTCTTCGGAAACGACGCCTGATCGTCGATCCACATCCGGCAAAACAAGTCGCTGTAGTTCAGGTCGTGGAGTCCCAGATCCTCGAAGGAGGCCGACCACTGCAAGTCCATATCGAGGATCGCGCGCGCGATCGCTTGCCCTTTGTGACGGGCGATTTTTTTCTTCATCGATTCACCACCAAGAGGAAGCCCGCACAGTTTATGTGCAAACGCACCCGAAAATCGAGCGCGGTGGACGGACGGCACACGGGGCGCGTCGGACGCGATCCGATCCGCCGCGCGGGATGTCGGCCGTCGATCGGCTCGTGATTTTTGACACGCTTCATCTTTGCGCTCTTTTGCATGTAATCTTGCATGCACTTTTACACACAAAAAATCGCGATGAAACTCGAACTATACAAAACGTTCTGGGGCTTCGACGGCGGTCCGGACGACGCGGCGCCGCTCGTGCGTGCCGCGGGCTTCGACGGCATCGAGGCGCCCGTGCCCGCGCAAGGCGCCGAGCGCGAGCGGTTTGCCCGATCGATCGAGGCCCTGGGCATGCCGCTGATCGCCGAGATCACGACGGCCGGCAGCTATGTGCCCGAGCGGTCCGCGACGCCCGACGATCATCTGCGCGATCTCGAGGCGAAGATCGTGTGGGGCAAGCCCTTGCGGCCGCGTTTCTTCAACGTGATGGCCGGATGCGACGCGTGGCCGGCGGAAACGCAGCGCGCGTTCTTCGAGCGCGCGGTCGGTCTTGCCGAAAAACACGACGTCGTCTGCAGCTTCGAGACGCACCGGGGCCGCTCGTTCTTCAACCCGTGGATCACGGCCGAGGTGGCGCGCGCGGTGCCGACGCTCAAGCTCACCTGCGATTTCAGTCATTGGGTGTCGGTCTGCGAGCGGCTGCTCGAGAGCGAATGGGACGTCATCGACGCGCTGGCGCCGCACGCCCACCATATCCACGCGCGCGTCGGCTATCCGCAAGGACCGCAGGTGCCGCATCCGGCCGCGCCCGAATATGCGGCGTGTCTCGCATCGCATCAGCGCATGTGGGAAGCGCTTTGGGCCTCGCAGATCGCGCGCGGCTATACGGTCACGACGATGACGCCCGAATTCGGCCCCGACGGCTATCTGCACACGCTGCCGTTCACGAACGCGCCCGTCGCGGATCTCTGGGACGTCAACACCTGGATGGGTCGCGAAGAGCGCCGCCATCTCGCGCAATTTCTTTCGGAGCGTCACGCAGCATGAACCATCGACACACGGGATTCGACCGCCTGCCGGTCGTCGACGTCAGCGGACTCTATAGCGACGCGCTCGATACGCGCCTTGCAACGGCGCGCGAACTCGATCGCGCCGCGCGCGCGGCGGGTTTCTTCTATGTGACCGGCCATCGCGTCACCCGCGCCGAGCAGGCCGCGCTCGTCGATGCGGCCAAGCGCTTCTTCGCGGCGCCGCACGACTGGAAGATGCGGTACTACATCGAACATTCGATCGGGGCGTCGATCGCGCATCGCGGTTACGTGCCCGAGGGCGAGGAAGTTTTCGCGAACGGCAAGCGCGATCGCAAGGAGGCGTTCGACACGGGCCGCGATCTCGCCGCGGACGACCCCGACGTCGTGGCCGGCACGCCGATGCTCGGACCGAATCTCTGGCCCGACCAGACCGGTTTTCGCACGGCCGTCGACGCGTACTACGCGGCCGCGTTCGCGCTCGGGCAAACCTTGTTCCGCGGCTTCTCGCTCGCGCTCGATTTGCCCGAGACGTACTTTGAACGCTATCTGACGAAACCGCCGAGCCAGCTCCGGCTGATCCACTATCCGTTCGACGCATCGGCGCAAGACCGGCCCGGCATCGGCGCGCACACGGACTATGAATGCTTCACGATCCTCATGCCGACCGCGCCCGGCCTCGAAGTCATGAACGGGGAAGGGACGTGGATCGACGCGCCGCCGATCGACAATGCGTTCGTCGTCAATATCGGCGACATGCTCGAAGTCTGGACCGGCGGCACCTACGTCGCGACCTCGCATCGCGTGCGCAAGGTCGCCGAGGAGCGGTATTCGTTTCCGCTGTTCTTCGCATGCGATTACTCGACGGTCGTCGCGCCGTTGCCCCAGTTCGCGACCCCCGAGGCGGCCGCGCGCTATGCGCCGATCGCGGCCGGCGATCATCTGTTCGCGCAGACCGCGCAGAGCTTCACCTATCTGAAAACGCGGCTCGCGCGCGGCGATCTCGCGCTGCCCGACGGCGCGAAGGCGCTCGCGAGCTTCGGGCAGCAGGCACGCTATACGGACGATTGAGGGGCGGAGGCCTGAAGTTCGCGCCACAGGTCGTAGGGGCTGGCGAGCCCAGATGAGGCTGCACGCTCGACGATCGGCAACGACTGGCGCTCGATCGGCTTGCAGACCTCGTCGTAGAGCGCGAGCGACGCGACGCCGTACTGCGCGCCGTGTTCCTTCGAGTACGCGAAGAAGACCGCGTCGACGCCCGCGAGATGCAGCGCGCCCATGCACATCGGACACGGCTGCCCGCTCGCATAGACGGTACAGCCTGTCAGGCGCAGCGCGCCCGTTGCCTGCGCGGCCGCGCGAATCGCGAGCAGCTCGGCATGGGCCGTCGGATCGCCGCTCGCGAGCAGGGTATTGACGCCCGTCGATACGATCTGCCCGTCGCGCACGATGACGGCGCCGAACGGCCGGCCGCCGTGCTCGCGGACGTTGTCGACCGCGAGTTGTACCGCTTGATCGAGAAATCGTTGTTCGAACATCGGAACGTTCCTTTTAAGTGGGTCGGACGGAAGTGGGTCTGATAGAAGCGGGTCGGACCGGGGCACGCGCCGCGCGGGCCGCCGGACGTCCGACTATCGCACGCCAATATCGGGAAGCGTTCACAAAGGCGCGCGCGATCGCGGACGATGTGATGCACGAAGGCGCATGATCGCGCGCGGCGCCGGGCCGACGCCCGCGTTGACGCCGTGTACAACCTCAGGCCCGATCCGCATCTGCACGGGGGCCGCGCGCCGCGCCGGGTCGACACCTACGCTGACGCGGGGTGCGCCGATTGAGTACAATCGTCGCGCCGGGCCTCGCGGCCCGGCGCACCTCCGCTCCGACAACCCGCGTAACCGCCTCACCGCATTTCGACCCGGCCCAGTGACTGCTTCGACGCCTCCCTCGACGGACTCCTCGTCTTCCTCCCCGGCGCACGCCAGGCCGTTCCGCGATTCCTTGCTGGCCATGCTCGGCATCGGGCTCGTCAACATGCTCGTCGCGCTCGACCAGACCGTCGTCAGCACGGCCTTGCCGTCGATCCTGTCCGAACTCCAGGGCTTCGAATACTACGCGTGGATGGCGAGCGCCTATCTGCTCGCGTCGGTCGTGACGGTGCCGATCTTCGGCCGCCTCGGCGACTATTTCGGTCGCAAGCCGTTCGTCGTCGCGGCGATCGTGACGTTCACGATCGCCTCGGTGCTGTGCGGCATCGCGCCGTCGATGCTGCTGCTCGTGATCGCGCGCGGTTTGCAGGGCGTCGGCGGCGGCATGATGGTCGGCACCGCGTTCGCGTCGATCCCCGACCTGTTTCCCGATCCGCGCGCGCGCGTGCGTTGGCAAGTCGTGCTCGCGGGCGCGTATGGGATCGGCACGGCCGCCGGTCCGTCGCTTGGCGGGTTTCTCTGCGAACAATACGGCTGGCGCTCGACGTTCCTCGTGAATCTGCCCGTCGGCCTCGCGGGACTGTATTGCGTGGTCCGCTACCTGCCGTACTTCCGGCGCGCGCATGAAGGACGGGTTCGCATCGACTGGCTCGGCGCCGCCTTGCTGACCGTCGCGCTCGCCTCACTGCAGCTCTGTGTCGAGAACGTGCCGCGGCGCGGCCTCGACACGGGCAACCTCGTGCTGCTCGCGGTGACCGTCGCGAGCGCGATCGCCTTTGTCGCCTGCGAGCGGCGCGCGCCGCACCCGATCGTGCCGATGAGTCTGTTCGAGAACGGCAAGCTCGTCGTGCTGTTCACGTTGTCGACGCTTGCCGGCGTCTCGATGTTTTCGTTGATCTTCTTCGCGCCCTTGCTGTTGCAGGGCGGCTTCGGCTTGTCGCCGCAGCAGGCCGGTCTGCTCGCGACGCCGTTGCCGGTCTGCATCGCGGGCGGCAGCCTGCTCAACACGCGCATCGTCGTGCATCTGCGCAAGCCCGTGTCGATCCTCAGCGCGGGTTTCACGCTGCTGCTGATCGCGTGTCTCGGCGTCGCGATGACGTATCGCTACACGCCGCTCGCGGTGCTCGAAATCGCGCTCGCCTGCGGCGGCGTCGGGCTCGGCTTCGTGCTCAACAACATGAATATCTTCGGCCAGGAGATCGCGGGACGCGCGAACCTCGGCATCACGACCGCCCTCATGCAGTCGACCCGCATGGTCGGCGGCATGATCGGCACGGCCGCGGTCGGTTCGATCGTCGCGCGAAGCTACGCGAGCGGCGTCGCCGATGCCTTCGCGAATCTGACCGGCGCCGCCAATGCGGCGCACTGGAGCGCGCGGCTCGGCGATCCGCAGGTGCTCGTCGATGCGGGCACGCGCGCCTCCTTGCTGACCGACCTCGCGCAAGCCGGGTTCGACGGGCCGCAACTGCTCGGCATGGGCCGGCAATTGCTCGTCGGCTCGATTCATACGGGCGTGCTCTGCGTCGCGGTCGCGATGACGGCCGCGATCCTGCTCGTGCGCAAGATCCCCGATATGACGCTCAATGCGAAGGCCGCGCCGCCGCAGGTCCTCGACTGATCCGAACCTTTCCGCATCCGGCGCCCGACGCCGTTTTTCGACCGACTGCCATGACTCCAACGATTCCCGAGACGACCCAAACGATGGCTTCCCAAGATGTCGCGGCGCAGGAAGCCGCGCTGACCTTCGAACGCTTCACGCATCGCGATGCGATCGCGCTCGGCGATCTGCTGCGCGAGGACGCTTTGGCGCGCGAGCTGCCGATCGCGTTCGACATATTCGTCGGCGAGCGGACCGTCTACAGCCTCGCCTTGCCGGGCACGACGCCCGACAACCATGAGTGGATCCGCCGCAAGCGCAACAGCGTGCGGCGTTTCGCGAAGTCCTCGTTCCGGATCAATCGCGAGCAAGCCGAACGCGGCACATCGATTCACGACAGCAAGGCCGTGCCCGAAGAGGAATTCGCGGGACACGGCGGCGCGGTGCCGATTCTCGTCGCGGGGCTGGGCCCGGTCGGTGTGGTGACCGTGTCGGGCTTGCCCGGCTATCTCGATCACGCGACGGTCATCGCGGCGCTCACGCGCCTGCGGTATCCGGCGTAAGCGGCGTCGCGAGGTCGGGCCTCAGGCAGGCTCGGGCGTCGCAGGCCGTCCGGCGCGCGATGCGTATGCGAGAGCAGGGTACGCGCGCGATCGGGGGCCGACAGCGAGTCGCGGAGGCAGGCGCGAAGGGCAAACGTCGACGGGCGCGTGCAAGCCCGCGACGCGAGAGCCGCCTTCGTACATGACGATCCGAGCTAAGGTCATCGCATTTGGCGCTTTGCGCGATCGTGCGTCTGGGCGACACTGCGGCTGAGCGCGCCGTTGAGCATGGCCGCGTCCCCGGGCGGACGGCGGCATGCGCGCACCGACGCGCACCGACGCGCATCGATCCCCACGCGATACTCGCCATGACCTCCAATCTCGCAAGACTCCGACACTTCGTCACCGGCTTCGGCGCCTTACTCGATGACGCGCGATCGGAGTCCGACATCCTGCGTCATGGCGCCGATCTGCTGCGCGCGCTGCTCGCCGACGACGACTGGCTCCCGCCCGACTATGCGGTGGCCGATCCGGCACGCTATTGCCAATACCTGTTGCACGCCGATACGGGCGGGCGTTTTTCCGTCGTGAGTTTTGTCTGGGGGCCGGGCCAGCAGACGCCGATTCACGACCACACAGTCTGGGGCCTGATCGGCGTGCTGCGCGGCGCCGAACTCTCGCAGCCCTACACGCGCGCACCCGACGGCACGTTGCGCGAAGCCGGTGCCGCGCATCGCCTCGAACGCGGCGACGTCGAGGCCGTATCGCCGTCTGTCGGCGACATCCATTTCGTGCGTAACGCCTACGACGACCGCGATTCGATCAGCATTCACGTCTACGGCGCGAACATCGGCGGTGTGCGGCGCTCGACCTATGACCTCGCCGGACATCCGAAACGCTTCGTGTCCGGCTATTCGAATACGACCTTGCCGAACATCTGGAACATCACGACCGATCATGCGCCGGTCCGCACGCGCAGCTACGCATCGATACGTTCCGCGCTCGTCGCGCGTCACGAGATCGCGATCCTCGATGTCCGCGAGGAAGATCCGCACGCGAAGGCCCATCCGCTGTTCGCGTCGAATCTGCCGCTGTCGCGCCTCGAACTCGATGTCCACACGCGACTGCCGCGCCTGACCGTTCCGATCGTCGTATTCGACTACGGCGAGGGGCTCGCGCAGCGCGCGGCGCGCAAGCTCGTCGAACTCGGCTATACCGATGTCGCCACGCTCGAGGGCGGTCTGCGAGGCTGGGAGCAGGCGGGCGGCGAGCTCTTTCGCGACGTCAATTCGGCGAGCAAGGCGTTCGGCGAACTCGTCGAAGCGCAACGTCATACACCGTCGCTGCCGGCCGAGGCGGTCAAGGACCTCATCGATCGCGGCGAGAACGTCGTGGTGCTCGACGCGCGCCGCTTCGACGAATACGCGACGATGAACATCCCGACCGGCATCTCGGTGCCGGGCGCCGAACTTGTGTTGCGCGTGGGCGCGCTCGCGCCCGATCCGTCGACGCGCGTGATCGTCAATTGCGCGGGACGCACGCGCAGCATCATCGGCGCCCAATCGCTCGTCAACGCGGGCATCCCGAACCCGGTCGCGGCGCTGCGTAACGGCACGATCGGCTGGACACTCGCGGGGCAGACGCTCGAACGCGGCAGCGCGCGCCGTTTCGGACCCGTCGAAACCGCGACGCGCGATACGGCCGCCGCTGCGGCGCGCACGGTCGCGAATCGGGCCGGCGTGCGTCGCGCGTCCGCGGCCGACCTGAAGACGTGGTTCGCCGACGATGCGCGCACGACGTATCTGCTCGACGTCCGAACCCCCGAGGAATTCGAGGCGGGCCATCTGCCCGAGGCGCAGAGTGCGCCCGGCGGACAACTCGTCCAGGAAACGGAGGTCGTCGTGCCCGTGCGCGGCGCGCGCGTCGTGCTCGTCGATGACGATGGCGTGCGCGCGAACATGACGGGGTCGTGGCTCGCGCAGATGAACCACGACGTCTACGTGATCGACGGCCTCGACGCGCGCGATTTCAGCGAAACGGGGCCGCGCGCCGCGCCCCGGCCGCCGGCGCCGCCCGTACGCGAAGTGCTGCCCGCGGAACTCTCGCGCCTGCTCGATGCGAGCCCGCCGGGCGATATCGCCGTGCTCGATCTGACGACCAGCGCGCGCTACGTGAGCGCGCATATTCCGGGCGCCTGGTTCGTGCTGCGCGCCGATCTCGAACATGCGCTCGCGACGATTCCACCCGCGCGGTGCTATGTGCTCACGTGCGCGAGCAGCACGCTCGCGCGCTACGCGGCGCCTGAGCTCGCCGCGTTGACGGGCAAGCCCGTCGACGTGCTCGCGGGCGGCACGTCCGCATGGGCCGCGCAGGGGCTGCCGCTCGAATCGGGCGAGACGCGGCTCGCGTCGCCGCGCATCGA
This sequence comes from Pararobbsia silviterrae, assembly GCF_003628125.1. Taxonomy (GTDB): domain Bacteria; phylum Pseudomonadota; class Gammaproteobacteria; order Burkholderiales; family Burkholderiaceae; genus Pararobbsia; species Pararobbsia silviterrae. Next base: position 460,811 of record NZ_RBZU01000005.1, read on the forward strand.
TCGCTACCGGCGTCCGTATGAAGGCACCGACAATCCGCGCGAGGCCATGCAGGGCTATCTCGACTGGGAATACGGCCTGGTCGCGCAGCTCGAACGTGACGGCACGCATGGCTTTCGCGTGATCTGAAGCGCCGCTGAATTCAGTGTTGCGCGCCGCTGTCTGACGCGTGTGCGCTTTGCGCGTACGATCGAGGCCCGCATCGTGTCACCGACTTCGCCGCGCGCCATCGGGGCGGCGCGGCACGACTGTGTTCAAGGAGCCCGCATCATGAGTCAAACCGTTTCGGCTGCCGCATCGGGGCAGTTCAAGATCGGCGGCGATATCAGCGTCAATCGTCTCGGCTTCGGCGCCATGCGCATCACCGGCAAGGGCATCTGGGGCGATCCGGCCGATCCGGCCGCCGCGCGCGCGACGCTGGCGCGTCTGCCCGAGCTCGGCGTCAACTTCATCGACACGGCCGACAGCTACGGCCCGAACACGAGCGAAGACCTGATCCGCGAAGTCTTGCATCCGTACGACGGATTGTTGATCGCGACCAAGGGCGGGCTCACGCGTCATGGTCCCGATCGCTGGGCGCCGGTCGGACGGCCCGAATATCTGCGTCAATGCGTGCTCATGAGCCTGCGCCGGCTCGGCGTCGAGCGCATCGATCTCTGGCAACTGCACCGGATCGATCCGAAGACGCCGCGCGAGGAAACCTTCGGCGAAATCGCCAAACTCCGGCAGGAAGGCCTGATCCGCCACGTCGGTCTGAGCGAGGTCAACGTCGAGGAGATCGAGGCGGCGCGCAAACACTTCCCCGTGGTCAGCGTGCAGAACCGCTACAACCTCGGCGATCGACAAAGCGAGGCCGTGCTCGACTACTGCGAGCAACACGCGATCGGCTTTATCCCGTGGTTTCCGCTCGCGGCCGGTTCGCTCGCGCAGCCGGGCTCGGCGCTCGACGACATCGCGAAATCCCATGGTGTCGCGATCGGCGCCATCGCGCTCGCCTGGCTGCTCAAACGCTCGCCTGTGATCCTGCCGATTCCCGGCACGGGCAGTGTCGATCATCTCGTCGAAAACGTCGCCGCCGCGCAGGTCAAGCTCACGGACGCCGAGTTCGCCGAACTCGACCGGGCAGGGCGCGTCACGGCTTGACGATGCGATGACGCGATATGCGTGCGCCGATCGAGCACGTTAGGCGCACGTTCGATCCCCATTACGTCTTTTTGCGTATGTTGCATCGTTTGCGCGTCGGGTAGCATCGCGCGCAGACGGCGCATTTTTTCGCGCGCGCGTCGTCGCTCGAAAAATAGTCAAAATCGCTCTAGGAGACGTCATGGCGTTTATTGTCGTGCTCGCCGCACTCGTATTCCTGATGTTCGCGGCCTATCGCGGATACAGCGTGATCCTCGTCGCGCCGATCGCCGCGCTCGGGGCCGTGCTGTTGACCGAACCTTCGGCCGTCGCGCCCGTGTTCAGCGGCATCTTCATGGAGAAGATGGTCGGCTTCGTCAAACTCTATTTCCCCGTGTTTTTGCTGGGCGCCGTGTTCGGCAAGGTGATCGAACTCGCGGGATTCTCCGAATCGATCGTGGCGGCCGCGATTCGCTATATCGGCCGTTCGCGCGCGAATGCGGTCATCGTCGCGGTCTGCGCGCTGCTCACGTATGGCGGCGTCTCGCTATTTGTCGCGGTCTTCGCGGTCTATCCGTTCGCGGCCGAGCTCTATCGCCAAAGCAATATTCCGAAGCGCCTGCTGCCCGGCGCGATCGCGCTCGGGGCGTTCTCGTTCACGATGGATTCGCTGCCGGGCACGCCGCAGATCCAGAACATCATTCCGACGACGTTCTTCAAGACGACCGCCTGGGCCGCGCCCGCGCTCGGCACGATCGGCTCCGTGTTCATCATCGCGGTCGGGCTGCTGTACCTCGAATGGCGTCGCCGCGGCGCGGCAGCGCGCGGCGAGGGCTATGGCACGTCGCTCGTCAACGAACCCGAGCGCGTCGAATCGGGCGTGCTGGCCAACCCCGTGCTCGCGATCGCGCCGCTCGTGCTCGTCGGGGTCGCGAACTTCGCGCTGACGAAACTCATTCCGCAGTGGTACGGCGACAGCTACACGGTCGCCGCCAATGCGTTGCCGGGCATTCATACGCCTGTCGTCGCGCCGGTCAAGTCGCTCGTCGCGATCTGGGCCGTCGAGGGCGCGCTGCTGCTCGGCATCACGCTCGTCGTCGTATCCGCGTTCTCGCGCGTGCGCGAAAAGTTCGCCAGCGGCACGAAGGCGGCGGTCGGCGGCGCCTTGCTCGCGGCGATGAACACGGCGTCGGAATACGGCTTCGGCGGCGTGATCGCCGCGTTGCCCGGCTTTCTCGTCGTCGCGGACGGCCTCAAGCAGATTCCGAATCCGCTCGTCAACGCGGCCGTCTCGGTGAGTTCGCTCGCGGGCATCACCGGCTCGGCGTCGGGCGGCATGAGCATCGCGCTCGCGGCGATGTCGGACCTGTTCATCAAGAACGCACAGGCCGCCGGCATTCCGATGGAGGTCCTGCACCGTGTCGTCGCGATGGCGAGCGGCGGCATGGATACGCTGCCGCACAACGGCGCGGTCATCACGCTGCTGGCCGTCACCGGGCTCACGCACCGCGAATCGTACAAGGACATTTTCGCGGTCACGGTCATCAAGACGCTCGCCGTGTTCTTCGTGATCGCCGTGTTTTATCTGACCGGGCTAGTCTGAGCCGCCAGGCCCGCGTCGATGTCGATCAGCCGGCGATCGCTCAGCGCGGCCACGACCTCTTGCGCGACGAGGTGAAACGCCCGCGTCGCGAGCGGCGAAACGTGGCTCGTCGACGCCGCCTCCAGGTTCAACACGCGCGTCATGCGGACATAAGGCGATACCGTCCTGACGGAGCGCTGTCGCATGTGCTTGGATGCGCGCTCGTCAGCCCGGGGAAGGAGATCCAGGCTCTTAAGCTGGGTCGCGATGCCGGGATTTTTCGTGGGCGTCGATCGTGCGACCCAATCGTAGAAATCGCGCATCGTGTCGGCATGCTTGCCGACCCCGCCTAGCAAGGGGGGGCCCACCGAGTTGAGCAGATCGAGTCTCACGCTTGCCGCCACGCCCGAGTGATCGCTTCGTACCTTGACTTGCGCGAGTATCGATTTGATGACCGCGATAAAGAGGTTCACTTCATCCGGATAGGAATCGGCGCACGACATGAGTCCCGCCGCAAAGCTTCCTTTGTAGGTCCCCGCGCATGGTTCGGTCACGATGGCCAGCGCATGACATGGCCTAATGTGCCCCGCCTCGATATTCGACTCCAGCATTTCGAGCCACCATCGAGTCGATCGCGCGGGCCACGCGCATCGGCTGCCTTGCGACAAAGCGACGATGAGCTGATCGCGCAAACTCGGCTGGATAAGAAATTCGCACAGCGTTCGGCGCTGCGTGACCCGAACCCACTCCGCCTGCGTACTTCTGCGTTCGTCGTCGGGTATCGCATACGGTCCGACCAGCGTTCTCCATTCGTCGAGCGTTCGTGCGACACCGCTCGTTAACACGACCGGGACGACCGGGACGACCGGGGCTTTCTCGCCGTCTTGCGGATGCGAGATCGACGTCGTCAAATCCAAGGCTTCGCGCTGTGTCGTCGACGCAGGTCGCCATGCGTCAAAAGCCGACGAACCCGCCACATCTGCGCACGCGTCGGGCGGCACGGCCGATTCGAGGACAGGCTCGCGCGCGTCCGGCAGGGGGGCGAGCCGTGCCCCGGGTGAAGGCGGGCAATCGCCCGGGGCCGGTGCGGCCCCGGGCGATGCGTTCACGGCGCAGGCAGGCCATAAGTCGACGATCGGCGTGCCGCCCGAAAGCAACATCAATCGACGGTCGCGTTTCCTGGCGAGGGGCGGTTCGTCCGGGCATGCGCCGAGCTCGACGATCCGGGAAGAGGCGATCTCGAACGCGCGGGAATCGTTCATATTCCTGACCGCGGGCCGCATGGGATCGACGCGCGTCGATTGCGTAGCGGTCGCGTGCAACATGTCGGAGAACTCGCGACACATGCACGCGAGTTCCAAATGGCCCATTTCCTTGCAGATAAGATTGACGTACTCGATATTCGGCCCGCGTGCATGCCAGCAGTCGTCATCCGGAAGACGCGTCAGCGCCGGCACGATGACGCCGAGATAGGCGCGCGGCAGCGGCAAAGCTTCGCTGCCCCGAGCGGTCATATAAGTCCGTGCCGGATCGCGCGCATCGCCGCGGCACGCGTCCAAGTTGAACGTGATCGCGCCATGAGCCGCATCGTGTTCGGGCGACACGCCATGCAGCACGATCGAGAGCGGGCCATCGGTTTGCAACTGCCAGCGCGGCGCATCGACGTCTCGCGTCGCGTAATTGAACAGACGGCGGAATGTCGCGCTTCGTTCGTAAGCTCGTGTGATCACGTCGTGCAGCGTGTCGATCGCCTCGACATCGCACAGGGATCGATTCGCATCGTCGATCCATGCGATCTGCGCGTCGACGATCATCCGGGCGACGAGTTCGTCCGATGCCTGGAGCGGGTGATCGTCGGTGGCCACGAGATCGTGTCGGAGTCGCGCCGACGACGGATTATCGGTCGTCTGCGCCCACAGATCCGGATAGTCGTTCGCCAGTCGCGCTTCCTGATGGCGAATTGCATAGTCGCGACGCCCTTCGGGCGGATGGGGCAAGGTGTAGGGCTGACACCGCTGATCGCGAACCGAAGCGGCAGGAAACATGGTTGACCTCGCAATCTCGACATGACGTTCGGGGTGACAATCTCGATCGATGCGCGCCGGCGATCGATCCTGCACTCGGCCCCGCAACGCTAAGCCGTCAGCGTATTCGCTCCGTCCATGCACAATTTGTCCAAAGCGGGCCGATCGCTTACGGCTCGGCGCGCCGGCCGCCGACAGGCGTGAGCCGGTGCGTTTCGCCGCAATGGGCTAGAATCGGCCGCTCATTGCATGACGCTTCGTCGACGCGTCGGGCGTGCCGCGATCCGGTATCGTGCGCGATCCGGCGTGCTCGCGGGACGTTGTGCCTGACCGTGGATCGCTTACCGCGTGCGACGCGGGCCGCGTCCGACAACTTTCCAATTCGAGCATGGTTACGACTTCCTACACCGATACGCGCTTGCTGATCGACAACGTCTGGTCCGACGCGGCGAACGGCAAAACCCTCGACGTTCTGAATCCGGCTACCGGCAAAGTCATCGGCACGGTGGCGCACGCGGGCATTGCCGACCTCGACCGTGCGCTCGCCGCCGCGCAGAAGGGCTTCGACGCATGGCGCAAGATCCCCGCGCACGAACGCGCGAGCGTCATGCGCAAGGCCGCGTCGATCGTGCGCGAGCGCGCCGACGCGATTGCCCGGCTGATGGTCATGGAACAAGGCAAGCCGTTCGTCGAAGCGCGTATCGAAGTGCTCGCGGCCGCCGACGTCATCGAATGGTTCGCCGATGAAGGGCGCCGTGTCTACGGACGTGTCGTGCCGGCACGCAACCTTCAGGCGCAACAGCTCGTGCTGAAAGAACCGGTCGGTCCGGTCGCCGCGTTTACGCCGTGGAATTTCCCCGTCAATCAGGTCGTGCGCAAGCTCAGCGCGGCGCTCGCGAGCGGCTGCTCGTTCCTCGTGAAGGCGCCCGAGGAGACGCCGGCGTCGCCGGCGGAACTCATCAAGGCGTTCGTCGAGGCAGGGGTGCCGGCCGGTACGGTCGGTCTCGTGTTCGGCAATCCGGCCGAGATTTCGAACTATCTGATCTCGCACCCGATCATCCGCAAGGTCACCTTCACGGGATCGACGCCGGTCGGCAAGCAGCTCGCGTCGCTCGCGGGCGCACATATGAAGCGCGCGACGATGGAGCTCGGCGGCCACGCGCCCGTGATCGTCGCCGAAGATGCCGACATCGAACTCGCGGTCAAGGCATCGGGCGGCGCGAAATTCCGCAACGCGGGGCAGGTCTGCATTTCGCCGACGCGTTTCCTCGTGCACAACAGCATTCGCGACGCGTTCAGCCGCGCGCTCGTCAAGCATGCGCAAAGCCTCCGGGTCGGCGACGGTCTTGCCGAAGGCACGAGCATGGGGCCGCTCGCGAATGCGCGCCGCTTGACCGCGATGGCCGCGGTAGTCGACAACGCCGTCGCCACGGGCGCGACAATCGAGACGGGCGGGGCGCGCGTCGGTTCGGAAGGCAACTTCTTCGCGCCGACCGTCATCACGAATGTCTCGCTCGATGCGGACGTGTTCAACAACGAGCCGTTCGGGCCGGTCGCCGCCGTGCGCGGCTTCGACACGCTCGAAGACGCGATCGCCGAGGCGAATCGCCTGCCGTACGGGCTCGCCGGCTATGCGTTCACGCAGTCGTTCCGCAACGTGCATCTGCTGTCGCAGCGACTCGAAGTCGGCATGCTCTGGATCAATCAGCCCGCGGCGCCCTGGCCGGAAATGCCGTTCGGCGGCGTCAAGGATTCGGGCTATGGTTCGGAAGGCGGCACGGAGGCCATGGAACCGTATCTCGTGACGAAGGCCGTGTCGGTCATGGCCGTATAACGGTCCGGTGGGGGCGGCAGGCGGATGCGCGTCCGCTTGCCGGGTGTTTGATCGGCCGGCGAGCTAGCGCGCGCGAGGTCTCATGAAGCGCAATGCGAACCGCACGATCTTGGGCATCGTGACGGGCCGCGCGAGCCGTGCATCGTAGCCGGCAAAGCGCCGATCGTTTTCGGCGATACAGATCGTCATGAGTTCATGCAGAGCGATGCCACCGTTCGACACCGATTGAGCGCCGCTGACCGTGAAATTATTGTCTTGCCGATGTGCGCGGCTCGGACCGTTGCCATCGATCGCACGCGCGATGCCGATCCGTTCCCAGACAAGAAAGATCCAGACGCCGGCCACCTCGAGTTCAAAACGCAGGCGAGCGAGCCACGAAAGCTTCGCGCGATACCAGGCGATCCAGTTTGCGAAAAGCAGGATGTGCCGGCATTCCTCCTGGATCACGGGCTCGAAGGTCTCGATCAGTTCCGCAGGGAACAGGCCCGAGCGGCGGGCCACGTCGAACAGGCCGAACGCGAAGAAGCTATCGATGCACTCGCTGTAGCCTGTGACGAGATAGGCCCACGTGGCGCGTCCCGGGTAGACGTACGGCGATTCGGGCTCGAGCGCGACGCCATAGGTCTCGACGAGACGCGTCAGGACGTCTTTGTGGCGACTTTCTTCCCATGCATTGAGTGCGAACGCGTGACGCAGATCGAGATCCGACTGCATGCATGCGAACGCCGCCATGCGCAAACGCGCCTTGCCTTCGGTCTGAACGGCGATGTCCCAGATCGGCAACGAGACAATCTTGTCGCGCGTCGCGGCGTCGAGGTTCGGCCATGCGAGCACGGACGGCCGATAAGGATTGAATGTGTCGCGAAACATGCGGCACATTTCGCGCTTGTGAATGTCCGATCCGATCGTGATCGGGCCCGAGACGTCGCTTTGCCAGACGCGCATCGTCCGGTCGGCGCGCGCGAGCATGGCTGCGTCGGGTGGATCGAGCGGGAGACGCAGTTCGATGAATCCCGGCACGAGCGCTTCGGCGTCGAATGACGCGGCGTCGACGGCGTCGTCGGCTTGCATGGGCAACGGCGAGCGCATGCGGAACTCCGTTGGACCTTCGAATGGCGTAGGCGAGCATGGCGCCGGCGTGTGGCGCGATTCATCCGCGACGCGCGTGTGCGTCTTCACGTTCGATCGGATTCACCGGTGCGGCGCACATGAGGTTGCTTGGACTTTATCGAGGATCGCGGCGCCGTGCAGTTCGAGGGCCTGCGAAACGAATGCGGCCGCTGAGATTTAATAGTTTACATAACGCAAATTGTGACTAATTCAGATATCAGCCCCAAGTAGTAATGTCGTACCTGGCCCAAATAGAAATGTCGCACCCAGGTCGTTTCCGGCGCATGCTAAGGCCGTGTAGCAAGGCTGGAGACGATCATGGACCGACGTGGATTCATCACCATGAGCATGAGCGAGCTTGATCGTCTCAAGGTTATCCAGGCTGTCGCCGATGGTGGCCTGATGCCGTGGCGTGCTGCCGAGCGGCTGGGCATCAGCCGACGCCAGATCGAGCGCTTGACGAACCGCTATCGAGCGGAAGGCGTCAGCGGTCTGAGATCAGGTCATCGAGACCATCCGAGCAATCATCGTTTGCCAGACGGGCTAGCCAACCAAGCGATCGCGATCGTCCGCGAGCGTTACCCGGATTTCGGCCCGACGTTTGCCAACGAGAAGCTACGTGAGTGCCATGGCATCGTCCTCGGCACCGAGACCCTCAGGCATCTGATGACAATCGCCGGACTATGGATTCCGCGCAAACAACGTTTGCCCAAGATCTATCAGCCCCGCGCACGTCGTGCGTGTTTCGGCGAGCTGATCCAGATCGACGGTTGTGAGCACGCGTGGTTCGAGGATCGGGCGCCGATGTGTACGCTGCTCGTCTTCGTCGACGACGCGACGAGCCGGCTCCCGCGCAAGCAACGGCTGTCCAAGCTCCATCGCTGCCCGAGATCAAATGGTCATGCGCGCATCCGTCATCACGTCGAATGAGGGTCGACAAAACTACTCAAATCCAAATCAGTGCCCTGTATTGTAAACCGCGGAATCGGATGTTCACCATATCTCGTGGCAATCGCCACTTCACGTGTATTTACGTTTCTCGCCCGCTTGTTGTTGTCCTTCCTGCCCTGCAATTCCGGAGTCTCGCCCTTTTTCTGTATTTCTTTTTCTATTTCACTTAGATCTTTATTTAATATTTTTTCGTTCGCCCTGACAATTTTATCCGCCTCTTTATTTAATTCAATATTGAATTTGGTAAATTTCTCTGCCAATTTGTCAAGAAATTTTGCATCCCTTTTGCACGCCAACATAAGAGTAACGAAAAATGCGCGACTATCCGCATTGAGCATCGGATTAACCTCTATCAATCCAGTTCGGTGCTGATAACCCAAAAAAACAAGAGGTGAAATATCGAATTCCTTTTCCATGATAAAATGACCCGCCGTAGTCGCGCGACCGCGCCCCCGCTCGGTCACTCCATTCAAAATATGATCCAGCGTTTCAAACTCCGCTGCCACATGCGATGCCTCATGAATGAGGTTTGTAAATCTTGCGACCTTGTAAGCTTGCTCTTTCAGTGTGCCCAGCGCAATACCCGATGCTCCCATACAAAAAGACAATAATATATTATTTCCAGGTGGGCCGTGTTTCAATCCCCTATCGCTGTGAGCCATTCCCATTGCGGACGCACCCTTGCGTTGTACAATATTTACATTTTTCGACAAATCGATGACCTCGACAGCCTCAAGTGTCTTTTCGACCATGGCGCGAATCCGCATTAATTGCTCATCATCACAACTTACACCGAATAACAACACGCTTAAACTACTTATAATTCCCCTATCTCCCGGAAGCTCCCCTGACAACATGGAAAGTATTTGTTCTTTGGCCGCCAATACCGTTCTCTTAGCCTCGGCGAGATCATTTTTAAGATCGGCCTCCTTGCGCGATTTATAATCACACGGCGCACGCTTTGGTCGATTCAAAACACCCGCCCCGGCATTTTCGGGGCTCGAGATACAAGACCCCAAGTCATCAGATTTCTGCATTCGTGTTTGCGGCTCTGCGATCTCCCCCCACTCGTTCTTTCGAACTTGCATCAACCAATCGGGATCCAAATTCGGTTGATCCGACGCATCTGATAATCTAACAACCACATCAGGCAATACACCTTTCGGGTCGGATATTTTTATTTCATCACCGCTACCACTACTACTTCTAACGAGATAGTTAGATTGATATAAAGTAAAAATCCCATTTTCTCGCTGAAACTCCGTTGGCTCCGAATTCAATTGATAGCCCGCGATTGCGCGTTTTAACAATGTTTTCGACTCAATATTGCTAAGTGCGATGCCGCGCATGAGTTTGAATCTATCACGAGACCACCGCACGTAGATCTCAAGGTCCGCCAGACCAGACTTTGTATTCGCGTCCGGCGTTGAAATGAAACCAACTGAAAAATCGCCTTCCAGCGTCGTGAATTTATATAACCGGCCATCAATTGAAATCGCAGTTTCAAAATTTTCCCCCGACGTTGCACAATCGGATGAAGAAACACAATGAATACCTTTAATTTTATCCACCCAGCCTTGACTGCGCACATTTTCATCATACGGTTTAACCGTCATATCAAGATTTGCAGAATCAAATTCGGCAGGAGTCGAAGGTGTCGTTCTATCGAGCGTGACCCATTCCAGTCGATCGCGCGCAAGATATCGCGATTTTGATTCGTCAGCAAAAACATCACTAAAAAGCTCGCGGCGCGCAATAGGCCGCCAGCGCCCCTTGCTGTACATGACGGCAATTTTGATCTCCTTTTCATTCATATCGATCGTATTTTTTGGCTTACGCAGCACGCCAAATGTGAAATCATCATTCACCACATCAAAGCCATAAAATTTATTTCCGATTTTTAACGCGTTATCGAGAACGGGCGATGTGGACGGGGCGCGAGATTTGCCTATATTAATCTCTACCACTCCGGTGTCGCTCAATTTCCGAGATATATCGAGTAAATTTTCCTGATACGATGCAATTGACTGCACGACCTGGTGCTCGAGGGTGAGTGATAATTGATCCTCCAGAGTCAGCGAAGATCGTTTCGCTTCAATTCCTGAAGATATCGAATCAAATTGCAGTAAAAAACCGGGAATTTCATTTTCTGACACGCCGATCGCCAGCGCCTGATTTCGCGTGTTCAGTTGCTTGTCGAGCGCTATGCGCGCCAACTTGGCCTCGTAATCAACATCGGTCTCTTTCAGTCTCGCAATTTCCCTGTTGAGAATATTGTTTCGATGTTGAACACGGCGATCTAACACATCATTCAATCTTGCTTCGAATCTCGAGTTCAACTCCGATAGCTGATCGACTAGGTCGGGATTTTTTTGGCAGGCAAGCAATAAGCGAAGGAATTGGGCAATCGTATCCGTATTTAAGATGGGATTATCCACCGCTCCGGCTGCGTACTGCCGCCCCAGCATCGGAAGCGATGCAATATCCAACGCGCTCCATTGCTTCGCGTATACGGAAGACGCCCAAACCGGTGGTGTTTTTTCGAGAGAATGTTTAATCAAACCGGCATTCAACCGTGCGTTCCTCGTTTCGTAATTTTCCGCGGTCATCGATCCGCCGTGAATCAAATCGATGAGAATCGCATTAAGATACTCGGATTCGCCAACGCCCGCCAATAAAATTCCGGCAGCCTCTCTCGAATATTCGAAAATTATTTCTCCCTTCGCAAATTCGGGATTCAATTTTCGATCAAATTTAAACTCGCCTAGAGCATTATTTTTCATATCACTGATAATTTTAATATTTTTATCGACATCGATCTCACTGATTGTCTTGTAAATTTCTGTTATCGCGGATCTTATTTCTTTCAACCTTGACGCGCTGCATCGCTCACCAAAGAATATTCGACACAATATATCCGCGACTCTGGCATTATCGACTGACACGGCATCAAACCAGGCATTCAACGAGTTTCTGGTCGTTAGCAAAAACGTCTTCGCGATACGTATATCCCGGAGCAATTTTGCTTCCGAGCGCGGCACAATGCAATTCGACGACACGACTCCGAGAGGCGTACCTTCTCGGTAACCCGAGGCACACGGATTTTTACTATTTTGAAGCGAAGATCTTTCGACCGTTATTGGCGTCGCCGCCCACTCCGTTCTGACCACATCTTCTATCCACCCAGGATCGATGGCCCATATGTTCAAATCAAAATTGTTGCGCAAAATCACGTCCGGCTTTTTGCCCGCAGGGTCGAAAACTACGACCTCGTTCGGCGAACCGGTATTTGGCCGAACGGGATATGCCTTATTACCGATACGACACCATGGATGTTCAGATTCCGCACGGAAAAATATCTCCATTTCCTTGATGTCATCGGAAATGTCTCCGAGTGTCGGGTACGACGCAATCGCATCAAGCATCATTGTTTTGGATTTTATTTTGATAAGATCGACGCCATCAATTAACTCATAATGATCAACATTCCAACGCACGTAGGCGGCAACGTTCCCAAAACTCGACGTTGCATCGCCGGTTGCCGGGAAAATAATACCCTCAGAAAAAGAGGCATCCAGGGCGTTGAATTTGTAGAATTTGCCGTTGATCGAAAGTGCAGTACGCAATGAGGGCGTATTACTGTCTGCGACTGCTTCTTTGTCAGCGATAAAATGAACACCTCTTTCTTGATTCAACACCGTTTTGCTTGAGATTTCAGGATCATAAGCATCGATTCGCGCATCGAGATAAGCCTCAAGAGTCGAAGTTTGGCTTGTTGTGTCGATGATACTGTCGGTTGCACACGATAAAGTATTGTATCGACCACAGAATTCAAATCGCTCACCATTCCAAGAGACATAGAATTCTTCCGCATTTTTTCGAGTGCCTTGAATCCAGCCGGCGGAATAATCGGTACGTGCCGGAATGAATGTGTATATTTTTCCCTCGATATCGACGCCGTAGCCATTGACATCCGTACCAAACTTTTCGCCGGCGATAGCAAAAATTCCTTTCTTTAACGCCAGAGACGTGAAGTCATCACTGGATTTGCTGCGAGGTGTTAAAAATATTTCCAAGTCGACGCGTAAGCTATTTTGCATCATCGTTTGAGTGAATGCCGATTGCAGCTCACTCAGCGCGGTGGTTCCTGATCGCATCGCGCTACGTGACAATTTAGGCACGATTAATTTGCCGCCCTTGATTAACGCATTAGCAATTGATCTTACTGTCGTCCAAATTTTTTCATGCTCGGTGACGAGCATCCACAATACGGGATACGTGGTCCCGGCAATGGAACCCAACACGTCTTCCATAACACCAATATCTAAAAATTGCTCGATATTCATTTTTGCTCGATATAAAAATTCGAACCCTTCTCGTCTAATCAGTGCAAATGTCAACTGACGTCCTTCGAGTCGTGCCAGTGTTTTTCCGGCTTCGCGCAATCCGATCATGCCGGCACGAAGCGAATAATTGAATAATTTAGCCAGAGGACCAAATGCGAAGAATGATATATCGGCGGCGCAATTTGCCGGGCCAAGAGGATCGGAAGAGCCTTCCGGAGTGCAACCATAAAAAGGCAGTAACCAACGTTTAACAAAATCCGAAACGGTGCTTTTTTCAGCGGGGATGGCGCTATTAAGCTCTTCGTAAATCGCGCCTTCGTGATATTCGGCAATGAATTTTGCAAGTTCGCCGAGGTCATTCGAGCGCGGATGATTTTTTTTTGTTGAAACAAGCCGAACTCGGATCGTACCGGGCGACCCGAAGTACGGCGCGATTGTATAGTACGTAAATGGATCCTTCCCCGTCACATCAATGTAATGAAATGTTCGATACCCTTGCTCGGTTATCGCCAACGCGTAGATGTACTGCTGGCTTCCATTATTTAAAAGTAAAAACGTTAGAGTTTTGATGTAACTTCTATTTGATTCTGGCGTGCTAAATAGTCCAGGCCCGACGTTTTTCAATATCATGCAATCGAAATTCTCGAACATCGAGCGATCGACGGCGGGGAGGTTTAGGAAATACAAATACAGTCCTATTTCATCTATTTCTGCTATTTTTTTCGCCAGCACTTCATTTTGCGATTTGAATGGGATGATGGGATTGATCTGTAAGTCAGTGCCATGTACGCCGCCCGAGTATTTCGCACCTTCCGGTTTGAGACATCTCTGATCTTTTAGCGCCCAACGGAGCGAAGAATCCTTATGGCATTGCCTCAATTTAATCCCCTCGGCGAGCGCTTCTTTGGCAAATTGCTCATAAGACTTGTATTTATCTCTAAGATCACGTACCGTTTGGACTGGATCGATTTTATCGTTCTCACCGAGTATTGTTTTAACAAACTCCGACACGATCTCATTGGGTATTTTTGTGTATTCTCGCGCGGTTGGCGTCTTGATCGCGTGACTTAGTTTGGCTGGAAATTCAACGGCCTTGATCATCCAGAAGATAAAATCCCGATCGATCAAAGACGCAATGAGAACCGATCGACCGATGGCGCGAATGGCGTCTTCCTCCATGGAGGATATATTCCAATTGGCTCTCATCGCAGCGTGGGCCCCGAGGTGAAGTAAATAATAATCCGGGGATTTCAAATCCACGTTCTGTAATTTAGGATGGCGCGATAGCGGAAAAAAATAGTCCACCATACCCGAGATGATGGTTTTTTCACTTTTCGTCGCATTTCCAAATAGACTGCTTGAAGATTGAGTGAGGTTACTCAGCTCACTCAGCCGGAACGATTGATCGGACGGGCGTTCGATAATTTTATTGAATATATAACCTTCGATGCCGCCTTCGCCAAATTCACGCTGATTAACGAGAAGTTGGAATAGCAGATCTCGATCGACTTGCGAGAATTGGCTTTCAAGTAGGGTTCTGTTGCCGAGTGCCGCTCGGATATAGTTTTGTTGCGCTAGATCTTCTGGTCCTGATTGGTACAAATTTGCATAGAAATCATAAGACGGCTTATTTCCATAAGCCTTTCTTAAATAACCGAGGGCGCGTTCCTCGATATCCTCCGCGCGTTCCATCTCCGTTTCCGAGACGTTTGTGCCCGATGCAATGTTCGAGAACGCTTGATCGCCCAACATCTCCGCCTCGTTCCACATACTCGGGCTTTCATTCGACCTACGTGTGGGAAATGCCATAAATGCATGATCGTTATATATTTCGGTAGGCTCGCTATTTCGATATAACGTTTTCGGTTCAATTGGGTGGGTTGTTTGAAATGCATTGAGGACACTGCCCTCTTGCAGAGGTGCGTCGCTTACCTTGCTGTAATCGTGGCTCGTCGCCGCGCGTGGATTTGGGAAAGACGCGCCTATCGGTGCGGTGATCGTCGAAGTCGTGAGGAATTCAATCGGCGAGTGAGTCCAATCGTCTGTGTCGCGTGCTCCGTCTGACACAGCAACGCCGGGAGACGACATTTCCGGGGCCGCAGTCTGATTGTTCGACGGTGCTGAGCTAAAGTACGTCGCATCCTCGTGCGTGGGCGTAGTAACGCGCTCCGCTTGATAGGACGGCGACAAGATTTCGATCGTCGGCGCAACGGTGGCCCTGAGTCTCCGGCGACGCGGCATGATGGCCGCCAAC
>NZ_RBZU01000005.1:476041-476297 GCF_003628125.1 Pararobbsia silviterrae
CACGACGGCATTCCACAGGTCTGCACTTTTATCGCCCAGGCGAGACGACCCGAACTTCAGAAATAAAAAGACCGATACGAAAACAACGCACAGCGCAACCAGGGCCACCGCCCTTCGAACGAATTGCGACTCAGCCGCGAGCTCGCGGTATGCGCGCCCTCCCTCCACGAGCCGGTTGACGTCCACGACGTCATATAGCGAAAGGTCGCCGTGTCGCATCAATGGCTCGGCGCCACGCCTTTGAGCATTGTCCGCA
>NZ_RBZU01000006.1 GCF_003628125.1 Pararobbsia silviterrae
GAGTGTGAGCGGACCGCCCGCGGCGAGTGTGGCGTTGCGGTTCGAGAGGGCTTGCGATGCGTGGATGGTCAATGCGTTTGCCGCATCGACGCGACCATTGTCGAGCGCGGCGTTCGCGACGTCGAGCCTGACGTCGGTGCCTGCGTGCAACTGGCCGCTGCTCGTCAAGCGCGTCGCGTTGATGGTCAGGCTGCCCGGTTGGGTGATTTTGGCAGTGGCTCCGTTATCGGTATCGGAGTGTCCGGTTGCGTTCGGGTTTGCGACAACGCTGCCACTGCCACTGCCGTTCGGCGAAGCAGGAGCAGCCCCCGCCGTATCCAACTTGACTCCAGCCCCAATCCGCCCCGTGTTACCAATTTCCTGCGCAGCGAGGTTCACATCCGAACCCGCCGCCAACGTGCCGCTATTCGTGACACCTTGCATGGCCGTCACCCCAAGCGCACCCGCCGCCACGACATGACCCGCACTGTTCAGGTTCGTGCCTGAAACATGCACGTCACCCGCCGCCTGCATGCGCCCCGGCGCTTCAATCGTCACATCCCCGTTTGCCGACAACTGAATATCGCCCGTCAGCGAATTGATCGAGCCTGTATCACGCACACCCACGCCCGCCTCGGTGCCGATCAAACGTACGGCGCCGTTGCCGTACATCCCGCCAAGCGCATGTACGTCGATCGCGAATTGCGGTGCGGCACCTGCGCCCGCCTGCGGGGTCACACGACCACTCGCGAGATCGACCTCATTGGCACCCGCCACGGCATGGATCGACTGTGCCCAGATCTGACCGTTGATCGTCATCGCACGCGTGATCAGATCGACCGGCGAGCTTTGGGCAGACAAGCCCCCCGTGCCGACATCGATATGTCCCTGCGTGACGTTGAAGCCCGCGACCGAACCATCCGCATCGAAGCTCGGCAGACCTGTCGAGAGCGTCACACGCGGCACGTTCACAAAGCCGCAGCCCGAACAGGCGATACCCGCCGGATTGGCCACGACAAGCGGAGCCGCATGTCCCGCGATCTCGCTCGGTCCTAACAACTGCGACACATTGCCGCCCGTGACCTGAAACAAGATGCGTTGCGCAGGGTTGTTACCGATGAACGGATTGCCTTGCACCCAGCCGGCGATCTGTGTCTGCGCGGGCACGCCGTTATTGGCGATGACGACGCCCGAAGTCCCGACGTTGTAGTCGGTCAGTGGATTGTTGGAAACCCCTTTAGGACCCACCGGAGTCGTGATGTTGACCACGGGAATACCCGAGGCGCTCGTCGTCACGACGGGGTGCGGATTAGCGGATTTATCCGGTGTGATGGGCAGCGTCGCCTGTGCGCTTGAGACAGGCGCATATAAACCCAAAGCGCAAAGCGCCGCCAAAGCGGTGCCGAGATCGATCGTCGTCTTCAAGACTGGTTCCCCCGTTCACGTCGTGCAACCGCGTTGAGTGAGCAAGGACGCTATCCGACGCGAAAGGGGCAACCTATCGAACAAATTCGATTTGCTGATGCACATTGCGCTCATTTGAACGCACGCCCACTTTGGATAAAAACGTCTGCAATGACGGAGAAACGGAGCTACCGCAAATTGATCAATGACCCGATGACCTATCCGCAATTTCGTGGGCGAGGCGACTTAGAAATGAATCGCATGCGTCCGAGTGTGAACCGCTCGCCGAACAGAATCGCAATCTGATTTATGGCGGATTGCCAGTCGAAAGTCGTACACAGAGACTTGTTCAGCACGTTGCGCAGCGCCTGCCATAGCAGTTTGATCACCACCTCGTCGTTCGGGAACTGCCCCCCGCTTTTTGATGATCTTGCGCAGCTTCATGTTCAGACTTTCTATCGCGTCTGTCATACAGACGACTCGACGTATGTCCAGCGGGAACACGAAGAACGGCGCGACGCGTTCCCAAGCGCGGCGCCACGTCCGAGCGATGTTTGAATACTTCACGCCTAGGCCACGATCCCAGCGCCCAGACGTGGGCGCCGATCCAACGTCGCTACCGGAGGCGACCGCCAACGGTTGCCTCCTTAGCCACATCCGGTAGCCTCAGCCCAAAACCGTATCAACTCGCCGCGAAGTGATCGTTAAAGCCCGTGAGCTGATTCGTATAACCCTCATAGCCCTGCTCGGCCGCGAAACGCAGCGGGAGCACGCGCTTGACGAGCACTTCACGCGCGCTCGGCTGCGTCTCGAGAATCGACACGACCTCATCGATGAACTCCGCGAGCGGCATCGCGCGCGGATCGCTCGACTGCTGCTCGCCCATAAGCTCCGTCTGCACATACGGCGGCACGATCTCGACAACATCGACGCCCGTATCTTTAAGCTGATACCGCAGCGATTCGCTAAACGAATGAATCGCAGCCTTCGTCGCGCTATAAGTCGGCGTGATCGCGAGCGGCAGGAATGCGAGGCCCGACGACACCGTGAGCACGGTCGACGACGCCTGCTTGCGCAACAACGGCAGCAGCGCAGCCGTCAAACGAATCGGTGCGAGCAAGTTCGTCGCGATCGTCGCTTCGGCGATGCTCGTGTCGATCTCGGCCGCGCGCCAATCCTCGGGCTGCATGATGCCCGCATTGTTGACTATCGCATTGAGCGTCGGAAAATCACGCCCGATTTGCGCCGCGAAACGCGCGATGTCTTGCGGATCGGTTACGTCGAGCGTCGCAGTCGCAATGCCCGGATTCGCTTTGGCAACGACGTCGAGCGTAGCCTGCCGCCGCCCCGCGACGATGACCGTATTGCCGCGGCGATGCAAAGCTTCAGCCAGCGCACGGCCGATGCCCGTTCCGCCGCCCGTAATCAAAATCGTATTACCTGAGGGTTTCATGGGGGGTTCTCCCGGTTAATGTTGTGCTAGCGTAGGCCAATTACTCTCATTCAGGAAGTAGGCACCGCTTTGTGCCGTACGCACATCGGTGTAAGTAATGGATCCCATCATGGCCAACTCCCCGCAAGACCCGCGTCGCGTCGTGTTCCGATCGGAACACGGACGCGTATCCACCCCCGAACTCGATGCACTCGTGCTCGACGTGCTCGGCCGCGTCGCCGACAAATGGACGATGTGCGTGCTCGAAGTGCTCGAACAAAACGGCGTGCTGCGTTTTACGCGCGTCGGCGAACTCGTCGGCTCGATCAGTCAACGCATGTTGACCAAGACCTTGCGCCAAATGGAAGCCGACGGACTCGTCGTGCGCACCGTGCACCCCGAAGTCCCGCCACGCGTCGAATACACACTGACCGAACTCGGTTCGAGTCTGTGCGCGGCCTTTTGCAGCGTCTGGGAATGGGCGGAAAAACACGAACCCGAATTACGCGCGCTTAGGGAAAAAGCCCACGAGCGCGAGCACGAGCCAAGCTTAGAATGAGCGCTCCCGGAATGTGAACCGGGTGTACACGAATAAGAAAAGGAACCTCGATGAAGCTCAGCATGTTCTCGAAGGGCGCATTATTCGGCCTGCTTGTCGCTGCACTGTCGGCCCATGCCGATACGAACGTGGTCACGACCCAATCGGGCCGCGTCGCGGGCTCGACCGACGACGGCGTCGAATCGTTCAAAGGCATCCCTTACGCGCAACCGCCGATCGGCGCACTGCGCTGGCGCGCGCCGCAACCCGTGCATCCGTGGCAAGGCGTCAAGCAGGCGACCGCCTATGGCAAGGACTGTCTGCAGGAACCCTTTCCTGGCGATGCCGCGCCGCTTGGCGTCGGTCTTAGTGAAAATTGCCTGTTCGTCAATGTCTGGCGTCCCGCTCAAGCGCAAGCAGCCAAGCGACCCGTCATGGTCTGGATCTATGGCGGCGGCTTCGTGAATGGCGGCTCTTCGCCGGGCGTCTATTCGGGCAGCGAATTCGCCAAGCAAGGCATCGTGTTCGTGAGCTTCAACTATCGCGTCGGCCGCTTCGGATTCTTCGCGCATCCGTCGCTGACCGCGGCGAACGCCGATCATGGCCTGCTCGGCAATTACGGTCTGATGGACCAGATCGCGGCGCTCAAGTGGGTGCAGGCCAATATCGAACAATTCGGCGGCGATCCGAAAAATGTCACGATCTTCGGCGAATCCGCGGGCGGATTTTCCGTCGCGAGTTTGTTGACGTCGACGTTGACCGACGGCCTGTTCAACAGGGCGATCATCGAGTCGGGCTCGGGCCGCCACAACATCACACCGGGTCTCACGCTCAAGCAGGCCGAAGATTCGGGCGTCGCGTTCGCGACGGCGAACCATATCGACGGCACCGGCGAACAGGCGCTCGACAAGCTGCGCAAGCTGCCGGCCGCCAAGGTCGTCAATGGCCTGAACATGGCGACGATGCGCGTGCCGACTTATGCGGGACCGATGATCGACGGCACGCTCGTGACGGGCGAACCGCAAGACGTCTATCAAACCGGTGCCTTCCACAAGGTGCCGCTGATCGTCGGCGCGAACGGCGCTGACCTCGGTTTTCCGCCCAAGGCCGCGACGCTCGACGACGCGCTTGCGCCGCTCGGCGCGGCCAAGAAGGAAGCCGCGCGCGCGGCGTACGACCCGAACGGCACCGCGAAGCCCGACGACGTCGCGATGATGATCGCAAGCGATCAGTTCATGGCCGAGCCCGCGCGATTCGTCGCGCGCACCTTCAGCGCGGCCGGCGCGCCGACATGGGAATACCGCTTCGGATACGTGGCCGATTCGATGAAGAAGCAATGGCCGGGCGCGGTCCATGCGAGCGAGATCCCGTATGCGTTCAACACGCTCGAAGCGCGCTACGACGGCGACGTGACCGCCGACGATCTCGCGGTCGCGAATCAGATGCACGCGTACTGGGTCAACTTCGCGAAACATGGCGATCCGAACGGCGAAGGTCTGCCGCAATGGACACGCTATTCCGCCGAACACGACAACGTGCTCTGGTTTGCGTCGGAAGGCGCCGCGCAAACGCGTGAAGTCGCGGATCCGTGGAAAACGCGGCTCGATCTCGTGATGCCCTGAATGCTCTGACGACGCAGCGTGTCGCGTGCGCATGTTCGCGTACGCGACGCGCGATCGTGTGATCGCACGTGCGCCTTGGCGACATCGTTGGCGATCACTTGGGCCCGATCGCGGATCCTTCGGCCGATTCGCATCGATTCACATCGATTCGCTTCGATGCGAAAAGCGAATCGGCCCCGACCGACGACGCTAGGCGAGGTGGTCTTCGCCCACGGTTTCGAGTTCGACCGCGTCATCCGTTTCGACGCGGTTGCGGCCCTGATGCTTTGCGCGATACAGCGCCGCATCGGCTGCCTTGAGCAGTTCGCCGGCCGAGTCGAGCGACGAGGCGCCGCGTGCATCCTTCGCGCGCCGCCGATCGGATTCGAACGTCGCGACGCCCACGCTGACAGTCACGACACGGCCTTCACTCGCTTCGTTCGGGATCGCGAGCGCCGCGACGGCGTCGCAGATCTGTTGCGCGAGCACGCGCGCGCCGCGCCGGTCGGTTTGCGGCAAGATCATCGCGAACTCTTCGCCGCCGTAGCGCGCGGTCAGATCGCTCGGACGCTTGAGCTCGCGTTTCATCGCAAGCGCGACCGAACGCAGCACATCGTCGCCGCGCTCGTGTCCATAGCGATCGTTGAACTGCTTGAAACGATCGACGTCGACGAACAGCACCGAGAGGTTCGTGCCGTCGCGCTTCATGCGTTTCCATTCGATCTCGAGACGCTCGTCGAATCCGCGCCGATTCGCGACGGTCGTCAACGCATCGGTTCGCGAGAGCACACGCAATTCAGTCTCGACTTCCGAGCGCCGTCGAAGCTCGCTTGCGAGCAATTCGGCAAACAGCAGATAACCGATCGCGAGCACGATCATCGCACCGCCGAGGATCGACGCGCGATGACGCCACGATGCATAGATATCGCGCTCGGCCGGCGAAATGACGAGCGTCAAACCAAAGGGCTCGATTTTCGTGTGGACGAACAGACGCCGTTCGCCGTCGAACGACGAGCGGCCGAGGAACGCGCCCGATGCCTCGTTGACGAAGCGCGAGAAATTCGCGCCGCCGCGAATCGACGTCAACGGCCCGGCCTGGCTCGGCAACTGCGGCAAGCGCATCAGCAGCGTGCCGTCGTGTTCGAACAAGGCGATCGCGCCATGCGGACCGATATCGAGGCCAGCAAGCAGGTCGCGGAAGTAATTGACGCTCAGCGTAATCAACGCGATCCCCGCGAACGAGCCGTCAGGATGATTGATGCGCCGGCTCAGCCCGACGATGATCGAGGCGCCGTGCGAGAGCCGCGATGCGATGGGCTGGCTGATCAACAGACCCAGATCCGGATGCGTCTTTTGCGCCTGGAAATAATCGCGGTCCGCGTAGTTCTGCACGCGCGGCGGCACGTGCCCGGAGTCGAGCAGGATATTGCCCGACTCATCGAGAATCAGGACCGCGCCGAGATACTTGGCCGTCAGCGCCTGATCGAACATGACCGCATCGCGCTGGCGCGCGGGCAGGGCCATCGTCTCGGGATCCTCGGCGCCCGCGACCATCGCCTTGAGCGAGAGATCGATGACCTCGAGATTGCGGCGGATATCGCGCTCGGCGACCATCGACAGATTCTGGCTGACGGTCTGCGCGCGCTGCATGGCGTCGTCGCGGCTGTCGAGCAGCACGGCGGCGCAGACGCTCAGCAGCGCGATCGCGAGGCAGAGCGCGCCCGCGACGACGGCCTTTCCGCGTTGCTGACCGATCGCGCGCCATCCCGAGCGCCACCCGCGCAGGACGCCCATGATCATGGCCCCATATGCGCGGCCGGGCTCGTCCGGTTTTCGTGAGCCCATGCGCGCAGGAACTTGATGAAGGCCGTCGCGATCGGGGGAATATGCGCGTTCGCGCGATAGGCGACACCGATCGGACGGAGCTTGTAGGTGTTTTCAGGCGCGATCTGCGCGAAGCGGCCGCTGGCCGTCAACGTCGCCGCGAGCGGCGAGGGGATCATTGTCAGGAAGTCCGTGCGCGTGAGCACGTCGACGACGAGGCTCAGCGAGGCGGTTTCGAGCGCGATCGCGTCACGCGTCAGACCGAGCGCTGCCATGCCGGCCTCGACGTCGCGCCGCAGCGGGTCGAGTTCCGGACACGTGACCCATCGATATGCGCCGAGTTCGCGGACCGTGACCTTCGCGTCGCGATCGAGCGGATGGTCTTCGCGGCCGACGATCACGAGTTCGTTGTCGACAAGTGGTTCGAAGCGCAGGCCATGTTCCTCGGGCAGCATCTGCGTGCCGCCGACCACGAGATCGACCTGGCCGCCGTCAAGTTCTTCGAGCAGACGCGGCGTCGGCCCCGGCACGACGCGAATCGACGTCTTGTGACGTTCGGCGAGGAAGCGGCTGATCGGCTCCGACATCACGCCGTTCGCGAGCGAGAACGACAGCCCGAGCCGCAATTCTCCGAATGCGCCATCGTGCACGGCCGTGCTGACCTCGGCGGCCTGCTGGCTGAGTTCGAACAGCATGCGGCCGTAATTCGCGAGCGTTTTGCCTTCATCGGTCGGCGTCGCGCCATGCTTGCCGCGCACGAGCAGCCGAACGCCGATTCGCGATTCGAGCAGGCGGATATTACGGCTCACGCCGGGTTGCGTGAGTCCGAGCCGTTCCGCGGCGGAATGAAATGAACCCAGCTCGACGATCAGATGAAGCTGGATCAAGTGTCTCGGGTCGATTAGCACACTGTGCATCCTTCTCGTTTGCCGGCAATTCTATCAGTGCGCACTTCGTACCTAGCCTGTCTCTTAGGGATTCCACTAGAAGGAAATCGGCGCGCTCGGACGCGTCCGAGCGCATGGCGCGCACCCGCGCCGGCTGGGGCATTGCGGGCGGCTCGCCATCCATTGATGCCGGAAGTTATGGATCGGCGGGACGACGGCATTCTTTTGATTGGACGCTGATCGGGCGCGTTTCGTACGCTTCGCTTCCACTAGGCGGAACAGCCGGACCTTATCAGGAAGAGGGAGACGCTCCATGACAATTCGCAACATTCAGCATTTTTCGATGGCGGTGCCCGACCTCGAAGTCGCGCGCGTGTTCTATGAGGATTTCGGTCTCGAAACGTTCTATCGAGACGGCACGCTCGTGTGCCGCTGCGTCGGACGCGACCAGGATCAGGTGATCCTCACGCAAGGTCCGCGCAAGCGCCTGAGCTACGTGAGCTTCGGCACGGATGCCGCTTCGCTCGCCGCGATTCGCGCGCGGCTCGGCCAGGCGGGCGTCGCGCTGGTCGACGCGCCGCCGAACGTGCCGGCCGACGGCATCTGGTTTCGCGACTTCGACGGCATGCTCACGAATATCAAGGCCGCCGACGAGGCGCCGTGGGACACCGCGCCGCGCGTGACCTTCAACACGCTCGACAACCGGCAGGCGCGCAAGGGCCGCACCGAGCTGATGGACGAGAAGCCGATCAAGCCGCGCCGCATGGGTCACGTCGTGCTGTTCTCGACCGATCCGAACCGCAAGGTCGCGTTCTACAACGAGATGTTCGATATGCGTCTGTCGGATCGCGTCGCCGCGTTCCTGAGCTTTCTGCATTCGCCCGAGGGCAGCGACCACCATATCGTCGCGTTCGGCAAATCGACGACGTACGGCTTGCATCACGTCGGTTTCGATGTCGGCACGAGCGACGAAGTCGGCGCGGCCGCGCGCCAGATGGTCAACAAGGGCTATATCCCGGGCTGGGGGCCCGGCCGGCACTTCGTCGGCTCGAACACGTTCGCGTATATCCGCGACCCCTGGAACAGCATGCACGAGTTCTTTTCCGACATGGATTACATCGGCGCGGGCGAGTCGTGGGATGCGCAGGACTGGGTCCAACTCGGCACGCGCAGCATCTGGGGCGATGCCGAGCCGCTCGACTTCGGCAAGAACTTCGAAACCCCCGAGCTCGGGCGCTGATTGAGGAGACGACCATGGATGCCAAGACCATCGAATTCGAAAACCGGCTGTATATCGGCGGGCAGTTCGTGTCCGCGACGGGCGGCGCGACGCTGCCCGTCATCAATCCGTCGAGCGAGGACGTGCTTACGCATATCGCGTCGGCCTCCGAGGCCGACGTCGATATGGCCGTGCGTGCCGCCCATGCCGCGTTTCATGGTGTCTGGGGCGCGACCGACGGCGCGTCGCGCGCGCGTTTGCTGCATCGTCTGGCCGACCTCGTCGAGCGCGACGCCGATCTCATCGCGCGGCTCGAAAGCATCGACAACGGCAAGGTGTTCGGCATGGCGCGCTTTGCGGATGTCGCGAATCTGATCGCGACGCTGCGCTATTTCGCCGGCTATGCCGACAAACTCGACGGCCGCAGCATTCCGGTGCCGGACATGTTCGGACGGCCCGTGCTGTCGTACACGATTCGCGAACCGCTCGGCGTGATCGGCGCGATCGGCGCCTACAACGCGCCGACGATGTATATCGGCTGGAAAGCGGCCGCCGCGCTCGCGGCCGGCAACACCGTCGTGCTCAAACCGGCCGAGGAAGCGCCGCTGTCGACGCTGCACGTCGCGCGGCTGTTCGAGGAAGCGGGATTCCCCGCGGGCGTGTTCAACGTCGTGGCGGGCGCGGGGCCGGTCGCGGGCATGGCGCTCGCGCGCCATCCGCTTGTCGCGAAGCTCAGCTATACCGGCAGCGGCCTCGTCGGTCGCATCCTCGCGAACGAGGCCGCGAAGACGCTCAAGCCGCTGACGCTCGAACTCGGCGGCAAGGCCGCGCAGATCGTGTTGCCGAGTGCCGATCTCGATGAAGCGATCGGCACGCTCGCGATGGGTTTTCTCGCGAACCAGGGGCAGATTTGCGCGGCCGGCACGCGGATTCTCGTGCATCGCGCGCGCGTCGACGAAGTCGTCGCACGACTCGCCGCGATCGCGCGCGAACAAGTCATCGGCGACGCGCTCGATCCGCAATCGACGCTCGGTCCCGTGATCAGCCAGCGCGCGGTCGACCGCATTCTCGGCTATTGCCATGCGGGCGTCAGCGAAGGCGCGACGCAGGTCACGGGCGGCAAGCGGCTCGACCGTCCCGGTTACTACCTCGAACCGACGATCTTCGTCGGCGACAACACGATGAAGATCGCGCGCGAGGAAATCTTCGGACCCGTCGCGTGCGTGATTCCGTTCGACGACGCCGACGAGGCCGTCGCGATCGCGAACGATAGCGAATACGGCTTGTCCGCGGGCATTTTCACGCGCGATATCCGCGACGGTCACGGCGTCGCGCGACGTCTGCAGGCGGGCGCGGTCTGGATCAACGGCTTCGGGCTCATCGACCCGAGCATGCCGTGGGGCGGCGTCAAATCGAGCGGATACGGCCGCGAAAACGGCACGAACGCGCTCGACGACGTGACGCACGAAAAGGTCGTGACGGCGCTGCTCTAAGCGCGGTACGCCTCGCGCCAAATCCGGCGCGCCACGCGTGCCGCATGCGTGCGGCGCGCTCGAATACGTCTGCGGCCTATGCGGCCGATGCGACGTTCGAGCGCGCTTGGCATCGCTTAGTCGAATTCACTGACAGCATGAGCGGAGATCTGCATGCAAACGAAAGTATCCATTTCCTCGGACGGCCTGCAGCTCGCGGGCGTGCTTCACGTGCCCGAGCGCGCCGCGGGTCCGTTGCCCGCAGTCGTAGTCTCGCACGGCTTCGGCGGCAACAAGGACGGCGAGACGCATGTCGTCGAAGCCGATCTTTATGAAAGCCTCGGCTATATCGTGCTGCGCTTCGATTTTCGCGGCTGCGGCGAGAGCGGCGGCAAGCCGGGCCGCATCCTCTGCGAAGACCAGGTCGCCGATATGCGCAATGTCGTGACGTGGCTCACGACGCGTCCCGAGGTCCAACCCGATCGCATTCTGCTGAGCGGACAAAGCTTCGGCGCCGCGATCAGCATTTTCGCGGGCGCGGTCGATATTCGCGTGTCGGGCGTCGTGTCGATGGGCGGATGGGGCGATGGCCTCAAGAAATCGCAGGACCAGCATCCGACGCCCGAGGCATGGGCGCAATTCACGCAGACGATGCAAAAGGGTCAGCGGCACCGCGAGCAGACGGGCGAATCGTTGATGGTCAAGCGATGGGACATCGTGCCGGTGCCCGAACACCTGCGCAATCATCTGCCGCCGGGCGCGGTGATGGATTTCACGGCCGAGACGATGCAGAGCATCTGTGCGTTTCGCCCGAAAGACGTCGTCGCGCAACTCGCGCCGCGGCCGCTGCTGATGCTGCATTCGGCGAACGACAGCGTGACGCCGACGTCGCAGGCGATCAGCGTCTTCGAAAACGCGGGCAAGGGCGCCGAATTGATCTTGCTGACCGAGGTCGATCACTTCCCGTTCGCGGACGGCAACGGCCGTCTCGTCGACATCCTCAAGGGGTGGCTCGAACGCTATTTCCCGGTGGCCGCGCAGATGGCGGCGAAGAAAGTCGCGTAATGGGGGCGAGGCTCGACGATGAGCCTCGGATGGCCGGCGCGCGGCGAACGAGGCGAGGGCCGTGCGGCGACCCATTCGGTGTTGCCGCACGGCCCGTCCGCGCGAGGGCTGCCCGCGTGCCTCGCACGATGCGCGCGCCGATCGAGGTCTCAGGCGATGTGCTCGTGCGCGTGCTCGTAGTGGGCGACGCCCGGCGTATAGAACGACGCGGGCACGAGGATCTTGCTCTCCTGGTTTTGCATGAGCGGCAGGATCTTGTCGACGTAGGCGACCCAGCGCGGATCGCGCTTGAGCAAGGCGCGCCGCCGCGCGCGATCGTTGAGATCGTCGTAGCCCCACAAGTGGATGACCTGGTTCAGCGTGCCGAGCTCGGTCGTGAAATAGCCGAGCGGGCGCGGCAGATATTCGAGCTGGACGGCGAGGCCCTCCGACGTATAGAGCGCGAAATACGTCGCGGTCTTGCCCGGGTGCAGCGTGTAGGTGCGGTGTTCGATGATCATCGTGTCGAGTCGGATAAGTCGGAGGCCATGCGGTGCGCGCGGACGCCGGATACCGCGCATGCGCCCGATCGCGCGCCGTACCTTCATCGTCACCGGTCGACGCGCATCCAGGCGATCAATGTTCGACAGATGGAAACCGATTTGCAGGGGCTGCGATCCGCAACGACGGTCGAGGCGTGCGGCCTCGACGCCGCGTCAAAGCTGGCTGGAAAAGCTATGCAGCGCGTCGCGGATGCTCGACGCCGTGGTCTGCAACTGATGCGACAACAGTTCGATGCGCGTCTCCGACATGCGGCTGTCGACGGCGGCGACGCTGATGGCCGCGACGGGATTGTCGAGCGTATCGAGGATCGCGACGCCGACGGCCGTTGTGCCGAGCGTGACCTGACTGCGGATCAGCGAGTAGCCGCGCCGCTGGCAGGCCTCGATTGCGGTGCGCAGCGGCTTTTCGTGAAGCGATTTGTGCGTGCGATGGCGATCGACGAGATACGCGATCGTGTGTTCGCGCTCCTCGGCGGGAATCGCGGCGAGGATCGCGAGTCCGCCCGCGCCGAGACCGAGCGGACGACGGCTGCCGACTTCGAGCGTGATCACGCGTATCGTCGACGGACCTTCGAAGCGATCTTCGCAGACCGATTCATTGCCGCTGCGCACCGTCAGATACACGGTGTCGCCGATTTCCTCGGCGAGCCGCATGAGGATCGGACGGCACGGCTCGCGCAGATCGTAGATCTGCGACGCGGCGAGCCCGAGTTCGAAGCTCAGCGGTCCGAGCATATAGCGCTTGTTCGATTCGCGTTGCACGACCATGCGCTGCGCGATGAGCCGGTGCAGCAGCCGATGCGTCGTCGAGTGCGGCAGCTTCGCGGCTTCGGACACTTGTGTGAGCGCGAGCCCTTGACGTCCCGCCGTCGCGAGAAGACGCAGCAATTCCATCGTGCGTTCAATGGAACCTGGATCGGATGTCTCCGTATTTGTCCTAGTCGATCGCGTGTTCATAGAGTGGAAATGGAAACTTTATCGGCATGCCGAAGCGTAAATTTCACCCAGGTTCAGTGTAACCACAATTTCCAACTGGTGGAATCGAGATATGAAACTTGCATCGCTCAAGAACGGTAAGCGCGACGGCGCATTGATCGTGGTGTCGCGCGATCTGACGCGCGCGGTGGCCGCCGACGATATCGCGCCGACGTTGCAGGCCGCGATCGAGAACTGGCAACAGGTCGTGCCCGCGCTGCAGGCGCGTTCGGATGCGTTGAATGCGGGCACCGCGGCCGGCGCGTTCGCGTTCGATCAAACGAAGGTGGCGTCGCCGTTGCCGCGCGCGTATCAATGGCTCGACGGCAGCGCGTATCTGAGCCACGTCGAACTCGTGCGCAAGGCGCGCGGCGCGGATATGCCGAAGTCGTTCCTCGACGATCCGCTCATGTACCAAGGCTCGTCGGACTACTTCACAGGTCCGCACGATCCCGTGCTCGTCGAGAGCGAGGACTGGGGCGTCGATCTCGAGGCCGAACTCGCGATCATCACCGACGACGTGCCGATGCTCACCAAGCAGGACGATGCGAAGCGCCATATCAAGCTGCTGATGCTCGTCAACGACATCTCGCTGCGTCACATCATCCCGGCCGAACTCAACAAGGGTTTCGGGTTCCTGAACGGCAAGGGCGTCACGGCGTTCTCGCCTGTCGCGGTCACGCCTGACGAACTCGGCGATGCGTGGAACGGGTCGAAGGTCAGCCTGCCGCTGACGGTCAATATCAACGGCGAAAAGCTCGGCGCGCCGCTCGCGGGCGAGGACGTCTACTTCGAATTTCCGAAGCTGATCTCGCATGCGGCCAAGACGCGCACGCTCGGCGCGGGAACGGTAATCGGCTCGGGCACGATTTCGAACCATGACCGGACGCGCGGCTTTTGCTGCATCTCCGAGAAGCGCGCGCTCGAAGTCGTCGAACACGGCGAGGCGAAGACCTCGTTTTTCCGCTTCGGCGATCGCGTGCGTGTCGAGATGTTCGACACGAGCGGCGCGTCGATCTTCGGCGCGATCGACAACGAGATCCGTCCGTACGCGAGTTGATCGACGGCGTCCTCGCGGGCGCGCCCGATACGGCGCGCCCGCATGCGCAACGTCGAACCGCAGCTCCTTTTTTGAATCGATGTCGTGAGACCGATATGAATGCTTTGCCGCTGCCGCAGCGTCCGGCCTACTTGAGTGGGTTCGGCAACCAGTTCGCCACCGAAGCGTTGCCGGGCGCCTTGCCCGATGGCCGTAACTCGCCGCAGCGCGCGCCGCACGATCTCTATGCGGAGCTTCTGTCGGGCGCGGCCTTCACGGCGCCGCGTGCGGAGAACCGCCGCACATGGACGTATCGTCTGATTCCGTCGGCGATGCATGGCACGTACCGCAAGATCGAACTCCCGGGTTGGGAGACCGCGCCGTTCGATGCGGTCGATACGCCCGCGAATCGCTTTCGCTGGAATCCGTGGCCCGTGCCCGAGACGCGCACCGACTTCATCGACGGCATGGTGACGATTGCGGGCAACGGGAGCGCCGAAGCGCAATCGGGCATCGCCACGCATCTGTATCACGCGAACGTATCGATGGGCGATCGCTATCTGCTCAATGCGGACGGCGAAATGCTCATCGTGCCGCAAAGCGGCACGTTGTCGGTGCGCACCGAACTCGGCGTGCTCGAGGTCGCACCCGGCGAAATCGCCGTGATTCCGCGCGGCCTGCACTTCGCGGTCGATCTGCTCGACGCGCGGGCAAGCGGCTATGTCTGCGAGAACTACGGTGCGCCGTTCCGCTTGCCCGAGCTCGGACCGATCGGCTCGAACGGTCTTGCGAACGCGCGCGATTTTCTCGCGCCGGTCGCGGCGTACGAAGCGGGTCGGAGCAGGGCGACCGTCGTGCGCAAATTCCTCGGCGCGTTCTGGGAAGTCACGCAGGCGCATTCGCCGCTCAACGTCGTCGCGTGGCACGGCAATCTGACGCCGTACAAATACGACCTCGCGCGCTTCATGGTCATCGGCACGGTCTCGTTCGATCATCCGGACCCTTCGATCTACACCGTGTTGACCTCGCCGTCGGCCGTGCCCGGCACGGCGAACTGCGATTTCGTGATCTTTCCGCCGCGCTGGCTCGTCGCCGAAGACACGTTCCGGCCGCCATGGTTTCACCGCAACGTCATGAGCGAACTCATGGGGCTCGTGCGCGGCGTCTATGACGCGAAGGCCGAGGGCTTCGTGCCCGGCGGCGTGAGTCTGCACAACTGCATGATGCCGCACGGTCCCGACGTCGCGACCTATACGCGCGCGAGCGTCGTGGAGCTCGAGCCTCACAAGGTCGACAACACGCTCGCGTTCATGTTCGAAAGCGCCCATGTGTTCCGGCTGACGCGACGCGCGCTCGAAGCGCCGAATCGCCAGCCCGATTACGACGCGGTCTGGGACGGTTTCAAAGCGCCTCCGATCTGAGCGCGGATCCGGCCCGCAAGGCACGCACGCGCTTCCCGTTGAACCCTGTTGTCGCAAACGCAAAGAAAGACCATGGAGACATACGACGTCATCATCGCCGGGTACGGACCGACCGGCGCCACGCTCGCGAATCTGCTCGGCGTGTCAGGCTTGCGCGTGGCCGTCGTCGAACGCGAAAAAGGCATCTACGACAAGCCGCGCGCGATCACCGCCGATCATGAGGCGATGCGCGCATTCCAGGCCGCGGGCCTCGCGGAGCGCGTCGAGGTCGGCACGTGTCCGCATCCCGGCACGGATTTCGTCGGCGTCGAAGGCGAGGTCATCAAGCGTTTCTATCCGATGCCCGCGCCGGGTCCGCTCGGCTGGGAACCGACGTTCATGTTCTATCAGCCGCGGCTCGAAGCGGTCTTGCGCGAAGGCGTCGCGCGTTTCGATCGCGTCGACGTGTTGCTCGAACACAGCGTGACAGGCCTCGCGCAGGATGCGGAAGGCGTCGACGTGCATGTCGAAAGCGCGGACGGCGTCCGCCAAACCTTGCGCGGCAAGTATCTGCTTGCATGCGACGGCGCGCGCAGCGTCGTGCGGACCGAAATCGGCTCGCCGATCTATGACCTCGCATTCGACGAATGGTGGGTCGTCGTCGACGCGGATCTGCACAGCGACGTCGAATTGCCCGAGCGATGCGTCCAGTATTGCCGTCCGTCGCGGCCCGGTACTTATATCGTCGGCCCCGATCGTCTGCGCCGCTGGGAAATCAAGGTCATGCCGGGCGAATCGCCCGAAGCGTTCAACGATCCCGAGCACGTGCGGCGTGTGCTGTCGTCGTTCGTCGATACGCGCGGCCTCGAAGTCAAGCGCGTGGCGATCTATCGCTTTCATGCGGTCGTCGCCGAGAAATGGCGCGAAGGCCGGGTGTTCCTGCTCGGCGACGCGGCGCATCAGATGCCGCCGTTTCTCGGTCAAGGACTCTGCGCCGGCGTACGCGACGCGTACAACCTCGCTTGGAAGCTCGATGCGGTGCTCGCGGGCCAGGCCGACGATGCCTTGCTCGACACGTTCGGCGCCGAGCGCCGTCCGCATGTGCAGACCGTCGTCGAGCATGCGAAGTCGTTCGGGCTGATCATCGGCGAGCTCGATGAGCGCGCCGCGCGCGAACGCGATGCGCGGCTCGGCGCGGAACTCGCGGCAGGCACCGCGCCGACGATACGTCAGTCGTTTATCCCGGGTCTCGCGGCGGGCTTGCTCGCGTTCGACGCGCATGGCCAGCTTCGCCAGGGCGCGGGCGCGCTGTTTCCGCAACCGTGGGTATCGAGCGCGGCGCTCGCGCGGACACGCCTCGACGACCTCGTGCGCGGCGCGTTCCACGTCGTGACGATCGATGCGACGCTCGCGGCGCATGCAGCGGCGTACTTCGCGCGCTCGCGTCGTCTCGGCCGTGCGAAGTCGCTGCATATCGGCGACGCGAAGCCGACCGGCCTCAAGGGGGTGCTGCATCTCGAGGCGGAGCGCGATCTCGTCGCGCGCTTCCTCGCCGAACACGATGCGTGCGCGGCGCTCGTGCGGCCCGATGGCTTTACGTACGGCGTCGCGCGTACGGTCGATGAACTCACGGAGCTGATGACCGCGCTCGATCGCTCGCTGAATGGAGACGGCGAGACGACGCGTACCCCTGCGCCGCATGGCGACGCGGTTCAAGCATGACCCACGCATGACCTATGTATGACCCACGCGCAACCGGCGCGTGAGCGCCTCTTGAGGCGGACCGAGCGCTCAGCCGACATCGGCCGAGCGCGGGCGCACCGAGCATTTCATTGACGGCATTCCTATAAATACATTCGGAGACACAATGAAGGTGAAGCACTTCCCGAAGGTACCGTTGCGTACCTTGACGCGCGCGCTGACGGCCGCGTGCGCGATCGTTCCGATCGCGGCGCATGCGTCGACGTATCAACCCGCGGGCATCGATCTCGGCGCGACGACGTTCAATGACGCATTCGGCAGCACCGAGCCCGGATTCACGTCGATCCAATTGCTCCAGTACGAGAACAACACGAAGTTCTATACGAACACGGGCGATTCGAACCATCTGTTTTCCGATGCGCACGTCGATGCCTTCGTCTACCTGCCGCAGCTCGCGTACACGACGCCGTTTCATCTGTTCGGCGGCTCGCTCGGCTTTACGGCGTTGCTGCCGGTCGTCAACCTGAACGCGGGCGACAGCGCGTCGAGTTTCGTGCCGCTGACGGGCAACGAAGGGACGAATCTCGGCGACATCACGTTCGGTCCGTATCTGCAGTTCGCACCGATCATCAGCGGCGGCCGTCCGGTCTTCGTCCAACGTTTCGAATTCGACGTGATCGCGCCGACGGGCGCGTACGACCCGAACAAGCTCGTGAATCCGAGCAGCGGCTTCTGGTCGCTGAACCCGTACTGGTCGATGACGTTCCTGCCGACGCGGCAGACCGAAGTGTCGGTACGCCTCCATTACCTCTACAACATGAGCAACACGAACCCGGGCGCCAATAACGCGGACGGATTCGAAGGACCGGTATCGGAGTTCAAGGCGGGGCAGGCGGTCTGGGCGAATTTCGCCGCGTCGTACAAGGTGCTGCCGAATCTCGATGTCGGGATCAACGGTTTCTATTTCCGCCAGATCACCGATGACACGGTCAACGGCATCACGCAGCCCGATTCCCGAACGACGAACCTCTCGCTCGGTCCGGGCGCGATGTGGGCCATCGATCGCAACAACATGGTGTTCGCCAACATCTATATGCCGGTGGTCGAGCGCAATACGTATTCAGGCTTCCATATGAATCTGCGCTGGATCCATCAGTTCTGAACCCGACGTCCAATTTTTGGAGCAAGACCATGAGCATCAAAGATTCGGTTGTCTTCAGAATCGCCCTGATTTACAGCCTCGGCGTGCTGGCCGCCATGACGGTCGGCGGCGCGATTCCCGAGCTCGATTCGATCGCGCGGGAGTTTCGTCCGCGCGATCCGTCCGTGATCGGACTCGTGATGTCGTTGCCGTCCGTGATGGTCGCGCTCGGCGCGCTCGTCGCGGGGTATTTCGTCGACAAGTTCGGCGACAAGCAGGTGCTCGTCGCGGGTTGTCTCGCGATGATCGTGGGCGATGCGCTCGTCGCGGGCGCGCCGACGATGCAGAGCCTGCTCGTCGGGCGCGGCGTGTGCGGCATCGGCTATGTGCTGATGGCGGTCTCGGCGATCACGTTGCTGATTCGCGTCGTCGAAGAGCGCCGTCGCAACATGGCGATCGCGATCTGGTCGACGTTCGTGCCCGTCAGCATGATCATCCCGTTCCTGCTCGCGGGCGCGGTCGCGGCGAGCGGAAGCTGGCGCAATGCGTTCAGCGGCCATGCGGTCGTCACGGGCATTGTCATGCTTGTGATGATCGCGACGGTGCCGGCGCGCGACAAGTCGTCGCGGCAAACGTCGCGGACCGCGGGCCTCGGTGCGGTATTGCGCTCGCCGTGGCCCTATCTGCTCGGTATCTCGATCGGCGGCGATGCGTT
Organism: Pararobbsia silviterrae; assembly: GCF_003628125.1. GTDB lineage: Bacteria > Pseudomonadota > Gammaproteobacteria > Burkholderiales > Burkholderiaceae > Pararobbsia > Pararobbsia silviterrae. The sequence continues at coordinate 18,935 of NZ_RBZU01000006.1, forward strand.
CCTGCACGTGGGCATCATCGCGACGCTCGCACCGTATCTGCATGCGCACTACGGCGCGGATCTGATGACCGTCAATATGTGGAACGTCGGCGCCATGGCCGTCAACGCGCTCGGCTGCGTGCTGTTCGGCAAGCTGCTCGACTGGGGCGTGCCGCCGGTGCGCACGGGGATCATCGCGATTCTCGTGACGGGCGTGCCGGCCGTGATTCTCTATGCGATGCCGATCGGCGTGCCGGCATCGATCGCGCTGTCGTGGCTGCTGTTGTTTGCGAGCGGTGTGCTCACGGGCATGTGGGCGTACACGCCGGCGGTCGCGCCGTCGGCCGAAAGCATCGGCGCGACGAGCGGGCTCGTCACGCAGATCACGCTGCTCGGCGTGCTGCTCAGCGGTCCGGTCTGCTTCGCGGCGCAGGCCGCGCCGACGCCGCTGCCGATGGTCATCACGATCGTCGCGGGCATCGTTGCGTGTTCGGTGCGTTTGCCGATCCTCGCGCGCGGCACGCGGCCGAAATGGATCGGTACGCATGACGACGCGCAGATCGTGGCGGCGCACGGTTGAACGTGTCGAGGAAGGGGTAGCGAAAGGGTACATTAGGCTCGCGTCGCGATGCGTGGCGATACGTCGCGCGCGAGCCGGTCATCGGTGATTCGGCATGGGTCGGCATCTGCCGGCCAGGCCATCTTCAGAAGAGGTGCATTGTGTTGGATATTGCGATTATCGGCGCGGGTATCGGCGGCTTGACGCTGGCTTTACGGTTGCATCAGAAGGGCTTCCGCCCGCGCGTCTACGAGTCGACGGCGGAGTTGCGTCCGCTGGGCGTCGGCGTCGTGAGCCAGCCCTATGGGACGCGCGAGATGACCGAACTCGGTCTGCTCGACGAACTCAACGCCGTGTCCGTCGATGCGATCGAATCGGTCTACTACAACCAGTACGGCCAGGAGATTTACGGCGAGCGCTGCGGCACGCATATGGGTTATCCGCACGGGCAGCGCTTCATCCATCGCGGCATCTGGCAAATGCTGCTCTACAAGGCGGTCATCGAACGTCTCGGCCCCGATTCGGTCGTGCTCGGCGCGCGCGCGACGGGCTTTACCGAAGATGCGAACGGCGTCACCGTGCGTTTTCGGCCGAATCATGCGACGCAGCCGGTTCCCGCCGAAATTCGCGCCGATGTCGTGATCGGGATCGACGGCATCAAGTCGGCCATTCGCGAGCAGCTCTATCCGGAGTCGTCGAAGCCGCATTTCTCGGGTATTACGTTGTGGCGCGGCGTCACGCTCATGAAGCCCTTTAAGACGGGCGGCACGATTCTGCATATCGGCGCGCCGAGCCAGGGTAGTCTGATCGTCTATCCGATTCACGACGATTGGGAAGGCACGGGGCTGACGCTGACGAACTGGATCGTCGAGCAGAACGATCGCGCGGAGAGCATCGAGGACTGGAATCAGAAGGGCGATATCGCCGAGATCGCGCATATGTTCGACGAATGCAAGCTCGACTTCCTCGACGTCGGCGAGATGTTGCGCAACGCGCGCGAAGTCTATCTGTTTCCGTTGATCGATCACGACCCGCTCGATCGATGGGCGTTCGGCCGTGTCGCGTTGATGGGCGATGCCGCGCATGCGATGTATCCGCGCGGCGGTAACGGCGCGTGTCAGGCGCTCGTCGACGCGCGCGTGATCGCCGAGAAGCTCTCGACGATCGACGACCCCGTCGAAGCGCTTCAGCGCTATGAGCAAGAACGTCTGCCGATTGCGAACCGGATCGTACTCGCGAATCGCGGCGACGGTCCCGAGGTCGTGCGCCGCATCGTCGAAGAGCGTACGCAAGGGCAGCGTTTCGACGACATCGAAAAGGTGCTGCCGTTTGCCGAGGCCGATTCGATTTTCAAGGAATATCACCGTCTCGCGGGCATGAAACGCCCGAATGAGAACCCGAACGAACCGAGTGGCTTCCGTTCGGTGTTTTTCGCGGGGACGTAAGGACGCGATGAACGGAACGTATCGACGCGCCGTGAATGCGGCACGTCGAGCGTTCCGTCGTTAGGCGCGAATGCGCCGCGTATTCACCGCGACCCATCGCCGGGTATCGCGCTGACTTCGCGCGGCCCGATGGTCGTACCGCGCGATGCGTCGTCATCCGGCGCGATTGCGTGCATGCACGCATGCACGCATGCGTTCGCGCTCGACGCAGTGTCGTTCGTTTGCGCATGGCAGGCCCAATTACGCATTTAGGGTACTTACGAGTACCAATTTAAAAGAAGGCGCCGATAATGCATGCAAGACGCGCATGACGTGCGATGCCTAGTCGCCATGCAGCGCATGATGTCGCACCGCGCCTGATGTCGCGCAGCACACGGATTCGGACGTCGGCGATCCCCACAAACACGAGAACCCGCATTCGGGTCAAGGCAACGGAGGTGACAATGGAAGGCCTGCTGCAGAACACCTGGTATATGGCGGCATGGGAATCGGAGCTCGAAGCGGGCAAGGTGTCGCGCCGCATCGCCGACGTGCCCGTTGTCGTCTTTCGCAACGCGCAGGGAGAGATCGGCGCGCTCGTCGATCGGTGCCCGCATCGCTTCGCGCCGCTGAGCATGGGCACCGTCGAGGCCGGCGCGCTCGTCTGCCCGTACCACGGCCTCGGTTTCGATACGCACGGCAAGTGCGTCGTCAATCCGTTCGCGGACAAGGTGCCCGCGGGCAGCGCGGTTCGCGCGTTCGAGGTCGTCGTGCGCGATTCGATCGTCTGGCTCTGGTTCGGCGACGCTGACCAGGCCGATCCCTCGTTGATTCCCGATTACGCGTTCTTGAACGGCAGCGCGACGAATCGCGTCATCCGCGACTATCTGCATCTCAAGTGCCACTACGAATATCTCGTCGACAACCTCATGGACGTCACGCATATCGAGTGGGCGCATCGCAAGACCTTCGGTGGACGCGGCCTGATTCAGCACGGCAAACACGAAACCGTGCAGAACGGCAATGAAGTCTGGATCAACTGGTCGTTCGCGAACGTGCCCAAGCAGCCGATTCCGATTTATCACGATGCGGCGATTCCATGGGAACGCACGGATATGTGGATCGATACGCGCTGGAACGCGCCCGCGAGCGTATTGCTCGATATCGGCCAGACCGCACCCGGCGCGCCGCGTGAAGACGGTTTGCGCCAATTGCTCGCGCATATCGTGACGCCCGAGACCGCCACGACCTCGCACTATTTCTGGGGCGTGGCGCGTCAGCACGATGTCGACTCGGTCGAAGAGGACAACCGTATTCGCGGCATGCTCAAGTTCGCGTTCGAAATGGAAGATGTGCCCCTTGTCGAAGCGGCCGCGAAGGTCGTCGAAGGCGAGAACTTCTGGGACCTCAAGCCCGTGCATCTTGGGCCGGATATCGGTTCGACACGCGTGCGCCGCACGCTCGAAATGCTGGTGCGCAAGGAGTCGGCCGCGGCGCAGGCGCAAGATCGGCCGACACCGCGCTAAGTACGTCAATTCAACGAAGGCGCGCGTCGCGCGCGGCATGCGACACGGGCTTGTGTTCGAGCGCTGCGTCGCGGCCGCGCAGCAGGATCGCGGCGCGGTCGTCGATGCCGCGCCGCCACGCAGGATATCGATCAACAAGCAGGTGAACGGATGGCGCAGATACAACTGATTTTGCGCGACGGCAGCGAAATGACCGTCGCGGGCAGGGAGGGCGAGAACCTCATGAAGCTGATCCGCGACGGCGGCGGATATGAATTGCTGGCCTTATGCGGCGGGGGATGCTCATGCGCGACGTGCCATATCTACGTCGATGAACGCTTCGTCGACGCGCTTTCGCCGATAACCGACGAAGAAGGCGAACTGCTCGATTGCTCGATGCATCGCCAGGCGCATTCGCGTCTGTCGTGCCAGATTCCGTTTCATGCGGGACTCGACGGGATGCGCATCGAAATCGCCCCTGAAGAATGATTCCGTCGCGGTGAGCGAAACCGAATGAGGCAAGCATGACGAATGGAGACATCGTGATTGTCGGCGGCGGCCACGCGGGCGCGCAATGCGCGGCGGCGCTCCGGCAGTACGGTTATACGGGCGCGATGGCGATCCTGACGGATGAGCGCGACGCGCCTTATGAACGTCCGCCGTTGTCGAAGGATTTCTTGAACGGCGTCAAGACGTTCGATCAGATGCTGCTTCAGCCGCTCGCCTTCTGGGCGGATAAGCAGATCGATGTGCATTACGGCCAGCGTGTCGAGTCCGTCGATGCGGCGCGTCACGAGATCACGTGCGCGAACGGCGAATGCCACGGCTATCGCAAACTCATCTGGGCCACGGGCGGACGCGCGCGCCGATTGCACTGCGAAGGCTCGACACTCGAAGGTCTGCACGTCGTGCGTACGCGCGCCGACGTCGACGGCATCCGCGCCGAGCTCGGCAACGTCGAGCACGTCGTCGTGATCGGCGGCGGCTTTATCGGCCTTGAAGCCGCCGCGTCGCTGCGCAAGCTCGGCAAGCGCGTGACGATCGTCGAGGCGCTCGATCGCGTGCTCGCGCGTGTGACGGGACAGGCGTTGTCGTCGTTTATCGAGGACGCGCATCGTGCGCAGGGTACGCAGATCGTGTTGTCTGCGAAAGTGGCGTCGCTGGCGGGTGAACGCGGACGCGTGCGTGAGGTGGTGCTGCACGACGGCGCGCGCTTGCGCGCGGATCTCGTGATCGTCGGTGTCGGCATCGAGCCCGCGATCGAGCCGTTGCGGGCGGCGGGCGCGCATGCGGAGAACGGGCTTGTCGTGGATGCGTCGTGCCGGACGACGCTCGACGATATCTACGCGATCGGCGATTGCGCACGGCAGTCGCACGCATTTGCGGGCGGTGCGGCGATCCGGCTCGAAAGCGTGCAGAACGCGGTCGAGCAGGCGGCCCTCGTCGCAAGCCATATCACGGGCCGCGCGCCCGCGAAGCCTTCGGTGCCGTGGTTCTGGTCGACGCAGCACGATTTGCGCATTCAGATGGCCGGGTTGTCCGCGGGACACGATGACTTCGTCATACGCGGCAGTCGCGAAGCGAAGGCTTTCTCGATCGCGTATCTGAAGGACGGCGTGTTCGTCGCGCTCGACGCCGTCAACGCGACGAAGGATTTCGTGCAGGCGAAGGCGATCATCGCGAAGGGTATTCGTCCCGAGCGCGCCGCGTTGGCCGATCCGGGCGTCCCGCTGAACAGTTTCGTTTGATCGAGCCGCATAACTCGTGTCCGGTCGATGGAAACCCGCGCGTGACGCGTGGTGATCGAGGTCATATTCACGTCGCACACGCGCATGTCGCACACGCGCACGTCGCCCACGCGCATGTCGTACGCATGCACGACGGATTGCCCACACCACGCGCGTCTCATGCATTCCTTTCCCGGCGTGCGGACACCCGCGTGCGGCAGCGCGATCGATCACACCTAAAAAAGACTGGAGACACGATGCGTTCAGCTTCGACCCTTGCGCGGTCCGAGCCGGTGGCAGGCAATCTGCACGGCTGGCTGCTTGTCGCGACCTGCTGGCTGGCGTCCGCCGGCGCGGTATTGATCGCCCCCGTGTTGCCGTTCATGCAACGCGACTATGCGCACGAACCGCATGCGGTGTTGTTGACGATGATCGTGCTCGTCGTGCCGGGTCTCATGATCGCGCTGTTCAGCCCGCTCGTCGGCTCGCTTGTCGATCTGTTCGGACGCAAGCGGCTGTACATGGTCGCCGTCACGATCTATGCGATCGCCGGCGCGTTGCCTTTCTGGCTGACCGATCTCCACGCGATCATCGCGTCGCGGATCGTCGTCGGTTTGGCCGAGGCGACGATCAACACGATCGCGGCGGCGTTGACGGCCAACTATTTCAGCGGCGCGGAGCGGCAGAAGTGGCTCACGATGCAACATGGTTCGGCGGCCGTCGTCGCCGTCGTCATGTTTACGATCGGCGGCGCGCTCGGCAGCTTGCCGAGCGGATGGCACACGCCTTTCCTCGTCTATGGCTGCGCGATCGTGTTCTTGCCGCTGATCGCGATCTTCATCTGGGAACCCGAAAGCGACACGCACACCGAGCACGTCGCGGCGGTACAGCCTCGCTTGCCGTTTCCTTGGCGCGAAATCGGTCATCTATGCGCGATGACGTTGTTCAGCGCGATCATGTTCTTCGTGATTCCCGTGCAGATCAGTTTTGTGCTGAATGCGCGCGGCGTCGCGACGCCGGCGGTCATCGGCTTCGGCAGCGCGATTGCGAATATCGGCATCCCGGTCGGCGCGTTCGTGTTCCATCGGCTCGGCCGTTGGCCGATCAATCGGCTGCTCGTGCTCGCGTATGCGTGCTTCACCGTGGGTTTCAGTCTGATCGCATCGGTCACCGACTTGAACGTGACGATTCTCGGGGCGTTGATCGCCTGCATGGGCGGCGGCATCGCGTTGCCCTTGCTCGAGACGTGGGTCATGGCGCGCGTGCCGTTCGCGCAGAGCGGTCGGGGCGCGGGCGGATACATGGCGTCGTTCTTCCTCGGGAATTTCCTGAGCCCGCTGATCGTGGCGGCCGTCGGCGGCGTGGCGGGCGGACTGATTCCCGCAATCGGACGATTCGGCATGGTCTGCGGCGGCGTCGCTGTGATTGCCCTCGTCTTGGTGCTTGCCAAGCGTGGGCCGCGTGAATCCGTTCAAGCCGTCCATGCGGGCGCGCAATAGCGCGCGGACGACTCGACGTTCGAACGCGATCGACGCCGGCGCGTCCTAGGCGGCGCCGATCATTCTGCTGACCGTTTCATGAATCTTGGCTTCGACTTCGCGCATGTCGGGCGGCTCGCGATAGCTGATGGCCGCGATCAAATGCGTGGCGATCACCGCGCCGAACAACATATCGGCCATTTGCCCCGCATCGAGCGGCCGGATGCGGCCGAGTTTCGCGAGCGTCGTCAGTTGCGAGACGAGCAGCGCCTTGCAGCGATCGATGCCTTCGCTGTAGTAATGCTGGCGAATATGCGTGGACACGCCGGCGTCGCCGATCACGAGTCGCGTGACGGTCACATGCCGGTCGCTGAGCACGTATTTCGCGATCTCGCCGAGCGTGTGCGCGAGCACGTCGCGCGGCGACGACGCGGCATCGAGCGGATGCTCGTGGGCCGGAAACGATTCGACGTCCGTGACGAGCGCCTCGAATAACTCCTCTTTCGTCGCGAACGCTTCATAGAGCGTGCGTTTGGACATTTCGCACTGGCGCGCGATGTCGAGCATGCTCGTTGCCGTATAACCGGCCTCCCGAAACAAACGCTCGGCGACCTTGAGAATCTGATCGCGACGCGAGGCGGGCGTTGCCGAAAGCGGACGACCGCGTGTGCGCGGAGGCGTCGAGGGTGGCGTGGATTGCGCGGCGGGCAAAGGGATTTCCAGGCGAATCATCGGCACGCGCCGACTTCTTTCGAATGATGCGTGCCATCAGGTGGACAGATGCCGTTGAATTTACCGCGATCTTTAGCGTTTGGCTATGCGTGCGGATGCTAAGCGCGGGCTTTGCTTTATTGCTTAAGGCGCGTACGCCAAGCGCTTTAAGCGTGCAGCGCATGCGTGCGATTCCGCGAGCGCGCGTATGCGGGAGCGCGTGCCGATGCGATCTGGTGTCCGTTCATCGGAAAACACGCGATGTCGGCGCGTGGCTGACGCTACCTTTGAGCGTGTCTTCTAAAGATTGAATTCTGGCCCTGACGATCCGGCGACGCGCCGCATCGCGGCGAGGATTCAGACGCGCGGCGTGGTTCATCACGCAACGGCGCGCGACCCCGCCTATCGGAGAGTCCGGAGCTTCGTTCATGCCCATGAGCAACGATTATCACGATCTGCTGTTTCCGCTGGATTCGCCGCGACTGCTGAGCTGCCGTTGCAAGGATCCTTACCACTATGCGCGAGACATTCAGGGTTTCCATCCGCAAGTCGCCGAGATCGTCGCCGATTGGCGCGCGCGCTATGCGGAACCGTTCAAGGGTCTGACGACCGACGGTCACGTGATGCCCGGACTCTATCGTCTCGACGACGAAGGCGCGCCGACGCAGCGCATGGTCGAGTCCGCAAATCGGCTGCTCGATGCGCTCGACGACGCGGCGCGCGAAGCTTTGCGCTACGACGTCGACGCCAACGAATGGCGGATCTGGAGCAACCCCGAATTCCTCGTGCATCCGTGCGGCGTGCGGCTCGAAGAATTGCCGATGTCGGCGCGGCGCGCCGTCATGGATCTCGTCGCGGCGAGCCTGAGTCCCGAAGGCTATCGCAAGGCCGAAGGCTGTATGTGGACGAACGCTTTTCTCGGCGAGCTGTGCGGCCTTCCGCAGATCATGAACGAATGGAGCTATAACGTGCTGCTGTTCGGCACGCCGTCGGCGACGCAGCCGTGGGGCTGGAATCTCTATGGCCATCATCTGTGCCTCAATTGCTTCGTGCTCGGCAATCAGATGGTGATCTCGCCGACGTTCATGGGGGCCGAGCCGAACGTCATCGATCGCGGGCCGCATGCGGGCATCGCGTTGTTTACCGACGAAGAGCGTTTCGGACTTGAGCTCATGCGTTCGCTGAGCGCCGAGCAGCGCGATCGCGCGACGACGTATGCGTCGATGCACGACCCCGCGATGCCGCCGGGGCGCTGGAACATCGCCGATCAACGACACATGGGCGGCGCGTTTCAGGACAACCGGATCGTGCCGTACGAAGGCGTCCGCGCATCTGAATTCTCGAAGCCGCAGCGTGATCGGCTTCTCGAACTCGTCGAGCAGTTCATCATTTATTTACCCGATGGTCCGCGCCGCGCGCGAATGCGCGAGATCGCCCGCTCGCTCGACGACACGTGGTGGAGCTGGATCGGCGGCCAAGGCGACGACGACGCGTTCTATTACCGGATCCAGAGTCCCGTCGCGATGATCGAGTTCGATCATCACAGCGGCGTATGGCTGACGAACGACGAACCCGCGAAGTGTCATATCCATACCGTCGTGCGCACGCCGAACGGCAACGACTACGGACGCGACTTGCTGCGACAGCACTATGAAGCCATGCACCCGGGCCGGCGTCCGGGCGTGGAAGCGGCGCAATCCGCGCGATAGGCACACGACATCGGCACGACATCCGAACGTGATCGACGTGCATTCGACGCGCGATCTCGCGCGCCGGCTTAAAGGAGAGAGCATGGATTTGGGGATCAAGGGGCGCAGCGCGCTCGTCTGCGCGTCGTCGCAAGGGCTCGGTCTGGCATGCGCGGAAGCGCTCGCGCGCGAGGGTGTCGCCGTGACGCTCAACGGCCGCCGCGCGGACACGCTCGCCGCGGCGGCCGATGCATTGCGCCACCGCGTGCCGGGCGCGACGGTCGACTGCATCGCGGCGGATCTGACGACCGCCGACGGCCGCGAGACGATCGTGCGCGCCAAGCCGGAGATCGACATCCTCGTGAACAACAATGCGGGACCTGCGCCGGGCGCGCTCGATCAATGGGACGAGTCGGCGCTGCTCGGCGCGCTCAACGCGAACATGATTCCGGCCGTGCAACTCATGCGGCACTACATTCCGGGCATGCGCGCGCGGCGCTTCGGCCGCATCGTCAACATCACGTCGGCGATGGTCAAGTCACCGCATTACATCATGGGTTTGTCGACGTCCGCGCGCACCGCATTGACGGCGATCAGCAAGGCGATCAGCGTCGAGGTCGTCGTCGATAACGTGACGATCAACAATCTGTTGCCCGAGCGCATCGATACGCCGCGGCAGGACTTCATGGCGCAACGTCTGATGAGCGAGCACGGTATCGACCGCGATGAAGCGCGACGCCGTATCGCGTCGACGATCAACGCGAAGCGTCTGGGCCGGCCCGACGAATTCGGCGCGGCCTGCGCATTCCTGTGCGGCGTGCAGGCCAGCTATATCTCGGGACAGAACCTGCAGCTCGACGGCGGTTCGTATGAAGGGCTTGTCTGAACGATGGACGTCACGCTTGATTCGATCGAGCGCGAGACCGAGGCGATTCTCGCCGTCGAGCGCCGCCGTCAGCATGCGTTGATCGCCGTCGATCTCGGCGCGCTCGATGCGCTGTTTGCCGAGGACCTCGTTCATGTTCACAGTACGGGGCGGGTTCACGACAAGACAGCCTTGCTTCGTCATATCGAACGCAAGCGCGGCTTTATCGCGATCGAGCGCGGAGCGCTGACGATCCGCATCGAAGGGGCATTCGCCGTCATGACGGGTCCGATGCGCAGCTTGATGCGCGAAGCGGACGGTTCGACGGCATGGATGCCGAGCTTCGTGACGCAGGTGCTTCGGCGTGACGCGCACGGATGGCGCTTCATCAGCTTCCAGCTCACGGTCGATCGCGAAGCGTAGCGAGCGAGACACGATACGCAATACGCGAAGCTCGATACGCGGCGAAACGCTCGGACCGCATGCGCGATGACGCGACACGGTCCCGCCCCCCCTTTCTCTTGGATGTGAGGCATTTTCATGAAACTCGTACGATTCACCGAAGGCGGAGCGACGCGTATCGGTAAGCGCGTCGGCGACGAGATTGTCGACTTGTCGGCCGTCGAAGGCGTCGGCCATTCGATGCGCGCGTTGCTTGGCGCATTGCCGAGACTGCGTCCCGCGCTCGAAGCGGCGCAGGGCGCGCGCTATTCGATCGATGCGGTGCGCCTTGAAGCGCCGATCGCGGACCCGCAGAAATTTCTCGCGATCGGCCTGAACTACAAGGCCCATGCAGAAGAGGCACGCGCCGCGGGTGTACCGATGCCGACGAGTCAACTCTGGTTCAACAAGCAGGTGTCCTGCATCACGGGTCCTTACGATGCGATCGAGTTGCCGCGCGTCGTCGAAAAGCTCGATTACGAAATCGAACTTGGCGTCGTGATCGGCGCGCGTTGCCGGAACGTCAAGCCGGGCGAGGCGCGATCGGTCATCGCAGGCTACGTCGTGACGAACGACGTGACGGCGCGCGACTGGCAGAACCGTTCGCCGACGTTCACGCTCGGCAAATCGTTCGACACGCATGGGCCGATCGGCCCGTGGATCACGACCGACGACGAGATCGACGATCCGCACGCGCTCGACATGGTGCTCACGGTCAATGGCGAAACGCGTCAACGCAAGTCGACAGGCGACATGATCGACGACATCGACGCGCAGATCGTGTATCTGAGCACGGTCATGACGCTCGAACCCGGCGACATTCTCGCGACGGGCACGCCCGAGGGCGTCGGCATCGCGATCGGCAAACTGCTCAAGGCCGGCGACGTCGTGCGGGCCGAAATCGCGGGGCTGGGCTTTATCGAGAACCGCGTCCTGGCCGTCTAGCGGATCTCCGGTGCATAGCGGGCGAGCGATGCGTACGATCGGTGCGCGTCAGGGCTGCGCGTCGTGTCTCGGTTCGTGAAAATTGCGCGCAACCGCATAGACGGCGACGAGCGCCGATGCGAAACCTGCTGCCGCGCCGACCCCGAGTGCCCAGCGCGGGCCCGGGTGATCGGCGACCCAGCCGACGATCGGCGCGCCGATCGGCGTGCCGCCGAGCGCGACCCCGATGCGCAGCGCCATCACGCGGCCGCGCATCGCGGGTTCGGTCGAGAGCTGCATCAGACTGTTCGACGTGTTGGTGAACGTCAAGGCCGCCGCGCCGATCACCACGAGCGACGCGGCGAAGATCCAGTATTGCGGTGCGATGGCCGCCACCGTGCACCCGAGTCCGAAAATAAGCGAGCCGCTCGATAGCGCGGCGAAACTCGGCCGTTTGCGGCCTGCCGCAAGCAAAGCCCCCGACACGGTCCCGACGGCCATGATCGACGACAGCAGGCCGTATCCGCGCGCGTCGGCATGGAACACGCGGACCGCCATCGTCGAAATGAAGATCGGGAAATTGAGCCCGAACGTCCCGATCAGAAACAACATGACGAGAATCGTCAGAAGATCCGGGCGTGCGCCGACATAACGAAAACCTTCGAGCAGACTGCCGCGCGCGCGTCGTGCGCGCGCTTGCGCATGCAGGGCCGAGACGCGCAGGCGCGTCAGCGAGATCAGCACGGCGACAAACGACAGCCCGTTGAGCGTGAAGGCCCATCCTGTGCCCACCGATGCAATGACGAGACCCGCGACTGCGGGGCCCAGCATGCGGGCTGCGTTGAACGACGTCGAATTGAGCGCGACGGCGTTCGGCAGATCGGCTTCGTCGACGAGCTGCGTGACGAAGGTCTGACGCACGGGCGCATCGAAGGCCGCGGCGCTGCCGAACAGAAACGCGAACACGTAGACGTGCCAGAGCTGCACGGCGCCCGTGATCGTCAGCATGCCGAGCGCGAGCGCGAGCACGCCCATCGTGGCCTGCGTCGCGAAGAGCATCTTGCGCTGGTCGTAGTGGTCGGCCGCATAGCCCGAGAGCGGCAGGAACAGCATCTGCGGCCCGAATTGAAGCGCCATGACGGTTCCGACGGCCGACGCGTTGTGGTGCGTCAACTGTGTCAGCACGAGCCAGTCCTGAGCCGTGCGTTGCATCCACGTCCCGACATTCGACACGAGTGCGCCCGCGGCCCAGGTCCGGTAATTCGCGTTGCGCAGAGACCGGAAAGTCGTGTTGATCACCGCGCCCCCTTGGGGACGAGTCGCATCGCGCACGTGACGAGACCGCTGCGTTGCACGGCGGCGACGCGCGCCGGATCGGGATTCGAATATGTCATGAGCATCGGTGCTTGCAGGGAAGGCGGCGCAATGGGCTCGATCGGCTCAGTAATCGGCAAGCCGTTGCAGCAACTTGACGGCGGCCGAGAGTGTGGTGTGTTCGTCGCTTGTGAGCTGCGTCTGGAGTGCGTGAAACAGCCAGTCTTCTCTTGCCGAACGACTCGCCTTGAGCGTGCGTTTGAACGCGGGCGTCAACGTGAACACCGTCTTGCGGCCATCGTGAGGGTCGGCTTCGCCGACGACCGCGCCTTGTGCTTCAAGCAACGCGACCGTGATGCGCATCGATTGCGGTTTGACGCCTTCGGCGCGTGCAAGCGCGGAGACGGTCGCAGGACCGTCGCGTTCGAGCCGCAGGAACACCGATCGTTGCGACGAGGTGAAGTCGCCCGATTGCGCTTGCTCGCGCAGACGCCGGTTTAATTTGCCGAGCGAGATGCGCAATTCACCAGCCAGTGCGGCAAGCGGTTCGATCGTCGAGGAAGAGGGAGAGGCACGCATGCGCGGAACATAACATGAATACAGTCAAACTGTACAGTTTGACTGTAGATATCGAGGTGCCAAGCGACGAGTGCGATGAGACATCGAGCGCATCGGCGACATCTAGTAAATCCGATGCATCAATCAAACCAAGCACACCAAAAAGGCTTTGAGGTGCCATCGATATCGAAGCCGTTTTGTCTCAAACGTTTGCGCGTTCATCATGCGTTCGAAAGCATCGGCATGCGTCATTGTGTTGAGGTGCACGAAAGCGGTGCGCGATTAGTGCGACATCGCTCCGAGATCAAATCGATTGCGTACGTCAATACCAATACTTTGGTATGCCACGTTTGTCGAAGCGCATGATGGATCGGGGTTTACGCGCACGTATGCGGGCGATACGGATATCGCGCGCGAAGATCGTTGAGTCACGCTAAGGAATTAATGGATTCGCCCGTTAACCCATAGATGACCTGACAGGTCGTTTCTGGTCGGTCTTGATCCGGAACGCCATTCGAAGCGGTCGATCATGACGCGGCGATTCGTGAAGCGAGCGCCGCCGATTCATCGGCCCCAATGACCGACACCTACGTTCGCGGGTACGTTTATGACGAGATACCGGCATTTGCCGTTCCAACTGCACGTGTCGCTGCTGACGGCGGTGGTGGTGTTGTTTGTCGGCGGCCTGATCAGCGCGCTCGATTTCAATCATTTGCGCGCGCGTCTTGAGGCGGATTCGGTCAATCAGGCGCGAGGCATGAGCCGCGAGACCACGGACCGCATTCAGAAGACGCTTGGGCCGGCCGAAGTCGCGGTCAAGATGATCGCGCACAGCAAGCTGTCGGAGGCCTGGACGCTCGACGATCGCATGGCGTTCGCCGGCATGCTGCATGAAATCCTGACGTCGGCGCCCGACATCCGGTCGCTCTATGTCGGCTATGACAACGGCGACATCTTCATGGTGCTCGCGATGCGCAATGACACGCAGCGCGCGGCGATGCAAGCGCCCCCGGGTACTCAATTTGTCGTACACAACGTGTCGCATGACGAGTCGGCCGACAACAATACGCTGATCTATATCGACAAGGATTTCCATATCATCAGTACGGTCGACAATTCGGATGTCGCCGCGCATTACGATCCGCGCAAGCGCCCGTGGTATCAGCAGGCGCGACAAGCGAAGCGCTTCGTGCGCACCGAGCCTTACCGGTTCTTCTCGGTGCCCGAGATCGGCACGACGCTCGCGATTACGTCGGCCGACGGCCGTGCTGTCGCCGCATGCGACATCAGCCTCGATTCGCTGCAACAGATGCTCGTCGCGCAGCAGACCTTGCCTGGACGCGTGCTCGCGCTCGTCGACCCGAACGGCAACGTCCTCACGTCGAACCTCGCGGGCTTCGCGTCGATGGGCCGCGCGCCCGACGGCACGCCGCGCGCCATGAGCGCATCCGATATGCAGCGCGCGCCGATTCTCGAGCATTTGATCGAGACGCTGCGCTCGGCCGGCATGCGCGAGTGGATCCGCAACGTGACCGATCAGAACGGCACGGCGTGGTACACGTCGGTGAGCCGTTTGACGATCGACGAGGCCGATCCGCTTTTCATGGTGTCGGCGATTCGCAGCGGCGAACTCATGCAAGCGGCCGTTCATGCGCAGATCGTCGACGTGTTGATCACCTTGGCGATTCTCGTGCTGTCGCTGCCGGTGATCTGGGTGCTCGCGGGGTCGGTCGCCAAACCGTTGAAGGAGCTCACGGCCCAGGCCGACACGATGCGGCGTTTCGATCCGAATCCGAGTCAGCACGTGTTGCGTTCGCGGATCAGTGAACTCGACCGGCTCGCCGTGCAGATGGCGGCGATGAAGCGCACGATCCGACGATTCCTCGGCACGATCCGCGCCGTCGCCGGCGAGCCCGAGTTCGAGCCCTTGGTGCGCGTGCTGTTGACCGAAATCCTGGCCGAGGCGCACGCGGATGCGGGCGTGCTCTATCTGACCGACCATGATGGCGAACAGTTGCTGCCGACCAGCGCGCTCGATGCGCGCACCGGCGAGACCGTCGCGGGGTTGTCGTCGCTCGTGATCGCCGATGCGCCCGTGCTGATCCGCAGCGCGCTCGCGGATAACGTGCCGCGCACGGGACAATTGTCGAATGCCGATATCCTGCAGACCGGTTATGCGGAATTCATGCTCGGCGCGGGCCATGCGGCCGTCGTGCCCCTCGTCAACCGGCAGAAGCTGCTCGTGGGCGTCTTCGTGCTGCTGCATTCGAGGCCGCTCGAGCAGATGCAGATGTCCTTCATCTCGGAGCTCACGAGTTTGTTCGTGAGCGCCATCGAAACGCGCGAGTTGATCAAGTCGCAGCGCGAACTGTTCGATTCGTTCATCCAATTGATCGCGAAGGCGATTGACGCGAAGAGCCCCTATACGGGCGGCCACTGCAATCGCGTCCCCGAACTGATGCGGATGCTCGCGCAGGCCGCGTGCGATACGCACGACGGTCCGTGGAAGGACTTCAGCCTCAATGCGCTTCAATGGGAAGAACTGCATGTCGCGGCTTGGCTGCACGATTGCGGCAAGATCACGACACCCGAATACGTCGTCGACAAGGCGACCAAGCTCGAAACGCTTTATGACCGCATTCACGAGATCCGCATGCGTTTCGAGGTGCTCAAATGCCATGCCGAGATCGACTGTCTCAAGTCGATCGAAGCGGGCGTCGATCGCGCCGCGGCAGAGGCGAAGCGCGATGCATCTTTGCGCGAGCTCGACGAGGAATTCGCGTTTATCGCGCAATGCAACGAAGGCGGCGAATCGATGGATGCGGCCGATGCCGCACGGCTCGCGCGGATCGCGGAGCGCACCTGGGTGCGCACGCTCGATGACCGCCTCGGCGTGTCGTACGACGAGCGGCAGCGCAAGGAACGTGAGCCTGCCGTGCCCCTTCCCGCACGCGAGAAGCTGCTTGCCGACAAGGTCGAGCACCGGTTCGTGCGCAACGCGTCGTCGGATCTGATCGGCGCACCCGATAATCCGTGGGGGTTCCGGATCAAGATGCCGGAGCTGCTCTATAACCGCGGCGAGCTGCATAACTTGTCGGTGTCGCGCGGCACGTTGTCCGAAGAAGAGCGCTTCAAGATCAACGAGCACATTCTCCAGACGATCGTCATGCTGTCGCAGCTGCCGTTTCCGCGGCATATGCGCAATATTCCGGAGATCGCGGGCGGTCATCACGAGCGCATGGACGGCGCGGGGTATCCGATGGGACTCAAGCGCGAGCAGATGAGTCCGCTTGCGCGCATGATGGCGATCGTGGATATCTTCGAGGCGTTGACCGCGGGCGATCGGCCGTACAAGAAGGGAAAAACGCTGTCCGAGTCGATCCGGATCATGGCGCGGATGAAGGACGGGCATCATATCGATCCGGACGTCTTCGAGTTGTTCCTGCGCTCGGGCGTGTATCGCGACTATGCGTCGCGTTTCATGGATGTCGAGCAAATCGACGACGTCGATATTGCGCAATACCTCGAAGCCGCACCCGATCCGGAACTGGTGGCGTGATGGGGCGCGCCCCGCGTGCGTCGAACGCGTTAGACTCGCATGCCGCTTAGCCGCTTAGCCGCTTAGCCGCTTAGCCGCTAACGCTGCTAACGCGGACGATACGCCCCGTGTGACTAACGCGGGGCATCTGCGACGCTCGACTTAAAGGACTGGATCGATGCAGATATGGGTGGATGCCGACGCATGTCCGGCTGTCGTCAAGGAGACGTTGTATCGCGCC
Organism: Pararobbsia silviterrae; assembly: GCF_003628125.1. GTDB lineage: Bacteria > Pseudomonadota > Gammaproteobacteria > Burkholderiales > Burkholderiaceae > Pararobbsia > Pararobbsia silviterrae. Next base: position 35,887 of record NZ_RBZU01000006.1, read on the forward strand.
GCGCGTCGGCTTGAAATCAATGTGACGCTTGTGGCGAATCAATTTCTACGCACGCCGCCGTCGCCGTTCATCAAGTCGATTCAGGTGCCTGCGGGTTTCGATGTCGCGGATGCGCGCATCGTCGAGCTTGTCGTGGCCGGCGATCTCGTGATCACGGCCGATATTCCGCTGGCGGCCGCGGTGCTCGACAAGGGCGGCCATGTGCTCGACCCGCGCGGCAACTGGATGAGTCGCGAGAATATCGGCGAGCGTTTGACGATGCGCGATGCGATGGATCAACTCCGCAGCGCGGGTATCGATACGGGCGGCCCCGCGCCCTATAGCGCGCGCGACAGCAACGCATTTGCCGGTCAGCTCGACAAATTTCTGGCACGTCATGTGAAGACGCGGCCCGGCGCCTAACGATCGTCGCGCGCGACATGAAGTCGACAACCAATATCGGATAGACGGTAAAAAGCGGGGTCGTTATTGTCTGTCGTCTTTGATATCACCCGTGTTCGTCGTGGCAAAACCGATCTTGGCGACACGGCGTATCTCGGCGCGAATGACGATAGCCGGTCATCGACGCGTATCGATGCCGGACCCGCTTTAGGCTTGCATCAGGTTTAGGGGTTGGTGAGCCCACCCCAAAGGTTGCATGAGACCCAACCTTTGGGGTGTTTTTTTGCGCCGCCGCCATCGCGTTTTCACACGCGGCTTACCGGAGCGCGCAGCCGAACAGGAGTGCCTCGGTGATCGCGTAATAGCGCGCCGCCAATTCGTCGGCGGGGATCGCCGGGCGGGCCTGATTCACGCCTCGCGCGGCGTCGGAAATCATTTGCGCGGCACGTTCGGCCGTCATGCCCGGCCGCAGCCGCAAACGCTTCTGCGCGACGAGCGCCGCGATCAGCGTCTGCAGCTTGAGATTCGTCTCGCGCGCCACGTCGAGCATGATGTCCAGACCGACGGCAAAGGCCATCGTGTTCAGTTCGGCCGCGTGCGGGCTCACGAGCAGCCTGCGCCTGAATTCGCCATAGCGCGTGTCGAGCCAGTGGCCGATCACCTGTTCAATGGAATCGTCGCGTTCCAGCGCTTGCGCGGCGACGCGATCGGCGAGCGCCTGATAGTGCGCATTGCGCACGCGGAGCACCGCGCGAAACATGTCTTCCTTGCTGTGAAAGTGGTAGTAAAGCGCGCGTCGCTGCAAGCCGCACAACTCGCCCAACTGCGCCATCGTCAGCGTGGCGTAGCCGTGATCGATAAAGACTTCGGCGGCACGGTCGAGGAGTCGGGTAGTCGCGGCGCTATACAAGTTTCGGCAAGGATCTGAAGGCGTTGGCTCGGCATTGTAACGGCAGTTTCCGGACGCTCGCGAGTGTCGCAATCCCGGTCGTCCGATCAAAGGGCCTCATCGGTGACCCCTCATTTCCTCTGAAGAAATTTGCTCGTTGCAAAAGAATATGAGCAAATTATAATTTGCTCAATAAAATGCATTGTGTGCAAAGCACGTGCTGCGTGTCGCGCGTGGAATTGCGCTTGGGGTCGAAGTCGGCGCAGCGGAGCTGCGCTCAAGGCTACGGGGAATAGGGCAATGAAGAATGCGAACACGGGAGTGTCCGCGCGGCGGCATTGGGGTAGCGAGTTCGATATGCAGATCGCCCGGACCAGCGCGCATCTCTGCAGCATTCGGGACCTCGTGCGCGCCCAGGCGGAAATGTCGAGCGCAATCGAGTCCGTCGAGGTCAGCTATGGATACGCCGCGAAAATGGTTTTTCTCGCGCGGCTGATCGAGCAGCTCGAACGCCGCGGTGTGGATGCGCCGACGACGAACCCCTCCGCCGATTCGACGGTGACGGACCTGATCAACGACCTGCGCGCGTCGATCGCGAAGGGCCGGCGCGGCGCGAACCGGTCTTCGAACGCGAGACAGGCGAAGGCATAGCGCGCGACGCGTTCGACGTCTTGCGCGCGGCGTCGTGACGCAATCGCCGCCGACGTGCATTCGACGCGATGACTAGGCCCTTGGATCGCCCGATTGAACGGACCAGCCGAGGTTGGCGAAGGCCGTCGCGCTGCGATTGATCGTCGGTCCTCGCGCGGCCAATGTGACCGGCAGTGCCGACGGACACGCGTGAATATCGGCGGCCTTGCGCGGCTGGCTCAACGTCAGGACGCCCGAGAAATCCGTCGCCGAAAAGAAGCGCGCCGTGTTGAGCAAAGGCAGCGACGTACGATTCGTCACGCGCGCGAGTGTCTTGGCGATCGACAGATGATCGTAGAACGTGTGGTCGATCGTCGCTTGTTTGACATACGGCGAGACGATGATCGCCGGGACGCGCACACCGAAACGGTCGAAACGAAATCCGCGCCGGGTCAGCGACGTCGGCGCGACGGGCGATAACGGCGGCATGCCGGACACCGTACCCGGCTGCGGTATGACGTGATCGAAGAAGCCCCCGTGTTCGTCGAAGACGATCAAAAGCACACTTTCTTCCCAATACGGCGAAGACACGATCGCGCGATAAACGGCTTCGATCAATGCTTCGCCGTTGCGCACGTCTCCGCACGGGTGCATCGACTGGCCGTTGCGAAAATTTCCCAAAGGATCGTAGCTCGGCTCGATCCATATGAAGTTCGCATCGACGCGCTGACTCGCCAGCATCGAGAACAGATCTTCATGTGTGACAAAGCGCGCCGACGACGCTTGAACGCCCTTGAGCGCCCATGATTGGGGCGTATCGCCATGCGCGACGAGCCACTCGGCCGGCGTGAGACGCGTGAGCAATGAGTCGGACCCGTTGCCGAAGCGCGCGCCGTCAAAGAGTGTGGCGGCGATCGTTTCCTCATTGCTGGGTGAGTGATCGAGTCCCCACGATGTGCCGGCCAAGGCAAAGAAACGATTGGGCCACGTCGGGCCCGGCATCGAGGAAAACCATCGATCGCATACCGCGAACTGCTGCGCGAGGAAGTTGAGGACGGGGACTTGATCGGGCCCGAAGCCGCGCAGCGCCGTCGCCGTGTCGAACCCGTACGCGTCGAGGTCATAGGCGAATCCCGTTGCGTCGGGCGTGGCGGCCATGGGCGGATAGACGCCGCCGGGAAGGACGGCTGCGTCGTCGTGGATACTCCCGAGATAGGGGCGGGCCTGATCGGCACCGCACAGTTGCACGAGGGTGTCCGTGAACTCGTGGCCCGGATCGAACGCGAGCCTGAATGGCGCGCCCTGCACGACCGGGTAGGGTCTTCCATGCGTATCGGACACGTGAATGGTCGGTTTGCCGACGAGTCCGTCCGCGACCGTCGCGACGCCGGATGGTGTCCATCCACGCAAATCGGACCATCCGAGAAGATTGTCGTAGGAGCGGTTTTCCATCATCAACACGAACATCTTCTTGGTCTGCTGGATCGCTGACATGGTCGACTCCCCGCCGGACATCAGGACAGCACGCTGCTGGCTTTATTGATGCCGTAAGGCAGGAACAGCGTGGCGCCGGACGCGAAGAAGGCCCAAGCCGTGTTGGCTGTGTTGATGTCGTGTCCGGAGCACAGTTGCCAGACGACGTAAAAGCCGATGCCGATGAAGAACGTCGCCAGAATGATCGTGCCGATCAGCGCGATCAGGCGCGAGCTGCTTGGCACCAGGGGAGGGAGATCTCCCGCTGCGGGCGTCGGGGTGCCGTCCTGCAATTTGGCTTCTTCCGACAGCGCTTGCGCGAGATTCCAGTTTTGCGTGCGCAAGGCTTTGAGCACGACGAGGAGACTCGTGAACAACAGCAGCGCCATGCCGATCATGATGGCGCCTTTCAATACGGGATCGATGCACTCGGGGCCGCAGTCCGCGGGCTTGCCGGGCGTGGTGGCTTGAGCCTGGGCGAATTGCACGGCGACCAGAAGCGCCATGCCGCAGACGGTCTGGATAATCCGGGAAAACAGGCGTGTCATGCGAGCCGTTTCACGCCACTGTGTCGCGATTGCTTTCATGGTGTTCTCCTCTTCTTGTGTTGTGGGGCCGGTGCTTCAACAGATGTTGCGCGTCTGCATCGGTGACCCGTCGGGCCGTTTCCCTATCGGGCACAACGCGTCGCGCAAAGTCGCGGCCCGCGCGTTTGCATGTGCGCGACCTGCGTCGATGAGATAAGGACAGCGTTCGAGATCGAGCGCGTGCTGTCGTCAGGAGGCCGGCGGCAAACGACCGACGGCGGCCTTGAGCGCGTCGAAGGTCGCGTCATCGAGGACAGTCGTCGCCGGGAGTCCCTGTTGTGTCTGGAACGGGCTCATCGCGGCGCGCGTCGTCTTTTACCCGGTACGCAGGGCCAATCGGCGGCACGAGTGGAAGCGAGGCGATAGTCTTCGCCTTCTCGCGCCGAGCGTTACGTTGCGATCGTTTCGATGACACGGCATGACGGCCGGACGCATGGCGAATCGATCGGCGAGTTCACGCGCTGCTCCGGCGATCCGCGTGACCGTCGTGGCGATCTGGCGCCTGCGTATCGCGCGATGAACGTCCTGTTTGAATCGTCTGATTTTTGCGCGTGACGAACTGTGCGATCTCGCACTGACCACATCATGAATTCATTCGCGATCGACCCATTTGCGTACGCGATGACGGGCAGCGTTTGCGTGTCTTGAAGCGTGTCGTCAAGCCAGTCGAAGACCCTGCCGGTCAGCAGCGAACGATTGATTCGGTGCGTCGATCAAGACGCTATCCGGTCGCGCCTTTGAAGCGGGCGTGGAAACAGCGGATACGTAGCGAGCGCGACGATGCCTGCCATGAGCCAGACCCCGGCCCATGAACTCGCCGCAAGCAGATGAGGAATCAGCGTCGGCGCGACGAACAGTCCTGCATAGACGACCGTATTCGCCATGCCGAGCGCGGTGCCCGCGCGGCCGGGGCCGGCGAGCGTCGCGAGTTCGGCATAGGCGACGCCGTGCCAGGCGGAGACGCTGATCCCCGCCGCGGCGATCGTGATCACCGTGATCGCAATCGGTACATGTCGACCGAGCGCGACGGCCGAAGCGAGCGCGACGAAGCCGACCGCGGCGACGAGCGTCGAGCCTCGCAGATACGCGCGACGATTGCCGTGCCGATCCGTATGCCGGCCGCTCCAGACGCGCATGATCATCGCGCCCGTCTGGATGACGCCCATCGTTGCGCTCGTGCCGACAAGGCCGAGACGGCCGAAGTCATGCAGAAAGATCGTCGCGAACGTCAACACGGCGAATTGCGGCACGCAGAGCAGTCCGATCCCGAATGCGACGCGCCACACGGTGATATCGGCAAGCGGACCGCGCGCGGGTGTCGCGGCCTGCGTATGCGACTGCTCCGTCGCATGCGGCGGCGAGCGGAGCCAGCGCAACGCAGCGACCGCGGACAGCGCGCACATCGCCGCGAGCGCGGCAAAGACGCTGCCGAAGCCGTGCCGCGAAGCGAGCCACGGCAGCACGGCCGCGCCGAGGCCGCCGCCGAGCGGTACCGCGGTTTGCCGGATGCTCATGGCCAGCCCGCGTTCGCCTTCCTTGAACCAGCTCATGACGGCGCGTCCGCTCGACCCGTTGACGCTTCCGCCGCACAATCCGGCCACGCACATCGCGCATGCGAGCAGCGGCATCGCGGGCGCCCCATGTGCCGACGGCACGCCGAACAGCGCAATCGCAATCAACGTCAACGCGGTCGCGAGCAGACCCGTGACCAGCACGGGCCGATCGCCGAGGCGATCGGTTGCGACGCCCCACGGCAATTCGGACACCGCAAGACCCAGCCCCATTGCGCCGAGTACGAGTCCGAGTTCGGCATTGCCGAAGTGATACGACGTGCGCATCCAGACCGCGGTCGTCGGAATGCCGTTGGCGGCCGCCGAAAAACTCGCGTTCGCCGCGACGCCGGCGCCGAGCACTTTCCATCGATGCGATGCATTGAGCGATCCATTGCGCGCTTCGACGCGCCGGGGTTCGATGACGCACGGCGATTCCATTCGCTCCTCCGATTATTTCTTTGACCCGTGCAGTCTCGCATCCTATGATCATTCGGAATATTGGATTATTTAACACTAACGATCCGGAAAAACAGGATGAATGCGAGCTTTGACATTGCGGTCTTGCGGAGCTTCGTGGCGGGCATGGATCTGGGCAGTTTTGCTAAAGCAGCGGACCGTGTCGGGCGTTCGACGTCGGCGGTCAGCGCGCAGATCCGCAAGCTCGAAGAGCAGACCGGCAAACCGATTTTTCGCAAATCGGGCCGGGGTCTCGCGCTCACGGAAGCCGGACAGACGCTGCTGCAGTACGCGCGCAGGCTCGTCGAACTCAATGACGAAGCGCTCGCGGCGACACGCGGCGTCGATCTCGAAGGGTGGGTGCGGCTCGGATTGCAGGAAGACTTTGGCGAAAGCGTGTTGCCGGGTGTGCTCGGCCAGTTTTCGCGGGCCCATCCGAAAGTGCGGATCGAGGCGCGTGTCGCGCGCAACGTGGATCTGTTCGCGCGGCTCGATGCGGGCGAGCTCGATCTCGCGCTCGTCTGGGACGATCGCGACGTGCCCGCGCAACTCCGCTATACGCTCGGCACGAGCGAGATCGTGGCCGAACCCGCGATGCGCTGGATCGGGACCGATGTCTTGCAGTGGGACGCCGCGTCGGGTGAACCGTTGCCGCTGATCCTGTTCGACGGCTCGTGCATGCTGTCGAGCATGGCGACGGCGGCGCTCGATCGCGCGGGCATCGCGTGGCGCGTCGTCTTTACGAGTCCGAGCCTTGCCGGACTCTGGGCCGCGGCCGGGGCAGGCCTCGGCGTGACGGTCCGCACGCACTACGGACTGCCGTCGACGGTACGCATACTCGATGCCGCCGCGCACGGATTGCCGCCTTTACCCAGCTTGCCGCTGGCGCTCGTGCGCGCGTCGAATACGCCGACGCCGCCCGTCGATCAATTGGCCGCGCTCGTGCTCGACGCCGTGCGTTTATCGCGCACGAGCGGCAGATCGTCATGGCTTGAGCGGCTGTCTCTTTTGCTTTAGAGGAAATCTTCAGAAAATCCACGGCATACCGTAATACAGACGTAACCATTTTGTTGGTGTTGTGTACGTATTCGTGGAAGGCTTATGAAGAACATGAAACTGTCGACGCGTCTTAGCGCGGGCTTCGCGTTGTTGACACTCTTGCTGGTCGCCGTCGCGGGCCTTGCGTTCTACGGGTTGTCGCAACTGAACGAAAGGCTCGACGACATCGCACGGGTCAATGACACCGAAGCGCGTTTGGCGAATGTCCTGAAGTCATCGATTCAGGATCGTGCGATTGCCGTACGCAATCTCGCGTTCCTCGAAAATCGTCAGGATCTGCTCGCCGAAGTCGAGCGGATCCGGCAACAGGACCGGGCGTATGCCGATGCCGTCAAGCAACTTCACGACATGTTTTCGCAGGAAGCGGGGACGAGCGAGGCCGAACGCCATCTGCTGACGGAAATCGACGAGAAAGAGGCGCTCGCGGTGCCGCCGATGAACAAGGTCGTCGAGCAGGCTGTCGCCGGAGACGTGACGACCGCCACGCATACGTTGATGAACGAGGCGCGACCGCCTCAGCGTGTGTGGCTCGCCAAGGCGGTTGCGCTGGCGGATCGCGAAGACGACGAGAATGCCGAGGCGCAAAAGGATGCGGTGCTGACCTATGCGCATATCCGCTGGCTCGTCGGTTCGTTGGTTTTCCTGGCGATCGTCGTCGCGCTTGCGACGGCCGTGGTACTCACGCGGAGCGTGTTGCGGCAATTGGGTGGCGAGCCGAGCGATGCGCAACGGATCGCCGGACAGATCGCGGAGGGCAATCTGCGTGTTTCGATCGCGCTGACGCACGGTGACGACCGCAGTCTGATGGCGTCGCTCGAATCGATGCGCGTGCGATTGACCCGGATCGTGTCGGGCATCCAGTCGTCGGCGGAATCCATTTCATCGGCGGCGGGCGAGATCGCGCAGGGCAACCTCGATCTGTCGCGACGGACCGAACAGCAGGCCGCCTCGCTCGAAGAAACGGCCGCGAGCATGGAAGAGCTGACCGCGACCGTCAAGGCGAACACCGACAATGCGCGTCAAGGCAGCACGCTCGCGGGCACGGCATCGCAAACCGCGTCGATCGGCGGTGACGTCGTGCATCGCGTGGTCAGCACGATGCAGAACATCTCGACGAGTTCGTCGAAGGTGGCCGAGATCATTGCCGTCATCGAAGGCATTGCGTTCCAGACCAATATCCTTGCGTTGAATGCCGCCGTCGAAGCCGCGCGCGCGGGCGAGGAAGGACGGGGATTCGCGGTCGTCGCGGGCGAGGTGCGCACACTCGCGCAGCGTAGCGCGAATGCCGCCAAAGAGATCAAGAGTCTGATCGAGACGTCGGCGTCGCATGTCGAGGCCGGCGCGACGCTCGTGCAGGATGCCGGCCAGACGATGAGCGAGGTCGTGCGTTCGGTCCAGCGCGTGACGGACATCATCGGTGAAATCGTGTCGGCGTCGGTCGAGCAGACGACGGGCATCGATCAAGTGAATACGGCCGTGATCCAGATGGACGAAGTCACGCAACAGAACGCGGCGCTGGTCGAACAGGCGAGCGCCGCGGCGCGCGCGATGGCCGATCAGGCCGCGACACTGCGTGAGGCCGTGTCGATCTTCAAGGTCGACGAGGCGTCGGGTTTGCGCGCCGCGGGGCACGGGTTCGCGATGTAGACCCGGCGAGTGTCTCGGCACGCGTTCGGATGCCTCGTCAAAAGGCCTCGCGATGCGGGGCCTTTCAAACCTTGACCCGCCTTTAGCGGTACGCGCCGACCTTGAAGATATCGATGGCTTCCTGCAGCGCCCGGCTTTGTTCGGCGACCGATTGGGCCGCCGCGGACGCTTGCTCGACGAGGGCCGCGTTCTGCTGCGTCGTCTGGTCCATCTGACTGACGGCCTGGTTGACCTGTTCGATCCCGGTGCTTTGCTCGACCGCCGCCGTGGCGAGTTCGTTCATGAGCGTGCTGACGCGTTCGATCGCGCGGATCGTGTCCGTGATCGTCGTGCCCGACTGCTCGACCAGGTGCGAACCGGAGTTGACGCGTGACGTCGATTCGTCGATCAAGGTCTTGATTTCCTTGGCCGCGCTCGCGCTGCGCTGTGCGAGTCCGCGGACCTCGCTCGCGACCACGGCGAAACCTCGACCTTGTTCGCCCGCGCGCGCGGCTTCGACGGCCGCGTTCAGCGCAAGGATATTGGTCTGGAACGCGATGCTCTCGATGACGCTGACGATATCGGCCATCTTGTGCGAGTCCTCGACGATCTTCTGCATCGTGCCGACGACGTTCTGCGTCAACTGGCCGCCTTGCTCCGCGAGATTCGACGCATCCGACGCCAACTGGCTGGCCTGCTTCGAATTGTCCGAGGCCTGTTTGACGGTCGCGACGAGCTGCTCCATGCTGGCCGCCGTCTGTTCGAGCGCCGCGGCCTGTTCTTCCGTGCGTTGCGAGAGGCTCATATTGCCCGCGGCGATTTCGTCGACGCCCACGTTGATCGTTTCGGTCCGTTGACGCACCGTGCCGACCATGCCGATCAACGCGCCCTGCATTTTTTGCAAGGCGGCCGTGAGCCGGCCCATTTCGTTGGCGCCGGTCGATGCGATCTGGCCTGTCAGGTCGCCGCCCGCGATGCGGTCGAAGTGGACGATCGCGGCATCGACCGGCGCGACGATCACGCGCATGAGCGCATTGCGCGCGGTCCAGCCGAGCAGAAGTCCAAGCACGAGGCCGACGCCGACGACGAGACTGACGCGATTGAAGCGGTCCTGCGCGTCCTGATAGCGTTGTGCGCCATTGTCGATCTGGACTTTCTCGACGGCGGCCATGGCTTTGCCATAAGCGTTGTAAAGCGCCGGCATCGTATGCGCCTGCAGATTCAGGAATGTCGGCCGATCGCCGGCCTTGATCGCGGCGAGCGCGGGCTGCAGGCCGTCGTGGACGAAGGCATTGCGCTTGTCCTGCATGTCCTGGATGAGCTGCGCTTCGTCGCCGTTCGAACCGGCCTTGCTCAGGAAGCTGGCCAGGCGCTCGTTCGACACCTCGACGTAGTGATCGAAGCGCAAGAGGACGGCCTTGGACCCTTCCTGATCGTTGAGTTCGGTCAACGACGCGAACGTCGCCAGCGCAAGGCGCGCATTGAGCAACTGGGCGGCGGTGCCTTCGAGATCGGCGACGGCGGGTGTATCGACCGTGTACATCTGCTTGAGCGACTCATTCCCCGCGCGCATCGACAACAGACCGACAGCGGCCCCCACAATCAGCGCAAGCCCGAAAAACACGACGATCAAGCTCAGGCTTGCTCGAATGGATAGATTCTTCAACACAGTTCGACTCTCCGCGGTGCGCCCTCGTGGTTGTGGTCTAAGGCAATCATTCATCGACCCGAAATGCGTCGGGTTTTTTGTCTTTATCGAGGGCTGACTGCATCAACGGCCGTTACGCATGAAACTTGAAGGCGTTAGGCGACTATCGCGGCGGAATCGTGTCAACGCGCGCGATTTCGGTGCGGACGCTTGATCTCGATCAATGAGCGGTGGCGAAGCCGATAGGAATCGAGGGCGGTCCGCCGCGTGCGCTTGTTAGGCCGTTATGCTCAATATCTGGAACGTGGCGATGTTTACTTTTTCATTACGGTAAGCAGGCCGACCCCTAAAGCGTGGCGATCCTTAAGCATGTCGATTCTTGAGCATGCCGATCCTTAAGACGCCATCCCGCGCTTGAGCGACGGGAGAATGCGCTCAAGCGCGCCCCGCACGACAAGCACGACAAGCACGACAAGCACGACAAGCACGACAAGCACGACAAGCACGACAAGCACGACAAGCACGACAAGCACGACAAGCACGACAAGCACGACAAGCGACGCCGCGGCCAAGCCTTGTATCGGCCGATCGAGGCCCTCATTCCGAACTCATTCTTGGCTTGTAATCTGCGTCTCGACAGCGGTTAACACCCACGCGTCCGACAGGGATTTTTCGCGAGATGCGGCTCGCCGTGCATCATGACGGCGCGTTACTTGCGGTCTTTGCGCAGTGCCGACGCAGGATGCCTTGCCGTTCCGATGATGATTTGGACTCACGCTCAAGATGAACAACTCGCTTTCTCATGCAGCCGCTTCGACGTCCGATACCGCGTCGGCGACCACGCGTCGTCAGTGGCTTGCGGTGATCGCCGTCGCGATCAGCGCATTTGCGTTTGTCACGTCGGAATTCCTGCCCGTCGGTCTGTTGCCTCAAATCGCGCGGGATCTTGGCGTCACGCCGGGTACCGCGGGCCTGATGATCACGATGCCCGGCATCCTCGCGGCGATCTCCGCGCCCGCGCTGATGATCCTCGCGGGCCGCATGGATCGCCGTCATGTGTTCATGCTGCTGACGGCTGCGCTGCTCGTGTCGAATCTGATCTGCGCGACATCGACGCACTTCGCGGCGATGCTGATCGGACGCGCGATGCTCGGCGCCGCGCTCGGCGGATTCTGGACGCTCGCGACCGCGGCGGCGGGGCGTCTCGTGCAGCCCGCCGATGCGACCAAGGCGATGGGGACGATCCTCACCGGCGTCATGTGCGCGACCGTCGCGGGTGTGCCGCTCGGTACGTTCATCGCGAGTTTCGCGTCATGGCGCGCATCGTTTTACGTGACCGGCGCGCTGGTGGCGATCGCGCTTGCGTTGCAGGCCTGGCTCACGCCGTCGTTGCCGTCCGAGACCGCGTTGCGTTTCGGGGCGTTCGTCGACGTGCTGCGTCGTCCGTTCGCGCGGCTCAGCCTGTTGATGATCGCGCTGGTGTTCGGCGCGCACTTCTCGACGTACACCTATATCGCGCCCTGGCTTCAAGAGGATTTCTCGGTGCGGGCAATGACCCTGTTGCTGCTGGCATTCGGCGTCGCCGGCTTTGTGGCCAATACGGTGTTTTCGACGTTGATCGCCGGTCGCCTGAAGGGATCGATCACCGCCATGATGCTGTTGCTGCTGGGCGCGCTTGCGTCGATGGCGTGGTTCGACCATTCGCGCGTCGGCGACAGCGTCGCGATGCTTGTTTGGGGGGCGGCGTTCGGTGCGCTGCCGCTGTGCTGCAGCGTCTGGATTCAGCGCGGCATCGCCGATGCGGCCGAGGCGGGTTCGGCGCTGTTCATCTGCGTGGTCCAGATCGCGATCGCAGTCGGCTCGTGCGTCGGCGGCGGCATCGTCGATACGGCCGGCACGCGTGTCGACTTCGTATTCGGCGGCGTACTCGTGCTGTTTGCGCTTGTCATGCTCTTGCGGCTCGTCGCGCTCGAACGTCTGCGCACCAAGACGCGCGCATCGATTGCCTTGTGCCGGGATGGATGCGCCTAGGCTGAGGCGCGATCGTCGATATCGAATCGCCCGCATTCAAATCGTTCACATTCGAATCGCCCATACGCCGCGCGCGAATCGTCGGATTGCGCGCGGCATTTTTTGCTAAGCGGCGATGCGGCTGAATCAGTCGCCTTCCTTCAGCGCGAACTCCGCAAGGTGTCCCGATGCATTGACTTCACGACCCGGATCGACGGGCAGGCGCAGACCGAAATGGCGCTTGAGGATGTCCGAGACCAATTCATACGCCGAGCCGATGCGCAGCACGCGCATGTTCTCGAAGTCGATGCCGGTCGACGAGCGCTGATAGTGATGGAACGGCCGGAGTCCGTAGTCGAGGTAGATATCGGCGATCGCGCGCACTTCGGGTTGAATGTCTTCATAGCGGAATTTCGTGCCGGTCCCCGTGAGATTCGCGGACGAACCGAACACGGGCACGAGATTTTCGCGCGCGAGACGCCCCACTTCCTTGTGCACGGGACCGCCGTTGACGAGCATCCCGAGCATGCCGCGCGCGGTACTCGCCTTGAGCAGTTCCGGCGCGACCTTTTGCATCAGCGGATGGTCCTTGCGATAAGGCGCGACGACGCCGAGCGGGAGGTTGTAGTCCTGCGTGATGCAATCGATCATGTCCTGGCGACGCTGATCGAGAATGTGAATCTCGCGCTGACCCTGGGCGTCGACCGTCATCGCATGGCGCTTGTGGCCGCCGCGCTGCTTCGTGTCGAAGATTTTCTGCATCGCTTCGGGCGAGCCGCCGAAGATGCCGTAGCCGACGGTGTTCGCGCAAATCGCGATGCCGCCCGCCTTGAGCACGTCGAAAAGACGCTGGGCGTCAGCCTTGGTGTCGACGCGCGGCGCGATGGTCGGGGTGAATTCCTCGATGATGTCCAATTTCAGTCTCCGTATTTAAGTGAAATAGGTGGGTGGAGCGAGTGCCTGATAAAAGGCGGGAAAAAATGGGTGCGGTGCTTAGACGGGGTCGCCCGCGATTTGCGGGATGTCCCATATCCAGGGCCGGGCCTTGCGATCGGCGGCCTGAAAAGCGTGGATTTGAGCGCTGAGCTTGAGTGTCAGACCAATCGCGTCGAGGCCTTCGAGCATCATGGCGCGTTCGTTGGGCGGGACCGAGAACGCGATGCGCGTGCCGTCCGGTCGAACGATGTCGCATGCGTCGAGATCGACCGTGAGGACAAGTCGACCCGATTCGGCGTCGTGCGCGAGGTCCTCGACTTGATCCTTCGGCAATTCGATCGGCAACACGCCGTTGCGATAGCAGTTGTTGCGAAAGATCGCGCCGAACGAGGGGGCGATGACGCCTCGCAATCCGAACTGCCGGACCGCCCATACGGCGGGTTCACGCGAAGACCCGCTGCCGAAGTTCGCATCGGCGATCAGGAAGCGCGCTTCGCGAAACGGCTCGCGATTGAGCACGAAATCGGGATTCTCGATGCGCGACCCCGCGGGGCCCGGCAAATAGCGCCACGGCGCGAGCAGTTTGGCGCCGTATCCGTCCTTGCCGGAGCCCGTGATTTCGCGCGACGGGATCAGCAGGTCCGTATCGATGTTGGCGCGCATCAGCGGGGCCGCGATACCGGTGACTTTGACGAAGCTTTCCATGGGACCTCAGTTCAACAGGAGACGCGGGTCGGCGATGCAGCCCGCGATCGCCGATGCCGCGACGGTCGCGGGACTGGCCAGATGGGATCGGACACCGATCCCTTGGCGGCCTTCGAAATTCCGATTCGTGCTGGTGATCACGCGCCGCGCCGCCACGCCGTGCTGGTCGAAGTTGTCGCCGCCTGCGTAGAAGCACAGCGAGCAGCCGCTTTCACGCCATTCGAAGCCGGCTTCGCGGAAGATGCGATCGAGTCCCTCGGCTTCCGCTTGCCGCTTGACCTCCGTCGAGCCCGGCACGACGAGCGCCTTGACGCCGTCGGCGACTTTGCGCCCCTGAACGACCTGCGCCGCGGCGCGAAGATCGGGCAGGCGGCTGTTCGTGCATGAGCCGATGAACGCGGCATCGATCGGCTGACCCAGAATCGGTTGGCCGCGCTGCAGCGCCATATACGCGAGCGCGCGCTCGGCGCTCGCGCTCAACGAAGTCGTCACGACACCGTCGATCGCGCAGACCTGACCGGGGTCCGTTCCCCAGGTGACTTGAGGCGCGACGGTGCTGCAGTCGAGTTCGAGCTCGGCGTCCCAGCGTGCGCCTGCATCGGAGCGCAGCGTGCGCCAGTGCCGCACGGCGGCGTCCCATGCGTCGCCCGACGGCGCAAAGGGGCGGCCCGCGAGCCAGTCGAACGTGACGTCGTCGGGCGCGATCAGACCCGTCCACGCGCCGAATTCGACGGCCATATTGCAGATCGTCAGGCGTCCTTCGACGTCGAGCGCGCGAATCGCTTCGCCCGCGAATTCGATCGCATGGCCCGCGCCGCCTGTCGCACCGTATTTACCGATCAACGCAAGGATCAGATCCTTGGCCGTGACGCCCGCTTGCGCGCGTCCGTTGAAATTGATCCGCATCGTCTTGGGCCGCGTGCGCGCGAGGGTCTGCGTCGCGACGGCATGCTCGCCCTCGCTGGTCCCGATCCCCCAGGCCAGTGCGCCGATGCCGCCATTCGTGCACGTGTGGCTGTCGCAACACACGAGCGTGCTGCCGGGCAACGCAATGCCTTGCTCGGGCGCCACGACGTGCGAGATGCCTTGCCGCGTGTCGCCGATGTCGAACAGCCGCACGCCGTGTCGCAACGATGCCGCGCGAAATTCACGGATGAAATTCGTGCCGCCTTTGAGCAGGGTGTCGTCGCCGCGTCCCGGATGCGTGTCGATGATGTGGTCCATCGTTCCGAAGACGAGCTCTCGATTCGACACCGGACGCCCCGCGGCCTGAAGTCCGGCATAGACCGTGGGTCCGGCGCGGTCGTGCAGGAATACACGGTCGATATGTAACAGCGTCTGACCGCTATTGATATCGGCGACGGCGTGCGCGTCCCAGATCTTTTCAATGATGGTTCGGGCTTGGTCGTGCATCGTGCCGTCCATCATGCGTGCTCGGTCGAGCTTGCCCGCAGATCGGCGAGCAATTGTTTTTCGAGCGCGAAGACTTCGTCGAATCCGGCGAGCTTGCGGACTTCGTTGAACGAGGTCTGGCGCGTCCCGGGGCCGCCCGCATATCCATTCGATTTGACGGATTCGAGTACGTCGCGCATTCCGGCGATCGCCGCGAACACGAGCGTGCCGGGCAGGCTCACGCGCGCGATGCCGATCGCCTGCATCTCGGCGAACGTGAAATGTTCGGGCGATTTGCCGCCCTCCACGACATTGATGGCGACGGGACCGTCGATGCGTTTGACGGCTTGTTCGGCCAGCGCTTTGTCCGTCATGCCTTCGACGAAGATCATCGTGGCGCCGGCCGCCAGATACGCGTTGCCGCGCCGCACGACCTCGTCGATGCCGCCGATGGCAAGCGCATCCGTGCGCGCATTGATGACGAAATCGCTGTCGGTGCGGGCCTGCGCGCATGCGCGGATCTTTGCCACGGCTTCGTCGATCGGCACGATCGTCTTGCCGTCGAGATGTCCGCACCGCTTGGGCATGACCTGGTCCTCGATATTGACGCCCGCGCAGCCGATACGTTCGAACGCGCGCACGGCGTACCACGCGTTGACGGCGTTGCCGAAGCCCGTATCGCCGTCGGCCATGACGGGCAGATCGACCGCATCGACGATGACCCGCGTGGCGGCGACCATGTCCGACATCGACAGGAAACTGTAATCGGGGAGCCCGAGCCGGCTCACGGAAATGCCGTAGCCTGAGCATTGCACCGCGTGGAATCCCGCTTGTTCGATGATCCGCGCGGACAGCGGATCGAATGCGCCCGGCATCACGAGCAGATCCGGCGATTCGATAAGGTGCTTGAGGCGAGTGGTTTTGCGCATGGTGTCTCCTTTGCTGGCGCTACTGTGCGGCCAGGCTCAGGCTCGATCAATGCAACCACTGGTCCTATTCGCGCAGCGGGCGCGTCGTCGTCAAACGCCGATGGACGCTTGATGTGTCGACGCAGGAGACATGGATGCAGACCGAAATGACACGTCGTCGGTCACGCATCGACGGCGGGTGACGTTGTGAGGGCGCGGGCCGCATACGTCATCGGCGCGGGCTCGGCGCATGCTTAAAGTAAATTTCGTGACGGAACACGCGCGGACGTACAATTTCGCGCATGGACGAATCGGCACCGTCATCCCCGCGCTACCACCAACTGCGCCTTATTCTGGCCCAACGTATCCGCGAGGGCCGGTACAGCGACGCGTTCAGCATGCCGGGCGAACGGGAACTCGCGCTCGAATTCGGGGTGGCGCGCGTGACGGTTCGCGCGGCGCTCAAGCGGCTTGAGGAAGAAGGTCTCGTCGTGCGGCTGCGCGGTCGCGGGACGCTGGCCGTCGAGCGGCCCGAAAACCAGCCCGCGACGGCGCTGCGCGGCGGCCCGCTCGACAATCTCGCCTCGATGAGCCGCCGCACGAAGGCCAAGGTGCTCGACATGGCATGGATTGCCGCGCCGCCGAACGTCGCGCGCGCCTTACGCACGCAAGAAGGCGAGCGCACCTTGAAGGTCACGCGGGTCCGGACGTTCAAGCGGCAACCGATTTCCTATTCCGAAGTCTTCGTACCGCCCGCGCTCGCGCGCGACATGACCCGTCAGGCGCTCAACGACGATCCCGTGTTTGTCTTGCTCGAAAACCAGGGCGTCAGGATCGCGAGCGCGGAACAGACGATTCATGCCGTGAACGCCTCGCCCGAGGCGGCCGACGCGCTGGGCTTACCGGAAGGCACCGCGCTGCTGAAGATCGCGCGGATCTACCTCGATGAAGCGGGAACGCCGACCCACTATCTGATGGCCTTGTTTCATCCGACGCGTTATGAGCAACACATGCGCTTGTCGAGGACCGGTCATGAAACACGGCTTTGGATCAGCAACGACGAGCATGGCGAAATCGTCGATACGCCGGATTGAGGCGGGGATCTTTCGCTGAGTCGAAGCGCCGCGGATGCATCGATCCCCTGCGTCGCCGAGGCATCCCGATGAAGACCCGGGTCGTTTGATCCCGACCGGTTCGTCGAATGACTTCGACAACGTCGTCGTAAAGCCAAGCGGATACGCGCGACCGAGACATCCGCTTGGCTTGGACGGCGCGCTACGTCACTGAGTCGGTTGTTTCGCCAGGCGAAGATTCTCTTGAACGGATTTCACGCCGTCGACATCCGTCGCGGCCTGGACCGCGAGCGGAATCTGCCCCGATGTCTGGACGACGCCGGACAGCATGATGTTGCCATCCGACGCCTTGACGAAGATCCCCGTCGCATCGAGTCCCTTGATACGCGCAAGGGTCTTCAGCACTTTTGCCGCCAAGGCGCGGTTTGCCGCGCGGATCGCTTTGGGCGACGCCGGGGTCGACGCCGGCGCGTCCGAAGCGCCGCCGGCCGATTGTCCCGTTTGAGCGACGGCATTCAATGCAAAGAGCACGCACACGAGTGCGATGCCTCGAACTGTATTCCTATGCATAACGTCTCCGATCCTTGTATGTTGTGCGAGCGCGCGGTCGGCGAGCCGACCGCACGAATTTCTTAGGGTTCGCCTGCCTTAGAACCGCGTCGCCAAGCCGATCGACATGCCCGTGAGACCCGATGTCCCCGGGCTCATGTTCAGGACAAGCAGATTGAGCGGATCGTCCGTATACGCTCCCGAAAAATGATTGCGGTCGACTTCGAAATACAACTCGGTTCGTCGCGAGATAAAGTATTCGCCGATCAGATAGGCGGTCTGCTTGTGACCGCTCGCGCCGCTTTGATTGCCGAGATTGTTGGCGATGTCGTCGTAATAGGCGGCCGTCAGCGTGATTTGCGGCGTGATCTGCCAGACGACGCCGCCTTGCGGCACATCGTCGCGGCGTTGCGCGGGGGCCAATGCGGTACCGCTGACCCGCAGTCCCATATAACTCAGATATGTGCGTACGGGTCCGAGCTGCAAGGACGCGCCGGCGTCATAGTTTTGCGCGAACTGGCTTGCATCCGCGTTGTACATGCGCTGATATGCGACGCCGGCCAACAAGCGGCCCGTGCTATAGCTTGCCGCAGCGGAATAGGTGGTCCCGGCGCGCTCGTTCCCCGCGACGCCGCCGAGCGAATAGCTGCCGCTCAATTTGAAGCCGGCCAGGGTCGTCGTGTATTTGACCGTGTTGTTGAACCAGCTGTCGAGCGTGAAAAAGTTCGAGCCCAGCAGCACATCGGGAGCGATCGCGATATCGGCTCCGCCGATGCCCGAGGGATCGAGGTGGATCGCGAGATCCTCGAACGGCGTGAATTGGCGTCCGAGCGTGAGACGTCCATAAGGTCCGTCGAGGCCGACATAGGCGTCCCGTCCGAACAGGACGTTGCTCGTTTGGAGCGCGCCGCTCGATTCGAATTGGCTCTCCAGCCGGAAAATGACCTTGGTTCCGTCACCGAGGTCTTCGGAGCCCTGTAGACCGAAGCGGTCGGGCGTCAAGGCGCCCGAGTATTCGATCGTGGGACCGCCTTTCGTGCCGTTCACCCATCGGATGCCGCCGTCGACGAGTCCATACAGGGATACGCTTGACTGCGCATGGGCGAGACTCGCGGACAGCGCGAGCATCGCCGTGATCGATATTCTTTTCATCAGGATATCTATTTATAAAGGTTGGGTTCATGCGGAATCGTCGTCGACGATCGACGCGGGATCGGAAGGATCCAAGCGAAAATCGCCGCTGACGGTCTCCTTGGCGTGTGTCTCCTTCACGCCGTGTCTTGCTGCCGACTTCGGTTTGATGCGGGGCATGCAGACTGCGAGGCAGTGTGTGACCACGTCCAGTCGCTATCAATGCGACCAGATGGTCCTATTGCGGGGCGGGATGGCGATTTATTCGCTGCAACACGCGTGCGCGCGTTGCAGCGAATAAATCGCTGAATTAGACATACGAATCAGGGCCCGGAATATGGGCCAAAAATCGGGCCTAAGAATTCGGCATACGAATTCAATCCAATAATCCGGTCTGCGAATTCGGCGTATGAATCGTGCCCTTGCATCCGCGGCGAGATCGGCATGCGGATCCGTCGCGGCGCGCGCGTCATCGGCTCGATGAGACCACCTGGTTTCATTGACGCTAAGCGGCACGCCATGCGGAAATCGACGCACCAAAAATGCGTCGACCGTGTTCGAAGACATGTCCTCGGCGCAACGCGTCCGGAGACAACGTGAAAGAGCAGACGAAAATACTGGCGGCCCTCTGGCTGTTCCAAGCAGTCAACAATATGGACCGCGTCGCCTTGAGCTTCGCCGGCCCGTCCATCATGAAATCGCTCTCGATGGATACGAAGACGTTCGGCGTGGTCCTCTCGTCGTTCACGATGGGCTACTTCGTCGCGCAGATTCCGGGAGGACTGCTTGCCGATCGCGTCGGGAGCAAGATCCTTCTCGTGATTTCACCGATTTTCTGGGCCTTTTTCACGGGTGCGACGGGCCTCGTCTCGGGACTCGCGGGATTCGTTCTCGTGCGCGTCTCGCTCGGGCTTGCCGAAGGCCTGTCGAATACGTCGGGCTACAAGGTGTTCGGCGCGCATTTCAATTCGCAGGAGCGAACCCGCGCCATCGCGATCTGGTGCACGGCGATGGCGCTCGGGCCCGCGTGCACGGGTCCGTTGATCGGGGTGCTGCTGACGCATTTCACCTGGCAGACGATTTTCCAGATGCTCGCGATTCCGTCGCTGATCGTGGCCGTCACGATGTATTGCTTCATTCCGAACGACCGCGCCCGTACCGAATCGCGCACGATCACCGGCATCGGCGCCGAACCCGCGCATGTCGAACGCGGGGCGCTTCGCCGCGTGCTTCGCGACCGCAATCTGTGGCTCATCACGGGCGCGTATTTCCTCTACAACATCGCATTCGGCGGCTACCTCGGCTGGATGCCCACGTATCTCGCGTCGGCGCATGGCGTCGACATGAAGTCGCTCGGCACGCTCGGCGCGGTTGCGTATGCACTCGCGTTTCTCGGGCTGCTCGTGCATGGATGGCTCGGCGGCCGCGTGCTGTATCGCTATCGCCCGCAGTTGCTCGCGAGCTCGTACATCCTGACTGCTGCGGGGCTGATCGGCGCGTGCCGCGCCACGTCGGTGTGGGGCGCGCTGTGCGGTTTGTCCGTCACGGCGTTTTTCCTTTATGGCGGACTCAGTTGTTTCGGCGCGATTCTGATCGAACTCTCGCCGCCGCAGTCGCGTGCGACGTATTCGGGCTTCTGCAGCACGCTTGGTCAGATCGGCGGCGTCATCGCGCCGTTTGCGATCGGCTGGATGGTCAGCGAAACGGGCCACTTCGATAACGGATTCACGTTGATGGCGTTGTCGCTGTGTCTTGCCGCGTGCTGCGTGCTTGCGCTGATTCCCGCGATGCTCGCGAAGGCGCGCGCCGCATCGGGGCTGGTCGATCTGGACGTCGGCGCGATCCATCGAGGACATGTATGAAAGGCCTGATGCAAGACAGTCCGTTGTTGATTTCCTCGCTGATTGAACATGCCGAGCGCCATCACGGCGATACGGAGGTCGTGTCGAGACGCGTGGAAGGCGATATCCACCGGTATCACTGGCGCGACGTCGCACGCCGCGCGCGTCAGCTCGCGAACGCGCTCGACGCGCTTGAACTCGCGTTCTCCGATCGCGTCGCGACGCTGGCCTGGAACGGTTACCGTCATCTCGAACTGTATTTCGGCGTCAGCGGGTCCGGTCGCGTATTGCATACGATCAATCCGCGCCTGCATCCCGATCAGGTCGCATGGATCGCGAACCATGCCGACGATCAGGTGCTCTGCTTCGATCTGACGTTTTTGCCGCTCGTTCAGACGCTCCATGCGAAGTGTCCCGGCATCCGGCATTACGTCGCGCTATGCGATGCGCATGCGCTGCCTGTCGACAGCGGCATCCCGAACTTGATCGCCTACGAGGACTGGATCGGTGCGCAGCCGGGTGAACATGCGTGGCGGTCCTTCGATGAGGATTCGGCGTCGAGCCTCTGTTACACGAGCGGCACCACGGGCAATCCGAAAGGCGTGGTGTATAGCCACAAGTCGACGATCCTGCACGCGTTCGCGGGCGCATTGCCGGATGTCATGGCGCTGTCGGCGCGTGATTCGGTCTTGCCCGTCGTGCCGATGTTCCATGTGAACGCGTGGGGTCTGCCCTATGGCGCGGCGTTGACCGGCTGCAAACTCGTGTTGCCGGGCAGCGCGCTCGATGGCAAGTCGGTCTATGAACTCATCGAGGCGGAGGCCGTCACGTTCGCGGCAGGTGTGCCGACCGTATGGCAGATGTTGCTCGATCATCTGCATGCGGGCGGGTTACGCTTTTCGACGTTCAGCCGGACCGTGATCGGCGGCGCCGCGTGCTCGACGGCGATGATCGAAGCGTTTCAGCGGCGATATGGCGTCGAGGTGCTGCATGCCTGGGGGATGACGGAGTTGAGCCCTTTGGGCACGCTGTGTTCGCTCAAGCGCAAACATCTTGCGCTGCCGCTCGATGCGCAAATGAATCTACGCCTCAAGCAAGGGCGCGCCGTATTCGGCGTGGACACGAAGATCGTCGGCGACGGCGGCGAAGCGCTGCCGTGGGATGGACGCACGCGCGGCAATCTGCTCGTCAAGGGACCGTGGGTCGTGCGCGACTACTTCAAGAATGAGGGCGGATCGCCCCTCGTGGACGGCTGGTTTCCGACCGGCGACGTGGCGACGATCGACGCCGACGGGTTCGTCCAGATCACGGATCGCGTCAAGGACGTCATCAAGTCGGGCGGCGAATGGATCAGCTCGATCGACATCGAGAACATCGCGATGGCTCATCCGGCGGTCCGGATGGCCGCATGTATCGGCATCCCGCATCCGAAATGGGATGAACGGCCCGTCGTCGCGGTCGTCAAGAAGGTCGACGCATCGCTCACGCGCGACGAACTGCTTGCGTTTTACGAAGGCAAGATCGCGAAGTGGCAGGTGCCGGACGATGTGATCTTCGTCGATGCGATTCCGCTCGGCGCGACGGGCAAGATGCTCAAGACGCGACTGCGCGAACAACTGGCGGGCCTCGGCGGCGGCCTCGGCGCTTGATTCAGCGCTTGATTCAGCGCTTGTCCCCGTTCTCGCCTCAGCTCTTGATATAGCGCTGAGGCGTTTGCCCCGTCGCCTTTCTGAACATCGCGATAAAGGCGCTCGAATTGCCGTATCCGAGTTCGGACGCGACAGTGGCGACCGAGGTGCCTTTCGCGAGACGCGACATCGATTCGACGAGCCGCAACTGCTGGCGCCATTGCATGAAGGTCAATCCCGTTTCCTCGCGATAGAGGCGCGCGAGCGTGCGCTCGCTCGCGCCGACGCGCTCGCCCCAGCGTCCGAGCGAGTCGTTGTTCGACGGATCCATGATCAACGATTCGCAGACGAGCCGCAGCCGGCGGTCGAGCGGCAGCGCGAGACTCGCGGCGGGCGCGTTGCGCGCGCCCTGCATTTCCTTGAGCAGCAGCGGGACGACGAGGTCGTAGCGCTCGTCGTCCTTGCCGAGACCGCTTTCCATCGTCGAGCCGACGAGCTCCTGCAACAGTGCCGACACCTCGAGCACGCGGCAATCGTCGCCGGACCACGGCGACACCTCGGGCTCGAAGTAGACGCTTCGCATCGACACCTCGCCGACCGCATGGAGCTCGTGCGCGACACCCGGTGCGATCCAGAGCCCCCGCCGCGGCCCGTTCGTCCAGACCGCCACGGGCGTCACGACGCGCAAGACTCCCCGCAAGCTGAACACGAACTGCGCCTGCTCATGCGTATGCCAGCTTTGCCGGTCGCCGTCCAGGTATTCGTAGGCATGCGCGACCACCGGCCGCGGCATTTTTTGATAGCGGAAGCCGAAGCGCCGCCGCCAGATCTCGTCCATCGTCGCCTTCTCCGTAAAGCGGACCGTCAGAGTTTGTCTGTGTAGCGATATTTCTTGGCAAATATCGCAGCGTCGAGTTCGCTATCTTAACGCCTGGCCGCCGTCAAACGAATACGGGTAATAATAATAACGATTCCCAATTGCGTTTAGAAATGACGGCACATAGACGAAGCGAATCAACACGCGCGGGAACAGATGAATCACGAACGGCACATGATGGGGTTCAAAAAAAGGGCGATTTCTTTGGGGGTGGCGCTTGCGACAGCCGGGGTCGCGCATGTGACGGCGGCGCAGCAGGTGGCGCAGTCGGACGCACAGGCGAGCGCGCAAACGGCCGACCAGGCGACGGGCCAGACGACGGGGCAGGCGAGCGACGCGTCTGCGGCGCAGCCGGCCGCCGGGACCGGTGCGGCGCAAACGCAGAACGGCGCGGCGCCGGTCGAGACGCTGCCGGCCGTGACGGTGTCGGCGACGCGTCCGGCGGGCACGCTCGCGCCCGCGTATGCGGGCGGACAGGTGGCGACCGGGGCGCGCGTCGGCTTTCTGGGCCAGCGCGACGTGATGGACACGCCGTTCAGCGTCACGAGTTATACGTCCGATACGATCGCCAATCAGCAGGCGCGCGATTTGTCGGACGTGCTCGATAACGATGCGTCCGTGCGCAATGTGTGGGGCCAGGGCAGCTACACGAACGTCTTCAAGATCCGCGGCTTCACGGTCTGGAGCACCGACGTGTCGTGGGACGGGCTCTATGGCGTGCTGCCCTTGGCGCTGATCGGCCCCGATACGGCCGAGCGCGTCGAGATCATTCACGGCCTGACCGGCTTGTTGAGCGGTATTTCTCCGACCGGCGGCATCGGCGCTTCGATCAACGTCGAACCGAAGCGCGCGACCGACGCGCCGATCACGAGCGTCACGCTCGACTATATGTCGGACAGCACCTTCGGCACGCACGTCGACGTGGGCCGTCGATTCGGAGACGAGAACCAGTGGGGCATCCGGTTCAACGGCACGTTCCGCGACGGCGATACGTCGACGACTGATCAATCGCAACGCCTCGGTGATGCGGTGCTCGGTCTCGACTACCGCGGCAACGGATTCCGCGCGTCGCTCGACGCCGGCTATCAGAACGACAAGTTCGACGCACCGGTCCAGCCCGTCTACGCGGACGCCGGTATCTCGATTCCCGCCGCGCCGAAGGCGACGGACAACTTCTACCCGTCGTGGTCGTATTACAAGGCGCAGGACACGTTCGCCGCGGCCCATGCCGAATACGATCTGAGTTCGAACTGGACCGCGTTCGCGGCCGTCGGCGAACGCACGACGCAGGTTCAGCAACTCGCGACGCAACCGACGCTGACGAGTTCGACCGGCGACACGGCGATCAATCCGTACTTCTGGGCGCAACGCCAGGACACGTATACGGCCACCACGGGTATTCGAGGCAACTTCGACACGGGGCCCGTCAATCACCAGTTCACCGTGTCGGGGTCGTACTACCACCAGGAAGGCGGCAGTTCGATTGCGTTCCCGGGCGCGGTGTCGTCGAACATCTATAACCCGGCGTCGCTTCCGGCGCCGAATTCCGATACGTTCGCCTTCTCCACGCCGACGACGAGCATCCTGCGCGACTCGAGTCTTGCGGTGGCGGACACGGCGTCGATTCTCGACGATCGCATCCAGTTCACGGCGGGCGTGCGCGATCAACGCGTGAATTCCGACGGCTTCAGCGCGACGACCGGCGCGCCGACCACGCACTACAACGAGACGCGCTGGACGCCCGCGTTCGCGCTGCTCGTCAAGCCGATCGAGAACGTCTCGGTCTACGCGAACTATATCGAAGGGCTTCAGCAAGGTCCGACGGCGCCGGCCGGGACGGTCAACGCGGGCGAGGTGTTCGCGCCGTACGTATCGAAGCAGGTCGAGGTCGGCACGAAGGTCGACTTCGGCCGCATCATGGCGACGCTCGCGGTGTTCCAGATCGAACAGCCGAGCGGATTGACGAACCCGACGACCTTGGTCTACTCGGTCGACGGCGACCAGCGCAACCGCGGGATCGAACTGAACGTCGTGGGCGAAGCGGCGAAGGGCGTGCGTGTGCTCAGCGGCATCACGTTCATGAACGGCGAGCTCACGAACACGGGCAACGCGAAGACGCAAGGCAACACCGCGCCGGGCGTGCCGCACACGATGGCCAATCTCGGCGGCGAATGGGACGTGCCGTTCGTGCCTCAACTGACGCTGTCCGGTCAGATGGTCTACACGTCGGCCGAATACCTCGACAATGCGAATACCCAGCAGATTCCGAGCTGGACGCGTTTCGACGTCGGCGCCCGCTACGTGTTCTATCGGGCGAACGGCAAGCCCGTTACGATTCGTGCGAATGTCGAGAACGTATTCAACCGCGCCTATTGGGGGAATGCGGATGCGACGTACGGGCTGGCCCTCGGCGCGCCGAGAACGTTCCTGCTCTCGGCACAGTTCGATTTCTGACCGACGCAACGCCGCCGCGTGCGGCGCTACGGGCTTCGCGCGCGATCGGGGTCGGCTCGCGCCGCGCGGAGCCCGTGCTTGAAGGGTGAATGGATGACGATGGCGTCTGCCGCGCGACGGCGGTATCTGATCGGCCTCGGCGCGCTGGGCGCGGGATGTGTCACGCGCGGCGCGTTCGCGGCGGCGCGCGCGCGTCCGCGTGTGGCGTCGATCGGCTGGACGGCCGCCGACGTGCTGCTGTCGATCGGCGTGATTCCGGTCGCCGCGGCGGAGAAAGACAACGTCAACGTGCTCAACGTCGATCCGCGTCTGCGCCTGCCGCCCGAGTGCATCGAGCTCGGACTCACGAACGAGCCGAATCTCGAACTGCTGCATGCGCTGCGTCCGGATCTGATCGTCGTCGATAGCCGTCACGCGGACATCGGCGACCGGCTCGACGCGATTGCGCCGGTTTTCGTGCTCGATCTCTACGGCCTGCCGGGCCCTGATCCGTACGACCGCGCGCGCGATCGCCTCGCCGATCTGGCGCGCCTGCTCGACATCCTGCCCGACACGGCACGCTGGATCGATGCGGTCGACGCCGCGCTGCGCGCGCGACGGCGCACGGTCGCTTCGCTCGCGGAGATCCCGCCTGTTCTCGCCGCGCAATTCTTCATGGACGGTCTGCATTGGAATGCATACGGCCGCGACACGATGCTGCAAGCGGTCCTCGATCGGCTCGGCGTGCGCAATGTGTGGAACGGATCCACACCGCCGGGGCATGTGCCCACGCTCGGCATCGAGGCCCTGGCCGCGATGCCGGACATGCTGCTCGTCTATCAGGCCGATGACCGCTATACGCCGCTGACGTTTCGGAATCTGGCCGGCAACGCGATCTGGCGGCGCTTGCCGGTCGTGCGACGCGGCCATCTCGCGCCGATCCCGCGCCTCTATCCGTTCGGCGGCCTCGATGCGGCGCTGCATTTCGCGGACGAACTGACTGCCGCGCTCGTCGCGTGGCGGCGTGCCGCATGAAGGCGCTGACGAAGGTGCAGACGAAGGGACCAACGAAGGAACCAACGAAGGGACCGACACTCGGCCGGCTCGATCGCGCGGCGTCCGCGCGTCCCATGCGCGTGCTGGCGCTCCTCGCGCTCGGGGCGCTTGCGCTGACGCTGCTGCGGATCGACCAGATGGATCCGATGGGCCGGATCGCGCCGTTCGCCCTGTGGCGCGACGCGATTCTGCATCGCGATGCCGACGATATCCGTTGGCTCGTCATCGAGGCGAGCTTCTTGCCGCGCGTCGCGATCAGTGTCTTGTGCGGGGCGCTGCTTGCGCTGTCCGGCGTGTTGTTCCAGCAGATCCTGCGCAATCCGATTGCCGAGCCCGCGACGCTCGGTGTGTCGGCCGGCGCATCGCTTGCGATGACGCTCGTGCTCGCACTCGCGCCGGCGTGGCTCGCCGTCGGACAGACCGCGATTGCAGCCGCGGGCGCGGGCATCGCGCTGCTGCTCGCGATGGGACTCGCGTGGCGCCAGCGTTTGTCGCCGACGGCGCTCGTGCTCGGCGGCCTGATCATCAGTTTCTATAGCGGGGCAATCGGCTCGGTGCTCACGCTGTTTCATCACAACGCGATGCAGGCGATTTTCATCTGGGGCGCGGGATCGATGAATCAGGGCAGTTGGCATGGCGCGCGCGTGTTGACGGGATACCTGTCGATGGGGCTCGCGCTGACGTTCGCGCTCGCGCGCCCGCTCGAACTCATGTCGCTCGGCGACGCGACCGCGCGCGGACTGGGGCTGCCGCCCGCGGGGATCCGGACCGTCGGACTCGCGCTGGCGGTCTTGCTGAGCGCGGCCGTCGTCTCGACGGTCGGCGTGGTCGGTTTCGTCGGTCTCGTCGCGCCCGCGATCGTGCGGCTGCTTGGCGTGCACACGTTCCGCGCACGCGCGACGTGGGCGACGGTGTTCGGCGCGGTGCTCGTCTGGCTGACGGACCAGACGGTCCAGTCGCTCGGCGGTGCGCTCGCGCGCTTGCCGACCGGCGCGGTCATCGCGCTGCTTGCAAGTCCGGTGCTGCTATGGCTTTTGCCGCGTTTTCGATCGTGGTCGGTCGTGCATGAAGCCGGCGAGCGCGACCGTGATCGCGTGCGTGCGCCGCTCGGCGAACGCACCGTGTATGTCGCGTTCGCGGTGCTCGGCGTGGCGCTTGCCGCGCTGATCGTGATCAGTCTCATGCTCGGACGCGATCTCGACGGCTGGCACTGGCTGTCGCGCAACGAGTTCGACGTGCTCGTCGACTATCGGCTCGCGCGTATGCTCGCCGCCGTCGCGGGCGGCGCGATGCTCGCGATGGCCGGCGTCATCGTGCAGCGGTTGACCGGCAATCCGATGGCGAGTCCTGAAGTGCTGGGCATTTCATCGGGCGCCTCGCTCGGTGTGTTCGCGCTTGCGTTGTGCGCGCCGGCCGCCGGTGCGGTGTCGCAATCCGTCGCGGCGTGCGTGGGCGCGTGCGGCGCGTTCGCGGTGCTGCTCGCGCTGGCGCGCCGAAGCGCGTTCGCGCCGTCGCAGATGATCCTCGCGGGCGTTGCGATCGGAACCGCGTTCAGTGCGCTCGCGACGATCGTGCTGCTCAGCGGCACGCCGCGCGCCGCGCAATTGCTCGCGTGGATGGCCGGCTCGACCTATCGCGTCGGGGCAGGCGACGCGGCGTTCGCGGTCGGCGCGCTCGCGTTGGCTGTCGCCGCGGCGCCGTTGTTGTACGGCTGGCTTCAGATCCTGCCGCTTGGCGAGAGCGTCGCGCGCGGACGCGGCGTCGATCCGCGCGCGAGCCGTCTGATGCTGTTGATCGTCGCCTCGCTGTTGACGGCGAGCGGCACGCAAGTGGTCGGGCCGCTGAGTTTCGTCGGACTCATGGCGCCGCACGCGGCGCGCATGCTCGGCTTCGTGAACGTCCGGAGCCAGATGCCGGCCGCGACGCTGATCGGTGCGCTGATCCTGTGCGCGGCCGATTGGCTCGGCAGGAATATCGCGTTTCCGTTTCAAGTGCCGGCGGGACTGTTGGCGACGCTGCTCGGCGGCCTCTACTTCATGGGGCTCATGATGCGCGGCAATGGACGCGCATGACGTTGCACGGCCGCGCGCATGGGCAGGCTTGCCCCGGACTTCCGAAAGGGGCGGCTCGCATTGCGATCGCGCCCGACAGAACGCACATCAGTCTTTCGGATACCACTGTCCCGATGCCGGATCCACGGTGACGCGTACGTCGTCGAGCCGGACCTGTTCTTCATCGAGCGTCGCGGCCGTCGAAGGAGCGACATCGAAGCGCACCTTGAGCGCATGGCCGACATGCGCATCTTCGATCGGCAATTCCCAGGTCAGGAAGATCTGGGTCCAATCGCGTTCGGCGACGAAGTCGGCCGCGTCAAACCCGCGACAGTGACGCGGAATGACGGCGTGGGGTTGAGCGGTGTCGAACAGCACGGCGGTGCCGCGGGTCAGTGCAACGCGATCGCCCGTGCCGGGGAAATGCAGATCGAGACCTTGATCCTCGCTGAGAAAGAGATTGCAAAAGGCCGCGCCGCCGTATTGTTCGCCGTCATGGTGGTAGCGCGCGCCTCGACAGGCCATCAATGCGATGTCGCTCGACGCGAGTGCGTCGCCAAGGCCGAGCGTGCGCGTCCAGTCGGACATCGCCTGCACGCAGCGTGGGTAATCCGGCCAGCGCATGCGCGTTCGCGCCAGGGGCATGACTTCGACATCGCCGGGTTCGAGCGCGAGCTGCGTCGTGGTTTCTCGTTGCCAGTCCGCGAGCACGCGCGCGGAAGGCGCGGGCACGTCGAGCGATGCCGTTATCACGACATCGCTGACATGACGGCTGCGGATCGCGTCACCGCTCCAGAAATACGACGTCAGCATCGTGTGCGCGGGGCGGACTTCGGGAAACGATCGTGTTGCCATGGCAATCTGGCGCGCAATGCGCCCTTCGGATGAATATGAAACTGTGGATATAACACTTGATGCGTGCAGACATGACAATCAGCATGCGCACGATACTTCATCACGTCTCGACCTGACGCGTGCCCTTTCGATAGTCTGAAGGGCTGCTGCCGGTCCAATGCTTGAATGCGCGGCAAAAGCCGGTCGCGTCCGCAAAGCCGAGGTCGAAGGCGAGCACGGCCACGCTCGTGTTCGAGTTGGCGAGCCGATGCACGGCGATATCGCGCCGCAGTCCGTCTTTAACGAGCTGGAAGTGCGTGCCCTCGTCGGCGAAACGCCGGTTGAGCGTGCGCACGGAAACGTGCAGCGCCTGCGCAAGTTCCTGGATCGTGACAGGCTGCGCAAGATGACGTTCGAGATACTCGCGCGTTTTGGCCACCGTGGAGCCGCGATGCGATGCGCTGAACGTCCAGTCTCCGGGTGCGCGTTTGAGAAATGCCCATAGCTCGTGTTTTTCGCGTCTGAACGGTTCCGCGCAATCTGCATACAAGAACGCGATGCACGTCGTTGCCGCGCTGAAGCGCACCGCGCCGGGAAACAGAAACGCATAGTCGTCGACATGTCTGGGCCTCGCGAAACTGAACTCGACGCTGTGCAACGTGATCTCTCGGCCGAGCAGCCAGGACGCGATGCCGTGGGCGAGCTTCATCATGAGCTCATGTCCAAGCGGCGTGACGCGGGTGCCCGGCGTTCTTTCCACGAGCGCCAGCCGCACGCGGTCATGAGTCGTCGAAAGCTGCAGTCGGTAGTCGTCGAGCAACAGATTCCAGAAGCGAACAAAGCGATTGAACGCGACCAGCACGGTCGGTGCGTCGAGCAAGCTGAGCATCAGGTATTTCAACGTGCCGGTCCGTATCGGCCTCGACCAGAGTCCCAGCATTTCATCGTCGATTTTCGCCGCGACCGTCTTGTACAGCGCGACATATTGCTCGCGTGTCATGCGCGCGTCGGGCTGATCGAGCAGCGACTGCGGGATACGCGCATTGGCGAGGGCTTGTGCTGCGACGTCCTTGCCGTGACGCTTGCGAATGAAGCGCAGCATCCCGTTCAGGAAGTGCGAGGACAACGTCAAAGGGCTTGGGCCGGAGCGATTCATCGTCGAACAAGTGTGGCGTACTTTGCATATTCATTGGCGCGATGCGTCAACACTGTACTCCTTGAATGCCTATACTGGCCGGCAATTTCTGCGGTCCTTGAAATTCGAGGCGATCGTCGCGTGGCGCTTTACGCCAATTGTCGGCCGTCTGTTTTCATCCATCAAAAGGGGCAGGGTTTGAGTACGAGACGCGTTGTCGTGACCGGCATGGGGATCGTGTCGCCGTTGGGAACCGAGGTCGAAGCCGTATGGCATCGTCTTTTGGCGGGGCATTCGGGCATCTCGAGTTTGCCCGACGACGTCACGGAAGGGATCGCCTCGAAGGTCGGCGGCGTCGTGCGTATGCGGACACCGGAGTACCCCTGGGGATTCGATCCGGCATCCGCGGTCGAACCCAAGGATCAGAAGAAGATGGACCGCTTCAGCCTGTTTGCGCTGGCCGCGGCGCAAGCGGCTTTGCATCAGGCGCGCTGGCAACCTCAAACGGACCACGATCGCGAACGGACGGCCACGATCGTGGGGTCGGGCGTCGGCGGCTTCGGCACGATCGTCGATGCGGTCAGAGTCACCGACGATCGTGGACCACGACGGCTTTCGCCTTTCACCGTGCCGAGTTTCCTCGCGAATATGGCCGCGGGCCAGATTTCGATTCGCCATGGTCTTCAGGGTCCGTTGGGCGCACCGGTCACGGCATGCGCCGCGAGCGCCCAGGCCATCGGCGACGCCGCGCGCCTGATTCGCGCGGGCGAGGCGGAGATTGCCGTGTGCGGCGGCGCCGAGGCGTGCATCGATCGCGTGAGTCTGGGGTCGTTCGCCGCGGCGCGAACGCTGTCCTCCGGCTTCAATGACGATCCCGCGCAGGCGTCGCGGCCGTTCGATGCGCGCCGCGACGGCTTTGTCATCGGAGAAGGCGCGGGCATGCTCGTGATCGAAGATCTCGAACACGCGTTGCGGCGCGGCGCCGTTCCGATTGCGGAAGTGCTCGGCTATGGCACGAGCGCCGATGCCCACCATATGACGTCGCCGCCCGACGACGGCGCGGGCGGACGACGTGCGATGGAACGCGCGATTCGACAGGCTCAACTCGATCCGGATCAGATCGGACACTTGAATGCGCATGCGACATCGACGCAAGTCGGCGACAGCAGCGAATTGGCCGCGATTCGCGCGATATTCGGCGCGGGTCGAGGTCCCGCGGTTTCCGCCACCAAATCATCGACGGGACATTTGCTCGGCGCGGCGGGGGGTGTCGAAGCAATCTTCACCGTGCTCGCGTTGCGCGATCAGCTCGCGCCGCCCACGCTGAATCTGACCGAACCGGATGCGGCGGCCGAGGGCGTCGATCTCGTCAGCGGATCGGCTCGCGCGTTGTCGACCGACTATGCGATATCCAACGGCTTCGGTTTTGGCGGCGTCAACGCGAGTTTGGTGTTCCGCCGACTTTGATCGATGTGACGGGCGATGAGGGACGCGTTCGCACGACGCGCTTCGTGTCGTGCGCATCGTCGTCGTGCGTATATCGTCGTGCTTCACGGACCTGATTACGCCGTGCCTCGATCGTTCCAAATCCGTGCGCACATCTGAATGACGAGTCCGCGCAGCCACCGTTGCGCGGGATCGCGTTCATGGCGCGTATGCCAGGCCATGCGGCACGCGAACGGAGGAAGGTCGAGCGGGACGTCGCATGCATGAATGCGTCTTCGCAGCGCGTGAGTGCGAATGACGCCGGCCGGCAGCACGCTGATCAGGTCGGACGCGAGCAAGAGTGGCACGACGCCTGAAAAATGGTTGAGCGTCATCGCGACGCGGCGACGCATCCCATGACGTTCGAGCACGTCGTCGGCCACGCCGACGGGGTGGCCCGACAGCGATACGAGCAGATGGTCGGCGTCGAGAAAGTCGTCCCGCGTGAGCGCGGTGCGTGCAAGCGGATGGTCCGCGCGCATCGCGCAGACCCAGTGTTCGACAAAGAGCGACTGGAGCCGAATGTCCTCGCCCATGGCCTGGAGCCCGCCGATGCTGATGTCGATATCGTTGTTGCGCAGCTGCGGTCCCGTCCCCTGGCTCGTGTACGGCACCGCGAGAATGCGGATACCGGGGGCTTCGTGTTCGATGTGCTTGCGCAGCATCGGCCACAGGGCGCTCGACAGGTAGTCGGTTACGGCGACTCTGAAGGCGCGTGTCGATGTCGCCGGATCGAATTTCTCGGGCGAGGCTGCGGTACGGATCTGAGCGAGCGGCGCCTGAAGTTCGCGCCATAGCGCGTGCGCTTTTGCAGAGGGTTGAATGCCGCGTCCGGACCGTGTGAAGAGCGGATCGTTCCAGACGACGCGCATGCGCGCCACGGCATTGCTGACGGCTGATTGCGTCATCGCCAACCGTTCGGCGGCCTTGGTGACGGACCCTTCGGTCATGACGGCATCGAAGATCGAAATCAAATGGAGGTCGATGTCTTTCATCGCTGGGCCTAAGCGCCATTCATCATTTTGCGTGATGTTACTCCGACAAAGCATTGATTGGACGACCGCAGCGGCGCGCCGTTAATCTGTCCTCGGATCGCGGTAGAGCTTGTCTCGACCCGACGAAATCGGCGGATTGCATGCGCTCCGGCGTTTTGCATGTCGCGCACGGCCATGCCGCGCATATCGGCGCGGGAGCCGTTCAGGTTCGACGTGATGCATGCAAGCCCAATCTCTCTGGATGGAAATCAACATGTCAAACACGCTCAAAGGAAAAATCGCGCTGATTACCGGCGGCTCGCGCGGCATCGGCGCCGCAACCGCGCGCCAACTCGCGTCCGAAGGCGCGACCGTCGTCATCAGCTATTCGAACAGCGAAGGCCAGGCGAACGACGTCGTCGCGGCGATCGAGGCATCGGGCGGAAAGGCCGTCGCATTGAAGGCCGATCAGGCGAACGCGGCCGAAGTCAAAGCGCTCATCGCCGACGTCGTCAAGCGCTACGGCAAGCTCGACATCCTGGTCAACAACGCCGGTGTCTTTGAAACGGGGACCGTGGCCGAGACCGTCGATGATGCGGGCTTCGACCGACAGCTGCGCGTCAACTACGAAGCCGTGGTGACCGCGATTCGCGAGGCGTCGCGTGTCATGGGCGACGGCGGCCGAATCATTTCCGTGTCGTCGGCGCTCGCGCTGCGTTCGACCTGGCCCGGGGTGGCCGACTACAGTGCGACCAAGCGTGCGATCGAAGGCTATACGAAGGGCGTGGCGCGCGATCTCGGCGCCAAGGGCATCACGGTCAATGCGATCGGCGCCGGGTCGACGAACACCGAGATGAATCCGGACACGAGTCCATTCGCCGAGGCACAGGCCGCTGCCACGGCGCTCGGCCGCTTTGGCCGTCCCGAGGAAATCGCGTCGGTGATCGGATTTATCGCGAGCCCTGCCGCGAGTTTCGTGACGGGGGCCATTATTCCCGTCGATGGCGGCTATAGCGCGTGATGGCTGATGCATCGCGGAGCGTCCCGGCGCATCGCGATGCATCGGGACGCGCGACTCGTGCGCGTCGCGTGGCCGGCGCAAGCACGCTTTTGTCGACTGAGCTAACGTAGCGGCGTTGACCACTCGACGTCATCCAGTCCGATGCCCCAATCTCGACAGCTTCATCTTGGCGCGTTCATGCGGCCCGTCAGTCTGCATACCGGCGCGTGGCGTTATCCGGGCGCGTGGCCCGACGCCAACTTCAATTTCGCGCATCTGAAGTACTTCGTGCAGCGGCTCGAAAGCGCGTGCTTCGACGCGTTTTTCATGGCCGACCACCTCGCGGTGCTCAATATGCCGATCAATGCGCTCAAACGGAGCCAGACGCCGACGTCGTTCGAGCCTTTCACCTTGCTATCCGCGCTATCGGTCGTGACCGAACGCATCGGCTTGGTCGCGACCGCATCGACCACCTTCGACGAGCCCTACCATATCGCGCGACGCTTCGCTTCGCTCGATCATCTGAGCGGCGGCCGTGCGGGCTGGAATCTCGTCACGACGTCGAATCCCGATGCCGCGCTCAATTTCGGCCGCGACGATCATATGGAGCACGATGAACGCTATCGGCGCGCGCGCGAGTTCTACGACGTCGTGCGCGGACTCTGGGATAGCTGGGATGACGATGCGTTCGTGCGCGATACGCAGAGCGGTTTGTTCTTCGATCCCGACAAGCTGCACGTGCTCGATCACAAGGGGCCGTATCTATCCGTGCGCGGGCCCTTGAATATCGCGCGACCGATTCAGGGCCGGCCCGTCGTCGTGCAGGCGGGCTCGTCGGAAGCGGGCAAGCAGATCGCGGCGGAGACGGCGGATGCGGTATTCACCGCGCAATCGACGCTCGCGGCGGGCAAGCGCTTCTATGCCGACGTCAAGGGCCGCCTCGATCGGCTCGGCCGCCCGCGCGATCATTTGAAAATCCTGCCCGGCGCATTCATCGTCGTGGGCGATTCGCGCGAGCAAGCGCAGGAAAAGCGCGCATTTCTCGATACGTTCGTGCACGACGACAGCGGGATCGCGTCGTTGTCGATCGCGCTCGGTCACGATGTATCGGGCTTCGATCTCGATGGTCCGCTGCCCGAGATTCCCGAAACGAATGCGAGCCAAAGCGCGCGGCAGCGCGTGCTCGAACTCGCGCGCGACAAGGGGTTGACGATTCGGCAGCTTGCGCAGCGCGTCGGCGGCTACTCGGGGCTCGAAATGGTCGGCACGCCGGCCGATATCGCGGATCAGATGGAGCAATGGCTCGTCGAGGAAGGCTCCGACGGTTTCAACGTCATGTTTCCGTATTTGCCCGCGGGGCTCGATGACGTCGTCGACAAGGTCGTGCCCGAACTCCAGCGTCGCGGCCTGTTCCGCCGCGCATACACGGGTACGACGCTGCGCGATCATCTCGGCCTGCCGCGTCCGGACAATCCCTTTTTCAGCAAGGCCGTCCGCGCATGATCGAGCTGGGCGCGCAAGCGTGACGTCGTGCCGCGGACGAACGAACACGCGCCGGACATCGCCGTGCTCGACAAGCGCACCGCCCTCGATGACCGCCACGCGATCGCAGACTCGCCGATCACGGACATCGCGCGCGTGACGAGGGCAATCTCGACGCGCGGATGCCGGACGCATCGCCGATGCCGCCGTGTCACCTCATCGATCGGCCCCATTTTGCATGGCGGCTCAAATCAAGCCCGGATAGCTGCCGCCGTCGAGCTGGAGATTTTGACCGGATATGAATCCCGCTTGGGCGCTGCAGAGATAGGCGCACGCGTCGCCGAACTCCGCGGGTGTTCCGAAGCGCTTCGCGGCGACGGTGTTGACGATACGTCGGCGCGCCTCTTCCATATCGATGTTCTGCGCCTTCATCATGCGTTCCGCCATGAATCGCTGGCGTCCCGTGTCGATGCGCTCGGGCAGCAGATTATTGATCGTCACATTGTCGACGGCCGACTCCAGGGCCATCGCTTTTGAAAAGGCCGTGAGGCCCGTGCGCGCGGTTGTCGAGAGCGCCATATGCGGACGCGGACTCTTGACCATCGCCGACGTGATGTTGACGATCCGGCCGAATTTCCTTTCGCGCATGCCGGGCAACAGCGCACGGATCAGAAGAATCGGAGCGAGCATATTCGCTTCGAGCGCGCTGATCCACGCGGCGTGGTGCCATTCGGACAGCGACCCGGGCGGCGGCCCTGCATTGTTGTTGACGAGAATATCCGCGTCGGGGCACGCCTGAATCAGCGTGTCGCGTCCGGCTTCCGTATTGATGTCCGCGACGACGGTCGCGACGTCGCGGCCCGTTTGGGCGGCGATCGCGGCGCGTGCGCTTTCAAGCCGAGCCGCGTCACGACCGTTGATCGTGACGATGCAGCCCTCACGCACGAGCGCTGTCGCGCAGGCGAGCCCGAGCCCCGATGAGGATGCGGCGACAAGCGCCTTGCGTGAACTGATTCCCAGATCCATGGGTGTCCTTGAAATGTGAAAGGGCGACGCGATGCGGCGCGACCGGTCGATCGACGCGGAAGCCGTCGCGGCCCGCGCCGCTTATTCGGCGACGATCGTGTTGCGGAGTACGCCGATCGCATCGACCTCGACTTCGACGCAGTCGCCGGGTTGCATCCAGACAGGCGGCGTGCGCCGCGAGCCGACCCCGCCGGGCGTGCCCGTGACGATGACGTCGCCGGGCGCAAGCGGCGTAAATGTCGAGACATGCGCGATGAGGCGCGGCACGCTGTGAATGAGCTTGTCCGTCGTCGAATGCTGGAGCACTTCGCCGTTCAAGCGCGTGGTCAATGTCATGACGTGATCGTCGGCGATCGCATCGCGCGTGACCATCCAAGGACCGAAGCTGCCGGTGCGCCAGAAGTTCTTGCCGGCCGTCCATTGCGACGTCGCGAGCTGCCAGTCGCGCACACTCGCGTCGTTGTAGCACGCATAGCCCGCGATATGGTCGTAGGCGTCGTCTTCACGGATGCGACGCCCGCCTTTGCCGATCACGAGCGCGATTTCGCCTTCATAGTCGAGCTTCAGCGATTCGCGCGGTCGCACGATGCTCTCACCGTGCGCAAGCTGCGAGTCGGCGACGCGCACGAAAATCGTCGGTTGTTCGGTGAGCTCGCGTCCGCTTTCGCGCACATGCTCGCCGTAGTTCAAGCCGACGCAAAGAATCTTGCCCGGATTCGGAATGACGGGCAGCAGCGCGACATCGTCGAACCCAAGCGTATCGGTCGCGGTCGATGCATATGCCGCGGCTTCGCCGAGCAGATCGAATTCGATAAGACGCTTGAGGTCGGGCGCCAGCGTGCCGAATTGATGGCCCAGATCGACGATGCGGTCGTGTTGAACAGCGCCGTACGTTTCGCGGTGCTGATGGCGGAAGCTCAGAAATCTCATGTGCGCGGTCGGGGTCGATCGATGCGTGACGCATCGCCATGTTGAGGACAAGGCTTGTCACGTTAGTCGACGTCCCGGCCGCGGACAATTCACAAATATTGACGAGAGCGTTGCGACGCATTGAACGATGGCCGAGCGACGCGCGCTCGCTGTTGCAATGCCGTTACGCCGTGGCCGGCCGCCGCATCGCTAGAAAAAGAGCGGCGCGTCAAATCCAGGCGCGGTCAATCGATCGATCCACCAGCGCAGCGCCTTGCCGTCTTCGTCCCTGCGCCACGCGATGCGGCTTTCGGCGGGCGGATGCGGAATGGGGACCTCGAGGATGCGCAGCGCGCCGCGCTTGACCTGAACCTCGGCGAGCCGCGTCGGCAGAAACCCGCAGGCCGTGCCTTGCAAAATGGCTTGCAGCTTCGACATCGTGTTCGGCACGTAGAGCACGTCGCGGTTATGCAGGAGACCGCGCCTGAGGCGCGGCAATCCAATCGTCGTGTCCGAGATGACGACGGAGCGATGCGCCTCGATCATCTCGGCCGTGATGGCCTCCTTGACCTGCGCGAGCGGATGATTCGCGGCCACGGCGAACACGAACCGCATCTCGTGCATGACGATCGATTCGTAACCGCCGTCGGGCGGCCCTTCGCCGGGCGCGCCCACGATCAAGTCCGCGCGGCCCGACATCAACGCGTCCCAGACGCCCGAGCCGGCTTCCTGCGTGAGATGCAGCGCGGTCCCCGACGTCGCGGCATAAAACTCGTCGATGACCGACATCAACGTTTCCATTCTGACGACCTGGTCTGCCGCGATGCGCAGCCGCGGTTCCCATCCGGTCGCGAGCGATTGCAGGCTGTCGTTGAATTCGCCGACTTGCGCGAGCAGCAAGCGGCCGCGTTCGAGAATGGCGCGGCCTTCGGCCGTGAAATGCGCGCGTCGTCCCGATCGGTCGAATAGGGTAATCCCGAGTATTTCTTCGAGGCTCTTGACCGAATGCGTGATCGACGACGTCACGACGCACAGGTGTTGCGCCGCGCCCGCAAACGAACCGTATCGATCGATCGCGTCGAGCACGTTCAGACCTTCGAGCGGGATTTTGAATAGGCGGCGACTCATTGTTCAATCCAGTGCAACTCAGGCGTCAAATTAAGTCAATTGTGCCGCAGTGTACGCGTCTATAGCCTTGCGCTCATTCAATCTCCGCCCTATTTGAAAAGACGCAAGCATGAGCGTAAGTCAGGACTTTCCCTTGTACGACGTTGCCGTTCTCGGTTGCGGCCCTATCGGTGCCACGCTGGCGGGTTTGCTGAACAGACGCGGCTTGAGCGTGCTCGTCATCGAGAAGACGACGACGGTGTATCCGCAACCGCGCGCGGTCGGTTTCGATCACGATGCGATGCGGCTGTTCCAGCGCATCGGCGTGGCCGAGAAACTGATCCCGCATATCGATTCGTTCAGAGATACCGAATATACGGGCGTCGACGGTCAATTGATCCAGATCCTGCGGCGCGAGCAACAGCCGTTCGCCTTGACGTGGGAACCGAACTACACCTGCGATCAGCCGGGTGTCGAAACGGTGCTGCGCGACCATTTGCGCGATGCGGCAAACGTGGATCTGCGTTTCGGCCATGAAGTCACGGCGATATCGCAGGACAGCGCGCACGTGCGCATCGACACGCGATCGGCGAGCGGCGACGTCATGTCGTGGTCGGCGCGCTACGCGGTCGGTTGCGACGGTGCGTGGAGTCCGACGCGCGAAAGCCTCGGGCTCAAACTCGAAACCTACGACTACGACGTGTCGTGGATGGTCGTCGACGTGAAGGTCGATGACGCCTATCTGCATGTGCTGCCCGACTCGAACCGTCAATACTGCGAACCCGCGCGGCCGTGTTCGTACATCGTGTGTCCGGGCAATCATCGCCGCTGGGAATTCATGGTGCTCGAAGGCGAGGATCGCGAGACGTTGCTGTCCGAGCCCTATCTGTGGTCGTTGCTCGGTCGCTGGCTCAAGCCCGGACAAGCGGAAATCCTGCGTGCGGCGCCGTATCAATTCCACGCGCTCGTCGCGACCGAATGGCATAAGGCGCGCGTGTTCATCGCGGGCGACAGTGCGCATCAGACGCCGCCGTTTCTCGGACAAGGCATGTGTCAGGGTTTGCGCGATGCGGGGAATCTCGAATGGAAGCTCGCAGCGGTCCTGCGTGATCAAGCATCGAGCGCATTGCTCGACAGTTATGTCGAGGAGCGGCGCCCGAACGTCATCGAAACGACGCTGATCGCCAAGGAGCGCGGGCGCTTGATTTCCGAGCGCGATGAAGCGTCGGCGCGCGTGCGCGACGCGGAGCTGCTGCGCTCGGGCACGCCCGTGACGCTTGTGAGGCAAGACATGATTCCGCCGCTCGTCGGGGGATGCATCGAGCATGACGCGCCGCTCGCCGGCCGTGTGTTTCCGCAACCGCGCGTGACGGATGCGGGAGGACGCGCGATGCTGCTCGATGAATCGTGCGAGGGGCAGTTTCATATTGTCTTCTCCGCGCTCGCCGATGGATCCTCGATCCGGGAACTGGGCGATGCGGCCCGCGCGCTCGATATCGTGTCGATCGCCGTCGCAAGCCTCTCCGAACTCGACGGAGCGCGCGACAACGCGGGCTCGGATACCGGGGCGCGCGCAACGCCGAATACGACCGTCGCGCATGTCGTCGAATCGGGCACGCTGGTGCGCGCGTTTCTCGAACGGCACGGCTGCATCGGCGCCATCGTGCGTCCCGATCACTATGTGTTCGCGGGCTTTCGCGACGTTGATGAAGGACGCGCCATGCTGGCGTCGCTCAAGGACCGTCTCGCGGGCACGCATGAGGCGCGGTCTCAGGTGCCGTCTCAGGTGCGAGCCGAGGCGCAACGCGCCGAACCGTTCCGAGCGTATTTGCGCGCATCGGACGACCCGAAGGTCGAGGGTATCGAACAGCACGATGCCTATTCTTGGGCCGATCGCTGCCTCGCGAACCCGCGTAGCGGTCCGATGTTCGCCGCATGGCGCGCGCGTCTCGTCGACGAGACGTTCAAAGGGATCACATCGGACGGCATGATCGTCGAGGGCCTCTATACGATGCGCGACGAGTCCGCGCCGGTCGACAGGATGCGGATCGCGGTCGCCGCGTTGCTGCGTCTCGTATCGCCCGCCGAACACGACGCGGTGATGCACGCGATCGACGATCGCGCGCGTCATGCGTGGATGAATCCCGAGGTCTACATGAATCGCTTCGGTCTGCGCCTCGACGAGATCGATGCGTCCAAGCGCGATGCGATTCTCGACGTCCTGCGGGCAAGCCTGAGCGCGCGCGGTTATGAAAAGGCGCGCAATCTCATGCGCGTCAACGCGTTCCTCGGAGCGCTCACGCGCGCGCCGCGGATCATGAACGAATACAGCTACAACTTCAATCTCTTCGGTACGCCGTCGTCCGATGAGCCCTGGGGTTGGAACTTCTACGGTCATCATCTGTGCCTGAACTGCACCGTCGTCGGGCGGCAGATGGTGTTCACGCCGCTGTTCATGGGCGCCGAGCCGAACGTGATCGATGCGGGACCCGACATCGGCGTGGCCGAACTCAACGAAGAGGAAGTGGTCGGCCTCGAATTGATGCGCGCCTTGCCCGACGACGTTCGCGCGAAAGCGCAGGTCTATGCGCTCAAACGCGATCCGTCGATGCCGGACGGACGTGTCGCGATTGGCGATGAATTATTGCTGTCCGGCGCGTTCCAGGACAACCGCGTCATTCCCTACGAAGGGGTCGAGGTCAAACACTTCCCCGCGGACTGCCGGGACCTGCTGCTCGAACTCATCGGGATCTATCACGCCTATCTGCCGAGCGGTCCCTTCGAAGCGCGGATGGACGAGATCCGACGCCATCTGGATTCGACGCATTTCTGCTGGATCGGCGGATACGGCGACACCGATCCGTTTTACTACCGGATCCAGAGCCCCGTGCTCATCATCGAATTCGATCATCACGCCGGCGTGTTTCTGTCGAACACCGAGCCCGAGAAATTCCATATCCACACGCTCGTCAGAACGCCGAACGGCAACGACTACGGCATGGCGCTCGTCAAGGCGTGTTGCGAAGCCTCGCGCTTCAAGCTCGCGGGAGTCGAACGTGAATGACATCCGGAATGACGCCGTTGCGCGCGGACGGGAGAATGCGTCCGAAATCGGATCGGACGATCGCGATCGCGCGGCCGTGTGGGTCGAGCGCGCCGAATCGCTCGAACGCCTGCGCGAAAGCGCGATGCTGCGCGCCGACGTCGCGGCGCTCGACGCGATGCTCGAAGACGATGTCGTGTACGTCCACTCGAACGGCGTCGCGGATACGAAGGCCCGTTATCTCGAGAGCCTCGCCAGCGGCGCGAACGTGTATCGCGCGCTGTCGCTCGAAGACGTGCGGGTGAGCGCGGCGTCCGACGACGTGCTCGTGGTGACGGGACGGATGATCGCGTCGATTCGCAAGGCGACGGGAGATATCGCCTTGAGCAGTCGATATGCGGCCGTCTGGGTTCGGCGCGGCGCGGTGTGGCGTCTCGCGCTGTTTCAGGGGACCAAGACGCCGATGGAATCCGCGTGAGGTCGAGCGCGCGGACCGATGGCGTCCGCCGAATCGACCTGCACGCGCGAACACGACAACAGCTTGACTCGAAAGCATGGAGACGGCATCGCCGGCAAGTTTCAATGAAATATGACGTATGCGTGATCGGCGGCGGCATCGTCGGGCTCGCGACTGCACTGGCCGTGCAGGCGCGCCGCCCGCATGCGAGCGTGCTCGTGCTCGAAAAGGAGCCGCGCCTCGCCGCGCATCAGACCGGACACAACAGCGGCGTGATTCACTCGGGCATTTACTACAAGCCGGGGAGTTTGAAGGCGCGGCTGTGTCTCGAAGGCGCCTCGGCGGTCAAACGCTTTTGCGACGAGAACGGTGTGCCCTACGACACGTGCGGCAAGCTCATCGTGGCGACGAATGCGCGCGAATCGAGCCGCATGGACGACCTGCTCGAACGCGCGCGCATCAACGGTGTCCACGCCGATCGGCTCACGAAG
This sequence comes from Pararobbsia silviterrae, assembly GCF_003628125.1. GTDB lineage: Bacteria > Pseudomonadota > Gammaproteobacteria > Burkholderiales > Burkholderiaceae > Pararobbsia > Pararobbsia silviterrae. The sequence goes on from NZ_RBZU01000006.1 coordinate 78,722, forward strand.
GCGGAACTCGCTGCCGAAGAGCCGGCGGTCGACGGGGAAGGCGCGATCCTCGTGCACGACACGGCGATCGTCGACTACAAGCGGGTTTGCACGGCCATCGGCGAGAAGCTCCAACGCAACGGCGCGACGATCGAAATGGGCGTGTCCGTGACGGGCATTCGAGAAAAGGGCACGCACGTCGAGGTCGACACGCCGGGCGCGGCGTTCACGGCCGACAAGCTCATCGCCTGCGCGGGGCTTCAGTCGGACCGCATCGCACGGCTTGCGGGACTTGAGATCGAGCATCGGATCATTCCGTTTCGCGGCGAGTACTTCAAGTTGCCGGCGTCGAAGAACGACATCGTCAAGCGCCTCGTCTATCCGGTGCCCGATCCCGCGTTGCCGTTTCTCGGCATTCACGTGACGAAGACGATGGGCGGCGGTCAGACGGTCGGTCCGAACGCGGTATTGGGCACGGCGCGCGAAGGCTATGCGAAGCATGCCGTCAACCTGCGCGACCTGTTCGATTTGTCGGTGTTTCCGGGCTTTTGGCGATTGCTTGTCCGCTATCGGGCCTCGGCCTTTCACGAGCTCGTGAATTCGCTTTGGAAACGCGGCTATCTCGACGAATGCCGCAAATATTGCCCGTCGTTGTCGCTCGACGATCTGCTGCCGATGGGAGCCGGCATCCGCGCGCAGGCCGTCAGACGCGATGGATCGATGATCGACGATTTCCTTTTTCTGCAAACGCCGCGAATGCTTCACGTCTGCAACGCACCGTCGCCGGCCGCGACGTCGTCGCTGCCGATCGGACGCATGATCGCCGAGCAATGTCTGGGTTGAGCCGAACATGACACGACAGATTCGTATCGTCGACCTCGTCGCGGACACGGCGAACGGTCCGGCGCAACGACGCGAGGACCTTGTACCGATGACGCCCGGCGTCGATATCGAACTTTGGCAAAGCTTCGTATCGCGCGCCGCGAGTGTGCGCGGCGACGTGCCGTTCCATCCGCCGAGCGGGCAGAGCCTCTTGCGTTTTTTCGTGCTACCGGCGCCGCCCGCTGCGCACGAGGACGTCGATTGGCGTGTGATAGCGGATGCATTTTTCCGGAGCAACGACATCGAGGCGTGCCGGGTCGACGGCGCGCGTCATCCGTTGATGCACCGGACGCCGACGAGCGACTGCGTGATCCTGCTCGAAGGCCGCGTGAAGCTCGTGCTCGACGAAGGCGAGCCGATCGATATCGAGCCGTTCGACGTCGTGCGTCAACGGGCAACGCCGCATGCGTGGGTGAATCTCGGGCCGGGCCCCGCGCTGCTGATTTCGCTGATGCACGGCACCTAGCACGCCGGCTCGCAAACGTCCGGAGCCTCAGGCGACGGATATCATTAAAAGGAGGAGACACCATGAAAGCAGAAACATCATCCGCATCGGGCGCCGCGCTGACGCGGTTCAATATCTTCGTCGTCTTGCTGATCCCGCTCGTCTGGACGTTCGAGGCGTCGTCCATCGGACCCGCGCTCGGGCGCATCGCCGAAACCTTCTCGTTGGCGTCGGATCTGCAGATCAAGCTCGTGATGACGATGCCGTTCATCACCGCGATCATTTTCAGCGCCGTGTCGGGCATGCTCGCGCGCTATATCGACCGCAAGACGATCCTGATCATCGGGCTCGTGATTTACGGCGTGACGGGCATGATGCCGGCCTGGCTCAACGACATCAATTCGATCCTCGTCGTGCGTCTGCTCACGGGCATCGGCGTCGGGCTCGTGTCGCCGATTCCGAACGCGATCATCACCGAGCGGTTCGAGGGCGAGAAGATGCGCCGCCTGCTGGGCATGACGTCGTCGATCTCGATGGTCGCGAACGTCATCGCGAGTCTCGTGAGCGGCATGCTGCTCGCGTACGGCTGGCAGTATCCGTTCTATACGTTCGCGATCGTATTCGTGATCGCCTTGCTCGCCTTGGCCGGCACGCCGGCCGCGCTGCCGCAACGCGCCGCGAGCACGGGGGGGATCCGCAATCTGCCGCCCGCGGTGTTCGCGCTGTTTGCGTTCATGACGCTGAACTTCGCGATTCAGGCCATCATCACGACGTCGGTCGCGATGTTCATGACGGCCGATCATATCGGCGAACCGTGGATGATCGGCATCGTGATTTCGTTTCCGGGCCTCGCGTGCTTCGTGTTGAGTCCCTTCTATCCCGAAGCGTTGCGCGTGCTCAAAAGCCTGCTGATTCCCGTTTCGTTTTTGCTTTACGCGCTCGGCTATTACGTGCTTGCCGGTGCGCATACACCGACGATCGTTTCGCTCGGCGCGTTTATCGTCGGCGCCGGCAACGCGATGCTGACGCCGCATATTCTCGCCATGGCGTCGGGACGCATCACCTTGGATCAGCATGACGCCGCCTACGGCGTCATCACAGCGGGGATCGGCGCGGGCGTGGTCGCGTCGCCGTTCTTCCAGTCGCTCGCGAGCGCGATCGGAGGCTCGGGCGCGCCGCGCTTTCTGTATCTTGTCGCGACGGGCACGGCGATCGTCATCGCGGTCGTGTCGTTCGCCGTGTCGCGCAGCACGCATCGCGTCGTCGCGCACGACTGAAACGCTTGGCCAATTATCGGCACTCGCCGGAGAACACTATGAAAATCGACGCAGCAGTCGCACGCGGTATCGGCCAGGCATTTTCGGTCGAGCGACTCGATATGGAGATGCCGCGCGACGACGAGATCCTCGTTCGCGTGCGTGCATCGGGCATTTGTCACACCGACATCGCGATGCGCGATCACGAGATCTATCCGATTCCGCATCCGTGCGTGTTCGGCCACGAGGGCGCGGGCGTCGTCGAACAGATCGGCGCCGCGGTCACGAAGGTCCGGCCCGGCGACCATGTCGCGCTTTCGTTCAGCTATTGCGGCGAATGCGCGGCGTGCCGGATGTCGCGGCCGAGCTATTGCGCGCATTTCGATGCGCTCAACTTCGAAGGCGGACGCATCGACAAGAGCAGCCCGTTGTCGCAATCGGGATGTCTGATCCACACGTTCCATGGCCAGTCGTCGTTCGCGACGCATGCCGTCGTGCATCAGAACGCGGCCGTCAAGGTGCGTCGCGACGTGCCGTTCGAAGTACTGGGACCGATGGGATGCGCCGTGCAGACAGGCGCGGGGTCCGTGATCAACGTGATGGGACTCCGGCCCGGCCAGTCGATCGCGATCTTCGGAACCGGCTCGGTCGGCCTGTGCGCATTGATGGCCGCGCGTCTCGCGGGCGCCGGACACATCATCGCGGTCGATCAGTCGGAAGCGCGGCTCGACAAGGCGCTCGAACTCGGCGCGACGCTCGCGATTCACGCGTCGCGCGACGATGCGCGCGCACGCATTCTCGAAGCGACGGGCGGGCGCGGCGTCGATTTCACGTTCGACACGACGGCGAACATGAATGTGTTGAGAACGGCGATGGCGGTGCTCGCGCGGCTCGGGACCTGCGTGTTCGTCGGCGGCGCGCCCAAGGGCATGGAGCTCGTCGTCGACGTCGAGCACATGATGACGGGCGGCCGCACGCTGCGCGGCGCGATCCTCGGCGACTGCCATCCCGAGGTGTTCATTCCGCGTATGGCCGACCTCTACAGCCAGGGCAAGTTTCCGATCGATCGGATCTTGACGTCGTATGGCCTCGATGAGGTCAATGCCGCGGTCGACGATGCGCTCAGCGGCCGCTCGATCAAATCGGTGCTGTGCATGCATGACGAGGCGTGATGTCGGCGACGCGATGTCAGCGTCGTGTACATCGGATTGTGATGGTCTTAGGCGTGTCGCGCGCGGTGGGCACGCGACACGTCTTACGTGAACGTCGCTTGACGAAGCGTCTTGACCAGTAACGCGTGGAGGCTGTCGACGGCCTTCGCGCCGCGCGAATCGCGGCTGCGATACGCCGCGACTTCCATCGGTTCGAGCGGGCCCAGATTTTCGTCGGCGCCCAGCATCCGCAGATGCGCGGGCGTACTGCATTGCGTGAGGGCCGCCACGGCCAGCCCGCTCTCGACCGCCGCGATCTGTCCCGCCAGGCTCGAACTGTGGTAGACCACTTTGTATCGACGTCCCTGCTGCGCGAGCGAATGGATCGCGCTGCGCCGCGCGAGGCTCGTGCTTTCGTAAACGGCGATCGGTATCGGATCGCGCCGCCAGAGTTCGAATTGCGCGGCGCCGACCCAGACCATCGGTTCGTGAAACAGTAAGGTGCCGCGCCGCGCGTGATCGCGCGAGACGAGCGCGATGTCGAGTTCGCCGCTCGCCACGCGCGGAATCAGCGACGTCGATTGCTCGCAGATCAGCTCGATCTCGACACCGCTATGGCGGGGCGCGAAGCGTTTGAGCACGGGTGTCAGATATTTCGCGGCATAGTCGTCGGGTACGCCGAGCCGTACGCGTCCGGTCAGCGGTTCGTCGTGCAGCGCCATCTGCGCTTCCGCGTGCAGATCGAGAATGCGGCGCGCGTAGCCAAGCAGCGTCTGACCGTCCTGTGTGAGTTCGAGCGTGCGCGAACCGCGTTCGATGAGGCGCAAGCCGAGCGCGCTTTCGAGTTTCTTGAGCTGCATGCTGACGGCCGACTGCGACCGATGGACTTCGGCCGCCGCGCTCGACAGCGAGCCCGCATCGACCACGGCGACAAAGCAGCGGAGCCAGTCGGTCTGCAACGCGTGGTGTGGCATCGCATGCCTCCTTTCGAAATTCGAATAGATGACGTTCGAATTATGCGCTTTTCGTTCGAATGACAGCGGCACACACTGGCCGCATGCAGACACCTTCAGACATCGACCCTAGGAACAGCGCCTGGATGGCGGCCCGATCGTCGTCGGGCGTCAGGCCTTTTGTCCTCGGTTGCGCGTTGCTCGGCACGATCGGTATCTTCGTTCGCGAGGCGCATGCCGATCCGTTGACGGCCGCGTGGTTTCGCTGCGCGTTCGGCCTCGCCGGCTTGACGCTGTGGTTCGTGGTGCGACGACAGGCATACGGTTTGCGGCTGACGCGGACGAGCGGACCCTGGGTACTCGTCGCGGGTGCGTTGATGGTGCTGAGCTGGTGCCTGTTCTTCAACGCGATCGAGCGGATCTCGACAGGCGTGGCGATCGTGCTGTTCCAATTCCAGCCGATGTGGATGGTGGTGCTGGGCGTGCTGTGTCTCAAGGAGTCGGTCGGCAGGCGGCGCGTGGGCGCGGTCTCGGCGGCGATGATCGGCCTCGTGTTCGCGACGGGTCTTGTCGAACATGCCGCGGACAGCGGGGTTCGGCAAGGCGACGGGCTCGGTGTCGTCTTGTGTCTCGTGGGGGCCCTTTGCACGGCATGCGCGGCGATCATCGCGAGGCGTCTGCGCGACTTGCCCATGGGCGTGCTCGCGTGGTGGCAATGCGCGATCGGGACCTTGACGCTATGGGTCTGGCCGATGCGTCACGGTTGGCCCGCGTTGGGTGCATCGTGGCTCTGGCTCGCGGGGCTCGGCATCGTTCATACGGCGCTCGCCTATACGCTGATGTATAGCGGCATGGCGCGCCTGAATACGGGGCGTATCGCGCTGCTTCAGTTCGTCTATCCGGCGGTCGCGATCGTGATCGACCGGCTCGTCTTCGGTCAGCATCTGAGCGGACTGCAGTTGGCCGGCATCGCGGTGATCTCGATCGCGGTGGGATATGCGGAGCGCGCGCCACGGCGATAGGGCGTGGGTTCTTGCACGCTACGTCGCACGGCAAGCCGGATCTGTCGGCCACGCTGCTGCGAGGATCGAGATCGAGTGCCGCGCGTCAAGGCCGCGACGCGCCGCGTCGCTTCGGCACGCGTTTTTGCGGCACGTGTTGCGCGGCGCGAAGCTCGGACGCATCGAGAAAAAAATCCCGGTTGCCGGATAGGCGTTCGACCATGAAGTCGATGAACGTCCTCACGCGCAGCGACTGTTCGGTTCGATGCCTGTAGTAGATATAGACCGCGCCGTATTCGGTGACGTGTTCCGTCAGCAAAGGAATCAGTCGACCGCTCCGAATATGCGCCGTGGCGTTGAAGCTTCCCAATTGCCCGATGCCGAGACCCGACAGCACGGCCTGCGTTTCCATTTCCGTATCGTTGACGCAGATCGCGGGGGGGACATCGCGATAGGCGATCTCGTCGCCGATACGAAACTGCCACTGCGCGAGCTTGCCTGTATTGGCGCGTCGATACCCGGTGCAGCGATGCTGGGCGAGTTCGTCCACGGTGCGCGGCGCGCCGTGACGCTCGATATAGCCGGGCGATGCGCAGACGATCAGTTGAATCGGCAGCAGCCGGCGCGCGATCGAGCCGCCCGAGGGCGGCGGTCCGCCGCGGAAGCCCACGTCGGCGCGGTCGGTCACGAGATCCGTGAATTGATCGTCGAATTGCACTTCGAGCTGCACGTCGGGATAGTGCGCTTGAAATGCCTCGAAGAACGGCCAGAGCACCGGCAGTCCGAGCGAGCGCGGCGCACTCACGCGCAGCATGCCGGCCACGTCGTGTTTCGCGCGTCGAGCATCGTCGAGCGCGGACGATAGCGTGGCGAGCGCCGGTTCGACGCTATCGAGCAGCCGCTGGCCCTCCTCGGTCAGACTCAGCTTGCGCGTCGTGCGATGAAACAGCCGCACGCCCAAGGTCTTTTCCAATTGCATCACCGCATGGCTCGCGGCCTGCGGCGAAATGCCTTGATCGACTGCCGCGCCGCGCAGGCTCCCGAGTGCCGCGGCACGGACGAACGTGGTGATCGCGCGGATTTCGTTCATGTCGAGGTCTCCGGATTCGCAAACAAACGTTGATTATCACGCCATCAATATGCGGCTAGTTTATGCCAATTGCCGGGCCTACCATGGCGTCACTTCATCCCACTCGTCGGAGAGACAACATGGCAAACGCTCAACAAGGTGGCTTCAAGCGTGTCTGGTTCATTACGGGTGCGTCGCGCGGTATCGGCGCATTGATGGCTGAAGCGGCGCTCGCCGACGGAAACGCGGTCGTCGCGGCGGGACGGAACGTGTCCGCGATCGTCGAGCGGCTCGGCACGTCCGCGATGCTGCTGCCGGTCGCGCTCGATGTGACCGACGAGGCCCAGGCTAAAGCGGCCGTGCAGTCGGCGATCGACACGTTCGGGCGCATCGACGTGCTCGTCAACAACGCCGGTTTCGGTCTGCTGGGTGCGGTCGAGGAAGCGGCCGACAAGGACGTGCGCCGCATGTACGACACGAATGTATTCGGCTTGCTCAACGTCACGCGCGCCGTGTTGCCGACGATGCGTGCGCACCGTTCAGGCCATGTGATCAATATTTCGTCGGTCGGCGGCTATCGCGCGGGACCGGGATTCGGCGTGTATTCGTCGACGAAGTTCGCCGTCGAGGGCCTGACGGAAGCGTTGCATGCGGAGCTCAAGCCGCTCGGCATCCATGCGACCGTGGTCGAGCCCGGGTACTTCCGTACGGACTTTCTGGATGCGTCGTCGCTCGTTGTTTCACCCAACGTGATTGACGACTATGACGCCACCTCGGGCGCCGTACGTCGCAGGGCCGTGCAGATGAACCACAACCAGCCCGGCGACCCGACGAAGCTCGCGGCGGCGCTGGTCACGCTCGTCGATGCGTCGAATCCGCCGCTGCGTCTGCCGTTGGGTACGGATACCTTGGCCGCGATTGCCGCGAAAAACGCGTACGTGACGGAGGAAACGGAAACGTGGAGAGTGCTGTCCGCATCGACGGATTTCGCGGTCTGATGCATGGACGAAACCGCTATCGCACGAATCGTCGATAGAGCGCGCGCAGTCCCGTGTCGATCGCAAAGCCGATCGCGCCGATCACGAGGATCGTCGCCGACAGCTCGGAATAGGCGAGGCGATCGCGTGTATCGAGGATCAGATAACCGAGCCCCGCGCTGACGCCGAGCATTTCCGCCGGCACGAGCACGATCCAGAGAATCCCGACGGCGAGCCTCAGACCGGTGAGCAAGTGCGCGGCGATACCGGGCAGATACACGTGAAGCAGCATCTCGGCGCGCGATGCGGCGAGGCTGCGTCCGAGCTGAATCCAGCGCGCATCGAGGTGCGCGATGCCCGCGGCGGTGTTCATGATGATCGGCCAGACCGCGGCGAAGGCGAGCAGAAAACACACGGAGCGATTGCCGACCCCGAGCGACATCACCGCGATCGGCATCCACGACAGCGGCGAGATCATGCGAAGGAACTGAAACGCCGGCGTCAGCATCCGGTCGATCGTGCGGAACCGGCCGATCACGAGCCCGATCGGCACGCCGAGCGCCATGGCCCAGCCGAGTCCGATCGCGACGCGGCCCAAGCTCACGATCGCATGCTCGACGAGATGGTCGTCGCGCACGAGCGGGACCAGCGCTGCGAGCGCCGCATCGGGTGAGAACGCGCGCGCGAGACTGTCTTGGCCGCCGACGTGCGTCGCCAGCCACCAGATCAGCACGACGGCGATGCCGCCGATCAGGCCATAGGGGAAGGATACGGGCCGGCGCGTGCGCGCGGCGCGATCCGGCGTCGAACGCGATGGCATCGGAACGGACGCGCTCGGCGTCGAGACGGGCTCAGACAACGACGACCTCCTTGCGCTCGAAGCCGTCCGGCGCGCCGAACGCCTGCAGACCGCCGTACTTCGCGATGCTGTTGCGGACGAACCGGTCGTCGACGAGATCGCGCGCCGTCGCCACGGGGTCGAGCGCGCCGAGAAACGCCGTGTTGCCGTCGACCTGCGTGAGCTTGAGCCGACGCACGAGTTCTTCCGTATAGCTCGGATACGGGTAGGGCTGGAAGTCGATGCGCTTCGGATGCCAGTCGGCATGACGGATCGCGCCGTCCGCGAGATAACGGCCTTCGTCGGACGCCGCGGGCGCGAGCACGCGCGTCAGGACTTGCGTCGTATGCGGCGTGTAGCGATCGGGGCCGTCTTTCGACAGCAGGCGCGCGAGATCTTCGGGATGCGTGCGGCTCCAGAGTTGGGCGCGGACGATCGCATCGACGACTTTCTGCGACCATGCGGGCCGTGTATCGAGATCGGCCTGATGCATGAACACCGTGCAGCACGCGTGATTTTTCCAGACGTCGCCCGTAAAGCGCAGCACCTTGCCGACGTTGAGCGCTTCGGCGGCCGCATTGAACGGCTCCGCGACGATGTATCCGGCGATCTGTTTCGAGGCGAGCGCGGGCGGCATATCGGCAGGCGCCATCACGATGAGGTTCACCTCGTCGGCGGCCGGCGCATCCGCGCGCTTGAGCACGGGCTTGAGACCCGCGTCGCGCATCATCTGCTGGACCACGACGTTGTGAATCGAATACCAGAACGGCACGGCGACCGTCTTGCCGCCGAGATCGCGCACCGATTGAATGTCGGGCGTGACCGTCAGCGCCGATCCGTTCACGTGATTCCATGCGACGACCTTCGCGGGCGCGCGGCTGCCGTAGCGTGCCCAGATCGCCATCGGCGAAAGCAGATGCACGACGTTGACCTGGCCCGACAGAAACGCTTCGACGAGTTGCGCCCAGCTCCGCAGCAAGGTCGGCTTCTCGACCGACAAGCCTGCCTCGGCAAAATATCCGTTGTGATGCGCGGCGAGCAACGGCGCGGCATCCGTAATCGGCAGATAGCCGATCCGCACGGGGGCGTCGGGTTCGGCGGCAGCCCGCGCATTGCGCATGCCGAGCAAGGGCGTCGCGGTCGCGGCGCTGAACAACGCGGCGAGCTTGAGCCATTCCCGGCGATTCATCGGAACGTCGCACATAAGGTATCGATATCAGAACAGTCAGTCGGATCCATCCAAGAGCGCCGCGTGTCGATGCAAGCGCCCGTCCAAGTCCATCACGCCTCGCGATGCGAGTCAGATCCCGATGCGGTCCTCCGTCGCCAGGATCGGTCGAGGCGGCGCATGATCGACCGCGCGTGCCGGCGCATGCCGCGCGCCGTGCAGGGCGCGACGGATCGTGTCGTGCAGCACCGTATAGCCGGGGTCGGCGGGATCGCGCGGCGTCGATGCGTCGAGCGTCCAGCGTCCGGCCTCGCGTCCGTGCATGCCGAGCAGCACGATCTGATCCGAGACGCGAAGCGCTTCGTCGAGATCGTGCGTGACGAGCACGGTGGCCGTTCGCGCGCGTCGGACGATCTGCATCAGTAACTGTTGCATATCGTCGCGCGTCGATTCGTCGAGCGCGCCGAACGGTTCGTCGAGCAACAGCACGCGAGGCTCGCGCGCGAGACATCGTGCGAGCGCCACGCGTTGCGCCATCCCGCCCGACAGTTGCGACGGCGACGCCTGTTTCGCATGCGGCAGACCGACGTGTTCGAGCACGGCTTCGACGCGCGCACGTTTTTGCGCGCGCGACAGGCGCGTCCGGTTCCCGAAATCGAGCCCGAAACCGACATTGCGCGCGACATCGAGCCAGGGCAGCAGACACGGATCCTGGAACGCGACCGCGATGTCCGCCTGCGGCGTGTCGAACGGCCGGCCCGCGAGCGAGACCGTGCCCGAGTCCGGGCGCTGCAGGCCCGCGAGCACACGCAGCAACGTCGATTTGCCGCAGCCGCTTGGACCGATCAACGACACGATCTGCGCATCGGCGACGCGCAGATCGACGCCGGATAACACGGTATGCGCGGGGGACGCGAGCGCTTCGCGCTCGGCTCGATGCCGATCGTCGCGCCGATACCGCACGTGGATGTCGCGGGCTTCGAGCCGATGCGCGCTCATGCGGCGGTACTCGTCGCGCGGCGTGCGAGTTCGAGCTTGAGTTGCGTGAGGCTCGGCGTGACGACCGGAATGAACGCGGCTTCGCGCCAGCGGCGTGCGACGCCGCCGTCACGCGTCGCCGGGGGCGCGGACATCGGCGCAGGCGCGGCAACTTGGGCAACGGCATGCGTGGACGCACGGAGGGGGGCGGCATTGCCGAGATCCTCGCGATCCTCACGTTTGGGACGAAGGTAGCCGCGACCGCCCGCGCTCTGGATTTCGAGCGCGGCGGCGGCCGAGGCGATCGCCGCGAGTTCGATGCGGATTTCAAACAAGGGCGCGGCGTGGGCGCGAAAGACGCCTGATGCGACGCCATCGAGCAAGCGCTGCGTGACCGTCGCGAGACGATGGTCGAGCGTGTCGATTTCGGCGGACAATGCGTCGGCGGCGCGGCGTGCCTCGTCGAGGCAACGCTGGGCGAGCCCGATCGACAAGCCGCATTGGAGACCGAGAAACGCGGGTCGCACGCGAGCGAGGAACGGCATCGCCTCGACGGCGATGATCCATGAATCGTCGAGCGCCACGCGCGCGAGATCGATCGCGGCGGTGTTGCTGGATCGCATCGCGACGAGATCGAGATCGTCGCTGCGCGATACGCCGGGCGCGTCGTGCGGAATGGCGACGATCACGGGCGTCTGACCGTTCGCGCGACCGGCGACCGCGGCGACGACGAACCCTTCCTTGCGCAGATTCGTGACCCACGGCAAGGTGCCCTCGATATCGAGCGCGTGGCCTGTCTCGACCGCGCGTATCTGCAACGACTCGATGCCGCCGAGGTATTTCATCGCGTTCGAGAGCCCGGTCGCGCCCGCGTGGCGACCGTCGAGCAAGGCCGGCAGCAAGCGGTCGCGCAAGCCCGTATTCGGGCTCTGCAGCAGATATTCGATAAACGTGCGCTGCCCCCAGAAGACGAACGCCGCCGTCAACGATCGCGCGGCGACGCTCGCGACCGCGAGGATCGCATCCGTGATCGCGCCGCCCGTGCCGCCGAGCGAATCGGGCACGCCGATCGAGAACTGCCCCGCTTGCGCGAGCGCCGGCATCACGGATTCAGGCGCGGCGCTGCCGTCGTCGAGCGCGTCCGCGTATGCGTCGAGCCAGTCACGCAGACGCGCGTCGAGCGGCGGCAACGAGCGCGTCGTCATGCCGCTTGCGCCGCCGGCGTCCATTCGAAAGCCTTGAGTTCGGGATTCAGCGGATGCTTCGAAAGGTTATTGGCGAAGTTGCAGAGTGTCGCGAGGCTCACGCCGAGCACGACTTCGAGCGCGGCGGCTTCGGTGAAGCCGGCGCTCCGGAAGCGTGCGAATTCGCTGTCGCTGACGGCGCCGCGCGATGCGATGACGGCCTCCGTGAAGCGAGCGATCGCGTCAAGACGCGCATCGTCGAGCGTGCCGCGTGCGCGGATGCCTTCGACGAGTTCGGGCGGGAGCTTGGCTTTCTTGAGGGCCACCGCCGTATGGCCGGCGACGCAAAACCCGCATCCATGAATGGCCGCGGCCGTGATCTGGACGACTTCGCGCTCCGCGAGCGTGAGGCTGCTGCGCGCGTTGATTTCGCCGACCGTCAGATACGTTTCGAGCGCGGTCGGCGCGTTCGCGAGGGCGGCGACGAGATTCGGCAGGAAGCCGTTGTTCGCGAGCGAGCGTTCGAGAAAGGGGCGGCTCGCTTCGGGGGCGGATTCGACGGTTTGCAGCGGAAGGCGGCTCATGGGCGGCTCGGAAGGGCAAGTGGATCAGGCCACATTCTTGTCGAGGCCCGCGCGACGGACAATGCGCGGCCGTCTTCGTTTGCTGCGAATTCGTCTCGGCGCCGTCGCGCGCTCAGTGCACGAGGGACGACGAAGGCATGCGCCGCAAGGCGCCCGGCTGCGCACCCGTCACGCGCTTGAAGGCCTGGGCGAACGCGGACTCGGATTGGTATCCGACGCGTTCGGCCGCACGTGAAATGCTGACGCCTTCGCGCAGCATGCCGGCCGCCATTTTCATGCGGATCAGCGTCAGAAACTGCGCGGGCGGCTGGCCGCACGCTTCGACGAAGCGCTTGAAGAATCGCGCGCGCGACATATGCGCGTGCGCGGCCATCGCATCGGTCGACCACGCATGACCGGGCTCCGCGATGATCGCTTCGACGAGGCTCGAAAATTCGCTGCCCTTGAGCAGCGACCATAATCCGGCGGCCGTATCGTCGCGTTCGGCGATTTCGCGCAAGGCATAGAAGAACAGCAGTTCGGTCAAACGGGCGATCAGCGCCGACGGCGTTTCCGAATCGCGAAGCGCTTCGGCGCGGATCAAATCGAAGACGGCGCGCGCGCTTTCGGACGACGGTGAGCTTGAACGCACGATCAGCGTATCGGGCAGCATCGACAGCAGCAGTTCGCCCGGCATCGCGTCAAACGCGAAGAAGCCGCACGCGAGCCCGGTGCCCACGACCGTCGATGCGGTCAGCGGCGTCATCGTGCCGATGCGCTGGATCGGCGCGTCGGCGGCCGGCATCTCGGCATCGGGCGACAGCACGTGCGGCACGTCGCGCAGCAGAAATACCGTATCGCCCGCTTCGAGCCGCGTGCATTCGCCCGTGTCAGGGCGCTTGAACCAGCAGTGTCCGTGCAGCACCACGTGAAAGCTCGCGAGACCCTTGTCCGATGTCGATGCCTGCCAGCGGCCGCAATATTGGCCGACATGGAACACCGTGCTCTGGAGTTCGAGTCCCGAGAGCAGCCAATGCACGATCCGTTCGATCTGCGGCTTCATCGCGCGAATTGCCTATCCGAAAACCTATTTGACGCGCGAGTGTCGCGTGTCCGGGCGTCGATTTGAACGATTAGAAATTCATTTGCTTATGCAGCAGGGCGGATTTCAATGCGTCAAATGCTTCGTCGGCCTTGACCGGGAGGGTTTCGATGCGTTTGGCTCGACGCGGTGTTTTCTCAAGGACGGCCACTGGATGGGGCGTGAGCAGTCCGGTTCGTTGGCGGTCGCCGATTCCGCCGGCGTAAGTAGAGATTGTTGAAAATCAGCGCCGCGCCCGTCATGCAGGCCCCGACGATCTGCGCGCGCGCGGGCACGGTGCCCGTCAGCGACGATACGATGAATGTCGTCACGGGCAGGACATCCATGAACAGCACGCCGTTGAGCGGCGTCAGAATCCGGTTGCCGACGTTCCAGAACAGGATCGCGACAAACCCCGCGACGGGTCCCATATAGAGCAGATGCGGCGCGACCGCACGCAATTCCGCCATGTTCGGAACGGGAACGACGCGCCATGCGCACAGCAGCGCATTGAGTCCGAGAATCGTGGTCAGTCCCAGCCACGTCGTCAGCGTCGTGTATTTGAGCGCGGACCAGGTCTTGAAACGCAAGGCGCCGAATGTGTAGATGACCCAGCACAACGCGCCGACGACGATAAGCGCGTTCGCCGAATAGTGCTGCGGCTCGCGCAGTGCCGCTGCGATGTCCCCTTTAGTGACGACGAGCGCCACGCCCGCGAACGACATCACGATGAACAGCAGGGAAATGACGGGCGGCTTGCTTCTGCGGACCAGTGCGTTGACGAGTAGCCCCATCATCGGCTGGGTCGCCATCATGATCGATGCGGTGAGCGCGCCGTCCGGACCCGCGAGTTGCTGCCCGAGAAACACAAATGAGCCGAATCCGCAGAAGCCGATCGAGCCCAGTAGCCACGCCAGCGCGATCGGTTCCTTGTTCGGCCGAAACGCGCGAGGTCCCTCCTTGATCCGGAGCAGCGCGAGAAATGCCGTGCCCGCGACGAGGTAGCGCAGCGAAGTAAAGGTGAAGGGATCGATATGCGTGAGCGCATCCGTCATCACGGGAAACATGATGCCCATCAGGACCGTTGCCACCACGCAGAAAAGCACGCCTTTGCCGTATGCGCCGTGGTTTGATGTGGCGGTCGAGGTCGAGGTCGAGGTCGAGGTCGAGGTCGAGGTTGCGGTTGCGGTCGCTGTCGCTGTCGCCGTTGCAGTCGCCGTTGCCGCTCGGGCTCCTGGTGTAGGCCCAGGTCCGGATTCGGATCCCGGTCCCGTTGCGGGTCCAAGTCCAGGTGAGGTTGCCGGGACGCCAGTCATGGCGGGTGTCTCCATTTTGATCGGCGTGTTCATGACGGATCCTTGCGGTCGCCGCATTGGGCGGCTACGAACTCGCCGGTGAAGCACCCGACGCCACGTCCGATTGCCGCACGGGTCGATTCGATCGTCTTTTTCATGAATGATCGTTCAATAAATTGTGAAAAAATTTTAGACCAGCGCGCGCAAGGTCAAATCGACGACCGCGACGAGGTCTTGCTCACGCGTATTGACTTTGCCGAGCACGCGTAAGCCCTGGATCATGCACAGCAGATACGTGCTCACGGCCTGTTCGTCGAGCGAGGGATTGAATTCGCCGGCTTGCTGACCTCGAACGACCGCCGCGGCCAGTTGCGTTGCGATCCGATGCAGCGTCGCTTCAACATGCGAGCGCACGGTTTCGTCGGCCGGCAGCATCTCGATCGCGGCATTCGTGATGAAGCATCCGTGCCGTTCCGATAGTTTTGCGGCGACGCGTGTGTAGTGAAGCAGCGCTTCGCGCAACGTTTCTTGAGGCGACCCTTCCGCGCTCAGCCGTTCTTTCAGACGCGCGACGGCACCCTCTGCATATTGACTAAAGGCCGCGACGAGCAGGCCATGCTTGTCGCCGAACGCGCTATAGAGGCTGCCGCGAAACAGCCCCGTCGATTGGCAAAGCGTCTCGATCGATGTCGCGTGATAGCCCTGTTCCCAGAAGATGCGGCCCGCGGCCTGCGTGACTTCGTCGATATCGAATCCGCGCGGTCGCCCGCGTTCGGATGCGGGCGAGGAGGAGGCGTCGGTGTTGGATGGTCGTTTCATGACGGCAGATATTAAGACTGAACGTTCTTTAAATCAACCCTCGATCGCCATCGGAACGTCGGCACGCGTCTTCCCCGCGGCGCGCGTTCGTGCGCTGCCCGATATGAACCGCTTCGCATAGCCGACGCGTCGCGGGTCCGCCTTATGTCGACCGCGAGACGAAATGATCGGCCGCTCCGCGCGGCAGCTTGACCGCGTCGATGAGCCCGATCAACGAGAAGAGGGCGACCAGCACGAAGGCGAACCGGTACTCGCTGCCCACGCTCGTGAAGCCCAGATGCGTGACCGCGTAGTGCCCGACACGGACCGCCAGCGCGCCCATTGTGATGCCCGCGGCCATCGCCAGTTGCGACACGGTATTGAACAATCCATTCGCATGCGACATCTGCGGCTTGGGCACGTCGGCGAACGCAAGCGAGCCCAGCACCGTGAATTGCATCGAGCGCGTCATGCCGCCGATGATCAGGATGATGACGGTCGCAAGCGTCGGCGTGGTCGGTTCGAGCCATGCGCATGCCGCCAGCATGAACGCGCAAAGCACACCGTTCCAGATCATGATCGGACGGAAGCCGAAGCGTCGCAGCATCGGCGTCGTGATCGATTTCATGCCGAGGTTGCCCGCGAACACGGCGAGTACAAGCAAGCCCGAATGGAAGGCGTCGTAGCCGAAACCGACCTGGAACATCAGCGGCAACAAAAACGGCGCGCTGCCGATGGCCATGCGCGACAGCGACCCACCGCGCAGCGACGCGCGAAACGTCGGAATCGAATAGGGCTTGAGATCCACGAGCGGGGCATCGCTTCGGCGCAGATGCGCGATCGCGGCCATCACGATCGCGATACCGCCGACGAGCAAGCCGATGCTCCACGCGTCGATATGCGCGTCGATGCGTTCAAGACCCGACAGCGACGCGAAGGTCCCCGCGCCGCACAGCACGAAACCCAGCAGATCGAAGCGGCGATCGGCCTCGCCGCGCGCATCGGGAATCACGAACCACGCGGCGATCAAGGCGGCGATGCCGAGCGGCACGTTCAGATAGAAAATCCATCGCCAGCCGAAATGCGTCGTGATGAAACCGCCGATCGGCGGCCCGAGCACGGGCGCCACGAGCGCGGGCCAGATCAGCGTCGCCATCGCCGACATCAATTGATCCTTGGGCGTGTATCGCATGACGACGAGCCGTCCGACCGGGACCATCATCGCGCCCGCGATCCCTTGCAGGATCCGCAACGCGACGAACGTGCCCATGCCGGTCGATGCCCCGCACAGTGCGCTCGTCAGCGTGAACAGCGCGATCGCGATGCCGAATACGCGGCGCGCGCCGTAACGGTCCGCGACCCAGCCGCTCGCCGGAATGAACACGCCGAGCGCAAGCAGATAAGCGCTGACGCCGACGTTCAGCGCGACGGCCGAGACCCCGAACGAGCGCGCCATCGCGGGCAAGGCCGTCGCGATGATGGTGCCGTCGAGAATCTCCATGAAAAGCGCGCCCGTCACGAGAATCATCACGAGATTCAAGTGGACGGGCGGTGCGGCCGGAGCGCTGTGCTGCGCGCTTCCGTGATCAACAGGTTTCATCCGATTCCTTGTTCCATGTCTTGTTTCATGCGGTATTTCACGTCTAACGCGCGCTCGTC
Source organism: Pararobbsia silviterrae (assembly GCF_003628125.1). Taxonomy (GTDB): domain Bacteria; phylum Pseudomonadota; class Gammaproteobacteria; order Burkholderiales; family Burkholderiaceae; genus Pararobbsia; species Pararobbsia silviterrae. The sequence goes on from NZ_RBZU01000006.1 coordinate 95,999, forward strand.
CATCCGAACGCATACACGCTCGAAACGGGCTGCGTGCTCGCGATCGACGCCGTGACGGCACCCCACATCGGGATGTCCATGACGTGCAGCGCCGACACTGCGTGCTGCAGATACCGCTGTTGTTCGATCGCGCGGGTCTGTGCCGTGTCGCGGCAGCGATTCTGTGGCGGCGTCGCGACCGGTGCATGCGCGTGCGGCGAAGCATCGAGCGCCGCGCCGAGGCCGAACGGCGCGAGACTGGCCGCGATCACGAGCCACATGCCGACCATCGCCGAATCGATCAACATGGGCGCGGCACGATCGCCGAACGCGTACATCCGGCCTGCCGGATCGAGGTCGATCCGCAACGCATCCGGCGCGCAGGCGAATGCGTGTCCGAACAAGGCGGCCACGCAGGCGCGCGTGAGCACATACTGCCGATGCGACGAGGTGCCGTATCGATGCGTCAGGCCCTTGGCTTTCGTGCCGATCCCTGCGGACACGGCCATTTCCATCAGCGGCTTCGAACCTGTATGAAAGCGCCACAGTAACAATTCGCCCGGACCGGGCAAGACCGCTTGCGAGAGCGCGTCGTCGCATTCGATGCCGCGGAACACGGGATCGGAACGCATGGGTGGCGTCGATACGCCGCCATCGAGCGAATCGTGCGCATCGGACGATTCAGACGGCCGCATCGGAAGAACCACCTCGGCATGCAGATTCATGGGAGCCTCCAGCGACAGGCATGCGGATGCCGATCGCTTCATCCCCGCGCGCGATGCGCACGACGAACGCGCGTGTGCGTCGTGCGTGCTCGGGTGGGATGAATCGATTGACTCGGCAATAAGATATATCGAAAGATATATCTGAGAAGGCGCCGAGTCAAGCTCGGTCGGCCTTGAGCGGGCCGGAGACCCTGTGTTCGAGCCGTGGCGCGCCGATCCGATGCGTGGAGACGGCGGTCAGGGTGCCACGTCTTTCGGCGCCGAACCGGACTCGCCCTGATGCGCGAAGGGGCAATCTCTCAAAGGGGGGCGGGGTTCAAAGGCGCAATAAGCGACGCGGACGGCGGACGCGTGCGTCATGGCTTGCGCACGCGCTGCCCCGCTTTGTCGATGACGACTTCACCGTCCTCTTTGGAGAACGCGCCCTGTTGCGGGGCGTCGAGAATCTCGAGGACGACCTCGGACGGCCGGCACAGCCGCACGCCGCGATCGGTCGCGACAATCGGCCGATTCAGGAGGATCGGATGCGCTTCGATGGCGTCGAGCAGTTGCGCGTCCGATAGCGTGGGATCCGACAGGCCGAGTTCGTCGTAGGGCGTGCCCTTTTCGCGGAGGATGTCGCGCACGCTGAGCCCGGCACGGCTCAACAGCGCCTTGAGCGTGGCGCGATCCGGGGGCGATTTCAGATACTCGACGATCGTCGGTTCGATGCCTGCGTTGCGAATCAGCGCGAGCGTATTGCGCGACGTGCCGCATTTCGGGTTGTGATAGATCGTGACTGTCATGATGTGTGAGCCTGATTGAAAAGTCGCGCGTCGTCTCAAACGCGCATGCGACGACCCTCGACCGGATAGTTCGGATCCGTGTATCCGGGTGTCGACGCGTGGCCGGGCGGAACCAGGCCGTCGACGAATGCCTCGTCGTCGGCGCCGAGCTGCAGCGTCAACGCATCGACGTAACTGTCCCAATGCGCTTCGGTGCGCGGGCCCGCGATCGCGGCGCTGACGAGCGTATTCCTGAGGACCCATGCGATCGCGAACGCGACCGAGGTCGTGCCGCGTTCGGCGGCATGCGCCGCGAGCTTTTGCGCGATCGCGAGCGATTCGGGCCGCCATTCGGTCTGCTGGATGCGCCTGTCGCCGCGACCCGCGCGCGAATCCGCGGGCGGTGCGCCGTCGAGCGCATATTTGCCTGTCAATACGCCACGTGCGAGCGGGCTATAAGGCACGACGCCGATGCCATAGTGCCCGGCGGCGGGCATGAGTTCGACCTCGGCCGTGCGGTCCACCATGCTATAGACCGGCTCGATCGCGACCGGGCGATCGATGCCGAGCTGATCGGCGAGGCGAACGACTTCCGCGACGCGCCACGCGCGGAAGTTCGACAGACCGAAGTACCGGACTTTGCCCTGGCGAATCAGGTCGCCGACTGCACGCACGCCTTCCTCGAGCGGCGCGTCGTTCAGCGACCGGTGGAAATAGAGCACGTCGATGTAATCGGTGCCGAGACGCCGCAGGCTGGCCTCGACCGTTTGATAAATCCACTTGCGCGACTGTCCCTGTTCGTTGGGGCGGGCGGCGGCCGACGCGGGGAAGCCGAACTTCGTCGCGACGATCCAGTCGTCGCGTCGTGCCGCGATCGCGCGGCCCACGATCTCTTCGGATCGGCCGCCTTGATAGACATCGGCGACATCGAGGAAATTCACGCCCTGGTCGTAGGCTTTGTCGATGATCCGGCACGACGTGGCCTCGTCGGTTTCGCCGCCGAACATCATCGTACCCAGACACAGGGGCGAAACCTTGAGGGCGCTGCGTCCCAGATAGCGATAGTCCATCATGATCTCCGTGCGGGCCGCGCCCGCGGTGGCATACGCGCGGCATGCGCGCCGAACGGCAAATGATAGGGAGATCGGCGCGAGCGATAAAGTTCCGGGTGCCGCAAGCGATCATGAGCCGTGTTCATCAATCGCGGCTCACAATTTCGCGGCCGGCTTTCGATAGCGGATTGCGTCGATCACGACGCTCATGGCGCGCGAGGATGCGCGACGATGCGCGTAACACGCGTGCCAGCCCGGGAAGGTCGGGCACCAGTCGTCGAGGAGTTCGACGAGACGTCCTGCCGCGACATGCGGCTGTGCAAGATCCGCCGGCACGTAGGCCAGCCCGTATCCCGACAGCGCGGCCGCAAGCATCGGATAGGTGCCGTTGAACGCGAGTTGCCCGTCGACGCGGACCTGCACCTCGCGTTTGCCTTTCTTGAGCTCCCACGGATAGAAGCCGCCCAACGTCGGCAAGCGGAGGTTGATGCACGCGTGTTCGGTCAGATCGCGCGGGATCTTCGGCGGCGTATGCCGCTTCAGATACTTCGGCGCGCCGACGATGGCCATGCGCATCGGGGGCGCGAGCCGCACGGCGATCATGTCCTTCGCGACCTGATCGCCTTGACGGATGCCGATGTCATAGCGATCGGCCACGAGATCCGAAAGACCGTAGTCCGTGATGATTTCGACCTTGAGATCCGGGTAGTCGTGCAGGATGGGCGAGAGTCGGGGCCACAGGACGGTCTCGGTCGCATAGTCCGTGGCCGTGATGCGGATCGTGCCCGCGGGTTTGTCGCGGAACTCCGCGATGGCGGTCAGCTCGGTATCGATTTCTTCGAAGCGCGGCGCGATCGTGCGAATGAGGCGCTCGCCGGCCTCGGTGGGCGCGACGCTGCGCGTCGTGCGTGTCAGCAGCCGCACGCCGAGTCGCGTTTCGAGTGAGCGGATCGTATGGCTCAGCGCGGACTGCGATACGCCGAGCTGCGCGGCGGCACGCGTGAAACTGCGCTCGCGCGCAACGGCGATCAGGGCCAGCAGGTCGGTGTAGTTTTCGCGGCGCATTCATGAACTCGCTTCATCGCTGATGGCGGATTCTAGCGTCCGTTCGCATGAGCGCGCAGGCGGTGAGATACGCCATGCTCCGTTATTGCGAGGCCTTATGCATCGATCGTCCAAGCGGATGTGCGGATGACCGGCGGCCGCGCGTATCGCGCACCGTCGTCGCGCCGCGCGCGATCAAACCGGCCTGACGAACAGCCCGATCGTCAGCGCGACACCGATGCAGACCACGATCATGCGCAAGACGCGTTCGTTGATCCGCTTGATGGCCCAGGCGCCCACGAGGCCGCCGACGATCGCGCCGCAGCCCAGCGCGACGGCGGACCGCCAATGCAGGTCCGGCGACATCACGAACAGCGCGACCGCCGCCGCGTTCATGATGCCGGCCAGCACGTTCTTCGACGCCGCGGCATTGCGCGTCGGCACGCCCGCCATCGACAGCGCGGCCATCATCAGGAAGCCGATGCCGCCGCCGAAATAGCCGCCGTAGATCGCGATCGCGAACTGGGCGATCGCGGTACGCAGCGGACCGAGATGCACGGTCGCGCCTTCGGATTTTCTAAAGAAGCTGCCCCACGCGAACACGACCGTCGCAAACAGCACGAGCCACGGCACGAGACGCGCAAAGAAATTCGAAGGGGTGTTCAGCAGCAAAAGACCGCCGACGGCTCCGCCGATCAGACTGAGGACCAGCAATGCCCAGAACGGCAGCTTCCCCGCGCCCGTCACGAACTTTCGCGATGCGTAGCCCGTGGTCAATTGACCCGGGAACAGTGCGACGGTCGACGTGATATTCGCCGCCAACGGCGACATGCCGGACACGATCAACGCAGGCAGCGTGACGAACGAGCCGCCGCCGGCGAGCGCGTTTTGCGTGCCCGCCCAAAGGCCGGCCGCGATAAGAAGCAGGTAAGAGGTCATTAAATAGCGTCTGCGCAAGAACTGCGGAATGGTCGATGTTCGCCTCTGTTTGGTCAATACACATGCGTCCGATACGTGGGCGGCGATATGACTGTTCGTGACGAGGCGAGCGCGCCGGCGCGCCGGCAAGCGAGCGCCGCTTGGCTTCGGACGGTATCCAGATCGATTTACCGCGATCCATGGGGGCGCCCATGGCGACGCGCGGCAGCGAGCAGCGACGATAACGGGCGTCGACGAACGCGTGACGCGCGCGGGGGGACGAAACGTCACGCTCAAACATGAAGAAAGAATTAATTTTCGTCTGCGGCTATTTTGGCGTGTCGGTTTTTGCGGAATCGCACGCTCAATCATTTAGACGGCGATAAAAGTGGTATCACTTTCTATCGACAAGCCGGGCCTTTTAAAAATAACTGTTTAGCAGGGCATTGCGCGCGTTTCGTTTTGTTTATAGGTGAATCGCGCTTTACCATCCCACAGTGTGCGAAGGCGCACATACGCTCGAAGGCGCAGTTGTTAGCACAGCGGGCCAAGGCGCGGCGCGGCCGTGTTTCGAATCGATCGCGCAGGCCCCGTTTTGTTACGCAGGAAATAATTGCGCGATTAACGGCCGTCGATTGATGCGTCTAGTCGCCTGAAAATCCGCGGCGTTCCAATACTCTTGTACTAGAATGCGCGCTGGCCGTGAATGGGCCAGCCGTGCCGCGGGACCTCTCACGTTCAAGAATGCGTGCGCGGCTGCCGTTAAGCCGATTACTACTCTTCCGTGAGCCCTTTTCATGTCTGATCCCGATCGCGACATTTCGCACACGATGCCCGCCGCAAACCGGCGAGGCGCGTGAACGGGGACTCGATCATGGATGCGCCGCGGCTCAGTGTCTGTATCTCCACCTACCATCGGGTCGCATTGCTCGACACGCTGCTCGGCGAACTCGTCGCTCAGACGCGTCGGCCGCAGCAGGTCGTCGTCGTCGACAACGATCCGCTCGGCAGCGCGCGCGATGTCGTGACAGCCTGGCGGCAACGGTATGCGGAGATCGATTGGGTCTATGACGTTCAGCCCGAGAAAAACATCTCGCTGACGCGCAATCGGACCATCGCGCTCGCCGACGGCGCGTGGCTCGCGTTTATCGATGACGATGAGCGCGCGCATCCGCAATGGCTCGAAGCACTCGAAACGGCGCGCGTGCGTCATGAAGCCGACGGCGTGCTCGCGCCCATCGTACCTGTCGTGCCGCCCGATGCGCCTGACTGGGTCCGGCGCGGCCGTTTCTATGACGATCCGCACATGCCGAGCGGCACGATCGTGCCGCACAACGTCATGCGTATCGGCAATGCGCTGCTGTCGGCCGCCTGGCTCAAGCGTATCGATCCGGTGTTTGACCCGGCATTCGGTTTGACCGGCGGTGAGGACGGCGATATGTTGATGCGCCTCGCGAACCTCGGCGCGCGTCTCGTCTGGTCGGAAGAAGCGGGCGTGACCGAACCCGTCGTCGCGGCGCGCATGCGGCTCGATTGGATACTCAAGCGCGCGTTGCGCGGCGGACAGGATTTCGGCTGGCATTTCCGCGGCGGCAAGCTCGGCGGGCGGCCCGGTTTCGCGCGCAGCCTGCTGTTCTTTGCGCGCGCCGCCGCGCAGGCCGCGATCGCGGGAATCCTCGCCGTGCTCATGCTGGTGCGCGGCCGGCATCACGCGGTCTATTGGGCCGCGCGCTGCAGCGCCAATCTCGGCAAGCTGTCCGTGCTCGGCGGCCTCCACTATCGCGAGTATGCCTAGCATGGCCCGTGTTTTTCGTCGTCCATCATGACCTTGACGCTCCTTCTTCATGGCGTGCTCGCATGCGTGGCCTTGCCGGTGACGCTCGCGACGCTCTATCTGAGCGTGCTGACGCTGTTGTCGGCGCGGCTCGAGCGTCCGTCGCCGCGGCAGCGCACGCTGCGTTTCGACGTGCTCGTGCCCGCGCATGACGAAGCCGCCGTCATCGAGCGCACGGTGCGCAGTCTGCGCGCGATCGATTGGCCGAGCGATCGCATGCGCGTCGTCGTGATCGCGGACAACTGCACCGATCGCACCGCGCAGATCGCGCGCGACGCGGGGGCGACCGTCATCGAACGCACCGACGCCACGCGACGCGGCAAAGGCTACGCCCTTGAATTCGGCATTGCCTATAGCGCGAACCAGGGCGCGGCGGATGCCGTCGCCGTCGTCGATGCGGACACCATCGTGACGCCTAATTTGCTGTCGGGTTATGCGGCACGCATCGAGCGCGGCGCGCAAGCGCTGCAGGCACGCTACGGCGTGCTCAATCCGAACGATTCGGTGCGCACGCGGCTCATCACGATCGGCTACGCAGCGTTTCACGACGTCCGTTCGCGCGCGCGCGAACGGTTGCGCGCATCGTGCGGCTTGCGCGGCAACGGCATGTGCTTCACGCATGCGCTGTTGCGCGCGCATCCGTTCAATGTGTACTCGTTGACGGAAGATCTCGAATACGGGATTCGGCTCGGCATCGCCGGCGTGCCGGTCCATTACGTCGACGAAGCGAGCGCGGATGCCGAGCTCGTCAGCGGCGGGCGCAGCGCGACGACGCAGCGCCAGCGCTGGGAAGGCGGGCGCATGGCGATCGTGCGCGCGTACACGGGTCGTCTGCTTGCGCACGCGTTGCGGCGGCGCAGTTGGATCAGCTTCGAACTCGCGCTCGATTTGCTGACGTTGCCGCTCGGCTATGTGGGTCTGCAGATCGTCGTGCTGCTGTTCGCGAGCGTCGTGCTGCAGCTGCTGCTGCCGGGCGCCGGTTTCTATGGTTGGAGCGTGCTTGCGCTGGCGTTGCTCGCGGCGCTTACGTTGCACGTGCTGCGCGGCTGGCAATTGTCGGGGCTGAGCGCGCGGGCTTTACTCGATCTGCTGCGCGCACCGGCGTTCATCGTCTGGAAGCTGGTTGCGCTGCTCAGGCATCGTGCGAATGCGCACTGGACGAAGACCGATCGGGAGTCCCGGTGAAATCTGCGCGCGCAGCGATGCTGCCCTTCGCCAAACTCTTCGGCAGCTCGGTCGTCGACCAGGCGCTGCTTTCCGCCGCGAATTTCGCCGCGGGCCTGACGCTGATCCGGTACTCGTCCGAGACGCAGTACGGCTACTACATCCTCGCGTTCAACACGATGATGCTGTTGACGACGTTACAGGGCACGTTCATCGGCACACCGCTCGTGATTCGTCTGCCGTTGTTGAGCGCGCTCGAACGCCGCGAATGGATCGGCAGCCTGTGGCGCGATCAGCGCCGCATCGGTATCGGTGCCGGCCTGCTGGCGCTCGTCGTGGTCGGCGGGCTGTCCATCTTCAACTGCCGCACGCATGCGGTCGTGATGTTCGCGGCGATTCCGTTCGTGCTCGCCGCGCTCTATCGCGAGTACTTCCGTGGTGTGCTGCTCATGCTGCATCGGCCTCAGGCCGTGTTGCTGGCCGATGCGTTCTATGTGCTCGTGCTGTTGTCGGGCTGCGGGCTCGCGCTGCATTCGCCGATCGCGGCCGCGATCGTGCTGGTCGCCTCGTCGATCGGTTCCGTGCTCAGCGGTCGTGCGATGGGCCGGCATCTCGGCGACGAGATCGATTGGCGCAGCGCGGGCGGCCATATGCGGCAGATTGCGCGTGTGGGTTTCTGGGCGGCGTCGGGCGGCATTATTTACTGGTGCTTCAATCAGGGCTACAACATGGTCGCGGCGGCCACGTTGAATCTCGCGGCGGTCGCATCGCTCGCGGCGTCGCGGCTGATCTTGATGCCGGTCAATCTGCTGTCGGCCGGCGTGCAGAAACAATTGACGCCGCTGGCCTCGACTTGGGTCCATACGCTCGGTGCACGCCGCGCGTTGTATCGGCTGGTGGGGTTTTCGGCGGGGATGGCGTGTCTGACGTTGATCTACGCGGGCGTCGTCTGGATGCTGCGCGACTGGATCTTCCTGCGCCTCATGCACAAGAATTTCCCTCAGCGCGACATGTTGCTGCTGCTCTGGTGCCTGCTGTTCGTGCTCATGGTCATGCGCGAGCCGCCGATGTTGCTGATCATGCTGCGTCAGCGCTTCCGGATGCTGACGTCGACGACGCTGATCTGCGCGGTCCTGTCGCTGGTCTGTAGCTTCATCGGCATGCGGCACCTGGGCGCGATGGGGGCCATCATCGGCATCATCGTCGGCGAAATCGGATGCTGTCTCCAGATCGTGATCCTCGCGTGGATCGAGGTGCGCGTCAGCGAGCGCGAGGCGGCGCAGCCTGCGCACGCGGGCGTCGACGGGGCAGCGGTCCGGCATGCGGGGCATTCGGCGCACGCGAACGCCGAAGCCCTCGAAGACCATCCATAAGCGCGAGCGCGGCACGCAGCGGAGCGGGCCGACCAGGCGAGCGAACGGGGAATCGAAAGAGCATGGACGCATCACAAGTCGGGGCGGATCGAAACGGTCATCGCGTGCAAGGTGAAGCGATGGGTGCGCATCGCGCCCGCGAGCGGCAGGACGCCCATGCCGCGCTCTCGCTGCATTCGATCCAATATCTGCGTGCCGTCGCCGCGCTGATGGTCGTCATGCTGCACCTGGGCCTGCAATGGCAGCGTCTCGGCTATGCGGGACCTTGGCCCGGCTGGCTCGCGGGCGGCGTCGATATTTTCTTCGTCATCAGCGGCCTGATCATGTGGATCACGACGGCCGATCGGCCCATGACCGCGACCGATTTCTACGCGCGCCGCCTGATCCGGATTGCTCCGCTCTATTGGCTGCTGACCGCCGCAACCGTCGCGATCATGCTCGTCGCGCCGCATGCGATCCAGAGCTCGCATTTCGATGTTTGGCATGTGGTCGCGTCGTTCCTGTTTCTACCGTCGATCAATACGGTGACGGGACAAATCGAGCCCGTGCTGATCCCGGGCTGGACGCTCAACTACGAGATGCTGTTCTACGTCGTGTTCGGTCTGAGCCTGCGTTGGCGCGCGCCGTGGCGTCTCGCGAGTTGCGCGCTGCTGCTCGGCGCGCCGATCGTCTGGCATGCATGGACGGGACAGGGACACGGCGTCTGGTTGTTCTATACGTCCGACGCGATGCTCGAGTTCGTGCTCGGGATGATGCTTGGCTGGATGTATCTGCGCGGCGGTTTGCGGTGGGGAAGGCTCGCGGGCTGGGGCTTGATCGTCTGCGGGGTGATCGCGCTCGCGTATTTCGGCGGCCTGGGCTATGCACGTTTGCCGTCGATGGGCGTGCCCGCGTTCGCGATCGTGGCAGGCGCGCTCACGCTCGAACGCGCGCGTGCCGTGCCGCGTTGGCGCGCGTTGCATGCGCTCGGCGACGCGTCGTATTCGCTCTACCTGTCGCATCCGATCGTGCTGTCTGCATCGGAACAGCTCTGGCGACATGGCGTCGTGCAGAACGGCACGCTCGCGCGTCTGGCGTTCTCGGTTTTCGCGCTGACGTTGACGATCGCGGCCGCGTGGATCTGCTATCGCGGACTCGAACAACCGCTGACGCGTTTTCTGAATCGGCGCCTTCGGCCGCTGATCGTGTCGCGTTCCGTAGCAAGTTCCTGAGTACGAACCTCGGATACAGATGACCCGGCGTGCGTGGGCCGCCGGGATTCGTCTTCGATCGACAAACGCATAGCGAGCCAACGCGGCACGCGCCGATGACGTCGCGTACGCGGACCGCGTACGCACGCGGCCGAAGAGCGCGCCTAACGCGCCCCGACGAGCAACCGGTCCTTGAGCAGACGCAACAGGCGTTTGTGCCGCCGCGTGCGCAGACGTTCGGACGACCAGTCGATGAGGCTGTCGTGAACGTCGTAGTGGCCGCGCTGCGCGTCGGGGATGCGGTTCGATTCGACCGCCTCGACAAGCTGCGCCAGTTGCGCGTAGAAACGCGGGCCGCGATACGGCGGATGCAGCGACCACAGTCCGTTCCCCGTGCCCAGCATGTCGATCCGATGGAGTCCATGCCGCCGCAACACGATGCCGAGCAGTTGTTCGGCTTCGATGACGTCGGGCGGGTTGCCGAGGAGCTTGGCCTTGATCCGGCTCGACGCCTTGGGCCGTTCGAGCGGCAGCGGACCGACGCGGTCGCGCAGGCGCGCCATGTCGATCATGAATATGCGCGTGCTCGCGCTTTCGAAACGATAGGCCGGATACGCGAGGTCGGGCACGCGACGCAGCAGCGGATCGTCGTGGCCGAGGATCGCATGGTCGGCGCGCGGCGGGCCCGGAAACGGACTCGTCATCAGCACGTCGGGATCCGCCTCCATACAGGCGATCGCCTCGTTCATCCAGGTCGGGCTCGCGCCGCCGAACAGCATGTCGCCGTCGAAATGCGCGATGTAACGCGCTTGCGCGTGATGAAGCCCGTAAAAATAGGCATAGAACGGTCCGCCGTCCCAGGCCTTGACGGGCATGTCGTCGCTGCCGAACAGCGCGCGCGCGACTTCACGGCGCGCTTGCGGGCTGTAGTCGACCTCGACGACCTCGACTTCGGGATGGACCTTGGCCAGACCCAGCGCGAGCTCGCGCAGCGCATGCAGGTTCTTGTCGTAGTCTTCGCCGCGATACCGGCCCGAGCGGCTCCGAAACGTATCGATCGTGACGACAATTCGCTCGACCATCGGCGACCAGACGCGAATCTGGTGCGCGAGCAGATGGGCCATATGCGGAAAGTCGAGCGGGTAGGTGCTGATCTGCGCCGCCGTCCGATAGCGGTATGGCGTACCCGTTGACTCAACGGACGCAGCGGGCGCCGCGGACATCGAGGGCGCCGCCGCCTGAGGGGTGTCGTCGATCATGTCGCGGGCTGCGTCGCGTGACGCGGTTTGTCGGCCGCGGCCATTCAGAAAATCCGCTCGCCGACGCGCACGACGTCGCCCGGCTGAACGGGGTCTTCGAGATGGACGTGCCCGCTCTCGACCTTGTCGGTCGTCTTGTCCATGCGTTCGAGTCCGATGCGCGAATCCGACCCGCGCGACGTGAGGCCGCCCGCGACGGCGATCGCGCGCATGACGTTGAGCCGGTCCTCGATCGGATAGGCGCCCGGCTTGTTGACTTCGCCGTAGACATAGAACTTCTGGACTTCAGGCACGAAGACGATGTCGTTGGCCTGCAGTTCGGTGTCCTGGATTGCGCGGCTCGGGCTCTGGCTGTTGTCTAGATAGAGCGCGATGCGTTGCTGCTGGTCGTCGCCGTGGCGGATCAGCACGGCCGTGTCGCCGGCGCCGCCCGTCGCGCCGCCCGCGAGGGCGAGCAGTTCGAGCAGGCTCAGATGGCTGACGAGCGCATAGCGGCCGGGCCGCGCAACCTGACCGAGGATCGAGACGACGCGGCTGCGCACGGCCAGCACTTCGACGCCGACCTGGGCGTTCGCGAGGTAGTCCTTGGCGCGCAGCGACGCGGCGATGTCCTCGCCGATCGCGGCCGGCGTCTTGCCCGCGGCTTGTATCGATCCGATGAACGGCACGACGATCTTGCCGTCCGCATCGACCGTCACGTTCGCATTGGTGCCGCCCGGGCCCATGATCGCGATCGCGAGCGTATCGCCGGGGCCGACGTTGGCGATGCTGCCGGTCGAGTCAGCCTGCGCACCCGGCGTCAGAACGAACTGGCCGATGTCGGTCGGAAGTCCCTGCGCCTGTGCGTGAGCCGTGCCGACGACGAGCAGCGCGCTGAGCAGGAAGAGACGCCGCTTGAGTTGCCATCCAAATGCCAACATGTTAGGTTTCAGCCCTCGTGGGTTGCCGGTTGCGAAACGTAATCTTATCAGGCGAACGGGCTTGTTCCGCGGCCCGTATCGGCAAAATACATTCCTTCTTATTGCCGCTCCTAGACCCTGGAAGCCATGCGTTTCGAGTCGTTTGCACGCCGTCTCGCGTTGTCGGCCGATCCGCTGTGCCTGTGGGGCGGTAGATGGATCGGGGCACTGGCCTCTCTGAATTTCTTCCCATCGTCGTCGAAGACATCGCGAATGCGACCGCGCCGGATACCTATGTGTTGCGCGCACGCCGCACTCGTGGGTTTGCTGGTCGCGCCCGCGGCGGGCTGGAGCGAACCGCCCGAATACGCGATTCAGTACGACGGCTCGGTGCAGTACGCGAACAACCCGGCCGGCTTGCCCGAGTCGCTCGCGAACCAGATCGAAGGGGCCACGGCGATCGTCAACACGCTGGGCGTCGGTCTGCGCTGGCCGTTTGCCTCGGACGCGACGCGCCTCGATCTGTCGGGCAGCGCATCGAACGTGCGTTATAGCAACAACACGCAGCTCGACCACAACCCCGACAGCGTCAATGCGACGTTCTACTGGCGCGCGACGCCGCTGTTCGTCGGCAATCTGCATTACGACCGTACGGACGAGCTGAGTCCTTATATCAACCAGGTCTGGCCCGAGAGCGATATCCAGCGTACCCAGAACGCGAGCGCCCAGTTCGGGCTGCGCGTGACCGACGCCTGGGAACTGCCGATCGTTCAAGTGTTCCATGGCACGGTCAACTACGACGCGTTCGCGAACCACGAGCTTTACGCCTACGACCAGAACGGCTGGCAGATTTCCGCGCGCTACGCGCCCGACCCGAGCGGCATCGACAACTCGGCGCTCGAATTCGGCGTGCGGCATACGGCCGTCGACTATCCGTGGCGGCTGCCCGATCAGGTCTCGATCCTCGACAACGCGTATGCGGATAGCGAGGTGTTTTCGCGGGTCCAGTGGGATATCAGCTCGAAGACGTGGGTTGAGCTACGGACCGGTTTTCTGCGGCGCGACTACGCGAACCTGACCGGGCGCGACATCAATCTCTTCACGGTCGATCTGCACACGATCTATCACTTTTCACCGAAGGTGCTCGTCGATCTGGATGCCTGGCGCCGGCCGTACGCCGATGCGACCGATCCGACGATCATCTATTCGGTGCAGACAGGCGGTCTTGTGACGGTCGCCTGGCAGGCCACGCCGAAGACCTCGCTTGCGGTGTTCTATACGAACACGCTGCAGAAAAACACGAGCGCGGCCGGCGTTTCGAACGACGATTTGACGCTGCCCGGCTATGGCGTGCGCTTCCAATGGCAGCCGAGCGACAACCAGCGCTGGGTGCTCGATTTCGTCAGTTCGCGCCAGCAAGGGCTCTACGCGTTCGACAACTATTACCAGCGCTATGTGCGGCTCGGTTTCGAGTACGCGTTCGGCAGCCACGACCAGCAAGGCGTGCGCGAGATGATGAAGCCGAACGTCTGCGACGAGCAGCACCCGGCGTTGTTGATCTGCTGATGTATCGATGTGTTGACGCGTTGATTTGTCGGGCCACCCACGCCAAGGGACCGGCGGGCGGGCACGAGCCGGACGCGCCGTCCGTTGTGCGCGGACCACATCGGCTCGCGTGTTTGCGGTGCGTGTCGATGCAGCGAACCCGCGCGGCGCGCTCCGGTGCATGATTGCGAGACCCGAAATCGATCGATCCGGCGCCCGGACGGCTGAATTTCGACGCGGGGTTCGATGGGGGCCATCGGGTGCTATGATCGCGCATCAAAAAAATTAGACCGGCGGTTCATTCCACGGCGAGATCCGACGTCAGACCGCGCGGATCGAGTGTTGCAAAGCGGTATCAGTCTGCTTCGACGGGGTGTTCGAGGGATTGACGCGCACATGCATGGGATAGAATCGGGCCCCGGTCGCTTGGGTAATTGAGATGGGGTTCCAGCGTGGATACAAGGCCGTCTGATGTGGGTCTGTTGTCGGTAAATTTGAATCAGCTGGGGGCGATTCTCTTCGCGCGCCGCCGTGTCATCACGGGCGTGGCCTTGGCGACCCTGGCCGCCACCGCGCTGATCCTCGCGATCGTGCCGCGGGCCTGGACGGCTTCTTCCGACGTCTACGTCGACTTCAAGGCCAATAATCCGCTCGACAGCAGTGCGTATTCGTCGTTGTCGCCGAACTCGGACGACGACTATATCCACACGCAGATCGACATGATCCAGAGCCCGGCGGTCATCGAGCGCATGCTCAAGATCCAGGGCTTGCTGCCGGCGGGCGGCGACGGCACCGATACGAAGGCGCGCAGCGACATCATGCAGAGCGTGGCGCGCAAGCTCGTCGTGGGCGGCGGGCACGGCACGCGGATTCTCCAGGTCTCGTTTTCCGATAAATCGCCGACGCGCGCGCGCGACGGCGCCAACGCGATCGTCGACGCGTATCTCGCCTTGAGCCAGGAAGTCTCGGCGGCGGCGGCGCGTTCGGTCAGCGACCAGTACACGGCGCGGCTCGAACAACTGCGCCACGAAGTCAATACGGTCCAGGCCGAACTCACGAACTACCGCGAGCAGAACGGCATTACCGACGCGCAGTCCGACAACAACATGGAAGAGTCGCGCCGTCTGCAGGACATGCTGACCGAGCAGCAGACGCTGCAGGCGCAGACGCGCGATGCGCATGCGCGCGAGCAGATGACCGACGCGATGCTGAAGTCGGGCGTGCGCCCCGAGGATCTGCCGCAAATGGCGACCGTCGCGACGCTCAACGATCTGCACGAGAACCTCAACCAGCTCAATCGCGAGATCGGCGCGGTCGACGGCGCGCTCGGACGCAACCATCCGACCGTGCAGGGTCTCTACGCCGAGCGTCAGCGTCTGCAGTCGCGCATGGCGACCACGGCGCAGGCCAACCTCGTCGCGCAGCGTGACGACCTCAAGCGTCTCGATGCTCAGCAGGCCTCGCTCGACGACGCGATCGCGCAGCAGCGCAAGCGCGTGCTCCAGCAGATGGCGCAGCACGATCGCCTCGCCGCGTACCAGCGTCAGCTCGACAGCGCCGAACAGGTCTACAACGATGCCGTCCAGAAATACGGCAGCGTGTTGATGGCGAGCAGCATCTCGCTGCCGCATGCGGTCGTGCTCCATCGCGCCGACGTGCCGGTCAAGCCGTCGAGCCCGCGGGTCACGCGCGGCCTCCTGGCGGGGCTGCTCGTGGGCCTGCTCGGCGGGATTGCACTCGCTTTGCTGCTTGAATTCCGCAATCGTCATGTGCGCTGCGCGGACGACCTGCTTCATAACCCTGCCCTCGGCATGATCGGCCGCATCGGCAGTCCCTTGGGCGCTTCGGCGCTGGCACGCGCATGAACGACGTTCTCGAACACCGCCAGTTGGGCGAACAAGACGGCCAGAGCATCGAGCGCATGGGCGACCGCTTCGTGCGCGCGGGGTTGCTCACGCGCGAGCAAGTGCAACGCGTGATCGAGCTTCAGAACAGCCGCAATCTGCGTTTCGGACAGGCCGCCGTTCAGCTTGGCTTCGTCTCGGAGCAGATGGTGTCGGCCGTGCTCGCCGAGCAGTATCAGTACGACGTGTCGACGCTTACGCGGCCCGTCGAATTGCCGCTCGCGATCGCGTCGGAGCCGTTCGGTCAGGAAGCCGAAGCCGTGCGCCAGTTGCGCACGATGGTTTCGATGCGCATGGCCGAGCAGCGTCATTTCTCGCTCGCGGTCATCAGTCCGGGCGCGGGCGCGGGTTCGACGTATCTTGCGTCGAGTCTGGCTGTCGCATTCGCGCAAGTCGGCCGCAAGACCTTGCTCGTCAATGCCGATCTGCATAAGGGCGGTCAGCGCGAATTGATGGGGAAACCGCTCGCGAACGGGTTGTCGGGCATGCTGGCGGGCCGTCACGAAGTCGGCGCGGTCCGCACGGTGCCGGGCATCGCCTCGCTCGGCATTCTCGACGCGGGCCCGCAGCCGCCGAATCCGGCCGAACTGCTGCGCGATGCGTCGTTGCAGCGGGTGCTCGGCGGCTATATGGATCAGTTCGAAATCTTCATCGTGAAGACGCCGCCCACGAACGAATCGGGCGACGCGCTGCTGATCGCACGGCAGGTCGATGCGTGCCTGCTCGTCGCGCGCAAGGATCGCACGCGGACGTCGGAGCTCGAACAGACGGCAGCCCTGCTCGGGGGCGCCAACGTCAAGCTGCTTGGCACGGTGTACAACGAGTACGAGCCGCCCGAAGCGCGTACGGGTTGGTTGCGCGGCTGGTTGCCGACGCGGCAGCGCAAGCGCTGACCGTCATGGCCGTGTGGTCGACGCCCCGCTCGGGGCCGCCCGATGCCGCCGAGCTGCAGTTGGCACGCGAGGCCTTGCAGGCGCGTCGTCGTCGCTGGCTCATGAACGGCGTGATCGGCCTGTGTTTCGTCGGCGCGCTCGTGCCGGACACGCTGTCGATGAGCGATATCGGCCCGGCGGCGTCGCATACGATTACGGGCGGTTCGACCGTGCGGCAGCTCGAATTCGGCCCGATCTTCGCGATCTGCGCGTGGCTTATCTGGCGACATCCGCGTGATTCCATCCAGCGCTTGCGCGGGATCAATCTGGGCCTCGTCGCGCTCATGATCTATTGCCTGGTGACCGCGCTCTGGTCGCCGTATCCCGTCCTGACCGTCAAGCGCGCGGCGATGTTCGCGGGGATCATGCTGACCGGCTTCGCGCTTGCGGCGCCGTCCGGTTCGCCACGGCAGATCTGGCGCGCGACGACGGGCGTGCTGACGGTCCTGCTCGGCATCTCGTGCCTCGTCGCGGTGTTCTGGCCGCAGGTCGGCGTCGACTATCTGCTCGGCGGCGCGTGGCGCGGGATCATGTGGCAAAAGAACGTGCTCGGCAGCGTCGCGGCGGTCGCGTCGCTGCTCTGGCTGCGCGAGTGTCTGATGCCGTGCGATAGCCGCAGCGTCGCGCGCGCGCGCGCGGCAGCGCTGTTGTTCAGTCTGTTCATGCTCGTCATGGCCGACAGCGCAACCTCGAAGCTCGTGACGGGCATTTCGTTCGCGATCTATCTCGCGACGCGCCGCAAACTCACGGATGACCGTACGGGTTCGATCTTGCTGCTCGTCGGCGCGCTGCTCGGGATGTATGTGTTGCTGGCGTTCTATCTGGTCGCCGGACGGCTGCCCGACATCGAGGACGTGCGCGGCTTCGTCACGGGGCTGTTCAACAAGAGCAGTGATCTGACCGGGCGTGATCAGATCTGGGAAATGGTTTGGTTGTCGATTCGCCAGCACCCGATTTGGGGCGGCGGGTACGGCGCGTTCTGGGTCGGGGACGATGGGCCGGCGGCCTATGTCAAGCAGGCGCTCGGCTGGATGCCGCCGCATGCGCACAATGGCTATCTCGACATCCTCAACGAACTCGGTGAGGTCGGGCTCGGGCTGTTCTTCGTTGCACTGCTCTGGCATACGGTGAGCCTGATTTGGCTGTATTTCCGCGACCGCGACGAGGCCGCGTTCCATATGGCCTTGTTCGTGTCGATCGTCATCAGCAATTACTCCGAGACGCAATTGCTTGCGGACACGGCCCTGCAGAATCTGTTGTTTCTGTTTTCCGCAATGTCGGTGGGTACCACGGTCGCGCTGACGCGGCAGGCGCGGCGCGAGGCGTCGCGCGCGGCCGCGGTCGCTGCGAGGGCGGATAGCGCGAACGTCGGCGCCGGCGCAAGCGGCGGGGCCGGGGCGGGGGCAGCCGTACGTGACTCCGCTTCTCCCGCGTCCGCCGGTTCGTTCAAGGTATGAAGCGCCCTCTGGCCGTCGCGTGTCGTCACGCCACGCGCTGGTTATTGCCGCTGGTGTTGCTTGTGCCGCTCGTGCTGCCGGCATCGAGTCAGGTGCCTTCGCCGAGCTGGAGCGAACTCGCGCTCGCGCAGTTCTTCGCGTTCGGTATCGACGAGGACGCGCTCGAAGGCGCGCCCGATCAATCCGCATTGAATCGTCCGCTCGATGACGGATCGCGTGTCATCGCACGCGACGGGCATTTCTATCGCGTCGGTGCCGATGGACGCGCGACCGAACGGGTTCGGCTGTTCGGTGCCAATCTGACGTTCGGCGCGAATTTCCCCGACGCGGCGCAGGCAAAGGCTCTCGCGCGGCGGCTTAGCAAGCTCGGCGTTAACGCGGTACGTCTCCATCATCTTGATTCCCTGCCGAGCGACGACACTGACGCGCCGTTGAGCGTGCTCACGACCGGTCCCTATCCGAGCTTCAATCCGGTGGCGGTGGCGCGGTTACGCACGCTGATCGCTGCGCTGAGCGACGCGGGCATCTATGTCGATCTGAACCTGCATGTCGGTTATCGCTTCCGGCCTGCGGTCGATCATCTGCCGGCACTCGACGATGGCTCGCCGGCGCCGCCGATCGATGCGCCGATCCATGTCTACGACGAGCGCTTGATCGCGCGGCAGATCGACTATGCGCGTGGTCTGATCGATAGGCTTGGATTGCGGCATAACCCGGCGTTGGCGATCGTCGAGATCGACAACGAGTCGTCGTTATTGAATGCGTGGCACGACGGCAAGTGGAACGAAGCGATTCCGTCGGCTTATGAACCCGAGTTGCGGCAGCGTTGGCGTACGTGGCTGATCAATCGCTACACGACGCTTGCGGCGGCGTGCGATGCATGGGGCGGATGCGACGACGGCGACGAAGGCGCGTTGTATCTGCCGAAGCCCGGGGCCGCGTTCGGCTCCGGCGAGACGCGGCACAAGCGCGATTTCGTGCAATTTCTCGCGGCGACGGACAAGGCGTATTTCGATCGTCTGCGCACGGTGGTACGCGAAGCAGTCGATGAACCCGTGCCCGTTTCGGGGACGCAGATGACGTTCGGCGGCGTGCTGAACTTCGACTCGCAGTCGGCGATGGATTATGTCGATGACCACATATACGTCGCGCATCCGACTTATCCGGGTGGGCAGGGCGACGATGGACATTGGCGGATTCCGCTGTTGTCGGCGAGCGGCGACGAGATGAATCGACTGCTCGCGCTGGGGCTACGACGGGACCGTCGGCGGCCGTTTATCGTGAGTGAGTTCGGTGAACCGTTTCCGAATCCGCGCGGCAGCGAAATGATCCCGATCATGAGCATCCTGGGCGCGCAACAGGACTGGGACGGACTGTTCTTCTTCGAATACAGCGATCGCGCGCAGGCGCCGATCGCGCCGACGGAGTTCGATCTCGCGGGGGATTGGGGCCGCTACGTGACGACGGGAAGCAGCGCGCGCTTGTTCCGGACATTCGGGATTGCGCCGTTACAGCGTCGGATCGATGTGCCGTTGCCGGCAGCGGAGCGGCTCGATATCGGCATGAGCGATCGGGACGATGCGCTTGAACACGATCTCGATGCGCACGTAGGCGCGAAGCCGGAATGGGCGTGGTCGGGGCAGGTGGCCGAGGATCTGACGGCGGCGTCTGCGACATCGGCGAGCCCTTCACCGTCGCCGGAGACGGCGCCGTATCGGACGCCTGACGGCGTGGTCCAATACGACCCGGTGGCCGGCCGTCTGATACTCGACGGCCCGCGCGCATGGGGCGTGTTCGGTGCGGCGGGGGCAGAGCGAATCGATCTGCATCACATGTCGATACAGTTCGGCGGGCCGGGTCGGCATAGCGCGAGCGTGTGGCTCGATGCGCTCGACGGCGCGGAGTTGAGTCGATCGCGGCATATGCTGTTGTCGATCGGATCGCTGACCTTGGGCGCTGCGCCGGGCGAACGCGCGGATCGTCCAGCGCGGATCGTGCCGTACGAGGACGATCCGCGATGGATGACGCTGGCGTCGGGCGATGGCGATGCGCCGTCGAATCAACGTGCGACGGTGCCGCCGACGTGGATGATGCGCGTGCCGTTCACATTGATGTTGTCGGCGCGTTCGGGCGCGGCCCACGTATATCCGCTCGATGGCGCGGGGCACAGACGCGCGGAGCTGCCATCGACGGACGTGCGTTCAGGGACACAGGGTTTGACGATCGCGGTTCAGCAGCGCGCCGAGACGGCGAGTCCGTGGTACGAAATTGTGTTCGATGCGCCGTCGCCGAATGTTGGGTCTCCACACGCGGCAAACTAGGCGCATGCTTGGACCGGTTTTTAGCGAGCTAGATGATACGAATGGCGATCGTGATCGGTGGCTTTAATGTCCTTCGTCGAGGATCGACATCCCCAATTGCTGCTTGACTTCGTCGAGCGTATTGCATTGCTATTCCGTTTTCGCTTCAGCATCTGGAATTTGGTGGGTTTGAATGAAGTCCTCGAAAAACGGAATCGTGAGTTGAAAATCCAGGTGCCACGGCTCGGCTAGTCGCGCTTACCCTTAGGTTCTAAGGGATCGATCTAATTGCAACCCACAGTGGGCATACGATAATAAAAGGAGATGCAGTGACCATTGTGACATTAAACATCAGCGCGCCAGCGGTTTTTACACAGACTACATCGGGTATTGCAGAGGATGCAAATATATAAATGCCGGATGCGCTAAAAAATATGCACAAAAAAAGATACCGTAACCATTGGGGCGGCACAGCGTCGACATTTTTTTTATCTAATAATTTTGCCCGGTATAAATCAATTGCTGAGCGTGTCTCCGGTGTTCCGCCGGATAGAAAAATAACCAAAAAAGTGCGAAGCCAACGATTGCCAAAGCTCCCGCTAGCGACCCGGCAAAATTCAGCGTATTTTGATAGGGGGCACACGCATACTTTATCAATGGCGCACGTCCGCCAAAATTGAGCAATCGGATCAACCAAGTTTCCCGGCCAAACCAGAGGTCGAATTTTTCCGGAAACACGGATATTGATATCAAGATTGTGACGATTGCCATTGTCGCCACCCATCGCCAAACGGCAAGACACCTTCTCTTCCAATGCATAGTTAGCGCTCAATAACACATGATCGGGGAGGTATTGGTTTTTTGCGCACCGTGATGTATTTCATAATGCGCGGCGCAACTTAAGCTACCACGGGTTGCTAAGTCCGGCAAATTGTACGATCAATAACTCGGCTCGTAACACATTCGGCGCGCTTATTGATTGCATTTTATTACATTGGAATTTTTTTTCTAAACCGAGGTCGATCGTTGTCTTGACGTCGGCCGGTGCCGGGTATTGTTGCAATGCCGCGGACCGCTAAACGAGAGTTCCCTTTCTTGGCAGCATGTTTTCGCCGAGGAGAAGCCGACAATCAACGCATTGCTGTATCCGTGTTCACAGAGTCGAACCGCCGGCGCGAACGTCAGCGGCACCCCCAGAAGTCAGGTCAGGAGACCCGCGTGCAACGCGATCATCCAGTGCCCGATGTTCGCGATATGGCTTCAGCTTCCCGGCATGTCGTTCATGCACGCGGAGGTCGGCTGCCAGCAGCGCTGGATAATTTGTCGCGATCCAATCCAAAGCGAGCGCGCGATCGAAGCTCTCCAAACAAAGCGATGCTTACCCGACTTTCCTACGAAACGCGCGAGCCCACGCCGTTCGAAAATCCCATGCGGGGTTGTTGAGCCAATACGACGCCGCCAACGTCAATACGCCGGAAACGATGCCCGTCGCGATGTGCTCGACGTAAGCGATGGGGTAGTGACTCGTATGAGCGTAAGCATCGCCGACGGTCGTCAGCACGCCGACGATCAACGCATTGCCGTATCGGTGCTCATAGAATCGAACCGCCGGCGTGAACGTCAATAGCACCGCCAGAAGTCCGGTCAACAGACCCGTGTGCAACGCGATCGTCCAGTGTCCGATGCTCGCGATATGGCTCCAGCTTCCCGGCATGCAGGTCATGCACGCAGTGGTCGGCTGCCAGAACCGCTGGATAAACAGCTTCGCTCGATGCGTCCATGTGCTCGACATGATCGATGTCCTCATCGGTACCGACGCCGCTGCGCACCGCTGAATCGTGCGCGTCGTGCGCGATAGCAGATCGAGAATTCGCATGCGCGCGAATCCCCATGAAAACGCGGCTTTCGCACGCACACGAGTCCCCGCGACGAGGCGGATCTCGCGCGCATCCGAGCCGGTCTTTCCACGTGCATTCACAGCGGCATGCCGTGAATGCACGTGCCGGTCTTACTTGCTCATCGTGTCGTCTTTTTTCATGGCGTCCGACTTCATTTTGTCGCCGCCGTTCTTCATCGAATCTTTCGACATCGCGTCGGTCTTGCCCATCGCGTCCTTCGACATCGAGCCCTTGCTCATCGAATCCTTGGCCATCGAGTCCTTAGCCATTGAATCGTTGGACATGGCGCCGCTTGCTTGAGCGAACGCCGTGCCGCCCGTGACGAGCATGGCGACGGCAACTGCTGCGATTCCAATGCGTTTCATAAACACTCCTTAGGTCATGTGGGTCGAGCCGTTGCACTGCATCGCTGCGGTTCGCGAACGGTCCGTATGGCTGAGAAAAAGCGACTAGCGCACAACGATCGATGCGTCGTCATCTCGCATCTGAGGGGTAGTTCGTCATGGGTCAGCGCGTGGTTACACTCGCGCAAAGTTTTTTCTCGGCACCTAAAGAACGACGAACGAAAGACGAACGAAAGACGAACACGCGAGACCGTCTCGAAAGCCGACGCGCACATCGATGTGGAATAAACTCGCGTTTTCTGTAACGAGTCGCCCCGATGTCCCGAAATACCGATATCGACGCCGCGAAAGCACGCGAGACGCATTTGCGTGTCTTGTTCCTGCGCGGCCTGGATGGTGATAGCGCCGGATATCGGCAATTTTTGACGGAACTGGGGGCGCACTTGCGAGGCTTTTTGCGTCGACGGCTTCATGATCGCGCGGCCGATGTCGAGGACCTCGTGCAGGAGATACTGCTGGCGGTTCACAACGCACGACATACCTATCGCGCAGACGAGCCGCTGACCGCGTGGATCCACGCGATCGCACGCTACAAGCTGTCGGACTATTTCCGCGCCCGCTCGCGTCACGAAGCGCTGAACGATCCGCTCGACGATGTCTTTGAATGGCTCGCCGCGCCCGATCTCGAAGCGGCTCACGCGAAGCGCGACGTTGCAAGCTTGCTTGAGCAGTTGCCCGACCGTCAGCGCCTGCCCATCGTGCATGTCAAACTCGAAGGGCGCTCCGTGACGGAGACCGCGAAGTTGACCGGCATGTCGGAGTCGGCGGTCAAGGTCGGCGTGCATCGTGGGCTTAAGGCGTTAGCGGCAAGGATTCGAGGAACGCGATGAAGACGGATGATTTCATTTCCCTGCTTGCGACCGGCGCCGCGCCGGTGGACCGCCACGTATCGGCCCAGCGCTTTTCGATCGCGGTATTGATCGGCGCCGCGAGCGCGACGCTGATCGCGGCGGCATGTCTCGGCGTGCGGCGCGATCTCGCCGATGTCGCGCTGACACCGCTTTTCTGGGCCAAAATCGCACTGCCCCTGTGTCTGATGATCGGCTCGCTATGGATGTCGATGCGGCTTGCGCGGCCAGGCGTGCGCGCGGGCGGCAGCCGCGCGTTGATTGCCGCGCCGATTGCGGCCGTATGGCTGGCCGCGGCCTGGGTGTTGATCGCCGCGCCGAGCGGCACGCGCCTCGCACTCGTGCTCGGCGCCACGTGGCGCGTTTGCCCGCTGCTGATCGCGATGCTGTCCGTGCCGGGCTTTGTCGCCGTGTTCTGGGCGCTGAGAGGCTTGGCGCCGACACGGCTTGCGGTGTCGGGCGCGGCGGGCGGTTTGCTCGCGGGCTCGACGGCGACGCTCGCGTATTGCCTGCATTGCCCCGAAATGGGCATCCCGTTCTGGGGCGCGTGGTACATGCTCGGCATGCTGGTGCCGACGGCGATCGGCGCGCTGCTCGGTCCGCAGTTGCTGCGGTGGTAAACGGCGGATAACGACGGGTATCGGCGGCGCACGTCCCACATGGCCGCGACACGGTTCGAAGGCGCCGAATCCATGTCACTTTCAATGAACCTTCATTGATCAAGCTCACAATCCAATCGCCGACGCGTCGCGGAGACGCGTTTGCCGTGCATTCGAAGAACTGTATCCATAAGTGTTCGCTTTTCGACGATTGCGTGTCGCAATAAGCCTTTAAGCTTCCCGGTACGCGCACGCTGGTCTCCGTTTGGGTGCCCGATTCATCACGCACGAATTAAAAACGAAAGGAAAAGTGTATGAAGATGTCGGAATTCATGACGATCGGCACGCACCGCGTCAAGCGCGCGTCTGCCGTATCGCGAGAACGGGCCGCCGGCGCCGTTCGTCTGTTGGCCGCGACATCCATCGCGTTCGCGCTTGCGGCCTGCGGTGGCGAGGACAGCGCAGGCACGCAAACCGCGACGACCTCAACCGTGCCGCCTGCCTCCGCCAAGCAGTTTGCCTATGTCGCAAACTTCAACGACGACGACCTTTCGGCCTACAGCGTCGACGCGACCACGGGCGCGCTGACGCCGATCAGCGGCAGTCCGTTTGCGACGCAGACCTACCCGGAGGCCGTGACGGTGAACGCGGCGGGTACCTTCGCATTTGCGGCGAACGATGGTTCCAACAACATCTCTGTCTTCAGCATCGACGCGGCCACGGGGGCGTTGACACCGGTGAGCGGCAGTCCGTTTGCGGCCGGACTGAACCCGAAAACCGTGACGTTGAACCCGGCAGGCACCTTGGCGTTCGTCGCGAACGGGGGCGACGACAACATCGCTGTGTACCACATCGACACGACCACGGGGGCGCTGACACCCGTGAGCGGCAGTCCGTTTGCGGCGGGAAACGGCCCCAATAGCGTCGCAGTGAATCCGGCGGGCACCTTCGCATTCGTGGCGAACGTCAGCGGGAGCAACGTCTCGGTCTTTAGCATCGACTCGACGACGGGCGCCCTGACCGAGGTGAGCGGGAGTCCGTTTAGCGCGGAGGGCAACCCGTATACCGTGACGTTGAACCCGACGGGTACCTTGGCGTTCGTGGCGAACGGAGGCCCCGGCAATATTTCCGTCTATAGCATCAACGCGAGCACAGGTGTATTGACGCAAGTGAGCGGCAGTCCATTTGCGGCGGGTGCGGGGGCCAGTTGGGTGTCGATCAACTCGGCGGGCACCTTGGCGATAACGGCGAACTCAGGCGACGACACCTTGTCCGTCTTCAGCATCGACGCGACCACGGGGGCGCTGACGCAGGTGAGCGGTAGTCCGTTTACAGCGGGCGATGCGCCGGGTACCGTGACCATCAATGCGGCAGGTAACGTGGCGTACGTGACAAACTTCTACGGCAGCAACGTCTCCGCCTTTGGCATCGACGCGACCACGGGCGCGCTGACGCCGATCAGCGGCAGTCCGTTCGCGACAGGAGTGCTTCCGAATTCGATGGCCATTGTTCAGCCCTGAGCGCGGAAGCACGGGCGTCGAACCGTCGGCGTCCGTGACCCGTGTTCGACCCGAGCGCATGGACCGAACGACGCCGCGTTCGATTGAGGGACTTCCGTATCGCGACCGGCGCCGCGCCGGTGGACCGCCACGTGTCGGCCCAACGCTTTTCGATCGCGGTCCTGATAGGCTTGGCGCCGACGCGGCTTGCGATGTCGGGCGCGGCGGGCGGTTTGCTCGCGAGCTCGACGGCGACGCTCGCGTATTGCCTGCATTGCCCCGAAATGGGCATCCCGTTCTGGGGCGCGTGGTACATGCTCGGCATGCTGGTGCCGACGGCGATCGGCGCGCTGCTCGGTCCGCGGTTGCTGCGGTGGTAAGTGGCGCGTATCGGTGCGTGTCGGCGGGTTCCGGCGGCGGTCGCCGCGCCTGGACGGAGCACGGTTCGAAGACACCGAATCGCACGGACGTTTAATGAGCGCTCGTGAGTGAGGCGTTCAAGCCGATCACCCAAGTCACCCACGCCATCCGCGCTTCTCAGAGACGCGTTCGCCACGCAATCCCAAGAACTGTATCCATAAGTGTTCGCTTTTCGAAGATTGCGCCGCGCAATAAGCCTTTAAGCTTCCCGGTATGCGCACGCTAGTCGCTGTTCGGGTGCCCGATTCATCACGCAAAAATTAAAAACTAAAGGAAAAGTGTATGAAGATGTCGGAATTCGTGGCGATCGGCACGCACCGCGTCAAGCGTGTCTCAGCCGTATCGCGCGAACGGGCCGCCGGCGCCATTCGTCTGTTCGCCACGGCATCTGTCGCGCTCGCGCTTGCCGCATGTGGTGGCGACGGTACGCACGCGACAGCGGTCTCGCCCGCTACCCCCAACGGGTCGTTCGCCTATGTCGCAAACTTTAACGAAAGCGATATTTCCGGCTATAGCGTCGACAAGGACACAGGCGCACTGACGCCGATCAGCGGGAGTCCGTTTTCGACGGGATCCAGTCCAGTGAGTGTGGCAGTGAACCCCAAAGGCACGTTGGCGTTCGTGACGAACTTCGGCGCGGGCACCGTTTCCGTATTCCACATCAATGCCACCACGGGTGTGCTGACTCCTGTGAGCGGCAGTCCGTTTGCCACGGAGTCCGGCCCGGAATACGTCGCGCTCAACCCGGCGGGTACGTTCGCGTTCGTGACGAACGCAAGCGGTTCGCTCGCCGTCTTCAGCATCGACGCGAGCACGGGCGTGTTGACGCCGGTGAGCGGCAGCCCGTTTCAGACGGGCAACGGTTCGCAGGGTGTGGCGGTGAACCCTGCGGGCACTTTGGTGTTCGTGGCGAACGGGGACGACGGTACCCTCTCGGTGTTTCACATCGACGCGAGCACAGGCACATTGACGCCCGTGAGCGGTAGTCCGTTTGCGTCGGATGCCGGGGCGTTGTCCGATCCGCATGCCGTGACGGTGAACGCGACCGGGACCCTGGCATACGTAGCAAACGCCAGTAGCAGCACGATCTCTGTGTTCAGCATCGACGCGAGCACGGGCGCGTTGACGGCGGTGAGCGGCAGTCCGTTCACGGCGGGGAACACGCCGGAGGGCATGGCGATTGACCCGACGGGCACGTTGGCGTTCGTGCCGGACGCCGTCGCGGACACGATCTTGGCCTACAGCGTCGACGCGAGCTCGGGTGCATTGACGCCGTTGAGCGGCAGCCCGGCTTCGACGGGGCTCAACCCGAGTTTCATGGCGATCAACCCGGCTGGCACTTTTGCGTACGTGACGAACTACGGCGACAGCACTGTCTCTGTATTCAGTATCAACGCAACGTCGGGAGCGCTGACGCCCGTGATCGGAAGCCCGATCGCGACGGGCAGGAATCCCTACTCGATCGCCCTCGCTCAGCCTTGAGTGTCGTGCGCGCGGCGTCGAACCTGCGACGCTCGCGCGCCGCGTTTGGCCCGATCTCATGGATCGTAAGAACGACGCGCTCGATTGAGGGGCTGCCGCATCGCCACGCCTTCTTGCCGGGTTCGTGAACGCCGCGCGGCGTCGATGATGCATCGTCGAATGCCGGCGTCGGCGTTTCACTCGGATCGCGATAAATATCGAGCCGTGCATCATTGCCCGCCGCGTACCGATACATCCCGATCGAATTCCATGCGCATTAATCTCCGCACAATAATCTTTTCATTTCGTTTTCTGTCCCTTGTATTAATTTCATTAACTGATTTTTCATATGAAAAATAGTGTTTTATCATTTGTCATATGAAATTCCTTGATGAAATAATTTTCGTGAATTAGACTCCCATTCGATTATTTTCAGAAAGGAGAATGTTGACGCTCTTTTTGATTTCAAAGCCCGTTCTCGTATATCAACGGCAAATAAGTGCCGCATCGGAAGTTTATCTCGGTTGCAGAACGATTCGTGTGTGTCGACGCGCTGCGGCCCGTTGCGCCATGCTGTGCCTCGTCGTGCGCGTGCTTGTTGGCCGATTTGTTTCCGCGCTATTGATATCGACAAGTCCCATTTAATGCGCTTTCGGTATTTTGTACGTGCCGGTATGTCTGCCTGTTTTATTTCACGGCCGGATCGTGTTGAACTGTCCCGATTTTGAATTCATGCGAGGCCGTATGGGGAATTTATTCTTGGTGGAATAAATTTTGACTCAATATGTGAGCTGACCTCCTATTGAAGGCCGGTTCCTGCGTGAATTGAGGAAGAACGTGACAAACGCATTCCGCACAGAAGGCATGAGCCGATCGCGGTCGCTTATCGAGGCCGTCCGCCGACATTCGGAAAGCAAGCCGAATGCTGTCGCGTATGGTTCGATATCGCCCACGGGCGATATCGACATATCGCTCACGTATCGCGAGTTGGTCGAGCGATCCGGCGCGATCGCATCCCGTCTCTCGAAGGTATGCCGCCCCGGGGACCGCGCCATTTTGCTGTTTCACGGCGGTCCCGATTTCGTCGTTGCGTTTCTGGGTTGCCTGATGGCCGGTGTGATCGCCGTGCCCGGTTATCCCGTGCGGGAATCGGGCGCGACGGCGCGCGTCTCGCGCAATTTCGATCGCCTGGTGTCGATCATCGACGACGCGCAGCCCGTCGTCGCGCTGACCCATCAACGTGTCGTCGAACGTCGCGCTGAATTGGCCGAGGTATCGCCGGCATTTTCCGGCCTCGCATGGCTTGCCGTCGAGCCGATCGCGGCCGCGCAGACGCCGCCCGAGTTCGCGGGCGCGCCCGCCGATATTGCGTTCCTCCAATACACGTCCGGCTCGACCGCGAACCCCAAAGGGGTCATGGTGAGCCATGCCAACCTGTGCTCGCTGTTCGAGGACATGAACACGAGCTGCGGGCACGACGATGCGTCGGTCATGGTGACGTGGATTCCCGTCTATCACGACATGGGCCTCATTTACGGAACGCTGTTGCCCCTGTATTTCGGTTTCCCCGTCTATTCGCTGCTGCCCGCGGCCGTGTTGCAGCAGCCGGTGCGTTGGCTTCAGGCCATCAGCCGATTTCGCGGCACGCATTCCGCCGCCCCGAATTTCGCATTCGAGCTGTGCGTCGAACGCGTGACGCAAGCCGCCAAGGCGGCACTTGATCTTTCGAGCTGGAAAGTCTGCATCAACGGAGCCGAAACGGTGCGGCCGCGCACGCTGGAGCGCTTTGCCCAGGCGTTCGCGCAATGCGGCGTCAAGCACGATGTGATTCGCGCGGGCTATGGCTTGGCGGAATGCACGTTGAAGGTCACGAGCGTCGCGGCCGGAGAGCCTGCGCAAAGCATCTGGCTCGATGCCGCTGCGTATGAGCAGGGCCGTGTCGTCGCGGTTCGCGAGATGACGGGCACGACCTCCGCGCGGACGTTCCAGAGCTGCGGGTGGACGCATATCGGCGCGGATATCCGCATCGTCGACCCTTCGACACGCGTGGCGTGCGACGAAGATTCGACAGGCGAGATCTGGGTGAGCAGCACGAGCGTGGCGCAGGGCTACTGGAACCAGCCCGAAGCGACGATGGCCACGATGCAGGCGCGCCTCGCGAACGGCGAGGGCCCGTTCCTGCGCACGGGCGACATCGGTTTCGTGATCGATCGCGCGTTGTTCGTGGCGGGCCGCGTGAAGGACCTGATCATTATCCGAGGCCGCAATCTGCATCCCCAGGATGTCGAATCGACCGCCGAGGCGGCGCATCCCTCGGTGCGCCTGGGACGCTGCGGTGCGTTCGCTGTCGATACGGACGACGGTGAAGGGCTCGTGCTCGTCGCTGAAGTCGAACGCACGGAACGCCACGGCTTCGACGCCGACGCCGCGTTCCGCGCGCTGCGCGAAGCGATTGCGCGCGAGCACGAGGTGCAATTGCATGACGCGGTGTTCGTGCGTACCGGCACGTTTCCGCTGACGTCGAGCGGCAAGGTGCAAAGACAGACGGTGCGTCGCGAATATCGCGCGGGCGCGCTCGACATCGTGGCTCGCGCAGCGGCGGCATCGGACGCGGATCGCGTCGCCGCCGAACGTTTTCAGGAACACTTGAGTACGGTGCGCGGATGGCTGACCGATTTCGTCGCTGACCGGCTGCGGATTCCCGCGACGCAGGTTTCCAGCGGGCATTCGTTCGCTTCGCTCGGTCTCGATTCTCTCGACCTCTTCGAACTGACGGGGACGCTCGAAGAACGGCTTTCGAGAGTATTGCCCGCCACCGTCGTACTCGACTATCCCGACATCGACCGGCTCAGCCGCTATCTCGCGGAGCACACATCATGAAAATCGCAGGGATCAAGGCGGCGGTTCCTTCCAGGACCGTGACCAACCGCCATATCGAAGACATGGTGTGCGAACACAGCCCCGAACTCGACGAGCGCGCGTTGCGCGATGCGCTGCGGCGCATCGGATTCTTTCTGACTTACTCGGGCTCGAAGGCACGTCGCTGGCTCGCCGACGGCGAAACCCCGTTCGGACTGCTGTCGCAAGCTGTCGGCGAAGCCATCGCCGATGCCCAGTTGCGCCGCGCGGAGATCGACTTGATCGTCTATACCGGCGTCGACCGTGGGTTTCTCGAACCCGCGATGGCGTATTTGATCGGCGCATCGTTGGGCATGCCCCAAGCGCATTGCTTCGATATCGTCGACGCTTGCATGAGCTGGACGCGGGCGGCCTTCATCGTATCGAGCCTGCTGTCGAGCGGCGCCTATCGCAACGCGCTGATCGTGAACTGCGAGTTCAATATGCGTGCGGACGGCCGGGTCAATCCGCGTTGCTTCCGGCTCGAACAGGTCGATGCGGTGGAGTGGAATCTTGCGGCTTACACGCTCGGCGAGGCCGCGAGCGCGACGGTATTGGTCAGAGACGACGCGCAGCCGTGGGAATTCCATTTCGGCAGCGAGGCGCAGTACAGCGATTTGTGCAGCGTGCCGTTAGACGCATGGACGGCGTACTGCGAGCCGCAGCCGCGTCTGGGTTGCAATGGGCCCAATCATTTTCACTCGTTCGCCAGCGAGATGTTTCGCGTCGGCAAGCCTCATGCAATCGAGGTATTCAATCGACTTTCGGTCCCTCACGAAAGCCTCAAGGCCATTTTCCCGCACGCGGCTTCGATGCAGGCATGGTGGGAAATGGGCACGAAACTGGGGGTGCAGGACAAGATCCAGTTCATCTATCCCGATCTCGGCAACATCGTGTCCGCATCGGTGCCGGTTGCGCTGGCGCGCGCCCGCGATACCGGGACCGTGCGCGAAGGCGATCGGATCGCGGGTTGGGTCGGCAGCGCCGGGATGTCGTTTGCCTCGTTTGCATCGCAGCTCTAGCCGACCGGACGGAGAGAGGACATGGACTTTATCGACTTCACGACGCCGTCCTTTTACGACGATCCGTATCCGTTCTACAAGACGTTGCGAGACGAGGCGCCGTTTGTCAGCCTGATGCCGAACATCTGGGTGACAGGTCGATACGGCGTGGCCGACACCGTGCTGCGCGATCGCCGCTTTGGTCACTGGCACCAGGATTTCGTTCGACAGCGGTATGGCGAGGATCGCGAGAATGATCCGGTCTTTCGCCTCTTCTATCAAATGCTTCTGATGATCAACCCGCCGCAGCATACGCACGTGCGCGCGATGCTGATGAAGACCTTTAATGCCAAGCACACGGAAGAATTCGCGCGACATGCCCGATCGGTCGCCGATGAGCTGATCGACTCGTTTATCGATCAAGGCTCGGTCGATCTGGTCGAAGCGTTTGCGTGGCGCCTGCCCACGATGGTGATCGTCAAGCTCCTCGGGCTCGACGAAGCAGAAACCGGAGTGTCCGCCGATCAGTTGCGGATACTTTCGACGCCGTTCGTTCGCGCATTCGAAGCATCCGGCATGTCGAATCGCGAGGTCGATGAAGCCAATGCTTCGACGTTCGAGATGCAGGCATTTTTTCAACAGGAGATCGACAGACGTCGGCGACAGCCAAGACACGATCTGATTTCCCAGTTCATTGCGGCCGAAGAAAACGGCCTGCGCATGAGCGACGAGGAAATCATCGCGAACATCGTGCTCTTGTTCCTCGCCGGTCACGAAACGACGGCCAACATGATCGGCAATGCGCTCGTGACGTTGTACCGGCATTCGGGCGAGCTGGCGCGTCTGCGGCGCGACCTCTCATTGATCCGCGCGTGCGTGATCGAATGCCTGCGCTTCGAATCATCGATACAGATGGCGATGCGCGACGTCCTCGAAGACATGGAATTCGAGGGCTATCGTTTCAAGCGCGGCGACTCGATCTTTTTGTGTTTGGGCGCGGCGAATCGCGATCCCGCGCATTTTTCCGAACCGGACACGTTCCGCATCGATCGGCCCGATGTCGATGCCCGGCAATTGATCAACTTCGGCGGCGGGGCGCATTACTGCCTGGGCGCGCGACTGTCGACGATCGAACTCGAAGTCGCGATCGGTGCATTGTTCGAGCGGCTCCCGGATTTGCGGATCGACAATTTCGACCAGGTCACGTGGCGTGCGTCGAACACGCTACGCGGCGTCGAGTCGCTCCACGGGGCGTGGAGTCGGCACCCTTAGCCCGGATGGCGCGACGAAGGCGTCGTTGCTTCGGACTGAAGCGCGTCCTTCCACGGCCGCCACGCGATCCCCAGCGCCGCCTCGACGCGTCGCACATCGAGCCGGATATCCTGCTGCCACAAGCGCGCGAGCGCGGGCGACAGCGGGGGCGGCAAATCCTTCACACCGACCTTGCGGCCCGCGATTTCCGCGATCTTCAACATCGGTGCGAGCACCTTCGTTTCAAGCTTCAATCGGCGCGCACCGATGCGTGCGACCGGCGTCGCGCCGAGCGCGCGTCCATACGCGACGAAGTAGTCGTTCCAGCGCGGCGCATCGGGCATCGCGAGGTTATAGGCGCGGCCGGCGGCATCGGGCGTGCGCAGCGCTGCAAGCACGGCCTGCACGACGTCGTCGATATGGACGAGATTGCTGCACCCGTCTCCCGCCGCGCCCAGATCGCCGAGACGATGCGCGCGCAAGAGCCGCGCGATCCGGACCGACCATTGCGGACTGCCGCCGCCGTAGATGCATCCGGGCCGCAGGATGGTCACCGTCGGCACCGGACCCAGCAAGCGCTCGGCCTCGATTTTCGCGAGCCCGTACGCACTATTGCCGTCGAACGCCGCGTCTTCGTCGATGCGCCCTTCGGCCCCGCCATAGACAGCCATCGAACTGAAATACACGACCGGCAGCGGCGTCGCGCGCGCATCGAGCGCCGCGCGCAGCGCGCGCGCGTTTGCCGCGATCGTCTCGGGCGAGCCCGCCACGCAATTGACGAGACCGTCGACATTCGCGAGCGCCGCGCTCAACGACGCCGTATCCGCCGCATCCACGCCGATCGCACCTTCGCGCGCGCGACGCGCCGCCGCGACGGGTTCGGCCCAATCGGTCCGCGCGAGCGCGTCGACAATACGGCGACCGACAAAGCCGGTCGCGCCGAGAACGAGAATGCGTGATGTCATCGTGCGGGTTCGTGAATGCCTGGGTGAGCGTTATCGTTCGTGTTGTTGTGCGCGTTGTCGTGAGCGTTCTCGTGCGTGTTCTCGCGGGCGCGCTCGGAAGGAATGACCGATGCGGCCACGTTCGCCGTTTCGCGAAGATGATCGGCGAGCCGCAGCGCGAGCGCCACGATCGTCAGCGTCGGGTTCGCTTGACCCGACGTCGGAAACACCGCCGAGCTCATCACATACACGTTGTCGATCTCATGCAGGCGGCAGTCGGCATTGACGACGCTCGTGCGCGGATCGGCGCCCATGCGGGCCGTGCCGATATGGTGGCCGCCATAGGCGCCGTATCGCGTCATCTCGGCCTCGACCTGTTCGGGGTCGTACGTGAACCGGCCGACCCCGCTGCGCGCGATTTCGGACGCGAGCGCGGCCAACGCGCGGCTCACGGTCGCGACATCCTGCTCCGTATAACGCCAATCGACATGAATACGGCGCATGCCGAGCGCATCGGTCTGCTCGCCGAGCATGACGCGGCTGTCGCGATTGGGCTCCTGTTCCGCATGGAAATCGAGGCTGAAGCGCAGATTCGCGGGCCGCACGATCACGGAAGGAAATTTGCGCTCGGCGAGCGTGCGGCGACGCAGCCAATTCCAGACGAAACGCGTCGTGTCGGGCGCGCCCGTGAGCACGTTTTTCACGTGCGCGAGCGTCGAGCTTTTTTCCGCCCCCGGAACGCCTTCCTCATAGAGGCGCTTTGCATACTCATAAGGCACGATGCCGCGCGCGAGATACAACGCCGACAAGATCCCGATGCCGTGCCCCGCATCCGGAATGCGCGGATGGTGAAGTCGCGCGACGAAGTTGCCCGCGCGCAGCGCGTGCTGCGCATCGGCGCGCAGCGCGAGCCGGCGGCGGCAATAGACGCTTTCTTCGGAGACGTCGTAGTCGTGCCAGACCGACTCGGCCGCCGCGAGGTCGATCGTGCCGATCGTGCCCGCGAGATGGCTCATGTAAAAACGACCGACGACGTCGTGGGCATTGCCGAGTCCGCGTCCGCTCGGACCGGGATTCGACAGCAGCAGGCGCGGCACTTCGAGTCCGCCCGTCGCGAGCACGTACGCGCGCGCGGCCACCGTGAACGCCGCGCCGCCCACGACGCGCACGTCGGCGGCGCCGACTTGTCGCGTCGAGTCTATCTGCATCGGCAATCCGCACACATTCGCATGCTGGAGCACGCGCACGCGGCCCTTGGCGAGGCGCGCGCGATAGCGTCGGCCGAAATCGGTCGGGCAACTAAAACGTTCGAGCGTGTTCGTTTGAAACACATCGCTCGCAAAGCCGCCGATCATCGGGCGCAAGGGCTGTTTAAACGCGTGTTCGGCCGTGTAGGCGAACTCGCCCGCTTCGCAGAGCGCGTTCGCATGCGGGTAATACGGCGTAAGGTCGGCAAGCGAGATGGGCCAGCCGCTCTGCGCGATGTAGTCGCGCGTTTCGAAGTCGATCGGGTCGAGCGGCATGCAGCGGCCGCCCCAGAGCGTCGTCGAGCCGCCTAAGCGGCGCACGCGATAGCTGTCCGGCGGCGGATGAAGCCGCGTGTCGGCGACCGTGCCCGCATAGAGCTGCTGCGTCTGCGGCTCGGGCGCATCGCCGCCGCTTTCGAGGACGATGACATCGAGACCGCTGTCTTCGAGCGCGAGCGCGAGCGTGATACCGGCCGCACCCGCGCCCACGATGCAGAGGTCCGCGCTGAGTCGCGTCCCGGCAGGGATCTCACGGGCGTCGACAATCATTCGAGGAAACCTGCGGACATCGATGAAAGGAGAAGAGTGCGTGTGGCAAGGGTTGGCGTCATTTCGGCCAGCAGCGATCATAGCTGCTCAAGGGCGTGCGCATGATGAATTCTCATGCGCGTCAAAGGTTTGTGTTAAAAAAAGCACGACCCGAGTAGTCGCCAATTTGATCGCACGGTAAGATCGCTTCCGAAGTCAGTAGCGCTTTCGGCATTGCCGGGGACGATAAAAGCAACAGAAACAACAACACGTCCGACGCGCGACGGGGACATCGGCACCGCCGATGTCGAGCGCTTACGCGTGACCCCCGTCTCGTTAGGGCGGCGGGGTTAAAAATAGAATGAGCAGCAGACCAATTATCGAGTCGCCAACGCCGGCGGCCGAACGGGTTGTCTTTAAACCGAGTATTCCGTTGTTCGGGCTGGATATCGCCGCGGTGTCGTTCAATACCGCGGTCGACGTGCTATGCGCGGCCGCGTTGAAGCGCGACGGCCGCGCGCGCGTCGCGGTCACGCCGAACGTCGACCACGTCGTGCGGCTCGACAAGCTGCCCGAATTCCAGCGTCTTTACCGCACCGCCGATTACCTGTTCGCGGACGGCATGCCCGTCGTCTGGGCGAGTCGCCTGTTCGGCTTGCCGCTGCCGGGCCGCGTGACCGGCGCGGACCTGCTGCCGGCCATGTGCGAACGCGCGCGCGCGGGCGGCTGGAAGGTGGTCGTGGTCGGCGGGCAACCGGGCAAGGAAGCGGCGCTGATCGACGGTTTCGCCGCGAAATACCCGGGTCTCGACGTCGAGGTCATCGCGCCGTCGATGTCGTTCGATCCGACCGGTCCCGAAGGCGAGGCCGTGGCCGAGCGCGTGCGCGCGATCGAGCCCGACGTCGTGTTCGTCTGCGTCGGCATGCCCAAGCAGGAGCGCTGGGCGCTGCATTTCGCCGATCGGCTGCCGGGCGGCATCATGCTTTGCGCGGGTGCGGCGATGGAATTCGCCACGGGGCTGCGGCAACGCGCGCCGGTCTGGATGCAGCGCACCGGACTCGAATGGTGCTGGCGATTCATGCAGGATCCCGCGCGCATGTGGCATCGCTATCTGGTCGCCGACAGCCGTTTCTTCGGCATTTGCTGGCGGCACTGGCGTATGTCCCGCACGCAGCGCCGCACAGCCTGACGGCGTGCCCTTGAGGCGCGGGCGCTGAAGTCGTGACCGCTTTAGCGACTGCCTTTAGGCAGTCGCTAAACGGACCGCCGCTAAACGGACCGCCGCTAAACGGACCGCCGCTAAACGGACCGCCGCTAAACGGACCGCCGCTAAACGGACCGCCGCTAAACCGATCGCCGCTAAACCGATCGCCGCTAAACCGATCGCCGCTAAACCGATCGCGCGCCTTACACCGCGTTACGGCCCAGGATGATCGACGGGATCGTCTTGACGAGAATTTCGAGGTCGAGCCAGAGCGACCAATTCGTGATGTAGTACCGGTCGTATTCGACGCGACGCTCCATCTTGTCGGGCGTGTCCGTGATGCCGCGCAGGCCGTTGATCTGCGCCCAGCCCGTGATGCCGGGCTTCACGCTATGACGCAGCATGTACCCCGGAATCAGGCGCCGATACAGTTCGTTGTGCTCGGCAGCATGCGGCCGGGGGCCGATAAGGCTCATCGAGCCGCCGACGACGTTGAACAATTGCGGCAATTCATCGAGCGAACTCCGTCGGAGGAAACGACCGACCGTCGTGATCCGGCCATCGCCGACGCGGGCCTGACGGACTTCCCCTTCGGCCTCCTCATCCTCCTTGCGAGGCGTGAAGCGCATCGACCGGAATTTACGCACGTTGATCGGCTCGCCGCGCTCGCCGTAGCGAACCTGGCGGAACAGAATCGGCCCGGCCGAATCGAGGCGAACCGCGATCGCGATCAAGACCATCAGTGGCGACAGCATCAACAGCATCAGACTCGCGCCGGCGATGTCGACAAGGCGCTTGACCATGCGCGACAAACCGAGAATCCGGATATCGTGCAACGCCAGCAAAGGCACGCCCGCAAGCGATGCGCTGCTCGTCGTCGGACCGTCGAAAAAGCGCAACTCGGGCACAAGGTAGATCGCGGCCGTCGAATCGTAGAGACGATCCATGATCTCGGTGGTCAGGTTCTCGCGATTGAATTCCCCCATCGCGATGAACACCATCTGAAAGTCGTTGGCCTGCACGCGCGCCGCGGCGTCCGCATAGCGGCCGAGATAGGGCGGCAGCGTCTCGCCGGGTTCCGGCACGACGGGCATCTCGTTGTAATAGCCGTCGATCCGGATGCCCAGCAGCGGCGAACGCTGTAAACGCAGGTTCAGTCTGCGCGCTTCGCTGCAAAAACCGAAGAACACCGCATGACGCTGATTGCCGGGTGCGTTGTTGATCGCGTGCGCGGCGGCGCGCAGCAGGGCGAGACCGATGAGCTGAAGCGGCAGCGCGAGCGCCGTCCATTCAATCAGCAGGGTCCGCAATTCGCCGCTGCCGTCGTGCGTGAAGAACAGCAGCACGACGAGCACGATCAATAGACGGAACCAGCGCAGCGCGCCCTGGCTCAGCATCCACCAAAGATTGCGCGCGCTCGACACGAGATGAAAACGCACGAAAATCACGAAGGCCGCGACGGCCAACGTACCGGTCAACGCGCGCGCATATGGCGTACCGGCAATCTGTCCATTAGTTGGGAGCAGTACGAAAAACGCAGCCGTGTTCAGCACAGCGCTGATGACCCCGACCAAAGCCATAAACAGGCGGTGATGGGGAGGCGTTTGAGAGGACATGGCAAATCCGTACGGCTGACCGACACGACAGCGTTGATCTGGGCCGGCACCGCAAGGGCATCCGGGTTCCGGTTGGCTCGTAGGAAATCCGTCTAGACACGACGCAACTCATGCATGCTGCGTCGACGATGCGTCGCGCGGTCATGCTTGCGATCGGAGGCACGCTGCAAATAGGCGCACTGGTTTTCTATTTCGCGCGCAACTCGCAGGACATGCGTTTAAACGGCCGTCCCCGTCGGCCTCGGCGCTTGATCCGGCGGCGCGAAGGGTCTATTTTCGAGCCGTTCTAGCAGAACTGCGAGCCGTTATTCAAGCGTTGTGCGTATCTTAGCAGCCCGTTTTGAATCTGCGTATAGCGATGCGGCGGATATGACACATGTCGTAAGGCAGCGCTGCGCGCGCCCCGATCGTTCAAACCCGCGTTTAATGCGGATTTGCGCGGTGCAGCGCCTTCAGGAGCGGCCGCGCTCGACGACCGATACGCGTGCATGCTGCGAACGCCAGCCCGAAGCCAATGCGCCGGCGCCGAGCAAGGCGGTCGCCATCCAGAACACGGACGTCGAATAGCGCGTGATGCCGAGAAAATGCTGATTCAGGCACAGTGCCTGCGCGAGCGCGCAGAGGTCCGTGGTCGTCGCGACGCAGGTCAAGGCGTCGGAGTACTTCAGATACGTCGCGTTGAGGACCGGTCGAAACACGATGTACCACCACGCAAGCCCGACCGCGACGCTGAGACCGCCCGCGCCGAGCAGCAGCGTATCGAGCCGGACGTGTGCGATGCGTCGTGCGGTAAGCCTTACCTTAGACGTCATGCGATACCCCGAGCGTTTCGAGAAGCTGGCGCCGCAATTCAACGAGATCCGCATCGTCACGACGGCGCGGATGCAGTTTGTCGACGACGATTTCCGACACGATGCGCGCGGGCCGGTCGCTGAAGACGATGACGCGGTCCGCGAGCAACAGCGCTTCCTCGACGTCGTGCGTCACGAGCAGGGCCGTGAATCCCTGGCTGCGCCAAAGCCCGAGCAATTCGTTTTGCATATTGAGTCGCGTCAGCGAATCGAGCTTGCCGAACGGTTCGTCGAGCAACAGCAAACGCGGATGATTGACGAGCGCGCGTGCAATCGCGGCACGCTGCGCCATTCCGCCCGAGAGCTGATGCGGATAGGCCTGTGCAAACGAATCGAGTTTGACGAGCCGCAGGATGTCGTCGACGCGCGAGGTCTGCGCAGGCAACAGGCCGCGCGCATCGAGACCAGCCGCGACGTTCTGCCAGACCGTCAGCCAGGGAAACAAGGTCGCTTCCTGAAACACGAGCAAACGCGAGGGGCCCGGACCCGTGACGCGCAGTCCGTCTTCGAGAATCTGGCCCGAGCGCGGCACGTCGAGTCCCGCGGCCAGACGCAGCAGCGTGGATTTGCCGCTGCCCGAGGGGCCGAGCAAGGCGACGAATTCGCCCGCGTCGACATGCAGGCTCACATCGTCGAGCACGCGAAACGTCTGCCCCTTGATTTCGAATGCGTGCGATACGCGCTCGATATCGAGCCTCAAAGCCCGCGCGGCGAGTGCGTCGAAGTCGTCGTCGACGGATTCGGACGATGCAATCGGCGTATGACTCATAGAATCCCCTTCTGCCAGATAAGCAGCCGTTCGCGGACCACGGACTGAAGCTTGACGAGACCGGCGCAGATCAGCGCCATGATCAGCAGCGCGGCATACACATTGGCATACGCCGAATACGACGTATTGAACTGCAGATACCAGCCGAGCCCGTATTTGGCGCCGAGCATCTCGGCGATCACGAGCACGGCGAACGAGTAATACAGACCCATGAACAAGCCGACGAACACATTCGGCAGGGCCGCCGGGATCGCGATCTTGCGGATGCGCCAACGCGAGCTTGCGCCGAACGTTAGCGCGACATCGTAGTAAGCGCGATTGACCTGGCTGACGCCCGCCGCCGTCAGGATGGCGACCGGAATGCCGGATGCCAGCGCGACGAGGAAAATGCTCGCGTAGAACGTGCTGGGGAAAATAAAGAACGTGCACGGAATCCACGCGCTCGCGGGCACGGGGCCGATCAGCTTGAGCAGCGGCGTGCCCCAATACGAGAAGCGCGCCGACCATCCGAGTGCGACGCCTGCCGCGAATCCGGCCGCCACGCCCGAGAAAAAGCCCAATATCCAGAGCCGTCCGGTATAGCCGATGCAGATCAACAAGCGCGACCAGTCGTTCACGTAGACATAGAGGAGCCCTTGAGGCGGCGAAAAAAACGGCTTGGGCAACCAGCCGAGCTTCGCCGTCAACAACTCCCACACGGCAAGCCACACGCCGATCGCGACAAACCACGGCCCATAATGGACGACGGTTTTCGGATGCCATGCCGGTACGACGGCAAGCACGACGAAGACGGCCGCGCCGATCGCGAGCAGCAGCGCGAACAGGCCGGTTTGGTCGCCCCAGACGATCTTGTCGGGCAAGACCCAGGTGATCGCTGCGGCAACGAGCCAGCTTGCCGCGGCGACCCATCCGAGCTTCCACGCGCCCGCTAGAAAACCCGGACGCTGCGCCTGCGCGGCGCTTTCCACGTGAACGGTCGTCATATCGGGCTCAGGTCTTGAAGATGTCGACCGTGACGCGCTGGGCGATTTCCTCGGGATTCGTCTTCGCATCGATGACGCCGGTCGTCTTGAGCTGCTCGTAACCGATGCGCACTTCCTTCTCGAGTTCCTTGCCGAACCAGTTCTGGTGATACGTCAGCGAACTGAGCACCGTCGTGAGGTCTTCGACCGAGAGGCCCGGCTTGAGCGTATCGAAGTACCACTTCGCGACTTCGTCGGGGTGCGCGGCCGTGTATTGATGCGTTTCGAGATTCGCGGCGGCGACGCGGCGAATCGTGTCCTGGTTCTGCGCCCAGTAATCGCCGTTGACGCCGAGCACGCAGCACACGCGATCCTGGAACACGCCCGTTTGCGTGTCGTAGATCTTGCGCAGCTTGTATTTCTTCTCGTACGAATAGGCCCACGGATCCATGTGTGCGACCGCGTCGGCTTCGCCGCGCTCGACGCCTTCCGCGACGAGATCGAACGGGAAGACCTTCCACGTCACGTCGCGGTTCGGATCGATGCCGTTCGCGGCCAACGCGACGGAGAACGCCACGCGCGAGGGCGAGCCCGCGTCGAACGTGC
This sequence comes from Pararobbsia silviterrae, assembly GCF_003628125.1. GTDB lineage: Bacteria > Pseudomonadota > Gammaproteobacteria > Burkholderiales > Burkholderiaceae > Pararobbsia > Pararobbsia silviterrae. Next base: position 137,344 of record NZ_RBZU01000006.1, read on the forward strand.
CGATCGTCTTGCCTTTGAGGTCCTTGATCGTCTTGATGCCCGAATCTTCCTTGACGAGCAGACGCTGGCATCCACCGTGCGATCCGGCGAACAGCTTGACGTCGAAGCCCTGTTCGATGGGTTTGAGCCAGTCGTGCAGCAGGCCCGGGCCCGCTTCGGCTTTCTTCGTCGCGAGCGATTGAATCAGCGTCTGGCCGCTAGCGCCCTGATAGAACAAATCGACGTCGAGTCCGTGCTTCGAATAGATACCCTTCGCCACGCCGAATCCGACGGGCGAATGGCAGGCCGCGACTTCGGTCCACTCGATGCTGATTTTGGTCGGTTTGGCCTGCACGGCGAAACTGTTGACCTGAAAGGCCCCGAGACCGAGCGCGCTGACCGCGCCCAATCCGCCGACGCCCTTGAGCAGCGTGCGCCGCGGCGTCGATACCTGGGACGTTGAATTCACCCTGTCATGGGCCGGCGTCGCGCCGGACGTATTTTTTTTCATGCTTTTTTCCTGGACGTTGATGTCGTTCGATACCGGAACCGCAGAAGCTCGGAAAGCAAGAACAGATGCGCATTGCGTCAACGGGAAGACCGCGCGCCGATCCCCTCGACGATCTTTGTTACGACTGCTGGTCACGCGCCCGCGGAAGGGTTCCGCGGATCGACATCGACGCGCTTGCGCAAGGCAACGGACGCGAGCGCGCGATCTGCTTCGATGCCGGATGGACGGCCCTTGCCAGAACAGGCCATCTGCCTAGGTGGATTCGCCGCACCCTGAGGTGCTCGGGATCACCGATCGCGCGCATGCGTTCCCGGACGAGCGCGTCGAGCGATGCACACGCGCGGATAGGATGTTTCCGCGCATCGTTGCCGACACGTCGCCAAGTTGGCTGTGATGCGGAAAAGGTTACAAGGTCCCCGGCACGTCACTCAAGCGATAAAAACTCAGATGCTTATCCGGGGGGTGAATTAGCAGCCCAAAGCGTGATTGATGGCGATAGGCTGCAGCGTGCCGATCGAATCCGTCGGCGATGGATGGGTTGTTTTGGGGGTCGCTTGCGCCCCCTTTTGCGCGCCTATTGACGCACCGATTTATGCGCCTTCGAAGTGATACTTCTTCTCGACGTCCTTGGCGATATCCGTGACGATTTCGTTCGACAGATCGCGTGCGACCTGCACACCTTGCGCGACCGTCTCGTTCGTGAACGCATCGAGCAACTGCTTGGCCTTGGCCGGATCCTGCGCGTAAGTGTCCGCGTACTGCTTTTCGAACGCATGCTGTCGCGTTGCGATGTCGGCCGCTAAGGCATCGAAGCGTTGTCGCACCAGCGGACCGTATTTCGGATAGTTCTGCAGCGCGAGCGCTTGCACGCGACGGAATGCCCAATACGCCGAGAGATCGTCGGCCTTGTTCGTCGCGCCTTGCAGCGATGCGGGAATCGCGGCACCTTCGTAGAGCGGCAAATAGACGCCGAGCGCGGCCATCCCGAAGCTCAGATACTCGACATTCGCGATCGCCGGCGGCAAGTCCGTGCGTGTTTGCAGCACATGCGACTGCACGGTGCGGAACACCGAAACGGGACGCTCGGTCACGCTCGGATCGGCGAGCGTATAGGGATCGTGCGGCGTGCCTTGATAGTGACTTTCGAGCGCCGCTTCGACATCGGCGAGGCTGATCTTGCGATCGGGTTTGGCGAAAGTCGGAAAATTATTGCTCTTGGGCCAATCGCCGACGAGCGCCTTGGTGAAGCTTCCCTGCAGATACGACACGCGCGCGTAGTTATAGCCGACGTCGAGCTTCGGATCGTCGCGGCTGAACACTTCGCGGAAGTTGAAGGCCTTGCCGTTTTTCGGATCGAACAAGCCGTGATCGGCCGCCCATTGTTCGAGGTTCGGTGACGACAGGACATTGGCCGTGTCGTTGAAATCGACCGAGCCGAGACGCGACTGGTTGGCCGATACGAAATAGCTGTCGTCAGGGATGCGTTGCGCGAGCCACTCGTGTCCGCCTGCATTTTCGAGGTACCACGCTTCGTTCTTGTCGACGATCGCGACGCCGACGCCTTCGGCCGCGCCGAGTTGTTCGATCAGATGGCCGAGCAGCAGCACGCCTTCGCGCGCGGTCTTGACCTGCGGCAGGATGACGGTCGGAATGACTTCTTCGACCACGCCGCCTTCCTTTTTATAGGGGTCGACCTTCAATGTCGCGTCGTTGCTGAAAATGGTTTCCGTGGCCGATACGCCGACGCCCACGTCATTGAAGCCGGACTCTTCGAACACCGTGTCCGAATGCACCAGCGTCGGGAACACGGGGTCGCCCGTATAGCCGAGCAGATGATCGGGCAGCTTGTACGTGAAGTGCCCTTCGATCGTGCTCTTCACGACAGAGCCCTTGTCGCGCGGCGGATGGTAGACGTGGTCGATCGACGTCACGCCGTCGATCCCGTCGACGCTGCGCGCGACGAGGATCGAGCCGTCCGCGCTGACGTTCTTGCCGACGATGATCGTCGTGCATGCCACGCTCGCTTGCGCGATGAGCGTGAGGACCAGAGATAGCGCCGTAATTTTCTTCATGAGACGTGCTCACCGTGATGGAAAATGCTGACCGTTGCAAATGAGGCGCGCGATGCCGCGCGCCCCGTGCTCCGTGCTTAGAACGTGTAGGTCGCGCCGACTTGCCCGTAGATCCCCACGTCGCTATACAGCGAACCGTCATAGAACGAACCGTTGTAGGTCCATACCGAGTCGTACGGCGGCTTGCGGTTAAAGAGGTTGTTGATGCCGGCGTACAGGGTCCAGTGCTTGATGCCCGTATAGGACGCGTACAGATTGAACTGGCTATACGAACCGACGCTGCCGGGACCGTCCGTGGTCAGGTTGTACGGGCCCGTGAATTGCCAGGTCAACGTGGCGTTCCACTTGCCGTCGGGCGCGACCCAATTCACGCTCGTATTGCCTTTCCAGCGCGGAAACGCGGCGCCGAACGTCGTGTCGATCCCGTTGTTGTTGCCGGCCAGATCGACCGTCGATTGACCCGCGCCGTTCGCGATCGTGTAGTGCCAGACCCATGCCCAATCGGCATTGAATGTGAACGCGCCGAGCGCGGTCGGCACGATCTGACGGAACGTGCCCTCGAAGCCGTCGGTGGTCATGTCGCCGAGATTCATGAGCGGATCGACGACATAGGCGGGCGGCTCGCCGGTCGAGGCGATGACGCTGGCGACCGTCGACGCGAGATCCTGCTGACCGATCACGTTCGTGACATGGATGCGGTACCAGTCGAACCCGAAGTCCGTATTGCGCGTGGGCGACAGTTCGAAGCCGATGTTGTAGTTCTTCGTGTGTTCGGGCTGCAGCTTGCTGTTGCCTTCGGTCAGCTCGGGAATGATGTAGCCGTCGATGTCCTGCGCCGTGTAATTGACTGTCTGGTGCGATTCGATCAAGGTCGGCGCGCGGAAGCCGCGATCGAACGACGCATAGGCCGTCAGCGCCTGAATCGGCTGATAGCGCAGCGCGAAGCGCGGCGAAAACGCGTTACCGACGTCGCTGTAGTGGTCGTACCGGCCCGACTGGCTGAAGGTCAAATGCGGCAGCAGCGGAATATCGAACTGATAGTAGGCGGCCGCGATATTGCGCTCGCCGTCGACCGACTGGATGTACGGGTCGAGGTACTGATCGTTGGCCGCGCTCGATCCGATGTATTCGGACTGGTGCTGGAACTGGACACCGAAGCCGACGCCGACGTCGCCGGCCGGCAAGTGGAACAGATCCGGCGTCGAAATCGACGCATCGGCGGTTTCAAGCTTCGAGATCGCGAGCTGCGAGGCCGTGCCGAGAATGCCCGGAATGCTTTCGAGCTGCGCCATATTGAACGTCGTGGACGATACCGTGCTCAGGTATTGCGAGAGCAGATTCGCATTGACCTGACCCGACAGCTCGTTCGTGACGGTGCTTTGCGAATGGCCGACCGAGGCTTGCCAATTCCATGTGCCCGCGGATGCCGTATCGATCTCGCCCTTCACGCCGCCCGACACGCGATAGAAATTCGAGTCGGTGCGATCGACCGATTGCGTCGGGAAAATGAGGTTCGGCGAATAGCCGTCGGTTGTCGTCGCGGTGAACAGACCGAAACCCGAATACGGATTGCCCGGCGTCGGCGAATACGCGACCGGCGCGCCCGCGCCGAGATTCGTGCTGCCCGCATACGCATAGCCCTTGCCGGCCTGCGTCGTATCGTAGCTTTCCCAGACGTCGCCCCAGGCCGTCGTGTTGTCGTCGATCTTGAAGTCGGCGTGGATCTTGATGTTCGCGCGGTCGACTTGCGGAATCAGGCTGGTCTGCGCCGATGCGTTCGGCGCTTCGCAGACTGAGCCCGGCGCGCCATACGTAAAGAGGCTCGTCGAACTCGACGTGACGGTGCCGAAGCAATTGCGCGGCGCGAGCAAGGTGCCGGTCGGCGAGGTCAGATACGAGACTGGCGTCACGTTGGCGCCGCCGAAGCTCGTATAGTCGAGATTCTGCGTGGTCGAGCGTTGATCGAGCGACACGCCGCTTTGCCGATAGACGCTGCCCGCGACCGTCACGTTGAAGCCGTCGGAGGTCAGGTTGCCGAATCCGCCGAGCGCGTTCAGCGTGACGGTTCCTTGACCGCCCTGGCCGGCCGCGCCGAGATTGCCGCCGAGCTGCAGGCCCTGATAGTCGTGCTTGGTGACGATATTGACGACACCGGCGACGGCATCCGAACCGTATTGCGACACGCCTCCCGTTTTGACGATATCGATATGGTCGACGACGTTCGTTGGAATCGTGTCGATGTCGAAAAACGAATCCGTGCTGTTCGAACCGAATGCGTAGGGCGCGACGCGTTGACCGTCGACGAGCACGAGCGTGTATTTCTCGCTCATGCCGTGGAGCGCGATACCCGCGGCGCCGGGCGCTTGAAACGAGCCGGTTTCGTTCCAGCTGCTTGCGGAATTGGCCGTCAGCGACTCGAGATAACTCGCGAGCGTGGTCGCGCCGCTTTGCTGGATGTCCTTTTGCGTGACGGTTTGAACCGCATTGAAGCCGGTCTTGTCGGTTTGACGAATCAGCGAACCGGTGACTTCGAATGTCTGGAGCTTGGCGTTGCCATCGGTCGTGGTCGAAACGGCCGCGTTATCGGCTGCATTGGCCGCGGCGGTATCGGACGCGGCGGCAGGGGCCGCTGCGGTCGTGGGTGCGCTTTGCGCGAAGGCGGGCACGGCGATCACAACGGGAAGACTCAAGGCAGTCGCTACGGCTTTGCGCACGGCCACCGTCAATATCTTCTGCTTCATTTTTCTTGTTCTCACTCGTCGATAAGACAATCAGGCGAGCGTCGCGTCCCCTGGACACGCGCTCATCGGTATGGACGCCGGCGCGTTCCCCTTTCAATGCGCTTTTGCGTCGGGCATGGCATCCGCCGGCGATCCGTCGATGACGGAGGCCAGCAACAACTTGGATGGACGGAAATTCGTGTATCGATCGATACACGAGGCGATCGATGTATCAGGCCCGAGGCGCGACGCACTGTCCTAAGGCAAAGAAACTGTAACAGTGCATGTTTCGCTGATTAACCAAGTATTTCGTCCTAAGTTCGACGCGATTCGGTCAAAAGGATTTCGGTTCCTTGAATAACGAAATGAAACCGTGGCGAGAACCTTTCACGAGAAGTTCAAGCGCGTCACGTGCGTGTTGCGATACACGCTTGTCGATCATGCGGAACGGCACATCGATGCGTGCGATCAGTCCCGCGGCGATATCGCGTGTATATCGCTGCATGACGCTTTCTGAGCGCCTATACAGGAATGTCCTTATCAAAATACGAGAAAATTTCTTCGATCTATTAAGAGGATAGGTGGATTTTCGAGAGCCAAGGAAGTCGGTAGTAAACTCCGCGCATCGCATCGAACACGGAATCCGTCGTGGCCACGTCAGACCGCGCCTTTGGCGTTCTCAAGCTTTTCACGCTGCAAAAGCCTTCTTGGACCGCCGAGGAGATGGCCGCCGAAATGGGCGTGTCGCAGGCGACGATCTACCGCTTTATCGGCGCGCTCGAAGACGTCGGCCTGATCGCGCCGTCGCGCCTCGGGCAGTACACGCTCGGACCCGCGATCATCCAGCTCGACCGGCAATTGCAGATCACCGATCCGCTGCTGCATGCGGCGGCGCCCGTCATGGACGATCTGCGCACGTATGCGCCTGCCGGGACCGCCGTGCTGCTGTGCCGCTCGTACGGCGACACGGTCCTCTGCGTGCGGCAGGTATTTACACAAGGCCCCCAACCGCTCGTGAGCTACGAGCGCGGCCGGCCCATGCCGCTCTTCGCGGGGGCCACGTCGAAGGTCATCCTCGCGAATCAACCGGCCCGCTGGCTGCGCATGCTGTACGCGAACCACGCGGCCGATGCGGCGGCGGGCGGACTCGGCGAAACCTTCGAGACCTTCAAGCTCGCGCTGACGCAGATCCGCAAGGCCGGCTTCCTGATTACACGGGGCGAGATCGACAAGGGCCGCGTCGGCATTGCCGCGCCGATTCTCGACGAGGATCGGCGCGCCGTCGGAAGTCTGAGCTATGTCGTCGGCGACGACGTCGAGGCGCGCGCATGCGAGCGTCTCGCGACGATCGCGCAAAGCGGTGCGCGTGAAATCGAGGCCGCGTTGGGCGCGGGCCCGTCCGATGCGCCGGCGCGCCGGCTCGCGTGAGCGGCAAGAGGGCTCCCGACGTCGCCGCGCCGCGCGCCTTCCGGGTCGGTTCCGATCGCTTTGGGCCGCTTTCGGCTGCTTGCGTGGAGAAGTTTTGTTGCGTTGAACAAAAATCTAAATAAGAGACTTTGTGGTGATTGAATAAGTAAAAATTATCAAAATAAGAGAATCGTTGTTGACTGATGTCGTAAACGCGCTATCCTACGTCCATTCACGGGTGACGTTCAGGAGACACGCGCATGAAGCTGGCCAGTTTTCGACATGCAGGGAAAGACACCTTCGGCATCGCGACCGATGCGGGTGTGAAGAGTCTCGCGCCGTATGCGGCGGAGGTCGGAGGCTCGTTGCGCGAGGCGCTCGCGCGCAATGCGCTCGGCGCGATCCGGGACCTCGACGCGCGTATCGCCGACACGCTGCCGTGGGACGCCGTCGAACGGCTGCCTGTCGTGCCCGATCCCCGCAAGATCCTCTGCGTCGGCATCAACTACCTGACCCACGTCAAGGAAACGGGCCGCGATATTCCGACGAAGCCGATGTTCTTTACGCGCTTCGCCGATTCGCAGACCGCGCACGGCGCACCGATCATTCGGCCGGCCGCGTCGGAGAAGCTCGATTTCGAAGGTGAACTCGCCGTCGTGATCGGCCGGCCCGCGCGGCACGTCAAGGCGGCCGACGCGTTCGACTATGTCGCCGGCTATGCCTGCTACAACGACGGCAGCGTGCGCGACTGGCAACGTCACACGATCCAGTTCACGCCGGGCAAGAACTTTCCGTCGACGGGCGGCTTCGGTCCGTGGCTCGTCACGGCCGACGAGGTCGGCGATCCGTCGACGCTCACGCTGACGACGCGTCTGAACGGCCAGGTCGTCCAGCACGCGACGACCGACGATCTGATCTTCGACGTGCCGACCCTGATCGAATACTGCAGCACGTTCACCGAGCTCGGGCCGGGCGACGTCATCATCACGGGCACGACGGGCGGCGTCGGCGCGTTTCGCGAACCCCCGCTCTGGATGAAGCCCGGCGATACGGTCGAGGTCGAGATTTCGAACATCGGCACGCTGCGCAACACGGTGGCCGACGAAGTCGTGCATGCCGCCGCTTGAACAGCCGCACCGAGTAGGCCGACCCCGTGCGCCGAATGAATGCGCACACTGAATGCACGCTTGAAACGCAAGACGCCGCGTCGCGCAGGAGACCGCATATGCAGCACGATCAAACCGATGTCCGCACGGGTGTGCTGATCGTCGGCGGCGGGCCCACGGGGCTCACGCTCGCGAATGTGTTGGGACAGGGCGGCGTCCCGTTCGTGCTCGTCGATCAGAAGCCGGCCACGATCGCCGAGCCGCGCGCGGTATCGATCGACGACGAATCGCTGCGCACGATGCAGTCGTTCGCGCTCGAAGGCGAGGTCATGCAGGATGTCGTGCCCGGTTATGGCGTGCATTACTTCAGCAAGCCGGGCGGCGTGTGCTTCGGAAAGGTCGAACCGACCGCGAGCGAATACGGCTACCCGCGCCGCAACGCGTTTCGCCAGCCGCTGTTCGAAGCCACGCTCAAACGCGGCGCGGAGCGTTTCGACGAAGGTCAGGTCCGTTTCGGCCACACGCTCGATACGTTCGAGCAGGACGCCTCGGGCGTGACCGCGATCGTCCGAGCGCCCGACGGCCAACGCGTGACCGTACGCGCGGCATTCATGGTCGCGTGCGACGGCGGGCGCAGCCCGGTTCGAGAATCGCTCGGCATCAAGATGGTCGGCTCGACGTTCAAGTCGCGCTGGCTCGTCGTCGATACCGAACGCGACACCGACGCGTTTTCGCAGATGCGCGTCTATTGCGATGCGCGGCGGCCCATCGTCGACGTGCCCGGACCGCATCGGACGCGCCGCTATGAAGTCTTGATTCATCCGCACGAATCGGCGGACGCCGCGCTCGACCCCGCACAGATCGCCGCGTGGTTGCGTCCGCTGCGCGGCGATACGCCGATGCATGTCGTGCGCAAGACCGTCTACACGTTTCATGCGCGCGTCGCCGAGCGCTGGCAGACGGGCAGGGTGTTTCTCGCGGGCGACGCCGCGCATTTGACGCCGCCGTACGCGGGTCAGGGCATGAACAGCGGGGTGCGCGACGCGCACAACCTCGGATGGAAGTTCGCGTATGTGCTCAAGGGCATCCTGCCCGAGGCGATTCTCGATTCGTACGAGACCGAACGTCGGACCCATGCGTGGTCGTTGATCCGGCTCGCATTGAATCTCGGCATCGTGATGGCGCCGCGTTCACGGTTCAGCGCGCTCGCCTGGCAATCGTTCTTCCGGGCGACGCGCGGGATTGCGCCGATTCGCGATTTCTTCGTTCAGATGAAGTTCAAGCCGAAGCCGAGATTCGACGCGGGACTGCTCGGTCCGCGCGGATCGGAAGGCGGCGCCGGGGTGCGCGGCCGCATGATGCCGCAGCCGCTCGTCGAGACGACGCATGCGGATCGGCGCGTGCACGAACGACTCGACAACGTGATCGGCAACCGATTCGCGCTCGTTTATTGCGGGCCCGCCGACGACGCGACCTTGAGTCGCATCGAGCACCCGCTGTGGGATCTGCTTGGCGCTGTTCGCGTGCAGGTGCTGCCGTCGGACGCGCATGCACGTGCCAACGGCGACATCGATGACGAACGATGTGTACGCGTCGTCGATACGCATGACGCGCTCCGTACTTGGCTCGGCGATGCACGGCATCGCGTGCTGCTCGTGCGGCCCGATCGATACGTCGCGGGGACGTTCGATCCATCGGGCGCGCAGCGCTTCGCCGACGACTACGCGGCCACGCTCGGCGCAACCCTCGGCACGCGCGCGCGAACCGATTCGAAGCGGCCCGCGGCCGCCTCGACCGAGCCCGCGCAAGCCTGAGTCCCTTGCCGTATCCGGAGACATCGCATGACCACTCTACAAAAGACCTCGCCGGCGCGTTTCCATCACATCCGTGTGCTTAGCGATCAACCCGAGCGGCTCGTCGCGTTCTATGAACGCATGCTCGATTTGCGCGTCGTCGGCCGCGATGCGTCAGGCATTGTGATGACAGGTCCCGCGCGGGGCATCATCGTCGGCAACGCGGGTTCCGACGACGCGCCCTATTACGCATATGCCGTGCGCGATCGCGCCGCGCTCGATCGGCTCGCGCAGCGTCTGGGCGCGCATGCCGTCGACGTATCGACGCTCGACGATCCGCTGTTCGAGGCGGGCGCCGTGCGCTTCGCCGACCCTCAGGGCCGCCGCTTCGTCTTCGGCGTCGCGAAAGCCGCGCCTGGGCTCGAAGGCGCGCCGGCCCGGCTTCAACATACGGTTTTCCAATCGACGGATCTCGAGAACGTCGTGCGATTCTTCGTCGACGCGGTCGGCTTCACCTTGTCGGACGAAGTCGTCGACGACGACGGCCGGCTCATGGTCGCGTTTCTGCGCTCGGACGACGAGCATCACACGCTCGCCTTCTTTCGCGGCAGCCGCGACGAGTGGGACCACCATTGCTACGAAACGAACGAATGGAACGACATCCGCGACTGGGGCGATCGTTTTGCCCAGGCGGAGATTCCGATCTTCTTCGGACCGGGGCGTCACGGTCCGGGCAACAACCTGTTCTTCATGGTGACCGACCCGGACGGCAACCGCCTCGAATTTTCCGCCGAGCTCGAACGCGTCGACGCGGACAAGGCCCCGGGCGTCTGGCCGCAATCGGAACGCACGTTGAATTCGTGGGGCCGAGCCTGGATCCGCACCTGAACGTGTTTCGGCGTCGGACGTGCGCGGTCCGCCGTCTCGCGTGACGCGACGAACCGGGACCGCGTCAACGAGACGCGCGCGCCGGCGATCGCGGATCGCGTTGCCGGCGATCCGCGCCGTGCACGAGCGTGCCGAGTGCTTTGATGCGGCGTCGTGACAAGGACAACACCGCGTTGAACGCGCGTCCGACCCGGCGGCCGATCTTGCTGATGACGATGCCGCCGCCCAGCGCAAGCGCGGCTTCGACCACGGGAGTGCGGCCGCCCAGCGCATGGAGGGCAATGCTCGCGAAGACGAACTGCGCGAGATAGATGTAGAGCGCCGCGTTCGAGATCTCCCGGATGACACCGACCGTGAATCGCGGCACGGGGAGACGCGGCAGATACACGACACACAGCGTCGCCACGACGATCGATACGCCGTTCGACGGACCGTAGAGTTTCGCGTCGAGCACCCCGAACATCACCGTCAGCACCGTGGGCCATATGCGGCCCGCGCGACGCGTCCACGCGGCGATGCCCATGCCCAGCGCAAAGGTCGCCAGATTACTCAGCGCGTTGATCTGATGGAGGTGCATGTCGTCGATGCCCGTATCGAGCACGCTTGGCGAGACGATCAAGGGCACCGCGAATCGGAAGATCGATCCGATGATCCAGAGCGCGAACGCGAACTCCGCGATCGACACGGCGCGTCGCGCGACACGCCGCACGAGCAGCGCGGCGACGGTCGTGAGCGCGAGCATCTGAAGCAGGCAGTCCGCGTACCAGAACAGCGAATCGGTCCACCGCATATGGAAGTACCCGTGCGGCGCGGCGTAATAGTCGACCCAATTGGCCGAGAACAGCAGCGCGGCCAGCGGCATATACCCCCATCCCTTGACGTCATGCGCGCCGACGAGCAGCGTGAAGAACAGCGTGGGCAGAAAGATGCGCTTCATCGAGGCGAACGACGCGCGGCCGTCGAAGTCGCGCAGATCGGCGGGAAGCTTGAGCGTGCCGAACATGACGCCCGAGATCAGAAAGAGCGCGCCCGTCAGCCCTTTGCCGATCGGCGCCATGCCGAAGTGATAGAGCACGATCAGCACGATGGCGGCGCAGCGGATGACGATCGTCGAATCGAGCGACGCCCAGATCCGATCGGGACGCGCGACGTGCTTCGAATCGGTGCGCGCAAGGTCGGCGATCGGGCGATCGGCCCAATTCGTCGGCAAGGGGCCGAGCACTTCCTCTGCTGCCAGATACGCATGCACCATGCTCAGGCTGTCGCCGCCGAGCGATGTGAAGCTGCTGCGCGGCGAGATCCGTGACTGCGGAAAAACGTCCGCCCATTTTTCGATCAGACTCGCTTCGGTCCTCGAATACGCGCTTGCGGGATGCGGCGCGTCGTCGAGCGCAGGCGTGCGCGCGATCGCGATGAGCGCGCGCCGGTCGACTTTTCCGCTCGGCAGAAGCGGCGGCCCGTCGGGCAGCATGTGGTAACGCGCGGGGATCATGTACGCAGGCACGCGCGCGGCGAGCGTAGCCTGAACCGCGTCCTCGCGCCACGCATCTCCCTGCGCGAGCGTGACGAAACTCTCGAGACGCGCACCGCTCGCGTCGTCAATGGCCAGCGTCGCGCACCATGCGATGCCGTCGATTCGGCTCAACTGTGTCGTGACCTCGTTGAGATCGATTCGATAGCCGCGAATCTTGACCTGGTCGTCATGCCGTCCCGTCACGATCAGCTTGCCTGCCTCATCGCATTCGCCGAAATCGCCGGTCCGATAAACGCCGTTCACGCGCTCCGAGACAATCTCGCCGTCCTTTACATAGCCCAGCGACAGAAACGGCGATCGGACGCAGAGTTCGCCTTGCCGCCGCGCGGGCAACGCGATGCCGTTTTCGTCGGCGATATAGACGTCGAAGCCCTCGACGGGACGCCCGATAGGCAACGGTGTCGTGGCCGACGCAAAGTCGATATCGTGACAGCAGATCGCCTGCGGTGTTTCGGTCGAACCGTAGAAATTCGATTGCATGACATGCGGTGCGATCGCGTCGAGCTGCTTGACGATGTCGAGCGTGAGCGGTTCGCCGCCCCAGAAAACGCGCCGCAGGGCCGGCAGTTCGCTCGCCTGGCGTCCTTGGGCGACGAGCAGGCGGCCCATCGACGGCGTCAGATGCGCGACCCGGATCTGCTTGTCGAAGAACCATGCGCGCAGGTGTCCGGGCGCGCGCAGCGTGTGTTCGGACGGAATATCGAGCCGCGCGCCGCACGACAACGGCGTGAAGATGTCTCTGAGTACGGGGTCGTGCGAGAGGCCCGACACGAGACTGAAGCGGTCGTCGCGTGTGATGCCCGCACGCGCGATATGCCATGCGACGAAATGGACGAGCGGCGCGTGCGATACCGCGACGCACTTGGGCGCGCCCGTCGATCCCGACGTAAACAGGTAATAGGCGACCTCCCGGACCGCGCGTTCGGGCGCTGCCCGGTCGTCCGCCGCGTCACGGACTTCGCGCGCGGCCTGATCGGAGGCGTGCCGGTTGAACGCGAATCGGCCGTACAGGATGTCGTCGGCCACGAGCACGGGGAGGCCGGCGGCCTGCGCGAGCGCACGGCCTCGACGCGCGCACTCGGCACCGCCCGCGACAAGGATCTGGTCGGGCCGGCATCGGCCGAGCAGGTCCGCGAGCCGTTCGTCGGGATAGCCGCTGTCGAGCACGACGAACGTCGCGCCGCCGAGCGTGACGCCGATCAACGAAATGACGAAGTCCGCGCAGCGTTCGGCGAGAATCGCGACACACGGCGTGCGGCGCGCATATTGAAATGCATATTCAAGCGCGAATGCGACTTTGCGCGACTGGGTATGCAATTGCGCATAGGTGAGTTCGCCGTTTTCAGAAGAGAGCGCGATCGCATCGGCTGACCGAATGGCGTGATCGATAAACGCATCGGCGATGCGTGTTTTATCCGTCAAGGGTTCCATCGTGCAATCCTTAAAAACGCCGCTTGCATAAGAGCGTGTCGATACGCGCGTGTCGTCGCGATATCGAATCAAGCAAAAATCCGGATGGTGTCATCGCAGGCCGGGCGTGCGATGCGGAATGCGTCGACGTGACGCATCGCGCGGTGATGGCGTGCGCGCCACCCGCGAATAGGTGTGTCCTCGGATCGTTAAGCGTTTGAATGGCGGGCGCGCGAAGGCGCATTGCCGTGCGCATCGCTCACCCGTGCTGTCTCGCCACGTGCGCTGCGTTGCACACGGGCCGGCTTGGCCGACTCCATCGATTCGTTTTCCCTTACGCCCATGATCACCACATTCGGCGGGCGTGTACGTGTGAAATCGAACAGATAGGTGAATTTATGTCTTTCGAAAGGATTGAACGGCGATGCCATGGCGAGATCGCGAGATATTGTCGTTTGAATACGTGTCGCGATAAGCAATGTTCGATATCTGGCGAATATCAAATCGGAGTGACACGAATAAGGCAATTCAGTGAGTCTTAATCGAGCGGTCGCTAAAGAGGAGCGCGAGCGGCGCATGCGAGTCGCTCAAGGACAGGGGCCGAGGGCCCGATCTTCATGAATCGAACGGGGCGGACATCGCTGAAACGCGAAGCGGCGGCGGCGATGATCTTTCCGCGCCTTGGATGTCGATGGCGCGCGCGCCGGCTTGCAAATCCTTTAAGGGGGCATCGATTCTAGTTATCGAGGGTCTTCCGATTCGGTCTCGATCGAGCGCGCATACGTTGCGCGCGCGCGATGTGTGGCCGATGCCGAGCCCTTATGGGACGGGGCTTGCGGGGCGCTTATCGCACCCGGCGTGACGCGAACTTCGGCACGTTCGCGACGTGTGTCGTATCGCTTATGTGGTTAACCCTCACTTTCAAGGCGTGCCGCGCGTGCTTATCGTGCGGGGTGCGGCGACCGGCGGCGCTTTAGCCGGCGTGCGGGTCGCCGCCGCAATGGACCACAAGCGAGAGCCCCCCGCAGAGGGGACGAAAGATGTTCGGATGCAAAAGAATCGATCTCGATGCGCATACGCCCGGATCCGGCTCATCACCGGACGCGGCGACAGCGCGCCGATCACGCGACCCCGGGGGGCTCTCCATACATGAAGCACCCGAATGCCAGGCGGGGCACGGCCGACGTCGCCGACGACGCGTCGACGATTGAACGCGCGACGCATCCCATGACGGCGACGTCGATCCTGGCTTGGCCACGGCGCGACGACATGGCGCGTCGCCGGGTCCATCGCAGGCTGACGAGACGCGCGTCGCGAGACGATCCCGACACCGCGCCGGCTCGTGCGTAGCCCGAGTCGGCTTGGCAAACCCTGACGCACGATCCCGCTCCCCGCGCGTCTTCCAGGAAAGAAAGCGGGTCCGATTTTTAACGTTGTTACGTGGTTTATTGGCAAGGAACCTTCTAATGCAAAACACCAAGCGCACTTTGCTTAAGGCCGCGGCCGCACTCGTGCTGGCAGGTTCGAGCGTGTTCGCCCATGCGGAAGACGTGGTCAAGATCGGCCTGATCGTTCCGATGAGCGGCCCCTTCGCGTCGACGGGCCGCCAGATCGACGCGGCGGTCAAGCTCTATATCGCCCAGCATGGCGACACCGTGGCCGGCAAGAAAATCGAGGTCATTCTCAAGGACGACACGAACGTCCCCGATACGACCAAGCGCTTGGCGCAGGAACTCATCGTCAACGATCACGTTGCCGTGCTGGCCGGCTTCGGCTTGACGCCGCTCGCGCTGGCCGCCGCGCCGCTCGCGACGCAGGCCAAGGTGCCGATGGTCGTGATGGCCGCGGCCACGGCGATGATCACCGAGCAGTCGCCGTATATCGTGCGCACGGGCTTCACGCTGCCGCAGAACACGCTGGGCATCGCGCGCTGGGCGCCGAAGAACGGCATCAAGAAGGTCGTGACGATGGTGGCCGACTACGGTCCCGGCATCGATGCGCAGAACTCGTTCAAGAAGGTCTTCGAAGCCGAAGGCGGCACGGTCGTCGAGCAATTGCGCGTGCCGGTCGCGAACCCCGACTTCTCGCCGTTCCTGCAGAAGGTCGCCGACGACAAGCCGGATGCGCTGTTCATCTTCGTGCCGTCGGGTCCGGGCGCGGTCTTCATGAAGCAGTTCGCCGAACGCGGCCTCACGAAGCAGGGCATCAAGCTCATCGGGACGGGCGACGTCGTCGACGACGACATCCTGAACAGCATGGGCGACGTCGCGCTCGGCACGGTCACGTCGATGCATTACACGGCGGCGCTCGACAACCCCGACAACAAGGCCTATGTCGCCGCGTTCGAGAAGGCCAACCCCGGCATGCGTCCGAATTTCCATAGCCTCGGCGGCTATGACGGCATGCATCTGATTTACGCCGCGCTCGAAGCGACGAAGGGCGACACCGACGGCGAGAAGCTGCTGGCCGCGATGAAGGGGCAGAAATGGAACAGCCCGCGCGGACCGGTCCAGCTCGATCCGCAAACGCGTGAAATGATCCAGAACGTCTACATCACGAAGACGGAGCGCGTGAACGGCGAACTGTACAACGTGCCGTTCGACAAGATCGAAGCCGTCAAGGATCCGGCCAAGATCAAGTAAGCGCGTTCGAGCGAGATCTGTTTTAGCCGGATAAGCCGGCTTGCCCACCGCACCCCTCGCATTCGGAGGGGTGCGGCGTTTCGGTGCTTAAAGTCATGTTAACGATTCTGTTCGACGGCATTGCCTACGGCATGCTTTTGTTCGTGCTGGCCAGCGGTCTGGCCATCACGCTCGGATTGATGAACTTCGTCAATCTCGCGCACGGCGCGTTCGCGATGGTCGGCGGATACGCGACCGTGCTCGTCATGTCGCGGCTCGGCGTGCCGTTCTTCGGCGCGCTGCCGATCGCATTCATCGTGTCGGCCGTGCTCGGCGGGATCCTTGAACGCACGCTGTACAAGCGTGTCTACGGGCAGTCCGAACTCAATCAGGTCTTGTTCACGATCGGCCTCACGTTCATGGCGATCGCGACGGTCGATTACTTCATGGGATCGACCCAGCAATTCCTGACCTTGCCGGCCTGGCTGCAAGGCCGTACGGAAATCGCGGGCATCGGCATCGGTTATTACCGCTTGTTCGTGATTGTCGTTTGCGTGGCGCTCGTCGTCGCGCTCCAGTTGATCCTGAGCAAGACACGCTTCGGCAGCCGTCTGCGCGCATCGGTCGACGATCCGCGCGCGGCGAGCGGCCTCGGCATCAACATCAACTTCATGTTCCTGACGACGTTCGCGTTCGGCTCGGGGCTCGCCGGTCTCGGCGGCGCGCTCGGCGCGGACATGCTCGGCCTCGATCCGATCTTTCCGCTCAAGTTCATGATCTATTTCCTCGTCGTGGTCGCGGTCGGCGGCACGAGTTCGCTGACGGGGCCGTTGCTCGCTTCGCTGCTGCTCGGCATTGCCGACGTCGCGGGCAAGTACTACATCCCCGATCTGGGGGCGTTCATCATCTATGGCGTCATGATCATCACCCTGATGTGGCGGCCTCAAGGTCTTTTCGTCAGGGCGGGGGGCAAATGAAGTCTGCAACTTCCATCGAAACGGGCGCATCGTCGGTCGCGCTCGATGTCCGCGCCGTCGGCAAACGCTGGTCGCGCTGGCGTCCCGCGGAAATCGTCTTCTGGATCGTCGCGCTCGGCGTGTGTTTCGCGCCCGTGAACAATTTCCTGCTGCTCAACGAAATCGCGATCCTCGCGTTGTTCGCGGTGTCGCTCGATCTGATCCTCGGCTATACGGGCATCGTTTCGCTCGGCCATGCCGCTTTCTTCGGTCTCGGTGCGTACACGGCGGCGTTGCTCGCCAAGCACTTCAATATGGATCCGATCCTCGGCATGGTGGTCTCGTGCGGCGTCGCGACGCTCGCGGGCCTCTTGACGAGCGTGCTCGTCATGCGCGGCTCCGATCTCACGCGGCTCATGGTGACGCTCGGCGTCGCGTCGATCTTGCATGAACTCGCGAACAAGCTCAGCTGGCTCACGGGCGGCGCGGACGGCATGACGGGCGTGCCCATGGTGCCGTTGTTCGGGCACATCGATTTCGACATCTTCGGACGCGTCGCGTACTCGTATTCGATCGTCACGGTGTTCGTGCTGTTCGTCATCGCGCGGGCCATCGTGAAGTCGCCGTTCGGCATGTCGCTGCGCGTGATCCATCAGAATCCGCTGCGCGCCGCGGCGATGGGCGTGCCCGTCAACGCGCGCCGCACGGCAGCCTATACGCTGAGCGCCGCCTATGCGGGCGTGGCCGGCGCCTTGCTCGCGCAGACTACGGGCTTCGCCTCGCTCGACGTGCTTGATTTCCATCGTTCGGCCGATGTGCTGCTCATGCTGATGATCGGCGGCGCGGGTTATCTGTACGGCGGCATCATCGGCGCGGCCGTGTTCCGGTTCATGCAGAACTGGCTGGCCGACCTGACGCCGCAGTACTGGGAGTTCTGGATCGGTCTGCTGCTCGTCGTCATCGTGATCGTCGGCCACGACCGGCTCGTGCGTCCGTGGACGTGGTTCCGCCGCAGCGGAGGCAAGGCATGACGATCGCATTGCAGACCTTCAATCTCGTCAAGCGCTTCGGCGGCCTCGTCGCGACGAACGATGTCTCGATCACGGTCGAGAAGGGCGCGCGGCAGGCGCTGATCGGTCCGAACGGCGCGGGCAAGACCACGTTGATCAACCAATTGACGGGCGTGCTGGCGCCGACGTCGGGCCGTATCGAACTCGAAGGCCGCGACATCACGTCGCTGTCGGTGCATGAGCGCGCGCGCGCGGGGATGGTCCGGACGTTTCAGATCAATCAGCTCTTCAAGGAGCTGACGCCCGTCGAATCGCTGGCCGCGGCGATCTCCGAGCGCGACGGGCTCGGCGCGCGCTTCTGGCGCGCGCTCGGGCATCGCGGCGAACTCATGGACGAGGTCGCGGCGCTGCTCGAACAGTGCAATCTCGTCGATGCGATGCATCGCGAGACGCGCGTGCTGCCCTATGGCAAGCAGCGTTTGCTCGAAATCGCGCTCGCGCTCGCGGCCAGGCCGCGTGTGTTGCTGCTCGACGAACCCGTGGCCGGCGTGCCCGACGGCGAGCGCCGCGAGATTCTGAATACGGTGGCCGCGTTGCCCGACGACGTGACCATCGTGCTGATCGAGCATGACATGGACCTCGTGTTCAGCTTCGCGAGCCGCATTTCGGTGCTCGTGAGCGGCGGTTTGCTGACCGAGGGAAGCTGCGCCGACATCGCGCGCGATCCGAGCGTCAAGGCCGTGTATTTGGGCGAAGAGCTCGTGGGGAGCGACCATGTCTGAGATGTTGAAGCTGGAGGGCGTCGTCGCCGGCTATGGCGAGGCCAAGGTGCTCGCGGGCGTCGATCTGTCGCTGGGGCAAGGGCAGGCGCTCGCGCTGCTCGGCCGTAACGGCACGGGCAAGACCACGTTGATCAATACGATCGTCGGTCACACGCGACGTTTCAAAGGGCGGCTCTGGCTCGACGGCAAGGAGATCACGGCGCTCAAGCCGCATCAGCGCGCGCTGGCGGGCATCGGCTGGGTGCCGCAGGAACGCAATATCTTCAAGTCGCTGACGGTCGAGGAGAATCTGACCGCGATCGCCGTCCCGGGGCCGTGGGATCTCGCGCGTATCTACGCGATGTTTCCGCGTCTGCAGGAACGCCGCGCGAACATGGGTAATCAACTGTCGGGCGGCGAGCAGCAGATGCTCGCGATCGCCCGAGCATTGCTGCTCAATCCGAAGGTCCTGCTGCTCGACGAACCGCTCGAAGGTCTCGCGCCGATCATCGTGCAGGAGCTGATGCGCATTCTGTCCGAGATCATCGAACGCGAAGGGCTCTCGGTGATCCTCGTCGAACAGAATGCGCGCAAGGCGCTGAGCATTACGCACCACGCGATCGTGCTCGAACGCGGCGCGGTCATCCATGCGAGCACGGCGGCCGAACTGCTCGCGCAGGACGACAAGATCGACACGCTGCTCGCGGTGTCGCAGCGCTGAAGAAAAGCAATTGAACGGTGTCGCCGATCAGAACGCGTGCTGCAAGCGCAGGCTGCCGGTCTGCGACACGAATCCGCCGCCGGCCTGAAGCTCGTACCGCGCGCTGATGTCGAGCAGCCGCGCATGCAGCAGCGTGACGCCGACCGACACATCGGCGAGGTCCGACACAGGGCGCTGTCCGAAAGTCGTGAACGCCGTTGCACCCGTCGGGTCGCCGGCGAAGCTCGACGTCGTCTGGAAGCGCGAGTGGTCGTACTCGTGGATCCAGCGCACCTCGATCGACGGCAGCAGGTCGTTGTGACCGATGCTGACGGGCTTCGCGATATCGACGCCGATCGCGCTGCGTACGGTCGTGCCGTGCGTCGCATCGACGGCGAGCGCCGCACCGTTGCCGCCGCTCTCCGTGTAGTTGTCCTGATGCAGATAGCTGTAGGTCAGACTCGCACGCGGCGTGACGTCGAAACCGGCGAGCGCGAGCGGATAGCCGAACTCGGCGCGAGCCGCGTATTGCTGACCGCCGAATACGCCGAACGCCGTGCCGTTGAATCCCGGGAAATCGATCAGACGCGTCGTGTCGTAGTGTTGACTCATCGCGCCCGCGGAGACGTTCACATACCACGGTGAACCGCGATACGACGCATAGCCGAGCAAACCGTATGCATTGATATGCGTCGACGTGCCCGCCGCGTCGTCATTGCCGTTGACGATGGTGTTGTTGAACGTCAACGCGCCGCCCGCGGTCCATTGGTCGTCGATCTTGCGATCGGCGCCGATGATCATGCCGCCGTAGTTCGCGTCGTAACCGTCGAGGCCGTCGCGCGCGCCCTGCGATGCATGACCGCCGTAGGCCTGACCCCAGACGCCGTACGCAGGCGCGACGTCACCCGTCGAGATGCCCGAGCCGCCTGCGCCGCTTGAGCCGCTTGAGCTGTCCGATAGCGACGAGACCGCCGTATTGCCCGCGTCGGACTCGCGCATCGCATCGACGCGATTGAACAGGATGCCCATCGTGTCGAACGTCGGCGCTTCGGCACTCGTGGCGAGCGTGAGCGGCTGCACGGGCCCGAGCTGTTTGCCCGCGCGATTGGAGGCGGCCGTGCTGTCGAGCGCCATCGACGCGTTGTAGAGATTCAGCAGCGCGGCATCGCTGACGCCCGCGTATCGCGCCAGACCGTCGAGCGAGGCGATCGCGTTCGGCAGCGTCGCCCTTGTGCTCGGGATCGACGTCGACGTGCCCGAACCCAGCGATACGACGAGATCGTCATGGCCCGCCGAGTCGGATTCGCTGCCCGTGATCGTCCCGGTGAAACCGGTCGCCGAGTAATTGAGTGCGTCGACGTTATAGTCGGCCGTCGCCGCATCGACGACGACGTAGCGCTGTCCGGACGCAAACGCGTAGCTCGTGCCGGTGCGCGTGAGCGTGACGTTCGAACCTGGATCGAGTTCCGCGTTGCCGGACACGACGAGTCGTCCGTAACCCGTATCCGAGAGCGTTCCTCCCGCGTTCGCGGAATCGGACACGCCGATCTGCAATGTCGTGCCGGCGAGCTGCGTGTAGTCGCCGGTGATCGAAATCGCTTGATTGACCTGAAGGACGGCGCCCGAGTTGACGACGCCGTAGCCGGAGCTGACCTGGATCGTGTCGTTCAGGAGCAGGTTGCCGCCGGTGAAGTCGACGTTGCCCGCCGCGGTGACGATCCGGCCGATGGTCCCGGTGCCGTAGCCGGTCAAGGTTCCGAACGTCGTACCCGTGCCGCCCTCGATCGTGAGGTCGCCGGTGTCGATCGTCACGTTCCCTTCGATCGATCCGGTATTCGTGATCGTGCCGATCGTCGAGCCGACGCCGCCCACGATCGCGGATCCCGATCCCCGGATGACGCCCGCGTTGTGAATCGCGCCGATCGTCGCGCCGTCGTTGGCGCTCACCGCTTCCTGAGCGCTGATCACGCCGCCCGTGAGGTTGTTGAGCGTGCCGATCGAACCGTTGGAGTCCGCGATCACGCCGTTGTATGTCGCGCTGATCGTGCCGCTGTTGTTCAATGTCGTGAGCGTCGACCCCTGGATGACGCCGATCCCGTCGTTCGTGCCCGAGATCGTGGCGCCCGCCGCATTCGTCAGGGTGCCGACCGTGCTGCCGGCCGTCGCGCCGTTATCGTTGTCGAGCATGATCCCGAAGGCGCCGCCGATCGTCCCGGCGTTAGAGATCGTTCCGACACTCACGCCGTAGAGGTAGAGCCCGGCGCCCGCGGCATCGGGTCCGGCCGCACCGGTCAGCGTGCCGTTGTTCGTGAACGAGGTGAGGCTGTCGAAGATATCGACGGCGTCGGCATCGGTCGGCGCGATGGTGCTCCCCGTGTTGATCGTCAGGTCTGTCGTTGTCCAGGTGTAGTCCGTCGTCGTGCTTGGGGTTGCCGAATCGAGCGACGTGCCGCCGTTGAGGATGACCGCGGTATCCGCGAACGCGGGTGCGCCGATCGACATCAACGCGGCGGCCAGCGCGATGGGGTGCACGCGAAGGACGCGATCGGCCCGCACGCCGGTGCCGCCGGCGGCCGTGCGCGTCGATGCGGTACCCGCACGCGCGACGCCGACTTCGGCCGCGACTTGAAAGAGATGGCGGGCCGTATTCCAGACGACGCGATAGACATGATTCACAGCGTTTCCCCGTTGTTGCTCTGGTGCGTATGAAGACGCCGAACGTCCGGGCACCAGTTTTTCCGGAGACGCGTTTGAACGGGCTGAACGCGGAGAACAGGCGATTCGATCAGGCTCGGCGCGTGCGCATACGCGCTCGGCATCGGGATGCCGAGCGGTCATGGCGAGGCGCGCGATCAGGCGTGCGAAGTCGCGAGGGGCCGTTTCCAACTGTTACCGCGGAGATTACTTGCGCGCAAATTTCGGCGTCTATCCGAAATTAGTTCGGATGCGCGTTCATGCGCGGAGGCGAGAGGGAGGCTGCGCGGCTTGCAACGAGTCGGCGATCGCGACGTCAGGAACGGTCGCGCAAGACGGGCTCGCCCGTGCGGGGATTCGTCAAGGTGACGTTTTCGAGGGCTTTGAAGCGCCACGCATTGCGATGTCGCGTGAGGACGGCGAGTATCAACGTGTCGACGGCGTGCGGGCCGGCCGGGTGCGCGACGCCCGACGAGAGGCGGCTCCAGAAATGGACGATCGCCGCGTCGTCGCCGATCGCGACGACGTCGATCAGCGTGTTGTCGAGGGTCGAGTCGCTGTAGATCGTCGCGTGAATCGGGGCATGCAGCTTGACGATCTCATCGGCACCGCGCACGTAGTGTCCGAATCGGTTCACGAATGTCGCGTCTTCATGGAACAGTGCGCCGAGCGCGTACATATCGTGCGCGTTCCAGGCCGCCTGGAACGCGTGCGGTGCGTCTTGCGGTTCGATGATGTCGGTCATGGGCGATCCGTCGGCACGAGGACGATCCCGTATCTTATCGCCCGAAGCGTATTTAAAGTCCGAAGCCCATTTGCGTGCGGCCCATGTCGCTGAGATCGGCCGCCGTCGCGCGCCCGATAAAGTCGACCTCGAAGTTGTCGGGCGCGAAGTCGGGCGGGCTCGTGCCTTCAAGGAAACTCGGCAATTGACGACGCAGATAGGCATCGTTCTTCGCGCAGCTCGGCACCGAGCCGATATACATCACGTTGCTGTATCCGGCGCCCTTGTGCTCGTCTTCGACGGCGTGGATCACGTCCGAATGCCAGAACACCGTATCGCCCGCGTTCATCTTCGGAATCGACGATAGCGCGTCGAACAGCGGCGCGTGATATTCGGGCTTGATCGACAGCGCGCGACCCGGCATCGCCCCGCACAGATCGTCTTCGGGCACGTCGTCCTGCAACGCGCGCAGCAGGATATACGCCATCGAATTCGCGATCGGCACGAGTTGAAGCGTGCCGTCCCCGGGGCCTTGCGGCGTGAGCGCGGTCCAGCCCTGGAATGTGCGGAACATCGAACACACGGCCGGCGAGGCGATTTCCTCGACTTCGGTTCGATAGGCGGCGTCGAACGGATCGTAGGCGCGCCAGTCGCCGTTGAACACATGGCGATAGACATTGCGGAAATTCGTCTCGATCCAGCGCTCGACCGAGCCGCCGTCGCAATGCGCGGAAAGTCCCAGCGATTCCGAACCCGGCGGCCGGCGACGCATGCGGTCCGCATAGACGGGCACGTGATCGGGATCGAAGTGAACGCGGCCTTCGCTTTGCGTTTTCCAGAGGCGATTCAGAAACACACGGGCCGTCGTGAGCTCGGCCGACTCGCGCGCGAGCACTTGCGGGCGGGACCAATAGACGCCGAAGATCTGCGGCTTGCTCGATTTGAGCTGGCCGAAATATTTGTCCTCGGCGCGATGTTCGAGCCGCTTGTCGAGATTGTTTTTGTCGACGTATTCGGCGATTTCGGCATCCCAGCCTTCGACGATCGTGCGATCGAAGACGTTTCGGATCACGCACGCGCCGCGCGTTTTGACAAGCGCGATCGTGTCCTGCGACACGCGGCCTTGCGCGATATCGGCGAACTGAATTTCGGGGATCACGGATGCGCCGCGGTCGCGCAGCGCGGCAATGGCGTTCGCTTCGTCGACGATGGCCTTTTCGACGTCGAGGAACACCTCGCGGTAATTGGGCAGACGCTTGCGAAGGTCTTGCTTGGCTTGCCGGATCGCGGCCGGCAGATCATGGATGACGAGTGCCATTGTCTCTCTCTCTCAAACACCGATGTGGGTGATGCGAAGCATAGGCCGGGCTCGAATCGCGCGGTGATACTATTGCGCCATTATTGATGCAGATTCGGCCATGATGTCCACGGACCCGGTTCGCATGTTCGGCACGCTTGTTCCGTCCGCTCGTTTAGCGCGCTTATTGAGTCCGCTTATTGGGTCCGCTTAGTGAGTCTACTTATTTAGCCCGCGCATTCAGACGATTCGCCGCTTATGAAGCCCGCATACGAACATGTCGAATTCGGCGACCACTGCTCGGTCAGGGTTTACCATCGGCGCTTGCCGCGCATTCCGTTCGAATGGCATCACCACCCCGAATACGAATTGACGCTGACGCTCAATAGTCAGGGCAAGCGCTATATCGGCGATTCGATCGGCGAGTATCACGCGAACGATCTCGTGCTCGTGCCGCCCGATTTGCCGCATACATGGGCGTCGAATCGGTCGATCGATCCCTCGGCGCAGCAAGTGGCGATCGTGATCTGGTTTCAAGGGGAGTGGGCGCGGCGTCTCGCGGATTGCTGTCCCGAGTATGCGGCGCTGCGCAAGCTGCTGCGCCGCGCGGCGTGCGGGCTCGCGTTCGATGCGAGCGCGAGCGCGCTCGTGCAAAGCCGGCTCGATCGTTTGTTGTCGGACGACGCGCGACGGCGTCTCGCGGCGGCGCTCGATATTCTCTGCGATCTCGCGGATGCGCCGGGCGATCCGCTCGCCTCGCCGTCATCGTTCCGGCAAGAGGATCGCGGCCCGACGGGGCACGAACCCGAGCGCTTCGCGCGCGTGCTCGCGACGATCGAGACGCGGTTCGCCGAAGCGTTGCGCGTGTCCGATCTATGCGATGCGGCAAACGTGTCGGAGCGCTCGCTGTCGCGATACTTCGAGCATCACATCGGGGAAAGCGTCGGGCGCTATATCGCGCGCATCCGGATCGGGCATGCGTGTCGTTTGCTATCCAATACCGTATTGCCGGTTTCCGTGATTGCCGCGCGCTCGGGATTTCCGAACGTGGCGAATTTCAATCGGCAATTCAAGGCGCTTCGCAAGATGACGCCGTCGCAGTTCCGCGCGCAGTTTCCGCGCGGCGCGCGACAGGATGAAGCCGTCCCCGAACTGACGCAGCGCCCGCGCTCGCTCGAGCACGCATCCGCGCCGAAGCCCGCGCGTTCGCGCGCGCCGAAGCCTGCAAGTCCATCCGGGTCGGCGGCTCGGGTCCGATCCGCGAGCGCGCTCAAAACGCGAGCCGCCGCGCAGAAGCCGCGCTGATGCGCGATCTCGACGAAGACCGTGCACTCGGACTCCTCGGCCTTTTTTGCATTGTTGAACGGCGCTCATAAGTGCATCTCATTTCATGCGCATTGTTGAATGGCGCGCGGCACACTAGATTGAAGGTTTCACATGCCGCACGGTGATCGAAGGAGTGATGCAATGCAAAAGCGCACGTTGGGAAAGGGCGGACTTGAGGTATCGGCGATCGGCCTCGGTTGCATGGGGCTCAGTTTCGGCTTCGGCCCGGCTGTCGAGAAGGAGGCCGGTATCGCGCTGATCCGCTCGGCGTTCGAAGCGGGGGTCACGTTCTTCGACACCGCGGAGTGCTATGGCCCGTTCGCGAATGAAACTCTCGTGGGCGAAGCTGTCGCGCCGTTTCGCGACGAGATCGTCATTGCGACGAAGTTCGGTTTCGAGGACGGCGATGCGAGGAAGCCGATGGACAGTCGGCCCGAACGGATCCGCGCGGTCGTGGATGCCTCGTTGAAGCGGCTCGGGACCGATCGCATCGATCTGCTCTACCAGCATCGCGTCGATCCGAACGTGCCGATCGAAGAGGTCGCGGGCACCGTCAAGGATCTGATCCACGCAGGCAAGGTCAAGCATTTCGGCTTGTCGGAAGCGGGCGAGCGGACGATACGCCGCGCGCATGCGGTGCAGCCCGTCGCGGCGCTGCAAAGCGAATATTCGCTATGGTGGCGCGAGCCGGAGCAGTCGGTGCTGCCGACGCTCAAGGAGCTCGGTATCGGTTTCGTGCCGTTCAGTCCGCTCGGCAAGGGCTTTCTGACGGGCGCGATCGATGCGAGCACGTCGTTCGGCGCGAGCGATTTTCGCAGCATCGTGCCGCGCTTCAGCGAAGCGAATCGCAAGGCGAACGCGGCGCTCGTCGACGTGCTCGGCGAGATTGCCGACGGTCATGGCGTGACGCGCGCGCAAATCGCGCTGGCCTGGCTGCTTGCGCAGCACCCTTCGATCGTGCCGATTCCGGGGACGACGAAATTGCATCGTCTTAAAGAAAACGTCGGGGCGGCCGCGGTCGCGTTGTCGTCCGACGATCTGAGCGCGATCGAGTCCGCGTTGCGCGAGATCCGGATCGTCGGCGATCGCTATCCGGCGCAGATGCAGCAACGCGTCGATCGTTAGTCCGAACGCGGGGCCGCATGGCCTGCGCGAGCCGACGTGTCGGCGCGCATGCCATGCGCCGGAATCGGGGCCTTACTTCGAGACCAGCACGAAGTCATCGACGCCGCCCGGCGGCACCAGGAGCCGCGGCGTTTGCCTGCCTTGCGTCAACAGCGGCACCTGATACGAGATCCACGCGTCGAGATTCTTGTAGGTCACGTGCCCGGTCTTGCGCGGATCCGCGTCCCACTTGTCGCCCAGTCCCTCGATGATGGCTTCGGTGAAGGCGCCGTGATGCGAGTCCGGATCTTCCCATGACGGCTGGCTTCCCTTGCTGCTCGCGAAGACGAGCACTTGGTTGTCGGTGCGCGTCAATTGACCGGCGAGGTCGTCGCCGTTGCTCGCCTTGATCGACGCGTCGATCGACACGCCCGTCGCGTCGCCCGCATGGCACGTGTCGATGAAAAAGACCGCATGGGTGCCGTCCCCTCGACCGTTGAAGTCCGTGAGCGCTTGCTGGATCGCGGAATAGGGGACGCCCGTATCGGTGAGTTTGTCGGGTTGCACGTCGACGGATGCGTAGTAGTACCGGTGGTCGGTCGCCATCGTGAATCCGTGGCCCGAGAGAAACACGATGCCGATATCGCCCGCGCCGACATTGCTTCTCAGCCAGTCGAGGCCCGCGAGCACGCTCGCGCGCGTGGCCTGGTCATCGGTCAGCACACGCGCGTCGACCGCGCGATACGCCTTGCCTTGCTGGGCCTCCAGGATCTGCGCAAAGGCTTTTGCGTCGTCGCTCGCATAGTGGAGCTGAGGGATGTGAGGATTGCGGTATGCGGAGACCCCGACGGCGAGCAGCCATAACTTCGGTTTATCGACTTTGCGGCTGCCTTGTTGGCCCGGATCAAATGCCTTGTTGCCGCCGGCCCATCGCAAGCTGAACGGTGCAGGGGCGCTGCGTCCGTTCTTGTTGTCCGCATAGATGACGACGTCGCTGTCCTTCGGCGGCAAGGCGAGCGTCAACGTCTGAGAACCGTCTTGCTGCATGGCTTCGCCTGAACGCGGCGTCGCCATGATCTCGCCGTTGACGAGCACGCGCGTGCCGGTCACGGGCGCATCTTGCGGGGTATGGATTTTGATTTGCACGTCGAGCGTCAGGCTCGCGAACTGCTGCGGCGCGGAGACGACCTCGACCACGGGCGGCAAAACCTGCGTGACGGGCACGGTGGGCTCGCGCCGGCTTGCCGCGTTGTTGGCCTCTTTGACCGCTTCGGATTCGTCGGTCGTTTCGATGACCTTGGCGATGACGTCGGGACGATAGAACAGCTCGCGGAACTGACCGATCGGAAAGAAATCCGCAGGCTGATCGACGCTGCGATTGACATGCCAGCCGATCAAATCCTCGGCGCCCGGACTCGACGTGTAGTAGCCCGCCGGGGTCCACGCGACCCATCGTTTTCCGTCTGGGTGTGCATAGAACGCCAATTCCTCGACGCCGTCCGATGCGCGATGCCAACGGATCGTCCCGTCACCGTACGCGGCGATGACCCATCGGCCGTCTTGCGAGACGTTGACGGCAAATGTGCCGCTATACGACGGGCGCTTCCAACGCTCGGTCCCTTTGCGGTCGAACATCCGGATCCAAAGCTCGGCGCCGAGCGCGAAGCCGTCGCCGTTCGGCGTGATCGCGAGACTGGTCGAATAGTCCTGGCCTGAGTAGAGCGGCGATCCGTTCAGCGTGGCCGGATCGTAAGACGTGTTGAGCCCGGCGACGGCGATGCCCGGCGCGCTCGTGCGCGGCGGCATGAGGCCGGCGGTATCGGCGGCTTTGAGCTCAGCGCTCAGGACACTGAACGACGCGAGCGTGGCGCACGAAGGCGCGGGGCAGAATCCGATCCGCGTGCCGTCCGCGGAGACGGTCAAATGATCCTGCGTGCCGCGAAAGTTGACGATCGGCGGCGTATGAAAGTACTGCATGCTGCCGTTGCCGTTGAGCATGCCCCACGACGCCTCTCCGCTTGAGAACGCGAGCCGGCGGTCCGGCAGCGTCGCGAGATAGGTGATATTGCCGGCGGGCACGACGAGGTCTTGTCCGGGCCCGGTGCCGCCCGCACCCCATCGACGAATGACATGGACTTCCTTGCCGTTGACGATCTTCTTGGCGTCTGCGGCCGCATACAACGTCGATCCGTCGCGCGACCACGCAACGGCAAACAGTCCGACGTGATTGTTCGGGATGATGCCCGAGGTGTCCGCCGAGCCTCGCGACGCCAGCGTGTGGCCATCGAGCAGGCTGACGGCCAGCGTGTCGAGATAGCCGAATGCGATGCGCGAACCGTCGGGCGAGAAATGCGTGATGCCCGGCTTCTTGCCGCCCGGCGCGGCTTGCTTGGCGACGAGCGTGAAGTGTGCGCCGTCGAAGCCATAGAGACGGATCGAACCGTCCCAACTGCTCGTGACCATACGGTCGTCGCGGCTGAAGTCCACGGAATAGCTCGGACCGCCGTAGTCCAGATCGCGTGCGATCAGCGTCCCGTCGGCCACCGAGAACACATAGACGCCTTTGCCCGTCACGGCAGCGAGCAGGCGTCCATCGGGCGAGAAAGCCGCGTCGATGATCGTGTGCGGGATATCGGTCAGACGGCGCACCAGTCTTCCGCTCGCGCGATCGAACAGGTAGAGGGTCATGTCCGCGGAGCCGATTCCGAACAGCGACGTCGTGAATTGCGTCGTGATCCCGCCGACCGCGATCGTATTTCCATCCGGAGATACGGCGAGCGCGTCGAGTTGCCCCTCGTAGCCCTCGCCGATGGGGATGCGCAAGGTCCGCACGAGATGTCCGTCGCTTGCGTCCCAGATGCGCGCGGTCTTGTCTTGCGAGGCCGTGACGATCCAGCGCCCTTGGGCGTCTGTCGCGATGTTGCGGACATTGCCCGTATGCTCGCCGGGTTCGAGCCGCAAGAGGGGCGAAGTGGGCAGCGCCGCCGCCGAAGCGAGGCATGCGCCAAGCAGCGAAGCCCATATCAGTGCTGCCGAAACGATCCAACGCGAAGCAAGCCGCATCACATCCTCCGTGGATGGTGTCCGATCGAGACGATGCGATGTGCGCGCATCGCCGCGATCGGTCTAATCGCCGCCGTATTGAGCAAGCCAGTCTTTCGATCCGGAGGACGGCGGCATGATCGCCGTCGCGCGCTGCATCGCTTCAAATGCCCAGCGCCCGTCGCCGAAACCTTCGAGGTAGTACACGTAAAGCAGCGCTTTGTCGGTCTCGTCGAGTTTCGCGTCCGCGAGCGCTCGGGGCGGAGGTGGCAACTGATCGGACGGGACGACGAACAAGTTGTTCTCCCGGATCTCGGCGACCGCGCCATCGGCCGGCGTGTTGAACACCGACAAGCTGTATTGGCCCGGCGCCAGATCGACGGGCGGCGTGCGCGCGGCATGTTCGGTCACGTTGTCGACCGATGTGATGATCGCGCCCGTATTCGAATTCCTGAGGACCACGCGATACGGCGGCGTTCCCCCCGACCATTCGATAAAAATCGAACGCTTCGGCGCGGCTACGAGATTCGATTGCTCGCTGGTCAAAATGGGGACGCTCAATTGATCGCCGCGCGACATGGCCGCGATCGAGTAGGTCGCGCGGTCGCCGCCCGAGATGTCTTTCCACGAACGCCCAGGAAGATCGCCGATGCCGGGCTCGACACACGAGATGTCGACGAACGGATGGCTCGCATCGAGCTTGAAGTTCTTGCCGCCTCTTAGCGTGGTCACATAGACGACGCCATATTGCGTTTGCGTCGTGACGAAGCGAATGCGAT
The DNA here is from genome assembly GCF_003628125.1 of Pararobbsia silviterrae. Taxonomy (GTDB): domain Bacteria; phylum Pseudomonadota; class Gammaproteobacteria; order Burkholderiales; family Burkholderiaceae; genus Pararobbsia; species Pararobbsia silviterrae. Next base: position 167,778 of record NZ_RBZU01000006.1, read on the forward strand.
CGCATGCCTGGATGGGCTGCCGCGAATCGACGGCGCTGTCCTTGCGCGCGATCGTGACGGCCTCATAGGGGATTTTCGACGTCGCGGGGTCCGGTTGGATGAATGCCGCGAACGTGGCGGCCTGGCACAGGACGGGACAGAGCGCGAGCAAGCCCGTCCAAGCGCGCATAGTGTCGAGCGACCTGTTTCGTGCCGTGCGAGGGTTCATGGTGCCTCCCCAAGGGATGTCTTTGCCCGTGCGATCTTCAATGGTGCTCGCCTGACTCGGCATGAAGTTTCTCGAAGCGGTGAAGCTCGATGCGCTCCTTGATCGATTCGATCCATCGCTCGACCTGAATGCCGATGATCGGCGCCGAAAAATCGAGCCAGACGCCGTGCGAAAACAGCACGAAACTGCCGATGCCCGAGGTCGCGATCACGAAGAGCGTCGCCGCAGTCGTCGTCAGCGCCCATTGCGTTCGAGCCGAAATGAAACCCACCGCGACGACCGTCAAGAAGGTCGCCAGGAAGACCAGCCATCGAGACGGCGGACTCAAAAAACGCTGCTGCGCCATGGAATCGATGGCATTCACGAGGACGACGGCTCCCGGCATGCGTCCGAGCGGCGTCGGGTAGACATCGCCGGCTTCGGCAAACGTCTGACCGATGACGACGATACGACCGTCGACGACATCCTTGAGCAGCGCATTGTCTTCCGGCGGCGCGCCGAGTACCGTGCGCGCCGGTATCGTGTCGACGCGGTCCGGTGTGTACCGAAAGATGATTCGATTGCTGACGCCTTCCTCATGAGGCAGACCGCCGAGCCGAACTTGGCGTTGCGCGAACGCCGCTTGAACGTCGCTCCAGTAGCGTCGTTCAATACCCTCGCACTCGTGCTCGGTGTGCGATGACGCACACGCTTGAATGGCGTGCTCGTCGCGGCCCAACTGGGCTTGGAGATAGTGGGTGCGGCCTTCGAGTTCGTAGGTATCGAAGCCGCTTTCGCCTTGCGCGGGAAACGGCAGGCACGACCCGACGGCGCCGGGATCGACGGCAGCCTGATCGACGTTGAAGAACGTGGCCGCGGTCAGCAGTTGCACGGATGGCACCACACGCGCTTGGCCTTCGGCGCCTGTTCCGGCGGGTCGATCGCATACGACTCGGAAGAGATCCCAATCGCGCAGAATCCGGTCGCTTGCCACCTCGAAGTAAGGCGCCGCCGCGACGATCCTGCCGCCTGATTGCCGAATGACCTTGTCGACCTCGCGGGCCTGCTTCTGTTCCGGCAAGAACGCCGCGTCATCGCCCGGTAGCGGCGTGCGCTCGCCTCGAACCAGGATGAGTCTCTTGCCGTGCTCGAAGTAGGGCTTGGCGAGCAGTGTTTCCAATGCGTTCGCAAAGTCGTTGTCGTCGGCGGCGTTGATGCGCCGCCGGTCTGCGGATGCGCCCGGTGCATCGTCTCTGATGTTTCGATCTTCGATCGCGACGTCGAGCACGACTTGCGCCGCGCCGGCCGCGAAAGCGCGGTCGATCAGCGTGAAAAGGGGGCGACGCGGCGCGCGATCGGGCTCGCCGCCGTCCCACGCCGCGCTGCGCCACGTTTGTTCATCGATGTCGATGAGCACGGGCGGTTTGAATTCGGGCACGCGCGTCGAACACGCGCGGGTCGAGTCGCAGAGGCTCACGGTCATTCTGTTGATCGTGTCGAGTCCCCAGTTTTCGAACGCGACGATGGGACCGAATTCGAGCGTATGACCCGCGAAGTGAATGAGCAATTCGATCAGGCCGCCGATCACGATGTTGATCAGCCATCGGCGGACCCATCTGGGACGCACCCGCCACTGCGCGGCGAGGGGGTTCCACGTTTTCCGGAGCGCGTCGACGGAGTATTTTCGAACGTGGATCATCGAGTTGCGAGCGCGATTGTCGATGCTGCGAGCGGCGTTATCGGTCACTTCCGACTCGAGCGTCCATCGCGTTACGCGCGCACCGCGCGGATCAAGGACCAGGCCTGAATGTCACGGATGAGTCTGGAAGGGCGAGGGAACTGAATTGCGGCTTGCGTACGGCACGGCAAATCATCCACATCCGGGCCGCGCTCCGTCCGTACGGCAGCACACAATTCGAGGGTTCGGCGACGAGAATCGTGCCGATGGGCATCTGACGCGAGCGGCGCGCGCTCGGTATGTCAGTGCTTGCCCGGCGCCACGCGACGACGCGTCGCCGCTTGCAACTCCGCCAGTAACGCATCGCCCGCCCATGCGGGTCGCCCCGCGCTGCGTTCGGCATCGTGGACCAGTTCGCACAAGCGTGCGTTCACCGGCGCCGCTTGCCCGAGCCGTTGCGCGAGGCGCACGACTTCGCCGTTGATCCAGTCGACTTCCGTGGCGCGTCCCGCGGCCAGATCGTCCGACATCGACGAGCGCGCAAGCGGATCGATCGTCAGCATCGTGCGGCCCAGCCGTTCGAACCAGGCATCGGGCACGCTCAGCACATGCGGGATCCATGTCGCCGGGAGCGGCGTCACTTTCGCGGGGCGGATGCCGGCGCGCTTGAGCAGCGCCAGCGCTTCCTTTTGCGCCATCGCGAGGCAGAGACGGTAGGCGCGTTGCGAGAGCTCTTCCTTGAGCGGCCGATTCGCGAGCGCATTGATCGCATTGTTGAGATTGAGCAGCAGCTTCGCCCATTGCACGCGCACCATGTCGGCGTGCTCGACGAGCGGCAGTCCGGCCTTTCTGAACGCGTCGACGAACGGTTGCATGGCGACCGAATGCTTGATCTCGAGCTCGCCCGCCGATCCTTGATGAAACGCGCCCGGACCGCGCTCGATGACGTTGAACGGCACCATGCCTTCGAGCACGGTCTGATGCGGCATCGCGGCGCGCAGCACGTCGGCGTTGCCCACGCCGTTCTGGAAACTCACGACGACCGTGCCCGGGCGCAATACCGTATCGAGTTCTTGCGCGGCGGTCGCCGTCGCGGCGGACTTCACCGTCACGAGGACGAGATCGGCCTCGGCGACGCGCGCGATATCCGTCGTGACGTCGATGCGCTCGGACGGCACATGCCAGAGGCTATTGTCGAATCGCGACAGCGTGATGCCTTCATTGCGCAAGGCGTCGGCCATGCGCGCGCGTCCCACGAAACCGACGTCGCCGCCCGCCGCAAGCAGGCGTCCGCCGACATAGCAGCCGATCGAGCCCGCGCCGTAGATAAAGATCTTTGCCATAGTGCTTCTCTTGTGTCTTAGTCTGCGTATCCGGGATTGCGCCGGTCAAGCCTGCGCAACAGCCCGGGCCATACGAGCGCGCCTGGCGTCACGCCGCGCGTGACTTGTCCGATCTGCTGCTTGATGCCGTCGAGAATCGGCTGCGGGATCGGCCTCAGTGTTCCGCCGCCCGATTGGGCACGGACCTGAATCATGCAGGCAGCTTCGAAAAAATACATGGCGACAAACGCGTCGGCGGGTGTCGCGCCGACCGTCAACAAGCCGTGATTGCGCAACATCAGATACGTGTGGTGGCCGAGGTCGCGCACCAGCCGCGGCTTTTCGTCCGCGTTGAGCGCGATGCCCTCGTAGTCGTGCTGGCCGAGCGAGGCGAGTACGCCGAGCGATTGTTGCGAGAGCGGCAGCAAGCCCGCTTCCTGCGCGGAGACCGCGACGCCGTTGACCGAGTGCGTATGCATGACGCAATGCGCATCCTCGCGCGCCGCATGAATGGCGCTGTGGATCGTGAAACCCGCGGGATTCACGTCGTAGGGCGAGTCGTCGACCTTGCGGCCGTCGCGGTCGATCTTGACCAGGGACGATGCCGTGATTTCGTCGAACATCATGCCGTACGGATTGATGAGGAAATGGTGCTCGGGACCGGGCACGCGCGCCGAGATGTGCGTAAACACGAGGTCGTCCCAGCCGAACAGCGCGGTGAGGCGGTAAGCGGCCGCGAGATTGACCCGCGCGTCCCATTCGGCGGCGGAGATGCCGCCGGTCAGGCTCGATGCAGATGAGGCCACGTCGATACTCCCTATTCAAGGATGCAAACGAAGGAACATCCGGTTCGGCGTGACCGTATCTGCGGTCGAGGCGCGTTGAAGAGGCGGGGCCGCGTCGGATGCGAGACCCCATCATGTCCGCGAACGCGCCTAGAATCTGTCGCGTACCCGACAGCTCGACACGACCATGGATTCCAGCCTGCACCGCTATCGCATGCAACTCGAAACGACGTCCTGGTTTCGGGGCCTCCCTGAAGCGTTGCGCGACGCACTGATCGCCCACGCGGGCTTGCTGACGCTGGAAAAAGGCCAAGCGCTCTATCGGCGCGGCGATCCTGCCGATGGTTTGTACGCGGTGCTCGGCGGCGCGGTCGCGATCGGCACGGTCGGCGTCGACGGCAAAGAGGCCTTGCTCGCGGTGCTCGGGCCGACCGCCTGGCTTGGGGAGATTTCGCTCTTCGACGGATTGCCGCGCCCGAACGACGTGACCGCCGTCAGCAAGACGCTGTTGCTCCATGTGCCTGAAGCCGCCTTACGCGGCCTGCTCGACGCGACGCCCGGCTATTGGCGCGATGTCGCGATGCTGATGGCGCAAAGGCTGCGGATCTCGTTCGAGAACGCCGAAGCGGCCACGCTGCTATCCGCGGCGCAACGCGTGGCCCGCCGGCTGCTGACGATTGCGGAAGGCTATGGGGGGCTCAATGCGTCGCAGACCCGGATCCGCGTTTCGCAAGAGAGTCTGGCGTCGATGGTGTCACTGTCGCGGCAAACCACGAACCAACTCCTGAGACAACTTGAAGACCAACGGATTCTGAGCTTGAAATCAGGGGAAATCGCGATTCTGGACTTCGACCGGTTGCGCGCGGCGAGTGTCGGCGACGCTGCGATGTGACACCGCGCGTTGCTGTCGTTGTCATTGTCGCTGCCGTGCAGCATCCATCGTCGTTCGGGGCCGGGCCGTCGTCGCCATCCGCGCGCAGCACGGTACGAGGCACAGCAACGCGGCGAGAATCCAGAATGCGCCCGGCAGGCCGATTCGATGGGCGACGAAGCCCACGCCCGCCGGCCCCACGAGGTTACCCGCATAGCCCGTCATCGTAATGGCCGCGACGGCGAGCGCGGACGGCATCGCGCGTTGCGCACCGGCCTTGCGGAACAACACGGGTACGACGTTGGACGCTCCGAGTCCGACGAGCAGGAAGCCCGACATCGCCAACACGGCATTCGGCGCGATCAGCACGAGCACGAACCCTGCCGTCGCGAGCACGCCGCCCCAGAACATCACCGTCCGATCGCCGAATCGTGCCGTGATCGCATCGCCGCTCAAGCGGCCGGCGGTCATCGCGATCGAGAACAGCATATAGCCCGCGCCACCGCGCGCAGCGTCGACGAGTCCCTTTCCGGTAATGAGCAAGGCGCTCCAGTCGAGCAGCGCGCCTTCGACAAGAAACGTGATCGCCGTCAGCGCGGCGAGCAACAGCACCACGCCGCGCGGTAAGACGAACAGCGGCGCATCGCTCTTTTGCGCGGTATCGAGCAAGCGCGGCCGCGCAAGCAAGGTCGCGGCCAGCATGAGGATCGCGCAGATCGCCGTGCTCGTCAGCGTGTCGACATGCATCGAGAGGAGAAACGTCATCAACGTCGAACCCGCAAATCCGCCGACGCTGAACAACGCGTGAAAGCCGGATATCAGAGGACGCGCCTCGATGCGTTCGACTTCGATCGCGTGGATATTCATCGCGACATCGAGTGAGCCGAGCGACGCGCCGAACGCCAGCAGCGCGATCGCGAGCGCCGCCGGCGTACTGACGACGGTCAGCACCGGCAGCATGATCGACAACCCGATTCCGCCCGCGACGATGACGCGTTTGCTGCCGTAGCGCGCGCTGATCGCACCCGTGAGCAGCATCGACGCCACGGAGCCGAGACCGATGCAGAGCAGCAGCATGCCGAGCACGCCGTCATCGGCGCCGATCCGTTGCTTGGCGAACGGGACGAGCGGCGCCCAGCATGCGACGCCGAATCCGGCCACGAGAAATGCGAGACGTGTGGCAAGCCGGGCTGCCGGCTGATCTGAATGCATGTCGATCCTGAATGGGGAAAGCAGAGGGGATGTGCGGCGCGCTTAGCGCTCGGCGGGCTCGGCGACGATGACCTTCGCGCCCGCTTTCGATACGGAGGCGCGCTGTACGCGCGGCAGATCGTGTTCGACGACGATGTATTCGATCGCCGCGAGCGCCGCGACGCGATGCTGGGCTCGCGCGGCGAACTTGTCCGTCGTCGCGAGCACCGCGTTGTGCGTGCTCGCGGCGAGGACCGCGCGTTTGAAGGTCGCGTCCGCGAGACTGAACGCGCTGATGCCGCCTTTGGGCGACACCGCGCATGCGCCGATCCAGCACCGGTCGATGTTCATCTGCGCGACGCTGTGCACCGCATTCGCATCGATACATCCGCCGACGTCCGGATCGACCGCCCCGCCGATCATGATGAGCTTCAGATCGGCGCGGCGCAGCACGGCCGCGGCGATATCGACGGAATTCGTGGCCACGACGAGATCGCTGTCTTCGGGCAGGAACTCGACGAGCGCGAGATGCGTGCTGCCGCTGTCGAGAAACAGGAGCTCACCGGGCTCGATCAGCGACGCGGCCGCGCGCGCCAATGCCGCTTTTCTTTCGCGCGCCGCATCCATGCGCGCCGACATCGGCGCGGACGCGGCCGTGATCGGCAATGCGCCGCCATAGACGCGGCGGCACAGCCCCGCGGCCGCGAGCGCGCGGAGATCGCGGCGGATCGCGTCTTCCGAAACGGCGAATTCGAGTGCGAGCGTCGCGGCCACGACGGGTTGGCCTTGCGCGAGCCGAAGCGCAATCTCGTCGCGCCGCGCGAGGGGGATATTGTCGTTCATGGGCGCATGATATCGTGCATGATCAAGAATGTAAACGTGCACAATCGTGCATGAATGGGCGATGTCCTCGGCAACGCAAGTAGGGTCGTCGCACGTGCGCGCGCGCATTTCGAGCACGAGGATCTGACCAGTTTGAATGGACCATAGCCATGACGTACGGGGCACGATAGGCTTCGCGTGCGTGACCGAGCTCACGTCTATCGAACATATTCAAGAACGCGTGATCGCGCACAGGGAAGGGGACTGAACGATGTCTGATCCAATCGGCGGTGAATCCGTCACGACAACCGACTCGACCGGCAATCGGTCCGCACTGCAACAGATCGCCGCATCGAGGCTGTTACTCGGCGCGACGATCGCGATGTTTCTGTCGGGACTCGGCACGTCGGCCGCCGCGCCGCAGATCGTGCTGTTTCTGGTGAAGGAACTCGGCGCTTCGTTGCCGTTGGCCGGGTTCTATTACTTGACGAGCCTCGGCGCGCCGATCGCGGGCTATGTCGTGGGCCGCTATTCCGACCGGACGGGCAATCGCCTCGGTCTGTTCCGGTTGTGCGCGGTGGCGGGCTTCTTGGGTTGGGCCGGGCTCGCGCTTTCGACGGCGGTCTGGATGCCGTTCGTCGCCGCCATCGTCTTGCTGTCCGTCGCGGGCGCCACGGCGTCGCAGGTGTTCGCCGCCGTCCACGACGAACTGAGCCGCAAGCCCGACGATGCGAACGAAAGCGTCGTCGCGATCATCCGGATGGCGCTGACGGGGGGCTGGATCGTCGGTCCCGTGCTGGGCGCGTGGGTCGCCGCGACGTATGGACTGCGCCCGATGCTATGGATGACGGCAATCTGCACGCTGTTGCAGCTCGCGCCGCTCGTCGCGCTGAACCCGAGCGTGCGGCCCAAGCCGAAATCGGCGCATGAAGCGCATGGCCATGCGAGCGTGCGGGCGATGCTTCCGCTGCTCGCGTTTACAGGGCTTTTCGTACTGGTCTATGCGGGCGAGCCGATCAAATACGGCTTCCTGCTGCTGTATATGGAAGAGCATCTCAAGCTGAGTCCCGCCGTTCGTGGCGCGGTCATCGGCATTCAGCCCTTCATCGAGCTTCTGATCATGCCGTTCAGCATCGGCCTCGGTCGTCGCTTGGGACAGGTGTGGCTGATGTCTATCGCAGCCGCCTTGAGCGTGGGGGCGAATCTTTGTTTCGCGTTCTGGCCGTCCGCGACGGGTATGTTCGCGGGGCAGATTCTGATGGGCGCGGTCTGGGGCGTCTTCATGGTGCTCGGCATTCTGGTCGCGCAGCGCTTGCTGCCCGATGCGGTCGCGACGGCATCGGCGATCTTCATGAGTTCGACGGCGCTCGCATCGGCGCTCGGCGGCATGGCCGGCGGTCTCGGCGTCGCCACGCTGGGCCTTCCCGGTGTTTTCATCTTGCCGGCGCTTTTCTCGGGCCTGGCCGTGATCGGGTTCGCAACGATGGCGCGTGGCGCACGTTTCAAAGGGCCCTGATCGCGGACCGTTGTCGTCCCTGTTGTCGCCCTCGCTGTAGTTCTCGTCCTGGCCGGCGTCGTTGACGGCGCCGAGCGTCCTTCTTCCCGCATTCTTGCCGGGCTCCAGCAATGCGCCGAGACGTTTATCATCGGCGCTATCGTTCAAGCGGCATTGCTGGAGTTCACCTTCATGAAGCCCTTCTGCTTCGCGGTCGCAACGGCCCTCGTCATCCAGATCTCCGGTTGCGCGTCATCGGGGACGGCCTCGAATGCGCCGCCGCCGCCCGGTTCTTCGGCAGCCAGTTCGACGGACGCCGCGGCGAAACCCCCGAGACTCAGCATCGGTGTCAGGGATCCCGATACCGAATTGATTCTCCCGTGGTTCCTCGACGATATCGTCAATCGCGTGAACAATCCCTGACGCACCGGCTCGGATGGCTTGTTCAGATCGCCGCCTTGCCGCGAATCATGAGCCCCATGAAATACAGGCCGCCGAGCAAGGTCGCGACCAGTCCGACCGGAATCTGCAGCGGGAAGAGCGCGTTACGGCCCAGCCAGTCCGCGAGCACCATGATCGAAGCGCCGAGCATCGCGGCGGCCGCGAGGTGCGCTCCCGCGCGCCGGAACCCGAGCATGCGGGCCAGATGAGGGGCCATGAGACCGATGAAGCTGAACGGTCCCATGAGGATCGTCGCGACGCCTGTCATCAGCGCCGCGAGTAACAGCAGCGCGAGTTGACTCGACTGCGTCCCCACGCCGAGACTCGCGGCCGCGCGTTCGCCGAGCGGCAGGATGTCGAGCCAGCGCACGCAGAGGGCCGTCGCGCCGATGAGCCCGATCGCCGCGATCGAGAACACGGCCGCATCGCGCGCGCTGACGTCATAGGTCGAACCCGCCATCCACGCAAGCAGGCCGCTCATGCGCGGATCGTCGCTCGCGAGCAGCACGGTCACGAGCGCGCTGAGCGCGGTGCCGAGCGTCACGCCGACGAGCAGCACGCGTTCGGGTGCGAAGTCATGGCGTCGGCCAAGCGCGAGCAAGACGAGCAGCGTCGCAAACGCGCCCGCGCCGGCCGCGCCGATCTGCAGGAGGTCGCCGGCCTCGCGCGTCATGAAAAGCAGGCCGATCAGACCGAGCGATGCGCCCGTCGAAATGCCGAGCACCTCGGGGCTTGCCATGGCATTGCGCGTCACGCGCTGCAGGATCGCGCCCGCGATCGCGAGCATGAGGCCCGCCACGAGCGCCGCCGCGACGCGCGGTCCGCGCCAGTGCAGCATCGCCGCATCGTGGCCGAGCGAGGCATGCCATCCGTGCGCGGAAGCGCCCAACGCGAGCGCCATCACGACAGCCGTCGCAAGCACGAGCGCGCCGCATGCGATCGAGAAGGACATCTTGGGTGATTTGCCCGGCGTCATGCTTGACGGTGTATCGGGGACGACCGGGCGCGCGGGCAAACGCGGCAGCAGCCAGAACAGAAACGGCGCGCCGAGCAGCGACAGCGCCGCGCCGGTCGGAATGCCCGCCCATGCGCCCGTCAACGATTGCATGATTTCGTCGGCGCTCCAGAGCAAGGCGGCGCCGAACAGCGGCGCCCAGATCAGCCGGTCCTTGAAGCGGCGCGCGCCGGTCAGTCTGACGATCGTCGGCGCGAGCATGCCGAGAAAACCGATGACCCCGACCGACGCGACGACGGATGCCGCGAGATAGACCGCCAACGCGAGCGCGCCGAGCTTCACGAAACGAAGCGGGACACCGAGACCCCGCGCGCGTTCGTCGGACAGCGACAACGTCGTGAGCGGGCGCGCGAGTATCGCGGCGAGCACCGCGCCGATGACGAGGCACGGAAACAGCGTCGTCGGCGCATCCCAGTTGTTCTGGTTCAGCGCGCCCGCGTCCCAGATGAACAACGACTGCAGTGCGTCGTGATGCAGCACGATCAGAACGGCATTGATCGAGCCGCAATAGAAATTCAACAACAGGCCCGCGAGAATCAGCGAGACCGGCGCGAGGCGGCGGCGCCATGCGAGCGCGACGACGCACAGCATGCCGAGCGCCGCGCCTGCGAACGCGATCCACGATTGCCCGGCGAAGAGCCATTGCGGCGCGAACAGCAAGGCGATCGACAGCGCGAGCGAAGCCCCGGCCGATACGCCGAGCGTCGTCGGCTCCGCGAGCGGATTGCGCAGCACTTGCTGGAAGATCGTGCCGGCCAAAGACAGCAGTGCGCCTGCAAGCACGCAGACGACGAGCCGCGGCAGATCGCTGCCGTATATGACGAGTTGGCGGATGTCGTCGAGGTCGGGCGACCGTATCGCTTGCCCCCAGAGCCGCATCGGCAACTGCATGTCGATCCGATGCGCGAACAGCGCCAGCGCGACACACGCGAGCGCGCCGGTCAGCCAGGCCGGATGCATCGAAAACGCGGGGCGTATCGCGCGCGCCGCGATGCGTTCATCCATGGGCGCGTTCCGTTTGTGAGCCGAGCGCGACGAGTCCCGCCGTCAGCGCCTGTGCGAACTGGACCGCGCTCGAGAGCGCGCCGTACGCGAAGAAGCCGGGCAACGGTTCGACGCGCCGGTCGCGCACGAAAGGCAGGTGCTGCCAGAGCAGACTGCGGCTCAGGTTGTGGAGCGCGATCCGGTCGGAGGCGCCATGGCTGATATAGAACATCGACGCGTCTCGGTAAGCCGCGAGTGCTTCGATGCCCTGCAGCAGATAGCCGGAGTCGGTCGAGCCCGGCCATGCATTGCGCACGCCGAGCTGATCCATGACATCCTGCATCAGACTGTTGGGGCCGTACAGATAGAGATGCCGTCCATCGTCATAGAGATCGACGACGAGAATCGGAGGAAGTGTGCCGAGCATCGATACGGTTCGCGCGCATGCCGCGAGCGCATCGCCGACCGCGTCGAGATACCGCTGCGCATCGCGTTCGCAGCCGACGCGCGTCGCGAGCCGACGCGTCTCGGCGACGGCGCGCGCATACGGCCGACCGTGCTGCGCATCGTAGATGTCGACCGTGAAAGTCGGGGCCAGCGTGGCGAGACGTGAGGCGAGATGCGTCTGGTTCGTGTCGATGACGATGAGTTCGGGCGCGAGCTGTTCGAGCAGTTCGAGATTCGGTTCGTCGTGGCTGCCGAGATCGAGGGTCGGCTCGGGCATCGGGGGCAGCGCGCCCGCGCGCGGATAGTCGAAGCGCTCGGTCACGGCGATCGGCGCGATGCCGATCGACAGCAGCATCTGCGCACCGGCCCAACTCAACGAGACGATGCGCGGCGATGCGTCGACGCGCATCGGACGCGCGGGCGCGGCCCATGCAACGTGGCCCGATGCGCCGAAGGCGGACAGCGCGGCCGTCGATCCGAGCGCGCCGATCGTCTTCAGAAGGGCGCGCCGGTCATGATGTCTGATGCGTAGGGGCATACCTCGATCTATCCGTGCGCATCAAACGACGTCGATCACCATTGATACGTCGCGCGGCCGACCACGGTCAGGCGCTGATCATACGTGCAGTAGTCGGCGGCCTGGCAGTTCACATACACGCGGTCGAACAGATTCTGCGCGTTGACCGAGAAGCGCCAGTGGCGAATGTCGTAATGCACGGCCGCATCGACGAGCGTCATCGACGGCATCAGCAGCGTATTGGCCTCGTCGCCGAACTGCGGGCTCAGATAGCGCACGCCGCCGCCGACGCCGAAGCCCGTGAGCAAGCCGCCCGAGAACGTCTTGTCGAGCCACGCGCTCGCCATATTGTGCGGGACGTTGACGGCGCGATTACCCGCATAGCCTTGATCGCTTTGCGTGATCACGCCGTTCATATACGTGTACGCGGCCGTCAGACTCACGCCCGATCCAAGATCGGCGACGCCCGATAGTTCGACGCCCTGCACGCGCTGGCCGCCCATCTGCACGACGAAGTTGCCGTCGGGATGCTCGTAGTCGGGCTCGGTCACGTTCTTCTGCAGGATGTTGTAGAGCGACAGCATCGCGAAGCTTTTCTGGCCCGCGGGCTGGTACTTGACCCCGACTTCGAAGCTTTGGCCCGTCGTGGGCTTGAGCGCCGCTCCGTTATACGTGTTGCCGAGACCCGGCGTGAACGATGTCGAATAACTCATGTACGGCGCGAGACCGGTGTCGGACAGATAGACGAGACCCGCGCGCCACGTGAAGCGATTTTCGGCGTTGCTTTGGTCGGTTTCGCCCGCGAGCCGGTCGTATTCGTCCGTATGCGCGGAGTCTTCGCGTACCCCGAGCGTGCCGATCAGATTGCCGAAGCGGATCTGGTCCTGCGCGTAGACGCCGGTCTGTTCGACATGATGCTCGACGCTGTAGTCGACGCCGCCGAGCACGATCGGACCGCCGTAGATCGGGTTGTAGAGATTGAGCGACGGCACCGACGTCGCGTCGTTTTCGGCCCAGCGGTCGACCGCATGCAGATAGTCGATGCCGACGAGCGCCGTATGTTGAAGCGGGCCCGTGTCGAACTTGAATTGCGCCTGATTGTCGACGGTGAAGCTGTCGGAGCTCGCTTGCGCGGCGAACGCATAGCGGTCGAGCGTTTCGAGATCGTCTTCGAGTCCGGCGCTGCCGACGGTCTCTTCATCGAAGTTGACGTGCGTGTAGCGGAAATTCTGGCGCAAGGTCAGCCAGTCGTTGACGCGGTGTTCGAGCTCGTATCCGATGCCGACCTCGGTGCGCCGGATCTGATTGAAGTCGGGTTCGCCTTCGAACAGGTTCGTGCCGATCGTCGCGCCGAGCGGACCCGGATACAGCGTGCCGACGGCGGGCAGATCGACCGTGGGGATGCTTGTGTTCCGGTAGTCGAAGTGCGAGAGCAGCGTGAACGTCGTGTCCGCGCTCGGTTTCCACGTGAGCGCGGGGGCGATGTAGAAGCGCTTGTCCGTCTGATAGTCCTGCTGCGAACCGTCGACGTGCGCATCGCCGGTCACGCGGTAAAGCAGCGAGCCGTCTTGCGTGACGGGACCGCTGAGATCGAAGCGGCCGCCCACGCTGCCGAAGCTGCCGACGTCGAACGACACTTCGTGAAGCGGATCGTCGGTCGGGCGCTTCGTGACGAGATTGATCATGCCGCCCGGGATGTTCTGGCCGTAGAGCACCGAGGCCGGTCCGCGCAGCACGTCGATGCGTTCGAGCGCGTAGGGATCGACCGTCGGCGCGAGCAGCGTGAAATAGGTTTCGGTCGACAGGCCGTCGACGAACGGAAACTGGTTCGGGAAGCCCCGCACCATGAAGTAGTCGACCGTATTGTTGAGCGCGCCGTATTCCTCGCCGATGACGCCGGCCGTGTAACGCAGTGCCTGCCCCACCGTTTGCGCGCCCTGCGCCTGGATCTGATCGGCCGTGATGACGGAGATCGACTGCGGCGTTTCGACGAGCGGCGTATCGGTCTTCGTGCCCGTCGCGCTTCGCGTTGCGACAAAGCCGCTCACGGGGCCCGTCGCCGTCTCGGTTTCGCGCTTGTCGGACACGATGACGGCCGGCAGCGATTCCGTCGGCGGCGACGCATCTCCGCCTTGCACGGCCGGCGCGGGCGCCGCCGTCGAGTCGTCCTGGCCCGCGGCCTGCGCATGGACCGAGCACGCGAGCATGCAGGCCGCCGCGATGATCGATGCGCGCAGCGGGTGTCGCTCGCGCGGGTGGGTCGTTCGGTCCGAGCCGGCCGCTGCCGGATGGAAATCTGTCTGCTGCATCCCCGTTGTGCTCGTTGTCATGTCAGAAAGCGTTCGTGTGGCGCGGCGCATCGTGTGCCTGCGCCGCCAAGGCTGCCGCGACGGATCGTGAGAGAATGAGAATCATTACTGACTCAATCGGGACGATCTTACGTGCGCGGCGAAGTGCATGAAGGATACGGTCGACCGTTTCGCTGTGTATTGCCAATCGATGTTGCAAACAGGTCAATTACTTGCCCGAATTCGATGAAATCAGCCGAAATCGAGAATCTCCATACGGCCTGGCCCTGGCGCGCGATCCATACGGCGGGATCGGCGGCGCCGCTCGTGGTCAGCGCATGGGAATACGGGAGCGGCGAGCGCGAGATCTGGCATGCGCACCAAGAGGCGCAAATGATCTATGTGACGCGTGGCGTGTTGCGCGTGTCGACGCCGGCGGGCATCTGGACGCTGCCGCCGTTTCACGGGATCTGGCTGCCGCCGACGGTGCTTCACGAGCTTCAGGCGGTCGGCGCGGTCGCGGTCCGCAGCGCGTTGATCGCGCCGGAGGCCTCGCTCGCGGTCCAAGAATGGAAGCAATGCCGCGTGTTGCGCGTCGGTCCCTTGCTCGACGCGCTCGTCGGCACGCTCACGGGACCGATCGACGAGGCGGATCCGCGCTCGGAACTCGTTGTCTCGCTGTTTCTGCTCGAACTGTCGAAAGCACAGACCGCATTGACGAGCGGCGCGCTTCCGCTGCCGCATGATCGGCGCTTGCGCATGATCTGCGAGCAGTTGCTGGCCGATCCGCAGAACAACGACACGATCGAGCTCTGGAGCGAGCGCGTCGGCGCGAGTGTGCGCACGCTCGCGCGTCTGTTCAGGGAGGAGACGGGGCTGAGCTTCGGTCAGTGGCGACAGCAGCTTCGGCTCGTCGAAGCGATGACGCGGCTCGCGCTCGGCATCCCCGTGTCGACGATCGCCGTCGAACTCGGTTATCAAAGTTCGAGCGCATTTATTTCGATGTTCCGGAAAGTGCTTGGCGATACGCCGCAGCGCTATCTAAGACGGTTTGAAGACACAAGGGACGCGTTAGCGACCTGACGTATGCTCACGGCTTCGAGGATCGCGCCGATTGCGTTCGATCCGGACTTGAAAACGAGGTGGGGATGCAGATCGCTAGGCGCAATGGTGTAGTGTCGGTCGATGTCAGCGGTATCCGAACAATCGGAGAGTCCGCGACGCAACGAGTCGATTTCGAGTCGGGCGGCGGCGCCGGGTTCTCCACGATCCCGCTCGTCTCCGCGATAGCTCTGGGTGACGTGCCGTATGCGATCAATTTGTCCGGCGTCGGCCTGGAAGGCTTTACGTTAACGTTGACTGCGCTGCAGCCGCCGCAGAGCGGGATCCCAAGCGTTGAAGTCGATTGGTTGGCTCTCCCGGGTTCTTGAACCGACGCGCGTTGGCGAACGTATCGCGACATCGGCTCGATGCACTCGGTGAACGGCTCGGAAAGCGCAATCCGTCATGATGCGTTCAAAGCACGTCGGTCGGTTCGATCATCGCGGGAATCTGTGCTTTTAGCGCGTCGATCGCGACGCGCGTTTTCGCGCGCAGATGACGCACGTTGGGCCAGACCGCATAGACGTTTTGCGAACGCACGCGATACCGGTTGAGCACGGGCACGAGCGCGCCGCTCTTGACGTAACGCGTGAGCAGCCAGCATGGCAGCCACGCGAGCCCATGTCCGTCGATGGCCGCTGCCGCAATCGCCTGGATGTCGTCCATGCTGACCTGCGATCGAATCCGGATCGGCTGTGGTTTGCCGCTCGAATCCGGTACGTCCCACGGCGCAATGGCGCCGGCGCGCGAATACGCGATCGCCACGTGATCGTCGAGTTCCTCGATGCGCGTCGGCGTGCCGTGCTTCGCCAGGTAGTCGGGCGAGGCCGCGATCATGATGTGCTGCGCGCCGAGATGCCGCGCCGCGAGTACGCTGCTGTCGCGCAACTCGCCGATGCGTACGACGAGATCGAGTCCCTCTTCGATCAGGTCCGTAAAGCGATCGGTAAACGAGATGTCGATCTGCAGTTTCGGATATTGATGCGCGAGGCCGAGCAACACCGGCGCGACGCACAAATGGCCGAACGCCTCGGGCACGCTGACGCGCAAGCGTCCTTCGGGTTCGACGCGGCTCGTATCGAATGCGGCTTCGACGCTTTCGAGTTCCGCGAGCGCGCGCACGCAACGCGCGTAATACGCGTGGCCTTCGGTCGTGAGCGTTTGTGTGCGCGTCGTGCGATGAAGCAGTCGCACACCGAGCCGCGTTTCAAGCCGCGTGATGGCCTTGCCGACCGCCGAACGCGTCAGATGCATGCGTTCGGCCGCCTGCGCAAAACTCCCGGCCTCGACGACCTGTACGAAAGTCACGACCCCATCGAGCTTTTCTCTCATCGGACGTTTTATTGGTTCCTGGTGGGAATCTATTATGGGATTGAATTGAGCCAATAGGGGAATCTCGTTCCCGTAGACTGATTTCGACCTATTCGCCGATCGTCTCCGCTCAGGAGCCGCGGCGTATTTTTTCGGAGTCAGCCATGCAGGTCTGCGAGATCGAACACGATGCTTGCCTCAACGAAAGCGCCGCGACGCGCGCGCGCCGCAATACCCTCGCATTGCTCGCCGTGTGTCTGGCGGCCATGATGTTCAGCCTTGAAATATCGAGTGTGCCCGTGATCCTGCCGACGCTCGAGGTCGTATTGCACGGCGACTTCAAGCAGATCGAATGGATCATGAATGCCTATACGCTCGCATGCACGACGGTGCTGATGGCGACGGGCACGCTGGCCGATCGCTTCGGCCGCAAGCGCGTCTTTGTCGTCGCCACGCTGCTGTTCGGCGTGGCGTCGCTTGCGTGCGGTCTGGCATCGAGCATGTCGATGCTGATCGCAAGCCGCTTTCTTCAGGGCGCGAGCGGCGGCGCGATGCTGATTTGTCTCGTCGCCGTGCTTTCGCATCAATTTCCCCAAGGCGCCGAGCGCGCGCGAGCGTTTAGCGTATGGGGCATCGTGCTGGGCATCGGGCTCGGGTTCGGCCCCTTGGTCGGCGGCGCGATCGTCGCTTTGTCGAACTGGAAGTGGGTCTTCTGGGTTCATGTGCTCATCACGGTCGTCGTGCTGGGTCTGGCCAGGCTCGGTGTGCGTGAGTCGCGCGATCCGCAAGCGCGCAAGCTCGACGTCGCCGGCATGGTCACGTTGTCGGCCGCCGTGTTCGGCTTCGTCTGGTTCATCACGCATGGCGCCGACGAAGGCGTGACATCGTCGTCGGCGTTGACGGCGCTGGCATTCAGCGCCGTGTGCTTGATCGCGTTTCTTAGGGTCGAAAAGCGCAGCCCGCATCCGTTGTTCGATTTTTCGGTCTTGAAGGTGCGCGCATTTTCAGGTGCTTTAGCAGGGTCGGCCGGCATGAATTGCAGCTTCTGGCCGTTCATTATTTATTTGCCGATTTATTTCCAAAGCGCATTGGGCGACACGCCGTTGACCGCGGGCATTTCGCTGCTTGCCTATACCTTGCCGACACTCGTGTTCCCGCCGATCGGCGAGCGTCTCGCGGTCCGCTATGCGCCGGCCTATGTGATCCCCGGCGGACTGTTGACGATCGGCATCGGTTTCTTTCTGATGCGGCTCGGTATCGCGGCCGATCATGCGAACGGCACGCTCATGGTGCTCGGCTGCCTGATCGCGGGCGCGGGGCTCGGTTTGACCAACACGCCTGTGACGAACACGACGACGGGCTCGGTGTCGGCGGCGCGCGCGGGCATGGCGTCGGGCATCGACATGAGTGCGCGATTCATCACGCTCGCGATCCATATCGCATTGATGGGTGCGCTGCTCGTCAAGGGCGTGTCACGGCATCTCGAACAAGCCTTGAGCGCGACGCCGCTAGCCGGCGCGCACGCCGGATCGTGGCAGCAGCTCGCGAGTCGTGTCGCATCGGGCGATCTGGCTTCGCTCGACGTCGGCGCGTCGGCGTCGCTGTCCGCGGTGCAACTCGATGCGGTCGGCCGGGCCGCGCTCGTCAATGGATTCGGTTGGGTCACGCTGTATGGCGGGATCGCGGTCTGCGTGCTCGCGTTGATCAGCTACGCGCTGTTCTCGGGCGGACTGCGCGGCGTGCGTCGATCCGCCGAGCGTGCGCTCGACAACGCATGAAGTCGCGACGCCGAGGCGACGCCTGCGAAGCGATACCCGTTAAGCGATACCGACTAAGCGGCGCCGATGAAGCGACGTCTATGAACGGGTTCCTATGACGCAGGTCGCGCGAGCGGCAGCGTGGCCGGCGCGTCGGAGAGCTGCACGTCATGCAAGCGCACGCTCGCCTTCGCGACCGCGCGCGACAGCCGCGCAATCTCGTTCAGATGCTCGATCATGTCGTTCGCGAGGCGGAACTGGAGCGCATCGTCCTGACTGCGCAATTGGAGCGCCGACAGGATCGCCTGTCGCGCCGCGTCGGCTTGCGCTTCCATTTCGGGTTTCGCGTTGACGATGCGCGCGACGACCTCGGCTTCCGGGTGCGCGATCGTCTGCACGGCCAGCGTGTAATGCTCGATGACGTTCGTCGCGAACCGGACGATCTCGGCGCCGCGCAAGCGCTCGATGTCCGCATGCTGCGCAAGCCTGCGCTGGCTCAGCGCGAGCATGCTCGTCGTCGCGACTTCACGGATCGCATCGAGACATGTCGCGATACGCGCGAGATCGACGAGCTGCCGTCCCTCGTCGTCGCTCTGGGCAGCGTCCGATAGCGTGCCGATATACGTGAGGATCGCGGTGCTCAGCGTATCGGCGGCCTTGTCTTCCTGCGTCAGCGCGGTGAGCGCCTGCGTGCTGCTTTCGCGGACCAGCGCCGCGCTATGTTCGACGAGTTGCTGGACCTGCTGACCGAGCCCGACCAGTTCGAGCTGCACGCGGCTGATCGCAAGCGAGGGCATGTCGACGAGCGTGTCGTCGAGATAGCGCGGCACGCTCGGGTCCTGCCAGCTCGGCTGCTTGGGCCGCGCAAGACGTTCGGCGAGCTTGCCGATCGGTCCCGTGAACCAGATCAGCACGACGGTGTTGAATACGCTGAACACGGTATGCGCATTGGCGACCTGTCGCGGCGTCTCGGCCGCGAGACGCGCCGCGCCGGTCAAATCGGGCGCGGACGGCGAGATCTGACGCACGACGTCGGCGAACTGCGGAATCACGAACGCGAAAAACACGACGCCGAGCAGATTGAACAGCAGATGCACGATGCCGACCTGCGCGGCTTGCGCCGACTTGCCGATCGAGGCGAGCAAGGCCGTTCCGCAGGTGCCGACATTGGCGCCGAGGATCAGTGCGATACCCGATTCGAGCGGAATCAAGCCCTGGCTGCCGAGCGCGATGACGATCGCGAGCGTCGCGGCCGAACTTTGCACGATCGCCGTGAACAGCGCGCCGACGACGATGCCGAGCACGGGGCTGCGCATGTCCTGCATCGCGGCGATGAACGGCGCGTAATTGCGCAAGGGCCGCGTCGCGTCGCCCATGAGTTCGATGCCGAGAAACAGCAGCCCGAGACCCAGGAACACGCCGCCGAGTTCGCGCAGCAATTCGCGTTTCGAGAAACCGTATAGCAGGAATCCGCCGGCGAGCAGGAACGGCGTCACGGCGGAGATATTGAACGCGATGATCTGCGCGGTCAGCGTCGAGCCGATATTCGCGCCCATGATGACCGGGATCGACTGCTGGAGCGTCATGAGTCCCGCGGAGACAAAGCCCACGAGCAGGACCGTCGTGATCGTCGAGGAGTTCAGCAGCGCGGTGATGGCGGCACCCGCGAGCACGCCGCGAAAGCGGCTCGCGGTCAGCGTGCCGAGCAGCGCCTGCAGACGCGAGCCGGCAATAGCCTTGAGCCCGTCGGTCATGAGCTGCAGCCCGAACAGGAACAGTGCGAGCCCGCCGACGAGCAGGCCTACGATTTCGATCAGGTTCAGGCTCGCTTCAGGCTGCATGTCCGTCCGCCCCGTCAAACCAACGATCGTCGGATTGTACGGGCATTCGCCGATCTTCCGCGCACCGCGCCGGCCGCTTCGGATAGGCCGCTTTCCGCGGGGTTTCGCGCGGCGATCGTCAGCGTGCCGCGCCTCGTCTACCGCTTGCCGCCGCGCAGCGCGAACGCACCCGCGACGCATGCGAGCATCGCGACGCCCGCGATCAGAAACGCGTCGCTGTACGCCATCAGCAGCGCTTCGCGCATGACCTGGCGATCGACGATCGCGAGCGCGGCCTCGCGCACGCCCTCGATGCGACCATGCGGCCAAGCCTCCGCGCGGACCCGATGGGCATGCGCGAGCATGCGGCCGAGATCCGCGACACGCGCCTGGAACGCCTGCGCGTACGGACTCACGGCCTCGCCGATGCGCGCGGCGTGAAGCTTCTGCCGCTCGACGACGATCTGGCTCGCGACGGCGATGCCGATCGCCCCGCCGACATTGCGGACCATGTTGAACACGCCCGATGCCGAGCCGAGCTGCGCCGTATCAATCCCGCGCACGGCCATGACCGACAGCGCGATGACCACGAGCGATTGACCGATGCCGCGCACGATCAGCGACGGCACGATGGTGTTCGCCGCGGAGTCCGCGTCGAGATGGATGTTCATCAGACAGCCCGCGGCCACCAGCAGAAAACCCGCGGCGATCGCGATGCGCGGCCCCGTGCGGCGCATGAGCGGCGGCGTCAGAAACGACATCGCGAATTGCACGAGGCCGTACGGGATCATCGTCATGCCGATGTCGCGCGCGCTATAGGCCTGCACTTCGGCGAGGTAGTTCGGCACGAGGAAGACGACACCGAACGCGACCGCGCCGAACAGAAACTGCATGAGGCTCGCGATGCCGAAGTTGTATCCCGCGAGCAGGCGCAGATTGATGAACGGCTGTGCGCGCCGTACCTCGATCGCGACGAAGGCCGTGAGACCCGCGATCGCCACGCACGTCAGCATGACGATGCCGCTCGACGCGAACCAGTCCTTGCGGCCGCCTTCTTCGAGCACGATCTGCAGCGTGCTGAGTCCGGCCGCCATCGTGAGGATGCCGAGCCAGTCCGCGTTGCGCAGCTTCCGGATATCGACGACGACGGGCTGGATCGCCCAGGCGATCGCGGCGATCAGCGCGATCGCGGGCGGAATCTGAAGATAGAAGATCCAGCGCCACGAATACGTATCGGTGAGCCAGCCGCCGAGCGAGGGGCCCGCCGCCTGCGCGACGTTGTTCGCGACGGCGAACAGCGCCATGCCGAGCGGATGCCGCGACTTCGGCAATTCGGTGGCGATAAGCTGGAACGACAAGGGGATCAGCACGCCGCCGAACGCGCCCTGCAAGGTGCGCGCGACGATCATCGAGCCGATCGTGGGCGCGATCGAGCAGGCGAGCGAGAACGCGAGAAACCCCGACGCGCCCACGAGCAGCACGCGGCGCGCCGAGAACACGCTGACGAGCCAGCCCGTCAGCGGAATCACGACGATCTCGGCGACGAGATAGGCCGTCGTGATCCATGAGCCTTCCTCGAAGCTCGCGCCGAGCGAGCCGCGGATATCGGGCAACGACGCGTTCGTCACGTGGACGTTCATGCCGGCCATGAAGCATCCGAACACGCCGCCGAGCACGGCGACCCACGCACGCAGCGAGACCGCGTCGTCGTTCGTGCGCGTCGCATGCGGGCTCATGGTTGCGCCTCGCGCGTATCGACATGCGCGATCACCGACATGCCGGGCCGCAGCACGACGTCTTGCGGCGGCGTGTCGAGCGCGATCTTGACCGGCACGCGCTGCACGATCTTCGTGAAGTTGCCGGTCGCGTTGTCGGGCGGCAGCAAGGCGAACTCGGCGCCTGAACCCGGCGCGATGCCGATGACGCGGCCGTGCAGCGTATGCGCCGCGAACGTATCGACGCCGAGCGTGACGGGCGCGCCGATGCGCATCGACGCGACCTGCGTTTCCTTGAAGTTCGCGATCACATAGACCTCGCGCAACGGCACGACGGCGAGCAGCGGCGTGCCCGCGTCGACGACTTGTCCCGCGCGCGCGGCGAGTTCGCCGACGACGCCGTCGCGTGTCGCGACGATGCGCGTGTGTTCGAGATCGAGTTGCGCGAGCGTGCGCTGCGCAAGCGCGGTCGACAGATGGGCCTGCGCGGCGTCGATTGCCGCGGTGTTCTGCGCGCGCCGCTGGTGCAGGACGTCGCGCTGATCGCGTTGCGCTTGCACCGTGGCTTGCGCGCGCACGAGCAGCGCGCGCGCCTTGAGCGCTTCCGCATGGGCTTCTTCGGTGCGCTGGCCGCTCGCGGCTTCGTCGGCGAGCAACGACGCGTAGCGGTTCGCGTCGGCGTCGCGTCGCCCGACGTCCGCGTGCGCGGCGTCGACATCGGCCTGCGCCTGCGCGATCGCGCTCGTTTGCTGGGCGAGTTGGGCGTCGAGCGTGCGCGAGGCCGCCTGGGCTTCTTCCAAGGCCGCTTGCGCGCCGAGGACGGCGGCCTGTGCCGCGTCGACTTTCGCGCGGTAGTCGCGGTCGTCGAGCGTGACGAGGATGTCGCCTCGATGCACGGCTTGATCGTCGCCGACGGCGACGTGCGTCACGGCGCCCGGCACGCGCGCGCTGACGGTGACGACGTCGGCGCGCACGTAGGCGTCGTCGGTCGATTCGATGAAGCGCGACGTGCGCCACCAATGGGCGCCGTAAACCGCGAGCGCGACGGCTGCGAGCGCGACGCCCGCGACGATCCAGGGTCGCTTGGCGCGGCGGGCAAGGGAGGCGTTTGGAACTTCGGTATCTACGGTCGTACTCATGCGAGCCACTTTTTCGATGTCGAGGAAGGGAACGCGCTCACGGCTGCCATCCGCCGCCGAGCGCCTTGAATACGGTGACCTGGTCGAGCGCGATCTGTTGCGCCGATTGCGCGAGTTCGGCATCGATGCCGACAAGGCCGCGTTCGGCGTCGAGCACGCCGAGCGAATCGAGCGCGCCCGCGCGGTACGCGCGCTCGGCGAGCGTGAAGGCGCGCGCATGGTCGGCGCGCGCGGTATCGAGCGCATCGCGCTCGCGCCAGGCCGCGCCGTAGCGCGCGAGGGCCTGCTCGGTCTCCTGCAACGCATGCAGCACGTGGGCGTCGAATGCGGCGCGTGCGCCGTTGTCGTCGGCCCGCGCGGCGCGTAGTTGCGCGCGGTCCGCGGCCAGGTTCGGAAAGCGCCAACTGATCAACGGCCCGATGCCCCAGGCAGCGGCATAGCGGTCGCCGAGCGTCGACGGATCGCCGGTCGTCGACAGGATGTTCACGGAACCGCCGAGCACGATCGACGGATAGAGCGCGGCCTGGGCCGCACCCGCGCGCGCATGCGCGGCCGCGATCCGGCGTTCGGCTTCGCGCAGGTCCGGACGCCGCCTCAGCAGCGCGGCGCCGTCGCCGACGGGAAACGGCTGCGCGAGCGTCGGCGGTGTGCGGCATTGCGCGGCGGCCGGCGGGATATCGGCAGGCGTGCGGCCCATGAGCGCCGCCAGTTCATAGAGCGCCGCGCGATGCTCGCCTTCGAGCGCGGGCAGGGCGGCGCGTGTGTCGTCGGCGAACGCGCGGGCGCGCGCGAGCTCGACCGGCGCGACGAGACCGGCTTCTTGCTGACGCGCCGTGAGCGCGGCGACGCGTTCGGCGATATCGAGCGAATGCTGCTCGACGTCGATGCGCTGCGCGTACGCGCATGCGCGGACATACGCGCTCGCGGTCTCGGCGGCGACGGTGACGCGCATCGCATCGGCGGCGGCTTGTTCGGCATCGGCATCGGCGTGGGCGGCGTCGACGAGATCGCGCACGCGGCCCCAAAGATCGACTTCCCACGAGAGTGTGAATCCGGGCGACCAGCCGAACCGCGTCGCGGCGCTGCCGCTATCGCGCGCGGCCGCGACGATCTGGTCGTTCGTGTGCTTGCCGTAGTCGACGCCAAACGAGGCCTCGGTCGACGGCAGACGCGCCGCGTCGGCTTCGCCGAGCAGCGCGCGCGCACGTTCGACGCGTGCGGCGGCCACGGCCAGATCGCGATTCTGTTCGAGCGCCTCGCGAATCAGCGCATCGAGCGCGGGATCGGTATAGAGCTGCCACCAGCGGTCGGGCGGCGCGGCCGTCGTCGCGCCGGGTACGGAGGCCGTTGCGTCGAAGGGCGCGTTGCGTGCGGCGTTCGACTCGGGCGCGCGATAGGGTTCGGTACTCGAACAGGACGCGAGCGCGACGCTCACGGCGAGCGTCGCGGCAGCTTGGGCGAATCGCGTGGCGTGCGGCGGGGAACGTCGTCCGGTAGCGGACGGGAACATCGGAGCGGCGGGCATCGGCAGTCTGGGAGCCATTCGGTGACGGTGATCCCATGTTAGGGTCGAGCCTGTGGGTCAATCTCGCGCGTCATGCGCATTCATCGTCGCGATATGGACATATGAACGATTTTTTCGAAGTGCTCGATGCGACTGACAAGGCACGCCAGATCGGTGTGCTCGCGACCGATTCGCCCGCGGGTGCGGCGTTCGCCTCCCACTCGCATGCCCAGGCCCAACTGATTCTCGCGATCGATGGCGTCGTGATCGTGCGCGCCGACGACGGCAACTGGATCGTGCCGCCTGGACGCGCGGTCTGGGTCCCCGGCGGCACGCCGCACGCGATCGAGATGGCGGCCGATGTCAGCATGTGTTCGCTGTTCGTCGCGCATGAGGTGCGGCAGACTTTGCCGCGCGAATGTCGTGTGATCGGCGTGAGCGCCTTGCTGCGCGAATTGATCCTCACGGCGCGCGGCTTGCCGGCCGACTACGACCTCACGCATCGCGCGGGCCGCGTGCTCGCGTTGATTCTCGACGAGATCGAGATCGCGCCGTCGCTGGCCTTGCATGTGCCGATGCCGCGTCATCCCGCGTTATCGGCGCTCTGCGCTCAGCTCATCCGCGAGCCGTCGGCGCCCGTGACGCTCGAGTCATGGGCACACGCGGCGCATATGAACGCGCGCACGCTCGCGCGCGCGTTCAAGCGCGAAACCGGTATGACGCCCGGCGCATGGTGGCGGCACGCGCGCTTGCTGCTGAGCTTGCCGCGGCTCGCGGCAGGCATGTCGGTGCTGGAGCTTGCACTGGAGCATGGCTACGAGAGCCCGAGCGCGTTCGCCGCGATGTTCCGCAAGGTGCTCGGCGTGCCGCCGACCGAATACTTGCGCAAGGGGTGAGCCCCGCGTGCGCGCGACCTTCAGTCGTGTGCGCAGAACTGCTCGTAGAGCACGCCCATGACGGCGATCGCTTCGGGGCTCGCGACCGAATAGAAGATGTTTTTGCCGTCGCGGCGCGCGGTGACGAGACCGTGTTCGCGAAGCACGGCCAATTGTTGCGAGAGCGTCGGCTGACGGATGCCGAGTTGCGCCTCGAGTTCGCCCACGGACAATTCGTCCTGGGCCAAGCGACACATGACGAGCAAGCGATCCGGATTGGCCAGCACCTTGAGCAGCGCGCACGCTTTAGCCGCGGATGCCTGCATGCTGTGAAGGTCGAGAGAAGGTTCGGAGGACGGCATTGGAATGAAATACTTTACCTTTTGATAATCTATAAAAAGCTTATGTGAAAAACTTGGTTTGAGCGCAAAGGTCCGATAAATAGACTCTGTTTCCGCTAGGCATTTCAAACATTATTCGGGGAAACGCATGAGGCTACAAGAGACCACCCGCGCGCTCGTCGCTGTCGCGATCGCGGCGCCGAGCTTGGCATGGGCCACCAACGGGTACTTTTCGAACGGTTACGGCGTCGCGTCGCAAGGCATGGCCGGCGTGGGCATCGGCTTGCCGCAAGACGCGCTTGCCGCCGCGGCGAATCCCGCGGGTATTGCGTTCGTCGGCGATCGCTTCGATGGCGACGTGAGTCTTTTCCTGCCGCAGCGCGGTGCGAGCGTGACGGGTAACGGCTATGGCGTGAACGGGAATTACGAGGGCAACAATCGCTCGATTTTCGCCTTGCCCGAATTCGGCGTCGCGTATCAGATCCTGCCCAACACATATGCAGGTCTTGCGCTCTATGCAAATGGCGGCCTCGATACGGGCTATGCGCAGAACCCGTATCGCGCGTTCGGCGCGACGGGATCGGCGGGCGTCGATCTTGAACAAGTCTTTCTCTCGCCGACGATCGCCTACAAGCTGTTCGACAAGCATGCGTTCGGCATCGGTCTCAACATCGCTTTTCAACGCTTCACGGCAAGCGGTCTGCAGCCGTTCGAAGGCATGTCGGTCGCGCCGGACAACGTGAGCAACCAGGGCGCGGATACGACCGTCGGCGTCGGCGTGCATCTCGGCTATACGGGGCAAATCACGCCGACGCTCACGGTCGGCGTCACATGGGCCTCGAAGATTCACGGCCGGTTCGACGACTACAAGGGCCTCTTCGCCGATGGCGGTTCGTTCGATATTCCGGAGAACTACGGCGTCGGTTTCTCATGGAAGGTCACGCCCGCGTGGACGATCGCGGCCGATTTCCAGCGCATTCTGTACGGCGATGTGAGTTCGATCGCGAATCCGCTGTCGAACCTGACGTCCGGCAATGCGCTATTGGGGTCGTCCGACGGCCCGGGCTTCGGCTGGCGCAATACGAACGTCATCAAGTTCGGTACGAGCTACGACGTGTCGAGCCACTTGACCGTGCGCGCAGGGTATAGTCATTCGAGCCAGCCGGTCGCGAGCAGCGAAACGTTCCTGAATATCCTTGCCCCGGGCGTCATCCAGGATCAGGCGACGGTCGGTGCGACATGGACGACCGACTCGAAAATTGCGCTCGGTGTGTTCTATGGACATGGATTCAAGAAGACGCTCGACGGCGACAATTCGATCCCGGCAGCGTTCGGCGGCGGGAACGCGAACGTGCATCTGGCCGAAGACGTCGTGGGCATTTCGTTCGGCAAGCAGTTCTGATTTCTGGTTCTTGAGGTCGAGTCGGATGCCACGCAGGCGCATGTCGCTTGCGTGGCATTGTGTCGTTGGTCGAATCATTCGCATCGCGCATCGGAGACCCTTGCAACGATGATCCCTTCGTTCACCCCCTGGAGCGCGCTCGTCGGCGGCGTGTTGATCGGGCTGTCCGCTTCGTTGCTGTTATGGTCGAGCGGCAAGATCGCCGGCATCAGCGGCATTGCTCGCCGGCTGATCTGGGGGCCGTGGCTCGGCGCGTCGTGGCGCGCGGCATTCGTGCTCGGACTCGTCGCGGGCGCCGCGGCGTGGTATGCGATCGCGCGTGCGACCGGACATATCGAGTGGCTGCCGCACGCGCGTTCCGGCTTTCCGCCGCTGCTGCTCGTGGCGGCCGGTTTGCTGACGGGCTTCGGCACGGCGCTCGCGAACGGCTGCACGAGCGGACACGGCGTCTGCGGGCTCGGCCGCTTGTCGAGCCGCTCCGCCGTCGCGACGTTGACGTTTCTCGTGACGGCCATCGTGTCGACGTATGTCGTGCGTCACGTGATGGGGATTCAATGAGCGCATCGAAACAGCTGGCGACATTCGGCTGCGGGCTGTTGTTCGGCGCGGGCCTTGCGATCTCGGGCATGACGCGGCCCGAAAAGGTGTTGGGTTTTCTCGATGTGACGGGACACTGGGACGGCAGCCTCCTGTTCGTGCTCGGCGGCGCCGTCGCGTGCACGATCGTTGCGTTTCGTTGGATCCTCAAGCGGCGCGCGCCGTTATTCGGCGGCGAATTCGATGTGCCGAAGCAGACCGCGATCGATCGCAAGCTCGTGATCGGCTCGATTGTTTTCGGACTCGGATGGGGCGCGGCCGGTTATTGTCCGGGGCCCGCGATTGCGTTGCTCGCGCAGCCGAATCGCGAAGCGCTCTATTTCCTGCCCTCGTTGTTCATCGGCTGGGGGCTGTATCGGTTCCTGTTTTCGAGGGCGGGGGCATCCGCAGGCAAGCGATAGCAGTGCGGTGCGTCGCCGGCTCCGCGAGGTGCGCGTCGAGCGCCGTCACGCGATTCGAGCGACGCCGCTCGCGCGTCTTGATTGACGCGAACGCGTCTATCGTCCGCGAAGCCCGGTCTTGCGAACCGCGCCTCGGCGCGCGGATTTGCATCCCGCGTCCGAGGCGCCGTTCAACGTGCCGGGTTTCGCTGCGGTCAGACTTCAGACCTGCGCCATGCCGCCATCGACGAACAGTTCGATGCCGTTGATGTAGCTCGCCGAGTCGGAAGCGAGGAACGCGACGGCCTTGCCGATTTCCTCGGGTTCGCCGACGCGGCCCAGCGGCACTTGCGAGGCGAGCGCATCGTAGAGGCCTTGACGCGCTTCATCGGGCACGAGTCCGTCGAGGCCCGGCGTACGGATCGGACCCGGGCTCACCACATTGACGCGGATGCGACGATCCTTGAGATCCAGCGCCCATGACCGCACGAAATTCCGGACCGCGGCCTTGCTCGCGCTGTAGACGCTGAAGTTCGCCGTGCCCAGAACCGACGTGGTCGATGAGGTCAGGATCACCGATGCGCCGTCGACGAGCAGCGGCAGCGCCTTCTGCACCGTGAACAACACGCCGCGCACATTGGTGCCGAAGATCCGGTCGAAGTGTTCCTCGGTGATCGCGCCGAGCGGCAACATGTCGCCGCCGCCTGCGTTGGCGAACAGGATGTCGAGCTTGCCGGCCTTCTCGGCGATCTGCGCATAGACCGCATCGAGGTCCGACAGCACGGCCGCGTCCGCGCGGATCCCTGTGGTGCCCGCGCCGATCGACGCGACAGCCGCATCGAGTTCCGCTTGGCGGCGTCCGGTGATGAACACGCGTGCGCCTTGCGCTGCAAGTTCCTGTGCCGTCGCGAGACCGATGCCCGTGGTGCCGCCGGTGACGAGGGCGATCTTTCCATTCAGTGCTTTGCTCATGATGTGCTCCATTGCGTGACGTTAAGTGAGGAAGAACATGCGCTTCGACGGTGGGCCTCGCTGTCCGGCGGGGCCGTCGTGCAGTGCATGGAACGTACTGTAGAGATCGGGCGTTTATGAATAAATAGTGGATAAACAAAATGACTATCCACGCATATGTATAATCGGGCGACCGATTTCGAGGAGCAGGTCGAATGGATCAGTTAGTGGCCATGCGCGCATTTGCGCGCGTCGTGGAGGCGGGGAGTTTTACGCGTGCCGCCGATTCGCTGGACATGCCGAACGCGACGATGAGCAAGCTCGTGCAGGAACTCGAAAGCCATCTCGGCGTGAGGTTGCTGCAGCGAACGACGCGCAAGGTCAGCGTGACGCCCGAGGGCCAGGACTACTACGCGAAGGCCACACGGATCCTGAGGGACATCGAGGACGTGGATGCCTCGTTCAATCTCGCTCGCGGCAACCCGCGCGGCAGTCTGCGCATCGACGTCGGCGGATTGACCGCGCGCGACGTGCTGATTCCGCTGCTGCCCGATTTCATGACGCGTTATCCGGACGTGAGAATCGATCTCGGCGTGGCCGATCGCGCGGTGGATCTGATCGGCGACAACGTCGACTGCGTGATCCGGGGCGGCGCGCTCGACGACTCGTCACTCGTCGCGCGCCCGATCGGAGACGCCGTGATGGTGACCTGCGCGACGCCCGCGTATCTGAAGCACTATGGCGTGCCCGCGTATCCGGAAGAACTCAAGAACGGGCATCGATTGATCGGTTACGTATCGGCGCAGAACGGCAGGGCGATGCCGTTCCGGTTCGAGAGCAAGGGCGAACGGATCGAGATCAAGATCGAGCCCCGTCTCGGCGTCAACGAAAGCAACGCGCATCTGGCGGCCGGTCTCGCGGGGCTCGGCATCGTGCAAACGTTCGCGCATGCGGCCCAGGCGGCGCTCGCCGAGGGCACGCTCGTCGAGATCCTCAAGAAATGGCGGCCGCCGTCGTATCCGTTTCACGTCGTCTATCCGCAGAACCGGTATGTCACGCATCGGCTCCGCGTATTTATCGACTGGCTGCTCGATGTGTTTCCCGACAAGGTTCGCGGGACACGCACGCGTTAAGACGTCTTGACGTGTCGCTCACGCGTGCCGCGTCTCACGACGACGCGCGTCCGCCGTGGAATCGCCCGAAGTGATGTGCCGCGAAGAGCGACATCAGCAGTCCGCCGACGAGCGCGCTGCCGACGTCGAGCGAGTCATGCAGATCGAAGTCTCCGACGCGGCACACCAGGATGTAGCCGACGACGAGATTGAACGTGCCCCAGAGGACGTTGACGGTCGACGACGACAAGCCTTCGCCCGGCGGTTTCGCGAACGGACTCTGGAATGCGCGGCCCATCGAGCCGCTGACGAGATGCGGGACGGCATTGGCGAGAACGGCCCCGCCGAAGAAGTACGAAACGCAATGGGCCCATGTCATATCGAAGACACCTCGTTGAGTGTTGAGGGGGACGCGGATTCAGAACCGGTTCGCGCGATCAATCGCGTTCGTCCTCGACCATTCGCGCGATCAACGCGCCGGCCTTGAACAACAGTGCTTGTTCTTGCTTGTTGAGCCGCGTGATCGCTTGCGCGAGCCACGCATGCTTGGCCTCGCGCGTGGTCCGTCGCAGCTTCGTGCCTTTGGCGGACAGCTTGATCAGCATTTGCCGTCCATCGGTCGGATGCGCATGACGCTCGATCAAGCCCATCGTGACGAGCGATGCGATCGCCGAGCTCATCGATTGCGGCTTGATGCGCTCGGCGCGCGCGAGATCCGCCGACGTCATGGCCCCTTCTTTTTCGAGCCGTGTGAGAACCGCCTTCTGCGTCCACGAGAATTCGCGGAGTTCGGGCGGTGCATCGGCGCGGATCCGCCGTACGAGCAGGCTGATCGCGAGCGCGAAGTCTTCGAGCGTGGGTTCGTGAGTCGATTCGTCGTCCATGGGGCGACTGTATAACTTATCAGTCTATCTGACAAGTTTACCTGTCGATGAGGAGAAGGACGGCGAGGCCGCGAGCGGATACGGTGCGTATGCGTATCAACACGCCGTTCCCCTCGTGACGCCTCTCGCGATATGAATGCGATGCCTGGGCGCGTGATGCCCGTGTTCGCCTCAATACCGCCAGGCGAGATTCACGCTGCCGTTGATCGGCTCCGCATAGAGTGCGCGATCGTATTCCATCGTCGCGAAGTGTTTCTTGTCGAGCGCGTTGTTGAGCGTGCCCGTGATGCTGAAATGCCGGTTCACGTCGTAGCGCACCATGAAATCGAGGTCCGCATACGCGCCCTGCGTCGCCGTGCCTTCGCCTTCGGCCGAGAAGCTCGTCTCGCTTTGCCAGCGCAGGCTGCTGCCGACGGTCAGCTTGTGATCGAAGACGGGAAGCTGATATGTCGTCGAGAGATGGAACGACTTGCGCGGAATAAACGTCTGCGCGGGCGCTCCGTCTTCGCTGACGATGCGCAGGATCGTCGCGCCCGCGCTGACGTTCCAACCCGGCGTGATGCGTCCCGCGACCTCGGCTTCGATGCCTTCCGACGTGGCATTGCCCGGCTCGTAGATTTCCTGCAGCGTCACCGGGTTCGGACCGACGTCCACGGCGATATTGCTCTGCTTGACGTGGAAGACCGACAGCGACGTATTGAGCCGGTTATCGAGGAAAGCCCCCTTGAAGCCCGTTTCGAAGCTTTCGCCTCGCGCCGGGCCCAGCAACTGCGAATTGGCGTTGAGCTCGTATTGCGGATTGAAGATCTTCGAATAGCTCGCGTACGCCGTGATGTCCTTCGTCAGATCGACCGTGAAGCCGACATAGGGTGCCGAGCCCGACGACTGCTGCGCGTAGCTCGTGCCGCTCGCGTCGCCGCTGCTGCCCGCCTGCGTGTAGTTGATGCCGAGCAGCAGATGCGCGCGATCGGTCAGGCTCCAGCGCGACGACGCATACACGGAACGCCGGATGTCGAGATATTCCGTGCTATAGGTCTCGCCATCCCAGTTCGGCTCGGGAAAGCTGCCCGCGAGCAAGACCGAGTAGGGCACGTCCACGCCGTCCGTATCGCCTTCCCCCGACGGATTGCTCAGCGACGAGCGCGAGTAGCTCGCGCCGACCACGATGTCGTGCGTGCGTCCGAACAGATCGATCTTGCCCGTCACGTTCGTATCGAGCGCGACCTGCTGATTCGATTCCTGCCACCATGACGTGTACGAGCTAAACCCGCTCGTGCCGTCGGAATTGAGCGCGCCGAGCGGATAGAAGATGTTCGCGTGGCTTGTGATGTCGTTCCACGCGACCGTGGTTTTCCAGGTCCACCGATCGCCGAGCTGTTGGGATAACTCCGCGAACGCGCGCTGTTCTTCGGTATTGAAGTAGGCCCAGTCCGGCGCCATGCTCGCGCTCGTGCTGTAACTCATCTGATTGCCGTTCGCATCGAGCAGCGGCAGGCCGCCCCACTCTGCGCCGCGCGAGCGGTTCGATTCGTAGCTGTACCCGATCGTCGCGACGGTGGTCGGCGTCAGGTTCGCTTCGACCACGCCGTAGACGATGTCCTTGCTCGGCTCATAGCGGTCGATATAGGAATTGCCGTCCTGATGCACGGCGACGAGGCGGCCCGCGACGGTGCCGGCCGAGTTCAGCGGTCCGGACAGATCGACGTCGATGCGCTTTGTGTCCCACGATCCGTACGAGACGTCGCCCGACGCCTCGAAATCATAGGTCGGCCGCTTGCGAATCAGATTGACCGTCGCCGACGGATTGCCGGTTTCGGCATTCAGTCCGTCCGCGCCGCGCAGGACTTCGACGCGGTCGTAGAGCGCCATGTCGATATCGCCGTACTGCGACTGGTAGATCAACGGCAGGCCCATGCCGTCGAACTGGAAGTTCGTGATCTGGAAGCCCCGCGACGTGAAGTCGGTCCGATCCGTTTCGTATTGGTCGACGGTCACGCCGGTCACATGCTGAAGCGCATCGTTGACGCCGTTGAGCTGGAAGTCGTCCATTTCCTGGCGCGTCAGCACCGAGACCGATTGCGGCGTGTCCTTGGGCGACAGCGCGATCTTCGTGGCGGCCGTCGTCGATTGAATCGTATAGGCGCGCGTCTGTTCCGTCGGCAGTTGCGTATCGCCGGCGGCGGTGACCGTGACCGACGGCAGCGTGATTTCAGCCGGCTGGCCGCTCGTCGTCCCGGCCGGCTCGATCGTGACCGTTCCGCCCTTGATCTCGGGCTTGAGGCCGCTGCCCGCGAGCACGCGGTCGAGCGCTTCGGCCGTCGTCATGCGGCCGTTGACCGCGGGCGCGGTCTTGCCCGCCACGAGCGACGGCTCGACGAGCAATTGCAGATTGGCTTCGCGCGCGAGCGTATTCAGCGCGCTGCCGAGCGGCTGAGCCGGGATCGAGAACGCGGCCGTCTGCGCGGGCGCCGGCGACGCGGCGGTCTGTGCGCGGGCGCTCGGCGCGCCGAGCGCGGTGACGGCCAGAATGACGGCCGCGCTCATGGCGGCCAGCGGAAGGCGAGGGTGCGACATCGACGACGTCTCCAACAGGTAGCGTAATAAGAACCATTACTGAAGAAGACGCACGACGTTCGCGGACCCTGACGTCGTTTGAAAAATTATTTCGCGTGCATGTTGGGCGGCTATGCCGGACGTGAGCCGGGGTATGAGTCCCGGCGCGAATTCGGGTGTGAATTCGAGTGTGCGTATGGACGCGCGTTCGGGCGCGCGTTCAGGCGTGAAGCGGCGCTAGCTCGCTCGCACGATTTCGATGACGCCGCCGCGCTGCCGCAGACGCACGGGAAGGACGCGCGGCAACGCACGGGCGAATCGGGTCGCCTCGTGAATATCGAAGCTGCCCGTCACGCGCATTGCGCCGATGGCCGGATCGCCGATGACGATAGGCGTCGCCGCGTAGCGTTCGAACTCCTGCAAGGCGCGCTGCAAGGTCGTGTTGTCGAACGAGACGCGCCCTTGACGCCATTCGGCGACTTCGGCGGGCGTGATCGCGGCGACAGGCCCCAGTGCGCCGCTCGCCAACGTGGCGACCGATTGTCCGGCCGTCAGATCGACGACGCGCGACGAGCCGTCGGCCGGCGAACCGTCGTCGCGCGAGCCGTCTTCCCGCCATGCGGACGCGACCCGCACGTGGCCTTCTTCGACATCGACGCGTACGTTGTCATGCTCGAGACCCGTATCCGTGCATCGAACGGCGAAGCGCGTGCCGACGACCGTGACCGTCACGGCGCGGGCCATCACCTTGAACGGACAATCCGGATTCGATGCGACGGCGAACATCGCCTGGCCGCGGATCAGATGCACTTCGCGGCGATCGTGAAACAGGCGGGCTTCGACGTGCGTTTCCGTATCGAGGTCCATCGTGCTGCCGTCGGGCAGCGAGACGGTCTTGACTTCGCCGCGCCGCGTTTCGTAGACCGCTGTGAACGTCGGGTTAGCTCGCCAGTATTGCCATGCGACGACACCCGCGCCCGTCATTGCGAAGGCGGCGCCGGCGGCCGCGAAGCGCGGGAAGAACGCGCGTCGGGCCGGTGACGCGGGCGATGCGCTCGATGCGTTTGATGCGCTCGATCGCCACGAGCGCGCGTGCACAGCGGGGTCGGTATGTGCGAATTCGGACCGCAGTCGCGCGATATCGTCCGCGGGCATCGCGTCGAGCACGCGCCAGACCTCGGACACCTGGTCGTAGGCTGCGCGATGCGCGGGATGCGCCGCGAGCCACGCGCGAAACGCCGCTTCGTCCTCGCGCGCGAGCCCGTCCCGACGTTGGACGAACCATGCCGCGGCGCGCGCGTCGATGTCGGTGCGTTCATCCGCGCGCGGTTCCGCACGGGCATCGTTGGGGAGGGGGGATCGATCCATCGTCATCTCGTCAGCGCGTCTTTCTATGAAGACGCGCGACGCAGCATAACCCTGACATTGAACTTGACCGGCATCGTGGGCTATTCGACGCCGTCCGACGGCTCGCGCGTCACGCCGTCGAACGCCGAGAGCTGCTGCTTGCATGCAAGCACGCCGCGAATGATATGTTTTTCGACCATATTGAGCGAGATGCCCATGCGCGCGGCGACTTCGCGCTGGCTGAGTCCTTCGAACTTGTGGAGCACGAAGGCCTCGCGGCACCGCGCGGGCAGCGCATCGACCGCGGCGACGAGCGCATGGGCGCGCGCCGACGATTCCCACGCGTGCTCGGGTTGATGTGATACGTCCGCGACGGGCTCGTCGATCTCCTCGAGTGCGTCGACGTGTTGCGTGCGCACGGTTGCGCGACGATACGTATCGATGACGAGATTGCGCGCCGTGCGGTACAGCAGCGCCCGCGGATCGGCGATAGGCGTGCCCGCGTCCCGCAGCGACAGGACGCGCACATAGCTTTCCTGCGTGATGTCCGACGCCATCTCGCCGTCCTTCACGAGACGCGACAGAAAACGCAGCAGTTCGCGGTGATAGCGTTCGACCACGGGATGTATGTGTGCGGAGGCCCGATTTTCCGGCGCGCGAGGCGTGCGCCGGGGCGGGCGTGTCTGTTCAACATGCCGGATCCGCGAGGCCGTCCGGTGTGCCGGGCGGCGCATCGCGGTCCCGTCGTCACCACTTGTAGTTCACGCCTGCCATGACCTGACGGCCGTATCCGTACGCGCACCACGAACCGTAGTAGCACGACGCGACGTATTCCTTGTTCAAGAGGTTCTGCGCGTTGACGTAGAGCGTCGAACCCTTGAGGTGCGACGACGCGCGGCCGAGGTCGTAGCGCAGCGTCGCGTCAACGAGGAAATAGCTCTGGACCTCGAACGAGTTGTCCGTGCTGTACGTCGTGCCCGTATAGCGTCCGCCCGCGCCGAACGACAGACCGGCGAGCGGTCCGCGATTCAAGGTGTAGTAGGCCCATGCCGACGCCTGGTTCTGCGGGATGGCGGCCACGTACTTGCCCGCGAGCCCGCTGTTGTCCTGGATGTACTTCGTGTCGAGATACGTATAGGCCGCCGTGACGTTCAACGAATCCGTGAGGCTGACCTTGGCTTCGAGTTCGAGACCGCGCGAACGGGCTTCACCGGTCTGCGTCTGGAAGTTCGGATTCACGAGATCGGTCGTCAGCAGGTTCGTGCGCGTCAGATCGAAGAGCGCGGCCGTGAACAGCATGTCGTACTTCGGCGGCGCGAACTTGATCCCGATTTCATACTGGTGTGCGCGTTCGGGATCGAACGCCTTGCCGGTGCGGCTCGTGCCGGCCTGCGGCGAGAACGACTCCGTATAGCTGACGTACGGCGCGAGACCGTTCGCGAACAGATACGTGAGGCCCGCGCGCTTCGTGAAGGCGCGGTCGGACTGGTTTTGCGCCGTGCCGTACGTATCGCTCAGCGTGTCGGTGTGCGACCAGTCTTGCCGGCCGCTCAACGTCAGCAGCCAGTTGTTCCAGCGCGCCTGGTCCTGCAGATACAGGCCATATTGCGTCGACGAGATGTGATTCATCGAGCCTTCGGGCGGCACGATCGGCAGGTTGTAATCCGGCGCATACATGTCGATCGACGGCGCCGAGCCGAAGCCCCACAGGTAGCCCGAATTCAGATGCTGGTAGTCGAAGCCCGCGAGCACCGTGTGCGTGATCGAACCCGTCGCGAAGTTGCCTTCGAGCTGGTTGTCGAGCGACACGGTGTTCAACGTGTCCGACGACATCGCGGTGCCGCGGTCGAGCGTGGTCAGATCGGATTCGAGCGCGCTCGCGTAGACGCTCTTGTAGTCCTGACTCAGGTGCAGATAGCGCGCGTTCGAGCGGAAGGTCCACGTGTCGTTGAGCAGACGCTGGAATTTGTAGCCGATCGATTCTTCAACGCGATCGAAGTTCTCGAAGTTCGGATCGCCGTCGTAGAAGTCGTAGGGCAGCTTGCCGTTCGGGTTCGGCAGTGTCGTGCCTTGCGGCGGCACGCTGCCGTACGACGTGCTGCGCGGATCGTGGTCGTATTTCGCGAGCAGCGTCAGCGACGTCTTGTCGTCGGGCCGCCATGTAAAGGCGGGAGCGATCGCGATGCGCTCGTTTTCGGTCGATTCGACCTGACCGTCTTCCTTGCGCACGAGGGCCGTGAAGCGATAGAGGTAATGATCGTCGCCCGCGATCGGACCCGAGAGATCGACCGTCGCCTGCTTGTGCGCGTAGTTGCCGAACTCGATGCCGATTTCATGCAGCGGCTGCGCGGTCGGCATCTTGCTTTGCTGGTCGAGCACGCCGCCTGCCTGGGCCGAACCGTAGAGCACGGAGACCGGGCCCTTGAGCACGTCGATCGTGTCCATGAAGTACGGATCGAACTGCGGCACGGCGTACTCGTTGTTGTTGAGCACCTTGAGGCCGTCGAGATACGTATCGGCGCTGAAGCCGCGGATCGTCAGCAGGTCGTAGCGCGTCGCGATCCCGCCGCGCGTTTCAGGCGTGACGCCCGAGACATATCGGACGGCCGCGTTGAGCGTCTGCGCATCTTGCTGGTCCATCTGGTCGCGCGTCACGACCGAAACCGATTGCGGCGTTTCGAGGATCGACGTGTTCGTCTTCGTCGCGCTCGTCGTGGTCTTGGCGACGTAGCCGTGCGTCGTGTCGTTTTGGGCGGTCACGTTGACGGTCGGCAGCGTGCCTTCGTTCGCATTCGCGCCGTTCGTCGTGGTGGAGGTCGACGTCGCGGAGGGCGTGGCCGCGGCGGCTGAGCTGGCGGGTGTCGCGTTGTCCGCGGCGTGTGTCGCGGGCGAAAGCGTCGCGCCGCCGAGCAGCAAGCCGATCGGGATGCTGCGCAGCGCGCGCGCGATGGCGGTCGGCCGCGGCCTCTGGATGTTTTCTGCCGCCTCGAGAGTCGAGTCGGGCGAGAAAGGACGGGACCGGCGGTCGGACATGAGGGCTCCTGCGTGTGCGTGATCGGTGAATGAACGGCATCGCGACCCGTGCGGCGCACGCTATGCCGGGCACGCATGCGTGCCGCGAAAAACGCGAGTCGCCGGGTCGTCAGTCGAACGCCGAGTGAAAGCGGGCAAGGGCGGGAAAGATCTCCCAACCCTCATGCGGTCTCAGTCGGCGATCTTATAAATGCGAATGAGTTGCGTTTATATTCCAAAATGAGAGGATTCTCAATAATGAAGTTGAAAGTTGCGTGTATTTGGGAGGAAAGGTGTGGGTTTTTCGCGTCAGCCTGTCCGGCGCGGCCTCGAACGGCCGATCACGTGGGGCGGGCGGACGCACCGGCGGCGCTGGGCTTTGCGCTCGACGACGCCCGTGGGCGGCCGTATTTCACGGCTCGGACGGGCGGTCGGAGTGGGGTGCCGGGGAGAGGCGGGACGGATTTCGGAGCGTGCCGAGTCGAACGAGACAGGCGTCGTTCACCGCGCCTGAGAGGCGGCTCAGGCCGTGCGCAGCCGACTCGGTGTGGGTCGCGAAGCGCTGCGCGGGCTTCCGCGCAGCGTTCGCATCTCGCCTAGCGAATCGCCGACCACGCGACCGTGACGGAAAACGCGGCGAGCACGACTGAAGCGCCGCGCAGCACATAGATCGGCTTGAGCCATGCAAGCCGGCCCTTGCCGAGTTGCGCGCCGAACGCGACCCAGAGCAGCCCGATCGGGAACAGCAGCACGAGAAAGCATCCCATGATCTCGACGTATCCCGAGACGCTGGCGAACGCCGCTTTCGGAAACAAGGTGCCGCCGAACAGAATCGCCTTCGGATTGAGCAGCGTCGCGACGAACAGCGTGCGCATCTCGACGACGCGTTCCTTGCCGTCTGCGAGATCGAGCGTCGCGCTCCACATGCGCACGGCGAGATACGCGATGTAGACCGCGCTGAGCAGACGCACGGTCCACGGCAGCCACGGCGTCGCACGCGCCAGTTCGAACAGGAACAAGCCCCAGAACGAGATCGCGATCACATAGCCGGCGCACTCCGCCAACGTGAGCCGGGCCGAACGCCTGAACCCGCGCGCAAGACCCGCGGCGGCCAGCAGCGTGTTCGTCGGACCCGGCATCGCCAGCACAAGGACGACGCCCAGCAGAAACAAACCGACTTCGTTCAGGGAAACCATAGCGTCTCGTTGTTCGAAGAAGCCGCATTGTCGCATCGGTCTTCTGACAGATTCGCGGCAGCACGCGCGAGATCGAGCAAGGTACGTTCCCGGCGCCGTGCTTATCGTGGCGTCATGACGGGCAGGATCAGGCGCGACGACGACAGGATCGTGTTGAGGCTGCTCGTGCCGACGCTCGCATGCCGGAAATTCAGCATCGCTGGGATCTCGGGGGCCTGATCGTCGCTCGTGAGCATCAGTCGTATGCGATGGCCGGCTTGGAATCGCCGGGCCGTGACGACGAACGGCAAGCGATATCGAACCGTGACGCCGACAGGTACAGATTCGAACTGCGTACACGGAAGCACGGGTGCGCCGATCGTGCTCGCGGCTTCGTCGACCTTGCGCAGGCTCGCGCGCATGAATCCGGCCGTGACTTCGGTGATCGCGCCCGACGGATCGATATCCTGGATGAGCGCGATCCAGGCCGTGTCGGGCGCGGTGCTGATCGCGTCGAAGGCCAGTTCGGCGTAGCCGACGACATCGAGATCGCTGTCGAGCGGCGCGCTGGTCCAGACGAGATGTGTCGCGGGATCGGCGACGCTCGGCCGTTCGCGATTGAGGCCGGTGCCCCAGGCCATCGATCGGCGCGAACCCGGTATGCCTTCGTCTCGATCGAGCGTGCCGTCCGCGCGCAGCGCGAGCGCCCGATGCTCGGTCTGCCTCGGCGGCCACGTATCGGTCGTGCGCCACTGCGCTTCGCCCGGCATCCAGTAGCGGATCGGATCGCCTTCGAGAATACCGGTGTCGCGCCCCTTCAGCCATTGATCGAACCAGGCGAGCGCCTCGATATGCAGACTCTCCCACGGCCACGCGAGGCCGTGTTCGCCGAGCATCGCCACGCGCACGTGCGGGCTGTTGACGAGGGCGTGCCAGGCCCGGAACGTCGAAGGAAGATGCATCGGCACGTTGTCCCAATCGCAGCCGAGATAGACGGGCACGCGTACACGGTCGAGCAACGGCAGCAGGTCGCGTTCGTCCCACCATGCGTCGCGCGCCTGATGCTCGACCACGCAGGCGCGCCAAAGATCGTCCCACGGATGCGGATCGTGATGGAGCTTGAGCAAGACCTTGAGGCCGGCGATGGCGGCCTCGCCGTTCATCGTTTCGAATCGCTTGTGGATCGCGGGCAGATGGAGGACGCGGCGGGCCGCGTCGATGAGCCGGTTGCGAAAGAAGCCGCTGCCGTGCGCCGACGTCATGCCGATCATCGACAGATAGGGCGTCAGAAAGCTCGTGCTCGCGAGCCCGTGATGCATGGCGGCTTCATAGAGATCGATCGTCGTCGCGACGGGAAAGAGGGCCTTCAGATGCGGCGGTTGTTCGACGGCCGCTTCGAGTTGCGTCATCGCGAAGTAGCTGATGCCGACCATGCCGACCTGCCCGTCGGACCATGCCTGCGTGCCCGCCCATTCGACGAGGTCGTGCATGTCGCGCCGTTCTTGCGCGTCGAAGAAATTGAAGGTGCCGCCCGAACCGCCCGTGCCTCGTACATTCGCGATGACGTGGACGTAGCCGCGCGGCACGAAGAAATCGCTCGCGCCGGCTTCGATAAAACCCAGCGGCGCGCCGAGATTCTGGATCTGGCGTGGATACGGCGACGCGGCCACGAGCACGGGATAGCGTCCCGGCGTGACGGGCCGGAAAACGTCGACGCGCAGTTCGACACCGTCGCGCATCGTGACGGCGACGTCGTGCTCGGACGTCATCTCGTACCGCGGCGTCGAGAGATTTCGATAGAGACGGCCCGTCGTTTGAGGGCCGTTGAGTTGACGCTGGCCGGGTTCGGTTCCGGCGATTGCTGCTGACATGTGCTGCTCCATCGAAGCGGTCCGGTCGAGACCGTCGTCATTGATGACCGTCGCGAAACAGAGCGGTGCATGTGCGTCTTGCGCGCATGCACCGGGCGTCCGTTCGCGGGCCGGACGCGGATGAAGTAGAATGAATCCTATATGAATTTGAATTCAAATTCAAATTTATCGTCGAGATATTTCTCCGGGACACGATCCACACCATGGCCACGCATGTTCAGAAGACCCCAGCCGCGCGCACGCAGCGCGCATCGCGGCCCGACGGCGCCGCGACGCGTCAGCATCTGCTCGATATCGCAGGACAGGTGTTCGCCGAACGCGGCTTCGCCGACGCGACGAGCAAGGAGATCTGCGAGCGGGCGGGCACGCCGATGGCATCCGTGAATTACCACTTCGGAAGTCGCGAGGGGTTATACGAAGCGGCGTTGATCGAGGCGCACACGCATATCGTCGGCCTCGAAGAGCTTGCTGCGCTCGCCGAGGAATCGGCGGATCCGCGCGCGAGATTGCGCGCCGTGCTGGAGCGGCTCGCGAAATTGTCCGCTAACGGCCCGGGTTCGTGGACCTATTTGTTGGTCCTGCGCGAGGTGTTGTCGCCGTCGGGAGCCATTACGGCGCTTATCGAAAAAGCCGTGCGGCCGAAGGCCGCGTTCATGCTCGAACGCGTCGCGGACGTCATGGGGTTGAAGCCGGACGACGCGGCCGTGCAGCGCGCGGTCCTGCTGACCGTTCTGCCGTGCATCGCGATGATGATCGCGCCGCGCAAGATTCAGGCGGCCGTGCTGCCCGCCGTCAGTCAGGATCGCGGCGCGCTGGCCGACGATTTCGTGCGTTTCGCGATGGCGGGCATCGACGCGCTGGCGGCAGCGCATCGCGACGAAAAATCCGATGCAGAAGAGGGACGGCCCGTTAAGGGACGACCCGTAAAGGGGCGAGTTGCTAAAGGGCGAGCTGTTGAAGCGCCACTTGCTAAAGAGCGATCGGCAAAGGGAGGGGCCGCCAAGGTGCATGCAGATCAAGCGCCGGCGGCCAATACGCGTCCGGGCAAGCCAGCCGTCGAGCAGCTCCGCAAAAAGCCGCTCAAATAGCCGTTCAAATCGCCCTAAGCAAGTGTATTGCTCGTCGATTTATGTCTTATTTGTGACGCATATATAACGTGTCACCGACAATGTGCTAACAAATCCGCTAACAAATGGATGTCATATCTCTAACTAAAGAGCAGGCTTCCTAAAGGCGGTGTCAAAGGCCTCGAAAAAACACGCGCGAGATCCGACTAATTCCGGATAGACGCGCGAAATCCGATCGAATAGAAATCTGCACCTTGCAAAAAAATGTGTGAATGCGTGCGTGTGATGCGCACTTATTGACCGTGCACAATCGCCGCTGGCGGCGAGCGGCTTGCATGGTCGATCATTTCACGCGCTGACTTTCTACGCACTCATGGGGCGGATTCTGATGCGAAGCGGTGCTCTTCACTATGCGGTGTGTGTCCTGTGCGGGCTGCAAACGATGTCCGAC
The DNA here is from genome assembly GCF_003628125.1 of Pararobbsia silviterrae. Taxonomy (GTDB): domain Bacteria; phylum Pseudomonadota; class Gammaproteobacteria; order Burkholderiales; family Burkholderiaceae; genus Pararobbsia; species Pararobbsia silviterrae. The sequence goes on from NZ_RBZU01000006.1 coordinate 210,186, forward strand.
GCGTGGGCGTCCGATTCGATCGGCGTCGTCAAGACGGTCAAGGGCGTCGTCCAGATCGAACGCGCCGGCAAAAACCTTGATGCGGCGATCGGCAGCGATGTCTTCAACGGGGACCGTATCGTGACGGGCGCGGCTTCGTCGGTCGGCGTGACCTTGCGCGACGATACCTTGCTGACCGAGGGCGCGAATTCGACCTTGTTGCTCAATCATTTCGCGTTCAACACGACGACGTACGACGGCGCGCTCGACGCGACGATCAAGCGCGGTTCGCTGGCCGTCGTCGACGGCCGGCTCGCGAAGGCGAATCCCGATTCGGTCCGTTACAGCACGCCGACGACGACGCTCGGTGTGCGCGGGACCGAATTCATCATCGAAGTCGGCGGTGACGCGGAGCACGCGCAATGAGCCCACGTCTGCACGGTTATCGGATCCTCGCGGGCGCGACCGCCTGCACGCTGATGCTCCTCGGTGCATGCAGCACGCCGCCTGACAAGATCACGTTGTTGCCGAATCCCGACGGCAGCGTCGGCGCCGTGATCGTCAAGACCGGCAACGGCACGAAAACGCTCGACAAGGCGTACACGCAGGTCGCCGTCGACAAAGGCGGCGCGATCGAGCAGACCGCCGATACGCAGGCCGGCGTGCAGGCCGGTGTGCAAAGCCGCTATCACGACTTGCTGGCCGCGCAGCCGCCGCGCCCGAAGACTTATACGATCAATTTCGTCTTCGACTCGGCGACGCAGCTTGCGCCCGAGTCCGAGGCCACGGTGCAGAAGCTCAAGGCCGATCTCGCGAGCTGGCCGGCGCCGCATCTGACCGTGGTCGGGCATACGGATCTTGCCGGTTCGCAGGAATTCAACGACCGGCTTTCGCTGCAAAGAGCGAAGACGGTGGCCGCGTTTTTGATCAAGGCCGGCATTCCCGCGCAGCAGATCGAAACGGCGGGGCGCGGCAAGCGGGAGCCGGTGCTGCATACGGCCGACGGCGTGCCCAATCAGGCGAACCGGCGCGTGGTCATCACGATTCAATGAACACCGTCGCGCACGACCGCAAGACGCCAACCCGCACGAACCCGGTTCCGCCGACATGAAGCGTTATCTCGCCGAGACGTTGTTGTTCATCAAGCGGATGCTCGGGGCGCGCAAGGGACGCCCGGCCGCGCTCGTGATTCTGCTGCTTCTGAGTCTGATCAATCTGTGCAGCGAGTGGCCGCGCGACGTGTGGCGGCCCGCATTCGTCGATGCATTCGAAAAGCTGATTCCCGACTCGTTCGGCGCGCCGCGCGAATTGTTGTTCGATCACTATCAGCGGCGCTTTCCGCGCATTCCGACGTCGGAGCCCGTCACGATCGTCGAGATCGACGACAAGACGCTCGCCGCGACCGGTCAATGGCCGTGGCCGCGCAACCGGCTTGCGGCGCTCGTCGATGCGATCGCGGCGATGCAGCCCGTGGCGATCGGTCTCGACATCTATATGCCCGAGCCCGATCAGACCTCGCCCGACAAGGTGGCCGACAATCTTCCGCCGGCCGAAGCCGAACTCGCCGCGCGGTTGCGCAAGCTGCCGAGCCATGAAGCGATGCTCGCGAAGTCGCTCGCCGCGGTGCCGACGATTCTTGGCGCGGCCGCGTACGATCACGCGGCGTTCGCGACGAGCACGGATATGCGCAGCGTCCCTGTACTTGTGCATGGCACGGACCCGCTCGACAAGGTTCAGCGCTTCGATCACGTGCTCGCGAGCCTGCCCGAGTTGCAGGCCGCGGCGCAAGGACAGGCCATGCTCAACGTCGCGCTCGAACAAGGGACGGTCCGGCGCGTGCCGATGGTCATGGCGCTCGGCGACAAACTCGTGCCGAGTCTCTCGATCGAAATGCTGCGCGTGGCCACGGGGTCGCCCGTGCTGGACGTCTATGCGGATGCCTATGGCGTGCAATCCGTGGGCGTCGCCGACGTACGCGTGCCGACGCAGCCCGACGGCGATTTCTGGCTTCATTTCGCATCGATCCGTACGACGCAAAACCGCTACGTCTCGGCGCGCGACGTGCTGCAAGGCCATGTATCGCCCGAGCGCATACACAACAAGCTTGTGCTGATCGGGCTTACGGGCTCGGGCTTGACCGATATGCGGACCACGGTACTCAATGAACTGGTGCCGGGCATCGAGATTCAGGCGCAGATCATCGAGTCGATTTTCGAGGGTCGTTATCTGCGGCGTCCCGCGTGGCTCAAATGGGCCGAGTGCGCGTTCACGCTGACATTCGGTTTGTTGATGATCTGGTACGTGCCGCGCGCGGATTCGCATCTTGCGCGCTTCATGCGCACGGTGCCCAAGGCGTCGGCCGTCGTCGGCGTGGGTCTGAATCTGCTGATTCTCTGGAGCTGTATGGTGTTGTTCCGCGCATTCGGGTTGCTGGTCGATGCCGCGTCGATTTTTATTATTCTGTCGGCCGTCATGGGCAGCTTCTTTTCGACGGCGCTCGCAGACGGCGACGCGCGCCATAAGACGGCGCCTGCGCCGACCGCTTCCGATGATCATGGGCGTATCGGTCGGACGCCGGAGTCGCCGGTCTGACACGCGCCGGCGAACGGATACGCAATGCATAGGCTGGCGCGCGTGCCGCGCGATCATCGTGTCGCCGCGTTTTTCAATGCGGGCTTCGTGGTTTTTGCTTTACTTCCTTTTTCTGGCCGGTTACTTGTTTTATTTGCTTGCGCTTATTCGCTTGCAGCCGCGATTGCACGCATGATCGCCCCCGCATTTGCATACACGATTGCATCCGCGCTCCGCTACGCATGTCCGATATCCCGATGAATGCAACGGCTCGACCTTCCTTGCTTGCGCCCGCGCCGACGAGTCGATCGGCTGGGCATGTCGATGAGCGTCTCACGTGGCTCGACGTCGAGACTCGGGATGCCGACGATGCCGCCGGCATCCAGCGCGGATGGATGCCGATCGAATACGACCAGATCGATGCGGGCGCGTTTTCGGGGCGGTTCCGGCAACTCGGATTTCAGGACATGCTGGTCGCGGCGGAACGGCAGAACCGGACGGTGCTCAAGCAACAGTATTTCCCGTCCGAATACTGTACGGTCAGCTTGATTCGCTCGGTCTCGGGGCAGGGACGGTGCGGCCTCGACGCGCTGACGCCGGGCAGTATCGGTTATATGCCGGGCGACAAGGACTATGAGGTGCTGTTGCCGCCGAGCGAGATCGTGTTCTTTCGCATTGAACAGGAGCGCTTGCTGAGCGCGGCCGATACGCTCGGCTATGCATTGCCCGGCGCGGGGCGTCAGATGTTGTTTCTGACCGACCTCGATTCGAGCGGCATCGACGACATGGCCGAGACGTTGATGTCGATCCAGCGTTCGGATGCCGCGGCGCCGTTCGCGCAGGTCGATCATGCCTATCTGAACAAGGTCATGCTCGATCGGATCGTCGGCATGCTCGTCGATTCGACGGCGCGTTCGGCGCGCATGCCGTGGATCAATGCGCATCGTGTGACGCGGTCGGCGCAGGCGCTGATCGACAGTCAGAGCGACGAACCGGTGACCGTCATGACGTTGTGCGAAGCGCTCGGTGTGAGCCGCACGTTGCTGCAACGCAGTTTTCTGCAGATTTACGGCGTGTCGCCGCTCGCGTACTTGCGGGCGCGGCGGCTCAACGGCGCGCGCCGCGCACTGAAGGCCGCACGCGGCACGGATGCGACCGTGGCGGCGATCGCGATGCATTGGGGCTTTTTCCATTTCGCGCGTTTCTCGCAGGACTATTTCCAGCAGTTCGGTGAATTTCCGTCGGCCACGCTCGGCCGTGGGGTCCGGCCGAAGCGCGACGTGCGAGCGGAGCCTAAGCGGGGTTGAGGCGCGCCGGGGCGAAATACTGCGGCGCCTCGCGACGATCGAACATGCCGTATTCGCGGATGATCCGGATGCGACGCGTGCGTCTGTCATCGGACGCCGTCGCGCGGCGCTCGTCGGCGTCGGCCGCCGCCTGGTCGCGCCACGTCGCGACGGCGACGATATCGCCCGGCGACTGCAAGGCATCGAAGACGTCCCATGCGACGAGGCCCGCCGCTTGCGTATCGAGCCCCAGCGATTGCGCGACCGTGTCGGTCCCGACCTCATGGACCCATTCGGGCACGCGATGCCCTTCGATCAACGTCACTGCCGTTCCCGCGCCCGTCTCGGTGACGTCAAGTCGTTGTTCGAGCAGCGCGTGTCCGGTGGGCACATGCGTGTCCGCGACGACCTGGCCGATACGCAGTCGATAGTCCGCGAATACGCGGTCACGCGCGGCTTGTTGAATCTTGTGATGTTGGGGTGTCGTGCGCCAGCGGATCAGCGACTTCTCGTCACGCCATGTCGACAACGACAAGAGCCATCCGTTGCGAGTCAGACTCGCGTAGCGCGCGTTGTCGACAAAGCCGTCGATCTTTTCCAGTTCGGTTCTCAGCATCTTCGCCATGCCGAGATACGTGTCGAACTGTTCGGGAATCGGGTTCACTTCAAGCATGGCCGAGAACATGACAGCCTCCTTCGTTTCGATTAGGGATGCGATGTAGTCCCGCGATCGAATGTACGGTGCACATCGCTGTCTTCATTCGCGCATCGCCAACGCGCTGCGAATGAGTTGATTCTCGGAGCGCGGGTCGATTTATCAAAGCGCAAACAGGCGGCGTATACCGCCAAAAAGCGAACGTTTATTGCCAAGACGGAGGTGTGGAAATCGATAGGTATCAAAGACCGAAAAAGTGCTTTTTCGGACTGTGAACGGAGATGACGTGGGCATCACGCAGTTGTTGTCATACCAGGCCTTGCCCGAGCAGACGTAAGCCGATTGGAAGTCGCGATGCCGCACATGCGCCGGCAAGGTGCTCATGCGCTAACGAGTCGTGCCGACGACTTTTCTTTAACGCAGCTTGCACAACATCAGTACTATTTGCTGACTGTGCGCTCTGCCTCATTCGAAAAACAGTCGGGAATTCGCAACGCCGTCGACGCTGCGTACAGTCAACCTACTAAATTCGGATAGACCCTCCGACACGCCGCAGCGTACAGTTTTCTCATTCGTAAGCCGATTTAGGGAGATCGAGTCGTTATTAAAAACGACGCTTGACGATTGCACTAACGGTATGCGCGCGCCACATCGCATCACACGGATATCGGCCGCGCTTCGACGACTGTTGATCAACGAGGGCGTCGTGAATCTCTCCACCTATACGATTCGGCACTACCCGACGCATTTGATCGATGTCTGGTCGATGCGTAACGGGACAAAGATTATTGCGCGTCCGGTTCTGCCGCAAGACGGCCCGATGCTGAGCGACATGATCGAGCGCGCGTCGCAGGCATCCCGCATCCATCGATTTCATTCACCGATCAACGGGCTGACGCTCGCGCGCCAGCGCGACATGACCGAAGTCGACTATCAAACGCATCTTGCGCTGGTATTGACGGTCGCCACGTCGGAAGGCAATCGGATTATCGGCGAGGGACGCTATGTCGTCGACGACACGCCGGATCGGCATTGCGCCACGTTCGCGCTATCGATCGTCGACGACTGGCAGCAACGCGGCCTCGGCACGCGAACGATGACTTTGCTCATGGACGCCGCGCGCGGTGCCGGCGTGCGCTGGCTGCATGGCGACGTGATGCAGGACAATCTCGCGATGTTGAAGCTCATGCGTCGCGTCGGTTTTTCATGCACGCCCAATCGAAACAGAGAGCGGCTGATTGACGCCGAGGCCTTGCTCGATAATGCGGGCGGCCGCGCGATCCAACCGACCCTCAAACGACGCTTTCGCTCGCTACGGCATTTCGCGCGCGCTTAGGTTCTAATCCGCATACATATACCGCATTTTCGGTATTTTCATCCGCCCCTCGGACAGACTATCGTTACGCGCGGGGCCGACGTCCCCGCGCGCGTGTTCGATCCGCGCATGGCGAGGCCTCTTGCTCGAGGTCCACGCACCTTCCGGATCGATGTAATGCACGGAAAGGGGGACGTTACCCCCTGCTTGAGCAGACGCGAGACAATCGCGTCCGCGTCACCGAGCAGGGTTGCGATGCGCGATGTGCCTGCGAAAACGGGCCCGTCGTACGCCCACAAAAGCATCGTGCAAGACCGCTGCGTTCGGTAAACCAATAAAAACTGGGAACTATGGCGAAGAGGAAATCGACCGTGCCTACGGTTGCACGGTTTTCATGGGGTAGCGACTTCAATATGCGGGTCGCGCGAGCGGGCGCGCATGTCAGCAGCATCCGCGATAACGCGCTGGCCGTGGCTGAAATGACGTCCGCCATCGATGCGATCGAAGACAGTTACGGTCCGGCCGCCAAGGTCTCGTTCGTGCTGCAACTGATCGAACAATTCGAGGCGCGCGGCGCCATGCATCTCGCCGAGGAACTGCACGCGCTGATGGCGCCAGGTTCGGCACCGTTGCAGATCGCTGCGCGCTAAGACGGCTTCGCCCCGTCTCAGACGCGTCGCATCCCCGCATGAATGACCGGCTGCTCGGCGATTTCAAGCGCGACGCCGTCCTGATCGAAGACATGCATATGCGTGGGGTCCGCGTCGAACGCGATCGATTGTCCGACGCGAACATCGATCGCGCCGCGTAACGACGCACGCAGCGCTTCGCCCGATTCGAGCGTACCCGCGACGATCGTTTCAGAGCCGAGAAACTCGCGCGCCGTGACCGTGATGCGCAGCGCGCCGCCTTCCGCGAGTTCGAGATGTTCGGGTCGGATGCCGAGCGTGCAGCGCAAGTCGCCCGTCGTCGCATCGGCGAGCCGCGGCAGCTGAAGCCGCAACCGCCCGCCGTCGGCCGACACGGAAAAGCGGTTCTCTCCCGACTGAAGCCCGAGCGCGGACAGCATATTCATCTGCGGCGAGCCCAAAAAACCCGCGACGAATTGATTCTTCGGCCTCGCATAGAGCTCGGCCGGCGTCCCCGATTGCTCGATGCGGCCGTTGCGAAGCACGACGATCGTATCGGCCATCGTCATCGCTTCGACCTGATCATGCGTGACATAGATCATCGTCGACCCGAGCCGCCGATGGAGCGCGACGATTTCGCCGCGCATCTTCACGCGCAACTCGGCATCGAGATTCGACAGCGGTTCGTCGAACAAAAAGGCTTTCGGCTCCTTGACGATCGCGCGGCCGATCGCGACGCGCTGGCTTTGTCCGCCCGACAACTGCGCGGGCTTGCGATCGAGCAGATGCGCGATCTGCAGAATATCGGCGGCGCGCTCGATGCGCGGCTTGATCTCGGCCTTCGGCGTCTTCTGGCAGACGAGACCGAAACGCAGGTTCTCGTAAATGCTCATATGCGGGTATAGCGCATACGACTGAAACACCATCGCCATGCCGCGCGCCGACGGCAGCAGATGGTCGCAGCGCGCGCCGTCGATATGAATCTCGCCCGCGCTGACCTCCTCGAGACCCGCAATCATGCGCAGCAGCGTCGATTTTCCGCATCCCGACGGGCCGACGAATACCGTGAACGACCCTTCGTCGATCGCGAGGTCGATGTCGTGAATGACGGGCGTGCCGCCGAAGCTTTTGCGTACGCCCTTGAGTTCAAGCCTTGCCATCGTCGATCTCCGAGACTGTCGTGACACGACGCGCGGCCCATGCTTCGTCGCGTGCGATGTCGAGCGTGTCGCCGGCACGCAGCGTGCGCAGGCCCCCAAGATCGGCATCCCCGATGCGCGCGACATGGAGTTCACCGCCGAGCACGCGAATCTCGACGCGATCGTCGCCGATCGAGACCGTGCCCCATCCGACGCCCGCCGACCAAGGAAAGACGCCGCGCGCATCGCGCGCGGGCGCGAAACCGATCTCATGCGTGCGCGCATCGAACGACAAGCCCGTATACGCATTCAGCAGCGCATAACTCGACAGCGAGCGCGCGTAATAGCTGCCGCATTCGATATCGTTCCAAGGATTGCGATTCGAACCGTCATGCCGGGCGCGCGCGGCACGCACGATCGTCAGGCCTTCGTCCACGAGGCCGCGCTGGATCAGATGCGACGCCATCATGTATTCGAGGCCCGTCCAGACTTCCTCGGCATACGGCACGGGTACCGCGGGTTTGTGCGAGCCGGCGGGCCATGTCGCAAGCAGCAGCCCCGCCTCGTTTTCATAGGCATAGACGCGGCACGGGTTGAAGTGATCGCGCAATGTCGGGCGGAAATTCTCGCGATAGACGGATTCGAGCGCCGTGCGAATGTGATCGGGGTCGAACAGATCGCCGAGACCCGCGAGATCCGCATGCCATTGTCCGAGCAACTGGTCCGTCAGGCAGCCGTCGCCGATCTGATATTTGATCTCGCCGTATTCGTCGGACCAGTACGCATGCATGAAGTCCTCGGCGAGCACGCCCGCCGCGCGATCGCCGCCGAACGGCTCGATCAGCGCGCGGGCATGCAGATCGATCTTCTGCTGGAACCATCGCCCGTTGAACAGCTCGCAATCGACGAACTCGCGTCCGTTGTGCGCCATCTGCGCGAGCGTGTCGGCGAATGCGTGTTCGTGCATCGCCGCGGCCATCTGCGCGGCGGCCTTCAACGCGGCGAGGTAGAGGCTCGTGAGCCAGGAATTCGGTCCGAACAGCTCCATGTCGAGCGTATGGTGCTGGCGGCCCCATAGCACGCCCGTACGGCGCGGATCCCACTGGTCCGGATTGTCGGGCGACCAAGCGTAGTCGAGCGCGCGGCGGATCGCGGGCCATTGCGCGCGCAGCCATGCGTCGTCGCCCGTGTTTTTCCATTCGCGATAGGTCTTGATGATCGCGCCGAAATGACCGTCCGCGCACGGACCGATCACGTCGAATCCCGAGCCGAGCGGCAAGCGCTGGCGAAACGTGAGACCGCCGTTCGCTTGCTGGTTATAGCGAAACTCGGTTTCGCGCAGCGACCGTTCGAGCGCGGGAAAGAGCCAGGGCAGCGCCTGCTGATAATTCCAGACATGCGTGCAACTGCCTTCGCACGACCCTTCGTGTTCGTGCTGGCCTTCCCAGCCCCAGAGGGCACCGTCTTCGAGCCGGATCACGGTGGCCGAGCGCAGCACGCCGAGCGTCGATGACACGGCGTCGATGATCTCGCCGGGCAGCGACGAGGCGAAGAGCGCATCGCGAAACGCGATCGTGGGCGAAGCGAGCGCATCCCAGCGACGCAGCGCATCGAACCCCGTCGCGAGCGCATTCGCCCATTGCGTCGCGTAGTAGTTCGTCCAGGTCGGCGGCACGCCCTCGTAGAACGGACTGCCCGGGCCGTGTCGATTGAACCAGTAGATGCTGCCGACCGGATAATTCCACGCGATCGCGAAACGCACCGTGCGACGCTCGCCGGGCGCGACGCGAATCCGCGCGGCGAGCGTGCCGTGCTCGGGCTGGTTGAACATATTGCGGCTCGCGCGCGGCGCGTCGTAATGACGCTCGCGCAACGGGCCGGCGCTCGCGAACTCGCGCCAATAGAGACTCAGGCTGTCGAACCATTGGCCGCGAAAGTGATAGTCGACGTGCTCGACCTGTTCGGCGTCGGTCACGATCGCGAGATCGCCGCGTTGCTCGGCGGGGCGGTCCGTGTCAGCCGATTCGAAATGCAGCGCACGCAGCCCCTCGGCGTCGACGAAGCGGTGCACGCCGCTGTCGCAGCCGAGATTGCCGAGCGTGCCGCCGATCGTGTAGTCGATCGGCGCGTGCGTCGTGTTTTCGACTTCGATCGCAAACATCGCGACGGGCATCGACGTGTTGCGCGCGTCATGCGGGATGAACGGACTCAGCGCGGTCAGCGTCACATGCCCCGGAAAACGCGCATCATCGAACGCGATCTCGGCGACCGGAAAGCGGCCGATCATCGTCGCATCGTCGAAATGCGGGACGCCCGCGAGCGTGTCGCGATTCGCGCCGAAGCCGAAGCCGTCGAATTTGCGCGTGGCGGGCGAGCCGGTCGGATTGCCTTCGTATGGACCGTGGAGCACGCGCGCGTCGAGCAGCGCGCCGTCGCGTTCGGCCTTGATCGCGAAGTGGCTGTACCCGTTGAACTGATGGATGTCGGGCTTGTTCCGGATGCTCCAGTCGATCAGCCGGCCGCTGCCTGTCAGCGAGACGCTGCCGGTGCCGATCCCGCCGAGCGGAAAGGCGGCATACGTGCGGCGCGCGCCGCGATAGACGAAACGGTCGTCGACGCGCGCGATGCGATCCGCGGTGCGCTTCGAGAGTCGATTCGTTTCAGAGTCGGTTGCCATGGCCATGCATCCTCGTTCGGGGACGTCAACATATGTGCGCGTCGTGCGCTCAGTTCTTGATGCCGCTCATCGCCATGCCTTCGATGACGAGCCGCTGCGCAAGCAGGAAGATCAGCACGGCGGGCAGGATGGCCATGCTCATCGCGGCCATCACGAGCGACAGATTGCCTTCGCTCATATAGCCGCGCAGCAGGTCCATTGCGACGGGCAGCGTCATTGCGTCCTGAGGTTCGAGCAGAACGCGCGCCTGGAAGTAGTAATTCCAGGTCTGCGTGAACGTAATGATGCCGAGCGCGGACAGCGCGGGCCGCAGTTGAGGCAGGGAAATGCGCAGAAAGATCTTCAGATGCCCCGCGCCGTCCATGAGTGCGGCTTCTTCGAGCGCCTTCGGCTGCGAGAGCATGAATTGCCGCACGAGGAACACGCCGAAGCTCGACGTCAGATACATGAGCGCAAGCCCGATCGGATGATTGAGCAGGCCTGTCTGCGCAAAGCCGAGATAGATCGGAATGATCGTGACCTGCGCGGGAAACATGATGCCGACGAGCATGACGAAGAACAGGCTGTCGCGGCCCTTGAATTCGAGCCGCGCGAATGCGAATGCCGCGAGCGAGCATGTGATCAATTGCCCGCACGTCACGATGACGGCGACGTATAGCGAATTCCAGTAGATCTTGAGAAACGGCACGGACGAATCGAGTACGGCGCGATAGTTCGTCAGATGCAGATTCGGCGGCAGGAAGCTCGGCGGCATCCGGTACGCTTCGGCGACGGGGCGGAACGACATGCTGAAGAGCCAGGCGAACGGCAGCAGCATCGCGACGCCGAGGACGAGCATGACCGCGATGATGATCCGGTCGATCCATTTGACGCTGGCGCGGGTCTGCATACGGGTCTGCATACGGGTCGGCATAGGGGTCGACATAGACGGCATCGAATCAGTGATGCACGAAGCGTCGCGACGCCGCGAGCTGGATGGCCGTGATGACGAGGATCACGAGCGTCATGACGACCGCGATCGACGCCGCATAGCCGATCTCGAAGCTGCCGAACGCTTCTTCGACGATGAGGATCGACATCGAACGCGTCGCATCGCCGGGGCCGCCTTGCGTGAGGATCATGATCGACTCGTAGACTTGCAAGGCGCCGATCGATGCATAGACGACGTTGAAGAAAACGACCGGCGAGATATAGGGCAGCACGATCCGGAAGAAGCGCCGCCAGTAGCGCGCGCCGTCCATGATCGCCGCGTCCATGATCGTGCGCGGCACGCCCTGGAGTGCGGCGATGAAAATGATCATGAAGAAGCCTGTGTTCTTCCAGACGTCCATGATGATGATGGACATCATGGCCGTGCGGCTCGACGTGAGCCAGTGCACGGGCGCGAAGCCGAGCCGGATCAGGTAGTAGTTGATGATGCCGAGATCGTCGCCGTAGAAATAGCCCCAGACGATCGAGACGAACGCCGCCGCGATGATCACGGGCAGGAAGAACGCCAGGCGGAACAGATAGAGCAGAAACGCGGGCATCGCGCGATGGAGCGCCAGCGCAAGCAACAGGCCGATGCCGACATTGCCGCAGACCGCGAAGATCGTGAAGCGCAGCGTGTTCCAGAAGATCTGCAGCGTGCGGTCGTCGGTCAGGAAACGGTGATAGTTGTCGAGCCCGATCCATGTCGCACCCGCGAGCGGATCGTATTGCGTGAAGCTCAGATAGACCGTCACGAGCACGGGCGCGAGCACGAACGCGACGTAGAGCGCAAACGACGGGAACACGAAGGCATAGCCGACGCGCGCTTGCGCGCGGCTCAGGTCCGATCGCACGCGTTCGCTCGCGCTTGCCGCGCCGCCGCTCGACAGCGGCGGCGGGTGGCCGGGGTCATAGGTGCTCATCGCGAATACCGATCACGAGACGGCGCGAACGACGCGCGGGATAGCCGAGTCATCGACGCCTTCATTCCTTTTTGGCCGCCAGGCGCTTGAACGAGGCTTCGAGTTCTTCATGACACCGTTTGACGCCTTCGGCGATCGGCATCTCGTCGGCCATCATCGCGTCGTAATAGCGGATGAAGATCTTCTCGACTTCCTGGAAATTCGCGGGCGCCGGCACGGGCTTCGTATGCGGCAGCGTCTGATAGTAGAGAAAGGCGCTCGGCGGAAACTTGAGGAATGCCGGCGAATCGGCGGCCGATTTGCGGCCCGGCACGCCGCCGCCGAGTTCGCCTTCTTCCTTCTGCGTTTCGGCGCTCGTCAGATCCGTGATCAGGGCCTCGGCGAGTTCCTTGTGCTGCGACGTCGCGGCGACGCCGTAGCCGCCGAAGCCGATGACGGTCGTGTCGTCGACTTTCGCGGGTGGAATCGCGACGTCCATATCGAGCTTCGCCTTGATCGCGTTCTCGATGATCCAGTGACCGCGCGAGATCATCGCGATCTGGCCCGCGAAGTATTGATTGTCGAGCATGTCCTTGCCCGGAATCGGCGACACCTTGTCGACGTGGATCAGGTCATGCAGAAACTGCAGCGACTCGGTGACTTTCGGATCGAGCATGTTCGATCCGGTCCAGTCGGCGTTCAGGATCGACGTGCCGTTCGAATAGAACCACGGCTGCACGAAGAAGAACTGATTCGGCACTTCATAGCCGTACTGCTTGATGTTGCCCGCCGGATCGCGCACGGTCAGCTTCTTCGCGGTCTCGCGGAAGTCGTTCCACGTCCAGCCCTGCTTCGGATACTCGACACCCGCGGCTTTGAACAGCGCGCGGTTGTAATTGATCATGATGTTGTTCCAGCCGATCGGGATGAAATACGTCTGTCCCTGGTTCGACGCCTGCTGGAACAGGCTCGGCGCGAAATCGGAGAAGCCCGGATTCTTCTGGATGTAGTCGTTGAGCGGCACGAACAGCTTGCGCGTCTCGAACGTACGGAACGTTTCGATCGCCGTGCCATAGACGTCGTAGGCGTTGTGCGCGTTGAACTGGCTCAGCACCTTCGTCACGTAGTCGCCCCAGCCGTTCGAGATTGGATCGATCGCGACCTCGACCTTGACGTTCGGGTACTTCTGGTTGAAGCGCGCGATCGCGTGCTTGATCGCGGTCAATTGCGCATCGCTGCCGAACGCCATGAGCCTGAGCGACGCGCTTTCCTGAGATTGCGCGAACGACGCGCCCGAGAAAGCGAGCCCCGCGGCGAGCGCGAGCGAAAGCAACAGCGGCGAACGAAACCGTCTCCTCATGGCTGCTCCTTGATGTCGGGAGACGTTGGCCTATGAAGTCGGCGCTTGCCTCCGATGGAATCGATCGCGGATCGTCCGATGCGTGCGTCAGGGTGACGAAATCGCGCCGGAGTCGATGCCGCTCGAAACGTTTCGAATCACTATAGTCAAGAAATCGCGGGACGCAAGGGCGGGGAAATCCCTTAAAAAAGGCATCAAATGCGCAAAACGGTCGCTTTGTGCGGCAGATACGGCAAGTCTGTCGTGATGCAGTGCGGCATGCGCATGCGACTTGTACGAATCGTTTCGATGGGCTATACCGGTGACGTTCCCTCGCACGCACGACGACGCATACCGACATGCCTTCAGTTCGCGATGTGGCCAAACGGGCCGGCGTTTCGATTTCGACGGTCTCCGTCGCGCTCAACGATGCATCGCGCGTGTCGGCCGAGACCCATCGCCGCGTGATGGAAGCCGTCGAAGCCATCGGCTATGCGCCGAACAGCATCGCGCGCAGCCTGCGACTCGGACGCACGAATCTGATCGGGCTCATCGTGTCCGAGATCACGAATCCTTTTTTTGCGGCGCTTGCGAAGGTCATCCAGAGCGAAGCGCTCAAGGCCGGCTACAACCTCATCGTCTGCAATTCCGACGAGAATCCGGCGCGCGAGCTCGAACTGCTCGATATCCTGCGCGCGCAGCGTGTCGCGGGCATCATCGTCTCGCCGTGCGGTCGCGACGAAACTTATCGTCACGCGCTCGCGGGCATCGTCGACGTGCCGCTGCTGACGGTCGACCGCTACGTCGAGGGACTCGATCGCGGTTTTGTCGGGCTCGACAGCCGGCATGCGGGACGCATGGTCACCGAGTATCTGTTGCGCCTCGGGCATCGCCGCATCGCGTTCGTCGGCGGCCCCGAAGGGATTTCGTCGGCCGAGTTGCGCCTCGCGGGCTTTCGCGACGCGTTCGACGCCGCGGGGATCGACGTGCCGAACGAACTCGTCTGGCATACGGATTTTCGCGCGGAGACCGCGTATTCGATCGTGCGCGAGTGGATGCTCAAGCCCGTGCGGCCGACGGCGTTCATCGGCGTCAACAACGTCGCGATGATCGGCGCGCTGCAGGCGATCGAGGACCTCGGTTTCCAATGCCCATTCGATGTCTCGCTCGCGGGCATGGACGCGTTTCCGATGAACAGCGTCATCCGGCCCAAGCTCACGGTCGCCGCGCAACCGATCGAGGATATCGGCCGGCAAGCGGTCGCGTCGCTGCTCGCCGACGTCATGCGGCCGAAGGACGCGCCGGCCGAGCATCGCGCGCTGTTCCTGTCTCCGACGCTGCATGTCGGCGGATCGTGCCGCGATCTGCGCGATGCGGCGGGCGACCACGCGCCGTCACGACGCGGCCATGCGGATACGCCGTCGGGATAACTCGGGTTGTGTTCGCGTGCATCCAGTGGTTCTGTTATGCGTGCGCGACGTATGGGCGGAATGCGATCGAGGCATGACCCACGATCTGGGATGGTCGCTCCACGCGATGGCGCGTCGCCGCGATAACACTTGAAAACTGGAGGAAGACGCAATGAAGAAGTGCGTGGCACGTAGTCTTGCGGTCATTTCCGCGGTGATGGCCTGCGCGTTCGCGCAGCAGGCGCTCGCCGACGCGGCGCACCCCGTGGTCGCGCTGCTGCCGGGTGTCACGGATCCGTTCTACTTCACGATGCATCGCGGCGCGGAAAAAGCGGCGAAGGAAGAGAACGTCGAATTGCTGTTCCAGGTGCCGAAGGCCTGGAACACGACCGAGCAAGTGCCGATTCTCAAGGCGATCATCGCCAAGCATCCGGACGTGCTGCTCGTCTCGCCCGTCGACAAGCAGCAACTGATCGGTCCGCTCAAGGAAGCCTATGACGCGGGCATCAAGGTCATCACGGTCGATACGTATATCGGCGACGGCAAGTATCAGACGGGCAAGGGCGATGCGGATTTCCCGCTGTCATATATCGCATCGGACAACCTCGAAGGCGGCCGTGTCGCGGCGCGTGCGCTCGCGAAGGCGGTCGGCGACAAGGGCACCGTCTATGTCGAGAACACGAAGCCCGGCATTTCGAGCACCGATGCGCGCGCGGACGGCTTTATCGACGAGATGAAGAAGCATCCGAACGTCAAGGTGCTCGAAACGCAATACAACGAGGACGACGCGAACAAGGCGGCCGCGCATGTCGCCGCCGTGCTCGCGCGCAATCCGGATCTGGCGGGCATCTTCGCCGTCAATACGTTCTCGGGGACCGGCGTGGCGCAGGGCGTCAAATCGGCGGGCAAGACGGGCGCGGTCAAGGTCGTCGTCTTCGATGCGGTGCCGGGGATCGACCGCGATCTGAAGGCCGGCGTCGTCGATATCGCGATCGCGCAGCGGCCCGACGATATCGGCTACTACGGCGTCAAGTTCGCGGCCGATGCGATTCGCGGCAAGAAGATCCCGACGTACAAGGGCACGGACTTCGTGATTCTCGACAAGAACAACGTCGATCAGCCCGATATCCACGCGCATATCTATTCGAATTGATCGCGTGTCGTGATGCGCGCGCGGAGGCCGAGGACGGCGTCCGCGCGAGGCACGAGGCGTCGCGTGCCTCGCGATGTGCGGCACGCGGCCATGCATGCCTGTTCGCGTGTCGGCGACACGCGGCGTGTGTACGCCTCTCGCGCACATTTCCCCAGCGTGTATTCAAGCGGTATTCCCGAGCGACTGTTCCGATATGGATGACTCACGTATGGCGAGGCTTGCCTGGATCAGCAAGTTCTGGCCTTGGCTGTTTCTGCTGGCCTTGCTCGTCTTCTTCGAGATCTATGCGCAGGTGGCCGTGCATCGATCGTTTGTCCTCAACGCGTACAACCTTCAATCGATCTGTCTCGCCGCGTCGGCGCCGCTGTTGCTCGCGATCGGCCAGACGTTCGTCATCGTGACCGCGGGCATCGACTTGTCGGTCGGCTTCGTCATGGGCCTGGCGGCCGTCTGCGTCGCGCAGTTCACGGTGCTCGACGAAGACGCCGGCGCGATCCTGCTGCTGTCGATCCCGCTTTCGATCGTCGTGTGTCTGATCCCGGGTCTCGTCAACGGCCTGCTGATCGCGCGGCTGAGAGTGCCGGCCTTTATCGGCACGCTCGGCATGTACGGCGTCGCGCGCGGCGCGGGTTTTCTCGCGGCGGGCAGCGGCATGACGGTCTCGGTCAACAACGCGGCGCTCGCGTGGATCGGCGCCGGATGGCGGCCCGTGATCCTGACCGCCGTGCTGCTCGCGATCATGCATTTCATCTTGTCGAGAACGCGTTTCGGCCAATACACGTACGCGATCGGCGGCAACGAGCAGTCGGCCGTGCGCGCGGGCATCAACGTGCGCCGGCATCTGATTGCGATCTACGTGATTTCGGCCGCGTTCGCCGCGATCGGCGGCATCGTCTATACGGCGCGTTTCGCGGCGGGTGTCGCGAACGCCGGCGAGCCGATGCTACTCGACTCGATCGCGGCGGTCGTCATCGGCGGCGCGAGCCTGTTCGGCGGGACCGGCAATGTGATCGGCACGCTGATCGGTTCGCTGATCATCGCGGTCATCGAATTCGGGCTCGTGTTCATCGACGTCAACGCGTTCTGGCAATTCATCGTGGTCGGCATCGTGATCATCGTGTCGGTGTTGATCGACCAGTACAAGGAACGACTCGGAGGGGGCGCATGAGCACGCCGATACTTGAAGTCCGCGGCGTTTCGATTCGTTTCGGCGGGGTCGAGGCGCTCAAGCGCGTGTCGCTGCATGTCGAGCCCGGCGAGGTGCTCGCGCTCGCGGGCGACAACGGCGCGGGCAAGTCGACGCTGATCAAGATCATCTCGGGCGTCTACCACCCGAGCGAGGGCGCGCTGCTGTTCGACGGCAAGCCGCTGACGTTGCGCGATCCGCAGGACGCGCGGGCCGAGGGCATCGAGACGATCTACCAGGATCTCGCGCTCGCCGACAATCTCGACGTCGGCAGCAATATCTTTCTCGGGCGCGAGCCGATGCGGCGGCAATTCGGCTTGCCCGTCATCGATCGCGATCATATGGCGGCGGCCGCGCGCGACGTGCTCGAACGGCTCGATATCACGATTCCCGAACACAAGCTGCGCGGCCCCGTGAAGATGCTGTCGGGCGGACAGCGTCAGGCGATCGCGATCGGTCGCGCGATCTACTGGAATGCGCGCCTGCTGATCATGGACGAACCGACGGCCGCGCTCGGCGTGCCCGAACAGCGCAAGGTCATGGAGCTCATCACGACGCTCAAGGCGCAGGGCGTGTCGGTGCTGCTGATCTCGCACAATCTGCACGACATCTTCGCCGTGGCCGATCGTATCGCCGTGCTGCGGCGCGGCGAGATGGCGGGGGAGCGGCGCGTCGGCGACACGAACGGCGACGAGATCGTTCATCTGATGGTCGGCGATACCTATGCGGGGACGGGACGCGCGTCGCATTGAGGCGCGCGATGTCGCGGGACCGGACTGCCGTTCGTGCGCGTGCGTTCGTAATTGGTAAAGCTGCACCATTTTATGGTGAATCGATCCGAGAAAGCGGCGCCTTAAAGGATGTCGCTCTATCTAGCGCGCGCCCCATTGACACCTAAATCGTCGATAAATACGGCATGAAACACGGCGAACGGCCATCGGTGTCGCTTATATTCATTTGGTAAAAATAGAACATTGTATGTTGTAGTATGAACGTTTTTGGGGTAATGTGTCCGCACTCGCGTCATCAACGTTCAGGACATGGAAACGGCTTCAACGCCGCGTAGGGGCAAGGCATGTATTTAGGCATCGACTGCGGTACGCAAGGTACCAAGGTAGTTTTGCTGGACCCGGCGAGCGGCGTCATCGTGGCCCGTGGTCATGCCGGCCATCCGATCATCGCCGAGGCGAACGGCCGGCGCGAGCAGAAGGCCGTATGGTGGATCGCGGCGTTGCGCGAGGCGATCCGCGATCTGTTCTCGAAGACCGCGTATCGTCCCGCCGATGTCGCGGCGATCGCGGTGTCGGGTCAGCAGCATGGGCTCGTGGTGCTCGACGAGCACGGCGAGGTCCTGCGCAACGTCAAGCTCTGGAACGATACCGAAACGACCGCGGAAAACGAGGCGCTATGCGAGGCTGCGGGCGGCGAGCGGCGTATCCGGAGCCTCATCAACACGACGATTCCCGTCGGTTTCACGGCGTCGAAGCTTGCATGGGTCCGGCGGCACGAACCCGAGACCTATGCGCGGATCCGGCATGTGCTGTTGCCGCACGACTATGTGAATTTCTGGCTCACGGGCGAATATGCGACCGATTCGGGCGAGGCTTCCGGAACGGGATATTTCGATGTCGCCACGCGGACCTGGTCGCGTCCGATGACCGATTTGATCGACCCGAGCGGCGTGCTCGAACGCGCGTTGCCGCGTATCGCGTCGCCGCTCGAACCGATCGGCACCGTGCGCCCCGAGGTTGCCGCGGAGTTCGGTTTCGCGCCGACCACGCGCGTCGCATGCGGGTCGGGCGACAACGTCATGGGCGCGGTCGGAACGGGCAATGTCGCGGCGGGGCGCGCGACGCTCGGACTCGGAACGTCGGGCGTGTTGAATCTGCATGCGGACACGATCGCGGATGCCGTCGATCCGAGTGTCTATGTGTTTTGCGGACTCGACGGCGGATGGTTGCCGACCGTCGCAACGATGAACGCGACGTCGACGACGACGCTGCTGCAGAAGCTGTTCGACGTCGAGCTCGACGAGGTCGAGCGTCTGATGAGCGCGGCCGCGCCTGGCGCGGGCGGGTTGCGCATGTATCCGTTCTTCAGCGGCGAGCGCATTCCGGCGCTGCCGCGTGCGCGCGGCGTCATGAAGGGCATGTCGGCCGACAACATGACGCGCGAGAACCTCATGCGCGCGGGCGCCGAGGCGGTGGCGTTCGGCTTGAAGTGGGGCTACGAGTTGCTCGCGCGGAGTTTCGGGCGCGCCGGCCAGTTCCGCTTGACCGGCGGTGGCGCGAACAGCGCGGCATGGCGTCAGATTCTCGCCGACGTGTTCGATACGAACGTGATGCGCGTCAAATGCGACGAAGGCGGTGCATTCGCCGCGGCCTTGCTCGCGTTGACGGTCGATCAGCGCGCGCGTGGCACATCGGTCACGCTTTACGACGTCTGCGAACGTTACGTCGAACTCGACGAGACGATGGCGGCCGAGCCGCGTCGCGAGGTCGTCGAGCAGTATCGCGAGGCGTTCGGCGAGTATGCCGATACGGTCGCTCATGAAGACTTCGAGTGACTCGATCGTGAATACCGTCTGGCGAAAGTCTTGCCTGATCGTACCGTCGCTGATCACGTTCGATCTGAGCAATCTCGAACTGCAGACGCGGCGCATTGCCGAGTCGGAGTGTGATGCCGTGCATCTCGACGTCATCGATGGGCAATTCAGTCCGAGCATGCCGTTGGGCATCGAGACGATCGCGCATCTGCGCAAGAAGACGGATCTCGCGTTCGATGTGCACGTCATGGCGGTCAAGCACGATTACTTCGTCGATGCGTTGCTCGATATCGGCGTGGCGCAGTTGACGTTTCATGTCGAGACCGAGGCGCATATCGATCGGATGCTCAATCGGATCCGTTCGGCGGGGGTGCGGGCGGGTGTCGCGCTGAAGCCGGCCACGCCGCTGACGACGCTCGAGTATGTGATCGAGACCTGCGACACGGTATTGCTGATGCTCACGAATCCCGGGTATTCGGGCACGGGCAATGAGTTTCCGGTGCCGTATGCGGAGCGCAAGATCGCGGCGTTGCGCGAGATGATCGATGCGCGCGGGCTCGATACGTCGATCGAAATCGATGGCCGCGTATCGAAGGCGATGATTGCAAAGTTCGCGCCTGCGATGGTCGATCAGTTTGTCGCGGGCAGTGTCTGTATTTCACGTGTCGAGCCGACTACAGGCCTTGGCGAACTCGCCGATCTCCGTCGCGCGATCCTCGGGGCACAATCCTCGGGCGTTTGAACGTATGCGCGGCAATCCTCCTCCTTCAGGGGGAGGAAGGATAGCGCGGACGCCGCAGGCGTCCTTGCTGGGCATTAATGCGGCGTTTTCTGTTGCGCAATGTACTGCCGCCCAATCTCGATGGGCGCGCCGCCGCACGCTCCCGCAAAATAGGATGGCGACCAAAGCGCACCACCCCGCAGCTTGCGTTGGATGGTTGGGTAGTTCTTCTGCCGAATCATCCGACTAGAAACCCCCTTCAGGCTGTTCACGAGGGCGGACACGGCCACCTTTGGCGGATAGTTCACGAGCAAATGCACATGGTCATCTTCTCCGTCGAACTCCACTAACTCGGCTTCGAAGTCGCGGCACACGCTCGCGAATACCACGCGCAGGTCATTAATAACCGCTTTCGTAAAGACGCCACGTTGATATTTCGTTAAGAAGACTAAGTGCACATGCATGAGGAATACGCAATGCCTGCCGTGCCTCATTTCCGGGTCTTTTATGCGGGGGCGTGCCATTTTCTGAGTTGCTTAGTTTCACAGCCCAAAGTATTTTTTACCGCATGGAACGACTCCAAGCCTTCAAATTCGAACTGATGCCGACCGGCGAGCAAGCGCGCAAGATGCGCCAGTTCGCCGGCGCGTGTCGGTTCGTCTACAACAAGGCGTTGGCGTTCCAGAAAGAGAATCACGCAAGCGGCCAGAAGTTCGTCAGCAAGTTTTCGATGAGCAAGCACCTCACGGAATGGCGCAATAACCCGGATACGCCTTGGCTCGCCGATGCGCCACGTCACGCGCTCATGATGGCGACCCAGGCATGCGATCGTGCATTTCAGAACTTCTTCGCGGGGCGCACGTCGTTCCCGCAGTTCAAGCGCAAGGGTGTCAGCGATAGCTTCCTGTTTCCCGACAAAAACCAGATTGAGGTCGATAGCGGAAACGGTCGTATCAAGGTTCCGAAGCTCGGCTGGCTACGCTATCGCAAGAGTCGCGACGTGCTAGGCGAAGCTCGCAGCGCTACCGTGTCGCTGCGAGCGGGCAAGTGGTATGTCTCGATTCTCACGAAGTGCGAGGTCCAGCAGCCGGTTCCACAAGGTCCGGCGCTCGGCATCGACGTGGGCGTTGTCCGCTTCGCCACCATGAGCGACGGAACGTATATCGCGCCGCTCGCGTCGTTCCGCAAGCACGAGCAGCGGCTTGCCAGGTATCAGCGCCGGATGGCCCGCAAGATGAAGGGCTCGGCGAACTGGAAGAAAGCGAAGTCCCGCATTCAGCGCATCCACGCGCGCATTGCGCACGCTCGCGCTGATTTTCTCCATAAGGCATCGTCAGCTATCAGCAAAAACCACGCGATGATCGCGGTCGAAGACCTGAAAATCAGCACCATGTCAAAGTCGGCGAAAGGTACGGCCAACGCGCCAGGACGCAATGTGCGCGCGAAGTCCGGCCTCAACAAGTCGATTCTCGACCAGGGCTGGGGCGAGTTTCGTCGGCAGTTGGAATACAAGACGGCATGGCGCGGCGGCTTCTTTATCGCCGTCGATCCCAAAAACACGAGTCGCACGTGCCCGTGCTGCGGCCATGTATAGAAGGACAATCGGAAGACGCAAGCGCTGTTCAAGTGCGTCGAATGCGGACACGAAGCGAACGCCGACCATGTCGGCGCGCTCAATGTCTTAGCGGCAGGACATGCCGCGATTGCCTGTGGAGGGATGGCGCGGCCAGGCCGCCCGTCGAAGCAGGAACCCACCGAAACTACTAGTGCGGTTTCCGCCTAGGGTCATAGGAATCCCATCCCTTCAGGGAGGGGAGGATGTCAAGCGACATGACCGCGGCCCCGAGGGGCCCGGCCATCGATTGCGAGTCGAATCCGAAGTGAGTGATTCGACAGCCGGGCCGCCCGCAAGGGGACCCACCGCGCCCCGAATCACACCGCCAGATTGTCCGGTTAAGTGCCGATCTCGGGTATCCATCTTGAGATTTGGTATCACTTTTAGATATCATATGCACTTCAAAGCCAAACACCGAAAGACGCTTGAGCTGCTTTTTTCACGCCCGACCCCGGCGAGTGTCAAATGGCTCGATGCCGTCGCGCTGATGAACGAACTCGGAGCGGAGATTGACGAACGTGAGGGGTCTCGCGTCGCCATCTTTTTGTTTGGTCAAGTCAGAGTGATGCACCGGCCTCACCCGTCGCCAGACATGGACAAGGGTGCCGTGGCGTCGATGCGAAGGTGGTTCGAAGAGAACGGAGTCAAGCCATGATGAACGTGATGAGGATCGGCGAATACAACGCGGTCGTTTCTTACGATCCGGAGATCGGTATGTTCCGGGGCGAATTCACCGGGCTCAATGGCAGTGCGGATTTCTATGCGGGCGATGTCGATCGTTTGCGGCGTGAGGGCGAACGATCGCTCAAGATCTTTCTTGAAGAATGCAAGCGGCGCGGGGTCGAGGCAAAGCGGCAGTTCTCGGGGAAATGGATGCAGCGTTCGACCAAAGCGTTACATGAAGCTGTGACACTGGCCGCTGCCGCGCGCGGTCTCAGCGTCAATCAGTTCGTTAACGAAGTGCTCGAGGAAGCGACGCATACCGATTAGCCGATGTCGTGCTCCGGAGACGTGTGCGTTGATCCGATAAGGCAGGGTTCACCCCGATAGGGCGGCTCAATCTGGTAGCGCTACCATCGCCGGCAAGCACGCCCCCGAGGAGACACCTGATGACCGCTCGTGAATCGAACCAGGCGCACACGCCTGCATCCCCGTATCTGACTCAACCGGCCGACGCCGCCGGCTCGCCGCGCGCGCGTCGCGCGTACACGCAGGATCGCCCGATCGGCGTGCGCGCAATCGTTGTCGCGGCCTGCGCGCTGGCCGCGTTCACAGCGAGCACCGCCGCGCAGGCCGCCGAGGTCGAAGTGCTCCACTACTGGACGTCGGGCGGCGAGGCCAAATCGGCTCAGGTGCTCAAGCAGATGCTCGAGAAGAAGGGCGATACGTGGAAGGACTTCGCCGTCGCGGGCGGCGGCGGCGAGAACGCGATGACCGCGCTCAAGACGCGCGTCATTTCGGGCGATCCGCCGGCCGCCGCGCAAATCAAGGGCCCCGCGATTCAGCAATGGGGCGACGAAGGCGTGCTCGTCTCGGTCGACGACGTCGCGCGCGCCGACGGCTGGGACAAGGTCCTGCCGACACAGATCTCGAGCATCATGAAGTACAAGGGCCAATACGTGGCCGCGCCCGTCAACGTGCATCGCGTGAACTGGCTCTGGATCAACGCCGATGCGCTCAAGAAGGTCAACGCCCAACCGCCTTCGACCTGGGATGATTTCTTCAAGACCGCCGATGCCTTGCAGAAGGCCGGCATCATCCCCGTCGCGATCGGCGGCCAATCGTGGCAGGAAGCCGAGACGTTCGAAACCGTCGCGCTCGGCGTCGGCGGCGCGGCGTTCTACAAGAAGGCGTTCGTGGACCTCGACGAAGCGACGCTCAAGGGCCCGACGATGGTCAAGGCGCTTGAGACGTTCAAGAAAATCAAGCCCTACACCGACAAAGGACAGACCGGCCGCGACTGGAATATGGCGACCGGCATGGTCATCTCGGGCAAGGCCGCGATGCAGTTCATGGGCGACTGGGCCAAGGGCGAATTCACGGTCGCGAACAAGACGCCGGGACAGGACTACCTCTGCGTGCCCGGACCGGGCTCGCAAGGCGCGTATACGTTCAACGTCGACAGCTTCGCGTTCTTCAAGGTCAAGAATCCGGACTCCGCGAAAGGACAGAAGGATCTCGCGAGCCTGCTCATGAGCCCGGAATTCCAGGAGATTTTCAATCTGAACAAGGGCTCGATCCCGGTGCGTCAAGGCATGGATCTCGCGAAGTTCGACGATTGCGCGAAGAAGTCCGCGGCCGATTTCCACAGCGCGCAAACCAAGGGCACGCTCGTGCCGTCGTGGGCGCATGACATGGTCATCAAGCCCGCCGTCGAAGGCGCGTTTTACGACGTGATCGGCGAGTTCTGGAACAACGACGGCGAAACCGCGCAGCAAGCGGCCAACAAGCTCGCGGCCGCGTCGAAGACGAACTAGGCTTCGCGGTATCCAGGCTTCGGGATGACGCGTCGCGTTGCGCTTCGTCCTGCTCCGGCTTTATCGATCGGCTTCGTCGACGGTCGGTCCGCATGAAGCCGGAGCCGCATTCGAACCGATCCGCGCATCGGACGCACCGCGCCGATACGGATTCGACCGAACGACGCAACAGAGATGCACGTGCGCGGTCCGCTCGATGCGCGTGCGGACCGTGTAGCATGGCGGCTTCGTTTCTGTCCCGTCTTTGAGGAACCCGCCATGCCGCTCGTGTCGCTTTTGCAGACGCGCATGCCTTCGCGCCGCGGAGGCCGTGCGCGATGACGACGCTCCATTACATCTTCGATCCGCTGTGCGGCTGGTGCTATGCGGCCGCGCCGCTCGTCGAGGCCGCGCGGGCCGTGCCCGATCTCAAGGTCGTGTTTCATGGCGGCGGCATGATGACCGGTCCGAATCGCCGCACGATCACGCCGCAATGGCGCGACTACGTGATGCCGCACGATCACCGCATTTCGGAACTCACGGGGCAACCGTTCGGCGACGCGTATTTCGACGGTCTGCTGCGCGATGTCACGGCCGTGCTCGATTCCGAGCCGCCGTTGACGGCGATCCTCGCGGCGGAAGCGCTCGATGCGCGCGGTCTCGATATGATCCACGCCGTCCAGCGCGCGCACTACGTCGACGGACGGCGCATCGCCGATGCCGACGTGCTGCGCGATATCGCCGCGCGGATCGGTCTCGACGGCGATGCGTTCGACGCGCAATGCACGCGTCTCGGCGGGACCGCGACGCTTGAGCACATCCGCGATGCGCGCGCCTTGCTCGAGCGAGTCGGCGGCAACGGCTTTCCGACGTTCGCGATCGAGGACGCCCAGGGCCGATTCGGGCGAATCGATACGGGCACCTGGCTCGGCCGGCCGACGCAATGGGCTCAGGCGCTCGCGCAAGCCGTCACGTCGGACGCGGTGTAACGCATGATGCAAACCGCAATCCGATACGCGATCGTCGCGGCGTGGGCCGCATGCGCGATGACGTCCGCGGGGGCCGCGACGCACGCGGACGAAACACATGCGGATGAAACACATATGCGCGCCGCCTCCGATGCGCGCGAACAGGTGCGGCGCGTCGTCGATGCCGCGGTGCGCCCGATGATGCGCGAGAACGGGATTCCGGGCGCGGCCGTCGGCGTTTTTGTCGACGGTCACGCTTATGTCTTCGACTACGGCGTCGCATCGAAGCAGACGCGCCAGCCCGTGCGAGACGACACGCTGTTCGAACTCGGTTCGGTGAGCAAGACGTTCACCGCGACGCTCGCGTCGTGGGCCTGCGTCGAGGGCAAGCTGACGCTCTCCGATCCGGTCCAGACGTATTGGCCCGCGCTCGCGGGCACACCGTTCGGCGCGGTGACGATGCTCGAACTCGGCACGCATACGTCGGGCGGCATGCCGTTGCAGGTGCCCGACGAAATCGGCGACGAGGCGGCGTTGCTCGCCTATCTGCGTGCGTGGCAACCGACCTATACGCCGGGCACGGAACGCACGTACTCGAATATCTCGATCGGCATGTTCGGATTCGCGACCGCGCGGACGCTCGGCGCGCCGTTTTCCGAACTCGTCGAACGGCGCTTGTTTCCGGCGCTCGGCGTCACGCAGAGCTATATCGTCGTGCCGCCCGCGCAGCGTGGCCGCTATGCGCAGGGGTATACGAAGGGCGGCGAGCCGATGCGGATGCGCGGCGACGTGCTGTCCGACGCCTCGTACGGCGTGCGCGCGACGGCGGCCGACGTCCTGCGCTTCGTCGAGGTGAATCTCGGTGTGCGCGACGTCGAACCGTCGCTGCGGCAGGCCGTCGTCGCGACGCATACGGGCTATTTCCGTACGGGACCCATGACCCAGGACTTGATCTGGGAGCAATACCCGTATCCGGTCGCGCTGAGCACGCTGCTCGACGGCAACGCGCCGACGATGATCGATTCGCAGCCGGCCGCGAGGATCGATCCGCCGCTCGCGCCGAACGATGTGACGTGGATCAACAAGACCGGCTCGACGAACGGCTTCGGCTCGTATGTCGCGTTCGTGCCGTTACGCAAGATCGGGATCGTGATCCTCGCGAATCGCAATTTTCCGATTGCGGCGCGCGTGGCCGCCGCGCATCAGATCCTGACGACACTCGATACGAACTAGCGCGCGAACGGACGTCTACGCGCATCGATGTGCGCGGCGTGCTTGACGCGATCCATGCGCGTGAACGCGGCGAATCCGCGTTCACGCGGATTCACGCGCTTTGACGTGCTTTAACGCGCGCTTACGCACCGCACCGGATCGGACGGCTTCGGGAGCTTGAGCGGCGCGGGCTTGACGGCATGCGTCGTCGCGAGTTCGTCGAAGGCCACTTGCTGAAGCGCCGCGACTTGCGCCGTCGACAGACCCAGCTCGAACCCCGAACACTCGTTGTCGCCGAGCGAACGCGGATCGAGACCCGTCACGCTACCGAAGACGACGAGCGCTTCGAGGTAATAGCCGAATGCGCTCGCATGGTAGTTGTCGTAGGACCAGAGATCGACCTTGCCCGCATCGATGCCGTCGTACGGATTGCCGTCCGCGACGCCCGTCTGGATCGCGCGCAGCCATGCTTCGCCGACCGGGATGACGGGCTTGAGCCCCGGTGTCGCGGCGGCGGCCTGATCGTAGCCGGCACGCACGTCGTGCGTCATCGCGTCGATTGACTTCCCATACCACGCGCCTTTCGCGTCGAAAACCTGGTCCGCGCGCGGCCACGTCGCCATCACGCGGATATCGACAGCGGGATTGCGCGCGCGCAGCAGGTCCGACATGCGGCGCACGGTATCGACGAGCACGGCCGGATCGCCGGGTTTCTTCGGATCGAGCGTGCTGTAGCCGTGCATCACGACAGCGTCCCACGCGCGTTGACCGATGATGCCGGTCTTGTGATCGAGGTGCCAGTCGATGCCGACGCCGGGTTCCGTCTCGAGATAGACGTCGTAATTGAGGCCGGCCTGGACCGTGAACGACTTGAACAGGGCCGGCATGCCGCCGATGCCTTCGCTGTTGAGATCCGTGACGGTATCGGCGCGGTAATAATGGACCGGCGATTTGTCGGCGTACGTGAAGCTGTTACCGATGAAGAGGATGCTGCCGGCGAGGGCGTTGCCCGCAAGGCCGAGCAGGCCGGCGGTCAGCATCAGGGCGCGCGGCCAGGAAAACGCGCGACGGGCGCGCCGCGACGAGGCTAAGGCGTGGATCAGCGTCAAGGTTGTCTCCTTTAAAAGGCTCGATGCGCATATCGCCGATCTCGCGTCGCGCATGCGCGGTAATTGTGTCAGACATGCGCACACTGCGTATGGGCACGCGCGCGCGTTGGACTTGCCTTTCTGTAATGACAAGTAATGGAAGAATATTTAAAGAATGCTGAAAGCGCTAAAGAATCTTTAGACAAATCCGATACCTCGTAGACCATCTCATTATGAACAGGACGGTCTATAGGTATGAAGTCAGCAACCCTGATGCGCATTTCGGCTTTGGCGATCGCGGCGACGCTCTATGGGTGCGCAACGAATGATCAAGGCGTTGTCGTCGTCGATCCGAACAAGGTCAACGAGATCATCACGAATGCGCTGACGCCGCCGCCGCCCGTCGCGGTCGTGGCCCCGGCCCCCGTGATCGTCGAAGATCCCTATGCGCCGGTCCCGACGGATGCTTACGTCCTGGTCGCGGTCGACAGCGATGTCGTCGTGATCGGCGGCAACACGTATATCTGGGTCGTCGGTCCGAACGGCAAACGCGAACGGCATTTCTACGCGCATGGCGATCATCGCCAGGACGTGTTCCGTCGTCGCGACGAACTGCATAACGTCATGGCCCAGCACGGCGGCCATCTGCCCGACCACGCAATCGCCGGCACGCATCCCGGCGCTCCCGGCGCGGCCCACGCGGGCCCCGGCGGCGTTGCGGCGCATGGCGCGCCGGGCGCAACGGTCGCGCATGCCGCGCCCGCGCCCGGGCATCCGGTCGCGGCGGCCAAGCCGGCGCCCGCGAAGCCTGCCAGCAAGGATCCGAAGAAGTCTTGAGCGACGGATGCGTCGGCATGCGCGGGCGATCGATCCCGCGCATGCCGCGTGTGTCTTCGCCTGCATCCTGCCGCGGCGCCGATCGTGCGCCGCATTTGACCGCTTAGCGGCGTTCCTCGCGCAAATAGGGCTCGCCGATGCTCGCGGGCGCGCCGTCGGCGTCGCGTTGCGTGACCGCGACCCAGACCATGACGCCGAGCGTGATCAGATAGGGGCTCATCAGCAGGAAATACTGCGGTAGCGCGATTCCGCTCGCGGCGAGCTGAGGAATCAGCGCCTCGATGCCGCCGAACAGCAATGCGCCGGCCAGCGCGCGCCATGCCGACCACCGCGCGAAGATCACGAGCCCGATCGCAATCCAGCCGCGCCCGTCGGTCATCCCCGCAATCCAGAGCTTCGTGCTCACCATCGACAGATAGCCGCCCGCGAGGCCCATCAATGCCGCGCCCGCAAGCACCGCGATAAAGCGGTAGCGCAGCACGGGAATGCCGGCCGCGTCGGCTGCTTGAGGGTTCTCGCCGACCGCGCGCAGCCGCAGGCCCGACGTCGTTCGGTAGAGATACGCGACGACCGCCGCGAAGATCAGCGGCGTCAGATAGACGATCGCGTTCTGCGCGAGCAAGCGGCTCAGCCACGGCGCGAGCACGCCGGCCCCCGGATGCAGCACGCCGAGCCCCGCCACGGGATGATTGGTCCATTCGAGCAGCGTACCGAGCAGGCTCGTGCCGCCTTCGCAGAAGAACACGATGGCGAGTCCCGAGATGATCTGATTGATCCGCAGCCAGATGGTCATGACCGCGAACACGACCGAGACAAGGCTGGCCGCGCCCATCGCGAGCAGCAGCGCCAGCACGGGATGGCCCGTCGTGATGTGGGCGCCGATCGCGGTGAGCCCGCCGACGAGCATGAACCCTTCGGCCCCGAGCGACAGCACGCCCGAGCGTTCGGTCACGATGAGTCCGAGCGCGGCGAGCGCGAGCGGTACGGCGACGTCGGGCACGCTCGCGAGCCAGGTCGTGATCCAGTCCATATCATTCGATCCGTGAGGCAACGGGTTGGAAGCGGTGGCGCACGAAGAAATCCGACGCCGCGACACTGATGACAAGAATCGCCTGGATCAATTGCACCATCGAGAACGGGATCTGATAGAACACTTGCAGGCTGCGTCCCGCGACGAAGAGCATCGCAACGAGAAACCCGACGCCGCATGCGCCGATCGGATGATTGCGCGCGAGAAATGCGATGAGCACGCCCGAGAATCCGTAGCCGCTATAGAACGCTTGAGTCAGGCGGCCTTCCTGTCCCGCGCAGAGCAGCCACCCCGACAGCCCCGCGAGCGCGCCCGAGATCAGGACCGTGCCGATCAATAAGCGGCGTACGGGGATGCCGACCGCGCGCGAGACGCTTTCGCTCGCGTGTACGAAGCGCAGATACAGACTCGCGCGGCTGCGTTCGAGCGCCCACCATGCGGCCGCCGTGACGACGAAAGCCACGAGCAAGGCGGCGCTGATGCCGCCGGGCAGATCGGGCAGGCGCTCGAAGGACAGATATTGCGGCGAGTGGGGGAACGCATCCTTCGGGTCTTTCCATGATCCATAAAGCAGGAACAGCAGGAAGTCGCCCGCGACGTAGTTGAGCATCAGCGTCGAAATGATTTCGTTGATGCCGAGACGCACGCGTAGCCAGAGCGGGACGATGACCCATGCGGCGCCGCAGACGAGCGCCGCGGCCATCATCGATCCGAGCCGCGCGCCCGGCGGTCCGATGCCGTAGATCGACACGGCGGTCGCGCCGATGGCGCCCGCGATCATTTGGCCTTCGAGGCCGAGATTCCAGAAGCGCGTGCGAAACGCGATCGCCGCGGCGAGTCCCGTGACGACGAGCGGCGCGGCCTCGAACAGCACGGCGCGCAGGCTTTGCGCATCGAACAGCGTCTGCATGACGAACTCGGTCCACAGATCGCCGGCGGATACGCCCGCGGCGACGAGGATCGCGCCGCTGACGAGCACGCCCGCGATAAGCGAGGCCAGCACCACGATGCTTTGTCGCGTGCGGCCGACATGCTGACGGACCTCGATCGTATAGCGTCGCGAGAGCCAGGGGATCGACGGGTGCGGTGCGCGAGGCGCGGTGGGCAACACGTTGCGCACGGTGGGTGGTTCAAGCGACATGAGATACCTTGGATTCGGAAAAAACAGGCGATTCGGCGCGCGCATCGTCATGCGTCGCGATCATCGCTTGACCGATCGCGTGCCGGTCGCCGGGCGCATCGAATTCGGCGACGATCGCGCCGCGCGAGATGACGCCGATGCGATCCGCGATCGAGAGAATTTCATCGAGATCTTCGCTGATCAGCAGGACGGCGGCGCCCGCGTCGCGGGCCGCGCGCAGGCGTGCATGAACCTGCGCGGCCGCGCGCACGTCGAGGCCGCGGCTCGGGCTATGCGCGACGACGAAGCGCGGCGCGCGGCCGAATTCGCGAGCGATCACGAGCTTTTGCGCATTGCCGCCCGACAGCAGCGCGGCTTTTTGCTGGACGTTGCGCACGCCGCGCACGTCGAACGTCGTGACCGCGGTTTGCGCATCCGCGGCGAGCCGACGGCGATCGATACGGAACAGGCCGCCGTAACGGCCTTCATGCAGATGCGCGACGCCGAAGTTGTCCGCGATCGACAACGCACCCGCCAGCGCGAGTCGATACCGGTCGGCCGGAATCGTCGCGATGCCGAGCGCGCGGCGCGCCTCGGCGCGCATCGTTTGAATGTCGCGCGCGTCGTCGAGTTCGATCGTGCCGGACGCGATCGGCTGGATGCCCATGATCGCGGCGACGAGCTCGCTTTGTCCGTTGCCGCCGACGCCCGCGAGACCATAGATTTCGCCGGCGCGCACGGCGAGATCGAGACCCTTGAGCATCGGTGGCGCACCCGCGCGCGATGCGGTGCTCACGCCGCGCATCGCGAAGCGCACGCGGCCCGGCGAACCCGGCTCGCGCGCGGTCGGCGGCAAGGCTTCGCCGAGCGCGGCGCCGACGAGTTCGCTTTCGCTCGTCGTGCGCGGATCCAGGGTCGAGACGGTGCGGCCCGCGCGCATGATCGTCACGCGATCGGCATGACGCCGGACGTCGGCGATCTTGTGCGTGACGAGCGCCACGGCCGCGCCCTGGCGCGCGAGGGCCTTCATCGCGTCGAGCAGGCGCGCCGCTTCGGCGTCGGTCAGCACCGCCGTGGGTTCGTCGAGAATGACGATGCGCCCGCCCGCGAGCAGGACCTTGAGGATCTCGACGCGCTGCTGTTCCGCGATCGACAAGGTATCGACGCGCCGCTCGGGTTCGATCGCGAAGCCGAGCGCGCTTGCCTGCGTTCGAATCGCGTCGGTCAGCGATGCGAGACGTTGCCGATGCGAGCGCACGTCGTTGCGCGGCATGCCGAGCAGAATGTTCTCGGCCACCGTGAAGGTCGGCACGAGTTTGAAATGCTGGTGCACCATGCCGATCCGATAGGCCGCCGCATCACGGGGCCCCGAGAACCGCACGGGATTGTCGTCGACGTGAAGCGATCCGGCCTCGGGTGCATAGAGGCCGGCCGCGATGTTCATGAGCGACGATTTGCCCGCGCCGTTCTCGCCGAGCAGGGCATGGACTTCGCCCCAGCGCAGCGTGAAATGCGCGTCGTCGAGCGCGACGAACCCGTCGAACGTCTTGCGGATACCGGTGAGTGTGAGTGCGTCGGCCATCGTTGGTGCGCTTGCGTTATTTCTGGGTGATCACGCCGGTGACGAACCAATCCATCTTCCAGAGATCGGCATCCGAGAGCACCTGTCCGGCCGGCACGCGCAGCTTGCCGTCGCGATCCGAGAGCGGGCCCGCATAGATCTGCTTGCCGTGCAGGATCGCGTCGCGTTCGGCGAGGATCAGCTTCTTCTTGTCTTCGGGCACGGCGGCGCCGAGCGGCGAGATGTCCGTGCCGCCGTCCTTCATTTCGATGAACGCACCGTACGGCGAGGGCTTCCAGTTACCCGCTTCGATTTTCTTGATCTCGGGCACGAGGAACTTGTCCCAGACCCAGACCGACGAGCAGACGGTCGCCTTCGGCGCGAATTCGCTCAGATCGCGGTGATGGCCCGTGCCGTAGACGCCGCGTTCCTGCGCGACGACTTGCGGCGTCGGCGTATCGACGTGTTGACCGATGACGTCCGCGCCGTGGTCGATCAGCGCCATGGCCGCCGCGCGTTCCTTGACGGGGTCGTTCCATGCGCCCGTGTAGACGACGGTCAACGTGGCATTGGGATTGATCTTGCGCGCGCCGAGTTCGTAGGCGTTGATGGTCCAGTTGACGACGCCGAACGGATTGGCCGCGACGAAGCCGAGCTTGCCCGTCTTCGAGACCGAGGCCGCGGCCATGCCGCACAGATACTGGCTTTCATAGGTGCGGCCGTAGAACGATTCGAGGTTCGACGCGTTCGTCGTGCCCGATCCGTTGAGGAACGCGACATCGGGATGCTTGGCCGCGAGCGCCTTGAATGCGTCGGAATAGCCGAATGCGGTGCCGATGATGATGTTCGCGCCGCGCGAGATGAAGCGTTCGACGACGGGATCGATGGCCGATGCATCTTCGGGGATGCTCTCGACGAACATGATTTTCTGTCCGAGCGCGGCTTCCATTTTCTGGCGGGCCTCGTCGAACGATTGGCCCCATCCGCCGTCGTTCTTGGGGCCGAAGTCGAGCATCGCGATCTTGGGTTTGTCCTTGAGCGTGAATCCATCGGCGAGCGCGACGTTCGAGGCGAGCGCGGCGCCCGCGGAGAAGACGATGCCGGTGAGCAGCTTGCGAAGCATGGGATACCTGTCGTGGTGAAGGGGAATTCGGTTGAACGTCGGAAGCGGCGGGTCGCGCCGCGATATCAGTCTGTCTCGCGGGCTAGAGCATGTGATTGATGCGGAACACATTGCCTTCGGGATCGAGCAGCACGGCCTGGTACCAGTTGTAGTAGGTCAAGTAGGGCGGCTTGATCAGCGTGGCGCCGTTGGCTTCGGCGATCGGCACGAGCCGGTCGACGTCGGCTTGCTGATCGACGTCGATGTTGAGCAGGAACTTGACGCCGCGCGTATCGGCGTGGTCGTCGAGATGCAGCAGCGCGTAGGCGTCGTGCGCGTTGAAACCGATGCACGTGCGGCCCGCGTCGATGCCGCGGAAAATCGGCGAACGGATCGATTCGACTTCGGCGAATCCGAAGACGTCCTGATAGAAACCGCTGAGCGCGACGATGTCGCGCGCGAAGACGTTGACGTAGGAGAGGTGAGCCATGACTATGCGGCCTTCGTGCCGCCGAACGTGGTTTGCTTGACGAATTTCGACGTCAGATGATCGCCCGACGAAATCGGTGCGTATTTCGGACGTTCGCCGGGCGCGAGACAACTCGGCAGGCATTCGACCATCGCGTCGTAGTTCGGCTGATGGAAGAAGACGAGCGATTGCCGGCGGTTCGTGCTGGCCTTGTCGGCGGGCGGGTTGATCACGCGATGGACCGTCGAGATCCATTGATCGTTGGTCCATTGCATCATGAGGTCGCCGATGTTGACGACGAGCGCGCCGTCGATCATCGGTACGTCGACCCATTGCCGGGCTTTGTTGAGGACCTGCAGGCCCGAATCGTCGGGACGCACGATCGTGAGGCTGCCGTAGTCGCTATGCGCGCCCGCGCGAAGCTGATTGGGCTGCGGGGCTTCGAGCTGCGGCGGATAGCTGAGCACGCGAAACATGCTGATGTGCTTGTCGATGCGCGCATCGAAGAAGTGCTCGGGCAGATCGAGCGCGAGCGCGAAGATGCGCATGAGCGAGCGCGAGAGGTCGCTCATCACGTCGAAATACGTGTCCCATGATTCGCGAAAGCCGGCGATCGGCGGATACGTGTTGGCGACGAAATGCGGGCCTGCGGCCGGGCCGTGGTGGTAGGTGTCGTCGGGTACGTTCGAGGGGCCGATCGAAAACGATTCCTTGAGATCGCCGGGCGCGGCTTCTTCGAGGCTGTACGACAGGCCTTCTTCGGAGACGGCGCTGTAGCCGCGCACCGCATCAATGCGCGGCCGATCGACCTTGCGTTTGTCGGCGAGCGGCAGCGCGAAGAAGTCGCGCGAGGTGGACGAGACGCGGTCGATGAGTTCGGTGGGCACGCCGTGATTCGTGATGACGAGAAAGCCGATGCTCCGGCACGCTTCGTCGACTTGTTTGGCGACTTTCGCGCGCCCCTCGGCGGTGCCTTCGAAATAGGGCGCGAGGTCGATGATCGGGACTTGCAGCAACGTCATGTATGGCTCCTGAGTCAGACTTGAGGGGACGTCATGCCGGGCGCGATTGCGCGGGCGGGGACAGCCCTGTGCGTTCATACAGCGCAAAAAAACGATTGCGTATTGCACGGAGTCCAAGGCAACGTTCGTGCCATGTGCTGACCAAATGGTCAGGTTTTTTGGGTGACACGCGCGTATGGCGTGGGCTGGCGGGGCGCGGCGCGGGGTGCGCGCGAGAATGTGTATGCGAAACGCGAGCACTTATTGAGTGCGGTGCGCGTCGAGCGGATGGGCGGAAGTGGTGCGTGGTGCACCGTCGGTTCGATGGCGCCGAAAACGTGCGTTCGCCGACCGAATCGATGATCGACACGCGCCATGCGCGTGCCGATGCTGTCTGAACCCGTGCGATCAGCGGCCGAAATACACGGTCATCGTTGCGTTCGTGACGGCCGGGTCGTGCGCGGTGACGCCGATCACGTCGCGCGTAGATGCGGACGCAAGGCGAGCGCGAGCGGGAAGATGGCCAGCGCCGTGATGGCGGTGGCGACCGTGGCGCCCCGCACGCCGATCCAGTCGCCAAGAAAGCCGTAGGCGATCGGCGAGAGCGCGCTCGATGCAATCACGCCCGTATAAAAGAGCGCAAACGCGCGCTCGGTCCGCTCGACCGGCGTCAGTTCGGGCACCGTGCCGTACAGGACCGACGATGTGCCGTTGAGCATGACGCCCAGCAAGGGCAGCACGATCATCGCGGGCGTGAGCGGCAACACGATCACGGCAAGGATCAGCACGGCCGTCGCGCCCTCGGTCGCGTAGACGGTGCCGATGACACCCATGCGCGCGCCGAGCCAGCCGCACGCGAACTTGCCCGCCGCGCCGCCGATGAACACGAGCGCGAGCGCCGTGCCCATCATCGGCTGCGAGATTCCCTTCGCCTTGAGAAGAAACGGCAGGAAGGTCAATAGCCCCATGCGCACGGCGGTGTCGAGCACACCGATCAGGAACAGCACCGTGAAACCCGATCGCGAACCGTGGTCGTGTGCGCTTGAAGCGGCCTTCTCGGAAGGCGCGTCGTTCTGAACAGGCGGGAGAAAAAGTGCAATCACCGCGGCCACGACGACGCCGAGCGCCGACATGAACCACAGTGCATGCCGCCACGGCATGACCGTGATCAGCAGCGAGATCGCGGCCGGCAGCGCGGATTTTCCGAGATCTCCGGAAAAGTTGTAGATGCTCAGCGGCCCCCGCGCATTGCGTCCATACGCGCGCGACACGGCGCCCGAAGCGAGCGGGTGTTGCGTACTCGAACCGCTTCCCGAGATCGCGAGCGAGATGCACAAGCCGAGCAAGGAACCCGACAGGCCCGCGAGCGCATAGCCGAGTGCGGCCAGCAGCGTGCCGAGCGCGAGCGAGGCGCGCGTGCCCCAGACATGCGCGAAGCGTCCCGCCGGCATCTGCAATGTCGCCATCGTGCCGCCGTACAGGCTGCGCAAAATCGCCAGCGCGCCGTAGTGGAGTCCGAATTCCGCCTGCCAGACCGGCAGCAGCGCGTAGATCATGTCAGTGTAGCCGTCGTGCAGCGCATGTGCCGTACACGAGAGCCAGAGGATGCGCGTGCGCGATGCGGCGTTCGATGGGCCGTGTTCGTCGGCGATGCGCTCGGGGGCGGCGGAAGCGGATAAAGGTCGCATGATTGAACGGGATCGCAAGCGCGCGGGACCAGGTGAAGACGCATCGCGTCGTCCAGGACGCACGTGTCGCAGGGGGCGAGGCGAAGCGCTTAGTCTAAGAGCATCTCGTGCATGCCACAATGGACGTTAAATTGAGTCTGGTGGGAGAAAAAGTCACGCCATGAGCACTGACAAGCGCACGAGTCAGCGTACGGAAAACGACGCGGAAAACCTGCCTCCGTTGAATGCGTTACGGCACTTTGAGGCGGTCGCCCGGCTCGGGAGTTTCGCGGCGGCGGCGAGCGATCTGCACGTCACGCACTGGGCGGTCGGCAAACAGATCCGATTGCTTGAACACTGGTTCGGCGTCCCGCTTTTCGAGCGGCGCGCACGCGGCGTCGTGCCGACCGATCAAGGCGCGGCGCTGCTCAACGACGTCAATGGCGCCTTCGCGCGATTGAGCGGCTCGGTGAACCGGCTGCGCCGAACTCCCGCGTCGCATCGCGTAACGGGCGTGGTCCGTGTGAATGCGCTGGAGAGTTTCGCGCTGTGTTGGCTTATTCCCCGGCTCGCGGACTTCGTCGCGCGCTATCCGGACATCGACGTCCGGCTTTCGACGACCTCGCGCAAATTGCGCTACGTCGGCGATGCGTTCGATATCGGCGTGCGCTCGGGTCCCGAAGACGCCGCGGGCCTCAAGTCGATGACGCTGATGCCCGACGTGCGTGTACCCGCATGCAGTCCGTCGGTGCTCGCGAGTCAGCCGATCCGCGCGGTCGCCGATTTGCGGTATCACACATTGCTGCATTCGACGACCACGCGCACCGCATGGTCCGATTGGCTCAAGCAGGCCGGCGTACCGAGATTGCAGGCCGCGCGTCATCTCGACTTCGATCATGTGTTTCTTCAACTCGGCGCCGCGGCCGAAGGTCTCGGCGTGGCCTTGGCGTCGCTGCCGCTGATCGAGCGTGAAATCGCAACCGGGCGGCTCGTGTGTCCGCTCTCGGAGTCGGCGTGGCGCGGACCTGACTACACCTTGGTCGCGAATCGGGAGCGTGCGGACGACGATGCGGTCGTGGCGTTCCGAAAGTGGATCGTCGCGGCGGCCGCGCAGAGTTCAGCCGAGTCGGCTCGCAGCGTGTCGGCACGGAAAACGCGCAAGCCCGTTTCGCGCGCGACACGAAGCTGAGAGTGGGAAACGCAGCCGATGATGCGCCGCGCGATCGATGTCGGACGTCGCTTCGCGTTATCTTGCGATACCTCGCACACGTCACACACCTCGCACACGTCACACACCTCGCACAGGTCATACAGGTCGTATGGGTCGTACAGGTCACCTCACGTCACCTCACGTCGCGGCAGGCGTCGACGACCCATCGCGTCGTTCGCCCGCGTCCGCGCCGATCGGCTCGTCCTGAACCCGAACCCGGCTCAGGAAGGCGAATACCGCAAGCGCGCAGAGCACGGTGATGACCGTGAGCCCGTCGAGCAGATCGTCGAACGCCTTGTGCGCGGCGGTTTCGAGCGTCGCGCGCGCGGCATCGGGCAACATCGACGCCGCATGCGCGAGGTCGCCTGTCGCGAGCCGCGCGGCTGCGGCGGCAATCGCGGGCGCACTCGCGTGCGGCATCGCGGCATGCAAGCTGATCTGTGCGAAGGCCGCCAGGCACGCACTCACGACGGCCAGCGCGATGCCTTCGCCCGCGACACGCGTCGTGCTGAAAATGCCGGTCGCCATGCCCGCGCGGGTCTTCGGCACGACGCTGATCGAGAGCCCGTCCATGAGGCCCCAGGGCAGTCCCGCGCCGATACCGATGATCAGCATCGGCGCGATCGCCGCCGACCCGGCGCCCGAGTGCAAAGCGCGGCCGAGCGCATGCAAACCCGCGGCGGCGATCAAAAGGCCGATGCCCGAGATCGTGCCCGCCGACATCCAGCGCGTGAGCGCGGCCGCGATGAGCGGGACGACGAGCATCGGCGACGACAGCGCGATCATGAGCATGCCCGCATGCAGTTCGTCGTATCCGTCGATGCCGATCAAACGAAGCGGCAGCGCGACGAGCAGCACGATATAGCAATAGCAGGTCGCGATCGGCAGGAGCTGAACGCCGACGAAACGCGGATAGCGAAACAGCGACACGTCGAGCATCGGCCGGGCCGTGCGGGTCTCGATACGCGCAAAGGCGAGCAGAAACGCGACGCAAGCGGCGAACAGCAGCACCACGGGCCGCGATGTCCAGCCGTGCGACGGCGCGTCGATGAGCGCCCACGTAAAGCACGTCAGCGCGCCGGTGAACGTCGCCGTCCCCGGCCAATCGAGTCGACGCGCATGCGGATCGCGCGATTCGCGCATGCGCGGCACGCCGAAGATCAGGGACAGCGCGCCCGCGAGCGCACCGGTCGCGAACACGGCGCGCCAGCCGAACGCTGCAATCAAGGCGCCCGCGAGCACCGGACCGAAGGCGAGACCGATACCGAACGCGGTCCCCAGCAGGCTGAAGGCGCGCGTTCGCGCGTCGCCGTCGAATTCCTGAGCGAGCGCGGCCGTGCCGCCCGCGAGCGTTGCGGCAGCGGCGATGCCCTGGATGCCGCGCAAGACGTCGACCGCGGTGATCGTCGGCGCGAAGCCTAGCGCAAGCGAACTCAACGCGAAGCCTGTAACGCCCGACGCGAATAGGCGTTTGCGGCCGAAGCGATCGGCCAGCGTACCCATGGCCATGAGCAAACTTCCGAACGCGAGCATGAACGCGTTCGTGACCCAACTGAGCGCGGCCGGATCGCCGCCGAGATCGCGGCCGATGGCCGGCGTCGCGACGGCGCCGCCCGAGAAAGCCAGCGGCATCGCAAGCGCGGCCACGCAAACCGCGGCCAATATCACGCGCTGCCGGGCGGGCGCGGGGGCATGTATGACAGTCATCATCGTTCCTCGTTGAGCGCCGGCAGAGGCGGACGCTGGGTGCATGAGCGAGCGAAGAACGATAATTCGGATCGAATCGCCGAAAAATACCCGGGAAATCCGAAGATAACGGATTTATATTCCGCAATGACGGCAATGCTCAAAGCTCAACAGATCCGGAGCCCCTCGACGTGGACAACTTGAATGGCATCGTTGCATTTGTGCGCACGGCGGACACACTGAGTTTCGTTGCGGCCGGACATGCATTGGGCATTTCAGCGTCGGCCGTCGGCAAGACGATCGCGAAACTCGAGAGCACGCTCGGCGTGCGGCTGTTTCATCGGACCACGCGTCGCGTGACGCTGACCGAAGAAGGGCGTCATTTCCATGAGCGATGCCGGCGGATTCTCGAAGACCTCCGCGATGCCGAGGCCATGCTGTCGGAAGCCGCGCAGACGCCGCGCGGCCGGTTGCGCGTGAGCTTGCCCGT
Organism: Pararobbsia silviterrae; assembly: GCF_003628125.1. GTDB lineage: Bacteria > Pseudomonadota > Gammaproteobacteria > Burkholderiales > Burkholderiaceae > Pararobbsia > Pararobbsia silviterrae. Next base: position 250,173 of record NZ_RBZU01000006.1, read on the forward strand.
GATCGGCTATCGATTCCTGTTGCCGGTGCTGCCCGCATTCAAGGCGCGCTATCCGGACGTCGAACTCGATCTGGATTTCAACGATCGTCTCGTCGACGTCGTCGAAGGCGGATTCGACGCGGTCATCCGAAGCGGCACGCTCTCGGATTCAAGTCTGATGGCGCGTCGTCTCGGTCCGTTCCGGTTCGTGCTCTGCGCATCGCCGGACTACGTCGCGCGGTTCGGCGAGCCGCATACGCTGGCCGATCTGGCGAAGCACGTCTGTGTCCGCTATCGCTTCCCGACGACGGGCCGCACGCAACCGTGGCCGCTCGAAGCCGACGGCAGCGAGCCGCCGAACCTGCGCACCGCGATGACGTGCAACAACATGGAGGCGTTGCGCGGTGCCGTGATCGCGAGTTTCGGCATCGGATTCATGCCGGACTTTCTCGCATGCGATGCGCTCGCAAGCGGCGCGCTCGTGACGGTGCTCGATGCGTATCCGATCGCGCCCGGGCAGTTCTCGATCGTGTGGCCGTCGAGTCGTCAGCTTTCGCCGAAGCTCCGCGTGTTCGTCGATTTCATGTGCGAGCACGTGTTCCCGGAGTCTTGAGCGGTGGCGCGCCTTGCGCGGATGCGCATCAGAAGATTTGATGAAAGACCCAGTACAGCACGGCCGCCAATGCGATCGATGCAGGCAGCGTGAGGACCCACGCAAGCACGAGATTGCGCACCGTGCGGCCTTGCAGGCCGGATCCGTTCGCGGCCATCGTGCCGGCGATGCCCGAGGCGAGCACGTGCGTCGTCGAGACCGGCATGCCCCAGACATCGGCCGCGCCGATCGTCAGCATCGCGACCGTTTCGGCCGCCGCGCCCTGGCCGTAGGTCAGATGCTGTTTGCCGATCTTCTCGCCGACGGTCACGACGATGCGCTTCCAGCCGACCATCGTGCCGAGTCCGAGCGCCATCGCGACCGCGACCTTGACCCAGTCCGGAATGAATTTCGTCGCGCGATCCATCTGCGTCCGGAAGTCATGGATGGCGCGCGCGTCGTCGCGCGGAAACTCGACGGACTTCGTCTCCTCGATGAGCTGAATCGCGCTGGCCGCGACGTACATGTCGTTGCGTACGTGATTGACGACGTTTTGCGGCGCGTCGGCGATGCCCGATTGCGCGACCTCATCGGCGATGCGGTCCGTGAGGCGCTTGAGCGCCGGCAGCGTCGCGGCGGTCATGTGATGCGTCTGGATATAGGCCTCGACGTCTTGACGCGGATCGGCGGACGGCGCGCCCGAACCCGGACCGGCCGCGAGCGCGGCGGACGCCTTGTGCGCGACGGCGATGAACGTCTGCGTTTCCGAGGGCGTGATGGACTTGTTGAGCGCATAGGCTGTGGGCACCGTGCCGATCAGGATCAGCATGATGAGGCCCATGCCTTTTTGCCCGTCGTTCGAGCCGTGCGCGAACGACACGCCTGTGCACGTGAGGATCAAGAGCGCGCGAATCCAGAGCGGCGGCGGTGCGTCGCCGTCGGGCGCCTGATAGAGCTTCGGTACGCGCACGAAGGCCTTGAGCGCGACGAGCAGCAATCCCGAGAGCACAAAACCGACGAGCGGCGAAAACAGCAGCGCCTTGCCGACGCCGATCGCCTGATTCCAGTCGACGCCCGTCGAACCCGACGGCCCTTGCATCAACTGGTTCGCGAGACCGACGCCGATGATCGAGCCGACGAGCGTATGCGAGCTCGACGACGGCAAGCCGAAGTACCACGTGCCGAGATTCCAGACGATGGCCGCGATAAGCAGCGCGAAGACCATGGCGAAGCCCGAGCTCTGGCCGACCTGCAGGATCAGTTCGACCGGCAGCAAGCGCAGAATGCCGAACGCGACCGCGCCCGTCGAGACGAGCACGCCGAGAAAATTCCAGATCCCGGACCAGATCACGGCTAGATGCGGTTCAAGCGAGTTCGTATAGATGACGGTCGCAACGGCATTCGACGTGTCATGAAAGCCGTTCACGAATTCGAAGCCGAGCGCGATCAGCAGCGCGGTGCCGAGCAGCACATAGGGAAGGAACGAGGTTTCCTTGACGGGACGCAGGTCCGCGGCCAGATGCGTCGCGACATAGACGGCGCCCAGCGCGAGCAGGATGGCAAACACAATGAAGCCGATATGGCGGCTTCGACGGCTACTCAGAAGGCTCGTCTGCGAATAGGCGAGGTCGGACATGACACATTGGAGGATGACGGGGGCACATCGTACTGTGCGGGAAGCGCTCGACGAGGACGGATCGGGGTTGCCATATTTTAAAATTGAAATACTGTGCAACGCGTCCTTCGTCGCGCCGCACGGATTATCGCATCTCGCCGCGTGTTGGTGCAGTGTGCCCTGTCTTGGCGCTAACCGTGCTGCTCGACAAATGCCGCGAGTCGATCGAGCGCAAAGCGCGCGCTCGGCAATTCAACGGTCGATCGTTGAAACACGTGATGCAGGCCCTCGAAGATATCGAGTTGCACAGGCGTGCCGCGCTGCGCGGCCGCGTGCGCATAGCGTCGCGCGTCGTCGATCAAGAGCTCGTCGCTTCCGACCTGAAACAAGATCGGCGGCAAGCGCTCGGGTATCGCGTAGAGCGGCGATGCGCGGCGATCTCTTGCGTCATGCGAACCGAGATAGGCCGATGCCGCGTTCGAGAGCATCACGGGTTTGAAGATCGGATCGTAGGTCTGCTCGTCAAGGAACGACGCGCCCGCCAACGCGAGATCGACCCAGGGCGAAAATGCCGCCACGCACGTGACGCGCGACGCGAGTTCGACGTCATGGCCGAGCGCCGCGAGCACGAGACCCCCGCCCGCGGAGTCACCGGCGAGCGCGATGTCACGTGTGCCCGATTTCGCGAGCCATGCGAGCGCGGCGATCGTCGCATCATAGGCCGCCGGGAACGGATGCTCGGGCGCGAGCGGATAGTCGAGCACGAAGGTATCGATGCGAGTGCGCGTCGCGATCTGGCTCGCAAAGCCGCGATACGCCTCGGCGGAACCGAGCATGAATGCGCCCCCGTGCACGAAGAGCATCACGCGATCGGCGCGCGCGCCGGCGGGGCGGACCCACCAGCCTTGCACGCCGTCGGCGTCGATGCGTTCGAGCGACACGTCGTCGGCGATCGGCGTCGCGGCGGTCATCGCGTCATAGGCCGCGCGCAGCGAGCCTTTGAAGCCTGCAAAATGCGCGTCGACCGCGGCAAGCACCGCGTGTTCGGCCGCGCGTTCGCCGTCGTCGAGTCGACGCAGGGTTTCGTCATGGGACAGTGCGATATCGGTAAGCATCATGCGCTCCTTGCTGTTTGCAGCGTTGTGATCGATGAGCCGCACGATATCGATTCCGGATCGCTAAGAATAGCCGTCGATTTGGCATAAAATCGATTCCAATTTGGAAATTCTTGATGGGGAACGCTGAAGCGCCATGGATCGACTGGATGCACTCAAGCTCTTTGTTCGGATCGTCGAGAGCGGAAGTTTTGCGGCGGCGGCGCGCGAAGCCGGCATCGGTCAGCCGTCGGTCAGCAAACAGATCGCCGCGCTCGAACGTCATCTGGGCGCGCAATTGATCCGGCGTACGTCGCGCAGCATGACGCTGACCGAGACCGGGCAGTCGGTCTATGAAGCGGCCGTGCGCATCGTCGGCGACGTGTCCGATCTCGAATCGTCGGTCGGCGTTCGGCAGGTCTCGCCGACGGGTCATCTGCGCGTGACCGTCGCGCCCGTTTTCGGACGCATGTATATCGTGCCGCATCTCGGGACGTTCTTTGCGCGCTACCCGAAGCTGTCCGTCGAACTCTCGACGACCGAGCGCACGATCAATCTCGTCGAAGAGGGATTCGATATCGCGATCAAGCATGGCCGTCTCGACGATTCGAACTTGATTTCGCGTCAGCTTGCATCCAGTCCTTTGCATCTCGTCGCGACGCCCGCGTATTTCAATGCGCACGGTCGCCCCACGGATGTCGACGATCTCGCGCGTCACGCCTGCATCGTGTTCGCGCCGATGCACGCGCCGCGCGCATGGCGCTTCGTGACCGCGCAAGGCCCGCGCGTGCACGTGCCGTCCGGCAGTCTCTATTCGGGTGACGCCGAGCATATTCGTACGGCGGTGCTCGCGGATATGGGCATGGCCCAGGCGCCGGGCTGGATGTTTGCCGCCGAACTCGAGAGCGGCGCGGTCGTGCGCGTGCTCGAACACGATGCGCCCGCGCCGCTGCCCGTGCATGCGGTCCATGCGTTCGGGCGCCGCGTGCCGAACAAGGCGCGCGTGTTTATCGACTTCGTCGCCGACATTCTTGCGATGCAATCGGGTCTCGCCTTTCACACCGATTTTCAAGCCGAATCTCAAGCCGAATCTCAAGCGCATTGATGCTCGGCCGCACGCGTTAAGCCAGATCGACGCCGCGGGCTTTTTTCAAATACCGTTTCCATTGCGCGACGAGCTCGCCGCGGCGTCCGGCGTAGCGCTCGTCGAGGAATTCGGCCGACACGATCCGGTCGGTCCGAAAGTGCCGGAAGTCTTTGCGGAGTTCGCACCAGGCAGCGAGCAGCCGTACGGTTTCCGCGTAGCCGATGATGACGGGCCATATGATGCGTTCGCTCGGCGATGCGTGTTCGTCGCGGTAACAGATGCGAATCTTGCGCGCGCTGCGGATCCATTCACGCGTGCGCGCGATGTCGAGCCCGTCTCGAGCGCGCACGAGCGGCGGGGGCGCGCCGATCGTCGGCTCGGCGATAAAGGGACGCAGCCGTTCGGGCACCGCCGCCGTGATCTTCGCGACCAGATCCTTCGCCGCGCTCGACAGTGCCGGATCGCCGCGTTGCGCGACCCAGATCGCGCCGAGCACGGCCGCTTCGAGTTCATCGGGCGTCAGCATGAGCGGCGGCATGTCGTAGTCGCGGTCGAGCACATAGCCGAGCCCGGCTTCGCCGCGGATGGGCACGCGTTGCGCGATCAGATCGGCGACGTCGCGATAGACCGAGCGCCTCGACACTTCGAGTTCGTCCGCGAGCGCATGCGCAGTGACGGGGCGCGTCGAGCGACGCAGAATCTGAATGATTTGAAAAAGCCGGTCGGATCGGCGCATGGGCATCGACTGCTGACAGAACGGTGGCAACAGGCCTTGATTAGCATGAGATCGATGTTGCGCGCGGCCACGCATCGCAATGCATCGATGCCGATGGCGCGGCGCGGCATGCCATCTATTCAAGGAGCGTCATATGAATTTTGTTTCGACCCGGATCATCACCGACGACATCCGGCGCTTGGTCGGGTTTTACGAAACCGTCGTCGGTCTCGTGCCGAGATGGTACACGGACGATTTCGCCGAACTCTCGACGCCGTCGTGCACGCTGGCGATCGCGAGCACGCGGACGATGGTGCTGTTCGGCGCGAGCGCGGCGCAGGGCGCCGCGAATCGCTCGGCGATCATCGAGTTTCTCGTCGAGGACGTCGATGCGCGATACGACACGGTCCGCGGCGCCGGCGCGGAGATCGTGCAAGCGCCGACGACGCAGCCTTGGGGCAACCGGTCTTTGTTGCTGCGCGATCCCGACGGCAACCTCGTCAATTTCTTCACGCCGGTCAGTCCCGACGCGATCGCGAAGTACGCGTCCTGACGCGCAACGAAACGAAACGAAGCGACGCTCGGCGCCGGCCTTAGGCGGACCCGAGCGTCGACACGTCAGAAGATATTGCGGATGCCGATCGCGACACCGGTCTGATTGTTGCGGCCCGGATAATCGGCGAGGAATGCGCCGTTGCCGCGGGAGAAATCGACCGTGCCGTAGACCTCGGTGCGCTTCGACAACGAATATTCGGCGAGCAGCGTTGCCGAGTAATTGATGCCGACACCGAGCCCGTCGCCGAGCATCGCCGCGTTGCGCGCGTGGTCGTAATAGCCTGCGAGCGTAATCGCGAGCGGCGGCGTGGCCTGCCATTGCGTACCGACGTAGAACGCGTCGTCGATGCGGTTCGAGCTCTGAAGCGAGAGTTGCGGCGCACCGGCCTGCTGCATGTCGAGGTCGGCCTGCCCTGTGTTGTCCTGCGAATGGACCCAACCGCCGAGCAGGCGCAATTGCTGCGCGAACGCGTAGACCGCGCTGACGTTCAGGACATTGAATTTCTTGCCCGACACGTCGTTCTGCTGGAAGCCGACATCGGCCGACAGTCCCGCGATCTGGTACGACACGGTCACGCCGTACATGCTGTTTTCGCCGTTGCTGCCCGCGACGCCCCCGAAGCCGTACATGCCTTCGAGATGCAGGCCCGAGAAGTCGCCGACGTATTTGACCGAGCTGTTCGTGAACAGATACGGTCCGACCGGGTTATAGATCCAGCTGTCCTGCCAGAAATCGCCGACGGTCAACGGGTCGTAGATATTGCCCATCACGTCGAAGAACGGCGTTTGTTGACGGCCGAGGGTCAGCGTACCGTATTGCGTATTCGAGAGCCCGACATACGCATTGCGCTGGAACAGCATGTCGCTCGAATTATCGAGCTTGCCTGACCAAAGCTGGATCTGACTTTCGAGTTTGAAGACCGCCGACGTGCCGCCGCCGAGATCTTCACTGCCCTTGAGGCCGAAACGGCTCGGTGTTTCGACGCCTTCTCCCATCGCGACCGTACTGTCATTCGCCGAATTCGTGTTGGTCAGATATCGCACGGTCGTGTCGACGAGACCGTAGAGCGTGACCGAACTCTGCGCGAACGCAGCGGAACCGGAGAACGTCAGCAGTGCAGCACCGAGTGTTGTGACAGTTTTCTTCATGGAGTCTCCTGTCTTTTGCGGGCCGGACCATACCGACGGATATGTCGTGGGTATGTCGTCGCGATGATATTTCCAACCCTTACACTCGGGCGACCGTTTTATTTCAGTGTGGTTTATTTACGTTTGCGCGCTACGCAATGTTGCGTGCCGGATCGCGCGCGACACATCCGAGTCTTAGGGCGGAGAAGCGTTTTACTGTGCGATGCGACATGCGGGGAACACGATCCTGTCTTGAGCGAAAATCAAGCGGATCGATCGTTTAAAACATGCGGGTGTGCGGTGATCGCGCGCGACGCAGAGGAATTCGCGAAGCATCGGGCATTACGGCGTAAAATGCTCGGTCGCCGTGCCGGATCGGCGAACACGCTCTTATGTCAGCATGCACGTCGATCTTCTCACCCTGTACTTTCTCGCGATCGGAACGCTTTTCGCCAGCGCTGGCATGACGCTCTGGGATTACCGGACGCATCCCGCGCGCAGCAAGGAACTGAAGATACTCGCGGCAGGCTATGCGACGCTCGGCGTCGGATGCGCGGCCGTCATCGCGCGAAACGATTTTCCCGGCGTATGGGGCGCCGCCGCGAGCAATCTCATCATCGTCTCGGGCTATCTGCTCGTCTTGCGCGGGATCGCCGCGGTCAACGGCCGACGCTATACGGTCTTCTCGATCGTCTTGCTCGTGGTGCTCGCCTTGACATGGGTCGTCGTCGGCACGCGCTGGCCCGATGCGATGTGGGACTACGTGACCGCGATCTTTATCGCGTTGGCGAGCGCCATCGCCTCGCGCGAATTACTCGTCGGCGACGGCGTGCCGCGTGTGCCGTCACGTCTGGTCGCGTTTGCCGTGACCGCGATGCACGCGGCTTTCTACACATTCAGAGCGCTTTGTCTGCCATGGCTCGTCGCCGCGTATGGGGCGCGCGTGCAAGCGGTCGCCAGCGACATCACGATGTACGAAGGCGTGCTGTATTCGGTGATTCTGCCGATGACCTTGCTCAGGCTGTTTCGCGAGGAATCGCACGGCGAGCTGCTGCGCGCGGCGCATACGGACTATCTGACGCGTCTGGGCAACCGCCGGTGGTTTTTCGAAGCGGGCGCGCGCGTGCAGATCGATGTCCTCGCGGGCGGGGCGGCGACGCTGCTCGCCTTCGATCTCGACCATTTCAAGGCGATCAACGATCGCTACGGTCACAAGACAGGTGACGACGTGCTCAAGTCCTTTGCGAATATCGCGCGTGGCGTGCTCGGCGCCGAAGCGATTTTCGCGCGGATCGGCGGCGAGGAGTTTGCGGCGCTGTTGCCCGGACAGGACCTCGCGCATGCGCGTCGTCTCGGCGAAATGGTCGCGCGGCATTTTGCCGAGACGGTCTTGCTGCGCATTCACGGCGTCGAAATCCAGGCGACCGTCAGCGTCGGTCTCGCGTCGTTCGGCAACCATGACGCGTCGCTCGGCGACGTCCTGGCGAACGCGGACCGCGCGCTGTACCGCGCCAAATCGCTCGGCGGTAACCGGCTCGAAGTCGCGCAAACGTCGGCGCGTGCCGCCGTCGTCTCGTAGCGCCGCGCGACCCGAACCCCGTGTGTCGCTACTCCTTCGATCCGCTCGCGGCGAGCGACGCGGTGAAATAGCGCTGGAAAACAAGCAGGATCGCGAGCGGCACGATCGAGATGAAAACGCTCGCGCCGAAGATCGAACCGAAATCCGTCGCGAACTGGCCCGCGAAATCCGCGGTTGCGACTGCCGCGACCTTATAGCTCGGATCGGGCGCGATCAACAGCGGCCAGAGAAAGGCTTGCCACTGGAACACGAACAGAATGAGCCCGGCGGAGATCAGCGCGGGCCCCGATAGCGGCACGTAGATGCGCATGAAGACGCCGAACCAGCCGAGTCCGTCGACGCGCGCCGCATCGGCAAGCTCGCCCGGAATGCCGAGAAAGAACTGACGCAGCATGAAGACGGCGAAGCCGTTGCCGACGCCGGGCAGGATGATCCCCGCATACGTGTTTTGCAGACCGACCGCGCGAAACAGCGTCAGCAACGGCACGGCGATCGCGTCGAACGGAATCAAAAAGCTGACGACGACGATCGAAAAGATCGCCGCGCGGCCTGGAATGCGGAGCTTGGCGAGCGCGAAGGCCGCCATCGAACAGATCACGAGACCGATCACGATCGTGACAAGCGCGACGAATACGCTGTTGAACATCGATCGCGCAAACGGGCCCGACCAGACATGCAGCCAGTTATCGAGCGTCAATCGGTTCGGGATGAAGGTCCAGATCCGCAGCGGCGACAGGTACTTGAGAATGTCCTCGCCGGGACGCAGCGACGAGACGAAAGCCCAATACAACGGTCCCATCGATACCGCGCCGACGATGACCGCGCCGACGAGCGCGAGACGGGATGCGCGTTCGTGCGCGGCCGCGTGGGTAGACGTGTTCATTCGCCTCGCTCCTTCATGAGCCGGAACTGGATCGTCACGACGAGCATCACGACGGCGACCAGGATCACCGTCGCGGCCGCGCCGCCCTTGTCGTCGCTATAGACGAAGGTGCGCGAGAAGATGTCGGCCATGATCAGGTTCGTCGTGTCTTGCGGTCCGCCGTTCGTGAGGATCTGCACGGGCGCGAAGACGAGGAAGTTCGACACCGTGTCGGCGACGAGAACAAAGAGCAAGGGCCGGCGCAGCATCGGCAGCGTCACGTAACGAAACTTCTGCCACGCGCTTGCGCCGTCGAGCGAGGCCGCCTCGTAGAGCGACGGCGAAATGTCCTTGAGACCCGCGAGCAGAAAGGTCGTCCAGTAGCCGACGCCGACCCAGCTCACGACGACGATGATGCTCGGCAGGGCCTGCGTCGTCGACGTCAGGAAGCCTTGCTGCGGCAAGCCGATCGCCGCGAGCAGCGCATTGATCGGACCGTCGGGCCGCAACGCGACGCCCCAGATCAAGGCCGATACGCTTTGCGGAATCACGACGGGCAGCAGCACGAAGGTGCGCCAGAGCCCGCCGAGCGCGATGCGCCGATTGAGCAGCACGGCGATCGCGAGCGCGAGCAGGATCTGGAACGGATTGACGATCACCGAAAAGAGCGCGGTCCGATAGAGCGCGTTCTGGAACGTCGGGTCGGAGAACAGCGATCGATAGACGGCCAGACTGAATCCGCCGCCCGCGTCGTCGGCGCTCAACGAATGCGTGATCGCCGCGATCGCGGGCCACAGTCTCAGGAAGACGAGCGCCGCGAAGACGGGGCCGAGCATCAGCAGGCCGACGGCCGTCTCGTTGTTGCTCAGCCGTGAACGCCACGTCGGTCGCGCGCGCGCGGGTGCGGGGGGAGCCAATGCCGCGGTGCTGGATGCCTTCAATCGATGCCTCCGTGCCGCGCGCTATTTGAGCCGCGCAAAGATCGACGTGAGCTGACCGTTCGCGCGATCGAGCGTCTGCTTCGCATCGGCGCCGTTGCGCACATCGCTGAACGCCTTGTTCATGACCTCTTCGAACGCGACATAGCCGACGGTGCGCGGGCGGCTGACCGCCGTGTTCTTGAGTTCATACGGCAGCAGCGCGGCATACGGCGCGGTCGATTCGCCACCGAGTTTCGTTTGCTCGGCGACGTAGCGATTGAATGCCGTCTGGTTCGCGGGCGGCAACGGATTCGTTTGCGTCGAGAGCAAGGCGCCTTGATCGTCGATCGTCATGAACAGCGCGAATTTCAACGCCTCGGCCTGATGCTTGCTGTGCGGGCTGATGCCGACGGCCCACGAATCGGTCGGCGTCACGGGTTTGCCGCCCGCGAAATACGGATGCGGCGCGATGCCCCACTTGAGCGCGCTCGCCTTCGTGAAGTCATAGAAATTCCAGGGACCGCCGACGAAGTACGCGATCTGGCCGTTGATGAACAGCGAGCCCATTTGTTCGGGCGTGATGCCGCGCGGCGCAAGCCCGTTCTTGTAGAGGTCGCCGTACCAGGCCATCGTCTTGACCCATTTGTCGGTATTGACCGCCGGAGTCAGCAGGCCGTCGCCGGTCAGGCCGGGACCGGCGCCGCTCGATTCGAACAGCGCCTGAAGCTGGTAATAGCGATCGACCTGTTCGAAGGCGACGCCGTATTTCGCGCCCGCGCCCTGGACTTTCTTGGCGGCCGCGAGCAGGTCGTCCCACGTCAGGCGCTTGGCCGGATCGGCCGAGGGCGGCTCGACGCCGGCCTTCGCGAGCAGGTCCTTGTTATAGAACAGCAACTGCGTCGAGGTCCATTGCGGCAGTGCGTAAAGCTTGCCGTTCGCGCTCGTCGCGGCGACGGCTTCGGGCGTCGTCTTCGAGAGCACGAGATCTTTTTGCGCGGACAGATCGACGAGCAGCCCCCGCTTGGCGAGCGCGGGTACGCGCGGCTCGTCGACACCATACAGGTCGATGCTGTCGTCGCCCGCGCCGATGCGCGCCTGCACCTGCGGATTCAATTGATCGAACGGCACGCGTTGTTCACGAACCTTGATGTTCGGATTCGCCTTTTCGAACGCTTCGATGACCGGACCATAGGTCCGGTCGTTTTGCGCATGGAGAAAATTGATCGTGACGACGTCCGCGGCGCTGGTCGTCGCGTGAAGAACGGTCAAGGCGGTGACGACGGCTGTGGCTGCGAAGCGTGCTAGGGCGGAACGCGGTTTCACGAATGTCTCCTCCGAATCAGTCGATTGTTATGCGGGACTGCATGTTCGGCGCCGTGTATCGATGACCGCGCGCCGTGTGCGGTGCTAACGCGAAAATGCGGCGAGCTTCGCAAAGAAATCGCCGAAAATCGCGTCGCGGTCGATGTGATGGATATAGCGGATCACATGGCGCGCGGCATTCGCGCTCCACGTGACGTCCGAATTGAGCACGGGACTCGGCACGAGACCGTGCGCGGTCCATCGCGCGTCGTTGAGCCAGGCGACGGGCGCCATGTCCCAGATCGGCTTGGACCAGCCGAGCGTTTGCTTTTCGTCGGCGTATTCCTTGACGCGTCGCGCAAGAAACGCGCCGAGCGGTCCCGACGGTTCGACGTGCGCGGCGAGTTCGGCGACGGTCGTGCGCAGGTTCGACACGACGCCCATGCACGGCAACATGACGACCGGCACGCCGCAATCGAAGATCACGCGCGCGGCGGCGGGGTCCTGTCGCAGGTTGAATTCGCGCGTATCGGGCCACCAGAGCGCATGGCCGCCGAGCCATACGACGACGATGCGCTCGATGATGCGCGGCTCGATCAGGATCGCCGACGCGATATTCGTGATCGCGGCGAGCGCGACGATATAGAGCGGGTCGTCGGGCGATGAGGCCATCGCGCGGTCGATCAGATCGCGCACGGCGGCATTGTCCTGCGGCTTGCCGCTGTCGCCGATGAAGTGTGTCGAACCCCGGAACACAAAGCCGTCCGGCTTGCGGCGCATCAGGTCGAGCAGCCGCAGGATCTCGTCGTAGCTGAGTTCCATGCCCTGGCCGGGACCGGTCGAGCGGACGTTGTGGAACGGAGCCGCGTAGATCGCTTCGACGTTCATGCGCGACGGGGACAACAGCGCGTAAACGATGGCGAATTGATCGTCGATCTCATTGAACGTGTCGGTGTCGATGACGACGCGGATCTTGCGGGCGGGCGGTTCGAGTCGCGCGACGCGCGTCGATTCCGTGAGCTGCGGAAACTGAGTCAATCGTGTCTCCCTTGCTTGTATATGGATCGCATCCGACGTCAAAGCCGTGGATTGCGTGCATAAAACGTTAGGCGCGAAAACGTTTGCGCGCACTAAGATATAACCCTAATACATCTTATTTTCCGATCGTCGAAATGTGCCGGTCGATGTGACCGATCGAGCGGATTCGACGGCATGGGGCAGTCGACATCGGGAGCGGCCATCGCAAAGACCACCGCCCATGATCACCATGAGAGCGCATTGCCGGAGGCTTGCGGATGCGGCGATCGCGAGCCGTCGCAATGCGCTTGCGTCGAGCGCGAGGTCGTTCGAACGCGATGCGATATCCATTCGCGTTTTAGTGATTTAGCGCGCATCACGGCGTCCGGTAGCATCGCGAGGCCTGACTTCAGGGTTTTCCTGATGCCCGCCTGGCCTTTCTTTTTGTCGTTGCCGGAGACACCGTGCTCAATTTCGCTCACGCCCCTTTCTTCAATCGACTTCGCGCCGCGCTTTACGTGTGTGTGCTCGGCGTGTGCGGCGTCGTCGCGGGCATGCATGCCGATTCCGCACGCGCGGCGGCGACGGAATTGCGCATCGGTTATCAAAAGTCGTCGACGCTGATCGTCGTGCTCAAGGCGCAGGGCACGCTTGAAAAAGCCCTGGCGCCGCTCGGCGTCCACGTGACATGGGCCGAATTCGCGAGCGGATTGCCGCTCGTTGAAGCATTGAATGCGAACGCGGTCGACTTCAGCGCCGACGTCGCCGATACGGTGCCGATCTTCGCGCAAGCCGCGCGCGCCGATTTCGTCTATGTCGCGCAAGAGGCGCCGTCGCCGAGCGCGCAGGCCATTGTCGTTCACAAGGATGCCGCGGCGCAGACCGTCGCCGATCTCAAGGGCAAGCGCATCGCGGTCGCCAAAGCGGCCGGCGCGCACTATTTATTGCTCGCGGCACTGCGTCGCGCGGGCCTCACGCCGAACGATGTGCAGATCGCCTATCTCGCACCGGCCGACGGCCGCGCGGCGCTTGAAACCGGCAGCGTCGACGCATGGGTCACATGGGACCCCTATCTGGCAAGCGTCGAACACGAGCCGGGGCTGCGCGTGCTCACCGACGGCCGCGGGCTCGCGTCGTATCAGCGCTATTACCTCGCATCGAAACCGTTCGCCGATGCGCATCCCGAGGTTCTGAAGGTCGTCTATGACGCGCTCGTCGAATCGGGCGTCTGGGTCAAGGCGCATCCCGACGAGGCCGCGCGATTGCTCGCGCCGGTCTGGGGGCTCGACGCGGCGACGGTCGAGCGCGCGAATGCGCGCCGCAGCTATGCGGTACGGCTTGTCGTGCCCGAGGCATTCGGCGAACAGCAGGCCATTGCGGATGCGTTCACCGCGGCGGGTTTTCTGCCGCAAACGATCGATACGCGCCGCGTGCCGCTTTGGAAGCCCGCGCCGTCGAAACAGTGAGGCGCGTCGGGCGCGTGCGGCCCGCCGATCGACGGTCGCGACATGGGCGTCGCTCATGAAACGAACTTCACGTCGAACGTGCCTTGCGCCCCTTCGCCGCTTTGGGGGTCGAGACCGGATCCCAACGATGGTAGAACGCGCCCACGACCCACGCGAGCAACAGTGTCCAGCCAATCCACGTGAGCAGTTCTCCGCCTGCCATACAGGCGTCATAGGCCGCGGGGGGCAAGGTCCACGCGAGCCGATGACCGAATGCGGTCGGCGGATGGGCGACAAGTCCGGAATTAATGAGGCCGGCGGTCGCCTTCGAAAAATTGCTGCTGATGAACGCGGGAAAACCGTACATGCCGAGAAAGCGCAGCAAGCGCGCCGAACGCGCTTCGAGCAGTGCTTTGACCGACGCTTCGATTTGTTGATAGCCTTGATCGACATAGGCTTCGCGCTCGGGCAATTCCCAAAAGCTTTTCAATTGCTGGTAGAGCAGCCGCGCATTCGCGTCGGGAATCGCGGCCGATGCCTTCACGCGTTGACTCGCGAGCGTCGATCGCGCGAGCGCGACCTGACCGAGCAACTGATACAAACTCTTTTCCTTGAGCCAAGCCTCGGTCAGCGCGGACCCGGTCCCGCGCGCATCGGACTCGCCTTTCCATTGCGCGTTGAACGCGATCAGATTGCTTTCGTGGGCCCGGAGCTGACTGCGCCATTCCGACGCCCTGCGCATGACCGGGATGATTTCGCTGTCCCTGAGGCGTTGTTCGTGCCAGTCATCGACGACGACACAGCCGCGGTTCGATAACACCGCGAACCCGCCGCTCAATGTGACGAGCTTGCATTCGGTGCTCGGCGGCAAACGCGACAGGCCGATCGGCGCGGGTTTCGCGCGTTCTTCCGCGAGTGCGGCGAGGATCCTGACGCTCGAATCGCCCAACGAGATGCCGCGCATCGGATGCGCTTGTTCGGTGCTCTTGGGCCAGTCGAGATACCGAAAGACCGGGCCGTCCGATCCGACGTCGATCGGGGGCGCCTTGAGCAATTCGACGTCTTCGGCAAGGTCGTCGTGCGCGTGGATGCGCGCGTTCACACGAATGCCGCTTAGCGGATTGAAGACGGTCCATAAGCTGTCGAGCACGTCGTTCCATGTGAGACGCGTCGGTGTGGCGTTGGCGCCTAGCGCTTGAAGACCGGGCGATGCGATCAGACTCGCGTCTTTGAACAGAAACCACGGATCGCACCAGATGTTGTTGACCTTGGCGAGCGCGCGCGCCTGTCCGTTCCGATTCGACAGATGGTCAAGATCGCCGGCCTGGAATCCGCTCGGCCCCTTCGATCCGCGCGGCAGATAGGGACGGGCATCCGCTTGCCCTGTCGAGAACTCGGCCTGCGTCGGCGACGTCGCATCGGCGGCGCGAGAGATGGCGCCGGTTGCGGTATCGCGATACGTCTCGGTTTCGCGCCGTTCGAGTTCGATCCAGAGCGATGTCAGATCGAGTCCCTCGGTCGGATCGGTGTGAATCGTGAAGCGATTCCATGCACTGGCGCTCGGCCGGTACGAGACGCCGAGTTTGAATCCGTGTCCGCCGCTCGAACGTTTCGTGTCCGCGCGGCCGAAGATTTTCACGGCGTCGCTGGGTTCGTCTTCGACATAGACGAGGGTATCGACCATCATATGCGCCTGCGGCGTATCGACGGCCGGCACGGACAGACGCAGGATCGTCGCGTGCGTGAGGATGTGTTCGTAGACTTGTTCGAGCCGCCGCAACGCGTTCGTCGCGGGGTGGCCGAGCATGCTCGGCATCTGCTCGGGATCCAAGCCATCCTGCAGGCTGCGCACGAGAAATTCGAAGCACCGGCGCCATGCGACGTCGGGCCAGAACGAGGCGTCGTCGTCCCGCGTCGCGATGCCGCCCGACTTCGCGAAATGCGTATGGCTCAGCGCGCTCGCCAGCGCCGGCCACGAGCGGAACGGGTGCTCGGGCATATGGCCGAGGTCCCAGTGCGTGACCGATACGATCCACGGCGCGAAGCATGCCGCGACATCCGGCACGTCCGCGAGATGCGCGATGCACATCAGCGCGCTCAGCAAGCTGTCGGGGCTTGCGTCCTTGACGAAGAACGCGAGCCGATCGAGCACATCGGCCGGAGGCTGGCCGACCGATGTTTGGAGCGATGCGTGGGCGCGCAACGTGGGGCCGAGTGTGGAGGCGACCTGCGAGAGCGACAGATCGTCCGGACCCTTGTGCAACCGGAAGCCGTCGATGTCCGACTCGGGCGGGAAGCCTCCGCCGAGCGCGATCGCCACGCGATGCCCGAGTGCGTCTTTCGCTTGCTGCGGCGAGGCATTGATCGGAATCACCCAGGGCCGCAATCGCACGATTGCGTCGAGGAAATGCGCAATGTCCATGCAGGCCCCGTCGGTATGGATATCGAAAGGAATGTAGGTGTTTTGTCAACGTCGAGCGATCGACATGAGCAGCCGCCCGAGTCTAGAGGCAGACAGGCTGATGCGACTGTATGGCGTCGCACAGACATCGTGCACGCACGGACGCGGATCGACTCGGTCATGCGGTCGGTTCATGCGCGAGCCTTTGCGTGCGCGGGTCTCGCGCAGCTCGATTCGTGTGCGTCGATCGATCGCGCGCACGTGGCTTTCGAGCAACCGGATCTGTGCGCCACGGCACTACACTTTGCATTCGCGTTTCACGACTCCACGCATGCCGTTTCATCGACGAGAGGACCCATGGCCTCCCAGACGGATACCGTTCTCGGTCGCGCGAGGGTTGCCGCGCTGCCGACGCCGCTTGCGATCGCGATTGCCGAATACGAACAGGACGACAAGACCGAAGCCGGCGAACGTGTGCACTTGCTCAAGCTGTGGCGCGCATGTGAAGCCGTCGAGCTCACGCTGCGCGTGCTGGTCGTGCTTTGCATCGGCGAACTTGTGTCGCGGAACCGATGGACGCCGGACGTCGTCGACATGCTGCGCGACCGGATCGACCGGCCGACGCTCGGACTCTGGAAGTCGATGCTGCTCGACCTCATCAAGGTTCTGCCGCGCGACGACACGGTGCTCGACGAGCTGCCCGGACTCGCGCAGGACATTGCCGAGTTCTTCGACGGCACGGGGCCGGCGCGCGGCGATCAGAACACGAATATGATCGCCTCGTTTTCGGCGCTCAGAAACCGGCTTGCGCATGGCGGCGGTTTGACGCACGAGGCCGCCGCGATGCTGCTGCGTAAATGGGAAGATCCCATCGACCTGTTTCTCGCGCGTTTCCTCTGGCTCGACAAGCTGACGTTCTACGCGCGTTCGCCGCAAGGCGCGCTCACGCTGTTACGCGGACAGAAGCCGGAGCGCACGAGCGAACCCGTCGCGCAGGCGCCGCTGCCGAACGACGACGAGATCGTCGTCGCGCGCGGCGGACGCAGTGTCGTGATCTGGCCGCTCGCGCGATACGGGATGCCGTGGGTCGCGAACCTCGATGCGCTGCCCGAAGACATCGTGGTCGAGATCTATGCGCGGCGCAGTTCCGTCGAAGGCTTCCACTACACGCCGATCGGTCTGGACGCGGCGTACTGGAGTTCGAGCCGCGCAAACGCGAGCGCGAAGTTTCTCGAGATGTTCCCCCCGCAGGCGCGCGATGCCGATCGCACGGGCGACGACGCGGTCGAGAGCTTTCGTCGCGAGATCGGCAAGGATGCGAAATTGTTCGTCGGACGGCAGCACGTCCTGTCGCACGTGCTCGATCTCGTGCGCAGCCCGCCGCGTATTCCGCTTCCGCTGCTCTGGTTGTCGGGCAGTCCGGGCATGGGGAAATCGACGCTGATCGCGAAGGTCGCGCATCGATTGATGTCGGAGCACGAGACGTTCGACGCACCGCTCACGATCGTGCCGTACCGGTTCAAGCGCGGCGATGCACGATGTTCGCGCGAATATTTCTTCATGCTCGCGTCGCGTAGCCTGCGCCGCATCCAGAAGTCCGACGACGCGGCGGACTACAAGCTCGAAACGCTGCAGAGCGCGTTGCTGTCGCTCGCGCCCGGCGCGCAATGCGTGTTCATCCTCGACGGCATCGACGAGATCGACGATTTCGATCCCGCTTTTCTGACCGAGGTTTGCGTCAAGCTCGCGCGCGAATGCGCGCCGCGCGGCAACGTCACGTGGCTTTTGTCGGGCCGAGCCGAATCATCGAACTCGTCGCTCACGCGCAAGCTTCGCGACGCAGGGGCCTACGACATCTTTCCCGATGGTCTCGAACCGATGCATGACGAGGACATTCGCGCGATCCTGCTCGACCAGATCGGACCCGCGCGCAACGTCCTGATCCGGAACGACACGATGAGCCGGACCGAACTCGGCACGCTGCCGCTGACGCAGGAGACGATCGCGATACTCGATACGGGCGTCGTGCCGCCCGACGTACGCGATGCGTTTGCGAAATCCGGCATCGAATTCGGCGAGAAGGTCCGTTGCTATCCGATCCGGGAAGAGGGCGAAGGACGTGGCGATGGACAGGGTAAACAACGCGATAGAGGACACGACAAAGGACGACACAAAGGACGCAAGGGCAAGCACAGCGCGTCGTGGCTGCTCGACGAAGACGGCACGATGTTCTGCGTCGAACGCATGCCCGACAGGCTCGCCGTCTGCCGGTACACGACGGGCAGCACGTTCGTCGATCGCGTTCGGCAGAAGTCGGATGGCTTGCCGCTCTATTTGCGCTACGTGGTGCTCGATATCCTCGCCGGCCGCCTGTTCAAACTCGATGGTCGCGACCCGCTTCCCGACAAGCTCACGGGCTACTATCAGCAACTGCTCAAGCAGCATGCGATCGGGACCGAGTACACGCTGCTCACGCCAGTGCTCTGTCTGATCGCGGTCGCCAAGGAGCCGTTGTCGAAGGAACAACTGCTCATGCGCATCCGCGGCGAGTTGTCGACGTCGGGCGATCCCGAAGCCTGGTTCGAAACGGTCATTCTGAGGCTTTCGTCGATGCTGCGCGGCGGCCGCGACGTGCAGGCCGGCGGCGCGCGCATCGGCAGCGGGTATAGCCTGTATCACGAGTCGCTGCGCCAGCATCTCGAGACCGATGCGGCGACGATCGACGCAGTGAAGCGCGCTCGCGAATGGGTCGTCGGTCTCGCGCGCGACTCCGCGTTCTCGCTGGAGCGCGCGGGGCCGTTCGCCGCGTACTTCGCGCGTCATGGGGTCACGCATCTGCTCGAAGCCGGCCAGCTCGCCGACGCCGTTGCGCTGCTCAATCAGCTCAAGGTGCGCACCGAGTGGCGGCATGACGTACCGCGCGGGTATCTGTCGTCGGTGACGAGCCGCAAGGTCGGACTCGCGCTCTCGCACTGGCTCGGTCAATGGGCCTCGCACGAATTGTCCGATCAGGAGCGTACGCAGCGCGACGACGTGATCAAGGCGATGTCGCCGCTCGCGCTCGCGAACATCATCTTCGATACCTATGAAACGGGGATCTACAGCGCGGTGCTGCGCATCCTCATCGAATTCAACTACGACGTATGGTGGAAGCCGAATCGAGAGCGGATCCGCGATCGCTTCATCACGTCGATCGATATCGTCGCCAAACATACGGTGGGGGAGGCGCTCAGTGACGTCTTCGCGGCTGCGGGCGCGCCGGCGCAGCGCGACAGACTGCTCGCGGACATCAAGGCGATGGCGCGCAGTCCGAATATCGACGAGCGCGAAGCGGCCGGTTACGCGCTCCAGGAGATCTTCCTGGACGAGCCCGAGTTGATCGATCTCGATGTGATCGAGCGCTGGGCGTCGAGCCCGACCAATATCGAGCGCATGATTCTTGGTGAATTCGTCGTGAGCTTCGCGCATGCGGACCCGGCCGCGCTTGCGCTTCACATCGCGAACGAGCCCGCGTGGCAGCCTTTCTTTGCGCCGATCTGGGAGAACAACGCGCTCGACGTCGACGATTTTCATGTGCTCATGACACCGCGCGCGGCGCATGATCGGCGCGTATCGGATTGCGCAAACGAACATGCCGCGACGCGCGCGAAGCTCGATCGTCTGCTCGCCGACCCGTATATCCGCGCGGACGGCGACCCCGACCGGCCGCTCGTCGCGCTGCTCGAAGGCTACGACACGCTGTCCGCGGGCGATCCGATCGTGCGCGCCGCCGTCCCGGCGCTGCACGCCGCGCTTCAGGAGAAGAAGCGCGAGACGCGGCGCATCGTGCTCGACATCATCAAGGTGCTGTTCTCGCACTCGTTCTGGGCCGTCGCCGAGGCCGCGACATCGGTCGTCGCGGATCTCGTGCACGAAGACATCGACAATCTGAGCTTGATCGACGAGTTGCTCGCCGAGCCTGATGCGTATTGGCGCGTGCGTTACGGCATCGTCGACGCGGCCTTCAACGTGCGCGAATTCGACGGCTATCAGCGGCTGCGGCGCGCGCTTCGCGCGAACTTCGCGCATGCGAACGCACGCGTGCGCGGCATTTGCCTCGACGAATTTTTCGCATGGGTCCGGCTTGCCGAACCGTCGGAACGCCTTGCGATCCTGCGCGAGTTCGAACAGCCGCTGCGCGCGGCGATCGAGCATGCAAGCGATTGTTGGGAGCTCGAGTATCTGTATCTTGTGTTCGCGCTGCTCGATCGCGATGGCGAGGACGTCGGTCAATGGCTCGGTCCGGACCAACGCTATGCACGCTACTTTGGCGATGTCGCGCGCGATCCGTTCTATAAGCTCGATCGCCAGGCGTTTCTGCTGCGCATCGACGCGATCCGTATGGCCGAGCTCATGAACACGAAGCGGGAGGCTTGTCGATGAGCGCCGCATCTTCGACGCAAGACGTGGCGCGTGATCCGGATCCCGCGTCGCGCACGGCGCGGCATGCGCGCCCGCGCGTCGCGATCGTCGGCGCCGGCCTCGCCGGCCTGAGCGCCGCGTGGTCGCTTGAACAAGCGGGCATCGAAGCGGTTGTCTATGAAGCGTCGTCGCGCGTCGGCGGCCGTGTCGAATCGCTCGTCGATCGGCTCGGCACGGGACTCGTGACCGAACTCGGCGGTGAATTCATCGACAGTACGCATGCCGATCTGCTCGGGCTCGTCGAGGCCTTCGATCTGCCGCTCATCGATACGGAGGCGACGTCCGAACTGACCTTGACGCCGTCGTATTACTTCGCGGGCGCGCACTATTCGGAAGCTCAGGTCGCGAGTGAATTCGCGGGTCTCGCCGCGCGGATGCGCATCGACGTCGATACGCTTTCGCCGGTGATCTCGGCGTTCCGGCATGCGCCGGCCGACGTCCGTCTCGATCGGATGTCGATCGCCGACTATCTCGATCACGCGGGCGCGAGCGGTTGGCTGCGCCGTTTGCTCGAAGTCGCTTATACGACCGAGTACGGTTCGGAGCTCGGCGAGCAATCGTGCTTGAACATGCTTTCGATGTTGTCGCTCGACGCAAGCGACGGCGACGAGGCGTTCAGCGTATTCGGCGGCAGCGACGAACGCTTCAAGGTGCGCGGCGGCAACGAGCGCATCGTGCGCGAACTCGCGGCGCGTCTGCACGATCGGATCGAACTCGCGTGTCGGCTCGTTTCGGTGCGCGAACACGGCGCGGGCTATCGGCTTAACTTCGATCGCGAGCACGGCGGCAAGGAAATCGACGCCGACTTCGTCGTGCTCGCGATTCCGTTCACGGTCTTGCGCGAGGTCGAATTGCCGCTTAGCCTTCCGCCGTCCAAGCGTCTCGCGATCGATACGCTCGGCTACGGCAGCGGAGAAAAGCTCGTCGTCGGCCTCTCGGCGCCGGTTTGGCGAGACCAGGGCCGCGACGGCGGCGCGTACTCGGATCTCGCGTTCCAGACGGGCTGGGATTCGGGCCGCATGCAGGCAACGGGCAGCGCGTACGCGTTCTTTCTCGGCGGCGCGACGGGCGCGCGGCTCACGGCGAGCGATCCGGCTGCGCTCGCGGGACGGTATCTGCGCGAGGCGGATGCGATGTTTCCCGGCATCGAGGCCGCGTATACGGGTCTCAGCGTCGCGACGCAGTGGCGCGCGAATCCGTTCTCGCGCGGATCGTATTCGAATTTCAAGCCCGGACAATGGACGACGCTCGCGGGCTGGGAGGGCGCGCCCGTGGGTAATCTGTTGTTCGCGGGCGAGCATTGCAGCCTCGAATTCCAGGGCTTTATGAACGGCGCCGTCGAGTCGGGCCGGCGCGCCGCGGAGACGATCGTCGCGCGAGTCGGCTAGTCGCGTCACCCGCGCGGCCGCGAACCCTGCCAAAGAGTGGCGATCTGGAGCAATAAAATCGACGAATAACGTATTTCCGCCATCGCTTTCATGCGTGTGTATCGCGGGTATGCGAAACTTAGACGATTTAAATAATAATTATTCTCATTGCATTCCGAGTCGAATCGGTCTCCCGCAAGCCCTTTTGAATACGATGCGTACTCTCTGGTTTTTGGTTAAAGGCTCGCGCATGCGGCTCGTGCTCGCGATGGGCATGAGTCTGGCAAGCGGTTTTGGTAATGCGGCGCTCGTCGCGCTGATCAATCAGGCGCTCGTCGCGACGAGCGCGCAGCTCATCGGCCTCGGCTGGCGGTTTTTGATGATCGGCGTCGCGGTGCTCATCACGCGCACGGGTTCTCAGGCGTTGTTCATGAGCCTCGGGCAGGATGCGAAGGCGAGGCTGCGGATGCAGACCATCGACCGGATCGCGGCCGCGCCGTACATCCATGTCGAGCGCCAAGGTTCGTCGCGCTCGCTGAGCGTGCTCACGCAGGATCTCGATGCGATCGTCGTACTGTTCGTCGGTCTGCCGGGTCTCGTGATGAACGCGGCGCTCATCGCCGGGTGCCTCGTCTACCTCGGCATGTTGTCGCTCCAGGTGCTCGGGCTTGCGGCGGTGACGCTGTGCCTGGGGTCGGCGGGCTTTCACTTCGCGAATACGCGCGGCCTGTTCCATCTGCGCAATTCGCGGCGCCGCGAAGACTCGCTCGTCCGGCATTTCCGCGCGTTGTTCGACGGCGCGAAGGAACTGAAACTGCATCGCGCACGCATGCGCGAGTTCGTCGATACGACGCTTGCGACCAATGTCGAAGCCGTGCGCGTGCAACGCACGCGCGGCTATGTGCTTTATATGGCCGCGGCAAGCTGGGGCAGCTTTATTTTCTTTGCGTTCATCGGCATCGTGCTGTTCGTGCTCACACGTTATGTGCCGGTCACCGCGCATATGCTGTCGGGCTTCGCGATGACCGTGCTCTACATGATCGTGCCGATCGAGGGCGTGTTGTCGGCCATTCCGAATCTGAGCACGGCACGTGTCGCGCTCGAACGCGTCGAGCAGCTCAACGCGGAGTTGCCGGGCGAAGCCAGCGATCCCGTACCGCATGTCGAATCGTTCGAACGCATCGTGTTCGAAGGCATCACGCATCGCTACTTCCGCGAAAAGGAAAACGAGGTTTTCACGCTCGGTCCGATCGACCTGAGTTTCCGTCCCGGCGAACTCGTCTTCGTGATCGGTGGCAACGGCAGCGGCAAGACGACGCTCGCGAAGCTCATCGTCGGGCTCTATGCGCCCGAAAGCGGGCGGATCGTGCTCGACGGACGCGAGATCGGCGAAGCGCAGCGCGATATGTTCCGCCAGCACTTTTCCGTCGTGTTCAGCGATTTCTTTCTGTTCGATACGCTGCTCGGCATCCAGGTCGGCGCGATCGATGCGCTCGCGCACGAACTGCTCGATGCGCTTCAGCTCTCGCACAAGGTCACGGTCGAGAACGGCGTGTTTTCGACGCTCGAACTGTCGCAGGGTCAGCGCAAGCGGCTCGCCTTGCTCGTCTCGTACCTCGAAGACCGGCCGTTCTATCTGTTCGACGAATGGGCCGCGGACCAGGATCCGCTGTTCAAGGACGTGTTCTATCGGCGCTTGCTGCCGGAACTCAAGGCCAAGGGCAAAACGGTCGTCGTCATCACGCACGACGACCGCTATTTCCATCTCGCCGATCGCTACATCAAGCTCGATTTCGGGCAGATCGTCGCGCAGGGCGAGGGCGAGGCCTTATCCGCGGCCGCATCGCTTGCCGGCGCCGCAGCGCCCCGGGCCCCGCAGGAGCCCGCTGCATCCGCGCCTACCCCTGCACCCGCGCGCGCCTAGCGGCGCCTGACTCTCGATGACCATGCATTCGCCCGACACCGCTGCTTTGTCCGCCGTTCCGCTGTTCGAACTCGAACGCGTTCACTTCGATATCGGCGCGAGACGTCTGCTCGACGATATCTCGCTGTCGATTCCGCGCGAATGCGTGACGGGCTTGATCGGTCATAACGGGTCGGGCAAGACGACGTTGATGGCGATGCTCGCGCGCCATCGCGATCCGCATCGCGGCGCGATCCGGTTCGACGGCAAGCCCATCGCGTCATGGAAGCCGCGCGAGTTTGCGCGCCGTGTCGCGCATCTGCCGCAATACACGCCGTCGACCGACGGCATGCTCGTGCGCGAACTCGTCGCGCTCGGCCGGTATCCGTGGCACGGCAGCCTCGGCGCGTTCGGCGAGCGCGATCGCGAGCGCGTCGCGGCCGCGATGGAGATGACGGATGTCGCGCAGTTCGCGGACCGTCAGGTCGATAGTCTGTCGGGCGGCGAGCGCCAGCGCGTCTGGCTCGCGATGCTCATCGCGCAGGACAGTCATTGCCTGTTGCTCGACGAGCCGACCTCGGCGCTCGATATCGCGCATCAGATCGAAGTGCTCGAACTCGTGCGCACGCTCTGCACGCAGCGCGGCATCGCGGCGGTCATCGTGCTTCACGACATCAATATGGCCGCGCGTTTCTGCGACCGGATCGTCGCGCTGCGCGAGGGCAAGATCCTCATGCACGGCACGCCGTCGGAGCTGCTGACCGAAGCGAATCTCGAAGCGATCTACGGATTACCGATGCACGTGCTGCGCGACCCCGTCAACGGACGCTTCGTCAGCGTGCCGCAGTAATCGGCTGGCCGGATCAAGAGGGGATCGCTCGGCAACGGGAATCTCCCGCGGGTTTCGACGTTCCTCCAGGTTCGATGTCCTGCCAGGCGCGATTTCCCACTCCATGCCTCCGCTCATCGAGGGCGGTCGTTCATCAAGGTCGGTCCCCCGTCAAAGGCCGCCTGCGCCGATAAATGGGAATGATTTGCTTTGTCACGACCATTCGCGGCGTATTCGCGCGGACCGTCTATGCTCGTTGAAGACTTCGCGTCGGGCGCCGCGCGCCGCGCATCGCGTGCCATCGCGAAGTCCGTCGACGTGCGATCCGCTCAACGAACGGGAGGCGTATGCAATCCGATCCGAAGGTCATCGAATATCTGAACGCCGAGCTGAAGAACGAGCTCACCGCGATCAACCAGTATTTCCTGCACGCACGGCTCTACAAGCACTGGGGACTCGAGGCGCTCGGCAAACACGAGTATGACGAGTCGATCGACGAGATGAAGCATGCGGACAAACTCATCGAGCGGATCCTCATGCTCGACGGGCTGCCGAACCTGCAGGACCTGAGCAAGCTGCTCATCGGCGAGCACACGCAGGAAGTGCTCGAATGCGATCTCAAGCTCGAACGGACCGCGCAGGCGACATGCAAGGAAGCGATCGTCTATTGCGAATCGGTCAGGGATTTCGTCTCGCGCGAGATCTTCGTCGAGATCCTCGACGACACCGAGGAACATATCGACTGGCTTGAAATCCAGATCGGCCTCATCGAGAAGCTCGGCATCGCGAACTACCAGCAATCCGCGATGGGCAGTCTCGGCAGCTAGGCTAGAGGCTAGAGGCGTAATCGATCAAGGGCGCACTCGGAGACCGGCGTTATTCAAGATTCGCGTGCCGCTTCGCCATGTCTTCTTCTCCGACGCCCTTTTGAATCTTGAGCCAACAGACGATCGATTCGCTGAGCAGGAAAAACGCCTGCTCGAACAGCGTGCGCATCGGCTGCAGGTTCTGCGCATGGTCGCGGTTCACGAGCGCCGTCGGCGCGGGGATCACGACCGTGACGTCGGCGGCGATGCGCCCGACGCGCGAGCGCCGCGCCGTGAACAGCGCGATGCGCGCGCCCGCGAGCCGGCCCTGATCGAGGATGGCCGTCACGCTGCGCGTTTCTCCCGAGCCGGATGCCACCAGGATCAAATCGTTCGCGGCGACGGGCGGGCAAGGCAGGCCGCCCGCCATATACGCCTCCACGCCGAGATGGTTGAGCCGCATACAGAACGCCTGAAGCAGAATGCCCGACCGTCCGGCGCCGAGGCAGAACACGCGAGGCGCGCGCTCGATTTCAGCGACGAGCGCATCGAGATCGGTCGCATCGACCCCGCACAGCGCGGTTTCGATTTCGCCGAGGATGTTGCCTGCCACGGTCGGAATCTTCAGTTGAGTCAGATCGTTCATGATGGCGCCGCGTAAAGTGGATCGCATCCCGTTGCCTGGAAACAATCCGGCGAAGCGCGATACGATTCAATGGTAACACTAGAACATTAATGGTGTAAATCTAACTTTTATGTTCTAAATGTAGTCACGCGCGGCGCGTGAGGGGCGTCAGCCCGCGATCACGAGCTTCGGGCCCTTGGCTTCGAGGTCGTACCGGTAGCGATCGGGAATGCCCGCGTCGGTGATGACCGTGTCGAAATGTTCGACGCCCGCGAAGCTGCACGTCGACACCTTGCCGAACTTCGACGAATCGACGAGCAGGATGCTCTCGACGCTCGATTGCATCGCAGCCTGTTTCCACGAGCAATCCTCGACGTAGCTGCAGGTCAGGCCTTGCTTGAGCTCGTAGCCGGTGGCGCCGATGAAGGCCTTGTTGGCCCGGTAGCGGTTCATCGCGAGGATCGCGTCGGGGCCCGAAAACGTGTACGACTTCGGCGACAGCACGCCGCCGAGCGAGATGACCGTCGTGTTCTCGCGCTTGGCGAGCACATTGATCGTGTTGAGGCTGTAGCAGATAAACGTATACGTGCCGTCGGCCGGCAGGCATTCGGCGAGCTGCTGGACCGTCGTGCCCGAATCGAGGATCACGACGTCGCCGGGCGTCAGCAGCGCGCACGCGGCTTGCGCGATGCGCCGCTTTTCGTCGACGTGCTGGCCGTGCTCGGTCTGCGCGTTGTAACTCGATGTCGCGCCGCCGTTCTCGAGCGAGGCCACGCCGCCGTAGACGGTGCGCACCTTGCCTGCGTCGGCGAGATCGCGGACGTCGCGGCGGATCGTCATCTCGGAGACGGTCAGCGCCTTGGCGAGGTCGCCAATGCTCATGAAATGCCGGGAATCGACGAGTTCGAGGATCTGGTCGGAGCGTTGCTCTTTACTGGCCATGGGTCGGTGCGGTGTCGTGGCGATGGCGGGCGACGGCCGTGCGATTGCGGCAATCGAACACCCGATGTTCAACGTCGAACATTCTAGCCGATGTCGCGATGCCGTTGCGTGCATGGCGACGGCATGACGGTGCCCGTGCCGAACCGGTTCGGCGATCGATGGGTCCGGTTCTCCGCGATGCACGGCATGATTCCCGATCTGACCGATACGCCGCCGCGCCCGACCGGGTGGGGCCGGCGCCGTTTTTCGCGGCGGCCGGCGCGCACGCTTGAACACTTCAATGATCACATCTTTATCATTTAGTTGACACTTTACCATTCCATGCGTAGAGTGTGATCAACGTAGAACATCTCAGCGACGCCACCAAGGAATCGGTGAACGCTGCGCTGAACGGCGCATGCCGCCCCGATGTTCGAGCGGAAATTAAAAAAAGGAAAAGGAATGGAGACGAAGGCGCCCGCCGGCGCGTTCGCGAAGCGCGAGCGCGCGGATGCACGACCGCATGCCGTGTCCCCGTATCCGAACTCCGACTTGAGCGTCTGGCCGATCGAGCGCGTCGTGCGTGATGGCCGGTCGCGGACATGGCGTCGAGCGCGCCGCGTACGGCCGCCTTGCGGCCCGCGCACGCATCGATGCCGCTGCTTCCAATGCTCCGTCACATACAGGAGACAACCATGAGTCGTCTTGCATCCCCTCGCGGGCAGCATCCCCGCTTCCGACTGCCGAACGAGGCGGGCATCGCGATCGTCTTTCTCGCGGTCATGCTGGGCGGCTTCATCGCGACGCCGAACTTCCTGACGGTGTCGAACATGATGGTGCTGCTGCTGAATGGCGCCGTCATCGGTTTCCTGTGTCTCGGTCAGTCGTTCGTGCTGCTCACGGGCGGCATCGATCTGTCGTGCGGATCGATCGTCGCGATGACGTGCGTGGTCGCGGCGCTGCTCATGGAGCGCTTTGGCGTGCCCTGGCAAGCGGCCGTGCCGCTCGTGATGCTCGTCGGCGCGTTCGCGGGCATGGTCAACGGCTGGCTGATCGAGCGCACGAAGGTGCCGCCGTTCATCGTCACGTTCGCGACGATGGGCGTGGCCGCATCGATTCCTCAAATCATCACGGGCGCCGAATCGATTCGCGTGACGCAGATCGGCTATGGCCTCATCGGTCAATCGCGTCCGTTCGGCATTCCGTTTCCGGTGCTCGCGCTGCTCGTCGCGATCGTGCTTGCGGCCTTGCTGCTGCGCAAGACCGTGACCGGTACGCATATTTACGCGGTCGGTGGCAACGCGGACGCCGCGCGGCTGTCGGGCATCAGCGTGCCGCGCGTGACGTTGTTCGTTTATTCGATCTCGGGGCTGTGCGCCGCGTGCGGCGGCTTGATCTACGGCTCGCGTCTGATGACGGGCTATCCGACGGCGGGCCGCGGCGACGAACTATTCTTCTCGATCGCGGGCGCCGTGGTCGGCGGCGTGAGCCTGTTCGGCGGCAGCGGTAGCGTCGTCGGCGCGATGATCGGCGCGATGCTGATCGCCGCGATCTCGAACCTCATGAACGTGCTCAACGTGAGCGCCTACTGGCAGCCGCTCGTCATCGGTTTGATCATCTTGGTCGGAGTCACCTTGGACACGCTCCGATCGTCGAAACGCCTCAGCTTTCCCTGGCTGAAATCGCGTCGCGACCGGAAGTTCGTCCAACACAACGATTCGCTGAAAAGCACGTCCTGAACAGGTTGAAAAACATGCGTACTCATTCCATGAAGACACTCGCGCTGGTCTGCTCGGTCCTCGCGCTCGGTTTGTCCGGTTGCAACCGCGAGCCCGCGACGCAGGCTGCGGGCGGCGCGAAGACGCTCGGCGTCGTGTTGCCGAATCTGACGAACCCGTACTACGTCGCAATGAAGAAGAGCTTCGAGGACAGCGGCGCGGCGAAGGGCATGAAGGTCGAAGTCTCGATCGCCGACAACGACGATGCGAAGGAGTTGTCCGAGGTCCAGACGTTCGTGCAGAAGAAGGTCGACGCGGTCGCGGTCAATTGCGTGAGCTCGGGCCCGTGCGTCTCGGTCATCTCGGAGTTGAACAAGGCGAATATCCCGGCCTACGCGATCAACATCCTGCCCGACCCCGACGGCCTCAAACAGCAGGGCGCGCATATCGTGCAGGGCGTGCAGACGGATCAGAAGGCCGGCGGCGTCTTCATCGGCCAGCAGCTCGTCAAGGATCTCGGCAACGACGCGAACGCGGTGATCGGCATCGTCGGCGAACCGACATCGACCGCGGCCAATGCGCGTGACGACGGCTTCAAGCAGGCGATCGCGTCGAATCCGAACCTCAAGGTCGTCGCGCTCGTCAACGGCAAGGTCGAGGAGACGACGTCGTTGAAGGTCACCACCGAGATGCTGCAAGGCAACCCGAACATGACCGTCGTCTATTCCGACACCGAACCGTCGGCGCTCGGCGCGCTCGCGGCGATCAATCAGCTGGGTCTCAAGGACAAGGTCAAGCTCTACGCGTTCGTCGACAAGGACGGCGTCAAGCAGATCCAGTCGGGCGACGTGCTCAAGGCGGGCGCGATTCAGGAGCCCGTGCGGCTCGCGTCGCTGCTCGTGGACAGCGTGAATCAGCAATTCGCGGGCAAGACGCCGACGGACCTGCTCAATAGCCCGCCGCTGCTCGTCAACAAGGACAACGCGGGTCAGGTCGTCGATCAGGCGTATTGATCGAATCGACGGGCCGCGGATGCTGTGCGCCGCGGTCCCGCTTTCGACACGCAGTCGATCCCATTCGTGCACGCGCGCCGTGCACGCTGCTCGGCGCAAGCCGGGAAGGACGCTTCGAGATGAATCACATCAACGATCGGTATCGCGCGCGCGACATCCGTGTCGCATTTGCGGGCGTGCCCGTGCTGCAAGGCGTGAACTTCGACGTCGTGCCCGGAAAGATCCATGGTCTGTTCGGGCACAACGGCGCCGGCAAATCGACGCTGCTCAAGATTCTCGCGGGCGTGAACCCGCAGGACTCGGGCGAGCTGCTGCTCGGCGACGCGCACGTGTCGCTGAGTTCGCCGCGCGATGCGCTCAAGAAAGGGATCGCCTGTGTGTATCAGGAACTGCGACTGATTCCGGCCATGACGGTCTGGCAGAACCTGTTTCTCGGCCGCGAGCTCAGGAAGCGCGGCCGGCTCGATGCGGCCGGCATGAAGGCCCATACGCGAGCCGTGCTCGACGACTACAAGCTCACGATCGATCCGCTGAGCCTCGTCAAGGACCTTTCGCATCCGGACAAGCAGATGCTCGAAGTCGTCGCGAACCTCGACCGCAAGGCGCGCTTTCTGTTTCTCGACGAACCGACGACGGCGCTCGAAGGCGCGCAGGCCGAGGCGCTGCTCAATGCGGTCCGCAAGATCGCGCGTGAACGCCATATCGGCGTCGTGCTCGTGTCGC
Organism: Pararobbsia silviterrae; assembly: GCF_003628125.1. Taxonomy (GTDB): domain Bacteria; phylum Pseudomonadota; class Gammaproteobacteria; order Burkholderiales; family Burkholderiaceae; genus Pararobbsia; species Pararobbsia silviterrae. The sequence goes on from NZ_RBZU01000006.1 coordinate 280,830, forward strand.
ACAAGCTCGACGAAGTACTCGGCGTCTGCGACGAGGCGACCGTCATGTGCGGCGGCAAGGTCATCTATCACGCCGATCGCGACATCCGGAAGCAGGACATCATCGACGCGATCGTCGGCGACGCCGGGGCGTCGATCGACACCGCCGAGCGCGCCGTCGCGCGGCAGCCGGATCGCGTGTCGGCGCCGTTTCTCGACGTCAAGGGACTGGCGACGGATCGTCTGCGCGCGGTCTCGCTCGAAGCGTGGCCCGGCGAGATCGTCGGCATCTACGGCCTCGCGGGCGCGGGACGCACGCGATTCTGCCGCACGCTCTACGGGCTCGAGAAGATCGTCGGCGGCCGCGTGCGTCTGGCGGGCAAGGACTACGCCGCGACGACGCCGGCCCAGGCGATACGCGAAGGGGTCGGCTATCTGACCGAGGAGCGCAAGAAGGACGGCATCGTGCCGCTGATGTCGAGTCTCACGAACGCGACGTTGCCGATCCTGCGACGTTTCCGCAAGCACGCGCTCGTTGATCACAAAGAGGCGACACTGAGCGCGCGCGCGATTCTCGATGAAATGAATACGCGCGGCGATCTGCGCGGACCGATCAAATCGCTTTCAGGCGGCAACCAGCAGAAGGTGCTGCTCGCGCGCGTCATCGGTCAGGATGCGCAACTCGTGCTGCTCGACGAGCCGACCAAGGGGGTCGATATCGGCGCGAAGGCCGACATCTACGCGATCATTCGCCGCATGGCCGCCGAGGGGCGTTGCGTGCTCGTGATATCGAGCGAGGAAGAGGAACTGCTCGAAATCGCGGATCGCGTGCTCGTGTTCCATCAGGGGATCTGCGACGGCACGGCGGTCGGCACAAGCGAGTTGACCGTCGCGGGCCTGCGCAAGGCCGCATGGAGCGGGCACGCCGCGGCGATGCAATAGGGCGGTCAGAGACCGTCCGATTCTTCGAAGACGTTGTGCTTGATCGCGTATCGCACGAGCGCCGCTTCGTGCGGGATCTGCATCTTCTCGAGAATGCGCGTCTTGTAGGTGCTCACGGTTTTCGCGCTGACGCAGAGCGATTGCGCGATCTCCGTGATCGTCTGGCCCGCCACGATGCGGCGAAACACGTCGAATTCACGGTCCGACAAGCGCTGATGCGGTTGCGCATCGGCCGGTTCGTTCAGGCTTTGCGCGAAGCGCTCGGCCATCGACAGGCTCACATAGACCCCGCCGCTCGCGACCTTGTTGACCGCGGCGACGAGCTCGTCGCCCGCGCTTTCCTTCGTCACATAGCCGGCCGCGCCCGCCTTGAACGCGCGGACCGCATATTGCTGCTCGGCGTGCATCGTCAGCACGAGGATGCGCAGCGACGGCACGGCCTCGCGGATCTGATGGATCAGGTCGATGCCGCTGCGGCCCGGCATCGACAGATCGAGCACGAGCACGCGCGCCGACGTGCCGCGCACGAGCGCGAGCGTCGTCGGGCTGTCGTAGGCTTCGCCCGCGATTTCGATGTTGCCGGCCGATTCGAGGATATGGCGAAGACCTTCGCGGACCAGAAGATGGTCGTCGGCAATCAGGACCTTGATCATGGATAGGGGTGGGTACGCAGGCGCTGTCTGTCCGATGAGGCGATATCTGGGCGAATTTTGCGGGATTTCCCCGCGAATCGCCAGCGCCGCGCCTTAAGCGGCATTCTCGGGGGAGGCATCCTCATGGGGCATCGAAGCGAAGATGGGGCATCAGTCGCGCGCTGCGACGGCGTCGATCGGCACGGAGATCGAAATCCTGAAACCGTGTCCGGGCGTGCTGTCGAACGCGATCGCGCCGCCGAGCAGATGCACGCGCTCGCCCATGCCGAGCAGGCCGAACGATGCGGGGTCGCGCTCGGCGCCCAACTGCGCGCCCACGCCGTTATCGGCGATCCGCAGCGCGAGCGCGCGATCGCCGGTGTCGAGATCGACCGTCACGCGCGTCGCGCCCGCATGCCGCACGACATTGTTGAGCGCTTCCTGGACGATCCGAAACAACGACGAGGCGGCGGGCCCGTTCATCTCGATCGCGCCGAGGTTCACGCGCGCGGTCACCGTGATCGCGTGACGCTGCTCGAAGTCGTTCGCGAGCCACTCGATCGCCGCGGCCAGACCCAGATCGTCGAGCAGCGGGGGACGTAAATCCGATGCGATGCGCCGCACCGATCCGATGATCGTGTCGATCATCGAGAGCACGCGCTCGGTGCGCAGCATCGCGCGCGGATTGGTATCCGCGGCCATGAGATCCTTGTGCAGGACGCCGACGTCCATCTTGAGCGCGACGAGCTGCTGACCGAGATCGTCATGAAGCTCGCGCGCCATGCGCCGTTGCTCGTCCTCGCGCGCGATGTGCGCGCGCGCCGCGAGTGCGCGCGAGCGTTCGAGTTCGGCCACGCGCAGCCGTTCCGTGAGATCGCGCGTGACCTTGGCGAAGCCGACGAGCGTGCCCTGCGCGTCGCGTACCGCAGTGATCACGACATTGGCCCAGAATCGCGAGCCGTCCTTGCGCACGCGCCATCCTTCGTCCTCGACGCGGCCGTCGCGCGCCGCGCGGTCGAGTTCGTCCTGCGGTTTGCGCGCGGCCAGGTCGTCGGGCGTATAGAACACGGAGAAGTGCCGCCCGATGATGTCGTCGGGCGCGTATCCCTTGATCTGTTGCGCGCCGGCGTTCCAGCTCGCGACATGGCCCGTCGGGTCGAGCATGAAGATCGCATAGTCCTCGACGGCCTGTATGAACAGCGCGAGTGTCCGATCGCCGGGACGCGTATCGCTCGATGGAAGGTCGGGGGGCGAGGCGTTCATCATGGATTCGGGTGGCGGTGTGCGGGCCCGCGAAAGCGCGAGGCGGCGTGTGCATGCGGCGCATCGTATTCGACGCCGGCCATTATAAAAGCCGTTGATGCGGGAATTTGCTTAATGCCTGTTGTTTCTGCGGGTGTTTGAAGCGCGGCGTTCGAATCGCGCGGCGCAACGGCGACGTATTGGCGACGTATCGACCTATCCACGTGTCGACGCATCGACCTGTCGGTGGCGTATCCGTGATGTATCGGCGATCGGGCTCTGTCGCGGATGCGTCACGCTACAATCGCCGCCACGTTCCTTTTCTCGCCACACCTGTCCGCATGACGCATCACGCCCTCGTCGCATTGGTCACCGGATCGACGTCCGGAATCGGCGCCGCCATCGCGCGGCGTTTGTCTGCCGACGGCTATTCGGTCGTCGTGCATTCGAGAGGCTCGGCCGATACGGGCCGCGCCATCGCCGCGGAACTCGGATCCGCCGCGTATATCCAGGCCGATCTCGCGATCGATGCGGATCGGGTCAGGCTCGCGCGCGAGGCCGTCGATGTCTGGGGGCGGCTCGATCTGCTCGTGAACAATGCGGGCATTAGCCACGTCGTGCGTCATGACGACCTGCTCGGCGCGACCCCCGAGATCTGGCATGCGCTTCATGAAGTCAATGTCGTCGCGCCGTTCAGGCTCATTGCCGAATTGGAGCCGGTATTGCGCGACGCGTCGATGCGCGGCCGCGCGGGCTGCGTGATCAACGTGAGTTCGCATGCGGGCGTTCGCCCGAAAGGCGCATCGATTCCGTACGCGGCATCGAAGGCGGCGCTCAATCACATGACGCGTTTGCTCGCGCGCTCGCTCGCGCCGGCGATACGCGTCAATGCGGTCGCGCCGGGTCTGGTCGATACGCCGTTGACCGCCGACTGGACCGACGCGCAGGCGCTTTGGCGCGAGCATGCGCCGATGCGTCGTTCGGCGAGCCCCGGCGATATCGCGCATGCCGTATCGATGCTCGCCTCGAACGATTACGTCACGGGCGAGATCCTCATGCTCGACGGCGGGTTGAATCTGACTTAGCGCGTCGACTGTCGTGCTTCGATCCGAATGCTTTGATCTGAGCGTTTCGATACGCGTGCTTCGATCTCCGCACGCCGACCGCGCGTCGCGATGGGCCGCCTACGACGCGCGCCCATGAGCGCGGAAACCGGAGGGTCGTCGAACCTAGGATGCCGCGATCGCGCCCGTGCGGCGGCTCGACAGCATCTGCGCGGCGACGAGCGCGATGCCCGCGAATGCGATCAGCGCGCCGACGATCGGCAGCACGTCGTAGCCGAGACCCGCCGACAGCGTGGCGCTGCCCGCGGCCGCGCCGAGCGCATTGCCGAGATTGAACGCGCCGATATTGACCGACGACGCGAGCCCGGGCGCATCGGACGCCGCCTGCATCACGCGCATCTGCAACGGCGGGACCACGGCGAACGTCGCGAGTCCCCAGGTGAACAACGCGACGGCCGCGCCCGCATGCGTTGACGCAAGCAGCGGAAACGCGAGCATCACCGCGACGACCAGCGCGAGAAATCCGAGCAGCGTGCCGTCGAGCGATCGGTCGGCGAGCCGCCCGCCCGCCATATTGCCGAAAAAGAAGCCGATGCCGATCAGCACGAGCATCGCGGTCACGAATCCGGACGTCGCATGCGTGAGGTGCGTGAGCGTGGGCGTGATATAGGTGTAGAGCGTGAACATCGCGCCAGCGCCGAGCACCGTCGTCGCGAGCGCGCGCAGCACCACGGGACGCATGAGCACGCGGAATTCCGCGCGCAAGTCGAGCGTCTCGCCGCGCTCGCCCTTCGGTAGCGCGATCCACAGGCCCGCGATCGCGAGCGCGCCGAGGCCCGCCGTGGCCGCGAACGACATGCGCCAGCCGATCGCTTCGCCGAGCCATGTGGCGGCGGGTACGCCGCCGATGTTCGCGATCGTGAGACCCATGAACATTGTGGCGACGGCGCTTGCCTGCCGTTCGCGCGGCACGAGGCTCGCCGCGACGATCGAGCCGATGCCGAAGAACGCGCCGTGATTGAGGCTCGTCACGAGCCGTGCGACGAGCAGCGTCGTGTAGTTGGGCGCGAAGGCCGACAGTAGGTTGCCGAGCGTGAAGATGGCCATCAGCGCCATCAACGCGGTGCGGCGCGGCCAACGCGCGAGCGCGAGCGTCATGATCGGCGCGCCGACCATGACGCCGATCGCATACGCGCTGATCAGCATGCCCGCCGTCGGAATCGATACGTGGACGCCCTCGGCGATGACGGGCAGCAGGCCCATCGGCGAGAACTCGGTCGTCCCGATGCCGAACGCGCCGACGGCGAGTGCGAAGAGCGGCCATGCGGCGCTCTCGCGCGCGGGTGCGTCGGAGCGTTGCGGGGCGGATATCAGGGCGGAGTCGAGGTGGCGGTCGGACATGGCGGTCAAGCGTGAGCGATTCGAGACCGGCGCATTATGCGGGTAATCCCTTGGGTAAAAAAACGCCCCTGACGGACAAAGTGTTTTTACCTCGGATCAAGAATGACGATGCATGCATCGCATGCTTTAGCAGAAATCCTTACGAAATCCATACATTGTTTTTGTGTGATCATAGGGAAAATTGCAGGCGCGAGGCCGCGAGGCTTTATATTTTTTGCAGACGGCATGCGACCCATTCATATCGACACCCTTCGCCGTCTTGACGGCGAAGGGCACGGCACCCGCACCTATTGCGCATGAATACTTCCGCGACGATGACCGCATCGACGCTCCAGAGCGCATCCCTGAGCTATGTGCTCGATCGCATCGGGGCCTATGTCTATGTCAAGGATCACGACGGCCGCTACGTGTTCGCCAACGGGGCCGTGTGCGAGCTGTTCGGCGCCGCGCCCGCGCAGGTCATCGGCGCGCCGGACGCGCATTTCATCGATCTCGATCGCTCGCAGCGGATGCTTGCGAACGATCGCGCGGTGCTCGACAGCGGCGAGACCATTCATGACGAAGAGGAACTGTGCCTGCTCGGCGGCACGGTCCGTGCGTTCTGGACGACGAAGGTGCCGGTGCTCGACGAAGAGGGCCAGGTCATCGCGGTCTGCGGGATATCGACCGACATCACGCACCGTAACTGGGCCGAAGAACATCTGGTCGGGCGCAACCATCTGCTCAGCAAGGTGCTGGCCCATATCGACGCCTGTGTGTATGTGAAGGATCGAGAAGGCCGCTATCTGTTCGCGAATCAGCGCGTGCTCGAACTGTATGGCCGAGCGTCGCGGGACATTGTCGGCAAGACCGATCTCGAGATCCATGGTCGCGATGTCGGTCTCAAGCTTACCGAGATGGATCAGCGCGTGATCTCGACGAATGCGCGGCTGACGTGCGAAGAAGTCGTCGTCGGAACCGACGGCGTCGAACACAACTATTGGTCGGTCAAGCTCCCGTTGGATATTCCGGGCAAGCCGTCGGGCGTGATCGGATTTTCGACGGACATCACGGAGCTGTTGCGTTTGCGGCAGATCGTCGAACGGCAGCGCACGACCGACGCGCTGACCGATCTGCCCAATCGCGCGCAATTCGAGGAGGAACTCGCGCTGGAATTGCGCATGGCGAGTCGCGTGCGTGGCGTGATCGCCGTCGCATTGCTCGACTTCGACCAGTTCAAGTACATCAATACGCTGCTGGGTCAGGAGATCGGCGATCAATTGCTGCGCGAAGCCGCCGAGCGGTTGCGACGCGCTCTGGCGCCGCGTTCGAGTCTCGCGCGCATCAGCGGCGACGCGTTCGTCGCGACGTTGTTCGCCGATGACGAATCGGACCTGATCGCGCAAGTCGAGGCACTCCGCGCGTTGCTCGCCGAACCGTTCACGTTGTTGGGCAAGCCCGTTCGCGTGACGGCGAGCGCGGGTCTCGCGGGGTACCCGCACGATGCCGATGTGGCCAGTGCGCTCGTGGACAGGGCCGAGGCCGCGATGTATCGCGCGAAGAACCGCGGCAGGGACCAGGTATGCCGATATACGGCGGATCTCGCGGCGATCGCCTCGCATCGTCTCGCGCTCGAGAGCGACCTGCGCGCCGCGCTCGCCGACGCGCAATTCGAATTGCACTATCAACCCAAGATCGGCAGCGCCGATGGCAGGGTGATGGGGTTCGAGGCTTTGCTGCGCTGGAATCGGCCTGGTCACGGGCGTGTGTCGCCGCTCGAATTCATTCCGCTTGCCGAGGAGTTGGGATTGCTTGTGCCGATCGGCGCGTGGGTCATCACGCAGGCATGCCGCCAGATGGCGCAATGGCGCGACCAGGGGCTGGGCCGTATTCGGGTCGCCGTGAATCTCTCGCCGTCGCAGCTCAAGAGCGCGGATCTCATCGATGGTGTGCGGGCGAGCATGACGTCGCACGGCATCGAGCCCAACGAGCTTGAAATGGAAGTCACGGAGTCGATGATGATGGACGACCCCGAGCAGGCGATCGCGACGCTCAATCGTCTGCGCGGCGAAGGCGTGCGTTTGTCGATCGACGACTTCGGCACGGGGTATTCGTCGATGGCGTATCTCAAGCGTTTGCCGGTCGACACGCTCAAGCTGGATCGGAACTTCATCACGGGCATCGACAAGGACACGCGCGATGCCGATCTGTGCGCGGGCATGATCGCGCTGGCGCACAAGCTCGGCTTGTCGGTGATTGCCGAAGGGGTCGAGACGGAAGCGCAACGCAGCGCGTTGGTCGAGCGTGCGTGCGATGTGTTCCAGGGCTACTTGTTCAGCCCGCCGATGGCCGCCGCGGACGTGGCGGCGTTTCTTAAGGGCAAGGTGGTCGCGTAGGGGCGCGGTGTGGGCATCGACACGTCGATGCGCCGCGACAGACGTCTCCCGATGACAAAACGTACGTCGTCATGTCATCGTTTGTTGTGTCCAGAAAGCAAATAATAGTTTGCGTTTTATTGCTATTTTGGACATTATTCTTTCCATGCCACGTCGATCCACTGCCGCCGAAATGCTCCCGTCCCCGGTCGAGCGCTCGCTGAAGAGCCTCGGGGAGAACTTGCGCATTGCTCGGAAACGGCGGGGCGAGACCATGCGGTCATTCGCCGAGCGGATGCAGGTTTCCGTACCGACGCTGCGGAAGATGGAGAACGGTGACTCGACCGTATCGATCTCGGTGTATGCGATGGCGCTCTGGCTCGTGGGTCGTGTGCAGTTTCTGGCGGCCATTGCCGACCCCGCCGCCGACGAAAACGCACTCGCGCTGGAACTGCGGAATCTATCGGCGAAGGGAGCGGCGCGGCGATGAATAACGAGCTGCATGTATGGATGTATTTGCCCGGAGCGCTCGAGCCGGTGCATTGCGGCACGCTCGAACTCGTCGGTGGCCGCATGTGTCGGTTTTCCTATGCGACATCTTGGCTCGAACTCGACGAGGCATTCGCGCTTTCTCCTGATTTACCGCTGCGACCCGGCGCATTCGAGCCGCCGGTCGGACAGGATATTGGCCCGATATTCGAGGACGCGGGGCCCGATCGTTGGGGCAGGCCAATCATCGAGCGTGTATTCAATCCGCGTCGTCGGTCGGAGATCGACTACCTCGCGCTGGTGGGTGAGGACCGGATCGGCGCACTCGCGTTTTCCTCGAGCTCGGAGACGTATTCGCCGGCGGCCGATCAGGTACTCCATCGCGCAGACTTGCCGGCGCTGTTGGCTGCCGCGCAAGCGATCGAGCGGCGCGAGGAGATTGGCGAAGAGATGCGGCGTTTGCTGCGTCCGGGCACAAGCGCCGGTGGTGCGCGCCCGAAAGCGATCATCGAGGATGCGGGAAGACGATGGATCGCGAAATTTCCTGCGGACGGCGATACGGTGGATGTTTGCGCGATCGAGCATGCGTCGCTGCGTCTTGCGCAAGTCTGCGATATCGCGGTTCCGGATTCCAGACTCGTGACGGTTCGTGGACAAAACGTCTTACTCGTCGAGCGCTTTGATCGCGATACCGATGGATCGCGTCATCACTTCTGCAGTGCGCGGACGGCGTGTCTTGCTGATGGAATTCCGATCGAGCAGGCCGCGTATTCCGATATCGCAAACTTTGCCCGACGCTATTCGGCCACGCCGACTGCGGACGCAAGGGAAGTGTTTCGACGCATGGTGTTCAACGTGTTGATGGAAAACACCGATGATCACGAGAAAAACCACGCGTTTCTATGGAAGAACGGACGATGGAATTTGGCTCCTGCCTATGATCTGCAGCCGCAGCTTCAGGGAATCGACTATCAAGCACTGCGCGTGGGAGACAAGGGGCACGAGCCGACGCTTGAAAATGTCATGTCGGCGTGCGGGCGATTCATGCTGACCGAACACGAGGCGCGCGACATCGTGTCGGCGATGCTCGTTACGCTCGCGCGATGGGAGATTGCATTCGCCGAAGCGGGAGTCGACGCACGGGACATCGAGCAATGCGGGCCCTTCGTGCGCGTTGCTCGCGAAGCGGAAGCCTGGTCCGAAGCGACGCGTTCCGCACGTCGCTCGCGTTCGCGTGTGTGAGCGTGTGACCCTGATTGAACGGTTTCGTATAACGCCGGCCCCGAAAGCGCCGGCGTAGAGGGGGATCCGCAATCAGATGCGTCCGAACTTCTCGAGCAGATCCTGGAACGTCTTGCCTTCGAGCACGAGCTCGCGCATCTGCGCTTCGTTGCGGGCGATCGTCGACGCGCGTTCATAGACCGGGCCCATCTCGGCGGCCGGCACCACGGCCACGCCGATTTCGTCGGCCACGACCAGATCGCCCGGGTTCACGATGATGCCCCCGCACGATACCGGCACATTGATCTTGATCGGTTCGCGCCGGCCCGAGATCGCCGTATGCGCCTGGCGCGGACCCACGGCCTTCGACGACACCGGGAAATCGAGGAATCGCGCTTCGTCCGTGTCTCGGCACGATCCGTCGATCACGGCGCCCACGATGCCGGCATTCTTCGCGAGCCCCGTCATGAGGCCGCCCCAGATCGACGTATCGGTTTCGCCGAACGCATCGATCACGATGACGTCGCCGGGACGCGCGACCGTGAACACTTCGAGACAGTCGACGATATCGCCGGCCGTAAGCTGGACCGTGAGCGCAGGCCCGATGATCTTGCGCGCCGATGCGCGCGGCTTGATGTCGTTGCGCATCGTGCCGACGCGTTCGAGCGCGTCCGAGACGACACACGACAGCGACATGACGTCGGCCATCGCGACGAATTGCGCAATCAGCGCATGGTTGAGCTCAGGGCTCGGATTGACGACGATACTCATCTGATTTCCTTCAATGGATTTCCCGTTAACGACGGGGGGACACGAGATTCGGCAGCGTTTGCCCTAGCAGCACGGCCCGCACGCTTTCCGCGGCGGTGCGGCACGCTTCGTCGAGCGCATCTTCGGAGACGTAGGCGACGCGCGGCGTGACGAGGCAATTCGGCAAACTGAAAAGCGGGTTCTGCGCAGGCGACCATCCGGTCACCTGCGCACCGATCGGCGAGAGCACCGCTTCTTCGATGGCGAGATCGGGATCGTCACGATCTCTGACATACACCTGGTACACGTACGCGTTCTCCGTACTCTGCTTTTTGTGTTGCGTGATATGCAACATGAGTGCATAGTTTGCAACGTCGATCGAAAGGTACGCTTTGGGATCGGACAGAGCAAATCGGGGAAAACACGTAGAAAGCCGCCATGCGAGCGCATCTTTTTTGGCGGTACGGTAGTCATGGGTCTCATGCGAGAATCGCGCCTTTTCTGGGCACCGAGTGTGTTCAGGCGCTTTGAGTCATCACTTTCGAAGGGGAGTCGTCCGTGTCACAAAGCATTGAGCGCGCGATCGAAGTATTGATGCTGCTCGGAGGCGGGGCGCAGACGCCGGCCGAGGTCGCACGGCGTCTCGACGTGCATCGGTCGACTGCGCTTCGCATCATGGACGTCCTGTTCGAGCAGCGCCTCTTGCGCAAACTTCCGGACGGTCGCTATGGCATCGGACCCGGCATCCTGTCGCTCGCGCATCGCGCGCAGGATCAGTTCGATCTCGCCCAGCTCGCTCATCCGAAGCTGCTCAAGCTCAATGCGTTGCGCGACCAGACGGTGCACCTCGCGGAGCTGCAGCACGACGAGATCTTCTATGTCGACAAGATCGAGCCGCGGCGCTCGATTCGCCTCACGTCGCGGATCGGCCAGGCCGTGTGCCTGCATACCGCCAGTGTCGCGAAGTCGATCCTCGCGTTTCTTCCGAGCAAGGCGCGCGATGCGATGCTCGACGGCTATGTGTTCGACAAGCACACGCCGACGACCCTCAGTTCGCGCCGCGCGCTCGAACGCGAGCTGCAGCTCGTGCGCGAGCGCGGCTGGGCGACCGACGACGGCGAGCGCGAAGACTATGTCGCGAGCATCGGCGCGCCGATTCGCGACGTGGACGGAAACGTTGTCGCCGCGGTGTCGGTCATCGAACTCAAGGCGATCCACGATCTCAAGTCGATGGAGAGCCTGATGCTCGATGCCTTGCTCGAGACCGCCGATGCGATCTCGCGTGAACTCGGATGGACCGGCGCGCCCGTGATCCGTTGAACCGCGTTGTGCATGCCGAATGCGCGACGCGTTCGGATGCATGCATCGCAGCGCGTACCGCGTGTCGTCGTCCAGCAATGTCCTCTTGATGTCCGCTTGATTTCCCGCCCGATCCTCCGCCTGATGGGCCGCATTCGCGAGCGCTCGCCGAACGGTTGATGCGCCTTTCGCACGCGCATGAACGCGTGTATTCACGTCTCCTCCATCCTCGATCTTGATGCGGCATTGCATGTGTCGGGTCGAGCCGCGCGCGCGATCCGTCCGTTCATGCGCGTGCGTCCTGCTCAAGCGTCACGCGCTTATTTGCCTGGATGTCCCTCATCCGCAACGGGCATTCATCCCAGATGATCGCTTCGCTTTCGTGTCCCTTCGCGTCGGCTTCCCGCGTGGTCTCCGCAGATGTTGGGACACGGGCCGTCGTTGTCTCCAAAACGAGGGTTTGCCCTTGGTTGTCGACCCACGTCGACGCGAGTAATGTGCGTCCTAAGTTGCTCAATGCGCATCGCAGTTGCGTATAGCGCAACACAAAAATAGGATAAAACGGACTTCGAAGTCGACGCGGCGCGACATATGTTTCGATGTGCGCGATCTGTACGACGCGAAGTCACGCATCTGAAGGCGAGTCTCAATGAATCAGAAGAACACGACCGACTACATCGTGATCGGCGCGGGATCGGCAGGGGCCACCATCGCGGGACGTTTGCTCGATCGGGGGCATTCGGTGACGGTCATCGAGGCGGGTCGTCTCGACAACCATCCGCTGATGCCGGTGCCCGCGGGCTTTACGAAGCTCATGCCGACGCGGCATCTGTTCCATTACCGCACGACCCCTCAAGACGCACTCGGCGGCCAGACGCGGATTCTTCCGCAAGGCAAGGTCGTCGGCGGCGGCAGCTCGGTCAACGCCATGGTCTATATCCGCGGACAGGCCGCGGATTTCGACGACTGGCAGGCCAAGGGGGCGAGCGGCTGGTCGTATGCGGATGTTCTGCCGTATTTCATCCGCGCCGAATCGAACGATCGCTTCGGACCGCCTTATCACGGCAACGAAGGCCCGCTCGGCGTGTCGGATCTCAACTACGTCGACACGCTGTCGCGCGCGTTCGTACAGGCCGCGCAGCAGGCGGGACATTCGTATAACCCCGACTTCAACGGCGCACGGCAGGAAGGCGTCGGCTTCTGTCAGGTCACGACGAAGGACAACCGGCGCAGCAGCGCGGCGAAAGCCTATCTGCACAAGCACTATCGGAATCCTAAGCTGCGGCTCGTCACGTCGGCATTCGTCGAGCGCATCGTCATCGAGAAGGGCCGCGCGGTGGCCGTGCGTTACGTGCGCGACGGTCGCGTCGAGACCGTGCACGCCGATCGAGAAATCATCTTGAGCGCGGGTGCGATCCAGAGTCCGAAGGTGTTGATGCTGTCAGGCATCGGCCCCGCCGATGCGTTGCGCAAGCAGGGTCTCGACGTCGTGCTCGACGCGCCCGAAGTCGGCCGTAATTTCCAGGATCACGCGGAAGTCCCCGTCATCGCGTTCTGTCCGGACGACAAGCCCGTCGGGTACTTCGGCCACGACACGGGACTCAACGCAGTGCGTCACGGCTTGCAGTTCGCGATGTTCGATTCGGGTCCGGCCACGTCGAACGTCGTCGAAGCGCACTGCTTCGCAGACTCGACGCGCGGCGGCGGACGCGCCGACGTGCAGATGCAGTTCCTGCCGCTCGTCTATCTGGACCTGATGGAGAAAGACATCATCCAGCACGCGGGCGCGACGATCAACACGTGCGTCGTGCGTCCGAAGAGCCGGGGCACGATTGCGCTGCGCAGCACCGACCCGACGGACGACCCCATCATCGATCCCGCCTATTTCTCGGACCCCGACGATCTCGAACGGACGATCCGCGGGCTTGAATGGGCGCGCGAAATCATGCGGGCGTCGGCGTTGCAGAAATATGTGGTCGGCGAAAAGCTGCCGGGCACGCAGACGCGTACGCGCGACGACTGGCTCCTGTTCATCAAGGAGTACGCGAAGACCGTCTATCACCCGGCGGGCACTTGCCGGATGGGGAGCGACGGCACGGCCGTCGTCGACCCGATGCTGCGCGTGAACGGTATCGACGGCCTGCGCGTCGCCGATGCATCGGTCATGCCGTCGCTCACGAGCGGCAACACGAATGCGCCGTCGATCATGATCGGCGAGCGATGCGCCGACTTTGTTCTTCAAGGCCGCACAAACCCATAAGCCACGTAGTCGTATCCACCCAGGAGACACGAATTGAAGCTGACCCGTAGACAGTTCAACAAGATGGCCGCACTCGCGGCAGCCGTGGGCACCGTGCCGCAACTCGCGGCGGCTCAGACGAAAAATAAGCTCAAGATCACGAGCGTCGTGACGCGGCTCGAAAACGATTACTTCACGAACTGGAACAAGGGCGCAACGGAAGCCGCCGCCGCGATCGGCGTCGACTACAAGATTCTCGCGTACGACGGTCAGGCGGCGAAGCACATCGAGATCGTCGAAGCGCAATTGCAGGCCGGCACGAAGGGCCTGTTCGGCGATTCGAACGACACCGCGAACGTCAAGCAGATCACAAGCCTCGCGGGCAAATACAACGCGACCTATATCGCGGTTTGGGACACGCTGCCCTGGATGCATCCGATCGATCAGGGCAACGGCTACGGCAGCTTTTTCGCGGCCGACGACGTACAGAACGCGTATAACCTCGCGAAGACGCTGTTCGAGGCCATGGGCAGCAAGGGCAACTTCGTGCATATCACGGGTTTCCCGGGTGCGTCGCCCGATATCTCGCGCACGCTCGGCGTCGATCGCGCGCTCAAGGAGTTCCCGAATATCAAGCTGCTCGCGCGTCAGCCGGGCAACTGGAATCCGGTCGATTCGCGCCGCGTGATGGAAGACATGCTGACCCGTTATCCGAAGATCGACGGCGTCTACGCGCAAAACGACAGCGAAGGCCTGGGCATCGTGCAGGCGCTCAAGGAAGCGGGCCTCAAGATTCCGGTGGTCGGACACGACGGCAATGCCGAGAACCTCGAACTCATCGAGCAGGGGCAATACCTCGCCTCGATCAGCTATATCCCGCAATACCAGGCCGGCTTTGCGCTCGTGCGCGCATTTGACGTGCTGAACGGCTGGAAGCCGTCGCCGACCGAACTGATGATGGCGACGGGCGGCACGCTCGTGACGAAGGCCAACGTCGCCAAGATCAAGGCGTTCCTCGGCGGCGGCAAGCTTCCGTTCGATTGGCGCAAGATGTCGCGCGTGCTGAGCCCCGACGATTGGGATCCGCAAAACTTCGTCTGGCCGCTCGACGTCGAACAGATGTGGGCGCCTTATCCGCGTCCGGCCGGTTACGAGCTGCCCAAGGCCTATCGCGACGCGGTCGCCGCCGGCGATCTCCAGCGCTACAAGGACCTGTACTTCTCTCACTACAAGAAGCGCATTCCGACCTAAGGTTCGCGCGCGCCGCGACGACGCATCGTCGCGGCGCGCCATGTGTATTCGATACGGCCGAGGCATTCAAGTGAAGGTTATTCAGCTCGCCATGCTTGCCGCGACGTTGGTCGTCGCGCAAGTGCTGGCTTCCATGTCTGGCATCTCGTTCTTCAATCTGCAGAACGTCCGCGATCTGCTGCTGTCGTCGTCGGTCACGTTGATCGTCGCGTGCGGCATGTCGGTGGTCATCCTGATCGGTTCGATCGATTTGTCGGTCGGCGCGATCGCGACGACGGCCGGCATGGTCTCCGCCTGGCTGCTGCCGGCGATCGGGTGGTGGGCGCTCGTGCTGGGCGTCGCGATCGGGCTCGTGTGCGGACTCGTGAACGGCGCGCTCTACGTCTATTTACGCATCCCGTCCATTCTCGTGACGCTCGGCATGGCGACCGCGCTGTCGGGCGCGGTCATGTTCATTTCAGGGGGCGAATCGATCGCCGTCATGACACCGGCCGTGATCCGCTTCGTGCAGGCGTCGATCCTGCCGGGCGTGCCCTTGCTCGCGCTTTATGCGCTCGTCGTCTATGTCGCGGTGGTCGGCTTGCAGAAGAAAGGCGTCGTCGGCCGGCATTGGCTCGCGATCGGCGGCGACGAAAACATCGCGCGCACGCTCGGCGCGGGCGTCGATCGCGCCAAGATCCTGGCGTTTGCGCTGAGCGGCACGCTCGCGGGTCTCGGCGGCGTGCTGCTGATGGCGCGTCTGGGCACCGCGACGGTGTCGATGGGCGATTTCCTGACGCTCGCGACGATCGCGGCCGTCGTGCTCGGCGGCACGGCGATCACGGGCGGACACGGCGGCGCGCTCGGTTCGATCATCGGCGTGCTCGTCGTCTCGACGCTCGCCGATCTCATGAACCTGATCGCCGTGTTTCCCTATTGGCAGGACATCATCAAGGGCCTCGTGCTCGTCGTCGCACTGCTGATCACATCGTTCCGCCAACGGGAGTTCGAAGTCAAATGAGCGGTCAACCTCATACACTGTTGTCGGTCAACGGCGTCAAGAAATCCTTTGGACCGACATCGGTGCTCGATAACGTCTCGCTCGACGTCCGGCATAACGAATTGCTCGGCATTGCGGGAGAAAACGGCGCGGGCAAGTCGACGTTGCTCAAGATCATGGCCGGCGTCGTGTCGCCCGATCAGGGCGGCATGACGTTCGACGGTCGGCCGCATGTGCCGGCGAACTACGCCGAAAGCGCCCGCGCGGGCGTCTTCATGGTGTTTCAGGAGCAGGCGCTGCTCCCGAATATGTCGGTGATCGACAATATCGCGCTCGGCAACGAAGCCTGGTTGCGCGCGCATGCATCGGGGCGTTCGCTCGCGCGCGTGGCGCGCGCGCAGCTCGACGAACTCGGCTTGAGCCATGTGCGGCTCGACGTCGTCGTCGGTCGTTTGCCGTTCCATGTGCGTCAGATGATCGAAATCGGCCGCGCGTTCATTCTCGCGCAGCTCTTCGACGTCAAGCATCCGGTGATCCTGCTCGACGAGCCGACCGCCGCGATCGGCGAACGCGAGATCGCCTTGCTGCTCGGCAGCGTGCGCAAGCTGCTCGATCGCGCATCGTTCGTGCTCATCACGCATCGCTTGTCGGAATACATCGAGTTCTGCGATCGCACATGTGTGCTCAAGGACGGCGTCAACAGCGGCGAGGTTTCGAAGGCCGAGATTTCCGAGGCGCGGCTGCATGCGCTGATGGTCGGGCGTCAACGCAATAGCCAGTTCTATCACGAGCATCGCCAACGTCAGGCCTTCGGCGCGCCGTTGATCGAGGTTCAAGGTCTCGACGGCGCGGGTGTCGCGGACGTGTCGTTCGCGGTGCGCGCGGGCGAGATCGTCGGCATCGGCGGCTTGATGGGGTGCGGCAAGGAAGCCGTGGTGCGCGCTTTCACGGGACATGAGGACTTTCCGGTCAAGGGCACGGTCGCGATTTCGGGCGCCGCGTTGCCGCTCAAGCGTCGCAATGCGGCCGCCGTCAAGGCGGGCGTCGGCGTCGTGCCGAAGGAGCGCAAGACCGAAGGCGCGTTCATGTATATGAGCGTCGCGAACAATATCGGCATCGCCGCGAGAAAGCGCGTCGTCGGCGCGTTGGGCTTGCTCTCGCAACGCAAGGAGCGCGCGATCGCGCGCGAGCAGATCAAGGCGCTCGGCGTGCGGACCTCGGGCCCCGATCAGTTGATCAAGAATCTCTCGGGCGGCAATCAGCAAAAGGTCATTCTCGGGCGCTGGCTTGCCGCGGGCGTGCGCGTGCTCGTGCTCGACAATCCGACGCGCGGCGTCGACGTCGGGGCCAAGGAAGACATCTATAAGCTCCTGCGCGATCTGGCCGACACCGATGTCGCCATTCTGCTCGTGAGCGACGATATTCTCGAACTGACCGGCCTCAGCAATCGGATTCTCGTGATGCGCGAAGGCCGTGTCAGCGCCGAATTCGATGCGCCGGTCGACGCGAAGCCGACCGAGCGCGATCTCGTCGCCATGATGACCTGATAGGAACACGACTATGTCCACGACTGTTTCGGCTTCGCGCCGCTGGGTGCCTTCGTTGAGCACGTGCCTGCTCATTGCGTCGGTGATCCTGATGCTCGTTATTTTTCAAGCGGGCAACGCACGCTTTCTTTCGTTTTTCAATCTGTTGAATTTCTTGCGGCAGTCCGCCGTATTGCTCGTCGTGGCGACGGGACTCACGCTGGTGATTCTCATCGGCAGTATCGATCTGTCGATCGGCGCGCTCGTCACGTTCTCGGCGATCGCGACTTCGGTGCTGCTGCGCGATTTTCAATGGCCCGCATGGCTGGCCATCCTCGCGGCGCTCGGCATCGGCTTGGTCGTCGGACTCGTGAACGGTCTGCTGACCGTCGTCGTGAACATTCCGTCGTTTATCGGCACGCTCGGCGTGATGATGGTGCTCGGCGGCGTATCGGTCTGGATGTCGGGCGGACAGAACGTGATGTTCTCGAACGAGACGATGGACTGGATCGCGTCGGGCCGCACGATCTCGGGCATACCCAATGTCGCGCTGTGGGCGTTCGCGGTATTCGCCGTCGCGGTGATCGTCTCGAACAAGACCTATCGCGGCCGGACGGTGTTCGCCACGGGCAGTAGTACGATGGCGGCGCGCATCGTGGGGCTCAACACGCAATTCATCCGGCTCGGCGCGTTCATGGCGTGCAGCATGTTGTGCTCCGCAGGTGCGGTGCTCATGGTCGCGCGCACGTCGGTCGGCACCCCGCGCATGGGCGACGGTATGCTGCTCGACGCCATCGCGGCCGTGGTGATCGGCGGGACGGCGCTCTCGGGCGGAAGCGGCGGCGTGCATCGGACGATCTTCGGCGTGGCGATCATCGCGTTGCTCAAGAACGGCTTGAACGTGATCGGCGTCAATCCCTATCTGCAATTGATCATTACGGGCGCGGTCGTCGTGATCGCCGTGACGATGACGCTCGATCGCAGCCGCATGGCCTTCGTCAAATAGGCCGCGCGGCGCGCATGTTACGGAATAGCACATGACAGACAATCGATCGACGAGAAAAGTCCTCATCACAGGCGCGAACGGCCATCTTGGGTTCATGCTGTTCGAGCATTTTTCATCCTTGCCGGGCTGGGACGTCTGGGGGCTCGACATCACGCCTCCGAGACATCCGAAGATCGTGCAGGGCGACACGACGCAATTCGACGCCGACTGGACGCACGTCCTCGACGGTTGCGACGCGATCGTGCATCTTGCCGCCGATCGTTCACCGACCGCCGAATGGGCTTCGGCGATCCACAACAATATGGACGCCGTGTTCAATCTCTACGAGGCCGCCGCACGGCATCACGTGCGGCGCATCGTGTTCGCGAGTTCGAACTGGGTGTTCGGCGGTTATCGGTTCGGCGACGAACGGTTGTCCGAGTCGCTGACGCCGAAGCCCGTCAATGCGTACGGCGTATCGAAGCTCTTCGGCGAGCGTGTGGCGGCGTTTTATGCGCGTGCGCGCGGCGTATCGACCGTCAGCGCGCGGATCGGCTGGCTCCAATGGACTCATGACAACGTGCCGGGGCCGCATATGGCCATGGGTCGCTGGGGTCAGCAGATGTGGCTGAGCCAGCAGGACTTCTTCGACGGGATGCGGTGCGCGGTCGAAGCGCAATTCGACGGACTCGAGATCGTCAATCTCGTGTCGAACAACGACGGCATGCGGTGGGATCTCGACGCGGGACGCACGAAGATCGGCTTCACGCCGTCGTCGCATGCGACGCCGCGTCTGCCGTTATCGCTCCGCCTCAAGGACTTCGGCGCCTGGTTGCGGCACAAGGGTGTGCCGGACTGGCTCGCGCGTCGGATCCCGGACAGCTGGTGAACATTGTGGCGCGGGCGTGATCGTGCAGATCGCGTCCCGCGCGCCGCGACAGCCTGATTTCAGGCGTGCGTTCGCACGCCGCCCCCGATAACCGCTACGAATCGCCCCATTCGTAAAATTCAATAGCCGGTTATCGCATTCTTCCCCACACTCCGCATTGCTCGAAGCACAGGGACGCCGACTCTCGGGCTGCATGCGAGCGCGTCGTTGCCGGATTGCCGCGCGCCGTCGAGTGGAGTCGGTCCCCTGCTCAAACATCCAACCGTTTGCGCCAGGAGATCAGGTTTCATGAAGATTAAGCATGTACGCACGCGTGTCTATGAGTGGCGAGGCAAAGTGGTGGCGCCGCAGTCACATTTCTGCACGAATGCGGTCGACATCCTCTATGAACGCGGCGACGCGATGGGCTCGTTTCGCTTTCACGGATGGCTGGTCGTCGAAATCGAATGCGACGACGGCACCGTCGGTATCGGCAATTGCGCGCTCGCGCCGCATGTCGCGAAGAAGATCGTCGATGAATACCTGGCCCCGATCGCGATCGGCGAGGATCCGTTCGATAGCGAATACATCTGGCAAAAGATGTATCGGCGCACGCTCGCGTGGGGCCGCAAAGGCATCGGCATGGCCGCGATCTCGGCCGTGGATCTCGCGATCTGGGACATCAAGGGCAAGGCGGTGAACAAGCCCGTCTTCAAGTTGCTCGGCGGCCGGACCAAGGAAAAGATTCCGTGCTACGCGTCGAAGCTCTATAACAACGACGATCGCGACGCCTTTCTTGCCGAGGCCCAGGGGTATCTCGATCAAGGCTTCACGGCGATGAAGATGCGCTTCGGCTACGGTCCGAAAGACGGCGCCAAGGGCATGCAGAAAAATCTCGAGCAAGTGCGTCTGCTGCGCGAACTCGTCGGCGACGATGTCGACATCATGCTCGAGTGCTATATGGGGTGGACGCTCGAATACGCGCGCCGCATGCTGCCGCGGCTCGCGCCGTATGAACCGCGCTGGCTCGAAGAGCCCGTGATCGCCGATGACGTCGAGGGCTATCAGGAACTCAAGAAGATGAACATCGTGCCGATTTCGGGCGGCGAGCACGAATTCACGGTCTATGGGTTCAAGGACCTGCTCGAACGCCGCGCGGTCGACGTGATTCAATACGACACGAATCGCGTGGGCGGCATCACGGCGGCGCTCAAGATCAACGCGATGGCCGAGGCGTGGTCCGTGCCCGTCATTCCGCATGCGGGTCAGATGCACAACTACCATCTGACGATGGCGAGCACGGCGAGTCCCCTCGCGGAGTTTTTCCCGGTCTTCGACGTCGAGGTCGGTAACGAGCTGTTCTATTACATTTTCGAGGGCGAGCCGCAGCCCGAGAACGGGTATCTGCAATTGTCCGACACGACGCCGGGGCTCGGCCTCACGTTGAGCGACGCGTACACGGACAGCTTCCATATCGTCGAGTAAGCCTGCATCGAACGTGCATCCACGGCTTGCCCATGCGCTAGCCGCGGATGCCGCATAGGCTGCACCGACGTGCGTGCCGGCGTCGTGCGCGCCGTCGCGGCACGTAGCGTTACGCCACGGCCCGAATGGCGTCGATGACGAGTTGCGTCGCGGGCCGAATCCGATGGTTCTTTCTGAGGATCAGCCCGTACGGCGCGAGTCGTCCGCGCAAGGGCGTCGGCAGCGCCGCGATCGTGCCGAGATCCGAGTAGTAGCGCGCGACCGAACTCGGCAACACGGCAAGCATATCGGACTCGCGCAGCAACGAGAGCGTGGTCAGGATCGACGATGTCTCGACCGTACTCGGCGGCGGCGACACGCGCGATTCGCGAAACGTCTGGTCGATGATCTGACGCATCGGACTCGGATGCGGCTGCACGATCCACGCAAAGCGCGTGAGTTCGGCCAGACGCGGGCGGCTCGCGCTCGTCGTCATCGGGTGATCGGGCCGCGACACGATCGACAGATCTTCCTCGGAGAGCGCCTCGAACGTGAGATCGCTGTCGGCGAACCCGTACGGGATGCGCCCGACGACGATGTCGAGTTCGTCTTGTTGAAGCGCGGGCACGAGCACGTCGCTCGTGTCGATCTGCACGGTCATATGCAGGCGCGGATGTTGCGCCTTGAGCGACACGATGACTTGCGTCAGCAAATCGGGTGCGGGCGCCATGACCGCGCCGATCCTCACCTTGCCGACATCGCCGGCCGCGATCGCGGCCAGTTCCTCTCTGAGTTCGCCGAGATTTTCGAATACGACGCGCGCGTAGCGGATCATCGCTTCGCCGTAGACCGTCGGTTCCATGCCGCGCGCGTGGCGGATGAACAGCGCGACGCCGACGGTGTCTTCAAGCTCCTGCAACGCCTTTGTCGCCGCGGGCTGGGTCATCGCGAGTTCTTCGGCCGCCTTGCGCAAGGACAGCGACTCGGACAGCGCCACCATCAATTGAAGGTGGCGCAGGCGCAGGCGTTTTCGAATGGTCGAAATGGGGGCAATCATGCTGGGTATGAGCGAATGAACATCATCGTGACGGTGTCGATGCGATACGTGAAAACCCGAGTGCCGACACCTCGAAAAATCGGCGCCAAGGCCCGTCATGGCGGGCTTTGCGCGCGATGCGACGGCTTCGGCGAGCGATAACCACAGGAAATAGGCCGATGCCATTTATTCAATAGTAACTTATCGCCTTTTTTTGCAAACTTCCATCAGAGATCAGCGGCCGCGAGCCGCACATCGATACCACGTCAAACGATCCGGAGACAAACGCTGATGGCCACTGTTGCTATGGCGGACACAGATGCCATGGGCGGCGCGCGATGCGAACAGGTCCGTGTGCTGCGCGCCGGTACGCTGCACGCGAGACTCGAAGGTCATGCGCTTCGCTATATTCGGTTCGCGAACGTCGAAGTCCTCAGGGCGCTGCAGTTCGCCATGCGCGGCGCGGGCTGGGAAACGCATCCTTTCGACGTGCGTTCGACGCGCATTCGCGAAACGTCCGATTACTTCGAAGTCGTCATCGATGGAACCACGGGGCCGAGCGGCGATGAACTCGATGTGTCGATCGCGATCGAGGGGCATGCATCGGGCCGCCTGACCTATACGACGATCGCGTCCGTGCGGCGCGCCGTCGAGACCAATCGCACGGGCATCGTCATGCTGCATCCGCTGAGCGTCAGCGGCGAGCGCGTCGTGGCCGAGCACGACGACGGCACGCTGAGCGAAAGCCGGTTTCCCGAACGGATCGAGCCTTACCAGCCGTTTCTCGCGCTGCGTGCATTGCGCCACGCAATCGGAGATCAGGTCGAGGTCGCGATTCGCATGACGGGCGATGTGTTTGAAATGGAGGATCAGCGGAATTGGTCCGATGCCTCGTTCAAGACTTATAGCCGTCCGATTGCGCTGCCGTGGCCGTATCCGCTTGCCGCGGGCGAGACGTATGTGCAGCGCGTCGATATCGATGTGAGGCCGTTGACGTCGCCCGTCGCCGTGGATGATCCGCGCATCGCGCGAGAACAGGGCCTTGAACAAGGCCCTGGGCAAGACTTCGACGCGCACGCGCCCGGACGATCGCAACCGATCCGTATCCAGATCGGCGCGGCCACCGATACGCGTCTGCCGTCGATCGGACTCGGCATCGACGCCGACGCCGACGTATGCGACGCCTCGCACGTCGATCTGTTGGGCGTACTGCGTCCGAATCATCTGGTCGCGACGATATGCTCCGATGACGACGCGGCTTCGCTTGCGCTGCGCTTCAAGCGCATCGCGTCGTTGACCGCGTCGGCGGGGGCCGACCTCGTGCTGAACGTGATCCTCGCGTGCCGGGATACGCCCGATGCCGAACTCGAAACGGTGCGGCA
The DNA here is from genome assembly GCF_003628125.1 of Pararobbsia silviterrae. Lineage (GTDB taxonomy): Bacteria > Pseudomonadota > Gammaproteobacteria > Burkholderiales > Burkholderiaceae > Pararobbsia > Pararobbsia silviterrae. The sequence goes on from NZ_RBZU01000006.1 coordinate 303,932, forward strand.
CGCGATGCATGCCGCAGGCGTCGCGCCGGGTGCGGTGTTCGTCACGCCCGCCGTGGACCTCAAGGCGGTGTTGCCGGGATCGCCGTGGCCTGCCGCGCCCTCGCTCGAGTCGCTGTATGACGCGGCGCGGCGCGTGTTCGGTCCGGCCAAGATCGGCGGCGGCACCCTTGCGTATTTCGCCGAGCTCAATCGCAAACGTCCCGATCCCGCCGCGCTCGATTTCATCGGCTTCACGACCTGTCCGATCGTGCACGTGGCCGACGACGAATCGGTCGTCGAAACGCTGAGCTGTATCGAGTTCATCGCGCGCAGCGTCAAGGCCTTGTTTCCCGATGTGCCGTTCTGGGTCGGACCGTCGTCGATCGCAATGCGCGCGAATCCGTATGGCGCGCAGACGCCGGCGAATCCGTCACGCTTGAAAATTGCCCAGACGCACGACGACGTCCGTCAATTCGAATCGTTCGCGGCGGCTTGGGCGCTCGGCTATATCGCGGAATTCGCGAAACACGGCGCGCAGCGCATCGGCGTGGCCGAACTCACGGGATTCAGCGGCATCACGCTCGCCTCGAACGGACGCCTCGAATTGTCCGCGCTCGGACACCTGCTCGCGGCGCTCTATCGCGTGACGGGATACCGCCTGCTCGATGTGAGCGCTGCGTACCCCGCGGGCAGCACGGCTGTGCTCGCGGTCGACGACGGCGCGGTGCATCGCGTCTGGATCGCGAACCTCACGCCAGAGCGGATCTGTTATCACGTCGATCACGGATCGAATCCACATCGGCGCGTCGAGGTGGACGGGTATTCGGTCGCGCCCATTGTTTTGGAGGTTTGCTGATGCATCCCATCCCGGCCGACGATTCGTCGGTTATCGCGACGCTCGGCGACGTGACCAAGCGCTTCGGCGCGGTCAACGCGCTGAGCGGATGCAGCGTGTCGCTGCGGCGCGCCGAGGTGCACGCGCTGATCGGCGCGAACGGCGCCGGCAAGTCGACGCTGTCGCGCATCATCGCCGGACATATTCCGAGGACGTCGGGCACCTATCGTTTCAAGGGCGAAGCGGTCGACTTCGCTTCGCCGAGAGAAGGCTTGACGGCGGGGATCTCGATCGTGATGCAGGAGACAAGCATCGCGCCCGATCTCAGCGTGCTCGAAAACATCGCGCTGGCCGAGTTCGGCACGCGCGGCCGCACACGCTGGAACAGGATGCGCGAGAAAGCCGCGAACGCGCTCGTCGACATCGAACAGTCGCCGGATCTGCTGCATTTGCGCGCGGGTGATCTGTCGATCGCGCAGCGGCAGATGATCGAGATATGTAAGGCCTTGTATAACGATTCGGACGTGATCATCTTCGACGAACCGACCGCCTCGTTTTCGCCGCTTGAGGTCGAGCAGTTGTTCGCCGTCATGCGATTGCTGCGCGAGCGCGGCAAGTCGCTCGTCTTCGTCTCGCACCGGCTCGAAGAGATCCTTGAGATCACCGATCGGATCACGGTGATCCGTGACGGCCGCACGGTGGCGACCGATATCGCGACCTCGTCGATCACGACGCGCGATCTCGTGCGCTGGATGGTCGGACGCGATATCGAGAACGTCTACGAGAGCGCGCCGCAGCCGCAAGCGAGCGCTTCGCGCGAGCATGCCGTGCTCGACGTCCGGCATCTCGCTTCGGCGCCCTTGCTCAGGGATCTGTCGTTTTCGGTCGGGCGCGGCGAGATCGTCGGACTCGCGGGTCTTGTCGGCGCGGGGCGTTCCGAGGCGCTCGAGTCGCTGTTCGGCCTGCGCAAGATGCAAGGCGGCGAGGTCTTGCTCGACGGCAAGCCCTATCGACCCGAGACGCCGATCAAGGCGATTCGCGCGGGGATGGGGTTCATCGGCGAGGATCGTCGGCGCCAAGGACTCGTGCCCGATCTGTCGGTCCAGGAGAACCTGCTGCTCGCGCGCCTCGGCAGGCGTCGCGCGTGGTTCACCGACTACGGCACGCAGACTTCGGCGATCGATGCCTTGTTCAAGGATCTCGACATGCCGGTGCACGTGCGTGATGTGCCGATGTTGAGTTTGAGCGGCGGTCAGCAGCAAAAGGTCCTGCTCGCGCGCTGGCTGATGCTGAGTCCGTCGATCCTGTTGCTCGACGAGCCGACGCGCGGTGTCGACATCGGCGCGCGCAGCACGCTCTATCGGATCATCCGCAAGGTCGCGGCGAGCGGCGTCGCCGTCGTCGTCGTGTCGTCGGATTTCGAGGAAGCGCTCGGACTTTGCGATCGCATCGTCGTGATGAGCGACGGCGTATCGGTGGCCGAGGTGCCGAGCCATATGCTCGATCCCGCGATCTTGACGATGTTGTCGATGCCGCGTTCGTCGGCGCGCCAGATGAAGGCCGTGCTCGACGACATCGCGCGCGAGATCGAAGGGGCGGCATTCTGGGTACAGATCGAGCGGGGCCGCGTGTTTTGCCTCGATCTCGTCGAACGTCACGCGATGCAGCTCGGCTTCGCGCCGACGCATTTCCCGATGGTCGAACAAACGGCGCTTCGCGCGCTGTGGTCGGCCGATACACAAGACGGTCAGGTCGTCGAGGACGGCGCGGTGCGCGCGGTCAAGCTGCGGCTCGTCAACGCGTCGGGACACGCGTTCGGCGAGATCGGCATGTCGATACCTTCGAATATCGATGCGGCGCCTCTAAGTCGCGCCGCGCGCATCGTGGCCGACGCACTCGCGCGGCACGCGATTACCCATATCCGCGTCGCGATCGACACGTATCAGCATGAGGAGACACTGAATGAACGCTAAGACGATCCGCGATCCGCAAACCGAACCGCGACAGACCGCGGGCAAGGCCAAACGCGGTTGGCGCAAGGTACTGAGTCACTATCAGCTCGAAGTCCGCATGGGCCTCCTATTCGTGCTGATTTGCGCGGCGTTGGGGATCTCCTCGCCGCACTTTTTATCGTTGGGCAACGTGCTGAATCTCATGGATCAGGCCGTTGTGACCGGGATCGCGGCTATCGGCCAGACATTCGTCGTGCTCGTCGGCGGGATCGACCTGTCGGTCGGATCGCTGACGGGCGTCGGCGGCATCGTGCTCGGGCTGGCGATCAATACCTTCGGCATTCCGCTGATTCCGTCGATCGCGATCGCGATCATCGGCGGCGGATTGCTGGGGCTCGTCAACGGCTTGCTCGTCACGCGCGGTCGGATCGCGCCGTTCATCGTGACGCTTGGCATGATGTCGATCGGACGCTCGCTCGCGTTCGTGCTCACGAACGGCAATTCGATCTCGACGTTGCCCGATGCGCTGTCCGCGCCTTCGACGGCGACGGTGTTCGGCTTCCCGGTCAATTTCCTGCTTGTGCTCGTGCTGTTTGCAGTGACCTGGGCGTATCTGACGTTCGCCAAGGGCGGCCGCACGATCTATGCGCTCGGCAGCAATCGTGAAGCCGCGCGCGCGGCGGGCTTGCGCGTGGATTTTTACAACGTGCTCGTCTATGTGCTGTCGGGCGCGTTCTCCGCGCTCGCGGCGGTCATGCTCGCATCGCGGCTCATGTCGATCGATCCGATCGCGGGCACGGGGCTCGAACTCGATTCGATCGCGGCCGTCGTGATCGGCGGAGCGAGCCTGTTCGGCGGACGCGGCTCGATGATCGGCACGTTTTTCGGCGTGTTGATTCTTGTGCTGATCCACAACGGTCTGAACTTGCTGAATGTCGGTCCGTATTGGCAAGGCAGCGCGATCGGCACCGTCATCATCGTCGCCGTGCTCGGCGAGCGGCTGTTGAGCGCGCGTTTCGGGGCGCGGGCGAAATAGCCGCGTGCTTCAGTGACGTCCTTAGCGACGTTCTTGGCGACATCCTCAGGGAAATCGATTCTTACAACGTAGAACCAGGAGACACTGCAATGACGATTTTTTCCGCTAAAAACGCAGTTCGCGCCATTGCCGCGTTGGCGATCGCCGGTCTTGCGACGGTATCGATCGGCGCGCGCGCGCAGGATACCGATGTGAAGGGCAAGACGTTCGCCTACATCACGCCCGGCCTCGATCTTCCGTTCTGGCGGCACATCGCGAAGGGCGTCGAGACGGGCATCACGAAGGCGGGCGGCAACGTGCTGACGCTCGACTCGCGCAACGACGCATCGGCGCAGCTCAAGAACGCGCAGGATGCGATTTCGAAGGGCGTCGCGGGCATCGTGCTGTCGCCGACCGATTCGTCGACGGCGCCGAGCGTGCTCGCGTTGGCCGAGCGCGCGCACGTGCCCGTCGTCATCGCGGACATTGGCACGAACGGCGGAAACTACGCGACGTTCGTGAGTTCCGACAATGAGAAGGGTGCGTATGAAACGGGCCAGAAGGTGGCCGAGATGCTCAAGGCCAAGGGCTGGACGTCGGGCGGATTCGGCATGATCACCGTGTCGCTCGCGCGCAAGAACGGTCAGCTTCGTACCGCGGGTTTCCGTAAGGCGATGAAGGAAGCGGGCGTGCCCGAGGTCGGTTTGAATCAGTTGCAACGGTATACGGGCGAAGAGGCGTTCAAATACACGCAGGACATGATCACGGCGCATCCGGATATGCGGGCGCTGTTCGTGCAGGTCGACGTCGCGTCGCTCGGCAGCGCGAAGGCGATTCAGGCCGCGCGCAAGAACGACGATCTGATGTTGGCCGCGTTCGACGGTGTCGAAGACTTCATTGCGATGCTGCGCGATGGCCGTCTTGCGGCATTCGGCATGCAACAGCCTAACCTGATGGGCGAGAAGGCCGCCGACGCGCTTGTCGAAGCGGCTCAGGGCAAGACGCCGCCGAAGAGCATCGTCGTGCCGGTGGTCGTGATCACGAAGGACAACCTCGACGCGAATATGGCCGCGGTCAAGCAGACGGTCGCGTTCTGAGGCCAGGCGGCGATACAGAGGTTGTAGCGCGCGTCGCGGGTGAAGCACGGTTGACGCTTCGCACGCGACGCGCGTCGACGCGATACCGCGGTATCGCGTCTTTCTGGTGGGTTTCCTCGGCCGCTCAATTCGCTGGCCGCTCAGTTCCTCGGTTTTCCGAGCCGCCTGGCTGATGCGTGCAGATTCACGTCGCCCATCGCGCCGATCGGCGGTACACAGCTTTAACCCGGATGCGCATGTTCACGGCGTCAAAGCCGGTTCGCTGGGTTGATCTATGTTCGAAATACTTCATAAACACGAGATCGCGCCGCGCGTGACGCTGCGAAACGCAGGATGGTATGCGCATGCATGCGATCGGTTTTTTGGCTTTGAAAAAGATCGCCTGATTTAGCAGTAACTGGGGCAAACACCGAACCCTTAGGATGTGTCCTCGAATCTCCAAGTCAAATATCATGGGACGCTCGATGCCGGACACGGCAGGCGCGATCAACAAAAATAAAACGAAGACCGGGGCGGGCGAGCGGATAAGGCCGTTGGGATCGACTGAATTCTTGATCGGCAGAGGCATCGATTGGATTGTCCGACCCGGACATCCGGATGGGTGCCCGGAGATCACGGACGCATCGAGCCGACGGGTTTCGCCCGTGTGATTCTGGATGGCTGCAGCCATGATGGGTACGCACACAATGACTGGCACCTACGATTTCACCCTTGTTGCGGCGTCATTTCTTCTCTCGGTCATCGCCTCGTTCACGGCCCTCAATCTTTCCGATCGTCTCGACATGATCGGGAATCGGCCGATTGCGCCGTGGATTGTGTTCGGGGGCGGCGTCATGGGACTCGGCATCTGGTCGATGCACTTTGTCGGCATGCTCGCGTTTCATTTGCCGTTTTCGGTGGGCTACAGCATCCCGATTACCGTCGGCTCCCTTTTTGTTGCGATCGTCGCTTCGGCAATCGGCTTTATCCCCTTGTGGAGCTACGAATTGCGATGGTCGCGTCTGATCGGCGGCGCCGTCGCGATGGGACTCGGTGTCGCGGGCATGCACTATCTCGGCATGCAGGCGATGGGCGTATGCCCGGCGATTCACTATTCGCCATGGCTTGTCGCGCTGTCGATCGTGATCGCGATTCTCGCGAGCGCGGGCGCGCTGATTCTCGCCTTTGGTCTGCGCGGACTGCGCGCACACCGGCGTGTTCGTCAGGTGGGCGCGGCGGTGGTGATGGGCGTCGCGGTCTGCGGCATGCACTATTGCGGCATGGCCGCAGCGAGTTTCGACCGCGGCAGTTATTCGCTGTCGACGGTCAGCACCTTGCCCGTCCCATGGCTCGCGAGTCTTGTCATCACGTTCAGCCTGGTGATCTTCGCCGTGTCCATCGCCATCGCCGTGCTCGACGCCAGAGCCAACGCGCGCTTGCGTGCAGTCTCCGATTCGTTTTTGGAAAAACGGATCGGCAAGCGCGCGTCGGCGCGTTAGCGCGCCCAGGCGGCCAGGCGGCGCGTCACGTCCGGGCTCGGCGTGACGTATTCATCTATACGGTCGCACGGCGCGTCGCGATCGACATCTCGGTCTTGCATCATCGCGTTCGCTTTCGTCGCGTTGAATATCGATGCGGGGTCATAGGCTGACCCCACATCGATGCGAGGTCGCGCCTTGAGCGGCGCGATAGATGCGTACCTCGGGTGCGCCGTTGAGCAGCGGCTTGAGCGCCACGACCACGTCCGCGTTGAAGAGCGCGCTCTCAAGATAGGCTTGCGCGTGTGCAACGGTGTCAAAGCCGTGTATCACTTGGACGTCTTCTTCGCGCACAAGCAAGTCTTTCGACTTCGCGCCCGTGATCGTGTCGAGGAACGGGGCCCGGTACTTTTCATACACGCCGGCGGCAGCGGGGCGATTCGAGTTCGAAACGTCGAGCGTGATTTGCAGATAGACCATCGATGTGCTCCTGGTGGGTAGGCGTTAGAGGTAGCGGTCAGGCGTGGCGGCCGGCCATGACGCCGCCATCCACAGGCAGCACGGTGCCGGTGATCCAGGAGGCGCGCGTCGAAGCGAGGAAGAGCATTGCCTCGGCGACGTCGGCCGGTTGGCCGTTGCGTCCAAGCGGATGGAACGCATTGAACGCAGGCAAGGTTGCCTTCACCTGATCCGACGTCATGAACGTGTTGTAGACCGGTGTTTCGACCACGGCCGGCGCAACCGTATTGATTCGGATATTCAAGGGCGCCAGTTCGATCGCGAGGTTGCGCGTCAACGCGTGTACTCCGGCATTCGCAGCCGAATAGGCGGCCGACGGCGTGGCTCCGATCGCTTGCAATGCCCACAGCGACCCCGTCTGCACGATCGCACCGCCGCCGCGTTGCTGCATCGCCTTGGCCGCCGCTTGAGCCATGAAGAACTTGCCCTTCAGGATCGTGTCGAGAAACCAGTCGTATTCGGTCTCGTCGATGTCGAGGAAAGGCTTCGGGCGAAACACGCCGGCGTTGTTGATGAGAATGTCCACGCCGCCGAAGTCTCGATGCGCGAGCTCGACGAGCTCTTTTGCGGTCGAGGGATGGGCGATATCGCCCGCATGCCAGCGCACGTTCGCGCCGGACGGATCGATTTCGGCCGCCGCTTGCTTGAGCTTGGCTTCGTCTCGGCCGCCGATGACGACCTGGGCACCCGCTTTGACCAGACGGATCGCGACTTCCTTTCCGATGCCGGAGCCGCCACCGGTAACGATCGCAACTTGAGAAGAAAAACTATGCATGATCGAGTTTCCCCATGAATTCGACGCCTTTCCGCGATGCAGAAATATTCGTCTTTGATGTGCTCATTCTTCTCGCGATGGGGTGACGTCGCAAACGAGAAAATGTATGCTTTATTGAAAGAAAATCTTTACTGAAAAATCGCTGCGTTCGTGCCGGAATCCACCGTTGCGCCATCGAGGCATGCGCCTCTCGTGCAGCGCGACCGCTTCGTGCGAACGCACTTGGGCTCTTCCATATGAAAACACCGGGCTTTCTCAACGCATTGCGTGCGTTCGAAGCGAGTGCGCGCCATCAGAGCTTCTCGGCCGCGGCGCACGAACTTCACGTCACACCGGCGGCGGTCGGTCAATTGGTGCGGTCGCTGGAGGACTGGCTCGGCGTTCCGCTCTTCAATCGTGGTGCGAGCGGCAAGGCGCGATTGGTGATGACCGACATCGCCGAACGCGCGCTGCCGGACATTCGAGCCGGCTTCGATCGACTGAGCCTCGGACTGAATCGGCTGCAGGAGGGCGCGAAAGGCGGGGTGCTGACGGTGACGGTGAGTCCCGCATTCGCGGCCAAGTGGTTATTGCCGCGCATCGAGAACTTCTATAACGCGTGTCCCGACACGGACGTTCGATTGGATACGAGTCTGAAGCTGATGGATTTCGTGGCGCAGGGTATCGACATCGGCGTGCGCTATGGCCGCGGGACATGGCCGGGCCTCGAGGCCGAGAAATTGATGGATGAGGAAATCTATCCCGTGTGCTCGCCGGACTGGCTCAAGAAGAACAAGAGCGTCAAGGCGCCGCGCGATCTGGCGGGCAAATCGCTGATCCACGATCTCTCGGTCGACACGCATATCGGCTTTGTGTCGTGGAATGCCTGGTTGCAGGCGGCCGGCGCCGCTGAAGTCGATACGCGGCGCGGTACCCAGGTCAACAACTCGGCGGCGGTGCTACAGGCCGCAGTCGACGGTCATGGCGTGGCGTTGGCGCGAAGCGTCATGGCCGGCGATGACGTGGCGTCGGGCCGGCTCGTTCGGCTGTTCCCCAAGATCGATTTCGCGTCGGAGCTTGCGTACTACATCGTGTACCGATCCGAATGCGCCTCACTGCCGAGGTTGAAGGCGTTTCGCACGTGGCTCATGCAAGAGGCATCGATCGCGTGCCAAGGCGCGGCCAAAGCGCGATAAGTCCGAGGCGAGACGCAAGACGGGCCTGATCGCGTGCGGCCGATGTGCGTTATATCGCTCGCACGGCATCCCGATCAGACGAGGGCGCGCGAGGGCGCGCGACCGAAACCGACCTCAAGCGCGTTAAACTTTTCGCTGACAAGCCCTGCGTCGCGGGAGCGATACCGGCCGATGTGCAGGCCGAAGTGCTGGCCAATGAGCAGCGCCGTCGCGGAAGCGCGGGTGACACATATCACGGAGACCTATCAGTTCATGGAAGTCGACAAAGACCACCGTATCGAGAGGCGCGCGGATCGCTCGCTTTTATCGGCCGATTTCGAAGGATGGCCCGCGTATCGACTGCGCGAAGGCGATCTTGAGTTAGCGATCGTGCCTTCCGTCGGCGGGCGCTTGATGAACATCGAATTCCGTGGAACGAGCATCAGCTTCGTGAATGCGAACTTGAAAGGACGCGTGGCGCGTTTTGACCCGGTCGAGTGGGCCGGTCTGTGTGATGCGAAATGGCCTTTTCCGCTGTGGGGCGGATCAAAGACATGGATTGCGCCGGAGTCCGAGTGGCCGGGCGGCGCACCGCATCGCGATCTGGATAGCGGCGCGTACCGGGTCGTCAGGACATGGTGCGATGTGGCTTCGATGGGCATCGAGTTGGAGAGTCCGGTTTGCTCGGATAGTGAGTTGCAGATCTCACGATGTATCGAGGTGAAGGCCGGATCGACGACGTGGCGAACCTTGCACCGCATAACGAATCGCGGACCACGCGTGCGCGCATGCGGCGTCTGGGATGTTTCCATGTTTCGACGTCCTGCCACCGTTGAGATCGAGGTGGATGCCGGCTTCTCCTCGACTCACGATGTGATCCTGCCTGTCGAGGGGCACGGCCATTTTGCCGACATCCACGATACCGGCATCGTCTCGTTGCGAGACCGCACGGCAAGCGTCGCGTGTGAGCGTCCGGACACGTTCAAGGTAGGCGTCGCGCACGCAAGCGGAACTATTCAAATCGCCTTTGCAGGACGAGACGGCGAAGTGCATCAGTATCGACGCATCGCAAATGTCGAACGGGACGCACGGTATGCGCACGGCGCCGCGGTCGAGATCTTTAATTCTCAAGATTTGCCGTACTTCGAAGTCGAGTCGCATTCGCCGTTGATCGATCTGCAGCCGGGCCAGCATATCGAGTTCGAGATCGTCGAGCGTTTCGAATGACGGGCCGAGCGTGACGACGATCGGCTTCACGTGTCGACCCTAAAGGACGACGTCGGTCATCGATGACCGACGCTCACTTCGCCTCACGGTTGTCTTGATCGTCTCGCCCGCTGTCTTCGCCGGACGGACGAAATGTGCTTCAGTCCGAGTCCGTGCGATTCAGCAAGTGGGCAAATACCGCGGCATCGTCGAGTTCCGCCGACATGGCGCGCGTTTCGCCCAGGCTCGCGCTGCGCGCGGGTTCACGCGACGCGGTGGGAGCGCGCGGCGTCTTGCTCGCGCCCGTGGTCTGCATCGATGCGCGAATCGCGTCGATCAGATCGCACGAAGCGCCCGGCACGAGTTCATAGACCACCGACTTCGCGCGACGCTTCGCCGTCAGCACGTTCGCATCGCGCAGCACGCCGAGGTGCTGCGACAGATTGGGCTGACGGAGTCCCAACTCGCTTTCGATTTCCGATACGGCAAGCGGACCCTTGAGCAAATGCAGCGCGATCGCAAGGCGGCTCGGATGACTGATGATGCGCAAGCAGTTCGCGACGGCCACCAGTTCGGGACGTTCGGGTTCGGCTCGGCTCATCGGCGCGGCTCCCGACGCGGAGTCGAAGCACGCGTCTTGCGGCCTTTCGCGGCCGGCGGCTCGCTGGTGCGCGTCTGGTAGTACCAGTCCGCCACATTCTTCTCGGACAGCCGCGTGGCGACATCGTCGACGGTCTTCGGCGGCGGTACGACGCAGGGCAGGCCGGGTTGCCAGTCGGCCGGCGCGTACAGGTTTTCCTGCCAGGTCATACGCACCGCCTGAAACAGCCTGAAGGCTTCTTCGACCGAGCGTCCTGTCGAGATCGGGTACCAACTGATGGCCTTGATGATGCCGTCCGGATCGATCAGAAACATGCCGCGCACGGTGCTCGAAGAAATCGCCTTGGGCGGCAGCATGCCGTAAGCCTTGGCGACGGCCATCGACGGGTCTTCGATGATGGGAAACGGAATGTCGATGTCGAAGTTTTGTTGAATGCTGCGCAGCCAGGCGAGATGCGAATACAAGCCGTCGATCGACAGCGCGAGCAGCTCGCAATCGAGCTCGCGAAACTGCGGCGCGAAACGCGCGAATGCGACGAGCTCGCTGGTACACACCGGCGTGAAGTCGGCCGGATGCGAAAAGAACAGCAACCATTTGCCGCGATACGACGCCGAGGAAATCGTGCCCATTGTCGAACGGGCTTCGAAGTCGGGCGCCCGTTCATACAGAAACGGGGGGCGCGGGACCTGCAGAAATTCTTCGTTTCTGTCCATGCGAATGATCTGTCGAGGCGTCATGCGACGCTAGTTAGTGAATAAGGAAAGTGTTTTTCGTTTGTTGACTTGCGAAATATCGAAATCAATACTTCGTCGCGTCTTCCGCACGATCGCTTGTCTCCGAGAAGCCGTCGCCAATCTACTCATAGTTATGATTCATTGCAAGTGAATATGGCTCGCACATCGCCAGCTCCCGAACTCGTCGTTCCTCCGTTGACCCCGTTCGATGCCGATCTCCGTGTAGATCGCGCGGCGCTGACCGCGCATATCGACTATGTCGTCGAACACTGCGGCGCCACGATGCTCGTCGCCGCGGGCGTGGAGACGCAGGAATATCACTATCTCGCGTTCGAGGAGCGCAAGGCGCTGATCCGCCATACGGTCGAGGCGCTCAGCGGGCGTCTGCCGTTTGTCGTCGGCGTCTCGCATCCGTCGTTTCGCACGGCTGTCGAACTTGCGCAGCTTGCCGAGTCGCTCGGCGCCGCCGCCATCCAGTTGCTGGTGCCGTTGCGCCCGTTCGGCGGCGCGCCCAGCACGGCCGAGCTCGTGCGCTATATCGAGCTGATCGCGAAGGAAACCCGCTTGCCGATCATGTTGTACCTGAATGCGGGACCGGGCGCCGATCTGTCGCCCGATGCGACGGTCGAGCTGGCCAAGCTCGAACCGGTGCGGTACTTGAAGGAAAGTTCGCGCGACCTGTCTCGCGTCGGACGTCTGATCGAGCAGATCGACAAGTCCGGCCATGCGCAGTATTTGACCACGGCGCAAATGCTGTTGATTTCTCTGCAGTTGGGCGGCAGCGGCGCGACGATGCCGGCGCCGGTGGCGGAACTGGGCGGCAAGATCATTCGCGCTTACTCCACGGGCGACGTGCGCGAGGCGGCGCGTCTTCAGAGTCAGTTGTCGCTCTTCCCGGCGCGCTGGATGCATCGCGGCCTGGGCCCCACGATGAAAGCCGCGCTTGCCGCGCTCGGCCGCGGCATCGGCGATCCGTATCCGCCGTTTGGCACCGTCACCGCCGATGAAGTCGCGCAGCTTGCGGCCCATCTGAAAACCACCGACCTCACCCATGTGGGTTCCGAACATGCTTGATATCAAACGACTCTCTATTTCCGAAGCGGCCATTCTTCTCGAAGGATCGCGCCTCAAATCCGAAGAACTGCACATTCCGATGTGCACGGCCGTGACCGATGAATCGGGCCATTTGATCTCGTTCGAACGCCAGGACGGCGGCAAGATCAGCAGCATCAGCATCGCCATCGACAAGGCATTCACGGGCGCCACGGCGCGCAAGGGAACGCATGTCTACAACCAGCTTTGCCAGCCCGGCAAAGGGACGTTCGGCATTCACGTCACGAACGGCGGTCACTTCAGCATCATCGGCGGCGGTCTGCCCGTCACGGTGGACGGCGTCATTGTCGGCGGCATCGGCGTGAGTTCGGGGACAGCCGACGAAGACCTCGTGGTGGCTCAGGCCGCAGTCGACTACTTTCGCGCGAAGACCGGTTTCAAGGAGTGAGCCAGGCGGCTCACGCATGATTTCTTTTGTTTCAAGGTAATGCGGCTATGTCGACCGTTTCCATCGAGCCGCCTGCGCAGCGTCGTGGCCCTCTCGAGTTTCCCGAAAGTCCGCTCGCACAGGCTGCACGTCAGCCTTTGATGCTGGGACTTTTTCTGCCCACGCAGACCGGCGGCTTTTCCCAGTCGACCTATCCGCGCACCACGGACTGGTCATTCGAGTACAACAAGCGCTTGTCGCTGCGCGCCGAAGCGCATGGCTTCGAATTCGTGTTCGGACTGCAGCAATGGATTCCGAAAGGCGGCTTCGGCGGCCCGTCGCGCTATCGCGAGAATTTTCTCGATCCGTTCATGTCGACGGTCGCGCTGAGTGCGCTGACGACGCGGCTCATCACGATTTCGACGGTGCATATCCTGTACGGCGATCTTCATCCGCTCTATCTCGCGCGTTTCGCGGCAACCGCGGACCACATCGCCGGCGGCAAGTTCGGCCTGAATATGGTCACGGGGTACGACGCCGCCGAGCCGCGCATGTTCGGCATGCAGCGTGTCGCGCACGACGAGCGATACGATCGCGCCGACGAGTTCGTCGACATCATGGAGGCCCTCTGGGAAGGCAGTGAAAACATCACGCGCGAAGGCCGTTTCTACCGGCTCGAAGGCGCGTATGTCTCACCGCGGCCCAAATACGGGCGACCCATCATGGTGTCGGCGAGCGCGTCGCAGGCGGGCTTCGAATACGCTTCGCGTCATTCCGATATCGTGTTCACGTCGAGCCCGGGCGGGGCGATCTTCGAACGTGCGATCGAAGTCCTGCCCGAGCATGTGGCGAAGATCCGTGCGCCCTACGCCGGGACCGGGCGCTCGCCGAAGGTCATCATTTTTCCGTTGATCATCTGCAAGGAGACGCGCGCGGAGGCGTTTGCCTATCGCGACGCGATCGTCGCGCAAGCGGATCTCGAATCGATCCGTGCTTACACGGCGCGCCATAGCGGCGGCGATGCGCAGGGCTGGCAGCAGCACGTGCCCGCGGATCGCGTACTGGGCGGCCATGTGCAGATCGTCGGCGATCCGAACGATGTGGCGGACGGCCTGCAACGCCTTCACGAAGCGGGGTTCGACGGTGTGCAGATCGGCTTCTACGACTACGCGCCCGATCTGGAATTTTTTGCCGCACGCGTGCTCCCGCTGCTTGAGGCGCGCGGTTTGCGCGTGCCCGTCGATCTCTCCGCAACATGAGCCGTACGACGCCGGCGGATCTGATTCTCAACGCGGTGGTGCTGGGTGTGGGCATGCATCCGGCTGCCTGGCGCTTGCGCAGCGATGAGGCGTTCTCGTCGCTGGGTTTGCCGTTCTATCGAAGACTCGCACGCGAGGCCGAGGCGGCGAGCCTGCATGCGTTGTTTCTCGCGGATACGCTCGCGGTCGGCGAAGAAAATTTCGAACGTCCGAATCTCGGCGCCATGGACCCGCTGCTCGCGTTGGCCGCGATCGCGGGCGAGACCTCGCATCTCGGTCTGGTTGCCACCGCGTCGACGACCTATAACGAACCGTTTTCGCTGGCGCGGCGCGTCTCGACGCTCGATCAACTGAGCGCGGGCCGTGCGGGATGGAACGTGGTGACGACCTTTGTGCCGGACGTCGCGGCGAATTTCGGCGATGCGCCCTTGCCGCCCGCGGAGCAGCGGTACCAGCGTGCAGAGGAGTTCGTCGACGTGGTCCGTGCGCTATGGCAAAGCTGGTCGGCGCAGGCCCTGATCGGCGACAAGGCGCAGGGTATTTACGTCGACAAGGCGCAAGTGCGGGCCATCGATCATCACGGCCCGCATTTTCGGGTGCGTGGGCCGTCGACGCTTCCGCCGTCCGCGCAAGGCTCGCCGGTGCTGTTCCAGTCCGGGGCCTCGGATGCCGGACGCAATCTCGCCGCGCGCACGGCCGATGTGGTGTTCACCGCGCAAAACACTCAGGATGGCGCGCGCGCATTTCGCTCCGATGTGCGAGCGCGGGCACGCGAATTTGGCCGCGATCCCGACCGGATCAAGATCGTCCCCGGCTTATTGCCGATCATCGGCGGTACCGAGCATGAAGCACGCGCGCGCAAGGACACGCTCGATGCGCTGGGCGGGCAGGCCGAACTGAAAAAACTGGCCCTGCGTGTGGGCGTACCGGTGGACGCGCTCGAACTGGATAAACCGCTGCCGGTCGAGCGCATTCTCGCCAACGACGCGTTCAAGGGTTCCGAAGGATTTCGAAATGCGGCGCTCGAACTCGGCGTGCGCGAAAAACTGACCGTACGCGAAATCCTCTATCGCAACGGCGGGGGGCATCTGCAGGTCGTCGGCACGCCCGAACAGGTCGCCGACACGATCGAACACTGGCATGCGCAAGGCGCGTGCGACGGCTTCAATCTGATGCTTGACGTGCTGCCCGAGGGGCTGTCCGCCTTCGGCAGCGAAGTCGTTCCCTTACTTCAGCGTCGCGGCTTGTTTCGCCGTGAACCGCGCGGCGCGACGCTGCGCTCCAATCTGGGTCTCTAAGGTCAATTCATGCTGCTCTATAAAAAAACCGACGATCTCGCGCGGATCACGTTCGATAGTCCCGCGACGTCGAATGCGATTACGTTCCGGATCATGAACGACTATATCGAGGCGTTGCGTGCCGCACAGGAAAGCCGCGCGCGCTTCCTGATCATCGATGCGAACGGCTCGGACTTTACGCTTGGCCGAGACCAGAAGGAAAAGGTCAGCGGCGTGACGCGCGAGCAGAATCTGACCTTGATTCTGCAGGCGAACGCCGCGCTGCGCGCATTCGACGGCGTCAGTATCGCGCTCGTTCACGGTCGCGCACTGGGCTTCGGTTCCGGTATCGCATTGCACAGCACGATCTCGATCGGTTCGGACGATGCCGTACTCGGTTTCGACGAGATCCACCATGGACTCGCGCCGCTGGTGGTGGCGGCCTACGCGCCTTATTTCATCGCACCTCGCATCGCGCAGGACCTGGTGATCACGGGGCGCCCCGTGCCGGCAGCGGAGGCGCGCGAAATCGGCCTCTTGAGCCGCGTCGTGCCGCGCGCCGACCTTGAGAAGGCCGGCCTCGAAACCATTGCGCACCTCAGCGGGCATCATCCGGGCGCATTGCGCCTGTTGCGCCGCTATCACGAGAGCCAGGCGACCTATCCGGGCGACGCGGTATTGGCCGATGCCGTGCAGCAACTTGCGAGCTGGATCGAACAAGGCAAGCCCTGATCCCGCGTTTCCCACCCATCCACGCAGAACCCACGATCATGCAGCTCAAACACGTCATTGCCGCCGCGCTGGCAAGCCTCGCAACGCTGGGCGCGGCCGGAACGGCCCTGGCCGCCGACATCGCGCCATACAAGCTCGGTTATCTCGTCGATGCATCAGGCCCTCAGGCCACGACGATCAAGCCGACCTATGACGCGTTCCAGCTCTATGTCGATCAATTGAACCGGGCCGGGGGCATCAATGGCCGTCAGGTCCAGATCATCACGCGCGATACGCAGAGCGATACGCAGCGTTCGCTGACCGCGCTCGAGGAACTCAAGGACGAGGGCGTTTCGGGCGTGCTCGGGCTCGGTGCGAGCAACACGCATGCGGCGGTATTCGCGTCCGCGCAAAAACTCGGCTTGCCGGTGCTCGCGGCCAACCCGATTAACATCCCGCTCGTCCTGCCGCCGGTCAAGCCATTCGCGTTCGGGCTCGGCCAGGAGCTGAGTCTCGCGGGTATCGTGGGCGGCCATTTCGCGCATCAATTGCGTCCGCAAGGCAAGAGCATCGCTTGCGTGGCGTTCGAGGTGCCGGGATCGATCCTCAGTTGCAACAAGATCCTGGCTCAGGCTAAATCCGAGGGCTATCAGCAAACCCAATTGTTGACGGTGCCGATCGCGCAACGCGATTTCCGCGCTGTCGCGGACAAACTGGTTGCGCTCAATCCCGATGTCGTGACGGACTGCATCGGCCGCGAGCACCTTGCTGCCTTGTTGCCGGTGCTCGCACGCTCGCCTTATCACGGTGTCTTTCTGTCGATGGACACGGGCATCGGCGACAACACGGTGCTCAATGCATTGCCCGCCGGTTCGAAGCTCGAGGTCTATAGCTTTACGCGGTTTGTCACGGCGGGCGACGGCACCGGGCCGCAGCTCGATGCATTGCGTGCCGCGCTACGAAGCGCGCATCTCGGCGATGACGATGCAAGTCATGCGGGCGGATGGGCGCTCGGGCTCGTCGTGACCGCGGCGCTGCAACAGTGTGCCGCGGCCTGCGCGCCCGACGCGCTGCGCGCTGCGCTCGAAAAAGTCGATATCGACAGCGGCGGCCTGACGGGCACGCGTCTGACCTTGTCCGCGACCGATCACTACGGACCTTCGGCCTATCGGCTCTATCGCGTCGATGCCGACAAGCACAAGCTCGTGCCGACCGGCGACTGGCAGCGCATCGCAAGCGACGGACAACTGAGTCATTGACGCACCATGAACCCCGTCTCCTTTCTGATCGATCTGTTGAGCAGCGCGGTGACTTATGCGCTGCTTGCGCTGGCGGTCGTGCTCGCGTATCGCACGAGCCGCGTGCTGATGTTTTGCGTCGGCGAGATCGGCATGACCTGTGCCTACGTGCTGCACGATGTCTGGGGCTGGGCCGGAGGCGGGGGTGCCGGATTCGCGGCAGGGCTGCTTGCCGCGTTTGCCGTCGCGGCCGTGATCGGCTGGATTCTGTATCTGCTGTTGAGACAGTTGTCGGCCAACGGTGACCACTTCGTCGGAACAGTCGTGACGATCGCCGTGTCGATTTTCCTGGAAGGCGTGATGTCGGCGGTCTGGGCCGGTGAAACGATTCAAATGCCGTTTCGGCGCGACACGTTCGTGCTTGCCGGTGCGCAGATTTCGCCCGTGAGTCTTGCGATCGTCGTGATCGGCGGCGTGCTGATCGGGGGATTGCTGCTCGTGTTTTACCGTTCCCGCGCCGGGATCGAATTGCAGGCGGTTGCCGGAAACTGGCGGCTCGCCGTGCTCAGCGGCATTCCCGCTGCGCGCTGGCTGTCGTTTGTCTGGATCGTGGCCGCCATGCTGTGCGCGGTGGCGGGCCTGTTTTCCGGTGCGATTTCGGCGGTCTCGATCGGCGGCGCCGAGATCGGCTTCTCGGGCATCGTGGCGGCGATCATGGGCGGCTTGACGAGCCCCGTGGGTGCGCTCGCCGGGGCGCTGCTGCTGGCGGCCGGCGAGAATCTGACGAGCCTGTTCTTCGACGCGCGCTACAGCGTCGTGGTCCCCGTGCTCTTTCTGGTGCTGCTGCTCGCGCTGCGGCCTGCCGGCCTGAGCGGACGTGTCGAGCGCATTTCGAGGACCTGAGCATGTCGACTCCGCATTCCCGCACGTTCGCTACGGTTCAATCTCGTGTGCGCCGCCCGACGGTGCCGACGCGCGTTGCCGTGCGCGGCGCGATCTTGCTACTGGCGCTGGCGCTGCCGTTCTGTTTCGGAGGCTATGGCCTCTATGTCGCGGCAAGCGGCGGGCTGATGGCGGTCGGCGCGATGGCGTTGACCGTGCTTTCCGGATCGGCCGGACTGCCGTCGTTGGGGACGGCGGCTTTTCTTGCGATCGGGGCCTTTTCATCGGGCATTCTCGCGACCGAACTCCACCTCGGGCTCGGCTCCGCGGTACTGGTGTCGATCGTGCTGGGTTTTGCGACCGGCGCGCTGGTCGCCGTGTTGACGTTGCGCGTGTCGGGGTTGTATCTGGCCGTCGGCACGCTGGCTTTGCAGCATGTCGTGTCGATCGTCGCCACCGATCTCGATCTGAAGCTGACCTATGCCAGCGGCTTCATGCTCGACGCGCCGCGCATCGCGGGCGTCGCGATCGACTCGCCGTGGCGCTGGTGGGCCTTCACGGCGATCTTGATCGGTGCAGTCTTCGCCTTGTTTTCATGGTTGCAGCGCGGCCACGTCGGGCGCGAATGGGCACTGTTGCGCGCCGAACCGACCGCGGCCGCCGCGCTTGGCGTGTCGTCGGTGCGCGCGCGCCTGACCGTCTTCGCGCTGACGTCGGCCGTCATCGCCGCATCGGGTGCGATCGACGGATACCGGCTCGGCAATGTGCAGGCCACAGGCTACTCGCTGCATGTCGCCGTGACCTATCTCACGGTGGTCGCCTTAGGCGGGGCGGGGCGATTGAGCGGTGCGATCGTGGCGTCGTATGTGGTCGTGGTGTTGCCCGACGCGATCGCCGCCGCGTTGCGTGCGGTCGGCATCGACGCGACCTCTCATCTCGCAGGCATCGACAATATGCTGTTGGGGGCGATTCTGGTGATCGCACTGCTCGACGGACCGAAGCGTATCGCTCGCGCATTGCGCAGGGCGCCGAGCGATGACGGGAGGCATGCATGAGCGGGCAGGCATGGCTTGAGGTCGAAAATTTGGCCATCCGGTATGGCGCGGATCGCGCGGTCGAAGACGTCTCGTTCGCGCTCGGTCGCGGCGAAAGTCTCGTGCTGGCGGGCAGTAACGGCGCCGGCAAGACTTCCGTGCTGGGCGCGTTGGCCGGCCTGGGCGTCCACCGTCAACGGCTGACAGGGCGGATCCGCTTGAACGACGTCGATCTGCCCTATGGCGACGTCCGGGCGCGTATCGCGCATGGCGTGCGTCTCGTGCCCGATCGCGAAAAGGTGTTTGGTTTGTTGACGGTGGCGGAGAATCTGCGCATCGGCGCTGCGCGTGCGCGCAGCCGCGATATCGGGCTCGACGATGTGCTCGGCTGGTTTCCGCGCCTTGGCGAACGCAGCGCCTCGCTTGCCGGCAATCTCTCGGGCGGGGAGCAGCAGATGCTCGGTATCGGCATGGCGCTGCTCGGGGCACCGCAACTGCTGTTGCTCGATGAACCGACGCTTGGACTCGCGGTTCCCGTGATCGAAGATCTTTGCGAACGGCTTGCGCGTTTGCGCGCGGAAACGGGCTTGTCGATCATCGTGGCCGAATCGGATTCGCAATGGTTGTGCATGCTGGCCGAGCGCGCGCTCGTTCTGGATCGCGGGCGGTTGCTGCGCCGTTACGACAGCCTCGCAGCGTCAGATCTCGATGATATTCATGACGTGATGCTCGGACTCGGATCGAGCCGAAGCGCGCGTCAATCCGCGCGAGAAACCCATGTCTTACCTTGATGCATCGCTCGGTACGGCGCGGCCTGCGCTGCGTCTGAATCGCGTCAATCTGGCGTTCGGCGGCTTGCAGGTGCTGCGCGACGTCTCGTTCACGCTGTACGAGGGCGAAGTGCTCGCCTTGATCGGTCCCAACGGCGCCGGAAAGTCGGCGCTATTGAACTGTATCGGCGGCATATACACAGCGGCGGCGGGAAGCGAGATTGTGCTCGGCGAGACACGTATCGACCCGCTCGCGTCCCATCGCATTGCGCGCCTCGGCATCGGTCGCACGTTCCAAGGTCTCAAACTCGTGCGAGAGCGCAGCGTGCTCGACAACATCCTGCTTGGCTGGACACCGCTGTTTAGTCTGAGCGCGCTTGGCAGTCTGGTCTTCCCCGTGCGCGCGCGTTTCGAGGAACGCAGCGCCCGCCAGCGCGCACATGCGATCGCCGAACTATGCGGCTTGGAGGACGCGCTGCATACGCCCGTCGCCGATCTGCCGCTTGGCGTGCTGCGTCGCGTGGATCTGGCTCGCGCCCTGGTGCGTGAGCCCCGCATATTGCTGCTGGACGAACCCGCCTCCGGGCTCAGTCATGACGAACGTCCGCTGATCGGCGAGATGGTGCGTATCGCGCGCAGTCGCAAGGGACTGTCCGTTTTGTGGATCGAGCACGATCTCGATCTCGTGCTTTCGCAAGCGCAGCGCGCGATCGTGCTGCATCACGGCGCGGTGGTCGCCGCCGATGATCTGCGGCGCGAGGGCGCGCGCGCGCGATTGCTCGACGCATATCGACGCGGCGCGCCGCAACAGACCGCAGAATCCGGCGCGGCTTGAGCCTGCATGGACTTTATTCATTGATCGACGCGCGACTTTCCCGGTCCGTCGTTCGGTTTCGATCCCGGCGACCTTCGTCGCCGCAACACGTAAAGGAGCACTGCATGACACTTCGCCTTGGCGACACCGCCCCCGATTTCGAACAACAATCGAGTACGGGTCCGATCCGTTTCCATGACTGGCTCGGCAGCAGTTGGGGCGTGCTGTTTTCGCATCCGGCCGATTTCACGCCGGTATGCACCACGGAGCTGGGTCTGACGGCAAAGCTCCAGGACGAGTTTGCCAAGCGCAACGTCAAGACGATTGCGCTGTCGGTCGACACGGCGCAATCGCATCAGGAATGGATCAAGGACATCGACGACACTCAAGCCGCGCATGTCGGCTTTCCGATTCTTGCCGACGCGGATCGCCGTGTCTCGGATCTGTACGACATGATTCATCCGAATGCGAGCGAGACCTTTACGGTGCGCTCGCTGTTCGTCATCGATCCGAAAAAGAAGGTGCGCCTGATCATCACGTATCCGGCCAGCACGGGCCGGAATTTCGATGAAGTGCTGCGCGTGATCGATTCGCTGCAACTCACCGATAGCCATTCCGTTGCCACGCCGGGCAACTGGAAGCGGGGCGACGATGTCGTGATCGTACCGTCGCTCAAGGATGAAGAAGTCCTCAAGCAAAAGTTTCCGAAGGGCTACAAGGTTGTGCGGCCGTATCTGCGCGTGACGCCCCAACCGGATCTTTGACTGCCTTGAGCCGTGGTGTGTCCGGTGTCCTGCCAAGCGAGCCGTCGCGATGAGCAGGCCCCCTCGCGAGACGTGTCGCGGCCGTCTTCCGGTCTGCGGCACGTCCGCATTGTTTCCCCCTCTCGATCCCTGAACATGATGAAACGAAGGATCCTGCGCGCCGCGCGCATGTCCGCGTCTGCAACGAGTACCGTGCTGGCCGCGCTGGGCATCGTCGGCGGCATGGCGGCGGCCCATGCCGCGACCGGTCCCGAGCCATACCGTATCGGCTATCTGGTGGACGCGTCGGGCTCCGAACAGCAAACGATCAAGCCCTCGCTTGACGGACTCAATCTCTACATCGACCAAGTGAATCGCCAGGGCGGCGTCAACGGACGCCCGGTCGAGATCGTCGTGCGCGATACGCGCAGCGATCTGCAGCAATCGCTGGATGCGGTCGCGAGCCTCGCGCAACTGGGCGTATCCGGCATCGCGGGGATGGGCATTTCGAGCACGCACGGCCCGGTCTATGCGGCCGCGCAACGCGTCGGATTGCCCGTGATCGCGGCATTTCCCGCAACCACACCCGTTGTGCTGCCGCCCGCCAAACCGAATGCCTATGGCGTCGGTCTGGCGTTCAACGTGACCGCGGTCGTGGCGGGTCACTTCGCGCGTCAGGTCAGCCCGCAAGGCAAGCGCCTCGTCTGCGTGGGTTTCGAGTCCGCCGGCTCGATGCTCGCGTGCGCGACGCTCGAAAAGACCGCGCGCGCCGAAGGATTCAGCGATGTCGAAACATTGACCGTGCCGGTCGGACACCTGGATTTCCGTGCTGTCGTCGAGCGCATCAACGCGTCGTCGCCCGATGTGGTCGCCGACTGCTTGAATCGAGCGCAAGTCGCGGCGTTCTTGCCTGCGCTCACGCATTCGAATTATCACGGCGTGTTCTTGTCGATGGACTCGGCTATCGGCGACGCCGTGTTGCGCGACGCGACGCCGGCCGGCTCGGGTACGACCGTCTATAGCTACGGTCGCTATGTGACCGGGAGCGACGGCACGGGACCGCAGGTCGATGCGTATCGACGCGCGGTCGCGGCCGCCGGCCGCGGCGCGCCGAGTTCAAGTCTGGCCGCGGGATGGACCATGGGTCTCGTCATCACGGATGCGCTCAAGCGTTGCGCAGGCGCATGCGACGCGCAGCAATTCAATGCCTCGCTCAATCATGTCGACGTCGATACGGGCGGATTGACCGGCGAGCCGGTGCGATTCACGGCCACGGATCACTACGGACCCAGCGCCTATCGGCTCTATCGATACGATGCCGAGGCTCAGCAGTTCTCGAGCGTCGGCGACTGGGTTCACGTGGACAGCAGCGGCCGGCTGATACCGTGATGCGTCAGCGGCGCGGATCGCGCAACGGGGTCTGCCGTCGATGATGGCAGGCCCCGTTGTTCCACTGGGACGATACGGGCCGTTGTCGCGCCTGAACGCCCGTTTATCGATGTCGAGGCAACCGGCGCGCATCGCATGAAAGCATGCGCGCCGATGCGCTCGACTCCTCGCTCAGCGCTGTGCCGCGGACGCCATGATCAGCGAAGCGCCCTTCTCGGCGATCATGAGCGTGGCGGCATTGGTATTGGCCGACACGATGCGAGGCATCACCGAAGCATCGACGATACGCAGGCCCGCCACACCGTTGACGCGCAGTGCGGGATCGACCACGGCAAGCGCATCGCTGCCCATGCGGCACGATCCCACGGGATGGTGCACCGAGTCGCCTTTTCGTTTGCAGAACGCCAGCAATGCATTGTCGTCGCGCAGATTCGGTCCCGGCGCAAGCTCGATCAGGCCGTAGGACTGCAAGGCCGGTGCGGCGAAGATCCGGCGCAACTTTGCAATGCCCGCCAGCAAGGTTCGCTGGTCGTCTTCGTGCGCGAGATAGTTGCCGACGATGTCAGGCGCATCGTGCGGGTCGAGTCCGCTCAGATGGACGCTGCCCAGCGAGCGAGGCTGGGTCGGATAGACGATCGCCGTCACGCCGGCCTCGCGCGTGAAACGCCGCGGATGTGTAGCGGGATCCAGTGCGCCGGGGGCGAAGAAGATCTGCAGATCGGGGCGTGTCAACGCCGGCGTCGAGCGGACGAAACCGCCCGCCTGCATCGCATTGAATGCAAGCAGACCGTCGCGGCGCAGTGCATATCGGAGCACCTGCAAGGGCAAGCGCCAGCCGCGCCCCAGCGCATTGAGGGTTTGACCATGGCGTACCCGCATGACGACCGGCGACTGGTAGTGATCCTGCACATGCTCGCCGACCTGCGGCGCATCGACGCGGACTGGTAGCCCGAGCTTCGCAAGGCGTCGCGCGCCGCCGATACCGCTGCGTTCGAGCAGCAGGACATTGCCGACGGTTCCCGCGCACAAGATCACTTCGCGATGCGCGCGTACGATCTGTGCGGACGGACTCGCCGGCGTATCGCCTCGGGCGGACTTGACGTGCATGGCGATGCCGGCGACGCGCGTTCCTTCGAACACGAGCTCGCGCACCGTCGTGAGCGTCGCGATATGGAGGTTGGGACGTCGGCGCGCTCGGCGCAGATACGCTGTTGCAGCGCTTTGTCGACGCCCGCGATGCACGGCCTGAAAGTAGTATCCGGCGCCTTCCTGCTCGCCCGCATCGAAATCGGTATTGAGCGGGATGCCTGTTTCGTGCATCGCCTTGACGAATGCATCGGAGGCCGGATGACGCTGCGTGCGCGACAGACGCACCGGGCCGTCGCCGCCCCGAAATTCGCTCGCCCCGTCGGGGTGCGTCTCGCTGCGGCGGAAATAGGGGAGCACGTCGTCCCAACTCCAGCCCGTGCATCCCGCCGCGGCCCAGCCGTCGTAATCGTCGCGATGTCCGCGCACGTGCACCATGGCGTTGACGCTGCTCGACCCTCCGAGCACGCGGCCGCGTACATAGTCGATGGTGCGGCCGTCGAGGCTGCGCTCCGGCCGCGTCTTGTAGTCGAATATCACGCGCGGATCGAAGGCGACCGAATTGAATCCCGCCGGTACATGGAGCAGCGGCAAATTGTCGGGCGGCCCGTCCTCGACGAGCAAGACGGTGTAGCGTGCGTTCTCGCTCAGACGGTCGGCCAGCACGCAGCCCGCGGTACCCGCGCCGACGATGATGTAGTCATAGTGTTCGTGCGCGTTCTGCATGAGGATTCCAAGCGAGCGTTCAGCCCAGCAAAAAGGGATCGCGCGCGCGTCCCTCGAGTTCGGTCCAGATCGTTTTGACTTCCTGAAACTCGGCCAGCCCGGCATGGCCGTTCTCGCGACCGATGCCGCTATGGCCGAAGCCGCCGAAGGGTGCGAAGGGACCGACCGTGCGATACGCATTGATCCAGATGCTGCCCGCGCGCACGCGCAGCGCCACGCGATTGGCGCGTCGCACGTCTTCCGTCCAGATGCCCGCGGCGAGTCCGTATCGGGTGTCGTTGGCAAGCGCGATGGCGTGCGCTTCGTCGTCGAATGGAATCACGCTGAGCACGGGACCGAACACTTCGTCTTGCGCGATGCGCATGTCGTTGCTCACACCGGTGAGCACCGTGGGTTCGACGAACAGGCCGCCCTGGGCAGCGGGCTTGCCGCCATAGGCGATGCGCGCGCCTTCCGATGTCGCGTCGGCGATCAACGCCAGGATTTTTTCGTATTGCGGTCGGGTGGCCACGGGTCCCATCTGCGTCTCGGGATCCGTCGGGTCGCCGAGTCGGATCGAACGCGCACGCTCGACGATCGCCTCGACGAGCGGTCGCTCGATCCCCCGCTGCACGAGCAGCCGTGAGCCGGCCATGCAAGTCTGGCCGGTTGCCGCGAAGATGCCGGAAATCACACCGTTGGCCGCGAGTTCGATATTGGCATCGTCGAAGACGATTTGCGGCGACTTTCCGCCGAGTTCAAGCGATACGCGCGTAAAGTTCCGCGCCGCGGCTTCGGCGATCGAGCGTCCGACGGCATCGGAACCGGTAAACGCGAGCTTGTCGATGCCGGCATGCGCGACCAGCCGCTCGCCGACGCGACGTCCGCCCGTGACGACATTGAACACGCCGGGCGGAAGTTGCGCCTCGTGGATCAGTTCGGCGAAAGCGGCGGTGGAGACCGGCGTATGTTCCGACGGCTTCACCACGAATGTGCAGCCTGCCGCGAGCGCCGGAGCGAGTTTCCAGAGCATCAGCAGACCCGGCGAGTTCCAGGGCGTGATGGCCGCCACCACGCCGACCGGCTCACGGCGCGTGACCGCCGTGAAATTGGGCTTGTCGCTCGGCAGGACGGCCCCGATATCGCTGACTGCGAGCCCTGCGTAGTAGTACAGCCATTCGGGAAGATACCGCCATTGACCGAGCATCTCGCGATAGAGCTTGCCGTTGTCGGTGCTTTCGATGCGCGCGAATTTTTCCGCGTCGCGTTCGATCAGGGCGGCCAGGCGGCGCAGCACGGCCGCGCGTTGTTGAGGCGTATAGCGCGACCAGGGTCCCGTATCGAAGGCGCGTCGCGCCGCATCGACGGCGTGGTCCACGTCGGCATCGCTCGCCTCGGGCACGCTTGCCCATGGCGCACCGGTATAAGGATTCACGCTGACGAGACGCGCATTGTCACCCGTGCCGTCGCTGAACTGTCCGTCGATGTAGAGATGAAACGCCTGCAGCGTGTCGGTTGTCATTGTTCGAAGGCCGGATCGAGTTTGCGAGCCTGCGCGAGCAGTGCGCCCCAGTCGCGGCTATGCTCGGTGATGGTCGTCAGATACTTTTCCACTTGTGCGGTCGCATAGGCGATCACATCGTCAGGCGGCACGATCAACTGATCGACGCCTCCGGCGCTGAGCGCCGCGACTTGGGCACGGCAGGCGAATTCGAAGTTGTGGTGCTCGACATACGCTTCCGGAACCGTCCGTCCGCAGATCAGGGCGCCGTGGTTTTGCATCACGAGAAACAGCTTGTCGCCGAGACTGGCGGCCAGATCCTTGCGGCTCTCGAAGTCGAATTCGAAGCCCGCGAAGCGGTGATAACCGGTCCGGCTATAGACGCGCAACGCGTGCTGGTTGAGCGGAAGCAGGCCGATTTTCTGCATCGAAACGGCCAGATTGGCCGTGGTATGCGTATGGAAAACAGCCTGAATATCGGGGCGGGCCTCGAACACGCCCGCATGAATCACTTGACCGCCGCGGCTGACGGCGTCGGCCGAATCGCTGATCTTGTTTCCCGCGAGGTCGTATTTGAGCAGCGACGAGGCCGTGACCTGTTCGAAGAGTTGCCGCTCGCCCTTGACCAGGTAGCGGTCGGGTTCGCCGGGCACGCGCGCCGATAGATGGTTATACGTGAGGTCGTTGACGCCGGCGACCGCCATCAATCGATAGCTGGCCGCGAGCTGAACGCGCACATGCCACTCCTCGGCGGAAATATGCGACGGACGATGCTGATGTTCGTGGGCTGTCCGTGCGGACGTGGTGTCGGGAGGGGCGAGCTGAGTCATGGTGCCGGGATGTCAGGAAAGGAATGACGCGCCCGATGGTCATGACTTGCAGAAAATCGAAATCATTCGACCCGCTCAACGAACCTCGATGGTGGGCGTTGTGCTCAGGCACGCGCGAGGTCGAATTATTGATTGCTCAATTTCGAAACACAACAAACGTAACGCGATTTGCATATGGGCTCAGCAGATTTGCGATGCAAGTCGAACACGTACCGGCGCGACTTGCATCGGTTCAAGCGTCAGAACGAATGATGGATGCCGATACGCAGGAGCGCCTGATTGGGTCCCGATGACGGCGTATTCAGGATCGTCTCCGACGCGTGATAGTTGCCGGTCGCGTGTTCGTAGGCGGCTTGCACATAGACTTGTGTCGCCTTGGACAGCGAGTAGCGATCGCCGACTGCGGCCTGCGCATAGCGCGTTGCGTTGAGCCACGAAACGAACGAGCCGACGGTCACGGCATTGGCCGGCGCCGTGTACCAGTTGACGCCGAAATCCACGCTGCGCATGCGTCCGGACGTAGTCGGGGTAGCGAGATTGACCTGTGTGACCAGGCCGTGAACGATCACCGACTGACTCACTTGATAGATGGCGGACAGACCGAAGATGTCCTGCTTGGTCAGCAGAACGCTGGCCGCACCGTTGAGCGATTCACCCAGAAAGTTCGTGTAACCGAGCGTCGTGCCGAGCGCGACGGTATGGTTGCGCCAACTGCTGTAGACCGCGGACGCATTCAGCGGTCCCTTGTTATAGACCAGGTCGGCGCCCAATTCGCGCCCGGGCTGCGTGGCATCCGCAAGGCCATACAAGACCGCCCCCGAGAGGCCGTAAAAATCGGGGGATTTGTATTTGAATGAGTTATTGATCGACGAACCGAGAATCGCGATGCCGTCGAGATTGCCCGGATGGACGGTGAATCCCATCAACTCGATGCCGTTGTTCGATGCCGGCATCAGCGTTTCGGTCGTCAAATCGAGTTGGCGGCCCAGTGTCACGGTGCCGAAGTCGCCGCCCAGTCCCACGTACGAGAAGTAGCTGAATGCGTCGCCCGCGACGTTGGCGGTTCCGTTCGCCGACGAATACCCTTGCTCAAGCGCGAACAAGGCCTTCAGATTGCCGCCGAGGTCCTCCGTGCCGCGCAAGCCGAAATAATCGGGTACCGACTCCGGACCGACAAACACCTTTTGGGAGCCCGCGGCGTTCGTCGCGTAGGACACCCCCTCATCGATGCTGCCGTAGAGCGAAACGCTGCTTTGGGCGTGTGCAACGATCGAGAACGTGCCGGCGAGCAGCGGGATGGAAATCTTGGTTAGCTTCATTCTTAAGTGTGTGTCGATGAAATTGGCGTGTGGTTTGCGGCGCGTCGCGGAGGAGGTAGCGCGATGTGGCGCGCGTCCGAATCCGCAGCACTGCCAAGCAGCGAGGGGGCATCGAGACGCTCTTCGGACTGCTGCACGCTGCTTGCGCTTGACGCGAACGCATGTGCAATCGACTGAAGTACAGATCGTCGAGGCGAGCGGAGTATCGAATTGCTGCAACTGACGAGTCAACGAACCAAATTCACTAACTTTATTCTGGATTTGCAGGGCGCCTGGTGGCCGAAGACGGCGCGGCAGGCGCTCGCTCAGGCTGGGTAAGGGCTTCCGTAAATTGCAGAAAATTGAAACTGTTGATTGAAGGCGAGCGAAAGTCGACCTTTCAAGTGTTGCAGGCTCGCAAACCTGCGGGTACGAGATTTCGATAGCAGCGTTTGTTATTTCGGGCCGCGATGGTGGCGTGCCTATACTTTCGAAATTCTGAAACCTACAGATGCACTGACGCAGATGAATACGGATTTCCTTGTGGACGAGCCTTGGGTCGCGAAGCATCTCGACGATCCCGCGATCGTTTTTCTCGACGTGCGCGAGGCGACGCAATTCTGGGCCGCGCACCTTCCCGGCGCACGTCACTTCGACGTCACTCAGTTTTCGCACTACGACACGTCGGAGGCGGGGCTCGCCTTGCTGGCTTCGCAATTCGGCGCGCTGTTTTCGCTACTCGGCCTCGATGGTGAAGAACACGTCGTCGTGTACGAGTCGAAATCCGAATCGCGCGCCGCGCGTGCGGCGTGGTTGCTTGAATACCTCGGGCACGAGCGCGTTTCTCTGTTCGACGGTGGCTTGGGCGCGGCGCCGAATATCGCGCTGGACTCGACAGCACGTGCGTTCAAGCAGAAGTGGTTCAGAGCCAAGCCGCAGCCCGAGCGCGTCGCGGATGCGCAGGAGATCGTCCGTCGCCTTGACGAACCCGGTCTGCGCATTCTGGACGCGCGCCGCGCGGCCGAGTATTTCGGCGAAGAAAAGCGCGCGAAGCATGCGGGCACGATTCCAGGTGCGCGACATCTGAACTACGTCGACAACATCGACGCGGACGGCCGATTCAAGCCCGTGGCGCAACTGCGCGCGCAATACGAGGCATTGGGCCTGACGCCCGACGACGAGATCGTGACGTTTTGCGGAGGTGGCGTGCGCGCCGCGCATACGTACTACGCGCTGCGGCTCGCCGGCTTCGGCCGGGTCCGTAACTACACGGGTTCATGGGGCGAATGGGGCAATCGAGACGACTTGCCGATTGAACGCCCCGTGCGCGCGTCGAAAGGCTGAGCGCGTGTTTGACGCGCAGCCTGCCGATGTCGACGGCCTATGTCCCCATTCGTCACGATGACTCATGAGCCTGAGTTCCCGATCCTTTTCCGATAGCGAGCCGCCGCGCGCGCCAACGTCGCCGAGCGCGGCGCCGACGTCGACACGCCTCGCCTCGCGTGGCCTGCCTCGTCAAGAAGCCCGAGCCGCGGCCGACGATCCCGCGCGCGTCAATCTCGGCCGCGCCGTATTTGCCGTGCTCGTGATCGGTCTCTGGGAGGTCTCGGCGCGCTGGCTGTTCGACCCATTCTGGATCGGGCAGCCTTCGGCGATCGTCATGCGCTTGTGGTCGCTGCTCGAATCAGGCGATCTGTGGTGGCATTCGATACCGACGATCGGCGAAGCCGTGGCGGGCCTGGCGCTCAGCTTGATCGTCGGTATTCCGATCGGTCTCGCGTTCGCACTCAATCGTTACGTGCAGCGCGTTCTCGAACCGTTTTTTCTCGGTCTCTACAGCATCCCTCGCATCGCGCTCGCGCCGCTGTTCATTCTCTGGTTCGGCGTGGGTCCGATGTCGAAGATCGTGATGGCATTTTCGCTGGTCGTGTTTGTCGTCATTCTGAACACGTACGAGGGGATGCGCGGCGTGGACCCCGAATTGATCGACATGATGCGTGCGATGCGAGCGTCGTACGGCTACATCCTGCGCAAGGTCCTGTTGCCGGCGATTGTCCCCTGGATCTTCGCGTCGATTCGCGTCGGCGTGGGTCTTGCGCTGATCGGCTCGGTCGTGGGAGAGCTGATCGGATCGAATCGCGGTCTCGGATGGTATGTCGAGTGGGCCGCCGGACGTGTCGACATTACGGGTGTCTTTACAGGCCTCGTTCTGCTGATGGTCGCCGGCATGTTGCTCAACGAGGCCGTCAAGCTCGTCGAGCGCCGGGTCTTGCGCAAGCGGTACTGAACACGGCGCAGACCGCCGCGTGCGCCATGCAACCCGTCGCGGCGAGTCCCCGGCGGGAGACCTTTCTTCAATACCGTGTCGAGCGGCGGTCTCAACGAGATCGTCGTCTCCGCCGCAACCCTAACGTCACAGACCTGAGTACCTTGATGAGTAGCGACGCTCATATAGATTCGCGAAGCAGCACCCATACGGCGAGCGGCATCGAGCCTGTCGATCGCATCTTTCGTGAAGAGGCCGTGGTCCGGATTACCGACGTGTCGATGCGTTATTCGGGATCGGAATGGGCCCTCTCGAACGTCGACCTGGACATCGCCGAAGGCGAATTCGTCTCGATCGTCGGGCCGAGCGGATGCGGCAAATCGACGTTGCTCAAGCTGATCTCGGGATTGGAATTGCCTTCTGCGGGCCACGTTGCCGTGCGCGGCCGGCGCGTGGACCGTCCGCTGTCCGGCATCGGTTTCATGTTTCAGCGCGACGCGCTGCTGCCATGGGCCACGGTGGCGGAAAACATCGAGGTCGGCCTCGAATGCGGCGGATATCCGAAGTCGCAATTCGATTCCCGCATCGATGAGCTGCTGGGCTTGACCGGCTTGCAGCGGTTTCGTAACGCCTTTCCGAGGCAATTGTCGGGCGGCATGCGACAGCGTGTGGCGCTTGCGCGCATTCTGGCCTACGCGCCCGACATCTATTTGATGGATGAACCCTTCGGCGCGCTCGATGCGCAGACCAAGGTGGTGATGGGACAGGAACTGATGACGATCTGGAGTCGTGCCGCGCACAAGAGTGTGGTGTTTGTGACGCACGACATCGAGGAGGCCGTGAGCTTGTCGGACCGCGTCGTCGTGATGGGCGGCCGACCCGGACGTATCCGCACCGAATATCGCATCGATCTCGAACGACCGCGAGATGCGCGCGAAGTGCGCAGGCAGCCGCGCTTTCACCGCTATGTCGACGCGATTTGGAACGACATCATGTCCGAAAACCTTGGCGGCGGCGCGGAGCCGGCCGCGAGCGCAGTAATGGGAACGCACTAAAGGAAACGCACGCATGACGCAACACCATCTTGCCCTCGGTACCGGCGGCGATGCCGGTTTTACGGGGTATTTCCGGTCCGGCGTCGTGAGCGGCGATGCAGACCACAGCCACGACGACACGCCGAACGCCAGCAGCGCTGGCCGTGCTCGACGCCCGGCGTTGATCGTGCTTCAGGAGATCTACGGTGTAAACGATGAAGTACGGCGTGTGGTCGACGCGTATGCAGCGGTCGGCTTCAACGTGCTCGCGCCCGACTTGCTATGGCGCGTCAAACCCGGACTCGTATTCGACTACGCCGAGCGCGATGCGGCGCGCGAAGCGATCGGCCGGCTCGATACCGCGCAGATCGCGCTCGACATCGAGCAGAGCGCGCGCGTGCTTGCACAGCACGGCGCCGGCAGCGACCGCATCGGTATTCTCGCGTTCGGATGGGGCGGACAGCACGCGTTGTCGGCCGCACGAAACCAGGGCTTTCACGCTGTCGCGAGTTACTACCCCGGTAGCCTCGCACCGCACATCGATACCGCGGCGCAGATCGAGGCGCCGCTGTTGTTTCATCTCTCCACGGTCGACTTCCGCACGCCGCTCGAATTGCGCGGCGATCTGCGGCGTGCGCTCGCCCAGCGAGACGACGTCGAGATTTATTCGTACGGCGATGTCGATCACGGCTTTGCCAACCAGGCGCGTCCTGAATATGCGCGCGCCGCGGCGACGCTTGCGGATGCGCGTACGGTCGACTTTCTCAAGCGCCATCTCGAGCGATCGGTATGACGCCCGCGAATGGCATAGGAGTGTGCGGTGCTGAGTCAAGAAGATAACGAAACACTGACGCGAGTCGGAGAAGGCTCGCCGATGGGCGCGCTATTGCGTACGCATTGGCATCCCGCGGTACGCGCCGAGCGTCTGATCGCCGACGGCGCGCCCGTGCGTGTCCGTCTGCTTGGGCAAGATTTCGTCGCGTTTCGGGCGACCGATGGCCGCGTGGGTTTTTTCGACGAGGCCTGCCCGCATCGCCGGACTTCGTTGGCGCTTGCGCGTAACGAAGGGAATGGTTTGCGCTGCATTTTCCATGGCTGGAAGTTCGATGTCTCCGGCAAGACGGTGGACATCCCCACCGAACCGCCGCATCGATGCGCGGCATTGATGCGCGATGTGCCGCTGCGGCACTATCCGGTACGCGAGCGGGGCGGGGTGATCTGGGTCTATCTCGGCGATGCATCCGATGTCGCGCCGTTTCCCGATTTCGAATTCACCGCGTTGCCCGATGCGCATGTCGAGGTGCGCGTTGCGATCGTGCATTGCAACTGGTTTCAGGGTCTCGAAGCGGTGCTCGATTCCGCTCATCTGGGTGTCCTGCATCGCGGGCAACTCGATCGCAAGGACACCGGTCACGTTGCGTTGACACAAGGCGTGGCGACGAATTTCTCACTGGCGTCCCGCCATACGTCGCCGCGCTTCGAAATAGCGCCGACCGCTTACGGGTTCAGGGAAGCCGCGTTGCGCGAACTCGACGATGGGCAGACCTTCGCCAAGATTCGCGAATTCGTCGCGCCTTACTACTCGTTTCTGCCGGGCTTTCCGGAAATTCAGAGCCGTCGCATGCTCGTCGCGGCCGTCCCCATCGATGACGAATGGTGCGCGCAGTGGTGCATCTATTATCGATTGGACCAGCCGTTCGAAGACGGCGAGATCGAAGCGCGCTGGCAAAACGCGGGACCCGACAAGAACAACTTCTACGACCGTCGCGAAGGGCCGTCGACCCACTGGGGCCAGGATCGCGCGGCGATGGCGGCCGGGCATTTCAGCGGCTTCCCGGGACGTCATATCTATGAGGAGGATTTTGTCGTCCAGGAGGCCATGGGCCCCATCGTCGATCGCACGCGCGAATACCTGGGCTCCAGCGACAAAGTCATCATCCATACGCGCCGCGCGATGATCGGTGCGGCGCGTGCGCTGCAGGCGGGCCGGCCGGGATGGGGGCGGCCGTCGTCCGACATCGACTATCGCGCGATCCGCGCCTGCGCGGTGTTCTTGCCGCCGGGGCAAGCCTGGCAGGGCGTGGATGCGCGCATCTTGGGCCCGAATCAGCGCACGACCTGAACGCGCGCGTTCAGACGCTCGATGCGCGCGAGCCACGCAGCAGATTGGCTCGCACCGCAAAACGCATGACAACCATGAGGAATCCACTAGTGAACAGGCATCGTCGCGCTCGAAACATATTGACCCGCTGGACCGCACGTCCTTTGCGAATGGCTGCCGTCGTCACGGCTTTGGGTGGTGCGCTGCTATGCGGCGACGCGTTTGCACAAACCCATGTCCGCATCGGCCTGATCGGCACGAACGAATCGCAATTGCCCATCCTGATTGCGATCGACAAGGGCTATTTCAAGGATGAGCATCTCGATGTCGAAACCGAGAATTTCAGCGGGGGCGGCGTCGCCGTGCAGGCATTCGTGGGCGGCTCCATCGATCTGGCGTCGTTTGCGACGGACCACGCTTTGCTGTTGAACAGCCGCGGAACGCAGACGCGCTTTCTGATCGGCATCGACCGCTACATCACCCATACGCTCGTGGTGCCCATCGGCAAGGGCTATGTCGGATTGGCGTCGCTCAAAGGCAAGAAGATCGGTGTCACGGCGCCTGCGAGCTATTCGGATAACGTGTTGCGATGGTCGTTGCTTAAAGCCGGTATCAATCCGGATCGCGACGTGACGATCGTTTCCGTCGGTGATGGCAACACGGCCAAGGCCGCGCTTCTATCGGGCCGCGTCGATGCGGTGATGGCTTCGACCCCCGATGTGCTCGACTATCAAATCAACGATCCCGGCAAAACCGAAATCCTCTATGACTGGCGCAAGATTCCGCATTCCGGCCAGGCCGTCATTGGATTGCAGAAGTGGATCACGGCCCATCCGGACGCTGCGCGAGGCGTGGCGCGTGCCGTCTTGAAGGCTGAGCAAACGGTTCAGACGGATCCGGACGAAGTGCGCAAGATCATTCGCAAGCAGTTTCCCAATCAGACCGATGCGTATATCGACGCTTACGCGAAGATCGTCCCGGATTTGCTGTCCAAGGATGGTCGCATTTCGAAAGGCGGCTATCTGAAGATGGTCGAAATCATGCAAACGATCGAGCCGTCGGCGAAGCCGATCGATCAGTCGCAGGTCGATTTGACGGATCAGTTATTGGGCCGCTGAGATCGGTCGGCGAAGATCGGGAGCACGACGCTAAAAGGCTCGATCCGCGTGTGCGGATCGAGCCTTGGCGACCGAGAGCGTGTTATCCGATCGCGGCCTCGGCCATCACGAGCCATCGCCGACGATCGAGCGTCATGCGACACAGGCGCGGAGAAACACGCGCTGCGCCTGCGCGAAGTCGCCGATTCCTCGATGCTGCAGCGTCCGGTTATCCCAGATCACGAGTGCGCCGCTTTCCCACTGGTATCGCGCTTCGACTTCGGGAGACTTGATGCTCTCGAACAGAATCGTCAGCAGGCTCTGACTCGTGGTGCGGGACACGCCCTTGATATAGGCCGTGTACGACTCGTTGACAAAAATCTGCTTGCGCCCGGTGATGGGGTGCCGGCGGACGAGCGACGTTTCGATCGGCGGATGCGCGGCACGTTGGCGCGAGGCTTCTTCGACGTCATCGAAGCGATCGATCACATGACCCGTTGCATCCCAGTAGTGCACGGCGGTGAGGGTTTCGATATACGCCGCGAAATGCGGGTCGAGCAATTCGTAAGCGAGCGCGGCGTTGCTGAACAGCGTATCGCCGCCGAACGAAGGGACGTTCTGACCGAACAGTGCGGTCAGCGCCGGAGGATTGGGCCGAAAGGCCTGATCGATATGCCAGATGTAGTTGCGCGCGTTTCTCTTGCTGGTCGAGTCGACGATGTTCGCTTGCCCGTTTTGCGTTGCGGCCGGTGTTTTCGGACCGCCGTACAGCGTCACGTCCCCGAAGTTGTCGAGAAACTCCGTGAAGTTCTCGGCCGACAGGATGCCGGGTGCGAATGTGAGCAGACCGTGATCGAACAAGGCTTGACGAAGCGCGTCGAGCGTCTTTGGCTCCAGCGGGCCGCCGGTGTATTGCAGGCCGGAGACGGCGGCGCCCAGCGCGGGCCGCCACTTGCGGATCTGAACACTTTCTGAATTTTGAAACTGAATCGAAGCGGGGAGTAATTCGGGCAGGGAAGTCATGATGTCGCTTGTGACGTTTTATCGCGGATCCGTCGAATCTTAGTCACTTATCGAGCGGCTTAAAACAGGGGATTTTGGCTTTCCTTATATCGGCTATTGCTTTGTGTTGTGGCCGTGTCCATGCGATTCTGTCTCGGCAAGCGATGTCGGCATGCGAGAGGTCTTTGAAACTTTCAAAAAATGACAAGTATTCGAATAAGGATTGCACAATGAAGATGCAGCACAGGATATCGACGGCATGCGTTGCAGCGACGCTCTCGCTGTATCTCGTGTTTCCGGCCTTTGCACAGGGTGCCGATGCGGCCTCGACGGCGTCCGCGGATGCAGCCGGAGTCGCGAGTCCGGTCGCGGGATCGAAAAAATCGGTTCGGGCGGCCAATCGCGCGTTTTCCAAAAGGGTGAAGAAGGCCCTAGCTCAGACGAAGGGTCTCGAAAGCGCGTTGATTGTGGTTTTTGCCGATGCGAAAACGGGGGCCGTCACCCTGACGGGGCAGGTCGAGAACGCTGGAGAGGATCGCCTCGCTGTAGAAGCCGCCAAGAAGGTGTCGAACGTGACATCGGTCACAAGCAAGCTCACGCTTAAGACGCAGACCGAGTGATGTCGACGGGGCGTTTGCCGGCTCGTCGCGAACGTATCGTATGGCGTTCGGGCGGCCGGCGTCTCAAGCGGTCGACGGTTGACGAATTTAAAGGAGGCGCATCTTCGTCGACGGTCGTGCCGTTCATCGACGAGTCACCGCGTGCGCGAAGGCTTTAGCGTTTATTTGCTAGCACGGCCTGCACCATCTCATTGCGGGACTGAACGTGATTTCGGTCCCTGTCTCGACAGGATCACGATCGCGTTCGGTCTTCCG
The DNA here is from genome assembly GCF_003628125.1 of Pararobbsia silviterrae. Taxonomy (GTDB): domain Bacteria; phylum Pseudomonadota; class Gammaproteobacteria; order Burkholderiales; family Burkholderiaceae; genus Pararobbsia; species Pararobbsia silviterrae. The sequence goes on from NZ_RBZU01000006.1 coordinate 340,648, forward strand.
AGACCAAGTCGATGAACGCTCGCAACGGCGCAGGCATCAGCCGGCTCGGGAAGTAGAGCAGCGGTCCTTCAAACCGATGCCACCACTCGCTGAGTACCGGTTCCAGCTGACCGCTCTGAATATACGGATCGAGCCAGTTCCCGAACGCACAAATGAGGCCGTGCCCTCTGCAGGCCAGATCGATTGCGGCCGCGGCGGCATCGACGCCGACGATCAGGCGGCTCGAAGGATCGATATTCAAGCGCTCGCCTTCGCGCTCGAATGTCCATTGGGTGAGCGCGCCGCTAGAAAACCGCAAGCGCACGCAGTCATGCTTCAACAGATCCCACGGGTGCCGCGGTATTCCCCGCGAACGTAGATAGGAGGGTGCCGCGGCCACGGCCAGGTGCTGGAACGGCGGCCCTATCGGCACCGCGATCATGTCTTGAGCGAGATGCTCGCGATAACGTATCCCGGCGTCGCAGTCGGCCAAGGTGATATCGACAAGACGATCGTCGACCATGACTTCCACGCGTACGCCCGGATGTTTCGTCAGGAGCCGGTCAATCAACGGGGGCAGGATGTCGACCATCACCGCCCCGGTCACATTGAGCTTGAGACGTCCTCGTACTTCCTGATGCGCGCTCGTGGCGTCGTAAAGCGCAGCCCGGGTCTGCGCGAGAAGAGGGGCGATGCGATCCGCAAGTTTTTTCCCTGCCTCGGTAGGCATCACGCTTCGTGTGGTTCGGGAGAAGAGCGGCACGCCGAGTTGAGCCTCGATCCGCGCAATGGTTTCGCTGACATGCGAGGGCGAGAGACCCAGCAGCTTAGCGGCGGCGCGAAATCCCCCGGATCGACAGACCGCGAGGAAGAGGGATAGATCGTCGAGGGAGGGTTCGGAATTGTTCGCCATAGGGATTCAATCTATCCGAGTTCATTGGCGTGATCAACGTGGCCGTACAGTGCTCGGAGACCGTCGATGTTGCATGAATTCCAGATTCGTTGGGTCGTTTCAATGTCGCGAGGCCGGCGCGCGAGTGTTGTGTATTGTTCGTAAAAGCGAACGGCGTGTTCGAGAAAGCGGGACTTATCACGCGGGGCTATGTCAACGACCATCCTGCTTTCGAACGGAGGCTACCGGGATGGAACAGCGTAAAAAGCGGGTCGCACTTGTCACGGGCGCGAACAAAGGCATCGGCCTCGAGATCGCGCGTCAGCTCGGGCGTGCGGAGGTGACGGTATTGATCGGCGCCAGAGACAATGACCGAGGCCGGGCGGCGGTCGATCGGTTGCGCCAAGAAGATCTGGACGCCTGGTTCGTGCCACTCGACGTGACCGATGAAACAAGCGTGCGCAATGCTGCCGCATGCATCGCCGCCGATCACGAACGGCTCGATATCCTGATCAACAACGCCGGCGTGAGTGATGCAAACGATGGTCCGCCGAGCACCGGATCCATCGCAAGCGCGCGTCGGTTGATCGAGACCAATTTCCTCGGTGCTCTTGCCGTGACTCAAGCGATGCTGCCATTGCTGCTTCAGTCGTCCAATGGGCGCATCGTCAATATGTCGAGCACGCTGGGTTCGCTCACTGGAAATGGCGATGCATCGTCCGAGTTCTACGGTGTACGTCTGATCGGCTACAACGCTTCAAAGGCTGCGCTCAATATGCTGACGGTGCAACTCGCCGAAGAACTCCGGGACCGCGGCATTACCGTGAACTCGGCGTGTCCCGGTTACGTGAGAACCGATTTAAACGGTAACCGGGGCTATGTCTCGCTTCCCGAGGCGGCAGCGATACCGGTTCGGCTTGCGCTTCTCAGACGGGACGCCCCGACGGGAACATTCCTTGGTGCCGAAGGACACGTGGCCTGGTAGGCATATCGTTTGTGATATCGAGGAGCAGACGATGCGCTCGCGGTTTATTGCGCGGGCCTTGCTTAAGCAAAGAAGACGGCACCACTCGGGACCGATCGAAATGCCGCTGCCGATCTCTAAGGTATGCCTGACGAACATCCGTTGCCGATTCGGCAACGGACGGCCAAGGTGGATTTCGTGTCGGCAGCGACGGGTTGCGGATTCAACGGGTCGAGGCAATACATTGTTCGGGTGGCACTATCGGAACGAGCACGGCTGACGATTTGAGGCTGCGCATGCCGTGCCCGCATGAAATTGATAAACACGCGCAGCTTGCGCGGCATGTGCACCCGGATCGAATCGTAGAGATGGAATCCAGGAAAGCTCGGCCACGAGGGTTCGAGCAGCGCGATCAATTGGCCGTTGCGGAGCTCATCGGCGTCGTTCGAAAAACGGGCTGAGGGGCAAGAGCGGGGTGAGTTGTGCCGGTCGCGTCGGGCGTTTATTGGCCAGGAGCGGCCCGTCATACGAAACGATCGAGGGGCTGCTTCCACGAGCGACGCGGACACTCCGTCTGGCGCATTTGGGGCTTTCGAATCTCCGCACGTGCACATAGCTCTCGCATCCGGACGCCCCCCCACCCGGGTAACCCCCACCTGTTGCATTCAAAACACCCATTCGATTTATTTCGAAAATGTGAGACACCGTGTCATGGCGCGTTTGAAGGATGGGGAATAGTTTTACGCTGCGACGAACTCGGCATGCGACACCTGTGCGGTGTCACATGCCCTCGAATATGAATCGCATGAAATAAGTCACATTGAAGACCTATCGGGGAAGGCTATGGGGTATTTGTCGTCAGTCGGTTCCGGCATGGCGAGCGTGAAGCGCATGGCGAACATGCCCTTGACGCTCGCGTCGCTGTGTCTGCTTCTTAGTGCATGCGGGGGCGACTCGCCGCCGATACCGTCCTATACGATCGGCGGCACTGTCACCGGGCTGGCTGACAACGCGTCGATGAAGCTGCTCGACAACGGAGGTGACGCGCTGACAGTGGCTGCCAATGGCGCTTTCACGTTCGCCACGCCCATCGCGGTCAACCAAGCCTATGCGGTCACGGTCGGTACGCCCCCCCTGTGGCAGAACTGCGCGGTCGCAAACGGCAATGGCACGGCCGCAGCCAACGTGACAAGTGTGGGC
>NZ_RBZU01000007.1:0-352 GCF_003628125.1 Pararobbsia silviterrae
TGCGGACAATGCTCAAAGGCGTGGCGCCGAGCCATTGATGCGACACGGCGACCTTTCGCTATATGACGTCGTGGACGTCAACCGGCTCGTGGAGGGTGGGCACGCATACCGCGAGCTCGCGGCTGAGTCGCAATTCGTTCGAAGGGCGGTGGCCCTGGTTGCGCTGTGCGTTGTTTTCGTATCGGTCTTTTTATTTCTGAAGTTCGGGTCGTCTCGCCTGGGCGATAAAAATGCGGACCTGTGGAATGCCGTCGTAGGTGCCGTGCTTCCGCTTTTGTTTGGGTTGGCGGCCATCATGCCGCGTCGCCGGAGACTCAGGGCCACCGTTGCGCCGACGATCGAAATCTTGTCG
>NZ_RBZU01000007.1:362-231204 GCF_003628125.1 Pararobbsia silviterrae
GGCGAAGCTCACGACTACACAGCGCGTGACGACGCAATCGGCGGGCAGTGTTGACGACGTCATGCGAACTGGGGCAGAGGCGACGCAGACACCCTCGTTCACATCGCATGCCGACGTTTCGAACGATGAAGCGATGTGGGACGATCAACCCGTTGCCGATCGCCCCGCGGCTTCGGCATCCATTACAGTCCCATCCGATTCAGCCGCTACGATGACATCCACGCAAGGCGCCTCGGATACGACTCGCGTTGTATCGACGACGGAAATCTTGTCGCACACCTATGGCATAGAGCACGCGATTACGCGCTCGGCGGGCGCTGTTGCCGACGTGACGCGGACTTGGGCAGGGGCGACGCCGACACCCTCATTCATACCCCTTACCGGCGTTTCGAATGATGAAGAGATGCAAGGCGATCAACCCGTCGCCGATTATCCCGCGGCCTTGGCATCCGCCACGGCCCCATCCGACTTCGCCGCTACGGCGACATCCGCGCAAGGCGCTGCGGATCCGAGTGCGGATATGTACGAGGTTTTGAGAGCGAGGTATCGAGATCTATCGCCCGCGGAAATGTTTACCGATCTGCTCAAGCCAGGCGCCGAGCAACAATCGCAGATGGATTTTATTCATGCGCTTCTTAATGGCGACAATAAAATCGAGGAATCGTTATCGGCATACGATCGAAGTCGAATTATCGAAAATATAGCCGATCAAAGAATTTTTGGATCCGGGGGATTGGAAGGCTATGTGTGCGATTGGACGGTTGATCTACCTGTCGGGAGCGCGCTAACTTTGGGTCAAATTAAGGATGTTAGAAATTCGAAAACGGGCGCGCTCTCGAATATATCTGAAGGCGAGCGAGAAAATATTGGGCGCATTATAGAAAATAAATTTCCGCTTTCTCGATTGGCAAACATGCAAAAAATAAACATCAAGTCCAATGACTATTATGAATTGCATATCGGAGCGAAGGCGGCAATTGATGCGGGTTGGGATCTAGTCTCGATGAGCGAGGCGAGCATCAGGGCGACGGGGCAGGCAGTCGTGGTATTGGGTCTCACAGATAAAGAAATGATTAATTGGGTAGCCGGTGCAATTGAATTTCCCGCCAAATTGGAATTTGTCACGAAAAACAAATTGAAGCAAAGCTATGCGATTACACCCAACGCCGTGATTTCGAGGTTCATGGAGAAAATTCTTGATGCGCAAGATATCAACGATCCGGTAAAAGACGCCGAGAATGCGCTGAATTCCTTCCGTAATTATGAAAGTTTCGCCGACGCAGCGCTCCAAGAGGAAATCCGAAACGGCGAATGCGCGCCGAATTCCGAGAAAAAATGGGCGAGGGGTGGTCAAACGTGCAAACGTCCGGGCTTCAGTGAGCAGGATCGCGTAGTCGTCGATTTGTCAATTGACGCCAGAGCACAGTTTCGGGCTCAGAATGAGGAATTGGTTAAAAAATTAGCCATTACCGATACAATTATGTGGGATTACTTTTTTTCCAATGCTCCCGATTTCTACAGAAAGCTAATGGAGGAGGCGGCCATCGAGATGTTGGCGATAGGCAATGCAGAAGAGCCCGCTGTCGCAGAGTTTATGAGTCGTCACGATCTGGTCCTTTTATATTTAACAGTAGGTGGTAAAAATTATTTGTTCGAAATCTTCGCGACCTCTAGGGGATATGAGATAAAAAACGCCAACGAAATGATTCTGCGGGGAAGAAATGTGCGCATTGACAACCAATATCACACCGTAAAAATAACAGGAGATCCCATCTCCGTGCGCGTCAAGCTGAAATTAACTGGCGTCAAATGCCGTGCCGACGATCAGCCTCACGTTTTATCGGAAGCCATCTCCGAATATCGACGGGACAATTTTTTGAAAAAACTCAATGCGATGGGCCCCGATGATCCGGGTAGCGTATGGCAGGCCATCAAAACCTGGTTGCCGTTCTACGGATGTACATCGGAAGGCAGTCGAGAACTGTTAGGCGCGACTATGTGTGCCGCAGATGTGACACTGATTGCGTTGAAGCCGTTAGTCGATGCCGTTGTTTTGGTCGCACGGGTTGGGCAAATTGGAATGATTTTGGCGCGAAAGCAGATTGCGGAAATATCAAAACACGGAATCTGGTCGAATGTGGTTAGGCAAACCGGCTTTCGATTTCTTTATCATGCGAAAGTTGGAAGTCAGATGTTTATGACGAGAGCAACCGCTGGCGCCGCGATGGAAAAATTTTCAAAGGCGAAATATTCTGCGACGTCGCATCAAATATCGGAAAAGGCGTTGCCGTGGTCAAATCTATATAATTTTGCAAAAAAATTGACAAATAAATTTGAGGTGGGCACTTCGAGAATCGCGCAGTATGGATTTACTCCAAGAAAAGTAAGCATCGATGATTTACGCAAAAAAGTTGACGAAATCACGAAAGGCTATGGTGCGGCGGTGGAGATGCCCATATTTATCACGGCATATTCGAAATCGACCGTCGATTCGGTTGCAGTGACCGTTCCAGGTGACATCCGATTCATCGTGAATAAGGGTTCAACCACGGATCGCTTTGATTTTGCTATTGATGTTGACGGTGAGTTGTATCGATTTACGCCGACCGCAGACGATTTATCGAGCGGCTGGATTGATGGCGTCGAATCGGGTGGCGTTCGATATGCCGTTGCGCAGCGCGCGGGGCGCTACGAATTTGCTGCGCTCAATCGTGATCCCGTCAAAATACCTGCCGATTCTGCTAATTATGATCGGCTGCAGGATTATCTTGATTTGTGGACTAGGCCTCACGGCGCTTCTGTGAAGACGGACGTGGTTCTCGATGCTAAGAAAGGCCTTTGGTTCATAAGTGATGAAAGCGAAGCGCACGACTTGCCGTCGAGAGTGCACGCCGCCGTACAGATTAATAATAAATTTTATAATTTCACCTATTTGAAAAATGACGGTTCGAAAGGTTTAATTTCTTCTGTGAATTCTGCTTCACTTATGACTTTTAATGACCCGCTGGCGTTTGTTCAATGGAACGGAAAAACATATGAGCTCATGCGAGGCGCGGATCTTGTCAAGGTGCGAAACTCGATATTGACGGAAGAAATTATTTATCCCCACCGACAATTTTTCGGAAAAATACTCGATGAAAATGTGGTGACGTGGGATGAATCGACGAAAAAAAATTGGCTGCGTTTGGGGGGGGAGTCCGTTCCAGTCAGGAAAGTATCGGAGTCTCCTGAAACGTTTGAAATATATGATTTGGCTAAAGGGGAAGGGAAGGTTTTAGTGAGGAGGGACATGTATTCAAACGAATGGATCGTGGACCCGGATTGGATTGAGAAGCAATATCGTACGGATTGGCTTGATGTTCCACGATCGATCGAGCGATTGGATGTTTCAAAGGAGTTATCGATAGGCGGGCTTCGTAGTGCTCGAACGGAAGATGTGTTGCGGCTCGATCTTCATCGGGCTAAAAAAAATCTTCTCGAAACAAAGAGCGAACTTCGGTCAATATTTGACTCCAATGTAGAGGGTGATCAAGTATTGCTTGATGTGTGTTGTCGGCTTTTTCTGGGTGGCACGTGCGATACGGCTCGTATCAAGGAAATAAAAGACATACTCTTGAAAGATTATGCCAACCTTGAGATCTTGGACATAGATAAAAATATAATCATTCGGAAAGGTTCCAACGATCCGGCGTTAGGTCGCGTCGTTCCGAAGAAGGCGGGTAATCTGGGAGGGCTTGAGTATATACAAAACAAAGCCGATCTTCTGTATCAGGAATTGGGGGAAGACGAATACATCCACGCTTTATCCGCGAGTTTGCTAAAGCAAGCTTCACGTCTCGCTGAACAACGCGAGTCTGAGGATGCAGCTTTGAACTATGTAAATTTGTCGAGTTCGGCGCAACGAAATACACGTATTTCTGCGACTTCCGCCTACGTGAATGAGTGGGCGACGATAGATCTATCGCGCCTTGTGTTACTTGGTCGTCAATATAGCGTGGGCGCCGTGCGCGATCCGATCCTCAGCGCAGAGGTGCGTGCGTAGTTCGCGCGACTCATGCTCGCAGGTAAAAAGAATCCGGCAATTATTAATGAGCTCAAGGCTTCGAACGCCAAATTTGAAGTGAGATTGAGTTCGCTGTTGGATGAAAATGTCAGTATTAGAAATTCCGTTTTAGAAAAAGAAATTAAAATATTGCAAGCCGAAAAAACCGCAAACCCCGCCATGAGCCCCAAGGCGAAGTCGAAAATAACGAACGAAATAAATCGGTTGGAGAGTTTAAAAAATTCCAATACGCGCGATGTCAATTTGGCGGCGGGAGTCGATAAAAAAAGTATTCCGGGATTCTTGTTGGATTTCGGAAAAATATCGCTAAGCGATATCGGTGCGGCGACGTCTTCAGATTCGAACCGCAGTTTGTTGGGAATGTCTGATCTCGTCCTGCAGTCTTATGTGCCGCCTTACGCTGAAGACATTCAGCTGTCAGGGGAAATCGCGAACGGCGCGAGAGATGCCTTTCGGGCAGCAGGGAGTGATGAATTACATAAATCGAAGATTGTTATTGACGTGTCGACGATTGATGCGGTAATTTCATTTCGGGGGCGATATTACGGTATCGATTTAATGTCAAATAATAAAATCGGCTTGATTCGTCAGCCCCGGCAGGTCAATGCCGCACTTAATCGGGGAGTGCTAATTCCTGTTGCTTTTGATGATGGCGATTGGCATGTCATGAGCCGAGCCGAATTTTTTTCGTCGGAATTGGCTGAAAGGACGGAAGGGAGTTACGTCGTTCGAGACAGAGGGAAATTATTAAAGGTGAAAGGAGGGCAACGGCAAGCGAAAATATTCGGATTGACTGCGGAGGATATCGATGATTGGATCGAGCCTCTTGATATGAAGATCGAGGATCGCGCCCAGCTTGATTCCGAAAAGGGAATCTATTCTTTCGCTACCGAGTCGACTCACGAGCTCCCGGGCGATCCATATCATCCCAAATCCATTTCAATTGATGGTCGCTTTTATAAATTTATTCCATTGAAGGATGATTTCACCGCGGGCGTGATCGTGTCGCGCGATGGCGTTTTGGGGGGCTTCGGGTTTTATATTCGTTGGAAAAAAGGGAAATACGTACGTCTGACAGGTCGAGATGCGAATACGATTGAATCGAATGCATTCTTGAGGCGCGCGCTATCTGACTGTCGAGTGGGTGTCGATTCAGATCCGACGAGAATGGATACGGTTTATTTATCCAAAATTCTTGGCGAATATGTTGTTAATATCGAAGGTGAGCTTTATGCCGTGAACCCAGTTGGATCTACGCAAAGGGCAGCGAAGGTAGTTAAGCCGGGGGATACGAAATCTGTCATCGAAATACGGCGGAACAAAACTACGCAAAGATGGGAATTGGTGCCGAGCACCAATAGTCACTTCTGGAGTATGGAAGAGATGTTGACGCTTTGTTTTCCCTCCCGCGTCGTGCGCGCCCCAGTGTTGACGGCGCTCAAGGCAAGGTGCAGCGCCTTCGCCAAAGAATGGATTCCGGGCGTTGCTTCGGTTCTGGAGCAACGAGAGCTTAAAAATAGTCTGATGGACGTCAAGAGAGACCTCGATTTAATGCGATCCGTGATGGTCGGTGTTCTCGAAAATCCCAATATGTCTGCAAAAATTGATCAGTTATTCAGTTTGCTTGTGGGAAAAGTGGAGGGTCAAGCGATCAACGTCAGGATGGAAATAAGGGCGGCATTGGATCAATTGTTCGAGATATCGAATATATTTGACATCGATGCGCACCTTAAATTTGATGAAACTTTGCCCAATACAACGCCATTTCGCTCCCAAGCGCGCGGGCTAGCCGACGGCGCAACGCGGGATGCCGTGATGGCCGCCAATCCGAACGCACTTTTAGCCATTCGTCGTAAGCTCTCTGATCGATCGGATTTTAATCGATATCTACGCTCGACGCTTGTTCATGAATTATCTCATTTAACAAGGGAGCCCACGGTCGATCTGGTTGTATGGGGGAATGAGCGTGCGTATCGGCGTTACGCTATCGACTCGGCCGATTGGCTGAGCGATGGGCGAGTCGATATTTCTGCGTTGGTTTTCAAGGGAATTCAATATGCTGCGGGCGTGGAGCGCAGAAATCCTTTAACGAATGCGGAGACGCTGGCGCTTTTGTCCGATCTTCTGTTTGAAGTGGCTTCCGACCCGAACGTACTCGACGAATACCTGGCAAGATTGCCCGAATTTACGGAAGCGGTCATGAATGAGGTGAGGTCGTATCAGGGGCGTTGCAAGTCGGAGCTGGAAGGTCGGATAAAGGCGACGGAGCGGGAAATACAGAGAATTCAGCCGCCCGCTGGGGAGGCGCCATCCGAAGAAGTCGCTGCGCTACTTCAGGAGCATCAGGCATCGATCGACGAAGACCGGGCGGATTTGGCCAATTTTTCAATCCAGGTCGTGCTTAAAAATGGCTTGCCGCGTAGTAAATTACCGTCCTTTGTGGTGCGGTTGCGATCGCCCGTGTTGATGGACCCGCATTAGCCGCGATAGTCGCATTGCGGCGCACCTCGTAGCGGGAGTATCACGGGTCGTACCCGCTGACCAACGCGAAGGCAGACATTCGCCCCTAAGATTCCGACGTCCTTTTAGTCCGGCTTGGCGCGTTCACGCGAAGCAAACCGGCTGAGCCCTTCGCGCGCTTCGTCGCTTGTAAAAGCACGTTGTCCAAGCACGGCTTCGCGCGCAAATGCTTCGTCGAACGGCAAATGCCCAAGCGTCAGCGCCGCCTCCTTGATCACCTGGACGGCGACACGACCTTTCTTCGCGATCCCGCGCGCATATGCCAGTGCCACGCCAGCGAGTTCGTCGGGCGGCACCACGCGATTCAGCAAGCCCATCTCGGCCAGCCTCCGCGCCGGAAAACGTTCGGCCGTCAACATCAGCTCCATGGCGAATGCATAGGGAATCTGACGCACGAGCCGTACGAGCGTGCCGCCTGCGGGCGTGAAACCCAGCGACGCCTCGGGCAGTGCGAACACCGCCGACTCCGACGCGATACGAATATCGGCGGCCAGCATGATTTCGAATCCGCCGCCCATGCAAAGCCCGTTGATCGCCGCGACCACGGGCTTATAGAACCCCGGCTGCTTGATATGCGCGCCATCCCATTCGGAGATATCGAAGCGTCCTTCGGCGAGCGCCGGAATCGACTCGTTGAGATCGGCGCCCACGCAGAATGCTCGATCGCCGTTCGCACCGAGCAGAATCACGCGCACCCGCGGATCGTCATTCGCGCTGACAAAACACCGTGCCAGATCGTCGTACATGGCGAGCGTCAGTGCATTGAGCTTTTCAGGTCGATCGAAGCGAATATGCGCGATGCCATCCGCATCGACGGTGTATGAAATGCCCATCAGATCACTCCGTCAGCCACGTAGCGCGCGTAGTCCGACGCGGCGACTTGCAACCATCCCTTGAGCACGACTTCGTTATGCTCGCCGAACCCCGGCGCGCTGCCCACCGCGCGCACGGGTGTGCCCGACAGTTTCATCGGACTTCCGAACGCCTTCACCTGCTGTCCGTCGACCTCGGTCTGAACGAACATCTCGCGCGCCTGCAGATGCGGATCGTCGACCACCTCGGCAATCGTCTTGATCGGCGTCATCGGAATCGTGTCGCCGGCCATCGCTTCGAGTTCGGCCTTGGTATGCCGTGCGCACCAGTCCTGCACGATCGGCTTCACGCGACGCGCATAGATCTGCGGATCGAAGCGCTTTTCCATCGTATCGATCTCGGGATCGTCGATCAGCGACGGCTCGCCGAAAATCTTGCAGGCTTCACGCCAGAACTTGTCGGTGTAGGCACCGAAGAAAACGAATCCATCCTTGCACGCGTACTGACCATAGGGACGCACGAACGGATGATCGTTGCCGAGCGGCGCACCGACTTCTCCGGCGACCGTGTAGTTGACCACGGCATGTTCGGTCAACGTCACGACCGAGTCTTGCTGCGCCACGTCGACCCATTGACCTTCGCCCGTGTTGCGCGCGTGAATCACGGCCGAGAGCGCAGCGATCGCCGCATAGAACGACGCCGACAGATCGCCGATGATGGTGCCCACGCGCAGTGGCGGCTGTCCCTTCTCTCCGTTGATCGACCACAGCCCGCCTGTCGACTGCGCACTGTTGTCATAGGCAGGGCGGCGCGAATTGGGTCCCGTTTGTCCGAAGCCGCTGATCGAGACATAGATCAAACGTGGATTGCATGACTTGAGCGTTTCGTAACCGAGTCCCATGCGCTCCATCGTGCCGGGCCGGAAATTTTCAACCAGCATATCGGCCTTGCCCACAAGCTCACGCAATAGCTCGCGCCCTTGTTCCGACTTCAGATCCAGACTCACACCGAGCTTATGGCGGTTGTATTGCGCGAAAAACGCGCTGGCGCGGCCGTTATCGCCCTGTACGAACGGCGGAAACGTGCGCACGTAATCGGGCTCGGCCGGATTCTCGACCTTGATCACCGTCGCACCCAGATCGGCCAGCATCATCGTGCAGTAGGGACCGGCGACCACGCGCGTCACGTCGATCACCACCAATCCGCGCAAGGGACCCTCGCCGAGCGGCAACTGCATCGTTTCATCAATCACTTGTCTTTCTCCGTTCAATCCATCGACGGCGGTCAGCCGTGATGCGAGGCACTGGGTTCAGGCTCGCTTGCCCGAACCGCACCCCCTGTTTCTTCTCGAACCGCGCCGCGTTCGATATGCAGCGTGCGGCTCTGTACCGCATCGAGCAGCGACGCATTCGATTCCGTGACGATCACGCAGAGTTGCGGATGCGACACCCGCAAGGCGCGCAGCGCATCGCCGTACTGGCGGGCAAGCGCGGGCGCGAGTCCCTGAAAAGGTTCATCGAGGAGCACGAAGCGCACGCCCACCATCAAGGCACGGGCCAGCGCGACGATCTTTCCCTGACCGCCCGATAGCGCGGCACCCGAACGCGCGAGCATCGGTTCGAGTTGCGGCAGGCTGACCAGCACGGCGTCGATACGCTGACGAATCTCGTGACGTGGTACGCGCAATACCTCGCAGGGCAGCACGATGTTCTGCATCACGCTCAGCGTGGGCAACAGCACGCGATCCTCGGGCGCATAACCAAAACCATCGGCCGCGCGCCGGTGCGCAGGTTTGCGCGTGATGTCCTCGCCATCGAGCAGCAGGCGTCCCGTGCGCGCGGGGGCCAGCCCCATGATCGAGCGCAGCAGCGTGGTCTTGCCCGCACCGTTACGACCGACGACCGCCACGGTCTGGCCCGCTTCGAGTTGGAGATCGACATGGCGCAAGACCGTATGTCCCGCGAGGTCGACATGCATCGATTCAATGCGCAGCATCAGTGTTCTCCCAGCACGTCACGCCGCACGCGCGGATCGGCGAACACCTGTGCCGGCGTCCCGTCGGCGGCAATGCGGCCGTCGATCCAAGCCGCCACGCGCGTGGCATAGCGCCGCACGATCTCGACGTCGTGCTCGACGAACCAGCTCGTGACGCGACGCTGTTCGAGCGCGCGCATCAAGGTCTGCATGACCCCGTGCTTGTCTTCCGACGACACGCCGCTCGTGGGCTCGTCCATGATCACGAGCTTGGGTTCGAGCATCAGCGCGATGCCGACATCGAGCAGCTTGCGCCGGCCCTCGGGCAACACCGTCGCGAGATCGTTCGCATGCGGTGCGAGCTCGACGAGTTCGAGCATGGCGTCGACCGCGCGTTGATCCGCGCAAGACGACAGCGACTGCCATCGCGAGAGTCGTGCGCGACGGCTCGCCGATGCGAGTTCGAGGCACTCGCGCACGGTGTGATCGAGAAACAACTGCGGCAACTGAAACGAACGGCCCACGCCGAGCCGAGCGATTTGTCGCGGCCCCTTGCGCGTGATGTCGGCGCCTTCGAGCCATACCGTGCCGCTGTCCGCTTTCATATAGCCGGTGCAGATATTGATAAACGTCGTCTTGCCCGCGCCGTTCGCACCGATCACCGCGAGATGCTCGCCTCGGGCAAGGGAAAAATCGATCCCGTCGGCAGCCGCGATTCCGCCGAAATGCAGCGTGAGTTTTTCGGTGCGCAACAGTTCGTTGGGGTTCGCCAGGCTCATCGTGCCTCCCGCGGCAAGGTTGCCTTGACGTTGCGTTTGCGCCAGCCGACGAGGCCCTGCGGCGCAAACAAAATCACGGCGATCAGCGTGATGCCGAGCAGGCTCTGCCAGGCATCGGTCAGATAGATCGCCGCGGCCTGCTTGATCAGTTCAAAGACGGCCGCGCCGAGAAACGCGCCGATCGCATGGGCCGAGCCGCCCAGAATCACGATGAACACGTACTCGCCCGAACGAATCCAGTAGCCGCTTTCGGGGGTGACGAGACTCTGCACGAGCGTCAGCAACGCGCCGGCCAGTCCGACCAGCGCGGCCGACAACACATAGCCTTGCGCGAACACGGCGCGTGCCGACACGCCGATATATTCGAGCCGTGTCTCGTTGGTGCGAATCGCGGCCATGATCTGCCCTGACGCCGACTCGAAATAGCGCTGCACGGCCCCGGTCAGGATCACGGCCAGCACGAGCGCGACGCCCACCATCGTCAACTCGAACGGACCGCGCTCCATCGCAATGCCCAGCAGCGACGGCCGCTCGAAACGCAAGCCGTCCGTGCCGCCCGTCACGCCATAGAGCTTGCCCGCGAGCGAGAACACCACCATCGACAAGCCGAGGTTCAACATGCCGAAGAAGATGCCGCGATAACGCGTCACGAACGCGGCGATCACCGCACCGATCACGACACTCACGATCACGCCGACCGCGATCGCGACGACACCGTCGATGCCCGGGAATGTCCGTATCGTGAAGGCCGTCGCGTAGCCGCCGATCGCCGCATACATCGCATGACCGAACGACACCTGACCCGCGCGCATCAGCACCATCAAGCCCAACGCGGCGAGCCCGAAGCACACGAACGTGATGATCGGAACACGCGCCCACGGCCACGCTGCGCCGATGCCGAACATCAGCAATGCGGCCAGGATGCCGATTGTTCGAAATATCGATTTGGGCATCAGATCCTCCGTGCCGCGGTGGCGGAGAACAGGCCATTGGGCTTGATCAGCAGCACCAGAACCATCATCAAATAGGGCATCACGACTTCGAGTTCAGGCACGGTATAGACGGCCATCGACCGCGCGACCCCGATCAGAATCGCGGCGATCAGCGCCCCCGTGATTTGCCCGAGGCCCGCGGTGGCCACGACCGCGAACGAGGTAACGATCATTTCGGCGCCGAGGCCCGGCACGAACGATGTCGTCGGCACGGACAACGCGCCGCCGAGCGCGCCCAGCGCACCGGCAAGCGCGAATGTCAGCGTGCCGACGCGCGCGGCATGAATACCCAGTGCGGTGGCCACTTCACGGTTGTGAATCACGGCGACGATCTGCCGACCCGCGATCGAGTGTCGCAGCAGGATCTGCAGTGCCCCATAGATCACCAATGCGACGCCGGGAATCAACCACAACTGGTAATTCATAAACGTCACGCCCAGCAGATCGGTCGTGCCGAGGCGCGATGCGAGATCGCCCGCATTGACTGGCGTCGCGCCCCAGATCATGCGCTGTACGTCTTCAAGCACCATGAACGCGGCGAACGTCACGAGCAGTTGCAAGACCGGATCGCGGTCGGCGAAGAACCGCAACAAACCCCGTTCGAGCAATGCGCCAAGGCATCCGCCCACGACCGCCGCCGTCACGAACAGCGACGCCACGAGCACGAACGTCGACGACGTATGCGGCATCAACACGGTCAACAGTGTCGCCGCGCTGTAGCCGCCGAATGCATACAGGCTTCCGTGGGCCACGTTGATGATGCCGAAGACCCCGCAGATCAGCGTCAGGCCGAGCGAGATCAGAAACAGCAGACCCGCATACGACAGTCCGTCGACGACGGCGAGCGGAAGAAGAGAGAGTTCCATATGCGCTTGATGCTTGGTTCGTGCCTTGTTCGTGCTTTATCCGTCACGGATGCGTGCGTCGCCGCGATTCGTTCAATCGCCGACGTGCTTGATCTCGCTGTTTTGAATCAGCGCGGGTTTGAGCGTCTTGACCCACTCGGCGGATTTCTGGCCGACGGGCGGCGCAACGATATCGGCCGGATAGAACAGCAGATGACGGGCAATCGGGAACGGCTGCGACGGATCCTTGACGGTGACGCCCAGCAATTGGCCTTCCAGCGCTTGTCCGTCTTCACGAATATGGATCGGTCGCGACAGGCCGCGATAGTCGAGCTTGTGCAGCGTGTCGGCCACTTGATCGGTGGTCGGCCACTGTCCGTGGTTCGCGGCAATGGCTTGCTTGTACGCGCTCGTCAGCGCCTTGAGCGCCTGGATCATGTGATAGACGGCGAAGTTCGGATACGCACCCGTGCGCGCCTTGAACTTCTTCACAAATGCGCTGGCTTCGGGATCGTTCGCGAATTCCGGGTCGGCGAAATAACCATCTCCGACAAAGCCTACGATCACGCCCGGCGGTACGGCGTCGCCGAGCCGTTCAAGCGACGAGTCGGCAAGCGGCAGCACGAACTGCGACGACTTGAGCAGGCCGCGTTGCGACGCCTGACGCAGGAAGGTATCGAGATCGCCGCCCCATGCGGTCGACAGCACGACGTCGGGGTGCAGCGCCTGGATGCGCGTGACCTCGGTCGAGAAATCCGATGCGCCGAACTTCGGGAACAGCTCGGCGACGACCTTGACGTCGGGTTTGAGCGCGAGCAGCGTGTTGCGGAAGATCTCCCACGAATCGTGGCCCCACGCATAGTCCTGATTCACGACGGCAATCGTCTTGAAGTCGGGCTTGACCTTGAGCAGTTCGAGCACGGCGGCGACCATCTCCATCGTCGCATTCGGATCCGTGCGAAACACATATTTGTAGGGGCGCTCTTCGAGCGTTTTTTCCGTCGAGCATTCCCACAGGATATTGATGACCTTGAGGTCTTCGGCGACCGGCGCAAGCGTGTTGCAATACCCGCTTGAAATGGCCGACACCATGACTTTCTCGCCGGGTTCCTGCGCAATACGTCGGTACTCCGATAGAAATTTATCGGCGCCTTGTCCCTCGTCGATCCATGTCGGGCTGAGTTTCGTGCCGTTGATGCCGCCCGCCGCGTTGAATTCTTCGATCCACATGTCGGCCGCGACCTTGGCGGGCGCGCCGAGCGCCGAAGCGGGGCCGGTCATAAACGTGCTCATGCCGAGTTTGAGTTCGGTCGGCGCTTGAGGCTGGGCAAGGGCGGCGGTAGTCACGGCGAACAATGCTGTTCCCCATGCCACGAATCGGGCAAGCGAGTTCACGGGTTGTCTCCTGTTATGTCTCGCTGTTAATGTGCGAGTGCATGAATCATGTCGATCGCGTCCGCAATCTCCTATGGCGTATCCGCACATCGGATCGGCTGCCTTATAGGGGGTTCGTACATGTGGGGCGTCGCGACGACGTCTGCATCAGGGTTTGCACTAAGCTTTGCCGCCATAGAGCGCGCGCCAGGAGACGTGTTGTGACTACATCGGAATCGGTTGCCGGCCGCGATCCCCGCTTGCTTGAAGACACGCATGCGGATGCTTCGCCGCTCGTGCCCAGTCGCTTGCAATCCGAATTGCTCGCGATGCTTCAGCGCAATGCGAGCACGCTTGAGTTCGACGACATGCTCGAACGCGTCGAGGCGACGGTTCACGATGCGGCGCAGCGTTCTTTGCTGGCGGGCAGCATTCGCGCGGCGGCGGCGATTCGCGAGCAGCAAGCGCTTCAGCAGCGGCGCGAGCGCGGTCTGGTGGTCGTGCTTGAAAGTGCGCAGGACTTGACCTCGATTCGCGATCTCGATCTCGTGTTGCAGGCCATCGTGCGGCGCGCGCGGCAAATCTTCGCGTCCGATATCGGATACCTGACGAGCTTCGATCGAGTTCGCAACGACTTCTATATCCGCGCCACGGAAGGCGCGATTTCAGAGCGCTTCAAGAATGTGCGCGTGCCGCCCGATCACGGCATCTGCGGTCACGTGCTCAAGTACAAGACCCCGTATCACAGCACCGACTACCTTGCCGATCATGGATTCGCGCACGAGCAGGGCATCGATCTGGCGATCAAGGACGAGGGTGTGCAATCGTTGCTGGGTGCGCCGCTGATGGTGGGCAATCTCTGCATCGGCATGCTCTGCATTTGCGACCGGCAGGTGCGCAGCCATGCGCCGTGGGAAGTGGCGATGCTGTCGACGCTCGCGGCACAGGCCGCGGTCGCGATCGAAAACGCGCGTTTGTTTCAGGAAGCCCAGGTGGCCTTGCAGCGCGCCAGCGAGGCGAACGAATCGTTGCATCAACAGGCCAACGAGATCGAGACCGCGGCCGAAGCACACGAACATATGACGCGACTCGTCGCGCGCGGCAGCGGCGTGGTCGATATTCTCAACGTGGCCGCGACCATGCTCGGCGGCCATATCGTGTTGCTCGACGAGGCCGAACAACCGACTCAGCGCGCGAGCGCGAGTCGCGCGGATCAAGCCGATGCGTTGAACGATTTGCTGAGTCGCACCGACGTGCAGGATCGCGTGCATCGCGCATTGACCGAGGGCCGGCGCTCGGGACGCTCCTATGAAATCGACGGCGATACCGGACGCCGCTTGCGCGTGGCGGCGCTGATGGGCGGCGATCGCTTGCTCGGCGCGATGTTGATCCTCACGGACCGCGCGATGAGCGCAACCGAGATCCGCACGTTCGAGCGCGGCGCGCTGGTCGCGGGCGTCGTGCTGCTTTCGCAGGAGCGCAGCGAGCGCGAGGTCAGCGGCGAATCGGCCGCGGCGATTCGTGCGCTCGTGAGTTGGCAGCAGGAACCCTTTGCGATGCTTCAACTGCGGACCCAGCCGCTCGGGCTCGATCTCGAACAACCGTTGCGCATGATCGTACTCAGCGTCAAGGATATCGATATCGAATACGCGCTGCGGCGCATGCGTGCGTCGATTGCGCGCGGTACGCTGTTCGAGGCCTGCGAGGGGTTTATCGTCGCGATCTGTCCCGAGCCGGGATTCGAGGCGTTGAACGCGGCATTGCAAAGCACATTGCTCGCCGATACGCGGCTTGCCGTGGTCGGGGTCACGTCGGAATCGATGTCGCAGATCGAGGCGCTGCCCGATTGTTTTCGCGCGCTCAAGCGCGGCATCGATATCCTGCGCGCGCTGGGCCGCTCGCAGCAGGTGCTGCCCGAGGCCATGTTGTCGATGTACTCGTTATTGTTCGAACACCGGCAGGCGTCCGATGTAGCGGGATTTATCGAGTCCACGATCGGTGAAGTGATTCTGTACGACGCGCGGCGCGGCACCGATCTGACCGGCACGTTGCTCGCGTATCTCGATCATGCGCAGAATGCCAAAGCCACCGCCGACGCGTTGCAGATCCATGTCAACACACTCCGGCAGCGGCTCGAATCGATCGATCCACTGTTGAAGGACTGGCGGCTTAGCGGGCGCTTTCTCGAAGTTCACGTGGCCCTGCGCATGCAGATGCTGCGCGACAGCGTCCAGTTCGGCAACGCGTCGCGTGGAGCTGCGGAGCGTTAGGGGGTGCCGTCTTTTGCGACACCGTCGCCGCTCGCTCGCATTGACATACCGCGCGAGTCGGCAGCGCTTGACGGCTACTTCAGCGCGGCCAACGTCTCGTCGAGCCAGTCATAGATACGCGCGTATGCCAGCCGGCTCGCACCCATCTGGCAATGCGCGCCGGCGCCCTCGGCGTCCGTGAACTTGATCATCGTCTTGGGACAGGTGAGATGGTCGAAGAGCTTCTGCGGCTGGCCCTGGAAGAACAGATCCTTCTCCGCATCGCACACGAGTGTCGGGCATTGGATTCTTTCGGCGATGCCGTCGCGCAGGTGATAGTCCATCGCCGCCGCCATGAACGCGCGCGGGCTTTCAACCCCGAACGCATACATGCCGTGCGTGAAGTACCAGCGCGCGACGCTGTTCTCCTGCATGGTGCGCGCCAGCGCCGCATCGAGTTCCGGCGCGCTCGGCGCCCGCATCGCGACACGTACCGCCTCGCGGGTCTCCGGCGGGAAGGTGGCCATCATCGTCTCGCCAAGGTCGTAGACGCCGTCGTCGGCAATGCACGCGGCCAGACGATGCTCGAACGCGGCGGCGCGCGGTGAGAGATAGCCGCCGAGGCTCTCGCAGTGCAGGGCGATACGCTTGGGATCGACGTCCTTGCGCGTCAACGCGTAGTCGACGACCGGCGTGACCACCGACTCCCAGTTCGGCCGGAAATGCAAACCGCGACGATGCACGGCCGAGTATTGCCCGGGACCGTCGAACACCAGCACGTTGTAGCCGCGATCGACCGCGGCGCGACCGCCGTTCCAGTGCATCTCCTCGGGCGAGCCGTCGAAGCCGTTGCAGAGGAGGAGCGTCTTGCGCGGCGTCCCGGAATCGTCGACGCGGTGGAAGTAGCCGGTCAGCGTCGTCCCCTCGAAGGGGATCTCGACGGGCTCGATCGCCGGCGCGAACAAGGCCGCGGCCTTCCGGTAGCAGGCGGTGCTCAGCTCGAAGGCGCGCTTGACGCGCGGGTCGCCGGCATTCGCGTGAAGAAAGAAGTCGGCACTGCGGTAGTAGCTGGCGGCACGCAGGTAGTTGTCGCGCGCGCTGATCGTGTGGCCTTTGTTGAGTTGCGTCGCTGCTTCGTCGGCGAGCCGGTCGGCAAAGTCGCTCATCGCGACATACCAGCTGTCGTAGTCGCCCGAGCGGATATTCCGGGCGATCGCGATGACTTCGCCAAAGAGCGCGCCGCCGTACTCGGCCGCGCCGAACAGGCGCTCGATCTCGAACCAGAATTGCGGATCGTCCTTGAACAGCAGCGCTTCGGTGCCGGTGTTGGCGTGCTGGGTGCTCGTTTGAGTCGTCATGCGCGTCTCCAATGGGATGGGGTAGGAAGGGATCGGGTCGTCAAGGCGGGGCAAGCGGGTCACGCGGTCGCGAAGTCGGCGATGTCGGCGGCCGTAGATCGGGCGATATCGGGGCAGACGACCGGCAGAATCTCGATGCCGTGGCACGCGCCCATGACCTGGCGGCAGCGCGCGGCCACGCCGGCGCCGAGCAGCAGCCGGTAGAACGCGATGCCTTCGTCGCGCAGTGCATCGCACTCGTTGACGCTGATCACCACGGGCGGCAGTCCCGCGACATCCTCGCTCGTGGCGAACGCGGGCCATGCGAGCGAATTGCGGGCGTCGAAGGCCTCGATGCCGTAGGCCACGGTGGCGCGGTTGTCTCCGAAGTGGAAGACGATGCCTTCGTTCTCGATCGAGGACGGGTAGCGCGCCTGCGGCCATTGGCCGGCGATATACGGGCACAGCGCGTAGATACCCTTGATCAGCCCGAGCTGGCCGGTCTGCTTGAGCTTCATGCCGACGGCGAGGCTGAGGTTGCCGCCGCCGCTCTCGCCGGCGACCACAATCCGCGTCGGATCGATGCCGAGCGACGCAGCGTTGGCGTGCACCCATTCGAGACCCGAGATGCAGTCGTTGAGGCCGGCCGGGAAGGGCCCGATCTCGGCGGCCGAGTCGGCGTGCACGGAATTGCGGAAGTCGACCATGGCGACAGCCAGTCCGCGGGCGGCGATCATGCGTCCCCATGTCTTGTAGTTCCCCTCGTAGCACGAGCTGAACTGCATGCGGCCGCCGTGGATGTAGTAGATGCACGGCAGGACGGCGTCGCCGTCGGGCCGGATGTACTGGATCCGGACGGTATTGCCGTCCGGCGCCGAGGTGAAACTCAGTGTGCGCACGGTCAGTCCGGTCGACGGCGCGATCGCTTCGCTGTCCATCGTGTCGAACAGCGCAACCTGACGCGCATACGCGGCCCGGCCTTCGGGCGAGTGTTCCTGGGCCAGCAATGCCTCGCGGCTGGAGACGTCGGACTTCGGTGCGCTCGTCATCCCGGCGAAGAACTTCTTGATGCGCGGATCGATGCGCGGATCGGATTCGAGTTTCGATGTCATGGTCTTGTCCATTTGAAGGTCGTGCGGGCGTTCAGAGTTCGGGCTCGAGCAGCGCGCCATAGGTGATCGATCGCGAGAGTCCGCGCAGGTCGGTGACGGGATAGGGGCGGCCCGTCATGGGATTGCCGGCGCTCTCCTGGTTCACCATGCCGACGACCACGACGTCGTTGGCGGGATCGACCCAGAACCACGTGCCGTGCACGCCGCCCCAAAAGAAACTGCCCGTGCCGATGGCGCCGCCGTTGAAGTTCGCGCGTGCGGGGTCGAGCACGATGCCGACGTTCATGCCGTATCCGATGCCTTCGAACGGCTCGTTGAAGCGCATGGGCATGCCGGGCGCGAGCAGGTTGCGGGTCATCAGGCGAACCGAAGTCGGCGCGAGGATTCGCGCGCCATCGAGCTGCCCGCCGTTGGCGAGCATCTGTGCGAAACGCAGGTAGTCCTGGGCGGTCGAGTAAAGGCCGGCGATCGACAGCAGGTACTTCGGCTTCACGCCGGCCGCGTGGCCGGCCAGGGTCGGGAAGGCCGACTGGTCGGCGGCCAGTTGGAGTTGCAGGTTTGCGTCCAGCGTGTAGCGCGGCACGATTCGGGCGCGCTGATCCTCAGCGACGCCGAAGCCGGTGTCCTTCATGCCCAATGGCGCGAAGATGCGACGTTCGAGAAAGGTGTCGAGGTCTTCGCCTGCCAGCCGGCGGATGATCGCGCCCTGCACCTCTTGTTGAAGTCCATAGCGGAACACCGTCCCGGGCTGGGCTTCGAGCGGCAGCGTCGCGAGCCGGGCGATCATGTCGTCGGCGGTGCCGTTCCAGAGGCCCGCGGCCGCATAGAGGTCGTCCACGTGGAGATTGGTGCTGCCGACCGGCGGGCCGAAGGCGAAGCCGGCGGAGCTCGACATGATGTGACGCATCCGCATCGGACGATCGAGCGGCACCCGCGAGCCGTCGTTCGCGATGACCTTGAGGTCGGCGAATTCGGGAATAAACTTGGCGACCGGATCGTCGAGTTGCCAGCGGCCCTCTTCGTAGAGTGCCAACATCGCGACTGCGATGATCGGCTTGGTCATCGAGGCGATGCGGAAGATCGCGTCCTCGCGCAGCGGCTCGGCGCGCTCCAGTGTCTGCCGGCCGTAGCGGCCGAATTTCACGAGCTTGCCGCGGCGCGCCACCATCACGCTGATGCCGGCGTAGTGCCCGGCGTCGATCTCGGCCTGCATCGCGCCATCCAGGCGCGCCAGGCGCTCCGGCGAAAAGCCCATGGAGACTGCGCTGGCGAGCGGCAACGGGGGGGTGATCGGGAGGCCGGCCGTCTTTGAAGTCATCGGGAATTCCTTGGGTAACCGTGCATGGCAAGACTTTCGCAAGACCGACATATCGAAGTCCTGCAATAAGATAAAAATGAATAAAACTTGCGATTCGCCCCCGATGGACACCGTCGACCGCCTCCGTTTCGATCGCTTCGAACTGCTGCCCCAACAGCGCACGCTGCTGCGCGACGGCCAGCCGGTCGTGCTGCGCGGGCGCGCGTTCGACCTGTTGGTGGCGCTGGTCCAACGGGCCGGACGCGTGGTCACGCGCAACGAGCTTCTCGACGTTGTCTGGCCCGGACTGGTCGTCGAGGACAACAACGTCGCCATGCAGGTCACGGCGCTGCGCAAGGTGCTGCAGGGCGGGCTGATCACGACCGTGCCGGGCCGCGGCTATTGCTTCACCGGCCGGTTGCAGGCCGGCGCGCTCGCGCGCCCGCCGGGGACCGTATTCGAGGTGTCAGGCCCGTTGCCGTTCGGCCGGGAACAGGACTTGGCGGATGCCGCGCAGGCGCTGTCTTCGTCCGGATGCCTGACCCTGGCCGGCCCGGGCGGCGTGGGCAAGACGACGCTGGCGGCTGCGCTGAGGACGACTTTCCCGGGCCGTACCGTCTGGCTCGACCTCGCCTCGCTGCACGCGGACGCGCCGGTCTGGCCGGCGCTGTGCGGTGCCCTGGGGCAGCCGATGACGGCGACCGATCCGGCCGAGGTCGTCGCGGATGCGACGCGTGAGCTCGACCTGCTGGTGTTGGACAACGCCGAACATGTGGCGAGTCAGGCGGCGACAATGGTCGTGCATCTCGTCGTCACCGCGCCGCGTCTGCGCGTGCTCGTGACGAGCCAGGTTCCGCTCGGCGTTCGTGGCGAGCGGGTTCAGCGCATCGAGCCGCTCGCGCTCGCCCCGGTCGAGATGCCGGGCGAGCTGGCGCTGGCGCACGGCGCCATCGGCTTTTTGGTCGACCGGATCCGCGCGGCCGATCCGAGGTTCGCCATCGACGAGGCGGCGTTGCCGCTGCTGCGTCAACTGTGCGCCGCCCTCGATGGACTTCCGCTGGCGCTCGAGATGGCCGCCGCACGCGTGCCGCTGATGGGCTTGCAAGGCGTGCTTGACGCGCTCGTGCAACGCTTCTCGATGCTGCGCCTGCGACATGTGGACGCCGACGAACGCCATCGCACCTTGCTGGCGGCCATCGAATGGAGCTACGGGTTGTTGCGCGCCGGAGAGCAACGCCTCTTGCGAGCGCTGGGTGTCTTCGCCGGCGGCTTCACGGTCGACCTCGTCGTGGCGCTGATGACGCCCACCGACGACGAACGCTGGGCGGTCATCGATCAATTGGCCGTGCTGGTCGACCGCTCGCTGGTGGCTTGCGACCATCAGGATCCGCCGCGCTATCGCTTGCTCGAATCCACGCGCAGCTTCGCGCTGATCGTCCTCGACGCGCACGGCGAGGCGGCCGCGATGCGCGCGCGGCATGCGGCGGCCATGGTCTGGCTGATGACGTCGGCGTCGATCAGCGAGCGTCAAAACGTCAGCAGCCAAGCAATCCGGCCGGCGATGAACGAGGTGGACAACGTTCGCGTGGCGCTGCAATGGGCCACGATTCATGACAAGGCCCGGGCCGTGGAACTGGCGACCCGGGCGGTGCTGCCCAATGTCCTCGGCCCGTGGCGGCACGAGGCGTTGGAATGGATGGGCGCTTGCGAGCCGTTCATCGACGAGCCCGCCGTGTCGGACGCCTTGCGGCGCGAATGGGCACGCGTGTTCGCGATGCAGGCGATGTGGGTACGGCATCCGCGGGCGCTTGAGCTCGCGCGTCTTTCGACGGCACGCAGCCGCGCGGCAGGCGACGAATGGAACGCGCTGTTGAGCCTGGTCGCGCTCGTGCGCAGCAAGGATCGTCCGGACGCCGAATTGGAGGACGCGGCCCGGGCCGTGAGCGAGCTGGTCGACACGCATCCGCAATGGCTCGAGCGTGTGCGTTCGCTCGCCGTAGGTGCGTTGGCGTGGGCTGCGTGCGTTCGCGGCGACTACGCGATCTGCCTCGACTTGCGCCGGCAAGCGGCAGATATCGCGGCATCGTGCGACTCGGCGCGCCTTGTCGACCATACGGTTTCCGAGCTTGCCGAGGCGCTATGGCTTGCCGGTCGATCCGCGGAAGCCTTGCAGCGACTGCGCGGTCTTCTCGCTTCGTCGAGACACGTGGACGACACGATCGTCGCCACGCTTCACGCCCGTCTGGTACGGATCCTCTTCGACACGGAGCGCCTCGACGAGGCGCGCGCGGAATGGCCCACGATGGCGGCCCGGGTACGCCGATTCGGGCTTGAGGCAGCCGAGCTCGCGGTCTTCGCCGCGGCCAAGTGCGGACATCCGCGCGTGGCCGCGCTGCTTCTCGGACACGCGCGTAGGCTTCATGCGCGGCGCGGCAGCTCGGAGGATAGGTCGCCCATCGGGGATATCGCCCGTGCCATCCCGTCGCTGCTCGAACACCTCGACCCGGAGACGATCGAGCGTTTGATCGAAGACGGTCGGCACCTCACCCATGCCGAAGCGGACGACTTACTGCTCGCGGCCGAAGATGCCCCGGCGCTCTGACGTTCGTGTTTGCGTCATGTCAGCGTTGAAAGCTCTGCAATATAAAACCCGCGATCGATAAGGCTTGTCCATTCGCGTCGGCTTACAAATAACGGCGGGTAATCTTCGAATCTCTATTCTTCGGATTGAACGCCGAACCGCGCTGCTATGTTGAATCGGCCTGTTTTGAGCGGAGGACGCGCACGTGTGCGCGGTTTCACATCGTTCGGAGCCGGCACCCACAACACACGCTTGTTTCTGTGCCCGCGATCTCGCTGGATTGCGGCGCGAGGCGTGCCGCATCGGAGATCAGCATGAGTATTTCGAGCGTTTCATCATCACAGAGCAACCTGTATTTGACGACCTTGACGGCGCAAGCGCAGGCCCAAGCGCAAGCACAGGCCCAAGCTCAGGCACAAGCCCAAGCTCAGGCACAAGCCCAAGCCCAAGCTCAACAGTCGTCGACGACGTCGAATAGCACGACATCGTCCAACTCGTCGATTTCGTCGACCTCGTCGAGCCAGCCGCAGACGCAAGCACAGGTCATTTCGCAAGACGCGCAATCGACGCATAAGGCCGGCGGTCATCATCGTCACGGCGGCGGTGGCGGAACGTATTCGGCCGACGGCACAACGACGACGTCATTGACCGATCTGACCACAGATTCGACGGACTCGACCGACGATACGTCGACGATCGGCACGACCACGACGTCGATCGACACGACAGCCTGATCGCGTGCCAACTGCCGGGCTTCGTATCATTCGATGCCGGCCCGGCAGTTCGCGACGCGCACTTCGCGGGCGGGCGACAACTTACCCTCGCTCGCAAAGATCATAGGCGCCGAGAATGATTGCGCTGATGCCGTCGAGGGCCTCCGCTTTGATGCGTGCCGGCGTTTCGTCGAAACGGTCCGCATAGTACTGCGTGAGTTCGTCGGTCGCTTCGCGGATCAACGCGCGATGCGTCGCTACGAAATGAGCGACGTCTTCATCGTCCGCCGGATCGTCGGTGCTTTCGGGCTTCCGATCGAGATCGAGTCTTTGCGTGGTCGCGACGTCCGCTCCGTACAATCGAATGGTCACGAGCGTTTTATCGAACGCTCTTCCCAAGCTGAATCGAATCGTGCCGGGACAACTCGGTTGAACGGCCACGACCGCTTCCGTCAGTCGATCGACGACCGGTAAGCTTGATGTCATCGACTGGCAATCGCTCCGGATCAGATGACTATCCATCGCACTGCCGTATACCGGCTTAAGCGCATCGATCAACCCGGGTCGCCGCAACAACGCCGCACAAGGCATCGTAAGCACAACATCGCTCGCTGAAGCCACATCCAGGAATGTCGCGAAGCGCTCATCTGAAGATGCCGCTTCGTGCGAATCGGCGATGTCCCTTAAAGGTGTTGCCCAAGGCTTGCCCGCAAGTTCATTGAACGCCGGATCGATTAATTTCGACACGATGTTCGCGCGTTCGACGGGATCATCGATCGTTGAATAACGATAAATCGCTTCGTATAGCGATGCCGACTTCGGATCTTGCCGCGCCAGTTCCTTGAGGGCGACGTCGGGCGTCTGGAAGAGTGCCGCGACGGCAAGTTCGCGCAAGCGATCGTCGTACATCGCAATGAGACAGGCGCGCGTGTGACCGCGCGCACATTGCGCGTTACGCGCTTTCAACCACGCTCGCTGTCGCATAGTCTGCCGAGACGCGCCGATGCCGAAGACATCCTTCCGGGATCCCGCGAACAAGATCGCCATCGTTCGATCGCGCTCAGCCAGTGCGGCATCGCCACAAATCGTCGCTTCGACGGACGTGTTCGTCGATTCGCATGAAAAGCTCGGACCGGATGTCGGCGGATTTTGCGCACTCGGTGCTTCCACCGCTGCGGCGCCTAAGAGAACGAATAAGATCCAACGTAATGGGCGCGCGATCCAGACCTTCACCGACGCCCCAGTCCCGATTTTCAAGGCTCGCCCCCGTTTTTTGATGACGCGATGCTATCTTTTCGGCATACGATCAACGCAGACCGTTTATGTTCTCACGATGGTGTTGGAGCGTCGCTTACTGAGCGGCGGCGATGGAGGCACTTTCGCCGCCGATCCATTCTCGGAACGCAGCGATGGCCGATTCGTCAGCCCGTTCCTTGCGATATAACAGATAGTATTCGCCGGCGCTAACGATGCGCGCGGTTGAGGTCACGACCAGATCGCCGGATGCAAGATGATCCTGAACGACGACGTCCGGCACTAATGCGACGCCCCGGCCATCGAGTGCGGCACGCACCGACATGAAGAAGTGTCCGAAGTGCAGGTCGCGCGCGCCCGCCTGATAGTCCACGCCCTGCGTGGCGAACCAGTCTTCCCACGCATGTGCACGTGAATCCGTGTGGATTTTCGGAAGCCGCTTAAGCGCTGCGGCGCTCATCTGGCTCCGCTCCTTGAGCAGCGCGGGATGACACACGGGCACAAGCACGTCGGCAAAGAGCCGGTCGAAACCCACGCCCTTCCATTCCGCTGTCATCACCAAATCAATACGCGGCGCGCCTTTTCGACGTCGCTGTGCCGGCGGCTTGCCGACCCGGATGGCGACGTCGATGCCATCGCGCTCGAACGAGACCGGCTCGATCGACGTATGCAGCCGTACCTCGATGTTCTGATGCGATTGCGTGAACTTGGCAAGTCGCGGCATCAGCCACGTCGACGCCAGCGTCGGCAGGATGCTCACGACCAGGCTGCGCTTCACCGCGCGCGGGGCCAATTCTCGCGAGGTCGACTCAATCGCGTCGAAGGCGTGCTCGACAGTGCGAAACAGGCGCAGGCCAGCCTTCGTCAGCTCGACTTCTCGCGTGAGCCGGTTGAATAGTCGCGCGCCGTAATGCACTTCGAGATTCCTGATGTGCCGGCTTACGGCGCTTTGCGTCACGCAAAGCTCATCGGCCGCCAGCGTAAAACTCATATGACGGGCCGCGCATTCGAACGCACGCAGGGACAGCAGATTAGGAAGATCGCGTCTCACGGCAGAGTCCCGGGCGAGATGACGCATCAGTTTAACTTATGCATAACGGCAATCAAATTGTTTGTCGGCCGAACATTGGCGACTAAAGATTGCCCTCATGCAAAGCGCAATCGGGATACCACGATGACGGTCAAAGATGAGTCGCAGACCTTGCTCGATGCCCGCGGGTTGGCGAAATCCTTCGGGGCGACGCACGCGTTACGAAGCGCCGATCTGCGTGTCCGATCGGGACAGGTCCATGCCCTCATGGGCGAGAACGGCGCCGGCAAGAGCACGCTGGTGAAAATGCTGGTGGGGGCGTTGACGCCCGACGCAGGCGATATCCGGCTGCGCGGCCGGCGCTGTGAATTCGAGTCCGTGCGCGATGCGATTGCCGCCGGTATCGTGCCGGTCTATCAGCATGCGACGGTGTTTCCGGCACTCAGCGTCGAAGAGAACCTGCGCGCCTTCGATATCGCGAAAGCCCGTCCGATCGGGCGTCGCGAGCTGAAGACGCACCGCGACGATTTGCTCAGTGCGGCACATAGCGTCGGCTTGCATGTCGATGTACGTCGACCCGTCTCGACCCTGTCGATGGCCGAGCGGCAATTGCTCGAAATTGCGCGTGGCGTGGCGGCGCGGTGCGACGTACTCGTGCTCGACGAGCCGACTGCCGCGCTCAACGAGCACGAGACTGAACGGCTCTTTGCAGCCATCGCATCGCTCAAGGCCGCAGGACTCGGCATCGTCTTCATCAGTCACAAATTAGCCGAGATCACGCGTATTTGCGATGTGGTGACCGTGTTGCGCGATGGCTTGACGGTCATCAACGCGGCGCCCATCGACACGCTTTCGCATCGCCAGATCGTCGAGGCGATGATCGGACCCGTTGCGCAGCGTGAACACCGCAGTCTTGGAACGGTCGGGGCGCCGCGTATGGTCGTGCGTCAGGCGACATGCGATGGCCGCTTTGAAGGCCTCACGCTCAACGTCGGCGCCTGCGAGATCGTGGGCATCGTGGGCCTGATGGGTTCCGGCGCGATCGCGGTCGGCGAGGCGCTGGCCGGCGCGCGTGCCTTGTCGAAGGGCACGATCGAGGTCGATGGCCGCACGCTTGGCGGCGCTTCGCGCGTGCGTTTCGTTCAGGCGGGCATCGGCTTCGTGCCGGCCGATCGTAGCGCCGAGGGCATTTTGCACGGACTGAGTTGCGCCACCAATGCCGCCGCCTCGACGTTCGCGTCGATTTCGCGTGCACGGGTGCTGACGCGGCGCATGGAGCGACGCGCGTCGGCGCCGTGGTTCGATGCACTCGGGGTCAAGCCCGGCGATCCGGGATTGGCGATCGACGCATTGAGCGGTGGCAATCAGCAGAAGGTGATGCTGATCCGCAATCTCGTGTTGCCCGGCTTGTCGGTGCTCGTGGTCATCGAGCCCACACGAGGCGTTGACGTGCATGCGCGCGCGGCGATTCATGATGCGCTTATCGAAGCTTCGCGGCGTGGTGTGGCCATCGTGATCGCGTCGACCGACACCGACGAGGTCGTCGCGCTGGCGCATCGCATCGTCGTGATGCGTGCGGGTCGCCCGATCGGCGAATTGCCGCGTGGCACGCCTCTCGAAGACGTTGTGGCGCGCATCGCCGACGCCGCACCCGTGATGCCCGCGCTATCCGCCAACCAAGAGGTGAATCATGCGACGGTTTGAACGGGTGCCGCCGGCACTTTGGATCGGCGTGGCGCTATTCGTCATCTGCTGGATCGAAGTGCCGCGTTTCGGGTCGGCGAGCAATCTTGCCAATGTGTCTCGCGTCGCTTCGATTCTGCTGCTCGCCGCGCTTGGGCAGACGGTGGTGATCATCGTACGCGGCATCGATTTTTCCATTGGCTCGGCGGTCGCATTGTTTAGCGTCATCTCCGTGATGACCGCACCGCACTACGGCATGGCATGCGCCTTTGCGATCGCGACGCTGGCCGTGCTGGCCGTCGGACTTGTCAACGGCGTGTTTGTCGGCGTGCTGCAAGCACCGCCCTTTCTCGTCACCTTGGGTTCGATGATCGCCGTGCACGGATTGTGTGGTGCGATGGTCGGTGGCGTGCCGCTTGATTCGCCCGCCGACATCGACTTCTCGGGACTCGTGCAAGCGTCGTGCTTGGGTCTGCCCGTGCCTTTGTGGATGGCGGTCGGCGGCTTCGCGACGATCGGGATAGCGCTGCGTTTCACTCGCTTCGGTCGCGAATGTTTTGCGCTCGGCAGCAATGACACCGCGGCGCGCCTTGCGGGTATTCCGGTGCGTTATCGCGTAGTCAGCGCCTATCTGCTCAATGCGCTCCTGGTCGCGGCGGCGGGCGCGATTCTGACGTCGCGGCTTGGCTCGGGGCAACCGAATCTCTACCCGGGCATGCCGTTCGAGGCCATCGCCGCATGCGCAATCGGCGGCGTTCCGCTCTCAGGCGGGAAGGGCGGCGCCATTCACGCGCTGATCGGCGTGCTGATTTTGACGATCGTCGTCAACGCCTTGGTTCTTCTGAATCTTCCGACGCTCGTGCAAAACATGTTGCTCGGCGTGGTGATCGTGGGCGCGGTGCTGGGGCGGCAACGGCAGATGGACGGACGACGCGTCGGCGTCGCCGCAATCGGATGAATGGAGGGGAGGACACGTGAATAGCGAGAAACTGCTGCGCGGCATGACCGCCATCCGGATCGCGGCCCTGCCATCGCCGCGGCTGGGCACCACGCTGGCACCGCGTGAATTTTCCGGCGTGGGGGCGCTCGTGCTGTTGTGGGTAGTGTTCGCCTGCATCGCGCCAAGCTTCACCAGCCCGGTCAATATGGCAAACGTGTTATCGCAAAGCGCCGATTTGCTGGTGCTCTCGCTTGGGCAGATGCTGGTCATCGTGACGCGTGGTTTTGACATCTCGGTCGGATCGATCGCGGTACTCGCATCCATGGTCGGTGCTCAGGCAGCGCTGCGATTCGGCGACACGGCGGCGATCGGCGCGGCGCTTGTCACCGGTCTCGCGTTCGGCACGATCAACGGCTATCTCATTGCCTATCGCAGGATCGAACCGATCATCGCCACCTTGGGTACGGCGCTCGTGGCTCGAGGTCTTGCGACGGCAGCCTCATGCGGTGCCGATGCGCTGCTGCTTCCCTCGTCCAGCGGTCTTCATGCACTTGCCTATCGCACGTGGCTCGGACTGCCGGCCCTCATGGTTTGTGCGTTGCCCTTGCTGTTCCTCGCGTGGTGGCTGGCGGCGCGCACGCCGCTGGGCCGATGGCTTTATATGATCGGCAGCCACGCCGATGCGGCAAGGCTGGTCGGGGTGCCCGTGCGCCGGGCTCGACTGGCGGCCTATGTTCTTTGCGGCGGTTGTGCGGGCGTGGCCGGGGTGCTGTTGCTGGCTCGCAGCGGGTCCGCCGTTGCGGTCGACGGCAACGGCATGGAGCTGCAGGCGATCGCGGCATGCGTGATCGGAGGCATTTCGCTGATGGGCGGACAAGCGCGCGTCTGGCAAGTGGTCGCGGGAGCGTTGTTCATTCAGGCGCTGCTCAATGGCTTGAATCTGACCGGCGCATCGCCGTTCATGTCCGAATGCGTACTGGGTTTGATCATCGTCATCTCGGGCAGCATCGATTTCTTGATTCGGCAATTCCAGCATGCATTTCCGGCAAGGAAGGTGTGACGTTCCGCCCAGCAGTCCTTGGCCTCACTGACTCGATAACGCATTCGCCAACGCATAAGAGGATCATCGTGAAACTCCAGAAACTCGCACTCGTCGCCAGCATCGCCCTGAGTGGCTTCGGCTCCGCATACGCTCAGGAAAACATCACCATCGGTTATGCCACGCCCGACCTTTCGTCATCCTTCTGGGTGTCGATGACGTATGGCGCGGAGGACGAGGCCAGGAAGCTCGGCGTCAAGCTCGTCAAACTCAATGCGGGCGGCGACGCCAACGTCAGCACGCAGATCTCGCAGATCCAGGACTTGACCCAGCGCAAGGTCGACGCCATGGTGGTGGGCGCAACCAATGGCGAAGCTGTGCGCGGTGTCGTCGAACACGCGATTGCCGCGGGTATTCCGGTGGTCGGGCTGTCGAGCCTGCCGGCGAGTCCGCAACTGGTATCGACGGTGGGGGCGAATCACTACGACATGGGCCGCCTTCAGGCGGAGTGTCTGGGCAACGCGATGGGCGGAAAAGGCGAAGTGGCGATGATCTCGCAGCAACAGGGACAGTCATGGGCCGACCAGCGCCGCCAAGGCTTTCTTGATACGCTGAAGGCCCATTATCCCGACATCAAGGTCGTCGCCGAATCGCGCAACGCGGTCACGCGCAATGACGCAATCAATCTGGTCGACAATTGGCTGCAACGCTTCCCCGATCTCGGCGGCATCTATAACGCGGTCGACGATTCCGCCGCAGGCGCGCTCATTTCCGTGAAAAGCGCGCAACGGCGGGGCGAAGTCAAGATCAGCGCGTCGAATCTGAGCCAGACCGCGCAACAGATGCTCAAGAGCGGAGATCTGGTCTGCACCTCGACACAACAGATCGTCACGCAGGGACGTGAAGCGCTGCGGCAGGCCGTCTCGGCGGCCGAGCACAAGCCGGTCCAACGCGACGTGCAGACGCCTTCGATCTTGGTCAATGCGCAGAATCTGCAGAACGTGGATTTGGCATTGCTGAGCGCACCGGCATCTTACCGTCCATGATGTTTTCAGTTGGCGCCAAGCCGCGCATCGTTCTCGCCATGGCTTGGCGCCCCTTGCTTCACTGCTTTGAAGAGGCTTTCGATGCTTCCTTCGCATAACCGTTTTCCGTATTCCGCCATCGTGTCCCGGCCTGATTTCTCGTGGCCCGACAACCGGCGGCTTGCCGTCCATCTGTGTCTGAATCTTGAACACTTCGCGTACAACACGGGGCTCGGCATTTCCTATTCGCCGGGACTGCCGCATCCGAATACCTACAACTGGGGCTGGCGCGAGTACGGCAATCGTGTCGGTGTGTGGCGCATCATCGAACTGTGCGATACGTTAGGCATTCCGCTATCGGTGCTCCTGAATTCCGAGTGCTATGACCATTGTCCGGAAGTGATCGCGGCGCTACGTGCGCGCGGCGATGAAATCCTCGGCCATGGCCGCACGAACTCCGAGCATCAGAATGATTTCGACGAGGCCGGCGAGCGGCGTTTGATTCAGGACGTGACGGATGCGATCAAAGCCCGAGAGGGGCGCGCGCCGGAGGGATGGTTAAGCCCCGGTGTCAATCCGAGCGACGCCACGCCCGACTTGCTGCAAGAGGCCGGCTATCGCTATATGCTCGATTGGCCCATCGACGACCAGCCCGTCTGGATTCAGACGCGTGGCGGCCGCATTCTGAGCGTGCCTTATCCGCACGAGGTCAATGACATTCCCGCGATTGCGCTGCATCACGGCAGCGCCGCCGATTTTGCCGACATGATCATCGACAACTTCGACGAAATGCTCGCGCAAAGTTCGCGGCAGTCGCTGGTCTTCGGCATTTCCATTCACGCCTTCCTGATCGGACAACCGTTCCGGCTCAAGCATTTTCGTCGCGCGCTCGAACACATCGTCGGCCACCGCGACGCGATCTGGCTCACCACGACCGGTGCCATCGCCACCCATTTCATCGGTCTCGGCATGCCTTAAGGCAAACGTGACCTTCCACACAACATCGATTCAATAAGAGAGGAGCACCTATGCCCATCAACCAGGAACTCAGGGTCGGGATTGCCGGGCTTGGCGCGGTCGGCAAGACGTTGGCCAGACGGCTCGACGACGGCATCTTCGGTCTTCGTCTCGCGGCGATCGCGGTGCGCGATCCCGCCAAGGCCGCCGACACGGTGGCCGCACTCAAGCGGCCCGTCCCGCTGGTGACGCTTGCCGAATTGGCCGAGCATGCCGACATCGTGATCGAGTGCGCGCCCGCCCATCTTGTGGCCGAGATTGCCGAGCCGGTGCTGCGCGCCGGCAAGACATTGATCGTGCTGAGCTGCGGGGCGCTGCTCGATCGCATGGATCTCGTCGACTTGGCGCGCGAGCACGGCGGACAGATCATCGTGCCGACCGGCGCCTTGCTCGGACTCGATGCCGTGACGGCCGCCGGCGAGGGCACCATCCATTCCGTGCGGATGATCACGCGCAAGCCGGTACGGGGCCTGCTCGGCGCGCCGTATCTGGTCGACAACAATATTCGTATCGAAGACGTGGTCGAGCCCATCCGCGTTTTCTCGGGCAGCGCGCGCGAGGCGGCAAAGGGATTTCCGGCCAACCTGAATGTGGTGGTGGCGCTTGCGTTGGCCGGCGTGGGGCCGGACGACACGCAACTGGAGATCTGGGCGGACCCGGAGCTCACGCGCAATACGCATTTGATCGAGGTCGACTCGGACGCCGCGTCGTTTTCGATGAGCATCCAGAACATACCCACGGAGAACCCGAAGACCGGACGCATCACTGCGCAGAGCGTGCTTGCCGCATTGCGCAAGGTGCGCAGTCCGTTGAGGGTTGGTACGTAATCATGCGCAGGGTAGCCAACAAACCTACGCTCAAGGAGACGATGTGGACTTAGGCATAGCAGGCAAGACGGCGCTCGTCATGTCGGCCGGCGGCGGGCTGGGCGGCGCGATCGCGATGGCGCTCGCACGTGAAGGCGCGCAAGTCGCGGTGTCCGATCGCAGTCACGCGGCGCTAGAGCGCACCGTGAACCAGATTCGCGACGCAGGTGGAAACGTTCGAGGCTATGTGGCGGACCTCGCTCAGCTCGATAGCCTCGATTCCATGCTAGAGGCCATTCGACGCGATCTCGGCGACATCGATATTTTGATCAACAACTCCGGGGGGCCGGCGCCTTCGCCGGCGGCCGGCGTGGATTCGCAAACGTGGCGCACGCAATTCGACTCGATGGTGCTCTCGTTGATGCACCTGACCGACCGGGTGCTGCCGTCGATGCGCGCGAAAGGGTGGGGGCGAATTGTGACCAGTACGTCGTCCGGCGTCGTCGCACCGATCGCGAATCTCGGCGTGTCGAATACGTTGCGCGCGGCATTGCTGGGTTGGTCGAAGACATTGGCCAACGAAGTGGCCCGTGATGGCGTCTGCGTCAATGTCGTATTGCCCGGACGCATCGGTACCGAGCGCATTCGTTCGCTGGACGAGCTTCGTGCGCAACGCGAAGGGCGCTCGGTCGATAGCGTGGTCGCGCAAAGCGTCGCGACGATTCCTGTTGGCCGTTACGGCAGTCCCGAAGAGTACGGCGATGTGGTGGCGTTTCTTGCCAGCGCGCGCGCTTCGTTCATCACGGGATCCGTGATCCGTGTCGACGGCGGGATGATTCAAAGTATCTAACGTATCAAATCAAGGAGAATGCCGTGAGTTCGAAACATGAAGTACGCAGTCCTGATGAGAAAGAAAATATCCGCAAACGCTTTCTGCAAGTCGACACGTCGAATGTGGCGGATGTGCTTGACGGCCTTGGCTATCTGAATCAGGGGCTGTCTTCCACGTTCGTGCCGTTCCCGGCCGATACGGGTAAGCTGGCGGGTTGGGCCTATACGATTCGCGGGCAAATGACGCCGTATCCGCAGGGCGGCGATGCGGAGAAGATGACGGCCTGCGCCGGCGTGTCGCCGGGCGAAGTCACCGTGTGGAGCGGCGACGGCGAAGGTATCTGTTACTTCGGCGAGCTCATTGCGATCGGGATGAAGGAACGCGGCTGCGTCGGCGCGCTGATCGATGGGGGTATCCGCGACGTGCGCTGGATCGCGGCGCAGGCGTTTCC
This sequence comes from Pararobbsia silviterrae, assembly GCF_003628125.1. Lineage (GTDB taxonomy): Bacteria > Pseudomonadota > Gammaproteobacteria > Burkholderiales > Burkholderiaceae > Pararobbsia > Pararobbsia silviterrae. The sequence goes on from NZ_RBZU01000007.1 coordinate 33,089, forward strand.
CTTGTTTGCACGCTATCGCACTCCCGTGCAGTCGATAGGGCGCTGGAAGGTCAATGGCTGGCAGGTGCCTGTCAGCGTGCGAGGCGCGGCGTCGCAATGGGTCGAGGTGCATCCTGGCGATTTCATTCTGGGCGACGAGGACGGCGTCATCGTGATTCCCGCGGCGCTTGTCGATCAAGTGCTGGACGAAGCCGAGGCGTTGACGAAGAAGGAATGCGTCATCCGAGAAAAATTGCAGCAGGGGCTCAGCCTTGCCGATGCATTGACGCAATACGGCCATGTCTGAGACGGTTCCGCCCATGTGTCGTGAGGCGGCGCCTGAGCTGACCGACCTGTGTATCGATGAGTTGCGTGCCGCGATGCTGACGGAGCGCGTGAAGACGCGCGACGTGATCGCGGCGTTTGCCGCACAGGCAAAGCACGTAGATGACGCGACGCGTTGCTGGGTATCGAAGACGCCCGCCGTCGAAGACGTGTGGGCGGAATCGCCGATGGCGAATATCGTCCCGTCACTGGCGGGCGTTCCTTTCGGCCACAAGGATGTTTTCTCGGACGGCGGCGTTGCGCCGCGTGCCGGATCGACATTCGACGACCTACATGTGGGTGAAGGAGTTGCCCCGGTGCTGAAGGCACTGCGCGACGCGGGCGCCGTGGCGATGGGCAAGCTCGCGCTCGACGAACTGTGCTATGGCGCCACGGGCGTGAACACGCATCGGGGGCCGGTGCGCAATCCGTGGAACGTGTCGCGAATCGCCGGCGGCTCTTCATGCGGCGCGGCGGCTGCCGTAGCCGGACGCGCGGTGGCGTTTTCGATCGGAACGGACACGGGAGGATCGGTGCGCATTCCGGCTTCGCTGTGTGGCGTGGTCGGCCTGAAGCCGACGTTCGGCAGCGTCGATACGCGCGGTATGGTGCCGCTATCTCCGTCGCAGGATACGGTCGGCGTGATGGCACGCCGCGCAGACGACTGTGCGCGCGTGCTGGCGGTGATTCGCCGACCGATGCCTGGAGGAGACGACTTCGAATGGCCACATCGCCCGGCATCGCTCGAATTCGTTAAGGCGCTTGCCGAAGCGGCATGCGAGTTCGAGCGATCTAGCGAAAATCGTGAGGTAAGCGCGGAGCGGCCTTTGCGAGGCGTGCGCATTGCGGTCGCGCGCCATCCTTATTTCGACGTGGGCGAGACAGAGCTGTCAGCCCGTGTGACGGCTGCGCTACGAGTATTCGAACGGCTCGGCGCCACGCTGAACGCCTTGCCGATTGACGGTATCGAGGTGTACGACGCCGATGCGACCGCATTGACATCGTACGAAGCCTACGGGATTCATCGCGAGCGCTTGTTGAATACGCCCGACCGACTTTCGACAGCAACGCGGTTGCGGCTCGTTGCGGCAAGTCGCGTCGATCCGTCGGATTACGCGCGTGCCCTCGCGGCGAGAGTGCCCGGCTTGCATCGTTTTGTTTCGCACGTTTTCCGCGAACATGACGTACTCGTTTGTCCGTCGGTGACGGTGCGTGCCAAGCCGATTGCCGCGCTTGTCGGTCAGTCGGAAGAGGCGGTGGCTTTCACCTCGTCTCTTTTGCGTACGAATCGCTGCTTTAACTATCTAGGACTACCGGCGCTGTCCTTGCCGATGGGTTTCGATGACGATGGCATGCCGGTGGGCCTGCAACTGGTCGGACGGCCGTGGGCGGAATTCGAACTGTTGCGCTACGCCGAGGCTTATCAACGTGAAACGGCTTGGCATCGCGCGCGTCCCGGCTTGGCTTCACGATAGCGATGGGCTGTGCGATGCGTGTCTCGACGCGTATGAGATGTCGCGCTAGCGGGAATTCCGCGAATCAAAACGTAACGACGGAGCTTTCATGCCTTCTTTTATTTGCAACGATGTCCGGCTGCACTATTTCACGTGTGGAATAGGTCGCCCAGTCATGCTGATCCACGGATTCACCAATGCGGGCATGACATGGATGCAACAGATCCCCGCGCTCACATTCGCCGGATATCGTGTGATCGTGCCTGATTTACGCGGTCATGGACTGTCCGATCCGGCGACTGCCGTGGCGACGGTCGAAGATCTCGCCCGTGACTTGATTGCATTGCTCGATGACCTCGAACTCGATCGTTCCGCGATCTGCGGATTGTCTCTGGGCGGGATGGTGGCGATGCAATTGGCGCTTGACTACCCCGATCGTGTCGACAAGCTGATCGTTGCGAACTCTCAAGCAAGCTTTGCCATGCCGGAATTGGAGTCGGTGGTCGACGGATGGATCAAATTGTTCGCGCAACCTGAAGGGCCGCTCAAGCGATTCGAAGCCACATGGCCTGCCATGCTCAATGGCGCCTTTCGGGAAAGCGCGGCTGGCCGTGCGGCTTTTGAGAGTTGGTCGTTGCTTGCCAAGCGCACGAGCGGCGCATCGTTAAGTCACATCGCGCGGGGCATGCGTTATTTCGATGTGAGCGAGCGGCTGGCCGAAATACGTCAGCCCACCTTGGTCGTTGCGGGCGATGAGGACCGGCTTTTCCCGGTGCAGAACGTGCGCAGCATCAGCGAATCGATCCCCAATGCGGAGTTCGAACTGATACAAGGGGCGGCGCATATTTCATCGCTAGACAGTCCCGACGCGTTTAATCGTCTGTTGCTGAGAGCGCTCGCCGAATAATGCGGCACCTGAACGCATAAGAGGGCTTTGCATTGAACGTCATATTGTTCGACGGCGCGCGCATTCGATGCGATCGGGGCGGGTAAGTCGCTCGACCGTCACAGTCATTTCGACGCGAGATAGCGTTGCGGCGACTCCCCGGTGACCTGACGGAACATGGCAATGAACGCGCTCGCTCTACCGTAACCGAGATCCGCGGAAACACGTGTGACCGATTGACCTTGGGCGAGCCTCGTGATGGCTTCGATGACCCGGGCCTGTTGACGCCAGGCCCTGAATGTCATGCCCGTTTCCTCCCTGAAATGGCGCGCCAAGGTTCGCCCGCTCGCGCCGAGTTTTTCTCCCCAGATATCAAGCGAATCTTCGCAGGTCGGATCGGTCAGCAGGTACTCGCAGATCTTGACGAGCCGGTCATCGCGCGGCAACGGCAAGCTTCCCTGATGGACGGACTCGATACGCGGGAGCACCTTGAGAAGCAAGGCGGCCGATAACGCGGCCTCGCTATTGGCCTCGTATGCGTGGCCGCCTTCGGCCAGGCTCATGACCAGCTCACGTGCGAATGTCGACACGACAATCAACGTGGGCTCGCGCCATGACCACGGAAGCCGGTCCGGCTCGATATAGACGCCGCCGATCACGGACTTGCCGACCGCGACGATCGCGTGCTCGACGTGCGGGGGCACCCACACCGCACGGCTCGACGGAATGATCCACGTGAGCGACGGCGTCAGCACGCGCACGACACCCGAAATCGGGAAGGAAAGCTGGCCGAAGGCATGCGAGTGCCATCCAAATCCCTCGCCGTGCTGGTGATCGGTGATCGACGCCGACATGGACCGCGCAAGTCCCCTTTCCTTGATCCCATAACGTCTGAGTAACGGGTTCTTCATGGGCTGCAGGCAGATGTTGTCTCAAAGTCGGCATTGTACCGAACACACGTACAAAAGATGTCCAAAAGTCGGCATATGCTGTCTCCCATTCGTTGAACTGGCGAGATATTCTCCCGGTGGAACAATGGCTTGCGTCCAAATCCGGACCGATCTGTTAGTGATTCTCATTTTGAGTTGATCCGTTCGAGGCGATGCGTGCCTCCGCCGATTCAGCTCGATCTCTTGGCAAAACGTTTTCTGGAACTGGTCATGCGAATGATCGCGATTCTGCTGCGCAGCGCGCGCTGGCTGCTGCCTGTGGCCGTAGTGACCAGCCTCGCGAGCGGCTTCGGTAATGCCGCGCTGGTGGCCGTGATCAATACCGCGTTGGATGCGCCTGCCACACAGCTTGCGTCACTCGGCTTGCGTTTTGGCCTGCTCGGGGTGCTGGTTCTGGTCACACGCGTGTTGTCGCAAACGCTGTTCATGTATCTGGGGCAGCGCACGAAGGCGACGCTGCGCATGCAGACCATCCGGCGCATCGTCGCGGCAACCTATCCCGACATCGAGAAGTGCGGCGCCGCGCGTCCGCTCGGCGTGCTGACGCAGGACCTGGATACGATCGTTGTGTTTTTCGTCAGCCTGCCGGCGATTGCGACGCAGGGTGCGGTCATCGCGGGCTGTCTGATCTATCTCGGCACGCTGTCGTGGCCGGTCCTCGTGTCCGCGTTGATTGCGATCGGAATCGGGGCGTTGGGGTTTCGCATGGTCAACGGGCCCGCGCTGCTTCATCTGCGGGGTTCGCGGCGACGCGAAGACGACCTGATCCGGCAATTCCGGGCGCTCTTTGACGGCGCCAAGGAGCTCAAGCTGCACGGTGCGCGTCGCGAGGCCTTTGTGGATCAGGAACTGGCCCCTCACGTCGAGGCGGTACGCGTACAGCGCACGCGCGGATATGTGTTGAATGCCGCCGCGGCAAGCTGGGGCAATCTGGTGCTGTTTGCGTTCATCGGTCTCACGATCTTCGTACTGGCCCGTCGCTTCGGTGCCGATGCGCACGTGATGTCGGGTTTCACGCTCGTGTTCCTCTACCTGATCATGCCGGTGGAGTCCTTGCTTTCCGCGTTACCGACCATCAGTTCCGCGCGCGTCGCGCTCGAACGCATCGACCAGTTGCGCGACGCATTGCCGCAGGACATCGCCTCGCGAGCGGCGGCCGACAAGACGTTTTCAAGCATCGCGCTCGACGGTGTCACGCACCGATATTTCCGCGAGAAGGAGAACGGCGTCTTTCTGCTGGGGCCGATCGATTTCACGTTTCGTCCCGGCGAGATCGTCTACCTGATCGGCGGGAACGGGAGCGGCAAAACGACGCTCGCCAAACTCCTTGTCGGACTCTATGCGCCCGAAGACGGTCGGATCCTGCTCGATGGCCGCGCTGTCGACGCAGGCGCGCGGGAATCGTACCGGCATCTGTTCTCGGTCGTGTTCAGCGATTTTTTCCTGTTCGAATCGTTGCTCGGCTTGCCATCAGGCAGTGAGGATGCCGCGCGGGCACTGCTGATCGAACTTCATCTCGATCACAAGGTGCGCATCGAAAACGGCGCCTTTTCGACACTCGACCTTTCGCAGGGACAGCGCAAGCGCCTCGCACTGTTGGTCGCCTATCTGGAAGACCGGCCGTTTTATGTCTTCGACGAGTGGGCAGCCGATCAGGATCCGGTGTTCAAGGACGTGTTCTACCGAACGATGCTGCCGGAGCTGAAATCTCGGGGTAAGGCGGTGCTGGTCATCACGCATGACGATCGGTATTTCGATCTCGCGGATCGGACGATCAAGCTGGACAGCGGACACCTTGTCGATGAAATGGCGCAGCCGGATCCCACGTATGCGGTGGCGATGCAATGAGTACCGGTGCCCTGGACATGACGACTTTCGTACGCCATCGATCGCTCGGACCGGTTGTTCGATCATCCGTCGCCTATACGATGCCTCACGCGAACGCGTTTGCGAAACCTGCCGATGGCCGCGTGAGCCACGCGATCGGTTGCGCGCGATGAACAACGAAACGGGACGTGGCGTGGTGTGCGCTCGGCGCGATTTTCTACGGCGTACGAGCTGTCTGGCGGCAGCGGCAGCGGCATCGGGCTTGGGCATGCTGACGGGTCCGCAAGCGGTCGCCGCATCGAAGACACCCGATCGGATCGTCGTCATGGACTGGCCGCTCACGGAAACGCTGCTTGCGCTGGGTGTCGTACCCGTTGGGGTGTCGGCACCCGACTGGTACCGGCGCGTCATCGTGGAGCCGCCGTTGCCGTCGAATGTGGTCAATGTCGGCCTGCTGTATTCGCCGAACTACGACGTGCTGGACGAGCTTGCCCCGGACCTGATGATCATTACACCGGGTCATGCGCCCGCGCGTGCGCTGCTTGAGCGGCTGGCGCCCACGCTGACGCTTGGACGATATACGTCGAGTGCACAGCCCTATCCTGCATTGCGCGCCGAAACGATGCAGATGGCGCAGGCGGTCGGCCGGCGTGACGCGGGCAAGAACGTGCTGGAGCGAACGGACAGTGTGCTGGCGGAGGCGAGGGCGCGTCTGGCGCGCCGTGCGGAGCGCCTGCGCCGGCCCGTGATTGTCGCGGATCTCATCGACGACCGGCATCTGCGTGTCTACGGAGCGGGCAGCTTGTTCGACGCGATGATGTCGACAATCGGTGTGACAAACGTTATCGGTCCGAGTGGAGGGGCCTCGGCGTGGCCAACGGGATCGGGTGGTTTTGCAGTCGTGTCGATGCAGCGTCTTTTCGAGTTGCCGCAGGCGAGTTTGCTGCTCACAGGCGATATTCGTCCTTCGCAGCGCGCGGCGTTGGCGCAGAGCGCGATCTGGCAGGCGCTGCCGTCCATGACGTCGCGGTGTGCGGCGGTCTTGCCGGTCGTTGCGCCGAATGGCGGTCTGATTTCGATGCAGCGCTTCGCGCTGGGCGTGGAGCAGGCGTTGACGCAGATTGCCGAGGGCGGAGGCGGCCTTGGCTGAACTCATTTCCTCCGGGCACATGCGCGCCGCGCGTCACTACTGCGTGCCGATACTGTGTTTGCTCGCGGCATCGGCGGCGGCCCTGACGGCGATCGGCGTGCATGATGAACTGCGCGGCGCGAGCTTCTGGCTTGCGATCGAGCTTCCGCACCCGGCCGATTTCCATCAGCTCCTGGTGCGTGACAGCGTGTTGCCCCGTGTCGCCGTCACGCTGCTTTGCGGGGCGGCGCTGGCCTTGGCGGGGACCCTGTCACAGCAGGTCCTGCGCAATCCGCTCGCCGAGCCCATGACGTTGGGCGTGCTGCCCGGCGCCTATCTGGCCGTCACGGCGGCGGCGATCTGGGCGCCCGCGTGGCTGGACACGCAGAGGGAAGTGGTCGCGCTTGTCGGCGGCGCGGTGGCGATACTCGTGGTGTTAGCGCTTGCGTGGCCTCAACGGATGTCGTCCCTGGCGGTGATCCTCGCCGGCATGGTCGTGAATCTCCTGTTTGGCGCGCTCAGCATGGCGATCGCGTGGACCCACTATGAAATGCTGAGAGGCGTTTTGATCTGGGGGGGCGGTGCGCTCGATCAAAGCGGCTGGGGAACGACGTCGCGGCTCGCGGTCTGGGTGGGCTTGATGCTGCTCCCGGTGTGGTGGTTACGTCGTCCGCTTGCCGCGTTCGAAGCGGGTGACGCGACCGTCCAAAGCCTGGGCATCAGCGTGCAGCAGATGCGCGTCGTCGCGCTGGCGGTCACCGTCGCGCTGGCCGCGTGTGTCGTGGCCACAGTGGGCGTCATCGGTTTCATCGGCCTCGCCGCGCCGGTCATTGCGAGACTCGCGGGTGCGCGGCGGGTCGGTCAACGGCTGGTATGGGCTCCTGTACTCGGCGCGCTTCTACTCTGGGCAACCGACGAGCTTGTCCAGACGGTTTCGAAAAGCGATGTCCTGTCGGGCCATCTGATTCTGACCGGAACCGTCACGTCACTGCTGGGGGTGCCGTTTCTCATCGCGTTGCTCCCTCGATTGCGCGCGGCGCCGGACATCGCATCGGCCGATCGTTCGCACACGTCGGTACATCGACCTCGATGGACTGTTCCAGTTTGGATTGGCCTGACGCTCGCGACGTTCGGCATATCGCTGCTATTCACGCGCGGTTTGCATGGGTGGCGGATCCTCCCGCATTCCGATCTGCTTCTATCGTGGGGACTTCCGCATACGCTTGCCGCGATGGGGGCCGGCGCATTGTTGGGGCTATCCGGCACCCTGCTTCAGCGCATGACGGCGAATCCGATGGCGAGCCCGGACTTGCTGGGCGTCAGCTCGGGCAGTGCGCTCGGCATGGTCGTTGTCTTGTTTGCCGCGACACAGGTGAGCCCCATGGGGCTGCTCGGCGGCTGCGTGGGCGGCGCCGTCGCAGCGCTCGGCCTGCTGCTCTGGCTGGGAGGTCGGGCGGGATTCGCACCCGAACGAATGGTCCTCGTCGGCGTTGCGTTGAGTGCGTTTTTCCAGTCGGTGGTCGGCGCAGTCATGGCCGGCGGGGATTCGCGCGCCGCGTTGTTGTTGAATCTGATGCTCGGCAACACGTACTTCGTTCAGCCTGCCACGGCATATTGCGCCGCCGTGCTCGCGCTTGTGGCGCTGATGCTTGTTCCGCTTCTGGGCCGCTGGCTGGAGGCCCTCGCATTGGGCGCCCGGTTTGCGCACGGCATCGGCGTGCCGGTCGTTTCGGCGCGCTTTGCGGTGTTGCTGTTTGCCTCGGTGCTGACCGCGGCGTCGACGCTGGTCGCCGGGCCTTTGACTTTCGTGGGGTTGATCGCCCCGCATCTTGCGAGATTGTCGGGCGCGCGCAGGCCCGATAAGCAGGCGCGTATCGCCGCGTTGATCGGCGGCGTGCTCATGGGTTTCTCGGAATGGTTCGGCCGCCAGATCATGTATCCGGAGGCGATGCCGGCGGGCCTGATCGCGACGTTGGTGGGCAGCAGCTATTTCATTGCGATGGTGTTGCGCCGAAGGACATAGCGCAACGCATCGAACGGGTTGGACGACGGATCAAGAAAACATTGCGGTATCAGACGTGGAAATGGAAATAAGTCGCATTCATTCGCGCAAGGAGACCCGTTTGACATCGTGAGCGATGAGCTCGGATGACGAACGCCGACGCGGGCGCGGATGTGTCAGGTGGCGGAATTTTCGAATCGCTAGCCCAGGCGGGGAATGGGAATTTCGGCAGGCCGAATTCCTCGCTTCCAATTTTAAAAAAGAGGAAAGACTGATGAAGAACCAGCACGCTATGCATTCAATTTGGACAACTAATAACTTCAGGCGAAGCGTCATTGGAATGGCCGTGGCCGCTGCGTGGATGGGAAGCGCTTATGCGCAGAGCGTGTCGGCGGACGGCGCCTCGGATAGCGGTTCGGCAACCACGACGACGCTCCCTACGGTGACGGTGACTTCAAAGCCCGACGTCGACGCGACCACTGAGGGATCGGGTTCGTATGGCGCGCAGGCGGCGACGATCGCGGGCAAGGTTCCACAAGCGCTCAATGAAATTCCGAATTCCGTCTCAGTGATCACGCGTCAGCGCATGGACGACCAGAACATGGCGACGCTTGAGGACGCGATGCAGTACGCGACGGGTGTCGAATCCGTCTCATACGGCGATACTGCGTACTATTCGGCGCGAGGCTACCAACTGGGCATCGAGTTCGACGGGATATCCGTCATGCAAGGCATTCAGTACATGCCGCAACTGGATCTGGCTTTCTACGATCGCATCGAGATATTCCGTGGTCCGGCGGGGGTGACGGATGGCGTGGGCAACCCGGGCGGGACGGTGAACATGGTGCGCAAGCGCCCTCTGGACACGTTTCATATCGACACGGAAACCCAGGTGTCGTCCTTCGGCGGTGTACGGCAGGTGGTGGATGTGACCGGGCCGCTGAACCAGGACGGTACGCTGCGCGGACGGGCTGTGATCGTGGGCGCCGACGAGCATCAATCGATTGATCGCTATCGCACCAAGGAAGCGGGATTCTATGGAATCCTCGAATACGATATCGATCCGCGCACCACCGTTTCGCTGTCGGCGGCACATCAAGTGAATCCGGATTCCGGACTTGATTTCGGTGTCGGCGGTATGAAGGATGGTCTACGCTTGCCGACTTCCTATTCGCAGAACTTCAGTCCGGACTGGAACTACAACCGCAACATACTCGACGAGGTCAACCTCGATCTGACGCACCGGTTCGAGAACGGCTGGAAGTCGACGACGACGGTGCTTTATCGCTACTACAGTACCGACTCGCTCTACGCTTTTCCTTTCGGGGCCACGGGCGCCGACCCATACAATCAGCTGTATCTGGGCGAAGCACAAAGGGACACGTATAGCTGGTTCGGAGCGGACACCAATATTTCCGGGCCCGTGCATGTATTCGGGCGGGATCACACCTTGACCTTCGGCGCGAGCTACAGTCAGCTCAACGCGTCGGAAGAGTTTGGTAGTGCACTGCTTGGGACGTATGACGTCCTGAATCCCAATGACATTCCGAGGCCCGATATTCCCTATTCGGCCGAGAGTTACTCTGCGTATCGCTATGAACAGGGCGCGGTGTACGGACAGGCGCGCATCAAGATCACCGATCCGCTTTCGGTGACCTTAGGCGGCCGGGAAGTCTGGTTTCAAGAGACGTCGGAATCCGGTATCGGTGAACCCTGGAGCGTCGACACACGCCTGAACGGCAAATTCATTCCGTATGCGGGTCTTGTTTACGACATCCTCCCGAATCTCTCGGCCTACGTGAGCTATTCAGCGGTTTTCGAGCCCCAGACCGGGACGACCGTCGGCGGTCAGGGGATTCAGCCCGCATCCGGCAAGCAGTACGAGGCAGGCTTCAAGGGCACATTCCTGAATGGGCGGCTTAATGCGACCGTCGCGGCTTTCCGCATCGATAACGACCACTACGAGATCAGCGATCCCGTGAATCTGGGCTATTACCTCGATGCCGGACAGGTACGTAGTCAGGGTTGGGAGGCTGAAGTCAACGGCGAGCCGCTTCCGGGCTGGAACGTCTACGCGGGCTATACGTTGCTGAACCTCGACTACACGTCCGGCGCGAGTGCCGAAGCCGCCGGTCAAGGGGCGGGCCTGGAGGAGCCGCAAAATCAGTTCAAGCTCTTTACGACCTACCGCTTCCAGCAAGGGGCGATGCGCGGATGGTCGGTGGGGGGCGGGATGTATGCACAAAGCGCGACGAGCCGGTTGAGCACGATCTATGAGCAGGGCGGTTACGCGATCTTCAATGCTCAAGTGGGCTACCAGTTCAACAAGCACGTCAACGCGACGTTGAGTCTGAACAATATATTCAACCGCGAATATTACGCGCGGACTCCGGGCACGTATTTCGGTCAGTTTGGCGATCTGCGGAATGCGATGCTGACTGTGCGCACGGATTTCTGACGCACTGGATTCGACACGCGATGGGGGCGGCGGCTGCCCCCATCATCGTCGCGCGAGATGCGTCATCCTCTTGACGGCTGCAGGTCGACTCATATCGCCAAGCGCGCTTCCTCCTCGTCAAATCCCTTGGCATTTTTAAGCACCATCGACAGCGGTCAATTCGACAGATGGCGAGAGGCTTACATTTGGTACCGCACGGTAAACAGCACGCGCCTCAAGTTGCCGAACAGGTTGTTGCCATCTCCGCCAACGGTGTCGTAATACGTGCGATTGAACAGATTGGTTCCGGACAGGGCGAGCGTGGTGCGCTTGTCGAGTCGATAGGAAACCATCGCATCGACGGTCGCGTAGCCACCCTGCACCCAGCTTCCGATGCCATCGGTATATGAAATTTTGCTGGATACATACGTGCCTGCGCCGATGGTCCATTTGTTCCATTGTCCGGGCAACTGATAGGCGGTCCAAAGCTTGAGCAGATGCTTCGGCGCGACCGCATTGAATTCGGTCCCAAAGCCTGTGCCGCTGTCATCCAAAAGCTGGGTATCGGTATAGGTATAGCCGCCAAATAAGGTGAGTCCGGACAAGACCTCACCGGATGCGGTCAATTCCAACCCTTGGCTGCGCGACTTACCCGATGCCACCGAATATTGTCCGGTCGGATCGTTCGGGTCCTGCATCGCCTGGTTTTCTTGAGTAATCTGGAACAGCGCGGCAGAGGTATTGAGCTTTCCGCCATAGAACTCGCCCTTCAACCCGATTTCGTACTGGTTCCCTTCAACAGGCTTGAGCAGTTGATCGGATGAGGTGTACGAAGTCTGAGGCTGGAAGACGCTCGTGTAACTGACGTACGCCGAAAGATTGTTGTTGATGTCGTAAATGAGCCCGGCATAGGGCGTCACTTTGCCGTCATAGCTGCCGTCGGATGAGCTGCCGTCGAACGGATTTTCTCCCGCGACGTAGCCGAGGTTTGTTTTCCACCACGTCCCTCGTGCTCCGACGACGAGCGTCAATGCATCGAGCAGGCTGATCCGAGCATTGCCATAGACACCGTACTGCTCGGTTGTTCTGCGCTGACCCAGAACCGGACCATCGAAATCCGGCTCCGGGATGGCGTTGGGTCCCAGATCATTCAAACTCAACGTCGTCGCGCAGAACAGGCTGGCTTGCGAACAGTAGTTGATTCGCGTCGCGGTGGTTTCACGACTGTACGTGGTCCCGACTGTGAGGATGTGCGTACGTCCCAAGAGTTCGATAGGCCCGGACAGGAATCCGTCGACGCCATATTGCTGGTCGTCCACATGATTCATCGCACTATAAATCCCCACCGTGTTCGTCGTTGCGTCGATCGCTCCGGGGATCGATGAGTACTTCGACATCCGCGATTGATTCTGATAATTGAATGCGATCTCGCCCTTCCAACCGTTGTCGAGCTTCGTTTCAAGATTCGAAAAAACGCTGGTCGTTTCAGCGCGCTGAACATTCCAGCTCGGCGATAAATTTCGCGTCGGCGATACATTCCACAGGCGATAGTCCGAATATCCCGGCACGCCGCTGAAGAGCGCGGATTTCTCTTCCATCCGGTCGTAGCTTGCTCCGAGCGTCAGCGTCGTGCGAGGGGCGAGGTCCGCCTGAACAACACCGTAGAACTGCTGATCATTCTTCCACCGGCCGTCCGAATCGAGATTCTCGGTGAGTCCGGAAGCAACGAATCGGCCACGCAGCGTTCCCGTCGAATTCAGCGGCCCGCTGACATCCATCTGCCCAATCGCCGTCGAGTCGCTTCCGCCCGACAACTGACCCGAAAAGTGAAAATCGTCGGTCGGCATCTTTCGAACCAGGTTCAACGTTCCGCCCGCGCCGCCAAACAGGTTATATAGCCCGGACGGCCCCCGCAGAATCTCGACGCGATCGTATTGCCCCAGAAGCGCGGGATCGCCGGCATAGATCGAAGTCGGAAACGTCGTGGGCACACCGTCCAGCATCTCGGTCGTTATTTCGTATCCCCTCGAGAAATACTGACCATCAAAAGTTTTAAGGCCGGGAACATAGCGAAGTGCATCATCGACCGTGTTCATCTGCTGCTGTTGGATCTGTTCCTGAGTGATCACGCTGACCGATTGGGGAATCTCGCGTTGACTCACAGGAATTTTCGAACCAATCGTGGATGACGGATTGAGGCGCTCGGCCGTATTGCCGCTGTCCGATCCTTCGCCGGACGGACGAACCGTCACGATCGGCAACACCCCCTCGTCAACGGTGGACGCGTTCGATCCGACGGGCTTGGCCTTCAACACATAGCCCCCGTTGCTCAGTCGCACAGCCTCCAGACCGCTGCCGGCCAGCAGTGCTTCGAGCGCAGCTTGCGGGGCGTAACGTCCTTTGATGCCCGCCGTGCGCTTGCCTTCCGTCTGATCCGGCGTAAACGTCAACAGGACGTTGAACGAACTCGCCAGCGTTCGAAGCGCGGGGGCCAGCGGCCCCGCGGGGATGTCGAACGTCTGCTCCGTCGCCGGCGCTGCTTGGTTCGCGGCGGTCTGCGCATAGGTCGTCGCGGGATACGCGGCGAGAAGCCCCGCGCCGCATAGGGCCGCGGCCACTGCAAAAGCGAGCGGGCGCGGCCGAAACGACGTGGCCGTGCCTCGCGAAGTCCCGGCGTGATCGATGATGGACAGTGTTGGCAGACGCCCCGGATTCGACATGGTTTCCCCGCAAGTCGGATGTTGAAATTGAAGTCCTTACTCGGGGGTGCCCCGAGAATCCGAATCGGGCAGTCCAAAATCAAAAAAAGTTAAAAAAGTTGCAACGGGCCGTCCATTCCTGCCATTCCTGCCGCCGGACGAGCCCATCCCTTCGTGCGAGGCGGATGACGACTTGCGCGACAAGGGGATGCGCTGTGGGCTACGAAGCGGCCTCGACCGTCACCCAGTAGCGGGTGCGCAGCCGAACCTGGACGGGCAGGACCGTGGGGAGGGTGGCCAGGATGCGGTCGGGATCATTCAGCGGGAACACCCCGGACAGGCGCAGATCGGCGACGCTTGCTTCACAGCGCACAATGCCGGGTCGGTAGCGGGCCAGATCGGCAAGGAAGTCGGCGAGGCGCATGTTGTCGGCCACGATCTGGCCGCGCGTCCAAGCCGCGTCCTGCTCGGAAGCGGGCTGCGCGGCATCGATCGTCTCGCGGGTGAAGGTCGTGCGTTCGCCGGCATGAAGCACGGCGAGCTGCGCCTGGGCATCGTCCGTCGTGATTTCCACCGCGCTCTCCAGTACGGCGACGTCGGTTCGCCCTTTGTCCTGCCGCACGGTAAAACGCGTACCCAAGGCGCGAATGCGGCCTTCTCTCGTCGCGATGATGAAAGGACGCGGATCGGCGACGCCGCCGACCACGGGATGCCCGGTGACCGCCAGGACCTCGCCCGCGGCGAGCCGCACGAGGCGTTGCCGGGCATCGAAGCGCACGTCGATGGCGGTGGCGGTATTGAGCACGATCCGCGTGCCGTCATCGAGCATCACCGTGCGCCGCTCGCCCGTCCCGGTCCGATAGTCGGCGGCCACGGTTTCCCAGGTGCGGGTGTGCGACGCCAGCAATCCGCCGGCGCCGATGACGCCACCCCAAAGCAGTAGATTGAGGGCCTTGCGCCGCACGGGCGATTTCAGATCGGAATAAGGCGAGAGCGTCTTGTACGCCGCCTGCGGCTCCATGAACTTGAGCCGCCCCATCACCGATTCGATATGCAGCCAGGCGCGCTCGTGATCGGCGTGGGCGCCGCGCCACGCCTGCCAGCGTCGACGTTCCTCATCCGTTGCCTCGCCTGACATCAGCAGCGTCAGCCACTCCGCCGCGGCATCTGCAATGGCCTCGCTGATCGGTGCGCCACCCGCCATGGGCGCAGACGCGAAACCGTCAGAGGCATAGGGAAAAGGCATGGCGAGGGGAGCGGGGTGTTCAGGCCAGCGCGAACAGGCACTGCCGATTGGCGCGGACCAGGTACTGCTTGACCGAGCTGATGGACACGCCCAGTCGGCCGGCGATTTCGGCGTAGCTCAGTTCTTCCAGGTGGGCGAGCAGGAAGGCTTCCTTGACGTTGGCCGGCAGGCCGTCCAACGCGCGATCCAGCTGCTGCAAAGCTTCGATGGCGAGCAGTTGGGATTCCGGGGACGGCGCCAGTTCCTCCGGCAAGGCGGCCAACATCTCCAGATAGCTCGATTCGAGTAACTGCCGACGGTGGCGATGCGCCATTAAACGACGCGCGATCGTGACCAGAAAGGGACGCGGCTCGAGAATATCGGCGGCCGTTCCGGCCGCCAGGACGCTGACAAACGTGTCCTGCGCGACATCCGCGGCATCAAACGTGTTCCCGAGTTTTCTGCGCAGCCAGCTTTGCAACCAGCTGTGGTGATCACGATAGAGGGTGTGCACCTCCTGATGCACGACAAGCTGGGCGGCGGTCATGGAACACTCTTTCCGGCTTCAATCCGACACGAACGGCGTTGTGAATAAGAATTGTTTTCATTTATAACTCGAAATGTAAAATTTCCGCAACCCGTTAGTTCGATGGCTGAACTGCGCGGCCGCCGCCCCATCGGCGACTCGCCGCTCGGCAGCACGCCAAGGCATCGGCCCGCGATCGGCGACGGTCAGGATGACGTCGATGCGATCGAACTCGGATGTTCTCGGTGATGAATCCGCGTCGATCCGCGATCGTCGCCCTTCGTGCCGCGCGTCGTCCGCGCAACCACGCCGACCTTCAAAGACGGTGGCTAGGGTTTTTGATGAAGGCTCGAACTTGCTCGGGTTGGATACGCATCCGCGAGTGAAGCGCATGAAGGGGCGTACTGCTTGAACGGGATTTTCCTGCGACGTCAGGCGGCGTCGGGAAATTTGAATCCGGAGGAGTCCAAGCTAAAAGATGATGAGAATGCTTTGTGAGAAATCCGTTGACGCGTCCATTTGAAAACGCACATTCCTGAGGCGTAGGCACGATGACTGCCGCCGGATTCCGCGCAGTCGCGCATGCCCAACGCGAGAATCTGGATGCGTTGACGCTTCAGTCAAATTTAGTCGCACGCGTCAATTCGTGTGCAGTGCGTACGAAGCTTGAGCGAGCCTCGGAGTTTCTGATGGCGGATTCAAATCCGCGCGATATCGACATTTGCAACGATGGAAACGAATGGACGTCGAAATAATTGAGAACGAGGTTTCAGCCGCACGATATGAATCGTGTCCGAAGTCCGCGGATGGCTGCAAGAGCGACTAATCACGATGCAAGCCGAGATTGGGCTCCGCATGCGCTCGATCCATGGGCGGAACGTCCGATTCATTGATGCCATTAGATGAGCCCTGAAAAATTGCAATCCCCAAGGGTGTATTTCTGTGTCTAAAGTTTTTGAATCTGATGTCGATATTGATGTCCCGGCGGATTAATTTCACATTGAACAGGAGTGTCAGTTTCAAATAGTGAATTTGAAATTATTTGTAATGATTGGATTTTGTCATTGCAATCGATCGAAAGGAGAATCTTAAAAATGACATTCGATTGATTTAGTGTTTGCGGGCATCCGATTGCTGTCGCTTCGGAGCTAAAAATAAAGTGCGCATTTGAATGATCGGCCCGGACCTCGGCGTGAATCATCATCGATCGACATTTCGCACGACCACGAATGAATGGGATCGGCCTATATCGGTGTGAATAGGGCTCCGATGAGATCGGTTTGCACGGGGGCGAGCGATGCGAGAGATCTTTGGACTGAATCGCCGGGCCGATGATGCGGCTCGTGAATGCGAAATCCGGCATGCGATCCGCCACTATTCAATGGATGGCGCGCGCGGCCGGACGCGCAAACAGGTTCAGGCATGACCCCCCTCGGCCATCCGTCCGACGCACCGCATTCGCGTGCTCGGCTCGTCGTCGTCGGCAATGGCATGGCAGCCATGCGCACGGTCGAAGAGATGCTCGCGACGGCGCCGCAGCGCTACGACATCACGGTGTTCGGCGCCGAGCCTCACGGCAACTACAACCGCATCCTGCTGTCATCGGTGCTCGCCGGCGAAAAGCGTATCGCCGACATCACGCTCCACGCGCCGGAGTGGTATGCGGCCAACGGCATCGATCTTCGCGCGGGCGATCCCGTCGTGTCGATCGATCGCGCGCATCGCGTCGTCCGTTCGCAAGGGGGCGCGGAGGTCGGTTATGACCGGCTGCTGATCGCGACCGGCTCGAACCCGGTCGTGCTACCCGTGCCGGGTCACACCCTCGACGGCGTCGTGGCATTTCGGGCGATCTCCGACGTGGAACGGATGATTGCCGCGGCGCGCGAGGCGTGCCGTGCGGTGGTCATCGGCGGGGGACTGCTCGGCCTTGAGGCAGCGAACGGCTTGCTGCAACAGGGGATGAAGGTGAGCGTGGTGCACCACATCGACATGCTGATGGAGCGCCAACTCGACAAAAGCGCGTCGACACTGCTGCAACAGGCGCTCGAAGCGAAGGGAATACGCTTCGTGATGAGCGCGCGCACCGCGCAGATCGTCGGTGATGACCGCGTGAGCGCCGTGCGTTTCGAAGACGGGCGGGAAGTTGCCGCCGACCTGGTGGTGATGACGGCGGGCGTACGCCCGAACATCGAGCTTGCGCGACAGGCCGGACTGCACTGCGAACGTGGGATCGTCGTGGACGACGCTTTGCAAACCAGCGATCCGCATATCTACGCCGTCGGCGAATGTGTCCAACATCGCGGGGCGACGTTTGGGCTCGTGGCTCCGATCTGGGACCAGGCCCGCGTGTGCGGCGCGCAGCTCGCCGGCGTCGACGTCGCGCCCTATGAGCAAAAGTCGACGGCGACTCGCCTGAAGGTGACCGGCGTGAACCTTTTCTCCGCCGGCGATTTCAAGGGAGGACCGGGTACCGAGGACATGGTGCTCAGGGATCCGCGGCGCGCGGTCTACAAGCGCCTCGTGCTCGAGCGCGACCGCATGATCGGCGCCGTGCTCTTTGGCGACGTCGACGACGGCGCGTGGTACGCCGACTTGATCCGGAACCAGACCGACATTTCCCGGCTTCGCGGCTATCTGCTCTTCGGACAGACGCTGTGCGAGTCGAAAGCCGCGTGAACGAGAGCCGAACGTGAACTTGCCCACACTCCAACGCGCGTCTCCCGGCCCCGTCGAACACATTCGGACCACATGCCCTTATTGCGGCGTCGGTTGCGGCGTGCGTGCGACTCGGTCCGCCGATGGTCGGATCGTCATCGCCGGCGATGAAGACCACCCCGCCAATCGAGGTCGGCTCTGCGTGAAGGGATCGGCGCTCGCGGAAACGACCGGGCTTGAAGGGCGCCTGCTGCATCCGAAGATGCGCGCGTGCGGCGGCGGCGCCTTGCACGCTGCCTCGTGGAGCGAGGCGCTCGATGCCGTGGCGTCCGGTTTTCGCCGTGTCATCGAGCAACACGGACCCGACGCGGTGGCGTTCTACGTTTCGGGGCAACTGCTGACCGAAGACTACTACGTTGCCAACAAGCTGATGAAGGGGTACATCGGCAGCGCCAACATCGATACGAATTCGCGTCTTTGCATGTCGTCGTCGGTCGCGGGGCACAAGCGAGCCTTCGGCGAGGACCTGGTGCCGCTTTGCTACGAGGATCTTGAACTCGCGGATCTCATCGTGCTCGTGGGATCGAATACCGCGTGGTGCCACCCGGTTCTGTTCCAGCGGATCGTCAAGGCAAAGGCCGCTCGGCCGGCGTTGCAGGTCGTCGTGATCGACCCGCGTCGCACCGCGACCTGCGAACTCGCCGACCTGCACCTGCCGCTGGCTTCGGGAACGGACGTCTGGCTTTTCAACGGGCTTCTCGCATTTCTTGCCGACCGAGGTGTCGCTGACGCGACTTTCATCAACGACCACACGGTCGGCCATGCGCAAGCACTGGAAGTCGCTCGATCGGGGACGCAGGGTGTGCAGGGTGCATTCGACCTCGAGCATTACGCGGGGCGATGCAACGTCGACCCGCAGACCTTGCTTGCCTTTTATCGCATGTATGCGCGCACCGAGCGCGTGATCACGGTGTATTCGATGGGCGTGAATCAGTCGAGCGCCGGGACCGACAAGGTCAATAGCATCATCAACTGTCACTTGCAGACGGGGCGCATCGGCAAGCCCGGCATGGGGCCGTTTTCGTTCACGGGGCAGCCGAACGCCATGGGTGGCCGCGAGGTGGGCGGCCTCGCGAATATGCTCGCCGCGCACATGGAACTCGACAACCCGCGGCATCGTAGCCTGGTCCAGGGGTTCTGGGGCTCACCGACGATCGCCGATCGGCCCGGACTCAAGGCAGTGGAGCTCTTCGAGGCCATCGAAGCCGGGCGGGTCAAGGCCATCTGGATCATGTGCACGAACCCCGTCGTGAGCATGCCGGACAGCAATCAAGTCAAGCGCGCCCTGCAACGCTGCGAGCTCGTCGTGAGCTCGGATTGCATGGAGCACACCGACACGCATGCGTTCGCGCATGTCTTGTTGCCCGCGCTCGGTTGGGGCGAAAAGAACGGGACGGTGACGAACTCCGAGCGACGTATTTCTCGTCAGCGGCCGCTGCTCGATGCGCCGGGCGAAGGCCGACCCGACTGGCAGATCGTCTGCGATGTGGCTCGACGCATGGGCTATGCCGGGTTCGATTTCGCGCACCCGTTCGACGTCTTCGATGAGCATGCGAGGCTGAGCGCGTGGGGCAATGTGCCGCACGAGCGCGATGGCGGCAACGGAACACGCGAAGAGGGCGATGACGGGGGCGGCGCGAACGGCGCGTCTCGCGTCTTCAATCTGACCGGCCTCATCGGTTTGGGACGCGCAGGTTACGACGCGCTGCAACCGGTGCAGTGGCCCGTGCGGACATTCGACGATGGAACGCCGCGCGGCACGGAGCGCCTGTTGAGCGATCTGCGATTCTCGCATCCGGACGGCAAGGCGCGTTTCATTGCGACAGCGCCTCGTTCGCCCGTCTACGCAATCGATTGCGACTACCCGTTGACGCTGAACACGGGACGGGTACGCGACCAATGGCACACGATGAGCCGAACGGGAAAATCGGCCACGCTCGCGAGCCATGTGGCGGAAGCGTTCGTGGACATGCATCCCGACGACGCTTCGCGAAGCGGCGTAAGGGAAGGCGAACTCGCACGTGTGTCCACGCGCTGGGGCTCGATGCTCGCCCGCGTTCAGATGGGCGGAGGCATGTCGCGCGGCAGCGTGTTCGTGCCGATTCACTGGAACGATCAGGTCGCATCCGACGCGCGTGTCGGCGCGGTCGTGAATCCCGCTGTCTGCCCGGTGTCCGGAGAGCCCGAATTCAAGCACACGCCCGTGCGTATCGAACCGTTCGAGTGCGCGTGGTACGGCTTCACGCTCAGCCGCGCCGAGCCGGCACTCGAAGGCATCGCGTACTGGACGCGCATCCAGGGCAAAGCAAACGTGCGGTACGAGCTGGCCGGCCGCGAACCGATCGGCGACTACGGCGACTGGGCGCGAAGGCTATTGGGCGTCGACGATCCGAATGCCGACCTGCCGGAATACATCGACCGCCATGCGGGCGTCTATCGGGCTGTCCATGTCCGCGAAGGGCGCATCGAGAGTTGCGTGTTCATCTCGGCGCGTCCGGAGTCGTCCTCGCGCGCATGGCTCGCGGGGTTGTTCGCGAAGGATGCACTCGACGCGGACGAACGGCTCGGTCTGCTGGTCGGCGAGCCGCTTTTCTCGGGTGCCGACACGGGGCCGACGGTATGCGCGTGTTTCGGTGTCGGGCGCACGACGATCTGCGCGGCCATTCGCGAACAGGGTCTGACGAGCGCGGCTCAGATCACCGCCAGCCTCAAGGCGGGAAGCAACTGCGGATCATGCCTGCCGGAACTCAAGAAGCTTCTGGCCGAAACGGAATCGACAACGTTGGTCGCCTCTTGATCATGGTGTCTCGTCGAGTTTGCTTCGACGAGCACGGGTCCGGTCGGCGAGAAATCCACTGCCTTAGAGAGGTCGAATGAAGGACGTGACTGACTCCCTTAAAAGCGGAAACTGGCGCGCGCTGGTTGCCTGCTTTCTGTACTTCGGTAGCGGCTTTACGGCGTGGGTCTTGTTTGGGCCGCTTGCGCCGTTCATTGCCAGAACCATCAAGATGACGGCGGCCGAACAAGGCTTTCTCGTGGCCGTGCCCGTGCTTTCGGCGGCGATCCTGCGCGTGCCGCTCGGCAACCTCTACCAGTCCGCGGATGGGCGGGCCATCGCGTTGTTCGGCGTGGGGCTGTGCGCGATTCCGACCGTCGTTCTCCCGCTCATGCCGTTCGAGCCGACGTATGGCGCACTCCTCGTGCTGGGTGTGCTCCTCGGTGTGGGCGGCGCAAGCTTTTCAGTCGCCTTGCCGATGGCGGGCAGCAATTACCCGCCGCAGGTGCAGGGACTCGTGCTCGGCATCGCAGCCGCGGGCAATATCGGCGCGGTGCTGGACGGATTCTTTCTGCCGCCGTTGGCGACGCACTTCGGCTGGCGCATCGCGGTCGGCGCCGCATTTCCGGTGTTGGCTGTGTCTGCGTTGGCGCTCTATGTCTGGTCGAGCGATGCGAGCCCGAAGTCGGGAAGCGCGGCGCGGGCGTTCGCGGGCCTTGTGCTCACGCTATTCGGCTTGATCGCCATCGCCTTGCTGTTCGATGCCGGGTTCCTGGGCGGCGGCGGTGCGCGCGTGCTGCTAATGCCGGTATTCGGCGTGGCGCTCGCGGTTGCCGTGTTGCCGCGACAGGCGCGTGCCGTGCTCATCGAACGCGACGCGTGGGTCATGATGCTTGTTTACGGCATCACGTTCGGCGGATTCGTCGGCATGTCGTCGTATGTGTCGCTGCTGCTCATGAACCTCTATCAGTTCTCGACAATCGAGGCGGGATTCGTGATGGCGCTCCTCGCCGCGACGGGTGCTCTGGCGCGGCCGCTCGGCGGTCTGATCGCCGACAAGGTGTCGGGCGTGCATGCGCTGCTCGTGCTGCTCGCTGCGATCGCAGTCGCAGATCTTGCCTTCGCTGCGGCCATACCGCCGGTCGCTGCGGGCATCGCGCTATTGACGGGCCTGTACCTGGCATTTGGTTTGGGTAACGGCGCGCTGTTTCAACTCGTTCCCCATCGATGGCGAGGCCGTACGGGCCTCATGTCGGGCATCGTCGGCGCGGCAGGCGGCATCGGCGGCTTTTATCTTCCGGTCGCAATGGGGCTCGCGAAGCAAAGCACGGGCAGCTATCAAATGGGATTCGCGACGTTCGGTTCGCTGGCGGCTTTCGCTTTTGTCGCGCTTCTCATGCTGCGCAAGTCATGGATGGCATGGGCGACGCCACCCGAATCGATCGATCGGCCGGCGCTCGTCAGCAACGCCGGTTGAGTTCTGTCGACGCGTGCAACGGCATGGATGCCGAAGCCTCGCATGCAGTGTCTCGTCACGGAGCGTGAACGATCTGTCTTATCCAACCTATAAGAAGAGAAATAGATGAACGCTGAAAATTTGAAGATCGGTACTCGGCTCGGATTGGGGTTCGGGCTCGTCATGATATTGATGGTCGTGCTGATCGCTGCCGGTCTGTCGAGCTTCACGAGAATCGGCGCGATGAATGAGCAGTTGATCGATTCCGACTGGGTCAAGGCTCAGGCCGCCAATTCAATCAACCTCACGATGCGGTCCAATGCGCGCCGCACGCTGGAATTAATCGTCACGACCGATCAGAATCAGCGCGACGAGATCTTTCGCGACATCGCGCGAAACAAGGCGTTGATCGACGACAGCGTACAAACGCTCGAGAAGCTCATCTATCTGCCGGAGGGCGTGGCGCTTCTGAACCAGTTCAAGCAGGATCGCGTGCAGTACGTCGCGTCGTTCACGGAGGTCGGGCAGATGACGAAGGACGGCAAACAAGACGAGGCCAGACAGCTTGTGCTGGCCGAAACGCTGCCTCGCCTCGACGTCGCCTCCAAGTCGCTTCAGAGTCTGGTCGATTTGCAAGGCAAGCTGGTTCAGGAGAAAGGCAGTCAGACGAAGGCGGCGATTGCCTCCGCGCGCGACCTGATGATCGCCGTGGGCGCGCTGGCCATCTTGCTGGGCGCCGGCTTTGCCGTCTGGATTACACGATCGATTACCCGTCCGATCAACGAAGCCGTGAAGATCGCACAGACCATTTCGAAAGGGGATCTCACGAGTCGGATCGAAGCTCGAACCACTGATGAGGTTGGCCAGTTGCTGCACGCGCTGAATGCCATGAACAATCACCTCGGTGGCATGGTCTCGCAGATTCGCACGGGGGCAGAAACGATATCGAGCGCATCCGGGCAGATCGCTGCCGGCAACATCGATCTGTCTTCACGCACCGAGGAGCAGGCCGCCTCCCTCGAGGAAACCGCCGCTTCGATGGAGGAACTGGCGGCGACCGTCAAGCAGAACTCGGACAATGCGAACCAGGCCAACCGCCTCACCGCCAACGCTTCGGACATTGCGCAGCGCGGCGGCCTCGCGGTGTCCGAGGTCGTGACGACCATGAACGACATCTCCGATAGTTCATCGAGAATATCGGAGATCGTCTCCATGATCGACGGGATCGCGTTTCAGACGAATATCCTGGCGCTCAACGCCGCGGTGGAATCCGCACGCGCGGGCGCGCAGGGTCGAGGATTTGCTGTCGTCGCCGGCGAAGTGCGCACGCTCGCGCAACGTTCCGCGCAGGCGGCCAAGGAAATCAAGCAACTGATCGAAGAGTCTGTCGGCAAGGTCGAAATCGGCGCGCAGCAAGCCGAACGGGCGGGCGCGACCATGGAGGAGGTCGTGCGTTCCGTCCGGCATGTCACGACCATCATGAGCGAGATCTCGACAGCGACACAGGAGCAGGCAAACGGCATCGACCAGATCAATCTTGCGGTATCGCAGATGGATGAGGTCACGCAGCAGAATGCCGCCTTGGTCGAAGAGGCCGCGGCCGCGGCGAGTTCGCTTCAAAGCCAGGCCGGCGAACTGGTACGGTCGGTTGCCTCGTTCAAACTCCCGGCCTAACGGGATTTGAGGGGCGGCTGGCCTTTGGACTTTGTGCGCCATCCCTTGCCGCAGGACCAGGACGCGTTAAAGGTGCCAACTAAAGGTGCCAACTCGGTGCTCCGGTGAGTCATAGGGCGGGTATGCGATGGATGTGCGCTCAATCCTGACTCGTCCAGGCGGGGCCACTTTGGACGCACATCAACAGGCATGCGACGTTTGCTATATTTCTTCCTTTCGATATAGCCTCCGGGCGTCCTTCGATACGTGATGGTCGCAAAAAAAAATCAAGCAGGGCGAGCGCCCGAAGCCGCACTCGATATCGAGCATGGCGCGTCGAACAGCGAGCCGCTGCTTGCTGATGTCGCTGCGGCGGCGGGCGTGTCGACCGCAACGGTCTCGCGCTATCTGAACGATCCGCACAAGGTGTCGGCGAAAACGCACGCGCGCGTGCGCGCGGCCGTCGAGCAACTGGGATGGATTCCCAATGCGGCCGCGCGATCGCTCGTCTCGCGCCGTTCCAACGCTGTCGGCGTCGTCGTGCCGACGCTCATGCACGAGAAATTTCACCAGCAAGTTCAGGCCTTCCAAGCCGAGATGGGCAAGCACGGATTCTCGGTTTTCGTCTCGTGTTCGGGCTATGACCCCAGCGAAGGCTATCGGCAAGCGCGCAGCCTGCTCTCGCGCGGTGTCGATGCGCTCGCGCTGCTTGGCGACGATTTTCCGCCTGAGTTGTTCAGCACATTGCACCAGCGCCAGACACCTTTTGTCATCACGTTCGGCGCGCGCGAAGGCAGCGAGCATCCGTGTGTCGGCTTCGATCAGTACGCCGCCTATGAAAGCCTGACGCGATATCTGCTGAGCTTGGGGCACACGCGGATCGGCCTGGTTTTCCATACCGCCGTGGACAATGCACGGACTCAGGCGCGCTTGAAGGGGGTGTTCGATACCTTGGCGCGAGAGGGACTGGCCGTCCGACCGCAGCACATGCAGACCATGACGACGCGCGATCTCGTCGGCCGCATTCCGTTCGCCCGCGCCGCGGTACGGGCCATGCTCGCCGAGCGGCCGGCACCGACGGCGATCATGTGCGGCAACGACGTGCTTGCGTTGGGCGCGCTGCTCGAGGCCAAAGCCGCGGGCATCGACGTGCCGGGGCAGTTGTCGATCACGGGCTTCGACGACAACGAGATCGCCGCCGAGTTGTCGCCCGCATTGACGACGATTCGTGTGCCCGATCTGGAAATCGGCGCGCTCGCGGCCGAGTATCTGCTCGAGCGGATCGCGGGGCGCAGTCCGACGCCCCCCGCGATGCTCGACGTGTTATTGATCAAGCGCGGGTCGACAGGACCCGCCCCTCAAGCCCTCTGATCGGTGCCGTCGCGTCCCGTCCCGCCGGCGTGGCGCGCGAAGGGACCGGTTCTCAAATGACCTTGCCCGGATTCAGCACGTTCTTCGGATCGAGGGCCGCCTTGAGCGTCTTCATGAGTCCGAGATACTCGGGCGAACGCGCTTGCGGCAGCCAGCGCTGCTTGAGCGTGCCGATGCCGTGCTCGGCCGACACTGTTCCCGAGTATTGCTGCACGAGTCCGTAGACGATTTCGTCCACGGCGTCCTTGGGCTGCTTGGCGGCGCCGGGCAGATAGATGACGATATGCACGTTGCCGTCGCCGATGTGCCCATAGAACACGCTTTGGCATCCGGGCAATTCGGCTTCGAGCTGCGCCTTGCAGCGCTGCGCGTATTCGTTCATCGATGCGACGGGCAGGCCGATATCGTAGGCGAGATGTCCAGGCCACAGTTGATGAAGCTCGCCGACCGAATCGCGCACGTTCCACAGCGCATGCTGGTCGGCGACCGATTGCGAAATGACCGCGTTCGAAACTGTACCGTCTTCGAGCAGTCGTTCGAGCCACGCATTGAAGCGCGCGCTGTCGATCTCGGGGTCGGTGCCGGTCGCTTCGATCAGCACATAGGCGCCGTATTGCGTGTCGTCGCCCGCGAACGGATTGCGCACGCCGTGCACGTTCGTCGTGATGAATTGCCAGTAGTCGGGCCACATGGCTTCGAACGCGGACAACAGCGGCCCGAGATCGCGACGCGCGGCGCCGAGCAGCTTGACGGCGCCCGCATAGTTCTCGATCGCGCAGAGCGCGACCATCGTCGACGCGGGCTTCGGAAACATCTTGAGCACCACGCGCGTGATGATGCCGAGCGTGCCTTCGCTGCCGATGAACAGATGCTTGATATCGTAGCCCGCGTTGTTCTTGATCATCTTGTTGAGACTCGTCACGAGCGTGCCGTCGGGCAGCACGACCTCGATGCCGAGCACCATCTCGCGCGCCATGCCGTATCGGATCACGCGATTGCCGCCGGCATTCGTCGACAGATTGCCGCCGATGGCGCACGAGCCGCGCGCACCGAGATCGAGCGGACAAAAGAATCCGGCTTCGTCCGCGGCCTTCTGCACGGTTTCGAGCGGCGTGCCGGCCCAGACCGTCATGGTGGCGGACGCCTCGTCGATCTCCTCGATCCCGACGAGGCGTTCGAGCGACAGCGCGACTTGTTCGCCGTCGGCGCGCGCGCCGCCGCATAGACCCGTCAGCCCGCCCTGAGGGACGACCGCCACGCCGTATTCGTGGCAGATGCGCATCGCCGTCGCGACACCCGCGGCATCGGCCGGTCGGATCACGGCGAGCGGACGCGTGGCTTCAAAGCCGCTGTAGTCGTTGCGGTTGCGCGCCGGCACGTCGTCGCCGATCAATACGGCGATCGGGCCGAGCTGTTCGAGGAGTGTCTGCATCGCCTGTTGGGCGGGGGTGGTCGTATTCATGTCGAATGGGTACGGAAATGAGAGGGCGTGATGGCCGTGCGACGAGTCCGTCACGCGCCGAATTGGTCGTCGAGCTGCTTGTGGAAGTCGAGATCGACGAGGTCGCAGAACTCGGCGTAGCTGACCATGCCGTGCGCGGCGTCGCGCGGCGTGCCGGTCTTGCGCAACACGTCGAGCGCGTCAGAGACCGCTTTGACAGCGGTAAACAGCGCCGTCATGGCATAGAACACGACGTTGAATCCCATGGCTTGAAGATCGGCCGCCGTCAGCGCCGTCGTCTCGTTGCCGTCGACGATCGAGACGACCTTCGGACCCTGAACGGCCTTCGCGACGGCTTCCACTTCCGCGATCTTCTTGATGCCGTCGACGAACACGAGATCGACGCCCGCATCCTGGTAGAGATGCGCACGCCGGATCGCCTCGTCGATGCCCTGAGCAGGGAGCGCGTCGGTGCGGCCGATGATCAGCAGATCGTCGTCGCCTCGCGCCGAGATCGCGCATTTCAGGCGACGCACGCTTTCGCTTGCATCCATGAGCCGGATGCCGGCCATTTGTCCGCAGCGCTTCGGGGCGACTTGATCTTCGAGGTGAATCGCGGCCACACCGGCCTGGATGTATTCGCGCACGGTCCTGTGGATGTTCGACGGGCCGCCGTAACCGGTATCGGCGTCCGCGATCACCGGGATATCGACCGTGCGGACCATATCGCGTGCGTGGGTCGTCATTTCGGTCTGACTCAGCAGGCCGATATCCGGTGTGCCGAGCCGACTCGCGGTCGCGCCGAACCCCGTCATATAGATCGCGGGGAAGCCGGCCTTCTGAACGAGCCGCGCCGTGATGGAATCCGGCGCGCCCGGTGCGGAGACGATCGTTCCCGAATCGAGCAGGCGTTTGAGCTGAAGGGCGTGATTCATGATG
This sequence comes from Pararobbsia silviterrae, assembly GCF_003628125.1. Taxonomy (GTDB): domain Bacteria; phylum Pseudomonadota; class Gammaproteobacteria; order Burkholderiales; family Burkholderiaceae; genus Pararobbsia; species Pararobbsia silviterrae. The sequence continues at coordinate 60,878 of NZ_RBZU01000007.1, forward strand.
GTTCCTTGATGCGGCGCTCGATCGAATGGGCGAGCGCCGTGTCGATATCCGGCGGCCCGAGACGCACGGCTGCGTCGTTGCGGAATCGCCGCGAAGTCCGGGCTATCGATGACGGCGAGCCGTCATCGGTCGTCGCTTCCACGTCCGAACGCGAACGGAGCCTGTCCGCGCATGCCGACACGTGCTCTCTCGCACTTCCAAAACATGGATTTGCTTAGCGCTTACATTTGATGCGATTCTGCACGGAAATGTCAACGAAGGCGAGACGTCCGGATCCGAAGGTGCCGCGACACAATGCGGATCGTTTGGATTTTGTAAAAAATAATATCGTGTAAAATCATCTATTTATTGCGATTTATCCGGTCGAAAACGTACATCGCGGGGCCGCTACTCGTAAACCATGATACGGACACTTCTGAAGCACTAGTATCCTAGGTTTCAATTCAGAAAAATGTTGTGCGTTTGGCAAATTGAACGCGCGACGGCCTTCGACCCATCACGCAAACCATTCCTATAGAGAGGAGACAGTTCCATGAGCAAGGTGAACGGCGCGCTGACCGGCGCATTCCTGGTTGCATCCCTGATCGCCGGGCAGGCGCATGCCGAGGCCGCGCAAAGCACCGCGACCGCCGGCATCGCGTTGAGCAACTCATACGCGGGCAACACCTGGCGTCAGCAGATGATCGGAAGCTGGCAAACCACGACGAAGGACGCCATCGCGCACGGCGTCATCGCCAAGACGAAGGTCGTCAACGCCAACAACTCGGCGCCCGAACAAGCGAGCCAGATCCAGAACCTGATTCTCGAAGGGTGGAAGTCGATCGTGATCGATGCGGCGTCGCCGACCGCGCTCAACGGCGTGATTCAGCAGGCGTGCACGCAAGGCATCGTGGTGGTGACGTTCGACGGCCTCGCGACGGCGCCGTGTGCTTATAAGGTCTCCTATGATTACAGCGAGCTCGGCCGCCAGTTCGGCGAGTTCGTTGTCAAGAAGCTGAACGGCAAAGGCAATGTGCTGATGGTCACGGGTCTGCCCGGCACGTCGATCGACGCGGACGTTCAGCGCGGCGCGAAGAGCGTGCTCGACAAGAACCCGGGCATCAAGATCGTGGGCTCGGTCGTCGGCTCGTGGACGGAGAGCACGGCGCAGAAGGAAGTCGCGGGTATTCTGCCGTCGTTGCCGCCGGTCGACGCGGTGCTCGCGCAGGGCGGCGACGGTTTCGGCGTCTATCAGGCGTTCAAGGACGCGGGGCGCAAGGTGCCGCTGATCACGGTCGGCGGCCGCCACGAAGAGCTCGCCATGTGGAAACAACTGACCAAGGACGAGCCCGGCTACGAAACGACGTCGGCCGCGGCGGTGCCCGGCATTTCGTCGATCGCGTTCTGGGTCGCGCAGCAGGTCCTCGCGGGCCGCAAGGTGCCCAAGGAAATCACGGTCCCGTTCATGCAGATCAGCCAGCCTGACCTCGACAAGTGGCTCGCCGCAACGCCCGAAGGCATGGTCGCGTCGCCGGACTACACGAAGGACTACGTCGAGAAGCTGATCGCCACGTCGAGCGGACAACATCAATGACCGTCGTGCAGACCTCTGCGACAGGCGCGCCGCACCCTCTGATCCGCACGGCCGGTGTGTCGATGCGTTTCGGCGCGGTGCAGGCGTTGTCGGACGCGTGCGTTCAGATCGTCGCGGGCCGGATGCTGAGCTTGCTTGGCCACAATGGCGCAGGCAAGTCGACGCTGATCCGGATCCTCACCGGCACGCAAGTGCCGACGTCGGGCTCGATCGAGTTCGACGGCAACGACGTCACGGACGTCTTCGATGCGCGTCACGCGCATCGCCTGGGCATTCGTTGCGTGTTTCAGGAAGGATCGCTGTGCCCGAATCTGACCGTCTACGAGAATGCGCGTGTGCTGCATCACGCGTTACGCGGATGGGGGTGGCGCAATCGGGCGAGACAGTTGATCGAAGCGTCGCTCGATGACGTCTTTCCGGGGCACGGCATTGCGGTCGACGAGGTCGTGGGCAATCTTTCGCTGGGTCAACGGCAGATGGTCGAGATCGCGCGCGCGTTCAGCGTGCACGATCATCCGGTTCGGCTCGTGATTCTCGACGAGCCGACCTCGTCGCTCGATCCGCATGTCGCGGAACAACTGCTTGAATACACGGTCAAGGCGCGTGCGCAGGGGCTCGCGCTCGTGCTGATCTCGCACAAGATGCGCGAGGTCACGCGGTATAGCGACGACGTCGTGGTGATGCGCGACGGCCAGGTCGGTCCGAGCCAGCCGTCGGCCGGCTTGAGCGAGCCGCAGCTCGTCGCGTTGATGGGGCACACGCATGCCGAACCGGCATCGGCCGCGCCGGCCCTATCGGCCTCGTCTTCGGTGCCGGTCTTGCGACGCGTGACGCAGACGCCATCGCGAACGGCGACGAGCCAAGCGGCGCCGCCGTTCTACGTGAACGCCGGAGAAATCGTGGGTCTCGCAGGGCTGGCCGGTCATGGTCAACGTGAGATGCTGCTCGCCGTGCTCGCTGCGTCGCAGGGGCGGGCGCGCCGCGGCGCGCATGTCGAGGTCGCCGGCCGCGCGACGTTCGTCGCGGGCGATCGTCAATCGGAAGGGTTGTTTCCGTTCTGGTCCGTCGGGCAAAACCTGACGATCGGCGGGCTCGGCCAGTTCGTTTCGCGCGGTCTCATCGCGCTCGATAAAGAGCGCGCGCTCGCAAACGACTGGAGCGCGCAGCTCAAGATACGCACGCCGGATCTCGACACGCCGATCACCGCGCTGAGCGGCGGCAATCAACAGAAGGTCCTGGTCGCGCGTGCGCTGGCCGACAATCCGGATATCGTGCTGCTCGACGATCCGCTGCGCGGCGTCGACATTCACACGAAAAACGAGCTCTATGAAGACGTCAGACGACGCGCGGCGGCAGGGTGTGCATTCGTCTGGTACACGACCGAAAATGCCGAACTGTCGATCTGCGATCGCGTCTATGTGTTCAATCAAGGGCGCGTGACCGACGAGATTCCGCGCGAAGCGCTGTCGGAGCAACGCCTGATTCAGTCTTCCTTTAGCGATGAAACAATCGATGTCCACTGAGCTTCATACCGCGCGAGCGCCGGCAGCGGCTTCGAAACGCCGCAAGGCCGTCGAATTGCGTCTGGTGATTCCGTTTATCGGCTTACCCTTGCTGCTGTGCTGCATCGCGTTCGTGCAGCCGCGCGTGCTCAGCTATTTCGGCGCGACGCTGTTGCTGCAGTTCTCGACGCCGTTGATCCTCGCGGCACTGGCGCAGATGTGCATTCTCGCGGCCGGTGACGTCGATCTGGGGATCGGGCCGTTCGTCTCCTTGATCAATTGCATCTGCGCGACGTGGCTGGCAAGCGATCCGATGCTTGGCGTCGTCGCGCTTGCCGTCAGCGTCTGCGGGTACGCGGCAATGGGCGCGCTCGTTCAATGGCGCGCGCTGCCGTCGATCGTCGTGACGTTGGGTGCGTCGTTTGTCTGGCTCGGGCTCGCACTCTGGGTCTTGCCGAGTCCCGGCGGCGCCGCGCCCGCGTGGCTCGCGCAAGTGTTTCAGTTTCAGACACCTTTCGTACCGATGCCGATCGTGATCGCCGTCGTCAGCGCGTTTGTCGCGAACCGGCTGCTCATGCATACGGCGTACGGCTCGATTCTGCGCGGCGTGGGTGGCAATCCGCGTGCGCTGCGTCAAGCCGGTTGGTCGGTGTTCCGGGCGCGCGTCGCGCTCTATGCGTGTGCGGGCGTGTGCGGCGTGCTGGCCGGGATGTCGCTGACCGGGCTCAACACGACCGGCGATCCGTGGTCGGGCAACCAGTACACGCTGCTCTCGATCGCGAGCGCGATCGTCGGCGGCTCCTCGTTCTCGGGCGGCATCGTGTCGCCGGCGGGCGCCGTGGCCGGTGCGATCACGATGTTGTTGTCGGGCTCGATTCTGTCGTTTCTCAATGTCTCGACGGACTGGCAATTGAGCCTTCAAGGCGGCTTGCTCATCCTCGTGCTCACACTCCGTTCGTTGTACGGGGAGAAGAATCATGAACTCTGAAGCGTTCAACAAATGGATCGGGCCGCGGCCGTGGGTCTGGTCGTTCGTCGGTCTCGCGCTGGTCTGGTTGACCACGGTCGCGGTCACGCATGGCAACGGCAGCGTGGGCTTGCTCGCGACGGCCATTCAATTCGGCACGTTTTATGTGCTCGTCGGTCTCGGCCAGATGCTCGTGATCAGTTGCGGCAGCGGCAATATCGATCTATCGGTATCGGGCAGCATGACGCTTGCCGCGTTTGTCGGGCTGAGCGTGTCGGCGCAGATCGGCGGTCCCGCGGGCGCGATGGCGGGCATCGTCGTCGCGCTGGTGATCGGTGCGCTCGCGGGCCTCGCGAATGCGTTGCTGATTCAGCGGCTGCGCGTGCCGCCGATGATCGCGACGCTCGCGGCGGGCTTCGTGCTTCAGTCGTTCAGCATCGCGTATTCGCACGGCGCGAGTCCCGCGCCGTCGATCTGGCTGCGCGGACTCGTTGCGACGAAATGGGCGGGCATACCGGCCATCAGCGTGGCGACGATGGTGTTGAGCTTCGTGATTGCGCAAGCGCTGCGCCGAACCATTCTCGGCCGCACCGTGCTGGCGACCGGACAGAATCAGCGCGCGGCGGTCCTCGCCGGCCTCAAGGTCAAGCGTGCCGTCGCGACGAGCTACGTGATGTGCGGGATCTTCTCCGCGGCGGCGGGTTTGCTGCTCGCGAGCTTCGTCGGCGGCGCGACGCTCGATATCGGGCAGGACTATTTGTTGATGTCGATCGCATGCGTGGTCCTCGGCGGCACGGCCGTCAGCGGCGGCTTCGCGACCACCGTCGGCGTATGGGGCGGCGGCTTGCTGCTCGTGCTCGCCGTCACCATGCTCAACGTCATGCAGGTCGGGCCGAGCATGCGCTTCGTCGTGACCGGCCTCGTGATCATCGGGGTGCTCGCGGTCGCCAAGCCTCAACGCGCCGCGAGCTGAGCCGCGCGTCGAACCCCTATGTCATTGGAATCTTCGTTTATGTCCGAGCCGTTGCCGCGTGTCGATTGCCACTATCACCTGTGGGACGTGGATCGCTATGCCTATCCGTGGCTTGCGCCCGATGCGAAGCGACCGATCCATCTGTTCCCGGACCTGTCTCCGATCGCGCAGTCATACCGGATCGACCACTTTCTCGCCGATTGCGCAAAGTGGAACATCGTCAAAAGCGTCCATGTGAACGGCGGTTACGATCCAACGGATCCGGTCGGCGAATCGCGCTATTTGCAATCGGTCGCCGACGTCTACGGACATCCGCACGGATTTGTCGCGTATGCGGACTTGCGCTCGCCCGATCTCGACGCCCAGCTTGCCGCGCATTGCACGTTTGCCAATATGCGCGGCGTGCGTCATATCGTGAACTGGCATCCCGATCCCGCGCGCACCTTTGTCGACGAGCCCGATTTGCTCGACGATCCGGCCTGGAACGCGGGCTTTGCGCGACTGTCATCGTACGGATTGTCCTTCGATCTGCAACTCTATCCGTCACAGATGCGACGGGCCGCCGCGCTTGCGCAGCGTTTTCCCGATACGCTGATCGTCGTCAATCATTGCGGCATGCCGCTCGAACGCGATCGCACGGGGCTCGCGCAATGGCACGACGGCATGCGCGCGCTTGCCGGATGTCCGAACGTGGCGCTCAAGATATCGGGACTCGGCATGGTGGATCCGCAGTGGACGGTCGATTCGATCCGGCCTTTCGTGCTCGATGCGCTCGGGTACTTTGGTACCGATCGCGCGATGTTCGCCAGCAATTTTCCGGTCGACAAACTCTATGGCAGTTTCGACGTGCTGTACGAGGCGTTCGATACGCTGACGCGGGATCTCGACGACGACGCGCGTCGCAATGTGTTCGGCCGCAATGCCGAGCGGTGCTATCGAGTCTGATGCGAATGACCGGCAGCCGTATCGCATGAATACGCCGGCAAACGCGGGTCTGCGCGCGATCCGTCGTCGACTGTGTGAATAAAAGCGGCCGCACGCGGCGGCCGCTTTTACGCGCTACGACAACGCGCGGGTCAATTCAGGCACCAGTTCGAACAAGTCTCCGACGATGCCGTAGTCCGCGACCGCAAAGATCGGGGCTTCGGGATCCTTATTGATGGCGACGATCGTTTTCGAATCCTTCATGCCGGCCAGATGCTGAATCGCGCCGGAAATTCCGACTGCGATATAGAGCTGAGGCGCAACGATCTTGCCTGTCTGTCCGACCTGAGCGTCGTTGGGCGCATAACCCGCGTCCACGGCCGCGCGCGACGCGCCGAGCGCGGCGTCGAGCGTGTCCGCGAGCGGTGCGAGCAAGGCCGTGTAGTTTTCGCCGCTTCCGAGTCCTCGACCGCCGGACACGATCGTCGCGGCCGATGTCAGTTCAGGGCGGTCGAGCTTCGTGACTTCGCGGCTGACGAAAGTCGAGAGGCCGGTATCGGGCGCGGCTTCCACGGAAGAGATCGACGCGTTGCCGCCTTCGGAGGCGACGGGATCGAAGTGTGTCGTGCGCACCGTCACGACTTTGATGGGATCGATCGAGCGGACGGTAGCGATCGCGTTGCCCGCATAGGTCGGACGGTCGAACGTGTCGGGCGCGCGAATCGCGACGACGTCGCTGATTTGCGCGACGTCGAGACGCGCGGCGACGCGCGGCGCGATGTTTTTGCCGTAGGCGGTCGCGGGCAAGACGATGTGCGTGTACTCGGCGGCGATGGCCGATGCGGTCGCTTCGACGTTTTCGGCGAGGCCGGCTTCGAGCTGCGGCGCATCCGCATGGCGCACGCGCGTGACACCGGGAAGACGTGCAACGGCTTGTGCGACGGTATCGGCGCGATGGCCGGCGACGAGAACGTCGAGCGATTCGCCCAGTTGCTTTGCGGCGGCGATCGCGTGAAGCGTTGAAGGTTTGAGGGATTGATTGTCGTGTTCCGCAATGACCAGGATCGTCATCTTGTTTGTCTCCGTATCAGAGCGCCTTGGCGTCCGTTTTCAGTTTGTCGATGAGTGTCGCGATGTCGGGCACCTTGATGCCCGGTGCGCGTCCTGCGGGCTCGGCGACGTTGAGCGTTTGCAGGCGCGGCGTCACGTCGACACCGAGCGCGTCGGGCGTCAGCGTCTCGAGCGGCTTCTTTTTCGCTTTCATGATGCTGGGCAGCGTGACGTAGCGCGGCTCGTTGAGGCGCAGGTCCGTGGTGATCACTGCGGGCAGCGTCAGCGAGAGGGTTTCGGCGCCGCCGTCGATCTCACGCGACACGGCGACCTTGCCGTCCGCCACCGTGACCTTGGAGGCGAATGTGCCCTGTGCGAAGTTCGCGAGCGCCGCGAGCATCTGGCCGGTTTGATTCGAATCGTCGTCGATGGCTTGCTTGCCGAGAATGACGAGGGACGGTTGCTCCTTGTCGACGAGCGCCTTGAGCAGCTTTGCGACGGCCAGCGGCTGGAGCACTGCATTTGTCTCGACGAGGATCGCGCGATCGGCCCCGATCGCGAGCGCCGTACGCAGGGTCTCCTGCGCCTGCGCAACACCGGCCGATACGGCGACGATCTCGCTCACGATGCCGGCTTCCTTGAGCCGTACGGCTTCCTCGACGGCGATTTCATCAAACGGATTCATCGACATCTTCACGTTCGACGCGTCGACGTCCGAGCCATCCGATTTGACCCGGACCTTGATGTTGTAGTCGACGACTCTTTTGACTGCGACCAGGACTTTCATACGCTCCCGCAAGAAATATGGACGAAGGGACCGATTCGAGAAAATCGGTTGCGTGAATTGTATCTTAGAAACTAGTATCCCAGTTATGCGTTGCACGAAAGCCGTGGCTGTTCAACTCGGAGCGCGGCCGCGCGGCGCACGACAACATCGAGGTCCGAACACGGACGAATACATGGAGAACGGGCAGTGAATACGAACGAGTCGTTTGCAGGGCAGGTGATTGCCGTGACGGGCGGAGCGCAAGGGATCGGGTTGGCGATCGCGCAGCGTTTGGCGTCGCATGGCGCAACGCTGGCGATCGCGGATATCAACCTTGAGAAGGCCGAGCAAGCGAGCGCGCAATTGCGCGCAGCCGGCGGCGAAGCCATGGCTTTGCAGGTCGACGTGACGCAACGTAGCGCGTGCGAGCGGATGGTCGCCGACATCGTCGCCCGGTTCGGCCGGCTCGATGTGATGATTTGCAATGCGGGCGTCGTGCAGGTCAAGCCGTTTCTCGAGATCGACGAGAAGGATTGGGACACGGTTCTCGGCGTGAACGCGAAGGGGGTCTTCTTGACAGTGCAAGCCGCCGCGCGACAGATGCGCAGCCAGACGCCGATCGCGCCGAATCGGCCGAAGGGAAAGATCATCAACCTGTCGTCGATCGCGGGGCGCTATGGCGCCGGGCCCATGGCGCCTTTGACGCCCCATTACCGCGCGAGCAAGGCCGCGGTGATCAGCATCACGCAGACGTGCGCGTATGCGCTGGCGCCTGATGTGACGGTCAACGCGATCTGTCCGGGTCTGGTCGAAACGGATATGTGGAAGCAGATCGACCAGCAGTGGACCGAGATCGCGAACTGGAAGAGCGGCGATGCGTGGAAAAGCCGCGTCAGCGCGGTGCCGCTCGGCCGCCCGCAAACGTCCGAGGACGTCGCGGGCCTTGCGGCTTACCTCGTGTCGAAGGACTCCGACTATATGACAGGGCAGTCGGTCAACATGGACGGCGGACTTTCGATGAGCTGAGTCAGCGCGCGTCCGGAGCGGGTGTTTTGCGGCGGCGCTTCGTGGGGCGCTCGCCCAAGGCCGTCGCGTTCGCCGAGATTTGTCCGGTCTCGAACGCGCTCAAATAACTGTCCTGGGTTCGCATGATGTGCTGGGCAAGCAAGGCTTCGATACCCGCGAGATCGCCTTGCGTCCACAACTCGATCAACGCCTCATGTTCATGCAACGACCGGTTGGGTTCGCCGCGCACATGGGCGGCAAGGTACGCGCGCAGCGCGCCGACTCGGCCCGACGCGAGCAAGTAAGCCGAACGAAGGTAGTGGTTGTCGCAATGCGCGAGAAACGACGCATGAAAGTCGTGATCGGCCCGCGCATACGCCAGTTCGTCATGCTGTTTGCGGGCGCGCGTCATCTCCGAATAGGCTTTCTTGAGGCTCGCGAGCGTGGCATCGCGGTGATGCTGCATCGAAAGGCGCGCGGCCTTGACTTCAAGCGTTGCCCGGAAATCGCAGAGTTCGCCGACGTCGTCCGCGCTCGCCGCGAAAACGAACGTCCCTTTCTGAGGCACGATGGTCACGAGCCCTTCGTACTGAAGCGAGTTCAATGCTTCGCGCACCGGTGTTCGGCTCGTGCCGAGCGAAGCGGCGAGCGTGTCTTCCGACAGCGCTTCGCCCGGTGCGAATTCGCCGTTCGTGATGGCATCGCGCAAGCGCTCGGTAATGACGCCGGCAAGCGAGCGGGGACGTTCGATAGATAGAGTGCGGCTCATCGGCAAACAGCGGCGCGAGGTGCGCACGCATCGAGAAGAATGGGGGAGGCAGCCTCCGTTCGGCTGCCATGGGAGATGGTAGCATTTCGCGGGTCGAGACCGGCATGTCGCGTGTTGAATGTATGCGGTTGAAGGTCGCCGCGGCATTCGCGCGGCGCCTTCGATCAGGGCGGTATCCAGAGCGGCATCGTGTCCGTCTGATATTCGAGAAGCGTTGTCGCAGACGGTGACGCTAAGTCACGCCGAACGAAAAGCGAAGTGACGGGCTTCCCTTGATTCCCGATACGAACGACCGGCCCCGCACGCGATGGATGGCCGCTTAGACCACTGGGAAGCCGGCTGCCTCGTGATCGCGCGCGGACGGCGTATCGCGCGACGTCAGCGCGTCGGCGCGGCGCGGAATCAGCGCCACAATCACGGCCGCGAGCACGGCGCCCGCGCCCATCACCCAGAGTCCCGCGAGCGGCGTACCCGCATGCGCTTCGGCGGTCACCTTGAACGTGGGGGCCGCAAAGCCTCCCAGATTGCCGATCGCGTTGACGATCGCGATCCCGCCCGCTGCCGCGTAGCCGCCGTAATAACTCGACGGAAAGGTCCAGAAAATCGGCTGTGCGCTGATCACCCCAGCCACCGAGACACACAAGGCCCCCAAGGCCAGGATCGGCGGCAGATAGCCTGATGCGACCATGCCGAAGCCGGCGCACAGCAGCGAGATGACCGTGAAGGTGCGGCGACGGCCGGTTTTTGCCGCGAGGCCCGGCCAGAAAGTACATGCGGCAAGCGCGCAGAGCCATGGAATCGCCGTGACCAGACTCACCTTGAAGCCGATATGCTGGCCGAGCAGCGAGCCGACGATCGACGGCAGATAGAAGGCCACGCCGTAACCGCAGATCGCGATGCTGAAATAGATCAGCCCGAATTGCAGCAGCATCGGATCGCGCAAGGCCTTGCCGAGTCGCATATGACCTGCCGCGATCTTGGTGGCTTCCTCCTGCGCGAGCGTTGCGACAAGCGCCGCCTTCTCATCCGCGGGCAACCAGCTTGCGCTCGCGGGCTTGTCCGTCAGATAGAAGAATGCGAACAGGCCGACCAGCGACGCGGCCAGGCCTTCGCAGAGAAACATCAGTTGCCAGCCATGCAAGCCGAACAGCCCGTCGAGTTCGAGCAGTCCGCCCGACAGCGGGCCGCCGACGATGAAACAGATCGGCTGACTCAGATAAAACAAGCCGATGATCCGCGCGCGTTCGCGCGCCGGAAACCACTGGCCGAGGTACACCAATACGCCGGGAAAAAATCCGGCCTCGGCGATGCCGAGCAGCACGCGCACGGTCGAGAACGACGTATTGCTCGTCGCGAAAGCGATGCCGGCCGCGAGGATGCCCCACGTCACCATGATGCGCGAGAGCCAGATGCGCGCGCCGACCTTCTGCAACAGAAGATTGCTCGGCAATTCAAAGAGCGCATACCCCACGAAAAACAGCCCCGCCGAAAACGCGAACGCTGCTTCCGTCACACCCGTCGTTTGCTGGAACGCTTGTTTTGCGTAGGCGATATTGGCCCGGTCGAGATAGCCCAACAGATACATCAGAATCAGCAAGGGAATCAGGCGGCGTCGCGTGCGCTGCAAGGCGCGTTGAAGCGTGGGGGAATTCGGGGTCGGCTGCATCGTCGTTCGAGGGTGGGTCTGCGTTCGCCGCGCCCGCGAGGTTCCGGGCACGATCGATCAGACGTTTTAAACCTGTTCAGCTCGCCAAATGGCATTTGCATAGCGCTTACATTTGAGTCGATGAGAGATTGTCGTGTCAACGTATGGTTGACCCGGATATGCGTTATTTGTTCTTTACATTCGATAAAGATGCGCGATCGTGAATCAAAATGTCCTTAAGAGTGCAAAAATAGGTGCGCTTGGAAGTGCGATGAAAGCGATGAACATGACGGGTTCATCGGCTCATTGATGTGTCCCGCGAAATCCGGCCCGCAAGAACGGCTGGTCTGACGACGCAAACCTTTCGGGAAGGGCGGCCGTCCTGAAGCGCTAACGGTTCTCGGTCGAGCAGATCGTCGCGGTGCTCAAGCTGGCGGAGTTGAGCATGCCGATCGCGGAGGTCGCCCGTCAGGTCGGCATCTCGGATGCCAATCTTTTACCGCTGGAAGGAGCGCTATTCGGGGCTCGAATCCGATCGGTTGCGTGAGCGCAGGCAATTGCAATGCCGAGTCGATCGGGCTACGTAGAGAATGTTCTCTTCCTCGTACGTGCGAAAACGGCGATTCGCACGACGTGTGGTTGCGCTAGTGGCTGCCCGTCAGTTTGACGATGAAGTCGAGAAAAGCCCGGGTCTTTGCTGGAACGTGGTGTCGGGATGGGTAGTAGACGTACAAGGGATACCGCTCGTCGGCCCATTCAGGAAAGAGATTGATCAATCGGCCGTCGGCAATTTGAGGCTCGGCGCCGAGCAGGAGCATCTGCGCAATTCCGGAGCCGGCGAGGCAGGCGTTGAGCAAGGCCCCCGGATCGTTGACCGTGAGACGTCCGCGGGTGTCGACCACGATGCGTTTTCGCTTGCGGTGGAATTCCCACGGGAATGGCTTACCCGTCTCCGGGTTACGAAACTCAAGGCATCTGTGGCTTCGGCTTTCAAGGTCCTGCGGTTTTGCCGGCCGTCCCCGACGAGCGATGTAAGAGGGCGCCGCAACGGTCACAACGCCGGTATCGAGAAGCTTTCTCGCGATGACGCTAGACGCCTTGGGTTCGCCGAATCGCACGGCGAGGTCGAAACCGTCCATGACGAGATCGCCAAGACTGTCTCGCGCGATGAACTCGATTTCGAGTTCGGGGTACGCGTCCATGAATGCATCGAGATGTGGCCCGAGGATCGTTCGGTAGAAGACGGGATCCAGATTGATTCTCAGCTTTCCTCGCACTGTTGACGCGCCGGTTGCCGCGGCAGCGGCGGCTTCCTCCAATCCGGCGAGATGGGGCATGACCTGCTCGTAAAAGCGGCGACCCTCTTCGGTCAGTGCGACGGAGCGCGTCGTACGATTGAACAGCCGTATGTTCAGTCTTTTTTCCAGTCGGGCAATCGCCCGACTGATGCCCGGCGGCGTCATGCCCATGATCTCTGAAGCGGCAGCAAAGGTCCCCGCATCCACCACGGCGGCGAACACGCTGATGCTGCCGGACAGCTTCTCGCTACTCGATCTCATGGTTGCTCAAGCTCGTGCGGGTGACGGAAGGGGGCCGATCAACAGAAGGTCAATGCGGCACTGCTGCAGCGCGCGGCCGTGTCGGACATCTGCATCGATCATGACGAATTCGTGATTGGATGTCACTAATGTGATGCCATCCATGTCATTTCGTTTCTTTTGGCGTTTATCCAGAATGGGTCTCAGATCCAAACATGGAGAACGAGCAATGTATGCAATAACAGGAATGACCGGCAAGGTTGGCGGTGCGGTGGCCCGCGAGCTGCTGAGGTCCGGTCAGCCGGTGCGCGCGGTCGCGCGCGACGCGACGCGGGCAGGTTCATGGGCGGAGCGCGGCTGCGAGATCGCGACGGCCTCGATGGAAGATGTTTCGTCGCTTGCCGCCGCGTTCGAGGGCGCGACGGGCGTTTTCATCCTGCCTCCTTCGGAGTTCGACCCTGAGCCAGGGTTTCCCGAAGCGCGACAGGTGATCGAAGCGGTGTCCGCGGCGCTGTTGAAGGCTCGTCCTGAAAAAGTCGTTTGCCTGTCGACGATCGGCGCACAGGCAAGCGAGGTGAATCTGCTGACGCAGCGTACGCTGATGGAGCAGGCGCTGCACGAGATGCCGATGCCGGTGACGTTCCTGCGGCCGGGCTGGTTCATGGAGAACGCCGCATGGGATGTCGTGTCCGCACGCGACGACGGCGTGATCGCGAGTTATCTGCAACCGCTCGACAAGCCTGTGCCGATGGTCGCCACCGCGGACGTAGGGCGCGTTGCGGCCGGACTGCTTCGGCAAGCATGGCAGGGTGTGCGCGTCGTCGAGCTTGAAGGTCCGCGCCGGGTGACGCCCAACGATCTTGCATCGGCTTTCGCGCGCGCACTAGGCCATCCGGTGCGCGCGGAAGTTGTCGAAAGGCAGACCTGGGAAGCGCTGTTCCGCGCGCACGGCATGAAGCACCCTTTGTTCCGCATGCGCATGCTGGATGGATTCAACGAAGGCTGGCTCGATTTCGAAAGCCATCCTGACGATATCGTGCACGGCCGCGTCGAGCTGGATACGGTGCTGGGCGAACTATTGTCGCGTTCAATCTGACCAGAACCGATAGGGCGACTCGTGACCGACGACGCGTCGGTCATGAGCGCGTTGCACGATTTCTTCAGGCCGATTGAGTCGAACCCAGCTCGGTGGGGTGACGATGCGCGGGTCAGATCCGAGCGCGCAAGGTCATCATGACCTGGGCTGGATTGCCATAGTAGTTGCCGTTACCAATTTCGACAGCCGACCAGTACTTGCGATTGAAGATGTTCGTCCCGCTCAGCGTGACGGACAGGTTCTTCGAAATCTCGTAACCCACGAGCGCATTGAAAATGGCGTAGCCGCCCGCCGTATCGTGGTAACCGCTATCGAGCGAATACATGCCGCTCTGGACGATCGCACCGCCCCCGATATTCCATTTGTGCCACGGCCCAGGCAACTGATAGTTGGTCCACGCCTTGAATTGATGCTTGGGTTGCCACGAAAAATTCCCGCCCGTCGTGAGACTGTCGTCGAGGGCGCGTGCGTCGACGTACGTGTAGCCGGTCTGAACAGTCAAGCCCGGCAATACTTCGCCGCTTGCCGTCAGCTCGAAACCCTGGCTGCGCGCCTTGCCCGATGCAAGATAAAAATTCGGGTGCGCCGGATCTTCGAACGCACGGTTGCTTTCGTCGATCTGGAACAGGGCGATTCCTGTGTTGAGTCTGCCGCCGAAGTACTCGCCTTTGATACCGACTTCGAACTGACTGCCGACAACCGGCTTCAGAATCCCTCCGTCGAATGACGTATAGGAAGTCTGCGGTTTATAGATCGACGTATAGCTTGCGTAGGCCGTGTAAGTGTCGTTGATGTCGTAGACGAGACCCACCAGCGGCGTGAATTTCGGACCCGAGGAATCGTGCGAATACGTGGTGCCAAACGCGTTGTAGTAGGGATTTGAATCCGGCGTCACCGTCGAATTCCACCAGGTCGCCTGGGCTCCCAGGACGAGCGTCAGCGGATCCAGAATGCTGATGCGCGCGTTGGCGTACAGCGCGTACTGATTCGATACGGTCGTGTAGTTGCTCTGCGGGCCGCCCGCAAATGCGTCCGAGTAAATCGAATTGTTCAGAATGCTGGCGGTGTAGTCGCCGAAAATATCGAGTCCGGTATCAGGGTTGATCAGGTATTCATACGAGCGATCACGCTGATGCAGATAACTCGAGCCGAGCGTCAACTGATGTTTTCGGCCCAGAAGCTCGAAGGGACCGCTGACAAACGCATCGAGCGAATCCTGCGTGTTCTTGTCCGCATAGCTCAGACTGTACGGATTCCCGATCATCGTCGTGGGGTCCACATACGAATTCGGGATACCGTAGGCGGCAAAACTACTGTATTGCACGTGGTTGTAGGCCACTTTGGCCTTCCAGTCATCGGCCAACTTTTGCTCGACCTTGACGAATTCGCTCGACTTTTCCAACTGTGTGTAATTCCAACTTGCACCGAGATACAGGCTGCGAGGCACCGAGATCGGAGTGTGATCGGTGGACACCGGTAGCCCATACATCTCGTGACCGAACTGCTTCGTATAACTCGCTCCGACACGCGCAGTCATGGTCGACGTCAGATCGGCTTCCAAGGTGCCGAATACCTGCTGGTCGCGCTGCCAGGTTCCGTCCTGCATCAAATGCTGATCGTGCTGCATCGCGACGACGCGAGCGCGCAGGGAGCCCGACTGATTCAGCGGGCCGCCGATATCCAGTTGCTCCCGATGATCGGCATAGTTGCCGATGCCGACATCGGCCGACGCCTCGAACGTCGACGGCGCGCGCTTGCGCACGAGATTGATGGTGCCGCCATCGCCACCGAAGCCATTGAACAGGCCAGAGGCCCCTCGTAGGACTTCGATGCGGTCGTACATCGAAACGTCTTCGTCAGGCGCGCCGACGCTGCTCGAAGTGAGCGCGGTGGGAACGCCGTCCAGCTGGAACGTCGTAATGGGAAATCCGCGGGCAATATACGAGGTCGTCACCGAGCTCACGGGCAGCGCTTCGATACCTGGCGTATAGCGCATCACGTCTGCGAGCGTAGAGGCGTTCTGCTGCTCGATCTGCTGTTGAGTGATCACGCTGACCGATTGCGGAATCTCTCGCTGCGCGACAGGAATCTTCGAGCCGACCGTGCTCGGCGGATTGAGCATTTCAGCCTGCGACGCCGCGCCGTCCGAGCGACCGACGACCGTCACGGTCGGAAGACTGCCCGCATCCGTCGACATCGGGGCAAGCGAATAGCTGCCATCGTCCTGGCGAAGCGCCTGCAGGCCGGTGCCGCTAAGCAGCGAGTCGAAGGCACGAGGCACCGTATAGTCGCCATGCACGCCAGGACTCGACTTGCCCGCGGTGATCGAGCCCGGCACGCTCAACAACACGTCGGCCTGGTCGGCCAACTGGCTCAGGGCCGTCGCCAGGGGGCCACTCGGCACATCGAAATGCTTGATCGGATCGGCCGCGGCATGTGAAGCGGGCGACTGCGCATGCGCGGTCGTTCCCACGGCGGCCCCGATCGATAACACACCCCATAACGCGCAATGCGCCGCGATCGCGATGGGACGGCGGATCGGATGTGTGACGGCGCGATGCATATTCGTTGGCAGCGCCGGAGAAATCCCGGCAGGGTTGGAAGAGCGCGAAAACAGGCGGCGCATGGCGGAGCGTTCCTTCAGGGTCAATTGGACAAGGAGAGGTCCATCACCCGTCGCGTCTTGCCCAGTCACTGACGTGCACGCCCATGTCGCGCGGTTCCGAATGGCCCTCTTTCACATACGGAATCGAACGAGACCGGAAAATGCGAACCGATTGTGGAAAATAATTTCGCAGCGGCGCTCAGCGCGGCACGAGCGTGGTCCACCAGGGCAATGTGTGTTGGACGCGCAGCGGCAGATCGCGCTCCAGCATGGCAAGGGCGTAATCGGTGTCCGTGGCCGGATACCGGCCCACCACCTTAAGATTGGCGATCTCCGGCGCGACCGCAAGATGACCATGCCGATAGCGAGCAAGTTCTTCCACGAGTTGAGCGAGCGGGATGTCTTCCGCCAGAACAACGCCACGTGTCCAGGCCTCGCGTGCTGGGTCGACGGCTTGCGATTCGGAGATCGTGCTGGATGTGAAATGGCATTGTTCGCCCTGCGCGATGACGCGTTCCGTTCCGGTGATGGTACGAATCCGCACGCGTCCTTCGTAGACGGCAAGCAAGGTCGACTCCGGTCGAAGCCGCACGGCAAATCGAGTACCGAGCGCCTGCATGCGGCCGAAGCGTGTTTCTGCGTAGAACGCTCGGTGTTGCGGATCCGGGGCTGTCTCGATCAGCATCTCGCCAAGCTTCAACGAGACTGAGCGTTGGTTCCGGTCGTATACGGAGTCGACTGCGCTATCGGTGTTCAGCCAAAGACGCGTGCCGTCAGCCAAAAAGATCTCGCGCTGCTCTCCGGTGCCCGTGTGGTAATCGGAGCGCCATGCCGTGACGACGTCCCCCAGTGGCGTATGGCGCCAACCCAGCCAAGTGAGCAGTCCGCTCCCGCTGAGCGCCGCGACGGCGGCCAGCGCGCGTCGGCGCCCGGTGCCGCCGCGCATCGCCGCTT
Organism: Pararobbsia silviterrae; assembly: GCF_003628125.1. Lineage (GTDB taxonomy): Bacteria > Pseudomonadota > Gammaproteobacteria > Burkholderiales > Burkholderiaceae > Pararobbsia > Pararobbsia silviterrae. Next base: position 78,245 of record NZ_RBZU01000007.1, read on the forward strand.
GTACTGCGGCGGCTGCGGCATCGCGGTGTTCCTCTACACGCATCGGATCGAAGCGACGGCTGACCGCTTCGATATGCTGCCAGGCACGGCGATGCTCGGGACGAGACTCGAGCCAGACCTTCCACGCGCCGAGTTGCGTATCCGTCGCCGCGCCTGCATGGAGCGACGCATACCACTGCGCCGCCTGTTCCAGGCTCGCGTAGTCGGCGCGCACCTCGTCATTGTTGTCCCGCATGGCTGTGTGCTCGTGCCGTTAAGGACGCATCAGTCCCGCGTCGAAGAGGGCGAGTTGAAGCACCGCGTTGGCGAGGTGCTTCTGGACCATGCGTCCCGAGATGGCAAGCTCCGCCGCGATCTCGGGCGTGGAAAAGCCATAGATCTGTGCCAGCACGAAGACCTGTTGTGCCTTGGCCGACAGTTTGCCGAGCAGCGTGCCGACTTCCAAAATCGTTTCGATGATCGCTGCACGGAATTCCGGCGACGGCTCGACTGACTCAGGCTGCGCGGCAAGGGTGTCGAGCCACGCTTGCTCGATTTCGCGGCGACGCCAGTGATCGGTGCAGATACCCTTGGCCATCAGCCGCAAATAGGCGCGCGCTTCTGCCGGTGTCGCAAAACCGCGTGCAGCCGGTTTGACAAGCAGACGAAGAAACACGTCATGGGCAATGTCGCTCGCGTCGGCCGCATTGCCGAGGCGTCGTTGCAGCCAGCCTTTGAGCCAACCGTGATGAGATCCATAAAGGGCGTGCAGATGGGTTTGCCCTGGATATTCTGCAGTCGTCATAGAACGGCTCGGAGAGCGGAGCGCGCTGGATTCGAAAAATGAGAATGATTACCATTTATAAAACATCTGGCAACCCTTTCGTAAGATTCGTGTCAGTCGAGCCACATTGCGCTCCGAGCGGTAGGGCTTCACGATGAAGATGCCGGGGTTCTTGAGGTTCGGTTGTTGCGTGGGGGTCGCGTCGGACCGAGGCCGGCCCATTGCAGCTGTTCCACCTGCGCCGCAACGACATGTTCGAATGTCCGCTTCACTCGCCGTTGCCGGCGCTCGGGACGTTCACGGCGCCTCTACCGTCACTCGGTGCGGTTCCTAAGCGATACGCAAGTCATGACGAGCGCTATGGCTTTGCGACTTGTAGGTTCAACGCTCTACGCCCTTTGCTGAAAACCCGTCTCAGTTCTCCGTTATTCGGCAGAAATTAGCCTCCGCGGAATACCGCGGAAATGCGTGATCCATAAATCGAATTGAAAGAATATCGAAAGCTTGAGTATTTACTATGCGCTCAAAACATCCTAAAACCGAAAATAGACCCGAGACACAAGCTTTGAAACCGAACATCCCCTCCTGATCGTCCCGACGTCCTGATCCCTGAGCGATATCGATCAGCGCGAATGCGCTGCATAAAAGCGGGCGTTTGCAATCGCTCGAAGCTTGTCATGCGCCCGTGGATTCAGAAACCGACGAAGCGTTATTGCTGGCCGGAGCGCGAGTGCAATTTCAATCTCCGATTTTGATGCCGATTGTCTTTTCCGAACGAGGTGGGCGTGAAAGAGTTCATGGGCTTTGTCAAATCAGGCAAACGGATTCGCAGTGATGCGATCACCGCGGCGATCTACATTGCGTTTGGAGTGAGCGCCGGACTCGCTGCGGATGACGCGCGTGCGACGACTTGTACGACGACGGGCACGGTCGTCAACTGTACCGGCGCCGACAATCCGCTCTCGCCAAGCTATACGAACGCGACCAGCGGCATCACGGTCAACACCGATTCGACCACGTCGTTCGGCGTACAGCTCGCCGTCGGCGGGACGGCAATATCGCTGACCGGCAGCAATGTCACCCTAAACAACAGCGGCGTTATTGATCCGGATCTTCTCGGGACATTGAGCATGCTGGCGAACGGCACGGTGATCGGCAACAGCAGTGCCAGCACCATCAACGTGACCAACAGCGGCACGATGAACGGCACCGCACAGTCGGAGTCAGCCAACCTGCCGAGCCTGACCGGCCTCGCGCTGGCCGTGCAGAACGGCGCGGGCGGCGTGAGCACCATCGTCAACAACGGCACAATGTCTTCCACCGCGATTGCCGGCGCGACGGTTGCGACTGCCGACCGCGTCTCGGTGGCCGTATATGGTGGGGGTACGGTCAATTTCACCAACAACGGCACCATCAACGGTCGCATCGGGCTGCAGGCGTCGAGCACCGGTAACACCTTTACCAACGCGGGCAGCATCGTTGGCAGCGTGTCGATGGGCGCCTCCAGCACCAACAAGTTCTATGCGCTGACCGGTTCGTCCGTATCGGCCGGCACCGGAGCGTCCGAGGGCGTGCTCGGCGTCACGGGCCTAAGCCTGAGCTTTGCGCAAGCGGGCATCGTCGACGGCGGCGCAGGCGGCAACAACACGCTGTATCTGGCGCAGGCCTCAGGCGGCCCGGCCACGGGCCAGATCAGCATCGCCAACTACATCGACTTCCAGACCGTCAGCATCACCAGCGGTACATGGACCATCAACGGCCCTTCAGGCGCACTCGCCGCCACCATCTCGAGCGGCGCGACAGCCCTCATCGACAGTGCAACCGGTCTGGGCATGGGCACCGTCACATCCACGGGCGGTACGCTGCAGTCGCTCACCGCGGGCCTTTCGGTGGCCAATCTGTTTTCGCTTGGCGTAGGTGGCCTAGCCGTGTCGGGCGCCAACGACCTGACGCTGTCCGGCGCGATCATCGGCGTCGGCAGTATTTTCGTGTTCGGCCCGACCGTGACGCTTAGCGGTGTCGACACCTATACGGGTGGCACGACCATCGAGGAGGGCACGCTGGCGATCGGCGCGGGCGGCTCGCTGGCGGCCACCGGCGCGGTGAGTCTGGCCGATTCGGGCGCGATCTTCGACATCAGCGCGGCGACCACGCCGCAGACCATCGGCGCGCTGTCCGGCGTGGGCGGCGCTGCGATCAATCTGGGCGCGAACACATTGACGTTCGGCGACGCCACCAATCAAACGCTGGGCAGCACGATCAGCGGCACCGGCGCGCTCGTCAAGGACGGCACCGGCGTCGAGACGCTGACCGGGGCGAATACGTACACCGGCGGCACGTCGATCGATGCGGGCAAGTTGGCGATCGGCGCAGGCGGTTCACTGGCGGCGACCGGCGCGGTGAATCTGGCCGATTCGGGCGCGACCTTCGACATCAGCGCCGCGGGCGCCACGCAGACCATTGGCGCCTTGAGCGGCGTGGCGGGCACCACAGTGGCGCTGGGCGCGAACACGCTGAGCTTCGGCGATGCGACCAACCAGACGCTGGCTAGCACGATCAGCGGCACCGGCGGCATCGACAAGGACGGTGCGGGTGTCGAGACGCTGACCGGCGCGAATACGTACACCGGTGGCACGACGATCAATGCGGGCAAGCTGGCGATCGGCGCAGGCGGTTCACTGGCGGCGACCGGCGCGGTAAATCTGGCCGCTTCGGGCGCGAGCTTCGACATCAGCGCCGCGAGCGCCGCGCAGACCATTGGCGCCTTGAGCGGCGTGGCGGGCAGCGCGGTGGCACTGGGCGCGAACACGTTGACTTTCGGCGGCACCGCCAACCAGACGCTGGCCAGCATGATCAGCGGCACTGGCGCGCTCGTCAAGGACGGCACCGGCATCGAAACGCTGACTAGCACGAATACGTACAGCGGCGGCACGACGCTTAACGCGGGCGGCATCGTCATCAATAACGGATCGGCGCTCGGCACCGGTGCCGTGACCGTCAACAACACGGTGACGCTCGACAGCGCCGCGGCTGTGACGTTGACCAATAACTTCACCCTCAACGGTAGCGTGACCGTTCTTGGCTCCAACGCCCTCACGCTCAACGGCGTGCTGACGGGGGCAGGCAGTCTGACCAAGGACGGTGCGGCCACGCTGACGCTGAACGGCACGAACACCTATACCGGGGGCACGACCATCGATGCCGGCACGCTGGCGCTCGGTGCGAACGCGAGTCTGGCAGCGACCGGCATCGTGTATGTGGCGACCGGCGCGACCTTCGATCTATCGGCCGGCGGAGGCCAGCAGGTGTTCGGCACGCTCGAAGGCGGTGGCACCGTCGATCTGGGCTCGAACCTGTTGACGCTCGGCTCCACGCTGGATGCGACCTATACCGGCGTGATGGGTGGCACGGGTGGCATCCTCAAGGTGGGCACAGGCACCGAAACGATGGCCGGCGCGAACACTTACACGGGCGGCACCTTTATCAGTGCCGGGACGATCGCGATCGGCGCGAGCGGTTCGCTGGCGGCGACCGGAGCGGTCGATCTGGAAAGCGCCGGAAGCGGCTTCGACATCAGCGCGGCGGCGACGCTGCAGACCATCGGTGGTCTGAGCGGCGTTGCGGGCAGCAAGGTCACGCTGGGCGCGAACTCGCTGAGCTTCGGCGATGCAGGCAGCGAGGTGCTGGGCAGTACGATCAGCGGCACGGGCGGTCTGATCAAGCAAGGCAGCGGCACCGAAACGCTCACGGGCGTGAGCACCTTCACCGGCACCACGCTCATCAACGCCGGCACGCTTGCGCTGTCGGGCAGCGGCTCGCTGTCGGCGTCGAGTGACGTGATGCTCGCCAACGCGGGTACGGCGCTCGACGTCAGCGGCACGACGTCCATGGCGAGCATCGGCGCGCTGAGCGGCGTGGCGGGCAGCTCAGTGTCGCTGGGCGCGGCCGGCCTGACGCTCGGCAGCGCCAACGACGCGACGTTTGCGGGCGCGATTTCCGGCGGGGGCGGCATCGTCAAGGAAGGCACCGGCACCGAGACGCTGACCAGCGCGAACACCTTTACGGGGGGTGTCGTCATCCAGGGCGGCACCTTCGCGCTAGGCGCGGGCGGCAGCCTCGCGGCCACGGGAACGGTGAATCTGGCCGCATCCGGCACGATCTTCGACGTCTCGGCAGCGGGCAATCAAACGATCGGAGGCCTAAGCGGCGTGAGTGGCAGCATGGTGAACCTCGGGGGCACCACACTGACCGTGGGTGCCAACTCGACCGTCTTTGCAGGGGCACTCAGTGGCACGGGCACGCTGCTCAAGCAAGGCACTGGCACAACGATCTTGGACGGCAATAACGCATCGTTCGCGGGCACGACTGAAGTCAGCGCGGGCTTGCTCGAAGTCGGTGACATCAATACGCCCGGCGCTGTACTCGGCGGTAATGTCACGGTCGATGCGGCCGGCACCTTGCGCGGGCATGGCACGGTGCAAGGCGATGTGGCGGACAACGGCACAGTGGCTCCGGGTGGCACGATCGGCACATTGACGATTGGTGGTAACTACACGCAGGCGAGCGCCGCGACGCTGTCTATCGAAGTCAGTCCGACGGCCGCCTCACAACTGAACGTCGTTGGCAGTGCTGCGCTGAATGGTGTACTCGCGATCGTCTACGATCCGGGCACCTACACAGCGAAGTCATACACGCTGGTCTCGGCCGGTAGCCTGAGCGGTGTGTTCAGCCAGGTGACGAGCACGGGCACGGCCAACCTCGCAGGGCTCACATCGGCGGTCTCCTATTCGCTGAACGGTGTCGCCTTGACGCTGTCCGGCGTGTCATCGTCGGTCGTCGTCGCGCCGGTCGATACGAGCATCTTTGCTGCGCTCGGCACGTCGGCGCTGCTCGGCGCGCAATCGCAAAACGCGGCCGTGCTTGATCGCCTGGGCGGCGCATCGACCGCGACGCCGGGCGCCGCTGCAGGATGGATCACGGCGACCGGAAGCCAGACGACCGTCGGCGGCACGAATGGCGCACCGGGTTTCCAAGCGGACCGGTATGGCTTTCTGGCCGGGCTTGATCAGAAGGTGGGCGACTACACGGTGGGCGTCGCGGCCGGTTATGACCATACGGCGATCGATGAACAAGACTCGGGGGATTCCGGCACGACCGACACGCTGCGTGCCGCGCTCTACGGTGCGCGCGCGTTCGGCCCGGTGAATGTCGCCGCGACGTTGGGCGTCGGACTTGATTTCCTCTCGCAGCAGCGTGGATTCGCCTCACAAGGCACGGCTGAGGGCGATCACATTGGGCAGGAGATCAACGCCGGCGCGCAAGCGAGCATGCCGATGGCGCTCGGTAGCGTGACGGTCACGCCGCGCGTCGGGCTGCGCTATGCGTATTTCCACGCGAACGGGTTTGGAGAGAGCGGAGCGGGCGGCGAAGATCTGAGCGTCGGTACCGACAACGCGCACAGTTTGCAACCGTATGTCGATCTCACGCTCGACAAGGCTTTCGGTGATGCGCTCAAGCCCGTCAATGTCGAATGGCGCGTGGGCTATGCGCGTGAACTACTCGACGCCAATCGTGCCTTGAGCGTGGCATCGCAGGACGGAACGTTGTTCACGGCGCCGGGTACAAGCTTGCCGCGCGGCTATCTGACGACGGGTTTCAGCGTCGGCACGGAGCTCAAGCGAAACCTGACGATCTCGCTGAACGGCGATGCGTTGATCAATACAACACATGTATCGGCCGAGCAGGGTAGCGTTCGCATGGGGTATGCGTTCTGAACCTGACGTCACGTCAGGTGCAAGCGGGAGAGAGGGCGCCTGCCCCGGGAACGGTCGGGGGGCAGGTCGCTCCTTGGGCTGGGACTTGCAAGAGGCTCAGGCTTCGCGGTTGGAGTCCGCCTCGCTGTCTGCTTTGGCTAGACCTCCACGAGCACGACGCCTTTGAGGCGGCCTGCGCAGGCTGCTTCGAGCGCAAGCGTCGCCCGCTCGATGCCTGCGACGCGTGTCTGCGGCAAACGGATCGCACCGCGACGCAACCAGTCGCCGACCTGCCGCAGCCATGCCGGAAACACTTCCGACGCATGCTCGTCCGCGCTGAATCCGCGTAAGGTCACCCCTTTCAGAATGAGTTGAAACGTGTCGATCTCGACCGGGGCCTTCAGCGTCGCGTTGTGCGGGTTCAGTTCCGCGGTCAAGGCACCCAGTAGCACGCCACGCGCGCCTTCGCGTGTTTGTTCGATCGCGGCGGCCAGTTGTTCGCCGCCCATCATGTCGACGATCACATCGATGCCGTCGGGCGCCGCCTTGGCCAGTTGTTCCCGAACGTCACCGCCATCGCGGGTAATCACGGCGTCGTAGCCGAGCTCTGTACGCATCCAGTCGACTTTCTCGGTGCTACCGGTGCTCCCGATGACACGGCCGGCACCCAGCAACCGCGCGATTTGCGCGGCCATCGATCCGATGGCGCCGGCACCGCTCGTCACAAAAACGGTGTCGCCATCGCGCACGCCAACGGCTCTCGTCAGCGCCGCGTATGCCGTCCAGCCATGGCCGAGCCACGCGGCCGGTTCCACATCGTCATCGTCCACGGTCGTACATTGCGTCGCTGAGACCAACGCGTACTCGCGCCAGCCAAGCGGATGCATGACCCGGCTGCCAACGCGCAGCGAAACACCCGGGCCGACCTTCACGACCTCGCCGATTGCTCCGTCGGCCAACGTGTCGCCGGGCTTGAGCGGCGGAAACGGAATGCCTTTGATGTGCTGCGCCTCCTTGTTGGCCATCAGGCGCGTCGAGATGGAAATACGGAACCAGCGATTGCGCACCAGTATCTGGTTCGGCCCCGGTTCCGGCACCGATCGCTCGACGAGCTTGAAATAATCGGCCTTCAAGTCGCCTTCCGTATTGGCGATCAAGGTGACTTCACGTGAGGTTTGCGGAATGGCTGTCATGACTAGATTCGTTTCCCAGACTCGTTGGTGATGGCAATGGGCGATCCGCCCGCACTACCGAATCCGGCCACAAGGTGTGCAGCGTGTCGGCCTGTGGTCCGCTGTAGAATGCGAGCTTATATTCGTATTTTGATGTGGGGCGTCCGTTTTGAATACTCGTGTTCGGTCGCGACCGGAACCCATGCGCAAAGTGCCGCGCCAACAACGTTCACGCGCGATGGTCGACGCCATCATTGAAGCCGCGACTCGCATTCTTGGTCGTCAAGGTTGGGCAGCCTTCACGACGAACGAGGTCGCGTACGCGGCCGGTGTCAGCGTCGGATCGCTTTATCAGTATTTCCCAAACAAACTCGCGCTTGCGGAAGCTATCCGGCAGCGTCACCTTCAAACCGTGCTCGCCGCACTATCCGATGCGAGTGACTCGCGCGAACCTGTCACGCTCGACCAACGTGTGGGACTTCTGGTCGATGGCGTGATTGCGGCGCACTCGATTGATCCAGCGCTGCATCGGATCCTGCTTGACGAGGTTCCGCTTGTTTCGCGAGAAAATTTCGAGGCGTTCGAGAGTGAGTATCAGCGACGATATCGCTTGGTGGTCGCTTCCAGTCTGGATCGTCGAGACACGAGCGACATCGAGGTGGCGGGGCGCGTGCTCGCGGCGGCGGTCGAAGGCGTGGTGCATGCCGCCTCTCGGCAAGGCAATCTCGCCTCCGCGGCATTGAAGCAGGAGCTTTTCCACATGATCCGTGGATATCTGCGCGCCCGGGGGACGTCGGAAATGCCGGATCGTTGACGATCAGCCAGGGATGTTGAACGTTCTGTCCGGGTCGAAGTTAGGGGGGCTAATCCAGCTTCATGCCAGTCCGCATTGGATAAGGCATACCCATGCATCACACGCGCTCACGCGCGGTACCGAGTTGACCACGGTGCGCGACAATCTTCGACACGCTTCGGTTTCGACCACGTCGATTTACCTCCATAGCGACGATGTGAGACGCTCCCAGCAATTGAAGGGGGTCTTCAGCGGGTGATTGAGGGGACATCGCGGCGTCGCACTCTCATCTGTCGCGCGCTGCTTCGCAAGTGGCGACGTCAATTGGTCTGAGACTAGCAACGGCAAGATCTTGAGCGACCCTCGATCACGGTCCGCCTACGGAGTGCGTGACAACGCCTGCTCGCGAGGGAAGGTATGTGTGCGGCACCTCCACGCGAAACGCCGACGCTCTGGACTTTGTGAGGCGCGGTGTGCGACGAAATCGTCAGAATGAGAGCTACCCACTACGCAATTCTCAAGTTAAACTATCGACTTCCGACAAATTTGTCGATAGATTTCCCATTCGGCTGGAGAGGCACGTTGATCATCGAATTTGGGTTGAGAAATTTTTTCTCCTTCAAAGAGGGCGCGGTATTATCGTTTCGTTTTGACGGAAATACGCCCGAGAACATTTCTCGTGGACAACCATACGCAACGGTAATGGGTATTAATGGCGCCAACGCGGCAGGTAAAACGCAGCTCCTCAAAGGGCTTAATTTTGTCAATTTTTTCGCCGCACGTTCGTTTGCTTGGAAACCCAATGCGTTACTTCCACTTGAGCCATTTGGAAATGGAAAGGACGCAAGCGAATTTTATATCGAATTCATTGCCGGCGACTTGATTTATCGGTACGAATTTGAAGTGACAGAGCATGAAGTTGTGCGTGAAGCGTTGTTTCGCACGAAATCAAAAAAAACGCTCTTATTTGAACGAAAAAAGAACACCGTTGTTAAGTCCGTAAAAGAGCTTGAGGCTATCTCGTCGCTTACATTGCGGAGTAACGTTTCGTTGATCGCAACGGTCAACCAATACCAACTTCCACTTCTTGAAGATGTTTTTGATGTATTGAATCAAATTCAAACCAACGTCGCGTACAGTGGTTTGCACGATCCTTTAATGGATATTAACGCTACTGCCAAACTCCTCAACGAAGCCCCCTATGCCTTGGCATTTGTGGAGAACTTCATCCGTAACTGCGACACCGGAGTTTCGAAAATAGTCATTAAACATCGAGAAGGGGGTAATAATGAAAAAATATTTTTCCCCGTTTTTTTGCATCAAATTGACAATGAAGACTACGCCGTAAGCGCTTTAGGAGAGTCAAGTGGAACAAAGCGCTTGTTTCAAACTCTTCCTGACTACGCCTTGGCACTAATGACAGGTGGTGTGCTGGTAGTAGATGAATTAGATATTCATCTACATCCACACATTCTGCCAAATCTACTGGCGTTATTTACGGATCCGGCGATGAATCCGAGGCACGCACAACTTATTTTTACATCCCATAACGTGAAAATAATGGATGCATTGGGAAAATATCGTTCGTGCGTGGTGGCAAAAAAGGATAATGAAAGTTTCGTCTTTCGTTTAGACGAGGTCCCTGGTGACATGCTGCGGAATGATAGATCGATTGCGAACGTCTACGACGACGGAAAGATCGGCGGAGTTCCTCGTCTATGAAGAAACGAGGTTTTGAGAATAAACAGAAGGCCTCTCATTTTTCCAATATACCAATAACGGGTTTGATGTCGGACGGTGATACTTTGACGTTGCGATGCAAATTCAATTTTTCTTATTTTTGCACGCAAGGAAATCACGGAAAGGCGTTTTCCGATCTTTCCAAGGAGGAAATGGAAGATTTATTCCAGAAACTTTTGGATTTTTGTCGAGCGCCTTTGATGCATTGGCAAAAACAAAAGCATGGTATTAGTACTACGTTGGCGATTTATGAGAAATTTCCGACAATGAGTGATTTTACGCACCCCAAACATGTGCCGCACGACGTTCATTGGGGACGTTTTCGTCTTTCGAAGGAGGTGCGTCTAGTGGGTTTCGTTGTTCCCCCAGACTTATCAAAAGCGTATCATCAAAAAACCAACGTACTGTTTGACTGCAACACGTTTTATATCGTGTTTTTAGATTGTAATCACGGCTTCTACAAGTCAAAAAACAAGGCTTCGTGATACAAGGCCAGTTGCTGCCATTAACACGTTCGACGAGAGCTTAGACAAGTCGCTTCGCAACGCAAATAATGCTCCAAGCAAGTCATTCGGCGAGAGTCAGGCAATCATCCTCAAGCATCCCTCGCTCACAAAGAGGCGGCCCCTCGCTATTCAGGGCGTAATATTGTGCCAAATTTAGTTCCGGGAGCGCCGGAAACTACCTGGGTACGACATGACTTATGTGGTCGCCTCCCATTTGCAAGGAGATTTTGAGTGCGGCGAGGAGGGGGCGGACTTATATCCGGACTCGATCGCGGTTTGTACCCGCCGGCCCCGATGGATTTCGCCGCAAAGGCCGTAATCAGCAGTTGCCGTGAGCACACTCACACCGGGAATCTCTGAGATCCGGCAGCATGCGTCGTCGTTGCGCCGCCACTCGAGAATGCGCTGTTCGATTCGCGCGATTTGCTCGTCAAGCGTGTGAAGTCGTGAAAGCTGGTCCTGCAGGGTGCCTATCAGCATGGCTGACAACTCGTTGACCAGCGACGCCAGCGCTGCTTGAGCGGCCTCGATCGACGCGCGACGGCCTTGCGGCAGTTTCGTACAGTAGTCCACGAAGCTGGTTGATTTGCATGACGCGAGTTCGGACCAGCTGCTGGCGTACATGATGCATCGCAAGCATGGCTTGCTGATTCCGTCTTGACGGCCACGAATCGGATCCCGGGACGCTGAGCGGCCTCCCAGATCGCCTCGGCGTCCGCGGCGTCGTTCTTGTTGGACTTTACAAACGGTCGCACGAATTGCGCGGCGATGAGCTGAACGTCGTGACCAAGCCGTGCCAGAACACGAGCCCAGTGATGGGCACTGCCGTAGGCTTCCATGACAATTCGACTCGCAGGCCGGTTAGCGAAGCCTTGCTGCGGGTCACACCGGTCTGAGGCTCGATGTAGTGAATCTGGAAAACGCGCGTAGCCAGATCAATGGCAATGGTCGTGGGTTCCATTTGAGTCTCCTAGACGGCAGGACTGCCAAAACAACAATCTCGCACGTCCAGAGCGCGAGGCTTCGGCGCGCGGCGATTCGTTAAGGCGGGACGCGACCAGCTTGCCACCAGCCTTCAAAACACGACATTTCTATCTTGCTCAAACACGACATTAGGATATTGCTCTTACATCTATGTCGAGGCTGGATAGAGATGTCGGGGTTGCCGCTAAATAGAAATGTCGTAGTGGGGGGAAGCGGAGCAGGGTGGTGGAGTGCTAGTGTGGCTTACCGATCTGCGTATTCCAGCGTGGGCTCGAGCGTTCCAGGGCCTGTTTGAAGTCCTCGTCAGTCATCGCGCGCGAGGTCTTGCGACCCTCGCGATTCAAGTGCTCGCGCACCGCTTCGCCGCGGTTCGTACGTGAGGGCGCTTGCGCACGTCGATCGTCACGCTGCGCCTGCATCGCCTGGGCCACCTGCAAGGCTTGTCCCAGGCGTTTGTGATCGACGACGGCACCCGGATCGAGCTCGGCGAGCCGGTCATACGGCACATACGGCAACGACACGCCATCGGCCCAGATTTCAATGCGGCCGTCCGGATACTCGACCACATCGATGTATTGGTGGATCAATGCCTGATTCGCCGGCGTGTCTTCGAGCAGATAAATCACCCGGTCATACTGCACGGTCAGCACGTGGGTGACCTTGCGCAACACGCGCCAGGTCAGGATCCGATCGAGATCTTCATCGTCGCGCAACGGCCGATGTGCATCGAAGGCGCTCCTCGGCGCCTTGGCGAAGCGTGCGTTGTAGTCGGCCATAAAGGCGGGCGCATACGCATTGGCCGCCTCCTTCGTATCGATGCCGCGCAGCCGGAGTTCCTTGACCAGACGGTCCTGCAAGGTCAAATGCGCACGTTCGACACGGCCCTTGGCCGCGCTGCTGTTGGCACACCAGGTCTCGATGTTGAGCTCGTACAAGGCCCGCCCGTATTGGGTAATGCCCATCCGTCCGGCGGTCGCCGGTGGATGGCGGAGATGAAACACCGAGGCCTTGTCGCTGTAAAACGCCACGGGCTTGCCATAGCGCTCCAGATACGCGCGCGTCGCTTCGAAATAGCTGAAGGTCGATTCGGTCGCCGTGAGGTGCAACATCATCAGCCGGCTCGTCGCGTCGTCGACGAAGACGAGCAGCGTACAGATCGGCGCCCGATCCTCGAACCACGCGTGCTCACAACCGTCGATCTGGATCAGCTCGCCGAAACACGCACGACGTGCGCGTGGCTGATAGATCTTGGGCAAACGTTGTTTGCGCGGAATCCATAGGCCGGCGTCGCACATCCATCGGCGCAATGTTTCCTTGCCGATTGTGATGCCGTGGCATTCATAAAGCTTCTCGCGTGCCAGCGTCGGACCGAAGTCGAGGTATCGCTCGCGGACCAACGCCACAACACGCGCTCGAACATCGATCGGCAACTCTCGATTGCTTGGATGGCCACGCTGATGCGACACCAATCCGCTCGGGCCATGTTCGCTATACAGGCGACACAGCCGAGCAATCTGCCGCACGCTCAGATCCAGCCGCTCAGCGGCTTGCCAGACCTTAAATCGACGCTCGGTGACCGCTGTGATGATCTTGACTCGTTCCAGTTCGCGCATGCTGACCGTGATCAATCCGTGCTTGCTCATGATGGGCTCCGCGACGTCGCTGCCTCACAGCGTGCACCTCGCAGCCCGGAAATCGGACATTTCTAATGAGCCAGAATCGGACATTCCAAACGAGCCCCTACACCAAAATTATTCACAATTGATCTTATGTAAAGTAAAGAAACGGCAGGCCATACACTCGTGGCGAATCGATCGAAGTCATGCTTTTTCGAGCGACGTGTCTGGACCCGCGAATCTGGGCCGTCGCAGTCTGCGGTCTAACTCGATTCAGTACGTACCGAAGGTCGGCCTCGACCGCCCAAGAGCGCTTCAAAACCACCACAGCAACACAGCAACACACGTCAGTAACGGCAATCGGGTCCCCGATGTGTCAAACAGGCCGACAACCACTCCACATATCGGTTTATATGCATCTGTTCATTTAAGTAGGGATCCGAACTGATGTACCCGTCTACCGTGTGACCCGACACATTGGTTACGAATTCCTTTCGATTTGCATGCGCGCGCGGATCAGCCGTCCGGCCGCCACGGCGCGTCAATCGATCACACACCCTAATTTTGATGAAGGCGTCGCCCGACGCTCGCGCGTGAGCAGCCAGCTTCAGCCAGGCCGACTCTGTGTCGGACTATTACTGAGAAAGCGCGATGTAAGAACGGTATTGGAGAATAGGCGCCTTCGCACCGGCAACCGGTCCCTTGCAACTGAACAGAGCGCCACGGCGCGGCATGCATGACATGACGCCTCTGCCGCTCAAAACCGAATTCGAGATCCATCGTTCCGACGCGCTTCCGGCGCTTGACCGCGACACGGCCCTGCTTCGCATTGCTTTGCTTTGCACGGCAGGTCATCGTCCCGGCGATGGCCCGCTGCGCGAATCCCACGCCTGCGGTCCGGCTGATGCACGCACGCGATTCGATCGATTTGATTGACCCATGAATACCTCACCTCCCCACGTAGCGTCTGCCCCTCCGGCAATGACGCACTTCGCATGCACGATGTGCGGCAAATGCTGTCAAGACTTGAGGCTACCCCTCAGTGTCGCGGAAAGCGTGTCGTGGATTCGGCGCGGCGGCACCCTCGAAGTGTTTTGCGATGCCGTGCCCTGGCCCGTCGAGCCGGCGGCCGACGATGTCCCTGCGCAGCACAAACGTCGAGTCTCGTTCGCCGCGGCAAGCGGCAGTCAGCCGATTCGCGTGATCGTGACCCTCGTCGCGGCATTCGACGGCCCGTGCCCCAACTTGCGCGACGACATGCGATGCGACATCTACGATGAGCGTCCACGCGTGTGCCGCATTTACCCCGCAGAGGTCGTCCCCTATTTGAAATTCGTGCCCGCGAACAAACTGTGCCCGCCCGAGGCATGGTCCGCGACGCACCCGCCGTTCGAACAGAACGGCCGCATCTTCGACGCGGAAACCGCCGAAATCATTCGGCAATCGCGCGAAACGACCGCGCAAGACGCGGACGTCAAGCAACGTGTCATGGCTTTGCTCGGATTCACCGCCGCTGCATTTTCAAACGAGGGATTTGTCATCTACACCCCCGATCCGGCGGCTGCGCTTGATGCGCTCGAAACCGCGATCGCGGCCGCTTCGTCCCCCATGTCGATCGAAGCGATTCATGACTGGACTTTCGTTTCCAACCAGCAAGAGACCGTCGAAGCGCTTCGCTCGATAAAAGCGAAGGCGACGGCAAGTGATCCGCATGATCCGCAAGAAGGCCCCGCCTTTCAGTATCTCGGATTCCGTCCGGCTCAAAGTGCGTCCCACTAGCCGACGCAATGGCTGCACGCGTGGCGGGATGCGGCACGCTCAGCCACGTACACGCGAGACGGGACCGCTCCAATGTCTTGCGTACATCCGCCTCGATTCAGCGCCTTAAACATCCGAAAGGCCCCGGCGAAACATCCCGAAGCGAAGCCATACATTCGACGTCAGCGTCCGCACGCGGGCGCAACGCGCAACAAGTCGGGCCACACCGCGCGCCAGTCTCCGTCATGCGTCATACCGGGCACCACGCGCGTCTGCGCGCATCGCGGACCCGTTTCGTCGACAAAGCGTTCTGCGACAGCCGACGGGACGACATGGTCGTCCGCACCGCTGAAGTGAATCTGCGGAATTGACGCCACTCGCTTCGCGAAGTCGATTGGGTTCTCGGACTCGGGCATCTCGGACACATTGTGTAACTGATTCACATACGCATCGTCGAGATTACCCGCGACAGTTCGGATCGATCCGATATCGGTCCGCCCGGCCGCCACCAGCACCGCCAACGCTCCGCCGCCCGAATATCCGATGAGTTCGATCTGTTGCCCCTGCGCGCGCGCGGCAATCTGGCTGATCGCATCGTTCATCGAGGCCACAACCTCGGGCGCGTAGCGTTTGCCCGTCCAATAGGGAATACCACAGGTCGGATTCACCGCCATCGGTGTGAATTGGCAGGGGCGCGCGAGATAGACGACGTTCGGCGCCGGATCGATTGCGGCAAGCTGAAGTCCCGTCGCTTGATGCGGTGTCGGATCGAGCGAGGGCTGCGTCCGCGAGATCCACGCGAGCCCGTCCCCTTCGATATAAAGATGAATCGGCTCGCGCGGCGACGATATTTTTGAATACGCCGTGAGCACGAACGTCGGCGTGACGATGCGTTCACGCTGCAGTCCCCCCGCCTGCGCCAACGTATCGGCATGCTCGACCGGATCCATCGTGCTGCAGCCCGCTGCGAAGCACACCATCAACGACACGATTCCGAGCCACGCGATGCGCGTTCTCGGTCGCGTTTGGACCTCGATGTCGTCGTGTGCCTTCGCGCGTCGCCGCGCGTGCCCACGACAGTCGCTCCCGCGACCGTTCGACAACGAAGAAGAGGACCCTGCCCCATGCACGCCAATCGTTCCATCTTCACGCATCGGGTTTCAAGTCCTCCTTGGGCTCACAACGCTCAGAAAAGCTGGCGAAGACGCAGCATACCCGCTTGCGCGACATAGCCCGACCCTGCGTCGAGCTCGTAACGCGCGGTCACGCTCAGGTTGTTCGCGCGCAGCAGCGTCACGCCCACGGTCGCGATGACCTCATTCTCGACGGGACTCGCGCTCGACGACGTGAAACTCAGCGCGCCCGTCGGATCCGCGATGAAACTCGCTTGCGTCGTGCCACGCGTGTTGTCGTATTCATGCCGCCATGCGAGTTGCAGTTCAGGGACCACCACGCCATAGGCCGTCGGCAAAGCACGCGAAAGTTTCGCTCCGATGTCGGTCGTGACGGATGTCGTGTGCGCCGCGCCCACCGACAATCCCGTGCCGTCGCCATCCGATTCGACGTACGCGCTCTGATGCATATAGCTATAGGTCAAACGCGCAAGCGGCGTCAGCGTGGCCGGTCCGACCGCGAGCGGATACCCCGCCTCGGCGCGCGCCAAATATTGCGTGCCGCTGAAACTGCTGCCCGACTCGCCCGATACACCCGGGAAATCGACGATACGTTGCGCATCGAAGCGCTGCTGCACGATACCGGCGGTCAGATCCACATACCAAGGCTGCCCGATATAGCTCGCATAGCCCATGAGACCGTATGCGTTGACACGCGTCGTGTCGCCGGCCGTGTCTCCGGTATTGTTGATCGCCGAGTTGCTGTAGCTGAACACACCGCCTGCGCGCCATGCATCGCCGATCGATCGGTCAACGCCGAACAGCAAGCCGCCGAAGTTCGCGCTATACCCGTCCACGCCGTCACGATCGCCTTGGCTCGCATGTCCGCCGAACGCTTGACCCCAAACCCCCGTGTCGGGACTGCCTTCGCCGGCCGATACGCCGCTCTCGCCGTCGCGCTGCGCGACACGCAGGGTATCGGCGTGATCCGAAATGATATTGAGCACGTCCGTCGTCGGCGCGAGCGCCGCGCGACTGGTCGCGCCCTGTGTGATCGGATTGAGCTGCGCGCCCGCGCGATTCGCGGCGGCCGCGCCCTGCGCATCGGCGCCGAGCGCGGCGTTATACAGATTCAACAGCGTGGGATTCGTGAGGCCCGTATAACGCGAGAGCGCCGACAATGCCGCGATGGCATTCGCTGTCGTCGCGCTGGTCGTCAGCGTCTGACCTGGCGTACCCAACGTGACGACGAGATCGTCATGTCCGCCGATCATCACGCTACTGCCCGTCGCCGCGATCGTGCCGGCCGAATACGTCAAGCCCGAGCCGTATTCCGCTGTCCCGGCGGTATCCACGACGATGAAACGCTGACCCGCGGCGAGTGCGTACGATTCGGGAACGATCGCGACATTGCCCGCGGTCATCGTCGTATTGCCCGTGACGATCAACTCGCTGCCTTGCGACGCGCCTCCGGCCTCGACCTGCAACGCCCCGCCCGTCTGACTATAGTTGCCCGTGATCGTGATCGGCTGGGCGAGCCTCAGCACTGCCCCCGTGTTCTCGACGGCGCTTTCCGCGCCGGCCAGCACGATGCCGTCGTTAAGCAGGATATTTCCCGATCCGAAGGTCACATTCGCGCCCGCATCGCTGTCCGTGATCGTGCCGATGGCGCCGTTGTAGCCGGTCAAGATACCGAACGTCGCGCCCGAGCCGCCGAGGATCGTCAGATCGTTCGACGACGCGTTCAAGATATTCCCCGCGATCACACCCGAGTTCGCGATCAACTCGAGCGACGCGCCGGTTTCATTGTTGATCGCATTGCCCGAACTCACGATCGCGCCGCTATTCGACAGCGTGGTCAGCGTGCCGCGATTGTCGATGCCGGTCGTACCGCCCGAGATCGTCCCTGAGTTGCCGAGCAACTCAATCAAGCCCTTCGTCAGAATGCCTTGCGCGCCGCCGGAAATCGTTCCGGTGTTCTCGAGATCGGTGATCGTGCCCGTCGCACCGACATAGAGGCCGCGCGATCCCGATCCGCTCGCGCTGACCGTGCCGTTATTCGTCAACGACGCGATCGAGCCAAGATTGAATATCCCGTTCGTTGACGCCCCCGATGCGGCAATCGTGCCGGTGTTGACGAGCGTCGCGATCAACCCGCCCGCATTGTCGATGCCGGCAGACCCGGCTCCGCTCACGAAGATATGTCCGGAATTGGTCAGCGAGCCGATGGTCCCCGAGTTGTAGATGCCCGTCGCGGACCTCCCCCCGGTCACGGTAATCGATCCGCTGTTCACGAGCGTACCGATCGACTGATAGTTCACGATCCCAATCGCATTCGCGGATGCCGCGGAGCCCCCTGGGCCGTCGATATTCGACGTCGTGCTGTCGACGATCAGCGACCCCGCGTTCTTGAGCGTATCGATCGTGCCGTTGTTCGCGATGGCCTGCCCGCGATCGCTGCTTGCGTAGATCACGCCGCCGGCGTTGTTGACGAGTTCCGTGATCGTCGTTTCATTGTCGATCGCTCGACGAAGCGCCGAAATCGTCCCCGAGTTCGTCAACGATCCGAGCGACGCTTCATAGACGCTGATCCCCGTCTGCCCGAACGAACGAATCGTCGCGCCGGCCGTGTTGACGAGCGCGGTCGCGGTCGTCTGGCTCGATGACGTGCCCGCGATTTGGACGGCGATCGTCTGACCCGTCGTCGTTCCGCTGTTCGTGAAGGTGCCGAGCGTCGCCCCGACGCTGGTCGTCACGCCAGTACCGGAAGTCGGATTCACCGATGCGCCCGAGTTGACCGTGAAGTCGCCCGACGACCAGGTCTGCGTCGCCGACTGCGTGCCGGTGATCGTCGTATCCGCGTAAGCGGATTTGGCGGGATGCAGCAACATCGCAATCGCGGCGGTCAGCGCCAATGAGCATGCGGAGCGCGCGGGAATAGCGATTTTATGTTTGTTATTCATCATGAGGTCACATTGAGTACGGCATTCGATCGACATCGCATGCGATAGGCCCCTTCACGTTCGCCGTGCCTATTTAATATCCCCCTACATCACGTCTTGCTTGCGTATGCAAGGCAAGCCGAAGCGACGCTTAAGGGATTTTTGCAGAGCGCGCAAAACAAAATGACCGATGGATCGACACATTTGGTTTTATCGACGCGTCATGCGCATTTCTTTAATTTCTTTAGGGCGCGGCGCAGCGAATGTCTTACGAGATATTCTTAAAACGAGGTTCAATCCGCTTTTAAAGCAGCTTGCAAATTCATTGCCTTTGCGTTCGCAGATCGATTCACGCGGGACGTGCCGTCACGACGCGCTCGATGCGCCCCGCCCTGCCTCAATCTCTTGACGGACCGCGCTAAGCGCGCCCTCCAATCGCATCCATTGCGCTTCGTCGCGCGGCAGACCGAAGCGCAATCCGTCGACCTGCTCGAATCGGCGAATCCAGATGCCCCGGCGCGCAAGCCCGTGTTGCCAATCACGCGCGGTGTCTTCTCGAACCCAAGCAAAAAGCGGCGTGTGCGATACCGACATGAAGGACGTGCCGAGCAGCGCCGCTAAACGCGCACCCTCATGTTCGAGACGCGCACGCGCATCGCATTGCCATGCCGCATCGCACAGCGCCGCACGCGTAACGATGCGCGACGGCCCCGACACGCTCCACGGTCCGCGCATCGTGCGCAGCGCACGATCGACGCGCGCGCCGGCGAGCACGAAGCCGACACGCGCGCCCGCGAGTCCGTAGAATTTGCCGACCGAACGCAACACGATCAGTGCATCATTTCCAACATACTGCGCGACACTCAGCGTCGGCATCGCCTCGACAAAAGCCTCGTCGACGATCAGCGTGCCGCCGCGTGCGGCTAATTGCGCGGCCCAATCCATGATGATCTGCGTCGACCATCGCTCGGCTCCCGGGTTGTTCGGGTTCACGAGCACCAGATGCAGGAGATCGTCGGGAAGTGGTTGCCCAGGGTTCAGCACGAACGCCGCCTCATGCGCGAGATCGCCGAATTGCGGGGTCACGAAGCGCGACACCGGATAACCCGCGTATCCGAATGCCGGCGCGTATTCGCCGTAGGTCAGCAAGGCGATCCCGACGCGTCCGCGCGGCAACACGGACGGCAGCATGCGGATCGCGGCCTGCGTGCCCGCGACCGCCAGCGCGCGCGGTGCGCCATAGTGGTGTGCGGCGACCGCTTCGAGATCGTCATCGTCGTCGGGCAAGCGCAGCCAGGCCTGCGCGTCGATCGATGGAACGGGATAACCGACGGGATTGATGCCGGTCGAGAGATCGAGCCACGTCGCGCGCGGAATCCCATAGCGGGCCGCGGCTTCGGTCAGATTGCCGCCGTGCGGAATCGGCGTCGTGCGATCAGGATCGACCATGGGTGTTCAACGTCCGAAAAGAATGGCAGCCACGGCGATCAACGACAACGCCGCAAGCCAGAGCGTCATCGCGCGCTTGACGAGCGCAAGCGCGCGTCCGACGTCTGCCGCGCGCGGCGCCGGCCCGCAACCGAGCGTCGGCCGCGCTTCGAGCGCGCCATGGTAAAGGGCGGGTCCGCCGCAGGAGACGCCGAGGCTGCCCGCGCCGCTCGCCATGACGGGCCCCGCGTTCGGGCTGTCCCACGCATGCGCCTGCGTACGCCAGCATGCGAGCGCCGCGCGCAGATTTCCGCATAGCGCGTACGACAACGCGGTCAATCTCGCCGGCGCATAGTTCGCGAGATCGTCGAGACGCGCGGCCGCCCAGCCGAAATACTGAAACCGAGGGGTCCGATATCCCCACATCGCATCGAGCGTGTTGACGAGACGGAATGCGAGCGCACCCGGTCCGCCCGCGACGGCAAACCAGAACAGCGCGCCGAATATCGCGTCGTTGCCGTTTTCGAGCGCCGATTCGATCGCGGCGCCCGCGACCGCCGATGCATCCGCCTGCGACAGATCGCGCGTCACGACGCGCGACGTCAGCGCGCGCGCGTGCGACAGATCGTTCGCATGCAAGGCGTGCTCGATCGGGGCGATGTGATCGACGAGGCTGCGCGCACCGAGCGCAAACCAAAGCGCCGCGACATGCAGCGCGCACGCGAGCGCAAAAGGAACGTGATCGATCAGCGCGATCAGTGCGGCCACCGGAGGCACGACGGCACCGAGCCAACTCGTCGCACCCGCGATCCGTATCACAGACGAATGCATATTGCCCGGCACACGCGCGGCGACATCGCGATGGGCGCCGTGCGCCGGATTCACGCGTCGTTCGATCCACGCGGCCCATTGTCCGAACATCACGAGCGGATGCGCGCGCGACGGTTCGCCGAGCACAGCGTCGACAAGCACGCCTGCAACGCATAACGCCCCCATCAGCGCCATCGAGAGCCCGCTCAACATTCGAAACACCGGCGTATCGCCGTCCTTGTCGCCCCCGTACCTATCTCACGCGGGCGCTCGCGCCATTTGTTTTCCATCGTTCCGTGCACAGTCCTGGTCCTTTCCGACGATCGACGCTTCGGCGCGATCGCGGGTGACATAATACGGCCCGCCGCGCGAGACATCGATTCGGTCTCGCCATCTCGCCCTTCAGGACACGCGCATGGCCGCCAGCACATTGATGATCCAGGGCACGAGCTCGGACGCCGGAAAAAGCACGCTCGTGGGCGCGCTGTGCCGGCTCGCCGCGCGTGACGGCAAGCGCGTCGCGCCGTTCAAGCCGCAAAACATGTCGCTCAACAGCGCGGTCACCGCCGACGGCGGCGAGATCGGTCGCGCGCAAGCCTGGCAGGCGCTCGCCGCCGGCATCGCGACCGAAGTCGATATGAACCCCGTGCTGCTCAAACCGAACAGCGACCTCGGCGCGCAGGTCATCGTCCACGGTCATTCGCGCGGCAATTTCGAGGCGCGCGCATATCACCACTACAAACCCGTCGTCATGCAGGCGGTGCTCGAATCGTATGAACGTCTGCGCGCGAAGTGCGATCTCGTGGTCGTCGAAGGCGCGGGCAGCCCCGCCGAAATCAATTTGCGCGAAGGCGATATCGCGAACATGGGATTCGCGACCGCCGTTCAATGCCCCGTCATCCTCGTCGCGGATATCGATCGAGGCGGCGTTTTCGCGCAGATCCTCGGCACGCTCGCGTGTTTGCCCGACGACGAGCGCGCCCTCGTCAAGGGGATCGTCATCAACAAGTTTCGCGGCGACGTCGGACTCTTGCGGCCGGGAATCGACTGGATCGAGGCGCAGACAGGCAAACCCGTGTTCGGTGTCGTGCCGATGATACCGGGCCTCTGGCTCGATGCCGAAGACATGCTGCCGCATCCGGCGCACGTCGAACGAACGCAAGGCGATGCGCACGTGCTCAAGGTCGTCGTGCCCGCGCTACCGCGGATCAGCAATCACACGGACTTTGATCCTTTGCGTGCGCATCCGCAGGTCGATTTTCATTTCGTGCGCGCGGGTGAGCCGCTTCCCGCCGCGGATCTCGTGATCCTGCCGGGCAGCAAGAGCGTTCAACGCGATCTCGCGTGGCTGCGCGAGCAAGGATGGGAGACGCATCTCAAGCGTCATCTGCGATACGGCGGCAAACTCATCGGCATCTGCGGCGGCCTGCAGATGCTCGGGCGCGAATTACATGACCCGCTCGGCATCGAGAGCCCGGTCGCGTGTACGCCCGGATTCGGCCTGCTCGACTACGTGACCCGTCTGGCGCCGCACAAGCAACTCGTCAATACGACCGGGTGCATGACGACGGGTGCACGTGCCGCGGTGCGCGGCTACGAAATCCATATGGGTGTGACGGAGGGTCCTGCGCTTGCGCGTCCCCTGTTGAGTCTGCACGGCGAAGATGGGCTCCGTCATGACGGAGCGATCTCGGAGGACGGACAGATCCTCGCGACCTACCTGCACGGTCTTTTCGACTCCCCCGATGCGTGTGCGGCCCTGCTCAAGTGGGCAGGCCTCGACGATGCGATGCGCGTCGATCATGAGGCGCGACGTCTGGCCTCGATCGATATGCTTGCCGATGCGGTCGCGGCAAGCCTCGATCTCGAAGCGATCTGGCGGGCCGTCCGATAGGAATACGAGGCCGGACCCGCGAGTCCGGCCTCTTTCCTGCACGTCGACACACGTTCGAACTCAGGCGCCGACGCATGAATCATCATGCATCGGGCCTCGTCGACCGAGATCCTCAGCCGTTCGCCTTTGCGGCCTGCTCTTCTTTTGCGAGCAAGCGTTTCGCTTGCGGATCGCCGCTCGCGGCTTCTTTGGCGGTCTGCGCCGGGGTCTCCGTGGCTTCGGCGAGCGCGGCCCGCGCCGCGCTGCTGATCGACACGTTCGTCGAAGCGGCCGGCGCACTCGCCGACGCGGATGACGAGGACGACGATGTACTCGATTGTTTCGGGGCGTTCGCGCTTGCGCTCGATTGCGTCTGCGACGCCGACGCTGCGTTCGCGGCGAGGCCCGCATTCGCAGATTGATTGCTGAGTGCCTGTACGGCCATCATGAACCTCCATCGATTGAAAATCATGCCGGGATTCGGCATTGACTTTATCGACGCGGTCGACAAGGCCTTGAGCGCTATATTTTTCGCCGGCGAAGCCGAACTTAAGGTGCTCATAAGCGTGCGACGATGCCGTCCGCCTGAGCCGCGCCTAAGCCCTGTTTATTCGAAAAAAAGCGTTCCCTTCGGCTTGACGAATGTTGTAAGCCTCGTGATTTTTGCCTTGGAAAATCGCTTAAAAATTGCCTAAATAATCACACCACGCCTTAAAGATCGAGCACGATCCGCGGCGACAACGCGCGCGAACAGCAGATCGCGATATGCGAATGCGCGTCCTTCTCCTCGACGGACTGCACTTCGTCGCGATGGTCGACGCGTCCCGATACGACACCGGTCAGGCATGACCCGCAAATGCCCTGCTCGCATGACAAGGACATCTCGATCTGCGCGTCGCCGAGCACGGCGGCGATGGTCCGGTCCGCGGGCACGATGAATATTTTCCCGCTCGACTTGAGCTCGACCTCGAACGTGCCGTCGGCATCCGTCGGCCCCGTATGCGCGCTCGCGGCGAACGCCTCGCTGCGGATCTGCGAAGGCTGCCAGCCCGCGGCGATCGATTGCGCTTTGAGGTGGTCCATGAACCCGCCCGGTCCGCAGACATAGACGAGCGCGTCCGCGTCGGGCACGGCAAGCGCGTCGGGCAACGCATCGCGCAGACGTTGACCCTGCGCGCCGAGATGAATGAACACGCGCCCTGACGCGAAGCCTTCGCGAAGCACGTCGAGATACGGCACATCGTCTTCGCTACGGCCGTAGAAGTGAAAATCGAACGGCTTACCTTGTGCGGACAATGCGCGCGCCATCGAGATCAGCGGCGTGACGCCGATACCGCCCGCGATCAGCACGTAACGCGCGGCCTCGTCGAGCGCGAACGCGCAACGCGGCGCCGAGATCCCGAGCGCCTGCCCGACGCGCAGCGTGTCGTGAATCCACGTCGACGCGCCGCGCGAATCGGCCGCGCGCCGCACGCAGATCTCATAGGCATCCCGGTCCGACGGGCCGTTGACCAAGGAATACTGACGCATCAGGCCGTGCGGCAACACGACGTCGATATGCGCGCCCGCGTCGAACGCGGGTAACGGCGCACCGTCGGCGGCCACGAGCCGAATGCGCGCGTCGCGCGCGCCGGCCGCGCCAATCTCCGATACCGTGACTTCGATCGTTCCCATCGCGATCTCCTTCTCAAGCGGCGAGCAACGCGCCGAATCCCATCTTGCGCAACCCCTTGCGATACGCAATCGAGCTCCGATCGGCCGGAATGTGCGCTTCGAGTGCCGGATCGAGCGGCAAATACTCGGGCCGTTGCGTTTCGACGAGCAGACGATCCTCTTCAAACACGCGCAGATTGAAATCGTGCACGGCCTCGACGGGCAGATCGGTATCGAAGTTCTTCGCGATCGGCGCAAACAGCCGCGTTTTGCGCGACGACACCGGCGACGCCGCATTCATGATGACGAGGCGGCCGTCGTCGGGGAAATGCACGGTCAGCGTCGCCGTGAACGGCAGATGCACTTCGAAATGCCGCAGCCATTCGAATCCCGGCTGGCCGCGCTGCGTCGCCCCGATCGGATAGTTGCCGACGTCGCTCCGGTAATCGGCATGGAAGCCCTCGGCCGTCTCGACCGTCGTATAGGCCGGGACTTCCGTATTCGCGGGATCGCCGAAGGTCTCGGTATGCACCCAGCCGAAATGCGCGACGTCGAGGAACCCCTCGATCTGGCGTCCCGCGAAGCCGCCGATGTCGAACTGCGGCACCACGATTTGCTGGAATCCCGCGTCGTCCCAGTGCGGCATCTTCGGGATCACGGGTTCGCTCGATTCGCCTTGCGGCACGCCGATACACGTCCAGATCAGGCCATATCGCTCGATCGACGGATACGTCCGGAGATGCAGCTTCGCGGGAATCGCCGAATCCGGGCTCGCCGGGATCCGATTGCACCGGCCTTGCGCACCGAAACGCAGACCGTGATACCGGCACACGACGCCTTGTCCGTCATGCGTGCCGATGCTCAAGGGTACGCCGCGATGCGGACAGATATCGCGCGCGACAACGAGTTCGCCGTCGGCGCGATAAATGACGAGCGGTTCATCGAGCAGCGTCGCCGAGACCGGCGCATCCGTCACCTTGCTGCTCTCGGCGACCGGATACCAATGCGTCGCGAGACGCTGCCAGTCTTCCTGGCTGAATGTGCAATTCGGCGGCGGCAACAGGTGTGTGTTCATCAGGGACTCGCGTGCGTCGTGAAGCGTTGCGGGGCGTCGGAGCGACGGATGTTTTATGTACGGCTTGATTTTTTCAGATCGGACCGTTCCAATAAACAATCGATTTCTCATTCACCCGTTGCAAAAAAGTCAAAATCCATGATTGCCTTCTCGCGCTTTACCGGTTATTTCAACGCGATCATCGAACACGGCAGCATCCGCAAGGCCGCCGACGCGCTGCACGTCTCGGCGTCGGCGATCGACCGGCAGATCCTTCAGGCCGAAGAGGCGCTTGGCGCGCCCTTGTTCGAACGCATGTCGGGGGGCCTGCGTCCGACGGCGGCCGGCGAAGTGTTCGTTGCGCTCGTACGCGAATGGCAGCGCGACTATCGTCGCGCGCTCACGCAGATCGATGAACTCCAGGGGCTCAGGCGCGGTCATGTCGACATCGCGATCATCGATGCGCTGACACAGAGTTTCGTCGCGCCGGTCATCGCGACACTCGCGAAGGAACGGCCCGGCCTGACCGTCGGCGTGCGCGTGCTCGATAACGAGGCGGTTGCGCAGAGCACGGCGTCGGGCGATGTCGACTTCGGGCTCATGCTCAACCCGCGCTCGATGAAAGACCTCGAAGTGCGGCGCTCGATCGACGCGCCGCTCGGCATCGCGTTTCGCCCGGGGCACGCGTTCGAGGCGCGCAAGGAGGTGCGCCTGAGCCAGTCGCTCGACGAGCGCCTCATCGTCCCTGCCGCGCCGCTCGTGATCCACGAGCATGTCGCGGCGCTGTTTCGCCGCAGCGAAATCGATATCCAGCGCTTCATGGCCTGCAATAACACGCACATGATGCGTTCGCTCGTCGATCACGACGTGGGCGTGGCCGTCTTGTGCTGGCTCGACGTGGCGTCGGACGTCGCCAGCGGCAAGCTCGGCTTTCGCAAGCTCAAGGATGCCCACGTCGAACCGTTGCGGCTCCATCTCTGCGTCGCGCCGCGCCGTCAGTTGTCGCATGCGGCGACCGAGGTCCTGCGCTACGTCGAAGCCGGCATGCGCGATGCGCATACGCCTCGCTCAATCAGTGGAAGATGATGCAAAAATGGAATACTATTCCAGAACACTGAATGATCCGGCACACACGGATCGCAACGACAGGAGACGGCGGCAATGCGAGTGCTGGTCACGGGAGGGAGCGGGTTTCTAGGAACATGGGTCGCGAAGCGACTGCTCGAACGCGGCATGGACGTGCGCGCGTTCGACGTGCGCAACGACGATCGCCTGATGCGCGCGGTCGTGCCCGCGCATGCGGATCGCGTCGATTGGCGCACGGGCGACATCGCCGATACCGCGACGGTGCGCGACGCGATGCGCGGCTGCGAAGCCGTCATCCATCTTGCGGGCGTGCTCACGCAGACGTGCATGCAGAACCCGATACTCGGCGCGCAGATCAATCTGATCGGGACATTGAACATCTTCGAAGCGGCGCGCGCCGAGGGCCTGCGTTCGGTCCTCTACGCGGGCAGCGCCGGCATCTTCGGCCCCGGCAGCGGCGCGACGCCGTCGCCCGAAACGCACTACGGTACGTTCAAGCTCGCCTGCGAGGGCTCGGCGCGCGCGTACTGGAACGATCACGGCATCGCGAGCTTCGGCTTACGCCCGCTCGTGATCTATGGCGCGGGACGCGAAAGCGGCGCAAGCGCGGGCCCGAGCGTTGCCTGCAAAGCGGCCGCGCATGGCGAGGCCTATACGATCCCCTTTACGGGATCGACGGGTCTCATCTATGTCGACGACGTCGCCGCAACTTATGAGGCTGCGTTGCTGCACGCGTTCGAAGGCGCGCATGCGTTCACACTGGCCGGCGAGATCATGTCCGTGCAGACCGTCATCGATCGCATCGTGTCGATCGTGCCCGATGCGCGTCTCGATGCCGCGGGCGCACCGCTGCCGATCGCGACCGCGTTCCCGCACGACGATCGTCTCTCGACGCTGCTGCCGAATCTGCCGCATACGTCGCTCGACGACGGTCTGTCGCAGACCGTCGCGTTCTACCGCGCGCAAGCGCGCTAAAGCGGTTAGGCCTTGACGCCGATCACATCGCGCGCGGCGGCCAGCGCCTGCTTGGCCCACGCGAGCGGCCCCAAGGCGGGCGCGCGCACATCGTTCGGAATCTCGATGCTCACGGGCAGATCCGCGGGCAACGCGCTCCAGAGTCCTTCGAGATCGATCCCGCCCTCGCCCGGCAGCAGGCGTTCGCAACGCGCCGTGTGAATCAGCTCCGCATCGGTCGCGGGGATTCCCGCGGGCGCGTCGCAGATCTGCGCGTAGTGCAGCCATTCGCGCGGCAAGGCGCGGACTTCGTCGAGCGTCGTATCGGATCGTCCGAAATGCAGCGCATCGACCAGCACGCCCGCGTTCGACGGCTTGCCCGCGAGTTCGACGAGCTGCACGGCGCTGCGCAAATTCTTGACCGCGGTCCACGGCATGAACTCGATATCGGCGCTCAGCCCGAACGGCTTCGCGAGCTCGCATAGCGTCGCGTAGGCGTCGGCGCGTCGCACGGGATCGCGGTCGTCGCATCCGACGAGCACCGCGCGCGCGCCGAGCTTCGCGCCCACCTCGAAGAAACTCAGATACGCGCGAGGATCAAATGTATCGTTGATCCGCACGATTTCGAGGTCAAAGACACGTACGCCCGTGTCGCGCAGGCGCGCCAGCGTGTCGTCGAGCATCGCGGCGTCGGTCATCAGCGAATACGCGATGCCGCCCGGCGCGGCCGGCAACAAGCGAAAGCTGACGTCGTCGTATCCGGCCTGGGCGGCGACCGAGACCAGTTCGGGCGGCGTTTGCGAGAGCGCCGTCAAGTGAGCGAGGGAAAAGGCCGGCCTCGATACGGCTTGCGTCATGGAACAGTCTCCGGTTAGGTACGCGGCACGCCTGGCAGGCGCGCCTGTCGAACGGCGATACACAGCGATACACAGCGATACACAGCAATACGCGCCGCGTTACTTGAGCGGCGAGACCGCCATCGGCACGAACACCTGCGAATGCATCGTCGTCGTGAGCCAGTCGGGTCCGCCCTTCGGCGGCCAGATGCCCTGCTTGACCGAGTCCGCACGCGCCGCCGCGCGTTCGTTGAGATCCGCGTACGGCCAGATCTGCGTGAAGCGCGGCGTGCCGTCGTAGGCGAACATCGCGGCCACGCAACGCGAGACCTTGTCGCGCGCGGGCAGATCGCGTTCCCATGCCTGGAGGGTCGGCCCGAGTCCGCCGGTCTTGAACTTGTAGGTCCGGATCTCGTAGACACCGCCGTATTCGCCGGCAACAGGCGCGGGCAGCCACGCAAAGCCTTCGTAGCTGTGCATCTCGAGATCGACGAGGTATTCGCCGCACCCGAACGGATCGGCGGCAAGCAAGGTGCGCTTGCGTTCGGCCAACATGTCGTCGGCGGTTTCGAAGCCGCGCAGCACGGCGAGCTGATTCAGATCCCCGATGTCCGAGAACCAGACACCGTGGAGGGTGCCGCGCGCGGCGGCGTCGCGCGCGAACGCATCGACCGCGGCCGACGCCTTCTGCGCGGTCCCGAAGCGAATCGTCAGCACGGCAAGCTCATAAAACATCGTTCTCTCCTGTTATTGCACAACCGTTTGGACGTCCGCACCGGACGTCTCGTGAACAAGGGATCGGCCCGCCGCGTCATGCGCGGCGATATAACCGAAAGTCATCGCGGGGCCGAGCGTGATGCCGCCGCTCGGATAGCGTCCGCCCATCACGCTCGACATATCGTTGCCGCACGCATAGAGACCGCGCACGGGCGCACCCGTCGCGTCGAGCACGCGCGCATTCGCATCGGTGCGCAGACCGGCGAACGTGCCGAGGCTGCCCGGCACGACCTTGACGGCATAGAACGGACCGTGCTCGATCGGCGCAACACACGGATTCAACGGATGCTCGGCATCGCCCTGCACGCGGTTGTAAGGCGTGCCGCCGCGGCCGAACTCGGGATCCTTTCCGTCGCGCGCGAACGCGTTATACGACGTCACGGTCCGATCGAGCGCCGCGGCATCGAGCCCGCATTGCGCGGCGAGATCGGCAATCGACTTGCCGCGCTTGAGATAACCCGAGCGTAGCCAGCGGCCGAACGGAACCGGCGTCGGCTTGACCGCGCCGAGGCCGTATCGGCGAATGAAGCGATGGTCGCAGACGAGCCATGCGAAGACGGGCTCGCCGGCGGGCACCGCATCGAACAGCGCCTGCATGAAGTCGTAATACGAATCGGCTTCGTCGACGAAGCGCTTGCCTTCGCGCGTGACGGCGATCACGCCGGGCTTGCCGCGCTCGATCAAATGCGGATAGACGCCCGTGCTGCCGTCGCTGCGCTCGACGAGCGACACGGGCGCCCACGCGCCGGCCGCCGCGATCGGCGATTCGACGGCGCCGCCGGCCGCTTCGCCAAGCCGGATGCCGTCGCCCGTATTGCTCGGCGGCGCGGCCGACCAGTGTTCGCGCCCCGTCGGGGCATGCGCGAACAACTGGCGCTTGCGCGCGATATCGTGCGGAAAGCCTCCGCATGCGAGCACCACGCCGCGTCGCGCGTGAATCTCGATCTCGCCCGACGGCGTCGCGACACGCGCGCCGCATATCGCGCCGTCACGCTCGATCAAGCGCTTGACCGAGTGTGAAACCTCGATCGTCACATTTCGATCGAACGCCGATTTCGCGAGACGCGCGACCAATGCGTTGCCGTTCACGAGATGCATGCCGCGGCGATAGAGCAGCAGATCTTTGAGATGCGTCGTGACGCGTCGCACGACGTGCCGGAACGATGCCCACGAACGCGTCGCCTTGAGGAAGTGGCGCAAATCGGCACCCGATGCGATGCCCATGCCCCAAAGCGACACGAGATCGAGCGGTGGCCGCAGCTTGTGGATCTGCGCGCCGAGCTCGCGTCCGTCGAACGGCGCGGCGCAGACCGAGCGGCCGCCGAGCACGGCGCCCGGCGAGCGGCCATGAAAATCGGGAATCCCGTTGCCGTCGATGAACTGCAGCGCTGTGTGCGTGCGATAGAACTCGACCATCTCCGGGCCGTGTTCGAGAAACGCGTCGATGCGCGCATCGTCGTAGAACGCCCCGAGTTCGTGATGCAGGTACGTACGCGGACCGTCGTCGTCTTCACGGATGCCGGCGGCCACCGCAAGCGGATTGCGCGGAATCCACATCCAGCCGCCCGACCACGCGGCCGTGCCGCCGAACACCGCTTCTTTCTCGACAACGATGACATCGAGCCCGAGCGAGGCGGCCGTCACGGCCGCCGAGAGCCCGCCCGCGCCCGCTCCGACCACGAGCAGATCGCACGTTCGGGCGGCTTGAACCGGTCCCGCTCGGCCGGACATGATCAGGCCTCCCCGATGAGGAAATCGACCATCAGACGCAGTTCCGCGCCGAACATGTCGACGCCGACGCTCGCACGGCATCCCTTCGCGCGCGCGGCCTCGATCCACGGCGACACGAGCGGCGACGTAATCACGCACGCCGCGAATGCATCGGGCGAGAGCTTGTCGACTTCGACGGGATACGGATCCTCGGGACGCATGCCCATAGGCGTCGCGTTGACGACCATCTCGAACCCCGTCGGATCGGCGCTGCCCGCTTTGACGCGCGCGCCGAAGCGATCCTTGAGTCGCGCGATCAACGCATCGCGGCGCGTCGTGTCGGCATCGTGAATCGCGAGTTCGGTCGCGCCGGCTTCGAGCAGCGCGAGCGCGATCGCGGTGCCTGCCCCACCCGCGCCGACGAGCAGCGTGCGCTTGCCCTTCGGATCGCCGCCCTGCGAGGCGATGCCGCCGAGCATGCCCATGCCGTCGAACATCTCGCCGTGCCAGCTGCCGTCTTCATTGCGGCGCAGGATATTGACCGAGCCGAGAAACTCGGCGCGATCGGTCGCGGTCTTGCAGTGCGCGTAGGTCGCGAACTTGTGCGGAATCGTGACGATGATGCTGTCGCAGTTCTTCGCGAGCGAAAGCCCGCCGATGAACGCATCGACGTCCTGCGTCGTGACCTGGATCGGAATCACGACGGTGTCGTGACCGCGCTCGTTGAGCATGCGCGTGACGTTGGCCGGAGATTTCACTTGGGCGATCGGGTCGCCGATGATGGCGATGACCCGTGTTGCGCCGCTCAAGGTGGCATAGCTCATGATGTGTTCCGTAAAAGATAGGGAAAGGCGCGCGCGATCGAATCGATCTACGCGACGTACTGCGTGCGTTCCTGTTCGCCGGTCACGCCGAGCAGGCGCGCCTGCAAGGCGGCATCGCCGGCGAGGGTCTGGGCGGATCCCGCGAACGCCATTTGTCCGTTGACCATCACGTACGCGCGATCGGCCATCGGCAGCACGCTCTCGGCGTGGTGCTCGACGATCACGAGGCTCGCGCGGCTGCGCAACTGGACGACGGCTTCCATGATGTCCTTGACGACCGCGGGCGCGAGACCTTCGAACGGTTCGTCGAGCAGGATCACGCGGCTCGGCACCATCAAGGCGCGCGCGATCGCGACCATCTGGCGTTCGCCGCCCGAGAGCGCGTCGGCCTTCGACTTCTGCAGGATCTTGAGTTTCGGGAACAGGCCGTAGATCTCATCGAGACTCGCGCCGCCCTCGCGCTGCGCGAGCACGAGGTTTTCGAGCACGGTCAGGTTCGGGAACAGGCGCCGCCCTTCGGGCACCATCGACAGACCGAGCCGGTTGATCTCGTGCGGCTTCGCATGCGTGATCTCCTTGCCGTCGAATACGATGCGCCCCGCGCCGATTTGCGCGACACCCATCATCGCGCGCAGCGTCGTACTCTTGCCGACGCCATTGCGGCCAAGCAGCGCGACGACTTCGCCCGCGCGGATCTCCATGTCGAGCCGGTCGAGCACCTGGCTGCCCTGATAGCCGGCGCACAGTTGCTCGATCTTGACGATGACCTCGCCGCTGCGCGCGTGATGCGCGGCCGTCGGCATCGCGATGACGGAGGCCGATGCGGGCGCTTCGTCCTTCGATTTGCCGAGATAGGCGCTGATCACGTCCGGATGATTCGCGACGTCGCGCGGCTTGCCGTCGGCGATCAGCCGTCCCTGATGCAGGACGGTCAGTCGATCCGACAACGCGATCACGCGGTCGATATCGTGTTCGATCAGCAGCACGGCATGCGTCGAAGCCAGACGCCGGATCAGCTTGCCGACGATCTCGCGATCGGCTTCGGCAAGGCCGGCAAGCGGCTCGTCGAGCAACAGGAGCTTCGCATCGGTCGCGAGCGACACCGCGATTTCGAGCAGACGCTGTTCGCCGTGCGAGAGATTCGCGCATTTTTCGGCGGCGCGGTGATCGAGGCCGACGGCCTGCAGCAAGGTCCAGGTCCGTGCGTTGATCGCGTCGATCCGGTACGCGTCGCGCCAGATCGCATGACGCTGCGGACTGCGCGCCTGAACGGCGACGCGCACGTTCTCGAACGCGGTCAGTTCCTTGAACACGCTCAGAATCTGGAACGAGCGCGCAAGGCCCAGACGCACGCGTTCAAACATGAGCAGCCGATTGACGTTGCGGCCCTCGAACACGATCTCGCCCGTATCGGGCCGCAGCAAGCCGCTGAGCATATTGAAGAACGTCGTCTTGCCCGCGCCGTTCGGACCGATAAAGCTGTGCAACTGATACGGCATCACATCGAGATCGATGCCGTTGGCCGTCACGATCGAGCCGAAGCGTTTGCCGAGATTGCGCACCGACAGGATCGGCTTGTTCGGGTCGCGCACGATCTTCGTGCTTTCGAACGGTTCGATGACCGCGGGGCGCGGCGGGATCTCGTCGCGCACGAGCGTCCAGCGCGTACGGCGGCGCAGGCGCTGGAAAAAGCCCTGGATGCCTTCGGGCGACAGCAGCGCGACGATCACGATGATCGGCGCGAAGATCAGCCACCAGTTTTCGGTGATCGCGCTGAGCTTGTCCTGCAGCAGCACGAAGCTGATCGCGCCCCAGAGCGGGCCGAGAAATTGATGGACGCCGCCGAGCACGACCATCAGCAACGCGTCGCCCGCATGCTGCCAGCTCAGATTGTTCGCATAGACGCCCTGCACGAGCAGCGCGAGCAAACCGCCCGCATACCCGACGACGGCCGCCGAAATCGCGAACGCGACGAGTTTGACGCGATACGTGTTGTAGCCGAGGCTCGACACGCGCTGCTCGTTGTCGCGCAGCGCCTGCAGCACGCGCCCGAACGGCGAATGCGCGAGCCGCCAGAGAAAGCCCATCGCAAGTACGATCGTCACGATGCTGAACGCGTGAAATGCCGTCATCGACGTGAGCCACGGACGCGCGACATCCTGCATGCCGTTCTCGCCGCCCGTGAAGTCGGTCCATTTGAACGCGACCTCATAGGCGATCTGCGAACACGCGAGCGTCAGCAGCGAGAAATACAGGCCGCGGCGGCGCAGGATCACGAGCCCGACGATGCCGCCGAGCGCGAGCGAGAACACGATAGCGAAGACGAGCGCCTCGATTTCGTTCGTGAAGATGCTGCGCATGCCGATGCCGACCGCATAGCTCGCGCAGCCGAAGAACACCGATGCGCCGAACGGCACGAGGCCCGTGTATCCGACGAGCAGGCTCACGCCCGCGCCGTAGAGCGTATAGATCGCGATCTCGGTGATGCGGCTCAGCGGAATGCCGAACTGGACCGCGCCGAACGACAGCGCCGCGAAAACGAGCGCGACCCAGAGCAGCGGATGACGCAGCACGGATGAGCAAGGATTGGAATTCATTCGAAACGCTCCCAACGTTCACCGAACAGGCCGCGCGGCCGCACGAGCAAAATGACCGCCATCAGCACGTACATCGCGGCGCCCGATGCCTCGGGTTTGAACTGGACGGTCAGCGATGTGACGATGCCCACGAGCAAGCCCGCGACGACCGCGCCCGCATACGAACCGAGCCCGCCGATCGTCACGATCACGAAGGCCGGCATGATCGCGTCGGACGCCATCGAGGGCGTGACCGACCAGAGCGGCGCCGCGAGCAATCCCGCGATGCCGGCGATGCAGCAACCGAGGCCGAACACGCCGGTCAACACGCGCGGCAGATTGATGCCGAGCATGCCGACCATCTCGGGGTCGCGGCTCCCGGCGCGAAGGATGCGGCCGAACGGCGTGTAGATCAGGCCGGCCCAGAGCAGCACGAGCAATACGACCGTCGCACCGAGCACGGCGAGCCGATACGTCGTCAACAGCACGGGACCGAGCACGACGAAGCCCGACAGGAACGGCGGCGCGTTGAACGGTTGACCGCCCGCGCCCCAGAACTGCCGGATCACGGCTTCGATGAACAGCGCGAGCCCGAAGGTCACGATGAGTCCGATCAGCGGCTCCTTGCCGTAGAGCCGGCGGATCAGCGTGAGCTCGACGATCATGCCGACGAGCCCCGCGAGGACCGGCGCGAACACGACGGCCGGCCAGCCGTATTGCTGCTGCAGCGTGACCGCGAAATACGCGCCGAGCGCGAAGAACGCGCCGTGGGCGAAGTTCACGATCCCGAGCATGCCGAAGATGACCGACAGACCGATCGCGATCAGCACGTACAGAAAGCCGAGCACGAGGCCGTTCGCGACTTGAGACAGCAAGAGTTCAAACATGCCGAGCTCCTTGGACGCAGAAAGAGACGCGCATCAAAGCGGACCTATATGGCAGCCGACGTCGGCTTCGCTGCCATAGAGCGCATCGAGACCGGACGCGTTGTCGGGAATCGTCTTCTCGATATCGAGGAAGTCGTAAGCATCCGGAATCTTCGGCTTGACCTTCGCGACGAGGATCGGCACGAGCATCTGGTGATCCCACGCGCGGTAGTAGGCCGGCATCGGACGGTTCGCATCGCGCCAGCCTTCGAGCGACTTGACGATCGCGGCGGAATCGACGGATTTGGCCGCGTCGATCGACTGCAGCAGCGAACGCATGACGAACCAGCCGAGCCATGCGCGATCCGGCGCGGGCCGCTTGAATTTCTTCGCGTACTCGGCCGCGAACGCCTTGTCTTCCGCCGCGTTCGCGGGATTGTTGAAGTACCAGTCCTTCGAGTAGTAGCCCGTTGCGGCCTCTGGTCCGACGCCCCAGATGTCGCTGTCGGCCGAGCCGATCTGCGCGATCGGAATCTGCCCCTTCATGCCCATCTCGTTCCATTGCTTGAGGAACGTCGAGACGTCGCTGCCCGACAAGCCGCTCACGACGACGTCGGGCTTGGCCTGGCGAATCTTGAGGATGTACGAGGTGTAGTCGGGCGTGTTCAGCGGCGAGGCGTCCGCGCCCGCGACCGTGCCGCCCGAGGCGATCAATTGCTTCTGGAATTGATCGCTGACGTCCTGCCCGAATGCATACGACGCGGTCAGGAAATACCAGTGCTTGCCGAGCGTCAGCAGTTGCTGCGACATCGCGCGGACCTGCGGCTTCACCGGCAGATGCGCCCGGAACGTATAGCGATTGCAGGACTTGCCCGTGAGTTCGTCGGCGGCCGCGTTCGGCGCGATGAACGGGATCTTCGCGCGATTCGCGAGGGCGCTCTCCGCGAGCGCATTCGCGCTCGTGCCGCCGCCGACGACGGCGACGACCTTCTCCTCGTCGATGAGCTTCTGCATATTCTGCTGAGCGCCCTGCGGGCTCGGCTCGTCGAGCCAGATCAATTGAACGGGCCGGCCGAGGACCTTGCCGCCCTGCTCTTCGAGCGCGAGGTTTGCGCCCTGCATGAGGTATTCGGAGTGGATCGCGACAGCGCCCTGCTTCGCGAGCACCATGCCGATCTTGACGGTGTCGTCGGCGCGCGCTGTCGCGGGCAGCGCCGCGGCCAGCATCAGACTCGTGATCGCCGCGGCCGACCTCGTCGTGGTCGTCCAGCGCGAGGGGGCCGCAAGTGCGGTCGGGCTCGTCGAAATACGCATGCTCTGTCTCCGTTGTTGATATCCGGGCGGCGAGAAATCCCGCCGCGCCATGTCTTGCTCGAATCCGAACCGCTGAGCGTGCGCACGGCCTTCTGCGTGCCGTGCGTCCGTGGCCGCGGAGCCTGTCCCCCGCTCGCGATGCGCATGACCCCGTCTCCGGTCGGGTTCGCATCGTCGGTCGATTGCCGTGTTTTTTGGAATCATATTCCAGTCTTTTGCTTTTTGGAAATTATTTCCATAGACTGGATGCAGTGCGCCAAGTACCATCCACGCTGATCGAACGGCTTCATTCACTTACACAAACAACGGTCCGATACATGGCAGGCCCTACGACCCGAACCTTGAACGTGCTCGAGCATCTCGCGACGCACTTCGAAGGCCTCCCGCTGATTGCGATCGCCGACGAGCTCGGCATGCCGCGTAGCGCGGCGCATCGGCTGCTGACCGAACTCTGCGATGCGGGCTATGTGCGCCAGGTGCGCGCCCACGGCGACTATGTGTTGACGACCAAGCTCGCCTCGCTGGGTCTGAGCTATCTCTCGAACACGGGCGTGCAGGACATCGCCCAGCCGATCCTCGACCGGCTCGCGCTCGAATCGGGCGAGTTCGTGCGGCTCGGCGTCGTCGACGTCGACCACATCGCCTGGCTTGCGCGCGCGCAGGGCGCGCGTTCCGGGCTTCGCTACGATCCGGAAATGGGCATGGTCGCGCGGCTCTCGTGCACGTCGGCGGGACTCGCCTGGATGCTGACGCTGCCCGATGAGAAGGCGATCGAACTCGTCTCGAAGCAAGGCTTCGGGTCGCGCGAGGAATATGGCCCGAACGCGCCGCAGACCGTGCGCGAATTGCTCGCGTGCATCGAGGCGTCGCGCAAGCGCGGCTACAGCATGACCGTCGACATGTTCATGCCCGGGATGGCCGCGATGGCCGCGCCGATCCGGCGCAGGGGACAGGAAGCGACGGGCACGGTCAGTATCGCGGGGCCGTCGTCGCGGCTCACCGAGGAACGCATGATCGAACTCGCGCCGCGACTGCTCGATGCCGCAGGCGAACTCGCGGTCGCGGGCGGCGCGTCGCTGCTTCAGCGGCGCTCGCAACTCGCGCCCGGGCACCCGGTCCTGTCGTCAGGCGATTGATCGGCGGGCCGCGACGCGCATCCGATCGGGCTGGTTCCGCGCTAAGCTAGGCGCGCACGGTTTCGTTGAAGTCACACATTTGAAACGTGCCGACGCAACACTCGAAAGCCTTGCGCTACGCGCGCACGTCGCCCGGCCCCCGCCGGCGCATCCCGATCACAGGAGCAGTTCGATGAGCGAGCAAGACCTTCACCCTGAAAGCAGCGAGTCCGAGGCGCGCCGGCGCCGCATGGAAGAGGAACTGATCGACAGCTATGACGAAGAGCTCGAGATGGAAGTCGACGACCGGATCCTGACGGCCGACGGATCCCTCGACGACGAGGCTCGCGCGTTTCGCAAGACGTATTTCCGCGAGCTGTTCCGCCTGCAGGGCGAACTCGTCAAGCTCCAGGATTGGGTCGTCAGCACGGGACACCGGCTCGTCGTGCTGTTCGAGGGCCGCGACGCGGCCGGCAAAGGCGGGGCGATCAAGCGCATCACGCAACGGCTGAATCCGCGTGTGTGCCGCGTCGCGGCGCTACCCGCGCCGAACAACCGCGAACGCACGCAATGGTATTTCCAGCGCTATGCGGCACATTTGCCCGCGGGCGGAGAAATCGTGCTGTTCGACCGAAGCTGGTATAACCGCGCGGGCGTCGAGCGCGTGATGGGCTTCTGCACCGACGACGAATACGAAGAGTTCTTCCGCTCCGTGCCCGAGTTCGAAAAGATGCTCGTGCGTAGCGGAATTCAGATCGTCAAATATTGGTTTTCGATCACGGACCAGGAGCAGGAGGTGCGTTTCCAGAGCCGCATCGAGGATCCGCTCAAGCAATGGAAACTGAGCCCGATGGATCTCGAAAGCCGTCGGCGCTGGGAACTCTATACGCAGGCGAAAGAGGTCATGCTCCAGCGCTCGCATATTCCCGAAGCGCCGTGGTGGGTCGTGCAGGCCGTCGACAAGAAGCGCGCCCGGCTCAACTGCATTCAGCATCTGCTGAATCAGGTGCCTTATCACGAGGTCGAGCATACGGCCGTGCATCTGCCGCAGCGCGAACATCATGAAGACTATCTGCGGCAACCCGTGCCGACGTCGATGATCGTGCCCGAGCTGTATTGATTGCCAGGTGCGTCGATTGTCTCGCTCGGGACGATCGACGCGCGGCGGGCGCACAAGCGTGAGTGTGCCCGTTTGACCCGCCCGCTTACCCTGCCTTACTTACCCTGCCTTAACCTCGATGCGCACGTCGCCGCACAAGACGACCTGACCCGCGCGTATTTTCGCGGTCTTGCGCGTTTCGAGTTGACGATCGACCTTCACGAGTCCGTCGGCGACGAGCATCTTGCCCGCGCCGCCGCTGTCGCACAGCCCGACGAGCTTGAGCAATTGATTGACTTCGACGTACTCGCCTTCGAGCGTGAATTCGATATTCGGCATCGTGGCTCCTTGTGGAATGGACCGCGAGTGTAGCCGACCCCTCTCGATTTACAAGTCGGCGGCGGGATCGTCGTCGATCGAATAACGGCCGAAGTCCGAAAGATCGGGGTCCGCGCAAAACGCGCGTATGACATCGCGCGCATAGTCCTCGATCGCATTGTCGTACTCGGGCGTGCCTTCGACGAAATCCGCATGACACGGTTTACCCTGAGCCTTGCGAATGCAGGCGACGGCCTGGCTCAGCGCTCTGAGCGCCGCATACCGGGGATGCCGAGGGTGAATGAAGGGAAGATCGTGCGGTGTCATCGTCATGATTTCGGCATTCCGCGCGCGAACTTTATGCGCAAAATTCCAAATCCATTCGAGGTTCCGCTCGAAAGCGCGAAGACGGATGTTTAGCCTTGCTCCTAAACATCTCAAATAAGCCGGTTCGTACTTTTGAGATGATATGTATGGCTGTCTGTTTCATTTCGCAGATCGCTTGGCGCGTCGATTAGGGTCGCGCGTCAGGGGACGCGCGATGCACCGCTTGATATGGCGTTCAATGTAACGCTCGACGTGGTCAGTGAGGCGTGTCGCTCACGACAGCCTATCGCGAACCATAGCCGATGATGTCAGACGCGTTGGACTGCATTGCATATCGCCACGCGTTGCCTGACGTTTGGACTTGGCGTCTGCGCGCGGGCCAAGGCCTAAGCTGCACATGCCGATCAAGACGTTGTAATGTCATGCCTGCATTGCCACCTTAGTCTTTCAATTTACTTTCAATGCAATGCTTGACGGCCGTCATGCGGATTCGAACGCGGACTCGAATCGGCACGTACACCCGGCCGGCAAGCGGACATCCATACACAATACGCGGCGCGCACGCAGCGCCGCGGCGCAGGAATGCCACACTCATGCAAAAGAACTCTGATCCCCACGCAGCCGCGACCGGCGCGCGACGTTCACGCGGCGTCGTCGCAAGCCTTGTCTATGTCTTCGAGCAGGTCATGCCCGACCCGTTCGTACTCTCGATCGGATTGACGCTCGTCGTCATCATCCTCGCGCGCTTTTTCGGTCCGCATGGCGACTTGCCGACCGTATTGAGCGCCTGGTACGAAGGCACCTTCAAAATCCTCGGCTTTGCGCTGCAGATGATCCTGATTCTCGCGACCGGCTATGCGATCGCCGCCGCGCCGGTCGTGCAGCGCGGCTTGCGCGCGCTTGCCGCGGGCGTCCAGACCCCGGGTCGCGCGGCCTTGCTCGTGTTTCCGGTGGTCGGGATCGCGGCATGGCTCAACTGGGGACTCGGGCTCGTCGTCGGCGCCCTGCTCTCGCGCGAAATCGCGCGACGCTCGCGGATCGACTTCGCATGGCTCGTCGCGGGCAGCTATTCCGCGTGGTCGGTCTGCAATAGCGGCCTGTCGAGCTCGATCGCCTTGTCCCAGGCTTCACACGGCAATGCGCTGAACCTCGTCGAAAAAGCGACGGGACAGGTCATTCCGCTCACGCAGACCGTGTTCGCGCCGTTCGTGCTCGTGCCGACGATTCTCGTCGTCGTGGTGATGGGCGTGATCTTCGTGCTTATTCATCCGAAGGACCTCGATGTCGAACCGTACGTCGAGCGCGGCGCGGACGCGCCGGTCGAGCGCGATGCGCATTCGCGCGAATCCGCCGCGAATTCGTTCGCTGCGCGCGCCGAGCGCTCGATCCTCGGCACGCTGCTGCTGCTCGTGCTCGGCGTCGGGTATCTCGGTATGACGTGGTCGACGAAAGGCTTCGAACTCGACATCAACACGACGATTCTGATCTTCCTGCTCGTCGGTCTCGCGCTGCAACGCACGCCGATCGCGTACGCCGAAGCGATCCGGCGCGCGGCCGCGCAGACCGGACCGATGCTGCTTCAGTACCCGGTCTATGGCGGCATCATGGGGATC
This sequence comes from Pararobbsia silviterrae, assembly GCF_003628125.1. Classification (GTDB taxonomy): domain Bacteria; phylum Pseudomonadota; class Gammaproteobacteria; order Burkholderiales; family Burkholderiaceae; genus Pararobbsia; species Pararobbsia silviterrae. The sequence goes on from NZ_RBZU01000007.1 coordinate 119,617, forward strand.
ATGACCGGCACCGGGCTCGCGTCGGTCATCGCAAAAGCCTTCGTCGCGATCGCGACGCCCGCGACGCTCGCGGTCTGGAGCTTCCTGAGTTCGCTGATCATCACGCTGCTGATCCCGAGCGCGGGCGGACATTGGGCCGTTCAGGGTCCGTTCGTGCTCCCCGCGGCTCTCGCGATTCATGCCGACGTCGCACGCACGGCCATGGGCGTCGCGATGGCCGAAAACGTATCGAATATGCTGCAGCCGTTCTGGGCGGTGCCCGTCGTCGCGATCGCGGGCATCCGGATCCAGCGCGTCATGGGTTACACGGCGCTCACGTTCGTCGTGTCGCTCGTGATCTATCTGTTGGCGCTCTGGCTCATTCCCTGATCCAATACGGGCTTCGTCCACCGCGCCGAGGCCCGCTTGAAACTCATCGACATCACCGGACTCGCGGCTGCCGCCGCGCAATTCGCCGACGAACGCGCCTGGCATAAATACCATTCGCCCAAGAATCTCGCGATGGCGCTGAGCGTCGAAGCGGCCGAACTCGTCGAGATTTTCCAGTGGTCGACCGAAGATGAATCGCGCGCCGTCATGCAAAGCGATGAAGCCGATCACGTGCGGCAGGAACTCGCCGACATCGCGATTTATCTCGCGCAGCTTTGCAATGTCATGAAGGTCGATTTGAATGCGGCGGTCGAGGCGAAAATCGTCATGAACGCGCGCAAATATCCGCGACCCGATGCGTGATGCGTCCGGCGCGCGGCCTGATCGACGCGCTTGACTGCGTCAAGGACGCTCAAGGTACTGAAGGTTAAGGTACTTAAGGCGCCGAATAGCCCTTAAGACGCCGAGTGCCGCATCGCGGCGCTTGTGTGGCGCACTCAGCGACGCGAAGACGGCAACATACGCGACAGCAGCCCGTCTCGATCGATGATCAGATGCTTGAGCACGCCGAGCAGATGCAGGCCGATCACGACGAGCAATGCCCAGGCAAGTGTGTGATGCACCTGCTTGAGGACGTCCCGCAGCGCCGGATCCTTGTCGATGAGCATCGGCAAACGCACGAGCCCCAGATACATGACGGGAATGCCGGCCGCCGAGTTATACGCGTAGCCCGACATCGGCACGGCGAACATCAGCAGATACAGCGCGAAATGCACGGCATGCGATGCGCCGATCTGCCACTTCGGCATGCCGTACGGCAACGGCGGCGCACGATGCGTCAGACGCCAGAGCAGGCGCACGAGCACAAGCGCGAACACGGTCACGCCGATCCATTTATGCCATGAGAAATACCGGAGCTTGGTCGGCGTGAAGCCCGGGATGTCGGTCATCACGAAGCCGATCCAGAATGCGCCCGCGATCAGGATCGCAATGATCCAATGCAGGGATATCGCGGTGCCCGTATAACGGGACGGGACCGAACTGGCGCGGAATCGTGTCATCGGCTACACCTCGGCGTCGGGCCATTCATCGGAGTAAGGCGACCGCCCGGGTTCCGCCTCGTCGCGGTCGCGCGGCGGATTCGGGATCGGACCCGCTTACCCGGATCGCATGCCATGGAAATTGCGAAAGACTATAGCGCAACCCGATCGATATGCTCAGTCGGCCTGTTCGCGTACGCGAGCCCCGCATCGCGAGACCGATTGGCGCCGCCGCGACACGCATTGAGACGCAGCGTCAAGTCGTGACACATGATTGCGGTAGAGTCCGCGCGGCCCGCGCTGTTGCGTGCATACACGGATTGACAGCCTGAATTCACCACCCGCCAAGCCGCCGCCCCCTTGACGAAGGGCTCGACGCGCGATGCGCGAGCGCGTCCCGCTCTTCGCGTTTGAATTGCTTCGCGTACGATGCGAAGGTCGGAGCGGGCTTAGCCATATTGCAAATCATTGCAGTGAACTTTCAGCGCCGTCAGTTGAAGTTACAATGACACACATGTCAGCATTGCTCCGCATTGCACGCCGTGTCGCGTCACCGCGTGTTCGACGTCAGGCACGACGCCTTCCGCGCCGCGTGGGCACGCACGCCATGCGCGTTCATACCTTTCAGATCGTGAATCGGCTTCAACTCAGACCCACGCTGCTGGGTCCGCGTCTCGTGCGCCCGAGCGAAATGCGGCGCGCGCGCCGCGCCGGCATTCCCTGCGCGCTGGGCCGTGCCGCGGCCGCATTCGACGCGCTGTCGCCGCGCATCGCGCATAGCGTGCGACGCCGGCAGGCTCAGGCGCGCGCGCGCGTGCGCGCGACCCAAGGCACGCCGCGCCGATGGATCGACAAACTGTCGAGCGCGGCGACCTGGGCGGTCACGATTCGGCGCGACGCGAGCGCATCGCGCACGTTCGACCGAGACTTGCGCGCGCTCGACGCGTCCAATCATGCGGGACGCCCGCCCGTCTATCCGAACGCGCGCGCCGGCACCGGACATACCGGCGTCCAATACGACGCCTCGCGCAATATCTACGCGTCGATGGATGTGATCGAGGCCTACGTCGATACCGTCCGCAAAGCGCAGGGGAAACCGACCTACGCGGATCTCGATCCGAACGACGCGGATTTCGAAGCGCAGCTCGACGATTTCGTCGCCGACGTGTTTCGCGCGATGGGTGCATCGCCGCCGGCCTAGCGCCGAGTCCCGTTCGACTCCCCGGCTTGGAAACGTTCGAACGTTCGATCGAACGCAGCGTAACGCCGCGTGAGCCCTGTTCGGGATAATCCCAAGGGCGCGCGCAAAGCCTCGATCCGTGCGCGTCCGCACGCGTAAACGCATGTTTTCAAGGCCTGTCTCAGTCTGTCGATTCGCGTGTTCTCTTGTATCGTGATGTGCACCGACGCCGGGTCCGCGCGCCGTCACGAACCGGATACTCCGATGCCCTACAACGACTACGACCGGCAGATGCCCTATGCGACCGGGCTCCCTGTCATGCAGACCGCATCGCATCGCCGCGTGCTCGTCGTCGATGATGACGTCGAGCTCGCCCGATCGATGGTCACGATCCTTGAAGTCGAGGGATTCAGCGCGCGCCATGTGAGCACCGGTCTCGATGCCGTGCTCATGACGCGGCGCTGGCAACCGCAGGTCGTGCTGCTCGACTTGAGCATGCCGCAAGGCAACGGCTGGGAGGTCGCGTCGGTGTTGCGTGACGGACTCGCGCCCGATTGCTTTCTGATCGCGCATTCGGCGTTGCTGCACGAACCGGCCGATATCGTGCGCTGTCGCGAATCGGGCTTCGATGCATGCATGCCCAAGCCATGCGACATCGATGCGCTATTGACGATGCTCGAGGACTTTTTCGGGCCGGGCACGATGTTCAGGGATGCCAACGTCTCGCGGCATCGCTGAAATCCGGCGCGTAGCTTCAAACACCGGAATTCAGGCAGGTTCAGCGGCCGCGATCAGAACGCGTGGATCGCGGGCCGCTCCGATGCCGGCGGGTAGACGTTCCACGTCCCATCGTCGTGCCGGAAGAACACGATCGACAAAAGCCCCGTCGGACGGAGCGCTTCGACGCGCACGAAGCGGTGTCGCTGCGCGGGATCGCGCTGAACTTGCGCGACCCTTGCGGGCATCGACGCGGTGGGTGCGAGCCACTTGTCGACGATCCAATGCAGCGATTTTTCGGTGGCGTTCATGATGGTCTCCTACGCGCACAACCCCGTGCTGTCCTTCTAGTTGTGATAACGGCGAATTTTCGATCCGCTTGAGCGGCCGTTTCGCCGGGTCTGCCTCGACGAACGTCAGACGGCCTGAGCCGCGAAGCGTCCGCTTCTCCTCCCGTAACCGATCAATGCGCGCGCCAGGCTCGCGACCGTTCTGATCGCGATGCGCGGATGCGCGAGACATGCCTCGACCTGTTTGCTGCGCGCCTCGCCGAAGAGGCACCAAACGCAAAAATGTTCGCAGTTGTTCGTGAGCAGCCGATAGCGGTCCTCGCCGAGCCGGGAACGCGCACGCGCAACGGCCTCTTCGCCCGTGTATTTCGCAAACGGATGCAAGCGCGCCCACATCGTCTGACCGCGAGCGAAGCATTCGATCGTGACTTCCTCGACCGGCGCGCGTTGCGCCGCATCGGCAAAGCCCGCGTAGTGCACGACGCGTCCGTGGCCGACATAGACGCCATGATGTTCATAGCCGCGGCGTTGCGTGACCAGATGCGTGCCGCATGCGGGCTCGCCGATCAGCGGGTAATCGAGCGAGGTCGCGTCGTAGGTGTCCATGACGTCGGTATCCGCATCGTGTGCCACGCCGTCGGGCGTTGCGCATGCATCGTGAAAAACCTCGAAGCACGCGGGCGGCGCGATGCGGATCGTCGGGTTCGATTGCGTGAGGGTGTTCATGGCTCGCCTCGTTTCGTGACGTCGCGTGGGTCGGTGTTTCGCCTCATCGGCATCGGTCTCACGCGGTTGCCGAACATCACGCATCAATTGGGCCATGCACGCGATCGCCCCATTCGGCGGGCCTTCGATCGAAGCACGTCGGCACGGATCGACGAATGTGTTTCAAGTCTGCAAACACGCATCGGCCGCATGCGTTCGTTTGAAACCGACACACGTCGATCCGATCGTGCGGCGCATGCAGGCCGCATCGATCCGATCGAGCGCCGACGTGTCGGATAAGTGTTGGATTCGCGCGGGCGCAGCGTGCGCGTCTGTCGGGCGCGCCCCAACGCGCGGCACGTTTCATTCGAGAATGCATCCGTGCGCAAGCACACCGAACGCCGCGCCATGCAAGGCGTGCGACGCGATGCGCGCGCATCCGCGCATCAAAGCGCATCGATGGCATGGCCCTTGCACGACAGGGGCATCGTCATTCAACTCGGCCGTCGATGCGCGGCCCTCATCGGAGTCCCATCATGGCTTCCATCCGAATCGGTGATCTGAGCCTGAACCTTGCGCTGGACCGCAAGGCCATGTCGGCAATCAAGGGCGGCGGCGCGCCGTGGGTGTTCGGCTGGATCCAGCCGTACGTGCCGCCGACGCCCGTCGTCTCGAACGTGCCGATCGTGAACCTGTACCAGACCAACAATAGTTTCTATGCTAACCAGATGAACAATCAGTTCCAGACGATCGACGTGGCCAATACGGGATCGAATGCCGTACTCGTCGTGCCGACGACGGCGACGGGCAGCAACGCAGCGTGAGGATGCCAACCTGGACGTGCGCGGGGGTGTCGGGCGGATCGGACCGCGCGCGCACGATTGAAGCGGGTGTCATGCGTCGCGGCTGATTCAGCGCGCTGACGCCGGTGACATCAAGGTGCGCCGTGAAGTGTCCTACTCCATTTCGATGGACATCGGCCGCGCGGACCGATGTCGGCCTCGTGCGCGAGGTCAATGAAGACGCGTGCCTCGATCGCCCCGAACACGGGCTCTGGGCCGTGGCCGACGGCATGGGCGGTCACGCGGTCGGCGATGTCGCAAGCCGGCTCGTCGTCGACACGCTCGGCGCGATCGAACCGGCCGCCGATCTCGTGCGCGGCGTCGCCGATGCGCGCACGCGTCTCATCGAGGCCAATCATCTGCTGCGCATCGAAGCGGCGGCGCGTCAGGTCCAGCGTATCGGCTGCACGGTCGTCGTGCTGATCGCGCGCGAACGGCAATGCGCGTTTCTCTGGGCCGGCGACAGTCGCATCTATCGATGTCGTCAGGGCCGTCTGCAACTCCTGACGCGCGACCATAGCCAGGTCGAGCAGATGAAGTCGAGGGGGCAACTGACCGACGAGCAAGCGTTGCATCATCCGGCGTTGCATCTGATTACGCGCGCGGTCGGCGCGACCGATCGGCTCGATCTCGACGAAAGCGTGGTCGATGTCGCCGACGGCGATATCTTTCTGCTCTGCAGCGACGGGCTCAGCAATGAACTGCGCGCGCAGGAAATCCTCGAGACGCTCGCGCGGCTCGACTGCCGCGCGGCGAGCGAGACGCTCGTCGATCTCGCCCTCGAACGCGGCGGACGCGACAATATCTCGGCCGTCGTCGTACGCGCCGACGACACCGCGACCGACAAGACCCTGTTGAATCCGGCGCTCTGACGCTCTATGTCGCTATACGTCGCTATACGTCGCTGCGCATCGCCGTATTTCGCTTTATATCGATCACGACACACGACCACCGCACGCCATGTCCGGCCCGGCGTCTCGTGCGGGATTTATGACGGTGCACCGGGCAGCGCCGCATCGTCGTCGGACTTCGGCTCATGCGCGTGCCGGAAGTCCTTCGAATGCAATCCGTGCTTCTTGAGCAGCATTTGTAAGTGCGACCGATTCATATCGACGCGACGCGCGAGTTCGGCCACCGTGCCGCCGACCTCCTGCAAACCGCGCTGAAGAAACGCCTTTTCGGCCTCGTCGCTCGCGGCGCGCTTGGCCTCGCTGAGCGAGGTCACCGATACGGCGCCGGCCGACACCGGGCTCGCCGCGCCCGCATGCGTCGTCATGGGACGCACGTCGACAGGCAGATGCTCGATGCTCGCGACATCGCCCGCGAGACACGATATCCGATACAGGATATTGCGCAGCTCGCGGATATTGCCCGGGTATCCGTAGTGAATCAGGAAATCGCGCAGGCGCGGCGTCAGCTTGACGGGCCTGCGTTTGAGCATGTCGGCGGCCTCGTCGCTGAAGTACGCGATCAGCAACGGGATCTCGTCGCGACGCTCGCGCAAAGGCGGCAAGCTCACATGAATGACGCTGAGCCGGTAAAACAAATCCTCGCGAAAGCGCCCTTCTTCGCTGAGCCGGCGCAGGTTCCGATTCGTCGCCGCGACGATCCGCGTATCGACGCCGATGACCTCGTCCGAGCCCACGCGCTGGATCTCGTGCGATTCGAGCACGCGCAACAGCTTGACCTGTCCCGATAACGGCAGCTCGCCGATTTCGTCAAGAAAGATCGTGCCCGTATGCGCGCTTTCGAATTTGCCCTTGCGATCGTTCGCCGCGCCTGTAAACGCGCCGCGCTTGTGTCCGAACAATTCGGATTCGAGCAGATTGTCGGGAATCGCGCCGCAATTGACCGAGATATAAGGCCGTTCCGAACGTCCGCCGTTTGCGTGAATGACCTTCGCCATCAATTCCTTCCCCGTGCCGCTTTCTCCGTCGATCAGTACCGGTAAATCGGTCGGCGCGGCTTTCTCGGCGATTTCGAGCGCTTCGAGCAGCGCGGAATTGTCGCCGAACGTGCCCTCGAAAATAAAGCTCCGCGCGAGCAGCGCGCGCCGCCGGTCGCCGCCCGCGGCCGGCTTCGCCGACAGCTGCTCGACGTCGCCGGACGCGGCCTGCACGAAGCGCTCCGTATGCGAAAGTTGCATGACCTCGTCGCGCAACGTGCTCGCCTGGCGCAGCAGCTTCTCGATGTCCGCGCGTTCGAGCCGCGACGACCATCGGAGCGTCGAGCGCAAGATCTCGATCTTTTCGATGAGGCTGGCGTACGAGATCGCCGGGCCGGACGGGACAATCTGGTCAAGGATCTTCATCCGGCGCTCAATTGTTTCTGGACGAGTTGGTAATACATGCCCTTCCTCTCGACGAGTTCCGCGTGACGGCCTTGTTCGACGATGGCGCCCTCATAGAGCACGAGGATCTTGTCGGCCGACATGACGGTACTCAGGCGATGCGCGATGATGACGGCCGTGCGCCCTTTGAGGATCTCCTGCATGTTCGCGAGAATATTGCTTTCCGACTGCGTATCGAGCGACGACGTCGCTTCGTCGAACACGAGCAGACGCGGCTCGTGATAGAGCGCGCGCGCGATGCAAAGCCGCTGGATCTGCCCGCCCGACAGGCCGATGCCGCGCTCGCCGACGACCTGTTCATAGCCGAGCGGCAGCTTCGAGATAAAGCCGTGCGCATCGGCCATCTTCGCGACGTCTTCGATACGGCGGCGATTGGGTGCTTCGTCGCCGCATGCGATGTTCTCGGAAATCGTGCCTGAAAACAGCAGATTGGTCTGCATGACATAGCCGATCTGCGCGCGATAGTAGGCTTTGTCGATCACGTCGATATCGTAGCCGTCGATGCTCATCTTGCCCTCGGTCGGCGTGTAGAACCCGACGAGCAGCTTCGCGAGCGTCGTCTTGCCCGATCCGCTGCGGCCGACGATCGCGACGACTTCGCCGGGCTTGATCTCGAAGCTGATATTCGCGAGCACATACGGCGCGTCGTCCGCGCCATAGCGGAAATAGACATCGCGCAAATGAATATCGCCCTGGAGTTCGGGCAGCACGACGCGCGAAGGCAAGGTTTCAGGCCGCTGTTCGGGCGCGATATCGAGCACGTCGCCGAGCCGCTCCATGGCCACCGCCGCGTCGTTGAGCAGGCTCCAGAGACCGACGAGCCCCATGAGCGGCGCAAGCACGCTTCCCATGAACGCATTGAACGCGATCAATTGGCCGATCGTCAGTTCATGCGCGAGCACGAGACTCGCGCCCATCCACAGAATGCCGATCGTCGTCGCCGCGTTGAGCAGTTGGCTGCCGAACGCGACCACGATATTGAACGCCTGGGCCTTGTATTGCGTGTCGAGCGACTTCGCGTACTTGCGTTCCCACTTGAGGCGCACGGCGCGCTCGATGCCCATGCCCTTGACGGTCTCGACGCCGCCGAGCAACTCCATCAGAAACGACTTGGCCTCGGTCGCCGACGCGAACATCTCGCGCGCGTTCGCCTTGATGCGCGGCGTCGCCAGCGCCGTGAGCGCCATGATCGGGATCACGAACGCAATGAGCAGCAATGTCAGCCTCACGTTGTAGACGAACATGATCGAGAAATAAATAAACACCATCAGCAGATTCAGCGCCGTCGTGACGGTCGACTCGGTCAGAAACGCGCGGATCGTCTGATTCTCCTGGAACCGCGCGAACACATCGCCGGTCTTGCGCTTGACGAAGAACGACAAGGGCAGCGACATCGTGTGCTGGAAAAACTGCGACATCATCGCGAAGTCCATATTGCGGACCATGAAGTTCGCGAGATACGAGCGGATCGTGACCATGATCTGCGAAAAAAGATTCGAGACGATGAGGCCCGCGATCAGCACATGGAGCAAATTGAAATTCTGATGCACGACGACGCCGTCGAGAATGTTCTGGATGATCAGCGGCGGAATGACGCCGAGGACCTGAACGACGAAGGTCGCGAGACACAGATGCAGCAGGATGGTCTTGTAGGGCTTCAGATAGCCGATAAAGCGTAGCCATGGCGAACGCGCGACGGCCTGTTCGACGATCGCGCTCGTCGACGTGAACAAGAGGCAGGTGCCGCTCCATCCGCGCTCGAAGTCCTCGACGCGCAATTTCCGGAAGCCGACCGCGGGATCCGCGATCCAGACGTGTTCCTTCGAGATGCCATAGACGACGACGTAGTGATACCCCTCCCAATGCACGATAAACGGCAATTCGAAGCCGCTCAACGAGGCCAGCACGCATTGGACGCCGCGCGCCGTGAATCCGAGCGCCTCGCCCGCGCGCGCAAGCGATTCGAGCGTCGCGCCTTGCGTCGTCACATTCGCGAGTTCGCGGAGCTTGCCGAGCGTCATCGAAATCCCGTAATGCCGGCACAGCATCGCGAGGCACGCCGCGCCGCAATCCATTTCCTCGGCTTGCTCGACGAGCGGAAAACGCCGGATGACTTTCTCGCCGAATTCGGGCTTCGAATGCAAATCGAGCACGACGGGGCGTTTGCGGCGTTCGGCAAGCTTCTTCTGCCGCTGGAGTTCGCGTTCGGCGAAGCGCACGCGTTCTTCGAGCACTTCGCCGAGTTTCGGGTTGCGTTCGAGGATGAAATGCACGGTTTTCTCGGGAATCACGAGGAGCCGCGTATCGGTCAGCGCGATCGCCGACGCCATCTGTTCCTGCCGCAACAGGCACGCCTTTTCGCCGAAGATCTCGCCCGGGCGCAGCGTCGCGATCACGAAATCCTCGCCGTCTTCCTTGCGGACGATACGCACCTCGCCCTGCCGCACGACATATAAGCGTCGGTCTTCGCGGCTGTCTTGCGCGAGAATCGTCTTGCCCGCGGCGATGCGCTTGACGCCGACGCTGCGCACATATTCCTCGAGTTCGGTCTTCGTGAGCTTGTTGCGCAGATCGAAGAGCCGCGCCACGAAGCCGCCGGCCGAGTTGATCGCGACATAGCTCGTCATGAACGCGAGCGCGGCCGGATTGACGGCAAGCACGGGCTCCATCGCCGCGCGCGGAATCAGCAACAGTTCCGTTTTTCCCGAGGACCGCACCGACGATTCGTGACGATAGGCGCGCAGCATCGCGACATCCGCAAAGACCTCGCGTTCCTTGCGCACGCCCATGCTGATTTCCTTGCCGTGCTCTTCGGTAAAGATACGCACCGATCCCGAGCGAATCACGAACACGCCGTCCGCCTCGTCCCCCGCGTTGCAGACGGTTTCGCCGAAAGTAAAGCGGCGCGATTGCGTCTGCGCAGCGAGCTGTTCGATCTCGTCGCGCGACAGCGTCGAGAAAATCTCGACGGTTGCGAGACACTCGCCGACCGACTGGGTTTCAGATGGCGCGTCCATGCCGTGCTCTCCGGGTGCGCCGCGTTCAGCGCGCCGCAATCACATGTTCCTGCGCGCGCGCGACGAGCCATTCCTCGCGAAGCAAGCGCCGGATTTCCGCGCTCACGTCGGCATCGAGCGCCGCCGGATGCTTGGCCGTCACCGCGAAGATCTCGAAGCACGATCGGTCGGGCGAGGCGAACGGTCCGAGCAGATCGTCGACTTCGGCATTGAAGACCTTCGCCTCGATATCGCTCTTGAGAGAGCCGCGCAGGACCTTGCCGATGACGCCGCCCGCATCGCGCGTATCGGCGATCGAATGCTCGCGCGCCATGTCGGCGAAACTCGCGGGGTCGTCGCGAAGCACGGAAATCATCTCCTTGGCCTTGCCTTCGTCGTCGAGCACGATATGGCTGACTTCGATCGCGTCGAATTTCGGTGAATTCAACATGAAGTACTCGCGAATCGCGTCATCGCTGCCGACGTGGTCGAGCATGCGCTCCTGATACAAGCCGTCCGTCACGAATTGTTCGAACTCGTCGAGACTGACGCCGAGCGCGTCGAGGTAATGATTCATATCGGTCGCGCGATGCAGTCCGCGTATGCGGCGAAACTGATCGGCGCGTGCCTGCACGTCATCGGGTTCAAGCCGGACGCCGGCTTTGCGCGCCGCATGCGCGGCCAGCTTCTCGCGCACGAGCTGCTCGATCAACGTCTCGAATTGCCCGGTCAGCTTGAGCCACCGCATGAAGTCTTCTACGCCGATTGCCTCATCGTCGATACGCACGATCGGGGTCATCTCGTCCACTCCTTGACGTGGGCGCCGCATACGGCGCAGGTCGATCCATTCCCCGTTCGATGTCGCGACTGCCAGGCGGCCGGTGCGGTCGGTACGTCCGGCCGTCATTCGATATTCGCGAGGCGCCGCCGCTCGGCACGCCGCGCCGTGCAATCCCGCCTTTCGCTAACCCGCGAGTTCGCGGAACGGGTCGAGACCGAGGTCGATCAGCCTGCGCTCGCGCACGATGACCTCAGCGCTCGCCGTCATGCCATAGCGCAACGGATAACGCTTGCCCGCCACCTCGAAATCGTTGCGCGAGAGCGCGACGCGTCCCTCGTAGACGGGTTGCTTGTCCTGCGCCGAGGGTTTCGTCGCGGGCGAGATATATTCGAGCGTGCCGTCGATCGCGCCATAGCGCTGATACGGAAACGCATTGAACTTGAGCTTGACGGGCTGCCCTTCGCGCAGAAACGCGCGATCGCGCTCGGCAATCTCGATCTTGACGACGGCGCGCGCATCCTTGGGCGCGATCGCGCCCAGCGGCATATTGGCCTGCACCTTGTCGCCGCGCTGCGTCGACGTCACATCGGTGATCACGCCCGAGACCGGCGCGACGATCAACAGAAAATTGTCCTTGTCGATATTCTCGAACTTGATGCGCGCGGCCGCTTCGGCGACCAGACGCGCCGTCTGCAGTTGGAGCCGGAGCTTGTCCTCGGTATCCTCGATGTCGCGCGTCGCCTCGTCGTACTGGATCTTCAGGTTTGTACTTTCCTGATCGCTGGTTTCAAGCACGGCCTTGGCCTGCTCGTATTCGTGACTCAAACGAAAATCGAGTTCGGCAAGATGGGCCTGCGCGACACGTGCATTGTTTTCGGCCTCGACGTATGCATTGCGTTTCGCCGCGACTTGCAGCTCCGCGATACCGCCGCCGCCGGGCTGCTCGAACAGATGCGTATATTTGTCGAGTTCCTGTTTCGCGGCATCGCGTGCGTGGGCCGCGCTATCGAGCGCGCTGCGCGCTTCTTCGAGTTCGGCCTTTTGTCCCTCGGCGAGCTTCGTCGTGCCCTCCGAGACGCGCTGTTCATGCTGATGCTCGGCGACTTCGAGCTGTGCCTTGAGCGCTTCGGCCTTACGCACCATCAATGCCTTTTTCTCGGGGAAATCCTTCCATTCACGTTCGGCGTCATCGAGCTTGAGCCGTGCTTCGAGTGCGCTCGTCGCCGCTTCGATCGCGCCGCGCGCATTGAGCCGGGCCACGACGTCGCCCTGCGAGACCGGTTGTCCCTCGGCAATAAAGATGTCCGCGAGTTCGCCGTCGATCGGCGCATAGACGCGACGCACTTCGGCCTCGGGCGCATAGGTGCCGTTCGCGGTCACGATGACGTCCGCGCGTCCGACGAACGACCAGGCGAGCCCCGCGACGACAAGCCCGAAAATCGCCACCACGAGACTCAGCATGAGCCGCCGAGGCTCGGCCGTCAGAATCGCGATGCCTTCCTCGCCGTGATCTTCGAGTGCGATCGACAGCGGCCTAAGGCGACGTTCGGGCTTCATCGTCGTCCCCTCCTTCAAGCAAGGCGAGTTTCTCCTTGAGCAGCGACGGCGCCAACACCATGCGCAATGCATCGAGCGAACGCCGCTGGAGTTCGATCTCGGCATCGAGCGCATCGCCAAGCTGCGCATAGTCGGCCGGATACTGGGCCTTGAGCTGCGTCAGGATACGCATGCCCTGGTGCGCCGACGCGCGTGCATCCGAAAGCAAACGGGCCTGGCTCCGGAAGCTCGGCGAAATGCTCGATTCGAGCCGCTGCGTGCCGTCGATCGCGCCGTTGTCGCGATACTTGAGCCATTGCGCCTGTGCGCGCTCGATCAGGTCGTGTGCACGCGCGAGCGCCGGGTCGCGCATCGCATCGACATCGTGCTGCACCGCATGGACGTAATACACGTCGTCGTTCGGATCGAGCAGACCGTAAAACGCGAGCAAGCGATCCGGATAGGCCGGCGTGCCGCGCGCCGCCTGCAATGCGGCATATGCGTCGACGATCGTCTTCTTGTGCGCCATATCGGCCGCGACAACAGGCCCCCACGTCGGATCGGCCGTGAGCGGGCTCAACACCGCAGTCGCATGCTTGGTGTCGCCGTCGCGCCAGGCGGCCATGGCCGTCTTGTACGCGATGCGGATCGGCGCGGACGGCAGCAGCGATTGCTGCATCTGTCCGAAATGCGCTTCGAACGGCGGCGTCGCGAATCGCGCCGTTTTAAGCTGCTCGACGAGCGCGCCGAGTTTCTTTGCGTGCAACGCGCTATCGAGCGCTTCGAATCGGTGCAGATCGTCTCGCACGCGATCGAGACCGCCGATGCGCGGATATTTTTCGGCGGCATCGTCGAGCAACGCCTCGACGGCGCCCACATCGTCTGCCGCAAGCGCCGATACGATCGCCGAATCGAGCCGTTGCATCGCAGGCACGTAGACCGAGTGGTCGCTCTGAAGCTTGCGCAGATGACTCAACACATCCGCATACCGATCGGTAAAGGCCGGCGCATAGGACGCGATCCGGTCGAGCGCGCGCTGATGCGCGGCCGGGTCGTCATCCCAACGTTTGACGAGATCGTCGATCCGCGCTTCGTCCTCGTAGAGACGAATCGGCGCCTCAGCGCCTCCGCGCCCGACGACGAACCGTTCGAGATCGTCGGCCCATTCGAGTTCGTGAATCAAGGCCCCCGCGTCGCGATTGCGGGCGCTTTGCGCACGCATGCGGTCGATCACGGCACGCGCGACGGCAAAATCGCTTCGAGCGACCGCGCTCAGCCACTCGGGCAGATGAGCCTTGAAAACGGCTTCCGTGCCGATCGAGATGAACGGCCCCGCATCGGCATGATGCGCGAGGTAGCGATCGGACAACGTCGCCGCCTCGTCATAGCGTCCCGCGCTCATCGCGTCATGGATCTCGCGTTCGCTGCCGTTCGCGCGGTACAGGCCGACTGCGATCGCCGCGAGCACGAGCAAGCCGAAAAACGCGTAAAACAGGCGTCGGCGCGTGATCAACGGTGCGTCGGCGCTCGATAGGGTCTTGATCCATTCCCCGACAAATGCCGCCCCCACGGCGTGTCGATGCCGACCGCCGTGCCCGGCCGTTTCGACCGGCGCGTGATCGGGCGTGTCGCGATTGATTTCGTCGGCCTGGCGCGCGGCGGGATCGACGCAAAAAATGTCGAGAAACGAATGCGCGGCGGCCACGAACGTCGTCTTGTCGGGATCGGCCGCGTCGTCGTTGGCGCCACGCGTCGCGCGCAACCGCGTCAACGTCGCATCGGCCTGTTCTCGCTTCAAATGCACGCGATACGCGAAATGATTGCCGCCGAATGCGACGACGTCGCCGTCGTGAAGGACCTGAGCCGATTCTTCGAGCCGCATCCCGTTGACGAACGTGCCGTTCGTGCTGCCGAGGTCTTCGACGTACGCCGTGTCGTTATTGATGAAAATATGCGCGTGACGCCGCGACACGTAATTGACTTGATGCGGATGCGTTTTTCGATAGCGCGCAAAACGTTCGTCGGCCTTGCTGATCAGAAACGGAAAACTCGTGAGATCGAGTTCCTGAAGTCCGAGATCGGTACGTTCCGGTGCAAGCGTGACGCCGGCCATGCGCACGACACGCGGCTTCGACGAGACCGGCTTATGCGCTTCGAGCGTGACGCGATACGCGAGCGCGCCGCCGAGACACAATGCGTCGCCGTCGCGTAGACGCGCGGGATGTTCGCGAACTTCGGCGCCATTGACCGACGTGCCGTTCTTGCTGCCGAGATCGGCAATCCAGGCTTCGCCGTGTTCGATGAAGATGCGCGCATGCCGCCGCGAGAGCTGCGCGACGCGATCGCCGGGCAAGGTCGCGAAAGGCGGTTCACCGCGGCCGATCGCAAACAGCGTCTCGCGAATCCGGATCACGCCGAGCGTCGGATCCGAGATCGGCGACAGGACCACGTCGCAGACGTGACCCGCGGCCGCCCGCTTGTCGGCCATCGGAGCTTCGGCTTGAGCCATGGCGAGCTTCACACGCACCGCCTATGCGCGGCTGCGATCGTGCCGGACGCCGGCGTTCCGTCATCGCAGCGGATAAGCTTCGTTGTACTGATCCGCTTAATGAGCGGAGACATTGGGGATTGTAAGTCACGCATGGCCGTAGTCAATTCGATGTTTCGGGCTGGAAATCCGAATCCGCATGCGCCTGCACGTCGACGGACGGCCATCCGCCGCCGAGTGCCTGATAGAGCAAGACGGTGTCGGAAAGGCTCTGCGCATGATTCGCAAGCCGTTGCTGTTGCGCACTCAATAATGAGCGCTCGGCTTCGAATACTTCGAGCTGCGAGACGACGCCTTCCTTGAGCTGCGCTTCGACCTGATCGGCCACGACCTTGAGTTGCGCGACTTGCTGGTCGATCTCGGCACGTTGCTTGCGGTCGGCATCGATATTGACGAGCGCGTTTTCGACGTCCTGAAACGCGGTCATCACCGTGCGTTGATAGTCGTGTTCCGCAACATCGGCCTGCGCTTCAGTGGTCTTGACGTGCGCGCGTACGGTCGGGTCCAGCAACGGGATGTCGATGCTCGGCATCAATCCGTACGTGAACGATTTGAGCAGCGTATTGAGCGCAAAACTCGACGAGCCGCCGTGTCCGGTCAGACTGATCGTCGGCAATTGCGCGAGTTTGGCCGAATGCGTGAGCTTATAGGCTTCGAGCACGCGGAATTCGGCCGCGACGATATCGGGCCGCCGCGCGAGCATCTGCGCCGGCAGCCCGGCCGGCACCGGCGGCAATTGCACACGTTGCTGCAGATGTCCGGCGGGCAATTGAAATTCGCCAGCCGGCGTGCCCGTCAACGTCGCAAGCGCGTTGTTGGCGAGATCCCGCGAGCGCTTGAATTCGAGCAGATCGGTCGTGAGCCGATTTACTTCGGCGCGTTGCTGCAAGACCTGTGTCTTCGGCACGAGGCCCGTCTCGTTCATGCGTTCAAGGATCGCCGCGATCTGGCGATTCGTGTCGAGCGTCGTCTGCTGCTGCGCGATTTGGTCGTCGAGCTGAAGGACCTGGAAATACGTGGTCGAGACGTTCGACACGAGCAATAGATAGCCCGCACGCCAGTCGGCTTCGGTCGCGTGAAATTCGGCTTGTTGCGCTTCGACGCTTTTCTCGACCGCGCCCCAGACGTCGATGTCCCAGTTGACTTGGCCCGCCACGTTGTATTGCTTCGTGAAGCCCTGCCCCATGTTCGTGATCTTCTGATAATTGACCCCCGCGCCGAGATCGGCCGTCGGCAGCGCACCCGCGTGGGCTTCGGTCACCTCGGCGCTTGCGACGCGAATGCGCGCCGCAAGCGATTGGATATCGAAGTTGCCTGCGATGGCCTTCTGGATCAGCGCGTCGAGCGTCGGATCGCCGAATGCCTTCCACCAGTCCGGAGAAATCGTGTCGGCGGCCGATACGGAAATCGCGTCCGATGGGGTCCAATGGTTTTTTTCGGGCGTCGCCGGGCGTTCGTATGCGCGCATGCTTACATCGACGCAGCCGGACAACAACACGGCCGCGCACACGCATCCCGCGGCGAACATGGGGAATCTTGCCGGATGTACGCTGCCGATATGACGGGTCGTCGATTGCACGATAGCCTCCCGATGGACGCGGATCGAACAGAACGCGGCGGCGACGGATGCGGCGCTTGGCCCTCCATCGGCGTCCTGTCTGCGCGTACCAGACTCATGCATCGGTTATGCCAGCGCGTGCGCGCCGATCGGCGCGGGTCTCGTGATGCACATGTCTGTCCGGATCCAACAGATCGGCGCCCGGTGTCGTGTGTGCGACGACACCGCGCTATTTCACGTAGATCGTGATCTTCTTCGAATAGACCGGCGGATTGTGCGGAATATGATTCGCGTCGCCGAGCAGCAACTGGAGCGTGTGCTTGCCGGGCGCCAATTGGATCGACGTCTCGGTTTCGCCCGCGCCGAAATGCAGATGATTGCGATCCGACGGAATTTCCTGATCCATCGGCGGCAGATCGGTGTCGATCAGCAAATGGTGATGCCCCGTATTGGGAAATATGATGCCTTTAGGGGCGACGCCCATATTGCGCAAGCCGAACCAAACACGAAACGGCTTGCTCGCCTCGACGGTCTGATTATTGTTCGGAAAGCCGACATAGCAGAACGCGTCAGGCGGCGACGGCGTCGGACCCGCGACCGCTCTCTGATAGGCAGCGCTGAACGCCGCCGCCACCGCGGCCAGTGCATAACGCTTGTTCATGGTGCGCATTCTCCGACGCGATGGATCGACAATGAGACGCCGCGCGAGGACAACGCTCAACGCACGAGGACTGTGATTTTCTTCGAATAGACCGGCGGATCGTGCGGCCGGTGATTCGCGTCACCCAGCAATAATTGAAGCGTGTGCTTGCCCGGCGCCAGCTCGAGACGCGCATCGGTTTGACCCGCGCCATAGTGCAAATGCTGGCGATCCGACGGGATTTCCTGATCGAACGGCGGCAGATCGGTGTCGACGATCAGATGATGGTGGCCCGTGTTCGGCACATTGAAGCCCTTTGGACACACGCCCATATTTCGCAGCCCCATGCGCACCCAGAGCTTGCCGCCCGATATCACGGCGCCGTCGGGCGGCCAGATGATGTAGCACAGCGCGTTCGACGGCGACGGTGTCGCGCCGGCGACATGTGTGGGCGGCGCCGGCGACGCGGTCGCCGTCGACGGCATGGGCTTCGATGCCGATGCCGCATTCTGCGCGCCCACGCGCGTGGACAGGCCAACCGACGTCACAGCGAGTGCGCCCAGCATCTGTCTTCTTCGCATACGCGGCAATCTCCGCTCGTCTATCCGATGGGTTCGCACGCACGACTGTGTTCATACGAATCAAGCCGGCCACGCCCTCCGTACCGTCAGTAGCTTAGGATGCGGTCCGCTAAAAAGATACCTTGCCTGCAAGGCATCGCATGCATGTCTTAGCGCGTCCTAACGTCTGCATGCACAAACTGCTATGTTTGTTGATGTTCGTATTGAATACATCATCAGCGATCCGAACGATTGAATCGAGCATCGAAGCTTTGCGCGCGAAGGACCGCGCGTTCATCGCACACACGTGAGCCGGAAGGCGATCGCAAACCGTGCGCAACAGCGGCACCGATCGGAACAACGTCAAACAGGGTTCGACTATGTGGCGACATCTTCTGCTGATTGTGATGGTCTGCATCGGGACGCTTGGCGGCGCGCATGTCGACGCGGGCGTGATGCCTAAGGACAGTTCCGAACAATACGAAATCACGTTCTGGGATTCGATCAAGGACAGCACGTACGCAAGCGACTACGAGGCCTATTTGAAGGCTTATCCGAATGGCCGCTTCGCGCCGCTCGCTCATGCGCGTATCGATCGTTTGCGGGTGTCGGCGTCGGCTGCGAGCGTCGCGTCCGCGCCTGCGGCTGTCCCGACGGCGCCGCCCGCGCCGCACGTGTCGACGGCGCCGGCCGTTTCCGCGAGTCCAAGCGCCGCGCCCAAGACTGCGGTCGCGACCGCGGTGGCACCCGCGCCTGCTGCCGCATCGATCCCGTCGACGACATCGACGACGCATGCGGCCGCGAGCACGCCGCCTCCCGCGACTCCCGTGCAAGCGAGCGTCGCCCATGCGTCTGTCGGCGCGGCCGCCGTCGCGTCCCCGTCACCGAGCGCCAATACGCCCGCTCCGGTTGCCGAGCACGCCGGCGCAAACGAAGTCCGCGATTGCAAGGATTGTCCGATCGTCGTGACGCTCCAACCCGGCGCCTTCACGATGGGCAGCAATACGGGCGATCCGTCCGAGCGCCCGCCGCATCGCGTTACGATCGGTCAAGCCTTTGCAATCGGAAAATATCCGGTGACCGTCGAACAATGGAATGCATGCGTCGATGCGGGCGCGTGCGCGAAGCTGTCCGCAGAAACGAATACGGTGAAGACGCAACCGGCGCGCGATCTGAGTTGGGACGACGCGCAGCAATACCTGAAATGGCTGAGCAAGATCAGCGGCAAGCCCTATCGCTTGCCGAGCGAAGCCGAATGGGAATATGCCGATCGCGCGGGCACGGAGACGCACTATTGGTGGGGCGACCAGATGAAGAAAGGCATGTCGAACTGCAAGGACTGCGGTGACCCATGGCGCGCCGACGGGCCGTCGGACGTCTCGGCGTTTCCGCCGAATCCGTTCGGGCTCTATGACATGAACGGCGGCGTATGGGAATGGGTCGCCGATTGCTGGCAGAACACATTCAAGGGCGCGCCCGCCGATGGTCATGTCTGGGACGATCCCGCGTGCAATACACGCGTGATTCGCGGCGGTTCATGGCGCGAAGGCGGCGACTACATGACCGCATCGACGCGCTTCAAGTACAGCGCGAGCGTACGTCAGTCGCAAAACGGATTCCGCGTCGCGCGCGACGTCAAGTGACGCAATCGGGCGCATCGCTTAACGATGTGCCGCGCGTGTATTGATTTGCGCGATATCGACATCGACCTTGTCCGTGCCGTATTTTCCGGCGAGTTGCTTGAGGCGCGGCGCGAGCGCGGCGAGATAGTCCGCGCGCGATTCGCTTGGCGGACGCAGTGTATCGAAGACGGGCTCGGGCGTGGTCGTCAAGACGATGAGTTCCGAGCCGAACGGCTTCGAAATAATCCAGCTCCCTTCGCTGCCGACCGTCGCCGCGAAATGCGGCGGCGCCTGATTGTCCTTCTCGCGCAGACTCGGCACGAGATGCACGACGCTGCCGTCCAACTGAAAATAATCGACATTGACGTAGGTGTCGTAACCCGGCGTCGTCACATCGACGACGAGTGCGTCGCCCGCGTTCAAGTGCCCGTTATGTTCGCGAGGATGAACGACGGCCGCATGTCCGTCCTGCCAATTCGCGCTCAGATATGGCGAAAGGGTTTGCATCACCGTGCATGTGTCGTTGGCCACGGGCTCGACATGGACCTCGCGCGTCGTCGCGCCATTGACCGAACGCAACATGTCGGAAATCTTTGCTGCACTGTAGTTCGCGGGCGCGAAGCCACGGACCTCGACCGTATGCTCGTGGACGTTCGCGCTCAGCGCCGAACATGGAACCTGCGCGAGCACGGGCGTCACAGCGGCGAGCGATAAGGCCGCCGCCTGAGGATTCGGCGCCGGCGTCGCGACGACACTCGGCATGACCGCGGACGCAGCCGACAACGTCGCCGATCCCGGCGGCGCGATAGCGGCCATCCCGAGCGCCGAAGCGCCGGCCGGCGCCATCGCGGCCATCGATGCCGATGCGGCTGGCGATGTCACCGCGACGGATGAGGACGCGAGCGAAGCCAGCGCATTCGTCGAGTTCACGTTCGTCACGGCCTGCGGCACGCTTGCCGGCGATGCCGTGGCGGCAGCCGTCCTTACCGTCGCCGAGGCAAGCGACACGGTCGGGGGTGTCGGGCTGCGCGTCAACGCGGCGGCCGAAGCGACCGCTTGAGGCGGTACCGTACTCGCCGGCGCGGCGGGCACGGAGGGCACGGTATTCAATGCCTTCGACGTGGAGATTTCGGGCGCCGGGTTCGCGGGCAATTGGGCGACCGCGGATGGCTCGTCCATGCGCCCGGTCGATACGCCGCGATACCAGTACGCGGCGAACGCACAGATCGATAACACGACGAAGCCGATCGCCGATTTCGCGAGCATGCCGGGACGCGACGGTTCGCGCGGCTGCGCGCCCATATCGGCAACGAAACGCGCGACGCTCGGCGTGCGCAATTCGCGATCGAATGCCAACGCGCCTTTAAGCGCGCGCCATGGGCGCGCGCCGAGCGATTCGGGACGCCGCAACTTGTAGTGCGCGTTGCGCGCCTGCGTCGCCGAAAGCCGGTCGAACGGATGCGTGCCCGTGAGCATTTCGTATGTGATGCAACCCAGCGCGTAGACATCGTCGCGCGGGTCCGGTTCGAGATGTTCGAGCATTTCCGGGCTTGCGTACGCGGGCGTCAATGCGCCGAGGCTGCCCGGGTCGAAGACCGTCGCGTCCGTTTCCTGCTCGGGCCGCTGGAACACGCGCGCGATCCCGAAGTCGATGACCTTGACTTCGCCGGCATCGGTCAAGAACACATTGGCCGGCTTGAAATCGCAATGCACGAAACCGCGCTCGTGCGCATAGGCCAGTGCATGACCCATGCCGCGCACGATCGGTAACGCTTCGGCAAGCGTCATGCCCTTGAATCCTTGCGCACGCAAGACCCGGCTTAACGGCTTGCCTTGCAGATATTCCATCGTCAAAAAGACGACCGGGCCGTCGCGGTCGAAATCGTAGACCGTCACGATATTGCGGTGCGCGAGCGTTTGCGCTTTGCGCGCCTCGCGCTGCAGCGCGATCAGCGATTTCGGATTGCCGCGAAACTGGAGATTGAGGACCTTGATCGCGACATGCGGGCGTCGATCCGAGGCTTCGAGCTTGCGCAGATCGAGTGCCTTGTAGACCGTGCCCATGCCGCCGACGCCCAGACACGCTTCGAGCACGAACCGATTATTGAGCGTGTCGCCGATGCCTTTTGTCGAGTCGAGCTCCGCCAGCGCGGGCGTGTCCGCATTCCGTCCGGATGGCGCAACGGCGGGCGGCACGGCCGTGTCGGCCGCGAGCACGCGCGTTTCCTCGACGCCACTCGGAGCATTCGACGCAGACAGCAACTCGATCCGGCGGCGCAACTCGGCATACAGATCCGGGGGCAACGGCATACGGCTTTGCTCGTCCTTGAGCGTTTCGAGAAGCCGTGCGGAATTGACCCCGTCCGCGGACAACGTGCTGTCAATCTGTTCGAAAAACTCGTCGTGCGTCAGGCCACCACTGCGAAAGTTGTGAATGACGAGAGCAAGGCTAGCCATCTGCGCAACTCGATGCGGCTCGAGATCGGTCGGGAATATGCCCTTTCACATGCCTCAAGCAACGGCATGCTCTGTTGGATACTAGGCTCCAGGTGCCCCTTTCGCAAATCGGACATATTCTCAACATGGATCGAAGATCGAAACATTCCATTCGGTATCCGAACCATGAACATTGACCTGCTACCGCGCCAATCGATAAAAAAAGACGGTGGCCACCTCGCCACCGCCGCGCAAGAAAAGCGGAGCACGCCCGCGATACGAGTCGACGATCTCGTCATCGCGGGCCGCGCACCGAAAACGTTGCCGCCGCGCCGATATGACAGGCGTGGTCAGCCTTGCTTGATGGCCGCCGCCATATCGCTGAGCGCGCTGGTCACGCTCGACAGATTGACGTTGACGTTGGTGTCGCCGATTTGCGTGACGATCGGCTGATAGACGCCGACATTCGTGACGGGGCTCAAAAAGCCGCCGGCACCGCCGACTTCCTGCAACTGACTACCGATCCCCGAGAAGTTGATGCCGCCGCGAACCTCGGACATGGCTTTGTCCGAGAGTTCGTGTGTCAGGTCGAGGTCCTGGATTGCGATATTCGAGGTCATGATTGTCTTCCGTTCGTGTGGTAAGGGTTCGCCGTGGCGTTCGTGCGTCGCATGCATCGATGCGGCGCCGTCTTTTCACATCGTGTGCCGGGATCGGCGGCGAGGTCCTGAATGTCGGAGCGTGCGGGTCGCCGGTGAAGCGGAGCAGGACACCGCGACGCGCGGACGGCGTGCGAGGTGAACGGCTCCGCGCGTCCACTCAGGCTTGTTGATTCCACGCCGTCAATTGGCTCAACACGCTCGTGATGCTCGACAGGTTCACCGTCGTCGTCGTATCGCCGCCTTGCTGAACGACCGGCGAATACGTGCCCATGTTCGACGTCCCGCTCAGAAAGCCGCCGCCGCCGACGACTTGTTGCGCTTGGCTGCCGATCGACGAGTAGTTGGAACCGCCGCGAACGGAAGCGAGTTCCTTGTTCGAGAGTTCCTTGTTGATGGCGAGGTCTTTGATCGAGAGAGTGGCGTTCATGATGATCTCCTTGAGAGTTGGGTTGGCGAGCACTTCTTTGCGCTCGCATCGTCTTATGCGAGAGGTGTGCCATGTCGCGCGTGCCAAGCGCTTATTCGACGCAAAACTTTGATAATCCAAGGAAATTCCCGGCCGCATTGCCATTGCTTAGCGAACACATCGATTCGGATCCCGAACGATGTGTTTGTTGCGCGAAGACAGTTAACGCGCAGTTGTCGGATTGCGTTCGACACCATCGTGCATCGGCGCGATCGGAGACTCGTCTATCGGTCTGAGCACATCGTCGAATCGATGTCGTCATTGATCGACTGTGGCATGCCAAGACCATAGGAAAGGCATAGATGCAAAGCCGGCATCGAAACCGTTGCCGCGACGCATCGCGCGTCGCCGCGCGTTGAAATTGGAGGTAGAGTCAGGTCGCGTCGGTTCGCGGATGGCCTCGCTTCATGCGCGACCGGTTCATCGGATGAACGTCGGAGGCCTTTTATTCATGGCAACCCTGATCATCAAGGATCTTCCCGAGAGCATCGAGCTCGACCGCGTGGCGATGACGTCGATCGTCGGCGGCGCGAGAACGCGGACCGCATCGACATTTGTCTCGATGACGCCCACGTCGCTGCCGCGTCCGTCGCGCGTGTTCGACTATCCACCCGGATTTCCGAATGCGCATGCGAACGACGCCGCGCAAGACGCGTCGCGCACGCCAAGTCCGCCTGCTTCGCAGACTAAGAAATAGCGCACTTCGAATCGATGCGTTGAACGACTCGCGGATCCGCGCGATCCGATCGAATGCATGCGATCGCGGGCCGACATCACGTCCTCCGCCCGCCTCGCCGCCCCATCCCGCCGACCTGATATGCTGTCGCGCTGGTTTTCCTGTCGCGCCGTCGTCGCGCGATGCGCGCACCGGCTAGGATCCGATTCGCGAAGCCGAACCGGATCGAACGCCCCGCATCTGTATCGACGACACACACCCACAACCTCTTCCGTCGAACATCGCCATGCCTTTGCTCGAACCGAATCGCCGCTATATCGATCCCGCCATCCAGTCATTCGATCCGCGTTTCAACGCCTTGCGACTCGCGAACGCGTCGGTCGAACACCTCTACGACGGTTGCCGCTGGTCCGAAGGACCTGTCTGGTTCGGCGACGGACGGTATCTGCTCTGGAGCGACATTCCGAACAATCGCGTGCTGCGCTGGGACGAGACGAGCGGCGCCGTCACGACATGGCAAAGCCCGTCGAACTTCGCGAACGGACACACACGCGATCGTGAAGGCCGCTTGATTTCGTGCGAACACTTGACGCGGCGCATCACGCGTGTCGAATACGATGGCCGCGTGACCGTGCTCGCCGATCACTACCAGGGCCGCAGGCTCAACTCGCCCAACGACGTCATCGTCAAATCCGACGGCTCGATCTGGTTCAGCGATCCGACGTTCGGGATCGACGGTTTTTACGAGGGCGAACAGGCCACGGCCGAACTCGCGCCGGCGGTCTACCGGATCGATCCGCACTCGGGCGACGTCACGCTCGTCGACGACGGCATGCTCGGACCGAACGGACTGGCGTTCTCGCCCGACGAGCGCGTGCTCTATATCGTCGAATCGCGTTCGAATCCGCGCGAGATCCGCGCTTTCGACGTCAGTGAAGACGGCAAGACGCTGAGCAATCCGCGCACAGTCATCGATTCGCAAGGCGGCACACCCGACGGATTCCGCGTCGATATCCACGGCAATCTCTGGTGCGGCTGGGGCATGGGCACGGCCGAACTCGACGGTGTACGCGTCTTCACGCCGCACGGCGAGCCGCTCGGCCATATCGCGCTGCCCGAACGCTGCGCGAATCTCTGCTTCGGCGGGCGGCATCGCAATCGCTTATTCATGGCGGCGAGCCACGGACTCTATTCGCTCTACGTGAATACGCAAGGCGTGGCGGGAGGCTAAGCGCGCCGAGGTCGAGCATGCGCGGCATGCGTGCGAATCGGTCAGGCTTGCCGCGCTTGTTCGCGAGAGCGGCAGCCTTTACGTCTGAAGTAAGACGCCGAGAGATGATGCACTGCACATTAAAGAAGGCAGCGGATTCGAAAAAAACTATAATTGCCGCGCCGATACATGACCGTGCTTGCGAGCTAAATGTAAGCTTCGGCGCACGAGCGCGCGACCTATTTGCACGCGAGATCGCACGTTGAGCGATCGGATCGGTCTAGGTCAGTCTGGCTGTTACTGAATTCGCTTATGCAGATCAAATCCGGGATGTCGTCGTTGGCGTGGGTCGCGTTGTCGTGGGGGGTGCTGACCGCGCTCGCGGGATGTTCGACACCCAAGCCGCTTTATCAGAGCGAGCAGTTCGACTCGAAAGCGAGTCCGTTCGCGCGGAACTTCAATGTTGGCGCGGCCGCGACCTGCCAGGCCGCGCGACGTGCGTTGCTGAGCCAGGGCTATATGACGACGTCGACACGGTTCGACCTCATCGACGGCTCGAAGAATTTCCAGCCCGACGCCGATTCGCACGTGACCATCGAATTCCACGTGGTCTGCACCTCGGACGATCCCGACAGCCCGAACAGCACGGCCTATGTGAGCGCCGTGCAGGATCGCTATACGCTCAAGAAGACAAGCACGTCGGCGAGTGTCGGACTCAGCGTGCTCGGGTCCGTGTCGCTGCCGATCGGATCGAGCGACGACTCGATGGTCAAGATCGCCAGCGAGACGATCCCGGCGGGCGTGTTCTATGACCGGTTCTTCAACCTCGTCAAGTACTACATCGATACGGCGCCTGAAAAGCCCGCGCCCGTCAAACCCGTGACGCCGCCGCCGCCGATGCCGGACCCCGTCAAGCCGCCGCACGCCGCCGAAGGCAGCGCGCATGCGGCTCACGATACAACGAGCCAGGCGACGCCGAGCCCGGCAGCCGGTGCCGGCCCGTCGTCGCAAAGCGTCGTTCAACCCGTGGCGTCCGCCCAAGCCGCGACGGTGCCTGCCGCCGCCCCCACGGCCGTGGCGACATCCACCCCGACATCCACCCCGACATCGATCGCACCGCAAGAAGCAGCCGCGCCGAGCGCGGCGACGTCTGTGGCGGTCGCCGCGAAACCGGCGCAGGCTGCCAATGTCGCGCCTGCGAGCCCGTCCGGTACGTCGAGCACATCCGGTACATCGACCGCATCAGGCGCATCCGGCACATCGAGCACGTCAGGTACTTCGGGCGCATCAGGCGCATCGAGCACATCAAACACGTCGAGCGCGGCCGTTGCCGTTGCGGCTCCGACAGCGCCGACCGCGAGCCCCGTCACCGAGCCTGTGACGACATCGAATACATCGCCTGCCGCCACGCCGGCGGCATCGCCCGCGCCCGCTCCGTCGACGTCGCCCTCGGCGACACCCGCTACCGAGACGGCTCCGGCGCCCGCATCGACAGTGGAAAACGGCGCGGCGGCGACAGCGAGTCCTGCTTCGAACGTCGTGACGGCGGAAGCCGACGCAACGTCGCCGGCCAGCCCCGCCAAGTAAAGTCCCTTTCCAATGCGCCCCGCCCGCGCGCGGCGGGGTCGCGCCATCGATCCCTTCAGTCGAACGCATACCGCCGAGAGCAATGCTTAGCGCGCTCTTTAGGCGTTTTAGGCGTTTTAGGCGTTTTAGGCGTTTTAGGCGTTTTAGGCGTTTTAGGCGTTTTAGGCGTAATGGGTCGTCGTCGCTTAAAAGGTCGAACCGATTCACTTAACGGCCGTACCCGATTCGCTTAAAGATCGTCCGCGCTGAGTGCGGATCGCGCCCGCGCGTGTCGCATGCCTTGCGCTTGCCGGACTCGCGAATTCGAATATGCCTGCCGCACACAGCGTCGAGTCGCGCGCTATCGAGGCGCGACCGCCGTATCGAAGCCGCTAAAGAAGGCTCGTGCCTGCGCTCGTCAAGGCGCACATTCAAAATGCACAGGCAAAAAAAGGGGGCCGTTCACGGACGGCCCCGAAAGCACACTCGCAGCACAGGGGAAGCTGCAGGACCCAGTGTGCTGCGCGATTCTTAAGTCAATCTTAGGATCGACATCGAATTAATCGGGGCGCGATACGCGCGCGCTTACCGCTCAATACACGATAACCCTCGATCTCAGGCCTGCCCGAGCCGGCTAAACGGGACGCATCGGTTCCGATCGGGCGCGCGCACTACGAGGCTGCGCCCGCGTCCGCACGCATTCAAACGGCGGTTCGACACACCGCGGCCAACTTATTGCCGTCCGGGTCGCGCACATACGCGGCGTAAAACGTGGGGCCGTAGTGGGGCCGCACGCCGGGCTCGCCCTCCGATACCCCACCCGATTCGAGCGCGGCGCGATGAAACGCATCGACATCGGCGCGCGTGCGCGCATCGAACGCGATCATCGCGCCGTTGCCTGCCGTCGCGGCTCCGCCATCGAATGGTTTGACGAGCCAGAGCGCGAGCTCGATGACCTGACCGTCTTCAAATGTGCCCCACCCCGCCCATTCAAATAAATCGGTTACGCCGCCCTCGTGGCATCGGCGATGGCCGAGCGACGCCATCACGGGATCGTAGAATCGGATCGACCGCTCGATATCGTTGCTGCCCAACGTCACATAGGTAAACATGCGTCATTCCATTTGAGTGCGATCGTGACGCGCGGTCCGCATCCGATGCGCGGCGGCAGACGTCCGACGCAGAGGATCATGCACGACGCCATGCGGCACGTCGCCGAGCTCGACACGCACCGCGACGGCCGGCTTTGCAAATCGCGCGCGCGTGCTCAACAATGACCCACCATGTCCAACATCCAGTCTCGGGGCCTCGGCAGACCATGAACGTCATTATTTTCGGTGCGACCGGTATGGTCGGACAAGGCGTGCTTCGCGAATGCCTGCTCGACGCACGCGTCACACGCGTGCTGACCGTCGGTCGGCAAGCGACCGAACAGCACGACCCGAAACTCGAGCAATACGTCCAGCCGAGCTTGTTCGACTACTCGGAACTCGACGATCTGCTCTCGGGCTATGACGCGTGCTTCTTTTGCCTGGGCGTCTCGTCGGCACGGATGAACGAACGCGACTATGCGCGCCTGACCTATACGCTCACGCTCGCCGCCGCCGAAACGCTCGCGCGCCTGAACCCTGCGATGACCTTCGTGTATGTATCCGGCGCAGGTACGGATAGCACGGAACACGGACGATCCATGTGGGCGCGCGTCAAGGGACGCACGGAGAATGCCTTGCTCGGTTTGCCGTTCAAGGCCGCCTATATGTTCCGGCCCGGCGCAATCCAGCCTCTGCACGGCATTCGCTCGAAAACCGCGCTTTATCAAACGCTCTATACGATAACGGGGCCGCTGATCGGCGTGCTTCGCGCGCTGTTCCCCGAACGCATCAGCACGACCGAACAGGTCGGCAAGGCGATGATCGCCGTCGCGCTGCACGGATATCCGACGCACATTCTTGAAAGTGCCGACATCTATCGCGCGCAGCGCGACGGATAGTCCGCAGTCGACGCATATCGGCGTTCGAACGCAAACGATCATCGGGCGCCGCATGGCGGCGGCGCCGATTTCGTTTATAGTCGCGCTGCCTTGAATCGCCCCCTCATCCCGCTTTGCCGACCTTCACTCTCCGCGACCGCGTCAGCGTCGAAATCGACATCCGCAAAAGCCGCTTTATCGGCCTGGCGATTCCGGTCGAAGACCGTGTCGCGGCCATGGCCGAGCTCGATGCATTGCGCGCCGCGCATGCGGGCGCCACACATATCTGCTGGGCCCTGCTCGCGGGCGGGCAATCGGGCATGTCCGACGACGGCGAGCCGTCGGGGACCGCGGGTCGACCCATTCTCGAAGTGCTCAGACATCACGATGTCGACGGCGTGCTCGCGGCGGTCATTCGCTATTACGGCGGCATCAAGCTCGGTGCCGGCGGGCTCGTGCGCGCGTACACCGACGCGATCGCGAGTGCGATGCAGCGTGCCGAGCGCGTCGAACGCATCCCGCTTGGCGACATCGACGTCGAGATCGACTATGCGGACGAGACGCTGATTCGCCGCTGGATCGAACAAGGCGCCTACGAACTGGCCGATGCAGCGTACGGGATGCGCGTGCGCATGCGCATTCGGCTGCCCGTCGCGGCGCTGTCCGAGGCACGCGACGCCTTGCGCGATATGACGAGCGGCCGCGCACTGCTATTCGACACAGAGGACTGAGCACCGCTGCGGGACAATATCGAAAGCAAATAGAAAGCAATCAGGGGGCAATCGGCCTCTTTCGTCATTGAGACGAAAGATCGGATTTTACGAACGCGCCCGAATCTGCGACAATGCGGCGCCGGTTCGATACGTCGAGCCGGTTTTGTTAGGTTCCCCAGGATTGTTTCGATCAGTCGTATGATCCCGTTCGATCGCGGCGGATCGACACGATTTTGAGGACCGGAGCCGTTCGCGTTGTCGTAAATGGCTCAAAAACTTGAGTTTTATGACGTTCTGGCTTGCATAAAGCGCTAGCCGGACGGCTGACGCGTGTATACTGCGCGTTCTCGTCTCCGCGATGCATGACTGGCGGATGACTACGACGGATTGCATGGCGCAATTCGCTGCACACTCTGACATCAAACCGAAGGATTGCATGACAACCATCCACATCAAGGAAAATGAGCCGTTTGACGTAGCACTGCGCCGTTTCCGCCGTACCATCGAACGCAATGGCCTGATCACCGAACTGCGCGCACGTACCGCATACGAAAAGCCGACGACCGAGCGCAAGCGCAAGAAGGCTGCTGCCGTCGCCCGCCTGCGCAAGCGTCTGCGCCGCGATCAGCTGCCGAAGAAGCTCTACTAAGCACAGCGTTTCGATGCATACGGTCCGGCATGAGCCGGTCCGATGCATGGGCGTGACGCCCTGTCACGCTAAAGGTCCGGGTGCCGATCGCACTGTTGCCGAGTTTCGGCCCCGATGACGTTGCCCTGACCTGCCGTGCTTCATGTATCGCGCGATTCCGCTGGATTTCGATTCAGACCGCGAACAACGCGATTTGCTGCTTGAAAACGCATTGACCTGCACGTGAAACGTGCGAGGTGTTTTTGCACGCCTATCGTTAACGATTTGCGTGCTGTTCGTGTTTGCTCGTCGTTTGTGCTTGTTCACCGTTAGCGATCTGCCGATCGCTTGCGCCTCGCGCACGACACGCGCATCGATCGATACGATAATGCTCGGACTTCATTGAGCGAGCGGGCCGCCCCCGCGCACGTCGACATGAGCGTATCGCCCGACACCGGCACATCGCACCTCGCATCGCCCCATCGCGCCGATATCCCGACCGTTCTGTTCCGGACGATCGATCGCATCGCGCGCATCACGCTGAATCGCCCGGCCGCACTCAACGCGCTCGATTTGCCGATGATCCATGCGATCGCCGCACGGCTCGAACAATGCCGCGCCGATCCGGACATCGTTGCCGTCGTCCTCGACAGCGCGCTCGACAAGGCGTTCTGCGCGGGCGGCGACGTACGCGCCCTCTTACGCCCGGGTCACGATACGCGCGCGGATCTCGAACGTTACTTCGCCGACGAATACCGGCTCGATTTCGCGATCCATCGCTTTCCCAAACCCGTTGTCGCGATCATGGATGCCGTCACGATGGGCGGCGGCATGGGGCTCGCGCAAGGCGCGTCGTTACGCGTCGCGACCGACCGTAGCCGGATCGCGATGCCCGAGACGAAAATCGGTCTCGTGCCCGACGTCGGCGCGACGCATTTTCTCGCGGCCATGCCCATCGAAACCGCGCTGTATGTCGGCCTCACGGGCGTCACGCTCAGCGGCCCGGACGCGCTCGCATGCGGTCTCGCCGACGTCTGCGTCCCACATGACACGCTTGCGGGCCACGATTCAGGCCTTGATTCAGATCTCAATTCCGGCCATCCATCAGGCCTCGATGCGCGCCTCGCCCGCATCGATACGTCGGGCACGCCGTCATTCGACGCACTGCGCGCCGCGCTCCAACACGCCTGCGCACCGTCGGCATCGACATCCGGGCACGCCGCGTCATCGCAGGCCGCGCACGCGCCGATCGCGCGTCAACACGCCTGGATTGCCGAACATTTTCGAAGCGACCGGTCGCCGCAGGCCATCGTCGAATCGCTGCGCGCCGCGCGTCGAGCCTTGCCCGACGACACAGCCGCACAGGCCGAACGCGATTGGCTCGATGCAACGCTCAGTGCGCTGACCGCGTACTCGCCGACGATGATCCATGTCACGCGCGAGGCCCTGCTTCGCGGCCGCGGGATGACGCTCGCGGACAGCTTCCGGATGGAAATGGGCATCGTGATCCGCTCGATCGAGGAAGGCGATTTTCGCGAAGGCGTTCGCGCCCACCTCGTCGACAAGGACCGCGCGCCGAAGTGGGATCCTGCCACGCTCGACGCGGTCTCGCGCGAGCGCATCGAGCATTTCATGACCTCGCCGTGGTCGCCCGATGCTCATCCGTTGCGCGATCTTGGCGCGCATTGACGCGCGCTAAAGCGCGGGGTTTAACACGCGTGCTAACACGAGATTGAGCGCGCGATTTAACGCGAGGCCGGGTCTCGCCAACTGAATTGCGGTGCGAAGCCGAGCACGCGCCGCGCCTTGTCGATCGACAACAATGTGTCGTTCGGGCCTGACGGCTCGCTGAACGGCACCGACGGGAAGAACGCCGCGACGAGTTCGCGGTTCGACCGCGTCATGACCGTATCGGCATTGGCAATGATGAAATGATCGGCGCCCTTGACGTCGGCTTCGAGCGCGCGGCGGATCGCCTGCGCGCCGTCGCGCGCGTCGATATAGCCCCAGAGATTCCATTTGCGCGAGGCCGGGTCGGCATCGAACGGAAAGGCCGCGTAATCGGCCGGCTCCATGACGTTCGAAAACCGCAGGCCAAGGATCTTGAGCTCGGGATCCCAGCGCGCGAACTGCTTCGCGATTTCTTCGCCGACGAGTTTCGACAGCGAATACGCCGACTCGGGACGCGCATCGCATGCCTCGTCGATCGGAATCCGTTGCGGCGGGATATCGAGCGGCAGGCCGAGCAGCGTCTCGCTCGACGCCCAGACGACATTGCGAATCTTGAGCCGCCGAGCTGCCTCGAACACGTTATAGGTCGTGATCGCGTTCGTGCGGAAAATCACCGCGTTCGTTTGCAGCCCGGGCGCCGGAATCGCCGCGAGGTGGACCACGCCGTCGACACCGTCGAACCGGTCGTCGATCTGCGAGAGCACTTCCAGCGTCTGCCCGAGGTCCTCGAGATCGGCTTTGACGAACGGGCACACGCGCTGCGCGGGCAATACCGTATCGACGTTGACGACATCGTACCCATGTTCGAGCAGATCGCGCACACATGCGCGGCCGAGTTTGCCGCTTCCGCCCGTCACGACGATTCTTGCCATACCGCTGTCTCCTGTGGGTTTTGAGTGTGGCGCACAGCGTACGCCCGATTCGACGGCTCTGCCTGTACGCGATCGGCAACGGTGAAATGCATCGGGCTCAGCAATGGCCTCGATACATCGACACGAGGTGCGCACCGCATCGATCCGAGGCGCGATGCATCGCCTATTCTTGTTGTCAAATCGATTGACCCGATGATGTGCCAGAATCGAGACCGCGCATTTCGCGATCGCCGTTGCGGTACGCTTGCGCGCTCACGCCATGGAGCCCATATTGAATCGAGCCCAGAACATCGACCTCGCCCGCAATCTGCTGGTCATTGTGATCCTGTCCGCGCTGGCGGCCGGCAGCTTCTATGTGATGCGGCCCTTCATACCGGGCCTGATCTGGGCGGCGACGATCGTCATCGCGACCTGGCCGCTGATGCTCGGCCTCCAGCACCGGCTCGGCAACCGGCGCTGGCTCGCGACCGCGATCCTGCTCGCGGGTCTCGTCGTCGTCATCGTCCTGCCGCTCTATTCGGCGATCTCGACGCTCGCCGAGCACGCCGCGGACATCATGGACTCGATCAAGGCGCTGCCGACCTATTCGCTGCCGCCGCCGCCCGACTGGGTCGCGAAACTGCCGCTGCTCGGCAGCCGCGCCGCCAGCGAATGGCAAAAGCTCTCGGATGCGGGCCCCGGCGGCCTGCTCGCAAAGCTCGAACCCTATCTGACGCTTGCCGCGCGCTGGATGCTCGGGCATGCGGCCATCGTCGGCGCGTTCGTCGTGCATATGTGCATCACGATCATCATCGCGGGCATTCTCTATATGAACGGCGAGGCCGCGGCGAGCCTCATGATGCGCTTCGCGGCGCGCACGGCCGGTGAACGCGGCACGGCGGCGATTCGGCTCACGGGGCTGTCGATCCGCGCCGTCGCGCTCGGCATCGTCGTTACGGCGATCGCGCAATCGGCGATCGGCGGCATCGGTCTGTGGATCTGCGGCGTGCCCGGCGCGGGCATCCTCACGGCGATCATGCTGATGCTCTGCCTCGCGCAGATCGGCCCGCTGCCGCCGCTCGTCGGCGGCATCGTCTATCTGTTCTGGCACGACGCGCATGTGACGGGCGTCGTGCTCATCGTGATCACCGTGCTCGCCGCG
This sequence comes from Pararobbsia silviterrae, assembly GCF_003628125.1. Classification (GTDB taxonomy): domain Bacteria; phylum Pseudomonadota; class Gammaproteobacteria; order Burkholderiales; family Burkholderiaceae; genus Pararobbsia; species Pararobbsia silviterrae. The sequence goes on from NZ_RBZU01000007.1 coordinate 153,421, forward strand.
ATGCTCGACAACTTCCTGCGTCCGATGCTGATCCGGCGCGGCGTCGATCTGCCGATGCTGCTGATTCTTTCGGGCGTGCTCGGCGGCATGTTCGCGTTCGGCATCGTGGGCCTGTTCATGGGACCCGTGATTCTCGCCGTGACGTTCACGCTGCTGCGCGCATGGATCGACGAAGTCCCGCCCGAACACTCGGCGGACCCCGTCATCGACGCCTTGCTCACGGCGCCGGCCGACGCCGATCATGCACCCGTCAAGCGCGCGCAAGACGTCTAGGAGGTTCGGCGCACGCGGCGTTTAACGCTGTTCGAAGCGGTCGTATTTGCGTTCGGCGTAGCTGCGTTCGCTTTCGAGTTCCGTCACGCGCGCCGCGGGCGGTCCCTTGCGCATGAATTCGAGCATGCGGTCGACCTGATCGGGCGGCCCTTGGATGACGGCCTCGACCGTGCCGTCCTCGCGGTTCTGCACCCATCCGCCGATGCCGAGTTCATGGGCACGGCGCACGGTCGAAAACCGGTACCCGACGCCCTGCACGCGCCCGCGCACATGGACGTGATACGTCTCGATCTGTTCTTTGGCGTGGCTCACCATGATGACGCTCCGATGCAAGTTCAAGTCGGGCGATATTCTAGGGCCTGTTCGCGCGAATGACAGGCCCCGCATGCACGACGCAACAATCGTGCTCGGCCGGCGCCAAGTGCAAATCGGCCTTGGCCCCGAGGGGCGCGTTTATAATCCAGCCGAACTTTCCGGAGTCGCTGTGGGCATCAAGAAACTCGCCAACCACCTGAACCTGTCGATCGCGACGGTCTCGCGCGCGCTCAACGCCAGCGACGAAGTCAGCGCGGCGACGCGCCAACGCGTGCTCGAAGCCGCGGCCGAACTCGGCTATTCGCCGAACAAGGCGGCCGAAAGCCTGCGCAAGGGACGTCTGGACACGGTCGGATTGATGTTGCCGATGCGCAGCCCCGAGGAAAACTACACGCTCTCGCTGTTCCTGACGCTTGCCGACGGCATCCAGGAGTCGTTGTCGAAATCGCAGCTCGATCTCGCGATGTACCAGAGCAAGACCGACGAGGACGAACTGACGCGGCTCAAGCGCATCGTCGAACGCCGGCAGGTCGACGGCGTCATCATCTCCGGCACGCGGCGTCACGATCCGCGGCTCGACTATCTCGCCGAAAAGAACTTTCCGTTCGTCGCGTTCGGCCGCAGCGAATCGGGCGGCGAGCACGCCTGGATCGACCTCGATTTCGAAACGGCGGCCGAGCAGGCGATCGAGCGGCTCGTCGGTTTCGGTCACACGCGGATCGCGATCGGCATGCCGGGGCAGGATGCGATGCAGGCGCACGTCTATCTGAACGGCTATCAACGCGCGCTCAAACGCTGCGGCATCGCGTATGACGCGTCACTCGCGCGGCATGACGAATTGAGCGAGCGCGGCGGCTATCGCGTGACGGGCGCGCTGCTTGAGTCCGCCGAACCGCCGACGGCGATTATTTTTCAGAGCGACTGCATGGCGATCGGCGCCTATCGCAAGCTCGCCGAACTCGGCTTGCGGCCCGGCAAGGACGTCGCGATCAGCGGCGGCGTGCTGACGGGCGAAGTCCCCGAGTATTTATCGCCGCGCCTCACGGGCTTTTCGATCGCCGTGCGCGAACTCGGCATCCGCATGGGCGAAGCGATGCTGGCCCGGCTGCCGAGCGTCAACGCGCAGCGGTCCGCGACGCTCGTGCAGGAAGTGTGGCCGCTTCAACTCAAGGCACGCACGAGCGACGCCGGTCCGCAGACATAAATGCGCACGGCGGCTCACGAACGCCGTGCGTCTCCGCGTCGAATCCAATAGCCGACGGGCAGCAATTGAATGCCGAATCGGGCTTCGACGGCGCCCCAGATCCCCTTGGGCAACACGAGCGCAAACAGTACCGCGACGACGCCGAGTCCGATCAGATAGGCGACGCCGGTGCCGCCGAACAGCGTCTCGATGACAAAGAAGACGACCGCGCCGATGATCGGCCCTTCATACGTGCCGATGCCGCCGACGAGCACCATGAACAGCATATATGCCGTCCACTGAACGCCGAAGTAGGTGTTCGGCTGGAACGTGATCGCCGTCGCGAGCCAGAGCGCGCCCGCGAGCGCGCAGCCGAATGCCGACAGCACGAAGATCAGGCGCTTGGCCGGAAACACGCGAATCCCGATCGATGCGGCGGCCTCCTCGTTGTCGCGGATCGCCTGCAACGCGCTGCCGGCCCGGCTCCTCAACAACGCGAACACGCACCATCCGAGCCCCGCCATGCAGGCAAGCGCGAGCCAGTACGTGAACATCCGGCGTGTGTCGGTCGCATACGACTGAAGCGATATCAACGAAGTGCCCGTCTCGCCCTGAACGAGCGTATCGAGATTCACGAGCAAATGCGCGAGCGCCGCAACGACCCACATGCCGATCGCAAACTCGCCGCCGCCGAGTCTGAGCATGAACGACGCGATCGGCACGGACACGAGCGCGATCGCGAGCCCTCCGAGCACGATCGCGAGATACGGATTGACCCCGAAGCTCGCGATGCGGACCGCCGCATACGCGCCGAGTCCGAAGAATGCCTGCTGGCCCACCGATACGAGTCCCGCATAGCCGGCGAGTGCATTCCACATCAACGCGAGAATCGCGTAGATAAAGAGGATCGTGAGCCGATCGACGAACTCGGCGCTCAGCAGCCACGGCGCGAAGATCAGCGCGCACTGGACGAGCACGAGTCCCGTGACCGAGGCCCGCGAGGTCCGCGTCCAGCGATGAATGGCATAGCCCTCGCGCGCCGCGCCCGCGGGGCTTTCGCGCAGCGTATCGTCGTTCGCGCGCGGCGCGGTCGATTTCGAATTCATCATGTCAACGAGTGCGGACAAAAGAGCGCAGCGAGCGCCCGTTCAGGACAATGCGCGACAGCAGCACGACCAGGAACAGCACGTGGCCCGCAATCAGAAAGCCCTGGCTATGAATCTTCGCGCCGATGCTCTGCGCGACGCCCAGCGCGATACCGCCGCCGAGCGTGCCCCAGAGCGAACCGATGCCGCCGATCATGACGGCCTCGAATGCGAAGATCAGTTGCGGACCGCCCGCATAGGGATCGACCGTCGCGCGCATCGCGAGAAAGACGCCCGCGATCGCGACCGTGGCCATCGCGATCGCCGCGGCGATCGCATTGATCGCGACGGCGTTCACGCCGACGAGTTGCGCGGTCGCGGGATCGTCGGCCACCGCGCGGATCTTGCGTCCGAGCGGCGTGCGGTCGAGCATGAGCTGAAGCCCGCCGAGCAGCACGACCGCCACGCCGAACGTCAGCAACGACAGATGCCCGAGCGTGAGCCCCGCGATATCGACGCCGTCGTACGCGAGCGTGTCGATATACGGTGCGAGCGACCGCGTATCGGCGCCGAACGAAACGAACAAGGTGTTGTCGAGCACGACGGCGAGGCCGAACGTCGCGAGGATCGGCACGAGTTCGCCGGCGCGCGCGCTGCGTTCGAGCACGAGCCGATGCAGAATCCAGCCGACGATCGCCATGACGGGGATCGCGCACGCGAGCCCGATAAACGGATTCAGCTCATAGCGGTCGGCCAGATAGAACACACCGTAGGCCGCGACGACCGCGAGACTGCCATGCGCGAGATTGATGATCCGCATGACGCCGAACATGAACGAAATGCCGCAAGCGAGCAGCGCGTAATACCCGCCAAGCAAGACACCCTGAACAATCTGATTCAACCAGCTCATGCATGCGCCTCGCTTTCCTTGCGGACCCGATGGCCGAAGTAATACCCCATGACTTCGTCGCGCGTCATCTGATCCGTGCGACCCGTGGCGACGACGCCGCCTTCGAGCATGCAGACGATGCGCTCCGCGAAATCGAACGTGCGCTGCAGGTCCTGTTCGACGAGGATCAGCGTCGTGCGTTGCTTGACGACCGTGGCCAGCGACTCGTAGACGCCCTGCACGGCCGCGGGCGACAGACCGAGCGAGACTTCGTCGAGAAGCAGCAAACGCGGATTGGTCATCAACGCGCGCCCGATCGCGACGGCTTGCTGCTGACCGCCCGACAACGATCCGGCCGCCGCTTTGATCTTGGGCTTGAGCTGCGGAAACGCGTCAAGCACGGTATCGACGTTCCATGCGCCCTTGCGGTTCGCCGCGCTTGCGACGCGCAGATTTTCGATGACCGACAACGAACCGAACAAGCGCCGGCCCTCGGGCACGAGCGCGATGCCCATCGATGCGCGCCGATGGGCCGGCGTCGACGTGACGTCGACGCCGTCGAATTCGATCGTGCCGGCCGACGCGCGATGAATCCCGGCGAGCGTACGCAAGAGCGTCGTCTTGCCCGCGCCGTTGGCGCCGACGAGTGCGAGACGCTCGCCGTCCTGCAAATCGAGATCGACGCCGCGCACGGCCTTGAGCAGACCGTGCTGGGCTTCGAGTCCCCTGACTTTGAGCGCTGTCATGCCGCGTGTCCCCCGAGATAGGCGCTGACGACCGCCGCATCGGACAACACCGCATCGGGCGTGCCGTCCGCGATGACCTTGCCCGCATCCATGCAGACCAGGCGTTCGACGACCTGAACGAGCACGTGCACGATATGTTCGATCCAGACGAGCGTGATATCGCGCTTGCGCAGCGTCTGGATCGTGCCGATCAGTTCGACGGCCTCGCCGTCCGTGAGGCCGCCGCCGATTTCATCGAGCAGCAGCAATTGCGGATTCGTCGCCAACGCGCGCGTGAGTTCGAGACGCTTGCGATCGAGCAGCCCGAGCGTTTCCGCGCGCCGGTTCGCGACGTGCGTCATCGCGCAAAGTTCGATCGCGTCGAGGCTGCGGTCATACGCTTCTTGCCGGCCGAATCCGCCGCCGTGCATCGCGGCGGTCAGGACGTTCTCGAAGACCGTCATGCCGTTGAACGGACGCGGAACCTGATGGCTGCGCGCGATGCCGAGACGGCAACGCTGCGCGGCACTCACGTGCGTGATGTCCTCGCCGCGCAACGCGATCGTGCCCGCCGAGATGCCGAACGACCCCGACAGCGCCGCGAGCAACGTCGTTTTCCCCGCGCCGTTCGGTCCGACGATGCCGACCGCCTCTCCGGCGCGAACCGTGAAGTCCACGCCCGAGAGCACGGTCAGCGCGCCGAATCGCTTGACGATGCCCTGAGCATTCAGAAGGATCTGCTCTGCCATGGTGCTCAAAGACACTCCTGCGCCGTCACGACGCGTACGGAATCAGCTTGTGCGCGACGGGCACGGTCGGATCGGACGCGTTCTCCGTGATCACGTACTCGTACTTGAACTTCGATCCCGCGGGCGCCTTGATCCACTGCGCGCCGATCATCGCCGTCGGCGACACGTTCGGCACCGGGCCCTTCGCAAAGTCGATCTGACCCATCATCGTCTGCGTCTTGAGGCTGCTGATCGCCTTCGCGACCGCGGCCTTGTCGCGCGGGTCCGAACTCGCGGCCAGCGCCGCGAAACCGACGTCGAGCAGCGACAGCGTCGCGCCCAGCTGCTGGTTCCATTGCTTGCCCGTGCCCTTTTCATAGCCATCGGCAAGCTCGACACCCGAGACGCCCGTCAAGGTCGACTTGTACGGGAAGTTCTTGTGCCAGTAGGCGGCCACCGAGATGTTGTAGCCGAGCGGTCCGAGCACTTCGATCGTCGAGGCGAACAGGCCCGTCTTCGCGACCTGCACGACCTTCATCTGCTTGGTCAGCCCTTGTTGCGCCGATTGACGCCAGAACGTCGCGAAATCCGGCGGAATCGGGAACGTCAGCAGGATCTCGCAGTGCTCTTCCTTGAACTTCGCGATCTGCGCGGAGAAATCGGTCGTGCCCGTCTCGTAGCGGCCGCCGTCGACGACCGTATAACCCGCCTTGGTCAGATCGGGCAGCATCGCCGCGCGAATCGCGTTGCCGTCCGCGTCGTTCGGCAACAGGGCCGCGACCTTCTTGTTGTTCGGCACTTGCGCCCATTGCGACAGATACGACTTGACGAAGTCGGCGACGCCGAACGAGAACAGATAACTCCATTTGAACGGCGACGGCTGGCCCGGCTTCGCGCCGCGGCCGAAATACCAGGCCTCCCACGGCATGACCGTCGCGATGCACGGCACGCCCGCGGCTTCGCAGGCATCGGACACCGGATTGACGACCTCGGGTGTCGACGTCGTCAGCATCAGATCGATCTTGTCGCTATTGATCAGCGTTTTCGCGAGCTGGCTCGCGCGCGCCGGATCCGACTGCGTATCACGATCGAGAATCTCGACCGCATACTTCTTGCCGGCGATCGTCACGCCGTTCGCAAGCGACTTGCGCGCGAGATCGAGCACATACGGATCGCCTTCGCCGAAGCTGCCGAGCGGCCCCGTGCGCGGGCTCACGAAACCGACTTTGAGCGTGCCCGCGGATTGCGCGCGCGCAAGCGTCGGCAGCATGAGCGCCAGGCCCGTCGCGCCCGCGACGCCCAGTACGGTGCGACGCGAAGCGCTGTCGAGCGTTGCCGAGGCAGGGGTGCTGTTTTTCGTGTCCGTCATCTGTGTCTCCGTCCGTGTAGTTGTATTGACCGACTGTATTGACCGACGCCGCGGCATGCGCGCGACCGCGCGCATGCCGCGTGATACCCGTAAGCTGCCGCCTTCAGCCGATCAGAACGGGTAGTGCCGTTCCGCCGTCTGCAGCGTGACCCACCGGAGTTCGCTGAACGCCTCGACGCCCGCGCGGCCGCCGAAGCGGCCCCAGCCGCTTCCCTTGACGCCGCCGAACGGCATCTGCGCCTCGTCGTGAACCGTCGGGCCGTTGACGTGGCAGATCCCCGCCTCGATGCGCTGCGCGACGCGCCAGCCGCGTGCCGTATCGCGCGTGAACACCGCGGAAGACAGACCGAATGCGTTGTCGTTCGCGCAGGCCACCGCCGCCTCCTCGCCCTTCACTCGCACGATGGCCTTGACGGGACCAAAAGTCTCCTCGGCATAAATACGCATTTGCGGCGTGACGTGATCGATGAGCGTCGCGGGCATCAGCGTGTTTTCGGCCTTGCCGCCGCACACGAGCTTCGCGCCCTTGGCGAGCGCATCGTCGATGAGTTCGTTGCAGCGGCGCACGGTCGACATGTCGACGACCGAACCGAGGACGGTCGGCCCCTTGCGCGGATCGCCGAGCGGCAGCGCCTGCGCCTTCGCGGCAAGCTTCGCGACGAAGGCGTCCGCGACCTGTTCGTCGACGATGATGCGTTCGGTCGACATGCAGATCTGGCCGGAATTCGCGAACGCGCCGAACGCCGCACCGTTGACGGCCGCATCGATGTCCGCGTCGTCGAGCACGATGAACGGGGCCTTGCCGCCGAGTTCGAGCACCGACGATTTCAGATACTTCGCACAGGTGCCCGCGATGATGCGGCCGACGTGCGTCGAGCCCGTGAAGTTCACGCGCTTGACCGCCGGATGCGCAATCATCGCCTCGACGACGGCGGGCGCATCTTCAGGCGCGTTCGTCACGAAGTTCACGACGCCCTTGGGCAAACCGGCTTCCTGCAGCGCCTGCACGATCAGGCCTTGCGTCGCGGGGCACAGTTCGCTGCCCTTGAAGACGACCGTATTGCCGCATGCGAGCGGGACCGCGATCGCGCGCACGCCGAGAATGACCGGCGCGTTCCACGGCGCGATACCCGCGACGACGCCGGCCGGTTGCCGCACCGCCATCGCGAGGCTGCCCGGCACGTCCGACGGAATGACTTCGCCGTTGATCTGCGTCGTCAGCGACGCGGCTTCGAGCAGCATCCGCGCCGCGAGGTGCACGTTGAAGCCCGCCCACAGACCCGATGCGCCCGTCTCCGCCGCCATCGCGGCCGCGATATCCGCGCCGCGCGCTTCGAGCGCGTGCGCGGCCTTGCTCAACAGCGCGCGGCGTTCGCCCGGGCCTGTGCGCGACCAGCCTTCAAACGCGGCCGCGGCGGCCGACACGGCGGCCTGCGCGTCTTCGGGGGACGCGGCCGGCGCCGTCGTCGCCACGCTGCCGTCGAGCGGGTTCGCGCGTGTGAAAGTCTTTCCGTTACGAGCCTTGACCGACTCGCCGCCAATCAGCATGGATATTTCGTTCATTCGTTTTGGGTCTGCGCATCGCACGGATGCGATGCGACTCGACCATGTCCGCAAGGGTTGAAGGAGCCGTCATGACGACGGCGATCGTGCCAGGGTGCCGCTCGCTCGATCACGATCGAGCGACGCATCAGAGGCCGTGCATCCGGCACAGCACATCCGAAAACATGCCGCCGTCGACCGGAATATTCGTCCCGCGTATCCAGGCCGACGCGTCGGAAAGCAAAAACGCCACGACGGGCGCGATATCGCCGGGCCTGCCCGGGCGATCCATCGTGCGCATGTCTTCTTCGGCGCGCGCACCGAGCGTCTCGATGAAATCCTTGAGAATCGGGGTATCGACGGGCCCCGGGCTTACGGCATTCATGCGGATGCCGCGCGAACGCCAGGTCCAGCGATGCTGCATCGTCCAGACGATCAAGGCCTCTTTGGAGAAGAAATAGCTGCGCGCGCCTTCGATCGCATGCGCATCGCAAAACGCCGGCACGCCGTCGAAATCGAGCGCTGCGCTCGCGCGAATCGCCTCGGTCGCCTCGGGCCATCCGAGACCCGCGAGCGAGGCGAGATTGACGATCGACGCATCGTTCGCGAGTTTCGGCACGATCGCTTCGGTCAGATACTTGAGACCCACGAGATTGACGCGCACGACGTCCGCGGCCGGCCGGGTCGGCGGCAGGCCCGCGATGTTCGCAAGCCCGTCGATCCCGTCGGGCAAGCTCGCGACCAATCGATCGATCGATGCGCGATCCGAGAGATCGGCCTGAATAAAACGGCCCACGGGCATCGCCGGCGCGACGATGTCGACCGAGATGACATCGGCGCCTTGCGACGCGACGAGCGCCGCGGTCGCCGCGCCGATACCCGACGACGCGCCGGTCACGATGAGAGTTTTGCCGTCCAGCATGAACATCCGTCTCCGTTTTGATTTGAGTGGAATGAGGCCGGATATACGCAAACGCGATGCCAGCATCATGCGCGAAAAATTCACTCATGAAAACAATGTGCTCATGCAAGACGCCTCGTGATTACCCCGAATCGAAAACTGCGATATTGATTTAAAATCGATCATCACTTTTTGATCAAAGTCTCATCCGGCTTGAGGGTTTCCCCTGCATGAAAAGAACACCGTCGCGCCTGTCGCTGACCGAACTCCAACGTCATGCCGCCATGGCCCGCACGAGCGCGGACATCGACGAAGGCGCGCAACCGACGCTGCGCGACCTCACGGAATCGCTCGTGTTTTCTCCCGGCGACGGACGCATCTGGCTCAACGATCAACGCATGCTGCTCTGGCGCGCCTCGACATTCGGCGCGTTCCGCAACGAGCTCATCGCGAGCATGGGACACGAGCACGCGCGCTCGCTGCTCACGCGCGTCGGATATTCGGCCGGCGCGCGCGACGCGGAACTCGTCTTGAGGAAATGGCCCGACAGCGATCCGGCCAATGCGTTTCACGCGGGCCCGCGCATGCACAAGCTCGAAGGCATCGTGCGGCCCGAGACGATCAAGTTCGAATTCGATATCGCGCGCGGCGATTTCTTCGCCGAGTACTTGTGGCACGACTCGAGCGAGGACGACGAACATATCGCCGCATTCGGCATCGGCGCCGAACCCGCGTGCTGGATGCAGATCGGCTATGCGAGCGGATACGCGAGCGCGTTCATGGGCAAGATGATCATCTATCGCGAAGTCGCGTGCCGTTCGAGCGGCGCCGACGTCTGCCGCATCGTCGGACGCCCCGCCGATCATTGGGACGATCCCGAACAGGACTTGCGTTACTTCGTGCCGGATACATCGGCGATGCAGATCCGGCAAAGCTTTGTCGCCACGACGCCGCGTACCGATCGCCACGCGCGGCATACGCCTGCGCCGCACGCGGCATCCGATGCGGCAAGCTCGCAACTCGTCGGTATTTCGTCGAGCTTCAGCGCCGCGCGGCATCTGTGCGAACGCGTCGCCTCGACGCAGGCGACCGTGCTGTTCACGGGTCCGTCGGGCGCGGGCAAGGAACGCTTCGCGCAAACGCTCCATGCGATCAGCCCGCGCGCGAATGCGCCATTCATTGCGGTCAATTGCGCGGCAATCCCCGATACGTTGATCGAATCCGAATTGTTCGGCGTCGAAAAAGGCGCGTTTACGGGCGCGCTGGTCTCGCGTCCCGGACGCTTCGAACGCGCGCAAGGCGGTACGCTGTTTCTCGACGAGATCGCGCAATTGAGCTTCGTCGCGCAAGGCAAGCTCTTGCGCGCGCTCCAGGAGCGCCGCATCGAACGCGTCGGCGGCACGCGCGAAATCGAAGTCGACGTGCGCGTCGTCGCCGCGACGAATCGCGATCTCCGGCATGAAGTCGAGGCCGGACGCTTTCGCGAGGATTTGTTCTTCCGGCTCAATGTGTTTCCGATCGTGCTGCCGCCGCTCAAGGAGCGGCGCGACGACATCCCGCTGCTGATGGACGTGTTCTTGCGGCGCTACACGGAGCAGCACGGACGCGCGGTCCCGGGTTTCACGCTGCATGCGGTGCAGGCGCTGCTGCAGTACGACTTTCCGGGCAATATCCGCGAGCTGCAGAACCTTGTCGAACGCGGCGTCATCATGGTGAGCCCCGGCGAGCCGATCGATGTCCACCACATGTTTCGCGGCGGAGAAGCGCATCAGATTTCGATGCTCTCGGTCAACGAAGGCGGACGCCTTGTGCAGGCGGCGGGCGCGGCGTCCGTTCCCGCGCACGAGGCGCCCGTGCGCAAGCCGCCCCCCTCACGCGACGGCGCCCACGCGGCCGCACACGCGAACGGCGCCGCGCCCGTCTCGGCGAAGGAGATCGCGACGTATCGCAATGCGCTCACGGCCAATCGCTATAACGTCGCCGAGACCGCGCGCCAGCTCGGTCTCACACGCGCGCAACTCGCGTATCGCCTGAAGCGGCACGGACTCATCTAGCGCGCGAGCGCGATGCCCCCGATGCCTCAGGCGCGTATCTTGTCGGCGGCCGCTTCGAGCGATTGCAAGCCGTCGGGCAACGCGATATCGGGCAGCGGCATGCGTTCGAGCCGGTCGATCGTCGACTTCAGCACGCCGAGCGCGCTCAATGCGAGCCGCATGACCGCGCGCGAATGCTCGGCCGGCTCCACGCCCGCGAGCACCGTCTCGATGCTTTGATGAATGGCGCCGAGCAGCAAGTCCTTGGCCGCGCGCACGTTCGTGAACTTCGCGATGCCGCGCTCGCGTGCCGCGGCGAGATCGCGCGGCAGATAGACGTTCGTCAAACGCCCGCTCGCGGCCTCGCGGATCCCCGTGCGCGTGATGAACGCGCCCCATGCGGGATGCATGACCGCGATGTCGACAAAGATCAGACACCCGGTCCAGACACGTTCGATCGGATTCTCGATCTTCGCGACGCACATCTCGATCGCGAGAATCACCTCGTCGTTGAGTTCCGCGGTCACCGCGTCGAGCAGCTCGCTCGTCGTCTTGAAGTAGTTGTAGAACGTCCCGCGCGCGACACCGGCCGCCGCGAGGAAATCGTCGATCGACGCCGCGTCCGGTCCCTTCTGCGCAAACACTTCGACCGCCGCGCTCAGCAGCTTGCGCCGCGTCGCTTCACGACGCACGGCGCCGGTCCGCACGCGATGATCTTCCGCGGCCGCCTCTTCCTCGCCGCGCGGCATCTTCGAACCCTTGGCCATTAACACGCCTCCTCGGGTTTCCCCCATTGCATGGACCGATTCATCAAGTTGACAATGATTTCCAATTTGAACTGATTTGTCATTATAAAAAAGCAGACTCTGGAGGAGACATGAAGGCAGACATCCCTGTCGACGTCGCGATCGTCGGCTATGGACCGACCGGGCAACTGCTCGCGCTGATGCTCGGCCGCGCGGGACATCGCGTGACCGTCGTCGAACGCTGGCCCGACCTCTATCCGCTGCCGCGCGCGGTTCATTACGACCACGAGATCGCGCGCCTGTTTCAGGTCTCCGGCGTCATGGATGATATCAAGCGCATCGTCGAGCCCACCGAGCGCTATCAATGGCGCAACGCGAATCACGACGTGCTCATGGACTTCAATTGGAGCGGCACGGGACCGAGCGGATGGCCCGTATCGACGATGTTCGCGCAGCCTGAGCTCGAACGCGTGCTCGATACCCATGTCCGGCGGCTGCCGAACGTGACCGTGCGCTCGGGCTGGTCGGCCGCCGCCGTGCACGAGGACGCCGACGGCGTGCGCATCGACATTGAGGCCGGACAGCTCGTGAACGGCAAGTGGACCGCGAGCGGCGACGTCGATACGGTGCGCGCACGCTATGTGGTCGGCGCGGACGGCGCGAATTCGGTCGTACGTCAGGCGCTCGGCATCGCGTTCGAGGATCTGGGCTTTGCGTTCGACTGGCTCGTCATCGACGTCAAGCCGACCGAGCCGCGCGAGTGGGTGCCCAAGACGTGGCAGCTCTGCGACCCCGCGCGCCCGACGTCGATCGTGCCGGGCGGACCCGGCAGGCGTCGCTGGGAATTCATGCTGTTGCCCGGCGAAACCGCCGAGCAGATGAACCAGGACAGCGTGGCGTGGGATCTGCTCGCACGATGGGATATCGCGCCGCACAACGCGATCCTCGAGCGGCACGCCGTCTATACGTTCCGCGGACGCTGGGCCAAGGACTGGCGCGCGGGCCGCGTGCTGCTCGCGGGCGACGCCGCGCACTTGATGCCGCCTTTCGCGGGCCAGGGCATGTGCAGCGGCCTGCGCGATGCTGCCGCGCTCGCCTGGCGTCTTGACGGCATTCTGAGCGGCACCGCGAGCGAGCGTCTGCTCGACAGCTACGGGCCCGAGCGCCTGAATCACGTGCGCGAAATGATCGGCTTCTCGATCGAACTCGGCAAAGTCATCTGCATCACCGATCCCGCGGCGGCGGCCGCGCGCGACGCGGCCATGCTCGCCGCCCAGGCGATGCCCGGCTTCACACCGCCCGCGTCGCCGCAGCCGCGGCTCGGCGCGGGGCTTTATGACGCGCAGTCGCCGGGCAGCGGATGGCTGACGCCGCAAGGCGTCGTCGAATTCGAGGGCCGGTGCGATCTGTTCGACGACGTCTTCGGCGCGGGCTTCGCGTTGATCGCGCGCGATCAGGCCGCGCTCGATGCGCTCAGCCGCGAGAATCGCGACGCACTCGACGCGCAAGGCGTGACAGTCGCACACTTCGGTCCCGGCGGTTTTCGCGACGTCAACGGCGTGTACGCGAAGTATCTGACCGAGCACGACGCGCTCGCCGTGCTCGTGCGGCCCGATTTCTACAGCTACGGCGCCGCCCGTACGGCACACGAACTCGATGCGCTCGTCGACGCATGGCGCCTCGCCATGGAACCGGCCTGAACGGCCCATCGCCCCTATCGCACAGGAGACACGCATGACGTCACATCGCCGGCACGACCGCCTCGGTATTCATTCGATCGGTGAGTTCCACATGACGGTGCCCTCGCTCGACGAGGCCCGCCGCTTCTATACGGCCTTCGGCCTCGACGTGCAGCCCGACGGCGAGCGCGGCCTGCTGATCCGGACCTTCGGTTCGCCCCATGTCTGGGGACGGCTGCGCGAAGGCGCGCGCAAGAAGTTCGACTGGCTCACGCTTCATTGCTTCGCGGACGACCTCGATGCATTGCGCTCGCGCGCGATTGCGGCCGGTGTCGAAACCATCGCGCCGCCGTCCGACGCCAACTCGGATTCCGACTCGGACTCGAATTCATCGGGATTCTGGATCCGCAATCCCGACGGCGTGCCGCTGCAGATTCGGCCCGGCGTCAAGACGACGCTCGACGAAGCGAGCCATACGAGCCCGCCGCTCCCCGTCGACGGCACGCGCTGCGCGCCTTACCGGCGCGTCACGCAACAGGTCCGGCCCACGCGCTTGTCGCATATCGCGTTCGCGACGGCGAGCGTGCCCGCGCAGATCGACTTTTGCGAGCGCGTGCTCGGGCTGCGCTTGTCGGATCGCTCGGGCGACGGCGTCGCGTTCATTCATGCGCCGCACGGCGGCGATCATCATCTGTTCGCGATGGCCATGAGCTCGGGCCCGGCGCTGCATCACCTGAGCTGGGACGTGCCGACCGTCGAGGAAGTCGGACTCGGATCCATGCAGATGGCCGCGGCGGGCTACAAGAACGGCTGGGGGCTCGGCCGTCATGTGTTGGGTTCGAACTACTTCTATTACGTGCAGGACCCGTGGGGCAGCTTTTCCGAGTTCAGCGCGACGCTCGACTACATCCCCGCGTCGGTCGACTGGGTCGCCCAGGACCATGCGCCCGAAGACTCGATGTATCTCTGGGGCCCGGACCTGCCGCCGATCTTCTTCGCGAATTCTGAGCACGGCGCGTAACGGACGTCGCGCATCGACGCAACCGAACAGACGCAAAACGCCTAAAGCACGGCGCGCGCATCCGGCGCGTTCGACGAACGTCACGGCGACGCGCCCACGCGGTCGCCCTCCTTTCCCCTTATTTCAGAACGCTTCATCACCCGATATGAAACTCGTCACATTCCAATGCCGCGGCCATCGCTCGATCGGCAAAGTCGAAGGACAGCAGATCGTCGATCTGCCCGCCAGCGATCGCACATTGCCGAACACGATGCTTGCGCTGCTTCAAGGCGGCCCCGCGCTGCTCGATCGCGCACGTGAGATTCGCGTCGCCGATGCCGTGACCTATCCGCTCGCCGACGTGAGCCTCGACGCGCCCGTGCCGAATCCGTCGAAGTTCCTTGCGATCGGCATGAACTACCGCCGCCACGTCGAGGAAGCGAAGGCCGCGGGCCTCCAGGTTCCCGATAGTCAAGTCTGGTTCAACAAGCAGGTGTCGTGCGTGAACGGCCCCTTCGATCCCGTGCATATGCCGAAGGTGTCCGACAAGCTCGACTACGAAGCCGAACTCGGCGTCGTCATCGGCCGCCGGTGCCGGCATGTGTCCGAAGCCGATGCGGCGTCGGTCATCGCGGGCTATGTCGTCTGCAACGACGTCTCGGTTCGCGATTGGCAAATGCGTTCGCCGACGATGATGCTCGGCAAGTCGTTCAACACGCATGGTCCGTTCGGCCCGTGGCTCGTGACGCCCGACGAGATCGCCGATCCGCATGCGTTGCAGATGCGCATGCTCATCAACGGCGAATGCCGCCAGGAGGTCAGCACGGGCGAGATGATCTTCAACGTCTGGCAGCAGATCGCCTATCTGTCGACCGTCATGACGCTCGAACCCGGCGACGTGATCGCGACGGGCACGCCCTCGGGCGTCGGCGCCGCGCACAAGCCGCCGCGCTTTCTGAATGTCGGCGACGTGATGCGCGTCGAGATCGACGGTCTCGGACATATCGAGAACGTGGTCGTCGCCGAACCGTTTTGATCGACAACAAAAGCACACAACCGGGACATACGACCATGACACGCAAAGTCATCATCACCTGCGCGGTGACGGGTTCGATTCATACGCCGAGCATGTCGCCGTATCTGCCGGCCACGCCCGAGGACATCGCGCGCGACGCGATCGCGGCCGCCCAGGCCGGCGCGGCGGTGCTGCATCTGCACGCGCGCCACGCCGAAGACGGCCGGCCCGCGTTTTCGCCCGATGTCTACCGGCAGTTTCTGCCGAAGATTCATGCCGCGACCGATGCCGTGATCAACATCACGACGGGCGGTGCGGTCAATATGACGCTCGACGAGCGGCTGGCGGGCGCGCTCGATGCGTCGGCCGAAATGGCCTCGTGCAATATGGGCTCGATGAATTTCGGGATCTTCCCGATCCTCGACAAGCTCAAGACGTTCAAGCATGAATGGGAGCGTCCGTTCATCGACGGCTCGCGTCATACGATCTTCCGCAACACGTTCGCGGATATCGAGGAAGTCATGGCGCGGCTCGGCGACGGACACGGCACGCGGTTCGAGTTCGAGTGCTATGACGTCGGGCATCTCTACAACCTCAAGCACTTTGTCGATCGCGGTCTGATCAAGGGGCCGATGTTCCTGCAGTTCGTGCTCGGCGTACTCGGCGGCATCGGACCGGACCCCGAGAATCTCGTGCATATGAAGCGCATCGCCGACAAGCTGTTCGGCGACGGCTATCATTGGTCGGTGCTCGGCGCGGGCAAGTATCAGATGCCGCTGATCACGCAGGCCGCGCTGATGGGCGGCAATGTGCGCGTGGGTCTCGAGGATTCGCTGTCGATCGGGCCGGGCCGGCTCGCGACATCGAATGCCGAACAGGTCGAGATGATCCGCGAGGTGCTCGAAAGGCTCGGCTTCGAGATCGCGACACCGGCCGATGCGCGGCAGATGCTAGGGCTCAAGGGGCGCGATAAGACGCGGCTTTGAGTCTGCGTGTCGAGGGCGCGCACGAGGCTCCGCGCGGGCGTGTCGGCGAGCGCACACCGCATTCGCACATCGAACCGTCCGAATGCTCGAACATCGGCACGTCGTGCGTCGTGCGTCGTGCGTCGTGCGTCGTGCGTCGTCCAGATGGTCGGCGCCAAGCAACACCATTCAAAGGAAGAACCTCCATGACCGACCGTGATTTCGCGGCCGATATCCGCGCGCTTGAAGAACGGCGGCGCATCGCGATGCTCGCGGCCGACACCGCGACATTGCGCACGCTGTTCGACGCATCGCTCGTCTATCTCCATTCGACGGGCCTGCGCGACACTCGCGAGAGCTACCTCGACAAGCTCGAAGACGGCACGATGCGTTATGAAGCGCTGGCTTTCGACGTCACCGAACTCATCGCGCGCGAGCGCTTTGCGCTGCTGCGCGCCAAGATGTCGGCCACGATCACGACGCCGAAGGGCACGTTCGATGTCGCGAGCGATTACGAAGCCGTCTGGATGCACAGCGACGGCACATGGCGCGCCATCGCGATCCAGGGGTTCGTGGCGAGCTAATCAAACCGCTCGAGATCGGCGGCAATAACCTGCTCCGCGAGCCGAATCGAGCGCTCCATCCACTTCGCGACAAAGGCAGGCCCTTCGAGATAGTGCGCGACAGTCGCGTCCACGAAGCGGATCATCTCCTTTCGGAATCGTTCGGCTGTGTCTGCCCTGCCGAGTTCTTGAATACGTTCGGCCAGGCTCGCTTTGAAGGCATCGATCGGCAGGCCATAGTCGCCAAGCTTGCGTCCGACGTACTTGAGCCCGTTGGATTCCGCGACACCTTTGTCGAGCAAAAACTTGATGTCCCAGACATCACGCGCTTTGAAGTATGGGCGTGCGCCGAGCGCCACAATCTTGTCCCCGAGAATTTCGTCGCGAGATTCGACGGGAATCAGCATCTGCGAGATGGGCACGGGCAAGTGGGGATAGTTGATCGCCACCGGCACCAAGTCGGGGTCGTATGCCGGCACGTTCGCCACTTCGATCTTGATCAACTCGCGTTGCGGCGCGCTGCGATCTGCATTGGGAACCGCGATACGCGCGCTCCAACGCGACACCTTGACGGCCGCATTTCCGTCATGCGCGCCGACTTCCGGTTCGTTGACCGTCACGACCAGTCCATACGCGTCGGCGATTTCCCGCCTAAGCAGATCGCAAAACGAAGTCATCACCGCCGGATCGAATGCTCGACCACCGGCAAAATCGAGATCCTCCGAATAGCGATTGCCCTGGTAACAGAGTCTCAGCGATGTTCCGCCTTGAAAGGTCAAATACCCGAGCGCACCACTCTCCTGCAACGCGTGCAGGATCTCGTAGTGCAGAATTTCCTTGGTGATCGTAGCAACCGGGGCGCGACGATCAGTCGCATAACGCCGCGCAAGCGCCAAAAGATCTTCTTGATTACGCATGGAGCATCTCGGGAGGTGCAACGAGGTTCTGGTTTCGCCCGACACGCTTCAAATCGCGCCAAGCGCGCTCCGCCGTCGCGACATGAAGTTTTCGACGCTCGTCGAACACGACGCCGTCAGACAGACTCCCGCCGCGTCGCGCGGTATGAACAAACTCGATGACGCCCCACGGCGTGTCGAACGTCTGGCCGCGACCCGTCGTCATCAAAGTCAGCCGCGACGGAATCTGTGAAATCCAGCCTGCGTCCGACAACGACGATTCAAGGCTCACATAATTGCTGTCCCACGGTCGGAGAAAGGGCACTAACGCGCTTTGCACGTCGCCCGGCAAACTGCGCGCGCGTGGATTGACATAGAGCCCGCGCGTGACGCGCAGGAGCAAGCCTGACCGGCAGTGCGCGGTCAGCGCCTTGCGAAGCGTGGCTTTGGATTCGCCGCGAAACATCAGTTCGAGCGTCTTGTCGCTGTACGCCCAGATCCCCGCGCGATCCCAGCGATCCAGCGCCGAAATCAGCGCTTTCGTGCGCATAGTCATCCCTACATGAAATCGATATTTAAGTAGATTAGGCGTAGAGATACAGATCGTCAATCGCTCGACGTCAATACGATAAAAAAGTCGATTTCATGTCGAGATATTGAATTCGACGATAAAACCGCGAAAAAGCGTCGATTCGACGCTTCGACATCCGGAATTTCCCTGAACGGGTTACCACGCGCTCGCTGCTCATGCGAGCGAAACCCGCGCCGCGCGGTCGCCTCGACCGCAGACCCCCGTCTCGTCTAGCACGACAAAATCGGATCGAGCCTTGACATCCGCTCGATCACGGACAAAAATCTAAGCCATTCCCGGAAACGTTTCCGGAACGTTCCGGAAAAGGTCGCCTTGCCTGACCTCGAAGCGGACGTCCTCGGGGCGACGGGCATACAAGAAGCGCGATAATGCGCGCCCATATTCCATCTGGAGGAGCACATGAGAAAGACTTTGACCGCCGCCGCCGCGGCGATCAGCGCCGTCGTTTCAATGATGTCGGTGTCGCCCGCCGCGCTCGCGGCCGACCAGCAGACGCTCAACGTCTGGACCGTCGACGAACCGAACCCGTTCACCGAAAAAATGGCGAACGAATTCGCGAAACAGCATCCCGACGTCAAGGTGCAGATTCGCCGCGTCGGCTTTGCCGCGCTCAACGATGAAGCCATGCGCGCGGTCATGTCGGGCAACGGTCCCGACGTCGTGCCCGTCGACAATCCGAACACCGCGATGTTCGCCGCACGCGGCGCGCTCATCGACCTGACGCCGTTCCTCGCGAAGTCGAAGGTCATCGATGCGAAGCAGATCTTCCCGGGCCCGCTCAAGAACGCGACCTGGAACGGCAAGGTCTATGCGATTCCGCGCGGCGCGAACACGCTCGCGCTCTACTACAACCAGGACGCGTTCAAGGCCGCCGGCCTCGATCCGAACAAGCCGCCCCAAACGTGGGATGAGCTCTACTCGGACGCGAAGAAGCTGACCGATGCGTCCAAGGGCGTCTACGGTCTCGCGTTCTCGGCGATCGGCACCGAAGAAGGCACGTTCCAGTTCCTGCCGTTCATCCAGACGACGGGCGCCGACTGGACCTCGCTCGGCTCGGCCGGCGCGATCCGCGCCGCGCAATTCTGGCAAAAGCTCCTCGACGACAAGGTCGCGTCGCCCGATACGCTCTCGCATTCGCAATCGGAAGCCGCCGCGACGTTCATCAACGGCAACGCCGCGATGGATATCGACGGTCCGTGGGAACTGCCCGCCGTCTCGAAGGGCGCGAAATTCAAGTGGGCCGTGGCGCTGCTGCCCGTCGAGAAGGAAGGCTCGCCGCGCGCATCGGCACTCGGCGAACAGAACCACGCGATCCTGAAGACGAGCAAGAACCCGGAACTCGCGTTCGAATTCCTCGAGTACATGTACAGCCAGCGCGGCCGCGACTGGAACGAGTTCGGCATGCTGCCGCCGTCGAAGGACACGGTCACGAACGATCCGAAGTGGCCCGAAGCGTACAAGGTCTTCAACGAGCAGATGCAATACGCTCGCGGCCGCGGTCCGAACCCGAACTGGCCGCAGATCTCGAAGGCGATCTACACGGCGATGCAGCAGGTCCTCACGCATCAGGCCGACGCCCCCACGGCGATGAAGAACGCCGCGGCCGAAGTCGACAAGGCCACGAAGTAAGCCAGGTGATCGTGCCCGCCGATGCGCCGCCGCGGCGTATCGCGCCGGGCCGTTGTTGAAGTCCCGGCCACGCTCGACGTCCTCGATGTTCCTGATGACGTCGGCGCGTGGCCGATCGCAGGTGCGGCGCGACGCGCGATGTCCCTCGTATGCATCGACGCGCGCAGCCGCTGAAGGAGGGTGTGTATGAGTTCGAGCCCACGCAGTACCGCGCAGACGGCGCAAGATATGCCGTCCGCCACGACCTATTCCCGCGCAAGCACTATGAAGACATGGTTCAGACAGGCCCAGGGCCGCAATGGCTTTGAAGTCACGATGGCTTCGCTGGCGCTGCTCTATTTGCTGCTCTTCGCCGGCATTCCGCTCATCTACAACGTCGTGCTGTCGTTTCAGCAAGTCGATCTCATGAGCCCCGCGTTCTTCGTGCGGCCCTTCGTCGGCCTCGCGAATTATCTCGACGTCATCTCGCGTCCCGAGACGCGTATCGTCGTGATCAACACGATCCTGTTCGTCGGGCTCTCGCTCGTGTTCCAGATCGTCATCGGTTTCCTCCTGGCACTGCTTTTCATGCAGAGCTTTCCGGCCGCATCGTTTATGCGCGGCCTTTTTCTTGCAGGCTGGATCATGCCGGGCCTCGTCGTCGGCGCGATCTGGAAGCTCGTGTTCGCGGGCGACTACGGCGTGCTCAATCACGCGCTGACGTCGATCGGCCTCATCCACGGCAAGATCTTCTGGCTGTCCGATCCGCACTATGCGTTGTTCGCCGTCATCCTCGCGAACGTCTGGCTCGGCGTGCCGTTCAACATGCTGCTGCTCTCCGTCGGCCTGATCGGCATCCCCGCCGATATCTACGAAGCCGCGAAGATCGACGGCGCGGGTCCGATTCGCCGCTTCTTCTCGATGACGCTGCCGATGATGCGCTCGACGCTCGGCGCCGTCGTCTCGCTCGGCGCGATCCTGACGATGCAACAGTTCGACCTGATCGCCGCGCTCACGCAGGGCGGCCCCGCAAACGCGTCGCAAGTCGCGCAGTACTGGTCGTGGCAGCTTTCGTTCCAGACCTTTGAAGTCTCGCAGGGCAGCGCGGTCGCGACCGTCATGCTCGTGCTCGTGCTGTTCGTCGCCGTGATCTACGTGCGCTCGATCCGTCACGAACAGGTCGCGTGAGGTCCGCCATGAAAAAAACCATCCTGCTTGTCGTCGCGCTCGCCGTGACCGCGCTGTATCTGTTCCCGCTGTACTGGATGTACATCACCGCGTTCAAGAGCGCGGCCGAGATGTTCCGCTATCCGCCGACGTTGTGGCCGCTCGATCCGCAGTCGCATTTCGTCGCGACCTTCGTCGATCGGCAAATGGCGAACTATCTCTGGAACTCGTTCGCGATCGCCTGCGGCACGACAGCCGCGACGATCGTGCTCGGCACCGGCGCGGCCTACGCGCTCGCGCAGTCCCAGAACCGCGTGACGAGCGTGGCGATCTTCGCGGTGCTCGTGCTGCAGGCCTTGCCGTCGTCGCTGATGGTCACGCCGCTGTTCACCGCGTTCAAGTCGCTCGGCCTGCTGTCGTCGCCGCGTGTCGCGGTCGTGCTCGCGCAGATTTCGAAGACGCTGCCGTTCTTCATCGTGCTGTGCCGTTCGAGCTTCGTGCAGGTCCCGCGCGATCTGCGCGACGCCGCAATGGTCGACGGCGCGAGCCCCGCCGGCGCGTTCTTCCGCGTCGTGCTGCCGCTCGCGATGAACGGCATCCTCGTGAGCGGGATCCTCGTGTTCCTGCAGTCGTTCGGTGAATACGTCTATGCGCGTTCGCTGATCCTCGACGATTCGTATCAGACCGCGACGGTCGGACTCTCGGCGTTCGTCGGCGCGACGAATACCGATTGGATCGGGATCATGACGTACTCCGCGATCTACGTGACGCCGATTCTCGGCATTTTCATGCTGCTGCAGCGGCGCATCGTCGGCGGTCTGACCGCGGGCGCAATCAAATAAGGAATCGTACGCGGCCCCGTCACAGATCGACGACTTCGACACCGATATCCCTGTTCCGGCGCGTGCATGCGCATGCGCCTCACCGCTTCGGCGAACCCTTGAAACACTCGGGCACGGCCTGCGTCGCCGCGCTGTGCCTCGGGCATCCGATTGTCCATCCGAACGAGACAAACCATGAAAATCAGCGACGGTAACTGGCTGATCCACGAAGGCTTGCAGGTGATGTACCCCGTCTACGTGCACGACGTGCAAGTACGCGGCAAAGAACTGCTGATCTATGCGGCGCCGCGCGACGTGAGTTCGCGTGCGTATCAGCTCGACACCGCCCTCTTCACCTTGCGCGTGCATTCGCCCGTCGAAGGCGTGATCGGCGTGCGTATCGAACGCCACCAAGGCGGCCGCGCGCAGGGTCCGAATTTCGCGCTCGCGCAAGACGATGCGCTCGATGTGCGCACGTCGCTGACCGACGATGCGGCAACGCTCACGAGCGGCGCGCTGACGTTCCGGATCGCGCGGCACGGCGACTGGGCGATCGACTTCGTCCGCGAAACCGAATCGGGCGCGCGCGAACGTCTGACGGGCAGCGGATTTCGCGCGGCCGGCCACGTGACGGAAGCCGGCGGACGCACCCACGTCTTCGAACGCCTCGACCTCGGTGTCGGCGAAGCCGTCTACGGTCTCGGCGAACGCTTCGCCGCGTTCGTCAAGAACGGCCAGTCGATCGACATGTGGAACCGCGACGGCGGCACGGGCACCGATCAGGCCTACAAGAACATCCCGTTCTATCTGACGAACCGCGGCTATGGCGTGTTCGTCAATCATCCCGAGCGCGTCGAGTTCGAAGTCGCGACCGAGAAAGTCGCGAAGGTGCAATTCAGCGTGCCCGGCGAAGGACTCGAATACTTCGTCATCGACGGCCCCACGCCCAAGCGCGTGCTCGATCGCTATACGCAGCTCACGGGCCGTCCCGCGCTGCCGCCGGCCTGGTCGTTCGGGCTCTGGCTGACCACCTCGTTCACGACGAACTATGACGAGACGACGGTCAACAGCTTTATCGACGGCATGCGCGAGCGCGATCTGCCGCTGCATGTGTTCCACTTCGATTGCTTCTGGATGCGCGCGTTTCACTGGTGCGACTTCGAGTGGAACCCCGAGACCTTCCCCGATCCCGAAGGCATGCTGCGCCGTCTGAAGGACAAGGGCCTGCGGATCTGCGTCTGGATCAACCCGTATATCGCGCAACCGTCGCCGCTGTTCGCCGAAGGCCAGAAAAAAGGCTATCTGCTCAAGCGCGCCGACGGCAGCGTCTGGCAATGGGACAAATGGCAGCCGGGTCAGGCGATCGTCGACTTCACGAATCCCGACGCGGCCGAGTGGTATGCGAACCATCTGCGCCGTCTCGTCGCGATGGGCGTCGACGCGTTCAAGACCGACTTCGGCGAGCGGATTCCGACGGACGTCGTCTATCACGACGGCTCGGATCCGCATCGCATGCACAACTACTACGCCTTCCTTTACAACAAGATCGTGCACGAGGTGCTCGCCGAAGCGCGCGGCAGCGACGACGCGGTGCTGTTCGCGCGCTCGGCCGCCGCGGGCAGCCAGCAATTCCCCGTGCATTGGGGCGGCGATTGCAACTCGACCTACGAATCGATGGCGGAAAGCCTGCGCGGCGGTCTGTCGCTCGGTTTGTCGGGCTTCGGTTTCTGGAGTCACGATATCGGCGGCTTCGAAAACACCGCGCCCGCCGACGTCTACAAGCGCTGGTGCGCGTTCGGTCTGCTGTCGAGCCACAGCCGCCTGCACGGCAGCAAGTCGTATCGCGTTCCATGGTTGTTCGACGACGAAGCGGTCGACGTGCTCCGGCACTTCACGCAGTGGAAGTCGCGGCTCATGCCTTACCTCTATGAACAATCGGCGGTCGCGGCCGACGAAGGCACGCCGCTCATGCGCGCGATGCTGCTCGAATATCCGCACGATCGCGCGTGCGACTATCTCGATCGCCAGTACATGCTCGGCGCATCGGTGCTCGTCGCGCCGGTGTTCAGCGAGGCCGGCGACGTCGACTTCTATCTGCCCGCCGGACGCTGGACGCATCTGTTCACGGGCGAGGAAGTCGCGGGCGGAACGTGGCGGCGTGAACGACACGGCTTTATGAGCGTGCCGATCTACGTGCGCCCCGATACGCTGCTCGCGATCGGCGCGAATGCCTCGAAGCCCGACTATGACTATGCGGACGGACTCGAATGGCGTCTGTACGCACTGTCCGACGGCAGCCGCGCGCAAGCGTCGGTGCGCGGCGCCGATGCGGCGTCGGGCGAAGTGCACGCGAGCGTGAGCCGTCAGGGCGACATGCTGACCGCCGAGTTCTCGGGCAACGCGCTCGGCTGCACGTTGACGCTCGTCAATCTGACGCAAGCCGTCAAGGTCGTCGACGTTGCGGGCGCCGACGCTGCGGCGGTCAAGGTCGTCATTGCGGACCATGCGACGCATGTCACGGTCCCGGCGAAGACGACGCGACTCGTGCTCTCGCACTGAAGTCGTCCGCGTGCCCGAGGTCATCGGGCACGCGTATCGCGTCCGGCCGCATGGCCGTCTGATCGGGCATGCGCGCCGGCATCGATGACGCGCCGCTCGATGGCGGGTATGACGCGGACATCGCCGTCATCGTCTCGTCCGCGCGCGCGAGTATCATCTCGGAACCGGCGGCCGCCTTCGCGGCGCGCCGGACCTACCCGAAGAGGATACGTATGCAGATCACCCTGCTGTGCGATGTCCCGCGATTCCTCCCTGCGGTCGCCAAGGCGCTCCACGAAACGTTCTGGCTCACAGACCCCGAAGCGTCGATCGAACGCGCGATTGACCGCCTCTCGCAACGCCTGAACGCCCACGCGCTCCCCTTCACGCTCGTCGCGCACGATCGCGACACCTTGCTCGGCACGGGCAGCGTGCTCGTCAACGAAGTCCCTGAAGATACGGTTCAGTCCGCGTGGCTATCGGCGGTCTGGGTCGACGAAGCGCATCGCGGCCGCGGGGTCGGCGCGGCGATCGTCGACGCGTGCTGCGCGCATGCGCGACGTCTCGGCGAGCCCGCCCTGCTGCTGATGACGGCCGACGAACGCGAGTTCTATGAACGCCGGGGCTGGACCGTGATCGACGCGATCGCGGAACCGACGGTCGTCATGCGCCGAAACCTGCGCACCGAGTCGGCGGTCTAGGCGCGGCGACGCTCCCGCGCGGCCGCACGATTAAAAGTCGGCCGCGAGATCGCGGGCCAGCGCCTTGCCGTGGGCGATCGAGGCATGCGCTTGGGCATCCCACGTATGTTCGATCGTGAGCCGTTTGACGTCGTCCACGCCGATGAACTTCAGCCAGAAGTCGATGTAGTCCGCCTGATGATCGAAGCCCGGACTCGCGATACCCGTGCGCGTATCGCGATGCTGTCCGCGCACGTGTATGACGAGCGCACGCGGAATCCGCAACGCGGGACCGTATGTCTGTCCATCGAACGTGAACAGCATATTGCGTTGACTGACGAGATCGATCAGTTGCTTGAGCTTGTACGGATAGTCGAAATTCCACATCGGCACGCCCACGACGATCCGGTCCGCCCGCTGAAATCGCTTCGCAAGCGACTGGATGCGCATCCAGATCGACAGCTCGGCATCGTTCAGCGGCTGTTTCGAGACCCCCTTGTACTTCGCGCCGATACCCTGAGCATCGAAATCGGGGAGGTTCTCTTCCCAGACATTCAGCGTATCGATCTCGACCGAAGGGCAATGCTCGCGATAGGCATCGAGAAACGCGTTGGCCATGCCGATCGAGACCGAGTCGGCGCCGCGCGGAGACGACACAATATTCAAGAGACGCATCAAAGAGAATCCGAATGAAAACGCGTGAGCGTGTGAGCGTTTAAACGCGCGAAAGCGGGCCATCGATCGTTCAGGTTCGTGCGGACCGCGCACCGAAGGTCAGACCGAGGCCGGGTCGATCTTCTCGGTATCGATACCGTAGCGCGCAATCGCCTCGCTGACGCGTCGATGCGGGATCACCCCATCGTCGGCGAGCGCCTTGAGCGCCGCGACGACGATGAAATGCCGGTCGACCTCGAAGAACGCGCGAAGCGATTCGCGTGTGTCGGAGCGGCCGAATCCGTCGGTGCCCAACGCCACAAAGCGGCGATCGTCGATGAAGGGGCGAATCTGGTCGCCGACGATCTTCATGTAATCCGTCGCGACGACGACCGGACCCGGACGCCCTTGCAAACACTGCCGGACGTATGGAATACACGGCGTATCTTCGGGATGCAGCAGGTTCCATCGCTCGGCAGCCAAGCCGTCGCGGCGGAGTTCGGTCAGACTCGTCGCGCTCCAGACATCGCTGGATACCGCGAAGTCCTGCATCAGTAATTCACTCGCCGCGATCACTTCGCGCAAAATGGCGCCGCTGCCGAAGAGTTGTACGTGCGCATGCGAGGAATCTTCCGGCGCGCGATCCGGCACCGCGCTCGGCAATCGATACAGCCCCTTGAGAATGCCGGCCTCGGCATCGGCCGGCAAACCCGGCTGGGGATAGTTCTCGTTGAGCAGCGTGATGTAGTAGTAGACGTCCTCGTGCTCCGCGTACATCCGGCGCAAGCCATCGTGAACGATGACGGCCAGTTCATACGAGAACGTCGGGTCGTATGACACGCAATTCGGAATCACCGAGGACAGCACATGGCTATGACCGTCGTCGTGCTGGAGGCCCTCGCCCATCAAGGTCGTACGCCCCGACGTCGCGCCGAGCAGAAAGCCGCGCGTGCGTGCATCGCCCGCGGCCCAGGCCAGATCGCCGATGCGCTGCAGACCGAACATCGAATAGAAAATGTAGAACGGAATCATCGGCAACCCATGATTCGCGTACGCGGTGCCGGCGGCGATCCACGACGCGAACGCGCCCGATTCATTGATCCCTTCCTGCAGAATCTGGCCGTCGGCCGCTTCCCGGTAGTAGCTCAGTTGGCCCGCATCCTGCGGCGTATACAGTTGCCCGACGGCCGAATGAATGCCGATCTGTCGAAATAGTCCCTCCATGCCGAACGTGCGCGATTCGTCGGGCACGATCGGCACGATGCGCTTGCCGAGGTTCGGATCCTTGAGCAGCGTGCCGAGGATGCGCACGAACGTCATGGTCGTCGAGACGCCGCGATCGCCGCTGTCCTTGAGTTGCGCGGCGAACGTCGAGAGCGGCGGAATCGGCAAGGACGGCACGTCGGCGACGCGCGCCGGGATATGTCCGCCGAGCCGCGCACGGCACTGTGCGAAGTACCGTGCCGCTTCGCTGTCGGGATCGGGCTTCAGATACGGCATCTCGTCGAGTTGCGCATCGCTGATCGGCAAATGGAATCGATCGCGAAAAGCCCGCACGGCGTCGGCGCTCATCTTTTTCAATTGATGATTGACGTTCTGGCCTTCGCCGGCCTCGCCCATGCCGAAGCCCTTGACCGTCTTCGCGAGAATGACGGTCGGGCGTCCCTGAGTCCGCATCGCCTGCGCGTAGGCCGCATAGACCTTTTCCGGATCGTGACCGCCGCGCGCGAGTCGCCAGATGTCGTCGTCCGAAAGATCGGCGACCAATTCGAGCAGTTCGGGCGACGTGCCGAAGAAACGTTCGCGCACATAAGCGCCGTTCTGCGACTTGAAGGTCTGATAGTCGCCGTCGAGGCACTCCATCATGCGTTGACGCAACAGCCCCGTGTGATCGCGCTGCAGCAGCGCATCCCATCCGCCGCCCCAGATGACCTTGATGACGTTCCATCCCGCCGCGCGAAACGTGCCTTCGAGTTCCTGAATCACCTTGCCGTTGCCGCGTACCGGGCCATCGAGCCGCTGCAAGTTGCAGTTGACCACGAAGATCAGATTGTCGAGCCGTTCGCGGCCGCCGAGCGAAATGGCCGCGAGCGATTCGGGCTGGTCCATTTCGCCGTCGCCGAGAAATGCCCAGACCTTGCGTCCCTGATGCGCAGTCAGACCGCGGTATTCGAGGTAGCGCATGAAGCGCGCCTGATAGGCCGCGGTCAACGGTCCGAGTCCCATCGATACCGTCGGAAATTGCCAGAATGCCGGCATCAAACGCGGATGCGGATACGACGACAACCCGTCGCGCCCCGCCTCGCGACGGAAGTTGTCGAGTTGCGCTTCGGTCAAGCGGCCTTCGAGATAGGCGCGACCGTAAATGCCCGGCGCCGAATGCCCCTGGATATAGACGAGGTCCCCCGCGAAGCGCTCGGTGCGGCCGCGAAAGAAATGGTCGAAGCCCACGTCGTACAGCACGGCCGCGGACGCATAGGTCGCGATGTGGCCGCCGACGTTCGAATGCTTGCCCGCGCGCAGGACCATGACCATCGCGTTCCAGCGGATATAGGCGTTCAAGCGGCGCTCGATGCTCAGGTCGCCCGGGTAGACCGGCTGACGTTCGCGTCCGATGGTGTTGACATAGGCACTCGTCACGCGGGCATGCAGATCGCCGTGGAGGTCCGCGTCGCGATCGACGAGTTGATCGATCAGGTAGTGCGCGCGCGGACGCCCTTCGACCGCCACGACGCCTTCCAGCGCCTCCAGCCACTCTTGTGTTTCTTGCGGATCGACGTCGATGTGCGGATGGCGGGAATTCATGGGCAGGTCTCCGGAATAAGGGGCGAGTGAACGCCATTGCGCGGGCCGCGGCTATGCAATGCGCCGAATACACGGAGCAAACGAGCGCGACCCATGAGCGCGACAAAAAACGCGGCGAATACACGCCGCCAATAACCGCGAATGCGGACCACGTCCATCTATCGCGCCCATACGATTGCAATTGCAATCGTATGGGCGGCCATTGTATCGCCGTCGAGTAGAATTGCAACTGCAATTACTTTACGGAGTGTCTCGCCATGCCCCAAGACCAGCCCGATCTATGGTTCTCGTTTGTCCGCACGCATCGGCTCATGATCCGCGAGGTCGAACGGCGGCTCGCCGAAGCCGGCCTGCCCGCCTACGCGTGGTACGACTTGCTGTGGGGACTCGAAAGCGGTCCCGGCGGCACGCGGCGCATGCATGAGCTCGCCGACGTGCTCGTCATCGAGCGCTACAACCTCACGCGACTCGTCGATCGATTGGAGCAGGAAGGCTTCGTGACGCGCGCGCGCTCGGCCGAGGACGGACGCGCCGCGTTCGCGTCGATCACGAGCAAGGGCCGCGCGTTGCGTAAAAAAATGTGGAAGGTCTATGAGTCGGCCGTGGCTGAATTGTTCGTCGCGCAATTCGATGCGGACGAACAGCGTACCTTCGCGCACGCACTCGATCGAGCCGGCGCGGCCGCGCGTCAGGTGACATCGGACGCATGAGGCATCGGCAGACCGCTCGCAACGCATAGGCGTCGTCCGCAGCCTCCAAGACGCGCGCGAACGATGCATCGCCGTCGGCCGACGCTTTCCACGCGGTCACGGCGACGCGCGCGCACCGAGTCCGCATCGAGTCCGCCCCCAGTTCGCGCCGAGTCCGAAAGAGACATCAACTTGTCCGTTTCGGCGCTGTTTCTCGACCGTCTCCGCTCGTATCATCGCCAGAAAACGCGCGCGCCCTCGCGCGCAAAAAACAATCTGGAGACATTCATGCCGTCGAAGCTGCGCCTCCCTTCGCTCGTCGTTGCCGCGCTGTTGCTACCCGGCTGTGCCGCGCTTCATCCGGATACGACCGCACGAAGCGGCGACGGCGCATCGAACGCCAACAACGCCAACGGCCTCGCCTGCGCGCAGCTCGTGGGCCTGCAGATCCCGTCGAGCGCGATCGGGCTGCCGACATCGGGCGCCGTCGTGACGACCGCTGCTCACGTCGACCCAAGCGGAGAAGGCAGCAAGGCGGTCCCCGCGCATTGCGCGGTGACCGCCTCGATCGCGCCGCACGATCCGGCGGCGCCCGCCGTCAAGCTCAAGATCGCGCTGCCCGACGCATGGAACGCGAAGGCGGTCATGTACGGCGGCGGCGGGCTCGACGGCACGATGCCGAACGTCGTCGGCAACGTGCCCGCGGGTCCCGCGGACCGCCCTTATCCGATCGCGCGCGGCTATGCCGTCTTCGGCAGCGACTCCGGACACCAAGCGGGTCCGCTGGGATCGCAAGACGGCGCGTTCGCGAGCAACGACGAAGCGCTGATGAACTGGAATGCGGGCGATGCGCTCAAGAAGACGCGCGACGTCGCGGTCTATGTGATCCGCACGCGCTACGGCCAGGCCCCGGCTCGCGCGTATTTCATCGGCGGATCGACGGGCGGCCGCGAAGCGCTGACGGCCATTCAACGCTGGCCGGGCGATTGGGACGGCGCGATCGCGTGGTATCCGGCGTGGGCCGGCATGGTCAGCATCCTCGGCGGCCAACGCATGAGCCGCGCGCTCGCCGCGCCCGGCGCCTATCTGACGCCCGCCAAGCGCAAGACGCTGTTCGACGCCGCCATGCAGGCATGCGACGCGCTCGACGGCGTGCGCGACGGCCTGATCAGCAACCAGGCCGAATGCAACCGGCTCTTCGATCCGGCGAGCGCGACCGTCGACGGGCATCCGCTGCGCTGCCCCGACGGCCACGACACGGGCGATCGGTGTCTGTCCGACGCACAGATCCAGGCGGTCAAGACGATCAACGCGCCGATGCGGCTGACCTATCTCGCCAGCGGGTTGACCGAGCATCCGGGCTTCAACATCTGGGGCGCCGACACCGGTATCGGCGAAGGCGACGACGTGCTGCACAAGACCGTCCTCTGGCTGGCCCTCGGCCATGCGGCGCCGACCATGCCGATGCCGAAAAACGCGCCTTACGTGAGCGTGCTCGCCGATCAATGGTTCAAATACGCGGTGACGCGCGACCCGAACGCCGACACGCTCGCGATCGACCCCGAACGCCCGGGCCCATGGGCCGACAGGATCAGCGATCTCAGCCGCACGCTCGATGCGAAGACCGATCTGTCCGCGTTCAAGGCACGCGGCGGCAAGCTGCTGCTCGCGCACGGTCTCAGCGACGTGCTCGTCAGCACGCGATCGACGGAGGACTACTACGGCCGACTCGTGAGCCAGATGGGACCCGAGGCCGTGCGTTCATTCGCGCGGTTCTATGAGGTGCCCGGCTACAACCACGCGGCGAGCGCCGTGTTCAACGCGTCGTGGGACTCGCTGACGGCGCTCGAACACTGGGTCGAAAACGGCGCCGCGCCGGCCGATCAGATCGTCACGGACACCGCCGGCGTGCCCGGCCGGACGCGCCCGCTCTGCGAATACCCGACGTGGCCGCGCTACAACGGCAGCGGCTCCGTCGATGCAGCGGCGTCGTTCACGTGTGTGCGCTGAGGGGACCTCAGACGAGGCCTTACGCGACACCTCGGGCGGCCCGCCGGATACCTAGGCCGGCCCGCTCAGTCTTTCATGCGGCGACCCGAGGGTCTTCACACGGGACCTCAGGCGGCCCAGCGAATGCCCGCGCCGATCTGTTCGGCCTTCCACGCGGCGATCTGCGTGGCCGAAATGCTGACGCCGCCGCATACGACCACGACGACGTCGCGCGCGCCGTCGAGACATACGTGATGCTGATAGGCGACGGCGAGCGAGACGCCGCACGCGGGCTCGACGAGCTGGCGCGCTTCGTCCGCGTAGCGGATCGTGCCCGCGATCGCCTCGGCGTCGCTGAGCACGAGCGAGCGATAGGGGAACGCCTCGATCGCCGTGACGGGCCACGCGGCGACCTGAAGCGCGCCGAGCGATTTCGCGATCGACGTGATCCGTCCGATATCGACCGGATGCCCGGCCGCGAGCGCCGCGTGAAACGAAGCCGCGCCTTCGGTTTCGACGGCGATCACACGGCAGTCTGAGCGCCGGTAGCGTTCGAGTCCGAGCATGACGCCTGAAATCAGGCCGCCGCCGCCGACCGACGCCACGACCGCGTCGACGGTCGGCAGTTCGTCGACGATTTCGTCGATCAGCGTGCTGTGCCCTTCCCAGATGATCGGATGATCGAAGGCCGGAATGTACTGCGCGTTCATCTCGCCGGCGCGTTCGAGCGCGAGCGCGTTCGACTGGTCCCATGCGTCGCCGAAGACGAGCACGTCCGCGCCGAGCGCGCGGATGCGCGCGCGCGTCGCCTCGGGCGTGGTCGTCGGCACGATGACTTCGACGCCCATGCCGAGCTCACGACCCGCATACGCCGCGGCCACGCCCGCATTGCCGCCCGACGGCGCGATCAGCCGCCGCTTGCCTTCGAGATGCGCGTGCTGGCACAACGCGCCGATGCCCCTGAGCTTGTACGACCCGCACGGCTGGAGATTCTCGAGCTTGAGCCAGATGCGTTGCTCGGGACTCGACAGTTCGCGATGAAGAACGAGCGGCGTACGGCTATGTAACTTCATGAGGACGTCCGGATCGGAAGATGAGGGCGCGAACGCGCAGGGCCGCGTGCGCGCGTCAAAGTGTAACAAGGCCCGTGTGACGATGTCGCGGCGCCCTCCCCGACGCACTCGCATCTAAGGGTTCTGCCTGAGGGCCAAGACGCAGGGATTCTCCGGATCTGCGTCGACTTTTCGCCTACATTGTTTTTTACGCACATCGTTCACGTGTGCGCGCGACGCGAGGGTCATGCGTCGTGCCACGCCTGCTGCATCGCCGCATACGCGCCGGCCCGGCTCGACGGGAACGCGACGTGCGATGCCACGCTGTTCGCGCTTGACGCCGCATTGCACGATCGAAAGCATCACCTCGAAGGACACAACCACGGCACAACGGGAGGTCGGCATGGAGACGCCGGTGAATCTGAACGATCTGCAAAAATCGACACTCGCCATCGTGCTCGCCGGCGGTCGCGGCACACGGCTCGGCGCGCTGACCAACAAGCGCGTCAAACCGGCCGTGCACTTCGGCGGCAAGTACCGGATCATCGACTTCGCGTTGTCGAACTGCCTGAACTCGGGCGTGCGCCGGATCGCCGTCGTCACGCAATACAAGGCGCATTCGCTGTTGCGCCACCTTCAACGCGGCTGGGGCTTCCTGCGCGGCGAGTTCAACGAGTTCATCGACATGTGGCCCGCCCAGCAGCGCATCGACGAGAGCTGGTATCGCGGCACGGCCGACGCGGTCTATCAGAACATCGACATCATCCGCTCGATCCGCCCGCGCTTCGTGATCGTGCTCGCGGGCGACCACGTCTACAAGATGGACTACACGAAGATGCTCGCCGATCACGTGCAAAGCGGCGCCGATTGCACGGTCGGATGCATCGAGGTCCCGCGCATGGACGCCGTAGCCTTCGGCGTCATGCATGTCGACGAGACGCGCCGCGTCACGGGTTTCGTCGAAAAGCCCAAGGATCCGCCCGCGATGCCTGGCCGCCCCGACGTCGCGCTCGCGAGCATGGGCATCTACGTGTTCAGCGCCGATTATCTGTACCAGCTGCTCGAGGACAACATCGAGAAATCGGGCACCGAACACGACTTCGGCAAAGACATCGTGCCGCACGTCGTCTCGACGGGCGTCGCGATCGCGCACCCGTTCAGCATGTCGTGCGTGACCTCGGACAACGAAGCGCCCGCCTACTGGCGCGACGTGGGCACCATCGACGCGTACTGGGCCGCGAATCTCGACCTCGCCTCGACGATTCCCGCGCTCGATCTCTACGACGGCCGCTGGCCGATCTGGACGCATCAGGAACAGTTGCCGCCGGCCAAGTTCGTGCGCGATCTCAACGGCCTGCAGGGCACGGGCACGAACCTGCTCGCGTGCGGCGGATGCGTCGTGTCCGGCTCGCAGATCTCGCGCTCGGTGCTGTCGTCGGCGGTCCGCGTGCATTCGTTCTGTAACATCAATGAGGCAGTATTGCTTCCGCAGGTCACTGTCGAAAGGAGCTGCCGCTTGCGTAAAGTCGTCATCGACCGGGGATGCACGATCCCCGAAGGCACCGTCATCGGAGAAGACCCCGAACTCGACGCGTCGCGTTTCTTCCGGACCTCGAGCGGCGTCGTGCTCGTCACGCGCGACGCCGTCGATGCGATGGTCGCGGGCCGGCGCTTTCACGGCAACGAGGAGGACGACGCGTGACGATCCGCGTGCTTCACGTCGCGGCCGAACTCTATCCTCTGCTCAAGACCGGCGGGCTCGCCGACGTCGTCGGCGCGCTGCCGCCCGTGCTCGCGCCGCTCGGGGCCGACGCACGCGTGATCATGCCGGGCTTTCCGGCCGTGCTCGCGGGACTCGAGGATCTCCGGCCGGTCGCCCATACGGGTCCCCGCTTCGGCCTGCAAGACATCGCGCTCGAATTCGGGCGTCTGCGCACGAACGGCACGGGTCTTTACGTGATTCGCGCCGATGCGTTCTACGGTCGTCCGGGCAGTCCGTATCTCGATGCGGCCCATCATCCGTATGCCGACAACAACCGCCGCTTCGCGCTGCTCGGCTGGGCCGCGTCGCTGATCGCGCAGGGCGCCGATCCGGACTGGACGCCCGCGCTCGTCCATGCGCACGACTGGCACGCGGGCCTGGCCGCGCCGTATATCCGGGCCGCCGAGGCCGCGCAGCGCCGCCGGATCGCCGCGACGGTCATGACCGTGCACAACCTCGCCTATCAAGGGCTGTTCCCCGCGTCGACGTTCGGCGAACTCGGCCTGCCCGCGCCGTACTACCAGATGCAGGGCATGGAATTCTGGGGTCAGGTCTCTTACCTGAAGGCGGGGCTGTTCTACTCGGACAAGATCACGACCGTGAGTCCGACCTACGCGAACGAGATTCAAACGCTCGCGCAAGGCGCGGGACTCGACGGACTCCTGCGCGAACGCGCGCACGACGTGCTCGGCATCCTCAACGGCGTTGACTACGCGGTCTGGCATCCGTCGACCGATCCGTCGATCGCGGCGCCGTACTGGGCCGAGGACATGGACGGCAAAGCCGCCTGCAAGCGTGCCTTGCAACAGCGCTTCGGCATCGCCGCGAAGCCCGACGCGCCGATCTTCGGCGTCGTAAGCCGTCTGACCGAGCAGAAAGGCCTCGACCTGCTGCTCGCCGCGTTGTCCGAGATTGTCGAACGCGGCGGCCAGCTCGTCGTGCTCGGCACCGGGGAACCGCGGCTCGAAGCGGGCCTCAAGCAGGCCGCGCTCGCGCATCCCGAGTCGGTCGCGATCGAGCTCGGCTTCGACGAGGCGCTCGCGCACGTGATCGTCGCGGGCAGCGACGTCGTCTGCGTGCCGTCGCGTTTCGAACCGTGCGGTCTCACGCAGCTCTATGGCCTCGCGTACGGCGCATTGCCGCTCGTACACGGCGTCGGCGGTCTTGCCGACACGGTCGTCGACGCTTCGCTCGAAAACCTCGCGGACGGCATCGCAACCGGCTTCGTGTTCGAGAAGTTCGACCTCGCGTCGCTCACGCGCGCGGTCAAGCGGGTCTTCGCCTTGCACGCGCGTCCCGACGAGTGGAACGCGACGCGCCGGCACGGCATGAAGTCGAACTTCGGCTGGGAAGCGTCGGCGCTCCGGTACGTCGATCTGTACCAACGGCTCGTGCCGGACGCGTGACGGGTCGTGTACGGGTTGCGTGCGGGTTGCGTGACAGTCCATGATCGACCGCCGGTTCGCGCCCCATCGCGCGGACGGACCCCGTCTCAATCCGCGTGCATCTGCGCGATCGCGGCGCCGACGCATTCGGCGAATGCACGGACCTTCGCCGAATCGCGCCGCTCCTGCGGACTCACGAGATGGATCGGAAACGACGCGGTCTGCCAGTCGGGGAGCAGTTGGACAACCTCGCCGTTGCGGAGTTCTTCGTCGAACAGCCAGGTCGGCGAATAGCCGATGCCGATACCCGACAAGACCGACGCGCGGATGACTTCGCTGCTGTTCGTCTGCAGGTTGCCGTCGACGCGTACCGCGCGCTGCGTGCCGACGGGCTCCTTGGCGCCCACGCCCGCCGTGAATGTCCAGACATTGCGCGACGCGATCTCCGTGTAGACGATGCAGTTGTGCTGCGCGAGATCCTCGGGTGTCTTGAGCCGCCGCGTCGCGGCCGGCTGCGACGGCAGATAGCGCCGATGCGCGAGCAGCATCCGGTGCGTCGTGCCGACGCGGCGCGCGATGAGCCCGCTGTCGGACAACTCGCCGATCCGTACCGCCACGTCGATCCCCTGCTCGACGAGATCGACGAAGCCGTCATGCAGGCGCAAATCGAGCTTGACCGCCGGATGGTCGCGCAAGAACGTCTGCACGATCGGCATGAGCTTGAGCCGCCCGAACGCGACGGACGCCGCCACGCGGAGCCAGCCCGTCAGTTGCTGCTCGCCTTTGCGCAGCACGCCCTCGGCCTCGTCGATCTCGGCCACGAGCCGCCGCACCTGTTCGAAATACCGCGCCCCCTCCTCGGTCAACGCGAGTGAACGCGTCGTACGCGTGAGCAGCTTCGCCTGAAGTTCGCGTTCGAGCCCCGCCACCTGCTTGCTGATCGCGCTCTGCGTCGTGTTGGTCTCGTGCGCGACCGCCGAAAAGCTCCCCGCTTCGACGACCCGCACAAAGGTCTTCATGGCCTGGAGTTTGTCCATATCCGCCGCTTTTATTCCTTGATGGAATGGATGATAGGCCGACGCCCTATCTAGTTCAACCGATTGGAATCATTCAAAGTTCACTCAACGCAACGCCAGACGCGTTTCCCTCAACGAGATGCCTTTCCGAAGATCCAGGAGATTCAGATGAACACGATTCGCACGAACGAGACGCCCATCGCCCAGCCCGTCGTTCTGATCACCGGCGCATTGACCGGCATCGGTCGCGCCACCGCC
This sequence comes from Pararobbsia silviterrae, assembly GCF_003628125.1. Lineage (GTDB taxonomy): Bacteria > Pseudomonadota > Gammaproteobacteria > Burkholderiales > Burkholderiaceae > Pararobbsia > Pararobbsia silviterrae. The sequence continues at coordinate 190,344 of NZ_RBZU01000007.1, forward strand.
CTCGCGTTCGCCGACGAAGGCCACCGCATCGTCGTCAGCGGTCGTCATGACGACAAGGGGCAGGCGCTTGCCGCCGAATTGCGCGCACGCGGCGTCGAGGCCGAATTCGTTCGTGCCGACGTACGCCACGAGGACGACGTGCGCCGCCTCGTCGAACAGACGCTTGCGCGCTTCGGCCGGCTCGACGTCGCAGTCAACAACGCGGGCACCGAAGGCGAACTCGGTCCGATCACCGATCAGGCCGCGGCGAACTACGAAGCGACGTTCTCGGTCAACGTGCTCGGCACGCTGCTGTCGATCAAACATGAAATGCGTGCGATGCAGGCGCAAGGCGCGGGGTCGATCATCAATCTATCGTCGATCGCGGGTCAGGTCGGCATCGCGGGCGCATCGGTCTACGCCGCGAGCAAGCATGCGGTCGAAGGCCTGACGAAGAGCGCCGCGCTCGAAGGCGCGCCGCTCGGCGTGCGGGTCAACGCGGTGTCGCCGGGTCCTGTCGATACGTCGATGCTCGACCGTTTCACGGGCGGCAGCGATGACGTGCGCAACGGTTTTCTGGCGACGGTGCCCGCCAAGCGCGCGGCCGCGCCCGAGGAGATCGCGCAGACGATCGTGTTTCTCGCGAGCGACAAGGCGCACTACCTGACGGGTCAACGCATCGCGGTCGACGGGGCCTATACGGCTCAGTAAGCAGTCGGGTCGGCGCCCTGGTAGGCGGCCCCGTCGACGGCGACGCGGTGAGCGGTGAGCGGCCGGATGAGCGGCCGCTCAATCGCCACCGGCCGGCGGCTCGATGGCGGCGCGAGACGCGGTCCGGCGAGCTGTCGAGCGCGCGCGCCGTGAGGCCGGCATGCCTTGCGATCATGCGCGCGCGGTCAGCCTCGGCCGGGCCACCCTCGGGGCAGATCGCTTCACACGCTAAGCGAACACGGCATGTCATGGCGTTTTGACACGCCGCCGCGCGCGAGACGGCGTATTTTCGTGAAGCGATCGCATGACGGCGCGGGCGCTCGGCGCACGCCCCCATCACGCCTTCGTTGCACCGTGCCTGTTTCGCTCGATCTACGCCCCGCGTCCGGTGCGCACGATCTCCGGCGATCCCGCACGATCTGTATCGACGACCGACACGCCGTCCACGCCCCGCGGAGCGCCCTCATGAACCCGACTGATCGCCGCAGCCCCCGAGTCCATACCTTCGTCGCGGTCGCGAGCGTCGCCCTGGCCTGCGCCGTCTCCGCGCCGGCCCACGCCGACGATGCGCCGCCGCCCGATACGGCCCACGCGGTCCAGAGCGGCGTGGTGGCGCATGTCGTCACGAAAATCGTCGGAATCGACGCCGATTCGAACAGCGTGCTGATCCGGGGACCGCGCGGCAACGAGATCGCCGTCGACGTCGATCCGAACGTCGGAAACGTGGCCGATCTGAAGATCGGCGACACCGTCACGATCGACTATCAGAACGCGTTGCTCGTCCATGCGGACAAGGTCGCCTCGAACGGCATCCGGCAAAAGATCGAAACGGATGCGACGACCCCCGTCTCTGGCGGCGAGTCGACGTCGGTCCGCTCGGTCGAAGTCGTCGCGACAGTCGAGAAGATCGACCGCAAGCAACGGCTCGTGACCTTGCGCGGCCCCGAGCGCACGGTCGTCGTGCAAGCCCTGCCCGACGTGCCGCTCGATGCGTTCAAGGTCGGCGACAGCATTCGCGCGAATTTCAAGTCGGCGACGGCCGTCAAGATCACGCGCGACGGCGCCGCAATCCAGTAACGCACGTCGTTCGGTCGGAATCCGAACCGATCGCGACCCGCGATCGGCCCAAACGCGCGCGAAGCGCGACGAGGCCGCACGCGCGCACACGCACGCCCATCAGGGTGAATGCCGATTCAAGAATCGCCCTCGCGAGCCGTTAAGCATGGGACTTGAACGTTCGGTCAATTTCCGGGCTCCGAGAACGGCCTGCCGTCCGGTCCGTCGAACAACGTTTCACTGCGATATCCCATGCACCTTGCGTATTCGGCCGGAGGCGGCGCCGCGCGATGAAATACAGCGACGTCCGCTACGCGGGCAGGGCCGGCACGCTCCTGCGCCGCGGACTCGAAGCGTACGTGCTGTTTCCCGTGTTCGCGCTGTTGCTGCTCGTCTCGGCGTGGACCTCGGTCATGCACCTCGTCGGCGTCGAGGGCGACGCCGCCCAGGCCGCGGCCGCCGCATCGAGCCGCGAACTTGCCGACACCTACGAAGCGCAGCTCGTGCGCAGCCTGACGGCCATCGACCAAACGCTGAAGACCGTCAAATATGCCTACGACATGTCGGGCTGCGACGCGATCCGCCAGTTGCACGACAACGGCCTGTTGCCGTCGCGCATGGTCTTCGACGTGGCGATCGTCGGCGCCGACGGCGCGCTGCTCGCCTCGACCGATCCGCATGCGCACGGCAATATCGCCGAACGCCCCTACTTCGCCGTCCAGAAACACCGCGCGACGGACGGGGCCATGCCCTATGTCAGCGAGGCGACCGGCGATCCCCTCGGCGGCTCGACCGCGATCACGTTCAGCCGCCGGCTCGAGGACAGCGGCGGGCGCTTCGCGGGCATTGTGCTCGTCTCGGTCAGTCCGGCCTATTTCACGAGCGGCTATGACTCGTCGCGCATGGGCCAGCACGGCCTGCTCGCCGTCATCGGCACCGACGACATCGTGCGCGCGCAGCAGATCGGCTCGCGCACGATCTGGGGCCAACACGTGCCCGTCGATATCGAATCGATTGCGCATGCCATCTCGACCGATACCGCGACCGTGCATCCGTGGGACGAAGGCGTCACGCGGTACACGAACGTACGCGAACTCCACGGCTTCCCGCTCGTGGCCATCGTCGGCCTCTCGCAGGACGAACAGCTCGTCGATTTCCATGCGCACAAACGCACCTACATCTGGGAAACAGCGCTCGGCAGCGTGATGCTGATCGTCCTGACGCTCGTGTTGAGCCGCACGAGCTGGCAACTCGCCTTGATCCGCCAGCGCGCGCGCCAGGCGCAGCAAACGTACTACGCGGCGTCCGAAGGCAGCATCGACGCGTTTTTCGTGCTGGACTGCGTACGCGGGCCCGACGGCGAGATCGCGCGCTTCGTCGTGCGCAACACGAACCGGCGCGGCGTCGAAGTCTCGGGGCTGCCGAAGGCGAAACTGCTCGGCATGTCGCTCGACGACGCGTTCCCCGATTCGAACCACGACGGAATGTTCGACGAATTCGTGCGCGTCGCGGATACCGGCCAGGTGCTCGAACGCGAATGGATCCACCGGCGCCCCGACGGCACGCGGCTCTGGCTCTATCGCCAGGTCGTGCGCGTCGAGGACGGCGTGGTCGCGATCATGCGCGACATCAGCGCGCGCAAAGGCGCCGAACTCCGGCGCCAGGAACAGAATCGCGTGCTCGAAATGATCGCGGCGGCCACGCCGCTCGCCGAAGTCCTCGACTATCTGATGCGCGTGCTCGAGACGCAGATCAGCGGCGTCGTCTGCGCGACGCTCATGCGCAGCGAGGACGGCAAATCGCTGCGAGTCATCGCCGCGCCGAGCCTGCCCGACCCTTACTGGCAAGCCGTGCTCGGCACGCCGATCGGCGCCGACGCGGGGCCGAGCGGCCGCGCGATCCACACCCACGCGCCCGTCATCATCGGCAATTCGGCGAACAACGAAACCGTGCGTCGCGAGATGATCCGCGTGCATGTCGGCGACTGCCAGGGTTGCTGGGCGATGCCGATCATCGCGCCGTCGGGCGATGCGCTCGCGTCGCTGACGCTCTACGTGCAGGACGCGCGCACGCCGACGCCGATCGAGGCCGACGCCCTCGCGATGGCCACGCGCATCGCGGGCATCGCGATCGAGCGCCGTCTGGCCGAAGACCGCATCCGGCACATGGCGAGCCATGACGCGCTCACGGGGCTGCCGAATCGCACCCAGCTCGGCATGCGGCTCAATCGCGCGCTGCGCCAGCGCGACGAGACGCAACGCCGCGTGAGCATCGTCTTTATCGATCTCGACAACTTCAAGCTCATCAACGACAGTCTCGGCCATCATTCGGGCGACGACCTGCTCAAGGTCGTCGCGGCGCGCATGACGAACTGCTTCAACGATCCCGATACCGTCGTGCGGCTCGGCGGCGACGAGTTCGTCGTCGTACTGTTCGGCGATTCGGGGCGGCCGGACGCGGTCACGGCCTCGATCGAGCGCGTGCGCGACGCAATCCTCCAACCCGTCGAACTCGCGGGACAGACCTACCAGATCACGTGCAGCATGGGGATCGCGAGCTATCCCGACGGCGGCACGGACGCGGAGACGCTGCTCAAGAACGCCGATATCGCGATGTATCGCGCCAAAGCGCTCGGACGCAACAACTACCAGCACTACACGGCCGAGATGAGCGCGCGCACGCACGACCGGCTCCAGATGCAGGAACAATTGCGCCAGGCGCTCGCGAATCACGAATTCCGGCTCGTCTATCAGCCGCAGGTCGATCTCGCGACCGAGACGATCAACGGCGTCGAAGCGCTCGTGCGATGGGAGCATCCGATGATGGGCCTCGTGTCGCCCGCGCAATTCATTCCCTTGGCCGAAGAGACGGGGCTGATCGTGCCGATCGGCGACTGGGTGCTTCACGAGGCGTGCAAGCAGAACAAGGCATGGCAGCGCGCGGGCATGCCCCCGCTGACGGTGTCCGTCAACGTGTCGGCGCATCAGTTCCTGCACGAAGAATGGGTCGCGCGCGTCGCGCACGCGCTCGAAGAGAGCGGGCTCGACCCGCGTTATCTCGAACTCGAACTCACGGAAAGCCTGATCATGCGCGACCTCGACGCCGCGGTCGCGACGATGAAGGAACTTCAGCGCATGGGCGTACGGCTGTCGATCGACGACTTCGGCACGGGCTATTCAAGCCTCAGCGCGCTCAAGCATTTCCCGATCGTGCGGCTCAAGATCGACCAGTCGTTCGTGCGCGGGCTGCCGCACGACGAAGACGACAGCGCGATCGTCACGGGGATCATCTCGCTCGCGCGCCGGCTCAATCTCGACGTGATCGCCGAAGGCGTCGAAACCGTCGATCAGCTCGACTTCCTGCTCGACAACGATTGCCACGAAATCCAGGGCTATCTGTTCAGCCGGCCGCTGCCGGCCGATCAGCTCAATGCGCTGCTGCGCGAACGTTCGACCTGGTCGCGCAACGTCGTCGCGACCGACCGGCACCGGACGACCGCCTGAGTCCGCCGACGCCGCGAACGCTCAGGCGTCGGCGGCCACCCCGTTGGCGGTCGCCGGCGAGGTCCGCGCATCGCGCTCGCGCGCGGGCAGCAACTGGCACGCGAGCAGGCCCGCGAGCATCAGCGCGCAACCGCCGATCGCGCGCGGCGACAGCGTTTCGCCGAGCGCGAGCCAACCCGCGATGGCCGCGAACAGCCCTTCCATGCTGAAAATAACGGCGGCATGCGCGGCCGACGCGCGCTTCTGGGCGACGACCTGCAGTGTGTAGGCCACGCCGACCGAAAGCGCGCCGCCGTAGAGGATCGTCGGCCACGCCGCATCGATCGACGCCACGCTCAGCGGCTCGGTGAAGACCGCGACGACCATGCAGATCAGCCCCGTCGCGACGAACTGCGCGATCGACAGCGCAAGCGGATCGTGCTGCCGCGCATAACGGCCGATGAGCACGACCTGGGCCGAAATCACGACTGCGCAGACAAGCTGAAGGCCATCGCCCGCCATGATCGTGAAATGCTCGTCGACGCTCAGGAAGTACATGCCGATGACCGCGAGCAACGCGCCGATCCAGGTCCGTGCCGCGGTTTTGTGGCGCGTGAAAAGCCCCATCATCGGCACGAGGATCACATAGAGCGACGTGATAAAGCCCGCGTTCGCGACCTTCGTGTACTGGAGTCCGATTTGCTGGGCCGAAATCGCGATCGCGGTCACGACGCCGAGCGTGCCCGCCGCGCGCAGCAAACCGCGATCGGACGGGATCGCGCGCAGCGCCTTGCGCTGCTCGGGCACGAACAGACAGAACACGAGCACGACGAGCGCGCCGAGCAGAAAGCGCAGTCCCGTGTAGTAGAACGGACCGATCGCCGCCGCGCTCAGGCGCTGGGCGACGAACGCGGAGCCCCAGATCATGGCGGCCAGCAACATCATCAAATCAACGAAAATCGGACGGCGGGTCAAAGCGGGCTTCCTGTGAACACGAACGGCGCAAGGCAATAAAAACGGCCGCGACGTACGGCCGCGACGTTCGCGGCCCGGCGCACATGATACCAGCCTGGCTTACGAATGCCTGACGCAACCCCGCGCTCTGCTCGACTTTGTCCGCGCCGGACTCGATGTGAAAAGCCTGTCCGATCAGCACTCGACACGTCGTCGCCCGACTTTCGACATGGCGCCAGCAAAATGGCTTCGATGGCTGCCGCGCTTTATCCGATGCCAACGCGGATTCGCCAAACATGCGCTTCCGGCGATTTTGATAATCGTTTATCTGCGGCGAGACGAATAAAAAAGACGCGTCAAATCTTCGGCGATTCGTGTTGTCATGTTTGAAAGACAATAGACATCAATCTCTGCCGCGCTTATCACTCGCGCATAAACCGATTATGATGTCCGCACTCGACGAATATCGACCCGCAGTATGGGATACCCCGCGCGCATCATTAAAAAAATTCATGCGCGCATGAAAGCGGAGTATGTGGATGCAGTCCAATAGCGATGTATTGCCTGCCATCGAAATCGAAACCGGCGCGGCCCCCGATGCCGCCGTGATCTGGCTGCACGGCCTTGGCGCCGATGGCAACGACTTCGTGCCGGTCGTCCCCGAGCTCGATTTACCCGCCTCGCTCGCGGTTCGTTTCGTCTTTCCGCATGCCCCGTCGATTCCGATCACCTGGAACAACGGCTATGTGATGCCGGGCTGGTACGACATCTATTCGCTTGAAGAAGGCCGTCGCCACGCCGACGAAAACGGCATTCGCCGGACGCGCGATGCCGTGCGCGCGCTGATTGCGCGTGAAAATGCGCGCGGCGTGCCGACGCACCGCATCGTGCTCGCCGGCTTTTCGCAAGGCGGCGCGATTGCTTATATCGCGGGCCTCACGCATCCCGACACGCTCGCGGGCATCGTCGCGTTATCGACGTATATCGCCGCGCCTGCCTTGCTTGACTCGGAGCGTTCAGCCGCGAACGCGCATACACCGATCTTCGCCGCGCACGGCATCGAGGATCCGGTCGTGCCGCCCGAACTCGGCGGCGCCGCGCGCGAAGTCGTCATCCGCTACGGCAATCCCATCGAGTGGCACGCGTACCGGATGCCGCACACGGTCTGCCTCGAGGAAATCGCGCAGATCGGCGCGTGGCTCGCGAAGCGCCTCGCGCCGGCATCCTGACGCCGACGACCGACGACCCGAGCCCGCGTCCTCCGTCCGAATTTCGATCCCCTTCCCGACACGAACGCCCTTCATGATGACGATCGCAGCCGCTGACCCGTGCCCGCTCACGCAATCGTTTTCTTTTCGGTCCTGCGCGAAAGCGCTTTCAAATCTGAACGAGCGCGAACGACGATGAATCCCGCCTCCGCCTCCGCTACCGTTTCAGGGCATCCGCTCGGGTTGCCCGACCTCGAGCTCGCCGTACTGTTCTTCGTGTTTGCGTGCGCGGCCGTCCATATCTGCCAGCGCCTCGTCGAGCAAGCCGCCGTCGTGATCGGCACCGAGGCGCGCCGCGCGAGCTTCGCGCGCACGGCGCTCTGCGTGGGTTCGATCGTCTGGGCGCTCGATGCCGCCGGGCTCTTCATGTACCCCGAGCTCGATCTCGGCGAAGCGAGGCTCGCGCCCGCGATCCTCGCGCTCATCGTGATGGTCGTCTCGGGACGCTGGACGATCCCGGCTTTGACGAATACGCGTTCCCCCCTGCGCGTCGTACTCGCGGGGGCCGGCCTCGCGATCGGCATGCTCGCGGGCAACGCGCTGCTGTTCTCGGCGTTCGGCGACATCGCGCTCGTCATGAGCTGGCAGGCGGGCGTCGGCGCGCTGCTGCTCGCGACCGTGCTGGCCGTCGTGCTCGCGCTCCGGCATCGCTCGGCGCGCCTGCGCAAGGATCCGAACGCTTATAGTCCGTTCTCGTGGCAAGAAAAGGTGCTCGGCGGACTCACCGTCGTTCCGCTGCACGTCTGTCTCGCGAACATGTTCGCGCTCGCGCCGATCGCGCCCGCGCATGCGGGCGGATTCAAGCTGCTGCTCGCGCTCGTGCTGTTCGGCATCGTCGGCACCGCGTATCAGGTGCAGAGCCTGCGCATCGACGCGCGCGAGGATCGGTCGATGAACCTTGCGCTGATGCTCCAGAACTCGGCGAATGCGCGACTCGGCGCGGGCGGCGGACAACGCCTCGCGCTGATCGCCGAACGTTTGCCGGCGCTGCTGTCGCCCGCGCGCATGAAGCTGCATTTCCAGCCGATCTTCAAGGCCGGCGATCTCGACGCCCCCGTGCGGCTCGAGGCGCTCTTGCGCGTGCATGACCCCGAACTCCAGCACGTCGATCCCGAACTGTTCTTTCTCGCGTGCGAGCGGCTCGGACGCACGACGGCGGCCGACCGGATCGTGATCCGCGAGGCGCTTGAACTTTCCGCGCCATGGCGCGCCGCCGCGCTCGAATGCAGCGGCATTTCCGTCAACATCACGCCGAACACGCCGTTCGACGACGATTTCGTCGAGTGGCTCGCGCGGCAGCTCCACGAGACGGCATGCCCCGCGGGATGGCTCAAGCTCGAATTGACCGAGCACGCGATGATCCGCAACGCCGACCGGCTCGCGCACGTGATGCGCGAACTCGCCGCGCTGGGCGTCGGTGTGCTCATGGATGATTTCGGGGCGGGCTACTCGTCGCTGTCGATGCTCGGCGATTTGCCGATCGAGGGGATCAAGTGCGACCGGACCTTCGTGACCGGGCTCGAACACGATCGCCGACGCCAGACCTTGCTGCGGCACATCTGCGCGATGGCGCGCGAACTCGACCTCAAGATCACGATCGAGGGCATCGAGACCGGGAGCGACTTCAAGATCGTGCGTCGACTCGGCACGCACGACGTCCAGGGGTATTACCTCGCGCGTCCGATGGCCGCGGATGCCGTCGTGCGCTGGCTCGCCGCGCGGCAAGCCGAACGGTATCTCGATACGTCGCCGCATCCGACGATGCGCGCGCCCTGATTCGGGATGCGCGCGACGTGCGCGCCTTAGTCGTGAATCTGCGACTTCCAGCCGTCGAGGATCGTCTTCGTCAACGCGACGTAGTCCTTGCTGAAGTGATGGCCGCCGGTCGTGCGCACGACCGACACGCCCGATGCCTTGAGCGACGGGCACAGCGTATCGTCTTCATCCTCGCCATAGATGCATTGCACCTGCGCCGCCGGCACCTTGGCGATCTCGGGCGCGACGTTGAACGCCTGCGCGCTCGGCGGCAGACCGAGCCAGCCGCTCACGCGGATCTGGAAATCGGCCGCATGCGCGAACCCGAGCAACGACATGAACGACACCTTGTCGCGCAAGGCGGCGGGCAGCCGGTTGTAGGCGAACGGCATGACATCCGCGCCGAACGAATACCCGATCAAGGCGAAATGACGCGCATGCCAGCGCGTCGAGTATCGGTCGAGAATGCGCGCGAGATCGTGACTCGTCTGCTCGGGCGATTTCGGCGTCCAGAAGTAACGCAGGCTATCGACGCCGACGACCGACACGCCGTCTTTCTGAAGCGTTTCGGCGATCGTCTTGTCGAGGTCGCGCCAGCCGCCGTCGCCCGAGATCACGATGGCGAGCATGTCGGTCGGCTTCGCCGCCGGCAATTCGATAAGCGGCAGATCGGCGACGCTGTCCGCGCCGCTGTCACGCTTCTGCAGATGCGGTTCCATCAGCGAGACAAGACTGTCGACGGTCGTCGCGCCCTTATCCAGACGATGAACCTGCATCGGCTTGCCGTTCGGACCGTCGAGCGGCTTGACCGGCTCGCCGTCCGTCGCGCCGAGTTCGAGAAAGCCGGGCAGGCCTTTGCCGCGGCTCAGCGTCGGATCGGGCGGGCACAGCTTGAAGCGGGCATCGAGCGCGCTCGTTTGCGGATCGATCGCGACCGCGCCCGCGAGCGTGTTGTCGGGGGCCTGCGCGAGCATGCGCTCGGCGAGCAGCGCGCCCTCGCCCGTACCCGCGAGAATCGGCGAGAAATACTGGTTCGACTCGACCTCGCGTTGCAGTTGGTGACTCACGTTTTCCGCATCGCCGACGAGCGGGTGGCACTGTTCGCCCTTGATCGTCGCGAGTTGGGCCGCATAGCGCGGCAAATCGACGCCGACGACCATCGCGCCGTTGCGCCCGAGCGCGTCGGCCGCGTCTTGATCCGAGTGCGTCCAGCCGTCACGCCCCGAAAACAGCACGACGAAGCCGCGCAGCGCGCCGCTCGGGCGCACGAGTTCGACATCGCCGTAACGACCGCCCGAGACCGTCTGCGCGTGCGCGCACGACATTCCCGCCACTGCGGCGCACACCGCGACAAGCGCCGCGCGCAGTCCCTTTACCCCCATCATTCCGATCTCCCGCAAGCCTCGCGAAGCGAGGCGAAAGGCGTCATGAACGCCAGCCTCCGGCCAACAACGACAGGTCGGCCAGAGTAAAGAAAACGCCCACCGAGCCCGATGCCGCGAGATAGCGCGGCTCCCAGCGCGGTTGGAACTTGCTCTTGAATCCGCGTAATCCGCGGAAGTTGTAGAACCGCCCGCCGAAACGCCAAACGAGGCTCGCGAGCCGATGCCACGACGACGCGAGCGGCGTCGCGTGCATGCCCGACAGCGGTGCGATGCCGAGACTCAGATTGCTGAAGCCCGACGCCTTCAGATGCAGCGCGAGCTTGGTGAACAGATATTCCATCGCGTATGGCGACGTGTCGGGCAGATGCCGCATCACGCCAACGGTCGCGTCGGTCTTGAGGTCCGTCGTCATATACGTGACGAAGGCCATCGGCACGCCGTGACGTCGCACGAGCATGACCGACTGCGCCGACAGGTACTCGGCCGTGAACGCGGCGACCGAGAAGCTCTTCTCGCGCGCCGTGCGGCTCGTGAGCCAGGCGTCCGAAATCTGCTTGAGCGTGGGCAGCAGTCCCGCGATCGCCTGCGGCTCCACGATCTCGACGCTGAAACCGTCGCGTTCGCCGCGCTTGAGCGCATAGCGCAGATGCGAGCGGTGCGGTCCGACAAGCTCGAAGTCATCGAGCCCGATATGCGCCTCTTCGCCGAGCTTCATCAGCGAGAGGCCCGCGTCGAGATAGAGCGGCAAACCGTCGGCGCGCACCTGGTAGAAAGCCGCGCGGCCACCGTGCGTGTGCGCGAGCGCGACGAACTTCGCGATCAGCGCGGGCCATTCGTCCGACGGGCCGACGGGATCGTGCAGCGCGGCCCAGGTCCGGCCGTGCTTCGCGTACATCAGGAACGCTTCGCGCGACTCCGAGAACAAGAAGCTCTTGTCGCCCATCATCGCGAGGCCCGCATCGCTGCGCGACTGCGCGCGGATGATGCGCTGCGCGTCGCGGAGATCGTCATGGTGAGGCGCGACGAAGCGGCCCGCGGGCGGCCGCAGCAACTGCTGGAACGCAAACGCGAGTCCGACGAGCGCGGCGGCCAGCGTCGCGCGCAAGGCGCGCGGCGCACGGCCGTCGAACGCGAATTGCCACCACAGGTCGTCGCGATACGGAATATCGCGGAACGCGAAGAACAGCACCCAGAACGCGAGCGCGAGCACGATCGCGACCGAGACGAGCCACATCGCCGTCAGCGGTTCGCCGAACAGCGACGACGCGCGGTCGAAACGTTTGCGCGTCACGATCAGCAACAGGATCAGGATACCGAGCACGCCGACTTCGAAGAACGCGAGCCCCTTGACGAGCGACAGCACGAGATTCGCGACCGCGACCGCCATCGTGATCCACCACGCGGCGTCGAGACGGCGCATGAGGCCGCGCGCGACGAACAGCAGCGCGACGCCGAACATGCTGGCGAGCAGTTGCGAGCTTTCGAGCACCCAGAGCGGCACGACCGTCTGGAGAAACATCAGGCGATAGCGGAACGCGGGCGTCGCTCCCGAGATCACGAGCATGCCGCCGACGACGAACGCGAAGATCCCGAGAAACAGCGGCACGAGCTGGAGCACCTGCTCGCGGCGCGCCGCGTCGAAACGCGCGCTCAGCAGGCGTCCTTCGAATCCCGCGAGCAGGCCCGCCGAGAGGATCAGCGGCGCGCCGAAATAGATCGCCCGGTACGCGAGCAGCGCGGCGACCATCTGCGGCACCGGCATCGCGTGGCCGAGCGAGAACACCATCGCCGCTTCGAAGATGCCGATGCCGCCCGGCGTATGACCGATCATGCCAAGCAGCATGGCGGCCGAGAAGACCACGAGAAAGTGAACGAACGGGACGCCCGCGTGCGGCAGCACGGCCCACAGCGCGAGCGCGGCCGCGACGACGTCGACGATCGAGAAGAAGACCTGCGCGGTCAGCACGGCGCGGCCGGGGATATCGATCGTGACCCAGCGCAGGGTCACGGCGCGCGACTTCGCGCGGCAGCCGAATGCGACGAGCGCCGCAAACGCCGCGAGCACGCTCGCGCCGATCGCCTCGACGCTCGGCGGCGGCAGATGAAACATCGGACTCAAGGTCGGCGCCGCGACGACCATGCCGGCGGCGGTCATCAAGGCGAGGGAGACCGCGAGCGTAACGCTCGTGAACAGCGTCAGACGGCCGACCTGGGCGGGCGTCACGCCCGCGGTGCCGTAGACGCGGCAGCGCACCGCGCCGCCCGTCAGCGCGCCGAAGCCGGTTGCGTTGCCGAGCGCGGAGCCGACAGTCGCGCCGATCCAGAGCGCGGTCGCTGGAACACGCGTTTCAATATGCCGCAGGCCGACCGCGTCGCGCGCGACGAGCGCGAGGTAGCTGAGCGCGGTCGCCGCGAACGCCGCGGCCCAGGCTGTCGGCGGCAAGCGCATGACGCTGTGCACGACCGAGTGGTAGTCGAATGTCTTCGAGACATGCTGGAGCGCGAGGAGCAACAGCGCGCCAACGACGAGCACGAGGGCCGGCGCCGCAAACCGCTTGGCCTTCACGCGCGCGCTCGATCGGGAATCCGCCCCGCCGGTCTGACTGACATTGTCTTCGTAATGCATGTTGAAACCGTAATCGGATGCCACAGCGGCGCCACGGGCTTGCGCCCCGGCCGACAGTCGTCGGCCGTTTGTCCGTGCCGCGGAGGCGTGGCGCGGCAGCGTACGGAGCATCGGCGAGATGACTTTCGCCGCGCTTTCTGTCTGCTTACTGAATTGCAGCAGGCTGTTTAACGGCACTTCGGCGCACGACTTAAGCCGGCGCACCGCCACGCAACCCGCACGCAAACCGCGGCCGCGCGACGCAAAGCCCGCTATCTTACAGTGAACACCCTGTCCATTCTTTGAAACCGCCTTCAGACAGCTAAACAAACCCTTGCGCGCAAAGCGTGGAACGGTTCGGCGGGTTAAACCGTTGACGCGACACGCGCACCGCGCGCGTCGAAAGCTACGTTGGGCGGCGCAAGGCGGCGCGTGGTAGCCTTCGAGGTTCGGCGTCCGCGATACGCGAGGGCTCGCGGATCGGGCGCGGCACGACGACCGGGCGCGCCATCGGTTGCGCGCCTTGATTGATATGGAAAACGCTGCACCACGAATGATGAAAACTTCTGCGGAAACCTCCGTCGCGTGCGGAGAACCCGATGTCAACGATTGCGTGACGCTGGTCGCGAAAGCGACGATTCCGACCCGTTACGGCACCTTTGTCTCGTATTGCTACCGCGTCAAGGCGACCGACGCCGAGCACATCGCGTTCGTCATGGGCAACGTGTCGGGCGATGCGTCGGTGCTCACGCGCCTGCACTCGGAATGCGTGACCGGCGACGTATTCGGATCGTACCGATGCGACTGCGGCGAACAGCTCGATCTGGCGCTGCGCTATATCGCGGCCGAGGGCCAGGGCGTGTTGCTGTATCTGCGCGGCCATGAGGGACGCGGCATCGGGCTCGCGAACAAGATCCGCGCATACGCGTTGCAGGAACAGGGCTTCGACACCGTAGACGCGAATCTCCAGCTCGGGCTGCCCGATGACGCGCGCGAATACGACTCGGCCGCCGCGATCGTGCGGGCGCTCGGTATCACATCGGTACGCCTGATGAGCAATAACCCGTCGAAGTTCGACACGCTGCTCCGGCACGGCATTCCGGTGCGCGAACGCGTCGCGCTGGCGATTCCCGTGCGCGAGGAAAACGAACGCTATATCCGGACGAAACAAGCGCGTTTCGGCCATTACTTCGACGAGAACGAATAAGCGGTGCCTGGCGGGGTTCGGCCAGTCAATTGAATCCGGCGTGCCGGATCGTGCACCCGCATCCAACTGTCAGTGCGCCCCCGCCGCGGCCGCCCCGCCGGCCCCGCCCGCCTTGTAGCGCCGCGTGATCCAGATCAGCGGAATGATCGCGATGAAGATCAGCGACGACGCCCAAAACACGTCGTCGAGTCCGAGCATCGCCGCCTGCGAGTCGACGCTGAGACCGAACATCGCACGCGCCGTCGACGCGGGCACGTTGAACAAGGTTTGCAACGTCGTCTGTCCTTGCGCGTAGTCGGGATTGAACGCGTTCGCGACTTCGGTGAGTCGCGCGTGATGGAGAATCGTCCGGTTATTCCAGGCCGTACCCGCGATCGAGGTCCCGATCGCACCGCAGAAGATCCGGACGAAGTTCGACAGCCCCGCGGCCGCGGGAATTTTCTCGCCGGGCAGGCCCGACAGGATGATCGCCGTCAACGGCGTGAAAAACAGCGCCATCGGGATACCCTGCAACAGCGTCGGCAGCACGATCGTCCACGTATCGGCATAGACGTTGTAGCGCGAGCGCAGATAAAACACGAACGCGAAGAAGACAAAGGCGATCGTCGCCATGACCCGCGTGTCCGTGCGCGGCATGATGCGCCCGATGATCGGCGCGAGAATCACGGCAAAGATGCCGAGCGGCGCCGTCACGAGCCCCGCGTCGACCGAGCGGTAGCCGAGATACTCCTGCAGCCACTGCGGCAATAGCACGAGATTGCCGAAGAACACGCCGTACCCGACCGAAATCGCGACCGTGCCGCCGAGGAAATTGCGTCCCTTGAACAGCGACAGATCGATGATCGGATGCGCTTCGGTAATCTCCCAGATCACGAACGCGGCAAAACCGATGATCGCGACGATCGCGAGGATGACGATCGTCGACGAATTGAACCAGTCGAGATCGCGTCCCTTGTCGAGCATGATCTGCAGCGCGGCGACCCAGACGATCAGCAACGCGAGTCCGACCGTGTCGATCGGCAGCTTGCGCGTGGCCGACTCGCGCTTGCGATAGATGCTCCAGACCGTCAGGGCCGCGAAAACCCCGACCGGGATGTTGATATAGAAAATCCATGACCAGCTATAGCTGTCGGTGATCCACCCGCCGAGCGCCGGACCCGCGATCGGTCCGACCACGGCCGTCATCGCCCAGAGCGACAGCGCCATCGACGATTTCTCGCGCGGATACGAGCCGAGCAGCACCGCTTGCGACAGCGGGATCAAGGGCCCCGCGACGATGCCCTGCAACACGCGCGCGGCAAGCAGGAACGTCAGATTCGGCGCCAATCCGCAGAGCCACGACGCGATGACGAACATCACGATCGCGCTGACGAACAGCTTGATCTGTCCGATGCGTTGCGTAAGCCAGCCCGTCAGCGGCACGGCGACAGCGTTCGACGCGGCAAAGACCGTGATGACCCAGGTGCCTTCGTCGACCGAAACGCCGAGATTGCCCGATATCGTCGGAATCGCGACGTTCGCGATCGACGAATCGAGCACGACCATGAACGTCGCGAGCGCGACGGCGAACGTGGCGATCAGCAATTGCGTGCCCTGCAGCGGCGGCGGCGCGGCGGGCGGCGTAGCGGGAGATCCTGCGGGGGCGTTGGCGCTCAACGATCGGTCCTCGGGTCGCGTCGCGCGCGCCATGCGGCGCGCGGGGCCGCGCTCAACGCGCGGGACAAGACGCGATGCTACAACGGCTCAGCGAACGATACACATCGTGCGGTCGCGCGGCGTGCATCGAATCGCGCGTTACGCCGAAAAGACGCGCTGCGGAGGCGAAGCCCAATCGGCATGCCATGTATCGAGCCAGGCCTTGAGCCCATCGGGCGCGAGCGGCCGGCTCAGAAAGTACCCTTGCGCGAGGTCGCAGTCGAGCGTGCGCAAGCGGTCGAGTACGAGCTGCGTTTCGACGCCTTCCGCAGCAACCCGCAGCCCGAGGTTATGGCCGAGTGCGATCGTCGAGCGCACGATCGTTTCGTCGTCGCTGTCCTCGGTCATGCCGATCACGAACGACTTGTCGATCTTGATCTCGTGGACCGACATCTTCTTCAGATGCGCGAGCGACGAATACCCGGTGCCGAAGTCATCGATCGACAGACGCAGACCCATCGCATAGAGCGCGTCGAGTGTCTGCATCGCGTGGACCGGATCGTCCATCAACGCGCTTTCCGTGATCTCGACCCAGATCCATTCGGGCTGCACGCGATGCTTGTCGAGCAGCACGGCGAACGTATGCGGCAGATCCGCATTGATCAGGTCGCGCGCCGATACGTTGATCGACACGTCGAGTTCGATACCCGCCGCGCGCCATGCCGCACACTGCGCCAGCGCCTTGTCGATGACCCAGCGCGACAGCACCTTGATATAGCCGGTCTGCTCGGCGAACGGGATGAACTGATCGGGCGGCACCATGCCGCGAACCGGATGGATCCAGCGCACCAGCGCCTCGACGTAGCTCACGCGCCCCGTGGTCAGATCGACCTTCGGCTGGTAGTACAGCGTGAGCTCGTCGCGCTCGACGGCCTGACGCAGTTCGCCCATCAGCGACAGCCGGTCCGGGCTGTGCTGATCGTCGCTCGGCCGATAGACCGCGACACCCGCATTGCGGCGCTTGCCCGCGTACATCGCGACATCGGCGCGGCGCATGAGCGCATCGAAGTCCTCGCCGTCACGTGGAAAGCTGACGAGACCGATGCTCACGCTGACGTCGATGATGTGGCCGTCGATCGCAAGCGGCGTTTCGAGCGCGCGCAGCACGGTCGACGCCTTGCGATGCGCCGCGCCGAGATCCGCGCCCGGCATCAGGACCGCGAATTCGTCGCCGCCGAGCCGCGCGATCGTATCGCCGTCCTCCGAGAGCACCTTCCAGAGCCGGAACGCGACCTCGCGCAACAACAGGTCGCCGATCCTGTGTCCAAGCGTTTCGTTCACATACTTGAAGCGGTCGAGATCCATCGTCACGATCGATAACGCATGACCGCGCGAGCGCGCTTCTTCGAGCGCGGCCTTGGCGGTCAGATCGAATTTCGCGCGGTTCGGCAGACCCGTGAGCGTGTCCTCATAGGCCAGCAAGGAGATCTGACGTTCGCGCACGGCGATATCGCGGCGCATGCGTTCGAACGCATCGGCGAGCTCGCCGACCTCCCCATGACGCGCAACGGGCGCTTCTGCATCGTAATCGCCGCCGCCGATCTCGCGCGCAAAGCGCGTGAGCGCGCGAATCGGTTCGGCGATGCCGCGCGCAATCAACACCCCTGCCGTCACCGAAATCAAGATGCCGACCAACGAAATTATCAGCAACGTCGATTGCAGATCGCGCAACGGCGCGAGCGCGTCATGCATCGACCGCTGCAGCACGACGATCAGCGGCGGCCCGTCCGTGCCGATGACGGCCGTCTTCGTCGCATAGCCGTCGCGGCCCAGCGACATCACATTCGGAATTCCGCGATTGCCTGCGATTTTCGCCAACAAACCCGTCAGCGCGCCGCGCTCGTCCTGCTCGACCGACGTCGCGAGGATCTGCCACTGACCATCGCTCGCGCGTCCGACGAACGACACGTCGAGACCGATCAGCTTGCCCTGTTCGCGAATCAACGCGTCGTCGACCTTGAACCCCATGACGACCCACCCGATCGTGATCGACGCCTTGACGGGAACCGCAACAAGCGCATAAACGGACCCGCCGATGACGTCGATCGCGCTCGCGCTGCCGTCTTGCGACGCGCGACTCACGAGCTTTGAAAAAACGGATCCTTCGATCACGGGACCTGCGGGCAGCGTCTGCGCGACGCGGCTGCCGTCGATGTCGAAGTATTGCGCGGTGCCCGCTTGTACACGCGCCCGATGGTTCTCGAGCGCAGCGCGCACGGCGCGCGCATTGCCCTCGACGGCCGCGACCTGAAACGTGCCGTCGGTGCCGAGCGCCTTGGCGGATTCGATGAGCTTGTCGCTGTTGCTGCGCAGGATGCGGTCGAACACGCGATAGCCGACATCGAGTTCCTGATCCGCGGTCGCGCGCGTGCTCGCATGGATCACGCCCGTAATCGCGAAATACCCGGCGAGCTGGATCGCGAGCAGCAGCACCACGAACATCAGTGCGATTCGCGTACGAAGACTATGCGCGCGTAAATGCATGAGGATGCGTACCGCGCGTCAGAAGCCGGACCGTGCGACGCGCCCGAGCCCCGCATGCGCGCGCGTAGCGTCGATGCGTGGTTGGCTCGGTCGGCACAGGGAACGTGACGTCATCGTCTCTCCGGTCATACAGGATGGTGCGGCGTTTTCGCGAAACCGCGGCACATGCGCCCGGTTTGGATGAATCGGGAAGACATGAGGCCGGCGCGAAGCCTTCCTCCAAATATCGGCAGTCTAAAAAATATCTTAAGGCGAAAATTCGCTAAGAATATGAGCGACCGCATAGCCGGTCGTTGGCGAACCGATGCCGCATCTTAAGACGAGCTTGAAATTAAGGGGGAATTATTCTTGAGAAGCAAGCCTCGAAATCAAGCATCGGCATGCTGATTCACGTGCGGATTGCGGCATGCATCCGCCCCCTCGACTTAAAACATCGCCAATCCGTGATCGCCGCTGTCACAGATTCATAAAAATGAAACACGAGTCGTGTTCAAAAAAATGCGGATGCCATACCGCCTTAATACGACGCATTCGCGCGTGCAACGCCGCATCGAGCGTAGGGAGACACACCTGACGCATCGCGCAGTCAAACGATCCACGCATCGGCCTTGCCGTCGCACGCATCCGCATGCCGCGCCCGATCGCCCGCTTTTTACGATGTATTACGCCGACTCGAACACACGCGTGTCCGTGTTTTGTTGAGGCTCTGCATAAGGCTGTGTGCGCACGCCCACGCGCGGCGCCGTACGAAACGCATACGGATGCCATGTGGGTTCCGTCGGACCCAAATCATCGAGCGACGAAAATGACCCCAGTTGTGCAAGATCGGACATGATGAACTCCCGAAACTTCATTGTGCCTCGCCTATCAGACGAGGCCTTGACCGCGCGTCTCAATTACGACGCCGATTCCGCTCCGCGCATCGCGCGCTTCACGCTCCATCGGCCTCTGCAATCGCATATCGCAATCGCAGCGGCCCCTTCATGGCTGCAAAGATAGCCGCGCATCGCGTATCGATAAATCGCCCGCGCGTGAATACATTGGTGCCCCAATGCAAATAATCGACAGCCGTCGCCGACGACAATCAGGTTATCGGCGCGCGCCCGACGACCTTGAACGCGTGTGCGGCGGCCATGCGGGCGCGGAATTCGGCGGGCGCGCCCATCGAGCGAAGCCATCGACGCGATTAAGAAAATTTCATTCCGGGGTCCCGACGATCTCATTTTTTAAAGCCAAAAAAGATCGATCAAGGTCTTTGATACCCCTGCTCGGACTAGGCTTAATCCGCGTGGGCAGGCCGCCCCTATCCGGCGGCCCGCCGCGAAGCCTGCTATCATGCGCGGGCATCCAGAGTCGGCAAGCGTGTTTGCCGACGCCAACCTGCCCTCCCGGCAAGGTGGCGGCCCTCAGCGGCGATGCGGCCGAGCTTCGGCAACGAAACGGGAACAGCAAGGCTCGCACCGGTTCGTCAACCTCTTACCGGAATCGAGCATGACCTCATCGAAGTCTTCTTCCGCTGCGTATGCGGCGTCTCATGCGGCATCGGAAGCGACGCATGTCGCTATCGCGGATCTGTTCCCCGGGTCTCGCCTGAGCCATATTCTCCATGTCGTGACCGAGCCGAGCGTGTCCGCGGTCAGCAGTGTCATCGAGTGCATCGATTCGCTTAAGTCCTTGTCGCTCGATATCGAGAGCGTTCACGTGCGCCGATTGCCCACGGCATTCGATCAACGCGTCTGTCTGCACGGCATCGACGAAACGCACGCACGCGCGATACGCGACCGGCTCGAAACGCTCGCGCCCGTCATCCGCGTCAAGCTCGAACATCAGATCAAAGTCTCGCGCGACGACGCTTGAGGTTCACGCGCGCCCTCGATGCCCAAGAGCGCGCGCATACGCCTCGTCAGTGCCGATCGTCGGTGCCGCTGCGCTTGATCGGCATCGCTTGTACCCCGCGCATCGATACCGTGCGTCGTGATTGACAGGCCGTGATTGGCAAACGCTATTCGAAGGATTCGTTCAATCAATGTGACGCGCGCCGGGGCCTTTGCCAGAATCGCCTCTAACGATCCGCCGCGATCCCTTTCGATTCAGACCGAGGCCACCATGAACCGACGCATCTCGACCTTGCTTTCAAACGCGAGCATGCCTTCACCGCGCGAATGGTCAACGTTGCGCACCCTGTTGACCGAACTGCTCGCGCACCGCGGCGGCGCATCCTAGCGCGTTCCCGCGTATTCCTGTGCATGATCCGTGATCCGCGCACGCGCGCGGATCGCGCCGCCCCGTCGCGGTGCGGCGCGCATATCGTTGCGCTAGCCTGTCGCGCGCCCGCCCGGGTTTCGAATATCGAAATCGGCCTGCTCGATCCATTGAGGAGAACGCTCATCTGGATCGAGACGCCGACCAATCCGCTGCTGCGACTCTGCGAGCTCGACGCGATCTCAGCCCGCGCGTTCAGATATCGAGCGCGTTCGTCAGATCGCCGATCGGCGCCTGTCCGCGCGATGCGCGCGCGACATCGCGCGCGCGTACGCCGTCGAGCGGTTCGAGATCGTGGACGCGGCTGATCAGGCGCAGGATCGAATTCGTGTCGTAGATCGTGTGGTCGACATGGCCCTTCTTCGCGAACGGCGAAATCACGAGCGCGGGAATGCGCGACCCCGGGCCCCATCGGTCGCCCTCGGGCGGCGCGACCGGATCCCACCAGCCACCGTTCTCGTCGTGCGTGACGATGACGACCATGCCGCCCCACTGGGGCCCCTTCTCGAGATGCGCGATGACGTTCGCGATATGACGGTCGCCCGATTCGATGTCCGCGTAACCCGCATGCATATTGAGGTTGCCTTGCGGTTTGTAGAACGTGACCGCCGGCAACGTGCCGGCGTCGATATCGGCCAGAAATGCATTCGTCGATGGATCGTCGCCGACGCCGCCGTCGCGCAAATGCGTGCGTCCCGTCGTGCCCGGTGCGTAGGCGGCAAAGTAATTGAACGGCTGATGATGAAACTGAAAGTTCGGAATCGCGCCCGTCTCGTGATGCGCGAGCGCATCCTTCCACGCGCCCGCATACCAGGCCCACGAAACCTGACGCGCCGATAAGCGGTCGCCGATCGTGTCGTAAGTCTGCGGCGGCAGCACGGCGGCGTTCGACGGATCGGCCTTCGTCGGGTCGCCGTCGGGCGCGGGCTTCACGAAGCTCGGTTGATAGGGCGGCGCGACCGTGTTGACCGCGTATCCGTCGGGCGTATAGGCGCCGTCCTTGACATAGACCGGTGGCCCGTCGAGCGCGGACTTCGGCGAATTCGGCGCGAGCTGCAGCCGCGTGCCCGTCGGATCGTCGCCGACGATGACCGAGACCTGCTTCTTCGCCGGCGAATTGAACACATCGGGGTGACGCGGCGTCTGCGCCGAGATCAGGTAGATGTGGTTGAGCCACGAGCCGCCGAAAGCGGCCATGAAGAAGTTGTCGCACAGCGTGTATTTCTGCGCGAGGCCCCAGAGCCGCAACGACGACGCGTCATTGCGGTAATGCCCCATGACGAGCGCGCCCGAGTCGCCCCAGGCAACGAACTGGTTGTTGCGGCCCGCGTTGATCTGCATCTGGTTCTGATAGAAGCGATGCACGAGATCGCGCGTGATCACGGACGGCGGCAGCGGCGCGCCGGTTTCGTCGCCGACCCGGAACGGCGCGTTCGCGAGATTCGCGATCTGGTCCTCGGCGATCACGTAGTCGCGCCCGCCGATCGTCTGCGCCTGCGGCACGAGACCGCCCCAGATCTTCGGCAACGTCTGAAGCGGCGTCACGCCGTCGCGGTCATATTGCGTCGAGCGCGCGGTCGGCACGGTGTCGAGCGGCGTATGCACGCCCGGAAAATTGCCGTACAGGTTCGTGAAGCTCCGGTTTTCGGCATAGATCACGACTATCGTACGGACCTTGTCGCGGAGCGACTGCGTACGTTCGGCCGCGTTCGGTTCGACCGCGGCTTGCGCGGACGGCGTCTTCAGCGCATCGCACCCCGCGACGACCCAGCCCGCGCCGACCGCCGCGAAGCCGCCGAGCAGCCGGCGGCGCGACGGATCGGCCGGCGCGTCGCGCGTGGCGCTCGCGTCGAGCGGCGCATCGGAGGGGCGTTCATCGGTCGGATCGTCGTGGCGGCTCATAGGGGCGTCCTGGTTCAGGCGATCCGCCACCCTAACACGCCCCTATGCCATGTCGATGAAGCCCTGTGCGGAACACGACGCGCCGTTAGCCGTTCCCGTTGTCCGAACTCGCCTCGGCCGCCGGCTTGCCTACCTGCTCGATATCGCGAACGAGCCGCGCGCGCGCCGCTTCGAGCACGTCTTCGGACAGCGCCGGATCCTGGACCGCGCGCGCCATCGACAGCGCGCCCGCCATCGTCGACACCATGTCGAGCGCATGGAGCCGCCGTTCGCGCGCGCTGCGCGCGGCCCCCAGCAACGGCACGAGACGCGCGACGAGACGCTCGACATGCGCCGAATACAGCGCACGCGCACGCGTGCCGCTGCGCGCGATATCGCCGGTCAGCGCGGTCAGCGCGCACCCTGTCGCGGGGTCGTCGCGATGTTCGACGCTCAAATACAGCTCGACGTAGCGCACGAGATCGATCGCGCCGCGCGCGTCGACGATCGAACACAGCGTGCCGTCGCTCGCGCGCAGCGCGACCTCGACCGCCTCGGCGACGAGGTCCTCGCGCGATTCGAAATGCCGGTAGAACCCGCCGTGCGTGAGACCCGCTTCCTTCATGAGATCGGCAAGGCTGATGCCATCGATGCCTTTCTCGCGAAAGCGCGCCGCCGCCGTGTTCACGATGCGTTCGTGCGACTGCGCCTTGTCCGCTTTCGAATAACCCATGGTCGTACCCCTGTTTCAACGATGCCGATCATACCGCCCCTCCTTCCTGCTCTTCCCGCCGTGCAGGCACGACGCCATAGCAAGAACGAAAGCGCGCGATCGGCAAAATCAATCAAGATGTCGATTGACATCCAGATTGTACACCGATAGTCTTCAGCCAGGATGATGAACAACATCTTGATGACTCGACAACGATCGCACGATGCGGCGTCCCGAGTTCATCGTTTGAACGCATCAAGGATCGAGCGGCTAAGCCGGCATCCGGCTCCGCGGTCTTTCTCCATCGACCGACACTGAGGAATATGCAATGAGCCACTCACACGACAACGGCACGGCACTCGTCACGGGCGCCTCCACGGGCATTGGCGCGACCTATGCGGATCGTCTCGCTCGGCGCGGATACGACTTGATCCTCGTCGCGCGCAATGCGCAGCGCCTCGATGCGCTCGCCGCTCGGCTGCGCAGCGAAACGGGCCGCTCCGTGCAGACGCTCGTCGCCGACCTGCGCAAGCCGGACGACCTCGCCAAAGTCGAGCAGACGCTGCGCAGCGATGCGCGGATCACGCTGCTCGTCAACAATGCGGGTACCGCGACGCTGGGCCCGCTCGGCACGGCCGACATCGAGCGGCTCAACGGCGAAATCGACCTCAACATCGTCGCGCCGACGCGCCTCTCGCATGCGGTGCTGCCGGGACTCGTGTCGCGGGGCCGCGGAACGATCGTCAATATCGCGTCGGTGCTCTCGCAGATGATTCAGCCGGGCAACGGGGTCTACGGCGGCACGAAGGCCTATTTGCTGCACCTGAGCCAGGTCCTCAACGAGGAAGTCGGCGCGGCGGGCGTCCACGTCCAGGCCGTGCTGCCGGGCGCGACGCGCACGGAAATTTGGGAGACGTCGGGTGCCGACATCAACGAATTCCCGGCTTCGATGATCATGGAAGTCGATGAGATGGTCGACGCCGCGCTCGCGGGCCTCGACGCCGGCGAAACGGTCACGATTCCGTCGCTGCCCGACCCGGCCGACTGGCAGCGCTTCCTCGACGCCCGCGCGGCGTTGCGCCCGAACCTGTCGCATCAGCATCCGGCGCCGCGTTACGGCGTCGCCGCGAAGGTCTAGTTCGGGCGAGGCGCGGCGGGCGACGGGGCGCTCGAAAAATGCGCGCGGATCAATGCGCGGATGCCGTTCGGGTCGTCGTCCGTCACGATGGCCCGTGCGAGATCGAGATCGCACGGGATGCGCCCGGTCGCGAGCAGGCTTCGCACGATCTCGATGTGACCGTTGTCGATCGCCATGCGGATCGGGCTCCTGCCGGTCGCATCGCGACGACACGGATCGATGGACGGATGCGCCAGCAACATGTCGACGATCTGCGTATGGCCCGCGAACGCGGCGCCGACGAGCGGGCAGTCGAAATTCGGGTCCGTTCGCGGATCGTCGAGCAGCAATGTGACGATCGACGCGTGTCCGATCTGAGCTGCAAGGCGCAACGCTCCATGGCACGGATGGATCTGCACAACGCGCTCGGCCACCGCCGGAGACGCTATCGAAGACGCATCGAAGCATCCGAGGCAACCACTCGACGCGCGAACATCGACGTCCGGCGTAGCGGTAAGCGCGCGCGACACGCCGCGAAACAAGGCCGAGACCGCCATTCGATCCGCGACGCGCTTCGAGCTCAACGCGAAATTCGAGCGCGAAGCATCGCTCGCGCACAGGTCGATGTCGTGAGCAAGCAACTCGCGAACGATTTCCGTACGCCCGAATAGTGCAGCAATGCAAAGCGGATTGCTGAGATTCGGATCGATGCCCGGGACGCGAAGCAATGTCTTGACGATCTCGACAAATCCGCCGCTCGCGGCCCGCCAGAGCGCGCTTCGACCCACATCATCGAGATCGTTGACGACGCGGCGAACCGCCTCGAAATTGAGCAGGCATGTCACGGCGCTTGGATCACCCCGCTCCGCTGCCGCGATCAGTTCGCGCGAGAGAAGCTGCCTGTCGACGTTCGCGAACGCGCTTTCGACGATCGCATGGTGACGCCGGCAGGTGTGCGCAAACGCCAGATGCGCGTCGAAATCGAGATGCCGGCAAATCTCGTGGATGATTTCCGCGGGCAAGTCGTCGAGGGATACGACGTGCGACGCGTCGATCACGCGTTGACGCGCCGGCAGCGGCGTGACGCGACCGGATCCGATGGCGGGAAGCATGAGCACCTCGTCGAAGGAAATCGCCTGGGGGCCGAAGCGCGGCCGACACAACCGACCGACGCCCCAGTGCGTTCCGCATCATCGCGAGATCGCCGTCGCGTGGCTTGTCCAAGATGCGCTGCCTAGCGCCACGTTTGCACGCGCCCGGCGATGTACTCGAACGCGCGCCGCGCGCACACGCCGCGCGACCGGTACGCGGCGTTCGTCAATCCCGCCCGGCGCGCCCCTCGTCGACGAGCTCGTCGAGCCGCGCGAGAAAACGCTTAAGCACGGGCGACGCATTGGTCTTGTTGTAGCCGACGACAAGGTCGATCGACGGCCCATCGCCCTCGATCGGCCGGCTCACGACGGACCACGGCAGCAGATTCGTCGCATACGCGGGCATCAACGACAAACCGCGCGTCGACGCGACGAGCGACATCGCGCCCGCGAGATTGTCGACGCCGTGTTCGCGAAGCATCGAGATGTGCGCCTGTTCGAGATACGTTTCGATGATCCCGGCCAGTACGGGCGACTTGTTCGTCACGCCGACCAGCCGCTCGCCCGTGAAATCCTCGGGTCGCACACGCTCGCGCGCGGCAAGCCGATGGTCGTTCGGCATCAGCACGACGAGCGGCTCGCGATGGACGACGCGATACTCGAGGCCGTAGCCGATTTCCTGGCGCAGGAACGCGGCGTCGAGCCGGCCGCGCGCGAGCGCGTCGGCGAGATCGGCCGAGTAGTCGCTCGACACGGTCACATCGATCGACGGCAGATCGTCGCGCAGCACCTGCATCGCCTTGGGCAGCCACGTCATTTCGGTGCCCGTCAGAAACCCGAGCGCCAGTGTGGGCTTGGACGGCTGGGCCGCCCGGCGCGCGGCCTCGACGGCAGCATCGACCTGGGCCAGCACGACGCGCGCATGATCGAGAAACGCGCGCCCCGCCGACGTCAATTCGACGCCGCGCGCGCTGCGGATAAAGAGCGGCGCCCCGACCTCATCCTCGAGATCGCGGATCTGCCGGCTCAGCGACGGTTGCGACGTGAACAGCCGGTGCTCGGCCGCATCCGTCAGACTGCCCATCTCGGCGACCGCCACAAAGTATCGAAGATGTCGAAGTTCCAAGCGCACCTCCCGCGCGGATCCGGTCGAAGCGCGTCAGACCGGATCGATCTGCGCGAGCGCGCGCGCGATCGATTCGGCATCGACGGGCCGCACGAGTCGCGCGATCTCCTGACCGTCTCGCATGAAGATCAGCGTCGGCCAAAGCTTGACCCGGAACGACCGGCCGAGCGCGCGCCCGGGCCCGTCCTCGATCTTCAGATGACGCAGGCTCGCGTGCGCGGCCAGCGCCTGCGCGAGCAAGGGCTGAGCCGCGCGGCAATAGCCGCACCAGCCCGTGCCGAACTCGACGAGCGTCGCGCCGGGCAAGGCATCGACCTCGACGCGCGTCGGTGCGGCTTCGGTATAAACGGTATTCATAGGCATCGGGATCGAGAACGCCGCCGGCAGTCATCGACGCGCAATCAACGCACGATTGACGCACGATTGACGTCGACGCGCGCCGCGTTCGGGCGGCTCTCCGGGTGGCGCTTCAGGTGGTTTCAGGGTGACGCTTCAGGTGACGCTTCGCGTCTCGTACTCAGACGGCGCATTCGACATGTTCGGCCTGCGTGTGCGGCGAGCATACCGAGAATCCGCATTCGGTGCCGATGTCCGCGTTACGCCGCGCGCGGCGCGGCTTGGTCGGGTTGCACGCGAAACGCAGCGGGCGACACGCCGCACCAACGCTTGAACTGACGCGAGAACCGGTTGCCGTCCGCGTATCCGAGCCGCGCGGCGATCTCGCCGATCGACAGCACGTCGTCGAGCAGCAGCATCTTCGCGCGCCGCAGCCGCAGCGTGGATTCGTATTGGCGCGCCGACACGCCGAACACTTGGCGAAACATCGAATTGCCGTAATCGGGGTGATAACCGAGCTGCCGGATCATCGATTCGATCGTGGCCGCGCCTCCCGCGTCGACCTCGCGCTCGATGCGTTCGGCCAGACGCGTCGCCGTCTGCAAGGTCGCCTGCGGCAACTCGGGCAGCGCCGCATATTCGACCTGATAGGCCCCCGCCAGCACGGCGAACAACGCGAAGAGCCCCGATGCGAGTTCGAGCCGCGAGGTCAGCCCTTTATGGGTCGGAATCGCGCGCATTCGTTCGAGGATCGGGCGCAGCCGCTGGCCGACCGCGCTCTCGGCGCCGATGAGCCGCGAGCCGCCCCGGCACAGCAGGCGCCGCAGCGCGAGTTCGTCGATATCGAAATGGATGCAATAGAGCTTCGACTCGACGGGCGTCACGCTCGCGTGCGCGTCGAACGGACACAGCAGCAGCAGATCGTTCGGCGACTGATCGAGCGTGCGCCCCGTGAGCCGCGTTTCCTGCCGGCCCGATTCGAGCAGGCAGATCTCGAAGTACGGATGATCGTGCCGCGGATACGACCACCCGGCCGGCACGTCGCGCGTGTGCGCGCCCGTGAGCTGAAAGCTCGCGGACAGATTCGGTTGCCGCAGCGTCGTCACGCTGCCCGACTCGATCAAGGGCGCAGGGGTGTGGCTCGGATGCATAGGGTTAATACGGGGGTCGAAATCTCGGCTTTGGCTAGATGGAACGCGCCTCCGGTCATGTCTCTCAGCCGCGCCGGCTGGGATGATTCTATGTGAATTCACCCGCCAGACGGTGATGAAAACCCCAGATCCACATTGGAGGAAACAGACGTGGCACAAGTCCAGGCATTACCGATTTCGATTCAGATCTACAGCATGCGCAATATCGGCAACCTCGATCAGGAACTCGACACCGTCGCGGCCGCCGGTTACCGCAACGTCGAATTGATCGGCGCGCATCTCGACGACGCCGTCAACGTGCGCGCCAAACTCGACGCGCGCGGCCTCAAGGCGTCGTCGAGCCATGTGAGTCTCGACGCCCTGCGCACGCGCTTCGACACGGTCGCGGCCGCCTGCAAGACGCTCGGCTTCACGCAATTGTTCATGCCCGCCGTGCCGCCCGCCGAACGCGACGCCGACGGCCCGTACTGGAGCGCGCTCGGCCGCGAACTCGGCGACTACGCGCGCCGTTTCGCCGAGCAAGGCATCGATCTCGGCTATCACAACCATCATTGGGAACTCAAGCAGAAGGAAGGTGGCAAGAACGCGCTCGAACTGTTGTTCGAAGGCGCGGCAGGCAGCCCGCTGACGTGGCAGGCCGACGTCGCGTGGCTCGTGCGCGGCGGCGTCGATCCGAAAGTCTGGCTCAAGCGTTATAGCGACCGTGTCGTCTCGGTTCACGCGAAGGACATCGCGCCCGAAGGTCAGGCGCTCGACGAGGACGGCTGGGCCGACGTGGGCACCGGCGTGCTCGACTGGCACGACCTCGCCGACGCGAGCCGCGCCGCGGGCGCGCGCTGGTTCGTCGCCGAACACGACAAGCCGTCGGACCCGGGTCGCTTCGCACGCGCGAGCTTCACATTCCTCAATTCCCTCTGATCGGATCGCAGCATGACAGTGACTCAAATCGGCATCATCGGATGCGGCAACATCAGCGATGCGTACTTCAAGGGCGCCGCGAATTCGCAATTGATCCAGGTCAAGGCCTGCGCGGATCTGCGCCCCGAGGCGGCGAAGGCCAAGGCGGAGCTTTACGGCGTGCAGGCGCTCAGCGTCGAGGCGCTGCTCGCCGATCCCGAGATCGAGATCGTCGTGAACCTGACCGTGCCGGCCGCGCACGCGCCCGTCTCGATGCAAATCCTCAACGCGGGCAAGCACGTCTACCTTGAAAAGCCGCTGTCGGCCCAACTGGCCGCCGCGCGCGAAGTCATCGCGCTCGCGAACACGAAGGGCCTGCGCGTGGGCTGCGCGCCTGACACGTTCTTCGGCGCGTCGCATCAGGCCGCGCGCCGCGCGATCGACGAAGGACGCATCGGCCGCGCCGTCGGCGGCACCGTCGCCGTGCTCTCGCACGGCATGGAACATTGGCATCCGAATCCGGAATTCTTCTTCAAGCGCGGCGGCGGCCCGATTCTCGATCTCGGTCCGTACTACATCACGCAGCTCGTCAATATGCTCGGTCCCGTCACGCGCGTGTCGGGCATCACGACGATCGGCAATCCCGTGCGCGTCGTGACAAGCGAGCCCCTCAAGGGCACGAAGATCGAAGTCGAAGTGCCGACGACGGTCAACGGCCTGCTCGAGTTCGCGAACGGCGCGAACCTGACGCTCAGCGCGTCGTGGGACGTCTGGCGCCATCAGCGCGCGCCGATCGAGGTCTACGGCACCGAAGGCAGCCTGCTCGTGCCCGATCCGAACTTCTTCGGCGGCACGCCGATGATCAGCGAGCGCGACGGCGAATGGAAAGCGCTCGACATCAGCGCGCATCCGTTCGGCATCAGCAACCGGACCAAGGGTAACGGCGATCCGGTCGCCGACTATCGAATCGTCGGTGTGCTCGATATGGCGACGGCGATCCGCCAGGGCCGTGCGCATCGCGCGAGCGGCAAACTCGCGCTCCACGTGCTCGAAGTGCTCGAAGCGTTCGAACGCTCGTCGAACGAGGGCCGGCATATCGTCATCGAAAGCCCGTGCGACCGCCCCGACGCCGTGCCGCTCGGCGCGGGCGAGGAAGTCTTCGGCGCCGCACGCGAACTCGCCTGATCCGGGCGCGTCTCGCGCGCGGGCCTTACCGTGTGTCTCCCGCTCGAAGGGCGAACGGTCCAGCGGCCGTTCGCCCGCTTTTTTGGGGCGCGCGAACGATCGAGGCGGTCCGCAAGCATTGAACACACGCACGGCGCCTGCCGATGCCGATGCGCGCGCGGCAGCCGGACGCGCTAACGCAGATTCGTTTCGGCAAGCTCGAGGATCTCGTCGCCGCGACCGCTGAGAATCGCCCGCAGCATATAGAGGCTGAAGCCGCGCGCATGCGAGAGCTCGATCGTCGGCGGCATCGCGAGCTCGTACTTCGAAATCACGACGTCGACGAGCGCGGGCCCCGGATGCGCAAATGCCGCGCGCAGCGCATCGGCGACCGAATCGGAGTCCTCGACACGCACGCCGAAAATCCCCGCGCCTTTCGCGATCGCCGCGAAATCGGTCTTGCTCAGATCGACGTTCGTGTCGAGATACCCGCCTGCCTTGAGTTCCATCGAAACGAAGCCGAGCAGGCTGTTGTTGAACACGACGATCTTGATCGGCAGATTGAGCTGCACGGCCGTCAACAGATCGCCGAGCAGCATCGAGAGGCCGCCGTCGCCCGACATCGACACGACCTGGCGGTCCGGATTCGCCCCCTGCGCGCCGAGCGCCTGCGGCATCGCATTGGCCATCGATCCGTGATTGAACGATCCGTGGAGCTGGCGTTTGCCGTTCATCGTCAGATAGCGCGCGGCCCAGATGGTCGGCGTGCCGACGTCGGCCGTGAAGATCGCGTCGTCGTTGGCGATCTCGTCGATGAGCTTGGTCAGATACTGCGGATGCACGGGCCGTCCCTTGCCGGCTGGCTTCGCGAGATCGTCGAGGGCCTTGCGTGCGTCCGCATAGTGGCGCTTGGCGTTGTCGAGGAACTTGCGGTTCGCTTGACGCACGATCCGCGGCAGCACGGCATTGACCGTCTCCTTGACCGTGCCGACGAGGCCCAGCGCGAGCGGCGCGCGATGCCCGAGCTGCGCGCCCTTCCAGTCGATCTGGATGACCTTCGCGTGCTTCGGATAAAACGGCCGATACGGAAAATCGCAGCCGAGCAGCAGCAGCGTGTCGCAGGATTCCATCGCGTGATAGCCCGAGCTGAACCCGATGAGCCCCGTCATGCCGACGTCGAACGGATTGTCGTATTCGATGAACGGTTTGCCGCGCAGCGCGTGCACGATCGGCGCGCCGAGCGCATCGGCCAGCGCGACGACCTGCGCGTGCGCGCCCGCGACGCCGCTGCCGCACATGATCGTGACGGCCTCCGCATCGTTGAGCATCTGCGCGAGGCGCTCGATATCGGCGCCGGACGGCAGGATCGTCGCGGGTTCGCTCGGCGACCACGCCGGTTTTTCGGCGGGCCCGTCGGCGAGCGCCACGTCGCCGGGCAGCACGATGACCGAGACGCCGCGTTCCTCGATCGCGGTCCGGATCGCCCGGTCGAGCAGACGAGGTAACTGCGTCGCGTTCGAGACAAGCTCGACGAAATGGCTGCATTCCTTGAAAAGCTGCTGCGGATGGGTTTCCTGAAAGTACCCGAGGCCGATTTCGGTCGACGGAATATGGGCCGCGATCGCGAGCACGGGCTGATGGCTGCGGTGGCAGTCGAACAAGCCGTTGATCAGATGCAGGTTGCCGGGCCCGCAACTGCCCGCGCAGACGGCGAGCTTGCCCGTCGAGGCCGCGTCCGCGCCGGCCGCGAACGCGGCGCTTTCCTCGTGGCGCGTATGCATCCAGCGGATGCCGCCGACCTGATCGAGGCTGTAGGCAAGGCCATTGAGGCTGTCGCCCGTGACGCCCCAGATACGCTCGACGCCGACCGCCTTGAGCGTATTGGCCACATATCCGGCTATCGTCGATTTGCTCATCCCGCCACCCTTGAATTGGACACACGCGGCAGTATGCGAGCGTTCGCCCAAGGCCGCATATCGGCCCCCGGAACGCGCTCGACGGGATACGTGGACACGGTGTCCGCGCGCCGCCGCCAGATCCTTGCATCGCCTGTGGCGGGATCCTCGGCGTGCATCGCGCGGCCCGCCAACACGCCTTGCGGCCAGCCTCCGCCCGACGCACGTTGCGCACCGTTTAAACCTGAGTTGCGCGCAGGGACATTTCACGCCGCGGCGCGCGCAGGTATGCTTCGTCCTTCACAACACAACCTCGTTTCTCGCACCTGCGGCGCAAGACGCCACGCAGCTTGACCGCGCCGTGCCGAACAAGCACGCGCCAGCGAGCCTCCTTGCCCCCACAGGAATCTTCATGACGATCGAAGTCTCAGCGGCCCCGACACGGGACGCCCCCAAGCTCACATCCGGCCTCATTGCTCTATTCGCGTTCTGCTGCGGCGTCATCGTCGCGAATCTGTACTACTCGCAGCCGATCATCGACCTGATCGCGCCCGATATTCATCTACGGACCGAAACCGCGAGTCTCATCGTGTCGCTCACGCAGATCGGGTACGCGATGGGCCTGTTTTTCCTCGTTCCGCTCGGCGATCTGCTCGAAAACCGCCGGCTCATGATCACGACGATGCTGTTCGCGATCGCCGGGCTCGCGATCGCCGCGGTCACGCACCATGCGGCAACGTTTCTCGTCATTTCGTTCGTGATCGGCTTCAGTTCGGTCGCGGTGCAGATCCTGATCCCGCTCGGCGCGCATCTCGCGCCCGATGAATCGCGGGGCCGGGTCGTCGGCACGATCATGAGCGGCCTGCTGCTCGGCATCCTGCTGTCGCGCCCGATTTCGAGCTTCGCCGCCGACTTTTTTGGCTGGCGCTTCGTATTCGCCGCCGCCGCGGTGCTCATGGCCGTCGTGACGGGCGTCGTCGCATGGACGATTCCGAAGCGCCAGCCCGCGCACCAAGCGACCTACTTCGAACTGATCCGCTCGCTCGAACATCTCGTCGTGACGATGCCCGTCTTGCGCCACCGCGCGTTGTATCAGGGCCTGATGTTCGCCGCGTTCAGTCTGTTCTGGACGGCGGTGCCGCTCGAACTCATCGGGCACGAAGGCCTGACGCAAACCGGGGTCGCGATCTTCGCGCTCGTCGGCGCGGCCGGCGCGACGTCGGCGCCGCTCGCCGGCCGTCTCGCCGATGCCGGCTATACGCGGCGCGGCACGTATATCGCGCTCACGCTGGGGATCCTCGCCTTCCTGCCGTCGATTGTGCATCCGGCCTGGGGCGTCGGCAGTCTCGTCGTGACCGGCGTGGCCATCGATTTCGCGGTTCAGATGAACATGGTGCTCGGCCAGCGCGAGATCTTCTCGTTGCACGCGGCGAGCCGCAATCGGCTCAATGCGCTCTATATGACGTGCATCTTCACGGGCGGCGCGATCGGTTCGTCGATCGCGAGCGCGCTCTACAAGCACGGCGGCTGGACGCTGACGGCGAGTATCGCGATCGTGTTCCCGCTGCTTGCGCTGCTGCATTTCGCGGCGGTCGGCAGCCGGGAGAGCGCGCAGCGCTCGCGCTAAGTCGGTCGTCGCGCCGCACACGGCGCGCGATCGTGTCGTGTCGTGTCGTGTCGTGTCGAGGCGCACGGCGTCGCGCGCGCCCCGCACTCAGACAAGCCCGATGTCGTTCGCGTATTTGACGAGATCGACATGATTCGTCAGATTCAGCTTGCGCATCGCCGAGCGCTTTTGTGTCGCGACCGTCGGCACCGCGCGGCTGAGCCGCCGCGCGATTTCCGTGACGGTCAGACCGTGCGAGAACAGGCGCACGACTTCAAGCTCGCGCGGCGAAAGCGAACGTTCGGGCATCTCCCCCTCGCGATGCCCGTTCGCCACAACGCGCTGCAGCACCTTCGGCGACATCAGCGTGCGTCGGCTCGACAGCGCGCGAAGGCCCATCTGGACGAGTTCGGTCAAGGATTCCTCCTTGCTCACGATGCCCGCGACCCGCAGCTTGCTCAGTTCGCGATACATGCCGCCGCTCGCGATCATCGTGAAAGCGACGAGCGGCAGCGTCGGATAGCTGCGCCGCAACATGCTGATCAGTCGCAGCCCGTCAACACTGCTTTGATCCGTCGAATGCATCACGAGGTCCGTGACGACGAGATCGGGCAGATCGCGCTGCAGAATCTGAACCAGTTCGTCGCCCGAACTGGCTGTCGCGACGACTTCGCATCCGATGTGCTGCGCGAAGGCGTCGGACACGGCCGCCAACACGACGGGATGATCGTCGGCAATGACGATACGAAGGGGGCGGGCCTGCCTATGCATGAGCACACCGAATCAGTAAGGCGCAAAGGGGACGCGCGCGGTGATATCCACCTGAATTCTAGTAATCGCGACTCGGGAGACAACCTCTTTGTGGGCCTCGCCACGCCATCGCGCGCGCCTCATCGTCGAACTGCGTCAGGCATCGGGCCGGCTCTGCGCGGCCTCCTGGGATACCCGCTCGCGCCAGAGCGCATGCATGCGCTCGCCGAGCACTTGGGGGCGCCCGGCGAAAATCAATCGTTCGATCGCCTTCGGCCCCGCGAGCATCCGTGACAGCGCGCGCCGCTCGTCCGCATCACCGATCAGGCGCAAGGCGGCATCGATATACGCTTGCGTCGTTCGCGCGATCGTCCACTCGGGAAACCCCAAGCGCCGGAACATGCCCTCGTCGATGTGCTCATGAACCTCGCGGCCCGTGCGACACACGCCGATGAGTCCGGCCCATACCGTGTCGACGATCCCGTTCGTGTTGCCGAACGGAAACGGATTGAGAAACACGTCGCTTTCCGCGATCACGCGCATATAGCGCGTGTAGTCCTGGTGCGTATAGACGATCGCTTGATCGCCCATCAAGCGACGGATCCAGTTCCGTACTTGAGGAAACGTAAGTCCTCTTGCCTGCCC
The DNA here is from genome assembly GCF_003628125.1 of Pararobbsia silviterrae. Lineage (GTDB taxonomy): Bacteria > Pseudomonadota > Gammaproteobacteria > Burkholderiales > Burkholderiaceae > Pararobbsia > Pararobbsia silviterrae. The sequence goes on from NZ_RBZU01000007.1 coordinate 225,558, forward strand.
GACGAGGAAATGAAATTCGACGGGCACGGACGCTTGATTCGCGATCTCGACACAGGCCTGCAGAAAACCTGGATTGAGCTTGATCGTCGTGGCCGCGACGACGATCCTCACGGGCCCGTTCTGATTTTTTTTCGGCGGCAAATCCAGTTCGAGCATGGCCGCCGGCGCGCGATACGGCATGCCGTCGGACGGTAGCATCAGCAAGGTTTCGCTAAAGCACGCCGAGTCGCCGACGTAGTCCTCCTCGACCACGACGTAATCCATCGCATGACCGTGCGTCGTGGCCGGATGACCGAGCGCCATGAGTTGAATCGGCGCGACGCGCAGGCACGCGAGCACCATCGTGATCGGGAACATGCCGACGCTCGGCATATACATCATCTGCGCGCCGCGCGCCTCGCTGGTCTCACGCACGAACCTGGCGTTCTCCCAGAGGTTCTCGTTTCCGAACACGATGAACTCATCGAACACCGCACGTCCCGCTTCGTCGACGAGCCGCTCGAACCCCATGCCGACGAGATGGAAGCGCTCGCGCATCGCGACGAGCGTCTGCGAGTGCGTGCGATAAATCGAGTGATTCTTTGAAAACCATTCGAGTACGACGAGCACTACGGGTTTGCCCTGCGCCGCAGGAGCCGCGCGCCGCTCGACGTCGTGCAGATCGAGACTCGCGAGCTTGCGGCGGATCAGCGCGTTGATCGGCTTCTTGATGTCGTGCTTGCCCGGCAGATCGGCATAACTGCAATGCATATACATGTCGTGCAGAACGCCCATCGGCAAGGCATCGATCGACTCGATCTCGGCGAGTCGATCGGGCAGCCAGCGCAGAATCAACTCGCGCTTCTGATGCGCGGGCGGTGTCGCGAGAAAGCGCGACGACATGATCGTCATCGCCAGACTCGCGGCGATGACCTTGTCGTAGTCCCAGAGCGCGTCCCAATCGAGGCGCACTTCGGACTCGGGCATGTAGAACAGCTGAAACTTGCGCATGTTCGCCACACGCGGCGAGACTGCATAGCGCGCGTCCTCGTCGATGCCGAGCGAACGCAACACGTGATCGCCGTTGCGAAACGCGCTCGCCGCGAAGATCCCGGCGAGCCAGCGCTGAAACAGCGCGATGTGCTTGAAACCCTCGTCGGAGAACGTAAACGCGGGATCCGTCACGAGCGCCGTAATCGCGGATGCGAGACGCGTGACGATGTGATCGTCCATGATGTCGAACGCTTCCTCCGACTGCGCCCAGTCGTCGACGTCCATCAGGATGCCGTAGTTCTGATCGATTCGCGTCAGCAAGGCCAGAAGCTCGCGACCGGCGGCTTCGTGATCGCGGCAATAGCACAGATATTCGAACTTGTTGATGCTGAATTTCATGGCATTCCAACGTGTATCGACGCGATGCGAGCCCTCGATGAATATGCGGGACGACGCTCGAATCAGTGTGTCCAGGCGACCGATAACCAATACTGAACCGGTTTCTTTCCAGGGTCGACCCATGATGACGACGCGAACCCAAACGGCTTCGCGACGGAAACGGAAACGGTCGCGCCGATCGGCGTCAGCCAATCGACGCTCACGCCGTAACCGGCAAGCAGGCGGTCATTGCTCACGCCGGGCACGCCGGGATACCCATCCTCCCACCCGTTCCACGGCGCGTGATTGACGCGGCCGTAAGCGAAATCCGTGAACGCGCCGAACTGGAGCTGGTGACCGGTCGCGACCGGCACGCGTTGAATCACGCCGAGATTGACGACCGCGCCATCGTCGAACGACCCCTCGTCGGGCCGATACGCACGCACGGCATCGGGGCCGCCGATCATCAGCTTTTCGCTCGGATCGAGATTCCGATTCGCGAGCTGCGCGTTCACACGCCCCATGACGAAGAGATTGCCGTTCGAGGTGATCGCGCGCGTTCCAAAAAGATTCGTGGTCCATTTCGCATACATGCCAGCCACGTCCGTGACGCGATTGGCGAACGAATCGTTGGACTGATGCCCGATATTCATCGCGGCTTGCATGCTCCAGACGTTCGCGCGCAAGTATTTGGGCCGATCGCCGTTGTCGGCCTGCACGCCGAGCCGCAGCGAATCGATCGTGTTGTGCTGCGCGCCGTAGACGGGGCCCAGATCCGTCGTCGTGCGGCTGTGCACGTACGATGCGGTGCCCCAGATATTGCTGTCGAGACCGCGCGCGAACGGAAACATGACCCCGACCTCGCTCGTCGACGCAACGCCCGTGATCGCCGTCAGCCCGTTGATCGAATATTGCTGGCGCGTAAATCCCGCCGTTGCGCGCCAATCGCTGCCGAACAGCGGCACGCTGCCGCTCAACGCACCGGTCCACATCTTGTCGTCGGTCGCCATGAGCGTCAGCGCATAGCGATCGCCGATGCCGAACAGATTGTTCGCGGACCCCGTCACGCCGAAACGCAGCGAACCCGTCGACGGCATCCCCTTGTTGTCGGCAACGAGATCGGCCTGCACGGGCTTACCCGAGCTGGCCAGATCGAACGCAACGTTCACGTCGCCGACACCCGCGCCCGGTGAAAACTGCGGCGCCTTCTCGATCGCGACGCCCGGCATGTCCTGCAGAAGCTGTGTCGCGCGTTCGAGACGCACCGAACGCAGCAGGCAATCTTCAGGAATGCTGTCCTGACCGCATAGCGCGCGCGTGATCAGTCGTTGCAGATGCGCATCGTCGACCCGCGATGCGTTCTTCAGCGTAATCGCCCGCACACGCCCCGGAAATACCGTGAAACGCACCTGCGCGCCATGGCGCGATGCCTCCCAGTCTTCCTGCGTCATCAGAACTTGCGCCAAAGGAAAGCCGTCCTGACGCAGCGCGGCAGTCAAAGCCTCCGACCAGCGATTGACGTCGGCGTAGGTGGCCGGCGCATCGCCGAGCGCGCGTATCCGCTGCGCGACGCGCTCGGTCGCTTCAGCCGCGTCGCGACCGTCGGCCGGCACGACCTTCACGGCGATCTCGCCGTGTGCGTGCGGATCGGACACGGACGATATCTCAGATTGAGCCGACGCCATCGCGATAGCAGGCTGAATCAGAATCAGCCCTGCGATCCATATCGGGCGGACACGGCCGCCTGCGCGAGCGAAGTCGCTCCAGTTCCATCGATGCACCAAGATGCGATGCTTCCTTACCTAAATTGAATCCGTGCAGCGTATTGCGGGCGCGCGTCCCCGACAGTCGATGTCCGCCATCGCGGACTCGCCACCGTGAGGGTGTCGCGCTTTTGAAGCAAGTATCCGAAGTCGTGACGCGATGAACGCGGCGGCTTGACGCCACCACGTCCATGCGATGAAACGTCAGTGCGCTGTCGTTTGTGCCGTATCGGCCGACGCGGACGCGTCGAGCGTCGTTTTGGAATCGGGCCGAAGCCATCCGTGCGATTTGACGGCATAGGGCCGCCCGTCCGCGACACCGCGTTCCGCGTAGAAGAACTCGCGCGTATGCGTATCGACGGACAGTTCCGCGTGCGTACCGGTCGATGCATCGTCGAACGCGAAATGCTTCGCTCCGTGTGCCGCATCGCGATATGGCATGTGGCGCGTCATCCGTGCCGAGCGTGTGCGCACGACCAGATCGGCATCGTGTCCGGCCCCCTCGAAACGCACCTCGTCGAGCGTCGCGCCGGACCAGTACTCGGCATCGCCCGATTCGATCGTCAGCGGCTCGGCGCGCTCAAGACCCAGCGCTCCTCCGTGGTCCGCGACAAAGTATTCGATGGCCGCGCCGATGCCGATACCCCCGGCCACACCGACGATTGCGCCGACCGCGCCATTCGAGTCGCTCGACGTGTCGGTATTGACAACCGGGCTCGAGCCGTTCGAATCACCGGGACCCGGATCATCGGTAACCGGCGGCGGATCGCTCTCATAGGCGATCGATTGCCCGTTGCTTCTGATCGACGCGACACCCGCTTGCGTGACGTTGACGGCCCCGGTGGTCGTTGCGCCGGTGCCGAGCGTCGAGTTCCCGTTGCCGGTCGCAATGCCGTTGTCCGTGACATTGATGGTGCCGGATTGCACGAGACCGACGGCTTCGGTGGAGTTTCCGGAAACCGCCACTTCGGCCGTCCCTGAAACGTTGATCACGCCGTTCTGGTCGACGCCCGTGCCTTGGGACGAATCGCCGAGAATCACGACCGTGCTGTCTTCCGCGGCGCTGATTTGTCCTCGCTGATTGACACCCGTGCTCGCCGTCGAGCGACCGATGAAAGTCGTCGAACTGTTGCCTGACGCATTGACCCCGCCGATCTGCTGCACGCCCATTCACGGAATCGTAGCCCGCAAAAGCATAGACACTCCGCCCGCTTGCCGATGTGCCATTGATCTCGATCGTCGAATTCCCCGTGACGTTCAGATTCCCATACTTCCAGATCACCACGCCATTGCCCGAATTGGACACGCCCGTGGCCGTCAGCGTGCCATTCCCCGTCGTGGTCAGGGTGCCCTGAAAGACGACGCCGGCGCCGCCCGATGACGTGCCTTGGAGCGAACCGCCTCCGATATTGACGACCGAACCGGATAGCGCAATGCTGTTGCCGTTCCTGAGTATGCCGTTGCCGGACGTGGTACGCCCCCAGATCGTCAGATTGCCGCCATTGAGATCGATCGTGCTCGTGCCGTCGGTGTTGTTGTTCACCGAACCATTTGCCGTTCCCACACCGGCAACAAGATTCAGATCAAGTGTGTCCGACGTCGACGTGATATTGCCGTTGAGCTGGATACTGCCGTTGGCGGTCATCGTCAGATTCGCTGCCCCGCCGGCTGTCTTCCTGATGTCCGCGCCCGCGTTCTGCACGATATCGCCGGATGCCGAACCCGTGCTCGCGGTGGAGATCAGCACGTCCGTGCCCTCATTCAACGCATCACTGATCGTCGTGTTGTTGATTGTTGCGCTCGCATTCGAGCCGCCGCTGAATCCGCTCGTCACGCTCCCGCCGTAGCCCGCGTCGCTGCTCGTTGCGATCGTCACGTTCGTCGGGTCGATAAGCCACTGGCCCGACTTGCCGTTCGGCGCCGATGCGCTGACCGCACCCTGCACATCGAGATCATGACCCGACGTCTCGACGAAACCGCCGTCGCCGTGCGCCGAATCGGCCCTGATCGTCGCGCCGCGATCGACCTGCGTATCGTTCGCGAAGGTCATGCCGTCGGCGAGCATCGTTTGCGCCTGCGTGCCCGTGAGTTGATGCAGACTGTCGCCGCCCAGAATGACCTTGCCGCCCGCCGCATCGCCGCTGACATCGATGCTCGCGTTGTTAAACAAGCCCACACGGTCACCCGACAACACGACCGTGCCGCCAGTACCGCCCGGCGCCGTATTCGATGCGTCGATCTTGCCCGTCATCGCGACATCGCCCGTCGTGCCCGCATCGAGCACCACGTCGCCCGCACGCACCACGCCCGACAGGTTCACGACCGTGCTCAGCAAGGTGTCCTTGCCGCGTGCGGTCAACAGCACTGTGCCGTTCTCCGCGCGAATCGTGCCGCTGTTGTCGACGAGCGCCTGCGCCGTCGCATTCGTCAGCGCCACCTGAATGCCCTGGCCGTTGGGCAACGCGACCGTCGCGCTGTCGCCCGCGGCCAGCACCACCTGACCGCCAGGCGCCGTTTCGATCGACCCCGTGTTC
>NZ_RBZU01000007.1:231366-236470 GCF_003628125.1 Pararobbsia silviterrae
ATTAACGCCCGTGCTCTTGAGCTCCAGCGGATCGCCCGCCATAAACGCATTCGCGTCGATCGACTTCGTCGTCGCGAGCAACGCGCCCACGTTCACGACCGCGCCGTTACCGAACAGCACACCGTTCGCGTTCTGGATCAGCACCTGACCGTTCGCGAGCAGACTGCCTTGAATCTGCGACGCCTCCGCGCCCGTCACGCGGTTCAAGGTCTGCGCCTGCGTATTGGGCTGATTGAAGCGCACCGTGTTGCCTTGACCGACATTGAATGTGTTCCAGTCGATCACCGCGCGCTGGCTCGACTGATTGATATTCATCGTCGTGCCCGTCTGCGAGATATTCGCGTTGCCCGCCTGAACTTGACCGCCGGTCGGCAAGCTTTGCGCATGGCTCAACATGGGCTCCGCGATGCATAAGGCCAACGCTAACGCACGCATCGACGACACGACGCGCGCCGAACTCGGACGACCCATCGACGCGCGACGCCCGGATTCCTTGCCCTGGCCTTTCGCCACCTCCGCCACCGCGATACACATGCCGAGACGCCGACTGAAGATGGTACGAAACCGATTGTGATTCATAGATTTCCACGCCTTGAGTAAAGATGCCGCTCTACGAGGATCCGACCTACACGATCCGCTCGACAACGTCGTGGCGAAAGAGAGATTTTCAGGTCGCTCAACGCATAACGACCGCATCAAGCCGCGGGCACATAGAAGAAGTTCTAAATGTATGGCGCTTGACTCAGTTGAATCGATCGGGGTGAGTGTGTGCGCGTCGCCGTCTCGATATGAACTTGACGAACGTACATATTTTGATATGCATCGATGTCGAATACCTATTCGCGATGCGCGCACGACGAGCGGAGCCGCTTCGACTCGTCGTCGTTACGCGAATCGCCCTTACGTGAATTGCCTTGAATCAAGCGCACATGGACTCCAGCTCGCCCGAGGACGAACCGCGCGCACGTATGTGCGCGGTCGTTCTTCAGTTCTTGGACGTCGTTGAATAGATCGGCAGAGGCTTTGTCCGCATGTGCGGCACGTTCAATCGATCTTCATCGCGTCGGGCGTGTTGGTCTGCGTGGCGCTTCCGGATTCGAGACTACCTTGCGCGCCGCGCGTGAGCCAACCATGAGACTTCACGACATAGGGTTTGGCGTCGATCACGCCACGCTCCGTGTAGAAGAATTCGCGGGTTTGTGTGTCGATCGACAAATCGGCCTGCGACCGCGTGATCGCGTCTTCGAATGTGAAGTGTTGGGCGCCCTGCGCACCGTCTCGGTATTGCATATGACGCGGCAGGCTCGACGAACGCGTCTTGAGTAAAACATCGACGGATTGGGTCGCGGTATCGAATCGGACGACATCGATCACTGCATCCGTCCAGTACGCCGCGTCGCCCGCTTCGATCTCGAGCGCTTGCGGTGCGCTCAATGCCGAAGCACTTGAATGATCGACGCCGAAATACCACGCGGCGCCGCCGATTCCAATCGCCGCCACCGCGCCGACGACAGCGCCTCCCGCCCCACTTGATCCACTTGACTGACTGGATCCACTTGACTGACTTGGGGGCGTCGGCCCGCGCGAAGCGCCAGCGCCGCCGACCCCGGCCGACACGCTCGTCACATCGGGCCCGACAGACTCGCGCGGCGATCGCGACTCGCGCTCCCCGCGAGGCTCGCCCGAGACCTGCGGCTCACGCAATACCGTCGACTCTGTCGGCATTGGCGACGCCTCCGAGCTACTCGATTCACGCGGTCGAGTGGGTTCGGGCGATGAATTCGGTGTGCTCGATGCACTCGGCATACTCGATGAGTTCACCGGGCTCGATGCACTCGGCGTATTCGACGTGTCCGGCATGTGCGGCATATCCGGCGTGTTCGGCGTGTTCGGCGTGTTCGGCGTGTTCGGCGTGTTCGGCGTGTTCGGCGTGTTCGGCGTGTTCGGCGTGTTCGGCGTGTTCGGCGTGTTCGGCATATCCGGCGTGCCCGGAGTGCCCGACGTGTTCGACGTGTCAGGCGTATTCGACGTGTCCGACGTACTTGACACGCCGGACGGACTCGGCGCGCCCAGTGTGCTCGATGCTGTCGGGTCTTCCGGCGCTCGCCATTCGTCTGCGGGCTGCTCCTGCCCTCCCATGTCCGTCGCGTCCTGCGGCGGGATCTTCACGTTCGGATCATCGTTGGCGTGATTGGCAGCGTCATCAAGCCCCGGCATCGGTTGCGCCGAATCGCTCGGCTTCGTCGTCACGCCAGGATCCGCGTCGTCGCCCAAGTCCATGCCAAAAAGATTCTCGCCTTCGAGAAAGCGATTCTGCGCGGCGTCCTTCACGGTGATCGTGCCGTTTCGCAGGATGCCCATGCCTTCATTCGAGTCTCCGGCGATCGTGCTGCGCGCGCGATCCGATAGCGCGATCGTGCCATTCAAATCGACGCTCGGACCCTGGCTCGACTTCCCCGATATCGTGAGCCTCGCCGTATCGGTCACATCGATTTGTCCGCGCTGAACGACACCGACCGCATCGTTCGAGCGGCCCATGACATCGCTCTTTCCATTGCCCGAAACATGGATCTCGCCGCCCTGCACGATGCCGACGCCTCGCATCGAGGCGCCCATCATCGTGCTGACGCCGTCGTCGACGATCGTCACGGGCCCGCGTTGCTCGATGCCCGTCGCGTTTGTCGATGTCCCGAAGATGACACTCGAACTCTGACCCGTGATCGTCATCGCGCCGTTCTGAACCGTCCCCGCGCGATCGATCGACGTACCGACGATATTGTTCGACGCTTTGCCGGAGAGGCGGATCGCCCCGGTCTGATCGACCCCCGTGCCGGTCACCGAGGTTCCCCAGATCGCGCTCGATCCATTTCCACCGACCTCGACGGCACTCGCCAGCAATGCACCCGGCCCGTCGGTCGACGCAGCGCGCATCATGCTGTCGCCGTCACCGGACACGCGGATCGTGCCGTACAGCGCTTGAATGCCGGCCCCCTTATCCGAAAGCGCATTGACAAGCCATGCCCCGTTCTCCGAGACACTGATGTTGGATTGAAGGCGCACGCCGTCTCCATCGTCCGACCGGCCGCTGACCGTAACGACACCATGATCCGAGATGGCCATCGAGACTCGGGACTTCTGAACAACGCCGGCCCCGACATTCGAACCACCCGAGAGACTCACGTTCGCATGACCGCTCGCGATGAGCGTCGATACCTGCGTGCCGACCGATGCCGCCCCCTCTCCGTTGACGACCCATTCCCCGTCATCGGCTATCGTCATGGAGCCCGACGCGACGTAGCCGGTCGCGCCGCGCGCGTCGATCACCACCTTGCCGCCCTTCGTCACGGTATAGGCGGCTGCGTCGGCCACACCCGCGGTCGAATTGGACACCCCTCGAATCAAGACCGTGCCGTTATCCGTCACGTTCATCTTGTGAATGCTGGAATTGCCTGTCACAAGGGGAGCCACGGGATCGCCGTCCACCGCCACGACCGCGAAGCTCGTGCCCAAGCCCGTATTCGACCGCCCACGAATCGCCAGCGTCCCATGCTGCGACACCTGCTCGGTCGCCGCCGCAAGCATGACGCCTGTACCGTTTGCGCTGCTGCCGAGCAAATCGATTCGCCCGTGTCCGCTCACGTTGATCGACGCCGAATCCTTGTACCCGAAGGTCCCGACTCGAATGCCGTCGCCGTCGACCGACGTACCCGATAGGTTGACCGTGGCATTGTCGCGAGCATTCAACGCGCCATCGGCGGAGTATGCGTAGAAACCGCGTCCGCTTGTCGATGCGCCCTTGATCTCGATCATCGAATTTCCCGAGGCGTTCACACTACCGGATTCCAAGATGACGACCCCATGCCCCGATTTCGAGGTTCCGACCACGCCGAGCGTCCCGTTCCCCACCGTCGTGAGCGAGCCCTGAAACACAACGCCGGCGCCGTCGGATGCTTCGCCTTGAATCGCCCCGCCTCCGACATTGGCAAGGGTGCCGTACAGCACGACGCTGCTGCCGTTGCTGAGCATCCCGGAACCCGATGTCGTGCGCGCCCAGGCCGTCAGATTGCCGCCATTGAGATCGATCGTGCTCGTGCCGTTGGCGTTGTTGTTGATCGAACCTCTAGACGTGCCCGTCCCGGCGACGAAAGTCAGATCGAGTGCGCCCGATGTCGATGTGATGTTGCCGTTGAGCTGAATGCCGCCGTTGGCGGCCATCGTCAGATTCGCTGCCCCGCCGGCTGTCTTCCTGATGTCCGCGCCCGCGTTCTGCACGATATCGCCCTTGGCCGTGCCCCCGCTCGCCGTGGAGAGCAGCACGTCCGTACCCGCATTCAGGGCGTCGCTGATGGTTTTGTTGTTGACTGTCGCGCTCGTATTCACGCCGCCGTCGAATCCAGTCGACATGCTGCCGCGGTAGCCCGTGTCGCTGCTCGTTGCGATCGTCACGTTCGTCGGGTCGATAAGCCACTGGCCCGACTTGCCGTTCGGCGCCGATGCGCTGACCGCACCCTGCACATCGAGATCATGACCCGACGTCTCGACGAAACCGCCGTCGCCGTGCGCCGAATCGGCGTTGATCGTCGCTCCGCGATCGACCTGCGTATCGTTCGCGAAGGTCATGCCGTCGGCAAGCATCGTTTGCGCCTGCGTACCCGCAAGCTGATGCAGACTGTCGCCGCCCAGAATGACCTTGCCGCCCGCCGCATCGCCGCTGACATCGATGCTCGCATTGTTAAACAGGCCCACGCGATCACCCGACAACACGACCGTGCCGCCGCTGCCGCCCGGCGCCGTATTCGACGCATCGATCTTGCCCGTCATCGCGACATCGCCCGTCGTGCCCGCATCGAGCACCACGTCGCCCGCGCGCACCACGCCCGATAAATTCACGACCGTGCTCAGCAAGGTGTCCTTGCCGCGTGCGGTCAACAGCACCGTGCCGTTCTCCGCGCGAATCGTGCCGCTGTTGTCCACGAGCGCCTGCGCCGTCGCATTCGTCAGTGCGACTTGAATGCCCTGGCCGTTGGGCAACGCGACCGTCGCGCTGTCGCCCGCGGCCAGCACCACCTGACCGCCAGGCGCCGTTTCGATCGACCCCGTGTTC
>NZ_RBZU01000007.1:236631-343089 GCF_003628125.1 Pararobbsia silviterrae
GTTGACGCCCGTGCTCTTAAGCTCCAGCGGATCGCCCGCCATAAACGCATTCGCGTCGATCGACTTCGTCGTCGCAAGCAACGCGCCCACGTTCACGACCGCGCCGTTACCGAACAGCACACCGTTCGCGTTCTGGATCAGCACCTGACCGTTCGCGAGCAGACTGCCTTGAATCTGCGACGCCTCCGCGCCCGTCACGCGGTTCAAGGTCTGCGCCTGCGCATTGGGCTGATTGAAGCGCACCGTGTTGCCTTGACCGACATTGAACGTGTTCCAGTCGATCACCGCGCGCTGGCTCGACTGATTGATGTTCATCGTCGTGCCCGTCTGCGAGATATTCGCGTTGCCCGCCTGAACTTGACCGCCGGTCGGCAAGCTTTGCGCATGGCTCAGCATGGGCTCCGCGATGCACAAGGCCAGCGTCAACGCGCGAATCGACGACACGACATGCACCGCGGGGGAACCGATGGGCGTGCATCGACCCGACTCTTTTCCGCGGCTTCGAATGGTTTCCGCCACCGCGACCCACGTGCCGAGGCGTTTACTGAAAATAGAACGAAACAGATTTTTATTCATGGACGGTCAATGCTTGAAGGACCACGCTGCGCGACGCTGTCATAACACTCTTCGCCGTCTACGCAGTCCAGCGCTGGATGAATGGCTTCCGGCTCGCTATATCGCGAATCCGATTTTCGAATCAAAGCCCCGATGACAACCACGAGACAACCACGATTCGATTGAGAACCTCGCATCCGCGTCATGTCCGATTCAAGACACATTCCCGGCCATCATTGCTTTGCGCAGTTCGAAATCCGTCGCAGTCACCATGCCCGCTTGGGCATCGTGACAAAGAATATGGATCACGCCTCGCGCATTAAATAGAACTCCTTCGAATTCACCCCCTAAAAAGATCGAATCCAATAAAATATTCGCGCATTGCGCGTGATGATCGATTTATGCAAGTCGCATTTGCATTCGCACGCTAAATCGACATCCACATATCGCACTTCAGATATATTATTTCCCGCATTATCCAATTCGCGCATATTTTCATCGCGCAATATCATTTCATTCATATTTGAAACTGCGACTCATGTCCGCGACGTCATGACGCCGGCGCGACCGTCGGCGCCGAATATCGGATCAAATCGCGACGACGCGCGCGCATGAGCGCCACGGCAAGCGGGTGCGGGTGCGGGTGCGACGCAAAATATCGCCTGTGTACGAACGGTTGTGTGCGCGGCAAGTTCAGCGGCGCATGCATCGTCCACCCAGGCCGCCCGCCACGCGAGCGCGCCTACCGTGCGCGCTCAGCCGTGTTGGCGGAATCGTTCGCGAGGACGGGGCATGCGAAACGCGTCACGCCCCGCGAACGACATAGGATCAACGGCCGATCTGTCTGAGACGCTTGCCCGACATCAGGTTCTGCTCGATGCTTTCGAGCGGGACACCGCTCGTTTCCGGCACATAAAACACCGTGAACAGAATGAACAGCGCGTTGAGCGCCGCGTACAGCCAGAACGTCGGCGCATGACCCAGCGTGTTGAGCAATGTCAGGAACGTCGCGCCGACCACCGTGTTCGCGATCCAATTCGTGAACGTCGACACCGCGATACCGAAGTCGCGTCCCTTGATCGGCTGAATTTCCGAACAGAGAATCCAGATGACCGGCCCCGCCGACATCGCAAACCCCGCGATAAAGATCAGCAGCATCGCGACCGCGACAATCTGCTCGCCCGGCGTCTTGATCCCGAGTTGCAGCAAGCACGCGAGCGCGCCCATGCCGATCGTCATGACCGAAAAACCCGCGATGAGGATCGGCCGGCGGCCCCAGCGGTCGACAAATCCGACCGCGATAAACGTCGCCAGCACATTGACGGCGCCGACGATGACGGTCCCCCAGAGTTGGGCCGTATGCCCGCTATATCCGGCGATGCCGAAGATCCGCGGCGCGTAGTACATGACGACGTTGATACCGGTCAGTTGCTGGACGACCTGCAAGGCGATCCCCATGCCGACCGAGCGCCGAAAGTCCTTGCTGCGTCGAAGCAGCGAAAACCCCTCGTCCTTGATTTGAAGCTGCCGCGTAATGTCCTTCATTTCCTGATCGACCGTCTGCACATCGGGCCGCAGCGTCAGCAGCACGGCCCGCGCTTGCGCGTCGCGGCCTTTCATCATGAGCCAGCGCGGGCTGCGCGGCAGCCAGAACACGCCGATCAAAAACAGGCCGGCAGGGATCGCGACGACGCCGAGCATCCAGCGCCAGGCGCCGCTCGTCGACAATGCCGTATCCGAGAGGAACGCGACAAGGATCCCGATCGTGATCATGAGTTGATACGCCGAGACCATCGCGCCGCGGATATCGCCCGGCGCGACTTCGGACAAATAAAGCGGCGCCGTGAACGTGGCGACGCCGACCGCGACGCCGAGCACCAGCCGCGCGCCGATCAGAAACGCGGGGTCGGGCGCAAGCGCGCAGAGCAGCGCACCCGCCACGAACAACGCGGCGGCGAGCATCAACGAATACTTGCGGCCGAGATAAAACGAGAGCCAACCGGCCCCGAGCGCGCCGAGCGACGCGCCGACCATCATCGAACTCACGATCCATTCCTGCACGTGATCGTTGACCTGAAAGTCCTTCGCGATAAACGGCAAGGCGCCCGCGATCACGCCGATATCGAGGCCGAACAACAGGCCCGCGAGCGCCGCCATCGCGCATGTGAACCAGACGCGCATGCGGTTGTTCAACGGCGCGGCATCGCTACGGGAAAGGGAAACCATCGGAAACCTCCAGCTAAAAAACGCATGCCCGATCCGCGTCCGCCGGACCGCCCGGCCGAACGCGCTTTCGGTACTGCAAGGAACAAGTGCCGCATCGGCGTTCTTGCATCAGAGGCCGCCTTGATATCACGGGGCGCCGCGACGCGCAGTCCAGCATCGTCGATGCCTGCCCCTGGCGCAGCAATCGACATGCCGCCGCACGCGACATGCTGAAGGCCTGGCATCGAGCGATCCCCATGAGGGGACGCGCGCGCGTGGCATCACGCCATGCCGCGCGCGATCGATTCGCGCGTCGCGGATTTCGAATCCTCCCTCGACGGCGATTTTTGCCGAATCGCGACGTGCATCCGCCCGCCGTCGTATGATTCGCGATGTTCGCGCCCTTTGACCTTTCGCATGTCGCACGCCTCCCGTCTCCGAGTGCTCTCCACGTTGCTGTGCTCCCGCGCGTCGATCGCCGTGCTCGCGAGCGCGCTCGGGGGCTGTTCGTGGTTCATGCCGTTCAATCCGCCGCCGAAGTCCATCGACGTCGCCGCGCCGTTCCCGATTCAGCACTACGACCAGACTGTCGACCACTGGATCGATCCCGCATCGCCCGACTACGATCGGCCGCTGCTGTCGGCCGCGAATCAGCGCGCCCAATACGACGCGCTGCTTTCGCGCTATTTCGGCACCGCCGCGCAGGATCCGTCGCCATGGAACCCGCAGTTCATCAATAGCGCCGTCTATCGGACCGGCGGCCAGGACATCGCCGACCTCCAGCGCCGCCGCGTCGGCCATTTCGACAACCGGCTCCAGGAGCCGAGGCACCGCGGGTACGGCCAGAATCTTCGCGAGCACGATATCGAATGGATCGACGCGATCCAGGCCAATATGAATATCGCGCAATTCACGCGCGCGCCCGGCTACGCGGCCGCGCGCCGCGCGATCGCGACCGACAACGCGCTCGTGCGCGGCCTGCCGACCGCCGATCCGTTCTTCTACGACAGCAAGATCGCGGGTGAAGGCTATCCGTTCGACAACCTGCAGATTTCGGCGATCCGGCCCGGCACCCCGCTCTACGTGCTCGGCACGTCGGTCGACGGCGCCTGGCGTTACGTGCAGACGACCGAAGTGCAAGGGTGGGTGTCGAGCAAGGACATCGGCTGGACCGACGACGCGTTCGTCGTGCGCTGGCGCGCGGCGGCCTACCGGAGTCTCGGCGCCGTCGTCGGCGCGTCGGTGCCTGTGGCCGACACGAACGGCTCGTTCCGGTTCGCGGCCGTGGCCGGCACGCTGCTGCCGATCGTCTCGCGCGACGCATCGGGAACCGAGGCCCTCGTGCCGGTCGCCGACGCGGACCAGCACGCGCAGATCCGCACCGCGCGTCTGGCCGCGGGCGACGCGTCGATCGTGCCCGTGCCGTGGGCCGCGACGCCCCGCCACTTCGCGACGCTGCTCAAGGCGCTGATCGGACGGCCCTACGGCTGGGGCAACACGGGTTTCTACAACGACTGCTCGTCGGAGCTTCAGAGCATCTATGCGGCCTTCGGCGTCTGGCTGCCGCGGCACTCGTCGAACCAGATGACCGCGGGCACGCATGTCGATCTCAGCGCGAGAACACCGGCCGAACGCCTCGCGTGGCTCGCCGCGCATGGCGCGCCGCTGCGCACGATCATCTATATCGGCGGCCACGTCATGCTCTATCTGGGCAACACGAAGCAAGAGGATCAGTTGATCCCCGTCGTCTATCAGGACATCTGGGGTTTGCGGCCCGTGGCGAACACGCGGCGCGCGATCATCGGCGGCTCGGTGATCATGCCGCTGACGCTCGAGATTCCCGAAGACCCCGAACTGCGCTCGCTTGCCGCGGGACCGATCTTCGAAGTGACGACGATCGAAGGACCGATCCCGCCCGGCTTCAATCCCGAGAGCGGCGACGACCCCGCGAGCTAGGCCCGCGCGTGCGATTCCAAGGCCTCGTGTAATCGATATGCGTTCGATGCGTCTGACTTCGCAGCACCTGAACCTCGCCGGCGAGATCGTGGCGAATTTCGTGCTGCCCTGGCTCGTCTATCACTGGAGCGAAGTCCGCTGGGGCACGACCGGCGCGCTGATCGTGTCGAGCGTACCGCCCACCGTCTGGAGCCTCGTTCAATGGCTCCAGCACCGCCGCGTCGATGCGGTCAGCGTCATCATTCTGGCGGGCATCGCGTTGTCGTTCGCGGCGACCGCGCTCGGCGGCAGTCCGAAGGTACTGCTCATGCGCGAGTCGCTGATCAGCGGTCTCGTCGGCCTGGTCTTCCTGCTCTCGACGCTCCGGCGGCGGCCGATGATGTACTACCTCGCGCGCGCGACGCTCGTACGGCAAGGCCCCGAGCACGCGCAACGCTTCGACGCGGCCGCGATCCGGCCCGACGGACGCTGCGCCGTGTGGCTCGTGACGATGAACGGCACATGGGGCGCCGGTCTCGTCGTCGAGACGCTGATCCGCGTGACGCTGATCGAGACTCTGACACCCGGCCAGGTGCTGCTGATCAGTCCGTGGGTCACCTACGGGATCTACGGTCTGCTCGGCGTCTGGACCTGGTGGTACCGCAAGCGGATCGTGCGGCGGTACGCGGCGCAGATCCCCGATCTGCCCGCTTCCGGCCGCGTGCTTTAGCCTTGATTTAGCCCTGCTTGAGCACCGGCAGCGCGAGACCGCGCGTGTCGAACACATGGCAAGCGCCCGCGGGCACGCCGAGCGCGATGCGGTCGCCCTGCTGCTGCGACGCGTCGCCCGGCAGCTTCGCGATCATCGTGTCGTGATGGCCGGTGTCGAGGTGCACGTACGAGTGCTCGCCGAGACGCTCGACCTGGCGGACTTCACGCGTGATCGTCTGGCGCGCGTCCGGCGCAGCCGCGCTACCCGCATCCGCGACGAAATGCTCGGGCCGGATGCCGAGCGTCACGGCCGCGCCGACGCCGACGCTAGCGCCGTCGACCGCCGCGCGAATCGATTCGCCGCTATGCAAGCGGACCACGACGCCTTGCGCATCGACCGAAGCGACCGCGCCTTCGATGAAATTCATCTTCGGCGATCCGATGAAACCGGCGACGAACTTGCTGCGCGGCCGGTGATAAAGCTCGAGCGGCGCGCCGACCTGCGCGATGCTGCCGAACTGCTCGGTATCCTTGCCGCTATGGAGCAGCACGATCTTGTCGGCGAGCGCCATGGCCTCGATCTGATCGTGCGTCACGTAGATCGCGCTCGCCTGGCTGAACGCCTTGTGCAGACGCGCGATCTCGGTGCGGGTCTGCACGCGCAGGGCCGCATCGAGATTCGACAGCGGTTCGTCGAACAGGAACACGCCCGGCTCACGCACGATCGCACGGCCGATTGCGACGCGTTGACGCTGACCGCCCGACAGCGCCTTCGGCTTGCGATCGAGCAGCGGTTCGAGTTCAAGAATCCGCGCCGCCTCCTGGATGCGCTGCGCGATATAGTCCGCCGGCTTTTTCGCCTGCTTGAGACCGAACGCGAGGTTCTCGCGAACCGTCATATGCGGATACAGCGCGTAGTTCTGAAACACCATCGCAACTTTGCGGCGCGACGGCGGCACGAGATTCATCGTCTGGCCGCCGATCTTGAGTTCGCCCGACGAAATCGTCTCGAGCCCCGCGACCATGCGCAGCAGCGTCGACTTGCCGCAACCCGACGGTCCGAGAAACACGCAGAACTCCGAGTTGTCGATCTGCAGATTGACGTCCCGGATGACCGGCGCATTCGTGCCGTAGGACTTGTAGACACTCGTCAGTGAGATGCTTGCCATGGTACGTAAAGTCTCCGCATGGACGTCGCGTATCGTGACGCATCATGCGACGCGTCACGCTGTCTATCGCGACATCTGTCACCGAATCACGCACGGATCGACGATCCGATGCACGTCCGGCCTATGTATGTAAATGGATGACCCGGGGACGCACGCGGTTCAGCGCGCGGCCCAAAGCAATCCGCGCAACGTGATCTCGCGCACGGGATCGACGTTGAAATCGGTATCGACGTGACCGAGCGCCGAATAGAACACGCGCCCGTTGCCCCAGCGGCGCTTCCAGACGACGGGCATGACCGCGCCGTGGATCCACGGCACGTTGGCCTCGACGAACGCGCCGTCGAACGTCGTCGTCGCGAGCACTTCGTTCGACGGATCGATGTGCATGTAGTACTGCTCGGACTTGACCGCGAAATCGCCGAAGCCCGCGACGATCGGATCGTCGGGCCGCGTGACCTGCACGGTGTAGTCGAACACATTGCCCGGATGCGCGACCCACTGGCCGCCGACCATGAACTGATAGCCGGGGCTGCCGCGGAACGCGTCGCCCGCGCCGCCGTGCCAGCCGCCGAAGCCGACGCCGCTCGCGACCGCCGCGAGCAGATTCTCTTCATGCGCCTTCGCGATCTCGCCCATCGTGTAGTTGTTGACGATGAGGTCCTGCGCGAGCAGCAGATCCTTGTCGAGATAGGCATCGAGATCTTCGCGCACGGTCGTCGCGAAGCCGTTCGCTTCGAGCAGTGCGGCAAAGCGCGCCGTGGTTTCCTTCGGTTGATGACCGGCCCAGCCGCCCGATACGAGCAAGGCCTTGCGACGATTCTCAGACATTCAGCGACTCCACATTCTCGGCGAACGGTTCGCTCGCCATTGGCAAAGGTTTATCGGTGCGTGTTTCGATCTCGATCGTGCGGCGCTGCGCGGCCGCGTCGAGCGTCGCCTGCATGACTTCGAGCACATGCAGCGCGAGTTCGCCGTTCGCGCGGTGCGCACGGCCCGCGACGATCGATTCGGCGAGATCGGCCACGCCGAGTCCGCGCGTGTTCTCGCTGTACGGACGCGTGAGCGGCACGTCTTCCCATTCGGCTTCGCGGCGCTTGATACGGACCACGCCGCCAAATGTATTCGGATCCGGCACACTCAAGCTGCCCTGCGTGCCGTAGACCTCGATACGCGGCAGCGCGGCGCCCCAGACGTCGAAGCTCGTCACGATCGTACCGATCGCGCCGTTCGCGAATCCGAGCTGCGACGCGATATGCGTCGGCGTATTGACCTTGATACGCTCGCCGCGACGCGGCTCGCTCGAAATCGTGCGTTCCGCATAGGTCGCGCGCGCCATGCCCGAGACGTCGGTGATCGGGCCGATCAGATTGACGAGCGCGCTCAGGTAATACGGACCCATATCGAACATCGGACCCGCACCCGGCTGATAGTAGAAGTCCGGGTTCGGATGCCAGCGCTCATGGCCCGGCGTCGTCATAAACGCGCTCGCGGCGACCGGCTCGCCGATCTCGCCGGCTTCGATGAGCGCGCGGCAGGTTTGCAGGCCGGCGCCGAGCACCGTATCGGGCGCGCTGCCCACGCGCAAACCGTTTGCGCGCGCGGTCTCGACAATGCGCCGGCCGTCGCGGACATTCAACGCAAGCGGCTTCTCGCCATAGACGTGCTTGCCCGCTTCGAGCGCGCGCAGCGCGATGGCGGCATGCGACTCGGGCGTCGTCAGATTCAGGATCAGATCGACGTCGGGATCGGTGAAGACCTGATCGAGCGGAATCGCGCGCGCAATGCCGTATTTCGCGGCGTGCGCGCTCGCGCGCGCCGGATCGAGATCGGACACGCCGACCACGCGCAGCGCCGCGAACTTCGGCATCGACTTCAGGTAGATATCGCTGATGTTGCCGCAGCCGACGACGGCCACGCGCAAGGGGACAGACGGGACGGACATGCTGGGTGCCTCGAAGGGGAAACCGCCCGGCGCATGGCCGGGGCACACATCGATCGAACAAAACCTCACGAATCGCGGGCGCCGTGGCGCCGCAACGATTCGACGAAAACGGTCCGGGCCATCGAACCGCCGAAACCGGCCACGCGGACTCAGCCCTTGACGGAGCCGGCCATCATGCCCTTGATGATGCGTTCCTGGCCGAACGCGTAAGCGATCACGAGCGGCAGTGACGTCAGCACGATGACCGCGAGCGTCATCGGGATGTTCGACGCGTACTCGCTCTGGAAGTCCCAGATCGCGAGCGGCAGCGTCCGATGCGCGGGCGTCGACGTGAGCACGTACGCGAAGATGAACTCGTTCCACATCATGATGCCGTTGAAGATCGCGACCGTCGCGACGCCCGGCCCCGACAACGGGAAGAAGATCGTCCAGAAGATCTTGAACGGACCGCATCCGTCGAGTTGGGCCGCTTCCTCGAGCTCCTTCGGGATCTGACGCATGAACTCGGTCAGGATGAAGATCGACACGGGCAGCGCGAACGCGATATACGGGCCCATGAGCGCCGCGGTCGTGTCGTAGAGCCCCATGCCCTTGGTCATCAGATAGATCGGCACGAGCGTCACGTGCACGGGCACGATGAGCGCCGCGACGACGAAGCCGAACAGCGTGTTCGCGAAACGGAAACGGATCCGCGCGAACGCATAGGCCGCCATCGCGCTCGCGACGACGATGACCAGCGTCGAGACGATCACGACGATCAGCGAGTTCAGCAGGTAGTGATAGAACTTCGCGGTGCCGAGCAGCATCGCGTAGTTCTCGATGGCCCAGCGCTTGGGCAGCGCCCATGACGCGGACGACATGTAGTCGCCCGTGTCCTTGAGGCTCGTAAAGATCAGGAACAGGAACGGCGCCGCCGTCACGAACAGCCAGAACACCGCAAGCACGGCGATCACGACGCCGCCCACGGTCAGACGACGTCCGGCCGGCGCGGCGTCGATCGTCGTCGCGATCGGATTTGCAGACGAAGCACGCATGTCAGACCTCGGTTTCGAAACGTTTGGACAGACGCATGCCGAGACTTGCGGCGATGATGACGATCACGAACATCCCCGATGCGATTGCACTGCCGTAGCCAAGCTGGAAGGAATTGAACACTTGCCGGTACATATAGGTCGCCATGAGTTCGGACGACCCGTCGGGACCGCCGCCCGTCATGACGAACACGAGATCGAAATAGCGCAGCGAGCCGATGATCACGAGCATGACCGCCGTGCGGATCGTGCCCTGCAGATACGGCAGCGTGATCCGGAAGAAGATCGTCCACTCGTTCGCGCCGTCGAGCACGGCAGCCTCGCGCAGTTCCCCGGGCATCGACGCGAGGCCCGCGAGAAACAGGATCATGTAGAACGGAATGCTTTGCCAGCAGACGACCGCCGCCGTCGCGATCAGCGACCAGTGCGGATCGCCGAGCCAATCGACGGCGAGATTGCCGAGGCCGATCGCATTGAGCACGGTATTGAGCGGGCCGAAATTCGGATCGTAGAAGTTCTTGAACAGTCCGCCGACCGCGACGGAGGACATCAGCATCGGCAAGAAATAGACGATCTTGAGAATCCGCGAACGCTTGCCCGCCTTGTCGAGCAACACGGCGAGGCCCAGGCCGATCGGGATCTGCACGACGACCGACACGACCGCGAGAATGCAGTTATTGAGCAAGGCGCGCTGGAACATCGGGTCCTGCGCCATCGCAATCCAGTTGTGCAGGCCGACGAACTTCGCGCTCTGCCCGAGCCCGTTCCAGTTCAGCAATGAAAGCCAGAAACTCGAAAGCAGCGGGTAGATCAGGTAAGCCGACAACAACACAATCGTGGGCAGCAGGAACAACACCGGCGCGATCCACGAGCGATTCGGCGCTTCGGATATCTGACCGGGGTCGTACGGAAGGGGGGGCTGTTGCGAAACGGTCATCGGTGTCTCACGAACGGAACCATGCGGTGGGGAGCCGCGCGGTGTACATCAAATACAGTCCGGCGAGGCGTGGCCTCGCGGACTGGCTCTACTCGAATGCGACGGCGGCGCCGTTCAGCGACATCGAACAACGACATCGACGAGCGGCATCGAACAACGCCATCGCCTCACACGCGATACGCGCGCCGGCCGCGCTCGACGCGACCGGCTCCCGCGTGCTTACTTCTCTTGCTTCGCGAGCGTTTCCATCTTCGCGGCGGCTTGCTCAGGCGTCATCGTCAGACCGAACAGCGCCTGAACCGTGTCCTTGTGCATTTCGCCGAGCTGCGGCGACAGCAACTGGTCGTACCAGAGCTGAACGCTCGGCGCCTGCGCCACTTCGTCGAGCAGGTTGTTCACGATCGGCTCGTCGCCGCGCGCACCCTTGATCGGGGGCACACGGCCCGATGCGATGTGGTCCTTGAGCGACTGATCGTCGTCGAGCGTCATGATGAGCTTGAACGCCGCGTCGGGGTTCTTGCAGCTCTTCGAGATGCTCCAGAAGTTGTCGCCGATCGTGCCGATCACGTCCTTCGGATCGCCCTTGCCGCCCGGCACCGTCGGGAACTCGAACGTGCCGACCTTCTTGTAGAAGTCCGGGTTTTCGCTCTTGAACGCCGAGATTTCCCAGCTGCCGATGAGTTCCATCGCGGCCTTGTCCGCGTACATCAGGCGGCGTTGCGCGCCCGTGTCGTAGTCGAGACCGTTGAAGCCCGGGGCGAACGCGCCGAGCTTGACGAGCTCTTGCAGGCGCTTGCCGGCTTCGATGAACGTCGGATCCTCAAAGCTGCCCGTGCGATTGACGGCGTTGATGAACGGCTGCGGGCCGCCGATGCGGTCAGCCAGCGTCATGAAGTACATCGAGCCGGTCCACTTGTTCTTGTTCGCGAGCGCGAACGGCGCGACGTCGTGCGACTTGAGCACCTTGATGACGTTGAGCAGGTCGTCCCACGTCTTCGGCGGCTGCAGGTTGTACTTGGCGAACAGTTCCTTGTTGTAGAAGACCGTCGCGATGGCCGTGTTGTCGGCGGCCACGCCGTAGATCTTGCCGTTGAACGTCACGTTCTGCCACGACTGCGGCAGGAACTTGTTCTTGAATGCGGGGTTCTTGTCGAGGTACGGCGTGAGGTCGGTGACTTGGCCGGCCTTCACGTATTCGTTGAGCACGCCGCCGCCCCAGCTCGCGAACACGCACGGCGGATCGCCCGCGCCGAATGCGATCTTGAGCTTCGTCTTGTACGCGTCGTTGAGCGTGTGAGCCGATTGCACGTCGACGCCGGGGTTCGCTGCCTTGAAACGGCCGACTGCGTCGTCAACCGCCTTTTGTTCTTGCGGAACCGTCTTCAGGTCCCATTCGGTGATCGTGTCCGCGATCGATGCCGTCGTCGTCACCGCGAAGGCGGCGAACATGGCGGCTGCGGCCAGGGGTTTCAAAAATTGCTTCATGCCGTCTCCTGAACTATTTATTGGTTTGGTTGGCACTACCCCCACTTCGCGCGCTTCGGCATCGATGCGCGCAGGGCGTGGAAAACCCGCTACCGCGTCACCGCATCGCGCGCCGAAACGCGCGATGCGCCTCCCGCGCGTCGATCAGCCGAGGATGGCCTGATTGACGACGCCTTCGAGGTATTCCTGGCGGCCGCTCTTCGGCGCCGGGTTCAGTTGCTTGTCGAACGCGATCTGGCTCAGCGCTTCGAGCGACACGTCGCCGGCGAGGATCTTCTTGCCGAATTCCGTGTTCCAGCCTTGGTAACGCTCGTCCTTGAACGCCTGGATCCGATCGTTCTCGATGAGCTTCGCCGCACGTTCGACCGATTGCGCGAGCAGGTCGATCGCGCCGATATGGCCGTAGAACAGATCTTCGGGGTCGATGCTCTGACGACGCACCTTCGAGTCGAAGTTGAAGCCGCCCGTCGTGAAGCCGCCGTGCTTGAGCATTTCATAGATGACGAGCGTGAGCTCTTCACCGCTGTTCGGGAACTGGTCCGTGTCCCAGCCGTTTTGCTGGTCGCCGCGGTTCGCGTCGATCGAGCCGAATGCGTCGAGCGCATACGCCGTCGCGATTTCGTGGTGGAACGAGTGGCCCGCGAGCGTCGCGTGGTTCGCTTCGATGTTGAGCTTGATTTCCTTCTCGAGACCGTATTGCGTCAGGAAGCCGTGCACGGTCGCCGTGTCGAAGTCGTACTGGTGCTTGGTCGGCTCCATCGGCTTCGGCTCGATCAGGATCGCGCCCTTGAAGCCGATCTTGTGCTTGTGCTCGACGACCATCGTCAGGAAGCGCGCGAATTGCTCGCGTTCCTTGCGCAGTTCCGTATTGAGCAGCGTGTCGTAGCCTTCGCGGCCGCCCCACAGCACGTAGTTCGAGCCGCCGAGCTTGTGCGTCGCGTTGAGCGCGTGGAACACCTGCGTCGCCGCATACGCGAACACTTCGGGGTTCGGGTTCGTCGCGCCGCCCGCCATGTAGCGCTTGTTCGAGAACAGGTTGGCCGTGCCCCACAGCAGCTTGACGCCCGTTTCTTCCTGCTTCTTCGCGAGCACGTCGACCATGCGCGAGAAGTTGTTCACGTATTCCTTGAGCGAGTCGCCTTCCGGTGCGACGTCGGTGTCGTGGAACGTGTAGAACGGCGCGCCGAGCTTCGTGAAGAACTCGAATGCGACGTCGGCCTTCTCGACGGCGCGCTCCATCGCGTCGCCCGGACGGTGCCACGGACGGTCGAACACGGGCTGACCGAAGATGTCGTTGCCTTGCCAGACGAACGTGTGCCAGTAGCAGACAGCCAGACGCAGATGGTCTTCAAGCGTCTTGCCCAGGATCTTCTTCGACTTGTCGTAATGACGGAACGCCAGCGGATTCGTCGTTTGCGGGCCTTCGTACTTGACT
Organism: Pararobbsia silviterrae; assembly: GCF_003628125.1. Classification (GTDB taxonomy): domain Bacteria; phylum Pseudomonadota; class Gammaproteobacteria; order Burkholderiales; family Burkholderiaceae; genus Pararobbsia; species Pararobbsia silviterrae. The sequence goes on from NZ_RBZU01000007.1 coordinate 250,037, forward strand.
GCGGGGATATTGGCGAAATAACTCATGTGCGGATTCAGTCCGGTTGCGCGGGAAGTGCCGAATTGCTCGGGTGACACATGATGCAGCGCCCGTGATGCCGGCTGCAATTATGAAATTTGGTGGCGCTTGTAGTGTTTGTTAACTGTGCAGGTGCGCAATCAGACATCGGAAAAACCCTTATGCATCATGGGTCTGTCGCTTCGTTGCAGTGCTTTTCACAACGTTTTTACGCGTTGTTTAACGTTATCGCTAACGTTATGATCCGTCGCATACGAAAGGACTCAATGCATGGACAAGCCCCGAATCGGCGACGGTCCCGTGACGCTCGCGCATGTCGCCGAGCGCGCCGGGGTCTCGCAAATGACCGCGTCGCGCGCGCTCAACGGCCGTAGCGGCGTCTCCGCGAAGACGCGGCGTGAGGTCGTGCGCATCGCGACCCAGCTCGGCTACCGCGTCAACGTCGCGGCACGCAAGCTCTCGAACGGCCGCAGCCGGATCATCGCCGTGCTCGCCCCCGATCTGACGAACCAGTTCATCGGACAGGTGCTGATCGGCGCGGGCGAGGCCGCGCGCAAGGTCGACTACGAAATGCTCGTCTATACGCTGTTCGACGAGAGCCGGCGCAGCCACGACGAGGTGCTGCGGCTGCTCCAGCAGTTCGCCGACGGCCTCATCGCGATCCTGCCGCGCGGTGCGAACGACTATCTGCAGGCGCTCTACGCGGCGAACATGCCGATCGTCATGCTCGATCATCGCGGCGAGTTCGCGGCGCTGCCGACGATCGCGTCGAATCATTACGAAGGCGCGACGGTCGCGATGCGGCATCTGATCGAACTCGGTCACGCGCGCATCGGCTTTCTGACCGGGCCCGACGAACCGGGCGCCGCGGCCGACCGGCTGCTCGCCTATCAGCACGTGCTCGCCCAGCACGGCATTCGCGTCGATCCGCAACTGATCTCGCAGGGCGACTTCACGCAGCGCGGCGGCTTCGAGGCCGCGCGCCGGCTGCTTGCGCTCAAACGGCCGCCGAGCGCGATCTTCGCGGTCAACGACATGGCCGCGTTCGGTGCGCTCGATGCGATCAAGGATGCGGGCCTCTCGGTGCCCCACGACATCTCGCTGATCGGCTTCGACGACATCCCGATGGCCGCGCAATCGCATCCGCCGTTGACGACGGTCCGGCAGCCCCTCGTCTGGATGGGCCGTTCGGCGGTCAACACGCTGCTCGCGCAGATCAACGGCATCGACGTCGCGTCGCCGCGCGTCGTGCTGCCGACGGAGCTCGTCGTGCGCGGGACGACGGCCACGATGCGCGTGAGGGAGCGCGTGTCGTAAAGATTGGCCGATATTTCGTCGCGGGACGAAGCATACTGCCGAGCTTCGGTTCAGCATGTGCGTCATGAATACCTCAACTGCGTCGTCTCACGCGGGATTCACCCCCGCCCTCGCCCGGATCGTCGCGACGGTCAGCGTCGGTTTCGTCGTCACGCAACTCGATGTGACCATTGTCAACATCGCGCTCGCGCGTATCGCGATCGATCTCGGCGCGGCGGTGTCGGGTCTGCAATGGATCGTCGACGCGTACACGCTGGCGTTCGCCGCGCTCATGCTGTCGGCCGGCGTGCTCGGCGACCGCTTCGGCGCGCGGCGCATGTTCACGAGCGGGATCGCGTTGTTCCTGCTCGCATCGCTCGGCTGTGCGATCGCGACCCGGCCGGCCGTGCTGATCGCCGCGCGCGCGTTGCAGGGGGTGGCCGCCGCCGCGATGTTGCCGAACTCGCTCGCCCTGCTCAATCGCGCCTGCGGTCACGATCCGAAGCTGCGCGCGCGGGCCGTCGGGCTCTGGACGGCAGCCGGCTCCGTCTCGATCGCGGCCGGCCCGGTCGTCGGCGGCATCCTGATCGCCGCGTTCGGATGGCGCAGCATCTTCTTCGTCAATGTGCCGATCTGTCTCGCGGGCGTGCTCGCGAGCCTCGCCTGGGCGCCGCGCGACGAGGCCGATACCGCGCGGGTTCGCGTCGGCACGCCCGCCGGTACGCCGCATGGGGGCGACAAAGCGGCGACGTCCGGCGCGCGTCAAAACGCCGGCGCACGCGTCGCCCCGAACGCGCGCAGCGTCGATCTCCCGGGCCAGGCGCTCGCGATCGTCGCATTGACCGCGTTCACGGGCGCCGCGATCGAATGCCGGCCGCGCGGGCTGGCCGATCCGATCGTCTGGGGCGCCTTCGCCGTCGCGTTCATCGCGGCCATCGCCTTTATCGCGGTCGAATCGCGCGCGCGCTCGCCGATGCTGCCGCTCGCGCTGTTCGGCAATCGCACGTTCAGCGCGGCCGTGCTGTTCGGCATCTGCGTGAATCTCTCGTACTACGGCATGGTCTTCGTGCTGAGCCTGTTCCTGCAGCGCGTGCGCGGCGATACGCCGCTCGCGGCCGGACTGGCGTTCCTGCCGCTCACGGGCGGCTTTCTGATCTCGAATCTGTTGAGCGGCCATGTCGTGGCGCACTACGGCTCGCGCGTGCCGATGGTCGGCGGCGCGCTGATGGCCGCGCTCGGCTATGCGGCGCTCATGCGCCTCGACGCGGCGACGTCCCAGGCCGGCATGCTGATCGCGTTCCTGCTGATTCCGTTGGGCATGGGCATGGCCGTGCCGGCCATGACGACCGCGATCCTTGCTTCGGTCGACAAACCGCGCGCCGGCACCGCGTCCGCCGTGCTCAATACGGCGCGACAGGCGGGCGGCGCGGTCGGCGTCGCCGCCTTCGGCGCACTCGCGAGCGGGATCTCGCCCGCGCATATCGTCGAGGGCATGCATGCCGCGGCGAGCCTGAGCGTCGCGTTGCTGCTCGCGGGCGCGGCGCTCGGGTGCATCGTGCGCGCCCATCCGCACGAGCATGCGCATGACGCTGTGCGCTCGCGCACCTAAATGTGAGAGGATCGCGTTCACACCCGGGTGCGACGTGCGCGCCGTGACAGCGTGTCGCGCTCGCGCACCGTTCACGTGAAGGCCCGGGTCGGCGCGCGCGGGCGCATTCCCGCGGCCACGGCGCTCCGCCGGATTTCACGACCCAAACACTATGCGCGCGCTACGCGTCGGGTTCTCCATCATCGCGCTGCTGCTCGTGACGGCATGCGCGAGCCTGCCGTCGCTGTCGGGCCGCACGCCGAGCTACGCGGTCGATTACACGGCGAACACCCGGCTCGGCCTCGCATTCGACGCCAGCGAGGAAGCGCATCCGTCGAGCGACGCGTTCGCGCTGCTGCCCAACGCGATCGACGCGCTCGTCGCACGGCTCGTGCTGGCCGAGGCCGCCGACCGCACGCTCGATCTCCAGTACTACATCTGGCACGACGACCTGACCGGTCGCAAGCTCGGCGCCTCCGTGCTGCGCGCGGCCGACCGTGGCGTACGCGTGCGCATCCTGCTCGACGACCTCGGCACCAACGCGGACGACCAGTTGCTGCTCGCACTCGATTCGCATCCGAACGTGCAGATCCGCTTGTTCAACCCCGTCGCGGGCCGCACATTCAAGAAGCTCTCGGCGCTGTTCGAGTTCGCGCGGATCAATCGGCGCATGCACAACAAGGCGATGATCGCCGACAACGAGGCGGCGATCATCGGCGGACGCAATATCGGCGACGAGTACTTCGGCGCATCGACGACGGTCGGCTTCGGCGACCTCGACGTGCTCGTGCACGGGCCCGTCGTACGCGACGTCTCGAAGGCCTTCGACCAGTTCTGGAATTCGGACGCGGCCTACCCGATCGCGACGCTCGTGGGCAAACGCGCGAAATCCGATGCCTTGCCCGCGTTGCGCGCGAAAGTCGACGCCTATCTCGCGAGCGAGGAAAGCAGCGACTATATGCAGGAAGCCAAGCGCCGCATCAGTCCGCTCGCGCAAAACGGCAATGCGGGCTTTACATGGGGACAGGCCAAGCTGCTGTATGACGACCCCACGAAGATCGAACGCGCGCGAACCGATGACGAAGGCCATCTGATCACGCAGTTCCGCGAGATGAATCTGCGCCCGACGCACAGCATGCTCGTCGTCTCGCCGTACTTCGTGCCGGGCAAGGACGGACTCGACTGGCTCAACGACATGAGCCGCCGCGGCGTCGACGTCAAGGTGCTGACCAATTCGCTCGCGGCGACCGACGTCGCGGCGGTCCATGCGGGCTATCGCCGATATCGCGAGACGCTGCTCGAAGACGGCGTGCAGCTCTTTGAATTGCGGCCCGATCCCGACGAAGGACCGACGCACAAGTCCACGTTCGGTTCGTCGCATGCGTCGCTGCACGCGAAGACCTACGTCTTCGACCGGCAGACCGTGTTCATCGGCTCGATGAATCTCGATGCGCGCTCGGTCGAGCTCAACACGGAGATCGGGCTTTATTGCATGAGCCCCGAAATCGCGGCGCAGGTCGCCGACGGCATCGAGTCGCAACTCAATCGCACCGCATGGCACGTCGAACTCCAACCCGATGCGCAGGGCGCCGCGCATCTGGTCTGGCTGCAGACCGAGCCCGACGGAAGCGTCGTGCAATACCGGACCGAACCCGGCGCGTCCGATATGCGCCGCATCGAAGTCTGGTTCCTTGGCCTGCTGCCGATCGAATCGCAGCTTTAGGCACGCCCCGCCACGCTCGCGCTCAGGCCTCTTCCTCGAACACGACGCGGCTCATATCGATCGCGCTCCAGTGCGGATCGGCCGTCGCCGCGCGCTGATCGAGAAACAGATCCTTGTACTGGCGCGGTTGCGAGCGCAGATACTGCTTCGGCGCGCGGACTTGCGCGCCAAGCTCGGCGGCCGCGTGCCACGGCCAACGCGGGTCGTAGAGCACGGTCCGCGCGAGCGCGATCATGTCGGCGTCGCCCGTCGCGACGATGGCCTCGGCCTGCTGCGGCTCGGTGATCAGACCGACCGCGACGACCGGCATCGTGACCGCCTGCTTGACCGCGCGTGCGAGCGGCACCTGATAGCTTGGTCCGACGGGGATCTGCTGCGCGGGATGCAGCCCGCCGCTCGACACATGGATCGCATCGCAGCCGCGCGCCTCGAGCGCCTTCGCGAACGCAATCGTCTGCTCGATATCCCAGCCGCCTTCGACCCAATCGGTGCCCGAGACGCGCACCGTGACCGACTTGTCGGCCGGAAACGCCGCGCGGACCGCGTCGAACACCTCGAGCGGAAAGCGCATCCGGTGTTCGAGCGGACCGCCGTACGCGTCCGCGCGCGCATTCGACAGCGGCGACAGGAACTGATGCAGCAGATACCCATGCGCGGCATGAATCTGAATGGCATCGATGCCGATCCGTGCGGCGCGGCGTGCAGCGCCGGCGAAGGCATCGCGTATCTTCGCCAGGCCCGCGTCATCGAGCGCGACCGGCGCGTGCTGACCCGTGCTGAACGGAATCGGCGACGGCGCGAACGTCTGCCAGCCGTCGGGATCGGACGGCGCGATCTGCGCGCCGCCGACCCAGGGCACCTCCGACGACGACTTGCGTCCCGCGTGATTGAGCTGAACGGCGATCGGCACGGTCGACCAGCGGCGGATCGATTCGACCGTCTTCGCCATCGCGGCTTCGGTCGCGTCGTCGTAGAGACCGACGTCCGCATACGTGATGCGCCCTTCGGCGAGCACGGCGCTCGCTTCGATCGTCAACAGTCCCGCGCCCGATAAGGCGAGATGTCCGAGATGCATCTGGTGCCAGTCGTTCATGCACCCGTCTTGCGCCGAGTATTGGCACATCGGCGCGATCACGATCCGGTTCGACAGCGTCAGGTTCCGGATCCGAATCGGTTTGAACAAGGCAGGTTGAGCCACAGCGCGCTCCTTCGATCGGCGACGCGCGGCGCATTCGCCGACGCACGGCGCCAGGTTGGGTTCGGAATCGGTCAAGTGCGAATCGCATGAGCGCGGCCGTCTGCTCGGTACGCTCGGTACGCGAATCGGTCGAGGCGGCGCATGCGTTCGCCGCGCGCGAGGCGCGACGACGGCGATGGTATCGCTATTCGAAGCCGCGCGTGCGGTCGACCCGCGCGTCTATTGCGGTGTGCTCTTGCCCGCGAGCTTGAGCACGCGCGTGCCCGCCTCCGCACCGACACGCTCGGCGAGCGTGTCGATCGTCTTCATCGACGAGTACCCCGAGTGCGAGATGACGAACCGCGTCTCGCCCACGAAGACCGCGACACTCATATGGTCGCGTCCGTCGAGGCCGCCGAGAATCAGCCGGCCCTCGACGCTGCGCGCCTTGTAGTCGAGAAACACGAGCTTCGTCGGCACGCCGTCGTCCGCGAGCGGGACGCCGCCCTTCGCGACCTGCTGCTTGAACGACGCGACGAGTTCGTCACGCACGGCCGGATCCACCTTGAAGCCATTCGTGTCGATCGTCGGTTCCGCGACGCCATGCGCAAGCTGCACACGCAGCGGCGGCGCGCCCACGGCGGGCGCGGCGGGTGCGGCGACCTGCGCCCAACACGCGACTGGCACGACGATCAGGATCGAATACGCGAATCGGAAGACGGCTTTCATGGCGACACCCGGGAGCCACGCGGCAAGAGAGGGAAACGGTCGAGCCCACGATTGCGCCGCACCACGATGACGCCACGATGACGGCGCGCTCGACGCATCATCGCACCGCGCACCGTCGTTTGCAGCCCATTGCACGCCGGTTCAGTGCGGTTCGAGCGCCCCTTCGTCGCGCTCGACGCGAATCGCGAGCACGGCCTCGATATCGGGCTCGTCGAGCTGCGCGGGATCGAGAAACCGCTGCGCATAGTCGCGCCAGATGCCGGACGAGAGAAACAGATCGAGCAGATCGGGGTCGAGATGATGCTCTTCCTTCATCTTGCCCATGATCCGGATGGCCTCGCTGAGCGGCTTGGCCTTCTTGTACGGCCGGTCGCCGGCGGTCAGCGCCTCGAAGACGTCGGCGATCGCCATCATGCGCGCGATCGGGCTCATCTCGGCACGGCGCAATCCGCGCGGATATCCGGTGCCGTCCATCTTCTCGTGGTGTCCGCCCGCGAACTCGGGCACTTGTTTGAGCGCGCCCGACAGCGGCAGTTGTTCGAGCATGACGATCGTGCGCGTGATGTGCCGGTTGATCTCGAAGCGCTCCTCGGCGGTCAACGTGCCGCGCCCGATCGAGAGATTGTAAAGCTCGCCGAGATGCAAGCGATGCGCCGGACGCCGCATCGTGAAGCCCGCGCCCGCTTCGAGTTCGCTCAAATGATTCGAGAAATGCTCGATCACGTGATCGGCGCGATCCGCGAGCAAGGGCTCGTCGACGGGCAGGACGGGCACGGGCACGCGGTTCTTGCGCGCCTTTTCCGCGCTCGAAATGCCGATGCGATCGTCGAGCGTGCGCGTCCATCGGCGCGCGGCGATCTGTTCGAGACGCGCGACGCGATCGGGCGCCATGAATTCTCCGCCCTCGTTGCATGTCGCGACGAATGCGAAGTCGTCGTCGAGTTCGGTCAGCGTGCGATCGCGGACGGCTTCGAGCGCGGCGCGATCGCCGCCGTTCGCGACGCCCTGCCAATACGTCGTATGCGCGTGCGCCTTGAGCAATTCGAAACGCATGCGGATCTCGTGAATCCGGTCGGAAATCGCCTCGAGCTTGGTCGCCTTGTCGATCACGTACTCCGCCGTCGTGAGCTTGCCGCAATCATGGAGCCAGCAAGCGACTTCGACGGCCTCCCAGTCCTCGGGCGTCAACGCGTAATCGGCATACGGGCCCGAGCGCGTGTCGCACGCGGCATGCGCGAGCGCCTGCGTGAGCACCGGCACGCGCGCGCAATGCCCGCTCGTGTACGGCGATTTCGCATCGATCGCCTCGGCGATCATCCGAATCACGGAGTCGAGCAAGGACTTGCGCGACTTGAGCAGCAGCATCGTTTCGATCGCGATCGCCGCATTGCCCGATAACGCGTGCGCGAGGACCAGATGACTGTCTTGTCCGGGATCGTCGGCACGCGCGCGCATGCCGAGCAGCATGCCTCCGATCGTGTCGCCCGAGCGGCTCGTCAGCGGCAGCACGGAGACGCGATGCCGTTCGCCGTCGCCAAGCTCGCCCTCGCCGATCAAACTCGCGAGCACGCCATTGTTCGTCGCGCCATCGAGTTCGATATGCGAGACGGTCTTGTGCTGGAGCGCCTCGATCACGCGCTTGCCGAGTTCGTCCGAGCCGGACAGCATGCGCTCGGTCGCGACCGCGCCCTCGTGCCGCGTCATGACCGCGAACGTCGCGCCCTCGTCCTCGGTCAGCAAGATCACGCCGCTTTGCGCGCCCGTGATCCGGATCGTCTCCTTGAGCAGACGATCCATCAGGCGCTCGGGATCGCGTTCGGCCGACAGCGCGCGGCCGATTTCGATAAAGCGCTGGATCGTCGTGCGCGCCTTGCGGATCGCCTCGGACAGCGACGCGATCTCGACGACCGGCGAGCGCGGGCCGTGATGGTCGTCCTCGAAATAGAACGACTGGATCGCCTGGGCCTCGCGCGCGATCGCGCTGAGCGGACGGCTCACGGCGCGTGCCGTCACGCGGATCGCGACCAGCACGGCGACGAACAGCACGATGCCGAACCAGCTCAGCGTCGACGTCAGCCGGCGCGCGCTCGCGAGCAGCGCGTCGTCGGGCGCGGCGATCGCCATCCGGAAGGTCCACGGACCGGCCTGTAGCGGCTCGGTGCGAATCGACCACGAGCGGCCGCCTTCGGTGATATGCGACATCGTCCCGTCGGAGACCCCCGCCGCCGATGCGCCGAGCAACGCCGACGTGATGCCCTGCAGCGCGAGCGACGATGCGCTGTCGGCGCTTGCGGCGATGGCGCCCGGCACCGACGACGCATGCAGTTCGCGCGCGAGCCGCGCTTCGGCGTCGGGATCGCTCGCCGCGATCAGCGCGCCGCTCGCGTTGACGATCAGCAACTGCATCGACGGCGTGCTCTTCATGCGCTGCAATTCCTGCGACAGATCCGCGAGCCCGAGATCGATGCCGATCACGCCGTGCCCGGCTTCAAGCGCATGCGCGATCGTGACGCCGCGCTCGTCCGTCACGAAGAACCGGTAGGGTTCGGTCAAGACCGATGTCTGGCGGCCGCGCGCCTGCTGGTACCACCCGCGCGTGCGCGGATCGAATGCGAGGTCGGGCCGGTTCGCCGTACCGATCCGGTGCATCGCCGCGTCGAGAAACATCAGCGAAGCGGGTTGCGGCGTCGTGTCGCCGCGAATCACTTCGAGCAGATAGCGCGCGCGATCGGGTGCGGCCAATGTCTGGCGCGCGACGCTCGACGTCAGCCGGCGCAGCAGCACGAAGCCGCCGTCGTCGTAGCCGATATAGATCGCGGACACGACGGGCGTCGAATCAAGCACGAATTTGAGGCGGCGCAGAAAGGCGTCGTCTTTCGCGTCGTCGAAATGTTCGGCCTCGGGATCGGAGGCGAACAGCGTCGCGAGCATGTCGACGCCCGCCACGCTCTTGTCGACATGCGAGCGGCTTTCGTTCGCCATGCGCGAGAACAGCGTCGACGACGCGTCGTCGAGAATCGCGGTGACTTCGCGGTTCACGTAGAACACGATCGCGGCCAGCGCGAGCACGGTCGTGATGCCGAACATGACGGCAAGGTGCGTGTCGAGACGTCGCTCGGACAGCACCGGGAAAAAACGTCGAAGCGTGTTCATGAGCCGCTATGTCCCTCGGACGAAATGCGTCTTGGACGGCGTGGACCTCGTCCTGATCACGCCATTAGATCAGCCGGCCGCTCGGCCGACAGTGGGATACGGCACGCAATGTACGCAATCCGCGCGGCCCGCGACGGTATGTCGCGCATCGGCCACGGATTTGTTACACGATCGGAAACAGTTCATTGGAACGGCGACACTGCCGAAGTCGACTCGGCGGCACAAACTCGCTATGGCACCGGGGCCAGCTAAGCGGACTTACTCCACCCGCTCACTTAGCCCGCTCACTAAGCCCACTCGCCAAGGCTTCGAAAAAGGCCGCGATGCCCGCTATCAACCCGCTAAGCAGCTTCGTTTTCGACGACGCGCCCTTCCGCGCGCCACCGAAGCATACCCCCGGCGAGATTGGCGAGCGCGTCGAAACCCGCCTGCCGCAGTATGACGGTTGCCTGCGCCGAGCGCCCGCCAGCACGGCATACCGTCACGACGGGTTTGTTTCGATCGATTTCACCCGCGCGCTCGGCCAGCTCGCCGAGCACGATCAGCTGCGCGCCCGGGATGCGGCCGAGCGGCCCGTCGAATTCGTCGGGTTCGCGCACGTCGACGATCTGCACGGCGTCGAGATGGTCTTCGAGCCATTGCGGCTGGATCTCCCAGATCCCCGCAAACGTGCAGTTGACGGGCGCCCAGTCCGGGTCGACGGTCGGAGCCGGCGCCAATGCCGACGTCGGTTCGCGCGGCGCGCCGCATTCGAGATTCGCGGGCACGGCGATATCGATCTGCTTCGGGTGAGCAAGACGGAGATTGCGCATCGACCCGACGAAATCGTCTTCCGACAGTTCGCCGCCGAGCCGCGGATTGAAACGGCGTTCCTCGCCGACGCTTGTGACCGTCAGGCCTCGATAGTCGTGCGCGGGATAGAGCAGGCAGTGTTCGGGTAGCGCGAACAGCGTGTCGTGAATCGCGCGATACATCGCGCGTGCGTTGCCCTGCTGGAAATCGGTGCGGCCCGTACCGCGAATCAGCAGGCAGTCGCCCGTGAACGCCATCGAGCGGTCGTCGAGCATCAGGCTGATGCAGCCGCCCGTATGGCCCGGCGTCGATGCGACGCGCAGATGCCGCGCGCCGAATTCGACGCGATCGCCGTCGGCGAGATACCGGTCCGCGCCCTGCGCGCCCGACGCCGCCGAGATCGCGATCCGGCTGCCCGTGCGCTGCTTGAGCAGCCATGCGCCCGTCACATGATCGGCATGGACATGGGTGTCGATCGTCGCGATCAGACGCAGGCCGAGCTCGCCGATGAGCGCCGTATCGCGGCGCACCTGTTCGAAGACAGGATCGATGAGCACCGCCTCGCGCGTCTCGGCGTCGGCGAGCAAATAGGTGTACGTCGACGACTGCGGGTCGAACGATTGGCGAAAGATCAGCACGGTGGATTCCCCTGCCGGCCGCGCGCGATGGCGATGTCCCGCACGAGCCGGCGGGTGGCGTGGCGCGCCCGGCCTCAGCCGGCGCGCCGCACCGTCACGCCGCGACGCTCGATCGGATCCGTTAGCGCGCGATCCGTTTCTTGTTCAACGATGATGGTCTGCGCCAGTGTAATGTCGCCGATCGAGAAAGGCGACGCGGCATTGAGTTTCGCGGCCGACGCGAGCACGACGGTCTCGGCGGCGCGCGCGGCGAGCGCGCGCTTGATATAGGCCTCTTCGAGGTCGCCGGTGCTCAGCCCCTGCGTCGGATGCACGCCCGTGACGCCCATGAAGTACAGATCCGCGCGGATATGCGAGATCGCCTCGACCGCCGCCGCGCCGACCGTCACGATCGAATGCTTGAACAGCCGTCCGCCGATGACGATGACGTCGACGCGCGGATGCTCGACGAGCGCCACCGCGACGCTCGGGCTGTGCGTGACGATCGTGGCCGACAACGTCGGCGGCAGGCATTGGACGAGACGCGCCGACGTCGTGCCGCCGTCGACGATGACGACTTGTCCGTCCTCGATCATCGCCGCGGCGGCCTTCGCGATCGCGAGCTTGGCCTCGGGCTCCTGCGTCTGGCGTTGCGCGAACGGCGCCACTGCCGTCGACGCGGGTAAGGCACCGCCATGCACGCGCTGCAGCAAACCTTCGGCCGCGAGTTCGCGCAGATCGCGCCGGATCGTATCTTCGGACACCTCGAATCGCTCGCTCAGCGCCTTCGCGAGTACCTGCCCGTCCTGGCGGAGCGCGTCGAGAATCGCGGCTTTGCGATGTTGAGTCAGCATGCTGGGTTCGCTCGCTTTTGCACGAATATTCTTGAATTTGCACGAAACTGCACGATATCATGAATACCCGATCCAGTCGAACCGGAGCCCTCCATGCCCCATTCCCATCCGTCAACCTCCCCCGCCGATACGGATCTGACACCCGAGGCGATCGCGGCGATGCCGATTCGCGAGCGCGTACGGATCGTCGAAACGCGCGTGCTCGCCGACGACTGGTACGTGCTGCGCAAAGTGACGTTCGACTTTCTGCGCCGTAACGGCACGTGGCAGCGCCAGCATCGCGAGACCTACGATCGCGGCAATGGCGCGACGATCCTGTTGCACAACCCCGCGACGGGGCATGTCGTGCTCACGCGTCAATTCCGCATGCCCGCATTCGTCAACGGTCACGACGGCATGCTGGTCGAAGCAGCCGGCGGTCTGCTCGACAACGCGTCGCCCGAAGACCGCATTCGCGCCGAGGCCGAGGAAGAGACCGGCTATCGCGTGCAACACGTGCGCAAGGTATTCGAAGCTTTCATGAGTCCGGGGTCGGTCACCGAAAAGCTCTACTTCTATGTCGGCGAATACGACTCGTCGACGCGCGTCGGAGACGGCGGCGGACTCGAAGAAGAAGGCGAGGATCTCGAAGTCATCGAAATGCCGCTCGACGAGGCGATCGACGCCATCGAGCGCGGCGAGATCGTCGACGGCAAGACGATCATGCTGCTCCAATACGCAGCGCTCCACGGCCTCGCTCGGACACGAACGCCGACCCACGGCTAAACTCTGCGCATCGCGTTCCGGGAGCCTGTCATGCGTCGACGCATTTCGATGAACCGGTGGATGACGTTGGCCGTCACGATCCTGTCGCTTGCGGGTCTGTACGGCATGGCGACGCTCGCGCAAGCCTGCACGCGCGCGCTCTATGCCGGTGCCGACGGGCAGATCATCACGGGCCGCACGATGGATTGGTCCGAGGACATGATGTCGAATCTCTGGGTCTTTCCGGCGGGCATCGAACGCGATGGCGCAGGCGGTCCGCGCTCGCCGCGATGGACGTCGAAATACGGCAGCGTCATCGTGTCGGGCTATGAAATCGGCAGCGTCGACGGCATGAACGAGCGCGGGCTCGTCGCGAATGCGCTCTATCTCGCCGAGACCGATTACGGCAAACCCGATGCGTCTCGCCCGCCGCTGTCGATCAGTCTCTGGGCGCAATACGCGCTCGACAACTTCGCGACCGTCGCCGAAGCGGTCGATGTATTGAGTCAGGAACCGTTTCAGGTCATTGCGCCGCCGCTGCCCAACGGCAAGGCGTTGACGATCCATCTGTCGCTCTCGGATGCGCACGGCGACTCGGCGATCCTCGAATATCTCGACGGCAAGCTCGTGATTCATCACGGCAGCGCGTACAAGGTCATGACGAACTCGCCGATCTATAGCGAACAACTCGCGCTCGATACCTATTGGCGCGGCGTCGGCGGGCTGGCTTTCCTGCCGGGCACGAACCGGGCCGCGGATCGTTTCGTGCGGACGTCGTTCCTGCTCGATGCGATTCCCAAACAGCTCGACCCGAATTACATCGTCGGCGTGCCGAACCGGTCGTATGCTTTCCAGGCCGTGGCGGCGGTCATGAGTGTCATGCGCTCGGTCAGCGTGCCCTTGGGCATCAGCACGCCCGATCAACCCAATCTGTCGTCGACGATCTGGCGCACCGTCGCGGACCAGAAGAACCTCATCTACTACTTCGATTCGGCGACGCGGCCCGATACGTTCTGGATTCCGCTCGCCAAACTGAATCTGAAACCCGGCGCGCCGGTGCTCAAACTCACGATTGCGAACGGGCAAGTGTATTCGGGCGATGTATCGGGATCGTTCGTGCCGACGCGCTCGTTCAACTTCATGCCCGCGCAAGGGCTCAAGGCGTTCGCGGCGCAGGCGAACCCTTGAGGCTTGAAGGCTTAAGAAGTCTTAGCGCTTCGAGGCGTTCTTTGGCGCTTTGATAGGCCTTATTTTTTAGCGCTTTAATGCTTTATTAACGCCCTAACGCCCTAACGCCCTAACGTCTTCAGGATGCCGCCGACACCGTCTTTTGCGCATCCGCCGCATCGTCACGCGCGACACGCGCGGGATTCAGCACGAATTCGAAATCGAGTGTGCTGAACGCCGTCGCCGAGTCCGTGCCGTCGGGCGCACGACCTGGCGCGTGCTGCTGCCAATTGGCGATCAGCGACGAGCGCACGCCGAATACCGCATCGGAATCGAGGTACTTGTCGCCCGAGCGGAACACGTGCGTGATGAGCCGTTCATAGCCCGGCGCTTCGATCATGAAGTGCAGATGCGCGGGACGCCACGGATGACGGCCCAGCGCGTCGAGCATGCGGCCCACGGGGCCATCGTGCGGAATCGGATACGACTCGGCGGTAATCGACTTGAAATTGAACGTGCCGTCGGCGCGGCCATGCAACGATCCCCGTGCCTGGTTTTCGGCGAGATCCGGATTCTGCACATCGTAAAAGCCTTCCGAATCGGCCTGCCAGACGTGGATCAGCGCATGCGGTACGGGCTCGCCGCCGATCCCCCGAATCGTGCCGCTGACATAACAGGGTTCGCCCTTCGCGCCGTTCGCGACATCGTCGCCGTTCTCGTATTCGGGCGCGTCCTCGACGAAAAACGGTCCGAACACCGTGGCCTCCGTACATCCGACAGGCTTGCGATTATTCAGCGCCGTCACCAGCATCGACAGCCCCAGCGTGTCCGAAAGCAGGATGAATTCCTGACGCTTGTCGTCGGTAATGTGCCCGACGTCGGTCAGGAACTGAATGCCCTTGAACCATTCGTCCTCGGTAAGCCCGACATCGCGCGCGAAGCTGTGCAGATGCTGGACAAGACTCGTCATGATCTGGCGCAGCCGAGGATTGGCCGCGTTCGCGTGACGCGCGAGAACGATCTGCGTGATCGTGTCTTCGTTGACGTTTTGCATCGTGTGTCTCCTGAATATCTTGAGTTTTGGCTCAGGATAGTCGCTCGACACGCGATAAAAAAGCACGCTCACGGGAAACATTGTGTCGCTACGCGGGAAAATGCACCCGCCTCGACGGGCTGCGGCCCGCTAAGCCGACTTGCCGCGTCGCCTCGCGTAAGCCCGCATCGTGTAGACCGCATAGTTCTCGAGCGACTGCCGCACGCTGTCCTGCGAGCCCGATAACGTTTGCGAAACATCGTCAGACGGCACGTCGGCCGGCGTGCCGAGTCCATCGTCACTCTGCACGAATGCCTCGAAACGCATCGCGTCCGCCGTGTGGATCGCACCGTCGAACGGCGGATCGTCGAGCGTGCCGAAAACGACCTCGTCGCACGCGACAACATCGCGCCAGCTCGGCAGACTGCCGACCGTATCGGTCCGGTACCGGACCCTGAACAACGTCGGCGTCGCCGTGCGCGTCGTCCAGAGATCGTCGACCGTGCGCACGGTCCCGTTGAACACGAAGCGCACCCATTGCGTCGACACCGCATCGCTGTGCTCGGCGATGAGTTCGCCGAGCGCGAGCAGCACATAAGGCATATCGGATTGCCGAAGACCCGGGTGCGACCAGAGATTCACGGCATCGGCATACGCGACGAGACTGATCAGCCGCGCGATCGTCAGTGCCTCGACTTGCGCTTTCATGAGGCTGTAATGCGCACGCCAGCGCGCCACGAATGCGGCGCGGTTTTGCCGATGGCAACGTAGATCACGCGCATGCGCGACCTGCAAGGCCTGCGGCTGCACCGACTGCGCCGCGAGCGGGCATCGGCTCGCGCTCGCGCGTTCGCGATGGACGAAACCGACGGCCGCGCCCTCGTCGTCGACGACGACATCGAGGGCGTGCCGAAGGCATAGCGGGCATCGCGCGCGACGCTTGCCGGCCGCATCTTCACCGAACTCGCCGAGATAACGGCCAGCATCGATGTCGTGATCCGCCGACGGATGAAACGCCCGCGCCAGCAGTAGCTTGTCGAGATTCGTTACGTTCATCGTTGTCACATCGCTGCGGACTGTCTCGATCCGCCATGCGCGCCTCTCGCGCCTCATGCAAAACGCGGCATGAGCGACGCGTCGCGCGCATCGGTCCGTAACGGACTTGGATGGCACACGGTGTCGCAGTCCATGACCTGCGCGAGGATCGGCGGAGGATGCGGGGAAAGGTTGCAGGAGTACAGCAGGCGCGGATTACCGCGGCTGAAACCGGGGCGAATTGAAGCATCGGCCGATGACCGTTTGGAGACGCAAAAATTACATCTTCATTACAAAAATGGAAATCGTAAGCAAACCCGCCTGTTTGCGCGGCCCGGAGATTTTGTGCGCGCGTCTGTTACAGATTATTCAGGACCGGTCGGGCCTGACATATCGCTTCGGCACCGGGCACGCGCGTCACTCCGCGCGCGTCGAAATCACGCCACATTGCGAGGAAAACGGGCGCCGCCACGCGCGCGACACAAGCGCGACACAAAGACGGCCAACGGCATCACGCGACGCACGACTCAAGACGTATTGAGCTTGCGCCAGAGCGTCGTCTTGCTGATGCCGAGCGCCTTGCAGACCGCGTCGCGATCGCCGTTCGCGGCGGCGAGCGCCGCGCGGATCTCGTCGGCTTCGACATGCCGGCTGCGTTCGCGCAGCGTCAACGGCGCGCGTTTCGCGCGCGCATGCGAGCCGAACAGCTCGGGGGCGATCGTCTGCAGCACGTCGCGCGTGAGCAGCCGATCGAGCGCACCGTCGTCGACACGCGTCTCGGCCGCGTCGGCGAGCTCGACGGCCACGCGCTCGATGACGTTCTGAAGCTCGCGGACATTCCCGGGCCACGCATAGTGGCGCAGCGATTCCGCGACGCCGTCGAGCAGCCGTCGCGCCGTCGCGGCATCCCTTACGAGCGCAGTAAGACGCGTTTCACGGCGCGCCGCCTGTACAAGCAGTTCAGCCGCGAGCGACATCAAGTCCGTCAGACGTTCGCGCAGCGGCGGCAACGCGATGCTCAGGATATTGAGCCGATAGTAGAGATCGGCGCGGAACGTGCCGGACGCGACACCTTCCGTCAATCCGCGATGCGTCGCCGCAACGACGCGGATATCGACGCGCGTCGGCTCGGTCGAGCCGAGCCGCACGACCTCGCGCTCTTGCAACACACGCAGCAAACGGCTTTGCAGCGGCAAGGGCATCTCGCCGATTTCATCGAGAAACAGCGTGCCGCGATGCGCGGCTTCGATCAGGCCCGCCTTACCGCCCTTGCGCGCGCCCGTAAACGCGCCCTCTTCATAGCCGAACAACTCGCTTTCGAGCAGCGCCTCGGGAAATGCGCCGCAATTGATCGCGACGAATGCAAAGTCATGGCGCGCGCTCAGCGCATGCATGCTCTGCGCGACCATCTCCTTGCCGGTGCCGCTCTCGCCAAGAATCAGCACCGTCGCATCGGATTTCGCATAGCGCTTCACGAGCGTGCGCACACGCTCGATCGAGGCGGACTCGCCGACGAGATCGCCGAGCCGATAGCGCGCCGTGAACTGCTGCGACCGGCGCCGCGAACGCACGGTGCGGTCGAGCCGCTCGACCGCGACGGTCTCCTGAAACGTGAGCACCGTGCCGGCGGCGGCGCCATGGCCCGCGAGCGGCCCGCGATGCACGACGTAACTGACGCCTCGCACGGAGCCGAGCGTATCGCCGTCGTCCTCGGGCAAGGTGCCCGCGAGATCGGGCGCGAGCGCGAGCAGCGCTTGACCGACCGCGCCCGCGGGATCGACACCGAGCACGTCGGCGAGCCGCTGATTGATCGCCTCGACATGACCGCGCGCATCGAGCGCCACCACGCCGTCGCGCATGTGCTGAAGCAGATTGTCGAGCCGCTGGCGGCGTACAGCCTCGCCGCGCATCGCATGCGCGACTTCGAGCGCCGTATCGAACGCCGACCGGATCGACGCGCGCGAATAGACGAACACCGCCGCCATCCCCGCGCGCGCCGCGAGATCCGTCACGAGCCCCGGCCCCACGACCGCGCCGATCCCGCGTTCACGCAGTTCGAGCACACAGCGCTCGGCGTCCTGCGCGGAGTCGTAGGTCGCGAACACGACTTCGATGCCGTACGCGGCGGCAAAACGGCGGACTTCGTCGAGCGTGTCGCCATGCGTGACGAGCGCGACCGACTCGGCCTCGCGACGCGCGCGCGCCAGCGCCTCCATGACGTCGAACCCGGTCGGATTGATGACGACGACGGGCGCGGCCGCGCGCGTCTTCAGATACGCGCCGTTCGAGCCGCCCGCGATGACGACGTCGGGCCGGCCGCCGCCGGCCGCCGCGATCTCGCGCACGGCGTCGTCGAACCCGCGCGAGACGACACGGACCTCGGCGCGCCCTTCGTATTCGGCGGCGATATCGACGAACAAATCGCGCAACCGGCTGATTCCGACGGCCCAGATCCTCGGCCGCGGCCCCACATCGACGGACTCAAGCATCCACGCGCACCCATTTACTCAAGAATCATCCAGTCGGCGTAGTATGCATGCGTGTTTTCGAAATCGAAATCTCGGATTGCATTTCTGAAATTCCGACACAGACATCGATGCTCGCATCCCTTGACGAATCAGGGACTTAAGATACGGCCACGACGATGGCCCGCTTCCTGCTTAGAGGGCCCGTCCCTTCTGGAGGTCCAATGAACACCGCACAACGACACCTTTCGAGCGCGGGCGCGAAATTCCGCGCCGCCGTCACTGAAGAACGCCCGCTGCAGGTCGTCGGCGCGATCACCGCGTATGCCGCGAAAATGGCCGAGGCCGTCGGCTTCAAGGCCTTGTATCTGTCGGGCGGCGGCGTCGCTGCGAACTCGCTCGGCATTCCCGATCTCGGCATCAGCACGATGGACGACGTGCTGATCGACGCGCGCCGCATCACGGATGCGTCGGGCCTGCCGCTGCTCGTCGATATCGATACCGGCTGGGGCGGTGCATTCAATATCGCGCGCACCGTGCGGTCGTTCATCAAGGCCGGCGTCGCGGCCGTGCATCTCGAGGACCAGGTCGGCCAGAAACGCTGCGGCCACCGGCCGGGCAAGGAAGTCGTCGCAAAGGAAGAAATGGTCGATCGCGTGAAGGCCGCCGTCGACGCGCGGACCGACGACGGCTTCGTGATCATGGCGCGCACCGACGCGGCTGCGGCCGAGGGCATCGATGCCGCGATCGAGCGCGCGGTCGCGTATGTCGAGGCCGGCGCCGATATGATCTTCCCCGAAGCGATGCGCACGCTCGACGACTACCGCCGCTTCAAGGCCGCGGTCAAGGTGCCGATCCTCGCGAATCTCACGGAATTCGGCTCGACGCCCCTCTTCACGATCGACGAATTGCGCGACGCGAACGTCGATATCGCGCTCTATTGCTGTGGCGCGTATCGTGCAATGAACGCCGCGGCGCTCAATTTCTACGAGACCGTCAAGCGCGACGGCACGCAAAAGGCTGCCGTCGAAACGATGCAGTCGCGCAACGACCTCTACGCGTACCTCGGCTATCACGCGTACGAGCAGAAGCTCGACGCGCTGTTCGCCGCGCAGAAATAAGCGCGCGGCGCGCGCAATCGACGACGATGAAGCACCCCTTATTTCCAAGAACATTCGGATGGCAGGAGATCGCAGCATGAGCGAAGCAGACAACACCAAGCCCGCCTTCAAGCCCAAGAAGTCCGTCGCGCTGTCGGGCGTCACGGCCGGCAACACGGCGCTGTGCACGGTCGGCCGTACCGGCAACGACCTTCACTATCGCGGCTACGACATCCTCGATCTCGCGGGCGCATGCGAATTCGAGGAAGTCGCGCATTTGCTCGTGCACGGCAAGCTGCCGAACAAGGCGGAACTCGCGGCCTACAAGCGCAAGCTCAAGGCCTTGCGCGGCCTGCCCGCGAACGTCAAGGCCGCGCTCGAATGGGTGCCCGCCTCGGCGCATCCGATGGACGTCATGCGCACGGGCGTCTCCGTGCTCGGCACCGTGCTGCCCGAGAAGGACGACCACAATCTGCCCGGCGCGCGCGACATCGCCGACCGCCTGCTCGCCTCGCTCGGTTCGATCCTGCTCTACTGGTACCACTACTCGCACAACGGCAAGCGCATCGAAGTCGAGACCGACGACGATTCGATCGGCGGCCACTTCCTGCATCTGCTGCACGGCGCGCCGCCGCCGAAATCGTGGGTCGATGCGATGCACGTGTCGCTGAACCTGTATGCCGAGCACGAATTCAACGCGTCGACGTTCACGGGCCGCGTGATCGCGGGCACGGGTTCGGACATGTACTCGGCCGTCACGGGCGCGATCGGCGCGCTGCGCGGTCCGAAGCACGGCGGCGCGAACGAAGTCGCGTTCGAAATCCAGACCCGCTATGCCGACCCCGACGAAGCCGAGGCCGATATTCGCCGGCGCGTCGAGAACAAGGAAGTCGTGATCGGTTTCGGCCATCCCGTCTATACGATCTCCGATCCGCGCAACAAGGTCATCAAGGAAGTCGCGCGCAAGCTCTCGAAGGACGCGTCGAACACGAAGCTCTTCGATATCGCCGAGCGTCTCGAATCCGTCATGTGGGATGCGAAGAAGATGTTCCCGAACCTCGACTGGTTCAGCGCCGTCTCGTACCACATGATGGGCGTGCCGACCGCGATGTTCACGCCGGTCTTCGTGATCTCGCGGATCTCGGGCTGGGCCGCGCACATCATCGAACAACGTATCGACAACAAGATCATTCGCCCGAGCGCGAACTACACGGGCCCCGAGGACCTGCCGTTCGTGCCGCTCGCGAAGCGCTGAGCGCACGACCCCGACGCGCGCTCGGCGCGCGTCGCGTCCCTCACGAACCGAGCCGCCGCGACACGCTTCGAGCCTCTTCGACGTGCATGACGGCGACCTAACGACGTCCCCAGATCATGAATACCGCCTATCGCAAACCCCTGCCCGGGACCTCGCTCGACTACTTCGATACGCGCGCCGCGATCGAGGCCATCGCGCCCGGCGCCTACGACCGCTTGCCCTATACGTCGCGCGTGCACGCCGAGAACCTCGTGCGCCGCTGCGATCCCGCAACGCTGACGGCTTCGCTCGAACAGATCATCGAGCGCAAGCGCGATCTCGACTTCCCGTGGTTTCCCGCGCGCGTCGTCTGCCACGACATCCTCGGCCAGACCGCGCTCGTCGATCTCGCGGGCCTGCGCGATGCGATCGCCGCGCAAGGCGGCGACCCTGCGCTCGTGAATCCCGTCGTGCCTACGCAGCTTGTCGTCGACCACTCGCTCGCGGTCGAATGCGGCGGCTTCGACAAGGATGCGTTCGCGAAGAATCGCGCGATCGAGGACCGTCGCAACGAAGACCGCTTCGATTTCATCAACTGGACGAAGAAGGCGTTTCGCAACGTCGACGTGATTCCGCCGGGCAACGGCATCCTGCATCAGATCAACCTCGAACGCATGAGCCCGGTGATCCAGGTCGCCGACGGCGTCGCGTATCCCGACACGCTCGTCGGCACCGACTCGCATACGCCGATGGTCGATGCGCTCGGCGTGATCGCGATCGGCGTCGGCGGGCTCGAAGCCGAGAGCGTCATGCTCGGCCGCGCATCGTGGATGCGTCTGCCGGATATCGTCGGCGTCGAGCTCTCGGGCCAACCGCAACCCGGCATCACGGCGACCGATATCGTGCTCGCGCTGACCGAATTCCTGCGCAAGGAAAAGGTCGTCTCGTCGTATCTCGAGTTCTATGGCCAAGGCGCGGCGCGCCTCACGCTCGGCGATCGTGCGACGATCGCGAACATGGCGCCCGAATTCGGCGCGACCGCCGCGATGTTCTATATCGACGAGCAAACGATCCGATATCTGAAGCTCACGGGCCGCGACGACGCGCTCGTGCGTCTCGTCGAGACCTACGCGAAGCACACGGGTCTCTGGGCCGACAGCCTCGCGAACGCCGAGTACGAGCGCGTGCTCAAGTTCGATCTGTCGAGCGTCGTGCGTACGATCGCGGGTCCGTCGAATCCGCACAAGCGCGTGCCGACATCGGAACTTGCCGCGCGCGGCATCAGCGGCACGGTCGAGAACGAACCGGGCCGCATGCCCGACGGCGCCGTGATCATCGCCGCCATCACGAGCTGCACGAACACGAACAACCCGCGCAACATGATCGCGGCCGGCCTGCTCGCGCGTAACGCGAACCGCCGCGGCCTCACGCGCAAGCCCTGGGCCAAGACCTCGCTCGCGCCGGGCTCGAAAGCCGTCACGCTGTATCTCGAGGAAGCCGGTCTGCTGCCCGAGCTCGAACGGCTCGGCTTCGGCGTCGTCGCCTATGCATGCACGTCGTGCAACGGCATGTCGGGTGCGCTCGATCCCGCGATTCAGCGCGAGATCGTCGAGCACGATCTGTATGCGACGGCGGTACTCTCGGGCAACCGGAATTTCGACGGACGCATTCATCCGTACGCGAAACAGGCGTTCCTCGCCTCGCCGCCGCTCGTCGTCGCCTATGCGATCGCGGGCACGATCCGCTTCGATATCGAACAGGACGTGCTCGGCATCGATGCCGACGGCCGGTCCGTCACGCTCAAGGACATCTGGCCGAGCGACGAAGAGATCGACGCGGTCGTCGCGTCGAGCGTCAAGCCCGAACAGTTCCGCAAGGTCTACGAGCCGATGTTCGCGCTGCGCGCCGACGACGGCGAAACCGCGGCCCCGCTCTACGACTGGCGCGCGCAAAGCACGTATATCCGGCGTCCGCCGTACTGGGAAGGCGCGCTCGCCGGCGCGCGCACGCTCACGGGCATGCGCGCGCTCGCGGTGCTCGGCGACAACATCACGACCGACCACCTGTCGCCGTCGAACGCGATCCTGCTCGACAGCGCCGCGGGCGAATACCTCGCGAAGATGGGCCTGCCCGAGGAGGACTTCAATTCGTACGCGACGCACCGCGGCGATCATCTGACCGCGCAGCGCGCAACGTTCGCGAACCCGACGCTCAAGAACGAGATGGTCCGCGAGGACGGCAAGGTCAAAGCCGGATCGCTCGCGCGCATCGAGCCCGACGGCACAGTCACGCGCATGTGGGAAGCGATCGAGACGTATATGGAGCGCAAGCAGCCGCTGATCGTCATCGCGGGCGCCGACTACGGTCAAGGCTCGTCGCGCGACTGGGCCGCGAAGGGCGTGCGGCTCGCGGGCACCGAAGCGATCGTCGCCGAAGGCTTCGAGCGGATCCACCGGACGAATCTCGTCGGCATGGGCGTGCTGCCGCTCGAATTCAAGCCCGGCACGAACCGCCTCACGCTCGGCATCGACGGCACGGAAACCTTCGACGTGATCGGCGCGCGCGAACCGCGCGCCGATCTCACGCTCGTGATCCATCGCCGCGACGGCGCGCGCGACGAGGTCTGCGTGACATGCCGCCTCGATACCGCCGAGGAAGTCTCGATCTACGAAGCCGGCGGCGTGCTCCAGCGCTTTGCGCAGGATTTTCTCGAATCGTCGAAGACCGCAGCTTGACCCATAAGGACCGTTACACCATGACGCATTCGCCTCAAATCCGAATTGCCGCCACGTATATGCGTGGGGGCACGAGCAAAGGCGTCTTCTTTCGTCTCGAAGATCTACCCGATCCCGCGCGCGTGCCCGGCGCGTTTCGCGACGCGCTGCTGATGCGCGTGATCGGCAGCCCCGATCCGTACGGCAAGCAGATCGACGGCATGGGAGGCGCGACGTCGAGCACGAGCAAGACGGTCATCGTCTCGCGCAGCACACGGCCCGATCATGACGTCGACTATCTGTTCGGGCAGGTCGCGATCGACAAGGCCTTCGTCGACTGGAGCGGCAACTGCGGCAACCTGTCGGCGGCCGTGGGTCCGTTCGCGATCGCGAGCGGCCTGATCGATGCCGCGCGCATTCCGCTCAACGGCATCATGACCGTGCGCATCTGGCAGGCCAACATCGGCAAGACCATCATTGCGCACGTCCCCATCACGAACGGCAGCGTGCAGGAGACCGGCGACTTCGAGCTCGACGGCGTCACGTTTCCCGCAGCCGAAGTGCCGCTCGAATTCATCGATCCGGCAGCCGATGACGAAGGCCCGGGCAGTTCGATGTTTCCTACCGGCCAAGTCGTCGACGACCTCGACGTGCCGGGTGTCGGCACGCTGCAGGCGACGATGATCAATGCGGGCATTCCGACGATCTTCGTCAACGCGGCCTCGATCGGCTACAAGGGCACCGAGCTCCAGGAGATGATCAACAGCGATCCCGACGCGCTTGCGATGTTCGAAACGATCCGCGCGCACGGCGCGCTTCGCATGGGCCTCATCGATCGGCTCGAAGACATCGCGACGCGCCAGCACACGCCGAAGATCGCGTTCGTCGCACCGCCGGCCGACTATGTGGCGTCGAGCGGCAAAGCCGTCAGACGCCACGATGTCGATCTGCTCGTGCGTGCGATGTCGATGGGCAAGCTGCATCACGCGATGATGGGCACGGCCGCCGTCGCGATCGGCACCGCGGCCGCGATACCGGGCACGCTCGTGAATCTCGCTGCCGGCGGCGGCGCGCGCGAGACGGTCCGCTTCGGTCATCCGTCGGGCACGCTGCGCGTCGGTGCGCAGGCCAAGCGCGACGGCGACGAATGGGTCGTCACGAAAGCGCTCATGAGCCGCAGCGCGCGCGTGCTGATGGAAGGCTGGATCCGCGTGCCGCTCGACGGTGCCGAGAGCTGACGGCATGCGCGCACACGATCGATGTAGGGGATCGTGTGCGTGCATGCATCGCGACTACTTGTTCAGCGCGGGCGGGAAATACTTGCCGTTCGCCACATCCGCGGCGGGACCATAGAACCGGAACGTCAGGTTGTAGTCGACCGCTTCGACAGTCGGCAGCCAGTTCGTGGCCGGCACGTCGCTCGGCCGCTTCGGTCCGAACGCAAGCGTCAGCGAGCCGTCCTCGTCGTATTTGACGTGCGATTCCTTGTTGAGCAGATACCGGCGCGTCGGCGTCGGCAGCACGCGGAACGTCTTCGCGTCGACCGCGACGACGGACCAGAAATAACGCGCCTTCGATTTCGGCAACGCCGAAGCGGGAAACGTCATCGTGTACGACGTACTGCCGTCGAGATGCTGCGCCGTGAAATAGACGACTTCATCGCGCGTGTTGGCCCAGATGCCTGCGTAGTTGACGAGCGTGCGCGTCATGTAGTCATCGCCGTAGGTCCCCGCGCGACGCGGATGCGACCATCCGTTTTGCGACGCCCCCATCGATGCGAGCAGGCTCGGCAGCGCGGGCACCGCCTGTTCATCGACGACGTTCGCGACACGCGCGCGTCCGCTCGCCCCCGACGTCGACAACGCGCGAACCTTGTCGAGCGTACGCCGAATCGCGTCCATGCCCGAATTGATATCCGGCTCGCCGGCGAGCATCGCATCGGCGCTGTCGAACAGCTCGACACCCGGTAGCCCCTTGTCGTCGAACGCGGGAATCTCGGGCGGGTTGTCGGGACTGATCGGTTCGCTCCGTCGCAGCACGATCTCGTGCTGAAGGCGGATCGCTTCGCTCGGCGTCGAGCCGAGTTCGATCCGCGCGAGCGCGCGTGCCGTTTTGCTCGGCAGATCGATGCGCGGCACACCGCGTGCGACGGTGACGCCGCTGCCCTTCAGACAGATCGCGAACTTGCCGTACGGATGATCGGGAAACGTGCGCTCATTGATGTTCGCAACAGTCTCGCCCCACCCATTGAGCAACTGGAACGTGTAATAGCGACCCTTGATCTTCGGCAACTGAAGGATGTCGCATGTCTTCTCGTCCACGCCGATCCAGGCCTCGGAGTAGACGACATCGAGATTCGGATTGGCCCAATTCACGCCACCGGGCTGCCGGTGCACGATCTTGTTCCATTTGAAACCGCCTTCGTCGAGGTCGGCATGTTCCTGCTTCAGGATCAGCGCGCGCCCAAGCAGGTAGTAGTACGCATCGACGATGTCCTGATCCGATACGTCCGGCGCCGTGATCGCAGGCGCCGCGCCGTTCTTCGAATACTTCGGCGGCGTCGCGCCACAGGCCGCCAGCGCGCAGCACACCGCGACCGCGAGCGCGGCGCCCCAGCGGCGCGCCTGTGACAAGTCCTGCGGCACATTCGTTGGTGCAGCCCCGTTCCCCGCGCGGCTCGACTTGCGCCGCTCAACACCCTCTCGATCCGCTGCCGACATAGTGACTCCGTCATCGTGTAATTGCAGCACGGCCAGACCGTCCGACCCCGTCTTCGGATGCGATACAGATTAAGAGGTCTGTCACGGTTTCGCCATGCCGATGCCAAGCGAATCCCATGCGCGCAAAGCGATCGCGCGCGCTCGGCATTGTGACGCAAAGCCGGCCCTGTGCGCAGTGCGCGTGGCGTCGCGGCGCGATCGCGTCGAAGCCCGATCGGTCGAGCGCCGGCTATTTATATCAACTTGTGATATATTTCCACGCATCCCTTCTCGCGGTTCCATCCGATCGAGGACGACGTCGAAGCGCGCCGCGCGCAGCACGTTCGGCGTTCGAATCGCGTGTTGGGCTCAATCAAGCGCGCCCTTTCGAACGTCTCTCTTTCGACCTCGACCGACCATGAGTCTTGCTTCACACAAGCGCGATTTCGCGACGAACGCGCGATTGCCCGGCATGTTTCTGCTGGCCGCCTGCATCGGCGGCGTCAGCACACTCGCCGCCGTCGTGTTGTTGAATCTGATCCGGTTCTTCACGAATCTCTTTTTCTACGGCACGTTTTCGTTCGCCGAGCGCTCGCCCGCCGATAACGCGCTCGGTCTCGGAGTCGTGCTGATTCCCGTGATCGGCGGCCTCATCGTCGGATTGATGGCGCGCTTCGGTTCCGAGAAGATCCGCGGCCACGGCATCCCCGAGGCGATCGAAGCGATCCTGTTCGGCAAAAGCAAGATGTCGCCGAAAGTCGCGGTGCTCAAGCCGCTTTCGTCAGGCATCGTCATCGGCAGCGGCGGCCCGTTCGGCGCCGAGGGGCCGATCATCATGACCGGCGGCGCGCTCGGCTCGCTGATTGCACAGTGTTTCAAGGTCACGGCTGCGGAACGCAAGACCTTGCTCGTCGCAGGCGCCGCGGCGGGCATGACCGCAGTGTTCGGCACGCCGGTCGCCGCCGTGCTGCTCGCCGTCGAATTGTTGCTCTTCGAATGGCGTCCGCGCAGTTTCCTGCCCGTCGCGATCGCATGCGCGGTCGCCGGCTTCGCGCGCGCGGTCTTCTTCGGCACGCAGCCGTTGTTTCCCTTGCAGACCGGCGCGCCGGATGCGTGGACGCTGATCTCGTGCCTCGTCGCCGGTCTGCTGTGCGGGGCACTCGCATCGAGTCTGTCGGCCGCGTTGTACAAGGTCGAAGATCTGTTCGGCAAGCTGCCGATCCACTGGATGTGGTGGCCCGCGCTCGGCGGCATCGCGATCGGCCTCGGCGGTCTGATCGAGCCGCGCGCGCTCGGGGTCGGCTACGACGTGATCGGCGATCTGCTGCATCAACACATCGCGCTGCGGATCGCGGTTG
Source organism: Pararobbsia silviterrae (assembly GCF_003628125.1). GTDB lineage: Bacteria > Pseudomonadota > Gammaproteobacteria > Burkholderiales > Burkholderiaceae > Pararobbsia > Pararobbsia silviterrae. The sequence goes on from NZ_RBZU01000007.1 coordinate 277,533, forward strand.
CGCTGCTCATCGTCAAAGCGGTCATCTGGGTCGTCGCGCTCGGCTCGGGGACCTCGGGCGGCGTGCTCGCGCCGCTGCTGATGCTCGGCGCGGGCCTCGGCACCGTGCTCGCGCATGCGCTCCCGGGCAGCCAGCCCGCGCTCTGGCCGCTCGTCTGCATGGCCGCGACGCTCGGGGCGACGCTCGGCGCGCCGTTGACCGCTATCGTGTTCGCATTCGGCCTCACGCACGACAGCAACGCGTTGCTGCCGCTGCTCACCGCGACGCTGGTCGCACACGGTTTTGCCACGGTCACCATGCGGCGCTCGATCATGACCGAGAAGATCGCGCGGCGCGGATACCACATCTATCGCGAGTACGGCGTCGATCCGCTCGAACGGCACTTCGTCGACGAACTCATGACGCGCGATGTCGCGACGATCGATGCGTCAACGCCGATCTCGGACGCGCTGACGACGTATTTCGGACCGACGCAAACGCATCGCGCCTATCCCGTCGTGCGCGACGGCATGCTCGTGGGCATCGTCGATCGGGCCCGACTCGACCATGGACTGCACGATCGCACACTGCACGATGCATCCGATACGCGGACCCGCGCAACGCTCGCCGACGTGTTGCGCGACGCGCATCCGGTCTTTGCGCTGCCCGAGGAAACCTGCCGCCTCGTCGCCACGCGGCTTGCCGTGCATGGCCTCGAACGCGTGCCCGTGGTGGCCGACGCGTCGTCGCGCCGACTGGTCGGGATCGTGTCGCGCAGCGATCTGATCAAACCTTCATTGATACATTTCGACGAAGAGCACAAGCGCGAGCGCTTTCGACGCGTGCTGCCCGTGAACGACAGGCGCCGGTCCATATTGCGTAAAGCCGGCTAAAACGCCGATTAAAAAATCTTGATAGGGAAAAATACCCAGTTTTATACGCATGACGAACTGTCAAGCGCCGCTGCTATACTCGGGCAAAGATTTCCGCATGGGCACGATCGGGATCGAATCTACCGATTCCAATCGATCGGATTGACGGCATATGACAAAGGCGCGGCGCATTCCGGTTTCCGAGCTGCGGATCGGGATGCATATCGAAGCACTCGGTGTGTTGTGGCCACGCCATCCTTTTGCGCGCGGGAGCTTCACGGTCACGACGCTCGGCGAAATCGCCGCGATCAAGGATGCCGGACTGCCGCACGTGCTCGTCAGCGAAGGCAAGGACCTTTCGCGTCCCGCGTTGACGCCCCGGCCACGCACCACGCCGCTACCGCCCTCCGTTCCTTCGTCCGCGACACCCGCGCCGAGCGCGACGGCATTGTCGCGCCTCGTGCAAGAGGAATCGAACGACCCGACGAGTGTCGCCGCCGAAGTCTTCAAGGCACGGCGCATTTGCGCCGAGGCCAAAGAGACCGTGATGTCGATGTTCGAAGAGGTCCGCCTCGGCCGCGCGATCGACCCCAAGACCGTCCTGCCGCTCGTGCAGGGCGTCGCCGACTCGATCCAGCGCAACCCGGTCGCGCTGATCAGCGTCGCGCGCCTCAAGACCCACGACGATTACACGTATCTGCATTCGGTCGCCGTCTGCGCGCTCATGATCGGACTCACGCGTCAGCTCGGACTCGACGAACGCTCGGTCCTGCTCGCGGGCGCAGGCGGTCTCATGCACGATCTCGGCAAGGCCGCCGTGCCGCTCGATATCCTGAACAAGCCCGGCAAGCTGACCGATTCCGAATTCGACCTCATGCGGCGTCATTCCGTGGCGGGCAGCGGCATGCTCAAGGAAGCCGGCGCGCCGCTCGAAGTGCAGGACGTCGCGCTGTATCACCACGAGAAGATGATCGGCGGCGGGTATCCGATCGGGCTCGTCGGCGACGATATTCCGCTATGGGCACGTATGGGCGCCGTCTGCGACGTCTACGACGCCATCACGTCCGAGCGCCCCTACAAGCATGCCTGGAACCCCGCCGACGCCATCCGCAACATGGCGAACTGGAACGGACACTTCGACCCGCGTCTGTTCAGCGCGTTTGTCAAATCGATCGGCATCTATCCGGTCGGGTCGCTCGTGCGTTTGACCTCGAACGAACTCGCGGTCGTCATCGAACCCGGATCGATATCGCTGCTCAAGCCGCAGGTCCGCGTGTTCTTTTCGATTCCGTCGAATCGGATCATTCCGGACACCGTTATCGATCTGGCCGCCGATGGCTGCGATATCCGGATCGTCGGACCCGAAGACCCGAGCCAATGGGGCTTCCCGCACCTCGAAACACTTTGGCAATAAAGCCTAAGAAGCTGTTGCGAAATTAAAGAAGCCGAGGGTTGAGACGAGACCAACAGACTAACGAACACGCCAAGGACAGGAAGGCCTCGTGAACATGGGCATATCGTTCATAGCGGATTTTCAGGCGTCGAAACGAATGCAGCCACGCGATATCGGTGTGCGCGAACGTATGCACACCTTGCAACATCCTTTCGAAAACATCGATGAAGGGCCGCTTCAGCGCCCCGACGACATGCAAGCCGCGCAAGCGTCACCGCGCGGCTTGCATGGACTTGTGGCGTAAAGGACACCACCCGTTCGATTCAACGCGATCCAAGTAAAATCGCGAAACGTTGAAGGACTGTTTCGCTATTTCATGCCTGTCAAATCTCCCCCGCTGCCCGCGCTGCTGTACGGCGAAGCCGATGCAATCCGGCATACCGATGCGCGCAGTCTCGGAGACCAGATCCAGCGCGTGTTCCCCGGCCTCAACGCCTACGATCCGCTGGGCAATCCGAAGCATTTTTCCGCCAAGAGCCGCGGCATTGCCTTGCCCGGCGTCCAGGTCGTGGCGAGCGCCATTTCGGCGAGCAGCGTCGATCGCGACGACCAGCAGCAAATGACGCTCATGATTCCGATGGCCGGGCAATGCACGGTCACGCTCGACGACAAGACATTTTCGTGGGGCGTCGGCCGCGCCGGGATTTATATGCCCGCCTTCGACGGGCGTGTACTCGGTCAAGGCGATGCCCGCAGCCTGCTCATGTTCAATCCCCAGCGCGACGCACTTGAACGCACGGCCCGCGCCATGTTCGGCCTGGCTGCCGACGAACCCGTTGACTTGTGCGCAGACGCGCCTCGCCTCGTGGGCGTCGACGTGGCGGGACACAGCCTCGAACCCGTATGGCGGGGACTCGGCGCCCTCATCGATGCGTATCGCGGCGATGCGGCCCTGCTTGCGCGTCTCGGATTCGACGACATCATCAAGCGGCATCTGGTCGCCCTGTTGCGCCCCGACATGACGGCACCCCACGCGCTCGGGTCAAAGGTCGAAAAGCGGCTGCGCCGCGAGGTCATCGACGACCTCTGCGATGCAATGCGCAGTCAACCCGGCAAGCGCTGGACGCTGACCGAGATGGAAATCCTCAGCGGTCTGTCGGCGCGCGCCTTGCAATACATGTTCAAGGCACGCTTCGGATGCAGCCCGATGGACTGGCTGCGAGAACAACGCCTGCAACTCGCGCGCCGTCGTCTGCTTCAAAACGATTTCGTAACGATCAGTCAACTCGCGCAAGACTGCGGCTTTGGCGCGGCAAGTCAATTTTCCGGGCTCTACAAAGCGCGCTTCGGGGTGACGCCGAGTCGCACGTAATTCAAACGAAGTTCGCACGACGTCCATCCGTCGAAGCCGGCTTGCTCATCGGTGTGCACCGCAATGCGCAACCGCTTTTTCCGCGCGCGGCGCACACGACTTTTCCCCGCCTGAAATCCCAACCCCGCCGCCAATAGCCGAAGCATTAACGGCAATGCACGCGCGTTCTTTAGGCCGAAACTCGCGCCAGCGCCGATATTTTTTCGGTCTCAAATTATTTATCCTGAATTGCGCAAAACAGATAGCGGGTTGCGCAATCCGTGTATTCGAGCGCATCGCGCCTTGTTATAAATCCGCAAAAAACACGGTCACGCCGTGAGCCAGGCCAACCGGCATAGGCGCGTGTGACAACAGACCAATTTATTGCGGGTAACGGGTGCACTTTGAATATCGCTGAACAGGTCGAGCGGCAAGCCAAGCGCCGGCCAGCCGCTATCGCGCTCATCACGCTGGAGCGCGTCTGGACGTACCGGGAACTCATCGTCGCCAGTCACGCGCTCGCACGCAAGCTTCTCGAAAGCGGCGTACAACCAGGACACCGAATCGGTGTGTCGATGCTGCAGACCCCGCTGCACTTGATGACGGTGCTCGCGCTTGCGCGCATCGGCGCGGTCTCGGTTCCCGTGCACGTGGCCCAGCCCGTTGCGCAGCGACTCGCTGTGGTGCACCGCTTCGGCATCGCTGCGATCGTCTCGGGCCGCCGCGACTTCGCGCTCGAAGTCGTTCCGTTTATCGATCTGAGCGGCATCGATCTGACCGCACCGACCGATCTGCCCGCGTGCACCACCGGGCCCGACGATCCGTTTCGAATCGTGTTGTCCTCGGGTACGACGGGCGAACCCAAGGGCGTGCTGTACGGCCACCGCTACATGCTCGACCGTACGCGCCATTCGATGCAAAGCTTCCACGTCGATGCGCGATCGCGGCTCTTGCCGATGGACCTCAACTTCACGATCGGCTTCGTCTACGCGATCGGGACACTGCTCGAAGGCGGCAGCGTCGTGCTCGGCCCGGTCACGACGCCGCCCGACATGGTGCAGCAAGTCCGCCTGCTGGGCGTCACGCACTGGCTGCTGTCGCCCATCATGGCGGAGCAGATTGGCGCACTGATGACCGACGACGATATTCACTTCCCGAGCGTCGAACACCTGCGGATGACGGGCGCCAAGCCCGGCCAGAAGTTACTCGACATGCTGTTCAGACGCTTTACGCCGAATGTCTTCGAGCACTACGGCCTGACGGAAATCGGCGCGCTTTCGATCGCAACGCCCGAGCTCCTGCGTCGCGCCCCCGACAGCGCGGGTCGCATCGACGCGTCGATGACGGTCGAGGTCGTCGGCGCAGACGATCAGCCCCTTCCCGCGGGAAGCGTCGGCAGCCTGCGTGTCAAGGCACCGTTCATGATCGACGGTTACCTCGGAGAGCTCGACAAGGCGACGAGCCGCTTTCGCAACGGCTGGTATTACACGGGCGATTTCGCGCATATCGACGCGGAAGGGCTGCTGTTCGTCGCGGGTCGCGAAGACAACGTCATCAACATCGGCGGCAGCAAATTCGCGCCGTGGGACATCGAGCACGTGCTGCAGTCCCATCCGCTCGTGCGCGAAGCCATCGTATTTGCGCTACCGCAGTCCGATGGCCTCCCCGTGCTGGCCGCCGCGCTTGCCGTATCGAACGACGTGTCGATCGACGAACTCCACGTGTGGGCCCGCTCGCGACTCGGCCCCCGAACCCCGGCCCGCCTGTTCGTCGTCGACGCGCTGCCGCGAACGATCACGGGCAAAGTGCAGCGCGAACGCATCGGCGCGCTGCTGGGCAACGAACAGCGTTGAGCTGGACGGATCGCCGAGCGGTTCGACACGTTCGATTGAACCGTCTCGCGCGATACGAAAACAATCGTGTTGAGACCAAACGTCATGAAACCAACCTCTCGCCGCCATCCGCGGCGCACCGCAATTTCGCTTGCCCTCGCGGCCGCGCTGGCCGCGCCCCCCGTCATTGTCCAAGCCCAGGTCGTCAGCGGCGCGTCCGGACCGATCAGCGCGACCGATGGGCTGGATATCGACATCGGCACCAACGGCGCCGTGTCGAACACACGGACGGGTGTTCAGATCGGGTCGGGCGTCTCAATCGGCACCCTGTCGAATAGCGGCTCGATCACCGTCAACGGAAGCTTTTTCGATCAAAACGCCATCAACAATGCGGGCTCGATCGGCACCCTGACCAACAGCGGCACGATCAGCGTCACGCCCTACACCTCGATCGGCGGCTATCCGTCAGCCGGCATCCTGAACACGGGCACGATCACCACACTGACCAATTCGAGCACCGGCGTCATCAACGTCGTCTCGGGCTGGAACTGCGGCGATTGCGGAGGCGGCTACAACGCGTTCGGGATCTATAACGGCCTCGGCGGCTTGATCACCTCGTTGATCAACAACGGCAGCATCAGCGCGACGGCGGCAGAGAACGGTACCGGCGTGGGGATCCAGAATCTCGGCACGATCGGCACGCTCACGAATACCGGCACGATCAACGGCAACGATCGCGGCATCTATAACGACGGCACGATCACGACGCTGATCAACGGCACGACGGGCAGTCCCGTCTCGGGCAGTGTCATCTCGGGCGGCAACACCGGCATTTACAACGACGCGCAAGGCCAGATCGGTACGCTGACCAACAACGGCACGATCTCGGGCGGCAGTCCGGGCGTTTACAACCTCGGCACAATCGGCACGCTCACCAACCACGGCAGCATTTCCGGCGGCATCAGCGGTGTCTTCAACAACGGCACGATCAGCACGCTCACCAACACCGGCACGATTCACGGCGGCGAGACGGGCGTGCTCAACGAGGGCTCGCTCGGCGCGCTGAGCAATAGCGGCACAATCAGCGGCGACGGCTGGGCGATCTTCAATTCGTCGAGCGGCACGCTCGGCCCGATCACGAACTCGGGGCTCATCGAAGGCACGATCGAAAACGATTCGTCGAACGATCTGACGATCGGCGGCGGCACGGGCGCGACGTTCGGCACGCTCACGGGGAACAACGGTGCGGTCGGGCTCATTGAGAACACCTCGTCGAACGTCGTCTTCAACACGGGCAACCTCGTGCTCAACGACACGATCGACGTGGGCAGCAACACCGTGCAAAACACGGGCGCAACGCTGCGCGTGAACACGCAGATCGCGATCACGGGGAACTACACACAATCGGCCGACGCCACCCTGCTCTCGGGCGTCACGTCGTCGACGAACTACGGCTCACTCGTCGTGAGCGGCAATGCGACGATCGACGCCGGCTCGTCGGTGGGCCTCAAGAGCCAGAGCTATGCATTCGCCGATGGCCAACGCTATATCGTCGTGTCGGCGAGCGGCACGGGGACGTATAACGTCGGATCGCTGCAGTACTCGGCAACAGGCTATGACGGCACGATCATCGGCGAGGCGCTGACGGTCGATGGGCAAAGCGATCTCGAACTGTGCCTGGGCAACTGCAGCGGCACGACATCGCCATCGTCGCCATCGTCGGGGCCCGCCACACAGCCGAACTCGATTGCGTCGCTGACGGGGATCGGGCATTACACGGGCTACAACGCGGACCTCATGAATCTGAGCAACGCGGTGCTCGGCGCGCAAAGCAGCGGATCGAGCGCGGTCGCGAACCGGGTCGGCGCGCAGCTTGCGCCGACGCACTCAAGCAGCGGCGCGGGTGCGGCGGCAGCGCCGACCTTCGACGTGCTCGCAGTGGTCGCGGCGCATGCCGACAGCCTGCGACTTGCGCAAGACAATGGCGATGGCTCGGGTTCGGCTTCAGGCATCGCCACCGGCGAAGCGTCACCGCAATGGGCCGTCTGGGGTCAAGGCTTCGGCGGCCATGCAAGCCAGGGCGCCGTCGACGCCGTCGATGGCTACAGCGCGAACTACGGTGGCGTGCTGCTCGGCGCCGACCATGCGATCGACGACCACTGGCGCGCCGGCGGCGTGTTCAGCTACAGCAACTCGCTGATCGATCAAACCGGCAACAGCGACGGCGATTCGACGCGCGTGAATGGCTACGGCCTCATCGGGTATGCGAGCTATACGGGCCAGCCGTGGTACGTGAATCTTGCGGCCGGCGCCGTGCAGGAGCGCTTCGACACCACACGCCAGATCGACTTCACGGGATTCTCGAGCGTGGCCAACGGGTCGTTCTCGGGTCAGTTGTACGTGACAAGCGTCGAGGGCGGCTGGCCGCTCGCGGTGGGTCATGACTTCACGCTGACGCCACTCGCGAGTCTTACGTACAGCTACCAGCATCAGAACGGCTACACCGAAAGCGGCGGCAGCGGCGCGGGGCTGACGATCGATGCCACGCATGACATCTCCGTGCGCAGCGCGCTCGGTGCGAAACTCGAACGCGGCTTCGATACGTCGTACGGGGCGATCGTGCCGGATCTGAAGCTCATGTGGATTCACGAGTACGATCATTCGAAGGAAGCCACGACGGCCAACTTCACGGCCGCGCCGGCCGGCGAAACAGCGTTCACGACGGTCGGTTCGACGCCCGTGGCCGATCTGGCCGACGTGCAGTTAGGCGTGACATTGCTCAAGGCAAACAACCTGACGCTGACGGCGCGTTACGAGCTGCAGGCCGGCGCGCACTTCACGTCGCAAACGGGCACGCTGCGTCTGCGCCAATTGTTCTGATCGCACGCAATCTTTCTGGTTGAAGGCGATGCGGGGCGCGGGGTTCGAAAGAGCCCCGCGCCCTTTTTCTTGTGCACGCGCGATATGCGAAGCGCGGCGCGCGGCACCGTACATCTAGGCCGAGCCCGCCTTCGTGCCGAGTTCGTCGAAGCGCTTGAGCTTGTAGATCAACGCCGACACGAGCCAGCTTGCGATAAAGATGCCGATGATCGCGTAGCCGATCCATCCGAAGTTGTCGTTGAGCATGCCCACCGCATCCCAGAACGCGCCGTTCAGATGAAATGCGTCGCCGATCAGGCCCAGTCCCTCGATACTGCCGACGATGACGGCGACCGCCACCGAGATCGATGTGATCGTGATGTTGTAATAAAGCTTTCGGACCGGTTTCGAAAATGCCCACCCATAAGCGCCGAGCATCAGAATGCCGTCGGTCGTGTCGACGAGCGTCATACCGGCCGTAAATAGCGTCGGAAACACGAGAATCGACCAGATCGACATGCCGTGCGCGGCGCCCGCGGCCGACATGCCGAGCAAGCCGACCTCGGTCGCCGTATCGAAGCCGAGGCCGAATAGAAACCCGAGCGCATACATATGCACGCTTTTCGTCACGAGACCGAACATCGGACGAAACAAACGCGAGAGCAAGCCCCGATTGCCGAGCAGCATATCGAAGTCGTCTTCCGCATAGGGTTCGCCGCGACGCACGCGCCCGAATGCGCGCATGACCGAGCGCAGGATCACGAGATTGACGAGCGCGATCGCGAACAGAAAACACGTTGAAACCAGTGTGCCGACGACGCCGCCGATCTCCTTGAAATGATCGAGGCGGCCTTGCAATGCGAGCGCCGTCGCGGCGATGCCGACCGACGCGAGCACGACGATCGTCGAGTGTCCGAGCGAAAACATCAGGCCGACCGTGATAGGCCGGCGCCCGGCCTGCATGAGCTTGCGCGTGACGTTGTCGATCGCCGCGATATGGTCGGCGTCGACCGCGTGCCGCAAGCCGAACGAATAGGCAAGCAGGCAGGTCCCCATGAGCAGCGGATAACCGCGAAACGCGACGCATGCCCAAACCCAGGCGCCGATATTGAAGAGGATCAGCAACGCGTACACACGCGTGATCTTCGGGCGCAGCGACGCGCCATGATCGGCAATCAGTGCTTGGAGCGGACCCGCCATCGTGTTCCCTCGAGGTGTCGACGCGATCGGCAAACCGATGCCGGATTACGCCCGAATAGGGCCGCATCATACCTCGACAAAAAGCGCGACTCAGTGCGCGCGCCTCGCGGCGTCCGGGAAAGCGTATCGATGCCGCTCAGCACCGCCAGCCCCGGCGACCGCGCATCGCCGCCATGCCCTGCGTGAGCTGCTCGCGCTCTTCGGGCGTCATGCGTTCCCAGCGCCGCCAAAAGCGAGGGCCGCATCCGCCCCGCGCATGTCCGTGGAATCCGCCGAGCAGCACGCGGCTCAAGACGAGCAGCCCGATCGCGTGCAGATAATCGATCGTCTGCGCGCCCGTGAAAAGCGTCGGCATGACCCAGTTCCAAAGGCCCCGGACAACGGCGGCCAAGACCGCGATACACACAATGACAAGCACGAACTTGCCGACCATCCAGAATCGAAATCGCATATTCAGTCGCTCCGTGTTTTATGAATCCAGCGCGCCATCGATCGATCGCAACCGCTCACGCAGGTGCAATACGGCATAGCGCTTGCGCGCGAGCAAGGTGTTGATTCCCACACCCGTTTCGCGCGCGAGTGTCTTGAACGATTTGCCGTCGAGTTCATGCGCGATGAAGATCTCGCGCTGATTCGCCGGCAATTCATCGAGCGCATCCCACAGCGCATCGATGAGGACTCTGCGCGCATACGCGGCCTCGGGGCCGTCGTAATGCGAAGGCAGTTCGAGATCGAGCCGATAGGCCTGATCGGGATCATCGAGGGCCTCGCGCTCGATGTCGGCGAGCGGCTGCTCGCGACGCTTGCGGAATCGGTCGATGATCCGGTTGCGCGCGACCCTGAACAGCCAGGCGCTGACCTGCTCGATCGGTTCGGGCAGGCGATAGGCCTGCACGAATTCCTGAAACACATCCTGAAGAATGTCCTCGGCATCGCCCGCATCGCCGACGCGGCGGCGGATGAAGTCGCGCAGGCGACCGCGTTCGCGTACGACCGTCGCATCGATCTCGCGGTCTCGGTCGGTCATGGTCGTCAGGGTCGGCGAAGTGTCCATGCACGTAAAGACGGCTCACGCGCACGGATATTGTCTGGATCAGGAAAATATTTTTGCGGCGCATGCCGCGCATGCGCCTGTCGCATTGTGAACGAACGCAAACGGCACGGCATGACCGGGGAACCGTGACGATTCCTCAGTCATGCCGCGCCGTTTAGTGAATATCTAAAGGAATTCCGCTTGGCGGGCCGACTCGTTCGATTCGACGCGACGTCAGCCGCCGTGCATGCGCGTCAGGACCGCTCGCTCAATGCGGCAATCGATACTGCCGGCCTTAGATACCGCCGGCCTTAAAACTCGACATCGAGCTCGTCGATATCCTCGGTCTCGGACTTCGCGATCGCGATCCATTCCTTGAGCTGCGGCAGATCGAGCATCTGCTTGCAGTACTCGGCGATGTCCTTGTCGAGCTTGACGTCATAGGTCAGAAAGCGCGTGACCACGGGCGCGTACATCGCATCGGCGGCCGAGAGCGCACCGAACAGATAAGGACCGCCATAGAGCGACAAGCATTCGCGCCAGATCGTCAGGATCCGTTCGATATCGTCCTGCGCGCGCGACCAAATCCTGAAGTTCGGGAAATAGCCGCGCAAATTCATCGGCAAGGCCGAACGCAACGCACTGAACCCCGAATGCATTTCGCCGCAAATCGCGCGGCAATGCGCGCGCGCCTTGCGATCGGCCGGCAACAGCCCCGCGTCGGGCCGGATCTCGTTCAAGTATTCGGTAATCGCGAGCGTATCCCAGACCTTGATGCCGTCGTGCGTCAGACAAGGCACGAGAATCGACGGCGACAGCAAAAGCAGTTCGGCCCGCGCGGCCGCATCGTCGACGGGCACCGCGACCGTCTCGAACTCGAGACCGCTGAGTTTGGCAAGCAACCAGCCGCGCAACGACCACGACGAATAGTTGTGGCTGCTGATCGTCAATGTCGTCTTCGACTCCGTCATCCGATTCTCCTTGGCTCAACGTTAGGTCCATGCGCAAGCGCCGGGCAAGCGCGCACATGGGTCACCCTCCCGTGATGCACGCCGTGCGCGCGCGCACCTGATCAGCGCCCGATGCACCACGATGCCGCCAAAGCCGATGCACCGTGGGCCTCATACGCACCGGGTGCAAGCACCATGCCAATGAATTCCCGTCTGGCATACCTATTGCCTTTTACCTGGACGCTGACGACAGGGTGCCGCGCCTATGAACCTCCTCGCATATCCGACGTACCAGGCCATCGCCGACACGATGCGCCCCCTGCGCACGACAGCGGCATTGAGCCGCGCAATGTTGGCGGCCTGGCCGGAATTCGCTGCGAGCCCCTTGGGCCGCAGTCTCGACGCGGGCTGGGAAATGCTCGAAATGGCGGGCCTTTCGCATGCGAGACCGCCGTTCGGCATCGATTCGGTCGACGTCGACGGCGCGCCCGTCGCCGTGACCGAGGAGGTCGTGCGGCGCACCCCGTTCGGCTCCCTGCTGCATTTCCGCAAGGACGTGGCCACACCGCAGCCGCGCGTGCTGATCGTCGCGCCGATGTCGGGACACTTCGCGACGCTGCTGCGCGGCACCGTGCGCACGATGCTCGCGGATCACGACGTCTACATCACGGACTGGCATAACCCGCGTGACATTCCCTTGTCGGCGGGCCGGTTCGGATTCCAGGAATACGTCGAGCATGTGATCGCATTCATTCGCAAGATCGGCCCCGACTCGCATCTCGTCGCGATCTGCCAGCCGACGGTCGCCTCGCTCGCCGCGGTCTCGCTGATGGCGGCGTCCGACGATCCCGCGCAGCCCGCGAGCATGACGCTGATGGCCGGCCCGATCGATTGCCGCGTGAATCCGACGAAGGTCAACGATCTAGCGAACAGCAAGCCGATCGAATGGTTCGAGAAGAACCTGATCAGCGTCGTGCCTGGCGGATTTCGCGGCGCGCAGCGGCGTGTGTATCCGGGCTTCGTACAATTGACCGCCTTCATGTCGATGAACGCGGGACGGCATCGGCAATCGTTCGAGGACATGTACCACGAACGCGCAAAAGGCGACCCCGCGAAGGCCGACACGATCCGCACGTTCTACGAGGAATACTTCGCGACGACCGATCTGACGGCCGAGTTCTATCTCGAGACCGTGAGCCAGGTGTTCCAGCAATATCTGCTGCCCAAGGGCGAACTCATGGTCGGCACGCGCCGCGTCGAGCCCAGCGCCATCCGGCGCACCGCGCTGCTCACGATCGAAGGCGAAAAGGACGATATCTGCGCGGTCGGTCAAACGGTTGCGGCGCAGGAGCTGTGCTCGCGTTTGCGCCCGTACATGAAGACGCATCACGTGCAGACAGGCGTCGGCCACTATGGCGTGTTCAACGGACGCAAATGGGAATCGCAGATCTACCCGCTCGTGCGCTCGGTCATCCATGACAACGAGCCGCGCGCGACACGCACGAACGTGACGATCGGCGGCGGCCTCGCAAGCGAGCAGATCTCGTTGCATGCGATGCTCGAAGCCGAAGCGATCGCGAATGCCGCAATCGCGACGGCTGCCGCGCCGTCGCCCGGCGCGGCCTAGTCACGCTCCGCGCGGTCACCGAGCGCCGCGTCGCGGCCGTCGTTCAGACGGCCGCATGGCATCCATGCATCCTCAGCCCGTTACCGCCGCCGGCCAAGGCGTCGGCTCAGGCACCGCGCACGGCCCTTCGGCGTCGATCGACTTGAAATCGGCCGGACCGACGACTTCGAGATACTCCATGTCCTCGGAGTAATCGAACAGAAAGTGGACGATGCCGGGTGCCTGATGCACGCAATCGCCGGCCGCCACGAGCGTCTCCTTGTCGCCATACATGAAGCGCGCCCAACCCTTGAGCATGATCACGATGTGGAAATCGGCTTCATGACGGTGCCAGCCCGTGCCTTTCTCTGGTGCGTGATTCGCCTTGACGAGATGCGCGATCACTTTGCCGTGCGTCGCATCCGCAATGCCAAGATCGCGATAAAGGAAGAAGTCGCGCAGCCCTTCTCCGATGAACGACGTATCGTGCGGCTTGACGTGCGAAAACTTCGTTGCGAATGGGTCAGACATGACGGGCTCCTGTGAAGAGATCGGTCATGGATCAAGCATTTCCTGTTCCAATGACGGCGCCGCGCCGCTTGCCCCCGTGTTTGCACCCGCGCCCGAATCCGCGCTTGGACCGTTTGCACCTGCCGCGGACGCCGATGCCTCGGATTGCGCACCGGTCTCGCGCACGGGCACGCCGCCCGCGATCACGCGATGCACGAAACGCAGCTTCTCGACAACGCCCTGCGCCAGTGCGAACGGATAGCCGTCGGGCATGCCGAGGCTCCGGTTCAGGCTGTTGAGCGCATAGGTCAGCGGAAACCAGCGTTGCATGAGGTCGTCGAAGGCCGCGTCCTCGACCGGCGACGTGTCGCTCAACGTCGGCTCGGCCGGATCGTCGGGCACGAGCTTGAGCCCGCATGAAGTCGCCGTATCGAGCGTGTCGACCATGTGCAGATAGTGCGCCCACGTCTCGGCCCAATCTTCCCAGGGGTGCGCGCTCGCATACGCGCTGACGAACGCCATGTTCCAGTCGGGCGGCGCGCCTTCGCGATAGTGCCGTGCGAGCGCCTCGCCATAGTCGGCGCGCTCGTCGCCGAACATCGCGCGAAACGGCGCGTTCCAGTGCGTATCCGCGACGAGCACGTCGAAATAGTAGTGCCCGATCTCATGCCTGAAGTGACCGAGCAGCGTCCGATACGGCTCGTGCATCTTCGTGCGGATGGCTTCGCGTTGCGCATCATCGGCCTCGGCGATATTGAGCGTGATGAGGCCGTGATCGTGTCCGGTCATCACGCGCTCGCCGTCGGGCGTGTCCTCGAGAAACTCGAACGCGACGCCCTCCTTCGAATACGTGCGCCCCGCTTGCGAGACCGGGGCGGGAGCGCCGTCCGCACCGTCTGTGCCGTTCGCGCCGTTCGCGTCGGGCACCCCGTTCGCAGGCGTCGTACCGCTCGCATCCTGCGCATCGCGCGCGGGCTCAAGCACATTGTCCACCGTCTTCGGGAGCACCGGCAGATCGAGCGCGGCCAACGTATAGAGCAAGCGCCGCTTGGCCGATTCGAGCCGGTACCAGCGCGCGCGATTATCGTCCGAGACAAGATTCGGAATCACGGTCGTAAGCGCGCAGGAGCGGCACAAGCCGAGCGGCGGGTCGGCGGACGTCATCCAGTTGCAGACATTCCAGTTCGCATAGTTGTCGCAACGGCGATAGAGCGCGCCGGCCGCGTCGGGATGCAGGCTGCGCCACAGATCGGCCTCGCCGGCCGGCTCGAACGCGCTGATCTCGCCGAGTTCGGGCACATAGCCGAGCAGTGCGTCGCAGCGCTCGCACCGCACATTCTCGAAGAACACGAGATGATGGCAGCGGTTGCAGTGGAAGGTTTTCATCGATCACCTTGGTCCAGTCGGGTCCATGTGTTTATCTGCCTGCGCAACTGTGCGATGCTGCCGGCGTGAAGGCATCGCGATCGACGCGTCGCAAGGATCGTTCCGCGCGAACGCCGCCGCAATCGGCGCTTCACATTGCACGCGCAGACTTGATGGGACAGAACGGCATAAAGCTTGCTTTGACCGTACCGCATCCGCAGCACCGGCAGTCCGAACCCGAATCCAACCTGAATACAGGAGTCCGGCGTGTCCATTCGAGTCGCTCTGAACCACGTCACGCACTACCGCTACGATCGGCTCGTGCATTTGTCGCCGCAGGTCGTCCGTCTGCGGCCCGCGCCCCATTGCCGCACGCAGATCGTGTCGTACTCGCTGACGATCGAACCCGCGCAGCACTTCCTTAACTGGCAGCAGGATGCATTCGCGAACTATCACGCGCGCCTCGTCGTGCCCGACAAGACGCGCGAGTTCAAGATCACGGTCGACCTCGTCGCCGAGATGGCGGTCTATAACCCGTTCGACTTCTTTCTCGAACCGAGCGCCGATAAATTCCCGTTCGACTATGCGCCCGAGCTCGCGGATGAACTCGCGCCATACCGCATCAAGCGCGCGCCGACGCCGTTGCTCAAGGCCTTTGTCGACGCGATCGACCTCACGCCGCGTACGACGATCGACTTCCTCGTCGATTTGAACCAGCGCGTGCAACGCGAAGTCAGCTATCTGATCCGGATGGAGCCCGGCGTGCAGACGCCCGAGGAAACGCTGACGAAGAAGTCGGGCTCGTGCCGCGACTCGGGCTGGCTGCTCGTCGAGACGCTGCGGCAACTCGGTCTCGCCGCGCGCTTCGTGTCGGGCTACCTGCTGCAACTCGCGCCCGACGTCAAGGCGATCGACGGTCCGGTCGGCGCCGCCTACGACTTCACCGATCTGCACGCGTGGTGCGAGGTCTATTTGCCGGGGGCCGGATGGATCGGTCTCGACCCGACATCGGGCCTGCTCGCGGGCGAAGGCCATATTCCGCTCGCCTGCACGCCCGAGCCCGGCAGCGCTGCGCCGATCACGGGCGCGAGCGACGAATGCGAAGTCGAGTTCGAGCACACGATGACGATCGAGCGCGTACTCGAAACGCCGCGCGTGACCAAGCCGTATACGGACGAACAATGGCAGGCCGTGCTGCGGATGGGCGACGCCGTCGACGGCGCGCTGATTGCCGGCGACGTGCGCCTCACGATGGGCGGCGAGCCGACGTTCGTCGCCGTAACCGATCGCGACGCGCCCGAATGGAACGCCGATGCGTTGGGACCGACCAAGCGCGGCTATGCGATCTCGCTGATGGACAAGCTTCGCGCGCGCTATGGCGACGGCGGCTTCCTGCACTTCGGTCAAGGCAAGTGGTATCCGGGCGAGCAATTGCCGCGCTGGGCCCTCTCGCTCTACTGGCGCGCCGACGGTCAGCCGTGCTGGCAGAACCCCGCGCTGTTCGCGGACGAGCGGCAGCCTTCGAACTACACGAACGCGGACGCCGAGCGCTTCATCAAGCATCTGAGCACGCGTCTGTCGCTCGATACGAAGTACGTGCAGCCCGCCTACGAGGATGTCTGGTACTACCTCTGGCGCGAACGCCGCCTGCCCGTCAACGTGGATCCGTTCGACTCGCGGCTTTCCGACGAAACCGAACGTGTGAGGCTGCGCCGCGTATTCGCGGCCGGACTCGACAATGTGACGGGCTATGTGCTGCCGATCGCGCGCGGAGAGTCGAACCCCGCGCTCGACGGTCCGCGCTGGGTCAGCGGTCCCTGGCATATGCGCGATGAGCGGATCTATCTGTACCCCGGCGATTCGTCGATGGGATTCCGGCTTCCGCTCGACAGCCTGCCGTGGGTCAGCGAAACCGACTACCCCTATATGCACGAGCACGATCCGTTCGCCGCGCCCGCGCCCTTGCGAACGGCCGCCCAGTTGCGCGCGCAATATCGGACCGGTGACGCGGACGCCGCCGGCGCGACGTTCGACGACGCGAACGAAGAGGTCTTCGATGATGCGATCGTCGGCGATGCGGGCGACGGCGTCGACATGTACGGCGGGCGCCGCCGCGTCGGCGGACCGGGCGCGGCCGCGCGCGCGCGGCCCGCTTCGCGCATGGACGTCTCGACCGATCGCTATCCGGCTCGCTTCGAATCGGCCGGCTACGTGACGCGCACGGCGCTTTGCGTCGAGGTCCGCGATCCGTCGCGCGCCGCGGGCCCGAAGGTCGAGGCGCGCGAATTCGGCAGCGGCAAGGGTGTGATCTACGTGTTCATGCCGCCGCTCGCGACGCTCGACGACTACCTCGATCTCTTGAGCGCGATCGAACTCACGGCGGAAGAAGTCGGCGTGCGCATCGTGCTCGAAGGCTATCCGCCGCCGCGCGATGCGCGCATGACGCTGCTGCAGGTCACGCCCGACCCCGGCGTCATCGAGGTCAACATCCATCCGGCGTCGAGTTGGCGGCAGCTCGTCGAGCACACCGAATTTCTCTATGAAGGCGCTCACCTGACGTATTTGAGTTCCGAGAAGTTCATGCTCGACGGCCGGCACACGGGCACCGGAGGCGGCAATCACTTCGTGCTCGGCGGCAAGACGCCCGCCGACAGTCCGTTCCTGCGCCGGCCCGATGTGCTCGCGAGCCTGATTGCGTTCTGGCACAACCATCCGTCGATGTCGTATCTGTTCTCGGGCCTCTTCATCGGCCCGACGAGCCAGGCGCCGCGCGTCGACGAGGCGCGCAACGATCAGCTCTACGAACTCGAGATCGCGTTCCGCGAGCTCCAGCGGCAACTCGATCTCCTCGGCAGCCGCGAGGGCCCGATTCCGCCCTGGCTCATCGATCGCACCTTGCGCAATATCCTGATCGACGTCGCGGGCAACACGCACCGCGCGGAGTTCTGCATCGACAAGCTCTATTCGCCCGACGGACCGACCGGACGACTCGGCCTGCTCGAACTCCGCGCGTTCGAAATGCCGCCGCATGCGCGCATGAGTCTTGTGCAGCAACTGCTGCTGCGCGCGCTCGTCGCGCGGTTCTGGGCCAAGCCGTATACGACCCGGCTCACGCGCTGGGGCACCGAATTGCACGACCGCTTTATGCTCGGCACCTTCGTCAAGCTCGATTTCGACGACGTGCTCACCGAGCTCGCCGAAGCGGGCTATGACTTCGATCCCGCGTGGTTCGCGCCGCACTTCGAGTTCCGCTTCCCCGTCGTCGGCGAACTCGCGGTCGATGCGATCACGCTGACGGTCCGCGCGGCGCTCGAACCCTGGCATGTCATGGGCGAGGAAGGCGTGAGCGGCGGCACGGCCCGCTATGTCGATTCGTCGCTCGAACGGCTCGAGATTCATGCGCTGGGCCTCAACGGCGACCGGCATCTGATCTGCGTGAACGGACAGGCGTTGCCGCTGCAGCCGACCGGACGCGCGACCGAGTTCGTCGCGGGCGTGCGCTATAAGGCATGGTCGCCGGCATCCGCGCTGCACCCGACGATTCGCGTGCACGCGCCGCTCGTCATCGACATCATCGACACGTGGAACGGACGGTCGATCGGCGGCGGGCAGTATCATGTCGCCCATCCGGGCGGGCGCAACTACGAGACCTTCCCGGTCAATGCCTATGAAGCGGAAAGCCGCAGACGCGCGCGGTTCCTGACGATCGGGCATAGCGGCGGACCCATGCGCGTCGTGCCGGCGAAGCGGAGCCTCGAGTTCCCGTTCACGCTGGATCTGCGCAATCCGTGAGGCCGGAAAACATCATACGAATAACGGGGTCGTCCCTTTGGCTTTTCAATCTTCACTCCCGTTCGAGCCGGGCGTCCCGCATGCGGATGCCCTGCTGCTGCGCGCGCTGCCGGTACGCGACGGCCATTGGGATGAACTTCGCGAAGATCCCGCCACGTTGCGCGAACCGTGGCGGCGGTTTTTCGAGCTGCTCGGCGAGCATGGTTACGCGAATCTCGGCGCACTCTCGGATGCGGTAAGCCGGCGCGTACGCGACAACGACATCACGTACAACGTCTATGCGGATCAGGGCGGCTCGCGCGCGTGGGCACTCGATCTGCTGCCGTTCCTCATCGACGAACAGGAATGGCAGCGTATCGAACGCGGCGTCGCGCAACGCGCGCGACTGCTCAACGCGATCATCGCCGATGTGTATGGATCGCAGACACTGTTGCGCGACGGATATCTTCCGCCCGCGCTCGTGTTCGGACATCCGGGCTATCTGCGGCCGGTCAAGGGATATGTGCCGCCGAACGGGCACTATCTGCAACTCGTCGCGATCGACCTCGCACGCAACAACGACGGCGAGTGGACCGTCTTGTCTCAGCGCACGGAAGCGCCGTCGGGACTCGGGTACTCGCTCGAAAATCGGCTCATCGTATCCGACATCTTCGCGGAAGCGTTCCGCGAGATGCGCGTGCCGCGTCTCGCGGCGTCGTTCTCGCGGCTCGGCAGCACGCTCGCGCAGTTGGCCACGCATACGATGCGCGGCTCGAACGCGAACGGGCATCCGCATATCGCGTTGCTCACGCCGGGTCCCTATAGCGAAACGTATTTCGAGCATGTGTTCCTCGCGCGCTATCTCGGCATCACGCTCGCCGAGGGCAAGGACCTGACGGTCCGCGACGACGTGCTGTATCTGAAGACGCTCGGCGGTCTCGAACGCGTGCACGTGCTGCTGCGGCGGCTCGACGATGCGTTCTGCGATCCGGTCGAACTGCGGCCCGATTCGACGATCGGCGTGCCGGGCTTGCTGCAGGTCATGCGCGCGGGCAATGTCGTCGTCTCGAACGTGCCGGGTGCGGGTTTCGTCGAATCGCCGGGGCTCCATGCGTTTCTGCCCGCGATCGCGCAGCGCGTGCTCGGTCAGTCGCTTGTGCTGCCCAGCGTGCCGACCTGGTGGTGCGGCGAAGCCGCCGCGCGCGACGAAGCATGCCGGGAACTCGACCATGCCTTCGTCATGCCGACCTGGCCCGGCCGGCACGGCACGCGCCCTGTCGGCATGGAGCAAGGCGTCCAGCATCTCAAGGACTGGCGCGACGAGATCGCGCACGCCCCCGATGGCTATACGATCCAGGCGCCGTTGGCGCTGTCGCACGCGCCGCGTTTCGATGAAGGGCTGCTCGATATGCGCGCGGCCGTCGTGCGCTGCTATGCGATCGGCGACGCGAACGGCGACTGGCATGTGATGCCGGGCGGCTTCACGCGCTTCGCGGCCGAACGCCAGGCCGCCGTGTCGATGCAACTCGGCGGCAGCAGCGTCGACACGTGGATCCTGTCGAGCGAGCCGCCGTCGACGTTTTCGTTGATGCCGGCGCCGCTGACGCCCGCCGATCTGAGCCGCAAGCATCGGACGATTTCGAGCCGCGCGGCCGAGAATCTGTTCTGGTCGGGCCGTTACGGCGAGCGCGCGGAGAACAGCGTGCGCCTGTGCCGGATCATCCTCGGCTCGCTCGAAAGCGACGACAGCAGCGCGCTCTTTGCGACGCTCGTCGAACTCGCGCGACGCTCGAACCTCGTGCCGCCCCCGTTGCCCGGAACGCGCGCGACCTTGCGTGAGTTCGAGCAGACGCTGATTGCGTCGCTCGACGAGAGCAGTCCCTGGCCGAGCGTCGGACACAATCTCGCGGGACAGGCGCGCGCCTCGGGTGAAGTGCGCGGCCGCTTGTCAAACGATCACTGGCGCACGATCATCGCCGCGCGCAACGATTTTCGCGACGCGTTGCGGCGCCTCGCGCCGCGTATCGAGGCGGGTCAGTACAACCGGCTCGAAGTCATGACGGCGCTTGAACGGCTCGCCGTGCATCTGACCGCGATCAGCGGCGCGCAGGGCGACCGGATGACGCGCGATGAAGCATGGCGGCTGCTGTTTGTCGGCCGTCATATCGAGCGTGTGTCGAGCTTGTCGACGTTCCTGCGAACGGCCGCGGCCCAGCACGCGATCGGCACGCACGCGGGATTCGATCTGCTGCTCGAACTCTTCGATTCGACATTGACCTATCGCTCGCTGTATCCGGGTCGATTTCAATTACTGCCGCTGCTCGATCTGCTGGTCGTCGAACCGACGAATCCGCGCAGTCTCTATGGGGTCTACGAGCGCCTCGTCGACAAGCTCGACGATCTGCCGACGCCGGCGGCCCACGCGCAGCGTCCGCTCCTGTCCTCGCTCTTGCCGACGCTCGCCGATCTTCCTACGCTCGAAACCTTGTGCGAGCGCGACGTGAACGATGAGTACACGGCCTTGATACAGATGTGCGATCGTCTTACCGCGTCGATGGCGGCGCTCTCGAACGAGATCAGCGCGCGGTATTTCAGCCACGCCGGCGCGTCGCAGGCCTGGACTGCCGCATGATCCGATCCACGCCTACGTCACGAGTCCCGGTATGAGCACACGCTATCCGACCTTGCCGTCGATGCGGCCGACGGTGTTGACCGTCCTGCATCGCACGACCTATCGCTACTCGACGCTCGTCGATACCGCGCAGCATCTCGCGACCATCCGTCCCATCTCGACGGCTGCGCAGGAAGTGCTTCAGCACGCGGAGCGTATCGAGCCCGAGCCGTCGTATCTGCACAGCCGCGTCGACACGTTCGGCAACGAAGTCGTGTATTTCGCGCTCAATACGCCGCACGAATCGCTGCAAGTGACAAGCGAAACGACCGTGAGATTGCGCGCGCGCTGGACGCACTTCGATCCCGAGGTGACCGAGCCTTGGGAGAACGTCGCGAACATGACGCAATATCGCGCGGGCGCGACGTTCGTGCCTGAAACGGAGTTCTGTTTCGCCTCGCCGTATATCGCGCTGCATCCGTTGTTTCGCGCCTATGCGCTTGAAAGCTTTCCGCCGGGCATGCCGGTCGCGCAGGGCGCGATCGATCTCATGCATCGGATTCACGACGAGTTCGAATATCTGCAGACGACGACGGACTTCGACACACAAGCGCTGCATGCCTTCACGCTGCGCAGCGGTGTCTGTCAGGATTTCGCGCAGGTCATGATCGGTTGCCTGCGTTCGATCGGTATTCCCGCGCGTTACGTTTCCGGCTATCTGCGTACGATCCCGCTGCCGGGCCATGCACGCCTGCTCGGCGCGGACGCGTCGCATGCGTGGGTGTCGGCGTGGTGCCCCGGCACAGGCTGGATTGACCTCGATCCGACGAACGACGTGCTCGCGGACCGCGATCACGTGACGCTCGCGTACGGCCGCGATTACAGCGACGTCTCGCTCTTGCGCGGCATGATTCTCGGCGGCGGCGCGCATGCCGTGGATGTGTCGGTCAGCGTGATGGAACTCTGACTAATCGCACACGATCGAGTCCCCTTGCAGACACGCCTTCGGCGCGCAGCGCGAAGGCGGAAGGTTCGGGAACATTGGCCGTTAGTTGCGTGATCGGACATAAACGCACCGATTCCCGGTTGCGTTCGTCATCCGCTCAGCCGTGCACGCCGATATCCATATCGAATACGCACAGGCTGTCGATGCCGCTTTCGAGCAGTGCGACGAGCGCGGCGCCGAGCTTTTGATGTTCGGGGTGGACGAGATACGCCGTGAGCGCGCCCGCGTCCGCGAAGTCCATCGAGAAACCGGACTCGAACCCGTTCGACCTCCCCTCTTCCGACACATTGCGACCGCTCGAGAAATGCTCGAAGCGGATGCCGTCGATCTTGCCCAGCGCTTCGATCTTGTCGATCAAGTCCTGCTGCGCGGACACGGGAACATCGGGGCGAAATTGGCAAAGCACGATATGGCGAATCGGCATGATCGTCGGCGGATGTCGTGGATGGAGCCCCCAGTCTAATCGCTCGTCGCGAATCCGATCGTGACAGGGCGTCGCCGTGGCTTGCTGGGGCACGACGGCGTTCCGCGAAGCTCGTCGAATCGATCGCGCATCGATGTCGAAACGTCCGCACACCTTGCATATCTCGATCCACATCCGCTCGGCGAACGGCGAACGACATCGAAAACGACAAAACAACCTTTGCAACAAAGTATCCACAAAGATACAATGCGCAACGATTCAACCGACTTTCCCCCCATCGCGTTCCATCAGACGGACGCATTTGCACGATGGCTCGACGCGCTCAGGGATCCGATCGGGAAGGCCAAGATCCTGATCCGGATCAAACGCGCCGAGGCGGGTAACTTCGGCGATTCTGAACCGGTCGGAGAGGGAATTTCAGAGATGCGCGTCGACTTCGGTCCTGGATACCGGATCTACTACGCGCAACGGGGACGCAAGATCTATTTGCTGATCTGCGGCGGCGACAAGTCGACGCAGACAGCCGACATCAGACGCGCGAAGGCGCTCTGGAACGAGTTGAAGGATGACGCATGAGCAAGATCAAGGTGTCGCGTTTCGACGCATCGGAACATCTCCGCGATGAAGCGACCATCGCTGCCTATATCAATGCCGCGCTCGACGAAGGCGATCCCGACCTGTTGATGGCGGCGATCGCGGATGTCGCCAAGGCGCGCGGCGTCGCCCAGGTCGCTCAGGCCGCGGGTCTCGGAAGAGAAAGCCTCTACAAGACGCTGTCGGCAGGATCGAAGCCGCGCCTCGATACGGTCTTCAAACTGCTCGGCGCGCTCAATCTTCGTCTGATCGCCATGCCGCTCGGTGGGAAAAATGCATGACGGTTCGCGCTTCGACACGGACATCGCCGAGCTGTCTCAGCATTTGGGCATGACGTTGCAATGCGGCGTGTGTACATGCGTCGGCGCGCCTCTACGTCCGTTGGGGACCACTCCACCTCGGCGATTTATCCACAAAAACTGTGATCAAAGCTGTGGATATCCCGCGGAGTATTCGACCAAGCCGCTGACGCATAAGCGCTTTTGTGCCGCGCATCGGCTTGCGTCACACCATGTATTCAAGCGCTGACGAAATCGCATCGCATGCATTGACGAACCCCTTCGTATACGGGCGTCGATGCGTTCGATCCGTGCATCATCGGGTGCACGCAAGCACCGCGAAAGCGCCCTATATGCACCCTCTAGACCGTCAAGCGATCGATCAGGTCTTCCGGCGGTGCAGGATCTTGTCTCTGACGCGCTTCGATGCGAACAAGCTTAAATAATCGCGCACGCGTGCACCGTCACTGAGATCGTGCAAGGTATTGAGGTATTCGCGTTCGACGACGTCACGCGGCGTCTTGGTTTCGGCAGCGAGTTGCGCAATGATCTCGCCCTGGGAATGGGTATCGGCGTTCATTTCCTTCCTCGTAAGAAGAGAAAAAATCCAGGCGACACGCTCACGTGAAATGAAATGCACGGCCATAGCGCGATTCAAGATTCATGCCGCTACGGCCCGCCTTTCGCTGTCGTTTGTGTAGGGTCCACGAAAGCCATGTGCCGCGATAGGTAGACCGCGGCCGTCAGATTCTAGCGATCCCGATGCGATTCGTCATCCCGTCTCTCATGATTCGCCTGAACCCAGACCCCGCATGCATCCGCTTGGGCACGACCGCGCCGCGCATGCGCCATGCCTCGCCGAATATGCGCCTCGAGCGCGCAAATCCTTATACGTCCTCTTGCGCGACCGTATCGCCGGCCGCGTCTCGCGCGGGCGCCGTCGGCACATCCGACAAGCCGTAGTTGATCAAGGGACTTTGCTCGAAAATCTCCGCCATCCAATCGACGAAGACGCGCACCGTCGGCGACAGATGACGGTTATGCGGATAGACCGCCGAGATCGGGACCGGTCGATGCCGATGCTCGGGAAACAGCTCGACGAGCCGGCCCGCCTCGACATGCCCATACGACATGAAGTGCCCGGACTGCGCAATCCCAATGCCGTTGAGCACGGCCGCGATATGCGCTTCCGCATCGTTGACGGCAAGCGCGCTACGCATCTTCAGTTCAACCCGATGCCCATCGATCCAGAACGCGAAGTCCATCAAGCGCCCGGTCCGGCTGAAAAAATAATTGACCGCGACATGGTCATGCAGATCGTCGATCGTCTCGGGCCGGCCATGACGTTCGAGATACATCGGACTGGCGACCGTGAGCCGCTGATAGAGCCCGAGCCGCCGCGCGACCAGGCTTGAATCGCTCAGCGTGCCGATCCGGATCGCGAGATCGATCCCATCCTGCACGAGATCGACATTGCGATCGCCGATCCCGATCATGACGTCAACCTGCGGAAAGCGCGCATGAAATTCATGAATGCGCGGCATCACGATCATGCGGCCCAGCGCGCCCGGCATATCGACGCGCAATTTGCCGCGCGGCCCCGTCGTGGCATGCGAAAACGCGGCTTCGGTTTCCTCGATGTCGGACAGGATGCGCACGCAGCGTTCGTAGTAAGCCGCACCGTCGGGCGTCAAATTCAGACGTCGCGTCGTGCGCTGAAGCAGGCGCACGCCCAAGTGCGCCTCGAGACTCTGAATGACGGTCGATACCGTCGGGCGCGGCAGATTGAGCGTATCCGCGGCACGTGAAAAACTGTTCGTTTCGACAACACGCGTGAACACCTGCATTGCCTGAAGCCGATCCATGCGACGTTCCTTTTGGCTGTGCCGCGTTGATATTCCCCGCATCGGCGTCGCGAGGGTCGCCCGCCTCGCGACCCTCGCACGCGAAGCACAGAGTATGCGCTTAAGGCGCCGACCGGCAACGCGACTCAGACTTCGACGACGATACGGCCGACGTGCTGATTTTTCTCAAGCTCGCGATGCGCTTCGACAAGATCGTCGAATTTGAAGCGCTTCGTGATGACGGGCGTCAAGGCGCCCTTCTTGACCGCATCGAAAATGAAATCGGTCGCCGCCTTTTGACGCACGGGATCGGTCGTCGTCGCAAAGAGGTTATAGCCCTCGATCGACAGACGCTTGTAAAGGACCGCGAGCATCGGCAACGGCGTCACGGCCTCGCTCAACGCGCCATAGACGAAAATCCGGCCGCCCGGCGCCATCGCCGCGACGAGTTGCTCGAACGCGGGGCCGCCGACCGGATCGAACGCGATCTGTGCCCCCTTGCCGCCCGTGATGCGCGCGACCTCCGCGACGAGGTCCTGTTCGTCGGTCGCGATCACATGCGCCGCGCCGAGCGCGCGGAGTGCGTCGGCCTTCGCGCGTGTGCGCGTCAAGGCAATGGAGACCGCGCCGACAAGATTGGCCATCTGAATCGCACCGAGGCCGACCGAACTCGATGACGCAGGAATCAGCACGAAATCGCCGGGCTTGACCGCCCCGCTTTCGACAAACGCGCCATACGACGTGATGAAGGGATTCCAGATCGCGGTCGCTTGCTCGAACGTCACGCCGTCGGCAATCCGCACAACCGCGTGCTGAGGCGCGATGACCACTTCGCCATACATGCCGTAGTCGTTCATCGAAAACGCGGGCACCGTGCTCACGGCATCGCCGGGCGCGACGTGACGGACGTTTTGACCGATCGCCTCGACGATCCCGGCAGATTCGTAACCGAGGCGCGCGGGCAGCTTCACGGGTTCGACATAATCGCCGCGACGCCACATCGATTCGGCGCGATTCAAGCCGATCGCCTTGACGCGGATGCGGACTTCGTCAGGGCCCGGCTCCGGCGCGTCGATCTCGACGAATTCAAGCACCTCGGGCTCGCCATATTGAGTAAAACGGACAATGCGTGGCATCGGATCACCTCGAATGAATCGGTTAAGGCCGAATCGGCCGATCCGTCGCGCCGGGCTCGGCGCCTTGCACCGATCGGCATCGGATTGACACGCATTGTCCGCGCGGCCCGCACCGCGATAAATCGCGCCCGCGCTTCAACACAAATAATCTAAACCGAATAATCGACACAGACAGGGCGCACAGTCGCACGGACCGCTCTGCATCACGGCGCGCATGCGCCCCAGGCGCCGAGCGCGAACGGGCCTTTCCGAGCTAGACTTGTCCGTCACGGCGCCGCACCGTGCCCCAATGGCCGCGCGCGACTCGATCGGCGCGCCGCCCGTCCTTGAACCGCCCCCGTCCAGAGGAGCTCCCCCGATGAACAAGTCTTCCGCCGCCGAACATCGCGCCGCCGCCCTGCATACGCCGACCGACCTCAAAGCCGAGGCCACGAAGGACCTCACGGCGGCACTCAACCTCCTGCTTGCCGATTACTTCGCGCTCTATCTGAAGACGAAGAATTTCCATTGGCATATGTCCGGTCCGCATTTCCGCGACTATCACCTGTTGCTCGACGAACAGGGCGATCAGCTCTTCGCGACGACCGATCCGCTCGCCGAACGCGTGCGCAAGATCGGCGGCAACACACTGCGTTCGATCGGCCAAATCGGCAAGCTGCAACGCGTACTCGATAACGATGCGGATTTCGTCACGCCGCAGGACATGCTCGCCGAACTCGCCGACGACAATCGTCAGCTCGTCACGCGGCTGCGCGAAGCGCATGACGTCTGCGACGAACACGGCGACATCGCGTCCGCGAGCCTCATCGAGAACTGGGTCGACGAAGCCGAACGACGCGCATGGTTCCTGTTCGAGGCAAGCCGCTGAACGCACGCGAGTCGTGCATACGATTTGAGGTTACGACTCGATTCGGCATCGCGTGTCATGTCACACGATGCCGATCGATTCAGTGAGTGCTCTGTGCCCGGTGAATCTCGAGCGCGTCAGCGGATCGGCATGGTCGCGCCGCCCACGCGCTCCGCGTACCCTTCGCGCGTGCCGTCGACGTATTGCTCGACGACGGTCGCGAGCAGTTGGACCTGATGCACCGCGTCGTCCGCGATCGACGCATGCGATGACGCATCGAATGCGGGCAAGACAATCGGCGTCGCGCGCGCGTCGATCGCATGGACCAGCGTGTCGCGGCATTGTCCGACCCAGTGTGAAGCCGCCGCATCGACCGGCCCCGCCGTGCTCCGCAGTTGCGCGCGCGCGGCCGTGCCCGCGACACGCCGGCACAGCGCAAGCGCAGTCAATGCGATCCAGTGCGCGCTCGAATGATTGAGCGATTCGAGCCGCGCGCGCTGCAGCGACGCTTCAGCCATATTGCTCGCGAGCCCCGCGGCCCGTCGAATCTGCTCGAGCGCGCGCGTATCGCGCACCGCCTCTCCGAGCGTGTGCTTCAAATACTCGAGATTCGCGGCCAGCGCGGCGCTGAGCCGAGCTTTGAAGTCGTCGGGCTCGCGCGAGGGCCATAAGGTGAACGTCGCGATGAACGCGATCAAGCAGCCGAGCACGTTATTCGTGAGCCGCGCGAGCGCAAAACCGAGTTCATGCGTACCCGGCGCCGCATAGTCCGCGACAAGCACGAACGCCGGCGTCAGGAACATCACGAACAGGCTGTAACTCACGGGCCGCAGCGCCATCGTCGCGACGATCAGCGGAAACACGGCGATCGACACGATGATCGGCGAATGAATCAGGAACCCGATGATGGCGGCGATCAATCCGCCCATGATGCTGCCGACCGCGCGTTCGAGACTGCGCGGCCATGTCGTCGCGATCGACGGCTGCATGATGAGCAGAATCGCCATCGTCGCCCAATACCCGAACGGCAGGTGAAACGCGCGCGCGGCGAGAAAACCGAGCGTCGTCGCGACGCCGCACCGCGCCGCATGGCGCACGCCGATCGCCTGCCAGCTCAAATTCGCGCGCCAGAGGCTCCATCCGCGCGACAGCGCATCGCGGATCGCATCGACGAGCGGCTTTTCGGATTCGCGCGTCGTTGCGATATCGACGGGCGAGATGGCGCCGATCGTCTCGAACGGCTCGCCAAGTTCGCGCCCGAGTCGGGCGGCGAGGCGCGCAAAACGACGATGCTGGGCCGCCGATTGCGCACGATATGCGGCCACGGTCTCGTCGCTGATCGAACGCAGCACCGATTCGAGCGCGCGCAGCGCCCGTACGACACGACCCCGTGATTGCAGCGTTTGATGCTGCCGCTCGCACGCGTCGCTGACGCCGATCAGGAACGAGAAGACGTGCTCCGCATCGGCAAGCGCGATCAGAAGATTCGCATGCCTGTCGCGCAGGTCCGTACGAGAAGGCGCGACGCGTTCGAGCGCCGCGCGCGCGGCTTCGATCGCACTCCGCGCTTCGCCGCGAAAGTGCGCGACGTGATGCGTCCATTCACCGAAATCGGCTTGCGGCTGCTCGACCAAGCGTGCGCAATCCCGACACACATCGGCAAGACGATGAAAAGCGCGTTCGAGCGCCTGCCGGCTGGGCTCGAACGGATGGATGCGCCAGAACAGCAGACTCAACACGGTCGCCCAGACGCAACCGAAGCCATAGACGGCCGCAAGGTTCAACGCGTTGCCGACGGTGTTGACGGGACGATCGATCATGACGACGCAGGCTGTCGCGGTCAGGATCGTGACCTGTGCGACGGCCGGCCCCCAAATGCGGCCGAACGCGCCACCCGCGGAAAACGCGAGCACGGCAAGCGCCGCAGCCGCGATGCCGAGGCCCGACGCCCATGCGGCGAATGTGCCGCAAAGCGTCGAGAGCACGGCGAAACCGGCCATCGACGCCAAGCGCATACGATTCGAACCGGCCGCGTCAGCGAGGCACGTCCAGAACGCTCCGATCGCGGCCCAGGCGAAATCCGGACGATGCAGCACGTCTCCGACGACCAGCATGCTCGTCGACGCGCATGCGGCGCGCAGGCCTTCGGACAGGCTTGTATCGCCGAGCGCGAACGACAGCATCCAGACAGGCCGGTGCCGCGTGAGCGCGTCGCCGGCCGACCGCGTCGCGCGACGCCAGCGGCTCATCGCGCGCAACGACGCGAGAGGCGTCTCGCGTTTGCGAAACCATTGTGAAAATCGCCATGCAGGCGGCAAGCGAAACATCGAATCTCGAACTCCGCGGACAGTCCAGCGCGCATGTTAACGGCAAATGCGCCGGCGCCGAAATGTCAGACATCACACGACGGAATCCCGCGGCGTAATCACGCGAAACGTCAGGTTGATTCGTTCGCCGAGCACCTTGGGCGCCTTCGGGACGCGATGTCGCCATTCGCGTTGCGTGAGGCCGCGCATGATCAACAGGCTGCCATGCGACAGCTCGAGCGTATGGACGACGCGCGTCTTCACATGCTGGAACTGAAACACGCGCGTGACGCCAAGGCTCACCGAGGCAATGACGGGCTCGGGTCCGAGCTCGCGCTCCTTGTCCGCATGCCAGCCCATGCTGTCGACGCCGTTCCGGTACCGGTTGATCAACACGCTATTGAACGTGACGCCGCTTGCGCGCTCGGCCGCACGACGCAGTTCGAGCACGGCAGGCGTCCATGCGCCCGGTACGTTTCGAATGCCCGAGTAGACATAGATGGCCTCGGGATCGCCTTGCCACGCTGTCAAACGCGGAAACGCGACCATGCCCGCGGGCGTCCGCATGACATCCTGCTTCCATTCGACTTCGGCCACGACTTGCGTCTGCAAGGCGCGCGCGACATCGTCGGCAAGCCATGCTGGCTGCCAATCGATGTCGGGTCGAGGCATATCGTCAAACAGATCGAACATGGTGCGCGGCATGCGGCGACGCGAGACGCCGACGCGCGAAAAATTCCCGCGCGGGCGACGTCGACGTATATGACAGCCTGCCGAAAGCTTCGAGGGCGAACCAGAAAATCAGCGGCGTCGTCGCCGCATCGTCGAGCCGCACATCGGTATCGGTATGCGGATAGATCGCATCGGAAGGTCGAGCGAAGCGCGCGAGCATGTCGGGACCATGCCGGCTCGCGAGTCCGAGGTCGGCCAGCGCCTCGTCTTCAACGGCATGCAGCAAGCGCCACGTCAACGCGAAACCGCGGCGTGCATAACGTCCCGCGATATCGTGCACGACGCGGCGCACGTCGGATGCCGCACGATCAAAGGCCAGATCTGAATCCAGGTGATCGGACATCGTGTACTCCATGGAAAAATCGAAGCGAATCGATACTGTGTTTTTGTACAGTATATGCGTTTCACTCGAAAGTCCATGCCCAAAAACAAAACCCCGGCCGAGGCCGGGGTTTCGCGCAATCTGATCAAACTATCGCTGGTCAGACCGGCTTGATGTTCGCAGCTTGCTTGCCCTTGGGGCCGACCTTCGTTTCGAAGGTGACCTTCTGGTTTTCCTGCAACGACTTGAAGCCGTCGACACGGACTTCGGAAAAGTGGGCGAACAGGTCTTCACCGCCTGCATCAGGCGTAATGAACCCAAAGCCCTTCGCATCGTTGAACCACTTGACAGTACCGGTTTCCATCTCTTGTTTCCATAACAGGGTGATTGGCACGACCGATGTCACGACAGTGACGCTTCGAGCGTAACGTCATGCACGCGAATGCATGCAACGCGCAACTCCGTCTTCGCTCGAAGTGGATCGGCCGGCGAACTTTATAGCAAACCAGATTCGGTGGGTCAAATCAGGATATTCCCGTGTGCCGGCGCCGCTAACACGCGTACGTCATATGCATGTGCCCGCATCTGGATTACCCGCATCCGGCCGGCCGTGCGTCGGATGCCCCCAATGTATCGGGCCGACCATCGCCGCGGAAGCCTGCGCACGATATGTCATCGACGAAATTACATATCGCGCAATCGAATCCGGCGTCGCATGTCAAGCGTCATGCGTCGACGCCGACGCCGACGCCGGATCCCGCAACCTTACGCCGGATCCGACTCGAGGAACACGAGCGTATGACCATGCGCGAGCGCCGCGCTATGCCGGTTGTACGACGCACGGTGCGAGCAGTTGAAACCGTGATCGGCGCCTTCATAGACGTGGAATTCGGCGTTCTTGCGACCTTCGAAACGCGCCTTGATCGAATCGACGGCCGACAGCGGAATATGCGAATCGAGCGCGCCGAAATGGAATTGAATCGGCACGTTGATCTTGTCCGCGCGATCGAGGTCCGCGTGAATCCCGCCGCCGTAGTAGGCCACGGCCTTGTCGATCGCGCCGGTCGCCGCCGTCTTGTATGCGAGACGACCGCCCATGCAATAGCCGATCGCCGCAACCGGGCTGCCCGCCTTCGCGAGACCGCGCAGCGCCTTGACGGTCGCCGCGATGTCCTGGACCGCGCGATCCGCATCGCATGCCTGCATGAGTTCGATGGCACGCTTGAAATCGTCGCCGTCGTAGCCGAGCTCGACGCGCGGCGCGCTGCGCCAGAACAGATCGGGGGCGAGCACGACATAGCCGTCCGCCGCGTATTGATCGGCGACCGAGCGAATGTGCGCGTTGACGCCGAAGATTTCCTGGATCAGCACGATACCCGGTCCCGATCCCTCGCCTTGGCGCGGCAGGGCGAGATACGCGCCGAACGTACCGTCATCGGTTTGAACGTCGATCCACTTCGATTGTGTATTCACGAGAGTCTCTATTAAACGAAAAAGGCGGATGCAATCGCCATTGGGGGTGGGAAGAAAAGGCGGCTTTCCGCTCGCGGCGATCATGCCATCAACCTGATCGGCGCGACAAGCTTGCGTTGGCAACGATTTGCCGGATCGCGCGCGCAGTGCGATTACCGAATGTGAAAGACCTGCGCGGATCCGCGATCGAGGCGCTCCGGAGCGCGCCCATTCTCGCACCGTGCCGTGACATGAACCGCCCGTGTTCATCCGCCGGACAGGATTTTCACGTCTCCGTATCCATGTCCGTGCACCCAAGCTTCCCTCGCTATCCTTCGGACCGCGGCGTGCCCGGTTCGACGCGATCCGCCGACTAGGAGAAAACCGCCATGAAGATTCGTGAATAGAGGGCTAGAATGCGGATGCACGTTTGCAGACGCGTGAGACGCTACGCACTCGCGCAAATGCAGCGATACCCACCCAGGTCATGCCGCCTCGGCAGATTCAAGCGGCGGGTGGTCAATATCCTGGAATGTTTTCTACTGAGGAGTCGAGATGAAAGTCACCCGGTTTTTCGTGGTTGCAGGGACTGCTTTGGTTTTGAGCGCCGCATCGGTCGGCGCATATGCGCAGGCGAGCGACGCGAACGCCGCAGCCGCACCGGCGGCGTCGAGCAAGGCTGCCAATCGTGCGCTCTCGAAGAGCGTGCGGCGCGCACTGACGAAGAATAAGCAAATCGACTCGACGAATATCTATATTCGCGCCCGCGACGGCGTTATCCGTCTGACCGGTTTCGTACCCGAAAACGCGCAGATCCAGGCTGCGACCGATACGGTCCAGGGCGTGAGCGGCGTGACGTCGGTCGACAACAAGCTGACCGTCAAGCAACCGAGCGGCGGCGGCAACTAAATCGTGTCTCCTCGCGCGTACGCATACACGAGCGTATGCGCGAGACGCACAGATGCTGCACCGTCGGATGCATCGAAAGATCCATCCTTGTCACGCGGCCGGCTCGATGCCGGCCGTTTGGCATGAATTTAACGCTTTCGAAACGATGATCCGGCACACGCCGTAAGACGCATGCCTCGTCACGAGGCGCGCATGCGCGATCGTCGCGATGACCCCGTCATTTCGCGCCTGCGGGTTCCGGTGCGTAGAAATAGTAGTCGGCCGCATAGGGCACGCGCTTGATTTGGCCCGCCCTCGACACATCGCATTCGGCCGATGGCGCGATGCCGCCGACCGTATGCAAGCGCAGCACATAGCGAACCTTTCCGAATACGCCTTGGTCGACGATCGGCTGAGCGCGCAACAGTAGCCACGGAATCGCGGTATTCGAAGGACTCCCGGCTTGCGCCTTGACGCTGCCGATCAGCTTGCTGCCATCCCTCGCCTCCCATGTCGGACCGCCGTAGTGAATCCCGATCCGGCGACGATCCCGATTGAACAAGGCCGCCTCGGGCGCATAAAAGGTCCACCCGTAGCGCGTCGGGTCGTTCTTGAGCGCCGCGCACGTATATACCTGAACACCGACGCCGAGCGCCTGCTCCACGAGAACCGGATGCCCGGGCAATGCCAACGCCGGCGGAATGTCCGTCGGCTCGACAAGGCCCGCATCCGCTTCCGCGAAACACGGGCTCGACACGAGCGCCGACGCAAACGCCGATATCGCGAATACGGCACGCACATCGCGGGTGAAGCCAGCTGAATTGAACACGTTGTATTTCCTCGTTTTTCGATCCATCTTCAAGAAGGCGGCGCGAAGCGCGGCTCGACCCCGGCCATCGCGGCCCTTTAAATGCCATTCAATCATTAATTGATTTTATATATGAATTTGACCGCATAACGTCACGCGCCGACAATCGCGCTCAAGCTCGAAGGCATCGGATCGTCGGTCTCTTGCAAAAGCCTCGCCCGAATGCGCGCACTCGCGCGTCGAATGCACCGATGAATCGCGATCTTGCCGAATCTCTGAACGGATAAAACCCATGAACCCAGCAACGGATTCCACCGCAGCCGCGACCATCACGCAATACGCGCCGACGATGCATGCGGTCGCCGCGACCGACGCGCCGCGCATCGCAAGCGGTTACGGCGTTCAGCCGAGTTCGGCGCTGCGCCTCGCTTGCGTGACGATATTGACGGGCATCGGCGCGGGCCTCGGCGGCATGCTGCTCGCGTTGCTGCTGCATGGCATTCAACATCTCGCCTACGGCTACAGTCTCGATCATCTGGTCGGCGGACCGAGTTTCTATGCGGGCGTGAGCGCGGCGTCGCCATTACGGCGCGTCGGCGTGCTCGCGCTTTGCGGCCTCGTCGCCGGCTTCGGGTGGTATGCGGTCTATCGGTTCGCCGCGCCGCTCGTCAGCATCAAGAAAGCGGTCGGTGCAAACGACCCGCGTATGCCGATCGTCGCGACGACCGCCCATGCGCTGCTGCAAATCGTGACGGTCGCGCTCGGCTCGCCGCTCGGGCGCGAAGTCGCGCCGCGCGAGATCGGTTCGACCTTCGCCGGATGGGTGTCGTGGCGCGCGGGACTCACGGTCGAGGAAAGCCGCATCATGGTTGCGTGCGGCGCCGGCGCGGGACTCGCCGCCGTCTACAACGTGCCGCTCGGCGGCGCGGTGTTCGTGCTCGAAGTCCTGCTCGGCACGTTCAGCCTGCCCGTACTGATCCCCGCGCTCGCGACATCGGTCATCGCGGCGCTTGTCGCATGGCTCGGCCTCGGCGACGAATCGCAATACACGGTGCCGCACTATGCGCTCAACGCGAGCCTCGTGACATGGTCGATCGTCACCGGCCCGATCTTCGGCATCGCCGCCTTCGGCTTCTGCGAAATCACACAGCGCGCGCGCAAGCACGCGGCGCGCGGCATGTCGTTGCCCGTGCTGTCGATCCTCAACTTCGTGGCGATCGGCGTGCTCGCGATCGCGTGGCCGCAGTTGCTCGGCAATGGCAAGACGCCTGCGCAACTCGGTTTCGACAGCGCGATCGGCATCGGACTCGCCGCGCTGCTGCTCGTGCTCAAGGTCGTCATCACCGCGAGTTCCTTGCGGGCAGGCGCGGAAGGCGGTCTGCTGACGCCGGGGCTGTCCAACGGCGCCCTGCTCGCGATCGTGCTCGGGGGCCTCTGGTCGCTCGTTTGGCCCGGGACGTCGCTCGGCGCGTTCGCGATCATCGGCGCAACCGCGTTTCTCGCGTCGTCGATGAATATGCCGATCACCGCGATCGTGCTGCTCGCCGAATTCACGCGCATCGATCACGATTTTCTCGTCCCGATGCTGCTCGCCGTGGCGGGATCGATCGCCGCCAACCGGCTTTGCACGAATCTGAAACAGCGACGCGAACAGATTCGTCCTTGAATCGGTGTGATGCGCAGCGCCCATGCGCGTGACGCGCTTTGCGTTTAAGCGCCGCGTTTCCATGAATGGCGCAGAGCGCCAAGGCCTTGAAGGCCTCGAATGCTTAGACCTCCAAGCGCAGAGACCCGCTTCTCGATGCCGAGCGCCGCGGCACTTTGCACATCGCGTCGATCGCATTCCAAATCGACGAAAAAAAACCGCCGCAACGCTGCTGGGGTAGCGTTGAAGCGGTTGTGACCGGCCGCCGAAGCGGCCGTCGTTGTTGCGTCTTTAACTGCTTGTCAGACCACAGGGTACAGCGGAGTTCAGTACGACTTAGAACGCGGTCATGATGCCGGTGAACACGCCCGTCTGGCTGTGACCATAGCCGGGGTTCGTCGACGAACCGACCGAGCCCACTGCGCTGTTCGTGTTCGGGCCCCACGAGTCGTTGCCGAGGTCGATGTTCGACGTCGCGCTGTTGTGCAGGTAAGCCGCTTCCGTGTACAGGAACGTGCGCTTCGACAGGTTGTACGTCGCTGCGAGCGTGTACATCGTGGCGTTACCGTTGCCGTTGTTGACGTTCGTGTGGTAGACCGCGCCCGTCAGCGTTGCCGCCGGCGTCGCTTGCCATGCTGCACCCAGCCATTCGTGATCAGCCGACGTCGGCGCTTGCACAGGCATCAGGCCTGCTGCCGATGCCGCCGCGAACGCGCCGCCATTGACCGTCGAATCATTCGCTTGCGGTGCGTTCAAGTGCTGGTAACCCGCCCAGATCTTGACCGGACCGAGCGTGTACGTACCGCCGGCCATGATCGAGCGCGATGCCGCGTACAGATCGTTGAAGTTACCTTCCGCGCTGCGCAGTTCGTCATAGATCGAACGCAGTTCGAGGGCGCCGATATCGTAGATTGCTTCGATACCATCGCCACGGCCTTGGCTCGTCGACGTCGCGCCTGCGTTCCAGCTCGTGCTGTTCGACAGGTCGTATTGGCCCTTAAGGGTGAAGCCAGCGAGGTTCGGCGTCGTGTACTCGAAGCCGTTTTCCGCCGACGGCCAGTTACGGCCGTGCGTCAGCGTCGAGATTGCGTAACGCTGCATCAGCTGCGGATCGAGTGCCCAGCTATCTTGCTGGATTTCGCCGGCGCCGAGGTTACCGAGCTTGAACGTACCGTAGTTCGCGTTTTGGAAGCCCACGATCGCGTGACGACCGAACAGCGCACCCGACGACGTGCCGTTCATCGTGTTGAGCTGGCCTTCCAATTGGAAGATCGCGGCCGTGCCGCCACCGAGGTCTTCCGTGCCTTGCATACCGAACCACGAGCAGCCCCAGTCACCGCTCTCTGCGCTGACCTTGTGGCCGCCCGGCAGGCCATTCTCGTACTGGATACCGTTGTCGATACGACCGTACAGCGTGACGCTGCTTTGTGCTTGTGCCGCTGCAGCGATCGCCAGCAGCGAGGTGGTCAGAACAACCTTTTTCATTACGTCTCCTCGGTCAGTTAAAACGTGGGGTTTCACCGATACAGCCAGCACCCCATCCGTCGCCATCGATGGGCTTGAAATACAGGCTTCATCGATACGTGCTTCACAGTTCGGCGCAATTTTAAGAGCCTGTTTTTGTTGGGGAAGCGCCGAATCGGCTAAGGGAAAACGTGAACAAAAACGTGTATTGCAGATTTGAGATGGTTGATGTACCGCTCAAAACTGGTCAGACACATCTGACCAGTTCGGCGATCTCCTCATAGAAAACAACGACTTAGAACGCGCTTAAAATAAGCGCTATAACCATAAGCAGGTGATTGTAAATAATGAACCAGTTAAGAATGCGATTGCTTGGACAATCATATACAGGTTAGCTTTTTTATTAGGCAGATCGGACGTTGCTCCGACGCGACGCGGGTTTATGCGGAAAACAGGCGGATTTCGGCGAAAGCGCGGGTTAACCCCTAACGAAATCGCGCGACATGATGCAGACACAAGATGGCACCCGCATGACCGCGGCTCGACGTGACGTCGATTTCCGCGCTTTTTATGTGCGCTCGCGCACATTTCGGCGCGCGTCGTCGTGCCTGAGTTCGATCTGATACCGCCGCGCGCACGGATGCCAACGACGTTCCGATCGACGTCGGCGCGCTCAATGCCCGTGCGATCCCGGCGCGTTCGCGCGCGCTTCGAGCGGCCGCCTCCCATCAATTCAAAATGATCGCGTGCCCGACACCTTTTATTTATTAGATGGACCACCCCCGTCGGCGCGCATAGTGAAGTCCGAATAGCGCACGCCACCGTGCCGAGATCTCCCCCCGAACGATCGAGATAGAAGGAACCCCTCATGCGCGTACACAATCCGCCCCCGATCCAGTACACGACCCCGGCGCAAACGAATGCGCCGTCGAACACGAACGGCGCGTCGAGTCAGGCGTCGTTTGCCGCGGCGCTCGCGAAATACCAGGGGTACGGTCCGTCCGATTCGCTGCGCGCGCAGACGCTCGCACAGCTCGGCTATACGGAAAGTCAATTGAAAGCGATGACGCCGAAGGCGCGAGAAGCCGCGGAAAAGCGGATCGCGCAGATGATGGGCCGCGGTGCGCAGAACGGTCGTGGCGTCGCGTCATCCGACTCGGAGACGGATTCCGACGTGTGAGCGGCGTGCGCGTCGAGTCACGACGCGTCGCCCGCTGTCCGTCCTGAAGATGCTGTCTATGCTGTCTATGCCGGGCGCGCCCGCGCCGCCGGCTTCCCGCAGATCAGCGCCACGCCCGCCTTTGCCGTCTCATGCAGCATCGCACGCGTATCGCCCGCGCGTGAGCGCAACGCCAGACTGTGCAACAGCGCGGACGCGATCCGGGCAAGCTGCGCGGGATCCGCATCCGCATCGAGTTCACCGTCTGCTTTAGCGCGCGCGAGACGCCGTTCGAAAGCCGCGTCGTAGCGCGCAAGACCCGACGCAAGCCGCGCACGCACCTCGCCGTCGTGCTTCGCTTCGACGAGCGCCGTGCCGATCAGAAAACATCCGCGCGGCGTCTCCGCGTCGGGAAAGTAAATCGAAAGCGCGCCGTCGTAGACACACATCAATGCCTTCGCGAGCGGCCAATCCGTCTCGAGCGCGCGACGCATCAGATCGTGGCCGTACTCGATATATCGATCGAGCACGTCGACGTAGAGCGCGTGTTTGTCCCCGAACGCGCCATAGAGGCTCGGCCGATTGAGCCCGGTTGCCGCACTCAGCGCATCGAGCGACGTTCCTGAAAACCCTGTCTCCCAGAACGCATCGCGCGCGCGCTCGATCGCATGCGACGCATCGAATTGACGCGGCCGGCCACGCGCGCGTTTGATCTGCTGCGGTTCCGCATCGCCCTCGACGTGCGCTTCTTCCTTGGCGCGACCGGCGTCGGCGATACCCGCGCGATCGCCGACCTCACCCGTGCCGCCATCCCTCACGCCCATGCGTGTCCCGCTGCCGCTCCCACGCTTTCTTTCCATTTTCATACCGATTCGCACAAAAATTTGCTTCGAACTAATTTTGTCCACTATAGTACAAAAACATTTCCACAACCGGAGACACGCATGGATCTGTATTTCTCCCCGCTGGCCTGTTCGCTCGCCACGCGCATCGCGTTTTATGAAGCGGGCGCCGACGCGCGGTATATCGAAGTCGACACGAAATCGAAGCGTCTGCGCGACGGCTCCGATTTCTATCCGGTCAATCCGTTAGGTCAGGTTCCCGTGCTGCGCACGGACGAGGGATGGCTGTTGACGGAAAACACGGCGATCCTGCCGTATGTCGCCGATGCGTTCCCGGACGCGAATCTCGCGCCCCAAAGCGGCACGCACGCGCGCGCCAAATTTCACCAATGGCTCGGCTTCGTCAGCACCGAATTGCACAAGGCCCTGTTCGTGCCCCTGCTCGATCCTCGCGCGCCCGCAGACGTCCATGCCTATACGCGCGAAAATGTCGAGCCGCGGCTCGCCGCGCTCGACCGACATCTCGAAGGCCGCGCCTTCCTGCTCGACGAATTTACGGTCGCCGATGCGTATCTCGTCACCGTGTTGAATTGGGCGCGTTATGCGGGCGTGGATCTCGCGCCCTGGCCGAGCGTCGATGCGTACTACGCGCGAATCGTGCAGCGTCCGCAGGTCGCGCGCGCCTTGAAAGAAGAAATCACGCTGTTCAAGGAAGACCAGGCAAGGCGGCAGGCCCGCGCGTAGTTCGGCGGGCCTGTCCATCGGACGACGGATTAGTCGGTCTTCGCGGCGCCGGCCTTTGCGCGCATCAGCGCGTCGACATCGATCTCGCGCGCCATCGCTTCATATCCGGCATCGCTCGGATGCAAATGGTCGCCGCTGTCGTACGCCGCCTTCATGCGCGACGGATCGGCCGGATCACGCGTCGCTTCGTCGAAATCGATGACGCCGTCGAACGCGTGACTCGTACGGATCCATTCGTTGACCTTCAGACGCTCGGCCTCGCCGGCCGGCGTGCCGTAATCGGACTTGTACGTGCTGTTCGAACCCATGAACGGCACGAGCGTCCCGCCGAAGATCGGCACGCCGGCGGCATGCGCCTGCGCGATGAGCTGCTGCATCGCGCCGATGATCTCGGGCGCCTTGGCGGACTTGTCGCCGATATCGTTGATCCCTTCAAGCAACACGACCGCTTTCAGATGCGGCTGCGTCCAGACGTCGCGCGCGGCGCGCGTGGCGGCCGGCACGCCGAACATCAGCAGATCGCGGTTCGTCAGCAATTCGTTGCCCGCGATCCCCGCGTTCGACACCGAGAACGTCGGCCCGCGACGCTTGGCCATCGCACGCGCGACAAAGTCCGGGAAGCGCTGGTTCTTGTCCGCCGTCGACATATAGCCGTCGGTAATCGAATCGCCGAGGAACACGACGGTGCCGTCGACATTGCGCGGCGCGTCGACGTCGACGCCCGACACGAACATCCAGCAGCTCGCGTGGCCCGCATATGCCGTCGCGGCCGCATCGTGCGACTGATTGCCGTCGGCCAGGTAGTTCGTCGCGGTCGCGAGGAAGTGCTGGGTCGCCGGGCCGGTCTTCTCGGGCACGAATACGTTGACGGCCAGCGACGTCAACGCGCGCACCGGCAACGCGACCGGATCGCTGATCGCCTCGCTGCCCGCGGGCACGACGATCGCGCTCGCGCCGCCGAATGTCACCGTGCGCGGCGCGGCCGACGTCGACGCATCGGACGCGAGCGTCGGCGCGACCGTCACTTCGCCGACCTTGAGCGGTGCGGTCCCGCCCGCATTGGAAACCTTGATACGCACGCGCTGGCCGCCCGCGCTCAGATAGACGACGTTGCGGATCGTCTGATTCTCGAGCCCCACATCCGAAGGACACGACTTCGTGTCGAACGTCGCCCCCGTCGTCGGACTGCCCTGCCATGCGTTGACCCAGTTGCCGCGCGCCGCGCCGACATCGCTCGCCGTCGCGGCGCAGGCCGATCCGATCAGGCTGCCGATCAGCAGCGCGGCCGACCCGAGACGCCCTGCGCGCACCGACACGCGCAAAACATGCCGACGCGCGGGACGCGCACGCCGTTCCGTCCATTGATTCATGTCTCCTCCTTTATTTGATGGAAATGCGAGTATCGAACGAAGGCCGATTCATCGGATTTATGAATTTGACGTCCGCACCCCGAATATTTACGAATGACCGATACGCCGACCGATGCCTCATGACGCGATTGAATCGACAACGCGGCGGAGCGCGTGTTTGAAAGGTCGCCGCTTCTGGCGGTATCGGGCAATAAAACAACGCTCGCGGCATGCACGCCGATGCGTGAAACGGGAGGTCCTCACGCCCATCCGCATTCACGGGCGGATGACGCTCGAAGTCACTGATATGACAGCGGTAGGAACGATCGGAAACCGTCCGAAACACGGGTGATTTCAAACGTTTGCCGGCGCTTCCTCGCGTGAAATCTTGCGCGTCTCGCGGCGTCGTCGAGAGGACGAAATGGCGACGTTTCAGCTAGCAGAGATATTCAATCCAGGCAAGCCCGGAATGGCGGCGTTTTGCGGCTGCTTATCGCGCGTATCAAATGGACCCGGCCGCACTACACTGAATTGAAAAGAGGTGCCCGATTTTCAGGGATCGGCGGGGAGTTTTCGATATGAATCGGCCGTTAGTTCGTTTACCGCTGCGTACGGTAAGTGCAATACCCGTTTGGAAATGGCTCAAATGGCCATTGGGTATCGGGATACTGGTCATCCTGGCGATCGTGGCCAAGCTATGCCAGATCGAAATCGAAACTTCGCGTCTGCAAGCGCATTACCTGTCGGAACTCACGCGCGACATCGGATTCACGGTCGATCACGGGCCGAGTCCGCGCATCCGCTTCCCGGCTCCCGCCCCCTACGACTCACGGCTCGGCTACGCACAATTGCCGGGCTTCGAGCAACGCCTGCTCGCGCGCGGCTACGCCGTCGAGTCGCAGGCGCGCGGGTCGGAACGCATGCTGTCGATCGCCGATGCGGGGCTGTTCCTGCCGTATGACGAAAAAGACCGCGCGGGTCTCAAGCTCTTCGACACAACGGGCACGCCGCTCTTTGCATCGATCTATCCGCGACGCGCCTATCCGAACTTCGCCGCGATTCCGCCGGTCGTCGTCAACGCCTTGCTGTTTATCGAAGATCGCTATCTGCTCGATCCGAATCAGCCGAACCGCAATCCGGCGATCGATTGGGGACGTTTCAGCCACGCGCTCGTCGACCAGGGCTTGCGCGTGTTCAACGCGCACCAGGCGCAACCGGGCGGCAGCACGCTCGCGACGCAGATCGAGAAATTCCGGCACTCGCCCGACGGCCGCACGGCGAAGCCGACCGAGAAGATCCGCCAGATCGCCTCGGCCTCGGTGCGCGCCTATCTGAACGGACCGCAAACGATGCCCGCGCGGCGGCAGATCGTCGTGCATTACCTGAACTCGGTGCCGCTGGCCGCGCGCGCGCACGTCGGCGAAGTCACGGGACTCGGCGACGGCATGGCCGCCTGGTACGGGCGCGATTTCGACGAGATCAACGCACTGCTCGCGGCGCCCACGACCGCGGACAACGCGGCGATGCAAGGCATCGCGTTCCGCCAGGCGCTTTCGCTGCTGATCGCGCAACGCGCACCGTCGTTCTTCCTGCTCAAGGGGTATGGCGAGCTCCAGCGCATGACGGACAGCTACTTGCGATTGCTGGCCGGGGCCGGCGTGATTTCCGCGCCGTTGCGCGACGCCGCGCTGGCCGCGCATATCGCGCTGGCCCCCGCGCCCGACGCGGACACCGTGTCGTCGTACGTGACGCGCAAAGCCGTCACCTCGATGCGGGCGCGCCTGATGAACGTGCTCGCCGTGCCCGACGCCTATGCGCTCGACCGGCTCGACATGTCGGCGACGTCGACGCTCGACAACCGCGTCCAGCAAGCGGTCAGCGAGAAGCTCGCGGCCGCTTCGACGAAGGACGGCGCGCATGCATTCGGGCTGTACGGCTTTGAAATGCTCAAGCCGAACGACGATCCGTCGCACATCGCATTCAGCTTCACGCTCTACGAACATCGCGGCGGCGCGAATCTGCTCAGAGTCCAGACCGATAGCGTCAATGAGCCGTTCGACATCAATCAGGGCGCGCGCCTGAATCTCGGTTCGACGGCCAAGCTGCGCACGCTGACGACCTATCTGCAGATCGTGTCCGAGCTGCACGACCGGTACGCGCCGCTCAGTACGGCGGAACTCAAGCGCATCGATCCCGACCCGAGCGACGCCCTGACGCGCTGGGCGCTCGACTATCTGATCGAGACGCCCGATCGCGCGCTTCAGCCGATGCTCGACGCGGCGGTCGAGCGCAAATACTCGGCCAACCCCGGCGAGACCTTCTATACGGGCGGCGGCGCGCAGACTTTTACGAACTTCGACAAGAGCGACAACGGACAGACGCTGACGATTCACGTCGCGTTCCAGAACTCGGTCAATCTCGTGTTCGTGCGCCTGATGCGCGACATCGTCCACTACGAGACGATCAAGGCCGCGGGACCGTCGCAGACCTGGCTCGACGATCCGATCGTGCGCAACACGTATCTGATGCAGTTCGTCGATGCCGAAAGCCAGGTCTACCTCAAGCGGTTCTATGAGAAATACGCGGGGCTTGCGTCCGACGACGCGCTCGAACTCATGCTGAACACGGTACGCAAGTCGCCGCCGAAGATCGCGACCGTGCTGCGCAGCGTCGCGCCCGGCGAACCCCAGGTCTGGTTCAACGCGCA
The DNA here is from genome assembly GCF_003628125.1 of Pararobbsia silviterrae. Classification (GTDB taxonomy): domain Bacteria; phylum Pseudomonadota; class Gammaproteobacteria; order Burkholderiales; family Burkholderiaceae; genus Pararobbsia; species Pararobbsia silviterrae. The sequence continues at coordinate 321,412 of NZ_RBZU01000007.1, forward strand.
GATGCGTTCGCAACTCAAGGGCACGCCCGCCGAGACGACGCTGTCCGACGAGGATCTGGCCGGGCTCTACGGCAAGTACGGCATCGACCGCTTCAATCTCAACGATCGCGCGTATATCTCGGGCGTGCATCCGCTCGCGCTCTGGCTGCTCAATACGCTGCGCGCGCATCCGGGCATGGGCTATGACGCGCTCAAGAACGCGAGCCGCGACGTGCGCGTCTCGACGTATTCGTGGCTCTTCAAGACACGCTATCACGCGACGCAGGACCGTCGGATCAAGCGCATGATCGAGCTTCAGGCGTACACGACGATCGGCAAGTCGTGGCAGGCGCTCGGCTATCCGTTCAGCGATCTCACGCCGTCCTATGCGGCTGCGATCGGCGCATCGGGCGATCGGCCCGCGGCGCTTGCCGAACTGATCGGCATCATCGCGAACGACGGTCAACGCGCGCCCATCGAAAGCTTCTCGAAGCTCGACTTCGCCGAGCACACGCCGTACGAAACCCATTTCGTGCACGCGAGCGTCGCGCCCAAGACCTTGCTGTCGCCCGAGATCGCCAACGTCGAACGGACGTTGCTGCGCGACGTCGTGCTCGACGGCACGGGCAAGCGGCTCGCATCGGGCATGGTGTTGCCCGACGGCACCGTGCTCCCCGTCTACGGCAAGACCGGCACGGGCGACCAGCGCTTCAACGTCTACGCGCCGGGCGCGCGCCTGATCGAGTCGCGCAAGGTCAATCGGAGCGCCACGTTCGTGTTCGCGATCGGCGATCGCTTCTATGGCGCGTTAAGCGCGAACGCGCACGAGCCCTATGCGGCGCGATACGACTTCACGAGCGCGATGGCCGTTCAGTTGCTCAAGTCGATGGCGCCCGACTTGCAACCGCTGTTGAACGCGCCGGCCACCGACGCCGCGCCGGCGGCCCGCGTCGAGCAAACCAACGGCGAGCATCACGGCTCGTAGCGGCTGACCTCGATACCCGAACCGACGGGCAGCAGCAGACTTCGCACGCCGGGCTTCGAACGGATCGCGCGGCTATAACGCACGATCCCTTCGTCACCCGGGCGAATCATATTGTCGGCGACGATGATCGCGCCCGGATTGAGTTTCGGATAGAACGCTTCGAGGCACGGCTCGTAGAGATCCTTCCAAAGATCGAGCAGCACGAAGTCGATGCCATGCGGCAGCGCGGCGATCAAGGCAAGCGCATCGCCGACTTGGAAATCGACCCAGTCCGCGAGTCCCGCGCGCGTCGCCATATCCTTCGCGTGGGCGGACTTGTAGTCGTACATTTCCATCGTCGTGACGCGCCCCTCGCGCGCACGCGCGGCCTCGGCGAGCCAAATGCCCGAGTATCCGTACGACGTGCCGATCTCGAGGATATGCGGACGTTCGAGACTTCGGGCGAGGATGTTGAGCAATTGCCCGGTCGCGGGTCCGACGGCGCGCATCCACGGATCCTGCCCATTCGGGAGCGGGCTTTTGATCGGGTTTTCGCGGCGCAGCGCGCGTTCGTGCTCGATGCGTTCGTGATAGGTCGCGAGAACCGCGGCGACGGTATCGTCCATGACGTGCTCCGAATAAGTGAGGCCATCCAATCGCGCGCGGCGGATCATCCGCAGGATCGCTTGACGCGCGCGTGGCCGCTATCCTCGCATTAGAAACGCAGTTCATGCATCACAGCGTGTTACAGGGTCCGGTGGGGCGCGCCGTCGAGCTTGGATGCTCAGGCCGCCCGAATTCGCGCAGTGCGCCCCTACGCCCATTGCGCATCGCCGTCGCTTCACGCTACGCCGTATCGACTGACGGATGCGTCTTATGGACGCTGACGAGATGAACAATCGCGACATTGCCGAGGATCGGGAGCCGATTCCGGATACGATCGACCGCGTGTCCGAAATGGTGTTCGTGCTATACCCGCTAAGCCGCACATGTGCCGAGCCTCCATGCCTCTAAGCCGCGCACAATTCAGCTAAAGTGCGAGCGGCGACGCAAATCTAAGCCGCGTCGCGAATCCCTATTGAGAAAAAGGTCGGCAGGAAATGATTCGACGTGCGTTACGGATGACGCTTTGCATCGTGGGCATGAGCCTCGCGATGACGGCAAGTGCGCAGAATTCGGGATCGGCCAAAGCGGCCGCCACACTATCGACCGTCGTTAGCGGCGACTACGGCGACGGGATGCTGCTTGCCGCGGATCCGGCGACCCATGCCGTCACGGGCTATTTCTCGCAAAACAACATCAACGGACAGTTCAGCTGCATTTTCTATCTGGTCGCTAAGACGGGCCCCGCTCCGATCCCCGTTACAACCTATTTCCCGGACACGCCCGATGAAAAGATCAAGGGCACGTTGTTCCTGGAAGCTCCCGGTCAATTCAAGATCCGCTTGTCGAGCGAACACGGCGGTTGCTGGAACGTGATGCATTTTGCCGACGACGCATACCCCGCCGAATTTACCTTGGTCAAGCAGTACCCGTGGTTATCGATTGCCGTGATCAAGAGCGAACGCGCGTACTTCTTCGACACACCCGCGAGCGCGCAGCATCGCAAGGCGTACATCGTGGCCGGTGACGGCGTCGGTGTGCGCGCGGTGAAGCCGGGCTGGCTGCAAGTGGACTTCCTCGGCGAGCACGCGACGACGTCCGGTTGGATCAGGCAGGATGACGTCTACCCGTTCGAATAAGCGCTTTCAGACGCAAGAGGAAACAGCACGATGACAGGCCCATTTTCCGGCGGATGCGCATGCGGATCGATCCGCTATCAATGCGCACATGCGCCCCTCGCGACATTGAACTGCCACTGCCTCGACTGTCAGCGCGCAAGCGGTGCGGCTTTCGCTTCGGGCTTCATCGTCCGCGTGTCCGACGTAACGATGACAGGGACGCCGAAGACGTATTCGGTACGCGCAGGCAGCGGCAAGCGCGCGACGCGCAGCTTTTGCGGCGATTGCGGCTCGCCGCTGTTCACGCAGGGCGAAGCCGCACCGGAAGTCATGTCCATCCGTTTTCCCACGCTCGACGATCCATCGGCATTTGCGCCGATGCTCGATATCTGGACATCGAGCGCGCAACCCTGGGTATGCCTGAGTGAGGCCATTCCTCACTATCCTCAGTCGCCCTGACTCGCACGTCACCGAGTCGATCACTTGCCATATTTCATTTAGATTTGAATATGTTTCAAAAACAAAACCAATTATCAGATCCAGCCGAATTCAGCATGCTCGATGCCTCTGAAGTTTCCATTCGAGCGACCCGTGACCTCTCTCAATGCACGAACGACCGCGGCCGATGCGCGCCGCACATCGACCGGAAATCTGCCACTGACCGGCTTGCTCGCGCTCACCGCATGCAGCGCGATCGCCACCGCCAATGAAAGTGTGCCGGCCGGCCTGCTCCCTCAACTTGCAACCGGTTTTGGCGTTACCGAGGCTTGGGCCGGGCAACTCGTGACCGCCTGCGCGCTCGGCTCCGCCCTCGCCGCGATCCCGCTCAGTGCCGCCTTGCGCGGTTGGCCACGCCGGCGCGTGTTGATGCTCGTGCTGGCCGCGTTCTTCGTCTGCAACGCAATCACGACCGTCTCGTCGTCGTTTTCCTTGACGTTAGTCGCGCGCTTGGCCGTCGGGCTTGCCACCGGTCTCGTCTGGAGCCTGCTGGCAAGCTATGCGCGACGCATGGTCGCATCGAGCCAGCAAGGGCGTGCGCTCGCGATCGCCATGATGGGGATTCCGCTCGCGTTGTCGCTGGGTGTGCCGCTGAGCGCATTCTTGGGGCCGCGCGTCGGCTGGCGCTGGATCTTCGCCGCAATGGCAGCCGCGAGCCTGCTGCTGATCGTATGGGCGCGCCGAACGTTGCCGGACTTTCCGGGGCAGGACGATCGACGGCCTCTGCAGCTTCGCCGAACGCTCAACCTCCCCGGCGTTCGTCCCGTGCTGTTCGTGCTGATGGCGTGGATATTGGCCCACTACATCCTGTTCACCTATATCGCGCCGTTCCTCGCCGCTCACGAACTCGCCGGGCGACTGGATACGATGCTGCTCGTGTTCGGCATCGCGTCCTTGATCGGCATCGGGATGGTGGGCGCGCTCGTCGATCGCTGGCTGCGCGCGCTCGTGCTCGTCGGGCTCGGCACCTTTGCCGCTGTCGCGCTCACATTGGGTCTGTGCGGCCATTCCACCGTCGCGATCGGCATTGCCATCGCAGCCTGGGGACTTTGCTTCGGCGGTCAGCCGACGCTGATGCAGACGGCGCTGGCGGACGCCGCGGGAGACTCGGCCGATGTCGCGCAAGCCATGCTCGTCACCGTGTTCAATCTGAGCTACGCGGGCAGCGGCGCGCTGGGCGGGATCCTGCTCGCCACCGCCGGAATCGGTGTGATGCCCTGGGTCATCTTGGGCATGGCGCTGATCGGCCTCGTCGTCGCGTGGCGCGCGAAGACCCACGGCTTCGCGGCGAGAACGACGTGACCGCGGATTGTCAGGCGTCCTCGCGCAGCTTGAACGCGCTGACCGCACGCACGAGCTTCGACGCTTGCTCGCGCAAGGTCTCGGCCGCGGCGGCCGACTGCTCGACGAGCGCGGAATTCTGCTGCGTCATCTGATCGATCTCGCTCACCGAGTCGTTGATGACGACGAGACCCGCCGATTGTTCGCGCGTCGCCACGCTGATCTGATCGACGAGCGTCGTCACGCCGCGCATGCGCTCGAGCAGCGTCTGCATCGTTTCGCCCGCGTCGGCCACGAGCCGGCTGCCCGATTCGACGCTTTCGACGCTCTGCGCGATCAGGCTCTTGATCTCCTTCGCCGCTTGCGCGGAACGGTTGGCCAAGCTGCGCACCTCGCTCGCCACGACCGCGAAGCCTCGTCCCTGCTCGCCGGCCCGCGCGGCCTCGACGGCGGCATTGAGCGCGAGGATATTGGTCTGAAACGCGATGCCGTCGATCACGCTGATGATGTCGACGACCTTGCGCGAACTTTCGGCGATATGGCCCATGGTCTCGACGACACGGTGCACAGCCTCGCCGCCGCGCTGCGCCACGCCGCTCGCCGTGTCCGCGAGACCGCTCGCCTGCTGCGCGTGCTCGGCGCTCTGCCGCACGGTGGCCGTGAGCTCATCCATCGAGGCGCCGGTTTGCCGCAAGCTGGTGGCCTGCGACTCGGTACGACGCGACAAGTCGAAATTCCCGTTCGCGATCTCGCTCGACCCGTTTTCGAGGCTCTCCGACGTTTCGCGCACGGTCCCCACAAGCGCGACGAGATTGTCGTTCATGACCCCGAGCGCCTGCAGAAGCTGACCGACCTCGTCCTTGCCGTACGCTTCGATGCGCGAGGTCAGATCGCCCTGCGCCACGGTTTCGGCGATCTTGACCGCGGATTGCAGCCCGCCCGTGATCGACCGCGAGATGAACACGCTGACGGCGACGCCGGTCGCGAGCGCGGCGCCGGCAAGGCCCAACGTAATGGTGATCGCGCGGCGCGTGAGGTCGGAGGTTTCCGCCGTCGTGGCTTGCATCGCGTCTTCGTAGTGATCGACGAGATTGCGCGAGGCGGCCAAAAAGGCCTCCTGCGGGGCCTTCAAATCCTTCAGCAGATAGTTGCGCGCGACATCGGGCAAGTGGGCCTGCACAAGCGTCACGACACGCCCGCGCAGTCGCACGTAGTTTTCGCTTGCGTCGTGCAACTGCGCCATCAACGTGCGTTCCTGGTCCGTGGACGCCAGGCCGGAGAGCTTCTCCATCGTCGTGCCGAGATCTCGTGTCGCGCGACTCACGTCCGCGAGGTATGCCTTGGCCGCCTGATCGTCGCCCGCGGACAGCACCGCGCTGCGCAGATTGTTGGCCTGCAGATTGATATCACGGTCGATCTGGTTCGCGAGCGCAATGTGTTTGTAATCGGCGTCGACGATGTGCCGTGCGGTCGCGCCCATCTGACGCACCTGGAACACGGCGAACAGCGCGGTACAGACCAGCAGTACCAGCACGAGCCCAAAGCCCACGGCCAATCGCTGGCCGATGCGCAGGCGAGCAAGACGGTTCATCGACAATCTCCAAAGAAGCACGGGCCGCGCGCGAAAATCGCACAGCTCTGAAGTATTTCGTCCATGTCCACGGAATATTGAGCAGCGTAAACCCGCAATGAAACGTGCACTGAAGATGCACGATTGAGCGGTCCGCCCGGCTCGTGCGGCGAGCGATGCGCGCGAGCCGTCTCATGCCTACGCGTGCGGGTGACGCCCTAAAAATAGGGTGTGCGGCGACGCATCACGGATCCCACTATTCGGACGTCGGCTTGGAGCGGCCGGATCCCGACCTCGCGCATGCGCCTCATGCGTCGTTTATCATGCGCGTTTCAAACACGAGACGTCATATGACGGACACCATCGATTGCGTCGTCATCGGCGCGGGCGTGGTCGGCCTCGCGATCGCACGTGCATGCGCCCAGCGCGGCTGGGAAACGGTCGTCGTCGAAGCCGAACACGCGATCGGCACCGCCACGAGCTCGCGCAACAGCGAAGTGATCCACGCCGGCATCTACTATCCGCAAGGCTCGCTCAAGGCGCGCCTGTGCGTCGAAGGCAAGCATCGGCTCTATGCGTACTGCGAGGAAAAACAGATCGCGCACGAGCGGTGCGGCAAGCTCATCGTCGCGACACGCGACGATCAGATCGACACGCTGCACACGATCCGCGCCGCGGCCAACGCGAACGGCGTCGACGATCTGCGCTGGCTGAGCGCCGACGAAGCCCGCGCGCTCGAACCCGCGCTGGCCTGTGTCGCCGCGCTCGAATCGCCGTCGACGGGCATCGTCGACAGCCATGGCCTCATGCTCGCATTGCAAGGCGATATCGAATCGGCCGGGGGCATGCTCGCGTTCCAGTCGCCCGTCGTCGGCGGACGGATCGAACACGATGGCACGAACGGCGCGCTGATCCGGCTCGATATCGGCGGCGCGGAGCCGATGGAACTGCACGCGCGGCGCGTCGTCAATAGCGCGGGCCTGCATGCGCAAGCGATCGCGGCATCCTTGCATGGACTCGATCCCGCATCGATTCCGCAAGGCGCGTATGCAAAGGGCAATTACTACAGCCTCGCAGGCCGCGCGCCGTTTTCGAAGCTCATCTATCCGGTGCCCGAGCGCGGCGGACTCGGCGTGCATCTGACGCTCGATCTCGGTCATCAGGCGCGCTTCGGTCCCGACGTCGAATGGGTCGACACGATCGACTATCGCGTCGATCCCGCGCGCGCGGAACGCTTCTACGACGCGATCCGCGCGTACTGGCCCGCCCTGCCCGACGGCGCGCTGCAGCCCGCCTATGCGGGCATCCGTCCGAAGATCCGGGTCGCGGGCGATACCGCCGCCGACTTCGTGATCCAGAGCGCCGCCGAACACGGCGTGTCGGGGCTCGTGAATCTATACGGAATCGAATCGCCCGGCCTCACGGCATCGCTCGCGATCGCCGACGCCGTGGTCGAAAGGCTTTGATGCGGACCGTGCCGCGTGATGTCGTAACGTCGACGTCATGCCGCGTCGCCCCGCATCATGCGATCGAATAGGCATCCGCCGATGACACACATCGGGGATGCATGAGACGGTAGAAACGACCGATTCGACGACTAAACGTGGGCGTCGTGCACGACGCCCGCCGCAACATGCGACGTGCGCGAAGCATTCGACCAGAGCGACGCCGGAATGCCGACTTCGCCGTCGAACAGCCAGCGCGCCGTTCTGAGCAACGCCGCGTCGACGACTTCGAGTTCGCCGTCGGCGCCGTTGCGCAAGGTGAGTTCGACCGAGAATTCGCCGGTCGGATGCTCGACGCTGACGCGCTTGGTCAAGCCGTCGGGCACGCGCGCCACGCCGTCACATACGGTCCCCGGCATCACCGCGGCTGTCGCGACGCTCACTGCGCCGAGCACGCCGATCGACGCATGACAGCGATGCGGAATGAACGTGCGCGTGTGGATCGTGCCACCCGCCTCGATATCGCGAGGCTCCGCGACAAGGCACATCTTCGGCACGGTTCGCGCGCTGACGTCGCCGAGATTCATCAACGGCCCGACCTTGAGCCGGATCGCTTCGATCCGTGCCTTGAGCGCATCGTCCGCATCGAGCTGTTCGCGCGTTTCGTAGCCGGTCCGGTCGAGATCCGCCGCGCGCATGAGCACGAGCGGCATGCCGTTGTCGATGCACGTGACACGTACGCCGTCGATCACGTCGACGCGCGAGCCGGTCGGCAGCAACGCACCGCACGTCGAACCGGCCGTATCGCGAAAGCTCAACGGAATCGCGGCGGCCGTACCCGGCACGCCGTCGATGCGCGCATCGCCCTCGTAATCGACGACACCCTCGGGCGTGGCGACGGTCGCGACGGCGATCTGGCCGGTGTTGACCATGTGGATCGCCACGCGCGTATGCCCGTCCGCGGCCTGAACCAGCCCGCGCTCGATCGCGAACGGACCGACGGCCGCGAGGATATTGCCGCAGTTCTGGCCGTAATCGACGCGCGCCTCGTTGACCACGACCTGTGCGAACAGATAGTCGACGTCGGCGTCGGCGCGCGACGACGGCGATACGATCGCGACCTTGCTCGTCAGCGGATCCGCGCCGCCGAGGCCGTCGATCTGGCGCGGATCGGGCGAGCCCATGACCGCCAGCAGCACACGGTCGCGCAGCGACGCATCGTCGGGCAGGTCGGACGCGAGGAACATCGCGCCCTTCGAGGTGCCCCCGCGCATCATCATGCTGCGGATGCGCGTCTGGCGCCGGGCAATCGTATCGGACATCGTCACAGACCTCTTCAGATTTCGTCCGCGCTGCTCACGTAGCGCAAGCCCTTTTCCTTGAGCTTCTCGCGCATCGCGTAGTAGTCGAGACCGAGCACGCCGGTCGACAGCACCGAACGCGTCTTCTCTTCTTTCGCGAGACGCTGGCGCGCCGCATCGGCGACGGCGCTCGCGTTGGCGAGCGGCACGATGACCACGCCGTCATCGTCGGCGACGACGACATCGCCCGGATGCACGATTTGCCGCGCGCAGGACACGGGGATATTGACCGAGCCGAGCGTCTCCTTGACGCAGCCCTGCGCCGAGACCGCCTTCGACCAAACCGGAAAACGCATCTGTTCGAGCGCGCGCACATCGCGGCAACCCGCGTCGATGATCAAGCCCTTGACGCCGCGCGCCGCGAGCGAGGTCGCGAGCAATTCGCCGAAATAGCCGTCTTCGTTCGGCGAGGTCGGCGCGACGACGAGCACGTCGCCGGCCTGGCATTGTTCGACCGCGACATGCAGCATCCAATTGTCCGACGGCGGCACGAGCACGGTCACCGCCGAACCCGCGATCGCGGCGCCGCCGTAGATCGGGCGCATATACGAGGCAAGCAGGCCGAGTCGCTGCTGCGCTTCATGAACGGTCGCGGTGCCGGCTTGCTGGAGCACGTCGACGATCGCGGGATCGGCGCGCTGAATATTCGTGACGACGACGCCGCGGGTCATGACAGGTCTCCGACGACCGACGGCGTGATGCGCTGATAGCCTTCGGCGTATTCGATATTGCGCTTGGCCGTGATGCCGATATTGCGCTTGGCCTGCACACCGCGTTGCAGCGCAACGCGCGTGTAGTACTCCCAGAGATGCTCTTGCCCGGCCATGCACTCGATCGCGCGACGCTTGACGTCCCACACTTCGGTGATGTCGAGGAAGGTATTCGGCGTCCATTCGCATTGCTCGGTCTGATGCGGTTCGAACGCATAGACGGGCGGCGCGCCGACGACGGTCTGTCCGGGCAGATGGCCTTCGGCCTGCGCGATGATCCGCGCTTCCTGCGCGACGTGCATGGCGAGCGGGTGATCGAAGTTGTACGGATCCTTGAGCGAATGGCTCAGCACGAACGCAGGCTGGAGCTCGCGATAGACGTCGACGAGCTTCATCAATGCTTCATCCGACACGCGCAGCGGGTAGTCGCTCAAATCGAAGAACTCGACTTCGGTGCCCAGAATATCGGCGGCGCGCTGCGCTTCCTCGCGGCGCGCGCTCTTGACCTTCTCGATCGTCATGTCGCCCTTGCGCCAGAGCTTCGCGGATTCGCCGCGCTCGCCGAACGACAGGCACACGACCTTGCAGCGATATCCGTTCTTGCTGTGCAGCGCAATCGCGCCGCCCGCGCGCCATACAAAGTCAGCGCTATGCGCGCTGACGACCAGCATTGACTGTGGTGTTGCCATTCCGATTCTGTCCGGTTCGATTGACGTGAAAACACAAGCGATTCTAGGTGCGCCGCCGTTCGACCGGGATACGCAATCTATGCCGGATTGGGTTCCATTTTATTTATCGGACTAAGGGAAACCCTCATGCGCCGACGCGCGTCAAGGCTCGCCCGTGCGCGGCACCGGCCGGCGCGGGCCCACGCATTGCTCTTATGAGCCCCCATGCGCGCGACGCCCTGCACAGCGATCCCGATATGTGAAAAACGCATCACTGCGCATGCGCGACGGACCGTTCGAGCGTCATCTCGTTGGCCGCCATATCGGCCGCCACCGCGCGGATCGTCTCGAGCAGCAGGCGCGCCGCGGGCGCGGGCACGGAATCCGCGCGCAAGGTAAAGCCGATATCGCGCTCCGTCTTCGGCAGATGCAGCGCGAGACGCACGATCTCGCCCGAATCGATCTCATGCATGAGCTGGTGCGCGGACAGCGCCGCGATCATGTTCGAGCGCGTGAGCACGCCGCGAATGATCGCGAGATCGGCCGATTCGACCGTCGCGGGCGGGATGTCGAGGCCCTTGGCCGCGAACAGCCGCTCGAGGATCTGCCGCGCGGGCGCATGGCTTCGCGGCAGAATCCACTGTTCGCCGGTCATCTGCGCGAGCTTGAGCGACGTCTTGTCCGCGAGCGGATGGCCTTTGCGCGCGAGCACGACCATTTCCTCGGCCCACAACGTTTCGACGACGAACCCGCTGTCGGCCGCGGGTTCGCGCAACGCGCCGAGAATGAAGTCGATGTCGCCCGAGCGCAGCTTCGCGCACAACAGTTCATAGGCGCTTTCGTCAGTGATGACCGTGATGCCCGGATGCGCGCCGCTGAGCCGCGCGATGGCTTCGGGCAGCGCATACGAGCGCCCGAGCGGCAGCGCACCGACGTGCACGACGCCGCGCACGGTGCCTTGCAGCGCAGCAAGATCCTCGGGAATGCGCCGCAGTTCGTTGAGCGCGCGCTGCACGTAGAGCGCGCAGGTCTCGCCGTCGGCCGTCAGCAGCAGACCGCGCCCGCTGCGATAGAACAATGCGGAGCCCGAGCCCGATTCGAGCGCCTTGATCGCGATGCTGATCGCGGGCTGACTCACGGCGAAGGCCCGCGCGGTCGTCGGCATATGCCGGTCGCGCGCGAGCCCGGCGAAAATCTCGAGCCGGCGCGTGTTGAGCAGACACGATGCGACACCCAGCGAGGCCTGCGCGGGGCTCGCATGCGCCTTCGGAATCAGCAGCCGCGTCAGCGTCTGGAGTTCGCCGAATACACGCTCGGCGCGTTGTGCGACGCAGCGTCCGCTCGCGGTCGGCAGCATGCCCGACGGCGTGCGCTCGAACAGCGGCGCGCCGAGCGTCTGCTCGAGTTCGTTGAGCGCGCGGCTCACGGCCGATTGCGCCTTGAAGACTTGTTTCGCGGCAAGCGAGGCACTGCCCGTCTCGACGACGTGCAGAAACACCTTGAGGTGCGCGAGGCTCAGCAAACCGGCACGCTGCGTGTCTCGTTCGTTCATTGGACTCGATCGCCAGGTCAATTCATGAATCGGCATCGCGCGGCATGCCGCGCGCGCCGTGCGGCCGCATCATCCACGGCCGCTTTGTTTGAGGCAAGCACACATGCCGACATGTGCGCCATTACATGCGTCATGACATGCGTCATCGAACGTCGCCGCATCATGCGATCGATGCCATGCAACACGCCTTGCCAACTCGTTCAACGCCCTTCTGTTTTTTTTATCGATTGTCGCACTCAAGAGCCCTGCCCGCTCCTTCGCCAGACCGTCGAATCAGAAAGAAATTCGAAAGGATCGTGACAAGGAAAAACCTGCCACCGCCTTGTTTATAGGCCTGTTTCGCTTGAAATATAGCGTAATGATGCGCGCCGAAATGGAAACCGCAACAGGGCGTTAACCCTCGCCTTGGCCTAGCCGTTTTGCTGATCGGTCCGACGCAACGCGTCGGCAACCCCCTACCGGGCGACGGTCAAGCGCTCTATAGTCCGTATATCGAGACCCGTGCGGCGCCACGGCGCATGCCGATGCCGCGTCGCCGGCACCGACGCGACGCAATACGTCGCGCCGTCGGGATCATCCGGATCAGCGGCATTCGCGATTTCGATCGGATCCGGCGGCGCAAGACGGCATGGTCGTTATCTGAAGGGCATCAAGGAACGCAGCAATGGCAAGAATCATCGGTGGGATCGGCACCTCGCACGTGCCGACGATTGGCTTGGCGTACGACAAGGGAAGGCAAACGGATCCGGCCTGGAAGCCGCTGTTCGACGGGTACAAGCCGGTCGCGGAGTGGCTGGCTCAGAAAAAGCCCGACGTATTGCTGATGTTCTACAACGACCATGCGAACAGCTTCTTCTTCGACTGCTATCCGACCTTCGCGCTCGGCGTGAGCCCCACGCACGAATTCGCCGACGAAGGCGCAGGCCCGCGCCCGCTGCCGTCGATCGCGGGCCACCCGGGACTCGCGACGCATCTCGTCGATAGCCTCGTCAACGAGGAGTTCGACCTCACGGTGTTTCAGGAGCGTCCGCTCGATCACGGCATCAACTCGCCGCTCGGGCTCATGTGGCCGCATGAAGGCGGCTGGCCCGGCGCGCTCGTCCCGTTCGAGATCAACGTGCTCCAGTACCCGCTGCCGACCGCGCGCCGCTGCCTCAAGCTCGGCCACGCGATTCGCCGCGCAATCGAAAGCTACCCCGAGGATCTGAGCGTCGTCGTCGTCGGCACGGGCGGCCTCTCGCACCAGGTGCACGGCGAGCGTTCGGGCTTCAACGATGAGGACTGGGACATGACGTTCCTCGATCTCATCGTCAACGATCCCGACAAGCTGGCCGACATGAAGCACGCCGACTACGTCCGGCGCGGCGGCGCCGAAGGCGTCGAAGTCATCATGTGGCTCGCGATGCGCGGCGCGCTCGGCGACAAGATTCAAGAGAAGCACCGGAATTACTACCTCGCGACAAGCACCGCGATGGGTGTCACGATCTACGAGACGGTCGACTCGACGCAGGAATCGGCCATCGCCACACCGGAGCACGCAGCATGAACCCGCAACTTGAGGGCATCGAGGATCTGACGGGCACCTACCCGTTCGACGTGGCCCAAAGCATCAAATGTATCCGGATCAATCGCTTTTTCTGGCGCATGCGCGAAAAGGCATGGCGTGACCTGTTCACGACGAACCGTCAGGCCGCCTACGACGAAGCCAAGCTGACCGACGTCGAGCGCGATCTCGTCGACCGCGTGGACTGGCTCGGATTGATTCAATACGGCGTGTGCTTCTTCGTGCTCGAAAAGTACGCGCGCATCGTCGGCATCACGAATCTGGGCATGTATGCCTCGATGCGCGGCGAAACGCTCGAAGCGTTTCTGAAAACGCGCCGGGTTCCCGCCGCGGCCTGACGGCCGAACCGGACCCGATCCGCTTCGACGCGGCCCGCCGTCACGCGGCGCCGCCCACCGATCCGCCCGACCCGCCTCACCCGCGGGCACGAATCCGGCATAGACCGGCACGTGTCCGCGCGTGCGTGCGCGTGCGCGTATCGCAAAAACGAAGTGAACACGACGCGGACACGGAAGCGCCATGCATCCGTGTCCGCGTCCGACACGCTTCACGACGCAGGACGCCCGGCATCCGGGCTGCAGACAGGCTTCAGGAGACAACCATGACTTCCCCGTCCATCAACATCAAGTCGTATATCGACGAGCGCCCGGTCTCGGGCTATCAATGGCTCGTCCTCGTGCTGTGCTTCTTTATCGTGATGCTCGACGGCATCGACACGGCGATCATGGGTTTCGTCGCGCCGACGCTCATGCATGAATGGCAGATCAGCCGCGCCGCGTTCGGCCCCGTCATGAGCGCGGCGATGTTCGGCCTCGCGGTCGGCGCGCTCGTCGCGGGCCCGTATGCGGACAAGATCGGCCGCAAGCGCGTGCTGATCGGCTCGGTGTTCCTGTTCGGCGTGTTCAGCATCGGCTGCTCGTTCGCGCAGAGCCCGACGCAACTCATGGTGCTGCGCTTTCTGACGGGCCTCGGCCTCGGCGCCGCAATGCCGAACTCGACGACGCTGCTTTCGGAATACATTCCGACGCGCGTGCGCTCGCTGCTCGTGACGATCATGTTCACGGGCTTCAATCTGGGTTCGGGTCTCTCGGGCTTTATCGCGTCGATGATCATCACCTCGCACGGCTGGCGCGGCGTGCTGTTCGTCGGCGGCATCCTGCCGTTGATCGGCGTGCCGCTGCTGATCTGGCTGCTGCCCGAGTCGGCGCGCTTCCTCGTCGCGCGCCGCCGCCCGGCCGAGCAGGTCTCGAAGCTGTTGAACCGCGTCTGCGCGAGCACGTTCGGCAGCGACACGACGTTCACGACGACCGAACCCGACACGGGCCGCAAAGCACCCGTGCGCGTGTTGTTCAGCGACGGGTATGCATTCGGTACGTTGATGCTCTGGGTCACGTATTTCATGGGCCTGCTGATCATCTATCTGCTGACGGGCTGGCTGCCGACGCTGATCAAGGATGCGGGCTATCCGATCGAAAAGGCCGCCTCGATCACGGCGATGTTCCAGATCGGCGGCACGGTCGGCGCGATTCTCGTCGGCTTCGCGATGGACCGCATGGATCGCAACGCCGTCATCGGCATCGCCTATCTGCTCGGCGGCATCTTCATCTTCGCGCTCGGCGCGGGCACGCTGAGTTCGGACTGGCTGCCTCTGCTCGTGACGACCGCGGGTTTCTTCATGAGCGGCGCGCAAACAGGCCTCAACGCGCTCGCGCCGACCTACTACCCGACGGGCGCGCGCGCGACCGGCGTGAGCTGGATGCTCGGCATCGGCCGTTGCGGCGGCATCGTCGGTTCGCTGTTCGGCGGCGTGCTGCTGTCGATGGGCTTTCCGTTCAGCGTCGTGTTCTCGATTCTCGCGGTGCCGGCCGTGCTCGCCGCGGCCGCAATCGTGCTGAACCGGTTTGCCGTGCGTTTCATCCGGTATGAAGTGAACTTCTGAGGCGGCGGGCCGATGCGCGTACGCGCATCGCGAACCGGTCCCGAGCGGCGGCCGGCGCCCCTTGAAATCGGCCCATCGCGCGGCGCGCGACGGGCCGATTTCGCTTGACCGGTCGAGCGCGCGCCGCATCGGGTCGTCCCTACCGGTCAGTCGTCAGACAACCACTATAATGACGCCCATCGCACCGACGACCGGTACGACCTCTGACAGGAGCCTTTCCGATGCCTGCGACACCGCCCTCCGGACCCACGACGGGCCGCGCGCGCAATCTCGCGCAAACCGTCGTCGCCTACGTGAAGGAACAGGTAGCGGCCAATAAGCTCGCGCCCGGCGACAAGCTGCCGACCGAGTCCGAGCTCATGCGCGAGCTCGGCGTGAGCCGCACGGTCGTCCGCGAAGGCATCTCGCGGCTCCAGGCGGGCGAAGTCATCGAAACGCGGCATGGCATCGGCAGCTTCGTGCTCGAACCGCGCCGCGAGCGGCTCGATGTCGAGATGGTGCCCGCGACGACAGTCGAGGACCTGCTCGCGATTCTCGAACTCCGGATCAGCCTGGAAACCGAAAGCGCGGGGCTGGCCGCGCAGCGCGCCCAGCCGAAGGACATCACGCGGATCCGCGCGGCGCTCAACGCAATCGAGACCGCGTCGCGCAACGGCGGCGACAGCGCCGCGGCCGATCTCGAGTTTCATGTGTCGATCGCGCGCGCGACGGGCAATCGGTATTTCGTCGACATCCTCACGCAGATGGGCAGCGCGCTGATTCCGCGTAACCGGATCGATTCGGCGGGCATCGCGAAGTCGGATCCGAAAGTCTATGTCGCGCTCGTCAATCAGGAGCATGAAAGCATTCTCGACGCGATCGCGCGCAACGAGGCCGATGCCGCGCGCGCGGCGATGCGCATGCACCTGTCGAACAGCCGCGAGCGCCTGCGCAAGGCCGCCGATCGCGCAAAAACGGTCAAGCGCTGACGCATGAACGCGCATTTCGCCTATAGCGTGCTCGATCTCGTCGGCACGTTCGTGTTCGCGATCAGCGGCGCGGTCGCCGCGCGTCAGCGCCGGCTCGATCTGTTCGGCATTCTGTCGGTCACCTTCATGGTCGCGTGCGGCGGCGGCATCGTCCGCGACGTCTGCATCGGCGCCGTTCCGCCCGTGGGTCTCTCGGACTGGCGCTATCTCGGCGTTTCGGTCGTCGCGTCGCTGATCACGATCGGCGCATATCCGCGCGTGCGCCGCATGCGCTCGCCCGTGCTCGTGTTCGATGCGATCGGACTGGGTCTCTTCGCGGTCGCGGGCGCGCAGAAATCGTTGATCTACGGGAACAGCGCCGAACTCGCGATCCTGCTCGGCATGGTCAGCGCGGTCGGCGGCGGGGTCATGCGCGACGTGTTGCTCTCGCGGATCCCCGCGATCCTCCAGCGCGAGATCTATGCGTCGGCCGCGCTGCTCGGCGCGGCGATTCTCGTCGGCGCGCAACGCGCGGGGATCGACGGCCCGTGGACGCCGTGGGTCGCGACGATCGCCTGCGTCGGCGTGCGGCTGCTCTCGTTGCGGCATGGATGGAAGCTGCCCGTCTATGTGAACAAACATCCGACGAACTCGGGCAACTAGGATCGCCGCGTCGCGCGCGCGGCGCGGCCGATTCCTGAACAGGCGCCTCAGACCTTGATCACGCCGCGCTCGACCTGGTCGCGCTCGATCGACTCGAACAGTGCGCGGAAATTGCCTTCGCCGAAGCCCTCGTCGCCCTTGCGCTGAATGAATTCGAAGAACACGGGACCGAGGACGGTTTTCGAAAAGATCTGCAGCAGCAGCCGCGGCGCACCGTTTTCGACGGTGCCGTCGAGCAGGATGCCGCGCGCCTGGAGGTCGGCGACGCGTTGTCCGTGGCCCGGCACGCGCGTATCGAGCGCCGCGTAGTAGTACGCGTTCGGCGCGGCCATCAGCGGCACGCCCGCCGCGCGCAAGCGATCGATGACGTCGATCAAGTCATCGGACAACAGCGCGATGTGCTGAATGCCCTCGCCGTTGAACGCCATCAGGAATTCTTCGATCTGTCCGCCGCCGCGCGTCGATTCCTCATTGAGCGGAATGCGGATGCGGCCGTCGGGTGCGGTCATCGCGCGCGAGGTCAGCCCCGTGTACTCGCCTGAAATATCGAAGTATCGGATTTCACGGAAATTGAAGAGCTTCTCGTAGAACCTCGCCCAATGCGTCATACGGCCGCGATAGACGTTGTGCGTCAGATGATCGATGACGCGCAGTCCATGGCCGACCGGATGACGGTCGACGCCGTCGAGATAATTGAAGTCGATGTCGTAGATCGATTTGCCGTCTTCGAAGCGATCGATCAGATAGATCGGCGCGCCGCCGATGCCCTTGATCGCGGGCAGTTTGAGCTCCATCGGCCCTGTCGGGATATCGATCGGCTCGGCGCCGAGCATCAGGGCGCGGCCATAGGCGGCATGCGAATCCTTGACGCGGAACGCCATGCCGCACGCGCTCGGACCGTGCTCGGCCGCGAAATAGGCGGCGCGGCCATGGGGTTCGCGGTCGATGACGAAATTGACTTCGCCCTGGCGATACAACAGGACGTCTTTGGAACGATGTCGCGCGACGAGCGTAAAGCCCATGCTTTCGAACAGCGGTTCGAGCACGTTCGGCTCGGGCGACGCGAATTCGACGAATTCGAATCCGCAGAGTTGCATCGGGTTGTCGAACAGATCCGCCATGGTGCGTGTCTCGCGCGAGGGGGGAAGCGCCGCAAGGATGTGTATCCGCGCGGCGCGGGGTATGAGCGCAAGTCTAGAGACAATGTCGGGAAAAATGATTTCGTTCTAGGCCTGAAAAACACCGGCAAACGCGTCGAATTTTCTCCTATGCGACGATCCGACGCCGATCCTTGCTCGCGACCGGGTCGATGCGCGTGCACGAGCGCCGTCGTCGTTCGCATCGTAGGCGACACGCGCACCGTTGGAACACCGCACGCCACGCGAGCGTTCACGTGCCGGCCCACGGCAATCCACAGCGGTCTACAGCGAGTCGGCGTATTGCATGATCCCGTTGCCGAACGACCAGTCCTCGCGCTCGACGCTCACGAGATTGATCCAGATATCCTCTTTTCGCAGGCCGGTCTTCTGATGAATGTTCTCGGCGACGAGCCGATAAAACGCCTTCTTGACGTCGACCGTGCGGCCTCGGCTCCAGGTCACTTGGATGAATATGATGTCGGGCGTGTAGGTCACGCCCATATAGCCCGCCGCCGGGTAGACGAGTTCGTCGCGGCGATGGCGCGTAATGATGTGGTATCGGTCGTTCTCGGGCACGTTCGCGACTTCACGCATCGCGTCATAGATCACGTCGCTGATCGTTTGCACCGTCTGCGGCGCGATCGTGTCGCTGAGGTCGATTCGAACTAAAGGCATGCCGTATGCTCCTTGCTCCGTGGTGAGGCGAGTCGCCCTGGCCAAGCATCCGCCAAGTCATTCCAACCCGCGAGTCCGCCAAGGATACGCCGCGTTTTGATGCGATGTCGCGAGACCGCACGCGCATTGCGCGTTCTTGCTATGCTCGCGGCGCGTATCGCTGCAGATACCGCATCCTGATCGACGCGCCGCGACGTTTGACCGGCGCGTCGTCGAATATCGACGATCGACCGTGACACATAAGGAGATTCACGATGGCCAAGGGCTATTGGGTGGTGACGTACCGCAAGATCAATGCGCCGGACAAACTCGCCGAGTACGCGAAGCTCGCGGGCCCCGTGATCCGCGAGGCCGGCGGCACGTTCATCGTGCGCGGGCTGCCGTCGACGACGTATGAATTCGGCGTGACCGAACGCGTCGTCATCGCCGAATTCGACAGCGTCGAACTCGCGGTCGCCGCCTATGAAAGCCCCGCGTACAAGGAAGCGCTGCGGGTCTTCGACGGCGCGGCCGACCGCGACTTCCGGATCGTCGGCGGAGCCGACTGAGTCCCGACGCGCGAGACGGATGCGACCGCTCAGGCTTGCGCCGAGTCTTCGGTCACCTTCGCGATGCCGCCGCGCTCCCGCAATCCGACTTCATTGAGCTGATGCAATGAACGAAAGCGCGACGGCGGCATACCCTTCGCCGCCAGGAATTGCCGATTGAAATTCGACAGGTTATTGAAACCGACGCGATAACAGATATCGGTGATGCTCAGATTCGAGCACATGAGCGACTCGCACGCCTCGTTGATCCGCAACCGCTGCAGGAATTGCGTGAACGTGCAGCCCGTCTGCTTGCGGAAAAATCGCGTGAACGTGCTGACGCTCATGCCCGCGAGTTCGGCGACATCGCTCTCGCGCACGGCGCCCGACACATGCTGCTGGATGTAGGTGAGCACCTGATTGATCGTCGAGGTCGTATGGGGCTGCGCCGAGACGTCGTAGACCGGGCCCGCGAGCAATCTGCGCTCCGTGCACGCGATGAGCCGCTCGAACAGCGCCATCAGCAGAACGACGCGGCGCGGGCCTTGCGCGGTCGCGAGTTCGATCATCATCGGCATGAGTTCGATACCGAGCGCATCGGGAAACTGAACGCCGCGCGAAGCGTCGTCGAGCAGACCGAGCAGGGGCTGGAGTTCGGAAAACGCGAACACCATCCGCTCGGCCGTTTCGCGCGTAAATTGCAGCACGCAGTCACGGGACGGGACCACGACCGCACTGCCCGCACTTGCATCTGCACTTGCATCTGCACTTGCAATCGAGCCTATCCGCGGCTTCGTATCTGCATCCGCCGCCACGCCCACCCCCGAGCTCGCGTCGGCATCGCCGTCGCAAATCCAGTTATGCGGCAGATTCGGTCCCGTGATGACGAGATTGCCTGGCGCGAAATCGCCAATGTAGTCGCCGACGAAGCACTTGCCCGTCGACGCGCGAATCACGTGCACCTCGTATTCGGGGTGGAAATGCCATTTCGCGACCGTATGCGGATAGTCGTGCATCCATGCGCGAAACGACTCGTCCTTGCGCGTTTGTACGAGTTCGAGGTCCGGGTTCATACCCTGTCTCCTGCATGACCCGGCAGCGAACCCGTCCGATGCGCGGCTCAGTCTCAGTCAACTTCCATTTCGATCTGGATCTTGACGTCCTGAGGCCGCGCGGCTGCCGCTTCCTCGAATGCCTTGATGCCGTCGGCGAACGAAAACTTGCGCGAGATAAACGGCTTGACGTCGATCATGCCCGAACTGATCAGCGCGAGCGCGCGCGGGAAGATATTCGCATATCGGAAGACCGATTCGAAGCGGACTTCCTTCGCCTGCATCGAGACGACGTCGAGCGCAACGGGCTCGGGCGGCATGCCGACGAGCACCGCGCAGCCGCCCGGACACACGAGATCGAGCAGATTCTCATAGGCTTTCGCGCTGCCCGACGCTTCGAACACGACGTCCGCGCCCCAGCCGTCCGTCACCTGCTTGACGACGTCGACAAGCGATTGCTCGCGCACGGCCACGGTCGTGACCGCGGGGTTGTTCGCGAACAAGGCGAGCTTCTCCTTGACGACGTCCGCCAGAATCACGCGCGACGCACCGCCGGCGAGCGCCGCAAGCGCCGTCATGGCGCCGATCGTGCCGGCTCCGATCACGACCGCCACGTCGCCGGGTTTCATGGCCGCTTTTTTCGCGGCCTGCAAACCGATCGACAGGGGCTCGACAATCGCGCCTTCGGCGAACGACACATTGTCGGGCAGGCGAAACGTGAAGGCGGCCGGATGCACGACATACGGCGTGAGGCAACCGTGGATCGGCGGCGTCGCCCAGAAACGCACGGCCGGATCGAGATTGTAAAGGCCGCGCATCGTCGCGGGCGAGTCGAACTGCGGAATGCCGGGCTCCATGCAGACGCGATCGCCCACGCGCAGATGCGTGACTTCATTGCCGATTTCAACGACCGTGCCCGATGCCTCGTGGCCGAGCACCATCGGCTCCTCGACCTTGAACGGCCCGATGCGTCCGTGCTGGTAATAGTGGACGTCGCTGCCGCAGACGCCGACGGTATGGATCTTGATCTTGACTTCGCGCGGCCCCACCGCAAGCGGCAGTTCGATATCGCGCAATGCGAGGCGATGGGCCTCTTCGAGGACGAGTGCTTTCACCGGAGTCTCCTTGTTCGGCCTTCGCGGCCTTTTACTCGACGATACGGCAATGTAGCGCCCGGACGGAGCGGCCCACAACGTCAAAATCCGCGAATCGACTGATACTTTTTGCTCGTTTTTATGGAGCCGCTGTGCGAAATGCGCAAAATGGAACCGATTCCACTCCGGCGAAAGCTTAAGGGCCTGGGGCCTGGGGCCTGGGGCCTGGGGCTTGGGGCTTGGGGCTTGGGGCTTGGGGCTTGGGGCTTGGGGCTTGGGGCTTGGGGCTTGGGGCTTGGGGCTTGGGGCTTGGGGCTTGGGGCTCGGGG
>NZ_RBZU01000008.1:0-59616 GCF_003628125.1 Pararobbsia silviterrae
AAGAATTGACGCCGTGGGTCGTGGCGGAACAGCTTCGCGCCGGCCACTGACGATCACGACGCCGTCGTCAAGACGGCGCTCGCGACTCGCTTACCTCGTAGGGAGGGAGGCGTGCCGATGGCAGTCGAACTCGAGATCGCCTGCTGGAAGCGAGGACCATCTGCGGAATGTCTTATGTGGTGCGACGCGCCATGTGAAAAGGTCGAAGATCGTTTGATCGATATCGCAGTAGAGATCGTCCTAGCAGGGGAGCGGCAACTGCGAAAAGGACGGCAATTCTTTTATGAGGAAGATTTGAGGAGGTTTGAAGCGAGAGAAAATAACCGCAAAACTCGAAGAAACAACACGACGTCTCATGAGTTCTCAGAGAACGGATTTGACGGATCTGCTTGATGTGCTGCATCTTTTGCAGTCCATTTTCGATGCTGGCCGGCGACCGCGGTTAGTGGAACTCGTTTGCAGACGCCGGCACTCGACAACGTACCCGTGTTGATGCGCGGCCCTACGAGCCGCCAAGTACGACGACAAGCGCGTCTGCGCCTTTGTCGATGCCTGTGCGAGCCGCGCTCAAAGCACCAAACGCAGCACCCATGTTCATGGCGTTGGGGTATTGTTGCGTCACATCCGCATAGAGCAATTCATTGGTCGCCGCGTCATGTATCTCGACCGCGTAGGTGACTGAGCCGCCGAATAGCGCCTTCTGACCTCGCATGGCCTGAACGGCATTGTAGAGATTGCCGCCAATATCAAAGTGAGTCGCCGCACCGAGTACCGGAGTCGTGGTCGTCGCGCCGGTCAGTGTCAACGTCATGCGCAAGGCACCGGGTTCGGCTTGGTGGGCCAACGTGAATCGTGAGGCCAGCTTGCTCGAAAACGTCGACTGCATGTAGGTCGCCAACGCTGCTTTGTCGGCATCGCTCATGTCGCCAAACTGTTGATCGGCGCCGCGATAAATGACGACGGGGTCGAGAATGAGCTTGCTATATGCGCTCCAGTTACGCGCGATCGTGTAACGAAACGGCACATGATCGGCATCCGATTGCATGTTTCTGTGCAGATAGTTCGACGACGAGAGTTCCGAGTAAGGCATGGGTTGCACCGATGCACAGCCGACGAACAGAGTGCAGAGCATCGCGACCACGCACGCTCGCAGATAAGTAGTTTGAGTCATGTGATCTCCGTGTTCAGAAAAGGTGTCCAGGGCGCGCGAGCGCTCCAGGCACGTTCGGACCGAAGAGTAGCATCGACGTTATTTGATGTAAACCGTCCAGATGGTTTGCAAATGAAGTCGGACGTTTTAAAGTCGTAGCGAGTCTGTCAAGGACAAGAACAGCGTGGCGCCGATCGCGCTTCAGCCTGGCTCAAGCGTTCGATGTGTGCCTTGAACCGGTATCTTCGGCTCGCGTCATGCTTCGCTTCGTGGCGAGTACCGTGACACTTCCGACGGCGTGTCTCAATCGATCGATGCGCCGCCGCTGCCGGTTTTGGACCAGTAGTCTTCGTCGAGCAAGCGTTCAAAGAGTCGATCGCGTTGCTTGCTGCTCATCGGACACAGGCCGAGCAGGGCGTTGTACGCGAGTCCGCGCGCAGCAGCCAGACGCAGCATGGCCATATCGGGATCAGCGGCTTCCTTTTTGATGATCTTGCTGTGGGTGTCGTCTGCGTTCTTGATGTCTTCGAGCAGATTGGCATCTTCCACGAGTGCTGCGAGCACCGCGCGAGCGACGGAATGTGGCTGATTGATCGACTCTCTCAGCACGGATATTTGCGCCGCCAGGGTCCGTTCGCGTTTTTTTGCACCTGCTTTGACCAAATAGTCCGTTGCGAACCGGCCATACATCTCGCGTTGATATTGAAGCAATGCGGTCAGTACCCCAGCCTTGCTGCGGAACTGGTGCAGTAAGCCGCCTTTGCTGATGCCGCTTTCACGCGCCAGCGCGTCAAACGTCAATCCTCCGGGACCGTCGCGCGTCAGGATGACCAAGGCAGCTTGGATGGCGATATTGCGCGAGCGTTCGGAGCGGGAGGCGTTGTCCATGATGAGCGGGCAAAGGCAGGGATGAAGATGCATCGATGCTGAATCGGCGATCGGCTAGCAGCCTGCGCCATATCGAGCTCTACCATTTTCGGGTAGCCGGCATTCTACCAAGCCGTCGACGCATTGCGATCGGACCACTCGTCGGCTGGTGATGTATGCATTTGATGTATCTACAGGCCGATGGCACCGTCATCACAAGTCAGCGAACCCGATTCGCTGCGGCATTCTACAATAAACCGTCCAGATGGTTTGTAAAATTTCTGGGTCGTGATACGCTCACCACCGTTGAGTCAGGGTGCCTTGTCTGTATGTCGAGACCACTCCGTGCTGCGTAAGTCATCCCGATCGAGGAATTCTCATGCATTCGATGCGAAGGCGCGTACGCCGTCTGATCATCATCGCGTCGTTCTCGCTATTTCCCGTGCTGTCGAACGTACGGCCACCAAACGTATATTCAGGAATCGGCGCGACGGTAAATTCGGTGTCGAGCACCCACGCCTATGCGGACGCAAGTCGAATTCCATTGCGCGAACTGACACCGATTGACTGGTTCAAGTACGATCGTCTCGTCATCGATCCCGTGGAGGTATATGGCGGCGCAGACAGTCAGTTTGTCGGTATCGACGAGCGCGGGCGAAGGCAACTCGCGACGTACATGCGGAGGCGATTTGCAACTACGCTTGCTCGTCGCTTCGAACTCACCTCCAAGTGCGACGATTCGTCTTGCTTGCAACTCAGGCTGATACTCGCAGGTGCCGAGAACAGCGCGCGCATTGCGAGTGCCTTGGCATGGATCGACGTTGCCGGGGGGGGATACAACGGGCTTCAGGCGTTGAACGGAGGGCAGGCTGCGTTCTCGGGATCAGTCAGTTATGCCGTGGAACTCTACGATGCTTCGACGAACCGCTTGCTTGTTGCGTACGTGGCCGAACAATATCCGAGCCCGTTCAATGTCCGCGCAGTATTCGACCATCTGGGTGCACCGAAAGCGGGTATCGACAAGGCGGCCGAGGCGCTGTTGGCGAGTTTTCGGTGACACATGTACCGAGAAAGAACGATATCGATCGTTCGGTGGAGCAGACGACATGTCTGCGCTGGCTTCCGAAGCGTTCCCCCGGCGGGTTTTGCCGCAGCACCATCCTGTGATCGACGCAGGACGGTCTGATGATCCGCATGGCCGTGGGAATGGCCCAATTCACGGTCAACTCCGACATCGATTCGTGAAAATAGTGAATCAATTCCCCAAAATCTTGCACTGGCCTTACGCAATCCGTCGTGGGAATCTTCGCATCGCGCTGATGCCACAAGGCACCTAGCGAATGCGCACGACGGACGACG
Source organism: Pararobbsia silviterrae (assembly GCF_003628125.1). Taxonomy (GTDB): domain Bacteria; phylum Pseudomonadota; class Gammaproteobacteria; order Burkholderiales; family Burkholderiaceae; genus Pararobbsia; species Pararobbsia silviterrae. The sequence continues at coordinate 3,377 of NZ_RBZU01000008.1, forward strand.
CGGAATGCATCGGAGCAGCACGCTCTGGTTAACCCTGCATCGATCTCTGTGTCGCGCTGATCGCTCCGTTGTGGAGCGCATGAGTTCGAGGCCATGGACGAGTTCGATTACATCATCGTTGGCGGGGGGACGGCCGGTTGCGTACTCGCGAATCGGCTGAGCGCCGATCCGAGCGTCACTGTGTTGTTGCTTGAGGCGGGCGGCAACGGTCGCGGGCCGTGGGTGTCCATGCCGCTCGGCATGCGATTTCTGCTCGGCAGACCCGAATACGACTGGATGTATTCGAGCGAGCCCGAGCCCCATCTCAATGCGCGCAGTATCGCGCTGCCGCGCGGCCGCATGCTAGGCGGATGTTCCGCGATCAACGGCATGGTCTATGTCCGCGGTCACGCGTACGACTACGATCACTGGGAACAACAGGGCAACGCAGGTTGGGGCTGGCGCGACGTGTTGCCGTGGTTCAAGAAGTCGGAGCGGCATTTCAGCGGCGGCAACGATGCGCACGGCGGCCGAGGCGAGTGGCCCGTGAGCCGCACGCGCGTCACCTGGCCCGCGCTCGATTCGTTTATCGAGGCCGCGCAACAATTCGGGCTTCCGCATAACACCGCCTACAACGACGGCGAGAACGAGGGCGCGGCCTATTTCGAGGCCAGCATCGAGCGCGGCCGGCGCGCGTCGACCGAATACGCGTTTCTGCGTCCCGTCGAGGATCGCCCGAACCTCAAGATTGTCACGCATGCGCTCGTCGAATCGCTGACGTTCAAGGCGAATCGCGCAACCGGCTTGCGCTATCGCGTCGGTCAGACCACGTGCATCGCGACGGCGCGCAGCGAGGTCGTGGTGTCGGCCGGCGCGTTCGGCACGCCGGCATTGCTGGAGCGCTCCGGGATCGGCCAGGCGGCGCGACTTGCGCAACTGGGCATTGCGGTCGTCCGCGATCTGCCTGGCGTCGGCGAGAACCTTCAGGATCACTGGCAGATCCGCGTCCAGTACAAGCTGCACGGTACGCGCACGCTCAATAATCGCGGCAGCAGCTTGCTGGGGCAGGCCGGACTCGGACTTCAATACATGCTCACGCATCGCGGTCCGCTCGCGGGGCAGCCGACGCTGCTTGCGACATTCGCACGCTCGCGGAAAGACCTGCCCGCGCCCGATCTCCAGATCCATGTCGCAGCCGCAAGTTACGACCGCGTCGGCGGACCGCTCGAAAAGTACGCGGGGATCACCGCATCGACGGGCAATCTGCGTCCGACGAGCCGGGGCTGGGTCCATATCCGGTCGAACGCGGCAATCGAAGCGCCGACGATCCTCAACAACTTCCTCGACACCGAGGAAGACCGCGACGTCGCGGTGCACGCCGTGCGGCTCGTGCGCAACATCATGCGCCAGCCCGCGATGGCCCGATATCGCGCGCGGGAGATGTCGCCGACGCTCGCGATCGAGACCGACGAAGCGATTCTTCAACACGCGCGCGAAGTGCTCGGCACCGTGTTCCATCCGGTCGGTACGTGCCGCATGGGCCATGACGCGCATGCCGTCGTCACGCCCGAGCTCCGCGTTCATGGCGTCGAAGGGCTGCGCATTGCGGACGCTTCGATCATGCCAACGATCACGTCCGGCAACACGGCCGCGCCCGTCGTGATGATCGCCGAGCGCGCCGCGGATCTGATGCTGCAAGCACGCCGGCACGGCCGGCACTGACGCGACATTTTCGGAGACACAGTCTTGACCATGCATGAACAGCGAATCATCGAACCGCAGCGCAGCCTCGAGATATATGGCGATTTCGACGTCGTCGTCGCGGGCGGCGGACCGGCGGGTATCGCCGCGGCGCTCGCGGCCGGTCGTACCGGCCGCAGGACGTTGCTGATCGAACGATACGGTTTCCTTGGCGGCGCCGGAACGGCGGCGGGGCTGTCGACGTTCTGCGGTCTGCATTCGAACGTGTATGGCACGCATACGCGGACCACACGCGGCCTCGTCGACGACATTCTCGATCGCCTCGACGCGATGGATGCCTTGAGCAAACCGCATCTCTCGCTCGGACAACGGATCCAGGCCCAGGCGTACGACATCTCCGCGTACAAGATCGCAGCCGAGGATCTGCTCGCGGACGCGGGCGTTGAGATCCTCTATCACGCCTTCGCCGCAGGGCTCGTCAAGGAAGGGGACCATCGAATTCGCGCGCTGTTTGTCGAGACGAAGGAAGGCCGCTTCGCGATCACCGCCCGGATCTTCGTCGACGCGACGGGCGATGCTGATCTTGCTCACTGGAGCGGCGTTCCGATCGAGATTGGTGACGAGCACGGTTACACACTCTATCCGTCGACGATGTTCCGAATCAACGGCGTCGATCCGGTCAAGGCGGGCGCCGCATGGGAGCTGATTCCGAAGCTCATGGCCGAAGAGGAAGCGCGCTCGGGCGTGCCGTTCCCGCGCAAGCATCCGATCGTGCGGCCCCAGCGCAATCCGATCGAATGGCGCAGCAATCTGACGCAGGTCAAGAACGACGATGGGTCGCCCGTCAGCGGCATCGATGCGCGTCAATTCTCGAAGGGCGAAATCCAGGGCCGTCGTCAGAGCTGGGACGCGTTCGATTTCATTCGTCGCTCGGTGCCGGGTTTCGAGGACGCCTACATCGTCGAAATCGCCCCGCAACTCGGCATTCGTGAAACGCGACGCATCGTCGGCGACTACCAGCTCAGCCAGGACGATATCCTCGGCTGCCGCGATTTCGACGACAGCATTGGCGTGAACGGCTGGCCCGTCGAAGCGCATGTGTCGGGCGACGTGAAAATCGTGTTCGCGCCCAACGGATCTCGCGGATACAACCAGATCCCTTACCGGACGATTGTGCCCAAGCAGATCGAAAACCTGTTCGTCGTCGGCCGCTGCGCGTCGATGACGCACGACGGGCAATCGTCGGCGCGCGTGAGCGGCCCCTGTTTCTCGATGGGCGAAGCCGCGGGTATCGCCGCTGATCTCGCGCTCGCCGACGGCACCACACCACGCGGCGTCGATATCTGGCGCCTTCAGGATCGCCTGCGCGCGAACGGCGTGTTCCTCGGCGACGCCCGCAAATAACACTCGGAAATACTCGGAGACCTCAATGACGAAGTATCGAAGCAATGTGACACCGGGCACGGCGATCTGGGCCGGCCGCCGCGCGCACTTCATGGCGATGGGCCTCAGCGAGGAGGACATGCTCAAGCCCAAGATCGCGATCATCAATACGTCGTCCGAGCTGGCCATGTGCTTCAATCATCTCGACGACGTGGCCGCCGAAGTCAAGAAGGCGATTCGCGAGGCGGGCGGCATTCCGTTCGAGATCCGTACGGCCGCGTCGAGCGACTTCATCACGAACGCAGGGAAATTCGGCGCATACGTGCTCGCCACGCGGGATCTCATCGCAAGCGATATCGAGGTGCAGGTCGAAGGCGCCTTGCTCGACGGCATGGTCTGCCTCGCCTCGTGCGACAAATCCGCGCCAGGCCAACTGATGGCCGCGGGTCGCATCAACGTGCCCACGATCGTTGTCATCTGCGGTTATCAGGCATCGGGCGAATACAAGGGCAAGCACACGGACATCGAGGACGTGTTTCTGCATTCGTCCCACGTCGCGACGGGTAAGACGACGGTCGAAGAACTCGGCGAGATGGCGAAGGTGGCGATCCGAAGCCCGGGCGTTTGCGCGGGGATGGGGACAGCCAATTCGATGCACGTGCTGAGCGAAGCGCTCGGCATGACGATTCCCGGCAGCGCGCCCGTGCGTGCCGTGAGCCCGCGCATGCTCGACAACGCGCGCGCGGCTGGACGCCGGATCGTCGAGATGATCGATGAAGACCTGCGGCCGCGCGACATCATCACCGACGCGTCGGTGCGCAATGCAGCGCGTGCGGTCATTGCGGTCAGCGGCTCGATCAACTGCGTCAAGCATTTGCAGGCCATCGCGATTGAAGCGGGCCTTGATATCAACGTCATGGATGTGTTTGCCGAGTATGGCCGCAAGGTGCCGCTGCTGTGTGCCGTGCGTCCGAGCGGCGACACGCTGACCGAAGCCTTCGACGATGCCGGTGGCGCGCGCGGGCTGCTCGATCAGTTGCGTCCGATCCTCGAAACCGACGTCATGACGGTCTCGGGCAAGACGCTCGCGCAGATTCTCGACGAGGCGCCGCCGACCGACACGACCGTCATCCAGCCGCTCGACAATCCGGTCTCGACGCGCCCAACGCTCAATATCGTCAAGGGCAGCCTGATCCCGGGCGGCGGCATCATCCGGATCGGCGGTACGGGCGAGCGCACGATGCGTTTCCGCGGCAAGGCGATCATCTATCACGCACGCGACGAGGCGATCAAAGGCATCGCGAACGGCGAAGTCAAACCCGGCCATGTCGTCGTGTTGCGAGGGCTCGGCGTGCAGGGCGGCCCGGGCCTCGCGATGACGTCGGCCGTCGTGTTCGCGATCGACGGCGCGGACCTCATCAACAAGGTCGCCGTGATCACCGAAGGGCAGTTGTCGGGGCTCGTCAACAAGGGGCTCGTGGTCGGCGAAGCGACCCCGGAAGCGGCGGCGGGCGGTCCGCTCGCACTGCTCGACGAAGGCGACGAGATCGAGATCGATGTCGAGCAGGCGCGCGTCGATTTGCTCGTCCCCGAAGAGGTGCTGGCCGAACGCCGCAAGCAGCATCGCGAATTCGGCGCCCGTATCGAGACAGGCTGGCTCAACGTGTATCAGCGCAACGTGTCTCCGGTCCATCAGGGGGCGGTGCTGTCGCCGGGCGGCCGTCCGCTCGCGGGTCAATGAGGCGCGCGGCGTGATGGCACTCGAACCCATTACCCTGACGTCGCAGCGGCTCGCGGAACGGCCGCTCTGGTGTGACCGCTCGCGACGTCTCTGGTGGCTCGACGTGCAGGGTCCCGGCATCCATAGCTACGACCCGGCCCAGGAGCAATTCGAGTCCTATCGGCTCGAGGGCAAGACGGTGGGCGGCCTCGCGCTCAGTGCGGGCTGCGACGGCACGACACCCGAATTCGTGCTCGCGCAGGACGATGCGCTCTATCTTTGGCAACCGGGCCGGCCGCGCCGCCTGCTCGTGCGCGTGCTCGACGACGATGCGCGCCGGCTCAACGAACTCGTCTGCGATCGCGCGGGACGCCTGTGGTTCGGCAGCATGTCGAGCGGTACGGCGTTCACCCCGGTCGGCGCGCTCCATTCGTTCGACGGCGTATCGCTCGTGACGCACCTCGAAGGGATTCGCGTACCGAATGCCCTCGCATCGAGTCCCGACGGTACACGTCTGTATTTCGCCGATACACCCGAGCAGATCATCTGGTCGTTCGATCTCGCGCGGGATCGCATGACGCTCGATAACCGGCGCATCTTCGTCGATCTGCGCGGCGCGCCGGGACGTCCCGACGGATGCACGGTCGATTGGGAAGGCTACGTCTGGAGCGCGGAGTTCAACGGCGCGCGCATCGTGCGGTACTCGCCCGAAGGTCAGGTCGACCGGATCGTTGCGCTGCCCTGTCCCAACGTCACATGTCCAGGTTTCGGAGGCGAAGGTTTGAGTGATCTCTACATTACGACGGCATCGATCGGCATCGACGAACCGCTGCGCGCGCAGTGGCCGCTTGCGGGCCGCCTGTTCCGGATCGACACGGCGACGCGCGGATTGTCCGAACCGCGCTTTATGGCACCAGGGGCGTTGACCACATCGGTTGCGTCAACGACATCGACCGCGTCGATTGCATCGATCGCATCGGAGACGCCATGACACGCATCAACGACCTGTTTTCGGTCGAGGGCAAGCGGATTGTCGTCACGGGCGGCGCGAGCGGCATCGGCTATGCGATCGCGGAAGCGATGACGATGAACGGCGCGCTCGTCGGCATCGTCGATATGTCCGCCGAGCGGATGGAGGCAGCCGCGCAACGCCTCGCTCAAATCGGACGGCGTCCTGAGCTCGCGTGCGCGAATCTGGCGAATCCGGACGAGGCGCGTGCGTCGCTCGAAGGCTTGCATCGCGTGCTCGGCGGTCTCGATGTGTTGTTCGCAAATGCGGGCATCAGCGGCGGACCGGGGTTTCTCGGCGCAGACGGCGCACGCGTCGAAGCGAACCGATTCGAAGCGATCGATCCGGGCGTGCTCGAACGCACCTTGAGCGTCAACGTGGGTTCGGTTTTTCATAGCGCGCAGGCGGTCGTGCCGCTCATGAAGGCAGCGGGTCAGGGCCGCATCGTCGTGACGAGTTCGATCTCGGCGAGCAAGACCGAGCTTATGGTCGGCTCCGCCTATGTCGCGTCGAAGGGTGCCGTCGGCATGCTCGTGCGACAGCTGGCGCATGAACTTGCGGGGTACGGGATTCTCGTCAATGCGATCTGCCCCGGCCCGACCGCCACGCAGATCGCCGGCGGCCGTCTGCAGGACGCCGCGATGCAAGACGTGCTCGGCCGCTTCGCGCCGCTTGGACGCATCGCCTCGCCGCAGGACATCCAGGGCGTGGCGCTGCTGCTGGCCTCGCGCGCAGGCGACTACATCACCGGCACCGAAATCACGGTCGACGGCGGTACGCATCTGGGACCCGTGGCCGTGCCCGACGGCCGCGATCGTGTATCGCGCGGCGAAGGCTGATCGACGAAGGGCAATACGAGCCGGGCATGCGGGAGCCGGCGATACGACGCCGGTCCTCGAAGTCGGATATCGGACGTCAGAAAACATATTCAATTGGAGGAGACAAGGTGAAAGCCAAGCTTTTGGGAGTGGCGCGAGGCGCGGCCGTATCGGCCCTGATGCTCGTGAGCGCGGCCGCGATGGCCAAGGACATCCGGATCGGGGTCATCGGTCCGTTCTCGGGCCCGCAAAGCCTATACGGTACGGGCTGGCAACAGGCCATCACGATCTACATGGATCAGCACGGCAACGCGATCGCGGGCAATCATATCGAGTTCATCTATCGCGATCTGCCTGCTCCCGATCCGAAGGAGGCACGCGCGCTCGCGGTTCAGTTGATCGTTCACGACAAGGTCGACTATCTGATGGGCTTCGATACGTCGGCCGATGCGTTGTCGGTCGCGAGTGCGATCGAGCAGGCCAAGATTCCGACGATCGCGCTCAATGCGGGTTCGGCGAACGTGATTTCGAGTTCGAAATACATGTTGCGCGCGGGCTTTACGATGGCGCAGAACGTCTCGGCAATCGGTGACTTTGCCGCGAACCAGCACGCGAAGACCGCGGTCACGATGGTCACGGACTTCATCTCGGGCCGCGAGGCAGAGGAATCGTTCTTGTCGAGCTTTGAGAAGCGCGGTGGCAAGGTCCTCGAAAAAATCCGGATGCCGTTGTCGACGACCGACTTTGGGCCCTTCCTGCAACGCGCGCGGCTCGCCAAGCCCGATGTGATCTACGCGATTCTTCCGGGCGGCCCTGCCACGTACTCGTACATGAAAGCGTATATCGACTCGGGCATGCCGAAGAGCGGCATCCGGTATCTCGGCACGGGTGAAACGCAGGAATTCGATCTTCAGGCGATGGGCGACGGCGTGATCGGGCTCGAGACCGGATTCATCTATTCGGCCGCGCACGACAGCGATCTCAATCGGCAGTACGCGGCCGCGCTCAAGGCGAAATACCCGAACGCGGTGCTGAGTCTTCCGCACGCCGAGGCGTATGACGCGATGGCCATGATCGCGAAGATGATCGAAGCGACCAAGGGCGAACACGACGGCGACGCAGCGATCGCGGCCGTCAAGGGCATGTCGTGGGAAGGGATTCGCGGCCCCCTGAAAATCGATCCGACCACGAAGGGCTTTATCCAGAATGTCTATATGCGCCGCGTCGAACGTGACAAGACGAGTGGCTTGCTGGTCAATCGCGAATACAAGACCTATACGGCGGTGCCCGAGGGTGGTCTCGACGCGCCGAAATGAGGTTCGCTCTCGCTTGAAGGAGGACAGGAAGCTATGAACATGGCGCTTGCCATCATGATCGACGGCGTCGCGTACGGCATGGTGCTCTTCGTGATCGCCGTCGGCATGTCGATCACGATGGGTCTGATCCGGGTCGTGAATCTCGCGCATTGCGGCTTCGCGATGATGGGCGGCTTCGCGTGCGCGGCATTTATCGGAGCGGGCGTGCGTTTCGAGCTCGCCGTCGTGCTGGCCGTTCTCGCGACGGCCGCGATTTCGGTGCCGCTCGAACGCGTGCTGTTGCGTCGCGTGTACGGCCGCAGCGAGCTCGACCAGGCGTTGCTGACGCTCGGGCTTGTCTATGTGCTCATCGCGGGATGCAATCTGCTGCACGGCGAGCGCGTGACCGAGCTGCCGTTGCCCGCTTACATGACGGGTCCGTGGACGCTGCTGGGCCTCGTGTTCCAACGGTATCGGCTCGTGCTCATCGTGGCTGGTGCCGCGCTCGCCGGTCTGATCTGGCTCATCCTCGAGCGCAGCGACTATGGCCTCAAAGTTCGCGCGGCCGTCGACAACACATCGACCGCGCAGACGCTCGGCATCAACACGTCGTTTCTCTATACAAGCGCGTTTGCGTTCGGCTCGGGGCTCGCCGCGTTCGGCGGGATTCTCGGTTCGGCGTTGATGCCGATGGAGCCCTCGTACGCGTTGAACTATCTCGTCATCGTGCTCGCCGTCGTCACGGTCGGCGGCCTCGGAAAAATCGGCGGAACGTTTGCCGCCGCGGTCCTGCTCGGGGTCGTCGACACGGCCGCGAAATACCTGTTGCCCGATGCCGCGGCCACGGCGTTCTATCTCGTCATGTTCGCGGTGCTCATCGTGCGGCCGCAGGGACTGTTCGGAAGGAGTCTGACGTGAGGTCACCCATGAATCTATCGATCGCGTCCGGCTCGGCTTCGACGCGCAAGGGCCCGATGCTGCTTCCCGAAGGCTTGATGGCCGCAGCGGCCGCGCTTGCGGCATGCCTGTTCTCGTCGAACTTTGCGTTGATGACGGAGATCGTCGTCATGGCGCTCTTCGTGCTCTCGCTGTCGCTCGTGCTCGGCCAGGGCGGCATGCCGACGCTCGGTCATGCGGTGTTCTTCGGCACGGGCGCGTATGCGGCGGGGTTGTTCGCGATGCGTCTGAATGCGGATCCGTTGCTCGGTCTGCTCGTGGGCGGCGTCGTGGCGGGACTGCTCGCCTTGCTCACGGGGCTCGTGCTGTTGCGCACGCGCGGACTGACGTTTCTGATGCTGACGATTGCCGTGGCCCAGATCGCTTATGAAATCGCGAATACCGCCACGAGTATCACGGGCGGCGACGATGGGCTGTCCGGCATCTCGGTCGGACCGATTTTCGGTGCAATCGCGTTCGATTTCAGCGGGCGCACGGCATTCATCTACGCCGTCACGGTGCTTGTCATCGTGTTCTTCGTCATGCGCAAGCTGACGCAGTCCCCATTCGGCGCGACGCTGCGCGGCATCCGCTCGGATCCGCGCCGCATGCAAGCGCTGGGCAGCAGTGTCTACAAGGAACAGTTGATCGCGTACTGCATCGGCGGACTCGTTGCGGGCCTGGCGGGTGCATTGAGCGCGCAGACGGCGCAAGTGGTCGGCATGTCGAGCCTGAGCTTCACGACGTCGGGCGATGCGATGGTCATGCTCGTCGTCGGCGGCAGCCGCAGACTGCCCGGTGCCATCGTCGGCACGGTGCTCTTCATGCTCGTGCACTACTATGCGGCCGCGATCAATCCGTATCACTGGCAGTTCCTGGTTGGCGCGTTGCTGATCGTCTGTGTGCTCTATTTGCCTGAAGGTGTCTGGGGGCTTGTCGAAGCAGGACGGACGCGTGTTTCGAATCGCGGAGGGCGGTCCCATGCAGCCTAAGCTCGAACTGCGCAACGTCAGCCTCGCATTCGGCGCATTGAAGGTCACGAACGATGTGTCGCTATCGCTGGCGGCGGGGGCGCGCACGGCGCTCATCGGCCCGAACGGCGCAGGCAAGACGACGTTGATCAATCTGATCTCGGGTGTTCTGCGTCCTTCGTCGGGTTCGATCCGGATCGACGGCAGGGATGTCGTGCGTTTCAATCAGGACCGGCGCGTCAAGGAGGGCATCGGACGGACGTTCCAGATCAACCGTTTGTTCCGGGACTTGTCGGTCGAGGAGAACCTGCGCATCGCCGTGATTCAGCAACAGGGCAGGGCGCACCAGTTGATCGGCCGACGCGCGGTCGATGACGGGATTCAGGAAGCCGTCATTCGGATCCTGGCGCAACTCGGCATCGCGGATCGCGCGGGCACGCGCGTGCGTCATCTGGCCTATGGAGAACAACGGCTGCTCGAAATCGCGATGGCGCTCGCGCTGCAACCCAAGGTGCTATTGCTCGATGAACCCGCAGCGGGCGTGCCGAAAGGCGAGAGTGAAATCATCATCGGGACGATCGAACGGCTGCCCAAAGACCTTGCCGTGCTGCTCATCGAGCACGATATGGATCTTGTGTTTCGCTTTGCGAGCGACATCCACGTCCTGGCCTCGGGTGCGCTCATCGCGAGCGGCCCGGCGAGCGAGATCGCGCGCAACGAGCGCGTGCGTGAAGTCTATTTCGGGCGAGGCAAGCATGGGCAATGACCTGATTCTGAAGGACGTGGTCGCGGGTTACGGCAGTACCGTCATCCTCGAGAACATCGCGCTTCGTATCAGTGAAGGCGAGCGCGTCGGCCTCATCGGGCGAAACGGTGCGGGCAAGACGACGTTGCTTTCGACGATCGTCGGTCTCACGCATCAGATTGCGGGGTCGATCTCGTTCGGCGGCCGATCGCTCGATGCGATGCCGACTTATCGGCGCGCGCGCATGGGGATCGGACTCGTGCCGCAGACGCGCGATATCTTTCCGACGCTGACCGTTGCCGAGAATTTGCGCTCGGCACTCTGCAACGGGCGCGACGACGTAAAATGGGCGCTCATCGCAAAGCTGTTTCCGCGGCTTGAAGAGCGTCGCAACAACTATGGCGATCAGTTGTCCGGTGGAGAGCAACAGATGCTCGCGATCGCGAGAACACTCGTGACGCGTCCCAAGCTCCTGCTGCTCGACGAGCCGCTCGAAGGCCTTGCGCCTCAGTTGCGCGATGAAGTCATGGACGCGATTCGCGCGCTCGTCGACGAAACCGGCATTGGATGCGTCGTCGTCGAGCAGGATGTCGATGTCGTGATGGATTTCGCGGACCGCATCGTGATTCTCGAGCGGGGCACCATTCAGTTCGATGGGACGACCGATGCGTTGCGCGCGCGGCCCGATGTGCTCGAACAGACCATCGGGCTTTCGAAAATCGCATTAGCCGGATGAGCGGCGCCTGAGCACCGCATCGGACGAGCTTTCGAAGAAGACGGGGCGTGTCTCTTGCGTTTAGATATTCTGGGCCTGCAAGCCTTTATTGCCGTCGCGGATCATGGCGGGTTCCAGGCCGCCGCCGATGCGATCCATCTGTCGCAGACCGCGTTGAGCCATCGCGTGAGCAAGCTCGAGGCGGAGCTCGGTGTGCCGCTATTCACGCGTACGACGAGAACCGTGGCACTGACACGCGAGGGATTTTCGCTCCTGCCACGTGCGCGGCGTCTGATTCACGAACTGCATACGTCGCTTCATGACATTCGGATGCAAGGCATGTTGCGTCAGCCGAAGATTGAAGTGGGTTGTGTACCGACGCTCGCGGTGGCAATGTTGACGCCGATTCTTGCCGAGTTTGCGCAGATGCATCCCGAGCATCGGGTTCGCGTTTTCGACGGCTATGCATCGCTGATCGCCGAACAGGTCAACAGCGGCGAACTCGAATTCGGCTTGACGATTCGCCGAGCCACGCATTCGCATCTGAGTTTCAAGCCGCTGCTCGAAGACCGGTTCGTTGTCGTCTGTCGCGATGACAATCCGCTCGCGGGCGAACGCGAGGTGTCCCTCGCGTCCTTGAATCACCATAGTCTGATCCGCAATGTCATTTCGGCGGAGGTGCTCGTCAGTAGCGGCGAGATCATCAATTGGCGATACGAGGCTGAGAATGTCTCGACGGCGATAGAAATGGCGCGGCTCGGCATGGGCGCGACGATCGTGCCGTCGATCGGACTGCCCGTCGGGCCCGGCAGCGGTTTGGCCGTGCTTGACCTCGTCGAGCCGAGCGTCATGCGAATTATCGGCATTCTGCGTCGCCCGGACGTGCCGTTGTCAGACGGCGCTCGGGCCCTGATGGAGTTAGTTCAATCGCGGGTTGGCGCCGAGCAGGCATCGCTCGATGTACTGCCGACCTCGTCGATTGGGCGCATCGAGCAATAGACACGGCGTGCATTGTCGGCGACGTCCGCTATCGCAAGAGCCGGCGGATGCACGCTTACACGTCATCTCGCAGCACTTGTTGTCCCATATCTCGTGGAATGGCGATCCAATCGGCGTTGAAATGATTCCGATGCGTCGAACTCGGCGAACTGTCCTCGGCGAGGATTGCATTTTCGGTGTTTGCGGTTGCTTTATCGAGGCGCGTTCGGCAACGTTGTTGCTCGTCGAGATGATCTCGATTGGACCGAGCGCCTGCGGAAAATTGGCAAAAGTCGAATGCTCACCGAGCATTGCAGGCGTTGAGTTTTAAGGAGAAAGATCTGCGTCGGATTTGGATTTCCTCGGTTCTTTCCCCAACCGGGCGGACAATCGCTCGACAATTCCGACGATCATCTGTCTGTCGGGGCCTGACAACCTAGACATCAGCAGCTGCAGGTGCTCGGCCTGATCGGTCGGTCGTCCTGATCCTTCGATTAGGAACGTTTCGACGCCGCATTGGAACAATTCGGCTAGTTCGTAGAGTTTGAAGATCCCCGGACTCACAAGCCCTCGTTCAATCCGGGAGAACGCCTCGTTGCCGATACCTAAATGTTCGGCCACTTGCTCCTGGGTGTAACCCGCAGCCTTGCGCTTCTTGGCAATCGTCTTGCCAATCTTCCGGCTAACAAGCTCTTCCTGCCTCGATGGAGCCACGCTCGACCTCTCCCATACGCGTCTGATTTGACGACGTAGATGGTCGGCTATCAACTGTTTTCTCGTAACACATTTAATAGTTGAAAGTCAACTATATGAATCCAGTAAATAGATGTATAAAGTTGTGTATCAACTATAAAGATTGATATAAAATCGACCGTATACACAGATATCGGCGACTGACATAGGCAAAGGTCGAGGCCACTCGCTCAACGCACGGTAGGCGATCGATCGTTCAAACGGACGGAGTTGAAGGTATGCGCACGCTTGGTAACGCGGTCTGGTTTCTCTTTCTTGGTGGCTTTTGGGCGTGGTTGCTCTGGCTCGTCGGCTCACTCCTGTGCGTTGGTCCGCGTCAGAATCGCGATCTCGGACGCGGGGATTCCGGAATCGATTTTTGATTGAACATCGCGCACAACTTCGTCGATCATCCGTGCGTGAGTTCTGCACGCGATATAACGTGGACGAGGACCGCGAGACGCGGCGATGGATCTTCGAAGCGGATGTGGACGAGGTCAAAATAGGCTACTGAATGGAGGATGGTTTTGATGGTGTTTGCTGCTGCAGTTGGAAGGCGTGATGGGGCTGTCATATTCGTCTCAAGGTTGTGGGTCTACTCTTTATTTACTGCTGGGATCGCTGTATAAAATTTGCAGATCCTTGGGTGACGGAGGCGGAGCGAAAAACCCCAGATACGACGTAAAAAAGTGCAGAAATTGAGGGGAGAGCTGGGTGTTGTCGACGGGAGGTGACGGTGGGGGAGGGGGTACTAATTAACAACGAGCGGGCTTGAGGACGCTGCTGCAGATCATTCTTGTGCGTGGGGAATTTGGTATCGCGCGATCGGGCCAAGCGCTTGAGTCGAATTCGGAAGAGACGAGCACGACGTGAGATCTCGATCGGTGCCGGATTTCGATCGTTGGTGAGTGTTTCCCATGTGGAACCTCCAACGATCAAGGCCGCACGCGAACTCGATCGTTGACTCCTGCGATTGATTACTGAACCGAGCAAAGTCCGAGCAATTTGCGATTCTTTCGATCTCGCTTTCTCACGGGTTGGTGCGCGCGAGGTCCCAATGCACGGTTGCGGTCCGTACGATAGGGCCGGAGTCGGCGGCTCGCAACGCTATCGTTTGGGAATAAAGGCGCTCCATTTTTTGAGCAAGTCGGGCGCGACCCTCTTGAGAATCTCCTGCGGTGAGACGGTGCGCTTCCGTCCTATGATGGAAATCTCGCCCCCGCTTATTTCCCACTCGGACGAGATCACATTGGATGAATTCAGAATTGGTGTTGAGGCGCGGCAAGCTGCGAGTCACGAGCGCCAGTACTGCTTGATGGTTTCAGGTCGTGCCACGGCGATATGCACGGACGGTGGCACTTCGGCGCTCAATGGCCGCTGTTCGTTTCCCTATCAGATAGGTCGAACGATCGATCACGCGTCGACGAGGTACCGATCAAGAGTCGAGGAACGAAAGAGGTTGTGACGCTGCAGAGCGACGCGTCGCACGCGATCCCGTTGCGTCGAGGAATGTCTATTTTAATGGCGGGCCAAATGGCGGGCTGCAAATTTTAGTTTTTTCGTAAGCTATTGATTATTAATACATAACAATCAATAGCTGGCAGACACCGGGGAATTCGAAATCGTCGGCGAGGCGGGTACCGGAGAAAAGGGCCTGGCGTTGGTGCGACGCTCGCCTCCGTCACTCGTCATCGTGGATCTCAAACTACCCGATATCGACGGGATCGAGCTGATTCGGCAAATGCGTCGCGCGGCGTCGGCCACGCGCGTTCTCGTGTTCTCGTCGCAGGACGAGCGCATGCATGCGGGGCCTGCGCGTGATGCCGGCGGTCACGGTTTTGTCGGGAAGGATCGCGACATCAGCGACATCGTGACAGCCGCGCGTCTCGTGCTGGCCGGTTATAACTGCTTTGCCGACGCGGGGACCGACGCTTCGACCGACCGGCTCGGACAATTGTCGCCGCGCGAACTGACTATTCTCAAGGGGCTCGTCGCGGGGGCAAGCAACAAGCAGCTCGCCGACACCTTGTATTTGAGTCCGAAGACAGTGAGCACGCACAAGACGCGCATGCTTCGCAAGCTCAATCTCGCAACGCTCGTGGATCTGGTCGAGTTCGCGAAAGCCCATCGCCTGATCGACTGACAAGGCCGAGACGATGCGGCGCATCACGAAGTGGTTCTGTCATCTCGCCGTGCTGACCGGGACCTTAGGGTGCGCCGCGTTTTCGTGCGCGTCCGCGCCGCCGCCCGGTCAGGCGACACGCGCGGACGCATTCGAAGGGCGTGCCGTCGTCTCCGAATGGAGCGCGCCGGCAACGCTGCCGGCGCTCTCGCTCGACACGATGGAACGCGCCGCGCTCGCGGCCCACGCCGATCATCTGGTCGTCGGTATCGTGCCCAGTCTGTCTCCTCCGCTCGATGCGTCCGATGTGCGCGGCGGCGTATACGGTATGTCGGTCGATTTCGTCGAGGCGGTCGGTGCGCGGCTCGGCGTGCCGATTCAATGGCGCGCGTTCGACGATCGCGCGACGATGATCGAGGCGTTACGCGAGCATCGGATCGATCTGATGACCACGTCGACGTTCGCGGACGGGCCGGGGCTGCTGCATAGCCGGCCCTACGTCGCGAATCAGATGGCGATGATCGAGCGGCGTGCGCGCGATGCCGACGTCGGTGTCGTGCCGCGGCGCATCGCATACGTCGGCGGCATCGGACAAGCGCGCCGCGCGCATGACATCGCGCTGGCCTATCCGGATTCCGTGCCGGTCGCGTTTCCGGGCATGCTCGAAGCCCTCGAAGGCGTCTCGTTCGGCGAGGCTGATGCGGCTATCGGAAATCTGCTTGTCGCGAGCTATCTCATCGACCAGCTGCAACTGCACAATCTCGCGCCGAGCGGCTATGCGCCCATCGAGGACGGCGGATTCGATTTTGCGCTCCGTCCCGACGAGTCCGAGCTTGTGAAGCTCATCGATCGCGGACTTGCGAGTCTGCCGACGTCGTTTGCGACAGGTGTCCGAGGCCGCTGGGCGCACGATGTCGGCGAACCGGGCTTCGTCCGGCCGCTTGACCTTACCGAGAGCGAGCGCGCGTGGATCCGTACCCATCCGATCGTGCCGTACACGTCGCTGGCGGATCTCGCCCCGCTCGTGTTTTCCGACTCGCGCGGCGAGCCTGCCGGGATCGGCGTCGACGTGCTCGAGGCGATCGCGCTCGAAACCGGGCTGACGTTTTCGGGCGTGCTGCGGCCGAACGTCGCGGAGGTCGTGCAGGATATCGCGAGCGGGCGCGCGTTGTTGACGCCCGTGATGGCCGATGCCGAAGACTATCGGCACGCGATGACGACGCGGATTCCTTATATGCGCTCGCTCTGGGTCATCGTCATGCGTACGTCGAGTTCGCCGTTGCGAAGCATCGACGCGCTCGCCGGAAAAAAAGTGGCCTTGCTGCCGGATAGCGCGCTTTGGGCACAGTTGTCGCGCGCCGGGCCCGGTGTCCAGCTCGTCGGCGCGACATCCGTTCTCAGCGCATTCGATGCCGTACGCGATCACGACGTCGATGCGACGCTGATGGAAATCTCGGTCGCCCATTACGCGCTGAGCCTGTATCCGAAGGGGATGTTCTCGATCACGGGCACCGTCGGCGGCGCGCCGATTCCCGTGCATCTCGGCGTACGGGCCGATCAGCCCGAACTCGCGTCGATTCTCGACAAGGTCATTGCGCATCTGCCGCCCGGCGAGATCGACGCGATCCGACGCCGTTGGCTGCTTGCGGGCAGTCCCGAGCCCAAGTGGCAACAAATCCGGCCGCGCATCATCTTTGCGGCGATCGCGGGTGGGGTCGGGATCGTGTTGCTCGTCGTTTGGGGCGTGTCGATGCGTGTGCAGATCCGGCGCCGTGTCGTGGCCGAGCGCACGCTGGAAGAGCAGCTCGCCTTCCAACTGACCCTGCTCGATGCATTGCGGCGCGCGCATGACCAGGCCGAAGCCGCGAATCGCGCGAAGTCGAGTTTCCTTGCGACGATGAGTCACGAGATCCGCACTCCGATGAACGCGATACTCGGTCTGATCGAACTCGAGCTTCAACGGTCGACGCTCGCGCAGCGTCGGAGCGCGTCCCTCGGGGTCATTCAACAGGCCGCGCACGATCTGCTCGCGCTGATCGATAACGTGCTCGACGTATCGAAGATGGACGCGGACAAACTTGAACTCGCGCCGCAAGCCATCGATTTCTACGCGTGGATCGAAGGACTTGCGCGTCTTTACGAGAACCTCGCCGCGCAACGGGGCCTGGCGTTCCGGCTTGTCGAGAAGGGGACGCGTCGCGCGCGTGCCGACGTCATGGCGGACCCTGTGCGATTGCGACAGATCATCGCAAATCTGCTGTCGAACGCGGTCAAGTTCACGAGGCAGGGTTCGGTCGGCATCGAATATGAAATCGTCGAACGTACAGATGAAGTGTTCGACGTGTCGATGACCGTGTTCGATACCGGTGTCGGTATTGCCCATGCGGATCAGACGATCCTGTTCGAACCTTTCTCGCAGGTCGGCGACGCGCAGCGCGGCACGTATGGCGGAACGGGTCTCGGCTTGTCGATCTGCAAGCGCCTTGTCGATCTGATGGATGGGACGCTTGATCTCGACAGCACGCCGGGCAAGGGTACGCGTGTGACGATCGCGTTGACGCTTGCGCGTGCTGTTCCGGTCGCGCAAAGCATCGAGACCGACGAAGGCGAGGCGGCGTCGCTTGCGGTGCAAGACACACGCGTGCCGGAGCGTGACCGTGGCGCGGAAGAGGATGGGACGCCGTTCGATATCGAATTCGCGCGCGCGACGCTCGCGGGACTGCGCGTACTGATCGTCGACGATCATCCGGCCAATCGACTCGTCATGCGGCAGCAGGTCGAGTTGCTCGGCTGTGTCGCGGCGGTGGCGAGCGATGGTCGTGATGCGCTCGGCCGGTGGTCGAAGCGGCGGTTCGATGTCGTGCTCACGGATTGTTCGATGCCGTTGATGAGCGGCGAGGAATTGTCGGCGAAGATTCGCGAGCGCGAGGCGCGCTCAGGGCCGCGCACGCTCGCGCCGCGGGATATCGATCCAAATGCCGAGGGCGGATCCCCGCATCGGTGCGTCATCATCGGTGCGACGGCGAACGCGCAACCGGAAGCGCGGCAGCGTGCCCTGGGCGCGGGCATGGACGAATGTCTGGTCAAGCCCGTCGATATCCCGACGCTGGTGCGCGTGTTATTGCTCGCGCGCAGAGCGGACGTGCGCGAGCACGCTTGGACCTCGGGTCGACACAAGATCGAATCGGCAATCGATTGCGTGAAGGTGGCGCGATTCGGCATGCAACGCGTGCCGTTCCTGAGTTCGTTGCGCGGCACGAACATCGAAGACAAAGTCGCCGCGGATGCGGCCCTGAGTCGATCGGACGATCGCGCGCTCGCGGCGCTCGCGCATCGCATCAAAGGGGCAGTACGTCTCGTCGGGGGAGCGCGGCTTGTCGACGCGTGCACCGCGCTTGAGACCGCGTGTTCGAAGCGTCCGGTCGAGATCGATGCGATCCGAAGCGCCTATGCGACGTTTTGCGCGGAGTTCGACGTGTTCCAGGCGGATCTCGAAGTCAGTATTGTCGAGGCGCGGGAGGCGTGATCGTAAGCGCGCGGTGAACCAGGCACATCGCTCGAGAGAAGGCCGTCGCCACCGTGCACGTCGTATCGCTCAGCCTGGCAATGCGTGCGTCGCGACACCGGCGGGGAGATGCACGCGAGGCGGCTCGTGTGGTTTCTCCTGAGGGTCGCGGCGCGCGCCGAGATAGAAGTCCGTCACGTCGTCGCGCAATCGCAGATCGGCCGCGCGGCCCGAAGTGGCGACCACGCCGTTCTCGAGCACGTAGCCATGATCGGCGTAGTGCAACGCGAGATTCGCGTTTTGCTCCGCGATCAGAAAGCTCACGCCTTGCTCGCGGCGCAGCGCATCGATGATCTCGAATATCTCCTGGACGATGATGGGCGCGAGGCCCATCGAAGGCTCGTCGAGCAGCACGAGCGAGGGGCGCGTCATCAGCGCCCGTCCGATGGCGACCATCTGCTGTTCGCCGCCGGACGTGAGCCCGGCCCGCGTGGCGCGTTTGTCGCGCAGGCGCGGAAACCAGGTGTAGACGCGTTCGAGATCCGCTTTGAGCTTCTGTGACGACGGCCTGCGCAGAAAACCCCCGCTCCGGAGATTCTCCTCGACCGTCAATTGCGCGAAGCAGCGTCGCCCCTCAAGTACCTGCACGATGCCGCGTTTGACGAGATCGGACGCGGACAGACGGTTGGCCGGTTCGCCGCGCCACAGAATTCGACCCCGCCCGACCGTGCCGCGCTCGGGGCCAAGTAGGTTCGAGATGGCCTTGAGCGTGGTTGTCTTGCCTGCGCCGTTCGCGCCGAGCAGGGCGACGATGCCTGCCTGAGGAACGGTCAGCGACACACCGCGCACGGCTTCGATTGCCTGACCGTAGTGGGCATGGATGTCATCGACCTCGAGCAGGGGAGGCTGTACCGTTTCACTCATGAGGTGCTCCGTTGGATCGCGACCTGACGTCTCAATTGGATGCCGAGCCGACGGTCAAGCCCTTTTCCTTCGCGTAAGCCGCGGCCTTGGCAAACACAATGTCGTGGAATAGCGCGGGATCCGGTTTGATCCAGTCGGTCTGCGCGACCCACTTCGTGCCGTCCCACTGGATGATTTTGCCCGCCACGTCGCCCTTGTGATTGTCGACGGAGGTCTTCAAAGGACTCAGCAGACCCTCGGCGCCGAGTTCCTTGATGCGTGCTTCGTCGATGTTCAAATGTTCGAGCGCCCATTGCCCTTCTTCCGTGGTGAGCGGTCGATTGCCGAATTTCTTGTGACCGGTGCGCAGCGCTTCCACGAAGATGACGGCTTCGATCACGCCGTAGTTGTAGTAGACGGAGCCGAACTTGCTCTTGTCCTTCAGGTCCGATTTGCCCGTGTCGAGAATGTGCGTCTTCAGTGCCTGAAGAAGCGGGTAGTCGGTACCCGACGGAAACAACGAGACCGAAAGATAATTCTTCGCGGCGCTGCCGGCCGGGCGGACGTCATCCTCGGAACCGCTCCAGATATCGCCGATGATGCGGTTGGCCGGGAAGCCGACGCGCGCCGCGGTCTTGATCGCCACCGGCGTCATGACGCCCCAGCCGCGCAGGAAGACCCAATCGGCGTTGGCTTGCTTGATCTTTTCCCATTGCGCTTGCTGCTGTTCTCCGGGCGGGGGCACGGGGATCTGGATATCGACGAAACCATACTTCTTCGACAGGATGTCGAGCGGTTGGATCGTGTCGCGCCCATAGCCGGAATCGTGATAGAGCGTGGCGATCTTGACGCCCTTCAGCTTGTCGTAACCGCCGACCTGTTTCGCGACATAGTCGACGACGATTTGCGCTTCGCTCCAGTAGTCGAACTGTAACGGAAAGAGATACGGAAACACGTGGCCGTCGGTGGCGACATTTTGGCCGCCGCCCGGCGAGACGATCGGTACCTTGTCGGCGCGCGAGCGATCGGTCAGCGCGACATCCAATCCGCTGGAATGGGGAAAGATCGCTGCCGTCGGCGCTCCGTCGTATCCCTTCTTGTAGTGCTCGTAGCATTCGATGCCGCGCTCGATCTCATACGCGGTCTCGCATTCCTGAACATAAATCTTCACGCCGTCCACGCCGCCTTCGACCTCATTGACGTAACGGATGTAGTCGAGGTTGCCGCCCAGGAAGGGAATGCCGGAGGGCGCATAAGGTCCGGTTCGATACGTGAATATGGGCGCCAGTTGCTGGCCGCTATGGCCGTCTGCCATGGCGACCGAGGAGACGCCCAGTGCGCAGGCGAGCAGCAATCCGGCGGTTCGCTGCAATCGCTTCGAGAACGAGATATTCATGAATCATCCTTTTCGAGGTTTGATGAGACAACTGAGGCCGTGTCGGGGCTTGCGCGATGGGCACGCGCCGTCGCGGAGCGAAAGAGGCGTCGAGACAGTCCGATCAGCCCATCGGGTTCCTTGATGAGGAGAACAATGATCACGAGGCCGAACACGACGCTTTGCAGGTTCGACAACGCCCCCATGTTCACGGTGTCTGCCAAGCCGGTTGCTTCCACGAGCCGTTCGAGTCCGATGGGCAGCAGAACGATCAGAACCGCGCCGAGAAAGTTGCCGGCGAGGCTCGCGGTGCCGCCGATCAGAACGATGAAGAGCACCTCGAACGATTTGTCGAGGCTGAACGCGTGCGCGTCGGCCGTGCCCAGGTACGCGAAGGCCCAGAGCGTTCCGGCGATGCCGCAGATAAACGAACTCACGCCATAAGCCTGCAGCTTTCGGGGCGCGATCTGCACGCCGAGCACGGCGGCGGCGGTGTCCATGTCGCGAATGGCCGTCCAGTCGCGGCCGATGCGGCTGCGCACGATATTGTGCGCAAGCCAGAGCAGCAGTGCCGTGGTTGCGAGCACCAGCAGATAGCGGCCTTGCGGCGAACTCAGATCGCGGCCGAACAGTTCGAGGCGCGGGGCCGAGATGGTGAGCGTCTGGCTGCCGTTGGAAAACCAATTGAAATTGGTGAACAGCCACTCGACGAAGAACTGCGCGCCGAGCGTCGAGGCCGCGAGATAAAAGCCCTTGATACGCAGGCTGGGCAAACCGAATACGACTCCGCCCGCAGCCGAGATCAGCCCCGCGAGCACGATGACGACAGGCAAAGGCAGGATCGGCACGCGCAGCAACAAGTTGTAAGCGGAGAACGCGCCGATCGACATGAAGGCCGCCGAGCCCAATGAGACGAGACCCGCATACCCCATGACCAGATTCAAACCGACCGCCGCCAGCGCCATCACGACGGTGGGAATCAGGATCGAGCTCAGCAGGTAGTCGCCGGCCGCCAACGGCACGAGTGCCAGCACGACGAAGCCGCAGAACAGTAGAAGAGGGCGCTTGTCTCTAGGACTGTCTGGAATCGCCGTGATTGGACGGATCGACGTCAACTCGGCACCTTGTGTTTGTCTGGTCATGTCACACCCGTTCGATCGCGCGATCGCCAAAGAGTCCCGTCGGACGAACGAGCAGAAAACCGACCGAGAGGATGTACGCAAACCAGGTCGATACGCTGCCGTTCACGAGCGGGCCGATATAGATGTCGGCGAGACTTTCCGTGGCGCCGACGAGGAGGCCCGCCACGATCGCACCGCCGACCGACGAGAAGCCGCCGATGATCAGCACCGGCAAGGCCTTGAGCGCGATCAGCGACAACGAATACTGGACACCCTGACGCGCGCCCCAGAGCAGCCCCGCCACAAGCGAGACGAGCCCCGCGACGCTCCAGACGATGCGCCAGATATGCGGCAGTTGAATGCCGATCGACTGTGCGGCGAGCGTGTCGTTGGCGACCGCGCGTAGCGAGATGCCCATGCGCGTCTTGCTGAACGCGATCGACAGGACCAGCACGAGCGTGACCGCCGCGCCCGACGCCACGAGATCGAACTGACTCACGGAGATGCCGCCGATCGCGAGCGGTACGTCGTCGATGCCGAGATCGAGCATGTGCACGTCGGAACCGAAAAAGAGCTGAACCAGTCCGTAGATCACGAAACTCAGGCCCAGTGTCGCCATGAAGAGCGTCAACGGATCGCGATTGATCAGCGGTCTCAGCACGAGCCGCTCGATCAGGATCGAGGCGACGATGATCGCCGCACCGGTGATGGGCAACGCGAGCCAGAAGGGCGCGCCGTGTTCCGTGAGCGTCACGAAACTCAGTGCGCCGAACAATAGAATCGCCCCCTGTGCGTAGTTGAATACGCCCGATGCCTTGTAAATGAGTACAAAGCCGATGGCGACCAGCGAATACATCACGCCGGCCAGCAGTCCGCCGATAAGCGTTTGAAGAAACAGGTTCATGGATGCCCGCGCTTTAGTGAACGGTGCCGAGGTAGGCCTTGATGACTTCGGGGTTGTGCCGCACTTCATCGGGTGTGCCGTCGCCCACCTTGCGCCCGTAGTCGAGTACCACGACGTGATTCGACAGACCCATCACGACACCGATGTCGTGCTCGATCAGAATGACGGTGGTGCCGAACTGGCGATTGATGGCGGCGATGAAGCGGCTCATCACCGTTTTTTCGTGCTGGTTCATCCCGGCCATCGGTTCATCGAGCAGAAGGAGTTTCGGTTGACCGACAAGCGCGCGGGCGAGATCGACACGCTTTTGAACGCCATAGGGCAACGTCGAGACACGCGCGTTGCGATAAGCGTCCAGTTCGAGAAAGCTGATCATCGCGTCGGCCCGCGCTCGAAAATCATGCCGCTCGCGAGGGTCGCGTCCCACGCGGAAGGCGTGCTCGAGGAAGCCGGTCCGGCTGTGCCGTGTCAAGCCCGCCAGCACGTTATCGAGTACCGACAGCCTGTCGAACAGCGCGTTGTGCTGGAAGGTCCGTCCGATGCCGAGCAACGCGGCCTTACGCGGATAGATTCGCTTGAAGTGCGTGCCGTCGAAGACAATGTCGCCGGCGTCGGCGCGGTAGATGCCATTGATGACGTTCAACAACGAGCTCTTGCCGGCGCCATTCGGTCCGATCAATGCACAGATCTCGCCTTGGGCGACCTCGAAGCCAATATTCGAAATCGCATGGACGCCCTCGAACGACAGTGAAACGTTATGCAGGCTCAGCAAGGCACTCGTCATGGTCGCGTCTCACTTGATTGTTTCGAATTCGCGCGGCGTTGCCGGGATATCCTCGGACTGGGCGGCGGCTTCACGCTTGACGCGTTCGATGTCGCGAAACTGCGCCCCAGGGTGTTCAGGCGGCAACAATGGACCCGAGCCGAATAGTTTTTCGCGCAGCGTTCCCGGCTGATAGGCGCTCGGATACACGCCGCGCCGCTGTAACTCGGGAACGAGATGGTGAACCACGTCTTCGAAGGTCTCGTGCGCGACCGCGTAGGCGAGGTTGAAGCCGTCCACGTCCGTCGCCTCGACCCATTGCTGAAGAATGTCGGCGACCGTCGTCGCCGAGCCGACAAACACGGGCCCCAATCCCCCGATGCCGCCCCACGTCGCGAGTTCTTCGATGGTCCAGGCTTTGTCGCCGCCGGCGAGATGCTCGACCGCCGATACGATGGCGTTGGTCTCCACGCGCTTGACGAGATCGGTGGGCGCGTATTGACCGAAGTCGATCCCCGTCCAACCGGACATGAACACGAGCGAACCGTCGTAGGACACGTAGCGTTTGTAGTCTTCGAACTTCGCGTGTGCTTTCGCGTCCGTCTCGTCGACGATGACCGTGACGAGGTTATAGATCAGGATCTTGCGCGGATCGCGTCCGGCTTCGGCGGCTTGGCGGCGCACATCGGCCACGTAGTTCTTGAGCACCGACTGTGTCGGCGCGGCGACGAACACGCACTCGGCATGTCGCGCGGCAAATGCTTTGCCGGGACCGGATGCGCCCGCCTGAAACAGGACGGGCGTGCGTTGCGGCGACGGCTCGCATAAGTGATAACCGGGCACCTCGAAGAACTTTCCCTTGTGGCCGATTTCGTGAACCTTGTCGGGGTTTGTGAAGACACGATCATGCCGGTCGCGGACGACGGCGCCGTCTTCCCAACTGCCCTCGAACAGCTTGTAGAGCACCTCGACGTATTCGGTGGCGACCTCATAGCGGTTGCTGTGATCGCGCAACCCGCCTTCGCTGATATTTTTTGCACCGCTCTCCAGATAGGACGTGACGATATTCCAGGCGACGCGTCCCTTGGTGTGGTGGTCGGCGGTCGATATCCGCCGCGCGAACGTGTACGGATGCTCGAAGGTCGTCGATGCCGTGATGCCGATCCCGAGATGTCGGGTCACCATGGCGATCGGCGCCGCGAGCTGCAGCGGATCGTTGACGGGAATTTGCGCCGCCTGATGAATCGCGTGGTAGTTGCTGCCCTTATAGACGTCGTAGTAGCCGACGACGTCAGCGATGAAAATGCCGTCGAAGATCCCTTTTTCCAGCACCTGTGCGAGATCGGTCCAGTAATCGAGGTCTTTGTATTGCCAGGAACGATCGCGCGGATGGGCCCATAAGCCCGGCGATTGATGACCCACGCAATTCATTTCAAAGGCGTTAAAGCGAATGTGTTTGCTCATGGCAGTCACTTTTCATCGCGAGAGAGTCCGGTATTGATCTGCCGGACATACGAGGCGTCGGCCACGTCGATCATCCGGCCGAGGATCACGCTCCCGGTGTCGTCTGGCCGAATGCGGCATGCCGCGCCGTGTGATTTGAATCAACGACGATCGAACGCGTGAGTCATGCGCGTCGCAGAAGCGATAAGGGCGCTGGGCAGGCACTTAGCGCACCACGCGGCGCTTTCGCATCTTCTGAAACTCGTGCGAATGCCTTTTGAAAACGATGCGTAAGCGTTTCGTAGTGCGTAGCAAACAAGAGCCCGGCATCACTTCGAAATGAAATCATCCACGCATCCTTGATAGAGAACGGTACGGATCGAGCGTGCTGACGGCACGCAGGGTGAGGCATTAAAGCAAGCCGATCGATACACGACTACAACCGAATCGTCACTTGCTAATGATGTTTTCTTGATTTCAAATCAAGTCTTTGTTTTTAATGAAAATAATTGTCTTGTCGACGAGCGGTGAGCGGCAATCGACGCTAACGGGATGTGTTTTGAGCGCGAGAGGGGCCGTCATCGAAGCGGTGGCGTGCGGTGTGATCTGTCGCATCGATACGGGCATATCAGCCGTTTCGGTTGTGCCGTGTGTGCCGCATACGTGAATCAGACGGTGCAGCAGCAATGGAGCCGGAAAGGGTGCGAACTTTCATCGTCTCGGGAAAGCGGAAGCCGGTGTGACGGATATTGAGCCGAAGTCCGAAGCGGGCGCATCACGCGCTCGGGTGAAGACGCCGGCTTCGGCACTCGTTCGTCTGATGGTCGTGCCGTTTTCTTGAAAGACCGTTAAGCGCGCCTTTGGGTAGGCGTGAGCACGGACGGATGTTTCGCATAATTCAGGAAAGTCCTACGAATGCAACGTAGTTAAGCGATATAGATATGTATCTCGATTTGGCACATTTCGTTCGGTCGCCAGAGGATTCATCTACATGGTGGACGCCATCCGAACGAGGTTCAATCGATGCCAGAGCGTGTGCAGGGGATCCGCAAAGGGGCTGTTCGACCGACGCCGGTCGACGCGCCGACGCGGGCGTGTCAATCCGCGCGTGTGCGAGCGTATGTGCCGCGCATGCGTCGGAAAATCGTGGCCGTCGTGCTGAGCGCTGCGTTCGTTTTCGATTCGCGCGCGGATGACGCGCTACCGAAGCTGCCGCCGTGGCCGATCCCGTTCATCGATATGTTGCATGCCGGCAATCTGCGCAAGAGCGGCGGGCGGTATTTCTCGGACGCTCGAGACCCGGGGCATTCGGCGATCCGGGTAGCGGGCCGCGACGCGGTGTTCGACCTTGCCGACGCCGAACTGTATGTCTATTTTGCGCGGGCCTACGCGCTATACGTGCGCGACGCCGCGGTCGCCGACGCGCATCGGATTCGGGTGGTGACGCTGGAGCCCAGCGCGTACGGCATGGTGAGCGACGCGGCGACGCTGCGCGCCGACAGCAGTGTCGTCAAGACGCACGGCGACGAAGCGATCGGAATCCATGTCAGACGGTCGGGTACGCTCGCATTCCGAGGCGGTACGGTCTCGACGATCGGCGAACGAGCAAACGGCGCATTGGCGATGAAGGACGGCGCACTCGATATCGGCGATGTCGTCTTGTCCGACGGGACACGCGAGCGTGCGCGGATCGAGACGCGCGCCGCGCAGACGCCGGGTGTACTCCTGAAGAGCGACGCGACACTCGTCGCACACGGCGTCGATATCCGAACGATCGGATCGGGCTCGGTCGCGCTGCGTCTCGAGCATGCGCGCGCGTCGCTGACCGATACGACGTTGGAGGCCGAAGCGCCGGGAACATCGCTTGTCTCCGTTCGCAATGGCTCCGTCCTCGAAATCGTCGACATGAACCTCGATTGGGGACAACGGCCCGAACCTGCGATCGAGGTCGATTCGGATTCGACGCTGATCGTGACGCGGCATGCGCGGCTTCATTCACCCGTCGCGATCAATGTTTTGCCCACGCCGCAGGGACCGGTGGGCGCGCGCATCATCATTTCGGATCATTCGACGGTTGAGGGCGACATCCGTATCGATCCGCATTCCTATGTGCGGCTCGAATTGCGCGACCACGGTGTGTTCCGCGGAGGATTTCGGACCGCGGGTGGCGCAGCGTCGGGGGCAGGATCGGTCGACGCCGTACGCGTACGGGCTTCGTTCGATGTCGGCGTGCAGGCGCGAACGGCCTTCGAGGGTTCGATGCGGATTGCGGCCTTGAACAATCGAGGTGTGGTCGAGTTCAATTCGGCTTCGCGTGTCGGACAGATCCTGGTCGTCGACGGCGCGGTGGCCGGACGAGACGCGGACGTCGAACAGGCGCCGGTCGCGGCCGGCGCCGAGGGCGCGGCAGGGCGCGACGCGTCGGCGAAGCGTGACTCGGTGGAGCCGGTTCAATCCGCCGACGGCACGCACGCGTCGCCCGCCGCCGCAAGCTCGCATGCCGGTACGGGCCTGACAAGCGGCGCGGCGTCGACGCCTTTGGACGTGGATTCGGTCACGTACGAGCCGGGGCCGGAGGCCAATGACGTTGCGTCCAATGACGTCGGATCCAACGAGGTCGAGCCCCGCGTGTCGGAGAACGTGCCGCCCCTCAAGGATGTCGCGACGCTGCGTTTGCGCACGGTTATCAACGAGGGCGGAGCGCTCGATGCCCAACGTACCGATCGTGTGTTGGTCACGGGCGATGTGACGGGCGTTCACGTGATCGAGGTCGTGCCGATCGAACTGGGCGCGCAGACCGATCGCAACGGGGACGGTGAGATTCAGCCCGACGAAGGGATTTCGCTCGTGCAGGTCGGCGGCCGCGCGACGCCGCGCAGTTTCGTGCTGGCCGGCCATGCACTGACAGGCGCCAAGTATCAGTACGAGCTGATGGCGTTCGCGCCGGGCACCAGCGATCGCAAGCAGCGACTCGTGGCCGGCGACGAAGGATTCTGGGATTTTCGGCTCGCGACGCGCAAGGCGCCCGATCCGAGCGTGACACCGCCGGCCGCCCCGGTCGTCGATACGACCTTGCCGGATGACCGTCTCGTCGATACGCGGACGTCGATGAATAACGCGGAGGATGGGTCATCGAAGGATGCTGTGCGATCCGAAGATGTCTCGCCGAAGGACGAGTCGCCGGACAATCCGGCAACGAAGGATCAGCCGCCGAAGGAAGTATCGACCGAAGCGTTGCCTCCGAAGAACGCGGGGCTCGATGAGGTATCGACGGGCGAGACGCTGTTGTCGAAGCCGGATGCGGTGACGATCAATGCGCCCGCGAGGATCCCGGGTCCCGCGGATGCGCTTCAGCACGATGCATCGCCGACGATCGATCCGCTGGAAGGCCCTGTACCGGTGGATGCGCAGCGGAAGGATTCGTCGATCGATCCGTCAACGGAGGAGGGGATGCCGACGGACGCGACGGCCAAGGCGGTGCCGTCCAAGTCCGAAGGGCCCGTGTTCGACGTGCTTTCGGCCGATGCGCTCGGTAGTGCGGAGGGCACGAAGACTCAAGCGGGCCAGGGCGCGTCGGAGGGCGAGCAGGCGCGTCCGAGACGTGATCTCGATGACGGCGTTGACGTGCGTATCGACGACACGCGGGCTCAAACTGCCGAGGATGGCCGGAACGTGGGCGGTCCGGCCAGTGGCACGCCCATCCATGTCGCTTCGGCGACGGCGAAGGGGCGGTCCGACGCCGGCGAGACCCATGATGGCGCTGCGGTGAAAGATTTCGCCAAGGACGACCATGCCACGGCGGTCTCGGCAAATAACAGCACCACGAACGACAGTCCAGCGAGCGGCAGTCCGGCAAGCGACGACCCGGCGAGTGTCAACACGCCGAACGACAGCTCGACAAACAACAGTTCGACAAACGGCAGCCCGGCAAACGAGGGCCCGGCAAACGACAGCCTGAAAAACGACAGCTCGGCGAACGACGCCCTGACCCACGCTGGTTCAACGAACGACAGCCCGATAAACGATCGCCCCGTCCATCGGAGTCCAACGAGCGATGGCGTGGCCGAGGCCGGATCGACTGAGGACCGTCCGGCCAAGGATGATCTCGGCAACGCCGATAAGACCCAGCCCCAGCTTGGCTCGACCGAAAATGCGCGTGCCGATCAAGCGATCGAATCGGTCGCGTCGCCGGCTACACCGCCCGTGCGTCCCGAGTCGCCTCATGCGATGACATACATGTCGTTGCCTGAGGCCGCAACGAACGTGCTGCGCTCGGCGTTGCTCAATTGGGGCACGTCCGTGGCGTTGACGTCGCGACTCGACGCCGCGATGCCCCCGGCCGGCCCGCGCGGATTCGCGACGATCTTCGGCGGGCTCGCGCGCTTTCACGGCGACGTCGGCGATGCGGGCCGCGTCTACGGCTTCAGAACGACAGAGCGCGGCGTTCTGATCGGTCTGCCCCTTGTCGAAGTGCGGCGGGCGGGCGGCTCGACACGCCTCGACGTCGGCTTTGATATCGCCGAGGCCACCGTGAGCGGCGTCTCGCCGGGGGGAGGCGATCGCGCGCGCGTGCGCACGGCCGGGCTCGGATTCCAGATCCTGCATCGGCACGACGACAGTCTCCAGGGCTTGTACGAGCGCGGTCTCGTTAAGTTCGACACTCTGAATTTCGATGTGCGGAACGCGCGGCAGGAGGTCGCGTCAACGGGCGGTGCGGGCCTGTCGATGCTTGCCGAAACGGGGGTGTCGTTCGCGCTGCCCTATGGCGTGACATTGATGCCCGCACTCACGGCGACCTATGTCGATGTCCGAATGATCGACACAGTCGATAGCGACGGCAACCCCTGCCGTTTTGCGGCCGAGCGCGCGGTTGCCGCGCGCTTCAGCGTTCGCGCGACGCAGACGTTCGAACCCGGGCGTACGACGCTCGTCCCCTACGTGCTGGCGGGCGTGACGATCGGCGGCGGTCCGCCGATGGCTCACCGTATCGGCGATACGCAGTATTCGACGTCGCCGGCGGGCAGCGGCTGGAACGCCGGATTCGGGATCTCGGGGCGCATCGGCGCGTTCACGCTGCTCAATGTGGATATCGAATTCAACCGGGCGTTCGGCCGGGGTTTCTCGGGCGCGCGAGCCGGCGCGGGCGTTCAATGGCGCTTCTGAACGCAGTCGGCTATCTCAATATTCGCAACTAACGGCCAATATCCCGAACCCCTCGATGAGATGCGTTTCGCATGCAGGGGCTTGATGACAGCGATAAGGGTCGTCGTTCGGCATGCGGCGGATCGTCAATGGTCCGATCTCGCCTTGCGCCGGCCGGCCCCAAACTAGCGCCGTCACTACGGAATCGAATACCATGCGGGGTTCGAAGCGAACGAACAGGCCGCAGTGGCACGCGGCCTGCTGGCGGTTCCGCGCCATCGGCGCGCTACGAGGATGGGAGGCGTGCGCGGCACGCTCGCCGTTCGGCCGGCCCGGCCCCCGCATCTGGATGCCGGCGCGCCGGCATCCAGAGCATGCCCTCGACATTGGGAGTGTGTTTCGATGACTGGTGGTTTAGCGCGTCTGGTCGCGCGATGGTGTGTCCCGGCGTGCCTGATGGTGTTTGTCCTCGCCGGGTGCGGCCTGTTCGAGCATCCGTCCGCACCGATCGTCGAAGTGCCGCCATGTCCGGCATCGGACGCCTGCGTCGAGACCGTCCCCGAACCCGCATCCGAGCCCGTCGCGGTCGTCGAGCCGCCCCCCGAGTCCGAAGAGCCGCCGGAATCGCCGCAGCACCCCCGCAAGCCGCGACGCGTCGCGCCCAAGCCGCAACCGGCACCGGCGCCTCCGCCGCCCGTCGTCGCGCCCGCGCCACCGCCTCCGCCGCCGCTCGTGACCGTCAAACGTCTCGCTCCCGAACAGTCGCACGGCGTGCTCGACACCGAAGTCCAGCGTCCTGACGGCAAGGTGATCGGCCGCGTCATCGATATGGTCGTCAACGCGAAGGGGCAACCCGATCAGATCGTCGTCAATTTGAACGGTTTCCTCGGGGTCGGCGACCGCAAGATGAATTTCCCGCTCGCCGCGTTCCGGTTCAACGGAACCGTCGCGCGCAAAGTGCCGATCACGCTGACGCTGCCGTCGGGCGCGCCCCCCTCGGCGGCCGAGGCGAAGCCGAAGGCGCAAGCCGAGGCTCCCGGACCGCTTGCGCTCACGATGTCCGACTCGAAGGCGCTCCGAAAGGACGGCGACCGCGTCGGCCGTGTCGTCGATGTCCTTATCGACGGCGCCGCGCAGCCGCAGGCCGTCATCCTCGACGTCAGCAATTCGATCGGTCATGACGTCAGGAACATTGCCGTCTCGTGGTCTGCCCTGATGTTTGTCGATAAGGATCACGAACTGTCGCTGCGGCTCGATATGAGCGACGCGCAGATCAAGGCTTCGCCCTCGTATCAGGCCGACAAACCGGTCGACGCCGTCACGCCCGTGGCCCAGCCCGCAAGCGCGGCCGCGCCGCCGGCAGGCGCCTCCGCGGTCGATACGGCTTCCTCAACACGCTCGCCTAAATAAAACATGGCTAATGCACGTAGTCTGCGAGCGCTCGACTGGCTGAATTTCTTCATTGCCGACGTACAAACGGGCTTTGGACCTTTCATCGCGTCGTACCTCGCCTCCAAGAAATGGACGCAAGGCGAAATCGGACTGATGCTCAGCGTCGGCACCGTGACCGCCATGGCGAGTCAGATCCCCGCGGGGATCCTCATCGATGCGCTTCCCGGCAAGCGCGGCGCGGCCGGTGTCGCGATTCTCGCGCTGATCTTCTGCGCATTGCTGCTCGGCATCAGCCCGACGTGGCTGCCTGTGCTGACCGCCGAAATCTTCCACGGGTTCGCGAGTTGCATGATCACGCCGGCCATCGCGGCAATTTCATTCGCCCTCGTCGGCCGCATGAATCTCGGCGACCGGCTCGGACGCAATGCGCGCTTCGCATCGATCGGCAGCGCGATCGCCGCGACGCTCATGGGATTGTTCGGACAGTATGTGTCGATCCGCTCGATCTTCTGGCTTACGGCCGCGCTCGCCGTGCCGGCGCTCATCGCGCTGACCATGATCGAACCCGCGCGCGCGCCGATCCCCGCAGCCAAGGACCCCGCCGATGCAAAGCGTCATACCGCGCGGGACACATTGCGCGAACTTCTGCGTGACAAGCGGCTGCTGGTCTTTGCGCTCTGCGTGATCCTGTTTCACCTGTCGAACGCGGCGATGCTGAATCTCGCGGCCGGCGACGTGACTGCCCATATGGGCGACAACGTGCAGCTCGTGATCGCTGCGTGCATCATCGTGCCGCAGATGGTCGTCGCCGCGCTGTCGCCGTGGGTCGGTCGCTCCGCGCAGAAATGGGGACGCCGGCCGATCCTGCTGCTCGGCTTTTCCGCGCTGCCGTTGCGGGCCCTGTTGTTCGCGGGGGTCAGCACGCCGTATCTGCTCGTGCCGGTCCAACTCCTCGACGGCTTGAGCGCGGCGGTGTTCGGCGTGATGCTCCCGCTGATCGCCGTCGACGTCGGCGGCGAGCGCGGGCATTACAACCTCTGTATCGGCGTATTCGGACTGGCGGCCGGCATCGGCGCCACGCTGAGCACCTCGCTCGCGGGCTTCGCGGCCGATCGGTTCGGCGACCGGATGGCGTTCATGGGGCTCGCCGCGGCGGGTGCGCTGGCCGTGCTGCTTGTCTGGGCCGCGATGCCCGAGACGCGCGACGGTAACGGCAACGGCATCAAAACACCCGAGACCGACCCCGCCATTGAGAACTGACGCGCCGCGGGCGCTTCAGTCGCATCGAGCATCGAGCATCGAGCATCGATCAAGCGAACATCGATCACGCCAGCGGCGTGATCGATGCATACCCCGCGACCGCGGCGAAGTGACAGACCGAGCCCGCGATGACGAATAGATGCCAGACGAGGTGGGCGAACTTGAATCGGCTGTCGAGCAGATAGAACACGACGCCGACCGTGTAGGCCACGCCGCCGGCCACGAGCCACGCAATGCCGGCCGCCGGCACATGCGCGAGCAAAGGTCGGATCGCGAACAACACAAGCCAGCCCATGAGCAGGTAGAGCGCCGTCGTGATGTACGGATGCGAGAGGACGTCGAAGCCCCGCATGACGACGCCGATCAGCGCAAGCGCCCAGACCGCGACGAGCAATGCCCATCCCCAGTCGCCGTGCAGCACGCCGAGCGTGAACGGCGTGTAGGTGCCCGCGATAAACAGATAGATCGCGCAGTAGTCGAGCTTCATGAAAATCTGCTTCGCGCGCCCGTCCGCGAGTCCGTGATAGATCGCCGACGTCATGTAGAGCGCCGACATCGTGATCGCATAGATGACGAGGCCGACGAGATCGGCCGTCGTTCCGGCATGGCGGTCGTCGAAGACGACGCGCACGAGTCCGATGATCCCAATCAGGCAACCTGCGCCGTGACTGATGCTGTTGGCGAGTTCTTCGCCGCGGGTTTGGGGGCGGGGGAGTGCGCGAGCCATGGTGCGGTATGTCAAACGTGCGTCTGAATCGAATTCGTAAGGGCTCAATTGTCGCCAAGCCGCGTACGCTTGTCAGTACAGGGACGCACGCAAGCCGGCTCAATAACCTTGCTTAAGAGTCGGGTATGAGCGGTCAAATCGACCGACCCTGATCGTGAATACCACGCGGACGCCCGCTGTTCAAAGGGATTCCGGTTTGGGTGTGTGCAAACAAACGTCCCATTTAATGGGCGTTTGGGGCTCGGGACGCCCCCGGGTGTCGGCATTTATTGATGCCGCTATAATCGCGGCTCCATAGGACTACGCCGAGTCATGCGACGCATCCTTTGCCTGATGGCCCTCGCGCTTGGACTGAATCAGATTGCGCTCGCGGATCAACCCGAGCCGGTCGAATCGTCGTTGGCCGCGAAAACCGAGAAGGTATCGGCGCTGCTCGCCGAGCGGTTCGGCGTGGCGCGCGCGAAGGCCGACGAGATTGCCGATGCAGTGATGAAATCGGCGTCCAAGTATTCGCTCCCGCCCTCGCTGCTGCTTGCCGTGATCACCATCGAATCGCGTTTCCGGGAAAAGGCGCACGGCGCGAATGGCGCGACGGGACTCATGCAGATCGTTCCGTCGTCGCATCGGCAACTGGTCAAGGGCAAGGACCTCACTGAACCGACGACCAACATCGAGACGGGCTCCGAGATCCTGAGCGGCTACGTCGACTCGGCCGGCGGCGATGTCGAGGCGGGTTTGCGCAGCTATGGCGGCGGCAAGAAGTACTCGACGAAGGTCAGTAATCAGGCCAAGGTTTTCGAGGCGAATCTCGGTGAAACGCAGCAAGCGTCGAGCCCCGATGCCGTGGGCAGCCAGGGCGATACGTCGTCGCCGTTGACCGTCGGTTCGCCCGTCTCGATCGATATCCACTAACGTTTCATGCAGTCCCCGGCGCGATAGCGCCCGCAGCGTTCGCATCGCACGTACCATCGAGCCGCGCGACGATCGTTGCTGCCTCGTATCTGAAACTGCCATAACAACAGATGCCGATCGGATGCCGAGCGTGCATGACGTGCGAATGTCGTGCGCGTGTCGACTGCCTCGATGAGTGTGTTCGA
The DNA here is from genome assembly GCF_003628125.1 of Pararobbsia silviterrae. Taxonomy (GTDB): domain Bacteria; phylum Pseudomonadota; class Gammaproteobacteria; order Burkholderiales; family Burkholderiaceae; genus Pararobbsia; species Pararobbsia silviterrae. The sequence goes on from NZ_RBZU01000008.1 coordinate 38,113, forward strand.
GGCGTCGTTCGGCGCGTGCAAACGGATCTCCGCGGCCGACGCCGTATCGTCCGCATCCCGTTGCGCCCCGTCGTGTTTCGGTCATGCCCCGACACGTCATCCCGTCACGCAACGTCTCGACGTTGGACACCAAAACGTAAGGGACCGACTGTTATACTCGCGCCGAAGTCATATTGAGATGAATGGCACGACGATCGGATCGAAGACGCATCGGATGCGCGGATCGTCAGGCTTCATGCGTCGCCATAAATATGAAAACGTCGAAAGCGATCACGGACGGGGTCCCTGCCAGCGGTTTGAAAGCATCGTTTGAGCGGGTGGTGCGAGCAGCGCTCGCGATGACGCTCGTGTCGGCAACGTGCGCTTTCGCACAGACGCCGCCCAATTCTCCAAATCCTCCCGACGCCGCGACGCCGAACGACGCGAATGGCGCGGTGCGCCGCGCGGTATCGGGGATCGTCAGCTATACGCACTGGCCGAGCGGCTTGTCGAACGTCCGGTTGTGCGTCGTCGGGACGCCGCACGACTGGACGACCGCGGCGAGCGATACGACGCTGCCGTTTGCGCCTCCGACCTCGATCAAGGCACGCCTTGTCACGGACGACGCTTTGCCGACGCAGTGCGATGCGGTGTATGTCGGTGCGCTGTCCGACGCCGAGCGCGGCGATCTGTTCGCGCGCATCGCAGGCCACCCGATCCTGACGATCGATGAAAACGATCGCGCCTGCACGAAGGGCGCGATGTTCTGCATTCATGTCGACGACGTGCGCGTGTCGTTCGATATCAATCTCGACAGCATCTCGCGAGGCGGCGTCCGCGTGAGCCCGAGAGTGTTGGAACTCGCGCGCAAGCTGGGCACGCCATGAATCAGGACACGACATCGGCTTCCGTTCTGCGGCAGGGCGGCTCCGTCCCCGCTGAGCAAGGACGCGATACGTCCCTGCGCGGCGTGTTGCGGCGGACCTACGCGCGCTTCGCCGTGCTCGCGATTTCCACGGCGGCGATTCCGCTGATTCTCGTCGCATGGATGGCGTTGCGTGCGTATGCGGACGACAACTTGCATCTCGTGGCACGCTCGCTTGCGTATACGGCCGAGGCCGCGGTCGTGTTCGGCGACAACGCCGCCGCGCACGATGCGATCGCGCAGATCGCGCCGCTCGAAGATGTCGATCATGTCCGCGTGACCGATCTGCATCACCGCCCGCTCGCGCAATGGGACGATACGTCGCGTGGCTCGATTCCGTTTCTGACGCGCCTCGCGTCGCTTGCCCTGCCGCCGCCCGTCGTTTTGCCGATCACGCACGGCGGTGCCGTGGTCGGGTATCTCGAGGTACACGGCCGCGGACGGCAGTTTGCATTGTTCGTCTGGGGCGGCGTCGCGGGCGTGCTCGGATGCGTGCTCGTGACCATCTGCGTCGGCGGCCTGATCGCGAAACGCATGCATGGCGACATCGTCGCGCCGTTGCGTGAGCTTGCCGACGTCGCGTACGCGGTGCGTCGCGAGCGCTCGTTCGACCGACGCGTGGGGCCGACGCCGATCGTCGAATTGCGCGAGCTCGGAGACGACTTCAACGCGTTGCTCGACGAGTTGGAGATTTGGCAGCACTCGCTGCGCGAACAGAACGCGACGCTGAGTCATCAGGCCAATCATGACGCATTGACCGGCCTGCCCAATCGCGCGTACTTCGAGTTTCTTCTGCACGACGCGATCGAGAAAGCGCGTGCCGGAAACCGCAAGATCGCCGTGCTCTACATCGACAGCAATCGCTTCAAGGAGATCAACGACACGCTGGGTCACGACGCGGGCGACGCCGTGCTCGTCGCGACCGCGATGCGGCTTCGGGGGCCTTTGCGAAGGGGCGATGTCGTCGCGCGTTTGGGCGGCGACGAATTCGCCGTGATGCTCGACGATATGCAGGACGGCACGGCGGCGTTCGACGTCGCGAAGGCGCTGCTCGATGCGACGCGCGCGCCGATTCCGCTGCCCGACGGTTCATCGGTCGCGACGTCGATCAGCCTGGGCATCGCGTGGTTTCCGGATCACGGCGGCGATGTGGCAAGCCTGCTGCGTGCGGCCGATACGGCGATGTATCGCGCGAAGCGCGCGGGCGACGGCGCGTGGCGTGTCGTGGATATCGAAGACGCGGCATAGACGCGTCGGCAGGGCCTGTTGTGAAGGTGGGGAAGGTGGTGAGGGTGGGGGAGGATCGAGTCCCCGGTATGCGATAAGCATTGCGGGTCTCGATCGGGAGTGGGGCGGATACGTCCAAGCGGGGAAGACCATGTACACGCATTCAGTATTGCCGTCCGGACGCTGCGCGATCCGGCGCTTCTCAAGCCGTGCGCTGTTCGGCGCGGTGCTCGTTGCCTGCGCGCTCGCGGGGTGCCAGACAGCGCCGCCGCGCGTCGGGTTGTCGCAGAGCCAGCTCGCGGCGCTCGAACAAGCGGGTTTCCGTCAGACCGACGACGGATGGGCGCTCGGCCTCAACGATCGCGTGCTGTTCGATTCGGACAAGTTCGAACTGCGTAGCGACGCGAAGGCGACGATCGAGCGTGTCGGGCAGAGCCTGCTCAAGGTCGATCTCACGCATGTGCGTGTCTATGGCTACACGGACGCGACAGGCGGCGACGAGTACAACGACAAGCTATCGAAACGTCGTGCCGACGCGGTCGGCGATACGCTCGCCGAAGTCGGCATGCCTCGCGAAGGCATCACGACGTTCGGCGAAGGCAAGCGCAATCCCGTTGCGGACAACGGCACGCCCGAGGGGCGCGCGCAAAACCGCCGCGTGGCGATCGTGATCCCGACACCCTGAGACCGATCGCGCACGCGGACCGCGCGCACGATCAGCCTTTTGACTTGATGTGCGCGATGGTCCTGTTGCGCTCGGCTTTTGCCTGTGCCACGGCTTTCTTGTAGTCGGCGTCGGCCGCGCTCTCGATGCGGTCGAACTCATGCTGGGCGACCGCGACTTCCTTCCGGTATGCCTGATTCGCGGCCTGGATCGCGTTGCGTTGCGTGACGAACGGGTCTGCATTCGCGCTTGCGTCGGCTGCATACGCGAGCGGGATCGAGCCCGGAAGCGCGAGATACGTCGCGCCGAGTGCGAGTGCCGTAAAGACTGCGTGTCTCATTTGACGATCCTCCTCGACCGTGTGAATCGATATCGATGCTCATGCGCCTGGATTGTCGCGGGTCGATCGATATTGCAGAAATCGTTTTCTTCGAATCGATGCCGTTTCTCAAAGCGCGCTAACGAACCCTTGCATCTGCGAAAGAAAGCCGTTGATATTCCGGACCCCGCATGAAATTTTATGGGTGTACGCCAAGCCGCGCGTGCGCGGCGATCGCGATGTGCCGCGTCGGTCGACGCGATCGACGCAAATGGATCGCGTGGCATCGGACGCGTTGCGCGACTCAAGGAGACGCACATGGCCCACGCGGCAGACGAATTGCCCACCGTGGTTCGACGCATGGAAGCGGGCCGCATGCTGCTTGCGGGCGCGACGGTCAGGGATGTCGCCGCCGCGCTGCACATCTCGCCAGGCACCGTGCGCCGGTATCAAGTCATCGTCCAGGCCGGCGGTCTCGACGCGCTGAAACTGCTTGGCGTCGGCGGTCGCGTATCGGCGCTCGATCGCGATGCGCTCGACTGGATCGCGGCGGCGCTGACCGGATCGGCGCGCGTTCATGGGTTCGATACCGATGCGTGGACGAATGCGCGTCTGCGCGCCGTGATCGAAGCCCAATTCGGTGTGCGTTACTCCCGCGTGTACATATGGCAGATCGCGACCAATCTCGGGCTCGGGCACTGCCTGACCAAATCGAAGCGGTGAGCGCCACGCGCGTCTGATGCGCACCGCCGTGGCGCGCATCGCAGGGTCAGCCTCCGCCGCCTCGCGCGGCCTTGATCGCTTTCTTGCGCTCGTCCTCGGCTTGTGCGACCTTCTGGTCGAGTACGTCGCTTGCCGCGTCGACCTTCTGGTTGTAAACGTCACGGGCGGCGGCGACCTTTTGTTTGTACGCGTCGTTCGCGGCGGCAATGGCATCGCGCCGCTGGACAAACGGGTCGTTGCTCGGCGCCGCGGCCGTATCCGATGCGGCCTGGGACCACGCGACATTCGATAGCGCGCTGCATGCGAGCAGCACGGCGGATGCGATCTGAACTTTCATCTCTGGACTCCGTTTGAGTATTCCGGTCACGCGACCGCGAAGCGCGCAGGGGACGAGGCCGCCGCGGCGACGAGCGCGGGCGGGGCGTCCTGTGCGGCGCTCTGGGTCGCCGAGAGCGCCTCATCGATCCAGGCGAGCAGGTTGCGTTCGCCCCAATCTTCGGTCCAGCGGTAGATCGGGAAAATCGACGAGAGCAGCCACGGCCCGTTACCGTCCATCGGATACGGCACCGCGTAGCGCGGTACCGACGACGACGCGCGCGCCGCTTGCCACTTGAGCGTGACGGGATTGAATTCCTTGAGCCATAGCGTTTGCGCTTCGGCCTCGGCGGAGAGCAGGTCGAGGGGGTTGCGTCCGCGCATGGCGCGCAGCTTGCGTTCGTCGCGCAGGCAACTGACGTCGACGACAACGATTGGCGTACCCCGAATAAAAGCGCGCATGACTTCGAATTGAATCCAGCGCTGCGAGGCGGTGTGCGGGCCGTTGAGCAGCACGAGCACCTTGTCGTCGCTGTGCCGCAAGCCTAATGCGCCCTGGGTCTGCGTGCCGTCACCGCCGCCGGTTTTCATGCGCCACACGCGCTCGACCTCCTGCGCCCGATGCGTGTCGTGTTGCGGATCGAATATCAACTGGATTGCTGTGTGCATTGTGCGCTCCATAGTCATTCCGCGGTTCGGTTCGCGCGATGTCGTGGCGCATATCGGCTTCCGAATCGACGGCCCAAGTTCATTTCGCTTATCGAATGAATTCACTCTGTCCAAGCGAGTCGTCACGCGCTTATTTAGTCTAATCACACAACGACCGGTTGATACAAGTGTTTGTCAGTGCGCTAACGAATGGGATGCATGTTATCTAACGAGATGCTTGACAACAAATCAACAGAACAATTGCCATAAAAAAACGGTGTTCGAGTGCGCGCTAACGACTTGTGAATTAAAAAAGGGCGGCATTGAGTTTCATGGCATCGAACACGATTCGTCAGTCAAAAAATTTCTCCGAAATCGATTGAGGGTGGTCAGATGCTGCGCAAAAACCGGCCGCGCGTTCAGCAATATAGGCGATCTGCAAAGCGTTTGCTAACTTCCTTGTATTTTGTAAATGTTTCAAATTTGATCTGTCTCGAATTTGTTGATGTGTCATATTGAAGCGAATTTATCGGGGCGACATCGTCGATTTTTCAATATTTGGATCGTTGCGATTGTGGTTTTAGGCGTTCCGAAATAGGACGGATCAATGGTGATTTACGAACTTCGGATATGACTCAACGCCGATTTCAGAACTCCGGGGATATTGCATACCATCGTATTAGTTATCGATCGAATCTGGATCGCACGTTCGATAATAGAGACGAACGTTTAACCACGCAGTCCGGTGCCAGCCGGGCGCACGGGGTGGCCGGGCGCATCGCGACGCTCGAAGGGCTGACAGGGTCGACAGCGCCGAGCGGGACGTCGGGACGTACGATCGATTCGGTGATCGCGGTTTCGGTTGCCGGCCGCATCGATCTCCTTACCGCGCGTCACCGTTGAAAGGCGCGGAAATCTCGAAAGGCCGTGTTTGCGGGGCGTGACCTGTCGAGATTCTTTCAATTAACTCAACGTAACCTTTATGTGCGTTGAGTGCGGCTTCGCGCGTCGCGCGCGCTGTTATGGTGGCCACATCTTGATCCGGGGCCCGGTCGTGCAATGCGATGTCGGGGCGCCGGGCGTGGTCCGGTTTGCGTCGTCGCGCCGGAGGCAATCGGAATCTTGCTGGATGGATATGGAAGCATTGTTGAGCGCCGCGCGGACTCACCATCGCGAAGGGCGACTGGATGCCGCGGAAATGCTGTATCGCGAGGTCATCGAAGCGTGTCCGACGCATTCGGCGACCTGCGTCAACCTCGCACGCTTGCTGATGCGGCGCGGCGGATTCGAGGACGCGATTCGCTGGCTCAAATGGGCTGCCGAATACGCGCCCGGCGATGTCGAGACCTATCGATTTCTCGGACTCGCCTATGCGAGTTCGAAGCAACATGCGCGCGCGCTCGACGCCTTTTGCAAAATCCTCGAGCACGCGCCCGACGATATCGCGACGCTTCAGATCGTCGCGAATCTTCAACAGGAACTGGGACTGACCGACGAGGCGCACGACACGTTCAGGCGCTTACACCGATTGCAGCCCGTGTTTCCGATTGCGGCGAGCCGCAATCCGCCGGACTTCCGCGTGCTGATGCTGTTCGCGCCCGGCGCGGGCAACACGCCGTTCGAGTTTTTGATCTCCGGCGCGTCGTTCGAAACGATGATTCTCAGCGTCGTGTCCGGTACGGAACATGACTTCGAGCGCCTCGGCGGGATGACCGACGTCGTCGTCAACCTCGTGTCCGATGTCGATCTCGGCGAGACGGCGTTGCCGAACGCGGCGCATATCGCCGAGCGTATCGGACGTCCGGTCGTCAATCATCCGGATCGGATCGTGCCGACGGATCGCGAGAGCATTGCGCGGCGTCTTGACGGCATCGCCGGATGCATCGTCCCGCGGGTTCGACGCGTGTCGACCGATGGACTCAGGGCGGCGCGCACGGCGTCGAGTGTCGCCGACGTCCGATTTCCCTGTCTCGTGCGGCCGACCGGCAAGCACGGCGGAAAAGACTTCTACAAGGTGCTCGATGCCCAGCACCTCGAAGGCGTGCTCCGGCATACGGATGCGCCGAACTACTACGTGACGCAGTTCGTCGACTATCGCTCGCCGGACGGCTATTTCCGCAAGTACCGCTTCCTGTTCGTCGATGGCGAGGTGCTGCCGTATCACCTCGCGATCGGCAATGCCTGGAAGGTCCATCACGCGACGACCGACATGGCCGATCATGCGTGGATGCGCGACGAGGAACGCGCGTTTCTCGCCGATCCGCGGCACGTTTTCGACGATGCTCAACTCGGCGCGCTTCGCGAGATTCAAGCGCGTATCGGTCTCGATTATTTTGGCGTCGATTGCGGGATCGATCGCGAGGGACGCGTCGTCGTCTTCGAAGTCAACGCGAGCATGCTCGTGCATGGGCAAAATGCCGAGTTTCCGTATAAGCATGAAGCGGTCGAGCGCATCCGGCTCGCGTTTCACGCGATGCTCGAACGCAAGGCCGTGCGCACTCGCGCCGCTTGAGTCCTGTCAGTTTGAGTCGCGCGGCTGCTCGAGCCGCATCACGGAATCGACGCGCCGGACAGAAAATCCAGGACATGACGATTGAAGAGCGCGGGTCGCTGCAGCGGGGCGAAATGACTGACGCCGGGTAGGACCGCGAGCCGCGCGCGTGGCAACGTCCGCGCGAGATACGCTGCGTGCGCGTGCTTGATGAATTCGTCATGTTCGCTGTGCACGACGAGCACGGGTACGTCGATGTTCGCAAGAGCGTCGGCGCTGTACTCGGGCTGTGTGCGTTCCATCAAGGATACGGCTTCGACGAATGCCTCGAATTCGTCCGGCGTCGCGGACAGCGCCGCATAGTCGCGCTTGTGACGCGCGAAGCAGCGTTCGAGTAGCGCGTTCGGCCACGTGATGTCCAGCGTCCCGCTCGAATCCATATTGCAGCCGAAATAGAGCACGCGTGTCACGCGTGCGGGGTGTCGATCGGCGAGGATCAAGCCCGTGCATGCGCCGTCGCTCCATCCGATGATCGGCGCGGCTGCGATGCCCAGCGCATTCATGACGGCGAGCACGTCGTCGCCCATGTGTTCATAACGATAGGGGCGCGCGTCGCGCGTACTGCGTCCATGTCCGCGGCTGTCGATGACGATCGGCCGGTACCCTGCATCGCGCAGCGCGGGCACTTGCTTGCCCCAGTTGCCGCCGTGTCCGAGGCCGCCGTGAAGCAGGATGACCGATGCGCCCGACCCCGTCGCGGCGTAGGCGATCCGCGCGCCGTCGGTGTCGACGTGGCCGCGCTCGACGTCGTCGGGCAACGCGAGTCCGTGCGCTTCGAAATGGGTCAGGTCGTCGTCATCGATAAGCATGGGGGTCACCGGATCGATCGAGGCGAGGATGGAGCCGTTCGGCGTCTGCGCCATGTCATGCACGTCGCGCGTGCCGAGCGTGCTTCAAATCATAGTTCAAATGCTTGTGCATGAAGATTTCCATCGCCTTCGTATGCGCGGCGGCACCCTGATTCAAACGCGATGTGCGACGTGCATCAGGTCGCGCGTCATCGCGCCGAATGACGGCGTGTAAATCCGACGGAGTTGTCATGGGTTCCATTTCGGATAGATCTGAAATCGTCGGCCGAGTCTTTTTTTGCGTTGCCATTTCGAATCGATCTTCATAGTATCCGCCGTCGATACAGATCGACTTCGATCGTCCGTTCGATCGCCGTGCCGTTGCATGACGATCGATCCGCATCGCGATGTTTGCGCGTCGCGAAGTCCGCGCTCCATTCGATTCACTCCCACGAACGCACGCGTCGTCGAGCGGCGATCGACGGCGTTCGTTTTCGCAAACGAGGACAGTTCAATGAGCAAACGCTTCCGATGTTATTGGATGGTGTGGTGGATCGCCGGTGTCGTTTCCGCATGCGGCGGCGAGGGCGAATCTTCGCCTGCGAAATCCAATGACGCCGCCGTCTCTGCGCCGACGCATGATGTCGCAAGTCCGGGCCAAGACGCCGATTCGAGCGGAAGCGCGAGCCACGGCGCAGGTGCCGATTCGGGCCACGCGGGGGGCACGGGTTCCGGTGCCGGGCCGGGCATCGCTGTCGATGTGTCGGGTGGGGGCTTGAACGTCGCGACGGGCGGTCAGACCAACGGCGGTTCGAACGACCCCGCGCATGGCGAGTCGAACGGCGGCAGCGGCGCGCCGATTCCGAGCGGCAACACGAACCTCGCGCCGATCGACGGCGCGGGCCAGCACGTGGACGGCACCGCGGGCAGCGGGCTCGATGGAAGTGCGCATACGGCGCCGGATAACGGCTTAAGCGACGTTGCAGGCACTGGCGCGCGCCATCCCTCGAACACCGGCACGAACAACGGTTCAAGCCATGTTCCAGGCAATGCCTTGAGCGACACGCAGGAAACCGGACCCAACACCATTTCGGACCATGGCTCGAACCACGACGCAACGCACGCCGCAAGCGGTGATGTCAGCGGTGGTTCAAGCGCCGGCGGACACACGGACTCGAAACCAGGTTCGAACGCAGAGATCAGCATGCCGCCCGGGTTCGGATCGACCGGCAAGGACCCCGCGCACGTCACGGCGGATTCGGGCGGGACGCCGCGCGTCCGGGGTACCGTCGAGGGCCTTGCCGTTCGTACCACGCTCAAGCTTTTCAATCGACGCCGTCAGTTGCTGACGATCCGCTCGAACGGCGACTTCGAATTCGACCCATCCGAGTTCAAGGACAACGCGTACCACGTGTCCGTCGCCGTTCAGCCGCGCGGGCAGGTCTGTCATGTGGCAGGCGGAACGGGCGATCTGCGGAACACACCTCGGCCTTCTGTGACCGTCCAGTGCATGCGGAGCAAGGATGTCGCGATCACGGCACTCATCCATCCGGATGGATTCATGTCGTTCACGCTCGATGCCGAGACGGGCGCGATGAACGTGACCCCGAGCGGGCGCTTCGAGCTCGACCGTCCCGCGCGTCATCTGCGGATGACGCGAAACGGAGAAGGCGGCTACTACATCGGATCGTTTCTGCATGAACGGGCGACGAACCTGGGCCTGGGCGAGGGCGTGCGAACGTTTCGTGTCGATCGGTCGACGGGCGCGCTTCTGCGCGTGACGGGCGCCAACTGGCAGGTGAGGAGCCGGCCGTTCGACTATGTGCTGGATCCGACCGCCGATCGCTTCTTCGTCGTCGAACAATCGGGGCGGCACGGCGTGGTAAGCGGGGTCCCGACGTCGAGCAACTTCAGTCTCCTGGAGATGGCGATCCCGCAATTCGACGCATGGATCGGGCGCAATAGCGATCAATGCATGGCGGGCCCGTTCGCGCCGTTCGGGCATCAGCCGCGCGAGGGCCTCGAAGCCTTGCGCATCACGCCGGACGGACGCCATGCCTATCAATTGGTGTGCAACAACATCACGGGGTACAAGCTCCTGAGCTTCAGCATCGATCGCAATAGCGGGCGCTTCTCGCCGTTCGAGCAGACCTTCAACGTCACGGGACTCGACGCGTATCTCGCCGACATCGAAATCAATCCGCAAGGCACGCTGCTGTTCGCCACACATCGCTTCCAGAATTTCGTGCACGTGTTTCGCATTGACGATCACGGCATCCTGAGTCCGGTCGAAGGCAGCCCGTTCGAGATCAACGATCCGTTGAGCAAGATCACGATGAGCCACGACGGCGAGGTCGTCTATTTCGGCTCCGAACGCTCGTTCGAGATCGACGCCTATCGCATCGATCCCTCAAACGGGGCCTTGACGCCCGTTGCGGGGGCGCCGTTCTGGACGGGTGTCGTGCCCATGAAGACCGTCATCAACGCATCGCAGACCTTTGCTTACGTCGCGACGGAGCGCAATGTGATCCGCATCTTTGCGATCGATCCGATCACGCGGGCATTCGCGAACGCGGGCGAGATGCGTACCGAAGGCGCGATCACGGACATCGCGCTGTCCAATGTGCATGACTAGACCTTGATCGTCGCCTGCTAGGAAACGAACGGCAGCTTGCGGTCTCGCGCGGCCGCGAGCATCGACAGCGTGATCCGGCGGACTTCGAGTTTGCTCTGCGTGATATGCGCGCGCAGCAGGATGCCGGCTTCATGAAGCCGGCTGCGTTCGAGCAGATAGAGCATCTTCGCGTGCTCGTCGTAGGTCGCGCTCGTGCGATGCGGTTTGACGAAGTCGAGCCGACGCACGATGCGGATCCGCTCGGTCACTTCGTTATGAACGCGCAGCATCTCGTTGTTGCCCGTCGCGGCGACGAGTTGCCGATGGAAATTCTCGTCCATGCCGAACATCGTGACCGGATCGCTCTCGCGCAGGCCGGGCTCGACGCACCAGATCGTCTTGAGCGTGTCGATCGCGGCATGCGGCGCGTCGCCGGCCGCGATGCGGTCGAATGCCGCGAGTTCGAGCACGATGCGCAGATCGTAGAGCTGATCGAGTTGGTCGAAGTTGATCTGCGAGACCTTCCAGCCGCGCCGGAAACCGACTTCGAGATAGCCCTCGCGCTGCAGGCGAAACAGACCGTCGCGCATCGGCGTGCGCGACACGCCGTAGTGCTGCGCGATGCCGTTTTCCGAGAATCGATCGCCGGGTAGCAGCCGGAAGCTGAAGATGTCGTTCTTGAGCTGCTGATAGACCTGTTCGGCAAGCGGATTCGCCGGGTTCGACAACGTCGACGAGAGCGCTGCCGCGCCGAGTCGGGTGTCGCCTGTCTCGTCTTCGGCGAGATCGGTTGGGCTCATGGATCGGTCCCTGGTCTGATGTCGATGTCGTTGTAGATGTCGTTGTGGTGGTCGTCCTCGCGTACCGCATTCGAATGTGCGCGACGCGCTGTGACGCGTAGCGCGCGGCCGCGCTATGCAGGCGTGCCGACGGGCTCCGCATGATGTTCGCGTTCGGACGTGTCTTCGCCGTGTCCGGCCATATGTCGTCCGAGCACGGCGCGTTCGGCGCGCTCGGCCGCGGTCTCGAAGACGATGCGCCCTTCGGCGATCACGAGCACGCGATCGGCGAGCTCGAGGATTTCATCGAGGTCCTCGCTGACGAGCAACACGGCGGCGCCCGCGTCACGCGCGGCGACGAGCCGCGCGTGGATATCGGCGACCGAGGCGAAATCGAGTCCGAACACCGGGTTCGCGACGACGAGCACATCGACGGGCTGGCCGAGTTCGCGCGCGAGCACCGCACGCTGGACGTTGCCGCCCGAGAGCGTGCCGATCGCGCGCTCGGGAACGGGCGGCCTGACATTGAAGTCGCGAATCAACCCGACGGCGCGCGCCTTGATCGCGCGGCGATCGAGCCGCCATCCGCCCGCCCGCGCCGGCGCGAGATCGAAGTCGCGCAGCGCCATGTTCTCCGCGACGCTCATGCTCGCGACGCATGCATTGCGCAGCGGTTCTTCGGGGATCGCGAACAACTTGCGCGCGGTCATCTCGGCACGCGTGGCGTGGTAGGGCGCGCCCGCGACGCGCATCGCGCCGCCCGCGAGCTTGCGCTGTCCGACGATCGCCTCGACGAGCTCCTTCTGTCCGTTGCCGGAGACGCCCGCGAGTCCGACGATCTCGCCGGACCGCACCGTCAGCGACGCATGCTTGACCGCGGTGTGTCCGCGATCGTCCTCGATCGACACGTCTTCGAGCGCGAGTCGCACGGGGGCCGAGGGATCGAACGCGCGACGCGCGGCGCGCTCGGATGCGACTTCCGCGAGCACGGCGGTCGCCGGTTGCGCATCGGCGCTCGCGGTGCCCATCATCCAGCTCGCGAGTTCATGCCGATCGGTCTGTGCGACGGTCGTCGTTCCGACATGCCGGCCTTTACGGAGCACGGTCACGCCGTCGGCATATTCCATGACTTCGCGAAATTTGTGCGTGATCATGAGCACGGTCAGCTCGCCGCGCGATGTCAGGTCGCGCATGAGGCCGAGAACTTCGTCGGCTTCCTGCGGCGTCAGCACGGATGTCGGTTCGTCGAGAATCAGGAAGCGCTGCTGCAGATAGAGCTGCTTGAGAATTTCGAGTTTCTGCTTCTCGCCCGCCGCGAGCGTCGAGACGGGGACGTCGAGCGGCAGTCTGAACGGCATGCGCGTCATGAATTCCGTCAACGCCTTGCGTTCGGCCGCCCAGTCGATTCGCCAGGGCAACGTGCCGCGCGTGAGCAGCAGATTCTCTTCGACCGACAAGCCCGTCGCGAGCGTGAAGTGCTGATAGACCATGCCGATGCCGAGCGCTTGCGCGTCGCGAGGCGAATGGATGTGCACCTCGCGCTTGTCGGCCGTGATCTGACCTTCATCGAGCAGGCCATAGCCGACGAGGCCCTTGACGAGCGTGCTCTTGCCCGCGCCGTTCTCGCCGAGCAGGGCGTGGATCGTGCCAGGCGCGACCTTGAACGTCACGTTGTCGAGCGCGGTGAACGTGCCGAAGCGCTTGGTGGCGCCGAACACTTCGATGCCCAAAGCGCGCAATGCGCGCGGCGTGTCCGGGCCGCCGCGCGCCGAGGCGTCGACGGATGGGCCTGCGACCGGTGCCGCGGATGCGGGATTCGACGAGGATTCGGATGCGACAGTCGACATGATGAGGTTCCTCTCAGCGAGTCAGGCTCAATTCGCCGGGTGCGCCCGCGAGCGTGCGGTCGGGACGGCAGTTGACGATCATGAGCGCGAGGGTCAGCACATACGGCGCCGCGTTGTACAGGTAGTAGCCATGCGTGACGCCGATCGCCTGCAGCGCGGGACCCAACGCGCCCGCCGCGCCGAACAGCAGCGCCGCGTAGAGGCAGCGGATCGGTTGCCAGCGCGCGAAGATCACGAGCGCGACGGCCATGAGGCCCTGGCCGCTCGAGAGTCCCTCGTTCCAGCTGCCCGGATAGACGAGCGACAGATACGCACCGCCGACGCCCGCGAAAAAGCCGCCGACGGCCGTCGCCGCGATGCGGATCTTCGTGAGCGGATAGCCCATCGCGCGCGCAGTCTCGGCGTGATCGCCGACGAGCCGCAGCGTCATGCCCCAGCGCGTGCTGCGCAGTCCCCATTGCAGCGCGATCGCGAGCACGATGCCGATCACGAACAGCGGGTTGATATGCAGCGCGTTATGAAGCTGCGGCGAACTCGACCAGGCGCCGAGGTCGATCGACGTCAGCATCGGCGCTTGCGGTTCGATGAACGGCTTGCCGAGAAAGAATGCGATGCCCGTGCCGAGCAGCATCAATGCGATGCCGAACGCGATATCCGATACGCGCGGCAACGAGCACACGAGCCCATGCAGGCATCCGAACAGCAGGCCCGCGAAGCCGGCCGCGAGGACGCCGAGCCAGGGCGAGCCGAGCAGATAACTCGCTGCATACCCGGTCATCGCGCCCGATACGAGGATGCCTTCGAGGCCGAGGTTCACGCGGCCGCCTTTCTCGGTCAGACATTCGCCTAGGCTCACGAACAGATAGGGTGTGCTCACGCGGATCGCACCCGCGAACAACGAGAGCACGAGCACGACGAGCGGCGATTGCATATCAGGCATGAGTCTTCTCCAACTGGATCGGCATCGCCGTCGCGGCGATGGCCTGGAGCCGGATGCGCCATGCGGCGATGCGGCCGCCGAGCGCTTCCCAGGCGAGCAGGTTCGCGAACAGCAATCCCTGCAGCACGAGCGTCGTCGCATCGGGCAGGCCGAGCCGACGCTGGAGCAGGCTGCCGCTGGCTTCGATGCCGCCGATGATGACCGCGCAGACAATGATCGCGAGCGGATTCTGGCGCGCCGCGAACGCGACGAGAATCCCGCTGTAGCCGTAGCCGGCGAGCAGCGATGCGTTCGCGCTGCCTTGTACGGCGGCGACTTCGAACATGCCGGAGAGCCCGGCCGCGCCGCCGCCGAGCGCGCACGCGAGCAGCGCGAGCCGGCTCACGGGCAGACCGACGAGCCGCGCGGCGCGCGCATTGCCGCCGACGATGCGCATCGCGAACCCGCGCGTGCTGTGACGCACGAAGACCCATGCGGCGATGCAGGTCAGCACGCCCCAGAACAAGCCCCAATGCATTTCGAGGCCCGGCAGCGGACCGATCGTCAGCGCATCGGGAACCGGCAGCGTCGAGGGCTTGTTCAGACTCGCGGGATCGCGCAACGGACCTTCGACGAGATGCTTGAACAGCGCGATCGCGATATACGACATCAGCAAGCTGCTGATCGTCTCGTTGACGCCGCGGAACTGACGCAGCGCGCCGACCGCGCCGATCCAGACCGCGCCCGCGACGATGCCGGCAATAGCCATCAACGGCGTCGCGACGAGCCACGAGACGCCCGAAGGCAACAGTTGCGGCACGACGGCCGCCGCGAGGCCGCCGAGCGCGAGCGCACCCTCGCCGCCGATCACGATGAGGCCGACCTGCGCGGGCAGAGCGACGCAGAGCGCGGTCAGCATGAGCGGCGCCGCGCGCAACAGCGTGCTCTGCCAGGCGAACGACGAGCCGAACGCACCCTTGAAGATCAGACCGATCGCGTCGGTCGCCGACGCGCCCTGCAGCAGCGGAAAGATCGAGAACAGCAGCAATGTGCCCGCGAGCGCGAGAACGGTCGGCACCGCGGGCAGCACGCCGAGGATCAAGCGCGCGGTGGTGGGGCCAGGACGCATGGCGACTCCTTGACGAATGGACTTCGCGACGACGCGCCGCACGCATCGCGCGGCGCCCGATCAGGCACGATCAGATCTGCCCGACGACGCCGTCGACGAGATAGTTCATGCTTTCGAGCGTGAAATCGGTCTGCACATGGGTCGTGCCGCTCGCGATCGCGATGCCGCCCTTGTTGTCCTTGAGCGGGCCCTTGAAGATCACGAAGTCGCCCGCGATCATCTTCGCCTTGATCGCATCGGCGCTTGCCTTCGCGTCCGCGCTGACCTTCGCTCCGTACGGCGACATCTTGACGAAGCCTTCCTTGAGGCCCCCGCGCAGGACGTTCGGTTGCGGCTGGCCCGATTGCGCATCGGCGACCAGTTCCTTGTACGGCGTCGCCCAGTCCCATTCGGCGCCGGTCAGATACCCGTTGGGCGCAAGCACGGCCTGGCTCGCGTGATAACCGCAGCTCATCACGCCGCGTTTCTCGGCGGTTTCGATGACGACCTTCGGACCGTCGACATGGCAGGTCAGCACATCGCACCCTTGATCGACGAGGCTGTTCGTCGCTTCGGCTTCCTTGACCGGCATCGACCAGTCGCCCGTGAAAATCACGTGTGTCGTGATCGACGGGTCGACGGATTGCGCGCCGAGCGTGAACGAGTTGATATTGCGCAGGACCTGGGGAATCGGTTTGGCTGCGACGAAGCCGAGTTTCTTGGTCTTGCTCGCATGGCCCGCGACGACGCCGTTCAGATACTGGCATTCGTCGATATAGCCGAAATAGCTCGCGATATTCGACGGATTGCCCTGTTTCCACAGGCCGCCGCAATGCGCGAAGCGCACGTTCGGATACTTCGCGGCCATCTTGAGCACGTGCGGATCGAAATAGCCGAACGACGTCGCGAAGATCAGTGTCGCGCCGTCCTGCTCGATCATGGCTTCCATCGTTTTCTGAACTGCAATCGTCTCGGGCACATTTTCTTCCTCGACGACCTTGACGCCCGGCAGCTTCTTGATGACGTTCGCGGCGGCGGCCTGCGCCTGGTTGTAGCCGTAGTCGCTGCGCGCGCCGACGTAGATCACGCCGACCGTCAGCGGCGTTGCGGCGAATAACGACTCGAACGGCAGGGCCGTTCCGAGCGTCAACCATCCTGCTTGCTTGAGGAAATTGCGGCGATTCGTCATGGCGAGATCCGTATGGTCAGTGAGTGGGGAACGGGTGCGACGGGTCCGCGGACGACGGCTTGCGAATCGCGGGCACGACACGATCCACGGCGCGCGCGAGGCGTGCACCGATGCGTTCAATCTTGAATACAAGATGCGACGCTCAAAGCACAACGAATGCCAACCCGCGCGCCGATCGCGCCGACTAGGTCTGTCCGCGTTGTCCGGCGCGCCTTTGCGCGTGTTCGGGGCGTGTCGCACTGCGGAGACGGACGCGCAAGCGTCAGGCGGCGCGTGATGGATGGTTGTGCATCGATCCCCAGAACAGGGCGTCGATGAGCGGCGATGGACAGCGATGCGGGTGCGAACCGATCGGTCAGTCAGGGTCGGATCACGTCGCTTGCGATCGAGACGCCGGAATCGTGTCTGTGACGCATACGATTCGCGGAAGAATCATAAGCGTGCTTAATGAATCAGTGAGTGACGGTGCCGGAGTCTGGAGGAGGGAGACGGGAGATGCGTGTGCAGGGAGCTCGGCTTATGCGTCGGAATCGATTCCGGCGTCGCGCGGAAGGAAGAGGCAGGGTGTGCGGACGAGGCGCGAAATAAGGCGTAAAACAAACCGCAAAACGAGGCGTAAAGCGCGCCGGACGCGACCGCGTCAGCGGTTCGCGATCAGATATTCGACGTCGTCGGCCATATGCGAGAGCAGCGTGCGCATCGCGAGTTCGGCGGTATCCGCATTGCGTTCGAGGATCGCGTCGACGACCTTGCGGTGCGCGTCGATGACCTGATCGCGCATCAGGGGCAAGGCGCGCTGGGCTTTCGTGACGAGCGACAGCGCGGCGCGCACGATCGGCGCCATCTGATCGAAGAAGCGGTTGTTGCTCGCCTTGAGGATCGCCATGTGCAGTTGCTCGTCGAGCACCATGAACTGCGGATCGTCGATCGAGCACTGCGAGTAGATCGCATACGCTTCGCGAATCAGGTTGAGACCCTCTTCGGTCGCGCGTTCGGCCGCGAGCCGCGCGGCGCGGACCTCGATCTCGATCCGGAAGTCGACGAGATCGCGCATGAACGCGTCTTCGGGCGTGCGCAGGAAGCGCCACTCGACGACGTCGCGATTGAGCACCTGCCATTCGCGCATCGGGCGCGCGCGCGTGCCGGTTTTGGTCCTGACGTCGAGCATGCCGCGCGACACGAGCATCGAAAGCGCTTCGCGCATGACCGTTCGGCTGACATCGAAGTCGCGTGCGAGTTCGTCCTGCGTCGGTAGGGTCTCGCCCGAGTAGAGACCCGAGACAATGTTGCGTGCTAGCCGCTGAACGGTCTGTTCGACGAGCGAGGCGGGCCGTTCGACGCGGTGCGTTGAAGGCGCTTCGGAGTACGGAGTCATTGTTTAAACGATCACTAAATTCGAGCGATGCAATGCAGTCTCGCTTAAGGCGATGCCAACTGTGTTCCCCATGGCGTCCATTCAATCGTGCGCGCCAGCGGTCGTCAACGCTCCTGAGCCTTAGAAGGGTAAACGCCCGACTTGAACGATCCGGGATCGTGTTGTTCGAGAACCCGCCGGATTGTGCATGTCACGAGTATCGTGCGCAAGGTGTTTGCGCACTAGGTGCCGGCGCGCGACATTCTCCGCCATTGCCCCGGCGGCATTCCGTATCGATGTGTAAACACGCGACTGAAATGCGCCGCGTTGGCGAACCCGCACCGGTACGCGAGCGCCGCGATGCTCATCCGCGCCAGCCGCGCGTCTTCGAGCTGCATGCGTCCGAGTTCGAGGCGCTTGTCGAGCACGTAATGCGAGAAACGCAGTTGCCGCTCGGCGAATAAAGCGTAAACGGACCGAGTGGACAGGTTCAGCGCGCGCGCGCAACTCGCGGGCGACAGTTCGGTCTGCGAGAGCTGCGCGTCGATATGCGCAACGAGCGTTTGCCAGCGCCGCTCCGTCGCGAGCCGTCGTGGCGCGGCGGGAAGCGCCGGCGCGCGCGTCACGCAATACGTCGTCGCGAGCAACATCAGCAGCGATTGTTCGAGCGCCGCGACCGGCTCGAACGACGCTTCGAAGAAGCATGGCACGAGCTGTTCGACAAATGTGTGAACGACGCGCGCGAATCGCGAATCGTGCGCGCACACGCGCGGACCGATCGCGCCGATGATGCCCATCTGTCCGTCGAGCCGCTCGCGCGGCACGCGCAGCGCGACGAGGCGCGCGGCTTCGTCGAACCGCACGCTCGACGGCCGCGCCGTGCTCCGGAACGAAATGTCGCCGGGCCCGAAACGCAGGCGTACGCCGTCCTGTTCGATCTCGCCGATGCCGTCGAGCACGATATGAATCAACAGGCCTTCCTGCTTGTCGCGCGGCAGATGATCGTGCCGATGCACGATCTCCTGGGGCGCGACCGACAGAAACGCGATCGCGCCGCCGCCGAGCAGGCGCGAAACGCCGAGCTCGCCGATCGCTAGCGCGGTCGATGTCTGCACGTGACCCGGCAGCATCGAATCGGTCAACAAAGACTGCCAACTCGCGAGGTCGGTCGAGCGCTCGCGCAGATACTCGGGTAATCCGGGTACGACGTTCGTATCGGATTCAGCCATCGGATTCCCCCGAAATTCAGCCTCTCCCGATTTCAAACGGATGGCGAATGGGTTTCAGCGTCAGAAAACAATTGCCTGCACGCTCAGGCAAATCAGGGTGCAACGGAATAGATAAGCTGGAACTGAACACTTTCAAACGGCGGTTTAATGCCGATTTGCAAGCATTGTTCCATGGCCGCCGGATTTTTTTTGGCCCGGCATTACTGATTCGCTTTTCGAGGAGAAGATTTTGACTACCCTTGCCCTGAACCGGCCGTCAGATATCGAAATGCGCGCTGCCGCGTCCGCCGCGTCGGCGTCCACCGCGGCTCCCGCGGCCGGCCCGGCGCTCCCGGCCAACACGCTCGCCCTGTTGAAACTGCGTGAGGAATTGATTACGCGCCATCCGGTCAATGCATTGATGCGTGAGAGCCCGCGGGCGCTGCTTCAATTTTTCGAGCTCTATGGACATTTTGCTTACGGATTCGCCCCGTTTGTTTGCACGCTATTTACCGCGCTTAAAGGCCAGCGTGCGAAAGCGTTCATTTATGACAATCTGCTCGATGAAATGGGCTGCGTCGACGGACAGGCCACGGCATGGGACAACCAGCACGGCGAGCTGTATCGCCGGTTTCTGACCACGCTGCGCCGGACCGAGGTCTATCGCGCGCATCTGAGCGAGGCCGATACGGCTGCGCTCGACGCGGCGTCGCAACGTCTTTCGCAGCAGGCCTACGGCACGTACTACGCGCTGGTCGCCGAAGGACATGACGCGCAGAGCATCGGCGCGTTTTCGGGTGTCGAAGGCTGGGTTGCCGCGGAGTATCCGTTCTGGCGCGAATGCCTCGCGACGCTCGGCAGCGAGATGCGTTTCGTCGATACGCGCACGATCGAGATCCATTGCGAAGCCGACGTCGAACATGCACGCGTGCTCGACGAGCTGATCGGCGAATACGCGGCCGGCGACCGGGCGGCCGATGTGCATCGCGGCTTGCTGCGCGGTATCGAGATCTCGCAGACGCTGTTTGCGGGCATGCAGGAGGAAATGGCGGGCAGCGGCGCGCTCGCGTTCGCCGACTGACGTACTGACGCTGACGTACGCGGCGGGTTTCCGCGGGCTCACGGTCGCTGTGCGACGCGTGGGCCCGCGGTCGTCATACTGATGTCCGAAAATGGCCAGACAAGCCCGGGCGACTGGCCTAGAGTGGCGTCCATGGAACTCGATCGGACCACCCTCTATCAAGCCGTGCTCGCGCGGGACCGCCGTTTCGACGGCTGGTTTTACGTCGGCGTCACGTCGACAGGCATCTACTGCCGGCCCGTATGCGCGGTCCGCACGCCGCAAGAGCGCAATTGCCGGTTTTTCGACACGCAGGCCGCCGCCGAAAAGGCGGGGTTTCGGCCCTGTTTGCGTTGCCGCCCCGAACTGGCGCCAGGGCTCGGCGTACTCGATGTCTCGCAACGGCTCGCGCATGCGGCGGCGGCGTTGATCGACGAAGGTTTTCTCGCGGGCGCCGACATGGCCGCGCTCGCGCGTCGCGTCGGCGTGTCGGAGCGGCACCTGCGGCGCATTTTCCTGACGGAATTCGGCGTGTCTCCCGTCGAATATGCGCAGACGCAGCGCCTGCTGCTCGCGAAACGGCTGTTGACCGATACGCGGATGGATCTCGGCGATATCGCTTACGCGTCGGGCTTCGGTAGCGTGCGCCGCTTCAATGCGCTGTTTCTGAACCGTTATCGGCTCGCGCCGGGGCGTTTTCGCCAGGCGCTCGAATCGCCGACCGGCGAGGCGCCCGGAGGCGTCGTGCGATTCGAACTCGCGTATCGGCCGCCGTATGCGTGGGACGCCGTGCTCGGTTTTCTCGGTCACAGGCTGATCGAAGGCGTCGAGCAGATCGCCGAGCGCGCGTATGCGCGTGTCCTGACATTCGACGGGCCTACGGGCATTTGCACGGGACGCGTCGAAGTGCGCGACGTGCCCGCGCGCAGCGCGATCGCGATCACGATGCAGACGACGCTCGCGCCCGTCGTGCCGGCCGTGCTCGGCGCGATGCGCCGCGTGTTCGATCTCAATTGCCGTCCGGACATCGTCGATCCGGCGCTCGGCGAGCTGGCCGCCGATATGCCCGGCTTGCGCGTACCGGGCGCGGTCGACGGCTTCGAGATCGCCGTGCGCGCCGTGATCGGGCAGCAGATCTCCGTGCCGCATGCGCGCAAGATCCTCGCGAAATTCGCCGACGCGTTCGGGCGGCGGCTTGATGGCGACCTGACGTCGAATCCGGATTCGAACCCCGATTCGAACCCCGATTCGAACCCCGATTCGAACCCCGATTCGAACCCCGATTCG
>NZ_RBZU01000008.1:59747-306675 GCF_003628125.1 Pararobbsia silviterrae
CGCGTGGCGTTTCCGCTCGCCGCGGATTTCGCGCAAGCGGGCGCCGCGCGGTTGCGCGAAGTCGGCGGCCTCACGCAGGCGCGCGCCCTGACCTTGCACGCGCTGTCGGTCGAGGTCGCGTCGGGCCGCTTGCGGCTCGCGCCGCTCGAACCGCTCGAACCGACGCTCGAGCGCATGCTCGCGATCAAGGGCATCGGCGATTGGACCGCGCAATACGTGGCCATGCGCGCGCTGTCGTGGCCCAATGCATTTCCCGCGGGCGATCTGATCCTGCGCCGTCACCTCGGCGTCGAGACGGCCGCACAGGCGAGCGCGCAGGCGGCGCAATGGGCGCCCTGGCGCGCGTACGCGACGGTCCATCTCTGGCGCCACCACGATCGACTCAAGCACGAGGCAAGTCATGACTGAATTCGACACGATGCCGAGTCCGCTCGGCGAGATGCTCATCGCGTCCGACGGCGAAGCGCTGTCGGGACTCTGGTTTCTGAACCAGAAATACTCGCCGACGCTCGACGGCTGGCGGCGCGCGCCCACGCATGCGGTGATCCGCGCGACGCACGAACAGATCGACGCCTATTTTCACGGCGACCTGGCGGCGTTTACGGTGCCGCTCGCGCCGCGCGGGACGCCGTTTCAGGAACATGTCTGGCGCGCGCTGCTGACGATCGACTACGGCGTGCTTACGACGTACGGCGATATCGCGCTCAGGGTCGGTCTGCCCAAAGCCAAGGCGCGCGCGGTCGGCGGCGCGGTCGGGCGCAATCCGATCTCGATCATCGTGCCGTGTCACCGCGTGATCGGCCAGTCGGGGTCGTTGACCGGCTACGCGGGCGGTCTCGATCGCAAGCGCGCCTTGCTCGCGCTCGAAAAACAGGGCGCCGCGAGCCGTCGTCCCGAATTCGCCTTGACCGGCGAGGCTTGAACGGTCTCGCCGATCCGGCGATGATCGATGCTTTCATTTGCCTAACTGTTGCGCCATGAATCGCCACACTGCTGAATTGCTGTTGCTCGCCGCCCTGTGGGGCGCTTCGTTCTTGTTCATGCGCGTGGCCGCGCCCGAGTTCGGGCCGGTCGTCATGATCGCGTTGCGCGTGGGGATCGCCGTGCTCGCGCTTGCGCCGTTCGTCGCATTCGATCCGGTCGCGCGCGCCGAAATTCGCGCGGCGTGGAAGCCTTTGCTCGTGGTCGGCATATCGAATTCCGCATTGCCGTTCTGCATGTTCGGCTATTCGATGCTGTATCTGAACGCCGGCTTCGATGCGATTCTGAACGCGACGACACCGCTCTGGACCGCGGCGATCGCCGCCATCTGGTTTCGCACGCGGCTTACGCGCGCGGCGGTCCTGGGTCTCGTGCTCGGCATCGTCGGCGTCGGCGCGCTCTTGTCCGATACGCTGCGGCTCGCGAGCGCGAGCATTCCGAGTGCGATCGGCGCGGTGCTGATCGCGACGCTGTCGTATGGTTTCGCGGCGAACTATTCGAAACGGCATCTCGGCGCCGTGCGTCCGATGACCGTGGCGTTCGCGAGCATGGGCTTCGCGACGCTTCTCCTTGCCGTGCCCGCGCTGCTCACGCTGCCTGGCGCGCCGGTGTCGGTGCGCGCATGGGGGGCGACGATCCTGCTCGGATTGCTCTGCACGGGCCTCGCGTATGTGATCTATTTCCGGCTCATCGCGCACGTGGGCGCCGCGCAGGCCGCGTCGGTCACGTTCCTGATCCCGATCTTCGGCATGATCTGGGGCGCCGTGTTTCTCGGCGAACGCGTGACCGCGCTGATGATCGCGGGTTGCATGGTGATTCTGCTCGGTGCGGCGTTGATCACGGGGCGGATCCGCTTGCCGCAGACGCGCTCGGTTTGAATCAAAGCGCGCTCGGCGTCCGCGCTTTCAGAATCGCGAGTTCCATCAACGAGTCGACGAACAGCGTCAGGATCGACTCCGCCTGCGTCTTGTTCATGTCTTGCGGCGTCGACAGCATGAACAGCGTGACGCCCTCGACGAGACTCATGAAACCCATCGCCATCGCCTCGGGCGTCGTGGGCGGCGTCACGCCGACGCGCTGATAGAAGTACTCGATGAACTGCGCGATCTGCATGCGCTTTTCCTGCATCAGCGCGGACAGCTTCGCGCGGAACTTCGGATCGCGCGCGGCAGCCATGCGCGCCTCGGTCCAGTTCATGAAGCACTCGTTGTCGCGATAGAGCTGGCTATAGATCTCGCGCGTGCGGCTTTGCAATTGCTCGACCGGAATTTCGTCGCTCAGCAGTGCATTGAGCTGGTCTGTCGCTTGCTGATGATCGCGACGCAGCAACTCGATGAACAGATCGTTCTTGCCGCCGAAGTTCGAGTAGAACGCGCCGCGCGTGTAGCCGGCCGCATCGGCGATGTCCTCGACGCTCGTGGCGGCGAGTCCTTTCTTGGCGATGAGCTTTTCCGCCGCGTCGAGCAGACGTTGACGGGTCTGGTCGCGGCTCTCTTCTCGTGTCAGGCGTTTGCGGGTCATGCTCGGCATCCTAGCACATACACAATCAAATCCTAGTTCGGGATTGAATTCAGATACAAGTGTGTATTAAGATGCGTTCGTGTATTTCCATGCCGTTCGTCGTTCGCCGTCGTTCGCGCATCGCGAAGTGCGCGCGAGCCGTTCCGATCGTGCCAATCATTCATGCCCATCAAATGGGTGTTGCCTCGACGCATCGCCAAAGGAGTCGTCGTGAACGTGATGGACCTGTTGTCTCGCGCCGCTTCGCGGCGCCCCGCGCGGCGATACGCCGTCCGGCGTGCCGATGCCCGGCAACCCGCCGCTCCGGTCGCGGCCACGCGCGTGAGCGCCGCTGTCCTCTGCGCGCTTGCGCTCGCTGCCTGCCATCGCGCGCCCGAGGCGTCGGCGCCGCCGGCCGTCGTCGTCGCGCTGCCCGTGCATCCCGACTCGGGGACGGCCGGCGGTCTCGCGGTCCGATATCCGGTCGAAGTGCAGGCGCGCTACTCGAACACCATGTCGTTCCGGATCGCGGGCAAGATCGTCGAACGCAATGTGCGTCTCGGCGACGCCGTGCACAAGGGACAGATCGTCGCGCGTCTCGATCCTTCGGATTCGCAAAAGCAGCTCGCCAGCGCGCAATCGTCGCTCGATGCGGCCGACCATCGGCTCGTGTTCGCCAAGCAGCAGCTCGATCGCGATACGGCGCAGGCCGCGCAAAACCTCGTCGCGACGAATCAGCTCGAACAAACGCAGGATAACTACGCATCCGCGCTGGCCGGCCGCGATCAGGCCGCCGCGCAGCTGGTCGTCGCGCGGAACAATCTCGACTACAACACGCTGAGCGCCGATCACGACGGCTGGATCACGAGCGAAAACGCGGATACGGGTCAGGTGGTGTCGGCCGGCCAGGCCGTGTACGGACTCGCGTGGAGCGGCGATACCGACGTGATCCTCGATGCGGCCGAAAGCGATCTCGGGCGCGTCGTGCCCGGCCAGTCCGCGACGGTCACGTTCCCCGCGCTGCCGGGCCGCAGCTATGCCGCGAAGGTCCGCGAGATCGCGCCGTCGGCCGATCCGCAAAGCCGCACGTTCCGCGTCAAGCTGACGCTCGCGAAGCCCGCCGACGATGTCCGGCTCGGCATGACGGGCGATGCGGTGCTCGCGCCCGCGGCGGCGTCCGCGCAAGCCGGGCCCGCGGGCGGCGTGTTCACGGTTCCCTCGACGGCGATCTTCCACGAGGGCCGCAATCCGGCGGTCTGGGTCGTGCGTCCCGCCGACTCGACGCTTGAGCTTCGCGCCGTGTCCGTGAGCCTGTACGGCGATCGTACGGCGACCGTGACCGACGGGATCAAGGATGGCGAACAGATCGTGCTGGCCGGCGTGCACACGGTCTTTGCGGGTGAGCGCGTGAAGCCCGTCAAGCCCTTGTTCGACGGCGAGGGATCCGCACAATGACCGACGCACGAGACGACGCAACGGCGGGCGTGCATCCGCCGGACGGCGCGAAGGCCGCGGACGCCGCGCACGATCCCCACCACGCGGCGCACGGCGGGCATGACGCGCACGCACAGCCGCCGCTTGAACCCGCCGAGGTCGCGCACCGTTTCAATCTGTCGACCTGGACGCTTGAGCATCAGGCGCTCGTGACCTTCCTGCTCGCGCTGATCACGCTGTTCGGCGTGCTTTCGTACGGCAAGCTCGCGCAGTCGGAAGACCCGCCGTTCACGTTCAAGGTCATGGTGATCCGCACGCTATGGCCGGGTGCGACCGCGCGGCAGGTTCAGGAAGAGGTCACGGATCGCATCGCGCGCAAGCTTCAGGAAACGCCCGATGTCGATTTTCTGCGAAGCTACTCGCGCCCCGGCGAATCGCAGTTGTTCTTTACGATCCGCGATGCGGCACCGCCCTCGCAAGTGCCCGATACCTGGTACCAGGTCCGCAAGAAAGTCGGCGATATTGCCTATACGCTGCCCCCCGGCGTGCAGGGTCCTTTCTTCAATGACGAATTCGGCGACGTCTACACGAACATATACGCGCTCGAAGGCGACGGCTTTTCGTTCGCGCAAATGCACGATTACGCCGAGCGTTTGCGCGTCGAGCTGTTGCGCGTGCCTGGCGTCAACAAGGTCGACTTTCTCGCCGATCAGGAACAGCGGATCTATGTCGAAATCGCGAACGCGCAGCTCGCGAAGCTGGGTCTGACGCCGCAGCAGATCGCCGATGCGGTCAACGCGCAGAACGCGGTCGCGGCGGCGGGGCTCTTCACGACGGCGAACGACCGCGTCTACGTGCGGCCGAGCGGCCAGTTCCAGGACGTCGACAAGCTCGCCGACACGCTGATCCGCGTGAACAATCGCGTGATCCGCCTCGGCGACATCGCGACGATCAAGCGCGGCTACACGGATCCGCCGACCGAATACATGCGCTACGCGGGACACAATGTGTTCGGCATCGGCGTCACGATGGAGCCGAAGGGCGACGTCATCGCGCTCGGCAAATCGCTCGACGCCGAGATGCAACACCTGCAGGCCGCCTTGCCCGCGGGGCTCAAGCTCGTCGAAGTGTCGAGCATGCCGCACGCGGTCAAGCATTCGATCGACGACTTCGTCGAAGCGGTCGCCGAAGCGATCGGCATCGTGCTCGTCGTGAGCCTCATCAGTCTCGGGTTGCGTACGGGCATGGTCGTCGTGATCTCGATTCCGCTCGTGCTCGCGGCGACCTCGCTGTTCATGTACATGTTCGACATCGGCCTGCACAAGGTCTCGCTCGGCACCTTGATTCTCGCGCTCGGCCTGCTCGTCGACGACGCGATCATTGCGGTCGAGATGATGGCGGTCAAGCTCGAACAAGGCTTCGACCGCATGCGTGCCGCGGCCTATGCGTATACGAGCACCGCGTTTCCGATGCTCACGGGGACGCTCGTGACGGTCTCGGGCTTCTTGCCGATCGCGCTCGCCAAGTCGGCGACGGGCGAGTACACGCGCTCGATCTTCGAGGTGTCGGCGATCGCGCTCTTGCTGTCGTGGCTCGCGGCCGTCATCGTGATCCCGCTGCTCGGCTACCGGATCCTGTCCGAACATCCGACGCGCCGCGCGTTCAAGCACGACGAGGACGGCAACGTCTCGCACGAACATCACGATATCTACGACACGAAGTTCTACACGCGGCTGCGCGGCTGGATCGGCTGGTGCGTCGAGCGGCGTTTCGTCGTGCTCGTCGTGACGATCGTGCTGTTCGTCATCGCGCTCGCGGGCTTCACGCTCGTGCCGCAGCAGTTCTTCCCGAGTTCCGACCGGACCGAGCTGCTCGTCGATATGCGCTTGCCCGAGGGCGCGTCGTTCGCGGCCACGCTGCGCGAGACGCAGCGGCTCGAAGCCGTGCTCGCGAAGCGCAACGGCATCGATCACTTCATCGACTTCGTCGGATCGGGCGCGCCGCGTTTCTATCTGCCGCTCGATCAGCAACTCGAATCGCCGAACTTCGCGCAGTTCGTGATCACCGCGAAAACCATCAAGGACCGCGAGGCGCTCGCGCGCGATCTCGACAGCGTGCTGCGCAACGACTTCGCGACGGTGCGCACACGGATCAGCCGGCTTGAGAACGGGCCGCCGATCGGGTATCCGGTCCAGTTCCGCGTGACGGGGCCCGAGATCGGCACCGTGCGCGCGCTGTCCGACGAAGTCGCGTCGATCATGCGCGCGAACCCCGATACCGTGAATGTCCAGTACGACTGGGACGAGCCCGCGGAGCGCTCCGTTCATTTCGAGGTCGACCAGAACAAGGCGCGCGCGCTCAATCTGTCGTCGACGGATATCGCGAACTATCTGCAGATGTCGCTGACGGGCTACACGATCACGCAATTCCGCGAGCGCGACAAACTGATCGGCGTCGATTTGCGCGCCCCCGAGCACGATCGCGTCGATCCGTCGCAGATCGAACGTCTCGCCGTTCCGTCGCCATCGGGCACGGCCGTGCCGCTCGCGGCGGTCGGGCGTTTCACGTATGGCCTCGAATACGGCGTCGTTTGGGAGCGCGATCGCCAACCGACGATCACCGTGCAATCCGATGTCCAGCATAACAAGCAGGGGATCGACGTCACGAATGCGGTCGACGCGAAACTCGGCGAACTCCGCAAGCGCTTGCCGATCGGTTATCGGATCGAGATCGGCGGCGCGGTTGAGGAAAACGGCAAGGCGCAGGCGTCGATCAACGCGCAGATGCCGTTGCTCGCGATCGCGGTGCTCGTATTGCTGATGGTCCAGCTCCAGAGCTTCAGCCGCGTGCTGATGGTCGTGTTGACCGCGCCGCTCGGCCTGATCGGCGTCGTGCTCGCGCTGCTGCTGTTCCACATGCCGTTCGGCTTCGTCGCGATGCTCGGCACGATTGCGATGTTCGGGATCATCATGCGCAACTCGGTGATTCTCGTCGATCAGATCGAGCAGGACATCCGCGGCGGACATAGCCGGTTCGAGGCGATCATCGGGGCCACGGTCCGGCGGTTCAGACCGATCACGCTGACGGCGGCGGCCGCGGTGCTCGCGCTGATTCCGCTGTTGCGCAGCAACTTCTTCGGGCCGATGGCGACCGCGCTCATGGGCGGCATCACGGTCGCGACGATCCTGACCTTGTTCTATCTGCCGGCGCTGTATGCGACATGGTTCCGCGTCAAGCGCGACGAAGCACCGCGGGAGGCCGTATGACATCGAGATATTTGTTACCGACACCGTCACTCACACGGCTCGCGCTCGGCGCGCTTGCGCTGAGTCTCGGAGGGTGCGGCCTGTTCGGTCCCGACCGGAATCCGCCGCAGATCGCATCGCCCGAGCACTATTCGGTCGAAGGGCAAGCCGCGCAGCTGCCGGCCGCGGACGGCGTCGCGCAGCGGCTCGACGTCGGCGCGCAACCGGTTCCGCAATGGTGGAAGGCCTATCGGTCGGACGCATTGAACGCCCTGATCGAAGAGGGCTTCGCGAACAGTCCGTCGCTCGCGGCCACCCAGCATACGTTGAATGCGGCGCGCGAGGGATTACGCTCCGAGATCGGCAACTCGCTGTTCCCGAGCGTCGATGTCGGCTTCGCGCCGTCGCGTCAGCGCGCGCTCGGGATTCCGATCCTGCCGTCGCAGGAGACCTTCCTTTACAACATCTTCGACGCGCAAGTCCAGGCATCGTATACGTTCGATTTCTTCGGCGCGGCGCTGCTCGCCGATCGCGCGCTCGCGGGTCAAGTGCAACAGCAATCGTTGCAATTCGATGCGGCGCGACGCGCGCTCGCGGCGAATATCGTCGTTACGACGGTCAACATCGCCTCGCTGAACGAACAGGTCCATGCGACGGAGAAACTCGTCGAACTCGGCGAGCAACGCGCGCAGCAAACGGCCGCGCGGTACACACTCGGCGGTGCATCGCATGACGACGCGTTGAGCGCCGAGCAGGATGCGGCGAACGCGGCCGCCACCTTGCCCGCGATGCGCGCGCAATGGCTTGCGATGCGTCATGCGCAGGCCGTGCTGATCGGCCGTACGCCCGACAAGGCGCCCGAACCGCTGACGCTCGACGAGCTGCATCTGCCCGACGATGTTCCGGTGGCCGTGCCGTCCGAGTTGCTGCATCAGCGCCCCGATATTCTCGCGGCCGAGGCGGCGGTTCGCGCGGCCGCCGATCAGGCCGGCGCCGCGACGGCCGCGATGTTCCCGTCGCTGTCGCTGTCGGCGTCGTACGGGCGCGGCGGCTTCGACTGGACGACGTTCACGTCGCCGGCCGGTCTCGTCTGGAGCATGGGCGCGTCGTTGACGCAGCCGCTGTTCCATGGCGGCGCGCTGGTCGCGCGCAAGCACCAATACGAGCAGTCGTACGAGGCCGCCGTTGCGCAGTACAAGCAAACCGTGTTGTCGGCTTTTCAGACGGTCGCGAATACGCTCGTCTCGCTCGACGAGGACGCGAACACGCTGACGCAGACGCATCGCGCGATGGATGCCGCACAGGGCATGACGCGCGATACCGATGCGAAATACAAGCTTGGCGCGACGCCGTTCTACGCGACGTTGTCGGCGGATCAGCAGTACCAGAGCGCGCGCGTTCAGTATCTTCGCGCGCGTGCGCAGCGGCTCGCCGATACGGCCACACTGTTCGATTCGATGGGCAGCCCGCCGGTCGACGACGCGGGCCATAGCTTGCGTGACACGATCAAACGCGACGCGCCCGCGTCGGTGTCCGAGCGCGCATCGGCGGCGTCAGCAATGTAAGGTATGCATCGCGGTCGCGGCCTCGCGCTGCACCGCGATGCGTCAATTGCGCACCACGGCGCGCAAAACATGCGCCGCCATTGTGCGGTCGAGAAGAATTGAGTTCGTAGACCTCAGGATCATGCACACGTCGCCGTTATAGCCGATGTGCCGCATGGGTACATGCGCCCCCACGCGTGATCCGGCACGGCCGTGAACCTGAGGAACCTAGAACAATGCATGTGTTTGCCCCCGGTGTCGCCTTGATGGGCCGGCTGACGATGTCGAAGAAACTCATCGTCCTTGCCTTGTTGTTTCTGCTGCCGCTGTCGGTCTGTCTCTACTCGATCGTGAGCGACGATATCGCGACGTATACGTCGACACGTCAGGAGCTCGAAGGCGTATCGCTGCTCGAAACGAGCCAGGCCTTCCTGAAGGCCGTGCAGAAGCGGCGCGGCGCAAGCGCCGCGCTGATGTCGGGCAACGCCGACATGCGTGCGTCGTTCGATGCGGCGAGTGCCGATGCCGAGCGACTCGAACGTGCCCTTGTCGAACAGGCCGCGCGCACGCAGTCGTTCTCGGTCAAGTCGAGCACCGATGCGCTCGCGGCGCAATACACGGCACTCGCCGCGCTTGCATTGTCGGGGCCTGCGAAGACCGTCTTCGATGCGCACTCTGCACTCGTGCGAGCGATCTTCGCGTACACGGCGGATCTCGCCGATCAATCCCAGCTCGCGCTCGATCCCGAAGCCGCGACCTACTACCTGATGAACACCGTTGTGTTCTCGCTGCCCGCGGCCGCCGAGACGGCTGCGATTGCGCGTGGCAAAGGCGCGGCGGCATTGAGCCAGCCGCAGATCGATCCCGCCGACCGCGGCGCGCTCGGCGTGCATGCGGAACTGCTTCATGACCAGCTCGACGACGTCCGGCACGATCTGCAGCGCACGCAGCGCGCGCTCGGCGACGGCGCACAGTCGTCGGCGCTGCAGGCGCTTGATTTCGGTGACTTCGACGCATTTCAGAAGACCGTCGCGGACCTCGGTGTGCCATCGGATGCGCCGGCGCCGAATGCGTCGGCCTACTTCGACAAGGGCACGCGCGCGGTCGATGCGATCGACAACGCGCATCGCGCGCTCGCGATGATGTTGCGCACGCTGCTGACCGAACGCGAGCATGCGCAAGCCGAACATCTGGTCGCGCTGATCGCGATCAGCGCGATCTCGGTCGTGCTCGCGCTCTATCTGTTCGTCGCGTTCGCGCGTCGCACGAGCGCGGATGTCGACGATATCGCGGCGTCGATGACGCGTGTGAGCGAGGGCGATCTGCGTGGCCGGCTCGATGTCGCGGGGCGTGATGAGCTCGCGACGATCCGCGCGCGCATGAACGACGTGCTGAACGCATTGAACGAGACGATCGTCGCGACGAAGTCGAGTGCAGAGGCGGTACGCGTCGGCAGCGACGAGATCGCGTCGGGCAATCTCGACCTGTCGCGGCGCACCGAAGAACAGGCGGCGTCGCTCGAACAGACCGCGGCGAGCATGGAAGAACTCACGTCGACCGTGCGCCACAACGCGGACAACGCGCAGCATGCGGGGCAATTGAGCCGTCAGGCGTCGGCCGATGCGAGCAGCAGCGGCGAGGTCATCACGCGCGGCGTGACGGTTATGACGGGTATCGCGAAGCACGCGCGCGAGATGACCGAACTGATCTCGACGATCGAGGGCATCGCATTCCAGACGAACATCCTCGCGCTCAACGCCGCGGTCGAGGCCGCGCGGGCGGGCGAGCAGGGCAAGGGCTTCGCGGTCGTCGCGGGCGAGGTTCGCACGCTGGCGCATCGCACGGCGACGGCCGCGAAAGACGTCAAGGCGATGATCGACCGCTCGTCGGTCAGCGTCGAAAACGGCACGAAGCTGTTCGAGGAGGCCGATGTCGCGATTCGCGGCGTGATCGAATCGATCGGCCGTGTCGACGGCATCGTCAACGAGATCGCGCACGCATCCGCGCAGCAGGGCGACGGCATCGAGCAGGTCAACGTCGCGATCAATCAGCTCGATCAGATGACGCAGCAGAACGCGGCGCTCGTCGAGCAGGCCGCGGCGGCCAGCGCGTCGCTGAAGGAACAGGCGTTCCGCATGGAAAAGGTCGTCGGCACATTCGAGGTCGAAGCTTAAGGGGCGGCGCATGAGGCTCGATGCATGACGCTCGATGCATGAGGCGCTTCGTACGCGTCGCAGACCGGATGCGATGCGCGGGACGCCGAATCGGTGAGCGTGGCGAATGGCGACGGCGTTCGCCGCCGCCATCCGTCCACGTATCAAAGCAGATGTTGTGCGAGATAGGTGATGCCGAGACCGCCGGCAATCAGCCACACATAGAGGCTCAGGCCGAAGAACAGCGCACGCGGACCTGCTTGGCGAATCTGCGCGAAGCGCGTTTCGATGCCGAGCGCCGTCATCGCCATCGTCAACGCAAAGGTGTCGAGCGTGTTGAGCGTATGCACGGCCGCATCGGGCAACAGATGCAAGGAGTTGACGCCGACGAGCGCGAGAAAGCCGAGTGCGAACCAGGGCACGGCGATCGTGCGCTTCACGGCGTCGGCCGGTGCATGCGTGCCGTCGTGCGAGGCAGTCCGCTGCACGGCGTCGCGGCGCGCAAGCCAGACCGTCAACACGAGCAGTACGGGCACGAGCATCAGCACGCGCGTCATCTTGACGATCGTCGCGATATGCGTGGCCTCGGGGCTCACCGCGCTCGCGGCCCCGACGACCTGCGCGACTTCATGAATCGTGCCGCCGAAGAACAGCCCGGTGCCGATCGTATCGAGATGGACGAAGCCGATACGTATCAGCGCGGGATACAGAAACATCGACAGCGTGCCGAACAAGACGACGGTGCCGACCGCGATCGCGCTCTTGTGCGGCTTCGATTGCAGCGTCGATTCAAATGCGAGCACCGCGGCGGCGCCGCAGATCGCGCTGCCCGCGGCGGTCAACAGCGCTTCTTCGCGATCGAGCTTGAACACGCGCGTCCCGATCCAGGTCCCGGCGACGAGCGTGACGACCACGATCGACGCGGAGACCGCGAAGCCCTGCACGCCGACCGTCGCGATTTCCTGGAAGCTGATGCGCAGTCCGTAGAACGCGACCGCGATCCGCAGCAGCCGCCGCGCCGCGAAGTTCACGCCGGCCGCCCAGCTTTCGGGCATCGCTTCGCGCACGGCGTTGCCATAGAGGACGCCCGCGGCGATGCCGATGATCAAGGGACTCAGGCCGAGCCCGCTGATTGCGGGGATGGCGGCGATCTGCGTCACGGCCGCGGCGAAGAGGGCGACGAACAGAAACCCATTGAGTTCGCTGCGATGTGCGCGCAGCCATCCTGCTGTGGGCGCGCCGGATGTCGATGTGGCGGAGTTCATATCCACAAATCCATATAAGTAAAGTCAAAACAAGAATAAGGGCTTTCGATGTATCTGTGAAATCGCCTTTTCGGTTATAAACTATCCGAAATTCTGATGGTTGACGGCACTATGACCCCTGAACAGTTGTTGACCTTCGCCGCGGTGGCCGAGCATCGGAACATCAGCCGCGCCGCGCGTGCGCTGTTCCTCTCGCAACCCGCCGTCTCGGGACAGCTCAAGCAGCTTCAGGACGAGCTCGGCGAGCCGCTCTATCACCGCGACGGACGCGGCATCGCGCTGACCGAGGCGGGCCGCCAGCTCGCGCTGCATGCGCAACGCCTGCGGACCGACTATCGCGAAGCCCTTGCGTTTCGCGACGCGTTGCGCTCGCTCGACGCAGGGCATCTGCGTATCGGTGCGAGTACGACGCCCGCGAGTTATGTGTTGCCGTATCTGATTTCGGCGTTTCATCAGCGCCATGCGGGCGTCACGATCTCGACGCGCTACGGCAATACGGCTGAGGTGCTCGCGGGGATCGGCGAACTCGATATCGCGTTGATTGAAGGGGAAACCGGCGTGCCGCTGCCGCCGGGGACGGCACTGCACGAATGGAAAGAGGATGAAATCGTCGCCGTCGTGCCCCTTGCGCACCCGCTTGCGCGTCGCGGCGCGCCGGACGGGGTCAGGACGTCACGTGCATCCAGCGCATCCAGCGCATCCAGCACATCGGGTGCATCCGATCCACGCGCGCTCCGCGACGAATCCGCCGCACGCGCCGAAGTGCCGCTCGACGCGTTGGCGGCTCATCCGATCGTGCTGCGCGAACGCGGGTCCGGCGTGCGCCAGACCGTCGAGCGCGCGTTCGAACGCCATGCGCTGCAGATGCGCGTCGCGATCGAACTGGCCGGCGTCGAAGGGATCAAGGAGGCGGTGCGCGCCGGCATGGGCGTGGGTTTTGTCTCGGCCATGTCGATGCGGCACGAGGACAATGCGCTTGTCGCATTGTCGATCGCGCCGCCCGACCGCTTGACGCGGCATTTGACGATCGTCGTGCCGCACGGCGCCGCACCGCTGCGCGCCGTCGATCGTTTCGTCGATCTCTGCCTTCAGTTCGCCTGAAAACGTTGCAGCACGATGCGACGCGCTGACGCGCGCACTGAGATGCACGTGAGTGCACGTCCAAGGGCACGATTCGCGTACGCTCAAGCGCCCGGAACTCGCGCACAAACACCGCGCCCGAATGTCCGCTCCGGACCGCTAAGCGGTCCGTCACCGACGGCGTCGCGCGCGGCGCGGCCCGGCTTACGCGGCGCGGCCTACATACGGACGCGCCCTGCCAGCGAAGCCTTGAGATCGTGAAGTTCGTCGCGCAGGCGTTGCAGATCCGACAGCGGACGCCCTGCGACTTCATTGATGTAAGTCGGTAAAAATGCCGCGCTGAGCTTCAACGATTTGCCGGCTTCCGTCAGATGGATCAGGACGAGCCGTTCATCGAGCACACCGCGTACGCGGCGCACGTAGCCGACGGTTTCGAGCCGTTTGAGGATCGGCGTCAAGGTCGCCGAATCGAGGCCGAGCCGGGCGGCCAGATCCTTGACCGAGAGTTCGTCGTGCTCCCAGAGCACGAGCATGGCGAGGTACTGCGGATAGGTGAGGTCGAAGCGTTCGAGGACGGCCTTATAGGCCTTCGTCATGGCCAGCGATGCGGTGTAAAGCGCAAAACAAAGCTGGCTGTCGAGAGTCAACGACGTCGCAAGCGCGTTCTGCACGGTCGGTTCGCCCACGGTTTGATGCGGTACGCCCAAAGCCTTCGGGGAGAACTGGTTATGCATTGTCGTGGTTGCGGCAATATTTTCCATGATGTTTCCCGGTGAGCGGTCAAATGGAGTTTGTAGTATTGGTCTGAATATTCTTGTAATCAAGGGAAATAACACGGCGGTTTGCCAATTTTTGCCTTTCTTATGCGTTTACCGGAAACGCCTTGTCTCGCGGCGACGATCCGTCTAATTAGCTCTCTTGAATATCCCGAGTGCGACAGCTGTTTAGCTGTGTCAAACTTACGCAGAACTTTGAAATTCGGTAACACTGGCCCGAAAACAAGCACCGGCGCGGCTCGTCAAATCACGGTATTCGAATCCGGCACAGTGTTTGCTTATTAGTCGAGTCGACAGCATTTGAATGGAGCGAACAAGCGTTTCTTGTTCGCCAGGTGTTTGGAATACCACGGAATCCAATGAACATTACGCTCTCGACCGAACCAACGTTATCCGGCGATGGTCAATTCCTTGAATTTGTCGCCGACGTCGACGGCCGCGAGGTCCGGTGCGCGCTTGCACGCAAAGCCCTCGAGATGTGGTTCTGGGTACCGCCCGAGGCCGAGCAGCAGCGACTCACGAGAGCCTATCTGGACGGCCGCAAACGGATCGCGGTTGCGCTCGAGCGGCGCATCGTCAAACAGCATGTGGAGCCCGTGGTACTCAAATCGGAGCATTTTTCCGGCTGATGCGCCGTGGTGCGTCAGCCCCCGTGCCGGCGGGTCGTGAGTCGTTGTTCCGGCGATGTTGAACTGCGTCCGCGCGCGGCGTTGCAACCGGTGGCCAACCGGTATGCCGGCGCGCGGATGTGACCCGGCGCGGTGGCACGATGGCTTGAGCCGTCGCGACCGGCCTCGGAATATGAAGTGTCGAATAAGCGATATGAACGCAGATGCGGTAAGTGGCAAGAAGATTCTCATCGTCGAGGATGAGGAGGGCAGCCGGCAGTCGTTGGCCGCCATGCTGACCGATTGCGATGCGGACGTCACGGCGGTCGCCGACGCCGAAGGCGCATTGGCGGTCATCGAACAGCGGCTTCCGGACGCGGTAATCAGCGACATCGAGCTGCCGGGCATGGACGGCTACTACTTCATTCAGAAGTTACGCGATCTCGAATCCAAGATGGGCGCGCCGAGCGCGCCGGCCGTCGCGTTGACGGCGCACGGCGACGAGGCGCATCAATTGCGCGCGGTCGGCGAAGGATTCCAGATGCACGTGATGAAGCCGGTCGATCCAGCGGGGTTGTTGCGTGTGCTGGACCGGCTGTTGTCCGAGGTCCGACAGAAGCCCGGCAACGCTTAGGGCGCGTCGGCCGCCGATCCTCGTGCGACTTCGATGCGCCGCGAGTTCGATGCTCAGCTAGTTGAGCATCGAAGTGGCCGCACGCTCGCGCGCTTTCGACCAGAGCCATGCGACGAGACCCGCGCCGATGAGCACGAGGCCCGTGGCGGCCACGTAGATGCCCGAAAAGCCGAAATGGTGCGCGACGATGCCCGCCAGCGGACCCGTGATGCCGAGCGAGAGATCGGCGAACGCCGAGTAGACGCCGAGCGCCGCACCGCGGTCCGCGAGCGGTACGGTCGCGACGGCGGCCACCCCGAGCGCCGGGAATACGAGCGCGAAGCCGATACCTGCCAGACCCGCGCCGAGCAGCGCGAGCGTCGTGTTCGGCGCGAGGCCGAGCAGCGCGAGCCCGATCGCCTCGGAGACGAGCGAAATGCACGCGATCTTGTAGCCGCCGTAGCGCGCGATCGTGTCGACGAACAAGAACCGCGCCCCGCAAAAGCAGAGGCTGAACACCGTCAGCGCGAATGCGGCGCCCGACCAGCCGCGGCTCGCGTAGTAGAGCGTGATGAATGTCGCGATGACGCCGAACCCCGTCGCGCCGAGCGCGAGCGCCACGCCGAAATTGATGACCCGGCGCAGCACGTGATGCATGCCGAGCCGTTCGCCGTGCGTGGCCGGCACCGAGATCTGGCGCGAGGCGAGCGCGAGTCCCGCGATCGCGAGCGCGATGACCGTGACGCCGAGCGTCGCGAAGCCGAACGTGCGCACGAGCACGACGCCCAGCGGCGCGCCGCCCGCGAGGCCCGCGTAGGTGGCGATGCCGTTCCACGAGATGACTCGGCTCGTATTGCTGAAACCGACGGCGCCGATCGCCCATTGGATCGACCCCGTGCCGACGAGGCTTTCGCCGACGCCTGCAAGCAGCCGGCCGACCAGCAGGACCGTGAAGGCCGTCATCGGCGAGTGGTTGTCGACGAAGCTCGTGCCGAGATAGAAGAGGCCGCTGATCAGACAGACGACCAAGCCGATCGACACGGAGAGTTTGGCGCCCTTGTCGTCGCACAGCCGTCCGACGACCGGCCGGCTCGCGAGCGTGGCCACGTATTGGACGCTGATCACGAGACCCGCGAAGACCGAATTCATGCCGAGATCCTGGTGCACGAATCCGGGCAGTACCGCGAGGGGCAAGCCGATCGTCAGATAGACGATGAACGTGAAAAAGACGAAGGTCAGGATCTTGACGGTGACGTTCGCGCTGGATTCGGGAACGGCAGGCTGGGCGGTGGACACGGGCGGGACGGTTCGGGACTTGCCGCACAGGCGGCGTAAAGCACTGAGTGTAAACCCTTTATTACTTGCGTGCCCGCTGCATCTTTGGGCGGAGATGCGGTTTTTTGGCGAGCGAACGACGCATGGCGATCGTTTGCGGCACCGGTGGCGGTGCAATTATCCCCACATTTTGCGCATTTTAGCGGCGAGATCGATGTGCATGCGCGCCTGTTCAGGTGTTGTCGCCTGAGCGCCGGGTTCGCGCGGCCAGCTCGTCGATTCGAAATGCGTGAGCAGCGTATTCGGAATGAATCGCGTGCGGGATCCGTAGACGTGGCGATCGCCGTGCGCGGTCTGCTGCGTCACATAGAAGCGCTCCGGGACGAGAATCTCGAGCGTGTCCTTCGCGCGCGTCATCGCGACATAGAGCAGCCGGCGTTCTTCCTCGATCTCGTCGGGCGATCCCGCCGCCAGGTCGGACGGGATGCAGCCGTCGACCCCGTTGAGCACGAAGACGTGCTGCCATTCCTGCCCCTTGGCCGAGTGGATCGTCGACAGGATCAGATAGTCCTCGTCGCGCAGCGGCACACCCGCTTCGTCGCTCGTGGCATCGGGCGGATCGAGCGCGAGTTCGGTCAGGAAGCGCTCGCGCGACGGATAGCTCGCGCCGATATGGGCGAGCTGAACGAGATCGGCCAGTCGCGCGGGCGCGTCGTCATAGCGGTCGAGCAGATGCGGCTCATACCAGGTTCGGATCCGGTCGAGCTCCGCCGGCCACGCGTGCAAGCCCGCCCGGATGTCGGCGATGAGATCCGCGAACGCCGCCCAGTCGGCCGCCGGGCGCGCGCCCGGCGAGAATGTGCGCAGTGCGTGCGCGACGTCGTCCGCCGCGGCGAGCGCGTCGAGTGCGCGCCCGGCCGTCACGGGACCCACACCGGGCAGCACTTGCATGACGCGGAAGCCCGCCACACGATCGCGCGGATTCTCCGCGAATCGCAGGACCGCGAGCACGTCTTTCACATGCGCCGCGTCGAGAAACTTGAGTCCGCCGAACTTGACGAACGGGATGTTGCGCACCGTGAGTTCGACTTCGAGCGGGCCGCTGTGGTCGGATGCGCGAAACAGCACGGCCTGCTTTTTGAGTTCGACGCCCGCCTCGCGCTGTTCGAGCACGCGCGCGCAGACATAGCGCGCCTGATCGGCCTCGTCCTTGACGTGCACGAGCGCCGGCCGCTGCGCGGACGCGCGCTCGGACCACAGATGCTTCGTATAGCGTTCGGCGGCGAGCCCGATGACCGCGTTCGACGCCTCGAGGATCGGCTGCGTCGAGCGGTAATTCTGTTCGAGCGTGACGATGCGCGCGGGCGGGTCGAACTGAGACGGGAAGTCGAGGATGTTGCGTACGGTCGCCGCGCGGAACGAATAGATCGATTGCGCGTCGTCGCCGACGACCGTCAGGCCGCGGCCGTCGGGCTTGAGGCCGCGCAGGATCGTTGCCTGGAGCGCATTGGTGTCCTGGTATTCGTCGACGAGCACATGGTCGAAACGCGCGCCCGCATCGGCCGCGAGCGCGGGCTCGGCCATCATGTGCGCGCAATAGAGCAGCAGGTCGTCGTAATCGAGCACGTCCTGTTTTTGTTTCGCTTCGACATAGGCGCCGAATAGCGCGCGCAGTTCGTCGCGCCACTCGGCGCACCACGGGTAATAGAGACCGAGCACGGCTTCGAGATCGGCTTGCGCATTGACGACGCGCGAATAAATCGCGAGGCAGGTCGATTTGAGCGGAAATCGGCGGTCTTTCGTCGAAAAATCGAGTTCGTGACGAACGAGGTTCATCAGATCGGCCGAATCCTCGCGATCGTGAATCGTATAGGTCGGTGATAAACCGATCTGGCCCGCATATTCACGTAATAATCGCGCGCCAATTCCGTGAAATGTGCCGGACCAGTGGAGTCCCGAGGCGAGTGTCGCGGCGTCGGCGCCGAGCGCGCGCCAGGCGATGCGTTCGACGCGTTTGCGCATCTCGCCCGCCGCGCGGCGTGAAAACGTCAGCAACAGAATCCGGCGCGGATCGACGCCATGGATCAGCAGATGGGTGACGCGGTGCGCGAGCGTGTCCGTTTTGCCCGAGCCAGCGCCGGCAATGACGAGCAGCGGGGCGTCCACCTGCGCGCCGGCGGCGCCGGTGGCCGATGGCGCGCGCACGCCGTGCTCGACGGCCGCGCGTTGAGCGGGATTCAAACGGGCGAGATAATCGGACGCGGCGCGTCCGGACCGTCCGGCGGCATCGGCTGTTTCGGCGTACATCGGGGAAGAACGGCGGATCGGAGAAAGCTGACCTTACCGCGTCGCGCGCGCCGTCCGCAAGTGCGTCCGGTGTCGCCGCGCGCGCCAAGCTTAAAATCGGCGCGAACGCAAGCGGGAATCGAGATGTTCGGAAAATAAGGTGCAATGCTGATTTGCGTGAGCATATTTGACATCACAATAGCCTATGGTCGATAACAGGCCCGGATCGTTCTGTTTTCTATCCAAGTCAAAAGCGGAGCATCGGACGTGATCATTGATTCGAAAGAGGCGCAAGACGATCTCGTGCGGATGTATCGAATAATCGATACGCCGCCTGAGCCGAACTTCGACCGGGTAACCAAGCTGACGGCGAATATATTCGGCAGGCCGGTCTGCACGCTTTCGCTCGTCGACCGGGATCGTTTCTGGTTCAAGTCGAAATACGGGACCGAGGCGACCGAGATGCCGCGGCATATGGCGTTCTGCAGCGAGACGATCCGCAGCGAGGAAGTATTCGTCGTACACGATGCATTGGCGGACCCTCGATTCGTCAATGCGCCCGTCGTCGCGAATTTCCCGTTTTTCCGGTTCTACGCGGGCGCGCCGCTGATCACGCCGTCGGGTGCGTGCGTCGGTTCGCTCTGCATTCTCGACACGGCGCCGCAGTCGGAATTCGCGGGCAGCGATCGCGCGATCCTCTCGGATATGGCGTCGACTGTCGTCGAATTGCTCGAAGCGCGGGCGCGTCAACTCGAACTCGTCGAAAGCAACGAGCAGATCGCGTTTCTCGCGTCGCATGATCCGCTGACCGGGCTCGCGAACCGGCGCCGGCTCTGGGAAGTCATCGATGAGGCGAGTACCGACGCGCAAATCGCGTTGCTTTATCTCGACCTCGACGGCTTCAAGGTCGTCAACGACAAGCTCGGACATGTCTTGGGCGACGTCCTGCTGCGGCATGTTGCCGACCGAATCCGGCTCTCTTTGCCCGAGAAGGCGCTCGTCGCGCGTCTGGGCGGCGACGAGTTCGCGGTCCTGCTGCGCAAGGGTGACGGCAATCTGCTGTCGGAAGCCGAACAGGTCGCGCGGCATCTCGTGGACGTCGTCGGCCGGCCGTATGAACTCGGCGACTATTCGGCGGAAATCGGCGTGAGCATCGGAGTCGCGCTCGTGCGCGGCGATTTCGAACTCGACACGACGCTGCGCATCGCCGATCGCGCGCTCTACGAAGCCAAACTTGCCGGACGCGGGTGTTATCGCGTCGCGAACGCCTGATATCGAGCGATATCGAGGCTCTGGTTGGCTCGGGGCCTCGATTCGTGGTGGGGCTGAGGTCGTGTTTGGCGTTGTGTTGGACCGCGTGTCGGGTGTGGCGCGGCGTGTTGGCTGCGTATCGGCTGGGCTGGGTGTTGTGCTTGCCGGTGTGCTTGGCGCGGTGCTGAGTGTCGAGCCTGGTGTTGAGCCGCATGTTGCGGTGTTGCGCTTAGCGTGGTTTGTGCTGAGTGTCGTTTTTGACGTCCTTTTTAGCTTCTTTGCCGCTCCTTTGACTTGCTGCTCCTTTGACATCATTGAAAATCTATCTACTGATAGATAACATTGCGCACATGGAAACGCGAACCGTCCGTGAACAGCTTGTCGAATACGCCCAGACCCTGATCATGCTGCGGGGATTCAATGGGTTCAGCTACCGCGATCTCTCCGAGCTCGTCGGGGTCAAGACATCGAGCATTCACTATTACTTTCCCTCGAAGGACGACCTGATTCTCGAGGCCGTCAATACCTATAGCAGCGAGACGTTGGCCGAGATGTACGCGATGGATTCGTCGCTGCCGGCCGACGTGCGGCTCGACCGCTATACGCGGCTGTTCGGCAAAGTGCTCGGCGACGGCGACCAGATTTGCCTGTGCGGCATGCTGGCCGCCGATATCGCGTCGTTGCCCGAGAACGTCAAGCAGGCGGTCCAGAGTTTTTTTCGGAGCAATGAAACATGGCTCGGGAAATTGCTCGCCGAAGG
This sequence comes from Pararobbsia silviterrae, assembly GCF_003628125.1. Lineage (GTDB taxonomy): Bacteria > Pseudomonadota > Gammaproteobacteria > Burkholderiales > Burkholderiaceae > Pararobbsia > Pararobbsia silviterrae. Next base: position 80,519 of record NZ_RBZU01000008.1, read on the forward strand.
CAAACGGCAAGGCACGCTCGTCGACACGGGCAAGCCGGAGGTCGCGGGGCGCGTGCTGTATTCGGCATTTCAGGGCGCGGTGCTTGCGAGCCGCTTGTTCGGCGTGAGGTCACGACTCGAAGAGGTGACCGCGGCGTACAAGGTTCGTTAGCGCGAGGCGGATGCCGGACCGTGTATGACCGCGTCCGCCGCGACAATGTCGGCCTCGCGCAGGGTGAAGGCAAAAAGACAGGGTTCGAAACGATTGGGTTCGAAAACGGGCTCGGCGCTGGGGTTAACGTGGGGTGCTTAGCAGGTGCTTAGCAGGTGCTTAGGCGGGTCGTTAGGTCATTGCATGGGCGATGGCTTAGTTGAGTATCTAAGTCCGTGTTTGGGCGGACCATTGGTCGGTGCTTAGACAGGTATTTAGGTAAGTGTTTAGGCTGGCGCTTAGGTAGATGCTTAGGCGGGTGCTTAGGTGGGTCTTAGGCAGGTCTACGCAGGTGCTTGGGCGACTTCCAAAAGTTGAGTTATTTTTGGGGTCACCTATCTCTAAGTAGATAGATGACTCGATAAATAACGCGAGGAGACAAGAAGCCGAGCGATTCGTCGCGATCGACTTGGGTTTGCTTCGGGTTGCCTTGTGTTGCTTCGTGTTGCTGCGATTCGGTGTTATTCGATCGGCCGTGACAATCGCTCGATTTCGATCGAAAACACGTCCGTCGGACCGGCCGATCCTGTGCGGCCCTGTGCGGTCCTGTGCGATCGCGTGCCGCATTGCGTGGAGGCATCTATCTAGTCGTAGATGGATAGATGTCGCACATTGCCGGATCCTGCGCGCAAAGAGCCCAAGAGCCCAAGAGCCCAAGAGCCCAAGAGCCCAAGAGCCCAAGAGCCCAAGAGCCCAAGAGCCCAAGAGCCCAAGAGCCCAAGAGCCCAACGAACCCAACGAACCCAACGAACCCAACGAACCCAACGAACCCAACGAACCCAACGAACCCAACGAACCCAACGAACCCAACGAACCCAACGCGCACAAATAATCCGTCAAACGCGATAGCCGATGCGCAGACCGCCCCAATGGCGTCCGTTGACCGTGATCGGCGCCGACGCGTCCTTCATCAGCACGAACTCGCCGCCGCCCATATCGCGCCGATACGTCTGAAGCAGAAAGCGCTTCGTATTGGCGCCCGCGGCGCTTCCGGTCCGGTCGTTGAAGATCCGTCGATTGCGACAGTTCGCCGCGTTCCAGACGGGATCGTCGCGTTGCGGCTCCGAAAACTTGCGGTTATGCGTCGGCAGATAGCCGTGCCGATCGATCGCGGCGCAAAACGCGACGCGCGGATCGAACGACAGCAGCGGCTCCTGGATCGCGGGCAGCACGCGATCGGTAAACGCCGTGAAGCGCGTCATGTGTTGCGGAGGATTCGTGCCCGGCAGCGGTTGATACTGCTCGTCGAACAACTCGGCGAGCGTGATGTCGCCGCGCTCGAGCGCGGCCTCGAAGAGCTTGCCGATTTTCGCCGCGTTCTGTTCGACCGCCGTGACGAAGCGTGTGTCTTCGGTCTCGATGCCGGTCTCGGCCGTCAGCTCGATGAGCGTCTCCGAGACGCTCAATAGCTTGCCGAGCCGCGTCTTCGCTTGCGCGAAGTTCGCGCTCGAATCCTGGACATCGGAAGCCATATCGAGGACCTGGGCCTCGAGCCCCGTGCATTGCGCCTCGATATCGCCGGTCAGCGTCGCGATCTGGTCGGCTTCGTCGTTCAGTTGCGTGATCGCGTCCCCGGTCGCGTGCACGATCTCGCCGATCGTGCGTGTGCCTTCGCGTACGCGATGCGCGCGCTCGGTGTTGACCGTGCCCTCGCTGATCAGTTGTTCAGTCTGGCGGGCGAGTTGGGCGAGCGTCTGTTCGATCTGGCTCGTGGCCTCGGATGTCTTGGCCGACAGCGTCTTGACCTCGGAGGCGACGACCGCGAAGCTTCGCCCGCGCTCGCCGGCACGGGCGGCCTCGATCGCGGCGTTGAGGGCGAGCAGATGGGTCTGTCGCGCGATCGTCGAGATCTCTTCGGACACCGTGCTCACATGCTTGAGCGCGGCGCGCAATGAGGCGATCTGCGCTTCGATGACCGTGACGCCTTCGACGAGGCCGTGGATATCGGCCAGCGACGCGTCGAGCGTCTGTTGCGACTGTTGAACGCCGGTGGCCGCACGCATCGACACGTCGCGCATCGCGCGCGCGGCGCTCGCGATGCGGCGGTTGCCGTCCATCGTTTGCGCGGCCGATTCGCGCAGCGTCTCGCAGACTTGGGTCTGGCGCCCGACGCGCATGGCCACCTCGTCGACATGCCCGGACACATCGCAGATCTCGATGCCGAGTTCGCCCGCCTGGGTCGCGATGTCGCCGAAGATTGCGGGCGTGCGTCCTCCTCGTAAAAACCCGAAAAGCATAATCTCGATGTCCCCTGTGGTTCGATGCATTCGGCTGAGGCCGGCTCGCCCGACGTATCGGCACGTGCCGACGTCCGGCGTCCACGTCTTGTCCCTGGGATATCGACGGCGCAAAGGCGTCCGTGCATCCGTAACAACCCTTGCGCGTGCGCGCCGTGAATCGGGCCACGTGTCGTCGGGTTTAGGCGCGGATGTGAGGCACGGCTCAAGCGCCGCTAAGGCATGACCAACGCATGGCTAACGCACGCCCAACGCATGGCTAAGGCATGCTAAGGCGCGACTAAAGCACGACTAAAGCGCGGCTAAGGCATCGTCGATCACGCTTTAGCGGATGACTAAGGCGCAACTGAAGCATGACGAGGGCGAGACTCAAGCACGGCTAAGCGCGCGGCGTCTCCCGCAAGCGATCCTCGGCGCGCGCACCGCGCGAGCGGGTGAATGCGGCATGCGAGCGCCGGTTGAACGCCGCGCCGCCGAGCAGGATGCCGGCCGTGCCCCAGAACACGGAGCGCATGCCGAAGTGACCGCCCGCATAGCCGCCCGCGACGGGGCCGAGCACTTGCCCCGTGTACTGCGCGGAAATCGAATAGCCGAGCATGTAGCCCGCGACGTCGGGCGGTACGTTGTGCCGGATCACGCTCGCCACGCAGGGCAACAGGCCGCCGAGCGAAAGCCCGAGCGCGAAGCGCAGCGCGATCAACTGCCATCCGCGCGTGACGAACGCCTGCGGGATCATCAGGAGCCCGGCGACGGTCAGGCATCCGACGATCACGTTCCAGTGGCCGACGCGGTCCGCGAGCTTGCCGAGCCGCGACGCCGAAAGAATGCTGCCGAGCGCCGTGCCCGACATCACGACACCGGCGATCATCGTGACCTGGTGCGCGGGGACGAGCTGCGCGACATACACCGTGATGATCGGCTCGATCGACATGTTCGCGAACAGCAGCAGCATGCCGGTCACGAGCATCGCGACGAGCGGGCGTTTGTCGGGCACGGCGGCCCAGCCCGTCGGTCCCTCCCCCTTGCGCTTGGCCTGCGCGGGCCGGTCGCGCTTGATCAGGAGCACGGTGCCGATGAACGTCAGGAAAATCAGCGCGCCCGACGCGAGGAACGTCGCGCGGATGCCGATCACGGGTGCGATGAAGCCGCCGATCAACGGTCCCGCGACATTGCCGGCCATGATGCCCGACGACAGCACGCCCAGCGCCCATCCGCAGCGCGCTTTCGGTGTCTGGGTCGCGACGAGCACGGTCGAACCCGAGGCATACCCGCCGAGCAAGCCTGCCGCGAGACGCAGCGCGACGAGCTGCCAGACCGAATGCGCCATGCCCATCAACGACATCACGATGGCCATCCCGAGGCTCGCGCGAATCAGCATGAGCTTGCGTCCGTAGCGATCGGCGAGCCTGCCCCAGAGCGGCGCGGTCAGCCCCGCCGTAAAGAACGTCGCACCGAACGCGATGCCCGACCATTCGACGATCGCCGCGTGATCGGATACGCCGAGTTGTTCGACGTAGAGCGGCAGGAACGGCAACATCAGCGTCATCGCGACGAGCGTCGTGAACGATCCGAATACGCAGACCGCGAGATTGCGGCGCCAATGCGCGAAGCCCTGCGCCTGTGCCGTCGCGGAGGCGGCGTCGAGCGTCGGCGGAGTCGATTGAGGAGAAGTCATGGCGTCGGGGGCATCGATTCGTTGTGCGAGTCCCGCTCGGGTGCCGCGTGCCGGGCAGGCGCGCGTCGGCGAGATGCAAGGATAGTAGTGCCTCTGTCCCCCGCCCAAACAGTCCACTGGCGATACTGGTATCAGGAGTACCCGGGTCGCGCGCGCCGCGGCCGGATTCGAATCGTTACGATCGTCGGCACATTTCGTCGCGAAATCCGCGCCGGCCGCGTCGGGCCGATCACGCTACACTGGCGTCATTCACGCGATAACGGGATCTCATGCGACAGATTGCAAGCTGGCACGCGCACGTCTATTTCGATGCATCGAGCCGCGATGCGGCATGGGCGTTGAGGCAGACGATCGAAACGCAGATCGGCGACGCCATCGTGCTCGGCCGCTTTCACGAGCGGCCCGTCGGTCCGCATCCGCAATGGTCGTATCAGCTCGCATTCGAACCGGCGCAATTCCCGCGCGTCGTCGAATGGCTCGTGCTGCATCACGGCGCGCTCGACGTCTTCGTTCATCCGAACACGGGCGATCCGCTCGGCGATCACCGCGATCGCGCGGTCTGGATCGGACAGTCGTATGCGCTGAATCTCAAAGCACTGGAGAATTGAGCGGGTCCGATTGTCGAGATTGTCGGGATTTTCGGGATTGCCGATGTAGGGAGGCTGGATGACCAATGCGCTCGAGGTGCTCGGGGATGCACTGCGGCTCACGCCGCTCGAACACCGGTTTGCACGCGCGATCCTCGAAGGATCGCCGGTCGCGCGCGAGGGTGCGCCCGCGCTGATTCCGATCCAGGATCTATGTACCGTGCTCGAGGCCGACGCGGGGCAGATGGACGCGCCGGCAGGCGGCGGCACCGGCGACGCGGCGCTGCGCGAGCGCGCGGCCGAATGCCTGGCCGGCTTGCTGCGTTCGCCGCGCACGCTTGTTTCCGCGAACGAGAAAACGACGCTGATCCTGTTTGTGCTCGCGCGCGTCGAACTCGGCAGCACGACGGTGTTCGCCCAGTGCCAGTTCGACGGCCGCTTTCTCGCGCTGCTGCGCAACGTCGCGGCGGAGCGCGGCCTGGACCTTTATTGAACCGACACCTTCTCGGGCTTGGTCGCCTTCTCGAGTTTGTTGTACTCGAACTCGGGCGCGGCCTTGAGCGCATCCTTCGACGCGCCCGCGAGAAACAGATTGCCGTCGCGGATCGAGAACTTGTCGATGTCGACCGCGACATAGTGCTTGCCCATGCCGAGGAAGCCGCCGACCGAAAGAATCGCGTAGGTCGCTTTGCGGTCGGGTGCAATGATGATGTCGTAGATGCTGCCGATCTGATTATTCATGTCGTTGTAGACCGGCTCGTCGACAAGGGCCTTGCGTACGCTCCAGCCTTTGAGCAGGCCGTTGGACTGCTCGGCGGTTACGCCGATCGGCTGCAATCCGGCCACTTGCGCCATACCGGCCGTCGTCACGCAGCCGATCGCGATCGCTGCGCTGGTGATGAGGGCTTTCGTCTTCATAGGTGGCTCCTTGAAAGTGCGTCGAGCGCCCGCGGCGTGACTGCCGAAATGCGCGTCCGACGCCGCGCGAGGGGCGCCATTCGCATTCAGCACGCGTCATGCCCGTCGCATTCGCGCACGCATCGCGTTCGGCCCGTACGCCCCGTGTAACGGGGCGTGAGGCGCGATCTGAACGACCGGCTCGCGCGGAGCGTCGCAGTTTGGGCACATTGCGTGCCCGAGCCCCATAAGCGGGTTGACCGGCAGATCCCGAGACGTCTAGAATTCCGGCGTCGTTACAAATGGGGCCGATGCCTTGGACAGTTGCAGTAGTCGATCTTCGAACAGTTTCACTGCCTGAGCCGCAGGACGTCCCCAGCCCTTTCCAGAGCCGCCGTCCCGCCACTCGGCAGACGGTGCGCGTCAAAGTCTTCTTTCTCGTGCATCTGATTCAGCGCCGCGCCGATGCTTCGTTCACCGAGCATGGGCGCGACGTGTCGTCGCGACATCGCGCGTTCGCGCCGGCCTGACGCCGCGCGGCACGCGCGTGAATACGTACCGCCCCGCATCGTCCGTGACGCGGGATCGCCTTGAATCGCATGCCTAGACTTGATTGAAAGGGATCAGCAATGTCAACCACGACGACCGTTCATCCGAAGCACCCCGAGTCGATCGTGCCTTCGAGCCATGAGGTGCTCGAAGTCAACAACGTCTCACGCGGGTTCGACAAGACCCAAGGCGAAAACCTCGTGCTCGACGGGGTCAACCTGACGCTCAAGCAGGGCGAGATCGTCGGCCTGCTCGGCCGCTCGGGCTCGGGAAAATCGACGCTGTTGCGCATCATTGCAGGGCTCATCGAGCCTTCGGGCGGCGAAGTCAAATACATGGGCGAGCCGCTGACGGGTCCCGCCAAGGGCGTCGCGATGGTGTTCCAGACCTTCGCGCTATTCCCGTGGCTGACCGTGCTGCAGAACGTGGAGGCCGGACTCGAAGCGCTCGGCGTCGGCGCGCGCGAGCGTCGCGAACGCGCGCTCAAGGCGATCGACCTGATCGGTCTCGACGGCTTCGAGAACGCGTATCCGCGCGAACTCTCGGGCGGCATGCGCCAGCGCGTCGGCTTCGCGCGCGCGCTCGTCGTCGATCCGACCTTGCTGCTCATGGACGAGCCGTTCTCGGCGCTCGACGTGCTGACGGCCGAGACGCTGCGCACCGATCTGCTCGATCTCTGGAACGACGGCAAGCTGCCGATCAAGTCGGTGCTCATCGTCACGCACAACATCGAGGAAGCGGTGTTCATGTGCGACCGGATCATGGTGCTGTCGTCGCATCCGGGCCGTCTGACCGCGGAAATCAAGGTGCCGTTCGCGCATCCGCGCAATCGTCTCGATCCGGCGTTCCGCCAGCTCGTCGACGAGATCTACGCGAAGATGACCGTGCGCCCGACCGGCGAGACGGCGAAGAAGGGTTTGTCGCTCGGCAGCGCCTTGCCGCAGGTCTCGACGAACTTGATGGCCGGCTTTATCGAAACACTCGCGGCGGCGCCGTATCACGGCCGCGCCGACATGCCCGACATCGCGCGTTCGCTGCAGCTCGAAATCGACGACCTGTTCCCGGTCGCCGAAATTCTTCAGCATCTGGGTTTCGCCGATGTTCGCGAAGGCGATATCTTCCTGACCCCGCAAGCGCGCGTGTTCGCCGAATTCGGCACGCAGGCGCGCAAGGTCATGTTCGCGGACCATCTGCTCAAGAACGTGCCGCTCGCCGCGCGGATCCGCCAAGTGCTCAACGAGCGTCCGGGCAACAAGGCGCCGCGCGTGCGGTTCGAACAGGAGCTCGAAGACTTCCTGGCCGACGAAACCGCCGAGGAAACGCTCGATGCGGTCATCAACTGGGGCCGCTACGCCGAAGTGTTCTCGTACAACGACCAGACCGAGCTGTTCAGTCTCGCGGACGTCGAGGACTGACGGGGGTAAGTGCGGCGGGGTAAGTCCCTATCCAACGGGGGCGATCGCGTGCCGTTGTACCGGTATCGCCGCTGGTGTTCCGCGCGGCGACGGTGATGGTTGGGTGCGCAGCCGGCGAGGCCGGCCATGCGTCGGCGCGGGACCGGTTCGACCGGCCGCACCGGCGTTCGATTGACGGTTCGGAGCCGCACGGCTCACGAGGCGCGTGCCGCAACCATCGTTGCAGGCCCTGCGCGTGCACAGGGTGCGCTTTCCCTACGGGCCATCGCGATGAACGATCGACCACGAACTGCTCTGGTGTTGAGTGGCGGTGGCGCGCGTGCGGCCTATCAGGTGGGCGTGCTGCGTGCGATCGCGCAATTGCGGCAAGAGGCACGCTCTCATGCATCCGCGCTTTCATCATCATCCGGCACATCCTTCCCGGCATTCGACCCTCGGACATCGCACGGCGCCGCGGCCCGCGCACCTCGGACACCGGATGCACGCGGCCTTTCTGACGCACGTCGTACATCCCAGCCGACAGACAACCCATTTGACATCATCGTCGGTACTTCGGCTGGCGCGATCAACAGTGCGGCGCTCGCATGTCGTGCCGATCGATTCGGCAAGGCAGTGGACATGCTTTGTCATGTCTGGGAGAACTTCAGTGCCGAGCACGTCTATCGAGCCGACTCGCTCGGCGTCATCCGCAACGGCGCGCGCTGGGCGACCATGCTCTCGCTCGGCTGGGCGCTAGCGCGATGGCGACGCATCCGGCCGCGCTCGTTGCTCGACAACGCACCGCTCGCTGAACTGTTACAACACTGGATACCGATGCAGCGTATCCCGCTGATGCTCGAACGCGGGCATCTGCGCGCGCTTGCGATCACCGCGTCGAGTTATGGAACGGGGCAACACGTGACGTTCTATGACGCATGCGAACCGATCGAACCGTGGGCGCGATCGCAGCGGCAAGCGGTCGCGACGCGCATCGATCACGCGCATTTGCTCGCGTCGTCGGCGATCCCGTTCATCTTCCCGGCCGCAAGTCTGCGACAAGCGGGCCACGACGTCTGGTTCGGCGACGGTTCGATGCGGCAGACCGCGCCGCTCGCGCCCGCCATCCATCTCGGCGCGCAACGCATGCTCGTGATCGGCGCGGGCCGGCTCCAGGAGCCCGAGGTCGAACGCGCGCCCGAGCGACGGTATCCGAGCATCGCGCAGATCGCGGGTCACGCGCTCTCGAACATCTTTCTCGATGCGCTGGCCGTCGACGTCGAACGCATGGCGCGGATCAACCATACGCTCTCGCTGTTGCCGCGCGACGCGCTTGAACAGACGCCGCTGCGTCCGATCGAGTTTCTGATGATCGCGCCGAGCGAGCGGCTCGACGACATTGCGACACGGCATATCGACGCGCTGCCGCGCCCGATTCGCGCGTTGCTGCGCGGCGCGGGCGTCGGCAAGGCAGGGCCGCGCGCGCAAGGCGGCGCGCTCGCGAGTTATCTGCTGTTCGAAGCGCCCTATACGTGCGAGCTCATGGCGCTCGGCGAGCGCGACGCGATGCACCGCGCGGCCGATATCCGCGCGTTCTTCGGATGGGACGCGCCGCAGGCATCGTCGACGGCGGTCGAGTCGGCGGATGACGCGGATCTTGTCCAGCCGATGTCGTATTTCTCCGCGTAAGGGTTCGGCGGTCGCGGGATGGCATACTGGCGGCCTGTCCCGTTGCCTCTTGATGATTGTTCCGATGCGCTCCCCTGTCTCCGATTCCGGTTCGAACCGGCCGATCGGCATCGTTGCCGCGATGCCCGGCGAGATCACCGCCCTGATCAACGCGATGCGAACCAGCCGCGCGGTCGAATCGCATACGGTCGGACGCCGCGAGTTCTATAGCGGAGAACTGTTCGGGCGGCGTTGCGTCGTCGTGCTCGCCGGCGTCGGCAAGGTCGCCGCGGCGATTACGGCGACGACGCTGATCCGCACGTTCGATATCGGATCGCTCGTATTCGTCGGGGTGGCGGGCGGTCTTGCGCATGGCGTCAGCGTCGGCGATATCGTCGTCGCGCAGACGCTGCTTCAGCACGATCTCGACGCGAGTCCGCTGTTTCCGCGCTATGAAGTGCCCTTGCTTGGCGTGAGCCGCTTCGAGACGCACCCGGATCTTGCGAGCGCGCTGATGCGCGCGGCCGAGCAGCATCTCGAACAGGTCGGCATCGGGCGTGTCTATCGCGGCTTGATCGTCAGCGGCGATCAATTCATCAGCGATGCCGAGGACGTGCGCGCACTGCGCGACGCGTTGCCCGACGCGCTTGCCGTCGAGATGGAGGGCGCGGCGATCGCGCAGGCTTGCAATGCGTACGATCTGCCGTTCGCCGTCGTGCGGACGATTTCGGATTCGGCCGACGGCGACGCGGGCCGCGATTTCCCGCGCTTTCTCGAAGAACGCGCAAGTGCGTACTCGCTTGGCGTCATCGAACGCTTTCTCGAGGGCGCGCCGGTCCTGCTCGACGAGCCCGCGCCGCGCGCTTGAGCGTCAGCGTACGAGCCGCGCGCCGACCGCGTCGATGAGCCGGTTCGCCCAGCGCGTGACGAGACAGTCCGATGCGACCGCAACGAACGAGTAGCCGAGGATCCGGTAGACGTCATTGCGCTTGATTTTCGAGGCGTGCCGCGGATCGAGCCAGGTGTCGTTGCCGGCGAGCAGCACGAGGGTTTCGAGTCCGATCATGATCGGCCAGATACACGCGAGCCGCAGCCGGATCGCATGGCCCGGCAGCGACAGCGTGTAGGCGAGCGCATCGCGATAGAGCCCGAGCGTCGTCCGCAGCAGTTCGTCGAGGACGGGGCGCGCGCGGACCGATGCGTCGGGTTGCAGCAGATCGTCGGGATGGAGGCCGTGACGTTCGAGCACGCTCGACGGCAAGTAGCAGCGGCTGATCCGTAAATCCTTCGCGCAGTCGCGCAGCACGTTCGTCATCTGCAGTGCCTTGCCGAAGCGGATCCCGCGTTCGACGATTGCCGCCGGATCGCCCTTGAGCGCGCGCGGCACATGCGCATACGTCATCTGCGTCCAGAACTCGCCGACGCAGCCCGCGACGAGGTATGTATAGCGATCGAGCGCCTCGGGCCGATCAAGCGCGACGATGCGGCCCGATTGCTCGTCGGGGAAGGTGCGCAGATCGAACTCCATGCCTTCGCTCAGGGTCGTCACGATGCCGCGTACGGCCGCGCGATCCGCGTCGTCGAGCTGCGCGAGGATATCGAGCGCGGGGCTCAGCGATTCGAGCAGGACCTTTTCATCCGTGACGGACTGTTGCCCGGCGACCTCGGTTGCGAGCCGCCGCGCGAGCGTGCCGTCGTCGCGATCTCCGTTGACCTGAGCGCGCAAGGCGAGCAGCAGATCGAGCCGCTGCGCGGGCGCGATCAAGGACGTGTCGGCGATCGTATCGGCCGCGCGCGCAAGCAGATACGCGAGGCCTACCGGGTCGCGCATGCCGGCGGGCAGCACGCGCAGCGTCAGATAAAACGAACGCGATACCCGTTTGAGCAGCGTGCCGAGCAGAAAGGCTCGGTTCGAATCAGGCATGGATCAAGGCGACCAAGGTCGGACAAAGGACATGAAGGCGAATTGTATCCGGCCGGTCGCGTGATCCGCGCGATCTACCGGATCGGCGGGATCGACGTGTTCCGCAGGCGCCGTGCTTCGGCTCCGGCGTCGAGCCGGTCATGTGCGCGGGCACGCATCCGGCACTAGCGCATTTCCCCAATGCCCGCGTGCTCGGCGACGAAGCGCACGCGGTCGAAATTGATGTTCGCACCCGACGTGACCGCGATCAGCGTGCGGCCGTCGATGCGTTCGCGCTCGACGTACTGCTTGAGTCCCGCGACCGAGAGCGCGCCCGCGGGTTCGAGCACGGTCCGCGTTTCGTGGAAGACGTCCTTGATCGCGGCGCACAAAGCCGGTGTGTCGACGATCAGTACGTCGTCGAGGTAGGCACGGCAAACGCGGAACGTTTCCTCGCCGACGAGCTTGACGGCCGTGCCGTCGGAAAAGAGTCCGACGTCGTCGAGTTTCACGCGCGCGCCCGCGTCGAGCGAGCGCGCCATCGCGCAGGAATCCTCGATCTGCACGCCGATGACGCGGATCTCGGGACGCACGGCCTTGATGCAGGCCGCGACGCCGGCCGCGAGACTCCCGCCGCCGATCGGCACGAAGATCGCATCGACGGGCCCTGGGTGCTGACTCACGATCTCAAGTCCGACGGTACCCTGACCCGCGATGACGTCGGGGTCGTCGAAGGCCGGCACGAAGGTCAGTTCGCGCGCCTGGCCCAGCGCGAACGCGTGCTCGTAGGCATCGCTGTAAGACTGACCGTGCTGAACGATTTCGACGGCCGGGCCGCCGTGCGCGCGAATCGCATCGATCTTGACTTCGGGGGTGGTGACGGGCACGACGATGACCGCGGGGATCCCGAGCCGCATTGCCGAGAGCGCGACGCCTTGCGCATGATTGCCGGCCGATGCCGTGACGACGCCGCGTGCACGTGTCTCGGGATCGAGCTGCATGAGCTTGTTATAGGCCCCGCGAATCTTGAACGAGAACACGGGCTGCGTGTCTTCGCGCTTGAGCCACACCGTGTTGCGCAGTCGAGTCGAAAGCTGGCGCGCGGGATCGAGCGATGTCTTGCGCGCGAGATCGTAGACGCGTGCGGTCAGAATCTTACGCAGGTAATCGTCGCAGGTCGGTGCGTGTGATGTGGCGTCGGTTTCGCGCGCCGTGACGTGCGCGCGGGACGCGCCGTCATGTCCGGTCGTGTGGGACGTGCCTGCGTGCACATCGGCGACGGCTTCGTTTTCGGGTGTCATCCGGGCTCCTGGGTGGAAAGCGACAATCCCGGAGGCGGAAAACAAACAACCCGCCTCGGGGGCGGGTTGCATGTGCTGAAGATACCGACGCGTGCTAGCCCACCCTGCAAGGAATGGGGCGAATAATGATCTGCGCGATGGCGGCGTGGCGGGTCTTCATGGACTGCAGTCTCGCCGACTTTCGACGGTGCTGTCAACGACGATGTGCAAACGCGCGTGTCATTCGACATTGCCGCGCCATCGAATTCGGCGGACATTGTCATCGGACCGTACGCGGATCGGACGCGCCCGGCGCGGTGAATCTCGACCTTGACGCGGGGCGCGAGTCACACCGGACTACGCTTCGTTTCGCCGCTTAGACCGACGAAGCCGATTTGGCCGCGCCGCGCGGCCCCATACGCAATTCGCCGATTTGCCACGCGAGCAGACCCGGCACGTAGATGAGCAGATCGCGCAGACGCCGCGCGCCCGCGAGCGCGAGGCATGTCGATGCGTCGAGGCCGAGCGCGCCGCCGATCAGCACGAAGCCGCCTTCCTGAACGCCGAGGCCGGCGGGCACGAAAAACGCCGCGCTGCTGATCGCCTGAATCAGCGACTCGATGACGACGGCCTGCGCGAATGTCACGTCGGCGCCGAGGAAATGCAGCGCGAGCCAGATTTCTGCCGACGTCGCGAGACACTGCGCCGTTTGCCAGAAAAACAGATAGCGGATGACGTCGCCGCGACGTCGCCAAATCAGCTTGAGCGCGAGATCGATGCGCGCCGAATGTCCGACGAGCGCTTCGAGTTTGCCGCTCGTCGCATGGTTGAGCACGCGGCTGATGCGCTCGAACGGCCGCGCGTGCTGGACCATCGCGAAGAGGATCAAGACGGGCAGCAGCACGACGACGCCCCATGCGAGATCGCTCGCGACCTGGAGCGCTTGCGAGTCCGCATGACGGAACAGGAAGCCGATGCCGACCATCGTGAAGATGAGCTGACTGATCAACGTGAGCTGCATGTCGGCCACGATGCTTGCGGCGGCCCACGATGGGCGCACGCCGAAACCGCGCAACAGACGGAACGACACGAGTTCGCCGCCGATGCGCGCGACAGGCAGCAAGCCGTTGACCGACTCGCGCAGCCAGACGCAGTGAAGCATCTGAAGCCATGACGGACGCGTTGAACCGCGTACGAGGATCTGCCAGCCGCGTGCGTTGAGCGGCATCGGCATCAGGTGGGCGAGCGCGGCCAGCACGAGGCCCGGTCCGGCGGCGCGCATGAGGCTCAGGATCGTTTGCGGCTGCGAATCGTAGACGAGCCATGCGGCGATCAGCAGGCCCGCGAGCGCGGAAAGACGCGTCAGGTATTTCATGTCCGGATAAAGTCCGCAAAGCCGCCGCGCGGAAGCGCGAGCCGATCGAGCGCGGCTTTCACGCGTGGCGAGAGCAGCGCCGTCAGTTCGTCGGCGTGCCGGTAGTCGCGCATGGTCGGCGTGATCGGCCCGTCGCCCGCGACGGCCGGATGCAGATAGATTTCATTGAGTCCGTCGGGCAGATCGTCGAGCGCGGCGAGCAGGGCCTGTTCGTCCATCGCGCCCGTGCGGCGCATGCCGACGACGAAGCGATTATGCGCGATGCCCGCGCGTGCGAGCCGCGCGCGCGTCAAGGCGAGCCAGGGCCGCAGCGCCCACGGCGCATCGGGTTCGCATGGCACGCGCATCGCGCGCATGCCGAACTCGCGGCCGATCGCGAGGATCTGCGAGAGCACGGTCGGATGCAGATGGAAATGCTTGTGCGTATTCACGTGATCGAGCGCGAGTCCCGTGGCCGCGAACGCTTCGAATTGGGCGCGGATCTCGCGCGCAAGCTCGCGACGCGCGCGCGGCGAAAAGAAGAAGCGCACGCCTTCGCGCGCCATCGCATCGGGAAACATGCCGTCGCGATCGACGATCGATGCGATGGTCGGCGGCGCGCTGACCGCGCGTCCGTCGGCGAGCACGATATGCAGGCCGACGCGCAGTGCGGGATGACGTTTCGCGATATCGACGGCCTCGCGCGCGGCCGGGGCGCCGACCATGAGACTCGCCGACGTCAGCACGCCGCGCGCGAACGCGCGCTCGACCGCGAGGTTCACGCGCGAGTGCAGGCCGAAGTCGTCGGCGTTGATGATGAGGCCGGGCGCGGTCATCGTGGCGGGCTCGTCAAACCGGTTCAGCTTTCATGCGCGCGCAAGAAGCGGAAGAATTCAACGCCTTCGCGCAAGCGGCGCTGCATCATGTCCCAGCTACTCAACATTTCGCGGACGATTTCCCAGATCTTGCTCGGACGGAAATAGAAGCTTCGATAAAAGCGCTCGACGCCGTGGTAGATCTGTTCCTTCGACAGATGCGGATAGCTGATCGCGGCCAATTGCACGCCCTTGTTGCTGACGAGATTGATCGTCTTGTTGTCTTCCATCCAGCCGTTTTCGATGGCCTGATCATAGAGACGCGTGCCCGGATAGGGCGCCGCGAGCGAGACCTGGATCGTATGCGGATTGATGTCCTTCGCGTACTCGATCGTCTTTTGAATCGTCTCTTCGGTTTCGCCGGGCAGGCCCAGGATAAACGTGCCGTGGATCTTGATGCCGAGCTTGCGGCAGTCTTCGCTGAAGCGGCGCGCGATATCGGTGCGCAGGCCCTTCTTGATGTTGAGCAGGATCTGGTCGTCGCCCGATTCGTAGCCGACGAGCAGCAGGCGCAGCCCGTTTTCCTTCATGATCTTGAGCGTCGAATAGGGGACATTCGCCTTGGCGTTGCACGACCATGTGACCCCGAGCTTGCCGAGACCGCGTGCGATCTCCTCGGCGCGCGGCTTGAAGTCGGTGAACGTATCGTCGTCGAACATGATTTCGCGGACTTCGGGCATGTTCTCCTTGATCCATCGGACCTCGGCCAGCACATTCTCGACCGAACGGACCCGGTACTTGTGACCGCCGACCGTTTGCGGCCACAGACAGAACGTGCATTTCGAGCGGCAGCCGCGGCCTGTATAGATCGACACGTACGGATGCTGGAGATAGCCGATGAAATAGTTATCGATCTTGAGATCGCGCTGGTAGACGGGCGCGACGAACGGCAGCGCGTCCATGTCCTCGATCATCGGACGCGGACCGTTATGCTCGATCGAACCGTCGGCGAGCCGGTAGCTGAGGCCCGCGATGTCCTTGAGCGCGATGCCGCTCGCGACGTCGCGGCAGGTGTAGTCGAATTCCTCGCGGCAGACGAAGTCGATCGCATCGCTTGCGCCGAGCGATCCATGCGGATCGACGGCGGTCTTCGCGCCGACCATGCCGATCAGGATCGACGGATTGCGCTTCTTGATTTCCTCGGCGAATTTCGCATCCGTCGGAAACGACGGGCTGCTCGTGTGCATGATCACGAGTTCGTATTCGAGCGCGATCGCGAGCGCCTGTTCGACATCGAGTTCGTCGGCCGGCGCGTCGAGCACGCGGCTGCCGGGCACGAGCGCCGCAGGCTGCGCGAGCCATGTCGGATACCAGAACGATTTGATTTCGCGCTTGGCCTGATAACGCGATCCGGCGCCGCCATCGAAGCCGTCGAACGAGGGTGCCTGGAGGAAGAGCGTCTTTTTCATGGTCATGTCCAGTCGAATCGCTTATTCAAATGCATTGGGATGAGAGGTGTCGACCGCTTTATCGTGCAGCGAAAGACTCGTATTGCGCCAAAGCACATGATCGCCCGTGAATGCGGCAATCCATTGTGCGGCCAGCAGCAGATCGCGTATCGGACCGAGAGCGAGATCGAGCAGGCGCGGCGGGCCGGCGTCGCCGCGCGCACGGGTGCGCCAGCGTGAAACGAGCCGCGCGGCCGCGCCGATGCCCGCAATCGCGAAGCCCGGCGTCGCATGGCTCAAGCATGCGCCGAGCGCGATGAGCGGCCACGAAAACGTCACGAACACGAACGCGAAACCGACCGGATTCAAGGTGCGAATCGTACGGAGCCAGCGGATCTCGCGTTGCCAGAGGTGAGCAAAGCGTTGTTCGGTGACATCCGTATGAACGACCACCGACGACAGTACGGTATGCAGACCCTGTCGCCGCGCGTATTCGGCCAGCCAGAAATCGTCGGCGAGACGATTGCGCAGCGCCTCGAACCCGCCGATCGCGGACAGCGTGTCGCGCCGCAAGGCGAGGGTCGCGCCGAAGCCGAAATTGCGCGAACCCATCGCCGCCGAGACGCGGACCGACGGCGCGAACCAGCCGTCGATGAACTCGCCGCCCATGCGCGCCCAGAATCCCGATGCGCTGCGCGCGTGATACAGGCACGTGACGACGCCGACGCACGGATCGGCGAGCGGCGCGCACACGTCGACGAGATAGTCGGGGTCGACCGAGATGTCGCTGTCGGCGAGCACCAGCCAGTCGTGGCGCGCGTGCGATGCGATATTGATCAGGTTGCTGACTTTCGGATTGCTTCCATGCACGCTCGGATCGACGACGAGCGTGATGTCGCGCGACGGATGCATCGCGCGCAACGTCTCGACCACGGCGATCGCGGGGTCCACGGGCGAGCGTACGCCGAACACGATTTCGTAGTCGGGATGCGTTTGCCGGCAGAACGTATCGAGATTAGAGAGCAATCGGGGTTCGGCCCCGCAGAGCGGCTTGAGCACGGAGACGGCGCGCGTTGCGGCGCCGGCCGGGGCAGGCTTGCGCGGCTGAAAGCGTTCGAGTGCGAACGCCGCGCCGCATGCGTATGCCGCGCCCGCCACGCAGAGGCCATAGCCGATCGAATGTATCCACCATGTGGCGTCGGTCATGAACCCAAGCTCCATTCTCGTCACGCGCCAGAAACAGTCGGCCGAGTGTGCTCGTGAGGCGCTTAAGATTTCCTTAAGCGTCGCTCTGTGTCTCTCTGTTTATACGACCCAATACTTTCAATTCTGAAAAGAAATTGTGTCGCGAGCCTTTCAGCGGGGAATCGATTCGCGGGAGAGCGCGTGTTTTTGCGCGCTTGAGGTTTGCGCGCTTTAAACGGCGGCATTCAAGCGCATGCGTGCAAGCGCGCGCGCATGAATGAATCGGGGCTGCGGTCGCGCAAAGTCTGTGGCCGTCTCGCGGCATGCGTACAATGCGCATGCCGACGTTGTTTGTGAACCGACTCACTATGCCCAAGTCTTTTCTCTCTGATTTCTCCATCCGTCTGATGTCGATCGCCGCCGCATGCGCCGCGATCGGTATGTCGAGCTGGTCGCTGCCCGCGGCCGCCGGCACGGTCGTCGTACTCGATTCGGCCGAAGCCGAGCTGTCGCTGATCGACGAGGCCTCGCACAAGGTCATGTCGACCGAGCCGACCGGCAAGGAACCGCATCACTTGATGATCACGCCCGACGGGTCGTCGCTGATCGTCGCCGATTCGATTTCGAACGACCTGATGTTCCTCGATCCGCATACGGGCAAGGTCCAAAAGCGGCTCGAAGATATCGAGGATCCCTATCAACTTGGTTTTTCGCCGGATCACAAGTGGTTCGTGACGGCGGCATTGCGTCTCGATCGCGTCGATCTCTACCGCTATGACGGACAGAACTTCACGGTCGCCAAACGCATTCCGCTCGGCAAGACGCCGAGTCACATCACGTTCGCTTCGGACAACAAGACCGTCTTCGTGACGCTGCAGGATTCGGGCGAACTCGCGGCGATCGATTTGCCGAGCCAGACGGTGCTCTGGAAAATGCCGGTCGGTAACGCGCCCGCCGGGCTCTGGATGACGCCCGGCGACAAGTATCTGCTCGTCGGCATGACGGGCGAAGACGATGTGGCGGTCGTCGACTGGCATACGCGTCAGGTCGTCAAGCGCATTCATACGGGACGCGGCGCGCACAACTTCCGCAATCTCGACGACGGCAAGCACGTCGCCGTATCGAATCGTGTCGAGAGCACGATCAGCATTCTCGATTACACGACGCTCACGAAGGTCGACGACATCACGGGTCTGCTGCCCGGACCCGACGACATGGAGCTCTCGGCCGACAAGCGCACGCTGTGGGTCACGTTCCGTTTCGCGCGTCATGTCGGCGTGATCGATCTCGCGTCGCGCAAGCTTATCGATACGATTCACGTGGGCCGTTCGCCGCACGGGATCTATTTCGCGGATCGTGCGCCCGTCTATGCGCCCAATCCGGATTGAGTCTTTGCTTTAGGGAAATGTCGTCATAAGGGTCGGAGTGTCCTGGCCGGATTGCCTTTATTCCGTTCTCACGACACGGATCGCACGGGGAGGCGCTTGATTTTGCACCGCGAG
The DNA here is from genome assembly GCF_003628125.1 of Pararobbsia silviterrae. GTDB lineage: Bacteria > Pseudomonadota > Gammaproteobacteria > Burkholderiales > Burkholderiaceae > Pararobbsia > Pararobbsia silviterrae. Next base: position 99,200 of record NZ_RBZU01000008.1, read on the forward strand.
GGAGGTGGGCTCGCTGTTGATCGTCACGAGGTATTCCGGTCCGCATTCGTCGCCTTCTGTCTCCGCGATCCGGCAGCCTGAATCGACGATGCCAATGGCGCCGTTGTTTCGAAGTCTCTCAGTCGTGAACGCCAGCGCGATAGGGAGACGGCCTTCAAGATCGCTTTCCGCATAGCGATCTCGGGCCTCACCCTTGAGCAGAAGGAGTAGCATCTTTTGCTTGATCTCGATCCGTGCGTCATAGAGCGTCGCGCCGGATAACCGTGCGTAGAAAAGTGAAAACGCGTTGAGCGTCGTCGCGTTCAGATTCGAGTCAGACAGGTCGGCGTCGAATATAAAGAAGGGGCTCGTGCCTTCCGTGCGTGCGCAGCGGTTCGAGATATAGTGGTCGAGATCGGGGGAGCGTTGCCTGAAATAGCCGTGCAGTAGCCAATCCTTGAGAAACGCGTCCGACAACACTTCATCGATATATTTGGCATTAATCTCGGAAATCCACGCGGCTTGAATGGTGGCCGAATTTTGCTCGTGAATTCGAATGCGCTCGTGTGAGCGTAGTTCAAACGGAACATTTTCCGGCAATGCTGGGTTCAGTTTGATATCGAAGCACGCACTAGCGTTTGTGGAATTGTATTCGATGAGTGTTTCGTAGACATCGCTCTCGGGCGCGTCAACGCAAACTCTCATTGATCGATTGTCCGCTGATATGGGAAATTCTGATTGTGTTGAAAGGGATGAGTCTATTCCGTACGGAATGCCGGCGGTGACACGCGCAAGCGCTTCTTGGAAGCGTGGTATGTCGAGCAATTGCCGCGTCAACAGGCAAGGCTTTTCGGCTATGACATGGATTGTCCGATTGCCGCGTTGAATGCTTGAGACTTTGACCGTGTCCTTTAGTACGCCTGCGTTTGCAAGATCCGGGAGCGTACGGGACTCAACGGGTTGACTGATCAGCCTAATGAAGTGCTGCTGTTGTTCTTGAGAAAGGCGCGTGCGATCCTCGCGCCCGGCAGGATTGCCGGCGAGTGCGGCTTTCAGTTCATCTGCCGAGAGCGCCATCCATTGAAAATCATGCGGTATGTCGAGAGTCGATGAGGCCGGGGACGCTTGAGCAGATTCCGATTCAGGACGCGATGGCGCTCGCCACTGAGACGACATGGCGCGATGCTGCGAAATAGGCGGTGTCCGAGTGTACATAAATGGAACTCATGAGAATGGCGAGTGGCGAGTAGTGAGTCTAGTGGTATCGTGTGTATCGAATTTCAAATCCATGACGCAGATTGGCCAGTGACGAGTTTCGGGAGTGCAGGGCGACGGGCGGAAAATCGGGAGCCCGCGTAGTCGCGCCACCATTGCCCAAGCCACACGCGCTGTCGTATGTGCCGACACGCGATCTCCGCTATTTCGTCAGCGACATGAAGCAACATCAAGTGTCGCCGATCGCGTGGTTCGAGTCCGTCACTCCCCAAGACGTGCGCAAGGTCATGAAGCGGATTCGCGAGCAAGGCGCACTGTCGATCCGCGATATCGACGACGACGCGCTTGTCGAGAAGGACCACGCGTGGGCGAGTCGCAAGCCGTCGCGGCGCGCGATGCGATGCGCAAGCCCGAGATGCGCGACGTAATCGATCGGCGCGTGCGGTGCGGCGCACTCGTGAACGTGCGAATCGATGACGCGATCGTCGCGGTCGTCGATCTGAAGGCCGATCGTGAGCGCCGTGCGCTCACGATTCAGCAATGGACTTGGGTCGGACACGGAAGCGCCGGCTTGCACAAGGCGCGGATCGACGACGCCCTGCATGCGTTCGAGCAGTTCCAGTTCGGCGACTAGAGGGCGGACGCATCGCGTGGTGTCTGGCGTACGTGTGCTTGCATGGGTGTGCTTGCGTGTGCGATAACGGTTCGGTTGCCGAGGGGCAATCAATGCGGACAACCACGATGGTTCGACTCGAAGATCTCGTCATTTTTGTGAGCGCGGCCGATCGGGGCAGTTTGAGCGCGGCCGCGCGGCAACTCGATGTGTCGCCGGCCGTGGCGAGCGCCGCGCTCAAGCGCCTCGAGGCCGAAGTCGGCGCGCGCTTGCTTGCGCGTTCGACGCGGAGTCTGCGGCTGTCGCCTGACGGCGAGCGCTATCTGAAGTTCGCGCGCGGCGCGCTCGCCGAAGTCGAGGCGGGCCGCATGGCCGTGGCGCGCGGTCGGCAGACGATCGGCGGCGAGCTGTCGTTGTCGATCCCGTCGGATCTCGGACGGCATGTGCTCATCGAATGGCTCGACGAGTTTCAGGCGCGGCACCGCGACGTGCGCTTGCAGATCCACATCGGCGATCGTGTCGCCGACATGTTCAAGGAGTCGGTCGACGTCGCCGTGCGATACGGCGTGCCCGAGGACTCGACGCTGATCGTGCTGCCGCTTGCGCACACGAACCGGCGTGTGCTCGTTGCGTCGCCGGCCTATCTCGCGCGCTATGGGAGGCCCGAGCATCCCGATGATCTGGCGCACCATAACTGCCTGCGTTTTGCACTGAGCGAGACGGTGCATTCGCGCTGGACGTTCCGTCGCGGCGAGCAATCGAGTGTCGTGACCGTCGATGGCGACCGCGTCAGCGACGATGGGGAGATCGTTCGGCGTTGGGCGGTCATGGGCCACGGTATCGCATACAAATCGCGTATCGACGTCCTCGAAGACGTGCGCGCCGGCCGCCTCGAAGCGATTCTGTCCGACTACGAAGCCGAGGTCGCGCCGCTCAATCTCGTCTGCGCGCACCGGTTGATGCTGTCGCCGACGGTCAATGCGCTGCGCGAACTGCTCGTTGAACGCGTGCAACGATATTTGAGCGCGGGTTGAGCCTTGGCGGGGATGTGAAGATCTCCCGTTACGCCCTGCGTGACGTTGCGTTGTCCCGTACGTCGAAGTGCGATCGCCAAGCAGTGGGCGATGGCTTAGCCGGCGAGCTTGTCGGCCGCGGTCTGTAGCCCGTCGAGGATGCTGTCGGCCAAACCTTGCGGAAAATCGTACGGCAATTTCGCGCGAACGATACGCACGACCTCGGGCGTGCGTTCTGCGAGCGCATCGACCACGAATCGTGCTTCCCGGCCGTCGGCCGTCACGACGCCATGGCGTTCACCCATACTCAACCAGTGCCGGCGCTGAATATCGCGCATGCGCCAGTGCGCGTTCTTTGAGCGCACGGCCATGGCCATCTTCGCACGAAGGCGCGGTATTTGATGGGGGCCGTCGCCTAGAAGCGGATACGCGGACAGCACGTCATAGAGCGGCGTGAGTTCGTAGGCGCCGCCCGGGCGCAAAAACACGCTGAAATTCTTCGCGTGCCCATCCGTTGCACAGAGCATCCAGAACAGAACCTGTGCCTGGAAGAATATTCGCGTGTCGCGCTCCGCGTACTGAGAGGTCTCGAGCAGACGCATGATGCGATTGACCCCGGGGCCGCCATCGGCCTCGTATTTGAGGTGCGGCGGCGTCCCGGTGGCCTGGCACATGTCTTCCTGCGGAAGTCGGTAGAGCACGCGCGCGCCGTTTCGCTCGTCCCACCACATCCGATCGAATCGTTCGACCGCGAGAACCTTCATGTCTTCGAACCGAACGGGTGCGGTGCGCGCGATGGGTATGCCGTAGGCCGCCAGAATCTCGGAGCACAGCCATTCGTTCTCGACGGATTCGCTGAGGTCGAGTTTCATGTTGCCGACTCGTCCCAGAGGGAGTTTGAGGATGTGGGATGTCGGCGTTGCGCCGTGGGGCCGGTACCACTGGTCGTTGAAGTACAGCAGGGCCGTCTTTTCCTGAGCACCTGCAATGGAGATGCGGAAGTCTCCGTCGTGCCCGCCCATTTGAGCGGGCGCCACGGTGTCGCGCAGGAGTTGTGCGACCTCGGCCTCGCTCAGGGGCGTCGCATGGAGTGTCGTGACATCGGTCGGCGCGATCCCGTCGGGCAGGATCTGTAGCGCGCCGGCGCAATCTCTCCCGATTTCGGCGAGCAAGGTGAACGCATCGGTGGACTGCGTCTTGAAGCGACGCGCGACGCGCTCCCGGATGGCCTTGCTGTCCGGCAGCAGGTTTTCGAAATACGCGCGCACGACGTCGCCGCGATGCGCTTCGTTGCCGGGGGTAAAAGGAAGCGAGAGCGACAGCGGCCGCCCCTGCTCGGCGGTAACCCATGCGTTGTCGTATTGGAGCGCTTCGACGGCGTGAGACTGCGTGCTCCATGTGCCGACAAAAATGCCATTCATCCAGAGCCCAAGGGCCCGTGTGTGAGAGCGTCGACCCATGGGCTCACCACGCGGGCCCGGATTCGGTCGGGCTTGACGGTGTATCGCCCGCTTGACGCAAGATCACTTCGACGCCGAGCATGCTCAGCAAGCGCAGCAGGCGATCGGCACGGACTTTTTCTGCGTTGCGTTCGAGTGCCGACAGTGTTTGCTGGGTGACGCCGAGCCGCATCGCGGCCTCGGCCTGGGTCAAACCGGCTTGCTTGCGAAAGCCCTGGAGTAGCGCCGGTAGCTGCTCTGCGGTGCGAACGGTGAAGTCGCTCATACAAACAGAATCGCGTATTTTGGATTTACAAATATTAGTTTGTAAATCCAAAATACGCAATCTGATTTGTAAAATAGAAATACAAACTATGATTTGTATTTCGACCGACATCAAAAAAGCGTGGTGCTTGGACAGCGAGAGCACGGCGTGGAACGTAACCTCGTGCGAGATGCAAGCGCAAAAGGCTAAGGCTTCAGCCCATTCAGAAAGTGATACCAGAGCGTGCCGAACAGGTGTGCGGGCGTCTCGGCGTGGGTGTCATGCGTCGTGTTGTCGGGTGAGGTGGCGGGGCGCGTCTGAGCGGGTTTGCGCGCATGTGCGGTTTTGCGCGGGCTTTCGGCGCGCGACGTGTCGGCGCGGTCGGCATCGCCGGCGGGGGCGACGCGCATTGCTGCGCGATCGCCGCGGGCCGTCGACGCCGATTGCGCACGTTCCTCGATATCGTTTGGCTCGACGGCGTCCGCGGTCCGAACGTCGGGATTCACGTCCGCATGCGTGCCGTGCCAGGCCGATACGCTATCCGCGATCCGTTGCGCCTCGGCGGCATCGCATCCGCGTCCGAGCAGCACGCCGAACACGACGTCGCGGTTATAGCCCTGCGCCGCATGACGCATCGCGCTCGCGACATGTTCGGCATAACGCGCCTGCGCGGCGGCCTGTTCGCGTGCCTCGCGCTCGGTGCGTTCGCGTTCCGCGCGCTCGCGCGCAGCACGTGCGCGGTCTTCCGCTTCGTGCCGTTCGGTCCAACGACGCATTTCGGCCGCGAAGATCGTGTCGTATTCTTCGCGCTGGGCCGGGTCGGACAGAATCGCATACGCGGCTTTGACCTCCTGGAACGCCGCGTGCGCGGCGGCTTCGTTGCCCGCGTTGCGATCGGGATGCCACTTCATCGTGGCCTTCCGGTACGCGCGCTTGAGTTCGTCCGGACTGGCATGCTCGTTGACGCCGAGCGTGTCGTAAAGCGTGGTCATGGCGGCCCTCCGCGGCGCCTTGCATCGCGCCGATCGTAGCACGCGAAAATGCAGGCTTCGTGACCTCCCACGCGTGCCGCGACGACCGTACGCCGGGCATGCACGATCGTCGATGCCGCTCCCCGGCCGCTCGCGCGCCGGCGTCCCTGCGCGAACGGTTCCAAGGCGACGCTTGCCTCGACGGCCCAAACCCCGTTAGCCTTTGCCATTGCCCCTTAGACGGAGACTTTGCTTGAGTTCCGATGCGATCGCCGAAGGCCTCATGCTCGTGCACGGCAACCGGTCAGAGCACCTGCGCGACCTGCTGGTCCAGTGGATCAAGCGCTACCCGCTCGCGCCGCTCGAAACGGAAATCGTGCTCGTCCAGAGCAACGGCATCGCGCAATGGCTCAAGCTCGCGCTCGCCGAAGACGTGGCCGACGACGGAGCGGGCGGCTGCGGCATCGCGGCCGCGCTCGACGTGTCGCTGCCGTCGCGCTTTATCTGGCAGGTCTACCGGACCGTGCTCGGGCGCGATGCCGTCGCGGAGGTCTCGCCGTTCGATCGCTCGCGGCTTGTCTGGCGACTTATGCGCGTGCTGCCCGCGCTCGCGCAAGACGCAACGTTCGCGCCCTTGCAGCGATTCCTGCACGCCGATGACGATCGCCGCAAACGCTTCCAGCTCGCCGATCGGCTCGCGGATCTGTTCGATCAATACCAGATGTATCGCGCCGACTGGCTCGACGCATGGGCGCGCCACGACGACGTGCTGATCGACGCGCGCGGCTATCGGGCCGCGCTGCCCGTCGAGCAGGCCTGGCAGCCCGCACTGTGGCGCGCGCTGCTCGCCGACGTGGAGGCGACCGCGTATGCACAGTCGCGCGGCGCGTCGCAGTCCAATGGCGGGCGCGCGGCCGTGCACGCGGCATTCCTCGCCCACGTCGGGCGGCAGGCGGCGCGTCCGAAGGGCTTGCCGCGCCGCGTGATCGTGTTCGGTATTTCGAGCATGCCGCAACAATCGCTCGAAGTGCTGGCGGCCATCGCGCAATGGACGCAGGTGCTCATGTGCGTGCCGAATCCATGCGCGCATTACTGGGCCGACATCGTCGCCGACAACGACTGGCTGCATAGCGCGCGCGCACGTCAGCAACGCCGCGCGGGCATGCCCGACGACCTCGACGAAAACGCGCTGCATCTGTACGCGCAGCCGCTGCTTGCCGCCTGGGGCAAACAGGGCCGCGACTTTATCGGCCTGCTCGACGAATACGACAGCGCCGATTCGCGCGAGCGCTACCGGCCGACGTTCGCGGGCATCGGAAAACGCATCGATCTGTTCGAGCCCGAAGACGCCTCGACGCTGCTCGAACAACTGCAGGACGATATCCGCGATTTGCGGCCGCTGCGCGAGACGCGCGAAACCTGGCCCGAAGTCGATCCCGAATTCGATACGTCGATTCGTTTCCACATCGCGCACAGCGCGCTGCGCGAGGTCGAGATCCTGCACGATCAATTGCTTGCCGCGTTCAACGCCGATCCGACGCTCAAGCCGCGCGACGTCATCGTCATGGTGCCGGATATCGACGCCTATGCGCCGCATATCCAGGCCGTATTCGGCCTGCTCGACCGGGACGATCCGCGTCACATTCCGTTCTCCTTGGCCGACAGAGGGCAACGTCATGCCGATCCGCTGATCGGCGCGCTCGATACCTTGCTCGGTCTGCCGCGTTCGCGGCTCGCGGTCAGCGATCTGCTCGACTTGCTCGAAGTGCCCGCGCTGCGCAAGCGCTTCGCGATCGACGAGGCCGATGTGCCGAAGCTGCGCGCATGGATTCACGGCGCGAACATTCGCTGGGGGCTCGATGCCGAGCAACGCGCGAGCCTCGATTTGCCGCGCGAGGCGCATGACGCGGCTCCACATACCTGGGCGTTCGGCCTGCGCCGCATGCTGCTCGGCTATGCGGTCGGCGACGACGTCGGTCCGTGGCGCGAGATCGAGCCCTATGGCGAGATCGGCGGACTCGATGCCGTGCTGATCGGACCGCTCGTCGAGCTGATCGACGCGCTCGAAACGACGTGGCGTGTATTGCGCGAGCCCGCGACCGTGCCGCAGTGGTGCGAGCGCCTGCGCGCGCTCAGGAACCGGTTCTTCAGCGCATCGGGCAACGACGATGCGCTGACGCTCGCGCGTCTCGATGCCGCGCTCGAAAGCTGGTTCGATATCTGCGACGAGGCTGCGCTCGACGATGCATTGCCGCTTTCGGTCGTCGGCGAATATTGGCTCGCGCAACTCGACGACACGGGACTGTCGCAGCGCTTTTTCGCGGGCGCGGTCACGTTCGCGACGCTGATGCCGATGCGCGCGATTCCGTTCCGGCGCGTGTGCCTGCTCGGGATGAACGACGGCGATTTCCCGCGCATGCGCGTGCCGACCGATTTCGATCTGATGGCGAAGCAGTATCGGCCCGGCGACCGCTCGCGCCGCGAGGACGACCGGTATCTGCTGCTCGAAGCGTTGCTGTCGGCGCGCGAGCACCTGCATGTCTCGTGGATCGGACGCAGCATCAACGACAACAGCGAGCGTCCGCCGTCGGTGCTCGTGAGTCAGTTGCGCGATCATCTCGCGGCGGGCTGGCGTCTCGAAGGCGCTGACGACGATCCGCGCGCCTTGCTCGATGCATTGACCGTCGAGCATCGGCTGCAGCCGTTCAGCGCGGGTTACTTTCCCGACGATCCTCAATTGTCGAGGCTCTTTACGTATGCGCGCGAATGGCGGATGGGATCCGTATCCGACGAAGTTGCAGATGACGGTTTGCACGATGCCGCGGACGACATATCGGGTCACGGCGATCGCCTCGCGCCGCTCGATCGCGATGAACCGCTCTCGCTGCGCGAACTCGCGGACTTCCTGAAACACCCCGTCCGCGCGTTTCTCTCGCAGCGTCTGCGCGTCGCGCTCGACGTCGAAGTGGGCGGTCGCGACGATCATGAGCCGTTCGATCTCGACGGGCTCAAGCGTTGGTCGCTGCAAAACGAGCTGATTCGCACGCAGACAGCGGCTTTGCGCGACGGCGAGGACGTGTCGCAGGCCCGGCGCGCGCGTCTGGATCGGATCCGCCGACGCGGCGATCTCGCGGCCGGCGGCTTCGGCGACATGATGGCCGATGCGCTCGACGAGCCGATGGACGCGTTGTTCGCGACGTATCGCGAGGCGCTCGAACGGTGGCCGCACACCGTCGATGAGGAGCGTGAAGTCCGCTACGCGGAGGCCGACGCGGCACGGCGGCCAGGCGTCGCGGATTGGCTCGGCGCATTCCGGTACGACGATGCGCGCAACGAAGCCCGCGTGCTCATCGAGACGAGCGATCTCGTCAAGGACGGCCGTTTCCGTGGCGATCGGCTCGTCGGGTATTGGATCGAGCATCTCGCGGCGAATCTCGATGGCCGCGCTGTGACGACGGTCGTCGTCAGCAAGAAGGGCGTCGCGGAGTTTGCGCCGCTCGCGCGCGGCGATGCCGAAGCGCAGATCGGAACGTTGCTCGACGCGTGGCGCGAAGGCATGTGCCGGCCGCTGCCGCTCGCGGTGCGCACGGCATTCGATTGGCTGCGCGCGATGGGTGCCGACGGCGGCGGCAAACGCGGCGCGCGCGCGCAAGCCGAGCCGCCCGATGCCGACGCGCTCGCGGCGAAAGCGCGCGCCGTCGCGCGCGTCGCCTACGAGGGCGCGGTGCGCGCGCCGGGCGAAGTCGAAACGAGCGCGAGTCTGCAGCGCGTTTATCCGGACTTTGCTTCGCTGACGTCGAGCGGAGAATTCATGCGCCTCGCTCAGACATTGCTGAGCCCCGTGCTGACGTCGGTCGTGCGCGCGAAGGATCGCGAGGCGGGCGCATCGTCGCCGAGTACCGAAACCGCGGAGGGCGAGGCATGAGCGCCGTGATCCTGCATGACGACCGCGTCGCGGTGCCGCAGCCGCTCGATCCGTTGCGGTTTCCGCTGACGGGCCGCAGTCTGATCGAGGCGAGCGCGGGCACGGGCAAGACGTTCACGATCGCGATGCTCTACGTGCGTCTCGTGCTCGGACACGATGGCGATTCGATCGACGCGGACACGGTCACGGACACGGTGCGCATTCCGTTGACGCCGCCCGAGATTCTCGTCGTGACGTTCACGGACGCGGCAACCAAGGAATTGCGCGACCGCATTCGCGCACGTCTGACCGAAGCCGCCGCGTGCTTCCTTGTGCCGTTCGAAGACGTCGAACCGCGTCCGCGCGGCGAAGACCTGCTTCACGATCTCCGCGACGACTATCCGCCCGAGCGGTGGACCGCCTGTGCGCGCAAGCTCGAACGCGCTGCCGAATCGATGGACGAGGCGGCCGTGTCGACGATTCATGGCTGGTGCAACCGGATGTTGCGCGAGCACGCGTTCGATAGCGACAGTCTCTTTACGCAGTCGCTCGAAACGGATCAGACCGAATTGCTCGCGGATGTCGTGCGCGACTATTGGCGCTGCTTCATGTCGTCGCTCGATGCGCACGACGCGGCGACCGTCGGGGCATGGTGCGCCGATCCCGATGCGTTGCGCGCGAAGGTTCGTGTGCTGCTCGAACACGCTGAAGGACTGGCTGACGGTCTGCCGCCGCGCGATGCCGTCTCGCGCGCCAAGCGCGACGCCGCGCATGCGCTCGCGCAGATCAAGGCGTCATGGCGCGGGTGGATCGACGACATGGAGCGCGACATCGACGCCGCGCGCGATGCGGGACAATTCGCGCCGCGCAAGCTCGCAAAAGCCCACTGCACGAAATGGTTCAATGCGCTGCGAAGCTGGGTCGACGATGAAGCGCAGATCGTGCCGGCGCTCACGCCGACGGCGTGGTCACAGCTTTCCGCGTCGGGACTTCGCAGCGTATGCGTGCGCGGCGAACCGCCGTCGCACGAAGGCTTTGCCGCACTCGAGATGCTCGAGCAGACGCTCGCGGCATTGCCCGACGCGCGCGAGGCCATGCTGTGCCATGCGGTCAAATGGATTGCGCGACGCTTCGCCGACGAGCAGGGCCGGCGTTCGCAGATGGGTTTCAACGAATTGCTGACGACGCTCGATGCCGCGCTGCGCGGCCCCAACGGAGCGCGCCTCGCGAGCGTGATTCGGACGCAATTTCCCGTCGCGCTGATCGACGAGTTCCAGGACACGGACCCGGTCCAGTACCGGATCTTCGATACGGTCTATGGCGATCTCACGCACGACGGCATGGCGCTGATCATGATCGGCGACCCGAAGCAGGCCATCTATGCGTTTCGCGGCGCCGATATCTACACGTACCTCGCCGCGCGTCGCGCGTGCGGCGATCGGCTCTATACGTTGACGCGCAATTTCCGTTCGACGCGCGCTATGGTCGAGGCGGTCAATGCGTGTTTCGCGCTGGCCGAGCAGCGCGCGGACGGGGCGGGTGCGTTTCTGTTCCGCACGCGCGCAGGCAATCCCGTGCCGTTCGTCGAAGTCGACGCACAGGGACGCGGCGAGGCGCTCGTCGTCGATCGCGCGCCGGCTGCCGCGCTGACCGCGTGGTGGCTGCCCGCCGAGCGCGAGAACGGCAAGATCACGAAAGGGGCGTTTCTCGAACGCATGGCGCTCGCGTGCGCATCGGAGATGGTGCGTCTGTTGAACGAGGCTCAGGAAGGCCGCACGGGATTCGCGAGCGGCGCCGGTTTCCGGCCGCTGCGTCCCGCCGATCTCGCGGTGCTCGTCAACAATCGTGGCGAGGCCGATGCGATCCGGACCGCGCTCGCGCGGCGCGGCGTGCGCAGCGTGTATCTGTCCGACAAGGACTCGGTGATGGCGACCGCATCGGCCGCGGAGATTCAGCATTGGCTCGCGGCCTGCGCGGATCCCGACGATGGCCGGCTTGTGCGCACGGCGCTCGCGACGCGCACGCTCGGCCTCGCGTGGGCCGACATCGAAGCGTTGCGGCGCGACGAGCTCGCGTGGGAAGCCTGCGTCATGCGTTTTCGCGCGTATCGCGAATGCTGGCGCCGGCAGGGCGTGCTGCCGATGCTGCGCCGCATGCTGCACGACTACCGCGTGCCCGCGCGGTGGCTCGCGCTGCCCGGCGGCGAACGCGCGTTGACCGATTTGCTTCACGTGTCGGAACTGCTTCAGCAGGCGGCGACCTTGATCGAGGGCGAACACGGGTTGATCCGCTGGCTCGCGGAGGAACGGCAGGCCGCGCTCGGCGAGGGGGCGTCGGCCGGCGATGCGCGGCAGATGCGTCTCGAAAGCGATGACGATCTCGTCAAGGTCGTGACGGTCCACAAGTCCAAGGGCCTCGAATATCCGCTCGTCTTCTTGCCGTTCGCGTGTACGTTCCGCGAAGTCGGCGCGGGCGACGTGCCGCTCAAGTGGCATGACGATGGCGGCGGGCTGCATGTCGAGTTGTCGCCGAGTCCCGAGTCCGTGCTTCTCGCCGATCACGAACGGCTCGCCGAGGATCTGCGCAAGCTGTACGTCGCATTGACGCGCGCGCGGTATGCGACTTGGGTCGGTCTGGCGGGGCTCGACGGCGTGGGCAACAGCGCATTCGGCTATCTGCTCGGCTCAGCCGAATTGACCGAGCCGAGCGCGATCGGCGCGGTACTCGAAGCGCGACTCGGCACGCATACGGATATCGCCGTCGGCGAGGCGCCCGCGGCGAGCGACGCGCGTTACGTGGCGCGCGTGGCGCCCACGCCGACGGGGCACGCGCGAACCTCGGTCGAGGTCGTGCGCGAGCGCTGGTGGATTTCGAGTTATTCGAGCCTCAAGACCGCAAGTGACGGCCACGCGATTGCGGCCGATACCCCCGATGAAGACGTCATGATCGAACTGCTCGATACCGAACCGTTGCTCGACGACGCGTCGCGCAATGCATCGTCGCGCGACGTCCCGGTCGTATCGGCGGCCGTGGCTGACGTGCCGCCCAATACGCCCGCGCTGCCGCCGATTCACGATTTCCCACGCGGATCGGATCCCGGCACGTTCCTGCACGACCTGCTCGAATGGGCCGCGGCCGAAGGATTCAAGCAGATCGCGTCGGACCCCGAGGCGTTGCGCGACGCGGTCGCGCGCCGCTGCAATCTGCGCGGCTGGGAACGCTGGATCGATACGCTGACGCACTGGGTCCGGCGGCTCGTCGAAGCGCCGCTCGCCGTGCCCGGCACGCGCGGGGGCGATCAGGCGGAGATCGCGCCGGCCGTATTGCGGCTCGCCGATCTCGATCTCGGCACATATCTCGCCGAAATGGAGTTCTGGGTCGCCGCGCATGCGGTCGAGACGGAACGCATCGATGCGCTCGTATGCCGCCATACGCTTGACGGCGCGCCGCGGCCCGCGCTCGAACCGTCGCGTTTGAACGGCATGCTCAAGGGCTTTATGGATCTCGTCGTCGAACACGAGGGCCGCTACTACGTCGTCGACTACAAGTCGAACTGGCTCGGTCCGGACGATGCCGCGTACTCGGTCGATCGCATGCGCGCGGAGATCCTGCACGCGCGCTATGAACTTCAATACGTGCTCTATCTGTTCGCGCTGCACCGCTTGCTCAAGCTTCGCGTGCCGGACTACGACTACGACCGGCATATCGGCGCGGCGGTCTATCTGTTTATCCGCGGCGTGGACGCGCCGACGCGCGGCGTGCATGTCGAGCGGCCTCCGAGGGCGCTGATCGAAGCGCTCGATGCGATGTTCGCGCATCGTCAGGAATCGTCGACGGATGCGGGGGTTTTTGCATGAGCGCGCCGACGACCGAGATGGACATCGCCGACCGCCCCGGCATGGAAAGTCATCGCGCGGTGCGCGCGCTGCTCGCCGCGTGGGTCGAACACGGCTGGCTGCGGCGCGTCGATCTCGCGTTCGCCGATTTCCTCGCGCGCGAGGTCCCCGATGCGGCGCCGTTGCTCTTGCTTGCCGCCGCGCTCGCGAGCCATCAACTTGGCCGGGGTCATGCGTGCCTCGATCTCGCGGCCACGCTCGATGATCCCTCGTTCGCCTTGTCGATGCCGCCCGACGATCCGCGGGCCCGCGATCTCGATACGCCCGCGATGCTGCCGTCGAAGGTGCTCGCGCGGGTGACGCTCGCGCAATGGTGTGACGCGCTGTCCGATCCCGCGCTCGTCGCGTCGGGAGCGGGCGATACGCCGCTCGTGCGCGTCGGCGCGCGCGTGTACCTGCGGCGTTACTGGCAATACGAGCAGAACGTTCGGAACGGCATCGCGGCCCGGCTCCGGCAGCCGGTCGCCATGAGCGATGCGGCGCACGCGCGCGGACTCGGTGCGGCGCTCGACGCCTTGTTCGGCCGCGCCGCGCCCGATGCGCCGCGCGCGCGCGCGGATTGGCAGAAGCTTGCTTGCGCCCTCGCGGCGCGCAGCGCGTTCAGCATCGTGACGGGCGGCCCGGGCACCGGCAAGACGACAACGGTCGTCAAGCTGCTTGCGCTGCTCCAGTCGATGGCGATCTCGTCGGGGCACGGCGCAGCCCCTTCGCGCGCATTGCGGATTCGTCTTGCCGCGCCGACGGGTAAGGCCGCCGCGCGCCTGAACGAATCGATCGCGGGGGCGGTCGGCGGATTGAAGCTCGATGCGTTCGAGCATGCCGACGCGATTCGCGCGGCGATCCCCGTCGCCGTCACGACGCTGCATCGCTTGCTCGGCACACGCGCGGATTCGCGGCGCTTCCGGCACAACGCCGATGCACCGTTGTCGCTCGACGTGCTCGTGATCGACGAGGCGTCGATGATCGACCTCGAGATGATGGCCGCGGTCCTCGACGCGTTGCCGCCGCATGCGCGCCTGATCCTGCTCGGCGACAAGGACCAGCTCGCGTCCGTCGAAGCCGGGGCCGTGCTCGGCGAACTCTGCCGGCGCGCCTACGATGCGCACTACACGCCGCCGATGCGCGCCTGGCTCGAGACGATCACGGGCGAGCGGATCGACGATCGGCTCGTCGATCCCGACGGAACCTTGCTCGACCAGGCGGTCGTCATGCTTCGGCATAGTCACCGCTTCAAGGACAGCAGCGGCATCGGCCGCCTGGCGTCGGCGGTCAACGCGGGCAGCGCGCTCGAATTCGAAAAGGTCTGGAAACACGGGTACGGCGATATCGCGATGCTCGATTGCGCGCATGGCGACGATTCGGCATTGCGTTCGCTCGTCGTCGACGGGACGTTCCGATCGCCGCATGCGACAGAGCTTGATTTCACGGCGCCGCGCGACGGCTACCGGCACTATCTCGATCTCATGCGTGAACGCCGTCCCGCGTACGATCCCGATCTCGATGCGCATGATCGACAACGGGCGCACGATGCCTGGGCGCGCGACGTGCTTCGCGCGCACGGCGCGTTTCAACTGCTCTGCGCATTGCGTCGCGGACCGTGGGGCGTCGAGGGCTTGAATCGTCGCATCGAGACGATCCTCGAAGCCGAAGGGCTCATCGACGTCACGAGCGAGTGGTATCTCGGACGTCCCGTGCTCGTCACGCGCAACGATTATGAACTTGGGCTCATGAATGGCGATATCGGCATGACGCTCGACTTGCCCGATGCCGATGGCCGATCGCGGTTGCGTGTCGCGTTCGCCGCGGGCGATGGCACGGATGCGATCAAGTGGGTGCTGCCGAGCCGTCTGCAGTCCGTCGAGACTGTGTTCGCCCTGACCGTGCACAAGTCGCAAGGCTCGGAATTCACGCATGCGGCGCTCGTGTTGCCCGATGCGCCGAGTCCGGTCATCACGCGCGAACTCGTCTATACGGGCATCACGCGCGCTCGCGCCTTCCTGACGCTCGCGAGCGCGGGCGGTCAACGCATCGTGCGTCATGCGCTGCAGGCACAGGTGCTGCGCGCGAGCGGACTCTCCGAGGGGTTCGCGTTCGCGCCGGCAAGCGAGGATCGGTAACGGCGGCCCGATGCCGAACGCGGTTCAGAGGGTGACGTCGAGATCGTTCGATGCAGCCGCGCCGGAGTCCGTGCCGGTACCGGCGCGCGGCGACGCGACACGCTTGCGCGTGCGCTCGCCGGCCGCCGCCGGATCGTCGAGATCGGCATACGCGCGATACGCGCCGCGGCCGTCGCGTGCGAGCTTGGCGGCATACATCGCCGCATCGGCATGCAGGAGCAGCGATTCGGCGTTCATACCGTCAGACGGGTAACGGCTGATCCCGATGCTCGCGCCGACCGTCATCGGTTCGTCGTTGAACAGCACGCCGACGTTGATCGCATCGAGAATCTCGCGCGCGATCCGGGGTTCGGCGTCGTCGGCGCGTGCGCCCCTCGTCAGCACGATGAATTCGTCGCCGCCGAGCCGCGCGACGACGTCGTCGGGTGCAAGCACATCGCGCAGACGCCGCGCGACGGCGATCAGCACGGTATCGCCGGCCGAGTGGCCGAAGGCATCGTTGATCTGCTTGAAGCCGTCGAGATCGACGAATAGCACGGCCAGCCGTTCGCCGGTGGCCGACGCATGCGCGATCGCCGCCTCGAGCTGTTGCATGAACAGCAGCCGGTTCGGCAGATCCGTCAACATATCGTGGCTCGCGAGATGCGCGAGTTCCGTCTGTTTCGAGTGGAGCACGTCGATCTGCGACTTGATCTCGCGACGCATGCGCGCGAAGCATCGCGCGAGCACGCCGATTTCGTCGGTCCGGCGAATCGGCAGCTCGTCCATGGTCTTGTCCGACATGAAATGCGTCGCGGCGTCGGTGAGCCGCTGCAGCGGCTGGGTCAGCGCGCGCGCGAACAGGATCGCGAGCGCGAGGGCGATCGCGCTCGAAATCAGCACCATGTGCACGATGCTCTCGCCGAGCAGGCTTGCTCCCGCGAGCGCGTCGTCGAGCGGCTTCGACAGTCCGAGCACGACGAAACGATTGCCTCCCGCGCCGAGCAACGGCTTGCGGATGAACGTGATGATCCGGTCGCCGGCTTCGCGCGGGTTGTCGAGCCCATTCAGATCGACTTCGTCGCGCGAATGATCGAAGAGCGCGCGCGTCGAGGCGAACGTGTCCTGCACGAGCACGCGGCGGCCTTTCGCGAAGCCGAATGTCTGCGTGCTGTCCGGATGAACGAGAAAGTCCCCCCACTCGTTGGTCAGGTACACGTGGTAATCGCGCGGCAGGTCGCTCTTGAGCATCGCGAGCAGTCCGCCCAGATCGACGTCGAGGACGATTGCCCCGACCGTCGTATCGTGCGCATCGACGATCGGCGCGCCGATGCGAACCGTCGGGCGTCCTTCGGCGAGGTGTGCGCCGTGCTCGTGATTGATCGTGATGTTCGAGACGTAGATCTGATCGCGATTCAACGCGAGCGTATCGAACACGTACGGGAACTGTGCTTTTTCCTCGAGGCCCTCGCCGCCGACGCGGACCGCGCCGGCCGCGTCGCGGTCGAAGCGGATCAATTCGAGCCCGTGGTGCGCGCGCGCAATGAGCCGGATCTGCAGATACTCGGGATGATTCGCCATGAAGCTCGCGAAGACCTGCGCGAGCCGTTCGCGCCCCGGGTTGTCATCCAGGCCGTCATCGATCGATGCGGTCTGCGCGGCCGAGGGCATCGTCGCGAGCACGCGCGCATCAGCGGCGACGTCGCTGATCGAATTCGATAGCCGGCGGCTCAGAAAATCGGTCGACGTACGCAGGCTGCGCTCGGCCTGGTCGACGAGCAGCGTACGGTTCGCGTGATAGGCGTAGTAGCCCGTGAGCCCCGACGCGAGCACGCCGATGAGCGCGAGCAGCACCGACAGTTTGACGGTCAGACCGGAACGGATCATCGGAACGTCTCCGGCCGGTCGCCCGACACGATGCGGTTCCAGAGCGCTTCGCGCTGCGCGCCGTCCTCGACCGGGCGTATCCAGTAGAGGCGCGCGGACGCGTCTGCATCGGTCGACGCGAACACCGTATTCGCGAGCCCTTCGCGTTGCGTGAAGCGACGGGCGACATCCGGGCCGATCATGAAGTCGATCCATTCGAGCGCGAGCTGGGGATGCTTCGAGGCGCGCGTCATCGCCCAGCAATCGAGCCACGCGAGCGCGCCTTCGTCGGGGATCACGTAGCCGACGTCCGCGCCGGCGCGGCGCAACAATTCGACTTGCTGATTACCGTAGTTGCCGAACATCAGCGCGACCTTGTGCTCGACGAAGAGACTCGCCGCGTCTTCGGGCACCGTGTAATACGTGAGCAGATTGCGCCGCAGCGCGATCAGGCGGTGCGTGACGGTGCGCATCTGTGCCGCATCGAGATCGAACGGGTCGTGATAGCCGAGCGCGAGCGCCGTGAACGAGTAATTGTGCTGGGCGCTATCGAACGTGAGCACCTTGCCCTGATAGCGCGGATCCCAAAGGGCATTCATCGAGCGCGGCGCGACCGGAATCTGCTTGCGATCGTAGATGAGGCCCATCGACGAATACGTGAACGGAATGCCGTAGGCCCGCGTCCCGCTCGTGAGACCGTCGATGCTCGACAGCGCGCGGAAGCGCGGCAATTGATGCTGTGTGTTGGGCAGCGCGGCGAGATCGAGCGGTGCAAGGACCTGTTCGCGCGTGTAGCGCTCGATTTCGGCCGTATTCGCGGCGAGGACGTCGAATGGGCCCGTCGACGCCGTGCCCGGATTCAATTGGGCGTGCAGCGCTTCATCGGAATCGACGACGGTGACTTCGACTTTCGCGTGATACCGCGCCTCGAACGCTTTGACCGTCGTTTCGTCGGCATAACCGGGCCAGGCGAGCACGCGCAGCGTATCCTCCGCGTGCGCGGGCGCGCATGCGGAAAATGCGAAGAGCGCGGCGCCGATCGCCGCCCAGACGTGCGCGGCGAAGCTCAGCGGCTTCTTGAAGCAGCTCCAGCGCATGTCAAACGTCCTTTGCAAACCGTAAATTCCATCGCGCCCTACCGTCATGCGGCGCAAACCGATCCAATCCGCTGCGTCATGCGTCGATCCTCGACGAAGGCGTACAACCGATTTCTATTTCAATAACGGCGTCGCGCAACGAATCTTTAAGCGCATGCAGGAGCGTCATACGTGTTCGCGCGAGTGTTGCGCGACGTTGCAATGCGGAAATGACGGCAAACGTGAAGTGCGCGCGACGTTAAGCGTCGCCGCGTGCATCGAGGCTCAGTTCAACGCGCGCATATTGCGCCAGCGCCGATCCATGTCCTTGAGCAATTCCACGTAGGACAGCGCGGCGCGTTCGGTCTCGCAGGCGACGGCGGCCGCATTGGCTTCGTCCCAGAGTTTCTCGAACAACAACGCGGCTTCCAGGTGCGGCAGCGGCCGTACCAGCAGGATGGAAAAGGCGAACGACAATTCTTCCGCCGTTCGATAGTGATCGTCAGATAAGGTCTTCAATCCGGGTCTTCGGCCGGCGGCTTGAGATGCCGCTCGCGTGAGCTTCAATCATAGTCTTAACCGAGGGCCGGGGCCGGCATGGCCCGCCATGACCGGCGTAGAGGGCACGATCGGGACAGCGCGGCCCGGCATTCGGAGCACGCTGATTATCGCCATGCATTGTGACAGCCGATGGTGATGCGCTCGCGACGCGGCGGTCGAGCGCACGCAGCCGTGCGCGAACCGTTTAGAGCAAGGGGAGCGGCAAGGCGCGCATGGCGGGACGCGCAAACAAAAAGCCCTGCATGAGCGTGACGCCTTCCGATGCGAAGAAATCGCGCTCGCCCGTCGTTTCAACGCCTTCGGCGATGATTTCAATGCCGAGATCGCGGCAGATCGCGAGCGCGCCGCGCACGATTTTCTGGCGCGTCGTATCGATATCGACGCCCTTGACGAGCGCAATATCGACTTTGACGATGTCGGGATGCAGATCGGCGAGGAGCGACAGGCTTGCATAGCCCGCGCCGAAGTCGTCGAGCGCGGTCTTGAAGCCGAGATCGCGGTGCGCGCGAAACACATGGGCGAGGGCTTTCTGATCGTCGATATGTTCGTCTTCGACAATTTCAAAGATCACGTCGCGCATCGACATACCGCTGGCTTCGGCCGCTTCGACCGTGCGCTGGATATTGCGGTCATGGCGCAGCAGCGCATTCGGCAGACAATTGATCGACAGCCGCGTCGACAGGCCGAGCGACATCGCGGCGTTGAAAGCGCGTTCACGAATGGCCTGATCAAAGTGATATCGGAGCGGAAGGGCGACGCCTGCGAGCACGTTGCCTGCCGATTCGCCGCGCGGGCCGCGAATCAACGCTTCATAGGCATAGGGGACGCCGGTACGGATATCGACGATGGGCTGGAAGGCGAAATCGAATGCACTGGAAACGACAATGTCGCGGCGTTGTCGGCCGCGCTCTCGTATGGCTGCAGGGATGCCGCTCGAGCGACTCGGATGATGTGCTCGGGCCATTCCCACGCGCTCTGTCGGGTATACGATGCTTTCTACTACGTTCATACGTGTCACGTTATGCGATGTGTCCCAAGACCGTGGGTGACGGTCCACGCATCTTAGGTGTGAAAACAATAAGAGGGAAGGATTATGTCTTACATGGTGTCTCGGAATTGAATATCTAAATAGATTACCGAGCATTTGAGCCTTCAATTTTGCATCGCTTAGCAGGTGCGCGAATGCGATCGCGCATGTGTTTGAGCGTTGCGCGATGTGCTTATTGACGCGTCGTCGCGTCGTGGGGTGTCGTATTCAGCGATGCGTCAATGAGTAGATGTACTCGATGCCCCGATCGGCAGGCTCGTCGCATTCGGCGACGCGGTGCGCGCGGCAGGTTGTGCGATTTTCGCGGCATCCGGATAGAGCGCGAGAAGCGTCGCGAGCACGCCGTTGGTCCATCCGAAGCCTTCCTGCAATGCATATTCGCCGCCGCTCGCGGCTTTGCCGGACTCGATGTCGTACTTCTCGACAAGCTTGCCGGTACGCGCATAGAAATCCAGGTTGGTCGCGATCCAGCGCATCGCAATCGTTTTCGCGAGGTCGTCGTATCCATAGCGACGCAAGCCGATGACCGCGAGATATTCGAGCGGCGCCCAGCCGTTGGGCATGTCCCACTGTTGGCCTGATTGCACTGTGGTCGTCGCGATGCCGCCGGGTTGCAGCAGCTTCCGTTCGATCGTCTGCGCGATGTCGCGCGCCTCGTCGCGCGTCGCGACGCCGAAATACAGCGGATAGACCGTCGCCGCGCTGAGCCGATGCGTGAGAGATCGTGCGACGAAATCGTCGTCGCCGAACGCGTGGAGATCCGGATCCCAGAGCACGCGTCGTATCGCATCCGCGCGTGCGTCGGCGCGCTCCTGATACTGCCGCGCGAGCTTCGCATCGCCGCGCGCGTGATGCGCGATCGCGAGCGTGCGTTCGAGATTGAACATCAGCGTGTTGAGGTCGATCGGAATCAGCGAAGTCACTTCGATCGTCGCGAGCGTTTTGCCGTCGGCGAACCAGCGCGAACTGAAATCCCAGCCGGACTCGCCGCCCGCGCGCAGGTTGCGCCAGAGATCCGCGGACGCGCGCTGCGGCATGCTGCGTGCCGTCAGCACGTCCTCGCGATACGACTCGTCGCGCGGCACGTCGCGCGCATCCCAGTAGCGATTGAGCACGGTACCGTCGGCAAGACGCACGACATGACGCGTCGCATGCCCGGGTTTCAGCGTGTCCGCGCCCTGCATCCAGTACGCGTATTCGCGTTCGAGTTCGGGCAGATACCGGACATACGCCTGATCGCCGTCGCGATCGGCGATGAGCGCGACCATCGCCGCGAAGAACGGCGGTTGCGAACGGCTCAGGTAATAACTGCGATTGCCGTTCGGGATGTGGCCGTAGCGATCGATCAACGCAGCGAAGTTGTCGAGCTCGGCGCGCGCGAGCGCGTGTTGATCGTCCTGTTCGAGGCCCAGCATGATGAAGTACGAGTCCCAGTAGTAGATCTCGTCGAACCGGTCGCCGGGCACGATATAGGGATTCGGCAGCGCGAGCAGCGACGACCACGGCGACGTGTTGCGATCGGGATCGCGTTTCAGGACCTGCCATAACGTGCGGATATGGTCCGAGACGCTTGCGTTCGCGACGACGGACGCATGCGCGGGCGGACGCGGCGGCAACGTGAAATGCGCATCGACGAAGCGCCGCAGATCGAACCCGCGCACCGCGCGCTGCGCATGATACAGACGCACGATTCGTGCGGGCGGCTGGTCCGGGATCATGTCGGCGAAGGTCTTGCTGTCGGGAAACAGATGCGCGAGTTCGACATCGCGATAGAGCGCGCCGTAGAGATCGGACGGCGGTTCGGGCGTCGCGACGCCCGAGACGCTCGCCACGGACGAGGCGCGTGGCGGTGCGGCGACGGCGGGCGGCGGCGCGGTGTTTTGCGCGGCGGACCCCGCGGATTCGGCGGATGCGCTCGAAGCGGCATCTTGCGCGCCGACGAGCGCCGGCGTGTGTTCAAGCGTATCGGCCGCGCGATGCGTGCTCTGCGGCGCATCGATGACCGGTGCGCCCGACGGCGATTGCGCGTGTGCGTGCGGGACGCCTGCAATGACGGTCAGGGCGATCCATGCGCCCGCGATTGCGTGTCGCGAGCGCATCCATCGGTCGGGCATGTTGCGCGATTTCATCGGGCGCTCCGTCATTCATATCGTCGTGCGACGCAGCAAGACGGATGCCTGCATGCGGCGTGGCCGCGCGATGTGCGCGACAGCCTCATCGTAAGCGAGTTCGTGAATGAGTCCATGAGCGAGTCCCTACAGGTTCATGAGCGCGCCCGCGAACGCGGCATGCACGCGATCCTGATGCGGTCCCGCTTGCGATCGCCGGTCAGAACGTGGGCTTGAACACCATCAGCGCGTAGACGATCAACATGGCCGTGAACGCTGGATAGCCGAGCCAGGCGGGCAGCGAATGCGGCTATGAGGGGAAGGCGGATGGGGGATTGCGAGTTGTCGTTCCGGGCGGTCGGAGCGCGGGTGTTCGATTCGGATCCGCTCGCATGCGGACCCGAATGGTATGCGCGGGAGCGCGCGGCCGCGCCAATCGAAACGGATCCGGATACAGATCCCGTCGCCGCGTGTTCGCGGCGCGACGGCACGGCTGTGCGGCCTCGCCTAGACCGGTGCGCCCGCGCGTTCCGCGTCGGCGAAGCGCGCGGTCGCGCTCAGCACCGCGAGCACCGACGCCGTAATGATGTTCGGATGCTTGCCCACGCCGAAGCGGGAGCCCGGTACGCCCGGCCACACCGTTTCGACGATCGCCATCGCCGAGGCGTCCGCGCCCGTGCTCAGACTGCGCTCTTCATAGCTGTCGATCCGCAACGGCAGTCCGAGCGCCGTGACGGTGGCCGCGATGGGACCGTTGCCGACGCCGCGGCGCGTGTGCACCGTGCCGTCGGGCGCGACAAGTTCGATCTCGATGCCCTGACCGTCGGCCGCGTCGAACAAACGGTGGCGCCGATACGTATAGCCGTCGTTGCGCTGCGCGTGCGTCAGATAGGTCTTCTCGAACACCGCCCAGAGCTGTTCGCTTGTGAGTTCGGTCTCGCTCGCATCGGCCAGCTCCTGGACGATCGCGCTGAATTCGATCTGCATGCGGCGCGGCATCACCACGCCATAGTCGCGCTGCAGCAGGAACGCAATGCCACCCTTGCCCGACTGACTGTTGACGCGCACGATGCTGTCGTACGTGCGTCCGAGGTCGTGCGGATCGAGCGGCAGATACGGCACGCGCCAGATGCCGTCTGGATCCTGAGCGGCGAAGCCCTTGGCGATCGCGTCCTGATGCGAGCCCGAAAACGCCGTGAAAACGAGATCGCCCACATACGGGTGTCGCGGATGAATCGGCAAGGCCGTGCATTCCTCGGCAATCCGCGCGACGGCGGCGATGTCGGAGAAATCGAGTTCGGGCGAGATGCCCTGCGTGTACAGATTCAAGGCCAGCGTCACGAGGTCGAGATTGCCGCTGCGTTCGCCGTTGCCGAACAAACATCCCTCGACACGCTGCGCCCCCGCGAGGATCGCCTGCTCGGCGCATGCGATGCCCGTGCCCCGGTCGTTATGCGGATGCACGGACAGCACGATATGCTCGCGGCGTTCGAGCCGCCGATGCATCCATTCGATCTGATCGGCGAAAACGTTGGCCGTGGTCACTTCGACCGTCGTCGGCAGATTCACGATCATGGGCCGTTGCGGTCCCGCATCCCACGCGCGGATCGCGGCATTGCAGACCGCGAGCGAAACGTCGAGCTCCGCCATGCAGAACGTCTCCGGCGAATACTGGAGCACCCATTCCGTTTGCGGATGCTGCGCGATCAACTTGCGGAACAGGCCGATATGATGTTCGACCAGTTCGATGATCTGCGGCACGCTCATGCCGAACACGATCTCGCGCCAGGCAGGTGCGATCGCGTTATAGAAATGCACGATCACGCGACGCGCGCCCTGGACACTGCGCACGGTTTCCTCGATCAGATCCTCGCGCAACTGCGTGATGACCATCGGGGTCACGTCATCGGGTATCCGGTTCGTGTCGATCAGATGCCGCACGACTTCGAAGTCGGTGCGTGACGCGGAAGGAAATCCGACTTCGATTTCCTTGAAGCCGATGCGCACGAGCTCATCGAACAAGCGCAGCTTGCGCTCGCGATTCATCGGTTCGAACAGCGCCTGATTGCCGTCGCGCAGATCGGTCGACAACCAGACCGGCGCATGGGTCAGCGTGCGCGACGGCCATTGCCGATCCGGCATCTCGATGACGGGATGGGCGCGATATTTATTGGAAGGATGGGCCAGCATAAAAACCTCGAACAAGGGATCGGAAACACCTGATTCCCCTGCTTGAACGAAGCTGGCCGAGGTCGGGGTCAGGGGGAATCAGGATGGGTCTCGACGCAGACGAACGCGTCCGGACCCCGACCAGGGATCAGACGTAGTAGCGACCGCGAAAGGACCGGAAAAGCGCGCATGAGCGTGGGAAGAAACAGCATCGTCGAATGCGACTATAAGCTTGACCGCGGGTGTCCATCTACAAAACAATAGACATCTTCTTTAGCGAAATGGTCATTCGGAACACGGCACCATGAAGCGCGCTTCTTTGTCCGGCGACACACGGCGGCTCGATCTGTCGGGTCACGAGTCTTCCGATCGGCCCGTGACGGGCGTGGTGGCGCGCTATACGGCGGGTCAAGTCGTGCCCGAGCATGCGCATCGTCGCGGACATCTGCTCTACGCGGCCGAAGGCGTCTTGCGCGTCGAGGCGGCCACGGGTCGCTGGCTGGTGCCGCCGACGGCGGCCGTCTGGTTGCGGGCGGGTGTGCCGCATCGGCTTGTCATGCCGGTCGCCGTCGAGGTCCACGGCGTGTTTATCGACGAACACACGGCGAAGGGTCTGCCGCCCGTTGACGGCGTGTTCCAGATTTCCGCGTTGCTCCGAGCGTTGATCCTCGAATTGACGCGCCTGGACATTCATGCGCCGCCTTCGAAACGCGCCGCGCTTCTGGGTGATTTATTCATGGAGGAATTGGGTTTGCAGCGCTCGCTGCCGTTCCATCTTCCGTGGCCGTCCGATCCTCAGATCCAGCAGGTCTGCGACGCGCTCGTCCATGATCCGGCCCATTCGGCGGCGGGCGATGCGTGGGCGGCGACGCTGGCCATGAGCACCAAGACCTTTCATCGCCGCTTTCAGAAGAGTACGGGGCTGACCTTCGGGCGATGGCGTCAGCAGATGCGGCTGATGTCGTCGATGACATTGCTGCTCGAAGGCGCGCCGATCACGCAGGTTGCGCTCGGCAGCGGATACGAAAGTCATAGCGCCTATGCCGTGGCCTTCAAGAAGCAGTTCGGCATGCCGCCGTCCGAATTCTTTACGTCGGGCCCGCGCCGCGAGGCGTAGCCGCGTCTTTCGGGCGTTGTATGGCGATGCCATCGCGTCGCGGCGT
Source organism: Pararobbsia silviterrae (assembly GCF_003628125.1). GTDB lineage: Bacteria > Pseudomonadota > Gammaproteobacteria > Burkholderiales > Burkholderiaceae > Pararobbsia > Pararobbsia silviterrae. The sequence continues at coordinate 124,582 of NZ_RBZU01000008.1, forward strand.
CGCGTCGCGTCGTGACTTCGTGACTTCGGCGTCGGCGGCGTCGCTTCGGCTCATACGACCGAGGTATCGTATCGTGCGATATCGAGGCGCCGCATCATCGGTCGAGCGATGCGGCGCTCCGGTCATTGAAGGTCAAACGCCACGACGCGGGCGAGACGCCGAAAGCGCGGCTGAAATGCTGGCGCATCGATACGGCCGATCCGAATCCCGTGACTTCCGCGACGCGCTCGACCGGATAGTGCGTGGTTTCAAGCAGGCGTTGCGCCATCGATAGTCGTTCGCGCACGAGCCATGCGTTGACCGTCGTGCCGGTGAGCTGACGGAAATGGCGTGTGAACGTGCGTCGGCTCATATGGGATCGCTCGGCTAACGCGTCGAGCGTATGCGTCTGCGCGAGGTTTGCGCGGATCCAGTCGAGCATGGCCGTGAGTTTCGAATCCTTGGGCGTCGAAGGGATCGGCAGTTCGACGAATTGGGTTTGACCGCCTTGCCGGTGCGGCGAGACGACGAGCCGCCGCGCGACTTTGTTGGCGGCCTCGCTGCCGTAGCGTTGACGCAGCATATGCAGACAGCAATCGATGCCGGCCGCTGAGCCCGCCGAGGTCAGGATCGTGCCGTCTTCGACGTAGAGCACGTCGGGAAGCAGCGCGACCGACGGGTAGCGCGACGCGAAGTCGCTTGCGTAGGCCCAATGCGTCGTGGCCTTGCGGCCGTCGAGCAGACCCGCGGCGGCCAGCACATAGGCGCCCAGACACAGGCCGACCAGCTGCGCGCCGCGGCGATGCGCGGCCACGAGTTCGCGCAGCAAGCGCGCGGGCGGACGCTCGGCGGGGTCGCGCCAGGTCGGCACGATGATCGTGTCGGCGGTGCGCAGCGCCGCGATGCCGTGGCGCGCAACGATCTCGAAGCCGGCCGTCGTGCGCAACGGACCGGGCTCGGCCGCGCAGACTTTGAGCGTATGCGCGGGTTCTCCCGGGACCTGATCGCCGAGCGTAATGCAGGGGACCGACAGATGGAACGGGCTCATCTGATCGAAGGCGACGACGGCGAAGATGGGCCCGGGAATGGGCTTGGCCGTCGGCTTGGACGTCGGCTTGGGCATTGGCTTGGAATCAAGTCCGGAAATGGGCCTGGAAATAGACCGAGACACGAGCCGGGACATGGGCGCTCCGTGGACGATGCGGATGGCCCGATCATATCGCTATCTGGCGCATGGGCCACTCGCGGTTCGCGTCGCCGGACGTCATGATGCAATCCTGCATGCATCGTGCATTCAATCAAGGACACCACCATGGCTCATGAAAAGCGCGCGCTCGTCGTCATCGATCTACAGAACGATTATTTTCCGGAGGGCGCATTTCCGCTTTGGCACGCCGAGGAAACGTTGACGCAAGTCGAGCGTGCGATCGCACAAGCGAACGCGCGGGGGATTCCGGTCGTGCTCGTTCAGCACGTCGCGCGCGGGACCTCGGGCGGCTTTCTGGTCGAGAACACGACGGGCGTCGAGATTCACCCGCGTATTCGCGCGGCCGCACCGGATGCGCCGGTTGTCGAGAAAGCGTTTGCCGATGGCTTCTGGAAGACGCAGCTCGATGATACGTTGCAGCGGCTCGGTGTCGAATCGCTGCTCGTGTGCGGCATGATGACGCAGAACTGCGTCACGCATACGGCCATATCGAAGACTGCGGAGCGGTACGCGGTGACGGTCTTGCCCGACTGCTGCACGACGGTCAGCGAAATCATTCACAAGATCGCGATCGGCGCGTTATCGACGCGCGTGTCGCTCGTGCCGTCGACGGAGGCGCTCGGCGAGCTCGCTGTGTGACGCGTGATGCGTAATGGGTTGTAACAGTGCGCGACGCGCGGATCGCGTGCGAGATAGTGGGCTGTAGAGCGCGCGTGCTAGATTCGCCGCACTACGCAATGCGCGCGAATAACAATGCATACGAAAAAGCCGATCCGTGAACGAGTGATTCGGGGTTGTATCGTTCTGTTGCTTGCCATGGCGCATGGGACCGGTGTGTCCGATGCGTGGGCCAATGTGGGGGATGGATCGAACGACGCGGCGCATGGCGCGCTCGGCGCGGCGTCCAACGACGCGACAACGCCCGCTGTGGCCGCTCCGAGTGCTGCGATCGGACTGCCGGGCGCAACGCTTGCGCTGCCCGCAGCGTCTGCGGCAGGGATCCCGACGCTGCAACAATCGATCCTCACCGGTACGTTGCCGAGCGCCGATGCCGCCAAGGATCCGGCCAAGGCCGAGATGTTCATGCGCCTGGCGCGCCGCTTTCATGACGATCCGGACATTTCGCGGATGCTCGCGGACAAGTCTGCCGCATCGCCGTTTGCCGGGAAAAATGTATTCGCGGTCGGTACCTTTTTCATCGACGCATTGCTGCGCGTGTCCGCCGAGGATCGCTACACGTTGTACACGGTGAACGCCAAGATGTTCGACACGCCGTCTGTGACGTGCAATCCCGCGCAGCCGTTCGCCATCGCCAATGTCAAAGCGTTCCTGGCCTTGTCCGACAGTGACGCGAGCCGGATGCTCGATGTCCTGTTCGACATGTTCAAGCAGGCTGCGCTGCAGACGCCGACCGTGTCGGTGACGCCCGAGCAGCGTAAGCAAGCCGCGCAAGCGCTCGGCAACCGCGTGCAGGATCTTCTCAAGAGCGATCCCGACGGCACGCGCGAAATCGCCTCCCTGCTCGTGGATCCGTTGAGCGCCCCGCCCGAGGCGCGTTGTCTGGCGCAACAGATGCGCGTGCGGGCTGTGCTGGCGACGCCTGAACCGTATCGCGATTGGGCCATCGTGGCCCAGATCGAACAGCTCAAGGTCGGTCTTGCCGCGATATCGCAGTTCGGCGCGCTGGCGGCGAGGCCCTCATCGATGCCGCCGCCGGGGCGGCCCGTGGATTTCATGACGGCCGTGCAGCGACGCGTGCGAGCGAATATGCACTTTACGGCGCAGTCGAGCGATCTCGCGACCACGGTCGACATCAATTGCACGCGCGACGGTAATCTGCAGTCGGTCAGCGTGACGCAATCGAGCGGCAATGCCGATTGGGATCGGGCGGTCCTCGCCGCGGTGCGCGCATCCGACCCGATGCCGCGCGATACGAATGGCGTCACTCCGACGGAATTCCGTGTCGTGATCCGCTCACGTGACGAGCCGGTGAACTAGCGCGCGCCACGTTCTCCGTTAGCGCCGCAGCAGCCACACGAGGTAGGGACCGCCGATCAACGAGGCAAGCAGCCCTGAAGGCAATTGCTGCGGAAAGATCATGTTTCGCCCGGCCCAATCGGCGAACACCATGATGACCGCTCCGATCAAGGCTGCCCCGATGAGTTGCGAGCGCGCTTTCGAAAGCCCGATGAGCCGCGCGATATGCGGCGCGAGCAGGCCGACGAACGACAACGGTCCCACGACGATCGTCGCCCCCGCCGTCGCGAGCGCCGCGATCACGAGCAGCACGCCTTGCGCGCGCCGGCTGTTGACGCCGAGGCCGTCGGCGATCGTCGTGCCGAGCGGCAGAATATCGAGCCAGCGCGCACACGAGGCGGCGGCGACGAGCGCGAGCACGGCGGCGAGCGCGACGCACGAGGCAAGCGCGGGCTCGATCAGATACGTCGATCCCATCGTTAGACTGCGCAGCAAAGACGCATAAGCGCTGCCGTGCGCCATCACGATGCCGATCGCGGATTGCGACAACGCGGCGAGCGCGACGCCCGCAAGCAGCATCGGTTGCGCGGAAAACCGGCTGCGCCGCGCGAACACGATCAGCGCGACGAGACCGCACAGCGATCCCGCGAGCGATGCACTGACCAGACCGCCCGTCGAGAGCGTGCTCGTGACCATCGTCGCGACAAGGACGCCGAGCATCGCCGCGCCGCTGACCCCGAGCAGTTCGGGGCTCGCCATCGGATTGCCGCTGAGACGTTGAAGCAAGGCGCCCGAGACCGCGAGCATGATGCCCGCGCCGCATGACGCGACCATCCGCGGCACGCGCCAGTAAGCGACGCTGGTCAGTTCGTGTATCGGGGTCCAGTGCCAGCCGTCGAGCGTCTGCGCAAAACACAGCGAGACGATCGTCTCGATCGCGAGGACGCCGAGCAGCACCGGGATCACCGCGGAGCAACGCTGCGACACCGAAGGTTCGCTCGATACCGTTCGACCGCGGTCCGCACGGGCGCGATGCATGAGCCACAGCAACAATGGCGCGCCGAACAGCGCGGTCGCCGCACCGGCGGGCAGCGTCGCGCCGGCGATGTCGGGGATGCATTGGACGACCTGATCGGTCAGCGCGAGCAAGCCCGCGCATGTCAACGGCGCCCAGACGAGTTGATCGCGCAGGCGTCGCGCTCCGTTCAAACGCGCGAGCGCGGGCGCCGCGAGACCGACGAAGCCGATGACGCCGACGGTGCTGACGACCGATGCACTGAGCGCGACGGCGACCGCGAGGGCAAGCGGGCGCGTGCAGACGACGCGCAGTCCCAATTGGTTCGCGCCTTCGTCATGGAGCGTGAACAGCGTCAACGGACGCACGAGCCACGCGGCACAGGCGATGCCGAAGGCGACCTGCGGCAGCATCCACGCGACGCCGCTCCAGCCGTTCTGACTCAAGGAGCCGGCTCCCCAGATGAAGATCGCGACGAGCGTTCTTTCATGCGCGATCGTGAGAACCAGCGCGACCGCGCCGCAATAGAGATTCACGATCATGCCGGCCAGCGCGACGGGCACTGGCGCAAAGCGCTTGCGGCGCGTCATGGCGAGCGTCACGAACATCGCGCAGGCCGCGCCGCCGAACGCGATGCCGAATCGCGCGCTTGCGAGCGCCGCAGGCGCCCATATCGCCATGCTCGTCAACGCGAGGTTCGCGCCTGCGGACACGCCAAGCGTCAGCGGTTCGGCCAGCGGATTGCGCAGGACTTGTTGAAAGATCGTGCTCGCGAGACCGAGCGCGAGCCCCGCGAGGATCGATATCGCGAGGCGCGGCAACCACGCGTAGAGCGCGACAAGCGCGTGAATCGTCGCGACCGGCGATGCCGCATGCGGCGAGAACCACTCCGATACCGGCAGCGTCAGCGACAGCGAATAGAGCGCCAACACGCCCGTCGCCGCGAAGAGCGCGGCAGGCAGCCGCCACGGCCGGGCATGCCCTTGCACAAGATGGGCCGCGGGCGCGTGCGGCAATCGCGTATTTGCATTCATGTGTGTCATGACGCTTGCGCGCCCAGAACGCCCGCGATCTGCGTCGCGAATCGCATCGCGGTCACGAGGCCCCCGGTCGCCGACAGACGCTCGATCTGATGGATCCGTGCCGGATCGACGAAGGGCAGCGCGCGCCAGAGCGGGCTGTGTGCAAGCGTATCGCCGATTCCCGGCGGGGGCGGTCCGATCAGGACGGCTTGCGCGTCGGCGTCGCGCGCGAGCGCGGCGAGATCGGTCTCGGCGACGCCGCGCAGATCCGTCGGATCGCGCCATGCGTTGGCGATGCCGAGTTCGCGCAGCACGCAGCCGAAGAGTCCGCGCGGACCGAAGACGTTCACATGCGTCGCGTCGAGGGGCTGGATCAGATAGACGGGCCGGACCGCGGTCGCGTTTGCGTGCAGGGCCGCCGCATGCGCCGCGATCGACGCGTCGGCGCGCCGCAGCAAGGCATCGGCTTCGGTTGCGCGGTCGAGCGCGGCGCCGAGGCGTCGTGTTTGTATCCGAAGGCTCGTCCATACATCGGCGTCCGGTTCGAACAGGCCGATGGTCAACGTCGGCGCGATGCGTTCGAGCATCGGGCGCAGCATCGCGTGCCACGGCGTGATGACGATCAGATCGGGCGCGATGCGCGCGAGCACTTCGAAGTTCGGCTGAAACAGCAGGCCCGTATCGACGACCTCCGCCGGCAGCGGCGGTACGCCGTCGGTTCGCGCATACCAGGACGGACGCGCGACGCCGACGGGCACGACGCCGAGCGACAGCACGATCTCGGTCAGGTCCCAATCGAGCACGACGATGCGCCGCGACGGACCGTGCGCGGACGACACAACGCCCGCCGTACCGATGACCGGTACGGCGGGCGAAGCGAGCGCCGGCACGCAGGGGAGGGCGGCGAGCATCGCGAGCAGACGGCGTCGCGCCCGCGATGGACGATCACCCTCGATCATCGAGATCGACGTCCGCGGTTCGATCGGCCGATGCGTCGTCATGCGAGACCGCTCGCGTCGCGAGGGTCCGCGGCATCACCATTGATAGCGTGCCGTGCCGACGATGCTGCGCGTCGCGCCCCAGTAGCAAAAGAACGAATTCGTGCAGTACGAAATGTATTCACGGTTGAACAGATTGTTGACGTTGACGCCGAGGCGCCATTTCTGCAAGTCATAGTGAACGGCGGCATCGACGAGCACGCGAGCCGGCACCTGGAACGTGTCGGTGCTGCTGCCTTCGGTATCGCTCATGTATCGCACGCCGGTGCCGAAGCCGAGATTGCGCAGCGGACCGCCCTGCATCGTGTAGTCGCCCCAGAACGCGGCATTGTGACGCGGCGCGATCGTCGGGCGCGTGCCTTCGAGCGAGGTGTCTTCGGTCACGCGCTGGTCGAGATACGCATACGAGGCGATGACCTTCAGCGCTTCCGTGATGTTCGCGTGCGCTTCGGCTTCGATGCCCCGCGAACGCACTTGTCCGGTCTGGACCTCGAAGTCCGGATTGTTCGGATCCGTCGTCTCGACGTTCTTCTGACGCAGATCGTACGCGGCGAGCCGGAAGTACGCAGCGTAGCCCTTGGGCTGATACCGCAAGCCGATTTCGTATTGTTCGCCGGTCGTCGGCCTGAACGGTGTGCCGTCTTCGGTCGCACCCAGCACCGGTTCGAACGACTTCGCGTAGCTCACGTACGGCACGATGCCGTTCGAGAATTCATACGCGAGACCGGCGCGCCACGTGAACGCCGAATCGTTCGCGTGCTCATACGTCGTGTCCTGCGTTTGTTCGGTACGGGACCAGTCTTCGCGCATGCCGAGCGTCAGCACCCAGTTGCGATAGCGCAGTTCGTCCTGACCGTAGAGGCCGACCTGGGTCAACGCGTAGTCGAGTCGCGTATTGGGCGTCAGCGTTGCGAGGCTCGCGTAGTCGGGATCGAACAGGTTCAGCGTACCGACGATCGCGTTGGCCATGTTGTCGCCGCCGACCACGTGGCGATAGTCGATGCCGAACAGCACCGTGTGCTGGATATCGGCCGTCGAGAACTTGGCTTGTGCATGCGTATCGACTTCGAACTGGCTCTGCGTTTCGTCGTCGACGTTGCCCCACATATAGGCGGTTGCATTATCGGCGGCGAGCGGACTCGTTACCGACGTTTGGTAGTAGTTCTGGTCGATATGCAGGTAGCGGACGTTTTGCGACACGCTCCAGACATCGTTGAAACTGTGATCGAACTGGTAACCGATCCAGTATTGCGTGCGCTGCATGCCGTCGGTGTTCGGATCGCCGAAGTATTGATCAGGTCCGAGGCGGCCGTTCGGGTTCGCGTACAGCGTGCCGCTCGAGGTGATCACATTGAAGAGGCCGCCTTCGGGGTCTCGTTGATAGCCGGCCTGCACGGTCAGTTGCGTATCGCGATCGGGGCGGATCGTCACGGAGGGGGCGATCGCGATGCGCTCGTCCTTGATGTCGCTGACCTGTGTGCTCGCGTCGCGTCCGAGGCCCGTCACGCGGTAGAGCACCGTGCCATTCGGATCGAGCGGTCCGCTGAAATCGAAACCGAGTTCATAGCTGTCGTGGTTGCCCGCCTGCAGCATGATTTCGTGGTACGGCGTGTCGGTCGGCTGTTTGCTGACGAAATTGACGAGACCGCCGGGATTGCCCTGGCCGTAGAGCACCGACGACGGGCCGAGCAGGACGTCGATGCGATCGAGCAGATAGGGATCGATACGTGGCGTCGCGAAGCGCGGCGACTGGAAGAGCGCGAGGCCGTCGAGATACGAATCGACGTCGAAGCCGCGTGCGTGGATCTGGTCGAAACGCGTATCCGTGCTGTCCTCCGTGTAGACGGCGCTCGTATAACGCAGGGCCTGATCGACGGTTTGCACGCCTTGGTCGTCCATCTGATCGCGCGTGATCGTCGAGATCGATTGCGGATTGGTGATGATGGCCGAGTCGGTTTTCGATCCTGTCTTCGAACGCTTCGCCACGTAGCCGACACCGGTGCCGCTCGGATCTTCGGCGTTCGCGTTGACTTGAACGGTCGGCAGCGTGTCGACCGTGCTCGCGCTACGCGTGGCGGCGCTGCCGTTGGACGAAGCGGTCGAATTGGACGAAGCAGACGAATTGGACGCACTGGACGAATCGGTCGAACCGGAGGCGCCCGCGGCCGAGGCGTCGGCGGCGTAGGACGGCATGACGACGCCGCAGAGCAGGGCGGCGATGAGGGTCATTCTGAGCGGATGCAACGGTTCCCCGGTCTTCATTCGATACGGCCTTTGGTGTGCTGGGTGGTGATAATAAATGAGAAGCGTTTCTATTTCGAATCGCATCAAACTCACGGTTTTTGCGACAGCGGCTAGAATAGCGGCTGTCGAATTTCAAGGGTTGCCAGAAATTTTCGAGTTTCGGCCAGTTTTTGGCCGAAATACGGCAACGCACAACGAGAGCGCGCGCGATGAAGGATTTCCTGCTCAAGCGTTACCCGCACGAGCGGCGGCATTTGCCGCGGCAGGTCACGGTCTGGTCGATCCAATACAACGACAACCAGCGCGAGTTATGGCATCAGCACGAGCACGGCCATCTCGTGATCGCGTTGAGCGGCGTGGTGCGCGTGTTGACGCCGAACCGGACGTGGACGTTGCCGCCGTCGCGCGCGTTATGGATTCCGTCGAACGTCGACCATGAGCTGCATGCGGTCGGGCGTTTGCACTTGTGCGTGGTCAATATCGATCCGGGTGCGGCGTCGTGGCTGTGGCAGGCGGGGCGTGTGATTACGGTCGAGCCGCTGATGCGCGAGCTGGTGACGGGCATGCTGCGCGACGGGAGGACGTACGAGGCCGATAGTCGAACGGCGTTGTCGGTGCCTTTGCTTCTCAAGATGCTCGAGGAGGCGCCGTCGCTGGGCGAGGGGGGATTGCCGCTGCCGCGCGATACGCGTTTGCTGGCGTTGTGCGAGCACATGATGACGGACCCCGCGACGGACTACACGCTCGATCGGTGGGCGGACGAAATCGGCATGAGTACGCGAAGTCTCGCGCGGCATTTCAGGGACGAGACGGGCATGAGCTTCGGGCATTGGCGCCAGCATATGCGCGCGGCCGAAGCGACGACGCGGCTTGCACTCGGGGCGCAGGTCACGCAGGTGGCGCTTGAGTTGGGGTACAGCACGCCGAGCGCGTTTACGGTGATGTTTCGACGATTGTTCGGGGCTTCGCCGCAGCAATATATGTCGGCGGATTTGGGACGGTGACCTCTATTCGACTTTAAGCCGACATCCTTGCCAGATCGTTTTGGAGCCGCTGCGGGTCGCCAAACTGCGTGGATATCACGCGGGCTTTAAGCTGCTTTGATGATGGGTGGTCTGCCGCACATAGCGTAGTGAATTATCGCCGCTACACTCGGAATATCGCAGCCACGGCATTCTTTGGCGATCTTTTGAATGCTCGGTAGCGTGTCTTCATTTCAGCGCAAGTCTGAAGTGACGCTCGTCACCTCCATGGTCTTTATCTTGACGGGAAGCATGATGGCGACATCTGTCAGCATTGACACATTTGCATCCTTTGGTGAGGGTGCGAGCGCCATCGTCGCGCTCTTTTCACTCGCCGTGGCCGGGATTTCGGCGTTCTACGTACGACGCGTGTATCGCCCCAACGATTTGGCGATGAAAATGTGGGAAACGTGGATATCCGACAGTATGTGGGACGCACGTCATAAATTGGCTCTCAGAATATGTGGCGAGGGCCATGGCCTACCGAAGTACCCTCCGGGTTCGCTCGAGTTACGCGGCGCCGACTTGGATCGGTTCGATCGCATTCAGCATTTCTTTGTCGATCTGTCGATCCTGTATCGACGCAATCTCGTTCGCCGGACCGTTATCGATGCTTTGTTCAAGGCGCATCTGTTCAATTCTTGGGCGCTCATTATTTTTGTCGTGAAGCAAAGGCCCGGCAACGCTCGCAATATGGTGAAAGAGCTGAGAGACGCAATGGATCTCTTATGCCCTGAACAAACCCAGTGCGTCATAAGCAAGCAAAAGCGATGGTTCTGGAATCCGTCGTAAGAACGGATCACCATGTGCGAACGCCGATCGACGCGTCTGTCAGCGACGGCGGCGATGGACGCAGCAAAACGAATCCGATTTTTCTAAAGAGCCCCGGCGTGTTCAATGCGCTACGGGCGCGCTATTTCGCTGTTTCCAGGCGACGTAAAACAACGCAACGATGCCGACGGGAAACAGCATGATCACCACGGCGAACGCCAATGCCACACCCTCAACGTAGCGGTTGCCGCTCGCTCGCTTGTCCAGCACGGAGCGAGACGGATCCGCAGGATCGTAGTAGGCCGTCACCACGCTGCCGTCCGCGCGCAATTGAGCGCCGAGAGCGGCTTCGTTCTTGCTCCGATACCAGTGCGCGCTGAATCCGCCCGTTAGCGCCATGCTTTGGCTTCGATACGTCTGGCCGCCAACCGAATAGGTGTACGTCCAGGCAGGCGACCAAAGCAAACCGACGTTCTTTTGTTGCATCGATTGCATCGCGTAACCTTCGATCGTCGCATCCGTCATCGGCCAACTTTGTTCGTCCTGCGCGAGCGTCCCGATATGAAAGACCACGTAAAACATCCGGCCACCCATATATGCGACGTAGAACGACATGGCTATAAAAAAGACGGCTCCAAGCACGAACCGCTTCTTTGAGATCGCGGGTCCCCGTGTGTTCCCTTCAGTGGATCGTTTTTCCGACTGCTGCCCGCGTATTGCAAACGCAATCACCGCGAATGCTGCGAATATCAACGCGAACTCGGGGAAACTGATGTGCCAATGTTCCCAGAGCGCCAGGCGGGCGACGGAGAGCGTGAGTGCGAGGGAGAGGGATACGATCCGCAGCGCGGACATATTCGTCATGACGTTGTCGTTTTCCTTATTGGTTCGCCGCGTGATTCTGAAGCATGCCACGTGCTTTCCGGTTTCGATACGGTCCGCAATCCCATCCAAGTGTGTCCTTGCCGGCGATAACGGTAAGTCGGTTCGAGAGCGGAATCTCGTCGCAGCGTATGAGCGACGAAGCCTGCCACGATAGATCGATATCCGCGACCGCGGCAAAGCAACAGGTGGAGTCCCGAAGCTAATTCGGGCGATGAATCGCGTCAATGGTCAATAACCGATACGGTCGCGAGCGCCTGTAGCTCAGCTGACGGAGATTCGGAGGTCGTCAGCATAAAGAGCCATTTCTCGGGGTCGCCGGGCGTGGACCAGATATATGAAATCGTATGCGTTTTTCCGTTCGACTCGGTGTCTCTGTCAACGTCCCGCTGCCTGTCGGAAACCCTCGGCGAGGGTGCGGTCTCGGCAAATTGTGAAAATATGATCTGGAGTGTATTCGCGTCAGCACGCCGTGCGTAGACCGCGCACATTTTCTTTCCCGCCGGCAACGCCAAGACGAAATTCCCCATTGCCCCGTTGTGAGGAACGGGCCACGCGTCGCCGTCGGTGTCATGGGTGAATAGCGTGGCCTGTTCTTGAGGAAACTTGGGCAGCCTTTCCGCGATTAACTTTGCCCTCAGCGCATCAGGATTCGCCGCGTTCGGTTTGCATAGCGACCAATACAGATGACTAAAGAATTCAGCGTTATCGTCGCTTTGCGCAGCGGCGAGCAGCGGTGTACAGAGTAAAGCGGCAAGCACAAAAAACGGGCGAAATATTATTTTCATGATCGCTCGATGAAGACGCTGCGCGTATACGGGTGTGAGAGTTGACGATCTTAGCGGGTCACGGCGCGATTCGGCTTACATCTACCGTTCAACGCTGAAGTCGTACGTTAACGCTCGCATCCGCACGACGACCGTTCGCGTGGGTGAGGCGCCCGACCGGTCTTCAATCCGACGTACCTGCGCGACCGGGTCATGTTCACCCGGCAATCGATAGCACGTCGACCGTTCGCAACCTGACCAACCGCCCACACTCGACGTCCGCCACGGCCCGAAAAGAAATAGTCCTGCCTCTCCGGTCGGCTATCATGCCACTCCTCTCCGAAGTCGCTCCTTATGATTTCCGTCCGTAATGTCACGCTGCGCCGCGGCGTGAATGTCGTACTCGACGGCGCGTCCGTCACCTTCGCCCCCGGCGAAAAAATCGGTCTCGTCGGCCGCAATGGCGCCGGCAAGTCCTCCTTTTTCGGCCTGCTCAACGGGACGCTGCACGAAGACAGCGGCGAATTCTCGATTCCCGCCGCCTGGAAAATGGGCCAGGTCGCGCAGGACATGCCGGAGACCGAGCAAAGCGCGACGGACTTCGTCGTCGAAGGCGACACCGTGCTGCTGGCCGCGCAGGCCGAAGTCGCCGCCGCCGAGGCCAGCGACGACGGCATGCGCATGGCCCACGCCTATATGGACCTGCACGACGCCGGTGCCCACGATGCGCCCGCGCGCGCCCAAGCGCTGATCCTCGGCCTTGGCTTCACGGAAGCGCAGCTGAACCACCCGGTCAACAGCTTCTCCGGCGGCTGGCGCATGCGGCTGCAACTTGCGCGCGCGCTCATGTGCCCGTCCGATCTGCTGCTGCTCGACGAGCCGACCAACCACTTGGACCTCGACGCACTGGTCTGGCTCGAAGCCTGGCTCAAGCGCTATCAAGGCACCCTGGTCGTGATCAGCCACGATCGCGAATTCCTCGATGCGGTGACGCAGGTCACCGTGCATGTCGACAACGCCAAGCTCGTGCGTTACGGCGGCAACTACAGCAAGTTCGAGGACATGCGCGCCGAGCAACTCGTGTTGCAGCAGGCCGCGATGGCCAAGCAGGCGGAGAAGATCGCCCATCTGCAGAAATTCATCGACCGTTTCAAGGCCAAGGCCTCGAAGGCGAAGCAGGCGCAGAGCCGCGTCAAGGCGCTCGAACGCATGGAGAAGATCGCGCCCGTGCTCGCCGACGCTGAATTCAACTTCGAGTTCAAGGAGCCGCTCAACGTCCCGAACCCGTTGTTGTCGATGCTCGACGCGAGCTTCGGCTATCCGGCGCCGGCCGACGCACCGCCGGACACGCCGCCGACCATCATCGTGCGAGGCATCAACCGCTCCGTGCTGGCCGGGCAGCGCATCGGCATCCTCGGCGCCAATGGTCAAGGCAAGTCGACGCTCGTGAAAACGGTCGCGCACGCATTGATGCCGATCGCCGGCGAAATCAGCGAAGGCAAGGGCCTGAATATCGGCTACTTCGCGCAGCAGGAACTCGACGTGCTGCGCCCGCTCGATACGCCGATGGAACATATGATCCGCCTCGCCAAGGACACGCCGCCGCATATGCGCGCGCCCGGCCAGAGCGGCACCGAGCAATCGCTGCGCACCTTCCTCGGCACGTTCAACTTCAGCGGCGACATGGTCCATCAGGCGGTTCGCACGATGAGCGGCGGCGAAAAGGCGCGGCTCGTGTTGTGCATGATCGTGTGGCAGCGCCCGAATCTGCTGCTGCTCGATGAGCCGACCAACCACCTCGATCTCTCCACACGCGAAGCGCTCGGCATCGCACTCAATGAATTCGAGGGGACCGTGATGCTGGTCAGTCACGACCGGTCCCTGCTGCGTGCGGTCTGTGACGAGTTCTGGCTCGTCACCAAGGGCGGTGTCGAACCCTTCGACGGCGATCTCGACGATTATCAGCAATTCCTGCGCGACGAAGCGCGTCGCCTACGCGAGCAAGCCGCCGGAGCGTAGAGCGTCGGCCGCCTGCGTGGCCACTGGCTGCCCATCGTTGCGTGCGGTCATCCTCCGCGCCGCGATGGGCGCGACGTCGTGCGGTTCGTTTCGCCAGGGTGAGGCGTCTTGAAAGCGGTCGTCCGCGAGCGACCGCGACGCTTTCTGTTCGATGGCCGCCCTGGTAGAGCGTTCTCCTGCGGAGCATGGGCGATCTGATGATCGCTCCAGTCCCAGTCCCAGTCCCAGTCCCAGACTCGTGCTCGTGCTCGGCCCGGGCATAGCCAAACCCCGTTCCTAGTCCATTCCGGCGGCCGACGCTCGCCGGTCGGCAACATCCTCCGGCTGCTCCCTATCCGCTCAGCCTGACAACACCACTTCAACACCAGATCGTCGAGTGACCCACGCTCGGACGGATCGATCGCACTCAAAAATCGCGAAACGGTCCGGGTAAACGATCCCCTCCCAACGTCGAAATCCCCTTTGCATCCCTTTTTGTTTGGTGTCTAATCGCGTCCATATTGGTATCTAAAAGGTGTTTAAGTGGATTAATAAAGGCGTCTAAAGACGATGTCTGAGCGGCGTCTCACCTCTCATTCCCATTGGAGTCGACGATTGTGAAATATCGAAACCTTCTGCAGCGTTTGGCCCTCGCCGCGAGCGTCGTGCTCGGTGTCCATGCCGCCGCGGCGGCGGCACAGCCCGTGACGCTCACGATAGAAAGCTGGCGTAACGACGATCTCGCGATCTGGCAAAAGCAGATCATTCCGGCGTTCGAAAAGACCCATCCGGACATCAAGGTCCGCTTCACGCCCGTCGCACTCGCGCAGTACGACGCAGCACTCAACTCGAAACTCGCGGCGGGCACCGCCGGCGATCTGATTTCGTGCCGGCCGTTCGACGCGTCGCTGCGGCAATTCCAGCAAGGCCACCTCGCGTCGCTGAACGATCTCAAGGGCCTCGACAACTTCACGTCGCTCGCACGCGCCGCCTGGTCGACGGATGACGGCAAGACGACGTACTGCGTGCCGATGGCATCGGTGATTCACGGCTTCATCTACAACAAGGACGCCTTCGACAAGCTGGGTATTCAGCCGCCCGCGACCGTCGATGCCTTCTTTGCCGCACTCGATCGGATCAAGGCCGACGGCACGTATATCCCGCTTGCGATGGGCACCAAGGACGGCTGGGAAACGGCGTCGATGGGTTACCAGAACATCGGCCCGACCTACTACAAAGGCGAGCAGGGCCGTGACGGTCTTATCGCCGGCAAGCAGAAGCTGACCGATCCGCAATGGGTCGAGCCCTTCAAGGTCCTCGCACGCTGGAAGCCGTATCTGGGCAACGGCTTCGAGGCGCAGACCTACCCCGATAGCCAGAATCTCTTCACGCTCGGCCGCGCGGCGATCTACCCCGCGGGATCGTGGGAAATCGCGAATTTCGAAAAGCAGGCCGGCTTCAAGATGGGCGCTTTCAAGCCGCCCGTGCAAAAGGCCGGTGACGCGTGCTTTATCTCCGATCACCCCGATATCGCGCTCGGCGCGAACGCGAACTCGCCCCACCTTGCGCAGGCCAAGGTCTTCCTCGAATGGGTGGCCTCGCCCGAATTCGCGAATCTGTATTCGAATGCGCTGCCCGGCTTCTTCAGTCTCCAGAAGACGCCTGTCGAATTGAAGGATCCGCTCGCGAAAGCATTCATCAGCTGGCGCCAGTCATGTTCATCGACGATCCGTCCGACGTATCAATTCCTGAGCCGCGGCACGCCCAATCTCGAGAACGCGTTCTGGGTCGAAGGGTCCGCCGTCATCAACGGCACGACGACGCCGGAGGCCGCCGCGCAGAAACTGCAGGCCGGTCTCGATAGCTGGTACACGCCTGTGCATTGACCGCACGGCGCGTCGCACCACGCGTCGCACCACGCATCGATTCACCGGCTGTCGCCGACACGATCGGGTGCATGCCCCGCACATGCCCCGATCGCCGATACCCTGGATAGAACGTATGAATGCCTCACTTGTCATGGATCGAGGAGATCGCGCGCGACACGCACGTCGTCCGCGACGCCTCTATATCGCCGTGTTCCTTGCACCCGCGGCGCTGATCTACACGGCGCTGATGATCGTACCGCTCGTCGATACGCTGAGACTCGCGTTTCTATCGGCCCCCGATGGGCGCGAACGCTACGCCGGATTCGCGAATTTCAAGGCGCTGCTGACCGATCCCCAATGGTCCGAGGCGTTCTGGAATGCGCTCAAGAACAACACGTACTTCTTGTCGATCCATCTGATCGTCATGATTCCGCTCGGCATCGGACTCGCGGCGTTTTTGTGCTTGCCGCGTCTGAGCGCCAGCGGCGTCTATCGAACGGCATTCTTCATGCCGACGATGCTGTCGTTCGTGATCATCGGATTCGGCTGGAAGTTGATTCTGTCGCCGCTCTGGGGCGTGACGCCCAGCATTCTGCACGCGCTGCATCTCGATGCGTGGTTTGCGCCGTATCTGGGTTCATCGCGCGATGCATTGACGGCGCTGGGTCTGATCTCGGTCTGGCAATACACGGGTGTGCCGATGATGCTCGTCTATGCCTCGCTGATTTCGATTCCCGACGAGATCATCGAAGCGGCCGAGATCGACGGCATCGTCGGCGTCGCGCAGTTCTTCAAGATCAAGCTCCCTTTGCTCTGGCCGACGATCGGACTGATCGCGATCCTGACCTTCGTCAGCAACTTCAATTCGTTCGATCTTGTCTATACGACGCAAGGCGCGCTCGCGGGCCCCGACTATTCGACGGATATTCTCGGCACGCTGCTGTTCCGCACGTTCTTCGGCTTTCAGTTGCAGCTCGGCGACCCGCATATGGGGGCGGCCATTGCGACGGCCATGTTCGCGATCATCCTCGCGGTGGTCTCGGCCTACCTGTTCCTGGTCCAGCGCCGGCTCGTCCGGCACGCGTACTGAGGGGCTCGCACCATGGCACATGCTAGACGTTCCTATGCGCGCCTGCTCGCGACGCACGCCGTGTTGCTGTTCTATACGCTGATCTCGATCGGGCCGATCGTCTTGATCGCGATGAATTCGATCAAATCGCGCAGCGCGATCTTTAGCGCGCCGCTCGCATGGCCGAGCCCATCGACGGTCGATTTTTCGGGCTATGCGGCGCTCGTCGAAGACGGGAGTTTTGCCGGCTATTTTCTTAACAGCACCGTCGTGACGGTGACCGCCTTGATCGCGGTCATCGTATTCGGCGCGATGGCGGCGTTCGCTTTGTCGGAGTACCGGTTCAAGCTCAACGCGCTGACCGGGCTCTACTTTGCGATCGGCATCATGATTCCGATCCGCCTCGGCACGGTCGGCATTCTCGAAATGCTTGTCGCGGCGCATCTTGCGAACACGCTCACGGGCCTGATTCTCGTCTATACGGCGCAAGGTTTGCCGCTTGCGATTTTTATCCTGACCGAATACATGAAGACGGTATCGAGCGATCTGAAAAACGCGGGTCGCATCGACGGTCTCTCGGAGTACCGGATTTTCTTCTGGCTCGTGCTGCCGTTACTGCGCCCCGCGATGACGACCGTCGCGGTGTTCACGATGATTCCGATCTGGAACGACCTCTGGTTTCCGCTGATCCTCGCGCCCGGCGAAGCCACGAAGACCGTCACGCTCGGCGCGCAGATTTTTCTGGGTCAATACGAGACCGACTGGAACGCGATGCTCGCCGTGCTCACGGTCGGCATCGTGCCGATTGTCGCGCTGTATCTCGTGCTCTCGCGCGGCTTGATTCGCGGGATCGCATCCGGCGCGATCAAGTAATGCGCGCCGCTCCCGCCCGACAGGGCTTGGATATCGAAGGTTGAAATCATGAACGATGTTTCTGAATACCGTCCGCTGCGCGTCGTCGTGGCCGGGCTCGGGCAAATGGGCCGGTCCCATGCGCTGGCCTATCACAGCAATCCCGACTACGAGATCGTCGGTCTTTATGATCGAAGTCCCGGTGCGTTGCCCGACGCGTTGCACGGCTATGCGCGGCTCGCGAGCTTCGACGCCGGGCTCGCGCTCAAGCCTGACGTGGTCTCTATCTGCACTTATACCGATAGCCATGCCGAGCTCGCGATTCGCGCGCTCGACGCGGGCGCGCATGTGTTTGTCGAGAAGCCGCTTGCCGCGTCGCTCGACGAAGCGCAAAGCGTCGTCGATGCGGCGCGACGCGCGCGTCGTACGCTCGTCATCGGCTACATCCTCCGACACCATCCGTCATGGACCACGTTTATCGATCAGTCGAGACGGATGGGGCCGCCGTACGTGATGCGCCTCAATCTGAACCAGCAATCGACGGGCGACGCGTGGCGCATCCACAAGCGGCTGATGGAGACGACGCCGCCGATCGTCGATTGCGGCGTCCACTATGTCGACGTGATGTGTCAGATCACCGATGCGCGTCCTGTTCAAGTGCGCGGCATGGGCGTGCGCCTGACCGAGGAAATTGCCGAGCATCAGGTCAACTACGGGCACCTGCAAGTGCTCTTCGAAGATGGATCGCTCGGCTGGTACGAAGCGGGATGGGGGCCGATGATGTCGGAGACGGCGTGCTTCGTCAAAGATGTGATCGGTCCGTTCGGCGCCGTCTCGATCGTCACGGAGCCCACGCTGAGTTCGTCGGATGTCGATACCCATACGAAGACCGGCAAGCTGCGCATCCACCGTGCGCCGGGGCCATCGGAAAACGCCGAGGCAGTCCGCGACGAATGGATCTCGATGGACGACGAACCGGGGCATCAGGATCTATGCGATCGCGAGCAAGCTTTTCTCGCGGAAGCGATCCGAAGCGGCCGCGATCTCACACGACATCACGACGACGCGATCCGCTCGCTGAAAATCGCGCTCGCGGCCGAGCAGAGCATGCGCGAAGGTCGTGCGATCGATCTTCCCGCATGATGCGCGCCACTTTTTCCGATCGCGAGGCCTAGCCATGAGTGCATTGAATGTCGAACACGTGACCAAGCGCTTCGGCGATACGCACGTGCTCAACGGCATCGATCTCGATGTCGAAGAAGGCGAGTTGATTGTTTGCGTGGGGCCGTCGGGATGCGGAAAATCGACGTTGCTGCGCATTATCGCGGGCCTCGAGGATCACACGTCGGGGCATGTGCGGATCGCGGGAACCGTGGTCGACGCGACGCCGCCCGCACGCCGTGGCATCGCAATGGTCTTTCAGAGTTATGCGTTGTATCCGCATTTGAGCGTGGCCGACAATATGAGCCTCGCGCTCAAACGTGAAGGCGTCGCCAAGCCGGAAATCGCGCGACGCATCGCGTTCGCCGCCGAGATGCTCGCGCTGAATCCATTGATGCGGCGTCGCCCCGCCGCGTTGTCGGGCGGTCAGCGGCAACGCGTGGCGATCGGGCGTGCGATCGTGCGTCAACCCAAGCTCTTTCTATTCGACGAGCCGCTTTCGAATCTCGATGCGGCGCTGCGCGTGAATACGCGGCTCGAACTCGCGAGCCTGCATCGCAAGCTCGGCGCAACGATGATCTATGTCACGCACGACCAGACCGAAGCGATGACGCTGGCCGACCGGATCGTCGTGCTCGACGGCGGACGGGTTCAGCAGATCGGTACGCCGCGCGAACTCTATGAGCAGCCGTCGAACCGCTTTGTCGCGGGATTTGTCGGCTCGCCGAAAATGAACCTGATCGAGGGCGAGGAGGCGCGCCGCGACGGCGCGAGCGCGATCGGCATCCGGCCCGAGGATATTCGACTCGTCGATCGCGATGCGCGATGGTCGGGCGAGATCCGTCATATGGAATATCTCGGCGCGGACACCTATCTCTTTGTCCACAGCCCCGAAGCCGGCGACGTGACCGTACGCGCGTCCGGGCATGCGGCATTCGCGATCGGGCACCGCGTCGGTCTTGCTCCCGTGCCCGCCAAAGTGCTGCGTTTCGACGAGCACGGCCGACGCAAGGTTCAGTCATGAGCGAAGCGGCATGGGACTCGACGATCCTGATCGGTGTCGACGGAGGCGGCACGGGCACGCGTATCGCCGTATCGAGGTCCGGCAGTGCGTCGATCCGCTTGGCTGAAGGACCGGCGTCCGCGCTTTCGCTGGGTGTCGCAAATGCGTGGGATGTCGTTGCGGGGTTGTGCGCGCAGGCGCTCGATACCTCGATCCACGCGATGCCCTGGTCACGCTGCGTCATGGTGGCGGGCATGGCGGGCGCGCATCATCTGCCATGGCGCGAGCAGTTCCTTCGCGATGCACCGGCGATGCAGCGTCTGCGCGTGGAAACCGACGCCTTCACGACGCTGGCCGGCGCGCATGCGGGCCGGCCGGGCGCCATGATTGCGCTGGGTACGGGCAGCGTGGGCGAGGCGATGCGCGCGGACGGGAATCGCGTGCAGGTCGGCGGCTATGGATTTCCCGCGGGCGATGAAGCCGGCGGTGCATGGATCGGCTTGCGTGCAAGCCGTCATGTGCAACAGGCCTTCGACGCAAGGGTGACGTGCGATGCATTCGCGCAAGCCCTCGCCGCGCGCATGCCGATCGATTCGCGCGACGCGTTGATCGCATGGCTAGGCCGTGCGCAAGCACGCGACTACGCGCGACTCGCGCCCACTGTGTTCGCCTTTGGTACGCATCCCGTCGCCACGGCGATTCTCGATGAAGCCGTCGATCAGGTACGGATGATGGTCGATGCACTCGATCGTCATGGCGATTTGCCGATCGCGCTGTGCGGCGGCGTGGGCGCTGCGCTGCGCTCGCGCGTCTCGGGGAGTTGGGTCCGACGGCTCGTCGACCCCGAGAGCGATGCCGCTCACGGCGCGCTCGTGCTCGCGCGCGAGATGAGCCGCGACGAGAGGGTGCGCGCATGAGCACACGCGCTCCGATGTCAGATCGTCAATTCAACGTTGTTCGCACACGTGTGCAAGGAGACCCGATTGACGTATATGTATGACGAAGCCCTTGCC
The DNA here is from genome assembly GCF_003628125.1 of Pararobbsia silviterrae. Lineage (GTDB taxonomy): Bacteria > Pseudomonadota > Gammaproteobacteria > Burkholderiales > Burkholderiaceae > Pararobbsia > Pararobbsia silviterrae. Next base: position 145,430 of record NZ_RBZU01000008.1, read on the forward strand.
GCGCCCGACTGCGTCGCGGCGCAACTCGCCGACGACGACACGGCGCGTACGCTCGCCGAACGCGCGGCGCGGCTCAATCCCACGACGGTGTTCACCGTGGCGCGCGGCAGTTCGGATCACGCGGCCGCGTATTTCGCGACCTTGCTGATGACACAGCTCGGCGTGCCCGCACTCTCGCTGCCGATGTCGACGGCGAATCTGCATGCGGCGCGGTTACGCGTCGAAGGGCAGTTGGCGGTGGCGTTTTCCCAGTCCGGGCGCAGTCCCGATCTCATCGATGCCATGCGAGCACTCGATCGGCTTGGCGCGACGACACTCGCTTGCGTGAATGCCGATCATTCGCCGCTGGCTCAGGCCGTGTCGTGGAATTTGCCGGTTCTTGCCGGCGAAGAACGCAGTGTCGCGGCCACCAAGAGTTATATCGGCATGCTCACGCGTGCCGTGCAGTTGGTGGGTCACTGGCAGCAATGCGTGACCGATCGCTCGTCGTTGCTCGAAGGACTCGCGACGCTGCCCGATGCGATGCGAGAGGCGGCGTCGCTCGACTGGAGCGAGGCGGTCGAGGCGTACGCAGGCGTGAGTCGCATGATGGTCGTCGGGCGCGGCGCGGGGCTCGCGATCGCGCTTGAGGCGGCGCTCAAACTCAAGGAAACGTCGGGCATCCAGGCGGAAGCCTTTTCGAGCGCCGAGGTCCGGCACGGTCCGATGGAGTTGATCGACGCGGGGTATCCGCTGCTCGTCTTCGCGCCGCGCGGTCCTGAACAAAGCGGCTTGATCGCGTTCGCAGACGCGATGCGCGCACGCGGCGCGCGCGTGTTGCTGGCGGCACCGGCATCCGTCCGCGCGGCTGCCTTGCCGCTCGTCGAAACGGCCCATGCGATGCTCGATCCCGTTGCGGCCATTCAATCGTTCTATCTGATGGCGGAGCGGCTCGCGTCTGCGCGCGGGCGCAATCCCGATGCGCCGATGCACTTGAGCAAGGTCACGCGTACGCACTAGCGTTGCGAGGACGCCGCGACCGCGGCGAACATCCGATCCGGCGGGCATCGCGTCCGCCGGATCGCAGAGGCAGCGCAGTGGGTTTGAAGTGGTATTATCCGGCCGTCAATTGCGCACACTGTTATGGATCGACGACTTCGACGCCTGAAGCCAGACGAGAACGACCCGACGCCCATGTATCTCCAATTGGTCCGCAAGCTGGTCGCGGCCATCGACAACGGAGAATGGCGCGCGGGCGATGCCCTGCCTTCCGAGCGGACCATCGAGGAGTCGCTCGGCATCTCGCGCGTGACGGCGCGGCGTGCGCTCAAGCAGTTGGGCGACGATGGGTACATCACGCGCAATCAGGGCTCGGGCACCTTCATTGCCGAGCGTCGCGTGCCCCCGCGCTTCGAACAAACGCTCGGTCGGCTCGACAGCTTCACGGAGATGGTGCGGCCGTCGGGCTTCGTGCCGCGCAGCGAACTCATCTCGTTTCAGCGCCGCACGGCGGACCCCGACGAGCGCCGCGAACTTCGACTCCGGGCGGACGAAGAGGTCGTCGCGGTCGCGCGTTTGCGGCGCGCCGATCAGACGATCATTTCGCTTCACCGTACGACCGTGCCCTACGGCATTCTGTCCGACGCGGCGTTGATCGGCGATTCGCTGTATTCGTACTTCGAGGAAATCGGGCGGCCCGTCGTGCGGGCGCGGCAGCATTTCAACGGGGCGGTCGCGGACGCCGAGCTTGCTCGCATCATGCACATCGCCGAAGGCACGCCGTTGCTGCTCGTCACGCGCACCGCGTATTCACACGACGATGTGCCGATCGAATATACGAACACCTACTGTCTCAACGAACACTACGACTTCGTCGTCGAGCTGCAGCGGTAGGTGCGATCGGGGTTCAGATGCCGAGCGGATGGTCATCGACGTCCTTGCCGGACCTGACATCGCCAATCAGGCTTCCGTAGGTCATGCATAGCATCACGTTTGTGGTGATCGTGCCGATGGTTTCGATGGTTGTGCCGCCGATCCACGATAGCCAGTACGTGGCGTTAAGGGGCGTGGTTGCAAGGGCTGCGGGATGAAAGAAGCTCGCGAGCCGTTGCCACGATAACAGGCTCCCCACGACGAGGAAGGGTCCGTAGGTCAAAACCATCGCGAACCACACGCGCCATGCATTGCCCCGCATCGCGTTCCACGACAAGGACAGGTAGTTCGATCGATCGAGCGCCGCCGCGGGAAGGGCGAGGACCAGCTTCATCAACAACACGATCGAGACGATCACACTCGCGGCAAGCAGCACAATCGTGATGGCGATGACATAGCGCGGATGAAAAATCATCACGCTTAGCAGAATCACGATGCCGGCGATCGCGGAGGGGATGACCGAGGCGCAGAGAAAGACTTTGGCGACGGCGAGCAGACTGTGACGCCACGTACGGTCAAAGACAAACATCCGCTCGTCGTTGCCGGCCGCATGTCGATGGAGCTTGCGTTGCAGTCCGACCAGGAACGCGACTTCGAGGAGCCATAACGGCACAAACGCGCAGACATTCGCGCGACCCAGGCCGTAAACGGACAGCCTCGGAAGCAGGAGCAACGCCAAGATTTGAAACAGGCACAGGACGATCAACGGCATCGCGAACGATCGTCGCTGTTGCCAAACGTATAGAAAGCTTGCTTTGACGGTCGGGTAGATCGACAACTTTCGTGGATGTTCTTGAAAGACGTCGTGTTCCATGTATTTGGTCTCGTGGGTCTGATGAGGCAATCGAGCATGTATGCGACACCATGTGCTTTGTGCGTCGTCTCATGCGCTGGCCCGTGGAATCGTGACGCTTGGGAAATCATTGATCACGAATCACGAGCGCAGAGAAAACAAACGGCGTGTCGCGATGCGCGATGCGCCGATCCCAGCGCTGGCGATACGCCGAATCAAAGCGAGGGTTCGCATTCGCTTTTTTTAATGTCATATCCGATAAGCCGATCAAAACACAGTGATCGGCGCATCGCGTCTTAAATTGCGAATACTTTAGGGCGGCCTTATACGCAGCCATTAGGGAATTCCCTCGATCATTTCGGGGGAGATCCGTGCGTGGCGTAGATGGCCGCTTCACCCATCGCCCAGCTTCGATGTCGATATACGGCGTTTAACCGCTAAGCGACATGCGTCGCGTCAATCGGATCGCGCGACAGGTTGCCTGAGCGATACCGTCGCAGTTCGTCGTCGACGTTTCGAGGGGCGCGTTTTCGGTGATCAGCACGCCTTGGCTTGATGCCTCACGGGCGATGTCTGCCGGTTCGCGATCGGGCGGGGCGTCCTGGGTGAAGCACGTCTGATGCTCGCGCGACACGCCCGCGCTGCTCAGAAGCGCGAGGCACACGATGATGAGACGACGCGCGAGGCTGGCATGGGCCGGGAGATACGCATCCGCGGCTTCATGACGCCGCGGACCCGCCGCGAGCGGCTGGAATCGGAGGCTCGCGCGTTCGACCGGCGACCGTGCGTCGCGGTGCGCGTCGTGCTTCGCGAGCTCGTTCGATCCGCGTTGCCTGTCGTGGTCCATCGCTTCGTCGGAGCGCAGCAGCGTGTACCACTCGGCCGCTTGTTCCAGCGCGGCGTCCCAAAGGTCGGGTCGGCGTGTCTGAGACATCATGGCCGCGCGCCTAGACGGGCACGCCCGGAGGACGGGCGCTCATGCGTCGAAGATGGACCACGGTCGGGCTCCTTCATCCCTAAAGCCAGCGGCGGCTGGCGTTCGTTTGAATTGAGAATGACAACCATTCTCAATTGAGAGCCGATTATTGCCGGAAAGCGCGCGGGAGACAACGGGGTCCCTCGGGCGCGTCGCTTTCATGCGACGTTGCGCCGACCCGCCGACCCGCCGACCCGCCGACCCGCTCATCCGCTCATCCGCCCATCCGCCCATCCGCCCATCCGCCCATCCGCGCTGCGTGCTGCGTGCTGCGTGCTGCGTGCTGCGTGCTAACCCTAACTTATAAATATAAATAACCTTGTTATATACTGCGCTCCGCCTGAACGCACATGACCGCGCGTTCACTCCCCTACGCCAACAGGAGACCCGCATGGAGCTGACCCGTCGAAAGTTACTCATTGCCGCCGGCATCACCGCTGCCGCAGGCTGGTTGCCGTCGCAAGCCTTTGCGTCGCTGCCCAAACTCGCGAAGAAGGACAAATACCGTGTGGGTTTCGCGCAAAGCGAGAGCAACAACCCGTGGCGTATCGCGCAGACCAAGAGCATGCGCGACGAGGCGGCCCGGCTTGGTCACCAGCTCGTCTATACCGACGCGGCAAGCTCCGCCGCCAAGCAGGCCGCCGACGTCAATTCGATGATCGCGCAGCGCGTCGACCTGATTTTCCTCACGCCGCGCGAGGACAAGCCCCTCGTGCCCGCCGTGCTCAACGCCAAGAAGGCCGGCATCCCCGTCATCCTGCTCGACCGCGACGTCGACCACGCGCTCGCCAAACCCGGTGAGGACTATGTGACGTTCATCGGCTCCGACTTCGTCGACGAAGGCCGCCGCGTCGCGCAGTGGCTTGTCGCCAACGCGGGCAAGCGCACGACGATCCTCGAGATCGAGGGCACCACGGGCTCGACGCCGGCCAACGATCGCAAGAAAGGCTTCGACGAATTCATCAAGCAACATCCGCAATTCAAGATCGTCGCCTCGCAAAGCGGCGACTTCTCGCGGGACAAGGGCCGCCAGACCGCGCAGACCCTGCTGCAGGCACACCCGGAAGCCGACATCATCTACACGCATACCGACGAGATGACGCTCGGCGCGATCGCCGCGCTCGAAGCATCGGGCCGCAAGCCGGGCAAGGACGTGCTGTTCGTCTCGATCGACGGCGAGAAACAAGCCGTGCAGGCGATCGTCGACGGCAAGCTCGGCTGCTCGTGCGAATGCAGCCCGATGTTCGGACCGAAGGCGTTCGCCGCGCTGTCGGCGTATGCCGCCGGCGGCACGCTGCCGCCGTTCATCAAGAACGAGGACCGCTTCTACGACGCGTCGAATGCCAAGGAAGCGCTCGCATGGGCGTATTGAACGCCGCATCGCCCGCGGCTGACGAAGGCGAAGGGCGCGCAAGGCGCACGGACCCGAGCGCGCCCGATGCCGGCGCGCTGCTCGAGATCCGCGGCCTCCAGAAACGCTACGCCGGCGCCGTCGCGCTCGCCGATGCGCGTCTGCGCATCGGTCACGGCGAAGTGCATGCGCTGATGGGCCAGAACGGCGCGGGCAAATCCACGCTGATCAAGGCGCTGACGGGCTATATCGAACGCGACGGCGGCGAGGTCCGTTTTCTCGGCGAACCGTTCGAGGTGCATTCGCCGCAGGAAGCGCAGCGGCGCGGCATCAGCACGATCTATCAGGAGATCAATCTCGTGCCGCTGCTGTCGGTGGCCGAGAACATCTGTCTGGGTCGCGCGCCGCGCCGGCGCGGCTTGCTCGACTGGCGCGCGATGCGCCACGAGGCGAAGGCGCTGCTGGGCCGCTTCGATATCGATATCGACGTGAGCCGGCCGCTCGGCGAATTCAGCACCGCCGTGCAGCAGATGACGGCGATCGCGCGCGCGATCGGCTTCTCGTCGAAGCTCGTCATCATGGACGAGCCGACCTCGTCGCTCAACGACAGCGAAGTCGAGCGCTTGTTCACGGTGATTCGCCAGCTCAAGGCCGACGGCGTGTCGGTGATCTTCGTGAGCCACAAGCTTGATGAGGTCTACGCGGTCAGCGACCGCATCACGATCATGCGCGACGGCCGCTGGGTCCACACCGCCGATGCGCATGCGCTCGGCAAATCCGAGCTGATCTCGACAATGCTCGGTCGCGACGTGAACGAAGCGCACGGCAAGACGACCGCGTTCACGCACGGCGCGGGCGGCCACGCGGGCGACACGCTGCTGCGCGTCGATTCGATCGGCGCCGACGGTCTCGCGCGCGACGTCAGTTTCGAGCTGCGGCGGGGCGAGATCCTCGGCATGGCCGGTCTGCTCGGATCGGGGCGTTCGGAAACGGCGCGTCTCGTATTCGGCGCCGACGCGCCGACGCGGGGCTCGATGCGGTTCGCCGGCGAGGCCTACCGCCCGCATGCGGTGGCCGATGCTGTCGAAGCCGGCATGGCCTTCTGCACCGAAGACCGCAAGGTCGAGGGCATCTTCCCCGACATGAGCGTCGCCGACAACATCACGATCTGCGTGCTCGCGAAGACGGGACGCGGCGGCGTGCTCGACGAGCAGAAGCTCGCCGAACGCGCGCAGACGCTGATCGCGCAGCTCGGCATCAAGTGCAGCTCGCCCGCGCAGAAGATTCGCGAGCTGTCGGGCGGCAACCAGCAAAAGGTGCTGCTCGCGCGCTGGATCGCGATGCAGCCCAAGCTGCTGATCCTCGACGAACCGACGCGCGGCATCGACATCGGCGCGAAGGCCGAGATCCAGCGTCTGATTCGCGGTCTCGTCGATCAGGGGCAATCGGTGCTCATGATCTCGTCGGAACTCGATGAACTGCTCGAAGGCGCCGATCGCATCGTCGTGCTGCGCGACGGTCGCAGCGTCGCGAATCTCGAAGGCGAACACATCAGTCGTGCATCGATCGTCGATGCGATGGCGCACGGTCGCACGGCTTCAGTTGAAGGAACATCGCAATGATGAAGGCTTCCCCGTCGCCCGCGCCGACGCGCGCACGCGCCGCGGGCGGACTCGCCTGGTGGTCGCGTCACGGCGCGCTGGCCGCGTTCGCCGTGCTGCTGATCCTCAATATCGCGATCACGCCGCACTTCCTGTCGGTCCAGACGCTCAACATCAACCTCACGCAGGTCTGCACGATCATCATCGTCGCGGTCGGCATGAATCTCGTGATCGCGACGGGCGGCATCGATCTGTCGGTCGGCTCGCTGATGGCGATCTCGGGCGTGATCGCACCGATGATCTTCATGGGGGCGTGGGCCGGCGCGGGTCATATCGGCATCGCGGTCGCGCTCGCGGTCGTCGCGGCCGTCGCCGTCGCGGGCCTGCTCGGCGTGTTCAACGGATGGCTCGTCGCGCGATTCGGCATTCAGCCGATCGTCGCCACGCTGATCCTGTTCATCGCGGGACGCGGCATCGCGCAAGTGCTCGTCGACGGCAATCTCCAGACGTTCACGGTGCCGGAATTCGCCTGGATCGGCCAGGGCGCGCTGTTCGGCATCCCGACGCAGGTGTTCGTCATGGCCGCGATGGTGTTCGCGGCGGTCTGGACCATGCGGCGCACGCGCTTCGGCCGCTATGTGCTCGCGGTCGGCGGCAACGAACGGGCCGCCGTGATGGCGGGGCTGCCCGTGCGCCGGATCAAGATCGCGGTCTATGCGGTGTCGGGGCTGTGCGCGGGTGTCGCGGGCCTCGTCGTCATCGCGATCAATTCCGCGAGCGATTCGAACCAGATCGGACTGGGCAACGAACTCGATGCGATCGCCGCAGTCGCCGTCGGCGGCAGTGCGTTGACGGGCGGTCAGGCGCGTCTGCTCGGCACCGTGCTCGGCGCGCTCACGATCCAGCTGATCCGCTACACGCTGCTCGCGAACGGCGTGCCCGATGCCGCGGCGCTCGTCGTCAAGGCGGCGGTTATCGCGCTGGCCGTATGGCTCCAACAAGCGCAACGGAGGACCTGATGGTGTCGTCTCGACTCGAACAGCTCTACAAGCACGGCGCGGTCATCGCGCTGGTCGCGCTCGTCGTATTCGGCGCGCTGCGCTACGACAATTTCCTCTCGCTCTACAACGTGATGAGCGTGTGCCGCAACAACGCGATGTATGCGCTCGTCGCGCTCGGCATGTGCTTCGTGATCATGACGGGCGGCATCGATCTGTCGGTCGGCGCCGTGGCCGCCTGCGCGAGCGTCGCGGCCGCGAAGGCGAGTCCGTACGGCCTCGTGCCCGGCCTCGCGGCCGGCGTCGGCGTCGGGCTCGCGGCAGGGATCGTCAACAGCCTGTTGATCACGCGCGCGCGGCTGCTGCCGTTTATCGCGACGCTCGTGACGATGCTCGCCGCCGATGGCTGCGCGTTGCTGCTCGCCGACAATCAGTCGATCGCGGTGTCGTACACGAGCGGCTTTATCGACATCGGCCAAGGCGACGTCGGTCCGTTCCCGATTCCGGCCGTCATCGCGCTCGCGCTCTACGCGCTCGGCTCGCTGGTCCTGAACCGGACGTCCGCGGGACGCAGCGTGCTTGCGACCGGCGGCGGCGAGGAAGCCTCGCGTCTGATGGGGCTGCGCCCCGACACGATCAAGTTCGCCGTCTATGCGGCGAGCGGCGCACTCGCGGGCCTCGCGGGCGTCCTGCTTGCCGCCGAGTTCGGCGCGGGCCAGCCGACCGAGGGCGTCGGCTGGGAATTGTTCGCGATCGCCTCGGTCGTGATCGGCGGCACGCTGCTGAGCGGCGGCGCGGGCTCGGTCTTCGCGACGCTCGCGGGCGTGCTGCTGATGGGCACGCTCTTCACGGTGCTCAACTTCGAAAACGGGCTCGGCGTGATCTCGCTGTCGGCCTACTGGCAAAGCGTGATCCGCGGCCTGATGCTGCTCGCCGTCGTCGTGCTGCAAGCCACGGTCACGCAGCGCCGCCGTCAAAAACACGCAACCTGAAACCACGCTGCTTCCCCATGTCCACCTCCCATTCTCTTTTCGAAGCCGCCCTCGCCGAACTCGGCCGCACCGTCACCCGGATCCGCGACGACGATATCGAGCGACTTATCGAACGCATCGCGCAGGCGCGTCACGTGGCCGTCTTCGGTTGCGGGCGCGAAGGCCTGCAAATCAAGGGCTTTGCCATGCGGCTGTTTCATCTGGGCCGCTCGGTGTCCGTCGTCGGCGACATGACGACGCCGGCCCTCGGACCGGAGGATCTGCTGCTCGTCACGGCCGGTCCCGGCGAACTGCCGACGGCGTTGACGATGACGCAGGTCGCGCGTCGCGCGGGCGCTCGCGTGCTGGTCATCACCGCGCAGCCGGCGGGATCGGTGCCGGCCGCCGCGACCGACGTCGTCGTCGTACCGGCGCAGACCATGGCCGACGACCAGGGCGATCAAGTGACGTCGATCCTGCCGATGGGTTCGATCTTCGAAGGCAGCTTGTTCGTGCTGTTCGAGATCGCAATCCTGCGTCTCAAGGCCAAGCTCGGCGTCGGCGACGCGCAGATGCGCGCGAACCACACGAATCTCGAATGACGCCGCTCGACGCGCGCGGCCTGACGCTACAATCCTAAGCTTTTCGATCACCGACCCTTTTCTCATGGGAAGAAAAGCTGCCGACGACAGCGCGAAGCCCGAAGTCGCTTCACAGGCGGCTTCAGAGTCTGCTTCGCTGCCCGCTTCACCGTCTGCTCCACCGTCTGCCTCGCCGCCCGCGCCGGGCGCCGTACGGCGCAAGGGCCGGCGCGTGACGATGGTCGACGTGGCGCGCGAAGCCGGATGCTCGCAGGCGACCGTTTCGTTCGTGCTCAATGGGGTCGACGGCGTGAAAATCTCGCCCGAGACGCGCGAGCGCGTCGTCAAGATCGCCTTGGCGATGGGCTACACGGCGACCACGTTCCGCGCGCTCGAACAACAGCCCTCCCCGCAGCCGGCCGGAGACGGGACGATCGGGTTTCTCGTCGATCAGATCGCGACGAGTCCCGAAGCCGCGATCGCGATCGACAGCGCGCATCACGAAGCCTGGCGCACGGGCCGCGTGCTCGTCTCGGCGCAGACCGGCTCGGACGCCGTCATGGAACCCAAGGCGATCGAAACGCTGCTGTCGCTCGGCGCGACGTCGCTGATCTACATGACGATCATCACGCGCGAGCTTCGGCCGCATCCGATGCTGTACACGCTCGATATTCCCGTCGTGCTGCTCAACTGCTATACGCAGGACCATGCGTTCGCGTCGGTCATTCCGAGCGAGATCGCGGGCGGCCAGACGGCCACGCGCCATCTGATCGAACACGGGCATCGCCGTATCGCGACGATCGTCGGCGAGATGTGGATGGATGCCGCGAGCAGTCGCCTCGAAGGCTATCGGCGCGCGTTGGCGACCGCCGATATTCCGTTCGATCCGAGTCTCGTCATGCAAGGCGATTGGTCGACGACGGGCGGTTACGACGCCACGCGCCGCCTGCTCGCGCTGCCGCATCCGCCGACCGCGATCTTTTGCCAGAACGACCGCACGGCGCTCGGTTGCTACGATGCGTTGCGTGAAGCGGGGCTGTCCGTGCCTGACGATGTGTCGGTCGTCGGTTACGACGATGAAGACGTGTCGCGTCATCTGCGTCCCAAGCTCACGACGTGCGTGCTGCCGCATCGCGCGATGGGGCGCTGGGCTGTCGAACATCTGCAGGAATCCGAGCGTCAGCCCCGTGATCGGCGGCACTATCCGGTCACGAAGATCGAGTGCAGTCTCGTGACGCGCGAGTCGGTCGCCGCACCGCACGCCTGACGATCGAAACGGATCGCGCGGCGTCGCGATGCGACGGATGCACCGCGTGCGCCGAATGCACCGAATGCGGCGCGAGGCCGAGCCTCGACGCGCGCCGCGTGCATCGCTTACGCGATCAGATACCCGCCGTCGATCGGCACGATCGCGCCCGTCATGAACGACGCCGCGGGCGTACAGAGAAACACCGCCACCTGCGCGACCTCGTCGGGATTGCCCCAGCGGCCGAGCGGAGTGCGCGAGAGAATCGTCTTGGACCGCTCGCCGTCGTCCTGCAGCGCCTGCGTGAGCGGCGTCGCGATCCATCCCGGGGCGATCGCATTGACGCGAATGCCATCCGACGCATAAGCGATCGCAAGCGATTTCGTGAGTTGCGCGACCGCGCCTTTGCTCGCGCTATAGCCGGGCACGAGACCGCCCCCGAAGAAACTCAGCATCGAAGCCGTATTGACGATGCAGCCCGCACCGGCCTTGAGCAAGGGCCGCGCGGCGGAGCACACGCGCATCGTGCCGTTGAGGTTGATGTCGAGCACGCTTTCAAAGACGTCCGGCGAATGTTCGTCGCCGCGCCGGATCACGCCCGCGCAATTGACGACGATGTCGAGCCGCTCGAAGCCGCCGACGAGCTGATTGACGTCGTCAGTCGAGCGGACGTCGAGTTCTCGGCGGTGCACGTCCGGACGCAAGGCATCGGGAACGTGCGCGGGCGCGGGCAAGCCCGCCGCGGTGACGTGCGCGCCGAGCTGCGCAAGCTGGTTTGCAATGGCGGCGCCGATGCCGGAGTGTCCTCCCGTCACGAGCGCGATCTTGCCGGCCAGCAGATGAGCTTCAAATGTCATGGTATCTGTGTCCGCTTCGTGTACTTATCGAATGAACTGGTCGACGTAGTCTTCGCCGAGACCGACGGCCGCATAGTGCTTGCGGCACATGTCGATTTTGGTGAAGACGTCTTCATAGCCCGTGTAATTGCCGTACGGGTCGCAATAGAACATGACGCCGTTGACCTGGAAATACGTGATCATTTCTTCGACGTCTTCGGGGACGTAGAGCGTATGCGTCTCGCCGGGCGGCTCATAGACGTAGCTGCCTTCCGTCGCGACCCAGTCATGTTCGAGATACCGCCAGCGTCCCTTGAGGACCATGCCGTGCACGCCCTGAGGATGGCGATGCCGGCTCAGCACGCCGGACTTGCGCACGCGCAGCAGGTTCATCCAATACCCTTGCGACGCGTTCAGGCAGAGCGGGCGGAAGCTCACGTTGGGCGCTTGCGGGACCCAGACGCGCTCGTCGGTCGGGATCGCGAACGGCACGACGATCTCCTTTTGCGCCTCTTTGGGAAACGGCAACTGATACGGGGTCATCGGCGAACGGTCGTCGATATCGGGCATGACGGACTCCTCGAAAGGGGGACGCGCCGGAGACCGAGGGCAGGCATTCGATGTCTCGCGGCGCATGAATATCCATGCGGTGCGGCAGCAGGCTTCGCGGTCGCATTCACCGACGGATGCGTATTGATCGACTAAGCGGCGAATAACCGGCGACTAACCGGCGGATTTCGAATCGTCTGAATCGTTTGACTGCGCGTCGTTCGAGCGCTCGACTTCGGCCGAATAACTCAAGCGCGTTCGCGCGATATGCGTGTCGAGAATGGCGAGCGCGTGTTCCGAGTCGCGATCCTTGACGGCCTGCAGGATGCTCTTGTGTTCCGCAAACGACAGCGCGGTATGTCCCTGACGTTGCGCGAGATGGGTCCGCAGCGCGGAAATCTTGCCGACATGCATCTCGTACGTGCGCATCAGCAGGCCGTTGCCGCACGTCATGAACAGCGCCTGGTGAAACTGCGTGTCTTCGGCGAGGTAGGCGCGTCGATCCTCGTGACCGAGCGCGGCTTCCATGCGATGCACGATGGTTTCGAGCGCGCGTTTCGCATCATCGGGATGCCGTTCGATCGCCATCTTTAGCGCGGCCGCTTCGAGCGCCTGGCGCAGCTCGCACATCTCGACGACTTCCGTGCGATTCGGCGTGAAGACGAAGGCGCCGCGTTGCGGATACGCATGCACGAGGCCTTCGAGACGCAGTTGAGCGAGGGCTTCACGAACCGGCGTCTTCGACACATTGAGCCTTTCGGCGAGGGTGCGTTCGGACAGCGGCTGGCCCAGCGCCAGTTCTCCGGTCACGATCGACATGCGAATCGTGTCGGCGACCGAGTCTTTCAGCGATGCAGCCCGTTTGATCGGTTCCATGATAAATAATCTGCCATACCAGATGCCTGGATCATACCGGTGAAGCCGGTAAAAATGAAGATCGGTGTCTTCCATGGTTTCGGCGCCGCAGGGAAAATTACCCGGCTTTGTCCCTCGCACAATGTGGGATTCTCGTACTTGAGCGCCTTTCGTCCTGAATCGGTCTTGCCTGACGCGTGCTCTCGCCTCCTCGTTGGCGATCGTGTCATTCTGCTCATGATCTGGAACTGGTGTACCAGTTGTTCGATCATATGGGATGAGGAATTATTGGTTTATGCCTGATAAATAAAAAATAAAGCGTAAACCCGGATGGTTCTCTCCTCAGATCTGCCTAGACTAACTGGTGTACCAGATGTCATATGCCAATCCGAGAGGCGAGGATGGTTCTCAACGAAGCAGGGCACCGTATTCAAATCGTCGATGCGTCACTGAGCGTGGCCGTCGACGCCGGCAATCACCATGGCGAGGGCGTCTTCTGGAATCCGGAAGACGGCTTGCTCTGGTGGACCGATATCGAAAGCAAGCTGTTGTGGTCGTTGAATCCCGTCACGCGCGAGTCGAAGCGTCATGCGATGCCGGAGCGCATTTGCTGTTTCGCGCCGCGCAGCGGCGGCGGATTCGTGCTCGGCGCCGCGAGCGGATTCGTCGCATGGGATCCGCGTATCGCGTCGTGGGATCCGATCGTGGCATTTGAAAGTGATCTGCCGCAGACACGCTTGAACGACGGCCGGACCGATCGTGCCGGACGTCTCGTCGCGGGCGGTATGGACGAGCGCGACGGCAAGCCGGTGTCGTCCGTCTGCCGTCTCGAAGCGGATTTCTCGGTGACGCCGCTCTTCACGGGCGTCGCATGCGCGAACTCGATCTGCTTCAGTCCCGACGGATCGACGATGTACTTCGCCGACAGCGCGACGCGCCGCGTCGAGGCCTTCGACTACGACACGCTCGATGCGCGTCGAACCCTCTACGAACTCGAAGAGGGCAGCGGACTTCCCGACGGCTCGTGCGTCGACGCCGAAGGGTATGTATGGAATGCCGTGTGGAACGGCAGCCGGGTCGAGCGTCGCGCGCCCGACGGCACGCTGGATCGTGTGATCCCGATGCCGACCATCAAGCCGACGTGTTGTGCATTCGGAGGTGAGCAGCTCGACACGCTGTTCATCACGACATCGCGCTTGCAGTCGAGCGCGGAGCAGTTGGCCCGCGATCCGCTCGCGGGTGCGCTTTTCGCGATCCGGCCCGGCGTGCGAGGTCTTGCCGACCCGTCCTTCGCCGGCTGACGCGACGTCCATTCAACATCGACAGTCCAATAAAAGCAGGAGACAACCCATGAAGATCTTCGCCCGTGCAGCGATTGCCGCCGCGTTTGCCGTGTCCACGGTCATCGCGCACGCCGCCGACTATCCCGCGCCGCAGCCGCTCAAGCCGACGGCGCAAGCGGATATCGGCAAGCTGCCCTCGAAGTCCGGCGGATACACGATTGCGTACATGCCGCCCGCGACGGAGTTCAACTACTACATCGCGATCGGTGAGGGGATCAAGGCCAAGGCCGCCAAGGCAGGCGTCAATACCTTCATGCTCGCGCCGCAATCGGGCGCGGACATCAACGGGCAGATGGGGATGATCCAGGACGCGATCACGCGCAAGGTCGACGCCATCATCCTGTCGACCCACGACGAAGCCGCCGCCGCGCCGCTCGTCAAACAGGCCGTCGCGAAGGGGATCGCGGTCGTCATCGTGAACTCCGACATTCTCGATTTCCCGACCCCCGTGCACGCGGTCGTCGGCTATTCGCAGCGCAAGGGCACGCATCTGATGGGCGACTACCTGCTCGCGCACATGCCCGCCAAGTCGGTCAAGATCGGCGTGATCGCAGGCCAGGAAGGCTATCACTCGACCGAGCGCGTCGGCGGCTTCCTCGATGCGGTCAAGGGCAAGCCCGGCATCAATATCGTGTCGACGCTCAGCGGCAACTGGAACGTCGAAGGCGGCAACACGGCCGCGATGGACATGCTGCAGGCGAACCCCGACATCGACGTCATCTTCGCGGCCAACGACTACATGATCATGGGCACGTCGCAAGCCGCGAAGGCGCTCGGCCGCTCGAAGGTCATGCTGCTCGGCAACGACGGCGACACCGCGGGCCTCGAACAGATCGCCGCGGGCACGGTGACGGCCACGGTCAATACCGCACCGTTCCAGATGGGCGAAACGGCGTTCGACGTCACGATGGACGTGCTGTCCCACAAGTACAAGGGCGGCTTTGTCGAAACGCCGGCGCAGATCGTCGACAAGACCAATGTGCTGCCGATCCTCAAGGATCCGGCCAGCCTCTATCCGAAGCCCTCGAAGGCGTATTGAGCGAATTTGAGCGAATCCGAGTCAGCCGGTGAAACGCATGAACACGAGTCCACCTCTTTGGGAAGTCGTCGATGTCACGAAGGCCTACGCGGGCGTCAAGGTCAATGACGGCATCTGTCTGCAGCTCCACGCGGGACAGATCCACGCATTGCTCGGCGAAAACGGAAGCGGGAAATCGACGCTGATCAAGACCTTGTCGGGCGCGCATCAGCCCGACTCGGGGCGGTTGCTGCGCCATGGCGAACCGGTCGTGCTGAGCAGTCCGAGCGCGGCGCGCGAGTTCGGCGTTTCCACGGTGTTTCAGGAGTTCTCGGTCGTCGGCGCGTTGAGCGTGGCCGAGAACATTTATCTCGGCCGTCCGCCGACGAAGGGCGGCAAGCTCGATTGGGCGGCGATGCGCGAATCGGCGCGCCGCGTACTTGAATCGATGGCCGTCGAGCTCGACGTCGATGCGGAAGTCGCATCGTTGCCGGTCGCGCAGCAGCAACTCGTCGAGATCGCGAAAGCGCTCGCCGCCGACGCGAGTCTGATCATTCTAGACGAGCCGACGACGGCGCTGAGCGTCGAGGAAATCGACGTGCTTCATCGATTGCTGAAGCGGCTCAAGGCCGAACGCCGCGCGATCCTTTACATCTCGCACCGGCTCGACGAAGTCGTCGAGCTCGTCGATGTCGCCACGATCCTCAAGGACGGACAGGTCGTATCGAGCGCGGCGCAGTCGAAGATCGACATTCCGTATATCGTCAAGTGCATGGTCGGCGACGTCGGCGAGCACTATCCGAAAGAGCGCAATGCGCGCACGGAGGTGCTGCTCGAAGCACGCTCGATCTCGACGGACAATCGCGTGCGCGACGTGAGCTTCACCTTGCATCGCGGCGAGGTGCTCGGCCTGGGCGGCGTGCTCGGCTCGGGGCGTACCGAGATCGCGCGCGCGATCTTCGGGCTCGATCGTCTGAAGGCGGGACAGATCGTGCTGCGCGGCGAACCGCTGCGTCTTCGGCACCCGCGCGACGCGATCGCGGCGGGCATCGCCCTGGTCCCCGAAAACCGCAAGAGCGACGGTCTGTTTTTCAATTTCACGGGCTTTCCCAACATCTCGATCGCCAATCTCCGGCGTCTGGGCCGGTACGGCACGCTGCATCCCGCGCGCGAGCGCGAGCAGTGCCGCGAACTGCTGCGCGAACTCGAATTGAGCCCGCATGCCGAACATCGAACCGTGGGACTGCTCTCGGGCGGCAACCAGCAGAAGGTCGTCATCGGGCGCTGGCTGCATGCCGATGCCGACGTCTTCATCCTCGATGAACCGACGCAAGGCATCGATATCGGCGCCAAGATCGCGGTCTATCGATTGATCAATCGACTGACGGCCGCGGGCAAGGGCGTGATTCTGATCTCGTCGGACTACGACGAGCTCGTCGCGATGAGCGATCGCGTCTGCACGATCCGCCACGGCCGTCTCGTCGCGCAGCGTACGCCCGCCGAGTTGCGCGAGGCGGGCCAGCGCGGCGTATGGGGCGAGTCCGAAGCGGGCGCCGCGCCCGTTCATTCCATTGAGTTGAGCATCGTATGAAAACGAAGAGCCGTCTTTCGAGTCCGCTGGTCGGACCACTTGTCGCATTGCTGCTCGTGAGCCTGCTGGTCGCGCTGACGACGCCACGCTTCCTCGACCTCGGCAATCTGTCGAATCTCGCCTTGCAGGTGTCGATCGTCGCGATCGTGGCCATCGGCTCGACGATCGTGATCGTCAGCGGCGGCATCGATCTCTCGCCGGGTTCGGCGATCGCGCTGATGACGATGGTCTTCGCGCTCATGGTGCGGAACTGGGGCGTGCCGCTCGGTGTGGCGATCGTCCTAGTGCTGGTGCTCGGCATTGTGCTCGGCGGCGTCTGCGGGTTCTTGTCGGCCTACCTGCGCATTCCACCGTTCATCACGACGCTTGCGGCATTGTCGGCCTATCGCGGCATCGCGTTCGCATTCAACAACGGGTCGCCGGTGTTCTCGGTGTCGTCCGATCTTGAACGCCTGTTTTACGGCACGCTCTTCGGCATTCCGCTGCCGCTGATCTATGTCGTCGTGCTCTACGGCATCGCCTATGCGTTCCTGACTTACACGGCGCCGGGCCGCTCGATCTATGCCGTGGGCGGCAATGTGAACGCGGCGCGTCTGTCGGGCATTCATGTGCGCCGCACGCAACTGCTCGCGTTTCTGATCGCGGGCCTTGCCGCGGCAATCGGCGCCGTGCTCATGAGCGCGCGTTTGAATTCGGGCTCGCCGAACTACGGCGTCGGCATGGAGCTGTCGGCGATCGCCGCCGCGGTCATCGGCGGCGCGAGCCTCAACGGCGGACGCGGCCATATCGTGAACACGGCATTCGGCGCGATGACGATCGTCGTCGTGCAGAACGGGCTCAACCTCAACGCGGTGCCCCCTTCCGTGCAGAACGTCGTGATTGGCGTGATCATCGTGGCGGCCGTCGGCGTCGACATGTGGCGCGGCGAACTCGGCCATGGCGTGTCGCGCCTCGTGGGCGGCAAGAGCGCGTGACCGCGATCCCTTTTCATTCTTTGTTTTTTCACCAGGAGTCTTGCAATGTCAGCACCCGTCAGCTTTTCGCACATCGGCATCACGGTCCCGGACCTCGAGAAGGCCGTCGATTTCTACACGAAGGCGCTGGGCCTCTATCTGATCATGGCCCCGACCGAGATCAAGCAGGACGATAGCGCGATCGGCGTGATGTGCGACGACGTGTTCGGTCCGGGCTGGGGTTCGTTCCGGATCGCCCATATGGCGACGGCCGATCGCATCGGCATCGAGATTTTCGAGTTTCCGAAGACGACCGACGAGCGCCGTCCGTTCGAATACTGGCGTCCGGGCCTGTTCCATTTCTGCGTCCAGGATCCCGATCTCGAAGCGCGCATCAAGCTCATCGAGCAGCACGGCGGACGCCAGCGCATGGAAAAGGTCCGTCACTACTACCCGGGTCAGAAGCCGTACCGCATGGTCTATTGCGAAGACCCGTTCGGCAACATCGTCGAGTTGTACAGCCACTCGTACGAACTGACGTACTCGGCCGGCGCTTACTAAGCACGGCGCGCAAATACAAGAACACGCACGGACACCGAAATGGCGAAATTCAAAGTGGTCATCACGGACTACGACTACGGCAATGTCGATATCGAGCGCGGCATCCTCGAAAAAATCGGCGCTGAAGTCGTGGCGTTGCAGGCCAAGAGCGAGGATCAGCTGCTCGAGCATGCAGCAGACTGCGATGCGATCATGAACCAGTACGCGCGCGTCGGCGCACGCACCATCGACGTCATGCAGCGATGCAAGGTCATCGCGCGCTATGGCGTCGGGGTCGACATCGTCGACGTCGACGCCGCCACGCGGCGCGGCATTCAAGTCACGAACGTGCGCGACTACTGCACCGAAGAGGTCGCGGATCACGCGGTCGCGCTTTGGCTTTCGCTGTTGCGCAAGTTGCCCCAGTACGACCGCGCGACGCATTCGGGCGTCTGGAAGTGGCAGTCGGGCGCGCCGGTGCATCGGGTCAAGGGACGCACGATGGGTATCGTGTCGTTCGGCCCGATCGGTCGCGCGATCGCCGCGCGCGTGCGCCCGTTCGGTGTCGAGACGATCGTGTACGACCCCTATGTGACCGACGAATTCGTCGCGTCGCATGGGGCCGTGCGCGTCGACAAGGCGACGTTGCTCGCGAATGCGCACTATCTGATGGTGCAGGTGCCGATGACGTCCGAAACGCGGCACTTCCTGAGCGATGCCGAATTCGCCGCGATGCGTCCGGGCGTGTTCATCGTCAATACGGGCCGCGGTCCGACCGTCGATAACGCCGCGCTCTATCGCGCGCTCGTATCCGGTCATGTGGCGGGCGCGGGGCTCGACGATCCCGAAGAAGAGCCGGCCAAGCGCAAGCAGTGGTCCCCGAACGACAACCCGATTTTCGGGTTGCCGAACGTGATCGTGACGCCGCACTCGGCGTACTACTCGGAAGAGTCGATCCAGCAGGCGCGTGAAATCGCCGCGTCGGAAGTGGCGCGCGTGCTGTCGGGTCAGAAGCCGAACAATCCCGTGAACCAGCCGGCTCACACCACCGGGGCGTAAGCGATGCTTAAAGTCTTTAACGATTTCGAACGACGTCCCGATCTTCTCGCGCGTTTCGATGCCTTGCTGCCGAGCTATTCGATCTCGTGCATCTTCGCCGACGTCATGTATCGGCAGAACGTCATGAGCGCGTCGATCAAGCCCGCATTCAAGGCGAAGGTGGTCGGCCAGGCCTTGACGGTCCAACTGTCGGGCGGAGATCTCGTCGATCCGCTCAAGGCGCTCGAAATGGGTCAGCCCGGCGACGTGATCGTCGTCGATGCGGGCGGCGACACGGACACGTCCGTGTGCGGCGGCTTGATGGGCGGTCTCGCGAAGAATCGCGGCATTCGCGCGATGATCGTCGACGGCGCGGGCCGCGATATCGACGAACTCGAAGACATCAACTGGCCGATCTGGACACGCGGCATCACGCCGCGCGGCACGCACACGATGTTCTCGCAACGCAAGGAAGAACTCTCGCTGAACGTGCCGATCGCATGCGGCGGCGTGCTCGTCTCGCCCGGCGATTTCATCGTGGCCGACACGATCGGCGTCGTCGTCGTGCCGCTCGCGCGCGCCGAGGCGTTGCTCGATCTCGCGGCCGAACAGGCCGAGCGCGAACAGAAGACGCGCGAGTGGGTCGGCCGCGGCAAGACCGTCGAAGACCTGCTCGCCGAATTCGGCCGCATCTGATCATGCAAGCGCCGCTCCTGTCCGTCACGGGGATCTCGAAGTCGTTCGGCGACACGAAGGTGCTCGACGCCGTCAGCTTCGATCTGCTCGCGGGCGAAGTCCATGCGATCGTCGGCGAGAACGGCGCCGGCAAGTCGACGTTGATGAATATCCTGTCCGGCGTCGTGTCGCCGGATACGGGTTCGGTCACGATCGACGGCGCGCCCGTGCAGTTCGACAATCCGCGCGCGGCGCAGCTCGCGGGCATCGGGACCGTGTTTCAGGAGTTGAGCCTGATGCCCGAGCTCAGCGTCGCCGAAAACGTCTTCCCGAATCGCGCTCCCGTGCGGCGCGGGCTGATCCGCTGGAAGCAGCTTCACGATGCGACGCGCGACGTGCTGGCGACGCTTGGCGTGCATGTCGATCCGCGCACGCCCGTCGATCGTTTGCCGACGAGCACGCGGCAGCTCGTCGAAATCGCCAAGGCGTTGTCGCTCGATGCGCGTGTGCTGATTCTCGACGAGCCGACGTCGGCGTTGACCCCCGATGAAGTCGAAGCGCTGTCCGGCGTGATCGCGCGCCTCAAGGCGCGCGGCATCGGGCTCGTCTATATCAGCCATCACTTGCACGAGATCTTCAGCTTGTCGGACCGGATCACCGTGCTGCGCGACGGACGCCGGATCGACACGATGAAGACCGCCGACACCACGCATGACGACGTGGTCCGGAAGATGGTCGGACGCGAGATGGCGTCGACCCAGTTGCCCCGCGCGACGCGGATCGGCTTGCCCGCGATCGAGGCGCGCAAGCTGAGCCATGCGCCGCATTTCAACGACATCGATCTGACGTTGCGGCGTGGCGAGATCGTCGGTCTGGCCGGACTCGCGGGATGCGGCCGCAGCGAACTCGGTCAGGTGCTGGCCGGCGTGCAGGCGCCGAGCGCGGGCGAACTTCATATCGACAACGCGAAGCGCCATCTGCGCGGGATTCACGATGCAATGGCGCTCGGCATTGCGTATCTGCCGGCCGAACGCAAGACGCAGGGGCTGTTTCTCGAGCAGTCGATCGCGGACAACGTGATCGCGGCGTCGCTCGATCGATTCGCGCATCGCGGCATGATCGCGTATGCGCGACGCGATGAAGTCGCCGAGGCGCAGCGCCGCAGCCTCAATGTCCGATCGCGCGACATTCAGCAGCCCGTCGGTCGCCTGTCGGGCGGCAACCAGCAGAAGGTGCTGCTCGCAAAATGGCTGTTGACCGATCCTCATGTATTGATCATCGATGAACCCACGCGGGGCATCGATATCGGCGCCAAGCTCGATATTCACAAGCTGCTTCGCGATCGCGCCGAGCAGGGCATGGCCATCCTCGTGATCTCGTCCGATCTGCCCGAGTTGCTCGGACTGTGCGACCGGATCCTCGTGATGCATGCAGGCGCCTTGTCCGGCGACCTCTCCGCGGCGCAAGCCACGGAAGACGACATCATGCGCTGCGCGGTCGGCGCCGCGCGCATTTCATTCTCCGACGCTGAACATCCACTGTCATGACCGCGCCCTTGCATCCGATTCGAGACACGCGTCTCGCCGCTTCGCTCAAGAACCCGCTGCGCTCGCTCGCGAAAGCGCGCGAGCTCGCGCTTCTGTTGCTGATCGTCGCCATCATGATCGTGATGTCGGTGATCTCGCCGAACTTCCTCACGCCCGCGAATTTCCGCGCCTTCACGATCGGCCTCGCGCCGACCGCGATCATCTCGGTCGGCATGACCGTGTTGCTCGTCTCCGGGGGCTTCGATCTGTCGGTCGGGTCGGTGCTCGCGTTGTCGGGGACCGTCGCCGCCATGCTCATGCTGCACGGCGTGCCCATCTCCGTCGCGGTCCTGTTGACGCTCGTGCTCGGTGTGGCGGTCGGCATCGCGAACGGCTGGCTCGTGACCAAGGTCGGCGTCAATCCGCTCGTCGCGACGCTCGGCACGATGTCCGTCGCACGCGGCGCCGCGCTCGTGCTGACCGACGGCTTTTCGATCAGCGGCCTGCCCGACGCGTTCGGCTATGTGGGCAGCGCATCGGTGTCCGGCGTGCCGATGATCGTGCTGATCATGCTCGTCGTCGTCGCGATCGGCGATGTCGCGCTACGCCATTCACGCTATCTGCGCCAGGTGTACTACATCGGCGCGAATGAGAACGCCGCGAAGCTCTCGGGCATCTTCGTCGATCGTGTCCGGACCGTCGCCTACGCGCTGACGTCGGTACTCGCGGCCTTGTCGGGGATTCTGCTCGCCTCGCGTCTCGACGCGGGCACGCCGACCGCGGGCAATGCACTCGAACTGCAGGTGCTCGCGGCCGCGGTCATCGGAGGCGCTCGCCTGGGCGGCGGCGCGGGCACCGTGCTCGGTGCGTTCCTCGGGGTCGTCTTCGTCGGGCTCATCAATAACGCCATGACGATGTTGCAGGTGTCGGCGCTCTGGCAAATGGTCGTGACGGGCGTGATCCTCGTCGCGGCTGTCGCACTCGACCGAGTGCTGCAACGGCGCGCCGCTTGATGTTGAGTCATACCCATCAAACCCAGGAGACAAACGATGGACGAAATCGAAGAACGCGGCTTGAGCCGGCGCAATCTGCTCAAGTTGAGCGCGGCGGCGGCCGCGACCGTGGCGAGCGGCGGATTGCCGCTCGCGGCTCAGGCGGCGACCGGCAGCAACTATGTGTTTTTGTCGATCGTGACCCAGGTGCCGTTCTGGAGCGAGCATCGGCGCGGTCTGCAGGATGCGGCGAAGCTGCTCGGCGTGCAGGCGTCGTTTACGGGGCCGCTTGACTTCGATACCGCGGGCCAGGCGCGACAACTCGACGAGATCGTCGCGAACAAGCCCGCAGGCATTCTGATTTTCCCGGGCGACGCGGATGCGCTCGTGGGCGGCATCAATCGCGCCGTCGAAGCCGGGATTCCGGTCATTACGCTGACGGGCGACGTACCGAAGAGCAAGCGCGTCGCGACGATCAGCATCGACGGTCACGCAGCGGGACGCGTCGGCGGCGAGATGCTCGCGAAGGCGATCGGCGGCAAGGGCAAGGTGATTCTCGGCATGTTCCCCGCGCCGAACGTGCTTGAACGCGTCGAAGGCTACAAGGCCGTGTTCAAGGAGAAGTATCCGGGCATCGAAGTCGTCGATGTCGTCAACGACAAGGCCGATCCGTCGTTTGCGCCGACCGCCTATGCGCAGTCGCTCCAAGCGCATCCGGGCGTCGTCGGCATCGGCGGCACCGATGGCGACAGCGGCAAGGGCGCCGCGATCGCGGTCAAGGAAGCGGGTCTGGCCGGCAAGGTCAAGATCATTGCGATGGACCGCAATCCCGACATGCTCAAGTTCTTCGACGAGGGGATCGTCGTGGGTTCCGTGGCGCAAAAGAGTTACACGGAATCGTTCACGGGCCTGCACTTCCTGCACTGGCTCAACACGAATGCCTTGAAGGTCGCCAACAATCCGCAGGCAATCGGCATCAATCCGCTGCCCGAAATGACCTCGACGGGCGTCATGCCCATCACGCCGCAAAACTACAAGCAGCTCATGGGCTAAGCCGCCGCGCGGCCGCGTTGCGTGCTACGCGCCGCGCGGACCGCGGCTCGCGCGAATGTACGACTCTTCCGTGCTGCGGATATGCGAACGCAATTCCGCGCACGCCTTCTTGACGTTGCCTTCACGCACGAGCGCCACGATGCCCGAATGGGTGTCGTGGCACGCATCGACATGCGTGTCGTCGCTCGACAGACGCGAGCGCAACGACTGAATCTTGTCCGCGATCAATTGATAGGCCGACTGCAGGTACGTGTTGCCGCAGCATTCGAGTATCGCGCCATGAAACCGCGCGTCGACATCGCGCGGCGCCGCTTGGGTCGACGATACGGCCTTGGGCACTTTTAACGCTGCCTGCATGTGTTGCGCGAGGTCTTTCGCGTCACGCTGGATCGCCAGTTCGAGCGCGGAAAGCTCGATGATTTCCCTGAAACGACAGATTTCGCGGACCTGGTCCTCGGTCAGATCGAGCACGAACGTGCCCGATTGCGGCTGAATCTCGACGAGTCCTTCAAGCTTGAGTTGCAGCAGCGCTTCGCGCACGGGTGTCTTGCTGACGCCCAGTCGCAAGGCAAGCGCACTTTCCGAAAGTTGAGTCCCGAACGCAAGCTCGCCGTCGACGATCGCGCGACGGATGCTGTCCTTTGCAATGGCTGTCAATGACCTGGGCCGCTCGACTTTTGCGTTCGCGGCCATCGTGTCGATGCTCATGGTGATCGATGTGGCGGATAGGGGAAGTCCCGACGTGAGACGAAATATACCACGCATCTACTTGCCACCCGCTGAACTGATATCTAAGATATCAGTTCAGCGGGTTCGACACGTCGTTCGACGACATCGCGAGATGTGTGACGGATGACGATGCGTGTATCCGCTGCCATTTAAAAACGTACCGAACAACGAATCATCGGGACATCCTCAGGAGGGGACAGATGAGCGCACAGCGTCATATTTCGTCGACACGCATCACTTCATTCGTGGGCCGCGCGGTGTTGTCGCGCCGCGTGAAGATCGCCGCCGCATTGGGCGCCTTGTTTTTCGCGGGTTCCGCATCGATTGCCGCGGCCGAACCGGCGATTCCGAAGACGGAAGTCGTCGCCGAATGGAATCGTCTGCCGTTCGACACGGGCGATGCCGCGGCGGACAAGGCCTATAACGACAATCAGATCTACAAGAAGGTCCTGCTTCAAGGCGTCAAGGTCGACTCGAAGGGCAATATGTATGTGAGCACCGCGCGTTGGGGCGGCCCGGAAGTGCCCGCCACGCTGTCGAAGCTCGTCAAGAAGGACGGCCAGTGGGTGCTGCAGCCGTTCCCGAGCGTCGAGATGAACAAGGTCGGCGACCGCAAGGCGCTGCAGGCCGTGCTCGGCTTCGAAATCGACCGCAACGACGTGATGTGGATTCTCGATCAAGGGCATATCGCGGGTCAGCCGTCGGCGCCCGGCGCGGAGAAGCTCGTGCTGTGGGATCTCAAGACCAATCGCGAGATTCAGCGCTATGAGTTCAACGATCAGGATTCGGACAAGAAGTGTTCGTTCCTCAACGACGTAGTCGTCGATAACGACAAGAACTTCGCGTACATCACGGACTCGGGCATTTTCTGCGATCACTTGCACGGCGGCCTCATCGCCTATGACGCGAAGAACAACCGCGCGCGCCGCGTGCTCGATCAGACCGTCTTCACGACCGACGAAGCGAATTTCCACTTCCGTATCGACAATCAGGACGTGACGAGCAAGTCGCCGATGCGTACCGGCGCCGACGGTATCGCGCTGTCGGGCGACAAGCGCACGCTCTACTGGACGAACCTGTCGGGCCATACGCTCTATTCGATCGACACGGCGCTGCTGCGCGACTTCGATACGAGCGAAGCCGTGCTGCGGACATCGGTCAAGCGTGTCGCCACGCTGCCGTCGAACACGGACGGCATGACGGCCGATCGCGAAGGCAATCTGTACATGACCGCCCTCGAAATGAACGGCCTGATGTTCCGCAACGCGAAGACAGGTGCGATTTCCACTTACGTGATCAATCCGGAAATGGTGTGGCCGGACACGCTGAGCTGGGCGCCGGACGGCAGTCTGTATCTCGCATCGGGACATTTGAATCTGTTCGTCGATAACGCGATGGACTTCGATCATCCCGCAGTCCCCAACTTCCGCATCTGGAAGATTCAAGCGAAGGGCCCGAGCTATACGGCTCATTAAGCAGGCGGCGCGGGCCTTCGGGTCCGCGCCCGCGCGATGCGCGCATGGATTACGTGGGTCACATTGGTTAACGCGGGCTTAGGCTCGCTCGTCGTGGAGAGGTGGATGGAACAGAGTGGCCGCAAACGCGTCGTGATCATCGACGATGGATACGGGACCTATGAAACCGAACAACGCATCCTGAACGCTGTCGATGCGGATGTGATTCTCGAACCGTGTCGCGGCGACGTGACGCGCGTGATCGCGGCGGTCGCCGAGGCCGATGCGATCCTCGTGCGCGAGTCGCCCGTCAATGCGCAGGTCGTTCAGGCCGCGACGCGTTTGCGCGCGATCGTGCGGTACGGCATCGGTGTGGACAACATCGATCTGGCCGCCGCGCGCGACCGCGCGATCTACGTCGCGAACGTGCCCGACTACGGCGTCGAGGAGGTCAGCGATCAGGCGCTTGCGCTGTTGTTGTCCGTCGCACGGCACACCGTCGTGCGCGATCGCGCGGTCCGCGCGGGCGCATGGAATGTGTCGCGCAGCGAAAAGATGTACCGCATTGCCGGAAGCACCTTGGGATTGGTCGGCTATGGCCGCATCGCACGGACCTTCGAACGCAAGATGCGCGGCATGGGCGTCGAACGCGTGCTCGTGTACGACCCGTTCCTTAATGCGAGCGGCGCGCCGGGCGTCGAGATGGTCGACCTCGATACGTTGTGCGCGCAGAGCGACCACATCTCGTTGCATTCGCCGCTGACGCCCGACACGCGCCGGATCATCGACGCGCGGCGTCTCGCGCTCATGAAGCCGACGACCATCATCGTCAATACCGCGCGTGGCGGATTGATCGACGAAGCCGCACTGGTCGACGCGCTCAAACACCGTGTCATTTTCGGCGCGGGCATCGACGTGTTCGAAGGCGAACCGCCGCCGGCCGATCATCCGCTGTTCTCGTGCGAGAACGCGGTGCTCTCCGACCACACAGGCTGGTATTCGGAAGATTCCGTCGCGGAACTTCAGCGCAAGGCCGCCGAAGAAGTCGCGCGCGTGCTGCGCGGCGAATTGCCCAAAAGCTGGCTCAACAAGTGGGAAACGCAGTCCGCGTAATGCAATGCGGATCCCGAGTTGTGGGTTGCGTGTCGACGGACGCCGTCGACACGGACCGTATTTAACGCGTGTTTAACCTTCAGGAAAGTCATTTATGGAAAACGTCGATTTGATCAAAGCATTTCACGGCGTCGCGACCGCTTCGGTTGCCGACGCGATTGACCAGATCACGGGCAAGCGCGGCTATATGGATCAATCGATCAAGCCGCGAATCAACGAGAAGAAAGTGGTGGGCCCCGCGGTGACGATCCTCGAAGGACCGACGACCGAAAAGCTGCCGCCGCAGCTCGCGCTCGACGCGATCGACACGTCGCCCGAAGGCAGCGTGTTCGTGATTTCGGTGGCGGGCGAGCTCAACGTCGCGGTATGGGGCGGTTTGATGACCGCGGGCGCGGTGGCCAACGGACACGCGGGCGCGATCCTCGACGGCGGCGTGCGCGACATCACCGAAATTCGTCGTGACTACGGATTCCCCGTCTATGCGCGTTCGATCACGCCCGGCACGACGGTCGGTCGTTATGAAACGCTCGCGGCGAATGTGCCCGTTGTCTGCGGCGATATCGAAGTGCATCCGGGCGACATCATCGTGGCCGACATCGACGGCGTCGTCGTGGTGCCGCTCGCGCATGCCGAAGCCGTGCTGAAGCTCGCACAGGACATCGACGATCGCGAACTCAAGCAAGCGCGCCTGATCATCGACGAGAAGTCGTTCAAAAAGGGAATCGAGAAATATGGCCGCATCTGACGACGTCGGGCGTGCGCGCGGACCGGCGATTCTTTCGATCGGCGAGCCGATGCTCGAATTGAATCAGTCGCCGGTCGAACCGCGCCAGTTTCTGCAGGGATTCGGCGGCGATACGTCGAATTTCTGCTGCGTGGTCGCGCGGCAGGGCGGCAGCGTCGGCTATATCACGCGGCTCGGCGACGATGCATTCGGACGGCGGTTTCTGGACTTGTGGCACGAGGAGCAGATCGATGTGCGCGGCGTCGCAATCGATCCGCATGCGCACACGGGCTTGTATTTCGTCACGCATAGCGAAGCCGGGCATGAGTTCAGCTATATGCGCAAGGGTTCGGCCGCGAGTCGGATGCGGCCCGAGGATCTGCCGCTCGACCTCATCGACCAGGCGAAATTCCTGCATGTGTCGGGCATCAGCCAGGCCATCAGCGAAACCGCGTGCGACACGGTGTTCGCGGCGGTCGAACGCGCACGCGCCGCGGGCGTCGCGATCGCCTACGACCCGAACGTCCGCCTGAAGCTCTGGCCGCAGGCGCGGGCCAAGGCGATCGTCGAAGCGACGCTGCAATACGTCGACTATTTCTTGCCGAGCTTCGAGGACGCACAGATCCTGACCGGACTCAGCGACCCTGACGCGATCCTCGATCGCTTCGTGTCGATGGGGCTCGAGCAGGTGTGTCTGAAGCTGGGCTCGCGCGGGGTCATCGTCGCGCACGAGGGGGAACGCACGCACTTCCCCGCGCATCGCGTCGCGATGGTCGATGCGACCGGCGCCGGCGATTGCTTCGACGGCGCGTTCATCACGCGGATCGCGCTCGGCGATTCGATCGCGAATGCGGCACGTTATGCGAACGCGGCTGCCGCGCTCGCGACCACGGGCTACGGCGCGGTCGCACCGATTCCGCGGCCCGATGCGGTGTATGCGTTGCTCGAGACGGCGGCCTGAAAAGGTGGCCAGAGAAAGTGACCTGAAAAGCCGACCTAAGACGGTGACTTGAAAAGCCGACCTGAGCCGGCTTCAAAAGGACGCGCGCAAGCGCGGGCAGGTGAACGTTGTGGACCGTACCGCTCACCGCGTCATGCGGTGTAGCGGTCATCGTTGGACAAGAACAGGTGGATCAGCCACCGCATCGTCAGGAGACACGATGAACATTGAAAACACGCTGGAACAACGCACGATGCGCAAGGTCATGCGCCGCTTGCTGCCGTTTCTGATCCTGCTCTATTTCTTCGCCTTCCTTGATCGCGTCAACGTCGGCTTCGCCGCGCTCACGATGAACAAGGCCATCGGCCTGACCGCCTACACGTTCGGCTGGGGCGCGGGCATTTTCTTTCTCAGCTACTTCCTGTTCGAAGTGCCGAGCACCGTGGCGCTCTCGAAGTTCGGGGCGCGGATCTGGCTGGCCCGGATCATGATGACCTGGGGCGTCGTGTCGGCCTGCGGTGCGCTCGTGAGCGGCGCGACGAGCTTCATGGTCGTGCGCTTCGTGCTCGGCGCGGCCGAAGCCGGCTTTTTCCCCGGCGTGATTCTGTTTCTGACGACGTGGTTTCCCGCGCGCTATCGCGCACGGGTCGTCGCGATGTTCATGCTGGCGAATCCGATCTCGACGGCGCTCGGCTCGGTCGTGTCGAGCTACGTGCTGCGCCTCGACGGCGTGTTCAATATCGCCGGCTGGCAATGGCTGTTCGTCGTCGAAGGGCTGCCTTCGGTCGTGCTCGGCGTGATCACGCTGCGTTATCTGATCGACTCGCCGAAGCAAGCGACGTGGCTCGCGAACGACGAGCGCGACTGGCTTGACCAGACCATCGCGGCGGAAGCGGCCGAGCGTTCGGCGCGTCACAAGATGAGCGTGTTCCAGGCGCTGACGAATCCGCACGTGCTGATCCTCGGCTTTATCTACTTCGCGATCGTCACGGCGAACAACGGTCTCGTGCTCTGGCAGCCGCAGATCCTCAAGACGCTCGTCGACGAGCATTCGATCGGCTTCGTCAACGCGGTGCCGTTCACGGTGGGCGCGCTCTGCATGCTCGTCTGGGGACGCATCGTCGACAAGCGCGGCAAGTATCGTCTCGATCTCGCGCTTGCCTGCGCGATCATCGCGGTGGGCCTCATCATCGCCGCATCGTCGTCGACGTTCGTGCCGATCTTCGCCGGACTCGTGATCGCGGCCATCGGCGGTTACTGCGCATTGCCGGCGTTCTGGGCCTTGCCCACGGCGTTCCTGAGCGGGACGGCCGCCGCCGCGGGGATCGCGCTCGTGAACTCGATCGGCAATCTCGGCGGATTCGCGGGGCCTTATCTGCTCGGGTATCTGCGTTCGACGACCTCGGGTCACTCGGTCGGCATGGCCGTGCTTGCGGGGGCGGCGATCGCCGCGGTCGTGGTCACGCTGTTCGCGCGCGGACCGGCCGGCGCGTCGTCGGGCGATATGTCGCTCGATCATCCGACGCGATAAGCCTGGGCGGGCAGCGTGCCGCTGCCCGTTTCAGGGCGTATTCGGAATCAAGCCCGATTCAAGCGACATCAGATCACGCCTGTCGAACGAAGGTCCGACAGGCGTTTTTTCATGTGCACGACGTCGCGCGTGTGGTTTTCGCCCCGGCGCAGCGCGACGCTCGTCGACAGAATGTCGATGATGACGAGCGCGGCCAGACGCGAGGTCGTCGGCGTATAGACATCGGTGTTCTCAAGCGTCTCGGCGATGACGGACACGTCCGCATAGCGCGTGATCGGGCTTTGCGAGCCCGTGATCACGACGACGCTCGCGCCGCGTTCCTTCGCGGTGCGCGCCATTTCGATCAAACCGCGTGTCGTGCCTGTGTTCGAGATCGCGACGACCGCGTCGCCGGGCTTCAACATCGATGCGGCGATGAATTGCTGATGGGAATCCTGGTGCGCGACGCACGGCACGCCGAATAAGGGAAATTTCTGCTGGGCGTCCTGGGCGACGATGCCCGACGCGCCGAACCCGAAGAAGTCGATGCGATTCGCGCGGGCCAGCAATTCGACGGCCTTGGCGATGGCCACGAAATCGAGTTTCTTGCGTGCCCAGTCGAGGCTCGTGATCGTGTAGTCGAAGATCTTCGTCGCGATCGTTTCGGGCGTGTCGTCGTTGGCGAGCACCGAGTGCGCGGACGGCGCGCCGAGTGCGAGACTCTGCACGACGCGGATCTTGAAGTCCCGAAAACCATTGCATCCGATCGACGCGCAAAAGCGCAGGACGGTCGGTTCGCTGACCTGGGCGAGCCGCGCGAGCTCGGCGAGGCTGATATCGGCGATCGTGTCGAGATGCGCGAGGATGTACTCGGCGACCTGCCGGCTGCCGCGCCGCAGCGTCGGCCGCGCGCGGTCAATCAGTTCGAGAACGTTGTAGTCGGACACGCCCGGTTCCTTCGTTGGAATGCGCCGGGCGCGCTTTCACGCGCCCGAGCCCATGGTGCTCAAGACGGAATAGTGTATCGGAACCGCTCGCGCCCCCGGTCAGCGGCGCCAGAAGCGTGCGCCGCGCTGTGACAAAACGGCCGCCACGATGATGACGCCCATCACGACTTGCTGGTGATACCCGGGCACGCTGGCCAGATTCATGATGTTGCCGATGACGCCGAGAATCAGCACGCCCATCAGCGTGTTGAGCGCGCCGCCCTTGCCGCCGGCCAGACTCGCGCCGCCGATCACGACGGCGGCGATGACCGTGAGCTCGTCGCCGACGCCGACCGTCGGCGCGCCCACCGCGGCGCGCGACGTCGAAATGATGCCGGCCAGCGAGGCCAGCAGGCCCGATGCGACGTAGGTGCCCAGAATGTGACGCGCGACGGGCACGCCCGACAGCCGCACGGCTTCTTCGTTCGAGCCGATCGCGCGCACGATGCGGCCCGCGCGCATGCGATTCAACGCGATGCCGCCGAGCGCGAAAACGATCAGCATGACGAGCGTCGGCCCCGGAATGCCGAAATACGCATGGCGTCCGAAATCGAGCAGGGCCTGGCCCGGATCGTCGACGAGAATCGGCGAGCCGTTGGAGACGATCATCGCGATGCCGCGCGCGACGGTCATCATCGCAAGCGTGACGACGAACGGCGTGAGCCGGAAGAAGGCGACGAGCACGCCGGAGACGAGGCCGCACAGCGCGCCGACGAGCAAGGCCGCGATCAGCGCGAACAGGATGCCGTGGTCGGGGATCAGCATGGCCGACAGCACGCTGCCGAGCGCGGCCACCGAGCCGACGGACAGATCGATGCCGCCGGTCAGCACGACGAGCAGCATGCCGACGGCCATGACGCCGTAGCCGGCCACCTGCCGCGAAATGTTCGCGATATTGGGTACGGTCAGGAAGTCCGACGAGACGAACGATGCCGCGATGATCAATACGATGAAGATCGCGACGGTGTTGAAGCGCCGTGCGAGCGTCCACCACGGATGCGCGGCCGCGCGATGTTTGGCGGACCGGTTGGAGTCCTGTGAGACAGCGGTGGGGTTCATAGTGGATGGCTCCGGGGATATCAGTGCGCGCGCGTCGAGGCTTCGTCCGCATCGCGTTGCAGGGAGAGCGACAGGATCCGCTCTTCGCTGTAGTCATCGGGTTCGAGCTGGCCTCGGATGCGACCTTCGCCCATGACGAGAATGCGATCGCATAGCCCCATGAGTTCCTGGTGATCCGACGAAATCACGAGCACGGCCTTGCCGCGTTCGGCAAGCTGATTGATCAGCGTGTAGATCTCGACCTTCGCGCCGACGTCGACGCCGCGCGTCGGTTCGTCGAGGATGATCAGTTCGCCGTCGGCGTGAAACCACTTGGCGAGCACGACCTTTTGCTGGTTGCCGCCCGAGAGCGTCGAGACGTCGGCGTCCATCGAACGCGCCTTGATGCGCAGCGACTCCATGAGCCGCGTGACATAGGCGCGTTCGCGCCGGAACGCGAGAAAGCCGAACGGCCCCGTGACGGACTTCAGTGCCGCGAGCGTCGCATTGACGCGAATCGGCATCGACAGCACGGCGCCCTGGCCCTTGCGATCCTCGGGTACGAATCCGATGCCCGCGCGAACCGCGCCGATCGGAGAGCGGAGATTGAGGACCTTGTCGCGCAGCGCGATCGTGCCGCTGTCGCGTTGATCGGCGCCGAAGATAAGCCGCGCGACTTCGGTGCGTCCCGAACCGATGAGTCCGCCGAGGCCGACGACTTCACCGGCCCGCAGGCTCAGCGATACGTTCTGCACGTCACGGCCGCGCGACAGATTGTCGACCTTGAGCACGACCTCGCCGACCTTCGCACGACGCTCGGGAAACAGCACGGACAGCGGACGTCCGACCATCTTTCGAATGAGATCGTCGCGCGTGATGTCCGTCGGCTTGACCGTGTCGACCTGCTTGCCGTCCTTGAGCACCGTGATGCGGTCGGCGATCGCGAAGACTTCTTCGAGCCGGTGCGAGATATAGACGATGCCGACGCCGCGCGCGCGCAGACCGCGCACGATATCGAGCAACCGGTAGGCATCGGACGGCGCGAGCGCCGCGGTCGGTTCGTCGAGGACAAGCAGCTTGAGCGAACCGCTCAACGCCTTGGCGATTTCGACGACCTGGCACTGCGCGGCCGACAACGTTTCGACGAGCGCGGCCGGATCGATATCGAAGCCGAGGCTCGATATCAGCGCCTGCGCCTTCTTGCGCAGCGCGCTCCAGTCGAGCACCGGCGGCATCGCGCCGAGGAAGACGTTCTCGGCGACCGACAAGTCGGGCGCGAGTGCGGTTTCCTGGTGGATCACCGCGATGCCTTCGGCGAGCGACGCATGCGGGTTGCGGAACACGATGTCGCGGCCTTCGATATGGATCGTGCCTTCGTCAGGCTGATGACCGCCGCCGATCACACGCATCAGCGTCGATTTGCCCGCGCCGTTTTCACCGACGAGCGCGTGGACTTCGCCGGCGAATACGTCGAAGTCGATCCCCTCGATCGCATGGACGCCACCGAAGCGCTTGCTGATACCCGCGAGCGCGATGAACGGATTCATTGAATCGTCTCCCGAGCCGTCGCGCGCACGCAGGCGCGCGCAGGCTTCATGGTTCCCGTGGCGCAGCGAGCGGCGCCGCACGGGGAGATGGAACGGATCGGCAGCGCGCGGCTCATCGGCTCAGCACCTTGCCCGGGTTCAAGAGGTGCTTCGGATCGAGCGCGTTCTTGATGGCGCGCATGGCCGCGAGTTCCGTCGCGGAGCGCGACAGCGCGAGCACCTTGAGCTTCTTGAGTCCGATGCCGTGCTCGGCCGAGACCGAGCCGCCCATTTCGGCGGTCACGTCATAGACGACGCGCTGGACCTCGGGCGCGACCGTGGGCGCCCAATCGGGCTCCTGGACCACGATGTGCAGATTGCCGTCGCCGAGATGGCCATAGACGAGAATCGTCGCGTTGGGCCAGCGTTCGCGCAGCTTGGCCTCGCAGCGTATCGCGGCCTCGCCGACGTCCGCGATCGAGAAGCTGACGTCGAACGACACGCGTCCGGGGATCAGGCGCGGATATTCGCCGGGCGCGTCGCGGATCGCCCAGAACGCGGCCGCGTCGGCATCGGATGCGGCGAGCGCCGCGTCGACGAGCACGCCGCGTTCGAGCATCTCGGCGAGGAAGTTTTCGAACGCCTCGTTCTGGCTTTCGGGGTCGGCGCCGCTGCTTTCGAGCAGCACGTAGAACGCATGCCGGTCTTCGAGCGGCGCGCGCAATTCGGGCAGGCGTTCGAGCACGAAGTCGTAATAGCCGGGCCACATGACTTCGAACGCGGACACGCCTGCCGGCAGACGGGCCTGGGCTTCATGAAGCAGCGTCGTCACGTCTTCGTAGCGGCCGACGCCGCACCATGCCGTCGACACGACGCGCGGCTTCGGGCGCAGACGCAGCACGACGCGCGTGATGATCGCGAGCGTGCCTTCGCTGCCGATCAGCAAGTCGCGCAGGTCGTAGCCCGTGTTGTTCTTGATCATCTTGCGCAGCCCGCCGACCACGCTGCCGTCGGCGAGCACGGCTTCGACGTCGAGGACCTGGTCGCGCATCATGCCGTACTTGATCACGCGATTGCCGCCCGCGTTCGTCGCGAGATTGCCGCCGATCGTCGCGCTGCCGCGCGCGCCGAGATCGAGCGGAAACATGAATCCGGCCGCGTCGGCGGCTTCCTGCACGATCTGCAGCGGCGTCCCCGCGCGCACGGTCATCGTGGCGCTGACCGTGTCGAGTTCTTCGATGCCGGTCATGCGTTCGAGGCTCAGCGCGACTTCGCCGCCGAGCATGCATGCGCCACCCGCAAGGCCGGTCAGGCCGCCTTGCGCGACGACGGGCTGGTTGTGTTCATCACAGATGCGCAGCGCCGTCGCGACGTGCTCGGTCGTGCGCGGGCGCACGAGCGCGATCGGGTCGGCGCTCGGCGTACGGCTCCAGTCCGCGTGCTTCCGACCCTCGAACTCGGCAGGCAGCGCGACCACGTCGGCGCCGAGCGACTCGCGCAACGCCCGCACGACCGCGTGCGTGAATGTGTCCTGCATGATTCGTCTCCAGATCTTGCTCGATGTCCGCGGCAATGCGTCCGCGATGCGGTGCGACGCATGACACGGCTCAGCCGCTATCGTTAGTGTGTATCTCTAAAACGATAGTAACACTATCATTGTTGTGAGATGTATTCGAGCTATCCCCGTGAAAACCCGCACAATGACTGCGAGTCAATCGACTAGAACGTTATCTAAGTTAACGTTAGTATCGGTCCATTCAATCGAAACCGGAGATCAAGTTTCATGAAATGGCCTGAACCCTGCTCGTTCGACGTGGACCTCGGAACCGGGCTCATGACCGGCACGCAGACCCGTTATCAAAAGCGTCTCGAGGATCTCGACGGCCTCTATGCGGACAGCACTGCGTTTCGCGCGCGCGTGGCAACGTCGGGCCAGGACGTGGTCTACGACGTGACGGATCATCGGCCGAGCAGCGCGCCCGGCGATCTGATCACGGGCGTGACGCGGATGAGCCCGGGCAAGATCGGCGACGAATACTTCATGACGCGCGGCCATATCCACGCGAACATCGACCGGCCGGAGCTCTATTTCGGGCTCAAGGGCAACGGGCTGATGGTCATGGAAGCGCCCGACGGCGAGACGCGCATCGTCGAGATCCGCGCGAATACGGTCTGCTATGTGCCGCCGCGCTGGATCCATCGCTCGGTCAATCTCGGCAACGGCGACTTCGTGATGCTGTTCTGTTATCCCGCGGACTCGGGGCAGGACTACGCGATCATCGAGAAGTCGAACGGCATGAAACTGCGGATCCTCGACGACGGCAACGGCGGATGGCGCAGCGTTGAAAACCCGGCGTATATCGCGCGCTCGCGCGCGGATGTCGACGCGTTGCTCGCTTCGGCCGGGCGGGTGGAGGGTGTCGCACCATGACGCAGAACACGCATTCCACGCATGGCACACGCTACGCGGCGGCTCAGCGCCCCACGTTCTACTTCATCGGCGTGACCACCGCGCAAAGCTCGATCATGCGCGTCTTTCCGGCATGGGCGCGGCATCTCGGTCTTGGCGACGTCGAGATCAAGGGCATCGACTTCAAGCCGCATTCGCCCGCTGAAGACTATCGCGAAGTCGTGCGATTCCTGCGCGACGACCCGTTGTCGCTCGGCGCGCTCGTGACCACCCACAAGATCGATCTGTACGGCGCGTGCCGCGATCTGTTCGACGTCATCGACTCGCATGCGCGCGTGATGGGCGAAACGAGTTGCCTGTCGAAGGATCAGGGCAAGTTCGTCTGCCATGCAAAGGACCCGATCACATCGGGACTCGCGCTCGACGGCTTTCTACCCGACGATCATTTCGCGCGCACGGGCGCCGAAGTGTTCTCGATGGGCGCGGGCGGCTCGACGATCGCATTGTCGTGGCATCTGATGCAGAAAAGCCGCGGTGCGAACCGTCCGTCGAAGATCATCGTGTCGAATCGGTCGGCCGCGCGTCTCGAGGAAATCGAGCGCATTCATCGCGAGCTCGATCTCGGCGTGCCGTGTGAATATGTGATCGCGCCGCGCGCGGAAGACAACGACGCGGTGCTCGCGCGCCTGTCGCCGGGCGCGGTCGTGATCAATGCGACGGGTCTCGGCAAGGACGCGCCGGGTTCGCCGCTCAGCGATGCGGCCGTGTTCCCCGAAAAGGCGATCGTCTGGGATCTCAACTATCGCGGCGACCTCGTGTTCCTCGATCAGGCGCGCGTGCAGCAGGCCGCGCGGCGTTTGCAGATCGAAGACGGCTGGACCTATTTCATCTATGGCTGGACGCGCGTGATCGCCGAGGTGTTCCACGTCGATATTCCGTCGCGCGGCGCGGCCTTCGACCGGATCTGCGAGATCGCCGCCGAGGCGGGCAAACCCGCGCCGGCGCGTACGAACGCTTGACGTCGACCCGAACCCCTTACGACTGAAGGACGCAGCGATGTATCTAGAACGTTTCAGGCTCGACAACAAGGTCGCCGTGGTCACGGGCGCGGCGCGCGGCATCGGATATGCGATCGCCGAGGCGCTCGCCGAGGCCGGCGCGCGCGTCGTGCTGACCGATATGAATCAGACGTGGCTCGACGAAGCCGTGGCGAAGCTCGCGGCGAGCGGTGCGCGCGTCGAGGGGGCATTGCTCGACGTCACCGATTCGAGCGCCGCGCAACGCGTCAATGATGCGGTCGTCGCGCGGCATGGGCGCGTCGACGTGCTCGTCAATAACGCGGGCATCGCGATCTCGAATCATCCGGCCGAGACGATGTCCGACGAAGTTTGGAACAAGGTCGTCGATGTGAACCTCAACGGCGTGTTTTGGGCATGCCGTGCGTTCGGCAAGGGAATGCTCGAGCGCGGTGCGGGCAGCATCGTCAATGTCGGCTCGATGTCGGGATTGATCGTCAACCGCCCGCAGGAGCAGGCCAACTACAACGCGTCGAAGGCCGGCGTTCATCACCTGACGCGCTCGCTCGCGGCCGAGTGGGGCGCGCGCGGCGTGCGCGTCAACGCCGTCGCGCCGACCTATATCGACACCGAGATGAACCGTTACGTCTACGAGAATGCCGAGATGTACCGGCACTGGGTCGGCGGAACGCCGATGAACCGGCTGGGCCGGGTCGATGAGGTCGCCTCGGTCGCGCTGTTTCTCGCGAGCGACGCCGCGAGCCTCATGACGGGCTCGATCGTGCTCGTCGACGGCGGCTACGTCTGCTGGTGATCATGGCGACCGTGGCCTCCGAATCGAGCGAGGGCGTCGGCGTGCGGCTCGATGTCGAGTCGTTCGACGAACCCCTCGCGACACGGCTCGCGCGCCGGTCCGCACGCGTGGAAGCTGACGCGGGTACGGACGCGGATGCCGATGTGGGCACCGACGCGAGTACCGGCGCGGTCCGGCTCTACTGGCTCGGACAAGCGGGCTTCGTGATCGACAGCGGCCCGCTGCGCATGCTCGTGGACCCGTATCTGTCCGATACGCTCGCGCACAAGTATCGCGGCACGCACTATCCGCACACACGCATGATGGGCGCGCCGCTCGCGCCGCGGGATCTCGATCGTCTCGATCTCGTGTTGTGCACGCATCGACATACCGACCACATGGACCCGGGCACCTTGCAGCCGCTTGCCGAGCGTTTTCCCGCGCTGCGGTTCGTCGTGCCCGCCGCGACGATCGACGAGGCGATCGCGCGATGCGGCGTGGGCATCGATCGTCTCGTCGCGGTCAATGCGGGCGAATGCGTCGAGGTGATCGACGGCTGTGTCGTGTCGCCGATCGCGTCGGCCCATGAAACGCTCGACTGCGATGCGCAAGGCCGTTATCCGTGGCTCGGCTATGTGATCGAAACGGGCGGCGTACGGATCTATCACTCGGGCGACGGGATTCCTTATCCGGCGCTTGCCGAGGCGGTCGCGGCGCGGCGGCCCGATATCGCGTTGCTGCCCGTCAACGGCCGCGACGCAGCGCGCAGCGGAAACGGCGTGCCGGGCAATTTCACGCTCGACGAGGCCGTTTCGCTCGCGCGCGATGCGCGGGTGCCCAATATGATCGCGCACCACTACGGACTGTTCGATTTCAATACCGTCGAGCCCGAGATCATCGACGATCGCATCGCCGCCGAACGCGGCGCGCTGCATCTGTATCGCGCGCAGACACAGGTCGCATGGCGTGCCGTGCGGGCCGGGGCGTCGCGCTGACCGCGCGTCGCCGCCGTCGAACACGACATGGATGACGTCGACGATGTGAACCACGCCGGTACGGCGTGTGCCGATTGACGCCGTCGTTCGCACGCGGCATCGTGCTCGGAGCATCGGTGTTCCGCTTACCTCGCAACGAAGCAAAACGATGACAAACATGGAGACGTACTATCTGGCGATCGATGTCGGCACGGGCAGCGTGCGTGCCGCGCTCGTCGATACGAAGGGGGCGATTCGCGGGATCGCCGCGCGCGAGCACGAGCAGATCGTGCCGCGTTACGGCTGGTCGGAGCAACGTCCGGCCGACTGGTGGGACGGCGCGGTCGCCGCGATTCGCGAGGTGCTCGATCGCGTCCCCGATGCGGCCGCGCGCATTGCCGCGATATGCGCATGCGGTCAAATGCACGGCACGGTCCTCGTCGATGCCGACGGCAGACTGACGCGCGACACGGCGCCGCTCTGGAACGACAAACGCACGTTCGCGCAGGTCGAGACGTTTCGCGCGCGGCACGCGCCCGAGTCGTATCTCGACAAGACCGCGAATCCCGCGACGCCGGCATGGCCCGGCTTCAAGCTTCAATGGATCCGCGAGCACGATCCCGATGCTTATGCGCGCGCGACGACGGTGTTCATGCCGAAGGACTATGTGAACTTCCGGCTCACGGGCGCGCGCGCATGCGACTGGAACGACGCATCGACATCGTTCCTGATGGATCCGGCCACGCGGTCGTGGTCGAACGCGATGCTCGACTTGCTCGACCTCGACGGCCGCAAACTGCCCGAGATCCGCGCGCCGCTCGACGTGCTCGGCAGCGTGACCGCTCGCGCGGCGGCGGAGACGGGGCTACGCGAGGGGACGCCGGTGCTCGTCGGCGGCGCGGATTATCCCGTCTCGGTGCTCGGTTCGGGCGTTTATGCGCCGGGGCTCGCGTCGGATATCACGGGGACGTCGTCGATCATCACCGTGATCGCCGATACGCCGATGCTGCACCCCGAGGTCTCGAATCTCGCGACCTGCGAAGGTCATTGGGGCCGCTTCATGCTGCTCGATTCGGGCGGCGACGCCATGCGGTGGGCGCGGCGCGCGTTCCATGAGAACGCGGTCTCGTACGATGCGGTCGCGCAGAAGGCGGCGACCGCGCCGGTCGGCTCGGCGGGATTGTTTTTTCTGCCTTATTTGACGGGTGAACGGCTCGGCGAACACACGAACTCGCGCGCGCAGTTTTTCGGCATCACGGCTCAGCACGGCGTCGGCCATCTGCATCGCGCGGTGCTCGAAGGCGTCGCGTTCGGCGTGCGCCGCCATATCGCGCTGATCGACGACGGCGCGCGCATCGAGCGCCTCGTGGCCGCGAGCGGCGGCGCAAAGGCCGCGCTCTGGCTCGATATCAAGGCCAGCATGTATCGCACGCCGATCCTGGTGCCGGCCGAAGTCGAGTGCGGCGTCATCGGGTGTGCGGTGCTTGCGGCCACGGCGATGGGACAATTCGCGCGGCTCGGCGACGCGGTCAACGCATTCGTTCGATTCGAACGCGAGGTGCAGCCCGATCCCTATGCGAGCGACGTCTACGACCGCATGATGCCGCTGTTCGAACGACTCTACGTGAGCGCGCAGCAGTTCTACGACGATCTCGACCGGCTCGCCGCGCAGACCTCATGACATCGATTCCGTTCACGAATGTCGGGGCTATCTTCTGGGATATGGACGGCACGCTTGCCGATAGCGAACCCTTGCATCTGCGCTCGCTGATCGATGCGCTTGCGCATCACGGCATCGAAGCGGACGAGACCTTGCATCCGTTGATTCTCGGCAAGACGGGACGCGAGGTGCATGCGCTGTGCCGCGAGCGCTTCGGCATACGCGTCGACTATGCGGAGTGGGCGCGCTTTCGCGCGCGCTGTTATCTCGTCGCGTCGCGATCGCTCGTGCCGCGCGAGGGCGCACTCGACGTGTATGGCGCGGCGCGCGAAGCCGGTCTGCGTCAGGCTATCGTGTCCAATGCGTCGCGCATGCTGCTCGAAGCGAATCTGCGCGCGCTCGGCATCGAGGATCCGCAACTCGTCAGCGTCAGCGTGAACGACGTGCGCCGAGGCAAGCCGGACCCCGAGCCCTATGTGCGCGCCGCATGGCTGCTCGGCGTCGACGCGCGCGAGGTCGTCGTGGTCGAGGACAGTCCGACCGGCGTGCAGGCGGCCGTCGCCGCGGGCATGCGCGTGATCGCATGGGCGCCCGACGGGACGGATGCCGCGTCGTTCGACGCGTCGGCCCATGTCGTGTATTCGGCCGCCGCGCTTGCGCACGCGCTGGGTCTCGACATCCGGTCTCGTGAATCGACGTCGTTGCGCCGCTTGTGATCGTCCCCCTGTGATCGTCATGCAGGGTCGTCACGTGGCGTCGTCACGTGGGCTCATCATTCAAACAAGCGGCCCGTGAGACCCTCGGTGATCCGAAGGCGTCACGGGCCGTGTGACACGACAGGAAGCAGCGCGCTCAGACGCGCGCCCAATTCCACGGAGCGAACGGCGGATTCGCATTACGCGCGCCGCAATCGAGCGCATCGATCGCGGCGAGTTCGGCTTCGCTGAGCTGGACGTTCAACGCGTTGAGATTCGCGCGTTGATGGTCGCGGCTGCGCGACGCCGTGAGCACGATGATGCCGCGCGCGAGCAGCCACGCGCAGGCGATCTGCGCGGGGCTCACGCGGTGATGGTCCGCGATGCGCCGGATGGTCGGATCGTCATGCACGCGCCCTTCGGCGAGCGGCATATACGCCGTGACCTTGACGCCGAGTTCGTGCGTGGCTTCGACATCGGCGCGATTCGCGAAGAACGGATTGACCTCGATCTGATTCGTGACGATCGCATCGCCGCCGGGTACCGACATCGCCTCTTCGAGCAACGGCGCCGTGAAGTTCGACACCCCGTAGTGACGAATCAGGCCGCGCTCGACGGCTTCCTGAAGCGCGCCGATCGTTTCGCGCACGGGCACGCCATCGGGCGAAGGCCAATGGATCAGGGCGACGTCGATGGTGCCGACGTCGAGCCGCGCATGACTTTGCGTGAGGCTGGCGAGCACCTCGTCATGGCGCAGACAGTCGAACCACACCTTGGTCACCAGGCAGATTTCGTCGCGCGCGACACCGCTCGCGCGAATGCCCGCGCCGACGGCGGCTTCGTTGTCGTAGTGCGTCGCCGTATCGATGTGCCGATAGCCGAGTTCGAGCGCCGACTTGACCGACGCCGTCGTGACGTCGGGCGCAACGCGAAAAGTCCCGAGACCCAGGGACGGAATGACTTGCTTCAAGATTCAACTCCTCGATTGCTTCGTGTGCCGCGACGGATCGGTGCGCCGCCACGGCGTTTCATGCGTGAAAAGCGAAGGCACGCGGCATGAAGCCGCGTGCCGTGCGCTTTAGAAAATCGCCTTCGGGTTGTAGAA
Source organism: Pararobbsia silviterrae (assembly GCF_003628125.1). GTDB lineage: Bacteria > Pseudomonadota > Gammaproteobacteria > Burkholderiales > Burkholderiaceae > Pararobbsia > Pararobbsia silviterrae. The sequence goes on from NZ_RBZU01000008.1 coordinate 187,500, forward strand.
CTGGTCGACGTTGCTCTTGTTGATGACCGACGGCGGCGTGTACGTGATCTTCGGCAGCGTTTGCGCCTGGCCTTGCGCGGCCTTGAAGCCGATATCGACGGCCGTGCGCGCGACGAGCGCCGGATTGTTCAGCGCGGTCGCGCCGTACTTGCCGTCCTTGATCAGCGCAAGCGCTTCCTTCTGACCGTCGGCCGCCGCGATGAGCGTGATGCCTTGACGGTTCGCGCTCTCGATCGCACGCCGTGCGCCGAGCACCATGCTGTCGTTTTCGCCGAGCACGACGTTGATGTCCTTGTTCGCGACGAGCAGGTCTTCCATGGCCTTCAGACCGCCTTCGTCGGTCCAGCCGCCCCAGCCCTGGCCGACGACCTGGACGTTGATCTTGCCGGTCTTCGCGAGCTGCGTTTCCATGATCCCTTCGAGCACGCCGTCACGACGTTCCTTGCCCACCGGATTGCCCTTGTCGCCCGAGATCAGCGCGATCTTCAGCGGCTTGTCGCCCATCTGATCGACGAGCCATTGGCCGACGAGCGCGCCGTTGTCGCGGTTCGACGACTGCACGAGCGTCAGGTACTTGGCCTTCTGATCGAGCGACGCGTCCATGACCACGACCTTCACGCCCGCGGCCGTCGCGGCGTTGACCGATGCGACGAGGCCTTCGGGATCGGCGGGATCGATGACGAGCACCTTGATGCCGCGCGTGACGAGGTCTTCGACGTCGGAGATCTGCTTCTGCATCTTGCCCTGCGCGTCGGCGACGATCGGTTCGCCGCCGAGTTCGATGACGCGCTGCTTCGCGGATTCCATGGCGGCCGAGAAATACGGCGCGTTGAGCACCTTCATCGAAATGCCGACCTTGATCTTTTCCTGTGCGAACGCGGCGCCCGAGGCGACGACGCTCGCGGCGACGAGGGTGAACGTGATGACCGACTTCCAGGTTTGACGCGCCATGATGGTTCCGTATTTGTTATGGCCCGGTGACGGGGCAAGAGACCGGCGGCGATCGGGATATCGCGACCGGGGCAAGGGCGGGCGCCGATCGGTCGGTGCTCACCATATTCGTAAAGCATGCACGCATCGTATCGTTAGTTTTACTATTGCTTTATAGGTGTTTACTCGCAAAAAAATCCGGGATTCCTCGCGTCAGTCGGCAATTAACGTTGTTAAAGTAAACGTTAGCCGTATAAAAAAACACGCGTGGCGTATCGACCGCAACGCGTTGATTCGCAACGCATTCGAAGTGCGGGTTCAGGGCATCGGAGGGGAGGGCGGCGCGCGATCGCGCGCCTTCGATCTTCAGGGAACTGTGATCAACGCGGTAACGTATGGAGTCGATCGATCGTCGACGACACGCATCGAATGAGGATCAGAGACGACCGAGACTGTCGCGCATGACGACCGGCGCATCGAGGACCATTTCGTCTTGCGCGGGCCGCGCTTCGACGAGCGCCAGCACGTGACGCGCCGATCGCGCGCCGATTTCGAACGAGGGCACGTGGACCGTGGTCAATGGCGGATGCGTGATGTTCGCGAGCTCGATGTCGTCGAAGCCCGTTACCGATAACTGGCCGGGCACGTCGATGCCTTGCGTGCGGCATTCGTCGAGCACGCCGATCGCCTGCAGATCGGTGCCGCAGATGACGACGCTCGGCCGCGCGCCGCGTTCGAGCAGCGTGCGCAGCGCATGACGTCCGCCTTCGAACGAGAACGGCACTTCGAGCATCCATTCGGGACGCAATGCGATGCCCGATTCGGCGAGCGCCTTACGTGTTCCCGCGACCCGTGCGCGTGCTCGCTCGTTGCCTTCCATCGCGCCGCCGCACAGCGCAATGTCGGTATGGCCGTGTTCGACCACGCGCTTGGCGAGACGATAGGCCGCATCGAAATTCGAAAAGCCGACGCAATGGGGATAGTGCGTGTTGTCGACGGACCAGGTCAGCACATAGGGCAACGCATATTGGTGAACGAGGTCGAGCACGGCCGGCGGATGATCGGTGCCGACGAGAATGAGCCCGTCGACGCCGCGCTCGACGATCGCGCGCGCGGCGTCGATTTCGCGGTCGGCCTTGTATTCGTGGCTCGCGATCAGCAATTGGTATCCATGGGCCCAGAGCGTCTGCTGCAGGGCCTGGATCGAGTCCGCGTAAATCGGGTTGTTCAGCGTCGGATAGAGGGCCGCGATCGTGCGCGTCTTGCGCGAGGCGAGCGCCTGCGCCGCGCCGTTTCGGACATAGCCGAGTTGTTCGACGGCGCGCTGGACGCTTTCGAGTGTCTGCGGTTTGACCTGGTCCGGCACGGACAGCGCGCGCGAAGCGCTGCCGAGCGAAACGCCCGCGAGACGCGCGACATCGGCAAGCGTGGCGCGTGCGGCTTTCATCGGGATCCCGCCGGAGCGTGGGACGTGCGGAACCGTCTCGGCTCATCACGAAGATCGACGGCGATCGGCAAACTCTTCAAGGGTTCCATCTCGGCGAACGCAGTCTGTTTTGCGCGTTATTGTACAAGCCTCGCGCCGGCCGGCGGTCCGCCGGCTCGCCGAGCCCCGAGCACGCCGTGACGAAGCGCGCGCGGGACCGCGCGGCGTCGTACCGTGCCGCTCGGGGCGCGCCGTTCAGGTCATGAGCCATCCGCCGGCCACGTCCACGACTTGCCCGGTCACGAACGATGCCGCTTGCGACGTCAGGAACACGCACGCGGTGGCCACTTCGTCGGGATCGCCGAGACGCCGCAACGGCGTTTCGTCGACGACCTTCGCATTGGCGGCGGGCGGCGCGCCGCGCATCAAGGGCGTATCGATACGACCCGGCGCGAGCGCGTTGACCGTGATGCCGTATGGTCCCAGCTCGCCCGCGAGATGCCGGGTGAAGCCGATGAGCGCCGCTTTCGTCGCGCTGTAGTGCGCCGCGACGATATCGAGGTAGGCCTTGCCCGCGACCGACGACATCGACACGATGCGGCCGAAGCGGCGCTCGACCATGCCGGGCGTCAGAATGCGGCAGAAGTTGAATGCGCTATGCAGATTCACGTCGACGACGTGGCGCCATTCGCTTTCGTCCATCTGCCAGATCGGCTTGGGCTTGCCCGCGTGTTTGGGCGAGATGCCCGCGTTGTTGATCAGCGTATCGATCGGACCGAAGCGCGCCTCGACGGCGCGGCACGCGGCTTCCGATGCGGCATAGTCGCTGACGTCCGCCGGCGCGGCGCACACCTGGAGGCCCGCATCGGACAACCGCTTGGCGAGCGCCGCGCTCGTGTCGGCATTCAGATCGACGATGCCCACGCGCGCGCCGTCGCGCGCGTACCGCTCGACGATCGCGGCGCCGATCCCGCCGCTGCCCCCCGTTACCACGACGACGCGTTGTTCGTGTTGCACGTTAGAGTTCTCCGACGTTGAGGACGATCTTGCCGATATGCGCGCTCGACTCCATGAGCGCATGCGCGGCGCGGACCTCCGCGAGCGGCAGCACGCGGTGAATGACGGGCCGCGCACGGCCGGCTTCGAGCCAGGGCCACACGGTGTGTTCGAGCGAGGCGGCAATCGCGGCTTTCTGCTCGGTCGAGCGCGCGCGCAGCGTCGAGCCCGTGATCGTCAAGCGGCGCAGCATGATCGGCGTCGCATCGATATCGAGGCGGCTGCCTTCGAGGAACGCGATCTGCACGAGGCGTCCTTCGAGCGCGAGCGACTGGATATTGCGGGGCATATAGCTGCCGCCGACCATATCGAGAATCAGGTTGACGCCTTCGTTGTTCGTCAGCGACTTGACCGCCGCGACGAAGTCCTCGTCGCGATAGTGGATCGCGCGTTCGGCGCCCGCGGCGAGACATGCCTGTGCCTTCTCGTGATTGCCCACGGTCGTGAAGACGCGCGCGCCGAGTTCGTGCGCGAGCTGGATCGCGGTCAGACCGATTCCGCTCGATCCGCCGTGCACGAGAAACGTTTCTCCGGCCTGCAGACGGCCGCGTTCGAACACATTGGTCCAGACCGTGAAATAGGTCTCGGGCAGGGCCGCGGCTTCGAGCAGCGACATCCCGTTGGGAACGGGCAGGCAATGCGTCGCATGCGTGACGCAATACTGCGCATAGCCGCCGCCGGGCACGAGCGCGCAGACGGCGTCGCCGACGCGCCAGCGTGTCGCGCCTTCGCCGAGCGCGACGATATGGCCCGAGACTTCGAGGCCGAGATACGGCGAGGCGCCGGGCGGCGGCGGATACGATCCGCTGCGCTGAAGCACGTCGGGACGGTTGACGCCGGCGTAGGCGACTTCGATCAGCACTTCGCCGGGCCCGGGCGTCGGCCGAGCGCGCGATGCGAGGTGCATGCAGTCGGGCGAACCGCCGGTGCCGTGGTCGATGAAGGCCGTCGTCGAATGGGCGAGTGCGCTATCGTTCATGAGTTCGATTGGGTAAGCGACGCACCGACCGGACACGGTCGTGTGCGAGAGGTGAAAAATTGTCCGCGTATCGCATGCACGAATCCGAGATCCGGCATGCGCACGCGCGTGGTCGTGCGAGCATGGCCGACCTCGGACCGAGGGCGCGATCGCGTGATTGCGCCTTCGGGCCGCATATCGAGCGCGCCCGCGTTCATCGAATCATCGGACCAGCGCTTCGAGGCGATCGCGCGGCAGGCCGATCGACTCATAGTGCTTGCGTGTCGCCTCGATCTTCGTGAACACGTCTTCGTAGCCTTGCGCGACACCGTGCGGATCGACATACGTATAGCCGCCCGTGACGTAGAACCACGTGATCATCTCCTCGACGTCTTCCGGCACGTACAGCGTGTGCGTCTCGCCTGCGGGCTCGAAGGCATAGCTGCCTTGCTCGGCGACCCAGTCGTGTTCGAGGTAGTACCAGCGGCCCTTGAGCACCATCGCATGCACGGCGCCCGTATGACGATGCCGCGAAATGACGCCGCTCTTGCGCACGCGCAGCAGATTCACGTAGTAGCCCTGGCTTGCGCTGAGGATCAAGGGCTTGAACGATACGTTCGCCGTCGCCGGGACCCACAACGCGTCGTCCGCGAGCCAGTCCGACATCACGCCGGGATGCACGATGTCCTTCGACATGAAGGGCACCTGCGGCAATTGATAAGGCACGGCCTGTTCGTCGGGTCGCACGGCCGATTCGCGCGAAGAGGACGGCGTGGTGGTCGCTTGCATGAACATCTCCCTGAAAAGAGTGAGTGAGTCAGTGCCGGAGCGGTTGCGTGGGGGACAAGGTCGCCTCCGTCGCGATGCCGCTATCCGGCGCAGTGTTTGAAATCGATGAGCGGACGCGGTCGATGCGTGAGGCGCAGGTGCGCAGCGCGTGTGTCTCGTGCTTGCGTTCGACGTACGCGTCCGATGCACGTCGAACGTCGCGGGACCGGTTCGTGTCGTTCATGCCGCTTGCCTAGTGGCCCAGATACGCGCGGCGCACATGCGGACTGTCGAGCAATTCCGCGCCCGTGCCGCTCAGCGTCACGGTGCCGTTCTCGAGGACATATCCGCGATCGGCGAGCTTCAGCGTATGGAACACGTTCTGTTCGACGAGCAGCACGGTGACGCCGCTCTGCGCCACGCGCCGCACGACGTCGAACATCTGCTCGACGAGCAACGGAGACAGGCCCAGCGAAGGCTCGTCGAAGATCAGCAGCCGGGGCGCGGACATCATGCCGCGCGCGATCGCGACCATCTGCTGTTCGCCGCCCGACAGCGAGCCCGCGCGCTGGGCGAGGCGTTCGCGCACGCGCGGAAACAGCGTGAGCACGTCTTCGAGACGCTCGCGCCGTTGCGCACGCGCGCTGTGCTTGAACGCACCCATAAGCAGGTTTTCCTCGACGGTGAGGAATGGAAAGAGCTGGCGTCCTTCGGGAATCATCGTGATGCCGCGCGCCACGATCGCGTGGGGCGCGAGATTCGCGATGGGTTCGCCGTCGAATTCGATGCTGCCGTCACGCGCGCGCACGATGCCGCAGAGCGTCTTGAGCGTCGTGGTCTTGCCCGCGCCGTTCGCGCCGATGACCGTGACGATTTCGCCTTCGCCGACGTCGAGCGACACGTCGCGCAAGACTTCGCTTTTGCCGTAGCCGGCCGATACGTTACGCAGCTTGAGCATCGCGATACCCCGTGCCGAGATAGGCTTCGATGACTTGCGGATCGTTGACCACGTCGGACGGCGTACCGTCGCGCAGCATGCGCCCCGCGTTGATGACGATGATTCGATCCGAGAGCGCCATCGTCGCTTGCATCATGTGTTCGATCATCAGGACCGCGACGCCCGCGTCGCGGATGCGGCGCACCATCTCGATGGCGCGCGCGATATCCGCGGGGTTGAGGCCGGCCATGACTTCGTCGAGCAGCAAGACGGTCGGGCGCGTTGCGAGGGCGCGCGCGACTTCGAGCCGCTTCATGCCGCCCACCGTCAGGCTTCGCGCTTCGACGTCGAGCAGGGCGGTGAGGTCCGTGAGTACCGCGACTTCGCGCGCGACCGCTTCGGCCTGCTCACGCGAGGCCGTATGCATGAAGGCGCCTAGCATGATGTTTTCGAGGACCGAGAGACCCGCGAACGGCTGGGCGATCTGAAACGTTCGCCCGACGCCGTGCCGCGCGAATTCATCGGGCCGATGCGGGAGGGCCCACGAGCCGTCGGCGAGCCTGACCTTGACGGCGCCCGTGTCCGGGTGAATGAAGCCCGACAACTGATTGAAGACGGTCGTCTTGCCCGCGCCGTTCGGGCCGATCACGCCGAGAATCTCGCCGGCATGCAGCGTCAGCGATACATCGTCGGTCGCCACGAGTCCGCCGAAACGCTTGTGCAGATGCTCGGCGACGAGGATCGGCGTGCCGCGTTCGACGGGCACGGCCTTCAGGGCGATGTCGGCGACGGCGGGCGCCTCGCGTCGCGCGCCGGGCAGACGATCGATGATGCGCACCACGGCCGCGCCGAGGTGGCCGACGAGACCGCGCGGGATGAACAGCACGACGAGCACGAGCACGACGCCATAGACGAAGCCATGTGTGCCGTTGCCGAACGCGCTGAGCCAGCCGCGCGCGAGTTCGGCGGCGGGCAACACGAGCACCGTGCCCGCGATCGGCCCCGCGACGCTGCCGAGGCCGCCGATCAACGCGAACATCGCGACCTGGATCGACAAATCGAGCGAGAACGCGGACGACGGATCGATGAAGGTCAGGTACATCGCGTGGAACGAACCGATCAGGCTCGTGAGCATGGCGGACACGATCGCCGCCGCGATCTTGACCGCGACCGCGTTGACGCCGACGGCGCGCGCGGCATCTTCGCGCTCGCGCACGGCGATCAGATAGAAACCGAAGCGCGAGCGGCGGATCAGCCACGAGATCCAGAGCGTGAACACGAGAAAGCCGAAAGCCACGAGCATATAGGCCCACTTCTCGCGCATGATCATCCACTTGAGCCCGATATTGAGCGGCACGTTCTGCCCAGACGAACCGCCGGTCCAGCTCTCTTCATGGATCGTCAGTAGGCGGCAGACTTCGAGAAACGCGATCGTGGCGAGTGCGAAGAACGGTCCGCGCAGGCGCAGCGTCGGATAGGCGATGATGATCGCCGCCACCGCGGACACGGCCGCGCCCGCAAACATGCCGATCCACGGCGAAATGCCGAACTGCGCGACCAGCAACGTCGCGACGTAGCCGCCGATGCCGTAGAACACGGCATGCCCGAGCGAAAGCTGGCCCGCGAAGCCCCCTACGATGTTCCATGCGGTGGCCAGCGCGCCGAACACGCAGACCTCGACCGCGAGGTGATAGACGAATGACGATTGAAACGCGAACGGTACGACGATCAGCGCGAGCAAGGCGAGCAGGCCGACATAACCGCGCGGGTGTGTGAGGTTCGGCAACATGGCGCCGCTCCTATTCCGATCCGCGACCCAGACCGAACAAGCCGGTCGGACGCAGCATGAGGATCAGCAGGAAGAGCGCGAAGTACACGACTTCCTTGAGATCGGGAGAAATGTAATAGCCGGCGAAACTGTCGATCAGGCCGATGATCGCGGAGCCGACGAGCGCGCCGGCGAGGCTGCCGAGACCGCCGAGCACGACGATCACGAAGGCCGTCAGCACGAAATACTGTCCGACCGTGGGAAACACCGGGTATTGCACGGCGAGCAGACAGGCGGCGATCCCCACGAGCGCGGATCCGAGGCCGAACGCGAGCACGTAGGTGTTGTTCACGTTGACGCCCATCAGCGATGCCGCATAACGATGTTGGGACACCGCGCGAAACGCGCGCCCCGCATACGTGTGGTGGACGAACAGGTGAAAGCCGCCCGCGACGACGAGGGCCGTGACGAACGTGACGAGCTGGCCGCTCACGACGTTGATGCCGCCGAACTGAAGGTGTTCGGTGCCGACGCTCACATCGATCGGATGCACGTCGGCGCCGAAGATCATCAACGCGAGGTTCATCAACGCGGTCGATATGCCGACCGTGGCGAAGATCTGAATATGGGCATCGGCCTGCAGCAAGCGCTGGATGACGAAGCGCTGGATCAAGGCGCCGATCGCGAAGAGCAGCAATGCGACGGGAAGCGCGGACAGATACGGGTGCAGACCGAGATGGGACGACAGCATCCATGTCGCGTACAAGCCGACCATCAGCAGCTCGCCATGCGCGAAATTGACGACGCGTACCACTCCGAAAATCATCGTGAGCCCGATGCTGATGATCGCGTAGGCGCCACCGAGCAAGAGGCCGTTGATGAGTAGCTGCAGGGCAATCGACATGTGAGGAATCCTGTCTTTGACGTGTGCCGACGTCGAGATGCGTGCAGGGCGGGGCGATTGGGCATCGATCTCGCACCGTGCGGCGTGAGAAATCGACGCGCATCCGCCGTGTTGCCTGCGTTCGCGCGAATCGATCGTCGACGTCGTCGGCCGACGATCGATGTTCACGCGCCAAACGACTTCACGACTTCACGACGTCGGGGAAGCGGCGCCGTCAAGCGTCAATGCGCGGGCGCGATGGCTTTGGCCGTGGCGAGCGCATCGGGATAGATCGTGACGAGCTTGCCGTCCTGCCACTGCATGACGTTGGTCGTCGCGAGCTCGTTCTGTCCGTTGTCGGCGAACTTGAAGCCCCAACCTGTCGCGGTCGAACCTTCGGGCTTCTGATAGGCGAGCACCGCGGCGCGGACCTTGTCCTTGTCGGTCGAGTGCGCGTTCGCGAGGATGTCGAGGAACGCCTTCACGCCGACGTAGGCAGCCAGGCTATGGCCCGAACGCGGCGCGTTGCCGTATTTCTTCTCGTATGCGGCGACGAAGGCGGACAGACCCGGTGCGCCCTTGTCGTTCATCGACGTTTGCGGGAAGTCGATATCGAAGGTGCCGTTCATGGCCGGGCCGATTGCCTTGGCCGTGTCCGCGAGCGAGTAACCGCCGCCCGCGCCGATTACGGCCTTCGGCTTGAACCCGGCCTGCGCCGCTTGCCGGAAGAACAGGATCGCATCGTTCTGATAGGCGGTCTGCAGCACGACGTCGACGTCGGCGCCCTTGAGCCGCAGGATCAGCGCGGACAGATCGACGCTCTTGGCCGAGTACGGCAGCACTTGCACGACGTTCAAGCCGAGCTTCTGCGCGCCTTCTTTCTGGAAGCCGCTCACGAGCGTCCCGTAGGGACCGTCTTCGGAGATGATCGCGATTTTCAGCGACTTCGGATCGACCTTGAGCTCGGGCGCGACGATGTGAACGACGGCGTCGAGCGATCGTTCAGCGAAATTCTTTGCGGTGGCGTTGCTGCGGAATACGTACTTGAAGCCGCGGCTCGTGATCGTGTCCGCGACCGCGCCGAGTTCGAAGAAGGGCACGCCCGCGAGTTCCGTGACCTGGGTGCCGCCCGTCGCGATGGCCGACGAATACGAGCCGAACACGGCCGCGACGTTTTCGACCGACGTCAATCGGCGTGCTTCGCCGACGGCCTGATTCGCGTCGACGGCATCGGCTTTCACGAGGACGACTTTGTCGCCATTGACGCCGCCTGCTGCGTTGCGTTCTTCGACGGCGAGTTCGACGCCGCGATAGCTCTCATCGCCGAGTAGCGCGAGTCCTCCGCTGAACGGGAACAGCGCACCGATCTTCAGATCGGCCGCGTGCGCGGCATTCACTGTGAATGCGGAAAGGCACGCGAGCGCGAGCAGCGCGCGTCTGGCAGTCCATGACATGGGGTTGTCTCCTAGTTTTTAGTGCCGTCTTCAATTGGGGAAGGATTTGAAGCGTTTCATTTTGTATGTAAAAAGAAGCGAAAAATCCATCTTTCAACTGTAATAGTGCGGTACTTCTCTGTTTTGAAGCGCTTCAAATGTAGGTCGAACATCGGGTGATGGTCAACCTAGGGTTTCTGCGGTGTCGAGACAGGGCGCGACGACAATGCCGTGCGCGGTACGGCCTGTCGACCGCCCGCTTGCGCGCGTCGTCATCGACCGATGCGACCCGCCTCGATGCCTTCTGTTACTGAAGCAGGTCACGGATGGCTTCGCCCACGCCGGTGGCCGATTGCGGATTCTGGCCGGTCACGAGATGACCATCGACCGAGACCGCGCGTGTCCAGTCCGCGCCGGGCTGCATAGCGGCGCCGCGCTGCGCGAGCGTGCTCGACAGCAGAAACGGCACGATCTGCGTGAGGCCGACGGCCTCTTCTTCCGAGTCGGTGAACGCGGCGACCTTGCGTCCCTTGACGAGGTAGGTGCCGTCGCTCAACGTCACGTTGACCAACGCGGCGGGGCCGTGACACACGGCGCCCACGATGCCGCCCGCTTCCCAGACCTCGCGGGTTTTCTCATTGACGGCCGCGCTCGTCGGGAAGTCCCACATCGCGCCGTGACCGCCCGCGAAAAAGATCGCGGAGTACGCGCTCGAATCGATGTCGGCCAGTGCCTTCGATTGCGCGATCGATGCGCGGAACGACGCGTCGTTCCAATAGCGCGCGTTGATCGGATCGTCGAGATCGAGGCCGTCGACGGGCGGTTCGCCGCCCTGGATCGACGCGAACTCGACGCGAATGCCGGCTGCGTCGAGCACCGCGAGCGGATGCGTGACTTCGGACAGATAGAAGCCCGTCGGCTTGCCGCTTGCGCCCTTTGTGCCGTGACTGGTCATGACGAAGAGAACAGGTTTCATGGTGATGGCGTCGTGAGAAAAAGGGAGCGTGGAACACACACGGGGTGCGACGAAGCGCGAACGGTCTGGATTGAGCGGTGCGTTCGCGCGGCGCGGGTCCCGGCCGATGTGTGTCGGATCGAGTTGCTGTTCAGGTCGCTGTTCAGGCCGCGGCTTGGCCCGTGTAATGCGGGTAGTCGAGATACCCGCGCGCGTCGCCGCCGTAGTACGTGGCCGGGTCGACTTCGGCGATGGGCCAGCCGTGCCGCAGACGCTCGACGAGATCGGGATTCGCGATATAGGGCGCGCCGAACGCGGCGAGATCGATCGTGCCGCGTTCGACGAGTTGCGTGGCTTTGTCGAAGTCGAGCCCGCCGGCCAGAATCAGCGTACCGCGATAGGCCTCGCGGAATCGTTCGAGAAAGCCTTCGGGCATCGCGGGGGCGCCGCGGCTCGCTTGATCCATGATGTGCACGTACGCAATCTTGCGCGCGCCGAGTTCACGCGCGAGATAGAGAAACGTGTCGGCCTCTCCGTCGAAGTCGCCGAGTTCGTGAAGCCGGCCGAACGGCGAGAGCCGAATGCCGACCCGCTCGCGACCGATCGCCGCGATGCATGCATCGACGACGTCGAGTGCGAAGCGCGCGCGATGCTCGACCGTGTTGCCGCCATAGCGATCGGTTCGGTCGTTGACCGCGCCATTGATGAACTGCTCGACCAGATAGCCGTTCGCGCCGTGAATTTCGACGCCGTCGAAGCCCGCGTCGACGGCACGTCGCGCAGCATTGGCGAAGTCGCCGACGACGCGCGGAATCTCATCGAGCGCGAGTGCGCGCGGCGTGCTTGCAGTCACGAAGGCGGGCTGGCCCGCTTCGTCGTAGCCGAACGCGGCACTGTGGGCCGCTTGCTTCGACGTCGAGCTGACCGGTGCGCCGCCGCCCGGCTGAAGCGATACGTGACTCATGCGGCCGACGTGCCAGATCTGCGTAAAGATCGTGCCGCCCGCGTCGTGGACCGCATCGGTGACATGACGCCATGCCGATACTTGCGCGTCGTTCCACAGACCCGGGCAATCGACGAAGCCGTTGCCTTCGGGGCTGATCGGCGTGCCTTCCGTGACGATCAGGCCCGCGCTCGCGCGTTGCGCGTAGTAGCGCATGGTGTCTTCGGTGGGGATGTTGCCCGGCGCGCGTGCGCGCGTCATCGGGGCCATCACCACGCGGTTTCTCAAGGGGCGGCCCGAGAGGTCGTATGCGTCAAACAATGTCGTCATGTCGCGTCCTGTCCTATGCGATTGCCGCAGCGCCGATCACGCAGACGCCGCTTTTAGACTTCGATTTTGACGCCGGGGGATTGTGCTTCCTAGCCCGTACAATGGAATATCATCTGTGAATCAATTTCAGGAATCCCGGCGAGCATGGACAGTCGAAGCGGCGAGATGCGCGTCTTTACGCGGGTGGTCGAATCCGGCAGCTTTTCGGCGGCGGGCAAGGCGATGCGTTTGACGCCGTCGGCCGTCAGCAAGGTCATCAGCCGGCTTGAGGAGCGGCTCGGCGTATTGCTGTTTCAGCGCTCGACGCGGCATCTCGCGGTGACGGCCGAAGGCCGGCTGTTCTATGACAGTTGCGTGCGCATTCTCGACGATATCGACGAGGCCGAGCAGGGCATTTCCGACGATACGTCCACGCCGCACGGCGCGTTGCGCATCAACGTGTCGATCCCGATGGGCACGCATTACATCGTGCCGCTGATTCCGACGTTCACGGCGCGCTATCCGGGAATTCGCGTCGATTTGTCGCTGACCGACGCCGTCGTCGATCTGCAGCGCGAAAACGTCGATGTCGCGGTTCGCACGGGGCCGCTATCGGACGCGAGTTTTCGCGCGCGCAAACTGGGGTCGACGGGCCGCGCGGTGGTGGCCGCGCCGAGTTATCTCGACGCGCACGGCGTACCGCAGACGCCCGAGGATCTCGTCAAGCACCGGTGTTTCAACTTCAATTTCCGTCGATCGATGGATGAATGGCCGTTCCGGATCGACGGGCGGACGTTTCATTTTCCCGTGCGAGGCGATGTGTTGACGAACAACGGCGCGACGATGCGCCAGTTGACGCTCGCGGGACTCGGCATCAGCCGCCTCGGCTTGTTCCACATCAAGGACGATCTCGCGTCAGGGCGGCTGGTCGAACTGCTGCCCGCATTCAATCCGGGCGATATCGAGGATATCCATGTGATCTTCAGCAGCCAGCGCCATATGACGGCGCGTGTGCGCGTGTTCATCGATTTTCTCGTCGAAATGCTCGAACCGGCGTTGCGCGCATGAGCGCCGGACCGCGGGTTTCGTCTTCACGGCTTGGACTACCGCGTCCGTATTCTGGCAATCCTGACAGCTACGCGCCATCTGGCGGTTGGAGACGATCACGTAGGCTCTGTGAACTTTCGATGTCTTTGTGAACGTTCATGCGTCGTGTCGTCTATCAGTTGCATCTTTGGATCGGGCTTGTTCTCGGTGTCTATTTCGCCTTTTTGGGGTTGACCGGCAGCACGCTGGTCTTCAAGACGGAGATCGAACGCGCGCTCGCGCCCGATCTCTACGAAGTCGCCGTGCCTGCATCGTCCACGCGTGAGCGCATCGATACGCTGCTTGCCGGATTTCAACGTGCGCATCCGGGTGTCACGAGTTTTTCGGCGCGCTTGCCGCAGTCGCCCGACGATGCGCTGATCATCAATTACATTCCGGCCACGCCGCCCGATTGGCACGGCCCCACGATCAATCCGTATTCGCCTGTCGAACCCATGGTCTCGCAAGGACGCCACGATCGGCATGAAGTCTTTATCGATCCTTATACGGGCAGGACGCTCGGCGATCATCTCGTCGGCGGGACGTTCTTTTACGTCGTGCATAACCTGCATGCGCACTTGCTGCTCGAAGGCTACGGCTATGCGTTCCACACGTATGCGGTGCTGATTCTGTTCGTGCTCGTCGTATCGGGGTTGTGGCTCTGGTGGCCGTCGCTCACGCATTTTCGCAAGCAGTTCAAAGCGCGCACACGCATCAAATTCGGCGCGAGCTTCAAACGGATCGTCGTGGATCTGCACAATACGGCCGGCTTTTATGCGTTCGTCGTGTTGCTCGCGATTGTCACGACGGCCACGCTGCATTTCTGGCCCGGACCGGCCGAAGCGATTTTTCTGTCGGTGTCGAAAGGGCTGCATCGCCCGACGTCCGATACCGCGGAATTGACCACGCCATCGTCGGCACGGTGTACGCGAGACGTCGAAGCGGATCGCTATGAACGCGGCGTCGCGCGCGCGCGTTCCGCGGTACCCGGGCTGTCCGCGTTAGGCATCGATATCGATCCCGACACGACGACCGTGCTGCTCGGCGTTCAGGCGGATCATTTCGTTTCGCCTCGCTTGACGAGCGTGACGCTCTGCGGCTTGGACGGTCGCATCGAACAGGTGCAATCGCCGGCTTCGACACCGTTCGATACACGCATCGGAAACTGGGTGATGTTCGTGCACTTCGGGCAGTGGGGGCCCGGTATGGCGTTCTACGCGATCAAGGCGATCTGGTTCCTGACGGGACTCTGCCCGGCCATTCTGTTCGCTTCCGGGTGCACGATGTACGTGACGCGGCAAGGGGCGAAGCGCAAGAAGAAGCGCAGCGACGCGCGCGTGCTCGCCGGCGATCCGGCCGCTTGAGCGAGCGGGGAGGCGAGCAGCGTCGCGAAGTCTTGTTGTCGTAGCGAGAGGAAAAATCGCGGCGGTGCTACTGTGCTGTCGTCCCATTCGCGATTGACATCCCATGCATACGAGCGACATCAAGACGGTTTTCGTCACAGGCATCACGGGTTACATCGGCGGCACGATCGCGGTCCGTCTCAAGCAGCGCGGCTACGCGGTCGTGGGGCTCGCGCGCACGGATGCCGATATCGCGCGGCTTGCCGAGCGCGGCTTCGAATCCATTCAGGGCACGCTGCAGGACGATCGCGCGCTCGAAACGGCGATCGCGTCGTCCGATGCGGTGATTCACACGGCGGACTCCGACGATCCCGCGGTCGTGGACACCTTCGTCTCGCTGCTCAAGGGCACAGGCAAGACGTTCATCTATACGTCGGGCTCGGCCATCGTCGCGAACTGGGACCGGCCCGACACCGCGGACTTCGTCTACACGGAGGAGTTTCCGGTCGACACGGGCACGCTCATGGGGCAGCGCGTGTTGATCAACAACGCGGTGCAACGCGCGGCCCTGCTGAACGTTCGCTCGATCGTGATCGTGCCGAGCATGGTGTACGGCGCCGGACTGCTGCTCAATACGCACAGCAAGCAATTGCCCGAGCTTTTCCGGACCGCGAAGGCGCGCGGCGCGGCCGTGTATGTCGGCAGCGGCGCGCATTGCTGGAGCAATGTGCATGTCGAGGATCTCGCGGATCTCTATGTCGCGGCGCTCGAGAAGGCACGGCCCGGCACGACCTTCTTCGCCGAGAACGGCATCGCGTCGTTCAAGGCGATCGCCGACGCGATACACGCGACGCTCGGCCTCGACGGTCAGGCACAGTCGTTGAGCGCCGCGCAGGCGGCCGAATGCTGGGGCGAGATGATGGCGAATATCGCGTTCGGCTCCAATTGCCGACTCAGCGCCGATAAAGCGCGCGCGGTGCTCGGATGGACGCCTGTCCATACGAATGTGCTCGACGCGATTCGCACGATGCGCTGACATCGCCGCGCGCGTGTTTTTCGCGCCCGCGTCTTCCTTGATTGATCCGAAAGTCCCTGCGAACGCGCTCACGATGTAGCGCGTTTCGCAGCGTCGTCTCCGTCCGTTCCCTCCATCGCCCTTCGTCTCCCCGCGACCCCTCGCTCGATGCCCGAGACGCCGGAGTGATTTCGTCACAGTCGCCGGGCGTCGGCTTATGTCTTCGAGACATTGTGGCCCGCCCCCCGAATTTCTAGACTCGATCGCACATCGAGACGCGCTCGTGCGCGTCGCGCAACACGCACGACGGATGCGGCCGCGAGCGGCACGGCGTTTGAGTCCGCCGCTCATGGTGCGCAGCCCTACCGACAAGGAATGACATTTGGACCCGCTTCGAGACTTTCCGGCGGGCCCGCATCGACACGCGGGCCAGGGCAGTACGTTCACGCGAACCACGCGCACCACGCGCTCCGAGCAGCGGATCCGGGGAATGGCGGACATCGAACGCCTCGAACAGCGTCCCTATGACGAACTCGTCCCCGCGCGCACGATGTACGAGGTTTTTCAGGCCACGGCGTCGCTCTATGGAGACCGCACGGCGCTGACGATGCTGCGCTCGGCTTCGCTCGACGATCCGCCGACCACGTACACGCATGCGCAACTGCTCGCGGAGATCACGCGCGCGGCCAATATGCTTGCGCAGTTCGGCATCGCGGGGGACGGCGTGACGGCGATCCTGGCGCGCACCCACGCGAAGGTGCCGGCACTGATCTGGGGGGCGGAGACGGCCGGTACGGCGAGCTGCATCAACTATCTGCTCGCGCCCGATGTCATCGCCGCGCTACTCGACGCCGAGCGAGCGCGCGTGCTCGTGTGTGCGGGGCCGACGCTCGATGCCGAGCTCTGGGCCAAGGTGCGCGATGTGATTCCGCGCGTCGCGGGATTGCACGCCGTGCTCGTGCTCGGCGGACAGGCCGACCTCGACGATCCTCGCGTGCACGACCTCGACGCGATCATGGATCGCCAACCCGGCGATCGTCTGTGCTTCGACGCCGTGGCCGAGCGTTCCGCGATCGCCGCGCTGTTTCATACCGGGGGCACCACGGGCGTCCCCAAGCTCGTGCCGCAGACGCATCTGAACCAGATCCATGCGGCCTGGTCGCTTGCCCAGATGTTCGATCTGACCGAGCAGGACGTCGCGCTCAATGGGTTTCCGCTGTTTCATGTCGGCGGGACGTCGACGATCGGCATGTCGGTGCTGGCCACCGGCGGTCATGTCGTCATGCTGTCGCCGGCCGGCTTGCGCGATCCGATGATCGTGAACAACATCTGGCGTCTCGTCGAGCGCTATCGCGCGACGTTCATCGGCGGCGTGCCGACCTCGATCGGCGCGATGAGCGACGTGCCGATCGACGGATCCGATGTGTCGACCGTGCGCTTCGCGTTCACGGGCGGCGCGGCGCTGCCGAGCGCGGTCGGACAGCGTTTCGAACAGCGCACGGGCATTCCCCTGCTCGAACAGTACGGCATGACCGAGAGCGTGGCCGCGATCGCCGCCACACCGCTTCATGGGCGGCATGTGCGAGGCAGCGTCGGTCTGCGTGCGCCCTTTTCCGCGATCGACATCATGCAGCGCGGTCCCGACGGCCAATGGAGCGCGTGTCCGGTGGGCGCCGTGGGTTCGGTCGTCGCGCGCGGTCCGCAGATCGTGCACGGCTATCTGAATGCCGACCACAATCGCGGCGCGTTCACGCCGGACGGCGGTTTGATCACGGGCGATCTCGGACGGCTCGACGAGGCGGGCTATCTGTATCTGACGGGGCGCGAGAAGGACCTCATCATCCGAAGCGGCCACAACATCGATCCGCAGGCCATCGAGGAAGTCGCCAATCAGCATCCGGCCGTGGCGGTCAGCGCGGCCGTCGGGATGCCCGACGCGTATGCGGGCGAGCTGCCCGTGATCTTCGTGGCGCTCGCGCCCGGACACAGTGTCGATACCGCGGAACTGCAGAAATTCATCGGCGACCGGATTCCGGAGCCGCCCGCCAAACCGCGTCATCTGTTCGTGCTCGACGCGATACCGGTGACCGGCGTGGGCAAGATCTACAAGCCCGCGTTACGCGACATGGCGTTGGTCTACAAGCTGCGCATGGAAATCGCCGAACTCGGGCAGGCGGTCGAGCTTGTCGATATCGCGGCAAGCAAGGACGGCACCGAAGCGGCCGTGAAACTCAAAGCCGTCAGCCGTGAAGCGCGGAGCCGGTGCGATACGCGGCTCAAGGCCGCGCTCGCCCCCTTGCGCAGCACGGTGAAGGTGGAGTGGGTGGAAGCGTGACACGTCGCGGGCGGGTCGCGCCGCCGCGCCGCGGGTGAAGGAGTCACGGTCCCTCCTCGCGTGAACAAGCACTCAAAAACAAGCACTCAAAACAATCAAGGAGACATCATGACAACTCGACGCGATTTCCTGAAGTTATCGGCAGCCGCCGGCCTGGCCGCGCATCCTTTGTTTTCCATCGCGCAGAGCGAGGAGCTCGTGCTCGCGTGCCCGACCGCGATGTCGGGGACGTTTTCAGCGATCGGCAAATATTCCGACCTCGGCATGAAGCTCGCCGTCGATCAGCAGGGCACGGTTCAGGGCAAGAAGCTCAGCTACCGCATGCTCGATACGGAGGCGCAACCCGCGACGGCCGTGCGCCGCGTGCAGGAGGCCATGGAACAGCAGAACATCCGCTTCTTCACGGGCGCATTGCTGTCGGCAGAATCGCTCGCGATGAGCAAGGAGATCGACAAGGCCGGCGGTCTGTTGATCACGAACGGCGGCGCCGACGAACTCACGGGCAGCGACTGCAATCACAGCACGTTCCGTTGGGCATTGCCGACCTATAGCCTGATCCAAGGGTCCGCGCGTCCGCTGATCGATCTGATGCCCAAGGCCAAGCGCTGGTACACGATCACGCCGCAATACGTGTTCGGCGAGGGATTGCTGCGCAATGCGAAGGCCTTGTTCAAGGAGAAGGGCATCGAGCACGTCGGCAACAGCTATCACTCGCTGACCGAGCGCGAGTTCAGCGGTTATCTGACCAACGCGATGGCGTCGCAGGCCGATGTCCTCTTCCTGCTCAACTACGGCGCGCAGGCCTCCGACGCGCTTCGTCAGGCCGTGAGTTTCGGCTTGAAGCAGAAGATGACGATCATCGTCGCGGCGGCTTCCGGCCTTGAGCAATTCCAGGCGCTCGGCGCGGACGTCTGCGAAGACGTCTATTTCGGCGCGGTCTACTGGCACACGATCAACACGGCCTATAACAAGAATTTCGTGAGCCAGGTCCGCGAGAAATTCAACATCTCGCCGAACTACAGCCTGGCCGGGCCGTATGCGAACACGCGCATGCTGATCGAAGCGATCAACAAGGCGAAGAGCACGGACCCGAAGGCCGTCATCGCCGCGATGGAAGGCATGCAGTACGAGGGGCTCACGGGGACCGAGGAAGTCCGCAAGGCCGACCATCAGGTGCTGCGCGACTTCTATCTGGTCAAGGGCAACAGCAAGGCCAAGATGCGCGACAAGGACGACTACGCCGACATCATCCACTCGGGCCGCTTCTTCCTGTCGCCCGAAGCCGCCGGTTGCCGGATGGTCTGAGCGATCGCATCGCGAGGCGGTGTGCCGCCGCGGTGCCAGGTCGGCCGCGGCCGGCTCGCATGCCGCCTCGCGCCGTGCGACTGCCGTCGTATCACGCTGCTCTACGGATTTGCCTCGATGAACGTCTATCTGCTCCAACTCGTCAACGGGATCGGCCTCGGGATGCTTTATTTCGTCCTCGCGGTGGGGCTCAGCATTATTTTCGGCTTGCTGCGCTTCGTTAATTTCGCGCATGGGGCGTTCTTCCTGCTCGGCGCCTACGGGTGTTTCCAGCTCGTCGACATGGGCCTGAACTTCTGGCTCACGCTTGTGCTGGGACCGCTGATCGTGGGCGCGCTCGCGTGGCTCGTGGAGGCCGTGCTGTTCCGCAAGGTGTATCACCTGCCGCATGAGCTGCACATCCTGATCACGGTCGGACTCGCGCTCGTGCTGCAGGAGGCGGTCATCACGGTATGGGGCCCGTCGGGCAACAACGTCTCGCCGCCCGCGTTGCTGCAAGGCGTCGTCGTGTGGGGCCATTTCATCTATCCGACCTATCGCCTGTTCGTGATCGGCGTCGGCGCGCTTATGGCGGTCGTGCTCGGCGCCGTGCTGGAGGGCACGCGGCTGGGCGCGATCGTCCGCGCGGGAAGCGAATCGGCGGAGATGGTCGCGCTGCTCGGGCTCAATATCCGTCGAATCTTTTCGTGGGTGTTCGCGCTCGGGGCAGCGACGGCCGCGCTGGCCGGCGTGCTCGCCGCGCCGATTCGCGGCGTCGATCCGTTCATGGGTGTCGAGGCGCTGGGCATCGCGTTCGTCGTGGTCGTGGTGGGCGGCATGGGGAGCTTCGCCGGGGCGCTTGCCGGCGGCCTGCTTGTGGGGATCGTGCAAAGCCTGATGAGCGTGATCTGGCCATCGGGCGCCAACCTCATGATCTACGTCGCCATGGCGCTCGTCTTGCTGCTGCGGCCCAACGGTCTGCTTGGCCGCGCATAGGGGAATGACTTGAAACATCTCGCTCATCACCGATTCACCGTCATGGCCGTGCTCCTCGTGCTCGCGCTGCCGATGGTGCTCGCATCGGGTTCGCTCGCGACCGAACTGCTGATCTTCGCGCTGGCCTCGATGGCCTGCAATTTGTTGCTCGGCTATACGGGACTGATGTCCTTCGGACAGGGCATCTTCTATGGTCTCGGCAGCTACGCGAGCGGCCTGCTCGTGCTGCATCTGAAAGCGCCGCTGTTACTCACGCTGGCCGGCGCGATGGCGATCGGTGCGTTCGCTGCCGCCGGCGTCGGCTGGTTTGCGATCCGCCAACGCGGCATTTACTTCGTGATGCTCACGCTGGCCTTTTCGCAGATGTTCTATTTCCTCGCCTATTCGTTGCCCGACATCACGGGCGGCGACAACGGTCTGCTCGATATCGTGCGGCCCAACCCGACGATGATGGGCGCCACGGTGTTCGATATCGCGCGGCCCTGGCATTACTACGGTTTCGTGGCGGCAATCTTCGTCGTGGTGTTCGTGCTCATGCAGCGGCTGTCCGAATCGCGCTTCGGCCGCACGCTGCTCGCGATCCGCGACAACGAGGCGCGCGCGGCGGCCGTCGGTTACGACGTCCGCGCGTTCAAGCTCGCCGCGTTCGTCGTGTCGGGCGCCGTGACGGGCCTGGCCGGAGGGCTGCATGCCTTGCTCTCGGGCATCGCGCCGCTGTCGAGCATCGAATATCACGTGAGCGAAACCATCCTGCTGATGACCATCATCGGCGGCTCCGGAAAGCTGTTCGCCTCGGTGATCGGCGCGGCCGTCTATGTGCTCGCGGCCGACTGGCTGTCGTCGATCTGGCCGCGCTGGATGCTGTTGCTCGGACTGTTGCTGATCGCTGTCGCGCTTTATATGCCTCAGGGCATCTGGGGTGTGCTCGACCGGCTGGCGCGCGCATTGCGGCGCGGCGGCGAAGGCCCCGGCGCACGGATCGACACGCACAAGGAGCAAGCATGACCGCGACGCCGGTTCTCGAACCCTTGCTGCTGGCACGCGGCGTGACCAAGCGATACGGCGCGTTCACGGCGGTCGACGGTGTCGACCTCGCGGTCATGCCCGGCAGCATCCATTCCGTGATCGGGCCGAACGGCGCGGGCAAGACCACGCTCTTCCATACGCTGACCGGCACGGTGCCGATCACGCTCGGCAGCATCCGCATCCAAGGCGAAGAGGTCAGCCGGCTGGCCGGCCACAAGCGCGTGCAGCGCGGCATGGCGCGCTCGTTCCAGGTCACGAGCCTGTTCCAGAACCTGAGCGTGCGCGAGAACCTGCGCGTCGCCGCGCAGGGACGTGTCCCGCGCGAGGCGCTGTTCGGATGGGGCAGACCGCGCGACGACGATGCCGCACAGGTCACGGCCGACGCGATGTTGTCGCGCTTCAGCTTGACGGCGTTGGCCGACCGTCCGGTCGCGCAGCTCTCGCATGGCCAGCAACGCCGCCTTGAGATCGGCCTCGCGATGGCCGCGCAGCCCAAGCTGATCTTTCTCGACGAGCCGACCTCGGGCATGGGCGTCGACGATATCGCGGACATCAAGGCGTTGATCGCGTCGCTGAAGCAGGACAACGTCGCGATTCTGCTCGTCGAACACAATATGGACATCGTGATGGGCCTCTCCGACACCATCACCGTCATGCAATCGGGCCGCGTGCTCGCGGAGGGCGCGCCGGATGCGATCCGCAATGACGCGCACGTGCGCCGCGCCTATCTCGGCAACATGATCACAGGGGGCCGTCAGTGAACTCAGCGAGTCGCGACATCGTACTGGAGGTACACGACCTGCACGCGTACTACGGCAAGAGCCACGTGCTGCAGGGCGTGTCGATGGAGGTTCGCGCGGGGGAAGTCGTGACGCTTCTGGGCCGCAACGGCGCGGGCAAGACCACGACGCTCAGGAGTATCGCGGGCAGTCTGACGCCGCCGCAGGGTAAGGTGATTTTCGAGGGCCGCGACGTCGCGCGAAGCGAGGCTTATCGGATCGCCGCGGGCGGCCTGTGTCTCGTGCCCGAGCATCGCGGGATCTTCAGCCTGTTGTCCGTCGAAGAGAATCTGACGATCGCAATGCGCAAGCGCTCGCCATGGCAACTGGCCGATGTGTACCGGATCTTTCCGCGTCTCAAGGAGCGCCGCAAGAACGGTGGCGCGCGCCTGTCGGGCGGCGAGCAGCAGATGCTGGCGATCGCGCGCGCGCTGCTCAACGATCCGAAACTGCTGATGCTCGACGAGCCCGTCGAAGGGCTGGCGCCCGTGATCGTCGAAGAGATCGTCGATCAGCTCAAGCAGGTCAGCGCGACGGGCATGCCGATCGTGCTCGTCGAGCAGAATCTCGAAGTCTGCTGCCAACTGGCCGACCGGCATTACATCCTCGAACAGGGACGTGTGGTCTATACGGCGGACAACGCCGCGTTCGTCGACGATCACGCGGCCAAGGACCGTTACCTCGGCGTGAACGTGGCGGCCTAGGCGATGCGCCTAAGGCTTGCCGCCGAAAGGCGGCGGATCGTCGCGCAGTCGCTTGAGGCGGAGCATCACGTGGATGTCCGCGACACGGCCGTCGGTGTCCCAGGGCCCGAGCAGCGTCGAGATCGCTTCGAGGCGGTTGTGCAAGGTGTTGACGTGGATGTTGAGCACGCGTGCCGCGGTGCGGGCGTTCTGCATACTGTCGAGATAGGCGTGCAGGGTGTCGGTCAACTGCGTATGGCGCCGCGTATCGTGCTCGACGAGGGGGCCGATCACGCTGTCGATGGCGGCGTCCAGCGTCTGCGCGTCCTGATTCTGAAACAGCACGGCGTACATGCGCAGCGCCGATTCGTGGACCACGCAGTTCTCGCGGCGCAGCGCCCGCAGCAGTCCGAGCGCGCGTTTGAGGTGGACGTCCGCGCCGGCCAGACCCGCGAGCGTATCGTGCGGGCCGGATAGGGTCGCGATGCCCGGAAACGACAACTCCTCGAACAGAATCTCGCGGAGTTCCTGGCCCAGACGCAGTCCGTCGATCTGATTGACCGCCATCACGATGCGGCCGTCGATCTCGGTGGCCAGATGCGGCAGGTGGCGCAGGCGGCTCGAGAGCTTGCGCACCGCGTAACCGAGCTTGATCTTCTCGATCTCGATCATCGCGAGCATGCACGGTTTCGTGACGTCGACGCCATGGCGAGCGAGGCGCGCCGCAAGGCCGTCGTCATGGTGACGGCCCGGTTCGAGCAGGGCGCGCAGCGTCAGGTGGATATCCTGGTCGAGCGACGCCGAGCTTTTTTCCGCCGACAACTGCATGACCGCGGTGACCGTCGCGCTGCGTTCGAAGATGCGCACGGCCGAATCGGTCAACGGCGCGCGCGTCTGGATCACGAGCGCGCCGAACAATTCGTCGCGGCTCGTCACCGCGGCCACGTGGCAATGGGCCGTGCCCGATGTCGCCGACGCGGCGCGCCCGGTCGCGCGGCTTTCGCTGACTGCGGACTGGATGCGTGCATCGATGCCCGAGAAGCGCGCATACGAATGGATGACCTCGGACGCGGCGTAGTCGGCAGGCGTGGCCACGCAGACCTCGATGCCCGCCGCGTCGAGATACATGACGCGGCCGTCGAGGATGTCGGCCACGGCATGGATCAGATCCTTGAGCGGCGCGCCGCGCGCGACGAGCCGGGTCAATTGTTCGTGCGCGTCGGCGGCCAGTTCGAGCGCGGCGGTCTGTTGCTGCAGGCGCTGGTTGGCTTGTTCGGCCTCCGTCAGCGCCATGCGCGTGAGCTCGTAGGCGCGCGCGTTGCGTACCGCGACCGAGGCGTGCGCGGCGAGCGTCGCGAGCAGGGAGATTTCGCGCGGATGATAGGTGCGCGCATAGCGATCGCCGACGATCAGGATGCCGACCACTTCGGCGCCGGCCAGCAACGGAGCCGCCACGAGCGAACGCAGGCCCTCGCGACGGATCATCTGGTCGTTCTCGGCCGTGTGTTCGAAATGGGTGTCGTCCATGTAGTGGCTCGTGGCGAACGGACTGCGCGTGCGCATCACGTGCCCGGCCACGCCGGTGTTCAGCGGCGTATGCGTATTCTTGGTTTCGTTCGAATAGACGCCGCTGACGGCGAGCACGCCCAGCGTGTTGCTCGTCTCGTTCATGCCGGCCAGCCACGCGAGATCGCTGCCCAGCAGACGCCGGCCGCGCTCGACGATATCGAAGAGGACCTGGCTCAGCGCTTTCAATTCGGTCAGCGCCTGCGCGCTTTCGAATACGCCGCGCAGGCTCAGTTCGTTCTGGCGGAGTCGCTCCAATCGCTTGCCGATCGACAAAGCGCGATGCACCGCGCTCAGCAGCGTCGCGCGCTCGGGGTGATCGTCGCCCAACTGCTCGATGTCGCGGAGCAGATCGGTGAGCGCCGCATGTTGTTCTTCGTCCTGATCGAGCAGGACCAGGAGCTTTTCATGGGTGAGCGCGGCCAGCGACGCCGCGGCGGGAAGGGGATTCATGGCGAGCCGTTCACGACAGGACGGGCATAGCGTAGCGGTGATTGGAGGCGGCGGACCTGTTTACATGACCCAGATGCGGCTTATGCAACTGTGATGAAGGCACATTGTAGTCGGCGATCGCGCTCAATAAAGTCGGACCTGTGACGATCGATCCGCTGTGCCTACCCACTTTCCTTACGAACATGGTCCAGAACGCCTCACCGCAAATCCATACCGGTCACTCTTCTGCCGCGGCCGAGATGGCCCCGATCCGCCTCGATGGTCAGGTCGCCATCGTGACCGGTGCGGGCGGCGGCCTCGGACGTTGTCATGCGCTGGAGTTGGCGCGGCGCGGCGCGAAGGTCGTCGTCAACGATCTCGGCGTGACGCGCGACGGGCTGACGCAGACGTCGGACGCGGCCGAAGCCGTCGTGCGCGAGATCGAGGCCTTGGGCGGCGAAGCCGTCGCGAACGCGACGTCGGTCACCGATACCGCGAGCGTGCGGCACATGGTCGAAGAGACGCTGGCGCGCTGGGGCCGTATCGACATCCTCGTCAACAACGCCGGCTTTCTGCGCGACAAGAGCTTCAGCAATATGAGCCTCGACGATTTCGAGGCTATCGTCGATGTCCATCTGATGGGCGCGGTCCGCTGCACGAAGGCCGTCTGGGACATCATGCGCAGCCAGAAATACGGCCGCATCGTCTTCACCACCTCGTCATCGGGTTTGTTCGGCAATTTCGGTCAGGCCAACTACAGCGCCGCCAAGATGGGACTGGTCGGGCTCATGCAGACGCTGGCCATCGAAGGACTCAAGTACGGCATTCGCGTCAATTGCCTCGCGCCGTCGGCCGCCACGCGCATGACCGAGGAACTGTTCCCGGCCGAGGATCTCGCGCTGCTGACGCCGCAAAGCGTCACGCCCGGCGTGATCTACCTCGTGTCGCCCGAAGCGCCGACCAAGACCATTCTCTGCGCGGGCGCGGGCGCGTTCGCGAGTTCGCACGTGACGCTCACCGAAGGCATCTACGCCGGCGACGGCCCCGCGGCCGCCGAGACCTTGCTGCGCGATGCCGGCGCGCTGATCGACCGTCGCGACGAGCAGGTGCCGAGCACGGGTTTCGAGCAATCCAAGCGCGAGATTCTCCGGGCGCGCGCGGCGCGTCGGGATCTGGCGCCGACCGCCTGAACGGACGCCTTGGGACATCGTCGTGCGGCGGTGCGAAATGGGGTTTGAAATGCGGCGCGAAATGCGATGTGAAGCGCGGCAAGACGATGCGCATCGGCGGCGGCCAGCGGTGTGCCGTCATCTTTGAACGCGCATGAGCGCGTGACAATCGGGGAGCGGAACGTGGACACGCAGTGGATCGGCTACGAGAAGAACGATGACGTCGCGTGGGTGACGCTGAACAATCCGGCGAGCATGAACGCGCTGTCCGGGCCGATGCTCGAAGAGCTCGATCGCGTCGTCGACGGCCTGCATGGCGATGCGGACGTGCGATGCGTGGTCATCACGGGCGCGGGGCGGGCCTTTTGCGCGGGCGGCGATTTGCTGGGTTTCAAGGACGATCTCGCCCAGCCGACGACCGAGCGTTTCCTCGCCAAACTCAAATTCGCGCAGGACGTGTTCGACAAGATCGAGGCGTTGCCGATGCCCGTCATCGCCGCCGTGAACGGCTATGCCGTCGCCGGCGGCCTTGAACTCATCCTCTGTTGCGACATGATTCTCGCCGCGGAATCGGCGCGCATCGGCGATGGACATGCACGCTACGGCATCATTCCGGGCGGCGGATCCTCGGCGAGGCTGCCGCGCAAGATCGCGGCGAATCGTGCGAACTACATGCTGCTGAGTGCCGAGCTCGTGCCGGCGACGACGCTCGAACAATGGGGTTTGGTCAATCGCGTGACGCCCGACGGCGAATTGCTGGAGGCCGCGGCCAAGTTGTCGGCCTCGATTGCCCGACACAGTCCGCTGGGGATGCGCGTGATCAAGGACCTGTTGCGCACGAGCATGGCATCGACGTCGGCACAGGCCGCGAACGCCGAGATCGAAGCCTTCAAGACCTACGCGCGCAGCGACGATATTGCCGAAGGGCTGAGCGCGTTCGCCGAAAAGAGAAAGCCTGTCTTTACGGGGAAGTAGTCGTCGCGCGCGCCGCCGCGGCGGTTGCGATGACGATGGCGATGGCGATGGCTGCATCGTCATCGCCGTCCGTTCGTTACGCGATCCAGTAGGTCAGCGTATACGTGTGCTTGCCGCCGCCGCGCCGTATCTGCAGATGACCGCGGATGCCCGCCAAAGCGCCGCTGCCCGAGCCGGGCACGATGCCGATCTGCAAGGCCTCCGATCCCGCATCCATTTCGCCGAAGTGCGCGAGCGCGAAGCCGCCGGACTGACCGTCGAGCGCGCCTTCGAACGATTCGATCGCCACGTATGAGGCTTCGCCCTTCTGCGGCTGACCGGCGCTCAACATCTGTCCGAATGCGCGGCCCGTCAATCCGCCGTGATAGGTCTTCTCGATCGCGTGCCGTCCGATGGACGCGGTATTCGACGCCACGTCGATCTGCTCGGGCGCAGCGATCTTCACGTCGAATTCGCCTTCGGCGACCCGCGATACCTTGTCTGATGCCATCACGCTCATGGAACCTCTTCAGTCTTCAGTGGAGTGGACGGGGTGCTTGCGCACTTGGGGTCAGGCCTTGCGGCCCACGAGATAGGTGACGCCGTCGGGGCCGTAGTTTTCGGTGTGCCGCTCGTTCGCGCGCAGATGGAAGATTTGTCCCGTGTGATAAACGCGCTCGCCGTCCGCGGTCATCAAGCGAATCTCGCCCGCGAGAATCAGCGCTTTCGCTTCGAACGGGTGACTGTGCTCGTCCATCGTGTCGTTCGCGGGGCGCTCGACGCGTACGCCCGCCGGAAAACCTTCGTCGGCAAGCAGGGCTTCAAATTCATCGGGTCTCATGGCGTCCTCCTATGTCGTGAATTCGCACGATCTCGACGAATTGCACTATACGCCGCGCGCTTTTCGACGCGGCCATGCGTGGAAAAGCGCGGGCACGCGCGTCTCAATGTCCCCAGAACGTCAGCAGGATCGAAATCGTCGCCATCGATACGATCGTTGAAATCAGCACGTTGTTGGCCGTCGTGTCCGAGCTGCGGCCGTAGTATTCGGCAAGCATGAATGCGCCCGTGCCCGTGGGCAACGCGGATTGCAATACCGCGATCGCGGTGAGTCCCGGCGTGATCCGGAACACGTAGGCGGCGAGCAGCCAGGTGACCGCGGGCTGCACAACGAGCTTGAGCACGACGAGCGGCGTGAGGACCGACCAATCGGGGCGGCCGCGTTTCTCGGCGACGAAGAGTCCGAGCGCGACGAGCGCGCAGGGGCTGGCGGCATCGGCGAGCAAGTTCAGGAAGCGTTCGATGCCCTCGGGCATCACGACGCCGCATGCGGCGGCGACTGCGCCGAGCACGGGGGCGAGCAGCAGCGGGTTCTTCGCGAGCGACCACGTGACGCGCCCGATCGCGCGCGCGATCGAAGCTTGCGGCTGCAAGGCGATTTCGACGAGCGCGAGCGCAAGGCCGAACAGCACGCAGACGGTCAGAATCGTCGCGACGGTCGCGGGGCCGAGGCTCGTATGTCCGAACGCGGCCGCGCAGAGCGGGAAACCGATAAAGCCCGTATTCGCATACGCGCTGTTCAAGCCGTCGATGCTGGCATCGGCGAGATGCGCGCCGCGACGGCATTGCCAGACGAGCGTGATCGCGAAGATCGCGAGCGAGCCGAGGCCGAATGCCGCGATAAAGCCGGGTTGCCAGAGATCGTGCATGTGGGCGTTCGCGACGATCCGGAACAGCAGGGCCGGCAACGCGAGAAAGACCACGAAGCGGTTGAGTTCGCGCGTGGCCGTCGGGCCCGAGATGCCGGAGCGCCGCATGCCCCAGCCCGCGAAGATCAACGCGAAGATCGGTAGAACAATCGAAAACAAAGCAGACATGCCCACAACCCGGTGACGAAGCGCTGATTCAGGTAAGCCAACGCTTAATAGAGGGTTGACGGTATATCACAGCTTCGGTCGGGACGCTGAGTAGCGGGTGTCTCGGAGGGGTTTGCGGGGCTGGGCCGGCGCCATCGCGACCGAGTCGCGCATCGACACGGTGACCGGAAATTGCCGTTCGATCGGCTGCGACACGCCATAGCACTGCTCGATCAGCCAGCGCACGGCGTTCGCGGCGACCTCGTACATCGGAATGTGGATCGACGTGAGCGCGGGAAACGTATGTGCCGACGTGTAGACGTCGTCATAGCCGATGACCGACATATCGCGCGGCACCGAGATATCGTGATCGCGCAGCCACGTGAGCGCGCCGACGGCCATATCGTCGTTGCCGCAAAACACGCCCGTGATCGACGGATCGCGTTGGAGCAGTTGGCCCATCGTCCGCAAGCCGCCGTCCTTCGCGAAGTTGCTTTCGATGACGGGGACCGAGGCGGCGTCGATGTCTTCGGCCGCGAGCGTATCGAGAAAGCCCTGGACGCGATCGGTATTGTCGGGGGCGCTCGACGGGCCGCCCATCACACCGAAACGCCGATGTCCATGGTCGAGCAGCGTGCGCGCGGCGAGCGCGCCCGCACGATGATGATCGACGGAGAAGCACGCGTCTTCCATGCCTTCGAGACGCCGGTTCAGAATCGCGAGCCGCGGATTGCGATCGCGCAGGCGCAGGATATCGGCGTCGTGCAACTGGTGGCCGATGATGACGATGCCGTCGCAGTCGCGTTGCATTAGGAAGTCGAGCGCGCGGATCGACTCATCGTAGTCGGAGCCGTGATTGCTGCCGCTCACGACGACCATATGGCGATGGACCGCGCGCAATTCGTCGTCGACGGCTTCGAGAATCGACCGATAGAAGTCGCCGCGCAGCGTCTGGACGAACAGGCCGATCGCGCCGAGCGATTGGCCCGACAACGAGCGCGCGATCGACGACGGCCGGAATTCGAGTTCGCGGATCGCGGCGCGCACGCGCTCGGCGGCTTCGGTCGAGACGGAGCCGCGGCCCGAAATCACCCGCGACGCGGTACCGACGCCCACGCCCGCAAGTTTCGCCACATCCCGGATCGTCGCCACCTGAACTCCCTGTGTGTCCGCTTATGAATGGCGCTCACTATACTGCGAGCGGCGCGGCGTGCGGCGTTCGATAGCGTTCGACCTCCTCGCGGATCCACTCGATGAAATGCGTCTGCTTGACGCTCAGCGCATCGCGTTGAGGCCAGCAGAGCCAATATGCATACGGATAGGGCACGGCGATCGACGTGAGCTGCACGAGCTCACCCGTTTCGAGGTACCCGGCCACGAGGCTGCGGCGATCGAGCGCGACGCCTTCGCCGCGCAATACCGCGCCGAGCGCGATATTCGAATCGGCGACGCAGAGCACGGGCATCTGAGCGGGTTCTTCGACGTGGGCCGCGCGGCACCATTCGGTCCACGGTGCGTCGTGACATTGAATGATCGGGCTGGCGACGACGGCTTCGGGGGTGTCGGGCAGACAGCCGCCGTTCAACCGCGGCGACGCCACCACGACGAGTTCGTCGTCGAACAGATGCTGATGCCCGAGTCCGGGCCAGTTGCCTTGCCCCATGCGAATGCCGAGATCGGCGCGGGCCTCGCGGATATCGAGGACTTCGAGGCTCGTCTGGAGCCGCACGCCGTAATACGGATGCCGTTCGCGAAAACGTGCGAGACGCGGTACGAGCCAATGTAAGGCAAATGAAGGCAAGGTCGCGACGATGAGTTCGCTCGGTTGCGGCCGTGTTTGCGCGATGCGCGTGGCTTGCGCGATATCGCGCAGCGCCATGCGAATCTCGAGCGCATAGATCCGGCCTTCTTCGGTCAGACGCAATCCGCGCGCTTCGCGCACGAACAGCGGCATGCCCATCGTGTCTTCGAGAATGCGGATTTGCTGGCTCACGGCCGAATGCGTGACGTGCAGTTCGCGCGCGGCCAGCGTGACCGCGCCGAGTCGCGCGACCGATTCGAAGCAGCGTAGCGCCGCGAGGGGCGGGATCAAATCCATGTTAGTTTTTCTAACGAGACCGGTCGGAATAAATCGCTACTCATGACGTTCAATTCTGCTTAATCTGTTTGCCCAATGGATTTTTTAGCAAAAATGCTTGGCGTGCGGCGCGCTAAGCGATCGAATGAACGATAGAGATTCTAACGGGACTTGTATGAAATTGATCGGCATGCTGGATTCGCCCTATGTGCGTCGCGTCGCGATTGCGCTCAAGTTGCTCGGCATCGAGTTCGAGCATCAGTCGTTGTCGGTGTTTCGGCATTTCGACGCGTTCGGCAAGATCAATCCGGTCGTCAAGGCGCCGACGCTGATCGAAGACGATGGGCGCACATTGATGGATTCGTCGTTGATTCTCGACTATGTGCTGTCGGTCAAAAAACCCGATTCGGTGATGCTGCCGCATGCGCCGGCCGAGCGTTTCCGCGCGAATCGCGTGATCGGGCTCGCCCTGGCCGCGAGCGAAAAGGCGATTCAGATCGTCTACGAACGCAATTTGCGGCCTGAGGAAAAGCAGCATGCGCCGTGGGTCGACCGGGTGCGCGGGCAATTGCATGCCGCGTTCGACGAACTCGAACGCGAACTCGAAGCGCAGCCGTTTGCGCTCGATGAGCGGCGTTTCGGCGTAGCGGGCATCACGGTCGCGGTCGTCTGGTATTTCGTCGCGCAGTTCGTCGCGGACGCGGTGCCGGCCGATGCGTATCCGACGCTGCGCGCATTCTCGGCCTTTGCGGAGCAGCAGCCGACGTTCGTCGCAACGCCGGCGGAGTAAGGCGGGCGCGAATCGCATCGGCAAGCCATTGGCCCGTTTCGTTGTGCCTTTCGTTGTGCCTTACGCCGTGCTGTCATCGCCCCCGTTTGCCGAACGATCTGGCACACTGTGCGGTCTCAATTTTCCCGAATGCGGTATTTCCGATGTCGACCCCATTCCCTCCGCAGTCGATGAGCGTCGTCGAGGCGCTGCAACGCGCGCAAGCGCACTGGAATGCCGGACAGGCCGCTCAGGCGGAGCAGTATTGCCAACGCGTGCTCGCCGCGTTGCCGGGACAGGCCGACGCGCTGCATTTGCTCGGACTGATGGCGCACCGATTCGGCAACCTCGATCTCGCGATCGCGTATCTGCGCGAGGCCTGCATCGCGCCGAACGCGCCGGCCATGTATTTGAGCAATCTCGCCGAGATGCTGCGTCAGAGAGGATGGCTCGCCGACGCCGAAGAAGCGGGCCGGCGCGCGGTCGCGACGGACGGGACGCTCGTATCGGCCTGGAACAATCTCGGCATCGTGTTGCAGGAAGCCGGCAAATACGACGCGAGCCGCGAATGCCTTGAACGCGTCGTCGCGCTTCAGCCCGACTCGCACGATGCCTGGAACAATCTCGCGAACACGTGCCGGCGCATGGAGCGCTTCGATCTGGCCGAGTCGCACTATCGCCGCGCGATCGCGCTCAATCCGAGCTATGCCGTGGCGCACAGCAATCTCGCGTACCTGTTGTCGACACAAGGCCACGCCGAAGCCGCCGCGGCGCTCGCGCGACGTGCGATCGAACTGAACCCGAAGTTCATCGACGCCTACCTCAACCTCGTCGACGTCGAGATTTCGCGCCGCCATTACGAGGCCGCCTTGCGTGTGCTCGACGAACTGCGCGCGTTCGCGCCGGAGCACCCCGCCGCGCTGATTTCATGCGCGAAAGCGCTGCGGCATGTCGAGCGTAACGAGGAAGCGCTGACGTTCGCGCGCCAGGCGGTGGCGCTGATGCCGCAGAGCGCGGATGGCCACTGCACGCTCGCGACCGTGTTGCAATCGCTCGGGCATACCGAGGAGGCGCTCGCCGAATTTGCGAAGGCTGCGCAGCTACCCGGCGCGGTCGCCGCGGACGCGCTGCTCGGCCGCGCGACGCTGCTGCTCGAAGCGGGCCGCAAGGACGAGGCGCTGGCCGCGTTCGATCACGCGCGGCAGGCGTTTCCCGATTCGGCGCCGATTCTCGCGGGCCGCGCCGAAGCGCACCTCTTCCATGAAGGCGATCCCGATTTTGCCGCGCTCGAAGCCGTGCTCGGCGAAGGCGAGCGCCGCGGGTTGCCCGATCGCATCGCCGTGCATTTCGCGCTCGGCAAGGCGTATCTCGACACGAAGGATTCGGCGCGCGCGTTCGTTCATCTGAACGAGGGCAATCGCCTCAAGCGTTCGACGTTCGCCTACGATGTGGCGGCCGCGGGCGAATGGATGGCGCGGGTCGCGGAAGCGTTTCCCGCCGAGCGCTTCGCGCAGTGGCAGGGCTTGGGCGTGGCATCGGACATGCCTGTGTTCGTGCTCGGCATGCCGCGCTCGGGCACGACGCTGATCGAGCAGATCGTGTCGTCGCATCCGAGCGTGACGGGGGCGGGGGAGCTCTCCGCGCTCGCGCATGTGATCGAAGCCAACGGGACGTTCCCGGACATCGTGGGCCAACTGACGCCCGAGCGTCTCGCGGCGCTCGGCGGCGAATACCTGAGACGCGTCACGCCGCTCGCGAAAGGCCGGCCGCATCTCGTCGACAAGATGCCGGCGAACTTTTTTTACGCGGGGCTCATTGCGCTCATGTTGCCGGGCGCGCGGATCATCCACACGCGGCGCAACGCCGTCGATACATGCCTGTCGTGCTATACGAAGCTCTTCGGCGGCGATCAGTCGTTCGCGTACAACCTGACTGAACTCGGCACGTTTTACGGGCACTATGAACGTCTGATGACACACTGGCGCGTGGTGTTGCCTGCCGACCGATTTATCGAGGTCGACTACGAGGCCGTGGTCGATGATCTTGAAGGCGAGGCGCGCCGGCTCATCGCGTTTCTGGGTTTGCCTTGGGATGATGCGTGCCTGAAGTTTCACGAGAATCAGCGCGTGGTGCGCACCGCCAGCGTCAATCAGGTGCGTCAGCCGATTTATCGGAGCGCGAAGGGCCGATGGCGCGCGCATGCCGATCAACTCGGCGATTTGCTGGCGGCGCTGGGTATGGCGCCTTAAACGCATGGATCGCGTACGTTGCGCGCGCGTCGCTAAACAAACCGGTTAGCCAAGTCGACCGAACAGACCGACCGAATACACCGACCGGCGACGCGCGATGCGTCGCCTTTTTTTGCCTTAAGATCGCCGGGTCTTAGGCGGGCATCAAGCGGAATCCGATGGCAAAGCGATTCCAGCCGTTGATCGCCGAAATCAACAACGTCAGATCGACGAGCTCGGTTTCCGTCAAATGCGGCTTGACCGCTTCCCAGACCGAATCCGGCACATGCGTGCTCGCCACGAGCGTCAATGCCTCGGTCCATTCGAGCGCCGCGCGCTCGCGATCCGTAAAAAACGGCGTTTCCCGCCACGTGACGACCGTCGCGAGACGGCGATCGGTTTCGCCGCCCTTGCGCGCGTCGCTCGTATGCATGTCGACACAGAACGCGCAGCCGTTGATCTGCGACGCGCGCAGCCGCACGAGTTCGGCGAGCGGTTTTTCAATCGTCGATTTTTCAATCGCGGCTTCAAGCTCGCGCATGGCCTGGATGGCGGCGGGACTGGCTTTGTAGAAATTGAGGCGCTGTGACATGGAATGGGTTCTCCGATTTTGAAGAGGGTGCCGACGCACCGTCTATCGCATGGACACAATGTTTGAAGCGGATGATGCGATGGCTTGAGATTAAACGGCCCCGCGGCGCACATAAATGACCGATTTCAGACGATTCCGGGTAACCACTGGGTGACCGGGCATCGTTCATGCTCAGAGCCGGGATACACTAAGGCACGTCCCATCCATGACGATGTTCCGCGCGGGATCGCATACAAGGCCGGTTGGCGGTCCGCCTTCGATTTGCGCGCGGCAGCCGCCCGCGCGATGGCCGACCGCCCTCACGGAGATCAGAAAGGGAGCCTCACCAGCGTGCAGCCTTCCGGTCCCATGACCCCCGACCTGCCTCTGCCCGCGAGGAATTTTGCCGCGACCCATCGGATCCTGCTGATCGTGTTCGCGGCGTCGGTGCTCGTGCCGTTCATGTGCTTGTGCGGCTACGGGTATTTCGATTTCCAGCGGCGCGTCGCGGATGCGAACGACGTCATCGACCGGCTCGCGCGCGTCGGCGTCGAGCAGGCGGTCAAGGTCATGGACCTCAATGAGGCGATCGGAACCCGCATCATCGATCTGCTCGGCAACGGCGACGACCGCGCGATTCGCGCGCGCGAGCGCACGTTGCACGATGCGATGACCGAAATCGGCGGCGGATATCCGCAGGTCGCCGCGATCTCGGTGCTCGGCGTCGACGGCGATCTGCTCGCGAGCAGCCGCTTCTATCCTGCGCCGAACGAATCGATCAAGCAGCGCGAGGACTTTCGCGAGATTCGCGCGCGCCGTCCCAAGCCCAATTTCTCGTTGCCGATGCTCGGGCGCCTCACGGGGCTCGTGATCTTCGACACGGGCATGGGCCGCAGCGCGCCGAACGGCGCGTTTCTCGGCGCCGTCATGATCGCATTGCGCCAGGACTACTTCCGGTCGTTCTACGCCGACCTCGTGTCGAACAACGACGCGTTGCTGATCGGCCTGTATCGCGATGACGGCGGACTGCTGGCACGCTATCCCGAAGTCAGACCCGGCACGAATCCCGCGCCCAACACGGCGTTCGTGGCGGCGCTCGCCAGCGGGCAACAGGCCGGGCATTTGCGCATGCGCTCGACGATCGACGGCGTCGAGCGGTATCTGTCGTATCGGCGTGTCGGCGACTACCCGCTCTATGTGTCGGTCGGATATGCGCATGCGGCGATCTTTGCGCAGTGGTGGCCGCATTTGATGATCGTCGCGAGCCTGACCGCGTTGCCGTGCGTCGCCGTCTGGCTGCTCATCGCATTCTCGCTGCGGCGGCTGCGCGAGGAGCAGCGCGCATGGGAACGATGGCAATCCGAAGTCGGCCTGCGGCTGTCGGCCGAAGCCGCGAGCCGCCATCTGCAACGCATGGGCGCGCTCGGCAATCTCGTCGCCAACGTCGCGCATGATTTCAACAATCTGCTGATGGTCGTCGACGCGAACATGTCGCTCGTGCGGCACAAGGGCTTTCGCAATGCCGAGCCCGAAGTGCTCGCCGTCGAACGCGCGGCCGCGAATGCCGAAACCGTCGCGCGGCGTCTGCTCAGCGTCGCGCGCAAGCAGCCGCTCAAGCCCGCGCCGCTCGATCTCGCGACGTGGCTGCTCGCCGCTTCGGGCCTGCTGCATACGTCGGTCGGACACAGCATCGAGATGCGTGTCGACGTGCCCGCGGATATCTGGCCCGTATTTACCGATCCGACCGAGCTCGAACTCGCGTTGATCAATATCGCGGTCAACGCGCGCGATGTCCTGCAGCCCGGTGGCCGCTTCTCGATTGTTTGCGAGAACGTGCGTCTCGACGCCGCCGACGGCCATCTCGCGGCGGGCGAATATGTGCGTATCTCGCTGACAGATAGCGGGGAGGGTATGAGCGAGGAGGTGCGCTTGCGCGTGTTCGAGCCGTTGTTCACGACGAAGGTCGTCGGCTCGGGCACCGGGCTCGGACTCACGCAAGTGCTCGCCGCATGCGAGCAGGCAGGCGGCACGGCGCGCATCGAGAGCGCGCCGGGCGCGGGGACGACGGTGCGGCTCTATTTGGCGCGCTATGTCGGTCCCGACAAAGCCGTCCCTCCGGTCGAGCCGGATCGATGCGCGTCCGACGCGCCCGCGACCTCGTGTTCGGTGCTGGTCGCCGAGGACAATGCCGAAGTGGCCGCGGCCGTCACGGCCGTGCTCGATATGTTCGGATGTCGGGTACAGACGGTCGCAAGCGGCGATGAAGCATGGCAGACGCTTCAAGCCGGCGCGACATTCGATCTCGTGTTGTCCGATATCCAGATGCCGGGCCGGCTCAACGGCATCGATCTTGCCGAGCGCGTGCGGGCGACCTATCCGCTGCAGAAGATCGCGTTGATGACCGGCTACGCCGACGAACTCGGCCGCGCGAAGCATCTGCACGTCCCTGTGTTGCCCAAGCCGTTCGATATCGACGAACTGCGCGCGTTGATTCCCGAGGCGGCTTGATTACCGATAGTCCTTGAGCACTTCGTAGTCGCCGATCTGACGCGCGTCCGCGTGCGGTCGAGCGCGTGCGATCAAGGCGGTTTCGAGCAGATCGGATTCGCGCACGAGTTTGTTCAGCGTCGCGTCGTTGATCTTTTGCCGTGCGTGGAGATCGAGCACCGCGCGACGCTGGGCTTGCATGCCCGCGATGCGCAGGCGCAATTCGAGCGCTTCGTCATGCGATGCGTCGCCGGCCTCGTTCGGCGGTTCTTCGAGCACGGCAAGCCGCCGCTCGTACATGCCGAGCACGCGTATGCCGATGTCGTCGAAGGCGGCGAGCTGCGCGAACACGGGATCTGTTTTTGCGCGGTGCTGTTCGTTCACGATCGCTTCGATCGCGGCGTGCGACGCGATGCGGCGCGCGCGGCGCTCTTCGTCGGCGTGCGGGTCCGAGAAGCGACGCGCGCCGCGCAGCAGCAGCGGCAAGCCGGCCACGGCGATGAGCAACGACAGCAGGATGACCCCGGCCGCGATGAAGATCGCGATATGGCGGCCCGCGAGCGGTGCGCCGTTCGCATCGATGACCGGCAGCGAGAGCACGCCCGCCAGCGTAACCGCGCCGCGCACGCCCGCGATCGTCGTGATCGCGACGAAGCGCGTGCCGGGGACGGCGTTCGCCATGCCGTGCTGCGCGCTGCGGCGCGCGGTGAACGAGCGCAGCAGCCAGACCCATCCGAAGCGCACCGCATACAGGACGACGAGCACGGCGAATACATCCGCGATCAGCACGCCGGCCTGATCGTGTCCGGCCGCGCGGCCCTCTTCGATCGCGCGCACGATGATGTGCGGCAACTGAAGGCCGAGCAGGATAAACACCATGCCGTTGAATACGAATTCGATCATCGACCAGGTGCTCGCGGCGCGCACGCGCGCCGCTGCGGACGTCGCGCGCGCGATGCCCGTGAAGTTCATCGCCATGCCCGCCGCGACGGCCGCGAGAATGCCCGACCAGCCGAAATGCTCGGCGAACAGATAGGCGGCGAACGGGATCATGACCGTCATCACGACGCCCGGGGCGGGGTCCGTCGACTGCGATGCGTCGATCACGCGCGCGGACAGCACGCTGAAGAGTCCGCTGATCGCGATGCCCGTCACGACGCCGCCGATCGATATGATGACGAAGCTCAGCGCGGCATCGCGCAGCGAGAACACGCCCGTGACGGCCGCGACGATCGCGAACTTGAGCGCGACGAGTCCCGATGCATCGTTGGTCAGCGCTTCGCCTTCGAGGATATGCATGAGTTGCGCGGGCATGCGGCGCTTGCCGACGATGCCGTTGAGCGCGACCGCATCGGTCGGCGACAGCACCGCGGCCAATGCGAACGCAACGGGCAGCGACATCGAGGGCACGATCGCGTGCGCGACATATCCGACGACGAGCACGGTCATGAGGACGAGCCCGAGCGCGAGCATGCCGACCGCATGGCGATACTGGAAGAGTTCGCGCTTCGGAATGCGCCAGCCGTCGGCGAACAGGAGCGGCGGTACGAACAGCAGCATGAAGAGGCTCGGCTCGAACACGACGTGAAGGCCGAGCGTGGGCCACGACAGCAGCGCGCCGATCGCGATCTGAATGAGCGGCAACGGCACGCGGAACGGCAGCGCGCGGATGCGCAGGTCGATGCCGGACGCCGCGACCGCGACCAGCAGGATCAGGATCGTGAATACCGTGTCCATGGCGCGTGGCAAGCAGGTTTGGAGGCTGGGCAGTGAAGATTGGCGGCGCCGCGCGATGCACGCAAAGCGCCTCGATCGTCAGAAGTCTAGACGAAAACCCTAGGTCGACGTCCGACGGTTCGGCCCACGTGATTTTGCGAGCGTTTAGCGTTGAGCGTCTCGCGTAAGCATAACGGATGCGGTGTTTCGAACGGTAGGGTCTTACCCATCCGTTCAGTCTGGCCGGATGCTTCGGCGAGACCGTGTTTCCCGTTGCACGGTTTGTCGTGCAGCACGCGTACTGAACCACGCAAGGAATGCACGGACTGCCGGCGCGCGGTCGTGTTTGCGGCTCGCGAGCGCGATTTCCGTCGCGATGGGCCGTCCGCTGATTGTTTTGTAAACCACGCGCGGTAACGCGACACATCGCGAGAGCGCGCCAGGCACGACGGCCACGCATCCGCCGAGCGACACGCGCGCGAGCACGGACGTCAGCGTGCCGGGCTGACCTACGACGTCGGGCACGAACCGCCCCCTGCGTCCGACCTCCATCGCGCCATACGGTTGCTCGGGCAGCACGAACGATTCGTGGCGCAATTGGGCCGGACTCACTTCATCGAACAACGCAAGCGGCGAATCGTCGGGCACGGCGAGCACGAACGTGTCCTTTGCGACGGTCGTGCTGACGATCGACTCCGGCAGCGGCATCGGCGGCCTGAAGAACGCAAAGTCGAGTTGCGCGTCTTCGAGCATCACGCCGGCGCGTTCCATCAGTACCTCGCGCACGGCGATATCGACGCGCGGATGGCCCGCGCGGAAATCGCCGATCGTCTGTTGCAGCACGCCTGAATACGCGGCCGACGACACATAGCCGATTTCCAGCCGACCGAGTTCGCCGCGCTCGGCGGCGCGCGCCACCTCGCTTGCACGTGTGAGGTGGTCCAGCGCGATCCGCGCTTGATCGACGTAGGCCGCACCCGCCGCCGTGAGCTCGACCGTTCGCTTGGTTCGATAGAAGAGCCGCGCGCCGATCAGCCGCTCAGCCTCCTGGACCGTACGCGTCAGCGACGGCGCGGCGATATCGAGCGCATCGGCGGCCCTCGAGAAATGCAGATGCTCGGCCACCGCGAGAATGCAGCGCAGGTGACGCATATCGACCGAGTCCTTGGGCGAAGCCCCGTAGTCGAGACGCCCGGCTTGGGGCCGGGCTGACGATAGACCGTGCGTCGCGCTCGCACCGGTCACATCACGTAGGGTCGTCGTTCGGTTCATGGACACCTCACTGTATTCACATTTTTATCAATAGTTTCGAGTTTATCCGTCAATGACACGCAATTCACAGGTCGTTACGATCTGGCATCGCATTGCGGATCGATCCGCTGCGGATCGCCTGCGATTCGCGCGCCGATCGCGTCCGCGTCTTTCGACATTCGATATCCGACCGACATGCCTTCGACTCCTCGTTCTTTCGCGTCACGTGTGAGCACTCAATCGTCAGCCGCGCGCGAGACCGTCAGCGGCGCGCAGTCGCACGCAGCGCCGACAGCGACCACTCGACGTTCGACGAACTTCATCCTCACGACCGCATCGGCGATCTGCGCCCTGATCGTGCTCGACACGAATGTCGTCGCCGTTTCACTGCCGTCGATCGCACGAACGTTTCATGCCGACTTTGCCGACGTCGAGTGGGTCGTCAGTGCATATATGGTCGCGTTCGCGGCATGTTTGCTCGCCGCCGGCGGGCTGGCCGATCGCATCGGCCGCAAACGCCTGCTGCTGATCGGCCTTGCCGTGTTCGCCGCCGCATCGCTCGGCTGCGGCCTTGCGCC
This sequence comes from Pararobbsia silviterrae, assembly GCF_003628125.1. Taxonomy (GTDB): domain Bacteria; phylum Pseudomonadota; class Gammaproteobacteria; order Burkholderiales; family Burkholderiaceae; genus Pararobbsia; species Pararobbsia silviterrae. Next base: position 228,067 of record NZ_RBZU01000008.1, read on the forward strand.
ATCGGTCCTGTGGCTGAACATCGCGCGTGCCGTCAAGGGCGTGGGCGCGGGCATGCTGATTCCATCGTCGCTCGCGATCATCGCGCATACGTTTCAGGACGAACACGAACGCGCACGAGCCTGGGCGTTCTGGGGCATGTGCATGGGCATCGCGACAACCATCGCGCCGCTCGTCGGCGGGGCGATCACTCAGTTCGTCGGATGGCGCTGGATCTTCCTGATGAATCTGCCGATCTGCGCGGTGCTCGCCGCGTGCGCGTTCAGCTCGATGAGCGAATCGAAGAATCCGCATGCCGTCGCGATCGACAAACCCGGCAGCTTGACGTTTGGGCTGGCGCTTGCATGCGGAATCTGGGCGCTGATCGATGCCGGGATTCAAGGGTGGACGAGCACGACCACGCTGACCCGATTGGCAGGCAGCTTGTTGCTGTTCGCATTGTTTGTCGGCATCGAACGCCGGACACGTCACGCGATGATCGATCTCGCGCTGTTTCGTGACCGGCGGTTTGTCGGCGCTGTGCTCGCGATGTTCGGCTATGCGGCCTGCGCGCAAGTCATGATGACGTTCCTGCCGCTTTATCTTCAGAACGCGTTCGGATTGCCGGCGGTCGCCGCGGGTCTTGGCATGCTGCCGTTCGCGCTTGCGATGATTGTCGGACCGTTCATCGGCGCCGCGTTGCTGCGTCGTCGTTCGATCGATCGGGTGTTGTTGATCGGCCTGGTGCTGATCGGGGCCGGCAATATGCTGACCGCGGGCGTCGCGCCAATGGGCCGCTACCTCTGGGTGGCATGCGGAATGGTCGTCACGGGTTTAGGCGCGGGGATCATGAACGGCAATACGCAGAAGGCGATCGTTGCGCGGGTCGCGCCATCGCGCACCGGGATGGCGTCGGGCATCAGCACGACGACGCGCTTTACGGCGATCGTCATGTCGGTCGGCGTGCTTGGCGGCGTGCTTGCGGCAAGGACGCGCGATGCGTTTGATCTGGCCGTCGCAGGCAAGCCCGCGATCGCGGCCTACGTCGACGCGCCGTTTGTTTCGCGCGTGCTGGCGGGCGATGCGGCGGGCGCCGTCATGCACGCACCCGATCACGTGCACGCGATGCTGAGCACGCTTGCGCGCAGCAGCTTCGCGAGCGGCTTTTCCGACGCAATGGGGGCCGCGGGCACGGTTGCCCTGGTGCTTGCCGCATGTCTATGGGGGATTGCGGCGCGCGAGTGAGCATCTTGGATGCGTCGGCAGCCTCACGCGCCACATCGACATCGTCATCCGCTCAGAGAATAAATCCCGTGTTGACGAACTTCGACGTGTGATCGTTGATCATCGATTCGAGCAATGCCTTGCTGTCTTCAGTCTGCTTCGCCGCAACCATCGATCGAATCGAGAACGCGCGCAGCGCGTCTGTCACCGACAGCGTGCCTTCAGCCGAGTCCTTGCGGCCCGCGAACGGGAACACGTCGGGGCCGCGCTGACACTGACAGTTGAGGTTCACGCGGCAGACCTGATTGACGAGCGGATCGACAAGCTTGCCGATCTGCACGGGGTCCTTGCCGAAGATGCTGACCTGCTGGCCGTGATCGGACGTCGTCACGTAGTCGAGCGCGGTCTGCACGTCGTCGAACGGCGCGACCGGAATGATCGGACCGAACTGCTCTTCGCGATAGAGCATCATCCCTTCGCTGACGGGATAGACGACGGCCGGATGGAACAGCGTCTTGTAGAACACGCCGCCCCCTTGCGCCTCGTTGACGACGCGCGCGCCATGCGCCTTCGCGTCGTCGATCGCGGCAGTCATGTATTGCGTCCGGTGCATGCCGGGCAACGGCGTGATGTTGACGCCTTTTTCCCAGGGCATGCCGATCTTGAGCTTTTCAAGTTCCTCGGCGAAGCGCGCGAGAAACGCATCGACGATCGAGCGATGCACGAGCAGCATCTTGAGCGCCGTGCAGCGCTGTCCGTTGAACGACAGCGCGCCGAGCAGACATTCCTTGACGGTCAGTTCGAGGTCGGCGTCGGGCAGCACGATCGCCGCGTTCTTCGCATCGAGCCCGAGCACCGCGCGCAGACGATTCGATTTCGGATGCTGCTTCTTGAGGTGATCGGCGACCTTGCTCGATCCGATCAGCGCGAGCACATCGATCTTGCCGCTCGCGAGCAGATGCGGCACGACGATCGCACCCGGCGCATAGATCGTATTGATCACCCCCTTCGGAAACGCCGTGCGAAATGCTTCGAGCAGCGGATGAAACAGCAGCGTGCCGTATTGCGGCGGTTTGAACACGACCGCGTTGCCCATGAGCAGCGCGGGAATCAGCGTCGCGAACGTCTCGTTGAGCGGATAGTTGTACGGCCCCATGCAGAGCACGACCCCGAGCGGCGTGCGGCGAATCTGACCGATCGAGCCTTCGGCGATCACGAAGCGCGAGTTGTTGTTGTCGAGCTCCTTGAGCGCTTCGATCGTCTGCAGCATGTACGTGACGGTCCGGTCGAACTCCTTGGCCGCGTCGGTATGGCTCTTGCCGATCTCCCACATGATGAGCGTCACGATGTGTTCACGCTGCGCGACCATCTGCTTGATGAAGTCCTGCATGCAGGCGATGCGTTGCGCGACCGTCATCGTCGGCCATTCGCCGCGGCCCGAATCATAGGCGCGCACGGCGGCGGCCAGCGCGTTGTCGCTTTCGACTTCGCCCATGACGGGGTAGCTGCCGATCTCGACCTGCTCGGCCTCGCCATCGGCGCCGCGCACGCAGACGGGCGACAGCACGGTCTTGCACGGGCCGTCCCACGGCACCAATTCGCCGCCGACGAGCGAGACGCGTTGATGGATCGGAGCACCCAGGCGCGCCTCAGGCGGAATGTCGTCGGACGACGGGAACAACTGCTTGAGGCGGTCGAAGGCGTTGGCCGGCATGTCGGTTCTCCAGGCGGTGAGCGATATCGCATCGTACCCCAGGATTCATGTATTCCGCGCGACGCTAAGGCCTGACGCCGCGCGCATTGCCGCACGGCGAACCGAACTGGCAATTGACGTCCGACCGGTCGTAGTTCGGCCCCGGTCGGCCATCGTATCCGGGCCCCGGGCCATAACCGGGACCTGGCCCCGGTACGACGCATGCGCTGAGCAACGCGGCGGCCGACACGGGAAGCGCCAGTGCAATCAGGGCTCGGATCGCGGCGCGGCAAGCGGAATGGAGCGACATGATCGGCCTCCTTGAGTGGCGTGCCTTTCAATGTGTTGGCATGCGCGATCCTGCGCCCGATCGCGCAATCGTGCAGATCGCGCATGCGCACGGGCTGTCGATGCGGCGTCATGCGCGGATCGATCCGATCCGCATCGCACCGATGGGCCGCGTCCCGTTAGAATCGTGGCATCGACAGCGTACGGACCGGGAGCGGCATATGAGCAGCAATGGCGCGAGGGGCAGCATGACCCTGATGACCGAGCACGACGAAGCGAGCGGCGAAGAAGTCCGCCTCGTGCGGCTCGAGGCCACCGAAGACGGCAAGGCGGTCGTGCTCGTCGACGTGCATCACCGCAAACCCGGCATTCATCGCGACGTCCGTCACGAGATCACGGCGGCCGAACTCATCGCCGCGATCCGGGCGCATGGCGCGGAACTGCCCGGCGAGCAGCACAACTGAAACCTTCCCGTCCGGCAGCGGGGGCGCCGGGGCAGGGATGTGACGAGAGCGTCGATGCGTCTCGCTCGATTGCGTGAGACGAACGAGCATATTCGCGATGTTTTCGAGTATTCAACGACTCGCCTCCGACGCATACAGTGATGTCCATGCCAGCCAGTTGGCACAACACACTTCAGGAGCCCCACCATGTCACGCATTTCGATGATCAAGGCCGACGACGCAACGGGCGTCACGGCAGACGTTTTCGGTCAAATCAAGAAAGCGGTCGGCAAAGTGCCGAACGCCTACGCGACGATCGGTTCGCACAATATCGCGGCGCTTCAGGCGCTGCTGCAGGCCGACGCGGCGCTCGCCAAGAGCTCGCTGAGCAAGCAGGATCAGGAAACCATCAAGCTCGCGGTCAGCGAAGCGGCCGCATGTGACTACTGTGTCGCCGCGCATACGCTCGTCGGCAAGATCGCGGGCCTCGCGCCGGACACGATGAAGCAGATTCGCGCGGGCGAAGCGACCGGCGACGCGAAACGCGATGCGCTCGTGCGGTTCGTGCGCGGCATCGTGCAGTCGCGCGGCACGGTGAGCCAGGACGATTTCGACGCGATCGTCGCGGCCGGGTACAGCGAAACGCAACTCGTCGAGATCAGCCTCGCGATCGCGATCATCACGTTCACGAACGTGTTCAATCGGATCAACGACACGACGGTCGATTTCCCTGCGGTGCACTAGTGCGCTTCACGGGCGCGGGCCATCGTCGCGGGCGCGCGTGCTCGATTGACGACGTATCAGTGGCCACGTCGAGACCGCCTCTTGTCTTGCGTTTGCGACGCGGCGCAAGGCAAGGGGCGCGGTTCGATGGGTGCGATGCGCGCTCGCGCGGCGCGTATGTCCCGATTGCACCGCGTCGGTGACGCGCGTATGTTGGGCCGCTCAGGCGCATGGGGTCCACGAGATCGCGTGCGGCTCTCCCGACCTTCTCGCGCGACCGCATGGAAGATTTCCTGACTGACGAGCAGCGGATGATTCGCGATGCGGCACGCGACTTCTCCGCGCAATCCCTGGCCCCCCATGCCGCCGAATGGGACCGCGAGGCGGCGATTCCGCCCGACGTCGTTCGCGCGCTCGGCGCGCTCGGTTTTCTCGGCATGATGGTCCCCGAGGAATGGGGCGGCACGTACTCCGATTACATTGCGTATGCGCTTGCGATCGAGGAAATCGCGGCGGGCTGCGCATCGTGCGCGACGCTCGTGAGCGTGCACAACTCGGTCGGCTGCGGTCCGATTCTTCGCTTCGGCACCGATGCGCAGAAAGCGCAATGGCTGCCCGATCTCGCGAGCGGCAAGGCGATCGGCGCGTTCTGTTTGACCGAGCCGCAGGCCGGTTCGGAAGCCCATAATCTGCGCACGCGGGCCGTGTTGCGCGACGGCATGTGGGTGCTCGACGGGAGCAAGCAGTTCGTGACGAACGCGGCGCGCGCGAATCTGGCGATCGTCTTCGCGGTGACCGATCCCGATGCGGGTAAGCGCGGTCTGTCGGCGTTCATCGTGCCGACCGATACACGCGGCTTCCATGTGGGCCCGCCCGAAAAGAAACTCGGCATTCGCGCATCCGATACGTGTCCGGTGACGCTTGACGCTTGCGCGATTCCCGAAGCGTATGCGCTGGGCCAACGCGGCGAAGGGCTCAAGATCGCGCTGTCGAATCTCGAAGGCGGACGTATCGGCATCGCCGCGCAAGCCGTCGGTATCGCGCGCGCGGCGTTCGATGCGGCGCGCGCCTATGCGCGCGAACGCATGCAGTTCGGCAAGCCGCTCGTCGAACATCAGTCCGTCGCGAACATGCTTGCCGACATGGCAACGCAACTCAATGCGGCGCGTTTGCTCGTGCATCATGCGGCGCGCTTGCGCAGCGTCGGCGAGCCGTGCCTGTCTGAAGCCTCGCAGGCCAAGCTGTTTGCGTCCGAGATGGCCGAGACCGTCTGTTCGCACGCGATTCAGATTCACGGCGGCTATGGATTCCTGACCGACTATCCGGTCGAGCGCCACTATCGCGACGCACGCATCACGCAGATCTACGAAGGGACGAGCGAAGTTCAACGCATGGTGATTGCTCGCAACGTCTGAGGGTCGATGTCCGATCCGAGTCGCGAGCCCGAAGAAAACCGCAGCGCGCATCCAGGAGACGACGATGGACGCAGCTCAGCCTTTTCTCGAAGCACGCGACGTGCTCTGGCGATACAGGACCGACTACGAACGCGCGTATGCCGAGTTTCGATGGCCGGTGCTCGATCGATTCAACTGGGCGCTCGATTACTTCGATGTCGTCGCGCGCGGCAACGATGCGCCCGCGCTCTGGATCGTGGACGATCCGGCATCGGACGGCACGCGGTATTCGTATGCGCAGATGTCCGAGCGTTCGTCTCGCATTGCGAACTTTCTGCGCGACGCCGGCGTGCGGCGCGGCGATCCCGTCCTGTTGATGTTGCCCAATCGTGTCGAACTCTGGGACGCGATGCTCGCATTGATCAAGCTCGGCGCGATCGTCTCGCCCGCGACGACGCTGTTGTCCGCGGCCGATATACACGACCGCGTCGAGCTCGGCGGCGCGCGCTGCGCGATCGTCGATGCGGGGGAAACCACGAAGTTCGCGACGCTCGACGGACCCGCGATCCGAATCGCCGTGGGTGCGCGCGCCGATGGGTGGCTCGACTTCGAGGCCGGATATCGCGCATCGGAGGTATTTGTACCCGACGGTGTGACCGATGCCATGGATCCGATGCTCTACTACTTCACATCGGGGACGACGTCGAAGCCGAAGCTCGTCGAACATACGCACCAGAGCTATCCGGTCGGATCGTTGTCGACGATGTACTGGATCGGACTCGAGCCGGGCGACGTGCACTGGAACATCAGCTCGCCGGGCTGGGCCAAACACGCATGGAGCTGCGTTTTTGCGCCGTGGAATGCGCAGGCCTGCGTATTCGTCTATAACTTCGCGCGGTTCGTGCCGAAGCTTGCGCTCGAGGTGCTCGTCCGTTGCCGCGTCTCGACGCTCTGCGCGCCGCCGACCGTGTGGCGCATGCTCGTTCAGGAGCCGCTCGGCGCGTATGCGGTGGCGTTGCGCGAAATCGTCGGCGCGGGCGAGCCGCTGAATCCCGAGATCATCGAGCGTGTGCGGCACGCGTGGGGCATCACGATCCGGGATGGCTACGGACAGACCGAAACGACGTGCATGATCGCGAATTCGCCGGGACAACGTGTCGTGCCCGGTTCGATGGGACGCCCGATGCCGGGCTACACGATCGATCTCGTCGATCTCGACGACGTCGCATCGGACGAGGGCGAGATCGCGATCCGGCTCGCCGCGCGCGGCGCGGCGCGTCCGCTGGGGCTCATGACGGGCTATGCGAACAACGTGGCCGCGACCGCGCATGCGATGCGCAACGGCTACTACCGGACGTCCGACGTCGCGATGCGCGACGAGCATGGATACTTGACGTATGTGGGCCGCGCCGACGATGTGTTCAAGTCGTCCGATTATCGATTGAGTCCGTTCGAACTCGAAAGCGTGCTTATCGAACATGAGGCGATCGCGGAAGCGGCCGTCGTGCCAAGTCCCGATGCGCTTCGATTGTCGGTGCCCAAAGCGTTTGTGACGACGCGCGCGGGATACGAGGCGAGCGCGGATCTTGCGCGCAGCGTGTTTCAGTTTTCGCGTGAAAAGCTCGCGCCGTACAAGCGGATCCGGCGCATCGAATTCGCCGAATTGCCGAAGACGATATCGGGCAAGATCCGTCGCGTCGAATTGCGCAAACGCGAACTCGCGCGCAGCGAGCCGTTCGATCGCGCGGCGTTCGAGTTCTGGGAAGAGGACTTCGCGCAGGACAGCCTTGTCGAAGATCCGAAGCCGGCCCGTTGATCCATGCATGCAAGGAGACGAATCGATGAAGGTCGCGTTTATCGGGCTCGGCAATATGGGTGGACCGATGGTCCGCAATCTGCTCAAGGCGGGACACGACGTCGCGGTGCACGACCTCGATGCGCATGCGGTCAGTGAAGCCGTGAAGGCCGGCGCGGCGCCTGCGTTGTCGCCGAAGGTCGCGGTGCAGGGCGTCGATGTGGTCATGACGATGCTGCCGGCCGCGCAGCATGTGCGCACGGTGCTCGCGGCGGACAACGGGGTATTCGAGGGCATCGCGCGCGGCATCACGATCATCGATTCGAGCACGATCGATCCCGCGAGCGCGAAGGCATTCGCAGGACTCGCGGCCGAGCGCGGCGTCACGTTCGTCGACGCGCCCGTTTCGGGCGGAACGGGCGGCGCGGCCGCGGGGACGTTGACGTTCATGGTCGGTGCGAGCGCCGAATCGTATGCGCATGTGAAGCCGGTGCTCTCCGCGATGGGCAAGAACATCGTGCATTGCGGCGAGACGGGCACGGGGCAGGTCGCGAAGATCTGCAACAACCTGATCCTCGGCATCACGATGGCCGGCGTCGCCGAGGCGATGTCGCTCGGCGAGCGGCTCGGCATCGATCCCGCCGTGCTGGCCGGGATCGTCAATACGTCGACGGGACGATGCTGGAGTTCGGAAGCGTATAACCCGTTTCCGGGCCTGGTCGATGCGGCGCCTTCGTCGCGCGGGTATACGGGAGGCTTCGGCACCGATTTGATGCTCAAGGATCTCGGTCTGGCGTCCGATGCCGCAAAACTCGCGCGACAGCCCGTGTTTCTCGGCGCGCTCGCGCAGCAGCTCTATCAGGCGATGAGCGCGAACGGCGACGGCAAGCTCGATTTCTCGGCCGTCATCAAGCTCTACCGCAAGGATTAGCGTCCTATCCGAGCAGCTTGAGCAGGTTCGTGACGACGATCGAGGTTTCGTCGACGCGCGTCGCGAGGCCGAGGCGCGCGCGCGGCGCGTCGCCCGTGATGTCGAGGTAGCGTACGCCGTGCACTTTGACCTGCGTGATCGCGGCCGGCACGATCGCGATGCCGAGTTCGGCGGCCACGAGATTGACCATCGACGACATCTGCGGCGCGAGCTGTCCGACCTTGGGCTCGAAGCCCGCGCGCCGGCACGCGTGATAGACGTCGTCGAACAGGGTCGAGCCGGCGGCGCGCGGCACGATGACGAACGGTTCGCCCGCGAGCGCGGCCATCGTCACGCGCCGCGACTGCGCGAGCGGATGTCGCGACGGCACGACGACCTTCATCGCTTCGTCGGCGACGCGCGTCACGCGCAGTCCCTCGGGCAGGTTCTCCGCGGGACGGATAAAGGCTGCGTCAAGCCGGCGCTGTTCGAGGCCTTCGAGAAGCTGCGTCGTGTTCGCTTCTTCAAGTGTGAGTTCGACGCGTACATATCGATCGCGAAACGCGCGGATCAAGCTCGGCACGATCGGGTTGAACGCAGCCGATCCGGTGAAGCCCAGACGAAGATGACCGGTCTCGCCGCGCGCGGCGCGTTGCGCTGCCCGCACGGCGGTATGCGCGTTGTCGATGACGGTACGCGCTTCGATCCGGAATGCTTCACCGGCTTCGGTCAGGACGACGCCGTGCGCGGTGCGTCTAAACAGCTCAACGCCCATTTCGCGTTCGAGCTGTTTGATCTGCTGGCTCAACGGCGGCTGACCGATGCCGAGCTTCGACGCCGCGCGCGTGAAATTGCATTCTTCGGCGACGGCGAGGAAATAGCGAAGATGCCGGAGTTCCAATCGTGCGCTCCAGAGGGGCTCGCGTCGCATTGCACGGTGGTGCGCGCGACAGATAGTGCTAAAAGATATGGCGTAGACCAATTATATATATTGGACACGAGATCACGTGCGCAAGAGAATGGCGTCCATCGTCATGAATGAAGTCATCGAGGTCGTTGAATGAAATCCGCCGTCGCCTCCGAATTTTCCGCGGCCGAGCCACGTTGGGTCACGCGCGATTCGCCGGCGTATTTGCGCATCAGCATTGCGTTGTTTCTCGCAGGGTTCGCCACGTTTTCCTTGCTCTATTGCGTGCAGCCTCTGTTGCCGGCGTTCGCGGCCGAATTCGGCATGGGCGCCGCGCAAAGTTCGCTTGCGCTGTCGGTGTCGACGGGCGCGCTCGCGATTGCGATCGTATGCGCGGTCGGCGTCTCGGAGCGCGCGGGACGCAAGAGTCTGATGTTCGCATCGATGGCCGTGGCGTCGGTCTGCAATCTGCTCGTCGCGGTCGTGCCGGGATGGCATGCGATTCTGCTCATGCGCTGCCTCGAAGGCTTTACGCTGGGCGGTGTGCCCGCGGTCGCGATGGCGTATCTCGCTGAAGAGATTCATCCGAAAGGGCTGGGACTGTCGATGGGACTGTACGTCGGCGGCACCGCGTTCGGCGGGATGATCGGGCGCGTCGGCATGAGTTTTCTCGCGGATTTCTTTTCGTGGCGTACGGCGATGATCACGATCGGCGTGATCGACTTGTGCGTGGCGTTCGCGTTCGTCGCGATGTTGCCTGCGTCGAGGAATTTCGTGCCGCGCGCGGGCGTCAGCGTGGCGCAGCATCTGCGTCTGTGGCGCGGGCACCTTGCGCATGGACGGTTGCCGGCCGTGTTCGCGATCGGCGGGCTCGTCATGGGGATCTTCGTGACGGTGTACAACTATGCGGGCTTCCGGCTCATGGCCGCGCCGTATCACCTCAATGCGTCGCAGACGGGTTTGATCTTCAGTGCTTATATCTTCGGCATTGTCGCGTCGTCGGGGGCGGGCGCGCTCGCGGATCGGCTCGGACGCGGGCCGGTGTTGATCGGCGGCATCGTCGTCACGGCGCTCGGGCTTGCGTTGACGATGTGCATGCCTTTGCTATCGGTGATCGCGGGGATTTCGGCGATCACGATCGGCTTCTTTATCTCGCACTCGGTCGCAAGCGGATGGGTCGGGCAGATGGCGAGCGGCGCGAAAGGACATGCGTCGTCGCTCTATTTGCTCGCGTATTACCTCGGGTCGAGCATCCTCGGCTCGTGCGGCGGTTGGTTCTGGCAGAACGGCGGCTGGCCGCATCTGATCGCGTTTACGTCCGCGCTGCTTGTCGTATGCCTCGCGCTTGCGGTGTATCTCGTCAAGCAATCTGCATCGGCGACGGTTGCGCATTGAGGTATCGATGACACGGATCGGATGGCGTGAGGCGGACGCCGCGTGATCGGGGACGGGCCGTTAACGGCACGCAGTCGATCGACTTTAGGCCTTTGTATGGACGGCTGACTCGACTGAGCAAAGTTTGCTCGTGACGGGGTGGCCGGGAAAAAGTCCGTTACTCATCAAGGCATTGGCGAGTTGGCGATCGACTTATTCACAGATTTGCGCACAGAAACTGTGGATAAGTTTTTTTGCGGGGGCCCGTCCGGCAAGGGTTCACAGTGAGTCGTCCACAATCGATGCAAAATTCACGCAACGCCCATTTTTACCTCTGCCTATTTTTTTCCGCAGTTGTCACAACTCGATGCGGTCATTTGTACCGATTTGTGACCTAAGGCGGCTTGGGCGAATGGTGCACCAGGTCGACCGGAAGGCGCTCAGAGTGAAACGGTCGCGTTTGACTTCGGCGCGCGTCTTGCGCAGTGCGACGAATGGATTCTTGCCGGCCTCGAGAAGGGCTTCCGCCATTGCATCGTTGAATGTTTGCGTCCGCTTAGTCACCGCTTGCGGGCGAGAACAAGAAACGCTTGGAGGGTCATTCGTCGGGGACTAACGGGACGGATTCGCCTCAAATCCGAATGCGTGGCGCGTCAACGTTCGGCGAATCGACGTCTGTCGAGGCGATCGTCGCAGCGATCTCGCCTAGAATCCGCAGACAGCATGGCGAACCGCGTTATCGGTCGAAATGACTGCTTGCTTCAACGGAGGATCCTCCCGTGCGCACGATCGGATTGATCGGCGGGATGAGCTGGGAATCGACAGCCGTCTATTACCGCCTGCTCAACCACGAAGTTCGCGATCGGCTCGGCGGCCTGAGTTCGGCGCAGCTTCTGCTCTACAGCGTCGACTTCGCGCCGATCGCCACATTCCAGCGCGAAGGGCACTGGCATCAGGCCGGCGCGCAACTCGCGGCCGTCGCGCGCAAGCTCGAAGCGGGCGGCGCCGAATGCATTCTGCTCTGCACGAACACGATGCATCTCGTGGCGCAATCCATCGTCGACGCGATTTCGGTCCCGTTTCTTCATATCGTCGATCCCGTCGGCGAGGCGGTGCGTGCCGCGGGTCTGCATAAAGTCGGCTTCATCGGCACGGCCTTCTCGATGCGCGAGCGCTTCTTCGCGGATCGGCTTCACGAACGACACGGCGTATCGATGATCGTGCCGCCTCCCGACGACCAGGCCGGCGTGCACGAGATCATCTACAACGAACTCTGCCTCGGCAAGATCAGCGAAACGTCGCGCGCGAAGTATCGGGAGATCATGCACGCGCTCGCGCAAGAAGGCGCCGAAGCGATCGTGCTCGGCTGCACGGAGATCACGCTGCTCGTGAGCGCGCAGGACAGTCCGGTGCCGCTGCTCGATACGACGACGCTGCATGCAAAAGCGGCCGTCGATTTTTCGCTCGATACGCCGTCGATCGACTAAGTCGTTTGTCGCGACGCGTCGTCGGACACGCGATATGAATGCCGCATTGGCCGCATTGGCCGCATTGGCCGCACGCGCTGCACGGCCCGGCATTCCGCCGCCCGATGCGCCTGTGTCCTCGCGCGTCGGCTTCCTATACTGAAGTGAAGTGCCGGATCGTGTCGGCGGGCGCACGCAAGCCTGCGGGAACACGACTTGCGCGCGTGTTGCGCACGCACTCGTTTCGGAGGACGACATGAAACAGACGGTCGTAGGTGTGTTCGAGACATCCGAAGAAGCGCGTCGCGCGCATTCGGTCTTGCTCGAAGCAGGTTTTCAGGAGCCGCACGTGCGCGTGAGCGCGGGCGCCGCATCGCGTGGCGTCGACGAAGGCATGGCCTATCCGCTCGCGGGCGTACGCGCGCCTTTGGGCGCCGATGCGGTACGCCCGTCGCGGGGCCCGGCGGTTTCAGACGATGCGGCGGTCATGCATACGATGCAGAAGGACGGCATGCTCGATCGCCTGACGGATTTCTTCAAAGATTTGTTCGCGCCGGAATCGGCGCGCGAGGAAATGCTTCGGTATGAGGCCGCAATGCGTCGCGGTGGCGCGCTGGTCGCGGTCGATGTCGACGACGAGATCGAACGGTCGCTCGCATCGGACATCCTCGTGCGCGCCGGCGCATACGATCTCGAAGAGCGTGTCGTGCAGTGGGCGCATGCGGCGCGACATGTCGAGCCGCCCGAAGAGGTCGCAGACCTCGGACCCGACCTTGCCGTATCGGGACGGCCCGCGCGTACGGCGGCGCAGCCTGGGAACGTCACGAGCATGGATCCGTCCGATCCGACCGGATATCGCGCGACGCGCACCGATTTCACGACCGGCGAGACCGCACCCGCCATGCGCACGACGCTCGCGGCCGATGACGCTCGATCGCGGGTTTCGACGGATGCAAGTCCCGCGGTCAGACAAGAGGATCTGAGGCGCGTGCAGGCGGGAGCCGGGATGGCGTCATGGGATCGATTCCAGGGCGACTTCGGCGTACCCGGCGATTTCGGCCATGTCGGCGATATGGGCAGCGCGCCGGCGGTGACGTCGGGCCAATATGGTGAAGAGCGCGTGCAGCCTCAGACGATGCAAACGCATGAGGCCGCATCACGTGCGTCGAGTCCCGCCGTTGCCGATACGGGAGCGTCGGACCCCACCGTTTCCGATACCGAAGCGCGTCATCTGCTTGCGTCGGGCGCCGAAGTGTTTCTCGACGACTGCGGTTTTGCGCGTACGCGCCATGGCGGGCGCGTTCAGCCGATGCAGGAGGATGCGCCGACCAGGATTTCGCGCCACGTACGCGTGTATTCGCGACGCGCGGACGATCCGCTGGCGCAGCGCGACGCGTGCGCGCGCGACGACAGCTTGACGCATCTCGCGGACGATGAACGTATTCGTCAGTCGCTGCGCACCGCGTCGCGCGATGCCGCGTCGATGGCCGCGCGCGACCGGCGCATGACCGATGCGTCGCTGCGTGCGCGCGATGTCGACGACGGTCGCGAGACCGAGTCGTTCATGCCCCATGCCGATGAGCCGACCGCACGCGATGTCGCGATGCGCGACGCGATGATGCGTCCCGACCCCGCCTCGGGCGATTGGGCCGCGGACTGGCAGGAGCGCGCGGCATCGCAAGCGGCCATGCGTTCGCCAGGGCCTGACGAACTCGAAGCCGATCGGCTCGGCGACGAGGCTGCGATGCGCGGTGCGGCTGCGCTAGGCGACGCGGATGCGATGCGCATCTCCAACGATCTGCGCGAGCGTCAGGCGCGCCACGAGCGCGATATCTTGCGCGACATGGACCCGATGGGCGAAATCGCGTCGGCGCGCGATCGGCTCGACGCGGACGCGATGCGTGGCGCTGACGATCGGGCTCGAGCGGACGCCTTGTACGGTGCGGGCGATGCAAGCGCGATGCATCGCCTGACGCGTCCGACGGGCGCCGATGAACTCGCGCGACACGAAGCGGCCTTGCGTGAAGCGGCGCTCAGCGATGCCGCGCGTCTCGAAGCTCTGGGTTCGAGTCCATCGTGGCGCGATGTGCCTGATGAACCCGGCGACGATGCGAGTGCGCGCGCGGCCGAATTCGCGAGACGCGAGGCATTGTTGCGCGATGAGACGCTGCACGACTACGCGTCGATGGATGAACGCGCCGAAATGCGTGCGGCGAATGCCGCCGCGGCCGCACATGCAAGCGGCGTTCGGCACACGGAATTTGACGATGGCGCACCGCGCACGTCGACGCATGTCGATGACGACGATCGTCGCTATGCAACGCAGGACGCCAGCGACTTCGGTCCCGACGATGTTTTCGTCGACACGCGAGACATGCATCGCGCACGGGGCGCGGGCACGTCGTCCGACTGGCAGCACATGAAGGAGGCCATGCGCCACGCATGGCACCGGATGACGCATCCGGGCCGGCATCATTAATCGAAGCGGCGATCGTGCATCGAAGCCGCTTATCGACGCCGCTTGTTGAAGCCACTTATTGAGGCCATTTATCGAAGCCGTTTATCGAAGCCGCTTATCGGCGCTGACGGCTTGGCGCAGTCGAGTCCTTGACCGAAGGCTCGACTGCGCGACATCGCGCCGCCACGATGTCGACCGTCTGCTTAAGGGCAGTCCTTTCTCAACACGCGTTCCGTCGATGCCGGGTGCTTGAGCAATGCGGCTGCCGGACGGATCGGCCGGCGTACGAGTTCTCCCGAACAGTTCGGGCAAACCCCTTTCAGGACCGTCTCGACACACGTCGCGCAAAACGTGCATTCGTACGTGCAGATGCGCGCATCGAGCGCATCGGGCGGAAGATCCTTGTTGCAACATTCGCAGTTCGGTCTGAGTGTCAGCATCGTCGGTCTCCTGAGGGTTTTCTCGTGGATCGGTATTCGATCTTAAGGCGAGTCCGACATGTGTCCTGCCAAATCGGCGGATTTTCAAGCCAATTCCACTTGCCCGAAAACATGGCTCGATTTTGAGCTGGCATCGAATGCCGCATCGCGAAGGTCCGGGCCATCAAGCGTAGCGCGCGTTGATGCGCCGCATCCAAGGCTTAAGTGCGTCGACATGTACACGGCGAAAGGCGCGCTTTCGGATGGGCCTAAGCCTGTCGAGCGCGCTAAGCCCGTCACTTTCGCCAAGCCCGCTAAGCCATTGAGACCATTGAGCGCCCATTCCCCCGGATCGATGGAATCGCTGAGCCTCGGCGATGCACGAAAATTGCTGACGTCGAGACAAATCGCAAGCTAAGAAATCCGTCGTTGTCCTCGTGTTTTTCAATTTCTTGCAATTTAATTCGTTCACGTTGAAGCGCGTGCTTCAGAATCGCGGGCGTTCCTGAAAACGAAGAAAACAGGGTGTCCAGGATGGTCGTATTGCGTCGTTCGACAGTGATCGCATGGATCGCGATCGGCATGGGGGCTTGCGCATCGGCAAGTCTGACGGGATGTACCTCGGTGTATAGCGAAGGCGCGACGGCCGGAGCAGGCGTCGTCGGCGCGGCGATTGCAGGCGGCGTCACGAGCAACGCGGCGGTCGCGACGGGGATCGGTCTCGGCGCGGTCGCGGCGGCGAAAGCGGGTGTTCAGTACTCCGAGCGTGTCGTGCATACGCATACGCAGGACGCCATCGCGGCGGCGGCCGGACCCTTGCCGGTCGGCGGCGTCGCATCGTATGCGGCGGTGCACAGCGTGCCGATCGAAGACGACGAGAAGGGACGCGTGACGGTCAGCCGCGTCATCAGCGCGGGCAAGCTCGATTGCAAGGAAATCGTGTTCTCGGTCGACCACGATGCGACCCAGGACCATCCCGCGCAAAGCGCGTTCTATGTCGCGGCCGTTTGCCGCGACGGCGACAAATGGCAATGGGCGTCGGCCGAACCCGCGACGCCGCGTTGGGGCGCGCTCCAATGATCCGCCTTGCGCTCGTGCTCGCCGCCGTATCGGCCGCGAGCCTCGTCAGCGGATGCGCATCGATCG
The DNA here is from genome assembly GCF_003628125.1 of Pararobbsia silviterrae. Lineage (GTDB taxonomy): Bacteria > Pseudomonadota > Gammaproteobacteria > Burkholderiales > Burkholderiaceae > Pararobbsia > Pararobbsia silviterrae. The sequence goes on from NZ_RBZU01000008.1 coordinate 244,284, forward strand.
GCGCGGCGGCGGGCGCCGCGGCGGGTGTCGCGACGGGCGTCGTCACGACCAACCCGGCGATCGGCATTGGTGTCGGCATCGCGGTCCAGGCCGGCACCGACGAGGTCGTCGCGCACGTCATGCGCACGCTTCATGCGGATCAGCAAAATGCGATCGTGCTCGCTGCAAGCACCGAATCGATCGGCGATCTGCAGCCGTGGCGCGTCAAGCACACGCTGCCGGTCGAGAACGGTCATGGCGAAGTACGCGTGCTGCGCGAATTCGACAGCGCGCTCGCGACATGCCGCGAATTCGCGTTCTCGGTCGCCGACGGCGACGCGCCCGATGCAAAGCAAGCCTGGTTCATCGCGTCGGCATGCAAGCAGCAAGACGGCTGGAAATGGGCCTCGGCCGAACCCGCCGTGCCGCGCTGGGGCAATCTGCAATGATCGGCCGCTAAGGTCGGCCGCTAAGCCGCCCGTGTCTGAACACCGATGTATGCGCGGGATTTCGCATGCATCTGTGCGTATCGCGTACGAAATGTCGCAATCGTTGAGTCGGGCGCGAATCATGCGTATCGTGTGTCTCCGCGCGAAGCCATCCCACGGAGACATGTGTCCTTGAGTGCCGATTCAACGTTCGAAGCGACCGGTCGACTGACCGACCTCATCTGCGGAACTGGACCGATGAACGCGGTCTGGTCGCCTGGCGCGACCGTGCAGCGCATGCTCGATGTCGAAGCGGCGCTCGCGCGTGCGTCTGCCGAACACGGCGTGATTCCCCACAGTGCCGTCCCCGCGATCGTCGCCGCGTGCGACGCGCGCCATATCGACGCGCCGGCGTTGATGGCCGGGGCCGCGCAGGGCGGCAATCTCGCGATTCCGCTCGTCAAGCAACTGACCGCGCATGTTCGCAAGGCGGACGCCGAAGCGGCCAAGTACGTGCATTGGGGTGCGACGAGCCAGGACATCATCGACACGGGGTGCGTGCTCCAGCTCCAGGCGACGCTGGTTCAGCTCGACATCGATCTGCGACTCGCGTGCGACGCGCTCGCGACGCAGGCGCGCGCGCATCGCGCGACGCCGATGATCGGCCGCACCTGGCTCCAGCAGGCCCTGCCGATCACGCTCGGTCTCAAGTTCGCGCAATGGCTTGACGCGCTCACGCGTCACCGCGAGCGCCTGCATGCACTGCGCGAACGCGTGCTCGTCCTTCAATTCGGCGGCGCGGCAGGCACGCTCGCGAGTCTGCGCGATGCCGCGCCCGCGGTCGCGCAGTCGCTCGCGGACGACCTCGGCCTGCGGCTGCCCGCGCTGCCGTGGCACACGCAGCGCGATCGCATCGCGGAGGCGGCGACGTTTTTCGGCATGCTGATCGGCACGCTCGGCAAGATCGCGCGCGATATCTCGCTGCAGATGCAGACGGAAATCGGCGAACTCGCCGAACCCGCAGGTGCGGGCAAGGGCGGCTCGTCGACGATGCCGCACAAGCGCAATCCGGTCGGATGCGCGGCCGTGCTGACGGCCGCGACGCGCGCGCCCGCGCTCGTCGCGACGGTGCTCGCGGGCATGGTCCAGGAACACGAGCGCGCGCTCGGCGGATGGCAGGCCGAGTGGGAGGCGCTGCCCGATCTCGCGCGGCTCGCGGGCGGCGCGCTCGCGCAGATCCGCGATATGGTCGGCGGACTTGAAGTCGATACCGCACGGCTCGCGTCGAACCTCGACATCACGCGCGGGCTGATTCTCGGCGAGGCCGTGATGCTCGCGCTCGGCGACGCGATCGGCCGCCTCGATGCCCATCATCTCGTCGAACAGTGCTCGAAGGCTGCGATACGCGACGGCCGCACGCTGTTCGAATTGTTGTCCGAAAACCCGGAGGTCACGCGTCATCTCGACGCGCAGCAACTCAAGGACCTTCTCGATCCGGCGCACTACGTCGGCCAGGCGCACGCGCTGGTCGATGCGGCGCTGGCCCTTCACCAGGCTTTTGAGCCGTAAAGAGAACCCAATCATGCCGTATGCCAGCATCAAGGGCGTCGAGATCCACTACCGGATCGATGGCGCCGCGAACACCGATGCACCGTGGATCGTATTCTCGAACTCGCTGGGCGCCGACGTCTCGATGTGGACGCCCCAGCTCGCCGCCTTCGCGTCGCGCTATCGCGTGCTGCGTTACGACACGCGCGGTCACGGTCATTCCGATGCGCCCAAGGGCAGCTATACGATCGAACAACTGACGGGCGACGTGCTCGGTCTGTTCGACACGCTGTCGATTTCGCGCGCGCATTTCTGCGGGATTTCGATGGGCGGTCTCACGGGCGTCGCGCTCGCCGCACGGTATCCGGACCGCATCGATCGCGTCGTGCTCGCGAATACGGCCGCGAAAATCGGCTCCGACGAAGTCTGGGGGCCGCGTGCCGACAAGGCGCGTCAAGGCGGGATGGCTTCGCTCGCGGACGCGGTCCTCCCGCGCTGGTTCACGCCCGCGTTCGTCGAACGCGAACCGCTCATGTACGCACATATCCGCGACGTGTTCGTGCATACCGACAACGAAGGCTATGCGTCGAATTGCGATGCGTTGCGCATCGCGGATCTGCGCGGCGAAACGCATAACATTCGCGCGCGCGCGCTCGTGATCGCGGGCACGCACGACGTCGCGGCGACGCCCGCCCAGGGCCAGGAACTCGCGGCGTCGATCGCGGGCGCGCGGTACGTCGAATTCGACGCGTCGCATATCTCGAACATTGAACTGCCCGACGCATTCAACGCGACGGTGCTCGATTTTCTCGCGGAGGCATGATGACCGAAGACGAACGCTATGCCGCCGGCCTCGAAGTGCGACGCGCGGTGCTCGGCGACAAGCATGTCAATCGCTCGCTCGACAATCGCACGGCGCTGACCGACGAATTCCAGAACCTGATCACGCGCTACGCATGGGGCGAGATCTGGACGCGGCCCGGTCTGCCGCGTCACACGCGCAGCCTGTTGACGATCGCGATGATGGTGTCGCTGAATCGCTCCGAGGAGCTCGCATTGCATTTGCGCGCCGCGAAGAACAACGGCGTCACGCGCGATGAAATCAAGGAAGTGCTGATGCAGACGGCCATCTATGCAGGCGTGCCGGCGGCCAATTCGGCGTTTCACCTCGCGCAGAAAGTGTTCGACGAAATGGACGCGGACACTGGGGCCTGAGCTCGACCGGCGATCATGCGGCACGCGCACGCATGCGTGTGCGTGCCGCATCGAATCCGCGCCGCGCCACTGACGCTTCGAGCCCGCGTTCGACGGGCTCACCCCATTGCCCCATCGCGACACCGCATGCGGCCCCGCAGCCGCATCCGCATCCGCAAACGGCCCGCGCAACACGCGTATCATCGTGCGCCGGCGGTTTTTATTTTCCGAAGCACAACGAGGGGTTGGATCGATGACGCGACGCGTATTGGTGACGGGAGCGAGCGGCGGGATCGGCCGCGTGATCGCGAACCGGCTGGCGGCCGATGGATTCGCGGTGACCGTCCATTGCCGGCAGGGACGCACGGAGGCCGATGCGATCGTCTCGTCGATCGTCGCGCAAGGCGGCACGGCCAGCGTGATCCAGTTCGATGTGCGCGATCGCGCCGCATGCCAGACCGCGCTCGAAGCGGACGTCGACGCGCACGGCGCGTACTACGGCATCGTCTGCAATGCGGGCGTCACGCGGGACGCGGCGTTTCCCGCGCTGACCGGCGAGGATTGGGATGTCGTCGTCGACACGGGACTCAACAGCTTTTATAACGTCGTGCATCCGCTGACGATGCCGATGGTCCGCGCGCGACACGGCGGACGCATCGTGACGATCGCGTCCGTGTCGGGGGTGATCGGCAATCGCGGCCAGGTCAACTACAGCGCCGCGAAGGCGGGTCTGATCGGCGCGACGAAGGCGCTCGCGACCGAACTCGCGAGCCGGGCGATCACGGTCAACTGCGTCGCACCCGGGCTCGTCGATACGGCCATGCTTGACGATGTGCCGCTCGACGAAGCCCTCAAGATCGTGCCGATGAACCGGGTCGGCAAGCCCGAGGAAGTCGCGGCGGTCGTCGGTTTTCTCATGAGCGATGCGGCGTCGTACGTGACGCGTCAGGTCATCGGCGTCAACGGCGGCATGATCTGAGCGTCGGTATCGAATCTTTAGGCTAGCGAGCGTTCGATCCGCAAGCCGGCAAGCTCAGTAGCTCAGGACCTCGTCAAGCCGAGACGTCGTCGAGGTCGCGTCCGTTCGTGCGCGGCCCGAACAGGCCGACCGATCCGATCACGATGACCATCGACACGCCGATCAAGCCGAATACGCCGTGCACGCCGAATTGGCGCAGCGCGAATGCGATCATGAAGCCCGAGAACATCGCGCTGACGCGCGAGACCGAATAGACGAGGCCGACCGCGCGAGCGCGTATCCGCGTCGGGAACAGTTCGGCCTGGTACGCGTGATAGCCGACCGAAAGCAAGGCGCTGCTCGTCGTGATCAGCACGCCGAGCACCATCAGCGCCGCGGGCGAGGTCTGCGTCGCGAACAGCAAGCCGAAGACCAGGATCCCGAGGGCCGACAGCATGATCATCGTCTTGCGCTCGATCTTGTCGGCGACGCGGATCGCGAGGATCGGGCCGATCGGATTCGAAATCGCGATCACGAACGAATAGAGCAGGCTTTGCGTGATCGTGATGCCTTTGTGGATCAGCAGGGTCGGCACCCAGGCAGCGAAGCCGTAGTACCCGATCGACTGGAACGCGTTGAAGACCATCATCATGATCGTGCGGCCGCGATAGGCTGACGACCAGACGCCGTTGTCCGAATTGGACGCGGCGGATGACGCCGATGACGTCGCAGGGGCCGGGCGGACTTCGGGCGCGGGCAATGGGCGTCCGTATTCGGCGGCGACACGGTGTTCGAGCGCCGACATCGCGCGCTCGGCCTCGTCGAACCGCCCTTGCTGCGCGAGCCATCGCGGGCTCTCGGGCACGCGGCGCCGGATCACCCAGACGAGCACCGCGCCGAGCGCGCCGATCCAGACGACCCAGCGCCAGCCGTCGACGCCGAACGGCTTGTTCGGCACGAGCCACCAGGCGAAGAAGGCGGCGGCGGGCACCGCCGCGAACGTCACGGCGTGCAGCAACGCGAACGCGCGCCCGCGCAGATGCTTGGGGACGAGTTCGCTCGTATAGGCGTCGATCGTGACGAGTTCGACGCCGATCCCGATCCCCGCGATCACGCGCCATGCGTTGATCGCGCTCGCGCTCGACTGACACGCCATGATGACCGTTGCGATCGAGTACCAGAGCAGCGAGAACGTGAAGATGCTTCGGCGTCCCATGCGGTCCGCGAGCGGACTGAAGACGAGCGTGCCGATGAACAGGCCCGCGAACGACGCCGCGACAAAGGCCCCGAGACCCGAAAAACCGAAGAACGACGCGGTCGTCGTCGAGTAGATGCCGCTCTTGACGAGACCTGGCCCGACATAGGCGGTAAAGAACAGGTCGTAGAACTCGAACCAGCCGCCCATCGCGATCGCGGCGACGAGCCACCAGACGGTGCGTGTCGCGGGCAGGCGGTCGAGCCGCGCGCCGATCGAAGCGGCGCTCGACCGCGCCGTATCCGCCTCGGGACGGTCCGCGGCGGGGGCATGCGCGCCGCGCAGGTCCGGCGCGCCGCGCAAATCGGGGGTATTCATTATCAGCACGTAAGTGTTTTGCGTCCCGCATTTAGCCATCGCGGGTCCCTCAGCGGAATCGGGGTTTGTTCGCAATGACGGCGCGGCGCGCGGACCCGCGCACGCACTGCGGAGCCCCGTGACGCGCGTCTATACTGGGCGTCCATCGCGGCACGCGATGCCGGGTTCGAACGCGGATCGACGTCTTGGCCAACTACGGAGGTTTCCATGGCGAAGGTGCTGGTGCTCTATTACTCGATGTACGGTCATATTGAAACGATGTCGGGCGCCATTGCCGAAGGCGCGCAATCCGTCGCGGGGACCGAAGTCACGGTCAAGCGCGTACCGGACACGATTCCGCCCGAGGTCGCCGCGAAATTCGGCGCAAAGCTCGATCAGGCCGCGCCGATCGCGACCGTCGACGAACTGCCGAACTACGACGCGATCCTGTTCGGCACGCCGACGCGCTTCGGCAATATGGCCGGGCAAATGCGCACGTTTCTCGATCAGACCGGCGGGCTTTGGGCCAAAGGCGCGTTGATCGGCAAGATCGGCAGCGTGTTCTCGTCGAGCGCGACGCAGCACGGCGGACAGGAGACGACGATCACGTCGTTTCATACGACGCTGCTGCATCACGGGATGATCATCGTCGGCGTGCCGTATTCATGCGCGGGCCTGACCAATATGGGCGAGATCACGGGCGGCACGCCTTACGGCGCGACGACGCTCGCGGGCGCGGACGGCAGCCGCAAGCCGTCGGCGAACGAGCTCGATATCGCGAAATTCCAGGGCAAGCACGTCGCCGAGATCGCGGCGAAGCTCACGCGCTGAGCGGATGAAGAAACTCCTCAACGATCCGGCGTCCGTCGTGCCCGACATGCTCGACGGACTCGTTGCGCTGAATCCCGAACTCACGTGGCTCCCGCACAGCGGCGTCGTGATCCGCGCGGATGCGCAAAGCGCGGCGGCGCAGGGTGAGGTTGCGTTGATTTCGGGCGGCGGCTCGGGTCACGAGCCCGCGCATGCCGGATATGTCGGACCCGGCATGCTCAGCGCCGCCGTTGCGGGCGAAGTCTTCACCTCGCCGTCGACGGATGCGGTGCTCGATGCGATTCGCGCGGTTGCCGGGGCCGCCGGGGTGCTGCTGATCGTCAAGAACTACACGGGCGACCGGTTCAATTTCGGACTCGCCGCCGAAATCGCGCGCAGTGAAGGCATCCCGGTCGAGATGGTCATCGTGGCCGACGATGTCGCGTTGTCGGCGTCGGGCGAGCATGCGGGACGCCGCGGGCTCGCGGGGACCGTGCTCGTTCACAAGATCGCGGGCGCGGCCGCCGCGGAACGGCGTCCGCTCAAGGAGGTTGCGCAGATCGCGCGCGAGGCCGCTGCGGCGCTCGGCACGATGGGCGTTGCCCTGACGCCGTGCACGGTACCCGCCGCGGGCAGACCGGGCTTCACGCTCGGCGACGACGAAATCGAATGGGGCCTCGGCATTCACGGCGAGCCCGGTGTACGGCGCGGCGCACTCGAGCCCGCCGGCGCGATCGTCGAGACGCTGCTCTCGACGATCATCGACGATCTCAAGCTCGCGACGCACGATCGTGTCGCGCTGCTCGTCAACAATCTCGGCGGCACGCCCGCGAGCGAGCTCGCGATCGTCGCGGGCGACGCGATCCGCTATTTGCGCGCGCGCAATGTCCGTATCGAGCGGGCATGGTCGGGCACCTTCCTCAGCGCGCTCGACATGGCCGGCGTCTCGTTGACGCTCTTGCGTGTCGACGAGGCGCGTCTCGGCTGGCTCGACGCGGCGACCCGCACGAGCGCGTGGCCGCTCGTGGGCGGTCATCCGTCGGAGGCGACGCGTCATGCGCCCGTGCGTGACGAGACCGCGCAGACGGGCCCGGGGTTGTCGGTCGAGTCGACGCTGCGGCATGTGATCGAGGCGATCTGCGACGACCTGATTGCCGCGGAGGCGACGCTCACGCAGATGGACCACCATGTCGGCGACGGCGATTTCGGCACGAGCGCGGCGCGCGTCGCACGCGCGGTGCGTTCGACGATCGACACATGTCCGCCCGAATCGGCGCCGGCCGACGTGCTGCGCGCGCTGTCGGCGACGGTGCGCAGGGTCATGGGCGGCACGTCGGGGCCGCTCTATGCGGTGATGCTGCTGCGGGCCGCGTCGGAACTCGGCAAGACCGGCCGCATGCCGGACGCGCGTGCGTGGTCGCATGCCTTCAGCGCGGCCGTCGAGGGCGTCATGGAACTCGGCGGCGCGCGGCCGGGCGATCGGACGATGGTCGATGCGCTCGACCCGGCCGCGCGCGCATTGCGCGGCGCGCTTGATGCATCGGACGCCGCGCCGTCCGATGGACCGGCACGGCATGCAGTCGTGCCTGGAATCGCCCCTCAAACTTCCCCTGAAACCGGGCTCGAAGCCGCGATCGAGGCGGCCCGTCGCGGCGCGGCCGAGACGGCGAACATGACGCCCAAGCGCGGGCGATCGAGCTATGTCGGCGAGCGCGCGCTCGGTTTCGTCGATCCGGGCGCGCATGCGGTCGGCCTCTGGCTCGATGCTATCCGGCGCGCACTTGCGCGGGGGCGCGAACGGTAAGACGTCGGGGCCGCGCCTCCGATGCTCGATCCAACGCGGGCTGCCGCGTATCGCTTTTCTTCGATTGCCGCCGCGACACCCTTCGTTCCGCGAGGGTTGGCGCCGCCGGCCTGCGTGTGCAGGCGCCGCGCGGTGTGCTGCGTGGTGTGCATGCATGACGCATGCGTACGAATGAACGGCCGATCGACGCGCCGTCGGACAACGCCGGGCGCGGCTCAAGGATCCATCGAAACCCACCGCCTCGATCCGCACTGCGTGTAGGCGAGCCGACCCGTTTTCATCGAGGTCGCGATCGAATGTTGATATTTGTAAAAGTATTACAAAATGTATATCGACATTCCTTCAGAAGTATTAAAAAACGCTAACTTTTAGTAAGAAACATCAAATAACGATCATAGTGCTATAAATGCCGTGATTCTGTGATTCATAAACGGTAACATTCGCCGCAAATCCGGATGGGCCTGACAGGCATGGCCTTTGCGCGCGGCGCGTGTCCCGTGCCCAGCATCCGAACACTCAGATCGAACCGACGGGGCGGTGCATGTCGCTGTTTGCTGCATGGAATGGAATTTCGCGTCGAATCGCGGGGCTCAGGCCGAGCATCGTGTCCGATAGCGCGCAGGGTCAAGCGATGGACCGCGCGGCAGGCCATCGTCGAGCCGAACCCACGGATCTTGGACCTATCGGAGAAGCGGATCGTGTGTCGATCTCGCCGATCCGATCGCATTCCCGCGCGCCGGCCGTCGGCGCCGCGTCGAACGCGCAGACCCAGCGCGGCGCCTGGCTCGTCGCGCTCGGGGTGGGGCTGCTGATCGGCGCTTATCTGATGATCGGCACGCTCGGGCACGATCCGTGGAAACAGGACGAGACCTATACGTTCGGCATCGTCTCGCATATGGTCGCGACGCACGATTGGATCGTGCCGACCAATGCCGGCCAGCCGTTCATGGAAAAGCCGCCGCTCTACGATTGGGTCGCCGCCGCGTTCGAGTCGGTCTTCGGCGCCTGGCTTCCCGCTCACGATGCGGCGCGGCTCGCCAGCGCCTTCTTTACCGCGCTGACGCTCGGGTTCACGGCACGCGCGGCGCGCGTGTTCCATCGTGCGTCGTCATGGCGTGACGCGCGCGTCGTGGGAACCGTTGCGCTGCTCGCGTCGACGTTCGTCGTGATCAAGCACGTCCATGACCTGATGACCGACGTCGCCTTGCTCGCGGGCACGTCGATGGCCTGGTACGGCCTGCTCGCGTGCGTGCGGACGTTCGAGGCCGACACGCCGGCCGCCGATCGGACGCAGGCGCTCAACCGCGCGCGGCGGCGCGCGGCGGCCTGGACCGGCGCGGGCGTCGGGGTCGCGATGATGTCCAAGGGCGTGTTCGTCCCGCTCGTGTTCGGACTCGCGGCGCTCGCCGTGCCGGTCGTGATGCCCGCGTGCCGCAATCGTCGCTATGCGTTCGCGGCGCTCGTCGCGTGCGTCGTGTTCGCGCCGTTCGCGACGATCTGGCCCGCCGCGCTTTATGCGCGTTCGCCCGAGCTCTTCAAGCTCTGGTTTTGGGACAACAACATCGGCCGTTTTTTCGGCTTCTCGGTCGCCAGGCTCGGCGCCGAAAACGACCAGCACGGTTTTGTCTTGCGCGCATGGATGACCTCGGCGCTGCCCGTGGGGCCGCTCGCGCTCGTTTCGATCCTCGCGCGGCGCGCGCAAGGACTCCGCGATCCGGCCTATGCGATTACGGTGCTGCTCGTCGCGATCGGCATGTCGGTGCTCTCGATGTCCGCGACCGCGCGCCAACTCTATCTATTGCCCTTCACACCGATGCTCGCGCTGCTGGCGAGCGACGCCGTGCCGCGTTTGCCGTCGCGCGTGCGGATCGCGTGGGATTACGCGTGCCGGATCGTTTTTGCCTCGGTCATCGTGGCGGTGTGGGCCGTGTGGCTCGTCATGATCGGGCCGAGCGAGCATCACGCATGGCTTGCGGTTTTGTCGCGCTGGCTTCCGCTCGACTATGCGCTCTATACGCCGAGCGGCGTGCTCGCGCTGGCGGTCGCGATCACGGTCGCATGGGCCGCCGCGCTGCGCGTTGCGGCGACGGCGGGCGCGTGGCGCGGCGTTGTGACATGGGCGGCGGGCGTCGCCGCGATCTGGGGGCTCGTGTTCACGCTGCTGCTGCCGTGGATCGACTATTCGAAAAGCTATCGAAGCGTATTCGAGGATCTCGCGGCCACGATCGGCGCCGATTGGACGTCCGGGGATTGCATGGCGAGCGTCGGACTCGGCGAGTCGGAAGCGCCGATGTTCGAGTATTTCGCGGGGATCGCGCAGCATCCGATCGCACCGGGTGCACCGACCGCGTGCCGCTGGCTGATCGTGCAGATCGAGCGCGGCGGAGCCGAACCGTCCGTGATGGGCTGGCGGCCCGTCTGGCAGGGCGCGCGTCCGGGCGACGATCGGCAGGTGCTGCGCGTGTATACGCGCGGATCGCGCGCAAGCGGCTAAGTCGATCGGGCGCGCCGGGCTCGACGGCGGGGCGCCATCGAGTCCGGCCGTCTTCGATCAGTCGCTGATGCGGCGGATCCAGTCGCCGTGCACGCGCGAGACCGCTTCAGCGCTGCCTTCGACGCGCGTCGCGATACCGTCCGCGAGCCGTTCGAAGGTCAGATCGACCTTGTACGGGCCGAACGTCAGGCGTCGCACCGTGAGGTTCTGCACGCCGGCCGGCAGCCGCGGCCGATCGATCGTCACGCTCTGCGTCCAGCCGTCGATCGTGATGCCGAGACACGACTGGAGCAACAGCAGCGCGGACCCCGCCGACCACGCCTGCGGCAGACACGCGACCGGATATCCGATCGGCGGCAGGCCCGGACGGCGCGCGAAGCCGCAGAACAGCTCGGGCATTCGCATGCCGAACGTGAACGCCGCGTCAAAGAGTTCCTCGAGGATCTCGCTCGGACCATTGAGCTCGCCGTAGCGGCGCATGCCGAGCGCGCAGAGCGCCGTGTCGTGCGGCCAGACCGAGCCGTTGTGATACGACATCGGATTGAAGCGCGGCTGGTTTTGCGCGAGCGTGCGGATGCCCCATCCCGAACGGAAGCCGTTGTTGCCGAGCCGGTCGATCACGCGTTCCGCACGCTCGTGGCTCGGCAGGCCCACGAACAGCAAATGGCCCGCGTTCGATGCCTCGACCGCGCAAAGCTTGCCCTGGCCGTCGAGCGCGATGCCGTAGAAGCCCTTGTCCTCCATCCAGAAGCGCGACTCGACGACTTCGGCGATCGCGCGGGCGCGCGCGGCCCACGTGTCGGACTGCCACGGATTGCCGCGCCGCGCGGCGAGGTCGCTCATCGTGAGGAACGCGCGATACGCGTATCCCTGGACTTCGACGAGCGCGATCGGCCCCGTCGGGAACGTCCCGTCCGCATGGAAGACGGAATCTTCGCTGTCCTTCCAGCCCTGGTTCGACAGACCCGACTTCTCGCCGCGCGCGTAGTCGAGCAGCCCGAACGGACTCTTGTCGATGACGCCTTCGATCCATCCCATCGCGCGTTCGAGCGCGGGCCAGAGTTCGTCGATGAGCGCGGTGTCGCCGGTGCGCGCCGCATAGGCGCCCGCGAGCACGACGAACATCGGCGTGCTGTCGACGCCGCCGTAATAGAGCGCGAACGGCAGTTCCTTGAGCGCGCACATCTCGCCCTTGCGCGTCTCGTGCATGATCTTGCCGGGCGCCGAATCGCGGAAGGTCGAGGTCTCGGTGGCCTGGCGGCTCGCGAGGAAACGCAGCACGCCGCGTGCAAGGCCCGGATCGAGCCAGAGCGTCTCGAGCGCGGTCACGATGCCGTCGCGGCCGAACGGCGTCGAGAACCATGGGATGCCCGCGTACGGATACGGCCCGGTCGCGAGATCGCTCGTCAGCAGCGCGAGGTCGGCGCGCGATTGAGCGAGCCATTGTCCGAACAGCGGCGTCGCGCTGTGCAGCGCCGCGCCGTTGAGCCGGTGCGCGCGCATCGCGAGCCGCGCTTGCGCGCGCGCGCGGCGATGGCGTCGCGCGTCGGGCGCTTCTTCGTTGGCCGAGTCGGGGCCGGCTTCGATAAAGAGCGTGAACACGCCGCCCGAGGGCAGCTTGACGATGTAGTCGGCGCGATCGGGACCCAGACGCTCGGGCGCGACCGAGAACGCGACCGTCGATGTGCGTTCGAGACCGTCGAGGCCCCAGTACGCGAGCCGCACGCTCGACGCATGGACGGCCGGCGCGGAGAGTTCGCCGCGGCGCGCGCGCGTCGAGCCGCGGACTTCGAACATGTCGCAGAAATCGGCGCGAAACGTCACGGTCAGCGGCATCGTGACGGGCTGGTTGCCGAAGTTGTGGCACGTGATGCGCTCGTAGAGCCGCGTGCGCCAGAGGAACCGGCTGCGCTCGACGTGGATCACGCCCTCGGGCGCGACCGCGCCGCCGAGCTCGGGCAGCGGATGGTTCGTCATGTGCGCGGTGAAGACGACGTTGTCGCGGCCCATCGAAGCGGACAGCAGCGACGGCGCACGCGGTCCGAAGGTCAGCCGGAAGTGCGAGAGCACGCGCGTGTCGTCGCGAAACAGCCCGTCCTTGCTGCCGTACACGTCGCCGTACGCATCCGCGACCATGAACGTGTCTTCGTGCTTGAGCGCGAACGTCTGCGACATCGCGGGTTCGGTGCGTTCGGTGACGGCGAGTGCCTCGTCGGCAAACGTCGCGAGGTCGTCGACCTGCTTCATGGTGATTCAGCCTCCAGTTCGATTCGTGAATACAGCGTTCGAGGGTAGCCAACCTTTGTGATGCGCGATGAAACGAGCAGCGCGCGATTTTTCCCTCATTTCCGCGCCTGCCGTGTCTATCGCGCTTACCGCACTTGCCGCGTTCACCGCGCCTAGGCGGCGGAGCGCACGCGCGCCTCGGGCGACGGCGCCGGGCCGCGTGTCCCGTGCGCGCGCGACGCGCCGTGCACGAGCCGCACGAGCGTGATCTCCGACGGCGCGAACAGGCGTTTGGGCGGGCCCCAGTAGCCGGTGCCGCGACTCGTGTAGACCCAGAGAGACCGCACCTTGTTCAGTCCGGCTGTGAACGGCTGCTGCACGCGGACGAAGAAATTCCAAGGGAAGAACTGCCCGCCGTGCGTATGGCCCGAGAGTTGCAGCGTGTAGCCCGCGTCGGCCGCGGCATGCGCGCTGCGCGGTTGGTGCGCGAGCAGCAGGCGGACCGTGGCGTCCGCGGGCGCGCCCGCGAGCGCGGCCGTCGGATCGCTTTCGTGGGCGGGGTCGAAATGACCGCCCGAATAATCGGTGACGCCCGCGATGACGACGGGAACGCCGCCATGTCGGATCACGACGTGCTCGTTGAGCAGTACGTTGAGGCCGATGCGCCGGAATTCCTCGACCCACGCATGTGCGCCCGAGTAGTACTCGTGGTTGCCCGTCACGAGGTAGACGCCGTGCTCGGCATGCAGGCGGCCGAGCGGCCGCGTATGGGCCGAGAGCTGTTCGACGCCGCCGTCCACGACGTCGCCCGTGATCGCGATGACATCGGCGTGCAGATCGTTGACCGCGTCGACGATCGCATCGACGTACTTCTGCCGGATCGTCGGACCGACGTGAATATCGGAGATCTGCGCGATCCGGAAGCCGTCGAGGGCGCTCGGCAGATCGTCGATCGGCACGTCCACGTGTTTGATGCGCGCGCGGCGGCGTGCGTTGACGAAACCGACGACCGAGAACACGAGCGCGAGGACCGGCACCGCGACACCCGACAGGTCGCGCCAGAGCACCGGCACCGATGTATGCGCGAGCAACGCCACGCTCAATGCGACGACGAGCACCACGTCGCGCAGCAGGCACAGCACGAGGAGCGAGGAAAACAGACCCATCGTCAGCAAGCCGGCCCATGCGGTCGTCGACGCGTCGTCGCGGCGCGCGCGACGCGCCATCATGCCGAGCGGAATCAGGACATACGACGCGGCGAGCCAGACGATCATGCCGATTTCGGCGGCGGGCCACGGGGTCAGGGCGGGCACGATCCGGTAGCCGACATAGAGATGCAGCAGCAGGCCGATCGCGAGGGCGCGGACGATGAAGGACAGGGGCATGAACGATACGCCAGGACGGGGATCGCTCGATTGTACTGCCGGTGGGGACGGATCGAAGCCGCAGGGCCGGCGGACGGCGCGTGAGCCTGCCCGCGCAGTCCGCCGGGCCGAGCGCATCGGCCCGATACGGCCCGAGATGATATGACGCGGCCCGAGACGATCGATGCCGCTGATGCGACCGATGTGATCAAGACGACCGAGACGACCAACACGACCAACACGACCGAGACGACCGAGACGACCGAGACGACCCGGCGCCGAGCGTGTCCGCGCGCGAGACGCGCGAACACGCCGGAGCGGGCCTCAGGCGCCCGCGTGGGCTTCCTGACGCGCGACGCTGCTCGTGCTTTCCATGCGCCACACGCGGCCGAGTTCACGGACCTGGCCGACCACATTGACCTTCGCATGCAGCGGCACGTTCGCGCTCGACGGACCGACCTGGATGTCGAAGACACCCGGCTCGACGACGCGCTTGAGCGCGGCATTGGTCAGATTCAGCATGTCGACGGGCACGCGCAGCGTCACGCGCGCGGTCTCGCCGGCCTTGAGCGCCACGCGCGCGAACGCCTTGAGCTCCTTGACCGGACGCACTGCCGACGCGAGTTCGTCGCGCACGTAAAGCTGCACGACCTCGACGCCGTCACGCGCGCCGGTATTCGTCAGATCGAAACTCGCGACGACCTCGCCCGTCTCGATATCGAGCGTGTCCTTCTCGATCGAGAGATTCGCGTAGTCGAACGTCGTATAGGTCAGGCCATGTCCGAACGGATAGCGGCTGCCGAAGTGGAAGGCGATCGGCGTGCCCGCGCTCTTGAGCTTGTGGTTATAGAAGTACGGCATCGCGCCGACGCTCTTGGGTACCGAGACGACGAGACGGCCCGACGGCGTGGCCTTGCCCGAGATCAGGTTCGCGAGCGCGACGCCGGCCTGCTGGCCCGGCGCGAATGCCATCGCGAGCGCGGCGAGCTGGTGTTCGACGCCGTTGAGCAGATAAGGACGGCCGCCCGTGAGCACGGCGATCGTCGGCTTGCCCGTCGCGACGACGGCTTCGAGCAGTTGCTGCTGGACGCCGGGCAGGTTCAGCGAATCGGTATCGGAGCCTTCGCCGACGGTGCCCGTCTGGAACAGGCCCGCGAGATCGCCGACGAACACGATCGCGAGATCGCTGTCGCGCGCGGTCTGCACGGCGGCGTCGATGAGGCTCGTGTCGCGCGACACCGGCGATTCGAGGCTCAGCGTCGAGCCGTCGGTCACGTCGCCCGGAAACACGGGCGCGCCGGCCTTGCGTTCGCCGAGGATCACGCAGCCCGGCGCGTACCGGACCGCATCGCCGTAGACGGCCTGCAGGCCCGCGAGCGGCGTCACGATGTCCGACGCGTCGGACGTCATGTCGTTGATGATCAGGTGGACCGGGAAGCTGTAGCCGCCAAGCATCGCGAGCGGATCGTTCGCGGTCGGCCCGATCACGGCGATCCTCTTGCCCGCGTTCGGCGCGATCGGCAGGATGCCGTTGTTTTCGAGCAGCACGAGCGACTGCTCGGCGGCTTGCTCGGCGAGCGCCTTGGCGTTCGCGTTCTGCAGGTCGATCTTGTTTTCGTCGGTGTACGGATTCTCGAAGAGGCCGAGACGGAATTTCTCGGTCAGCACGCGGCTCACGATCTCGTCGATCTTGGCCGTCGTGATCTGGCCGCGTTCGAGCGCCTGGCGCAGATGCGCGGCGCAATCGTCGCCGGGCAGCTCGACGTCGAGGCCCGCGTTGAACGATTGAGCCGCGGCCTCGGCCGGATCGGCGGCCACGCCGTGGTGTTGATAGAGCAGGCTCACGCCGACGTAGTCGGCCACGACGAGGCCGTCGAAGCCCCATTGGTTGCGCAGTACTTCGGTCAGCAGATAGTGCGAGCTGTGCGCGGGTTCGTTGTCGACGTCATGGTAGGCGGGCATGACCGAGCCCGCGTTGGCCTGCTTGACGGCCATTTCGAACGGCAGCAGGAAGATGTCGCTGAGTTCGCGCGGTCCGAGGTGCACGGGGGCGTGGTTGCGCGCGCCTTCGCTGAACGAGTGGCCGACATAGTGCTTGAGCGTCGCGAGGAGGTCGCGATGCTTGCCCTGGAGGCCGCGCACGTAGCGCGTCGCCAGCACGCCGATCAGATAGGGGTCTTCGCCGAAGGTCTCTTCGGTGCGGCCCCAGCGCACGTCACGCGAGACGTCGAGCACGGGCGCGAGGCCCTGATGGCAGCCGATGCTGCGCGCTTCGTCGCCGATCGCGGCGGCGATCTGCTCGATGAGTTCGGGGTTCCACGTCGTGCCGTAGTTGATCGCGGCCGGGAACAGCGTCGCGCCGCGCGTCATGAGGCCGACGAGACATTCTTCATGCGAGAGCGCGGGAATGCCGAGGCGCGTTTCTTCGCGGAGGAATTTTTGCAGCGCATTGAGCGCGCGCACGCCTTCGCGCGCATCGACGCTATGGCTGCCGAGCGGCCGCGTGATCTGGCCGAGACCGAGCTTCAGGCGCGCCTGCAGTTGCGACTGGTCGCTTTCGCCCGTGAATGCATCGCCGCGCGTGCGGTGCAGGCCGTCTTGGGACAGAAACAGCCAGAACGCGTGCATCTGGGCGATCTTTTCTTCGATCGTCATGCGGGCGAGCAAATCGGCGACGCGTTCGGGAATCGGGCGTGACGGGTCTTGATACGGGTGGCTCATGGCAAGGCGGCAGTCAAGGGAGGGGGCGACCCCGGAAAGGGCGAACGGGCGTCGAGGGCGTCGAGCGCGCCGCGTGGCGCGGCGCACGGGCCTTCTCCCGTCCGAGTTGCGGGCAAGCATATCCAAAAGCCCGTGGCATGCGTTTGTGAAATTGACGATCCGCGCGGGCATTCTTTTGCGTTAAAGCGAGCGTTACGCGCCGTCTATTGCACTGCATCATCGTGCATCGGGTACGCGCGTTTCCGATGCGCCCGGACCCGCGCGGCGCGGGGCGCGGCGGGCGAAATCCGGTCCGGCTCGCGCGTCGGCCCCGCCGGGCGCGGCAGCCCTTATAATTCCGCCATATCCCGTCTTCCGAGCGATCCGATCTTGCCGCACGATTCCCCCCACGCGCATGCGCACGACAGCACGCACCGGCACGCGTTGGCCGAGGGCGATGCTGCGGTGCCTTCACCCGAGCAGATCGAGCGTTCGCTCGATATCGCCGACGAGTATTGCCAGGCACGCGGCGAACGTCTGACGCCGATCCGCCGCAAGGTGCTCGGGCTGCTGCTCGCGAGCGGCCGCGCGACGAAGGCCTACGCGCTGCTCGATCAAATGCGCGATATGCATCCGGGGTCGGCGCCGCCGACCGTTTATCGCGCACTCGACTTCCTGTTGTCGGCGAACCTGATCCACCGGATCGAGACGATCAATGCGTTTTCGGTCTGCCACGACCTCACGCATTGCCAGCACGGGATTCTGATGGTCTGCCAGGATTGCGGCCGGGTCGAGGAGCTTCACGAGCCGAAACTGCGCAAGACGCTGATCGCGCAGGTCAAGCAGTCGGGGTATCGGCTCAGCGGCGAAGAAATCGAACTCAAGGGGCTGTGCCCCGATTGCCAGGCGCGCGCCGAAGGCAAACCCGCCAAGCGCGGTAAGGAATCCCACAGCGATACGACGGACGCACAGTCCGCGTAAGAAGTTCATGCGGTCCGCATGAGTCGCGCGACATGACCCGTGAGACGTGCGACACGAGGTGCGATATGACGCGCGACACGACGCGCGTCAGGTCAAGACGCATGTCCACTCACTAGCACGGTTTCGTGCCACTCCCTGTTTCATTTCGACGATGCGATCGGGCGGGATGTCACGCCTGCGATTCGACACGCGATCCGCTTTGAAATGAATTGTAACTGTCGACGGCACAGTCACATCGAGTGTGTCGACATGCCGATTCATACGCTCGTTTGTATCGAACGTATGTGCGATTACCGGCACGCGAGCCACGTGCTTTCCCACTATTCGAATTTATTGATGGCTTTAGACGCGCCGTCACGCCTGCGCGTTTAACGCATTGATATTTCGCAAATTCGCGTGACGTCATGCATGCGTCCTGCGAGAGCGCAGGCGTTGGCTAACGGTAAGGACGGTGTCATTGACGCGAAATTTCCGTTTGGTCGAATCACGCCCGCAGTTCTGAACACTACCCACGAATTCGAAAAAAGCGATTGTCAGCTCGATAGGCGAGTCCCCCAAGGACGCTCGCTCGACGCCGACCGACCTTGCTCGTCCCTAAAAAATGACGATCGTCCGAATACGTGGTCGCCCCTAAGCCACCATCGGAATCGGAGTTTGCACACTCATGTCTTGGAATCGCGTTTTACCCATCTGCATGGCCTCGGCGCTCGCGCTGAGCGCATGCGG
This sequence comes from Pararobbsia silviterrae, assembly GCF_003628125.1. Lineage (GTDB taxonomy): Bacteria > Pseudomonadota > Gammaproteobacteria > Burkholderiales > Burkholderiaceae > Pararobbsia > Pararobbsia silviterrae. The sequence goes on from NZ_RBZU01000008.1 coordinate 263,048, forward strand.
AAGCAGTAGCTCGTCGCCATCGGCGAGTGCGGGCGCCAGTACGGCGTCAAATGTAAGCGTGCAGGATGCAGTTTCGACCGCGACGCCGATCAAGCATCTCGTGGTCATCTACGGCGAGAACAATTCGTTCGACCACTACTTCGGCGTGTATCCGGTTGCGGCGAATCTGTCCGGCGAGCCTGCATTTACCGCCAAGGCAGGGACGCCGGCCGTCAACGGGTTGACGACCGCGCTGATCGACAGCAATCCGAACAGCACGGCCGCGGGCAACGGCGCGAACCAGAAGGGTCCGTTCCGCCTCGATCGCACGGAGGCCGACACGCTGGATCAGACGCACACCTACACGCCTGAACAGGAAGCGTACGACAACGGCGCGATGGATCTGTTTCCCGAGTACACGGGCACGAACACCGTCAGTTCGACGGGCGCATTCGGCACGCCGGGTCTTGTGATGGGCTATTTCGACGGCAATACGGTCACGGCCTACTGGAACTACGCTCAGAACTTCGCGATGAGCGACAACATGTACACGGACACGTACGGTCCCTCGACGCCGGGCGCGATCGAGGTGGTGTCCGGTCAGACCAACGGCGCACAACCCAGCACGGAGGCCGCGGTCAGCGGCGAGATACTGGCCGACGGCGCCGGTGGTTACACGCAGATCGGCGATGCCGACCCGACGGGAGACACGTGCGCGACGGGCACCACGAGCACGATGTCGTCGAGCAACAAGAACATCGGGAATCTGCTCAGCGAAGCCGGTATTACGTGGGGCGGGTTTACGGGCGGCTTCGATCTGACGCAGGTCAACCCCAACGGTACCGTCGGCTGCAGTCGCACGACGCTTTCCACCGTGCTGAACTCGTCGCCTAACGATTACGTTCCGCATCACAACTGGTTCCAGTACTACGCAAGCACGGCGAACTACGCGCACACGCGCCCGAGTTCCCCGGCAACGATCGGCTATACCGATCCGCTCGACTCGACCGGCACCCCCGTGCATCACCAGTACGACGTCAACGACTTCTTTTCGGCTGTCTCGTCGGGCAATTTCCCGTCGGTCAGTTATCTGAAGGCGCCGTCGATCGACGACGGCCATCCGGGCAACTCGGATCCGCTCGACGAGCAGCGTTTCGTGACGACGGTCGTGAACTTCCTCCAACAGCAGCCCGATTGGAAGAACACCGCCGTGATCATCACGTATGACGACTCGGATGGTTGGTACGACCACCAATACACGGCGCCGACATCGTCGTCGTTCGACGCGACCGCGGATCAGCTCAACGGAGCCGGTCAGTGCACGAGCTCGGGCGCGCAGCAGGGCATCGGCGTGCAGGGCACCGTCGTGAACGGTCGTTGCGGTCCGGGTACGCGCATTCCGTTGATGGTGATTTCGCCGTATGCACGGTCCAACTACGTCGACCACACGCTGATTACGCAGGCCTCGGTCGTCCAATTCATCGAAGACAACTGGTTGGGCGGCAAGCGCATCGGCAACGGTTCGCATGACGCGACGACGGGCAGCCTGATGGGTCTGTTCGATTTCACCAACGGCGGCAGCACGCCGAAGCTCTATCTCGATCAGAGCGAGGGCACGGTGCTTACGGTGCCGCCCGCACTGCCGACCTTGCCGGTGAGCTGATCGCGTCCCGACAAAACAGACCACACAGAACACAGTCACGAGGAATCTTATGTTGAACAGGACTAGGGTGCTGACAGCCAGCATCCTGACAATGACGGCGCTCGCGCTGGCCGCGTGCGGCGGCGGCGGCAGCGACGGTAGCGTCAATACGCCGGCCGCCACGAGCGGCGCTGCGGTCGGCGGCGTCGCGACGGGCTTGACCGCGTACGTCAATCCGCTGATCGGCACGGCGCCGGGCTTGTCGCCGAATCCGACCGCGCACGGCGCGGGCGGCAATACCTTGCCGGCAGCAGGCTTGCCTTCGGGCATGGTGCAATGGGGTCCCGACTCGAGCAATACGAGCACGTCGGCAGAGAGCCTGGAGCCGGGCGCGCCCGCGGGCTACTACTACGACTACAACGTGATTCAGGATTTCAGCCTGACGCACATGAGCGGTACGGGCGGTACGGGTAACGACGGCGAATTCCCGATCCTGCCGACGGTGGGGCCGGCGGTGTCGGTGCCGACCTTCTCGCACAGCAACGAAGTCGCGCATCCGGGCTACTACGCCGTGACGCTCGACAACGGCGTGAAGGTCGAATTGACCGCGACCGTACGCAGCGGCTACGGCCGCTTCACCTATCCGGCAGGCGCGCCGGCGCTCGTGGTCGTCAACGCGACGCGGACCAATACGAGCACATCGGTCACGGGTTCGATCGCGGCGGTGGGTAACACCGCGATCGAAGGCATCACGACGGGCGGGGGCTTCGAAGGCAACGCCACCAAGGTGCCCGTCTACATGTATGCGGAGTTCGATCAGCCGTTCCTCTCGTCGTCGACGATCACGAACGGCGTGGCGGATCTCGCGTTCAATCCGGGCGCGACCGTGCAGATGCGCGTCGGGATCTCGTACGTGAGCATCGCCAACGCGAAGCTCAATCTGCAGACCGAGAACGCCGCGTGGGATTTCAGCGCGACGGAGAAAGCGGCCGATGCGGCGTGGGAACAACGCCTCGACCGGATCCGCGTGACGTCCACGGACACGACCGCGCTGACCAAGTTCTACACGGCCTTCTATCACACGTTGTGGGCGCCGAGCGTCTGGAGCGACGTCAACGGCCAGTACATGGGCTTCGACCAGGGCGTGCATACGCTCGCGACCGGTCAGACGGCGCAATACTCGGGCTTCTCGGGATGGGATGTGTATCGATCGGAGATGCCGTTCCGCGCGTTCCTGTTCCCGACGGAAACGAGTGACATGGCGCAATCGCTCGTGAACGACGCCGATCAGTGCGGCGGGATTCCGCACTGGGTCAACGACGACTATGAAGCGGGCGTGATGCCTGGCGATGCCGGTTCGCTGATGGTGGCGGGCGCTTACGCGTACGGCGCTACGAACTTCAACTCCGCCGACGCGCTGACGCACATGATCAAGCAGGCCAATGTGTACGGCAACACGTGTAACGGCACCTTGACGAACGGCGGACGCCAGACGTATCTGAAGTATGGCTACATCACGTCGGGCGATACGGGTATTGCTTCGTCGACGCTCGAATACACGGGCAGCGATTTTGCGATCTCGCAATTCGCGGGGGCATTGGGCAATACGACGATGCAGACGATCATCGGCGCGCGTTCGGCGTATTGGCAGAACGAAGTGGGCACGGAGACGCCGCCGCTGATCTCGGGGCGGACCACGGCCGGCGCGTTCAACACTGAAACGCAGACGAGCACGGGCGACTACGATCAGGGCAGCGCCGAGCAGTACACGTATATGGTGCCGTTCAATATGGCCGGGCTGGTCACGGCGCTGGGCGGCAATACGACGGTGCAAACGCGACTGGGCACGTTCTTCTCCGAGCTGAACGCGGGGCCGAGCGCGGCTTACCTCTATATCGGCAATGAACCGGGCTTCGGTACGCCTTGGATCTATGACTACGTCGGTGCCCCGGCGTCGTCGCAGGCGCTGATCCAGAAGATCGTGACGACGCAGTTCAGTACGACGCCGGGCGGTCTGCCGGGCAACGACGACATGGGCGCGACGTCGAGCTGGTATGTCTGGGCTTCGCTCGGGATGTATCCGGGGATTCCGGGTGTGGCCGGCTTCGAGTTGGCGAGCCCGCAGTTCTCGGCCATCACGATCACGCTCGAGAGCGGCAAGACGATCCAGATCAACGCAAGCGGTGCGCCGACCTCGCCGTATGTGTCGAGCCTCAGCGTCAACGGTACGGCGCAGACGAGCACGTGGCTTCCGTTCAGCGCCGTGCAGAACGGCGGTACGTTGAACTTCGGAATGAGCGGATCGGCTTCGTCGTGGGGCACGGATGTGGCCGATGCGCCGCCGTCGTATGGTCTGCCGGTCTACGCGAACATGGCGGCCGCGTTCAATCTGCATAGCGCCGCACCGGACGGATCGTCGAACACCGACGGCACGGGAGCGGACTTCGACGGGCAGTTGTCGGCGTATTCGTCGACGGCGATGGCCGTGACCGACGGTCAGGTGTTGAGTGTCGACGGCACCACGTTCACGTGGGGCAGCACTACGACGGGTCTCGACAACGCGATCTCGATGGGGCAGACGGTCGACATGCCGAGTGCGACGGGTACGACGCTCGTGGTGCTGGGTGCCGCGAACAACGGTCCGAGTTCCGGCACCATCACGCTGAACTACACCGACGGCACCTCGTCGACCGCCACGCTGACGTTGCCCGACTGGACCAACGGGGGCGCCGCGATCTCGGCAACCAATCTCGTGGCCGATCGGGTCGCGCTGACGTCGGCTCACCGGTTGACGCCGGCGGGCAGCACGGACACGACCACGGCCTACATCTACTACGAAGAAATTCCGCTCACGGCCGGCGAAACGCTTGCCAGCGTGAAATTGCCGACGATTATTTCGGCCGGCAAGATGCACATCTTCGGGTTGGCGACGAAGTAAGCAGCGAGTCGAGTGGGATCAGCCGAGACTCGTGGGAGTCTCGGCGCGGGCCTGGCGCGAAAGTCATTGCGCCGGGCCCGTGTTTTTTCATCAGGTATGATGCGCGGACCTTGACGGTCACCGATGGTGACGATGACTCCACGATTCAAGTGATCGCAATCCTGAATAAGTTTGCCGATGCTCGAACGCAATCGAGCGCGATAGCAACGACGATGCCGATCGGGCACGTGTTTCGACCCGATGCGCCTGATGGCACGCACGGTCATTCGGTCTTCCTCGATATGAGCCGGCGACCTTGAGCGCGCGGCTTTTTTCTTCGTGGCGCAGTGGTTTCGGTAAGACAGTTCGAACCCCATCACGCGTCGCGCTGCTCTGCGCGGTACTGCCATTCCCTGCATTCGCGGATTGCGACGATCATTTTGCCGATCGCATGGCGCCGCAATCGTCATCCGCGTCACCGGCACGCGTGACCGATGACGTTCATCTGCTGTGTTTCCGATCCTTTACGGTGCTCGAGTCCGGCACGACGCGCACGGCGGTCTGGTCGGCCGAGGCGCTGACGCGCGATCACGTGCTCGCCGCGCGCGAACTGCGCCGCGACAACGTATTCCATGCCGAGGACGCGATCGCGCCGAGCGACCGCGCGGAACTCGGCGACTATGTGCGCTCGGGATGGGACCGCGGTCATATGACACCGTCGGGCGACATGCCCGATGCGGAGTCGCAGGCCGAATCGTTCTCGCTCGCGAACATGATTCCGCAGGCGCCGCGCAACAACCGCCGGCTCTGGGAACACATCGAGGCCAGCACGCGCACGCTCGCGAAATCGGCGGGTGAGGTCTACGTCGTGACGGGGCCCGGCTATACGAGTGCGAAGCCGAGCTGGCTCAACGGGCGCGTGCGCATTCCCGATCTCGTCTGGAAAGCCGTCTATGTGCCGCACCAGGGCGCGGGCGCGTATCTCGTGCGCAACGACGCGGGCCGTGATTACGCGATCGTCTCGATCGCGGACATGACACGGCTCACGGGCATCGATCCGTTTCCGTCGCTTGCTGCGTCGATGCGGCAGACGCCCTATGGATTGCCGTCGCCGACGCCGCATCGCGGCGAAGACGCGGACGTTCGCGTCGCGGTGGCGTCATTGCTCGGACGCGGCGAGACGGTCGATGTCGCGTCGTCGCGCGACGGCGCGGGCGTCGGCGCGGTCAAGCGCGAGGGGCGGCGTCGCCGGCGCGAGACGGCGCATGACGATGGTGAAGATCGCGCATCGGCGCCGCTCGGGCGGCGGACCTGGGTGCCGATCGATATCCTCGCGACGCTGGAATCGGCGATCGAACAGACCGGACAGATGCTCTGGCAATGGCTCGACCGCGCGTGGCGCGATGCGTTGCGGTAACGAAAAGCGCGGAAAGAGGGTGCAGTGCGGGGGGCGCGGTAAGAAAACGCGGTAAAGGAACGCGATGGGGCGCGCTTCAGCCGTGCACGGGCGTCATGCCGAGCGAACCGTCAGGCCATTGAAAGCCGAGCGCGGCGGCGAGCGAGCGCTTGCCGAAGCGCCGGAAATACTCGACTTGAAATTCGACGCCTGTCGCGGGTCCCGTATAGACGACGGCCTCGTTGACCGCGAACGTATAGAACGGCGGATCGAGATGCACGAGCGTCACGGTGCCGCGCGAGTCGCGCGGAAGCTCGAGCGACACGGACGCTCGGAGTTGCGTGGGCAGGTACGGCAGATTCGCGGACATGGCTCGACACCGTCATACGGAAATAACAACCGGCACGTGTGCCATTAGATGCCACACGTTGCCCTGTTTTCAGGGCTAACGGCCTATCGCGCGCGAACTTGAGGGCGCGTCATCGTCGCGTCACGCTACACTGTGGGACGCGCGGCGCCGGGTGCCGCGCCGCCTTCGAGCCGCGGACAAAGAGCCGGGGCCGTTGCAGTCGAGACCAGCGCGCACGGAAAGATCATGAAAAGCTTGTATGTCATCGGGGCCGTCGGGGCCATTGCGGTCGCGGGCCTTGTCTCGCTGGCCATCGCACAAACCTCGGACGATGCGCCGGCATCGAATATCCACGGATGGCATGCGCCGCCCGACCCCGACAATCCGCATCACGGCTGGGGCGCGCCGCGGCCCGGCGATCCCGAGACCGGCCGCATGACCGAGCACGGCTGGGTCGCTCCCGTGAACAAGGACTGTTCGTTGAACCGTGTCGAGATCCAGGGCAGCGCGCAAGTGCGCTGCATGAAGTAACCCGGTTGAATCCCCGCTTATGATCGTTCGCCCCAATCTGCACTGGCTTCGCATGATGTTCGTCTGGCGCGGGTCGGTGCTCCCGAGCATCCTGCCGCAACTCGGCGTGACTACGGCGTTCGCGCTCGTCGTCACGCTCTGTCATGGACGGCTGTTTGCCTGGAAGATCCCGCTGACCTTCGTGCCGTTCTCGCTGATCGGTTTGACGCTCGCGATCTTCCTCGGCTTTCGCAACAGCACGAGTTACGCCCGTTATTGGGAGGCGCGCGTGCTCTGGGGTTCGATACTCAACGAGACGCGCTCGCTCGCGCGTCAGGCGCTCACGCTGACCGACGACGCCTCCGATGCGCCGCCGTTCGTGCGCGTGCTGATCGCGTTCACGCATGCGCTCCGGCATCAGTTGCGCGACAGCGATCCTTCCGGCGATCTGGCCCGCCTGCTCGAACCGCACGAAATCGAACGCGTCGGCCGCGCGCAATTCAAGCCGGCGGTATTGCTGCTGATCGCCGGCGAACGTCTGCGCGAGATGCGCACGCGCGGCCAAATCGCCCCGGTGCTCGTGCCCGCGATGGAGATCCCGCTCGGCCGCCTGAGCGACGCGCTCGGCGGCTGCGAACGCATCGCGAGCACGCCGATCCCGTTTACATACGCGGTCATTCTGCACCGGACGATCTATCTGTATTGCTTTCTCTTACCTTTCGGATTGCTCGATTCGATTCACGGCATGACGCCCGTCATCGTCGCGTTTCTCTCGTACACGTTCTTTGCGCTCGAAGCGCTCGGCGCGGAAATCGAGCATCCGTTCGGCGTCGAGCCCAACGATCTGGCGCTCGGCGCGATCTCGTCGGGCATCGAGGCGACGCTGCGCGAGATGCTCGGCGAACGCGATCTCGGGCCGAAGCCCGAGCCGGTCGACTATGTGTTGATCTGAGTGCCGATAGGCGTCCTTACATGCCCGGCGTCAACTGGCCGCGGATTTCGCCGCCCGGATGCGCGGCAGTGTGGACGTTGAAATACCACTTGCCCGCGAGCAGATCCGCTTCCTGTTGATCGTTGAGCGTTTGCTTGCCCTGAATCGGGCTCGCGAGGGCGTCCTTCGGGATCGGGATCACGGGCCCGGCGTTCTGACCTTCGGCTGCCGGTCCGTGGAAATGCGCGGCGGTCGCGGCGCCGGACAGGCCGTCATAGGTGACCTTGTAGCCGAAGCTCTTCGTCGACGTGTCGTACGTCGCGTAGAGATGGCCCTTGCCCGTCGTATCGTTCGGCGGGACTTCGCTCGACGGAAGCAGCTCGCTCGTGAAATTCACGGTCTTGGCCAGGACGAGTGCGGGTGCGCACAAACTCAACGACACCGCAACCGCACCGAATACGCGTATCAGTTTCATATTTGTCTCCAGGGATGGAACATTCGACAACGCCATCGGACAACGTGGCCGACACTATCACAGTCCCGCGACCGGGGTAGGGTTGGACCCGGATCGCCACGGTACCTCGACGAGAACGTAGCACGGGGCGTTCTTATTCCATGCGTCCGCATCCAAGGTGGGTCGCTCCTGACGTGTTCGCGCGGACCTAAAGAATCGTTCATATACGCGACACGGATCCGATAGCCCCACAACTCTATTCTTGACTCCAACGATTCGGCACTTCGCTGGATCTGTTCAGATACCCAACCGGGGAAGGAGTCGATGATGAAAAAGGCAATGTTCTGCGTGGTCTTGATGGGTGCAACGGTCGCTGCGTCGGCATCGGCATTCGCGGGGAGTCTGAGCCCCGAGGAAGTGCAGGCGACGCACGTGCTTGCCGGTTCGGAACCGCCGGTTCAGATTCAACAAACGTCGCAACAAATGAATTCGGGACCGAAGACGCGCGCTCAGGTGTATCAAGAGCTCGTCGACGCCGAACGCAGCGGTCAGGTGAGCCAACTGAACGCGACGCTGTACAAGAACTAAACGTCAGGCAAACACCGAGCGGCCGAACAAGCCGCGTATCGCCGCGCCGCCGGACTCGCTGTGTCGAGTACGCGAACGGCGCGGCGATATGCGGCGAGCCAGCCGGGATGGATTCGTGTGACCGTCTCGGCGTATCCGAAGACGGGTGTGCGCGAATGCAATCAAGGGCATGTCATCGTTCGATGACATGCCCTTGATGTTTTATGCCGCGCGCTTTTGCATGCATGCGGCATTCAAGCGTGTCGATGCCGCGAACGCCATGTTTCGCGGCATCGTTGATCCGACCCTGCCGCCGATCGTTCGATCGCCGGCAAGGTCGCGATGCGCGCGCTTAGAACGCCGTACGAATCCCCGTGGCCAGGATGTAGTTCGCACGCTCGTCGCCGATGAACGCATCGCCGTTGTAGTGCGAGAACATGTAGCCGAGGTAGACGTCGGTGCGCTTGCTCAGGTTGTAGTCGGCCAGTGCCGAGTACTGGAGCTGATTGCCGCTTGCCACACCCGTCGATTGCAGCGTTTGCGTGTCGTAGAAGCCGATCGAGACGTCGAGCACCGGCGTGATCTTGTAGTCGCCGCCCGCGAAGTACAGATTCGTCTTCGACGGGTGGACCGTGTTCGTGACGGTGCCCGTGTAGCCGTAGTAGTTGACCGACGAACCGTTGACGATCGGATCCGACGGCGCCTTGAGTTCATAGTGCTCGAAGCCGCCCTTGAACGTCAGCGGGCCCCAACCGTACTTCGCGGCGATCATGAAGTCTTCGTCGTCGTTGAGCGTCAGCGCGCCGACGTTCGTGCCGACGGCCGTGCTCGTCGCGGCATTCGCGCCCGTGAGGCCGCCCGCGTGCAGGACGTCGGTCGCTTCGTAGTACGTGGCTTGCACGCCGAACGTGCCCGACTCATAGCCGAGGTTCGCGCCGAACGTCGATCCCGCGCGGAAGTCGCCTGCCTGACCGCCGAAGCTGTACGACAAGCCGAAGTTGACGTTGTCGAAGCGGTTCGTGTACTTGATGTTGTTATCCGTACGCGAGCCTTCCGTGATGCCGCCCGCCGAATACGAACCCGAGAAGCCGAGCGGCGAGAACAGCTGCGCGGCGTGCATCGGATCGTAGTTCGTGATCGTGTCGTAGCCGAGCGTCGTCGTGCGGCCGAATGCGATCGAGCCGAAGCGGCTGTCGCGCAGGCCGACGAATGCGCCGCGATTGAACAGCTGACCGTCGAGTGCCGATGCCGCGGCCATCGTGTTGTTGGTGCCCGCGAGCGAAGCCGCCGCGTTGTTCAGCGTACCGCTTTGCACGTTGATACCCGACTCGAGGCCGAAGAACGCCGACATGCCGCCGCCGAGGTCTTCCGTGCCCTTGATACCCCAACGCGAGTCGGAAATACCGCCGTTGAACATCCCCGTGACCGAGTTGCCGTCCTTCACGCTCGTCTTGTTGACCGGATTGACCGTGGACGGAAATTCGGAGCTGCCGTTCGCGCTGTGTTCGATCGTGCCCACTGCGACGTCGAGGATCCCGTAGAGCTGGATGGAGCTGCCGTCGTCCGCGTGCGCTACGCCTACGGCGGAGCTCAGAATTGTGGCGGCGGCGATCAGATGTTTTTTCATGTCGACAGATTCTGTTAAGGAAAGATGTGTCGCGCGGGCATGACGAAAAGCGTTTCGCATGCAGTGCGAGCAAGCGAAGACTAAGCAGAATGTGTGACTCGATTCGCTCAAACAGGGCCTCTCCGATGAATGATTATTTAAGCGAATTTAATTGCGTTAGAGGAAATCCAGAAAATCGGAGTCAACCTGACAAAACGCTAAATAAAACAAGCATCAAGGCGGCGCACGACGAACGAACGCGGCGTGCGAAGCGCACGCCGATGCATCGATCTCCGAATTGAAAAGTTGCACGCGAGCAACGAGCGTACGCGGGAGGGCGAGGCGTCCGGTCGCGCTTGCGATCGACGGGCAAAAAAATGGCGCGCTGACCGTGAGGAAAGCGCGCCCAATCACCTTAGATCCGTTGGTCGGCGCCGGATCAGGACCGTGCACGGAATCAGGCTGGCGACCATGACCCGATGCACGTGAACCTGCCGACAAGCGAAGCGGTCGCGGAGAGACTGACTCTAAATTCAGAGGCATCGCGTACCGGCATGTCTTGGCCCGGAGCCCGGCAAACCGACCAACGCGTTCGAGCAGCCGACTCAAGGCCGCTCAAACCCGGGGTGTCCGGATCATCGATCCGGACGAAATCTCTAGATGGATGGCATGCGGATCAAACGCGCACGGCATGTCGAGCGCGCGTTTGATCCACTGCCTGTCTTCCTTAAAAATGGTGGCGAATGCCGACCATAAACATCTTCTGCGAGTTCGACGACGAATCGTTGCCGAAGTCGGCGAACGAGGCCGTCGCCGCGACGATCTCGCCCGTTTCGCCGCTGATCGTCTGGCCCGACGCGTGTTGATAACCCGCCAGCGCATAGAGATCCGTGCGCTTGGACAGGAAGTAATCGGCGCCGAGGCTGACCTGGTTATAAATGGCGTCGACGCCGTTGCCGTCGCCCTTCGTGTAGTTGTAGCCGACGCCGAGCAGTGCGGCAGGCGTGAGCTGGTAGTTCATGAAGAACTGCCCCGTGTTGAAGTGCGTATTGTTGTCGCTCGCCGACGGACCCGCGTAGTTGTCGTATTCGACGTTGCTGTACGCGATGCCGACCGTGAACGGTCCGAATACGTAATCGCCCGCGGCGCGGATGATTTGCAGCGAGTTCGCCGTCACGAAGCCGCCCGTGATCGCATCCGAATCGTTCGCGAAGCTCGCGTTCGGATTCAGGCCGTCGAAAGTGCCCGACGTCCCGTTGCTGTTCGCATGGAAATAGCCCGCGCCGAAGCCGAACGGGCCGTTGTTATAGGCCGCCGCGATCGCATACGTCTGCCCGCTGCCCGTCGCGCCCGCCTGGCCGCCGAATGCGTACATCGCCGACATCTGGAGTCCGGAGAGATTCGGGCTCGTGTACTTGACCGAGTTATCGGTCCGGTAGCTGTTGTCGTAGTTGTCCATGTCGCCCGGCGTCGCGAACGTCGAGCCGAACGCGCCGTCGTTGGTCAGCGGCTGGATCAGATCGATCAACGGATCGTATTGACGGCCAAGCGTCACCGAACCGTATTGCGTGCTGTCGAGGCCGACCCATGCCTGACGTCCGAAGAGGCGGCCGCCCTGGCCTTGCTTGCCGTTGTCGATATTGAAGCCGCTTTCGAGCTTGAAGATGGCTGACAGACCGCCGCCGAGATCTTCATTGCCTTTGAGGCCAAAGTTGTTCGGCGACATATTGCCGGACATCATTTCGAATGTGCGGCCGCTTTGTCCGTCCGTGCCCTTCTGATTGCTGAAGTACGCGAGCGACGTATCGAGCGCGCCGTACAGCGTGACGCTGTTCTGCGCTTGCGCGAGCGATGCGACGCCTGCGAGACATGCCGCGGCAATGAGCTTGTATTTCATCTGCGCTCCCTGTGAGTGTGCGAAGGTGGGCTGTCCCCGGATTTAGTTTGCGAGGCCTTCTATGGGCACACTGCGTTCGAGTTGTTCGTTGAGCGATTGAACGAGACGTTCAAGGCTCGGGCGCGGAATCGCGTAGCACGTCCAGCCGAGACCCGGATGCCGCATCAGCATGACGGTCCCGTCGAACAGCGGATTGCTTTGGAGATGCCAGCTCGGGTCGACTTCGACGAGGAAGGGTTTCTTCGAATCGACTTCCATATCGACGCACGGTTGCATTTCCGAGCGCAGGCGACCGAGTTCCTCGATCAAGGCATCGACCGTCGGCGTATCGAGGATGAGGCTGCCCGTATCGAGCGACAGACGCACGCCTTTGTCGCCGTATGCGTTGACGGGTTCAATATGCAGCGCGGCTTTGGCGGGCGCGTGAGTCGACATGTGCGGTCTCCGAAGATGTGCGGATCGTCGCATGCACGCCGTGTCTCGAACTTAATAAGTGATATCCGGTGCATGAAGCATTTTTTAAGACTTCGCGTGCGGGCGAGGCCGTACCCGATGCGAATACATATACCTGCCCATGGTTTCAGATGCGCCGATATGAAGGCGTTTTGAAACAGTAAAAAATCCTTAATCTTCGATTGCGGCCTAATTTATTCACGGTCCTGCATGCTTGCCGCACGCTTTGGCGCATCCCAATCGAGGACCGCATGAAATTGTCTAAGAGCCGCATCCGAGTCCGTGTCATACCGTGCGTGCACCTTGCCGCGCTCGCATGCGCGGTGGCCATGCCGTGCGCCTACGCGCAATCGAACAATGACGCGGCGCACAAACCGGCCACGCTGATTTCCTATGCGGGCAATCCCTCGAACGATGCGCTCGCCGGGCACGTGGAGACGATCGCGCCCGCAGGCGCACTGCCGTCGCGCCGCGATACGCTGCGCGCGGAAGTCGTCGGCCAGCTTCGACAGACCGTGCATGACAGCGAACTTGCGGGCTTGCAGGACATTTATTCGCATCCCTGATAGAGGACGATGAGCGTCATGGCGACCGTGCTGACGATTGAAGACGACGAAATCACCGCGAAGGAAATCATCCGCGAATTGACCGAATGCGGTTTCCAGGTGGACTGGGCGAGTTCGGGGCGCGAGGGCATGTCGAAGGTCATGATCGGCAATTACGACGCCGTCATGCTCGACCGCATGCTGCCCGATATCGACGGTCTCACGATCCTGCGCACGATGCGCGGCGTCGGGATGGAGACTCCGGTGCTGATGCTCAGCGCGCTGAGCGACGCGGACGAGCGCGTGCGCGGCCTGCGCGCGGGCGGCGACGATTATTTGACCAAGCCGTTCGCATCGCAGGAGATGTCGGCCCGGCTCGAGATTTTGCTGCGCCGACATCAACGCGGCAGCAAACGCGAGACGGCGCTGCACGTCGGTCCGCTCGATCTCGACCTCGTGTCGCGGCGCGCATCGTGCATGGGCGTCGAGATTCCCTTGCTGCCGACCGAATTCCGCGTCCTCGAATTCATGATGCGCAACCCGAGCCAGGTCCTCACGCGCACGATGATCTTCGAGGCGGTTTGGGGATATCGCTTCGATCCGGGTTCGAACCTGATCGACGTGCACGTCGGCCGTCTGCGCAAGAAGCTCGAAGGCGTCGAAGCCGCGTCGAAACTGCTGCAGACCGTACGCGGATCGGGATACATCCTTGGTTAAGGCGCCATCGATCTGGCGCACGTCGACGTTTCGTCTCGTCGCGCTTTATGCGCTGGTGTTCTGCGTTTCGATCGGCGCGTTGATCTGCTTTGTCCAATTGCAGATCAACGCCTATATGTATCGTCAGATCGACGATGAACTGAACTGGGCGCGGCGGTATTTCGTGTCGTTTCCCGTCAGCGAGATCGATCGTCATATCGAGAGCCGCGTCGCGCGCGACCACCTCGGGCACAGCCACTATGCGATCTTCACGCCCGAGCGCGTCGCGGTCGTGGGTGATATCCGGACCATGCCTGCCGCGATGCACGCGAATAGCGTGCCGTATTCGGTCGCGTCGCTCGACTTGACCGACGGCCAGGCGCGGCCCGATGCGCGCGCGCTCGCGACGCGACTCGCGGACGGCCGCATTCTGCTCGTCGCCTACGACGCCGGCGATTGGGTCGAGATCACCGACGGCTTGCTCAAGGCGCTCGCCGCGGGCGGGGTCGTCATGCTCGTGGTCGGCGTCGGCGGCGTATTCGTCTGGAGCGTGCGGCCGATTCGCCGCATTCTCGAAGTCCAGCGGATCGCGCAGCGCGTCGTGCGCGGCGATCTCAAGCAGCGCATGCCGGTCACGGGCCAGCACGACGAGCTCGATATGATGTCCGGCATCATCAATCACATGCTCGGCGATATCGAGGGACTCGTCGGCGAGGTCAAGAGCGTCTGCGATGCGATCGCGCATGATTTGCGCACGCCGCTCGCGCGCCTGCATACGCTGCTGCACGGGCTCGAATCGACCTTCGAGGATGACGAGCCTCGACGTCACACCGTGCAACAGGCGATCGATCAGACCGACACGCTGCTCGGACGTTTCGCCGCGTTGCTGCGCGTCTCGGAGATCGAGCAGCTTCAGCGCCGCAGCGGCTTCAGCGAACTCGACCTCGATGGTTTGCTGACCGACATCCACGAGCTTTACGCACCGCTCGCCGACGCGAAGCAGGTCGAGTTCGAGCTCGATCTGCGTCATGCGGCGGCGATTCACGGCGATCGCGGACTGCTGTTCGAAGCCATCAGCAATCTCGTCGACAACGCGATCAAGTTCGCGCCGCAGGGCGGAAAAGTCGCGCTCGGCGTGCGCAAGCTGCGCGCGGGTTGCATCGCGATCGATGTGTGCGATAACGGTCCGGGGATTCCCGAGGAGGAGCACGAGGCCGTGCAGAAGCGCTTCTATCGCGGGCGGCGCAATCAGTCGGAGCAAGGGCACGGCCTTGGACTCAGCATCGTCGCGGCCGTGGCGCGGCTTCATGAATTCCGGCTCGAAATCGGTGCGAGCGACGGCCTTACGCGGATCTCGATTCATTGCGACGCGTATGTCGCGCCGCCGCTCGAACGCCCGAATCTGGTGATCGGCAACGCCGTCTAGACGGCGCCGGTCCTTGCGCCACGCCACGTCTCACGCGCCTCACGACGCGACGTCCGACGCGGCAAGCCCGTCGTGCGCTCGGCACGCGGGCTCTCGATGCACGGATCGGCGCGCGCCGATCCGATCCGCGCGGCGTTCTTCCGCGCGCGACGACCCCATTTTCAAGTTTGTTTCATGTGCCGATGCGCGCTTATTTACGCGTCGATCGTCATCATGAGGCCGGACCTATTCGATCGAATGGAGCACGTTCAGATGCAGCGGGAGCCTCACTAGATGTTAAAGATCGTACGGCTTGCCCTCGTGCGGCCCTATACCTTCATTGTGCTTGCGCTGCTGATTCTGCTCGCGGGCCCGTTGGCGGCGTTGCGTACGCCGACCGATATTTTTCCGGACATCAAGATTCCGGTCATCAGCGTCATCTGGACGTATAACGGTTTGTCGCCCGACGATATGGCGGGCCGGATCATCTTCTCGTACGAACGCACGCTGAGCTCGACCGTCAACGACATCAAGTCGATTCAGTCGACATCGTTGCCGGGCTTCGGCATTGTCAAGATCTTCTTCCAGCCGAACGTCGATATCCGCACGGCGACGGCGCAGGTCACGTCGATCTCGCAGACCGTGCTCAAGTCGTATCCGGCCGGCATCACACCGCCGCTGATCATCAACTACAGCGCGTCGACCGTGCCGATCATGCAGCTCACGCTGTCGAGCAAGACGGTCGGCGAATCGCGCTTGTTCGACTACGCGAACAGCTTTATCCGGCCGAAACTCGCGAGCATCGCGGGAGCGTCGATCGCGCAGCCGTACGGCGGCAAGGTCCGTGAAGTTCAGGTCGACGTCGATCCGCAAGCGTTGCGCTCGAAGGGACTCTCGCCGCAGGACGTCGACGATGCGCTTGCGTCGGGCAATCAGATCACGCCTGTCGGGACCGAAAAAATCGGCCCCGACGAATACGAGGTCAAGCTCAACAACAGTCCGGACGTCATCGACGCGCTCAACGATCTGCCGATCAAGACGATCGACGGCACGCCCGTGCTGATTCGCGACGTCGCGCACGTGCGCGACGGCTATCCGCCGCAGACCAATGTCGTGCGCGTCGACGGCGGCCGGTCCGTATTGCTCACGGTGCTCAAGAGCGGCTCGGCGTCCACGCTCGACATCGTCAACGGCGTGCGCGACATGCTGCCCGAGATCCGCAAGACGCTGCCGCCGGGCATGGAACTCAATGTGATCACCGACCAGTCGGTGTTCGTCAAGGGGGCGATCAGCGGCGTGGCGCGCGAAGGGGTCATCGCCGCGGCGCTCACGAGTCTGATGATCCTGCTGTTCCTCGCGAGCTGGCGCTCGACGCTGATCATCACGGCGTCGATCCCGCTCGCCGTGCTCGCCTCGATCACGGCGCTGTCCGCGCTCGGCGAGACGCTCAACATCATGACGCTCGGCGGTCTCGCGCTCGCGGTCGGGATTCTCGTCGACGATGCGACGGTCACGATCGAGAACATCAACTGGCACCTCGAACAGGGCAAGGGCGTCGAGCAGGCGATCATGGACGGCGCAAAGCAGATCGTCGGTCCGGCGTTCGTCTCGCTGCTCTGCATCTGTATCGTGTTCGTGCCGATGCTGTTGCTCGACGGCGTCGCGCGCTATCTGTTCGTGCCGATGGCCGAGGCGGTGATCTTCGCGATGATCGCGTCGTTCATCCTGTCGCGTACGCTCGTGCCGACGCTCGCGAAGTACTTGCTGCGTCCGCATCAGGCGGGAACCGCGCATGCGTCGACCGAACTCGAAATGATGATGCAGCCGCACGGCGCGCACGACGGACAAGGCCACCAAGGCGGCCACGATGCACACGGCGCGCACGGCGCCGAGCATGCGGACACCCTGCCTCCGACGCGTAATCCGTTCAAGCTGTTCCAGCGCGGATTCGAACGGCGTTTCTCGGCGATTCGCGCGGGTTATCGGCAGATCCTGATACGCGCGCTCGAACGTCGCGGCGTCTTTATCGCGGGTTTTCTCGGCGTGACGCTGCTGTCGTTCGCGCTCGTGCCGACGTTGGGCCGCAATTTCTTCCCGGATGTCGACGCGGGGCAGATCGCGATTCACGTGCGCGCGCCCGTCGGCATGCGCATCGAGGACACGGCCGCGTTGTTCGATCGGATCGAGCAGAAGATCCGCGACACGATTCCGCCGAACGATCTGTCGACCATGGTCGACAATCTCGGGCTGCCCGTCAGCGGCCTCAATATCGCCTATAACAACACCGGCACGATCGGCGAACAGGACGGCGATCTGCTCGTGAGCCTCGACGAACATCACGCGCCGACGGCCGGCTACGTCAAGCAGCTTCGGGCGGTCTTGCCGCAGGCGTTCCCGGGTGTGACGTTCGCGTTCCTGCCCGCCGACATCACGAGCCAGATCCTGAACTTCGGTTCGCCCGCGCCGATCGATCTGCAGGTCCGGGGCCGGAATCTGCAGACGGACGCCGCGTATGCGACGCGCCTGCTGCGTCAGGTCCGCGAGATTCCGGGCGTCGCCGACGCGCGGATCCAGCAGTCGCTTCAGCGTCCGCAGCTTCGTGTCGATGTCGATCGGACGCGCGCAAGCGAACTCGGCATCACCGAGCGCGACGTCACGAACGCGTTGACGGTCGCACTCGCGGGCAGTTCGCAGGTCGCGCCTTCGTACTGGCTCAATCCGCGCAACGGCGTGTCGTATGCGATTTCGGCCCAGACGCCGCAATACAGCATCGACAACATCTCCGATCTCGAAGACCTGCCGGTCACGGGTGCGGCGGGGCGGCCGCCGCAGATCCTCGGCGCGCTCGCGACGATCTCGCGGCATCGCAGCGACGCCGTGGTCTCGCACGAGTCGATCGAGCCGGTCATCGATATCTATGCGACGACGCAGGGTCGCGATCTCGGCGGCGTCGCGAGCGCGATCAACCGGATCGTCAAAGCCAACGCGGACAACGCGCCGACCGGCGTGTCGGTGCACCTCGAAGGTCAGGTGCAGACGATGAACACCGCTTTCGCGGGGCTGTTGTTCGGCCTCGTGGGCGCGATCGTGCTGATCTATCTGCTGATCGTCGTGAACTTCCATTCGTGGCTCGACCCGTTCGTCATCATCACGGCGCTGCCGACGGCGCTCGCGGGCATCGTCTGGATGTTGTTCGTCACGCATACGACGCTGTCGGTGCCCGCGCTCACGGGCGCGATCATGTGCATGGGCGTCGCGACCGCGAACTCGATTCTCGTCGTGAGCTTCGCGCGCGAACGTCTCGCAGCCACGGGCAACGCGATGCAGGCCGCCGTCGAGGCCGGCTTCACGCGCTTCCGTCCCGTGCTGATGACGGCGCTCGCGATGATCATCGGCATGGCGCCGATGGCGCTCGGTCTCGGCGACGGCGGCGAGCAGAACGCGCCGCTCGGCCGCGCCGTGATCGGCGGTCTGCTTGCCGCGACGTGCGCGACGCTGTTGTTCGTTCCTGTCATTTTCAGCCTCGTGCATCGGCGCGACGGCGCTCATCCCACACATTCCGGAGAAGCAGATGGTCGATCGGAAGCATGACGGCCCGCGCGCGCGCCGTCACGTCATCGCAATCGTTGCAGTGCTGATCGTCGGCGCGATCGTCGGCGAAGGCGTCTGGAGCCGCGCCCACGCGCGCGCGGGGCTCGAAACCTGGACCCAACAGCAGGCGATCGCGACGGTCAACGTCGTGCAGCCCGCATTCACGCAGGGCGCGCAGCAACTCGTGTTGCCGGGCCGCCTGGCCGCGAACTACGATGCGCCGATCTATGCGCGCGTCAGCGGTTATCTGAAGACATGGGACGTCGATATCGGCACGCATGTTCATAAAGGTCAGGTGCTCGCCGAGATCGAAACGCCCGATCTGAATGCGCAGCTCTCGCAGGCGCAGGCCGATCTCGCGAACGCGAACGCGGCGGCGCAGCTCGCGCAGAGCACGGCCAAGCGCTGGCAGCAGATGCTCGATACGGATTCGGTCTCGCAGCAGGCCGTCGATGAAAAGACGAGCGACGCGCAGGTCAAGCAGGCCGCGGTCGAGGCCGCGCGCGCGAATGTGCAGCGGCTTGCGGCACTCGAGGCGTACAAGACGATCACCGCGCCGTTCGACGGCATCGTCACGGAACGCCACACCGATATCGGCGACCTCATCAACGCGGGCGGCGGTCAGGGACCGGAGTTGTTCCGCGTCGCCGATGAACGGCAGTTGCGCGTCTATGTCGACGTCCCGCAAAACGATGCGGCCGCGATCGGTTCGAAGCTGCAGGCGACGCTGACGGTGCCCGAACGGCCGGGCAAGGTCTTCGACGCGCAATACGTGAGCAGCGCGAGCGCCGTCAATACGGCGACCGGCGCGGTCACGATCGAGCTGCTCTGCGACAACGCGAAGGGACAATTGATTCCGGGCGCTTATACGCAGGTGCATCTGACGCTTGACGGCGGCGGCGCACGCGCGCTGCAGATCCCGTCGAGCGCGCTGATGCTCGGCGATCATGGCGTGCGCGTCGCGACGATCGGCGCCGACGGGCGCGTCGTCATGAAGCCCGTCACGATCTCGCGCGATCTCGGTCAGGTCGTCGAGATCGGCGCGGGCATCGGACCGCAGGATCGCGTCGTCGACAATCCGCCGGATTCGCTCGAACAGGGCGACCCAGTGCGTATCGCGCGCGCCGCGCATGCAGGGGCCGCCGATGCGCAAGGTTAAGCACGGGATCGTCGAACGGGCTGTGAGCGCGATGGGCACGATGGGCGCGGCGCTCACCGTGCCGGTCGCCGCGTCGCTCGTCTCGTTGCTCGCGGGATGCTCGCTCGCGCCGGTCTACCAGGCGCCGGTCGTCAATGTGCCGACGCAGTTCAAGGAGCAGGCGCCGTGGGGTAAGGCCGCTCCGGCCGATCGTCTCTCGCGCGGCGACTGGTGGGCGCTCGCGCACGACGCGGTGCTCTCGGGGCTCGAAGCGCAGGTCGACAAGGCCAACCCCGATCTCGCGGCCGCGCTCGCGCGATACGACGAATCGAGTGCGTATCTCGCGCAGACGCAGGCCAGGCAGTATCCGAACGTCGGGCTCGGCGCGAGCGTCACGAACAACCGGCAATCGGACACGCGTCCGTTGCGCAGCAGCACGCAGCCGTCCGAATACGGCGCGGATACGCTCGGCGTCGAACTCGACTACGACTTCGACCTCTGGGGCAAGATCCGCAACGAGGTCGTCGCGAGCAAGGATCTCGCGCAAGCGAGCGCCGACGATATGGAGTCGGTGCGCTTGAGCCTGCATGCCAGGCTGGCCGATGCGTATTTCTCGTTGCGCGGTGACGACGCGCAGTTGCGTTTGCTGCGCGACAGCGAAGCGGCGTATTCGCGCGCGCTCGCGATCGCGACGCATCGCTTCCAGGGCGGCATCGCGCCCGCCGAAGACATGACGCGCGCGAGCACGAGCCTCTATACGGTGCGCGCGCAAATCTCGGACGTCGAGGGGCAACGCGCGCTCAACGAGCACGCGATCGCGAGTCTGGTTGGCGTGCCCGCGTCGAACTTCTCGATTTCGCCGGACCCGGCGCCGTTGAACTTCGACGCGATCCCGGTCGACGTTCCGTCGACGCTGCTCGAACGCCGGCCCGATATCGCGGCGGCCGAGCGGCGCGTGGCGGCCTCGAATGCGGCGATCGGCATTGCACGCGCGGCGTTTTTCCCGGACCTGACGATTTCGCCGATCATCGGCTTTCAGAGCACGGGAGCATCGAGCTGGCTCACGGCGCCGAATCTGTTCTGGACCATCGGTCCGGCGCTGACGCAGACCTTGTTCGATGCGGGGGCACATGAAGCGAAGCTGACCGCCGCGCGCGCGAAGCTCGACGAGTCGGCAGCCATCTATCGCGCGACCGTGCTTCATGCATTCCAGCAGGTCGAGGACAATCTCGCGCTGCTCGGCAAGCTGCGCGACGAGGCGCGGTCGCAGGATCTCGCGGTCAGCAATGCGCGCCGCACGCTCGAACTCGCGCTCGATCAGTATCAGGCCGGCGCGGTCAGCTATCTCGACGTCTTCGACGCGCAGACGGCCGCGCTCGACACGGCGCGTTCGGCGATCGACGTACGCACACGCTATCTGCACGCGAGCGTCGGTCTCGTGCGTGCGCTCGGCGGAGGATGGTCGGCGACGCCCGAGGCGGCGCAGTCGCCGCGTCCGAACGATACGCGGCAAGGCATGACGCACGACGCCGACGTCGCGACGGCGGGGCAAACAGGTATGGAGGTGAGTCAGCGATGAAATGGATGACTGCGTTTGTCGTGGCCTGCGCGTTGTTGCTCGGCGGGTGCGCCGGGCTGCATCCCGATCACCAGGATTGCATGGGCCCGCCGTCGTTTTGCAATCTCTATGGCAATTGATGGACGGCCTCGCGCCGTGCCGCTTGGAGGCGGGGACAGGGATCGATACCTAAATTCTTCTTCATGAAACCGAAAGACGTTCTGGGCGGGCCGCACCTTACACTGTGCTTGGGGCTCGCGTAGAACGGAAACGCCGCGCGGTCCGCGCGTTTCGTCGATGCGCCTTTGACGTTTCCGATTTATCCAAGCAGGTCGGTGTCATGGCCAAAGTTCTTACGATCGAAGACGATGCGGCGGTAGCCGAGGAAATTCTGACGACGCTCGGCAGCCACGGTTTCGCGACCGAGTGGGTCGATAACGGACGCGACGGCATGGTGCGCGCGATGACCGGCGGCTATGATGCGATCACGCTCGATCGCCTGTTGCCGGGCGTCGACGGCCTGACGATCGTGGCGACATTGCGCAGCCTCGGCATCGAGACGCCTGTGCTGATGCTCAGCGCGCTCGGCGATGTCGACGAACGCGTGCGGGGCCTGCGCGCGGGCGGCGACGATTATCTGACCAAGCCGTTCGACGTCGAAGAGATGGCGGCGCGGCTGCATGTGCTGTTGCGGCGCCAATCGGAGATCGACGCCGAGCCGTCGCGCACGCTGAGCGTCGATACGCTCGAACTCGACCTCGCCGCGCGGACCGCGCGGCGCGCGGGCGTCGCGATCGACTTGCTGCCGACCGAATACCGGCTGCTCGAATTCCTGATGCGTAACGCGGGGCAGCTCGTGACGCGCGGCATGGTGTTCGAAGCGGTCTGGGGGTATCACTTCGACCCGGGCAGCAATCTGATCGATGTGCACCTGGGGCGCCTGCGCCGCAAGATCGACGTGCCCGACGCGCGTCCGCTGATTCGTACCGTTCGAGGATCGGGGTACATTCTTGAATAGCCTGACTCTACCCGCCGCGCCGCCATCGTCGGACGCGGCGCTCCCGCAGCGCTGGCACACGTCGACATTCCGGCTGCTGACCGCGTATTCCCTGCTGTTTTCCCTGACCGTCGTCGCGATTCTCGGCGTGTTCATGTGGCGCGCGACCGCGGTCATGTCCGATCAGATCGATCGCACGCTCTATTGGGAAGCGCATTACTACGTGAGGCTCAACGCGTCCGACATCGAGTCGGCGATCAACCGGCGCGTCGCGCAGCAGCAGGAGCACTACCGGTCGAGCTTCTTCGGCGTGTTCGATGCGCATGGCGCGCATCTCGCGGGCGACATTCGCACGTTCCCGCAGAATCTGCGCATCGACGGCGTCGGGCATCGCGTCGATCCGGGCCTCGACGTCAGCGACGCATCGAGTCCCCGCACGCGCGCGCTCGCGGTGCGGCTGCCGGACTCGCGGGTCGTCGTCGTCGCGCGCGATGTCGGCCCGATCAAGGAGTTTCATGACGCGATCCGCGATACGCTCGTTTGGACCGGGCTGCTCGCGCTGGTCGCCGGCATGGGCGGCGGGTACGTCATGAGCGTGCGCCAGTTCCGGCGGATTCATGAAACCCAGCGCGTGATCGAGCAGATCGTCAACGGCAATCTCGATCGCCGATTGCCGACGGGCGGGCGCGACGAGCTCGACATGCTCGCGCATCTCGTCAATCACATGCTCGAACGCATCGGGCGGCTGATGGCCGAGGTCAAGGGCGCGTGCGACGGCGTCGCGCACGATCTGCGCACGCCGCTCGCGCACGTGCGCAAGACGCTGTCGCAGGCGCAGCATCGCGCCGCGCAATTGTCGGACCCGCCCGATGCGGAACTCACGGGTCTGATCCAATACGCCGAAGCGAATACCGACGCGTTGCTCGAACGTTTTCGCGCGATGCTGCGGATTTCCGAAATCGAGTCGATGCGCCGCCGCGGCGAATTCGACCAGTTCGCCTTGCGTCCCTTGCTTGCGGATCTCGAAGACCTCTATCGGCCGCTGGCCGAGGACAAGGGCATCGCATTTTCGAGCGATATCGGCGAAACGGACGACCTCGTCATTCATGGCGATCGCGCCTTGCTGTTCGAAGCATTGAGCAATCTGCTCGACAACGCGATCAAGTTTACTAAGCAGGGCGGCGTCAAGCTCGAGCTGTCCGCGACGCAGGCGGGCCCGCGCATCGAGGTGCGCGATACGGGCATCGGCATCGCGGAATCCGAACGCGACGCGGTGCTCCAGCGCTTCTATCGCTCCGAAGGCAGCCGGCATATCGCGGGCTCGGGTCTCGGTCTGTCGATCGTGTCCGCGGTCGTCGGGCTCCACGACTTCGGACTCGCGATCGAATCGGCGAACCCCGGCACGCGGATCCGGCTCGATTGCTGGAAGCGCGCGCTCGTCTAGGGACACGCCCGAACACGCATGGCGACACCCGCCTGACTGTTTCTCGCTCCATTCATGCGAGCGCGCCGCGCCGAGTGTGCGCGCTCGACGATATTCGACCCGGACACGATCGATGCGAATTCTGCTGATCGCAGCCGATAGCGTGCAGACACGCTATCTGAGCAAGGCGCTGACCGAGGCGGCGCATAGCCTCGAATGCCAGACTGAATGGCGCGACGCGATATTCGTCGCATCGAGCGAGCGTTTTGACGCCGTCGTGCTGCATGCGAACGCGTTCGAGGACATCGCGAATGCCGACATCGTGTCGAGCGTGCGCGAACTCGCGGGCCACACGCGCGGCGCGACGCTGGCCGTCATCGCGGATCTGCCCGATCCCGCCGTCCGATCCGAATTGCTCTGGCTTGGCGTGGATGCCTGCTTTACGCGCCAGTTCTCGTTCATGGAGCTCCATGAACGCCTGCGGCGTCTCGACGCATTGCGCATCAAACGGCGCGACGGCGCGCCGCGCGCACCCGGAGAGACGTCGCGCGACACGACCGACGACACCCTCAAACTCGATGCATCCGCTCGCGCGGCCGTACAGGGCGACCGACGCGCGGCACTCTCGCGCCACGAATTCATGGTGCTCGAATGCTTGCTGCGCGCGCGCGAAGCGACGATGGAACGCGCTGAAATGACGCGGTATGCATGGCCCGACAAGGACGAGATCAACCCGGCCGGCGTCAATCTTGTGATTTCGCACTTGCGCAAAAAGCTCGATGCCGCCTGCTTCGATGTCCGTATCGAGACGGTCGCGGGCGTCGGTTACCGGCTCGTGACGTCGCGCGCAATGCAGCGCGCGTGCTAAACAATCCTTCATGCTGAATATGCCGGGCTGCTAGCCGGGGGTCCTTAACCTGTTCACTGACCGCATCGCCTGTCATTTCGACGACGACGGCATCGATAGAAGACAGAGGACTCGATATGAAAACCTTGACGATCGCGTGCATCGCATTCGGTATGTTGGCCGCGGGCCAGACCATGGCTCAGGCCGCTGATTCGACGCAAGGCGCGGCACCGGCGCAGAGCGCAACGGCGCCGACGACGCAGGTCTCGATGGTGGCCGACGCAGGCGTCGCCCAACCCGAAACGCGCGCACAGGTCTATCAGGATCTCGTGCATTCGGAACACGACGGGCAGATCAAGCAGCTCAATTCGACGATTTACGCGCACCATTGAGCGCCGCGCACCGGCCGGACACTGTTCCCGGCCGAGTGTCGCGCGCCGATCCTGCCGTGCACCGGATCGCGAGTCGGCCTCGTTCGACGCATCCCGGTGATACCGGCCCGAAGTCCTTTTTTCCCCTCCGCTTTCACTATCGTTCGCTTTGCACGCGAAGCGACTGGAACCGATCCGACGCGATGCGTTCGCGCGGATGCACACCACGCCTGCCTCGATGAGGTGCCGCACCGTCGCGCGATGCGCGATGTCCCACCGTGCGTCGTCTGTCCTATATTCCCCGCAAAGACTCACCGAATCGCGTTAGCGCACGTATCTGGAGAACGTATCCGGAACGTGTTCTGCATGCATACGATATGCATACGGATGCGCATGCCGCGAGTCGGATCGGCGTGTGCCGACGTGCCCTTCAAGTTCGAAAACGCGTTGCCGTTAACAGTTTGGACCTTCAGGCATGCATTCAACGCCTGCGGGTTGCGATGCATGCGTCGTACGACAGAGCGGATAAAAAAGCTGCAAAAAGCGCTGTTTTGATCGGTATGCGCTGAAAAGTGGGACCCTGTACCCCACTTTGAATAAAAAAAGCGTCGTCTCGGGGTCAAGAGATGATGCGCGGCGCAGCGTTTCCGCTATTATTTTGCCCAGCGCAACGCGTGGCCGGGGTTCGGCGACACAGCGCGCTCGTTCAACTCATCAAATTCATTTCCATATGGCGACCAAATCTACTGCGACTGCTGCAAAGAAGGCTCCTGCCAAGAAGGCCGCTCCGGCCAAGAAGGCAGTGCCCGCTAAGAAGGCTGCTGCTCCGAAGGCGGCTGCTCCGAAGGCTGCCGCTGCAGCTCCGGCAGCACCGAAGCCGCTCAAGGATGTGTTCAACAAGTCGAGCCTCACGAGCCACCTCGTCGAGCAAACGCAACTTGAGCCGAAGGTCGTGAAGCTGGTGCTCGCGCATCTCGAAGCGACGGTGCTCGGCGCGGTGCATAAGAAGGGTGCGGGCGAGTTCACGCTGCCGGGTCTGCTGAAGGTCACGGTTCAGCAAGTGCCGGCCAAGAAGAAGCGCTTCGGCAAGGATCCGTTCACGGGCCAAGAGCGCTGGTTCCCGGCGAAGCCCGCGAGCGTCAAGGTCAAGGTCCGTCCGCTGAAGAAGCTCAAGGACTCGGCAGCCTGAGTGCCATGATGTAACGCAGGCCCAAGCCCGAAGTCAGCGGCAAAAGGCTGGAATGGCCGCCGGATTCACGAATCGAATCCGGCGGCCATTTTTATTGCATCTGCGATGAAGCCGTCGGTTTATTTGCGCGAGAGGATCGCGAGCATCTCGACGAGCCATTGCGGCGAGCACGTAAACGGGACCCAACCGAAGCCCGTATGGCGCAGCATCATGAGCTTGGTGCCGTTCGGACCGGACTGCGATGCGATGATCGGATCCTGTGTCGCCGCAAACGTCTTGCCCGGCGCGACCTGATGCGGAACCTCGGGCGTCATCGTCGCGCGCACTTGCGCGAGTTGATCGATGAGCGCCGAGACGTCGTGCGGTCCGAGCGCGATGGTCTGGCCGCCGATCGTCATCGTGATGACGTTTTGTTGCGGACGCGCAAGTTCGAGCGTCGGTGGGGTCGACGGCGGCGGCGACGCATCGGCGGGCTTGCCGTCGGACGAGAGGTCGCTGACGCGCTGTGCGAGTTCGTCGAGTTGCGACTGAATATCCATATGAGCGTGTTCCGTACGACGAGACATAAGTCCGCGATTCTACCCGCATGCGCCGCCGCGCTTGCGTAACAGGATGTACGGGTCGCGTGCGCGCGCGGACTCGCGTTTTCGACAGGGCTCAGCATGGATCGATTGCAGGCGATGACGACGTTCGTGGCGGTCGCCGAGACCGGCGGTTTCGCATCGGCCGCGCGCAAGCTCGCGGTCTCGCCGTCGGTCGTGAGTCGTGTCGTGACCGAACTTGAAACCCATCTCGGCGTGCGTCTGCTGACGCGCACGACGCGCGTCGTGCGGCTCACCGATGCCGGAAGTGCCTATTTCGAGGACTGCCGGCGCATTCTGTCCGAGATCGACGATGCCGAACTCTCGGCCGCGGGCACGCATGGCTCGCCGCGCGGCCAGCTCGTCATCACGGCGCCGACCCTGTTCGGCCGCATGCACGTGATGCCCGTCGTCACGGCGTACCTGTCGCGCTATCCCGATGTCGACGCGCATTGCTGGTTCGTCGATCGCGTCGTCAATATGGTCGAGGAGGGTATCGATGTCGCGATCCGCATCGGTCCGCTCGCGAACTCGACGTTGCAGGCGGTGCGTGTCGGCGAGGTGCGGCGCCTGCTCGTCGCATCGCCCGAGTATCTCGCGCGCATGGGCGTGCCGACGCGTCCGGAGGACTTGCATGCGCATCAGGCGATCCTCACATCGGGAAGTTCGGCGCCGAGCGAGTGGCGCTTCGGCGGCGACGCGCATTTCATGACGACGCCGATCCGCGCGCGACTCACGGCGACGACCAATGATGCGACGATCGCCGCGGCCGAATCGGGCTTCGGCATTGCGCGCGCGTTGTCGTATCAGGTCGTCGACGCGATCCGCGCGGGTCGTTTGCGCATCGTGCTCGCCGAATTCGCCGAGCCCGCGGTGCCGATTCACGTCGTCCATCGCGAAGGACGCCATGCCGCGCGCAAGGTCCGCGCGTTTCTCGATATGGCGATCGACGCGCTGCGATCGAATCCCGCGTTGAACGATGCGAGCACGCTCGAGCAGCGCCCGCCCTTGACTTGATTGGTCGAATTGATACTATACGCGGCGCGTATATATTCGATCGGGTGATTCCATGGGCGCTCCTCAACAAGTTTTCCTTCGCGACGCGATGCGGCGTCTGAACATGACGCGCGACGCGTTTTCGAGTCGCATCGGCGTATCGCGCAGAGCGCTCGATACCTGGCTGCTGCCCGAGGACTCGCAGGAATGCCGCGCGATGCCCGAGATCGTCGAACGCTTCGTGACCGAGATTCTCGGCAGCGACGATGCGACAGCGAAGGCTACGCAAAGCGTATATTTCGCGCCGACGTCGACGCAGATCCTATTCGAAGGCCGTCCTCAATTGATCTCGGTCGATCAGTTCTCGCGCGACTCGGTCGAAGCGCTGTTTCGCGTGGCCGACGTCATGCAGCCGATAGCGCGGCGCCAGAAGATCTCGCGCGTTCTCGAAGGCGCGGTGCTCGGCAATCTGTTCTTCGAAGCGAGCACGCGTACGCGCGTGAGTTTCGGCGCGGCATTCTGCCGGCTCGGCGGTTCGGTCTGCGACACGACGGGGTTCACGTTCTCGTCGATGGCCAAGGGCGAGTCGATCTACGACACGAGCCGCGTGATGGCGGGCTATGTCGATGCGCTCGTCGTCCGGCATCCCGAGCAAGGCGCGGTGGCCGAGTTCGCGCGCGCGACGCACGTGCCCGTCATCAACGGCGGCGACGGGCCCGGCGAGCATCCGAGTCAGGCCTTGCTCGATCTCTATACGATCCAGCGCGAGTTTTCGCGGCTCGGCAAGATCGTCGACGGCGCGCATATCGCGTTCGTCGGCGACCTCAAATACGGACGCACCGTGCATTCGTTGAGCAAGCTGCTCGCGTTGTATCGCGGACTCAAGCTGACGCTCATCGCGCCGCGCGGGCTTGAAATGCCGACGTATATCCTCGACCAGATCTCGCGCAACGGACACGTCGTCGAGCAGACGCCGAATCTCGTCGAAGGGTTGCGCGGGGCCGACGTCGTCTACGCGACACGGATCCAGAAAGAACGCTTCGCCGACGAATCGATCGAGGGCTATACGCCCGACTTCCAGATCAATCAGGCCTTGCTCGATCGCGCGTGCGGCCGCGATACGCTGCTCATGCATCCGCTGCCGCGCGACAGCCGCCCGGGCGCGAACGATTTGAGCACCGATCTGAACCACGATCCGCGCCTCGCGATCTTCCGCCAGACCGATAACGGCATTCCGGTGCGCATGGCGTTGTTTGCCGTGCTGCTCGGCGTCGAATCCCAGGTTCAGCATTCGATGCGCGATGCGACGTGGCGTCATCCCGCGTTTCTGGGTCCTGACGACGCGATCTTCGACGGCATCGATTAGCGATCGGAACGGGCGTGCATGCGCGGACGCTCGCATGCCGAGCCGTGCGTTTCTTGCAGCAGTGAGCATTTGTTTTCGCGCTGGTCGATACGCGCGGGCGATTTCACAATCGGCTGCATGACCACCTTGCGCACTGTAAAAGTCCATCGCATCGGCACCGCCGGCCCCGACGACATCGAAGGGCTCCGGCGTGCGATCGACGATGGCGAGATCGACCCGAAAGGGATTGTCGCGATCCTCGGCAAGACCGAGGGGAACGGCTGCGTCAACGACTTCACGCGAGGCTACACGAGCCATGTGCTCAAGCACGCGCTCGCGTCATGGCGCGGCAGCGCGCCCGACGCGATCGCGCGCGATGTGGCGATCGTGATGTCGGGCGGCACCGAGGGCGGATTGTCGCCGCATCTGCTCGTGTTCGAAGTCGGCGCGATCGGCCTGGCGCCGTCCGAGGCAGTGTCTGTCGTGCCGTCGCTTGCCGTCGGCGTCGCGATGACGCGCGCGTTCGCGCCCGAGGAGATCGGGCGCATGCCGCAGGTGGAGGCCACGGCCGACGCCGTGCGGCGCGCGATGCAGGAGGCCGGCATCGAGTCCGCTCGCGACGTCCACTATGTGCAGGTCAAGTGCCCGTTGCTGACGAAGCAACGGATCGCCGATGCGCATCAACGCGGCCGATCCGTCGCGACCCTCGATACCTATCGCTCGATGGGCTATTCGCGCGGCGCCTCGGCGCTCGGCATCGGACTCGCCTTGGGCGAACTGCGCGCGGACCAGGTCTGCGACAGCGAGATCTGCAGCAACGCGGCGCTGTATTCGGGCGTCGCGAGCACGTCCGCGGGCATCGAGCTCATGGAGAACCAGATCCTTGTCGTCGGCAATAGCCCTCGATGGGGCGGCGATCTTGTCATCGGTCATGGCGTCATGCAGGACGCGATCGACACGGACGCCGTGTTCGACGCGCTCGCGCCCCTGACCCTGTCCGAGCCGGGGCGGCTCACGCGCGCGGAGCGCGAGCGCGTGGTCGCGGTGCTCGCCAAAGCCGAACCGTCGGCGAGCGGCGAGATACGCGGCCGGCGTCATACGATGCTCGACGACAGCGACATCCAGGCATCGCGGCACGCGCGCGCGCTGGTCGGCGGTGTGCTCGCGGGTGTTTTCGGCGATACGCAGCTCTTCGTCTCGGGCGGGGCCGAGCATCAGGGTCCCGACGGCGGCGGTCCGGTCGCCGTGATCGCGTCGCGCGCGCCGTCGCGTCTTGTCCCGCGCTGACGCCGCGATATCCTGCTATCTTCATGAGCCCCGATGTCCGGGGGGCTCAAACGCGCACGACAGTCCGCGGCGGGCGACGGCGTGGATCGATCGTCGCTGCCCGGTGCGATGTCGACGCGCCGCCTGCGCATCGCGCAGGCGCTTCGATGAGGACGAGATCGCTCCGATGCAGCATGTCAAATGGCTCACGTCATTCGTGACCGTCGCCGAACACGCTTCGATACGCGAGGCCGCCGAACGGCTCCATCTCTCGTCGTCCGCGCTCAATCGCCAGATCCTCGATCTCGAGGGCGAACTCGGCACGCCGTTGTTCGAACGGCATGCGAGAGGGGTGCGGCTGAGCGCCGCCGGCGAGGCCTATCTCGTGTACGCGAAGCGCGCGTTACGCGAGGCCGAGGCCGTGCATGCGCATATCGACGCATTGAAGGGACTGCGGCGCGGGCATGTCGGCATCGCCGCCGTGGCCGCGATCGCCGATGAGCGGCTGATGGCGCTGATCGTCGAGTTTCAGCGGACGCATGCGCAGGTCGGGATCACGCTGACGGTGCTCGGTGCGGAACAGGTCGTCGAAGCGGTCGTGCAGAACGACGCGGATCTCGGATTGACGTTCAATACCCCGGGCCAAAGCGACTTCCACGTGCTCGCAAGCACGCCCTATTCGATTCACGCGATCGTGACCGAAGATCATCCGCTTGCGGCGCAGGACCGGGTTTCGATCGCGGCGCTTCACGCGTATCCGCTGGGTCTCGGCGATCGGAGCTGGGGCGGCCGGCGTTTGCTCGACGAATACCTGCATGCGTCGGGCATGCGTCTCGAGCCGCAGATCGTGTCGAATGCGTTCGAGGTGTTGGCGCAATTCGTCCGGCTGTCGTCGGGTGTCTGCCTGCAGATTCGCGCGGGGGCGCGCCGCGAGGCGATCGGTGGCGGCCTCGTCGCGCTTCCGGTCACGGAACTGCAGAAATACGCGCGCGTCATGACGCTCGGCAGCCTGCGAGGCCGCACTTTGCCGAGCGCAGCCGCGCGCTTCGCGGAGTGTGTTCAGACGGCGTGTTTTCCGAGCGAGCAGTCTTAGTGCGGCATCGGGGGCCGCGGTCTGGGTCCGCTTTTGGGGCTGCTTTCCCGATGTGCGTGTCGAGTCCGCGTTCTTGGCCCAATGTCTTAGCGTTTTTTCGACGCGGCTAATTCCGTCAGCACGCCAAGCGCCTGGACGACGGTCTGGCGCGCGGTGTCGATGACGATGCGTTCGCGGTTCCAGGGCTCGTATTCATGGGCGAGCACGCTTTTCCATGTCGGCAAGACCTGGCCCGCGATATCGGCCTGACGTGTCTCGACGCGACGCTGGTGCTTGACGAGATCCGAGCAGATCGTCTCGACCTCGATGACGGGCACGCCGACACGTTGGCCGATGTCGCGCCATGCGTCGCGCGTGACGCCGAGCGGGTTCACGCAATCCGCGATGATCGTGAGACCGAGCCGCAGATTGTCTTCGGCGATCGCATAGGCCGCCGCGTAGCCTTCGGTTCCGGGTGTCTCGTCGACGCCGCGCGCGCGCAGGATCGCCTGCTCGATCGAATCGATGCGCAGGTGCACGCCGCCGAGTCCGCGCGCGATGCCGCGCGACAGGGTTGTTTTGCCGGTCCCGGGCAATCCGCCGATAACGATCAACATGGTCGAGTCTTCCTTGTGCGCCGCGAACGCGCGGCGCGTCCAAATCCATACGGGCCGCACTATATCCCGACTTGGGGTTGCGTTCGCGACAGCGGCGCGGCGCGCATGAAGTTTTTTCGCCTTGCGCCGTGTGCGTCCGCGTCGGGCACGCGATGCTGGCGGTCGCACCCTGCACGCGTATAGAATGCTGCGCTTTGCGTGCGCCTTCCATGTGGTTCAAGAATCTTCAGCTTCATCGTCTTCCGGTTCCCTGGTCCGTGACGGCCGAGCGCATGCAGACGTGGCTCGCGCCGTTTGCTTTTACGCCCGCGGGCTCGATGGACATGCAGACGCAGGGTTGGGCGTCGCCGCGTGATAACGACGCGCTCGTGCATACCGTCAACGGTCAAATGGTGCTCGTCTACCGCAGCGAGAAGAAATTGTTGCCGGCCACGGTCGTCAATCAGGTCACGCGCGCGCGTGCGCAGGAGATCGAGGAGCAGCAAGGGTACAAGCCCGGGCGCAAGCAGTTGCGCGAACTCAAGGAGCGCGTGACCGACGAACTGATGCCGCGCGCGTTCGCGATCCGTCGCGATACGCGCGTCTGGATCGACGCCGAGCGCGGCTGGCTCGTGATCGACGCGGCGTCGCAGGCGCTCGCCGACGATATTCTTTCGCTGCTCGTCAAGTCGATCGATCAGATTCCGCTGGCGAGCGTGCGCACGGCGTCGTCGCCCGTCGCCGCGATGACGCGCTGGCTGCTGCCCGACGAGGCGCCCTACGGTTTCACGGTCGATCAGGATACCGAGCTGCGCACGATCGGCGAAGGCAATGCGACGGTCCGCTATTCAGGCCACGCGCTCGACGGAGAGGAAGTGCAGCGCCATCTGAAGGAAGGCAAGCAGTGCATGCGGCTCGCGCTGACATGGAACGATCGCGTGTCGTTCGTGCTCACGCCGTCGCTGACGATCAAGCGCGTCGTGCCGCTCGACGTGATCAAGGACATGTCGGACCCGACGATCCAGGGCGAAGACGAAACGTTCGACGCGGACTTCGCGTTGATGACGGGCGAGTTGTCGAAGCTGTTCGGCGATCTCGTCGAAGCGCTCGGCGGCGAGGCGAAAATCTAGGCGGGCCGGCCTGCAGGCGACTTCGCGCACGTCGGCGGGATAGCGCGGAGCTGCGCGCGTCCGCGCGGATGCGCTGCGTTAAGGCATGTGATAGCGCCGCACGTTAGGGCACGTCACGGCGTGCCGCGGCGCTTCGCGCGCAACGGGTCGAGCAGCGGCTTGAGCCCGTTATGGTCGATTTCCTGCATGAGCGCGAGCAGTCGGCCGATTTCGCCCTTCGGGAAGCCTTCGCGCGCGAACCAGTTCAAATAGTGACCGGGTAAATCGGCAAGTACGCGTCCCTTGTACTTGCCGAACGGCATTTCAAGGCTGACGAGGCGTTCGAGGTCTTCAGGCTTCATCGGCGCATGCTGGGGCTCGACGACGCTCAGGCCGCGAGTTTCTCGACGAGCTGGATCAGCGTATGAATGATCTTGATGTGGATTTCCTGAACGCGATCCGCATAGCCGGCGTGTGCGACACGGATTTCGATATCGGCCAGGCCTTCGCGACCGATCGCGCCGCCGTCCTTGCCCGTGAGCGCGATGATCTTCATGCCGCCTTCGCGCGCGGCGCGCATCGCATGGATCACGTTCTTCGAATTGCCCGATGTCGAGATCGCGAGCAGCACGTCGCCTGCGCGGCCGACGGCCTCGACATAGCGCGAGAAGATGAAATCGAAGCCGAAATCATTGCCGACGCACGATACGTGACTCACGTCCGAGATCGCGATCGCGGGAAAGCCCTTGCGGTTTTCGCGAAAGCGTCCCGTCAGCTCCTCGGCGAAATGCATGGCGTCGCAGTGCGAACCGCCATTGCCGCACGACAGAACCTTGCCGCCGTGATCGAAGGCCGTCGCGAGCAAGCGCGCGGCATTGGCGATTTTCGCGAGTTGCGACGCATCGTTCATGAAGCGTTCGAGCACGGACGCGGCCGTATCGAATTCGGCGCGGATTTCGCGGATCAGGCTTTCTTGCTGGTTCGCGTCGAGGGAAAGGTCGGTCATGGAAGCTCCTGCGTCTGAGACGTCTCAGCGGACTGCGGAAAACAGCGATCTTAGCGCGGATTGCGCGCGCGCTAGCCGATCGCGAGGCTGACCGCGTGGATCAGCAGGCCGACGAGGCCGCCGACGATCGTGCCGTTCACGCGAATGAACTGCAGATCGCGGCCGATATTGAGTTCGACGTCGCGTACGAGCGTCTGGTCGTCCCACTCGCGGACCGTCGTCGAGATATGGCGCGCAATGCGCGCGCTGAGCTCGGGAGCGACATCGCGCATCGCTTCGTGCATATGCGTGTTGATCGACGCACGCAGCACGGGATCGTCGCCGAGCGTGCGCGCGAACGAGGCCGCGGCCGACACGATCTTGGCGCGCAGCGTCGAATCGGGGCGTGCGATGTCCTCGCGCAGCCATGTCGTGAAGTCGTCCCAGAGACCGTTCACGTATTCGCGCAGTTCGGGGCGTTCGAGCCAGGCGCGCTTTTGATCGTCGATGCGTTGCTTGAACGAGGGATCGGACTGCAAGCGTTCGATGAAACGAGCGACGGCGCGGTCGAATGCCTGGCGCCGTTCATGTTCGGGATTCGCCGCGATATCGGCGAGCCAGGCGCCCGCGCCGCGCACGAGGCCGCCCGCGAACTTGAAGCCGAGGTCCTCGGCCTTGAGCCCGACGAAACCGAGCGCGCCGATCAGCGTCGGGTATTCGTCGCCCGCGATCTGCACGATCTTGTCGGCGAGGGTTTTCTGGATTTCGGGCCGTTCGAGCCAGGCCGCGAGTTCGCCGAGCCCTTCGTCGAGCAGGCGCTGATGCCGGTTGTCCGCGGTCAGCGTCGCGAACAGGCTGCCGACGCCGCCCGCGAGATCGAAGCGCTCGGCGCGCGAGCGCAGCGTCGCGTAGAGCACGGATTTCACGTGATCGTCGTCGATGAGTTCGAGCATCTGTCCCGTCGCGGCGATCGCTTTTTCGCCGAGCAGCGCGGCGTTGCGCGGCTCCGAAAGCCACGATGCGAGACGTTGCGCGGGATCGAAGCTCACGACGTTGTCGACGAGGGCGTCGGTGCCGAGGAATTTATCGCGCACGAATGCCGCGAGGTTGTCGGCGACGCGCGCCTTGTTCGCGGGCAGGATGGCCGTATGCGGGATCGGCAGGCCGAGCGGACGCCGGAACAGAGCGACGACGGCAAACCAGTCGGCGAGCGCGCCGACCATCGCCGCTTCCGAGAAGGCCGCGAGCCAGGCCCACGCGCCTGCGTCGTGATGCGACTTGGCGAGCGCGAAGAGACCCGCCGAGACGACGAGCAAACCGGTCGCGACGGTCTTCATGCGGTTCAGGGCGGTGCGCTTGTCGGGGGCTTCCATGAGGGGATGGGTATTTTCGAAGACGCGTATTGTCGTCGATTTCGGGCCGGCGGCACGGAAACGGGGTGCGAACCGCGTGTCGAGTATGTGTCGGATGCGTGTCGTCGGCGAGTATGCGGGTGCGCGCGAATGACGACCTTCGAGGTAATTGGCCGGCCGCGCGCGCGGTCCTACGATACGTTCAACGATGAGGATGCAAGCGCGGAAGCGATGTGCAACGCGCGTTGGCCGATTCTCCGGGCAGTTGGAGAATCGAGCAACGATCGTGCAGATTCGGGTATTCACTCAGGTCCGTCGAGCCCCTACGATAGGAACCGTGCTGATACCCGATGCTTCGCCGGCAGCGAAGCACGTATCGGAGACCGGACCGCAGACGTCCATAGAGGGCACGTGCCCGCGATGCTGCGCGTACCGCTGATTGCCTGACTCCTTCTCGTTCGGTGTGCCGCTTGCGCGGCGGATCCGACGACGACTGACTTTTGATGACACCCGGCCGTTCCCGGTTGCGTTCGCGCAAACCCGGGCGGGAGAAGGCTTGCCTTCCCGGGATCGCAGACTTATCGACACGAGGTATCGAGATGATCGATCGTATTCACGCGATGAGGACGTTTATTCGAATTGTCGACAGCAATAGTTTCGTGCGGGCGGCGGAATCGATGGGGATGCCGCGTGCGCGCGTGACGACGCTGATGCAGGAACTCGAGGCGCTGCTTGGCGTGCAGTTGCTGTTGCGCACGACGCGCAGGCTCAGCCTCACGATCGAGGGGGCCGCGTATTACGAGCGGTGCCAGCGCATTCTGGCCGATCTCGACGAGATGGAGGCCGAACTGCGCGGCAGCACGGACAACATCCGCGGCTTGCTTCGCGTCGAGATGCCGAGCGCGGTGGCGACTGCGCTCGTGTTGCCCGCGCTCGGCGAATTCCATGCGCGGCATCCGCTGATCGAAGTCGCGATCGGCTTCAGCAGCCGCCAGGTCGATCTCGTCGGCGACGGCGTGGATTGCAGCATCGAACTCGGCGAGTTGCCGGATTCGGGCCTCGCGGCGCGCAGGCTCGGCACGCTCGAACATGTGACGTGCGCAAGCCCCGCGTATCTTGCGCGGCGCGGCGTGCCCGCGACGCTCGACGAGCTGCGCGATCACGTGGCGGTGCAGTGCGGAGTGCAAGCGGGACGTCGCGCCGGCTTCGATTTCGAGGTCGGGGAGGAGACGGTCGAGGTCAAGCTCGACGGGTTCGTCCAGGTGTCCGAGGATCACGCGTATTTGACGTGCGGACTGCAGGGGCTCGGCTTGATCCAGCCGACGCGGCTCGCGGCCGAACCGTATCTGCGCTCGGGACAGTTGCGCGAGGTGCTCACGGCATGGTCGCCCGCGTCGACGCCGGTGAGTGTGACGTATGTCAAGAGCCGGCAGGTGTCGCCGCGTGTGCGCGTGTTCGTCGATTGGCTCGTCGAAGTGTTCGAGCGTCATGCGCAGGACGCGAGCGCACGGACCGTGTTCGGCAATACGATCGCTTCGCTGACGGCTTCGGCGAAGGCGACCGTCGCGCGCAGGGCGCAGAACGATCCCGAACTCGAGATGCATGCATGAGGGATGTCGAGACGAGGATGCGGCATTAGGGGGGGGCGGTTATCGGGACCGTAGGGTCTCATTTCGGCCGTGCCCGAAGTGTGCGAGCCGCCGGCATGAGAAGATCGCCGCCATGGACGCTTCGATTCAACCCAATCTCGACGATGCCTTGGCGGCGCTCGGTGCCGTGCTGGCCGAACCCGCGCGTGCGCGCATGCTGTGCGCGTTGATGGATGGGCGCGCGCATACGGCGACCGAGCTTTCCCTGGTGGCCGGCATCAGTCCATCGACGGCGAGCGCGCACTTGTCGCGGTTGCAGGACAGCGTATGGATTCGCTGCATTCCGCAGGGCCGTCATCGCTATTACGCGCTCGCCGACGACGAGATCGCCGCGTTGATCGAGACGCTGCTCGGCGCTGCGCAGCGCCGTATGCCTTCGATTCGTTCGACGACACCCGAGCCACTCCGGCATGCGCGCACCTGCTATCACCACGCGGCGGGCGCATTCGCGGTCGATCTTCATGATCGGATGATGGCGCGCGCGTGGCTCGTGCCGATGGCGGAAGGCTATGCGTTGTCGGATGCGGGACGCGCCGCGTTTGCGCGACTCGGACTCGATGCGGATACGTTGCGTGCGCGGGCGCGCGGCAAGCGTCATGTCGCCAAGTCCTGTCTGGACTGGAGCGAGCGGCGGCCGCATCTGGGGGGCGTGCTCGGTGCTGCCTTGCTCGATCTCATGATCGACAAGCATTGGGTGATTCGCGACCTCGACTCGCGTGCGCTGACGGTCACCGCACGCGGACAACGTGCGCTCGACGCGTGGCTCGCACAATCCGACTAGCGATCGGTAAGCGGCACCTTCGGGCGCGTCGTACGCCGGTGTATTGACGCGATGTGCAAGCGTCGATTTCTTAAGTGATTTTCTGCGTGTCTCTTCTGCATTTCTTTTTTTGCGTTCCGCACGAAAGTACCGGGTGTGTGAACGCTTAGTAAAGCGTATCGATCGTCCCGCCGAACCGTTGACGCTTCATTCAAGTCAGCGGTCGTCCCGTAGGCCACGTATCGCCGGGAGCCCGCGCCCGCTCGCGCTTTTGGGAAAACGCGTACCATGGCCGCATCGTGTTCGAGAGGTTTGCATGATGAGCGACCGGTCAGCCGCGCGTGCGGATTTCGCGCCCCTTTCTTCAGACGTACCGGTCGTGACCGGCGAGGCCGCGCTTGACGCGCTCGTCGCGTTTTTCGATCGGCATGCCCGGGTTTTCGTGCTTGGCGGCGCGGGTGTCAGCACGGCGTCGGGCATTCCCGACTATCGTGACGAACACGGTCAGCGCAAAGGGCGCGATCCGATTTTGCTGCAGGACTTCTTGAAATCGGAGCTCGCGCGCAAGCGATATTGGGCGCGCAATATGATCGGCTGGCCGACCGTGCGGCAGGCGCGGCCCAACGCCGCGCATCGCGCACTTGCCGAATTGGGGGCGATGGGCCGCATCGAGCGGCTTGTGACGCAGAATGTCGACGGGCTGCATCGTGCCGCGGGCAGTGAGCATGTCATCGAATTGCACGGCAATATCGCTGACGTCATTTGCATGACGTGCGGGCATCGCCATGCGCGTGATGCGATTCAGGTTCGGCTTGAAGCCGAGAATCCCGACTGGCTCGCGATGGAGGCCGTGCCGTTGCCCGATGGCGATGCGCGGCTGGAATCGGCGCGATTCGACCGTTTCCGCGCGCCCGCATGCGAATGTTGCGGCGGCGTCATCAAACCCGATGTGGTGTTTTTTGGCGAAGGCGTGCCGCGGGCGCGTGTTGAAGATGCGATGGCTTCGCTTGCGCGCGCGGACGCGATGCTCGTCGTCGGTTCGTCGCTCATGGTGTACTCGGGATTCCGCTTTTGCGAGCAGGCCGCGCGAGCGGGGACGCCGATTGTCGCGATCAATATCGGGCGTACGCGCGCCGATGGTCTGTTGTCGCTGAAGATTCCGGAATCGCTCGTGGAGATCTTGCCGGCGCTGGTCGAGCGGTTGGGTGCCTCGGCGTCCGTGCCGGCTGCGACGGACGCGTCATGCGCGTGACGTGGACCTAGATGGAGTACTCGGTTTGCCCGAATAGATTCGTACGAGGTATGCACTATGATGTCGCGACGCTTCGGGCGATGCTGCGCCGGGGTGGAGTCCGCGTTCAGGCGCGCGGCGGGCGCGCTGCTATCATCGCGGGTCTGCGACGGTTTGCGCGACAGCGTGCAAAGGGAGGCGTCGCGAAGATGGCATGCTGAAGCGCGCCGTTCATCCTTACGTATTGAAAGAAAAAAGCATGCGACGCGTCGCCTTAAGCCGGACGACTGGGCGGATGGCCAACCCCTTGACGCTGACTGAACGCAGATAAAAATGACTGAAGATTCCGCATACGGTTATTTGCTTGAATCGCTGCCTGCGGCGGTCATTGTCGCGACCGACGGCAATATCGCGCTCGCGAATCGGGCTGCGCGCCGCTTGCTGGAAGCCGATCCGGGTGTGGAGGGGTGGGCGTGCAGCGAGCTGGTTGGCTTGCCGGTGATTCAGTTTGTCCATGAGCTTGATCAATTTCATTCCGTGAGTCGTATGCGGCGTTCGGCGATGAGTACGACGCCGAATGCGCCGATCGAGCTGCGTGTGCGCACGTGCCGCGAGAATTTGCGGGTCGTGTTGGTGACGAGCGTATCGATTCGATTCGAGGGGAAGGACGGGGTGCTCATTTCGGCGCTCGAAGTCGGGCGTGGCGATGCGATCGGCGATCGGTTGCGCCGCAGCGAGGAGCATTTCCGGCGGCTTTTCGAGAACATGCAGGACGTGTATTACCGGACCGATGCGAACGGCATCGTACAGATGGTCGGGCCCGGTGTGCGGCGTGTGATCGGGTATGAGCCTGAGGAAGTGGTCGGGCGCGACGCGGCGGCGTGGTATCCGAACACGGCGGACCGGGATGCGTTCAAGCAGGCGATTCGGACGTACGGCGAGGTGTCGGATTTTCCGGGGCAGATGGTCTGCAAGGATGGACGCATCATCGATATCTCAATCAGCAGCACGGCGCTGTATGACGAGGATGGGCGTTTTGCGGGTGTCGAAGGGATTTATCGCGACGTAACCGAGCGTAAGGATCTTGAGCGTGAATTGCGGCGTCTTGCGAGCATCGATTCGTTGACGCAGATCCTGAATCGGCGCGCGTTT
Organism: Pararobbsia silviterrae; assembly: GCF_003628125.1. GTDB lineage: Bacteria > Pseudomonadota > Gammaproteobacteria > Burkholderiales > Burkholderiaceae > Pararobbsia > Pararobbsia silviterrae. The sequence continues at coordinate 303,603 of NZ_RBZU01000008.1, forward strand.
ATCGAAGCCGCGCAAACGCGGCTTGATTCGCCGGACGCGTCGTGCGATCTCACGTTGTTGCTGCTTGATATTGATTACTTCAAGTCGATCAACGACCAATATGGTCATGCGACGGGTGATCAGGTGCTCGTGAGGTTTGCCGATGTGGTGTCGTCGCAGATCCGGGAGACGGATTTGTTCGGGCGGCTGGGTGGCGAGGAGTTTGCGATAGTTGTGAGTCATACGCGGCCCGAGCATGTGAGGGAGCTCGTATCGCGCGTGCTTGAAGCGGTACGTGCGATTCGTCTGGATGGCGGGGTGTCGCGGTCGTCGCGTGGCGTGACGGTGAGTATCGGCGCTGCGCTGCGCGCACCCGATGATCATCGCGTCGAGCAACTGCTCGATCGGGCCGATCGCGCGCTTTATCAGGCGAAGCACGGGGGGCGGGATCGGGTGTTCTGGGAGATGACGGCGTAGGGGGCGGGGCAAGGCGAGGCTTGTGATGCTCGTTCTTGAGCGCTGTATTGTGTGCGCTTCGTTGTGGCCCTGACCGATTCGCGGCCGGCTTGCCAGTTGAATCGAATTTGATCTTGCTCTTAAGATTCGAATTGTCTAAGTCTTGATTCGCGCCGCTGCCTTCGTTCGAAGTAGAGGGACCGACGTCGCCATCATTCTTTCCGCTAAGCATCATGTTGCGCGGCAGGTTAGTAGTTGGTGAGGGCTCCGTCCTCAGCGCGGCATTCACGACAAGTAATTCCACCAACACAGCCGTCGGACTGGCCGGCGGCTTCCCTCCGCCGGCACCGACTATGGCATTTGCCCCGTTTGCGATGCCCTGAGCGATGAGGTCCGATGCAGGTTCAGACATCTTCGCCTGCGCATCGGCGTTCATGTGTTGAACGACCTGATTACCCTAACTGCTGACGGTACCGGGTATGCCGTCGTCAGTCCATTGAGCCCATTCGACAAACCTAGCAGCATCTGACTTTCTGTTCCGCTCGCACTATCGAAATCCGTCGGCTTTTCTGCCAAAGAAATTTACTAATTTATCATTGGTATGGTTGTGACTATAAATACGTCATAGTCACGTTCTTGGGCGTGAATAAAGTTAGCGGCCGCGAGATTGTTCGTGTTAATTGCATCGACTTTCGGTGGATATTCAGCACTATCCCAGATGCAGTCTATGCGTGCTTCAAAGCCGGGATTGTGCCAAATTCCGCCCTCGATGCGCGCCACGACTAATCCTCGCTCCGCAGCCTCGGAACACACGGCAATTGCTGCTTGGGTGGTCATTCTCATTTTCACGCTTCCTCCGAGAGAAAAATATGCGTTGGAGGATGTGTAGCGTGTCGCAAGATTAACGGGCATAAGTATTACTTCCATTTAATTCGATCATCGGGAATCCAGTGTGGATTGTTTTTTTCGCTAATCTGAACTATTTCACGGGTTCGGTCGTTTACGACAATATATCCATTCTTTGAACCATATACCGATGCGGTATCGTTTCTGGTCGTGCCATCAGATGTCTTGGAGCTCGAGCGTTTGTCCATCGTTGTACCTACGGACCCATCATTGACAGCGGCTTGGATATCTTGCTCAGTCCAGCCACGTTGTTCAAGCTGATTTCGAATTTTGTCGTCGATGACTATATTGGGCTTTTGATCACTATTTTGCGCAATTTCACTACTAGCGACCGCGTTGCTTGGCACGCTCTCGGGGCTGTGTGCGGCGGTTTCCTGCACGCCACTTAAAACGGCTGAATCCACCAGCACCGCCTTCGGATTGGCCGCTGGCGGCTTGCCTCCGCCAGCACCGGCTACGGCATTTGCGCCGTTAGCGATGCCCTGAGCGATCAAGTCCGATGCAGGTTCAGACATCTTCGCCTGCGCATCGGCGTTCATGTGTTGGACGCTCTGATTGCCCCAATTGCTGACGGTGCCGGGTATGTCGCCGTAGGTCCATTGGGCCCATTCGACAAACTTGTCCAGCATCGGGCTTGCCGTTCCGCCCGTGCCATCGGAGTTCGTCGTGGCACGGTTGTAGAGGTCGGCGTTCGATGCCATGAAGGCGCCTGTGCCGCCGCCGGCGAGTCCACCGCCCATTCCCGCGAGGACGTTTGACACGGTGTTGCCGAGCGTCATCGAGCCGGTTGCGTCTCCGATCGAATCGGCCAGACTGTTGAGCTTGCCCGCAAGCGATGCCGATACGCCTGCGCCCGCAGCGCCTTGCATCGCGCCGCCTAAGCTACCGCCACCGAGTCCACCCATGAGCGCACCGCCGGCGATATGCGCGAGCACGCGGTTCGTGCCGCCTTCGGCCCATGCTTGTGCGCTTGCCGTATCGCCGGCTTCCAGGGCGGCTTCCATCTGCGCATTCGCATAAGCACCGATACCTTGCGCAACGACCTGACCCGCCGCTTGTGCGGCCTGCATCATGTCGGCTTGCTTGGTGAGCAGGGTGCTTAGGTCAGGCGCTTCAGAGACCGTGCCATTCAGATCCGAAGTCTCGCGACGGATCGATGCGATGTCTTGCTTCTGATTCGCTTGATCCGTGATGTGGATCGCACTCTCGCTGATCGCGCTCTTCGTCGTCGTACGGCTTTCGTCGCTGTCGTTTTGCGGCAGCATCGGCACGATGCCCCCTGCACCGCTTACCGAGGCGGGCCCGGTTGCTTGGCCCGTCGAACCTACGCCGCCCCCGGCGCTGATGCCGAAGCTCGACGCGTCATAGCTCGAATGATTCTCGATGTCGGTGCTCGTGAGCGTGCCTGTGCTCAGGCTGTTCTTCGATGCATCGGCGTCGCTTGCGAGATACGCACCCGTGAGCGTCGTATTGCCTTTGACGTGGATGTCGAAACCCCCCGCGCCCGCTTGAATACCGCTTTGCTCATTGACGCCCGCGTAGCTGCCGCGTGCATTGCCGCCCGATACGCTTGCGCTCGCACTGCCGCCGCCCTGGCTGATGCTGGCGCCCGCGCTCATGCTCTGCTGGTGCGCTGCACTCGTGGTCGTGTCTTGCACGCTGGCGATGTTCAGATCACCGCCGACATCGGCATTGACCGATGCACCCTTGACGTTGGCTCCGATGAGATTCG
>NZ_RBZU01000009.1 GCF_003628125.1 Pararobbsia silviterrae
CGACGGTGCGGCGCTGTCGGTCGACGCTTCGCATGCGGCCTCGGTCAAGAGCGGTCTCGGCTTCAAGATCGAGCAGGGCTTCTCGACGTCGTACGGTCAACTGGTGCCGGCATTCCAGGCGCAGTGGATTCACGAGTACGACCGCACGCAGCAAGTGACGGGCGCGAGCTATGCGGGCGATCCGACGGGCGCAACGGCATTCACGTCAGTGGGTGCGACGCCGGTCAAGGATCTGGCCGATCTGACCTTGGGCGCGACCTTGTTGAACAAGGACAACCTGAGCGTGATCCTGCGCTACGAACTGCAGGCGGGCGGCGGTTTCGTATCGCAGACGGGTAGCCTGCGGCTGCGCAAGGTGTTCTAAGACGGTGTGACGAATGAGCCGGGCGTGTCTCGGCTCATGTCGTTGAATTTCCAGGGCCGGCATCCGAGTTGATATTTGAAGGTGGATGCCGCAGCACGCGGAGGCCGTCGTTTTTCGATGTGCCAACTCGTCTAGTCGTACTTCATCCCGCAGACCCAATCTCTTCCTGCAGCCCTTGATTGTCCGTGGTGATTCGAGGACGGTAGTGTCGTTGGCCTTCACGGAGTGGGCGCAGAGCAAGGGCATTGCGATGCGCTATATCCAGCCGGGCAAGCCGAACCAGAACGCCTTTATCGAACGATTCAACCGCACGTACCGCAACGAGGTGCTTGATGCACACGTGTTCGTCAATTTGCAGCAGGTGCAGACCATTACCGATCAATGGCTGGTCGACTACAACGACTATCGTCCCCACGAATCCTTGGGTGACGTTCCGCCGACGCAATACATGCGTCGGATAACCCCTGCCTCGAACGTCTATCGACCGCTGTCTACTTGACGGGGGCGCTTACGGCCTCAGCAAGCCCGCGCGAGACCGCAAGTTGCGCGGGCTTGGTCATGCCTTAGTCGAGCATCTCCTTGGCGGCCGATGGGTTGCGGGACGTCAAGGCGGAGAGGGCCTCTCAGCGCGAGTCGGAGCTTGGCGGCGTCGATGGCGTCGAAAAGAGATCGCGCGTCGTCTCGCGTCGGTGAAACAGGAATATGCATGTCGCGCCGGTGCACGCATGGCGATTGCCGTAACCGCCCGGGTTACCAGGCCCAACGAATGCCTCCCCAGCCACCATAACCGTGTTCGCTTGCGCCAAAGGCGCCACTCGCACGGACAAACAGTGTTGCAGACTGCGTGACCTGCCACGTGGATTCGATTTGCAGACGCGCGAGGTCTGAACTCATTCGGTTGCCTTCCAGCGTGTACGCGACCGTGTTTGCATTGGCAAATGCGACTTCCATTGCATCGGACGACGGACCAAAGCGATGCTCCCAGGAAACATCGGCCTGCAGTTCGACCGCGTGGGAACCCACCGTGATGGGCTGCGACAAGCGTGCGCCGAGCACGCTGCGAATACCGCTCGCTTGACCGCTTCGGTAGTTCAGATCGAATGCGTCCGTGCCACTGGTTGACGATTCGACATATGACTGCTGTTGATAGCGCCCGGCATGAACACCCAAGTAGGGTGTGGCCACGCCTGCGGCGACACCGGTCGCAAAATGCAGCCCGGTTTCGACATAGATCGATTCGCCGATCGAGTCAAACGTTCCCCGCGGGCTTCCTTCCAATCCGCCGACTACGACGTTGCGCGATAACGTGTTTTCCCACCAGCCTACATTGGTGATCGCGTTGACGAAGTAATTTGATCCGATCGGAGCATACGATGCGTACAGCATCGCTTGAATTCCATCGCTACGGCCGTTGGCTGCACGATCGTCGAACTCGATCGAATCGTCATTGAAAGAAACTGCCGTCCCTATCCTCCAATCGGCGGCGACGAGTCTATCGTAGCCGAGCGTCAAGCTCGAGGTCCGATCGATCGATGCCGCAGCGCCTGAATCGCTGTTGCCACTACTGCGATTGTTTTCGAAGCCCGCCGATACCCATAGACCCGATGCGTCTTGCTGCAAATCCCGGAGTCGGTTGTTCACATCTCGCTGTGTATTGTTCATCGTGCGCTCTGAGTCTTGCAAGAAGACGAGGGCTTCGTCACCGGCGAGTTGAGCGAGGCTCTGAGGGGCTTGCTCCTGCGCCGCGCTAAGTAGCGCCAACGTGGTAAGCGAACCTCCGTCGCGATACACGGTCGTCAGGGCATTGGCCACCGCGACCTGATTGCCCGATTTCGCCGCAATCGCAAAGCCACCCGACTCGAACGTCGTAAGCGGAGCAAGCGTCACCACGATCGCGCCATCAGAGTACGACAGCATCGGGCTCAGATACGCAAAGTCGTCAGCGACTGTGCTGAATGTCCCCGTCTCCGTGCCCCCATAGCTGAGGACTTTGAAAACAGTCCCAACCGAGTACGGCGCAGATGTCGCAACCAATGAAAGCGTCGCCCCGGCGGCAATGTTGACGTTGCCCCCTACTGTCGTCATTCCGCTGGTGCCATCCGGTTGGACAGCGACCGAGTAGCTCGACCCGCTATTGAGCGAGAGTGAGCCATTGATGTGCAAACCGCTGCCGGGCGCGAGGGCCGCGAGCGTTCCGTCGACGTTCACGTTCGTGCCGCCGACGACACCCGAGCCGCTCAGTGTCCCGCCATTCTCGACCGTGACCGCGCTGACCAGCGATCCATTTATTTGAAGCGTTCCCGCAGAGACAGTCGTCGAGCCCGTATAGGTGTCCGTCCCACTCAAAACGAGCGTACCGTTGCCCGTCTTGACCAAATCTCCCGATGAGGATCCGTCTGCAATATTTCCTGCAACGCTGTCCGTGTACCCTGTCGCGACGTTGATGGTTGGATCGCCCGAGAGCGTGACTTCGTTTGGCACAGACCATCCCGTCGCACTAAAATCGAGCGTCGTGGCTTGAGCCATCGCCAGCGTGCCAATGCCAAGCGCCTGATTACTACCGACCGTGAGCGTTCCCTGCTCCAAGTCGATACCACCAGCAAACGTATTGGCGCCACTGAGCGTCAGGTTTCCGGTTCCTGTTTTGCGTATGCTGCCGGCGCCAATGATCGCGCCCGCATAGGTCGAGTCATAGTCTTGAGCAATATCAAGTGTCTGTGATTGCAAGTCAACAGTACCCCCTGTTCCCGACAAGCCCGTCGAAACATCACTCGAACCGATCAGCAAAGTGCCGTCGTCAATTGCGGTACGTAGTGCGCCGCTGACATTCCCAGAGAGAACGAGCGTTCCGTCACCCGTTTTGGTCAGCGTCGCGGACGAATCAGCGGCACTGACGTTGCCGCTAATAAAGTCGGTCGAATTCGCCCCAACGTTTGCGAACACCGAGCCGGCAATGTTGACGTCATTGGAAAGCGTGACACCGTCAGCGGTGAAGGCCAGTGTCGATCCCGCATTTAATGTCAATACCCCGGAGCCAAGTACGCCGTTTGCAGCGACGGCAAGCGTTCCGTTCTGCACCGTCGTGCCACCGGAATACGTGTTTGCCGCAGTCAGTGTCAGCGTACCCGAGCCGTTCTGAACGACGCTACCCGCGCCCGAAATAAGATTGCCGAAGGTCACATCGTCCGAGCGATCAAACGCAAGCACACCTTCGTTGGTCACGTTGGTGACGATACTTCCGGTGGTGCCTCCTGCACCCAGTTGCAGGGTCGCCCCACTTGCGATCGATGTCGTCCCCGTATAAACGTTGTTTGCGCTCAGAGTGGTTGTGCCCGACAACGCAGAGACCGAGCCACTGCCGGAGATCAGTGGCGAAAAGATGTAGTTGTCGCTAGTGTGATTGAAGACGATGGATCCGGTGCCGGCGCCGAACACAATGCTATTTGCCTCGAGTGTTCCAGGCGCGGCGGCTAGATCGCCCGCGAGCGCTCCGATGGCCAGAATGCCGGTACTGCTGCCTTGCGCGATGGTGATATCCGACGCGGTGACGTCCCCTGAGTCCGTAATAAGCAAACTGCCGTAAGAGTTGCCGGTGCCTCCGATTTCGGCGGTTCCCGTCAGAGAGAGTTCGGATCCGCTATCCGTCACAACGACAGCGCCGTGCGCGCCGTACGCCTGACCGACGACAAAATCAGCCGTCGCGTTGACATGGGCGCCGTTAGACACCGTGAGAGAGCCGGTGGATTCTTCGCCTATCGCCGCCTCCCCGTTCAGATTGAGTGTCGACCCGGCCCCGTCTACAGTCACAATGCCTGGTGAACCCGGCCAATATCCATCGTCAAACTCCCCCGAGACGGTCATCGTGCCCCCGCTGGAGATCTGAATGGTTCCCGGCCCTTCGAAGGCAATTTCCATAGGACCGGCATCGTTCAACGTCGAACCGGCTCCAGACACCGTGATCAAACCGTGATCTGTAACGTCATATCCGCCAAGCGATATGGCCTCGTCGCTGAATGTTTGGGTGAAAGAAGATCCGCCGGTGACATTCAGCGTTCCATCGCCCATGTAACCCACCAGGAAATTCCCATTGGCGATAGCACTGGATCCCCCTGTCAGCGTCATGGCGCTTATGATGCCGGAGGCTGTGTTTCCGCCTTCGATCATGCTGTTTTCCGACATCGTTACCTGCGCGCCGTTGCTAACCGTCAAGACGGCAGCCGTCGAATCGCCAATGAGCAATTGCCCCAGATTCGTGCTGGATGTGATGCTTTGATCGGTATCGACGTTATAGGCCCGCGCCCAACCCGAAACCGCAGCAAGAACACATGCCGCACATGCGCGGAGTCGCAAACCTCGACGTCCGCGATCCGATGGAAACAAATATTTCAAGGCATTCCCCGGCTTGACTCGGCGAAAATAGCAAACCGCTACATGCCGATCGATTTCAGTTTTTCATCCACATTTACGCGTATCGACACGGACGGAATAAACTTTAGCGTTGTTGCAATTTGAAGGTCGGACCGACCGGTCAAAATGAACGAGCCTGATGTTTACCGCGAAAGCCGGTCCGAAATAGGAGCTCGTCTGGCGACACAATCCTTCGAGAAGGAGGCGGTCTCAAGTGCTATCCGGATCGGCTTGCCCGGCTGGAATGGCGCATCGCAATGCCTTTGCTCTGCGCCCACTCGGTGAAGGCCAACGACACGAGCTCCGGGCCGTTGTCCATCCGTATTGCGTCGGGCGCTCCATAACAATCAAGTAGCCGGCTGAGCACACGGATGAGTCGCGCCGACGGTATCGACGTACCAATCTCCATGGCGAGGCATTCGCGGATGACCGTCACGGTACCGTCCGGCTCGCAACGGTGCTTCTCGCGAACGCTTGCGTTCTTTAAGGATGTCGACGATCGATGGCGTACGCGTGCCTGGGCCGTCGCTATGGTCGCTGATTCCGCGGGGGGTTACCGTGAGGCCTACTCTGACCATTTGACGCAGTACCGTCGAGACGGTGCTGGGGCAACGCGCGCCATCGATACGGGAAACGTCAACCACGTTGGCGGGGTGCTCGGGCACTAAGCGAAGCTAAGGTGCGGTCCATAGATTGGGAAAATTTCTTTAAGGCTCAAGATGAGCCTTGAGTGATTGCGCGTGGACATGAGCGATCAATGCGGCGGGTGCCTTAGCGTTCCTGACGAACTCCGCCCACGGCACCGTATCGGTCTTCAACATCAACGCAAGCACAGGGTTGAACGCGTGTTGGGAGGGTGCTTGATCATGCGTATTGAGTGGGGTCGAAAGCGGGTTGTAATCATGTGCAGCGAGGTCGATCCGATTCAGCTGTGGGCGCTCGCTAAGCAATCCAAAGAACTGTGTCTATAACTGTTCGCTTTTCGAGAACTGAATCGCGGAAAAAAACTTTAGAATTCCGTGTACGTGCACGCGAGTCGTTTTTCGGGTGCCGGACTCATCCCATACGAATTAAAACAAAAGGAAGAATGTATGAAGATGTCAGAACTCATGGCGATCGGCACGCACAGCGTTAAGCGTGTGTCAGCGATTGCGCGCGGGCGGACCGCAAGCGCGCGACGTTTGTTCATCGCGGCACCCATCGCGCTCGCGCTGGCGGCGTGCGGCGGCGGCGACGGTAACGGCGGCGGGAGCAGTGCGCAGACCTCCGCCGCCCCGTTCGCTTATGTTGCGGACTATACCAACGGCGTGATATCCGCCTTCAGGGTTAATGCGACGACAGGCGCGATGACGGCGGTGAGCGGCAGTCCGTTTGCATCGGGCGCACATACCTATTCGGTCGCTGTCAATCCTGCGGGCACCTTGGTGTTCGCGGCGAACCTGCAGGCCAATACCGTCTCGGTCTTCAAAATCAACGCCAGCACGGGTGCGCTGACGCCAGTGAGCGGCAGCCCGTTTGCGTCGCCAAACAACCCGCAGGCCGTGACGGTGAATCCGGCGGGCACCTTGGCGTTCGTGACGAACACCAGCTCCGGCACACTCTCCGTATTCAAAATCGACCCCAGCACGGGCGCGCTGACGGCGGCGACCGGAAGCCCGTATACGGTGGGAACTTACCCGGATTATCTGGCGCTCAACGCGGCGGGCACCCTGGTGTTCGCGACGAACGAACAGAGCAACAACGTCTCCGTTCTCAGCATCAATTCAAGCACTGGCGAGCTGACGCCGGTGACCGGCAGTCCGTTTGCAGCAGGAAGTATTCCGTCAGGTGTCGCGGTGAATCCGGCGGGTACGTTCGCGTACGTGGCGAACTTTGGTTCGAGCACGGTCTCGGTCTTCAGCATCGACGCCAACACGGGCGCGTTGACAGAGATCACCGGCAGCCCGTTTGCGACAGGATCCGGCCCGGCCACGGTCACGATCAATCCGGCGGGTACCTTAGCGTTCGTGCCGAATCAAAATGACGGCACCGTTTCTGTCTTTAGCATCGATGCCAACACTGGCGCGTTGACCGCAGTGAGCGGCAGCCCGTTTACCTCGGGCGATCTGCCGACCGCCATTGCGGTTAACGCCTCGGGTACCTTGGCGTACGTGGCGAACATCGGCGACAACAACGTCTCGGTCTTCAGCATTAACTCCACCACGGGTGCATTGACACCGATATCGGGCAGTCCGTTTACGACAGATACGGATCCAGTCTCGATCGCATTGACCCAGTTTTGATACGCGGTGCGCGCATCGTAGCGAGAAACGTGTCCGCTGGTCACGTTTCTCCTCGATCGCGCGCGGATGCGTACCCGCAGCGGGGTCGAGGGGCGATGCGGTGTGCGCGGCTTTGTATGAACGACCTAAGCGAGCGGGCTTGGGAAGCGCCGTTGGAACGGCGTGATCGACCGTGTTTGATTCTAGTGGTCCAATAACCTTGGACAGTTCGAAAAGGAGGTAACGTTTCGTCTGGAGGGCCAATCCAGGGTCAGGCGTGCGTTTTCGCAGGAATTCAAAGAGGAAGCGGTACGGCTTGTCGTCGAGCAGGGTTACCCCTTTTCCAAGGCGTGTGAGGCCGTCGGAATTGGGGAGACAGCGCTACGCCGGTGGGTCGAGCAGTGTGGCGGGCGAAACATGGCTTGAGCTCACCCAGCCCGGCACAACTGAGCGCGGATGCGCGTCGGATCAAGGAGCTCGAGGCGCGAGTGGCGGAGCTTGAACGGGAGCGTGAAGTCCTAAAAAAATCCACGGCCTTCTTCGTCAAGGAGCTCGATCGCTCATGGAAGTGATCCAGGCGATGGAGAAGGCCTACGCAGTAGCGCCGATCTGTCGACTGGCCGGGGTTGCGCGCAGCAGCTATTACGCATGGAAGGCGCGCGGAACCCATTTCGCGTACCCCTCTTCATACCCCACTTGGATGATGCGATTGTGGGGGAGTGAGCGGGAAGCAGCAAGAACATCGCCACCCCGGAATCGACCGTCAGGATTAGTGTTTCGGGGTTTCGTGGGAGTCGCTGAGAATCAGCGAGAAGAGGTGTTCTGGCGGAGAGAAGGGGATTCGAACCCCTGATAGGTTTGACCCTATACACGCTTTCCAGGCGTGCGACTTAAACCGCTCATCCATCTCTCCGGGAACCGCGGAGTATAGCAGCATTCGGGCACTGCAGCGATAGCTCTGATCGAACGCATCGAACGCGGGTCTCGGGTCCGCCCCAACAGGCAGTTTCCGGATGATCGACTACGATGGAACAGCGAGCGCGCATGGGCGGATCAACGCACGCATGCATGCACCGACGTACGCGCATGCCGATGCACGCAGACGTCCCGGTATCCACGCCGTCCGCCCGTGCCTTGCGCGCCGTCGCTCAAGATCTCATACCCACGAACGGAGCCTGTCCATGAACATGAGTCTTTCATCCGGGTCCACAGGCTCGCGCGACGGCGCGATCCTCCTCGCGCGCATCCTCTTGATGCTGCTGTTCCTCATCTTCGGCTGGGAAAAGCTCGTCGGCTTCTCCGGCACCGTGGCCTACTTCACGCAAACCCATGTGCCGATGCCCGAAATCTCCGCGATCATCGCCGTCGTCATGGAGTTTTTCGTCGGCATCGCCATCGTGCTCGGCCTCTTCACGCGCCCGCTCGCACTGCTGCTCGCGCTCTATACGCTCGGCACCGCGTTGATCGGCCATCCCTACTGGACGTTGTCCGGCATGGCGCAGCTCGAAGCCGAAATCAACTTCTTCAAGAACATCAGCATCATCGGCGGCCTGATCCTGCTCATCGTGACCGGCGCCGGCCGCTATTCGATCGACGGCCGCCGCGCGCGTCGCTGAGCCGTTCGATCACGCTTGACTCTCGGCATGTCGCTTTCGAGCGCCACGACCTCGCGCGCCGCGATTCGAGGATCGCCTCCGTGAACCTCGAACCTCGAACCTCGAACCTCGAACCTCGAACCGTAACCCCGTAACCCGCGAACCGATATCGACGCCCCCTCGCATCCACGTCCATTCCGACTCATGCACATCATCGACACGCATCTGCATCTGATGTACCCCGATTCGCTGACCTATGGATGGACCGACGCGGTCCCCATGCTCCAGGGCACGGCGTCGATCGAAATGTACGAGGCACGCGTACGCACGCACGGCGTCGCACGCGCGCTCATGATGGAAGTCGATGTCGATACGACCGACATCGAGGCCGAGATCGATCTCGTCGGTGCGATCGTCGCGCGCGGCGACACGATCGTCGAAGGCATGATCGCGGCGTGCCGCCCCGAGCAATCCGCCGATCTTTTCGCGGCATCACTCGATCGACTCTCGGCACGCCCCCATGTCAGGGGCGTGCGCCGCATTCTCCATACGTCGCCCGACGCGCTCTCGACGTCGGACACCTTCGCAGCGAACCTGAACCGGCTCGCGCGACGCGGCTACACGTTCGATCTCTGCGTGCTCGCCTCCCAACTCGCGAGCGTCGCCTTGCCGCTCGCGGATCGATGCCCCGATCTCACGATCATCCTCGATCATTGCGGCAACCCCGATATCGCACGCGAGGCGCTCGATCCATGGCGCGCCGATATCCGCGCGCTCGCCGAGCGGCCCAACGTCCACTGCAAAGTCTCGGGCATCGTCAATCACGCGGCCCCGGGGTGGGCCCCCGACGATCTGCGGCCGTACTTCGAGCACCTCGTCGCCTGCTTCGGATGGGATCGCCTCGTCTGGGGCAGCGATTGGCCCGTCTGCCGTCTCGGCGGCGACGTCAACGCGTGGCTCGACGCGACGCGCGCCCTTATCGCCGATTGCAGCACCGACGAACAAGCGTCATTGCTGAGCCGCAATGCCGTGCGACTCTATCGCATGCATCCGGTCCAGAATCCGGTCCGGACGGGCTGACGTCGCGTGCGCTCCGATTCGCGCCGTGGCATCGCGAGGACGCGCGTCACTGCATTTCGCGTTCTCGTCTCGCGACATTTTTCAGGCCGCTTTTACACTCGTAATTCACGCCGCTTTTCACGTCATTTTCAAGGGAATCCCACCGTGTCGAACGATCGCCAACGCATGCCGGGCACACGCCGCTTCACGAGCCGTTCCGGCCGCGAACTCGCCTTCACGCCGCTCGGATTCGGCACCGCGCCGCTCGGCAACCTCTATCGCGCGATCAGCAACGCACAAGCGCACGAGACGATCGACCAGGCGTGGACGCAGGGCGTGCGCTACTACGACACGGCGCCGCTCTACGGCTACGGTCTTGCTGAAACACGCCTCGGCGCCTTTCTGCGCGAACGGCCGCGCGACGACTTCGTGCTGTCGACGAAGGTCGGACGTCTGCTGCGTCGCACGTCCGCCGACAAGCGCGACGGCATCGGCAAATTCTTCGACGTGCCGTCGCGCGAAGTCATCTACGACTATTCATACGACGGCGTCATGCGCTGCTTCGAGCTCTCGTTCGAGCGGCTCGGCGTCGATCGCATCGATATCTCGCTGTGCCACGACATCGACATCTTCTCGCACGGCAGCGCCGAAGCGAGCGCCCAACGCACGCGCGAGTTCCTCGACGGCGGCGTACGCGCACTCAGCGAGTTGCGCAGCCAGGGCGTCGTCGGCGCGATCGGTATCGGCGTCAATGAATGGCAGGTCTGCGAATTCGTCGCGCGCCACGCCGATGTCGATCTGTTCCTGCTTGCGGGCCGCTACACGCTGCTCGAACAGGAAGCGCTCGATACTTTCCTGCCGCTGGTCGCCGCCAAGCAGATGGGCGTCATCATCGGCGGCCCGTTCAATTCGGGGATTCTCGCGACAGGACCGAAGCCCGGCGCATTCTTCAACTACGACCCCGCCCCTCAACACGTGCTCGATCGCGTCGCGGCGATCGAACGCGTGTGCCGCGCGCACGACGTCGCCTTGCGCGACGCCGCGCTCCAGTTTCCGCTCATGCACCCGAGCGTCGTCAGCGTGGTCCCGGGCGGCGTGACGCCCGAAGAAGTCCGAGGCAACGCCGAATCGATGCGCACGGCCATCCCCGCGCAACTCTGGGCCGATCTCAAGCACGAAGGCCTGCTGCGCGCCGATGCGCCGATCGTCGATGCGCGTGAATCGAACGGATAGGGCGGCCGGCCGGAGCCTCAGGCGATATGCAGCACGAGCCCCGATGGCTCGACGCTCGCACGCAAGGTCCGCATATCGGGCACCCATGCCTGCTCGCCGAGTTGTTCGGGCGACAGGGCCGATGCGATCGCAATGACGGTCGCGCCCGCGGCGAGGCCGGCCTGAATGCCGGCCGGGGAGTCCTCGAACACGATCGCGCGCGCCGGATCGGCGCCAAGCTCGCGCGCGCCGAGCAGAAATCCATCGGGCGCGGGCTTGCCGCGCGTGACGTTCTCGGCCGTGATGAGCCGCTTCGGGATCGGCAGCCCCGCGGCGGTCAGGCGCGTCGTCGCGAGCAGCCGGTCCGCCGACGTGACGACGGCCCAACGGTCTTCGGGAATCGATTCGAGCAGCGCGCGTGCGCCCGCGATCTCGACGACACCCTCGGTATCCTCGCGCTCGCGTCGCATGATCTCTGCGTTATCGGCTTCGACATCCACGCCGGCCGGCGCCAGCGCGCGGATCGTGTCGATCGAACGGCGGCCATGGCTCTCGCGCAGCACGAAATCGACGTCGAGGCCGTAACGATTCGCCCACGCCGTATAGGCGCGCAATACGGGCGCATGCGAGTTCACGAGCGTGCCGTCCATATCGAACAAGAGGCACGACGCAGGGATTCGGGTTTGAGTCAGCAACATGATGTGTATTTCTGGCGGATACGGATATCCGAAATGAGGGCCGTGCACGTTCTCGCACGACAGCCATGATGACGGCGATGCCAAGCCGTCGCGCCGCATGACGCCTATGGCATGAAGCGCCGGGCATCGCACGATGAAGTCGCTCGCGCGCACGCGCGAATGCGGTCGTGCGGCGACGATCTATCGCCACCGCTGAAGCCACGCGAGTCCTTCGGATGTATGGGCGCGCGGGATATATTCGCAGCCGATCCAGCCCGCATAGCCGAGTTCGTCGATCAGCTCGAACAAATACGGATAGTGGACTTCACCCGCGTCGGGCTCATGACGCTCGGGCACGCTCGCGACCTGGATATGCGCGACGTCGGGCAGCGTGCGCCGGATCGTCATTGCCAGATCGCCTTCGACGATCTGGCAATGAAACAGATCGAGCTGGACCTTGAGGTTCGACGCGCCGACCTCGCGCCGGATCGCATGCGCATCGTCCTGTCGATTCAGGAAATAGCCGGGCATCGAACGCGGATTGATCGGCTCGATGAGGATCGTGATCCCGTCTCGCGCGGCTTCGCTTGCCGCATACGCGAGATTGCGCAGATAGACGTCACGGCATGCTTGCCGCTCGACGCCGGCGGGTACGACGCCGGCCATCACGTGAAGCATCGTGTTGCCGAGCACGCGCGCATAGCGCAGCGCTTGTTCGAGATCGACCCGAAAGCGGTCTTCATGGCCGGGCAGGGCCGCGCAGCCGCGTTCGCCGTTCGCCCAGTAGCCGCCCGACGTATTGAACAGCACCTGCACGAGCCCGAGATCGCGCAGCCGCGCGGCGAGGTCTTCGGGCGCGTGCTCATAAGGAAACAGGAACTCGACCCCTTTGAAGCCGTCGCGCGCGGCGGCCGCGAAGCGATCGAGAAAGGCGTGCTCCGTATACATGAGCGACAGATTGGCGGCAAAGCGAGGCATGGCGGGTGGGGTCGAATCGAGATGAGACGCAAAGTCCCACATCATATCGTTAAGCGCTTCACGAACCGGTCGTGCGGCGTCATTCCTAAGGGTAATGACATGTAACATCGGGAAGTTTACGAACTCGCTTCAACTCGACTTTTATGGCAGTTTTGCCATATTCGTGTCAGGTTTGCGTTGGGGCGAGGCCGCTACCATTGCGACAAGACCGGCATGCCCGGCGGACCCGGGCATCGCGTACGACACGCGTCGCACGGTCTGCATCAGGCGTGCCGCCGATTCCGCGCCTCCGTGGCGCGCGTGCATTTGCCAACCCGTCCAGCATTTTCCCGAGCGCGTTTCCATGTGGATCGTCAATGTAGCGCTGAAGCGGCCATACACGTTCATCGTGATGGCCATTCTGATTCTGCTCGCGACACCGTTCGTGCTGATCACGACGCCGGTCGACGTCCTGCCCGAAATCAACATCCCCGTCATCTCGATCATTTGGAGCTACACGGGTCTGTCGCCCGAAGAGATGGCGAACCGGATCACGTCGGTCAACGAGCGCAGCCTCACGACGACCGTCAACAATATCGAGCACATCGAATCGCAGTCGCTGCCCGGCATCGCGATCATCAAGCTGTTCCTGCAGCCGAGCGCGAGCATCCAGACCGCGATCGCGCAAACCGTCGCGGTTGAACAGGCGCAGGTCAAGCAGATGCCGGTCGGCGCCACGCCGCCGCTCGTGATCAGCTATTCGGCTTCGAGTATTCCGGTCATCCAGCTCGGCTTGTCGAGCCCCAAGCTGTCCGAGCAGGATCTCAACGATACGGCGCTGAACTTCCTGCGCCCGCAACTCGTGACGATCCCGGGCGCGGCCGTGCCCTATCCCTATGGGGGTAAATCGCGCGTGATCTCGATCGATATCGATCCGCGCGCCTTGCTCGCCAAAGGCCTGACGCCGCTCGACGTCGTCAACGCCGTCAATGCGCAGAACCTGATTCTGCCGACCGGTACCGCGAAGATCGGACCCAAGGAATACAACGTCAACATGAACGGCTCGCCGGCGACGATCGCGGGCCTCAACGATATTCCGGTGCGCACGGTCAACGGCGCGACGACCTATCTGCGCGAGGTCGCTCACGTGCGCGACGGCTTCACGCCGCAGACCAATGTCGTGCGTCAGAACGGCCAACGCGGCGTGCTGATGTCGGTGCTCAAGAACGGCAATGCGTCGACGCTCCAGATCGTCGACACGCTCAAGGGACTACTGCCCGCCGCGCGCGCCGCGCTGCCGCCGGATCTCAAGATCTCGGCGCTGTTCGACCAGTCGGTGTTCGTCAAGGCGTCGATCGAGGGCGTCGTGCGCGAAGCGTTGATTGCCGCGGCGCTGACGGCGGCGATGATTCTGCTGTTCCTCGGCAATTGGCGCAGCACCTGCATCATCGCGATCTCGATCCCGCTGTCGATCCTGTCCTCGCTGATCGCGCTGCATGCGCTCGGCCAGACGATCAACATCATGACGCTCGGCGGTCTCGCGCTCGCGGTCGGGATTCTCGTCGACGACGCGACCGTCACGATCGAAAACATCGAGCGGCACTTGCACCTCGGCACCGATCTGCACACGGCGATTCTCGACGGCGCGGGCGAAATCGCAGTGCCGGCGCTCGTCTCGACGCTCTGTATTTGTATCGTGTTCGTGCCGATGTTCTTCCTGACGGGCGTCGCACGCTATCTGTTCGTGCCGCTCGCCGAAGCCGTCGTGTTCGCGATGCTCGCGTCGTACGTGCTCTCGCGTACGCTCGTGCCGACGCTCGCGATGCTGCTGATGGGACACGCGCATGCGCCGAAGGCGGGCGCGAAACCCAATGTGTTCATGCGCGTGCACAAGCGCTTCGATCATCATTTCGAACGCATGCGCGCCGCCTATATCGTGATCCTGAGCGCGCTGCTCGTGCGGCGCCGCGTGTTCGCGACGGGCTTTCTGCTGTTCTGCGTCGCGTCGTTCTGCCTGGTCTTCGCGCTCGGAGAGGACTTCTTCCCGAACGTCGACGCGGGCGACATCCGCATGCATATGCGCGCGCCGACGGGCACGCGGATCGAAGAAACCGCGCGTCTGGCCGACGAAGTCGAGAAGGTCGTGCGCGAAGTCGTGCCCCAGAAGGAGCTCGCGACGATTCTCGACAATCTCGGCTTGCCGTACAGCGGTATCAATCTGTCGTACAGCAACTCGGGCACGATCGGCACGCTCGACGGCGAAATCCAGGTCGCGCTCAACGAAGACCACAGTCCGACGCAGCAATACATCGACAAGCTGCGTACGCTGTTGCCGCAACGCTTCCCGGGCGTCGAGTTCTTCTTCCAGCCGGCCGACATCGTCACGCAGATCCTGAACTTCGGTCTGCCCGCCGCGGTGGACGTCCAGATCGTCGGCGCCGACCAGAAGGGCAACTTCGAGGTCGCGAGCAAGCTCATGAAGCAGATTCGCGCGATCCCGGGCAACGTCGATACGCATATCCAGCAGAAGCTCGATCTGCCGACGATCAATCTCGCGATGGACCGCACACGGCTCCAGCAACTGAACCTCAGCGCGAATAACGTCGCGCAGAACGTGCTCGTGTCGCTGTCGGGCAGTACGCAGACCTCGCCCGGCTTCTGGTTCAACGGCCAGAACGGCGTCGAATATTCGGTCGCCGTGCAAACGCCGCAATACCAGATCACGTCGATCGACGACCTGTTGCGCACGCCGGTCTCGGCCACGCTCGCCGGACCGACGCAACTGCTCGGGAACCTTGTGCGCGTGTCGCCGAATGCGCAGTTCGCGGTCGTCACGCACTACAACATCCGTCCCGTCATCGATATTTACGTGAGCGTCGAGGGACGCGATCTCGGCAGCGTCGCGACGCAGATCAATCAACTCGTCGACGAGGCGCGCAAGACCTTGCCGCGCGGCAGCACGATCGCGGTCCGCGGTCAGGTCGAGACGATGCATTCGTCGTACTTCGGCCTCGGTATCGGCGTCGCGATGGCGATCGTGCTCGTCTACCTGCTGATCGTCGTGAACTTCCAGTCGTGGATCGACCCGCTGATCATCGTCAGCGCGTTGCCGGCCGCACTCGGCGGCATCGCCTGGATGCTGTTCCTGACGGGCACGCACCTCAGCGTGCCGGCGTTGACGGGCGCGATCATGACGATGGGCGTGGCGACGGCCAACAGTATTCTGATGGTCTCGTTCGCACGGCAACGCCTGCATGACGGGGCGCCGCCGCTGACGGCCGCGCTCGAAGCGGGCGCGAGCCGGATCCGTCCGGTGCTCATGACCGCATTCGCGATGATCATCGGCATGATTCCGATGGCGCTCGGACTCGGCGAAGGCGCCGAACAGAACGCGCCGCTCGGCCGCGCCGTGATCGGCGGCCTGTTGTTCGCCACGGTGTCGACCTTGTTCTTCGTGCCGCTCGTGTTCGCGGGCATCCATGGCCGCCTCGCGCGGCGCCAGGCACGCGATCACGGTCACGACGGCGGCAACGACGACGGTAATGGACACGACGGCGGCCACGGTGCGCACGCATGATGAACCGGACCCACAAGACGCAACGAATCCTGACGGCAGACTGACATGACAGACAAACACCACGCTTCGCTTGCGATTCCACCGCACGATCCGAACGAAGGCCGTGCGTTGCCACCGCGCGATCGCGAGTGGCGCCGCGCAAAGATCGCTGTCGTCGTCGTGCTCGTCGTGCTCGCGATCGGCGCCGCGCGCACGATCGTGTCCGACGTCATCCAGCGGCACGCGATCGCCGACACGACGCGCGAAAACGCGATCCAGTACGTCAACGTCGTGACGCCGAAGCCGGCGGCCGCGAGCGGCGACACCTTGCTGCCGGGTACGCTGCGCGGCTACGTCGAGTCGCCGATCTACGCGCGCGCCACGGGCTATCTGCTGCACTGGTACGTCGATATCGGCGCGCGCGTGAAGCAGGGGCAATTGCTCGCGGATCTCGACACGCCTGAAATCGACCAGGAACTCGCACAGGCCATCGCGCAACAAGAGCAGGCGAGTTCGAGCCTCGGTCTCGCGAAATCGTCGTACGAACGCTGGCAGCAACTGCGCCAGCGCGACGCGGTCTCGCAACAGGAACTCGACGAGCGCAACAGCACGTACACGCAGGACATCGCGAACCTCAAGGCCGCGCAAGCCAACGTCGCGCGTCTGCAGCAGCTCGAATCGTTCAAGCGCATCGTGGCGCCGTTCGCGGGCGTGATCACGCAGCGCAACGTCGACGTCGGCGATCTCATCGACGCGGGCAGCGGCACGAGCCGCGCATTGTTCGCGCTCGCGCAGGCCGATCCGCTGCGCGTCTATCTGCAACTGCCGCAGGCCTATGCTGAAGGCGTGCACGAGAACCAGGAAGCCACGGTCACGCAGGCGGAACTGCCGGGTCAGCAATTCCACGGCACGATCACGCATATTTCAGGCGCGATTGACGTGCCCACGCGTTCGCTGCAGATCGAAGTCCGTCTGCCGAACCCCGACGGCAGGCTGCGCCCGGGCGCCTATGTCCAGGTCGCGCTGCATGGCACGGCATCCCATCAACGTCTGCTCGTGCCCGGCAATGCGCTGCTGTTCCGCGCCGAAGGGCCGCGCCTCGCGGTGGTCGGCGCCGACGGCCACGTCGCGTTGCGCAAGATCGTGATCTCGCAGGATCTCGGGCAGTCGCTCGAAATCGAGAGCGGCATCGAGCCGACCGACAAGGTCATCGTGAACCCGAGCGACTCGATCGCCGACGGCGATGTCGTGTCGATCGCGCCGGCCGCGGGCGCGTCGTCGCCGGGTGCGACGACGGCGCAGGCGAACAAGGAGGCCTCGTGAAGACTGCGAAGTGGCGTCCGATGATCGAAGGCTTGCGCGCCGCCCGGCGTGACACGCGCGACGTGTCGCGCCTCGCCTATGCGGCGGGCGGCGTGTTCGCGCTCGCGGGCATGCTGTCGGGCTGCACGGTCGGTCCCGACTACAAGGCGCCGGTAAGCGATGCGCCGCCCGCGTGGAAGACGGACTCGTACTGGAAGCTTGCGCAGCCCTCGCATGCGGACGAGCACCCGGACTGGTGGGCGATGTTCGACGAGCCCGACCTCGATACGCTCGAACAGCAGGCGCTCGATCACAATCAGACGCTCGCGGCCGCGCTCGCGCATTACGACGCGTCGCGCGCGACGCTCGCGAACGCATCGGCGCAGCTCGTGCCCGAAGTCGACGTCGGTGCAAGCGCCGCACGCGCGAAGACCTCGAAGAACCGGCCGTTGTCGGCATATGGCACGCCGAATTATTCGGTCACGCAGAACGATCTGACGGTCGGCCCGCAGATCAATTACGACCTCGATCTTTTCGGCCGCATCCGGCGGCAGATCGAGGGCGCGCGCGCATCGTCCGATCAGTCGCGCGACGATCTCGCGAACGCGCGGCTCGTGCTGACGACCGATCTCGCGAGCGATTATTTCTCGCTGCGCGAACTCGATGCCGAAATCGACGTGCTCAATCGTTCGGTCGAGCTCCAGCAGAAGGCGCTCGACTATGTGAACAATCAGCACGAGCTCGGCGCGGTGTCGGGTCTCGACGTGCTTCAGCAACAGTCGCAGCTCGATGCGACGCGCGTGCAGGCGCAGCTTCTGTTGCAGCAACGCGCACAGTTCGAACATGCGATCGCCGCGCTGGCGGGCGTCGCCGCGCCGCAATTCTCGATCGACCCGAAAGTCGAACGCACGGCGATTCCGAAGATCGCGCTCGGCGTGCCGAGCGATCTGATGCAGCGTCGTCCCGACATCGCATCGGCGGAGCGCGCGATGGCGGCGGCCAACGCGCAGATCGGCGTCGCGAAGGCGGCGTTCTATCCGAGCGTGTCGTTGAACCCGGCGATCGGCTGGCAAAGCACCGATTTCGCGAGCCTGTTCTCGGCGCCGAGTCTCATGTGGACGATCGGCACGATGGCGACGCAGGTGATCTTCGACGGCGGACGCCGTTCGGCGAACGTCGATTTCGCGAACGACCAATACCGCGCGGCCGAAGCGACGTACCGGCAGACGGTGCTCACGGCGTTCCAGCAAGTGCAGGACGGCATCACGGGGCTGTCCGTGCTCGACGGCGCGGCGGCGCAGTCGCATGCGGCGGTCGGCGATGCGCAACGACTGCTCTCGCTCGCGAACGACCGCTATTCGGGCGGCCTCGTCGCGTACCTCGATGTCATCACGGCCCAGCAGTCGCTGCTCACGAGCGAACGCCAGGACGTCCAGATTCATGGGCAGCAGCTCACCTTGTCGGTCTCGCTCGTCAAGGCGCTCGGCGGCGGTTGGGCGGTGACGGCGCCGGCGGTCACGCAGCCGAGCGTGGCGAGCGCGCACGATTGAAGCGATGCGGCGCGGTGCGTGCCGCGCTCGGGATTCGGCGGAGTTTCGATGTGGGATTCGACGTTCGATTCGGCGTGCGCACACGCGCCGTATCGCGCGGGAGCAACTGTACGTAAGGCACGGTGCGATGCCGGCTTGAAGGCAGCTCGTATAATGCGGACATAACAGGTGCTGCGATGAAAGTTCTGATAGTGGAGGATGAGCACAAGGTCGTCGATTACTTGCGCTCGGGCCTTGGCGAACAGGGCTGGGTCGTCGATGTGGCGCGCGATGGGGAGGAGGGGACGCATCTCGCGCTCGAATTCGACTACGACGTGATCGTGCTCGACGTGATGCTGCCTCGGCGCGATGGATTCGGGGTGCTCAAGGCCCTGCGCGCGCGCAAATCGACGCCTGTGATCATGTTGACCGCCCGCGATCAGATCAACGATCGCGTGCGGGGGTTGCGCGAAGGCGCGGACGACTATCTGACGAAGCCGTTTTCGTTTCTCGAACTCGTCGAACGTCTGCATGCGCTCGCGCGCCGCACGCGTGTCCAGGAGTCGACGCTGCTCGCGATCGGCGATCTCTATGTCGATCTGATCGGCCGCCGCGCGACGCGCGAAGGCGTGCGTCTCGATCTGACGGCAAAGGAGTTTCAGTTGTTGAGCGTACTCGCCCGGCGTCACGGCGATATTCTGTCGAAGGCCGCGATTACCGAGCTTGTCTGGGACGTCAATTTCGAAAGCCAGGCGAATGTCGTCGAAACGGCGATCAAACGTCTGCGTGCGAAGCTCGACGGCCCGTTCCGGACCAAAATGTTGCATACCGTGCGCGGCATGGGCTACGTGCTCGAAATCCGCGACGAAGCGAGCCCTTCTTGAACCGTTCGATTGCCCGCCGCCTGTCGTTGCTGTTCGCGATCGCCGCACTGGTCGTGTTCGCGCTCGTCGGTACGGGCTTGTTCGTCGTCTTGCGCGTGCAGCTCGACCGGCATTTGCGCGAGTCGCTCGATGACCGCACGGAGATCGCGCGAATCATCGTCTATCACGCGGTCACGCCCGAGAAGTGGCGCATCGCGCGCGAGAAGCTCACCGATATGACGCCGCGCGACGGCACCGCGTATTTCGCGGTCTGGAGCGACGATCCGAACTATCAGTTCGGCCATCCCTTGCAAGGACGCCTGGTCAAGTCCTGGACCGATGGGTATGAGCGGATTCGCCCGGACGACCGCGAATTCGACATGCTGACGAACACGATGACGTTGCCGCCGTATCTGGGCCGGCCCGCCGTGCACGTGCAGGTCGCGGCCGGATATCTCGCGAATTCGCACACGATGCGCTCGTTCGGGCTCGCGCTCGCGGGCCTGTCGGGCCTGGGCTCGCTGCTCGTGCTGCTGTTGAGCCGCTGGGCCACGCGCATCGGGCTCGAACCGCTCGCGCGGCTCACGCGCGACGCATCCGAAGTGCGGCCGAACAATCGCTCGCAGCGGCTCGATACGCGATCGTTGCCATTCGAACTCGGCGATCTCGCGAACTCGTTCAACGGCGCGCTCGAACGGCTCGACGGCGCGTACGGCCGGCTTGAATCGTTCAATGCCGATGTCGCGCACGAGTTGCGCACGCCGGTGACGATCCTGATCGGCCAGACGGAGGTCGCATTGAGCCGCGATCGATCGGTCGAGAGTCTGCGCACGACGCTGCAGTCGAATCTCGAGGAATTCGAACGCATGCGCGCGATCGTCAACGATATGCTGTTCCTCGCGCGCGCCGATCAAGGCGAACGCGCGACGGGCCTCGTCGATCTCGCGCTCGAAGCCGAGGTCGCGCATACGCTCGAATTCCTTGAAATTCCGCTTGAGGAAGCGGGTGTGACGGCCATCGCGACCGGTGTCGCGCATGCATCGGTCAATCGCGCGCTGTTCGGGCGCGCATTGACGAACCTCGTGATGAACGCGATCCAGCATTGCGGGCCGGGCGCGGCGATTCATGTGTCGCTCGAACGGCTCGGCGACCAGATTCTCGTCTCGGTCGCGAATCCGGGCGCGCGGATCGACGTCGACGTGCTCGATCATCTGTTCGACCGTTTCTATCGCGCCGAGGCGTCGCGCAGCAATAGCCGCGAAAACCATGGTCTCGGACTCGCGATCGTCAAGGCGATCGCGGGCATGCATCGCGGCACGGTGTTCGCGACGAGCATCAACGGCATCAACACCTTCGGTTTTTCGGTCGCGGCGCCCGATCCCGATCCCGCGCAACTGGCGCGCGACGCGCGCATGACCGTGCCGGACGAAGCCACGGTCCGCGGCTGGAATCTGTCGAACGACGCGCGCGCGGCGACGGATCCCGGACGTTGACCGTCCGGCATCACACCACGGCTTACATCACGGCTGCAGACGGCAGCTCGCCCCATTGGACGAGGATCTTCTGGATGCTGCGCGCATATTCGTCGCGCAGCTTCGGCGACTCGGAGTGATAGGCGCCGACCGCGCGCCACGTGTTGCCGTACTTGACCATCTTCTGTTTGAGCAGCCACGACGCGACGAAGATGTTGACGCAGGCATCGGTCAACGCGCGATGCGGAACGCCCTGTTTCGCGAGATCGCCGAAATGCACCGAATTGATCTGAAGCTGGCCCACGTCGATCGAGCCGTTCGCGTTGTGCGTGACGGCGCTCGCATCGCCTTTCGATTCATACCACGCGATCGCGCGCAGGATCGACGGATTGACGCCTTGATAGACCGCGGCCTTCATGAAGCAGTCTTCGTCGGCGTGCGCGATGCCGCTCGTCATGCAGAGCGCGAAGCCGGCGGCGCCGATGAGTCGCGACATGCTCGACAGCGCGCGGCGCATGCGTGCATGTGCGCGCGCGCGTGTGCGAGTTGGGGGGCGCGTCTGCGCACATGAAGCGGCTGCGCTCGATGACGCGATACGCGCATGCCGGGGGGCGGCGGCGGGGCGGGGCAGGATGGCGGCGAAGTTCACGGGGGGTGGTCTCCGAGGGGGGGATTACTTCTGCATCGCGTGGTCGATTTCTTCTTCGACGGAATTGAGGTAATTCCGTGATGTATCGGACACGACCATATGCGGGGTCGGCATATCGTTCTTGATCTTCGGGCCGCCCTTCTTGCGCGAAGGTTTGGGCGGCGGATCGTCGTCGCCGCTCGACGGCGGCAGCATTGCGAGTGTCGGCAGCGGCGGATACACCTTGTCGGGGGCCGCGGACGCGGGGGCGGCGGCCGAGGCGCCCGAAGCGGCCTTTGCCGCGGACGGGTCGGCATGCGCGTGCAAGGCGGTCGCGGCAAGCAGCGTGGCCACGAAGATCGGCGTGGCGCGATGGAGCGCGCGGCGCGGCGCGTGTGGCGCGCCGAAGCGGGCCAGGCGCAAACGTGATGAGAAAGACGGTCGGATCATGATCGCGTTCGCTTAGGGCGTGGTCTTGATCGACACGCTGTACGGGTCGGCCGTGCCGGCCGTCAAATTCTCGAGCGTGATGTCGCCCGCGCGTTGCGGCGGCACGCCGTGCCAGATCGCCTGGTTCAGATAGCGGAAATCCTGCGACAGCGCGACGACGCGTATCGTCGTCTGGCGTTTCTGCGCGGCCGCGAGCGCACCCGCTTTCGTCAGGATCGCCGTGAGCTGCGGATCGTGCGCGCCGAGCGCATCGGGGGGAATCGTGAAGTCGATGACTTCGTTGGCCGGCTTGACCGGTTTGGGGGGCGGCGCGGCGGCTGTCGTCACGGGTTGGACCGGCGCGCAGCCGGTCAGCAGCGCGACGAGCGACAGGGCAGCGCAGCAGACGGAACGCCCTCGCATCTTCACAGGTGACTCTCCCATGGATTAAACGGGCCAACATGGCTTACTTGCGTGTTTTCGGCACCCCGTCCCTAAAACTTGATTTCGAATACGTAACTGTTTGTAAATGGGGAATGTTTAGCTAAAGCGCGCGTCGCGCGAATAAAAATATTCGTCACATTTCGCGTGCTTTTGCGGTGATCTCCCTATTGTTTGCACCTCGTACGTATGGCGAACTGCAGGTTTTCGCGCTAAGGATCGAAGCGGGCGCTCAAGCTTTCAATACGCTGTACGTCGTCGATTCGGCGGTGGATTCCGCGGTCGATGCGGGCGATCTATATCGGAAACACATTCATGAAGATCATTGCCGTGCGTGTCACGCCGATCGCGATCAGCGATCCGCCTTTGCTCAATGCCAGCGGTGTCCATGAGCCCTATGCGCTGCGCTCGATCATCGAGGTCGAGGCTGATAACGGGCTGATCGGTCTGGGCGAGACCTACGGCGACAAGCCCGTGCTCGATGCATTGCTGCACGTCAAGGACCGTCTCAAGGGCTTGAGTCCCTTCGATCTCAACGGGCTCTGGCAACGCGTGGTCTCGGCCTCGTTAGGGACGACGGCGAGCGTCGCATCGATCGAACTCGATCTCGCGCCGGGTTCGCGCGAGGACAAAAAGGAACTCAAGATCTTTGCGGGTTTCGAAGTCGCGTTCCTCGATCTTCAAGCGCGCGCGCTCGGCATTCCCGTCCATGAACTGCTTGGCGGCGCGGTGCGCCGCAGCGTGCCGTTTTCCGCGTATTTATTCTTCAAGTTCGCCAGTGACGTCGATCCGTCGTATCAGCCCGATCCATGGGGCGAAGCGCTCGATAGCGCGCAGATCGTCGAGCAGGCGCGCACGATGATCGACCGATACGGTTTCGGCAGCATCAAGCTCAAGGCGGGCGCGCTCGATCCCGAGCATGAGGTCGCGTGTCTGAAGGCGCTCAAGCGGGCCTTCCCCGATCATCCGTTGCGGATCGATCCGAATGCGAACTGGTCGCTGCAGACCTCGATTCGCATGGCCGAGCATCTGCAAGGCGATCTCGAGTATTACGAGGATCCGACGCCCGATCTCGAAGGCATGGCCGCGCTGCATCGCGCGACGGGATTGCCGCTTGCGACGAATATGGTCGTGACCGATCTCGCGGAATTTCGCCGCAATATCGCGCTGGGCGCGGTCCAGATCATCCTGTCCGATCATCACTACTGGGGCGGACTGCGCGCGACGCAAGCGCTGGCCGCGATGTGCGATACGTTCGGTCTGGGCCTGTCGATGCATTCGAATTCGCATCTCGGCATCAGTCTCATGGCGATGACGCATATCGCGGCGGCCGTGCCGAACCTGACCTACGCATGCGACACGCACTATCCGTGGCAGGCCGATGAAGTGCTCAAGGGCGGACGCATTCCGATCGAGAACGGTTGCGTGACGCTCAGCGATGCGCCGGGGCTGGGCGTCGAGCTCGACTACGACGCACTCGGCGCATTGCATGAGCGCTATCTGCGCTGCGGGATTTCACAGCGCAACGACGTCGCGCAGATGCGCAAGCTCAAGCCCGGCTGGCAGCACGTGAAGGTACGGTATTGAATGCGGGCCGGCTTCGCGTCTGCGGTCGATCGACGATTCAGGCCGCGGATTTGATATGCGGCTTTGGATCGCCTGACGGGGTTTGCCCGGTCAGCGCGACCGTCAGCGCGGGATTCAGGCTGTCGATCATCGCGCTTGGAATCAGGATCGTCGCGCCGCGTTCCTTGGTCGTTTCGTAGATGATGTTCATCGCGCGGAGCTGGAGCGCGGCCGGATGGTTTTCATAGATCTCCGAGGCTTCGACGAATTGCGAGGCCACGCGCGCTTCGGCCGCGCCGAGGATCACGCGTGCCTGCATTTCGCGTTCGGCCTGCGCCTGGCGCGACATCGCATCCTGCAGCGCGACGGGAATCGCGACGTCGCGAATCTCGACGGCGCTGACCGTGATGCCCCAGTCGGCTGTTTTGCGCGCGATTTCGTCGCGCAGATGGGTGTCGGCCGCACGCCGGTCCGAGAGCAGTGTCGCCAGCACCGAGTCGCCGATCATTTCGCGCAAGGACGTCTGCGCGACGCGGTCGATCGCTTGCTGATAGTCGGTGATTTCGAGCGCCGCCTTTTGCGCATCGAAGACGCGCCAGAACACGATCGCATCGACATTGACCGGTACGGTATCGCGCGTGAGCGCTTGTTCGGCGTTAAAGGCCGTGGTCTGGATGCGTTCGTCGATGACCGCGACGACGACGTCGATAAACGGCACGATCAGAAAGAACCCTGCGCCATGCACGCTATGCAGCTTGCCGACACGCAGGATCACGTATTTCTCCCAGGTATTCGCGACTTTGACCGAGAGCGCGACGAGTACCGCGACGATCAAAACCGGCGGCGCGAAATACGGATTCACCCAAATGCCGACCGCGACACCGGCGGCGGCACACAGGACCGACAGCAAAAAAGTGATCGGATTCATGACATGGCCTCCATGGACATGACGCGATGCGAATTCACTATGCGCGCTTGCAAAGGCGATGTCATGCGCGATGTCATGCGCGATGTCACGGATGAGGCCATGCGTGAGGTCATGCCTAATATCACGCCTAATGCGACGCCTAATGTGACGCATGAGGCCGGCCGAAAAAAAGCCCCGAACCGTCGGGGAACGGTGCGGGGCGAACAGACCAATCGCACACGGGGTGTGTGCAGGTCAAAAGTACCAAGTCGATCCCGATTGATCAGCGCGCAACCCAACACAAGTCAAACTTTCTTGGGGTCTTTTTTACCGGGCGCGCGTTGTGTGATTGAAAGGATTTGAGCCGCGCCTCGATCGACGGGCTCGGGGTTTGTACTGAA
Source organism: Pararobbsia silviterrae (assembly GCF_003628125.1). GTDB lineage: Bacteria > Pseudomonadota > Gammaproteobacteria > Burkholderiales > Burkholderiaceae > Pararobbsia > Pararobbsia silviterrae. The sequence continues at coordinate 25,627 of NZ_RBZU01000009.1, forward strand.
AACCCCCAGTTCTGCCGTGACGGATCGCGGGCGACGCGGTATAAAAGTGGACGATCGTGCGGAAAATGATCCGGGAGAGGCGGCTCGCCGTGAAAGCGGGGCGTCCGATCGCGGGATCGCCCGACGCGACATTTATCGGAGACGTGGATGGAGCTCAATTTTACTGAGGCGGAACAGGTATTCCGGAGCGAGGTGCAAGCCTTTCTCGCGAATCAACTGCCCAAGGCGCTCGCGGAGAAGGTGCGCCGCGGCCAGACGCTCGGCAAGGCCGATATCGAAGCCTGGCACGCGATTCTCAACGCGCGCGGCTGGTTCGCGAATCATTGGCCGGTCGAGTACGGCGGCACGGGCTGGAGCCCCGTGTTCCGCTACATCTTCGAGCACGAATGCGCGCTGGCCGATGCGCCGCCGATCGTGCCGTTCGGCGTCGGCATGCTCGGGCCCGTGCTTATCAAGTACGGCAGCGAAGCACAGAAGCGGCATTGGCTGCCGCGCATTCTCGACGGGTCGGACTGGTGGTGCCAGGGCTATTCGGAGCCCGGCGCGGGATCGGATCTGGCCTCGCTGAAGACGACGGCCGTGCGCGACGGCGACCACTATGTCGTCAATGGCCAGAAGACGTGGACCACGCTCGGTCAGCACGCGAACATGATGTTCTGCCTCGTGCGTACCGCGACCGACGCACGCAAGCAGGAGGGCATCAGCTTCCTGCTGATCGACATGGCGACGCCGGGCATCGAGGTGCGTCCGATCATCACGCTCGACGGCGATCACGAAGTCAATGAGGTGTTCTTCACCGACGTGCGCGTGCCCGTCGAAAATCTTGTCGGCGAGGAGAACCGCGGCTGGACCTACGCGAAATATCTGCTGACCTACGAGCGCACGAATATCGCGGGCGTCGGCGCGTCGATCGCGGCGCTCGACGAAGTCAAACGCACGGCTGCGGTCCGCACGCGCAACGGCCGCGCCTTGCTCGACGATGCGGCGTTCGCCTCGCGTGTCGCGCGCGCCGAGATCGAACTCGAGAACATGAAAACCACGAATCTGCGCGTGATCGCCGCGGTCGCGGGCGGCGGCGCGCCGGGCGCCGAGAGCTCGATGCTCAAGATCCGCGGTACCGAGATCCGGCAGGAGATCACCGCGCTCCAACGCCGCGTGCTCGGCATCGACGCGCTCGCGCAGTTCGATCACGTCGATCCGCGCGAAGCGCCGCTCGAAGGCGCGCGCGGACCGGCCGCGCATTATTTCAACTTCCGCAAACTCTCGATCTTCGGCGGCTCGAACGAGATCCAGAGAAACATCATTTCCAAAATGATCCTTGGACTGTGAGGCGCGCACGATGAATTTCGAACATACCGAAGAGCGCCGCATGCTGGCGGATACGCTCGACCGCTTCGTGTCGGAGGCTTATGGCTTCGACGTACGTGACAAGGCCGCGAAGTCGGCGATCGGATTCGATCGCGCGGCGTGGGACAAGTTTGTCGAACTCGGCACGGTCGCGGCCCTGTTCAGCGAAGCCGACGGCGGCTTCGGCGGCGAGGGCTTCGATATCACGGTCGTCTTCGAAAGCCTGGGTCGCGGCATCGTCGTCGAACCGTTTCTCGGCGCGCTCGTCGTCGGTTCGGTGCTCGCCGCGGCCGGCGGCGAGGCGCATGCGGGCACGCTCGAACAGATCCAGGCCGGCACGGCGATCGTCGCGCTCGCGCATGACGAGCCGGGCTCGCACTACGAGGCCGTCAACGTGCGCACGCGCGCCGAACGCTCAGGCGACGGCTGGGTTCTGACGGGCGCGAAATCGGCGGTCGCGCATGGCGAGCAGGCGGACTTCGTGCTCGTGTCGGCGCGCACATCGGGCGACGCGCTCGACGAGGACGGCGTGTCCTTGTTTCTCGTGCCGAAGTCGGCGGCCGGCGTGCATGCGGTCGGTTACGCGCGCGTCGACGGCGGGCGCGCGGCGGATCTGCGTTTCGACGGCGTCAAGCTCGACGCGCATGCGCGCGTCGGCGAGGCGGGGGCCGGCTATGCGGTGCTCGAATATGCGATCGCGCGCGGCACGCTTGCGGTCTGCGCGGAGGCACTCGGCGCGATGGAAGTCGTCAAGCGCGACACGCTCGAATATCTGCGCACGCGCAAGCAGTTCGGCGTGCCGATCGGCAGCTTCCAGGCGCTTCAGCATCGCATGGCCGATCTGCTGATCGATATCGAGCAAGCGCGTTCGGCGGTCATCAACGCGGCGGCGTCGCTGAATCTCGATCGCGTCGCGCGCGAGCGCGCGGTGTCGGCCGCGAAATACACGATCGGCCGCACGGGCACGCGCGTGGCCGAGGAGTGCATCCAGCTGCACGGCGGGATCGGGATGACTTGGGAGCTTGCGACGTCGCACTACGCGAAGCGGCTCGTCATGATCGACCATCAGTTCGGCGATCAGGACCATCATCTCGAACGCTATATCGGGTTCGGCCGAGCCTGACGAGGTGGCTGGGGGCAGGGTGTGACGCCCGCGTGATCCGGTTTCCGAATCATGCGGGCGTCAGGCAGTGCCCGGCTCGATCGGGGACTCGCCGACGCACTGTCCCGTTGCGTGTACGGGTGAGACGGTCCTAGACCATTCAAGCCCCCCGAGACCGCTCGACAGCCCGACACCGCTACCCTCGAAGACCGCCGCCATTCGCGCGGCCATGTCTTCGTGGACGACCGACCGCGCGGGCCGCGCCGATCCTCTGTCGGCGTTGCGGCGAGACAACATCGGCCGCCGCCGCTTGCCATGCCCGCGTGTTCCCCTAGTGCCTTGATCCGATAGCGGATTTCGTCCGCGTATCGAAGCGCGTGCACGCCGGTCCCGGATGCGCGCCCGAGCCTCATTGCGAGGTATGTCTCGAATTTCACGTTCGCGGTTGAAGGGCCTTGCTTATTTAATGATAATGCGAACGATTCTTAATTAAATAACTTGGCTTTCTGCTCGACTGTTTTGAATGCGGCGCTGCATTTGAATCCCAGGCAGCAAGGCCGCAACACGACATTCATGACGATGCAACGAGCAGGTTTGCCCCAGACGTCCACGCTGCGCCGCTTTGCCGGCTTTCAACCTTCCCCGATCGCACTGGCTGCATTCAGCCTGACCTGCGCGGCGCTCGTCGCGCTGCCGGCCACGAGCTTCGCGCAATCGTCGGGCGCCGCGGCCGTGCCGAGCGCGGCATCGGGTGCGGCGGCCGCCGGCGCGGCGAATGGGGCAGCGAATGGTGCAGCGACCCAGACGCCCGCGAAGACCGACGCGGCACCTGTCGAAAGCCTGCCGACCGTCACGGTTTCGGCGCAAGCGTCGAACGATGCGCTGCGCACCGACAAGATCAGCGCGGGCGCGCTCGGCGATCACAAGCAGGTCGACACGCCGTTCTCGACGAACGTCAAGTCGAGCGAGGACATCCAGGATCTGATGGCCTCGACGGCGAACGACGTGTTCAAGTACGACCCGGCGGTCTCGATCATCGGCGACCACGCAACGGCCGAGAACTCGGTGTTCAGCGTGCGCGGCATGCAGATCGACATGCTCAACGGCCTGAAGATCGACGGCCAGAGCTTCACGGGATGGGATATGGACCTCCCGCTCGAACCGTTCGAGCAGGTTCAGTTGCTCAAGGGCCTGAGCGGCTTCATGTACGGCTTCGGCGCGCCCGGCGGCATCGTCAACTACGTGCTCAAGCGTCCGACCGACGACCCGTATCACAGCATCACGGTCGGCTACGAGACGGCCGGCGTGTTCTCGGAGAAGGTCGATCTCGGCGGCCGCTTCGGACCCGACAATCAATTCGGCTACCGGCTGAACCTCGTCAACGAAGACGGCAACACGTCCGAAGCGAACGGTCATATCCGCCGTCAGGTCGCGTCGCTCGCGCTCGACTATCGGATCACGCCGGACCTCACGTGGTCGGCCGACGTGCTGTATCAGCAAAGCAAGCAGACGGGCACGATTTTCGGCATCTGGCCCGCGGGCGGCAATGTGCCCGACGCGAACCTCGTCACGCGCGATCTGACCCAGCCGCAGAACTGGTATGAAACTCAGACGACGTCGGTCGGCACGGGCCTTCAGTACCGGATCTCGGACGACTGGAAGGCGAGCGTCAACTATCGCTTCTCGAAGCTCAATCGCTACAACTCGGACAGCCTGCTCTATGTGAGCGACTCGGCGGGCGACTACACGAACACGCTGTACAGCGCAGAGACGCGTTACTTCTATCAGGACGTGACGGCGATGCTCGAGGGCAAGTTCTCGACGGGCTTCGTCAAGCACGATCTCGTCGTCGGCGCCGAGTATCAGTCGCAGACGGCCGAATACGACAGCGAGTACGGCTGGGACCACGGTTACGACCTCGGCAGCGGCAACATCTACACGCCGATCACGCTCTATAACCCGGGCGTCACGCTCGATCCCGCACTGTATCGCGAGAGCCGTACGACGCAGGCGTCGCTGTTCGCGAGCGATACGATGCAGTTCACGGATCGTCTGTCGGCACTCATTGGCCTGCGCTATACGCAGTATCGCGAGGATGTCTACAACCAAGACCAGACCTACGCGTCGCAATACAGCCAGAGCCCGGTCACGCCGACCGCGGCGTTGATGTTCAAGACCGATGCGTATTCGACGCTCTATGCGAGCTATGTCGAGTCGTTGCAACAAGGCGGCGCCGCACCGATCGGCGACGTCAACTATCCGCAGGTCTATGGTCCGTTGCGCAGCCGCCAGTACGAGATCGGCTTCAAGACCGATCGCAAGACCTGGGGCGCGAACGTTGCGTTGTTCCGTGTCGATGAGGGGTACGACTATACGAACACGGCGGGCTACTACGTCCAGGACGGCACGCAGCGTTATACGGGTGTCGATGCAAGCGCGTGGTTCCAGCCCGCGCGCGACTGGCACGTGCTCGTCGGCGTGCTCGCGCTCAATGCGAAGGCCGTCGATATCGACGATCCGACGGTCGACGGCAAGCGCATCTTCGGCGCGCCGCGCTTCCAGGCGACCGGCCGTGTCGAATACACGCCGCCGGTCGTGCCGGGCCTGACGGTCAGCGCGGGCATCAAGTACACGGGCGATATCGCCGTCGACGCGGCCAACGAATACATCGTGCCGTCGTACACGACCGTCGATCTCGGCGCGAAGTACGAGACCGAAGTCGCGGGCAAGAGCGTCGTGTTCCGTGCGGGCATCACCAATCTGTTCAACAAGCACTACTGGACGACGGGTTACGGCTACTACATCCTGCCGGGCGCGACGCGTACGTTCCTCGCGAACGCGACGCTCGAGTTCTAAGCCGGCGCATCGCGGTATCGAAACCGGACCCGGCGCGTACGCGCGCGGGTCGTTCAAGGCGGGTTGCCCATGGCAGCCCGCTTTTTTTATGCGCGGCTTTTATCCGTTGATGGGTCCGTCGATGAGTCCGTAGATCGATCCGCGAATTGATCGGCGAGTTGATCCGCGAGTTGATCCGCGAGTTGATCCGCGAGTTGATCAGTATCCCGCGTCGTTACAGATCGTCGATCGCCGCGATCGACAGCGCCGCGTGCGCGGTCTGCGAACCCGATACAAGAAACGCGCGAATGACCTCATGGGCCTGGCGCTTGTGCGCGGCTTGCCAGTCGGCGGTCAGCATGTCCGTATCGAACATCCGCGAAATCGTGAAAGCGTTCGACTTGTGGAAATAGCAGAGGCTCACGAGCAGCACGTAGAGGTGCAGCGCATCGATGCCCGTGCGCATGACGGCGGTCTGTTCACCACGTTCGATCAGGGTGCGCAGCATATCGAGCACGGGCGACGAAATCTTCGGAATCAGCTTCGAACGCTTGAGAAAGCGCGCGCGATTCAAGTTCTCCGACGAGAGCAGATTCAAGAGCTCGGGATGCGCGGCGAAATGGCCTTCGGTGAAATCGTAGAGCTGCAGGATGCCGTTCACGGGCTCGATACGCTCGACATCGAGTTCGAGCTTGCGCTCCTCGTCGCGCAGGTTCGCGAGCACGTGCTCGAGCACCTCGATATAGAGCGCTTCCTTGCCGCCGAAGTAGTGATAGATCATGCGGATATTGACCTTCGCGCGCGTTGCGATCGTCTCGACGCGCGCGCCGCTGAACCCCTTGTCGGCGAATTCGCGGATCGCGGTCTTGAAGATACGCGCGCGCGTCGTGGCCGCGAGGCGCTGCCGGTGGGTCAACGTCGTGGCGCCGGACTTCGCGGGCGCCGGAGAAGCAGGCTTGCGTGGCATGGAAGGCGGGCGGATTGCAAGGACAAACAACGACTAAGGGAGCGCGCAGCCGCGGCAGGATCCGCGATGCGCGCCGAGGCTCGATATTACGCTCGCGCGTTCGGTGCTTCGACTCGGGCGCTTCGATCCGGGCGCTCCGGTTTGCTTGCTTCGATTCGGCGACGCCGACTCCGTGACGCCGACTCAGCGCTTGAACGGCTGCGTGAGCGCAAGCGGCGCGGTCTGTCGTCCGATGAGCCCTGCGACCGCGACGAGCGCGAGCAGATACGGCAGCATGATGAGCAACGCGGTCGGCACCTGCACGCCGATCATCGGAAGCTGGAATTGCAGCGCGGTCGCCGCGCCGAACAGCACGCAGGCGCCGACCGTGCGTCCGATCTTCCAGTTGCCGAAGATGATCGCCGCGATCGCGAGATATCCGACGCCGTTGGTCATGCCTTCCGTGAACGTATGGATGTCGCCGATCGAAATGAAGCAGCCCGCGGCGCCGGCCATGACACCCGAGTAGATCACGGCGCCGTAGCGCAGCCGCGTGACCGACAGGCCCGATTGATCGACCGCGCGCGGCGCGGCCCCGACCGCGTGGAGCGCGACGCCCAGCGCCGTGTGACGCATCATGATCGCGGTCAGCACGAGCACCGCGATGCCCGCGTAAAGCAGCCAGACCTGATCGAACACGGGTTGTCCGATCACGGGAATCGCACGCAGTCCGGGCGGCGCCCAATGCGCGAGACCCGGGATCGCCGCGCTCGATCGCTCGCCGAACAGCTCGCGATAGGCGAGCGTCGTGCCGCCGAGCGCGAGGATATTGATGCCGATGCCCGTGACGATCTGGTTCGCGCGCAGCGTGATGCTCAGGAACGCCTGAAGCCACGCGATCGGCACGACGCCGATCATGCCCGCGAGCAGGCCGACGACGGGATTGCCGGTCGCCCATGCGCCGGTCGCGCCGAGAAACGCGCCCGTGAGCATCATGCCTTCGACGCTCATATTGAGCACGCCCGCGCGTTCGCTGACAAGTTCGCCCGTCGAGGCGAGCATCAGCGGCGCCGCAAAACGGATCGACGATCCGACGAAGACTGCCGCGATTTCCGCATTCATCGTGCTGCTCCCGGTTTGTCGAGCCACCATGCGCCGCCCGCGAGCGCGACGATGACGATGCCTTGAACGATGAGGACGATGGCCGACGGCACTTGCGCGACCATTTCCATATTGATGCCGCCCGAACGCAGGAAGCCGAACAGCAACGCCGCCGCGAACACGCCCGTGACCGAGCCGCGCGCAAGCAAGCCGACCACGAGGCCGTCGAATCCGTAACCCGATGAAAAGCCCGCCTTCAACGAATACTGGTCGCCCTGGAGCATCAGCGCGCCCGCGAGTCCGCCGAATGCGCCGGCGAGTGCGAGCGCGCCGACGATCGTCGCCGTGATCGGCATGCCCGCGCGGCGCGCGGCGACCGCGTTGAGTCCCACCGCGCGCAGGTGCAGACCGAAGCGCGTACGGCGCAGCACGACCGCGACGATGAGGCCGAGCACGACCGTCAACGGTAGGCCGAGATGCAGACCCATCGAGGCCGCGCCCGCGAGCACGGGCAGCTTGGTCGTATCGGGAATTTCGAGCGATTCGGGCAGCGTCGATGCATTGGTCATCGGCTGGCGCAGCAGGGCCTCCGATTGCACGCACCAGTAGAGCAGCCAGACCGCGATGAACGACAGCAGCAGCGTGCTGATGACCTCGTTTGTACCGGCCTTGGCCTTGAGCGCGCCGGGAATGGCCCCCCATGCGGCGCCCGCCGCCGATGCCGCGAGCATCGGGACGATAAACGCGAGTCCGTACGGCCAATGACCGACGCCACCGTAAAGTGCAACCGCAGTCGATACGATTCCGCCGATCGCGATCTGTCCTTCGCCGCCGACGTTCGTCAGACGCGCGCGGTCCGCGAGGACGAAGCCGATGCCGACCAGCGCAAACGCGAGGCTGCGGTTCAGCGATGCGCCGATCGAGTAGGGCGAGCCCCACGCGCCGTCGGCGAAGGCGGCGAGCGCATCGCCCACGGGCACGCCGACGAGCGCGATCAACAGCAGCGCGGCGCCGATCGCGAAGACGGCCGCGCCGCCGAGCACGAGCGCGACGCGCATCTGGGGAGCGTCGCGCCAGCGGCGCCGCGGGGTCGTGAGAAGCGTCGAAGTATTCATGATGTCTGTCCCGCCATCCAGGCGCCGATGCGTTCGCGTTGAAGCGGATCGGGCTTGCAGCTGCCCATGATCTTGCCGCGGTAAAGCACGATGATCCGGTCGGCGACGGCCATCAATTCGTCGAGTTCCGACGAGATCAGCAGCACGCCGACGCCGCGATCGCGTGCCGCGCGGATATGGTCGTAGACGGCGGCGACCGCGCCGACGTCGAGGCCGCGCGTGGGCTGCGCGGCCATCAGGAACACGAGCGGATCGAGCGTGAGTTCGCGCGCGAGCACGGCCTTTTGCTGGTTGCCGCCCGACAGCCCGCCGAAGCGGACGTCGGGACTCGCGGCGCGCACGTCGAAGCGCGCCATGAGCTCGATCGCCTGCGCGCGCATCGCGCGCCGACGCAGAAAACCGTGACGCGACACTTCGTCGAGTCGATTGAGCAGCAGATTGTCGATGAGGCTCATCTCGGTCACGCAGCCGACCGCGTGACGATCCTCGGGCACGATCCCGACGCCGGCCGCGGTCAACTCGCGCGGCGTCGCATCGGTCAGCGGTTTGCCTTCGATGAAGAAACGTCCCGCGCTCGCGCGCGTCATGCCCGCGAGCGCCGCGCCGAGTTCGGTCTGGCCATTGCCCTCGACGCCCGCGATGCCGACGATCTCGCCGCGATTGACCACGAGCGTGCAGTCGTCGAGGCGCGTGACGCCTTGCGCGTCGCGCACGCTGAGGCCGTCGACGAGCAGGACTTCGTCGCTGAGCGGGCGGCCGTACGGTGAGGGCGCGGGCATCGGCGGTTGTTTGGATAACGACCAGACGGGCGGCCGCTCGGACGCCGCCCAAGTCCGCGGCGCGGCGACGGGGCCCGCTGTTTCGACACCGCGCAGCGGCGCGACGGCCGGTGTCGCGCCCAAGGCCGCGGCGACCGCCGCGTTGTCGAGCGAAACGGGGGCATCGGCCGTTGCGTCGGCATCGGCATCGGCAACGTGACCGCCGGCCGCCATGTCCGCTCTATCGTTGCCGGGCGCTGCGTCGGCGTGAGCGTTCGCGCCGCGCGCGGCCCGCTCGGCCGGCGGCGTGCCGGGTCGTTCGATCATCGCGCGGACGAGCCGATCGATCTCGTCGGCGGGCCGATCCGAGCGCGCGACGACGCGTCCGCTCTGCAGCACGGTCGCGCGTGTCGCGATCTTGCGGATCTCGGCGAGCTTGTGCGTGACGAGCACGACCGCGCATCCGCGCGCCGCGACGCGCGCGCACACGTCGAGCAACGCGTCGATTTCGCCGGGCAGCAGCACGGCCGTCGGTTCGTCGAGCACGAGCAGTCTCGGCTCGCGGATCAGACATTTGACGATCTCGACGCGCTGCCGCTCGCCGACCGACAGATCGGCGATCGCCGCATCGGGGTCGAGCGCGAGACCGAGGTCCTCGACGAGCCTGCGGACGTGGCCGGCGCGCGCCCGGCGATCGAGCCAGCCGCGCGACTGGCCGAGCAGCAGGTTGTCGAGCACGGTCACGTCGCCGACGAGACTGAAATGCTGATGGACCATCGCGATGCCGTTCGCAAGCGCATCGCGCGGGCTGCGCGGCCGATACGGCTGACCGTCGAGACGCAGCGTGCCGGTGTCGGGCTGATGCACGCCGAACATGACGTTGCAGAGCGTCGATTTGCCCGCGCCGTTCTCGCCGAGCAGGCAATGGACTTCACCCGCCCTCAGTTCGAGCGTGACGCCGCTCAGCGCATGGAACGCGCCGAACTGCTTGCCGACGTTGTCGAGCGTCAGCACGGCGGGCGCGGACGCCGGCCGGGCATCGACGCCGTCGGCCGCGTGGCCGGCGTCGGACGCGGGCGGCACACCCGCATCGAGGGGAACGAGCGCGGGCTGGGTCATCGCTTAGCCTTCCGAAACCTTGATCTTGCCGCTCAGGATGTCGTCTTCGATCTGCTTGAGCTTCGCGTTCATTTCCGGCGTGCCGTTGCACACGGCGATGCCCGAGGCCTTCGGACCCATCGCGAGACCGAATGCCTTATAGCCCGGCTGCCAGGTGCCGGCCGCGAGCTGGTCGATCGCGTACTGGACCTGATAGCCGACGCCCGTGATCGAGTAGGCGATATAGAGCGGGTCCGTGCCGCAGCGGTCGGTGTAGCTGCCGATGATGTGCGTGTGCTTCTCGGTGGCGGCTTGTTCCATGCCGCGCAGGCCGAGGTTCAGGATGTGATAGTGGACGTCGGCGCCTTGCGCGATCGCGGCGACGGTGGCTTCCTTGGCTTTCGACACGTTGTCGAAGTCGCCCGTATAGCTTTCGAAGTACTTGATGTTCGGGTTGATCGCGTGCGCGCCGTTGCCGAATTCCTTGCCCGCGTTGACGATCGACGGAATCTCCATGCCGCCGACATAGCTGACCGCGCCCGTCTTCGAGAGCATCGCGGCCGCCGCGCCCGCGACGTAGGCGATCTCGGCCTGCTTGACGTCGTAGCCCGCGACGTTCGGCGGCATGTCGGCGCCCTTGCTGCCGCCGACGATCGAGAACTTGACGTTCGGGAAGCGCTTCGCGACCTTGAGCACGGCCGCCTGCGTCTGCCCGCCGACGCCGATCACGAGTTCATTCTTCGAGGCGAGGTTCGTGAGCGCCTGCTCCATGTCCGCGTAGTTGATGTTCTCGATCATCTGCGTCTTGAGGCGCGGACCGAGTTCCTTCTGTGCGGCGACGAGGCCGTCGTAGCCCGATTCCATCCAGCCCTTGTCCGACTTCGAGCCCGGAATCAGCACGCCGACATGCAGCGTATCGGCGGCGAACGCGTCGAGCGCGCCGGCCGACAGCGTGAGCGCGGCGAAGGCCGTCGCGGCGAGCTTGAGCGCCGCGCGGCGGCGCGTCGCCTGCGTGCGGCGCGAACCGTGGCGCGACGTGTGGCTTAAGACTTGCGTGACGCCTGCGGTTTTATGCGTGGCGCCCGGTTCGGCGCCGATATCGGCATAGGCGTTGGCAACACGCGACAACCCGTTGCGGACCGTGCGCGCGGCGCGCGTCAACAACGAAGCAAAGTCGATCGACATACTGGCACTCCTTTTGCGTTTGGGTAAGTAGGTTATTCATGAACGAAAACGCAACTTCAATGCCAGCTTTGCAGCGTCGCGCGTGAATCGTGCGCGGCGGACCCGAGCCGGACCCGTTGCCGATGCACCGCGCGTTAGGGCGCGACGGCGCGCCGCGACGGACGTCCCCCCCTTTTTGATGCGATGAGGAGCGACCCACGATGAAACACGAAGGACCTGATGCAACGCGCGTTTCCGGCCGATTGGGCCAGGCGGACAACTATCACTGGCAGGCGACGCCGGAACTCGTCGACATGGCGATGCGCGCGCCCGAACCGGTGCCCGTGACGCTCGCGAGCGCGCCGCAAAACGTGCGTATCGATCTGCGTCGGACCGCGATCGTCGTCATCGACATGCAGAACGACTTCTGCACCAAAGGCGGATGGGTTGCCCATCTCGGGGGCAACTACGAGGCCGACCGCGCACCGATTGCACCATTGCAGACCTTGCTGCCGGCGCTGCGCGCGGCAGGGGTCCCGGTGATCTGGGTCAACTGGGGCAACCGGCCCGATCTCGCGAACATGCCGCCGAACCAACTGCACTTGTACAAGCCGACGGGGACGGGCATCGGGCTCGGCGAGCCGTTGCCCGGCAACGGCTCGCACGTGCTCGAAAAGGACGCCTGGGCCGCCGCCGTCGTCGACGAGCTCGCGCCGCTGCCGCAGGACATCTGCGTCGACAAGTACCGGATCAGCGGCTTCTGGGACACGCCGCTCGACAGCATCCTGCGCAACCTCGGCGTGCGCACGGTGCTGTTCGCGGGCGTCAATACCGATCAATGCGTGCTGCATTCGCTGACCGACGCGAACTTTCTCGGCTACGGCTGCGTGCTTGTCGAAGACTGTTGCGCGACGTCCTCGCCCGCGTTCTGTACCGAAGCGACGATCTGGAACGTCAAGAAGTGCTTCGGTTTCGTGACGGATTCGGCGCGCGTGCTCGACGCGATCGGCGAGGGCGCGCCGCGATGACGGGTCAGGAAACGCACGTGCTTGATGGGTCGAACGACGACGACCGGCTCGACGCGTTCGTGCCCGGACCGCGTACGCGCATCGCACCGACGGGCCATGGCGTGCTCGACGGCCTGCGTTTCGCGGTCAAGGATCTGATCGACGTCGCGGGCGTCACGACGGGCGGCGGCAATCCCGACTGGCTCGCGACCCACGCGCCGGCGCCCGCGCATGCGAGCGTCGTGGCGCGCCTGCTTGCGGCGGGCGCCGCGGTCGAAGGCAAGACGATCACCGACGAGCTCGCCTATAGCCTCGAAGGCGAGAACGCGCACTACGGCACGCCCTTGAATCCGCATTGGCCGCATGCGTTGCCCGGCGGATCGTCGAGCGGTTCGGCCTCGGCCGTTGCCGCGGGCGTCGTGGACTTCGCGCTCGGCACCGATACGGGCGGATCGGTTCGCGTGCCGGCCGCGTTTTGCGGGCTCTGGGGCATCCGCCCGACGCACGGGGCGGTGCCCACGGACGGCGTGCTCGATTTCGCGCCCGGATTCGACACGATCGGCTGGTTCGCGCGGTCGGCGGAGATGCTCGAACGCGTCGGGACCGTGTTGCTCGATGCGCCGCGCGCGCGCGGCGCGGCGAAGCGATTCACGCGCTTCGACGAAGCGTTCGCGATCCGCGCCGCGAGCGAGCCCGACGATGCGCAGGCGCTGCTCGACGCCGCCGGACTCATGGGCGCGCTCGAAGGCGTGTCGGTGTTCTGGGGCGATGGGGCGCAATGGCTCGATGTCTATCAGCATCTGCAGGATGCCGATATCCAACGATCGTTGGGCGACTGGCTCGCGGCGACACGGCCGCGCTTCGGCCCGTCGATCGCGCCGCGTTTCGCGCGGCTCGCGAAGCTCGACGCCGCGCACGTGGCGCATTGCGCGGCGCTTCGCGCGCGCTGGCGCGCGCGGCTCGATGCCGTGCTGGACAAGCAGTATCTCGTGTTGCCGACCACGCCGGTCTCGCTGCTGTCGAAACTCGCGCCGCCCGCGCAGATCGCGCATTTCTATGCGAATGCGCTCGCGATCAATGCGGTCGCCGCGTTCGGCGGCTATCCGCAGATTACGATTCCGTTTCGCGACGAACGTGACCGGCCGCTCGCGCTCTCGATCATCGGCGCGCGCGGCGACGATCTCGCGATGCTGCGTTTCGTTCGGCGCTTCGATGTGCCGAGTCGGCAGGACGGCGGGGCCTAGCGCGCCAGCCCTTACTTGAGGCCGAGCCGTTTCGCGGAACGGCTCAGGTTCGCGCGATCGACGCCGAGCTCGCGCGCGGCGGCGGACCAGCTTTGCGCATGCCGTTCGAGCGCATCGCGGATGAGCGTGCGTTCGTAGTCGAGCAGGGCTTGACGCAGGTCTTTCGCGGGCGTTTCGCGCGCGCCGTCGTTGGGTGCGTCGCGTGGCGCATCGTGCGGCGCTGTGTGCTGCGCTTCATGCTCGTCTTCGTGCTCGCTTTCGTGCTCGCCTTCGTGCCGCATGTCGCGCGGCGCGGCGTACGTGCTCAGATCGAGATCCGCCGCGCGCAGCGTGAGGATCTTCGGGCGCGGCGTCGCGACCGCCAGCGCACGTAACGCCGAGCGACCGATCAGATGTTCGAGTTCGCGCACATTGCCGGGCCACGGATACGCGAGCAGGGCCGCTTGCGCGTCGTTCGAGAGCCGAATGCCCTGGAGTCCGAGGCGCGCGCGATTCTGTTCGAGCAAGCCGCCCGCGATGAGCAGTACGTCGCGACCGCGCTCGCGCAGCGGCGGCACGTTGAGCGGATAGACGCTGAGCCGGTGATAGAAATCCGCGCGATAGCGTCCGTGCCGGACTTCGTCGGCGAGGTTGCGGTTCGTCGCGGCAATGAGCCGTACGTCGACGCGGTGTTCGCGATCCGAGCCGAGCCGCTGGAGTTGGCCGCTTTGCAGCACGCGCAGCAGCTTGGCCTGGATCGCGAGCGGCAGTTCGCCGACTTCGTCGAGAAACAGCGTGCCGCCGTTCGCGAGGTCGAACTTGCCGCGCCGGTCGCCGATCGCGCCCGAAAACGCGCCGCGCACGTGGCCGAACAATTCGCTTTCGACGAGCGTCTCGGGCAGCGCGGCGCAATTGAGGCTGATCAGCGGTTTGTCGGCGCGCGTCGATCCGGCATGAATCGCATGGGCGACGAGTTCCTTGCCGACGCCGCTCTCGCCCGTGATCAGCACCGTCAGATCGCTCTGCGCGACGACGCCGATCTCCTCGACGAGCCGGCGATAGCGCGCGCTTTGCCCGATCATCTCGTGCGCGGTGCCGACCGCGGCGACCCGGTAGGCCTCCGCGCGCGCATATTCGTGTTCGCCGCGTCGCGCGAGCGCGCCGAGGTGGTCGGCCACGTTGACGGTGGCCGACGCGAGACTCGCGAAGGCTTCGAGCGATCCGAGATCGACCGAATCGAAGCGGTGCGGATCGAGCGCGTCGAGCGTGACGAGTCCCCAGGGCTTGCCGCCCACGCGCAGCGCGCAACCCATGCAATCGTGCACTTCGAGCCGGTCGTGCGTGTTCTGTATCAGACCGTCGTACGGATCGGGCAGGTCGGTGTCGGATGCGAAACGCGTGACGCCGTCGTTTTCGAGCAGGCTGCGCAGACGCGGATGCTCGCTGACGCGAAAGCGCCGTCCGAGCGTGTCGCTGCTCAGTCCGTCGATCGCGACCGGGACGAGCATGTCGCCGTCGAGCCGCAGCAGCGCGGCCGCATCGCACGGAAACAGCGCGCGCAAGGCGCGCAATAAGCGCTGGTAGCGTTCGCTTTCGGCGAGATCCCGCGACAGGTCGTCGACGAGCGGAATCAGCGCCGCGAGTAAGGTAGATGTCGTCATAACGACTCGTTTCGCGTCAAAGTGACCTGAGTCAAATTGACGTCAATATACCTGAATCTTCGCGCGAAATTCTGTAGGTCATTGATTGTCAAGGGGCGCGGAAGGTGGCACGGAAGCTGTGTTGTGGAGGACGAGCGCGCGTTCATGCGCCTTGGATTTTTCCCTTCATCTGCCATCCGGAACCGATACCTATGCTGTCCGCCGAACATCGTACCCTCGTCAAAGCCACGGTCCCGCTGCTCGAAAGCGGTGGCGAAGCCCTGACCGCGCACTTCTATACGCTGATGCTGCGCGAGTACCCGGAAGTCCGGCCGCTGTTCAATCCGGCGAATCAGGCGAGCGGCGCCCAGCCTCGCGCGCTCGCGAACGGTGTGCTCATGTATGCGCGCCATATCGATGAACTCGAGAAGCTCGGCGGTCTCGTGTCGCAGATCGTCAACAAGCACGTGTCGCTGCAGATCCTGCCCGAACACTATCCGATCGTCGGCGCATGCCTGCTGCGCGCAATCCGCGAAGTCCTCGGGCCCGCGATCGCGACCGACGCCGTGATCGATGCATGGGCGGCCGCATATCGGCAGCTCGCCGACATCCTGATCGCCGCGGAGCAGCAGTGCTACGACGCGCATGCGGCCGCCAAGGGCGGTTGGCGCGGGGCGCGCGCCTTCGCGGTTGCGCGCCGCGTGCGCGAGAGCGACGAAATCACGTCGTTCCATTTGCGGCCCGTCGACGGCGGCGATCTGCTCGCCTTCGATCCGGGTCAGTACATCGGCTTGCGCGTCGAGATCGACGGCGTCGAACACCGGCGTAACTATTCGCTGTCCGCCGCGAGCTCGGCGCATGAATACCGGATCAGCGTCAAGCGTGAACCGCGCGGCACGGTGTCGACGTATCTGCACGACGTCGCCGTCGAGGGCGCGACGCTCGATCTGTTCGCGCCGGCCGGCGATTTCACGCTCGACGCGTCGACGCGCCCGCTCGTGCTGATCAGCGGCGGCGTCGGGATCACGCCGATGCTGGCGATGCTCGACGCCGCGTTGAAGACGCCGCGTCCGATTCACTTTATCCATGCCGCGCGCCACCGTGGCGTCCATGCGTTTCGCGAGGCGATCGACCGGCTCGCCGAGCGGCATCCGCAACTCCGGCGCTTCTATTGCTATGCGGAGCACGCGGGCGATCATCCCGCGCCGCACGCGGTGGGGCTGCTCGATCGCGAGACGCTCGCGGCCTGGTTGCCGGCGTCGCGCGATATCGATGTCTATTTCCTCGGCCCGTTGCCTTTCATGAAGGCCGTCAAGCGGCATCTACAAGAACTCGGCGTGCCGCGCGCGCAGACGCGATTCGAGTTCTTCGGCCCAGCCTCGGCGCTCGATTGACGGCGGCGTTCGCGCCGTGCACGGCGCGCTCAACGAAGTGGGGCGCCACCGGCGTTCGGCGGTTTAGGCAAACCGTCGAAGGCGCTTGCTTCTAGCGTAGGCGCGCGTTTCCCACCTCAACGAGACATCGCCATGCCGCCTATCGATCCTCATGCTTCGTCCCTCTCTCATCGACGCGCCGTGTCGCGTCGTCATGCGCACGCGTCCCGCGCCGTGCATCCGAACCCTGCCGAATCCGAGATCGCGCGCCGCGATCGAGATCGCGATTCGGCGCCGCACGGGTTCGGCGTGAGCCGCGTGACGCGTGTGAGCGACGCGGCGCGCGGCGAGTCGCCGATCGCGGTCCGTTCGGGCGCGCCGATGCCGTCGATCGATGAGGTCATGCGCACGCACGGCACGCGCGTTCAGTGGGACGTGCCCGATGTCGCCGAATCGCAGTTCGAGCCGCGGCTTCGGCTCACCGCGCTCGGCGCGTTGATGTCGGTCGTCGCGCATGCGGGCCCGCGGCTCGCGTGGTGCGCGGACGATGTCGTCGACACGCAGGAGGTGCAGGACGGGCTCGTGCACGTGCAGGGCACGGAGACGGACGAGGGTGCCGCGAGCGTACGCTTTGTCGGGCCGCGCTCGCACGGCACGCGGCACGCGGAGGTGAATCCGCGGTATCGGCGCGAGGCGCGGATCGCGGACGCGCGGCGCGAGGCGCAACGCGTTTGCGTCCATGGCGACGCGCAAGCAGAGCAGGCCGATCGGGGCATGCGCGAATTCGGCGACGTGCTCGCGTCGCACGTCTTGCCGTCGAATGCGGCGTACCGCAAAGGTCCTCCCGTCGCCGCGCTGCTCGAACTCCAACGGGTCATGACGGCGACGGATGCCGAATCGATCTGCGCGCGCATCGACATCGCGCGCGGCATCGCGCAGGCGCTCGATCCCGCGCAAGCCCGCGCGTCGGACGATATCGATCCGACGACGCGGCACAAGCTGGTCAGCGACGTCCTCGAAATGGCGGTGTTCGGTCGCGTCGCGGCATCGCCGCTCGAACTCGCGAACGGCGCGCTGCGCGATGCGGCGCGTGCGCGTCTGACAGTGGGCAAGACGCGTGAGCTCGTGCAAAAGCGTGTGTTGGGGCGCATCGGCGCGCGGTCCGAACTCGCTCAGTGGATCACGCGCGTCACGCTCGAACAGCGTCAGCCCTTGCTGTTGCGCGACGCATGCGCGTCGGTCGTGATCGGTAGTCCGCAATGGGTCGATCTGCAGATCGGATTCGACCTCATGCGTGCGCGCGGAACGCTCACCGACGAGACGACGAACGCGCGTCTCGTCAGTCTTGCGCGGTCGGTCGACGCGGCTGTCCGTCGTGGCGATCGACACGGCGGCGACGCACCCGTCGCGCCGCACGTCGCGATGCTCTATGCGATCTACGCGCAGGGCGGCAAAGCGAAGGCTGTCGTGTCGCGCGACGCCGCGTCGGCGCTGCTCGTCAAGATGATCGACGCGCGTCGACGTGCCGATCGCGGCGTCGTGCGCGATCGACGGGACGATGGGCGGCACGATGTGCGGCATGAGGGGCGGCATGAGGGGCGGCACCGGATCGACGAGACCCACGCGCGCGCGTCGGCGCGCTCGCCGCGCGGCGAGGCGGCCGTCCTCGATCTCGCCGGGGCGCTCAAGCGCTTTGAAGTCGCGGCGCCGGCCGGCTATGTCGAGGGCGTCGCCGAACTGCCCGGCATCCTGCAGGTCGAGGGCAAGCACTATCTGAGCGTGCAGGGCCGCTTCTACTTCGTGAAGCGCAACGCAGGGCGTTGGAGCGTGTGCATCGAGCATGAACCGTCCAAGCCCGGTGTGCCGATCCGATTCGATACGGCGACCCAGCGCTGGAGGCTCGATGCGACACGCGGACTGCCCGGCGGCATGGAGCGCGCGCCGCTGGCGGCCGAGGCGCCCGAGCGTGCGGCGATGCGCGAGTGGGCGATCGAGCGTCACGTCGACTTCGCGCAATATGCGGAGATCGATCGGCAAATCGTCGCAAGGACACCGACACTCGATCTCCGCTGTGTCGGCATCGTCGACATGCCGGCCTTTGTCGACGCGTGCCCATGGGTGCAAACGCTCGTGGTGTCGCCCGCGCATATGGACGAATTTATCGTCGGGGTCGTCGGGACGGCCCGGATCAAGACCTTGCGTATCGTCGACGGCCAGTCATCCATGATTCAGGTCGTGCCACGCGGGCTCGGCATCGGCGGCGGCGCGATCGTGATTCCCGGTTCGCTCGATGCGCTCGAAATCGAAGGGGCGGGGCGACTCACATTCGTGCATCTGTCGGAGCGTCGAATTCATACGCTGCGCGTGCGCCATGCTCCCGGGCTCGCCTACATCCGCGCATCGGCGTGCGCACTGGCGCGCGTCGATATCGATGGAGCGGACCGACTGAGTCGACTCGAGCTCGTGGATAACGCGTTATCCGCCGAGTCGTTCGAGACGCTTGTCGCGCCCCGGCTTCGCACGCTCACGCTTGATCGCAATCGCATCGAGCGCGTACCCGATGTATTCGCTCGCTGTCCGAGACTGCAGACGGTGAGTTTGGCATCGAATCTGCTCGGTACGTTGGACAGCGTGGCGCCGCTCGAAGGGTTGACGTATCTCAATGCGTCGCACAATGCGCTATCTGCGATTCCCGAGCGTTTCGCGAGTGCCGCGACATTGCGCACGTTCTTGCTCGCAGGCAATGCGATCCGCGTGGTCGACGATGCAATCCAAGCTTTCTCGCGGCTCGAATCGCTTGATCTCAGCGACAACATCATCGAGCGGATCTCGGATCGGATTCAGGACTGCGCGGGCTTGCGAACGCTCGAACTCGATGCCAATCCGCTTCGCTCGGTACCGGCGGCCATCCAGTTCCTGCACCGGCTGTCGAAGCTGAGCATGCGGGATTGCGGGCTCGACGCGTTGCCGCGATTCGTCGGCGCGCTCGATGCGCTTCGCACCCTGCGTCTTGCGGAGAATCCGTTCGGCGGAGTGCCCGCGGTGCTCCGCGAAGCATCGGGCTTCATCGCGCTCACGGAACTTGATCTCGCAAAGACTGGGCTGACGCGCATCGAAAAGGGACTCGGGTACAGGGTGGGGCTTGCGAAGCTCGATCTGTCCAACAACGTCGCGCTCGATACGCTCGCCGCCGATATCGCCACGCTCAAGCAGCTCGGCACGCTCAATCTGTCGCGTTGCGGCTTTCGCCATATTCCGGCGGCGCTCGGCGAAATGAATTCGGGAACGTGCGTCACGATGTATGACAATCCGCTACCGTCCTTGATTTTCCGGAATGCGAGAATATGGCCCCTGCGCGGCGGTGCGATGATCGTCGTCGCCGGGCCCGAACTGGGCTATACCCTGCCCGGCGACGTTGCGCCTTGAATGCGCGCCGCTCGAGCATGACATCTTGATGGAGAACGCCGCATGATCGCGATGCCCGATCTATGCACCGAGGAAGAAGTCCGCTATCTCGTGCATACGTTTTACGCGAAGGTCCACGAAGACGCGGACCTCGCGCCGATTTTCAATGCGCACGTCAAGGATTGGGACGCGCATCTCGCGAAGATGGTCGACTTCTGGTCGTCGACCCTGCGCGGCACGGCGCGCTATCGCGGTACGCCGATGCCCAAGCACGCGCAATTGCCGAAGCTCAATCCGGATCTGTTCAAGCGCTGGCTCGAATTGTTCCATCGGACGACACACACGCTCGACAACGCGCGCATGCGCGAGCGCGCCGACATGCTCGCGCCGCGCATCGCCGAGAGCCTCTGGTACGGGTATCAGATGTACAACGATCCGGCGAACCTGCCGGGCCGGCTTGAGCCCTGAGGCCTGAATCTTGAGCCCTGACTCTTGAGCGCGATACGCGACTGTACTGGTCGCGGCGTATCGAGTTGTCTATGGCCTCCGGGATGCGACACGCGATGAAATGCACCTCTCGCACTCGATGCGCAAGCGTCTCGATCTTCAGTCCCATTCTCAGGATCTCAGGAGCCCCGGTGAATTCCTACGCATTCAAACAACTCGACGTGTTCTCGAACGCGGCGCTCAAGGGCAATCCGCTTGCCGTCGTGCTCGGCGCCGACGCGCTGACCGATGCGCAGATGGCCGCGTTCGCGAACTGGACGAACCTCAGCGAAACGACGTTCGTGCTCAAGCCGACCACGCCCGAGGCCGACTATCGCGTGCGGATCTTCACGACGCGGCAGGAACTGCCCTTCGCGGGCCATCCGACGCTCGGCACCTGCCATGCATGGCTCGAAGCGGGCGGCCAGGCGAAAGGCGAATACATCGTGCAGGAGTGCGGCGTCGGGCTCGTGCGGATCCGTCGCGATCAGGCGCGTCTGGCGTTTGCCGCGCCGCCGCTGGTGCGCACGGGCGAACCCGCGCCCGAGCTCGTCGAGCGGATCCGCGCGGGGCTCGGTCTGCCGCCTGAGGCCGTGGTCGCCGCGCAATGGGTCGACAACGGACCGGGGTGGGTCGCGTTGTTACTCGACGACCGGGCGCGCGTGCTGGCGATCCGGCCGGACGACAGCCGGCTCGCCGGTCTCAAGGTCGGCGTCGTCGCGCCCTGGAAGGACGGCGAGGCCGACTTCGAAGTGCGCGCCTTTATCGCGGGCGAGGGCATGGCCGAAGACCCGGTGACCGGCAGCCTCAACGCGAGTCTCGCGCAGTGGTTGATCGGGAGCGGCCGCGCGCCCGCGCGCTATGTCGCGAGCCAGGGCACGGCCTTGGGCCGCGCGGGACGCGTATCGATCGAACGGATCGGCGACGACATCTGGGTCGGCGGACACGCGCTCACCTGCATCGACGGCCGCGTGACGCTCTAGTCGCGCGGCCGTCGGGCTCAAAATCGCCGCGCGCGTTTTTTGGCTTGTTCGAGCAGCAGATCGATCTCGGATTTGAGGCGCGCATACGGCACGTCGAGCACGAGGGCCGACTCGGCCGCGGCGACACACGGCAGGATCCAGCCGTCGTCGCTTTCGTCGGTCGTGATGCCGGGCCATTCGATCGTGTAGCGCACCGCGCCGCTCGCGAGCTTGCACAGGCAGGTCCGGCACGTGCCGTTGCGGCATGAACTCGGCAGCAGATAGCCTGCCGCGCGCGCGGCGTCGAGCACGGTCTCGTCGGCGCGCGCGTCGAATGCCCAGCCGGCGGGCTCGATGCGGATGGGGAACACGACAGGGGGCTTCGACATGCCCGGCATTGTGCCCGATCGCCGCTTAGTCGGGGAAATAGGGCTGTTCGACCGGCGCGTCCGATGTCGCGTCGAGCAGCACCGGTATCGACTTCGATGAGGGCGTGCCCGCGCCGATCGCGATGCTTTCGAGCGGAATCAAAGGATTCGTCTCGGGGTAATACGCGCCCAGACAGCCGCGCGGAATGTCGTATTCGACGAGCCGGAAGCGCGCGGCGCGGCGCTCGATGCCGTCGTCCCAGACGCTCGTGAGATCGACCCAGTCGCCGTCCTTGAAGCCGAGCATCGCGATATCGTCGCGATGCGCGAACACGACGCGCCGCTGGCCGAACACGCCGCGATAGCGATCGTCCTGGCCGTAGATCGTCGTGTTGTACTGATCGTGCGAGCGCGTGGTCATCAGCGTCATGAGCCGTTGGCCGTGCCGTGCGCGCGCGCGATGGATCGGCGTATCGCGATCGACGGCATGCGCGATGAACGCGGCCTTGCCGCTCGCGGTTTTCCAGACGCGCTCGCGCGACGCGACCCCGAGATGAAAGCCGCCCGGATGCGCGACGCGCGCGTTGAAATCCTCGAAGCCGTCGATGACCTGCGCGATCGCGTCGCGAATCGTCGCATAGTCGTCGATATAGCCACGCCAGTCGGCGGTGCCGGGGCCGAGCGTGGCTTGCGCCATGAGCGCGACGATCGCGATTTCGGACAGCAGATTCGGCGAGGCCGGCTTGTTCATCCCGTACGACAGATGGACCATGCTCATCGAATCCTCGACCGTCACGCCTTGCGCGACGCCGTTCTGCATATCGATCTCGGTGCGGCCGAGCGTCGGCAGGATCAGCGCGTCGCGGCCGTGGACCAGATGGCTGCGGTTGAGCTTCGTCGTTACATGCACGGTCAGCGCGCACGATTCGAGCGCGGCCCACGTACGCGGCGTATCGGGCGTCGCGATCGCGAAGTTGCCGCCAAGCCCGATAAAGACTTTGACCTTGCGATCGAGCATTGCCTGGATCGTCTCGACGACGTCATAGCCGTGCGCGCGCGGCGGCTCGAACGCGAAGACCCGACCGAGGCGGTCGAGGAATGCCGCGGCCGGCTTCTCCTCGATACCCATCGTGCGGTCGCCCTGGACGTTCGAGTGGCCGCGGACCGGGCACAGACCCGCGCCGGGCCGGCCGATATTGCCGCGCATCATCATGAGATTCGACAACATCTGGATCGTCGCGACCGCATGGCGATGCTGCGTGAGCCCCATGCCCCACGTCGCGATCACACGCTCGCCGTTTACGTAGATCGTGCTCAGGCGCTCGATGTCTTCGCGCGAGACGCCCGATTCGTCGACGAGCACGGTCCAGTCCTCGGCGCGCAGATCGGCCGCGAAGGCGTCGAATCCGGTCGTATGCGCGTCGATGAAGGCGACGTCGAGCACGCGCGGCGTGCCGCGCTCGAGGGCCGCGTCGTCGAGTTCGAGCACGCGTTTCGCGACGGCCTTGATCAGTGCGAAGTCGCCGCCGAGCGTCGGCCGGATAAACACCGAGCTGATCGGCGTGCTGCCCATCGTGAGCATCTCGGCCGGGTGCGACGGGCTCGCGAAGCGTTCGAGTCCGCGCTCGCGCAGCGGATTGATCGAGACGATCGTCGCGCCGCGCCGCGATACTTCACGCAGTTCGCCGAGCATGCGGGGGTGATTGGTGGCGGGGTTCTGGCCGAAGATCAGCAGGGTGTCGCACTGCGTGAAATCGTCGAGCGTCACGGTGCCTTTGCCGATGCCGACCGTCTTCGGCAAGCCGCGGCTCGTCGGCTCGTGACACATGTTCGAGCAATCGGGGAAGTTGTTCGTGCCGAACATCCGCACGAACAACTGGTACAGAAACGCAGCCTCGTTGCTCGCGCGTCCCGACGTGTAGAACGCGGCCTCGTTCGGATCGTCGAGCGCGCGCAGATGGGTCGCGATCATCGCGAACGCGTCGTCCCAACTGATCGGCAAATAGGTGTCGCTCGCGGCCGAGTAGACCATCGGATCGGTCAGCCGGCCATAGGCTTCGAGCGTGTAGTCGGACTCGCGCATGAGGTCGGCGACCGTGCGCTGCGCAAAGAATTCGGGCGTCGCGCGCTTGCTCGTCGATTCGGCCGCGACGGCCTTGACGCCGTTCTCGCAGAACTCGAACGTCGACGTATGCGCGCGATCGGGCCACGCGCAGCCGGGGCAATCGAAGCCGTCGGGCTGGTTCTGCTTGAGCAGCGTCCGATAGTTGCCGCCCGGTACGCGTTCTCGAATCAGATTGACCGCGACTTGCTTGAGGGCGCCCCAGCCCGCGGCCGGATGCGTATAGGGTTCGATGCGTGCGTCGTATTTATTCTTGGACATGAACGGCTTGAAGTTTCATGGGCATGGCGCGCGTGATGTTCCGGATGACGAAGCAATCGGCGACGGACGGAATTCGACGCATGGATTCGAGTTTCGAGCTTAAGCGAGTGGTCCGTTCAAAAGGAGCACAGCCGTCGCGGGGTCGTGAGAGCACAGTTTGCGGTTCCCCGGCGCGTACGGGAAGCGGCCGCACGATGGCCGCAAGACGGGCCGGCAGGCCTGGTCGGTGCGTCCGCAGGCTGCCGATCCGTATTAAACGCGGATTTCGGCTTGCGCGGGGTTTCAATCCGCGGAAAATCCCGACCATCGCAATTCATGATGTATTCGGGTGGCAAGTTGTTTATCTGAATCATTCGCATGTTTCGTAAAGAAAATGCAGATTTCTTTCATTTTTCTGCATGCCGGTCGATTTTCCAGGCATCGAATGAGTATATATACAGGGTAATTACGTACGCAGTGAGACTCCATTTCACGCGTTTCATGCCGTAAATAGGGTTTGATATTCCTGTTCACGCGCGCGCGTGACGCATCCCACATCGTCCATGCGGCTATCGGAAAAAATTGCACGACGCACCAAGGCGCAGGGGAGGTCGGGTTGGGTCTATGTGCTGACCCTGATCTTTCTCGCGTCGGTCTTCGATGCGAGTGTCGCTTACTTCTGCATCAAATCCGAGCGCCGCTCGCAATCCGAACTCGTCCAGACGGCGGCCGCCAAACAAGCGCTTGAATCGCTGCAGGACGCATTGCTGCAAGTCAACGCCGCCGTGTCGTCCGGCATGGCGTCGCCGGTCGTGATCGGCGAGCATGCGCTCGAACTCACGCGCTACGCCGATGCGCGTCGCGCGCTCGACACGCTGTCGACGATCGAACCCGCGAGCCGCGCGGTCACGCGCGACGGTCTGAGCCTGCGCGACCTCACGGCGCAGTACCTCGAATCGGCGCGGCTCACGCTCGACCAGTGGCGTGGCTCCGAAAAGGTTTCGAATGGCGGCGGTGTCGGTCTGATGGCGCTCAACGTGCGCCTGAACGCCGTGCTTTCCGAAATCGCGGTCGAACGCAATATCGAAGCCGATCGCGTGACGCGCGCAATGAATCGCGTGTTCGGCTGGTCGTATTGGGTTGTCGGTATCCTGCTCGGTTCAGTGATCCTGACGAATCTCGTGCTGCTCGCGCTGTTTTCGCGCCTCGTCGCGACGCGCGCATCCGAGCGTCATGCGATGAATACGCTCGCGATGTCCGATCGGGAACTGCGGCTGCTGAGCCAGGCGATCGACGATACGCCGAACGGCGTGCTGATCAGCCGCGCCGAAGACGGCGTCGAGATCATCGAATACGCGAATCCGGCGGTCACGTCGATGCTCGGCTATTCGAACGGCGAGTTGATCGGCATGCGCGGCGATCGGCTCGCCGATCCGGACGACGTCGCGGGCATGCGCGAAGCGCTCGAACAAACCGGCCGCTATCAGGGGCTCGTGCATCTGCGCGCGCGCTCGGGCGCGACCGTCGGCGTGCAGTTGTGCATCTCGGCGGTCGTCGAGGGCGTCGCGAACCCGATGCATTACGTGATCGTGCTCAACGACGTCAGCGAACTGCTCGCGTCGCGCGAGCGTCTGCGTCTGCAGGCGTCGGTCGATATGCTGACGCTGCTGCCGAATCGCAACGGACTCGTCGAGCGTCTCGAAGCGATGCTCGCCGATGCGGCCGAGTCGGGCGCGTCGTGCGCCGTGCTGTTCGTCGATCTCGACCATTTCAAGTACATCAACGACACGCTCGGCCACGCGACGGGCGATGCGGTGCTGCGCGAAGTCTCGAAGCGCTTGCGCGAACGTCTGCCGCGCGACGTCATGATCGCGCGCTACGGCGGCGACGAGTTCGTGATCGCCGCGCTCGACTACGATGCGCTGCGCGTCGAAGCGCTCTGCCGCAACGTGCTCAGCGCCGTATCGGAGCCCGTGTTCAGCGGTTCGACCGAACTTCAAGTCGATTGCAGCATCGGCGTCGCGCTGTGCCCGCTGCATGCGCGTTCGGCATCCGACCTGTTGCGCTGCGCCGACGCCGCGATGTATCTCGCGAAGGCCGACGGCCGGAATTGCTCGCGCGTGTTCGAACCGTCGCTGGGCCGCGAGATCGAGGCGCGTCTCGGCATGTCGAACAAGCTGCGCCGCGCGCTCGCCGACAACGAGCTCTATCTCGTCTATCAGCCTCAGTATTCGCTCGTCACGCACGAGCTGACCGGACTCGAAGCGCTCGTGCGCTGGCGCGACGGACAGGGCCGTCTGTTCATGCCCGGCGACTTCATCCCGATCGCCGAGCAGCACGGGCTGATCGGCCGGCTCGGCGAATACGTGCTCGACATGGCGCTCGCGCAGCTTGCCGCATGGCGCACGCAGGGCGTGCCGCTCGTCGCGGTGTCGGTCAACGTCGCCGCGCAGCAGTTCGCGAGCGGCGATTTCGTCGGCTTCGTGCTCGACGCGCTGCGCCGGCACGCGATCGGACCCGAATGGCTCGAACTCGAAATCACCGAAAGTTCGCTCGTGCAAAACACGATCCGTACGGTGTCGCAGCTCCAGACCTTGCGCCTGCACGGCATCCGGATCGCGATCGACGATTTCGGCACGGGGTATTCGAGCCTGTCGTATCTCGACACGTATGAAATCGACCGGCTCAAGATCGACCGCTCGTTTGTCAGCGAGCTCGAAACGCGCTCGTCGCGCGCGGGCATCGTGCGCGGCGTGATCCTGCTCGCGAAGGGGCTCGGCTACGGCGTGGTCGCCGAGGGCGTCGAGACGCCGGGCCAGTTGGCGATCCTGCGCGAAAGCGGCTGCGGGTATGCGCAGGGGTATCTGCTGTCCAAGCCCGTGATGCCCGAGCGCGCGGCCGAACTGCTGCGCTCGCCCGAGCGGCCGCCGCACGGCGATCCCATCCTGACCGAAGACACTCAACTGTTCCGCTTCGATGCGTGAGCGGGCGTCAGTCGTGCGTTGACGCGTCGTTCGACGTCCGCTCAGGCATCTGCTCAGGCATCTGCTCAGGCATCCGCTTTGGCGCCCGTCATCGCCTCTGGTTTGACGGATGAGTCAATCAAGCCGATGCACAGTCTCGCCTCGATGCCTGCACCGGTTTTCGCACGCGTTCGGTCTCGCTTATCATTCCCCGAGTTTTGCCCCGCAACACGAGCGCGCCGCGGGCAGACCGGGACCGACGGTACCCCGTGCGACCGTGCAGGAGAGAAGCGATGATGGTTGTTCGCAGCGTCCAGACGCACGACCTCGAGTCCGTGCTGGCGCTCGCCAATGAGACGGGCCCCGGTTTGACGACGCTCAAACCCGATCGCGCCGCGCTCGCCGCGCGCATCGAGCGGGTCGTGCGAACGGCGCGCGGCGAGGCCGCCTTGTTCGAGCAGGGCTATCTGTTCGTCATGGAAGAGACGCAGACCGGCGAAGTCGTCGGCGTCTGCGGACTCGAAGCGGCGGTCGGGCTCGAACTGCCTTTCTACAACTACCGTGTGAGCACGGCCGTCCATGCGAGCAAGGAGCTCAACGTCTGGTCGCGGACCTCGTTGCTGACGATCTCGTACGATCTGACCGGCTATGCCGAGCTGTGCTCGTTGTTTCTGAGTCCGCGCGCCCGCGCGCATGGCGCGGGCGGTTTGCTGTCGCGGTCGCGCTTCATGTTCATCGCGCAGTTTCGCGATCGTTTTCCCGAACGGATCTGCGCCGAGATGCGCGGTTATTTCGATGAGGAAGGCGAATCGCCGTTCTGGCGCGCGCTCGGCTCGCACTTCTACCAGATCGATTTCAATGCGGCCGACTACCTGAGCGCGCAAGGCAAGAAGGCCTTTATCGCCGAGCTCATGCCGCGGCATCCGGTCTATGTACGCCTGTTGCCCGAAGCGGCTCAGCAGGCGATCGGCGTCACGCACAAGGACACCTTGCCCGCGCGCCGCATGCTCGAGTCCGAGGGACTGCGCTATGAGAATCACGTCGATATCTTCGACGCGGGACCCGTGCTCGAATGCCATACGTCGGACCTGCGCACGGTTCGCGCGAGCCGGCGGGTTCGCGTCGCGCCTGTCGATCCGACCCTGCCGGTTCAGCGCTGCCTCGTCTCGAACGGGTCGATCGGCGATTTCCGCGTGATCGCGGCGACCGCGCGCGTCGACGGCGCGGCGATCGACCTCGACGACGCGCAGCGCGCGGCGCTGCAGGTCACGGACGACGCGGCCGTGCGCGTGCTCGCGCAGTCCGTCCCTTCGACATAGAGGTGGCCCATGACGATGCAATCGACACCCGCGAACGCGGTCGAAGCCAACTTTGACGGACTCGTCGGACCGACGCACAACTATGCGGGCTTGTCGTTCGGCAACGTCGCCTCGCACGCGAACGAGAAACGCGTCGCGAATCCGAAGCAAGCCGCGCTGCAAGGCTTGCTCAAGATGAAATCGCTCGCCGCGCTCGGCTATCGGCAGGCGGTGTTGCCGCCGCACGAGCGGCCTTCGGTCGATCTGCTGCGCACGCTCGGCTTCACGGGCGACGATGCGCGCGTGATCCGCGATGCTGCGCGGAGCGCGCCCGAACTGCTGTCGGCCGCGAGTTCGGCGTCGGCGATGTGGGCCGCGAACGCGGCCACCGTGAGCCCGTCGGCCGATACCGCTGATGGACGCGTGCATGTCACGCCCGCCAATCTCGCGTTCAATCTGCACCGCTCGATCGAACACACGACGACGCAGCGCGTGCTCGGCGCGATCTTGGCCGACGACCGGCATTTCGTCGTGCATCCGGCGTTGCCGGGCACGCCCGTGCTCGGCGACGAGGGCGCGGCCAATCACACGCGTTTTTGCGGCGCGTACGACACGCGCGGGGTCGAGTTTTTCGTCTATGGTCGGCGCGTCTACGGCGGCGGTCCCGCACCCGTCCGATATCCGGCGCGGCAGACGTTCGAGGCGAGCCGGGCGATCGCGCGTCGTCACGGGCTCGCCGATGACGCCGTCGTCTATGCGCAGCAACGGCCCGACGTCATCGACGCGGGCGTGTTCCATAACGACGTGATCGCGGTCGGCAACCAGCGCGTGCTGTTCTGTCATGCGCATGCCTTCGTCGATCAGCATGCGGTCTACGACGCGTTGCGCGAACGCCTCGCGCGCACGGGCGCGACGCTCGACGTCGTCGAAGTCCCGGACGACGACGTCAGCGTCGCCGACGCGGTCGGCGCGTATCTGTTCAACAGCCAATTGCTCGCGCTCGGCGACGGGCGCCAGCGTTTGATCGTGCCGCAGGAGTGTCGCGAGAATGCGCGCGTCGCGGCGTATCTCGACCGCCTGGTCGCGGCGGGCGGGCCGATCGCCGACTATCGCGTCTTCGATCTGCGCGAGAGCATGCGCAATGGCGGCGGTCCCGCGTGCCTGCGTCTGCGCGTCGCGCTCAACGCGGCCGAGGCGGCGGCGGTCAAGCCCTCGGTGTGGATCGACGATGCGCGCTATGACGCGTTGACGCGCTGGGTCGAGACGCACTATCGCGACCGCCTCGCGTTCGATGATCTCGCCGATCCGCATTTGCTCGACGAAACACGGACCGCGCTCGATGCACTGACGCGTCTGCTCGATCTCGGTTCGATCTACGCGTTCCAGCGCTGACCGGACCCGTCGAGGCGGATTCGATCAGCGGGTACCTTGAGCGGGTACCTTAAGCGGGTCCACCAAGCGGATCCATTAAGCGGATCCATTAAGCGGATCCATTAAGCGGACCCATCCAAGCAGCCCCCCTAAACCCGATCCCTCAAAGCGCCGCGACGACGCCGTCCGTGCGCGGTTCGGTCCCGCCGCAGAGGACGCCCGTGACGGGGTCGCGCAGGATGATCTGGCCGCGGCCGTAGTCGGTCGAATGATGGTCGACGTAGACGTCGTGGCCGCGCGCCGCCATCTCGTGCACGAGCGCGCTCGAATAACCGTGCTCGAAGCCGAAGCGGCGCTTGCCGAACCATTGCCAGCGCGGCGCGTCGAGCGCGGCCTGCGGATTGAGGCCGAAGTCGATCATGTTCATGAGGACCTGGACATGGCCTTGCGGCTGCATGAACGCGCCCATGACGCCGAACGGCCCGAGCGCCTCGCCGTCGCGCGTGAGAAAGCCCGGGATGATCGTGTGATACGGCTTCTTGCCCGGCGCATATGCATTGGCATGCCCGGGCTCGAGACTGAAACCCGCGCCGCGATTCTGGAGCACGATGCCCGTGCCGGGCACGATCATCGTCGAGCCGAAATCGCGGTAATGGCTCTGGATGAACGAAATCATATTGCCGTCGCGATCGGCGGCCGCGAGGTAGACCGTGCCGCCCGCGACGGGATCGCCATGCAGCGGGTCGCCCGCGCGCGCGCCGATCAACGCGCGCCGCTGCGCCGCATAGCGTTCGCTGAGCAGGGCGTCGAGCGGCACCTTCAGGCGGTCGTGCTCGGTGATGTAGTGCTGGCCGTCGGCGAACGCGAGCTTCATCGCTTCGAGCTGGCGATGCAGCGTGAGCGGATGTTCGCGGCTGTGCAGATCGTCGAAACCCTTGAGGATATTCAACGCGAGCAGCGCGACGAGGCCCTGGCCGTTGGGCGGAATCTCCCAGACCTGGTAGCCGCGGTAATCGATCGCGATCGGATCGACCCATTGCGGCGCGTATTCGGCGAGATCGCGTTCGCGCAGATAGCCGCCGCTCGTGCGCGCGAAGGCGTCGATCGCGCGCGCGAGGTCGCCCCGATAGAAGCTTTCGCATTCGGTCTGCGCGAGCGCTTCGAGCGTGCGCGCCTGATCTTCCCAGCGATGGATCTCGCCGGGCAAGGGCGCGCGGCCCTGAGGCGCGAAAACGTCGAACCAGCGGCGCGCGACGTCATCGCCCGTGACGGTGCGCAGCATGTCGTTGGCGCGGAATTGCGTCTCGGCCTTGTGCCAAAGCTGACTGATCACGGGGGTGACCGCGAAGCCGTCGCGCGCGAGCGCGATCGCTGGCGCGAGCAACTGGGCGAACGGCAGCTTGCCGAAGCGCCGCGACAGCGCGGCCCAGGCTGCCGGGCAGCCGGGCACGGTCACGGGCATCCAGCCGTGCAGCGGCATGGTCTCGTGGCCGGCCGCGCGGATCTGTTCGAGCGTGAGATCGCGCGGCGCGGGGCCGCTCGCGTTGAGGCCGTGCATCGTGCCCTTGCCCGTCAGCGGATCGCGGATCCAGACGATCGCGAACGCGTCGCCGCCGATGCTGCAGCTCGTCGGCTCGACGACGGTCAGGGCGGCCGCCGTCGCGATCGCCGCATCGATCGCATTGCCGCCGCGCGCGAGCATGTCGCGGCCGATCTGCGCGGCGACGGGTTGCGAGGCCGCGACCATGCCGCCTCGCGAATAGACGACGCTGCGCCGGGACGGGTAGGGCGAGTGATGCGAAAAAGCTGCCAGCATGATGACGGCGGACCTCGTGAACGGGATGACGGATTGCGTGTTGGAGCCCGATACATTAACCGAATTTATTTCAGGCGTTGGTGCGCGAGGTCAATTGCTTAGTGCGGCAACGATCCGTCATGCGCGTCGTCTTGCACGGGTCTGACGGCTCACGTATAAAGGCGCAAGGCGCGCTCGGAGCCTCGGTTCGGCGGATCGATCGGGTTGTCGGCGCGTGCGGTAGAGGTGTGCGGTCTGAGGTTCCGGCATTGCGCAGCGCCCGCTTGTGCGGGGGTCGTTCCGACACGCTTCATTCACCGGTGAGAAAGCCATGGATCTGGAAACCGTACGTGTATTCCTGATGACCCGCGGGATCGATTTCGGCATCAAGGTCGTGGCCGCGATCGTGATCTGGATCATCGGACGGTGGGTCATCAATCTCGTGATCCGCCTCATGCGCAATGTGCTGTCGCGCAACGGCCGCGTCGACCCGACGCTCGCGCATTACCTCGGCTCGATCCTCGCGGGTTTGCTCACGCTGATGCTCGTGCTCGCGATCCTGCAGGTCTTCGGCATTCAGACGACCTCGTTCGCCGCCTTGCTCGCGGGCGCCGGTCTCGCGATCGGCGCCGCGTGGGGCGGCTTGCTCGCGCATTTCGCGGCGGGGCTGTTCCTGCAGGCGTTGCGACCGTTCAAGGTCGGCGATTTCATCACGGGCGGCGGCGTCACGGGAACCGTGACGGAAATCGGCTTGTTCGGCACGACGCTGCTGACGCCCGACAACGTGACGACGATCATCGGCAACAACAAGATCTTCTCGGACACGATCGCCAACTACAGCGTGCAGCCGTACCGGCGCGTCGAACTCACGGCGAAGATCGCGAACGGCGTCGATCCGCTTGACGCGATCGCCCGGCTCAAGGCCGCGGTCGCGGCGATTCCGAACGTCAAGCAAACGCCGCCGCCCGATGTCGAGGTGCTGTCGTTCACGCCCGAGGGACCGTTGCTCGCCGTGCGGCCGTATGCCGACAACGTCGACTACTGGCAGGTCTACTTCGATACGAATCGCACGATCATCGAGACCTTCAAGCAGGCCGGCTTCCCGACGCCCGAGACGCCGATCGCGCGGCGCCAGGTCGGCTGAGCGCGGGCAGTCCGAACGGCGCGATGCCGCCGATCGGAGCGGCCGGCGTAAGATGGCGCTTTTCGTTCGCCGACGCCTACCGATGACTGTTGCCCCGATGCAGGACCGATCGCTGACCATCATGCTCTGGGTGGTCGCGGTCGGTTTTTTCATGCAGACGCTCGATTCGACGATCGTCAACACGGCGCTGCCGCCGATCGCCAAAAGTCTCGGCGAAAGCCCGTTGCGCATGCAGTCCGTGATCATCGGCTACTCGTTGACGATGGCCGTCGTGATCCCCGCGTCGGGATGGCTCGCCGACCGTTTCGGGACGCGGCGCGTGTTCCAGACCGCGATCGTGTTGTTCGTGATCGGCTCGATCCTGTGCGCGTTGGCGAATCGGCTCGATATGCTCGTCGCCGCGCGCGTCGTGCAGGGCGTCGGCGGCGCGATGCTGTTGCCCGTCGGACGGCTCGCGGTGCTGCGGACCTTTCCGCAGGACCGCTATCTGCAGGCGCTGAGCTTCGTCGCGATTCCGGGCATGGTCGGCCCCTTGATCGGACCGACGCTCGGCGGCTGGCTGACCGAGACCTTTTCGTGGCATTGGGTGTTTCTGATCAATGTGCCGGTCGGCGTGATCGGCGGCATCGCGACGATCATCTACATGCCCAACAGCAAGGTCTCGGGCATCGGACGCTTCGATACCAGCGGGTATCTGCTGCTCGCGTTGTTCATGGTGGCGATCTCGTTCTCGCTCGACGGGCTCGCCGAGCTCGGTTTCGAACATGCGACGGTCCTGATGCTGCTGATCGGCGCGCTCGCGATGCTGACCGCCTACGGGCTGCATGCGACGCGGCATCCCGAGCCGCTGTTCTCGCTCAATCTGTTCAAGATCCATACGTTCAGCGTCGGCTTGCTCGGCAATCTGTTCGCGCGGATCGGCAACGGCGGCATGCCGTTCCTGATTCCGCTCGTGCTGCAGGTCTGCCTCGGCTATTCGCCGATCGAAGCGGGGCTCATGATGCTGCCGATCACGTTCGCGGGCATGCTGTCCAAGCGCCTCGCGACGACGTTGATCGAGCGCCACGGCTATCGGCGCGTGCTCGTGACGAATACGTTTCTCGTCGGGATCGCGATCGCGTCGTTCGCGCTGATTTCGCCGGGACGGCCGATCTGGATCATGTTGATTCAGCTTGCGCTGTTCGGCGCGGTCAACTCGATCCAGTTCACGGGCATGAACACGATCACGCTCAAGGACCTGGGGCGCGCGGGCGCGAGCAGCGGCAACAGTCTGCTGTCGATGGTCCAGATGTTGTCGATGAGTCTCGCCGTGACGTCGGCCGGCGCGTTGCTGCAGACGTTCCGCACGCGTCTGGGCGTCGCGCAGGAGCTCGCGAATCCGCTGCCCGCTTTCCATGCGACGTTTATTTGCGTGGGACTGATCACGTCGGCGTCGGCGTGGATCTTCATGCAGTTGACGGCCGAACGTCTCGCGACGGACACGATCGGGCACGCCGGCGAGATGTAGACGATCGCCGCAGCGGTGCGCGCCGGCGCGCACCGGCGTACGGGACCGCGGCTTCGATGTTATCGAGATCGGCGGCGGGATCGGAAACGGGATCGGGATCGGCGATAATGCGCGCCTATGACCTGGCATCTCTACCTGATCGAATGTGAGGACGACAGTATCTACACGGGCATTGCCGTGGATGTCGACGCGCGATTTCGCCAGCATCTGAGCGGGACGGGCGCGCGATACACGCGCTCGCACGTCCCGCGCCGTCTGTTGGCGTCGTTCTCGCTGCCCGATCGTTCGATGGCGTCGAGAGCCGAATATGCGGTCAAACGCCTGCCCGCGTCGACGAAGCGTCTGCTTGCGTCGGGTGCGCTCGAACTCGGCGACGCCGTGCCCGCGCTCGCCGACTGGATGGCGCAACAGTCCTGAGTGCGGCGCAGCGAGATGAATCCGGATCACGACACGATGACAGCCTCAGACAACGGAACGACGCCGCGCAGGGCGTGCATGGCGAGCAGGGTGCGCGGATGACGGGCCGCCTCGTGTATGTCATGGGCCCGTCGGGCGCGGGCAAGGACACGCTGCTCGCTTTTGCGCGCGCGCGGCTCGCGGGCTCGCATGTGATGTTCGCGCATCGCTACATCACGCGCGCGGCCGATACGAGCGGCGAAAATCATATCCATCTCAGCGACGAAGAGTTCGACACGCGCGCGGGGCTCGGGCTGTTCGCGCTCGCCTGGCAGAGCCATCAGTTTCGCTACGGAATCGGGATCGAAATCGATGCGTGGCTCGCGAGCGGATGCACGGTGGTGGTCAACGGATCGCGCGGTCATCTCGCCGATGCGATCGATCGGTATCCCGCGCTCGAGATCGTCCATATCGATGCGCATCCGACCGTGCTCGCGGCGCGCCTCAGCGCGCGCGGGCGCGAAAGCGCGGAGCAGATGCAGGCGCGTCTCACGCGACGCGTGACGCTCGACATCCCCGCGGGCGTCTCGATGCGCACGATCGACAACTCGGGCATGCTCGAAGACGCCGCGCGCGCACTGCTCGATCTGCTCGACCGCGCCGGCTAGGCGTCGCGCGCCGATCGCTCACGAACCGCGCAATGCGACGAGCGCGGACACGCGTTGCGCGGCCGCCTGGAGCGGCGGCAAAAAGTCACGAATCATTTGCTTCGCGGTGCTGCGCTGCGCATTGCCGCTGACGTTCATCGCCGCGATCACACGCCCCTGACGATCGCGAATCGGCGCCGAGATCGAGATCAATCCGACTTCGAGTTCCTGATCGACGATCGCCCAATTCTGCTCGCGGACCTGCGCGATGATGTCCTTGAGTTGCGCCGGATCGACCACGGTGCGCGGCGTGCGCTGCCGCAGCTCGGACGCCGCGAGCGTCGCATCGAGCTTGTCGTCGTCGAGACCCGACAGCAGCACGCGGCCCATCGACGTGCAGAACGCGGGCAGTCGGCTGCCCGTCGCGAGATTGATCGCGATGATCTTTTGCGTCGGGACGCGCAACACGTAGACGATGTCGGTCTTGTCGAGCACGGACGCGGAGCAGCTTTCGTGGACCTGGGCGACGAGATGTTCCATTACGGGCTCGGCGAGGTTCCAGATCGGCATCGACGTCAGATACGCAAACCCCAGATCGAGAATTTTCGCGGTGAGCCGGAACTGGCGGCCGTCGGCCTCGACATAACCGAGCGTCTGCAGCGTGAGCAGGATGCGTCGCGCGGCCGCGCGCGTGAGCCCGGCCGCCGCCGCGACTTCGGACAGCGTCTGCGAGGGACGGCGCGCGTCGAACGCGCGGATCACGGCGAGGCCGCGCGCGAACGACTGGACGAACGAATCGCCGGGACGCTCGGCGCCCTCGGGCGACGCACCCGGTTCGCCCGGTGCGAGAGGATTGGGCGGCGTGTCGGATTGGGTCAGCATGGTCAAAACGTATCGTCAGGTGAGCGGCCGCATGAACGGCGATCGATTGTCATAGGGGGGCGCATCCGGCCGCATCGCATGCGCCGCGCCGATCCGCGCGCGCCGACGGCTCGCGCCCCGTTTCCGGACTCAGGCGCGGCCCCGGGCGCGGACCGGTCGCGCCTTGACAGCGGATGGCCACAGTCACTACTATCGCACAAAACGTTCGCCAAACGAATCAATGTTCGTAAGGCGAACATTTTCTAATCGGCTGGAATAGTAGAGGAAGACACGATGATCGACAAGATCTTTGATTCGGTCGCCGCTGCCGTCGAAGGGATTCGAGACGGCGCGACGGTGATGGTCGGCGGGTTCGGCACGGCGGGCATGCCGTCGGAGCTCATCGACGGGCTCATCGAGCAGGGCGCGCGCGACCTGACGATCGTGAGCAACAACGCGGGCAACGGCGATATCGGCCTGGCCGCGCTGCTCAAGGCGCGACGCGTTCGCAAGGTCATCTGTTCGTTCCCGCGCCAGTCGGACTCGTATGTGTTCGACGGCTTGTACCGGGCCGGCGAAATCGAACTCGAAGTCGTGCCGCAAGGCAATCTCGCCGAGCGTATTCGCGCCGCGGGCGCGGGCATCGGCGGCTTCTTCACGCCGACCGCTTACGGCACGCTGCTCGCCGAAGGCAAGGAAACGCGCATCATCGACGGCCGGCCGTATGTGCTCGAATCGCCGTTGCATGCGGATGTCGCGCTGATCAAGGCGCTCAAGGGCGATCGCTGGGGCAATCTGATTTACCGGAAGACTGCGCGCAACTTCGGCCCGATCATGGCGATGGCCGCGAAGACGGCGATCGTCCAGGTCTCGGAAGTCGTGCCGCTCGGCGCGCTCGATCCCGAACATATCGTGACGCCCGGCATTTTCGTGCAGCGCGTGGTGCAAGTGCAGCCCGCCGTGGCCGCGACGAAGGCGGCAGCCTGAGGGAGAGGACAATGAAGAAACTGACTCGAGACGAAATGGCGCGCCGTGTCGCGCAAGACATTCCCGAAGGCGCGTACGTGAACCTCGGCATCGGTGTGCCGACGCTCGTCGCGAACCATCTGTCGGCGGACCGCGAGATCTTCCTGCACAGCGAAAACGGCCTGCTCGGCATGGGGCCCGCGCCGGCGCCCGGCGAAGAGGACGACGAACTCATCAACGCGGGCAAGCAGCATGTGACGCTGCTCACGGGCGGCGCGTTCTTCCATCATGCGGATTCGTTCGCGATGATGCGCGGCGGCCACCTCGATATCTGCGTGCTCGGCGCGTTCCAGGTGTCGGCCAAGGGCGACCTCGCGAACTGGCACACGGGCGCACCCGACGCGATTCCCGCGGTCGGCGGCGCGATGGACCTCGCGATCGGCGCGAAGCAGGTCTACGTGATGATGGAACACCTGACGAAATCCGGCGAAAGCAAGGTCGTCGCCGAGTGTACGTATCCGTTGACGGGCATCGGCTGCGTCGGCCGGATCTATACGGATCTCGCCGTGATCGACGTGACGCCCGACGGGCTGGTCGTTCGCGAGATCTTCACGGACCTCTCGTTCGACGAACTCGTCAAGCTCACGGGCGTGCCGATGCGCTACGACCCGATCGCCGCGACTGCGTGAGACGCAGCCTGACTCCCTCAAGTTGATCCTGGACTGACATGACTGAAGCTTTGATTTGTGACGCGATCCGCACGCCGATCGGCCGCTACGGCGGCGCGCTGTCGTCGGTGCGCGCGGATGACCTCGGCGCGATTCCGCTGCGCGCGCTGCTCGAGCGCAACAAGAACCTCGATCCGGCCGCGATCGACGACGTGATTTACGGCTGCGCGAACCAGGCCGGCGAAGACAACCGCAATGTCGCGCGGATGTCGCTGTTGCTCGCGGGGCTGCCGATCGCGGTGCCGGGCAGCACGGTGAACCGGCTCTGCGGTTCGGGCATGGATGCGGTGGGCATCGCGGCGCGCGCGGTGCGCTCGGGCGAGGCCGCGCTGATGGTTGCGGGCGGCGTCGAAAGCATGAGCCGCGCGCCGTTCGTGATGCCGAAGGCGACGTCGGCGTTTTCGCGGCAAGCGGCCGTGTATGACACGACGATCGGCTGGCGTTTCGTCAATCCGCTGATGAAGCAGTTGTACGGCGTCGACGCGATGCCCGAGACGGGCGAGAACGTCGCGAAGCAGTTCAGCATCTCGCGCGAAGACCAGGACAAGATGGGCCTGCGCAGCCAGCTCAACGCGGCGCGCGCGCAGAAGGACGGCACGCTCGCGCAGGAAATCGTGCCGGTGTCGGTCGCGCAGAAGAAGGGCGATCCGATCGTCGTCGACCGCGACGAACATCCGCGCGAGACGAGTCTCGAAGCGCTCGCGAAGCTCAAGGGCGTCGTCGCGCCCGACGGTTCGGTGACGGCCGGCAACTCGTCGGGCGTCAACGACGGCGCGGCGGCGTTGCTGATCGCCAGCGAGGCCGCGGCCAGGCAATTCGGTCTGACGCCGCGTGCGCGGATTCTCGGCGTGGCGACCGCCGGCGTCGAGCCGCGCATCATGGGGATCGGACCGGCGCCGGCCGCGCAGAAGCTCATGGCGCGCCTGGGCATGACGATCGATCAGTTCGACGTGATCGAACTCAATGAGGCGTTCGCCTCGCAAGGGCTCGCGGTGCTGCGTCAGTTGGGCGTCGCGGACGACGATCCGCGCGTGAATCCGAACGGCGGCGCGATCGCGCTCGGCCATCCGCTCGGCATGTCGGGCGCGCGGCTCGTCGCGACGGCGACGTACCAGCTCCAGCGCACGGGCGGCCGCTTCGCGCTGTGCACGATGTGTATCGGCGTGGGGCAGGGCATTGCCGCGGTGATCGAGCGGATCTAAGCCGGCTTGGCGGGCCATCGCGTTTCCTGATGCGCGGGGCCTGGCACGGATGCGCTTGGCCCTGGCTTCATAGGCGCCTCAGTCGATGACTGGGGCGTATGTTTTTCCGGCGGGGGGCCGCCACGCTCGATGTTTATCTGTTATTCAGCTATTCAAGAAGTATCTGAAATACGGATAAATTGCCTATATCCGTATTTCGGCTGAAATGCATATAGCCGAATAACAGATAGATCCCATGTCTCTGACCTTGCCGCCTCAGCGGCTGTTGACTGCTTTGCAGCTTGGGCAACTTCTGCTGGCCGCGCGCAAGCGTCGCGCGTTGACCCAGGCGCAAGTCGGGGCGCGTCTGGGCCTGAGTCAGAACCGCGTCTCCTATCTCGAACAGCATCCTGATGAACTGAGCTTCAAGCAGTTGCTCGGATGGTGTGCGGTCGTCGGACTCGAACTCAGCTTGGGCGAGCGCGGTCGATCCGGATCGACGACCAAGACGGAGTGGTGACATGGGGCGACGCTCGCACAGCCAGACCATGATCGGGTCGTCGAACGGTTCGATCGCGCCGTGTCTGCCTGATCCGCCGCGTCGCGCGGCTTGATGGCCAAGGCCGCTTGCGTCGCCGCGCGAAGTCATCGAGACTTAAGCGGTTTCTACACTGGGAGACACCGATGCAACTGCGGGAACTGGGCACCACGACACTCAAGGTTTCGCCGCTGATGTTCGGCGGCAATGTATTCGGATGGACCGCCGACGAGGCGACATCGTTCTCACTGCTCGATGCGCTCGCCGACGCGGGCATCAACTTCATCGACACGGCCGACGTCTACTCGGCATGGGCGCCCGGCAATCAGGGCGGCGAGTCCGAATCGATCATCGGCAAATGGTTCAAGCGCTCGGGCAAGCGCGACAAGGTCGTCCTCGCGACGAAGGTCGGCTCGCTCGCGACGCGCCCCGGCCTCACGCGCGACAACATCCTCAAGGCGGCCGACGAGTCGTTGCAGCGCTTGCAGACCGATTACATCGATCTGTATTTCTCGCATCGCGACTTCGCCGATTCGGCGTCGCTCGAAGAAACGCTGAGCGCCTACCAGACGCTGATCGAGGCCGGAAAGGTCCGCACGATCGGCGCGTCGAACTACAGCGACGCGCGCCTGCGCGAGGCCCGCAAGATCAGCCGCGCGCAGGGTCTGCCCGAGTATCAGGTGATCCAGCCTGAATACAATCTCTACGATCGTGCGGAGTACGAACGCGAGTCCGAGCCCGTCGCAACGGAATTTGGTCTCGGCGTCGTCACGTATTTTTCGCTCGCGCGCGGGTTTCTCTCGGGCAAATACCGTTCGACCGAGGATCTCGCCAAGAGCAAGCGCGGCGGCGGGGTCGAGCCTTACCTGAACCCGCGCGGCAAGCGGATTCTCGCGGCGCTCGACGAGATATCCGAGCGTCACGGGACGACGCCCGCTTCGGTCGCGCTCGCCTGGCTCATCGCACGGCCGAGCGTGACGGCGCCGATCGCGAGCGCGACCTCGCTCGCGCAGCTCGACGCACTCGTTGCGGCCACGGCGTTGAATCTCGACGCCGACGATATCGCCGCGCTCGATACGGCAAGCGCACCCTGACCGGCGGCGGCCGCCGACACGCGCGATCCGCGTGTCGGCGCGTCGACGCGCGTTCAGGCGTGCTCGATCGAGAACAGCCGCACGGCATCGCCGAGCACGCCCGCCTGCACGCCGAGATTCTGCGCGGTCGAGGTCGATTGCTCGACGAGCGCCGCATTCTGCTGAGTCGCGCTGTCGAGCTGCGCGACGGCCTGCGTGACCTGGCGGATCCCGTCGGCCTGCTCGCTGCTCGCATTCGCGACTTCAACGAGGATCGACGCGACGCGCTTGACCGCCTCGTCGATCGAGCGGACTTGCGCGGCGGTCTGCGAGACGAGCAGCGAGCCTTTCTCGACTTCAGCCGTACTCGCGTCGATCACCGATTTGATTTCTCGCGCGGCGTTCGCGCTGCTTTGCGCGAGATTGCGGACCTCGGTCGCGACGACGGCGAACGAGCGGCCGGCCTCGCCCGCGCGCGCAGCTTCGACTGCCGCATTCAAGGCGAGGATGTTCGTCTGGAACGCGATGCTGTCGATGACGCTCGTGATGTCGCCGATGCGCTTCGATGCCGTGGCGATGCTTTCCATCGTGTGCTCGACGCGCGACACCATCTGATCGCCTTCCGTCGCGGCCTTCTGCGCTTCCTGCGACAGATCGAGCGCGCGCGCCGCGGAGTCGGCATTGGCCTGCACGGTCGAGGTCAGCTCGTCCATCGTCGCGGCAGTCTGTTCGAGCGAGGCGGCTTGCATCTCCGTGCGCCGCGACAGGTCGATATTGCCGCTGCCGATCTCGCTCGCCGCGTCGGCGACACCCGTGATCTGCGAGCGCACGTCGAACACGATCGCGGTCAGATTCGACTTCAATTGTTGCAGCGACCGTTGCAGATCGCCGAGATCGTCCTGCCGATTGACCGCGAGATCGACGCGCAAGTCGCCCGCGGCGAGGCGCAGCGCGAACTGCGTGATGTCGTCGAGCGGCTTGCCGAGATGCGCGCCGAGCCGGTTCGCCGTCACCGCGCCGAAGACGGCCGTGACAGCCGTCGCGATCCAGTACGCGAGGCCCGGCACACCGCGGTCGACGAGGCAGCCGAGCACGAGCGTCGCGAGCGGCGCGCCGACCATATTCATCAAGGCGACGCGCTTGGCGAGCGCGAGCGACGACCAATGGTCGAGCACGCCCGCGAGGCCCGTGCGCACGATCAGGCCGCCCGAGAGCCGGCGCCCGCGGAGCGTGCCTTCGCGCATCTGCTTGTAGAGTGCCTGGGCGCCGCTGACTTCCTGGCGCGACGGCTTGACGCGCACGCTCAGATAGCCGACCGTGCGGCCTTGCTCGATGACGGGCGTCACGCTCGCGCGAACCCAGTAGTAATCGCCGTTCTTGCGGCGGTTCTTGACGAGTGCGCCCCATTGGCGGCCCGCACGTATCGTTTCCCAGAGATCGGCGAACGCTTCGCGCGGCATGTCGGGATGCCGGATCAGGTTGTGCGGCGCACCGACGAGCTCATCTTTCGAATACCCCGACGCGCGCACGAAGGCGGGGTTGCAGTACGCGATATTGCCTTGCAGATCGGTCGCCGAGACAAGCATATCGGCGTTGTCGAGTACGTATTCCTGTTGTGTGACGGGCTGGTTATTTCGCATGACTTCTCTGGCTGCTGAACAGCGTGCGGAGCGAGCCTCGCGCTTAACCGTTCATCTTGAAATTCGAATGATGCAGGACGATGCCGTATTTATCGGCGTGATCCCCAAGGGCTTTAGGGTTTCCGAGTCATGCACTCGGACATCCGCGCGCAACGCGGATTTTCGTGCTGCATGGGGGCATCGTATGAAACGCGGCGAGGCTGCCACAAGAGTCTGAAACAGGCGTTGATGCAGATCATGCGGCGTCGAACGCGCTGCGCTGTTTTGCACCGTGACGGTGCAAGTGGGGCGTGCGCCTGTCCGCATGGCGTGCGCGTCGTGCGCAAAACCGGGGCGTACCGAGGTGCGCATCGGGCCCCGCGCGCCGCGGTACACCCCGTGCGGCGCCGCGATGGCATGCGGCGCATCGGTCTTCATGTCGTGGCATGGGGGCGCTCGAATCCGAGCCGGCAGGCCTTGCGCCGCGTTCGCGCGCGTGTTGAGGCGGGGCTTTCGATCTCTGCCGCGCGTGTCGGTCATCGTCCTGGCATGACCTTCGCTTAATCGATGCTCAGAGTAGAAGCGGCTAGCGGCCGGTCGAAGCATGACCGCGACCGTGGGGCATTGCTCTTGGGGCGCACCGTGCGCCCACGTCGTTCGCGACGTTTGCCCGGGACCGTCGGTCCCGTCAACAGGAGCCGCATATGTGCATCGTCAGACGCCTCTGCTTTTTCCCGATCTCGATCGATCGTGGCCGCTATCCGGCGTCGCGCGATTGCCGCGCGGTTTCCGACGGGTCGTCCGAGCCTGTGGGCCGGTCCGTCGCGCGCTTGAGCCTCGCGCTCACGCGTTCTGTTGTTTTCTTCCTTGTCCGCTCCCACCACGCCGACCATTCACGGGGTATAGCCATGGCTTTTTCGCGTTTGTTCTCGACGCTCGCGGCGCGCAGCCGCGTTTTGACCACGCGGTTCGCCGCCGCCGCGGC
The DNA here is from genome assembly GCF_003628125.1 of Pararobbsia silviterrae. Taxonomy (GTDB): domain Bacteria; phylum Pseudomonadota; class Gammaproteobacteria; order Burkholderiales; family Burkholderiaceae; genus Pararobbsia; species Pararobbsia silviterrae. The sequence continues at coordinate 68,991 of NZ_RBZU01000009.1, forward strand.
ACTCGCGGGCGCTGCGCTCGCCGCGCCGCTCGCGCACGCCGACGATCACGTCACGTTGCTGACGAACTGGTATGCGCAGGCCGAGCACGGCGGCTTCTATCAGGCCGTCGCGACCGGGATCTACAAGAAGTACGGCCTCGACGTCACGATCAAGATGGGCGGTCCTCAGGTCAACGGCATGCAGTTGCTGGCCGCGGGTCAGGCCGATTTCATCCTCGGTTATGACTTCCAGGTCCTCTCGGGCATCGAAGCCGGCGTGCCTGCGACGACCGTCGCCGCCGCGTTTCAATACGATCCGCAAGGCCTCATGACGCATGACGACGTGAAGAGTCTCGCCGATCTCAAGAGCCGCACGATCCTCGTCGCGGGTTCGGGCCGCACGAGCTGGTGGCCGTGGCTGCGCGCGAAGTACGGCTACACGGAAGCGCAGGCGCGGCCGTACACGTTCAATTTGCAGCCTTTCTTCGCCGACCCGAACGTCACGCAGCAGGCGTACCCGTCGTCGGAGCCCTATCAGGCGCAGCAAGCCAACGTGAAGACGAAGTTCTTCCTGTTCGCGGACGACGGCTATCCGCCGTACAGCACGACGATCGTGACGATGCAGAAGACCGTCAAGGACAAGCCCGACGTCGTCGCGCGCTTCGTCAAGGCGTCGATGGAAGGGTGGAAGAGCTATCTCGCCGATCCCGCGCCGGGCAATGCGCTGATCAAGAAGGACAACCCCGATATGACCGACGGTCAACTGGCCTTCGGCGTCGACGCGATCCGCAAGCTCAAGCTCGTGACGGGCGGCGACGCCGGCACGCTCGGCATCGGCGCGATGACCGACGTACGCTGGAAAAAGACCTACGACTATATGACGCGCGAGAAGCTGCTGAAGCCCGAGACCGACTACAAGGCGGCCTACACGCTGCAGTTCGTCGACGCGATCAAGGTCCTGCCCTGAGCGCGAGCACCGTCCGCCGCGCCCCACATTACACGCCGGACCTCGCGCGTCCGGCACGCAAGAAGGAGTGTTGTCATGCTGGTCACCCAACAAAAAGTGTTGCGCCGCTTCTGGTACGCGACGTTGCCGCTGTCGATGCTCGACGACGGCCCGAAGCCGTTCACGCTGCTCGGCGAGTCGATCGTGCTCTGGAAGGGCGGCGACGGCAAACCGCACGCGCTGCGCGACCGCTGCTGCCATCGGACCGCGAAGCTCTCGAAAGGCTTCGTCGACGAGGACGGCAATATCGCCTGCGGCTATCACGGGTGGACGTACGACTGTTCGGGCGCGTGCGTCAAGATTCCGCAGAATCCCGCGGGCGTCATTCCGAAGAACGCGATCGTGCAGGCCTATCGCTGCGAGGCGCGCTATGGCTACGCGTGGGTCGCGCTCGAAGACCCGCTGCAGCCGATTCCCGAATTCGTCGAGGAATTCACCCCCGGCTACCGGCGTATCCTGCAGTTCCACGAGACGTGGAACACGACTCCGCTGCGCATGATGGAGAACTCGTTCGACAACTCGCACTTCAGCTTCGTGCACAAGGCCAACTTCGGCCTGTTCTCGAATCCGACGCCTTCGAAATACGAATTCCGTCCCGAGGAATGGGGCTTCGAGGCCGAGACGCACGTGCCCGTGCGCAATCCGCCCGCGAGCCATCGGATCACGGGTACCACCGAAGAGATCACCGAGCGGCACCTGATCAATCGCTGGTACATGCCGTTTGCGCGCCGCTTCGGCTGTTCGTATCCGGCCAGCGGCATCGATCACATCATCTATAACTGCGCGACGCCGATCGACGACCGCACGATGGTGCTCGCGCAATGGCTGTACCGCAACGACAGCGAGGCGTCGTGCTCGACGCAGGAACTCATCGACTGGGATCGGCCGATCACCGATGAGGACCGCGACATCCTCGAGGCGACCGACTACGACGCGTGCATCGACGTGCAGCGCCAGCAGGAGTGCCATATGGAATCGGACAAGCCCGGTCTGCTGATGCGGCGCATGTTGCTCAAGCTGCTCGCCGATCATGGCGAGCGTGAAGTGTTTCGTGAACCGGACGAGGTGCGCGGATGAACGACTCGACTTCGATGACCGAACCGGGCGGCGCAAGCCCGGTGGGTTCGCCGGCATCTTCGGCGGCATCTTCGGTGCCGACGCCCGTGCTCTCGGCCTATCGCGTCGACAAGCGTTACGCGAACGGTACCGTCGCGCTCGACGACGTCCGGCTCTCGATCGCGAGCGGCGAGTTCGTCTCGCTGCTCGGTCCGTCCGGATGCGGCAAAAGCACGTTGCTCAAGATGTTCGCGGGCATCGAGGCGCCCACGCAAGGGCATCTGCGGTGGTGGGGGCAGGCCTTCTCGGCGGTCGGTACGACGGGACGGCGCCAATCGATGGTGTTCCAGGAGGCCACGTTGATGCCGTGGGCGAGCGTGGCCGACAACGTGCGGCTGCCGCTCGATATCGCCCGCATGCCGCGCCGCGAGGCGGACGAGCGCGTCGCTCGCGCGCTCGACGGCGTGGGCCTCGGAACCTTCGGCAAGGCGCGCCCGAGAGAGCTCTCGGGCGGCATGCAGATGCGCGTGTCGCTCGCGCGCGCGCTCGTCACCGAGCCCGATCTGTTACTGCTCGACGAACCTTTCGGCGCGCTCGACGAGTTCACGCGCAACAAGCTCGACAGCGATCTGCGCGCGCTGGCGAAGGCGCGCGGCATGACCGTCGTGTTCGTCACGCATAGCTTGTATGAGGCGGTCTATCTGTCGGACAAGGTCGTCGTCATGCAGGCGCGTCCGGGCCGCGTGATCGCCGAAGTCGAGATCGACGCGACCGTTGCACGCGACGACGCGTTCCGCGTCTCGCAGCCGTTTCTCGAACACTGCAAGACCTTGTCGGATCTGATGACCGATGCGCATCGTCTCGCATCCGCTTCCATGGAGGTCGTGTCATGAGCGCCCATGCCGTTTCGTCTTCGCCGATCGAGCACACGGAGGATATTTCCGCTTCGTCCACGTCGTCCACCTCGTCCGCTTCGTCGCTTCCGCAGCGGCGCGTGCCGTGGCTCGCGCGTCCCGGCATGCGGCGTCGCGTCGCGCCGTGGTTCGTCGGCGCGATCCTGCTGATGCTCTGGCAAGGGCTTTGCGCGGGATTCGACGTGCCGTCGTATCTCGTACCGTCGCCGTCGGCGATCGCCGTGCAGTTCTTCAAGGATGGCCCGCTGCTGTGGATGAGCCTCTGGGCCACGCTCAAGATCACGCTGCTCGCGTTCGGTCTGGCCACCGTGCTCGGCGTCGTGATCGCGTTGCTGTTCGTTCAGAGTCCGATGATCGAGGCGAGCTTCTTTCCGTATGCGGTGCTGCTCCAGGTCACGCCGGTCGTCGCGATCGCGCCGCTGATCATCATCTGGGTCAAGAACACGACGTTCGCGCTCGTGATCTGCGCGACGCTCGTCGCGTTGTTTCCGATCATCTCGAACACGACACTGGGCTTGCGCAGCGTGAATCCGGGCCTCGTCAATCTGTTCCGGATTCATGGCGCGTCGCGTTGGCAGACGTTGAGGTTGTTGCGCATTCCGAGCGCGTTGCCGTATTTCTTCGGCGGTCTTCGGATCTCGAGCGGGCTCGCGCTGATCGGCGCGGTCGTCGCCGAATTCGTCGCAGGGACGGGCGGCACGGGCGCGGGGCTCGCGTACCAGATCCTGCAGGCCGGTTTCCAGCTCAATATTCCGCGGCTGTTCGCGGCACTCGTGCTGATCACGGTCACGGGCGTCGTGCTGTTCGCGACGACCGTCGCGGGCTCGAAGCTCGCGCTGCGCGGCTGGCACGAGAGTCAACTTTGAACTCGGCCTTGAACGTTTTCGCCTCTATTTTCAGGGATAGGTATTGACGATGTCTTCGACGCTGATCAGAAACGCCTCCGCCATTCTGAGCGGGGCGCGCACACAGGGAGAGGGCCCGGTCCGTCTGGACGGACCCGATATCCGGATCGTCGGCGAGACCATTGCCGAGATCGGTGCGCTCACGCCGCAGCCCGGCGAGTCGATCGTCGATGCGACCGATTGCGTCGTGTATCCGGCGTGGGTCAACACGCATCATCATCTGTTCCAGTCGCTGCTCAAGGGCGACACGGTGGGGCTCGATGCATCGCTGACGCCGTGGCTCGCCGCGACGCCGTATCGCTTTCGCGCCCTGTTCGACGAGCGGCGCTTCCGGCTCGCCGCGCGCATCGGTCTGATCGAACTCGCGCGTTCGGGCTGTACGACGGTCGCCGACCACAACTACGTGTACTACCCGGGGATGCCGTTCGACAGTTCGGCGATCCTGTTCGACGAGGCGGACAAGCTCGGTCTGCGTTTCGTGCTGTTGCGCGGCGGCGCGACGCGCACACGCCAGCTCGAAGCCGAATTGCCGACCGCGCTACGGCCCGAATCGCTCGACGCCTATCTCGCCGATATGCAACGACTGTCGGCACAGTTCCACGATGCTTCGCCGCGTGCGATGCGGCGCGTCGTCGTTGCGCCGACGACCGTGCTCTATTCGATTTCACCGTCGGAAATGCGCGAGACCGCGGCATTCGCGCGTGCGCACGGTTTGCGGCTGCACAGCCATTTGTCGGAGACCGTCGGCTATCAGGACAGCGCGCGGCAGATGCACGGCATGAGCCCGGTCGAGTTTTGCGGCGAGTACGACTGGCTCGGCGACGACGTCTGGTTCGCGCATCTCGTCAAGATCGACGCGCATGAACTCGCGATGCTGGCGAGCACGCGCACGGGCGTCGCGCACTGTCCGCAAAGCAACGGGCGGCTCGGCAGCGGTATTTGCCCTGTGCGCGAGATGGCGGATGCGGGCATGCCCGTGTCGATCGGCGTCGATGGCGCGGCGTCGAACGAAGCGGCCGACATGATTTCCGAGGTGCATATGACCTGGCTCGCGCAGCGTGCGCGACGCGGCATGGCGGCGCAGCCGTCGTATGCGGGCGGCCGGTTCGAAGGCGGCGCGGACGCCGCGACGATCGAGGACGTCGTGCATTGGGGCACCGCGGGCGGCGCCGAGGTGCTGGGCTTGTCCGAAGTCGGACGGATCGCGCCGGGGTTCTCGGCCGATATCGCGATCTATCGGCTCGACGACCCGCGCTATTTCGGCCTCCACGATCCGGCGATCGGTCCTGTTGCTTCGGGCGGCAGGCCCGCTCTCGCGGCGCTGTTTTCGAGCGGCCGCCGGATCGTGCGCGACGATGCGATCGAGGGCGTCGACTTGCGTGAGCTTGCGCACGAGGCGAGGACGGCCGTCGGCGAGCTGCTGGCGAGCGTGTGAGGCGGCACGCGGGTCGGGCAGACGTCTGAAGCGTTCGATGCGTCGGCGCGTTCGCTGAGGCGCCGGCCGTCGCGCACGGTTCGGCCGCGCGCGCGTCCGGCGCCGCCGCGCCTCAGTCGGCGTGCGCGGATTTGAGGTGAAGCAGTTGCGCGCCGTCGCTGACCTGGTCGCCGACGCGAAACAGCATCGCGTCGACGATGCCGTCGGCGGGCGCGACGATCGTGTGCTCCATCTTCATCGCTTCGATGACGAGCAGCGCTTGGCCTTTCTCGACCGCCTGGCCCGCCTCGACATGAATCGCGACGACCTTGCCGGGCATCGGCGCCGTCAGGCGGCCGCCGTCGTGTTCGGCATCGCCCGCATGCGCGAGCGGGTCGTGCCAGTCGAAGCGCGATGCGTCGCCGTTCGCGAAGACGTGGACGCTGTCGGCTTCGATGACCGCGCGGACCGGCATCCGGCTCGCGCCGCACGTCACGATGAAGTCGTACGGACCGTCTCCGCGGCGATACGCGAACGCGGACGTTTCGCCGTCGATATCGAGCGATGCGACACCCCGATCCCTCCGATAGACGACCGTGACGGCATCGTAGGTGTCGTCGCCTTCGCCGCGCGGCGTCAACGAGAACGTGCGCTGGTAGGGCGCATTGAGCGCCCAGCCGCCGAGCGCGGTCCACGGTGAGGCGGGGGAGGCATGCGCCGCGCACGCCATGGATAGCGTCGACGCCGTTGACGAGTCGGCCGAAGAGGACGGTTGCGCGTGCGCGTCATAGGGGCCCTGCGCGTCACGCGCGAGCAGGGCAGCGACGGCCGCGGCGACTGCGATCGGCTCGGGCGCGCGCGGCGGCGGAAACAGCGCTTCATGATGGCGTTCGATCAGACCCGTGTCGAGATCGGCCGACGCGAACGGCACGCTGGCGACGAGCCGTTGAAGGAACGCGATGTTCGTCGACACGCCGACGACCTCGAATTCGCGCAAGGCGGCGCGCATCGCGCGCAAGGCCGCGGCGCGGTCCGCGCCGTGCACGATGAGTTTCGCGATCATCGGATCGTAGAACGGGCTGATCTCGTCGCCTTCACGCACGCCGCTATCGACGCGCACGTGCGATGCGCGCTCGCGTGGCGCGCGCAGATAGGCGAGGCGTCCGATCGACGGCAGGAAGCCGCGCGCGGGATTCTCGGCATAGATGCGCGCTTCGAGCGCGTGTCCGTCGATGCGCAACGCATCCTGTTCAAGCGGGAGCGCGGCGCCCGATGCGACGCGCAGTTGCCACTCGACGAGATCGAGTCCCGTGATCATTTCCGTCACCGGGTGTTCGACTTGCAGGCGCGTATTCATCTCCATGAAGAAGAATGCGTCGTCGGCCATGATGAACTCGACGGTTCCCGCCCCGACGTATCCGACCGCGCGCGCGGCCGCCACGGCCGCCTCGCCCATGCTGCGCCGGCGGCTCGCGCCGAGTCCCGGCGCGGGCGCTTCTTCGAGCACCTTCTGATGGCGTCGCTGCACGGAGCAATCGCGTTCGAACAGATAGACGGCATGGCCCTGCGTATCGGCGAAGACCTGGATTTCGACGTGCCGCGGCCGCGTCAGATACTTCTCGATCAGCACACGATCGTCGCCGAAGCTTGCGCGCGCCTCGCGCTGGCACGACGCGAGCGCGGCCGCGAAATCGTCGCCGCGCTCGACAATGCGCATGCCCTTGCCGCCGCCGCCCGCGCTGGCCTTGAGCAATACGGGATAGCCGATCGCGTCGGCTTCGCGGCGCAGCAGCGCGGGGTCCTGATCGTCGCCGTGGTAGCCGGGCACGAGCGGCACGCCCGCGCGCGCCATCATCGCCTTGGCGGCGGCCTTCGATCCCATCGCCGCGATCGCGCTCGCCGGCGGCCCGATGAAGACGACGCCCGCGTCGGCGCAGGCTTGTGCAAACGCGGCGTTCTCGGACAGAAAGCCGTATCCCGGGTGGATCGCCTGCGCACCCGTCGCGCGCGCGGCAGCGAGCACGCGTTCACCGAGCAGATAACTGTGCGCGGCGGGAGAAGGGCCGATGTGCACGGCCTCGTCGCAGGCGGCGACGTGTTTGGCGTGCGCGTCCGCATCGGAATACACCGCGACGGTGGCGATGCCGAGCCGGCGGCATGTCGCGGCGACACGGCACGCGATTTCGCCACGGTTCGCGATCAGGATCTTGTTGAACATGGTGTCGGTTCGATCGGGGTGGCGTCACATTCTGAACACGCCGAAACGCGTGTCCGGAATCGGTGCGTTAAGCGCTGCCGACAAGCCGAGCGCGAGCACGTCGCGCGTCTGCGCCGGATCGATGACGCCGTCGTCCCAAAGGCGCGCGGTCGCGTAGTAGGGGTGTCCCTGGCGTTCGTACTGTTCTCGGATCGGCTGCTTGAACGCGTCTTCGTCTTCGGCGCTCCACGCGTCGCCCTTGGCCTCGATGCCGTCGCGCTTGACGGTCGCGAGCACTGACGCCGCCTGCTCGCCGCCCATCACCGAAATGCGCGCGTTCGGCCACATCCAAAGGAAGCGCGGTGAAAACGCGCGTCCGCACATACCGTAATTGCCCGCGCCGAACGAGCCGCCGATGATGACCGTGAGCTTCGGGACCTGCGCCGTCGCGACCGCCGTGACCATCTTCGCGCCATGACGCGCGATGCCTTCGTTCTCGTATTTGCGGCCGACCATGAAGCCCGTGATGTTCTGCAGGAACACGAGCGGGATCTTGCGCTGGCAGCAGAGTTCGATGAAATGCGTGCCCTTTTGCGCGGACTCGGAAAACAGGATGCCGTTGTTCGCGACAATGCCCACGCGCATGCCCCAGATCTGCGCGAAGCCCGTGACGAGCGTCGTGCCGAAGCGCGCCTTGAACTCGTCGAATACCGAGTCGTCGACGAGGCGGGCAATGACTTCGCGGACATCGAAGGGCTTGCGCGTATTGGTCGGGATCACGCCGTAGATCGACTCGGGATCGAAGCGGGGCGGTCGTGCGCGCGCGGAGTCGGCGACAACGTGCGGCGCGTCGGACAGAGGCGACGAGGCGGATGCCGGGGCGGCCTCGGATCGTGCGCCAAGCGAGCGGATCGAATCCGATGATTGCGCGCGCAGGCGCGCATTGAGGTTCGAGACGAGCGTGCGCGCCATCGCAAGCGCATGCGCATCGTTGTCGGCGAGATGATCGACGACGCCCGAGAGCCGCGTATGGACATCGCCGCCGCCGAGGTCTTCGGCGCTGACGACTTCGCCTGTCGCGGCCTTCACGAGCGGCGGCCCGCCGAGAAAGATCGTGCCTTGTTCGCGCACGATGATCGATTCGTCGCTCATGGCCGGCACATACGCGCCGCCCGCGGTGCACGATCCCATGACGACCGCGATCTGCGCGATGCCCTGCGCGGACAGGTTCGCCTGATTGTAGAAGATGCGGCCGAAGTGTTCGCGGTCCGGGAACACTTCATCCTGATTCGGCAGATTGGCGCCGCCCGAATCGACGAGATAGACGCACGGCAGCCGGTTTTCGGCCGCGATCTCTTGCGCGCGCAGATGCTTTTTGACGGTCACCGGATAGTAGGTGCCGCCTTTGACCGTCGCGTCGTTGCAGACGATCACGCATTCGATGCCCGCGATGCGGCCGATGCCCGTGATGATGCCGGCGCCGGGCGCGTCGCCGCGATACATGCCGTGCGCGGCGAGCGGCGAGAGTTCGAGAAACGGGGTGCCCGGATCGAGCAGATGAGCGACGCGATCGCGCGGCAGCATCTTGCCGCGCGCCAGATGTTTGTCGCGCGCCGCGGCGCCGCCGCCGAGCGACACCGCCTGCGTCTGCGCGCGCAGATCATCGACGAGCGCGCGCATCGCTGTCGCGTTGGCCGTGAAATCGCTCGCGCGCGGGTCGAGTTTGCTGTCAAGAACGGGCATCGCGCGGGTCAGGCCGTTTCGTTGAACAGTTCGCGCCCGATCAGCATGCGGCGGATCTCGCTCGTGCCCGCGCCGATCTCGTAGAGCTTCGCGTCGCGCCAGAGCCGCCCGACCGGGTAGTCGTTGATATAGCCGTTGCCGCCGAGAATCTGGATCGCTTCGCCGGCCATCCATGTCGCTTTCTCGGCCGTGTAAAGAATCACGCCCGCGCAGTCCTTGCGCAGATCGCGCAGATGACTCTCGCCGAGCGCGTCGAGTCGCTGGCCGACCGCGTACAGATAGGCGCGGCACGCTTGCAGCGTCGTATAGAGATCGGCGACCTTGCCCTGGATCAGTTGGAACTCGCCGATCGGCTGGCCGAACTGATGGCGCTGATGGATGTAGGGCACGACCGCGTCCATCACCGCGACCATGATGCCGACGGGGCCGCCCGCGAGCACGGCGCGTTCGTAGTCGAGCCCGCTCATGAGCACTTTGACGCCGCCGTGGAGCTGGCCGAGGATGTTCTCGGCGGGGACCTCGACGTCTTCGAACACGAGTTCGCCGGTATGCGAGCCGCGCATGCCGAGCTTGTCGAGCTTCTGCGCGACCGAAAAACCCTTCATGCCTTTCTCGACGATAAACGCCGTGATGCCGCGCGGACCGGCATCGGGATCGGTCTTCGCATAGACGACGAGCGTGTCGCAATCGGGCCCGTTCGTGATCCACATCTTCGTGCCGTTCAGACGGTAGTGATCGCCGTGGCGTTCGGCGCGCAGTTTCATGCTGACGACGTCCGAACCCGCGTTCGGCTCGCTCATCGCGAGCGCGCCGACGTGTTCGCCGCTCACGAGCCTGGGCAGGTAGCGCCGTTTTTGTTCGGGCGTGCCGTTGCGGTGGATCTGGTTCACGCAGAGATTCGAATGTGCCCCGTATGACAGACCCACGGACGCCGATGCGCGCGAGATCTCTTCCATCGCGATCATGTGCGCGAGGTAGCCGAGTCCCGAGCCGCCGTATTCTTCGCCGACGGTCATGCCCAGCACGCCGAGGTCGCCGAACTTGCGCCAGAGGTCCATCGGGAATTGGTCGGTGCGGTCGATTTCCGCCGCGCGCGGAGCGATTTCGGCCGCCGCGAAGGTGGCGATCGAATCGCGCAGCGCGTCGAGATCGGGATCGGTCGGCAGGCCGAGTGGCGCGAGCATGGGTGTCTCCTGAGCGTTGCTTGACGTTAACGTCAACTGGCAAACATTGTTGCCGATGGCCCCGGCGAGGTCCAGCGCGCACCCGTCGGGGCAAACCCTGAGGCGGGCTGTGTCGCATCCTATGAGGCATGTCCTGCGGCAACTTCCGCGGGGTCTTCCGGGGCGTCTCTCGGAGCGTCTTCCGAGACGTCTCCCGGGGCGTCGCGAGCCGCGCTACGTGACGTGGCCATTCACCTTGACCGGCGAACGTGAGTTCTCTGTAAGGATTCGAGAGCCGGCGCACTCGGATCGGTCGTCAACCATCGTCCATATACGATCGTTTTCGAGATATCCTTGAGCGAATGCGCCGATTCGTATGGACAATACAGCGGCAGCCGTGCGTGGCGGGGCTGCACGGACTGGGCCGCGTCGCGCGAGCGTGAATCGATGGGCGCGCGACAACGCACCGAACATGCGCCGTCTTGCCGGGGACACACGATCGACGGCGATCCCGCGGTGCGGCTAGTGCGGCTAGTGCGGCTAGTGCGGCGCGTCCTGGGGATGCCGCTCTGCGACGGGGCGATCGGCATGCGCGGCGCGCGGATTTGCGATCGCGCCGCGTGCGGTTCCGCATGGAGTGATCGGTACCTGCGGTTGGATAATGCACTCGCAATGGGCGTCGTCGCGAGATGCGGCGCATACGAGCTGGGGGGCTGCGATTCGTATCTGTATCCGTTTGGTGTGTATCACCCAGAAATTCCGGGCGACGATCCGGGCCGTGAGTCTGTGCATGAGGTCGGAGTCGCACGATGGATGCTAGTCCGCGGAATTTGATTTACCTGACGCGCACGTCCGACCAGACGCTGCGCAGTTTGCTTGCCGAACGTGGGTGGAGTATCCGGATCGCGGGATCTTCGCGCGAGGCTGAACGCGAGGCATCGCGCAATTCCGCCGCGGCGGGCTTGCTCGATCTGAGCAGCCATCTCGACAAGCATGAACTCGCGTCGCTCGAACGTTGCCTCTCCGCGTCGAAGGTCGGTTGGGTGGCGGCCGCGACGGTCGACCAGATGGCCGATCCCGCGATCCGCCGGCTGATTCGCGACTACTGCTTCGACTATGTGACGCTGCCGTGTCCTGACGAGAAGCTTGTCAATGCGCTCGGGCATGCGTTCGGCATGGCCGCGCTGGCGGTCGGCGTCGTCGATCCGGGACATGCGCAAGGGCCGTTGGGCGAGATGGTCGGTGGTTCAGAAGCGATGCTCAGGCTGTTTCGTTCGATTCGCAAGGTCGCCGGAACCGATGCGCCGGTGTATATCCATGGCGAGTCCGGCACCGGTAAGGAACTGACCGCGCAGGCCATTCACGAGCATTCAGGGCGCCGGCATGCGCCGTTCGTCGCGATCAATTGCGGGGCGATTTCGCCGCAATTGCTGCTCTCGGAGTTGTTCGGCTATGAACGCGGCGCGTTCACGGGGGCGAACCAGCGCAAGATCGGCCGGATCGAGGCCGCGCACACGGGCACCTTGTTTCTCGACGAAATCGGCGATCTGCCGCTCGAGGCGCAGGCGAGCCTGCTGCGTTTTCTTCAGGAAGGCACGATCGACCGGCTTGGCGGGTTCGATCCGGTTCCGGTCGACGTCCGCGTCATCTCGGCGACGCACTTCGACCTGCACACGCTGATGGAGGAAGGCCGTTTCCGTTCGGACCTGTTTCATCGGCTGTGCGTGCTGCGTATCGACAATCCGCCGCTGCGCGCGCGCGGCAAGGATATCGAGGTGCTCGCGCGGCACGTGCTCGAACGCTACAAGGGCGATGCGTCGCGCGCGCTGCGCGGCTTCTCGGACGACGGCGTGCGCGCGCTGTACAACTACGAATGGCCGGGCAATGTGCGCGAGCTCATCAATCGCGTGCGGCGTGCGATCGTCATGACGGACAGCAAGCTCGTGACCGCGGCCGATCTCGAACTCGGGCAGAGCCCCATCGCGCAGCTCAAGACGCTCGCCGAGGCTCGCGAAAGTGCGGAACGCGAAGCCATCGAGATGGCGCTCGAGCGGCACCCGGGCCGGCTCGTCGATGCGGCGCGCGAACTCGGCATTTCGCGCGTCACGCTTTACCGGCTCATGAGTGCGCTCGGCATGAGCACGCCGCGCGACGATCGCGACGACGGCGACTTGCCCGAAGCGGCGGAAGGGTAAAGGCATCGCGTTCAGTGCATCGGAGGCGGCTTGTGCGGAAGCGGTTATGCCGGTCTTCACGCCAGTCCTTACGCCAGTCTTTACGCCGGCGTATGCGACTTCCACCGACGCGTCATGCGGTCGACGATGCGCGCGCTGAACGCCTGCAGCGTCAGCGATACGCGGTACGCGATCCGTAGCCAGCTCATCAGCCGCAGCGAACCGTCGGGCGCACGTCCCCAACGGTCCTCGGGCGTGCGCGTCTGCAAGCGATAGCGCGACGGATGGCCGGCAGGGGATGCGTGCGGCATCTGCGATTGTTCCGTCTCGTGCGCGACGCCGATCTCGACCCCGAACGATTTGAGCGCACTCGGCGCGAAATGGCGTGTCTCGGATGTCGCGGGCGCCTCGAGCAGGTCGGCGATGACGCGCCTCATCGCCCGGCTTTGCGCGGCGCGTTCGAGCACGCCGTCGTCCGAGATCGTGCAGAGTGTCGTGAGTTGCTCGAGCATGTGCTCGACGCGGGTCGCGTGGCCGGGCGACACGGCGATCCGTTCGAGCACATGCTCGACGAGCGCGGCCTGTGCGGCAAGCCTATGCATTCGATATCCGAAGTGCGCGTGCCGACATCGCGTGCCGAGTTCGCTCAGTAGCGCGCGCAGCGTATCCGAGACGCTCGACACGACGCGCAGCAGTCCCGTGACCGATTTGAGCGTGTCGCGATCCGCGATCTGTTCTTCGGGCGCCGTCTGTTCGACCGTGAACATAGTGAGTCTGACCGGTGCGACGAGATAGTTGATCAACGTGAACACGGTCGAGAGGTGCCGACCGAACGCCGAGCCGACGTTCGTCATCCGATGTCCGAGGCTTGGACGGCTCGCATCGGCGAGCACGCGCGCCAAGCCCGCATCGAAGTCCGTGAGCGAGGCCATGAGCACGTGCATCGTGTTCTCGTATCGCTTCAAATACTCGTCGATCATATGGTGCGGCGGCATGGTGCCGTAGCTGAGCGCCGTGGTCACGATTGCCTTCGAGACCTCGAGGCCCGTCATGCCCCATGACGCGCCGGGCGTGCCGTACGGCAGGTTCGCGCGCTTGAAGATGTCGAGCGGCGAGGTCGACTCCGAGTCCGCGTCGTGCAGGATCGCGAGCGCGATGCCCGTGAGGATCGCCATGCTCGCGAGCGATGACGCGGCGTTGCGCGCGGTGCGCAGGTATTTGCCGTATTCGGCCGGCGCGCGAAACGCCTCGAACTGGGTGGAGAGCGATGCGGGCAGATTCCGATTGCCGTGGGTGTCGAGGGCATTCGCGCAGGCGGGCCAGCGTTCGATACCGCGGCGGAACTCGGGCTCGTAAAACGCCTGGAACGTCTGAGTCGACGTACGGGCCGCATCGAAGAGCATCAACAGTCGTCGGGCGAGCCGGTGCGCGTTGTCGGAGGACGGTATGAATTCGAGCGTATCGATCGGGCCGAATGGTCTTGGGACATCGTTCCCCACCGCGCAGAGCACGGTTGCGAGCTCGCTCCGGACGGCGGCCTGCGCGACGATGTCCTCGGTGCGCTCGAGCGAGATGTAGGAGGGCGGCGGCGTCGGCGGAATGTAGGGCGGTGGTGCGTCGCTTGTTGACGCTGGATCGTAAGACACGTGATCAAGCGCCATGTGATCAAGCGCCATGTGAGCGAACGGCGTGTGATCGAGATGCGTGTGATTGAGCGAGGCGGGAGACGCCGACACCCCATCGCGCGGAGGGGAAGCGGGCGGCGCGGAAGGGATCTCAGGATCCCGCCGTATCTCGGTTGTCTCACGACGGCCGGTGACCTCGACGAATCGGCTGGAGGGCGGCAGCGTTTCGTGCTCCAGCGTCCATTCGGACGTGAACGCGGGATTCACGTACGCGATCACGGGCCGTACCCAGCGAAACGAGGACGAGAGACACGATCCGCGTTCGTGCCGATCGCGCGTGGCGGTCGCGCGCGGCACTCGGGTCCCGATGCAATTGCGCACGCCGGTGACACGGCGTCGCGCGGGTGCCGAAATGCGTAATTGCGTGAGGATGCCGGCCGAGCTTCCATGTTGCGTCGGCCGGCGCTCGGCGCCACGCAGGTGATAGGGCATGTCGGTCTCCGTGGGATTGCCGACGCGGTCGCGCCGGATTCAATCCCGCGATCATGCGGGGTGCCTTATTGCGTCGCTTGCACGGAGCGCGCGCGTTTAACAGCGACCGCATGTGACGCGTTCACGCCGTCGGCGCGGGCGTGCCGATTGTCGAGCACATATCCGAACAGATTCTTCGGATCGGGCGCTTGGGCGACGAGACCGATGTCCGTTCCGATGCCGAGTCGCAGCGCGCTCGCGTGCAGATAACGCAGCGTCGAATAATCCTCGAGCGCGAATCCGACCGAGTCGAAGACCGTGACGTCGTCGGCGCCGAGGCGTCCCGCCTTCGATCCGTCGAGTATCTCGGCGAGTTCGGTGACGCCGAACGCCGCCGGCATCTGCTGGATCTCGCCTTCGATGCGCGATTGCGGCGCGTATTCGACGACGACATGGGCGCGTTCGAGAATCCTCGGATCGAGCTCGGTCTTCCCCGGACAATCGCCGCCGATCGCATTGAGATGCATGCCGGGCTCGACCCACGCGAGATCGACGATCGTCGCGAGCCGCTTGTCGGCTGTCGCGGTCGTGACGATGTCGGCGCCGCGCATCGCCGACGCGACCGAGTCCGCGCGCACGATACGCAGCGCGGGCCACGCGGCGAGGTTGCGCTCGAGCTTGTCGGTCGTCGCCGGATCGATGTCGAACGCGCGGATCTCGTCGATGCCGAGCATCGTATGAAACGCGAGCGCCTGGAATTCGGCCTGCGCGCCGTTGCCGACGAGGGCCATCGTCCGCGCGCCGGGCCGTGCGAGCCGCCTTGCGGCGATCGCCGATGTCGCGGCGGTCCGCAGGGCGGTCGCGAGCGTGAATTCGCTGAGCAGCAGCGGATAGCCGGTCGCGACGTCGGCGAGCGCGCCGAACGCCATGACGGTCGGCAGTCCGACGCGGGTATTGTTCGGATGGCCATTGACGAACTTGAAGCCGAAGCGCTCGGCATCGGCCACCGGCATCAATTCGATGACGCCTTCGCGCGAATGCGCCGCGACGCGCGCGGTCTTGTCGAACGCGGCCCAGCGCAGAAAATCGGCCTCGATCTCGCTCGCGATGTCCTGCAACATGCGTGGCACGCCGATCGCGTCGATCAACCTGAACAGGTCCCGGACGTCGAGATAGCGGGTCATGATGAAAATCTCCCGAAAAGACGAAGCGGCGTTGAAAAGGCCGTTCGCGGACGGGCCGCTGACGATGCGCTGCAGGGCCCTGACTCATTGTGCCGATTTGCGAAGTCAACAAATAGCCAGCAGACTGCGCAATACGTCTATCAAATTGCACAAATCGCCAATGTCGGATCGCTATTTGCGCGATGTGTCGAGATGCGATGGACGCGTTCGACGATGACTTCCGGAGAGCACCATGACCGAAGCGCTGCATTCGCTCGACGACACGGATCGCAGGTTGCTCGCGCTGCTGCGCGATAACGCGCGATGGCCGGTCGCGCATCTCGCGAAGGTGCTCGACGTGTCGCGGGGGACGGTCCAGAACCGGCTCGATCGGCTTGAACGCGACGGGGTCATCGTCGGCTATACGGTCCGGCTCAAGCCCGAAGCCGAGGCGCATCGCGTTCGCGGATGGATGAGCATCGCCGTCGAGGGCAACCGCGCGGGACATGTGCTCGGCGCGTTGCGCGGCGAGCCTTGCGTGCAGTCGCTGCATACGACGAACGGTCGCTGGGACATCGTCGCGGAGATTCGCGCCGATAACCTCGAGGCCTTTGATCAGGTTCTGACGCGAATTCGCACGATCGACGGCATTGCCGCGACCGAGACGAGCATCCTGTTGTCGACGCTCAAGCTCTAGGGCGCGGCCCGCGCGAGGCGGATCGCGCGGGTGCGATCAAGAGGACGCCTGTCTCTCGATCGCACCGAGCCCGGGTGGCCAGGCCGAGGGAGGGCTGAGAGCCGAGAGCGAACCGCGAATCGAATGACGGACCCGCGGACGCGCTTCGCCTGTACGAGGCCGCTCGCGTTGCGATTCGGGGCGGTATGAACCGATTGGGCGGTTCGACTGCTGCACGATCGACGATTTTGTGCTGCTACTTGAAACACCGATCTGACGAGAATTTTTTTCTTAATCTATTCATCGTCGCCGGGATTTTCACTTCAAACCCCCGGTGTAAAGGCGTTCTCAGGATTTCCACCCTGATTTCGGCAGGGTTTTGCATCGCAGCATTCATGCCGAGATTGTTACGGAATCTCGAACTATCTATTCCATTTATCAACCTTTTTGTTCAATAGCCTAGGGTTTACATTAGCTTCAACGGTCAGCGATCCAGAACTGGACCCGGACCGAATCCCAGGATGCTCAAAATTGTCAGGAGTTACACCATGAAGCGCACTCTCGTTTCCGCACTGCTCGTTTCCGCTACGTTCGCTGCTGCTGTTCCGGCATTCGCCCAAAGCAATGAAGGTCTGACCCGCGAACAAGTTCGTCAGCAACTCGTCGTCGCACAAGCATCGGGCCAGCTCGAGCAACAACGCGCACCGAATGCTTTCCCGGCGAACCGCCCGGCGGTGCGTGGTGAATACGCAGTCGCGACGCAGCACAGCGCAGCGCGCTACGCGAAGGTCGCCGTTCCGAGCAACGCGCAGGAATAAGTTTCACGAGCGCGTTCGGGATGACGAGCGCGCGGGTGTCGTTCATCGGAAGGACGAGAGCGCGGCCGGGGCATCCCGGAAGATCACGCCTCGTGCCGCCGACACCCAGGCAGCACGAGCACAACCCGGCAGCGATCCTGCCGGGTTTTTTTATGTCCGGTGCCCGCGCCGGTGTCGCCACGCGTCGCGTCTCAGGTGCTCGATCGCGCGATCGCGAACGCGTTCGGCGCCTGGCATGTGGGCATCATTTCGATCGTGTTGATGTTCACGTGCGAGGGCAGCGACAAGATCCACGAGACCGTTTCGGCGATGTCCGCTGCCGTGATCGGCTGCGTGCCTTGGTAGACCGTCGCCGCTTTCTGTTCGTCTCCGCCGAATCGCGTGACCGAGAACTCGGTCCCGCCGCACAAGCCCGGTTCGATCGAGGTCACGCGCACGTGCTTGCCGACGAGATCGGCCTTGAGGTTCAGCGTGAACTGATGCACGAACGCCTTGGTCGCGCCGTAGACATTGCCGCCCGGATACGGGTACGTTCCCGCGACCGATCCGAGATTGATGACCCAGCCCCGATCGCGCTCGACCATCGCGGGCAATGCGGCGTGCGTCATATAGACGAGTCCCTTGATGTTCGTGTCGATCATCGTGTCCCATTCGTCGAGCGACGAAGTCTGGGCAGGACCGAGACCCAGCGCGAGCCCCGCGTTGTTCACGAGCGCATCGATCGGCCCATGTCCGTTTTCGATCTCGCGCACGAGCGCGGCCGTCGCTTCGCGGCTGCGGACGTCGAGTTCGAATGCCACGAGCTTCGCGCCCAATTGCCGGCTCAGTTCGTCGAGTTTGTCCTTGCGGCGCGCGGTGGCGAAGACGGTATGACCGTCGTGGACGAGACGCTCGGCGATCGCGCGTCCGAAGCCGGCCGAAGCGCCGGTGATGAGTACGTTCATGGCGAAAAGTGCGTGGGGCTCAGGGGAAAAGCCGCAGTGTAACGGGCATTCGCGTTTGCCGCGTTTTAGGTACGGCGCCGCGCGTCGGTGCGTCTAAAGATTGTGGGACGGCATCCGTTAACAGTGTCGAACGGGCATCCATAACGCAGACCCGTATTGTTTATCAACAGCGATATTAAAAGACGGGTCATGAGCGACAGCGCGCATCAGCAACATCGAAAACTGGCGTCGGCCGAAGCGGCCGCGTTTGCCCGGGTCGTCGTGGCCGGTGGGCCCGCCGCGCCGGCATCGATCGCGCTGTTCAGCGAATCGCCGAGCTCGAAGGGTTTGTTTATCGATCGCGTGATCACGAAGATCCGCGAGCTCACGAAGGACGATCCCGCACCGGGCGAAGGCCGTCTCGCCGTCGTCCGCTATATGCCGCTGCCCGGCGATCAGGGGCAGTTGTGGGGGCAAATCGTCGAGCATCTGTTCTCGGAACTCAAGCTCGCGCCGGCCCGCGACGGCACCGCCGCGCATGTGGATCCGCTGGCCGAGCAGATCACGCGCGCGTTCAAGCTCGACGACCAGGCGGTGCACGTCATGCGCGCACGCGAGCGCGTCGCGCGCGCCGAAGAGAATCTCGAGAAAGCGCGCAAGGCGTACGAGGATATCTACGGCAAGCGCGTGCGCGATCCCGAGACCGTGACGACCGACGTCACGCGCGAGGTGTTCGGCAAGCATCTCGCCGCCGACAAGCCGAGGCTCGCGCGCTTCGGCCGCGACCTCGGCGTGCGGAGCATGGATGAAGCGTCGATCAAATCACTGATGGTCGATGCGAGCTCGCGCGTCGGACGTACACGCATGCTCGCGTCGTCGTTGATCGAGATCGCCAAGCGCCGTCCGCTGATTTTCGCTGTGACGACGATCCTCGCGATTCTGGGGACGGCCGCGGCGACGGTGTCGTTCGACTCGATCGGCATCGACTATCTGGCGAAAGTCATGCCCGAAGCGATCGCGCGGCCCGTGGGCGACGTTGCGATCGCGATCACGGCGGCCGTGCTCGCGTTTCGCATCGGGTTGTTCGGGCCCGCGCGCGCGATCAGCTATCTGCGCGGACTCGACAAGGAAATCGAAACGACGATCGAACGCGAGATCGGCCGCGAGAAGACCAAGGCATCGGCCAAGGTCACGGTCCTCGCGAAGCGCGAGACGGGATTCGGCGACGCGCGTCAGGTGCTCATGGCCGCCGAACGCGAACTCAACAGCGCGCGCGCGGCGCTCGCAGCGGCATCGCCGGGCGGCAATCCGAACGATGCGCCGCCCGAGCGCGCGCCGCGTTCGCAGCGGCCTGCCCAACATCATGCCGCGGGGGGCGTTTCGCATACCGAGGCCGATGCACCGGCGCATTCGGGCAACCCCGAGGCCGACGAATATGCGGACCAGACTGCCGAGCACGCGGGTGCGGACGCGGCGCACGCGCACGAACCCGGTGCCGACGACGACGCGGGCGTCGTCGACGAACTCAGCACGACGCGTGCCGAACCCGCGAGCCATGCGACGGCGCCCGAGACGCCGATCGGTCGCGTCGTCGTCTTTCTCGACGGTCTCGACAAATGCGGACCGATCGCGCTGGCCGACGCGCTGCGCGCGATCGACGCCTTGATGACGATGCCCCAGTTCACGGTGTTCGCGGTCTTCGACCAGGAACGCATGAACAAGACGTTGCGCCGCGAAACGGAAAAGCGTGCGATCGAGAAAGAGGACGAGGGCGGCAATCGCCGCGTGACCGACGATGCCGCACCGGGCGCCGCGGGGATGACGCTGTCCGACGATTATCTGTGCGGTCGCTTCGACACGCTCTACTGGATTCGCGACGAGGTCGAGCCCGATCTCGCGCACAATTCGGCGTCCGTGGCCGAGCATCTCGCGGAACTGGCCTCGGATCGCGAGGACGACTGGTGGTATTCGCTCGGCGGCGGGGGCGACGACGCCTCGAACGACGGCGCGGAATCCGTCACGCTGACGCAGTTCGAGCGGCGCCTGATCCAGAAACTCGACGTCATCGCGAATCAGACGCCCGGCGGCGGTCAACGCCTCGTGCATGCGTATTACCTGATCAAGACGGCGATCGGCGCGTCGGCGCATGAAGGCTTTGTCGGCGCCGAGGGTGAGCGGCCCCATTACCGCGCCGTGCTCGCGCAGCTCGGGTTCATTTGCGGCCTGCCGCGGCTCTACGAGCGCTACGTGGCCGTGCAGAGCACGAGTGCGCGCCGCAACGAAGACATGTATGGGCTGATTCAGCGTCTGCGCCGCTTGCATTTCGACCGGATCCGCGGCGGCGGGCGGTATATGGAAATCCTGCGCATGCTCGAAGAGATGGATCCGGGCCGCGGGATGGTCCACGCGCTCGCCCATCATGCGAATACGGTGGCGCGCTTCTCGTTGTCGAGCCCCGAGCTCGTCCCGCTGTTCGATCCGCCTCGCAATCGCGAGGGCGCGAGCCCGGAGCGCGTCTAGCCGCGAGCGGCGTCTCCGACAAACGGGCACAATAGCCGCCAGGGCGTTGTGCCCGTTAGGAGACAGGGATGTCCGAGTCTTTCAAGCCGCTGTCGTCCGTGCTTCGCGCGAGCCGCGCAACGGTGGCGGCAATTGTTACAGTTGGCGCGCTCGGCGCCGCCTCGCTCGCGCACGCGGAACTCAACTCGGGTGATCCGGCGCCGGATTTCAAGGCTCAGGCGTCGATCGGCGGCAAGGTCTTTGCGTTTTCGCTCGACGAGGCGCTCAAGAAGGGCCCGGTCGTGCTCTATTTCTATCCGGCGGCCTTCACGAAGGGCTGCACGATCGAAGCCCATCTGTTCGCGGACGCCGTCGACCGGTTTCACGACTATCACGCGACCGTCATCGGCGTCTCGCACGACGACATCGAGACGCTCAATCAATTCTCGGTCAGCGAGTGCCGGAGCAAATTCGCGGTCGCGGCGGATCCGGATCGCTCGATCATGAAAGCCTACGATGCGGCGATGCCGGAGAAACAGATGGCCAAGCGCGTGTCGTATGTCATCGAGCCGGACGGCCGCATCTGGTACTCGTATTCGAGCATGGACCCCGAGCAGCACGTGAACAACACGCTGCGCGCGCTCGATGAATACCAGAAGGAGCACGGCGGGTCGAACTAGCCGGCGCGCGAGTCTGCCCGAGCGCGCGAACCTTACGCCCGCGTGCCGCGCGCTTCGCGCGCAATCTGTGCGACGAAGTCCCACAGGCGCGGGTCGGTCGCGTACGGCGCGTTGAAGCGGAACCACGACGAGGGCTGGTCGCCGGGTCGAAAATAGGAGCCCGGCGCGAGCCAGATCCCGTAGCGCAATGCGCGGGTCGCAATGTCGCTCGCCTGTTCGGGCTCGATCGGCAAACGCGCCCAGAGATAGAGCCCCGCTTGCGGCCGATGAAAGAGTTCGAGTCCGAGATCGTCGACGTATTGCTCGACGCGCGCGTGTGCATCCTTGAGCTTGTCGTTGACGAATTCGACATGCCGCGCATAGCGGCCCTCGACGAGCACCTTGTCGACCAGGCGCTCGGTCGTTTCCGACGACGTCAGACCCACGGCCATCTTCGTGCGCGCGAGTTCGCGCAGCACGTCGCGTTCCGCGGCGACGTATCCGCAGCGCAGCGCGGGCGTGATCGTCTTCGCGAAACTGCTGACGTAGACGACGCGCCGCAGTCCCTCCATCGCGGCCAGCATCGGCGGTCCGGCCGGCGACAGTTCGCGATGGACGTCGTCTTCGATGACCCAGAGTCCGTGCCGCTCGGCGATCTGAAGCACGCGAAACGCGGCGGCCATGTTCAGGCTCGCGCCGGTCGGATTCTGCAATACCGTGTTGACGAACAGCGCCTTCGGCTCGTGCGTGCGCACGATGTTTTCGAGCGCATCGAGGTCGAAGCCCTGCGGCGTGCGCGGCGCGCCATGGACTTGGAGCCCCGCGAGCTTGAGGATCTGGAGCAGATTGCAATAGCAGGGATCCTCGACGACGACCGCGTCGCCAGGCCTTAGCAGCGTGCGCACGATGAGGTCGAGCGCCTGCGTCGCGCCCTGCGTGAGCAGGACGTTCGTCGCATCGACGGGCACACCGTAGCGGTCGAGCTCGGCGGCGACACGTTCGCGCAGCGGCGCGAAGCCGTACGGATGGCCGTAGTCCGCGAGCCGTGCGGCCGGCGTGCGGCTCACGGCCCGCAGCGCGTGATGCAGCCCCGCTTCGTTGACCCACTCGTTGGGCATCCAACCGCAGCCGGCCTTGATCGGCACCGAGTGATCGGCGAAGACGTCCGAGAGCAGCCAGGTCGCATTGAGGCTCGGCGGTTCCCAGGCCGGCGCGTCGTCCCGCGCGGCCGTCGGCCGGCTGGCAACGCGATAGCCGGAGCCGCGCCGCGCCACGACGAGCCCGAGCGAGACGAGCCGGTTGTACGCTTCCGTGACGGTGAAGGTGCTCAGCGCATGGTCTTGCGCGAGGCGCCGTACCGACGGCAGGCGCGTGCCGGCCTTGAGCGCGTGCCGCTCGATCGCGTCGGAGAACGCGCGCACAAGCTGCTCGACGAGGGTCGGGGCGTTCGCGCGCTGGCGGATAAGGTCGAGTTCGATCATGGGGAAAGCGGCGATGGCGATACCCGATCGTACGAAAGCATGCCGCTTTTTGCCAATACACTTTATCGATTGAGACCAATACAGTTATCAATTCAGTTCGGTAACTGACTCTGTGCGCGCCAAATTGGGCGTCGCATAGTGACGCCACTTGTGTGCAAGCACCGGCGGGGCGACTGTGCGCCTCGCCAACCCTCAACCCGATCGTCAACCCGATCGATCCCCCGATTGCGCACGATCCAGAACGTCTCGGAGACAGGCAATGAGCGACACCCACGCAGGCGATACCGCGGTCCGAAACATCACGCATTTCATTGGCGGCAAGATCCAGCCCGGCACGAGCGGACGCACGGGAGACGTTTTCAATCCGGCGACCGGCAAGGTGCAGGCGCGTGTCGCGCTTGCCTCGAAGGCCGAGGTCGCGGCGGCCGTCGCGGCGGCCCGTGCGGCGTTCCCGGCATGGGCCGACACGCCGGCGCTCAAGCGCGCGCGGATTCTGTTCAATTTCAAGGCCTTGCTCGACAAGCACGCCGAGGAGCTCGCCGAACTCATCACGCGCGAACACGGCAAGGTGCTCAGCGACGCGCGCGGCGAGGTCACGCGCGGCATCGAAGTCGTCGAATTCGCGTGCGCGGCGCCCCAGTTGCTCAAGGGGCAGTACACCGAGCAGATCGGCGGCGGTATCGACAACTGGAGCATGCGTCAGCCGCTCGGCGTGACCGCGGGCATCACGCCGTTCAACTTCCCGATGATGGTGCCGTGCTGGATGTTCCCGATCGCGCTCGCATGCGGCAACACGTTCGTGCTCAAGCCGTCCGAGCGCGATCCGTCGTGTTCGATCCGGCTCGCGGAACTGCTCAAGGAGGCGGGGCTCCCGGACGGGGTCTTCAATGTCGTGCACGGCGACAAGGAGGCGGTCGACGCACTGCTCGATCATCCCGACGTCGCCGGGATCTCGTTCGTGGGATCGACGCCGATCGCCGAATACATCTACACGCAGGGCGCGGCGCGCGGCAAACGCGTGCAGGCGCTCGGCGGCGCGAAGAATCATCTCGTCGTGATGCCCGACGCCGACCTCGACCAGGCCGTCGATGCGCTGATCGGCGCGGGGTACGGCTCGGCCGGTGAACGCTGCATGGCGATCTCGGTCGCGGTCGCGGTCGGACACATCGCCGACGACCTCGTGAATCGCCTCGCGCCGCGCGTGCGCGCGCTGACCGTCAAGAACGGCATGGAGCGCGACGCCGAAATGGGGCCGCTCGTGACGGGCGCGCACAAGTCGAAGGTCGAAGGCTATATCGATGCGGGCATCGGCGAGGGCGCGACACTCGTCGTCGACGGTCGCGGACAGCGTGTCGCGGGTCATGAACAGGGCTTTTTCCTCGGCGGCACGTTGTTCGATCATGTGAAGCCCGATATGAAGATTTACCGCGAGGAGATTTTCGGACCGGTGCTGTCGGTCGTCCGCGTGCCTGATTTCGCGTCCGCCGTCGACTTGATCAATCGGCACGAATACGGCAACGGCGTGTCGTGCTTCACATCGGATGGCGGCGTCGCGCGCGCGTTCGCGCGTCAGATCCAGGTCGGCATGGTCGGCATCAACGTGCCGATTCCCGTGCCGATGGCCTGGCATTCGTTCGGCGGCTGGAAGCGCTCGTTATTCGGCGACCACAATACGTACGGCGAAGAGGGCGTGCGCTTCTATACGCGCTACAAGAGCGTGATGCAGCGTTGGCCCGATTCGATCGCGAAGGGCGCCGAGTTCACGATGCCGGTCGCGAAGTAAGCCGACAGCGCCGTCGGCTTGCTTGAACGCACGAGCGGTTCAGACGGGTCTGAACCGCTTTTTTGTTTGGACGGCGATCGTCGCCGCGGCGGATCGCCGCGCAGGATTTAGGGCATTCAGCGGGGGCGCATGGATTTCAGGCGCGAGGAGCGAGGCGGCCCGAATTCAGCGCGCAGAAGCGGACGAGCGGATTTCGGCGGGGCAAAAAGAAAGCCCGCGAATCGCGGGCTCAAATGCCATTCTTCGTCCCCGCGACGGATAGGACCCGCAGGGGCGAGCAGCCATGGTGGGGGCGCGCGACGCGCTTGGCAAGCGTTGGTTCGGCGCGTGGGCCGTGACGCCACGCGGCGCGCGCAAGGGCTTGACAAGGCAGGGCCGGAGCGACCTTGCGCCGTCTGGTGACGAACGGAAAATTGCGGGTCGGCGCACGTTTTTGCAATGAAGGTCGCAAGACCGGTAAAATCCCCCGTTGATCCCACGGAAGCTGGTCCGTGGCGCGCCCGAAGGAATCCATGAAATTTATTGCCCATCGCCTTACGCTGAACGTTGCAGTGCTTGCCGCCCTCGCAGGTCTGGCCGCCGGGTGCAGCGCTCCGGACCCGCACGCAATCGAGTACAAGAGCTCCGAGAAGCCGAAGACGCCGAATCTCGCGGCGCCGCCCGATCTGACCGCGCAGGTCGCCGATCAGCGGCTCGCCGCGCCGACGAGCGGCGAAGCGTCGCTGAGTTCGCTGACGCAGACCGAGAAGACCGCGCCGAAAACAACGGATACGGTGCTGCCGTCGCTGCCGGGCGTGCACCTGCAGCGCGACGGCAACGAGCGCTGGCTCGTCGTCGACGGCCAGGACGCCAAGCAGCTCTGGCCGCAGCTCCGCAAGTTCTGGCAGCAGCAGGGCTTCCTGCTTGCCGTCGAGTCGCGCAAGTCCGGCGTGATGGAAACGGACTGGAACGAGAAGCGGCCGAGCATCGATGCGGGCTTCGTGCGTAATTTCATCGGCAAGAGCCTCGACAGCGCGTATACGGCCGCGAGCCGCTACAAATACCGCACGCGCCTCGAAGCGGGTCCGGACGGTTCCACGTATGTCTTCATCAGCGAGCGCGGTCTGACCGAGCAGATGACGGGGCAGAACAACGAAAATCGCGAGTGGGCTGCCGCGCCGAACGATCCGACGCTCGAAGTCGAATATCTGCGCCGTCTGATGACGGAACTCTCATACAACAAGACGAGCGGGCAGCCGATCGCCGACGACGCCGATGCGGCATCGGGCGTCGCCGCGTCGGGGGCGGCATCGGCTTCCGCGCCTGCAGCGGCTTCCGCGGCGCACAACACGAACGAGGCCGACGCGGGCGCCGACACGAAACTCACCGAAATCAATATGGCGTCGTCCTATGACCGCGCGTGGCTGGCGGTCGGGGTCGCACTTGATCGCGCGAGCTTCACGGTCGACGACAAGGACCGCACGAAGGGGCTGTATTTCATCCGCTACGTCGATCCGAACGACCACACGTCCGACGAACAAGGCTTCTGGAGCCAACTGTTCCATGGTCACAAGGACAAGGAAGCCAAGCAGTATCGTCTCAACGTGCGCGCGCTGACCGAAAGCACGACGCGCGTGGCGATCGTCGACGAAAGCGGCAAGGTGGTGACGACGCCGCAAGCGCAGCACATCGTCGGGCTTTTGAGCACGGAGATGCACTAATCTGTCCTATGCTGGATGTATCGGGGACGTGCGCGGTCGCGCGCGTCTTCGATGGGTCCGGCACCGCGGTTCCGCTGATCGATCAAGCCGGCTTATGCCGGCTTTTTTGTTTTCCGGGTGCCTGAATGCATCGGGTTGCGAGCGACGCGGGCCGCCGTGCTGCCATGCCGTTGTGATTGGGCCGCAGCAGGGTCGTTCCTCAGTGCGCGGCGGCGCAAAGTGTGGGATGGTGGAATCAACGGCATGGATGAACCGCATGCCGTTGCGTATCAGACGACATCCGCAGGCGGGCCCGAAGCTTGCTGGTGTTTTGAATCAAGGACGTGTCGGACGCGGTGGCGATAGGCAATTCGGCAATCGGCGATCCGACACGGGAGTGGATAGGCTGTCAGGACCATGGGGGACGGGCACACAATGAATACGTACGCGCACCACGCTGCTCAAGCGATCAAGTCCCTTTTCAAGCACGCGTTCGGCCGATGCGCCGGCGCTCTGCGCGCGTTGCGGCCCCAGCGTCGCCGCGTGATCGAAATCGAATACCGACGCCGGCCCGAGGCGGGCACGCGGCGCTCGGCAGTCATCCATATCGACGCACGCGGGCGTCGACAGCGTTCCTGAGGGGCAGGAACGACGATCGGCGGGCGAGCCCGTGCCGGACGCGTATCCGGCCGGTGCGGCGGCATCGTCCGGCGAATCCGATCAGAACAAGAATCGACCGCGCGGGAGGCTTCATCATGTTCGACTTGATACCGTATTGGATGTGGGCGTTTATCGTGTTTCTGGCCGCGCTCGTGTTTATCGTGGCGCATGCGCTCACGGAGCCGCATGACGACTGCGATCCGCCCGAGCTGCACGCGGCGCGACGCCATCGACATTAGTGCGTGAGACGCGGGTCCGGCCCGCGCGTATGCGTCGAGGCGATCTCCGGATACGCCGCGAGCATCGCGCGAAGCACGCCCGCGCTCCATCCGACGCCGTGCACGACGCTCGGCGCGCCCGTTTCGGCCGACAGTTCGTTTGCGATCAGCGCCGCATTGCGGCTCGGATCGACGACGTCGTATCGCTCCGATAAGCGGCCGGTCTGCGCGTACGTGTCGAGGCTCGTCTGGACCCATCGTTTCGCGATCGTGCGGGCGAGGTCGGCGAAATGGTATTGGTTGAAGCCGGTCACGGCCATCCATTGAATCGGCGCCCAGCCATACGGTGCATCCCAGCTCCACGGGCTTCGGATCGTCGTCGTCATGACGCCGCCTTTCGCGAGCAAGGCATCGCGCACCGTCTGCGCGACCGCGGCGGCCTGCGAAGGCGTCGCCGTGCGCAGGAACAGCGGGTACACCGTCGCTGCCGTCAGGATGTGCGTCAGTTTGCCGCTGGTCCAATCGAGATCGGCGAACGCGTCGATTTTCGGATCCCACATCAAGCGTTCGATCGCGGCCTTGCGTTGCGCGGCGCGCAGCAGCAGGTTCTCGGCATGCGCACGGTCGCCGGTTTCGCGATAGCCGCGCGCCAGCGTGACTTCCAGGTGATAGAGCAAGGCATTGAGGTCGACCGGCACCAGCGAGGTCGTGCGTAGCGTCGCGACGTGCTGACCGTCGGCGACCCAACGCGAACTCAGGGCCCATCCGCTCTCGTCGGCGGCGCGCAGATTGCGAAAGAGGCTTTCCGCGCGCTTGCCGAACGGCGAGCCGGCATGCGAGGCGAGCAGGAGATCCGATCGGTACGACGTGTCGCGCGGCGCGGCGCGATCGTCCCAGTACCGGTTGAGCACGGTGCCGTCGGACAGGCGGATCGCGCGCCGCCAGGCGGTGTCGCTGGGCAGTTGCGAGGCGCCGTCCATCCAGTACGCATACTCGCGTTCGAGTGCGGGCCGATAGCGGACATAGGCCGCCGGCCCTTCATGGCGCGCGACGAGATCGACCATCAGCGAGAAGAACGGCGGGCCCGAGTGACTGAGGTCGTAGGTCCGATTGCTCGCGGGCATATAGCCGAAGCGGTCGATCAGCGCGGCGATGTCGTCGATCTGATCGTCGACTTGGGCTCGGCGTCCGTCGGCGTCGAGCCCAAGCATCACGAAGTACGACTCCCAGTAGCGCACGTCGTCGAAGCGAGGACTTGGCGCGAGGTAGGGACGCGGGACGGCGATCCATGAGGCATCGGGCGAACTTGGGAGATCCGCGGGACGCGCGAGTTCGGTCCAGAGCGCATCGATGTGATCGTCGATCGCGATGCGCGGATCGGCCGGCGCGGGGGGGCGTGCACGACGCGGCGGCAGGAAATGCTCGAAGACAAACGATCCGAGATTGAAGCCGCGCTGCGACTTCATGCGCTCGAAGCCGCTGACGATTCGATCCGGCGTGCCGACGGGCGCCATGTCGGCAAACGTCCGTTCGTCGGAGAAGAGACGCGCGTTCTGAACGGCGGCGAACAACGGTCCGTAGAGAACCGAAGGCGGTGGGGGCGGGGTCGAGGTCGAAGGTTCGGACGATGCATGCGTCGTGCAGCAGACGACGAGCAACAACGGGCATAGCAGGGCGCGTGCAGACAACGGCCGAATCATGGTCCCTTCCGTGGATGGCATGGGCCGATTGTACAGGCCGTCGCGTCGCGGCTCTCTGCATGTGCGGCCGCGTGTCACGTAACGTTACGGCGCATGTGCGCTGGACATCGCACTGAACAAACGTTCGAATGAGATCAGGCTACGTTCTGCAGAGCGAAGCAATCGCGCGATCGAAATCCGTGTGCGCCCGATGGGGACTGCCGCTGTCGCGGATCGTATCCGTCTCGCGTACAGATATGCGCGGATGGCATGGCTGTTGCGTAAATAGGGACGCGGTCCGGAGTCTGGCATAGCCGCGAAGATGCCGAATTCGCATGGCGATGGACTGGCCGACACGACACGTCCCGGGGTTCCACGCGTGATCGTCTTCGCGATCGGCAGGATTTGAATTGGCCCCGTCGCCTTTCCTCGTAGGGCGGCGGTTTGAACCCGCACTTGGATCAAGTGCGGGTTTTTTTTCGCGCGTTGACCGTGCGCGGCGACGCGCGATCCGGGACGTGAGGCCTGGAGCGCTAGACCGGGAACGTGAGACCGCAGCCGTACGATGCTGGACGTACGGCATGCGGCGATCAGTTGTCGTCCGGGAGGTCGAGAATCAGCACGATGGTCCAGTCGCCGCCGCCTTCATGGTGATATTGCCGCTCGGCGACGATGAACGGTTGTTGCTTGCCGCGCGGTCCGAGAAAGAGGATATCGCCCTCGGCGGGCAGGCATTCGATCGGCGGCAGGGCGAGCACGGGTTCGCGCTCGCCGTCCGGCCCTTTCGCCTTCGGCATCAGCTTTTCGATTTTGCGGCTCGCCGCGTCCGTCCATTCGATGTCGAATTGAATATTGCTCACACTCGCTCCTTCTCTGCGCGCTATGACGGGATTCTATAAAGACAGAAGCCCGCGTGGAGCGGGCTTCTGTCGAAGTGGGGCGCCGTGTCGTCCGACGGCGGGCGCGTCGGTCGCCGAGGCGGTCGGTCGAGTCGACCGGGCGCTATCTTACTCTGCCTTATCGCCCGCAGGCTTCTTGCCGTGGTGATGCTTGTGCGGGGGCGCTTCGCTCTTCATCGCGTTGGCCTTGTCCTGCGCGTCCTGCAAGGCCTGGGCGCGCGCCTCGACGTCGGCCGCTTTCGCGGGGTCGGTACTGACCGTCACGCCGTCCGTTTGCGCGGCGGCGATGCTCGCGAGCGACATCAGGGAAACCGCCAACGCCATGCGCATTGTCTTCATGATTGAACCTCCAGGCAAAGAGTTACAGAAGCAAACCGCTACGAAATGGCATTCGAAAGACAATTCCATTTTATCGACGCTCTCCGGCACTCCGCAGACCGCCTATTTTTGCTTACCATGGTTACAAGTTGTTACTAACCTCGGAAAAGTCGGGAGTTGCATTCGCGTGCAAATCGGTCGATACGACACTTTGCCTGCGAGATATGTCGGGCTTAAGATCACAGTTTGCCAGTCAGGTATGCCAAATCGGTCGGGTGCATGAATTGGCAGAATGGCGCTGTCCTCATGACAAGTCGAATTGCGGCCTTGGGCCGGAACGCGGAGAGCGAAATGAAGCATTCGAACGAGGCCGTGCTCGAGGCACTACGGCATGCACAGTACCGGCAGGTGCCGTGGCCGAAGCGGCCGAAGGTATTCGAGTTTTTGCGCGGCGCCGGGTTGCTCGAAACGATCCGCCAGCGCACGCCTGATGGCCCCGGATACCATGCCCCTGTCGATATCGCGGTGCTCACGGCGCGCGGCAAGGCTGAAATCGTCCGCCTCGAGCGCAGCGAACGCGCGCCGACGTGGTCGAATGAACGCGTGAATTTGTATCTGGCGCCCGAGGATGCGATCAAGGCATCGGGTAATTAGCCGCGCGAACGCGGCTTCGCTGAAGCCCGATCTGAAGCCCGATAAAAAAACGCCCGTATCCAGGGATACGGGCGATACCGGGTAACACATGCCACGCTGTGGTCATGGCAAAGTGTCCGACACGCGCGAAGCGAAACAGGTTCCCGGACTTTTCGGAATATTTTCGAGATTGCTTTATTGGCGGCTCGACTTGCGTTCGGATTCGCGATGGTCTCGATCGTGATCGTGGCGGTCCTCGCGTGAATTGGCCGCGATGTCGCCGCGCAAATTCCCCCTCGGCGCGGGCGGCGTGAAGGTCGAGCTCGCGGGCGGCGCACGATCGACCGGCAACGCGACCGGCGCGCCGTGCGCAGCCCAGATAGCCGATGCGGCCTGGCTGCGTGCCGGCGCCGCCATCAGAAACCCACCGAGTCCCAGAGCTGCGGCGCCGACGGCGAGCAGCGCTTTCGCGATCATGGAAACGTGTCGACGTGAATGCGGAGCATTCAGTCTACGGATTCGGATCGCGCGAGCTGTAAGTGTTCGTAAAGGAATGTTTATCGCCGTTTCGGGCGCTTGACGCGCGTCGGCGGTCGGCCGCGTCGGGCATCGCGGA
The DNA here is from genome assembly GCF_003628125.1 of Pararobbsia silviterrae. GTDB lineage: Bacteria > Pseudomonadota > Gammaproteobacteria > Burkholderiales > Burkholderiaceae > Pararobbsia > Pararobbsia silviterrae. The sequence continues at coordinate 100,342 of NZ_RBZU01000009.1, forward strand.
CCTTGCGAGGAGCGGCGTGCCGTACGAGCGTCTGTCCGCGCGCCGGTAACAGATCGCGGAGCGCGAGCGCTAAGCGTGTCGAAGGGCCGCGCGGCGCCGGAATGGGCGCGGGGGGCTTCGGATGGTCCGCGACCGAGTCGATGGTCATGGATTCGACGAGAGCGACCCAGGCGTCGCGGAATCGAATGTCGCGGACTCGACAGCGGCCGCATCGCCGCGTCGCCGCATCGGGAGGGATCGTGACCGGACGGCGCGCGACAGTGTCGGCCGTCGGGCGCCGAGCGCGAAACGGTCGTCGGCAGCGCATCTTTGTCAGATCCGCGGACACCGCGGCAGCCGACCCCGCCGCCGCGTGGCGAACCCGCGTGTCGTCGACGTTTCCGTCGCAGCATCGCCGGCTTCGCCGTTCGCCACGCGTGCCGTCCCTCGATGCGGCCGATGGATGCGGGCGTCAATGAGCGCGAGGCGCGGGGCGGTAGCCGGACCGCGCGCGCTCAGCCGACAGGATGTTCTCAGGCCAGTTTGACGGGCGCGCGCCACGATTCCGGGTTGGTCCAGAACGCACCGCGCAAGCGGTCGCGCGCGGGCGGCGCCGGTTGTTTGTTGACCGTCGCGGCCGCGCGGCCGCGCAGGCTGATCTCGCGGCCGCAACTGCCGAGGCGTTTGACGATTTCGGCGAGCGTGCCGTCAGCTTGCCATTCGTCGAAGCGGCGGCGGCAGGTCGGCGGCGACGGATAGCGCCCGGGCAGCTTCGACCAGCCTTCGCCGGTGCACAACACCCAGAGCACGGCGTTGACGACCGAGCGGGCTTCGACGCGTGGACGACCGCGGCGTTCGCTACGCTTGGGCTCGTCACAGAACAGCGCCTCGACCAGGGCCCATTCGTTGTCTTTCAAATCGTCGAATACCATCATGTTTCACCTCAGCAATGCAGACCCCAGTGTGTGCCCGCGCAATCGGCGGCGGGACGCGTGGACGCTTTCTCAACGTTGCGACCTTGTATTCCAACCCGCATGGCGAGTTGGCTTGGATGGCTAAAAGCGAATACCGTGCCAATCGCGTGCTGCAGCACAGCAAACGTCCGCCGTATAAGGCTTGCGCGCGATTTAAGGCCACCCCGCAGGGCGTCGAAAACGCAGGATTGGGGATCGGCGAAATCACCGAAGTTGTGCATGCGAGGCGCGATCCGTGCCCGGTCGATCACGTGCGCGCACCAGATGGGCGTGCCGCATCCGCGCGCGATCGGCCGGGTTGCGGGTTTTTCGCCGCAATTCGTGCCGGTTGCGCACGCGCAAGCGTTCGCGCGCTCAGTCGACGTGCCGCGCGCGGGTTCGACGGGGCAAGAACCCGCCGGCGCGCACCGGACGGTTGCCATACCTGCATGGCGCACCGCGCCGGTTCCGCGCGCGCCATGCCGATGCGTCGTCTTTGGGCGTGCGCGCTATGATGCGGCACGCACATCGAATGGGCCGGTCTATCGGCCTCATGCATCGGGCGCGAGGAGCGCGAACAACAAGATGAACGTCACGCTGAGGCAATTGCGGGTTTTCATGGAGGTCGCGCGGCTGGCGAGTTTCAGCAAAGCCGGCCAGAAGATCGGCCTCACGCAGTCCGCCGTGAGTCGATCGATCCGCGAACTCGAAGACGAGCTCGGACTCAAGCTGCTCGACCGGACGACGCGCGAAGTCGTGCTGACCGAGGCCGGACTCAATCTCGTCGCCAGCGTATCGCGGCTGCTCGCCGAACTCGACGGCGCCTTGCGGGAGATTCGCGAGATCGGCGAACAGCGGCGCGGACGCGTCGTCGTCGCGGCGGCGCCGACGGTATCGGCCCGCGTGATGCCGCTCGCGGTCGCCCAATGCAACGCGCAGCACCGGTATATCGCGCTGTCGTTGCGCGACGAGGTGCAATACGACGTGCTGCGCAAGGTCAAGTCGGGCGAGGTCGACTTCGGTGTCGTCATCGCGCCGCTGCTCGATCCGATCGCGGCCGATGGTCTCGTGCTCGAACCCGTCATGACGGATTCGTTCAGCGTCGTCTGCCGCGTCGACCATCCGCTCGCGTTCAGCGACGCGATCGGATGGGCGTCGCTGCAAGGCGAGCGGCTCGTGCTGCTCGATTCGGCGTCGGGCAGTCGTCCGCTGATCGAAAAGGTCTTCCGCGACCACGGCATCGAGCCCGTCGTCGTGCAGGAGATGGCTCATCCGGCGAGCGTGTTCGGCCTCGTCGATGCGGGCGTCGGCATTTCCGTGCTGCCGAATCTGGCGTTGCCGCTGCCGGCCGGTCTTTCGCTCGTCGCCCGCCCGCTCGTGCCGACGGCCGAGCGCACGGTGGCGCTCGTGCGGCGCCGCGATCGCTCGCTGTCTCCGGCGGCCGACGCCGTCTGGCAAATCGTGCGCGACGTGCCCTTGCGGCTTGGGCAGGGCGTCTGAGCGCGGCCTACACTCGAAGCGGGAAGCGGGAAGCGGGAAGCGGGAAGCGGGAAGCGGGAAGCGGGAAGCGGGAAGCGGGAAGCGGGAAGCGGGAAGCCGAAAGCCGAAAGCCGAAATCAGGTGGCGGACCCTGGGCTTGCGTCTGACATTGGCACTGGCACGAGCATGAGCACGAGCACGAGCACGAGCACGAGCACGAGCACGAGCACGAGCTTGGGCGTGAGCATGGATAGCGGGCGAGGAACGCCGATGCGCTGCTACCATCCGTTTTTTCGAGGGCAGGGAGCGTGGGTACGGAGATGGCGAGCGAGACTGTGTCGTGGGTGACGGAAGCCGGACGCGGCGCGGCGGCGCCTTTTGCGCGAGAGGCCGTGCAGGCGTTGCGCGCGTCGAAGATTCGCGAGGTCGCGAATGCGGCGATGGGCTTGCCTGATGTGCTGCCGTTCTGGTTCGGCGAGTCCGATCAGCAAACGCCGCGCTTTATTCGCGATGCCGCGAGCGCCGCGTTGGCCGACGGCGCGACGTTCTATACGCACAATCTCGGTATTCCGGCGCTGCGCGGCGCGCTCGCCGAGTATGTGTCGGTGCTGCACGGCGCGACGTCGCCCGATCACGTGGCGGTGACGAGCGCCGGCGTCAATGCGCTGATGCTCGCATCGCAACTCGTGGTCGGCGCGGGAGATCGCGTCGTCGCGCTGACGCCGCTGTGGCCCAATCTGGTCGAGATTCCGAAGATTCTCGGCGCGCGCGTCGAGACCGTGTCGCTGTCGTACGGGCCGAAGGGTTTCACGCTCGATCTCGAACGCTTTCTCGCGGTCTTGACGCCCGATACGCGCGCGGTGTTGATCAATTCGCCGAACAACCCGACCGGCTGGGTCATGTCGCGCGACGAGCAGCGCGCCGTGCTCGAGCATTGCCGGCGACACGGCATCTGGATCATCGCCGACGAGGTCTACGAGCGGCTCTATTTCGGCGCGGGGCGCACGGCGCCGTCGTTTCTTGATCTCGCGGGACGCGACGAGCGCGTAATCGCCGTCAATTCGTTCTCGAAAGCGTGGCTCATGACCGGCTGGCGGCTCGGGTGGATCGTCGCCCCCGACGCGCTGATGGACGATCTGAGCAAGCTCGTCGAGTACAACACGTCGTGCGCGCCCGAGTTCGTGCAGCGCGCGGGGATCGTCGCGGTGCGCGACGGGGCGGCCGTGACCGACGGCGTGGTCGCGCAATTGCGCCAGTCGCGCGATCACCTCGTGCGCGCGCTCGGCGGATTGCCCGGCGTCGACGTCAAGCCGGGAGACGGCGCGATGTATCTGTTCTTCCGGCTCGACGCGGCGCGCGACAGCCTCGCGCTGTGCCAGCGGCTCGTGCGCGAAGCGGGACTGGGCCTCGCGCCCGGCGTTGCGTTCGGCGCAGAGGGCGAGGGTTTCGTGCGCTGGTGTTACGCGTGCGGCACGGAACGGCTCGATGAAGGGGTGCGGCGGCTCGCGCAGTTTCTTGGGGTCTAGGCGGCGGGCGGGCCCTTCGGACGCGCCCGGCGTCCAATGGGGATTGACCGCGGGCATGACGCGCGGGCATTTACTGCGTGATTCTTTTTGCGTAAGATGCGGCGTTATCAGGCGACTCTCGTGTGTGCGCGTATGGGCCACGGTCGGAGTCTGCTGCCAAAGCAGCCGCAGATCGCGCTGCAATGGCTCGCCGGGTGTGTGGCACCTTGCGTCCGAGCGGTAGAGCCGGACGCCGACGGCAAGAAGTGATGCGGCCGATCGTTGACGATGCGTCGGCCTTCCCGAGATACGCTCCCGTGACTATGACCGATCACAATCGGACGAGCGTTTCTCCCCATTCCAGTTTCTTTTGATCCCGTTCTGCTGACCGCTCAGGTCGGGACTAGCTGCATGAATACTCAAGAGGCAAGGATCGTCCTCGAGACTGCGTTGATCTGTGCACAGGAGCCGCTCAAGCTGGGCGAGCTGCGCAAATTGTTTGCCGAGCCCGTTTCGGCCGACACGGTGCGCGCCCTGCTCGAAGATCTGCGCGGCGAGTGGTCGGGACGAGGTGTCGAACTCGTGTCCCTCGCGAGCGGCTGGCGTTTTCAGAGCAAGCCCGCGATGCGCGTCTATCTGGATCGGCTGCATCCCGAAAAACCGCCGAAATACTCGCGCGCGGTGCTCGAGACGCTCGCGATCATTGCGTATCGCCAGCCGGTCACGCGCGGCGATATCGAAGAAATTCGCGGCGTCGCGGTCAGCACGCAGGTCATCAAGCAGCTCGAGGATCGCGACTGGATCGAAGTCATCGGGCATCGCGACGTGCCGGGCCGTCCGGCGCTTTACGCGACGACGCGTCATTTTCTCGACGATCTCGGTCTCAAGGCGCTCGACGAACTGCCTTCGCTCGTGACGCCGGATTCGGCGGTCCAGTCGGATCTGCTGGCGCAGCATGCGATCGCCTTCGAAGATCTGCCCGAAGACGAAATCGCCGAAAAGGTCGCGGCGGCCGTTGCGCAGGCAGCGAACGGACAGCGTGCCGCGGACGGCGCCGAGGGTGAGGCGATCGAAGCGCGTGAGGCGGGCCCCGCTCGCGATACGACGGTCGAGGCGGTTGCCGAAGCCAAGATTGAAACGAAACTTGCCGAGGGCGCCGCCGGTTCCGAGGCAGCCGAAACGCCTGAGACGGCCTCGCATCTCGACGTGGCCGCCGACGCGACGACGGATACGGATAACGCGGCGATCGAGGTTGTCGAGGCGGCGCCCCCGCATCTCGGTGCGTCGGTCGAGGCGGCAACCGACGCGAACGACACAGACGGTAAAGACGGCGCGAGCGCGGCATCCGGCACGGAAACGGCGTCGCATCCCGCCGCGCACGACATCACCCTGGCCGATGCCGACGCGCATCGGCCGCAAGAGCGCTTGCACACGGACGCGTCCTTCGCGACGGATCCGGGTCAGGACGAATCGAACGATCCACTGGCTGCGCGCCCCGACGAGATGCCGCGCGACGCCTGATCAAGACCAGGACGGCCGGTGTGCACCCGTATGGGGCGGCCCGGTCAAGACTCTCAGAGGTTTAGTTTGAAAGACGAACAATTCAACGATTCGCCCGAGTCGCGCGAAGAGCAGCCGAAGCCGGCCCGCGCGCGGACATCGCGCGCGAAGTCCGCCAAGGCTGCCGCCGCACCGGCTGCCGAGCATGCGGTCGCCGATGCGCCCGCCGCTCAGGCGCAGGCCGAATCGGCGTCGCCCGGCGCGGCCGACGGCGCTGAAGGCGCCGACGGCGCGGACGCGGGCGAACGGGGTACGCGCCGCGGTCTGCGTCGCGGTCCGCGCAGCTTGATCGCGCGTCGCCGAGCGGGCAAGGCGCGTGATGGCGACGAAAATCCGGATGTCGCCGAGCGCGCGCAAGCGCCCGCGTCGGAAGGCGACGATGGCGCACACGCGGATCGGTCCGGCGACGTGTCGGGCGCCGAGGCGCGCGCGAACCCGGAATCGGGCGACGCAGGCGCGCCGCGCGAAGGACGGGCGCGGCGCAGCGCGGCCCCGCGCCGCAAGCGCACGGCCGATGCCGCAGCCGATACGGCGAGCGCGACGACGACGGCAACGAGCGGCGACGCGGCATCCGGCGGTGATTCGGTTAACGTGGCCGAGTTCGACGGCGCGGAGCGCGCAGGCGACGCGGGTGCGACGACGGATACCCAGGCAGCCGGTACGGAAGGCCGGGCGCAGGGACGCCGGGGCCGACGCAATGACACGCGCAGTGAGGCGCCGCGCGCCGAGACGAACGGCGATCGCCAAGGCCGTCAGAACAACGGCCGCAATCGCAATCGCGCGCAAGGCGGCGCGAATGCGAAGCAAGGCGCACGCGGCGCGGACGGCAAGCGCGCGGGATCGGCCGACGCCAACGGGGCCGGAGAATCCGAAGATCTGTTCGCGTATGTGACGTCGCCCGCGTTCGACGCGGACAATAGCGGCGGCACGGGCGTGCGCGCACCGATGCTGCGCCGCGGCCGCAAGCCCGCCGACAAGCCCAAGCGCGTGCTGGCGGCCGACGACGACGCGCCGAAGCTCCACAAGGTGCTGGCCGAAGCCGGCATGGGGTCGCGCCGCGACATGGAAGAGCTGATCCTCGCGGGCCGCGTGTCCGTGAACGGCGAACCCGCGCATATCGGCCAGCGCATCATGCCGACCGACCAGGTCCGCATCAACGGCAAGCCCGTCAAGCGCAAGATCCAGAACAAGCCGCCCCGCGTGCTCATCTATCACAAGCCGACGGGCGAGATCGTCAGTCACTCCGATCCCGAGGGCCGGCCCTCGGTGTTCGACAAGCTGCCGACGATGAAGACGGCCAAATGGCTGGCGGTCGGGCGTCTCGACTTCAATACCGAAGGTCTGCTGATGCTCACGACTTCGGGCGACCTCGCGAACCGTTTCATGCATCCGCGTTATAGCGTCGAGCGTGAATATGCGGTGCGCGTGATCGGCGAACTTGCGGAAGGCTCGCGCCAGAAGCTGCTGAGCGGCGTCGAACTCGACGACGGCCCCGCGAATTTCCTGCGCATCGCGGATGGCGGCGGGGAAGGGACGAATCGCTGGTATCACGTCGCGTTGTCGGAAGGTCGCAATCGCGAAGTGCGGCGCATGTTCGAGGCGGTCGGTTTGACCGTGAGCCGGCTGATCCGCACGCGCCACGGTCCGGTGACGCTGCCGCGCGGGCTCAAGCGCGGGCGCTGGGAAGAGCTCGAGGACAACCAGGTCCGCGCGCTCATGAGCGCGGTCGGTCTGAAAGCGCCGGCCGAGGAGCGTGGCGGCAATGGGCGCGGCAACGCCCCGCAGCGCCGTCAACCCGATCCGATGCAAACCGCGCTCGGCTTCGCCGCCGAGCAACCGGGCGCCGGGCGATTCGGGCCGCGCGGACCGCGTCGCGCGCCGTCGCAGTTCACGGGTGTCTTTACGGGAACGCCGCGCAACACCGCGCATCTTCCCGACAATATCGGCAATCGTGCGCCGCGTAAGGGCGAGTCGGGTGGCGATCGCGGCAATGCGGGCGGCTACGGCAACGCGAACGGCAACGTCGCGGGCGGCCGGGGCAACAGTCGCAACGGTCCGCGCGGCGCGCGCGGCAACGGCGGCGGAAATGGCGGCGGCGGTAACGCGGGTGGCAATGGCAATGGCGGCCAGTCGGGCGGTCAGGGCAACGGCCGCGGCGGTCAACGCAATCGCGGCCGCGGACGTTGAACACCGCACTGCCCCTGGACGGGCCGCCGCGCGCGGCCCGCGCGCCAGGCGCAGTTTGCCAACGCATTGAATAAAGTGTAAAATCTCGAAGTCGCTGGGTGATGTGTTCGATGCGCAGATGCGCGGCCCAACGAGCGACCACCGGCAAGAGATGATGGGCGTTTCGCCCATTTTTTTTTGCCAAAACGGTTTCGCACGATATCCCTTCGCTGGCTCACGGAGCCGGTTGCTGCCGCAGCCAAGCGAACGGGCGGCCGAGCGACCAGAGCGACGAATGACAGCCGGACGGGTTCACCACTCCGGGCTTTGCAATGACTCCTGGAATTATGGTGCAACTGACCGAACTGATAGAAAGCACGGTGACGGGCCTCGGCTACGAACTGGTCGACTTCGAACGAACGGGGCGCGGTTTCTTCTGCGTGTTCATCGACCAGCCGACGGGCATCGCAATCGAAGATTGCGAGAAAGTCACGCGCCAACTGCAACACGTTTTGACCGTCGAGAACGTCGATTACGAACGTCTCGAGGTGTCGTCTCCCGGCCTCGACCGCCCGCTCAAGAAGCTCGCGGATTTCACGCGCTTCGCGGGGAGCGAGGCGTCGGTGACGTTAAAGAAGCCGCTCGATGGCCGCAAGCAGTTCCGCGGTGTGCTGCATGCGCCGGAGGGCGAGACGATAGGACTGGAATTCGAAGGAAAGGATGGCCCGGCCATGCTCGATTTCACCCTGGCCGATCTCGACAAGGCACGTCTTGTTCCGCACGTAGATTTTAGGAGCCGCAAACAATGAGTCGCGAAGTACTGATGCTGGTCGATGCGCTGGCGCGCGAGAAGAACGTCAATCGGGACGTCGTATACGCCGCGCTTGAAGCCGCGCTGGCGTCGGCCACGAAGAAGCTTTACGACGATGCCGATATCCGCGTGCATATCGACCGTGAAACGGGTGAACACGAAACGTTCCGCCGTTGGCTCGTCGTGCCCGACGAGGCGGGTCTGCAAGAGCCCGATCAGCAGATTCTGCTGTTCGAGGCGCGCGAACAGAATCCGAACCTCGAAGTCGGCGATTTCGTTGAAGAGCCGATCGCGTCGATCGAGTTCGGCCGCATCGGCGCGCAAGCCGCCAAGCAGGTCATCCTGCAGAAGGTCCGCGACGCTGAGCGCGAGCAGATCCTCAACGATTTCCTCGAGCGCGGCGAAAAGATCATGACCGGTACGGTCAAGCGTCTCGACAAGGGCAATCTCGTCGTCGAATCGGGCCGCGTCGAAGCGCTGCTGCGTCGCGACCAGATGATCCCGAAGGAAAACCTCCGGGTCGGCGACCGCGCGCGCGCCTACATCACGAAGGTCGACCGCACGGCCCGCGGCCCGCAGATCGAACTCTCGCGCACGGCGCCCGAGTTCCTGATGAAGTTGTTCGAATTCGAAGTGCCGGAGATCGAGCAAGGCCTGCTCGAAATCAAGTCGGCCGCGCGCGATCCGGGTGTGCGCGCGAAGATCGCGGTCGTCGCGTACGACAAGCGCATCGACCCGATCGGCACGTGCGTCGGCATTCGCGGTTCGCGCGTGCAGGCCGTGCGTAACGAGCTTGGCGGCGAGAACGTCGATATTGTGTTGTGGTCGGAAGACCCCGCGCAGTTCGTCATCGGCGCGCTCGCGCCGGCCGCCGTTCAGTCGCTCGTCGTCGACGAGGAAAAGCACGCGATGGATGTCGTCGTCGACGAGAGCGAACTCGCTGTCGCGATCGGCCGCAGCGGCCAGAACGTGCGTCTCGCGAGCGAGCTCACGGGCTGGCAGATCAACATCATGACGCCCGATGAATCGGCCGCGAAGCAGACCGAAGAACGCTCGACGTATCGCGATCTGTTCATCTCGCGGCTCGACGTCGACGAGGAAGTCGCCGACATCCTCATCGACGAAGGTTTCACGAGCCTTGAGGAAATCGCGTACGTGCCGCTCAACGAAATGCTCGAGATCGAAGCATTCGACGAGGAAACTGTGCACGAACTGCGTAACCGCGCGCGCGACGCCTTGCTGACGCAGGCGATCGCGAACGAGGAAAAGGTGGAGAATGTCGCCCTCGACCTGAAGAGCCTGGACGGCATCACGCCGGAACTGCTCGCCAAGCTCGCGGAGCACAAGGTCCAGACGCGCGACGATCTGGCCGAGCTCGCGGTCGACGAGCTGGTCGATTTGACCGGGATGGACGAGGAATCCGCAAAGGCGCTGATCATGAAGGCGCGCGAGCACTGGTTTCAGTGAGATCAGTATGCGAGTCTAGATAGAGCGGGTCGGGATTGTTTAACTGCAGGGCCGTTGAGGCCCTGCTCGATGAGGTTTGAATGGCGAGCAACAACGTAGCCCAATTTGCCGCAGAACTTAAGATGCCCTCCGGTGTGCTGCTGGAACAACTGCAGGCGGCGGGTGTGCAGAAAGCGAGTGAAGCGGATGCCTTGTCCGAGGCGGACAAGGCGCGCCTGCTCGATCACCTGCGCCGTGCGCACGGCGGAGGCGAAGCAGACAAGCGCAAGATCACGCTGACGCGCCGGCAAACGTCGGAAATCAAGCAATCCGACGCGACGGGCAAGGCTCGCACGATTCAGGTCGAAGTTCGCAAGAAGCGCACGTTCGTCAAGCGCGAAGACGGTACGGACGTACCGGGCGCGACCGACGGCGAAGACGCGGCGGAAGCCGCACGCCTGGCCGAGGAAGCGCAACGCGCGGAGCAGCTCGAGCGCGAGGCGCGCGAGCTGCAGGCTCGCCAGGAACAACTCGAGCGCGAAGCCGAGGAACGCAAGCGCCGCGAAGAAGCCGCCGCCGCCGAACGTCGCAAGGCCGAGGAAGAAGCGGCTCAGCGCGAAGCGGCCGAGGCCGCCGAACGTGCCGCGCGCGCCGAAGCCGAGAAGGCCGCGCTTGCGCAGGGCGCGAACGATCGCGAAGCCCAGGTACGCAAGGAGGCTGCCGACAAGGAAGCCGACGACAAGGCGAACGCCGCACGCGAAGCCAAGCGCATCGAAGCCGAGAAGGCTGCGGCCGAATCGAAGGCAGCGGCGGATCTCGCGCGCGCCGAAGAGGATGCGATCCGCAAGCGTCGCGCCGCGGCTGAAGCCGAAGCGCGCGCGATTCGCGAGATGATGAACACGCCGCGCAAGGCGAAGGTCGTCGAACCGCCGAAGCCGGTCGAAGCGCCGGCTCCGGCGCCGCAAAAGGCGGCCGAAGCCAAGGGCACGCTGCACAAGCCCGCACGTCCCGAAGGGTCGACGCCCGCGCGTCCGGCACCGGTCGCGCAACGCAAGCCGGCCGGTCCGGCGAACGCGCAGACGCCCGCGCCCGCATCGCCGGGCAATGCCGGCGACAAGAAGCGCGGCGCACCGGGTGCGAAGCCCGGCGGCTGGCAGGACGACGCATCGAAGCGCCGCGGCATCAAGACGCGCGGAGATTCGAGCGGCGGTGTCGATCGCAACTGGCGCGGCGGTCCGCGCGGTCGCGGCGGCAAGCATCAGGACGACCGTTCGTCGTTCACGGCGCCCGAGCCGATCGTGCGCGAAGTGCACGTGCCGGAGACGATTTCGGTCGCCGACCTGTCGCACAAGATGGCCGTGAAGGCTTCGGAAGTCATCAAGGTGATGATGAAGCTCGGCCAGATGGTCACGATCAATCAGGTGCTCGACCAGGAAACGGCGATGATCGTCGTCGAGGAGCTCGGTCACCGTGCGGTCGCCGCGAAGCTCGACGATCCCGAAGCGCTGTTGACGGAAGGCATCGAAGGCGAAGCGCACGACGCCGAGGCGTTGCCGCGTCCGCCGGTCGTCACGGTCATGGGTCACGTCGACCACGGCAAGACGTCGCTGCTCGACTACATCCGCCGCGCGAAGGTCGCAGCGGGCGAAGCGGGCGGGATCACGCAGCATATCGGCGCATACCACGTCGAGACGCCGCGCGGCGTCGTGACGTTCCTCGATACGCCGGGTCACGAGGCCTTTACGGCCATGCGTGCGCGCGGTGCGCAGGCGACTGACGTCGTGATTCTGGTCGTAGCGGCCGACGACGGCGTGATGCCGCAGACGAAGGAAGCGATTGCGCACGCGAAGGCCGGCAATGTGCCGATCGTCGTCGCGATCAACAAGATGGACAAGCCCGACGCGAACGTCGAGCGGGTGAAGCAGGAACTCGTCGCCGAAGGCGTCGTGCCCGAAGAGTACGGCGGCGATGCGCCGTTCGTGCCGGTCTCCGCGAAGACGGGGATGGGCATCGACGATCTGCTCGAAAACGTGCTGCTGCAGGCCGAAGTGCTCGAACTCAAGGCACCGGTCGATGCGCCCGCGAAGGGCCTCGTGATCGAAGCGAAGCTCGACAAGGGCAAGGGTCCGGTCGCGACCGTGCTCGTTCAGTCGGGTACGCTCAAGCGCGGCGACATGGTGCTCGCGGGTACGGCTTACGGCCGCGTGCGCGCAATGCTCGACGAGAACGGCAAGGCCACGAAGGAAGCCGGTCCGTCGATTCCGGTCGAGATTCAAGGTCTGTCGGAAGTGCCGAACGCGGGCGAGGAAGTCATCGTGCTGCCGGACGAGCGCAAGGCGCGTGAAATCGCCCTGTTCCGTCAGGGCAAGTTCCGCGACGTGAAGCTGGCGAAGCAGCAGGCCGCGAAGCTCGAGAACTTCATGGACTCGATGACCGAAGGCGAGGTCCAGTACCTGCCGTTGATCGTCAAGGCCGACGTTCAGGGTTCGCAGGAAGCGCTCGTGCATGCATTGACGAAGCTCTCGACGACCGAAGTGCGCGTGCAGATCGTGCATGGCGCGGTCGGCGGCATCAGCGAGTCGGACGTCAACCTCGCGACGGCATCGAAGGCGGTCATCATCGGCTTCAACACGCGTGCCGATGCACTGGCGCGCAAGCTCGCCGAAGCGAACGGCGTCGATATCCGCTACTACAACATCATCTACGACGCCGTGGATGAGGTGAAGGCGGCGATGTCGGGCATGCTCGCGCCCGAGAAGAAGGAAGTCATCACGGGTCTCGTCGAAGTCCGTCAGGTCTTCAAGGTACCGAAGGTCGGCGCAGTTGCCGGCTGTATGGTCCTGGACGGTATCGTCAAGCGTTCGTCGTCGGTCCGCGTGCTGCGCAATAACGTCGTCATTCATACGGGCGAGCTCGATTCGCTCAAGCGCTTCAAGGATGACGTCAAGGAAGTCAAGCAAGGCTTCGAGTGCGGTATGTCGGTCAAGAACTTCAACGACATCGTCGAAGGCGATCAGTTCGAGATCTTCGAAGTCACCGAAGTCGCGCGTACGCTGTAAGCATCAAGGGTCGCCCGCGTCGAAGACGGGGCGGCCGTGTGATCGATGACCCGGGTGCGCATGCGTGCGCGATCTCGGGCCAAGTTCGGCGGCTCAGGCCGCCGAATTCATTTGTGAGGCCGATCGCAGGCGCGTCGAGCGCGTGCATTGTCGGGCCTCGCGCGAGTGTCCGAAATGCGCGCCGCGACGGCGCCGTCGGCCTCGGACGGGCCATCGGGGTGCGATGGCCGCGTTTGACCGGAGTCAGTCATGCCAAGAAAAAGTGCTTCCCCGAACCGCAATGTGCGGATCGCCGACCAGATCCAGCGCGATCTGTCCGAGTTGATTGCGCGCGAGGTCAAGGACCCGCGTATCGGTCTCGTCACGATCCAGAGCGTCGAGCTCACGCCCGATTACGCGCATGCCAAAATCTTCTTCACGACGCTGACCGGCGATCCGAAGGCGACGCAGGTCGCGTTGAATCATGCATCGGGGCATCTGCACAATCTGTTGTTCAAGCGCTTACATATCCATACGGTGCCGACGCTGCATTTCGTCTATGACCAGACGGTCGAGCGCGCGGTCGAAATGTCGCGTCTGATCGACGCGGCCAATGCGACGCGCGCGAAGGACGATGACGAGGCGCCTGCCGGCGAATGACGATATCGGTCGGACGCGATCGCGACGGTCTCACGCGCGCACGTTCGCGCCGGCGATAGCTTGCTATGAATGCACCCAAGAAGATTCCGCGCCGTCTGATCGACGGCGTGTTGCTGTTGGACAAGCCGCTCGGCCTGTCGAGCAATGATGCGCTGATGCGCGCCAAGCGACTGTTCAGCGCGAAGAAGGCCGGGCATACCGGCACGCTGGATCCGCTCGCCACGGGGCTGCTGCCTTTGTGTTTCGGCGAAGCGACGAAATTCTCCCAGGACTTGCTCGAGGCCGACAAAACCTACGAAGCCACGCTCAAGCTCGGCGCGCGCACGACGACGGGCGACGCGGAAGGCGAGGTCGTCGAAGCGCGCGCGGTCGAATGCGACGCGGCCGCGGTCGCCGCGATTTTCGATCGATTCCGGGGTGAGATTCTGCAGGTCCCGCCGATGTATTCGGCGCTCAAGCGTGACGGCAAACCCCTCTATGAATATGCGCGCGCGGGCCAGACGCTCGAACGCGAGGCGCGCGCCGTCACGATTCATCGGCTTGAGTTGCTCGATTGCACGCTGCCGTTCGCGACGATACGCGTGACGTGCAGCAAGGGCACCTATGTGCGCACGCTGGGCGAGGACATCGGCGAAGCGCTGGGCTGCGGCGCGCATCTGACGATGTTGCGACGCACGGGCGTCGGCGCGCTGACACTCGACGGCGCGGTCACGCTCGAACAGATCGACGCGATGCCCGTCGATGCGCGCGACGCCGTTCTGGCACCCGTCGATGCGCTGTTGTCGACGTTCGAGCGTATCGATCTCGATGCCGAACAGACGCGGCGTTTCCTTCATGGGCAGAAGCTTCGCGTGCGCGAACGATCGGCGTCGGATCCCGAGCGTGTCCGTGTGTATTCGTCGGAGTCACATTTGCTCGGCACCGCGCGATTGCAGGACGGGGTGATTGCGCCTGAGCGGCTGATCGCGTCCGCGGCATAAAAGCGACATTTCACCGACCCAAACAAAAAGCGCTGGATACCGATCGGCATCCAGCGCTTTCTTTTTTGCGTTCGCCGATGACCCGGACGTCGGGCCATCGGCGATACCGTGTCAGCTATTGCGTCACCGACTCAGTGCGCGGCTGATGCCGCCGCCGCTGATTCGGGCGTCGAGCGTTCGGGCTTCGTGATCCAGATCAGCGCGATCAGCGCGACGAAAATCGCCGACGACAGCCAGAACAGATCGTTGACGCCGAGCATCGCGGCTTGCTGCGAGACCGAATTGTTGAACCACAGATAGCCGACCGCGTTGTCGCCGTGCTGCTGGAACTGCTGGACTTGCTGCATGAACACGGGGTTATACGGGGTCGCCTGCTCCATGAGCTGCGCATGGTGCAGGGTCGCGCGCCGATCCCACGCGGTCGTGAAAATCGACGATCCGATCCCGCCGCACATGATCCGCACGAAATTCGACAAGCCCGATGCCGCCGCGATCTTGTTGCCCGGCAAACCGTTGAGCGTGAGCGAGACGAGCGGGATAAAGAATCCCGCCATGCCGACGCCCTGGAGCAGCGTCGGCATCACGAGCCAATACGTGTTGACGTTCGTCGTGTACAGCGAGCGGAGCCAGAACACGAGCGCGAAGATCAGAAACGATGCGGTCGCGATATAGCGCGGATCGGTTTTCGGCAGAAACTTCCCGGTCAACGGCGAGAGCAGGATCGCGAACAATCCCACGGGCGCCATCACGAGGCCGGCCTTCGTCGCGGTGTACGCGAGCGTCGTCTGCAGCCAGAGCGGAATCAGCACGAGATTGCCGAAGTACAGACCATAGCCGATGGACAACGCGATCGTGCCGCCCGTGAAATTGCGTCGCGCGAACAGCATCAGGTCGACGACGGGGTGTTTCTCCGTCAGCTCCCAGATCACGAAGATCGCGAACGAGATCGCCGCGGTGAGGCCCAGCGCGACGACGGTCGGCGACGAAAACCAGTCGAGATCCTTGCCCTTGTCGAGCATGACCTGCAACGAGCCGACCCAGATCACGAGCAGCCCGAGACCGACGCCGTCGATCGGCAGATGATGCGTCGCCGATTCACGCGAGCGGAACACCCACCAGCTCGCGAACGCGGCGAGGATGCCGACCGGGATATTGACGTAGAAGATCCATGGCCATGAGATGTTGTCCGAGATCCATCCGCCGAGAATCGGTCCGCAGACCGGCGCGACAAGCGTCGTCATGGCCCAGAGCGAGAGCGCCATCGGCGCCTTCGCGCGCGGATAGCTCGCGAGCAGCAGCGTCTGCGACAGCGGGATCATCGGACCGGCGACCGCGCCCTGCAGCACGCGCGAGGCGAGCAGGGCGCCGAGCGTCGGCGACAGGCCGCACATCCATGACGAGATCACGAACAACACGATCGACCAGACGAACAGGCGAACCTGTCCGATGCGCTGGGTCAGCCAGCCGGTCAACGGCACCGAGATCGCGTTCGCGGCCGCGAACGACGTGATGACCCACGTGCCTTGATCGGAGGACACCCCGAGGTCGCCCGAGATCGAGGGGATCGACACATTCGCGATCGACGTATCGAGCACGTTCATGAAGACCGCGAGCGATACGGCGATCGTACCGATGACGAGCGCGCCGCCGCTCAGCGGCCCGTGTTCGATATGCTGGGCTTGCGCCATCGAGTCTTCCTTGATTACTTCGTGGCGAGCGACGTCGAGCCCGTGTTCTCGGCGATCACGCGTGCGATTTCGGCATCGGCCTGTTCGCCGTACTTCGCGAACACATCGGTTTCATACGTCGTGTTCTTCGCGTTGCCGAGTTCGCCGCCGTTCGTTTCCTTCGTCTCGACATTGACCTGCATCGACAGGCCGATACGCAGCGGGTGCGCTTCGAGTTCCTTCGGATCGAGCTCGATGCGCACCGGCAGGCGCTGCACGACCTTGATCCAGTTACCGGTGGCGTTCTGCGCGGGCAGCAGCGAGAACGCGCTGCCGGTGCCGGCCGAGAAGCCGACGACCTTGCCGTGGAACACGACTGAGTTGCCATACACGTCGGCGGTCAGCTCGGCGGGCTGGCCGATGCGCATGTTCTTGAGCTGGACTTCCTTGAAGTTCGCGTCGATCCAGACGCCGTTGAGCGGCACGACGGCCATCAGCGGGGTACCCGGCGACACGCGTTGGCCGACCTGCACCGAGCGCTTCGCGACATAGCCCGTCACGGGCGCGGGCAGCGTGTTGCGCGCGTAATTCAGGTACGCGTCGCGGACCTTGGCGGCGGCGGCCAACACATTCGGGTGTTGTGCGATCGTCGTGCGCTCGGTCAGCGCGCGGTTCGACGCGAGGTTCTGCTCCGACGCGATCAAGGCAGCCTGCGCGACCTTGACGGCATCCTTCGCGTGCGAGATCTCTTCGAGCGACACGGCGCCCGTTTGCGCGACCGCGAGGCGGCGCTTGAGGTCGTCCTGCGCGCGCGAGACGTCGGCCTGGCGCTGCTGGACGTCGGCCTGATACGCGTTGTTGTTCACATACAGCGTGCGGACCTGGCGGACCGTCTGCGCGAGCGTGGCTTCGGCCTGTTGCAGCGCGATCTTCGAATCGGCGGCGTCGAGCATGACGACGGGCTGACCGACCTGGACGGTCTGCGTGTCGTCGGCATTGACGGCGATGACGGTGCCGACGACCTGCGGCGTGATCTGAACGACGTTGCCGTTCACGTATGCGTCGTCGGTGTCTTCATGGAAGCGCGCGTAGCTGAAGTAATAGAAGCCGTAGCCGACTGCGGCAATGATGATGACAAGGGCCAGCAGCAGCATCATCCGCGTGCGCTTGCTGTTCTTCGGTTGTTCTGCCGGCGCCGCGCCTTGGGGGGTACTCATGGTTTGCTCCGTACTCTCTGATCTCGTGCCTGAATCCCGTTACGGGGTTCGCGTGTGTGATGTTCGATGTCTTGCGATCGACTCAATAGGTGCCGTTCAATGGGTGCCGTTGGACGCCTGGGGCTCCGTCGAGGTGGCCTGGACCGCGCTCGCCGCATCGTCGGAATTCTTGAGCGCGCCCGCGAGCGGCGGATTGAGTCCGGTCGCGTCCGCGTCGAATCCGCCGCCGAGCGACTTGATGAGCGCGATCTGCTGCGAACGCCGGTTCATCTTGAGGCTCACGACGCCTTGCTCCTGCGCGAGCAGATTCTGATCGGCATTGAGCACCTGGAGCTGCGGCGACAGACCGGCTTTATAGCGGACCACGGCGAGGTCGTACGCATGGCGCGTCGCATCGTAGGCGGCTTGCGCGTCGACGAGCTGCCGGTCGGTCGAGCGGATCGCCGCGACCTGCGTCGCGACGTCGCTGAGCGCGTTGACGAGCGTCTGGTTGTACTCGGCGACGGCCAGATCGAAGTCGGCGTACTTGCCCTTGAGGTTCGCGCGCAGCGCGCCGCCCGCGAAGATCGGGATGTCGATCGCCGGACCGGCCTGGAACTGCCGGCTGTCGAACTTGAGGAAGTTGCTCCAGCCGAACGCGTCGAAGCCCGCGAGGCCCGCGAGGTTCACGTCGGGCAGGAACTCGGCTTTCGCCGACTTGATGTCGTGTTGCGTCGCGTCGATCGTCCAGCGCGCGGCGACGAGGTCCGGACGGCGCGACAGCAGGTTGGCCGGCACATTGTCGGGCAGCGTGATATCGGACTTCGGATCCATCGTCGGCTTCGCGATCGACAGGCCGCGGTCCGGACCCTTGCCGAGCAGTGCGGCCAACTGGTAGCGCGTCGCCGTGATCTGGCCTTCGAGCTGCGTGATCGACGCGCGGCTCGCCGCGATATTGCCGTCCGACGTGCGGCGTTCGACCTGCGTGTCGAGTCCGGCGGCGACGCGGCCCACCGTGATGCGGCCGACTTCGTCGCGCGCCTCGGTCTCGCGTTGCGCGACGTCGAGCAGCGCGTAGTCGCGCGCGAGTTCGTTATAGGTCTGCGCGATCGACGTCGAGAGCGTGACGCGGACTTCCTGCTCGTCGGCCTCGGCGACTTTCTGCTGCGACACCGCGCCCGAGGTCGCTTCGCGATGCTTGCCCCAGAGGTCGAGGTCCCACGACGCCGTGATGAGTCCCTTGTTTTCGCTGTACCACGAACCGCCGTACGGGGGCGGGAACAAGGCGTTGGCCGAGTAGAGCTCGCGATTCCACGAGTATTGCCCGCTGACCGTCGGCAATTCGGCCGCATGCTCGGTCTGGACGAACGACGAGGCCTTCTCGATGCGCGCCTTCGCCTGGGCGATGCTCGGATTGTCGGCGAGGCCTTCGGCGATCAGCTGGCTGAGCTGCGGGTCGCCGAACTGGTCGGCCCAGCTCGCGTCGGGCCACTTGCCGCCCTGAGCCGGAATGCTCAGATGGGCATCGAGCCGATTCGCGTCGGTCGTCGACTTGTCGCTGCCGATGCCGTGCCAGGTCACGCAGCCCGACAGGGTCGTCGCGAGCGCGAGCGCCGCGGCGCACGGGATCGCCCGCTGCCGGGGCAGTTGGGCGGTAAAGCGGAGAAAAGCACTCATTGCCTGACTCAAGTTAACACTTCAAATGTTCGGTGCTGCGGAGGGGAGGCGAAACCGGCGAACGGATCGGACGACGATCCGGATCGGGCGGCGGCGCGATGCCCCGGTGGACGATCTACGACACGGTACGACGATCAATCAGCGAATTCTGTGAATCTGCGGCTCAGGCCGGTTCGTTTGAATTGACGAGCATGCGTTTGAGCATGGCACGCAGCAAACCGACCTCATCGGGAGCGAACCCCCGCAACAACTTGTCGACGACATCCGAATACAGCGCGGGCATGCGCTCCGCGAACTCCGTGCCTTGTTCCGTGAGCCGCAGCTTGACGACGCGGCGGTCGTCCTGGCTGCGGACCCGGACCAGCAGACCGCGCTTTTCGAGTCGGTCGAGCAGCCGGGTCACGGCGCTCGCGTCGATGCCGTACTGGCGCGCGAGTTCGGCCGCGGCAAGGCACTGGCCGCTTGCCAGCATCGACAGCATCGAGGCCTGGGTCGCGGTCACGCCCAGTTCCTGCATCGTCTGCTGGGTTACGGCATTCCACAGATTCGAGCGCACGCGAGCGAGCAGATACCCGATGCTGTCTTCCATGCTTGCGGCAAATTCGACGGACGTCGGCGGGCTCAGCTCATCCATGGGGTGTTTTACGTGCGCCTGCAATATTTGTCTAGGCAGAAGTGTAGGCGAGGTTGGTTGACGCGACAAGTATCATTTCTGGCGCCAAAATGACGGGTTTGCCACACGGCCTGTGCGCGGGCGTTGTGCGGGACGCGCTCGTGTCGTATGTCCGTGCTAGAATTGCGGGTTTTCGATAGTCGAAAATGGCCAGGGCGCGGCAATTCGTGCCTGTCTTGCCTGTTTCCCCTCCGTATATGACCCGCGCTCTCCGCAACATCGCCATCATTGCCCACGTCGACCACGGCAAAACCACACTAGTCGACCAATTGCTCCGCCAGTCGGGCACGTTCCGCGAAAACCAGGCGGTTGCAGAACGGGTCATGGACTCGAACGACATCGAAAAGGAACGTGGCATCACGATCCTTGCGAAGAACTGCGCCGTCCAGTACGAAGGCACCCACATCAATATCGTCGACACCCCGGGCCACGCCGACTTCGGCGGCGAGGTCGAGCGCGTGCTGTCGATGGTCGACTCGGTGCTCCTGCTCGTCGACGCCGTCGAAGGCCCGATGCCGCAGACGCGCTTCGTCACGCGCAAGGCGCTCGCGCTCGGCCTCAAGCCGATCGTCGTCGTCAACAAGATCGACCGCCCGGGCGCGCGTCCGGATTGGGTCATCAACCAGACGTTCGATCTGATGGACAAGCTCGGCGCGACCGACGAACAGCTCGACTTCCCGGTCGTCTATGCGTCGGCGCTCAACGGCTATGCGAGCCTGAACCCCGATGACCGCGAAGGCACGATGCGTCCGCTGTTCGAGGCGATCCTCGAACACGTGCCGGTCCGCGATGCCGATCCCGAAGGTCCGCTCCAGCTTCAGATCACGTCGCTCGATTATTCGACGTACGTCGGCCGTATCGGCGTGGGCCGCATCACGCGCGGCCGCATCAAGCCCGGCATGCCCGTCGTCATGCAGTTCGGCCCCGAAGGCGAGGTGCTGAACCGCAAGATCAATCAAGTGCTGACGTTCGAAGGCCTCGACCGCCAGCAGGTCGAGTCGGCCGAAGCCGGCGACATCGTGCTGATCAACGGCATCGAAGACATCGGCATCGGCGTGACGATCTGCTCGCCCGAGTCGCCGGACCCGCTGCCGCGCATCACGGTCGACGAGCCGACGATCACGATGAACTTCCTCGTCAATTCGTCGCCGCTCGCGGGCAAGGAAGGCAAGTTCGTCACGAGCCGCCAGATCCGCGACCGCCTGAACCGCGAACTCAATCACAACGTGGCGTTGCGCGTGCGCGACACCGGCGACGAGACGGTCTTCGAAGTCTCGGGCCGCGGCGAGCTGCATCTGACGATCCTGATCGAAAACATGCGTCGCGAAGGCTATGAACTGGCCGTTTCGCGTCCGCGCGTGGTCACGCGCGAGATCGACGGCGTCAAGAGCGAGCCGTACGAGCTGCTGACGGTCGACCTCGAAGACGGTCATCAGGGCTCGGTCATGGAAGAACTCGGCCGCCGCAAGGGCGAATTGCTCGACATGGCGTCGGACGGCCGCGGCCGGACGCGTCTCGAGTACCGGATTCCCGCGCGGGGCCTGATCGGCTTCCAGGGTGAATTCCTGACGCTCACGCGCGGCACGGGCCTCGCAAGCCATATCTTCGACTCGTATGCGCCGATCAAGGACGGCAGCATCGGCGAGCGTCGCAACGGCGTGCTGATCTCGCAGGACGACGGCGCGGCCGTCGCCTACGCGCTCTGGAAGCTGCAGGATCGCGGCCGCATGTTCGTGAGCCCCGGCGATGCGCTCTATGAAGGCATGATCATCGGCATCCACAGCCGCGACAACGATCTCGTCGTGAACCCGATCAAGGGCAAGCAGCTCACGAACGTGCGCGCCTCGGGCACCGACGAAGCCGTGCGCCTCGTGCCGCCGATCCAGCTCTCGCTCGAATACGCGGTCGAATTCATCGACGACGACGAGCTTGTCGAGGTCACGCCGAAGACGATTCGTCTGCGCAAGCGTTTCCTGAAGGAGCACGAGCGCCGTCGCGCAAGCCGCGAGGCCGTGGCGGAGTAAGACATCGAGAGGGCCGGACGAGACCATCGTGCGGCCCTTTTTTTGTTAACGCGGTGCACGGCCTGAAGGGGTCGCGCGTTGCGGGTGGGGGAGAAAACGCGCCGGCGCGTCGATCACGTGGCGAGACAGCGGGTTTCCCCCAGGCGTTTATCGGAAGGTAGACGGTAAAGAAGTCCTGTTTTAAGCCGTAAATGCAATGAGCGCCGAATTGAGGCGGCTGAATTGAACGGTCAATGGCACGCGATACGCGCGCCGTACACAAGCCGCGAAAGCGAGTCCGGATGAGGTGCAGGCCCGGCTCGAACCCCGCCGATCCAGGCGGGACAAGGCTTTCGGCTTGTGTTCGGCTCTGCGTCGGCTATGCTTACGTGATATTCTCGCCGCGTCTTGAGGCATTGTTTTCTGGTCCTTCCTGCACAACTTGATGTTTGCGCATCCGCTAATCGGTCAGGCCGTGCCGCGGAAGGTTGAGTAACCCGCGTTTCTCGAGAAACTCGAAGAAAGGTGAGCGTCAAAATGATGAAAGAATCCCAGTCGAACTCCTACCTGTTCGGCGGCAATGCTCCGTACGTCGAAGAACTGTACGAAGCGTATCTCGACAATCCGGCTTCGGTGCCGGACAACTGGCGCGAATACTTCGACGCGCTGCAGAACGTGCCGGCCGTGGACGGCTCGGCCGCCAACGACGTCGCACACGCCCCCATCGTCGAATCCTTTGCGCAACGCGCGCGTGCCAACGCCTTCTTGCCGCGCGCGGGCGCGACCGAGATGTCGACGGCGCGCAAGCAAGTGTTCGTGCAATCGCTGATCGGCGCGTATCGCTTCCTCGGCTCGCGCTGGGCGAACCTCGATCCGCTCAAGCGCCAGGAACGGCCGCAGATTCCCGAGCTCGAACCGGCGTTCTACGACTTCACCGAAGCCGACATGGACCAGGTGTTCGACGCGAGCAATCTGTACTTCGGCTTCCAGCAAGCCACGCTGCGCGACATCATCAAGGCCCTGCGCGACACGTATTGCGGCACGATCGGCGCCGAATACGCGTATATCAGCGATCCCGAGCAAAAGCGCTGGTGGAAGGAGCGCCTCGAATCGATCCGCGCAACCCCGAATTTCACGGCTGAAAAGAAGAAGCACATCCTTGAGCGCCTGACGGCTGCCGAGGGTCTCGAACGCTATCTGCATACGCGCTACGTCGGCCAGAAGCGCTTCTCGCTCGAAGGCGGCGAGAGCTTCATCGCGGCCATGGACGAACTCGTCCATCACGCGGGCGCGAAGGGCGTGCAGGAAATCGTGATCGCGATGGCCCACCGCGGCCGTCTGAACGTGCTCGTCAACACGCTCGGCAAGATGCCGGCGGATCTGTTCGCCGAATTCGAAGGCAAGCATTCCGACGATCTGCCCTCGGGCGACGTCAAGTATCACAAGGGCTTCTCGTCGGACATCGCGACCCCGGGCGGTCCGGTCCACCTGTCGCTCGCGTTCAACCCGTCGCACCTCGAAATCGTGAACCCGGTCGTCGAAGGGTCGGCGAAGGCGCGCATGGAGCGCCGCGGCGACGAACTCGGTCTGCAAGTGCTGCCGATCCAGGTGCACGGCGACGCGGCGTTCGCGGGCCAGGGCGTCGTCATGGAAACGCTGAACCTCGCGCAAACGCGCGGCTACGGCACGCATGGCACGGTCCACATCGTCATCAACAACCAGATCGGCTTCACGACGTCGGATCCGCGCGATTCGCGCTCGACGCTCTACTGCTCGGACGTCGTCAAGATGATCGAGGCGCCGGTGCTCCACGTGAACGGCGACGATCCCGAAGCGGTCGTGCTCACGATCCAGCTCGCGCTCGATTACCGTCAGGAATTCCACAAGGACGTGGTCGTCGACATCGTCTGCTTCCGCAAGCTCGGCCACAACGAGCAGGACACGCCGGCGGTCACGCAGCCGCTGATGTACAAGACGATCGCCAAGCATCCGGGCACGCGCGCGCTCTACGCTGAAAAGCTCGTCGCGCAAGGCGTGCTGAGCGCCGATGACGCCGAAAACTACGTCAAGCAATACCGCAAGGCGATGGACGAAGGCCATCACACGATCGACCCCGTGCTCTCGAACTACAAGAGCAAGTATGCGGTCGACTGGGTGCCGTTCCTGAACCGCAAGTGGACCGACGCGGCCGATACGGCCGTGCCGCTCGCCGAACTCAAGCGTCTGGCGGAACGGATCACGACGGTCCCGGAAAACTTCAAGGTGCACCCGCTCGTCGAGCGCGTGATCAACGACCGTCGCGCGATGGGCCGCGGCGAAGCGCCGCTCGACTGGGGCATGGGCGAAGCGATGGCGTTCGCGTCGCTCGTCGCGTCGGGCTACCCCGTGCGTCTGACGGGTCAGGACAGCGGCCGCGGCACGTTCACGCACCGCCACGCCGTGCTGCACGATCAGAACCGCGAACGTTGGAACGACGGCACGTATATCCCGCTGCAGAACATCGCCGAAGGTCAGGCGAAGTTCACGGTCATCGACTCGGTGCTGTCGGAAGAAGCCGTGCTCGGCTTCGAATACGGTTACTCGACGGCCGAACCGAACACGTTCATCGCATGGGAAGCGCAGTTCGGCGACTTCGTGAACGGCGCGCAGGTCGTGATCGACCAGTTCATCTCGTCGGGCGAAGTCAAGTGGGGCCGCGCATCGGGTCTGACGATGCTGCTGCCGCACGGCTACGAAGGCCAGGGCCCCGAGCACTCGTCGGCGCGTATCGAGCGTTTCCTCCAGCTCTGCGCGGATCACAATATGCAGGTCGTCCAGCCGACGACGCCGGCCCAGATGTTCCACTTGCTGCGCCGTCAGATGATCCGCCTGTTCCGCAAGCCGCTCATCGTCTTCACGCCGAAGTCGCTGCTGCGTCACAAGGAAGCGATCAGCGATCTGTCGGAACTCGCGAAGGGCAGCTTCCACCCGGTGCTCGGCGAGACCGACGACACGATCGACGCGAAGAAGGTCAAGCGCGTGCTCGTGTGCTCGGGCCGCGTGTACTTCGATCTCATCGCGCATCGCCGCGAAGCGAAGACGAAGGACATCGCGATCATCCGGATCGAGCAGCTCTATCCGTTCGGCCATAAGGCATTCGAGGCCGAACTCAAGAAGTACGAAAACCTGACCGAAGTCGTGTGGGTCCAGGACGAGCCGCAGAACCAGGGCCCGTGGTTCTACATCGAGCATCACCTGCTCGAGGGGCTCAAGGAAGGCCAGAAGCTTGCGTACAGCGGCCGTCCGGCATCGGCATCGCCGGCAGTGGGCTACTACGCGACGCACTACGAGCAACTGAAGGCGTTGATCGAAGGTGCGTTCGGCCGTCTGAAGGGCGCCATCACCACGAAGTAATCGGGCGATGTCGTGCGCGGAGCAGGGCTTCGCGCACGCGTGCCCCTGCGCACGCCCGGCTCACATAAAACAAGTTCAGGATCAGAGAAATGGCAATCGTTGAAGTCAAAGTCCCGCAGCTGTCCGAATCGGTGTCCGAAGCGACCCTGCTGACGTGGAAGAAGCGCCCCGGCGAAGCGGTCGCGCAAGATGAAATTCTTATCGAAGTCGAGACCGACAAGGTCGTGCTCGAAGTCCCCGCGCCGGCTGCCGGCGTGCTCGCGAAGATCGATCAGGACGACGGCGCGACCGTGACGGCCGATCAGGTCATCGCCTCGATCGATACGGAAGGCAAGGCAGGCGCCGCGCCCGCCGAAGCGAAGCCGGCCGCCGCCGCGCCGGCCGCTGCACCCGCCGCCGCCGCACCGGCCGTGGCCGCCGCCGCAACGGGTGGCGCGTCGGGCTCGATCGCCGCGCCGTCGGCTGCGAAGCTCCTGGCGGAAAAGGGCCTCTCGGCCTCCGACGTCGCCGGTACGGGCCGCGATGGCCGCGTCACGAAGGGCGACGTGCTCGCCGCGGGCACGAAGCCGGCTCCCGCCGCCGCCGCGCCGGCCCCGAAGGCTGCGCGTCCGGCACTGCCGTCGGTCGCCGCGCCGATCAAGGGTTCGGACTGGCTCAACGACCGTCCTGAACAACGCGTGCCGATGTCGCGTCTGCGTGCGCGCGTCGCCGAACGTCTGCTCGAGTCGCAAGCGACGAACGCGATCCTGACGACGTTCAACGAAGTCAATATGCAGCCCGTCATGGACCTGCGCACGAAGTACAAGGACAAGTTCGAGAAGGAACACGGCGTGAAGCTCGGCTTCATGTCGTTCTTCGTGAAGGCAGCCGTCCACGCGCTCAAGAAGTACCCGGTCGTCAACGCATCGGTCGACGGTACGGACATCGTCTATCACGGCTACTTCGACATCGGTATCGCCGTCGGCTCGCCGCGCGGCCTCGTCGTGCCGATCATCCGTAACGCGGACCAGCTGAGCCTCGCCGACATCGAGAAGAAGATCGCCGAATTCGGCCAGAAGGCGAAGGACGGTAAGATCTCGCTCGAAGACCTGACGGGCGGCACGTTCTCGATCTCGAACGGCGGTACGTTCGGCTCGATGCTCTCGACGCCGATCATCAACCCGCCGCAATCGGCGATTCTCGGCGTGCACGCGACGAAGGACCGCGCGGTCGTCGAAAACGGTCAGATCGTGATCCGTCCGATGAACTATCTCGCGATGTCGTACGACCACCGGATCATCGATGGCCGTGAAGCCGTGCTGTCGCTGGTCGCGATGAAGGAAGCGCTCGAAGATCCGGCGCGTCTGCTGCTCGACCTGTAACTTTTGCGACGGATACGGTTAAAAAAATATGGCTAAAGATTTTGATGTCGTCGTGATCGGCGCGGGTCCCGGCGGTTACGTGGCGGCCGTGCGCGCCGCGCAATTGGGCAAGTCGGTCGCGTGTATCGAGAAGTGGAAGAACCCGAAGGGTGAACTCGCGCTCGGCGGCACGTGCCTGAATGTCGGTTGCATTCCCTCGAAGGCGCTGCTTGCCTCGTCCGAAGAGTTCGAGAAGGTCAGTCATCACCTCGCCGACCACGGCATCACGGTCGAAGGCGCGAAGATCGATCTCGCGAAGATGCTGGCCCGCAAGGAAGGCATCGTCACGAAGATGACCAAGGGCATCGAGTTCCTGTTCCGCAAGAACAAGATCACGTGGCTCAAGGGGCACGGCAAGTTCGTCTCGAAGGGCGACGCCGGCTATCAGATCGAAGTGTCGGGCGAAGGCGAAGCCGAGACGGTGACCGCGCGCAACGTGATCATCGCGACGGGTTCGAAGGCGCGTCATCTGCCGTTCGCGAAGGTCGACGGCACGCTGGTCGCCGACAACGAGGGCGCGCTCTCGTTCGACTCGGTGCCGAAGAAGCTCGCCGTCATCGGCGCGGGCGTCATCGGCCTCGAACTCGGCTCGGTCTGGCGTCGTCTGGGTGCTGACGTGACGGTGCTCGAAGCGCTGCCCGAATTCCTCGGCGCATGCGATGTCGGCGTCGCGAAGGAAGCGGCGAAGATCTTCAAGAAGCAGGGGCTCGATATTCACCTGAGCGTCAAGATCGGCTCGGTCACGACGTCGGACAAGGGCGTCTCGATCCAGTACGCGGACAAGGACGGCAACGCGCAGACGCTCGATGCCGACCGCCTGATCGTGTCGGTCGGCCGCGTGCCGAACACCGACAACCTCGGTCTCGAAAACATCGGTCTCGGTGTCACCGAGCGTGGCTTCATCGAGGTCGACGATCACTGCCGCACGAAGCTGCCGAACGTCTATGCGATCGGCGACGTCGTGCGCGGTCCGATGCTCGCGCACAAGGCCGAAGACGAAGGCGTGCTCGTGGCCGAAGTCATCGACGGTCAGAAGCCGCATATCGACTACAACTGCATTCCGTGGGTCATCTACACGTCGCCTGAGATCGCGTGGGTCGGCAAGACGGAACAGCAGCTCAAGGCCGAAGGCCGCGAGATCAAGGCGGGTCAGTTCCCGTTCTCGGTCAACGGCCGCGCGCTCGGGATCAATGCGGCGGAAGGGTTCGTCAAGGTCATCGCGGATGCGAAGACCGACGAGGTCCTCGGCGTGCATATCATCGGCCCGAACGCATCGGACCTGATCGCCGAAGCGGCGGTGGCGATGGAGTTCAAGGCGGCGTCGGAAGACATCGCCCGGATCTGCCATCCGCATCCGTCGTTGTCCGAAGTCATGCGCGAAGCCGCGCTGGCGGCCGACAAGCGCGCGATCAATATGTAAGCGCCACCCGTCGCGCGGCCCACGGGTTCGCGCGACGCACGACGCTGGCTTGCAGGACCCGGACAAAGGCGAGCTTCGACTCGCCTTTGTCCGTTTTGGGACGATTCCCGCGATGAATGTCACTCAATACTACGAAGAAGAATTGGCCACGCGCGGCTACCAGTCGGATCCCGCGCAACTCGCGGCAGTCGCGCGTCTGCAGCGCTGCTTCGACGAATGGGTGGCCTATAAGGCGACGCGTTCGAGCGCGCTGCGCAAGCTGATCCTGCATCCCGATATTCCGAAGGGGATCTATCTGTGGGGCGGCGTCGGGCGCGGCAAGAGCTTCCTGATGGACAGCTTCTACGCGTGCGTGCCCGTGCAGCGCAAGACGCGACTGCATTTTCACGAGTTCATGCGGGAAGTGCACCGCCAGTTGCAGGAGCTCAAGGGCACGGCGGATCCGCTCGATGAACTTGCGCGACGCATCGCGAAACGCTACCGGCTGATCTGCTTCGACGAGTTTCATGTGTCAGACGTCGCTGACGCGATGATTCTCTACAAACTCCTCCTGGGCCTGTTCGAGAACGGCGTGCAGTTCGTCATGACGTCGAATTACGCCCCCGATGACCTGTACCCGGACGGTTTACACCGCGACCGGATTCTGCCCGCGATCGACTTGCTCAACACGCGGCTCGACGTGCTCAACGTCGACGCGGGGATCGACTACCGTCAGCGGACCTTAAGCCAGGTCCAAGCCTATCTGACACCGCTTGGCGCAGAGGCCGACAAGGCACTCAGAACAGCTTTCACGTCTCTCGCCGCTGTTCCGGATGAAAGTCCGATTCTTCATATTGAACAGCGCGAACTCAAGGCATTGCGAAAAGCCGACGGTGTCGTATGGTTTGATTTTGCGACACTGTGCGGCGGACCGCGCTCGCAGAACGACTACCTCGAGCTGGCCTCGCGTTTCCACGCGGTCATCCTCTCCGAGGTGCCGTGCATGTCGCCGCGTATGGCATCGGAGGCGCGTCGCTTCACGTGGCTCGTCGACGTGCTGTACGACCACAAGGTCAAATTGCTGATGTCGGCCGAGGTGCCGGCGGCGGAGTTGTACACCGAAGGCAAGATGGCCAACGAGTTCGCCCGTACGGTTTCACGCATTATCGAGATGCAGTCTCGCGAGTATCTCGAAACGCCGAGGCGCGTCGTGAACACATCACTGACATAGGCTGACCGGCATTTCAGACTTATCTGATTTGCCGAATCTCATCGTCTCGATAACGTTCTCCCTGTCCCGTTCTGGTTGAGTTCGGGAGGCCCGTCATCCGCAAGTTCGCGGTTGATGCGGCTCACCATTCAAGGAGAGTGTATGAAACCTTATCGAGTTCTGACCGATGAGGAGTGGCTCGCGGTCGCGCCGCTGCTGCCTGAACTTCAACCGCGCAAGGAAACGCGCGGACGTCCCCTGACCAACACGCGTGAAGTGCTCAACGGCGTGCTCTGGGTCATGCATAGCGGATCATCGTGGTCGATGTTGCCGCGTCGATTTCCTTCGTATCAGACCTGCCATCGGCGCTTCAAGGCGTGGCAGCGCATGGGTGTGCTCAAGCGCGTGCTGACGCAGTTGTTCGGGCCGGCAGGCGACGAGTTCCACACCGCCATCGTCGCGCGTATGCGCAATCCGCAGCCCACGGGCGCGGCGGCCCGCCCGCAACGCGCGGCCGATCCGATGACGCACGCCGGCGGCGTCGCCGCCGCCGACTCGGTCTGGAGCGCCAGCGTGCTGCACAGCGCGTTCGCACAGTTGCCGTCACGCGCGCCGCTGCGCAACGCGCTGCATGCTTGCGAGTCCATGAGTCCGTTCCATGCCGAAGCGTCTTGCGGTCAAGCGCCGATGCCTGCGCATGCGGCCATGGAGATCGCTTCGCGTACGTCGTCCGATGTTTGCGCCGAGCAGGATGCGCATGGTGATCGGCACGAGCGCCACGAGGCACGGGAGGTTCACGGCGTGGAGGCGGATTCCGACGTGTGCGGTCGCTGTGAGGGCGAAGGTCGTCCGACAGCGGGCGCCGTACATTGGGGTGCGAGCCAGCATGCCGAAATGTGCGCGTGCGACGACGCGGCGCATGCACGGAAAGATGCGCCGATCGGCGCGCCGTGCGCGATGGGCGACATCGCCCACGCGGACACCCGGGATACGCAGGAGACGATGACCGCATGGCATGCCAGGCCGGTTTCCAACCATCCAGCGGACTTTGACGCGATCCAGGCCGTCAGCGATGCCTTGCCCGAACGTTGATCGCGTCGATCGACACCGTGTGCATCAACACGACAGCGCGACCGGCCGGTTTCGGGATCGGACGAGTCGCGCTGCACGTGTCGTGCGTGCCGTGCGTCGTCGAAGGACGACGCACGAGCCTACTGTTGACGGCTCCACGTTTGTGAGCGCCCGATCAGCGAAATGCCGATGTATCCGCGGACGACGAGCTTCTGGCCGTTCTCGTCCGTGTGCATCGTGCATTTGTACAGCGAGCCGTTTTCGGGGTCGAGAATCTGCCCCCCGTCATATTTGTCCCCATCCTGCTTCATGCCGTTGATGATCGTCATGCCGAGCATGAGCTGATCCTTGCGATAGTCGGTGCACTTGTCGCAGCGGCGGCCCGGTTGATCGTTCGGGCCCAGGCCTTTGAGGATCTTGCCGCTCAGCGTGCCATCGGCGTCCTGCGTAATCTGCACGAGCGCCTTGGGTTGGCCCGTGTGATCGTCGATCGTCTGCCAGACGCCGACCGGCGAATTGTCCGTTTGCGCGTGCGCGAGCGGTGCGAGCACGAATCCTGTTGCCACGATCGCGGCGCTCAGCCGGCGCATCGTTTTGCGCATCGTCGCGCGGGGCGTCGTCGCGAGCCTCTGGGTCTGCATGTCTTCCTCCTGATACGCGTCAGTGCGGCGGGCCGCGATGCCCGGTTCGCCTGCGCCGTGGTGCGCCGTGCGTGCGGCGCTGTTGTCGTCTCTCGTCGATGCGTGCATCGGTGTCCATGACCCAGGCCGTTCGGTCCCAAGCCTGCACGTGATGCCGGCCCAGCATAAGCGAAAGCGGCGGCCCGATCTCGGAAAAACTCCTCTAAACGAATGTCTGAGGTGGCGTTCGTGTCGTCACGCGCGCGTCATCAGGCGGTCTGAGGCGACGCGTCACTGAAAGTTGTACGAGAAGTTCGCATTGATGCGCGGGCTCCGCGATGCGCTTTCGATCGGTGCGTCGGCCACGGCCCGACCGACGGCGAGATCGAGTGCATAGTGCTTGAGATCGCCAAAGCGCGCGCCGATCGCGATCGACGCGAGATGGCTCGGATACGTCGGACCGGAGTGCAGATAGACGCGTGCCGTATCGAACTCGAGATAGGGCTGCACCGTCTTGAAGTACGTGTAGCCGAGGCTGAACGCGCGGTTCAACTCGATCGACGCGCCCCAGCCGGAGTCGCCGGCCGCCTCGCCGGCCTGGTAACCCAGGCCGAAGCGTTGCGCGCCGAAGGTGATCTGCTCGGAGGTCGGCAGCGAATCGCCGCTGTATTGGCCGGCGATCGAGAACGTCGTCCCCAAGCCCAACGGCCATGCATTGGTTTGCGTGTAGCTCGCGTTCGTCTTGAAGAACGCGATATCGACCTGGTTGTTCGGCGCGGCGCCCGCGACGTTCGAGTAGGCGTCTTTCGATGCGCCGAGGACGTTGAACGCCTTCGAGATCGAGAGCGACGCCTTGAGCGAGCGATCGTTGCTCGTGTCGGCGAAGTCGAGTTCGGGCGACAGCACACGGACGTTGGATCGAAGTCCGAGTTCGGCGCCCGTCGTGCCGTTCGTATAGCGATCCTCGTCGTGCGTCGCATAGGCGCTCAATTGTCCGACGAGGCTGCGCGTGTTCGAGAGGATGAACGGATACGCGATTGCGCCGCCGAACTTGTCCTGTGTGACCGTGCGTCCGACGCTCGACGGCAAGCCGGGATTGTCGACGGGTTCGCCACGGTAGTGCGATGCGTTGAGTTTGCCGACGAGGCCGTCGGTGCCCAGCGGCGCCGAGAAATTCGCCGCGAAATAGGTGACGTCGTCGGGGCCGGGCGGAAACAGCGCCGAGACGCTCAGTTGCTCGCCGAATCCGAGCACGCCGTTTTCGACGGCTGTCGCGAGAGCCTGCACGCCGGGGTGATTGAAGTCGGTCCCGATATTGAAGTCGAAGCGTTTGCGCTCGACCTTGAGCTCGAGCGTCGTACCGCCGTCGGTCGTCGTCGGCGGCGGGACATTGGCCGCGATCTTGACGCCCTGCATGAGGCCGAGCACGTTGATATAGCGCTCGAACGTGCTGCGACGAAGGGGGCGGTCGGCTTCGATGCGCGACGCGATCGCGCGAATCTTCGCCTCGGCATTCCCCGCATCGCCGCTGATCTGTACCTTTGACACATACCCTTCGACGACCGTCACGCGCACGACGCCATTGGCGAAGTCCTGCGCGGGAATAAACGCGAACGACAGCGCGTAGCCGCGTTCCTGATAAAGACGCGTGACGCCATTGGCAATCTCGATGAGTTCGCCGACCGTCGTTTCCTTGCCGACGCGCGGCGCAAAGCGTTGCGCCACTTCGTCGAACGGCAGCGCCTTGACGCCTTCGATCTGGACTTTCGTCGGCGTGAGCGTGCGCGCGAGCAACTGTTCGAGCGGCGCGTTGGGCTTTTCGACCTGCACGGTGACGCTCGGCGCGGGCGGGGGCGCATTGACTTGCGGCAGCGTCTGGATCGGATTGCCGCCGACCGGCGCGCGGGCCGCCTGCGCGAACGCCGCGTGCGGCATGCCGAGCAGGGCGATGCCGATGGCCGCCACGATCGCCGTGATCACGGGCGCGGTGAAGGGCGCGGCACAGGGCGCTGGCATGACACGGGGCACGACACGGGGCGCTGCGATGCCGGAGCCGACGGATGCGCCAGTGTGCTCGGTGCGCTGCACGGCGGCGCACGCGGCGGCCACCGTGACGGGGCCGGTGGCCGATTCCGCGGCCGACTTCATGGCCGACTCGATGGCCGACTCGATGGCCGACTCGATGGCCGATCCGATGGCCGATCCGATGGCCGATTCAGTAACGGATTCGGTAGCGGAGTCGATAACGGCTGCCGCGGCGGATGCAGATGCGGATGCGGTGGCCGATGCGGTCGCGGCCATCGCCGCAGACGTGGTGGGACGGAAGCCCCGTGCGTTCTTCGTCATGATGCGTCCTCGTAGTCTTTGTGTTGTGTTCTATGGCCTTGTGCGGGACTGCCGGCGCTTGCGCGCCGGCACCCGTCTCTTTATCTGCGCCCGCCTCCCTATGCGCGGCGCCGGGTATGACCCGTCCTGCTCTGTGCTGCTCTTTGCTGCCGGGCGCGGCCTGCCTCCCTATGTGCGGGCCGGCCCGTTTTCCTGCCTGTCAACGTGCGACCGCGATCGGCGTCTTCGTCGTTGCGCTGTTGTTCGTTGCACCGCCGACGCCGCTGCCGCTGCTCGTGCTGCCGCCGAGGCTGCCCGTCACGCCGCTCAGCAACGCGGTCACGGCCGAGAGCGGGTTGCTGCTGGACGACGTGCCGCTCGCGCTTGCGCCCGTGCTCGAACTGCTGCCCACGGCGGACGTCAGACCCGACACGAGCGCCGTCACCGGAGCAAGCGGATTGCTCGAGCTGCTGCTGGTGCTCGTGCCGCCGACGCTCGTGATGTTCGTAATGCTCGTGATATTGGTGATGCTCGTGATACCCGTCAGTCCGCTGCTGCTGCCGGTCAGGCCGCCGAGCAGCCCGCCGAGTCCGCTGCTGCCCGACGTACCCGAGCCGCTCGTCGAGCCGAGCCCGTCGAGCGCGCCGAGCAGCCCTGACAGCGGACCGAGCGTGCCCGACGACGTGCCCGTGCCGCTCGTCGGCGCGGTGCTCACGTTGCCGAGGTTGGCGAGCAAGCCCGCGATCGGCGCGCCGCCGTTGATGCCGTTGCGGTCGAGCAGGCTGCCCGCGCCCGCCACCGTATTGCCGAGGCTCGTGACGACTTGTCCGAGGTCGTTGACGACGACGTTGTTCGACGACGCGCTGACCGTCTTGCCGCCCTGCGACACCGCGCCGCCGACCGCTTGAAGCAGGTTGTCGACGGGGGCGCCGAGGCTCGTCGCGCTACCGACGGTTTGCGTGGTGTTCCCGAGCGTCGTGACGATCGGCGTGATGATCGTGCTCGTTTGCTGCGTGAGCGCTTCGACAGGGCCCGTCGAGAGCGTCGTGCCGAGCGTCTGGCCCGCGCTTTCGAGCGATACGCCGACCAGTCCGACCGCGCCTGCGAGCGGCGTCGTGACGGGGCTCAACGCGCTCAAGGGGCCGCTCGCGCCGAGCCCGCCGATGACCGTGCCGACGCCGACGACGGCGCCGCCCGCATCGGTCACGACGTTGCCGAGACTCGAGACGGTCGTGCCGACCGGATTGGTCGACGTGCCGATCGTGCCGAGCCCGTTGCCGATGCCCGAACCGAGATCGGAGACGATGTCGCCGACGCTCGATACCGTGTTTCCGAGCCCTTGCGAGACTTGCGAGCTGATGCCGGCGGGCAAGGGCGTGGTCGCGATCACATTGCCGAGATCGGATGCGGTCTTGCCCACTTCGGTCGCGACGCCCGTGTTCGCGGCGGTCGTGGTCGTCGTGCCGGTTGTCCCCGTGCTGCCCGTCGAGCCCGTGCTGCCCGTGGACCCGGTCGACGAGGTGCCGTCGGAGCCGCAGCCCGCGAGGCCGAGCGTCAGGGCGCACGCGGCGACGAGCGCGGTGCCCGAGACGGAGTGCGCGAGCGCGCGGGAGATCGCTCGTGCGATGGGACGTGAGGGGCGGCCCGCGCCGTGCGCGCGGATCGCTGCGATGCCATGGGCGATATCGCGAGAGGCGTCGTCTAAACCATTCATGTTTGTCTCCTTGGGAGGACGGATAAGCCGAGCCGGAGCGTCACGCTGACGCAGGGGCGATACGGTGGGCCGGCCGGGTCAAGGGCGCCCGGCTGTCCCTCGGAAAGGCGCGCGCGTTGGCTCGTTGCCCCGGAACCACGGCACGCGCGCGCCTGTTACACGCGTTCGCTACTTATGGCCGAGCAGCCCGCCGACCACGCCGCCCAACAGTCCGCCGACGCTCGTGACGCCGCCCGACGCCGACGTACCGCTCGTGCCGGTGCTGGCGACGAGTCCGCCGGCGGGTGTCGTGGTCGTCGCGGTGGTTTGCGCGGGCGTCGACGTCGTCGTCACGTGGACCGTGCTGTTGAGCGTGCCGGTGACGGTGCCGATGGCGCCGGTCAGCGCGGCGAGCGGGTTCGACGCGCTGGTGCCGCCCGTCGATCCGCTCAGGGTGCCCGTGAGGCTGCCGACGAGGCTTGTCACGGGGTTGCTCGTGCCGCTCGTGCCGAGCGCGCCCGTGAGGCCGCCGACCAGACTCGTGACGGGGTTCGAGGTGCCGGAAGCGCCGCCGAGCGTGCCGGTCAGGCCGCTGACGAGGCCCGTGACGGGGTTGCTCGACCCCGTCGCGCCGCTGAGCGAACCCGTGAGTCCGCCGAGGGCCGAGCCGAGCGTCGTGAGCGGCGTCAACGACGCGTTGCCGCTCACGAGACCGCCGACGCTCGCGACGGTCGTCCCGACCGACGAGACGAGCGCGCCCGTCGATGCGCCGATCGGATTGTTCGTCGCGCTCGCGATCTTCGAGCCGGCGAGCGTGAACGCGCCGCCGATCGCGCCGAGCGCGCTGTTCAGCGGCGCGCCGAGCCCGGTCGCGTTGCCGGCGGTCTGCGTGACGGCCGCCACCGTCGAGGTGATCGGGGTGATCAGCGCGCTGGTCGTCGACGTCAGTTGCTCGACCGGGCCGCTGGTGAGCGCACTGCCGAGCTGGGTGCCGACATGGACGACGACGGCGCCCGTGCTGTCGACGATCGAGCCGACCGTGCCCGTGACGGGGGCGAGCGCGGACAGCGGTCCGGTGCCGAGACTCGCGATCGTCGCGCCGACGTCCTCGGTCGTATGGCCCGCGTCGGTCACGACGTTGCCGACCGTGCCGACCGTCGTGCCGACGGGATTCGTGCTCGCGCCGAGCTGACCGAGGCCGTTCGACAGGCCGCTGCCCAGGGCGCCGACAATGGTGCCGACGCTCGATACCGTCGCGCCGGCATCGCTCATCGTCGTGGCGCTGACGCCCGGTACCGATGTGTTACCGATCTGGTTACCGATCGACGAGACCACGTTGCCCGCGGACGACACGACGTTGCCCGTGTTGTCGACGACCGTGCCCACCGCGTTGGCGGCCGTCGCGCCCGAGCCGCCGCTGCCCGTGGTGGTCCCGCCGCCCGTGGTTCCGCCGCCCGACGTGCCGCCCGTGTCGCCGCCGGACGTCCCCGTCGAACTCGTGCCGCCGCTGCCCGTCGAGCCCGTGCTTTGACCGTCGCCCGAGCTGCCGTTGCCGCCCGTCGTCGCGGTCGTGCCGCCCGAGCTGCCGACACCCGTGTTGGCGGAGCCCGAGCCCGCGCAACCCGTCAAGGCGATCAGCGTCACGACGGCGCCCGCGATGGCGGAATGTTTGAATGCCCCGTAAATCGATTGCTTGTTCATGGTTTTTCCCCTCGTTCTCGGTTGGCCCGATTCGTTTGGCCGGTTCGTGTGGTCCGATTCAATTCGGCGGCTCACATAGGGCAACTGTCATGCCAATGCGAATCAAGCGTGCGTCTGAGCGACGGGGGAGAAAGGCTGCGCTCCAGATGCGGCGCGGCTTTGCGCGATTTGAAAGGAGTTTGAATCACAGCGATAAAGCCGCAAGCGGAAAAGGGGAAAAACGTTTGCGGGCCGCTGGCCGATCGAATGTAACGTTACGAGCCCGGATCGACGTAACGGAACGCGCGTAACGGTACGTCGGGAGAAACCCTCGGAATGGATTTCTTATGCATTCAACTCATTAGCGTCCAATGGGAATTTTCTTCCCTGAGCCCCGTCTGGTGTACGTTTGCGGGGCTAGAGGAACCGTTCGAAACGGCTGTCTGATACTTGTTCACAGCGTGAGGATCGACTAAAAACATACCCAATCGCACGCTGTGTATTTTCACCAACAAGAATATTGCTTGAATTTTGGGTGTCCGCTATAAGTGAGAAAAATCGCGATCAGAGGAGGGCCGGCTATCGAAACGCTTAATGTTGCAATGCGATTTCATGGTTCGCCTGTTTGAATTCTCATTGAAGCAAACGGCGATCGTTTATTTTAATTCGGACGGGATCCTCAGCGTGGACTCAGGATTATTCGCCCGGATCAGACACTAATAATGTGTGGGCCAATATGAAAACCCAAATCCAGACCTTTCTTAAAGATGACACGGGCGTTACGGCGATCGAATACGGTTTGATCGCGGGACTGATCGTGGCGGGGATCGTCACGGCTGTCACGGCCATCGGGACGAACCTGACGACGGTGTTCAACACCGTGTCGAGCGCCGCGCAGACGGCGGCAGCCAACACGCACTGAGCGTTCGCGCAGATGCCGATCCCATTCGTGGTGTTCGGCGCGTGGGCTGCCGCAGTATCGATCTATGACATCCGCGTGCGCAGGGTGCCGAACGGGCTTGTCCTGTTGGGTCTTGCGTGTGCGGGGTCGCAGTTCGTTCCAGGGTGCGCCGGCCTCACGCGCGTGGGCGAGTTGACGCTCGCGCAGTCGCTGCTTGGCGGCGCGCTCGCATTCGCCGTGTTCGTGCCGCTCTATGCGTTTCGCGCGATGGGCGCCGCCGACGTCAAAGTCTTCGCGGTCCTCGGTGTCTGGCTCGGCGGCGGCGTGCTGCTGCCGGTCTGGATGATCGCGAGCGTCGCGGCGTGCGTTCATGCGGTCTACGCGGTCGCGAGAACGCGTTTGCCGCCGGTCGTCGTATTCGGTCACGCGGTTGCGCTCGGCGGCGCGGCGCAGCGGCCGATTCGCGGCGCGCCCTATGCGGCGTTTCTCGTGCTGGCCGTGTGCGCGGTCCTCGCGCATCGTGCCGGGCTCATCGCGCTGCCCGTCTGGGGAGGTTGACCATGACACGCCCGCTCATGACTCGGACCCGCGCGCCGCACCCGGCGCGTGCCGTGCGCCGCGTCAGTCGTGGACAGGGACATGCGCATGGGCATGCGCGACATGCCTTGCACACGCAGCGCGGGGTCGCGGCGGTCGAATTCGCGTTTGTGTTCCCCCTGTTCTTCGTCGTGCTCTACGCGATCGTCGCGTACTGCCTGATCCTGCTCGCCAACATGGCGATGTCGGGCGCCACGCAGGAAGGGGCGCGCGCGGCACTCGCGAGCGCCGGGCAGACGACGCTGACGGCCGAATACGCGGCCCGGCTGCAGAACGCGTGCACGCGCGCGAGCGCGCTGATGACCTGGTTGCCGAGCGCGGCGTCGAGCGCGTCGTGCACTCAGAGCGCGTGCGGGCCGTCGAACGCGATGGTGTGCGTGACCGTATCGATGCAGTACGACTATGCGTCGCAGCCGATCGTGCCGAACCTGCCGCTGCTCGGGTTCGTCACGCCGAATACGCTCGGCGCGCAGGCGACGGTGCAGCTCGATCCGGCCAGCATCATGTCGAATATGTAGGGGAAGCCAAGCAGGTGCAGCGCGTGGCGGCAGTGAGGAGTGGCAGTGAGGAGGGGCAGTGAAGTGGGAGCAGTGAAGCAGGCGTTTTGAAGCAGGTGTCGTGGCAGTGAAGCAGGGGCAGTGAAGGACGCGCGTGGGAACGCGTCCTGATACGAACAACAAACTTGGGGGGCGAGGCGTCGAACGCTTCGCGTAGAGGAATATGGTCAACCTGACGAAGGCCCTGGCAGGGCTTCTCGTGGTCGCCGCGGTCGCGCTCGGGGTGTTCGCGTGGATGGTCGCGCGTCATCCGGCGCCCGTCCCGATCGTGCATGTCGCGCCCCCCACGTATGCGGTCGTCGTCGCCTCGCACCCGATGCGCGCGGGTGTGCCGATCGCCGCGTCGGATCTCGATGTGAGCCGTATGCCGCAGAGTCCGGCGGGCGGTTTCAGCGATACCGCATCGCTGGTCGGCCGCGTGCCCGTCGTCGATATCGGCGCGGGGCAGGCGATCGTCGAGCGTGCCTTGCTCGCGGGGCTCGCGGGTCGGCTCGAACCCGGCGAGCGCGCCGTCGCGATCAAGGTCGACGAACTCGCCGGCGTCGGCGGGCGCGTGCGGCCGGGCGACTGGGTCGATGTCTTCATGCTGTTGCATCGCGACGATCGTAGCGGCGAGATCACCCGCACGCAGGCGCGCTTGCTGCTCTCTAAAGTGCGTGTGCTCGCCTACGGCCGTTCGGATATCACGCAGGACGACGCGGGCGCCGCGGCGCCCGCGAGCGGCGGCGCGGCGCGCTCGCGCGCGGATGCGCAGCCTTCGAACACGGCCGACGCGAATCCGACGTCCGCCACCTCGCGCGCTTATGCGCAGCCCTCGAATGCGTCCGCCGCGCAGAATGCCGCGAACGATCCAGCCAATGCGCATACCGCGGTCATCGCGCTGCGCGTCGAGGACGTCGATGCGCTCGCGCTCGCCGACAGCGCGGGCCGCCTCGTGCTCGCGTTGCGCAATCCGGGCGACGAACGCGTGTCCGACGACGCCGCATTCGGTCCGAGCGGCTCGGTGCTCACGCAGGTCAACGGCGGCGCGACGCCGCCGCGCGAGCCCGAAAATCGCGCGGCCGCGGGGCTTCTGCTCGAACAACTCGTGCGCGATAAGGGCGCGCCGCGCAACGGCGATACGCCGTTGCCCGCACTCGCGCCGATCCCGCGCGCGACGCGAGTGAGCGACACGATGGCCCCCGCGCGTCCGCGTGACGCGGGTGTCGAAATCATTCGCGGCACTCACCGCGATACGACAGGCGGCTAACGCGACCGGACCCCAACTATGAAAACGACCCGCCGCCCGCCGCTTCCGTTCCGCCCCGCGATGCCCGTCGTCATCGCGGGTGCGCTCACGATGTCCGTCCCCCTGCATGTCTGCGCGTTCGACGGCGCGCCGGGCGATCAGGCCACGCTCGCGTCCGTCTCGCCCGCGCCGTCGTCGCTTCCCGCGTCATCGCTTGTGCCGTCTGCGCCGCTGCTTGCGCCGTCCGCTGGTATGGCAACCGGAGGTATGGCGAACGGTGTAGCAACCGGTATGGCAACCGGACCCGCCGCGCGGCCCATGCTCGGCCGCCTCGCCGCCGCCGACACGCCCACATACGGTTCGCCGGCGGGGGCGGGCCATGCATCGGTTGCGAGCCCGCGCGCGTCGTCCGTGCTGAACCTCGTCGTCGGCGTCCAGCAATCGTTGACGGTCGGCACATCGCTTGCGCGCGTCGCGATCGGCGATCCGGACATCGCCGACGTGATGGTCATGCGCGGAGGCCCGGCCGGCAGTCTGTTGCTGATCGCGAAAGCGCCGGGCCAGACGAGCCTGCTCGTCTGGCCGCGCGACGCGTCCGAACCGCGCCGCTACACGGTCAACGTCGTCGGCGCGGCCGCGCGGGCGCTCGCGGACCCGAACGGCGCCACCGTCTCGGCCGCCGGCACGTCGACGCTCATCTCGGGCGCTTCGCCGAGCATGGTGTCGCACGAACGCGCGGTGTCCGCCGCGAAGACGATGACCGGCAAGGAGGGATCGGTCGTCGATCAATCGAGCATCGCGGTGTCGCCTGTCGTGCAGGTCGACGTCAAGGTCGTCGAGTTCAGCCGGTCCTTGCTCAAGGAAATCGGCATCAATTTCCAGAAGATGGGCAGCGGCTTCTCGTACGGGATCGCGAATCCGGGCACGACCAGCACCGATTCGCCGATCGCGAGCGCGTTCAATCTCATCGCGAACTGGAGCAGCCGCGGGTTGACGGGCAGCTTGTCGGTGCTCGAAGACGACGGTCTGTCGCGCGTGCTCGCCGAGCCGACGCTCGTCGCGTTGTCGGGGCAGAGCGCGAATTTCCTCGCGGGCGGCGAGGTGCCGATTCCGGTACCGCAGGGACTCGGTTCGACCGCGATCGAATACAAGCCCTATGGCGTGGGACTCACGCTGACGCCGACCGTGCTCGGGCCGAACCGCATCGCGTTGAAGGTGGCGCCCGAGGCGAGCGATCTCGATTTCGCGCACGGCGTCACGATTTCGGGCGTCTCGGTGCCCGCGATCCTCACGCGCCGGGCCGACACGACGGTCGAACTCGGCGACGGCGAGAGCTTCGTGATCGGCGGGCTCATCGACCGCGAGACGATCACGAGCGTCGACAAGGTCCCGTTTCTCGGCGATTTGCCCGTGATCGGCGCGTTCTTCAAGTCGCTCAACTATCAGCAGACCGACAAGGAACTCGTGATCGTCGTGACGCCGCATCTCGTCTCGCCGCTTGCGAAGGGCGCGGTCGTGCCGCTGCCCGGCGAGAAGCAGGAGCAACGCGAAGGCGGTGTCTGGCGGTCGTTTGTCGGCGGCATGGCGTCGGACGATGCGTTGCCGGGATTTTCGAAATGAGTACGACGGTTCGTACGGCGCGAGTATCGGGCTCGCGCATCTGGGAGTGCGGAGATGAACGCGAGCGTGGAACCCTTGGCTGAACGCGAGATCGTCGATCACTTCGTGCTGGCGTCGAACGACCCGGCACATGTGTTCTGGCTCACGAGCGGCTTGCAGGCGGCCGGCGCGGTCGAAGCGACACGGATCGACGCCGAGGCGCTCGCGCAGCGCATCGGCGTCATCAATCCGTCGATCGTGTTTCTCGATTTCACCGGGGAACAGGGCGGCGCCGCGACGGAAGCCGCGTCGACGATCCGCGCATCGTTCCCCGATTTGCCGATCATCGCGCTGGGCGCGATGTCCGATGCGGGCAGCGCGCTGGCGGCGCTGCGCGCGGGCGTGCGCGACTTCGTCGATACGCAGAGTCCGATGGAAGACGCCTTGCGGATCACGCGCGACGTGCTCGCGAATCTCGGCGACGTCGTCGTGCGGCGCGGCAAGCTGACCGTGCTGCTCGGCGCGCGCATCGGCATCGGCGTGTCGACGCTCGCGGCGAATCTTGCGTACCGGCTTCAGATA
Organism: Pararobbsia silviterrae; assembly: GCF_003628125.1. Lineage (GTDB taxonomy): Bacteria > Pseudomonadota > Gammaproteobacteria > Burkholderiales > Burkholderiaceae > Pararobbsia > Pararobbsia silviterrae. Next base: position 142,390 of record NZ_RBZU01000009.1, read on the forward strand.
CAGAATCGAGATCATGCCGAGCACGAAGCGCGCGCGCAGCGCCGCCGTCATACCGACCATCCGGTCGCGCTGCTCGATCTCGGGCTGCCGGCGCACGACAGTACGCTGCATCTGAATACGCGCTGCGAGTTCGATTTCGTCGACGCCGTGCGCAACGTGCGCCGCATCGACCAGACCTTCGTGCATACCGCGCTCTCGCGCCATGAAAGCGGCCTCGCGTTGCTGTCGCTGCCGTTCGATCTCGGGGCGATGCGCGAGGTGTCGTTCGCGGGCGCGATCGGGCTCGTCAACCGGTTTCGGGCGTTCTTCGATCAGCAGATCGTCGACCTCGGCGGCTTCTCGAACACGGCGTTCACCGCGCATCTCGCGCGCGCAGCCGACGAAGTCTGGCTCGTCTGCGATCAGGGCGTGGCCTCGATCGTGTCGGCCGTGGCGTTGCTCGACGAACTCAAGGGACTCGACGTCGATATCGGCGCGATCCGCCTCATCGTCAACAAGTTCGATCCGGGCCTGAGCCTCACGCCCGAACAGGTCGCGCACCGGCTCGAATTGCCGTTGGCGGCCGTGGTGCCGGCGCGCGCGGTGCCGCTCGGCCGTGCGATCAATCAAGGCACGCTGCTGGCCGAGCAGGCCGAGCGCGATCCCTATGTGCGCGCGCTCGACGCGCTGATCGGTCGTCTGGAACCCGAACCCATGTCGTCGCCGATCGAACACGCGGGGCTCGGTGCGCGGCTTCCGCTCGGGCGCTTCCTTTCCTCATCCAGAAAGCGGGTTTCATCACGATGAGCAAGAGCATTGAATTCGCCGACGACGCGCACGCGTTCGACCAGACGCAGCAATTCCAGGACGTCAAGCACGCGGCTCACGAGCATCTGCTGACGCGCATCGAAGAACTCGGCGCCGAGTTCGGCCGATGGTCGCGGCAGGCCATCAGTCAGTTCGTCGACCTCGAAATGGACAGCTTCGTGCGGCTGCGCCATGTGCCGATCAACGAGAGCGAAGTCCGGCAGATCGCCGAGGCGCTGACGAAGGAGCTCGCGGGCTTCGGCCCGATCGAGGACCTGCTCGCCGACCCCGCGGTCGAGGACATCCTGATCAACGGCTATAACGACGTCTACGTGTCGCGGCACGGCGTGCTGCAGAAGATCGGCGTGCGCTTCGCGGACAACGCGCATCTGCTGCGCATCGTGCGGCGCATCCTCGCGCCGATCGGACGCCGGCTCGACGAATCGAATCCGATGGTCGATGCGCGCCTGCCCGACGGCGGCCGCGTCAACGTGGTCATCGAGCCCTTGTCGATCGACGGCCCCGTCGTATCGATCCGCAAATTCCGCAAGGACCCGTTGCGCCCGGCCGATCTGCTGTCGCTCGGCACGATGAACGCCGAGATCGCGGCGTTGCTCGACGCGGCGGTCCAGGCGCGCTGCAACGTCCTCGTATCGGGCGGCACGAGCTCGGGCAAGACATCGCTGCTCAACGCGCTCGCGTTCTTCATCCCCGATCACGAACGCGTCGTGACGATCGAAGACACCGCGGAACTCTCGCTGAATCATCCGCACGTCGTGCGGCTCGAAAGCCGCCCCGGCGGATTCGACGGCGCGGGCGTTGTCAGCATTCGCGATCTGCTGCGCAATACCTTGCGGATGCGTCCCGACCGGATCATCGTCGGCGAAGTCCGCGGCGGCGAGGTGCTCGAAATGCTGCAGGCGATGAACACGGGCCATGACGGCTCGATGGGCACGATACACGCGAGTTCGCCGCGCGAGTGTCTGTACCGCCTTGAAATGCTCGCGGGCTTCTCGGGCTATCAGGGCAGCGAGGTGAGCCTGCGCCGTCAGATCGCGAATGCGATCGACTTCATCGTGCAGATCGGGCGGCAGCCGAACGGCAAGCGCCGGATTCTCTCGGTGACTGAAGTCACGGGCCTCGGCGACAACATCGTATCGACGCAGGAGCTCTATCGCTTCGAACCGAAGAGCGGACCCGACGGCGAGGATATCGATCACTGGCAATCGCTCGGCATCCTCCCGCATTCGCCGAAGCTCGCGCGGTTTCGCGCGGCGTTGTCGGCCGCGCAGGGGCAGGCGGACGGCGGCGGATTCGGCGGTCCGGGCGGTGGCTTTGGTGGTATGGGCGGCGGCATGAGCGGCGGCAGTTTCGGCGGTGGAGGCTATCGTGCCTAGCGTGCTCGCCGGTATCGCCGCGTTTGCGCTGCTCTTGATCGCGCTCGCGCTCTGGCTCTGGCAGCGCGCGACGTTCGTCGAGCAGCGCGCGAGCGTGCAGCGTTTCGTCGACAGCCATGTCGCGGCGCCCGCCGCGACGCGCGGTCCGGCCGGCGCTCACGAAGCCTCGGCGCTTGAGCAAGCGCTGCGTCGGTGGAGCGCCCCGCATGTCGAACGCGCGATGCGTATCGCGCATCGTGCCGGCATTCACGATATCGCGCGCTTCTATCTGATCGCGGCACTCGTGCTCGCGGTGCTCGGCCTGTTCGTCTGGATTCGCCTCGGCTGGATCGCGAGCGTCGCGGTCGTCATCGCCGCGGCGGCGTGCTTGCGGTTCGTGCTTTGGCAGCGCGCGGTCGCGCAGCAGCAGCGCATCGTCACGCAGCTCCCCGGGTTTCTCGATGGCGTCGTGCGCATGATCACGATCGGCAACAGCGTGCCGGCCGCGTTCCAGGCCGCCGTGCCGAGCGCCGACCTGCCGCTGCGAGAGTGCCTCGAACGCGCGTCGCGCATGATGCGCGCGGGCGTCGAGATCGACAGCGCGCTGCTGCAGCTCGCCGAACTGTATCGCGTCGAGGCGTTCATGCTGATCGCGGCGGTCGTGCGCCTGTCGGTCCGCTATGGCGGCCGCGCCGACATCGTGCTCGAACGCATGGCCGCGTTCATGCGCGATCGCGAGATGGCCGAGCGCGAACTGCGCGCGCTGTCGGCCGAAACGCGTCTGTCGGCATGGATTCTCGGCGTGCTGCCGCTGGCGATCGGCGGCTTCATCGTGTTCCGGAACCCGTCGTATTTCGTCGGCATGTGGAACGACGCGACCGGCCGCGATCTGCTGTACGGCGCACTCGGCCTTCAGGCGTCGGGTGCCTTCCTGCTTTACCGGCTCGCGAAGCTTTGAGTGCGTCGGGGAATGCTCATGGACACTTTTATGAACGCGCTGTCGATGGACGCCTCCGATCTGTTTGCGCTGAGCTGCGCGCTGTTCGCCGTCGCGCTCGTGCTTTGCGGTCTGTTGCTGATCCGGGGGCTGCGCGTGCACGCGCGCAGTGAACGCATGCTTGAACACGCGCTTGCGGAACGTGCCGCGCAGATCGGACACGCCGCCCGTATCGGTCAGCCCGCGCACGAGGCGCGCATGCCGCCCGCGGGCGCGATGCGGATGCAGTCGGCGGGGACGGCGGCCTTGGCCGTCGACGGCGATGCGCGCGCGGGCGCGCAAGCGGGGCGCGCGGAACGTGCGGATCGTACGGCGCGCACGATGCGCGAGCGGCTCGCGGCGCTCGGCATGCGCGGATTCGAGACGCGGCTCGGCAAGCAGCTCGTCGCGTCCGAGGACCAACTGCTGCTCGAACAATGCGGCTTTGTCGATCCGCGCGCGAAAGGCGGGTTCCTGATCGCGCGCGTGCTGTGCGCGTTCGGCGTGCCGCTCGCCGCGAGCTTCGCGTTCGACAGCGTGCTCGGCGACGGCGTGGTCCACGCGACGGTCGTGCTGTTCGCCGCGTTGTGCTTCGGGTTCATGGTGCCGAAATGGGTGCTCGCGCGTATCGCGGCGAATCGGCGCCAGTCGGTCGTCGACGAATTGCCGATGCTCGTCGATCTGTTGCGGCTGCTGCAAGGCGTGGGCTTGTCGATCGATCAGAGCGTGCAGGTCATCGTCGGCGAATTTCGTCGCGTGCTGCCCGTGCTCGGACAGGAACTCGAGATCGCGAATCGGCAGTTCGTCACGGGGCGCACGCGCGAGCAATCGCTGAACCGTCTCGGCGCGATTTTCGACAACGACGATCTGCGCGCGCTCACGCGCCTGATCGTGCAAGTCGACCGCCATGGCGGCGCGGTCCAGGAACCGCTCAAACAATTCGCCGAGCGGCTGCGCGAAGCGCGGCGAACGGCGCTGCGCGAACGCATCGGCAAGCTGACCGTCAAGATGACGACGGTCATGATCACGACGCTGCTGCCGGCCTTGCTCATCGTGACCGCGGGTCCCGGTTTTCTCGCGGTCATCCGTTCTCTTTCCGCGCTGGCCAAACCATGACCCCGACGATGACGACACCGCACAGACCCTCGCGCGGCGCGCGGCCGAGCCTGCGCGCGCGGATGGCGACGTTCGCCGTGTGCGTATCGCTGTGCGGGTCCGTCTGCCTGAGCGGGTGCGCGGCGCGCAACGGATACGGCGTCGGCGACGCCGCCGCGAATCAGTCCGCCGAGGCGCAGGCGCTCGCGCAAAAGGACAAACCCGATTCGGCCGCGGTCTATCTCGCACTGATCGAACAGATGCAGCAGAAGGACATGTATTTCGCCTCGCTCGCGCACCTCGATCAATACGAGCGGCAGTACGGCGCGTCGCCGAAGACGACGCTGATGCGCGCGGACGCGCTGCGCGCGACGCACCAGATGGCGGCGAGCGCCGAGGCGTATCAGGCGCTGTTCGGCACGCCCTATGCGCCGCAAGGCTATCGCGGTCTCGGGCTGATCGCGGGCGAGCGCGGCGACTTCGCGCGCGCCGCGCAATATCTCGCGCAAGCGGCCGATACGAACCCGACCGATGCGCAGACGCTCAGCGATCTCGCCTACGCGCGCATGCGCGCGGGCGATGTCGCCGCCGCGCGCGTGCCGATCATGAAGGCCGTCGAACTCGATCCGAAGAGTCCGAAGGTCATGGGCAATCTCGCTTTGTTCTTGCTCGCGAACGGCGATGCGCGCAACGCGAACGGACTCATGACCGCGCAAAGCATGTCGCGCGATGTGCGCGACGCCGTGAACAAGGACGCGCAGGCCGTGGCGGCCGCCGCGCATCGACAAAACAGGAGCACGCAATGACCTCAATGATGAGCCTGCGCGCAATGGTGGGCGCGTGCATCTGCCTCGTGGCCATCGAGGCGCACGCATGGGGCAACGACACGATCGTCGATCCGCCCGTCGGGACCGCCACGGAACACGCGCTCGAGATTCAGCGCAGCGGCGCGCAGGCCGGGCAGCCGTTGTCGATGTCGGGCGATCAGGCGAGCGCCGCGTATGCGCGCTACCTGAAGTCGTTCAGCGCGCCGATACCCGTGACCTTCAGTTCGTCGCTCAAGAGCGACGTCGGTTCGACGAGCAACACGTCGTCGAACCCCTGACGCGTCGCGCACGACCGACCGATCGAACCCGATCCGACCGCGCCGACGATGCCCGACCGATAGACCCAAGACGCAGCTCGACGCCGGACCGATCATGAACTTCAAGCCACAGACTCGACGCCTCGCCGCGGCGTCACGCATGCGCGGCGCGATCGCGATCACGGCGGCGATCTGGCTGTCCACCATCGTCGTCGCGCTCTGCGTCATCGACGTCGGTCACGTCTGGTGGGAGCGGCGCGCACTTCAGGGTGTGGCCGATATGATGGCGCTGTCGGCGGCTCAGCGTCTCGACGATACCTGCGGCGGGACGCAGTCGGTCGCCGCGCAGATCGCCGCGTCGAACGGCTATACGGGCACCTATACGGTCACCTGCGGTCGATTTGAAACTGGATCAAGTACATTTACCGAGCAGGGTTCGCCGTATACGACGGTCAATGCGATTCAGGTTCTGCTGAACAGCACGGTCAAGTACTGGTTCATGCCGATGATCGGCTCGCTGAGCGAGGGCGTCGCCGTGCAATCGACCTCGCGCGTGGTCAACGTCAACGCGTTTACGCTCGGCACGTCGCTACTCGCGGTGCAGACGGGCAATTCGGCGTTGCTCAACGGCCTGTTGACCTCGCTGCTCGGATCGAGCGTGAATCTGGGGATCGCGTCGTATCAGGCGCTCGCCGACGCGCAGATCAAGCTCGGCGATCTCGCGGCCCAGGTCAACTCGAACGGGGCGAACGACATCGTGCAGATGCTCGCGAGCTCGCCGACGCTCGGTACGCTGTTGTCCGCGGTGAGCCACGTGCTACCTGCCGGTGACGCCTCGCAAACCGCCTTGTCGGGCTTGTCGTCCGCGGCGACTGCCGGCGGAAGCGGCAACAAGGTGCCGATGGACGGCTCGAACGGCCAGACGGGACTGCTCGACGTCGGCCTCGAAAACAAGAACGCGGCCGCGAACGCGACGATCGATGCGCTCGACGCGGTCATGGTCGCGGCGATGGTCGCGCATACGACGGGCAACGGCGTGGCGCCGATCGGTCTCAGCGTGAGTCTGCTGCCGACGATCGCGGGGATCGATTTATCGCAGTCCCAATTGTCGGTTTCGCTGGGACAGCCGCCGGTGCTCGCAGTCGGCGAGGCCGGTACGGCGAGCACGATCGCGCGCTCGTCGCAGATCAAACTCTATCTCGACCTCCAACTGTCGACGCAGTCGCCCAACGATCCGCTGGGACTGATTCTGGCGAACCTGACGGTCGAAGTGCCGCTCTATCTCGCGATCGGCAACGGTCAGGCGACGCTGACGAAGACGCAATGCGGATCGGGCGTGAACGACAGTTCCGCGCAGATGTCGGTGCAACCGAGCATTTTGCAGGCGTGCATCACGACTCAGCAGAGCGCGTTGAATCTGTTCAATGCGGCGCCGATCGGCCCGGCGCCGTCGTGCACCGGCGCGGTCACGCTCGTGAGTCTGTCGTTGCTGAATCTCGGGATCACGCCGGCCACGCCGCCCACGCTCTCGATCACGAGTCAAAGCGCCTATGCGTCGGCACAGCCGGCATCGTCGACCGTGACCTTTACGGGGGTGGGCACCGATATCGTGTCCGCCAACCCCGTGGCCGCGAATTCGAACGATCTCGGTCAGGATCTCGCGTCGGTGCTCGGCGGCCAGTCGGGCGGCGTGCTCGGTCAGCTCGTCGCCGGATTGCAGCTCAAGATCTCCGGGTTGGGCGCACTCGGCGGGCTCCTTTCCGCGGTGATCTCCACCACGTTGTCCACCGTGCTCGGCCCCGCAGTCCAGTTGCTCGTGCAGAACGTGCTCACCACGACGGTCGAAAGTCTGTTGAGCACGACGATTCCCCCTTTGCTCAACGCGCTGGGCGCGCAAATCGGCTCGGCGACCGTGACGGATCTGTCGCTGACCTGCGGCAACGTGGAGCTGGTCCAGTAACCTAAAATGAACGCACCCGGCGCGCGCACGGCGCAGCCGTAGGACATCATGGCCAATAAAATTTCTATCCCGAAACTCGACGCGCTCGACATCTATGTCTGGGAGGGCAAGGCGGACATCGTCGAGCGCGTTTCGCGCTGCATGGCGAGTTTCGAAGTCGAGGTCATTCGGGCCGACGGCATCGCGATTTCGGCCGAGCGCGTCGCGTCGCGGCCATCGATCGCGCTGATGAGCGTCACGGTCATCGATACCGGCGCCTTGTCGGCGCGCGACTGGGAAACCGCGCACGGCATGCCGGTCGTCTGGGTCGGCGCCGCCGCGCGCGCGAACGACCCCGCGCAGTTCCCGGCAGAGTATTCGCATATTCTCGCGGTCGATTTCACATGCGCCGAACTCCGGACCATGGTCACGAAGCTCGTGCTGCAAATGCGCGCGCATGTCGCCGCGACGCAGGCGCCGACCGCGCTCATCGCGAATTCCGAACCCATGCAGCAGTTCCTGCGCGAAATCGATGCATTCGCCGACTGCGACGCGAGCGTGCTGCTCCATGGCGAAACCGGCGTCGGCAAGGAGCGGATCGCCCAGTTACTGCACGAAAAAAATGCGAAATACGGGAAAGGGCCGTTCGTGGCGGTCAATTGCGGGGCAATTCCCGATGGACTTTTTGAATCGTTGTTCTTCGGTCACGCGAAAGGCGCGTTTACAGGAGCGGTCGGCTCGCATAAGGGTTATTTCGAACAGGCGGACGGCGGCACACTTTTTCTCGACGAAATAGGAGATCTTCCTCTTTATCAGCAGGTCAAGTTGTTGCGCGTGCTCGAAGACAGCGCCATCACGCGCATCGGTTCGACCTCACCCGTACAGCTGGATTTTCGTCTTGTTGCAGCGACGCATAAAAACTTATCCAATCTCGCTAAAGAACAGGAGTTTCGTGCCGATCTCTACTACAGGCTGGCGGTCATCGAACTGACGATACCGAGCCTCGAAGAGCGGGGGGCTGTCGACAAGATCGCGATTTTCAAGGCTTTTTTGGTTTCTGTACTGGGTGAAGGCAAACTGGCCGAACTCAACGATATTCCGTATTGGCTTACGGACGCGATCGCCGACACGTATTTCGCCGGCAACGTGCGTGAGCTGCGTAATCTGGCGGAACGCATCGGGGTCACCGTCAGGCAACTGGGGTGGGATACGCAGCGTTTGCAGGCGATCCTGTTACGCGCTCGGAGCAATCCGGCGCCGCGCATGGATGCCGCCGAGGTTGTCGACCGGAGCAAATGGGATATGGCCGAGCGCGGCCGTATTTCGGAAGCGCTCGAGGCCCACGGCTGGCGACGCCAGGATACGGCGCAGTTTCTCGGCATCAGCCGCAAGGTGCTCTGGGAGAAAATGCGGAAGTATCGGATGTTCGACGATGAACCAGAGGCGCGTGAATTTGAGTAAGATTGCGCGTCTCGATAATAATTAGATCTGTGGATTCAAATGAACGATAAGTTGATGGGAATGCGCGCAGCGCTCGTCGCGCTCGCGGTCGTGTGCGCGGCGAGCGAGGCGCAGGCCCAGGCAGCGACGGCGGATGCGGCCAGCGCCGTCTCGGTCGCCCAGCCCGCGGCGGCCGACGGCGTGGTGGTTGCGTCGGACGGCGCGGCGACGGATCAGCCGCTGCCGGCCGGGCAAACGCAGACGGCGCTGACCGAACCGGCGCCCGTTCAGGACAACGGCGGCACGGTCGCCGAACTGCAGAAGCTGATCCAGAACAACGCTGTCACCGAGTTGCGCACGACGTACAACGGCAGCTACGGCGCGAGCCTGTTGTTCGACGGCAACGAAATGCAGTATTACGTGACGCTGTTCCAGCAGAAGAATTTCTGGCGCGTCATCAAGACGTCGAGCGATGTCCGTGCCGACGGGATTTACGCGGATTTCGTGCGGCGCACGACGCAATTGTCGGATATCGAGATCCGGCGCACGAAGCTCGAAGCGCAGAAGGCTTACACGGCGAAACTCATCGCGATCAACGAGGAGCGTGCGGCCTACCTGCAGGCGGACCTCGACAATCAGCACGCGCAGCAAGCGCTCGTGACCGCGCATCAGCAGGAAACGGCGCAGCAGGCGGCGCAGCTTGAAGCGGCGCGCAAGGCCGAGCAGAGCAAGCTCGACGCATTGCGCCGTCAGATCGAGCAGATGCGTCAGCAAACTGAAAGCGGTTTGCCGCGCCGTTATCGCTAAGGCGCGCCGGACACCGTACACTCCCGGGCGGATCCCTGTCTGGAGGAGTGTATGAATGTCCGAGTCGTCCGGGGCGCGCGTGCCGTGCCCCGGTATGCCGCCACGCCGATGGCGGCATGGGTGTGTTCCGCATTGGTGGTATGCCTCGGCGCCGGGCTCTCCGGTTGCCATTCCTCTTCGACTCAAAACGACACCGGCGCAGCCAAGCGCGACGCGAGCAGCGCCGCTCAGGCCGGCGCGGTCGATGCGGCCTCGGGTGCGGCATCGAAAGCAGCATCCGGTGCGGCATCAAATACGACATCAAATACGGCATCAGCTACGGCATCAAGCGGCGCCTCGGGCGCGCTCGCGGGCATCGCGAAAGCGGCGAGCGCCGCCATGGCGGCGGGCGCATCCGCGGTGTCGGCCGCGCGTCCCGCGTTCGATGCGGCCGCCGCGACATCGACGAGCGCGCTCGGTATCGTGGCGGCGTCGGTTTTCGAATCGGCCAAGGCCTCGATCGGGATGCCCGCGTCGGGTCCGCGTCTGAGCGATGTCGCGAATGCAACGAACGCCACGATCGGCGAAGCGGCGTCGAAGGTCATTGCGAAAGCCGGCGATGGCCTCATCGAGGCCGGCACGCAACTCCAGTCGTTCGCGAGCAGCGCGGTCGCGGCCAGCACGCCGCTCGCCGCGAGCCGGGCGGACGCGTCCGCATCGGCGGTCGCATTGGCGTCCGCGCCGGCTTCGGCATCGCGTCCCGGATGGCGTCGCGCATCGTACAAGCGGCATGCCCGGTGAGTGCGTGGTCTCGATGCCGCGCGATATTGGGTGGATTTCACGTGTGAGGCGCATCGATGCGCACGGATCGTCCGCGCCGGTAAGAACATGTAACTGCCCACAACACACAGGCGATCCTTTGCGTCGCACTTATCCCTTGACCGTGGGTATATCTGTACCTATGCTCGTTTCAGTTTCCCGGTTCAAGCCCGAACCGCGAGACCCTTGGCAATTGTGAGCATGTTTGCCTTGATCATTGAGTGATCGACGAGGAGAGACAGTGAACACCAGTAGTCGGTTCGCGGTCGGTGTACATATCCTGGCCATGCTTGCCCTTCATGACGGATCGCCGCTGTCGTCCGAGCGCATTGCGGCCAGCGTCAACACCAACCCGGCGCTGATTCGGCGCCTGCTGTCGATGCTCGCGCAGGCGGGCCTGACGACAGCGCAGCTCGGCACCGGCGGGGGCGCATTGCTCGCGCGCGATCCCGCCGAGATTCGGCTCGTCGATGTGTATCGCGCACTCGAAGATGCACCGGTGTTCGCCTTGCATCGCGAACGCCCGGCGGCGGGGTCGGTGGTCGGCCGACACATCCGCACGGTGCTGCTCGAAGTGTCGGATCGCATCGAACACGCGATCGATGCGACGCTCGCCGAGCAGACTCTCGCAGATCTGGCGAGCTCGCTGACGCAGCACGAGAAAGCGCGTGTCCGCAAGGTCGCGAAGCGCAAGGTCGGCTGAGTCTTCGCGAAACGTTTTGTTGCAAACGATCGGCTCGCGCACGGGTCGATCGACGTTTTGGCGCGCTGCGAGCGGGCACAATAGCGGCCGATGTCGTCACGGCGATTGCAAAACCGTGACGCTCGATTGTGTTCATGTCTTGCAGAGGGCTCGATGCGTCCGTCGTGTTCGACAATCCAGCCAAGCTGTGCCGCGCGCCCGCATGCGCGGTTGACCGGCGTTCTGGTTTTCTTGTGCCTGCTCGTTGCGATGAGCGCGGCGTTCGTCTCGCCGTGCGCGCATGCCGCGGATGCGGGTAGCGCCGCGCCCGCGCCCGCCACCGTCGCGCCGACCGGCGCCGCCGCCGCGATTCCCTCGCTGCCCGCATTCGCGAAGCTGATCGCCCCCGCGCAGCCCGCATCGGCCGCTTCGGCCCCGAGCCCGGCGAGTCAGGCCGAACTCGAGCAGTCGCTCGACTCGGTCATTTCGACGCTCGACAACGACAAGCAGCGCACGGCGCTCGTCACGCAACTCAAGAAGCTTCGCGATGCGAACCGTCTCGCCGATGCCTCGCAGACGGCGGCGCCGCCCGCGAGCGCGGGTTTGCTCGGCGCGATCGCGACAGGCTTGACCGAAGTCCAGCAAAACGTGCGCGTGGGCCGCTCGCCGTATCGCTACTGGCAATCGCGCATGCACGCGGCCGCGCGCGACTGGGTCGGGATCTTCTACGGCAGCACGGGCACGCCGTTCAAGGAGCTCGTGCTCGATTTCTTTTCGCTGCTCGCGCTCTGGGCTTTCACCGTGTTCGCGCTCGCGTACGCCGAGCGCCGCTGTGCGCGCTATTTCCGCTACACGGTCCGACTCCAGCCGAATCCGACGACGCCCGCACTGCTGTTGTTCGCGACGCGCCGAATTGCGCCTTTGACAGTTGCTTTTGTCGTGACACTCACGCTGCAGCGCATGCTCGATCCGTCGCTGGGCCGCATGCTCGTGGTCATCGTGGCCTATGCGATCGTCGCGGGCGCGGTGTTCTCGGCATTGTGTCTGATCATGTTCTCGCTTTTTTCCGCGGGACATCGGCGCGCGGCGGTCCAGGTGCTGCTCGTGCGCGCGCGCCGCCTTCTCGTGCTCGTCGGCGTGCTCGGCGCGCTCGGCGACGCGGCCGTCGACGATCGCGTCGTCGCGATGCTCGGCGGCAATCTCGCCGCGCTGTTGTCGACGTTTTGTAATATGGGCGCGGCCATCAGCGTCGCCGTTTTCGCGCTCGCGTTCCGGCGTCCGATCGCGCATCTGCTCGGCAATCGCGCCTATGAATACCGGACCGCGCATCGCGCGCGCAACGAAACGTTCTCGATCATCGCTTCGCTCTGGCATATGCCGGTCCTGCTGTTGTGCTTCGCGTCGATCCTCGCGACGATCATGGGCACGGATTCATCCGAGCATGTGCTCCAGAAGGCGATCGGCAGCGCGGTGCTGATGGTCGTCGCGTTCTTCCTGACCGCGATCATCCGGCACCTGACGCGCTCGCCCGAACGCGCGAGACGTCGCCAGCGGCATGGGCAATCCGTGTATCTGATCCGTCTCGTGCGGTTCTTCGGTTCGCTGCTGACGGTGTTCGTCTGGCTCGGTTTTATCGAACTCAATGCGCGGGTCTGGGATCATTCGGTCCTGCGCTTCGCGCGCGAATCCGCGAGCGGGCGCGGCATCAGCCACTCGATCTTCAGCATCTGCGCGACCTTGTTCTTCTCATGGCTCGTCTGGATCATCCTCGACACGGCCGTAACCGAGGCGCTCAATCCGACGACGCATCGCGGCAAGCAGTCCAAGCCGAGCAGCCGCGCGCGCACGATGCTGCCGCTGATCCGCAACTTCACGTTCGTCGTGATCCTCGTGATCGTCATCATTTCGACGCTCGCGAATCTGGGCATCAACGTCACGCCGCTGATCGCGGGCGCGAGCGTGATCGGTCTCGCGTTCGGCTTCGGCGCGCAGTCGCTCGTTCAGGACCTGATCACGGGCCTGTTCATCCTGATCGAGGACACGATCTCGGTCGGCGACTCGATCGAAGTCGACGGCGGTCATGCGGGCATTGTCGAGACGCTGAGCATCCGCACCTGCCGTCTGCGCGATTCGCAAGGCGCGATCCATGCGATTCCGTTTTCTCAGATCAAGACGATCAAGAACCTCTCACGCGATTTCGCCTATGCGGTGTTCGACGTGCGCGTGCCGTTCTCGGCCGATGTCGATCAGATCACCGAATTGATTCGCGAAGTCGGCAAGGACCTGCACGACGACGTCCGCTACCGGCGCGAAATGCTCGGCCCCGTCGAGGTGTTCGGGCTCGACCGCTTCGATCCGAACTGGATGGTCATCAAGGGGCAGATTCGCACGCGTCCGCTTCAGCAATGGCCGATCGTGCGCGCGTTCAATCAGCGTTTGAAGCGCAAGATGGACGAGGCGGGTGTCGAGATTCCCGTGCCGCAGATGATGCTGCGCTCGTCGACCGACGCGCAGGCGGTGGCATCGCGCGACGACGCGAGCGCGCCGATGCCGGCGCGTGATACATGGCAACCGCTCGCGCCGCGCTCGGCGCACGGCGACGAACCGGCCGCCGAGCATCCTGGCGAGCATGACACTGGGCATGGCGGTCAGCACGGCGCCGCGCCGACGTCGAAAAAGCCCTTGGCTTCGAGCGATGTCGCGCAGGCATCGCAGGCGTCGAACGACATCCAGCCGCAGATCTCGACCGCGGGCGAGGGCGTCGGCCCGCGTTAGCCGACTTATTCGGCTTATTGGGCTTACTCGGCTTACTCGGCTTACTCGGCTTACTCGGCTTACTCGGCTTACTCGGCTTACTCGGCTTCGGCCGCCGTGGCGCTGAGCACGGGATCGTCGAGATCGACGAGCCGATTGACACGTGACGCGAGCGCGTCGGCATGCACGCCGTAGACATGGATGGAGACCGCCACGGTCGTACCGCGATTCGCGAGCCGGTGTATCCCATCGGACGCCGGGCCGACAAACGACGCCGCGCCGGCGGGCCGCATCCGCGTGCCGATATATGACGCGCGGCCGTCCGTGCCGCGCGCGCTGAACCATTCCTCGGTCAAGGCGCCCTTGACGACCCGATATCCGCACCACGTGTGATGCCCATGCACGGGCGTGACTTGTCCGGGGCGCCAGATCAGCGCAGCGGCCGCGAAGCGGCCCGACGCGTCGCTTGCGAGCAGATGACGTGCGTAGCGTTCGGCGCATCCGTCGAGCACGTTCGCGGGCAGCAGGTCGACGAGCGGCGCGGCCTCCCTTAACGCGTCGCATACGCGAGCCTCGAACGTATCGGCATGCGCGCCGCACGCGCCTTCGAGCACGCGGCGGAAGTGCGTCGAAAGGTCATCGAACATGGCCTGTGCATGGTTTGTGCTCGTGACAGAGCGCACGGTGGCGGCGGGGCGGTCGGCCCGGCCGGCGCGATAGGGACCTGAACTCATGGATCGGCGCAAAAGTCTGATTCGATGAGGAGATTTATATCATTCAAAACATTGAATTTTTTTCTAAAAAATTGTATTTAAGATTTTTTAAATAGAACGATTTTCTACGGAACCGATCATGGATCAGATTGACCGCAAACTGCTCGAATTGCTTCAGCGAGACGCGACGACACCCGTGGCCGAGTTGGCCCAGCAGGTCAATCTGTCTCAGACGCCGTGCTGGAAGCGCGTCCAGCGGCTCAAGGAAAGCGGCGTGATTCGCTCGCAGGTCGCGCTGTGCGATGCGCGCAAGCTCGGTGTCGGCACGACGGTGTTCGTGTCGATACGCACGAATCAGCACAACGAGGCCTGGGCGCGACAGTTCACCGACGCTGTCACGGCGATTCCCGAAGTCGTCGAGGTCTATCGGATGAGCGGGGAGACGGACTATCTGTTGCGGATCGTCGTCGCGGATATCGACGACTACGATCGGATCTACAAGCGGCTGATTCGCGACGTCTCGCTGCACGACGTGAGTTCGAGTTTCGCCATGGAGCAGATCAAGTATTCGACGGCGCTGCCTGTCAGGTCGTTTGAGCAATAGCCGCGTAAAATGCGCGACAAACCCGCGCGCGCGTCGATGCGCCGCACGAACGTCTTCCACTGCCCATGAACGCCCCTAAAAAGAAACTCGATGCCGTTCGATCGATCGGCATTTTCGTGTTCGTTTTCGTCGCATTGATGATCGCGATGCTGCTCTATGAGGCGATCTCGGGTCGCAAGGAATACGAATCGGAACAGCGCGCGGCGGCGGATGTCTCGGCGAGCGCGGCCGAACCGGCGTCGGCGAGCGCGGCATCGGCCGCATCGGGCGCGAACTGACGTGGCCCCGATTCATGCGGCCCCGACTCATGCGGCCCGATCCGACGCCGCGAGATCGTCACGCCGGTAAGCGGATCGCGGCGGCGTCTTTGCGGATCCGCTCGGAGACCGCGATCATTTGCTTGGTCTGATGCACGAGCAGCTTGAGGTCTTGAATCGTCTCGGGGCTTGTCGACGGATCTTTTTCGAGCGCGACGACGAGGGTGTCGAGCACGCGCGAGCGTTCGCGCGGATCGCCCGTTTGCGCCGATAGATCGCCTTGCTCCGCATGCACGAGATTCGCGCGCACGTCGCCGAGCGCCGCGTCGAGTTTGGGCAAGTCCGCTTCGGGTGCGGGCGGCGCGACAAACAGCGGCGTCGCCGCGGCCATCTGCGAACCGAGCGTGTGACTTTGCACGAGCAGATCGTTGAGTTCGGCGACGAAGCGTTGCTGCGATTTCGGTTCGAGCATCATGCGCTGAAACGCATTGCCGAGATTCGCAAATGCGACGTGCATGTTCTTGCGTGCGAGACGCCGCGTGAAGTCCGCATCGATGACCGCATCGGCCGCGCGCGTCGGCGATCGGCTGCCCGCGCGCGCGCCGAGTTGTTCGCCGAGCTTGCCGCGTTGCATGAGCGGCGCGGCCGGCGCGACTTGAGCCGCGGCGAGGCCGGACGCGGACGCGGACGAAGACGATGCCGAAGATGGAGCGGATGCACCCGCGTTCGCTGCGCCGGCGGCCTCGGCGCCGCGCGGCCAGACTGCATCGAGATAGCGGCGCATCGATGCGATGACCTCGTTGACCGCGGGCCGCATCAGCCGGTATTCCCAGTACGGAAACAGATAGCTCGATCCGATCGCGAGCGCGCAGCCGACCGCCGTGTCGATCGCGCGCTCGCCGATGAGCCGCATGCTCGCGGGCGCGAGCAGGTGATAGAGGATCAGCACGAACGCCGACGTGAACGCGACGCTCGCCGTGTAGTTGAAGATCGTCAGGCTATACGACATGACCATGCACGCGGCCATGATCGCAAGCTCGATATCGCGGTTGTGGATCGACAGCACGAGCGCGACGCTCGCCGCGCAGCCGATTGCCGTGCCGATGATCCGCTGCGCATTGCGCTGTCGAGTCATCGAGAAGCCGGGCTTCAGAATGATGATCGTCGTCATGCAGATCCAGTAGCTGTGGGTCAGCGGCAGGATCTTGCCGAGCCAGAACCCGAGCGCGACGGCGATCGCGACGCGCAGCGCATGCCGGAAGCTCGGCGAGGCCATCGTGAGGTTCGACAGCAGCAGCCGCCATTGGACGCGGCGCGTGACGAGAAAGCGGTCGAGCGCCTTGTCGATGGGCATTTCAGGCTTCTGGACCGCGATGTCCCGATGCGTGTTCGCGCGCATCTTGTCGAGCACGCGCGCCGCGCTCCAGATGCGCCGGTATGACGCGACGACGGCCGAATAGGCCTCGGGATGTTGCGCCGGATAGTGCTTCTTGCGCAGTTGCTCGATCTCGTATTCGATCGCGCGGAATTCGGCCTTCGTATGCGTGCGCTCGTCGACGGGCGTATCGCGGAGCACGGCGAGGCCGACGTGTTCGAGATCGTCGGCCAGCTTGTCGAGCAGGTCGCGAAAGAACAGCATGAGGTCGGCGTCGCCGAAGGTCGAGCGCACGAGCGGATAGTCCGTGTGCGCGGCGAGCACGCCCTCGTGCAGATCGACCGTATTGATGAACAGATTGAACAGCACCGTGCGCCGCGCATCGAGCTGACCGTTTTCGAGCTTCGGCAGATTGCGCAGCGCGATATCGCGCGCGGCGTCCTGCTTGTCGACGGTCGGGATCTGACGCAGCACGAGATTCCGGTAGCACTCGTCGAGATCGCGTTGAGGGTCGTAGAACGCGGCGCGCGCACGGACGTATTCGGCGAGCGCGAACAGGTTGTCGGCGATGGCCTGCTGTTCGATGCGGTCGCGCAGCAGCGTGCTGAGCGCCGTGCTCCAGTAGGTGTACCAAAGGCCGCCCGCGAGGATCCAGCCGGCGTTCTCGAATGCCTCGACGACGGTGAAGCGTTCATCCATCGTGAGAATCATCATGAACAGCGTCGCAAAGCCGATCTGCGGCCAGCGGAATCCATAGACGACCGTCAGCGACAACGTGAACGACAGCGCGACGACCGTCACGAACAGCGCCACGGGCCAGGGCGTCACGAGCCCCGTGACGAGTGCCGACGCAAAGCCGAGCACCGCGCACGACAGCATCTCGTTGTGCTTGTATTTGATCGGACCCGGCATATCGACCGCGCATGCCGCGAGCGCACCGGCCGATATCGTGAAGCCGAGGTCGGTATCGTGCAGCACGAGCACGCAGAGAATCACGGGAAAGGAAACGCCGAACGCGATGCGCAGGCCGCCGTAGAAATACTGGCTATAGAGAAACTTTCTGATCTCGGTCGAATATCGCATCGAGGAACGGACGGCTTCGCGCGCCGACTTGCCATGGACGCCAGCAGTCTAGCGTGTCTGCCGGGCCCGCGGGATTCGGACTTGGCGGATCGATATGTGCGCGCCGGCGAACCGTGTGTGCGAATGCGCCGCGCGGGAGCGGCGACTCGATCGAGTGACAACGGCGTCGTCGTCGAGCGTGCCGTCGAGGCCCGGTCGAGTCCGGATCGAGCCTCAGTCGAACCTCAGTCGAGCACGCGACCGCGATTGGCCTTGATCTCGCCGCGTCGTGTTTTGCCGTCGAGACGCCGGACCTTTGACGCGAAGGTCGGCCGCGTCGCGCGCCGCGATGCCGGTGTGAAGCTCACGCGTTCGACGAGCTCGCGCAGTCGCGCGATGGCCTCTTCGCGGTTGCGTTCCTGGGTCCGTTGGGTTTGCGCCTTGATCACGATCACGCCCTCGCGCGTGATCCGATGATCGGCGAGCGCGAGCAGGCGTTCCTTGAGCACGTCGGGCAGCGACGACGCACGAATATCGAAGCGCAGATGCACGGCGCTCGACACCTTGTTGACGTTCTGGCCGCCCGCGCCTTGCGCGCGAACCGCGGTGATTTCGATGTCGTCGGGCGCAAGCGTGAAAGCGGTCCTCGACATGACGGGCAAGTCCTAGTCGGAATCGACGGCATCCATTTCGACGCCGTCATCATTGGGTACGAAGTCCGCGCAGAAGACCATCGTTCGGCCTTCGACCTGCACGGAGATCGCCGCAGTATGACAGCCCTTGCCCTCGGTCAGCGAGAAATACGGACCCATGACCGCCACGCGTCCCGGCGCCGCGATCGCGCGCTTGAAATACGCGCGTCGCGACCAGTTGCCGGGCGAGCCTTCGAGCAGCGGCGCGAGACGCCGCTTGGCCGCGTCGCGGCGTTCGCGCGGTCCGGCCTCGAGCGGGGCCGACACGGTGTCCTGCGTCTGGACGCCGTGTTCGTCGACCGTGAACACGCTGCGCGCGCCCGCGACTTCGAACACGATCGCGGCCGCGCGCGCGAGATCGCCGTCGCGCGAGTAGCAAAGCGCGGCGGCCGTCATCGTCGACTCGAACGATTCGAAGCGGATCGCGGGCAAATGCGGCACGCGTGCGCTGTGCGATGCGAACATCGGCCAGAGCAGCGGGGCGCGTTCGAGCGCCGATGCCTGTGCGCGCGTCAGCGAAAAGTGCGGACGGGCGAGCCAGTACCCCTGGACGAAATCGACGTCGGCCTCCATGAGGGCCATCAATTCGCCATCGGCCTCGACGCCTTCGGCGAGCACCATCGTGCCCGCCTGATGCAGCATCGAGACGAGATGCCGCATGAGTTCGTGATCGCTGTTGCGCTGCGTGAGCCGTCCGACGAGCGTGCGGTCGAGTTTGACGATGTCGGGCCGCGTCGACCAGATCCGGTCGAAGTTCGAGAAGCCGCTGCCGAAGTCGTCGATCGCGATCAGGAAGTTCTTGCTATGAAACGCATCGACGGTGCGCGCCAGCGTGCGCTCGTCGGTGGCCGGCTGTTCGAGCACTTCGAGCACGATGCGCTCGGCGGGCAGATTGAAGCGCTGGATCAGATGTTCGGCGAAGACAGCGTCTTCCCAGCTCGCTTCGAGGATCTGCGGCAGCACGTTGAGAAACAGCCAGCCGATCTCGCCGCCTTGATCGGCGAAGTTCGCGACGTGCACCGCGCGCGACAGGCGATCGAGCAGCACGGCTTCATCGTGGCGGCGTGCGAGCGAGAACACGAGCGGCGGCGGCAGCGCTTCGCCCTTGGGCGTGCGGGCGCGCATGAGCGCCTCGAAGCCGATGACCTTCGCATGCGAGACGCTGAGCACGGGCTGGAACGCGCTGCGGATCTCGATGCCCCGGTAGTTCGCGAACCAGCTGTTGCCGTCGCGTTCCATCATCGACAACAGCACCTCGAGCGTGGGGATCGCGCGGCGCGGCGGGGCGGCGGCAGCAGAGGCGCGACTCATCGAAACGTCCTCGATTCGGACCGCGCGGGGTCGCGGCCGGTACAACAGGTCAATGGAGTACTCATGATGCGGGGACTGCGACGTCCGAGAAGCAGACGCGGTTGCGGCCACTGTTTTTAGCCATATAGAGCGCGGTATCCGCGGCGCGCAACAGCGCGTCCGTCGCGGGAGGCGGCCGCTCGATCGTCGACGCGCCGACACTCAGCGTGACGATACCCGAAGGCGTCGGCGTCGGGATGCGCAGGGCGGAGACCGCGTCGCGCACACGCTCCGAGACGGTTGCGGCGCCCGCGCGATCCGTATCGGGCAGCACGAGCACGAACTCCTCGCCGCCATATCGCGCGACGAAGTCGCCGGGCCGCGCGGCCTGACGCGAGATCGCCGTCGCGACCGCGATCAGACATTCGTCGCCGCGCTGATGTCCATGCGTATCGTTGAACAGCTTGAAGTAATCGACATCGACCATGAGCACCGACAAGGGCCGACCCGTGCGCTTCGCGCGCTCGATTTCGCGCGCATAGCGTTCGTCGAAAAAGCGCCGGTTGTAGACGCCGGTCAGACCGTCGCGGATCGAGAACTCCTGAAGCCGCGCATGCGCGCGCTGGAGCCCGCGATACAGCCGGTTGATCTCCCAGAGCAGGACGCTGAGCACGGTGGTCGACGCCACGACCGAGGCCGCGCGCGCGGCGTACCAGCCGATCGAATACCGCGCGGATCCGAGCAGCGTGAGGCTCGCGTCGACGAGATTGGCGAGCGCGGCGACCGCGAGCCAGACGTCGAGCGTGGTCTGGAAGCGTCCCGACACGCAGATCGCGATCACTGTAACCAGGTTGATTGCAATAATCGCGGGGCCGATGGGACCGGTGCTCAGCGTGCGATACGAGCCGCCGGCCGCGATCAGCGGGGGCAGCAGCTGGTCGCAATGGGCGGCGAGCCAAGCGCCGCCCGCGGCGAGCAGCAAGGGGATGCCGATGCAGAGCAGGCCGACGAGGCGCAGCCGGTTCGGCTGGATCGGATCGATGCGCGTCTGGCGGCGCACGCAGGCCGAGGAAAGCAGCAAGAAAGGAAAGCCGCCGTGCCAGAAGACCCACATCCAGACCGCGCTTTGCGCGGACGCGCCGAGCAGACCTTGCGCCGAGAACACGCCTGGAAACATCAGCAATTGGAGCGTCACGGTGATCGCCGTGAACGCGTAGGCGCCGCTGAGCGAAGCCAGGAAAGGCTCGCGCGAGATGACAAACTGGGAACCGAGCAGATAGGCCGTGATGCCGTCGGTCAGCAGCACGGCCATGGCGAACAGCGGCAGGAAAGCCGCGATGACCGGCCCGGAGACGGACGCGATCGGCACCACGCAGACGACAGTCGCGACGAGGGCGAGCGTGACCGCGGCTGCCAGCGCCTGGTGTCGGCGCGAGGCGCGCAAGCCCGTCACATCGTCCATCCGATCTCCGCCTCCTTGATGACGGGGAGAATCTATCAGGGCGTGATGCGTCACCGATACCCGGGGAAAATCCCGCTTAAGTCCGCGTGGGGTCGTGCCGTTAAACAGGGGCATAGCAGTTCGATTCGTCGGCTTGCCCGGCCGCATGCGCCGAGGTTCGCCTTCCCCGCGAAGGGGCTGTCGCCGCGCTTGCGTGCATCATGCGCGGAGCCGTTACCATGCATTCTAAGGGCGATGACGGATGCCGCACGGCGCGATTTGAGGCCGATTCGCGCGTTTGTTCCCGGAATCGAACGGTCGGCGACCCGCGAGGTTTGACGCCCGCGGGCCGCCGGGTCTCCAGGCGATGCAGGCCCGTAGCGGGCCGGGCACGGGGTTCGGGCGATATGACTGACCGACGCGGCGAGCCGATGCGGCACCGAGCACGGCGGTCAGCATGGCGCTCAATACCGCATCAATACGGCGGAATCATCCACGTCAGCACGTTCTGCTGGAACCAGACGAGGATGCCGAGCACGATCGTCAGCACGAGGCTGTGCTTGAACGTTTTTGCGAATACGTCGCCCTCGCGGCCCTTGAGTTCGGTGGTCGCGACGCCCGTCGAGATGTTCTGCGGCGAAATCATCTTGCCCATGACGCCGCCCGACGAATTGGTGGCCGCCATCAGCACGGGATCGAGATTGAGCTGATGCGCGGCGACGACCTGCAGGTTGCCGAATAGCGCATTGCCCGACGTGTCGCTGCCCGACAGGAACACGGCGACCCAGCCGAGAAACGCCGACACGAGCGGAAAGAACGCGCCGACCGATGCCGCGCCGAGTCCGAGCGTGTAGGTCATGCCCGAGTAATTCATCAGATAGGCAAGACCGACGATCATCGCGACCGTCAGGATCGCCATGCGCGTCTGGACCCATGTCTCGCGAATCGCCGTGAAGAACTCGCGCGCGGGCAAGCGAACGATCGCGGCGGTCAGGATCGCGGCGACGAGGATCGCGGTGCCCGTCGCGAGCGGCTGGAAGTCCCAGATCGCGGGATAGGGTTTTTTATACAGCGTAATGAACACGGCGTTGTGCAGGCCCGGCCAGGGGATCTTCACGTCGCCGATCGCGAAGATCTGCGCGACCGTCCAGACGATCACGACGACCGAGACGATGATCCAAGGCAGCCAGCCTTGCGCGCCGCTGACGTTCGCGCGGCCGGGCGCCGCGGCGTCATGTGTGGCCTCGTGCGCGGCCATGGCCGCGCGGTCGATCGCGAGCGCGAAGCGCGGCTCGTTCGCGGGCTTCCAGACGCGCAGGAAGGCAATCGTGACGATCAGCGAGACGAGCGACGACAGCACGTCGGTCAGGCTGTAGTTGATGTAGTTCGAGACGACGAATTGGGTGACCGCGAAGCTGCCGCCCGCCACGAGCAACACGGGCCAGATGCGCAGCATCGCGCGCCAGCCGGCATAGACGGCGATCACGTAGAACGGCAGCACGAACGCGAAGAGCGGCAACTGCCGTCCGACCATCTGGCTCAGCGCGATCGGCGGCAGATGTGTGACCGCGCCGAGTACGGTGATCGGCACGCCGAGCGCGCCGAAGGCGACGGGCGCCGTGTTGAAGATCAGCGTGAAGGTCAGGGCCTCGAGCGCGGGAAAACCGAGCAGGATCAACAGCGAGCTTGTGATCGCGATCGGTGTGCCGAAGCCGGAAATGCCTTCGAGCAGGGCGCCGAACGAGAAGCCGATGACGACGAGCACGACGCGGCGATCGTTGGGAATGTTGTCGATCATCCAGCGCCGGAACGCGTCGAAGCGCCCCGAGCGTTGCGCGACGTTGTAGAGCAGGATCGCCGAGAACACGATCCACATGACGGGCCAGAGCGCGAACACGATGCCGTTCGCGACGGCGGCAAACGCGAGATTGACCGGGAATTGCCAACAGGCGATGGCGATCACGATACCGGCCACGAGGCCGCCGAGCGAGGCCTGCCATGCGGGCCGGCGCAGCCAGCCGAGCATCGCGAGCACCACGACGATCGGAATCGCCGCGACGATGAACGACGGCAGCAGGGCGCTGCCGATCGGTGTCAGTAGTTGCTGGAACATCTCGTCTCCTGTTTATTGTGGCTATGAGAAACAAGCTGAGACCCAGGTGCTGCGATGCGTCGGGCCGCGAGGCGCCAGACACTTAAAAAAGGCTAGTAAGGGGGACATGCATGCGCAATCGGCACTTACGCGCGGTTATCCGCGAAGGGGGGCACGCGGCAGGTCGAGAAGGAAAAAACGCCCGACGACGCGGCGCGTGGTCAGGCGTTTTGGGTGTGCCGACGAGGGCGGCAGCGGGTGGCATCGCGCGGGGCGACGCCCTGTTTCCATGGACGCCCCACTCGAATGTCAGGGCGAGGCCGGCGTGTCGGGCCGGCGTATCCGGGGCGTGTGTCTGGCTGTGTGTCTGGCTGTGTAGCCGGCTCGTGTCTCGAGCCTGCGTATTGCGCGGATCTATCGACCCGGTTCGTACTGCGCTGCCTGAAGCGATCGACGCGGCATCAACGCCAGTGTCCGCCGAACGAGAAGCCCAGGCCGATGGCCGGTCCGCCGTAGACGGGGTAGCCCGGATACGCGGGGTAGCCATAGTAGGCCGGATAGGTCGGGTAAGCCGGATACGCGGGATAGGCGTAATAGGCGGCACCGCCGTTATACCCGGGGGGCACGGCTTGCGCTTGCGACGCGGACGCCGGGGGCTGCGCAGTCTGTGCCGATCCCTGTTGCGGATAATCGGGCGAGTTCGGCGGAATCGTTTCGACGCCCGCGCTCTGCGCGGGCACGGTCGGGTAATACACGTAAGGCCCCGGGTAGTAGCACCCCGAAAGCACGAGCGCGGCCGCGGCCACGCTGATCAAACCGGTCTTCATTTCCATTCTCCCGGGCGGCGACCGAGATGTCGCACGCGATGCCTCAAGGATATGAAAATTCGTGCCCTCGTGGATTGCAAAAGGCGTCACGCATGTTTCAGCAGATTTCAGCGCGCACGAATCCGATCTATTCGTCGTGAACCGAACACCCCAAGCGCGAGGCGTGCGCGTTTTACGCGCGGCTTCGCGCATGGGCGCGTCATGCGCGCGCTGTGGGGGCGTGGAGCATGCGGCGAGGCTCGCGGCCGCGTGAGACGCTGACTGAGGCCGGTCGACGTCGCTTCGAGGACGACGCCGACCTTCGATGCCGTCTTACTGCTTCTGATAGATTTCGGCGCCCGCGCGGACGAACTCGACGGCCTTGACTTCCATCCCCTTGTGCAAGGCCTCCGTGTCGCTGACACCCGTTTTCGCGGCGTATTCGCGCACGTCCTGCGTGATCTTCATCGAGCAGAAATGCGGACCGCACATCGAGCAGAAATGCGCGACCTTCGCCGAGTCCTTCGGCAGGGTTTCGTCGTGGAATTCGCGCGCCTTGTCGGGGTCGAGGCCGAGATTGAACTGGTCTTCCCAACGGAACTCGAAACGCGCCTTCGACAACGCGTTGTCGCGGACTTGCGCGCCCGGATGGCCCTTCGCGAGATCGGCCGCGTGCGCCGCGAGCTTGTACGTGATGATGCCTTCCTTGACGTCGTCCTTGTCGGGCAGGCCCAGGTGCTCTTTCGGCGTCACGTAGCAGAGCATCGCCGTGCCGTACCAGCCGATCATGGCCGCGCCGATCCCCGACGTGATGTGATCGTAGCCCGGTGCGATATCCGTCGTCAGCGGTCCGAGCGTATAGAACGGCGCTTCGTCGCAGTACTCGAGTTGGAGGTCCATGTTTTCCTTGATCAACTGCATCGGCACGTGGCCGGGGCCTTCGATCATGACCTGAACGTCATGCTTCCAGGCGATCTGCGTGAGTTCGCCGAGCGTCTTGAGTTCGGAGAGCTGAGCTTCGTCGTTCGCGTCGTAGATCGAGCCCGGACGCAAGCCGTCGCCGAGCGAGAACGCCACGTCGTAAGCCTTCATGATCTCGCAGATGTCCTCGAAGTGCTCGTAGAGGAAGCTTTCGCGATGATGCGCGAGACACCACTTGGCCATGATCGAGCCGCCGCGCGACACGATGCCCGTCATGCGATTCGCGGTCATCGGCACATAGCGCAACAGCACGCCCGCGTGGATCGTGAAGTAGTCGACGCCTTGCTCGGCCTGTTCGATCAGCGTGTCGCGGAAGATCTCCCACGTGAGGTCCTCGGCTTTGCCGTTGACCTTTTCGAGGGCCTGATAGATCGGCACCGTGCCGATCGGCACGGGACTGTTGCGGATGATCCACTCGCGCGTCTCGTGGATGTTCTTGCCCGTCGAGAGATCCATGACCGTGTCGCCGCCCCAGCGGATCGCCCAGGTCATCTTGTCGACTTCTTCGCCGATCGACGACGTGACGGCCGAGTTGCCGATATTCGCGTTGATCTTCACGAGGAAATTGCGGCCGATGATCATCGGCTCGCTTTCGGGGTGATTGATGTTGTTCGGCAGGATCGCGCGGCCGCGCGCGATTTCGTCGCGCACGAATTCGGGCGTGATCTCGCGCGGGATCGCGGCGCCGAAGTTCTGGCCCGGATGCTGGCGATTCATGAGTTCGGCGAGCTTCGCGCCTTGCGGACCCGAGGCGCGCAGCGTCTCGACATATTCGGCGCGACGCTGGTTTTCGCGGATCGCGACGTATTCCATTTCGGGCGTGATGATGCCCTGGCGCGCGTAGTGCATCTGCGAGACGTTGCGCCCCTTTTTCGCGCGGCGCGGATGACGATGCAGCGTCGGGAAACGCAGGTCCGCGGTGGCGGGATCGGCGGCGCGCTCGCGGCCGAATGCGCTCGACAGATGGGCGAGCGATTCCGTGTCGCCGCGCTCCTCGATCCAGCGTGCGCGCAGTTCGGGCAGACCCGAGCGGATGTCGATCTTGACGTCGGGGTCCGTGTAGGGGCCCGATGTGTCATAGACGTGGATCGGCGGATTCCGCTCGCCGCCGAAGCCGGTCGGCGTGTCGGACTGCGTGATTTCGCGCATCGGCACGCGGACGTCGGCGCGCGAGCCCGTCACGTAGATCTTGCGCGAGTTCGGCAGCGGTTGGATCGCCGCGGCATCGACGTGCGCGTCGGCGGAAATGAATTTGGGGTTGGCGTTCATCGCATCTCCTGAGGGGGACTACGCAGGAGATCCGGGCGTGTCAACGGAGAAGGAGGGTTGGCGGCGAAGGGAGGGCGTTCGTCACCACGCTCCCTGCGCTGGCATTATCCAGATCAGGTTCAAAGGGTATTTCTCACCCGCAACGACAATCGTTGCAGGACCCCTGCGTCGAGGTGCACACGATACACGCCGCGTGCGGTCACGGCAAGCCGGGCGCGTCGAGCGGCCTCAAGCGGACTCGCGCGGCCTCAAGCGGCCTCAGGTGGCGCCGAGTGTCGCTAAGCGGCGCCAAGTGACGTCAGAGCCGGTTGGCGCACTCCGCGCCTTCGCGGATCGCGCGCTTCGCGTCGAGCTCGCCCGCGAGGCGCGCGCCGCCGATCAGATGGAACGTCGTGCCGCCGCGTTCGAGTGCGTTCGCGCGGGACGTATCGGTGGAATCGGCCGGATAGAGCGTGCGCAGGGACTCCTGCCCCGCGCAGATGACAATGGTGTCGACTTCGAGGTGCTCGGCGCGGCCCGCGCGTTCGAGATGCAGTCCTGTCGAATCGATCGAACGGTAGGTGACGCCCGCGAGCATTTTGACGCCGTTGCGCACGAGCGTGGCGCGATGGACCCAGCCCGAGGTCTTGCCGAGACCGGCGCCGAGCTTGCCCGTCTTGCGCTGGAGCAGCCAGATCTGCCGAGGCGGATCGGCGGGGATCGCGGGCTTGAGCCCGCCGCGTTCGCGCACGAGCGGATCGACGCCCCATTCGTCGAACCACGTCGCGACGGGAACGGGCAGTGGTAGGTCCGCGCGATGCAGCAGGAATTCGGCGACGTCGAAGCCGATGCCGCCCGCGCCGACGATCGCCACGCGCTGGCCGACGGGCGCCCCGTGCAGCACGTCGACATACGAGACGACGTTGGGCCCGTCGCCGCCCGCGATGCCCGCCGCGCGCGGCACGATGCCCGTCGCGACGACGACGTGATCGGCATCGAGCGTCGCGAGCGCGTCGGGATCGATGCGCGTGCCGAGACGCACCTCGACACCGAGCGTCGCGAGGCGTGCGCGGAAATAGCGGAGCGTCTCGGCGAACTCTTCCTTGCCGGGGATGCGCATCGCGAGATTGAATTGCCCGCCGATTCGGTCAGCGGCGTCGTAGACCGTCACGCGATGGCCGCGCTCGGCCGCGACCGTCGCCGCGGACAAGCCCGCGGGTCCGGCGCCGATCACGACGACGTGTTTGGGGTGCGCGGTGCGCACATAGACGAGCGAGGTCTCGCGGGCCGCGCGCGGATTCACGAGACAGGTCGCGCGGAGGTTCTGGAACGTGTGATCGAGACAGGCCTGATTGCATGCGATGCACGTGTTGATCTCGTCGGCGCGGCCGTCCGCGGCCTTGTTGACGAAATCGGGGTCGGCGAGCAGCGGACGCGCCATCGAGACGAGGTCCGCGCTGCCGTCGGCGAGCAGCGCCTCGGCGACGTCGGGCGTGTTGATGCGGTTCGAGGCGACGACGGGCACCTTGAGCGATGCGCGCAGACGATGCGTAAAGGTGGCGAACGCGGCGCGCGGCACCGACGTCACGATCGTCGGCACACGCGCCTCATGCCATCCGATGCCCGTGTTGAGCAGCGTGATGCCCGCGCGCTCGAGCGCTTGCGCGACGGCGACCGTCTCGTCCCATGTCATGCCGTCGTCGACGAGATCGACGAGCGAGAGCCGATACATGACGATGAAGCGCTCGCCGACCGCGGCGCGCACGCGCCGAACGATTTCGATGGGCAGACGCATGCGGCCCTCGATGCCGCCGCCCCAGTCGTCGGTTCGCTTGTTCGTGCGCGGACTCAGAAACTGGTTGAGCAGATAGCCTTCGCTGCCCATGAGCTCGACCCCGTCATAACCGGCGCGTTGCGCGAGTCGCGCACAGCGCGCGAACGCGTCGATCGTGCGTTCGATGCCGCGTGCGTCGAGCGCGCGCGGCTTGAACTTCGAGATCGGCGAGCGGATCGCGGAGGCCGAGACGACGAAGGGTTGGTAACCGTACCGTCCCGCATGAAGAATCTGCATGACGATCTTGCCGCCTTCCTCGTGGACGGCGTCGGTCACGAGCCGATGGTTGCGCAGATCGAAGACCGAATTCAGCGTGCCGCCGAACGGCAGCAGCCAACCCTCGCGATTCGGCGAGATGCCGCCCGTCACGATGAGCCCGACGCCGCCTCGCGCGCGTTCGCGGAAATAGGCGGCGAGTTCGGGGTAGTGCCAGAAGCGGTCTTCGAGTCCCGTATGCATCGATCCCATGACGACGCGGTTGCGCAGCGTCGTGAAGCCGAGATCGAGCGGGGCGGTCAGGCGCGGATAGGGATCGCGGGGCGAGCCCGGCGTAAGCGATGGCGAGGCGGCGCGCGAGATGGCGTCGGGGGCGGCGGCATCAGGGGCGGCCTCAGGGGCAGCGTTGTGCGTGGCGTCGGACGGCGTGGGGATCGACATGGGCGGAACGGGGCGCGACGCCCTCTGGAATTTTTGGCGCACGATACACCGCCGCGCGCCGTGTGGCGAGGAGGGCGTCCACTAGGATCGCCGCGCTCCGGCGGGCGCGCATGCGGGCTAGCCGAACGTGCGACGCGAGCGAGCGTCGTGCGCCGCGCGGGAGCGGGCACGCTCGATGCTCTTCTCGCTATGACGTTGCCGAGCCTCGATTGCCGTGGCGCGGCGTGTCGCGCGGTGCCGTCTTCGTAGTGGTCGTAGGCGAGGACGCGGCACGCGGGTGCGCTGCGATCGCGTCGATGCGGGGCATGTCGAGTTCAAACCGAGTTCAAACCGAAGGAGGGCACGCGCCATGCTCAAGTGGGCTTTTTTCTTTGCCGTCGTCGCGGTTGTCGCGGGCTTGCTCGGATTCACGGGTATCGCGGCGGGGGCGGCCGCGATCGCGAAGTTCCTGTTCTTTGTGTTCGTGGTTCTGTTCGTCGTCTTTCTCGTGCTGGGTTTCGTGATTGCGAAGAAGGTCGTCGACTAGCCGTCGCGCGCGCGTCGGCACAACAATAAGGAGGTCGCCATGCTTCACTATGCCATTGTGTTTTTTGTGATCGCGATCATTGCGGCGTTGTTCGGCTTTACGGGCATTGCGGCCGGCGCCGCGGAAATCGCGAAGATTCTTTTCTACATTTTCCTTGTCGTGTTCGTCGTGACGTTGCTGCTTGGCGTGTTTCGAACTTGATGGGACTCAGGGAGGCGCAGATGTCTGATACGACACAACACACGCGGCGTGCCGCCGGCCGGGACGACAAACACGACAAGGACGGCGCACGCGCGTCGCATCACGCGTTCGTGATGGATGTGGCGAAGATCCGCGAGCACGCGCGTCACGATATCGAGGAAGGCGCCGTGACCGAAGGCTATCGCGCGGATCGCGAGACGGTGATCCGGTTGCTCAACGATGCGCTGGCGACCGAAGTCGTCTGCGCGTTGCGATACAAGCGGCATTACTTCATGGCCAAGGGCATTCAGTCCGAAGCGGTCGCGGCCGAGTTCGCCGAGCACGCGACGCAGGAGCAGGAGCATGCGGACCGGCTCGCCGAACGCATCGTGCAGCTCGGCGGCGCGCCGGATTTTGCGCCCGATCGCCTGGCGTCGCGCAGTCACTCCGAATACACGGAGGGCACGACATTGACCGAGATGATTCGCGAGAACCTGATCGCCGAGCGGATCGCGATCGACAGTTATCGTGCGATTGTCACGTACCTTGGCGAGAACGACATCACGACGCGACGGATCTTCGAAGAGATTCTGGCCGTCGAGGAAGAGCATGCGGACGATATGGCCGATTTGCTGGCGGGGCGTGAGTCGTGAGTCGTTTGTCGTGAATCGCGCGTCGTGATGGGCGGACCGAACGTGGCGTCGCGCGGCGAACGCCGCATGAGTCGCGAGCCGTGAGGGGCGGGCATGACGTTAGGACCGTGAATCGAAGACGGTGAACGGTCCGACCTGACGCGCGAAGCATGCACGGCGACCGGCAAGGCGACGCTAGTACGGCGTCGCCTTGCCGTATTGTCCGAGCGGCGCATAGTGCGTGACGAGGCCGCGGTCCGGTTGCCAGTCGTGGATCGCGAAGCCGGGCGGTTCCATGATGTGGCCGAGCGGGACGTGCGCGCGGAAATCGAGCGCGACCTGATGCGCGGTCGATGGACACGTCGAGGCGATCGTGCCGCCGAAGCGCCGTACGATCGCGCGATGGACATGCCCGGCAATGACGCGTTCGATATTCGGATGAGCGTGCACGATCTGCGCGAAGGCACGCGCGTCGTCGGCCGCGAGGCAGATCGAATCCATTTCGGCGATGCCCGTCTCGAACGGCGGATGATGCAGCGCGATGACGACGGGGCGCTCGCGGCAGTGTTCGAGATGTGTGCGTAGCCAGTCGAGACGCGCGGCGCAGAGCGTGCCGCTGCTTTCGCCGTCGTTGAGCGAATCGAGTGCGATCACGTGAAGCGGGCCGACGTCGAACGCGTACTGGACGAACGCGCCGCCGTCGCGCAGATAGAGGTGGTCGTGGAAAGCGTCGCGCAGCGGCGCGCGCGCGTCGTGATTGCCGACCATCAGATAGCAGGGTTTCGCGAGTCGATCGAGATGCGTGCGCAGGTGCGCGTATTCATCGGGGCGGCCTGCATCGACGAGGTCGCCGGTGGCGATGACGGCGTCGATCTGGTCGCCGAGCGCGTTGAGGCCGTCGACGGCGCGCGCGAGAAAGTCGGCGGTGTCGATCGAGTCGTAGGCGAGTTCGCCGACGGGCTTGATATGCAGGTCGCTGATCTGTGCAAGACGCATGGCGATGGTTCTCGCGAGGGGCGGAGTCTTGATGGGTGGGGGTGATGCGGATTGCATGTTAGCGCGAGTCGTCGACGATGTTAGAATCCGGGTCCGCTCCGCCCGAGTGGTGAAATAGGTAGACACAAGGGACTTGAATTCAATTGAGCCCTGCGGGGGAAACCCGGCAGGTGAAGCCCGTCAAATTCGGTGAACGCCCTGGACGGATGTCCGAGCCAACGCCGAGCCAAGCCTTCCGGTTTTCGAATCGGATGGAAGGTGTAGAGAGCAGACGGCGGGCACCTAAGGCCGCAAGGCTAGGGTGAAGGCGTGCTCCAGACCACGAACGGCATCCATGTGCCGGCGGCGAAAGTCGAAGTGGTAAGAAAATCCCTCGACTTCGCGGTCGTACCGGTTCGATTCCGGTCTCGGGCACCATTCAAAACGCCGCATGCGCGCCGCGCAGTGCCGGCTTCCGACGCTTCCCCGCTTCAAAGATCCAGGACCAGCGCGTCGCGCGTGTCGCCGTCGTCTGTGTCGCCGTCCTGTTGCGCGGGCACGGCGCAGCAGATCAAGGCTTCCCCGTCGTCGACGGCATACGTGGGCCGTATCGGATAGGCGACCGCGCCCTTGACGATGCGCGTGCGGCAGGTGCCGCACGTTCCGCTGCGGCAACCGAATTCGGGCGCGAGGCCGCTTGTTTCGGCTAGATCGAGCAACGTGCCCGAGGCGGGCGCCCATTGTGCGTCGTGCTTCGTTTTCGCGAACGATACCGTCACGGCTTGGGTCGCGGGTCGAGGCGCCGCTGCATGAGTTGCTTCACGAGTTGCTTCATGAACTGCTTCATGAACTGCTTCATGGCCGGTTTCATGCGGCAATCCATGGCCCGCTTCGAGCGTGGCTTCCCGACCTGCTTCATGGTCCGCCTCATGGTCCGCTTCGTGACCCGCTTCATCCCCCGTTTCATGCACCGTTTCACGGCCCGCTCCGTGCCCCGACGTATTCGCGGTTTCGTTCGCCGGCCGCTCGATGCGCGCACGAACGGCCGAACGCGCGGCCTTGGCGTTTGCCGCCCGGTCATCGTCGCGCACGAGGCCCGATGGCCCGAAGGCTTCGGCGTGAAGCCGCGCGTCCGAGATATTGAGCGCACGGAGTCCGTCGTAGACCGACTGCATGAACCCGCCCGGTCCACACAGATAGAAGTCGAAATCGTCGAAGGGCAGCGTCGCTTGCAATGCCGTGATGTCGAGGCGTCCTTCGATGTCGTAATCGAGATCCGCTTCGGCGTCTTCGGGATCCGAGAGCAAGCGGACGACTTGCACCTGCCCTTGCGCACGCGTCACCAGTTCGGCGATTTCCTCGCTGAACGCACGCTCCGATAGGCTGTGCGCGGACTGGAACAACCACGTGGGCCGAATCCGGCGCTTGCGCAGGCCTTCGTACACGACGTGGCGCAGCATCGCGATCATCGGCGTGATGCCGACGCCGGCCGCAAGCAACACGGCCGGACGCTTCTCGAACGCGTCGATGGTGAACGTACCCGCGGGTGCGCGCGCGTCGATCGTGTCGCCGATGCGCACGGCTTCGTGCAGAAAACGCGAGACGACACCTTCGCGTTTGACGCTGATCCGATACGTGCCATCCGATGGCGCGGTCGACAAGGTGTACGTGCGAATCGCGCGTCGCGTCGCGCCCGGCATCATCACGCGGATCGGCAGATGCTGGCCGGCCGCGTGAACGGCCAAGCCCGCGCCGTCGAGCGGCTCGAGATGGAGCGACCGGATCACCGTGCTTTCGTCGACGATGCGCGCGACGCGAAACGGCCGCCACGCATCCGCCTTCGCCGCGGCGCGCAGCCGCGCCTCGACCGATGCCCAGTCGCCGGTCATCGATGCATTCGGCGACGCCCCGTCACGACGCGACGCCAATCGAAACGGCAGCGCCGCGCGACGGTAGACCACACGTTCGGGCGCAAAACGCCATAGGCGCTCGGCGCCTTGAAATGCCGCGATCTCGGGCGAGTCGAGAACGACCTCGGGCGTGCCTGTGAGTTGGACGAGATCGCCGGTCTCGAAGTCGGCGAACACGAGTCCCGCACGCGGGTTCGCGCGGAAGTTGCCGAGCGTCGAGAAAAACTGATTGCCCGCGAAATCCGGCACCGTCAGCACGCCGTCGTCTCCGATGCGCACGAATCCGGGTTTGCCGCCGCGGTGCGACACATCGACCTTGCGCTCGCTGTTCGCGAGATCGACATACGACGCGACGAAGAACGTGTCGGCGTGCCGGACGATCTCCTCGGCGCGTCCGGTCAAACGATCGGTCTCGACGATCGCGTCCGCGGCGGGCGTGCCCGGATCGCGTACATAGCGAAGGTCGCGCAGTTGAATGTACTGCGGGCAATTGCCGAAGCTTTCGCGTACGCCGACGCGGAATCCGCCTGCATCGATCTGTTCGAGCACGCCGTTCAGGCGGTTGCGTCTGCGCGTATGGAGTTCGATCCCGAGCAGCGCGATCGATGCGTCCGCCGTCCATCCCGCGCGAGCGGGATCGTCGAGCGCGGGCATCGCCGCGGCTTCGAGGGCGCGCGGCGTCGGCGTGTGGAGAAAGCCGGGCCGGCCAGCGATCAGCGTCGCCCAAGCCGTGCCGTCCGGGGCCACCGACCCCGCGACGACAAACGGCAACTGTGCGAAGAATTCGCGATGCTGATCGGGCATCTGATCGCGTACGCTGCGGCGTCCGACCGCGTCCATGCGTTCGACGACGCCCGCGTGTCGTTGAAGTTCAAGCTCGCCCGCATGCCAGGGGGATGCGGGACGGGATTCGGTCGCCGTGTTCATCGAGTACTCCTGGGCACATGGTGCGAACGCGATCGGGCAGGCCTACGCGGCGTGAGCGGGGTACGCCTACGCGGCGTGAACGGCCGGCGCGCCGGTCTTCACGAACTCGACGTAGCCCGGTAATGTTTCGACGCGGCCGATCCATGCCGCGACGTTCGCGTACCGCGAGAGATCGAGATGGCCTTCGTTGGCGCGGGCGATATAGCTGAAGAGCGCGACGTCGGCAATCGTCGGGTGGTCGCCGACGAGCCACATACGGTGCGCGAGTTCGGTATCGACGAGGCTCAGCACATGTTCCGAGCGCGCCTTGACCTCGACCGGATTGCGCGGGTCGCCGAACAACGCGATCATGCGCGCCGCCGCCGGCCCGAACGCGATCTCGCCCGATGCGACCGACAACCATCGTTGGACGCGCGCCGCGCCTTCGGGCGTGTCGGGCAGCCAGTCGGCGCGGCCGGACTTCTTCGCGAGGTAGACCAGGATCGCCGTCGAGTCCGCGATCGTCGTCGCGCCGTCGACGAGCACGGGAATCTGTCCGAACGGATTCATCTTCAGAAACTCGGGCGACTTGTGCTCGCGCGCGGCGAGGTTCACTTCGATGAGTTCATGGTCGATGCCGAGCAGGGACAAGAACAGGTGCGCACGGTGCGAATGGCCGGACAGCGGGTGGTGGTAGAGCTTCATGGCGGATTCCTCATGGTCGATCCGGTGGGGATCGTCTGACTGCAGTCTAGGCACGTGGGAATCGAGAATGAATAGCGCCCTGGGTCAAATGATTATTCTTGGAACGAGAATAATGGTGGTGGGTCGTCGATACTCGGCGCCGCGCAGTGCGCTCCGGGCTCCGGGGCAACGGGCAACGGGCAACGGGCGATGGGCGATGGGCGATGGGCGATGGGTGATGGGCGACAGGCGACAGGCGACAGGCGACAGGCGATGGGCAACGGGCGGCAGGCGATACGAGGCAGGAAAGCAGGCCGCAACGCTTGCGCCAGGCCTGAAACGACCGTTTGACGACAGGCGACGGCGGAGGGCGGCCGATCACGCTTGAAATGAGCCGCTTCGGGCACGGTGTTGCCTTAGAACGCACGCTCAGCAGTTCAGCCCTTTGATTTTGAACAAAACTGCGTAGAATACGCCGCCCGGTTTCAACCTCGTTCGACGAGCCTTCACGCGGACCGGGCCGTGTCGAAGGCGAAGAAATGGCTTGGGCGTCCCGTCTCGGACGCGTAGTCGACGAAAGGTACAACAGATGGATGTGCGGGTGAGGCGAGTGCTCGATGAGGCACTGTCTAAAATTCAGGGGGCCGACGTGTCGCCGGCGGCGTTTGCGGGCAACTATGCGTTCTGTCTCGGGATTCTGATGGGCGGGTGCGCGTGTGGCGGCGTGTCGGAGCAGGAAGCTGACGAAGAACGTGCGCGTCTGATCGCGTTGGCTGCGCTCTATGAAGTCCGCCAGAAAGTCAAACTGAGCCTGCCGAGCTGAGCGGCGAGCCCAGCGCATGGCGAGGATCAAAGTGACACACCTGTGCACGCGCGATGAATTCCGCTCGATGAGCAAGCTGAGCCTGTCGAGCTGAGTTGCATTCCCGCGCGGTGAGGGCTGATGCGACTCGCCCGCATGTGCGCCGCGAATTCCGCTTGAAGCTCAAACCGAGCCAACCGAACAGGACGTTGCGTCCGGCGTGTCGTTGCGATTGACGTGACTCGCTTGGGCATTTGCCATGGGGCTTCGACGGTCACGCGTGGCTACGCCGATTGCCGTGTCATCGCCCGCCTGATTCGCTTGATCGACTTGATCCGCTCGGGATCTGCCCCTGTTTACCGCCGATCGCCGCTTGACGTCGCTGCAATCGTTCGCCGACCATCGCTCGTTTGAGCCGATGAACGGCGCGACAGGAGCGATTCCTTGATTCGATGGGCAGCGGTAGGCGTGGGCAATATCGCGCGACGATTCGCGCAAGGCCTGAAATTCGTGGACGACGCCGTCTTGACGCACGTCTGGTCTCGCCGCAGCGAACCGACGGCGGCCTTTGCGGCGCAACACGGGGCGGTCGCATGCGAGCACTTCGAGGCGCTGCTCGACGCGGACGTCGACGCGGTCTACATTGCGACCGCCCATCCGTCGCATGCGGCGTTCAGCATCGCCGCGATGCGCAGGGGCAAGGCGGTGCTCTGCGAAAAGCCGGCCGCGATCGAACTGGCCGAACTCGACACGATGCTCGCGGTCGCGCAGGCCGAACGCGTGCTGTTCATGGAGGCGATGAAACCTCCGTTCTATCCGCTTTATCGTGCCTTGCGCGCGCATCTCGAAATCGATCCGATCGGCGAACCGAACTTCGTGCGCGCCGGATGCGGCGTGTCGAACTACGGCCCCGGCATGACCGATGTCGATCTCGAACGCGTCGGCGGGAGTCTGCTCGATATCGGCATCTATGAATCGTTTCTCGCGATCGACTGGCTCGGCGCGCCGCGCGATGTCCAGGCGTTCGGACGACTCGGCTGCGGCGTCGATGTGTTCGCGAGCGTCAATAGCGTGCACGAGCGCGGGATCGCCCAGTGGTATTGCGGTCTCGATCTCCATGGGCGCGGCGATGCACTGATCGGTGCGCCGGGCGGGCATGTGACGATCGACGGACCCTGGTGGAATCCGCGTACGGCGACCGTGACGTACAAGGATGGGCGGACTGTCGAGCTCGACGTGCCGTTTGAGGGCGGCGGCCTGAACTACGAGGTTGCGCACTTCTGTG
Organism: Pararobbsia silviterrae; assembly: GCF_003628125.1. Lineage (GTDB taxonomy): Bacteria > Pseudomonadota > Gammaproteobacteria > Burkholderiales > Burkholderiaceae > Pararobbsia > Pararobbsia silviterrae. The sequence goes on from NZ_RBZU01000009.1 coordinate 179,079, forward strand.
AGTTGCTCAGGCAGGGGCGCACGCAAAGTCCCGTGATCTCGCACGCGGTCTCGCGCCAGATGATCGACGTCATTGACCGAAGCCGCGCCGCGCTTGGTTTGCGACGCGCCGAATGAGCGCCGGGTCGGTTGCCGCGCGCATGCGTGTCTGAGCATGCGGCGCGGCTCAGCATGCGGTGTGATGGTGGATGCGTCGCAACGGTCTGTCGACGAGAGCGGCGTCTGCGCGAACACGCGCAGTCAGTGACTACCGCCGCCGTGACCTCCGCCGCCCGATCCGCCGCCGCTCCAGTGGCTGCCGCCGCCTGAATGACCGCCCCAATGGCCGTAGTAGCCGCCGTGCCAGCCCGGATAACAGCATCGGCCGCCGCCGCCGAACCACCACCAGGGTCCGCCGTAATAGGCCGTCCCATATAAGGCGTAGCCGCCGTAACCATACCCATAGCCATACGGATAGCCATAGCCGTACGGATAGGCGTAAGGGCTGTACGGATAGGCCGGGCCGGCCGCATAGGGACCATAGGGGTAGGCGACGCAGCCGCCGAGCGCCAGCAGCATTGCGCCGATCAACGCAAGAGATGCCGCAAGACGTGGCGGCCGCACGGTCGGGATCTTCATGATGAAAAGGCACGTGCCGCCAGGCAGGGCGTCGGCGAGCCGGGTTTCAGGCGCGCTTCGGCGGGGCTGCGGCAGCGTGCGTGCGCAGGTTGCATATCGGTATTGGACTCCGAAAGGCGCAGTAAAGCGCGGCAATGATGTAACGGCATTTTTCCGCACATGACCCCGTGAATCGATTGCACCGGATCGAGCCGTGATCCGCGGCCTACGCGGGCCATCTTCATTGCGCAAACATCGTAGAATATCGCGCCTTCGGGACGGGACATCCGTGCCCGACTCGAGACTCCCGATCCCACGTTCTAGACGTCCATGCAAAGCGTATTGTTTGTCTGCCTTGGAAACATCTGCCGTTCGCCGACCGCCGAGGCCGTCATGCTCCATCTGGTCGAACAGGCCGGCCTTCAGGACCGGATCGTCGTCGATTCGGCGGGCACGGGCGACTGGCACATCGGCGAGGCGCCTGATTCGCGCGCACGGGCGTATGGCGCGCGCCGCGGCTACGATCTCGAACCGTTGCGTGCGCGTCAGGTCGCCGCGTCGGATTTCGAGCGCTTCGACCACATTCTGGCCATGGATGCCGCGAATCTTCGCGAATTGCGGCGGCAGTGCCCGGTCGCGCTGCAAGGCAAGGTGCAGTTGCTGATGGATTTCGCGCCCGGCGAGTCGGGCAGCGAGATCGCCGATCCGTACTTCGGCGGCGCGGAGGGTTTCGAGCGCGTGCTCGACGACTGCGAGACCGCATGCGCCGGTTTGCTCGACGCGTTGCGCACGCGTGAGTGAACGCCGATCCCGCCGGCACACGATCGCGCGCCTGAACGCACCGTGGGTTTTGTGCGCAGACGCCCGCCGCGGCGGGCATTGCCGCCTGGCGCCGTAAGCACCGTCCAGCGGTCAGTCCCGCCTGGCGCCGGCATTACCGCTGAACGGTCAGTCCCGCGCAGCGGCCGGACACGAACCGGTCCGGCTTGAGGCCCGGCGCACGCCCCGACACATGTCCTGCAGGCGTCTACCTAAAAGTGGACAATATCAGTCGGGAAATGCCATCAGGCTCATATCTGCCACGTCAGAAATGGCGCGATCAAGTAGACCTTACCGCCGTTAAGGTTGACTAAAAGCCTAGGGTATTTATACTTGAGGGAAATTGTCGAGAATACGGGTCGACCACTATCATGAGACTCACCACGAAAGGCCGTTTTGCCGTCACTGCGATGATCGATCTCGCGCTTCGCCAGGAGCATGGTCCTGTGACGCTCGCGGGTATTAGCCAGCGTCAGCGGATTTCGCTCTCGTATCTCGAACAGTTGTTCGGCAAGCTGCGCCGACACGAGATCGTCGAAAGCGTGCGCGGTCCCGGCGGCGGATACAACCTGGCGCGCCGCGCCGAGGAAGTGACGGTTGCCGACATCATCATCGCCGTCGATGAACCGATCGACGCGACGCAGTGCGGCGGCAAGGGCACGTGCGATGGGACCAAGGACCTGCACGGGCACTGCATGACCCACGAATTGTGGTCGACGCTCAACCAGAAGATGGTCGAGTACCTCGACTCGGTGTCGCTCAAGGATCTCGTCGATCAGCAGCGGCAGCGCGAAGGACAGGCGTCCGTGCTGCGCGACCGTCGCACGACGGCCGGCGCCGGCGCGAGCGAGACCGTGACGGCGACGCCCCATGCCGTGCCGCTCGGACCCAATTCGGTGTTCAACATGGCGCGGTCCTGAGCCCGCGCGGCGCGGTCCTCAACGTGCGACACCTCCCCACACATTCGACGACAGATCGAACGCAGATTCGGAGTAATTGATGAACAAGGCTCTTCCCCATTTGCCCATTTACATGGACTACAGCGCGACGACCCCGGTCGATCCGCGTGTCGTCGACAAGATGATCCCGTATCTGCGCGAGCAGTTCGGCAATCCCGCGTCGCGCAGCCACAGCTACGGCTGGGACGCGGAGCGTGCGGTCGAGGAAGCGCGCGAACAAGTTGCGGCGCTCGTGCATGCGGATCCGCGCGAAATCATCTGGACGTCGGGCGCGACCGAGTCGAACAACCTCGCGATCAAGGGCGCCGCGCACTTCTATAAGGGCAAGGGCAAGCACATCATCACCGTGAAGACCGAGCACAAGGCCGTGCTCGATACGACGCGCGAACTCGAACGCGAAGGCTTCGAAGTCACGTATCTCGACGTGCTCGACAACGGCTTGATCGACCTCGCGGCATTCGAAGCGGCGATCCGCCCGGATACGATTCTCGTGTCGATCATGTACGTCAACAACGAGATCGGCGTCGTTCAGGACATCGCGAAGATCGGCGAGATCACGCGCGCGAAGGGCATCGTGTTCCACGTCGACGCGGCGCAGGCGACGGGCAAGGTCGTCATCGACCTCGAAACGCTCAAAGTCGATCTGATGTCGTTCTCGGCGCACAAGACCTATGGCCCGAAGGGCATCGGCGCGCTGTACGTGCGCCGCAAGCCTCGCGTGCGTATCGAGGCGCAGATGCACGGCGGCGGTCACGAGCGCGGCATGCGTTCGGGCACGCTCGCGACGCACCAGATCGTCGGCATGGGCGAGGCGTTCCGGATCGCGCGTGAAGAGATGGCGACCGAGAACGAGCGTGTGCGCATGCTGCGCGATCGCTTGCTCGCGGGTCTCAGCGAGATCGAGGAAACGTATGTGAACGGCGACATGGAGCATCGTGTGCCGCACAACCTCAATATCAGCTTCAACTTCGTCGAAGGCGAGTCGCTGATCATGGCGGTCAAGGATGTCGCGGTTTCGTCGGGTTCGGCGTGTACGTCGGCATCGCTCGAACCGTCGTACGTGTTGCGCGCGCTGGGCCGCAACGACGAACTCGCGCACAGCTCGATTCGCTTCACGGTCGGCCGTTTCACGACCGAGGAGGATGTCGAGTACGTGATCAATCTGATGAAGAGCAAGATCCAGAAGCTGCGCGATTTGTCGCCGCTCTGGGAAATGTACAAGGACGGGGTCGATCTCAATTCGATCCAATGGGCCGCGCATTGACGATGCGCGCCACGCGATCCAATTAAAACGAAATCCCCCACAATTCAGGAGTATCGAAATGGCATACAGCGAAAAGGTTCTCGACCACTACGAAAACCCGCGCAATGTCGGTGCTTTCGCGAAGGATGACGACGCGGTCGGCACGGGCATGGTCGGCGCGCCCGCCTGCGGCGACGTCATGAAGCTGCAGATTCGCGTCGGCGCGGACGGCGTCATCGAAGACGCCAAGTTCAAGACATACGGCTGCGGCTCGGCGATCGCCTCGAGTTCGCTCGTGACCGAGTGGGTCAAGGGCAAGACGCTCGACGAAGCGCTCTCGATCAAGAACACGCAAATCGCCGAAGAGCTCGCCTTGCCGCCGGTCAAGATTCACTGTTCGATTCTGGCCGAAGACGCGATCAAGGCGGCGGTGGCCGATTACAAGCAACGTCATCAGACGGAAGCCAAGGCCGACGCGGCTTAATTGGACGGACGCATCGCAACAGGTATCGGGTTGGATTATGTCGATCACATTGACTGAAAAAGCGGCGAAGCATGTGCAGAAGTTCCTCGACCGGCGCGGCAAGGGCGTCGGTCTGAGGCTCGGCGTGCGCACGACGGGGTGTTCGGGGCTCGCGTACAAGCTCGAATACGTCGACGAACTCGAGCCGCACGACGAGGTATTCGAGAGCTTCGGCGTCAAGGTCATCGTCGATCCGAAGAGCCTCGCCTATATCGACGGCACGGAGCTCGACTTCGCGCGCGAAGGGCTCAACGAAGGCTTCAAGTTCAACAACCCGAACGTCAAGGACGAGTGCGGTTGCGGTGAGTCGTTCCGCGTCTGATGTCGCGGCGCGGACGCCAGCGAAGGCGGCTGCTGCCGCCTTTTTGTTTGGGCGTCTGATTTATTTGGACGCGGCGTCGAAGCCTCGACGCCGCGTCGTTTGACAAGCGCGATCATGTTGCCTGCCGATCACTTTGCATTGTTCGATTTGCCCCAGCAGTTCGCGCTCGACGCGCGCGCGCTCGACGACGCGTATCGCGCGGTCCAGGCGCACGTTCACCCCGATCGTTTCGCGGCGGCCGGCGAGGCGCAAAAGCGCGTCGCGATGCAGTGGGCGAGCCAGACCAACGATGCGTATCAGACGCTGCGGCAACCGCTCAAGCGCGCGATCTATCTGCTCCATCTGCGCGGCGTCGAAGTCCAGGCCGAAAACAACACCGCGATGGAGCCCGCGTTTCTCATGCAGCAGATGGAATGGCGCGAACGCATCGAGGATGCGGCGGCATCGCGCAATGTCGGTGAACTCGACGCTTTAGGACGCGAGCTGCGCGACGATGCGCGCGTGCGGTTCGAGAAGCTCGCGTCCTTGCTCGACAGCCGATCCGACCAGGCGGCCGCGGAGGCCGTGCGGCAACTGATGTTCATCGAGCGCGTCACAGACGAAGTCGGCACGCAAATCGAGCGTCTCGATCAATAGACCGATCACTATGGCTTTACTCCAAATTTCCGAACCCGGCATGGCGCCGGCGCCGCATCAACGGCGACTCGCAGTCGGCATCGATCTCGGCACGACGAACTCGCTCGTCGCGGCGGTACGCAACAGCATTCCGGAAGCGTTGCCCGATGAGGACGGTACCGTGTTGTTGCCGTCAGTCGTGCGTTATCTGCCCAAGGGCGGTCGCCGCATCGGCGCAAAGGCGAAGGACGACGCGGCCGGCGATCCGAAGAACACGATCGTCTCGGTCAAGCGTTTCATGGGCCGCGGCAAGTCGGAAGTCGAGGGCGCCGCCAATGCGCCGTACGATTTCGTCGATGCGCCGGGCATGGTCCAGATCTCGACGGTCGACGGCGTCAAGAGTCCCGTCGAGGTGTCGGCCGAGATTCTCGCGACGCTGCGGCAACGCGCCGAAGACACGCTCGGCGACGATCTCGTCGGCGCGGTGATCACGGTGCCCGCGTATTTCGACGACGCCCAGCGGCAGGCCACGAAGGATGCGGCCACGCTGGCCGGCATCAACGTCTTGCGCCTGCTCAACGAACCGACCGCCGCGGCCATCGCGTACGGGCTCGATAGCGGGGCCGAAGGCATCTATGTCGTTTACGACCTCGGCGGCGGCACATTCGACGTGTCGATCCTGCGTCTCACGCGCGGCGTGTTCGAAGTGCTCGCGACGGGCGGCGACTCGGCGCTCGGCGGCGACGATTTCGACCAGGCGCTCTACACCGGCGTCTTGTCGGAGACGGGCGCATGCGGCCTGATTCCCGAGGATGTCCGACGCGTGCTCGACCACGTGCGCGTGCTCAAGGAATCACTCTCGACGCAGGATGCAGCGGCGCTCGACGTCACGCTTGCGAACGGCGAACGTCTGCAGTGGACCGTGACCGAGGCGCACTTCTCGACGCTGACCGATATGCTCGTGCAGCGCACGCTGACGCAGACGCGCAAGGCGCTTCGCGACGCGAAGCTCGGCGCGGACGAGGTCAACGGCGTCGTGCTCGTGGGCGGCGCGACGCGCATGCGCAGCGTGCGACGCGCGGTCGAGACCTTCTTCGGCCGGCCGCCGTATCTCGACATCGATCCCGATCAGGTCGTCGCGCTGGGCGCGGCGATTCAGGCGGATCTGCTCGCCGGCAACCGGCGTGGCGGCGACGGCGACGACTGGCTGTTGCTCGACGTGATCCCGTTGTCGCTCGGCGTCGAAACGATGGGCGGTCTCGTCGAGAAGATCATCCCGCGGAACTCGACGATTCCCGTCGCGCGCGCGCAGGAGTTCACGACGTTCCGCGACGGCCAGACCGCGATGGCGATCCATGTCCTGCAGGGCGAACGCGAACTCGCGAGCGATTGCCGTTCGCTCGCGCGTTTCGAATTGCGGGGCATCCCGCCGATGGTCGCCGGGGCTGCGCGGATTCGCGTGACCTATCAGGTCGACGCCGACGGTTTGCTGTCGGTGGCCGCGCGCGAAATGCATTCGGGCGTCGAGGCGTCGATTGTCGTGAAGCCCTCGTATGGTCTCGCCGACGATGAAGTCGCGAAGATGCTCGAAGCGGGTTTTGCATCGGCATCGAGCGATATGCAGGCCCGCGCGCTGCGCGAAGAACAAGTCGAGGCGGATCGTATTCTCGAAGCGACGCAGGCCGCGCTCGCCGAGGATGGCGAACTGCTCGATGAGACCGAGCGTCAAGCGATCGATACAATCCTCGCGAATCTCGGCGAAACCCGTGCATCGTCGACGGAAGCCGACGTGGTGCGACGCGCTGTCGAAACCCTCGCCGCGGCGACCGACGAGTTTGCCGCGCGCCGGATGAACAAGGGAATCCGCAAGGCGTTGACGGGCCGCAAGCTCAGCGAACTCTGATCGACCGAAGCTCGCGCAAGCGAGAAACCCAGTCTGAAACCGATTGACTCGACTATGCCTCAACTCGTAGTGTTACCCCATGGTGAGCTGTGCCCCGACGGCGCGGTCATCGATGCGCCCGCCGGCAAGAGCGTCTGCGACGTGCTGCTCGAAAACGGAATTGAAATCGAGCATGCATGCGAGAAGTCCTGCGCGTGCACGACGTGTCACGTGATCGTGCGCGAAGGCTTCGAACAACTCGCCGACGCGACCGACGACGAAGAAGACCTGCTCGACAAGGCGTGGGGGCTTGAACCAACCTCGCGGCTCTCGTGCCAGGCGATCGTGCCGGCCGAGGGCGAATATGTGATCGAGATTCCGAAGTACACGATCAACCACGCAAAAGAAAACCATTGAGGGGTGAGCCATGAAATGGACTGATGTGCAGGAGATTGCGATGGCGTTGACGGACTCCCATCCGGACATCGATCCCCAGTACGTCCGGTTTACCGATCTGCATCGGTGGATCACCGAATTGCCGGGCTTCGACGATGCGGCAGATCGCTCGAATGAGAAGATTCTCGAGGCGATCCAGGCCGCGTGGATCGAAGACTCCGACTATTGAGCCGCGCCTGCGCGGTAGTCACGCGTAGCACGTCGAAGTCGAGGCGCTGAAGCGCTAAGGCGTCGAAGCGCGCGGCAGGGCGAACACAAGGCGGCACACGCATCGCGTGTGCCGCCTTTGTTTTTGGCGGGCGCGTCGATCAGCCTTGAACCAGTGCGCCGTTCTCGATCCGGACGCGGTCGCCGTTGCGGAACGGGGGTGCCTGCTCGTACGTGAAGTAGTGCGTGTGACCGTCTTCGGTACGCACATAGACGCGATAGTTCGTCGAGCTCCGGACCTTCTTCTCGATCGCATTGCCGCCGAGCGCGCCGCCGACGACGCCGAGCACCGTCATCGCCGTACGGCCGCTGCCGCGGCCGAACTGATTTCCGACCAGCCCTCCCGCGACCGCGCCGCCGACTGCGCCGATTCCGGTGCCTTGGCCTTCGACCTCAACCGCCTGAATCGATGTGACGGTGCCGCATGCCGCGCAGTAGGCGGGCGCCGCAGGCTGAGGTGTCGTCGGCTGGGCCGAGGTGAACCGCTGCGCGGCGGCCGGCGGCTGGGGCACAGGCGCTGCCGGAGCCGGTTGCGGCGCGGCTTGTGCCGCCGGTGCGGGTGCGGGCTGAGCCGCTTGCTGTGCGGGCGCGGCATCCGCGCCTTGCGGGGCGGGGGTGATCGCGGGCGTGGTCTCGGGCGTGGGCGATTGTGTCGCCGCATCGGCGGCCGGTGCCGGTTCCGCGGGCGCCGACGCGTCGCCGTGGCGCGGTGCGTCGTTCGATCCGTCGGCGGATTGTTCGGATGGCGTGGCGATCGCGTTCGCCGAGGCATTCGACGGCGCACTCGACGCGCCGGGCAGCACGCCGGTGATCGCGGCCACGGCGACGAGGCTGGCAATCGTGACGGCGACCGCGGCGATGGCGATAAGCGGATGCAAGCGTGCGCGGTTCGCGCGAGGAGGCGGGGGCGTTTGAGTCGGTGAGTTCATGGTCGAAGGCCGCGAGGGCCGCGTGAATAGCGTGTTCGGCCCTATTTTGACGATCGCTCGCGCACAAATCCTTGTCTTTTTGTAACGAGGGCGACGCTTGACAATACGCGGGAATCAGAAGGGCCGCAGCGCGGATCAGACGGGAAGACGGCGGAGCGCGCTACGCGCTGCGCGCGAAGGCAAACGATTGCTCTTTGGGGCGGCCCAACGCAACGATGGGCACGGAGGCAAGGCGGGCGGCGAGTCGCCGACGCCGAGCGCCGATGAAAATCAGGCAGCTTGGTTTTGAACCGGAGTGTCGTCGAGCGCGTCGAGGCGATCGCTGAGGTTGCCGCGAACTTTCTGGAGCAGTCGCATGAGTTCGGCGGTTTCGGCTTCCGTGAGCCCGGCCAGCGCCTCGTCGCGCACGCCGTCGCCCACATGATGCGCGGCGTCGAGCGTGGCGTGAGCCTTCGGCGTCAGGCGCAGCTGATGCGCACGGCGATCGGTCGGGTGATCGGTCCGCTCGATCCATCCGCCTTCGGCCATCCGGTCGAGCAGGCGCGCGATCGCGATCGGCGTCACGTCGAGCAGATCCGCGAGGGTCGCTTGATTGATGCCGTCGTTATAGGCGAGATAGGAGAGCACCCGGCATTGAGCACAGGTCAGGCTGAGTACGTGCTTCGCGCGTTGGTCGAAGAGTTTGCCGACGAGTCGGCCGACCTCAGTCACGAGAAACCCGAAGCGGTGTTCATGGCGTTTTTTCATGTGGCCCATTATATGGATGTGCCGCAGTGCGACATCTAGCAAAAACCCTGAAGCTTGCATGTCATAAACGTATTTGCATTCGCAAAGCGAACAGACTTGCTTAGAAAATCGTTGCCGATGCAAAAACGCCGCGCTTTTCGCGCGGCGTTTTTTATCTTTTTAATAATTAGGCGAACGTTTAATCACCTAATTAATTGCGTCGTCAATCTTCTTTTCTCAAATGGGGGAAAAGAATCACGTCGCGGATGCTGGCGCTGTCGGTCAGCAGCATGACGAGGCGGTCGATGCCGATTCCGCATCCGCCCGTCGGAGGCATGCCGTATTCGAGCGCGCGAATATAGTCGGCGTCGAAATACATCGCTTCTTCGTCGCCCGCGTCTTTTTGTTCGACTTGTTTGCGGAATCGCGCGGCTTGATCTTCGGGATCGTTAAGCTCCGAAAATCCATTCGCGATCTCGCGACCCGTGATAAACAATTCAAACCGTTCAGTAATACCTGCTTGTGTATCGGATGCGCGCGCGAGCGGCGACACTTCGATCGGATAGTCGATGATGAATGTCGGCTCCCACAATTGGGACTCGGCTGTCTCTTCGAACAGCGCGAGTTGCAGCGCACCGATGCCCGCGTTGAGGAAGGCCGCATCGTTCGTGTTGACGCCGAACTTCTTGAGCTCGGCCTTCACGAACGCGATGTCCGCGAGCTGAGCGTCGGTATAGTCGGGCGCGTACTTCTTGATCGCTTCGCAGATCGTGAGCCGATGGAACGGCTTGGCGAGGTCGAGTTCGCGGCCCTGATACGTGATCGTCGCGTTGCCGCGCGCATCGGTCGCGGCCTGGCGGATCAGGTTTTCGGTGAAGTCCATGAGCCACCGGTAGTCGGTGTAGGCCGCATAGAACTCCATCATCGTGAACTCGGGATTGTGTCGCGGCGACACGCCCTCGTTGCGGAAGTTGCGATTGATTTCAAACACGCGTTCGAAGCCGCCGACGACGAGCCGCTTCAAATAGAGCTCGGGCGCGATACGCATGAACATCTGCATATCGAGCGCGTTGTGATGCGTGACGAAGGGCTTGGCCGCGGCGCCGCCCGGAATCGGGTGCAGCATCGGCGTTTCGACTTCGAGGAAGTTCGCATCGGCCATGAAGCGGCGGATCGATGAGATCGCCTTCGTGCGCGCGATGAACGTATCGCGCGCTTCGGGCGTCACGATCAGATCGACATAGCGCTGACGGTAGCGCGTTTCCTGATCCGCGAGGCCATGGAATTTGTCGGGCAGCGGACGCAGGGATTTCGACAGCAAGCGCAACTCGGTGCATCGGACCGACAGTTCGCCCTTGTTCGTGCGGAACAACACGCCGCGCGCCGCGACGATATCGCCGAGATCCCACTTCTTGAAAGCGTCGTACGTCGCTTCACCGACGTCGGCGGGCGTGATGAAGAATTGGATCTGACCCGAGCCGTCCTTGACGGTCGCGAAGCTCGCCTTGCCCATCACGCGCTTGAGCATCATGCGCCCGGCAAGCGCAACGTCGAGCGGCGCGGCTTCGAGCGCTTCCTTGTCGGTCTCGGCGTAGGTCTGCTGCAGGTCCGCTGCATGATGCGTCGGGCGGAAATCGTTCGGGAACGCGACGCCGCGCTCGCGGATCGCCTGAAGTTTCTCGCGGCGCTCGGCAATGATCTGATTGTCGTCGCGCGGGGCTTCGGTGGCCGGGGAGGTGTTCTGGTCGGTCATGGTCACAGTGTCGCGTTCGGGGACGCAGTCTGGAATCGGTTGGGGTCTTGCAAACAGGGGCGCGCCGCGTGGGCGGGCCAACCGGGAAACGGGCGGCGCGCACGCCGCCCGCCACGATCAGACGCCCTGTTTAAGGCTCGCGCTGATGAACTCGTCGAGATCGCCGTCGAGTACCGAACGCGTATTGCTGATTTCGACGTTGGTCCGCAAATCCTTGATGCGGCTTTGGTCGAGTACGTACGAACGAATCTGATGGCCCCAGCCGACGTCGGTCTTCGTCGATTCGAGGCGGTCCTGCTCGGCCTGGCGCTTGCGCATCTCGGCTTCGTAGAGACGCGATTTGAGCATGGCCATCGCTTCGGCGCGGTTGCGGTGCTGCGAGCGATCGTTCTGGCATTGCACGACGATGCCCGTCGGCATGTGCGTGATCCGGACGGCCGAATCGGTCTTGTTGATGTGCTGTCCGCCGGCGCCCGACGCGCGGTACGTGTCGATACGCAGATCGGCCGGATTGATGTCGACCTCGATCGAGTCGTCGATCTCGGGATAGACGAACACCGACGAGAACGAGGTATGCCGTCCGCCCGACGAATCGAACGGCGATTTGCGCACGAGCCGGTGCACGCCCGTTTCGCTGCGCAGGAAGCCGTACGCGTATTCGCCTTCGATCTTGATCGTCGCGCTCTTGATGCCCGCGACTTCGCCGTCGGACTGTTCGAGGATTTCGGACTTGAAGCCTTTGCGTTCGCAGTAGCGCAGATACTGGCGCAGCAGCATCGAGGCCCAGTCTTGTGCTTCGGTACCGCCCGCGCCGGCCTGGATGTCGATGAACGCGTTGTTCGGATCGGCCGGATTCGAGAACATGCGGCGGAATTCCATATCGGCCGCGCGCGCTTCGATCGAGTGGACGTCGCCTTCGACTGCAACGAGCGTGTCCTCGTCATCCTCGTCGCGCGCGAGTTCGAACAGATCGGCTGCGTTGCGCAGATCTTCGTCGAGCGAGCGCAGCGAGACGACGACGCCGTCGAGCAGCTTCTTTTCCTTACCGAGCGCCTGCGCGCGTTGCGCGTCGTCCCAGATCTTCGGGTCTTCGAGTTCCTTGTTGACCTCGTTCAGGCGTGCTTCTTTGACATCGTAGTCAAAGATACCCCCGAAGTTCGACCGCGCGTTTGCGCAGGTCGGTGATCGACGCTTCGAGCGTATTCAGGCGTTCGGCTTCCATGTCGCTAACTATTCCGGGAAAAAACGAGAATTATAGACGATCGAGGCCTGTTTTTGCCCTGGCGGCGCAGGCCGGGCATGCGCGCGGCGCCGGCGGATCGGGTCTGCCGAGGGCCGCGGATCGGGTCGAAGGCGTTGCGCAGCGCTTCGCTTCGATCGACGGCTTCCGCCATGCGTTTCGAATCGGCCGCGGCGCGCGGCGCGGTCCGCAGCGGCACTCGGCAAGCCGGGGTACGCTGTTGGCCGAACGGTCGACGTACGTACTGTATAAATGCACAGTACAATGGCGCTGCTTCGTCGAGCGTCGACTCCGGTTCGCGCATTCGGCGACAGGGTGACAGCGGATCGGCGCGACGCGCGTCGGTGCGCCGCGCCCGCGCAGCCCCTCGTCCGTTCGCTTCCTTACAGACACGGTTGGTTAAATTGCCTTCGAACAACGACATTCGTATCCGTGGTGCCCGTCAGCACAACCTCAAGAATCTCGACATCGATCTGCGCACGGGCGAGCTGACCGTGGTCACGGGCCCGTCGGGCTCGGGCAAGTCGAGCCTCGTTTTCGACACGCTTTATGCCGAGGGGCAGCGTCGTTATGTCGAAACGTTCAGCGCCTATGCGCGGCAATTTCTCGACCGGATGGATCGACCGCAGGTCGATCGCGTCGATGGCGTGCCGCCCGCGATCGCGATCGACCAGACGAATCCCGTGCGCAGCTCGCGATCGACGGTCGGCACGATGACCGAGCTCAACGACCATCTGAAGCTGCTGTTCGCGCGCGCCGCGCAACTGTTCGATCGACAGAACGCGCAGCCGGTCCGGCACGACACGCCCGAGACGATCTACGCCGAGCTTGTCGAACGCACGCGCGCCGATGACGCGCGGCTGGTCGTCACGTTTCCGGTCGAGTTGCCCGATACGGCGACCGACGACGAAGTCCAGCAATGGTTGTCGGCGAGCGGCTATACGCGCGTGCAGGCGCAACGCGAGATCGCGACGCCCGAGGGCAAGCGCAAGCTGCTCGACGTCGTCGCCGACCGGTTCCGGATCCAGAACGTCGAGAAGGTTCGCGTGATCGAGGCGATCGAGGCCGCGCTTCGGCGGGGCTCGGGGCGCGTCAATGTCTATGTGCTGGCCGACGAGGGCGAGCCCGCGATCTGGCGCTTTTCGACGGGACTCCATCACCCCGACAGCGATATCCGCTATGCCGATCCGCAGCCCGCGCTGTTCTCGTTCAATTCGGCCTACGGCGCGTGCGAGGCGTGCCGGGGTTTCGGCCGCGTGATCGGCATCGATCTCGGCCTGGTGATTCCCGATGCGCGCAAGACCTTGCGCCAGGGCGCGATCAAGACGATTCAGACGCCGGCCTGGAAGGAGCAGCAGGACGATCTCATGAAGTACGCGGTCGGCGCGGGCATTCCGCGCGACACGCCGTGGGCCGAGATGTCGCAGGCCCAGCGCGACTGGGTCATCCAAGGGGCACCCGACTGGAACGGCGACTGGCATCGCAAGTGGTACGGGATCCGACGTTTCTTCGACTATCTCGAGTCGAAGGCGTACAAGATGCATATCCGGGTGCTGCTGTCGAAGTACCGGAGCTACACGACATGCGAGACGTGCGGCGGCGCGCGGCTCAAGACCGAGCCCTTGCTCTGGCGGCTCGGCACGCGCGACGACGCGGCGGCCGTGCTGCCCGCGGCCGAGCGCTTTATGCCGCGCGGCGCCGAGTGGACGCGCGCGCAGCTCGAAGCCTTGCCCGGCTTGACGGTCCACGATCTGATGCTGATGCCGATCGAGCGCATTCGCGCGTTCTTCGAACGGCTGAACTTGTCGAGCACGCTGCTCGACGATGCGCTCAAACTGCTGCTCGGCGAGGTGCGCACGCGGCTCAAGTATCTGTGCGACGTCGGCCTCGGGTATCTGACGCTCGACCGGCAAAGCCGGACGCTGTCGGGCGGCGAGGTTCAGCGGATCAATTTGACGACGGCGCTCGGCACGTCGCTCGTCAAGACCCTGTTCGTGCTCGACGAGCCGAGCATCGGTCTGCACCCGCGCGACATGAACCGGATCGTCGAGGCGATGCATCGTCTGCGCGACGCGGGCAATACGCTCGTCGTCGTCGAGCACGACCCAGCCGTCATGCTGGCGGCCGACCGGCTTATCGACATGGGACCGGGGCCGGGCGAGAAAGGCGGCACGATCGTGTTCGACGGCACGCCCGCGTCGATACGCGAAGCCGATACGTTGACGGGCGCCTATCTCGGGGCGCGCAAGCATGTCGCAGACGCGTCGAACTGGCGGGCGCGGCCTGTCGATGCGACGACGCCGCGGCTCACGCTCAGTGGCGCGCGCGAACACAATCTTCGTCATATCGATGTCGAGATTCCGCTCGAACGACTGGTCTGCGTGACGGGCGTGTCGGGCTCGGGCAAGTCGACCTTGCTGCAGGACGTGCTGTATCCGGCGCTTGCGCGGCACTTCGGCAAGCCGACCGAGGCGCCGGGTGCGTTCGATGCGTTGAGCGGAGCCGAGGCGATCGCGGACGTCGTGTTCGTCGATCAGTCGCCGATCGGCAAGACCGCGCGATCGAACCCGGCGAGCTACGTCGGGGCGTTCGACGAGATTCGCAAGCTGTTTGCGAAGGCGCCGCTTGCGCTCCAGCGCGGCTACGGCCCCGGCATGTTCAGCTTCAACGCGGGGGACGGACGCTGTCCGACATGTGGCGGCTCGGGGTTCGAACACGTCGAGATGCAGTTCCTGAGCGACGTCTACCTGCGCTGTCCCGATTGCGACGGCACGCGTTACCGCTCCGAAATCCTCGAGATCCGAATCGAGCGCGCGATGCCCGATGGCACGGTCCGCGCGTTGACGGTCGCCGATGTGCTCGAGTTGACCGTCTCCGAGGCGACGGCCGCGTTTGCCGGCGATGCCGATGTCGTTCGCGTGCTCGAACCGATCGTCGATGTGGGCCTCGAATACGTGAAGCTCGGCCAACCCGTGCCGACGTTGTCGGGCGGGGAGGCGCAGCGGCTCAAGCTCGCGGGATTTCTCGCCGAGACCGCGGCCGAAAGCGGCGGCGCATCGACGCGTCGCGGTGCCCGCAAGGGGCGCTTGTTCATGTTCGACGAACCGACGACGGGCTTGCATTTCGACGATATCGCGAAGCTCATGCGCGCGTTTCGCAAGCTCCTCGACGGCGGCCATTCCTTGATCGTCATCGAGCACAATCTCGACGTGATTCGCTCGGCCGACTGGCTCATCGATTTGGGCCCCGAAGGCGGCGAAGGCGGCGGCGAGATCCTGTGCGTCGGTTCGCCCGATGCGGTTCGCGCATGCGCCGAATCGCATACGGGCCGCGCCTTGCTCGACTACGATCGCGCCGTGTTGTCGGGCGTGGCCGACGGTGTGCCCTTGCAAAGCGCGCTCAAGGCGTCGCACGCGCGGCGCGCGCTCGAAGGCGAGGATGTCGTGCGGATCGTCAACGCGCGCGAGCACAATCTGAAGGCGCTTCACGTCGATATTCCGCACGGCAAGTTCAATGTCGTGACGGGCGTGTCGGGATCGGGCAAATCGACGCTCGCGTTCGACATCCTGTTTCACGAGGGCCAACGCCGGTATCTCGAGTCGCTCAATGCGTATGCGCGATCGATCGTTCAGCCGGCCGGGCGCCCCGAGGTCGACGCGGTGTTCGGCATTCCGCCGACGGTCGCGATCGAGCAACGGCTCTCGCGCGGCGGGCGCAAGAGTACCGTGGCGACGACGACCGAGGTCTGGCATTTCCTGCGTTTGCTGTACGTCAAGCTCGGCATTCAGCATTGCATGCACGACAACACACCGGTGTCGTCGCAGAGTCTCGAATCGATCGCCGCGCAATTGCTGCGCGACTACAAGGGCCAGCATATCGGGCTGCTTGCGCCGCTCGTCGTGAATCGCAAGGGCGTTTACACGGATCTCGCGAAATGGGCGAAGGCGCGCGGCAATACGCATCTGCGCGTCGACGGCGAGTTCCTGTCCGTCGATCCCTGGCCGAGACTCGATCGGTTCAAGGAGCATACGATCGAACTGCCGGTCGGCGATCTCGTCGTGACGGCCGATCGCGAGCAGGTGCTGCGCGAGATGCTCGCGAAGACGCTCGAGGTCGGGAAGGGCGTCATGCATGTGCTCGCGCCGCTCGATGCGCTCGGCGATGCGATCAACGATCGGCAGCGTACGGCGGGGATCGGCGAAACGCGCGTGTTTTCGACGAAGCGCGCCTGTGCAGTGTGCGGCACGAGCTATCCCGAACTCGATCCGCGCATGTTCTCGTACAACAGCAAGCACGGCTGGTGCACGTCGTGCGTCGGGACGGGGCTCAAGCTCACGCGCGAGCAGCGCGCGGTGTTCGACGATACGGTGCTGGGCGGCGATGACCGGGGGCGCGAACAAACGATCCCGTCGGAAGAGCAGGAGCCTGAAGGCGTGGGCAGCGAGCCGTGTCCGGACTGCGGCGGGACGCGTCTGAATCCGGTCGCGCGCGCGGTGACGTTCGATGACCGCTCGATCGCGACGGTCGCGCAATGGACGGTTCGCGATACGCGCGTCTGGATCGAGGGACTTGCGTTGCAGGGGCGTGAAGCCGGGATCGCGCGCGATGTCGTCAGCGAGATTCGGGGTCGGCTCGAGTTTCTCGAGGAAGTCGGGCTCGGGTATCTGACGCTCGATCGCGCGGCGCCGACCTTGTCGGGCGGGGAGGCGCAGCGCATTCGGCTGGCGGCGCAGCTCGGCAGCAATCTGCAAGGCGTCTGCTATGTGCTCGACGAGCCGACGATCGGATTGCATCCGCGCGATAACCAGATTCTGCTCAATGCCTTGCGCAAGCTCGGCGACAAGGGCAATACGCTCGTCGTCGTCGAGCACGACGAGGATACGATCCGGCGCGCCGACCATATCATCGATATCGGACCGGGCGCGGGCAAACGCGGAGGACATCTGGTCGCCGAGGGGCGCGTCGGCGATCTTGCCGCGCATCCGGATTCGTTGACCGGGCGCTATCTGGCCGAGCCTCAGCGACATCCGCTCCAGGCTCGACGCGGCGTCACGCCGGCGACGCGCAACGGTGCGGCCGAGCCCGCGCAATGGCTGACGGTGCACGATGCGACGCTGCATAACCTTCGCCATGTGTCGGTCAGCGTGCCGCTCTCGCGGCTGGTGGCGATCACGGGTGTCAGCGGGTCGGGCAAGTCGACGCTCGCGCGCGATGTGCTGATGACGAATCTGCTCGACGCGGTGGGGCGTTCGGTGCTGTCCTCACCCGCGGTGCGTCGCGCGCGGGCCGCGCAGGGCGACGAGGCCAAGAGCGCGCGCCGTGCGTCGACGGCCTCGCGTGCGGTGGCGCGTCCGAAGCTCGACGTCCGGTACGCGTGGGCGGGGTGTGCATCGCTCTCGGGTTTCGAGACGATCGATCGCGTGCTCGAGGTCGATCAGACGCCGATCGGCAAGACCCCGCGTTCATGTCCGGCGACTTATATCGGCGTCTGGGACACGATCCGCAAAATGTTTTCGGAAACGCTCGAAGCGCGCGCACGGGGCTATACGGCCTCGCGATTCTCATTCAATACGGGCGTGGGTCGCTGTCCGGCGTGCGAGGGGCAGGGCGTGCGTACGATCGGGATGAGTTTCCTGCCCGACGTCAAAGTGCCCTGCGACGTCTGTCATGGGCAGCGCTTCAATCCCGAGACGCTGGCGGTCACGTGGCGCGGCAAGAATATCGGCGAAGTGTTGACGATGGAGATCGACGAAGCGGTCGAGTTCTTTGCGGCCGTCACGCAGATTGCGCATCCCTTGCAGTTGATGAAAGACGTGGGGCTCGGCTATCTGACGCTGGGTCAGCCTTCGCCGACGCTTTCTGGCGGCGAGGCACAACGGATCAAGCTCGTGTCCGAGCTTTCGAAAGTGCGTGACGACATCACGCGTCGCGGACAGAAGGCGCCGCACACGTTTTATGTGCTCGACGAGCCGACCGTGGGTTTGCATATGGCCGATGTCGCGCGCTTGATCAAGGTGCTCCATCGTCTTGTCGACGGTGGTCACAGCGTGCTGGTGATCGAGCACGATCTCGACGTGATCGCCGAAGCGGACTGGATCATCGATCTCGGTCCGGAAGGGGGCGTCGAAGGCGGGGCGATCGTGGCCGCGACCACACCCGAATTGCTTGCGGAGCATGCGGGGAGTCATACGGGCGCGGCCTTGCGCCCCGTGCTCGCGCGTGGTGCGCCGACGCGTGACGACGATGTGAAGACAGAAGCGTCGTCGAGCGAGGCGGCACGCTGAACGGAAGCCGGGGGGATAGGCATGCCCAGAAGAGGACTCGGTCACCCAAGCGCGACCCCGGCCTCGCCTGCAGGCGAGGCCTTTCTCGTCCTCGCGGAAAGCCCTCAGGGCTTTCCTTTCTGGGCATGCATGAAAAAAGCCGACGATCTTGCGATCATCGGCTTTTTTTAAACTTGGTGCCCAGAAGAGGACTCGAACCTCCACAGTGTTGCCACCGCTAGGACCTGAACCTAGTGCGTCTACCAATTCCGCCATCTGGGCACTGCTTTTCAAGCGAAGCGCGAATTGTACCGATTCGCTTCAGCCTGTCAACAGCGATCTTCGCTTCACACGCCCCCCAATCAGCGCCGCGTTCACGCGATCCGCATAGGCGCGCATCGACGCGTAACCGTGTGTGAGACGTGAAAACACAGACGCACGACCGGTGCGGAAATGGTGCCCGTGTTCACGGATCGATGGACGACATCATGTCTCGAAACAACACCCTGTTGGGCTTGACCCTGCTTGTCGTATCCGGTGCCGGCGACGCCGAACCCGCAGGTTCAGCAACGCAACCGACGCTGCAACGTGCCGCCGCCGAAGCCGCCGCAGGCGCGGCGTCGCACAGCGTCGACGGATACGACTACCTCGTCTACTACGCCAATTTGCACAGTCACACGAATCACAGCGACGGCGGACTCGCGATCGAGCGTTGCCGGCGACCCAGCCTCGGCCCCGACGGCCGCTTGCAAGAGATCGCGCAGCGAGGCGACAGCGGGCCTGCCGAGGCGTATCGATATGCGCTTGCGCAAGGACTCGACGTACTCGTCACGTCCGAGCACAACCATATGTTCGACGGCTCGTCGGCCTTGGCCGATGTCCCCGCGCGTGACGCGAAGGATCGCTTTGCTGAAGGTCTTCGACAGGCACAAGCCTTTAACAGCGATCATCCGGGATTCGTGGCGATCTATGCCCAGGAATGGGGGAGAAGCGCCGGCGGACATCTGAATATCCTGGGCGCCGACGGCATCGTCACCTGGGAGCGAAACCGCGCGAACGCACTCTTGGGCACCTATCCGGTCGACGTGGGCGACTATGCGTCGCTCTATTCGCTCATGCGCGAGAAGGGTTGGCTCGGGCAATTCAATCACCCCGACCGCAAGCAGTTCAAGGTCAATGGCGTCAGCTACGGGTACACACCGGATGGCGACGAGGTCATGGCGCTCGCCGAGGTCATCAACAGTGACGCGTGGTCGAGCAATGTGACCGAGGGCGAAAGCAAGCGCGTCGACTACGGTGGCCGTTTCGACACCCTATTGATGCGCGGATTTCACGTCGCACCGACGTCGAATCAGGACAACCACTGTGCAAACTGGGGGAGCAGCGCGCCCAATCGTACGGGGCTGCTGATCCCCGCCGGTCAACCGCTCAATCAAGCGACGGTATTCGACGCGATTCGCGCTCGCCGCGTGTTTGCGACGGAGGACAAGCACGCGCTCGTCGTATTACGCGCGAACGGCCATATGATGGGCGAGCGTTTTTCGAATCGGGGGGCATTGACGCTATCGGTTGAGCATCGAAGTCGTCGGAATCGAGCCGTCGACAAAGTGACGATCTATGAAGGCGAGCCCGACATCGCGGCCAAGCCGGGGCGGCCCGTAAAGCCGGGAAAACTCAGGGTCGTGGGCAAGCAGTTGCACTTGACCTTCACGCCGACGAGCGGCCGTCACTTCTACTATGCGGTCGTCGTGCAGGACGACAAGACACGCCTTTGGTCCGCGCCGATCTGGATCGAGCAACACGCCGACTACTGACGCGGCGACGGCGCACTTCGCGTGGGGACGAGAAAGCCCTCAGGGCTTTCCTTTCCGGGCATGCATGAAAAAAGCCGACGATCTCGCGATCATCGGCTTTTTTTAAACCTTGGTGCCCAGAAGAGGACTCGGTCACACGCGCGCGACCCCGGCCTCGCCTGCAGGCGAGGCCTTTCTCGTCCTCGCGGAAAGCCCTCAGGGCTTTCCTTTCCGGGCATGCATGAAAAAAGCCGACGATCTTGCGATCATCAGCTTTTTTTTAAACCTTGGTGCCCAGAAGAGGACTCGAACCTCCACAGTGTTGCCACCGCTAGGACCTGAACCTAGTGCGTCTACCAATTCCGCCATCTGGGCACATCGTACTGCTTGACTCGCGCTGCCTTTCGAACAGCGAAGCAGCGATTATTCCGGCTTTTTGAGGGGCTGTCAATACCGCGCGCGCATTTCTTCGTGAGCATGGAGTCGCCCCCATTCCGTCTGACATCGATATACGCTTCGATAGCCATGCCAACACCCGATGGGTACCGCCAAGGCCTCGCGCAGTAGGCGTTTCGGCCCCATGCTGGTGATAGAATCGATCGCAGTCTTTTTCACGATCGCAGAACAGACTCACCTACGCGCCGACCCGCCCTTGAGCAAATATCCATACCCGATTCCGAGCCGCGAAGAAATCCTCGGCGTATTGCGCACAACGGACGCGCCGCTTGCGGCCAACGATATCGCGGAATCTCTCGCGATCAAACGGCAGGAGCGCGAAGGCTTCCTCAAACGCCTCGCGGCGATGGAGCGCGACGGTCAGCTCAGGCTCGACAAGCGCGGCTACTATCAACTCACGCATCCGTCCAATTTCGTCGCCGGCCGCGTGCAAGGCCACCGCGACGGCTACGGCTTCCTGATTCGAGACGACGGCCAGGACGACCTGTTTCTCGCCAACGCCGAAATGCAGAAGGTCATGCACAACGATCGCGTGCTCGCGCGCATCGTCGGCTACGACCGTCGCGGACGCCCCGAAGGCCATATCGTCGAAGTGACCGACCGCGCGAACCGCCAGGTCATCGGACGCCTGCTCAACGAAAACGGCGTCCTGCTCGTCGCGCCCGAAGACAAGCGCATCGGCCACGACATCCTGATTACCTCGCGCACGCAAGGCAAAGCGCGCGTCGGTCAGGTCGTCAGCGTCGAGATCACGGACTTCCCGAGCCGGCACTCGCAACCGCTGGGCCGCGTCATCGAAGTGCTCGGCGAAATCGACGATCCGGGCATGGAAATCGAAATCGCCGTGCGCAAGTACGGCGTGCCCTACGAATTCAGCCAGGCCGCGCTCGCCAAGGCCGCTCAGCTGCCCGACGAGGTCAAGGGCACCGATCTCAATCATCGCGTCGATCTCCGCGATGTCCCGCTCGTCACGATCGACGGCGAAGACGCGCGCGACTTCGATGACGCCGTCTATTGCGAGCCGATCAAGGTCGGCCGCGGCGACGGCTTCCGCGTGCTCGTCGCGATCGCCGACGTCTCGCACTACGTCACGCCCAACGACGCGCTCGACGTCGATGCGCTCGAACGCAGCACCTCGGTCTATTTCCCGCGCCGCGTGATTCCGATGCTGCCCGAGAAGCTCTCGAACGGGCTCTGTTCGCTGAACCCCGACGTCGATCGCTGCGTGCTCGTCTGCGACATGGTCGTGACGGGCAAGGGCGAGATCAAGGCCTACCAGTTCTACCCGGCCGTCATGCACTCGGCCGCGCGTCTGACCTACACGGAAGTCGCGGCGGTGCTCGGCAATACCAAGGGGCCCGAGGCCGCGAAGCGCGCCGAGCTGCTGCCGCATCTGCAGAATCTCTATAGCGTCTACAAGGCGCTGCTGCATGCGCGTCAGAAGCGCGGCGCGATCGACTTCGATACGACCGAGACCTATATCGTCTGCAACGCGCAGGGCAAGATCGAACAGATCGTGCCGCGCACGCGCAACGACGCGCACAAGCTCATCGAAGAATGCATGCTCGCCGCGAACGTCTGCGCGGCGGACTTCATGAAGCGTCACAAGCATCCAGGCCTTTATCGGATCCACGCGGGACCGACCGAGGAGAAGCTCGCGAACCTGCGCAGTTTCCTGCGCGGCGTCGGCCTGACGCTCGGCGGCAACGACAAGCCGCACGCGAGCGATTACGCGGCGCTCATGGCGCAGATCCGCACGCGCCCCGACGCGCAGATGCTCCAGTCGATGCTCTTGCGATCGATGCAGCAGGCCGTCTATAGCCCCGACAATATCGGCCACTTCGGTCTCGCCTACGATGCCTATGCGCACTTCACGAGCCCGATTCGACGCTATCCGGACCTGCTGACGCACCGCGTGATCCGCTCGATTCTCTCGCGCCGCAAGTATCAGCCCGAGCTCACGCACGACACCGTGCTCAACACGTCGCTCTCGCCGGCGGCGCGCGCGATGCAGCGCGAGGACGATCAGGCGCGCGGCCGCGGCCGCTCGAACGTCGCGATCTGGGAAGAACTCGGCATGCACTGCTCGGCCAACGAGCGGCGCGCCGACGAGGCCTCGCGCGACGTCGAGGCCTGGCTCAAGTGCTATTTCATGCGCGACAAGCTCGGCGAGGAATACGGAGGCATGGTCAACGGCGTCACGTCGTTCGGCATCTTCGTCCAGCTCGATTCGCTGTTCATCGAAGGTCTCGTCCACGTGACCGAACTCGGTTCGGACTATTTCCAGTACGACGAGGTCAAGAACGAGCTACGCGGCGAGCGCACGGGGATTCGCTATCGCTTGTCGGATCGCGTGCGGGTCCAGGTGAGCCGCGTCGACCTCGATGCGCGCAAGATCGATTTCCGGCTCGTGCGCGATACGCCCGCGAAGGCGCCCCAGGTCGCGCGCGGCGCCGCGGACAAGGCCGAGCGCGGCTTCGAGACCGAGCGCGCGGCGAAGAAGGGCGCGCCCGCGTCGAACGGCGGACCGTCGATTCGTTCGCTCAACGGCGCGGGACGCGGCGAACCGCGCAAGTCGGGCGCGAAAGGCACGCGCGCGAGCGACGCTTCGCGCGCCGCGAAACCGGCCGCCAAAAAACGCTCGGCGACGCCCGCGGCCAAGAAGCGCACGCGCAGCAAGTATTGACGAGATCGCTCCGAAGCCCGCGGTGAGGCGGGCGCATCGGGGACGAACGGGCACGCGGTCCGCGCGCTACCCCGCAGACACCGTGTCACGGCGCCGCGCACACTATGCGCGGCGCG
This sequence comes from Pararobbsia silviterrae, assembly GCF_003628125.1. Taxonomy (GTDB): domain Bacteria; phylum Pseudomonadota; class Gammaproteobacteria; order Burkholderiales; family Burkholderiaceae; genus Pararobbsia; species Pararobbsia silviterrae. The sequence continues at coordinate 202,663 of NZ_RBZU01000009.1, forward strand.
TGTTTATTTCTTCTTGAGGTTGGATTTCGATGGCTCGTCTCAAAGTTCTCTATGGTTTTCACGCGGTGACGGCACGCATGCGGCACGACGCGTCGACGATCGAAGAGATCCTGTACGACCCGACCCGGCGTGATCGCCGGATGACGGATTTTCTCGCGCAGGCCGAAGCGGCAGGCGTGCGCACGATCGCGGCCGACGCGCAACGTCTGCACGGCCTGACGGGCAGCGATCGCCACCAGGGCGTGGTGGCGCGCGCGGAGGACGTTCCGCTCGCGCAGAATCTCGCCGAACTCCTCGACGGCGTGTCGGGCCCGGCGCTGCTGCTCGTGCTCGACGGCGTCACCGATCCGCATAACCTCGGCGCCTGCCTGCGCGTCGCGGATGCTGCGGGCGCGCACGCGGTCATCGCGCCGCGCGACCGCGCGGTCGGCCTCAACGCGACCGCCGCGAAAGTCGCGAGCGGCGCGGCCGAGACCGTTCCGTACATCACGGTGACGAATCTCGCGCGCGCGCTGCGCGAATTGCAGGAAGCCGGCGTCTGGGTCATCGGCACGGACGACCAGGCGACCGACTCGGTCTACGACACGAAGCTCGACGGACCGATCGCGCTCGTGATGGGCGCCGAAGGCGAGGGCATGCGCCGCCTCACGCGCGAAACCTGCGACGTGCTCATGCATATCCCGATGGCGGGCAGCGTCGAAAGTCTCAACGTATCGGTCGCGAGCGGCGTCTGTTTGTTCGAAGCCGTACGTCAGCGCGCGGTGGCGCGCCCAGCGAAGGCCTAGGAGCGGTCATGCCCCTGCGCGCGTTCAACACCGGACATCCGATGACGCGCGCACATGAATGGCTCGTCAACGCGCGGCATCTGTTCGTGCTGACGGGCGCCGGGGTGTCGGCCGAAAGCGGCATCCCGACCTTTCGCGATGCGCAGACGGGTCTCTGGGCCCGTTACGATCCGCTCGATCTTGCGACGCCCGAGGCGTTTGCGCGGGATCCTGTCCTCGTCTGGCAGTGGTACGCCCATCGTCGCGAGATCGTCGCCCGCGCCGCGCCCAACGCGGCTCATCAGGCGCTCGCGCGATGGCAGTCGCATCGGCGCATGTCGCTCGTCACGCAAAACGTCGACGGTCTGCATGCGCGCGCGGGTAGCCGCGACGTCATCGAACTGCACGGCAATCTGTTCGCGAATCAATGGTTCAACGGTTGCGGCCGTTGCCCGATCGACGTCGCGCGGACGACACAGCCGGATCGTCCGCCGGCCTGCGCGCGCTGCGGCGCGCTGTTGCGGCCGGGCGTGGTCTGGTTCGGCGAAGCGCTGCCCGCTGCGGCGCTCGACGCCGCCTATGCGGCGGCCGCCGATTCGGACGTCTGTCTGGTCGTGGGGACGTCGGGCCTTGTCTATCCGGCCGCGGGTTTGCCGTCGATCGCGGCCGAGCGCGGCGCGCGCGTGATCGTCGTCAATCCGCAGCGCAGCGATCTCGATCACGATGCCGATATCGTGCTCTATCAGAAGGCGGCCGAATGCCTGCCGATCCTGCTCGCCGATGCGGGCCCCGCGCATTGAGCGGTGCGCGCGACCGCCTGATCCGCGCGGACTCCGATACACTACCGGCCTCTGTTCTTTCGCGGCTCCGATCATGACTCAAGATGAACTCAAGCAGCAGGTAGGCCGCGCGGCCGCCAACTATGTTCTGTCGAACGTCGCGCACGGCGCGGTGCTGGGTGTCGGCACGGGCTCGACGGTCAACTTCTTCATCGACGAAGTCGCCGCGTTCAAGGACCGCTTCCGCGGCGCGGTCTCGAGTTCGAACGCGAGCACGGCGCGCCTGCGCGCACACGGCTTCGAAGTGCTCGAACTCAACGACATCGAGACCTTGCCCGTCTATGTCGACGGCGCCGACGAAATCGATGCGGCCGGACACATGATCAAGGGCGGCGGCGGCGCGCTGACGCGCGAGAAGATCGTCGCAATGGTCGCGCAAACCTTCGTCTGCATCGTCGACGAGAGCAAGCGCGTCGACCTGTTGGGCGCATTCCCGCTGCCCGTCGAAGTGATTCCGATGGCGAGCGCCGCGATCGCGCGCCGCTTCGTCGATCTCGACGGTCAGCCGACGCTACGCGTCGCGAAGGACGGCAGCACGTTCGTGACGGACAACGGCAATTGGGTGCTCGACGTCCATGGACTGCGCATCCCGGATCCGGTCGGACTCGAAGCGGAGGTCAATAACTGGCCCGGCGTCGTGACCGTCGGACTGTTCGCGCGGCGCGGCGCGAACATCAGCTTGCTCGGGACGAAGGAAGGCGTGCATCGCATCGATTATTGACGCGAAGTAGGCGGCGTGTGACGCATCGGCGGCGTGCCGATGCCTCGTCAGGGCCGCACGAGCCGCGCGACCTCGGCGGCCGTCGCCGATCCGCTCGCGGCGAGGCCGTCAGCCACGCCCGTGCGATCCGCGTGAGTCTTGTTCTGACTCATTTTCCATTTGCCGATCATCCGATCGACCGGAATCTCGATGCCGACGATCTTCGTGATCAGCTCGTCGAGATACGCGGGCGGCGCATCGCCCATCTTCCAGGGCTTGGGCTGCGATGCCTCCATCCGGTGCGTGAGCCGCGCGACCAGCCCCCGGACCCAGCGCGGATCGTCGATCGCGCGCATGCGGCCATGCACGTGAACCACGGCGTAGTTATAGGTCGGCACGACTTCGTGCGTCGTCTGCTTGCTCGGATACCAGTTCGGCGAGATATAGGCCGACGGACCTTCGAAGATGACGAGCGCGTCCGTGCCCGCGGTCAGCGTCGCAAACGCGTTGCTGCGCGCCACGTGGCCGCGCAGCACGGCCTTGCCTTCGGCGCCGATATCGAGCTCGAACGGCAGATGGTTCGCGTCGAATCCGTCGTCCGTGCGAATGACGACCGCGCCGAGCGGATTTGCCCGAATCAGCGCGTGCAGTGTTTCGGGGCGATGCTCGGCGAAGGCTTCGGGCAGGTACATGGCGGGACTCGATGCGTGGACGCCGTCGGGCGTCGCTAAAAGGCGCGATCGGAAGGGGATCGCGCCTCGATCGGGCGGCGCTCGGACGTCTTCAGGTGTCGTTCAGGCGTCGCTTAGGTGTCGCTTAGGTGTCGCTCAGCTGACGTTCAGGTCCCGTGCGCGCGGCGAGCGCGCGCCGGGCACGGACATGAACGAACGAGCGCGCTCAGGCGCTTTCGGGCGGCACGTAGCCGGACGCGGTATCGGCGCCTTCGCCGAACAGGAATTTCTCCGTTTGCTTGAGCAGATACTGACGCGCGCGCGAATCGGCCATATTGAGCCGGTTTTCATTGATCAGCATCGTCTGCTGCTTGAGCCAGCTCTGCCACGCTTCCTTCGAAATGCTTTCGTAAATGCGCTTGCCCAGCTCGCCGGGTACGGGCGGGAAATCCAGACCTTCTGCGTCCTTGTCCAGTTTTGCGCAATGAACAGTGCGTGCCATCGTGATGCTTCTCCAATCTCGGGGTGAACGCGTCGCCGCGTTCGGTGGGGAATGCGCGTCCGGGAGCCGGACGTCTTATCGAATCGGGTGGCGCGTCTGAGCGCGCCGGATGCGGCTGCGCGACGTGCGCCTCAGAGCTGCTTGATCAACACCAGCGATCTTCGCTGAAAGTTATAAAACTTGCGACGGTCCTCGGGCAGATCCTCGACGCTGGCCTTGACGAAGCCGCGCTTGAGAAACCAGTGCTCGGTCCGCGTGGTCAGCACGAACAGCCGGTTCAGGCCGCGCGCGCGCGCGCGCTGCTCGATGCGCTTGAGCAGGCGCTCGCCGTCGCCCGAGCCTTGGGCTTCGGGCGCGACCGTCAGGCAGGCCATCTCGCCGATGCGCTCGTGCGGATACGGATAGAGCGCCGCGCACCCGAACAGGACGCCATCGTGCTCGATGACCGAGAAATGATCGATGTCGCGCTCGATCTGGTGGCGTCCGCGCCGCACGAGCGTGCCGTCGTTTTCGAGCGGCTCGATGAGCTGCAGAATGCCGCCGACGTCGTCGGAGGCCGCTTCGCGCAGGCTTTCGAGGTTCTCGTACGAGATCATCGTGCCGACGCCGTCGTGCAGGAACAGTTCGAGCAGCACGCTGCCGTCGAGCGTGTAAGGCACCATGTGCGCGCGCGGCACGCCGCCGCGGCACGCGCGGATCGCGTGCTTGAGGTAGCTCGCGGCCTCGCCTTCAGGATCGAGGGTTTCCTGGGTTTGCTGGGCTTCCTCGAGCGACATCTCGCGCATCAGTTCGCCGTGCTCGTCCGGGATGCCGGGCAATTCGGTCAGGAAGATCAGCTTGTCGGCGCGCAGTGCGATCGCGACCGACGACGCGACGTCTTCCATCGACAGATTGAACGCCTCGCCGGTCGGCGAAAAACCGAGCGGCGACAGCAGCACGATCTTGCGGCCCGGGCTCGACAGCGATTGACGCAGCGAGTCCGCGTCGATCTTGCGCACGACGCCCGTGTGCTGGAAATCGAAGCCTTCGACGATGCCCACGGGGCGCGCCGTCACGAAGTTGCCCGAAATGACGCTGATGCGCGCGTGCGCCATCGGCGTGTTCGGCAAGCCCTGGCTGATCGCCGCCTCGATGTCGAGGCGGACTTCGCCGGCCGCTTCCTTCGCGGCTTCGAGCGCGCGCAGGTCGGTGATGCGCATGCCGAGCGCAAACTGCGATTCGACCTGATGGAGTTGCAATTGCTCTTCGACCTGCGGGCGCGACCCGTGCACGAGCACGATATGCATGCCCATCGCGTGGAGCAGCGCAAGATCCTGGACGAGCGCGTTGAGTCCGCCTTCCTTGACGAGTTCGCCGCCGAACGCGACGACGAAGGTCTTGTTGCGAAACGCGTGGATATACGGTGCGACCGATCGCAACCATTCGACGAACTGTGCGTGGTCGGTGGTGTCGGGCAGAGTAACGAGATCGGTTTGCGAATTCATGGCGGGATTATAATGCGCGCCCATGTCGAATGTCGGTGAAAGCGCGCCTCGAAAGGCGCCCGGCCCCAGGCCGAAAAACGCCCCGCGGCCCGCCCGCGAGATCGTCGCGAACCCCGTGCCGCCGATCGAGTTTCCCCCCGAGCTGCCGGTGACCGGCCGCCGGGAGGATATCGCGCACGCGATTGCGAACCATCAAGTCGTCATCGTGTCCGGTCAGACGGGCTCGGGCAAGACGACCCAGCTCCCGAAGATCTGCCTGTCGCTCGGCCGCGGACGCGGCGCGGGCGGCGCAGGCCTCGTCGGCCACACCCAGCCGCGACGGATCGCCGCGAGCGCGACCGCGAGGCGTATCGCGGAAGAACTCAAGACGCCGTTCGGCGAGGTCGTCGGCTACAAGGTGCGGTTCAACGACAATCTTGCACCCGGTGCCTCGGTCAAATTGATGACAGACGGCATTTTGCTCGCCGAAACGCAGACCGATCCGCTGTTGCGAGCCTACGACACGCTGATCATCGACGAGGCGCACGAGCGCAGTCTCAATATCGACTTTCTGCTCGGTTATCTGAAGCAGATTCTGCCGAAACGCCCCGATCTCAAGCTGATCATCACGTCGGCGACGATCGACGCCGAGCGGTTCGCGCGGCATTTCGGCTCGGAAACGCAGCCCGCGCCGGTCATCGAGGTCAGCGGACGTCTGTATCCCGTCGAGATCCGCTACCGGCCGATCGCCGACGATCGCGGGCCGCGCGCGGGCCAGCCGGGAACGTCCGGAACGCCAGCCGCGCGCGCGCCCGAGAAAAGCGCGCGCGACCAGGAGCGCGACCTTCACGAGGCGATCGTCGACGCGGTCGACGAACTGTGCCGCGAAGGCAGCGGCGACGTGCTCGTGTTTCTGCCGGGCGAGCGCGAGATCCGCGACGCCGCCGAGGCGCTTCGCAAGCACCATCCGCCGCATACGGAAATTCTGCCGCTGTTCGCGCGCCTCTCGGCCGCCGAGCAGGAACGCGTGTTCAAGCCGTCGAATGCGCGGCGGATCGTGCTCGCGACGAACGTCGCCGAGACGTCGCTGACGGTGCCCGGCGTGCGGTATGTCGTCGACGCGGGGACCGCGCGCGTCAAACGCTATTCGTATCGGAACAAGGTCGAGCAACTGCAGATCGAGCCCGTCTCGCAGGCGGCGGCCAATCAGCGCGCGGGCCGCTGCGGCCGCGTGGCGGATGGCGTCTGCATCCGCTTGTACGACGAGGCCGACTTCGAGGCGCGCGCGCGTTTCACCGATCCCGAGATCCTGCGCGCGTCGCTCGCCGCGGTCATTCTGCGCATGAAGTCGCTGCATCTGAGCGACATCGAGCGTTTTCCGTTTCTCGAAGCGCCGCCCGGCCGCGCGATCGCCGACGGTTACCAACTGCTCAACGAACTCGGTGCGACCGACGACGAGAACGCCTTGACGGCGATCGGCCGCGAACTCGCGCGGCTGCCGCTCGACCCGCGGATCGCGCGCATGATTCTGGCGGCGCGCGATCAGCAGGCGCTCAGCGAGCTGCTGATCATCGCGAGCGCGCTGTCGGTCCAGGACCCGCGCGATCGGCCTGTCGAGGCGCAGGAGGCGGCCGATCAGGCGCACAAGAAGTTCGTCGACGAACGCTCGGAGTTTCTCGGCTGGCTGCGGATCTGGAAATGGTTCGAGGAAGCCGTCGCGCACAAGAAATCGAATCGTCAGCTCGTCGACGCCTGCCGCGCCAATTTCCTGTCGCATCTGCGGCTGCGCGAATGGCGCGACGTGCACAGCCAGTTGCTGACGGTCGTGCGCGAGATGGGTTGGCGGCTCAACGAGTCCGAAGCGACGTTCGAGCAGATCCACTGGTCGCTGCTCACAGGCTTGCTTGGCAATATCGGCGTCAAGGCCGACGACGAACCGCATTACCTCGGCGCGCGCGGCATCAAGTTCCATCTGTGGCCGGGTTCGGCGCTCGCGAAGAAGGCGGGGCGCTGGGTCGTCGCGGCCGAACTCGTCGAAACGAGCCGCTTGTTCGCGCGCGGAATCGCGCGCATCGAGCCCGAATGGCTCGAAAAGGTCGGCGGCCATCTGATCAAGACGTCGCAGTCCGAGCCGCACTGGGAGAAGAAGGCCGCGCAGGTCGTCGCGTACGAGCGCGGCACGCTCTATGGACTGACGGTCTACAACCGGCGCCGTGTCGCGTTCGGCCGGCAGGATCCGGCCCGCGCGCGCGCCATGTTCATCCGCGGCGCGCTCGTCGAGGGCGAATTCGACACGCGCCTGCCGTTCTTCGCGCACAACCGCAAGCTGCTCGCGGACATCGAGCAACTCGAGCACAAATCGCGCAGGCAGGACGTGCTCGTCGACGACGAACTGATTTTCGGCTACTACGACGAGGCGCTGCCCGACGGGCTCTACACGGGCGTGGACTTCGAGAAGTGGTATCGCGAGGCGTCGCGCGCGCAGCCCAAGCTGCTGTTCCTGCAGCGCGACGACCTCATGCGGCACGAGGCGGCCGGCGTGACGACCGATATGTTCCCGAAGAAGACGTCGATCGCGGGCGTCGAGATGGGGCTGTCGTATCACTTCGAGCCGGGTTCGCCGCGCGACGGCGTCACGTTGACGGTGCCGCTCTACGCGCTCAATCAGGTCGATGCGCGCCGTTGCGAATGGCTCGTGCCCGGCATGCTCAAGGAAAAGACGCAGTTGCTGCTCAAGTCGCTGCCGCAGAAACTGCGCCGTCACTGCGTGCCGCTGCCGACCTACGCGGCGGGGTTTGCGGGCCGCGCGACGTTCGGCGTCGGCGCCGTCGTCGACGCGCTGATCGCCGATCTGCGCGAGCAAGTCCAGGTTCAGGCGAAGGCGTCCGATTTCAAGCTCGAATCGCTGCCCGCGCATTTGTTCATGAACTTCAAGGTCATCGACGAGCATGGGCGTCAGCTCGCGATGGCGCGTAATCTCGCGCAACTGCGCGCCGAGCTAGGCGCGCAGGCCCAGCAGGAGTTTCAGAAGCTCGCGGCGGCGCATGTCGCGCAGCCGGAGGCATCGGACGCGGCGACATCGGCACGGGGTGCGGGAGCCGCATCGGCGCGCACTATGGAAGCCGGTGCCGGTGCGCGCGGCGGGGTCGCCGAGAAACCCGCGACGCGCGCGAGCGCGGGTGGCTCGGCCGTGCAGGGGGCGGGCGCGAAGGGGACGCACGCGAAGGGCCTGGCGGCGAAGGACGGCTCGCCGTCCGCCAGCGCCGCGACCGAATCGACCGCGCTTTACGAACGGCTGACGACCTGGAGCTTCGGCACGCTGCCCGAACTGCTCGAAATCCGGCGCGGCGGTCAGACGCTGTTCGGCTATCCGGCCCTGGTCGACCGCGGCACGCATTGCGACGTCGAGGTGTTCGATTCGCCCGAGGAGGCCGCGCGGATCCATCGCGCGGGCTTGCGGCGGCTGTTCGCGCTCCAGTTGCGCGAGCCGATCAAATACGTCGAGAAGAACATTCCGGGGCTCCAGCAGATGGCGATGCAGTTCATGCCGTTCGGCTCGCAGGAGGAGCTTCGCGACCAGCTTGTCGAATGCGCGCTCGACCGCGCGTGTCTGCAGGACCCGCTGCCCGGCGACGCGCAGGCGTTCGCGGCGCGCCGCGACGAAGGCCGCAGCCGTCTGACGCTGCTCGCGCAGGAGATCGCGCGGCTTGCCGCGTCGATCCTCGGCGAATACGCGGCGGCGACGAAAAAACTCGTGCAGGCCAAGAGTTTCGCGTCCGCTCATGCGGACATGACGCAGCAACTGCAGGCGCTGACCGGCAAGCGTTTTCTGATCGAGACGCCGTATGCGCAACTCGCGCATTTTCCGCGCTATCTGAAAGCCGTGTCGATGCGCATCGACAAGCTCAAGGCCGACGCGGCGCGCGATACGCGTCTGGCAGCCGAGATGGCGCCGCTGCTGCAGCCGTATCAGCGCGCGGTCGCGCAGCGCAAGTCGGTCGCCGACCCGCGGCTCGTCGAGTTCCGCTGGCTGCTCGAGGAGCTCCGGATATCGCTGTTCGCGCAGGAACTCAGGACGCCGATGCCCGTGTCGGTCAAGCGGCTGCACAAGGTCTGGGACGCGCTCGAACGTTGATTTGCTCAGGCGCAAATAATCTTTAAATTGTCCGAACGGCCGATAGGGCGGCGCGCGTTATCGCACTACAATGTCGGCTACTGCGGACGATTGATTTTTATGCGTAATTTTGGATTTTTGAAGGTATTCGGCGCGGCGCTGGCCGCGGCGATCGGGGTGTCGTCGGCGGCGTGGGCGGATGGCAATGTCGTCGTCCTCAATTCGGCCGATGCGAGCATTTCGCTGATCGACCCGGCGTCCCAGACCGTCATCGATACGTTTCCCGTCGGCAAGGAACCGCACCACCTGATGGCGACGCCCGACAACGCGTCGCTGATCGTCGCGAATTCCGTGTCGAACAACCTCGTCTTTCTCGATCCGAAAAGCGGCCGGATTCAGCACTGGGTCGAGCATATCGAAGATCCCTATCAGATCGGCTATTCGCCCGACCACCGCTGGTTCGTGACGACGGGCCTGCGGCTCGATCGCGTCGATGTTTACCGCGCGGTCGGCGACACGATCGAACTCGCCAAGCGCGTGCCGCTCGCGACGATGCCCAGCCATATGGCCTTTACGCGCGACAGCACGACCGCGTTCGTGACGTTGCAGGTCTCGGGCGAACTCGCGGCGATCGATCTCGCGACGCAGACCGTGCTTTGGAAGATGAAGGTCGGCCCCGTGCCCGCCGGACTCTGGATGACGCCCGACGACCGGTATCTGCTCGTCGGCATGACCGGCGCCGATTACGTCGCGGTCGTCGATTGGCGCACGCGTACGGTCGTCAAGACGATACACACGGGCAAGGGCGCGCATAATTTCCGCTCGCTCGACGACGGACGGCATGTCGCGGTCTCGAACCGCGTCGCGAATACGATCAGCATCATCGATGAACTCGCGCTGACGAACGCGGGCGACATCACGGGCTTGCTGCCCGGACCCGACGATATGGAACTTTCGGCCGATCGGCGGTATCTGTGGGTGACGTTCCGCTTCGCGAAGCACGTCGGCATCATCGACATGAACACGCGGCAACTGGTCAAGACCATTCCGGTCGGCCGCTCGCCGCACGGTATTTACTTTCACGACCGCGCGCCGGTAACGGCCGCAAACGGCGCCTGAACACGGCGCCGAGGGAATCGAGGCAAGCATGATTCATGAAATCGTCAGTCAGCTCGACAATCTCGTGTCGGCGCTGCAGACGCTGCTCTATGTCGACGTGGTCCAGCCCGTCATGTTCAAGGCCGGATGGATGGGCTACGACGAAGACACGTACGACATGCTGTATTGGGTCATCGTCGGCGTGCTCGAGATCGCGGTCATGTACGCGATCCTGCGTCCGCTCGAGGCGCTGCGGCCCGCCGAACACTGGGCCGATCGCAAGGCCGTGCGCGCCGACGTGGCCTACACGTGGATCGCGAAGCTCGGCCTGATCAATCTGTTGTTCTTTTTCCTGTTCCAGCCGGCGTTCTTCAGCGTGCAGAGCTGGCTCACGATTCACAATATTCCGACGATCGAGCTCGACGGCATCTGGCCGGGCGTCACCGATCAGCCGCTCGTCTCGTTTCTGGTCTATCTGATCGTGCTCGATTTCGCGGGCTACTGGTATCACCGCTGGCAACACAAGTTCGGGATCTGGTGGGAGCTTCACGCCGTCCATCACAGTCAGCAGCAGATGTCGCTGTGGGCCGACGACCGCAATCATCTCCTCGACGATCTGATCCAGGCCGCGTTCTTCGCGGCGATCGCGCTGGTCCTCGGCGTCGCGCCGTCGCAGTTCGTCGTGCTCGTCGCCGTGACGAACCTCATGCAGAGCATTCAGCACGTGAACGCGCGTCTGCCGTTCGGCCCGGTGCTCGAACGTATCATCGTGAGTCCGACGTTTCATCGCCGCCATCACGCGATCGGCTATGGTCACGAAGGCACGAAGTACGGATGCAATTTCGGCGTGCTGTTTCCGTGGTGGGACATGCTGTTCGGAACCGCGTCGTGGGTCGAGACGCTCGAACCGACCGGGATCCGCGACCAGTTGCCCGCGGCTGACGGCACGGCCCGCGACTATGGTCGAGGACTCTTCTCGCAGCACTGGTACGCGCTCGTGCGCATCGCTGCGCGACTTCGTGGACGCCGCGCGCACGCCGCGCAATGACGCAGTTGTTCGACTCGTTCGTCCGAGCGGTCGGCGCGGCGTTTCATCCGCGCATGCTGTGGCTCACGCTCGTGCCGTTCGCGGTCGCGGCGCTCGCGTGGCTCGCGATCTTCTGGTTCGGCTGGGAGTTCGCGGTCGGCGGCGTCGCGTCGCTGCTCGATCGCACGTCGCTGACCTCGCATCTGTATTCGCTGTTCGGTTCGATCGGGCTCGCGGGCGCGCACGCGGTCGTGGCGCCGTTCGTGGTCGTCGTGCTCGCGATTCCGCTGATCGTCGCATCGGTGCTCGTGCTGATCGCGGCGCTGACGATGCCCGCCGTGCTTCGCCATCTCGGCCGCGGGCGCTTCGCGGCGCTCGACAAGCGTCGCGGCGGAAGCTGGTTCGGCAGCCTCGCGCATTCGATCTTCGTGACGTTCATCTGCCTCGTGCTGACGGCCGCGACGATCCCGCTCTGGATCATTCCGCCCTTGTTCGCGATCCTGCCGCCGCTGCTCTGGGGCTGGCTCAGCTATCGCGTGATGAGCTACGACGCGCTCGCCGAACACGCGTCGGCCGACGAGCGTCGTGCGATCGTGCGGCGTCATCGATGGCCGCTGCTGACGATCGGCGTCTGCACGGGACTGCTGGGCTCGGTGCCGACCTTTATCTGGGCCAGCTCGATGGTCGTGATCGTGCTGTTTCCCGTTATCGCGGTCGGCGCGGTCTGGCTCTATATTTTCATCTTCGTTTTTTCGGCGCTCTGGTTCGGGCACTACTGCCTGCACGCGCTTCAGCAGTTCAGACACGCGCAGGGCGGCGCCGGTGACGGCGCGGCGGGCGGCACCTCGTCGGGCGACGTTTTGCCGGGCGACGCTTCGCCGGGCGACGCTTCGCCGCCGCGGCTGCGTGCCTGATCCGACGCGCAAGCGCCACTTTCAGATGGGGACAACAGGATGGCAATCGGTGCGCTCATCATCGGCGACGAGATTCTTTCGGGCCGCAGGCAGGACAAGCATCTCGCGAAACTCATCGAACTGCTGAGCGCGCGCGGTCTTTCGCTCGCTTGGGCCGAATACGTCGGCGACGATCCCGATCGGATCGTCGCGACGCTGCGCCGCACGTTCGCGTCGGACGACATCGTGTTCTCGACCGGCGGCATCGGCGCGACGCCCGACGATCACACGCGGCAATGCGCGGCGAAGGCGCTCGGCGTCGAGCTTGAACTCCATCCCGAAGCGAAGCGCCTCATCATCGAGCGCACGCTCGAGATGGCGCCGGCCGGCGAGCCCGTCGATCTGAATTCGGCGCAAAACCTGCATCGGCTCAATATGGGTACCTATCCGGCGGGCGCGCGGATCATCCCTAACAGCTACAACAAGATTCCGGGATTCTCGGTCGGCGATCATCATTTCATGCCGGGCTTTCCGGTCATGGCCTGGCCGATGATGGCGTGGGTGCTCGACACGTATTACGCGCATCTGCATCACGCGACGCCGCATGAAGAGCGCTCGGTGCTCGTGTTCGAACTCGCGGAATCGGAACTGACGCCGCTGATGGTGCAGATCGAGCAGGACTATGCGGGTGTGCGCGTGTTCAGCTTGCCGAGCGTCGGCGACGCCGCGCGCGGGGGCGTCTATGCGCAGCGGCATATCGATCTCGGCGTCAAGGGCGATCCGGCGCTCGTCGAGCCGGCGTTCGACGCCTTGCGTCAGGGCGTCTACGCGCTTGGCGGGACGATGATCGAGATCGACGGCGAGGCGCCCTGAAGCCTCGAAGCCTCGAAACCTCGGGATCCCAAGCGTTCCGAATGCAGAGGGGGCATTGGGGTTCTTGATGCGTCGGCGGCGCGGACTTCGAAGCGCCGCCGCCGCCGTGGCTTAGTCCTGCGAGACCGGATGCAGCGGCGCGCCGGTCAGGCGCGACCGGACGAAGCCGATATGCTCGCGCAGCACGTAGAACGCATCGGCATACGCGAGCGGCATCTTGAGCCGGTTGACCGAATCCTCGATGTGATCGAGCCGGTGCATGAGTTCTTCACGCTCTTCGGCCGTCGATTCGGACATCGCGGCGCGCTCGATCGCGATCAGCGATCCATACCAGCGATAGATCCGCGATTTGACGCGCCATGCATAGAGACCCGGCACGATGCGCAGGCCCGGAATCAGCACGACGATCAGCGGCACGAGCACGACGAGCATCCGGTCGGCGAGGCTCGCGAGCCAGAACGGCAGCGTCCGGTAGAGAAAGCTCTTGCCCGACTTGTAATACCGCTGCGCGTCGTCGCTGATCGGGAACACATCGTGCGCGATCGGCGAGGGGAATTCGCCCGCGCGCTGGAGCACGTTCGAGCGTCCGTGGACTTCCTGCGCCGCGGCGATCAGCAGATCCGACAGGGCGGGATGCAGGGTGTTGCGCGCGACGAGTTCGACGGTCGGACTGATCAGATGCACGGTCTGCGGCGGCAGATTCTGTCCGAGGTCGAGCACGCCGGGCGGCAGGTCGAGTTCGGACAGGTAGTAGAAGCGGCGTGTGTACGCATCCGCCTGGCTGAAGTCCATCACGGACACGCCGGGCATGCGCTGCAGGCGCAGCATGTTCGCGCGGCTCGCCGAGTCGCCGTTGAGGATGGCCGCATCGACGCGGCCTTGAATGAGTTCCTGAACCGCGTCTTCGCCGTCGAGCGGCAGCAATTGCGTCGAACTGCCGGGCCCCATGTCGTTCGCATTGAGCAGATTGATCGCGAGCGAGCGCGTGCCGCTGCCGATGCGGCCGACCGCGATGCGCATGCCGGCCAATTGCGAGAGCTGGGTGAGGTTCGCGCCGCGATAGAACACGACCACGGGCGCATAGAACATGCTGCCGAGCGAGACGAGCGATTGCGTCGCGATGCCCTCGGATACGCCGCCTTGCACGAAGCCGAGCTGGACGTTCTGCTTCGGATCGGCCAGACGTTCGAGATTCTGGACCGAGCCGTCCGACGGTTCGAGGTTCAGCGTGATGCCGTCGCGCGCGAGGATGTCTCGGTACTGGACGGCGAACGGCCAGAACGTGCTGTCGCGCGGACCGACGCTCATCGTGATGTGCCGCGGCGGCGCCGGATCGACCCAATAGACCATGAGGCCGATCGCCAGCGCGCAGAGCAGCACGACCGGCAGCACCAGCACCGCGAAGTCATGCCACGAGATCGAGACGAAACGGACATGAATGCCGCGGCCGCGTTGGGGCGGCGGCTTCGGCATCGAGGGCGGCGGGGTCGGCGTGCGCGTCATCGGATGGGCTCGTGCGTCGAACGAATGGGCAGGCCCCTCACTATAGCGCGGCGCTCCGTCGGAGCGTCCGCGCGGTTTGGCCGACTAGGCCCCGATCCACGGCAGGCCGCGGAAACACCAGCCGCTGACCGTCTTGCGGTGGCCCGTGGCGTCCTTGTCGCCCTCGAATCCTTCGAGCAGGTCGTAGGCCTTCGTGAAGCCCGCATTCGACGCGGCGACGGCGGCGAGCTTCGAGCGGGCGGCGCTGCGGCACAGGAACAGCAGCGGCGTGTCCGGTTGCGCGGCCGCGCGCAGTTGCTCGATGAACTCGGCATTGGGGATGCTGCCCGGATAGCGGATCCATTCGATATGCACGTACTGCTCGGCGGGCACCTGGGGCCGGCCGACCCAGTCGAGCTCGGCGCGCGTGCGCACGTCGACGAGGCGCGCGTTGGGCTCGAGCGTGAGGAATTCGAGCGATTCGGCCGGCGAGAGCGCGCCCGCGTAGGCAAGACCGCCTTCGGTGCGACGTTGATCGGCCTTGGCGTATAACGGGTCCAGCGAAGTCATCGGATTGTCTCCGGAGCGGAAAATAATGATTCTAGGGCCTGTTCGCGCCGCGCGGCCGACGATCCAAGATCGTGTCGCACGGGGCGGGCGCGCCTCGCACCGGGCGCGGCGGCTTGCCGACGCGGTCTCGGTGCGGCTTTCACCGCATTCAAACGATTGCGGATCGTGGGGCATGCATGTGGGGGATGCGTGTTGGTGCAAATGGTCTTTAATGGTGCGTATTCCAACCTGAGTTCACCCGAACGCATCATAATAGTGCCCCGGCGGCACCGCGATGCGGCGCGCCCCCCCGCGATCCCGATCGCGCGAGGGCTTCGGCGCCTCACGCAAGCTGGTGAAAATGCACCTTAAGTTGTTGTCGCGCACCGGGGTATTCGTTGTTGGCACGATATGTGCTTTTTCGATGCATCCGGTTTGTGTTTAGCCAAAGCGTATGGATTCGGACGGCGCAGGTCGTCTTTCTAGTGAAAGTGAAAAGGAACAGGAGAAAGGTATGAGCAAATCCGTGGCCGACGTCGTTCAGTTGGTGAAGGACGAGGACGTCAAGTTCGTCGATTTCCGTTTTACGGATACGAAAGGCAAGGAACAGCACGTCTCGGTACCGGTGTCGGCCTTCGATGAAGACAAGTTCGAAAGCGGCCATGCTTTTGACGGTTCGTCGATCGCCGGCTGGAAGGGCATCGAAGCATCGGACATGTTGCTGCTGCCGGACCCGAACACGGCTTACATCGACCCGTTCTACGAAGAATCGACGCTCGTGCTGACCTGCGACGTCATCGAGCCGTCGGACGGCAAGGGCTATGAGCGCGATCCGCGTTCGCTCGCACGCCGCGCGGAAGCCTATCTGAAGAGCACGGGTCTGGGCGACACGGCGTTCTTCGGTCCGGAACCCGAATTCTTCATTTTCGACTCGGTCGAGTGGGACGCCGACATGTCGGGCAGCTTCGTGAAGATCAATTCGGAAGAAGCGCCGTGGTCGTCGGGCAAGACGTTCGAACATGGCAACACGGGTCACCGTCCGGGCGTCAAGGGCGGCTACTTCCCGGTCGCGCCGGTCGACCAGTTCCAGGACATCCGTTCGGAAATGTGTCTGCTGCTCGAACAGATCGGCATCCCCGTCGAAGTGCACCACCACGAAGTCGCGGGCCAAGGCCAGAACGAAATCGGCACGAAGTTCTCGACGCTGATTCAACGTGCTGACTGGACGCAACAGCTCAAGTACATCGTGCACAACGTCGCGCATACGTACGGCAAGACGGCGACGTTCATGCCGAAGCCGGTCGTGGGCGACAACGGCTCGGGCATGCACGTTCACCAGTCGATCTGGAAGGACGGCAAGAACCTGTTCGCGGGCGACGGCTATGCCGGTCTGTCGGAATTCGCGCTGTTCTACATCGGCGGGATCATCAAGCACGCACGCGCGCTGAACGCGATCACGAACCCGACGACGAACTCGTACAAGCGTCTCGTGCCGGGCTTCGAAGCGCCGGTCAAGCTCGCGTACTCGGCACGTAACCGTTCGGCTTCGATCCGTATTCCGCACGTCGCGAACCCGAAGGGCCGCCGTATCGAAACGCGCTTCCCGGATCCGATGGCGAACCCGTACCTCGCGTTCTCGGCGCTCATGATGGCCGGTCTCGACGGTGTGCAGAACAAGATCCATCCGGGCGAAGCCGCGGACAAGAACCTCTACGATCTGCCGCCGGAAGAAGACGCAAAGATCCCGACCGTGTGCTCGAGCCTCGACCAGGCGCTCGAATACCTCGACAAGGATCGCGAATTCCTGACGCGTGGCGGTGTGTTCACGGACGGCATGCTCGACGCGTACATCGCGTTGAAGATGGAAGAAGTCACGCGCTTCCGCATGACGACGCACCCGGTCGAATTCGACATGTACTACTCGCTGTAATCGCTGTCGATGGCGATGCACACCGGCGCGTTGATGCGCCCGGTGTGATCTCGCAACAGAGGGACGGCAGTGCCGTCCCTTTTTTGTCCGTGAGAGCCTGACAAAATGAAAGCCGAATCCGCGGGGTACGCCATGCACGATCGAGTGCGAAAGGGCGTAGAGGCACCACGCGCGCATGCGATCAAGGCGCGCGACACGGCGGCGCAGGGCGCGATACGCGCCGCTCGGCTGCATTTTGTCAGTGTCTCGAGGATGGTGTAGATGGGACTGAAAGACCTGATGAAATCGAAGCGGGCCGAAATCACGTCGGTACCGGCTGCGCTTGTGCAGTCTGCGCTACTGCCGGGCCTCGAAGCGTTGCCGACCGCGGTGCTCGTGATCGAACGGCGTACGCTCGGTGTCGCGTTCGCGAATGCGGTCGCCGAATCGCTGCTCGAAATGTCGCGGCGGCAGCTCGCGCAGATGTGCTGGCCCGATCTGTTCTCGGATTCCGATCAGTTGATCTCGACGATCGATGCGATCGCGGCGATCGCCGATAACCGCTTCAATGCGACGCATCTCGATGCCTCGCTCGAACGCACGGGACGCGAGCCGCTGCACGTGCACGCGATCGTCGGGTATCTCGAAGCGGTGCCCGATTATGTGCTGCTCGAACTGTTCGAGAACGAGCAGCAGCTCAGAACCGACCGCGAGGAACGGATCCACGATCTGACCGCGGTCAACAAGCAGCTGATCCGCAATCTCGCGCACGAAATCAAGAATCCGCTCGGCGGTATCCGGGGCGCGGCGCAGCTGCTCGAATTCGAGCTCGGCGATGCACGCGATCTGCGCGAATACACGCAGGTGATCATCAAGGAATCGGATCGGCTGCAGACGCTCGTTGACCGGCTGCTCGAACCGCACCGTCATCCGCATATCGTCGGCGACGTCAATATTCACGAAGTCTGCGAGCGCGTGCGCGCGCTGATCCTTGCCGAGTTTCCGCGCGGGCTCACGATCGAGCGCGACTACGACGTGAGCGTGCCAGAGTTGCGCGGCGACAAGGAACAACTGATCCAGACGATCCTCAACATCGTGCGCAATGCGGCCGAAGCGCTCAAGGAGCGCATCGCGGCAGGCGACGCGCGGATCGATCTGCGCACGCGCATCGCGCGCAACGTGACGATCTCGAAGCAGTTGCACAAGTTGGCATTGGACTTGCATGTCATCGACAACGGACCCGGGATTCCCGAGGACATCCGCGATCGGATCTTCTATCCGCTCGTGAGTGGACGCGAGGACGGCAGCGGGCTCGGACTCACACTCGCCCAGACCTTCGTGCATCAGCACGAGGGGCTGATTGAATGCGACAGCAGGCCTGGACATACGGAGTTCCAGATCGTGTTGCCGCTTTCGCTTTAGTTGGCCGCCGTGCCGCGCGATGCGCGTGTACAGCGTGTTTGAACTGCAGCGCCCACAAGAACTTCCGTCGACCGATATATGAAGCCGATCTGGATAGTAGACGACGACCAATCGATCCGTTGGGTGCTTGAAAAGGCCCTTGCTCGCGAGAATTTCGCGACCCGTAGTTTCTCGACGACGCGCGAGGCGCTGACGGCGTTCGAGCACGACACGCCGCAGGTGCTCGTCTCCGATATCCGGATGCCGGGCGGCTCGGGCTTCGAATTGCTCGAGACCGTGCGCGAGCGCTGGCCGAATATTCCCGTCATCATCATGACGGCGTTCTCGGATCTCGATAGCGCGGTCGCGGCGTTTCAGGGCGGCGCATTCGAGTATCTCGCGAAGCCGTTCGATATCGACAAGGCGGTCGAGCTGATCCAGCGCGCGGTCGAAGAGAGTCTGCGCGGCGAGCTCGCCTACGAGGAGCGTCTGACCGAGACGCCCGAAATGCTCGGACAGGCGAGCGCGATGCAGGACATGTTCCGCGCGATCGGACGGTTGTCGAATTCGAGCGCGACGGTGCTGATCACGGGTGAATCGGGCACCGGCAAGGAGCTCGTCGCGCGCGCGCTGCATCGGCATAGTCCGCGCGCGAACGGTCCCTTCATCGCGCTGAATACGGCCGCGATTCCGAAGGATCTGCTCGAATCGGAATTGTTCGGCCATGAGCGCGGTGCGTTCACGGGCGCGCAGGCGATGCGCCAAGGCCGCTTCGAACAGGCCGAGAACGGCACGCTGTTCCTCGATGAAATCGGCGATATGCCGTTCGATCTGCAGACGCGTTTGCTGCGCGTGTTGTCGGACGGGCAGTTCTATCGCGTCGGCGGACATAATCCCTTGCGCGCGAATGTGCGCGTGATCGCGGCGACGCATCAGAACCTCGAACAGCGTGTGCGTCAGGGTTTGTTCCGCGAGGACTTGTATCACCGGCTCAACGTGATCCGTCTGCGTCTGCCCGCGCTGCGCGAACGCAATGAAGATATTCCGCTGCTCACGCGTCACTTCCTGCAGAAGAGTGCGCGCGATCTCGGCGTCGAACCCAAGCGCGTGTCCGACGAGGCGCTTGCGTTTCTGTCGTCGCTCTCGTTTCCCGGCAACGTCCGGCAGCTCGAAAATCTCTGCAATTGGCTGACCGTCATGGCGCCCGCGCAGACGATCGAGATCAAGGATCTGCCGGCGGATCTGCTGCCGACGACGTCGAACGATCCGGCGACGCAGACCGCGAGCAACGGCGCGGCGTTGCATGCGGGCGTCCCGACGGGCGCGCCGATCGACGCGGGCTCGGCCGGTGCGACGGCGCCCGCGGGTGCTGCGCCGCTCGCGGGCGGCGGGATCTACTCGCGTACGGTCGGCCGCGCCGAAGGGCCGGGCTCAGCTTGGGAAAACGGCTTGCGGACCGAGGTTGCGAAGCTGCTGCGCGAGCAATCGGTCGATGTCATGGATGCGTTGACGCGGCGTTTCGAGGCGGCCGTGATTCTCGAGGCGCTCGACTTCACGCGCGGCCGCAAGGTCGAGGCGGCCGAACGGCTCGGGATCGGCCGCAATACGATCACGCGCAAGATTCAGGAACTCAACCTCGAGCCCTGAACGCCGCGCTTCGTTGATCGAGGCGCGCGCAACATGAAGGCGTGCGCTGCATTGGCGTGCAGCGCATGACGCAACGACGTTTGGCATCGCGGCGTCGGACGCCACGGTGTCGAGCGTGGCGGTGCCGGGGGTGACGCGGCGCCGCGGCGTCCGACGTCACACCTCATCGCATACGGACGTTAGCTGTGACGCTGTGCGCGGCGACGATAGGCGCCCATTCTGCGCGCCTATCGTCGCCCTTAGTCTTCCATCCGGCCGAACTTTCCTGCGTTGAAATCGACGATCGCCTGCCGGATTTCCTGCTCTGAGTTCATCACGAAAGGCCCGTACTGAACGACGGGTTCGTCGATCGGTTCGCCGGTCAGCATCAGCAGATGCGCGTCCTCGGAGGCTTCGACGACGATCTGTTCGCCCGCGTTGTCGAACAGCACGAAGTCGTGTGCGCGCGCGGCGGTCTGGCCGTTGATCGTGATCGCACCGCTGAGCACCATGAGTCCGACGTTCTCATGCGCGGGAAACGCGAATTCGGCGTGTCCTTTCGCGCGGACGAAGATGTCGAGCATATTGAGCCGCGTGAACGTGTGGGCCGCGCCCTTGACGCCCTGATACTCGCCCGCGACGACGCGCACATATCCGCCGTCGTCCGGCAGCGTCACGCGCGGAATATCGGCATCGACGATGCCCTGATAGGCGGGCGTCGTCATCTTGTGTGCGCCCGGCAGATTGACCCAGATCTGCGCGATATGCATCGGACCGCCGCGCCGCGCGTAGTCGGCCTCGTGATATTCCTTGTGCAGGATGCCCGCGCCGGCCGTCATCCATTGCACGTCGCCGGGGCCGATGACACCCGCATTGCCCGCGCTGTCATGATGCGCGACGCTGCCTTCCCACGCGAGCGTGACGGTTTCGAAGCCGCGATGCGGATGCGGACCGACGCCGCGGTCGCGCTGGTTCGTCGCGGGGTGCGTATAGGGCGCGTGATAGTCGAACAGGATGAACGGACTGATCCGCTGTCCGAACGGGTTGCCCGACGGGAAGTAGTTCGACACGCGAAAGCCGTCGCCGACCCAATGAAAGCCCGGGCCGCGGAAGATGCCGGTGATCGTGCGTTCGGCATGCGAAACAAGAGAGGGTGCAGTCGTCATCGAAGTCGCCTTTGCACTCGGGGTGCGGGTGGATAGCCGCTAAGGTAAGGGCGGTCTTCCGTGCCGACAAGCGGCGTCGCGCGCGACGAATCGTTGCATGAGCGGAACAATCGCGAAGCATCGTTCTGCGGCACGCGCGTATTCACGCAGTGCGCCTCGCGTTGTATGCGCGTGGCGTACCGATGTCGCGTGCGGCTGTCGTGGGTGCATACGTGTGAGGCGTGTGGAGGCGTATATAGCGCGCTCGGCGTGCCTACGCGGCCGCGATATCGACAATCACGGGCGCGTGATCGGACGGCTGCTCCCACTTGCGCGGCACCTTGTCGATCTCGCAGTGCGTGCAGCGCGCGGCGAGCGGCGTCGACAGCAACCAGTGATCGATGCGCACGCCCGCGTTGCGGCGAAACGCCATCATCCGATAGTCCCACCACGAGAACAGTTTGTCGGGCTGCTCGAACTTGCGGAACGCATCGACGAGACCGAGCGCGACGAGGCGCGCGAATTGTTCGCGTTCTTCGGGCGACACGAGATTCTGGCCGACCCACGCGGCCGGATCGTGAACGTCGCGGTCCTCGGGCGCGATATTGAAATCGCCGCCGAGCGCGAGGTTCGGATAGGCCTGCAATTCCGACGCGAGCCACGCATGGAGCGCTTCGAGCCATTGGAGCTTGTAGGCGAACTTGTCGGTGCCCGGCGCTTGCCCGTTCGGCACATACGCGCTGATCACGCGTACGCCTTCGACGGTCGCGGTGATCACGCGCTTTTGTTCGTCCTCGAAGCCCGGAATATTGCGCACGACATCGTCTTGATCGAACGCGAGACCGTCTCGAATCAGGAGCGCGACGCCGTTATAGGTCTTCTGACCCGTGAACACGGCGCGATACCCGGCGCCGAGCAAGGCCTCGACGGGAAACTTGTCGTCGGTCAGCTTGAGTTCCTGCAGCGCGAGCACGTCGACGGGCTGGAGCTTGAGCCATTCGAGCACGTGTTCGAGGCGGACCTTCAGTGAGTTGACGTTCCAGGTCGCTAACTTCATAGATTGGGCATGATCGTGGATGGATGCGGGTTTCGGCGCTATCTCGTCATTCATGGGCTGGATTAGCGACCCATCGGGCTAACCGATTCGGTGACGGTAGGGAAAGCGTCGAAATCATACCGCGCTCAAAGCGCCATGCTCCTCTCGACGCGCGCCTGAACGCGGGTCGCGGGTCGTCGAGCCGTCCTGTGCGCGTACCGGTTACACGCGTGGCGCGTGTCGGGGCCAGCCCGATTCGTTCGACGCGATAGGTTGCCGGGTATCCGGGGTGCGCTAGCGCCTGAATTTGGACGCCGGATGCTCGACGCCTCTATGCATCACGTAGCTGACGATGAAAATCAGACTGAAAATCAATGGGGCAAATTCGATCTGGTTTATCAACCCCAGTACTTGCGGGGCGATCGGGCGAATAGATAACATGATTTGGGGGTGAAATACGTAGGCGCAATACGTTAACGTGCCGCCGATCTGCGTCCATTTCACGATTTTGGATCCGAAACCTCGAATCTCCGACGATTCGAATATCGAAATCGTAAGAAGGGTAAGCATTGCCACAAAAGGTGGTATGTAAACAAAATAACGATGCAGGCGATTTCCGAAGAATGCCCAATATGATGCAAAAAGCGTCTGCGCCAGCAACAGGATGACTAGAACGATGAATCCGAATAACAGTCCGTGCCGGGATTGCCGTGTTTGGATTTTTTGCGTTCGAAGTTTGGCGAGCATCATTCCCGCGACGAACAAATATAGATTGGATGCGATCGACAGGTAAATGTGTGTCAGGGCATACGCCGGGTCGAAATGAGTCAAGCGGGCTTGAACGATATTTGCTGTCGCTCCGACGACAAGGAGTGCTGCAAGCATCCACGTTCGCATGCCCCATTTTTCGTCTATGCGAGTCATCACGAACGCCAAGAGAGGAGCGAGCAAGTAGAATTGAAATTCGGTCGTGACGGACCACAGCGCACCGATGATGTTGATCGGCATGCGTCCGTCATAGTCCATGAGAATCGTTTGTACAAGAATCCACAAATTCTCGGGCTCAAACGATTTTGGATATGACAGCGTGCCGATGACGAGAAGCGCGAACAGATATACGGGATAGATCCGAAATGCGCGATTCCATAGGAAATCGGCGGCGCCCGATGCGCTGATCGCATAGCGCCCCGAAAAGAACCCTTTTCCCATCAAGTAACCTGAAAGGGTAAAGAACATCCACACGCCGGCCCACGGAGACGACATCAATATTCGCGAGAGAAAATACTGCGGATGTTCGCCGGGCCCCGCTGGAGTCGTGAACACGACCCCAAAATAGTGGCCGAAAATCACAGTGACGCATGCGGCAAATCGAATTGTTAAAAGTGGGTCTGGCGACGACGATCTCGCGATGTGCCGATCGGGTACCTTCCATGCATGGGCATATACCCAGAGTGCGATGAGCGCGGCGGGCACGAAATCCATCGCGACGATGTAGCACCAACGTGCCGTGCCACCATGAGTGAGTGTGTAACCGACGAAAAAGGGCTTCGGAAAGACGAAAAACAGCGCAAGCGCGAAAAAGACGCCCAGGGAGTTGCTTCGCGCGGACGACGTGACCCCGGCGTCAACGCTTTCATTCATTACTTTCATTTTTATTATGCTACCTGTTGTAATTATTTGAATAAAATCTGCCGCATTGTACCTATTTGTCAGATGTTTTGTTTAAGTGATGTGTTCGAAGTGCGGGCGTGATCTACAAAGCAAACTAAGCCGACGACCGTTACGGGAAGCGTGTTCCGCTTCTGCGGGACGTGGCTTGACGCCGGGCCGGGCGAAGTTCGCGGTCCGGAAATTGTCTCAGGCGGATGACCCGCAGTTATTCGGTGTGCAGGTGACGGCGAACGCGACGGGCATCGGCTTGATGCGTGATTGACCGCGCACACTTCGATACCGAATCGGTATTGCGCCTCGAAAAATCAGTATTGGACGGTATGTGGGCGGGATCGGCAACATGGTCCTCAACGTCGCGCGTCGTGTGCGCGCCGTGTTCACACTACCGGAAATATCATGCCCATCGTCCATCTCTCCCTCGTCGAAGGCCGCAGCGACGAAGCCGTCAAGGCCTGCGTCAAGGCCGTTGCACGCACCGTGCACGAAACCCTCGGCGCGCCCCTCGAGAGCATTCGCGTCTACGCCACACAGGTGCCCGGCGCGCACTGGGCCGTCGGCGATCGCACCAAGGACGAGCCCGTTCAGCGGCCGGCGCCCGCGCACGCGGAGCGCTAACGGTGACGCCCGAACAGATCCAGGACGCGGCGCGCGCGCTGCGTACCGCCGCAACCACGCATGCCTATATCGCGCCGTTGCGTGACACCTACCCCGACATGACGCTCGACGATGCCTATGCGGTCCAGCGTGAGAACACCCAAGCGCGTCTGGCCGAAGGCCGCCGCATCACGGGTTGCAAGATCGGTCTGACCTCGGTGGCCGTGCAGCGCCAGCTCGGTGTCGATCAGCCCGATTTCGGCGTGTTGTTCGACGATATGGGCTATGGCGACAGCGAGCCGATTCCCGCATCGGGTCTCACGCAAGCGAAGATCGAAGCCGAAATCGCATTCGTGCTCGGCCGCGATCTCGACGCATCCCACGCGGGGCTCGTCGACGTGCTCGGCGCGATCGACTACGCGTTGCCCGCGCTCGAAATCGTCGGCAGCCGCATCGCGAACTGGAATATCGGCATCGTCGACACGGTCGCCGACAACGCGTCGTCGTCCGCATTCGTGCTCGGCGGACGGCCCGTGAAGCTCGATGCATTCGATCCGCGTCTCTGCGGCATGGTGCTCGAACGCCGCGGCGAACCGGTCTCGGTCGGCGCGGGCGCGGCCTGCCTCGGCCATCCGCTCAACGCGGTCGTCTGGCTCGCGCGCACGATGGCGCGGCGCGGTCAGCCGCTGCGCGCGGGCAGCGTCGTACTGTCGGGCGCGCTCGGACCGATGGCGCCGGTCACGCCCGGCGATGTCTTCGAAGCGCGTATCGATGGACTCGGATCCGTGCGCGCCGTTTTTGAACCCATTTTGAACGAGGCCGCACGATGAGCCGCATCGAACAGATCGCCGCGCAACTCGACGACGCGGCGCATCATGCGCGCGAAGTCGAACAATTCGATCCGCAGGGCGCGCTGCCGCTCGACGAAGCCTATGCGATCCAGCGCGCGTCGATCGCGCGTCGTCTCGCGCGCGGCGAACATCGCGTGGGCGTCAAGATGGGCTTCACGAGCCGCGCGAAGATGCTGCAAATGGGGCTCTCCGACGTGATTTGGGGCCGTTTGACGTCCGCGATGCAAATCGAAGAGAACACGTCGATCGATATCGGACGGTACGTCCATCCGCGCGTCGAACCGGAGATCGCCTTCGTGCTCAAGCGCGCGCTCCATGGCGATGAAACGGGACCCGCCGCGCTCGCGGCCGTCGAAGCGATCGCACCCGCGCTCGAAATCATCGACTCGCGCTATCGCGACTTTCGTTTCAGCCTGCCCGAAGTCGTGGCCGACAACGCGTCGTCGAGCAGCTTCGTCGTCGGCGCGTGGAGCGACCCGCATATCGATTTCTCGAACCTCGGCCTCGTGCTCGATATCGACGGACGCACGTCGCAGGTCGGATCGACGGCCGCGTTGCTCGGCCATCCGCTGCGTTCGCTGCTCGCCGCGGCACGGCTGTCCGCCGCCGCGGGCGAGCCGCTGCAAGCCGGCGACATCGTCATGGCCGGCGGCGCGACCGCGGCGCAATGGCTGCATCCGGGACAGTACGTCCGGGTCGATATCGCGCATCTCGGACGCGCGGGTTTCTATGTGACGGGCTCGCGGATGGACGCGTGAATGCATGAATGCATGCCATGCGTGAACGCATCCGTCTTGGGCACATCGGATGCTTATCCGCGGACCCGAGCGCGCGGTTGACCGCGCGCGCAAAAAACGCACTGAACGTACGCACTGAACACACGGCATGAGCCGAACACAATGACAGGGAGTACCCGATGAAGGACAAGGTCAAGGCGGCGGTCATCGGACCGGGCAATATCGGCACGGATCTGATGATCAAGATCCTGCGTCACGGCCGCCATCTCGAGATGGGCGCGATGGTCGGCGTCGATCCGCGCTCCGACGGTCTCGCGCGCGCGGCGCGTCTTGGCGTCGCGACCACGGCAAAGGGCGTCGAAGGCTTGCTCGAACTCGACGTGTTCAAAGACATCGACATCGTCTTCGACGCGACATCGGCCGGCGCGCACGTTCACAACGAGGCCTTGCTGCGCACGCATAAGCCTTCGATTCGCGTGATCGATCTCACGCCGGCCGCGATCGGTCCGTACTGCGTGCCCGTCGTCAATCTCGATGCGCATCGCGACGCACGCAACGTGAATATGGTCACGTGCGGCGGTCAGGCGACGATTCCGATCGTCGCGGCGGTCTCGCGCGTCGCGAAGGTCCATTACGCGGAGATCGTCGCGTCGATCAGCAGCAAGTCGGCGGGACCGGGCACGCGCGCGAATATCGACGAATTCACCGAGACGACCGCGAAGGCGATCGAGGCGGTCGGCGGCGCGGCGAAGGGCAAGGCGATCATCGTGCTCAATCCGGCCGAGCCGCCCGTGATGATGCGCGATACCGTCTATACGCTTTGCGATCGCGTCGATCGCGACGCCGTGGCGCGCTCGATCGAGGACACCGTCGCGAAGGTCCATGCTTACGTGCCCGGCTATCGTCTCAAGCAGCAGGTGCAGTTCGACGACATTCCCGAGAGTGCGCCGTTGCATATTCCCGGGCTCGGCCGCTTCAGCGGGCTCAAGACCTCGGTGTTTCTCGAAGTCGAAGGCGCCGCGCATTATCTGCCCGCCTACGCGGGCAATCTCGACATCATGACGTCGGCCGCGCTCGCCACCGCCGAGCGCATGGCGCAGACGGTGCTGAGCCTTCAGCACGCTTAAGGACATCGCCGCGATGAGCAAGACACTCTATATCTCCGATGTGACGCTGCGTGACGGCAGTCATGCGATCCGTCATCAATATTCGATTCAAAACGTGCAGGACATCGCGCGCGCGCTCGACAAGGCGAAGGTCGACAGCATCGAGGTCGCGCATGGCGACGGGCTCCAGGGATCGAGCTTCAATTACGGCTTCGGCGCGCACAGCGATCTCGAATGGATCGAGGCCGTGGCCGATGTGATCGCGCACGCGAAGATCGCGACGCTGCTGTTGCCCGGCATCGGCACGATCCACGATCTCAAGGCCGCGTATCAGGCGGGCGCGCGCGTCGTGCGCGTCGCGACGCATTGCACCGAGGCCGATATCTCGAAGCAGCATATCGAATACGCGCGCGAACTCGGCATGGATACGGTCGGCTTTCTGATGATGAGCCATATGACGACGCCCGCAAATCTCGCGATCGAGGCGAAGAAGATGGAAAGCTACGGCGCGACGTGCATCTATGTCGTCGACTCGGGCGGCGCGCTGACGATGAACGACGTGCGCGACCGTTTTCGGGCCTTGAAAGCCGTGCTCAAACCCGACACCGAGACCGGCATGCATGCGCATCACAATCTGTCGCTTGGGGTGGCGAACTCGATCGTGGCGGTCGAGGAGGGGTGCGATCGCGTCGATGCGTCGCTCGCGGGCATGGGCGCGGGCGCGGGCAATGCACCGCTCGAAGTGTTTATCGCGGCCGCCGAGCGCATGGGCTGGGATCACGGGACCGATCTCTACACGCTGATGGACGCGGCCGACGACATCGTGCGTCCGCTGCAGGATCGGCCGGTCCGCGTGGACCGCGAGACGCTCGCGCTCGGCTATGCGGGCGTGTATTCGAGCTTTCTGCGGCACTCGGAAGTCGCGGCGAAGAAGTACGGCATCAAGACCGTGGATATCCTCGTCGAACTCGGCAAGCGCCGCATGGTCGGCGGTCAGGAAGACATGATCGTCGACGTCGCGCTCGATCTCGCGCGCGCACGGACGTCGTCGTCCGCGCGCGAAAGCACTTGATGTAACGCGCGCGCCAGGGCGTCGTAGGCGTCGTCCACGGCATCCGTGCTGCGCCAGGCGATGAAGTGATCGGGGCGCACGAGCACCGCGCCCGTCGCACCGATCTCCCGGTGGCCGAGCCACTCGCAGCGGAAGTCGAGATGGTCGCCGTCGTGGACGCCGATCGTCAACGCATCGAGCGGCAGGTCCCATTCGCGCGCGAGCCTGCGCGCGGCATCGCACCACGCGTCGCCGCGCTCGCCCGCGATCAGCACGAAACGTCCACGGCCGACGAGTTCATTGATCGAATAACGTCGGCGCGTATTTTCGAGCCACGCATGCGGCAGCGAATGGCCGGGCTTCGTGCCGGGCTCGAAGTCGCCGTCCTTGTCGAGCGGAATGCGCGCGGGCAGGCCGTCGTCGAGCAGCGCGCCCGATGCGTAGCGGTATCCGAAATTGACGTTCAGATGGTTATAGGTCGAGAGCGCGGTCGAGATGCCTTGCACGGCGCGATGCCGCGCAGCGTCGCCTTGCGTGCCGTCGGCCCATTGAAGACGCAGATTGCGCCAGTTTTCCTCGGCGCTCTGCTTGGGCGAAAAACCGAATGACGCGGCGATCTTCCACGCGTTCTGCCAGTTCTCGTAGGCCGAATCCACGGTCGCGCGCGCAACGGGGCGGCGTTCGGTTTCGTAGCTGTCGAGCAATGCATCGCCGGCCCGTCCTCGGAGCACGGCGGCGAGCTTCCAGCAGAGGTTGTAGCTGTCCTGCACGGCCGTATTGAGGCCATGCGCGCCGGACGGCGGCATGCG
The DNA here is from genome assembly GCF_003628125.1 of Pararobbsia silviterrae. GTDB lineage: Bacteria > Pseudomonadota > Gammaproteobacteria > Burkholderiales > Burkholderiaceae > Pararobbsia > Pararobbsia silviterrae. The sequence continues at coordinate 231,574 of NZ_RBZU01000009.1, forward strand.
ATGCGCGGCATCGCCGAGGATGAATGCGCGTCCGATGCGAAAACGCGACGCGACGACCGCGTTGAGCGGCCAGCGCGTGATCTGATGCACGTGCAGATCGAGCGCGCCGATGCCCAGCGTGCGGCGCAGCGCGTCGACGACGGTCGCATCGTCTTCCTGCTTGTGATCGCCGTGCGCGGCGATCATATGGAACACCCATTCGCGCGAGCGGCTGCCCCATGCATGCGGCCCCATCGGAACCAGCACTCCCGGCGCGCCCGTGTCCGGATTCAGGATGCTGCGGATCAGCACGTCATCGGTGCCGGCCGCGCCTCGCGTATGCGAGAGATCCGCATCGAAATGCACGGTGATCGTCGTGGCGACTGCCGCATGGCCTTCCATGTGCACGCCGAGCTGCGCGCCCACGGTCTGGCCGCCGTCGCAGACAAGCAGATATCGGGCACGAACTTCATACGGCGTGTCGGTCTCTCGATCGACGATCGTCGCCACGATGCCGTTCGCATCCTCGACACACGATACGAATGCGTGATGGAAATGCACGCCGCCGGGCGCACGCGCTTCGGCCTCTGCGCGCAGCATCGGTTCGAGTCGGGCTTGGGCCAGATTCGCGTAGCCGATATCGCTGGCCGCGCGCCAATGGAGATCGTCGTGCCCGCGTCCGTGCGCGCCCATGCGCGCGAGCTCGCGTCCATGATCGGCGCTGGGTCCCGCCATGCCCGCATACCATCCGACGTACCGCATGTGCTCGGGCGGACACGATGCTTGGCGAATCCGCGCGTCGAGTCCGAGTTCGCGAAAGATCTCCATCGTCTTGATCGAGAGCAGATGCGCTTTCGGCAACGACGACGTGTGTTTGTATTTGCTGACGAGCCAGCTCCGGACGCCGCTTGCGGACAGCAGCATCGAGGCGGTCAAACCCGTTGCGCCGCCGCCTACGATCAATACTTCGGTTTCCTGCATATCGATGTGTCTCCTGGTGTGTCGTTGTTCGGATCGTTGACGCTCAGGTGCGTCGTACCTTTTTTGTCGACGGTTTCGACGCGGTGACGGGGAACAGCAACACCGTCAGATAGCGTTCGAGTTCGTGAAGCAATCGCGCTTCGTCGTATTCCTCGTGAACCCACATATCGAGGGCGCCTGTGAGGAATAGATGAACGAAATTCGCGACTTCCCTTGCATGCGTGCCTTGCGGCAGACCGCCCGCGCGTTCGAGCGCGTCCATGACGACGCACCAATGTTCGAGTCCGCGCGCCATGAACGCCGGGTGATGCACGGGATCGGGCACGCCGAGCAGAAAGCGCATCAAGGGGCGATAGAACAAAGGATCGCCCGTGAATTGACGGACGACCTCGCGCGCACATGTGAAGACGCGTTCGCGCGGATCGGTGTCGGGCCGCATGTCGAGCGCGATATGCGCGTGGTCGGCACGCAAATTCAACAGCGCGTAGAGCACGGTCGATTTGCCGCCGATCAGGTTGTACGTCGTCGCGAGACTCAACTGCGATTCGGCGGCAAGTTCCTGCATCGAGAAATCGGTGCTGCCCGAGCGCCGGATCAGGGTTTCCGCGGCCTGCAGAATCGCCGCTCTGCGCGCGTGTTTGCCCGTTTCTCGCGTCGTTACGTGTCGATCGGTCATGCGATGCGCCGAGGAGTTTGAAGGCCGCGGGGCCGATCGTATCGATCGCGTTTCATGCGTATGCATGCAGCCCGGCAGGGATGGGTTGAAATTTATAATGCGTTATAAATTTCAACAAGCCTCGCGCCGCAATGGGTTTTCACTCCTTGGAAATCGAATCGGTCGCATGCGGGTTTGTCCGACTCGACGTGTCCGGCCGTCTTCACGGGCGCGACACTCGAGTCGCGACGGTACAATCTCGCTGGGCGCGGTCACGCGCGGCGCGGATCGAGAGGGGCGTTTGAGCGGGCTGGAGCAGGGATTTCTATTGACTCGCCATTGGCGGGATACCGACGCCGGCACGCAGGTCGAGTTCTGGCTCGCGACCGATCGCGGCCCACGGCAGGTCCGCTTGCGCGCGCAGCCGTCGGTGGCGTTCATTCCGGTCGAACAGCGCGCCCATGTCGAACGCGTGCTCGCCGAGTCGCGCGACGCGGCGCGGTTCGAACTTCGCGATCTCGCATTGCGCGATTTTCATCAGCGGCCGGTCTTCGGCCTCTATTGCACCGAATATCGCTTGCTGACGAAGCTCGAGAAGCGCTTGCGCGAATTCGGCGTCGACGTCTATGAAGCCGATATCGCGCCGCCCGATCGCTATTTGATGGAACGCTTCATTACGGCGCCCGTCGCGTTCGACGGGGACGCGCGCGAACCGGGCGTGCGCGTCGACGCGGACATGAAGCCCGCGCAAGACTATCGGCCTACGCTGCGGCTCGTTTCGCTCGATATCGAAACGAGCGTGCACGGCGAACTCTATTCGATCGCGCTCGAAGGATGCGGCGAACGTCAGGTCTATATGCTCGGTCCCGCGCCGGTGCCCACGCCCACGACCGACACGTCGAGTGACGCATCGAATGACGTGTCGAATGACATATCGAATGATGCGTCGATCGGCGCATCGCAAGCGACGTCAGACGATTTCGACCTCATGTACTGCGATACGCGCGCGCAGATGCTCGAACAGCTCAACGCGTGGTTCGCGCGGCACGACCCCGATGCGCTTATCGGCTGGAACGTCGTCCAGTTCGATTTACGCATCCTGCACGAACATGCACAGCGTCTGCGTGTGCCGTTGCGGCTCGGACGCGGTGCGAGCCTGCTCGAATGGCGTGAACATGGCGTACGCGCGGGCCATTTTTTTGCATCGGCGCCCGGGCGTCTGATCATCGACGGCATCGAAGCCTTGCGCTCCGCGACATGGAGCTTTCCGTCCTTCAGTCTGGAAGCGGTCGCGCAGACCTTGCTTGGCGAAGGCAAGGCGATCGATGCGCCGTATGCGCGCATGGATGAGATCCAGCGACGTTTCGAGCACGACAAGCCCGCGCTCGCGCGCTACAACCTCAAGGACTGCGAGCTCGTCACGCGCATCTTCGAAAAGACCGATCTGCTGCGCTTCCTGCTCGAACGCGCGACCGTCACGGGCCTACCCGCCGATCGAACGGGCGGTTCGGTCGCGGCATTCACGCATCTGTATCTGCCGCGCATGCACAGGCAAGGCTACGTCGCGCCGAACCTCGGCGATGTCGCGGGCGCGCCGAGTCCCGGCGGATTCGTCATGGATTCTCGTCCCGGGCTCTACGACTCGGTGCTCGTGCTCGACTACAAGAGCCTGTATCCGTCGATCATCCGTACGTTCCTGATCGATCCCGTCGGACTCGTCGAAGGGACGCATCATCCGGACCCGGATGCCTGCGTGCCGGGTTTCGTCGGCGCGTGCTTTTCGCGCGACACGCATTGTCTGCCGTCGATCGTCGCCGACGTCTGGGCACAGCGCGAGGCCGCGAAGCGTGAACGGAACGCGCCGTTGTCGCAAGCGCTCAAGATCATCATGAACGCGTTCTACGGCGTCCTCGGTTCGACCGGATGCCGATTCTTCGATCCGCGTCTCGCATCGTCGATCACGATGCGAGGGCACGAGATCATGCACACGACGCGCGAACTCATCGAAGCGCGCGGCTATGAAGTCATCTACGGCGATACGGATTCGACGTTCGTCTGGCTCAAGCGCGCGCGCGGCGAAGACGATGCGCGCGCCATCGGGCAGGCACTGACGGCTTATGTGAACGACTGGTGGCGTGCGCATCTCGCGACGCAATACGGGCTCGACAGCGCACTCGAACTCGAGTTCGACACCCACTATGCGCGCTTCTTCATGCCGACCGTGCGCGGCACCGAGGAGGGCAGCAAAAAACGCTATGCGGGCTTGACGGTGCGGTCCGACGGATCGGACGAGGTCGTCTACAAAGGCCTTGAAACCGTGCGGACCGACTGGACGGCACTCGCGCGGAATTTCCAGCAAGCGCTCTATGCGCGGATCTTCAAGCGCGAGCCCTACGAGGACTATGTGCGCGACTACGTGCGGCGCACCTTGAGCGGCGAACTCGATGCGGATCTCGTCTATCGCAAGCATCTGCGTCGTCCGCTCGCCTCGTACGAACGCAATGTGCCGCCGCATGTCCGCGCGGCGCGTATCGCCGATGAATACAACCGGAGCGCGGGGCGTCCGCTCCAATATCAGAACGGCGGCTGGATCCGCTACGTGATGACGACGTCGGGACCCGAGCCGCTTGAAACATGGCGCTCGCCGATCGATTACGACCACTACGTGACGCGACAGCTTCAACCTGTCGCCGATGCGATCCTGCCGATGGTGCAGGGCGATTTCGACACGCTCGTATCGGGCCAGCGTCAGTTGTTCTGATCGTGCATGACGGTCGGCGCGCCGACGAATCGGCCGACGAGCATCTCGCGTTTCCAGCCGAACCCGGGCGCTCTGCGCGCGTCGAAGCCCGCCGCGATGAGCGCGCGCCGCACCGCGCCCGCGCTTGTATAGGTCGCGAGCGTTGCGCCTTCGTTGGCCATCCGCGTGAGCGCAGCGATCAGCGCGGGCGACCAGAGTTCGGGATTTTTCGCGGGAGAAAATCCATCGAGATAGAACGCATCGGCGCGCATGTCGAGCGCGGGAAGGGCCGTGACCGCATCGGCGAAGATCAGCGTGAGCCGCACGCGATCGTGTTCGAACGCGATCGCGTGCGTGCCCGGCGTCAAGGCGGGCCAGACATGCGCGAGGTCGTGCGCGCGTTGCGCGAGCGCGGGATCGTCGATGACGGCATCGAAGGCGCGCTCGAGATCGGCGCGCGTCATCGGATACTTTTCGAGCGAGACAAAGTGCAGCGTCTCGCAACGCTGCGGATCGTCGCGCCAGGCTGACCACGTCGTCAAGAAATTGATCCCCATGCCGAAGCCCGTTTCGAGCACGGTAAACGTGCGGGCATCGCGCCAGCGGCGCGGCAGCGCATTGCCTTCGAGAAAGACATGCCGTGCCTGCGCGAGCGCACCCGCGGCGCTATGGTAGATATCGTCGTGCAAGACGGAATATGGCGTGCCGTCTTCGCGAAACGCGACGGATGCGGGCATCAGGGGATCGGTCATGGCGAGCGGGAATCGATTGTCCGCATGATAGCTGCGCTAGACTGTGCCGTCGCGAAAGCCGATACGTCGGTCATTACGAGGGGATGCCATGATCCGCAAGACGCTGAATGCATCGCGCCTTCAGAGCGAAGTCAGCCGCCGTCTGCAACGATTGCCCGAAATCGTCGATGAAGGCGTTCGGATTGCCGTGCCGCGGCCTCGGCAGCAGGCGCCTGATGCGAGCGGATGCAATTGGTCGATGAAGCACTTCGGCAACGCGGCGGGTTTCGAGCGTCTGATCGCGACGGTGATCGAAGCCGTCCGGAAAGAGTACAACCTCGCCGATGAAGCGCAGGGCGGCGAGGGCAGTGATCCGTTCGGCGGCGATCCGTCGGGCGGTGATTCGTCGAGCGGCAATCCATCGGGCAGCGATCCGTTTGGAAGCGATCCGTCGGACGGCAATGCTTCAGGCAACGATCCGTTCGCGCTGTTCGAGCGCAAGCCTGATTGATTCTCAGGGCGGGACTGCAATGTGCCTTGCGGTGTCGCGTTCCGGCTTCAAGCTCAAGCCCAAGGTTAAGGACTAGGGACCAAGGACCAAGGACCAAGGACCAAGGACCAAGGACCAAGGACCAAGGATTAGGGACTCATCCTTAGCACCGAGTGGCGGCCCATAACGAACGTCAGCACGAGCGCGAAACGTGCCGCAAACTCGGACCGCGAACGCCGGCAAGTCTTTACCGCATCGGCGTGATGCCTGTGCGCCGCGGTTTTTTCGTGTAGATTACGGCCCTATGAACCCACGCGCATGCTTCTCGTCCTTGCTCGCTCTGTCGGCCGATCCGGCCGCCATGTCGACGCGCGTCGTGCTCAAAGCCAAAAAACAGCCGCTCATCTGACCGGAGCGCTGTTCCGTCAGATGTGACGGAACCGCTGCGGATCACTCTCCCTTCTTGCGCGCTGTCTCCGTTCCACTGGCGGTCTCGATCGGTCTTCGTCGATTGACCCATAGCCTATTGGAGCGTTCTTATGTCTGAGTTCACCGGTATCTGGATTCCGCTTGTCACGCCGTTCGCGCGAGGCGCGGTCGATTTCGCCGCGTTGCGCGCACTCGTCGCCTCGTATGTCGAGACGGGCATCGCGGGCTTCGTCGCGCTTGGCACGACAGGCGAACCCGCCTCGCTCGATGATGACGAACAGCGCGCGGTGCTCGCGACGATCCTCGAAACAGCGGGCGATTTGCGTGTCGTCGCAGGGGTGGCCGGCAATCACGCCGGTGCGCTGCTCGCGCGCGTGTGCGAACTCAACGGCCTGCCGCTCGCGGGCATCCTGGTTCCCGCGCCGTATTACGTTCGTCCTTCGCAGCAGGGGCTGCATGCGCATTTCACGGCGCTTGCCGATGCGAGCACGCATCCGTTGATGGTCTATGACATCCCGTATCGGACCGGTGTGCGTATCGAACTCGACACGCTGTTGTCGCTCGCCGCGCATCCGAACATTGTTGCGATCAAGGATTGCGCGCAATCGCTCGATACGACACTCGCATTGATTCGCGACGGTCGGCTCGCCGTGCTTGCTGGAGACGATCTCCAGTTCTTCAACACGATATGCCTCGGCGGCCATGGCGCGATCGCGGCCAGTGCGCATCTCCATCCGCGCGCATTCGTCGCGGTCTGGGAGGCCGCGCGTGCGGGACGGCTCGATATCGCGCGCGATGCGTTTCACCGGATCGTGCCGCTGATCCAGGCACTCGGTGCCGAACCGAATCCCGGACCGGTCAAGGCCGCATTGTCGTTGTCGGGGCGCATCGACGCCGATCTTCGCGCGCCGATGACGCGCGCATCCGACGCGATGTTCGAGCGTCTGCGCGCGGTGCTCGACGAAGCGAGCATGCCGCATGAGGACGCAGATGCGCGTGCCGTCCGACTCGAAGCCCAAGCCTGAATCGAAGCCCAAGCCCAAACCGGCCGCGCATGCGCGCGCCGGCTCGGCTCAACCCTTGACCGCGCCCGCCGTGAGCCCCGAGACGATTCGCTTCTGAAACACGAGCACGAGCGCCACGACCGGCACCGTGACGAGTACCGAGGCCGCCATGATGTTCGCCCACGGCAATTCGTGCGCGCTGCCGCCCGTGATCATCGAGATCGCGACGGGCACCGTGCGTTGCTCGTTGGTCAGCGTGAACGTGAGCGCGAACAGGAACTCGTTCCAGGCCGCGATAAACGCGAGCAGGCCGGTCGTCACGAGCGCCGGCATCATCAGCGGCACGAAGATGCGCGTGAGCACCGACCACGGGCTTGCGCCGTCCATGATCGCGGCTTCCTCGAGTTCCTGCGGCAGGCCCTGCACGTAAGTCGTCAGCACCCAGACCGTGAACGGCAGCGTGAAGATCATGTACGAGAGCGCGAGCGAAGCCAGATTGTTGTAGAGGCCCAGCGCGCGAATCAACTCGAACATGCCCGACAACACCGCGACCTGGGGAAACATCGAGACGCCGAGGATCGAGACGAGGATCGTCTGCCGGCCGCGGAACGTCACGCGGCCCAGCGCATAGGCCGCAGTGATGCCGAGCAGCGTCGACAGCACGACGACCGCGAGCGAGACGAGAATCGAGTTCAGCAGATTCGCGGCGAAAGGCTGGCCCTCGAAGATGCGCACATAATTGCGCCATTCGAAGTACGCGGGGTAGTAGTCGATCCGGAACAACTGCGACGCGGGCTTCAGCGACGAAATGACCGCGTAGTAGAACGGAAACACGGCGTAGAACACGATGACTGCGACGAGCGCATAGAACGCGGTGGTCCGGACGATCCTGCCGGGTGTCATGGGCATATCAGGACTCCGACGCCGAACGCGAGCGGCCGACGAAGATCATCACCGTCACGCAGAACGCGATGACGAGGAACAGCAGCGTCGAGGCGGCCGAGCCGTATCCGACCTCCTGGAAATCGACGAGCTGCTGGCGCGCATAGACCGACATCGACATCGTGTCGGTGCTATTGGAGGTCAAGACATAGATGAGGTCGAAGACGCGCAAGGCATCGAGCGCGCGGAACACGACCGCGACGACGAGCGCCGGACGAATCAGCGGCAAGGTGATGCGGAAGAAGGCCTGGACCGCACTCGCGCCGTCGATCTTCGCGGCCTCGAAGCAATCGGCCGGCAGCAGCTGCAGCCCCGCGAGAATCAGCAGCGCCATGAACGGCGTCGTTTTCCAGACATCGACGAGGACCACCGCAACGAGCGCGAGATGCGGATCGGCAGTCCATGCGACCGGATGCGAGAGCACGCCGATCGCCATCAACGCGTGGTTCAGAATGCCGAACTGATCGTTGAGCATCCAGCCCCACATGCGCGCCGAGACGATCGTTGGAATCGCCCAGGGAATGAGCACGGCGGCACGGACGATGCCGCGTCCGCGGAACGGCGTATTGAGCACGAGCGCGACGACCATGCCGAAGACGGTTTCGAGCGCGACGGAAGCGATCGTGAACGCGATCGTATTGCGTACCGCACGCCACCAGTCGGGATCGGCGAGCAGCCCGCTCCAGCGGCCGTCGTCGTCATGGCTCAGGTAGTTCGACACGCCGATCCACTCCGCATGGTGCAGATCGGCGAGATTCGCGTTCGTGAAACCGAACCAGATCGTACGCGCGAGCGGCCAGCCCGCGACGAGCGCGAGCACGACGAGCATCGGCATCAGAAACATCCATGCCGCGCGCACGCGCTCATGTTCGAGCGAGGCACGGCGCCCGCGTCGCGCACCGGTGTCCGGAGCGGGCGCGAGTGCGGCGCCCGAAGCACTCGCTGACTTGCTCATCACCATTTTCCGCCGTGGCTGAGTCCGTGAAGCTTGTCGTCAAGATCCTTGAGGCTCGCGGCCGGATCCGTATTGCCCGACAACGCAGCATACGCCGCGCCCGAGAACTCGGTGCTGACCTGGTTATAGCGCGTCTTCGTGATCGACGAGGGCCGCGCGACCGCGTTGACGAGGTTGTCATGCAAGGAATCGGCGAACGGCCCGATTGCGTCGCGGACGTCCTTGTCCTTGTAGAGCGCCTCGATCGTCGACGCATAACCGCCTTCGATCGCACGACGCTTCTGCTCGGGCTCGCTCGTCAGGTACATGACGAGACTCGCGGCGGCATCCGGGTTCTTCGAGTATTTCGACACGGCGAGCTGCCAGCCGCCGAGCACGGCCGCGTGGCGTCCGTTCGCGCCGCCCATCGGCAAGGTCGTGATGCCGACCTTGCCCTTGATCGGACTGTCGGCGCTGTTCGCGAGCGACCACGCGTACGGCCAGTTCCGCATAAAGACGGCGTCGCCCGACTGGAACACGCCGCGCGCTTCCTCTTCCTGGTAATTGAGCACGCCCTCGGGGCTGATCGTGCCGACCCAGCCGCGCGCCATCTTGAGCGCATTGACCGCCGCGGGATTGTCGATCGTGACCTTGCCCGACGCATCGACGATCGCGCCGCCGTTATAGCTCTGGACCCATTCGAGCGCGTTGCAGGTCAGGCCTTCGTAATTCTTGCCTTGCCAGACGAAGCCCCACATCTTGCTGTTGCCGGCCGCGCGTTCCGCGTCCTGGATCTTCTTCGCATCGGCCGTGAGTTCTTCCCAGGTCTTCGGCACGTCGACGTGGTACTTGTCGAGCAAATCCTTGCGGTAGTACATGACGCCCGCGTCGGCGAACCACGGCATCGCGACGAGGCGGCCGCCGACCGTGTCGTTCTTGACATAGACGGGGAAGTCGCCCGCGGTGCCGTTGCCCGCGTACTTCGTCAGATCGATGAGGTCCTGCGCGAGGATGCCGGGCCAGACCACGTCGATCTGCAGCACGTCGATATCGGACGAACCCGCGCTCAGCAATTGTTGATAGAGCGCGAGCTGACCCGATGCGGGCATCGAGACGATCTTGACCTCGTTGCCGGTTTTCTTCGCCCAGGCTTGCGCGCCTTGCGTGCATTGTTCGAGGTCGTGACCTGTCGCGCTGCAGGAAATCGTGACGGTCACGGCCGATGCCGTGCCGATGTGCAGCAGTGAGCCCACAAGCATGCTCGCGCCGAGCACGGCCATCTTACGCATGTCCATGTTGCCTCCTGTCTCGCGGGCGTCGCGGTTCCGCGCGCCCTTGTCGGTTTGAATTTGACGCGTGATGACGCAGCGGTGCTGCGCCGGCGACGCGACGCGTCTTGCGCGCCGCCGGTCGGTCCTGCGGATGCGCTCTGATGCTTACGCCGATGTCGGGTGCAGCCCGGCAAAAAACGCGCCGTAGCCGGGCACGGTCACGCTTCGATCCGCGAGCTGCGCCGTGAAGCCATGTCCGCTCAGCGGCTCGATCGCGCCGAGCGACGCATCGAGATCGAAGCGTGCGGGCCGCTCGGACAGATTGAACAGCGCGAGCACGCGTTGATGGTCATGCTCGCGAATCCATGCAAGCGCGTTGGGCGGTGCGTCGATGAACCGGATCGACCCTTTGACGAGACTCGTGTGCGCGCTGCGCCAGACGAGGAAACGTCGATACGCATTGAGCACGGAGTCGGGATCGGCATCCTGGACGTCGACGGCCCGCGCCGCGTGCTCGGCCGGCACCGGCAGCCAAGGCTGCGCGCGCGAGAAGCCCGCGTGCTCGGCGCTCGAGGTCCACGGCATCGGCGTGCGGCAGCCGTCGCGCCCCTTGAATTCAGGCCAGAACGTGATGCCGTACGGATCGCGCAAGGCCTCGAACGGGATCTGCGCCTCGGTGAGTCCGAGTTCCTCGCCTTGGTAGATGCAGACGCTGCCGCGCAAGCTCAGCAGCAGCGCCATGAGGACCTTCGCGAGCGCCGCGGGCGCTCTGCCGCCGCCCCAGCGGCTCATGACGCGCTCGACGTCGTGATTGCCGATCGACCAGCACGGCCAGCCGCCGCCGATCCGCGATTCGAGCGCTTCGACGGTTTGCCGGATATAGGTCGCGCTGAATTCGTGCGTGAGCAGGCTGAACGTGTAGGCCTTGTGCAGACGGTCGGTGCCCGTCGTGTACTCGGCCATCGTGCCGAAAGGATCGTCGTCGGCGACTTCGCCGATCGTCGTCGTGGCCGGGTAGCGATCGAGCAGCGCTCGCAGCGCGTTCAGAAACGCGAGATTTTCCGGCTGACTCTTGTCGTAGACATGCCGCTGGAACCCATACGGATTCGACAGCGGAATCGCGTCCATGCCGACCTTGCGGACATCCTTCGGCGGATTGTCGCGCAGCAGGCGGTCGTGGAAATAGAAGTTGACGGTGTCGAGCCGCAGGCCGTCGACGCCGCGATCGAGCCAGAATTTGACCTCGTCGAGCATCTGCGCGCGAACGTCCGGATGATGGAAGTTCAGATCGGGCTGGCTCGCGAGGAAGTTGTGCAGGTAATACTGGCAGCGTCGCGAATCCCATTGCCATGCCGAGCCGCCGAAGATCGACAACCAGTTGTTCGGCGGCGTGCCGTCCGGTTTCGGATCGGCCCATACGTACCAGTCCGCTCTCGGATTCGTGCGGTCCGCGCGGCTTTCGCGGAACCACGGATGTTCATCGGACGTGTGGCTCAACACCTTGTCGATAAGGACCTTGAGACCCAGCTGATGCGCGCGTTCGACGAGCGCATCGAAATCGGCGAGCGTGCCGAAGATCGGATCGACGTCGCGATAGTCGGACACGTCGTAACCGAAGTCCTTCATCGGCGAGCGGAAGAACGGCGACAGCCAGATCGCGTCGACGCCGAGCTGCGCGATGTAATCGAGCCGGGACGTGATGCCGGGCAGGTCGCCCGTGCCGTCGGAGTTGGCGTCGGCGAAGCTGCGCGGATAGATTTGGTAGATCACGCCGCCGCGCCACCACTCGGTGGGCTTGAGGCTGGCGTGACGAACAGAGGCGAGGCGGTCATTCATCGTGCATACCTTTGGATCGCTCCATATGGACAGCGAGTGAACTGCGAGAGGCGGGGACCGCGGATCCGGTGTGAATACGTCGCGGATACGTCATGGATCCCCGCGACGCCGAATCCGCGAGCACAACGGATTCGGCAAGCTTTTTTGGATCGATCGATCGGGTTTTCCAAAGCGCTTTGGAACGCAATTTAGCAGCCGTATCGCGCAATACAAGGACTTTTTGAAGACCTCAGGGTAAACGGGTAAATGCGCCGCAACAAAGAAAACACCGGGTGCGATATCCATTTTTGTGAAACGGCCGCGAGGAGAGGCGCGTATGCCGGCCCTCGGCGAAGTGCGTCGATGCGCTGAAGTTTGGGATCGAATTCAAAGCGCTTTGAATTCGATGTATTTCGGGGGTACCATGCGGGACCCTGCATAAAGCATGACGACGCACGGCGATGTCGCGTGCGTTGCCGTTCCGGCACACGTCGATGAATCTCAAGGATCTGGCCCAGCGACTCGGTATGTCGCAGACCACGGTAAGCCGCGCGCTGAACGGGTATCCCGAAGTCAGCGCGCAGACGCGCGAACGCGTGATCGCGGCGGCGGCCGAGGCCGGCTATCGTCCGAACCCCGTCGCGCGTCGGCTCGCGACGGGCCGGGCCGACGCGATCGGCATCATTTATCCGTTGGGCGCGGCCGATCTCGGCGATCCGTACTTTCTCGAAGTCGTCGGCGGCATGACCGAAGCGCTCAATCGCGCGGACATGGATCTCATGATCGCGTCGGCGTCGCAGTCCGACGAAGTCCGAACCTATGCGCGCATGATCGAAGGCCGTCGTATCGACGGCATGGTCGTCGCGCGCACGAAGCTCGACGATCCGAGGCTGCACTATCTCGTGCGCAAGGGCATTCCGTTCGTGGCCTATGGCCGCAGCAATCTGCCCGATCCGTATGCGTGGCTCGATCTCGATACGGCGGTCGGCGTGCGCCGCGCCGTCGAGCGGCTCGTGAGCCTCGGGCATCGCCGGATCGCGCTGCTCGGCGGGCCGACGGATCTCTATTTCGTCCAGCAAGGCCGCAAAGGATTCCTCGGCGCGATGGCCGAAGCGGGCCTGCGGGTCGATCCGCGCTATCTCGTGGACGGCGTGCTCAATCAGGTCGGCGGATACGAACGCATGGCGCGGCTGCTGTTGTGCGATCCGCGTCCGACGGCGGTCGTCATCGACAACCAGATCTGCGGGGTCGGTGCGTTACGCGCGCTCGTCGACGCCGGGATCGAGGTCGGCCGCGATGTGTCGATCATCATCAACGACGGCAGTCCGCCCGATCCGCTGATGGGCTACAACGTGACCGCGACGGAGTCGGCGAAGCCGCACGATATCGGCGTGCGGCTCATCGAGCTGATGCTCGCGCTGCTCGGCGGTACGCCGGCCGACGAACTGCAGGTCCTCTGGGAGCCCAAGCTCAAGATCGGCAATACCGATGGGCCGTGTCCCGGCTGAGCGCCGGGGACTGATCTTCCTGTTCGCGAATCCGATTCAAATCGATCGCGTCGAGTGCGGCGCGTGCCGTGCGTGCGGTTTGTGCGGTTTGTGCGGCTTGTGCGGCTTGTGCGGATGCCGCCGCATTGCGCGACACGCTTGGCGCGTCGTGTTCGCGAAGTGTCCCGGGTCCGATACGGCGTGTGTCCATCGCGAGTCCCGCCGCGATATCGCCCGCGAGCGCGCCCATATCGAACAGATAGACCGCGTCACCGCATTCGACGCTGAGCCGATCGTCTTGTGCGAGTTCGATGCGCGCATCGCAGAGGTGCGCGGCCCGAGTCCATTCTCCGAGGTCGGCCGCGAGCGTCGGCACGTGGGCGGGCACACAGATCCGGATGCGCCGTGCGCGCCAGTCGGGTATGTCGTCGAAGATGCGTCGCACGACGAACTCGGCGATCTCGCGCGTCCCGAACGATGCCTCGAGACGCGTGCGGATTTCGTCGCGCGCCGTATCGAGCGCGGCCGCACAGCAATCGTCGAAGGCGGCGAGCCATGGGATGACGCCGTGCCATGCGGCACGAAGTCCGGCGCGATAGCCCTGTGCCGCCGCGTAGTGGCGGATCGCTTCGGCTTCGTGTTCGGCGCGCCGCACGATTTCACGCGCGCGGCGTCGGGCTTCGTCGATCAGGGCGTGATGATGCTGTCCGCCACGCAACGCGCCGTGCTTGACGAGCACGCCGTCAATGAGCGGAAGCGGCGCGTGCGTATGCAGGATTCTCGGCATGGCGAATGGCGGACTCGATGAGGGTTCTGAACGGTGCCAGGATCGGTTGCACTTCGATGCCGTCGAGCAAGCGGTGTTCGTGTTCGAACATCAAACGCAGCCGCTGGCGAAGCGCGCGAGGTAGGGGTGGGGGCAACGGCAGCGACGGCAACGACGGCAACGATAACGACGATGGCATAGGAACGTGCCGTGGGTCCGCATCCGTGCTCGATTGCCGCGCCGCATGCGAATTGCTCGGCGCGTGGACATGAATCCGCGACGCATGCGGGTCATGGGTCGTCTGCGCGATGAAAACGCGGTGATGTGCGAACGTCGACTGCATGATGACGTAGCCTTGCGCGGTCAAGACGGTCTCGTCGATGTCGGCCGCGCGCATCAGCGACGACGCCGGCGGCGCGAGCATCGGCAGGATTGCGAACGCGCGCGCCCCCGGATCGAGGGCGGTCCATCGGCGCGCGGCCACGATCGCGTCGCGCAGGCATCGGCAACCGATCAACAAGGCAATGCGGCGTAGCGCCCACCAGTGTTCGACCCACGCCGAGGCGAGATCGTCGCGCGCGAGGTCGAGCTCGACGTCCAGTCCGTAGGCGTCGAGCAGCGCGTGATTGCGCGATGCGATCGAAGCCGATGTCGAGCGGTGAGGGGATGCGCCGCCTCCGCGTGAACGTTCGGCGCGCGCGAGCACATCGACGGGAAGCCACGATAGCGGGTCATAGAGGATCCGGGCTAACGTGGCGTGAAAGCGGGCGGCGTGAAAACGGGCTTCGGCATGGCGAGTCATCGCGAATCCCTTGCACGCGCGTTGTCGATGCGTCCGCTCGATTCGACGACGGCATCGAACGGTGCGCGATCGGGCTCGTCCGCATGCGAGCGTGGCGCGCGCATGCGCCGCCATCGTGCCCATCCGAGCGCACTCAAAAGCCCGACACTCGCGCCGCCGCCGAGCACGAATGACAGCCAGCGGCGTGAATCGAGCGGCGCGGGCTCGGCGCGTGCGGGCGGCGCGATCTGCGGCGGTTCGCTTTCGAACAGCGTGATCGAGATATCTTCATACCGCGTATCGGCCACCGCATTTCTGAGGAAACGCTTGAGTTTGACGACCAGTTCCTGCTCGTCGACGCCTGCCTCGTGCACGATGAGCGCGGCGATATGGATCGAATGCCGCGCCGATCCGCTCGCGTCGTCGAGCGGGTAGCTCAGATGGACGGACGCGCGATCGACGGACTCGATCGTTGTGAGCGTCTGTTCAAGCCGTTGCTCGATCAGCGACAGCAAGCGTGCGCGCTCGGCCGACGGCGATGCGACCATCACGTCGCTCGGAAATGCCTGAGCGATATCGACACGCGCGCGCGGCGGCAGGTCGAGCGCATGAAGCGTGTCGACAGCCGCCGTGTAGTCGTCGGGCGGCACGGCGATGTCGTAGCCCTGTTTGCCGCGACTGATCTTGCGGGCGGCGATATTGCGCCGCTGGAGCGCCGCGAGCGTTTGGTTGGCCTGAAATTGATCGAGCTTTTCGAGCAGCGTCGTGTCGTTGCATCCCGCGACGGCAAGACACGCCGTGCAGAGGATCGCGCGTGCGAGACGCCGAGTCGACATCGAGACCCTCATGTTCGAATCAGCGTGTCGACCGTGTTTGTCGCGCGCTTGGCAAGCACGCTCGCGACGTTCATCGTGATCGAATACGCGGAAACCCATTCCTGAAGCCCGAGTAGATCGATGCTCGGTGTCTCGTCGTCGCTGGCGCCGTCGATCGAAGCAGGCGTTTGCGCGCGATGCGCGAGTGCGAGCGCCTGACCGAACGCCGTTTCGCCGAGCGTCGACGCATCGAAGGTGCGCGCGCCGCTTTCGCCGACCATGCCGGGGCTTGCGGATGCGATGCCGCGGGCTCCGCCAAGCGTCGAGGCATCGCGTTCGAGTGCGGCCTGCCACCGCGTTTCAATGGGGATCGGCGTCGCCGAGGCAAGACCGGACATGCCGTCCAGGCGAAGCGTGTCCGGGGCCGGCACGTCGACGGCATACGCCGCCAGAGTAGCGATGGGAAGCGTCATGGATATCCTGTTCGGGAAAGGCGAGCAATGGGGGAATCGATCGACGCGCTCAACTCATATGGTTCGCGATACCGAGCGCGGTTTGTTTGAACGCATTCATCAAGCCCGACATGGTCGAGTTGATGATCGCGAAGTCGGCTGAATAGCGTTGGACCTGCGCGAGCAAATGCGGGTCGCTCGGATTGGTCTTCAGTTGCTCAATTGCCGCGAGCATGGCTTCACGTATCGGCACGATACCGCTCGAGAACGTGCTCGCGGTCTGTCCGATAAAGCTCGCGTTCTCGAGTGCGAGGGTCTCGACAAGCGAGGTGGGCGTGGACATGGCGTGGCTCCTTGAACAAGACTGAGAGAAAGTGTCGGACGTGCGGATGCGACGAACCCGATAGCGGTTCCGCGCGGATGTGTTCGCTTATGAGACCGGTTCCGTGAACTCGATCGTGTCGCGTCCCGTCGAGAGAAAGCGTGCGGCGCGAATCCGATAGGTGTCGAGCTGTGCAGCATCGGGCGGCGGATCGAGCAGGAACCGCACGTGGCGCCGTCCCCAATCGTCTGTAAATGCGCGCGCGAAATCGCCGATCGCCGACAAGCGCGCGTCGTCGATCGCGCCGTCGAGTTCGAAGGTCGTTTGCGCATGGTGTTGGGTTTGTCGGTACCGGACGTTCAAGGCGTCGAGTCCCGCACGCGCACGGGCGATCACGTCGGCACGGGATTGTTGTTCGATGCGGACGTCGCCGATATAGGGCAGGGCGTCGAGCACGACCTTGCGCGCCGTGGCGAGCTCGGATGCCTGAAGCGGCTCCGCGTCCGTCACCACGACGAGATCGCCTGGCGTGCGTCTGTCGAAGCGCACGGTATGGAGTGCGATGCCCTGCCGTTCGAGACGTGTTGCGATCGTTTGCGACTCGTCGGATTCGAGATGCACATCGAACGGTACGGTGCGCGCGACGTGCCGCAGCGCTTGTCGTGTCCATGCGGCGTCGTGCGCGGATCGCACGATCACGTGGATACGACCATCGCGTCCCGTAAGCACGATGCCCGGATGCGGCGCGCCGCGCAGCGCGAAGTCGATCGCATTCGTATTCGGTTGCGCGCGTGTCGATTGCAGCGCGATGCCGAGGGCCGCGATGCCCGCGGCGACGCTGAGTCCGATGAGCGCCCGCAGCGGCCAATGACGGCGGGGATATTGCAGGTCGTTCGGCAGGTTGCGCGGGTGCGGGTATGGGGCGGCAGCGGCGGTAGCGCGGATGCCTGGCGCAGCATCGTCGATGGTGTCGAGCGTCGGCGCGGCGGCGTGCGCGACGCACGGGGTTTGCATCTCGGGAGACGCGGGTTTGATCTCGTCCGCGTCCTCGTGAAGCACAGGGTCCGGCCAGGGTTCGCCGATGCGTCGCCACGCGAGTCGCAGTCCCGCAAACGAAAAAATGTCGCCGGCCAATATGCGATGCGTGGTGATCGACGCATGGGTGTCCGATCGCGGCCCGGCGCCGCTCGAATGCGAATGCGCTGCGCGGTCCGTCAAAAAAATCTCGATGACCGCGCATTCGCCGGGCCGCGCATCGTGGCGGGACCCGCGTGAGTCGATCGGGGCGGACGACGATTGATTTCCACGCGCTTTTGGCGACGTGCGGACGGACCTGTCGTGCGCTTGCGGCGCATCGTCGAACGCGATCGCGAAATTGGGATACGCAGACGGATCGGACCGCGCCCCGGGGATGACATAGCACCCGGATGTCTGAGCCAGCGCAGAGGTGTCGAGCACCGGATCGGTTTGTCCGCCCGGCGCCGTCACAAAAAAATGCCGGCCGGGTTCGAGTGAGAGCTCGAGACCGCAGAGCGGGCCATAGAGCACTTTGAGCTGATAGATCTGTGGTTCGGAATCGGGGCGCGTGCCGAGTGTCATGCTGAGCGACTGTCGCGAAAGCGGAAGTGCATCGAGTGTCGACGCGAACACCGACGTGGCGCATCTGAATGAACCTCAACAACACCTGATTCAAGTCGCGCCGCCGACCCCGCGCGCTTCTCGATCCGCCAGATCTGAATCAGGTTTAGGCATGTCGAGAATTCAGCCTCAATGATGAGCGTTGCGAGCCTCTCATTCCTAGAATCCGAACATTCAATTCGACAGGCAACGGAGGGGTCGTGGTCGCATCGTCATCGAGCAATCAGGAGGGTTGGACGCTGTGCGGCGCAGGGACACTACAGGCCAGGGGGCGGTCGCTCTGGCTGCTTCGCGCGCCGGATGAACGAACGCCTGTCGTGATCGAGACGCCCGCGGGCCGCGTCGAGCTCGCTCCTGCCCCCGCGCAACATCTGGTCGCCGTGTCTCGAAATGCGAGGGTGCTGGTCGAGAATGATCGCTGGTATATGTATGAGGTCAGCGTCTCGATGCTGGTCAAGCTCATTGCCTTCGTCGACTACAGTCTGAGCCTGAGCGCGCCTGCGTTTCCGCCGCCGATCCCGCGAACTGCCGCGACGTTTTGCGTGGCGGGTTTTTCGGGTGTCGAGACCACGCTGATTCAGCGTGAGTTCATCGCGCGGCTCGTATGCGGCGATTCGCGTGACGTGCCGCTATTCAGCTTTCTTCGCGCGACTGAGGCCTATTGGGTCGTCAGCTTTCTGTTGCAGCAGTTTTCGGAGAATCGTCGCGTCGGCGATCTGGGTGCGCAGTACGGGCTGTCGAATGCGCATTTCCGCCGCTTGTGCAAACACGCGCTGGGCGGATCGCTCAAGGCCGAACTCAAACGTTGGCGGGCCGCATCCGCCGTGCTCCGGATCATCGAGAGCGAACGGACGTTGACCGATATCGCTTTGGATGCGGGATTCGCGTCTTCATCGCATCTGTCTCGCGAAATCAAGGGATTGCTCGGTGTTCCGCCGAGCCAGATCTGGGGATTCGGCGTCGGCCGGCGATGGACGTGCGCGCGGAGCACGCGCGCTTCATCGGAGAAAGAGCGCCGTGACGCGAACGGGCGCGAGACCGCGCGGTATACGCGTCATTTGTGCAGCGGAGGCGCGCGATGACGGGGAGAGGCCGGCGATACGCGAGACCGGGACGTGCGTTGCGGCACGGCATCGCCGTGGCCGTTGCGCTGTGCGCATGGGTCCATCCGTCGTTTGCGATCGAATACGCCGATCCGTCCGATGCGCGGCACGCGCGTTCGGACCGAAGTTCGGATCCAACCCCTGCGGACGACGTGTCGCCGGCCGACTATCTCGCGCGCGACGCGGACGTGACGCATGTGTTCGATGCCCTCGCCGCATCGATGCGGCGACCGCTTGTCGCCAGCACCCTGGCGCAGCGCAAGCGCGTGAGCGGCCGATTCGATCTGACGCATCCCGAACGCGTGCTCGACAGACTCTGCGCGGATCTCGGGCTCGTATCGTATTTCGACGGCCACATCATCTACGTTTATGACATGTCGGAATTGAGGCGCGCGGTCGGCTCGCTCAAATGGATCGACGTCGGCCGGCTCCGCGCTTTTCTGCTCGATACGGGGATGGCGTCGACGGCGTTTCCGATACGCGGCGAGTCGGCTTCACGCACGTTCTACGTCGCCGGTCCGCCGGCCTACGTCGAGTCGGTGCTCGCCGCCGCCCAGCATCTCGACCATGGCGAAATCCAGACCGGCCGCCCTGAAAACGCGGTCAAGGTCGTTCCGCTCAAGCACAGTTTCGTGCGTGATCGCGTGTTCAAGCTGCGCGGACAGACCGTGACGGTGCCTGGCGTCGCGACCGTGCTGGCCGAGATGCTCGGCGAGCGTCCGGAACGCGTCGATGCGTCGAGCGTTGCAGCGGGCGACCGTGACGCGACGGGCGCCACGCAGATGTCCGAGTCGATCCGACGGCCGACCGATCCAATCGGCACGGCCGACGACGCGCAGGGCGCCGATCGACGCGGCGCGGCGCGTCGATCGGACGTCGAGCGCCTGGCTTCCTCGGCGCGCGACGTCGCCGCGCTCGACGGGCGCGCGGATCCTGAGGGCAGCGATACGACCTTGCCGCCGTTGCCGATGGGATTTGCAGCGGTCTCGCGCCCGCGCGCGATACGCGTTTCGGCGCGACCGTCGGTGCTCGCGTATCCCGATACGAACAGCTTGCTGATCAAGGGCAGCGAAGACGACGTCGCCTATCTGAGCCGATTGATCGAGGAACTCGACGTCGAGAAGACGCAGATCGAACTCTCGCTCTGGATCATCGATATCGACCGCGCGACGCTCGAGGCCCTCGGCATTCAATGGCAGGCGAGCTTCGGCGGCGGAGGTCTCGGGGTGAGCTTCAACGGCGGGGGCGGCTTCAGCACGCTCGATGGTGCGCGTTTTCTCGCCTCCGTCTTTGCGTTGAGTCGAAGAGGCGAAGCGCAGATTGTCTCGCGTCCGTTGATTTTGACGCAGGAGAACGTGCCGGCCTTGTTCGACAACAATCGTACGTTCTACGCGAAGCTCGTCGGCGAACGCACGAGCGACCTTCAGTCGATTACCTATGGCACGCTCGTGAGCGTGATTCCACGTCTGTCGGTCGACCATGCCGATATCGAGATGATCCTCGAGATCGAGGACGGCAAGACGGTCGACGCAGGCAACGACGGCGACCTGATCGACGGCCTGCCGGTCGTCGGCCGCACGCATATCAGCACGATTGCGCGCGTGCCGCGCGCCATGAGCCTGCTGATCGGCGGCTATACGCGCCACGAGGTCAATCGCAGCGAATCGAAGGTGCCGCTGCTCGGGGACATTCCGTGGCTCGGCGGGCTGTTCCGGGTTCGTCATTCGAGTACGTCGGACCTGACGCGTGTGTTCCTGATTCAGCCTCGCGTGCTGACGGGCCGCGAAATCTGGCAGCCGCAGACGCTCGGGAGGGACGCGCTGTTGTCCCCGGGGTTGAGTGTCGATGCCGCGGCATCGACGCTGCGCGACATCACGTATTCGGACGAGGCGGGGCGTCGTCCGCCCGAGCGCGACTCGGCAGCGGTGTCGGGCGATGCGCCGGCGACGGACGCAGTGAACCGGAGCGCCCCATGACGACCGTCACCGGAGCCTCGGCGCGGCTGACCCGCAGCACATCGGAGCGATCGGCGCGCGTGTCGGCTGCGCGCGAGCGTCGCGCCGAACGCGATGCCGATCTAGGTGGCGCGACTGACGCGATCGACGGCGCCGAAGCGCTGCAGATTCGCGGCGGGGTTTTTCGCTCACGGCGCTATTCGGGCGCCCATATCCTTGCCCACGACGCGGATCGCCTGCTTCAGCAGTTCGCGGATGCCGGCGCGCGCGTCCTTCCGACCGAGCCCGCCGAGCTGCTCGATCTCGCGACCGGTCTGTTCGACGACGCTTCCGATGTATTCGCCGCGCTCGACGATCTGAGCCAGCGCGCGGAATTCGAGCCCTATGCCGATGTCTTCAGACAGGCGCAGGCGCAACTGCTCGAATTCGAAACATCGGACTGGGTGTACGCGGGTCTCGATGCGTCCTTGCACGCGCTCAAGTATGCGAGCGGATCGGCGATCGGCGCGCAGGCGCTGCGCGATCACTATCGCGCGTTCGTTCTGAGCGACGAGTCTCCGATCGCGATGTTCGCGCGCTGGGTTCGGTCCCATGCGTGCGCTCGGCGCGCGATTGTGCTCGACTTCGTCTGCGAGGCGCTCGCGTGCGAAATCGATATGCATGACCCGCGATGCGTGAGCGATGAAGCGAGCCGGCTTGCGGGCCTGCTGCGCGAGCTCCGACTCCTGCGCGGCGCCGAATGCGATTTCGTCGAGGTGTTGCGTGAAGCTGCGTCGCACGCGCCGGCGCTGCGCGTGCCCGAGGACATCGATCCGGATGCGCCGTACGCATTGCTGTTCGCCGGGATCCTCGAAGGCGAGATCGGCGCCGACGCGATGCTCGGATGGCTGGGTTCACTGGGCATCGATTGCGCGATGCAGCGCGCGCTGATGGCGACGGCGCTGCACCGCGGCGTTCGCCGCCTCGCGGACGCGGTCGTGTCGAATCCGGTGTTTCGCGGCCATCTGCTGCAGCGTTTCGAATCGCTCTCGGGCCCGCTGAGTGCCGCCGAACGCATCGAACGCCGCGATCTCATGCATACGGGGTTCGTATGACACCGTGGATCGAACGGGTTGGTGCACGTATTGATGCACGTATTGCCGAACGTATCAGCGCACGTATCGGCGCACGTCAGGATCTCTTCATGGTCGCGTTGATCGTCGCGATCATCGCAATGTTGATCGTGCCGCTGCCAACGGTGCTCGTCGACAGTCTGATCGCGGCCAATATCGTGCTCGCGCTGCTGATTTTCATCAGCACGTTATATGTGAAGTCGGTGCTCGAATTCTCGTCGTTTCCCGCGATATTGCTCGTGACGACCTTGTTCCGACTGTCGCTGTCGATCAGCACGACGCGTCTGATTTTGCTGCAGGGCGACGCGGGACAGATCATCACGACCTTCGGCGAATTCGTCGTCGGCGACAGCCTCGTCGTCGGGCTCGTGATCTTCGCGATCGTGACGATCGTCCAGTTCATCGTGATCACGAAGGGTGCCGAACGCATTGCGGAAGTCGTCGCGAGATTTTCGCTCGACGCGATGCCGGGCAAGCAAATGAGCATCGACGGCGATGCGCGCGCGGGGACCTTGAGTACCGAACAGGTCGAATCGGCACGCCGTCGCATCGAAAAGGAAAGTCAGCTTCACGGCGCGTTCGACGGCGCGCTCAAGTTCGTCAAGGGCGACGCCATCGCGGGCATGATCATCATCTGCGTGAATCTGATCGGCGGCATCGCGGCGGGCACGCTGGCGCACGGCATGACGCTGTCGGATGCGGTGGCGACCTATTCGTTGCTGAGTATCGGAGACGGCCTCGTTGCACAGATTCCGGCGCTGCTGATCTCGGTCGGGGCCGGCTTTATCGTCACGCGTGTGGCGGGCGACGAACGGAACCTGGGTCAGCAAATGATGACCGAGCTCGTTTCCCAGCCGCCTGTGTTGCTCATTTGCGCGGGCTTGTCGTTCGCGATCGGGCTGTTGCCCGGCTTTCCGTTTGTCGCATTCGCGCTGCTCGGCGCCGTGCTTGCCGGGCTGTACACCTATCGACGCGTTATCCGGGGCGAGGGCGGCGCGGCTTCGACGGCGGCCAAACCGGCGCATGATCGCGCGACGTCATCGGGCGCCGCGGTCGATACCTCGCAGGTGGGCGATCTCGTGCCGATCATCGTCGAGTTGCCGGCCGATGCCGGCGCCATGCCGCACGCGTCCGATTTCGAAGCGCGGCTGACGCGCGCCGTTCGACTGGAGCTCGGCATCCGGCTGCCGCGTATGCGCGTCGACACCGTCGCGTCGTCACGGCCACACCACGTTGCGGTGCGTTTTCACGAGACGCCGGCGGCGACGTTCGGTATCGCATTCGATCGTGCGTGGGTGCCGGACTTCGACGACGACCCTCACGGGCTCGAACTCGACTGCGTTGCGTTGCACGACCTCGATCCGAGCGGCGTGTCGGATGCGGCGCCCGACTGGTGGGTGGCGCTGGCCGATCGCGAGCGCATGCAGCATCTCGGTTATTCGACCCTCGAAGCGATCGCGGTGCTCGAAGATCGCTTCGTGCGGCTCGTCGCGAGAAGCGTGCAGGAACTGTTCGGCGTTCAGGAGACCAAGCACGTGCTCGACGAGGTCGAACGCACGCATCCCGAGTTGCTCAAGGAAACCTATCGCCATGTGCCGCTGATCCGGCTCACCGAGATCTTCCAGCGGCTGATTGCCGAGCGCGTATCGATTCGCAACGCGCGGCTCGTGCTCGAGGCGATCGCGCTCTGGGCGCCGCGTGAAAAGGATGTGCTCGTGCTGACCGAACACGTGCGCGCCGCGCTCGCACGGTCGATCAGCGAACGGTTCCTCAATACGCCGATGCATGCATCCGTCAATGTGCCCGCCAACGTATCCGCCACCGCGCTCGCGCGACGCGTGATTCTCGTCGCTCCCGAGAGCGAGGAGCGCGTCCGAGCGGGCATTCGGCAGGTCGCGGCCGGTGCCTTCCTGCACATGGCGCCCGAAGAGAGCGATGCGTTCGTCGAGGCCGTTGCGCAGCGTCTCGATGCGCTGCGTGTCGGTCGAGCCTCGAGCGCCGTGCTGATGTGCGCCGTGGATATTCGTCGTTTCGTCAAGAAGCTCGTCGAACGTCGCTTTCCCGATCTCGACGTCATGTCCTTTGCCGAAGTGTCCGACTGCGTGCATGTCGACATCGCAGGCAGTGTTTAACGTTCAGGAGGTTGTTGCATGCATGTAGACGTGGTGGCCTTGCTCGAAGAAGGGCTGCGCATGGTCGGGCGGGAGTCCCTCATTTCACCGGGGCTCGAAGCGCATTCGACGATCGCGCTCGACTTCAATGATTCGGCGTCGATCATGATTGACCAGATCGACGGCGATATCTGGTTCAGCGCGACACTCGAGATCACCGACGAGCGCTGGGAATCGGCCGCGCTCGCGATTCTCGAATGCGTGAGCGAGCAATCCGAATACATCGCGAGTCGCGCCCCTTCGATTTTCAAGCGGCCGGGTCTCGTCGATTTGTATGCGCTCGTGAGCGAGAACTTTCTCGGCGACGCGGAAGCGTTTCTGTCCGCGCTCGAAGGCTTTCAAGCGCGCGTTCATCAACTTTTCGAGGTCATCGCGTGAGTGCGGGCGCGCAGGCCGGTGCGGGATGGCCCCGGTCGATCGTGCGCGCGGCGCCGATCCGCCGGCTCAACGGCTCCGTTCTCGAAGCGTCGTTGCCGGATGTCCGCATCGGCGAGCTGTGCCTGATTCGCGAGGCCGTCGGACGATCGACGATCGTCGGGCGTGCGCAGGTCATCGGATTTTCGGAATCGGTGGCCGTGCTCGCGTTGCTTGGGCCGGCGCACGGCTTGTCGCGGCACGCGGTCGTCGAACCGACCGGCGGTCCGCTGAAGATTGCGGTGTCGATGCGCTTGCTCGGGTGCGCGATCGATGCAGACGGGGGGATCCATGAAACGCTGACGTCGCCGCACGCCGACGGCGAGCGTGCGATACCTCGCGGCGCATCCGCGCAGGGCGCGTGCTTCGACGAGGTACGCGAAGTCGATGCGCCGCGCGTACGCGCCCCGTGCGCGGTCACGCAGCCGCTCGAAACAGGCGTGCGCGTGATCGATGGTGTGCTCGGGGTCGGTGTCGGGCAGCGTGTCGCCGTGCTCGCGCAGGCCGGCGCCGGCAAGACGACGCTGCTGCACATGATCGCCGCGCAGAGCCGCGCGGACGTCGTCGTCATCGGATTGATCGGTGAACGCGGCCGAGAAGTCGCCGAGACGATCGAACGACTTCGGGAGGTCGATGCCGGGCGGCGCTGCGTGGTCGTGCGCGCGACATCGGATGCGCCGGCCGTCGAGCGCGCCGCGGCCGCCGCGAGTGCGATGACGATCGCCGAGTATTTCCGCGATTGCGGTTTGCATGTGCTGTTGGTCTTCGATTCGTTGACGCGTTATGCGCGTGCGCTGCGCGAAATCGCGCTCGCCGCGGGCGAACTTCCGGCACGCCACGGCTTCCCCGCCTCGGTCTTCGAACGGTTGCCGCGTCTGCTCGAACGCGCGGGGAATACGGGCGAGGGGGCGATCACGGCGTTCTTTTCGGTGCTCGTCGATCACGAGGACGAGCTCGATCCGATCGCACACGAGGTGATTTCGATTCTCGACGGACATGTCGTGCTGTCGAGTGCGATGGCGCGCGAGGGGCTGTTCCCCGCGATCGACGTCTTGCGCAGCGTGAGTCGGGTGGCGGCGCGTGTCGGATCCTCCGACGACGTACAGCGTGCGTATTCGGTGCGCCGGGTATTCGCGCGCGCGGCGCAGCTCGCGACGCTTGTAGAGATGGGGGAGTACCGCGCGGGGATGATCGAGGACGACGATCGCGCGCTGGATGTCGCGCAACGGCTGCGACATGTGTTCGCACAAGGTGCGGGCCACGATGCATCGATCGCGGAGACGCGGAGATTGATCGATGAAGCATTGGTCTGACGTGGCGCGTCTCGCGCAGGTGATCGAGCGCGTCGAGTCTCGCGCGCAGGGATTGTGCGCGACCGTTCGCGCGGCGCGTGCACGCGAACGGGCCGGCGAGATGGAGCGCGCACGATTGCTCGACGACGCGCAACGATGTCGCGAGCGGCTCGACAGCGTCTATCGCGCGCGCGGTGTCGTCGACCGGACGCGACTGTTCGACGTGCTGCACGAGGCCGCGCGGCTGCGTCTCGTCTGGCGCGAGACGCTGGCTCGCGCCACGTCGCTCGACGCCGACATTCTGCGCGCGCAGGCCGAAGCCGAAGACCACGCGGCGCGCTTCGCGTCCGCACGCAGACGGATCGATGGGCTCGAACGCCGGCTTCGGGCAACACGTCGCAGCGTGACGAACCGTGCGCTGCGTCGAGAACACGATGAGATCGAGGACCACGCATGGAAAAGAGTGCTCAAGTAAATTCCGCCGCGACGCAGGCGATCCATTCGCACGCGGCGCGCGAACGGTCGCTATCGCTCGCGCATCGTGCGCGCGAGGCCCTGAAGACGTCTCGTTCCTCGAAAAGCGACACGATCCCGACGCCGGCCTCGGATGCGGGTGCGAGGCCGGCGGCGTCCGCGGCCGGGATCGAACGCATCGACGGCGAGGGACCGCATATGGCCGCGCCTCCGGCCGAGGACGCGCACGAAGGCGTGCATCGTATGGACAACGATGACCCGACGCGTGACGAAGACCTTGTTTCGGCACGGCATGGATGGCATGCGGCGCACGCGCGCGGGCCGCACGCGGCGAGGATCGAGACGACGCCGTCGATGTCGCGAGACCGCGAGGTCGCGCGCACGTCAGTTCGGGGTCACGCGGGCCCGCGCATGTCCGGGGCGATGCCCGGGGATGGGCTCGTGCCCCGTGACGTGTCGGCCGATTCGGCGCTTGGTCCGCATATCGCGAGCGAGCCGGTTCGCGCATCGGTCGCTGACGCGATCTCGCAGTCTGACTCCGGTCGTCTCGCGGATGTCGACGTGACCGTTCCCGGACGTGAAATCGGCATGGACCGGAACGCGTGCGATACCGACCTTGACGCGTTCCCTGCATGTCGAGACAGCGGTGCGACTTCGATGCCGGGCTCGCGAATCGAGGCGGCCCAGACACGGAACGGCGCGGAATCCTGCGCGGCGGATATCGCATCGAGCGCGCGCGATACGTGGGTTTCAATGCAGCGGCAGGAGGGGCGTGACGAGGCGGCCACGCGCCTGATCTTCCGCTTCGAGAGCTGGCCTGGCCGTCCGGCCGCGGTCGTTTCGCTCAATCGCGAGCGCGGCAGGTCGAGAGCACGCATCACGACCGACGACCCCGACGTCTACGCGGCGCTTGTCGGGGCGAACCCGTCGCAAGCCGCCGGCCATCGGATTGCGTTGGAGCCCGCCGATTTCGCTGCGGAATGTTCGATTCGTTACGGGACTTGAATCGTGAGCGCGCTCGACTCATTGGACGACAGCCCGGTATCGGGTATCCGGCGGGTGCTCATGTGCGTGCCCGCGCGCGATCCGCTCGCGCTGCGATCCGCGTATCTCGTGAAGCGGCTTCGTCTAGCTGGTATCGATGCCGTGGAAGAGCGTACCGACGCGGTACGGCGATCGATTGTCGCGACCGTCACGCTGGATACGTTGCGGATCGAGGTCGGCGTCGAAGCATCGCACTGGTGCGCGTGGTGTCTCGAAGGCGGTGAACGTCTCGCCTTCGATGCGATGCACGCGTCCTATCTTCTCGCGACGTTCGAGCGGCATATGAATGCGCGACCGACCATGCTCGGGCGCTTCGGCTTGCGCGCGTGGCGCGCGAAGGCGATCGAGTCCGTGCCGCGCACGCGTTCGCGTGTCGTGCTTCAGACGTCTGACGGCCTCGCGCTGGCGTGGATGGGACCGACGCACGAAGTCGTCGAATGGTGCGGCATACAGGGTTCGGTGTCCTCGGATGCGCGCGTCGACGGGATCGCCGTCGATGTCGCGTTGAGGATCGGACGCAGTGCGATGACCTATGCGACCTGTGCTCGGATCGCGCGCGGCGACGTGCTGCTCATTCAGTCGGTCGAGTCGTGCGTCGTCGCCGTCGGGCACGCGTGGGGCGAGTTTGAAATCAACGAGGGGACTTGGATGATGTATCCGTTTGACGAGGTTCGCGAATCCGCAGGTCCGGCTCAAACCGGGTTCGGCGAGTCGCACGGGGCGCGTGACTCGCGCGCGCCGGACGGCGCAAGCATCGGAGCAAGCGTCGGCGCGGGCATTGGCGTGAATTGCCTGGACGCGATTCGCGTGGAGTTCGAGTTCGTGCTCGATCGCAGGCGCATGACGATCGGAGACCTTCGCACGGTTGAGGCGGGCGCGACGTTTGCGTTGACGCCGGGCGTGTCGTGGCGCGATGCGCCCGACGATACACATGGATGCGACGCACGTCGATATTGCGTGCAGCTTTGCGTGAATGGGCAGGTCATCGGCGAGGGAGAACTGGTCGCACTGGGTGAGACGCTTGCCGTTCAGGTGACCCGCATGGTCAACGTGTCAGGGGAACTCGGCGCATGCCAAACGGATTCGAACTGATCGCGCTGTTGTCCGTGGCGGCGATGGCGCCGTTCATCATCGCCGTCGGCACATGCTTCATCAAGATGTCGGTCGTGCTTGTGCTCGTGCGCAATGCGATCGGGCTGCAGAACTCGCCGTCGAATATCACGCTCAACGGCGTCGCGCTGTTGCTGTCGATGTTCGTCATGTTGCCGATCGCGCAAGATGTGCATGCGTATTGGATCGAGCACCGGATCGACGTCACGGATCGCGACGATCTCGAGCGGTTCTCGACGCAAGGGCTATCGAGTTATCGGACCTATTTGTTCAATCACGCGCGTCCGGCGCTCGTGGCGTATTTCGACGGCATTCGTCGGACGCCCGAGCGCGACGTCGGGGCACGGCTGCGTGCATCGCACGGCGCGGATGGCACGGCTGCCGCGGACGATGTCGAGGCGCCGTCCGTGGCCTCATCGATTCCAACGGCGGACGATCGTCTCACCCCCGAGTCCGTTTCGCTGTTCGCGCTGTTGCCGGCCTATGCGCTGTCCGAACTCGAGGATGCGTTTCGAATCGGTTTCTATCTCTACTTGCCCTTCGTCGTGATCGATCTTGTCGTGTCGAGCATCTTGCTTGCGCTGGGCATGATGATGATGAGTCCGTTGTCGATCTCGATTCCGATCAAGCTGATCCTGTTCATCGCAATGGACGGCTGGACGCTGCTGTCGCGAGGACTGATCGATCAATATCTCGTCGGGCCGTGAGCCGGGCGCGGGAGAGCAAGGATAGACATGAACGATATCGTCCAGGCGGGACAGCAGGCGATCTGGCTTGTCATGGCGCTTTCGGCGTGGCCTGTCGCCGTCGCGACGCTGATCGGGCTCATCGTGGGCGCGTTTCAGACCATCGTGCAGCTTCAGGAGCAGACCTTGCCGTTCGGCGTCAAGCTGATCGGGATCGGGCTGTGCCTCTATATCGGATCGGGCTGGGCCGGGTCGAAACTCGTGGCGTGGTCGGTCGAGTTGATGCGTCATGCGCTGGCGCGGGCATCGATATGAGCGCGCTCGCGGGGGGAACGGATGCCGCGGCGTTCGGGTTTGCGCTCTGGGATGCGATCGCACCGATCCTGAGGACGCTGGTCTTCGCGTATGCGCGAATCGCGCCGATGTGTCTGATGTTGCCCTTGCTCAGCCCGCGCATGCTCGCGGGCGCGATGATGCGGCAGACTTTGATCGTGCTGATCGCGCTCTCGCTTTGGCCGTCGATCGACGCATCGGCGCGCGCCGCGTATGCGGCCGCGACGTCGTGGTTCTGGATCGCCTGTTCCGAAGCGGCGATCGGTCTCGCGCTCGGCACGATGCTCTCGATGCCGTTCTGGATCTGCATGGGCGTCGGCGAATGGATCGACAATCAACGCGGTGCGACGATCAGCGACGTGATGGACCCTGCGCACGGCGTGGAGGTGTCGACGATGTCGGCGTGGATGTCCGTGTTCGCGAGCGCGGCGTTTGTCTGTAACGACGGGATGCGCGTGGTGATCGAAGCGCTGCGGCTCAGCTATGTCGAGCTCGATTCGAGTGGCCTCGCGCGCATCGACTGGGCCGCCTATGGCCGTCTGCTCGACGTCGTTTCGCGTGAAGCCATGCGCTTGAGCGCTCCGGTCGTCGTCGCGTTGTTCGCGAGCGAAGTGTTGCTTGGCGTGCTGTCGGGTTTTGCAACGCAGATGGGCGTTTTCTCGCTCGCGTTTTCGATCAAGAGCTTCGTCGCTTTCACCGTGTTCTATCTGTATTTCGGCACTGCATGGATGCCGCTGTTGAACGACTGGGGCCGTTTCGCGCATATTCCGATGATCGCGCCATGAGCGAGAAAACCGAGAAACCCACCGAACAGAAGAAGCGCGAGGCCGCGCGCAAGGGACAGGTCTTTCATCCGAGCGACCTCTGCACATGGCTTACGCTGTGCGTCGGGATCGCCTGGCTCACGTATCGCAGCGATCTGTCTTCATTGCTTGTCCCGCTGCGCGATGTCATCGTGTCGGGGTTCTCCATGCCGCTCGACGTCTTCGTCCGGGCCATGTTCGACCGCGCGGCGCGCGTCGTTGTGCCGCTATGCGCCGTCGTGATCGTGCTGCCGTCATTGTTGACGCTGGCGGCAAGCCGTTTCGAACTCGCGACCGAGGCGCTTGTTCCGGACTTCAATCGACTGAATCCGATCGAGGGTGTCAAGCGCGTGTTCTCGAGACGCACGGCGGTCGGCACGGTGTGCGCGCTGGCCTATTGCTTCGCGGCCGCGGCGGCAGTCTGGATCGCGTCGTACGTGTGCGGGCGAGACGGATTCGCATCGATCTGGCTCGCGCCGTCGAACGGCTCGGTCGCATGGCGGTATCTGCTTGCGCGGCCGGCATGGCTGATGCTGGCGTGCATGCTGCCGGTGTGCCTCGTGCAAGCGTGGGGCGAGCGCAGTGCGCACACCCACGATTTGCTGATGGAAAAGCACGAGGTACAGCGTGAAAGGCGCGACCACGAAGGTCGGCCCGAGGTCAAGACACGACGACGCGACCTTTTTCTCGAGATGCTCGATGCGCAATCGAAGCACGACATCGGAAGCTCGAACTTCGTGCTCGCGAACCCGACGCATCTTGCGGTCGGGATCTACGTCGACGACACGATCGTCGAGTGGCCGTTCGTCTCGATACGCGAGAAGAACCGACGCGCGCTCGCGGTGATCGCCTACGCGGAGTCGATCGGCATCCCCGTCATTCGCGACAAGCGCTTGACTCGCGCGGTTTTCGGCTCGACGCGCCGGTATGGATTCGTCGACCGCCGCTTTGTCGAGCGCATTCTGCACGTCGTCGCGTGGCTCAAGGATGTCGAGTGCGCGCGAAGCGGCGCATCGTTTGTGCAAGATGAGGAATTGGGCACCGCCTAGAGTGGCGGTGCGCTGACGGCGGCGTGTCGGATGCAGTCGCACACGAATCGGATTTCATGAGGAGTGTCATCGATGACGATGGACTTTAAAAAGCACGGATCGGATCAACACGTTCGATATCGAGACTCAGCTGAATGTGACCGGAATGCGGTCGCCGTGACGCCTGTCGAGGATCGCGCGTGCCCCATGAGCGCCCATGCGAGCCGCATCGCGGATGTCGTGCCATACGATGCGCCGGATGCGGACGCCACCGAAGCGGTCGTTCGCCGTCTCGCGCAGGCGCAAATCTTCGATCTCGACGGCGCACCCCATCCAATCGACGCGCTTCCGGAACGCGTCGTCAACGATATTCATGCCTACGCGCACACGTTCTATCAACAGGGTCGACTGGCCGAGGCGGAAGCGTTCTTTCGATTTCTGTGTCTCTACGATTTTCACAACGCCGACTATGCGATGGGCTTGGCGGCGGTGTTTCAATTTCAAGGACGTCATCGCCAGGCCGTCGACTTGTACGGCGTTGCGCTGCGACTGGGTATTCTCGGTGTCGGCGCCGTTTTTCACGCGGGTCAGTGTTTCCTCAAACTCGGCGAGATCGATGACGCTCGCGAATGCTTTGCCTATGCGGCGCACGAGAGTCGCGACGCGTCGCTCGCGATGCGTGCATCGAACTATCTCGCCTCGATCGGCGGCCTCCCCGACGCCGATTGCTTCGATCGCCATGAAGCCGGATGTGTCGATGACGTCGAGCGGATCGATCACATGGAGTCTATCGATGAGTGAGTGGACAGCGCTCTCCACGCCGCTGCGTTTGCCTGCGATCGTGTCGCGACCCGCCTTTGGCGCTCTCGCGCGCGAGGCCGAAGCGCAACGCGCGCCAGAGCCGGCTGTGTCGGCGCCGGTCGATTCGCATCCGAACGGCATCTTCGACATCGATCCGCGACCCGCATACGGCACGATCGAAAGTCCCGCCGTTCAGTTGAATGTCCTGACTTCGCGCCTGCAGGTGCTGATCGACGAATTCGTGCAGACGCATTTGGCGCAAGTCCGCGTGTTCTTGAGCGCGGTGGCCGAAGCGCGACGCGAGGCCGCGACGGCGGAAGCCAAACAGGTCGCCGACCAGTTGCAGCGTGCGCAACTGGCCGCGACGGTCGTCGGATGGATCGGTCGCATCCTCGCGTGGGTCTTGATGGCGGTCAGCGTGGTTTCGGCGGTGTTCACGGGCGGGGCTTCGCTGCTGCTCGCGGTGACGCTCGCCACGGCGACGGTCGTCGACCAGATCGTCCAGTCGACGACCGGTACGTCTCCGATAGCGACCGCGCTCGATGCGGTACTCAAGCCGCTCGTCGGTGCGATCGCCGAGGTCTTGAGCGCGATGCTCGAATCGGCCGGCGTGAATCCGGAGACGGCCCGACTCGTGGCCAACATTATCGGGACGATCGTCGCATGCGTGATCATCGTCGTCGTGGCGGTCGTCGGCGCGCGTGCCGCGACGAAATTGCTGGAGCCGATATGCCGCAATCTTGGAAGAGGACTGGCGCGGGCGCTCGCGGACTGCACGCGTCATGTGCCGCGCATGGGCGTCCGTGTGCAACAGGCGGTGACCGTTGGGACGGCCGCCGAGGTGACCTTCGTCGGTGCGGGCAATGTCGCGGCGACGGTCCTTTCCAACGATGTCCTGCTGGCGCAAGCCGCGTTCGATCAACTCGAAGCGTCGGGTCGCATTCTGTCCGAAACGATCGCGCAGATTTTCGAGGAATCGGCGAACGCGCTCGCGATGCAGCGCGAGACGATGGGCATTGCGATCGACGCGCTCACGCAAGAGCGTGTCACGGGGCTGCACATTGCGAAGGGATTCTATCGAGCCGTCTAGATCGAAGCCGGCTAGACGACGAGCGGGCGTCCGTGCATGGGTACGGCGGCACGCGCGCGCACTGTTTTTTGACGTAAGGAGTGTCGAATGACGAGTATCCACATGGCGGCCGCGCCGAGCGCGGGATTTGACCTGGCATCGACTCGGTATGCGCACGGTGCGAGTCTCGGGCGGGCGAGCACGGCGAGCTTGGCGAGGATGCAGGAGACGGATGCGATGTCGCGTGACGGCGCGTCCGTACCCTTGTCGCCCGATGTCTCGGACGACGATATCGAGCCCCTCCGGCATGCGATTGCATTGACCTTCGCGGAAGCCGGCATCAACGCGAGAGACGTCGAATCGATCGGCGCTGTCGCGGGGCCGGTCGAGACGGAAGGCGGGACGCTTACGCCTGAGCCGGCGATCTCGAGTGCGTTGCCGGAGTCGGCGCTGCAGGCGCGCGATGATCGACTGACTGCGTTTATCGTGCTCATGGCGTCCGCGTTCGAATTGTGCGTCAAATTGCGCGCGGCAGCGAATGCGCAGCTTGCGCAGACCGCAAACATCGCTCAGCAAGCCTACGCCGCTCGCGCGATTCAACAACGCAACGAGGCCGCGAGCGCGTTGGGCGGCGCGATCGGTCAAGGTCTGATCTTGTTCGCGGGTGCTGCATGCGCGATGGGCGCGGTGCTGAAGGCAACGCGTTTCGAACTCAAGCTGGCGACGCGTGAGGGCGATCTCCAATCGAGGCTTGGATCGCGTCGCGCAGACGCTTGCCGCGAGGCGTGTCCGGACTCGCCGGCCGAGATCGTCCCGTTGACGCACACGCCGGCCGCGCAGGCCGAAGGCGCCGCGGCGCGCCGCATGTCGATGCAGCGCAACCACGGCGATGTCCGGCAGGCTCGCGCATCGGATCGACGCGGCGAGGGTGAGTTGGCCACCGAGTCGGCGACCGGGTCGACGTCCGAGTCGACACCCGGAACGCATACCGTGCCGCGCAACGAGCGCGCCTCCGATGAACGCGTGTCGACCGCGCGCGCCGTCGACGCGGATTCCGATGCGTCACGGGCACCCGAGGCATCAGGGAGTGCGACGCGTACGTCCGACTTGCAAGAGCGCCTCGAGGCCCAAGCCAAGCAGCGTTACGCGAACGAGCGCCTCAAGCTTGCCGGCAATACGGCATTGAATTCGATGACGACTGCCGGACATATGATGAGCGCGATTACCAACTCCGTCTCCGTGGAGTCCCGAATCAACACAGATCTGTTGCACGCCGCGGCCTCGAATGCCGAATCGACGAAAGCGGCGCTGACCCATGAGGCCAGCGTGACGCAGGACGGGGCCGCGCGAATGATGGGTGCGCTGCATGGCCTGTTGTCGTCGACCGAGGACGCGACCGCGCATGCGGCGTCGTTCAAGTTCTGAGGGCGCGCGATGCTGAATGTGGATGGTGTGTCGTTCTCAGGCTATCGATCGGCGAACGCCTTAGGGCGCTCGGCGCCGACGTCCGCTCCGATTTCGCGTGACGCCGCCGCGCCCGATCGATCGCTCGCCGAATCCGCGGACGAGCAGATGGCGAAGGGCATCGCGGCGCTCTCGGATCTTTCGACTTGGCGCTTCGGTCGGCTCGACGGACTCGCGATGCCTAGGCCGCCGATCGAACCCGGGGGGGAAGCCGACGTCGGCCGTCTGCGTCCCGATATGAAGCGCGGTTCGGTGACGCATCTCGCGACAAAGCCCGTGTCTTACTTCGTCCCTCAGCTCATCGATACGATTCGTGACGCGATGACGGCGAGCGAGGCCGAGTGCGTGACACCGATCAAGGAGGCGCTTGCGAAATACGTCAAGTACCTCTCGGACGTTGCCGAGTTCACGGCGCTGATTCGATCGAACATCTCGAAGGGCTCGGATGCGCAACACATCACGGTCGCGGTCGGCAAGCTCTCTGCCGAGCTTCAGCGGCTCAAGGCCAAATGGAGTCAGGAGATCGCTTTTGGTCCCGCTTCGTACGAGCTTGTGCATCGGCTGTCGAAGCAGTGGCGTTTGCCGTTCAGCGAAATGCCCGATGGCACGGCGATCATTCGCGTTCATACCGCGCCGCTCGACGCCATGATCAAGGCGACGTCGGATCCCAATCAGGATAGCAACGGTCGTGTGGATTGGCTCATGGGGCAGCACCAGGCGTGGAGTACCTCGGTCAGCGAGCAACGGCAACAGGTCGAAAACGAATGCAATCTGCTCTCGGAGCTCGCGCGCAACGGTATGGCGCTATCCAATAATCTCATCAAGGTCCTTGTCAGCATGATTCAGACGCTTTATGAGTGCAATCGACAGTTCGCGGCCGGGCTCTGAAGCGCGGCGCGCATCGACATCGCTCGATGCGCGCCGATTTTCATGGCGCGCGGAACATCGCGCGCAGGATGCGCCGGTGCGTCGATGCGCCGATACGTCATCGGCGCAGTTTCATATCGTTAAAATTTCGCTTGCGATGCCGCTGACGGGCGCGATGCCGGATGCGCATTGTCGAGCGTCTCGACGGCATTCGGATCGACGACGATCGACGGAAGTCGTCGGCAATAGGTGACGAACACATCATTCGAGACGACCGCGAACAGCCACGAATCGATCTGAATAAATTCGATTTCGATCGCATGCTCTCCGATCAACGGAAGTTGATCCGCGAGGGCCGTGGGCAATGTGTCGCCGTAGTAGATGCGTGTCGCGGTGCGTTCGCGCATGCGCGGCGACAACCATCGTGTCTCCCATTCGATCATGCGATGCACGCGATAGCTCTTGTCGGCGACATCGACGGCACCCTCGACATACAGGCTTCGAGGACGAAAAAGCAGGGTGCCGTCGAAACGCACGTGCGAGCCGACGCGATCGAATCTCGGGTTGTCGATCGCTGTCAGGCGCGACATGCAGGCCGACTTCGGAAGATCCTGATTGACGTGCCATAGGGCACTCATGCCGACGGCCTGAACCGACAGCACGCCGCACACCATTAAAGCGATTCGGTAACGGTTGAGCATCGTGTCGAGGGAAGGTCGGGACGGCCGCTGCACGCCAGCACGGCGTAGCGATTCCGATGTTGGTTCACAAACACGTACGCATGCTGCTCGGGCGGAATGGTCACGCGGGCTTGAATGTCGCGCCAGACCTGCAAGGCCGTCTCGGGCGGCATGGATGCGTATCGAATCCGGTCGTCGCCGCTGGTCACGTAGTGTGTCTGTCCCTCATGGGTGAACCCAAGCGATGCCGCGGACATCGCGCGCTGCGATTCGACGGTGACGAGGACCGCCGCGAGGGTGACGGTGATCAATGCCGATACGTACATGACGACCGTCCGTGGCGCGGGCTCGCGCGGTCGCGACGGGATGGCATTCGAGGCGCGGACCACATCTTTCCAGCTCGGATAGGGACCCGTTCGGCGCGCACGACTCAGGCGATACGCAGAGGCACCGATACCGTTGCGGAGCGGAGGCGCGCAATCGGCGTCTTCCGCCATGCCGACTTCGATCGGTTGAATCACGTCGACCGGTTCCTGCCACGCACGCTCAAGATGGGCATCGAGCGCGTCGGATCGCGGGCCGCCCGCGACATAGGCGTCGATCGACCCCGACTGGGCCGACAGCGCCAGGCCCTTGCGTGGAACCGTGACGACGGTTCCCGCGAGATCGATCGAGGCAAAGCTTTTACGTAGCAGCGAGACGAGTTGGTAATAGCTGTTTTCGGTGACGACGGTGCCGTGCCGCGTCCAGACTTCGTCGATCAGATCCGATTTCGAACAGACGCCCGCGAGCAAGGCCTCGAGCAAGAGTCCCTCGTTTCTCGTCAGTGCGCATTCGCGGCGGGTTTGCACATTACGCAGGCGAAGACGTTGGAATTCGAATTGAAAAGCAGGCGCGCAGGGATTGGGCGGTGTCTCGTCATGACCGGACGGGTCCATGTACTGCATCGGCGATTGTTCTGTTCGGCTGGGGGACGAGGGCGGATGCCGATACGTCCCGATGTCGTTCTTGAACCTCGCATGTCATGCATGATGGAATCGCGACGACATTGTGAGGACGGTTGTCGCGTTGGACCCGACCCATACCTCCGACGTTCGTCGGCAGCCTCTGCTTTGCGAAAGCTCTGACTTGCGAACGGTATGACGCTGTATTCGTACCCAGGCAAAGCGCATCAAGAATCCCGCTTTCTGCAAGGCGAGACTGCATTGGATTCGGAATGGTCGGATAGGAGTGGTTGTGATATCGATTCGACTGTAGGTCGGGTTGGATTTTGGCGCGTATCGATGCCTCGTACAATGCAGATGACCCGGTGGCAATCACGGAACCCGACGCTTGATACGGAGACACGAATGGACTGTCTGATACGGCATGCGACGCTCGCGGACGGTCGCGAAGAGATCGATATCGGCATTGAGAACGGCCGCATTTGCGCCGTCGAACCGCGTCTGGCGGCGTCTGCCCGCCGAGAGGTGGATGTCGCGGGGGCGCTGGTCACGGCGCCGTTCGTCGATGCGCACTTCCATATGGATGCGACGCTCTCGTACGGCCTGCCGCGCGTCAATCGATCGGGCACGCTGCTCGAAGGGATCGCGCTCTGGGGCGAACTCAAACCGACGCTGACGCAGGATGCGCTCGTCGCGCGCGCGTTGCAGTACTGCGATTGGGCCGTCGCACGCGGTCTGTTGGCCGTGCGGTCTCATGTCGATGTCTGCGACCCGCGCCTGCTTGCGGTCGACGCGCTGCTCGAGGTCAAGCGTCGCGTCGCGCCTTACCTCGATTTGCAGCTCGTCGCGTTTCCGCAAGATGGCGTATTGCGCAGTCCGGGGGCGTTCGACAACCTCAAGCGCGCGATCGAGCGCGGCGTCGACGTGGTCGGCGGGATTCCCCATTTCGAACGCACGACGGCCGACGGCGCGGAGTCCGTGCGTCTGCTCTGCGAGTACGCGGCCGAGCGCGGCTTGCGTGTCGACATGCATTGCGACGAATCGGACGATCCGCTCTCGCGCCATATCGAAACGCTCGCCGCACAGACTTACCGGCTCGGCATGCAGGGCCGCGTCACCGGCTCGCACCTCACCTCGATGCATTCGATGGACAACTACTACGTGAGCAAGCTGCTGCCGCTGATGCGCGAGGCGGGCGTCGCGGCGATCGCGAATCCGTTGATCAACATCACGCTGCAGGGCCGCTCCGACACGTATCCGAAACGGCGCGGCATGACGCGCGTGCCAGAGATGCTCGCGGCCGGCATCGACGTCGCGTTCGGCCAGGATTGCGCAATGGATCCGTGG
Organism: Pararobbsia silviterrae; assembly: GCF_003628125.1. Taxonomy (GTDB): domain Bacteria; phylum Pseudomonadota; class Gammaproteobacteria; order Burkholderiales; family Burkholderiaceae; genus Pararobbsia; species Pararobbsia silviterrae. The sequence continues at coordinate 270,503 of NZ_RBZU01000009.1, forward strand.
TACAGCTTCGGCTCGGGCGACATGCTCGAAGTCGCGCACATGGGCTTGCATGTCGCGCAAATGACGGGCGTCGAAGCGAGCAAGGCGTGCTTTCGCGCCGTGACGGATACACCCGCGAAGATCCTCGGGCTCGAAGGGTACGGCATCGCGCCCGGATGTCATGCGGATCTCGTCGTGCTCGACGCGCGCGATCCGATCGAGGCCATTCGACTTCGCGCGGCGCGCACGCTCGTCATGCGCCGCGGACGCGTGATCAGCGAGGCGCCCGCGAATCGTTCGACACTGTCGCTTGAAGGCCGACCGTCGACAGTCGATTTCCGGCTGCCGAAGCGCCACTGACCGCGAACGGGTCATCGGACACGGTCGGCGCCGCATCGGGAACACGGCGCCGGCCTAACACAACACTCCGGCACAACACACCGGCACAACACGACGCGCGCTCAACTGGCACGCACGCTAGCATGCACACGATAGGCACGAGCGACCCCGCAGCGTGCGGAGGATCGCCCGTGCCGTGCCTCGTTCAGTGCACGTCCTCGGTCATGCCGTTGTGGCGAAGCAGGGCGTCGATGCTCGGCTCGCGGCCGCGGAACGCCTTGAACGATTCCATCGCCGGACGGCTGCCGCCGACTTCGAGAATCTCGGCGCGATAGCGCGCACCCGTATCCGCATCGAGCACGCTCGCCTGCGTCGCGCGCGCGGCTTCCTCGAACGCCGCATAGGCGTCCGCCGACAGGACTTCGGCCCACTTGTAGCTGTAATAGCCCGCCGCGTAACCGCCCGCGAAGATATGGCTGAACGTGTTCGGCCAGCGCGAGATCGGAGACTGCGGAATCACGTGATACTGCTCGTTGACCTCGCGCGCGAAGTCCGTGATGGTCTTCCCGGGCGCGCTCGCGCCGCCTGCCCTAGCCGATGCGCCGGTCGTATCGGCTTGCGCGGCGACCGTCTCCGGATCCTGTGTATGGACGCGGATGTCGAACATCGCGAACACGATCTGACGCAGCGTCTGGAGTCCGCTCTGATAGTTCTTCGCGGCCACCATCTTGTCGTAGAGCGCGCGCGGAAGCGGCGCCTGCGTGTCCACGTGCGCGGTCATCGATTCGAGCACGTCCCATTCCCAGCAGAAGTTCTCCATGAACTGCGACGGCAGTTCGACCGCATCCCACTCGACGCCGTTGATGCCCGACACCGCAAGCTCGTCGACGGCCGTCAGCATATGGTGGATCCCGTGTCCGAACTCGTGGAACAGCGTGATCACTTCGTCATGCGTGAACAGCGCCGGCTTGCCGCCGATCGGCGCCGAGAAGTTGCAGTTCAGATAGGCCACGGGCGTTTGAAGGCGGCCGCCGGGCAGCTTGCGCCGCGAGCGCGCGTCGTCCATCCACGCGCCGCCGCGCTTGCCTTCGCGCGCATAGAGATCGAGGTAGAACTGCGCGACGAGCTTGCCGTCAGGGTTCTCGATGCGGAAAAAGCGCACGTCCGGGTGCCAGGTTTCGGCCTGATCAGGCCGGATCGTCACGCCGAACAGCGACTGCGCGACGTTGAACAGGCCCTGGAGCACGGCTTGTTCGGGGAAGTATTGCTTGACCTCCTGTTCGGAGAACGCATATCGCTTCTGGCGCAGCTTTTCGGACGCATAGGCGACGTCCCACGGCTCGAGTTCGGCGATGCCGATCTCGGTGGCGGCGAACGCGCGAAGTTCGAGCCAGTCCTTGTCCGCATGCGCACGTGCGCGATGCGCGAGGTCCTCGAGGAAGTCCACGACTTGCGCGGGCGACTCGGCCATCTTCGGCGCGAGCGACACTTCCGCGAAGTTCCGGTAGCCGAGCATCTGCGCCTCTTCGCGGCGCAGCGCGAGCTGCTCGCGCACGATGTCCGTGTTATCCCACTCGGGATTGCCGTCACCGTATTGCGCGCCGAGTTCCGAGGCGCGCGTCACGTAGGCACGGTACATCGCCTCGCGCAGCGGCCGGTGTTCGGCGTACTGCTGAACCGGAAAATACGACGGGAAGTGCAGCGTGAACTTCCAGCCGGCCTGACGCTTCGGATCGGCGTCGCGCGCGGCCGCTTCATGCGCCGCGGCGCGCACGTCGTCGGGCAATCCGACGAGTTCGGCTTCGTTGGTGACCCAGTAGGCGTAGGCGTTCGTCGCATCGAGCACGTGGTCGGAGAACGCCTTGCCCAGTTCGGCCTGACGTTCCTGGATCTGCGCGAAGCGCGGCTTGCGGTCTTCGGGCAGTTCCGCGCCCGACAAGCGGAAATCGCGCAGTGCGTCGTCGATGACCTTGCGCCGTGCCGCGGACAGCGTCGCGAAGGCCGGGCTCGCCGCGATGCCCTTGTACTTCTCGTAGAGCGCGAGATTCTGGCCGACGCTCGACCAGAACTCGGTCACGCGCGGCAGGTTCTCGCCATAGACTTCGCGCAGCTCGGGCGTGTCGGCGACCCCGTTCAGATGGCCGACGACGCCCCAGGCGCGCGCGAACGGTTCTGTCGTGCGTTCGAGCGCGACGACCACGTCGTCCCACGTCGCGGGCGTGTCGGGCGCGGAGACCGCATCGACCGCGACTTGCGCGTCGGCAAGCAGCGTGTCGATGGCGGGCGTCACGTGTTCGGGGCGGACTTGAGCAAAGCGCGGCAGGTCGGAAAAGTCGAGAAGCGGATTGGCTGCGTTCATGGTCGGTCCAGTGCGGAATGATGGGGCCTGTCGTCAATCAGGCCTATCGTCGGCGCAAACATCGTTGCGCGGCCAATCGATTTTTTTGAACGGATCGATTGTGCGCGCGCAACACGGTTCACGCAGCGGTCGAGGCGGCGCGCTCGGCCGATTCGATCGTGTTGACGAGCAGCATCGTGATCGTCATCGGCCCGACACCGCCGGGAACCGGCGTAATGAGGCCCGCGACGTCCTTGACGCGCTCGAAGTCGACGTCGCCGCAAAGCTTGCCTTCGTCGTTGCGGTTCATGCCGACGTCGATCACGGTTGCGCCCGGCTTGATCATGTCGGCCTTCACGAGATCGCGTTGGCCCGTCGCCGCGATCACGATGTCGGCGGTGCGCGTGATCGCGCCCATGTCGCGCGTCTTGCTGTTGCAGATCGTGACCGTGGCGCCCGCGTTGACGAGCAGCATCGCCATCGGCTTGCCGACGATGTTCGAACGTCCGATCACGACCGCGTGCGCGCCCGACGTCGGGACGCCGTACGCCTCGAACATCTTCATGACGCCGTACGGCGTGCAGGGCCGGAACAGCGGCTGCCCGGTCATCAGGGCGCCCGCATTCGAAATATGGAACCCGTCGACGTCCTTCTCGGGTGCGATCGACTCGATGATCTTGTGCGCGTCGATATGGGGCGGCAGCGGCAGTTGGACGAGGATGCCGTGGATCCTCGGGTCACGATTGAGCGCATCGATCCGTTCGAGCAGCGCGGCCTCGGACAGATCGGCGGGCAGACGGTCGCAGACCGAATAAAAGCCGTTGTCCTCGCACGCCTTGATCTTGTTGCGGACATAGACCTGGCTCGCGGGGTTCTCGCCGACGAGCACGACCGCGAGGCCGGGCTGGTGGCCGCGCTCGGTGAGCGCCGCCGCGCGCTGCGCGACTTCGGTTCGGATATGTTTGGAAAGGGCGATGCCGTCGATGAGCTTGGCTGTCATGGGCGCGAGGAAAGTCTGGAAAGAGGGCGGAAGTCGGATCGCGGATCCGTCTCGATGAGACGCTCGGTGCGTCGTCGGCGGTCCGCGCACGGCGCGGGGACCGCTCCCCGCGAGGCGAGACGCGCCGCTCGGAGTCTCGGACGAGTGCGCAATTCCCGTGCCGCCGCAACGGCACGGAGTCCGACATTATAGCGATGCGGACCCGCGAGACGCACGCGCGGGCGCTCGAGGCGGGCCCGGCCGAAAGCGCTTACTTTTTCGACAGCGCGAGTCGCAGCAGGTCGGCGACCGTGTTGACGTTGAGCTTTTCCATGATGTTCGCGCGGTGCGCCTCGACCGTCTTGATGCTGATGCCGAGATCGTCGGCGATCTGCTTGTTCAGACGGCCGGCGATGATGCGTTCGAGCACCTGGTGCTCGCGCGCGGTCAGCTTGCCGAGGCGTTCGGCCGCCGCCTTCTGGATCTGCTGCTCGCCGCTCTCGGCCCGGGCCTTGTCGAGCATCCGCTCGACGAGCTTGCGCAGCTCGGCTTCGTCGAACGGCTTCTCGATAAAGTCCATCGCGCCTTTCTTCATCGTCGAGACGGCCATCGGCACGTCGCCGTGACCCGTCACGAAGATGATCGGCAGCGAGACGTTGTCCGCGATGAGGCGCTCCTGCAATTCGAGGCCGCTCATCCCCTGCATGCGCACGTCGAGGATCAGGCAGCCGACGCCGGCCGCGGCGGACGGATAGGCGTCGAGAAACTGCTCGGCGCTCGCATACGTCTGCACGCGGTAGCCATTGGCTTCGAGGAGCCAGCGTAACGAATCACGGACGGCTTCGTCATCGTCAACGACGAAGACGGTTTCGGCGGTGGTGGTCACTGGACTGCTCATAGTTCTCCCGTTGCGGTGGTGAGGGTCGGGGCCTGCGCGCCGTCGCCCGATATGGCTTCGGAGTCGACCGTGAGCGGCAGGCAGAAATGAAACGTACAACCAAGAATGCTTCCGTCGGCGGCGATGTTGTTTTCGACCCAGAGCCGACCCCGGTGCGACTCGATGATCGATCGGCAAATATTGAGTCCCATGCCCATCCCGTCCGATTTCGTGCTGTAGAACGGCTCGAACAGCCGCTCCGCAGTCGCCTCGTCGACACCCGGGCCCTGGTCGACGACACTGATCACGACCGTGTCGACATCGATCCGGACCAGCACGCGAATCACCGCATCGATCGCGTCGGGCTTGTTTTCATGCATCGCCTCGGCGGCGTTCTTGAGCAAATTCACCAGGACTTGCTCGATCAGCACCGGATCCACATAAATGATCGGCAGGCGCGCGCGCATGTCGGTCACGATCCGGATACGCCGTTTGCGTGTCTCCAACTCGGCCAGTCCCACGGCGTCCGCGACGATATCGTTGATCTTCGCGCGCTGACGCTTGGGCTCGCTTCTTTTCACGAATTCCCGGATCCGCTTGATGATCATTCCCGCGCGGATCGCTTGCTGCGACGTTTTTTCGAGCGCCGGCAGCAGAATATCAGGCGTCGTCTTGCCGGCGCGTACGAGCGCCGTCGTTCCCGAACAATAATTGTTGATCGCCGCCAGCGGCTGGTTCAGCTCATGCGCGAGCGACGACGCCATCTCGCCCATCGTCATCAGGCGGCTCGTGAACTGAAGCTTCTCGTCCTGCTGGCGCGCGAGTTCCTGCGCTTGCTTGCGCTGCGTAATATCGGTCGCAATCTGCATTTGCGCAAGATGGCCGTCGACCCACTGGATGTACTGACGGCGCACTTCGAACCATTTCTGGATCTGCGGCACGTAGACTTCGCGCGCATCGGCCGTGCTTTCGGTCAGCGCGGCCGCCGGCAGGCCCGCGTACGTGTCGATCATGTCGATCGAGTCGTTCGAGACCTGCGCGCGGTCGAAGCTCGCGCCCGCGAGTTCGAGGTGGCCGTCCGAGCGGATCCCGAACAGATGCCGGTAATAGCGGTTCGCGAACAGCAGCTCGGTTTCGTCGGCCGCGAGGACCGAGACGGCCGCGTCGAGGCTTTCGAGCACGGTCGTGAACCGTTCGTGCGCCGCCGCGAGCTCCTCGCGCGCGCGCTTGGGCTCGGTGATGTCGGTCATCGACGACATCCAGCCGGTCTGCCGGCCGCCGCTGTCGATCAGCGGCGACACATAGAGGCGCGCGTGGAACAGCGAGCCGTCCTTGCGCCGCACGCGAAGTTCGAACCCCGACGAAGGCGCCTTGCCGCGCAGCGTCATGTCGAGCTGGCGCTGCATTTCCGGATACGCGTCGCGCGGCCAGTACGGAAACGGCGCGGTCTTGCCGACGAGATCCGATTCGTCCCAGCCGGTCATCCGGCAAAAAGCGGGGTTCACGTGCGTGATACGGCCCTGCATATCGAGCACGCGCATGCCGATCAGCACGGAATTCTCCATCGCGCGCCGGAAGAACGCCTCGGCATAGAGCGCCTGCTGGGCCTCGAAGCGCTGCCGCGTATGTTTCCAGAGGCTCCAGAGCGACCAGAGCACGAAGCAGGAGAGTCCCGCGACAAGCCAGACGAGCGTGTTGTTCGTGAAATTCGTCGCCTGCGGGTACGCGTAGACGCGCACGGATACGCCGTGGCCCGGCGGTTCGAGCGGCAGGTCGTAGAACGAATCGCGCGGCAGGCGCGGGCGTGTCGACGACGTCGCGAGTTCGCGGCCGCTCGGGTCGGTGATCGAGATCTTGTACTTCGCCGACAGCTCGGTCGGCAGTTCGTGCGCGAGGATGCCCTCGACCGAGAACACGGCGGCGATCGTGCCGAGGAACTCGCGATCGCGGTAGATCGGCGTCTGCAGCGTCACGTAGCCGCCGCCGAGATCGTCGTAGATCAGCGGCGAATAGACTTGCCGGCGCGCGTTGCGCGCATCGGCGAAGGCGGCGCGCTGCGCGTCGAATAACTGGACTTCGCTCAGCGTATTGAGCTGAGAACCGAGCGCGGCCGCCGCCGGGCTGCTATAACGAATTTGACGATCGGGATCGAGCCAGGTGAGCGCGATGATCTCCGGGTGCGCCTGCAGCACTTCATTGGCCATCTGGTCGAAGTACGGCGCATCGCGGCGTCCGGCGCCGATGTCGCGCGCGAGCGCCGCCGCGTGTTCCTGCGCGCTCGTCAGCGACAAGCGGATCTGCTGCTGCGCCCACGCGACGTTCCGGTAGAGCGTGTCTTCCTGCTGTTGCTGCTCGCGGCGATTCAGGCTCCAGAGAATCAGGCTCATCACGATCAGGAAAACCACGATCGAAACGACCGGCGTCAGCAGGTAAGAATTGAGCCACCACGGACCGTAATGCCAACGGGATTGCAGCCCGCCGGGTCTTGAACCGGGGGTGCGACGGGGCGGTGCGACGGACCGGCGGGTCCGCGCGAGAATCCGTTTGATAAACATGAGGGCCATTGTAGCTTACGGCCCGCCCAAGCCCGCAATTAAAGGGATTCCGGCATTTTGCCCATTGTCGTGTTTGCGGATTTTCGTATTGCGCCGCAATAGTTTTTCGCATTGTGATATGCAATATCGCAATTTGAAAATAGTGCTTGCTCTCCCAATTGTCCGCTCTTTAGAATCGCTTCCGTTCGCTGTAGTCGCGCAGGCTTGGGGGCGTGCGCGATAGATCCGAAACAACGGAGTTGCCGGTGTGCCACACGATGGTCGCCGGGCTCATACCAGGAGACGATGATGTCCGCCGTACCCGAGGAAGTGCTCAAATACGTCGCCGGAAGCACCAAGGACGACGATCCCCAGGAAACCGCCGAATGGCTCGAGGCGCTGGATGGCGTGTTGTCGAATGTCGGCCCGGACCGCGCGCACTACCTGATCGAAAAGCAGATCGAATTCGCGCGCGTGCATGGCGAGCATCTGCCGTTCTCCGCGAACACCCCCTACATCAACACGATCCCCGTCAGCCAGCAGGCCAAGCTGCCCGGCGACCAGGACATCGAACACACGATCCGCTCGTACACGCGCTGGAACGCCATTGCGATGGTGCTGCGCGCGGGCAAGGACACGAATGTCGGCGGCCATATCGCATCGTTCGCGTCGGCCGCGACGCTCTATGACGTCGGCTTCAACCACTTCTGGCATGCGCCGTCGGACAACCACGGCGGCGACCTCGTGTTCGCGCAAGGCCACTCGTCGCCGGGGATCTACTCGCGCGCGTTCCTGCTCGGGCGTTTGAGCGAGGCGCAACTCAACAACTTCCGTCAGGAAGTCGGCGGCAACGGCATCTCGTCGTATCCGCACCCCTGGCTGATGCCGGATTTCTGGCAATTCCCGACCGTGTCGATGGGCCTGGGCCCGATCATGGCGATTTACCAGGCGCGCTTCATGAAGTATGTGCAGGCGCGCGGCATCGCGAACACCGAGGGCCGCAAGGTCTGGGCATTCCTCGGCGACGGCGAGACGGACGAACCCGAATCGCTCGGCGCGATCGGCATGGCCGGCCGCGAGCGGCTCGACAACCTCGTGTTCGTGATCAACTGTAATCTGCAGCGCCTCGACGGTCCGGTGCGCGGCAACGGCAAGATCATCCAGGAACTCGAGTCGGAATTCCGCGGCGCGGGCTGGAACGTCATCAAGGTCGTCTGGGGCAGCCGCTGGGATGCGCTGTTTGCGCGCGACAAGTCGGGCGCGCTGATGCGCCGCATGATGGAAGTCGTCGACGGCGAGTACCAGACGTACAAGTCCGAGTCGGGCGCGTTCGTGCGCGAGCATTTCTTCAATACGCCCGAACTCAAGGCGCTCGTCGCCGACTGGTCCGACGAAGACATCTGGAATCTGAATCGCGGCGGGCACGATCCGCACAAGATCTACGCCGCATATCACCAGGCGCAGAACGCGAAGGGCGCGCCGACGCTGATTCTCGCGAAGACGATCAAGGGCTACGGCATGGGTGAGCATGGCCAGGCCATGAACATCACGCACCAGCAGAAGAAGCTACCGATCGAGACGCTCAAGAAGTTCCGCGATCAATTCCGTCTGCCGATTTCCGACGAGCAGATCGGCGACGTGCCGTATCTGACGTTCGAAGAAGGCTCGAAGGAGCTCGAGTACATGCGCGCGCGCCGCATGGAGCTCGGCGGCTATCTGCCCGCGCGCCGTACGAAGGCCGCGCAGTCCTTGCCGGCGCCGGCGTTGTCGGCATTCGAGCCGCTGACGAAGGGCACGGGCGAGGGTCGCGAAATTTCGACGACGATGGCGTTCGTGCGGGTCCTGAACATCCTGCTCAAGGACAAGGCGCTCGGCAAACGCATCGTGCCGATCGTGCCCGACGAGTCGCGTACGTTCGGTATGGAAGGTCTGTTCCGTCAGATCGGGATCTGGAATCAGGACGGCCAGAAGTATGTGCCCGAGGATTCCGACCAGCTGATGTTCTACAAGGAATCGACGACCGGGCAGATTCTGCAGGAAGGCATCAACGAAGCCGGCGGCATGTGCGACTGGATCGCGGCCGCGACGTCGTATTCGACGCACGGCGAAATCATGGTGCCGTTCTACATCTACTACTCGATGTTCGGCTTCCAGCGTATCGGCGATCTCGCGTGGGCGGCCGGCGACATGCGTGCGCGCGGCTTCCTGCTCGGCGGGACGGCGGGTCGTACGACGCTCAACGGCGAAGGTCTTCAGCACGAAGACGGTCACTCGCACATGTTCTCGGCGTTCGTGCCGAACTGCGTGAGCTACGACCCGACGTTCGGCTATGAGCTTGCCGTCGTGATCCAGGACGGTCTGCGCCGCATGGTCCAGGAGCAGGAAGACGTCTATTACTACCTGACGGTGATGAACGAGAACTACGAGCATCCGGCCATGCCGGAAGGCGCGGAGGGCGACATCGTCAAGGGCATGTACGCGTTCCGCAAGGGCGCGGCGTCGAAGGGACCGCGTGTCCAGTTGCTCGGCTCGGGCACGATCTTCAACGAAGTCATCGCGGCCGCCAAGCTGCTCAAGGACGACTGGGGTGTCGAGTCGGATCTCTGGGGCTGCCCGAGCTTCACGGAACTCGCGCGCGACGGTCAGGAAGTCGACCGTCAAAACCTGCTGAACCCGCTCGCCGAGCCGAAGGTGTCGCACGTCGAGACGCTGCTCAAGGACACGCAAGGGCCGATCATCGCGTCGACCGACTATGTCCGCGCGTTCGCCGATCAGATCCGTACCTACGTGCCGCGCCGCTACGTGACGCTCGGCACCGACGGTTTCGGCCGCTCGGATACGCGTGAAGCGCTGCGTCACTTCTTCGAAGTCGATCGCTACTGGGTCACGGTCGCCGCGCTGAAGGCGCTCGCCGACGAAGGTACGATCGAGCGCTCGAAGGTTGCCGACGCGCTCAAGAAGTACAACCTCGATCCGGCTAAGCCGAATCCGATGTCCGTCTAAGCCCCTTCCGAAGAATGCTGCGTGCAGGGACATGAGCGCCGCGAGACCCCGAACGGGGCTCGCGGCGCGTCAGTGCGCGCGACGCTGGAGACACCAACAATGAGTCAAACGATCGAAGTCAAGGTCCCGGACATCGGCGACTACAAGGACATCCCCGTCATCGAGGTGCTCGTCGCACCCGGCGATACCGTCGAAGCCGAGCAGTCGCTTGTCACGCTCGAGTCGGACAAGGCCACGATGGATGTGCCGAGCCCCGCCGCGGGCACGGTCAAGGACATCAAGATCAAGGTCGGCGATACCGTCTCGGAAGGGTCGTTCATCCTGCTGCTCGAAGCAGGCGGCGCGGCTGCGCCGGCCGCGAAGGCGCCGGCTGCCGCGGCACCCGCGGCGGCACCGGCCGCTGCGCCCGCACCGGCGGC